>NZ_CANMQT010000001.1 GCF_947500065.1 uncultured Aquimarina sp.
AAATCAAAATCATGAGAACTTTAGACAACAATCAAATTACTAAAAAATTAAAAACAACAAACGGAAATATCTGGAACTCCAAAAGACGTTTTAGATAGTCTAACATAAAAAAACATCAATCAACCTGTCCGCCTCTGGTGGATTAAAAATCAAAATCATGAGAACTTTAGACAACAATCAAATTACTAAAAAATTAAAAACAACAAACGGAAATATCTGGAACGCCAAAAGACGTTTTAGGTAGTCCAATAAAAAAAACATCAACCTCTCCGTCATAAGCGGATCAAAAAAACTAATCATCATGAGAACATTACAAAACATACGGAATATATCACGAAACAGTGCTACTCCACAATATAATAGGTTCGTAAATTACATCACTCAATTCTACGATTATGAAGGAAACATTATTACCGGAAATAAAAGATACACCTACCAAGTTGAACGTTAAAACAAAAAGCTGAATTTTAGGGCAAACCAAAAAATTCAGCTTTTATCTTTATATTACTTTGATCATAAAAATTCTTACATATTACTTGACTTCCATTACTTTTTTCTTTGATCCAAACTGTAATTTCCCTGTCTCTATTTGAATCGCTGTTTTTGCCAAAATAGTAAAAACAAAAGCTCCCAATGCCCATATACCAAGTGTTACTCCAATCTCAATTCCTGTAGGAGTATATTCTGCTATTTTACCATAAGGTCCGGGAATAAAACCTGGAACAATCAAACCAAATCCTTTTTCTATCCAGATAGCCACAAATAGTATAAAACAACAAAAATACAATACCCTCAAATTGTTCCGTAACTTACCAAATGTAAGTAAAATTGTTGCGAGCACATTCAACGGAATTGCCGTCCAGATCCAAGGTAATAAAGCTGTTTTGCCGTGTAACCCAAAGAATAAATAATACGCGCTCTCACTATGATGTGTAGGTGCATAAAACTCCTTAAATAATTCAGATACCAGCATGATCAAGTTGATCTGTGCCGCCACAGTCACAATCATTCCTATCTTTTTGATAGTTTTATCTTCTATCTTAAACTCTGTAAAACTTCGGATAATCGCTAACACCAAAATAATTAATGCAGGTCCTGCAGCAAAAGCTGACGCCAAAAAACGAGGGCCTAATAACGCATTATTCCAAAAAGGTCTTGCCTGTAATCCCTGATATAAGAAAGCGGTTACTAAGTGGATCGCAACAGCCCAGAAAACGGATAAAATGGCTCCGGGAACATATATTTTGGGGTTCGGAACTTTTCCTTGATACCGTTGGAATAAAATATAAAACGGAATCGAAATATTTAAAAACAAATATCCATTAAGCACCAGTACATCCCAAGTAAGCATAGAATTTGGAAAATTAAATACCCCAATACCCGGAATCATATGCCATAATACTGAAGGACCACCCATATCGGCTACCACAAAAGCTAGACACATAATTAATGCTGCTACAGCGAGTCCTTCTCCAATAAGTACCGCTTGTTTAAAATCAATATCTTTTAAAACATAGGTTGGCATCACCAACATCACTGCCGCCGCCGCTACGCCTACTAAAAAAGTAAAATTAGATATATATAATCCCCAACTTACTCTGTCCGTCATTCCTGTTACACTCAGGCCATACTCTAGTTGTATCGAATAGCAATACATCCCTGTTATCATCACAAAAGTCAAAAATCCCATCCATAACAAGTATTTCATGGAACCTTTTGTAATCGTATCGAAGCTATCTTTAACTAAACTTCCAAAAACTTTGAGTGTTTTCATGTATATTATTTTTTGGGCGTGTCCCGCCTAAGACGGGTCGGGCTATCCGCTATATCTTTTTTAAAGTCTTATCCTTCGACAAGCTCAGGATGACATTAAAAAAGGATGCCGCTCCTATCCCTCACGTAAAACCATCTTTTTATTATACTATCAATCCATAAAATACCAGAACTTAGGTTCGGTACCCAGATCTTCTTTTAATCTAAAAACTTTTTTATTTTCTAGTACCCATCGGATTGTACTATTAGGATCTAATAAATTCCCAAAAATCCGAGCTCCAGTTGGACATGCTTCTACACAAGCGGGGTCTTTTCCTGATCTGGAACGTTGTACACAAAAAGTACATTTTTCCATCACACCTTTCTTACGCATGCGATTCCCTAGATAATGTTGGTTTTTATTTACCTCTTCTTCTGGAACTTCTGGTTTACTCCAATTAAATCGTCGACCATCATAAGGACATGCTGCCATACAATAGCGACAACCTACGCACCAGTCATAATCAATTACCACTAATCCATCATCTTCACGCCATGTAGCTTCTACAGGACACACTTCTACACAAGGAGGGTTGTCACAATGAAAACATTGGGTTCCCATATAAAAATGACCTTCTGCAGGTACTTCGTGATAATAGTTATCATCAGCTTCGTTAAACTTAAATCCTTCTCCATCCTTCATCTCATGAATCCTGATATACTGCATTTCAGAATTTCTATCTTGATTATTTTCCTTGACACAAGCATTTACACAATCCATATAACCTTGACATTTAGATATATTAAATGCATATCCAAACAACACATCTTTTGCTGCGTCTGTGGATTTCATGGTTATGTTTTGTTTTTTACGTAATTCATAAGATCGTACCAATCTATTTACTGTAGCATTTCGCTCCTCATCTGTCATCAATTTATAGTTTCCTTTAAACTGCTCTTCCCAATCAATCTGTGCTTTTTCTTTACCTTCATCTCCTGTAATTACACTACAAGAAGTACTTACTGCACCTGCTCCAATCATAAGGCTAGCAGTTAATTTCCTGAAAGCTGTACGCCGGTCCATTTTCACTTCAAACACTTGATCAAAACCATCTTTTTTGCGCTCGTCTCCAATAGCAGCATCTACCGCAGCATCAAAGAATTCCTGTTCACTAACCTCAGGGACACTATGAGAACCACAACTTCCCGAAGTATTTCCACAACCACAAGATGTTTTAACAGGAGTTGATTCGTTTACTTGAGAACCACATCCACCTGAAGTACTTCCACAACCACAGGATCCACCTGAAGTTTGTTTGGTTGTACTATTTAGATTCAGCTTAAAATATTTTCCAATTCCACTCATAGCTTATGTTGTATTAAAATCACAATAAAATGTTATTGGA
Organism: uncultured Aquimarina sp.; assembly: GCF_947500065.1. Taxonomy (GTDB): domain Bacteria; phylum Bacteroidota; class Bacteroidia; order Flavobacteriales; family Flavobacteriaceae; genus Aquimarina. The sequence goes on from NZ_CANMQT010000001.1 coordinate 3,159, forward strand.
TCATTCTCTTTCTTTTACTTTCTGTGTATTAAACCTTGAAGGCCATCTGGATTCAATTTTAGGTTTGTGCGGATTGTGACAATTCACACAGGTCATTGCCGCTCTTGGTGTGGACCATCCTCCTATATTTTTTCCGTGTGCACCTCCTTTCCAATCCTCAAACTGTGGACTATGACATTGCGCGCACAGTTGATAACTTCGGTTAAAATCAATAGCAGTACCTGTTAAACTTTTTAGGTTGTTCATATTATCACCGTTATGACAAGTAGCACAATTCATAACCTTCTCATTAGCGTGTACCAGATTAATATCCCAGTGTGCTTTCTTTAAATCAACACCTTTAAGTTCCTTTAGTGGTTTTGTATGACATTCGATACAAGCATATGATGTAATCTGACTCTTACGTTCGGGAATTAAGAACGTATGTTTTCCTTCCGTAATCTCTATGGTTTTGATATCTCCTATATATGATTCTGAAGAAATAGTCGTCCCATGATAATTCTTACTTTCTGCTTCTATTTTATCTGTTAAACTGTGATATTCTCCTTCGCTATGCTTACACGAAAACAGCCCGGTTACAAGCAAACTTCCCAGTACGTATATATAACTTCTTTTACTGATCATTTGTATGGGTTTTTCTTGAAAAAACTGCAGTGTTTACAATCTCTTGTGCAGGCACATGACATTGGCGACAGTTAATTCGTTCTGGATGGGTAACTCTAATTTCCTTTGGAGCTGCAGCACCTGCATGACAGGACAAACAATTCTCACGCATCTGGATTTGATGTGGTATTACAGGTGGACTACCTGGTAATGCATTATTATTTCCTACTGATGCCGCAAACATTTTGAAAAAAGTAGTTTCTTTAAATAGGGTTTTCTCAGTTTGTGCAACATGACATTGTCGACAATTGATCATCTCTGGATGCGGTGTCACTGGAGCATACGCATTAAATTTCTCCGTAAACCCACCATTCTGATGGCATTGTAAACAGGCTTTTCCTCCCATACCACGCTCTCCTTTTATTAATGGATGCGGAATACTGGGCGGTGCTCCTGGATATGCTCGATTGTTATAATACGTTGCTAATGTTCTTTGATGTTCTTCATCTACGGGCATATTGAGATATTCCAATGCATATTCAGAACGTTCAAAAACTCCTTTTTCTGAAGGAATTATAGATGTTGGCGCAGCATCCGAAATTGGAATATACGCTTCTTCCAAGCCTTTTTCATAGCTATAATTCCATACAAGGATGAAAACGATGAAAAGCAGTGTAAAAAACGATATGATACCTAATCTCTTTTTCATAAGTTAGGCTTTTTCAACTTTTACAGCACATTTTTTATAATCGGGCTCTTTTGAAATCGGACAAAAAGAATCCAACGTAATATCATTGATCAGCATATTCTCATCAAAAAACGGAACAAATACCTGCATCGGAGCGGGTATACCTCGTTGATTTACAGAAGCTGGTAAGGTAATTTCTCCTCGTCTTGTTGTCAGTTTTACATTATCTCCTGTTTTGATTTGCAGTCGTTTAGCATCTCCAGGATTTAATTCTACATATCCATGTGGCATCGCTTGATGTAACACCGGAATCCTACGTGTCATGGATCCTGTATGCCAATGTTCCACTACACGACCTGTTCCTAACCAATACGGATATTCCTGATCAGGTTCTTCGGCAGCAGGCTCATATGGACGCTGCCAGATGACCGCTTTACCATCTGGTTTCCCATAAAAATGAAATTTTTTACCATTAGAACAAGCTGGATCATATTTTGCATTAAAACGCCATTGAGTAGATTTACCGTCTACATATGGCCACATAGCACCAGATTGGGATTTCAACACTTCCAGAGGAGCCATATTATGTTTCTTACCTACATGATGTTTTCGGTATTCATTATATATCTCTTCGATATGGGTTTCTTCTTTATAGTAGAATTGTTTTTCATATCCGAGACGTTTTGCAACTTCTATTAATTGCCAGGTATCACTCATCGCTTCTCCAGGAGGATTCACCATTTGCTCAAAATATTGAGTACGACGTTCTGAGTTCCCATACATTCCTTCACGTTCTATCCACATAGCCGACGGTAAAATCACATCTGCGATATCTGTAGTTGGTGTTGGATATATATCAGAAACAACAATAAAACGTCCTTCTTTCTTTGCTCCATCTCTATAACGCTTCAATTTTGGGATAGTCACCATAGGATTAGTTACCTGAATCCACATAAAACGAATATCTCCGCGATCCAATGCCCTAAACATTTCTACGGTATGATAGGTCGGTTTGGGGTCAATATTTTCTACCGGAACATCCCATATTTTTGCAGCAAACTCGCGATGTTTTTTATTCATCACCACACCATGAGGGAGTTTATGGGTTAAGGTACCCACTTCCCTCACTGTACCACATGCACTAGGTTGGCCCGTTAAAGAAAATGGACTGTTACCTGGTTCTGATATTTTACCAGTTAATAAATGAATATTATAAATAATATTATTCATCCAGGTACCACGCGAATGCTGATTTGGTCCCATACACCAAAAGGACATCACCTTCTTATTTGGATCACCATACTGCGCAGCCATATATTTGATATCTTTTACCGATACACCAGAAATTTTAGAAGCTTTTTCAGGAGTATAATCATCTAAGAACTTTTTATAGGCTTCAAAATTGATTTTCTCAGGCTTGTCTGTAAATTTATAGTTGTCCTCAAGACCATAACCCATTTTGGTGAGTCCTTTGCTAAAATTACAATGCTCCTCAATAAATACCGAATTCATCCAACCATTATGTATAATTTCATAGCAAATGGCATTACCCACAGCTAAGTCTGATTGTGGGTTGAATATAATTGATGTATCCGCCGCCATGCTTGTTCGTGTAGTTCTCGTAGCAAAATCGATAATTTTCGACCCCCTTTTTAGTCGTTGATCTAATAACCTGGAAAATAACACTGGATGCATTTCCGCCATATTATTACCCCATAGCACAAAAGTATCGGCATAATCAATATCCTCATAACATCCCATAGGTTCATCGAGTCCAAAAGAAGTCAAAAAACCAGTTACAGCAGTTGCCATACACAAGCGCGCATTTGCTTCTACGTTATTGGTACCTATACAACCTTTAAACAATTTAGAAGCAACATACCCATCAGGAATCGTCCATTGACCAGATCCGTAAATCGATACTGCATCTTTGCCATGATCTTTGATGGTTTCTTTCATTTTGGAAGCGATCAAATCCAATGCTTCTTTCATGGACGTTTCTACATATTGGCCATTTTTCTTTACCAAAGGTTTTGTTAATCTATCTTTGCCATACAGTGCCATAATAGAATGATAGCCTTTCACACAACATAATCCTTTATTCACAGGTGATTTTGGATCTCCTTTTACAGCAATAGCTTTTCCATCTTCAGTACCAATTAGAACTCCACAACCCACACCACAAAATCGACACGGTGCTTTTTTCCAATCTAAATTAGCTCCGTTTGGGATTCCTTTTTCTTGCTCATCGGCGAACAAAATTCCCGGAAACATGGTCGCAGCTGCAGTCATTGCAGATAGCATAGCCATTTTTCTTATAAAACTTCTTCTATTGGTTAGAGATGTATACATAGTACTAGTTGTTTTGAGGTGTGTTAAATCCAGATACCATTGCTAATAATTTTAAACTTTCTATAGTTTCTAATTTTTCTTTCAGAATTGCTTCATCCGTCTTATTATTTGTTTCTGTGATTAAGATAAGGATGTCTTTATTTTGAGCAGGCATTACTTCGCATTGATTCATTTTAGATAATGTTTCAATAAGTTCGTTTTTTTTACCTGTATGTGGATGGGCTAAATAACTTTTGATTGGCATATTATTCAGTTTAAATCTTAAAAGAATTAAATGATTCGACTACAAAACACAATCATTTCATATTCAATTAATTAAGATAAGGATTATTCTTTGTTTTTCTTAAAATCTGTTGTAAAAAGATTCGGGTTAATAATCAATTGAGCCCAAGCCCAATTATTAGTATTATCATTTGGTCTTCCTCCTTTTATAAGACTCATACTTTCTGAAGCGAACATATGAGAGTATCCAAGGTTCAGTTTTACATTTTTTATGATTTTCTGTGTAAAAACAACATCCACTTCCTTTCCCAGGTACTTATCCGCATCAGTTGTTAGATCAGCATTGGCCATAAAGTAATGTCCTTTTAATAATACGCTTGATTCTGAACCAGTTTTGAAAACGAACTTAGCGTATAGATCATTTAAGCCTACATTATTCGCGTGGTTACCTACATAGAAGTAATCCATAAATCCGTTGAATTTATGATTCGTACCATATAGCGGGAAGAAAGATTTGTTCTTGCTGTCACCATCCTGATCTGTTCCGCTCAATATCTCCACTCCTAATCCATATAAAACATTCCCTGGTTTATAAGTAGCTTCTAAAGATATCTGGTAGGCACTGAGATCTGTATCCGCATCTGCTTTTCCGAATTGATAATAAGCACTACCCGCAAGATTTACTTTGTTTATCGGAAACCTAAAATAAGAGCCCGCAGTTTGTCGATAGAAAACTCCATCTGGTTCATCATTATTAACTCCTGTGAATTTTTGGAATCCTGAATTAAGGAATAAAAAACTAGCTGAGCTTTTCTCCCAAGATTTCTTTAAATATGCATATTGCATCGCTTTATAGGTAAAGAATCCTTGGATATTAAACCCAGTTCCTTCATTAGATTGTCCTTGCTGACTGAAGGCTGCACCTACATCTACTTTGAATGTATTAGTATCATATTTTATCAAAGCAGCATCGTGAAAACGTCCCTGCATCGCCCAATCAAGTTCTCCAAAAATACGTTGATCATCATAAGAGATAACCTGTCTCCCTGCCTTTAGAGACCATTTTTCATTAAAAAATACTTGACCCCAAGCCTGAAACAATGAAAAAGAATCATTACCATCACTTATTAAAATCTGACGTGTATCTCCCCAAGTACTCACATCCTGAACACTAACAAACAACTTCAATCTTTCCTGTTCATAACCTATATTCAATCTGGTACGTTGGGTTACAAATGCTGCCGGATCTGCATCATCAGGAAATAGATTATTGAATCCATGACGGTATTCAAACCTTGTTCTTAAATCTGCTTCGATTGTAAGTTGAGAAAATACATTTGTAGTAAAAAAGATTAAAAATAGAACGCATAAGTGTTTTACTATTTTCATAAAAAGAATATTTATTGGTATATCACAAATGTTAGTTTATTAATCATTTTATAATATGACATTTGTCAGGTTTCATTCGAAATGTTTTTGCGAATTTCAGCACTTTGATACATGAAAAATGAATTTAACAGGTATAGTTTTGACATACCTATTCTTTCACGATTATAATACAGCAATCTCTCTGCTTATTTGATTAAGAGTTTGTTCTTCCTTATTTAAATCTTTTAATAAGAGCTCATTACTTTCTTTAAAACTGATTGTTGCCTTACTAAAGACCTCTCGATAATACATAATTCCATCTTGTAAATTTTTTGCAAAAACAGACATATATTTTTGCTGCTTTTTGTCGGCTATTTCATCCAGTTCCTTTACCATATTTTTAAGGTATGTAATATAAATAGTAAGTTCTTTTATAAACATATTAGGACGATCTTCTCTGGCTACATTAGAAGACCCATAGATATGATCTGTAATCTCTTTTAAATTCATGGTCTTGGAATAATATGCCATATTAGGTCCTGGACAAATAGAAACACCATTACTCTCTACTTTGGTGTCTATATCATTAACCAATAGTGCTGCTGTTCCTAAACCAACACAGGTGCAAGATTTCTCTATAATTTTATTGTATTTTTTTTGATACATTTCTGGAGAAAGGTCTTCTTTTTCTAATTGGATGATTTTTTTATGTTGATATTGTCGTGAGGCTGTACAAATACCTTTTTCTGTAAACTCTTTATTCAAGGCTACATATTTTTTTGGACAAGAACTACCAGGCCTTCCTTTATTAATCAACACCTGTTTTTCTATATCTTTTGTGTTTCCTTTTAAGCTATTAAATGGAACTCCTAAGGGAGAAATATCACTTAAATACAAATCCTCTTCCTTTGCTTTTACTAGTTTACCCAAGGTTTCATTATCTACAGAGGTTGCCTCTGGAACCAGAAGAAATGGTGTACCCCATCCAATAGAATCTACTTCATAATAGTCCTGAATAAATTGATGTTCTCCTGCGTTACCTACACCTCCTTGAGCGGTTATTTTAATATCTAATACAGATTGAGGAACAGCTCTTTCTTTAGCCGATAATGCACTAATTAAAATAGCATGAATAGATTGAATTAATTCTTCTCTATTGTCTCTAAATTGAGCTAGAATTGGTCCTAATAAATACCCATCAGTAGCAAATGCATGGCCGCCACAATTAAGTCCCGATTCAATTCTATATTCTGAGACCCAAATTCCTTTTTTAGCTAAAAACTTACCCTGAATTAAGGCTGATCTATAGTCACTTACTTTTAAAACAATTTTCTTCTTTATGGTGCCATGTACGTCTGGAAAAAAATCTTCAAATTGCTCAATATAGCTATATAGCCTTGGATTCATTCCTGCTGACAGGATTAAGGATGAACATAAATCGCTATTTGCATATCCTCTTAATGCAGCATGTGCATCGTTATATATAGAAGGTAATTTTTCTTTATGAAGATAATTTTCTTTATCAACTTTGGTCATGATATTAACATCAATACTGCCCATTGTTAAGTTCTTTTCTACCCAGTTTTTGATTTCTTGTACATTAAAGTTATTAGACATCAACTCTTGGAATTGTTGCTTTAATACTGAAGTATCTGGTAGTATGTTGATATATTGTTTTAAATCACCATGATATCCGTTTGCAATGTTTTTAAGGTTTTCAAATTTCTTTTCTGCCAGATTATTGATCAAATTAAGATATGAAGTAATTCTTTTAGCTCTAAAATCCTCTATACTTTCGGTTATCTCATTATAGGCAATCTGAAATTTAGTGCAATATGTTTTTCTTAATTTTTCTAAGAGTATATCGTCTACCAATGAGATTGCAGAATCGATTCCTAAATGTGAAACTTTTAATGGTGTATCAATGGTAAATCCAATTCCCATAACGGGAATATGAAATGTATGTGCTTTCATTTATTATCTATTAATTGAGTTTATTGGGAGATGAGAATACTTTTCATCATTAATACAGCTCTTTTTTGACAAATAACAACATTGAAAACTCATCAAAATATGATGAATATCATTGAATTTTGTTTTCTTAATTTTAATCAATTGCCAAAAGTGGGATTTCGGTATGAAGTGTCAATAGTTTAGTAAGCCTTCCTTCTGATGGCTCATTCTTTTTAGCATGATTTCTTGGTAGAATAGCTAATAGATCAATTTCTTTATCATTGATATATTCGAAAATTCCCTTTTCAATATCTGTATTTTCCTGAAAGGTATGATGTGAGTAGAAGTTCTCAAGATAGTACCCTATTGTGTTTTCATTTTTTTCATCAGCAGGGGTATATCCATAACAACCTTCTTCATTACAAATAGTTAATACATGAACTTGCGCGTGGAAACGTCTTGCAATATCTAATAGAGTTTCAAGCACCGTAGCATCATCTATCTCATTTTGACCTAACACCAAAGCTATTTTTTTGATCCTAAACTCTTTTGTACTTTCTGGAATAGCAATTACAGGGCAATCTGCTTCTAATACGAGTTTAGAAGTGTTAGTCATAGCCGAATCATCTTCGGAGCCTTTTGTTCCCATGATAATTAGATCTGCCTGTTGCTCTTTTTGAGTTTCTAAAATATTCTCTATTAACTCTCCTGATTTTACAACTGAATTCAGAATACCTCTGAAATAAGGATTATCTTTTTTAATTTCGGCAATTCTAACCTCTAATTCCTTTTGAATCGCACTATTATCAGACGATTTACTAGTATGAATTAACAAAATTTGGATTGATTGGTCATCGCCCGCAAAACTAATAGCATACTGTAAAGCACTTTCTGTGGTGGTAGACACATCGAAAGGAACAATAATTTTAGTGATATCTTTCATAATGTGAATTTTTAAGTTTCAGGTTTTAATGGTTATACCTATTTGTTGGTTGTACACTACAAAGGTTAGCTTATTACTAATTGTAAAAAATGACATTTATCAGCTTTTACTTCCTATTTCTTTTAGAATTTTGTTAGAAGTATATTATGAACAATTGATATCTAGTAATCATGAAAAAAAATCTAGGAAAAATCGATTCTGCAATCAGAATTATTATTGGTGTAGTATTAGCATACTTGTTTTACAATAATTATATAGCCGATACCTTAGGCATTGTTTTATTATCATTGTCGGGAGTCCTTGTGATCACCGGATTTATAGGCTGGTGTCCTTTATATCGTTTGTTAGGGCTAAAAACATGTCAGATAAAGAATGGTCTTTCTGAAGATCGATAGTACTTGTTACTTACTATAATATATATCTTTAGACCAACTATAATCAGGTTGTAGCTTATATTTTGTTGTACGATTAATTCTTACTAAGGAATCACCTTCAACAAACGTGATCTGTGAAGGTTTAACAATGTACCCACCCCAATAATCAGGTTTGGGAATGGTTTTGCTTTTAAATTTGGTTTCATATTCTTTCAAACGATCCTCTAATATTTTTCGGGAAGCAATCACCTTGCTTTGGTTAGATACCCAGGCACTTAATTTACTTCCTTCAGGACGAGATTCGAAATATCCTTCGGACAAGTTTTCCGGAAGCTTTTCTGCTTTGCCCGAAATCAAGATTTCTCGATTTGACCTTGTCCAATTAAACAAAAGGGATACCTTACTATCCTGGGCTATTGCTTTTCCTTTCTCACTATTATAATTGGTAAAGAATATAAATCCTTCCCAAGTAAAGCGCTTCAGTAGTACTATTCTACTTTTAGGAAAACCATCTAAACCTTTGGTTGACAACAACATTGCATTAATTTCATCTTCTGGATGTGCTGTATCAACTTCATGAAACCATTTCTGAAAATGTTCTATCGGGTTATGATCATCCACTATATTCATGATTCCTGAAGTTTTATTTTTCTTCCATTCCAATTGGTTAATATCGTTACATAAACAACTACAGAAATAGAACTTAATGGCATCAATATAGCTGCAATAATTGGAGATAATTGCCCTGTAACTGCATAATATAAACCTACACTATTGTACAAGAATGACAAAACAAAACTCGATTTGATAATCTTGATTGTCTTTTTGGAAACTTTGAGATACTTAGGGATTTTGTCAAATTGAGAAGCATCTAAAATTGCATCACAGGCTGGAGAAAACACATTTACGTTTTCTGAAATAGCAATCCCTACATTACTTTGAGCCAAAGCACCGGCATCATTCAGTCCGTCACCAATCATGATTACTTTTTCTGTTGACTCCTGCAATGATTTTATATAATTTAATTTGTCATCAGGTCTTTGGTTAAATAACAGAGAAGTACCTTCTGGAAGTAATTGTTCCAAGTGTGTTTTTTCTCCTTCATTATCACCGGATAGAATAGATAATTTATAAGTTCTGGTTAGAGTATCAAAAACGTTCTTTACATTCTTTCTATATTGATTATGAAAAACATATCGCCCTTTATACTCATTGTTTGCACTTATATGAACATTCGTATTTTGTATTGCTGAAAATTCGTTACTTCCTACAAAATTGGAAGAACCTATTTTTATAGTACTTTCTGCCAACTTGGCTTCAATTCCTTTTCCTATATATTCTTGAAATTCATCAAGTGTATGTATGTCTTGCTCATCTAACATATTATACAATGCTCTGCTAAGTGGATGATTGGATGCTCTCAATGTATTTTTGAGTAAGGATTCTTCTTCTGGAGTTAGTTCCATCCCTTCGTATTCAATTTTAGTAGCAGTATTGGTTGTTATGGTACCTGTTTTATCAAAAATTATACTATCCGTCAGAGCTAACTGTTCTATAACATCTGCATTTTTAAGATAGAATTTATTTTTCCCAAAAATTCGAAGCATATTTCCCAAAGCAAAAGGTCTTGCTAAAGCTAGTGCACAAGGGCACGCTATAATCAATACTGCAGTGAAAACATTGATAGCTTTTGAGGAATCTACAAACATCCAAAAAATTGTAGCGATGATTGCTACGCACAAAATAGTTACAGTAAAATATTTGCTAATGATATCGGTTAAATTGGTAAAGGATGCTGATTTATCTGTACTAAATACATTATTGCTCCATAACTGAGTAAGATAACTTTGTGCTACCGTTTTTGTCGCTTCAATTTCTATGGCTCCGTATAACTGCTTGCCTCCTGCAAATAGTTTATCACCAGATATTTTAGTCACCGATTCGCTTTCTCCGGTTACAAAACTATAATCAATTCTTGCGGCTCCCTTAATTAATATAGCATCTACGGGTATCAACTCTCCATTACGTATAAGTAGTCGATTCCCTTCCTTAATATCATACACCTGAATACTTTCTTCGGTGTTAACTTTCTTTTTTTTGTCAAAAACTAATCGAGTTACGGCAATTGGGAAATAAGATTTATAATCTCTTTCAAATGACAAAAAGGAATAGGTTTTCTGTTGAAAAAATTTACCCAGTAATAAGAAGAACACTAATCCCGTAAGACTATCAAAAAAACCGGTTCCCCAATCAAATATGATCTCCGCAGTACTTCTCAGAAAAAGTACTACAATTCCTAAGGCAATGGGCACATCTATATTCAATATTTTGGATCGCAATCCTTTAAAAGCTGAAACGAAATAGTCCTGTGCAGCATATAATACAACGGGCAATGAAAAAATAAACATCAACCAACGAAATACATATTTATATTGCTCCAACCAATATTCAGATACTTCAAAATATTCTGGAAACGACAAGAACATGACATTCCCAAAAGCAAATCCGGCAACTCCCAATTTATAGATCAAACTCCTGTCGATATATTTTTTTCTTTCTGAATAATCATCAAGACTTATGTAAGGTTCATAACCAATAGAATTGAGTAACATAACTACTTCTTTCAGTGATATTTTTTCATTACTAAAAGTAATTCGAACGGTCTTCTTCGGAAAATTAACCTGAGAATTGGTAATTGAAGATTCAAGCTTATGTAAATTTTCTAATATCCAGATACAAGAACTACAATGTATATGAGGAATATATAATGTTATAATCTCTGTAGTACCATCGCTAAATTCGATTAATTTTTCAGCAATAGCAGGAGTATCGAGATAATTGTATTTTTTTTCAACTTCTTTAGGAATGGCACCAGGAGCAGATTGTAAATCATAATAACAGGATAAATCATTCGTCGAAAAAATATCATATACAGTTTTACACCCATTGCAGCAGAATGTTTTTTGATCAAAGGTAATTGCTAATGCATCGCAATCATTCCCACAGTGATAACACGTGGATTCTATCATACAAATCTTATTTGCTACAAAAATGAAAAAGATGTTAAGCACATAATATGATAAAAATCATAGTTTTAAGTCCAATGACAATTTAGTTTTGGCATATCACCATAATACTATCAATGATGAAAAAGATTTTACTACCTACAGATTTTTCAGAAAATTCCTGGAACGCTATTGACTATGCTACGGAACTTTTTAAAAATGAAGCCTGTACTTTTTATCTTTTAAATGTCTATAACAAGATTATTTATGAATCTGTGCACCTTTCTGACATCTCATCCGAACGTAATATAGAAAATACGGTAAAAGCTAATGTTGTCAATAATCTCGAACATCTTAAAACATCCTTATTATATACAAGCCTTAATCAAAAGCATCAATTTGAAACCATTGCAGCGCTAGGCTCTTTAATAGATGTAACAGAAAATATTGTAAAATCTGAAAAAATTGACCTCATTGTTATGGGTACTAAAGGGGCAACAGGAACAAAAGAAGTATTCATGGGCAGTAATACGGTGCGTATCATTAACGCTATCAAAAAATGTCCTGTTTTGGCAATCCCAGATGGTTTTACTTTTATAAATACGCCTAAAGAAATTACATTTGCTACAGATTTCACTCACTTTTACAGTAAAGAAGAATTACAACCATTATTGGATCTGGCTACATCCTTTAACGCAGCTATCAGAATCGTTCATGTGCAACAGGAAGAAGGAACCCTAACCGAAGAGCAAAAATTTAACTTAGGAATGTTACAAAAATATTTTAAAGGCATAACGTATTATCAACATACCTTAACCAAAAGTGATTCCGTTTCAAAATCACTGAAGATTTTCACTGAAAAGCTTGACATTTACTTACTGGCAATGCTAAATTATTCTCACAGTTTTATAGATAAACTTACCAGAGAACCAGTAATAAAAACCATTGCATTCCATACTCAAATACCTCTGTTGATAATACCGGAATTAGGTATGAGCGCTGCTTTTTCTAAAACGGTTAAACAAGATTCAAAATTAGAAGGAATTCGATAAAAAGACTTGCCATAACATACTTATAAAATCAACAACCTCGGAGCAAGCTCACGAGGTATGTTTCCGAAACCATTATTTTGTTTTCAAGGCAAGTCTTGGGGAATTAAACCCTCAACGAGGAATTAATCTTGATCTCTTGCTATTGGTCGATCTTCATAAAAATCTTCAAAAGTTTTATTTGTACTATACTTATCAGTAAGAACTGTGTATACCATTAGTACAACCAGTATCTGGCCAAAACAACTAAGATAAAATACCCAACTAAATTCAATATTCATTATTGCCATAATTGTAATTAGCAACAATAATATTGAAGTAATACCTATCATCATCATTCCTGAAATTCTCATGTTTTGTAGTTTTTATAATTTAGTTCAATTGTTGGTTGATTACTTATTAAATAATTAGAGTCCCTTCTCCTTGAGAGAAGGTCAGGATGAGGGGATTCATATACCAAAAACCCTCACCTTAATCCTCTACCAGAAGGAAAGGAAACCATAAATTTGATAATAAGATATAGACAACAATTCAATTATCAGCAACTACTTTAATATACAGTTTTTCTCTCATTATTACTCTTAACAATTAGCTAAAATAAAGTTGTTGCTGACAAAAATCATAGTTTCTATGCTTGTAGTTATCTAGTTTTGAGTAAACACTTAATAATAGCTGGATAATGAGAAAAATATTGATCCCCACAGATTTTTCAGAAAATGCGATGAATGCGATTCGATATGCCGTAGCGCTATTTAAGTATGAACGGAGTGAGTTTTTAATTTTTCATGCCTATGCGGATGAAGTATATGACCATAATACATCTGTGTCGCGAAAAATGCTGGAAGAACTAAAAAAAACAGCTCATAAAAACTCTGAAGCAGAATTAGCCAAAATACTTTCATTAGTAAATGAACTATCTCATAATCCTAGACATGAATACAAAACTTTATCAGTTTTTGGCACACTCATAGATGAAGCGAATGATCTGGTGGATCAGAAAAATATTGACATACTAATTATGGCCACCAGAGGCAAAACGGATGATCGTAAACTCACCTTCGGAAGCAACACCTTACAAGTACTTAAATACGTAAAATGTCCTGTTCTGGCAATCCCTATGGATTGTAAATATGTTCAGCCAAAAAAAATTCTTTTCCCTACGGATTATATGTTACCCTATAAAAGAAGAGAATTAAAATTACTAAGTACATTGACTAAAAGTTTTAGGTCTTCTATTAACTTTTTACATATTTCTAAATATAAAAAACTGTCCCTACGGCAGGAAGACAACAAAGCCTTTTTAGAAAAATGTTTATGCGATACAGACGTATCTTTTCATACTATAGATGAAACGGATATTACCACTGCTATCAACCGATATATTGAAAAAAATGAAATAAACATGCTAGTTATGATAAATTCCAGACATTCATATCTGGAATGTGTACTATATCAATCTACAATTGACAAGATTGGATTACACATTAAAATACCATTTCTAACTATGCAAAACTTACACCGAAACTAAAACAATGTAATTATGAAACGGATCTTATTACCTACCGATTTTTCTGACAATGCATTTAATGCTATACGATATGCACTACAATTTTTCAAGAATGAAGAATGTACATTTTATCTCCTTCATACTTTTACACCTGTGTCCTATAATGTAGGATATCTTATAGAGAATCCTATGCCTTATGGAATGGAAGATATCGCTATGATGAATTCAAAAAGAGATATCGAACGCACAGAAGCAAAAATAAAAGAGGAGTTCAACAACCCAAAACATAGTTTTGAGAGGATTTCGGCTTTTAATATGTTGATTAATGAAATTAAAGACACCGTAGATCGCTATAACATCGATCTGATAGTTATGGGTACTAAAGGAGCTACCGGAGCCAAAGAAATTTTTATTGGAACCCATACTATGTATACTATAAAAAAAGTGAAGTGCCCTGTCTTAGCGATTCCTTCTGACTTTGAATATGAAAAACCTAAAGAGATATTATTCCCAACGGATTATCATCTTAGTACTACTAATAAGTATCTGCCGTTAATCAAAGATATATGTAACCAACATACTGCAAGGCTTCATATGCTTAATGCTTACTATGGTATTCCTTTAGATCAAAATCAAAAAGAAACAAAAGATTTTATAGACACTTATTTTGAAAAAAACGCTCATGTTTTTCACATTGCAGATGGCATGGATGTGATTGAAGCGGTAGAAGATTTTCAAAAAATGAATATCATAAACTTGCTGGTTATGGTTCATAACAAACATTCATTTTTCGAAAACTTGTTATTCAAACCGGTAATAAACCAAATAGCATATCACACCAACATTCCTTTTTTAGTAATTCCATCAGAAAAGAGAATCGGATCTAGCAAACAAGCTAATCCTACTGATGAAAAAAGAAAGAAAAAAGAGGATGAAGGTTTAGCTGTCTAACAAAAATAAGCATAGTCCTAACGTATATAAATACTAGCTAAAAGATGAAAAAAATACTGGTAACAACAGATTTTTCTGACAGGGCCTGGAATGGACTTGTATATGCAATCGATTTATACCGTGATATCCCCTGCGAATTTCATATACTTAATACATATGATCTTAATTCGGTGCGATTAGTTACCACGTTAAGCTCGCAAAAAGTGGGATATTTTTACGAATCTATTAAGATAGAATCAGAAGAAGGGTTAAAAATGACTTTAGAAGATATCAATAATTCTCAGCCTGCTGAACATCATTCTTTCAAAACCGTTTCAAAATCCGGTATCTTGACAAAGATTTTACAGCAAATGACGGAAAAGAATCAATTTGATCTGATTATAATGAGCTCTAAAGGAACTACAGGATCAAAACAGATTTTTCTGGGAAGTAGCGTAAAGAAAGTATTAGAAAATGATTTTCATTGTCCCATTCTCATTATCCCTGAAGATGCTTATTTCGAAGGTATTAAAAATATCGCTTTCGCAACAGATTTCGAACGAATATACCATAAATTCGAAATTAAACCCATTATTGATTTAGCAAAACGCAACAATGCTACTGTGAGAATGATCCATGTCTATGATGAACAAAAACTAAGCCCAGTACAACATTATAACTCTACAACACTGGAAAACTTTTTTAAAAACGTAAGGTTTGATTTCCATGTAATGCCCGAATTTTCAACTATAGAAAAAGGAATACAAGCCTTCATAGAAGAACTGGAAATAGATCTGTTAACAATGATCAAATATGAGTATAGCTTTATTCAGCGTTTAATAAGAGAACCGATCATAAAAAAAATAACATTTAATACTAAGATTCCTTTCTTAGTTATTCCCGCAGATCATATTTAAAAAAATGAAGGTCATTTAATAAACAAACTTACAATATCATACAATTCTCTTATTGATATGAGGATTGTCATAGTATTCCTGATTTTTTGGAAATAGTTTTATGATATAATTTCTAAAACTTAAAAACCATGAAAAGAATACTTGTTCCCACAGATTTTTCAAATAATGCATACAGTGCTCTTTTTTATGCTACACGATTATTTCAGGATCAAGCATGTAAATTTTACATCTTAAACACTTTTAAGGTAAATACTCCGGTTTTAACAAGTAGGATTGATACTAGCAAAGGAGATTTATTATATCAAAAACTGAGTGCTGAGTCTAAAGATTCATTAACACAAATATTTCATTCAATTACTAGAGATACCGATGACCTTAACCATACTTTTGAAGCTATCTCTGTTTCTAAAGACTTAACAGAAACAATTCATAAAACTATCGAAAGGAATAATATAGATCTGGTGGTTATGGGTACAAAAGGTGCTACCGGGACTGCCAGTCTTTTTATGGGAAGTAATACGGTTAAGGTTATTCAAAAAACTCATAATTGTCCCGTTTTGGTAGTTCCGGATGAGTACGATTTCGAAAAGCCGATGGAGATCGCTTTCCCAACAGATTTTAGACGATTTTATATAGCAGAAGAATTAAAACCATTAATAGATATTGCTTCTTTGTTTGGTTCTAACATAAGAATTTTTCATATCCATGAAGAGGAAAAGCTAGATGAACTACAAGATCATAATTACAATTCTCTAAAAAAATATCTTAAAGATTTTACACATAGTATTCACTGGATATCCAAACTTGATCAAAAGTCTAAACTTATTAATGATTTCATTAACCAATTAAACATCAACTTATTAGTGATGGTCAATTATCGACATAGTCTTATAGAAAGTATAACTCATGAGCCAGTCATCAAAAAGTTGGGATTTCACGCATCAGTTCCTTTTCTGGTAATACCGGATGCTAGCTGACAATTATCATAGTTTTTAACAGAGAATGATCATACATTTAAACTGTTAATCCTTAAAAACCTATTCTAATGAAAAAGAAGATTTTATTGCCAACAGATTTTTCTAAAAACGCATGGAACGCTATGAGCTATGCTATTGAGCTTTATAAAAATGAGGAATGTGATTTCTACGTCCTCAATGTTTTTAACGCTACAGGCTATGCATTAGAAAGTATGATGGTTCCTGAACCGGGAGAAAGAATGTATGAAGAAGCTAAAGAGAAATCAGAAAAAGGGCTTGGTAAAATTTTAGAACGACTTTCTTTTAGAGACCAATATACAAATCACAAGTTCTTTATGGTTTCACAATTTAATAGCTTACTCGAAGGGATTAAGGATCTCGTAGATAAACAAGACATAGAAATGGTTATCATGGGAACTAAAGGAGCTACTAATGCGGGTGATGTCATCTATGGCAGTAATACTGTTTTAGTAATGGAAAAAGTAAGAAACTGTCCTGTAATGGCAATCCCAGAAGATGTAATATATACAGAACCTAAGGAAATTGTATTCCCTACAGATTATGAAACACATTTTAAACGCAGAGAGCTACAATACTTGATCGAAATTGCCAAAATTAGTAATGCAGCGGTTCGTTTTCTTCACGTCTCCAATGAAGATACCTTAAGTGATGAACAAAAAAGTAATCAAAAATTATTGAAAGAATATTTTGAAACTATACCTCATACATTTCACACCTTGCGTAATGTGGATGTAAAAGGAGGACTCAGTGCTTTTGTAGAAAGTAGAAATAGCGACATGATCACTTTTATAAATAGGAAACATAGTTTCTTTGGGAGTATATTTTCTAGACCCATGGTTAAAGACCTCGGATACCATTCTAAAGTGCCAGTATTAGCGTTACATGATATTAAAAATTAAAACCTACTAGTTATGAAAAACACAGGAATATGGATGGATAAGGAAAAAGCCTATATCATCGACATAAAAGAAAATAAAGAAGACATGATCACGATTTTTTCCGAAATAGAAGATTATCGTATTCACGGAGGTTCAGGAACACGTTTTAAAGGTGGACCGCAAGATGTAGTTCAGGATAGTAAATACCTAGAGCGTGAAAAGAATCAGTTTAAAACATATTTTAAAAAAATAATTCCTTACATCGAAAATGCTGATAAGATTGTAATTTATGGACCCGCAGAAGCCGGTGAAAAATTCCATAAAGAATTAGAAGAAAATTATAAGAAAATAGGCAAAAAAGTAAAAGCCGTTCTCAAAGCAGACAGTATGACCGAAAATCAAACAAAAGCTTTGATTCGGGATTATTTCAAGAATTATAAGCCACATATTTTATAAGAATCCTCCAATAGCAATCTGTTTAGTTTTAAATCTATGAAAAAGCAGGATTTCGACATCCTAAAATCTTCTGGAAAAAGAGTGAAGTTCTCATTAAGGAAATTGCAGAATTCACTCAGAAGAAGTGGGGCAGATGATAAAACTATTGAACATATTATTGACACCGTTAGAGATGAATTATACCAAGGCATTTCTACAAAGGAGATTTACAACAGAGCTTTTGCCTTACTTAAAAAGCAAAAATCTGTTTTTGCTTCGAAATACAAACTCAAAAAGGCTATTTATGAATTAGGGCCTACTGGTTTTCCGTTCGAGAGCTTCGTAGCGGCTATTCTTAAGCAATCTGGATATCAAGTCAATATTGGACAAATCATATCCGGCAAATGTGTTTCTCATGAAGTTGATGTAGTTGCTAAGAAAAATACAGATTATATTGTTATTGAATGTAAATTTCATAGTGAAGAAGGGCGTAATTGTAATGTTAAAATCCCTTTATATATACACTCCAGATATCAAGATATCCTTAATAATTTTGAAAATAAAAAAAATAACCTGATTACCCCTAATCAAGGATGGGTAGTGACGAATACTCGGTTCACAAAAGATGCTATCCAATATGGTGAGTGTGCGGGTTTATATTTACTGAGTTGGGATTATCCAAAAGCTAATGGCCTAAAGGACAGAATTGACCGCTTAGGATTATATCCAATCACTGTATCTACACTCCTTACTAATAGAGAGAAACAGTTTTTATTGAGTAGGGATATTGTTTTGTGTAAACAGCTAAGAGGAGATATGTTTTACCTTGATCATTTAGGCATTTCCGAAAAGAGAAAGCAAAAAATACTGGATGAAATAAATAAGTTATGTAACGAATAAAAAGGATCTTCTTATGTCACTGGTCAAAATTCATTTTCTTGGAGCAGCAAAAACCGTAACAGGTTCAAAATTTTATATAGAAACACCACAGAAAAACATTTTAATCGACTGTGGAATGTTTCAAGGTATTAAAGAACTACGAGAGTTAAACTGGAAACCTTTTCCGATGGATACTTCTGTAATTGACACAGTGCTGCTCACTCATGGACATCTGGATCATACTGGTTATTTACCGAGATTAGTTAAGCAAGGATTCCGAGGCGATATTATAGGAACCGCCCCTACTCTGGCAATTACAGAAATTATTCTAAGAGATAGCGCCAAAATTCACGAAGAAGAAGCCGATAAAGCAAATAAAGAAAGGTATTCTAAACATGATCCAGCTTTACCATTTTATACCCTAAAAGATGCAGAAAAAACATTGCAATATTTTAAAACCAAAGAAAAGGACAACTGGATTTCATTGTCAGATGATATTGAATATAGATTTAGATATAACGGACATATTATAGGAGCTTGCTTTATAGAATTGAATCTTTTTGAAAAAACCTTAGTATTCTCTGGCGATATAGGAAGACCTGACGATGTATTGCTTCAAGCTCCTGAAAAACCAACATGGGTAGATTTTCTTTTTATGGAAAGTACGTATGGTAACAAACTGCATCCAGATCAAGATGTAGAAGAGAAATTAATCCAATTGATAAACGAAACCTTATACAAAAGAGGAACACTTATTATCCCATCTTTTGCGGTAGAACGTTTACAGACATTGATGTATCTTTTATGGAAGCTATATCAAAAAAACAAAATCCCGAACATTCCCATCTTCGTGGATAGTCCAATGGGCAATAATGTGCTGTCAGTATTTGAACAATTTCCGGATTGGCATAAACTACCAATGAAAGACTATTACGCCATATGTAATCATATTAATATTGTTACATCGTATAAAGAAACATGGGAAACAATTGATGATCCCAGACCAAAAATTGTAATTGCAGGTAGTGGAATGGTTACTGGAGGCAGAGTTTTAACCTACCTAAAACAACTTATAGATATTACCACCACATCTGTTCTTTTAGTAGGATATCAAGCAGAAGGAACTCGTGGCAGACAATTACAGGATGGAGCCCATGAAATCAAATTGTATGGTAAATATTATCCGGTAAAAGCGCAAATACATCATATAGAAAGTCTGTCTGCTCATGCCGATCAATATGAATTGCTTGATTGGGTCAGTAAAATTAAAAACATCCCGGAAAAAGTCTTTCTTATTCATGGAGAACCATCTGCTTCAGAAGCATTTAACATTAAATTACGAGATACTTTTAATTGGAACATCCATATTCCCAAACTCAATGAAGTTCAAGAGATTATTATCTAAACTCTATTGAAAATGTGACCATTGTCATTCTTTTTCTCTTCAATTTTTAAGTAGTTTACTTCTGTATAGCATAGCTAATCAACCCGTTGCGTATTTTGATTTTTTTTATTCAAAATTCTTCTATTCGAGTGTTTCGACTGAAAGAAGAAGTATACTTCGACAAGCTCAGCAGAGCTATCGAGAATAGGATTTTGGATCAAAAAAGCTATTCTCGATACAATTTTCCTCCATTACATTTTGGAAAATCACTCGAATTGACGCTTTTCTTTAACATTTCTTTCATAATGCACAACAGGCTAATCAAACTACTTGTAATCTTTAAAAAAAATAAAGCCATGACAACCAAAATAAATACAACAAACAAAGATCTTAAAGATATCCATTTCGATACGCTAGAATCAAAATCTAGCTTACAGTTTATTGAAGATGAAGTATTATTTATCAATCAGTTACTACACTCCTATGTTTTCGAACCAACAACTCCCAACCTTTTTGAACGCTTACAGGAATTTAGACTTGAAATTGAAAGAGTTAAAAAGGAAATAGATACACTACACGAAGAGATACGAAAACACGAAAACGAATTGGGTGGAATGCTAGAATGTGATACCATTTCCTGCGATCACTATTATTATGAAGAACACGAATCATTAAAAAAACGCTTTAATGATTTTTACAAGAATTTCCGCAAGCTAAAATCTGAGGTATTTAATTATGCAGGTGGTATTCTAAAAAACAATAAAAAATGAATTCAATAAGAGGTAAACTGATAATTATCATTTTTTTCAACTTGTTAAAAACCTACATTTAAAATACTTAAATAGAATACTAATAATTAAAACCTAAACATTATGTCAATAATTAAATTTAACAAAAACAGGTTCCCATGGTTCAATGATAGAGTTTCTAATTGGATGGATACTGATAATTTCTTTGCTGATGATTTCTTTATCAAAGACAGAAACTTACCTGCAATGAATGTAAAAGAACATAAGAATGATTTTGAAATTGAACTTGCAGTTCCTGGGTTTTCAAAAAAAGATATCGAAGTAACCATGGAAGATGATGTATTACACATCTGTGCAGAAAAAAGTAAGGAAGAAGTAGAAGAAGATAAGGATTACACTCGTAAAGAATTTAACTATAGTTCTTTTGACAGAAAGTTACAATTACCTACTAGTGTAGATCAAAACGAAGAGGTTAAAGCGAAATACAAAAATGGTGTTCTTACACTCAATCTATTGAAAAGAGAAGAGATAAAAGAACAACCTAAAAAAGTAATCGAGATAGATTAACCTCATGCATGGTGGCAGGAAATAATTTTGGGGACTTATTTTCTGCCATTATCAAAATAAATCGAAACTAAAAGTCAACCCATGAAATCAAAAAAACCAAACATCAAATACGTAGAGTGGAAAAGTGCAGAAGAATTGCATGAAGCTTCTCTTATTTGGATTTCAGAGTTAAAGTTCATCAAAGATGAGCAACGTTTTCTGAATGATCTTATAGAAAATTACACCATGCAATTGATCTCAGAAAAGACTTTTGAAAAAAGTAGCAAAATAATTAATGAACTGAATCTAAAAAGAAAAGAGGTCAATCCTTTACTAAAAAAGGTAATAAAACACTGTAACGAGCTTACCATACTCGTTGACGGCATTGATCAACCGGAAGAAGAAAAAAAGTACAAAGAAAATCATCAAGAATTATTAGTCGAAGTAAGTGCTTATTTTGATAACTATAAACAGACCAAAAGAAGGATTTTTGATCTTATCAAAACTATTATCAAGACTGGTAAACAAAAACGTTTATTAAACTAACCGCAATCCTTTTGATTAGAATATTTAAAAAAATATTATTAATTCTTGTAGCGCTCTTTATAGGATTCTGGGCTTGGTATGAGTACACCTATTCTATGGATACTGTTATCCCTTTTGAAATAAATAATTCTAATGCTAAAACAAAAGTTTTGATAGCTTCTCAAGGCAGCAAGTTCAAGGATTCAGTAGTTAAAGGAATTTTAAAAAACTATGAGAAGGATTCGATTTATTTTAAAGTAATTGACATCTACACATTATTTACTGTAAACCTTGATAAATGGGATGCACTGCTATTTATTAATTCTTGGGAATATGGCAGTCCGCCCGGAAACGTAAAAAAGTTCATAAAAAACAATCCTGAACAATTAGATAAACTCATTATTTTATCTACTGTGGGAAGTAGTCATATTACTCTAAAAGATGTAGATGTGATTTCTGGAGAATCTATTATAGAACAAGCACCTAAATACACAGAGATTATGGTACATCAACTTAATCAAATAATAAAAAGAAACAATGAATAAACTAAACACATCTATCATCTTAATAGTTGCAGGGTTGTTAATGAGTTGCTCATCCAGTGAGCTTGTCGAGGTATGGAAAAATCCCGACATTGATAGTTTTGAAGCCAATAAGGTATTAGTGATAGGAATGACCTCTGACACAGATGGGAGAAAAGTATTTGAGAAGAAACTTACCCAAGCACTTAAAAAGAATGGAGTGAAATCAGAAAGAAGTCTTGATTTTTTCGAAAAATCATTTACCAATTCACCAAAAACGGTGGAAGATTTACTAGCCATGGAAGGCAAACTTCAGGAAGCTGGTTTTGACGCCATTTTACTATCCAAAGTATTAGCCATAGAAGACAAAGTTACTGTCGTACAAGCCTATCGAAATCTGGATAAAGATTTTAAAAGCTTTAAAGATGACTATTATCAAAATCAAGACATTTATTACGAAGATGGATATTATTCAGCATATGAAATATATCATGCCGAAACATCTCTGTATTGTATATGTCCAGATAAAGAGAGAGAATTAATATGGAAAGGATCCATAGATATCACTGAACCAGAAAATGTAAAAAAAGCCGTAGGAGATTACGTAAAAGTATTGATTTGGGCATTAAAAGGACAAAAACTCTTAATCGTTGAAGAAGAACTGTACAATGAAGATATTGATATATAGTGCCAAAGATTTTGAAATACCATTTCTGGAAAAAGCAAATAAGGATGTTTATCAGATCAAATATATTCCTGAAAGACTTACCTCTAAAACAGCAATGCTTTCTTTAGGATTTAATGCTGTATCTATTTTTTCTGCAGATGATGTTTCCTCCAAAGTTTTAGAGTTATTATATGATTTCGGTGTTCAATACATTGCAATACGCGCTGCAGGTTATGACAATATACATCTAAAAACTGCTCAAAAACTAGGAATCAAAGTAGCAAATGTGCCAGAATACTCTCCTAACGCCATTGCAGAACACGCTGTGACACTATTATTGGCTTTAAATCGTAAAGTGATTTTATCCAATCAACAAGTAAGTAATTATAATTTTTCACTGAGCAACCTTGTAGGGTTTGATGTAAACAACAAAACCGTTGGAATTATCGGAACTGGTAAAATTGGAAAAGTACTTGCTAAGATTCTGTATGGGTTTGGATGTAAGATCATAGCTAACGATATCTACGAAGATCAAAAATTTGCAAAACAATATGATATCAATTATGCAGAACTCTCCGAGCTATGTCAGAAATCTGATATCATTATGCTAAGTGTACCTCTTAATTCACATACACATTATATGATTAATTCCGATCTCATTCGGTTGATGAAAAGAGAAGTTTTTATTATTAACATTGCTAGAGGAGCTGTCGTAAATACTTCAGAACTGCTAGAAGCCTTAAAATGGAATAGAATTGCTGCCTATGGAGCCGATGTTTATGAATATGAACATAGTCTATTTTTTTATGATCGTTCCAAAACGAAACCAGATGATCAATTATTACAACAATTAATTGACTTACCAAATGTTCTCATTACACCTCATCAAGCTTTTGCAACAAAGGAAGCCCTCACAAACATTGCAGAAACAACTATTTACAACATCAATTGCTGGCAACAAAACAAAGCTTCTAAGAATGAACTGACCAGAGAATTAGTGGGGTAATTTATCTTTTAGTAAACCATATAGAAATGTTCCTAAAATTGAAGCTGCAATTACAATTAGGATCGGAAAATATCCAGCTCCTGCTAAAACAAACATGGGGCCAGGACAAGCTCCAGCTAGCGCCCAACCCAAACCAAAAATAATTCCCCCAAATATATACCGACTAAAACTTTTTTCTTTGGGCGTGATAATAATTTCATCTCCAGAAAAGGATTTAATCTTACGCCTTTTAATCAGTTGAATTCCAATAATACCAAGTCCCACAGCAGAACCGATGATTCCATACATATGAAACGATCCAAATTGAAACATTTCATAAATTCTGAACCAAGAAGCTGCTTCAGATTTAAACAGAACAATTCCGAAAAAAATACCAATTGCTAAATATATAATTGTACGCATTTATTTAAAATATTAAGGGAAATATTATATGTATCATTACCAAACCACCAATAAAAAAACCAACAACAGCAATAAGAGATGGCAATTGTAAATCACTTAAGCCGGAGATCGCATGACCAGAAGTACAACCTCCTGCATAACGCGCACCAAAACCAACTAACAGCCCTCCTATCATCAGGATAACTAATGCTTTCGGATCATCAAAAACATCTTTAGAAAATAACATATCGGGCATGTAAGCGTCACCTGCATTAGTAAATCCTTTGGATTGAAGATCTGTGACTACTGTTGGATTTAAATCAACAACAGTATCATTAGACAAATAATTTTCAGCGATAAAACCACCGATAATAACTCCCAGAACAACGACAAGGTTCCATTGCTGTGCTTTCCAATCAAATCTAAAAAAACTTGTTGTTTTTCCCGCTCCGCAAATGGTACATATCGTTCTAAGGTTAGATGACATACCAAATTTTTTACCCACCATTAGTAGTAAGAACATCACAAAAGTTATCAATGGTCCTGACACATACCATGGCCAAGGTTCGTATATCCAATTCATTAGCTTTTTAATTTTCTACAAACAACGTGTATTTTATAAGAAAAGTCAGTAACTTATGTTACAATTGAATTATTTTTCAATTTTAAAAAGTAAGAAACGAGAAAAATCGTGGTAAAAAACGCCCCGTAGATTCTTTGTATGTTTTATACTCCTCAAAAAAGACAAGTAATTTTTTTTCTTCATACCTGGATTTAAAATGAAAAAACACATAAATAGCAGTAGCAACAATCAATTTAAAAACGGAATCTGTATAAAAGCCATATCCAAATACGACACATAATATTCCTGCATAAATTGGATGCCTTATAAATTTATAAAGACCCGTCTGAATCAATTCTGAATTCACCTTAGGGCTCGGAAAAGGAGATAAATTTTTATTGAGTTGTATTAATGAAATCAAAACAATTAAAATACCCAAAATTAAAACAAGTAAACCCATCTTATTTATCAATGATGGCCAATTGACTTTTAAAATCAACATTTCAAATACATATACCAAAAAGAGACCAAACTGAATAAATACGAATACAAAATCTTTAGTTTTTAATTCCATAAAATTATTATAAAACGGCTGTACTATTGCATTATAAGTAATGATACTAAAACAAACCCCATCTTAAACTATGAAGATGGGATTTGTGTAATAAACTTCTTTTTCATTAATAAGCTTAGTACCTCAGCACTCCAAAAGGGTTTAGACCAGAATCAAAATCGGATATTTTCCTCAACGTTCCATTTCTTCTTAATTGATAAAAAACAACCTTAGTAGCAGTACCTCCAGAATGAGATAAGAATACGATATTTCCTCTTTTATTTACGGCAAGGTTATGTGGAGTATTAAAATCGGTATCAATTTCAGAAATTACATTATTATTATTACGACCTATCACTCCGATCTTGTTATCTGCAATTCCGGTTGTCAAAACAAATCTTCTACTATTAGCGACTCCATGTGCAGAATTAAAGGGAATGACTCCTAATTTATCCAAATTAAAACGGCTAAACACCGTAACACTATTATCATTTTGAGCAGGAACGTACAATTTAGATCCCACTGGCAATAGGTGCGCATCTCCTCCTACCACTTCGTGTTTAATGTATGCTAGCGTTTGCGTATTATACATGATTACATAACTTCTGTCGGGTCCATCTAAGACGGTTACATACGCCGCATAACCACTCGGAGAAATTGTTACATCGTGCTGCACTGCATTCTCAGTAAGTTCTGGTATTTCATCAACAGGAAGTGGAATGTTTCTTATTACCGTATTTGATTTTAAATCAATAACTGAAGTAGATTTTGAAACTATATTATTAATCCATAACTGATTAACACGATCGTTAATCCACATATGGAATGCGCCTTGTTGAATTTCAATTTCTCCTTTAAGTTCAAAAGAATCTGCATCATAATATAAAACTTTGCTATTTGCAAAATCGCCTATATAAACACTATTATTTCTTCTACTGTATGCAAGGTATGTAGGTTGTGCTCCTTCATCCGGAAGCATAATCTCCTGGACAAATTTGGTGGTTTTTGCATCAAAAACAGTAAAAGTAGAAGATCCTCTATTGGCGACAAGAAAAAATTCATCATTGTGATAACCAAATTTAGCATCAGATACTTGAGTTTCTTGATGTAAAGCGTCTTTTTCTATTTGATTTACTTCGGTTTCACATGAACCGAATACCAAAATTGCGATAGCTACGAAAGCTACTCTTAAAAACATTTTTTTCATTTGTGTGTATATTTAAGTTGGAATTATTCATTACTTAAGGTTTTAGGTATAAAAACATTCAATAAACTTACTATGACAATATAATTTTATAGAGTTTAGTAACTAACAACATATAAACTGAAAATCAATAGATTAAGTTTAATGTTTATATCAGTTCGAGCGGAGTCGAGAACAATTGACTGTTAAAAATAGGCTTCGACTCCGCTCAGCCTGACATTATTATTACAGAAATAACTATCTACAGACCTCAATAATTTTGTATGTATCTGATTTACAAGTTCGGAAATCTATTTAACCTTACACGTATTTAGTCCTACGATAGCATACAAAGGACAAAAGCTAACAAAGCTTGTAAGTACAAATATCACAGAAAGTCCTACTAGCACATACCCCAAAGTGCCTTGTATAACTCCAGTGAAGTACAATATACCAATCCCAATAGCTGCTAGTATTCTTATAATGCGATCTAAACCGCCCATATTCTTTTTCATATACTTATATATTTTACGTTAAAAAAATTCAATAATTAACACTACTCCAGCCACAATACTCGAACATATAACACAGATAATTAGTAATTTAAATCCTTTATGCATGCGTATACGTTATTTTGTTTTAGGTTTATTCATCAACACATACTAGATGGCTAACAATTAAGTATCTTGAAATAAATTATTTGAGTATTGTTTTTATTTTCTCAAATTAGTGTGAAACAAATTTATTTAAGAAAATCAGTAAAAGATGTGACAATTGTTACAACTAAGATTGTTTTATGAAGCATACAGAAAAACTAAGAACAGCACTAGGAAATATAGATATCTACTTATTAGATCAAATATTAAAAGATCGCTATTCGCAAAATGATAAGATACTAGATGCTGGTTGTGGAAGTGGTAGAAATATATATTGGTTTTATAAAAATAGATTTAATGTATATGCTGTAGATAAGGAAATTGAACAGATCGAATACTTGAAACTTACGTATCCTGATTGGAGCGATCAGTTTAGTAATGCTTCATTAGAACAATTGCCTTATGATGGTGATTTTTTTGATCATATCATTTGTAGTGCAGTGCTACATTTTGCTACAAGTATCCATCACTTTAAAACTATGTTTTCAGAACTCTTACGTGTATTAAAACCTTCCGGAACCTTATTCATAAGGATGACTTCTGATATTGGAATTGAAAATAAAATAACTCATATAGGAGAAGGCGTTTATAGATTAGGTGATGAGTCTGATCGATTTTTACTTACTAAAGAGTTACTATCTCTACTAATGGAGGAGCATCAATTATCATTCTTAGAACCTTTAAAATCTACTAATGTTCATGACCTTAGGTCTATGTCTACTTTAGTGCTTCAGAAAAATGGTAAATAAGATTAACCTTTATCAATCAGTTCTATCGCACCTTGTTTTAAAACTATAAAACCTTCTTGTTCCAGTTTTTTGAGTAATCGTGATATCACTTCCCTAGAAGAACCTAAATCATAGGCGATATGCTGGTGCGTAGTATTTAGCGTATTACGTCCTTTTAACTTTGCCTCTTTTTTTAGATATTCTAATAACCTTGTATCCTTATTAGAAAATGTTAGTATTTCTATGACATTTAATAATTCTTCGAATTTAATATTGAAAAGATCATAAATAAACTCATTCCACTTAGGATACTTTTTAGCTATGGCAAGTGCTTTATCTGCTGGGATAATGACAACTTCAGAATCCTCTTCGATAACTGCCTTTACCTTGCTTGTTTCATTCTTTACCAAAGTGGTTACAGACATTACACAGCTTTCTCCTGGTTTTATATAATATAACAATACTTCATTTCCGTGAATTTGCTCTTCTTTAAATACTTTTGCCAAACCAGAAATAAGTAATGGAATTACTTTTACATATGCTCCTTGTCTTAAAATTACGGTCCCAGCATCAAAGGTATGAACACTACTAATTGCTACAAGTTCTGCTTTTAATTCTGGCATTGTTGCCAACTTTGGAAAGTACGTATCTAGTGCTTTTGAGATCAATAGGAACTATTTTTCACTAATTTAATCAATAATTTATCTCTATGTGAGGCTATTTTTTCGGATTCTCGATCCAGACTTTATATCCTCCTTTAAAATCATATATTTTCTTGAAACCTAGCGTTACTAGTAACTTAGCAGCTCGATGACTTCTCCAACCAGAATAACAATAGATATAAACAGGTTTTTCTTTATCTAGTTTTTGGAACGCTGCAGTGAATTTTTCTTTATCCGCAATACCGATATTAATAGCATCATCAATATATCCTGCATGATATTCTTTGGGAGTACGTATGTCCACAAACTGAACATCTTTGTGTAGCACCTTTTCCTTTATGGTATTGATATCTACAATAATGATTTTATCATTTTCTTTTATAATATCGGATTTTTGATTTCCAGATATTTGCTGTGAAAAAACTCCTGAAACGCTAAATAATAACAATATCAGATATAGATTAGGTTTTATTAACTTAGAATTTACTGGATATATCATACATTATTTTAGTGTACTTGGACATACATACGCTGTAGTTTCTATACCAGCTTTCTTCATTGCAGAAAAGCCACCAGCCACATCAATAATATTATGAATACCTCTACTTTTTAATATAGATGCTGCAATTACAGATCTATATCCTCCAGCACAATGTATATAGAATGATTTGTCTTCGGGAAAATCATTCATATAATCATTGATAAAGTCTAAAGGCGAATTTTTTGCTTTATCGAGATGTTCAGCAACAAATTCACTTTCTTTTCTCACATCAAAAATTGCTACTTCTTCAGCGTTCAATTTATTTTTAAGTTCTTCTGCTGTTATTGATGATAAGGTATCATAATCTTTTCCTGCTTTTTTCCAGGCTTCCATCCCTCCTTCTAGATATCCTATTGTTTTATCAAACCCTACACGAGATAATCGAGTAATCGTTTCTTCTTCTTTACCTTCTGGAGCAACTAGTAAAATAGGTTGCGCTACATCAGCAATCAAAGCGCCTACCCAAGGTGCAAAACCACCTTCGATTCCGATAAATATAGATCTGGGAATATGTCCTTTTACATATTCGTTTTGATGTCTTACATCCAATACAATCGCACCTGTTTCGTTTGCTAAAACCTCAAATTCTTCTGGCGATAATGGTTTGGTTCCTCTTTCCAAGACTTCGTCTATATCTTCGTATCCTTCTTTGTTCAACTTTACGTTTAAAGGGAAATATTGCGGAGGAGGTAATAAACCATCGGTCACTTCTTTTACAAATTCTTCTTTGGTCATATCTGCGCGTAACGCATAATTCATCTGCTTCTGGTTTCCTAAAGTGTCTACCGTTTCTTTCATCATATTTTTACCACAAGCAGAACCTGCTCCATGAGCGGGATATACGATTACATCATCGGCCAAAGGCATAATTTTATTTCTTAAGCTGTCAAATAATGTTTCTGCCAGTTCTTCCTGAGTCATATGAGCCGCTTTCTGTGCTAAATCAGGACGCCCTACATCACCTAAAAACAAGGTGTCTCCACTAAAAATAGCATGATCTTTACCATTTTTATCTCTTAGCAAATAGGTTGTACTTTCCATAGTATGACCTGGAGTATGTAATGCTATTATTGTAAGATCACCCAATGTAAACTTTTGTCCGTCTGTAGCAATAGTAGCTTCAAAAGACGGATTAGCATTGGGTCCATAAATAATCTCTGCTCCAGTTTCTTTAGCTAGCGTAACATGTCCACTCACGAAATCTGCATGAAAATGAGTTTCAAAAATGTATTTAATTTTTCCGTTATCGTTTTTTGCTCTTTCGATGTATGGCTTTACTTCTCTCAGCGGGTCTATAATTGCCACCTCTCCTTTACTTTCTATATAATAAGCACCTTGTGCCAGACATCCTGTATATATTTGTTCAATATTCATACTTTCTATTATTTCTATTGTTCCCCGAAAATCGAGGTAATATATTCTTTTTTGTTTTCTAAAATACTACTCTAATTATCTTTTTACAGTAACAATTGTTACAAAATACAAAATCAAAGTTCTACTTACCCCAATTCCTTTATAAGTATGTAAATACCCATTACTAAAACGAACCAGCCAAACCCTTTTTCTAGTTTCTTACCTTCTATAAAATTAGATATATACATTCCTATAAAAATTCCGATAATAGAGATTCCTGTAAATGATATTAGAAAAACCCAATCTATTTCTAGATTTTCTACATCTCCTATAAAACCAATCAATGACTTAATCGCAATAATTAATAATGAAGTTGCTACCGCTTTTTTCATAGGTAATCTTGCGAATAAAACCAAGGCTGGGATAATTAAAAAACCTCCACCTGCTCCAACAATCCCTGTTAAAGCTCCGACCAAAAAGCCTTCTCCTACTATCAAAGGATAATTATAGTTAACTATCGTTTCCTTTTCTAGGGATTCTTTTCTATTTTTTATCATAGAAACTGAAGCCATTAACATGATCATTGCAAAAAAAACCATAATCCCAATATTCTTAGTAATCGTAAATTCCACAATTGAAAAAAGCTCATCAGGTATCGCCGGAACAAAAAACCTTCTAGTAAGATACACCGCAATAAAAGCGGGGATCGAAAAAACAATAGCAGTTCTAAAGCTAACCAATCCTTTTCTAAAATTTCTAATCGCTCCTACTAATGCAGAAGACCCAACTACAAATAATGAATATGCAGTAGCAGTTACGGGATTGATATGCATCAAGTATACAAAAATCGGCACTGTCAATATAGAACCTCCACCACCTATTAAACCTAATACAACTCCAATGGTCAATGCTCCAAAATATCCCAGAACTTCTATTATTTCCATCAATTATTTTTTTTGACAAAAATAACGTCAGAATTATGTGATCACAGTAACATTAGTTACATAGGCTTTAGAGACTTATAACTGTAATATTATTTCGATTCAGTTTTATCTTGCCTTCTACCTCTAATTTTTTCAATAATCTTGATATTACTACTCGCGAAGTATGTAAATCATACGCAATTTCCTGATGTGTATTATGAACTATAGTATCGTTATTGACTTTGGTTTTGTCCTTCAGATATTTTAGCAATCGTTCGTCCATATTAAGAAAAGCAATGCTATCAATAGTTTCTATAGCTTCCATCAATCTTTTATGATAACTTTCGAAAACAAAATTCCTCCAGGATTTATACTTTGCTGTCCATTCTTCCATTTTTTCCACCGGAATCATAATAAGCGTAGCATCTGTTTCTGCAATTGCTTTGATTTCGCTTTTATGATGACCGATACAACAAGATAAGGTCATCGCACAGGTATCTCCTTTCTCTAAAAAGTAAAGTAATAACTCATCTCCTTCCTGATCTTCTCTCAATATTCTAATCGCTCCATTTATAATTAAAGGCATGGATTTAATATAACTTCCTGGTCGTATGAGTTCCATTCCTTCTGGAATCTCTTTAAAAGTTGCTACACTATTGATTTCTTCTAATAGTTCATTTTCAAAAAGATGCCCATAATTATTCTTAAGTTCTTGAATCATTATTGTAATTGTTGTTTTTGATTCTCAAAATATAATGCCAGTTGTTGTTTTGCTTCTTCATATCCTAAATCAAACATTTTATCCACATTACCACCACTAAAAACTCCATAATTTGCCAATTTTTTTGGCTGAATTACAAGATCACAGTTTTTAAATTTTATTTCAGAATTTGACATCTCCTTTAAGTAATATGCACGCTGCATCACACTGTAGGAGTTTTTAAAATCTGTGATTTTAGGTTGTTTTATGGGTGTAACATCAATACCTATGATAATATCACAATCTTTCTGTATCGGTGCAATAGGAAAGTTATCTAAGATCCAACCATCAGAATATAATTGATCTCCAATTTTTATTGGAGAAAATACTCCAGGAAAAGCCGCTGAAGCCAATATAGGTTTAATTAATTCTCCCTTATCAAAAACGGTAACTGTACCTTCTACCAGATTGGTAGCGGTTACAAATAGTTTTTTATCCAGGCTTTCGAAAGAATTCTGTGGTAAGTACTTAATAAGATCATCATAGAATTTTTCTGAATCCAAAAATCCTGCTTTTTTCCTAGTAAATCTATTGAACTTAAACAAAGGAGTATTGCTAAAAAAACCTTTCATTTTCTCTATAGAATTTCCCGCAGCGTAAAATGATCCTACAATTGCTCCCGCACTTGTACCTGAAATAACATTGGGAATTAACCCTGATTCTTCTATTGCTTTTATCGCTCCGACATGGGCAACTCCCTTAAATCCTCCACCAGAGAGTACCAGTCCAACATTTTTTGATGTCTCCATTTCTTTGTGTTTCATAGAATCGGGCTAAAAACTTTAGCCATCCCTTCTTTCAGTTTCTCTATCCAAGATCTATTTACAAAAGTAGCATAGTTTAACTGAACACTTTGTTTACAATCACTTAAAAAATCATTCTTTAATTCAATTGCAAAAGTATCATCATATATGATCACATTTACTTCATAATTCTGTTCAAAACTTCTGATATCAAGATTCGTAGTACCTACGGAAGAAACGGTATCATCAACAACAATCGTTTTACTATGTAAAAAACCATCAGAAAATAAATAGATTTTAACACCAGCCTCCATCAATCCTTCAAAATAAGATCGCACACACCAACGAACAATTGTACTATCAGATATATCCGAAAGTAACAACCTTACCTCCACACCACTTAAGGCTGCAACTTTTAAAGCTTCCAGAATAGCTTCTCCAGGAATGATATATGGATTCGCGATATAGATATAATCCTTAGCTTCATTTATCAATGAAAAATATAACTGTTGCGTGGCAGAAAAATCTTCATCCGGACCACTATGCACTGTTTGAGCAGTCATAGTTCCCATTTTTTTATAGGTCGTAAAATATAATGGACTTAAAATATTTTCCTTATTACTTACCAGATACCAATCCATGACAAAAATCGCCTGTAAACTATGTACAACAGGTCCTTCTAATTGCAAATGCATATCATGCCAAATTCCTAAGGTAGGATCACCGGTCACATATTTATCAGAAATATTAATCCCACCAGTAAAAGCAATTTTATTATCTATTACGATGATTTTTCGATGGTTTCTGTAATTAATCGAAGATAAAAACTTACCGAATCGAACAGGTAAAAAACTATAAATCTCTACTCCTGCTTTCCGAAGTTTTTTAATATACTTTTTGCTTAGAGACTTGCTCCCGATTCCATCATAAAGGATACGTATCTGAACTCCCTCTTTTATTTTTTGTGCAAAAAGTTCGAAAAGTCCTTCTGCTAATTCTCCATCTTCAAAAATATAATATTGTAAATGAATAAAGTCTGTCGCTTTCTGTAGGCTTTCGAATATTGCCTGAAACGTAGCGTTTCCATTTTTAAGAAGTTTCAGCTTATTTCCTGCACTAGGCGCAAAACCGCAGTTTCTGATAATGAGTCTGATTAATTTTTGATGCTCTTGGTATTCCTCCTCCGTTACAGCATCATAATGGCTTTCTGCTTTTTTTAAATAGGTACTAATGTCATCAGTTCTTTTAAGTTTAAACAGCTTATTTTTTCTTCGGTTTCGACCTAACAACAGATAAAACAACATTCCACCAACAGGAATTGTAAAAATAGCCAGCATCCAAGCCAAGGTTTTGGTTGGACGCATTCCATATACCAGGAGTTTAATGACAATTATAGTTCCAGTCAAAAAGTATAGGATAAGAAAAGTAGCATATACCATCTCCTAGTAATTTTCTATTACATCAATTATGCATAATAAGTAAGGGAACTCTGGTACCGTAACTTATTTTGGAAGTCTCAGAACCACTAAAGAATCGCTCCAGAAATGTTTCTCTTTGGATAAACATCGCATTCATATCGACATCCATAATTTGCACGAAACTATTGATGGCAAGAGCTGTAGGAACATTGGTAATAGAATGAAAGGTATGATTGATGTCTTTAAAAAAATCTTTTAGATGTTTCTTATCATCAAATTCTGCTATCGTAACTGTTTCGTCTTCTTTTATCTTTAGAATCCTTAAAGAGGCTTTAAATTTGATCAATGTATCTACTAAGGGTTCAATATTTTCTGTAGTGAAGTGGTCATTATAATCAATGGTATACAATATTGTTTTTAGCCCCTCAAAAACATATCCTTGAGGAATCACGAGTACCGGACAATCGATCTTACGAATTACATTAAGTGTATTACTCCCGAAAACGACTTCTCTGGCACCTGTCGCTCCATTAGTACCCATAACGATGAGATCAATATTTTTTGATTTTACAGCCTGTTTGATCGCATCCGTAAAAATATCATAATCTGTAAGTGCATGAAACGTATAATTCTCGTGTAGAATTCCGTTTTTTAGTTCTGTTATCAATGTATTGAGTTGTTCCTTAGATCCTTTTAAGACGGATTGATGAATAGAAGTATTGGCGGGAGCAGTCATGAGATCATCCGTCATATAGTTAGAAGCTTTTTGCACATTCAGCACATAAAACGTACAGAGCTCGTTTTTGAAAAACTCGAGTGCATAATCAATGGCATTTTTTGCATTTTCTGAAAAGTCAGTAGGAAGCAGGATATTTCTCATTGTCTGATGATTTAATATCATAAAAGTACTGCTGCTTCTGCGGAGGAACTATGATATTTGTCAGCTTGGTTTGTGAATGTGGGTGAGAAGCATGGTTGATGATTAGTGAATTATGATTCGAACCGATAAGTCATACCAGAACTACTTACAATATTCAAGTATATTCAACCGATGATAAGAATGTCCTTTTTGTACCGGTTAGATTTGCAAAAAAACTTGTAAATGGCATAAATAAATATCAAAAAAAGTAGATCTATTTTATTATAATGAGGAAATACATAGGTTTTGGAATGATCCTAACTATTGGAAAAGAGTTCAATAATTTCTTTTAGAATAATCATTTAGTAGTACTTCTTACACATGTTTTTAAGGCTAGATATAACAAAAAACGATAAATGATACATACAAGACACTTTATTAATTCTTAATTATATTTGAAAGACTAACTACACGTAAAAAGATAAATTCTCTGAAAAAATTTTTATCTAAAAAGTTAGATAGTTAAAATATAATTAAGAATTAATGATAGACACATCTTTAGATTCAACAAATTTCTATTTTTTAATTGCTATTTTTCAAGGAATAGTACTGTCGTGTATTATAATATTTCGCTCGAGAGATAGCAAGCCAAATCTATTTTTTGGCTTACTTGTATTTTTGTTCTCACTTTCACTTTTACATTTAATTTTAGAAGAATCTATTCATGCTTTCAACTCAAAATTTCCGATTCCCATGGAGTTTAGCCTGGCATATGGCCCTTTGGCTTATTTTCATGTAAAGTATATTAAAAATCCTTTAAGAACATTTAGTTGGAAGGATGTACTTCATTTTTTGCCCTCTTTGCTTTTAGACGTTATTTTTTTTTTGCTGCTTTTTACCTATGTTAGATTCAATCTGGATTGGGCAAATGAAAATATCACTTTGATTCAAACGATTGCTCTAGTGTTGGGATTATTTGGGATCGTACAATTGGCAACCTACACCTACTTAATTTATCGTGAATCAGTAAACATGAAGCCTGTATTACCAGGATTTGAAAAGGTAAAAACATGGCTTAGACATCTAATTTTATCCTGGTGTTTACTTGTTGGCTTTTTATTGCTAGCTATTCCTATTGCATTATTTTTTATAAAAAAATTGGATACTAATTCTTTGTATTTCTACAAGCCACTTGGAGTTATTTTGGGACTCTTCATTTACATTTTAGGATATTTATATTTATTAAAATATCTTAAGGTTATTAAAAACTATAAAGATCGAGTAAGAAGAATTCATTTTTCTAAAAATGAATTTAATGAAAAGAAAGAAGAGTTACTTCATGCATTAACCAAAAATCAGCTTTATAAAGATTCTGAACTTACAATACTTAAACTGGCAAAACACCTTGACTGGCCTGTTAATAATCTCTCAAGAATCATTAATGACACACTTCATACAAATTTTACAGATCTTATAAATAGCTACAGAGTGGAAGCGTTTAAGCAAAAGCTAATTGAGAGTGATAGTGATAAATACTCGATTTTGGGTTTAAGTGAAGAGGCAGGCTTTAATTCTAAGACTTCTTTTTATAGAATTTTTAAAAAAGAAACCGGAATGACCCCTTCAGATTATGTAAAGTCTTTACCTAAATAGTTCCAAATGACGATTTGAAACTAACTTAATTATGTTATCTATTCTTTGATAATGATATTTGAAAAATCCTTAGACGGAATACAGAAGTTATAATTGGGATAAACAAAAATTAAAGTATTAGTCTTATTTTAAAATGCTTAAGTGCTTTAAAATTAAAAATGGTTACAAAGTATTAAGGACTCCTACTATAAGTAAAAAAGAGTGTTGATGATAAAATTAGAAAAAAGCGTTTGGTTATATATTGGTTTAGTATTTCTATTCACATATACTTTCCAGATTATTACTATTGTAAATGGTGGAGATGATTTTACTCTATCACGTCTTTTTATTGGACTGACTATGTTCTTTCCAGGAATTGGAGCCATTATCTATTTAACAAAAACTAAACAAGGATTTAAGTATATCAATTGGAATATTGGAAAATTCAAATTTATTGCCTTAAGCGTATTACTTCCATCTTTAATTACATTTTTTGGAATTATTATATTTGAAAATATAGGGTTAGCCTCAAACAACGTTTTTCTAATTGATGACAGTCAAGTTCATAGTATTGAAATCTTTCTTATATTGGATACAGACGAACAAAGTATTCCATTTTTCTTTCTTAATTTTTTAATCACCGGAATTGGTTCTTCATTAATCACTGGTTTTTTAACCATAGGTGAAGAAATAGGATGGAGAGGATTTCTTCAAAAAAAATTATTAGAGAAAAATAGTGTGTTTAAATCGCTTACATTCTTGGGGATTCTCTGGGGATTTTGGCATTTTCCTATAATTATTAATGGATTTAATTATCCTGAACATCCTATATTAGGAGCTTTTTTGATTTTTCCATTAACAACTGTTTTTATTTCATATTTCTTTGGCTGGTTGAGTATCAATTCAAAAAGTGTCTGGCCGGCTGTAATTGCACATGGCAGTCTAAATTCAGTAATGATTTTCTTGTTTGAAATGGATTTTGGTGATCAAAAACTTAAAGGCAATATTGCAATATTGGGGTTATGGATAATTATAGGTATGATATCCTTTTACCTAATAGCCTCTAAAAAAACATCAAAAAATGAAATATAAAGTTTATATATTCCTAATGACTATTTTACTTGTTTTTTGTGAAGTAAAAAGTCAAAATCGAATACAAATTAATATCCCAACTGCTGATTTTGAAACAGAATATGTCTGGAGAACCATTCAAGATATTAACTTCTTTGAAGACAATAATTATCAAATAAGCCTTCCAAAAGATCCATTAATCGAAGACTTAAAGATTAAAGCTAAAAAGGAAAAGCTAACAAATGAAGATTACAATAAATTAAAAACATTTATACGAGATAGTGTTTACGATGTCACTGACTATCAAAAAGGGTATGAAAAAATTAAAAACCAACTACCCCTAATTAATAATCTAGTGAATGAAATAAGTGAGTTAGATTATAAATGGAATTTTAAAGAATTTAGTGTTTATAATATAAATCTTACGCTTTATGGCCCAGGTGGTAGGTATGATTCTGATGAAGGTTCAATATTAATTTTTACTACATCCAAAGGGCAGTTTAAAAGTTATGACAATCCTGCAAATACAATTATTCATGAAATAATACATATCGGAATTGAATCGGCTATAATTAATAAATTTCAAGTTCCTCATCCTTTAAAAGAAAGAATAGTTGACACATTTGTATTGTTAAATTTCAAAGATGATTTACCAAATTATCGGATACAAAACATGGGAGAGTATAGAACAGATACTTATATTAAAACTAAAGCAGATTTAAAAAGTTTATATAGTATTGTCAAAAAAATAATGAAGTCTAAATGACAAGTAAAATTATATAATACAATGAAAAACTATTGTTCTCTATTCATTTTATCGTTATTATATTCTCAGTTAATGCACAAGATTTAACTAAAAAAGAAATCAATGAGATAACCAATAAAATACCTAAACTTATTTTGGAGAACTATGTATTGAGTGAAAAGAAGGTAGAAATTACCAGATAGCGCGGATTTAAGGTTGTAATCCGTGCGATAATCAGTAAAACAAAGACTGAACTCTTTTTACATATAGAGTTCAGCCTCTTTGTAAGTAGAAACAATCAGTTTACCCCCGCTCTTCGAAGTTTGCAACTTCGATGTGTTAAGGCTTATTAGTAATAGTATTTTATATTTATCTAATAAGATCAATAAAGCTAAAAATTTGATAACAATCTTAATCATATTAATTTTACTAGGAATTGTAATTGTCTGGTTTATTTGGTATCTAAACAAGAACCGATGTCCTAAATGCAAAGCAAGTTTTTTCTACTATAATTTAACAGAAACAAAAATACTAGGTTATGATCCAGACTATAAATTTGTAAGGATTGACCAACAAACTTACAATTGTTTAAAATGTAAACATCGCTGGAAAGAAATAACGAGGTATGATGAGAAGGATGGTTATTAGGATAAAAAAAAGGATGATATCCTTTAAGGGAACAAAACACACTATAGATAATTAAAAGTTCAAATAAAAGATG
This sequence comes from uncultured Aquimarina sp., assembly GCF_947500065.1. Classification (GTDB taxonomy): domain Bacteria; phylum Bacteroidota; class Bacteroidia; order Flavobacteriales; family Flavobacteriaceae; genus Aquimarina. Next base: position 43,149 of record NZ_CANMQT010000001.1, read on the forward strand.
AATTTCACTGAATTATCAGCACTAATAGATGTGTTCTATGAAAAACCTTGGAAGTTTCGTATGAAACTTTTTAGTATGGACTATCCTACTAATTGGCAATCTGCTATATGGAGTCCAACGGATAATTATGTAGAGAGTCATAGTTGTTTAACTCAGTTTTCTGATTTAGAAAATATAGAAATAAATCCTATCGAGGACAGGTATATTGGAAGATTAGTTCCGAATAGAATTTATGATCATTCTCAAGAGATCTTTGATATACTTAAAGATCATACTGTCGAATATAAAATGCAACAAACCTTAATACTAATAAAAGTTCAATAAAACGATAGAATTAGGTAACTATATTTCGAATATTGAGAATAGATAGTTCTAATAATTATATAACTACGTTAGGAAACATTTGAACCAAGTCAAGTAACATTTCCCTGTTTTAAACGTCATCCTTCTATAACCAACTCTATAAACGTGAAAAAGAAGGCATTTAAATTTCTTAAAATCTTTTCTACAATATCTCTGTTACTAGTAGTAATTATAATAACTGCTATTTTGTGGCCAATGCCAAAATTAAAATCGCCTATAAAGCATGAGATAGTTTTCATAAAATCTATTACTGTTATTGATGTAGAATCTGGGAATCTTTTAGAAAATCGAGATATTCTCATAAAAAACAATAAAATTATTGCCATCGATACTACTGGCATATTAAAAGTAGACTCAAACGCTATAATTATTAATGGCAGTAATAAATATACAATGCCAGGTTTGTGGGATATGCATACACATTCAAATCAACATTCAGAATGGCTGCACCATCCACTTTACATAGCAAACGGTGTTACGGGTATTCGCGATATGTCAGGTCAACTTAATGAAAGAGATAGTTATTGGGCTGGCAGTAAAGAACGTTTACATTGGAATTCAGAATTGAATACTAATCAAAGAATAACTCCAAGATATGTTCTGCAAAGTAGTTACCAAATTGACGGTGCTTCTTCTGTTCCCGATAACTTTCCAGAATTTTTTAAGCTTGAGAAAGACGAACATGTTGATTCTATTTTAAGTTTTTATAAAAATGAAAAAGTAAATTTCATTAAAGTATATCAACAAATACAACCCGATATATATAGAAAGTTAGCTTTAGCTGCACCAAAACATGGATTGCACCTCGCGGGTCACAAACCAATGTTTATAAGCCTTGAAGAGGCGGTTGTATTGGGACAAAGAAGTTTTGAACACGAGCGTATTTTTATGTTTGAGTCTTTTCCTGAAGCAGATAGTTTGCGAAATCCCAAAAACTGGAAAGCATTCTTTTCGAAATCAAAAAAATCAATAGTTGAAGATTTTAATCCAAAAATTGCAATTAAACTAATGACGCTAATGAAAGAAAATAACGCGTATTGGACACCAACGCTTCAAACCCTCAAATTCGAGGCATATGCTCATAAACCCACTTTTACAGACAATCCCAACTTAAAATATGTCACCTCTATACGAAAAGACTTGTGGTGGGGAATTGATGTAAGAAATAATAAGAAAAAGAATTTATCAGAAGAAGGAAATGGATTGAGTACGAATTTTTACAATGCGGTAAAAAAACAGATTAAAATGGCCAATGATATCGGAGTCCCGATTATGACGGGAACAGATGTGACCGATTCCTATACTTTTGCAGGGTTTAGTATGCATGATGAATTAGAAGATTTAACAAAAAGCGGTTTGTCCAACCTTGAGGCTTTACAAAGTGCTACTATTGTTCCATCGAAGTTTATTGGAAAAGAGGAAGATTATGGAACAATCGAAAATGGTAAAATTGCAGATTTAATAATTTTAAATAAAAATCCTTTAGAAAATATTGCCAATTCTAGAACAATCGATGGTATTATTATGAATGGAATTTATTATAATTCAGATAAGTTAAATGAACTAAAAAAATTCACACAATCGATTTCGTCAAGTTTTCATATGAACGTTAAAGTCTTTTATAGTCTCATAAGTAGTCCTCTAGTTAGAGTACAGTTTGCGGATTAAAACGTTTGCAAACAATGGTAACCGTTGCACAACTTATTTCTTAATAAAATTTGATAAATTCAAAAAGAACATGATCACAAACCTAATGATTAACTAAAGTTCAATAAACCGATGTGCTATGAGATTATGGAAATTAACCTGTGTTAGAAGTTCGGGAAAGGCACCTGATAACTCGGGTTTTTAATCCGAGATTGATATCACGAATTCCATTAATTGGATTGCATTACTTTTTTTTTATAATCGAACAATATTACCTTGCTTTAAAATGCATTAGATAGAGGTTGTAAAATTAGAACCTGCTCTTCGAAGTTTGTAACTTCGAATTGTCAAGCGATTGCAATACTATTTTTAATTAAAGTGTGTAAATACTAGATGTAATAAAACTGTTGTTGTTTGTTAGTGGTCTATTCTTATTTACTTTTTATAACGATTTGGCAAGAACTTCTTTCCTATTATCAACTGTGAAATATGAATTAGAATAGCAGAAACAAGAATAAAGATGGATGTTTCTTGTAGGCCATTAGTGAGAAATAACAAAAAATCTGATCCTGTCGTGTAATAATTAATGAACACTCTTACATACAATACAATAAAACCAATAGCTGCAAACGTATAAACATGTTTAGCTGTATTTTTAAATATATAAACCATACCTGTATAGATCCAAAAACATCCAAATACATAAATAAGCCAAATAAAATCAAAATCCGATCCTCTTTTCACAAATGTCATGGGGTCTATTAACTCTACGATAAACTGATTGATATATGCAGCTAGAAGGATTACTACAAAATTAATAGCACAACTGATTAGATGAAATTTTAAGGTGTTACTCATTACAAATAAAAATAGGTGTTATTATCATTCTCTAACTCTCTAGATTCACTAAAACTTAAGGCGCTATCACATCGTATCGTACCATCTCCACTACTACCTCTTTGTCCTCTTCCAGCTCCAATAGAACAAAACCCATCATCGGAGAACACATGTTTAGTAATACTTGTTATGATTTCGACGTGCGATTTTCCAAAAACAACAATATCACCAGGTTCTACTTCTCTATAATTCGCTCTTTTTTTCAATGTAGATTGCTCATTAATTATTTGTCTTGGATCATAATAATGCCTGTTGACTGATGTAAAACTTCGTTTGCTGTAAGCATAGATTGCGTCTCCTACAAATACGTTACATAACCATATTTTATGAGATCCGGTCATACTCCAAAAAACACTATACAATCTACTATCCCAACTAGAATAGGCACTTTTTAAGCGTGCTAGATCATTCTTGTTTTTTTTAACATCACTAGCAGTATAATGGAAACCACCTAAGGTTGATAAGGTGCTTTTTTGAGAACTCGTTAAAGATTGCCAGTCGCTCCAGCTACTAAAATTAGAAGGTTTTTTAGTAGCTCCTGCTAATTTTGGGTTAGGAGAAAAAAACCAGTTCTGTTTTTTAATATGAAAATCTCAATAGGAGTTCATAACCATTCGGTTTTGACCTAATTTTATAGCTTCATTTTCTAAGCCCATATATTGTCTTTGAGTTCAATGGTTAAAAGATACTATCAATTTTACAGAACGTAAAAAATTAAGGGAAATTTTATTTTATTGTTCGGTCAGTTGTAGAACACTCACTAAGTAAATTAATTTTACAGTTAAATACCTAGCTCTTCGAAGTTTGTAACTTCGATGTGTTAAGTTATTAGTACTAATATTTTATATTTATCTAATAAGATCCATAAAGCTAAAAGGAAACAGTCATTAAAGTTCAATAAACCGGTGGGAAAATTTAAGATTAGAGGAATAGTTTTTGGTAGTTTGAAACCCAAAACAATAACTATTCATGTAGGATATGATTATGGAATGGCTGATAGCGGAGGACTCAAAGAGGTACATGTAAATATTGTGCCTGAAGACTGTAGAATTCCCAACTCTTATGTTTGGGTAACTTTAGATGATGGTTTGGTAATCAAGGTTGAAAAAATGAGTGTTCAAGAAACTAAGGAAAACTTAAAAATTCAATAGTCAGATGAAATTACGTGATAATCTAGGCTTTTCTATTTTTATAGGAATCGTTCTGATATTTGTTATTGGCTATCTATCTCAGCAACCGAAAGAGTATAGTCTAAAAAAGAATAGAAAACTGGTTCTTTCAGTCGTTACTAAGGTTTCTGATAAAGGTAAAGAATCAGGAAGCATTAAATATAAATTTATCTATAATGATAAAGTATACAAAAATTCTGATCCGTTAAATCCTGGTTGGCCTAGGCATGTTAGAAAAAGAAAACCAAATGTTGGTGAATATTATTATGCCGAATTTGATAGCTTAAAACCAAGCAATTCGAAAATCATAATTGGAGAATACCCTGTAAAACTAAAGGAATAGTTTTAGGTAGTTTGAAACCCAAAACAATAACTACTCATATTAGGATATGATTATGGAATAAATGATAGTAGAGAATTTAAAAAGGTACATGTACCTACTAAATGAAAAAGACTGAACTCTTTTTACATATAGAATTCAGTCTCTTTTTAAGTAGAAACAATCAGTTTACTAAAGCTTTTATTGTTTTGTTGCTTCTTTAAATGCTTTTACACCTCCAACAATAGGAATTGAAATAGATGTTGCATCCAGATCAATAGTAAGTTCAGTTCCTGGTTTCGGTAATAATGTGAATTTATTATCACTAGAAAAAATCATCACTCCAATTTGTTGTCCTTTTTTAATGATCTGATCGTCTGGCTGTAAATCAAAAGACATCTCATAGAACGCACCTGGTTTTAACGCTTCGCTTTGTGTTAATGATTTCGATAGCGTGGAAATGTTTTCCAAGAGGAATAATAATCTAAAAGTTCAATAAAACGATGAAAAAAGGTATGATAATAAGGTAACATTTCACTCCATTTAGATACTTACTAATAGAACCTTTACAATTTAAATTAAAATAAGCTTAAATATGGGAATGATTGGAAATATCATAAGAGTATCTGAAGACATTCATCTTTAAGCAATAGTTTCTCTAAAATAATGAAAAACAAAAAACTACTTCTAACCTAAAAGTTCAACAAAACGATAATTAAAAACAAAATATCATGAAAAGAAAACTACTATATATATTATTTTTTATAGTTACTACAGCACAGGCGCAGATTACAGAAATAGGAGAAACACTATATGGGACAAGAGGTGGTCAATGGTTTGGATTTTCTTTGAGTACTAGTTCTGATGGAAAACGAATCGTAGTAGGAAATCCTACCGAAAGGACTTCTGGGTTTGTCCAAGTTTTTGAAAAAGTATCGGGTGACTGGGTACAAGTAGGGGATGATATCCAAAGTATATTGGAGGATGAAATTAGTGATCTGGGATCTGGATTGTCCGTTAGCACCAATAGCAATGGTACTATTGTTGCTTTTGGAACTCCCAGCCGTCGGAATGAAGAAAATCTTTTTCGTGCAGGTCAAGTTAGAATCTACAAAGAACAAGCTGGAAATTGGATCAAAGTCGGCAATGATATCAATGGAGAAGCTGAAGAAGATTATTTAGGAAGCTCTATTAGTTTGAGCTCAGATGGTAATACTATTGCCATTGGTGTTCCCGAAAATGATGATAATGGAGTTAACAGTGGAAAAGTAATTATTTATAGAAATATAGAAGGCACATGGACTCAAATGGGTAATGATATTAATGGAAAGATAGCATATCAATTTCTTGGGCGATCGGTTCAACTAAGTGCAGATGGAACTACCTTAGTGGCAGGAGGACCTGGTTCGTTTAACCAAGATATCTTAGGCAAAGCATATGTGTATCAATATATCGAGGATGTTTGGAAGCAAATAGGTACTGATTTAGAAGGTACCTATACTGGAGCCGGATTTGGAACTTCTGTAAGTATTAATAATAATGGGACTATAGCGGCAGTCGGATCACCCTTTGGGAGTAGAGTATTGGTATATAAGTATGGCAATAACACTTGGGAATTAGTAGGAGATGTCATTAAAGTGGGATGGAATAATAGTTTTGGATTTGCTATCAGTCTTAATAATTCGGGTAATATGTTGGCTATTGGAGCACCATATGAGAACGGACCGCCAACTCAAATTGGAATGGTTCAAGTTTATGAAAAAAATGATGATTCCTGGATCCAAATTGGTGACGATATTTATGGAACCAGTGAGTACGACCAATTGGGGTCTGCAGTAAGTTTTAATGCCGATGGAGATGTTTTGGCAGTTGCAACACCTTATAGTAACGAAAATGGGGATAATTCTGGAGATGTACAGATATTTCAGGTAGAAGGTAATATTCTAAATGTCGATGAATACGCATCGATTTCGACATCCTTTCAAATTTTTCCTAATCCAACCAGTAATGAACTTAACATTTCGGTAGTTGACAAAGCGATAAAAAAGATTGAGCTGTATGATATAAAAAATAGTTTGATTCAGGAAATCACAACAAATACCACAACGAATGTATTGGATTTTTCATCACTTTATAGAGGTATTTATCTTCTTCGAATCACTCTTGATGATGGAACTGAGATTATTAAAAAAGTTGTAAAAAAATAGAGTGGAGATAGCAATGTTATTTTTGGATTAAGAATTAAAGCTTAATATCCAAATAAGTTGCCCAAGTATTGAAAATGGTAAAAAGTAAGATTATAATAAATAGAAGCTAAAGTTCAATAAACCGATGAAAAATTATAAAATTTTATTTGCTGTATCATTTGTTGCCATACTTGGTTCTTGCAAATCCGATGATGACAACAATTGCCCAGATATAATTGAAATAGTAACCGAAGAAGACCTAGAATTGGCTGAAAGATGTGGGTTAGATCCTGCTCCACCACTTGGAAAATATTGGGTATCTAAAAATTATAAAAGAACTAAAGTTCAATAAGCCGATTATATATTTTATGATTAACATTCAAAGCCGAAAAGAATATATTAATTTCCTCGAGGGTCTTTGAAAAGAGTATCAAGAGGATACGGAAAACAAGGGAAATCATAGTGTAAAATATTTTTTAGAAGCCATGATACGATACTCAGATGCTGTTCAATAATATTACAAGAACACAAATCAAGAGATTAATGCTGACGAAGCCAATGGAAAGTCTTTGCAGATATTATAAAGGGAGCTTCCATTTATGATGGAAGCTAAAGTTCAAATAAAACGATAGAAATAACTCTTAAAACAGAAACACAATGACAAAGCTGCAGTTATCAATTATACTTTTGTTCATTTCTGGACTTATGATCCCTATAGCACGGATTTAAGATTGCAATTCGTGCGATACTTAGTAAAAAGACTGAACCCTTTATTTACATATAGAATTCAGCCTCTTTCTAAGTAGAAACAATCAGTTTACTAAAGCTTTTATTATTTTGTTGCTTCTTTAAATGCTTTTACACCTCCAACAATAGGAATTGAAATAGATGTTGCATCCAGATCAATAGTAAGTTCAGTTCCTGGTTTCGGTAATAGTGTGAATTTATTATCACTAGAAAAAATCATCACTCCAATTTGTTGTCCTTTTTTAATGATCTGATCGTCTGGTTGTAAATCAAAAGACATCTCATAGAACGCACCTGGTTTTAAAGCTTCACTTTGTGTTAATGACTTATAATTTTGTGGATCAGCCCAACCACGAGTAATGATATTATCAGTAATTTTTTTTGTATTCTTTTTCCAGGGCAAAGAAACCATCCAAACTGAAAGATTAGCAGCAGGCTTACTACTAGCTAGTTTTATCTTTACTTTGGCAATTCCCGATATGTGGATATCTTGTGTTAGTTCTGGAGTTGTATAGAGCAAGCGATGGTTTGATGTCTTTAATATTGCTAATGAATCTCCTGAAAATGTATAATCATCAACTAATTTTTCTGTTCCTTGTTTAGTGGGTTTTGTAGCGCTTAACACACCTGCTGTTGATCCTCCAGTAGTAGGAAAAAGAACTACGTCTGATGCATCTGGATTAGGATACTCTTTATAGGAAGTAGGGTTCTCTCTAGCATCATTTTCGCGAACAATCCAGGCACGCGCATCTTTTTCCACACCATTTTCTACACCATGCAAGTATCTTGTAAACCACCTGTTCATCATCGTGATCGGTGGAGGACCTCCATGACCATTCTGATGATAATAAATCTGAGAAGGAATACCCATTTCCTTAGCTTTCTTATAAATTCTATAACTATGCTCTGGCATTACATTCCAATCATTGAATCCATGAGACATCAATAATGCGGCTTTCATAGGTTTCATATCGTTTAGGTAATCTCGGCCTGCCCAGAAATCATTATAATCTCCAGTAATTCTATCCATCCCATTTTTCATATCAGTATCTCGTACCGTCTTATTATTATAAGGGCGTTTAGACTCATCTCCACTATGAATAAAATCATACAACACATCGATGTCCTCGCCCAAATATCCTCCAGGAGAACGTACTAAACCATTAGATCTGTAATAATGATAATATGATGTATTTGGTGCAATAGGAATGATAGCCTCTAATCCTTTTACTCCAGTAGTTGCAGCAGCTAATGGAATAGTTCCGTTATAAGAAGTTCCTGTCATCCCAACTTTTCCTGTAGACCAGTACGCACTAACCGTCTCTGTTCCCACAGGATCTGTATATCCATCAATACGACCACATAACCAATCAATCACTGCTTTTGGAGCTAAAGATTCATTATCGCCTCCTACAGTGGGAGCTCCTTGTGATAATCCTGTACCTGGAGAAGATGAGTGTACTACAATATATCCTCTTGGAATCCATTTTTTTGTATGTGAATTAGAAATGATAGGTCTTTTACCGCTGCGTGTGACTTCTGCATGTGTTCTCGGCTTAGCTTGCGCTCCTATCTCATGTTTTACATCCCAAAACAATCCTTCTATATTAGGAGCGACTCCTGCAAAATAAGGACTAGAAACATAAATAACAGGTAGCTTCAACCCTTCTGTTTCTGTTTGATACGGACGTGTTACAGAGACATGCATTCGGTCTAGTTTTCCATCTCCATCTGTATCAAATTCTGTAGCTACCCATAGATCATGACGAATCCATTTATCTGGTGTATTGAAAGCTTCTACTATTTGTGCTTCGCCATCCTTAAATACGGGTAATGCCTTTTTCTGAGCGTTTATATGTGTTATTAGAAATAGAAATAATACTAAAAAATGCGTGTTAATTTTATGAGTCATTATTATGGTAGTTTATTAATCAAATTAGCTTAAAATCAGAAGGCTAGGATTACCGATAAAAACGGTAATATATCCACTGTGTCAAACAAATATAGAATAGAAATACGAATTATCTTATATTTCCAAAAGAGAAAGGAGAGATCTTTAGATTATTTTATAAGAACATGTGAATATACTATTACCTATTGATAATAATAGGTTTTAAAATTTTATAAAATAGATCCGCAAATACGAAACAATCAAAACTAACTTTCTGCTATTCAAAGTTTGTAACTTTGAAGTGTTAAATTAAATTATTCGTAATAGCAGAACTCTATATATAAAAAAACAGTTGCAAAATTATTTTGCAACTGTTTTTATTCGTTTTTTCCTTAACAGATACTTCAATTATTCCGCATAAATAGAAAAAATCTCATGCTCATAGTTTTGGGTAGACCAAGATGCAGGAACATTATTTGTCCATACAGTAGCAACATTCGGAGCGTTGCTATAAGTAGGGTTTCTAACCGTTCCTCCTGCGAAGACGATAAAGTTTTTCACATAAACTGAACTAGCATAAGCATTTCCATTGACATCCGTTGTCAAATTGGTTCCCACACCATTTTTCCACAACTTAGCTACTCTACCAGATCCTGTATACTCATAACCAGCCACGTGTACACCAAGCCCTGACACATATACAGATTTTGCTGATGCATTATAGGTTCCATTAGATAAATACGTAGGTACACCGTTTTTCCAAACTACTGCTTTTGTTCCTTCTTTTCCTGCGACATACACATCACCAGAACTAACAAAAATTGAATTAGCTGATGAATTATTGGTAATTCCACCCAAAGAAAATAGTGGACTTCCGTTCTTCCATACCTTATGATTAGGATTTGTTCCAGAAGCACTCATTTCGTAACCACAAGCATATACATCAGTATTATATTTAAAAACAGAGGTGATTCTAACCACATTGTTTGTTTCAACAGGTGTAAAAGTTTGCGTTGCTCCACCGATCTGCCATAATTTTGCATTACTACCATCATAACCTCCAACATATACATTATTACTATCATCCACAAAAACCGAGTTAGCAGATCCGCTATTAATACCATTTGTTAAACTATTGACCACACCATTTACCCACAGTTTAGCAACGTTTTTAGTGCCATTACTTTCGAATCCAGCTACATAAACATTATCAGCAGCATCAACAACAACAGAATTTCCTGCAGCTGCCTGCGTACCATCTGTTAAAGCTGTTGCTACACCGTTTACCCATACAGTAGCCGTTCTTTTTTGTAAAGGATTAGCCGACGACCAAATCCTTTCGAAACCAGCGGCATATGTAGTAGGTGGAAGGTAAGTATCTATTATGATGACTGGTCTTCTCTTTTCCATATCAGATTCCATTTCGGAAACAGTTTGATCTTCTAAACGATCCGCTGTACAAGAGAAAAGCAATCCTAACAATGTAATGGTAAATAATACTGTGATTTTGTTCATTTTTTGTTTTTTATAAATTAAATTATTTTGCTATTTACTATGGTGGTTACTCATTCCATTGTTTTGTTACCCAAGAAAAAAATATATTTTTTGGCATCTATTTTTAATGCTTCATTAAGCGCATATATTTTCTCTGAAACAATTTTGGATCTAGCTTGGTTGTTTTAAGAAACCTCTGATGGTTTGGCTTTAGGTTTCTCATCTTCGAAGTTTGTAATTTTCAAGTATTAATACTGTTTTATTAAAGTTAATGGATTATTTATCCTTGCATTGAAATTTTAATTTGCCTCGAAACACAATGTAATATCACTGAAAACAGTGAATAATATTTGAGATTTAATACTAATATTTGTGGAATACACACAGAGTTATATAGAAACAACTTGCATTTTCAGATAGGATATAATGCAAATATGTGATAGACTAACTCTCTTTTTTTACTTTGAATTATTAACTGTAAATATTAAATATTATGATCAAAAACATTTTAAACTTAAGGGGTGCCCAGAAAATCAACAGAACAGAACAAGAGTCTATTAAAGGAGGTTTTGGCCTTCCATCAACAGACGACTGTGGATGTGTGGTAGTTGGACGTTTCGGGTATCAGGAAATTATTGCAGTTTCTTGCAGTAGTACTTGTCCTGATGGATCAAATCCGATCCCAGGATTAGGTTTCTAGGAGTTTATCAAAGTAAACTACTAAGGGTGTCATATACTTGATCTATCCTTAGTAATTTGTAATAGATAGAGAGTTCATAAAAGTCACTTATATCTTTTAATATTTTTGATAAACGTGGTTTTTATGACTCTTCATTTTTAGTTTTAGACAATTACAAACTGTTATTTTTTTGATAGTAATAACGCGTAAAAACTGTTACGCTATTGATATTTTTTGATTCAGAATACAATTCAAACAAAAAAACATCAAATTCATCCTAGTCTCAAATATTTTTTAAAGTGTCAATTGCAAAATTGATACATCCATTTACTATGGATCTAACGGTTTTCGGTGATAATCATTTACAATTTCTTACAACCACAAAATAACCAAAGCCTTAGCCTCTTTGATCAATAAACTATCTTCGCTATCGTTACATAAGCAGTTTATAATCGATAACACTTGAACTCCTTCCAGAATTCTGATAAAATACAATTTCCCTCAAATGATTCCACCTATTTGTAAACCAGGATTACCCACGCTCTCTGGTCCTGAAATAAGGTCATGAAACTTACTTTTTTTCCAAAACATGTAAAACAAAAAACAAATACTTTTTGATTTTTAGGGTGATTCTAGTATACATAAACTCTATTATGGAAAAATATTATTCCTCAATAGTTAATTTTGTTTAAACATTTTTAGAAAATATTAAACATTTTGTATCTTTATATAAAATTAGAAGATGTGGAACTTATTGAAAAAGCTTTAGGGTTTGAAAGTAAAAAGATGAGTTATATGACTAACAGAGGGAAAGAGAAAATAGAAAAACATCTTAACGGAGTATCAACAGTATAGTTGCTACTATTTCTACATCAAGAATTCGCAATCATGATATTAGACACTACATATTCAAATAAAAAAAATAAAGAACTAATCAATGATCTGGTTGGAAAACCTTTCTCATTAATCCGTTCAATTAAGATGCATGGTATCGGTTCTAAACGTATGATTATAGAAAATGTAAGTCCCAACCTAAAAAATATTTTAAATACCGTTTCAGATGTAAATTATGGTAGTATTGAATTAAGACCTATTGGAATTTTAATCGCTATCACCAAAGGGTTGCAAAATTTCACCTGGGTAATTCCATACTATCAGTTTTACCTTTACCAAACAAATGGTATTAGTATCCATGCACAAGGTAAGTTTGTTCATTTCAGAAATAATCGTACACATCAAGAAAATGCTTCTTTTTTTAAGAAACTGACACGATTAAAAACTGAGTACGACCAAAGGTTTCCACATGTGGATTCTATTTAAAATTTCATCTCAAATCAAATAGCTAATGACTATTTATATTTTCTTGATTTTGACTTCTAAGTGATAATGCAAATTGCATGAGATCAAGATCAGCGTGTGCCGCGTAATTACTACTTAAACAACCTTTGATCCCGTCATCACAGGCAATTAAGAATAGAATAGAAGTGTCACTCGGATCGCTCAATCCTTTATGTCTACAATATTCTACCAGAATACATTCTTCTATAGCATATCTTTTTTTAGTTTTCCGATCATAAATTCTATTGTCTTTGAATAGAAAATCAACAGTGAACCCCTGATTCTTTGCATTCTGGATATCTTCCAGAAATGTTTTATGCGGTGATAATATCATAGTATTTTGTTTTTTGATTCGTATTTCTAAATTCTCAGTAATTCTTCGGTTTTGATTTTAATACCCGCTTTAAATTTGAATAAAATCAAAATTTTCATGACATAAAACGAGCATTAAGGATTGAGGTAACTAAATTGTATCACTATCTAAAGATGATCGAAGCACAGGTTTCGGCATTCATTTTTTGAATAAGTAATTGAACCACTTGTTTTGGCGTTTTTACAACTCCCAATTCTTCCTTATTCAGAATCAGCTTATTAGTATTGTTTTCCCAAACAAAGATTTTTCCACCAGATTTTACAACTCTGTTTTCTTCATTAGATGTTATTCGGAAGGCTTCAAATTTATGATCATATTTAACGCCCGCAGGATAATATAACTCTGTTACAAATTGGGTACTCCCTTTCTCAAAAATATGGCAAACACAATCTCCAATATCTTTTAGTTCAGAAACCCGAACCATATTATTCTGAATGATTTTCCACTGTCCTTTTTGTTTTACAGCAACAATATTCATAAGAATAGTGCCTTTTTCTGCTATTTTATCGTCTATAATAGATTCAAAATCCAGTAATGCAGAAACGGTTCCTGCAGTTTCTTTTTGAGTACTATATAAAATTTTGTTTATTTTCATCTTAAGGCTATAATTACCATCCTGGACGATATCATTAAGTTGAAATCTAATGTTCTCCTTTGTATAATTTTTCTTGACAATAGCTCCAGACAATTTTACATAGGTCGTGTTTCCAGAATATTGTTCGCTATAAAGTGCTAATACTTTGGGTACCGCATTGTCTTTCTCTATAGAATTCATAAGTTTTATATAAGACTCCATGATTTCGATAACAGGATCAATCTTTTCTATTTTATTTGCAGATGCAGTTGCGTATAAAAAAGTAATCATACAGCATAGTAGTACATAAGATTTTTTCATAATTCAGGATATTTTAAATTTTAGAAATATATTTTTTTTTTAGAAAGATATCTTCTTAAAATACCTCCTTTGATATGATTCACATCATACTCGATTACAAAAGCATTAGGGTCTATTTGATCAATAATTTTATTGACTTTGCCTATTTCAATTCGATTTATAATGGTATGAATTACTTCAAAATTTTGGATCTTTCCTTGATTTCCATATCCATGAACTCCATTAAATACAGTCATTCCTGATCCCAATTTCGATGTAATTGCTTCTTTGACCTGATCATATTTTTTTGATACAATCATCACTCCAATAAAATTTTCAAATCCTTCTATAGTGAGGTCTGTTATTTTTGCGGTTACCAAAAACGCTAGGATAGAATACATGGCGGTTTCCTTTGAAACAATGATTGCTGTAATCGCAAAGAGTATAAAATTAAAGAGTAAGGTTACTTTTCCAATACTTACACCAAAATGCCTGTTAAGATATATCCCTAAAATCTCGGATCCATCTAAAACAGCACCATTTTTTATGGTAATACCTATTCCTAAGCCTAGTAAAAGTCCTCCGAAAATTGAAGTCAATAATTTATCACTAGTGAACACACCAAAATTTTCAAAATGAATAAAAATCGCAAAACTAATAATACTGACTAATGACTTGAAAACCATATATCTGGAAATAGTGAAATATGCCAATATCAGAAACGGAATACTAAGAACTATCAATACTATTGATATATTAATAGCAAACAGGCTGTTTAATAAAATCGCAATACCTGTGACACCTCCATCTAAAAAACCATTAGGTAGAAGAAAAGCTTTCAAGCCGATACTCGCTAATAATACTCCCAAAGCAATTTGCACGTACTCATAAGCACCTCTTATTATTTGATTCTTATGTATTGAAGTATTTTTGGTCATATAGATTTTTTGTTTAGAATACAGTGATGTAATCTGCAATAGTTTCTGACTGTTGCGGATCCATATGTACGATTGGAATTGAATATAAAACAGGCATATTAGATCCGAACATTTTCCTAAGACGATCGTTTAGATTATTAAACTGTAAGGATTTAACAATACCAGAAATTAACGTTCTATTTAACTTACTTGTTTTGCTTTTTGCGTCTATTCTAGCCTGCACACAATTTTCGATAATTGTGACTGTCAAAAGATACTTACCCCTTAGTAAAAATTCTATAATTTCATCAGTTTGTGATTTACTTTTGGGAATGATGAATATCTTTACCATAATTCTTTGATTTAAGATTTATAATAAGGTTTCTCAGAATTTTGTGCCCTCAAAATCGAGGATAGTTCTTCTATTGGTATTTCAAGAAAATAGTTTCCTGAATAGGTAGGACATACTGTACAGTCATCAAAGTAGAATTTAATATGATCTGAATCGACAACAAAATTATTCTTGAAAACTTCAAAGGTATTTTTAGTAAATTCCCAGCAATCATTGAAAGAGTCTTGTCCTACAATACGCGCTTGTAATTCTTGATTTAGCTTAAATAATAAGAACTTCTCACTATTATTTTCAAACAAATCATTATACGTAACAAACGTTCCTGTTTTTACATTATAATTTAAGCCCTTGAACATAAAAGAATTATGTCGATCATCATCATAATAATTTGTTTTGTATAATAGAACACTTAAGAAGTGACTATTTTTAGTATACACTTTATAATCCAGATTTCTTCTCTTCCTTTCGGCATCTTTGAATAAAGGATCACAGGATAAATCATCATTATAAAGCACTTGTAGGATTGATGTTTCTGTTTTTAAATAATTTCTCTTTATAAAGGAATTAAAATTACTGAACAAAGGATTGAATTGTTCATCTAGATGAGGATACTTATAATCAAGAATTAATGAGTTTTCTTTTTTATAAAACGTTTTAGTGCTAACAAAATCATTAAGCGGAGCTTCTTGCTTTTTTACTAACCAATAGTCTGATTTCTCTTTAGACAAATTATGAGATATTAAAACTGTTTTAGCATCTTCTTCAATCAATTTATGATTAGAATCATTTGATATAGTGTTACAAGAGAGAAGTATTGTGGCAAGAGAAATACAAATTAGATTTTTCATCTTTTAAGGTGATTTAGTATCGTTATTACTTGATACAAATCTCCATAAATAGTTTCATATATTTTTATTTATATTTATAATCATTTGCATAAAATAATTTTATGTAAATGATTATAATAAAACGATGCAAATAAACAAATACTGAGATTGAGTAATTTCGAGAATATGATCTTCTAAAAAACACTTTGCATAGTTCGTTATGGGTTTGTAAAATAATCCATAACCTAAAGAATAAAGGTTTAATCAAAGTATTGTGCAGAAAATAAATTTATTGAAAGTAGTTATATAAATTTATAGGCTCTCGAATCTTTTTTCGATAATTGTACTCTTTTCCTTTTTTAAATATTCAAGAAAAGCTGTGGCTACCAGAGAGAATTTTTTGTTCTTAAGCCAGATCATATGCCAGTTTGATTTGATAGGAAAGCCTTCTACAGGAATAATCTGTAAGCGCCCCATATTAAGTTCATTACGTATTCCAATAAGTGGCATAATAGAATAACCAAGTCCTGCAACTACGGCTTGTTTTACAGCTTCATTAGAGGTAAGTTCCATTTTTTTACTTACAGGAAGATTATTCTTTTCAATATACCTTTCCATAGTATACCTAGTTCCTGAACCTTGTTCTCGATAGATTAAAGGAAGTGTTGTAAAAATAGATTTATCATAAACCTTCTTTGTGAAGCTTTCATCATTATTTCCAACCAAATAAAGCTGATTCTCCATTAATTCAATTTTTTCAATTTGTAATTTATCAGGAAGTACTGATACTAATGAAAAATCTACTGTGTTTTCTTCTAAGCTATTAACTACCTGTGCCTTATTGGTCACATCAAGAATTAATTCAACGCCCTTATGCTGTTTTATAAAATCAGATAAGAAATAAGGCATGATATATTTACCTGTAGATACAACTGAAATTTTTAACACACCAGATAACTGTCCTTGATAGGCTAAGGTTTTATAATTTATTTCCTTTACTTCTTCCAATATCTTCTCAGCTGCATTGGCTATTTCTTTTCCAAAATCCGTTACATATAACTTTCTTCCAATTACTTCAGTTAAAGGGATCGGAAATTGATCTTGAAAATTTCTTAACTGAATCGAAACGGCTGGTTGCGTTAAATGCAAATCTTCGGAAGCTTTCGTAACGCTCTTTTTCTCAACTATTTTAGAAAAAATCTGTAATTGATGAAGTGTATAATGCATAAAAATAATTTATATAAACGATTGTAAATATAAATAAAAACATATGAAACAATACATACATCTTTGCAAAAAACAAAACTAATGAGAGATTTAAATCCAAAGAAAAACCAACCAGAAAAAGTTAAAGTGATTTCACTTCATCATAACAAAAAGGCAGCATCACCCACAATCCTTAATCTAATAATAATCGCCCTTCTTTTTTCGACTTTTATGGCGCTTTCTATAAAAAGCGACCATCTTTTCTTAACTGAAATTCTACTTTCTGGAAGTATTATAGCATTACTAGGCATATCAAACTCCATCCCTAAAACTAAGAGGTAAACACTTAATATTTTTCAAATAAATTCTATTATAAAATCATAGTAACAACTATATGGATTTACATTTACTTATAGACAACCTGACCAACCCTGCATTACTTTTTTTCTTCTTAGGAGTTATTGCAGTTCAGCTTAAAAGCGATCTTAATATCCCTGAAAACTCTTCAAAGTTTATTTCACTTTATCTTTTACTTTCAATCGGTTTTAAGGGTGGTCAAGAGCTTTCACATAGTACATTTAATGCAGAAATACTATGGTCATTACTTTTTGGAATATTTCTGGCCATCTTCATTCCTGTGTATACGTATTTTATATTGCGCAGAAAATTTAGTCTCGAAAATGCAGGAGCTATCGCAGCATCTTATGGTTCTGTAAGTGCTGTAACATTTGTAACAACCATATCTTTTTTAGAAATAGAAAACATTGCCTTTAGCGGTCATATGGTAGCAGTAATGGCATTAATGGAGGCACCGTCCATAATGGTGGGATTACTTCTGGTCACAATTTTCAAAAAAAATAAGAACGAAGATAAAATTCCTATAAAAACTGTAGTACATCACGCACTAACTAATGGCAGTGTTCTGCTTATAATAGGTAGTTTGATTGTAGGTTTATTTGCAAGTGAGGCACAAGCCGAAGGAATCAAACCTTTTACTACAGATATATTTAAAGGATTCCTAGCTGTATTCCTTTTGGATATGGGAATCACTAGTGGACGTAAGCTTTCTGGTTTCATTAAAAAAGGATGGTTTGCTTTTCTATTTGCCATCATCATACCTGTTATAAACGGTTGTATTGTTGCGGTAGTAAGTGGTCTTTTTAGTTCTGGAGAGGGCAATAGATTGTTATTTGCCATACTCGCTGCTAGTGCATCCTATATCGCAGTGCCTGCAGCGATGAAACTAGCACTTCCAAAAGCGAACCCTAGTCTTTATATTCCGATGGCTCTGGCAATCACTTTTCCCTTTAATATAACATTAGGAATGCCTTTATATCTGTGCATCATACAGGTTACATAATAATAATTTATGATTACAATAAAATATATAAATAAAAATATATAACATATTAATTCAACCTTTGTACTATAAATCAAAACAATTTCAATAAAATTATGGAAGCGATAGAAACAGCAACAATGAAAGTAAAAACAGATCAAAAAATAAATTTGATTGATGGACACTTTACAGCATCAGAAGCAGCAGACATTATTAACGCTGTACTTAATGTAAAAATCAACTTTCATAGATTGCATCGATTATCAATTACTGAAGGAAATACTAGTGATGAGTGCGAATATGATAGTGGAAGAATAGATGAATTACTGCAAGAGCAGGTTACAGCGAAAGAGTTTTTTACTCAGGCAAGATTAGACGGGAAAAAACTTAAAATGAGTAGTGTAATCAATATTTCTGTCGAAGATTAGGTATTAGAATTAGTCAAATCATTGAATATCCAACATTTTTTCAATCCAGTTATAAAATTGATTGATAAAAAGAGAGTCTCTTACTATAAGAGACTCTCTTTTTAGTAACTATGGTAGTTATTAAAATCTTAAAGGCGATACCAAATTCAAGAGAATAAATTTATGGTAACATGACCTCTACTAATATTAACTCCTTATAAATATTATATTTGAAAACACCCTTCCTTCACTAGAAAAATGAGGTCAAAAAATAAATTCTTACGATACTTGGCATATTAAGGCTGTATCGTCATTCTCCTAACTTCCTCCGAGGTTTTCCTTGTCACAATTTTAAATACTAATCGCAGAGTTTTCTACAAAAAGCATCCAATTCCCATTACTTAATCATAAATAATTTTTATGCAAATCATTATAAATATAAATAAAAATATATGAGCTAAATTTTCTAACTTAGAGGTAATGAAAAATGATTTTCAGGAAACTTGAAAAAATAATATAGTATGAAAAAGACATATAACATATGGATACTTTCTGTATTTAGTATAACACTTATTTATGGTGGTATATCGGATAATAAGTTTACAGTAAACTCTAATTCATGCAAAGAAATATTATTTTGTTTAGATGGATCTAATCACTATTTAAACTTTGAGTTTACAAATTATTTTAGTGATAAAAATAATTTTCATTTTGTTAGTACGGAGTTAGAACATTTTGCGCCCGTTTCTTTAGTGACTCTTGAACATAAGGTAAAAAAAGAATTAGAAAAGATCAACCAACGAGAAGATCACATAAACTTATTACTAGCCAGAAAACGCTCACAATATCAATTATATAAAGTAAATATATTCGGTAGATTAACAAATCCTGTAAACGTAGCGATAAACTATCATAAGTCACTACCCCCAAGAATGGAAGGATTGGGCATAAGATTACGGTTTTGAAATCAAAAATTGAGACTAACTAATACCAAAAAATTATAAGATTAAACAATGTATAATAACTAAAAATTAATTTCCATGAAAACTAAATTTTTCCTTTTAATTGGGGTATTGGGATTATGCTCTAATTGTGCAGTCATACGTCCTGGTGAAGCTGGTGTGAAACAGACATTAGGTAAATTTTCGGATAAGGTATCCACTCAAGGCACCATAGTTTACAATCCATTGGTTAGTAAAATCATCAAAGAATCAACACAAACAAATAATATAAAACTTATTCTGAGTTTGCCCAGTAAAGAAGGGCTTAGTGTAAATTCTGAGATCTCTATTTTATATCGTTTAGAGCAAAATAAAATACCCTCGGTATTAGAAAATTTAGGTCAGGGATATGAATCAATAATTACTAGCGTATTCCGGTCAGCTTCTTCTGATGTATGTGCTCAATTTTTCGCTAAGGATATGCATTCTGGTATGCGAGCGAAAATAGAAGATGAAATCAAAATCAAAATGGAAGAAAATCTCAGAAAACAAGCTGATGGAATCGAGCTTATTGCCGTTTTAATGAAACGTATACAATTACCAAATGGGCTAGCAAATTCTATAGAACGAAAATTGCAAGCTGAACAAGATGCGATGAGAATGGAGTTTGTGATACAGCAAGCAAAATTAGAAGCAGAAAGAAAAGTTATAAACGCTGAAGGTGAACGAGATGCTCAGAAAATATTGTCTGAAGGGTTGACGCAAGAAATCATCAAAATACGAAGCATAGAAGCCTTTAATAAACTATCTGAGTCTCCTAATAGTAAAATAATCATTACAGATGGAAAAACACCACTATTGATCGATTCAGATAATTAAACTTAAAAATGATATATAGATATAAAAAATGGTATTATGGAATTAATAAAAAAAGCATTTGAGTTTGAAAAAAGAAGTATGAGTAATATGAGTACCAGTGATCGAATTTCTGCTTCCAGAGAGGCGAAATCATTAGTCTTAACTATTAATGAAATTTACAAAAAAACTAAAGATCCGTCTCTAATGGATATTATGAAGCGAATCACACTAAAAAAACACAAAATAGATAAGAGACTAAAAGGCTTATCTACTATATAGTAGTTTTCAAAATATTGCACCAGAAAACTATAATTCGCCCATTATAGTTTTTGTATGTGATGCTTTTCATCATGTTGTTTCCGAGAAGAGGTTGTCTTAAATGACAGCCTCTTTTGGTTTATGATTTACATTATTCAATAAAGTGGAATGATGCTATATATAATCAGCACTCCCATATTAATAAGATGAAACTATTATGTATATATATCTTAATTTAATACTATAATCGTTTTGTCATTGGTATCGAAATTATTATCATAATAATCGATGCTATAATAAGTGGTACAATAGCTTTTATTGGCTTTAAGGTTGTATTTGTCTTATAATATTCTGGTACGAATTCATTCCAATCTATGGTATCAGCATGTTGACCTTCAAATATTTTCGGATAAAAAAATAACCTCAATTTTTCATGAAATGCATCGGTGGCATTCAGATATTCCATTTGTTGACTCATACTAGTTCCTGCCAATTGATTAAAAGCTAATTGCAGATGCATATTGGGGATTACAGATGCAATGTGGCTACTCTTGTTTTCTCGTAATTTAATCTTCTTATTGAAAGCATCTCGCTCTTTTTTGGAATCGTCATCTCCCATCTGTTGCATAGCGTAATACCATAACCAGTTGAATCCATCAGTAGGATATTCATACTTCTTAAATTGTGGATAATGTTGATAAAACTTCTCAATAGTAGCTCGCTTGTCAGTATCCCATTTAACATGATAGCCATCTCTTTGCGCTATCGCAGTGCTCAAAGCTTCTGGCACAGGATATTTTGAGGTAACATACGCATTGATTCCAGCCGGTAAAAGAATAATTAACACCAACCAAACAGATAAAAGTAGTAACGCATTAAAACCAGAAGATTTTTTAAAACTTATGATAAAAAAGCTCACTGTAAACCAGAAAAGTATGTAAAGCATGGATAACCCGAACATCCAAAAAAAATGAATATCCAGAGATAAGTTCAAGATTAGTTTTGCAATGAAAAAAAGAAAAATCAATATTGCATATAATAGTATCAATCGGACCAAAAGTTTGGAGATAATAAATCCAAGTTTGGATTTCGATTGAATAGCTACCAGTCTCCAGGTGCCTGTTTCTGTTTCTTCAGAAACTGCATTAAAAGTCAATACAATTACCAATAATGGAAAGAGATAAATGATCACAAAAGAAAGGTCGAGATTACCGGACTGTAGGTTCATTGGGTTTACCAAATCGGTATTATACTTTTGAGCTTCAAAGGTTTTAATTGTAATTCTTTTTACCGTAGGATGTACATCTGACTGACCTATTGATAATCCAGCTAGTGGGTTTAAGTTATTGATATAGGCGAAATTCGCATAATATAATAATAATCCTAAATCATCATTATGCAGTGATACTTGCCGGTCAAAATGTTGCTCTTGATACGTTTTTACTTCAGCAATTGCATCTTGTTGTCTTTCCAAATGTTTATTACCAATAACGATTCCTACTACGCCTAGCAGTGTTATTAATACTAAGCTTACCCATACTTCTTTGGATCGAATACATTGTTGTAAAAATAATTTATATAACATCATATTGCTTTTGCTCTTTTTGAAATAAATAGTAATAAACCTATAGTACCTATTGTCCAAAACAAGATAGACAGTAATGCAGGAAAAGCTTCTTTCATAGAATTAGCAAATGCCATGGGTTCGTGTCTAAAATCCTGAAAATCTTCCCAATGTTCATGCCCAACCACGTGAGCTTTCCCTTCAGAACCACTTTCTTTTTTCGGACTGATATATTCCATTTGTAGTTCATTCATGGTTTGCGCTAATTGATATCGATAACCATCTGCTTTATCCTGAAAATCGATATAAGATGAAAAATCGGTACCAGACATCGTCATTGATATTAATTTTATTGCGGTAAAAGGATTGAAAAATGAGGAAAACTGAGTTACATCATTTTGGTTTTTATAAATAGCTAACAACTTGGTTTGATGCTCTCTATACAAAGAAGCCGTTATTTTCTCACCTTCACGCATTACAAAACCCGAATAGTTAAAAGGTAAATCAGTTACATTACTTACATTATGAACTGTTAATACAGAATCTCTTAAGTGGTTATAATGTGGATCATTAGGATTATGACTGTCACCTTTTTGGATCACATCTTTTTCGATAGCAGATTGAAAGGCCAATTTACTAGGAATAGGAAACCAGTAACTTCCCATAGCTTGTGCAGATTTTGGTAATAGGATTACTAACAAAAGCCAAATTCCTAACAATCGTAATAAAGCATTTTTTGGTGCATTACTGCTCGCTGATACAACAACAGTAATAGAAGATATAATAAAAAGGAATACCAAATAACTTATACCAATTATGAATAAACGCAACCATCTAAAGTCATTTACTTCTGGATTTTCAAATAGCAAAAATGTAATAATTACCACCAAAAGAATGGGTATAAAAAACAGTAACGAAATTGCAAAAAGCCCAATAGATTTTCCAAATAATATTTCTTTCCAAGTAGCACCTTGAGATAAAAGTATTTTTAAAGTTCCATTTTGTTTATCTCCAGCAACGCTAGAAAAACCTGTGAAAAATAGAATTAAAGGCAATACCAGTTGAAGTAATAATGCTAAACTCAATTCACCAAATCGTAGCATGCCTGTAGAAAATGTAGCTTCAGAAAAATTAACGCTATTTTGTCGATGTGCTTCTAAAAAAACCGTATTCCCCGTATAACTTTCTAATCCATAGTCAAATACCCCCAAAGTAGGGTGTGTTCGAAATGCAAATGTCCCAAAATGAGCCATTCTATGCGGATGCTTATCGGGGTTTGCTTCCCAACTTTGCCGTGCCTTAACCTGATGTTCTTGTCGAATATTATTTTGAGTACTATGATTTTTTATACCGCTAACAGCCGAATAGGCCGTTAACAGTATAAAAATTAAAAATAATAGATAAAAACTTTTGGGTGTTGTCGCATTACGCCAAAAGTGAACTGCGAATAATCGAATATTTGCCCATTGCATCTTTTTAGAATTTATAAGTTGTAGTTAGCAATACATTTCTGGGAGCTCCCGGAAATACTCTGGTTGCATTTAATGCACCATTCCAATACGTTTCATCAAATAAATTATTAAGTTTTAAAGCAATCTGCATATCGATTCCTGTTGGGCGATAATACAATGCTGCATCAAATACAGTATACGATGGCAATACTATACGATCTCCATACCAGGACAAACGATCTCCACGATATTCCATACCTAAACCTACTCCAATATTTTTTAGAGTTCCGCTCATAAAATCATATCTCCCCCAAAAATTAGCACTATGCTCAGGCGCTCCTCCAATACGTTCACCAATTAATGTCGGATCATCATCTTCTATAATTTCGGCATCGATAAAGGCGTACGAAGCACTTAGTTGAAGGTTAGGTAATACATAACCATTTACATCTATTTCAAAACCTCTACTGCGTTGTTCTCCTCGTTCAGTTAATACGGATTCATCATTCGGATCCTGCTGTAATAGATTTTTTTGAGTTATTTGATACACAGCAGCATTCACAGTTAATTTTCCACCTAAAAACTCTCCTTTACTACCAAATTCTATGTTATTACTTTCTAAAGGGTCAAAACTAGCAGGAGAATCTGCCCAGAAAAAAGTTTCTGTAGCAGGTGAAAGTGTCACAGTGTTAGATTGTGGCTGAAACCCTTCTACATAAGAAGCATAAACACTAATTGCATCTGTAGCTTCATACGTTAACCCAATTCTAGGTATAAAAGCTTCATTCTTATATGATTGTTCATTATTTGATTCGTAATTGAATATATCTTCATACCAATCATAACGAAGATTAAGAAGAGCAGAAAATTTACCTATCTTAAATTGGTTTTGAATATAAATACCATTTGAAGTAGTAAGATTTGCCGGAATTGCAAATTCTGAGGTGATATAACCAGACGTTTCTCTTGCAGTATTATTAGGATTGGCAAGATCGAAATGAGTAATATTAGGCCTTGGAGCAGTTATACCATCAATTTCTATAGTTTCAAATTGATCCGCTTCTGCAGGATCGAACGAAGTTGCTGTACCATTTAATCTTCTGTAACGACGAGCACCATTAGAAGCTCCACCGACAGTTCTTTCCCATCTGCTACCATCATATCCAACCAAAAGTTTATTGGTAAAAGTGTCATTTTCAAGATCAAAATTGATATATGCGGTATAGTTATCCGTTATCCAAAACTGCTGTCTCTCCGTATAACGTAGTTCAGCAAGTGTTGGAATGGCATTCCCATCTATGTCCACAGCAGCAGAACCTGCCACACGGTGCTCCGCAAGATCTTCTTTCCAAGTTTGTTTCATATAGGAAGCATTAAATCCTATGTCATCAGTAATCTGTTTACTAAAATTACTAATCACCATAAACTCTTTTGAAGCATAAAAGTCATTCGCAGCAGCCACATTGGTAGTAATATCCGTACTATTTAGATCAAACTGACCATTGATAGCTCCAAAAAGCGGTTGACCTCGATCAAGATTCCCTACTCCATTACTATATATCATTTCTACATTAAGAGCGGTAGTATTATTAGGTAAGAAAGTGATAGAAGGTGCTATTAAAAATTGATTGTTTTCTACCAAGTCTCGGAAAGATCTAGCTTCTTGGACAGCAGTATTAAAACGGTATAGTAAAGTTCCTGAATCATTTAATGGTCCTGTAAAATCTGCAGTTGCTCTCAACGTTCCAAAACTTCCAACTGTGGCACTTACTTCATTTCTTTTTTCTTTTAAAGGCTTTTTAGTTACTAAATTAACGGATCCACCTGGGTCGACGCTTGAAAAAGTTACTGAAGACGGACCTTTAATAACTTCTGCTCTTTCTATATGAGATGTGATGGGTTGTAGAAAATAATATTGACGAGTTCTCATACCATTAATAAGCTGACCATCTTCTGCCTGAATGATACCACGAATGTTAAAATGATTATAGAATCCCGTGTGTGTAACACTACTAGCGGTTTTTATAGCATCTGCTATCTGAAATGCTTGGCGATCATTAATTAGTTCTTTTGTGATTGTAGAAACTGCTTGAGGCAGCTCTTTATTCTTAATCGCTATTTTGGTAGATGAAAAAGAATAATCACTATTGTAATCCGTTCTAGGACGACCAACGATTTCCACGCTTTGAAGCTGCTCCGTGCCTTCTTCTAACTGAATAGTTTCTAAGTCATAGGTAGCACTATTTCCAGTTTCTACGGTGTTTTTATAAGGTTGAAAACCTAAATAACGTATTTCGATAGTATAAGTTCCAGAAGGAGCATCTATTTCAAATTGTCCTGAGTTATCTGTAAGTTTCCCAAAAGTGTTAGCTTTGTTTTTTAACGAAATTGAAGCTCCCACAATAGGAATATTTTGAGTGTCGACGATGGTTCCTGTTACCTGTACTTGCGCAAAAGTCGCGTAACTAAATAACAGAAATAAAAGTTTGGGTACTAATTTAAAAAGTTTCATTGTGTTAATTGATTTGTTGTACGTTTAGATAGTTTTTAAGTATAACTCTTGTAATTGGGTTGCATTGATAGCATCTGTGCTTGATGTATGAACTAATTGACCTTCCTTCATAATACCAATTTTGGTACCTACATTTACCGCATTAAAGATGTCATGAGTTGCCATGAAAATAGCTTTCCCTTCATTGCTAAGTTCTTTGCATATTTTAGTAAATTCTAATGTTGCTTTGGGATCAAGGCCAGAAATGGGTTCATCCATAAAAATGTAATCCGCATTTTTAGAGAGTGCGATGGCAATACCAACTTTTTGTCGCATCCCTTTGGAATAAGAAGATAGCTTGTTTTGATGAGCAGTTTCTTGAAGACCCGCTTTTGATAAAAAGTTAGATAACTCAGTGTTTGTGTATTTGAACCCAGCTAGCCTACTGAAGAAATTGAGGTTTTCAAGACCAGATAGGTTGCCATATAATTGGACCACTTCTGGAATATAAGCAATCATTTGGGCAGTTTTATTATTATTTGGTTTAACGGTAATACCATTAATTTGAGCTTCACCACTTGTAGACTCAATCAAGCCCAGAAACAGATTAATGGTCGTAGTTTTACCAGCACCATTCTGACCTAGTAAACAAAATATTTCTCCTTTATCAACGGATAAATTCAATTGACTAAGTGCTGAGTGCTTACCGTATGTCTTGGTAAGGTTTATGGCTTTAAGCATATGATGTTTTTTTTAAAAAATTGAGAGTTTACCTTCGTTTATACTCCAATAAGATTCCAATTGACCAAAAAGCATATAATTTATACTGTAAAAAAGTATTTACTAATGCAACAAAGTTGCAAAATTAGTTATAATATTTATTTTTGCAACTTAATTGCATTAATATTGTGTTAATGGATAAAATCAGCGCAAATATTGCGTGACAAATGTGAGAAAGACTCTAGTACGATAGCTATGAAGAATATTTTCCCTAGAATTGACTAAGGTTTTCGTTATCATCAGTTTTCAACTGTAATCGTGAATTTCCAGCAATAAGGCTTGTTTCGATTGCTTTTTCAAGTAATAAAACCTCACTTCCTGGTCCAATAGTTAGAAGTTTTGAACCGGTAATTGGCACCCCATTAAATGGTCGAACGAATACGCTACCATCTGGATTGCGTTCAAAATAGGTATACCTTTTTTCATCCCCGATTTTCGTACAACCTTTTACTCTTAGTAGTTTTTTTGGCAATGCATGACAAATATCATAAATACAATCTAAGTCAAGTAATCTTGGCAGATCAGTAGAACAAGAGGACCAATGTGCTTTTTGGTGATCAAGTTTTTGAGCTGTGTTTTTAGATGGCAAAAGTTCAGGAAGAAGCTTAATATCAATTTCATCCATTGTCAAAATTTTTGCAAAAGGGTTGAGTAATCTTAATTCTCTTATAACGATAGCTTTTCTACTCTTAGCCATTTTTGCAACATGTGTGAGAATAATCAATGAAGACACCTGAACCTGATTTGATTCCAATTCGTTATACTCTTCTCGTTTTTGCCAATTTTTAATGTCTACAACAGATACTTGGATGGGCGGTAAAAACCTATCGTTGAGTCCAACGCCAAGGAACTCCATCAGGGAACATGCATCAGAAGTACCATTAGCCTCAATTAGAGTGATCCCATTAGCGCGTTCAGGAATTCGATTTACGTGATTTCTTAGTTCATTGATACCACTACAGCAAATACAATTACCAGTAAGAGCTCTGATCCACTTTGGGTCAATCTTATCGGTAAGCTGAAGGACATCAAGATTTGCATTTTCATAATCATTCAGAACAATGAAAGGGTTCCAACCAATATTGATATAGCTTGTCATTAAGTGCCTTAAAAGTGTTGTTTTTCCAGCTCCCAAAAAACCAACAATCGTAATGATAGCTTCCATATTTTTTGTAATTACAATAAATGCTCTGTGGTTTAAGAAAAATAAAGCAGAAAATGAACAAATATTATTCAGTTAAACCGAAGCCACATTTAAAAAATTGTACGACTGCTTTTATTATTAAGTTAGTTACAGATTTTCCTAAATACAAATCGATTATCTTCCGTGTAATTCCATATTTGGCAAATCATTAAGGTCCTTTACATAAAAATCAAAAAAGCTTTTGGTTTGGGCAAAAAACTCTTTCCTGAACTCTCTTATTCCGTGATCTGCTCCTTCAAATAAAATATAACGTACAGGATGCTTATATTCATATAACTTGCTTACTAATTCTAGTGATTCTGAAGCTTGAACACGCCAATCAGAACTACCATGCATTATTAAAAGCGGAGTAGTTTTACACATTTTATCCGCCCAAAACACTGCCGATCGAGCTGTAAGCTCTTTTTCTTTATTCTTACGATAATTTGGGATAAATTTCTCGTATACGTGTTTTTCAAATTCCGGTCGGTTTTCAAGTGCTTTAAAAGCATTGGCAGCTCCTGCAAGGACAACCGCAGCTTTGAATTGACACGTCTCTTTGAGCGCAAGATATGTCATCATACCTCCTCTACTTGCTCCTTCTATACCTATTCTTGATGTATCAGCATTATCAATTTCATCTAAAGTAGGCACAAGATTTAAAACATCATTTAAGTCCTTTCCTCCTACTTCCTCTTTTCCTTCGCTACCACTATTTCCTCTATATTGACTAGCCACTACAATGTATCCCCAGCTAGCAAGTTTTCCCAAAAAGAAGCCTACCCCAGTTTCATTCCATTGTCCAAAATCTCCAGTTCCTCCTCGATTTGAAATAATACAAGGAAAACTACCTGCTCGAATCGGCTTGGCTATAAAACCTTTAATCTTAAGGGAATCTGACAGATAGGTGATTCTAAAAAACTCAATTTCTTTAAGAGTCTTAATCATTGTTGAATCCGCCTTATGAATTTTGGCAATTGTGGAATCACTTAAAATTAACCTTTCTTTTTCTATAATTTTTCCATTCTGAGAATAAGAAAGAAAACACTTTAAAAAAGTTAAGAGTAGAAGTATTGTTAGTTTTGATCTCATTATTTTTGTTTACTTACTGACTTACAACAATTAAGCTCCATCAAAAGGTTTATTCACAATCTCTAAGAATTCTTTTCTAGTATCGGACTCAACGAACTTTCCTCTATATTCTATTGTAGTAGTGAAACTGCTTTTATCTTTAATTCCTCTTGAAGAAACACAAAGGTGCTTAGCCTGTATTACTACAATAACATCTTCGGTTCCCAAGGTTTGTTGCAAATCTTTTAGAATCTGTAAACAAAGTCTCTCTTGTACCTGAGGACGATGTGCATAATAATCTACTAGCCTATTGATCTTAGATAGTCCAATTACTTTTCCTTTAGGAATATACCCTACATGTGCAGTACCTACAATTGGTAAGAAATGATGCTCACAAGAAGAATCAATTGTTATATTTTGCTCCACTAACATCTTCTCGTATTGATATTTATTCTCAAAAATGGAAGTTTTTGGACGATTTTTAGGATCTAAACCATAAAAGAGTTCCTTTACATACATTTTAGCCACTCTATAAGGAGTTCCTGAAAGACTATCATCTGTCAGATCAAGTCCTAGCTCCTTCATAATTTCCGAAAAATGATATTGTATATTTTGAATCTTATCATCATCAGATGTATCAAAAGCATCCACTCGTAAAGGCGTTTCTGTCGAATTAGAAATATGTGCATCTCCAATGGATTCTATTTCATTTTCATTTATAGTGCTCATGATAAATTAATTTGTACAGCATTTTTCATTGTCACATCTACAATACTTTTGATTGTAAAAATGTAGACTAGCTAAAAAAATAGCAATAACATATATAAACTCTTCAGCTAATGATACAAGATCAAGTTTTTCATTAATCACAATTGCGAATAGAAGAGACCAACATATCCAAAAAATATACTTTAGTTTTTGATTAGAAGTGGTCTGTGTAGTTCTATATACGGCTATAAAAGATAATCCTAAAAAAATAAAATCTAAAGATTTCCACCAAAAAGGATGTGTTCCTTCAGAAATTATCAATCCCGTATGAGCTAAAAATAAAAAAGGAGTTGCTAAGCAGTGTACTAAGCATAAACTACTGGCTATAATACCTAATGTATCCGAGTTACTACGTATGTGTAAAATGTTCAAAATAAAAGTGTGTATAATTTAATGGGGGCAAAGATAGTATATATTTAGCAAATGCAACTTTGTTGCGTTAATAAATTTATTTATTTTTGACAAAATGATTTTATGATCCGAACGACATCGCTAAGGTTTGCATATCAGAATACAAAAACTCATACTTTTTGTTTTCCTGACCTAGATTTATCATTTGAACAAAATGCGCTAATTATAGGTCCTTCAGGTGTTGGAAAAACCACTTTATTATACCAATTTAGGGATAAGAAAGTTCATGAATTCAGCGAAGGCCAGCGGCAGCGACTTTCGATTGCTCTTGGGGTAATACACAAACCAAAGGTCATATTAGCAGATGAACCTACCTCTAATTTAGATGATGTAGATCACTGTAATTATATACTAAAAAAAGCAACAGTGAAATTGGCACAATAATTTGAATTAAACCCGGATTATGCATTAAAAAATCCCCACCTGCCTATTCGTGATATTGAGGCGGGCAGGTATTACAGCCTGAAACTGCTTCAAATCCTTAGCTTCGCAACATTTCAAGTTTAACCAGAGCGATGCTATGCAAAAACTTATAAAATGTTAGGTTTTATTGCATTTTCAACCTTCACTACGAAGTTTTAATGCATAATCCGAGTTAAAATTATACCTTAGTTGTTAGAAAAAGAATTCATCAAGTTTTAGAATACATGGATAAAATAGCAAATCATAATTACCTTCTAAAAAACATAATTTATAAAAGTTTCTTTTTACTTGTATTTATAATAATACTCTCATCTTGCCAGAAAAAAAAGCACCTTGTACAAGTAGAAGGAGTAAGAATTGGAATCAACGATACTACTCCTGATAATTTAGATATAGAGGCTTTTATTAAACCATACAGAGTACATGTAAATAAGACTTTAGATAGTGTTTTGGCTTATGCACCAGAAACATATTCCAAAAGAGATGGAATCTTGAATACTGCTATAGGTAACTTAATGGCTGACATTGTTTTAGAACAAGCCAATCCTTTTTTTATATCAAAGACTAAAAATACAATTGATATGGTACTATTAAACCACGGCGGAATACGAGCACCAATCCCAAAAGGTAATATTACAGCACGTACGGCCTATCAGGTGATGCCATTTGAGAATAGCATTATAGTCGTAGAAATGAAAGGTACCCATATTAAAAAACTGATTGAGTATTTACAAAAATCTCGAAAAGCACATCCTATTTCGGGATTAAAATTAACCGTTGATGAAGATTTTAATATTGTCAAAGCGTTGATCAATAAAAAGGAAATTGAAGAGGAAGAAGTTTATTTTGTAGCTACTAATGACTATTTATATTACGGAGGTGATGAGATGTATTTTTTTGAGCATGCTGAGAAAGCACATAAGTTAAATTACAAAATTCGAAATGCAATGATCGACTATTTTAAAAAGGTAGATACGATCACACCAATAATAGATGATAGATTTTTACAAGTTAATTAACAAATACAAAAATGAAACGAAGAGAATTTGTAAAACATACGGCTTTAACTGCAGGTTTGATGACTATTGGCGGAGTTAGTTTATCATCTTTTTCTGCTAGCCAAGCAAAAAAAATAACGATTTTACATACAAATGATGTACATAGTCATATAGATCCATTTGGTCCTGAAGAAGGTAGAAATTCAAATAAGGGAGGCGTTGCACGAAGAGCAACCATTATTGAAAGTATCAGAAAAGAGAACCCAAATACCTTACTGTTAGATGCAGGTGACATCTTTCAAGGAACTCCTTATTTTAATTTTTATGGAGGAGAACTAGAATTCAAGTTGATGAGTATGCTTAAATATGATGTCGCAACTATAGGCAATCATGATTTTGATAATGGTATTGAAGGATTACACGCGCAAATGCCTTATGCAGGATTTAAATTTGTTTCTGCCAATTATGATTTTTCTAATACGGTAATGGATACGTTTGTTAAACCTTATGAAATAATAATAAAAGATAATATCAAGATAGGAATATTTGGCTTAGGAATAGCACTGGAAGGGTTAGTAATGAAAGATCTATATAAAGAAACTAAATATCTTAATCCTATAGAAATTGCTCAGGATATGAGTACTGTATTAAAAAATGAGGAAAAATGTGATTTGGTCATATGCTTATCTCATTTAGGATATGATTACAAAAATGAACAAAATAAAGTAAGCGATTTGAGTCTTGCCAAAGCTACAGAAAACATTGATCTTATCATCGGAGGACATACACATACCTTCCTTAAAGAACCAACAGTAGTAAAAAACAGGAAAGACAAAGATGTACTTGTAAATCAGGTTGGTTGTTATGGTTTATATTTAGGAAGAATAGATTTCTATTTTGATAGCGAAAAAACCAAAACTTCGGAAGGCAGCTCTCTTATTATTTAAAATTCTCAAAACATTATTTTTATTATTAAGATCATACATTTAATGTGAGTTCCTTATAAGAAAAGTTACGTCAATCTGAGCGATTTTCGGTAGAAAATTTTATCGAAGACAAGTGATACCGTTTCTGACTTAAAAGTACTCAAATAAAATTTGCTCTTTCTATTGTCCACCGTTGACAGCGTTTAATAAAATGGTTACAGCAATCCCAAAACCTGCTCCCGAAATAAATAAATTCCATTTTAAGTGCTCTCCTTTAATAAACCGAGTATACACCCATAGGGATACCATAAATAACAGTACTATAAATAATTGCCCAATCTCAATACCAATATTAAATACTAACAAAGGCATAATAATACTATCACTAAATAACATAAACTTGAAATTGCTGGCAAAGGCTAGTCCGTGGATTAAACCAAAAACTAATGCGATGACATATTTTACTTTGGTATCCGAAAATTTACCTTGTTTATTATAATTGATAATATTTGTTAATGCAGTTATCATTATGGTAAAAGGGATTAGCATATCAATAAGTTTAGAGTTGGCGGGGATTATATCCAATGCGCTTAGTATCAGAGTTCCGCTATGTCCTATAGTAAATGCCGTAATGATTACTAATATCTGTTTCCATTGGGTTAATCGAAAAGCTGCACATAGTGTCATCACAAATAATAGATGATCATACGCATTTATATCTACTATATGATTCCATCCATTAATAAAAAAAGAATTTAAATTATCCATAGGGGAAACGTATTATAAATTAATGGGGATAGGTTTGTCTAATGCTGTTATTTCGAAGTAATTTTCAGTTATAAAAGGAGGTACTCGTACCGTAATCATATTAGACTGGAGAAAACCAAAATCTTCAAAAAA
Source organism: uncultured Aquimarina sp. (assembly GCF_947500065.1). Classification (GTDB taxonomy): domain Bacteria; phylum Bacteroidota; class Bacteroidia; order Flavobacteriales; family Flavobacteriaceae; genus Aquimarina. The sequence continues at coordinate 77,197 of NZ_CANMQT010000001.1, forward strand.
GAGGGTGTTTTCAATACAAATTTGATCTCCCTTTTTAATAACCGGAATCTCTTTAGAGAATTTAATAGAGAGTACATTTTGTTTTTCAAAAACTTCCGAAGATTTATATGTAAGTGGGTACAATTTATCGTTAATGTATATTTTATAATATCTTTCAAAATAGTCTTCTATCCCTTTTTTATTTTCTTTTGATAAGTTCGATGCAGTAAAATTATTAGTGAATGTATCATTCATGCTAAATGTAAAATCATCAATAAAGACCCTACACTCCATGTGTAGGATATTTGTTTTTGGATTGATCTCAATTAATGATGATGTTAATTTAATTGGATGTGGACTACTAAATGATATTGAAAAAAGCAATAAACATCCAAGAAGTAATATCTTATAGAATTTCATAGTTAAAGTATTTTGATTATTTACTGGGTATTCGCTTAGTCAATTTATCTAGTATTTTCTATGTATTTCTGCCGATGTTTCTTCAGGAGTATATACGACAGCTAGTTTTTTTATATGTAGATCTAAAATAGTTTGCTGGACATCATTTAATTAATTCGAATATTTTTTTTAGGATAAGAGATGATGATAGCGGTTTCTAGTTAGGAGATAATTTACCATATAACAGCACTTTTTTTTCTATTATTCTTGGGGAATAAAAAATTTGATTATTGGGATGATATACAAAGCTTTGTGTGATAATCATATTATGTTTTAGGGCTTTTCCTAGTATAGAACTTTCTAGTATATGCTTTTGTTGTCTTTGCAAATGGCGAGATGCAAAAAGCATTGTTCTTAAAATTGGATGGCTTTGGTTTAGGAAATAATCTGGTAATGTTTTATCCATTTGTAACAATGTTTCATTAACATTAAAAAAAGGTTCAATTTCGGGTTCAAGGACTTCTCTATAGAAAAGATTCGAGTATTTTGTTATAAAAATAACTTGAGTAATTTTTTGATTCTCAATTAAGCTAATAAGACTTTGCTGAGTATCAATATCCCACCTGAAATTAGCTCCAAGGGCCGTATAAAAAAACGCTTTACTACTACAACTTTGTCGTAAAATACTTTCTATATTGTCCGTTGGGCAAATCATAAACAGACAGTTGCTGGATTCTAGTTTATTGAAAATCATATACTTTCTGCTGTTTTAAAATTTGGTAGCCTCAATGAAATAAGTTTTTTAATCATGACAAATATAGTACTATTTTAATAAATGCAACATTGTTGCTTTAACAAAAAACCCTCATAAGGTTTAGGATTAAATAAATTACTTGTGTAGGTAAAGTCTATTGCGATTACCACATCACAATTGCATGTTTTGTTAAACAATAGTTAATTAAAGTTAATATTTGTTAATAATTTAATCTTTAAATTATGGAAATTTCTTACAAATTTGCGTTGAAAGATTTTTCTGATTAAACACCTAGTAATACGTTGTTTTTACTAAAGCAACAAAATTGCAATAACATATTTTACTACAACGTAAATTCCTTCTTAATTTTTGTTTTTCAGCAACTTAGCCTGTGGTTTTGCCATAATGATTTTTTCATTTGAATGTATACATTTGGGCTCTAACACAAATTTTAACTCAATATGAAAAATTTAAGTAAACTAGCTTTAGGCACACTGCTTTCAGCATTAGTAATGACTTCTTGTCAAAACGAAAATCTCTCTAATGGAGCATTAGAAACGATTGTAGAACCTACCAGTACTGAAGGAAAAATAATTCCTGGTGAGTACATTGTAGTATTTAAAGATTCTAAAATTGCACCGGCATCGAAGGTTTTAGAAAAACAATCTTTTACAAGTAGAGAAGAAAAAGCAAAATCAGTTCGAGACATTTCTGAGGTATCAATTAAAAGAATGAATACAATTTTATCAGAAAATAATTTGGATCAGTCTAAAGTACTGGATTATTATACTACCAAAATTTCTGGGGTGGCTATTAAACTCGGAGATAATGAATTTCAAAAATTATCTAAAGATCCTAATATAGCTGCAATCGAGTATAATCGGGTTGTGGAATTGCCAAAGTTTGAAGTAGAAGAGGTTATTACCGGAGAAGTGTCACAAAAAATGGCGCAACAAACTCCTTGCGGTATCACAAGAGCTGGAGGAGCTGCTAATGGTGCAGGTAAAGACGAATGGATTTGGGTAATTGATAGTGGTATCGATTTAGATCATCCAGATCTAACTGTAGTTACCAATACTACTTATGCAAGATCTTTTGTAGGAGGATCTCCTAATGATTGTAACGGACATGGAACCCACGTAGCTGGAACAGCTGCAGCGATTAATAATAGTATCGGTGTCGTAGGTGTTTCTGCAGGTGCAAGTGTAGTACCTGTAAGAGTTTTTGGATGTAATGGTAGTAGTAGTACTGCAACAATATTATCAGGAATAAACCACGTTGGTACTTATGATTTAGCCGGAGATGTAGCTAATTTAAGTTTGGGAGGTTTTTTTGGATCTGGGTGTGCAAATAATTCTTCTTACAGAAGTGCATTATTGGCTTTAGCAAACGCAGGAACAAGAGTTGCAATTGCAGCAGGAAATAGTAGTGCTAACTCGGCGAATTATCAGCCAGCTTGTGTTAATGGAACTAATATTTATACGGTAGCTTCCATGACTTGTAGTCAGGGGTTTTCATCGTTCTCAAATTATAATATGAATCCTGTCGATGTAATCGCTACAGGCAGTAGTGTAAGAAGCACATACTTGAATGGAGGTTATGCTACATTAAGCGGGACTTCCATGGCATCACCTCACGTTGCAGGAATTATGCACGCCAGAGGAAATGGACCTAGAACATCTGGTACTGTCAGTAATAGAGGAGAAAACTATCCTATAGCTGTAAGATAAAAGACATCGTCTTTTTTAAGTTGGGACGTGTAGTTACGAAACCATCAGCTGGAGAGTGGGTGGTTTCACTTTATTTACACTTATTGCAGATACCGATTACCAGGAACTGGGTCTCTTGAATAGTAAAGCCCTCTAAATTTGGGATATGTAGTGTATTGGGTTGACAAGTTACCTCTTCACAAACTTGACATTCAAAATGAATATGATTATGAATTTTATGAGAGGTTCCACAGCCATCACATAGTGCATAATATGCTTTTCCATTTTTGCCTGTTATAAAATGAACTTCTCCTTTCTCTGCAAAACGATCTAAAATCCTGTATATAGTTGTTTTGTTTACTTTTATAGGCATTGCCTCCATAATATCCTCTGCAGCCAAGGTATGTTCTGCTTTAGATAAAATATCTTTTACCAGGTTTTGTTTTTCAGTATTTCTTGATTTTTTGATTTCCATAATATTACATTTGAACTCCTTTTGGCACGGTTAAAATAATGATTTTTTGATCAGATCAACTTATCATTTTCCAAATTATACTTAAAGTACCATTTGTACTTTCAAAATATTTTCATAATACATATTGCAGAAATTTATTTAAATAGTCATTTTATTGTAAAACCTAAATTAAGAGCTCTAAATTCTTATTGTTAATTACCAGTATATTAAATATGTTTTTTTGAGTTTTCCAAATAATTAATGAGATAGATCTAATCGAATTTTCCTAAAAAAGAAGAAGTTCAGTAAAAACGTTCATTACATCTTTAACATAGCAAAACAAATCTTTTAAAAACACTAATAAAATGCACTATGTCAGTACTTTAAATTTATTAATCATTTAAAAAAGAATGACATGTTTATTACAACTTTCTTTCTTCAAAAATTTCAAAAACCTATGATTTATGTAACATTCAATTTCTTTTGTATAACCAAATATCAGCTAATAATAGAGATCTTTGTAACAGACATCATAATTAAGTTTTATACTTAAACGCAATTATTTCAGGCCTGAAAGATTTAGAATTACCAATATGATAATGAATGCGGAGTATTTGAGAGATACTACAAAACATTTCAGGTAATAAAAAGGCAGAAATTAAAAATTCTGCCTTTCTTAAATACAGTTGTATAAAATTTGAAAAACGAACATTTTTTTGCAAGAAAACATTAAAACAATACGCAAATCAATATAATAAGATCGTTTTTAATGAAAAAAATGACACTTTAGTAATCGAACTCTTAAAAGCCATTCGAAAAGATACTTTAACATCGTCATTTTTCTTGCTGATTCTTTGTATCCTCAGAGGTTTTTTACTTGTGAACTAAATTTCTGGGGATTAAAAGAAATGAAAAAATAAACCTCTTCAAAAATTAATAATGAAACCAAATAAAAATAGAATTTTAAAATATGAAGTAGGTGATACGGTATTTACTAAAATTAACCCTAATATTTCTTTGATAGTAAGACGATATATCGATGGGATTTACTACTGTGGATTTCAAAATGATCCCGATAGATGGGAATTAGGTTTGCATAAAAGAGCTCTAGTAGGAAGTTAAGTCATTTCTGAAATCAATTTATACAATCTTACATCACTTACATATAAAATAAGTTATAATAATGTGTTTATTATCAACGGAAAGGGGTATTGAAAAATTACATACAACTGTTAAAAAATAATAAATGAAAACATCAGCAATAGTTTATTGCGAAAATGAATTTGGCAAACTTGACGGTAAAGTGGCAAATGGTCTTGTCAGGCATTCTAATAAGTATAAGATTGTTGGTGTTATTGATAGCACGAAGTCTGGTCTTGATACTGGTGAATATTTGGATGGAGTTAAAAATCATATACCAATATTCCAGAATTTAAATCAAGCGATTGAACTATTAGACAATATTCCTGAATATTTCATCTATGGAATTGCTCCTTTAGAACCATTACTTAGTAAAGATGAGAAAAAAGTTATTCACACTGCCATTAAAACTGGAATGCATATTGTCAACGGGCTTCCGGAGTTTCTTTCGGATGATGAAACTTGTATAAATCTTGCAAAAAAATACAATGTATCCATTTTTGATGTGAGAAAACCACCTTCAAAAGAAAATCTTCACCATTTTACCGGACAAATAAGAGATGTTAAAACTCCTATAGTAAAAGTATCTGGTACAGATTGCGCAGTTGGTAAGCGAACCACAGCAATTAAGTTGGTAGAAGCCTTAAAAAAAGAAGGTCTAAATGCCATCTTTATAACTACAGGTCAGACCGGAATACTCCAAGGGTCAAAATACGGCATTGCGATAGATGTACTAAGTTCTGGTTTTGCTACTGGGGAAGTTGAAAATGCTATTCTGGAAGCACTCAAAGAAAAGCCTGATGTTATTGTAGTAGAGGGGCAGGGAGCGCTTGGTCACCCAGCGTTTATATCTTCAAGTGCAATCATAAGAGGTGCTATGCCTAAAGCTATTATCCTTCAGCATCCACCAAAAAGACGTACCAGATGTGATTTTCCTAAAATTTCAATGCCAACACTTGAAAGTGAAATAAAAATGTTAGAAGTCTTCTCTGGATCCAAAGTAATTGCAATTACAATCAATCATGAAGAAATGAATGACCAAGAAGTTGAAAGTACAATAAAAACTTATGAAGAAAAATATCAATTACCTGTCACTGATGTGTTAAAAAATGACTGTAGTAAACTGATAGAAAAACTTTATGAAGTATTCCCTGATTTAATCCGTGTCAAATCATTACTATGTCAACCCCAAGAATAGATATTAATCTTAGCAAAATCGCTCATAATACAAAGGTCTTAAGTTCACTATTTAGATCAAAAAAAGTAGATGTAATTGCTGTTACTAAAGGAGTTTGTGCCCATCCACAAATAGCAAATATTTTAGTGAAAAATGGAATTAAAATTCTTGCTGACTCTAGAATATCTAATATAAAGAAAATGCGCGATGCTGGGGTGAAAGCTATTTTTTTATTGATTAGGACTCCAATGATAAGCCAATCAGAATCGGTAGTATTAGATACGGATATGAGTTTAAATTCGGAGTTATCTGTTATAAAAAAACTTTCAGAATTTGCTATCCTGCATGATAGGGTACATAAAATCATACTCATGGTAGAATTAGGAGATTTACGCGAAGGAATAATGCCATCTCAACTCGAAAATACTATTGAAAAAGTATTACGTCTTAAAGGGGTTGAACTTACAGGAATAGGTACAAATCTTGCTTGTTTTTCTGGAGTTACACCTACAGAAAAAAAGATGGAATTACTGTCTTCTATTGCTACTAGTATTGAGAAAAAGTTTGATATAAAATTAACTATGATCTCAGGAGGAAACTCAGCTAATTATAATTGGTTTCGTACAACAAAAGATGTTGGTAGGATAAATAATTTAAGATTAGGTGAATCTATATTTTTAGGATATGAACCATTAACAGGAAAACCTATTCCAAAACTTCATCAAGACGCTTTTATGTTAGTGGCTGAAGTTATAGAATTAAAAAATAAATCATCTGTACCAGATGGAGAGATAGGCTTAGATGCTTTTGGTAACAAGCCAAAATTCAAAGATCAAGGCATGATACGACGAGCTATCTTGGCAATGGGCGTACAGGATGTAATGGTGACTGGATTGACTCCAAAATTAGATATTGAAATCCTAGGAGCAGGTGGCGATCATATTGTAATCAATGCCAAAAAAGAAAGCTTAAAAGTTGGGAGCAATGTATCATTTACATTAAAATATGGAGCATTAGTTACTGCCATGAATTCATCCTATATTTTTAAAAATATCATTTCCCCTTTAAGCGCGAAAGAGTATTGTGCCATAGTAGAAGAAAAAGACAGGTTGCACAAAAAGAAAACAGCCATTATACCTGTCCAGGAGGATCACACTCCATTGATAAGTCTTCAGGATTCAGATTTTAATTTAATATTTGAAAAATCCATTCAAAAAAACTACCGCTATTTGGTTAGAAAAGAGGTCTTTGAAAAAATAGGTCGAATCAGTAAACTTCTGGATAATCAGGGCAAAAAACTAATTATTAGATCAGCTTGGAGATCATTCGAGCATCAGCAAAAACTATGGGATCAAAAAACTAGTTTTTTGAAAAAGAAATATCCTAAAAAAACAGTACAAGAAATAGATAAGATTGTATCAAACTTTATAGCCTCTAAAGGACTATCTACCCATTCAACAGGAGGTGCAGTTGATGCTTTGATTTATGATTTACGAAAGAAATGTGTACTGGATTTTGGAACCAACGATGGATTATATATCGATTTAAATGAAAAATGTTACCCCAAACATCCTGACATTAGTGAAGAAGCAAAGAAAAATCGCAAACTTCTGATAAAACTTTTTGAGGATGAAGATTTTGTATGTGACCATAAAGAATATTGGCATTTTGATTTTGGTAATATTAATTGGGCAGTAGAAAATAATATGGAATACGCTAACTATGGCATTTTAGAAGAATCGTTTGTACAGTCAGCAGCTCTTAATTATCCAGATAAAGTGTTCTTTTATCTTTAGACATATTGTATTTTATAAAAATATTCTTATTGTACGATTCAATAATTTTTCCAGATGTACGACTTATGTAGTACTTTAATTAAAAAAGACTAAAATAAATTGGAAGCAAATACGCTTTCTTTTCTCATTATGTCTTGAATTTAAAAACAACATATAAGGATTCCCTGTAATGTCTCCATTAAAATTCGAAGAATCTTTTTACTCTACTTACTGCTACATCATCTTTGATAATAGAACGTACAACTCTTTAGAATTCACCAAGCATCCTTAGAACTCCAAAAGTAACATTTACTGCATCAGCTAAGGTAGCCAATCATTCCTTATCTCTGTTCCGAAATATATTTGTTTATCTTATTTATATATGTTCTATAATAACTGGTTGAATAATACCTCACTTTCATTTTTCTTCTACTACGTAAGCTTTTACCAATACCTTATCAGAAAGCAATTGTATTTTGATTTTATACATAATTTTTTTCTTAATTATCGTTCAATAGGTTTGGAGTTCAATAAAAAACAATTCCATCTCTGCTCGGTTTTCTCAAGTTTAATTTCAAGATTATCAAACATCGTTTCTTTTTGTTCGTCTTTAAAATCAAAATATATATCAGATAGAACAGAAAATCTCCGTTTTAGCATAACCTTTTGTTCTCTCCAACTTCTCGTAATATTCGTTTTAGTCATTTTACTATTTATTTGTTCCCGTTAAGTATTTGTTTTGGTAGTTGAGTAGGTGAATTTATGATTGCTTCCGGATCTAATAGAGCACTTTTTTTCGTATCAATATTAAACGTTGAAATAAGGTTAAAATTAATAAGATTTGAATTATTTTTTATTTGATCTGTGTCTAAAGCTTTTTCCAAAATATTCAATATAGATTCATCTATTCTTTCGTCAAATTTCCCCACAAACAAGTTGTCACCTTCAATTAAAAGATCAATATCTGAGTCTGTCAAAGTTTTTGGTTTAAATTTCGTATCTCCATCAGCTATATAGATAACAACTCTTTTGTTATCATTAATGATTGTTTCTTTGAAGGAAGTATTCATTAGTACAGTTTGAAAAAATGATTCTTCAGCTATTAGCAGCTTGTGGTAGAAATTTTCAATTTTTTTCACTTCGGGGCTGTGATAGATAAATTCACAGCATGTTCTAGTCAAAATTGCCCATTGTCCGCCAACATACCAAGTCACATTTTTCATGAAAGATTTTCTATAAGGTATACCGGAAAAGCCAATATCGATCCCTTGGGAGTAATTTTCAACATGGTTCAGCGTATCTGAACCTACTCTAACTTGATTGCCTATTTTTATAAAATTCTTCCCTTTATTCTTGTTCAAAAAACCTAGGATAAAATCTTGAGATTTCAAAGGAAAATCCTGATCGCTTAGATTAATAAAAAAATCCCATTTTAGACAACGGTTTAATAGATATTTCATTCCATTAAGTTGAGACTGTACCATGCTGTATCCATCCCATATTACATTTTCACTTTTTAAGGCATAAACGTTGGAATAATTCTCTAAAAAAACTTTAATATCCTTTTTAATATTGATATCTGTTTTTTTATCTATGTGGATTAGATAGTGGTTTTCTAGATGGTAAATAGCCTTGAACAATCGCTTGAACTGCTCAGGAAAATGGTGGATCAATATGAAGTAGGCAATTTTCGGCTTCTTTTTTGGAGTATTGAAATCAAAGTTTTGCTTTCTAGTTATACCTAATTCTTGCTTCATTTCATAAAGTATTTAATTCCTAATTTTTGTCGTTTTAACCAATCATTATGAAAGCTCCCTTTCAAAAAATACTTCTTCTTTTTTCTCAGGATTTTTGGCAAACGTATGGTAGTATATTCGACGGTAGTATAACCGTACAATCAATTTAACTTCGGGGTTTACTTTGGTGTAAACAGTATCACCTGATTTGAATTTCTGTCTTACATACTTTATTTAATTAAATACTTATATCTTCATAGCCACTCTTAATGATAGTTGACAACATTTTAAAACGCTTATTAGCTTTTACTGCATTCCTTGCATGAGCCGGAATAATGATTGCCTGACCAGTTTCAATTGTATTTAATTTTTCGTTAATAATAATCTCAGCTTCTCCATCTATAACCTGAATGAGGTTGTCAAAAGGAGATGTTTTGGAAAATAATGCTTCTCCAGCATCAAATGACGACACAGTTATAGTTCCTGTTTTTTTCTTCAGGATTGCTTTTATAACTATAGATCCCGGTATATAATCAACGGTATCAGCTAAGTCATATGTAAAGGATTTTTCTAATTCACTATTTTTCATTGATAATATCTTAGAAGTTTGAGATTAACTCAAGTTATTTTTATATAACATTTAATCATTACTCCTTTTTTCCTTTCTTTTTGCTGCTTTTGCCGCCCTTTTTTCTTTCAAATTTTTTACAGGAGACTTCTTACCAGACTTGGCTTTACCTTCTTTTTCTTTTGACATGATTTTATATTTTTGAGATTATAAATAACAGACCCTTTATAAGGCTGTTTTAATATGTATTACAAAAATCAGTTAATTAAAAGTTTCATGTATTACACTGAGCTCAACCTATATTACATATATCACACTTTTTAATGGTTTCTAAGAAAAATGGATTACAAAAGGTCTATGCGTTTAGAATGTAGTTACTGCAGTATTCAATAATTACAAATCTTCCAGATTTTGCTTACGCTTTTCTTTCAGTTGCTTATAAAATGTAGGAGTCAAACCTGTTACTTTTTTGAATTGATTGGATAAATGTGCAACACTACTATAGTGTAGTTTGTGGGAAATTTCAGTAAGATTTAGTTCATCATAAATAAGCAATTCCTTGACTCTTTCAATTTTATGAATAATAATAAATTGTTGGATAGTAATTCCTTTCACTTCTGAAAATATATTCGCCAAATAGGTATAATCATAACCTATTTTTTTACTTATAAAGTCAGAATAATTCACTTTGGGCAATTCATCTGTGTAATGAATCATTTCGATAATAACATTTCTGATTTTTTCAATCAAAATACTTTTTTTATTATCCATCAATTCCAAACCAGATTTACTCAGATTTCTTTTTAGCTGAACACGTTGTTGATTAGTTATGTTTTCTAAGACTTCAATAATACCTAATTCAACAATTACATAATGCAATCCAAGTTTCTTCAACTCTTCTTTCACCATGAGTTTGCATCGTAAACTGACCATATATTTTATGAATAGTTTTGTACTCATGTTCCACAAGGTATTTTTTATATTTAATATATGATTATAAAAAAGAATAATTCATATTAAAGTTACAAAACATTAAAGCTTTTCTGATAGAGTCTAATAAGAATTCAGGCCTTCTATTATTGATAATTAAAGTTTTATATCACTCTCGAAGATGTTTCCCGAACACAAGCTTCTGTAAGCGCAGAATGGTTGATCTTTCCTTACTTCCCATTCTCTTCAACAATTACATCCTTAGTAAACGAGATTATGAAACTTTGTCCAACATGCGTATTTATATGTAATGGACATTTTTCAAGTACAATAGATAAAATTTAATTGAATTTCTGTCGAACCCTTTTTACAATAATTTAAAACACTGATTTATAGATTCTAAGAAAAAAAAGCAACAAACACTTATCCTGTTTCGCTACTGTGGAGGGATTAACTAATATTGATCCCTAAAACACTCCCCTTCACAATTTTCCAAAAAAGAAGCGAGCTTCATTTCTGAAACTCGCTTCATGATTCACACTTTTTGTGATTCATTCGTGACCGTGAAGGGATTCTTTATATGTTTCATTTTAAGACTTTTACATTACTTTAGGGTAGTTTGATGGTCGTGATAGCCCTTTAAAAGACATACTCACTAATTGATATATCTAAAAAATAACCTTCTACCCTACCCTATATTCCCCCCTACCCCCATTATTATTATAGACAAAGTGTAATATTATAAGGTTTTAAAAAAGTCACAATTTTAGGTCTAAAATCGCGCCATTTTTAAGTTTTTTACATTATTCACTTACGATCATAAAATAGAATTAAACATCTATAGAAGGTGGCGAGAGCTTGAGGTTAAAAATAAACAATATTGCGTAAGTATCCGTAAGAAAACGAAAGAATACTAAATGCGCTTAGCTCTATATTATATATTTATTTTTATTTCTCTCATAGTTTATAGTAAAAAAGTGTATTTCTGTATTATTGTTTATAAATACCTAAAAATCAAATAGTTATAGTAATACAAAAAATAATACAGAAAATACAGAAATACAACTATAGTTAATCCTGTATTTTTCTGTTTAATCCATCGATTAACCGAGGGGTTTGCTTTAATTCTTGTTTTTAAATTCCTTAGCCATTAACATATCCAGATCGATGCTTAAAGTATTCGATAATTCCAAATAATATCTCATTCTAAATTCATCAAACTTCATTAATTCATTCCAATGCTTACTAGCATTTATGGCTAATACTTTATAATTAGGATCAGTATTCAGCGGTTGATCATTAAAAATATCACCTTCCCCAAATTCTAAATATGATCGGTTCACATTAAGTTTATATATGATCAATTCAATATATATCGGTTTAACTGTTCCTTTTTTTCTTAGATTTCTTATTGTAGCTTCAGTAACTCCAAGACTATTTCCGAATTCTTTGTTGGTTAGTCCAAGGTTTTTTAAGATACTATCTATCCTATTGTTTATTGTAGACATTTTGAATTATGAGTTTTCTAATTTTAATTACCTAAACTAAGATAAATTACCTAGACTAGAATTTCCCACACTGAGGTTTTTCCATAATTACACTTTTCTCACAATTAAAATCGTGTTCATTATGATATTTTACCGCCAAAACCACTATAAATCAAGGTTATAAAAAATATTGTGCATTTCGTCGATTTACGGTTTTGCCGTAGCGAAAATTAGATTTGTAGTATTTATCTTGCACCCAACTTAAAGTAAATATTACATTCTACCCCACTAAAATGTTTATTCACATCTGTATGACGTTCATCCACTCAATTGTAGGATGATCTCCTTATGTGTAGGAGGAATTCTCCCTATCTTGTCTTCAATTATAAAGACAAAAAAATGAGATATCTACTTACATTTGGATTATTAGCGATGTTCGCTATTGGTTGTACAGACAATTCAATAGAAGAAAATGAAGAGCTTAAGAAAATTGAAGAATTTGATCTTCAAAAAATCGAAAAAGAAGACTACGAAGTTCCAGAGAACGGGTAATAGAAATAAACGCTTTATTCAAGGAGTAATTATCAGTGCTATACTGATAGCTACTCCTTTTTTATTTTATCTATACAGGTTTGCTCCTAAATCGGATAGTTGGGATTTAGGATTGTTTATTATCTACAGTGGTGGTTTTAAATCAGTAATAGGGTTTGTACACGCATTCTTTACCAAAGTAACTTTTCTTATTATTACTACAATCTGGTTCTTTACTGCACGTCAATGGTGGAGATTCGCAATACTTATTCCTTTCGGTATGTTTTTCTTTCAACTATCTGGAGTTATAAATCAGAATATTAGATATACGGACGATTTTAGTTTTTGGAAGTCCTTAATAATTCTTGGACCTATACTAATTGGAATGATCATGTATTCCATAAAATTGAATCAAAAAACCCAATTACTGGATATAAGAGAACAGGTTAAAAAGGAAATGGAAGCTATTAAAAATGAAAGGAAGGCATCATGAAAAAATCCATTCATTTATTTAATCAGCGGATGTTCCAGATTTTTCATTCCAAACATGATAACTCAGCGGAAGAGGTTTATAAAAAATGGGGTGAATTACTAAAAGATTTAGACAATGAACTACTTAATGATTCAGATCTACAATTCAACGATCAAGAAAAACAGAAACTAAAAGATTTATTGGATAAAAAAGGAATTAATATTACCTAGAATTTTTCTGTTTTTTAGCAACTCTTTCTGCTTCAGCCATCTGTTCTAATACAAATTTTCGCATTTTATGTATAGTTTCATAATCTTCAAAAGTATATCCCTGGCTATTTAACTTCGCTTCGATTTTTTCTTCAATCATTTCATCAATAGATTTTGGGCTTTCAGCTTCACCATAAATCATTTCACCTTTACCAGTTATTAACCAATGCCCGTTAATTTCTGGGTAAGTGTCAAGAATTCTTTCCATCATATCACCACCTATATTACTTTTATCCTTTTTAAGGGTGTTTATGTATGCAGAACTAGCACCAATACTTAAACTAAAGCTTCTTTCACTGAGCTTTTTATACTTTATATAGGTGATAATTCTATCAATAATTCTATTTTCCATACAGAATTCTTTTCGTTATTTTTGTTTATGTCTAGTATTCTTTATATTATTGCGTAAGTAATCGTAAGCGAATGTACTAAAAACGTAAGAATACTATGCATATTGCCTGTAAAAATGCATTTAGTACATAAAATTTTACGCATAAAAATAGTAAGGATGATCACAGAGAAACAACGCACAGAACTAAAGAAAATACTAGGGAACAACTATACTAAAGATGTTTTAAAGCTACTTGAAACTCGAAAGATTTTCAACAGAAACGATAAGCCATATACTACAGGTAGTGTAAAGAATGTAATGGGTGGTCAATATGAACATCAGGAAATTGAGAATGCAATATATGATTGCGCTAGTGATAAGCAAAAAAGAGCTTCAGAACTAGAGGAAAAACGTAAAGAACTTCTAAACCAATAATATGATACTAGATTCTCTTGACAAAATGAAAGTTATGGATTTTACCTGTCTAGTATTTATCCTAGTTATGCTGTTATCATTCATCTTTTTGCATTTTCACAAAAAACCATACGGTATAAACGAGCTAGGAATGCCCTACAGGGTTTCTTATCCTAAATATTTCAAATATGTTTTGATAGCCACCTTTATCGGTTGGTTAATCGCAATGTCCTACTACTTCGCATCCTTCGAAAATCTAAACTACTAAATCCAATCTTATGAAAATCAAAAAATACAATAAATGGTTTGTAATACTTAAAAATGGATTTGTGGATTACACGCAGGAGGAAGAATATGCTTCAATTTTTCAATTGGAACAAGCAGTGTTATTAAATGAAAAGATCAAGGGAGAATTGATCAATTAAAATACGGTTAACTACTAACAAATTTTACAATATGTCAAAGATAGATCAACTTCAAAAAAAAATATCCTTCTATAAATCCAGATTAGAAAGGTTGCAGAAAACAACAACAGAAAACTTAGGAAATCACTTGGTTGGTGAATATATGTCTTTAAAAAATTATTTAACCAATAAGTTAGAGATCCACCAATCAGAACTTAGTGAAATATATACTCAGGAATCAAAAGCTATTACAGTTAACGCAGTTGAGACAGTTTAATGAGCGACTTTAAATTTGATAAATCCAATATACTAGAAAAAACAAACGGTGGTCTCCAGGTGATCCTTCGTCTTTTTCCTAATGCTGAAAAAAATGGGCGGTTTGTTCATTTTAAACTCAGAGAAGAAGACACTGCTAGTGCTATGATCAAAAAAATGCCTGATAACAATTACATCGTCACTGATTTTGGTGGTGATGGTAAGGGCAAAAACTGTTTTGATTTGGTTATGGAAAAAGAAGGATTATCGTTTGCAGATGCTTGTAAATGGATTTCTTCGGAGTTTAGTATTGACGGTTCAACCGTTCAGTTTAATAAGCCAGAAATCGAATTTAAAGCTGCTCTAAAAAATCAGAATGAAAAAGATCACTTCTTTGAGTATCATAGCGAAATAAGCGACGAACACTTATCGGTTTTAGGACCATTGGTTACTAATAAAGTTTGTGATAAATACAATCTAAAAAGCTGTAGTAAGCTGACCAAAGTATACTATGTAACCAATAAAGTTACTAAGAAAAAAGAACTTACACAGATCATCATTAGGAGTACAGAAAAGTATCCCATTTTTGTCATTGATGAAGGTTCATGGCAAAAGATCTATGAGCCACTTAACATAGATAAAAGCAGACGGTTTAGTTATGCCGGAGAAAAACCGAAAGATTATTTGTTTGGTAAAGACAATCTAGAACTAGAATTTCAAGGGTTTTTAATGTCTTATGATGGTGATGATGACGAGCCTAAATTTCCTCATGTATTTATAGGTGCTGGAGATAGAGATTCTCTAAATATTTCTTCCTTAGGATACCCCGTTGTTTGGCAGAATTCAGAAACTGCGATACTCTCCTATGCTGATTACAAGTTCTTAAGAGAAAGGGCTCATAAAGTTCTTTACATTGGTGATATCGATGAGACTGGAATTAGTGAAACTATTAAAATAGCCCTGAGGTACATTGATATACATATCATCTGGTTACCAGATTACATAAAAAATAAAGTCCATAGAAATAAACCAGGAAAAGATTTTACCGACTGGATTAATTTAACTCATAAAAAGGATAGTCCGAAAAAAATAGAATATGCTTTTAGAGGTCTTATAACCGATGCGTTACCGTCGAGGTTTTGGGATGAAGTACGATCTGCAACTGGTGAGTTAAAAAAATACACCTTTAATAACGAAGCTTGTTATAGATTCTTGACTTACAATGGATATTTTCGTTTCGAAGAAAATACTGCAAAAGAGGATTTTAGTTTTATCCATCTTAAAGATGGTATTGTAAAGCGTGTAAAATACCACCACTTAAACAACTTTCCCGCTAACTATATCAAGGAAAAGAAAAAGCCAATACCATTAGTAAATTTCATTCATAGAAGCGCTCAGTTAAGCGAGAAATCACTGGCGAAACTACCTCAAAAAGAAATCAACTTTAAGGATAGTGGTTATGATCATCAATTGATGTTTTTTAAGAACAAAACGTGGAAAATTACCAAAGATGAAATTAAAGAGTATAACTATGGGCAGCTAGATGCATACGTTTGGGAAGATAAGATCATACAACATGATGTTAAAGTTCATAAATCAAAAGCTTTCGAAGTAATTCAATTGGGATTTAAATCTGATGGAAAAACTCCTATATATGATATCAATATCCTTAAAACCGATAATCACTTTCTAAACTACATGATTAACACCAGTCGTGTACACTGGCGTGTATGTGGTGATAAGCCTTTTAAGTTTAGAATCAAATCTATATCGGAAACAGATCCGGTAAAAAGAAAAGAGCTAATAAGAGAGATAAAAGCAGAACAAAAAGCGTATCAGCAAGCCAACCGTTTTAATATCGAAGAAGAAGGACTGAGCCAAGACGAGATAAAAGAACAAAAGGATCACCTTATAAATAAGCTCTTTGCTTTCGGTTATTTGCTTCATAAGCAAAAGGTAGATGATAAGGGTTGGATGGTGTTTGCAATGGATAATCGGATTAGTGAAATTGCTGATAGTAATGGTGGGTCCGGTAAGTCCTTAATGTTCGAAAAAGCAATCAGAAAATTACTGATTAATAATAAGTATATAGCCGGTCGTGATCGTGAAGCCTTAAAAAACCAATTCATGTATGAAGGAATCACTCCGGATACAGATTATGTTTTGGTTGATGATGCAGATTCACATTTCCCTATTACCAAGTTCTTCTCTGAGGTAACCGGTGACTTTAATGTAAATGCTAAACACAAAGGGATGTTTACCATTCCTTTTGAAGAATCTCCAAAATTCGCTATCACCTCAAATTTTGGGTTATTCAAGCCAGATAGTAGTACAGAACGTAGGATTTTATATTGTGTGTTCTCTGATTACTACCATTACAAAAGTGATTTAGATGAAAATGAACATAAAGTTACTGACGATATCGGCAAACTCTTATTCTCTCAGTTTGATAGTGATGAATGGAACGATTTCTTTAATCTGAGTGCGGAAGCTGTACAATTTCATTTAGGTACCAAAGACAGAATTAATCCACCACTTGGCAATGTAGAAAAGCGTAACAGTCTACAGACTATGGGTGACGGGTTTAAGGATTGGGCAGACTTTTATTTTGAACATAAACTAGACAATCAACTAGTTAAAAATATCGCTTACAATGATTTTGAAACCAGAACTAAATTAAAAGGTTGGAGTTCCCAAAGATTTAAAAAATCAGTGAAAGAGTGGTGTAAATTCCACGGTTACGAAGTAAATCCTGAAGAAGTACTTAATAGTCAAGGGATGAATAAACACAACCATAACGGATCTTCTACAGAATTCATTTATATAAAATCCAGTCCAACAGCAAAAATTAATGAAAGAAATACTGGAGATGAAGATAATACTGATGCTAATGGTTTAGTAGAAGGTATAGATTATTAACACAAAAAATTATGAAAAAAGACAGAATTCAAACATCATATGAGCGAGGTTATAAATCCGGTCGGATAATGGGAATTGTGATTGGTATTTTAATTACTTCTGCTCTGTTCGTTTTATTAATTTTTCTAACTAACTGGTTGTTATGAAAGGTAGAGAGCAATCTAAATTTATGAGTTTATGTCTATCCGAAGGAATAGTTATTTATCCTATTGTATATGCTAGAAAACGATATAAAATCGTCATTGAAACAAGAGGTATACCTAAAGAAGGAAAAGAAATCTATCCACAAGATCCTGAGGTTGATAAAAAAACCAAAGAGAGAAAACCAAGTGTCTATGAAAAGATACACGAGTTATATGAGGAAATAGCACAGAATATAAAAAGAAAAATCAATAATAAAAATCAAGCATTAATATGAATACTTGCCACGCTAATAAGAAAGGAGGAATTGCATGTTAACTAATAGAAAAAAGGCACTACCATGGTTTCCAACTAAGAGTGAAGTTCATAGGATATTTGTTAAAATAAACCGAAGGAATCTAGTTGATGAAATACAGGCTGTAATGACCAAACATAGAAATAAGCCAGTAGAAGATGTGAAAAATGAACGAATACTATTTCATCCTGAATTTATAGCAATTGTGAAGCTGTTTGGTATTCCGGAAGGATATTATGCTTCAGAAGGTTTTTTTGATGAAGTTGGATAACTGTAATCATCGTAACACAGTAAAGGTAGTTTTAGAACACATCGTTACTGTAGAAATTACACAACAATATTGTTGTGATTGTAAGAAATATATAGGAGAACCAAAAACAGATTGTTAAGCATGGCAGCATTAAAAAGTAACGACCCATTAAGGGCAGAAATCAATAAACACTTTGTAATAAGGGTACTAGATAACCATACAGGAAATCGCACGCTTAGAGGTGCAGGACAGTACGGTAAGCTTTTAGGAGATGAAAATCTTAAAACAAAGCATTTTAAGAAGGTTTTAGAAGGTGTCGAGGATAAGTACACCTTTAAGTTACGAAGAGGGCTTACGATTAAATTTGTAGCAAAATAACTTTTATATATCTGATAATCAATAGTTTAAATGTGGATTGTACCAAAGAATATTTTAAAGAAGAACAGCGAATATTATCTTTTTGCTATGGATACGGAGGTCTCGAAAGAGGAATTCAACAAGTTATGCCAATTAAAACAATCGCTTACTTGGAGATCGAAGCTTTTCAAATCTTCAACTTGGTATCAGCGATGGAAGCGGGCTTGGTGGATAAGGCACCTGTTTGGACGGATATTAAAACCTTCGACCCAAAACCTTTTCATAACAAAGTTCACGGAATCATTGGAGGATATCCGTGTCAAGGAGAAAGCACAGCCGGAAAAAGAAAACTTTGGAAAGATCCAAGATTCCTTTGGCCTTATATTGAACAATCTGTCAGTACAATTAAACCTTTTTGGTGTTTCTTCGAAAATGTCTCAGGACACTTATCGGGATCTTTCCCCTACGTTTTGGAAAGCTTACGAAACTTGGGCTATAAGGTTGAAGCAGGATTGTTTACAGCGTCAGAAGTTGGCGCGACACATAAAAGAAAAAGATTATTCATCCTCGCATTGGATAACTCCTACATCAATAAGTTGCAAAAGAGTAGAAAAGCCCGATTGGAAATGGATGGGAACGTATTACAAAACCAAAGACGGCAAAAAAATTCAATCAGATTTGGAGAAACAAGTAAAGAATTGGGCGACACCAGTATCAGCGATGGACGGTTTATACGAAGATCACAATCCAGAAAAGAGAAATTCAATGAGTCTTGCAACAATGGTAAAACATTGGCCAACACCAACAACATCAGAAACGGAAAAGGCGGTGAAATCAACAAAACAAATTTCATTAACAGTATTGTCGAAAAATGGCCTTCTAGACCAGGACAAAAACAAAATCATTGGGAAGAACCAAGAACAATTAAACCCGGCTTGGGTAGCACAGTTAATGGGTACGACTTTAGAACAGAGCTTTTACGCCAGTATGGCAATGGAGTAGTGCATCAAACCGCTACAAAAGCGTTTGATGATTTACTAAATAAACATATTAAAAATATTAGTCAATAATGAAATACGAAGTCCAATCAAGAACACTACAAAGTCGAAAACATACATTTGATTACGATGCATGTAAGAAAAAGTACACTGAATATGCGGTTATGGATTTAGACGAATTCAAAGCCTGTTTAAAGAAGAAAAAAAAGTTAGGGGAAATAGGTCACTTATGCAGCTTTATTTTATGGGTGAAGAACAAAGAACAAGATGAGTATAGAGATACTTTAGGTGATTGTGGATTGATCCATTTACTCTTTCACTGTGCCGAAAACGATCACAATGTAGAATTACATGCAGAATACATTCATTTACTTTTTAAGGAAGATATAAAGCTAAGCTAGTATGAGTACAAAAATCAAAGAAATAACAGATTACAATCTATCGTCATAATTCTCTTGAATATCCCTGATTTAATCGTTGGGGATATTCTTTTATTTCCCATAAAATTCCAGAAGTACCCATAAGTCACCACAAGTAACCGGATCTATTTAACCGAGCAATTAACTTCCTTTAATTAGTACCCAACAAAGTTATAAAAGGGTGGATTTTTGGATAATATAGTTGATTATAGTGTTTTGTATAGACCGTTAAAGTCCGGCAGGGATTATGATGGCTTATTACCAAAAACGTTTTGCAAGGCTACGCGTTTAAGCTCTGGGAATACCGAAACTACGGTAAAACATATGAGGTCATGGGTTGAAACATACTACAGACAGACCGTAAAGCTTTCCACCAAACTTAAAGGGCGTACTCTTGCACAAACGATTTCTTCGATATACGGTTTTTTATACCATCATATTCAGTATAAAGCCGATGCAACCGATCAGTTATTACGTTCCCCTGCTTGTGCTTGGGTACAAAGAAAAGAAGGGATTGACTGTAAGAGTTATTCCATTTTTGCCAGTTGCATCCTTACAAACCTTAGCATTCCGCACTACATCAGAAAGGTAAAGCAACCTAATCACTTTCCACAAGAATACACACACGTATACATCATTGTACCTATTAACGGTAAGGATCTTACCGAAGGGTACTATGTCATTGATGCCACTAAGCACGAAAACACAGAAGTAGAATTTATTAAATCAAAAGATGTATTTATGTCAGGATTACCACATATCGGGCTTAACGGAGTAGCGGTTAACGGTTCGGTTAAAAACCCGCTACAACTATCAAAATTAGCCTTTGAAGGTTTGGAAAACTACCTATTCCTATTAAGTGAAGTAAATGTTCCTAGAGGTATCATTAATGGGATTCGTAGTGAAGTAAAAAAGTATATAAACCTTGGGGTCAATCCGGCTTTTAAGATTTATAGAAAAGGTGTAATTATCAATAGGAAGCGGTTTCTATTCGAAAATAATACGGGTTTAAATCGCCCAGGATCCAGTTTGAAATCTGCTAAATCTGTAATTGCTCAGTTGAGTGGTAATGCTTCAGGATTAGGAAATCCAGACACGGCAACTTCAGATCCGAATCAAAATGGAGATCAAGAACTGGAAGAGGTAACCGCACAGATATTAGATTCTAATTGGTTTGGTGACACCTTTGGTGCCATATTCGCCAATGGTTTTAATTTCTCCTGTTGGGGATCTTCGTATAGTCCATCAAAGGCTAAAAAGAATGTCGAAGTAGATATGCCTTTTATAGTTGCTTATAGTGGACTTGAAAAAGCAATTACCGCATTTAACTTAGCAAAGTTCTTAAACCTCGCCCGAGGATATCAGGCTGATGCGATTGGAGGACAAAATTCACGATTTGCCAAGTGTACCAGACAAGGACACAGTATTCGACAACAGGCTATTGAAGCGGTTATAGAAAATGTAATGGACTCGATTAAGTCCTTATATACGTTAAAATCATTTGGTAAAGTTGAAGGAAATGTTCAGATACCAAATGGCTTACCAGGATATGCTGCCGGAAGATCCTATCAATGGGGAACTCAACATGGTACAGAGCGCTACGAATACACTTCTTATAGTTTAAAAAAGAAAGAAAATACTTCTGGAGGTGATGGTGTGATTATCACGGATTCAGGTGGTGGTGGCGGTTCAACCGACAACGGAGGAAGCGGTTCAGGTGGAGGTAATAATCCTGATATTTTGAACCCTGTTAATCCAACAGATCCTTCAAATCCAACAAATCCAAATACTCCTACATCAGGAGGGATGAGTACCACTGCAAAAGTAGGTATTGGTATTGGTGCTACAGCAATTGTCGGATTGCTATTTAAAAAACAAATCATATCGGCATTTACAAAAAAATAGAATATTATGGGATGGTTTAGCTTCAAAAAAGGCTGGTGGAAAACAGCAATTAAACGAGTAGTACAAGTTGTAGCTACCGCTATTAGTCCGCCTATAGGCATAGTGATTAGTATAGCGTTAGAAACTTTATTTTCTGATCAACAGAAATCATTTAGCAATGAAAATCCTATTGTAGAGAAAACTGTGACCAAATGGATTGATATGGTTTTTCAACCCTATATGGCAAAACTTTCTCAGAATTTAAATATAGGAGAAACGGTAGGTGAGTTAACAAATACTAGTAGGGTACAACGGCTGAATAAAGCGTTACAAGAACTGGCAACTTTGAAAGTGTATTTGGATTTAGAAGTGTCGAAAAGTTTTGGAGATGCTCAGCTAATAAATAAACACAAATCAGATACGGTTGACTTTTTTATTCAAAATATATCTGATGGTTATGTAAAGGCTGTTGAAGCAGCGGTTGAGAAAGAACAGGGAAATGATGTAACTATCAATTTCGCAACCAAAAGAGTCGAATTTGAAGCATCTAAAGTAATGACTCTTGGAAGTATTATTCCGCTTAGATGGTATAATCAAACTGTTTTAGCAAAATACACGGCTTTTACTACTGATTTCACCAGTGATCCAGTTGATATAATCATCACCAAACCTATTGATGATCCAATTGATGTACCACCACCGCCACCACCAATAGAAGATGATATTATAATCACGGATGGATCAGGATCTGGAAGTGGCGATAATACGGATACATCAGGATCAGACCTACCTGTTATAGATAATGGAACGGTTAACCCAACGGTTAAAGGTTTTGAAATTCCTTGGAAATCTATTGCAATAGGTGCAGTATCCTATGTTGTTGTAAAAACACTCTCAAAAAAGTAAGGATAATCGATGCTTTCGGTACGCACCGCAGAAGCACATTATTATATGTTAATCTAAAAATTTAAACAAATGTTTGACAAATTAAATTCAAAATCGGCAACCAATACACTTCCTCATCTTTTTGGGGGAACTGCTGGAGTTGCGGCGTCAGGTGCTTTAACAGCAGTTGTACCGGAAAAACAAAAAAAGTTAGTTCAAATAGCTAAGCTAGTTGGAGCGACTGTCGTATTAATGGCTTCTCAGGGAGGATCTAAAACCATTAAACCTACTTCCTTCTTCTTAGGAGGTGTGGCGATTGAATCTACAATTTCACTTGCTAAAGATTTCTTAGGTAGTAAGATCAATACAGGCGATACTGCAACCACTGCTGATAAAGCATTTGCAGGAGCTTTAGGACTTGGTTGTCCTGATGGTAGATGTGGCTCGCAATCCACTTACAGAGCACTAAGGATGCCGTCTTTCGACACTACTTTTCGTTTAGAAGAAAGTGTTGCATCGGCACCTAAATCCTACCGTTAACCCAAGACAAACAAAGGAAGTATTTAAAAACAAATTGAAATAATTTATAAAAAGTAAAAAACAAATGGAAAATTATACAGAAATCGACCAAGCCTATACGTTTCTTAAGTCACAAGAAGGAGTATTAAGTAGCGGATTAAGACGTGATATAGCCGAAGGTGGTATCAGAGTTTTACATCACGTAGCCTATGTAAGAAAAGAAATTACTGCGGGAGCCGGAACAATTGATTTGATTACCAATACTACCGATAAGGTTGATGGTTTATCAACTTTTAATGGTGTTAAATTAAATAGCGGAGAAGCGGTTGTTTTCAACGCAATTGCTGTTGGATACAAACAGAATGCCACTAAAGTTTCTCCTGCTTCTTTAGGATATAGTTCGACTGAAATTCCTGCCTTAAGAAATGCAATTTTAATGGTGTCACAAGGGAATAGAAAACTAGTGGAATTACCATTATTGGATCTTATTAGAGCCGATAGAGATATGGTGAAACCAGAGGATAGATATTACAATCTTAACGACTGGTATGTATTGGCAGACGATCAGCCAATTACATTACAATTGAAATTCCCAGAAGGAGTTGCATTGCCTGTAGGAGCAAACATTTTTGATTACCTGGAAGTATTATTCAAAGGGTATACTACTATTAGAAACGTATAGTCTAGACGTTCTAGCCATTAATTATTTATTCTCATTTATAAAGAGCCTTGTTTATAGGCAAGGCTCTTTTTATCAAAAAATACAATTATGAATCAGGATTTTGATGGATACTCACAGCCAAAATACAAATTCAAGACGGAGACCTTGGATATCACGCTTCCAGCCAACCAGCAACAAGTATCGGAAAAGATCAAGTTAGAAGAAGCTGTTGAGATTAAAGCTGTTGCTGTTGTCAAGGGAAATGTAGATAAGATTCTAAATTTAGGATTTTATGAACACGGTCAAGTGATTAACGATCCTATGGATGTGTCTTTATGGGGACGTTTAGCAATCGGAAATCATCCGATAGATGGATTTTTTCCATTAAACAGTAAAGGTAATAAGGATATTGAAGCGCGGTTAATCGCTCCAGAAGCATTTGCTGCGGAAGTGAAGATTCAAATCGTGTTTTTCATTAAACAATTGGCAGCATGTTAAAAGTATTTCAGGATGCCATTTGGCGCATATTAGGATATGCAACGACAGTGTCCTCGGATACTTTGTATAAAACAGATAACAATTTTTCGTTAGACGGAATGATTGCACCTCGTTTTCATAATGAAGGAGATACTAATGTGATTATCCATAATGTCACAGTGAAACCAGGTGAAATGTTTAACTGTTCTGCTACTACCATCCCAATGGAAGGTAAAATTCCTGTAATTATTCAACCAGGAAACAATCCAAAGCTAGTATGTATATACAACGAGCTTGTTAAAAAACAATGTTAAGAATGGAGCCAGAAATCAAACGCGTCATACAACGCTTAGAAAGAGAAAACCTGATTATAGAGATCAAGGATCTTATCACCGGTACTTCCATTATAAGTAATAAGCAGCGTATTAGTGGAAGTATCATGATCGAGCAAAGCGGTAGTATTGATAACTGGTTGCTAGAAAATGTTAAGGATAAGGGATATGAAAAAATCCAAATCCAATTATTTTCTCCTAGAGGTAATACTGCGGTAAGAGAAGGATTAGCCGTTAATATGGGTTTTGGTGAGAAACCAGCACCAAAAGAAAACCGTACGGTTGAACCGACACAAGTAGCATCGATGACACAGGGATTAAACGCTCCAGGAATGTCATTTCCAGAACAACTGAGTTTGCACGTCGATCGTCATGATTTACAAAGGTTAAAATCAGAATTGCAATTGGAGAAAGAAAAAACAGAACGTCTTTCCAAGGAAAAGGAACTACTGGAAGAAGACAAGCGCCAATTGGAGAAAAGCAATGATAATAAAAAGTTTTGGGGAGACTTGGTAAAAGAAGTTAGTCCTGCATTAAAGGGATTCGCTTCTATGGCACAATCTCAAGGATTAAATGCTCCACAACAACCTACGATACCAGAAGGTGCTAAAGGAGAATTGATACAGATTATTTTAGGTGCTGAAGGGATCTCTCAGGAGCAAGTGAATGCAGTGTATTATGTGCTAGAAGGTTTTAGTGAAAATAATACAGAATTCGCACAGGAATTACAACAACTATTAATAAAACACAAAATTACACCAGATGGCAACAGTAACGGTTAAAGGTGCTACTCCCATATCAGAAAATCAAAGAAGCAAAGCACTACAGTATATGTCAGATAATTTGAATGACGATGAACTTGGTAAACTATTTCTATTGGCAAAGTCACCTGAAGCACGAAAAGCTTTAGTGCAACAATGGTCAATGATCACATCATTTTTAATGTAGATGAATAAAAAGAAAAAAAATAAAGGATTAGGAAATCCGGCTGCTTTGGTAGCTGCTAATGCATTAGCGCCATCAGTAGCGAAAGCAACGGATAGGAGTGTTGATTTTTTTAGCAAAAATGCTAAACCAATCGCGCTTACAGCTGGCACTTTGGCGTTGATTTATTTTGGTCCAAAATGGTATCGAAATTGGCGCGCAAAAAAGTATGCGAATGATAATATCGGTAACCCGAATTTAATTGCTGCCGGAATTATTTACAATTCCTTTAGTCGTTTTGAACCCAAAGGATTCCTATCTCTTATTCTTCCTTCATTTGATATTTCTACAGATGAAGATGCGCTTTTTAAAATTGCATCTGATCCGAAGATTAATATTAAAACGGTAGCCGAAGCATATAAAATCCTATTTCAAAGAAATCTAGGGTTTGATGTACAAAACGGTTTAGATACTCAAGAGCTGAACACATTTTATTCGATACTTCAATCAGGAATTTCCAATGACCTGGAAACCTTGTATCCTATTGGATCTACCTTGTATGTAGCAAAAAAGGAAGGAATCATAGTAAATAAAGCTAGTAACCAAACGGGTACCTGGTTAGGAACGAACGAATTATTTAAACAGGCGCTTTTTAATGAAGAATTAGGAGACGTCATTGCTCACGGAAATTTTGAAGGAGAAAATTACTACATCATAGAAGACTGCAACATTTTTGGTTTCAATTGCGAACAAGGTGTGGTATTACAAAATCAAATCAGAAACGAAAAATTATAGTATGAAAACTAAACAATTTGGATGCGGTCATATAATTGACAAGAATATTAATCGTCCTGCAGCACCATCGCAAATAGAGATACGAGTTGTGGATGGATATGGAGATCCTTTACAAGGCGTCCATATTCAAGGTTCTGTGGGAAATTTTGCAACCATCACTAATCAAAATGGAATCGCCCATTTAGAAGCTAGACCTAATGACGAGTTCATTTTTTCTCACATTGGAAAGGAAACTAGAATACTTACGTTTTCTGAGTTATCTCACAATAAAGATATAGTGTTAGATGATCAAATAGAACCATTGGATGAAGTGGTAATTATATCTAAACCAAAAGTAAAAAAATCATCAGTTGGTTGGTGGTTAGCTGCTTTAGGAGTGGCTACATACTTCGCGTTTAGAAAAAAACCAAAAAAAGTAAGTCTATAAGTTAATGATGAAGACCCGAAATAAAATATTGATAGGCGTTGCCATTGTTGGATTGATTTTCGTATTACGTAAACCAATTGAGCGTGCTGTTTGGGATCTAATTTCACAACAGCGGATCAATACCTTGCATCCAGATATACGGGAACGTGCCAAGGCTTTTATCAATAAAGCAGAACGAGAAGGAATTAAGTTGCGTGTTACTGATGCTACGCGAACCTTTGATGAGCAAGATGCTTTATATGCACAAGGTAGAACAACTCCAGGGGATATTGTAACAGATGCTAGAGCAGGATTTTCATACCATAATTATGGTCTTGCAATTGATGTGGTAGAAATGGTTAATGGACAACCAATATATAACAATCCTAACTGGCAAAGAATAGGGGAAATAGGAGAATCTTTTGGTTTTTCATGGGGTGCTAGTTTTAATGATAAACCTCATTTCCATATGACATTCGGAAACTCTATAGCTGATCTTCAAAGGAAACTAACCAACGAAATGGTACAAGAAGGATTTGTAATTGTATAAATGAAAATTCAATGTTAGAAATAGGAAAGAACTTTTATAGAAATCCGGTAATTCAAGGAAATGGTAATGGAGTAAAGAAATCTCCAAAGGAGATCACTTTGTTTGATATTCAAACAAGCAATGATATTCCAACAACTGCTGAATTAGCAACTGCTATTAATACATCACCAAATTTTACAGTTGCGGAAAACGAATTGCCAGTATTTACTATTGATAATACAAAAACACCACCTCAGTAGATGAAGACTAAGTTTTTAATAAGGATCCCCGACGGGAATTTTGGAATAGGAGGACAACAGTTAACCGCTGCTGATATTATCGTACTGGAAAGTTATACTCCAGTCCCTAATTTGGATATTAGTTCAGAGCTTCAGAATACTAATACCAAGTACTTTAATAAAGATGTGTTATCGATCACCATCGATGTAACCGGAGCTATATTGTTAGCAGGAATTCATCCTGATGGTTATAACTCTGGGTTTGATCATAATTTCAACGTGGATGAATACACCGTTACAAATTTTAGAAAGAAGAATCCTAATGATGGAGACCCTTTTGGCGGTGGATGGCATTCTATAGAAACTGTCTTTGGTGTTAATAATATAAAATTTGATACTAACGGAATCTACTTTGCAATCTCTAATGATGATCAAATCATCGATCCTGCAATAACCTATCAATTCAATTTACACTTTACAATAAATGAAGAAGGCGCAGGCGCTGAATTCTAAATATGCAACAATGAAAAAGTTACTTTATATACTATTATTCGCTTTATCTCTTCCAATTTTTGGACAAAGAACCATTGGAAAAAACACACGATTTATAGGATTAGACACCATACCGTCAACCACTGCAATTACATTAGATGCTGAAGGTAGACCATCGATAGTAGATCTATTATCAGGATCAGATAACTTTCAACAGTATGGCCAATTTGGTGCTTTTCCTAATCCAGGAGATGAAAAAGTTATTTACTACGCCCAAAACAGTAATAAATTCTATGTCTATACGAATAACAACTACAGAGAGGTACCTTTTGTAAATATCACTAATATTTTAAAGACAAGTTCAGATAACGATGAATTGATTACTAATGGTAGTGTTGGTAAACGATTTGTAGTTACGCAAAATGGTTTTTTAAAAGTTGAAAACTTAAAAACCCGAGGATACTCATCACCTGTTGATCTTACTAATTCTGATTATACTTTAAACGATGTAATTACTACTGAAATTCAACAAGGTACAACGAACGTTAATTACTTATTATTACGTAAAAGTGCCTTTGAGTACTTAGATCAACCAGGGAAAAGAATTCATATTTCATTATTCGGATCAGATGTAAGTCCTAACCTTAGCTCAGTACCAAAAGGATTCCTACAGTTTACTACGGATCATCAAAACCTTACTGGTTTGGATCCAGATTTCTACTGCTTCATTAACGAAGGATCTATTTTTGCAAATGAATCCCAAGGCTTAGGAGCTAAAACAGGATTTCAAAATATAATAGATGTTGACCTCTCTACAGCGGGAGGTGGAACGGATAACCAAACCTTATCTATTACAAATGATCAGTTAAGTATTTCGAATGGAAATACCATTACGATTCCAAGTAGCGGAGGATCCAGTAACGGAAATATAATTGTAGCGAATAGTTTGGCAGATATTAATAACGCTCCAGAAGATTCTTATATTGATATACAGTCCGATATTGATATGGTAGCGGATTATGTGGCGGTTGCTAATCAAGTCTGGAGTTTTTCAACAGGAAGCATAGATAAAAAAGGGTTTAATTTATCCGGAACAAATACCACACCAATATTCAATGGAGATCGTCCAGGTATTATTGGTGAAGGAACCATAGACGGTACTTGGAATTCATCACCAATAATTTATGCAACAAATTTTGGATTACAAGGAGATGGGAAAGAATATGAAACCGGATCCATTACCACAGGAACAAATGTGTTAACCGTTACCGGAGCTAACTTTACTAATGATGATATTGGTAATTTTATAGCGATCAAAGGAGCTGCTACTGGTTTTGTTGATACTTCTGTTGGTCAGAAATCTTTACAGACAACAATTGTAGCGGTAAACAGTCCTACGGAAGTAATAATTGCCGATAATGTTACCAGAACGGTCACCGATCAATTGGTATGGACTGGATATGATAATTTCCAACAGGGAAAAAACGCGATTTATGTAAGAAACCAAAAATCAGGGAAATTCATATTTACTCCAGGGACTTATTTTAAATCAGAATATACTTTCAATGGTGCTTTAGGATTAGACGATCCTGTAGTGGGCTGGTATTTTGGAGATGGTACAGATGATATCAGCGTGGAAGCATACGGAGCAACCATTGCATCAATTCCGCACAATTTAAGACGTACTCGAATGATCACCTATGGAAACACACATCGTTTCCGATGGGAAGGAGGTATTTTGAAGCAGGATCGATTAATGCATAATTATAGTGGGGAACCGCTAGCAGATTCCGGAGATGATTTCAACATCGTGATGTACGGTCGTACAGGTGCCTATGCAACTCATATCAAAGATGTATCGATGATTCAAACTGAAGGTACTTTATTTAGTACTGCTGGAGATCTTCAATTCACCAATTATATTAAGGGAGATAATGTGACTAATGTCCAACAAAGAGTTACCCAAATGGTGTATGGTGATGTGGATGAAATTACAGGAATAGTTACACCGGATGCGAATTCAGATTTTGCCTATACAGAATTATATCTGGATGTTAGTACACAGCAATTTGAAAATACTAGAATAAGTAAACCGGAAAGAAACGGCTTGCGAAATTATCAGTTTGCGGGTCAGGCTTCTTCGGGATGGTCTGGACTCACCGATAAATGGTTTAGAGCGTATTATTATGATGTAGATGGAAATTATTTGTATGCTTCTGATGAACAACGATTTTATCAAACCTATGAATTCAATGATGAAGTTAAGTTTGTAAGGATTAAGGTTAACCGACCGCAAGATTTAACCTTAATCGATGTGCAGGTAAGAGCGCCTTTGAATGGACATCATTTGACCTTAACTAATGTACACTTGAGAGAAGCAGCTGCTCACGGACTGAGTAATATGCCCAGTCACTTTAGAATGATAGGTGGTAGCATGAAAAAAATAGGCTTGGTACTTCCTGCATTCGCATCTAATACCGAGGATCAACACAGTACTACTCAGGATCAAATATTTGATGGTGTTGTGTTTGAAAATGCTTTTACCGGATATCTGAATTGGATCAATACCGTTGGAATCAAAGTAATCAATTGCACCTTCTACGGTACGAGCGATTTTGAGTATACAAGAACTAATTATACCAGGGCTTTATCAATGGATGATAGTAGGGATGCTATGGCACACGGTAATCATATCTTCAACGGATCTGTTCAAGTAGATAGAAATGCACAATTTTTTGATAATACGGGTATAAATGGAGAGATTCAAATACGCGCTAATGGAGCGGATGTATACGACAATGAATTACATAATTTCGTAGTTACCAATCTGGATGCACCGATAGCAGATAGAGCATTGTCTTTTTTTAGAGATAATAGAATGACTCATGACAGACCGTGGGCATCTTATTTATTTACAGATGTAAATATGAACGTGGGTTATGAGAATATCCACATCACTCTTAATGACAAAACCAGACTATCGAACACTTTTGAGCAAGACACAGAATATGAAAGAATTGTTATTGGTGAAAACGGCTTGTCTAAAATGTGGAATGCATCTCCAATTCCAACCAAGGATTATGGCGGGTATTTAAAGAATTTTAGTATTCGTGGAGCAAGACAACCAAGAGCATCGAGAGATTATGCAGCATCGAATGTCTATTGGCCAATTACAGACTATCATACGGTGTACAGTGAAGCATCGATGAACTTAAAATATGGATTACCAAAAGATAGAACGATTAATGACCTTTCTATCGATGGATGGTTGCGTATTGATGCGGATCAATTTGGAGACGTTCTAACGGCTAATGCGCCAACACTTACTTTTAATCGTTTACAGGTAACCATTCCGGAGAATGAGTTTGACTGGACAAATACAGGAGCAGCCATATTCAGGGTTAATGACAAAAATGTAAACCTTGTTTTTAATGGTGGATTCTTTGATCTACAAGTGGCATCTACCGAAGTCGGAACCTATAAAAAATGGATCCGTTTTGAACAATTAGGAACAACATTTTTCAAGGACTTTACCTTTAAAAGCGCTTCTCCTAAAACGATAAACTTAAATGATGCTGCTTTTGTCAATGTCGGTGCGATAACTTTAGTGGATTGTACCTGTGAAAACATTACTTGGATAGGTAGAGCAGGGATTGATAATGTGGAATGTAATGTTTCATTAGGTTCTGGAATAACTAACCTTAGTTATGATCCTACAAATAATACAGTCCAAAGTGATACAGGATCCAATGCAATTATTACGGTTGCAACTGCTTTTGGGAATGATGGGCTTTTAAGTGGAACCGATAAAGCAAAAATTAATGGTATTGAATCGAATGCTACTGCTGATCAAACCGCAATTGAAATAATTAGCGGTATCGATGCGGAATTAGGTTCGAATAGTTGGCAAACATCTGGAAGCGGATTGGATACCACACAAAACCTTACGTTAACAGATGGTGATAACACTTCACCGTTTTTTGAACTTCAAAATACTTTTAGTTCCGATAATTATAGACTTCGTGGTAGAGTATTAAACTCAATTGCATATTGGGATTTTCAAAAAGTTTCTGATAATTCTTATGGTCAAATGAGAATGGGTCTGAATCAGTTTAATCCGTATGCAACAGATGTTGCAGATGGAGGTACTAACGTATTGAGATGGCGTAATTGGTATCTGTCAGGTACCTTATTCGCAACGGGTGTCGATACTGGAGGAGATGGTTCTGGAATTCTTGTTAATGATGGAGGTACGATTCCGAATAATTTTGAAACCACACCAGAGCCTTCTGAGTATAATGTAAACAGAATAATCACCAATAATGACACTTGGGTACATAGTAGTACTTCTAACGCAAGTTATACTATTAATGATGAAGCTACGGAAGGTTGGCAAGCCGGAAAGGAATTGGTTTTTATGAACGCCAGTACCACAAGTAATGTTGTCACTTTAATACAAGGAGGAAGCACAGATATCAGGGGAAGTTTAACTATCAATGCCGGAGAAACTGTAACCCTAAGATATATAGGCGGTAATGTTTGGATGTTAAAATAACACTCCCTAATAACACTATTAAAATAACAAACTAAAAAAATAAAAGCTATGGCAAATTATTTAAAAAAATACGGAGTATGGGAATATGTTTTATTCCTTTTTGGACTGTCTATTTTGATAAAAATAGCATATGGATTTATTACCGACACCATTGAAAATACGGCAATAAATGGCATTGCGTTTTTGGCTGCGGTATTATGTATAGCTGCTCCTATTTCGATTGTTGAGATTTCCAAGTCTAAAGGAAGCGCGATTGCTAAGATACCCGGTAAAATAACAAAAATTGTTAAGTCAAAAACCTCTAAAAATGGCACAGATGAATAAACCTATAGAGTTGGCGATCTATACTTTCGGATTTCTTTCGGGTAATTTCTTTGAACATCCTATTCTGAAAACAGTATTTACTGTGATCGCAATGGTAATGGGTACTATTGTATCCTTTTATGTAAAGCAATTTCTAATTCGAAGATCAAAAAAGAAGCGATCATGAAAGACCTAAAACACATAGCTATTGCTTTAGGAGAATATGACACCAAAGAAATCAGAGGTGAGAAAGATAATCCTGAAATCCTAAAATATTTTGATCTAGAAGAATTTAAATCGAGTCATTATAAGGATGAAACCGCATGGTGTTCTGCATTTGCAAATTGGGTTTGTAAAACCGCTGAGCTACCATATTCTAAAAAACTAAACGCACGTAGTTGGTTAACCGTAGGAAATCAAACTACCAATCCGGTACCAGGAGATGTCGTTGTGCTATGGCGTGAAAGTCGTAAAAGTTGGAAAGGTCATGTTGGTTTTTTTATTAAAGCAACTGAAACATTTGTGTATGTCCTTGGAGGAAATCAAAATAATAAAGTCTCTATACAGGCCTACCCTAAATATAGAGTACTAGAATACCGATCATTATGCTAAACCTAAACAGAATTATCTCATATGTTCTTTTACTGCTTTCAATAGCACTGGCACTTTGTAGTTGTGGTACCAGAAAAAGAGTGATGGAAAAAACATCGACAAAAGTAAACACTTTAGAGCAAAAGGATATTGTTGCAATTAAAGTAAATGATATCACTACCGATGTTCAAATTATACGCACAAATGACCGTGTGGTATATAAAGCAGTTGATCAGACAAAACCCTTTTTTGTTGAAGGTAAGAAGTACGAAAATGTGATCATTGAAAAAGAGTTTTCCAAAGAAGTGGATTCTTCACAAATTAAGGACAATACAAGGGAAACCAAAACGGATAAATCTATTCAAAAAACGGAAATAGTTCAAAAGGAAAAAAAGGTCGCTGTAGAGCGCGATAATTCTTTTGGTTTTTGGGATTGGTTCTGGTTGCTTTTGGCTCTTATAGCTGTCTTTTTTCTGGTCTTTCGGTGGAACAACATTTACGCATGGATTATTAACCTTTTTAAAAAAGTAATCGTATGAAAAAGTTATTGTTGGTTGTAGCGGGTATCGGATTTGCTACGTATTATTTTGGTAGTAAAAAAGTAACTGAAATTAAAGGCGTAGTGGATAAGCTCAAATTAAATGTAAATGGGATCCGCGATTTAAAGATTTCGTCCGGAGGATTGAAATTTAATATTGATTTGAATATTCAGAATCCTACCAGTCAAAACTTAGATTTAAACACCGCACAAGTGGTCACTTTAAGTAAGTTGAAGTTCTTTGCCAAAAACGGCGATTTCTTAGGTGAATCATTTCCGAATTTAACCAATATACAGATCCCTGCAAATGGAAGTGTGAACATACCAAATTTAGAAACCTTCGTGAAGGTCAGTAATTTCGGAAACCTTCTGAATAATGTATTGCAATTATTTTCTAATCCATCGAATTTAAAAGTAAGCGCGGAACTCTCGGCTTTAGGTCAAACCTATACCATATAACACATATGACAGCACTACAACAATACAACAACTTAGACGGTAAAGTCATTGATCGGAAAAGGATCAATGAGATACTAAAGCAAGCCAGAAAGGAAAAGGAAAAAAGAGTAGTCCGCAAATTGAGTACACTTTTATCTCGAAACAAGGACAAAACCTTTGAAATTTCAGTAACTAAAAAGCTTATTCCGGTTGCAAAGAAAAAGAAGATTACAAAGAAAAAAGTAGTTGCTCAAATACCAACTAAGAAAAAGGAAAAACTTAAGGTATATGGGCTATCCATTCCTTATGTTGATTTGGTTGCAACTAGTACACTACCATTACAAGTACAGGCTTTACCAGTTGTCGAACAACCCATCAAAATACTTCCTGAAGTATCCACAGGCGTAAGGATGAAGGATCCCATAACGTTGAAACCGAAAATTGCTGCAAATACACCAAGGCTATCGACAAAACGCCTTAAAGGAGTTCGTACCATGGCGGATTTGGACAGGATTGCTCAACCTACAGAAACTTATGTATTAAATTCTGAAATAGGAGCTTTTTTAGGCAAACTAGAAAAAAAGCCAAAAGGAAGCGTTGTGATAACCTTAGATGCTCCTGCAGGATCTGGTAAGACTCGGTTTTTCTTTCAGGTTATGGAGGACTATGCTAGTTCAGGAAAAAGATGTCTTTTTTTGACTTTGGAAGAACATTCTCAAAGTCAACTATTCAAGGACAAAAGAGATGATTATATATCCTCTGAGAATCATCAACATATCTCTATTGTAGACGCGGAAGAGATTAAAACCTATAAGGATTTACGGGAATTAATAGATACACATGATATCATATTAGTGGATAGCTTTGGTAAATTGAAAAAATTGATAAAAGAATTGAAGTTAGAATTAGATGAACATTTACGAATTGCTTATGATGGTAAACTTTTCTTTTTAATCTTTCAACGAACGACCGGAAAAACAATGCGCGGTGGTGCAGATTCAGAGTTTGATGGAGATGTTATCCTTCAAGTTGAAAAACCAACAGAGAACTACCAGGAGAATTTTGTGACTGCAAGAAAGAACCGCTATAACGCAATTCCAAACTTAAAATATAACGTGTATCATCAAAAAATAATTCAGGAGGATGAAGTGGCAATCACCAAGGAACGGTCAATCCCACCTAAACCAAAAAGAAAATTAGTTGTGCATTCTTTGGACGGCTGATGTTGTTGTGTGTTTTATTGTGTGTAAGATAGCCCGCCAATATGGCGGGCTTATTTGTTTAACTAGTCCATCGGTTTATGAATTGATCATTATTGATTAACAATAAACGTAACTTACTTTTTAGAATCTACTGTTCGCTTTTACCTAGAGAGTATCTCGATAGAATAGTAACCGAACTAATAGAACAATTGAACTATTAGTACGAGTAATATCGGTAATTACATAGGTTTAGTAGTTTTAATTGTCTAGATATTTAGATTCTAGTAAAATGATTATATTAGAAGTAACTAATAGAAAATGTAATAGCATGATTGAGACATCTACTAAGAATTATTTGATTATTTTATTTTTTTTACCAATCATTTTAATCGGGCAAACTGATTATCAGAAGATCTATCCTTTGCTTGAATCACGGCAAGAATTTAGTCAAGAACCTCCAAAGCTACCCAAGGAATATTACATAACCACTAAAAACAAAATTACAGTTAAGGAAAAAAATAAATTATCTATTAAAGACAAACTGCTATATAACCCAAACACATTTTTCGAAAGTATAGTAGGATTTGAAAAAATAACACCAATTCATTATAATTATGAAAATAGTAGATTAAAATCGAGAATAATTGATGGATTGGTAGTAGATAAATATTATTATAAGGATACATTAAATTTTATTGAATTTTATAATAACGTTAATGGTTTGGAAATTGTAAAAAGTGAGAGATATCCCCCTGGTAACAACGATCAATACTTTGAAATTCACGATATAATCACTAAACCTCTGCTTCAACCGGAAGGTTCTCGAAATTATGGTTTTTATAAAAGATATAAGACAGCTAATCAATCAATTATTGAGTATTCTGGTTTTTACAAGTCTCGTGCTAGATTAACTAAGGGTAAAAAAAAGGTAGTAAAAACCTCTTATCAGCAGACATTAGGCAAAAGAAGAGTTTCAGAGAAAATTTTTACTATTGAAAATGAAATTCAATGGCATCTTATATATCAATATAAAATAGTAAACAACAATTTAGTTGTAACTATAAGCAATAGGAATGAAATAGGATATTTCTTAATTGAAAAATATGATCAAAGTAATAGATTGATTGAAAAAGGACTTTTCCACCAAAGAAATGGATCCGGTGCTAAGTCCTACTATATTTTAAATATTATTCAATATAATCCTGACAGTATAATTATTAGGGAGTACAAAAATACTTTGTATGGAGAAGTTAGCCGAAACAAAAATCTAAGCAAAATTTATGTGCTTAAAAAAGACTCTTTTAGAAACAAAATAAATTATGATCTAGGTATTATCAATAACGACTATAATATTATTTCAGATATTGATCATTGGTTAGAGGAAAATTATTTGTTATCCGAAATAGGCTATAAAGATCAAAAGGAAATTTATACCTGTTCCTATATTTATCATGTAAAAGATGATATAATCAATCAAATTCAGTGCATTTTGAATTTAAAAGCTACAGACTTTGAAGAAGGATTAATTTATTATAAAGAAAGAATATTCGATTAGTGATAAGAGAATTGGGTTTTACATGTTTTCTAGTATAATTTCACTCTGAACACCACATTCAAAATTTTTAATTGATTATTAAGATTATTGAAAATATACTTTCAATCCACAAGCATAAAAAGCAGCAATGCTGCAAAACTGTAAGTACCACTGGCATAAATGAGATCCTACACGGTTCAAAAACGGTTAACTATCTGGTAATCAGTAGTGCGATTTGAAACGATAACTCCTATTATGTTAAATAGAGCAACATCGTTGCCTTATTAATTTACGAAAAAATAAGAACTATTTGACTAACTTATAAAGGCAGCTGTAAAAATATCAAACTACTGAAGCACAAATAATCTATGCAATAATATCTAATAACAGATAGTTTTATATATTTATTGGGTAATTCACATTTTATGACTGTTAGCGAATTTAATTCACTAGGTGAAGGAGAGCAACACAGAGTTCTTTTTAATACATCCGTTTTTATACACTCGATTAATAAACCTATCAAACATTATGTGCTGTATAGTCTAAAGAATTTTTATGTAGAAGTGATTTACAATGTAGGAATAAATAAAATTACTTCAATGAAAGCCTTTGAAGAAGGAATGTTACTAGACAAATTCGCAATCGCCATTCAAGAGGAATTTTAATATAAAAAAACATGAATATAAACGAACTAAAAAGAATTTCACTTTCTAAGCATAGTATTGAGGGACTAGGCGGCTTTAAGTATGAAACTTTAATAAATTTTAATAATTCTGCAGCAAATATTGTCATAGGTGTCAATGGCTCCGGTAAGTCTACAATTTTAAATTCAATCGCTTCTATTATTAATTCAATGGTTATTCAATTTAATAGAGGTGGATCAGGAAATTATGGAATTGATATGGAAAGCGTGTCTTTGAATTCAATAAATTCAATCATTCGGTCAGATGTATTTATTGAAAAAGAAGGATTACCTTCTCAATCTTACAAGATATATAATGCTTTCCCCTTAGATAAAAATCACTCGGTTGAAGTCCAAAGAAATGACAATTCTAAGGTTCAGAAAATATTTTTGGATATATATCAATCTAAATCGGAGGAAAAACTTCTACCAGTATTTAGATATTTTCAATGTGTAAAAAATGTTATGGGTGGGAAAGTAGCATCGCTCAGATTTAATCAAATGCATAATAGGAATTTAGGGTATGAAAATATGTTTGGAGAAGTCATTAAGCTAGATGAAATAACTAGCTTAATGGTTAATCAAATTAATATTGAAAACCAATATAAGATTGAAAAAGAAGATTTAAAGGCTGAAACTGTAATAGGGAAATATATTCGTAATTGTCTAAATGTATTTACTACAATGTTATATTCAGAAAAGACACTTGTTTCTGTAGGTAAAAGTAATTATTCTACAGTGCAGAGTCTTAGATTGCTAAAAGGTGATGATTACTTTGAATTTTCGCAATTATCTAGTGGGGAGAAATACGTTTTTTCCGTTGTGTTAGATTTAATTTATCGTAATGTATCATTAAATTTCAATTCAGATAAATTGAATGAAACTGCAGGAATCGTTTTAATAGATGAAATAGAGTCACACTTGCATCCTAAGTGGCAGTTGACTATTATAAAAGCATTGGAGAAAACATTTCCTAATATACAGTTTATTGTAAGTACGCATTCTCCCCTAATAGCTTCCTCTGTTCGAAAAGATCAGATAATTGCAATTAATAACTTTGAGATTATATCAAGTAAGGATTTACCGGATGTTTATAGTGGATCTTCAAATGAGATATTGGAAAAAATACTGCATACTGAATCAAAAATAAATCTGTATGATCCTGAAAAAAAGGAAATTGATCGGTTAATTAATAACATGAAATTTAAAGAAGCAGAAGAAAAACTTATCGAATTAAAAAAACGAGTTGATTCCTCTCCACAATGGCTTAAGGATTTGGAGCAATTGATAAATTTCGGTAAACTATGATAAGAATACACAAGTCTAATGAGCCTAATTGTCTAGTTGATTTAAGAGAAAACAGTAATGATTATTCTGATCTTCGAGATGAATGCCGTTCTGAAGTACTTGATTCTCTAAAAACGGAACAGGTAGGGATTTGCGCTTATTGCCAAAAAGAAGTTAATACGGTTATTGAAATAGAACATTATATTCCTCAATCAATTGATGAAGAAAAGGTTTTGATATATGAGAATTTTTTAGGAGTTTGTTCAGGTTTTTTTTATGTAGATAAAAATACAGGAGAAAAAATAGATTATTGTAGCCGGAAAAGAGGTAACCAAGAATTGTTTTTGAATCCAATGGAATCTGAGGATATGGACACCATATATTACGATGAAAATAACAAAATACTATCTAGTAATGTTAAAATTTTATATGATTTAGAACAGACATTGAATTTGAATTTTACAGAACTTTGTGATAAAAGAGGAGAAGCATTTCAAACGTTTTTGTTGAACCTATACAAATTGAAGGAGATCTTAGGATTGAGTAAAGTAGATTTTGTAAACAAAGCTATCCAGCTATTATCCGTGGGGAATACAGAATATTCAGGAATTATTAAATTTCGATTAAAACAGTTAATAAGTGAATCCTCCTAATCTAAATCCACAAAATTTTCAATATAAATTATAATAAATGAAAAAGAAAAAACCATATTGGCTTAGATGGATAATATACATGTTACGATGTCTGGTTAGCCTATTCACGTATCCAAAAATATATTGGTAAGTTATTCTATTTCCGTCCACATCCACTCGCCAGTATTTGTGTTAACGTAATATAGAACATTATCACACTCAAAGCATTGGTATTTCGCAATTAATCCAGTAAAAATGGTAGTTAGAGCTTTGAGGCTGCGTTTACTTTTGAAGTGATCAAGTCCAGCGCAATATGTGTAATTTATTTCAGTATTCTTTTTTTGTAATAAGGCATAAAATTTACCAGTATCCGATACTTTTAAATAGGAGATTCCACTATAAGCACGGTTAATTTTCTGATTAATAAAAGCATCATTAACTTGAGGTGCAGGATAACTATTGAGCATAATTTGGAATATTTCCACAAAATTAGGAATATTTCCATAAAACTATGTTAAAAGAGTTTGTATCTTTGAGAAGCAGATAAAATTTACTTGTATGTGTTATGACGTAAAATCCAGCTTAAGATCACAATTAAAACGTGCTAAGCACTATGGTGATGAATCTAAGATTAGGGAAATTGAAGAAAAATTAATTCCTCATACTGATTTACCTATTTTTCATCGTCAAGGGCATAGTCATCCTAAATTATTGATCTATACAAATGAAGATCCAGAAACTCCAGTTGTATCTCAATGGGGTTTGGTACCATTTTGGGTAAAAGATAACACACAACGAAAAAGCATAAGTAAAAACACCTTAAATGCAAGAGGGGAAACAATCTTTGAAAAAGCTTCTTTTCGGGATTCTGCAAATAAAAAAAGATGTTTGATTTATGTTGATGGCTTTTACGAACATCATCACTACAAAGGAAAGCCATATCCTTTTTTGATCCATAGAAAGGATAATGAGCCTATTATTTTTGCAGGACTCTGGAGCGAATGGGTTGATAAAGAAACAGGTGAAATGTTTAATACTTTTTCTATTGTAACCACAGAAGGTAATGCTCTATTATCTAAAATTCATAACAACCCAAAGTTAAAGGGTCCCAGAATGCCAGTTATCTTACCGGATGAATTAGCGGACAAGTGGTTATTACCAAATAGTGAGGAGCTAGATAAGCAAGTGTTAGAAGATCTTATAAAGCCATATCCAGAAGAAGAATTAACAGCATACACTGTTGATCGGTTAAGAGGTAAAAGTTACATGGGCAATGTAGAAGAGATCTCTAATGAAGTTGTTTACGAAGAACTAGAATTTTAGAATGAATTTAATAGAAGAAGATAAAGTAAAACTACACGATTCATTAATTGAAATGAAGGTTATGTCAATCCAGGATAATTACGTTCATTGTAAATGGATAAATCGACTTGGTGCAGAAATGATAGGTAGTTTTCCTATCAGTGTATTAACTAAAGTAAACTAGAAAGGTTGATTGTTTTCAATTTGATTGATCACTCTTAAGTATTCCAATTCCTTAGAATCCCAATGCTCTAAATTATCAGAAGTAGGATTTTTTCGATGATTCTCTGTTGCTTGTAACAGTTCATCATATTTAACAGCTTCTAACCATTCCAATTGAAAACCGGTTAACTGATCTAATTTCTCCATTATAGACTTATGTTGTTTTCCCTAATGAAAGATAGTAAATTATAATAAATAATAGAAAACTAGTACCTGTGGATGATTGTGTTCTTGTACTTCTGTATTAATTCCACAATAAAAATATATAATCCTCTTAACCTATTTTCTTGCAAATAGACAAGAATCTTTGGTTTAAACACTAATCCTTCTATTTGTTATTGTGGGTAGTTATTTTATTATAGAGTAAATCAAATCGTTATTATCATCACTTATTTGAACTCCTAATTTTTTTTCATCAGATTCGTAATCAAATTGCATAAAAACCAGAAGCATATTTGTGTAACAAATATTAAATAACGATTGAATCTCACTTTCCGTAAATCCTTTACTCCAATCTATTTCACTAGACTTCATAGAGTAAGCAATTATTTTCTCGGATAATAATATTCCAAATATTTCTATAAATGAATCTCTAAATTGATTGAAGTAGTTATCTTCATTATTGTTTTCCTCTCCAAAAGTAAAGAAAATCAGTCCATAACAAAATTTGAAGTCTTTTTCATTGGCAACTGATTGTTTGAAATAAAAATTAAGAATTTCTCCAAAAGTCAAAAACTTCTTATTTTCTATCTTGGCTTTAAATTCAAAGTTTTCTATGAGTAATGCTTTCAGCTCAGATAAGGAATCTTCGATATTGTCCAACCTTTTTTCAGAATGAGTATATCTGTTTTCACATATCTCATACCAAATATCTCTAGCTTCTCGAATAAATTTTCTTTTTGTAGGATTTGCACCATAGGTTTCGTGACAACTTGGACATAAAGGAGCTCCATTTTTAAAAGTGTCTGGTCCATTTTCGGCCTGAGGTATTATATGATGAATTTCTACCCCAATATTATGGCAAATACAACATCTATGTAGCGCTTTTTTTCTTATTTCGTATTTAATTTTTTCTGAGAATGCCATTTTTTTCTAATTACCCACAATGCTAAATATATAAATCAGAGCAAGGCAAGTAAGCCTGAATCAATCGATTTATCTGCGCATTTTTATTTCTTGTTTAATTTATAAAAATCTAGCGCCACTTCAAAAAGGAAATGACCTTTTGATCTAGCACTAAAATGTTCTGATTTCATTTATAATGTTATCCATAGTGCTTACTCTTCCTCTTCTGTTAAAGGTTCTGCAGAATTTGGTAAACCTGCTATTACTTTAGCAACTGCCGCATCAATAAGCTCATTTAGAAGTGTAGCTTTTAAAACTATCCCTAATCCTAAAGTTTGTTCGACACCTAATCCATTTTGCAATGTAGGGATAGTTTGGAGAATCCCATGACGGATCATAGTTTGAGTTACCACTC
The DNA here is from genome assembly GCF_947500065.1 of uncultured Aquimarina sp. Taxonomy (GTDB): domain Bacteria; phylum Bacteroidota; class Bacteroidia; order Flavobacteriales; family Flavobacteriaceae; genus Aquimarina. The sequence continues at coordinate 120,269 of NZ_CANMQT010000001.1, forward strand.
CTATTAATTTAAACTTACCATTTATGCCAGAGAATACAGGACTGCCACTAGAACCTTGATAGACTTGAGCATCGATTACAAATTGATCTTTTGCATTGAAATTGACTTTTGGTATACTTGATACATAGCCTTTTCTTAAAAGAGGAAGATTATTGCTTACATCAAATCGATTTGCAGGATAACCAACGAACCAGACATCTAATCCAGGGATAAAATTATCCTCAGTAAAGTCAGAAATCATTTTTGGTTGCAGATATGTGAAATAAACATTATTTTCTTCATGTGTAATCACAGAAGCATTAATACAAGCTAAGTCAATTTCAGGATTGGGATGTTCTGTATATATTCCAGTAAAATCCTTTCCTGTAAAAGTATGAAGGTTTCCTAAGTCAGGGTTTAAATCAGGTTTTTTTTTATTGAAATTAAAGCTTATTGTACCATTTGGATTTTGGAAAACATGTTTATTAGAAATTAAAAGAGTAATTGTACTATTTGTTCCATCATTTAAAGGTACACGCATTAAAAAACCTGTTCCAATAGAGGTTCCTTTTCCATTAGTTTGTGGGATAGTGATCCTTGTAGTAGTAAAAAACACCTGTTCTTCAAATCTTTCTTTTACTTTCATCTTTTCTCTAATTCTGACTAATGTCAATTTTTTACTTTTTAAATGTACGACAAAAATAGATTTGCTAACTTATGAAGTTAATAGAGATATTTATATCGGAAATTATAGCAAACAGGAATATATAGTTACAGTCTTAACTTTATATTTCCTATAGTAAAGAACAGAAACTTCTAATTTACTGCAGTTTTCCCGAAATAAAATATACAAATAGTATTAAATCTATCTCTTTTCAAGTAGTACCACGTTTTCTACGTGATGTGTTTGTGGGAACATATACAGTTTTAAAATACAGAATTACAAAACTGTATTTGGAGAAAAATAAAACTGTATTATCCTTTTGTATTATTATATTATTTTGATTTTCAAAGGAATAGATGTCTACACACAGAATAAAATACAGAAATACAAAAAATACGAAAAAAACAACTATAAAATTAATTATCAAAAATTCCGTCCATTAACATAATCTGTTCATTTTCTACACTTTTTACAATATGCACATAAATCATTGTCTCCTTAATTTCTGAATGACCAAGTATTTTTTGTAGCACTTCTACTCTACCGCCTTTCATAAGATATATGGTAGCAAAAGTATGTCTAGATGAATGAAAATATAATCTTTTCTTTATCCCTAACTGTATTGCTATTTTCTTTAATTCCCTGTTGATATGCTCTCGGGTGTATTCACCTTTGAAAATGTTAGGTAAATTATAGAATTTATGAGCGGTATTATTTAGCCTTATTCTTTGAAACTTACTTGTTTTATTAGCAGTAAATGTCAATTGATCACCGTTGAAATTATCTTCTGTTAACCGTTCAATATCACTTATTCTTAAACCAGTGAAGCAGGAAAATAGATATCTTGATAATATGTTTTTATGAGCCTCCTTAATAAATTCACTATCATGATATTTTACTAATAAAACCAATTCCTCTGGGGTGAGAAAAGTACGATCTCCAGTCATTTTGCTGACCTTAATATCACTAAACTTCAATTCTGTCACTATACCTTGCTTATTAGCATGATGAAGATATTTCTTAAACGTTTTCATCGTACTTTCCACGGTAGCTGGTTTATTTTTCTCCTTTTTCTTCATCCAAAACCGCAAGTCCTTTTCAAATTGCTCGTTAATGTCATAGAAGTAGATAGATGATCTAAACTTTTTTAATTTGGCTAGGACTCCCTTTTGCTGCTTATAAGTAGAATATTCTAAGCTTCCTTTTTGTTCTTCAAGTATCTTACCGGCATAAACGAGAAAATCTAGTCTGATATTGGGATTATTTAATTCTTCAGTTAATTTTTCAATAGTCAAAACCTCATTCCTGAATCGGTAATTTATCTCTATTTCGTTTATAGCTGCAAGCTTTCTTTCAATTATCAAATTATAATCCACGTAATAAGGATTCTTTTTGCTTACACGCTGTTTTTTACCATCGAAATGAGCTACTGGTACATAGAGCTGTAACGAGATTCTTTTTCTATTGCCATTAAGGAACATCTGAAGATAAATAGCGCAGGTTCCATTTTTCTTAACCTGGTCTTTCTTAATGATTATTTTATGTGTCAACTTCCCTTTAGAAATCATAGGGGCGTATTGAGGGGCGTGTAATCCAAAATTCTGCGTCACTATCATGTAAATTATTTTTTACGATTAACCTTAAATGACTAAGGGCGAGTAAAATACGTAACTGTTTACGTACTTTACTCGCCTTTAGCATTGTGCTTATTGCACTATTAGTGACCGTGAAGGGATTCAAACCCCCAACCCTCAGAGCCGAAATCTGATGCGCTATTCAGTTGCGCCACACGGCCATATTTTATATTATGATAATTTACTTTTTACTATTGTAGAAATCGTTTTTCCATCAGCCTTACCTGCTAATTGTCCAGACGCCATTCCCATTACTTTACCCATATCTTTCATACCAGCAGCGCCAGTTTTTGCAATGATATCAACAACTACTGCTTCTATCTCTGCTTCACTCATTTGTTCTGGTAAAAATGATTCTATTACCTTGGCCTGATCCAGTTCTGGTTGTGCTAAATCTTCTCTACCTTGTTCAGAGAAAATAGCAGCACTGTCTTTACGTTGCTTTACTTGTTTCTGCAACAATTTTAACTCCTGATCTTCAGTCAACTCTTCCTTTGCTCCACTTTCTGTCTGAGCTAATAAAATAGCAGATTTAATGGCACGCAATGATGTTAAGGCATTGGTATCCTTAGCTTTCATTGCTTCTTTCATAGCAGTCATTACTTTTGCCTGTAAACTCATAGATAATTGGTTTTAATCTTTTGGATTGCGAAGATAAAAAATAAACCGATAATCCATTTTAGATTATCGGTTTATCTGAAAAACTATTTTAGTAATTCCTAGTCTACATTATCATGTAGAAAAGAATTATTCTTTCGTAATTGGATATCATCATTACTATCTGTCCCTAAAGATGTTCTAGATAAATCTGAAGATCCTGGTTTAGAATCTACATCTAGTCCAGCACGCTTATAAGCCGGCTCTTTTTCGATATCATCGATATTAGACGCATTATTTCTAAACTTATAATTAAACTCCTTCATTTTAGCTCTACGTTCTGCAGCTCTGGCTTTTAATGTTTCAGAAATTGGTTGATCTACGGGATCAGCATTCTCTTCAGGCGTTGGTTCTGGAGCAGGAGCGACTGTTTTCTTTTCGAAAACTACCTCTTTATCTTCTTCCATTACCTCTGCTTCGGGTTTAGCTTCTGTTAACCTTTTTTCTTCCTCCATATAGTCCTCAAGGCTATATTTACGAACACCTCCAGGTGAGCTTTCACTAACAGGAACAACTTCTATAGCCTCATTAACTTCTACTTCTAAAATATCATCTGTAAGATCAAAAACTATTGGCTTTTCCTCTTCTTCTTGTTTAACAGCAGCGGCAGGAATAGTATCCTCTGTCTGGATACTTTGTTCTTCATTTCCGCTTACAGGCATATCAAATGCTAAGGTAAACTGATCTTCTTCTTCCTTTTTACTTTCTTCCTGTGCTATTTCATTAGCATCATTAACCTCAATTTGGTTAATAATTTCCTGAGCGTTAATAATAACAAAATCGCTGTCGGTAGAGAAAGGGTTTACTTCTTCATAATCTACTACTTCCAAATTCTTCAAAAACTCGGTAGTTGGTAATAACAAAGATTCTTTAATATCTTCTTCCTCCTCTTCTATTAACTCATGTTTGATGATAACGGGTTCTTCTTTTACCTCTTCTTTCTGAGGTATAGGAGTTATCACAGGAGTGTTTTTTGACGTTGACTTAGGAGTTAAATCTTGAGTTGTTGCTCGTTGCTCCTCTTCTAACGTATGAATTATTCTCTTTGTTTCAGTATTTACAATTTCATCTTGTTGTTCTACATCGAATCCAGTAGCTATAACGGTTACAGAAATTGCATCTTCTAATGCCTCGTCTTCTCCAACTCCCATAATGATATTGGCACCATGGCCAGCTTCTTGCTGAATATGATCATTGATTTCACCAATCTCATCAATTGTAATTTCTTCTTTTCCAGAAACAATTAATAATAGCACATTTTTAGCACCTGTAATTTTATTATCGTTAAGCAACGGTGAGTCTAATGCTTTTACAATAGCATCATGAGCACGTTTGGCACCAGAGGCATTAGCAGACCCCATTATTGCCGTACCACTATTGCTAAGTACAGTTTTTGCATCACGTAAATCAATATTCTGTGTATAGTGATGCGTTATTACTTCGGCTATTCCTCTGGATGCAGTAGCAAGTACTTCATCTGCTTTAGAAAAACCAGCTTTAAAACCTAAATTACCGTATACTTCTCGGAGCTTGTTATTATTAATAACTACTAAAGAATCCACATGAGCTCGAAGTTTTTCTACTCCTAACTGCGCTTGTTCATTACGCATTTTTCCTTCGAACTGAAATGGTATTGTAACAATACCTACCGTAAGAATGTCTAATTCTCTTGCCATTTTAGCAATGATAGGTGCTGCTCCAGTTCCTGTTCCTCCACCCATACCTGCAGTGATAAATATCATCTTGGTATTGGTATCCAACATTCTTTTAATTTCTTCGTAACTTTCTACGGCAGACTGTTCACCCACTTCTGGGTTAGCACCAGCTCCTAATCCTTCTGTAAGACACAATCCCAACTGTATCTTATTTGGTATAGGGCTGTTTTCTAATGCTTGCGCATCAGTATTACAAATAACGAAATCAACTCCCTTGATTCCTTGCTGGAACATATGATTAATGGCATTACTACCACCTCCTCCAACTCCTATAACTTTTATTACATTTGATTGATTTTTGGGCAAATCAAAAGAAATGTTTTCGAACTCCTCGTTGTCACTCATAATTGCTAATTTTCTTGTTCTCTTACTTTTGTTTTTTTTAATATCTTCTTATGTTCAAAACTGAACTATATTTTACCATCTCTCAACGCTGGCGCCTCACTAAAAATGTCTACTAGACATTTTCTTTACTTTGCCAACCCCTCAACGCTGGCGCCTCACTAAAAATGTCTACTAGACATTTTCTTTACGCTCGGTCCTATTCTGCGTTATCTAAAAACTCCTTGAACTTCTCCGTCCATTTCTCCAGAATATTTTTTCTTGGTCTATGATCCACAACTGGTCTTTCTTCTTCTTCGATACCTTCTCCTGCAATAGCAGTTGTTTCTTCTTTTATCTCATCTTCTACCAATGCTTCCTTTATAGCTGCTTTTTTCTGCTTGCTAATATGTACGAGACTATCCATTACTAACCCCACAGCAGTAGCATACATAGGGCTTGTAGTTTCTGGATCACTATTACCTGCCAAATGCTCATTAGGATATCCGATACGCGTATCCATCCCTGTAATATATTCTACTAACTGCTTTAGATGCTTTAATTGAGAACCTCCACCTGTTAATACAATTCCTGCAATCAACTTTTTCTTAGGCGACTCATGCCCATAGTTTTTAATTTCTAAAAAAACTTGTTCTACGATTTCCACAACACGCGCATGAATAATCTTAGATAAATTTTTCAACGTGATTTCTTTTGGCTCTCTTCCTCTTAATCCTGGAATAGAAACAATTTCATTGTCTTTATTTTCTCCTGGCCATGCAGATCCAAATTTGATTTTAAGCAACTCTGCCTGTTTCTCAATAATGGAGCAACCTTCTTTAATATCTTCAGTGATTACATTTCCTCCAAAAGGAATCACTGCTGTATGACGGATAATCCCATCTTTAAAAATTGCTAGATCCGTAGTTCCACCACCTATATCGATTAATGCTACGCCTGCTTCCTTTTCCTCTTGACTCAATACTGCATTAGCAGAAGCTAAAGGTTCCAGAGTTACATCAGACAATTCTAGTCCTGAACTTTTAACGCATCGACCTATATTACGAATAGAAGTTACTTGACCTACTACTACGTGGAAATTAGCTTCAAGTCGTCCTCCATACATTCCAACCGGTTCTTTTATTTCGGCTTGACCGTCTACTTTATATTCTTGCGGCAACACATGTAATATTTCTTCTCCAGGTAACATAACTAATTTATGTACTTGATTACATAAAGAATCAATGTCATCTTCATCAATAACCGCATCCGCATTGGGACGTGTTATATAATCACTATGTTGTAAACTTCTTATATGTTGACCTGCGATTCCTACTGTTACTTCGCTTATTTTCATTCCAGAAACACTCTCTGCTTCTTGAACTGCTTGTTGTATTGATTGTATAGTTTGAGTAATATTATTTACAACACCACGATGCACACCAAGGCTTTTGGATTTACCAACACCCAAAACTTCCATCTTTCCGTACTCATTATATCTCCCTACCATAGCAACAATCTTTGTTGTTCCTATGTCTAATCCTACCGCTATTTCATTCTCTTCTCTTCCCATATTGGTATTATTTTATTGTGCACACAACTTGGTTACTAAACTGCAAACTGACCTTTTTATATTTATCTAGACTGTTATCTTTTAAAGCTTTTTGATAAAAAGCTTTAAAATTTCTGACCTTACTATTTAACTGTTCTACTTTACCAAAAACTATTTTAAAAGCATATACTCGTAATCCTAACTCATAATCACCACTCTGGTTTCTATAAACGCTTACCACATGTTTTTTCAAAAACTCATCTTGCTGAATTTTTCTTAACAATGGAAAAATTTCAGGAACTTCTCGTTCCGAAACATTGCTTACCAGAGGAACATGAGCCGAATAATTATCCGATAATGGCATCGTATTACCCGTAACATCAACATAAAAAGGAACAACTGCATTCACCCTAGCGATTGGGGTACGCTGCTTGATTCGTGCCTTAAGTTGTCCATTTACAGTGAGATACACATCTGAATCTTCAATCATTTTGTGTGCATCCAGCCCCTTCTCTACAATATTCAAAACTAAAATTTCTTTACCTACGTCCGTCACACCTACCTGATTTTGTATTAACAATTTATTAACCGTTAATTCATTCACGTAAGGATTCTGTTCTTGAACAAATTCTATCTCTACTTCTTTGATCTTTCTTCTCTCATTTCGATTGCCCGTAAATGCAAAAAGAAATACGATCAATCCAATTAGACCCACAAACTTTATATACGTCAAAATCTTCTTCATATTGCTAATAATGCATCTTTTATAGTACTAACTTCTTCTCCTATATCTCCAGCCCCAATAGTTGTAATAACCTGGGCATTACTTTTCAAAATTTCTTCTACTAAATTATCTTTAGTAACTATTTTTTTATTTTGCATATCCACCATTTCCAACAACCATTCTGAAGTTACTCCCTCTATTGGCTGTTCTCTTGCTGGATATATATCTAATAATAACAACTGATCAAATTGACTCAGACTTTCCGCAAAGTCAGATGCAAAATCCTGTGTTCTACTAAATAAATGAGGCTGAAAAATTGCCAACACCTCTTTTTCAGGATGCATTTCTCTTATTGCTTGATGCAATGCATTAATCTCAGTAGGATGATGCGCGTAATCGTCTACATAGATTAAATCGTCAGATTTGATCTGATAACTAAAACGTCTCTGAACCCCTTTAAAAGAAAATAAAGCCTTTGCTAAAGCAGCGGTCGGGGAGCCGTAAAGCAATGCCATAGCAAAGGCTGTGATAGCATTTAACAAGTTGTGTTTACCTGGCAGGTTTAAATGCAAATCCTTAATCAGTTGAGTCGGTGTTTTTAAATCAAAAATATATGTGCCGTTATCAATGCGTACATTTTGAGCACAATAATCAGAACCGTCATCTATTCCGTAGCTATTACCCGAAAGAGGTAATCCACTGCAAACCAAAAGATGATCTTTAGCTCTTGATGAAAATTCTATAAACGATTCTTCTAAAGCATTTGCCTTTTTATAAATATCCAGATGATCCGCATCCATAGATGTAACCGCTGCTATGTCCGGATAGAGTTGTAAAAATGATCTATCAAATTCATCAGCCTCTACAACGACCACTTCATTTCCTTCGAGGATAAGATTAGAATTATAATTTTCGCTTATTCCTCCTAAAAAAGCAGTTACTTTTGCTCCACTTTCCTTTAATAAATGTGCCAAAATTGCAGTGGTGGTAGTTTTTCCATGGGTTCCAGCAACAGCCAACGTGTATGTCCCGTGAGTTATGATCCCTAGAACTTCAGCTCTTTTTTTGATGGAAAACCCATTATTCTGTACATAGTTTAATTCCGTATGAGTCACAGGAATTGCAGGAGTATAAACAACGAGCGTTTCTTGAGGGCTTAAAAAGGCTTGTGGAATTGCATTAACATCATCCTTAAAATGAATCTGAATTCCTAAATCCTCTAAATCAGAAGTAATCTGAGTTGGAGTCTTGTCATATCCTGCTACATTTTTACCTAAAAACTTAAAATATCGTGCAAGTGCACTCATACCAATACCTCCGATACCGATAAAATATATATTCTTTATGTTTTTTAAATCTTTATTCATTCTTCAACTTCAACCTTTTCTTTTTTTATCAACAACTCAATTTCGTTCACTATATCTTTTGTTGCATTTGGCAATGCTAGCTTTTTTATCGCATGGGTTAATTTTATCTGCATCGCTTCTGACTCTAATAATTGAGATACTGTTTTTTGAAACTTTTCATCAAGTTCAATTTCTTTTAGCATTTTAGCTCCATACTGACTTACAATCGCATCAGCATTCTTAGTTTGATGATCTTCTGCAACATTAGGAGATGGTATAAACAATGTAGGTTTAGCTACAATACATAATTCGGAAACAGAACTCGCTCCTGCTCTTGAAACAATAACATCGGCTGCAGCATATGCAAAATCCATCGTATCTAAAAACTGATGAACCTGCACATCCTTCTTGCTATCATATTTTTTATACTCATCATAATACAGTTTCCCACATTGCCAAAGTATCTGAATTTCTTTCTTATTAAAAAACTCAAGTTCTTTTTCAATTAATTGATTGATTCTTCTAGCTCCAAGACTTCCACCTATTATCAGAACCGTTTTCTTTTCTGGATCAAGATTATATTTTGAAATCGCATCTTTTCTTTTACTGTCTATTTCTAATAGATCTTGGCGTACAGGATTCCCTGTCTTTATAATTTTTTCATTTGGAAAAAATCGTTCCATATTATCATAAGCCACACAAATTTTATCTGCTCCTTTTGCCAGCCATTTATTAGTAATACCTGGAAATGAGTTTTGCTCTTGAAGTACTGTAGGTACTTTTGCTGAATTCGCCATTTTTAATAATGGACCACTAGCAAAACCTCCTGTACCAATGACTATATCTGGATTAAAACTTTTAATAATCTTTCTTGATTTCCAAAGGCTACTTAGTAACTTTATAGGAAATAATAGGTTACTCAGTGTTAATTTACGCTGAATTCCGCTAATCCATAAACCTTCTATTTTATAACCAGCTTGTGGGACCTTCTGCATTTCCATGCGGTCTTTGGCTCCCACGAACAATATAGCAGCTTCAGGATACCTACGCTTTAACTCATTGGCAATAGAAATCGCAGGATAAATATGTCCTCCTGTTCCTCCTCCTGATAATATGATTCTTAGTTCTTGCTTCATATTGCTTCACTCAAAACCTCTAATGGATTTTCTTCTTTTACATTTAAACCATCCTTGTTTGTACTGTCAGAATTAGGTTCCTCTTCTATAGTTGCATTTCTACTGCTGCTTATACTCAATACCATACCTAATGCCATGCATGTCATCCAAATCGATGTTCCACCGCTACTAACTAACGGAAGTGTCTGACCCGTAACTGGAAATAACTCTACAGCAACTGCCATATTAATCAATGCCTGAAAGACGATAGGCAACCCGACACCGATTACTAATAGTTTACCGAATATATCAGTGCTTTTATGAGCTACAATAACTAACCTAAACAACAACATCAAATACATGAACATTAAAAATACACCACCTACTAACCCCCATTCTTCTATAATAATGGCATAAATAAAATCCGAAGAAGATTGTGGTAAAAAGTTTCTTTGTACACTTTTACCAGGTCCTTGTCCCATTACTCCACCTCTAGCTATAGCTATTTTTGCTCGTTCTATCTGATAATCCTCTGGAGTATCTTTATCATTAAAAAAGTTATCTGCTCTGCTTACCCAGGTATCAACCCTATTCGGAAAAGCATCAGGAAATGCTTTTGCTGTTAAAATAAAAAATGTTAACGCTAACAATCCTGTTCCAAGTACCACTGTAATATGCCGTAGAGGATACCCTCCTAAAAACACCAGCATAATTACCATTGAGAAAATAATTGCTGCTGTAGAAAAGTTTGCCGGTAATATCAACATCAAAATTATAAAGACAGGTAACCAAAGTGGAATCAACGACTCTTTAAAGGTTATTTTCTTATCTCTGACTTTGGATAAATATCTAGCTACATATGCCATTAGTACCACAGCTGCCAACGTAGATGTCTGAAAGGTAACCCCCACAAACGGCAAACGAATCCATCTACTAGCATTTGCCCCGCCAATTGTGTTATTCTGCGCCATAGTAAACAACAACAAGACTACAACAACAGGTAACATAATAATAGAAAGCCCTTTAAAATAATGATATGGGATTTTATGAACCCAGTACATGATACCAAAACCTAAAAGCAAGTGGGCAAAATGTTTTACCAAAAACACAAAAGTATTTCCATCTCCATATAAGTAAGCTAAGTTACTACTAGCACTATATACAGGTAGAAATGAAAATAATGCCAATAGAGCAACAATTGCCCATATCACCTTATCTCCTTTTATATTGCTTAAAACCTTAGTCACTTTTATAGTATTACTTATTTTTATTCTAACTATTTACTTTATGTTTTCTTTACTTACAGTTCTCTTACTGCTTCTTTAAACTGTCTCCCTCTTTCTTCATAGTTTTTAAAAAGGTCAAAACTTGCACAAGCTGGCGACAACAACACATTTTCATTTCTCTCTGCAATTTTATAAGCCATATTCACAGCATCCTTCATAGACTGTGTTTCAACAATATTATCTACACAATTACCAAAAGCATTAATTATTTTGGTATTATCCACTCCTAAACAAATAATTGCTTTTACTTTTTCATTTACCAAAGGATACAACTCCGTATAATCATTTCCTTTATCAACACCACCAACAATCCATACTGTGGCAGATTTCATTGCATCCAGGGCATAAAACGTTGCATTTACGTTGGTTGCTTTAGAATCATTCACATACTGAACATTGTTTATTTTCAGTACATTCTCTAATCGATGCTCAACACCATGAAAATTCTCAAGACATTCTCTTATCGTTGTCTTTCTGATTTTCAACAATTGTGATACTGTGGCAGCAGCCATCGCATTTTTTACGTTGTGATTTCCTTTTAGTGCTAAATTTTTTGTTGGCATGATAAATTCGTTGTTGTCTATTATTATTTTTATGTTTTTTCCTTCCAAATACGCTCCGTTTTCTACCTTTTTCTTTAATGAAAATGGTAATAATTTTGAACGAATAGGATGCTCTTCTATATACTTTGTTATTACCTCATCATCTCCATCATAGATAAAATAATCACTCTCTGTTTGATTCATTGTAATTCTGAATTTTGAAGCGATATAATTTTCAAATTTATATTCATATCGATCCAAATGATCAGGTGTAATATTTGTCAGCACCGCAATATGTGGTGCAAAATTTTTAATCCCATCAAGCTGAAAACTACTCAACTCTAACACATAATATGGAGTATCATTTTCTGCTACTTGTTTTGCAAAACTATCTCCAATATTACCAGCCATACTTATATTCAAATCTCCATTCTTAAGCACGTGATGCGTAAGTATCGTAGTAGTAGTCTTACCATTACTTCCTGTTACTCCAACAATTTTAGCTGATGTAAACTCTGAAGCAAATTCAATTTCCGAGATCACCGGTATTCCTTTTTCGAGTAACTTCTTAACCAGCTCCACTTTATCAGGAATCCCAGGACTTTTCATTACTACATCTGCACTCAGAATTCTATCCTCTGTATGCTTTTGCTCTTCCAATTCGATTTCAAAATTTCCAAGAACTTCTTTATATAAATCCGTAATTATCCCCTTATCAGAAACAAATACATCAAACCCTTCTTTTTTCCCCAGAATAGCAGTCCCCACTCCACTTTCTCCAGCACCAAGAACCACTAGTTTTTTCACCTTACCTCACTTTTAAAGTAATCACCGCAATGATTGCTAGAAAAATTCCAATGATCCAGAATCTTGCTACAATCTTACTTTCATGAATCCCCTTTTTCTGATAATGATGGTGTAGTGGTGACATCAAAAATATTCTTCTTCCATCTCCATATTTTTTCTTGGTATATTTAAACCAACTCACTTGCATCATCACAGATACTATTTCTATAAAAAAGATTCCGCATACGATAGGAATCAAAAACTCTTTTCTAATTGCAATAGCAATCACCGCAATTATACCTCCTATAGTCAAGCTGCCGGTATCTCCCATAAACACCTGAGCCGGATACGTATTATACCAAAGAAAACCAACCAATGCTCCTGCGAATGCCGCTACATAAATGGTTATTTCACCAGAATTAGGGATATACATGACGTTTAGATAATCCGAAAAAACAATATTACCAGACACCCAAGCAAACAATGCTAATGTGAGCACTATAATCGCTGAAGACCCTGCTGCTAACCCATCAATTCCATCAGTAAGGTTAGCTCCATTAGAAACAGCAGTTACAATAAAAATTACTATGGGTATAAAAACTAACCAAGCGTAATTAGCTAGACTTGGATTGATCCATGTAATCAAGCTAGCATAATCGAACTCGTTATTTTTAATAAACGGCAAGGTTGTTTTTGTAGATTTGATTGCAGGGTTAAAATCCGATTCACCTTCTACTGTTACAACTTGCTCTATATCAGAATTAACCTTTTCTTCTTTGATCGTTATGTCCTCATGAAAATACATCGTACATCCAACAATAATACCAAGCCCAACTTGTCCGATCACTTTAAATCTCCCGGCTAATCCTTCTTTATCTTTCTTTTTAATTTTTAAGTAATCATCTGTAAAACCAATAACACCCATCCACAAAGTGGTTATTATCAAGAGGATGATATAAATATTATCAAGCTTAGCAAAAAGCAATGCCGGAACCAGCGTCGCCAAAATTATAATAATTCCACCCATAGTTGGAGTACCTGCTTTCTCCGATTGCCCATCTAGTCCAAGCTCCCTTATGCTTTCACCCATCTGTTTTTTTTGCAGAAAAAGTATGATTCGTTTACCATAAATAGTAGAAATCAATAGCGATAAAATAATTGCCATTGCTGCTCTAAATGTAATAAACTGAAACAGGGATGCTCCAGGAAACTGGTATTCACTTTCTAAATATTGAAACAAATAATATAACATATGTATCTTCACCTTTCATGTTAGCTCTAAACAGCTTGTAATGGAAGGATTTATTTATTTTCCAATTTTTTTTAGTTCTTCTTTTACTATTTCAAAATCATTAAAATCTATTCGCTCTCCATGTATCTCCTGATAGGTTTCATGACCTTTGCCTGCTATCAAAATAATATCGTTCTCTTCTGCGAATTGACAAGCAGTTCTTATAGCCTGTTTTCTATCTGTAATTGACATTATTTTCTTATAATTCTGAGGCTCTACACCTTTCTCTATATCTTCAATAATCTGTTCAGGACTCTCTGTTCTTGGGTTATCACTCGTAAAAACCACTTTATTACTTAGTGCAGAAGCAATATTACCCATCACTGGTCTTTTTGCTTTATCTCGATCTCCTCCGCAACCCACCACAGTAATTAAAGTTTCATTATTGGTACGTATATCATTAATCGTTTCTAATACGTTCTTCAGTGCATCGGGTGTATGCGCATAATCCACAATAGCGGTGATTTTTTTATCAGAAATCAAATACTCAAATCTTCCACTTACACTTTCTAAATCACTTAATAATTGTAATATTTCCAATGTTTCAAGTCCTAATAACTCTGCTGTTCCAAAAATTGCCAAAAGATTATAAGCATTAAAGCTTCCTATCAACTTAGTCCAAACATCATTATCATTTATTTTTAGCAATAAACCACTAAGGCTATTTTCTAGAATCTGTCCTCTAAAATCTCCATAAGATTTTAGCGCATATGTATATTGTTTAGCCTTTGTGTTCTGAAGCATAAAGCTTCCATTTTTATCATCTTTATTAGTTAGTGCAAAAGCCTTACTACCTAATTCATCAAAAAACACCTTTTTTACATCTCTGTATTCTTTAAAAGTATTATGGTAATCAAGATGATCATGCGAAAGGTTTGTAAAAACGCCTCCTTCAAACACCAAACCTGCTGTTCGTTTTTGATCAATTCCATGTGAGCTTACTTCCATAAAACAATACTCTACACCTACAGCATTCATCTCCTTTAAGTAGTAGTTTATTGTTAAAGAATCAGGGGTAGTATGTGTTGCCTTGTATTCTATATCATCTACAAGAACTTTTACAGTAGAAAGCAAACCAACTTTATAACCCGCTTTTTTAAAAAGCTGATATAACAAAGTTGCTATAGTTGTTTTACCATTAGTGCCTGTTACCCCAACTAGCTTCAAATTCTCTGATGGCGACTCATAATAATTAGCAGCAATTATCGCAAGTGCTTTTTGAGCATCTTCTACCTGAATATAAACCAAACCATCAACCAGAAACTCTGGCATTATTTCACATATGATGGCTATCGCTCCTTGATTGATTGCCTTCTCTACATAATCATGACCATCTACCACGGTTCCTCGAATCGCAACAAACACATCATCTTCTTCGATTTTTCTGGAATCAAATTCAATCTTCCTTACGCGAGTTGTTGTATTTCCAACAACAGCGTTCATAGGCACTTTATATAAAATATCTTTTAACTCGATCACGATAATTCTATCCTAATAATTTGATTAGTTTGTACTTTGGTTCCAGGTTCAATTGACTGACTCTTCACTTTACCTGAACCTTTTACTTCGACTTTTAATCCCATATTCTCTAAAAGGGAAATAACATCCATAGCGGGCATCCCTTTTAAATTGGGCATTATTGTTTTGTATTTTCTTGCCTTCTGAAAATACCCCTCATAGCTTTCTGATATTTCTTTGCTTTCTACTATATCTGGAGATACCTCATCTACAACAGGTATGTCATTATATACTTTTAAAGCTATTGTTTTAAAAACTGGAGCAGCAACGATATTACCATAGTACCCTTTTTCTTTATTAGGCTTATGAATAACTACAATACAAGAATACCTAGGATCTTCTGCAGGAAAATACCCAGCAAAAGACGATATATATTCTCTTTCTTTAGCTTTTCCATAATTACCCCAACATGTACCTGTTTTTCCAGCTATCTGAAAATTCTCGGTATGTATATTATCAGCCGTTCCTCTGATCACTACATTTTTCATCATTTCCTGTACAATCTTTGCTGTTTCTTTAGAGCATATCGCAGGATTTAGCACTTCTTTATCAAATTTTTCTTTCGTTCTATCCCAAGCTTTTACTTCTTTTATAAACCTAGGCTTTACCATCTCTCCATTATTAGCTATTGCATTATAGAAAGCTAGTGTTTGAAGCGGAGTTATTGCAACACCGTATCCATGTGCCATCCATGGCAACGTAGTACCATACCAATCTTTATCTCCTGGATAAGGGATTATTGGTTTACCTTCTCCTTTAATAGATAATCCTAATGTTTTATGTAAACCCATATTCATTAATCGGTTTACGAATTTCTTTGGATCATTCTTATAATTCTCATCAATGATCTTAGCAAAAGCGGTATTTGATGACAACTCAAATGCTTTTGCAGCAGATATTTTCCCATATCCTCCCCATTTAGAATCTTTTACAACTCTGTCATAAAATTTTACACGACCGTTTTCTGTATCTACCACATAACTAGAATCAATCACTCTATCTTCTAAAGCAGCGACCATGGCCATTAATTTAAAAGTTGATCCTGGCTCATGAGATTCACCAACAGCATAGTTTAACTTCTCATAATATTTACCCGATTTGGTACGACCAAGATTAGAAATTGCTTTTATTTCTCCGGTTCTGGTTTCCATCACTACAACAGTTCCGTGTTCTGCCTCAAACTTTTCTAATTGTGCCAATAATGCATGGTGCGTGATATCCTGAACATTTACATCTATTGTAGAAATAACATCATATCCATCCAAAGGTTCTACTTCGTTAGCATCACCTATCGGTTTCCATTGATTTTTTGCAATTTTTTGTTTTTTACGCTTCCCTTCTTTTCCTCTTAAAAAAGGTCCATAAGCTCCTTCTAAACCAACTCTGGTATAATACCCTTGATCATCGCGACGCTCATACCCTACAGTTCTTTCTGCGATCTTTCCAATTGGATGTTCCCGAATCGTGCGTTGCTCTACGATTAACCCTCCACGATTTGATCCGTATTTGAATAAAGGAAAGTTTTTAACCCGCATATATTGAGAGTACCCTAAATTTCTACGAACCAAGAAATACCTATTCTTATTATCTCGCGCTCTTCTTAAGACATCATCATAATGTTCTGAAGATTTCCCAAACTCTTCTGACAACGCTTTAGACAACTCATTGATATTCTCTCTAAAATCTTTATCTGTTACTGTTACTGCATCAAATCGAATATCATATTTAGGCACGGATGTAGCTAATAAATTACCTTTACTATCATATAAATTACCCCTATTAGCGGGTATATCGAATGTTTTAAAAACACGCTTTTCTCCTTTGGCACGATACATATCCCCTTCCACAAATTGTGTTTTCACAAGTTTTACCACAACCAAAATTGCGAAGATGAACATACATCCCGCAATGAAGTATAACCTATTTAATATGTTCTTATCTTTTACAGCCAAAACAATTCTATTCTTTTACTACTATTTTTTGTGGTGGTTTTGTCGGTCTTTTAATCCCTTTCTTTGTCATCTTTTCAATCACGGATGACTCCATTTTTAATTGCATTAATTCTGTTCTTCCGTCTACAAATTGTGTTCTTAATTCTCGCACCTCATTATTTAATTTTGCGATTTCATGAACCTTACTTTCTGCATTATGAGAACTGGCAATTATAATTATTGCTAAAAATGACAAAAAGAGCAACATACGCCAGTTTTTCATTGCATCATCCGCAATCAAAAACTTCCCTTTTAATATGTCATATACTGTTTGTTTCAACTCTCTATAATTATCTTCAGATCTTCTTCCCTATTCTTAGTTTTGCACTACGAGCCCTGTTATTTAGCTTAATCTCTTCATCAGCAGGAACAATTAATCCTCCTACTTTTTTAAAGGGAACAGAAATATTACCATACATATCCTTTTCAGGTTCTCCTTCAAACATCCCACTTCTGATATATCTTTTCACCAATCTATCTTCTAAAGAATGATACGATATCAGACTAATCCTACCTCCTTTATCCAACATATCCTCAGTCTGCATTAAAAATTCTTTAAGAACTTCGATCTCCTGATTCACTTCTATTCTGATAGCCTGATATATTTGTGCTAGTATTTTATGTTCTTTATACTTTACCATATATGGACTTAGCACTTCCTTTAATTCCACACTTGTTTTAATAGGCTTATCTTTCCTGGAACTAACAATTGCTCTTGCCAGTTTAGGAGCATTTCTCAATTCTCCGTACTGAAAAAACATAGTTCTCAAATCCGATTCATCATACTCGTTAATCACGTGATAAGCCGAAAGTTCTCCTCCTTGATTCATTCTCATATCTAAATCAGCTTCGAATCGTGTTGAAAAACCTCTTTCCGCCACATCAAATTGATGAGACGAAACTCCAAAATCACCAAGAATTCCATCTACTTTTCTCACGCCATAAAAACGGAGAAAACGTTTTATAAATCTGAAATTCTCATTTATCAAAACAAACCTATCATCATCAATAGCATTAAGCAACGCATCTTTATCTTGATCAAATGCATACAACTTACCGTGCTCTCCTAGTCTCTTTAATATCTCTCTAGAATGCCCTCCTCCTCCAAAAGTCACATCTACATATATTCCATCCGGCTTGATTGCAAGCCCATCAACGGTTTCCTTTAATAAAACCGGGTTATGATATTCCATCTGTTTCATTATCAAATCCCATTACTTCTTCAGCGAGATCAGCAAAATCAACTGCTGCATCATCTATTACTTTTTCGTATTGTGTCTTATCCCATATCTCTATGATATTAACTGCCGATGACAATACCAGTTCTTTTGTAATTCCAGCAAAACTTATTAAATCCTTAGGTATCAACAGACGTCCTGTGGCATCAATTTCTACCATTTTCACTCCCGCAGTAAACCTTCGAATAAAATCATTGTTTTTCTTTTTAAAGCGGTTTAGCTTATTCATTTTCTGCATCAAAAGACTCCATTCCTCCATTGAATACAACTCTAAACAAGGCTGAAACACTGATCTTTTCAAGACAAAACCGTCCTGCAACACAGGCGAAAGTTGCTTTTTAAAGGCAACAGGCATCATCAGACGTCCCTTAGCGTCTGCTTTGCACTCGTATGTACCTATAAGATTTACCACTTTTGCTTTGTTGTTGCTATAATTAGTCAAATATATTGAAAAAATTACCACTTTTTACCACAATCTACCACATTGTTAATAAGTTGTCATCAGAAACTTGCATAAGACATATTTAAAAATTTAATATTTTATTTACTTATAAGGCATCTGTCTACGCATAAAATCTTGGTTTTGATGCATTCATGATTAAAAAAAATGACTGATTGTCAAAATCTAAAAAAATCATATCGCACTATTCATAAAAAATCTTCAAACTAATTATGAAAATGCTATATTTGCTTTTAATTCTTGTAAGAAGTATTAATGAAGCACGAATTAAAAAAAGACGGAAAATTCAGTTATCTTGAATTAGGGGAAGGCACACCAATCGTAATTTTACACGGACTGATGGGTGGCTTAAGTAACTTTGATGGTGTAAGCACTTATTTTCCGGAAAACGGATATAAGGTGTTAATACCGGAACTTCCACTATACGAAATGCCGTTAATAAAAACCAGCGTTGGTACTTTTGCTAAATACCTTAAAGATTTTATTGATCAGCTAGGATATAAAGAAGTAATCTTACTAGGTAATTCTCTTGGAGGGCATATTGGATTATTATGCACCAAAATGTTCCCTGAGAAAGTCAAAGCTTTGGTTATAACAGGTAGCTCAGGACTTTATGAAAGTGCCATGGGTGAAAGTTATCCAAAACGAGGCGATTATGAATACATTAAAGCTAAAGCAGAAAATGTGTTTTATGATCCGGCAATCGCCACTAAAGAAATCGTAGATGAAGTATACGCTACTGTTAATGATCGTAACAAATTAATTAGAACATTGGCTATTGCCAAGAGTGCTATACGACATAACATGGCTAAAGATCTGCCTAACATGAAAAATCCAACTTGCATTATTTGGGGTAGAAACGATAACGTTACTCCTCCTGAAGTTGCAGATGATTTTAATAGATTGTTACCTGATTCAGATTTATATTGGATAGACAAATGTGGTCACGCCGCTATGATGGAACATCCAGAAGAGTTTAACAAACTATTACATTCTTGGTTACAAGAACGTAATTTCTAATCAACAATACTTTATGAAGATTAGTAGCGCTGAGTTTGTAATGAGTAACAGCGATGTAGCAAAATGTCCGAAGAACAATTTGCCAGAATATGCATTTATTGGCAGGTCCAATGTTGGAAAATCCTCTTTAATCAACATGCTAACGGATCGTAAAAGTTTAGCAAAGACATCTGGAAGACCTGGAAAAACTCAATTGATTAATCATTTTTTAATTAATAAAAACTGGTTTTTAGTAGATTTACCTGGCTATGGTTATGCAAGAGTATCTAAGTCTTCTAAAAAAGTATTTCAAAAATTCATTACTGCATATTTCTCAAAACGGACTCAATTGGTTTCTGCATTTGTTCTTATCGATTGCAGACATGAACCTCAAAAAATTGATTTAGAATTCATGCAATGGTTAGGAGAAAATCAAATTCCTTTTTCCATAATTTTCACAAAAGGGGACAAACTTACAAAAACCAAATTACCACTGAACATTGAAGCCTATACTAATGAAATGTTGAAATATTGGGAAGAAATGCCTAACTATTTTATCTCTTCATCTACTTCGGGATTAGGTAAAGATGAAATATTGAGTTACATACAGGAAATAAATCAGAAAATGGCAAATTCTTAAGCCAATTTCTTCTGCAAAATATCCACCAAATCCTCTGTAGAATCTATTAGATTAAGCTCTTCGGCATACATTAAAATATCTAACCTATTCTCTTTTTGCTCCAAAATTATTGGAAACTCCAACTCCTGACACCCTTCGCCTTTCATTTCTTTTAAAAACGAATCTTTATATTTAAAAATAAATTGATGCGGGACAGCTTCCCTAAACTCTTTCCATGCTTTATTTTCTAGAAAACTCCCATGTGTTAAACCACAAAGACCACAAGAATATGTAGAAGGGCTTATAATTTTATGTGCAAAATCTAAGTATTTACTCCAAATACCTGAATCAGCATTATATACAAATACTATTGTTCTTTTCAACTTCTCGGGCTTTTCATTATACACTACAAAAAGAACAATTTCCTGCTATAACAAAAGATTATTTTTCTTTAAGGTCAAGTTTTTCCGCAAAATAATCACAAAAATCCTTCATAGTGGCAGACATCTTTTCGTCTTGCGTTGCTCTATTAAAGGTATCGCTCATTGATACCAACGTCTGATGAAAAAACACTTTCATTTCATCAACTGGCATGTCCTTTGTCCATAGATCAATACGAAGACTTTCTTTACTTTTAGTGTCCCAAACCGATAACAGCATAGCCTTAGTTTCTTCATTTTCGATTCCCCCATCCTTAGCTGTCCATTGTAATTTTTCCGGAACTTTATTTTCATCCAGTTCTATTTCAATTTTGATTTCGGATTTATGTATTGTTGCCATTATCTTGCAGGTTTATATTTTGAAGTGCTAAAAATGGTTTCAGCATCTGTTAGTAATAATTGCCGCAAAGATACATTGTTATTTTTCATGTAAGCACTTACAATCCTCCAACCTATATACTGACCTACTCTATCCGGCGCTTCTTGATCAATCTCTTCTAAATAAAACTTAGAAAAAGGTCCGGGATATAAAAATCTTGGCAGTAAATCAGCCTCTGTACTATACAATAATTGACGATCAATAAAATATCTCCAAATTTCCTCTTCATTAGCTTCTAACCAATCAAACTTCTCCTCTGTAAATGCCATTTTCTGACTATTAGAAAAACCAGGAAGAAATAAATCTTTTAGATACATTTCTTTTCCATAATAAATCATATTCGCCAAAAAAGTTCTATCTCTAGGCAACTCAACCAATTGCCTTGCATACATCGTGGCCACATCCGGTAAAATCTGACTCTTTACAAATCGATCTTTAAGATATGCCTGTATACCGTTATAAAAATGATGATCTGCTCCCAAATAAGTATCTAAAGATATAATCAATAAATTATCAGACAATATCACTTTACGCTGATAATCGACATTAGATGTTACTGTAATTACTCTAGGCACTGTAACCTCAGGGAAATAATATTTTATATGCTGTAAAAGAGATTGAAGCTGCTCTTTTTGTGTTGATAAATTATCAAAAGCTTTCTCCACCTCCAGATTAATCTCTAGTTGTATGGTATCTTTCGTTTTTTGGATCCAAACACTATCAAGGGTTTCTTCAGGAAACAAAAAAGGATATTTAGCTTTTACATCAGCTAAATTTTCTGGTGTTACATCTGCAAAAATTCTATCAAAACGCTCTATACCAATTTCTACTGGTATCGCTGCAATTTCTTTTTCAATCTTATTTTCTTTTCCACAAGACCATAAAACGCAAAAAACTACGATAATTCTTAAAAGTTTAATACTCTTCATTCCAATATTATGATATCTATATAAATAATTACCCTTACTCTCTAACGCCATCTTTTTTTATTAATTTTACAATCACAAAGTTAATATTATCAAATTACGATTTATAAAATAACACTTTATAATATTCTGTTAATTAAGATTTATTATTGTTGGGGATATAAATTTTATAAGAGTACTATTGATATACATAAAAACACTATTAAAAAATTAAACATGCAAACGGAAAAAGTAATTGACTACATTGTAAATTGGCTAAAAGATTATGCAACGAAGGCAAACATAAACGGTTTTGTCATTGGGATCAGCGGCGGAATTGACAGTGCAGTTACCTCTACTTTATGTGCTAAAACTGGTCTCAATGTATTGTGTGTAGAAATGCCGATACATCAAGCACCAAGTCAAGTTAATCGAGCACAAGAACATATTTCTCTACTCAAAACTAGATTTAATAAAGTAACCGATACACGTGTAGACTTGACACCAGTTTTTGAAAAATTTAAAACTTCTGCTCCTAAAAGTGATTCTGTTGCTCGTTTAAATTTATCATTAGCTAACACCAGAGCGCGTTTAAGAATGACTACTTTATACTATTTAGCAGGCTTACATGGGTACCTTGTAGCGGGTACAGGAAATAAAGTTGAAGATTTTGGCGTAGGGTTTTATACTAAATATGGTGATGGCGGCGTTGATATAAGTCCAATTGCAGATTTATTAAAGAGCGAAGTTTATGAATTAGCGAAGGTACTAGAAGTACCGGATTCGATACAGGTAGCTACTCCAACTGATGGGTTATTTGGAGATAGCAGAAGTGATGAGGATCAGATTGGAGCGAGTTATGACGAATTGGAATGGGCTATGAAAATGAAGGATTTAGGCAAGAAAAGTGATGATTTTTCTGGTCGAGAACTAGAAGTTTTTAATATCTATTCCCATTTGAATACGGTAAATCAACATAAAATGATACCGATTCCTGTCTGCGAAATACCCGTTAATCTGATTTAACAAACATTTTATCGATAACTTCATAAAAAAAAGTTTACGACAACTAGTTCTTAGTAATTTTGCATGAAAACAAGTATCAGAATTACCCCTAGAGATGTTAACCCCTTTAAAATTAAAAATTAACATTTATCAATTGTAAACAAGAATGACAAACGTACTAATCGCAGATCATCATCCTATTACTAGAAAAGGGATTGTTTCTTTGCTTAGAAATTCCGAAGATTTTGAAATCATCGGAAAAGTAAGCAATGGAAATGAAATGTATGATATTTTGAAATCTAATACTCCAGATATATTGATCATGGAATTAGACTTGCCTCAAATTAACGGCATTATGGCATTGCGAACCATAAAAAAAGAATTCACAGGAATAAAAGTTATTATTTTTAGCTCACACCCTGAAGAAATGTATGCACTAAGTGCTATTAAAGCTGGTGCTTCAGCCTATTTATCAAAGACTGTTGCAACTAAAACTCTTAAAAAGGCTATTGAGCGTGTTGCTCGTGGTGGTATTTATCTTAATGACAATCTAACACAACAGTTGGCAAATGGGAATACCAACGAGAACAACATGGTTGTTAAGTACAAAAAGCTTTCTTCCAGAGAAATAGAAGTACTAAATTTATTATCATCAGGAAAACGTAATAAAGATATTGCAAGTACTTTATCTATTAACGAAAAAACTGTTAGTACATATAAGACCAGATTGTTAAAAAAACTTAAAGTAGATAATCTAGCTGACTTAATTCATCAATCCAGATTGCTACATATCAACTAAATTACTCGATTTAGTTTTCGATATAATAGTTTTTTTAATGTCTGATAATCTCTTATATCTTCTAAGACATTGAGATTATTTTCAAAATTTTGGGCTTTCACTTCTTGTGAAAGCTCATTTATTTTTTCGTTAATTAAGAACCTTCGCAAATTAAGAATTGTATCCGATACGTATTGCGAGACAGTGTGTTCTTTTTTCTTTACATGAATCTCCATATCTACCCATCTATGTAATGCATGACGTTCTTCATCCATCATAATCTCTGTTATCTCATAAGCAACCTCAGGCGGTATTTGATTTATGAAATGCTCAATTTTAAACTCTTCTTGCTGATTTAATTGATCTATTAAAATTTTATAAACTTCCTTAAACGTATTTTGGGTAAACTCAATCTCATCCTCTTGAAGATCCAGGTAAATTTTTTCAAAAACCTTTGTTGTATATAACTCAGGTTCTAAAAACAATTCTCCCTCTTCATTTTCTTTCATAACGAGATCTTCAAACTCTTCCTCATGAGTTCCATATAGCAATAAGATTTCGATTATCTTTTTTTCCAGGCCGTTTTGCTCATTTATCTTTGGCTGCTGTACTTCTTTTTTTACAACCTCCAACGGTTTTTTAGTCTCTTTTTGCTGTTTTCGTTGACCCTTAATATCAACATTACGCATTTGAGCCAACGTATCGAAAAGCACCTCTTCTGAAATATCCATAATACGAGAACATTCCTGCACATAGATTTCTCGTTTAATAACATCCGGAATCTTAGCAATACTAGCTACCATATCCCGCACCAATTCAGCTTTCTTAATTGGGTCTGTCCTAGACTCTTCTTGTAATAACGACGCCTTAAATCTAATAAAGTCCTGTGCATTTTCTTCTAAATACACTGTCAACTCCTCTAATGTATTTTGCTTTGCAAAACTATCTGGATCCTCCCCATCTGGAAAGCTGCAGACCTTTACATTCATTCCTTGCTCCAGAATTAAATCAATCCCTCTAATAGATGCGCGCATACCTGCCGCATCTCCATCAAATAAGACTGTAATGTTTTTGGTGAGTCTACTTATCAATCTAATTTGATCAGAAGTAAGCGCCGTACCAGACGAAGAAACTACATTTTTAACTCCTGTTTGATGAAACTGAATCACATCCGTATATCCTTCTACCAGAAAACAGTTGTCTTCTTTTGCTATGGATTGCTTGGCATGATATATCCCATAAAGCACTTTACTCTTATGATAAATATCACTTTCTGGAGAATTTAAATATTTTGCCGCTTTCTTTTCATTGGTCAGAATTCTTCCACCAAAACCCAATACACGACCAGACATGGATTGAATAGGAAACATTACCCTTCCTTTAAATCGATCAAATTGTTTCTCTTCTTTTACAATGGTAAGCCCTGTTTTCTCTAGAAACTCCAGTTTATACGCCTTTTTAATTGCTTCTGATGTAAATGCATCCCAGGTATCTGGAGAATATCCTAATCCAAATTTCTTTATTGTCTCTGTAGTAAAACCTCTTTCTTTGAAATAAGACAACCCTATTGCTTTACCTTGTTCTGATTTATGCAACGTATTTTGAAAAAACGTATTTGCAAACTCGCTAACCAGATACATACTTTCTCGTTCATCAGCTTGCTCTTTTTGCTCATCCGTTTGCTCAGTTTCTTCTACTTCAATGTTGTATTTTTTAGCAAGGTATTTAATCGCCTCTGGATAGGTGAAATGTTCATGTTCCATTAAGAAAGCAACAGCATTTCCTCCTTTTCCACTAGAGAAATCTTTCCAGATTTGCTTTACAGGAGAGACCATAAATGATGGTGATTTTTCATCACTAAAAGGGCTTAATCCTTTAAAATTACTTCCAGACTTTTTAAGTTGTACAAAATCACCAATTACCTCCTCTAATCGGATGGCATCAAATACTGAATCTATGGTGGCTTTATGAATCATTGAGTAATAAAAATAACATTATATAACTAGCAAAAATAATATAATTCTTGAGACTCATTTCTTAATATTCATATAAACAAAGAGGCTGCCTTAAAAAAGACAGCCTCCTTGTGGCTAAATTATAACTTCTATTGATTATTATTTGGCGACTACAAACTTTCTTGTAACTAT
Organism: uncultured Aquimarina sp.; assembly: GCF_947500065.1. GTDB lineage: Bacteria > Bacteroidota > Bacteroidia > Flavobacteriales > Flavobacteriaceae > Aquimarina. Next base: position 146,360 of record NZ_CANMQT010000001.1, read on the forward strand.
AACCTCTGTTTCATTAGAAGTAAAACGAACAAAATATGTTCCTGAAGCTAAATTACTTATATCGATTTGTTGTTTAGTTCCCTGATTAGAGACTTCTTTTACCAGTTGACCATACATAGAGAAAATCTTTAGATTATCAATAGACTTATTACCAACGGCTACATTAAGAGTCCCTTTTGCTGGAACTGGGAAAATTTTAAAAGCATCTTCATCCTGAGAACGAAGCCCACTAAGTGGGTATGTCTCTAATCTTGCAGATCCTTCTATACAGAAATCTGTTGCTTCGGACGCACCAAAATCTCCTCCGGTTACAATAGTTCCTCCTGCGCTAGATAATGTATAAGAACCATTACCAAATCCACAGCAGATACCATCACCAAATGAGTCAGAAATAGTAAAAGTATATGTATCGTTTGCTAAACCAGCAAAAGTTTCAGATACTGTTGACCCATCAGGATTTGCCGTAGAATAACTATCAGAAGCTACTACAGTACCTCCAGAATTTGTTAATGTCCAAGAAGTTTCCTGAGGATAATTATCAAAAGTAATACTTAACGATACATCTCCAGAAACACAATCTCCTCCTCCTGGTCCACCAGAAGCAGTTAATCTTACATCATCAATAGCTGCATCAGCTCTCCAAGTATTACCTGTTACTCTATTAAATCTTAACTGTAATCCTGAACCTAAATAAGCTGATAAATCAATACTAGCTGTTTGCCAAGAATTACCTTGGTTTCCAGTTCTGCTCCAGATACTAGTCCAAGTTGCACCTTCATCATTACTTGCTTCTACATCTAAAGAACCAAAATTATTAGCTCCAAACATATGATACTGGAATGAGAATGTAGCAGCACTTGCATCATTAAGGTCAAAACAAGGAGAATTTAAAATCGCTTGCTTATTAGGATACCCTGTTCCATTACCTGATGCCTCTACATAAATGTAGTTCGATCCGTCGGCAGCGCTAGAAGGACCTGTACTACTAGATGGTGTCCCATTAGCATCTACAGTCCAATCTAAATCATCTCCAGTACCTTGAGTCCAAGCACCAAGACCAGCTTCATAGCTCTCTGCATATGGAGCTACTATACCATCAAGACATCCAGGACCTGTAGTACTTTCTAAAGTAGTAACACTTACTGTATTACTTGATCCAGATTCATTCCCTGAAGCATCTTTAGCGATTACAAAGAAAGAATATGTTGTTTCTGGTGTTAAACCTGTAACAGTTGTTGTTGTTCCAGCAGCTGTACTTACTACAACTCCATCTTGATAAACATCGTATCCTGTAACTCCTACGTTATCGGTAGATGCATCCCAACTTAATGTTGTTTCTCTAGCAGTAGTGTTTGATGCTGCTAAATTTGCAGGTGTAGAAGGTGCTTCATTATCAATAATAGCAGGCTCAATTTTGAAAGCCACTACATGACTTCTTCTCACATTAGGAGCAGGACCTTTCATATATTCTGCAATATGCCAGAAGGTCATATCATCTAATGGATCAACAGTCATTTGACCATAATCTCCATAACGACCATCACCTCTGTTATTCTGAGCATCTCCATCAGCAGAAACTTCTTCTGCCATTGTCATAGTTCCAAGTGCATCATTAGCTTGTCTACCTGTATATCTTAATGAAGTAAACACTGTGCTACTCACTACAGTATATGCTAAACCAATATTACCTTGAGAATCCTGCGCAATACTACCACAGAATGCACTTAACCCATCTGGTTGCACATAAGTACCTTCTTGAAAAATTGTCCAAGGTTGTCCATCTGCAGTTTGTCTTAATTCATACCAACGAATACCTGCCAGGCTATCCGTTCCATCTAAATCAACAACAAAATTTAACACTACTGAATTATGAGTACCAAAACGTCTATATTGAGTCATATACATCATTGTAGCTTGTAAAGCATCAATATCAGGACCATTACCTGGCTCATCTAAGTTCTGAAATGAACCTCCATCAAACACACTATCAAATGGAGTAGTAGTAATCTCTTGCGGTTGAGAGATTGAGGAGTTTCCTGGATTAGCCCAATCAACCGTAGTTGTCCAAACTTTCAGGTGGTCATTAGAAACACCTGCCCAACTATCATCTTGCAAATAAATTATAGAATGTCCTACACCAACCGGAGGCAATGTAGTACCTGTTGCATTTGATCCTCCTGGACTATAAAACCCATTTGTTTCTGCTCCTGGAAGCGGAAAACCAATCTGTTGAGCAGATGCCTCACCTGCAAGCATTTGATCTCTATTTACCGCAAATACAACATCATTGGAATCAGGAGAGTTCTGATCTTTGTTGGCAGTGATGTAATACCCATCACTCCAAATTGATAATTTTTCATAATCAGGAAATGTTCCTGTATTGAAACGATACGTAAACCATCCTGAATTTACCGGATCTGGTCCTTGACTTACCGCAATCAGAAATCCATTTGGAGAATTACTAAACTGCATAATGATAAATCTATCTGCAAAGTTATCATAAACTACTACTGGATCTCCTAAAGTCTCTCCTGGAAATATGGTTCCAAGAGATGCTTCTGGCAATAGAACGTTTCCAGCTCTATCTAGAATTCCAAATCCAGAATTAAATGCATACACATAATGATTAGGGCCAATTGCACCTGTTGCATCATTAAGAACAGTTCCTATGTGTGCATCAAAAGAAGCCACTGGAGCTCTCATCTGAACACCTGGAGTACTCTTAGCTACACCTGTATAAAAAGGATCTTCTCCTTTTGGAAAACCTTTACCAGGAACTACTGTATTAGTACCTCTTCTTTTTGCAGGAGCGACATGCTCCATACTTTCCGCCGAAATAATATTTTTCATTGAGGATAATGCCGGTATTTTTCTCATGTATTCAGAAACTCCGAACGATGAAGCCTTTTTTGATTCTACTTGCACTTGGGCAAGCATACCAAAACTACAAAGCATAAAAAATGCTACGAAATAGAATTTTGTTTTCATATATCTAAAATTTGGTTAACAGTTACATAGTTATATACCAATTTTAGCATAAGTAGTATCTCCATTAACTTGTGAAAAAGGGGGGCATCACAAATCAGAGTATTAAATAACCCTTAAAAAAAAATGATTTTTCAAGGGTTTTAAATATATACTATTTAACTAAAGAATAAAAAAAATACATGTCATAAAATACTTACAATCAACAACTTACTTTAAAACCGTAATTAGATTAAGGCTTTTGTATACATTAATTTATTTAACAATTAAAAGTTATTTGTATATTATTTAACAAAAGTAAAATAACTCTACTTCTCATAGTATATTAATAGAGTATTCTCCATCCCTTATGAAATCTAGGTAAAATAAAACATCCCTCTTTTAGAAAACAAAAAAGAGTTGTGATTGCACACAACTCCTTCCCTGTAAAAACCGGGTAACACTCAAAAATTAAATTAATGTTAAATTCCCGTTTGTTTTATACTTTAAATTAAAATTCATTGGAGAACCCTACCGATTATAGTTATTCTTAAAGGTCAAAACGCAACCCTAAAGACACATTGTTCTGATCCACCAATGCATTTTTGAAAATTGGAGACAGATCATATTTAAGATATAGTGACATATCTCCAAAACCAATATAGGTACTCAATCCATATATCAAATCACTAGTATTATAATCTCTTTTAATTTTATCTTTAACTCTATCTCCGTTTTCTTTATATTTCAATTTTTGACGAGTACTAATATTTGCTCCCGCATAACCTCCTAATCCAATTCTAAACTTATGATGGGTAGAAAACCTAAGTTTTTCTTCCGTCTCTATTCTTTTCGAAGGTCCAAATTCCAAATGTATAGGTATTACAATATTATCCATTCTAAATTTGGATTTATCTAATTCGACTCTAAACTCCTGAAGTTCTGTTTGATCCCCATTCTCCACAAAATATCTATTATCTGTTGGTTTTAACCCATTAGATTGATATGAAATTCCATATTTAATTCTCATAAAATTCGAATTTTTAAAAACTCTGGTTTTCCAGGCAAAACCAATCTCAAAAAAACGACTTCCTGCAATTTTATAATCAGAATCATCTAATGATTGTCCATCTACAATTGCATTATTCAATCCAAAAGCTACTACCAAATCAGAATAGGTACGTCTATCATATCTTATCTTTGATTTCTTTCCAGTATTAACATTAAACCCAAATAAGATATCTCCATTATCTTTATCTTTCGCACCAAGACCTATTGAAATTTTACCTTTATTAGAATTCAAATAATCACTATCATTCCTTTCTATTAAAGCAATCTGATTATTAATAATCGCTAATCTATTTTCTATATTTAAAGCATGTTTTTCTGCAGCAACTTCTTTTAGTTTTTGCGCCTTTTCAGTAGTTATTTCTCCCTTTACTAATCGCTCATTAATAGCTTCTACTTCTTCTTTAAGTGCCTCTTTTTCTGAAATTACTATTTCTTCTTTTTCCTGTTTTAATTTTTCAATTTTATCTGAATTATCATTGTCTTGCGCATTTAGAAAATGTGCACTAAGCGTCATTGTCGTTAATACGACATACATTATTATTGTTCTCATAAATATTAGATTTTACTTACTCTTCCCCCTCACTTAAGAGAGGGAATCGGTAAGATTTGATTGATGAATGTTTAATTATCCCTTTCTGCTACGGTAGTCTTTAATTTCTCAAAACCTGTCTTTAGCGCTTCAAAAACACGGTCTTTAAATGATTCATCGAGTTCTGATTCTACGTCTAGAAGCAAAGCTGATGCATTTACCGTATTAGATTTTAAAATTTGCTGAGTTGTGATTTCATGTTGAGCTTTACGTAATAATGCATCAACTTCTTCGTCAGTTATAACATCATTATTTTTTTCAAGTTCTTTTACTTTAGCTATTATATCGGATACCTTACTTTGAATTATATCTGTTGTTATCTGCAGAGAGATATCTTCTTCTATAATTTTGTTCTTAATAGTATCTATTTGTATCGCAACAGCTTCTTTACTATTTTCTTTAAAAGCTTTTTTCGCAATGATTGGTTTATATTCCTCAGAAATTACTTTTTCGAAATTTTCATTCTTTTCTAAGCTCTTACTCTCTTTTTTACTACTTTCTACAACAGTGTTTTGTTTAATTTGACTTTCTACTGCCTTACTATTTTCTTTTACTACCTCGGCCTCGCCCTTTGATTTTGTTTCTTTTACCTCTACAATATCGATAGACTCTTTTTTCTGAATAACTTCTTTATTGGCATCTACAAATTCCACATCAAAAGATGTACTTGTATTGCCAGAATTCATATAAACTGTTGTTACAATTAAGAACCCTGCTATACTAGCAGCAATACCTAACCACCAATACTTTTTAGTTTTTTTTTGGCTAAGCTGATCATCCAGTTTTCCCTCTAATTTCTCCCAAGATCCATTAGATGGTCGTATTGTACGCTGCTCCAACTTCTCCTTTATGCTATCTTCAAATTTTAATGGCGCCATTACTTATTTTATTTTGTTCGTTTAACTTTTGCTGTAGCATTTTCCTTGCTTTAAAAAGTTGAGATTTAGAAGTGCCTTCACTAATTTCCAACGTCTTTGCAATTTCACTATGCTTATACCCTTCTACAGCATACAACACAAATACCATTTTATATCCTTCTGGTAAACTATCTATCAACTCTTGAATCTGTTCTACTCCTAATTCAATATTGATATTATTCCATGATTCTTCATTATAAACAGAAATATCTTCTGTAAAAATCACCTGTTTTTGTTTTCTTAAAAACGATATTGACTCATTTACCATGATTCTTCGTATCCACCCTTCAAAACTTCCTTCAAAATTAAACTGTTTCAAATTAGTAAATACTTTCAGAAAACCACTTAACATTACTTCTTCGGCATAATGAACATCTCTAATATATCGTCTGCATACGCTTAACATTTTAGGCGCATGTTTCTCATACAACTGATGCTGTGCATCACGATGCTTTTTCGCAGCTTTCTTAATGAGTTGTGTTTCGTTTTTATAAAACTGAATAACTTTCAAAGTAAAATCAATTATTTAAGGTCCTCTATTTACATAGACGTGATAAAAATCAAAAAGGTTGTCTGACCCTATTATTTTTTTTTAAATTTCTTTTTTAATATCCTTCAGGATCCACTTTAATGCTTCATCTTCACCTTGACCTTTTGCGGTTCTTTTTATTAGAATATCTGGCTTAATACCATAACCATCGGGTTCTATAGTATAGGGTGCATTAATTTTCATTAACCCCACACGCATATTAATTTTAGAATTCGGCAATTCTACTTTTGCATAAATTCCGGCTACGGTTCCATTATATGCTCCACCAGTTTCTTCTCCAACAAATGTTGCTCGCTTAGTTGCTTTAAGGTGTGTAGAAAGTATGCTACTTGCGGAAAAGCTTTCTCCATTAATTAATACGTACACTTTACTTGTAAAGGCATTTGATTTAGGTTTTTTTAATTTACTCTGTTTAAATTTAAAATAAGCCTCTCCATTTTCTTTCTTTACCTTAAACATCTGATATATTCCTAATAAAGGGGATAGCATTGTGGCAACTGTTTTGGTTGGCCAAGATTTGGTATGAAAAAATGGGTGTAAAAAACTTAATCGTCCTGTCATTTTAGATTTTTCTATAAATACATATTCTCTATCACTTAGATAAGAATACAAATCATCAATTTCTACTAATCTACCTCCCAGATTACCTCTTAAATCTATTATCAAATTTTTACAATTTGCAGAATCAATTTTAGCAAAACTTTCTTTATAAAAATCCTTGTAACCACCATTAGTAAAGCTCCTAATATTCATATAACCAATAGGTGTAGTTACTTCAGATTCCAAAAAATTAAAATTTCGGTTATAATCTTTTGTCTTTTTATTATATCCGTATTTATAATTTTTCTTGCGTATTTTCTTTTGGGTTTCTTTAGCTATCTTCCTCTCGAGTTTACTTAGTTTTTTCTTTACCACATCCGCAGTATCTATTTTGGAAGAAGTATTCATTTTATCAAAACTCACATACAAATGCTTAGAATACATACTATCTCTTAGCCTCAAATGCAATAATATGCTATCTTTTTGTGCATGAGTATTTGAATAAAAAAATCCAAAACGACTGCCCACAAATTCTGGAATAAAAGTCTTATTATACCCATCACTAGTATGTAATGTTTTAAAATACCCTAACAGATCGCTTACTTTTTCATCTTCTACCGATACCACTTCTGATCCAGGTATTAATGTTGAGTCGCCTCTAAAAACTTTTTTTACAAACAACTTATTCTTCGTTGTATAAAATGATAAAGAATTAAACGGAGATTCTCGTTTCCCTTTTACTTTTCTTTCTCTTTTCACTTGTCTTTCTAAAGGCGCATGTACAGACAAGTGTCCTTGTTTTATACCAGCAATGACTGGAGCAAATAGTCTATAGAACTCCTTAGTAGTTAATGGTTCTCTTAATTTACCTTTCAGACTCTTAATCTTTTCATCCATTTCATCTTTAGAAATATACCAATATAGATCTGGATGGAGTTTTTTAAGTTTTTTATATGCATAATCAACATCCTGGCATAATTCCTCTGGGCTATGCGCTTTACTTATTTGCTGATTATACCTTTCTACAGATGCGCAACTTGATAATAGAACAATGGCTATATACAAAAATAATTTTCTACTCATAAATACTGTTTTCTTTAAAAGATAATGAACCCCATTCTCTTAGATTTAGACGCTAAAAAAGATAAAAAGGTTGCCTGATTTCGAAAAAACAAATTGTAATTAGTCATAAGCATCAAAACTAATACCAATATATTTTTTTTGAATAAAAAAATAGGTTAAAGCAATTCGGGATACTTAAAAAAAAGATAAATAGAGGTTATTTCTTTCGATCAATAACGTAATTAACCATTAATTCTAATGAAGATTTATATTCTGATTCGGGATATTCTGATAAGATAGTTAGTGCTCTTTCTTTAAATTCATGCATTATTTTTGTTGCATATTCTAACCCGCCACTTACTTTGACAAAATCAATAACTTCTTTTACCCGCTTTTTATTCTTATTATGATTCTTAATAGAATTAATAAGCCACTTCTTTTTTTCTTTTGTGCAATGATTTAATGTATAAATCAGCGGCAATGTCATTTTTTGCTCTTTGATATCAATACCAGTAGGTTTACCAATTGCCTCATCACCATAATCGAATAAGTCATCTTTTATCTGAAACGCCATCCCAATAAGCTCCCCAAATTTCCTCATCTTTTCTACCGAATCAGAATCCGGCTCCACAGAACAAGCTCCTAGACTACAGCAAGCAGCAATCAATGTTGCTGTTTTCTGACGAATGATTTCATAGTAAATTTCTTCTGTAATATCAAGGTTTCTTGCCTTCTCAATTTGTAACAGTTCTCCTTCACTCATTTCACGGACCGCAACAGAGATTATTTTCAACAAATCGAAATCCCCATAGTCAATTGATAACAATAATCCTTTTGATAATAAATAGTCTCCTACTAATACAGCTATTTTATTTTTCCAGAGTGCATTGATTGAAAAGAATCCTCGACGCCTATTAGAGTCATCTACTACATCATCATGTACCAAAGTAGCAGTATGTATTAATTCTATTACCGAAGCTCCGCGATAGGTTCTTTCATTAGTTTCTCCTCCAGAAACCATTTTAGCCACAAGAAAAACAAACATTGGACGCATCTGTTTTCCTTTTCTATTTACAATATAATGCGTGATTCTATTAAGTAAAGCTACTTTAGAAGACATCGATTGAGAAAACTTTTGTTCAAAAAGTTCCATCTCATCAATTATGGGTAATTTTATTTTCTCAACGACTTTCAATCTAAAGCAGATTATTTTGTTTTCTAACTAGTTGCGAAGATAGCATAATCCATATTGAGGGTCAAAACACTTACTAAATAATTCACATTGAAAAGTGTATTTAGGACTTATTAGCTAATTGTCCACAAGCTGCATCTATATCTTTCCCTCTACTTCTTCGAACATTCACCACAAAACCTCTTGATTCTAATGCTACTATATAATTCTCTATTGCTGCATTAGAAGCTTGCTGAAACTCTCCATCATCAATGGGATTATATTCAATTAAGTTTATTTTACAGGGAACATATGAACAAAATTTTAATAAAGCATCTATATCTTCTTTTCTATCATTTATGCCTTCCCAAACCACATATTCATAAGTTATTCTACTGTTGGTTTTTTCATACCAATACTCTAATGCTTCTCTAAGATCTGTAAGTGGAAAATTCTCATTAAATGGCATAATATTGGTTCGCACCTCATCTATTGCAGAGTGCAAGGATACCGCTAATTTAAATCGCACCTTATCATCAGCCATTTTTTTTATCATCTTTGGTACTCCTGATGTAGATACTGTAATTCTCTTTGGAGACATCCCTAAACCTTCAGGCGAGGTTATTTTATCAATGGCTTTGAGGACATTATTATAATTCATTAATGGCTCTCCCATACCCATAAAAACAATATTGGATAATGGACGATTATGGTATAACCTACTTTCATTATCAATAGCAATCACCTGATCATAAATTTCATCAGGATTTAGATTTCGCATTCTTTTCAAACGTGAGGTTGCACAAAATCTACAATCTAAGCTACAACCAACCTGAGAAGAAACACAAGCAGTTGTTCTAGTAGGAGTAGGAATTAAAACAGATTCTACCACTAATCCATCGTGAAGTCGTACAGCATTTTTAATAGTACCATCTATACTGCGCTGCATTTGATCAACCTTAATATGATTAATCACAAAATTCTCTTCAAGAATTTGTCTGGTAGTTTTAGAAATATTCGTCATACTCTCAAAACTATGAGCGCCTTTACTCCATAACCACTCATATACTTGATTTCCACGAAAAGCTTTATCTCCACTCTCCTCAAAAAATTGGCGAAGTTGCTCTTTTGTTAGCGCTCTTATGTCTTTCTTTTTTGACTTCATTTCACTGCAAAAGTATGCAAAAGATACATGTATCTCTAACAGAAAGCATAAACTATTTACAAAATATAACTAGTGTATTTTAATTTTAGAATTTTACAGTACGAAAATCATCACGTTTATCCTTGCGAGATGATTTGACACGTTTCCATTGGTGTACTCCGCCTCCGCCTCTATACTTTACATTAAGCACATTCATATCATCTTGATCAATCCAAATTTGGCAATCGGATATTTTTCCGTTCCTTATATCTGTGAATTTACCATTGATATACTTAAGCTCACTTTTATTCCTCAAGTTTTTAAGAATTACCAATCCTTCTACAGGCTGATTTTTATCATCTCCCTCACATTGATAGCATACTGCATCTCTTTCTGATTGACGCAACATTTGTTGTACGGACCCAAAAACCTCATTCTTTATCATATATAGCTGAACTATGTTAATAGCAACTCCTGTTTTTTTATCATAAGCCTTCCATTGACCTAAAATAGGATTTGCGTCATATGAGCCTAATAAATCCTCTTTTAACTGAGAATCTACCGGATTATCACCCAACCATATTTTAAAAAGTGCTTGCTTAAACTCTAGACTATTTGACACAGAACCTAACCGTTCTTTATTTTTATAAAGTGTTACCTTTTCATCTTCTGTATATATAATTTTAAAAATTTCATACTTATTAATCGTACTTGGAAGAAGTTTAATAAAATCCCGAATTTGATCTTCCATCAAATAACTATTCCCGTCTGTAGCACGCTCTAGTCCATTTCTAATAATTCCTGTTAAATCGTCATTAGAAATATCAGAAATTGTTTTAATGGTAAGAGCCATAGTAGCATTCTTGTCAGCTACCATAAGACCATCTTCCACTCCATCTACTTCAAAATCCAGATATAAACCGATAGTATATAATTTCTCTCTTTCTCCAGCTCCATTAAGCATTAGCTCAGCATTTTCGAAAACGTCAATATCGTTAAAATGAAGATTACCGACTTTGGTTTGCGAAAATGAAAAGAAGGTGATAAAAAATAAAACGATGTGTAATATTCTATTCATAGGTTACTATTTAGTTCACTTAATTTATTAAGGGCATTTACAATAAACGACTAATTTTTCAAAAAAGAAGAACCTATAATTGGTACTATTCACTTTTTTCGACAAAAAGCCAAATTAATCGATATCTAACTTATTTAAAAACATTACGGTTTTACCGTAATTTTCAAAAAGCTCCGCAAAATACTTATTTTTTATGAATTAACCATTATAACTTGCTAATTTTAAGATTTCTACAACAAACACCTTAATTTTTACTTTACAGTTTATAATTAAAATTATATATTCTTACAACTTATAATAACTCAAAAACTCCACTTTATTCTGATAAAGTGGAGTTTTTGAGTTATTATAAGGTATATAGTTTTCTTAGATAATTAACATTGCATCACCATAAGAATAAAACTGATATTTCTCTTTTACTGCTTCCTCATACGCTTCTTTAATAAAATCGTGACCTGCAAAAGCCGAAACCATCATCAAAAGTGTTGATTTTGGTGTATGAAAGTTTGTTATCATACTATTTGCGATACTAAAATCGTATGGAGGGAATATAAACTTGTTTGTCCATCCTCTAAACTCATTTAATGTATTATCTGAAGAAACCGAACTTTCTAATGCTCTCATTACTGTAGTTCCTACAGCACAGATTCTTTGCTTATTGGTAATACCATTATTAATCGTTTCGGTTGCACGTGCTGTTACGTATGCTTCTTCACTATCCATCTTGTGCTTTGATAAATCTTCTACCTCTACTGGATTAAATGTACCCAAGCCAACATGTAATGTGATTTCTGCAAAATCTACTCCTTTGATCTCTAAACGCTTCATTAAATGTTTAGAAAAGTGCAAACCAGCAGTAGGTGCTGCAACAGCTCCTTCATTTTTCGCATAAATGGTTTGGTATCTTTCCTCATCTTCTGGTTCTGCCTCTCTCTTGATATATTTTGGCAAAGGTGTTTCTCCTAAATCCGTAAGTTTTTGTCTAAATTCATCATAAGATCCGTCATATAAAAATCGAAGTGTACGCCCTCTGGAAGTTGTATTATCAATTACTTCTGCTACTAAACTTTCGTCATCGCCAAAGTATAACTTATTACCTATTCTGATTTTACGTGCAGGATCAACAAGTACATCCCAAAGACGTGTTTCTGAGTTTAATTCACGTAATAAAAACACTTCAATTCTAGCTCCTGTTTTTTCTTTATTACCATATAATCTGGCAGGGAAAACTTTAGTGTTATTAAGAACCATGACATCATTAGGCTCAAAATAATCTATTAGATCTTTAAATTGCTTATGTTCTATTGTTTGATCTTTTCTGTTAAGAACCATTAAACGAGCTTCATCCCTATTTTCTGAAGGGTACTCTGCTAATAAATCTTGTGGAAGATCAAAACTGAAATGTGATAACTTCATTAGTGTCTGTTTTTTTGGAAGTGCAAATATACAATCTGGATATAGGGGTTGTCAAGTAAATGACAATATATATTTTTATTTACAGAACTTCAAAATCTAATTTCTTCAAATCACTCCAAAAATCTGGATATGATTTTGACACTACATCAGCATCATTAATAAAGAGTTTAGTTCTCAAAGCTAATGGGGCAAAAGCCATAGCCATACGATGATCATGATATGTATCTATAGAAACCTCTGATCTAATTAATGCAGTAGCAGTTAATCTTAATGAATCATCCGTTATAACTACTTCTCCACCTAGTTTTTCAATTTCTATCTTTAATGCTTCTAACCTATCAGTTTCTTTAATTTTTAACGTATGTAATCCAGTTAGATAACAAGCTTTACCTAGTCCAAAACAAGTTACCGCAATTGTTTGTGCAATATCAGGTGAATTCGATAAGTTCAATTCTAACACTTTCGTATCAGAAGGTATTACAGTTTTTGTTAAAGTAACTTTATTGTTATCAAAAGTAGTTTCAACTCCTAGTTTCTTATAAATATTAGCTAAGGCAGAATCTCCCTGGTAACTATTTTGCTTATAACTACCTAATGTTACACTTCTATTATCAGATAATGCAACAATACTATAGAAATAAGAAGCTGAACTCCAGTCTGATTCTACTACAATTACTTTTGGAGAAACTTTCTCTACGGGCCCAATACTAATTATATTATTCTCAAAAGCTCCTTGAATTCCAGCATCTTTAAGTAGACTTAAAGTCATTTTTATATACGGAACAGAAGTCACTTTCCCTTCTAACACAATCTCTAATCCATTTGGTAATGATGATGCGATCAACATTAATGCAGAAATATACTGACTGCTTACATTAGCTGCCAAAGAAACTCTATTCGTTATCGGGTCTTTTCCAATAATCTTTATTGGAGGATATCCCTCTTCTTTTTCGTATGTGATTTCGGCCCCTAATTGTCTAAGTGCTTCTACTAAAATTTTAATAGGACGCTCTTGCATTCTCTCGCTCCCTGTTAAAATTGTCTTTCTACCCTTCTGTATTGCAAAATATGCTGTAAGAAATCGCATTGCAGTTCCAGCATGGTGAATATCTACAACTTCATCTTCACTTCTTAAGGCGGCTTGCATAAGCTGTGAATCATCACTATTTGATATATTTTCAATTTCTATTTCAGGATACAGTGCTTTTAAAATCAACAATCTATTGGTTTCACTCTTAGATCCTGTAATTTGTAATGTGGTGGTGTTTATATTCGAAATGTGGTTTAATTTCAAATTCATCTTATTGGTTTGGTTTTCTTTTTCGTTTTCTTAATTCAAAATAATATCCTAAAATCATCCCATACACTAATCCTCCAACTATTCTAGACAAGAGATATCTTACCCAACGACTATTGTGTATTTTCTCTTCTAAAAAAGTATCAAAAGCCAAGCCTTTATATTGCATAAAATGTTCTATAACACTAAAGAATACAATAAAAACAAGTCCCAATAAAAGTACTGAAATCCAATATTTTTTTGAGGAAATAATTGATCTAAACATTATTTTAATTTCTCGTTATTATGATGGCGGTCGTGATCTCTTTCTGTTTTAATATCTAATTTTTTATCAAACGCTTCTTGGAGATCAATGCCAGTTTGATTTGCTAAACACAAAACTACGAATAACACATCAGCCAACTCTTCTCCAAGGTCTTTATTTTTATCACTTTCTTTTTCGCTTTGTTCTCCATAACGACGTGCTATTATTCTAGCCACTTCACCAACTTCTTCTGTAAGTTGCGCCATATTGGTCAACTCATTAAAATATCTGACTCCATGATTTTTAATCCAATCATCTACCGCTTTCTGTGCATTTTGGATATTCATACTTATATTTTTTTAAGAACTACTTGTTCATTTTCTTTCTGAATTACCTGATTATAAAATTCTTTAATAGCAGGGTAATAATTAGCAGGAATCATTGAAGCAGTAATAGTTTCATCTACCACAACCTGAATAACTCCATTAGTAACATTAGATCTGAATGAAAATTTTCCCATATTATCAGGTAACTTAAATGCTGACGTCTTCGGGCACTCAACAACTTCATAACCTTCAGGTATCTTTATATTTACCATATATCTATTAGAAAAACCATATCCGAAATCTATAGGATATTTTCTGTCGTCTGATTTAAAAACATTTTCTTTATCTCTCAAAAATAGTAAAGGAGAAAAGAATATCTCATCTTCTATTGCCTCAATTTGATCTTCGACTATAAAACTAAACCTTTCTGTAACACCTTTTCCATATTCTTTAACACCTTTTATACTATACTCATCTAATTCAGAAATACCATATCTACTTTCGAAACGTTTTGCTTTTGCAGCATCATCTTTACCTGCATTTCGAACTCTAAAATTATGAGCCAAGTAATCTCTATAATTAGCATTCAACCTTCCTTTTGCTATTCCTTGATCATCTATTGAACATTGTATGCTATATCGATTTACTGACGGTTTTGCTGGTCTAAAACTAACCATTTGCGAGGTTTTATCTTTTGCAATTACGCGTCCAGTTCCTCTAACAACTCTATTCGGAAGGATATTTGGTATTCCATATTTATCGGTGGCATCCAAATAATAGATACTTCCATCCTCTAGTTTCACTCTGGAAATTACATAATTAAACCCATTTAACGTTGGAAACAGTGATACTAGTCTATCACTAGTACTTACTACAACCGGATTAGCCTCTATATTAGCATAGGTAAGCATCGAGGTAAGCATTAAATTGATTTCGGCTGTATTTCCAGTTTCTTCTTTGTATGCTTTTCTAACACCTTTATTTGTAATCACTGAACGGTTTTTGTTCCAATTCATCTTGTTCTTTACAAAACTGTAAATAAGACTTACCTTTTTTTTCGAATCACTTACACCGGTTATAAGTTGATCAATATCTTCCTTATAATACTTGGTCTTTTTTAATTCAGCTCCAAAATTAGAATTTTGATAAATTGTTTTTACTACATCTTCCCAGGTTGTTGACCTATAATCAATTGGTTCATCCGGGAATTTAACGAATGAGAGTTCATAGCTTAAGGAAGATATATAATTTTCTACATTTCCTGAATAAGGTTCTTCAACAAATGCTGGTACATTAACAGTGCTTATTTTATCCAAATTCACAACAAATTCAACAACACTTTGGGAAAAACTAGAATTTGTTTTAGTAAATCCAGATCCAGACCTTGACTTATTATTAAAAGTTATTTTATCATTATATTTAGATTCTTTTAAATTAATAGGTATATATCCTGTAGAGAACTTTTTGTAATTAAAATATTCGGGAGATGCTACCTTTACTTCCAATTTTTTTATTGGTATTTCCCTTTGCAAATAAATTCTATCTATGGTTGATAAGAAAGGAGATATTATTTTATACTTATACTCAATAACCGAACCTTCTTGTATTGCCGGCATTGTAAATTTTTGTTGATTATAGTTTTCCGAAAACTCACTTTTAAAGATTCCTTCCTTTTTCAACTTTGTTTTTATAATTTTATCATCAGAAATATTATAGGTAGCTCCCTTTAATCCACTTATAGTCTCATTATTACCACCGCTTTTATACAATAACATTTCTTCTGAAGCATAGTCAAATCCATCTTTGTTATACAATTTAACTCTTTTAAAAACCTCAGTAATCAATTGAAAACCAGTTGAAGTATTATACAGAATACTCACCTTTTTATTTTCATAAAGTATAGCAGCATTTGCCGAACTATCTAATTCATATGAAGACTCTAATAATTCTTCCTTAGAAACTTTACCGAATTTATATTCCTGTGCTGTCGAACTTACTGATACCACTAAAAGTATCATTGTAATTAATTTATATAAGCTTTTCATCTATTTTAGGTAGTTTTTTATTGTTTTTTGAGTGCTATTTTTGATTTATCTGCATTTCGAATTTTAGACATAAACTGTCTATATTCTTCATATTTTTCTTTAGAGTATCTACCATCATTAATTCTCAATTCTCTAGTAAACTTTAACTTAGATTCATCTATTTTTTCCAGATTACAAGCATAAGTACCAAAAACCGTTTCTAAAACTTTTCCTTCCGGAAGTTTATTAACTGAATATCCCGGAGGTATATTAATGATGTATTCATCTGTATCTATGTATCCTCTAGAAATTACTAAAGGCGTTTTTCTGTTCTTGTACTTAGGCATTTTGCTCTTAGTTCTATTGAAGAAATTAGGTGTTACCAATAATCTGCTACCTGCTTTTGTGGCATAATTTGTAGCGTTCACTTTAATTTTTTCCTGATACTTAATATTGTCTTTATCATCCTCTAACTCCAATGACAAAATGTTAAGACTATTGATATAATCCCAGTACTCTTTATAATGTAATTTTTGATCCTTAACCGGCTTTAACTTTGTTAAATATCTCCAATCATATTGTAATCCTTTAGAAACAGACACCAAATCCGCTACAATAGATGCATCTGCTTGTAAATAAATTGTTGCCGTCGTATGCAATGTATTTTCTTCTGGGCTGTATTTTTTGGTTCTCTTAATTTCTCCTCCTTCCGGCTTAACAACTAATACATTTCTATCATCTGTAAAATCTCCTATAAAATTAAAAGGTGCTGTTTGACTGGTACATTCCAACCAAATATCCTCTTCTTCATCTGGGATATTCAGTATCACATGATTCCCTTGCATAGAGGCAAAATCAGCATCTATGTCTCTTTTGTCTGAATCTCCATATACTATGGTATAATATGCTGGTATGTTTTGAGTTTCTAATAATGCTTTGGTATAATTCGTTAACCCTTTACAATCTCCATATCCCAATCGATCAACGTCTTCTGCCATCATTGGCATCCATCCACCTATACCTAATTGTACACTGATATATCGGGTTTTATTTTGAACATATTCATATATCCGCTTTGCTTTTTCTTTATTAGATTTGGCATCAGCGACTAATACTGAAACTTTTTTAATAACTGATTCTGGTAATTCATCTCTTCCTGAAACTAAATTTTGATACTGCCATTTCCCCATGGATTTCCAATCATTAGCAGAACCTTCCACATTTACCAGAGAAAAACTACCTAAAGTCACTTTCCCTCTAGGTACTAACTCCGTAAATGAAGGACTTTTATATTCTTTTCTTAATGCAGAAACTTTGGATAATTTATATGATATTTCTTGATCTCCTTTTATAATTTCTACAGGATAATTACCAAAAGTTCTTTCCTTTGTTCTCAAAGGAATTTTCTGAGGGTTTATTATTTGATAAGAAGATTTTTCAACACTAAGATTGTAATTAGTGATAGGAAACCACGGCTGAATAAATGCAGAACTTTTCGTCTCTACTTCACTCTCATACACCATTGTATATGGGTAATCAACAGGTGTATGCTCAAAATATATGTATCGATTATCGCCTATTAGAGAAAAACCATCATACATACTTCTATCGCTAAAATCCTTTTTCCTATATTTTTTAATCTCCTTACCTAAAGAATTATAAACAATTGCTTGCACTTTTTTTATTTTAGTCTCAGGATCATAGGGTTCATAAGAATCGGCATGACGGTCTCCATATTTATTTAATACGGTAACCACACGTTTTGTTTTTACAACAACGGAGTTTACCGAATTAATACTTATTACTACATTTTCTGATCGTACGATAGCATTGGCATTTTCGGTAAGTACTGAATCAATTAATATAGCTTGTAGACTAAGGTCATCTTGAGCTTTAACTTTCGCAGAAACACATACAAAAACCGCAACCAGAACAAGTTGTATTTTTTTTCGCATATAAAAATTTTATTTTGGGGTAGTTATTATTCTTTGTTTTTAGTATCCATAATTATCGTAACTGGTCCGTCATTGAGCAGTGACACTTTCATATCAGCGGCAAATATACCTGTACCTACTTTCTTTCCTAAGTTCACTTCCAACTGTTTTATAAATTCTTCATATAACGGAATAGCAGTTTCTGGCTTTGCAGCATTAATAAAACTTGGTCGATTTCCTTTTTTGGTACTTGCATGTAATGTAAACTGACTTATTACTATCGCTTCACCATCAATATCTAGAACACTTTTATTCATCATACCTTTATCATCTCCAAATATTCTTAATCGACTTATTTTTCCAGACAGCCATTCAATATCTTTTTTAGTATCTTCTTCTTCAACACCAATCAAGATTAAAAGGCCACAACCTATTTGTGAAATCCTTTTTCCTTCTACAGAAACAGATGCTTCAGAAACTCTTTGAATTACAGCTTTCATTATGTATGTGTCTTATCGGAAGGAAATGTTACCCTATAAATGGCAAAAAAAAGGATCAATCTTCATTATCATAGTGATTTTTCCTATAATGCTCTTCTTCTCCTTCTAAAATTTGTAAATAACTTTTATAACGTGACCAAGCAATTTCTTCGTTATCTAATGCTTCTTTTACCGCACATTTTGGTTCGTTTATATGTAGACAGTTATTAAACTTACATTCTTGTTTTAACTCAAAAAACTCCGGAAAATAATCCCCAACCTCTTCTTTATCCATATCTACTATCCCGAAACCTTTGATACCAGGTGTATCGATAATTTTAGCGTCAAAACTAAGGTCATACATTTCTGCAAATGTGGTGGTGTGCTGGCCTTGCTGGTGCTGATCACTGATCTCTGCAGTTTTTAAGGACAAATTAGGTTCAATCAAATTCACTAATGTAGATTTACCAACTCCACTATGCCCTGAAAACATACTAACTTGTCCTTCCATTAAGGATTTAACTTTATCAATGTTTTTTCCCGTCTTTGCAGATATACCAATACATTCATATCCTATTTTCCTATATAAGGCTGCTAAATATTTTATTTCCAAAAGCTCTTCCTCATCATAAATGTCAATTTTATTAAATAACAATACTGCTTTAATATCATAAGCTTCTGCAGTTACCAAAAAACGATCTATAAAGGCTGTAAATGTAGGTGGGTTATTAAGTGTAACCAATAAAAAAACCACATCAATGTTTGCAGCAATGATGTGGGTCTGTTTTGAGAGGTTTACCGATTTTCTTATAATATAATTTCGGCGTTCTCTTATATTTTCAATTACACCAGTTTCTCTATCATTATCAGTTTCTGGTTTAAAATCTACTCTATCTCCAACGGATACAGGATTGGTACTTTTTATACCTTTTATTCTAAATTTACCTTTTATACGACACTCGTATACAGTGCCATCATCAGTTTTAACGGTATACCAACTTCCGGTAGATTTATATACGGTTCCTGTCATAACGCAAAGATGCGAATAAATCTCTATACCCAATAAATATTACGCAAAATTAAGACTTGGCAACTTTTTCCTGATGATTGATAGATTCTTGATGAATTGCCTTGTATATTCTCAACATAAACTCTTCACTCAATCCTTTTTCCTCTCCTTCAAGAATCATTTTTCCTAAGATCTCATTCCAACGTTTAGACTGTAGTATGGCAACATTTTGTTTTGCTTTAGCTTTACCAATCTCATCAGAAATCTTCATTCTTTTAGACAAAATATCTAGCAATTGGTTGTCAGCTACGTCAATTTTCGCACGTAGTTCATTTAGAGTTCTTTGATATGCCTCGTCTACGCCTATTTCTTTACGAATTTTTAAGTCTTTCATATGTTGAATTAAAGTATCCGGTGTAATTTGTTGAGCGGCATCACTCCAAGCATTATCAGGATCATAGTGCGTTTCTACAATTAACCCATCAAAATTTAGATCCAAAGCCGTTTGTGATAGATCGAATATCAAATCTCTTCTTCCTGCGATATGTGATGGATCTAAAATCAATGGTAAATCGGGAAAACGATTTTGCAAATCGATTGGTATCTGCCATTCTGGAATGTTACGATATTTCGTTTTTTCATAAGTTGAAAATCCTCTATGAATTACTCCTAAATTTTTAACATCACAAGTATAAAAACGTTCTACAGCTCCTAGCCAAAGTGATAAGTCAGGGTTTATCGGATTCTTAATCAATACTGGATTATCAATCCCTCTACAAGCTTCTGCAATGTCTTGAACAATAAAAGGAGAAACTGTACTTCTTGCTCCAATCCAAAGAACATCTACACCATGTTCTAGCGCTAACTCTACATGATGAGGGTTTGCCACCTCTGTAGCGATCTTCATTCCCGTTTCTTCTTTTGCTCTTTGTAACCATTTTAATCCCAAAGCACCCACTCCTTCAAAATTACCTGGTCTTGTTCTAGGTTTCCAGATTCCTGCACGAAGCACTGTAGCATCAGAATCTTTAAGCTGATGCGCTATTTTCACAACTTGATCCTCTGTCTCTGCGCTACAAGGACCTCCTATTACCAATGGATGATCTAAATTATATTCGTCTAACCAGGTTCTAAGTTCTTTCTTATTCTCCATCTCTATTTTTTATTCTTTATTAGTATTCGTTTTCTGTGGTTATTTTATGAAATTCCTTTCAAAATTGTTTTTATGTGATTCGTATCTTCCATTTCTTTATAAATTTCAACGAAATTATCTTCTTCCATTAACTCTTTAAATTGTGTAAGATTTGTTATATACTCTTGTAAAGTCTCTATTACATTTTCTTTATTATGCTTAAAAATGGGTGTCCACATTTCTGGTGAACTCTTTGCTAACCTAACGGTAGATGCGAATCCACTGCCAGCCATATCAAAAATATCCCTTTCGTTCTTTTCTTTTTCTATCACAGTTTTCCCTAACATAAAAGAACTAATATGCGACAGATGTGACACATACGCAATATGTTTATCGTGGGAAGCAGGATCCATATATCGAATTCTCATTCCTAATCTGGTAAAAATTTCCATTCCTCTTTCCTGCAATTTAAAAGCCGTCTTTTCTACTTCACAAATGATATTAGTTTTACCTCGATATAAATTAGCAATAGCAGCTTGAGGGCCGGAAAACTCTGTACCAGCAATTGGATGTGCTGCCAAGTAATTTCTTCTTTTAGGATGATCACTTACAGAATTACATAACTTCTTTTTAGTAGAGCCTACATCAAAAACCAAGCACTCATCATTAATCTTATCTAGAATCTCCGGCAACACTTTTACAGTAATATCTACAGGAATTGATGTGATTACAACATCGGCTTTATCTAATTCCTCAAAATTAGACTTTTTATCTATAAACCCTAATGACATGGCTTTATCAAGATGTTCCTCATTTTTATCAATACCATAAATTTCTGCTTCATTAAAAGCTGCTTTGATATCAATAGCAAATGATCCTCCGATTAATCCAACACCTATAACGAATACTTTCATGCTTCTACTTGTAATCTTTTTATTGCCTTGTTTATATTTTCCATTGTCACACACAATGAAAAACGAATATATCCTTTTCCATTACTTCCAAAAATATCGCCTGGAGTAATGAATATGCTATTTTCATATAATATAGTATCGATAAATTCCATTGCATTTATTCCGTTAGGAAGTTTTGCCCAAACAAACATTCCCGTTGCTGTTTTATCATAAGTACAATCTAAAACTGATGCAAGTTCCCAAATCAATTCTCTTCTTTGGCTATAAATAGCATTCATTTCTGAATACCAACTATCTGAAATATGTAGTGCCGCAATGGCTCCTTTTTGAATACCTTGAAACATCCCGCTATCCATATTACTCTTTACCTTAAGAATAGCCTCTATCTTATCACTACTTCCACTAACCATACCTACTCGCCACCCTGCCATATTAAAAGTTTTACTCAATGAGTTTAACTCTAAAGCAACATCCTTAGCTCCATCAATTGACAATATACTTGTTGGAGTATCATTCAAGATAAAACTATAGGGGTTATCATTTATCAATAAAATATCGTGATTTTTTGCAAAATTGATTAATTTCTTTAATACCTCTAGACTACCAGAAGCTCCTGTTGGCATATGTGGATAATTAATCCACATAATTTTCACCTTACTTAGATCTTTTTTGGATAAAGCTTCAAAATCAGGTTCCCATCCATTAGATGCAACCAAATCATAACTTATTGGCTTTGCTCCCACCAAATTGGTTACAGAAGTATATGTTGGATATCCTGGATTCGGAATCAATACCTCATCTCCTTCATTAAGATATGCCAATGATATATGCATAATACCTTCTTTGGCTCCCATTAACGGTAAAATCTCGTTTTCAGGATTTAGAGCAACTTGATATTTATTATTATAAAAATCTGCAATCGCTTGTCTTAATTCTGGCAATCCCTGATAACTTTGATACTTATGAGCTCCATCCAAAACTAAAGCATCTTGTATCGCTTGCACCACTTCTTTAGGCGGATCTAAATCAGGACTACCTATTGCCATATTAAGAATGGGTTTCCCTGAAGCGGCCAATGCTCTTACTTCACGTAATTTTTTAGAGAAATAATATTCCTCAACTGTTTCTAACCGTTTTGCAGTCTGAATGCTCATCCGTTTTGATTTTTATATTCTCCTAAAATTTTAAGTTCCAAAGCCATTATTTTTAATATCGAAATGGCTTTTTGATAATCTCCGTATTTGGCAAAAGTTACATCCACAAAAAAGGAATATTTCCACGGCATATTAATAACAGGTAATGATTGAATCTTAGTAAGGTTTAATCCACAATCACTCATTACATTTAATACAGTAGCTAAACTTCCTCTTTTATGATCCGTTAAAAATTTCAACGAAGCTTTATTGATTTCCTTACTGTCAACACCTGAGTCCTCTTTTGTATTCAGTATAAAGAATCTTGTACTATTAGATTTAATTGTCTGAATCTCTTTTGCTAAAACATTTAGTTTATAAATAATAGCTGCCGTTTCTCCTGCTACCGCCGCTACACCCGTCAATTGCTGTTCTTGAATTCTTTTTGCCACATCAGCAGTATCTGCATCTTCTACTAATTTAATCTGAGGTTGTCCTCTAAAAAATTCTTTACACTGAAGCAATGCCATAGGATGAGAGTATACTTCTTTTATATCCGAAATCTCCTGTCCATCCAAAGCCATCAAACAATGATGAATAGGCTGAAAATACTCTCCGCAGATAGTTAAGTCATGTTCGTCTATATATGCGTAATTAGGAATGATAGACCCTGCTATAGAATTTTCTATTGCCATAACTGCATCCGTACTCTTTTCATTTTCTAAACTATGAACCAGTTCCTGAAACGACATACATTCATCTACATCAACTTCTTCTCCAAAATAAGCTTGTGCAACTCCATGGTGATACGATCCTTTTATTCCTTGTATAGCAACCTTCTTTCTCAAACGTTATAAATTTTTATTTCAAAAAAAAATCCCGACTTTTCATCGGGATTCTAGTTTTATAAATTTTGCTTATTTATTTACATAGCGATCCCGACCTTGCTTTTAAAATAAAAGAAGAAAAAATAAAATCGGTTCCAAGTAAACAAAGTGCTCATTGTTGTTTCTTTATTAGGTTGCTAAAGTAGCTAAAACTAAAACTATACAAAATAAATTTTCGTTTTTTTCATCGAATCCTACCTATTATCATTAAATATCAAATATTTCATAAGAATCTATGAAATATTTTAAATAAACAACCCAGTATAATAAGAATCTTCTAAGTTTTTGAACACTAACAAACGTTAGTAATTATATTACACTCAGCTCTTTACCAACTTTAGTAAATGCTTTTACTGCTTTTTCTAGATGTTCGCGATCGTGTCCTGCTGATAATTGCACTCTAATTCGTGCTTTACCCTGAGGAACTACCGGATAGAAAAACCCAATAACATAAATACCTTCATCTAACAATTTTGCGGCAAATTCCTGTGCTAATGTTGCCTCATATAACATAACTGGAACAATAGGATGATCTCCTGGAACAATATCAAATCCTGCCGCAGTCATCTCTGATCTGAAATATTTTGTGTTTTCTTCCAGTTTATCTCTAAGCACTGTAGAAGAGCTAAGCAAATCCAACACCTTAATAGATGCTCCTACTATAGATGGAGCAACTGTATTAGAAAACAAATAAGGTCTGGAACGTTGTCTTAACATATCCACAATTTCCTTTCTCGCAGCAGTAAAACCACCTGAAGCTCCACCAAGAGCTTTACCATACGTTCCTGTAATAATATCAATTCTCCCCATTACATCACGATATTCATGCGTTCCACGACCAGTTTTACCTAGGAAACCTGTAGAATGACATTCATCTATCATCACCATTGCTTGATATTTATCTGATAAATCACAAATTTTATCCAATTGCGCGATCGTACCATCCATAGAAAAAGAACCATCAGTAACAATTAATATTCTTCTTGATCCTTCTGCAGATTGAAGCTGCTTTTCCAGATCTACCATATTATTATGTTCATATCTGAAACGTTTTGCCTTACACAAACGAATCCCGTCAATAATAGAAGCATGATTTAGAGAATCAGAAATTATCGCATCTTCTGCAGTAAGAATAGGTTCAAAAACCCCTCCGTTTGCATCAAAAGCTGCGGCATACAAAATACAATCTTCCATCCCTAAAAACTCTGCTGTCTTGTGTTCCAATTCCTTATGGATATCTTGTGTCCCACAAATAAAACGCACAGATGACAATCCATATCCATGAGAATCAATTGCTTCTTTACCAGCTTTTATAACATCAGGATGAGATGAAAGCCCTAAATAATTATTGGCACAAAAATTCAATACATTTTTTGTATTTATAGTATCTATTTTTGCTCCTTGCGGAGTTGTTATTATTCTTTCGGATTTATATAAACCTGCAGATTTAATATCATCTAGCTCTTTTTGTAAATCATTTTTAATATTTGAAAACATGATGTATTCTTTATTTTTGTTATCTATCTATTTGAAAAAAAGGTATTCGAACGTCTGAAACTTATATTAGCTAAAACATTAGAATCTCTTTATTTCTTGAACCTTTTTTATATTTTTCTTGTAATTTTTCCACCATTATCTCTGTAATATCTTTCAGATCAAATGCTGGTTGCCATCCCCAATCTTGGGTTGCGGAAGCATCATCAATTGATTTTGGCCATCTTGAAGCTATTTCCTGTCTAAAATCAGGTTTATATTTCACTTTAAAATCAGGATATAATTTACGAATTTCTGTAACAACTTCTTCTGGAGAAAAACTAATTCCTGCAATATTATATGATGTCCTTACAGTAATACTTTCCTTTGGAGCTTCCATCAATTCTATTGTAGCTCTTATAGCATCTTCCATAAAGATCATAGGAAGCATAGTGTCCTCTTTAAGAAAGCAATTAAAATCTTCTTTTAATACCGCTTTATGATAAATATCTACTGCGTAATCTGTCGTTCCTCCTCCAGGTAACGACTGGTATCCTATAACTCCAGGGTATCGAATAGATCTAATATCCAGGCCGTATCTAAGGAAATAATACTGCGCCCAATTTTCTCCTGCTGCTTTGCTAATACCATATACTGTAGCTGGATTAAGATATGCATCATCCGGCGTATTCTCCAAAGGAGCTCCTTCTCCGAAAACAGCTATAGAACTTGGAAAAAACACTTTATCAATAGTATTCTTTCTAGATACTTCCAAAACATTAAACAATGTTTTCATGTTAATATCCCAAGTAGCTAATGGAGTTTCTTCTCCTTTTGCTGATAAAATTGCCGCTAGATGATAGATTTGAGTTATTTTATGTTTTGTAACTACCTCTTGAATTCTATGAATATCGGTAGCATCAATTATCTCAAATATCCCTTTATAATTCTCTCTTGTTCTAAGATCAGAAGCAATTACATGATCATCTCCAAACTTCTTCTGTAACTCTCCTGTAAGTACTGAACCTAATTGCCCATTTGCTCCAATTACTAAAATTTTTGTATCCATATTCCTTCTTAAAATTTTAACACAAACAAGTGTTATTTACTCACTAAAGTAATAATAGCAACTTTTATATCCGAATTAACCCCGTAATTAAGTAATTATTCCTTCATATTTTAATATTTAAAACTACATTTACTTTTTACAATGTTTAATTCACTATTTTTAAGTAATTTTTTAACCATAAGTCATGGAGCAATTAGATCAAACAGATATTACTATTCTCAGAATTTTACAAAAGGATTCTAAGAAAACAGCCAAAGAAATTGCTACAATTCTCAACATAACTCCATCACCTGTTTATGAGAGAGTTAGAAGATTAGAGAAACAAGGTTTCATTAAAAAATATGTAGCGATTTTAGACAAGAAACTGATTGACAGATCTATAACAACTATCTGCCAGGTTTCTATGCGATATCACAACGAAGCATTCATTGAAAAATTCGAAGAGCAGATTCAAAATTTAGAAGAAGTTCAGGAATGTTATCATATGGCAGGGCAAGTTGATTTTATCTTAAAAATTCATACCAAAAGCCTTGAAGAATACCACGACTTTGTAAAAACTAAGCTTTCTAAAATTGAGAATATTGGTGTTTTGAATAGTACATTCGTTTTAAAAGAAATCAAACATTCATCGGAGTTTTATATTTGATAGAAACATAAATATCATTAAAACTCGTTAGCATAGGAAAGTTTATTGTCTATTTTTGATAAAAATTATTTCATGTCAATCTCAGTTTCGAATATTTCTAAGATATATGATAACCAAAATGCTTTAAAAGAAATTTCTTTTGAAGTAAAGCAAGGAGAAATTGTTGGTTTTTTAGGGCCTAATGGCGCGGGAAAATCTACAATGATGAAAATCTTAACCACGTACCTAGATCCTTCTGAAGGGGAAGCCTTGGTAAATGGTTTTGATATAAACACACAACCAATTGATGTGCAAAGGAGTGTTGGTTATCTTCCTGAACACAACCCTTTATATCTGGAAATGTATGTAAGAGAATATTTATCTTTCAACGCTCAGGTTTATAAAATTTCGAAATCAAGAATAGAAGAAGTAATTAGATTAACTGGTCTTACTCCAGAATCGAATAAAAAAATAAATCAACTATCCAAAGGGTATCGTCAACGTGTTGGATTGGCTTGTGCGCTCTTGCACGACCCAAAGGTTTTAATACTTGATGAACCTACTACTGGCCTTGATCCAAATCAACTTGTAGAAATTAGAGAATTAATTAAATCGGTCGGTCAGGAAAAAACGGTCTTTCTTTCTACACATATTATGCAAGAAGTCGAAGCCATGTGTGATCGTGTAATTATTATCAATCAAGGAGAAATAGTAGCTGATATGAATCTAAACGAAATGATCGATCAAAATGATCAAATTGTTGAGGTAGAATTTGATTATCGTATTGAGGAAGCTTTCTTACTAAAACTTGACCATATCAAAAATGTTAAAAACATTCATGGATTTTCCTACCAACTCACATTTAACACTGCAACTGATATGCGCCCAGTTGTTTTTGATTTTGCCCATGATAATGAATTAAAAATTCTTCAATTATCTAGAAAAAACAAAGATTTAGAGAGTCTATTTAGAGAGTTAACAAGCTAGCTTTTTTTTAGAACAACTTTCTAAAAAGCATTTTCAAAATCCTGTAAAACTTCTTTAAGCTTTTGTACCGATATAGGCTTAACTATATAATCACTTACTCCTTCATATGATTTAGCTCTTAAAACATCTTCTGGATCTACAGATGAAGAAACTACATAAATAAGTATTTTCTTATCACAAGGTATTTTAATAAATTCTTCTAAAAATTGCCACCCATCTAATATCGGCATATTTAAATCCAATAAAATAATATCCGGCAATTTTTCTTTTGCAGAAATAATCGCTCTCAAATTATTTAATCCGTCTTGACCATTTTTAAAAACCATGATTCCTTCACAAAAGTTAATCAATTCCATAACTTTTTTGATTCCAAAAACAAAAATGGGATCGTCATCTATAATGCAAGCGATATCAATTCTTTTCATATTTCATGTAAATTTTAAAAATTGTCCCATGGTTTACTTTACTTTCTACTTCAATGCGGCCTCCGATTGCTTCCACCTGATTTTTAGTAATAAACAATCCAATACCTCTAGATTTATCAATATTAGGGTGAAATGTTTTATACATTCCAAATAACTTTGATCGATGTTTTTTTAAATCGATTCCCAATCCATTATCCTCAATTCTCAATGCTACTTCTTCTTCCCTAACAATAGCACTTAAAGTTATATGACTATCTCTTTCTTTTGAACTGTATTTAATTCCATTGGTAATAAAGTTAAGTATGATACTATCCAAATACGCAGGAATGGCCAACACCTTTATATCCTCATCTACCTGATTATTAATGATCACATTAGACTCAATAGCAATTGCATGCACACTTTTAGTAGCTTCGTCAATAGTTTTTTTCAAACCTACAGGTACTAAACTTTCATTTATTGAAGTGTTAATCAAAACGACTTCGTTTAAATGAGAAATTGTCTCAGAAAGGTTTGTGGATGCTATCTTAAAAAGTTGAATAATCTCATTATCCCCCATTTTTGGATTTTCTTGAATAAATAAATCTAAGAGCATTTCAAAATTCCCTGAATGAGATTTAAGGTTATGCGAAACAATATGCGCAAAATTTTT
Source organism: uncultured Aquimarina sp. (assembly GCF_947500065.1). GTDB lineage: Bacteria > Bacteroidota > Bacteroidia > Flavobacteriales > Flavobacteriaceae > Aquimarina. Next base: position 175,472 of record NZ_CANMQT010000001.1, read on the forward strand.
CAATCTCCTATTTTGACCTTCTGCTACATTTAATAAAGATTTTAATTCTTCTTTTTTCTTTATTTTGGTTATGTCCGAAACATGGATTACCAAGCCACCTACTTTATTCTCATTAGAATACCAAGGACACAACTCCCAAGACAACCATTGCGTAGTTCCATCTTTTTTTTCTATACATTCTTCTTCATTTTTAATGATCTCCCCTTCAAGGCATTTTTGATAATTAGATTTCCATTTTTCTCCTACTTCGGGGAGGATTTCAAAATGAGATTCACCAATAACCTCTTTACCCTTGATGTCATAAACTTCGAACCATTTTTTTGAAGCTGCTAAATAATTCATTTCATTATCAAACATAGCCATCGCACTCGGCGTTTGTTCAATAAAAAGTCTATTACGCTCAAAATCTTTTTTCTTTTCAGTTATTTCCTGATGAGATCCAACCATCCACTCCGGATTTCCCTCAGAATCCCAACTTACAACTTTACCTTTATCTAGCACCCAAATCCAATCTCCATTTTTATGCTTCATTCTAAACTCACACTCATAAAAAGGTGTTTTCTTGGTAAAATGATCTTTTAAAAGTTTATTTGATTTATCTTGATCTTCTATGGTTGAATGTTGAAGCCAAGTATTCAAAGAAATTGGTTCTAACTCAGAAAGCGAGTATCCTATCATTTCGGCCCATCGTTCATTAAGAATTGTTTCCCCTGTTTTCACGTTCCACTGCCAAGTACCTAACCCTGTACCTTCAATAATATGCTCAAAATGAACCATTTGCTTCTGAAGGTCCTTTTCACTTATACGTAACTGAGATTCTATCAATTTCATTCTAGTAATATCCGCTGTATACATTAAAATTCCACCGACTGTGTTATCATTTATATACCAAGGACGAAGCTCCCAAGTAAGCCATTGGACTGATCCATCTAATCTTTCGAAGCGATCCTCATCACTTTTTAACACTTTGCCTGCCAAACATTCTTGATGATCGGCTTTCCATCTATCTCCTATTTCGGGAAAAACTTCATAATGTGATTTCCCAATTATATTTTTATCTTCAATATTATAATCCTCAATCCACTTCAGTGAAGTTGCCAAATACCGCATATTAGTATCAAACATGGCAATTGCTGTTGGCGCTTGCTCTATAAAAAGTCGATTTTTTTCGAATGCTTTTTTACTATCTGTAATTTCCTGATGTGATCCTATCATCCATTCCGGATTCCCATGATCATCCCAACTAATTACCTTTCCTTTATCTAACACCCAAATATATTCTCCATTTTTATGTTTCATCCTAGCCTCGCAATCATAAACAGATGTTTTCCCAGCAAAATGTTCTTGCAAAAGCTTATTTGATTTCTCTAGATCATCAGGATGAGAGTGTTCCATCCAGGTATTTATAGTTATTGGTGTTAGTTCTGAAAGAGTGTATCCGATAATTTCTGCCCAACGTTCATTAAAAATAGTTTCGCCTGTCTGTACATTCCATCGCCAAGTACCTAGGTCAGTTCCATCAATAATATGTTCAAAATTACTTATTTGTTTTTTAAGATCTTCTTCTGCTTTTTTTAGTTTTGTTATATCTGTATGCGCTCCGAGCATTTTTCTTGGCACACCTTGATCATCACGTATTATAATCCCTCTACACTGAATCCACACCGTATATCCTAACTTATGACGATATCTTACAATTTGATCAAATGGATATGTAGGGTCTTGAGAGTGTTTAGAAAAATTTGCATATACCTGTTCTAAATCTTCTTTAAATATTATATCCTGCCAAGAAGAGGTTTTATGGGGCATCTTATCCGGATCATATCCTAATGTAATCCAAAATCTGGGGTTCATCCATTCATTTTCAGGTTGATCTAAATCCCAAAACCAAAGTCCATCAATGGCGGCTTCTTGCAAAAATTCAAAAATCAAACTATCCTGTTTAACAAGACTGTATAACTCTCTTTTTAAATAATTCTCTTTATCACCTAAAACAGTATCCAACTCCATATGTTCTTTTTCTTTCATAGTGCTTTTTTTCAGGTTTTAAAATAGGGACATCCTATTGGAAGAGTTATATCAATTTATGAATTATTAATCACTTTAGACAATAACAAAACCACAATAATTTTATGGTATTAGCACCAATATAAGTTTATGAAAAATTAGACTAAAAAGTCATATTTAAACGAAAGACTCAATAAAAACAACGCTTGAAGAGTGTTTTGAAAATATAAAAGCAGTAAAATTTTATTGAAATAAATTTTAAATTAGAAAAACACTTAGGTCCTAAAATGTTTTATTAAGAGAATATTCCCTATGAAATTTAATACAAAACCTCTTTTTATTGAAATATCAATCGACCTGTAAAAAACTCTTCTACTTCGATAACAGAAGGTCTATTTATTGAAATAACATCTCCAGTACTTCTTATTTCTCCAACAATCGATTGTTGTGGGTTAACAATTATTTTATTCGTACCTCTATGAAAAATTCCTATATTTTCTGCAATTAGATTCGCACCTTCGAATCTTCCTGTTCCAGAGGCGAAAGTAACTTTTAAAACATTTGTCTCTCCAGAAATAAAAAATGTTGCAATATTATTACCTGTAACGGTTAAGTTTTCATTATTTATCTCCAAATTGAAAGTTCCTGTGGTAGTGCCTTCAGTATCTTCTACAAAATCTTCTGACAATAAGGTTAAAGAAGGATACTTTAAAACTCCATCTGAAGATATATCAAATTGCGTGGCGCTTCTGATTTCAGTAATATTAGGAGCTGTAACAAAAACTCTAGTTTGATTAAAATCTCTAACAAAATTACAGTCATTTGTATTCCTTAAAACTAAACGATCTCCTTCTACAATAGCAGATACTTCGTCTATCAAATTATCACCTGTTTCTATAACAACTGAAGTAATTTCTCCTTCTTTCAGAATTAGCTCTACATTAGGGTTTACTATAATTCTAGTAAAATCTGAGACACTAATTTCTTCTCTTACTATATCTCCGGTTCTTTGGAAACAATCTATAGAATTTTCCGTATCACAAGCGATTACTCCAATCACTAATATTATAAAGACTAATTTTTTCATAATCTGTATCCAATTGAAAATTCTACAGCTTCTGCCTTAGCCGCGTGCGACCTTACTGTAATTGATCCAAATATCTTTTTACTAAAGTAATATCGCGCTCCAAAACGATTATATACTTGTCCCTCAAAATCATATGGATAATATAAATAGTATCCCAATTGAGTAAGTATTGATATTTTATTAATTCTTAATTCATGTCCTAAAAAGACTCCTACTCTTTTTGAATCTTCCTCACCTGTAGTTCCATCTTTAAAGTCACCAGTAGATCTAAAATCAATAAATCGTTCTAGCGCTTCAGAAAAAAACAATTCCGCACCCAACTGAACGGAACTCTTTTTGTTTAGGCGTTTATCTGCAAACGCACCTATAGTAAGGAAAGGATATTGACCTGACCCAACAACATCACTTTCATTTATTCCTCCTCGAAAAATAAATCCATAACCAATAGGTTCAGAACCTCTAACCGTTCCCTTTTCTTTTTCAATATATTCTGGATATTCTGTATCCAATGCATAATTTAGGCCTACATTAAAAACGAACGTATTGGTACTCTTATTTGGTGCTTTAAAATTAGCATTGGAATAATGAATTACTCCAATCCCGGTCTGTAAACCTAATCCTCCTATTATATTTTCTCTTTTTAGGTTCAACATAGCAAAGGTAGAACTCATAAAATGAGATCCATAAGCTACATTTCTAAAATTATCATCTTCATCATATGGATTTGTGCCGTACGCCAAACCCTGCCCAATTCGAAGCATCAAAATACGTTTAAAGAAATAAAAATTATAATGTGCGTAGAGCCCATAATTTTTACCCAAAAACTCGTTATCCATATCTTGATAGATAAATGATACGCCATAATCCGGAGAATTATATAATTTTTGCCATTCCTTACTTCCAAAAGTTTTTCTATTCACAGAAAGAAGCACACCCGATGGGTGTCCTGTAATGAGATGCGATATATCAGGGTTATGTTTTAGGATTGTTCCATAGAAGTTATTCACATCAAAACTGTAATACTTCTTATCCTCTTGAGATTGCCCTATATAACCGAGAAATACTAGTAATAAGCAAACCTGTTTTATCATTCCGGCAAATGTAGTAATACCTTTTCAAATAAATGAATGTTTATCTTAGAATACCTCTGCAGCTATCTTCTTAATATTATCAGATTTACCCATTGAATAATAATGCAATACTGGCACTCCATATTCCATCAATTCTTTTGATTGTTGTATTGCAAATTCAACACCTACTTCTCGAATTTCTTTGTTTGTTTTGCAACTTTCTACAGCTCTTACTAACTCATCTGGCATATCCAACTTAAATACTTGAGGTAAGAGTTGCAAATGCCTTTTTACAGCTACCGGTTTAATTCCTGGAATAATTGGCACATCAATACCGGCTTCTCTTGCTTTCTCCACAAAGGCAAAATATCTTTTATTATCAAAAAACATTTGTGTTACTACATAATCTGCTCCAGCATCCACTTTATCCTTTAACCTTCTAATATCAGAATCCATGGATGGAGCCTCCATATGTTTTTCAGGATATCCAGCAACTCCAATACAAAAATCAGATTGATTATCACCCTCTATTACTTCATGAAGAAATCGTCCGTTATTCATATTTACGATTTGTTCCACCAATTCATTTGCATAACAATGTCCTCCTTTTGTTGGGTTGAAATACTTTTCTTCTTTCATGGCGTCTCCTCGTAATGCCATTACATTATCTATACCTAAATAATGACAATCTACAAGGAGGTATTCGGTTTCTTCCTTTGTAAATCCACCACAAAGAACATGCGGTATAGTATCCACATTATACTTATGAGTTATTGAGGCACAGATTCCAACCGTTCCTGGACGCATACGAGTTAGCTTTTTATCCAATAAGCCTTCTCTATCAATATAAATGAATTCCTCTCTTGAGGTTGTCACATCTATAAAAGGAGGATTAAATTCCATCAATGGATCAATATTATCATAGAGTTCCTGTATGCTCCTCCCTTTTTGTGGTGGTATTAATTCAAAAGAAAATAATGTTTTTCCTTTTGCTTTTTTTATATGGTCTGTTACCTTCATTTAGTTTATAGTTCTTAGTTGGTTTTTTTTAGTTAGTCAATAAGATTAGGGTTTAACCATTTCTTAGCATATTCAAAATCAATATTTTTCCGTTTTGCAAAATCTTTAACTTGATCTTCTTTTATTTTCCCTAGTCCAAAATATCTTGCTTCAGGATTTGCAAAATAATACCCTGAAACAGAAGCTGCAGGCCACATTGCTAAGCCTTCGGTAAGTTCAACTCCTATTCTCTCATTGACCTGCAATAATTCCCAAATGGTAAGTTTTTCCAGATGATCTGGGCAAGCTGGATATCCTGGTGCTGGTCTGATTCCTTTATATGATTCTTTAATTAACTCGTTATTCGTTAATTCTTCTTCACTTGCATATCCCCAATCTTCTTTACGCACTTTTTTATGCAAATACTCAGCAAAAGCTTCTGCTAAACGATCCGCCAATGCTTTGATCATAATAGAATTATAATCATCAAGATCTGCTTCAAAGGCTTCTGCTAACTCTTTAGTTCCAAACCCTGTGGTTACACAAAAACACCCCATATAATCCTGTATTTCTGATTCTTTAGGTGCGATAAAATCTGCTAATGCAAAATTAGGCTTGCCTGCATGTTTCTTTAACTGTTGTCTAAGTGTTCTAAATTTTAAATTTTCGAAATCTACACTTGGATTCAGCCGATCCTGAGCTTCATCAAAGAGCTCAGTGCGACTATACTCTACTTCAATATCATCATCATTCACGGTATTCGCTTTGAACAAACCGTAAATTGCTTTTGCTCCCAATAATCTTTCATCAAATACTCTTTGCAATAACTCCTTTGCATCTTTAAATAAAGAAGTTGCTTGTTCTCCAACTACCTCATCCGTTAAAATAGCAGGGTATTTTCCGTGTAAATCCCAAGATCTAAAGAATGGTGTCCAATCTATGAAAGGTTCTAATTTTTGTAAATCAAGATCTTCAATAACCTGCACACCTAATTTATTTGGTTTTGTAATCTCCGAAGAAGACCAATCAATCGAATATTTATTTTTACGAGCCTCTTCTATCGTTAAATATTCTTTTTGTTTAGTTCTTTTAAGAAAGCCTTCTCTAAATTTTTCATAATCTTCTTTAAGATCTCCTACATATTTCTGGCTGCTTCTTTTATTTAGCAAATCTCCAACCACGGTAACCGCTCTGGATGCATCATTTACGTGTACCACTGCATTCTGGTATTGCGGATCAATCTTAACAGCAGTATGCGCTTTGGATGTTGTCGCTCCACCAATCAGTAAAGGAACTTTAAAATTTCTACGTTCCATTTCTTTAGCTAAAAAAACCATTTCATCCAATGAAGGAGTAATCAAACCACTTAATCCAATGATATCCACCTGTTCGTCAATAGCCGTCTGAATAATCTTTTCTGGAGGAACCATTACTCCCATATCCACAATATCATAATTATTACATCCTAACACTACGGAAACAATATTTTTACCTATATCATGAACATCTCCTTTTACTGTAGCCATTAAAACTTTTCCTGCGGATCCATTTCCTTGAGCTAATTCAGGGTTTTTCCTCTTCTCTTCTTCAATATATGGTAATAAGTGTGCTACTGCTTTTTTCATTACTCTGGCCGATTTTACCACCTGAGGCAAAAACATTTTACCAGATCCGAACAAATCTCCCACGACATTCATACCTGTCATTAGGTTTCCTTCAATCACTTCTATAGGTTTATCAGCTGCTTGTCTTGCTTCTTCTACATCCTCTACAATATATTGGTCTATACCTTTTACTAATGCTCTGGTAATTCGATCCTGTAGTGGTTCTTCTCTCCAAGAAAGGTCTATTATTCGCTCTTTACTTGTTCCTTTTACAGATTCTGCTAAATCTAATAATCGTTCTGTAGCGTCCTCTCTACGATCCAGAATAACATCTTCTACATGATCTAATAATTCTTTAGGAATATCATCATATATCTCTAGCATAGCAGGATTTACAATTCCCATATTCATACCAGCTTTGATCGCATGATATAAGAACACCGAATGCATAGCCTCTCTAACTCTATCATTTCCTCTAAAGGAGAAAGAAACATTACTAACACCTCCACTCACACTACAGTGCGGAAGATTTTCACGGACCCACCTTGTCGCTTCGATAAAATCGATCGCATTCCTTCGATGTTCATCCATTCCTGTCGCTACAGGGAATATATTCAAATCAAATATGATATCTTCTGGAGGAAAATTAACCTTATTGACCAACACATCATATGATCTTTTAGAAATTTCTAAACGACGTTCATAATTATCAGCCTGTCCTACTTCATCAAAGGCCATTACTATTACAGCAGCTCCATATCGTTTTATTTTTTTAGCATGTGCTATAAATTCTGCTTCGCCTTCTTTAAGACTAATTGAATTCACCACACATTTACCTTGCACAACTTGAAGACCCGCTTCTATAATATCCCATTTAGAACTATCGATCATTATAGGAACTCTGGCAATATCTGGTTCTGCCATGATCAGATTCAGAAAACGTACCATCGCTTCTTTACCATCTATCAGGCCATCATCCATATTAATATCAATTACCTGCGCTCCTCCTTCTACCTGATGTCTAGCTATATCAAGTGCTTCATCAAATTTTTCTTCTTTTACTAAACGCAAAAACTTACGCGATCCGGCCACATTGGTTCGCTCTCCGACATTGATAAAATTTGTTTCAGCAGAAACAATCATCGGTTCTAACCCTGAGAGTTTTAAATACTTTCTTTGTTCTTTAGCACTCATATCTTATACTTCAATACCAACAACTCTTGGCTTATAATTTTTTGCTAATTCTGATATTGCTTTTATATGCTCTGGTGTTGTACCGCAACAACCTCCTATGATATTGACCAAGCTTTTATCCATATATTCTTTTATCTGCTCAGCCATTTGTTCAGGGGTTTCGTCATATTCACCAAAGGCATTAGGCAAACCTGCATTAGGATGTGCTGAGACTCCAAAATTTGCTTTTTTAGCTAATACTTCTAAATGTGGTGTTAGTTGACTCGCTCCAAGTGCACAGTTAAAACCTACGGATAGCATGGGAATATGAGAAATAGAAATCAAAAAAGCTTCTGCGGTTTGTCCAGATAAAGTACGTCCACTGGCATCCGTAATCGTTCCGCTTATCATAATAGGCACTTCTATATTTCGTTCATCTTTCACTTCTTCTATGGCAAAAAGTGCTGCTTTTGCATTCAGTGTATCAAAAATCGTTTCTACCAATAAAATATCTGAACCTCCGTCTAAAAGTGCTTCTGTCTGTTGTTTGTAAGCTATCCTTAATTCATCAAAAGTAACGGCTCTATATCCAGGATCGTTTACATCTGGTGACATACTAGCTGTCCTGTTAGTTGGACCAATTGATCCCGCTACAAAACGAGGTTTATGAGGTTCTTTTGCCGTAAACTCATCAGCAACTTCTTTTGCAATTTTTGCAGATTGATAATTCAATTCATACACTAATTCTTCCATTTCGTAATCCGCCATCGCAATTGTAGTTCCAGAAAATGTATTGGTTTCTACAATATCCGCTCCAGCTTCATAATATAATCGATGTACCTCTTTAATTGCTTCTGGCTGCGTAATACTCAACAGATCATTATTCCCTTGAACAGGAACAGGCCATTCTTTAAATCTTTCTCCCCTGAAATCTTCTTCTGTAAATTTATGTCGTTGCAACATTGTCCCCATTGCTCCATCTAGCACAAGAATTCTTTCTTCAAGTATTTTTTTTATGTCTTTCATTTAAAAAACCAATATTATTGTGAATCCTAGCATACGCCAGAATAACAAAACACGTTATTAACTCCTTATTGTAATAAAGATAAATATTATGAATCAAGAATGATAAATGGAAAATAGCCTGATGGCTAAGAATCATTGTTATCTATTTCACTTAAAGCGAATAGAATGTAGCACCTTCTTTAAGATCCTGATAGGCATCAGGACACGTAAAGGGTTGCTAAGGTTTCATAGGGTCTAATCCCTCCACCTTTCTTGATAACATATTAAATAAATTTATGAACTAAACAGTTTTACTGTTTTTCTTACTACAAATTAAAGGCATAGCCTTCTGTTTTGCAAGTTTATTCTACTTTTTTAAGATTCAGGAGCTAATTCTATTTCCAGACCATCTAGTTCTGGAGTTATAGGAATCTGACACCCTAATCTACTATTGTCTTCTACATAAAAAGCTTCTGCTAGCATCAGATCTTCATCTTGCCCCATTTCAGGAAGCTCATGATCCGATAAAACATAACACTGACAAGATGCACACATTGCCATACCACCGCAAGTTCCTTCTACCGGAAGCTCATATGCCTTGCATACTTCCATCAGGTTCATAGCCATATCTGTAGGAGCTTGTACTTCGTGAATTTCTCCTTCTCGGTCTTTTATCTTTATGGTAACATCTGACATATTTCTTGTCTTAATTGTATAAAAATCCTCGCAAATATACCAAATCATTCAGTATATATTGCGAGGACTATGTTATTCTATGTATTTTAAACTATAGCTTTTACAACTTCTTTTTTAGCTTCTTTTTTAGAACCATCAAATCCTTCAACTCCTCCAACAGTAGTATACTTCATTACATACTTCTTATCTGGGAAGATTCTTTGATACGCACTCTGACACATAACAGCTGCCTCATGAAACCCTGAAAGAATCAGTTTCAGTTTCCCTTTATAGGTGTTAACATCGCCTATTGCATAAATACCAGGTATGTTTGTTTGATAATCATAAGAATTGTCAACTTTGATTGCATTTTTCTCTATCTCCAATCCCCAATTCCCAATGGGTCCTAACTTTGGCGATAATCCAAATAAAGGAATGAAATAATCTGTATCCACTACAATATCACCTTCTGTTTTATGCTTGATTCCCACGCCTGTTACATGATCATCTCCTTTAAGCTCTTTTACTTCAGCTTCAGTAATCAGATTTACCTTTCCTAATTTAGTCAATTCTGCAACTCTTTCTACAGAATCTAAAGCTCCACGAAATTCATTTCTTCTATGTACTAAGGTTACTTCACTGGCAACCTCTGCTAAGAAAATGGTCCAATCTAAAGCAGAATCTCCTCCTCCGGCAATTACCACTCTTTTATCTCTATAAACTTCTGGATCACGAATAATATACGCAACTCCTTTATCTTCAAAATCTATAATATTAGGAATAGGCGGTTTACGAGGTTCAAAAGAACCTAATCCACCAGCTATGGCCACTACAGGAGCATTATGCTTAGTTCCTTTATTGGTTATAACCAAAAAAGTATCATCTTCTAACTTCTCAATAGTTTCAGCTCTTTCTCCTAAGGTAAATCCAGGTTCAAAAGGTTTTATCTGCTCCATTAAGTTATTTACCAAATCTCCTGCTAAAATCTCAGGAAATCCAGGGATATCATATATTGGTTTTTTAGGGTATATCTCAGAGCATTGACCTCCTGGTTGAGGTAATGCATCAATAAGATGTGTTTTTAATTTTAATAATCCTGCTTCAAAAACAGTAAATAAACCTGTTGGTCCTGCTCCGATGATTAGAATATCAGTCTTGATCATGTTCAACTTCTTTTTTTCCTATTAATCCTTTGGTAAATTCATTGAGTGTTTCCACTTTTTCTTCGAAATCACCTTTTATTGTTTTTCTATATTCGTTTAAATTCTTAACTAAATCATCAATGTTTTCCGGAATTACTTCTTCGAAAAATTGACGTAGTCGTTTGGCTGTTGTAGGTGACTTTCCGTTAGTCGAAATAGCCACTTTTACATTGCCCTTTGTTACAATACCACCCATATAAAAATCACAATATGGCGGATTGTCTGCTACATTTACCAATTTACTTCTTTTTCTGCAGTCTTTATACACTTGTACATTAACTTCAGGAACATCTGTAGTAGCGATCACAATATGTTTTTCTTTAAGAAAACGTCTGTGATATTTCTTTTTTATCATCTCTATTCCAAACTTATTAGCTAACGCAACTGTATCATCTCGATACATTGGAGATACCATTGTTACCTTAGCATCTGGACTAGATTTTAATAAGAACGTAAGTTTTTCTTCAGCTACATTTCCTCCACCGACAATTAGAATTTCGAGGTTTTTAACTTTCAGAAAAACTGGATACAAATTATTTCTTTCTTCCATCTTTATAGCTATCCTGAACTATCAAGATACGATTTCTTCTTTTACTTCTTTAAAAATCGAAGCTAATTTCGCTCTTTGCTCTACTACTTCTCCGATCACAATAATGGCTGGTGACGACAATTTTTTTTCCAAAACAACCTGTTCTATAGTCTGTACTGAACCAAACCCAAACTTCTCATTTTCAGTAGTTCCATTCTGTATTATAGCTACCGGAACGTCCTGTTTATTTTCGGCTGCAAAGATACTAACTATTTCGTTTAACTTACTCATCCCCATTAAAATTACCACAGTTGCATTAGATTTTGCTGCCAGGCGAACATCCTGTGATAATTTATGGGATTTCGTTGTTCCTGTAATCACCCAGAAACTCTCTGATAAACCTCTTTTGGTTAACGGAATTCCTTGATAAGCAGGAACTGCTAGTGATGAAGATATTCCTGGAACCATATTCGTTTCTACTCCAAATTCCTGAACATAATCAATCTCTTCTGCTCCGCGACCAAAAATAAATGGATCTCCTCCTTTTAATCGTACTACATGCCCATGACTTTTAGCTCTGCTAACAATCAACTCATTAATCTGTTCTTGTTGATATGCATAACATCCTTTTCTTTTACCTACAAAGATTTTTTCTGCATTTGGTGCATATTCTAATAAGGACTCATTGATAAGTGCATCATACAATACCACATCTGCCGACTCCAACGTTTTGATCGCTTTTAGGGTAATCAAATCAGGGTCTCCTGGTCCAGCTCCCACCACCGTTAGTTTTGCTATTTTATTACTCATTTTTAATAACTTACAACCTTAATAATAAAGATTTTATGACTTTATAAAGATATTATACATTTTCTACTTCAAGCGCTCTAAACGCTTGCACTTTTTGTAAAAATTGGCTTGCTTTTTTGATATAATCCACCGCAAAATCCCTACTTGGTGCGTTTTTCTGAAGCTGGTATATCAAATCTGCAAATGTTCCATCAAGGCTTATCTTTCCGCTAGCAACAAATTCTTCATCAAATTGACTTATGATTCCTGCGTGAGTATTGGTCTTTTTATTTTCTGCTAGTAACAATGCCTTAGCAGAATTCACTAATGAGCTATAAGCATGATACACCGCATCAGAATATATCCCATTCTCAAAAGATTCTTTTGCATTTTCTATCTTTTCTTCACTTTCTAAAAACAACGTAGCAATCAAATCTATCACAACACCCGCACATTCTCCAACTCCGATAGCCTTTACATATTCCTCTTCAGTTCCCCAATCAATAAAATCTTCTTGGGTCAGATTTTCAACATTAGACAAATCGGTAAGGAAATTATAGAAATATTTTTCTCCCTTATCTGCATAATAGTCTACAAAAGTCTTACCATTCGCATTTTCTTCAAAATCATTTAGGATTCTCCGTAATGCTTCCGGTCCTCTTCTACTTGGTATTTTCACTACTTTATCTGCAAAACGACCTTTTCCATCACCCAGATTTCCTCCTCCTAATAAAACTTGTAAAGCCGGAGCAACCAATTTATTTTTTGTTCTTACTGACATCCCTTGAAAACCAATGTTTGCCATATTATGTTGTCCACAAGCATTCATACATCCACTGATCTTGATTACCAGATCTTCTTTTTCTAAATATTGTGGATACTCGGTTTTGATTACTCTTTCTAACTCCTCAGCAATACCAGTACTACTTGATATCCCTAGGTTACATGTATCTGTTCCTGGACAGGCTGTAATATCAATTGCTTTATTATAACCTGCTTCTACAAATCCTAATTTCTCCAACTCTTGATAGAAAAAAGGAAGTAAATCTTCTTTTACAAACGGAATTAAGATATTCTGGCGTAACGACAACCTAATCTCTCCTGCAGCATATTTTTCTACCAAATCTGCCAACAATCTAGCTTTATCCGTATAAAAATCACCTAATAATACTTTGATTCCTATAGCTACATACCCATCTTGTTTTTGCTGAACTACGTTTGTAGACTTCCATAAGTCAAAAGCTTTTTCATCTTTAATTTCTGCTTTTGGTGCTTGAACAGAAACTGGAACTGATACTACATACGCTTCAGGATCTATTGCAACTGTTTTTTGAGCAATTGCTTTTTGTTCTGCTTCTACTAATTCTTTGAAAGCTTCTAAACCAATATCTTTTACCAAGAATTTCATTCTTGCTTTGGCTCTACTCTTACGTTCTCCGTGACGATCAAATATCCTCAACACTCCTTCCATTAAAGGAATAATTTTATCAGAAGGAAGAAAACTATATAGTTCGTCCGCTAATCTAGGCTGAGAACCTAATCCTCCAGCAAGCATCACCTTAAATCCTCTTACTCCATTTTCTATTTTAGCAATAAAACCAAGATCATGCATATACGACAATCCTGTATCCTCTTCGGTTCCAGAAAAAGAAACTTTAAACTTACGCCCCATTTCTTGACATATTGGGTTTCTTAAAAAGAAACGAAACAACGCATCTGCATATGGCGAAACATCAAAAGGTTCTTTAGGATCAATTCCCGCAGTTTCTGAAGCAGTAACATTTCGTACTGTATTCCCACACGCCTCCCTTAATGTTACATCATCTCTTTCTAGCTCTGCCCAAAGCTCTGGAGTTCTGTTAAGGTCTACATAGTGAATCTGAATATCTTGTCTGGTGGTAATATGCAATCGACCTCTCGAATATTCATCAGAAACTTCGCAAATTCTCCTTAGTTGATTACTTAATACTTTACCGTATGGTAATTTAATACGAATCATCTGCACTCCTTCTTGTCGCTGCCCATAAACTCCTCGTGCTAAACGAAGGCTACGAAACTTCTCTTCATCAACTTTCCCTTTATGGAATTGCTCAATTTTACTAGCTAATTCTATAATGTCTTTTTGGACAATCGGATTTTCTATTTCTGTTCTAAAACTTTGCATTTTTTTTCGTATTTCAACCTTTAAAAAAGGATATAGTTATGACTTTTGTGTAAAGGTTTTTAATTCTAAAAATTCTTGTTTTTTTCTTCTCAGTTAAAAGGTTTCTATTTATTCAATAAAGCCTACTCCTGAAGTATTATTGGTTTGAGAATCTATTAATATAAATGACCCTGATGCTTTATTCTTACTATAAGAATCAATAGCCAGCGGTTTACTTAGTTGTATCTGAACCTTACCAATCTCGTTAAGGCTCAATGAACTCTTCACGGTATCCTCTCCTGAAAAATCCGTAGTAATTGTACCATTAACGCTTTTAACTTTGGCCAAAACTCTACTGCTTCCACTCTGAATAAAATAATTAGTTCCGGGATTAAGATCTTTACCATCCATCCAACATATGGTAGCTGTTAATTGCTTTTCCACTCGAGGTTTTTCTGTTGACTTAACAATCATATCTCCTCTACTTACATTTACATCATCTTCTAATGTGATTGTACAAGAACTTCCTCTTCCTGCGGTATCAAACTTCTTGTCAAAAAAGAAAATTTCTTTCACTTTAGATGTTGTTAATGATGGTAAAACTGTTACCTCATCACCTACAGAAAGGTTTCCTCCATATAACTTACCAGCATACCCTCTAAAATCATGGAACTCATCTTTTTTAGGACGAATCACTGTCTGTACCGGAAAACGAGCTTCTGATTTTTCGTAAACATCCTGTGCATCTAGTTCCTCTAGGTGTTCTAATAAGGTCTGACCCTTATACCATGGTGTCTTTTCGGATTTACCAACTACATTATCTCCTTGTAAAGCACTTACTGGAATAAAAGTGATATTTTGTTCTTTATAATCACTTTTCTCAATCAACCTTTCGAAATCAGCTTTAATAGCTTCATATTTCTCTTGAGAAAAATCAACTAAATCCATTTTGTTTACAGCTACTATAACATCTTTGACTCTCAACAAATTATTAATAAAAAAGTGTCTGTAGGTTTGTTCGATTACTCCTTTTCTTGCATCTACCAAAATAATAGAAGCTTGTGATGTAGAAGCACCAGTAACCATATTCCGAGTATATTCTATATGACCAGGCGTATCTGCAATAATGTAACTTTTTGT
Organism: uncultured Aquimarina sp.; assembly: GCF_947500065.1. Taxonomy (GTDB): domain Bacteria; phylum Bacteroidota; class Bacteroidia; order Flavobacteriales; family Flavobacteriaceae; genus Aquimarina. Next base: position 190,895 of record NZ_CANMQT010000001.1, read on the forward strand.
TTTTGTAGAAAAATAGATATGTGCTACATCAATAGTGATACCTTGTTCTCTTTCTGCTACTAAACCATCAGTGGCTAATGAAAAATCTAAATAATCAAAACCGTTAGCTTTACTTCTAGTCTCAATCGCTTCTAATTTATCTGTGGTTAATGATTTTGTATCATATAAAATACGACCAATCAAAGTACTCTTACCATCATCTACACTTCCTGCTGTTGCTATTTTTAATACGTCCATTCCCTATTTATATTAATCCTTAGAGTGGATTTAGTTTTATTTTTAATTCAAATATCTGCTAGATTTTGGATTCCAGCCTTCGCTGGAATGACAAAAAAACACTAAAAGTATCCTTGCTGTTTACGTTTTTCCATAGCAGCTTCAGATCTTTTATCATCGATACGAGCTCCTCTTTCTGAAATTGTGGATTCTCTAATCTCTGCAACTACTTTATCTATAGTAATCGCAGCAGAAAGCACGGCTGCAGTACAAGACATATCTCCTACAGTTCGGAATCTCACCAATCTTTCTTCAACCAATTCATCATCTTCTCTATGTACTACATCATCTTCTGCTGACCAGATCATCCCATCTCTAATAAATGTTTTACGCTTATGCGCAAAATATATAGAAGGGATTTCGATTTCTTCTTTTTGAATATAGCTCCATACATCTAACTCTGTCCAATTACTAATTGGAAACACTCTTACATTTTGCCCTAAGTCAATTTTACCATTCAGGTGATCAAATAATTCTGGTCGTTGATTTTTTTCATCCCATTGACCAAAATCATCTCTTACCGAAAATATACGCTCTTTGGCTCTTGCTTTTTCTTCATCTCTACGAGCTCCTCCAATGGCTGCATCAAATTTAAATTCTTCGAGTGCATCCAAAAGCGTAGTAGTCTGCAAACTATTACGACTTGCATATTTTCCTTTTTCTTCAATAACTTTCCCTTGATCAATAGAATCCTGAACATTACGAACAATTAACTCAACTCCTAATTCTTTAACCAAACGATCTCTAAACTCAATAGTTTCTGGGAAATTATGACCTGTATCTATATGCAATAATGGAAAAGGGATTTTACCGGGATAGAATGCCTTCTGAGCTAATCTCACTAATGTTATAGAATCTTTACCACCAGAAAAAAGTAATACTGGTTTCTCAAATTGAGCAACAACCTCTCTAAATATATAAATCGCTTCACTTTCTAAAGGATTTACTTTTAGCACTTTTGCATCCACAACCTGTTCTTTTATTTGTTCAATTACTTCCATTCTTTAGTTTCTTTCTTGATTAACTAGTATGCAATCCACATTCTCTATTTCCTAATACTTTTGTTGGATCAAAATACTTGAATTCATTTGGTAAATTATGTTGCTCTAAATACACATCTAATTCTGCGTCAGTATAGTAATAAAAAGGACTTACCTTCAACACTCCATCACTTCCCAAACTTAAAATATCTAATGAATCCCTTAAGGCAGTTTGTCCTTTTCTTAAATTTGTAAACCACACATCTGGTTTAAAATCTGACATTGCTCTTTTAAATGGTTCTAATTTTACTTGCTTTGTAAATTCTTTATGTTTTGGATCCTCTATATCAGGAATCCCCATTACCACATCTCTATGAGCAGAAGTTTGCTTAGGCACATATAGTTGCACGTTAAGTCCTAATAAATCAATAACCTCTTCTGCATGTTTATAGGTATTAGGTGTATTGTATCCAGAGTCGCACCATATTACTGGAATATCAGAAAGTGACTTAGAACAAACACTAAGAATTGCAGCTTCATAGGGCCTAAAGTTTGTTGTCACAACGGGAGTCTGCGCATTCAAAACTGCCCATTGTACAATTTCTAAAGGAGTCTTATCCTTCAATGTATTGTTTAAATCTTCTATTTCCTTTTCTGTAAATTTCATTATAGGTATTCTTTTTCTAAAACCGCAATTATCTTCCCCATTTGATTCGATTCCAAATTCTTTCATGGAAGAAATACAGAATCATTTTTGTTATAAAATCAATTGATGCTATCGAAGTAGCCAAAGCTATCTCACCTGTTAATACGTAAGAAACTATTAATGTATCCAACGTACCAATCACCCTCCAACTTACTGCCTTTACAACACTTCGCAAAGGTTTTTCTGAAGTTCTATCAGTTTCATACGATGTTTTCTTCGTAGCTACCTTATCTAATATCATTTGATCTACAATCATTTTTTATCTTAAAACCTATTACCCTATCGGAATAGTAGATTATTAAACAAATGTATACATAAAAATCTATTCATCAACCTTAAATATTTTAAAAAATCGTTAGAAACGAAAGAATTATGATATTATTAATAAAAAGCCTAGTGATTTAGTAGATTATTAAATAATTAAACGAATTGTAATACCTTTTTCAAAAACCAACCAAAAAAAACATTACAATTTGAGATAACCTATTAAACGCTTCTGTGTTTATAAGAAGAAGATTTTCAAAAAATAATCAACCTATTGTATAGTCATCCAAAAGCAAGAGACAATAGATAAAGCAATAAGTAAAAGTTAAAAAAAATGAACTTTTACTTATTGTTAGCTATTAATTATTTTACAGCTAAGAAAACAATCTCAAATAATGCTACTCTTGATAATCAAACATTTTATATCATTTTATGATACTTCAAGATCATAAGTTTTAACATTTATTACAAACACTTAATTATTAAAACTTCTAATACAAATAGTTTTTGACAATTAAATCTAATTACATAAAAAAGCAGATCGTTTAACCTCTTCTAACCCCGTAGGAATAGGAAAAAAACCTATTTGTAAAAGTGTATTAATAGTCATATCTACTTTAGTTGCATTAAACGAACTAATATCTAGTTCTGGTGTATTATAATCATATACTCCCGAAATTAATTTAAAATCAGATGGTTTTAAAGTTTTCGAATAAATAGTTCTGCCATCGGTAGTTTTAATATTTAACATCAATCTATACGGCTCTTCCATCTTACTTCCAAGATAAATCGAAGCGTTAACTCTTGTTGAGCACTGTCCAGTATTTAACGGATTATAGTCTCTAATCACCGCATCTAATATTTGTGGGTTTTCCTGAGAATAAATAATACTTGAAATGGTCATTGCAATAAATAATAATAACAATTTTTTCATAATTGTAAATTTAATTTTTGTTTAAATTAATTTCCGATACCCATCTAGAAAATCTAAGATTGATCGGTTTACTACTATGTGTCACGGGGAAATAATATGTTACTTCCAAAAACTATTTTTATCAATTATTTAACATCTCATTTTATATTTCCTCTAGTGCCTGCTCTATATCTCTAATAATATCATCCACATGTTCTAATCCTACAGAGCATCTTACCATTCCGTCAGTAATTCCAACCGCTAACTTATCTTCAACCGCTAGTTTGCTATGTGTTGTAGAAGCGGGATGTGTGACAATAGTTCTAGTATCACCGAGATTCGCAGAAAGTGAACACATTTCGATATTATCAAAAAATGTTTTCCCTCCTTCTACTCCATTTCGCACTTCAAAAGCTACAATATTACCTCCTAATTTCATTTGTTTCTTTGCCACATCATATTGTGGATGTGATTTTAAGAATGGATATTTCACCCAATTTACCTTAGGATGAGATTCCAAAAACTTCGCTAATTTTAATGCATTCTCACAATGGCGATCTACTCTCACTGCTAACGTTTCCAAACTTTTTGACAAAACCCACGCATTAAATGGTGATAAAGCAGGCCCTGTATTACGTGAGAACAAATAAATTTCTCTAATCAATTCCCTTTTTCCAACTGTTACTCCTCCTAATACGCGTCCTTGACCATCTATTAATTTAGTAGCTGAATGGATCACAAGATCGGCTCCAAATTTTATTGGATTTTGTAAATATGGAGTTGCAAAACAGTTATCAATAATCAACAGAAGGTTATATTTTTTGGCAATCTTACCTAACAACTCTAAATCTAACACATCTACTCCTGGATTCGTAGGAGACTCTGCATAAATAATTTTAGTATTAGGTTGTATTAAACCTTCTACTTTATCAATCTCATTGACCGGAAAGTAACTAGTTTCAATGTTCCACTTTGGAAAATATTTAGTAAACAAAGAATGTGTAGAACCGAATACAGATCTCGCAGAAACGATATGATCTCCCGAATTCAGCAATGCTGCAAATGTTGAAAACACAGCTGCCATACCTGTTGCAAAAGCATAACCATCCTCTGCTCCTTCTAATTTGCAGATTTTATCTACAAACTCCGTAGTATTAGGATTACTAAAACGACTATATAAGTTTCTATCTTTTTCCTCGGCAAAAGCAGCTCTCATTTCTTCAGAATCTTCAAAAACAAATCCTGATGTCAGATACATTGGTGTAGAATGCTCTAAAAACTGAGTTTTCTCTGTCTGAGTTCTTACCGCTTGTGTTTCAAAATTTTGGCTTTTTAAGCTCATACTTCTTCATTATTAACTACTACTTTATATTTCACAGTAGCTGTTGGTTCTAATGTTTTAGATACAGAGCAATATTTTTCAAATGATAATTGCGCTGCTCTTTTTGCTTTTTCTGGAGCTATTTCTCCTTCCAGATATACAGTAACTAAAATTTCTTTAAAAGGTTTTGCTCCATCAATTTCTTCTCTTGATCCGTCTACTTCAGCACGATAATCTGTAATTTCTTGTCGTTGTTTTTTTAAAATAGAAATCACATCAATCGCACTACAACCGGCTACGCCCATTAATATATATTCCATTGGACTTGGCGCCAAATCATGTCCGCCAACTTCAGGTTTGCTATCGATATATGTAACATGACCTCTTTCATTTTTCAGTTCGAAATGATAATCGTTGTCTATTCTTTTTAGTTGTATTTTCATTGTGTTTATTTTATCTATTTTATTTGGACGTTACCCTTCGACTTCGCTCAGGGTCGGGCTTTCTGCTATGTCTTTTCTGTTTACTTTTCGACTCCGCTCAAAGCACCAGAAAAGGATGCCTCATCAAATGTTTTACATTCACGATTTCTTAAAACAATAAAAAACAATGAGTAATCCCTAACGCAATTAATTTTTATCCTTTTTCGGTCAACCTTAATATATCTCCAAAAACTCCTCTGGCAGTAACTGCTGCTCCCGCACCTGCTCCTTGAATTACTATAGGTTGATCTCCGTATGATTCTGTATAAATTTCAAATATAGAGTCGGAACCTTTTACTTGTCCTAACGCACTACTTTCTGGAACGGATACTAATTTAACATCCAAAATTCCTTTTTCTGCAAATAAATCTCCGTGTAAATCTCCAATATATCTTAGCACATGATTAGACTTCTGATCATCTTTTATTTTTTTATACACCGAATCTAAATCTTTCAATCTTTCTAAAAAACCTTTCGCTTCTCCTTCCCTAAGATTTTCTGGAATTAGATTATGAATATTAATATCTATAAATTCATTCTGAAGATCTAGTTCGCGAGCTAAAATTAACAATTTTCTACCTACATCATTTCCACATAAATCTTCACGTGGATCAGGCTCCGTAAACCCATTATCAATAGCTTCTTGTAAGATTTCGCTAAATTGCCTTTCTTCTTCAGAAAAAGTATTAAACAAATAACTTAAAGATCCTGAAAAAACTCCTTTTATTCTAGTAATATTCTCGCCAGACAAATGCAAAAGCTTAATTGTGTCTATAAGTGGTAACCCAGCACCTACATTAGTTTCATACAAATATTGTTTTTGATATTCCTCTAACTTTATTCTTAGTTCTTTGTAAAAATCGAAACTTAATGTATTTGCCACTTTATTAGAAGAAACCAAATCGAACCCATTCTCTACCAAAGTAATATAATTATTAGTAAATGCTTCACTTGCTGTATTATCAATCGCTATCAAATTTTCCAAATGATTTTCATCAGCAAACTCGATGACATCCTTTATTTCATAAGAAGTCCCTTCTTTTATATCTAATTGCCAAGTCTTTTTGATTCCTTTTTTATTTAAAAGTATTTTTTTAGAGTTTGCTACTGCAAAAATATTCAACTCAATTTTTTTTCTTTTTTCAATTTCCTTTGCAGATTTCAAAATCTGATCTACCAAAGTTCCTCCTACTAATCCATGTCCAAATACAGCGATATTGATCTTTTTTGTTACACCAAAAATTTCTCCATGAATCACATTTAGTGCTTTATGAAGTTGATTTTTATACACAACTAAACTTACATTTTTTCCCGTAACCGTATTATTAAAAAGCAATGGAATCACCCTATTCTTTATCAACGCATTATAAGGTCTATGAAATGTACTTAAATCCTGTCCGATAATAGAAATTACAGAAACATCATTTTCTACAGTAATCATATTCACATCTCTTTTATAAAAATCTGTTTCAAATTCTTGTTCCAGAACTTTTTTAGCCTGTACCGCCTTGTCCGCTTCTACAACCAGTCCAATCCCTCGTTCAGAAGAGCCTTGTGAAATAATGCTAACGCTTATATTTTTATAGGCTAATGCCTTAAAAATCCTTGCATCTACACCTACTTTTCCTAAGAGACCTCTTCCTTCTAAATTAACTAATGAAACATTCTCTAACACTGAAAGAGATTTAATTCCTTTCTCGTTTGCTTCAGAAGTAATTAATGTCCCATCGTTTTCATGATCAAAAGTGTTTAAAATACGTAATGGAATATTTTTTTCTATTAAAGGAATAATAGTCTTAGCATGAAGAATATTTGCTCCAAAATAAGCCAATTCATTCGCTTCAGTGAAGGACAGTTTTTCTATCTTTTTTGCATCACTTACCAAATCTGGATTCGCTGTGTAAATACCACTTACATGAGTGAAATTTTGTAATTCTTCTGCATCCAGATAGTTTGCTAATAATGCAGCGGTATAATTACTTCCATTCCTACCTAATGTGGTAGTATCATTATTAGCATTAGAAGCGATAAATCCAGTCACTATGTTTACCGTTGTTCCATTATATTTTTTAAAGTGATCAACTACATTTTCTTTAGACAACTTATCTAATGGCTGTGCTTCACCAAACTTACCATCAGTTTTGATTAACTCTCTACTGTCTGTAAAATTAGCATTAACTCCTTTTTGTTGTAGGATATGAGTCAGGAGTTTAGCAGAAATCACCTCTCCTTGAGATAACACCTGATCTTTTATCCGTTTACTATAATCTCCTAGTAAAGAAACCCCTTCAAAAAGCTTATCCAGTATTTCAAACTCATCATCAACATTAAAATCTTCATAATTAACTACCTGATACTGTTTAAAAGCTTCCAATTGTTCTTGATAACTTTCATTCTTAACAGCTTTATCTAAAATAGCTTCTAATTCATCTGTTGACTTCCCTCTAGCAGAAAGAACGACTGTAATCGCTTCGCCTCTATTAACCTTATCTTGGATTATATCAATCACTTTATGAATTCCTTTTCCATTTGCTAGTGATTTTCCTCCAAATTTTAAAATCTTCATCTTATATTATTTTAAAACACATCTGCCAACAACTCACTGAGCTGGTCAAATTCTATTAAAAATGCATCATGTCCGTGAACGGATTTTATAATCCGATGTGTCACATTTTGTTTTACTTCTTTCAACTCTTGAAACGTAATTTCATCCTCTGCAGCAGTAAAGAAGCCATCAGAATTCACGCTGATAATATGAATATTGGATTCAATTGTAGCTGCAACTTCTTTAAAATTTCCTTTCCCTTGAGTGATATCTATATTTGCCAGGATATAATTCAATTCTTTATACGCGGAAAGTCTAAATCGTTCATCCAATTTTTCTCCGTGATGAAACAACCAACTTTCTACATTATACATACGCTTTTCATCATTGTAACTTCTATCAAATTTTTGTCTAAATGATTCTGGAGATCTGTAAATAAGCATCGCATGTAATCTGGCATCATGAACAGGATTATCAGAATTCAACAAAATCTGTTCTTGTACTAAACAATTTGCTTTTAACCAATCTGTAGATTTCCAATCTGTGGCTATAGGAATTAAATGAGTAATCAAACTTGGTTTTATAGCAGCAATTTCCCAAGCAATTCCACCACCAACAGATCCTCCAATAACAGCATAAAGGTTTTTAATATGTAGCTGTTCCAATCCTTTTGCAAAAATGGTTGCAATATCTCGGGCATTAAAAAGCTTATAATCAGAAATTAAATTTTCTTTTTCACCATCATAACCATTGCCAGGAATGTTAAATGATAATACAGTATACTTATCTGTATCAATACATTTTCTCGATCCTATCAACCCATTCCACCAACCTGTTGAACCACACACCTCAGAGTTCCCTGTTAATGCATGGTTAACTAAAACTATTGGAGCCTTATGTAAGGGTTTTCCAAACGTTTCATAAAACAAGGGAATTTGATCAATCTTTTTCCCTTTGGAAGTAGTGAAATCAGATATTTGAACTTGTTGGAGCATATTTTACGTTAACTTCAAAAGAGTAAACCATCCCCTTTTAACAACTTGTGATAAAAGGGTCCGAAACTCAATGCTTATGAATTTTATTTATTTTACTTTTTCGGTTACTTTGGCAAAAGCGCTTTTTAGATCTGTTTTTAAATCCTCTATATCTTCTAACCCAACTGAAAGTCTAATCAAATCCTGAGTCACTCCAGTAGATTCTTGTTGCTCAGCATTTAATTGTTGATGTGTAGTACTAGCTGGATGAATAATCAAAGACTTAGAATCTCCAATATTTGCTAGTAATGAAAAGATTTTGGTTTCATTTGCTACTGTTTTTGCAGAATCAAAACCTCCTTTTATTCCGAAAGTAATGATACCACTTTGTCCTTTAGGTAGATATTCTTTTGCAAGTTGATGATACGCATCACTTTCTAGCCCAGGATATTTTACCCAAGTAACATCATTTTGTTCCTGTAACCATTTGGCCAACTCTAATGCATTTTCGCTATGTTTTTTAATTCTAATTTCTAAGGTTTCTAACCCTTGTAAAATCTGGAATGCATTAAAAGGACTTAAGGCTGCACCGTGATCTCGTAATCCTTCTATTCTGGCTTTAGCAATAAATGCTGCAGCACCTAAAGCATCATGATACACTAACCCATGATAACCCGCTGAAGGTTCTGTAAATTCAGGAAACTTACCACTTGACCAGTCAAAAGTTCCTGCATCAATAACAACACCTCCTAGAGAAGTCCCATTTCCACTAATATATTTCGTTAATGAATGAATTACAATATTAGCTCCATGTGCTATTGGATTTAACAAAGCTGGTGTAGCTACTGTATTATCTACAATGAGAGGAACTTTATAAGCTTTTGCTTCTTTAGAAATAGCTTTAAGATCTAATACATCTAATTTTGGGTTCCCCAGTGATTCTACAAAAAAGACTCTTGTATTTTCTTGTACGGCATTTTTAAAATTATCGGAATCCGATGGATCCACAAACGTAGTTGTAATCCCAAATCTTGGTAAAGTAACATTCAATAAATTATATGTTCCACCATATAAGCTACTAGAAGCAACTATGTGATCACCAGATTTCAGCAATGTTAATAATGTGGTATTTATTGCAGCTGTACCTGATGCGGTTACTACTGAGCCAATACCACCTTCTAAAGCAGCTAAACGTTTTTCTAAAATATCATTCGTTGGATTGTTTAATCTAGTATAGATAAATCCAGGTTCTGATAAATTAAACAGATTAGCAGCGTGGTCAGCATCGTTAAAAACATAAGACGTGGTTTGATAGATAGGAACAGCTCTTGTTCCTCCGTTAGTTTTCACATCATGTCCTGCGTGTAAAGCTTCCGTTGCAAATTTTTGTGCACTCATAATTTTCTATTTTTAAATTTTAAATAATTGATAAAATTCAAATACATCAAACACCTTTAAAGTGTATGGTTATAGAAAATTAAAAAGAAAGGAAACGACAATTACTAAATAGTATAATTGTATCGAGTTATCTTCTTCGTCAATGACGAATAGAATTTAGCACCTTCTTTAAGATCCTGATATGTATTCAGGACACGTAAAGGGTTGCTAAGGTTTCATAGGGTCTAATCCCTCCACCTTTCTTAATAACTTACTAATATGTATAAGAAACTTTGGAGCAAAGCTAGTAATTATTTTTAAACTGGATACAATTTGTTTTAAAAATTATATCGTTCGGAAAAAACCTCCTCAAAAACAAATTTTCATTTGATGAAAATTAATGATACGTTAAATACTTTCGAATATTATCATTTTCTTTACCTTTGCCGAATTAATAAAAAGGGATAGATTTGACTGATTGCAACCCTAAAGAGCTGAAAACAGTAGTATTCGTATGAAAATATTGAATAAATTCAGTAAACAAATGCTAAAGCAGTTCGATACAATACTATTCTAATCGAAGGCTTCTTTATCGCAATCTTGTCATAATTTATTATAGTTCACTCTATAAAAACAACAAAGAATGGCATATTTATTTACTTCGGAAAGTGTATCTGAAGGACATCCGGATAAAGTAGCAGACCAAATTAGTGATGCTTTATTAGACAACTTTTTAGCTTTTGACAAAGATTCAAAAGTAGCTTGTGAAACTTTGGTAACTACTGGACAAGTAGTTCTCGCTGGAGAAGTTAAGTCCAAAACGTATCTCGATGTACAGCAAATTGCAAGAGAAGTAATTAACGAAATCGGGTACACAAAAGGAGCTTACCAGTTTAGTGGAGATTCTTGTGGGGTAATTTCTCTTATTCACGAACAATCACAAGATATCAATCAAGGTGTTGATAGAGAAACTAAAGAAGAGCAAGGAGCTGGTGATCAAGGAATGATGTTTGGATATGCTACCAAAGAAACTGAAAACTACATGCCTCTTGCATTAGACATTTCACATAAAATCCTTATCGAATTGGCAAAATTAAGACGAGAAGGAACTGAAATTCCTTATTTACGTCCTGATTCTAAAAGTCAAGTAACTATAGAATATAGTGATGATAATGTACCACAACGTATTGTAGCGATTGTAGTATCTACCCAGCATGATGATTTTGATATTGATGATGATGTTATGCTAGCAAAAATCAAAAATGATATCGTTTCTATTTTAATCCCCAGAGTAGTTTCTCAATTACCTAAATATGTTCAAGATTTATTTAATGATCAGATAACATATCATATTAACCCTACCGGTAAATTTGTAATTGGTGGGCCACACGGAGATACAGGTCTTACTGGACGTAAGATTATTGTTGACACATATGGTGGAAAAGGAGCTCACGGTGGTGGTGCTTTCTCAGGAAAAGATCCAAGTAAAGTGGATCGTTCTGCAGCTTATGCATCAAGACATATCGCTAAAAACCTTGTAGCAGCAGGAGTAGCAAGTGAAGCATTGGTACAAGTATCTTATGCGATCGGAGTTGTAGAACCTACTTCTATTTTTGTGGATACTTATGGAACCAGTACCTTAGGAATTACAGATGGCGAAATAGCAGAAAAAGTAGCAAAGATATTCGATATGCGACCAGCAGCAATTGAAGAACGTCTTAAGTTACGTAATCCTATTTATCTAGAAACTGCAGCATACGGACATATGGGCAAAGAACCAAAACTGGTAACTAAAATTTTTGAAAGCCCTTACTCAGGTAAAGTAGAAAAAGAAGTAGAACTTTTTACTTGGGAGAAACTAGATTATGTAGATCAAGTAAAAAAGACTTTTCAAATTTAATTTTATAATTAATTTGGCGTAAATTTGTAGCCTCCAAAGATTTAAGGTATTCATGTTTTAAACTTTATTAGTTTAATAATAAATCGGATACTACGCGAAGACCTACGAATACTAAATTATTGAAGCGCTCGTTATAAATAACAAATATCTTTAAGGCACAAAATAATTAAATTATCAAAAAAAGTATTGAAATGAGATTAAAAATCGGAATTACTTTCATAATGTTTTGTATCTGTACTCTATCATTTGGACAGGATTATAAAAATAGCACGAAGTCGATAAAAGATGTTGATATTAAAATAGAGGAAGGATCCTATAATGAAGATGATTCTGTTTCTGCAGATAGACTTATAATTAAAACTTCTGAGCAAACAGATTCTGGTCAAGATTATACTTCTTATTCTGATGAAGAATGGGCAGATATTAAAAAGCAAATCGTAAATACTAGAAAAAGAACTATCGCTGGTAAAGAAATTTTTACCTCTAAGGTTATTGACACAGTTTTTGTAACCGTTCCTGCTTTTAGTAGTAATAAATCTCAATTATCTGGTTGGTAAAAGAAAAAAATCTTATCCTATAATTTTTAAAAAGACTGTCTAATAAGACGGTCTTTTTTTGTGCTCAACAATTTAATTTAAAACTCTACTTCGTAATGAAGGGGATAAATCCTAAACAAAAAAGGGGTGTTTCCCCTCTAGTAATGATCCTTCATAAACACTAATTTAGCCACTGAAAATCAACTGATTATAAAAAAAGAAAAGTTATGAAATTAAAGATGGTAATGATTATAATTTTGATCTGGTTCGGTCAAAATACATTTGGACAAACTAATACGAAAGAAAATAGCACACAAGAAAATAACAATTCTAAAAAATCTAATGTAGAATACTCAGCAGAGACTACTAAAAGCACTAGTGTTATAGCTAACAAAAACAGCGAAATTTACTATAGTGATAAGGAATGGGAAAAAATAAAAAATCAAATAAAAAGAAATAAAAAGAGAATTACAAATAGTAAAAATGGAATTCATAGTTACAAGAAACTAGATACCATCTATTTAGAAATAAAAATATCTAAAACCAATTCTCTAATAACCGATTGGTAATAGAAGTTCATGATGGTCATTAGGATATAATATTTTCGAAAAAAATATCTCTTCAGATTCAAAATAGGGGTATTCACCTGTTATAAATATTATGATTTTAGTGTAATTTAGTTTCAGGTTTAAATCTAATTAACCAAAAAATCAACAACCTAAAATCATACCCGTCATGCCAAAATCAAATTATTGTTTAATTGACCCAGATGGAGGTTCCTTAAAAATAAAGGTAACCGCCAATAATGGAATTAGATCTGGTTCCATATTTATTCTTTGGGAACTTCAAAATGGAAAATGGGAAAAGAAAGAAAAGTTTAAGGTGATAACGGGAGATGATGGAGTAGATGAGTTTATTCTTTTGGAAAAACCGGGTGATATCGAGAATGATTCTCTCGCTTGGTCTATCAATGCTTGTTCCACTATCAACAATGTTGAACGAGGAGAATTTAATATTACCGTAATTCAGGACGGAAAAAATCGTTGGACAAAAGAATCCTCTCGTCTTGTACCGAAATGCGCAGATGGAAAACAATTAAAATTTGGGAGTCATGTGATTTTCAAGCATCTTATGAATGATAACCTTTCAACATCTGATTTATGGAAAGACACAGAATAAGTTGCTCAATATTTACATTTTTACTAATACTTGTTGGATATTCTCAAGATACCGAGCAACCAGGAGATAATCAGGATGCATACTCTTTTAAATTGGATTACAACGTTCCAGAAAGTCCTGCTTTTGCTGTATTGGATGCTAATCCAACCACTATTATGCGTGCCAGTACTCCTCAGGAAATTATTACTCAATTAGCTAGTAATTTTTTAAGTGGAAACGAAGTAAGTCCAGGGTTAGCTTTTGACTTTAATCCTTATTTCACATTCGGAGGAAGACTTAAAAGTGTAAAAGAATATAGAAATAGTTATGGAAAAAGATTTCTTGCTAATCTTCAACTATCTTTTGCTACCATAAATTCAATGGATTTTCCGGATGACCTATTGTTTTCTGGAGGAATAAGAGCTACTCTTTTTGATAGTAAAGATTTAATATTTGATAAACAACTAGGAAAAGATATCGACAACGCTTTACTCCCAGATGATACTGATGAACCTGGTCCTATGAATAATAATGATCAAGGGACGGTTGTGGATAATCCTGCTCTAAAACAGGCATATGCCAATGCCAAAACACGTTATATGGAGAAAGCAGGAGGTTCTCTTGCTCTTGGTTATGCTATTGCTGGTCGAGCCAAGGATAATTCTTTTAAAACGGACAGTATAGTTACTTATAGACATCAAGCCTGGCTAGTTGGTCAATATGATTTAGGCAAAAGTGGTATGAGTATCAATGCTATGGTAATGTACCGCTATGATCAAACACCACAAACAACCGATAATGATGGTTTGATCAGTGGTATTGCATTAAGAAAATATGGAAAAAAATTAATTCTATCCGCAGAAATTTATCACGATAGTATGAAAGAAAGTATTGATTTTGGCGGATATGCAGAAGTTTATCTTATCCCAAGTATTACACTTTTTGCATCTCTTAAAAAAGAAACGAACAGTATCACAGGTGATGAAGATGTGATATTAAAACCAGGAATTAAATGGAATTTTAGTCAAGCTAAAAAATAACGAATTTCCCCAGACATATAATAAAATACCCCTCAGATTTTAAACAACTCATAACAGTAAAATAAAAAATCATGGGAAAAACACTGCGTGTCTGCCTAGCAATGGGAGGAGGAGTTTCTTTAGGCTCTTTTTCTGGTTCAGCATTAACGGAAGCATTAAAATTATTAGTCCTTTATGGTAAGGATAGTGATCAGAACGAATATGAAAAAGTAATTGTAGATGGAATGAGCGGAGCAAGTGCAGGTGCAATTGCTTTAACTATTATGCTCAAATGTCTTATTGATTACCACTCAATGATGCCTTTATTTAGTGAGCAACTAAGTGAAAATGATCTTCTGGAAGAAATTATTAAAGATTACTTTGAAGGAGATGCATTAAAAGCAGAAAAGCAGAAAAGCAAATTCGAAACACTCAAAGCACTTCAGCTTGCTCAAAAGATTCAATATAAGTTATGGGTAGAAGAAGTAGATTCTATTAAACTTTATGGCAATAAAACTCATAAAGATTATGTAGCGAAACCAAACGAATCATTCTCCTTATTGGACAGAAAACTTTTAGAAGATCTTACTAAGAAATATTTAATGGCTTCTGATGGAGTTGATATTTCAAGAAGACAACTTTTAGACCCAAAGCGGGTAATTTTTGCCTGTTCACTAACCAATCTTTTACCTATTGAAATAGATTTTTTAAAAAAAGGTAGTGATATCAATGGTGACACTGGTAAAGATATATTACAACAGAATTTTTTAAAATCCGTAGGATCAGAAAATCATTCTGAATTACGTGTCATAGATTTCATTTTTGATGAAGATGCTGTTAACAATGATGAAAAAGAAACAGATTCTAGATGGTTAAAATTTTGTAATACTCCTAACCCAAATGTTCCTACGCATTTTCGTATGGCTGACAAATCAGCTTGGGCTACCATTTCGGCTTCTGCACTAGGTTGTGGAGCATTTCCGATTGCGTTTGAACCTGTACTCCTTAAAAGGTATAAGCAAGAGTTTGGTGACAATAATGAAAACACAGACTGGCCATCATCTTTCATCAAAATACAAAACGAAATTGAAGAGCATAAATCTGCAAGTAACAACGGCTTTAAAAATAATAGCTATTTCGCAGAAGAAGGAAATAATACTTTAAACTATGAATGCTTTAATTTTCCATACATCGATGGAGGAACATTTAATAATGAACCTATACGAGAAGCATTTAAAATAGGGACTTTTCAAGATTTTGGTCGTATTACTCAAAATGAAGAAAGACTTATTCTTTTTGTAGATCCGATTGTAAGAAAAGAACAATATCACTCTTTTAAAGTTTCCGCATTTTCTCCTGTCAAGGCATCCGATAACGAAGTATCTTTTAAAAAAGAACTCGGGAAACTTTTGGGAAATGCCTCTAGTATTCTAGGTGTGCTCACCAATCAAGGAAGCATAAAAGAAGAACATAAAATAATTGATGTAAAAGAAAATTTTGAGCTTCGGAATACTATTTTCAATTATCTGGATGCTAACACTAATATGAGTAGTAATTTGAATATTAAAATTATTGCTACAGCTTTCAATAAAATTGATAAAAATCTAAGAAATGGAATCATTTCATTAGGAACACGAGATCCTATGGAATATTTTTTAGCTGAGATTCGTAAAAGCTGTCTGAAGCAAGAAAAAGATCAGACAGAATGCTTAAATATTAGTAAAGCAATGCTGAATAGCCTAAAGGATAAAATAAATAATCAACAAATAGCCAATATTACGCAAGTATATGATTTACTAAACCTCAACACAAAAGAGGATCGTAATGGTTTTGCTCAAACCGTTTTTAAAGTAATCGCAGATTTTGCACTGAACACAGATGGGAAAAACGAAAATGCTTATCGTGCAGCTATACTTCCTGTGAACAAGAATCTGAACACTATAGAATTACCAGGAAGTGAAATCGAAGCATTTGGAGGATTTGCATCTCTAAAAGCTAGGAAATATGCTTTTGAATTTGCACGTTTAAGTACTTTACTATCCTTGAAAGAAAGTGCTGGTGGATTCCGACCTGATCGCCCTTTTATAGCAAATCAAGGATTTACAACTCTTGAAAATCAATTAACAAATAGAATTAAAAACATAGATTTTTTTAATAATGGAAATCTATACGCCACGGAACTAGAAAATCATCTTTTTAATCCATCAATAATTCGCATAAAAGGAGTTCTGTTGAGTAATAAATATTTAAAGTTTATACTATTAAAAGTTCCTTTTGTAGCTACATCTTTACTAGGCACCATTGCCATGCCATTAGTATCTATTGGATTATTTGCGCGTTCAATTTTCAAAAAATCGCCATGGCGTGGTTCTAATATCTTAAAAAACTTTATTAAGAAAAGTGTAGATCAAATTAATTACTTACCATTAGAACCTGTAACTATTTCGATACTTAGTGATACCGAACTTAATAAGAAACTTCTCATACGTTGTTCTGATAACTCAATAAAAAAAAGAAAAACAATTCAGCATAAAATAAATGTCTCCGGTAATAAAATTAGGTATCAATATTATTTTCAGGTATCGTTATTAGAGTATATTAAACAAGAGAATTCTATTCATCCAGATACGATATCTCAAAATGCAGAATCTCTAAAAATCAATTCTCAATTAATACAACGTTTGGGATTATCCCTTTCCAATAAGGTAAAAATACCTAATGATGTTGACGGCAACCTAAATCCTGATAAAAAGCGTATCGCTATTGAAAATAATTATACCGATATTATTTCTGAAATGCGAATTGACAAATTTAATTTGCCTTTAATGAGTAACGCAATCAATGACGCTTCGACTGCACTACATTATTCTCTAAAAAACATCAATTATCATGTTAATCCTTTGCTAGAAATTGATTTACAAAAATTAACTGACGGATGGTATTTTAAAGAGCAAACAGAATCACTGGATAAGAAACTATTACGATGATTTACATCACAAAATAGGAAGTATAAAAAGTGTATCAAACATTCTTGGTAAATACACTACTTATAAAAGAGCCTGAATTCCATAATCGCATCAGGAATTCAGGTTTTTTATTTGATAACAATTAGAAGTATCTTAAGACAATTAAAGAGGTTACATCATGAAATACACTCCCAGATTATATCGGCGTAATTTTTGATATAAAACATAAAAAAAATCTATTATGAAAACTGATAATTACACTAAATTCATTCTAACCATCATTGCTATTTGCTTAAGTTGTATCGTTTTAAAAGACATTAACATCATCCCAAAAGCATATGCCGAAGGAACAGCTACTTCATCTAATTACGGATTGGTTCCTATCAATAAAGATGGAACTATCACAGTTAAACTTGATACTACCAACGAAATTGACGTAAACATCCGAAGTATTGACACCTATGATAAACTCAAAGTAGATATCAATAAAATAAGCACCAGCGATGAACTAAACATAAACATTGACGAAATTGGCGGAAGCTATGTTTCTAGCGGTGATCCTATTAAAGTGAAAATACAGAATTAGTTTTTAGATTTATAAACTAATTTCTAAGGTATTATACCCTATTGTTCCATCTTTAGATAATAATCCACAGAATGTTTCCCAGAACCGTAAAACATAAAGAACACACATAGCAAAAATACGACACTAGCAATAACCAAGTTAGCTACGTTCATTTCTCCTACAAAATTAATAATAATCGCACCAATCAAAAGTGGTAACTGCGCGGCAACGGACCAACGAGTTAATAATCCAAAAGCAATTAGAATTCCACCCATTAAATGAGCAGGAGCTACATAATGAATAACAATCATCCCACCTGCTAGGTTTTGAAACGGCTTAAGTAAGTCTACTAATATCTGACTATTACTAATAAAGTTTATTCCTTTTAAGAATAAAAATACTCCCAATGCTATTCTAAGAAGATCTAACGGATAATACGTATGAGCGTTCGCCCACTTATTTAATGACTTTATAGTTGGCATAATGAAAAAATGTATTGATTAGACCACTATAAGATACTGATTTTTAATATAATAAAAAACAAAAGATCAAAAGATCATCAATAATAATCTATTACAAACCAGATGCCACCGAGGTAATTTTGTCTAACGCAGAGCTTATCTTACTTAATACTTCTTGCGTACCTTTTATATGATGACGTTGTTGTAAATATTGTGGATCATTATATGAAATTTTCACAGTATTCTGATCATCTTTCCACACCATAATTTTCTGAGGGAGATCCAATCCAGTTGTTTGAGCACTCTTCATCAAAGGAGTTCCTAAGTTAGGGTTACCAAACATAATAATCCTTGTAGGGTTTAACTCTAACCCTACTGATGCTGCATTTGCCTGATGGTCTAATTCTGCTATAATTTTAAGATTTGGATTATTCTTAATCACCTCAACTAATGCGCTATATGTTTCATCAAAGCTCTTAGTACTTTCTTTAGTTATTATTCCTTGTTGTGTTGTAATTTCCATATCTGATTCTAATACATTTTGTTCTGTTTTAGACGTTTCATTCACAACATTATTACAAGAGTAAAAAGTTAAAATAAATAAAAAACTGAAAATTATTTTTCTCATTTTGGACTTCATTTTAGTATAAGACTTTATTATCATTGCTTTTATAATCACAATCATTGACATTAATGTACCAGATCATTTTCACATCGTCTATATACTCATCACTTTTATCAACGTCAGAATGATCTAGGTAGACTTGAGTCATTTTACCAGTTGTTCCTAAAATAGAATACCAATGATGTGTTTTTACCAAGCTTAAGTGAGGTAATTCTCTGGATGGTGCTTGTCCCATAATTTTTGATAGTTGAGCAAACACATGTCCTTTACTAATTGTTAAAAACTGAGCCTCCGCCGTATGCTCGACCTGAACTACTAGCTTTAATCCATCTTTTTTATACTCATTATATATACCCCAACCTACTCGGATTTCACAGCCCTGACGAACCGCTTTTTTAAGATCATTTAAGTCACCTGACAACGCATTCCCTTTATCATCATTTGCATAAACCATTTGCCATCCTTTTGATTCTGATGTTGAGCTTTCTTTTTGTTTTCCAGTATTACAGGAGCTCCCCAAAACTACCATAAGCAGGATTACTATATTCCTTACCATTAAATTACTTTTTACACTAAAGATAATTTAAAACCAAAACAAATTGCAATTTTTTGTAATATTAACTAGTAACCCGTTTATTATTTCTACCAAAAATTAAATCTTGAAAAATTAAATTTCCAAGGTTTTTTTGTTTTCTACTATTTATTGGTTGCTAACCAAATTCCCCCTTATTATTCACAAATATCATCATCATCAAGCTCAATAGTCGTAAAGCCTTCTCTAAGTGCACAAATTTCCCTTGGGACATTAATAATTGGATTGTCCTTGATATTTAAGGTTAATAGATCTCTTAAATTACCTATTTCTAAAGGTATGTCTTCCAATAAATTAGTTTGTAAATCAAGCCACCTAAGTTTATCCAAGCTTCCTATTTCTAAAGGTATTTCCTGTAATAAGTTATTGGACAAAAACAAGATTACTAATTCTTTCAAATTTCCAATTTCCGAAGGAATTTCTTCTAATCTCAAACCTTCAATACTTAAAATTTCAAGTTTAGTTAGATTTCCTATACTAACTGGCAATACTTTCATTCTTAGTTGTAAATCCGCTGGTCCTAAACCGGTTACCCTTCCTTCTTCAACAGTAACACCTTGCCAACTACCAATATCTTGTGATTCAATATCCCATTGCGCCAGCGCATTATTGTGTGGAGATTTTGCATTATAAAAATCAATAAGCGCTTCCCGATCACTTCTTAATGAGTTATCCGTATATATATTTACAGTATATTCAGCGGTAGTTCCGTCTTCTGCGATTACCATATAATCTAAAACTGTATTGAAATTTTGTACTGTTTCGACTTCGGGATTTATGACAGCGCCATCAGAAACTGTAATACTTGGAACAAGATTATTAAGGTTGGTACCTTCAGGAAGATTTAGTTTTATCCTATTTTTTTCCTGATCTATAAACGCTTCATAATTGCCCGATAAATTTCCAGGATTATCTTCTGACAAAAACTCAAACGTTAATATTTCTTTTCCATCTCTTTGTGAAACTGTAGTGTTTATGCTATAGGTCGATCTATTTCCATTTTCTGCAGTAACCTCATACGTAACCTCATTGCTAAAATCTTGTGGATCATTTGGGTTTGGTTCAATACTGGCCGTAGGAGCAATTTCTATAGTAGGAATCAGTCCTATAATATCAGTTCCTGCGTCAAATTCTAATGAAATAACTTTAGAATTTTCATCAATTTCTCCGACAACATCGATATCTAACGTATTATTAGCTGATTCCAAAAAACCAAAACTTCTGATACTATTATCCGAACTTTCTTCTAATGAAACGATCACCGAGTATTTAGTAATCGCATCTATATCTGAACTTAGTTCATAAGTTACTTCATTATTAAAATTTCTAGGAAATCCAGAATCAGGAAATATATCGGTTCCCGATGTAATTGTAATTCTTGGTTTTAAACCTGAAAGCATGGTTCCTTCGGGTAAGGTCGCCATTATTGTTTTAGTTTGTTCATTAATCTCTGCAGCTATATCTTCCTGCAAACTACTATTATCTTCTGCAAAAAATTTAAAAGATAAAATCTTTCCCAAATTTTGTGGCGAATTTTGTATTCCATCATCATTACTACATCCCGAAATAAATACGATCATAGCAATAAAAAAAGTCCAATACTGTAAGCTTTGTTTCTCCATAAGTGTATGTGTGTTAAGTGATGATACCATAATCATCAATTTTTTCGCGAATGTAGATGCTTCTTACCTTTCGCTGGCACATCATTTTATAAATGGAGTAAAACGAACCATAAATCACAGGTTTCTATTTATACCTTACATATGGTCATTATTTCATTTAACATTTTCTAAACAAGATTCTTAGGAAACATCTAACATATCCTACAAGAATCTTGTTAACAAAAGTGGTTTATAGGTTATATTTTACGCTAAATATCCAATATCTGGGCTGCACCACATAACTAGAAGTACTATTAAACAACTCACTAAAGCTATCCCTATTAATACTTTCTGTGTCCAATAGATTGGTTACCGAAAATTTATACTCCCACTTACTATCTGGTTTTTGATAAAACACTTCTGCATCCCAAAAACTATATTCATTTAACGTTGTTTCGGTATCTCTATAATTATAATAGCTATACGATGATTTTAATAAAAATCCCTTAGCAAACGCCCAATCTAATCTTGCAAAAGGCCTACTGGTATAAAAAGTGCTTTCTGCTCCATTATTATCATAATCATTAACGGTAATACTATATCCGAAATCAAAATTTGGTCCTTTTTTAAAGTTTGTAGACAATTCTGTTCTATATGTTTGCGTAAAACTAATACTCTCACTTGGCAAAGTATTTACAATATTATTGAAGCTTGACCAACTTAGATTAGCATTCAGTGTTCCTTTAATTTTACCAAAGGTCCTTGTAAAGTTTCCATTTGCAGAAAGTACTTGATCGGCAAGATTAGAGTTAATAGGTGTATTTACTCTGTTGATTCCTGATATAACACTTGTATTTTTAATTGGGTTACGTCTATTTGTATAACTTAATCTCGCAAAAATATTCGTATAATTAAACATATTAAAACTAAAGTAGTTTAACGAGTAGTTATCATATAATGCTCCTTCTAGATTACGGTTTCCCTGAGATAGAGAATTGTAGTTATTAAACACATATCCTTCTGCCAATCTATTAACATCTGTATAATTAGCTGTTATAGAATAATTAAATCGTAAACTTTCACTTTTCTTAAACTGTACCAGAGCAAAAAAATCTGGCAGCACTCGCCATTCATTTTGATTTACTGTTGTTCCTAACTGTTCATCTTTCAGGTTATAGTTATGAACACTAACTCCAGGATTGAATGTAAAAATCCCAGTTATGAACTTATAATGTATACTTGCATAGACATCATTAAAGTTAAATTTCACCTCATTACTAAACTCGGTAGACTCAAAATCATTCTGACTACCATCATCTAAAATTTGAAAAATATCCGAGTCAAATTTTTGAGTACTCAAGGTTGACCCGAAAGTAAAATTAAGATTGCTTTTTTTATTCAAAACATAATAGTAATCCAGTTTAGCATCTAGCTTACTAGTTTTCACATTTTTTTGTTGATTAACATTATAGTTTTCAGATTCTTGTAAAGGGTCATAAGTATCTAAATCTGGATCTAACGGATCGTTAATTTGGGTAAAAACACCTCTAAATGGAATTTCTGCTCTTATTGCATTATAAAAAGGATCTTCTTCTTGAAATAAATGTTGCGCTTGAAACGAGAAAATATTTTTTGTATTAAGTGTATAATAAGCATTCATATTCTGTTGCACAGAAAAAGGAGTGTTTTCTAATCGTTCATTGATATCTTCAGAAATATCATCTCTGACTGAAAGAAACGTATCATCCTCTTCTTGTTTAGAAAGTTTTGAGAAGACATCATAATCTAATCTAAAATCATTATTAGGTCTATAGCTTGCACTTAATTTTAACAATCCCAGTTTGCTTCTTTGCTCTGTATTATCAAATGTCTCTTCTATAGTGTTATCTGAGGGATCCGGAGTATCATCTATATAGGTTCTTCTGGTAGTTGTAATCAAATCCGTTTTAGTATCACTTATAATTCCATATCCGCTAATATCAAGTGTTTTGCTTGCCGCCATACTAAAATTAGCAGCTCCGAACTTCGTATTAATTTCATTAGCTCTATTATTTTGTAACACTGCAAATGACAGATCATCTGTTGTGATATTAAAGGATGTGCCTCCTCCACCTAGATTTCTAAAACCACCTGTAAAATTAAAATAATCTCTTCTAGAAAAAGGTACTTCTCCTATATCATTAAAATCTGTTAAAATGTTGAGGCTATATTTAGGACTGTAATAAAATAATTTTGGTTTCACTAGATATCGCTCCGTTTCTCCTACTCCAGCTCCAACAGTTACATCCCCAAACCAAAAATTCTTTTTCCCTTCTTTTAATTTGATATTTATTGCTACTTGATCTTGGTTATTTCGTAAACCGCGCATCTGACCAACATCTTCATAATTTCTTAGCACCTCTACTTTATCTAATGCGTCTGCCGGAATATTTTGAGTTGCTAATTTAGAATCCCCATCAAAAAATTCTTTCCCTTCTACCATAACTTTAGAAACAGTTTTACCTTCTACCTCTATCTCTCCATCTTCATTTACCTCTATACCTGGAAGCTTATCTAATACATCTCCTAATTTTTTTTCGCTACCATTGGTAAACGAATCCGTATTGTAGATTAATGTATCTCCTTTAACTACTACAGGCATTTCATATACAATCTCTACTTCATCAAGGCTATTTTCTGAGGTCATTGTAAAGTCGGCAGTAATATCTGCATTAGCTGCAGTAATTGTTTTATCTTCCGCAGAAAGTCCTATAAAACTTACCTTAAGTAAATAGGTTTCATTTACAGGAACTGATATTTTATATTTCCCTTTGTCATTAGTAATGCCATATGCTGTCATAGCGTTATCGGCTTTTTTATATGCGATTACATTTGCCATTTCTAATGGATTTCCTAAAGAATCTTTTACAAATCCGGTAATCTGAACTTTCTGTGCAGACACAGTTATCCCTACCAGGAAAACAAGATATACTATTTTTTTAGTCATTTTTTGATTGATTTTCTTCTAAAGAATTTAATTTCTGCGTCCTCCTCCAAAACCACCTCTTCCACGTCTTTGTGTACTGAATTGTTCGATCATTTCTTCTATTTTCTTTTTTGTGATTTCATCGAACTCAGCTTGAGATAATTCTTTCCCTTTTGTAGGTGCTTTAATCTCTTCTTTTTCTTTACTGTTAAGTATTATTTTATTACACAATAATGTAGTTCTCCCTTCTTGGATTTCTAAAATTAAGCCTGGTAATCCCCAATAAGATCCAGGCCCTTGATTAACAGGGATCTCTGGAGTGTACCAAGCGATTACTTCAATTTCTTTTGGCACTTCTAATTCATCTGGAGTGTTTTCGGCACTTGCTTGATCATCTATATCGTCTTCTCTTTCTTCTCTTTGCTGTCTTGCCTTTCTTCTCATTGCTCTCCAATCCATTACCTCATTCACTTTTTTGGTGGCTGTAGCCTTAAAACAAGTATAATTTCCTATTTTCTTAGTTTCATTGACCAATATCCAATCGTATGTTGATAAGGAATCCTTAATCAAAAAGTTTTTTCCATAAAATTCTCGTTGATCGTAATACGTACCTTCTTTAATATTTTTATAATAATTATTAGAAGTGAAACCAGAAAGCATTGCTCCCCTTCTTCCACCTCCACCACCAGATGCTTCCAATTTGGCTTCTTCTTTATAAGTGGCAGCGCTTTTATCAAAAGTGAGGATAAATGTTTTTTCCATAGCGGATTTCATTCGTTCTGCAATGGCTTTTTTCTGATCCTCCGACATTTGTCGTCTACCAAAATCCATATCCATTCCAGTTTTACTGAAATAATAAGCTTTTCCTTGAAAATTCTGTGCGGTTGTTAAAAAGAAGGTAAGCATACTTACCACTGTAATTAAAGTCTTCATATTAGGCAGTTTTAAAATACTTAGACTCTAATATTACCGCACGGTTTAACCGAAAAAAGTTAATTATATCCCAAAAAGTCAGTGTCGGAATTTTAGATCAATCGTTTTAATAAAATAACCACTTGATTGATCTTGCCTGATGTGTTTTTTACTTTTATCTTAACTTCTTTTTTTTCCTTCTTAAGATACTTCCTCCAGATACTAAGTTCACCACCATCATAGTTGTCTACCGCAATCAACTCATCTCCTTCCCTAATGCCTTTTTGATACGCTTCACTGTTTTTTAGCACATAACTTACCAATATTTTATCATCTACCTTTTCAATACCTAGCCCACTCATTGGAAAATCAAATGAAATATCGAATTTTGAATTAGGTTTTACATAAAGTAACTTACTTTCATAATCTAATACCATATCAAATCGATTGATGATTTGTGCCCCAAGAATTCCTGTATATTTACTAGAGCCAGAGACTCCTTCTTCGCCTTCGGAAATATCAATCGGTAAATCGGTGAATTCAAAACCATTAAACCTAAGTTTTTCAATGGTTCCTTTTGTATATGTAGTTGATTTATTGAGCCCTCTTGCTTTTCCTATAACTGTTTTGCCAGACTTACTTTTAAGATCATTTTTTAATGCATAAGGAGTATTAAACAACAATGTCATATTTGCCCCGCTATCGAATAAAAAATTCCCTGTATGCGTAGTGCCATCTCTTAGGGTGAATGTAAGATCAACTTGGGGAATAGGTATTCCATCAAACTTCAAAGGAATCTGGATGTAATCTTCTAATCCAGTAATTTCTTCATCTTTGTTATATAAAGTAATTGTGTTTTTATTAAAATCAAAGCGAGTACTATATCGTTTTAAGATATCGTACCCTATAATTCCTTCAATTTTTCTTCCGGATCGCTCAGAAAGTTTTTGTAGATCGACAAGTACCAAGTTAGAATTATTAAGTGCTAAAGATCCTATTCTGATTGTTTGATTTAATGCAATATTATAGGTTTCTGATCCATTAGCTCCTTGCGCCGCTTGAGAATAATTAGATTTTATTCCTAATTCCTCGGCAACGGCGCTGTCCAAAACTCCAGTAGAAGCTCCTGTATCAAATACAAAATCTAATACTTCTTCAGTATCATTAACTTGTACTTTGATAAAAACCAACTGATCTTCTTCAAATGGTATGATTTCTACCTGAGCTCTGACAGCAATGGCTAAGAAAATAAATAGTATTGATAATATTCTGTTCATTTTTTGATTGTTTTTTGATGATTTATCCTCTTATTTTTATCGTCATACCATCTCCATCACTGCGATTCGATCTTCTATCTTGCATTTCCTCAGTTTTTTTCTGCATAATTTCTCCAAACTTACTTTCTGTTATAACCTTTCCCTTAGTAGGCTCTGTAATCTCCACTTTTTTCTTTGGATTCAACACTATTTTGTTACATAGTATATTCTGTAGTCCATCATTAACTTCCATAATTAAACCGGGTAATCCCCAAAAAGTAGCAGGGCCATTATTAACTGGGATCTCTGGCGCATACCAAGCAGTAATAACTATTTCTTCTTCCTTAAAGTTTTCTTCATCTTCTTGATCATTGTTAATGGAGATATTTTGTGATTGTCTAATTGTTTGTTTTGAAGTTGCCTTATAGCATGTATAATTTCCTATTTTTTTAGTCTCATTCTCTAGCTTCCAATTATAATTCCTCAGCGTGTCCTTTACTAAAAACATTTTACTAAATAAATCCCGTTGTGCAACGAACCGTTCTTCCTTACTGTTTTTATATAATACTTCTGATTCCCCAAATCCAGCAACCATTACTTGAATTCCATTAGCTGGTTGAGGAGCTCCTAAGCTCTCCTCTTCTTTATACACGGATTCTGTTTTATTAAATCGCAAAGTATATTCTTTCTGAAATTGTTTTTTCATCATCTCATGAATCTGCTTCTGCATGTCAGAATTTATATGTGTACTATCCAATTTTATATCCAACTTTCTATTGGTATTATAGGTAGCAATTCCTTGAAAATCCTGGGCCATCATACTTTGCACCAAGAACAATACTATTAATGTTATTAGTCTTACCATTATTGTTTATTTTAAAAGTTTAGTTAATGTGTTTTTTAATTCTGTTGCTTCTCCCATTTCTAAATCTCCATTTTCTCCCTGGATATATGCAATACCTGATTCTATACTCTTTACCAATCCATCTTTATCAAGAATTACATTTTTAGGATATGATTGCATCTCTAAAGCATCTAAATAATGTTGGGCATTTATCATATGTTCAAAATCAAAATCTTGTTTTTGTAAAAACTTCTCTACTTTTTCTTTAGATTCAAAAGTGATCGCAATAAAATTCACTCGATCTCCAAAATATTGCCTTAGTTTATTTAATTCTGGCATTTCATCAACACAAGGTTTACAGCTAGCGAACCAAAAGTTAATCAATGTAGGTTTTCCTTTAAAATCAGCAACTTGATATTCTTTTCCTTTTATATCAAAAAAAGGGATTTCAGGTAGCGTACTATACATGTATTTTTCTAACCCTTCTTTATCTGTTCTACTTGTATTTGGAGTAAGATCAACATGAATACCGTAATCATTTATAATAGAATCTCCTTTAATATTTTTATCTTTTATTTCTATAGCTATAACGGCTTCTGGATTTGATTTAGAAATCTTATCTACTATCTTTTGTTTCTGCTGATCTACTTCTACTTGAGTTAAAATAACTCCATCGGTTGTTTTATAATAATTCGTTTGTGCAGAAATTAAAAAAGATGTTAAAAATAATGTCGCTGTTAAAATTTTGATTTTCATATTGTTTTTGATTTTATGTGATTAGTACACCACAAATATGAAAACTGAATGCTAACTATACCGTTAACCAGTGTTAACGAGTGTTAACCGATTCCTTTTATATCATTTAAGAATCCTATTTTTGGCATATGCAAAAGAACAGTTATAAAAGCATTTTATATTTTATTACCATTGTAATAGCAGTTACCTTAGGTATACAGGTCTATTGGAATTTTAAAAATTATGAAGCAGGAAAACAGCAACTAATTAATGAAGTTCAAATAAGTTTGGATAATGCAGTAGATCAATATTATGAAAAACTAGCAAAGGATCAGACTATTGGTTTCGCATCAAAATCAGGGGATTTAGGCAATTTTTTGGGGAGCTCTAAATTTGACAGTATTATTAAAAATATTGATACTACCCGTGCTCGATTTAATAATATTGATTTTTTAGAATCCACACATTTTGAGGGAGTATCTATATTCAGAGGTAAAGAGACAGATAGCATTGACGAATATCTGGAAATATCAGAACTATCTGATTCTGCAAAAATAGACATTCGTGTTAGTAGCCCCGATTCAGTTCATTTTCGTTTTCAAGAACACCCTTTACAAGCACTTACCTCTAAAATCGTAATATCCATTAACCAAGAAACGATAGAACTAAAAGAAATAGATAGTCTTTTTCAAAAAGAATTACAAAGAAAAAATGTTTATGTAGATTATGGTATAACCTATATTGATCCAATGAAAGAAGAAAAGAAATTGAACTCCAAAATTTCTTTTGAAACATCATTATCTACCAAATCTAAATCTTCATATTTACCCCTTGATAGCTCTTTAGAATTATTTTTCACTAATACTACACGTTCTATACTAAAGAAAAACTTATTTGGAATTTTATTATCCTTCATTTTAGTTGGTTCAGTAATAGGTTGTCTTTTATACCTTTTAAAAATCATCAATCATCAAAAACAATTAGCAGAGTTAAAAAATGACTTGATCAGTAATATTACTCATGAGTTTAAAACCCCTATAGCTACTATTAGTGCTGCTCTGGAAGGAATTCAGAGTTTCAATAAAGAAAATGACCCTAAGAAGACAAAAAAATATGTTGAGATGTCTTCTAACCAATTAGGGAAATTAAACACCATGGTTGAAAAAATATTAGAAACCGCTACTTTAGATAGCGAAGAACTTCAACTAAACTTAGAAGAAACAAATCTAGTGAGTCTTATTGACACTGTTACCAAAAAACATCAAGCGAATTCTCCAAATAAAAAAATATCATTTGATAGTTCTCATGAAAATATTTGGAAAAAAATAGATGCATTTCATTTTGAAAATGCCATTAATAATATTGTAGACAATGCGATCAAATATGGAGGAGACACTATTGTTGTATCTATAAAAAACACAAATACAAACATATCTATAGAAATACAAGATGATGGAACATCCTTAAACAAAGCTAATAGGGATAAAATATTTGAGAAATTCTATAGAGTACCTAAAGGAAATACTCACGATGTTAAAGGATTCGGAATAGGCTTATTTTACACTAAAACAATCATAGAAAAACATCAAGGTTCTATACAACTATTACTAGATCAACAGAAGACTAACTTTAAAATCACATTACCAAATGGCTGAACTTATAGAAATAGTATTAGCAGAGGATGAACCTTCTTTAGGTCAGATTATTAAAGAAAGTCTGGAAACAAGAAACTTTAAAGTACATCTTGCCCAAAATGGAGAAGAAGCATATACCTTATATCAATCTGTGCACCCAAAAATATTAGTATTGGATGTAATGATGCCGAAGAAAGATGGATTTACACTAGCCAAAGAAATTAGACTAGAGAACGATACTGTTCCTATCATATTCCTTACAGCAAAATCACAAGCTCAGGATGTGGTAGAAGGTTTTACAATTGGTGGAAATGATTACCTGAAGAAACCTTTTAGTATGGAAGAATTAATTGTACGAATCAACAATTTATTACATCGCACTAAAATTCAACAAAGTTCTCAGACACTTGTAATTGGTAAATACACATTTGATTTCCCTAAACAGATTCTCACCTATGAGAACGAATCTCATCAACTAACACATAGAGAGTCACATTTATTATTTCATTTGATAAAAAACAAAAATCAAGTATTAGATCGTTCTATGATCCTTAAAAAACTTTGGGGAGATGATGATTTCTTTAACGGAAGAAGTATGGATGTGTTTATCACAAAGCTCCGTAAAAAACTAAAACAAGACGATGCGATCCAAATCATTAATGTAAGAGGATATGGATATAAACTAGTTTGTTAAAGTACATCCGATGTTACTATATTTGGAGATAAAACATACGTGGTACATTCATTTCTTAAAATTTCAAAAGAACTATTCGTTTTTACCAAAAAACCGGTAGATGAACCTAAGTCTAATAACTCTTTTGCTCAAAACTTTAAGACACTTATACTCCTACTAATTATTAGTTTTGTTTTAGTGTTTTTCGCTACAATTTTATTTTTAGTTATAAACACCTATTTATTTGATTTTTTATCACAAGGAAAATTTGACGAAGTATTTGCAAATATATCCTTAACAAGTATACTTTTTTTAGTAAGTATAATAGCACCAGTTGTCGAAGAAATCATTTTTAGATTAGCGCTGCGGTATAAGCATAATTATATTTTCAGAGGAGTTGATTTCATTTTTAAAACAAAAAAGGTGAGTTTTTTTTGGACTAAAAATTATCGTTTATTTTATTATACATCTATCATAGCCTTTGGTTTAATCCATTTAACAAATTATCATATAAATTCTTATTGGTTTTTAATATTTGCTCCTTTCATTATACTCCCGCAACTAATAATTGGAGTCATTTTAAGCTTTATTCGAATGAAATCGGGCTTTATATGGGCTATATTGTTACATTCATTATATAATGGCATATTAACACTGGGGATGATATTATTTTTTAATAAAAGTATCATAACAGATTACACCAGCGATTCATACAAATTAAAAATCGAGCAATTAACCTATGGTTTAGATAAGGAAACATATTCTAGTTCAAAAGAAAAAAATGATAGCATATATTATTTTGACATAAGAAATAATTCTCTTAGAAACGTTCTCTATCAACTAAAAGAGGATACTCGAAATTATAAAAATCTAAATACTAGACTAAACATTCTTTTGGAAAAAGACACTTCTAAGATCCATAAAAAAGTGATCATTAAAGAACTCCAAAAACACTTCTCTATAGACAAAAAATTTGTGCAATAGATTACTATTATATAATGGCCATATTTTTGTACTTTGCTGATTTATGAAAAAGATCATATTCCTTTTAACCCTATTCGGATATATCTATACAACTTCAGCTCAGAGAAATGCAATAGCACAGGACTCTATCTCATTAGAAGCTGATACGTTCTTAGGTGTAGACTCTTTTGGTGCTGTTTATTATACTAAAGGAAACATTTTTTATAAAAAATGGAACGATCGTGAATGGCAGTTTGGTGATTTTATCTTAGGGCAACTAACACAAGTATCCATTCTCAATCCTCTAAAAATTGTATTGTTCTATGAATCCTCGAATACTATGGTCTTAGTTGACAAGTATTTATCGGAAATTGATCGCGTTAATTTTAATACCATTACAGAATTTAAGAGCGTTTCTAAGGTTTCTCCTGCAAATGATAATAGCATCTGGCTTTTTGATGCTAACACACAACAATTAGAAGTATTTAATACGAATTCTAACAAAACATTAGTTACTACACAACCTATTAATGAACTGCCTATATCACTAAATAGTAATTTTAATTACTGCTGGGTACTTACTTCTGGAACACTATCTCAATTTAATATTTATGGAAGTCTATTAGGAAGGATTAAAAATGAGGGATTTACTGATATGAAAATTATCAATGATGATCTGATTATCTTAAAAGAAGATAGCTTGTACTATCTATCTATGGATACAGAAGAAATAGAAAAGATAAATCTTCCTGAAATTCCTATAAAACAGTTTTCTGTTACTAATGAAATCCTTTATATTTACCACCAAAGTAAGATTTACAGTTTTGACCTAACACCCCAAAAAAAATAATCAACTATGCATGTAGCCATTGCAGGAAATATTGGTGCCGGAAAAACAACATTAACCAAATTATTAGCCAAACATTATCGATGGGAACCTCAATTCGAAGATGTATTGGAAAATCCTTATCTAGAGGATTTTTATAATAAAATGGAACGTTGGTCTTTTAATTTACAAATTTATTTCCTCAATAGTCGATTTAGACAGATTCTGGAAATACGCGAAAGTGGAAAAGATATCATTCAGGACAGAACGATTTATGAAGATGCATATATCTTTGCTCCTAACCTTCATGCGATGGGATTAATGACTAATCGTGATTTCGAAAACTATAAATCTCTATTTGATTTAATGGAAAGTGTGGTTGAAGGTCCTGATTTACTTATTTATCTGCGTAGCAGTATCCCTAATCTTGTAGCACAGATTCACAAACGTGGACGTGAATATGAAAACACTATTAGTATAGATTATCTAAGTCGATTGA
Organism: uncultured Aquimarina sp.; assembly: GCF_947500065.1. Classification (GTDB taxonomy): domain Bacteria; phylum Bacteroidota; class Bacteroidia; order Flavobacteriales; family Flavobacteriaceae; genus Aquimarina. The sequence goes on from NZ_CANMQT010000001.1 coordinate 223,463, forward strand.
ACGAAAGATATGAAGCTTGGGCTCATGGATATGATAAAGGGAATCTTCTTATTGTAGATGTAGATCACCTTAACTTTGTCGATAATCCCGAAGATCTTGGTAGTATTATAAACCGTATTGATGCAGAATTAAACGGGTTATTCTAAAAATAATAAAGGCCTCTCTATTAAGAAAGGCCTTCTTTTTTGAACTTACTATACGCAAGTTTCTTTCTACTTTAACTACTTAAGATTGTTGCTCACCTTCAGTTTCAGTCTCCTTATTGTCTTCTTTTAGTGCTTTATCAGAAGAATTATCAAGTTCTTCTCCAGCTTCATTCACAGCCTTTTCTGCTTCTTTTTCAACTTCGGCAGCTTCCTTTACAGCTTCTTCAGCAGTATTTTCAACTTCTTTTTGTACTTCGCTGGTTTCTTCTGTAGCATTTTCCGTTTCCTTATTTGTTTCTCTACAAGAAACGAACACTACATTTAAAGTAAATAAAAACACTAATGCTAAAATTACTTTTTTCATAATATGAAATTTTTAGTTGTTATTATATCGCTATAACGGCTTTCTAATCTCACTATTTCTATTAACTTGGTAATGTTTTCACAAAAAATCTTAATTTTTTTAACAGAATGAATTTCAGTGATTTATTTCAATTTCTTTCAGAATTACAACAAAACAATAACAAAGAATGGATGGATATCAATCGTAAATGGTATCAACATGTCCGTAATTCTTTTATACAATGGCTAGATCATATGGATACGGAATTTGCCAAAATTGATTCTGGGTATTACTCAACTTCTGGGAAAAAAGGAATTAACAGAATCAATAATAATCTCCTTTTCCATCCTAATAAACCAGTTTACAAAGATCATTTTGCAGCTGGATTAGATCAACGATCCAAGCAAGGGGATTTTTATATCCAGATTGGTGTAAATGATTGTGAACTTGCTGGTGGATATTGGAAACCAGACAATAAAATTCTAAATAGTATACGAGAAGCAATTGATTATAATGGCGAAGAACTAGTTAAAATCATAAAAAAAAGAAGTTTCCAAAAGACTTTTGGAGGATTGTTACAAGACAGAGATATGCTTAAAAAAGCTCCCAAAGGATATACAATAGATCACAAACATATAGATTTATTACGTCTCAAAACTATTGCTGTTATTCACCCTTTAACTAAAGAGGAAATTCTACAAGATGATTTTAATGAAAGAGTAATCGAAGTATATAAAGAAATGCTTCCTTTTAGAAGATATCTGAATGAAGCAGTTACGGTTTAAGTTGTATCCAAGTTATCGGCCAAATACTTAACAATTATATCAGTTGCACCGGTGTTACTATTGATAAAATGACCAGCAATCATACCTGTTTGCTGTCTATATTTTTTATTCTCTATTAACTTATTCATAATATTAGAGAATTCGGATGCGTTAGATATCGAAAATAATCCTGCTAATTTCTGAAGTTGTTTTGCCTCTCCGAATTTTTCAAAATGCTGACCTATAATAATTGGGATTCCAAAGGTGGCAGGTTCTAGAATATTATGTAATCCTGATGTTCCCATTGCTCCTCCAACATAAGCTATATCAGCGTAACTGTAAACACGTGATAAATAACCAATCGTATTCATAACAAATACTTGATAATCGTTCAAGTTCTTTCCTTCTTTCTCAGAAAAAAGAACCGTTTTTTTAGTCAACTTCTGTTTTAACGACTGTACACCATTATCTTTTATCTCGTGTGGCGCAATAATAAAACACAAATCATTAGCTACTTGATTTACAAAATCCAAAAACACTTCTTCGTCCTCCGTCCACGAACTACCAATTACAATACAAAGTCTATCGCCTATAAATTCTGAAATAAAATCTACTTGATTATTCATTTCGATCTGATGAGACACTCTATCAAAACGCGTGTCACCACTAACAGTAACATTACTAAAACCTACTTGATTCAATAAACCTTTTGAAGTAGCATCCTGAACAAAAAAATGATCTACCGTTTTTAAAGCATTTCTCATAAAACCACCATACCATCTAAAAAATGCTTGGTCTTCTCTAAATGCTGCGGATATTATAGTAATAGGAATGACATTCTTTTTTAATTCCATTAAATAATTAGGCCAAAACTCATATTTCACAAAAACCGCAAGTTCTGGTTGTACTAATTTTATAAATTTTCTGGCATTTGTCATAGTATCTATTGGCAGATATACGATTACATCAGCAAGTGTGCTATTTTTTTTCACTTCATATCCCGATGGAGAGAAAAAAGTAACTAATATCTTATGATCCGGATACGTGCTCTTCATCATTTCCATCACGGGAACTCCTTGCTCATATTCTCCCAAAGAAGCACAATGAAACCAGATAACTCGATCTTCTATTTTTAAACTCTTTTCCAATACTTCAAAAACAGTTCTCCTTCCTTTAACAAACAAAGTAAGTTTTGGGCTAATTACCCCAATAACCGGAAGTAATGCATTGAATACTGAGATAAGAAGATTATAAAAAAAATTCAAGTGTTCTGATTTTATGTCTCGCTAAAATACGGCTCTTTCTTATAAAAATAAACAAACATTTGATTCAAAAAAGCTGATAACTTAAATTGATTAAAATTCAAAGAAATTAGCATTTTAACAAAAAAATACATGCTTTTTTTCAATTTTAACAAAAAATATTCAATAAAATTACTAAATTGACATCAACTAACACACAAACTCAAACATTATGAAATTAAAAATTACTCTAATTGCATTATTTTCTTGTGTAATATTATTTTCTCAAAATTTTTCAGAAGTCCAACTACCTACACCCGATAAGCTCAACCCTTTTTTCATTGGACCTCTTTTTAAATCCACCATTCACTACGGTGTAACTCCACCAAATTATAACGGAAAAGTAATTCTATTTAACCACGGATATATAGACCTTAATCAGACTCAATTTTTGTTTGATAATTCTTTTTATAAAAAAACCTATAATGAAGGATATCAAGCAGTTTTTGTAGCTACCACAAGAGGAGGCGGAATATGGGTAAACGGAGAGTTACTTGCCGAATCCATTGATATTATTACTGAACGATATAATGTACCAAATGTATATGTTGTAGCGCATAGTAATGGTGGGAAAGCTGCGGAAGCCGCCATGATCGAATATGGCAAAAAGGATAAAGTAGAGCAGGTTTTTGCACTAGGAACTCCTTATTGGGGAACTTATTTAGCTGACATTTCTCAAATGCCTTGGCTAAACTGGGCTTGGCGTTTAACAGGATTAAACGAGGGTGCGGTAACCTCAACTACGTATTACTGCAGAGATGTAGTACGTCCATATCTGGATAATAACCCTAATAATGAACCAGATAAATTTATAGTACTAGGAGCTTCCGGATATTTTAATGGATCCAACCTCCTTGCCAGAGCAGCTTTTACAGTAACTGGCGGAATTTTACTTCCTATTCAAGGAGCTAATGATGGCGTCGCTCCTTATAGAAGTACACTAAGGCCTGGCGCAGAATATGTATTCAGAAAAAATGATTATCGTGCCTTTTTTGATCATATAGATGTCAGTTTTGGGCAGTTTAGTTGGCCCTATGTTAAATCCTATATTCAGAATCGATCACAGAAAAACAATCAACCTTTTGAAACTGAAACTCATGATAACTTTAGCACAGAAAGTAACTATTATATCATACACTCAGAGAATGAGTATGACCAAATAATATTAGATAAAAATTCAACATTTGCAGTTGCAGAAATCCTTCATGAAAGTCCAACAGCCGATTTTAAGGGTTTTAACAAAGATCAAACACAAATAAAAATACTAAAAAACCATAGTGAAAAGGGTCATAAAACCGTGATTCCTTTTTCTGAGAGTAATATTCAATTAAAAAGTGATTCTCGTTTTGCTGCTTTTATCAAACAAAACAATGGAATCACAATGTCTTTAAAACATTTAATAAAAAATACACACCCTACACTAAAAGTTGATCTTTCTTCAACTCAAAAAGATTATGAGTTACTTGTAAATACAGAAGTACGTGGTGTAATCATCAAGACTTCTGAAATAGATGGTACTCATTTACAAAATGATCCCGAAATAATCTCTTTTGACGAAAAGAATGGTAGTTTTTACTTTGACACCAAAGATCTCGAAGAAGGTGTTTACAGTTTATTTCTCAACTCAGAAAGTAAAGGTAATTTTAAAAGAAGTATTATTTCAGGGTTTGTAGTTGGAGACATTAGTAAAGCATTAAGTACTAATGAAAACGTAGATATTATCAATGAAACGAATAGGTCTATGCAGATTACTCCTAATTCAGTTAAAGATCAAGCTCAATTATCTCTTCAAGGATATGATATTTCTGAAAAGTTATCACTAATTGTTTATGACATTACAGGTAAAAAGATTATCAACTTTGTGGTTCCTGTAAATCAAAATTCGCAATATGATATCTCTGAAAAACTGCGACCATTATCTGGTGGTATATATCTTTTACAAGTTAATAATATGAAAACGGTAAAATTCGTAAAAGAATAATGTTATAAATATCTGAAAGAAAAGCTTTTGCCAATACGAGACCATTCTGAGGTGATTCGTTAATAAAAAACGCATCAAAACTAGCGATCACATTGGCAATCGTATCATTATTTTGTACTTTCGTCAAGTTACAAAACACATCCTATGAAGAAGATTCAAATGGTTGACTTAAAGGGTCAATATGAACAAATTAAAGAACGTGTGGATTCGTCTATTCTAGATGTTATCTCCAATGCCGCATTTATAAACGGTCCGGAAGTACATAGTTTCCAAAAAGAATTGGAAGAATATTTAGATGTGAAACATGTAATTCCTTGTGCTAATGGAACGGATGCTTTGCAAATAGCGATGATGGGATTGGGCTTAAAACCAGGAGATGAAGTTATCACTGCAGATTTTACTTTTGCAGCTACCGTAGAAGTGATTGCGCTATTACAACTTACACCTGTTTTAGTAGATGTAGAACCGGATTCTTTTAATATTGATCCAGATGCCATTCGTAAAGCTATCACACCAAATACAAAGGCAATTGTACCTGTTCATTTATTTGGTCAAGCTGCTAATATGGATGAAATTATGGCAATTGCTAAGGAACATAATCTATATGTAATAGAAGATAATGCGCAAGGTATTGGTTCTAGTTACAAATTTGCAGATGGAAAAGTTGTAAAAACCGGAACTATTGGTCACGTATCTTCTACTTCGTTTTTTCCATCTAAAAATTTAGGATGTTACGGTGATGGTGGAGCTATTTTTACCAATGATGATGATCTGGCACATACTATTCGTGGAGTTGTAAATCACGGAATGTATAAAAGATACCATCATGATGTAGTCGGTGTAAACTCTCGATTAGATTCTATCCAAGCTACAGTACTTAGAGCTAAGCTCCCTAATCTGGACACATATAATAATGCCAGAAGAGCAGCTGCAAGAAAATATACTAAGGCTTTTGAAAACATAGAAAATATAATCACCCCAAAAGTAAAAGGAAATAGCTGTGACACTCATGAAGATACAATTTGTGACACTTGTAACTGTCATGTATTTCATCAATACACGCTTCGTGTTGTCAATATAGATCGTGATGCCCTAGCAAAACATCTTAATGATGCAGGAATCCCTTGTGGTGTATATTATCCTATTCCATTGCATAACCAAAAAGCATATCAAGATGAGCGCTATAATGAAGCTGATTTCCCGGTTACCAATCAACTTGTGAAAGAAGTAATTTCATTACCTATGCATACCGAATTAGATAATGAACAAATCAATTTTATAACAAAAACTATTATTGATTTTGTTACTAAATAAATTTCAAAAATTAGAAAAACCAATTACCCCTTATAATTAATTTTATATAACCCATAAATACCTATAATGGATTCACTTTGTCTTTGTTATAATCTAGTAGATCAGAAAAATCTCCCTGGAATTCCTCCTTTACCAGAAGCCTATATCGTACCCGTAAGTAATGGTCGTCTTGGTTATGTTGAGAAGCAAGCAACTCCTGCAACCCTTGAAAGTTTTGGGATACCATATCTAGAAACTGCTCACGAACAGTTGTTAGAAATATGTTCTAGTCTAAAAATTGCGGTGTTAGAACAGCAATTCAGACCAGCTAAAAAGAGAAAAAACTTTGGTCTTGCAGATATTTTGAAAGAACCTAAAATTAAAGATGTAGTTATCAGCTATATTAATAATAAACTCTCTACTTTTTTTGCTCTTGTAATTGAGAATCAATATTCTGTTATACATAACGCACAAAGAAAAGATCCTTTTGAAGTACATAGGTTATCGATTGGTGATAGCATACTTAATCCAATCCTAGAATTTACAAAAACAGACGAAGGTATCGATTATGCTTTTTCTTTGAAGGATGGAGAGAAATCTATAATTCCTCAAAACCATAACATTCAGATATTACTAAATGAACCCTCTTGGATTGTATTAGACAAGTCTATTCACCACATTAATAACCTAAATGCCAATAAATTAAAACCGTTTTTTAGTAAAGAAAAAATCACTATAGCTAAAAAACATATTAAAACCTATCTAGATAAGGTAATCATCCCTGTTATCAAAAATGTGGATGTAATAGCTAATGGTTTCGAAATTATAATTCACAAGGAAATAACATCTTACAGGATAGAGATTATTCAGGATTTTATAAAAGAAAATTATGTCGCCAAAGTAGTTTTTAACTACGGTGAAGCTACTTTTGATTATAACAGTGCCAAAAAAACTTCTTCTGATGTACATTTTGGAGAAAATGAAGAAATTCAAATCACTCAAATCAAGAGAGATCCTAATGCTGAAAAAGAAATTATAGCATTGCTGACATCAAAAGGATTAACAATAAATGCGAATCTTTTACTTGAGATCGAAGTTTCTGATGATCCATTAGCCATTTTTAATTGGGTACAAACGAATCATAAGGAACTAGAAAAAGAAGGCTTTGAGATTATTATGCCTAACCTTGAAGATAGATCTGTAAATCTTGACTCACATCAGATCGAAATTAAGAACAAAAAAAAAATGACTGGTTCGATGTCAAAGGAATAGTCCTTATTGGAACTCAGGAAATTCCGTTTTCTAAATTTATTAAGTACATAAAAGAAAATAATCGTCTTTTCCCAATTGATGATCATTCCGTATTTATTATTCCTCTAGAATGGATGACACGCTTTAAGAAATTAGCAAATTTCGGAAAAGTACAGGATGATAGTATTCAAGTAAACAAAGGTAATTACACCTTACTAGAGGATATCATTGCTCCAGAAGAATTAGAAATTACGGAACATATTGATTTCGACTATCAACCTTCATCCGCATTAAAAGCTACATTAAGGCCATATCAAGAAGAAGGTCTAAAGTGGTTGATAAAACACCAACAGAATCAACTGGGTGCCTGTCTTGCAGATGATATGGGACTTGGAAAAACATTACAAACCATTGCAGCCTTGCTGTACACTAAAGAACAACTTACTCCAGAACCTCAGGAAACAAAAACGATTCGGTTAGACCTGTTTAGTGATCCTTTAGAAATCAAAACCTATCTCAAAGCATTAATTGTACTACCATCTTCTTTAATATTTAACTGGGCACAAGAAATATTAAAATTTGCTCCACAACTCACAATTACAAAATACATAGGATCTGATCGCAAAAAAATAATACCCTATATAGAAACATATGACATCATACTTACAACCTATACCACATTATCTAAAGACATTTCCCAATTAAAAAAAACGAAATTCACATATTTAGTAACTGACGAAAGTCAGCAAATTAAAAATAAAGAATCTAAAATATTCAAAGCTGTTAATAATATCAATGCAACCCATAAAATTTCATTAAGTGGTACTCCCATTGAAAATTCATTATCAGATCTTTGGTCACAAATGGAGTTTATCAACCCAGGAATGCTAGGGAGTTATCCGTTTTTTAAAGATCATTTTAAAATTCCAATAGAAAAGCATCAGAACGAAGAGCGCATTAAAGAACTAAAAACACTTATTGAACCTTTTATACTAAGAAGAACCAAAGAACAAGTTGCTAAGGATCTACCAGAGTTGTCTGAACAGATCATCTACACAGAGATGCTAACAGAACAGGAAAAAGAATATGAATCTCAGAAATCTGCAGCAAGAAATTTATTATTAGGTATTGATCCAATATCTGCTAATAAAATTCACATTATTAACACCTTAACCAAACTACGTCAATTAGCGAATCACCCTAAACTTTTTAACCCATCTACAAAGGATACTTCTGGTAAATTTAAAGATGTTACCTCACATTTAGAAACATTGGTTAGATCCAACAAAAAGGTATTAATATTTAGTTCTTTTGTATCTCATCTTAATCTGTACCAGGAGTGGTGTGCATCGCAGAACATCTCTTTCGTAAGTCTTACAGGTCAGACAAAAAGTTCGGATAGAGAAAAGGTTGTCAATGAATTTCAGGAAAATGATACAATTCCCCTATTCTTCATTTCATTAAAAGCAGGAGGAGTAGGTCTTAATCTTACGAAAGCTTCCTATGTTGTTTTATTGGATCCCTGGTGGAATCCTTTTATTGAGAAACAAGCCATTGCCCGTTCACATCGTATTGGACAGAAAAACAATGTTATGGTCAGTCGTTTTATCACTAAAAATACGATCGAAGAAAAAATCCTTCAATTACAAGAACGTAAAAAGAATCTTTCTGATGAAATCATCTCTATTGACACAATACCTGACTACATAGAAAATGACTTAGCTGAATTATTAAAATAAAGATGTATTGGATTGATTCAACAAATACTTAAAAGAAACTAATACATTACCTAATATGGAATTTCACTGAAGATAAAGCAATACTACTCCCTGTATTTCTAAAAGAAATCATAATCTACTTATCAATTACAGTATTTTATTTTAAATTGTTGATCTTATAATTTAGCACAAATTCATTCATAGACAACTTCACACAATTTATAAGCTTATGAAATTCTTTTACACATTACTCTTTGTCTTAATAAGTACTACTCTTGTTGCTCAAGACACATACATTCATTGCGGAAAATTAATTGACACCAAATCAGGTAAAATTCTTACGGAAAGAACAATCGTGGTATCCGGCAAGAAAATCAGTAAAGTAGAAATAGGGTATACTACTGGAGAAAGTGATGATAATATTATTGACCTGAAAGACAAAACCGTAATGCCAGGACTCATTGATATGCACGTTCATATCGAAAGTGAATCTAATCCAAAGGCATATCTAGAACGTTATACGAGCAACGAGGCAGATGTAGCTTATAATTCAGTTGGATTTGCTAAGACTACATTAATGGCCGGGTTTACTACGATACGAGATCTTGGAGGAAGTGGCGTAAACATTGCTTTGAAGAAAGCAATTGCCCAAGGAAAAATCGATGGTCCAAGAATATTCACAGCAGGTAAATCACTAGCAACAACTGGCGGTCATGCAGATCCAACCAATGGAAGTAATAAATCTTTAATAGGGGATCCAGGTCCAAAAGATGGTGTAGTAAACAGTGTAGAAGATGCTAAAAAAGCTGTTAGACAACGTTATAAAAACGGTGCTGATCTAATTAAAATTACGGCCACTGGAGGAGTGTTAAGTGTAGCCAAAAGTAGTTCTAATCCTCAATTTACGATAGAAGAAATAAAAGCTATCTGTAAAACCGCAAAGGATTATGGATTTCATGTAGCTGCCCATGCACACGGAGATGAAGGAATGCAACGTGCAATAATCGGAGGCGTAAAAACAATCGAGCACGGTACGTTAATGAGTACTAAAACTATGGATCTAATGAAAAAAAATAGAGCTTATTTAGTACCTACTATTACCGCTGGAAAAGAAGTTACTGAAAAAGCTAAAATAGATGGGTACTATCCTGCGATCATTGTTCCAAAAGCTCTAGAAATCGGACCTCAGATTCAAGATACTTTTAAGAAAGCATATAAACGTGGTGTCCGCATTGCATTTGGTACAGATGCAGGAGTTTTTAAGCACGGACAGAATGCCAAAGAATTTGGATATATGGTAGAAGCTGGTATGCGCCCAATAACAGCCATACAATGTGCTACTATAGTCAATGCTAAAGTATTGAATATGACTAAAGAATTAGGGCAAATTGCACCCGATTTCTTTGCTGATATAGTAGCAGTAAATGATGATCCTACTGAAGAAATAAAAACTATGGAAAATGTAGTATTTGTAATGAAAAACGGAAAAATATATAAACAATAAATTTTTATACTAATAAATCAACATCATAGTAAGATACTATCTTATATAAAGTGAAAAAAATATCGCAATATATCGTTCTAGGCATTGTTTTATCATTTGGATTATTCTACTTGTATACAAAAATTTCTGCTGCAGATGAAGGAGATTTAGCTCCTGATTTTGAGGCTACATTAGTAGATGGAACTTCCTTTAAATTATCAGAACTTCGAGGTGGATATGTATTATTGGATTTCTGGGGTTCATGGTGCCCTCCTTGTATTAAAGAAAGCCCGCAATTAGTAGCATTGCATCAAAAACATGGTAATGAATTAACCATTGTAAGTGTTGCACTGGAAAAAAACAAAGACTCCTGGAAAAAAGTGGTTTCTAAGTTTGGATACACCTGGAAAAATCAAATTGTCAATCAGAATCGATTTGTGATGCTTTCAGATATTGCTAGAAAATATGGTGTTTCGGAAATTCCTGCCAAATTTCTAATTGCTCCTGATGGAAAATTGATGGAAAATTATTCTTTTAAGGAAATTGACAGTCTACTATCCAAATCCAGAACAAATAGATAAAACATGAATTTCAAACACCTATATCTAATAGTTATTATTACAATTGTTTTCGGATGTAAAGAGAAGTCTAAAAAATCTGAAACGACAGAAGTAAGAGAAACTGAAGTAGTAAAAGAAACCACTGCGCTGCCTAATGTAAAGGTGTTAGAAAAGCAATTTACGATGGCTGGTTTAAATCGTAATCGTCAGATCAGAATTTACTTGCCACCCAATTACAATAAATCGAATAAAAAATATCCTGTACTATACATGCACGATGCACAAAATTTATTCGACAAGTTCACATCGTATTCTGGTGAATGGGAAGTAGATGAAAGTCTTAACAAACTAGCTGAAACATCAAAACTAGAATTTATCGTTATAGGAATTGATAACGGTGCTGAAAAACGGATGAACGAGCTTAGTCCTTGGGAAAACTCAGAATTCGGTATAGCTGAAGGAAAAGAATATATGAAATTCATTGTGGATCAAATTAAACCTTATGTAGACAATTCTTACAGAACGTTAAGTGATAAAAATAACACTGTGATTATTGGAAGTTCTATGGGTGGATTGATCTCGCACTATGCTATCCATCAATATCCAGAAGTCTTTAGTAAAGCAGGAATTTTCTCTCCATCATATTGGTATTCTGAAGATGTTTTCACATTTACGGAAAAAAATTCTGTTCCAGAACAAACTCGATTGTTTCTATTAGTTGGTAAAAAAGAAGGACAAGGGATGACGGACAATGCCGAAAAAATGTATACTCAGATTCTTTCTTCAAACCATCCGAAAAAAAACATCCATCTTATTATAGATCCCGAAGGTGAACATAATGAAGCATTTTGGAAAAAGCATTTTGCTTCAGCAATTGAGTGGCTATTTGTTTATTAATTACACAAATTAAAAGATTATGAAAACCATCAAGCTTCTTCTTATACTTTCTATAGTATCAATATCTTCCTATAGCCAAAAAACTGACCTCACTATATTCAAAAACCTTATAGGTAAAGAATGGAAAGCAGAAGGGACTTGGGGAGATGGCACTATCTTTAAACAAGAAACTATCTTCATGTATGATTTAAATAACAGCTTAGTGATTGTAAAATCCAAGGGTTTTACCAATAAAAAGCAAACACAATATGGTTGGCGTAATCATGGTATAAGAAAATTTGACGCTGAAACCAAAACCATTAAATTCTGGGAATTCGATATTTTTGGTGGAGTTACAGAAGGAACGGTAAAAGTGGATGGCAAAAATATTATGTATCAATATCAATATGGAGAATCACTGGTAACGGATATGTGGGAATATGTGGATGACCACACCTACAATCTTAAAATTGGGGATTACGCGGATGGAACTTGGAAACAAATATATCTAGAGACTCAGTTTAAAGCTGAAAAATCAGAGAGTAGCGGTCGCTAAATGTTAAATAATTCATAGAATCGTCCACACACATAATAACAAAAAACCCCCTTAATTTAACATTAGCATTTAGGAAACCAGATTTGACACGACTAAAATAGAAATTGTGATATTATTTTAAAGTTAACAACTAACAGCACAAACAATATGCAAATTCTAAAACCAGACCTTAGTCGATTCGAAACTATTAAAGATTTTCCTTATAAGGAAAATTTTATTGATTTTGAAAACCTTAAAATGCATTATATCGACGAAGGAAAAGGCGAAACCATCTTAGCACTTCATGGAGAACCAACCTGGTCATATCTTTATAGAAAATTTATCCCAACACTAAAAGATTATCGATTCGTTGCTCCAGATCTTATTGGATTCGGTAAATCAGATAAAATCGTAGGATGGAAGAATTATTCCTTTGATCTTCATTTTAGATCTTTGGAACATTTTATTCAAAAACTAGATTTGAACGATATTACGCTGATTGTTCAGGATTGGGGTGGCATGTTAGGATTAAGTTTATTGGCGAAATATCCTGAAAAATTTAAAAGAGTGGTTGTACTAAATACTTTTTTACCTGTAGGTAAAAAGATGTCGCTTTTTTTCAAAATATGGAGAATGTATGCTAAATATCATCCTTCATTGTCGATTAGTACTATTCTGAAACAAGGTTCTTATCAGAAATTATCTCAGGAAGTTCTAGATGCTTATAACGCACCTTTCCCAAATAGAAAACATAAAGGTGGCGCTGTTGCTTTTCCTTTATTGGTTCCTGCTAATAGAAATGATCCTGCTGTGCAACCAATTCAAAAAGCCAGAGATGTTCTATCTAAATGGAACAAACCTGCATTAGTATTATTTTCTGATAAGGACAAGATTCTTGGCGGATTGGATAAATTCTTTTATCGACTAATTCCTACCGCAAAAGAGCAGCAAAAAATTAAGATTAAAGATGCTGGACACTTTTTACAAGAAGAAAAAGGCGAAGAAATAGCACAATACATTCATAAATTCATGAAAGATGAATTGAAAGTTCAATAAAATAAGTTTTATACTAATCAAAAAAAGCCTCTAAGTTTATTAAACTTAGAGGCTTCACTATTACCATTAAATAATTTCTTCTATCTAAATCGAAGCAGAAATAGTTTCCATTGACCTATCCACTTTTTTCACTAATCCCGATAATACTTTTCCAGGACCAACTTCAGTAAAAGATGTAGCTCCATCTTTCATCATATTTTGCATACTCTGTGTCCATTTTACAGGAGCCGTTAATTGCGCAATCAGATTTTTTTTGATCTCTTCAGGATCTGTAACTGCAGTTGTTGTTACATTCTGATATATTGGACAATTAGGTGTATTAAAAGTTGTTGCTTCTATTGCTGCTGCCAACTCTTCTCTTGCTGGTTCCATTAATGGTGAATGAAAAGCACCACCAACCGGTAGTACCAATGCTCTTCGAGCACCTTTTTCTTTCATAAGTTCACAAGCTTTCTCAATTGCTTCTACTTCGCCTGAGATTACTAATTGACCAGGGCAGTTATAATTTGCTGCCACCACTACTCCATCAATTTCTTCGCATCCTTTTTCTACTACTTCATCTTCTAACCCCAATACAGCAGCCATTGTAGAAGGTTTTATTTCACAAGCCTGTTGCATCGCTAATGCCCTTTTAGAAACTAACCGAAGTGCATCTTCAAAATTCAATGTACCATTAGCCACCAAAGCCGAAAATTCACCTAATGAATGCCCCGCTACCATATCTGGTTTAAAACTATCTCCCAATACTTTACTAAGAATTACAGAATGTAAAAATATCGCCGGTTGCGTTACTTTAGTTTCTTTTAACTCATCAGCTGTACCTTCAAACATGATTTTAGTGATTTCAAAACCTAGAATATCATTAGCCTTATGAAAAAGTTCTTTTGCAATTTCTGAATTTTCATATAAATCTAACCCCATTCCTGAAAATTGAGCCCCTTGACCTGGAAAAACATATGCGTTCATGTACTGTGTGTTTAAAATTTTTAGCAAAAGTAATAATTAAAAGTGATTCATTAATTAGAGGTTAGCCCTTTGATTTTTATTCTCCTGAGAAAATCCAACCAATAGTAGAATAACAACTAAGAATATCGAATTAAAATGTCTTTAACACCACTATAATATGACCTCCCGAATAAATTAAGGTGTACAAGGAGATAATATAATTGCCAAAGGGGTAATCGTTCTTTCCAATTCTCTGTAAGCGGAAAAGTCTCATTATACACTTCAAATAATTCTCGATCAAAACCTCCAAAAAGATGCATCATCCCAATATCCATCTCTCTTGGAGCGTAGGCTACAGCAGGGTCTATTAAACAAGGTTCTCCTTTTTCATCAATAATAAAATTACCATTCCATAGATCGCCATGGGTTAAACTCGAAGGTTCATCTGGAATTTCGGTTTCGATAGCTGTATAAAGAGTGTCTAAATTCTGAAAAGAAAAACCATTTTGAATAGCAATCTTAAACTGTGGTTGTAATCGCTGAATTATATAAAATTCCGAAGCTGTATAATGTTTAGAATTACTTTGCTGTAGGCTACCTATGTAATTATCATTTTCCAAACCGAAATAAGACGCACTCTGACGATGCAAAACAGCTAATTGCTCTCCAAATACCTTCCAAAAATCTTCAGTTTGTTTTCCTTTTTCAATATACTCGAGTAATAAAAAAGTATCATCGCCATATTTACCATAATGCAACACTTCAGGAATTGCAAAAGCATTTACTTTTCTTAATTCTTCAAGGCCTAGCGCTTCCGCCTCAAACATTCCAGGAAACCTAGAAGCACTATTTAGTTTAACTACTAATTCTCTAACATTTGTAGACAATAAAAACACTTCATTAATATCTCCTCCTGAAAAAAGTTTTGTAGCATTCACTTCTTCAGAAAGAAGGTTTTCAAAATGCTTTATGAGTTGTTTTGACAGCAAACCTACAACCTACTTCTTTTTATAAGTCAAATACGTAAATCCAAACTCATGTCGCTCATCTGCGCCGTGAAGTTCTCTATTTTCAATAATCCATGCTTCAGTATCTATATCAGGAAAAAAGGTATCCGCTTCGAAAATCCCATGTACTCTGGTAAGCTCTATACAATCGGCATATTCCATTCCTATCTTATAAATTTCCCCGCCACCAATAATAAATGGTTGTGGATCATCTTTTGCGATTTCTAAAGCTGCATCCATAGAATGCACTACCAAAGCTCCTTCTGGTTTATAGTTTTCATTTCTGGTAATTACTACATGAACACGATTAGGTAATGGTTTAGGAAATGTCTCAAAAGTCTTCCTGCCCATAATAATATGATGCCCTGTAGTCAATTGTTTAAAACGCTTAAAATCATCTGGCAAATGCCAAACAAGATCATTGTCTTTCCCTAAGGCATTATTTTCTCCAGCTGCCGCAATCATGGTAATCTTACGATTCAACATAGGTTTTATTGTTTCTTCCACAACTTTGGGTTGCTGCTGTTGTTTAATAAATTTTTCCTTCTTTTTAATGAGTTCATCTTTTGGATACATAAGATCTACATCCTTTTGTATTAGTGCAATTTCTGCTTTCTGCTTTGCTATCAAACGTTCCATTTGATTACTCGTCCATTCTGCTCCCATGAACTTGTGAAACAACCATACATTACAAAAATGTAACACCAATAAAAATGCCCAGCAAATAACTACTATCACATACCAATCCAAACCAAAGAAAGTAATCTCTTTACCAACTCCGATTAATAAATTAAGAATAATCAAAAAAATAGAACCAACTAAAAAGACAATAAAATGCTGAAATAATCTTTTCTTTTGTACGGTTCTTTTACGTGCGTGCTCATACAATTCACGTTGTACAGGATCAATTTGTGGAGTTTCTTTTCTTTTTGAAAACATTTTAATAGTACCTTAGTAAAGCTTGATTAATAAATCCAAGTAAATATAAAGGTTTTGCTAAAAAGCCCTAAAGTAACTTATGAAGAATTTAAGAAAAGAATTTCCCGTACTATCCCAAAACACCTATCTTAATACAGCATCTTCTGGACTATTATATGATTCCTTATTAGATTACAGACAAGAACATGATCTTGATTTTCTAATTGGCGGAAGTATATTTCGGGATCATCAAGAAAAATTTCTAAACACTGTTAGAAAGTCAATTGGAAAGTTTTTTGGATGTGAATCACAAAACACAGTATTGACTCCCAACTTTTCTTTGGGTCTCAATACTATTTTAAATGGATTGGAGAAAAGCAAAAAAATACTGCTGCTTAATGACGATTATCCATCAATAAATTTTTCTGTAGTCAACAAAGGATTTAAGGTTTGCTATGCTGAAGTAAATGCATCTTTAGAACAAAATATTGAAGAAGCCATCTCAAAACATACTCCAGATGTTTTTGCTTTTAGCTTAGTACAATACATTAGTGGTATTACAATTGACCTCGATTTTTTGAAACAGTTAAAATCAAAGAATCCTGACCTCTTACTAATTGCTGATGCTACCCAATTTTGTGGAACCAAAGTGTTCGATTTTAAGACTTCAGAGATTGACATTCTTGGGTGTAGTGGTTATAAATGGTTGTTAGGGGGTTACGGTAATGGATTTATGATGTTCAAAGAAAATATTCTAGATCAAATTACTCCTCAAGAGTATAAAACAGCTGCTTCTAATGGCGATTATGATTCTTCTTACACAAGTTTACAAGCGAGATATGAATGTGGTCATTTAGACACATTTAACTTCGGAAGTTTACAATATTCCCTACAGTTTATTTCCAAAATAGGGCTTTCGGTAATCGAAGAACATATAAATGAGTTAAGTAAGTACACTAAAACCGAATTGGCAAATTTAAACCTACTAGAAAGGGATGTAGTTATCCGAGAAAACCATAGTTCAATCTTTAATTTAAAAGGAGATCAAAAATTATATAACATTTTAAAGGAAAAAAATATTATCACTTCGCTTAGAGGCAACGGAATTAGAATAAGTCTTCATTTTTACAACACAAAAGAAGAAGTTACAAAACTACTTGACACACTACATCGTTATCGTTAATATTTAATTGTTAAATGTTGATTAAATTATTGAAAATCCGTCAGTTTCCTCTTTTCTGTTTTGATGTTTTGTGTTAATTTCACTTAAATTTTATTAACCGAAAATTAATTACAAACTAAAATTATGGCAATAACCAAGCAATACCTAAAGTCAAAACCTATCTGTAAGGTTACTTTTTCTGTTCCTGCAAAAGAAGCAACTAATGTATGCGTTGCTGGAGAATTTAACGAATGGAATACTGAAGCGACAGTACTAAAGAAGTTAAAAAATGGCACATTTAAAGGAACATTAGATCTTCCAAAAGATCAAAAATTCGAATTTAAATATGTTGTGGATGGACAATGGACTAATGAATCGGAAGCTGATGGATATCAGTGGAATGATTTTGCAGCAGCAGATAACAGTTTATTAGTGCTTTAATAACAGGAAATTGATTGATATTGAGATTGTAGTTATTATTCTACAATCTCAATACCTTTCCAGAATGCAACATATCCTTTAATCTGTTTTGCAAGATCACTAGTTTCTGGATAATACCATGCTGCATCCATATTTTCTTTACCATTTACATTCACTGTATAATAAGACGCTACTCCTTTCCAAGGGCAATTAGTATGGGTTTCGCTTGACTTAAAAAATTCTTTTTTTATAGCTTCTGGCGGAAAATAATGATTATTTTCAATCACCTTTGTATCATTACTTTCTGCAATGATCTCATTATTCCAAATTGCTTTCATAGTTTTTTATTTTAAAACAAATCAAAATGATTTATTCTGATTTTTTAAACACATAATTTTTATAATACTTATTATCATCTGTAAAAGATCCTGTAATCTCGAATCCAGATTCTTCTGCCAACCACTTAACAGTATCATCGTCATATTTCTGAGAAATCTCGGTGTGGACACTTTCCCAGGCTTCAAAGTGAACTTGTAAGGATAAACAATCTATATCTACTGTTTGCTTTTTTGTACTCACGAGATAACTTTTGGCAGTACCACTCTCTGGATCATACACTTCCCAATGGATAAAGGCATCTAAATTAAAATTACCTCCAAGTTCTTTATTAATTCTTGTTAAGACATTTTTATTAAATGCGGCCGTAACACCGGATTGGTCGTTATAAGCATCTAAAACTTTCTGAGGATGTTTCTTTTGATCAAAACCGATAAAAACAAGGTCATCCGGATGCATTACACCATTCAATTTTTTCAAAAACTGAATCGCTCTTGGGTGTAACAGATTACCTATATTAGATCCTAATACCATAATTACCTTTTTACGGTCACTAATATGCTGCAATCTATCTAACACTTCAAAATATTCTCCTATCTGACCTTTCACATTAAGATCAGGTAACTCCAAAGCTAGATTCTTAACCAATCCATTAATTGCATTCTCACTAATATCTATAGGATGATATATAACAGGGTACTTTTGATCGAGTAATTCATTTAGTATTACTTTAGTTTTTTTACCATCCCCTGCTCCTAATTCGACTAAATCAAAGCCGTTCTTATTAAAATCGAAGCTTTGAATAATATTCGTTTTATGTAATTGAAAAATATCATATTCAGCATTTGTAAGATAATATTCTGGTAAATCCATTATCTGCTGAAAAAGCTTATCTCCTACTTCATCATAAAAAAACTTAGAAGACAGATATTTAGGAAAACTAGTTAAACCTTCGTGTACTTCTTTACCGAAAGTACAAACTAATACGTTTTGATCTTTAGAATTCATGTAATGGGGAATTATTTATTTTTCGCTAATCGCAATCCATTAAATTGCCATCTTAACTGTGGGTGAAAAAAATTACGATATGTAGGCCTTGTATGATTACGAGGAGTAGCTACAGATCCTCCTCTAAGTACTTTTTGATTTACCATAAACTTCCCATTGTATTCACCAAGTGCTCCTGGAGCTTTAGTGTAATTAGGATAAGGTAGATAGGAACTTTCTGTCCACTCCCATCTTGACCCCCAATCAAAAAATTGTTCAGCAGCTTCCCATTCAAATTCTGTAGGAAGGCGCTCACCTTTCCATTGGGCATACGCAAAGGCTTCATAATACGAAATATGAGTTACGGGAGCATCAAGATCTAATCTCTTTACTCCTGTTAAAGTATACTGTTGATACTCTTCATCAATTTTATGCCAATACAATGGTGTTTTTATGTATTCAGTACTAATCCAATCCCAAGCTTCTGCATGCCACAAAAGGCTATTTTTATATCCTTTGTCTTCAATAAACTCCAGATATTCTTTATTAGTTACTAAGCTTTCTGCTATACTATATTTTTCAAGAAACACTTTATGAATACCTAATTCATTATCGTAGCAAAAATTATCTCCCTTATAACCAATCTCGTACAACCCTTCATTCATAGTATGATACAAGGAAGAAATCTCTTTCTTCGGATTTTCATCAAAAGTATCATTATATTTAGGCAACAATGGATTATTGCCCAAAATGAATTTAATATCAGTTAGCAACAATTCCTGATGTTGTTTCTCATGATGAATCCCTATCTCTACAAGGGATCTGATTTCCTTATTATCTATCTCTTCTAATAAAGATTGTAAATTATTCGTAACGTAATCTCTATAGTCATACACTTCACTAACGGTAGGTCTCGAAAGATTTCCTCTATTAGTTCTTATGACACGTTTTCCTATACTTTCATAATAACTATTAAAGACGTAAGCGAAATCATCGTGAAATCGTTTATAGTCTATTTTAAATTTAGTTAGAATAAATTCTTCAAAAAACCAAGTAGTATGTCCTAGGTGCCATTTTGGCGGAGAAACATCAACAATTGGTTGAACCACATAATCTTCTGTTTGAAGTGGAGCACAAATTTCTTCTGAATGTGCTCTGGTTTGTAACAAAGAAGAAAGTAAATTATCAGTAATTACCATAAAAAAAAGTGTACTCGATTTACGAATACACTCAAATTTAATCATTTTTATTTTGCCACTACTTTACAGCAAAGTTAATCCGATGTTAAATATGCCTATATACTTATTGTGGTTTTATGAAAGTAATCGGCACTTCATAGGCAACGGCAATAGGCTTTTTACCCCATTTTCCAGGTTTCATTTTTGGAATTGCTCTGATAATCCTAACAGCTTCTCTTTGAAGATATCTGTGACCTCCAGTAACTTCAATTACTTCGGTTTTACCTTTATTATTTACTATAAACTCTACAGTAACTGTTCCTTCTAGACTATCCTTCTCAGCAATTTCAGGATATCTAAAGCTTCTTATAATATGATTTCTTAAATTGTTATCAAAACACTTTATAGGTGTTTGTCTAGAATCTTCGCATTTAGGCCACATTGGCGTAATCCCTTTTTCGTTAGCATTCTCCTGAGAGAGGATAACATTATCCTGAGCAAACAAAAAGGTTGAACATAAAATTGTTGTAATAAGTAGTAGTTTCTTCATATTAATTCAGTTTAAATTTGGGGGCTAAACTGCAACTACACCTTTTATATGAGGGTGCGGATTATAGTCTTCCAATTCAAAGTCATCAAAAACGAAGCCAAAAATATTTTTCACCTCAGGATTGATTCTGATTGTAGGTAATTTTCTCGGTGTTCTAGACAACTGTAATTCTAATTGTTCTATATGATTATTATAAATATGTGCATCTCCAAACGTATGTATAAATTCACCTGCTTCATAGCCGCAAACTTGTGCCATCATCATTGTAAATAAAGCATAGGATGCTATATTAAATGGCACCCCTAAGAAGATATCAGCACTTCTTTGATATAATTGACAAGATAACTTTCCATCAGCTACATAAAACTGAAAAAATGCATGACAAGGAGGTAATGCCGCTTTACCGTTAGCTACATTATCCGAAAAAGATTTAGATGTATCGGGTAAAACACTAGGATTCCAAGCTGACACTAACATTCGTCTACTATTAGGGTTATGCTTTAACGCATGTACAATTTCTTTTATCTGATCTATCTCATCACCATTCCAGTTACGCCATTGATGTCCATAAACTGGACCTAAATCTCCATTTTCATCTGCCCAATCATTCCAAATACGAACTCCATTCTCTTGTAAATACTTAACATTAGTATCTCCATTAAGAAACCATAACAACTCATAAATAATTGATTTAAGGTGCAGCTTCTTTGTGGTCACCATGGGGAAACCTTCACTAAGGTCAAAACGCATTTGATAACCGAAAACACTTTTGGTTCCTGTTCCTGTTCTATCACCTTTTTCATTGCCATTTTCCAGTACGTGATGTACCAGATCAAGATATTGCTTCATATTCCCTTACTAACTTTCTATTGCGTTTGTTAAAATAACATTATTTCCTGTCAAATATACAAAAAATAGGTTTCGAGATATCTTTTAATATGTAGATTATGAAATAGTTGTAAAACCTTTTTCATAATTATGTTTTTGACAAAAAAACCTTTTATTATTATCCAATAATCATTCCTGCGATCGTAGCGGATAATAAAGATGCAATGGTTCCTCCTATTAATGCCTTCATACCAAATTCTGATAATGTTTTTCGTTGTCCTGGAGCAAGAGAACCAATTCCTCCAATCTGAATTCCAATAGACGCGAAATTTGCAAAACCACACAACATATATGTTGCCATAATTACAGACTTATTATAGGTTAAATGCGTTGCATTTGACATGTCTTTTAAATCTGCTAATTGTATATAGCCAACAAACTCACTAGCCACTAGTTTTATCCCTAGGAGCTGTCCCATTAAAGCTATGTCTTCTTTAGCGACTCCAATCAGCCACATTAATGGTGCAAAAAGATAGCCTAAAATAAGTTCAAGAGATAAGCTTTGGTATGCTGTGTTCGATGCTATCCAAGTGTTTATAGAAGTAATATCTCCAACCCAACCCAATATACCATTCAGCATAGCAATAAAGGCTACAAACACTAATAACATAGCACCAACATTTACAGCTAATTTTAAGCCTTCAGTTGTTCCGTTTGCTATAGCGTCTAAAATATTAGATCCTATTTTTTCTGAAGAAACATGTACGTCTGTATTAATTTCTTCTGTTTGCGGAAATAGTATTTTAGAAATAACAATTGCTCCTGGAGCCGCCATTACTGATGCTGCTAATAGGTGTTTTGCAAATTGTAATCTTAAAACTGGGTCGTCTCCTCCTAAAAATCCGATATAAGCTGCCAGTACAGCTCCCGCAACAGTTGCCATACCACCGATCATAACCAATAGCATTTCAGACTTATTCATCTTTTCTAAATATGCTTTAATTAATAGAGGTGCTTCTGTTTGGCCTAGAAAGATGTTACCAGCGACACTTAAACTTTCTGCTCCAGATATCTTTAGTGCTTTAGTTAACAACCAAGCCAAACCTTTTACCACTTTTTGAATAATACCTAAATAAAATAACAAGGAAGTCAAAGCTGAAAAGAATATAATAGTCGGTAATACTTGAAAAGCGAATATAAAACCAAAGGTATCCATGTCTACAACCAACCCTTCAAACAGAAATTTACTTCCTGCTCTAGTAAAGTCTAAAACACTAACAAATATGTTTCCAACCCATTCAAATATCGTTTGAACAAATGGCACTCTTAAAACTCCAATGGCAATTATTAATTGAAACCCAATACCTAATCCAACAGTTTTCCAGTTAATCACTTTTCTATTACTACTAAATAAGAAAGCAATAATTATCAGCACTATCATCCCCAAAACACCTCTCCATAAGCTTGTAAAAGAAAACCCTTGATTTGGTATCAACTCACTATTTTTTGCGACAGCTACCACTTCAGGTGTTTGTTTCTTACTAACGAGAGAATATGATACTCTATTTTTTGACAACACTAAAGTAGAGTCAGAAATACTTTGAATTTTATATTTTATAATAGAATCTTCAGCTTTTTCCGGAAAAAAAAGCAACACATTATTCTGAGCAAGGTAATCTCCTTTAAGCTTTTCTGATTCATTATTAAAAGCATAGGAAAACCTACCTTTTTCTATATGTAAATAATCACTTTCACTTACTTCGAAAACATTTTCCGAAGCTCCCTTTACAGTTTTTAAAATCCATTTTTTTTCTATGGATTGAGCAAAAAGTATGGTACACGTGAATAACGATAACAGGAAAAACAGTAGTCCTTTTTTCATAAAAACAGAAGTAATATTATAACATTTCGGAATATGTGGTAAAAGCGATCAAAACTAACCACGTTTTGAAATTTCATCTCTAATTCTAGCGGCTAATTCATAATCTTCATTAGCAACAGCCTGCTCCAGCATTCGATTTAATTCTTCAAGAGATAAATCCTGATAACTGGTTTCCTTACCCACCATTTCCACATCTTCTGAGACCAATTCATCTACCAACAGACTTTCGGGATCATCCTCATCATCCTTTTTAGGATTTACTTTTAGATAAATCCCTGCTTGATCTAAAATATTTTTGTAAGTAAATATAGGTGCCTGGAAACGTAAAGCTAAAGCAATAGCATCGCTAGTTCTAGCGTCGATAATTTCTTCGATCTTGTCTCTCTCACAAATAATACTGGAATAAAAAACACCATCTACCAACTTATGAATAATTACCTGTTTCACAACAACATCAAATCGATCTGCAAAATTTTTAAATAGATCATGAGTTAACGGTCGCGGAGGCTTTATCTCCTTTTCTAAAGCTATAGCTATTGATTGCGCTTCAAATGCACCAATAACAATTGGTAATTTCCTTTCTCCATCCATCTCGCTTAAGATCAGTGCATAAGCGCCATTTTGGGTTTGACTGTAAGATATTCCTTTTATGTTCAGACGAACTAAACTCATAGTAATTTTCAATAAAAAAAAGGCTGTTTGAACAAACGGACTTTACCTGAGTTCAAACAGCCCTTGATTGGGCACAATTTATGAAAATTATGCGTTATTCGCCTTAAATTCCTTTAATTTTTCGATTAACTGAGGTACTACCTCAAAGGCATCACCTACAATCCCATAATCTGCCGCCTTAAAGAAAGGTGCTTCTGGATCATTATTGATTACCACTTTTACCTTACTAGAATTAATCCCCGCAAGATGCTGAATTGCTCCAGAAATTCCTACCGCGATATACAAGTTAGTTGCAACAGGTTTTCCTGTTTGACCAACATGCTCTCCGTGAGGTCTCCATCCCATATCACTAACTGGCTTAGAACAAGCTGTAGCTGCTCCAAGAACATCCGCTAACTCTTCTATCATCCCCCAGTTCTCTGGACCTTTAAGACCTCTACCACCTGAAACTACAACATCTGCATCTGCAATAGAAACTTTATCTGTTGCCCTGTCAACTGATGTTACATTTACTGTGAAATCTTCATCTGATAATGATGGATCAAATCCTTCTACAGCTGCTGCTCCAGAAGCTTCTTTTAATCCAAATGCATTATTAGACAACCCTACTACCTTTACATCAGTTGCAATTTCAGTAATATTGAATGCTTTATTAGTAAAAGCTGTTCTTTTAACTGTAAAAGGAGAAACGTTTTCTGGCAATGCAACAACATTAGAAGCATATCCCGCATTAAGATTCACAGCTAACATAGATGCTAAAAACTTACTATCCGCGCTAGAACTAACTACCACAACTTTTGCACCTTCTTTTTCCGCTGCTTGTTTTAATGAATCTGCATACGCTTTTGCATTAAAAGTTGCTAACTTATCATTTTTAATTTCTAATACTTTATCTACTCCATAGTTTCCAAGCTCACTACTATCATCCGCATTAAAACTAACTGCTGTAACTGTAGTGCCAAGCATATTAGCAACCTCTTTTGCATAAGATGCTACTTCGAGGGCTGCTTTTTTGAATTTCCCTCCTTCACTTTCTGTGTATACTAAAACTGACATATATACTATTTTTTTTATGTTGAACCTATAATAAAATAGGTATTCATTTATATTATTATATTGCCTTAGCTTCGTTATGTAATAACTCTACTAACTGACCTACGTTATCTGGAGAAACCAAGGTAACCTCCCCTTTTGGAGCAGGTTTTTCGAATTTAACAGCTTTTGTTTCCTGAGCAGTTTCAATAGCTTCTACAACCGTTAGAGGTTTTTTACGTGCCATCATAATTCCTCTCATATTAGGAATACGAAGATCACTTTCTTCTACTAAACCTTTTTGACCACCAACAACAAGCGGTAATTTAGCTGTAGATGTTTCTTTTCCACCATCAATCTCGCGAATAGCAGTAGCTGTATCTCCTTCTACTTCTAATCCGATGCAAGTGTTTACAAAATTAGCTCCTGTAAGTGCAGCTAACATTCCTGGCACCATACCACCATTATAATCGATTGACTCTCTTCCTGCAATTACAAGGTCATATCCACCATCTTGTACTACTTTGGCTAATTGCTTTGCTACATAGAAACCATCGGTAGCCTCAGTGTTTACTCTAATTGCATTATCTGCTCCTATTGCAAGTGCTTTTCTTAATGTAGGTTCTGTTTCTGCACCACCAACATTTACAACATCTACAGATGCTCCTTGCTTTTCTTTAAACCACATAGCACGGGTTAATCCAAACTCATCATTAGGATTTATTACAAACTGTACTCCATTTGTGTCAAACTTAGTGTCTCCTTCTGTAAAATTAATTTTAGAAGTAGTGTCCGGCACATGGCTAATACAAACTAATATCTTCATTTTATATAGGTATTTTTTGAGAATTTAATAATAAAAGCGAAAGTACAAATAAAATGTCGAATTTACTATGCACGCATAGTAAATTTTTTAATTTTCAATGATTAGTAAAGAGTATTAATTGCTACTTTTGCCTTTCGTGTAGCACAAAAATAATTATTTTATAAATGAAAACGATACAATTCAGAGAAGCAATTTGCGAAGCAATGAGCGAAGAAATGCGCCGAGACGAATCTATTTATTTAATGGGTGAGGAAGTGGCTGAGTATAATGGAGCTTACAAAGCTAGTAAAGGTATGCTTGATGAGTTTGGTTCGGATAGGGTTATTGATACTCCTATTTCGGAATTAGGTTTTTCTGGAATTGCTATAGGAAGCGCCATGAACGGTAACCGTCCGATTGTCGAATATATGACCTTTAACTTCTCTCTAGTTGGTATCGATCAGATTATCAACAACGCAGCAAAAATGCGTCAAATGAGTGGTGGTCAATTTAATATCCCAATCGTTTTTAGAGGCCCTACAGCTTCAGCGGGTCAATTAGGCGCTACGCATTCTCAAGCATTTGAAAATTGGTTTGCTAATACACCAGGATTGAAAGTTGTCATTCCATCTAACCCAAAAGATGCTAAAGGTTTATTAAAATCTGCAATCCGAGATAACGATCCCGTTATTTTCATGGAAAGCGAGCAAATGTATGGAGATAAAGGTGAAGTACCAGAAGGAGAATACACCATTCCAATTGGAGTTGCAGAAACCAAAAGAGAAGGTAGTGATGTGACCATTGTTTCCTTTGGAAAAATAATTAAAGATGCCTACAAAGCAGCCGATGAACTTGCTAAAGAAAACATCTCTTGCGAAATTATCGACTTAAGAACAGTGCGTCCTTTAGATCTAGATGCTATTTTCACTTCAGTAAAAAAGACAAACCGATTAGTTATTCTTGAAGAGGCTTGGCCTCTTGCCAATATTGCTTCAGAAATCACATATCAGGTTCAATCTAATATTTTTGATTATCTAGATGCTCCTATTATAAAAATAAATACAGCTGACACTCCAACTCCATATTCGCCTGTTTTACTAGAAGAATGGTTACCGAATAGTCAAGATGTTGTTAAAGCTGTCAAAAAAGTGATGTATAAATAAAATGAACCCTTTTCTTTGCATTTGATAGTTTTCAGATTTTAATTCATTTTTCATAAATGTTGGCTCGAAATTTGATAACCTACTGTAGTTTACAAACATCAATGCTCAGGGCGCTTTTGAAATACTGAAAATTATATATTTAAAAATGTTTTGTTTTAAACTTTAATAGGAAGCTTAAAACAAAACATTTTTGAATTTGTCTGATTTGAAAGTAGGGTATTTATGTATTGATGTGTTTTAGATAAAAAATAACGACATTTAAATTGATTAAACGAAGTTAAATTTTAATACCAGTAATTAATATCAAAAAAAGAGGGCTTAGATGTTCCTTTTTTGATTTAAAACAAATTGAATTATTTCAATTAAAAAACTGGTCTAACGATGTTTAATCATAATTATTTAAAAATATTAGATGAGATATTGGGTTTTAGGGTTTTTATTTTTTGCTTTTAGCAACTCTTTCATTTTAGCACAGACCAAAGTAAGCGGTCACGTATACGATAGTAACAAACAAGCTGTACCATTTGCAAACATCGTTTTTGTAAACTCTACAATAGGAACCATTACAGATGAAAATGGTAAATTCTACATGGAGTCTGAACAAAACCACAACAGTGTTAAAGTCTCTTTTATTGGTTTTGAAACAAAAACAATAAAACTCTCTAAGCGAACTACTTACAATATGGAAGTGACTTTAGAAGAAGAAGCTGCATCTCTGGATGAAGTTGTTATATATAAAGGTAAGACTTCTA
The DNA here is from genome assembly GCF_947500065.1 of uncultured Aquimarina sp. Lineage (GTDB taxonomy): Bacteria > Bacteroidota > Bacteroidia > Flavobacteriales > Flavobacteriaceae > Aquimarina. The sequence continues at coordinate 251,407 of NZ_CANMQT010000001.1, forward strand.
AAAAAAATAATCCTGCTATAGATATCCTTCGCAAAATTTGGGATAATAGACGTGAAAATGGGGTTAAAAAATTTAAACAATATAACTACGATAAATACGAAAAATTAGAATTTGACCTGAATACTATTGATAGTGCATTGATAAACAGTAGAATTTTTAATGGTATGGAATTTATTTTTGAAGACATTGATACTTCAAGAATAACAGGAAAAACATACTTGCCAATCTTTCTGAATGAGGCTATTTCTAAGGTATATGGCGACAATGAACTCAATGAACTCAAAGAAGTTTTACAAGGAAATAAAAATGCTGGTTTCAGCGACAATCAAACACTTATCGCTTTTGTAAAAGATTTATATTCTGATTATGACATCTACGATAATTATTTGAAGTTTTTTGACAAAAGTTTTACGAGTCCATTATCCAGAACCGGAATCAACGTATATAACTATGTACTTTCTGATAGCGCATATATTGGAGATAAATGGTGTTATAATATCATCTACTATCCTAGAAGAAAAAACGAACTTACTTTTAAAGGAGACTTTTGGGTAAACGATACAACCTGGGCAATTAAAGAAATTAATCTAGAAGTTACTAAAAGTGCTAATATTAACTGGGTAAAAGACCTATATATTGAGCAGGAATTTGATGTTCTTAACGATTCTATATTTTTAATTACAAAAGATTATTTTCAATCAGATTTCGCCTTCAATAAAAAAGAAAAGTCCAGAGGAGTATATGGTAAAAGGACTACGCTCTACGACAACTATAAATTCGATCAACAAAAAGGTAAAAAATTCTACCAAAGCCAAGTAGACCCTTATAATCAAGAAATTTATAATAGAGACGATTCTTTTTGGTCAAATGTCAGAATGGAGCAACTAAATAAAGATGAACAAAAAGTATATAAACTCCTAGATACCTTAAAAACAGTAAAGGCTTTTAAAAGGCTCTATAATATAGGGACTATATTAGCGACCGGATATGTAGAACTTAATGGTTGGGATTTTGGGCCTTTATTCTCTACCGTCGGTTACAATACCATTGAAGGATTTAGATTAAGAGCTGGAGGTCGAACATATTTTACAGCAAATGATCAATGGAGAATAGAAGGATATGGCGCTTATGGTTTTAGAGATAACAAGTTTAAATATGGAATTTCTGGAAAATATCTTGTAGACCGAAAATCAAGATTGATTGTTTCTGCCGGGAATCGAAGAGATGTAGAGCAGCTTGGTGCAAGCCTTACCAATACCAATGACGTAGAAGGTAGAAGTTTAGCATCTTCTTCTATTGTAGCAACAGGTGATAACAGTAGGTTGACTTCTATTAATCTATCAGCATTTTCCATGCAAATAGAGCCTAGAAAGAACTTTACTCTTGGAGTTACAGGATCTTTCAGAACATTAAAACCTGCAGATGGTGATCTATTTAGTTTAGATTTTATTGATCCTGATACTGGCGAAATAAAATCCGAGATAAAACAAGCTGAAATAGGAACCTCATTAGCATATTACCCAGGAAGAAAAACTACTGGATATGGCGTAGATAGAGTTACTGTTAACGATGGTGACTTTGCTCAATTATTCCTTAATTATTCTGTAGGTTTAGACCATATATTAGAAAGTGATTTTGAATATCAAAAACTTCAGTTTTTTTACAGACAACCTTGGAATATTGGTGGGTTTGGTGTCTTAAATAGTTCTCTCGAAGTAGGTAAGACTTTTGGAGAAGTACCGCTGGGATTATTAAGTGTAGTGCCAGGAAATCAAACATATCTATCCATTCAGAATACGTTTCCTTTATTAAACTTTTATGAATTTGTAACAGACACCTATGCAGCAGTGCATATGGAGCATAACTTTAATGGAAGAATTTTTTCTAGAATTCCATTTCTTAGAAAGTTAAATCTAAGAGAACTTGTAGGCGTTCGTGGAGTTTGGGGAGAATTATCTGATGAAAATATTGCTCTTGATGCCTCTGGATTTTTACAAAACGTTGGAGCTCCGAATGAAGAAATATATTGGGAATACAGTCTTGGTGTAGGGAATATTTTCAAAATATTTAGAGTTGATTTTCATTTTAGAGGAAATTACTTTGATAATCCTGATGCAAGAGATTTTGGTGTCACAGGATCGTTTGGGTTTTATTTCTAAAAATTCTAATGAATAAGTGATTTGATCTTAGATCAAATCATGCAGTTTTCGCAATTGTATCCTAAAAATTCATCAAATAATTTTTACGAAAAGGTTTTAGGTTACCATAACATTAATATTTAGTGTAAAAACTCATTATTTTTGGTTATAAATTTTAACCAACCCCTTGTATTACTTATCTTTGCCGCCCATAAAAATGAGAACAAGAATATGAGCGCAGCAACTCGCGAAAGTTTCGATGTACTAATCGAAATCCCAAAAGGAAGTCGTAACAAGTATGAATACGATTTTGATATAAAAAAGATCCGATATGATCGTATGATCTTTTCTTCTATGATGTATCCTGCCGATTATGGATTCATTCCTGAAACTTTAGCACTAGACGGAGACCCATTAGATGTATTAGTTTTAGTAACAGAACCAACGTTTCCAGGATGTGTAATGGAAGTAAAACCGATAGGAGTATTCCATATGGCTGATGAAAAAGGTCCGGATGAAAAAATCATTTGCGTACCAGTAGCCGATCCAATTGCTAGTAGATTAGCAGATCTTAAAGAAATGAACCCACATTTAATTAAAGAAATAGAACATTTTTTTCGAGTTTATAAGGATTTAGAGAAGAAAAAAGTTGATGTTGGTGGATGGGGAAATATAGATGAAGCAAAAGAAATCATCAAGGCTTGTGTTAAACGTTTTAAGGATATGCCAAATAAACCTGAAGGATTATTTAGTATTCAATAAAGTTCTATACAAAAAATAAATAAAAGCGCAATATTTTCTTATGAATATTGCGCTTTTTCTTTTTAGCTTTATTTTACTACATTTAGCGACTAATTAACTAAAAATACATTTAATGGAATCAAATATGATTTATATGCCAATTGTTTTGGCATTACTAGGGCTAATTTATATGCTTGTTAAAAAATCTTGGGTAATGAAGCAAGATGCAGGCGACGGTAAAATGAAAGAAATTTCAGATCATATCTACGAAGGTGCCTTAGCTTTCTTAAATGCAGAATATAAATTACTTGCAATATTTGTGGTAATAGTAAGCATATTGCTTGCTGTAGTATCATTTATAGTACCCACTACTCACTGGTTAATTGTAATCGCTTTTATATTTGGAGCTGTTTTCTCTGCTTTTGCAGGTAACATAGGAATGAAAATCGCTACAAAAACTAATGTAAGAACAACACAAGCTGCTCGTACTAGTTTACCAAATGCACTTAAAATATCTTTTGGAGGTGGTACTGTTATGGGACTTGGTGTAGCTGGTCTAGCTGTATTAGGGTTAACAGCATTCTTTATCTTGTTTTTTCACTTTTTTATGGGTGGAGAATGGACGAATACAATGGATATGACTATTGTACTTGAAACTTTAGCTGGATTCTCTCTTGGAGCTGAATCTATTGCATTATTTGCTCGTGTAGGTGGAGGAATTTACACTAAAGCAGCCGATGTAGGAGCTGATTTAGTAGGAAAAGTAGAAGCTGGTATCCCAGAAGATGATCCACGTAATCCTGCAACTATTGCGGATAACGTAGGTGATAATGTAGGTGATGTAGCTGGAATGGGTGCCGATTTATTTGGATCTTATGTAGCTACGGTACTTGCTGCTATGGTATTAGGAAACTACGTGATCAAGGATATGGGAGGTAATATTGCTGATGCATTTGGAGGTATTGGCCCAATCTTATTACCAATGGCTATTGCCGGTGTAGGTATCATTATTTCCATTATTGGTACTATGCTAGTAAAAATTAAAAGCAATGATGCTAAAGAATCTCAAGTAATGGGAGCACTTAATATCGGTAACTGGACATCAATAATCTTAGTAGCCGCAGCTTGTTTTGCATTATGTAAGTGGATGCTTCCAGAAACTATGAAAATGGAATTCTTTGGTGAAGGACTAGTTGAGATTTCTTCAATGCGCGTATTCTATGCGACTATTGTTGGATTAATAGTGGGAGCCGTAATTTCATCAGTAACTGAATACTATACAGGATTAGGAAAATCTCCTATTCTTAAAATTGTACAACAATCAAGTACAGGTGCCGGAACTAATATCATTGCTGGTTTAGCAACAGGTATGATTTCCACATTTCCATCTGTTTTATTATTTGCAGGAGCTATCTGGTCATCTTATGCATTTGCAGGATTTTATGGAGTAGCATTAGCAGCTTCCGCAATGATGGCAACTACAGCTATGCAATTAGCCATAGATGCTTTTGGACCTATATCAGATAATGCTGGTGGGATTGCAGAAATGAGTGAACAAGAACCAATCGTAAGAGAACGCACAGATATATTAGATTCTGTAGGTAATACAACTGCCGCAACAGGAAAAGGATTTGCAATTGCATCCGCTGCATTAACATCTTTAGCTTTATTTGCTGCTTATGTAACTTTTACAGGAATTGATGGTATAAATATATTTAAAGCACCAGTTCTAGCAATGTTGTTTGTTGGAGGTATGGTACCGGTAGTATTTTCTGCTTTGGCAATGAACGCCGTGGGAAAAGCAGCAATGGAAATGGTACAAGAAGTACGTCGCCAATTTAAAGAGATTCCTGGAATTATGGAAGGTACAGGAAAGCCTGAATATGATAAGTGTGTTGCAATATCTACTGAAGCATCTTTAAGAGAAATGATGTTACCGGGATTATTAACTATTGGATTCCCATTAGTGATTGCATTTGTTCCATTATTATTTGGAATGGATACATTAGCTATTGCAGAAATGTTGGGAGGATATATGGCAGGAGTAACTGTAAGTGGTGTATTATGGGCTATTTTCCAAAATAATGCTGGTGGTGCTTGGGATAATGCTAAAAAATCATTTGAAGCAGGTGTAGAAATTAACGGAGAAATGACTTACAAAGGTTCTGATGCTCATAAAGCTGCTGTAACTGGAGATACTGTTGGTGATCCTTTTAAAGACACTTCTGGACCGTCTATGAACATCCTAATTAAACTAACTTGTCTTATAGGACTTGTGATTGCACCAATTCTAGGAGGTCATACTTCTGAAACGGCAGTTGCAGATCAAGATACAGAAACAATTACAACTGTTAAGTCTGAAACTAAAGAGACTAAGGAAACCAAAGAAGTGAAAAAATTATCTTCCATTTCAGTGGAATCAAATGAAACTTCTTTAAAATAATTTTTAGCTAGAATAAACTAAAAAAACCTCGCTTATTAGCGGGGTTTTTTATCTTTATATCCTAAGAGATATTCCATGTTTAAAAAAAAACCATTACGAATCAATTCTTATCTAGGCTATGGAACCCAAACAAGGTTAAGAGCTATTGGTAGAGCGTTAGAGGATGAAAATTTAGATTTTAATGGAAACACCAAAACATTAAAAACATTACGCAATATCTATAGGCAATTTGAGAGTGATGAAATTCCTAATATCGGGATTGAATTAAAACTTTCTGACAAAGAACCCATCACCGCTACTACGGATGCCGAGGGATATTACCATTTTGATGAAGAATTCAATAATGCTATAACAGTTAATGAATCTGGATGGGTTTCTTATGAGGTCTCTTTCCATGAAAAACAAAAAAAACAAATAACCGATAATAACATTTTCAATGGCGAGATGCTCATTCCTTCGCCGAATGCGGCATACGGAATTATAAGTGATATTGATGACACAATTTTACATACCGGAGTTGCATCCTTACTTAAATGGAGGGTTATTGCAAACACTTTTTTTAAAAATTTTGATCGAAGATTACCTCTAGAAGGAACTGTTGAATTCTATCAAAAATTAAAATACGGCAAAGACACTCTCCCTGCTAATCCAATCTTTTATGTTAGTAACAGTCCATGGAACTTATATGACTATTTAACTGCTTTTCTTAAAAAACATAATTTCCCAAAAGGACCAATTTTACTAAGAGATTTCAGAACTCCATTTGATAAAACCCCTAAACCTACAGCTCCTCATAAACAATCGGAAATTCTCAGTTTATTGAATATTTATCCTAATTTAAAATTCATACTAATTGGAGATAGTGGAGAAAAAGATGCTGATATCTATACAGAAATTGCAAAGAAATATCCTGATAGAATTTTAGCTATTTATTTAAGGAGTGTAAATCACAAAAGAAGAGAAAAACGGATCATGAAAATCATAAATTCCTTCACAATTACTCCTATCCTACTTGTCCACTCTTCACAACAAGCTGAAGTACACGCACGACAACAAGGATTTATCAATTAATTTTTTAAACTTCTAACTTCCGAAGTAAGCACCATCATTGCGTCTTGCAACTGCTTTATACTCGCGGTGTCAGAATTAGCATCAATATTGAAGCTAAGCTTACTATTCACCTCCCAAATCTCTACAATTTGGTGTGTTTGAATTGTGTAAGGCAAATAATCCGTATTCAAAGAAATCAATGTTAACACAGATGAATCCTCATTTTTTCTAACTTTTTTCACAACCACACTGTCTCGCAATACTACGACATACAACGCATTACTTCTCAACTCAGAAAGATTATTTACTGCTTTTCCGATAACCCATTCTTTTGGTTCCAAGACAGGTAACATACTATCACCTTCTACCTGAAACCCTCTATAAGTAGCATTTCTGTATTCTGGGAGCGGTATATCAAAAGCCGGTAGTTGCTGATACCAATCCACATCCTGAACATTATGCGGATAACCAGCTGCAGCTTTGACATTTACGAGAACAATATTCTCATTGTTTTCAGAATCTACAGTAACAATTTTTGGTGCAACATCACCATTATGTAACTGAATTTTCTTTTGATCACTTTCACCAAACAACCAAAGAGGATTTACTCCAAATTCCTGAAGTAATCTAGAAACTACTTTTCCAGAAATTTTAGTTTTCCCTCTTTCTATATCCGCTGTAGAATTTTTAATATTCAAAATCCTTGCAAAATCAGATTGTGTAAAATGATTCTCCTCGCGAATTGATTTAAAACGTTGAATGGTTTGGTTAGTTAAATTATCCATACAACTACAATTTATTTATTAGCATAGATTCTTGTTACTATTATTGGGGATAATTATATAGCAAATATACTATTTTTTGGAATATTTCCAATTTTAACACAATTTCATTTTTATTTTAATGGAATATTTCCATAAATTTGGAAAAATTACTAGTTAACCATAATCCTATGAGATCACAAATCGTATTGCATCAACCGGAATCTGAAAAAATCATTAAATATTCATTGAATAATTCTATTCCTGCTACAGAAGAACTTTATAAGGCATTGACTGAAAAAGGATTTTATTTTCATCGAAATCATAAGGTTAACAATTATACTTTTGATTTTTATTGTCTTAAAACAAAAATTGCTATTGAGATAGACGGATATGCTCACGAATTTTCGGAGGTGTATAGCCAGGATGCTCCAAAAAAATTACATATTCATTCTTTAGGCATAACTGTATTGCGTTTTACAGATTATCAAATCCTTGTAGATATAGAAGAAATTTTCAGAGCGTTAAAACATCAAATAAAGCTATCAAACCAAAGTTCATATGTCGTTTGACCGCATAAGTGAAAAGCTTTCAATTCTTGCTGATGCAGCCAAATATGATGTATCCTGCTCCAGTAGTGGAGGAAAAAGAGCAAACTCACAAAAAGGTCTAGGTAATAATACAGGAATGGGCATATGTCATAGTTACACCGAAGATGGACGATGCGTATCTCTGCTAAAAATTCTACTTACCAATCATTGTATTTTTGATTGCGCATACTGCGTTACAAGAAAAAGCAATGATATAAAAAGAGCTGCTTTCAAAATTCAAGAAGTAGTTGACCTTACTATTAATTTTTATAGAAGAAATTATATAGAAGGTTTATTTCTAAGTTCCGGAATTTTTAAAAATTCTGATTATACTATGGAACGATTGATAGCCGTTGCGAAAAAACTTCGTCTAGAAGAAAATTTCAATGGTTATATTCATTTAAAATCAATTCCAGGCACAAGTGATGAACTCATGAGAGAAGCGGGATTATATGCAGATCGATTAAGTGTTAACATAGAGATCCCAACAGTATCAGGATTAAAACTTTTAGCTCCTGATAAGAAACACGAAGATTTCATTAAACCAATGAAAAAGGTAAAAAATGAGATCATTCAATATCGTAGTGAACATAAAATCATAAAGAACACACCAAGATATGCTCCAGCGGGCCAAAGTACTCAGATGATTATTGGAGCTACAGGAGAAAGTGACAGAGATATTATGTATTCGGCAACATATTATTACAAAAAATTTAATATGCGAAGGGTTTATTACTCTGGATATATTCCAATTACAACAGATGATCGTTTGCCCTCTATCAAGACAGAAGTCCCTATTCTTAGAGAAAATCGTCTATATCAAACCGATTGGCTGTTAAGATTTTACGGATTTTCTGTGAATGAATTATTAAATGATCAGCATAAAAATCTAGAACTGGACATTGATCCTAAATTAAGCTGGGCATTACGGAACTTAGAAATGTTCCCAATTGACATTAATAAAGCAGATAAGAGTATGCTTGCCAGAATACCCGGAATCGGCATGCAATCAGTTTCGAAAATACTACAAGCCAGAAGATTCAGAAAATTAGATTGGACTCATCTTAAAGCTATCGGTATTGCCTTAAACAGAGCTCAATATTTTATTACTTGCAACTCTAATAACTTTTTTCATCAGGATAGAACCCCGTTAAAGTTGAAAAATTTAATTATGAAGAATTCCAAGAGTAAAAGTGCTAAGTATTTCAGCAATCAATTAAGTCTTTTCTCATAAAAGTTTAGTACGAATCCACAAACCATTTTAATATATGACGGAAGTTTTGATGGATTTTTATGTTGCATTTTTACAGCTTATGAACAAAAAATAACATCACCCACTATTAGAAAAGAATCTGAAAGGAATAATCAGTTGTTTATCATTTCAGAAACAATATATACGGACAAAGTAAAAGCTGAAAGGGTTTGGAATGGTATTAAAAGTAAAATATCGCTATCTCAACAAAAAAACCTCTTTAAAGCTTTTTTAAGCGAAATTAAGGGAGTAGAAAACACATTATTTACCTATATAAAAAATATATTTAAGAAGCCTAATGCTACTAATATCGATTATAGTAACAAGGATATTCTCAAAATAAGTCAAGTAGCTAAAATGGTAGGCCGAGAGAAACATCGAATAGAAGCTTTTGTTAGATTTAAGCAAACTAAAGATGATATTTTTATTGCAACTATAGAACCTGACTTCAATGTACTACCCTTACTAACCCACCATTTTAAAGATCGATATGCAGATCAAAAATGGTTGATATATGATATGAAACGAGCATATGGAATATATTATAACCTTTATAAGACAGATATTGTAACCTTAGATTTCTTTTCAAAATCAAACACAGGTATAAACCAAGATGATTATGCTAATAATGAGTTAGATTTTCAAAATCTATGGTGTACCTATTTTAACAGTGTCAATATAAAAAGTAGAAAAAACACAAAACTACACGTACAGCATATCCCTAAGCGATATTGGAAATACTTGATAGAAAAAAACGATATCTAAAATAAAATGTTAAATTTGGCGTTCAATAACCCAATTAACTATATCTATCAATTATGAAAAGATTATTTTTAGGAGCAATTGCTCTAACGTTAGCAGTTTCAGTAACCTCATGTAGAGACACAAAAAAAGCAGAAGATGCTGCTAATGATGCTGTGGAAGAAGTAAAAGAAGCTGCTGAAGAAGCTAAAGAAGCTGCTGGTGAAGCGGTAGAAGAAGTAAAAGAAGCTGCTGGTGAAGTAGTAGATTCAGTAAAAGCTGCAGCTGGAGAAGCTGTAGACGGAGCAGTTGACGCTGCTACAGAAGCTGCTGGTGATGCAGTTGATGCGGCTACAGATGCTGCTGGTAATGCAGTTGACGCAGCTAAAGATGCAGTAAAAGATGGAGCTAATAAAGCTACTGATGCATTAAAAAAGCAATAATATACAACAGTATATATGTATAAACCATCCGCCTAGGCGGATGGTTTTTTGTTTTTAATCATGCCATTCTATCTTTTCTTCTATAGGTTTTCGCTTAGAAGTTACATCCTCTTCTTTATCATAATTTCCTATATATAAAAAGCCTAGACACCTTTCTCCTTCTTCAAATTCAAAAAAGTCACTCATATAATTAATCAATGCAGGACTGCTCCAATAGCATCCTACTTCATTTGCAGCACAGGTAAGCCACATATTCTGTACCGCCATAGAGGTTGCTGCAATTTCTTCCCATTCAGGAACGCGTTCCTTAATATCACGCTGCATGCAGATGACTATAATAGCACTAGCGGACTTGCACTTATTCTTAATTTTTTTATGCTTAAAAGGAGAAAAACTTTCATTCGAAGTAATGTCCGTATAAGTGTCTGATAAGAAATCACCTAGACGATCTTTTGCTGTTCCTTGAACAACCTTAAAGCGCCACGGTTCTGTCAATCGATGGCTAGGAGCCCAATTTGCATTTTCTAGTAAAATCTTAATAAACTCTTTGGAAACTGGTTTATCATTATATTGAGAAGGAAAAATAGCTCTCCGCTCTCTAATAATTTTATTTAAATACTCCTTATTCATACCTTTTACTTTTTTTATGTAAAGTTATTATTAATATTGAGACCAATAAAAACAAAAACCAAGTTTTAGATTATGAATTTCCGTATTCGTCTCCATGCCAATGAGCAACTTGATAATCTGTCTTTGTCCGGCACATCATTATTAAAAACTTTATCTAGCTTAAAACTAATTAATAAACTTTTCGGAAATCATAAGCAATTGACTAAAAGCATTCTGGAATATTGCGGAGCGCAACCTACTACAAAACCTTTTCAAATAATAGATTTAGGTTGTGGTGGCGGTGATAGCATTTATAAAATTTCCAATAAATTAGGTAAAAAAAGTATTCAAGCATCATTTATAGGAATTGATGGAAATCCGCAAAGTATTGCTTATGCACGTTCTCAATACATGAAACATGATCACATAGAATTTAGAACAGAAAACATATTAGACACTGGATTTATTATACCTCAATGTGATGTAATTATAAGTAGTCATTTTATGTATCATTTTAAAGATGATGAATTAGTTAAATTTATAAATGAAGCACAACAAAAAGGGATTAAGCACCTTATATTTAGCGAATTAAAAAGAAACAAGATTGCCTATTTTTTATTTAAATTTTCAAGCTTTATATTGCCAATATCAAAGGTTGCAAAAAAAGATGGATTAGTTGCCATAAGAAGAGCTTTTACGGTTAACGAATTAGAAAGTATTTTGAATAAAAGCAACGTAAAAAATTATTCTGTTGGTAAAAAATTTTGGTTTAGAACGCTAACAAAAATTGATCTGTAATCATGAAAGAAATCCTCTCTCAAAGTATAAAAAAGTTAAAAGAAACTCCAAAAACCTTGGTTTTCACATATATCACAATTTATTTTTTATGGGGATTAGGAATGAATCAATTTGGTGCAGAAATGGAAATAGCCAGATTTGCCAATTGGTGGCAGGTTATTACTTGCTATATACTATATATGGTTCCAATTTCTATTTTACTAAAAGAATATACATTCTTTAATCAATACGCCTATGGATTGGTAGCTATGGGAATACTAGAGTTCTTAGGGTATTGGCTGCAAACCTCTTATGTATATCCCGACAATATTCTTGATCAATTATTCAACCCACAGAATTTCAGCTTAGGAATGGCGTTATTTTTTGCGTTATATTTTCCTGCTGGTAACTGGTTAGTAAACAAAACACATAACTTAATTTTTAAAAACAACTTATAAATCCACCTTCTACTTTACAAGAAGAATAAATTGTTGTTTACCTTGTTTCTTAACTCTATACTTATCCTGAATAGCCTCAGCCCCCTTTAGGCTCAATGAATCAACAACATACGTTATCCAATCTTGACGATGTACAATAACGTTATCCAATACAACATCAGTAAGGTTTGCATCTTCTAATTTTGCACCCCACAAAGTAGCTTCTGTTAAATCTGCTTCCGTAAGATCTGCTCCAAATAATTTCGCATTAGTTAGATCAGAGCTTAGCAACTCAGAATTTCTTAGGTTAGCATTTGTAAGATTTGCTCTTTTCAAAATAGCGTCAGAAAGGTTTATTTTTTCCAAATTTGCTTCAACCAACTCGCTTCGTTCTAAATTAGCAGCAGGTAGATTTACTTCATATAAATTTGAGTGACTTAAATCAATATATTTTAGATTAACTCCTCTACCTAAAAATATATCTTTAAAATCAGTATAGCTAAAATCGGATGCATCCAGAATCTCTCTATAGGATTGATCTGCAAGATCACTTCTGATTAAACTAAATAGTAATTGTCCTTTCTCTGGACTTATTTCTTTCTCAATAAGCTTTCCGTCTTCCTTATATTTATAGGGTTTCATAGCCCTAGACAAGCTGGCTATTCTCGCTTCTAGAACAGGACTAATACTTCGTTCACTAGATCCTTTATATTTTAGTTCTTCACTAAGATCAGAAAGTAGATTATCCATAATAAAAACTAAAGATGATCTTCTTTCGGCTTCAATCAACTCATTTTGGTTACCTACCAATTTATTTTGGTTGATGACCAATTTTGTTTGATATAACAAAATAAAAGAAGGTATTAACGTGACCATCAACCCAAAAACACCAATTCTGGTAATCCGCCAAATAATATTGGAAGAAACATCAGAAACCGTATCCACAGAAACTGATTTAGTACTTTTATATTCAGTAATAGCATTATTGATACTACTTTTAAGCCTTACTCCAAGAAGAGGAACACTGGATTTTCTAAGTAACCAAAATCCAACACTCTTTTTCTTTTCTTTTCTTTTTTTTATTTGATCTAATCGATCCTGAAGCTGTTGTTTTTCTTGCTCTAGCTGCTCAATTCGTTCTTGCTCAGTCACTTTATTATAAGATTAGGGGTTTTCAACCTCCAATATATTAAAGTTATAGGATTAATACCAAATAAAAAAGAAAGCCTTTTTAATAAAAAAGGCTTTCCAAATCTAACATAATAAAATATAGTCCAAAAACTATCCCCTACTTCATATAGTTAGTTATATCATCCGAAATGTTTTCGATTAAAGAGGCTCGTTCTTCCTGATCAACCTGATTTAAAATTTTTGCTAAAAGAAGTACATAACTTACCACATATTCGCGTTTCTTACCGTCATTTACATACTCCTTCCCTTCTACCACTATAAACGTAATCAGATTTTGAATAATCTGTCTTAAATCCGAAATATCTAGCTCTTCTTTCATACTGCAAATTTTAGGTGCGTTACTAAAACTTATATTGAAAGTAGAACTCTAACCTCTTAAAAATGAATATGATGTTTTATTAAAACATTGATTTCCGACAAAACGCAACTTTTATCGATTTAGGAATAAAACCAAAAAACAATCTCATCATATAGCCTATTAAAGTAATACGCATCGGTATATTTCTGAATAAATTTATTTGCTTTTAGGAATCTGATAAACTGAAAATAAGCAACATAATATCAACGTGATACAAGTATCACAAGAACTTGGATAGACTTTTTTTTATCACTGAATTTTAAACAAAAAACTACTCATCTAGCTTTTCTAGTAATTCCTTTGCTTTGTTCTTCTGAAAACTTATGTTGCTTCTAACAAGTAAATTCAATTCACTTTTTGCTTTCTCCAGATCATTTAGTTTTAAGTAACATAGCGCCAGATACCAATGCGCTTTAGGCACATCCAGTGTGTTACTATTAAGTAATTTTGTAAAAGAACCAATTGCCGCTTCATTTTGATTCAATTCTAATTGGGTCACGCCTATATATAATAAGAGCTGAGGATTCACCTCTTTATCTTTCTCTGACACATACTTCTGAAGTAAGGCTAAGGATTCTTCATACCTTTTATCCCGAAATAATTTTTCTATGTTCGTCAAATCATCTCCTCCATCTCTAAGAGTTAAGGAAGGAAGTACATCCCAATTTTTATATTCAGCATATAACTGATCACCATTAACATTTTTATTGAATTGGTTTACTAAAAATAAACCCGCCACAAAAACCGCAGCTATAGCGCCAGCATATAAAAAGATTTGTTTAATTTTTGATGGATGTGGCTCTTCAAAATATGATTGTTCTGCTTTAAGAATAGCTTCAGAAACTGTTTTCCCACTATCACTTTTAAGAAAACTCTCATAATGTTCAACTTTCTTATACCTTGTGTTTCTATCAATTAGCTCCCAATTCTTTTCATCATATACAGTATCCATTTCCTGATAAAGCTCCAACATTCTTTTTGCATCTGGATCCACATCAATCTTTTTTAGAAAAACAGTAGTTTCCTCCTTGGTCATTTCACCATTTAGGTATTTTTCTATGTCCTGTTCTATTGTATTCATAACTCTTTTAATTCATTATAACGAGCATCGGAATGTATTGCTTCTTTTAACTTTGATTTACATTTAAAAATACGTTGTCTTACCGTATTTTCTGTAGCATACCCTAACTTCTCCGCAATCTGAATATAAGAGACTTTATTAAAAAAAAATGCTAATACTTCTCTACAATTCTGTGATATTTCTAATAGCTTTTCCTGAAACAACTCCCATTTTTCTTGTTCATATGCAGCCAAAGCTATTTCTCGCTCTTCATAGACAAGATCAATTACTACTTCATTTGTTACCCTGGATTTTGATAATTTTGCCGCACGTCTCCATAAATTTTTACAAATGGTAACAAAATAGCCATCAAAACTAGAAGTGATCCTAAAATCTTTGTCCTGTGCTCTGGCTGATAATTGTAATAATGCTTTTTGCATAATATCTTTTGCATCATCTTCTGATCCATCATGACTAATGATGTAAGCCTTAATTTTAGGATATAACTTCCGGTAAATTTCTTTAATACCTTTATCATCACCTGTAATAAGGCTCTGCAATAAGTAATCATCGTGCTGCTGATTCGCCATGGAGTCTCTAAGTAATTATAGCGTATTGTTTTAAATACTTTCTATATGAAGAACACAAACATAACTATAATTCACGAAACTTTATAGGGGGAATAAGCCTGTTTTTTTATGGGTTAAGTACTCTTGTCTATACGTTTATTTTAAACAAAATAAAAAAAAAATTCTTCTTCTTACGTCTTCCAAATCCATCTTATAATGCTATTAATCAACATGTTATTTAACAACAAAAACATAACTCACAACTCAATCACAACACTGTGAAAAATAAATTTTAGGTTTTTGGGTAACATTTCTACTATTTTCGAATCGGTTGTATGAATATCAACTAAAAATGAAGTGCTGTAAAATAGAATATAACCGTACTCATTTTAAAAACAAACTAATTATCATGAAAAAAAGTATTGTAATCGTAACATGCGTATGCATTTCATTAATCGGAATATGGGGATGTTCCACAGATGAAGGATTAATGGATGAATTTGTAAAAGAAAACAGTATCACTAGTGCAAAGAGTTCAGAAAATGGCATACCATTACCTGAAATTGTACCAAATCAAATGGTTATACAATTTAAACAAGGTCAACTTACTGAAGAAGAGAAATTTTTAATTCGTAATGAATATAAGAATAAGCACCAGATTGATATAGAACAGATCGAAACTTGTGATTGTGACAATGATGGTATTGAATTATGGACAGTAAATTTAGCAAATTCCAAATTTGTGAAAATTGAAGAATTAGTATCTAACGCTAAGGGAAATGATGATGAAGGTGATGTAGAAACTGATCTAAATTTTTATTTTCAAATTAGAAGTGATCGGATATCTGGGAACTATTCCTCTACCTTAGAACAAAAAACAATAACAAATCAAACTGGTGATGCTGTCAATATTGCAATCTTGGATACTGGAATAGATTATGATTTTTTTCCAGATCAATTTCTTTATAATAGTAGTGGTTCTAGTTCATGTGAAGATGAAATATCAGGTTGGGATTTTGTGAATGGGGATAATGACCCTAGAGATGACCATGGACACGGGACTGTAGTTGCCAAAATCATTACTAATCAATTAGATCGTTACCAAATCCCATATACTATTATGGCTGTTAAATCTTTTGACAGTGAGGGTCGAGGATCATACTGGGCTAGTGTGTGTGGTATCAATCATATTGCGAAAAAAAATGATCCTTTTATTGTGAATACAAGTTTTGGGTTTTATAAACTTACCGATCAAGATATTTTTAAAAATATAATTGAAGCTGCAAGTGATCGACTTCTTTTAATCTCTTCTGCGGGTAACCAAGGAATTGATACAGATATATCAGGAAATGAACACTTTCCTTCCGGTTATGATTCTGCAAACATATTAACAGTGGGCGGATATATAAAAGGAGAATATTTTACGTATCCTACATACAATGACCCTTATGTAAGTGGTTTATCAAGGGCAAGTGATTCTAATTACGGAACCTCTACCATCGATGCACTTGCTCCATTTGACGAACATACGTTTGAATTAATAGATGCGTTAAATTCTTCAGATACCATACCAGTCTCTGTACAGGGTACATCCTTTGCGAATGCTGAAGTTACGGCCAGAGCGGCTCAATTACATAGAGAAACTACAGGAACTCCATTAGCCATTAAACAAAGAACTTTAGATTCTGGGTATAGGGAATATAGCCTCAATGGGTTCATCAATAACGGAAAGGTAATCGTTAGAAATATAATTAATTCGCATACACTAGTACCTGTTAGCAATTAAGAAACTCACCTTTATTTTTAAATCTATAAACGATCTATAATTCATACTTTTATGATATGAATTATAGATCGTTTATTTTTTGTTGTATTTTATTTTGTCTTTCGACACATATTAAAGCACAATACACTGAGAAATTTAAAGAAATTTTATCTTCAGAGATTGAATTTGAGCTTAAAAAGAAAAAACTAGACTCCTTCTTAAATTCAAATAAAAAAAATGTTACCAAGGAGGAATTAGCCGATTGTTATCACGAATATGGAAAGTGGTATTATAAAGAATCGAGAAAACACACGAATGAGTTATTTATTAAAAACGCTATTTCAAAAACAAATAAGGCAGCTGTTCTAAAAAGAGCATTGCCCGATTTAGATCAGAAATCTTTAAAAAAAACCTTATACAATTTAGGATTTTTCCATTACAAAAATAACGATCTTTTTTCCGCAATTGAATATTATTCTGAGCTAACAGAAATACCTATTATAGACTCCAAGACTATAGCTGCACATAGAGCATTAGGGAATTCATATATAGAAATAGGAGATTTTCATAAGGCATTAGACAATATTGATCATGTGATCAGGCTCACAAAAAAAGACACTAATTATCGAGAAAAATTACTTCAGGGGTATCTTACAAGAGCCGATGCCTATTCGTTAATTGGGTACAAGGAAAAATCCGATGAAATTAAAACAGATATTCAAAATATAGAGTTCATTTTAAAAAAGTATAACTTCACTAAACAGAAACTAGAGGGTTATCAAACTCGAAAATATCATATTGAAGGAAATAGATTGTTAAATACCGGAAAACATAAAGATGCTATTACCATTTTCTCTGAAATTTTAGAATTCACAAATCCCAAAGATTCTATTACCATAGCAAAAATTCATAATAGTCTAGGTGTTTCTTTTTTACATCTGGAACAATTTGAGAATGCCAAACTATCTTTTGAAGATGCTATTAGACATGATCCAAAGTACACACTCCCTTATGAGAATTTGGGTGACTTACATATAGTCAGAAATAAATTTACGGAAGGTTTATTTGAGTATCAAAAAGCAATTAATTATGCTGTTT
Source organism: uncultured Aquimarina sp. (assembly GCF_947500065.1). Lineage (GTDB taxonomy): Bacteria > Bacteroidota > Bacteroidia > Flavobacteriales > Flavobacteriaceae > Aquimarina. The sequence continues at coordinate 269,430 of NZ_CANMQT010000001.1, forward strand.
CTGATTATGGCACATTAAAGCATGATGATTTAATTGACAAAGAAAACTTAGAGTTAGCCACACAAAAATATTTTTTACTACATCACTTAATCCAAAAAGGCAAAGCCTGGATTAACTATTATCATTACGATGGAAATCAAGACCATCTTAAACAAGCGATCAGAACCTTTAAGTTAGCAGATAAATCGGTAGACATAATACGTTTCGAAAGCTCTGAATATAAATCCAAACTATATTGGAGAGAAAAAGCTTCTTCCTTATATATGAAAGCAGTGGAAGCATCTTTTCTTTTAAAAAATCCTGAAGACGCTTACTATTTTATGGAAAAAAATAAGGCGATACTTTTATTAGAAGACATCACAAATGAACAGGCTAAAGAAAATGCTCAATTACCACAAAAATTAGCTAGTAGAGAATACCATTTAAAGCAAAACATCCATCTGTCAGAAAACAAATTAAATACGCTTACCAGTGTCTCAAAAGACACCTTACTCAAAACAAAAAAAGAAATCTATCAGCATAAAAGAAATTATCAGGTGTTTGTAGATTCTTTAAGTCTCCAGTATCCTGAGTATGCAATCAATAAACAAAAAATTGAAGTACTACCATATTTGGATTTTACAACCAAATACACATCAGATAAAGAAATGGTACTGCAGTATATTTTAAACGAAGATCAAGGATTCGGAATACTTCATACAAAAGATCAACAACTCTTTTTCGAAATTCCAAATATAAAAGAGCTAATAACTGACATCAGCCTACATAACAGTCAAATTATCAATTGGTTTACAAATCAACAAGAGTTAATAACGTACCACAAAACGGCGTATCGTATTTTTAATCAACTTATTCCAGAACACGTCTACTCGCTGATCAAAGGAAAAAATGTAACAATTCTTCCTGATTATGCATTACAGCATCTTTCTTTCGAAACATTGATTACTTCAGAACAGGATCATAGTTATCTAATTAGGGATGCAGAAATAAGATATGCTTATTCTATGTCCTATTTGGAACAAAATAATCAGAGAAACAGAAAGCCTGAACTTGGTTTTTTAGGTGTTGCACCTATAGAATTTGATATCAAAGAGTTAAGTTCTTTAATACATAGTAAAAAAGAAGTAACTAGTATCTCTGATATCCTATTAGGAGATACGTTATTAGAAGAAAAAAGTATTAAGGATAGTGTTATTAGCAGTTTTGATCAATACCGTATTATACACTTATCTACACACGCAGATGTAGGAAATGTAACAAACCCATGGATTGCTTTTAGAGATCAAAAATTGACCTTGCAAGAAATTTATGCCACCAAGAATCAATCGGATATGGTCGTACTAAGTGCTTGTAAAACATCTTTAGGAACACTAAATAAAGGAGAAGGAGTTATGAGCCTAGCCAGAGGTTTTTTCTATGCTGGTACCAATAGTGTGGTCTCTTCTTTATGGTCTGTAAATGATAAAGCGAATCAAGAACTCATGATTGATTTTTATAAAAACATCGACCAAGGACTTACAAAATCTACTGCATTACGAAATGCTAAATTAAACTACATAAACGCCCACGATGGTAGTGAGTTATCTCCTTTTTATTGGGGTTCTTTAATACTTATCGGTGATAACAATGTTATAATACTTAATCAAAATTCGATTAAATATTATGTAATATCTATTTTATTCCTTCTAATAACGATTGGTGTAGGTTTATACTATTTTCAGAAGAAAAACAGAAAGGTCAAATGAACATAATATTCATTTAACCTTTCAATAAAATTTACTGTAAATTATTTATTATTATTAATTATTATTAATTAAAAATACTGCCTCCAATTGGAATTTTTTCAATAGAAATAGGTGTGTTTAAAACAGTATCATACGTATCAATATCTTCACCCTCCAAGTAATCATCAAACACAGTTAATAAATTAGTCGACAGATCAGGACAAGCACTACAGATGGTATTGAAATTTCTTAATGTAATAGTACAACTACAATAACTCCCTGCGCCATCTAAACCTATTGAAGCCCAAAGATGTGGTGGTAAATACGAAGCTTGCCAATCATCAATGATAACTCCATTTTGAAACACATAATTTTCTGGTACACTAACTTCAGTTGGATAAGGAATATACAATACATTTACTTTTGTTCGATTCTCATTATCTTCTACATCCTGTATTAAAATGGCTCGACTTTCTTCTTTATGAAGGATCTCTTTAATGAATGACATCTCTTCTCTTTCAATCGGCAATTTATTTAAGTCGATAAATGATGTAACCTCTTTTCCCGCTATAAATGTAGGTGTTTTTGAAGAACCTGGTACAAATAGAAATTCTGGATTAATAGCTTTAGCATATTGCAAAGCATATAATGATGCAAAACGGGCATCTACATTATACATAGATACTATCTCTTCTGTTTTTTTATTAGTAATAGAATCTAAAGAATCTGACGCCATTTCTTCTTTATTACAAGAAAGTATAAAACTTGTAAAAAGTACAAATAGAATTCCTTTTAAAATAAGATGATTTATTTTCATTGTTTTTGTTTTTATTATTAATTGATAAGATATTTTATTCGGTTTAATAGATACGTTCGAATTAGTAATACATGGAAGTACTTACTGTATTAGGAGTGGCAGGGTACCAATGCGACCAATGTTTTGAGACCCCATCTCTTGGCGTAAATTCTGCTGGAATAAAACCGGCACTCCAATCATGTACATCCACAGCTTCATAACAATTACAATAGTTATGACTTTTTTTACCAAAAGCTAAAGGAGAAGTAAAAGCTTCCTTTTTAGTGTAGGTCATGTCAAACTCTAATCTATTATCTGTTTTAACATCTTTCCATTGACTCCAAAATAAAACTTGTGACCATTCTTGTGTTTTGGTAACAGCCCCAATAGAACTATAAAACGCCCAGTGTCCATACCATTGCTTAGAAATCATTCGTGCCTTTCTTCCATTAAATTCATGAATCTCTCTTGTTGTTGTTTTTGCAGCCAATTTTTTCTTACCATTCGTATGTTTAAACACAGTTAGATTTTTTCCAAAATTAATAGTCTCACCAGCTTCCACTCTTACATCACCTTCGGCATTTGCGGTGATAAATTCATTTATATTTTTACCAAATCCTGGTGTATAACTATACACAAAATCTCCATCGATTCTATATATAGTATTTTTGATACGTACTTCTCCGTTTTCGTTTAGCAAAAAAAGTAACATACTATCTGGTGAATCTACAACTGCAACATCCTCCTTTTTTAATCCCAGTCGCTCCGCCTCTTCTTTTTCTAAACTATTATACACTAATAATAATGACAACCTTCCTTCTTCCTCAAAAGCAGTTCTCGCTTCTTCCTGAAGATTGTTTTTCAACTTCATTTTTTGAGCAATAAATTCTTTGAACTCATCTTCCGACTCAAAACTAAGCATAGAGGATTCACTTGCTTTTTCCGTTTCATTCGTTGTTACAATGGCTTCATTTTCTATCAATATATCATCCTGTGTACACCCTATCAATAATAAGCTACATACTACTACTCTTAAAATATTTTTCATTTCTAAATTTTTATAAATTATAAATTTGGTTTGTTATGATACATACATATGTATCCTAATTACATTTTCATTCTTAAATCAAACCATTTGACACATTACCTAGAACAACACATCAAATGGTCTTTTTCAATATTTTTATGGTTTAAATTTCTATTGTATTGCTAATTGTTGAGTGATCACCTCTCCAGAATTTTTTATAATTCTGATGAAATACATTCCTTTATAAACTCGAGTATCAATTTCTACAAGAACCATATCTTTTTGTTTCACAAAAGAAAGAGGTCTGCTCTTACCAGATAATTCAACTAATTCAATTTTCTGAATTCCATCATTAGAAGATGTCGCAATAGTAAGGGTTTGCCCCATCTGAATTGGATTAGGATACATTTCAATTTTTTCCTTACTAGTAGCTCTATCGTCAAAAGAAGTTTCTCTTTCATATTCTTCATATACTTCGTGAATAGCTCCCGAATTAACCAACTCATTAATTTCTTTGGTGTAATTACTATCTGGTTCATAAGGATATTCTTTAGTTTCTAAAATAAAGCCACCTATGTTATTCTCACTTTCTTGTATCTGAACTCTAAAATATCTACGAGTTTCCTGCCATTCCTTACAATCATTCCAGATTCCGTGTTTCACATAATACCAGGTATTTATCCAAAGCCCTTGAAAAGATGCTACATCAGAATTACAGCAGAATCCACTAATTACATTATGATTTACATCATACACTTCCCATCCATGATATACAGAAACAGGATTGGCATTTGCCTGTAAATTCACACTTACTTGATTTCCTATAGAGGTCAAGCCAATCGTGAAATCAGTTGTATACCCAGCCCAACTAACAGAATTAGGAACAATTTTTCTAGTTTCCTGCCACGGATAACAATTTTCATCAGCATCTTTCCAAACCCCATGTTTGATATAGTAATTCTTAGTTCTACTTAATCCAGTAAAGTTTACTGTTGTCCCTCCTTGAATAGGCCCAACTTGTGTACCACCATTTGTTGTAGATATTGATGTCTCAAATAATCCCCACCATTGATACGCATTGGAATTTGTTGCAGTTACTTGTACCGTAATTGTTCCATCACCAGCACAACTAGCATTCATTGTAAAGTTAGAATCCAACGCTACATTAGCTAATACTGTAAATCGCTTGGTTAGAGGCAACCATCCTATACAGCCATTACCTATAGCTACTTTGATTTCGTATTCATAGCCTGCTTCAAAATTCACATTGTTACCAGCAAATAGTGTTGTCAGATTAACTGTTTGTATTTGTCCTGAAGTCCATCCTAATCCAGATACATATTGAAAACTGCCTATACTTCCAGTAGGTCTCCTCCATGCATCAACAAAATAATTAAGTTCCCCTTGAGAAGCACTTCCGTTTAACAAAATTGTTTCTCCTTCACAAAAAGTGTCTTTAATTTTTGCTGCTGTGTCTTCAAAATGAAAATCTACTACAAGATTTTTTTCTTCAATTACAATATCATCAATCGCCATTTCTGCTTGCTTCGCATTCCCTGTATATAAAGGATTCACCAAAAGTCTTGAATAATTAGTATTCGGTGTAAAAGTAGTTGTAACTGTATGCCAGTTATTACCTAAATAGGTCCCGATAGTATTCGAAAAAACAGTTTGTTCGTTAAGAATATTTCCATTCTGAAAATTAACAGCTCTTAAATTTATAGTTCCATTATCGCTAATATCTTGAATGCCTTGATCACCCGTCTTCACTTTAAAAGAAACGGTATAACATTTTCCTTGTTCAAATGCTGCCGGAGTTTGTATACTTTCATAATGAGTTCTAAACCCTGGATTGGTTTGTATAGCACCAGACCACATCCAGGCATGCGGATTAGAAGGGACTCCATGCAAAGAAGGACTGCCAGAAAATGAATTCCAACTAGGTACACAATTAGCATTATTAGTGGTAAACGCAGAGCTATAATTATTGCAATTTGTATTGTAATTAGAAAAATCTCCATTTTGGACAAGGTTCTGTCCTAGACCAAGATTCACCGATACTATTGTAAAAAATAGTAATAAAATATTTTTAAAATTCATTGTATTAGTTTTAAAAGAAATGCTTACTCATACGCTTTTCAGCTTCCGCGTTTTTGCTTCACAAAAAATTATAATGGTTGATCAGACCTTGAAACAATTGCTTATTTGGTAAGGGGAGTATGTTTATATCCAAATGTTACCCTGAGTTTTTATTTTTTTTGAAATAGTTCGCTTTTACCGTTAAGAAACCCGATCTATCGGAGCTTTATTCCAGCTTTGACAATGTCAATTGAAAATATATTTGTTACTTAAAAAAACTAGTCTATAACTAGGAGGTAAAGATTCTTATTCAACTTACAAAAACTGATTATCAGAACTTAATCATCTACTTCGATATAATATTAATTTACCCTATTAAGATTATTTTGAAAAACATTCTTGATTTAGAATTTCATTATTAAAGAAATTACATATAAATAAGATATAATGTCTTATTCATTTTAGCATCTTCTGTAAAAAACAGGCATTAGTTCTCTAAAATACTTGACAAGTATAAAGGCACTGTATAATATATTGATAGCTAAATGTTTATTTTAAATAGAAAAAAGTACCATCTTTTATGATTAATTAAAAATAGCTTTGTTTTTAAATTGTTTAACTAAAATCACAAATTATGAAACAAATTTTATTGGGATTAACAACTTTATTTAGCACTATACTGCATGCTCAGCTTCCTGACCCAGGTTTTACTATCGACAATAGAACGGCTATTGTAATAACAGATCCGCAGAACGATTTTTTACACCCAGATGGTGTTGCATATGGAGTAGTTGGAAAAAATGTAGAGAACAACAATACTGTTGCAAATATTGATACACTTTTTGAATTAGGAGAGAAAAATAATATTCCGGTATTTATATCTCCACATTATTACTTTCCATATGATCATAAATGGAAAATAGAGGGTGCGTTAGAAGTATTAATGCATAAAATTAAAATGTTTGAACGAGATGGAACACTTTCCCTAAAAGGATTTGAAAATTCGGGCGCAGATTGGTTAGACCAATACAAAAAGTATATTAATAATGAGAATGTTGTAGTAACAAGTCCACACAAAGTTTATGGTCCAGAAACTAATGATTTAGTTCTGCAATTAAGAAAAAGAGGTATTGACAATATTATTTTGGCAGGAATGTCGGCAAACTTATGTACTGAATCTCATATGAGAGAGTTAGTAGAACAAGGTTTTAGAGTAGCCGTAGTTAAAGATGCTACTGCAGCAGCTGTCCTACCGGGTTTGAATGGATATGAAGCAGCAGTAATTAACTTTAGAATGATCGCAAGTCATGTATATACTACTAAAGAACTAAAACAACTTCTAAACTAAAACAACATACTATTAGTACTAAACTCGATTTTTTCAAAAGAAATTATTGATAAATAATTAATCTATAAAAGGGGCTATTTAGAAAGTTATTAATTCTGTTTTTCTGATTTATTTCGAGATCTCCCTGATAGTGTCTAATGATAAAGAGAAACTAGACTTAATTGTTTGACATAAACTTAACTTTCTAAATAGCATCTTCCATATGTCCATATGTATCTGGATTACTAATCAATCTTATTTATAAATAATAAACAGTCTAACTTTTTGGAGAAAGGATAATGAATTGTTAAGGAAGTATACAAGATGGATTCATACAGCTACATATCCTAGGGAGAACAAAACATAACGAAACTTACTTTAATTAAAAATTTAATAGGATTAGACAAGACTAAGGCAGATGAGCTTAGTGGAATGTTAAATCAACTTTTAGCAGACTATCAAGTTTTTTACCAAAATTTAAGAGGACTTCATTGGAATATCAAAGGAAAAGAATTCTTTGAATTACATCTGAAATTTGAAGAGTTCTATGATGACGCAGTAATTAAAATTGATGAAATTGCCGAAAGAATTTTAACCCTTGAGGCTGAACCTTTGCATACATTTTCTGACTATCTCAATAATTCCAAAATAAAAGAAGAAAAAGGTGTAGCTAACGGAATTAAAGGAGTCAAAATAATCATGAAAAACTTCTCAGCCATAATCATTCTTGAAAGAGAGATTTTAAATCTTGCGGGAGATGCTGAAGACGAAGGAACCATGAGTTTAATGAGTGATTACATATCGCAAACAGAAAAAATATTATGGATGCTTAGCTCCTACTTACATTAACAAAACAACTAATGGTAATAAGTTGTATTGATAATAAAGAAGGAATGTTATAAAAAGAGAATCCTATGAATATATACTAAGCACAAAAACAAATTTTTGAGTTCTGTTGTATTACCTATTGATATTGTATAGAGAGGTAAAACTAATAACAAAAAGAGATCAAACCAAACACCCTAAAGTTAGTAGACTTAAAACATGTTGTTCTTTAATTGCTTAATTTAAAGAAAGCAAACGAAAAAAATAAAAGTATATTTATTAATGAAACAGAATAAAAAATTACCAGATAATGATTTAAAATATTTGACTTTTAGTCAAGAGGAAATTAAAATATTAGATCATCAGCATTATTGTTTCATATATTTCGAGGAAGCTCCTTGTAATCTTTTTATTAATTTTAAAGAGGAAAAAAACACACCAAACACACTTCTTTTTTTAAACCCAGGAGAAGTACTATTCTCAAATGCAAAAACATGTTCTAAAGTTCATGTTATAGCATTTAGAGGAAGTTATTTCACATCTAGTTTAGAAGTAATAGCAAGTAGATTTAGCACTAAGTTTTTCAATAATTACTTCGAAGTTGCTAAGATAGAATTTAAGAAAAATAAAATTTCCATTATTGAAGATATTTTTAAATACCTTGAGGCAGAAAAAGATAGCACAAAACATCAATTAAAAAGTTTCAAAGGTGCTATAGATACTTTAATAATTGAATCATTAAATACGAAAACATCGGTCGGATATAAATATTTGATAAAATTCAATAACCTATTAAATATTGAACACGCCGTTAATCACAAAGTATCAGATTATGCTAAACAGTTGAACCTAAAATCAAAACAATTTTTAATCTATTTGAATGAAATAGATGCACAGAATCCTAAAGAAATTATTTTAAAAAGACTTTTGCTCGAGTCACAAAAACTATTACTTTCTACTAATTTGAACTCAGCAGAAATTACATATAAAATAGGATTTAATGACCCTGCTTATTTTAGCAGGTTTTTTAAAAAACACACAGGAATAAGTCCTTTAAAATATAGAAGTAAATACAAAGACATCCTAGAAGAATCTGATAATTGAACTTCAAGACTAAAAAGAAAAACACACCATCTTTTATGACCTATTAAAAATAGTTTTGCTTTAAATAATTAATAGAAAAGATATTTATCGTAAAATAAATTTTATTAAGATTAGTGTTTTGTCAGATACACAGTATCCTTAAATTCTATTGCATTAATAATTAATACTGAGCAAGAAGATAAATTATTGACTTGGGATAATAAATTTAGGGTATTCATGAATCTTTAATAATGGGTTTCTTATTCTATTCATGAACATCTTTAATTAACTATTTTCAGATTTATAAAATGAAAAAAAATAAAATAAAATATTCTAATATAATTATCCGCTTCATATTAACGTTACTCATTACTTTTGCCTGTTCAGGACAAGAATTGGAACATTATAACGACCGGGAATCAAATCAAAAAAATCCTGGGTTTGAGTTAATAATTTCAGGAATTGTAATTGAAAACCCCGAAGCGGATCACTCTGATCCCTCAACGGAAATACATTTTACATATTGGGTTAGTCATTATTGGGCATTTGGTGTAGGATATTCATTTGTTTTTGAAGATAAAGGAAGGATTGGACATGAGGTTACAACATTAGTAAGTCATAAACCTTGGCCGATACTAACATTAAATGCAGGTCCAAGTTTTGCGCTTCCCAATTCCGAACAAGATTTAGAGGTAGCAGCCTATTTTGAAGGGGAATTGAATATTAAAATTGGAAAAAAAGGTTTTCACACAGGACCTGTTATTGGAACTTTAATTGGAGAGGAGTTTCGATACTTCGGAGGGATTCATATGGGGTATGAATTCTAATTATTTTAATTTTCATGATTATATACTATAAATAATTAAATCACTATCAAATTAGTAGAAAAACATAAATTTGTAACCATAATAGAGTCGCAACTCACTAAAGTTCGATAAACCTATTATTAACTGATACAGAAAAGTGGGGCAACATCTTCGATGTTATCCATATGTCGATTACTGCTTATCTAACACAAACTGAATGGAACTAGATTACATAGAAAACATAAATGAATTTGGAGAAAACGTTGTTAGATTATATAATTTTGATAGACATCAAGTTATTAAGTTTAGTGAATTAATTAAAGATACCATTGTAAATAGAAAGCAGCGACTGGATCTATCCCAAGTTGATTTTATCGAAAACCGTAATTGTAATTTGATCCTTGGACTGTTTAAAACTGATGAAGGGATACTTAGTAGTGATAATATAACTTTTTATTGTGCTCTAACACTGGAAAGTTATGCTAATATATTAAAACTTCTAGAGCCATTCTGTGAGAAAGAAACTAAAGGCTATCAGTATTTATACGATATTGATAATCCAACTGATTTTTTATTTTCTCCTGCTGGTACTTGGTAAGTAACTTCATCCCATTTGAATATTCTTACGCTAATCAAGTTTAAATGAAGAATGATTCAATTTCTTTTGTTAGTCGCCTTTAAAACGAATAATGATGTAAGTATTATACATCCTCTCCTCAAATCTAGTACATTGCATTCATAAACGTATTATTATGAAATTAAACTTATTGTCTTGTGATGCTCAGAGACCAGATAAAAGGGCAATAGCCAAATGTATTATAGAGATTTCAATCAATATGGACCAATCTTTATCAAATGAACTTACGGATATACTTTTAGAAGGAGACGCTGTAGATATTGAGATAGCAGATAAAAATTCTGGTTCTGCCTTAAGAGCTTTACGAAAACTAAGTATTGATTACGAAATTATAGAATGAACCAAACCTCCTATTAAAAATGATACTTAATGGTTCTATTAACTAATAACAATAAAATAAGGTATTGCAACTTTGTTGATACGATTAGAAGACCAAATACTTTCTGCAGATAAGACAAGAAACATCTAAAAACAAAAAAAAGCCTTCAAAATCAAAAGATTAAGAAGGCTTTAAGTACTCGGGACGGGACTTGAACCCGTACGTCCTAATGGACATTGGATTTTAAGTCCAAGTTTTTACATGCTTAAAAAAACCTAAAAACGCCATAACATCCGATTAATATTAATAAAATCAACACTTACCAAACATTTATAAAATCGTAAAAAACCAATAAAAACCACAAAATGTTGAAACTATGTTGAAACTAGATTGATTATATTTGCAGTCTAAAAGCAAAATATCGGTATGGCGACTACCAAATTAATGTTATATAAAGGCAAGAAAAAAGAGGATGGAACTTACCTCCTATCTCTTAGAATTACACATAGTAGAAAAGCTAGTTATCTATTCTTTGATTGGTTGGCAGAAAAACATTGGGATGACAATCAAATGCGTGTAAAAAAATCACATCCTAATTCACAACGTTTAAATCATCGTATCATACAAAAGCTTGCAGAAGCTAATGATCTTATCCTAGAATTTGAAACCAAACGAAAATCATTCACTGCTGCAGATATTGTTAATGGACTTAAAGATGGAAGAAAAGACAGCTCATTTTTTAAACTAGCGGAACAATACATCACCGAACTTAATGCACAAGGAAAATTCAATAGAGCAAACCCAGATGGGAGTAGAATAAAACTATTTAGAGAGTTTCTTAAAGATTCAGACATCCAATTTCATGAAATCGATACTGCGCTTTTAAAACGTTTTAAAACCTACATATTGACCAAAACTAATCAGCGCGGAAAGACATCCGCAGAACGATCAGTAATGAATACATTTGTAGTCATAAGAACCTTGTTTAACCGAGCAATTACTGAAGACAGAGCTGATCAAAAAGATTATCCTTTTGGAAAAAACAGAATCCATATCAAGTTTCCCGAAACTGTAAAAGTAGGACTAGATGAAAAGGAGATTTCTGATATTGAATCATTAGAGTTAGAACACTACTCTCCTATTTGGCATACCCGTAATGTTTTTCTATTCTCATTTTACCTGGCTGGTATTAGAATTTCTGATGTATTGAATGTTCGATGGTCCGATATTCAGGATGATCGTATTATATATCGAATGAACAAGAACAATAAAGTAGATTCTTTAAAATTATCCGATAAAGTTAAGTCAATACTCAATTACTACCATCACGACAAAAAGAGCAAACATGATTACATTTTTCCTGAGCTAAAAAAAGCAAACCAAAAAGACCCAAAAGACATCAACGCCAAGGTTAAAACCGCTGTCAAAAAGTTTAATAAGTATCTGAAAGAAATTGCAAGACAAGCAGAAATTGACAAAAAGGTAACTACCCACATTGCAAGACATTCTTTCGGAAATATAGCAGGTGATAAGATATCCCCACAGATGTTACAAAAACTATATAGGCATTCTCACTTAACCACCACAATTGGGTATCAAGGTAATTTTATTCATAAGGATACGGATGAAGCATTGGATAGCGTGATTAATTTTTAGGTTCTAAGTGAATAAATAATCGTAAGCTGCATACAATAAGTAAAGAACTAAATCTTGAAACAAAACTTACTATTTATTTACCCAGATATACATTTGTCACCGCTGGATTACTCAAAGGAATATCTAAAGTGCAGGTATGAGATATGCTAGGGCATACTAATTAATATACTAGGAAAGCTTATTTTGAAAATGAAATTTTGAATAAAGATGCGTATAAGATTTTCAGCTAAGCTGATATAGAATTTAAAATTAACTATTTACATCTCTAATTACACTCTTTTTTTTAAATATTCCTTTGGATAAAACGTTTTCAAAGATGTTTCACAAATCTTAAATTCATTCTTCTTAAACCTTAAGATTAACTACTAAATAGATTTTACTATCAAGAATATTACCACTGCAGTATGTTTTTTAAGAAATTCGTTTTAGAGAGGATTAATTTCAGCCTTCAATATTTACTCGGAATTTATAAATAACGACATATTCCCTTTGTTTAAAAGCAATTCTCCCCTCATATTTGCCTCGATCAAAACTTATTTTAAAATATCTTGATCAGGTGAATAGCTAAAAAAAAATACAAATCTCTTTAATGACGTGAACAATCTAAATATACGACTAATAGACGTCCAAATAGTTTTCACGTTTATTTTATAAATATCTGACAGGTCTAAGTAACTCATAAAAAAACATTCTACTGCAACTACGGATTCAGAGGTATTATAAACTGTATTTCTGTATTCGGAAAGGATATTTTTATGCCTAGTTTGAAAAGGAATTAAAATGTTTTTGAAAATCTAAAAGAAAGCAAATAAGAAAAAATCAATAATGAAATCAAATCAAAATCAAAAAACAGTCGATGGAATTATATCAGGAGATAGTAAAACGTTAAAAAACTTCTACAAAAACAATCTGCCATTTATAACGAAACATATAATGGAATATGGAGGAACAGAAGATGATGTAAAAGATGTTTTTCAAGATGCATTCATAGTAGTATACTGCAAATTATGCAATAGAGAATTAAGACTCAATGCTACTATTGACGCTTATTTTCAAGGAGTTTGCAAAAATATATGGAGAAATCAGCTGCGTAAACATCAGGCTGTTTTAGGCTATCAATGGATTGTAGACACTAAAGATAATCAGGAATCTTGTATAATAGAAAATATAATACAACAGGAACAACAAAACCTTTATAAAAAACATCTTTCTAGACTCAATGTATCGAGGAGGTACCTGCTATCATTGTTTTTTGATGGAAAAAACATAGAAGAGGTTGTAAAGTTGACAGGGTATACACCAGGGTACATACGCAAAAAGAAATGTGAATCCAAAAAGATGTTGATACAAAGGATCGCTCAGGACCCCCTCTTTTCCGAGTTACAACAAAGCCCATCAAAAGTCATATGGAATTAAAAAAATAAAAAATCAAGGTAACATTTGTAAGTCTCATGACACGTACTTATAGGAAAAGGAAATTTAAGTATCTGAAGAATAAAAAGTATAGAGTTATAAAATGTTAAACATCATCTTTTAAGGAATATGATTTGCATCGATTATATGCAGCTAATCTTATTATGGGATTTAGTAACAAATGATCTAAGAAAGAAAAGATGGATTGTTAAAACAGGGAAAAACGTCTCTAGAGTTAACTAGATTTTCCTTTAGGTTCGAGACTGGAAAAATTGAATAAGGATATAAATTATTAATAAATCAATCACATAAATGAGTAAGATCAAACACACTTTTGTCTTTTTTTGGATTTGTATTTCTGCAGTTTCACAAACTGTAGAAAATCAAAGACCAGATGTCACTCCCACAGCTCCGGCAGCGTATGAGTTTTTAAAATACGGGGATATTCCCATGAATGAATATACGGGAAAAGCTACCATTACAGTTCCAATACATACCATAGAAATGGATGGTATACAATTACCTCTGCAAATGAACTATACAACAGGAGGTATAAGAGTTACACAAGAAGCCAGTGTTGTTGGTTTAGGATGGGATTTCAACCTTCCTGCAATAGTACAAACAATTAAAGACAGAGATGATTATGGGTATTCTACAGCAATGCAAAAACTTCCTGATTTTACAGGTGGTACTGTATACCCTACAAGCGGTAATGATCATCCTGATATCACTCCTTCTAACTATGTAGGTATGCCCGCCACATCTGGATATTCTAATATGGCACAATACTTTGTAGCTAGTGGAGACTTTATAGTTGCTAATGAACAATACAGTAATCAGTTTTATGATATGACATATACGTGGAATCACGATTCAGAGCCTGATATGTTTAGAGTTAATATAGAGGGAGAAGAATTGATAATGACCAATGATCGCACAAAACCTGTAAGTTCTAACCCTACACTATTGATTATAAATGGTAAGGATAACTATAAGGTAAATCTCATTACTTCTACAATAAACGGACATGTAAGGGTAACAGGTATTAAAATCACCACGCCCAGAGCGGACCAGTATTTATTTGAAGTTGTAGATGTTATAGAAGGGAATGCAACTAGTTCAGGGCATTTAATACCGGGGACATCAGGAAGTAACTACATCTCCTCAAAGATTTATAGATTAACTAGTATAATATCTAGAATTGGGAATGAAATACTTATAGATTATAACTCCACAGAGATTTGGGAAACTACAAAAAGGACTCAAAATTATTTCAGACGAACTGGCACAACTAGTATCAGGAATTATATTAATAGTGGAGAAAAATCTGATGCCGTTGATTATGGTAGTCTTTCTTATTTTTCTAATAATACGATGAATTCGTCTACAAGCAATTCATACCATAGTCAACATCAGAATTACAATTACTTCACAAAAATAACAACACCCAAAGAAGAAGTTCATTTTAATTATAGCGATCGTTCTGATTATAACGGCATGAAAAAAATGGATGGTGTTATTATAAAAAATAAGCTACAACATTCTGTTGAGTCGTATTCTATGAACTATTCATATTCAGTAAGTAACAATGCTGATGGGAAAACTAATTATTTAAAACAACGTTTGATCCTTAATTCGGTTACAGAAGATGGTAAACCTCCGTATCAGTTTACTTATAATGCTATTAAATTACCAACCAAAGACTCTTTTTCAATAGATTATTGGGGGTATTATAATAACCATAATAATACTTCATTAATTCCATCTATGGCAGCATTGGGATATCCACAATACACGGATAATAACCAGAACAATTTTGATGCAAATCTTACCTATTCCAAAGCACAGTCGCTAGAAAGGATTGAATATCCAACAGGAGGTTCTTCGGTATTTCTTTACGAACTTAATAGTTTTGATGATTATACATTTAGTAATCTTTCTACGATCAGTATAGGTCACGGATTAAGAATTGAGAGAGTGACAAATTATGAAAAAAGCAACAGTGTTGCTAGTGTTAGGAATTACAGTTATACTAATGGGAAGGCAATTTCTAAAAGAAAATTTCTAAATACTTATCCAGAAAAAGTACTTCGTAGGACAAATGAGACTAAAGTTTTTTCTACGCCAGTTTTAGAAGTTAAAATGGATGGATTTACTACGTCTAATGGATTCGGAGAAGGAGATTATATAGGATATGATAAAGTAACTATAACCAATAATGATGGTGGGTTAGGTAGAACGGAAAAATATTTTGTAAACGTTCCTAATACAATTTTTAATGTAGATTATGGGAAAAGTTATCATCCTCAATATATTTCTGATCGTGCTGCTTTTAAAAATGGTACCATACTAAGAGAGAAAAACTTTGATGCTGATTCAAACGTAGTTTCCGAAGTTTTCTTTGACTATTTGATAAATACCTCTACTAAAGAACTTTATGGAGTAAACTTCAAATCGGTAGGAAATCACGTTAAACCATTCTATCAAGGTATGATAAATAAAAGCCTAAATATGTTAACTAGCTACCCGATTTTTGCTAACAGTACATACTTAAAAAACAAGAGAGAAATTCTTTATACACCAACGGGGCAAACAGCAACCAAACAGCAATATACTTATGACACTAAAAATCGCATAACAAAGGAAGAGATTTATAATACAAAAGTAGGATCTAACGATAAGATAACTAAAGAGTTTACCTATCCTGGAACATTATGGTCCAACAATTTTATTGGTATCCCTACAAGAGAAGTTGTTAAACGAAAAGGGCAGGTGATATCAGACAAACATACAGTTTATAAAAAATATGCTAATCTTAGTAACGCTATTTTATTAGAGGACGTATGGAATTGTTCCAGATCAACATCAGACCCAAGTACCTCTAATAATTGTATCAATACTTCTTTTAATAAATATGATAGTAGAGGTAATCTGTTGGAGTATCAAACCAATGAGGGTATCGTAACCAGTTTTATTTATGGTTATCAGGATAATTATCCGATTGCTAAATTACAAAACATATCCTACAATAACATTAGTACTTCTGTCATCAATAATCTTAAAAACCTATCGAATCAGGATAATGATAATTGTACCACTTTTAATTGTAAAGAACAAAATTTACGTATAGCATTACAGAACTTAAGAGCATCTTACAATAACACAAATGCATTTGTATCTACCTATACATTCGATCCTTTAGTTGGTGTAACTAGTATGACAGATCAAAGAGGGTATACGATGTATTATGAATATGATGAGTTTAACCGATTAGAAAAAGTAAAAGATCAGGATGGAAATATTCTATCAGAAAATGAATACAAGTATAAAAACAACTAATACAGTAATGAAGATGAAAAATTTATTTTTAGCCATTGCTGTACTGGTGAGTACAGTAATCAGCGCACAGACGCAAACAGAGAATTACGTAAAAACTACTGGGTATCAGACGGAAGTAAAGGAAGGACAACAAACCCAGGTATTGGAGAGTGACAAGGTCGTATCTGTCAATTACTTTGATGGATTGGGTAGAGCCAAGCAGTCGATAGCCGTTAGAGCAAGCGGACAAAAACAAAGTACCAATATACTAGATTGGACAGGTGACTGGACATTAGGTGGTGGACATACGCCATTGTTTAATATGAATGGTCAGTCTACGGATAACGAACGTACTTTTGGAACGAATCCATTTGGAGAACAATCTTTATTATGGCGTTGTGGTAATGATATCAATAGAGATGCCGACGGTGGGTGGAATACAGATTACATTCCGGTAGATAAAAATGTAGGATATAGATATACCGTTTGGGTAAAACGTACCGGATCACAAGATGGAAGCACCTATCACGGCACACAGAATGTAAATAATCTTAGTGGTACCGCTAATAATAACCCATATTTCTTAGTTGGAGATATGCCAAATCTTAATCAGTGGTACTTATTGGTAGGAGTGGTGCATCCGCATACCTATACAGGAGGAAATAGTGGGATCAGTGGAGTTTATGATATCAATGGAACTAAAGTAAAAAACGGAACCGATTTTAAATGGAGAAATAATACCACTACTGCACGATTTAGAAGTTATTTATACTATAGCACAGATATCAATGTGAAACAATATTTTTGGAATCCGGTATTGACTCAAATAGATGGAAACGGAGTACCGGTAACAGAGTTAATCCAGCAATCCAAACCCAAAGATATTATCACCCATTATGAGTATGATGACTATGGCAGGCAGTCTAAAGAATATTTACCCTACGCTTCTGATCAGACACAGAACGGAGCTATCTATGAGAATCCATTACCGGAACTTAATGCATTTTACAATACAACTAAGTATCAAAACACTACCAATCCATATTCAGAAAATATTTATGACAAATCTCCATTAAATAGAGTAGTAGAACAAACAGCACCCGGAGAAAGTTGGAAGTATGATCCGACGAAAGTTAATACCAACAATGTTACCTATACGTACAATAAAGAATATGAGCTTTCCAAAAGTTTTGGGGTTAGTGACCTTATTGGTGTAGGAGCTGGTGGAGGTGGTGGATCGGTTAAAATTATGGGTAATACTCTAACATTAAGTATAGACGGTAGCTGGTCTCCATATCCGTTGATCACAAACAAACCTATCGCTTATTTATATCCAAATCCGTTGATACCAATTAACGTAGATTTAGGGCAGTTAAAAGACACACAAGGTAATCTTATTCCATATAAGATACGAATAGAAGGTACTTCTCCAGGAAGCCCTTCTAAATTGATGATATCTGCTATAGGACTTCCTGCAATAACAAATGGAATAAAATATACGGTTTCAGCGCAATTACCTGATCTAGGAACAGCTAATTACACCTATAATAGAAGAGAATCAACCAATCATAGTATTACTACTCATTATGAAGTAAATACGAAAGGAACTGGTAGAGTAATCAAGTTTACATCTGGATTACAACAAGATGGATATTATGGAGATGGTCAGTTGACAAAGGTAGTTACAACTGATGAAAATTGGAAACCATCAGATGTTCGAAATCATACCACAGAAGAATATACAGACTGGCAAGGAAGAACTGTTCTTAAAAGAACCTTTAATAACAATGAACCACACGACACATACTATGTTTATGATACTTTTGGCAACCTCACTTATGTAGTACCACCAAAAGTAACTACCGATGACGGCATCTCTGATACAGAGATAGACGAACTGTGTTATCAATATAAATACGATAGTAGAAATCGATTGGTAGAAAAGAAAATCCCTGGCAAAGGTTGGGAGTATATTGTATATAACAAATTGGATCAACCCATAATGACTCAGGATGCGAATCAACGAGCTCGTAATGAATGGCTTTTTACCAAATATGATATGTTTGGAAGAGTAATCTTAACAGGGCTTTATAAAGATAATAGAGATAGAGTTGCAATACAAAGCTCTGCGAATTCAGCTGCTCAGCAGTATGATTCAAAGTTACCTGATGGTCAAATAGGACTGTTTTATTATTCTACTAATGCATATCCGACCAATGTACAATATTATAATGTGCATAGAATTAATTATTATGAAGATTATGTATATTTTGGTGGAGATCCGGTGGTACCCGCTTCTTCATATGGTACTTCAATCAGTACTAACGTAAAAGGATTATTAACTACTTCCAAGATAAAAGTATTAGAAATAGCAGATGCTTTTGTAACTACACAAACGGGGTACGATGAAAAGGGAAGAGTTATATATACATCAACAAAGAATGATTATCTAAATACTGTAGATAAAGTAGAAACCAAGTTAGACTTTGTTGGAAAAGTATTAAAAGCCAAGACAACTCATACCAAAGGAACTAATGCACCTATTATTACCATAGACACCTTTACCTACGATCACATGGGTCGATTATTAACCCAAAAACAAAAGATCAATGACTTTGCAGAAGAGTTAATTGTTCATAATGCATATGATGATTTGGGACAGTTAGAAAGTAAGAAAGTGGGTAACGCAGAACAAGCACCCTTACAGACGATAGATTATAAGTATAATGTAAGAGGATGGTTAACGGATATTAATGATGGTAATAATATCGGTAATGACTTATTTACCTTTAAGATCAATTATGATAATACTTCAATATCAGGTGCCAAAACTTTATATAATGGAAATATATCAGAAGTTCATTGGAAAACAGCCAATGATAATACATCAAGAAACTATAAGTATTCTTATGATGCCTTAAACCGTATTACTAGTGGATTAAGTAATGAGCATAAATACAACCTATCTTACGTGACTTATGATAAGATGGGAAATATCAAAACACTAAAACGACACGGATGGAAAAATAGTAGTAATTATTGGGATATGGATATCCTATCTTATACTTATGATGATGGCAATAAACTTTTGAAAGTAACCGATGGAGGGAACAAAAGCTATGGTTTTAAGGACGGTACTAATACCAATAATGACTATAGCTATGATTCTAATGGTAATATGACCCAGGATTTAAATAAAAAGATTACCAGTATACTTTACAACCATCTGAATTTACCATTAACTATAGAGTTCAATGGAGCATATGATGGAGAAATCCTTTATACATATAGTGCCGATGGAACAAAACTAAAAAAACTAACAGTAGAAGGAAACAATCAGACTATCACTGAATATGCCGGCAATTACGTATATGGGCAAAGTTTTGGAAATTCCGTTATTAAATTTATCAACACACCCGAAGGTTATGTAGAACCTAGGTATTCACTAGTAAAACCCGGTTCAGGTATACCCCCTACTATTTTAGGGGTTGATTATGTATACCAACTTAAAGATCACAATGAAAATATAAGGCTTTCATTTTCAGACTCTGATAACGATGGGAAAATAGATGTTGTTAGAAATAACTCGGATATTGATGGAGATGGTGATTTAGCCATGGAGATTAGAGAAGAGAAAAACTATTATCCATTCGGTTTGCAGATGAAAGGGTTTAATGATATAGTTCGTGGTAGAAAGCATAATTATGGTTTTGTCGGTAAAGAAGAACAATCTGAACTTGGATTAGATTGGTTAGATTTTGGAGCCAGAAACTATGATCCTTCTTTAGGAAGATGGATGAATCTTGATCCAATGTCTGAAAAGTTTTATGAATGGACACCATACAAATATAGCTTGAACAACCCTATTCTTTTTATGGATCCAGATGGAAATTGTGAAACCTGTTGGAAAGCCATTAAAAAGTTTTACGGAGGTGTTTGGAATGGTTTTAAAAATACTTATGTTAGTGCCGGAAGCGCAATTAAATTTGCTGTTTCTGATCCAAAAGGAGCGGCTAAAGCGGCAATATCAAATCATATAGAACGGGTTAAAAACCCTCTTATTTTGCTTAGGGACACCAAGGACGTTGTAGCTACAGTAAACCCTGCTGTTGCGATAGTAGATGACATGTTTGTAGCTGCTACTTCTAACGATCCATTTACAGATGTAGGGAATAATGTAGGCGAAAGGATTGCTAACCAAACTATGGAAGTTGCAGCAGAAGGAGGTGGGATTATTATTGGTAAGACTGCTAGGATGCTCAAAGATCTAAGTAAATCTGTTAAACTCTCAACAAACAGCATAAGGTTTAGTCAAACTTCGGTTAATGGTCTAGAAGATCTAGTAGGTAGTATGAAAAAGAATGGTTGGGCCGGAGACCCTATAGATGTCGTAAAAATGGAAGATGGGGGACTTACAACGATAGACAACACAAGAGTTTTGGCAGCGCACGAGGCTGGGATTAGTGTAGAAGCTGTTATTCGTCAATCTGATGAATTGTTACCAGCAAGTATGAGTGAGAGATTTCCTCACCCAAAAAAGAAAGGTGTTTATGCAAAAACTTGGGGAGAAGCTATTAATTTCAGAATAGGAAAACAAAATTCTGGTTATAGAAATACTTACCCAAGTGGTTCTCAAGTAATAAATGGCAAAAACTAATTTACAGATCCATTAAAACAAATAAATCAGGAGGGTTTAGAACCCTCCTGATTTATTATTTATATATGCCAGGAATACTAATTGATTAGACAGATGTTATTTATTTGACAATTACTATTTTATCTAAATTGTATCCTAATTCTTCTACTAAATAATTTTCGGTTTGTTCTTGATCGGAGATATCAATTAGAATTTCTTTTCTCCAATCAATTAAAATTAAATTAAAATTATTTCCTAATTTTAATAATAGCTGTAGCAATTTTTGTCCTCTACTATCTTCAATTATTAAAGAACCACCTATTTCTAACAACCAAATACTTTCGGTGTATTTTTCCTTGGTTTCCACCAAAACTGCCATATATTCTAAGCCCCACGCTTTGGTTTTTTTTACTTTTGTATATGAATTAGAATAGCCTTTCTTTATGTTATCGGTCCTTTTACTTGTGATTTTATCTAAAACCTCTTC
This sequence comes from uncultured Aquimarina sp., assembly GCF_947500065.1. GTDB lineage: Bacteria > Bacteroidota > Bacteroidia > Flavobacteriales > Flavobacteriaceae > Aquimarina. Next base: position 291,563 of record NZ_CANMQT010000001.1, read on the forward strand.
AACTTCCGAAACCAATATTTTTTCATCTATCAATGCAATAGGTTGATCATCTAACACTTTGATTGAACTAAAACCATGTTCATTGTCTAATTTATCATTAGAAATTACTGTTTCTTCTAAATATTTTTTTGAAAAAAAATAATTTTTATTTGGAATAAGTTCAATTCGTTTAAAATCATCTTCATGAAATGACAACTCTATATTCTTCTTAATATTAAATTTTTTCATTCTAATTATTTATTTTCATTCATCATTTGAATACACAAGTCAAAATTATATTAAAGATAAGTAAATAAGTCAAACTTCCCTCAATTTTATTAGTGTTAAGGTCATAATTTAAAATATTTTTATGGTAATTTCCTCAAATTGTTTAATGAGATTGTTTTTTCAATTGTTTGATAAAATATGAAGGGTATAATCCTGTTATTTTACGAAATGCCAAAGAAAAAGACTCCCCATTGTTATACCCCATCCGCTCTGCAATTCCCTCTATAGTATATATTTGTAGTTCTTTGTTATTCTGCAGTTCCTGGATAGCATGATTTATACGAAGCTCATTGAGGTAAGCTGCAAAGTTTTTATTCTTATAAGAATTTATCACTTTTGACAAATAACTTGAATTGGTTTTTAGTTTTTTTGCCAAATCTTTCATAACAAGATTCTTATCCAAGAATTCTTTTTTTTCTTCGAAATTATCTAATCCCAGTAAAATACTTTTTACAATTTCTGGTGGTATTTTGGTAGCTTTCTTGGAGTTAGTCTCTAGCTGTTCAACTGTTAAATTATTTTTTTGATTATTTATTAGTTCTTCAAATCGTTTTTTATAAGTTCTGTTTCTCTTATAAAGAAATACTCCTGCTACTAATAGTATTATGGTTAATAAAAGAACACTGTATAAAATTAATTGAGTTTTTAGTCGTTTATTCTTTTCTATCAAGGTTAGTTGTTTCTCACGAGCTAAATTAAATTCCCCTTCAATAGCATTGATTTTATTGTTTAAAGTATTCTTAGATATAATACTAGAAACCTTATAGGTTTCATTTAAATAATGAAATGCACTTTTATAATCATTAAGTTTTTCATAGTTTTTAGAAATGTATTCTAAATTATCTCTTTTTATGCTTAGTGATTTGTTTTTTATAAAAAGATTCGATTCTTGTGCACTTTTAATTGCTTTTATATGCTCATTTTTAATATAATAAATGTTACTTAAATTACTTAGAGAAACGGCAATTCCAAATGAGTTATTAATGTTTTTGTTTATTTCTAATGCCCTGTTGGCATAGGTTTCAGCAATTTCAATGTCCCCAGTAGTCATTTTTATTCTACTCAGGTTGTCATAAATTCTTGAGAACAAATGATTATTTTTTGAAGTTTGTGGAAATAGAAGCGCCTTGTTATAATAAAATAAGGTACTATCTAAATTGTTTTCGTAATATTCAGGCGTATTAATATATTCTACTCTGTAAAAGCATCGACCTATTTTTAAACAACTAAAAATGATATCAAGAGTGTCGTTTCTTTTTTCGGCATTTGAAAGTGCTTTTTTGTGATATATGATAGACTTCTTATAATTTTTGGATGTTTTAAATACCTGCCCAATGAAGTTATTGTATTTATAGGTAAGACGAGAAGTATCTGTAGTTTGCACCTTTTCTAAATTGACCAATAATTGATCAATACTTTCTATATTATGATCGGCATAATACTGTATTTCGGAAATTCGTAAATCAATGGCTAATCTGTTTTCAAAACTCAATTCATCAATATCTTCTTGCAATTCTTCAATTAATAATTTCGCTGTTTTATAGTCTCGTTGATCTATTTTATTATCAATTTCATTTAAAAGTTCATATAACACATCATTTTGTATCATATTTTGTCCAAATAAGAGAATGTTGAAAAAAAAATTCAACAAAAAGATGATTAGATATTTTTTAGTTAGAAAAGTGATATTAATTTTCATATAAAATGTTAACTAAATATTTTAAAATGACATTACTAGTTTAACGTAAAATATTTGATTTTCTTTCAAAAAATCAATCCTCTTTTACAAACCTATTTAATCTATAACTTTTTATTTGTTAATCTATTAAATTAGTCCGGATTTTATAAATATCGACTCGATTTTCATAAATCCCGATTACTTTTACTTGTTATTCTCCCCTCTTGTCATCTAAATTTGACTTATTTAATTGAGGTTCTGTCTCTAGTAATCTTTTATGAATGGGGTTAGGCAATCATTTCATAGTTAATTTACTAGAACAGAATACCTCATAAATTATAGGGAATCTAAAATGAGATTTGAAAATTATAATAGGGATGAGTATGTAAAACTTTTAAGGGTAATGCAAAACTTTGAGGGCATGAACAAGATTGATGTTTTTGATCTTCTACATAGAATAGAAATGATGCTATCGAATACTATAAGTCCAATAACAAATGAAAGTATAGTAAAGATAATTAATGAGGAAGCGATTAGTAATGCAGATATATCTCTATTTCAATTTACTATACTACCCAATGGTAATTTTTGTGAGTTTGAAGGTGCTAACGATTGGATTCATATCTATAAAGAAACAAAGAGAGGATTTAGCAAATGGAACCCTATCACTACCTATTATTTCAAATCGAAATACGCACCTTTAGAACTTTTAAAATTGAGTAAAGCAAACTTATTAGAGAATGTACAAAACACACCCCACGAATTAGAAGTAGCTACTTTTTTAACAGCTTATAACATTTCAAAGAGGAATTCACAAGGAAATTTATTGCTATTGGGATTATAATATAGAGCAGTACGAAAACTAACAACTTTAAAAATCAGCACTATGAACACATAAATACAAATAAGGAAAATAACTAAAACCACACATCGTCTATGGAACCTATGGATATTTTTTATCAGATCCTACACGAAGATCTGAATCCATTGACCAGCCAATCAACTCAAAACTTAAAACTCCAATACTCTAAAAAACCACTTAACAATGAAATAATAAAAAGAGAAAACACTAATCAATATACATATTATGATAGTCTCTTATCGGATACATTAAAAAAAGTAAAGAGGGATATACATAATAAGGTCTTTCAAAGTATTAATGATCCTGCCAGTATTGCTTCCATTATACAAAATCACCAGATATTGATTCTTAATTACGGTAAGATCATCGAACAAAATTATCTTCCTGATGATAAAAATGAGAAGTATCAGATTTCAGAAGAAAAGTCTGTTACAGATATCTTCAAGTTGACTTATCAAACATTGGATTCAATTTTAAATTACCTGGAGGTATCTTTTTATAAGTACTTGGAACCATCACTAGAGATACCTTATCAAAGAAGGTTATGGTATGTGCATCAAAAAAAAGAACGGTGTCGACTTTTGATAGCAATGCTTAACGCTTTAGATATCCCCATACAATTGAAGGAAATTATTTGCGATCCTCTTTACAAGATCATTGACAACAATTTATCCGGATTTACCTATGAGGAAAAAGAGTATTATGATGTCTATATAAAGGTATTATTTAAGTTAGTTTCTAAAGATTCCATAGTCGTTGAAGAAGTATATGCTGTATTGATGAGTTTAGAGTTCAACACCTTTAAAATATTCTTTTACCTAAGAGATGAGTACATATCAAAACGGATAAAAAGGACTTATGGAGCACAAAAAAAAATAGGTGTACTACATCAGTTTTTAAAGGATATAAAAACGACTACAGTTACCAGTGCTACTAAATATAATCCTAATCTTCCTTCTTTAAAAGAACAATTATTGATTTGGATTGGAGAAGAAATTAATGCACTGCAAAGAACAATGGAAAGCTCATCGATTGAATTGGTCAAAGAAAAGGAAGAAACATATAAACAAAACACAAAAAAGGTTCTAAAACTATCAGTATCGGAAATCTCACTGATCACCAGATTGCTATACGAGCAAGGAATGCTGGAAGGATCTAAAAAAAAGTTTTTTGAGTTTTTATCCAATACTTTTAAAACCCATAAAACCAAAGTCATTTCTCCAGAAAGTTTAAGCAATCGATATTATTCCATCCCGGAAAGCACCAAAACATCTGTTAGAAAAATGTTGAGAAGCATGCTTCTAAAGCTAGATACTATCCAAAGTGAAACCTAATTAAGAGTATTTACTTCTTCCTAAAATCTAAATTTAACCACAATTTTTGTCAAAAAGATGAAAATTAGGGGTTGTAAAAGGGTTTATTTTTTTAGCTGATTTTAAGGGATTAGTGCTGTATTTAGTCTTTCTTTTTTACAAATTTCACCTATACCTTATTTTTAAAAAACTGAAAAACAAATACTTAAAATAAAACATTGGGGTTGTAAACCCTTTTACCACTGTTTTGGTATGATTCTATTGTTTCTCTTTACACCCAGATAAATGAGAAATTAAAAAATAATGGAATCAAACGGATCAAAACGGAATATATCACTTCAGATAGAATTACCATTCGGAGAGAAAATTCTGAAAAAGCATCTCAGTCTATTCAGTGACAAAATAGATAGTGATTCCTTATATATTTCTAGACAAGAATTTCTCAGGCTATTAGAAATTAATGTAAACAAATAATGATATGGAGGTAATCGTATTAGAATCGGAAGCATTTCAGCATCTACAAAAAGAAATGATGCAATTGGTAAGAACGACAATTCGGGAAGCAAAAGAAGAAGCAATGGCCAATATGGATCCAGCTAATGACTGGCTATCCACGGAAGAGGCTAAACAACTTCTAGGGATCAAAAGCAAAACCAAATTACAAGAATTACGCGACTATGATGAAATTGTATTTTCCAAAGCTGGCAAAGTTATCAAGTATTCTAAAAAAAGTATCCTGGCATATTTAGAACGCTATATCCCAAAACGTTAAAGACTTACCTATGCTTACACTCGAAGAACAATTGCTTTTCATAGAACAGCAACGTACAGACTCGATAAAAACAATACAAAGTTTGCAAGAACAATTTGGAGATCGATATCGACACATATTCACAGAGAAAATCAATCATACAATTTTCTGTTGTGACTCCATACTATCTTCTTTAAAAGAATTACAATCCCTAAAGAATAAAACCTATGGAAAGTAATTGCAATACCAGCGTTTACTATGATTTTAGCAAAGTGTTTACAGCCACTAAGACCTTTATTGACAACCACAATAAAAATCATCATCAACTTACAGAACGACTCAATGCGAATCATAGAGCTACTGCTGAGTTAATAACTCGATTGTACGCTAAACAATTAAATCAGGCAATCACATTGGGAGAAGATATGACGGAAGAACTACCAGGATTTAAAACCTTTAATCCTAGTTTAGCATCTTGTAAAGGTTGTACAGTTAGAACCATTATCAATCATAAAGAACGGTTAAAAGCTGCTGGTTTTATAACCAATGAAATACACAGAGGAAAATCAGGGATAGAATTATGGATCAATCCAACCATTTTTAAAGCGAAAAAGATATCAACAGCTCCAAATAATATTCAATCTGATATTCAAATAATAAAAGAGGTCTATGACCTTGAAGTGAAAAATTTACACCCATTAGTTCATGAACAACAAGAACTAAAAAATAATAATAGCACTGTGGATAAGTTGATAACCGAAAAAGAAGGAGTTCGCTTATCAGCTCACAAGCCATCGGATAACTTCGTTACAGGAACATCACAAGAACAACACAAGAACATCAGGGAAAGCCGAAATTCTACTTCTAAAAAGCAAAAAAAGATGGTAACATCTACAAATGCAAAGACGGTAGATTCGGCTTTTTTATTACAACTGGTGCGCGATTTTTGGAACTATGCCAAAATCCTACTTTATCCGGATATCAAACTAAGTCAACCAGAAGAAACTGAAATTCTCAATTATATCTGGGCATCAGTCTATAGAAAATTTAAAATAATTGGAAGTAAAAAGGATTGGGAAAGCTATCAGGAAATTCTCTATAAACGAATTGATATGGTTGCTAGATGGCTAGAACGAAACCCCAATCGCTGGGTTCCACCACCACATTTATACTTTAATCCTGAAAATAAGCGCAACGGATTTAACAAAACCTATGAGTGGTTTCTAAAACAAGAATTGCTGAAAAAAGAAATTAGAAACCAGATCTTAATTCAAAAAACAGAATCCGAATGGAAAGATCATAAAAAAGGCATTGGCAAACACAAACACAAAACCCGTTTACAGCTTTTTCGAATTCAACAACAACGCTTGTCCCAGTACAAAGATGACCGTTTACTTCAATTGTATGAGAAAAGTCTACACAAAATTGTAAACATGTAAACTATGATTCATCCCAATCCAGAAAATGCATTGAGTAAATGCATTGTATACTTTACTGATGGTAATTCCAGAACATTTTATTCATTTGACAAAAAACATAAAAAATCAAAACCTAACCAGGCATTAGGTATCCGTAGACTAGAGAAAATGCTGTTACAACATTTTAAAGGCACCTGGGAAACGGCTATTATTTATGAGAATAAAATTGATGGTAAAGAGTTGGCTAAGTTTAAGAATGGAGTGAGAACATTATAATACTATAACACATATAAGTAAAACAAATAATTTGTAAATTAGACACATAGAAACCCCTAAACACATATTAACAAATGTGTTATGGGGTTTTTGTTTTTATATATAACGGAAACAGAGAAATAAAAAATATGAAAAAATCTAAAGTCCTTAAGTACATTGGTCTAATTGGCAGTTTAGCTTCTATCATTGGACTCTTAGTTTATTTTCTTCCTTTAACAAAACCAGAAGATAAGATTAATCAGTTAACAGTTCTAGTTCATGGAGAAAAAGGAAAAGATGATTTAATTTTAACCAATAGAGGTAAAGTCAAATTAATTTATGGAGATGCGAATGTAGAAGAAGTAATTAACAGTAAAGGTGAAGCAACATTCAAACAGATACCTGAAATTTTTTTTCATAAAAAATCAAGAGTTGAGATAATCTTCCTTGACCCTAAAGGAGAACCTTATAAAAGCTTAAATACTGATTCCTTATACAAAATCAATAGAGGAGAGTATGTTTCATTGCCTATTAAACTTTATGGCTTAAATCAAATAAAAGGAATTGTTAAAGATTTCCAGACGGGAAATCCTGTTTCAAATGTACGAATAAGTATTCTTGGGACAGAAACCTATTCAAATAAGTTTGGGGAATATTTATTAAACATTCCTATTGAGCTACAACAAAAATTTCAGACAGTGAGAGCATATAAAAAAGGATATAATCTTTTTGAGCTTAATGATGTGCCAATTCAGACTAACATAGAATTTCCTATCTCCTTAAAACCTAAAAAAACAAAATTTTGAAAAATTTATATTTAGTTATTGTTTTTATAGTAATATCCAATTCGCTTTTTACTCAAGAGATTCATCTAAAAGGAGTGATTTCTATGCATAATAGTAAATATAAAACAGGTAAGATTGAGTACGTGGATGATGTTTATATCACCGCACCGTTTACTAAACCTGCAAGTTCTGACATTAAAGGTAAGTTTACCTTAAAATTTGTGGGAATTGATAAGGAAACAATTGTAAAAATCAATGCCGAAAAAGTAAATTTAGAAGTAGTAAATAGTTATGGTTTACAAAATGTGACTATAGGCAGATCAAAGCCATTAAAAATATATTTAGAAACGAGTGGAAATTTAGCTATCGCTCAAACAGAAATGTATAATATCAGTAAGAAAGCTCTTTTTGCTGAAAGAGATAAAATAATAACAGATTTAAAAGGAGAAAAGAAAAAAAGTGAAGAAGCTATTAAAAAATTACAAAGGAAGCTTGGAGTTTCGATAAATGATCGTTTTGAAGCTGAGAAATTGTTAAATAAAAATATCGAGGAACTGCAAAAAAAAATACCAGAGATTGCTCAAGATTTAGCAAAAACAAATTTAGATTTTGCTTCTGAAGATTATTTAAAAGCATACAAATATTTTCAGGCAGGCAAAATAGAAAAAGTTATAAAAATAATGTCAAAGGATAAGTTAGATCGCTCCTATATAGAAGCAAAAAAAAATATTCTTGAAGGAAGAAAAATAAAAACCATTGGTACAAATATAGAAGAAATTGGATTTTCACAAATGGAACAAACTATTGACGGTTATGAAATAAAAGCTCAATCACAGATATTAAAATTTGAATATGATTCTGTGATTTCCTCTTATCACAAAATCATAGAAATTATCGAGGAAAATCTGGTAGATAACTATAAACTTGAAATATGGTATGAAAAATTAGCTAATTCATATTATTTAAATGGGAAGAACTCTAAAGCTCTAAAATATCAGGAAAAAGCTATTGAAATTTTAAAAACAAATTCATCTTCCAAATCTTTTTCTTTAGCACAATCTTATTGTTATTTGGGAAGAATATATAGCAGTCTGGAAAACTTTAAAGAGGCATTAAAATATTATAACCTCTCTATTAATGGTATGAAAAATGTTTCACAATTAACCAGTGATGAGTTGACTCTTTATTATATTAACATTGGGAATATTGGAAATATTTATAACTATCAGAAAAATTATAAAAAGGCTATTGAATATCAAACGCAATTTGTGGAGTATTTAGAGAGTACCTTACCTTCCAATCATCCAGATTTAGGAGCAGCTTATAATAATATTGCTAATACTTATAAAAAAAAGGGAGAATACGAAAAAGCTATTGAATATCAGATGAAGGACCTTAATATTTTAAAGAAAGAAATGGGCATTAATCATCCAGATACAGCTTCGTCCTACTCTAACCTTTCTAGTATTTATTATTCAATGGGGAATTACACAAAATCAATAATCTATCTGGAAAAAGCAATTAATATAGGAATACAGGTTTTTGATACATATCATCCTGATTTAGCTTTCTACTATAATAATATTGCATTTATTTATAAAAATTTGGGATTTTATAAAGTATCGTTAGATAACAATAAAAAAGCTATTGAAATACTAGAAAAAACATTAAATCCTTTACATCCCAAATTAGCAGCAGCTTACAAAAATGCAACTTATATCTACAGCAAATTAAATCAATATGAGAATGCATTAATATATCAACAAAAAAATATTAATATCATTAAAAATACCTTAACCCCTATACACTTAGTTGAAGACTACTATAATTTGGCGTTTTTATATAATAAGACTGAAAATTATGATGGCGCTATATCTTTACTTCGAAAAACAGATTCTATTATTGAAAAGGATCTTTTAGGAACTCATGTTTATAAAAAAGAAACTATTAATCTTTTATTAAAGGTTTATTATAATAGAGGGCTGTTCTTTTTTAATAATAAGAACTATAAAAAAGCTCTAAATGATTTTAATACTATAAGTAATAATACCAAAAATATTGACGTATGGAACTATATTGGTTTGTGTTATTACAATTTATCTAACTATGAAAAATCTATAGAAGCTTATTTAAAAGCAGTTCAAGTATCTCCAAAAATCAAAGAAAAACATTTTTATAACAATATAGGGATGGCTTATTGTAGAAAAAAGCAATATAAAGAAGCTAAAGAGTCATTTATCAGCTATGAAAAACTATTCCCAACTAATGGAAGATCCTATAGGAATTGGGCAATGTTTTATGCTATGCAAAATGATAAGGAAAAAGCACTCATAAACCTAAAAAAAGCAATTGATTTGGGATATAATGATTTGAATTGGATACAAACAGATAAAAGTATGGATGAATTAAAAAACATTGAAGAATTTCATATGATCTTAAATGATTTGAAAAAATAAATCACTCCTCCACCCCAAACTCCTTAAAAATCATCCGTACTTCATAAGGATATAATAGCTGTCTCCTACCCGTATCCAATCCTTTAATTTCTTTCAACCGTAATCTTAAGGTTTCCCGACTAATTCCAAAACGGCTTGCTAATTCAGCTTTACTCCAAAACCTATAGATCATTTTTATTTGTATTTTAGTTCAAAAAGGTGTTTTTAAGATTAAAGTACCAGACACTTCCATGAGATCTTCAAAAAGCGCTGACACAACACCAAATTACCATAATTACCAATAGTTTCCATAACCAAAACAGGCTTACACAACCCTATTTGCAACCCACTTAAACAAGCTATTTCTTTGACAGAAAATAAATGGTATGTTAAAGTGGATTGCCGGAGGATTGGCTGCTTTATTTTCAATTAGATATTTATCTCGTTTACAAAAAGCGAGTACCAATATCACTTCCAGGATTCGAGTACGGATTCATAAAGTGAACCTTATGGGTATTGAGTTAAAAGCGATGGTGCAGTTGCAAAACCCTAATCCGGTAGCCTTACGTTTACAACATCCTTTTGTCAAGATTTTACATAAGAACAAACTTCTGGGAAGCTCTACAGTAGAAAATACCGTAATAGAGATTCCAGAAAACAGCCAGAAAGATTTTGACCTACATATTCAATCTGCAGGGTGGTTAACATTGATTCAAATATTGGGGGCCAAAGTAGCCAGTGATATCCGTTCAGGAAATCCTATACAACTGAATTTACAAACGCAAATTATCACTCGTGTCAACGGATTGCCTTATGAACAAACTGATAATATTATTCTACAACTCTAATGAAAGCAAATGGTAAACGACATATTCACACTACTAAGAGCTTTGATCATCTGATTCCTCAGAGTGTTCAAAAGGATACAGTTGTTGTAGGTTCTGGTAAAGCAAAATTAGAAGACACCCTACAATTAATGCAACTTGTAGTACGAGAGACTCTGCAAGATACTCAGAAGCTGGCAGTCAAACTAAAAGGTCACAACTTACTAGACACTTGTAACAACATATGGAATTTCCTGTACCAGCATATCCAGTACAAAATAGATAAAACCGGAGTTGAACAAGTGCGTAGACCTTCACGTACCTGGGCAGATCGTATGACTGGCGTGGATTGCGATTGTTATACTGTTTTTATTGGAAGTATTCTTACCAACCTTGGGATTCCATTTAAAATGAGAATCACTAAATACGGTGGGAAACATCATTTTCAACATGTATACCCAATCGTTCCAACTCCGAATGGACATATTACCATCGATTGTGTAGCCGATCAGTTCAACTATGAAGTTCCTTACTCTGAAAAGCAAGACATAGAAGCCATAGGCTCTTTTAGTATTCATGGTTTAGGAACATTAAGTGGTGTAGACATAGTAGATATCAGTTTGGATGCACTCGAACAACCGAGTATGCCTTTAAGAAAAATTGTCAACCATAAAAGAATACTACATAACTGTCCTGTTCCTATTCAAGAAACAAAACAATTTGCTCAAAATAAGAAAGGGCAAGTGTTGTCTCCTTTTCGGTTAGATAATGGAAAGCAAATCAAAACGATATCACCAAAAAAAGATTTTAACCTGTTGAATTTTCTGATCCTTTCAGGAATATCAGTAGCGGCAGGGATTGGAGTTTTAAAACTCCTCGCTCGTAACACAAAAAACAAAACTGGCAGTGCCAGAAACAAAACTCGCAATGCGAGCAACAAGAAACAAAATAGGAATATAAAAAGGTCGCTGACCTGATAATAAGAATAGTATGGAATTACACCGATTAGACGGCTTCGATGCCACTGGATTAGATGCTTTGGATATCACAGATATCCAGAATACGAGTGAGATAATAAATGGCATCAATGATGCCTCCCCTGAGATTGCGTATGAGATATTGGATGATAATGGGAATGTAGTAATGTATGCGGATCTGGATGAGAATATATATGTGATCGACGGCTTGGGAGGTTTCTTTAAAAAGATTGGAAAAGGCTTAAAAAAGTTTGGCAAGAAAGTTATTAAACCAGTAGTCAAAACATTTAACCGCTTTTTAAATCCTGCCACCATCTTACTTAGAAATGGATTTCTATTAGCTATGAAAATCAACATGTTCAAGGTAGCAGAAAAATTACGCTTTGGATATTTGAGTGAAGCCGAGGCTCGAAAACGTGGTGGTGATATGCGCAAATTCTCAAAGATGCGTAAAGCCATTGCCAAAGCAGAGAAAATCTATGATATGGCAGGTGGGAAAGTTAAAAACCTGAAAAAGGCTATTCTTAAAGGGAAAGGAAATAAGGATAAGCAAGTACCACTTAGTGGCTATGCTCTTGGAAACCCATTTGATGATGAAGAACCTGATGTTTTTAATGATCCTTTCGAAAAATTTGTAGTAGAGTCTGATCCTGACGTAGTAGAAGCATTTTTGAATAATGAGATTCAGATAGAAGGATTAGGAGCCGTAGCGACTAGTGCGTCTATCGCTGCAGCAACCAGTGCGGTGGCAGGAGTTGCCGCTTTAGTAGGAAAGATTGGGAATATTTTCACTAAAGGAAAAGAGGTAAAAGAACAAGCAGAAAGTTTATTTAAAAAACCAAAGCAATTACCTCCTGTCAAATTTGGAGATCCAAGACAGCAACAATTTCCTGTACATAATTTTACGCCTTCTTTTCCAGGACGTCCTGTAAACCCTCAGATAATAACACAAAATAAGGCATTACCCCAAAACCCGAATACAAACACTGCTGTAAAGGAAAGCTTTTTCAAAAAACACAAAACTCCTTTGCTTATTGGAGCAGGATTATTAGTAGTAGGAACAGGTGTCGCTATTGCCATACGATCCGGAAAGAAAAAGACTAACAGAACAATATCTGGTGTTCCTAGAAAAAGAACCCGAAATACAAAACGAAAAACCGTTCAAAGAGATGCACTAGGAAGATTTACTAAAGGTCGAAAAAAGACAAGTCGAAAGACTTCAGATAAACTAGTTCCCAAAGCATTATTGTAAAGACAGAAAAGTAATAACCAAGAGATTTCCGTATTCACGGAGATAATAAATCTAAGAATTTATAATGAAAACAAAAGCAAATACAAAAGATAGTCTTCTTGAAGTTGGAAAGCATCTAAGCACAGGAGTATTAGGAATGATCGCAGGATCAGCTGTAGGAAGGTATTCCCTCGCATTGGGTGCGCTGACTATATTCGGGGGAGCCTACTACGGAAAAAATTGGATCACTTCTGCAGGAGTGGGAATGGCATTCTCTAACGGATTCGGAACCAAACCACAAACCGCTAATGGAGTTGATGGGATTAAAGATAACCTGGATGAAGCTAAAGATAGAGCAGTTACTTCTCTAAAAGCTATCGGTAAGAAACTATTTCTCGATAAGCTGTCTCCTTCTCTTGCCCAAAAACTCACACTTGGAAATATTGAAGATCGCCCATTAGTTTTTATGGGATCTGAAGTTGTAGATACAGGAGATTTTGACACTAGTGAAGTCGATGAGATTATCCGAAAAATCGAAAATGGGGAACAATTACCAACTATCGACATTCAACAAGATTTCGCCAATGGATTTGACGGAGATATAAATGGAATCGATACGATGCAGTTAAGCGGGGCTGAAGACATCTCCGAACTCAATGCAGTAGCATAAAGCCCCCTAACCCCCATAGGGGGAACTTAATACTCTTTACTTAATACTTAATACTGAAAATAATGAATACAATGAAAAAAAGTTCAAGATCACAGTTCTTAGAAATTGTGAATGCCCATATCTCACTTAGAGATCAGGCTAAAAAATATGATCCTGCTATGGTGAATGTAGCTACAGGAATCAAAGAAGGAAGATTGCAACTAGCTGATACCGCATATTATGCCATCAAGTTTGCAGGAAACAAAGCCAACATCGATATGTTCGAAACTCAAGATGCCAAGGAGATTGGGATTACCAATGTTACTCAGGCAAAGCTTCAGAAAGATCGTCTTTTCCTTTGTAACAGGATTATTCTGTTAGCAGCAGAAATTGAAGGGGATCTTCCAGGAAGTGATTCTGAACTTAAAAGAGTGATCAAACAGACAAATTTTGATAGTATCAAAAAAGTTGGTGGTTTACAGAATGGTGTCTTCTCGTTAATTGCTAATAAGAAGATTATTATCGATGAACGTCCGATGCAGGAATTTGCTACCGATGGAAATACGATGCTGAATCTGGGCACCTACTTTTTAGAAAGTCCACGCTTTATTCGTGATGATGAAGAATTCGAATTCAATATCGAACTTGGTGATGATGCTCCGGAGAAAGCATTGATTAAAGTGGTACTTGCAGGAACGGCTACCGTCCCAGCCTAGTCGGAGGCCGACTGCCAAAAATTAAATGATGGATATTAAATACTGTACCTATGAATGTTGAAGAAAAAGAAAACACAAAAGAAACAAGGGTCGTTTTCTCTTTTAAAGTAGAAAAACAGAACGGATTGATTACCGTAGATAACTTTGAACTTCCCAAACATACCAAACAGGTGAAAGGAATTCAACTGATATCAGATTATCCGGATCGCTTGTATTATAGAGGAAAACAACGTATTGAAATTGGTGGTGAGGAACTATTTCCGGATGGATTTGAGAGTAAGATACTGATGTCTTCCTTAAGTGTAGCTCCAAGAGAACGCTTTTTTGAATTAGGAGATGTATTACCAGGAGATCTTTCGGTAAAGGTAAGGTTTGAGGATAAAGATCATAGTAATGCCACCTTCGAGCGTGGTTACACTGTAACCCTTGTCATCCTAATCCAAGAGACCACATAGCGGTCGTTCAAAATGCTTAAAGGATGTTTAATAACTAATCGTTATGAAATGTATAATCAAAGGAGGAAACAATAAAAGTGGCAATGCCACAGTTATAGTGCGGAGGAAGTTTGTCCCTATAAAATTTACAATCCAAAGGGAAAACCAATTTTTGAACGCAGGGGCAAAACTTCCATTCACTACTGCAAAAGTCAATGCGCTTTTAGTTACTTCTAAACTAGAAAATAAATGTAGCGATTTACCTATCACTCCCAAGTATTATTTTGGAATTACAGATTCCAAAATGGAAGATGAACGTTTTCTTCAACTGAATGATGGTATTGAATATAATGACACCTATCCACCCGATATTTATGTAGAGCAGCAAACCGAAGGATGGTGGTATTTTGCGCATCCAGCTACCGATAGATTTCCATTGTATCAGGGAGATGGGTTTTTAGAACCATTGGAGGATTATAAAGAACTAAGTCTTCAATTCGCAGGACAATGTAATCCGGATCTTTTCTTTTTATGGAGTGGGGTTCATACAGGAACTACTTTTATAACCTTTGAAGAATACACCTAATCTAAACTTTATGATATGCTATTAGGAACACTATCATTATTTCAGAAACGAGGGATTTTCTATAAAGAACAACAGTTACGTTCAGAAGACACTTTCTCACAAGTTATTGAGAAGGAATTGAGTCCAGATATTCAATTGGACTTGCTGGATGTACCAAAGAACCAACAATTATTGGCTGTAGATGAATCTGGGAATACCGATTATATCAAAGCATTTTATCAGGATGACGGACAAGCGGAATATCCATATGAAATCACCATATGGTTATTAATCGAAGAGCTGCCAAAGGCAGCTCTCTAAGAGACTTTTAAATAATATAATAACCAATATCTCCATAAGAGTGAGCTAACAAATCACGCTATGCGTGCGCCAGAGTGAGATAATAAAACACACAATGTGTGATGAGGGAGGAATTTGCACTGCAATATGCAGAGAGAAGAGCTAAAGAGCGAGGGTTTGATCAGTACAGAATTGTTTATCGTGAGTTTATGATTCCACCGAATGGGATGCTGAAGTTCCAGGCTAATAATGAAATATGGTTTGTGACCTATATCGCTTGGGGATTGATTGTAAAATCAGACTATGGACGCTATGACAATTGGTATACACAAGGAATTGTGGAGAATGTTCACGAACATGCGGATCGTATTGAAATCATCAATACCCGAAAGTACCAACGAACTATTCGCTTTCTGCAGGTGATATTAAAGACAAAAGATAATGGAAGCAAGGAATAGAAAACCCGGATCAGTACGATTAAATGAAGAGCAATATGCAGAAATGGATCGGTTAGGATTTTCAAGTGAAAGCGCCTATGTAAAATATAAAATGGAGCAAGGTCAGTCTAGACTAGATACGCTAAAAATTCCTACTACTAAATCAAATGTAAAAATGCTTCCTGCTTCCCATCAAAAACTATCAGGAACTCCTGCAGTTGAAGATCAGCTGACTATCCAGCGGCTTTCGATGGAGAATCGAAAGCTTCAGGAGAAACTGGAGGAAATTTCAAAAAGCAATGAAGAAGCCTTAAACGGAGTACACCATAAAGTACATCATATGCTTCAGGAGGAACTCCAAAAAAGAGACTTCGAAAGCCTTAAGAAATCCTATGCGCAAAGTGAAAGCCAGATAAGAAAATTAGAAGAAGAACTAGATAAGTCTAAAAAGGAAACAGATGCCAAGCAAGAAGAAATCGAAGACTTGGTCAAGAAATTAGGATTTGTAGAGTTAGGAAAAGCCCTCCTTCCTGGTGCCATCTCTGGATTAGCCAAACAATATCCGAATCAGATGAAAGGAATTGCAGGAACACTAGGCAGATTGGGTATCAGTGATACACCTGAGAATATCGAAAACGGGGATGACAAAGAATATTTACTCCAAATTTTAGAACATCTTAGTGAGGTATTTACCGAAGAACAGTTTGAACAGGTTCTCCAACTGATGCTACAGTTAGGAGATCAGATAAAAGATGACGGAGGACTCATCCAGAAAATAGCCTACTATCTCAATCAATTAAAAGAGAAAAAGTCACAGAGTGACAAAGTATAAAGTAAAAAATATGAAAACACCGATCACAATAAACATAGCGGTAAAAGATAAAACAGAAGCACATCAGGTACGAAAAGCTTTTGAAACGATGAACAGAAATTTTGGTGCTAAGGGCATTATAAAAATGGAACATATGTTTTTGAATGACGCCTTTATCCGAAATCTGGTAAAAATGAAGATAAAGAAAGGATAATCCATGGCAATTCCAGCAGCACTCGCAATGCGAACCATAAAAAGTAAACCAAAAGTTAGTATTGATAAAACTACAACCTCTGTCTTACTGGCAACAGGATTAGGAGCTGCTGCCTTTTTTGGGATTCGTGCATTGGTGCGAAAATTCAAAAGGGATATTCGCGAAGGACAAGCTTTGACTGAAGGAAACCCTGCCAACTTTGCCATTCGATTGGTGATGGCATTTGAAAATGATAATGCTTTTGGATGGGGAACAGATGAAGAATCCTTATTCAGAACCTTAGAGCAAATCCCAACTGCCAGTATGATGCGAAAAGTACAACGTGCTTATAGAGATTTGGAAGGCAGAAATCTGGCAGCTGACTTGCAAAACGAACTTACCACAGAGGAATTCGCCATTGCGAATGAAATCATTAAATCAAAAAGATAAGATGAAACGACATACAACTACTGCAGTGCAGCGAAAAAGGAAAAAGAAACCTTTATCACAAAAACAGATTTTGATGATTGGACTTGGAGGGGGCATGGCATTAGGGTTAGGATACCTTGCTTATAACCATTTTAGAAATAAAATTGCTGCAAGACGAAGCTTTACTAATGATCCAATTACAATTCCTTCTGAAGACATTGTAACAACACCAAATTTACCAGTGGCTGCCGATGGCAGCTTTCCGGTGAAGCGAGGAGCTAGAGGTTCATTGGTAGTGATGATACAAAATGCATTACTGACAAAAGGCGGACAGGCCGCTTTAATTATAAAGGAGACTAGTTTTAAGAATGGTCATGTAGATGGAATTTTTGGAAGAGGAACAGAACGAGCTCTTAGAGCTGCTGGTTTTCCTTCTGCAATTTCACAAAGCCTTTTTACCACTTTAGTAGGCAAAACCACAACATCAGGATTCGATGCAGCATCGATCTCAAAAGAAATTATAGACGCTGCCAATAAAAGAAATCTGTTTGGAGTACTTGGTGGATTGAAGAAAATAAATTCAGTATCCCAATATCAACAAGTCAGTACTTTTTTTCAAGGAGTTAGAATTAATGGAATTCGAGTAACTTCTTTAGTCAATGCATTGCTTAGTGTAGCTTTCAAACAAAAGGAACTGGAAAAAGTGAAGATCAGAGCCGAATTCAGACGAATGGGACTCAAACAAAACGCAAAAGGAGTATGGTTTATCCCAGGACTTGGTGCCATAAACACTTTTGAAAATAATCAGAATCAGGTTAATAATGAATGGAATTTGGCAATTGCCATAAAACCAACATTGCTTAAAGCTACGGATGGATCTTTTATAGTGCCTGAACTAGCTCCCAATACAGTCGTAGGATATATCACGGGAATGGAGAATGGTACTACCAGGATTCTAACACAATCCGGAGAAACTGTCTTTGCTCCTACCAGAAACCTATCCTCCTTCTGAAAAGTAAAACTAATAATGTAAAATTTAAAAGTAAGAACATGAAAAAAGTAATTCGATGGTTACAACCGATTTTTGATAAGTTCCAACCGCTTTGGAGTTATTTCAAGGTATGGAGAGAATTATCTTCTTTAGCCGTTGGACTGATTCTTTGGATCCATAGTGCGTTTTTCCTTAGATGGATAGATCCCACAGCTGGAACCTACGATGCAGGAGTATTTCAGGTATATCTGTTTGCCATTATTGGAATTTTTATCCTGCACGGAATTGTACGCATACTAATGAAACTCATTTGGCCTACTTCAGAAGATTATTTAGACCATCATTTTAGAAACGATTTTAATACCATAACACCATGGCAAAAGCTAAAATTATCCACTTTTATATTCTTTGCTTTCTTGTTTGCAGTAGCATTATTAGCCAGGGCTTTGTAAGCCAGACAGAAATTCAAAACGATGAGCAACACAAACGGGAATGTGTCAAAGAATTATATGATTCTCAGGTAGGAGTTCGCGAAGTTGGTGGTGTCAATCTTGGACCTCATGTAGAAATGTACCTCACCAGTGTAGAGCTTGGTCCTGGATATGCTTGGTGCGCAGCTTTTGTCTCTTGGTGTTATCAGAATGCAGGAATTCAAACACCGCTTAGTGGCTGGGTTCCCAGCTACGCATTACAGCGTAAGCGTATTTATCAAAGAGGAAAATTTGAATTGGAGGAACCACAAAAAGGTGATTTGTTTTTGATATGGTACCATACACTAAACCGTCCGGCTCATATTGGTTTTATAGATCAGTGGAGAGAGAAATGGGTTGTCACAGTAGAAGGAAACACCAACGATAACGGATCAAGAGAAGGTGATGGTGTGTATCGAAAACGAAGATTGAAAAAACAAATATGGGTAGTTTCGGACTTTATCAGTAGCACTGACAGGCAAGAATTACCATAGCCTATCAACTAAAAACTATCAACGATCAACTATGTTGGCAAAGAGTTTACAAATATTACAAAGTAAAGGGTACAAAGTATATAGAGAACCTTACAGGCTCAACATCGTTGGATATCGCAGTCGTTTTATAAATAGTAACCGTTTTGATGATGAGATCCATGTTTTCTATACCAATGATAAAGGGAAATGGCTATATCATATGTTTAAAGCCACTACGGATCCCGGGCAATATTGGCTTGACAATCCAATGCATCCACAGGGAACTGCTTTTCTGAAGAAAGGACAGTATATAGATGCATATAGTTTAGGATTACACCGGGGAGTCTATCAAGCATTGGTACAAAAAGCTCCTGTGAGTGTCATTAGAGACTATGAGCGCAAGGGACTTTTTAAATGGTTTGAATCAGGATTTCATGATACTGGAAGATTCGGGATTAACATTCATCGAGCCAGAAAACAAGGAACTACCAAAGTAATTGATAACTTTTCAGCTGGCTGCTTGGTATTTGCTAACGCAAAAGATTATGACAGTTTTCTTAAACTTTCTAATGAACACAGAAAACGATATGGAAATTCTTTTACAGTAACCCTGGTAGATTTTAGAGATGAACGAAGAAGACGTTTACAATTAGTAGCCTGGGGATCATTGGTAGCTACAGGAGGATTGTTATTACTTAATAGAATGAACTAATGAAAGTTTCTAAAAACACACAGAAAGCTGGTTGGGTACTTATTGGGAGTATGCTTGGATTTATTGTAGCGAAAAAATACGCCAAGAAGGAAACCTATCCCTTCATATTAATTGGTGGTTTTATTGGGACTTGTCTGGGTGAAGAATTAATAACTGAAGAACAAAAACAAATGATATGAAGTGGAATATGAAACTTCAGAAAGATAAAAGAAAGCGATGCAGAGCTTTTATTAAAGCTTTGGAAAAAATATCATCTGAATACGGAGTAGCGGTTGACAGTTTCGGAGCTCCTTATGTTTTAGAAAACCCACAAACTATAACCTATGAAGTAGATGATGATACGGAATCTCTAGAATCGATATGGGAAGGGAAAGAAGGATATGATTTTTATATCAATAAGAATTTAGCGAAGTAATATGAATGAAGTACATCAAAAGGGAATCTATTTTGAAGGGGAACAACCTATAAAACTTCGTGCATATTATAAATATGAACTAGCAGCTTTATATAACGTTTGTAGCAAAACCTTCTCTTCTTGGATACATACCTATCTGGAAGAATTAGAAAAATTTGGTTATAAGAAAAGTACCAAACTCCTACGACCGGAAGTCGTCCGTTTTTTGTTTGAAAAGTTAGGAGAGCCTTAAATTATAAAAAGAGAATTTGGATATAAGGAATAAATAATCCCATATTTGCAAAACAAAATGAGAAAAAATACAATACATATGGCGCCGAATTCACTGTTTAGTCAGTGTGAATATCGATGGATGAATGAATTATCCATACGAAACTGGGCGCTTTGTGACTATTTTAATCTATTTTTTGAATGATATAAAGTAGAAAAATACCAGATAACAGCAAGCGTCCAAGAAATTGGGCGCTTTTTTTATGAAAAAAATTTAAAAAATATTGATAAGATAACTGACAAATAAAAAATAAGACTTGGAAGATAAGCATCAGGGAGACAGACGATTGCCAAAATATCCAAAATCCGTTGAAAAACGGACAGGACTTTTTATGCTTAAAATTAATCTTAACTAATTGATTATCAATAAAATAAAACATTTTTTTATTTGGTATTTTAAAAAATGTTTTGATCTTTGCATCGCAATCAAAGCAACAAATATATTACAAGATTGCATTAATAATAATAGATAAAAAATGACACCGAGTAGTTTACATAGTTTTTCAAATCGACTCTTAGAAGAGCAACTGGAATATTGTTCCATGGTAAATGAGGATGTCTTTTTTGTAGAAAGGGGAGTGATTATAATATAGACTTTATAATTACCCGATATACAAAAAGACGCCCGAACAAGGCGTCTTTTTTATTATATATAATTTAAAAAAATAAGGAGAGTAGGCAAATATTGGTTCGTTGCGCTCGTCTGCTAAACGAGTCTGCTCATAAGCAGTGAAGGTTCAATTCCTTTGCTCTCCGCAATATGATACTGTAGCTTAATTGGTAGCGCCGATGAGCTGTTATCCATAAGATAGTAGAGCCTGTGCTGGACTTGATCCGGTATTCGAATCCTGCCGGTATCGCAAAAGACAAGATGGCTGAATGGTAAAGGCAGCGGTTTGCAAAACCGTTTTTATGAGCCTGTCTGCCTTAGGTAGATTTAAATCTCATTCTTGTCTCACTCAATGGAAGTATTGAGCAATTGGTTGGCTCTCCAGACTGTAAATCTGGTCTCCTCGGAGCATGTAGGTTCGAATCCTTCTACTTCCACAAGGTACCGAGGTCTTATGACCATAATTCCTGACTGTCTCTCAGGAATTTGTTCTGGATTCTCCAGGATCGGTACTAAAACTATACGGAAGAACAAGCCAATAGGTGGTGGCCGCAGTCTTGAAAACTGTTAGGAGCTAATGACTCGTGTGGGTTCGATTCCCACTTCTTCCGCAAAAGCGTCTACAAAATGCGCTAGGTATAAATAGGCTGTAAAGTTCAAATTTTCCTAGCTGCAAGTATAAATCTGGGGGTATAACAATTGGTAGTTTACCCGCCTTGGACGCGGGAGGTTATAGGTTCGAGTCCTGTTCCCCAGACAAAATGCTCCATTAGCATAGTGGCTAGTGCACCCGGCTTTCTATCGGGAGACAAGGGTTCGATTCCCTTATGGAGTACAAATTTGAGGTATAACTCAGTTGGTAGAGTACTGCTTTCATAAGGCAGAAGGCTTGGGTTCGAGTCCCAATACCTCGACAATTGCAGGGATGGCGAAACCGGTAAACGCACCTGATTTAGAATCAGGAAATCTGAGAGTTCGAATCTCTCTCCCTGTACTATGCTCCGCTAGCCCAACTGGAAGAGGCATCTGGTTTAAGCCCAGTTCAGTCTTGGTTCGAATCCAAGGTGGAGTACAATATAGGCTCATGGTGTAAATGGAAGCACCCAAGGTTACGACCCTTGAAGTATAGGTTCGAGTCCTATTGAGCTTACAAATTGACCTGTGATGTAACGGCAGCATCCAAGACTTTGACTCTTGGTGTAAAAGTTCGAATCCTTTCAGGTCATCAATATGGTGTCTCTAGCTTATCTGGTAAAGCGTCTCACTGTGAATGAGAAGAACAGGGTTCGAATCCCGGAGTACACCCTAAAAGGAATAGTAGCGAAGTTGGTCATTGCGTTGTATTGAAGATCCGAGGATACAGAGTCTGTGCCGGAGTTTATCCGGCATTCAATTCCCGTCTTTTCCAAAAAAAATGTAAATAATTTTAACTACGCAAAAACATTGCGTAATAACCTAAAACATTTGCAGTGTTATTAAAATAAAACGTTCATAAAAATATTAAAAAAAGCAGGTCAAATAAAAGTTACTTCAACATTTCATCGCACTGAACCAACTTTTATAATTACCAGCTAAAAACGGGGCAGTAGCTCAGATGGTTAGAGCAGGTTAGTTTATAGATTACCTTTAAAAAATCGAATACAAGGTGAAAATATTCCATACTGGTCAATTTAAACATACTTCAACAGGAAAAGTCCCTCATAGGGGCTTTGGTTCGAGTCCAAATTGTTTAAAGATTACCAATTAGGTCAATATAAACTTACTTCAGCGCTTTTAACGCCCAGGTCGTGGGTTCGATTCCCACCTGCTCCACTAAATGGTCAATAAAAACTTACTTCTACAGGTTCAATTCCTGCCCTCTCGTATGAGAGGCATTGGTTATAAAGTTCTTAAATTACCATTTAAAATTAAGGTCAATTGTTTCTTACTTCAAAACTCTTTTAGGTAGAATCAGAAACAAAATTATCTAATTTAAAAATTAAAAAAATGAAAGAATTATTACAAATCAGTATCCGTCAAAATGCAATTTATATTCCTCAGGAATCTATTGTTGACGGAAAAAATGAAATTACCGAAACAACATCGGTGTTACTGGCAAATGTATCCAAATTAGGGTATACATTTTCAGAACCTTTGTTACGTGCTTTAAACAGTACTAATCCAACATATAAACTAGAAGTATTAGAAGTGCTGAAGGAAATAATGGGTGTGAACAAAAATTGGACTCCATTAGTAAAAGGTTGGGATATTCCTACAGGTGAATCCGTAGTTGATCATATCGTTACTGCATTTACCAATATATTCAAAAGTAAAAGTGATACTCACCTATCTTGTGGACATACCATTCCAGAAAACACCTTTCCATTAGAACGATACAATGGTTGTCCTTTTTGTGGTACTCCATTTGAATTTGGTGAGATAGAAACTTATGGTCAAGGAAGCAAATTAAAGGTGTTAGATCTTTGGACAGATAAAAACGTTCAGGAATTTTATAATGATTTGCTAACCTCTAAAACTGCTTTGGATGCAACGCAAGTAGCTAGTTTAAAAAGTTTACTAAACATATATTCTTTACCATCAAATGTGGACATTAAAATGAAAGAGACATTGATGTTGGTAATCGATATCTTGGTAGAAAATGATAGATCAGACGAAGCTCAACAGTTGTTCAAGAATCCTAATGATATCCTTCGATATTTGTGGTATAAGCATACTGGTTTTTTACAAATCATTAAGCCAAAAACTATTATAAAACGTCATTCAGCCAATCATCAAAATTTACATATCGGCTTAGATAAAGGAGCCATGGCTTTGGTTGAAAAACAAAAAGAATTGAAACTAAAGTATTCTAGAAAGGAGTGCTTAATGGTAGCCAAATGGTTGAATAACCTAGCACTAGATGTGGAGAAAAGTTGTGAGATCATGCATCCAAAAAGAGGTATGTGGGTGCGTTTTATCAGAGCATTGCGATTGGCAGAATATAGTAAGCGAAAGGGATTTGAAAATCTTGCTAACTTATTAGATGTATTTTATAACGAGGCTTATGAAGTTTGGGAAGGAAGATTAAATCATTATCGATTAAAACTAGATCCTACGCAGACGTTTGCCTTACTAAAGCAGCGTCCGGGATTGTTCGCACGTTCTTTATTTTCAAATATGCTTTGGTTTGGTGCAGATCAAACTGTAGCCGCTTTTTCTGAAGTAATTGATAAAGTTCCTGCTCGTTTGATTTTTACATTGAATATGTATGCGGAGAATTATTTCAATCCCGCTATGAATAGATCTGTAAAACCTTTGGGAGGAACTAATAAAAGTATTCCTTCTAATAAGTTAATACAGTTGTATGATGAAAAGCAATTGAATCTGATGAAATCGAAGATTGAAGAATTGTGTTTGTTAGCGATGAAAAATCGATTTGCATCAATTCCTACTGAACATAAGACGATCTATATTGATGAAGCATTGTATAAGATTCCGGTGGCAATTGGAGATAGAAGTGAAACCGTACAGGATATGCCATCTGCATTGATGGGTACTCGATTCCCTGTTGAAGGTGATACAGTTCGATTGTTTATGCAATGGGGTAAGGATTTACCTGCTCAGCACTTGGATATGGATTTAAGTTGTAGTGTTTCTTATGAAAAGGGAACAGAGTTTTGCTCATATTCTCAACTTGTGATTCCCGGATGTAAGCATAGTGGGGATATCCAAAGCATTCCTGATAAAATAGGAACAGCAGAATATATTGACATTAACATCAGCGAATTGGCAAAGCTAAAAGCTAAGTATGTCACTTTTACTTGTAATGCATATAGTAATGGTTCTATTACTCCAAATCTGGTTGTTGGTTGGATGAATAGTAAATATCCAATGAGAATTTCAGCTAAAACTGGAGTCGCTTATGATCCATCTTGTGTTGATCATCAGGTACGAATTTCGCAAACAGCTAGCAAAGGATTAGTCTTTGGCGTCTTAGATATTGAAGCTCGTGAAATTATCTGGTTAGAAATGAGCTTTGATGGTCAGGTTGCTCAAAGATTAGATACCAAAGGCGTTGAAGCTTTATTAGCAAAATTAGATAGTAAGTTGAATATTGGAAATTTACTAGAGCTTAAAGCTGAGGCACAAAATCTGGAAATAATCAGTGAACCAATAGCCGATGAAAACTATACTATGGAATGGGCTATGAATTCAGCTGCCGTTACGCAACTGTTAGTTGATTAGTTATTGACACCTACAGAATCTGTTTGATTCCTGTAGGTGTTTTTTTATCAGAACCTAAAATAACCTAACCCGAAACCAAAATCTTTCTATTACCTATTATTATCGGATAATCTAGGAAGATGGTTAAAAGAAATAAGAAAAGACCAAGTAAGGTTTCCCACATCAGCAAACGAGCCAAACAAATCCGAAAGAAAGGAGAGAAATGGACTAATGCGATCAAAAGAGCATCCAAAGAATTAAAATCTAACAAGCGTGCCCTTGGAGCAACTTCAAAAACTTCTTCTTATACTATCAGTGGATTAGATGGTTTAAAAGGATCTACTAACGGTACTCCTATTCCAGAGATTAAGATCACTTTTTCAAGAAAAAGAAGAGTTGAAGGAAAAATAGGTTCTGCAAAAGATGTAGCTACTACCCTATCCAAATTTTACACAAAAAATACTATCGAAGTTAGAGAACAATTTTTCGTTCTCTATTTAGATAATAGCAACAAAGTCCTTGGATATCATACACATTCTGTTGGTGGTATCAAAGGAAGTGTTGTAGATATACGAATTCTATTCTCTGTTGCACTAAAAAGTTTAGCAACTAGTATCATTATTGCTCACAATCATCCATCCGGAGCTTTAAAACCAAGTACTTCAGATATCAGAATAACTTCTAAGATTAAACAAGCAGGAGAATTACTGGATATTCAACTTTTGGATCATATCATTCTCACTAAAGAAAGCTTCTATTCATTTGCGGAAGAAGGAAAATTATGAAAGACTTGGTATTGTTAGATTTGTTTTCTGGTATTGGAGGTTTCCCAAAAGGATTTATGGAAGCCGGATTTAGATTCAAAAAACATTTCTTCAGTGAGATTGACCCTTTTGCCATTGCTAACTATTCATATAATTTTAAAAAATCCAATTATGCGGGACCTATCGAAAACATCAAAAAAGGAACAATCACAAAACCAGATATTATCACCTTTGGTTCCCCATGCCAGGATCTTTCGATGGCTGGAAAACGGGAAGGCATCAAAGGAAGCAAAAGCAAGCTCTTTTTTGAAGCAATTAGAATCCTTGACCTCTATAAACCCAGTCTGTTTATCTTTGAAAACGTCAAAGGACTTTTCTCCAGTAACCAGGGTAAAGACTTTGAAATCGTACTTAGATCGATTGCCAACCTTGGGATATATGACATCCAATGGCAATTGCTTAATACTTCCTGGTTTCTCCCCCAGAATAGAGAGCGCATCTACCTTGTCGGATCACTTAGAAGAAAACCCAGACCGCAAATATTTCCTATCGGAGAAAGCTGTCAAAAGACTCAAAATTGCACTCGAAGAAAACTCTCGGAAGCCAACATTTCTTCAACAATACACACCAAAGTAGGTGACTCATACGTAAAAGACAATCCTTATATCTTAACGATCAGAAGCGGTAGAAATGTAAAAGGAGGATCAAAAGTAGAATTCAGAAGAGATGGCAATACCAATTGTCTTACCAGTGTACCTGAAGATAATTTATTCGTTAATAATTGGATGCCACTAAAAACTGAACGAACAGAAAGCGCTAAAAACATTCGAAAAAAACATCTAAAAGAAGGTAGAGATTATGCTCCATTCCAGGATAAACAATTTATTCCACGTACTAATGGTAAAACAAGTGCGATTCTAGCACAGGGATATCGAGATAATCTATTAACTAATTTAGATTGTATTCGGAAATTTACTCCGTTAGAATGCGAACGTTTACAAGGGTTTCCTGATCATTGGACAAAATATGGTGTCCAAGATGGTAAACAAATAGAATTGAGTGATAGTAGACGATATCAACTGATTGGAAATGCCGTAAGTGTTCCAGTTGTTAAAACGGTTGGAATACAACTTCTAAAAAGTATGTATAGAAGGAATTGTACTGCAAAGGATACTAATTTTGATATTCTTCTTCTGCAATCAAAAGCTTTTAAGCTTCAACTTTTGTTTACCAATATATTGGACACTGCCAACCTGTCTTAGATTTTTATCAAAGTTATTGAACAAATTGATGAACCCGTTCATTTATTTTTTCTTTAACCTTATGACCAATCCCCCACTTTTTTATGTTTCCCATTATATCCAGTGTATAAATAAAATCATTTTCGTCTAAGGCAATTGATATGATCTTATGATCATGTTTTACAACACTGGGAATTCGGATTACTTTCTTTCTTTTAACATTTTTCTTATCATTTATTTTATACAAAATCACCTTATTATCTTCTGCCAAAGTTGCTAAGATATTTTCTTGATTAAACTTCAATTCAATTATATTATCATTGATATCACCCAAGGTATCATAAATTCCATAGGAATCGAAGGATTTATTTTCTATATCTAAATCAAACTTTTCCGTAGTATTTTCTTTCCATATTTTTACTTCATTATCTATTGATCCAGAAACAAAATATTTCCCATCTTTTGAAAAACAAACATCTTCTACACTTTCACTGTGTCCTGGATATTTTTCTGGTTTAGAAGCATTTTTAATTAAATTCCACAAATAAACTTTACCTCCCTTTTCACCAGCTATAAAAAGATCAGAATTATAAGGATGAATATCAACCGATGTAAAACTTAAATCAGGTCTTATCCTATCTAGATTTGTATTTGAACTTTTATTTAAATATATACCTTTGTTTGTCGCAATTACAACTCTATCCTCAACAACCTTAATATCATTAATCTCACCTTCAATGTTAATTGATTCACTTGATAAAAAAGGAGTTAATTTTTTCGAGTTTGAGTTAATAATAGTTTTTATCATAGAAGTATTAGGATCTACAAGATCTAAATGTAATAAACTGTTCCTTTTTTTAAACTTAATTTCATTACCAATTTCCTTTAAATTACTATCAAAAAGACGAATAGCCCTAGATATATTATCCCTAGCAGATGTCTTATATCCTACGTGTAATTTATTTTTTCTGTAATCCAAACGTATACCATTTTTAATAGTGGTACTTTCTTCCTCAAAACTGGAAATATTCCAAGTAGTAACATCTCCTTCTTCTCCAACAGTAATGCAATATTTCGTTCCATTAATAAATGACACGTTATTTACTGCATCACTATGCCCAATTAATTCTTTGGTCATTCTATCATCAGAGGCTTTCTCCAAATCTACAATATATACTCTTCCATCTTTACATCCAATAATCAACTTATTATTTCGAACATCAATCTTATTTATCGTTGCTTTCAAATTTAATGTTACAATAGGCTTTGGTATCAAATCATTCGTTGCAAGATTTTTAAGATCTAATTTGTAAACGGAGCGATCAATTGCAACATACAAGTCTTTTTTCTTTTTGTTACCTATATCGATTTTAATATCTTGGATTTCTTCAATACTTAATTCCGACCTGAGTTTAGTTAAATCATAAAAATTAATAAAATCTTTCATTTGAAGACCAGGATTGTCAGGTAAGCTAAAAGTTAGAAAATAAGGGATTTTATTATCTATGTTAGCGATAATTGAAACTGTGTCTTCGGAAATTTTTTCTATAAATTTTATACGTGATTTATTGAATAGTATTGTATCTTTCAATTTCTCATTGGAACCTATAGAATCTTTAATTAGACGAAACTTTTCAATTGCAATCTTGGAATCTAGAATTGAATCTTGTTTATACACTACAACTTTATGAATTTGTTTATCTTCATCCGACCAGCATAAAAATGTATTATTACCTTTTCTATCTCGAATATGCTCTATTAACGAGATGCCCTTAAATACAGGATTCCCCTCATATTTGAGCTTAAAAGGCTTAATACGTGATACTAGTTCTTCATTAGATTCTGATAGCACTAGTTGATTAACATGCAATCCGAATTTATCCGAATGTAAGATCATAAATCCATTTTCATATTGAAATGGTTCAAAATTAAAGATCCTTGCTTTACTCCTAACAGGTTCTATTTCTTTTAATAACTTCCAATCTATTGTCTTTATCCCACTTCTGAAGTTTAAATGTAGTGGGTAAATTTTGGTATTAGAGTTCAGAAAAATAGTAGTGAAGTTATTATTTCCTTTAAATGCTCTTGTTTTAAATGAATGAATATTATTAATTTTATTAGTATCAATTTCTTTCTTTTGAAAATAAAATGGACGATATTCTAGTGATGAGATTAACTCATTGTATTTCATTTCAAAAATCGGGAATTCTGAATCCTTCAATAATTCTTTATTTTTTAATTCTGCATCAATTTTACTTAATTTAAGATACATTTTAGTATTATCGTTGCCTTCAAAACCAAGTGCGTCGTAAATGTCTTTTTTAATTTTATTTTCCTCCTCATCCTTTTTTGCAACCGTAGCTTCCATCTGTAAGGCTTTCAAGATTAGCTTTTTTAACTCCTGATTTTGTGCTAATAAAATTGGAGCCAAAACGACAATAGCTCCAATACCAATTACAATGCCTAAAGTATTGAATAACTTTCGTCTTTGTAAAGCAAGTCGGCTTTTTTTCCAAAACTGTTTTCTTTCATCATCATCATTAGTACCTGTTATAAAAGGGTTTATGTTATGACCTATATTTTTGATTAGATTACGATCAAGTAAAGTTCTTTTTTTAATTTTTCTTTTCTTTTCTTCTGCATAAGTATCAAAGGCTGAATTGAAATGATCCTTATAATATTCAAAGATGTCTTTATCTACCTTAATTTTTCTAACGATCTTAGCGAGTAAATTATGAGATAACTCTATGTAGTTCCCTTCACGTTTTACAATTCTGGCTTTGATTAGCTCGCCGATAATATCCCCTAAAGAACGATCAACATCGACCTTTGTATCTCCCCATATATCATTTATTATTTTACTTTTTAAAACCTCATTATCGTCTATAGTTAAAATCTTTTTTTCTTCGTTTTTTATTTTTTTTTCTAATTCTATAATTTTTAATGGTTGCTTATTTCCTCTTTTAGAAATAAGACGTTTTAAGAATTTTATAACTGAGTCTTTATGCTTATCACCTTCAATTTCATTCTTCCTATTTATAACCGTCCTATTAATATCTATTATATAATCAGTTAGGATTTTACTGATCTTTCCATACGATTCTATCTCTTCGAGGGTGAATTCCAATGGCTTTTGATTAAATCTTATCTCCTTAGGATTAAGTAGTAATTTCTCATCATCTTTATATGTTCTAATAAAATCTTCAACATATAATTTATCCAGATAAATCTGTAAAAAAGGAAGGTATACTTTTTTATCTACAGAAAGTTGTTGGACAATTTTGTCAACTCTATTATTTTGTATATCCTCTTTAATACGTTTGGAATTAGTTTTTGGCAAATGATTTTGACCGTCTTCAACCTGATTGATATTAAATGCTCTAAATGTGCGTCTAATAATTTTTTTAACATTATTAATATTTGGGTCACTGATTTCACATTTGTAATCAAAAATATGAGGATTAAGGTGCCCTAGTTTTTCTAACCCAGCATAGAATTCTGATTGAATACAAATTAAATTATCAGAGAACTTTACTTGCTTAGATATTAAGTTTAAGAGCAAACTGAATTCATTAATTTCCTTTTCATCACCAAAAAGAAAAAGTTCTTCAAACTGATCAAAAATAAAAAGGGGCTTGTACACTACATTGCTAAATAATTTCCTTGTTTTATTTTCTATATTCTTTAAATATTCATAATTATCATTTTCATCAAACTCAAGTACAATTTCACCATCTTTGGTTGTTTTTAGGGAGTTCGCTATAATACAATTATAATCTATATGAATTGATCGCACCAATTCTGTCGATTCATCTTTAAATAAGTTTTCAATTTCGTTAAAAAAAGATGTTATTAAATTTTCATTTCTTCTTATAACAATGGCTTTCCAATTCTTAGAGTTATTTGCTACTCCGCATTGGGCCAAGCTACTTTTCCCAGAACCAGAAGGACCGAATAACACTACTAAGTTGGTTCTTCTTAAATAATTAAAGACTTTTTCAACTTCCTTAGAACGACCGAAAAAAGTATCATAATCATCCTTTTCAAAGGCATCTAAGAATTTAAAAGGTGAGCTGTATTGATAGTTACTTATTGTACTCATAATATGATTTCGGTATTACTTTAAATGATCTAAAAAAGTATTTAACTGCTCAAATAGTTTTGTTGATTTTGCCATTTCCCTATCTATACTCCCGTTATTGTTTTTAGTTCCTTTTACTCCCGATTTATCCGTAAAAATTTTTAAATCAGACTTTTCTTTATCACCTGGATCATAGATTCGATCATAATAAAATGATCGCTCATTATTTTTAAATTGGCTTTTATTTAATACGAAAAGATCCATTTTAACTGCGCGAGGATCATAGGTGTTTAAATCAAAATAGAAAGGACTTATATTGATAACATTATCTAATGTGTCAGCTTCTTCACATATATATATGGAATGTACATTTACATAATTAGTTTTTTCAAGGTTACGATCTGATGTCTCTTTGGAATCTTCTCTAAGAAAAATTTCTGTTTTAAATTTCGCTATTGGGTCACTACGATGTTTAATATAATAACGGTGATGAACTGATTTAATCCGGTAATTATTAATGAACTTTGATTTTCTTAGCAATTCATATAACAATTGTTCTGAGGCCCAATAGAGCTCGTAATTGTTAATTCCTTTATCAAGAGTTTGTTCAATAAACATCTCAACTCCATCTCTGAACATTTTGAATGAAGGTACGAGTTGTTTTACAAATGTTATTTCTTTTTCCTGTCCAAATTTTTCAAGTATCTTATGACATAGACTTTTAAGGGTGTCTAAATTTTCCTTGCTGAAATTCTTTGAGGATTTTAAAAGATCAGAGATTTCCTGGTTAGTTGCCGACATTTTATTTCTGTCTTTAGCACTCAAAAATTCATCCCATAAGATAGATAAGACAGCATATTTGCATATATCCAAATAGGTATAATAATAGCACTCAATCAACCTGAAACGTTGTTCCCCAAATTTCCTGTTTTTACGATACTCTCTGTTTCCGCCTTTTATATCAAATGCCATTATAAAGTTCCCTAAAATAAAAGGCGGACTCTTATGATAATTATCTGTAGGATTATCCGTATTTACCTCTCTAAATACTTCTGCTAAATTCTGATTAATGCGATAATTCTCAATTTTTCTTTTGCAAATGTCATTATAAAGACCACTAAATTTTTCGAGGTGTGATCTATCAATTGGAAAGATATTATTATTTTCTATAAGGTCATCTGCAATCGATATAGGTAAAAAGTTAAGGCGTCCCTGATTGTGATAAGAGTCCATTCTATATAATGTCCCCAATAAATAAAGTCTTTCATTTTTCTCAAGAAATACTCCACAACCGGAAAACCCCACAATCTGATCATGTTCCACATGTCT
Source organism: uncultured Aquimarina sp. (assembly GCF_947500065.1). Classification (GTDB taxonomy): domain Bacteria; phylum Bacteroidota; class Bacteroidia; order Flavobacteriales; family Flavobacteriaceae; genus Aquimarina. Next base: position 324,452 of record NZ_CANMQT010000001.1, read on the forward strand.
ATGAGGTTCTATTACATAAAAATGTTCCGTAGGAGGTTTTTCCTTTACAACACAATTTATCTTCATTGCCGGAAAGTCGTCTCCTTTTTTACTTTCGGGAAAACCATATATGACTACCTCATCTTCAAATTCTACTTCATCAAACACGGATAACTCAATATCTTCAATCCGTTTAACCAGTATGATTGTGAAGTCCAGCTTTTCATGTGAAAAAGCATCTAAAACTTCCAGCTTTTCCCCGTTAGGTTTTGCCACATTTACTTTTTTGGCATCTGGATTTTCCAAATTATGCTTTGCCGTAAGAACATATGAATATTCTTCTGATATAGGGTTTAATAAACAACCACTTCCGTTGTTTACCCTAACTGAATACTTTAAGTATAAGTCGTCTATAGGCATTTAAGTCAATTTTAATTCTTGTCTGTTCAAGAATGTTGCTTCAAATCTCATTTCATTGAGCTCTTTTTTAGTAAAAACAATTCTAGGGAGGTTATAATTAAACAATAGCTTACAACCTGGTTTATTCTTAATGATTCTGGCAAATGTTACTTTATCCGGTAGCCCGTGCTTCAATCCATTAGTTAACGTTACAAAAGTGTCGCAATCAACTAAATTCAGGAGTTCGTCATTTGTATTTTTTTTACTGGCATGATGTGACAACTTAAGAAGGTCTAACCTTAGGGGATTTGCACTAGTAAATCCCTGCTCTTTTAGGTATGTTGTTATTACATTGGGGTGGGCGTCTCCTAACAATAGAATTTTGCAATCATTATATGTTAACAAAATGGCGATTGAACTGCCATTGGGAATTGAATTATCCTCAATAAAATTATCTTCAGACTTAATTAAGTCCTCTATAGAAATATGATAATCTGTTTGCTTAGGGGAAGCCTCTAGTGATAAAGGTCTTTCTGTTTGCCAGCGATTATTTAGCTTTTTAAGACCTTTTTCATTCGGTGAGAGAACAGTTATTTTACATCCTTCTAAGGTATATTCTTTTCCTTGCTTAATTATTTCTTCAACCCAACTATTTCCCTTCTTTAAATATTCTTCAAGCGTCGCTCCTTGTCGAACACTTGTATCAAGTTTAGAGTATCGATTAAGAGGAATATCTCTATCAAGAGGCTCTCCTTCATCTTCAAACATATTACTAATTAATCTTCCTGAGTTAAACCAAACTTTTTTAATTAATGAATTGTCAAACTGTTTATTTGAATACATCCTTAGAATACCTCCAATGTGGTCATCATCTATATGGGTTATAATCAACAAGTCAATTGATTGACCTTCTGCAGCAATTCTTCTAATTTCTTTTTTTAGATCTCCCGGTCGTCCATTTTTAGAATAGGTAGTTCCGGTACCTCCATCTATCAAAATATTTTTAACACCTTTTTCTGAATTAAAGGAAACCAAGATACTATCACCATTATAGGCTTGAAGAAATTTGACCAACACACTCATTGATGTTTCGTGATATCAAAAAGATATCCTTTTTTAATTACTAAATCTTTAAGGGGATTTATTGGAGTAGATTCTAAATATAGGGAAATAATAGTTAAAAACAAAACACATTTACTTAATAATCAGAATTTTAAACATTAAAATGCTCTAAAAATTAGCATCTTATTTTTTACATAATATTGATTATTAACTTACCAGTATTCCAAAAAATATTATCTAAAATAATTTACGAAGTACTTAAACTCAAGGATATTATAAAGTGATACTTTAAAAAATTAAAGTACAAGAGTGTCTACCTTTTATCAAAAAATAACTTATCCAGATTTAAATAGAACCAACCGGAAACAAACATCCCCACGATTTGTAGTATTACCAAATGAAACAACAACGCATTTCATTTGATAATTATAACGGAGCCATGGTTCCGGTAAACATAGAAACTTTGCCGGAAATACTACAAAAAGGACATCGGTTCTTCCTGGAAGCTAAAAGCTTTTATCACCAAGAACCAGAAATCAAAGAAACTATTGATATCTACCTGGAACAACTAAACGAATTTTTGTCTAATCACGAAAAATTGATCCAAAATAACCATTCTGTTTCTTTCATTAAGACTTTTCTAGATATGCATAGCACCATTAAATCCAAAAATGAATTAAAAAACTTCATTTATGCATTACAAAAAGCAGTATCTAACAAAGAAATAACCAAAAATGATCCGTATGCCCAGCATATTAATCAGTTGCAGCATAAATTGATAAAACAACATAATGAAATGATCTTGCGGGAACAGGTGAAAATTATCATTAATCGCAAATGGCGATCTGAACTTAGAAACATTGTAAATCGAAATCCAACTGAAGGTTTATCTGGTATTGAGTATATGGTTTCTAAAGAGAACAAAAACATCCCAATTACAGACATCAAGAGGAATACATTGTTTACCTCATTTGATCAGCAACCTATCATTAGTACTACTCCAACCTTTCGATTACCCGGAGCGATTGGAGAATTGCTAGGAGATTTAGAAAAGTTTGAATTAGCCATTACCATCGAAGGTGATCAAGGTGGTGGCAAAACAAGATTTACCTATCAATTGGCAGATGCTTTTGCAGAAATTGGAAACAAGGTTGCCATTTTTACTTTAGAGATCGGTGGTAAATCAGACCTGATTACCCGAATGAAAAATGAGTATCTCAGTCCAAAAAACAGGAATCGTATCTCAAGAGCAGATCAACTTCCCGATGGATACAATACAATTACAAGTGCCGTTGGCACATTTGATGTGATTATTATTGATAGTTGGAATAAAACGGGATTACCTTCACAAGATTTTGATCGCTTACGAAAAGAACATCCGGATACCATTTTCATTGTTATTTTTCAGCGTACTACCCAGAAAACCATTCGTGGTGGAACAGCACCTTTATATGATGCAGGGATTAATATCGAAGTGATCAAAGTAGATGACACCTTCAGAAATAATTATGCAGTCACCACCAAAAATCGATATGGAATCACAGGAATTAAATACAATATTTCTACCAAAGAAATTATTGGAGCTGAGGAGACAAGAGAATTAGAAGAACAACCTCAAACAGCAATGGTATGACCTATTATTTCAAAATTATCAAAACCATCTGGAAGTTTTTACCAATAGCACTCGTTATTCTAATAGGAATCCTGTTTTTCCAATGGAAGAGAGAACGACAAAAGGTAGCAGATTTTAAGGAGATCCAAAATGCACAATTCCAGGAGATAGAAAAATGGAAAGATCAAGAAGGAAAAAGCAGAGCTAGAGCAGAAATAGCGGAGATCAATGCCAGAAATGCAAAATTGGTGATGAATCAAGAACTCCGGCAACTACTTAAAAAAGAAGTCGGAAACCTGAGACGTAACCTAATTAGTTATTCTGCTGTAAAATCTTCTACTCAAGGAAAGTTTAAGGCAAAAAGCAAGGATACAGTGTATGTGGTAAATGAATTAAAATCATTACCCGCAAAACAATTTGGAATCCAGAATCCAGATCTGGATTTTGAAGGTATCTATGTCCCTGAACTGGATACTTTAATGGCTAATTATAAAATCACTCACAACTTTGATATTTTCTACTACTACAAAAAGCCCGGTAAGTCTCCCTGGAATGTGTTCCGAAGAAAAAGAGCAGTCGCTGAGATCAAATTTCATAACCACGGATCACAAGCGGATAGTCTGTTTACCTTTGTTTTGGAGAGGAAAAAAGGATTGCTAAAAAGGCTTTTTAACAAATAAAATTCTGTTCACAACTTTACTGTCGGAATCTTTCCGAATTTTATAATTTTGACTAGGAAATAATCCTATTTATGAAAAAGGTTTTAGTCGCGGAAAATATCATTTTGGATAAAGAATTATTCGATTCTTTTTACTCAGATGCGAAAAGAAAAGGTGTTTTAGTAATCTCTAACAAAAAAGGAAGAGCCGAAATGAGTACAGGCATTTTTATGCTTAATGGCGTTCCAGATATGTCAAAAGATGATTACTATATCAAGAAAACATTATTTGGGTTAATCCGAAAATATGGTTGCTTCCATTTTACTCCCAAAAGATTTCAGGAAAAAATGTTACTGTATGAATATGAGACTGAAAGTAAGACTTGGAGTAGTTATAATGAAGCTGAATAAAGACCATAAACAAGGCTTAATTCTTGGGAACTAATATATTATTATAAATTATAAAACTTAAGATACAAAATGTATAAAAACCAATCCTTATTTTAAAATCATCCAATAAACTGGGAAAAACACTATGTTCTACAATAGAGGTCAGTTACAAAATGACTTGTTCATATCGATATTCAAATTCGAACTCATTAAATATACTCTTTAAATAATCTACATAGTTAATATCAGAATTGATCAAAGAGTGATTCCCAACTACAATTAATTTTTTTCTTTTTTCTGTTTGATAATTGTAAGCATATTCGATTATTTGTCCAAGTGCTTCACGAATACAATATTTTGCAGAAGAAGCTATTTTAACTTCATAAAAATCTATTCTATCCGGAAAATCAACTTTAAGATCTATATTAGCTTCCTCCATAGTGACATTCCGGATACCATACATCGATACTAATTCATTATATAGCTTTTGTTGAATTTTATTATGTCTTTTCGTAATAATGATCTCTTTAATATTTGATTTACGAAACGATTCCTTGATATCTTTTAACGTTACTCCTTTCCTCCTTAGAAGATTTTCTAAATCTTCTGTCCGAATATCAGCTCTATCTTTTTCAAGATAGATCGACCATAAAACGTACATATCATCCCAATATCTATTGATATCAATAAACCTCATTAAAAATCGATGCATTGAGGATATTTGGGTATTCTTAGCAATCTCCATCCCAAAAAGATCTGCTAAGTACTTGACAGCTTTCCTATCTGATATACTAAGGAGTCTTTTTTTAGAATAAAGGAAAGCTATCTTCCACACTACCAATGGTGCCAATCCTTTCTCGTCAATCAAGCTAAATTTTCCTTCTTGAGATGCTTCAACTATTTCATAAATAATACCTCTTGTATATAAGAAAGCTTGCTCTCTTGTCTTCTTTACACCAGCTCTATTTCTCCAGGTGTAATCAGTATCATACCCATAATCCTTGGATTGGGGTATATTATTCTTGTTTTTTCGTTCATAAATTTCAAATTTGGAGGAGTAAGCGGTTCCAGAAATATTCCCTAATGATCTAGTGCCATATTCTAACATATAACAAAAAGTATCCCTGCTTCCAGATTTATTATATTCCTCTAAAGTCATCTCCTTAACCCTTTCTAATGGCCAAGTATCTAAGAAATTTTGCAGTAATTGATCGTTAGTCATGATCTTTTAAAATATTCACACAAACCATACAAATAAGCTTTAGGCATCGATAATAGATTTTCCACAAAAGCATCTAATACCAAAAACCCTATCGTGATGTTTGGCTGAAAAGAATCCTGCCAATATTCTAAATTATTAATTAGCTCATCAACAGTATTCGCTGGTTTTAATTTCTTACTTTTCTCTATATATTCTTTATATGTAAGTTTCCAACTATTTAAAAGTGTATCTTCTAAATAACTTTTATAATTGGTTTTTATATTAAAAAGTGAATCCCAGCTATCAAATATATCCTGATTATTAGAATCAGTGGGTTCAATTTCTATTTCGTAAACTCCATTTTCAATATCTGGAATAGTTGGAACTTTCTTACAACTTACAGTAACCTTGATTCCACTATGCTCAGTAAATGGATAAAAAACTTTTGTTCCTCCTGTAATAGATAAAACATTTTTTGTGCCTTTTGCAGGACTTTCATTACACTTATCTCCTATGGGAATGAGATTATCAAAATTTACAGAGGAATATGGAAAATCATCTTTACAAAGCCAATGATCCAATGCTGGTCTTGATTGCCCTGCAACATATAAGTAACCTTCTAAACCACAAAAAGGGCATATTTGGGAATGATGAGTATTAATAAAGTTTTTAGCATATTCTTTTACTGTTGTTTTAGCTTTTAAAGTTTCAAACTTATCATACTGCAATGAATTTTTCCATAAATGCATTAATACCGATTTTAACTCATTAGAAACTTCTGGGAAACCAGAAATAGGTTTTGCTTCAATTCCTGAAATTCTATTACATAAGTTTTCTATTTGAATACCATCAGTAAAAGCTTTAACCAAAAGGTCCCTTTGCGCCTTGTCAGCAATAGATTTATACTTTAGATATAACCTATTAAATTTTTGATATAATCCATTTTCTAAATTATTTGTTGTCCCAAAAACTTCATTAAACCAATCAGGAAAAAGATTAATGTCGAAAGTATCAGCATTTTCCAATTTTAAAAAAAAAGTTACAGGAATTTCCATTAAATATGATAATCCCGTTGGTTGTTTATAAAGCTGGACTATCATCTGTTTCTGGATTTGTTAGTTCATATAGTCGTTGATATAAGAATTGTTTTTCTGGTGATTCACCAAATTTACTAATGGCAATTCTTAATTCATCTAAATCAGACGATTGAATTGCATCTAATAGATCTTCATATGCTCTTTCAGGAATCAATCGTGTAGATCTATTTTGCATTTTACTAATCCGCTTCATGATATAATCAACTGAAGCGCCATAGGTTTCAAAATCTAATTCTTTTATGGTTGGTTTCCCTTTTTCTTTTTGGAACCAAAGTACATTTTTGGATTTACTGTCTGATAGAACAAAAGGCGAATGTGTAGATAAAGCAACTAATTGTTGTGCCTTCTCAGGATCTTGATAGCGATCTCTTCGCAGTTTGTATATTTCATTTATAGTATAAATAAATTTTGACCTCCAATCCGGATTAAAATGAGTAGATGGTTCATCTAATAGAAAAATAGTTCCCTCTTCTTCCATGAGCATTAAAGATCCTATTATATGCAAAAACTGATGTTCTCCATCAGAAAGATTTTTATAATACAATTCTTTTTTACTCCCTGTTTTCTTCTTAAGTTTTAAGCCATCGATATAAAAAACCTTATCCTTCTTAGGAAGCTTAGGAATCAAGTCTGAAATATTATCTTCCGATCCTGATGAAGCTTTCTTGACTCTATCCCTAATGGCATCAGAGTAATTATATATATTCAGTAAATTCATCAAGTAAAATTGGCGAAATAGATTCAGTCCATTACTAAACTCATTCTGAAATGCCATTTTTATATTGGTACCTATCTGGCGGAAATACAAAGTAACTTTTAACCATTTTTCTGAATCTTCTTCTTTATATACAAAATCGGAATATGTACAACACCGTTCTAATTTTTCAACAAAGCTTCTGAGTTGATAGGGTAACTTAACTTCCCAAAATAACTCGCTTTCTATCATAGAGAGTAATGATTCTGAATCTGAATCTCTTAACTCTTCAATAAGTTCTAGTAAGTTTTTGGTAGCGTGATCTTTTTTAACTTTTAGATTTAGTACTATATTAAATGAGCCCACGTCATCTACATCTGTCATAGCCTTAAGAATACCAAGCTCTTTTTGTTCTCCTGTATCATCTATATCACGCATCAAAAAATTACTTAATAGGACAAATGGATTAGAATCATAATCCATATAGAATAGTCTATTTTGCGAAATCTCCGCGGAATCTCCACCTTCTTCTAATTCTTTAAGATACTCATCAAAATAAAAGAAATCCATTCGAAGAAAAGGATTGCTTACCAATTCATTTTGACCAGATGAGTAGGCAATTATTTTTTTTGGTAATAATTGAGATACATTATAATCATAACTAAGATGTTCTGAGTCTAGTACAATCCATTCTTCATCATTTGTAAACTTGATCTGTATTTCCTGTCTTGGAAGTTTTTCAATTGCCACTTTTCGAATACTTCCCAGAGGAGTATCCGCTTTAAATGTAGTGTCTGATTGTAATAAATTATTAGCGGTCACTTTAGTTTCATATTCTATAGTAAAACCAAAAGGACTCTTTTTTCTAACATACTTTTTTGCTTGAGAATGATGTACTGCTTCCAGATAAAAAAAGATCTCTGAAATTAATTCTAAAACATTGGATTTTCCGGAACCATTTAATCCTGCAAGGCATACTGGGTCAATCTCATTACGATGAAAAACATTTTTGAAAATAACTTCAAATCCATTCGGTAATCCTCGAAATCCTTTTGCATTATTGATTACAATCCTATTTATCTTCATGCTTGGATTGTTTTAATGAAAGATACATTCTTTTATCATTCCCACGAATTTCATCTCCTACTGAAGCTAAAGAATATACCTGTTCAATAGATTTATTTTTCAACCCTTGATCTATAAACTCCTGAAGTAAGGTAAAGGCAGGATTAAATAAACTACTTTGCATTTCTTCTCGCATTTGCTTAAAAGCAAACAAACCATCGTATTTCACTTTAATGAATTGAGTAAAGATTAAAAACAAATCTTTCTTTATTGTATCTTTTTTTAAACCTAAGAGGCCCTTATTTTCCTCAAGTGCCTGAATTAAAATGTCAATATTAAATTCTGTTTTCCCGAAGTACTCGTAAATAGTTTTAGGTATATTTACTTTATAATTTTCAATGGTATATTTTCCTAATTGTTCCTGATTAATGAATTGTAGGATAGGATCATTTTCTTTACGTAATTCTTTTTCTAATTCTTTTTCTTTTTGTTCCCCTTTTGCTTGCTCTAGGTTTTTAAGAGTATAAGATTGATTATTGGTTATCTCCTTAAGAAATGGATTTTTTTCTAATAGTTTAAATGTAGGAAGTGAGTTTACAAATTTTAAGTGTGATATATTGTTAGTTCCCAAAGAATTCTGAAAACTTCTAATTTTATCTAGAGCTAAATTAGTACCACTAAGTTTTTTCTGAAGGTCATAAATATTACTAAAAGCAGAAGGAACTTTGGGCATAGCATTTAAATTAGCCAATAGTTTTTTCGTTGCAGGATTACCATTTATTTCTCCTAATTGTTCTGTAAACCAATTCACATCTCTTAAAGCTGTTTGGAGTTCTATTTTTTCATCTTGTAATTTTAGAGTACCGTTAAAAGCATCTTGTAATAATGATTGAAAGAGATTTTTCAAATCGTCTAAACTTTTTTGAATTAATTCTTTCTGAAGTTCAATTTTAGAAACAATTGAAGAGAATATTTCTTGTTGGTTTAGCTTTGGTAAAGGTATTTCTAACGCTTTGATCATTGCAAGATTTAAGTTTCTTTGTCTAACACCTCTTCTCTTAGATAGATGATATTTTCTTCCTATTTGAATTGCAAAATATACAAATGTAGATGTACATTTTTTCTCATTTAGCTTGGCAAAAGCAATGGCTTGATTACAGCTGGCAACTATTTTTGTGATACTTGATTTTAACGCAGCAGTATCATACATTCCCACAAGAAGACTGCCGGATTCAATTAATTTAGCGGATGTTTTTTTTACAGCAACTTCTGTAATTTTCTCATTACTTTTAGAGATATACATATCATTAAGTTCTCCAGAAGAAAACCAAGGAATATCTCCTTTAAAATAAGCATCAATACTTCTTGAAGGAGTACCACCGCTTTTCCATACTCCTAATTCATTAAGCTTAGTGAATTTTAAATTCTTTTCGTTCAAAACAGGATCTCCAAACATATCCAAAAAAGTAGCACGAAGTAATTCATCTAATAATTCTAAACTTTGCTCTCGTTTTTTAATGAGAGATTGCGCTTTATCTAAAACCGTAACTATTTGTTGTTGCGTTTGTAGGTCTGGTAATGGTATTTTTAAATCATTTAGAGCATTTTTGCTTACGTGAGGAATTGCTGCTCCAGTATTAGTTTTTTGAAAGTACTCATAATTAAATTGAAGAAACAAGCCAAAATAAGAAGGATTAATACTTGATTTATACTTCTCTTTAATAATCAAACGAGCTAATGTACTTCCTATAATTCCATTAAGCCCATAATTAACAGTACCTGCCTTTGAACCATCCCAAGCAATAATAGCATCATTTTCATTAACTTTAATTAAATTTACCTCATTAGTATATTTTAAATTATTGTTATGCCTTAAGTCTTCAATCTGAAGATACCTTGCATAAGATTCTTTTGTATTATTCGAATCAAAAACATTTGAAACTTTCTTTCCTTTTGTAATTAAAATTATGTCACCAATTTTTAATTCTTTCATCCAATCATATCATTTAATTCATTCAATTCTTTTTGGATGTCATTTTCTAAACTCAATAAAGTTTTTAGAATTTCTTTAGGTGGATCATATTCTTGTGGTGTATAATCAAAAGTTTTATAACGGTTAAAACTAAGGTCTAGATCATTTTCTTTTATAGTGTCTAAATCAACATAAAAATGTTCTTCTTTTTGATCAGTATCATTATCGCCTGACCTACGATGATATTTTTTTACGGCTAGTGGTAAAGGTTCATCTTTTAAGCGTTTACGATTATTGTCTAAAGAATACCCATCACTTTTTAGATTATAAAACCACACCCGATCCGTATGCCATTTTTTACTTTCTAGTTCTGCTTTGGTAAAGACTAAGATTGCTGTTTTTACTCCTGTATAGGGTTGGAATGCACCACTAGGTAAGGAAATAACAGCTTCTAGTTGTGTGTCTCTTAATAGAATCTCACGTGCTTTTTTCTGTGCTTTACCACTACCAAACAATACTCCCTCTGGTATAATCACTGCTGCTTTCCCTCCTGGTTTAAGCATGCGTACCATACGGTCGATAAATAGTAATTCACTTTGTGTACCAGGAATTCTAAATTTATCACTCATCCCACCTTTATCAATACGTCCCGTAAAGGGTGGATTGGCTAACACAATAGAATATTGCTCATCTTTTTCATAGCCTTCGTACTTATTAGATAAGGTATCAATATGTTCTATTCTTGGCACAGAAATATCATGTAACATCAGATTCATCAATCCAATACGTACCATAGTTTGATCTATATCAAAACCATAGAAGGTTTTTTCTTTTAGATTTTTCCAAACAGTATCTTTAGTGATTTTATCACCCATCGTACCTCTTACAAAGCCATTTTCATCCTTTTGCAAATACTTTTTGCTGGAATACTTAGTGAGAATGTGTTGATATGCGCCCAATAGAAAACCACCAGTACCGCAAGCAGGATCACAAATAGTATCTGTCCAATCTGGATCTAAGATTTCACACATCAATTGTATAATATGTCTAGGTGTTCTAAACTGTCCATTTTTACCGGATTGCCCTATTTCATTCAACAGATACTCATATACATCACCTTGAGTGTCTTGGAAATTCTGCCCTTCGTCTTGCTGTTTTTTGATCACATCATAAATGTCGTCAATTGCTTTTACAGCCTCATCCAACAAATTAGAATTATTAATTAAGAAAACTGCGTTTTCCATATAACGGACATAGGCAAATTCTTGTTCTATTTCTTTATTGGTTAAATCTCCATATAATTGTTTTTTAACCTTTTCCCGAACATCTTTATCTTCAATTTTTTTGAGATCAACCTTTTTATTGATCACTTTTATAAATGGAAATGCCTCTTGACTGACCAAATTAAGCATTGATTCGGGGTCTAGTTGCTTAAAGTGTGACCATCTGCAATTACTTTTATCGTCAAATTCTAACTCTCCTTTTTTATTGAATATAGGTTTGCCTTCTTTATCAATTTTAGGCACTAAAAAAACAGTTCTATAATCTTCTTCCGTAAATCCGGCTTGCTGTAATTTTAGTGTGTCTAATTCATCTATTCTGCGCATAAACAAGAGATATGAAATTTGTTCAATTGCAGAAATGGGATTGGTGATTCCTCTACTCCAAAACTTATCCCAGAGTTTGTTGATTTTACTTTTTAAATCGGATGATAACATAGTTTAAATACACTATTTAGTATTAAGCACTAACTCGTTCAGTTAGCGCTACAATTTTATTGATCAAGTCTGGCGAAAATACTCCTAATATTCCATTATTATGCAATTGGGTAAAAGGAGGATTGATTAAATCTTTTTTAGATACTGTTCCTTTATCTAAAACATAATTTTTAAGTATTTCTAAGAAACGAATTTGTTTACTCGTTAAATTATTGTGTTCCAAAATAAAAGCTTCAAATAGATCCGAAACAGTTTTTTCATAAGATTGAATTTGCTCTATTCCTAAAATATGCTTGATAAACTGAATAAACTTAGCTTGTTTATTATCATATACTCGTCTTAATAATTGCTCGGTAACAAAAGGATCTTTTTCGTTCAACAGTCGAGCTAGTTTTTTGATCTCTTCTGTGGTTAATTCTTCTCCGGACTTTAGTTTTTGTAAAGTTAAATCCTGCCTTGCCATACCCAAAACAGTCTCTTCTACCATTTCGCGATAACTACTTATACTTACTTGTTCATTTTCTGGTCCAAATTCTATAAGTTTCTTAGTGTAGGTAACATCCCTAAGATTTAGAAATGTAAAATCATTACCATCACTAAAAGCTTGTCTATATCGAATTAATGGTGAGATTTTCAGAATTAGTTCATCCTCCTTTACTTCGGAATATGATACCCAAAAAGAAGTCTTTAATGCATTTTGAATGAGTTGTTTCTCTTTTTCAACCTCACGAATAGTTAACGGTAATTCTGCTAATTGTGAAGTGATTAGTTCTACAAGGTTTTCATAATTAATCTTTTCATCTTGTAGTTTTAAAACAGAAGCTTCTACTAAATCTTTTTCAAAACGCATTGCCTTAAAATCCAATCCACTGATCGCTCTCATTATTGGTGCAATAACAATTTCTAAATACTCCAATCTGGTAGTATCAATATGTTCCCAAAATTCATCGGCTTCAACTTTAACTAAAGAACTTTTATGTTCAACAACAATTACACTTTTAGCAGGTAACTGTGCAATGAAATTCCGAATAGTTTTAATTTCTTTATGTACATACTCTACGTTATTTTCTAACAGTAATTTTAGCTTTTCCAATCGTAGAGAAAACAATTGTGTTGGTAAGGCTAACTGCGATTTATTTTTCCTTCCTTCTGGATTTAGCTTGAAATATTCGAAATTATCCCAGCAGTCAATGATTAGAAACTTATCTTTTTTGTTACACCAAGGCTTTAGATTGTTCCCATCTAACAATCGAGTCCCTCGACCTATCATTTGCCAAAACTTCGTGTAAGAAAATACAGGTTTTGCAAACACTAAATTTACTAATTCTCTTACATCAATACCGGTATCTAACATATCAACACTTAGAGCGATTCTTGGAAAGTCATTATTCTTAAACTGATCTAATAATCCGCCTTTCCCATAAACTCTTGGATCATCAGAAACAATTACTTTTGCCAGTTCTCCATTATATTGAGGGTAATATTGATTAAAAACATCTTTCAATGCTCTTGCGTGTCTTTTTCCAGTACAGAAAAATATTGTCTTTCCCGGTAATACTCCATTAGGGTCATTAATACATTCCTCCATAAACTCACGCACTATTAGCGTGTTTGTTCCTTTGTTTGAAACCGTTTTTTCCAATTGAGAACCTTCAAAATTGATTTCTTTAGGATCTTTTCCTTCAGCAATCATTTTCTTCTGATCTTCAACAGAAATGGTATTCAGATGGATACCTTCCTCTTGAAATTTGGTTCCGATTTTTAAAACTTCAAAATTATTTAGATATGGAGGTGTATTTTTTACAGCTTCTTCATAGGTATATGCAAAAGTTGGCAATCCATCTTCGCAATCAAATAATTGAAAAGTATTATGGTCAATGACATCGGTAGGAGTAGCTGTTAGACCTAATGTTATTGTGTTAAAATAATCAAGTACATTTTGGTATACATTATATATGGATCTATGACTCTCATCAATAATAACCATATCAAAGAAATGAGGAGATATTTTATCATGTCCTTCATCAATAATATTTAACATAGTTGGATAAGTCGATACATACACTCTGCGATCTAAAGCTAAATCTTTTTCTTCTTCTTTTGGCCAAACAGATAACTGAGGAGTATGCTCTCTAAAAGCTTCGATTGCCTGATTTCTCAACGCTATTCTATCTACTAAAAACAAAACTCTAGATATCCAACCTGCACGCATCAGTGCATCTACCATAGCAATACACGTTCTAGTTTTACCTGTTCCGGTGGCCATTACTAAAAGAGAATTTCTCTTTTTCTTTTCTAAAGATTCGAAAACAGAACGTATGGCTCCAATTTGATAGGCTCTACCTGCTATATCGGTATTTATAAGTTCTTCTGCCAAAGGTTTTTTGTATTTCCTTATATATGCTAAACGCTCTAAATCTGCACGAGTAGGAAAACCATATACTTTTCTTGGTGGAGCATTCCCTATATCCCAAAAATAAATATCATGTCCATTGGTATAAAAACAAAAAGGAAGATCACAATCAAATTTTATTTGAATATGATGGGCGTATTGTTTTGCTTGTTCTTCACCTTTTCTGGCGTCAACTGAGCTTTTCTTTGCCTCTATTACAGCAATTGGAGATCCGTCTTTACCCAATAATACATAATCCGAAAATTGATTTCCATACTTTTCATCAGGCTCATTTACAGTTTGAACTTCAACAAGCAACTCTTCAATCACCTGAGTAACATCATTAACATTCCAACCTGCATTCAGCAATTTGTTGTCTATGATTGTTTTTCTTGTTTGAGATTCGTTCATGCTCATTACTTTCGGAGTAAAAAATTCTTGGTATCTAAATTGGAGTATCTGATATTTAACACCAAAGAATTTGGATTATAAATATATCATTTTGATGAGAACTATAACAGATATAATTATAAAAAATACAAATAACAATCACAATTTTATATTTCAATTGTGAGATAATTATTACATAATCATCCTTTAGCGTTGATATGCAAAACAAACAATGGGATTTCTTAAATAACTTTTAGGGTTCTTTCGATATGATGCAGACTACGAAAACTAAGCAGACTTTTGGAGAATAGTAAAAAAAGAAAATAGTCCCGAATTTTCATTATTAGCGTGTTACAACCTGATCTAATCAAAACAAACCACTTTATAACGATATAATTACGATAAAATGTTGAAACTATGTTGAAACCAGTAGTGAATTAAACAGTTTCAATTAAAGACAAGAAACGACCAAAAACAAAGAAACCCTTTGAAAATCAAAGGGTTTACTTATGTACTCGGGACGGGACTTGAACCCGTACGTCCTAATGGACATTGGATTTTAAGTCCAACGTGTCTACCAATTCCACCACCCGAGCGTGGTATATTTTCTCAGAGCGAAAGACGAGATTTGAACTCGCGACCCCCACCTTGGCAAGGTGATGCTCTACCCCTGAGCTACTTTCGCAGTTATTTTAAGAACTTCGCAATGTGTTATTGCGGATGCAAATTTAAAACATTTCTAGTAATACCAAAGTCTTTTCTAAAAAAAGAATAAAAAACTTTACACTGTAGAAGCTTTCTTCCTGGTTAACATACGTTTAATCTCATTTAATTTCATCAAAGCTTCCACCGGAGTAAGTGTATCTATGTCAATATTTACAATTTCTTCCTTAATTTCTTCCAATAATGGGTCATCTAGATTAAAGAAACTTAATTGTAATTCATCTTCTTCTTGAATTCCCTTTATTTTATCTGTTAATTCTTCACTACTATGGGATTTCTCTAATTTCTTAAGCATCTTATTAGCTCTATGTAACACTTGCTGAGGCATTCCTGCCATCTTTGCCACATGAATACCAAAACTATGCTCACTTCCTCCAGGAACTAGTTTACGTAGAAAAAGTACATTATCTTTCAACTCTTTTACGGCTACGTTATAGTTCTTAATTCGATCAAAAGTCTCGCACATTTCGTTAAGCTCGTGGTAATGCGTAGCAAATAATGTTTTTGGCCTTGCAGGATGCTCATGAAGAAATTCACTGATTGCCCAAGCAATAGAAATCCCATCATAAGTGCTAGTCCCACGACCTATTTCATCAAGTAATACCAGACTTCTATCCGATATATTATTTAGAATGTTTGCTGTTTCATTCATTTCTACCATAAAAGTAGATTCTCCCATAGAGATATTATCACTCGCTCCTACTCTGGTAAATATCTTATCTACAGCTCCTATCTTAGCTTCATCTGCAGGAACAAAGCTCCCCATTTGAGCTAATAAAACAATTAAAGCCGTTTGTCTTAATATCGCAGACTTACCACTCATATTAGGACCTGTAATCATAATCATTTGTTGATCTTCTCTATTCAAAGAAACATCATTCGCTATATATGATTCTCCAGGGGGTAATTGTTTTTCTATTACAGGATGACGTCCATTTTTAATTTCTAAATGATGAGAATCGTCAATAATAGGACGTGTATATTTATTTTCTTTAGCTAACTGGGCATAGGAACACAAACAATCTAATTGGCCTATTAAAGCAGCGTTTAGTTGTACTGGTTTGATATATTCACTCATCCAAACAATCAGATCACTAAACAATTGTTGCTCTAATGATAGAATTTTTTCTTCGGCACCAAGAATTTTGGCTTCATACTCTTTTAATTCTTCGGTAATATATCTTTCTGCATTTACCAATGTCTGTTTACGGATCCAGGTTTCAGGTACTTTATCCTTGTGGGTATTTCTCACCTCAATATAATATCCAAAAACATTATTAGAAGCTATTTTTAAAGAAGTAATACCTGTAGCTTCTGTCTCGCGTTGCAGCATTTTATCCAGATAATCTTTTCCCGAAAAAGCTATAGAACGCAACTCATCTAACTCATCAAGATACCCATCTGCTATGGTATTTCCTTTTATAATATTTACTGGAGCTTCTTCTTTAATCGTCTCTTTAATTTTACTGCGTAACAATTCGCAATCGTGAAGCGTATCTCCGATCACTTTCAATGCTTCATTATCACTATTAACAGCTTGTGCTTTTATAGGAACTATCGCTTCCAGAGAATTTTTTAATTGAATAATCTCTCTGGGATTTACTTTTCCTGTAGCTACTTTAGAAATCAAACGTTCAATGTCTCCGATCTGTTTGATTTGATGTTGAATCTTCTGATGTAATACACTATTATCCAAAAAATATTGTACTACCTCATGGCGTTTTTGGATACTTGTAATATTTTTAAGTGGTAATGCCAACCAACGTTTTAAGGTACGACCTCCCATCGGAGAAATCGTTTTATCAATTACATCTATTAGCGTTACTGCATTGGCGGCATTTGGATTATATAATTCCAGATTTCGAATTGTAAAACGATCCATCCATATATATTCATCCTCTGCAATCCGTTGTATCGCTGTTATATGCTGTAATTTATGATGCTGCGTCTCTCCTAAATAATGAAGAATTACTCCAGCAGCAATAACACCTTCCCGCAAATGATCAACTCCAAATCCTTTTAGAGATGTAGTTTCAAAATGGGTATTCAACGTCTCGTTTGCATAATCTGTTTTAAAGACCCAATCTTCTAAGAAAAAAGTATGAAAATCATTCCCAAAATCATTCTGAAAAGCTTGCTTCTTTGGTTTAGGAATTAAAACTTCACTAGGACTGAAATTACGTAGCAACTTATCCATCTGTGCCACATCTCCTTGTGCAGTTAAGAATTCTCCGGTGGACACATCCAAAAATGCAACACCTAATTCTTTTTTACCATAATGCAAAGCACATAGAAAATTATTAGTCTTACTTTGTAAAACCTCATCATTTAGAGCAACTCCTGGAGTCACCAGTTCTGTTACTCCTCTTTTAACAATAGTTTTAGTCTGTTTTGGATCTTCTAATTGATCACAGATGGCAACTCGTTCTCCAGCCTTTACTAATTTCGGTAAATATGTATTTAAAGAATGATGTGGAAATCCTGCTAAAGCAGTTTCATTTTCGCTTCCATTACCTCTTTTGGTCTGAACAATATTAAGAATTGCTGCTGCTTTAATAGCGTCCTCGCCAAAAGTCTCATAAAAATCCCCTACTCTAAACAGTAATAATGCATCAGGATATTTAGCCTTAATCGCATTATATTGCTTCATTAATGGAGTTACTTTTTTTTCTTTTTTTGCTGCCAAAAGGATATAATTTTTCTAATGTGGCTAAAGTAGGTATTCTTCATTTTTTTTTGAAACGTAGTCAAAAGGAGTTATTCATTTTTATTCACAATTATATTTTAAACAGTTTGCAGTAGCAAGTAATTAGTTTGCAGTACAAAATTTAACAGGAAAAGTAAATATTCAACCCCAGACTTTATAGCTTCACGGATATTATATTTCATACTAAAGAGAAAGTGATACCTTTGACAAAATTTTAAACTAAGAATGGATTTTAAGAATCTTTTAGCCTATAAAAAATCTTTTGATTTAGCAATGAAAGTATTTGAAATTACCAAAAACTTCCCTAAAGAAGAAAAATACTCTCTTATTGATCAAATAAGGCGATCTTCTAGAAGTGTAACTGCTAATATTTCTGAATCTTACAGAAAACGAAAATACCCCAAACACTTTATAAGTAAACTTACTGATAGTGATTCTGAGAATGCGGAAACTCAAACTTGGCTTGAATTTTCTTTAGCTTGTAAGTATATAGATCAAAAAACTTTTGACCAACTTACTTCTTTAAGCTTAGAAGTTGGCAATCTAATTAATTATATGATTAATAACCCTGGAAAATTCGGTGTTAAAGTATAGATTAATTTATAACACAAAATAGTTACTGCAAACTATAAACTGAATACTGCAAACTTAAAAAAATGAACAGAAAACTAAAAAACAGCGAGCTTGATCGCAAAACGGTTGCTGAATTCAAAGAATCAAAAAAGACTTCACTGATTATCATTTTGGACAACATCAGAAGTCTTAACAATATTGGATCTGTATTTAGAACGGCCGATGCTTTTTTGATCGAAAAAATATATCTCTGCGGTATCACTGCCACTCCACCGCATAAGGACATTCAGAAAACGGCACTTGGAGCAACAGATACAGTAGATTGGGAGTATCACGAAAATACATTAGAATTAATTAACGCACTTCAAGAAGAAAGCATAAAAATAGTATCAATTGAACAAGCTGAAAATGCTACGATGCTACACGAGTTCATCCCTGAATCTGATCAAACCTATGCAGTTATTTTTGGAAATGAAGTAAAAGGTGTTCAACAAGAAGTGGTCTCTGCAAGTGATCAAGTCATTGAAATACCACAATATGGCAGCAAACACTCACTAAATATTTCTGTTAGTGCAGGTGTAGTAGTCTGGGATTTATTCTGCAAACTCACAACTTAAAACAGATACTTCATATTTATTTAAACTAAATAAGAATAAGCAGCGCAACCTTTTTCATAATTCTTACTCTTTTAATAAAAAGGGAAACATTATGAAAAAGAATTTTAAAACGTTTATCAGGTTATACACGTCTTTTATTTTACTATCAGTAATAAGTTATAGCTGTTGTCCAGAGCAAATTTTTCAAATCCGAAGTTTTAGAAGTTTAACATTATTTGAACTTAACACACAATCTTCTCAAGATTCTGCAACTTTAATAACGGATGAGTTTGTTCTATATGCAGAATTCAGTGATACCACCATAACATCAACCTACACTAGTTTTAACTTCATTACTTCAGCCTTTGCGACATCATGCGATAACGACACCTTTTTAAATCGATTAAATGAAGAAAGCCTAATCATAAGTCTAGATAAAGCGTTTATATATGATGGCAATACGATTGCTGCTAATTCTAATTTAGTTGAGATTGCAGAAATAGCGGATAACATTGACATTTTTTACGATACCATATCTATAAAATTTTTAAACGATTTTTTAGATAAATCTCAATTTGAAAACCAAGAATACACGTTTACTTTGTCCATTGAGACTACAAACGATTTAAAGTTTGAAAAACAAATCTCAACAACCATAGAACTATAAAGGGAACATCAGAAATAGGCTATTCAGATTTTGTTTTGTAAGTTTAAGGCCATCTAACTCAATCACTATTTTCACAATGAAATACATCTCCGTAATACTAGTTATCTGTTTAACTTTAATAGGTTGCAATCAAAAAAAAGAAGCACCTCAAAAAGAAGAATCTATAACAGAGGATCAACTCATCACAAGGGCGAAAGAAATACATAAAAACGTCATTACCTTAGATACTCATTGCGATATTAATATTAAAAACTTTACAGATTCTATTAATTACACACAGGATCTAAACTCTCAGATCACCTTACCAAAAATGAAAAAAGGTGGATTAGATGTTGCCTGGTTTATTGTGTATACAGGGCAAGATTCACTGAACACGGAAGGCTTTGACAAAGCTCACAAGATTGCTATGTCTAAATTTGATGCAATTCACAGATTAGTAGATACTATTGCTCCAAATCAAATTGAATTAGCATTGACATCTGAAGACGTTCGTAGAATTCATAAATCTGGTAAAAAGGTAGCTATGATTGGTATTGAAAACGGCTATCCAGTAGGAACCGACATCAATAATATCAAAAAGTTTTATGACCTTGGAGGAAGATATATGTCATTATCTCATAACGGACATAGCCAACTCTGTGATTCTAATACTGGTGAAGCTGATGATGTATGGCTACATAATGGATTAAGTGATCTTGGAAAAGAAGTTGTGGCTGAAATGAATAAATGGGGTATTATGATCGATGTATCACATCCATCAAAAGAATCAATGCGTCAGATGATTGAGCTTTCTAAAGCGCCTATTATTGCTTCTCACTCTTCTGCAAGAGCGTTATGTGATCATAGTAGAAATCTAGATGATGAACAATTGCAGTGGTTAAAAGAAAATGGAGGTGTTGTACAAACAGTTGCTTTTACCTCCTATTTGAATACAGAAAAATTCGAAAAGAGAGTTGTAAAAGAAGTAGAAATCGGAAAACAAATTGCAGATTCTATGGGAGTTATCTGGTTAGAGCGAGAAGAAGTAATGAAACTTAGTTCTGAAGAAAAAGAAACTTACTATGACTTTTTAGGGAAAATGGCTGCAATAAGACGAGCAAAAGTTAAAAAAATGAACGACTTACCTCCTGCTGTTGATGTGGTAGACTTTGTGAATCATATTGATTATATGGTTGATAAAATTGGCATTGAACACGTTGGTATTAGCTCTGATTTTGATGGTGGCGGTGGAATCGAAGGATGGAGTGATGCTTCAGAAACCTTCAATGTGACCTTGGAATTAGTAAAACGTGGATATACTGAAGAACAAATAGAAAAACTCTGGAGTGGTAATTTACTCCGTGTTTTGGATGAAGTTCAAAAAGTAGCCAGTGAGCTTCAAAAAGGATAAATTACTTGATTAATTGGTTTAAAATTCCAATATAATCTTCACGATTTTTTACAAAATCTAAATCCGATATATCAATAACTTTCACATTAAAATGTGATTGTGCTTTTATAAACTGCAGATATCCTTTATTAATTTTATCCAGGTACTCTGCAGGGATTTTCTGTTCGTAGTCTCGTCCTCGTTTTTTTATATTTTCCAACAAACGTTCTGTGTTTTGATACAAATAAACATACAATCCTGGTTTTGGCAAATCTCTGTACATAATATCAAAAACCTTTTTGTACAGTTTATATTCATCTTCTTGCAATGTTACTTGGGCAAAAATCAATGATTTAAACACATCATAATCACTTACCACAAAATCTTTAAATAGATCTAATTGTCCGATATCATCTTGTAATCGCTGATAACGATCTGCCAAAAACGACATTTCTAGCGGAAAAGCATACCGCTCCATATCTTCATAGAACTTTGGTAAAAAAGGATTATCTGCAAAACGCTCTAACACCAACTTAGCATTAAACTCTTCTGCTATCAGATTCGCCAGACTTGTTTTACCAGCTCCAATATTACCTTCGATAGTAAGATACTGAAAAGTCGATAAGAAATATTTCGCCTTAGGGCTTAGCATCACTTCATTCAGTTTGGTCACCACGGATGTATCCGTAGTTTTCTCTAATAACTGATTTACAGTTTGGCTTAATACGGGGTGCGTTAATTCTCCTGCTATTTCTGCAAGCGGTTTCAATACAAATTTTCGATCTTGCATAGACGGATGAGGCACCGTTAGTTTTTCAGTTTGGATGATTCCTTCAGAAGAAAAAACAACATCCAGATCGATCGTTCTTGCTTCGTATCCTTCCCCATCTTTTCTACTTCTTCCTAAAGAATTTTCAATTTCCAAAAGTCTATCCAACACTTCAGAAGTGGAATAAAAAGTCTTCACAAGAATACACGCATTATAAAAATCATCACTACTAAATCCCCAAGCTGGCGTTTGATAAACACCAGAAAAATCAACTACATCACCAATAGTTTTATAAATTGCATGCACAGCCTGCTGAAGATAATCCAGACGATTCCCTATATTACTTCCTAACGAAATATGTATATGATTAGATGTTTTCAAATGTAGAAATTTATTTTTCTGATCAGAACTCCGTATTTTTATGAGCAAATTAAGGAAAACAAAATCACTTCACCTTATTTTTGTGCGAAGTATTATGAACTAATTATATTTTGAATAAAACTCCCCTGAATCTTAAAGACAAAATAGCAGCATACAGGATTTACTTGATACTTGGGGCTTTATTTATTTCCTCATTAGTAGCATCTAATCTTATTTTTCAGAAATTTTTTTATTGGGATTTTTTCGGAGTATATACTTTTGAAATTTCCGTTGGGATTTTACCATATCCCATTACTTTTTTAATCACAGATATCATTAGTGAAATCTATGGAAAAAGAAAAGCTAATCAAATTGTTACTGCTGGTATTTTCGCATCTTTCTTTTCTTTAATAATTATATATGTTTCTAAAGAGGTTCCTGCCACTAGCTGGTCTCCTATTAATGATGACACCTTTACCAAAGTTTTTGGTGCTACTGCAGTAGCAGTTTTTGCCTCCATGATGGCGTATCTTTTTGCGCAGTATATTGACATTCAGATTTTTCATTTTTGGAAAAGGATAACCAAAGGAAGACACCTATGGATCAGAAATAACTTCTCTACTTTTGCTTCTCAATTCATAGATACATTTACGGTATTACTCTTATTATGTGCTACTGGAGTCATTGATTGGGATCGTTTTGGTATACTATTACTTAATGGGTTTTTATTCAAAGTATTGGTTGCAGCTTTTGACACTCCCCTTCTCTATTTAGCAGTTTATACCTTAAGAAAAAGGTTCAATCTAAAACAAGGAGGTGAGTTAGCTCTTGAAATTTAAAAAAATCTAACAAATAGTTAACTCTAGAATCGCAACATTGTACCTTTGTAAATCGTTACTTTACATAAAAAGCAATCATAATGGTCAAGAAAGTCCTCAAAATCGTCAGCATCCTTATTCTTATAGTAATTATAGGGATTATTTCTATTCCTTTTCTTTTTGAAGGAACGATCAAAGATAAAATCCGTTATTTGGCGAATGAGCATGTAAATGCTAAAGTTGATTTTGCTGATGTAGATATTAGCTTGATTAGAAGTTTTCCGCAAGCTTCTGTTATTATTGACGAGCTTTCTATCATTAATTTTGCTCCTTTTGAAGGTGATACATTGGCTTATGCCAAAAAGATATCACTAGACATGTCTATAAACGAATTATTCAAAGACGCTACGGAACCTATCAGTGTTCAAAAATTTATAATTGACGAAGCAAACATTGCGATTAAAACAGACTCGTTAGGAAATTCGAATTTTGACATTGCTAAAGCATCAGAAGAAACCGAAGTAACTCCTGAAGACAAAGGCGGTTCTTTTACCTTCGAATTAGATCATTATGAGATAAACAACAGCAAACTTCTATACCAAGATGACGTAAGTAAAATTGCTTTACTTATGACCAATGTAAATCATAGCGGTGATGGATCTTTATCTGGAGAGAACATACTACTTGATACTCAATCCAGTTCTGAAGTTTCTTTTAGCTTAGACAACACTAAGTATCTAAACAAAAATGCCTTAAAACTTGACGCGGAATTAGAATTAGACCTAGAAAATCAGCGATATGCTTTTAAAGAAAATAAAGCTTTTGTAAATCAGTTACCTCTTGAATTTGAAGGATTTGTGCAGTTAGCTGAAAAATATACTGACGTAGATCTTAGTTTTAAAACTCCCTCATCTGATTTTAAAAATTTCCTAGCCGTTATTCCTGAAGTATATGCCAAAAATCTGGACGGTGTACAAACCACTGGAGACTTCTCTGTAAATGGAATCATCAAAGGAAAAGTAGATGATGCGCACATTCCAAAAATGGACATTAAGATCGCCTCGAATAATGCTTCGTTTAAATACCCAGATCTCCCAAAGAGTGTTCAAAACATTACCATAGACACTCAAATCAAAAATGATACAGGCTTAGCAGATGACATTTATGTAAATATCGGAAACCTTACTTTTAGAATCGATCAAGATATTTTTGCTGCTAAAGGCAGTTTGCGCAATATCACAACAAACATGGTCGTGGACATGGCCGTTAATGGAACATTGAATCTTGCTAATTTAAACAAGGCATATCCTATGGAGTTAGAACAACAACTCAATGGAATTCTTAAAGCAAATGTAAATACCAATTTTGATATGCAATCTTTAGAAAAAGAACAATATCAAAATGTAAAAAGCGCTGGTATTATTAGCTTAGATAAATTTACCTACTCTTCTGCTGAATTACCTAATGAGATAAAAATTGAAAAAGCCAATGTAAGCTTTAAACCAGAAACGATCACATTAGACAAGATGGAGGTTATTACTGGAAAATCAGATCTTACGGCTCAAGGTACTATCAATAATTTAATGGGATTTTTATTTTCGAAACAAGATCTTAAAGGGAATTTTGACGTAACCTCAGAAGTTTTTGCTGTAAATGATTTTATGGTAGCAGCAAGCGAAACAACCGAAGAACAGACTAATGATAATACCACAGAGGAGGCCCTTCAAATCCCATCTTTTATCGATGCAACATTAAATTTTGATGCAAAAAAAGTAATTTATGATAACCTGGAATTACGAAACACAAAAGGAAGTGTAAAAATAAATGACGAAACCGCGTATTTACAAAACGTAACATCAAATCTATTTGATGGAGGACTGGCATTTAATGGTAAGGTATCTACAAAAACAGATACCCCTAATTTTGGGATGAATTTAGATTTAAGCAAGATTGATATTGCTAAGTCTTTTTCTAGTCTAGAACTACTACAAAGCTTAGCTCCTATTGCCAAAGCATTAACAGGTGCTTTAAATACGCAAATCAACCTTAATGGCAATCTAAATAGTGATCTAACACCGGTACTGAATTCTGTAAAAGGTAACGCTTTAGCAGAAATACTGGACGCTAAAGTAAGTACATCTCAGACACCCTTATTATCTAAATTAGATGGACAGTTAGGTTTTTTAGATCTAGACAAACTTAATTTGAAAGACGTCAAAACCTCACTAAGTTTTGATGACGGAAAAATCAATGTAAAACCGTTTGTTTTTGATGTTGAAGGAATTAAAATAACTGCTGGAGGAAGTCACAGTTTTGACATGAATATGGATTATAATGTATCATTAGATGTGCCTGCCAAATATTTAGGAAATGAAGTCGGTGGATTAATTTCTCAATTAAGCGACCAGGAAACTAATGATATGAAAGTGGCACTTCCAATTGGCATATCTGGAAACTTTTCTAATCCTAAAATAAATCTTAACACTGGTAAAGCTGTCCAACAACTCACACAACAGATCGTAGACAAACAAAAAGAAAAGGCTACTGGAAAAATAGTTGATGAAGGGACAAAAGTACTTACCGATTTATTAGGTGGTTCCAACAAAGAAAAAGATTCTACTAAAACTACTACTGATAAACCAGAAGATAAACTAAAAGATGCTGCAAAGGATATTTTAGGAGGTTTTTTAGGCAAAAAAAAGAAAAAAGATACTACAAAGAATAAGAACTAAATCTATTATTAATATCAACTCGTTAAAGAATTTTGTCACTTTGTTAACCAAAACGAGCTAATTCTTCATTTTACATAAAAATCTCTCTTATAGGTAAGCTACAACAATATTTAGTTTTTTTTATGTTAATTTCTCACTACATTAGTGCTGGGAAAAACTACTAAAAAGCATTGGATTTTAATTGGATATAACAATCAATATAAACCTTTTAAACTCATAATATTAGCACTTCACAAACAACACCCTATATTTTTGAAAATTATTTTGTCAAAGAAATAACAACATTAACACAATAAATTTATTAAAACTGGATTAACTATTTAGTAAAGTAAGATCTTTTAACTGTGATTTTTATAGTTATAATTTTACTTCTAAATACAAAACCCCAACATATCAGTTATGAAACTAGCTATTTTTCCCCTTGCTTTTCTTATATTTCTCCCTTCCATATTGTTATCTCAAAATACAATTAACGATAATCCTATGAAATGGATGAAAGGATGGACCAATTTTGATCCTAATCACGAAACTTACTCCTCTGCGGACGAAGACATACCAACAATTATAGATCAAGATTCCTATTTAACAAATGATATGACATACTTCTTATCCGGAAATGTATATGTAACCAATGGAGCTACACTTACGATTCAGGAAGGAACTGTCATTAGATGTGATACAGAAACTGCTACAAGCCTAATAATAAGTAAAGGATCTAAGCTAATTGCTAGAGGTCTAAGTGGACAACCTATAGTATTTACCTCTAATAAATCACCAAAAGCAAGAAAAAGTGGTGATTGGGGTGGAATTATAATTGCTGGATCTGGAACGATTAACTCTCCTTCAGAATCAGGTATTATAGAAGGCGATTTTATGCCTCAATACTCTCTTTATGGTGGAAAAGATGATAATGAAATGACTGCGATTATGACGTACGTTAGAATTGAATATGCAGGAAAAAAAATTAATCAATCAAAAGAACTAAATGGATTATCCCTATACGCTATAGGAAAAAACTCTATCCTTAATAATATTATGATAAGTCATTCTGCGGATGATTCTTTTGAATTTTTTGGAGGTGCTGTCAATATGAATAATCTAATTTCTTACAAAGCCAAGGATGATGATTTTGACTTCACTCTAGGATACAGAGGAGAATTATATAACATTGTTGCTGTAAGGCATCCTTACATATCTGATGCTAGCGGTTCTTACTCCATCGAAATAGATGGTTATGACAAGAAACTAGGTTTCACCAACAAAACATTATCATCTGTAAGAATAAAGGACGCAACCTTAATCAATTTATCTGACAGCGGTAATTATCAGCACACTGCAGCTGCTATTTCTTCTAAAAACCTAGCCCGATTAAACGTTACAAATTCCAGAATATCGGGTTATGCTAACGTTGTTAAATTTGATAAATCGTATACATCGTATGCCGATTTAGAAAGATCTTTTTCTTTAGAAAATAGTATTTTCAATGTTCATGACACTAACGTATTAGTCCCTCTAGAAGCAAAATCTGAAGTGCAAAAACTACTTAAATACAACATGTTCACAACACAATTTAGAAACGTCAGTGACTTTTTTGAAAAACCTTTAGATTCTAAAAACCCAAAATTTACCTTAAAGCAATCTCGTGATAGCTACACAGTAATGCAATGAAATTAAAATTTACTTAAATTAACTAATACTCTTACAATGAAATCGATCACCCTATTATTGTTCTCTTTATTCTTATCATTTATCAGCTTTGCTCAAACCAAAAAAAACATCTTTTTTGATCAAAGCACTTTGGTCACCAAGTTTCATACTATTGATGAATTAGAAGATTTAAAAAAAGGAGAACTTGTTAAATTATATATTGAGCGTGCCAACGAAATCATTACCGTATTACCATACATTGCATTAACCAATGAATCTGACGTAAGTCTCTCTGACATTGGAATCAAAGAAAACTCGGACAATCTAAAACTCTTAAAAAAACATCATGAAACAACCACTGATGCCTTTGAAAGTACCAGCAACTTAATAACAGAGTTTGTACCTTATGCTGATACAGAAAAAATAATTTGGTCTATTCTTTATTATGAAGAAATGATTAAAAAAATCCGAATAGGAGTAAACGGAAATTTCTAAAAAAAGAAATTCACATATATATAAGAACAGCCTGTTAGGCTGTTTTTTTTTGTTTTACGCTGAGCTGTTAAACTCTTTTAACCTTCTTAGACAATTCCACTAATGAACAAAAAGAGAGTAATCACCTTAGAACACCTGCCCTTCTACTATCAGAAAAAAATGTTAATAATTCATTTTCATGTAATCTTCACCCCACATAATCGTACTAAATGGTAATAACAATAAATAGATCTTCATTTTTACAGATGGATCACCCATAAAGGTTTAATGAAAGTAGGACGTAAAAGAAAAGAGTTATGAGCACCAAAGAATTATTAAGTTTATTTTTATTTATTACAATTTCAATTACTGGATTATCTCAAGCTGATTTCAATCCTAATAACATGAAATGGATGAAAGATTGGACTAGTTTTGCTCCAAATAACACAACCTACCCTAGATATGATGAACAATTACCAAACATCATAAATAAAGATACTTTTCTACGCAATGATATTGTCTATTTTATGTCAGGAGACATTTATGTAACCAACAATGCTACATTAACTATCCAAGAAGGCACATTAATCAAAGCGGACACAGAAAAACCCACAAACCTTGTTGTTACCAAAGGAGCCAAGCTTATCGCTGATGGCACTAAAGCATCACCTATAGTGTTTACTTCAAACAAGTCTAGGAATTCTAGAAAAAGTGGTGACTGGGGAGGAATTACCATTATAGGTTCTGGCAAAGCAAATACCATCGAAGGAGAAGGAATTATAAAAGGGAAATTTAATCCTTTATATACGATATTTGGCGGAAATGACATCAATGAAGAAACAACCGTATTAAGATACGTAAGAATTGAATATGCCGGAAAATCAACAAATGGTCTTTCATTATATGCATTAGGAAACACCTCTATAGTAGAAAACATAATGATTAGCTATTCTGCAGATGATTCTTTTGAATGGCATGGAGGAGCCTCAACTTCCAAAAATCTAATCTCTTATAAAGCTAATGATGATGATTTCGATTTCACTCAGGGATATAGAGGAGAACTTATCAATATCCTTGCTATTAAACACCCTTATATCACAAGTGACAATGGATCATATGCAATTGAAGTGGATGGTTACAACAAGAATCTAGGTTTTGGAAAATCTAAAATACTATCCAGTATTGATATCACTGGCGCTACATTGATAACGCTAGTCGACGAAAGTAACTATAACCATTCTAGAGCTGCAATATCAATAAACAATCTAGGTGAACTATATCTAAATAATTCCAATATATCCGGTTTCTCTGATGTAGTTAAATTAGATAAAACATTTTCAACTTTAAGAATGATTGAAACTGCATTTAAGTTAGACAATAGTTTTTTTAATGTCCATAATGAAGGTGTTGTTACTCAAAACAATATCAAAGATGACACCTTTAATCTATTAAAATATAACCGATTCACTAAAACATTTCAGCAACCAGAAGAGATTTTTAGCGCACCATTAGATAGTGCAAATCCCGATTTCACACTAAAAAACTCTTTAAACAATTATATGGTAGTTCAATAAACAATCCTATAACAAAATAACCAAAACCATGAAAAAAGCAATTACTATAGTATTACTAGTCCTAACTATAAGCCCTCTATCGGCTCAAAATAAAAAGAAAGGAATTCTCTTTGACAGCAATAAGTTAATTAACAGATTTCATACCATAGATGAACTACAAGACCTTAATAAAGGAGCTTTAATCGATTTATACTTGGAACGTACAAGAGAGATTTTTGTAGTTCTGCCGTACTTATCCTTATCCAACAAACCTGGAACTAGCCTTGGTGATATCGGAATTAAAGAAGATTCTGACAACATCAAAATTGTAGAAAAAAACAATGAGATAGCAGACAGAGCGTTTGTTTATACTACAAATACAATAAAAGAATTGGTTCCTTATTCTGATACGGATAAAATTATCTGGGCAATTTTATATTTTGAAGAAATGATCAAGAAAATGCGATTAGGTAAGGATGGAAACATATAAAACATAGGACACATCAGCAAACCACAAAAACATCGACAAAAGACACAAAAACAACGTTAACAATAACTTCTCTTTGGCTTAATTTGGTTTTTAAATCTGGCAACAATCTTTCCAAAACCTAAATTTCGGATAAATTGAAAACAATTCAACCATTTTTCAAGTTACTGTTTTACAGATATATAAGAATAAAACGAAATTTCATTAAAAAAAATAAAGCATAATTAAAATACTTTGTTTATCATTTATGCAAAATGAATAAACAATTTATAAAATACTGAAAATCAATAGTGTAAACACTTGATAAGTAGGAATTATACTCTTAAAGTTTTCATAATTACACCAATAAAAACGACGAACGTACATATTTTACGGAAAACACGTAACCAACTCTTCAAAAAGTATAGTAACTTAGTGTCCCTGAAGTAGAAGAAAGAATTTTCTTCTAATTTTATAACCCCAAAATAACACTTTTATGAAACTAAGATGCGCCTTAATTATGTCTATTTTATCATGTATTATTCTTTCCAATGCCCATGCACAGGATTTTAATACAAATGATAATAAATGGACAAAAGGTTGGACCAATTTCACACCAAACTCTACAAATTATCCTGAAGCCGAAGAAAAAATTTCAAATATTATTGCTGAGGACACCTATCTAAGTAACGATACAGTCTATCTATTATCAGGTGACGTATACGTAACTGGAAATGTAACACTAACAATTGAAGAAGGAACACTAATAAGAGGCGATCATGAAAATCCCGCAAATCTTATTATAACTAAAGGTTCTAAACTTATAGCTGTTGGATCGGAAGCTTATCCAATTGTTTTCACTTCTAACAAAGCTTCTAAATCAAGAGCAAGTGGAGATTGGGGTGGAATTATAATAGCTGGTTCCGGTAAAGTTAACTCAGTATCTGGCAATGGCGTTATTAAAGGAAATTTTAATCCGCAATACGCTGTATATGGCGGAAACAATCAAGATGAACAAACTGCTATTTTAAGGTATGTAAGAATAGAATTCTCTGGTAATAAATCAAAGGGATCGGAAAACATTAATGGTTTATCCCTATTTGGAATCGGAGCAGGTTCAATAATAGACCACGTAATGGTAAGTTATTCTGGCCAAGATTCATTTAACTTGACTGGAGGTAATAATAATCTTAGACATATGCTTTCATATAAAGCAGAAGATGATGATTTCCAAATCTCTCAAGGTTTTAAAGGAGACCTTGATTATTTAATGGCGATACGTCATCCATATATTAATAGTCCTAAAGGATCGTACTCCATAGAAATTGATGGGTACAATAAAGAACAAGGATATTTAAAACCTGATGCTATCACAGATGTTACCATTACTAATTCGACTTTTGTAAATCTTTCTGATAATTCTAATTACATACATACCTCATCTGCTATTTCGGCTACAAACTCTGCTCTGGTATATCTTCATAATTCTAAGATTTCTGGGTTTTTAAATGTTGCGAAATTCGACGAATCTTATACCTCTTTATCCGTTCTTGAAAGAGCTTTTAAAATGGATAACAGCTTTTTTAATATTCATGGAGAAGGCATAGAGGTAAGCTACAAACCTAGCAATGGAGTTTTAAACGTTCTAAAATATAATAGATTCACTAAAGATTTTGTGAGTGTTGACAAACTTTTTGAAGATCCTAAAAGTAAATCAGCACCAAAATTTCAGCTTAAAAAGGCTATGAATAATTATATGGTAATGCAATAAACATTTCTTATAAACAATACTTTTTTTGTCCTGGATTCCCCCAAATCCAATAAATGAATTTAACACGGCACTATAAATTATGCTTAAATCAAAACTATTAATAGGCTTCATCTTTTTTCTATCCCTGCAATATATTCACGGGCAGCAAAGAGATGAAGCCGTATTTTTTCTTAAAAAAGATCAAATCACCAAATTTCATACGATAAGCGATCTAGAAAATTTAAAAAAAGGACAACTTATCAAACTTTATCAAGATCGAATAAAAGAAATCGTTACTGTTCTTCCTTTTTTATCTCTTACCAATGAACCTGGAGTTCGATTAGGCGACTTAGGAATTAAGGAGGACTCTGGTCATATAAAATCACTTAAGAAAAGCGTAGAAACTACTGAAGAAGCTATAAATGTTGCTCAAAATTCTATTGAAGAACTTGTTCCATACGCTGATACAGAAAAAATCATATTAACAATCCTTTACTACGAAGAAATAATTAAAAAAATGCGCATAGGAGTTAACAGAACTTTTTAAGTCAAATTTGTAATCTAAAAGATATTAGCATATGATTATTGAAAAAGAAATGATGATACTATGTCATTGTTTCTTTTCTATACTCACGCAAAAATCTAACAGAGTAGATGTAAGGATATTTTCAAAACTACTACTAACCAAACATGATTACATTCTATCTTATTCTTGGAATCTTAACTTCAGTAGCTGGTGCTTTACCTCTTGGAGCGGTTAACATTGCGGTTATCAATACAACAATTAAAGAAGACACTAAAAAGGCTTTTCGTATTGCATTGGCAGCAGGCATTGGCGAAGTACTATTAGCTTTTTTTGCCCTACACTGTAGTATGGAACTAACAGGGTTTTTCGAAAACAACCGATGGATTCAGATAGTGATTATAGCTTTATTTTTAATGATAGGAGTTTATTTCTTAGTACGTAAAAGTAAAACCGAAAACAGTAAAAAAATATCCTCAACTAAATTAAGTAGATCTAAATTCTTAACTGGTTTTTCCTTAGCTTTTTTGAATCCCCCTGTTATTATCTATTGGATAGTAGCCATATCACTAACAAACAAACATCTTTTTGAACTTACACTCTACTCACCATTAATTGCATTATTCCTATTCTTTTCTGGAATATATTTAGGCAAAATAGGCACATTATATTTGTATAGTAAATGGGGAAACAGAATGGCACAAAAATCCAATGACTCTAAAACTAAATTATTTAAGATTATTGGTATTGCATTAATAGCCCTTTCTTTTGTTCAAGGAGTAAAATTCTTAGTAGCATAACAACTATCAACCAAACTTAAACCTAGTATAAGATAAGCATCCTATACTTACTATGTTTAACTCATAATGTATTGATTACAACTCACATTCTTTTTAAATAAAAACGCTCTAAACCCTGTTTATCAAACATTTACACTCAACTAAAACTCGTTAGTTTAAAAAAAAAATAACATTTATGATTTAGCGGGGTAACATTAAACCTCTTTTCGACACTATTACATGAGTTTCGATTAAATATTATTGTTAATAAAAAATCAGAGGCTCAGATAAATCAAAAAAAGTATATTTTTGCAAATTATCCGTTTAAAATCTGATAATCAATGATTATGAAATACAAAACATATAAACTAAAAGCTTTTAACCTTCAGGAAATGCTTTTAGTTTTAGCAATTATAGGGATCTTATTATTAATAGCATTACCTAATTTTTTGCCTCTTATTGCGCAGACAAAAGCGCAAGAAGCAAAAATACAGTTAAAGACTATTAGTAATATGCAAACCCAATATAGATACCTTAATTCTAAGTATTCAATGGATTTTAATGAAATTAACTATGAATCTCCAACTACAGTAAAAAATGGTGGTACTGCTAACTATAGTTATGATATTCTTGAAGCTTCCACTTCAAATTTTAAAGCAAGAGCAACAGCCGTGGTAGATTTTGACGGTGATGGGGTTTTTAATATATGGGAAATTGACGAAAACGGAAGCCCTAAACAAATTACTAAAGATTGATGTTGATTTTGAAAGGACTTGTAATTTTTAATCTCGGATATATTGCCTGGCAAGACCTTAATAATAGGGAGGTTTATTGGTTTTTGCTTCCAAGCCTTTTTATAATATTGGGATTTCTGCATTATAACAATGTAGTTCCAATTCATTTCAAAAATGCTATTGTGATAAACCTAGGACTAATATTTTCAATAATCTCTATACTTTATCTTTATGCTAAAATAAGGAT
The DNA here is from genome assembly GCF_947500065.1 of uncultured Aquimarina sp. GTDB lineage: Bacteria > Bacteroidota > Bacteroidia > Flavobacteriales > Flavobacteriaceae > Aquimarina. The sequence continues at coordinate 358,568 of NZ_CANMQT010000001.1, forward strand.
AAAACGCCCTTTTTTTAAAGAAGTATTTGGCATAGGAGATGCCTTATTTTTTTTAGCATTTGCTGTAGCGTTCCCCACAGCAACATTTATTATTCTTTTTGTTTTCTCATTGCTCTTTTCATTAGGAATATGGCTAATTATTAAAAATAATTCCAAACATAACACGATTCCTTTGGCAGGCTATATGTCACTATTTTTAATTTTGATTTTTAGTAGCAACTGGATTACAGATGCAATTAACCTGTATGTAATATAATGAGAATAGATTCTTTCGAAATACCAGTTCATATTAAACAATTGATTACTCCTAATCAGGCTTTTCATTATAGAATTATTCCGTTTTCTAAGGATAATGAAACAATAAGTTTTAAAACAGATTCAGAAAATCTGGATGCGCTTCAAAAAGAACTTTCTATAATCCTGAATCAAGAAGTGTTACTTATTTCAGAAACACAGGAGAATTTACAATCATATCTTACATTAAACTATAGAAAAACAACATCTACTGCCAATCAGAAACTACATTACGAAGACAACTTTTTACAAAAATTAATCTCCACAGCAAAGGATTTCGGTAGTAGTGATATTCATATGGAACCTTATGAAAAGTTCTGTAGAGTGCGATTGAGGCTTGATGGAAAACTAAAAGAACAATATACGATTAGCAATAAAGAATATCCTCAACTGATTAATCAAATTAAGATTCAATCAGGTTTAGATATTTCACAAAAAAGATTAGCGCAGGATGGGCGTATCACTTTTAAGAATGGTTCTGAAGAGTTTGATATAAGGGTCTCTACAATGCCTACTCTTTATGGAGAAAAAATTGTGTTAAGATTATTAAGCAGAGACACACAAGACGTACAACTTAATGATTTAGGATTCACTACTAAAGAATTAGAATTATATAGAGAAGCCACTAAAAAACCACAAGGGATTATCCTTATATCAGGACCTACTGGTTCCGGAAAAACTACGACGCTTTATGCTACACTAAAAGAACTTAATAAAGAAGTATCTAATATACTGACTATAGAAGATCCAATAGAATATACATTAGAAGGTGTAAATCAGGTCCAACTTAGAGAAGATATTGAATTTGATTTTCCTGCTGCGCTTCGTGCCTTTTTACGTCAGGATCCAGATATTATTATGGTTGGTGAGATTAGAGATGACAAAACTGCTAATATGGCTATTAAAGCCGCTTTAACAGGACACCTAGTTTTATCCACAATACACACCAACTCGTCTTGGGCTACTATCTCTAGGCTTATTGATATGAAAGTACCTTCATTTTTATTAGCAAGCACATTAACTATGAGTATCGCTCAGCGACTAGTTCGAAAACTATGTGTACACTGCAAAAAAGAAAAAGAATCAGAAACAAAAGATTTTCCTTTAGGATTTGACATTCCTGAAGACATCAAAAAACATTACATAGCGACTGGATGTAATCACTGTTATCAAACAGGATATTATGGCAGAAAAGCGATTTATGAATTATTACCTATTACAAAAGAATTAGAAACCGCAATACGTCATAACGAGTTACAAATTGATGACTATATTGCCGCCCAAAATATTGATACGCTACAAACAAATGCTATGCGCCTAGTAAGGGAAGGTGTAACTTCTGTAGAAGAAGTATATGCGTTATTAGCAAACAACTAACACCATGAAGAAAAACATACTATTACTATGTTTCATTTTTAATTTTGGAATACTGTCATATGCACAGGATAATTTTCAGAATCAATCACAAGATAATACTAGAATTGCCACTTTAGAGAACAAACTACAAGTACTAAGTGTAGAAGTTCCTGGATTAGCAGAAAAGGTAAGTGTAAATATTTCTAATACTACACTTCTTAATTTTCTAAGAGCAGTTTCACAAGTACATAAAATTAATATTAACCTATCTGATCAACTTAATACTATTAATATAATTAATGGTTTTAACGATGTTACTGTACAAGATTTATTAGTTTTTTTAGTAAAAGAATATCAGCTGGATATTCAATTTACTGGTAATATTTTATCAATAAAAAAGTACATTCCTCCTACAGAAACTCCTGTAGAAAAAGAACTTGTAATAAATTATGACTTAGCAGCTAGTGTTTTATCTATGGATCTTAGAAATGATCCATTACCAAAAGTATTCAGAAAAATCACAGAACTATCTGGTAAGAACTTGTTATACACTCCAGAATTAAATACTAAGAATTTATCTTTATACTTAAGTAATGTACCGATAGAAGTGGCATTACAAAAACTAGCAGAAACTAATGATCTAGATTTCAATAAAACCAGAGATGATTTTTATGAATTCGAAAGCATTCCCGGTTTAAATGATGGCTCAAATAATTCAGGCTCCAGGCGCAGAAATAGAAAGAATGCTAACTATAAAATCGTTGATACATTAAATAGTGTATTATCAGTAGATTTAAGAAACGCCAGTGTAGCAGAACTTATTAATAATGTATCGGAAGATCTAGAATTAAACATTTTTACCGCTTCTCCATTAGAGAATGCGGGCAAGGTTACTGTAAAAGCAGAAGCTATTAGTTTTGATGATTTACTAATTAAGATTTTTGAGAGCAATGCTAACGCGGTTGTACAAAACCCTGCTCCTAGCAATCAAAATACCAGAAACAATACTTCTAATCAGCAAGGAGGTTTTCAGAATAACGCTTCTTCTTCCGCATCAACTAATTTCACTTTTAAGAAAGAAGGGAATGTATATTACTTTGGAACTGAAAATCAATTAACTATCAAAAAAATAGAAATGGTGCAGATGATGCATCGATCTATTGCTATGTTGGGTGATGCAAATCCTTCAGGAGGAGCAGGTGGAAGCAGTTTTGGTAACAATAATTTTGTAACAGGAGGAACTAGCTTTTTTGGAAATCAAGGAAATTCTAATCTTAATCAAAACAGAGCGAACAATAGGAATCAAGGAGGTTTAAACTCAGGAGTTTCCAGAAACTCTTCCTCTAACAGCTCTAACCGCTCTAACAGTGCGCAAGCAGGATCTATTTCTGATATTTTTCCCGCTTCTGTAACAGAAGGGTTAGAGATTAAAATAGATACTGAGCTTAATAGCTTTGTCGTTAGTGGATCTGGAGCACGCGTAGAAAAATTCAAGAATTTTATTAAATACATCGATAAACCCGTTCCTCTTATTTTAATAGAAGTAATGATTCTAGAAGTCAGTAGAAGCGCCACGGTAGAAACGGGTGTAGAATTTGGGATTGGTAAAGAACCTACAACAACAGAAGGAGCAACTTTTCCAAATGCTAATATTACCTTGGGAGCACAAACTATTAATAGAATTATCGGTGGTTTTGATGGCTTTGGCTCCTTAAATCTTGGTAATGTAGTGCCTAATTTTTATATGGATATCAAAGCAATGGAATCCAATGGTAATGTAAAAATATTATCAACCCCAAAACTAAGTACACTAAACGGTCACAAAGCCTATCTATCAAGCGGACAGACCACATATTATGCGGTTACTAGTCAAAATATTTTTGGGTCGCAGAATCCTCAGACGTCAGAAATAGTAAATTATCAACCTATTGATGCAGAACTAGCGTTAGAATTTAAGCCCTTTGTTTCCGGAGATGGTCAGATTACTTTAGATATACAAGTAATACAATCCAATTTTAGTGGTGAGCGTATTGCAGAAGATGCTCCACCAGATATTAATAGCAGACGATTCTCTTCTATTATGCGAATGCGAGCAAATGATGTAGCTATATTAGGTGGTATCGAAGAAAAAGTAAAAAATGATTCTGGATCAGGAGTACCATTATTATCTCGTATACCTATTATCAAATGGTTATTCAGTAAAAGAAGAAGAGAAGATTCTAAGAAAAAACTAAATGTAATTATAAAACCAACAGTGTTTTATTAATGGGAGTATCATTATCGTCATATAATCCAATAAAAAAATCTTTTCTTGCTTTTGAGCATTCGGAGCGTGAAAATGATATTGTGATCCTCGCAATTGAGGTAGCACAAAAAAAAGATGAGCTAGATGTTGTTGATCATTTTATAGCAAAAAGTTTTAGTGATCTCTCTAACAAAGTAAAAACTACTACAAAAGCTCATTTGATTATTACAGATAATAACATACTGAGCAAAGAAGTGAATGCAACCGGCACAGATCAGGAGATTCTAGCCGAAGCATATCCTAACTTGGATTTAGATGACTTTTATTATCAAATTCTAAAAACTTCTATCAAATCTTTTGTAGCTGTTTGCAGAAAACAATACGTCGACACACTTATTTCAAAATATAAAGAAATAAACATTCTGATTACCAATATCGATCTTGGAATTCTTAAAACCGCATCGATAGTATCTTATTTTCAGGATACAGAACTACTAACTTTTAATACTGCATTAACTATAAGTAATGAAGAAGTTTTTTCCGTAAAACCAAATGTAGATGTTATAAAAAATTATACGATTGATACCATAACAATTCCTAGTACGCATACCCTACCCTTTGCCTGTATTTTGGATGGAGTTATCAATCAAACCGCTATTTCTGGAAATACCGAAGAAAAAAATGCAGCATTACTGCATACGTTTAAGGAATCTCAGTTCTTCAAAAAGACATTACAATACGGAATTGGTTTTTTGCTCATCTCCTTATTAATTAATTTTTTTGTCTTTAACAGTAAGTACAAAACGTGGCAAGGGTTGCAAGAAGAAGAACAGATATACACATCCCAAAAGGAAAATATTGAAAAACAACAATCTATAGTGAGCACCAAAGAAGATATTGTAAACAGTATTATAACCACTGGATTTTCTAAAAGCTCTTATTATACAGATCAAATTATTCAATCACAACCCACTACAGTTATATTAAAATTATTGAGTTATCAACCAATAACCAAAACCATACGGAACGACAAACCGATTAAAGTAAAAGACAACATAGTATTAGTTACTGGGGATTCTTCTGACAAAACAAGTTTTACAACTTGGATACAAAAGATTGAAAGTTTAGATTTTGTAAATCAAGTAACCATTATTAATTATGGATTAGGTAAGAAAAAAACCGCAGCCTTCGAAATAGCAATCAACCTAGCTGATGACACAAAAAAATAAAAACATAGCATTAATCATAGGATTAGTATTAGTCCTATTCATAGCATATCAGTATGGTTTTTCTAAAACCTTTGTGCTAAGCAAAGAAGTAAGCAAACTAGAGGATCAGAAGGAGGCATATCAATCCGCTCCCGCACAATTAGCAGCATTAGCAAATAAAGAAAAACAACTCGATGAAATTCTAAAAAAAAATAATGTAGAAGGGAATTCGTTACAAAATAATATACTAAAAGTACTTAATACATTATCAAATGATTCAGGGTATACTATCATCGCTTTTGAGGAACCTCATATATACCTAGATGAAGTATCTCAAAAAACCACCACTACCTATAATTTCACCTTACAAGGAGATTATAAGTCTTTAATTAATGTGGTATATGCTTTAGAACAAAAGTATAGTTTTGGGAATGTGATAAATGTCAATTTCGAAAAGAAAAAAAACTTTAGAACTGGAAAAAGCTTTTTACAATGCCAGATCCTGCTTCAAAGGATTAATTAATTATTTTTTTTAAATATAATTTATTGAAACTGAATTTAAAAAGTTAAATTCATCCTTTAGTTTTAATGCAATATATGTTTCTGTAAATTATGGATTGGAGAATTAAGGCTTCCATACAAAAAATACTTTCCTCATCCCGAATTGGTGATAAATTAAACCATATTCCTGCTATACTTCAGAAAAACTATCACGAGAATGTAGTCAAATATCAATTTCATGAATGTATTAGAAAGTTTGACTATACGCAGTTAGATTTAAATCAAAAATGTACTGCATTAGAAATCGGTACGGGATACTCTGTTATTTCTCCAGTTATTTTATATTTATTAGGTTTCGATAAAATAGTCACTGTTGATATCGATCAAGATATAAAATTCGAATCTTTTCAGAAACAAATTGATTACTTAAACTCTAAAGAATATATCCAAGAGATTTCCAACAAAGGTGTTTTCTCTCCAGAAACTATAAAAAAGAAGTTGGATGAAATTTTAAAATGTGCAAATTTGGATGAACTATTATCCTTTTGTAACATTAAATATATTGCTCCATATACTCCCAAGGATATTAGCGCTGAAGAAAGCACCTTTGATTATATTTATTCTCAAGTAGTTTTTGAGCACATTCCTCCTGAGTTCCTAGAAATATTATTTGAAAACTTTAAGATTTGGTTAAAAAAGGGATGTTACACAGTGCATACTATAAATTTTGTTGATCATTTCACTAATCCCGGCTTTTTTCAAGATCAAAACATCTCTGCATATAATTTTTTAAAGTTTTCAGATACATACTGGGGTTTTTGGGCTGGAAATTCTATCGCCTACACCAATAGACTATCTCACATATATTATCAAGATTTATTTGAAAGTAATAATCTATATGTTACTAATTTTATTGGAGAAAATTACAAACCTTCCAAGCATCTGGAAATTACTGAAATTCATAATGATGTAATCCGAAAATATAAATCACACCCTGATTTAATAGAACTTACTAAATACCAAAGGGGTACTTTTGTTGTGAAAAACAATTAATTTACAATTTTCCTAAAAACACTCTTAAGAACAAATATTCCCAAATTACTTAATCACTTAAAAAACAAATTCACCACCATTCTTCAATTTTAAAACTCTCTTCAAGTAATATTTCATTAAAAAAAGAAAAAAAAACAGATTTCCCTAGTAACATTTACTCTTCTAGCGACACTTAACTATATAAAAAGAAAACATTAGGTTAAAATTAAGGAGAATATTATAAAATTTCAAAGGGGAATACCTACTAAAAGCACTGATTGTTAAGTGATTAATTAATTGCGTTTTTAATATCATTAAGAAAGCATTAACAAAAGTAAAATTTCCCTTACGGTTATACCATAAAATTTTATATTTGCGCCTTTTTTCAACCCAAAATAGAATAATTACTAAACAACATACACTATGAAAAAATCAATCCTATTAACAAGTATCGCTTTAATGTTCGTTACTATTTCATTTGCACAAACTGTTGATGCTTCATATTTAAATCCTACAATAACCTCAGACAGTAATTATGAATACCTAAGATTTGGAAATCCTTCTGATTATAAAGCCGGATTATTGTGGAATAACACTTCTCAATCTTATGGAAATGGAGATGATTTTTCCATTTTCACCTATAACAATAGAGATTTAACTTTTTATACAGGAACAGGAAATTTTATTGTTTTTCCTTCTAGTGGAGGTAATGTAGGTATTGGAACGCAAAGCCCTGCTGCAAAATTACATGTTGTTGGAAACGGAATTAGAGCTGATCGATTTTCTCTTTCCGGTATATCAGATCTAACGAACAACAGTCCTTGGTATGGTTTGGGAAGAGGGACTTTCACGGATCTTTCTAATGACGACACAAAAGGTTCAGTCCAATTAGCTGGTTACTATGGCCTTTTATTAAAGACTTCCGCCGGTAGTTTAGGAATACATCAAAATGGTAACGTAGGGATAGGAACAACAAATCCTACAGAGAAACTGGATGTTAATGGAGCCATAAAATCAAAATCAGGAATTTTTGAAGCTGCAGACACACAAGCAGCTATAAACTCCACAGATTATAGAGATTGGGGAAAATATAGCTTGGCTTTAGCAGCGGGTAAAGTATTAGAGACTCAGACTAATGGATATCAAGCAAGAAAATTAGAATTTTTTGATTACCCAGCTACCGATGGAGGATTGCCAGCAGGAACATCATTTAGTCTAAAAAATGACAACAACAAAGTATTCTTTACAACCTCTTCATTTAACACAGAAACAAGGTTTGAAGTCGCTGACCCTAATGGAGCAGAAATCATAAAAGCAGGGAATTTTAGTGCCAACAGCAGTAATAATGCTACAAATGAGAGCGTAAATTGGGTACATCTACTTAAAGCAAAATCCAGATTAGCAGTTGGAACTTGGGCGATGTACAAACCAGAACACGAATTTACAGTAAGAGGAAGTGGATGGTTTGAACATGAAATTATCACAGATAGTAAAATTGGTATTGGAGTACAAGCTTCAGATATTCCTGCAAATTACAAATTAGCCGTAGCCGGTAAGATTATTAGTGAAGAAGTAAAAGTTGAGTTACAAAACACTTGGCCTGATTATGTTTTCGCAAATAATTACAAACTTCCTACGCTACTAGAAGTAGAAAATCATATCAAAGAAAAAGGACATTTACAAAACATCCCTTCTGCTTCAGAAGTGTCAGAAAATGGTATCCAACTAGGAGAAATGAATGCTAAACTTCTTGAAAAAATCGAAGAGCTTACACTCTATACCATAGCACAAGAAAAACAATTACAAGAACAACAAGAAAAAAACAAAAATCTGGAAACAAGATTAGCAAAACTAGAAGCTTTATTAATTAAAAAATAGAAAGTCTGAAGACGGAAGTCAGAGGTTGGAAGATGGAAACTAACTTCTCACTTCGATCACCCGACATCAAACCTCGGACTTACAACAAATACAAAACCCAAAATAAGAACTGTCACTGAGCCTGTCGAAGTGCCTAATTAAATACAAAAACATGAACAAAATAGCATTACCAATAGCCATCATAGCACTAATAGCATCAGTAGGCTCTTTCTTTTACCTACAATCTTCATCCGATCTTGTGTATGTAGATGTAAACAAACTTTTGGATGGGTACAAAAGAACAAAAATTGTAAAAGCTGAATTTGACGAAAAAGCGAAAACAATGAAATCCAATGTAGATAGCTTGCTCGCAGATTGGCAAAAAGAATTAAAAACCTACGAAAAAGAACGTAGCACTCTTAGCACAAAAGAACTAGAGTTAAAACAACAATTACTTGGTAACAAACAACAACAAATCAACAATTATCAGCAAGCTGTACAAAAACAATTACAAGAAGAAGATAAAAAAGTTACACAAACTGTGATTAATGATATCAATGACTTTGTAAAAGAATATGGTAAAAAGAACGGACACAAAGTGATTTTTGGGGCAACCGGTAGCGGAACCATTATGTACGGAGAAGAATCCGCTGACTTAACGGATAAAGTACTGGAAAAATTAAACGCTGAGTTCGAAGGAAAGTAATAATAGTCTGTCATTCTGGTGTAGGCCGGAATCCAGTGTGTATTGAGAACTAGCAAAGCCTAAAGAGAAAAAATTGAAACATAAAAATCAAAATACAACAGGTATAAGCTCCTTCTCCTTCTGGGAGAGGGTTGGGGTGAGGGCATGTATACTCCTAAGCATATTCCTCCTTTCCTCCTGCTCCAACAAAACTTTTGAGAGCAAAGAAGAACTATGGAACTATGTTAAAAATCCAGAAAACGAATATCTGCATACCAAAACAGTAAATGGAGTAGATTTTTCGATTGTCTATAAACCAACGGACTTATTAGTAGAACAAGAACTAAGTGATCCAATCACAGCTAATAAAGTAGATAGTCTAAGAAAGAAATATGACCAATACTTGTATTTCAATTTGTCAATGTCCAAAAACAACCAAGAATTATTGAGCAATGTAGCTGGCAACAAACAGCAATTTGGTGCTATGGTCAATCAATTAGCCTTTGGGATGGAACAAAAAGTACATCTGTATACGCCACAAAAAGATACCGTTGCTTTAGCAGACTACATTTATCCTAGAATGTATGGTATGAGTGGAGCTACTACCATATTATTAGTATATCCAAAAGAAAGCATAGTAACAAATGCTGAGCACATGACACTTAGTATTGAAGACCTTGGTTTTTATACGGGAGAAGTAAAGTTTAAAATCCCAACAAAAATATTTAACAGTGAATTACAACTAAAGTTTAGATAATCTCTTCCCCTCTTGAGAGGGGTTAGGGGTGTGTTACAAAACACCTGTCACACAAAGCTGTCACACTGAGCTTGTCGAAGTGTTGTCGAAGTACTGACATCTAACTTAAAGAACAAAAATAAAACCTCGGACATCTGTCATCCTGAGCTTGTCGAAGGACGACAGCGGACATCCGATTTAAACAACATCAAATTACAAACCTGATGAAAAAAAATAAAATAAAACCATCACATCGCATCATTGCAGTGTTTTTTACCATTACTTTTTTACAAACATTGATTCCTTATAATCAGCTTTGGGCAAATAACAATGGACCAAACGCTCCAGAAGCAGCAGCTTTTGAACCTGTAGATGCTACCGATATGGTAAATTTATTAACAGGAGACATGTCGTACGTTTTACCATTAATGAATATCCCATCTCCAGAAGGAGGCTATCCATTAGCATTATCTTATCACGCTGGTATTGCCATGGATCTAGATGCATCATGGGTTGGACTAGGATGGTCTTTGAATCCAGGTGTAATTAACAGAAATGTAAATGGATTTCCCGATGATTGGGGTTCATCAAAAGTTAGTCATTTTTTTTATGATAACGGCGCCGTAGAAGAATACTATGATGTTGGAATTGGTGCCAATATATATGGTGTAAATGTTGGAGTCGGTGCATATTGGGGTTCCAACAAAACTTTTGGAGGTAGTGTTACATTAGGGTATGGTCCAGTATCTGGAACTATTGAAGCAGGAACAAGAGGTGTTGGCATTGGTGCGCAATATGGACTATTATCTGCTGGAGTCTCCACTAATGGTGTTAATGTTGGACTTGGACTCAACACTTCAAATGGAGGAGGAAGTATTAACTATAATTATAACTATAAATCTGGGATATCTAGTTCAGGGAGTATTAATGGAAACTTTTCTGGTCTAGGGATAAGTTTTAACTCTAGCGGAAGTATGTCTTCTGGGATTAATAGTTTTGGAGGAGGAATATCCAATTCTACTTCGAACGTTAGTAGTGGAGATTATGGTATAACTACCACATCTAAAGGACTAAATTTTGATTTATATTTATTTAGGGTTAATGTTAATAAAACTAGAATTAAATATTCTTTATTTAAAGAGGTTAACGACCAAGTGTCCGGTATTTTATATCCTTACGCCAATAGAGATGGATTGTCTGAACCGTCAAATAATATAGTATCTGGAACTCCAATGGATGTAAATGAAATTATTGGATTCGATGAAAACGGGTCTTTAATATCATTAATCAATAAAACTGACCAAATAGGTTTAGATCATTTGTTATACCCCTCATATGATAACTATTCTGTTAATGCCCAAGGAATATCCGGTTCTATTTCTCCTATGTTTTTGAAAGAAATAAATTTATATGCCAACAAAAAAGAAGGATCAAATGAAAGGATGTTTTATCATTTAGGAAATAATAATGATCCAACTTTAAAATTAAATAATAATTTATTTTTCTATTTTAAAAATACACAAAGTTCATTTTTCAGAACTGACCGAAATAATATACAGTTAACATCAGATAGTGGTGCTTTTGAAAAAATGAAAAACGCATACACAACGGATTCTCAAATATATAATTCGAACAATAATACCAGCGGTAATACTATTTCTAATAATTATCGTAAAAGAACAGGAAACTTTATAGAGACTTTTACAAATGAAAATATAAAACAAGGTCAGGTTGATAACAATTTTATTGAAGCTAGTGGTATAAATAGATTAAATGACACAACAGGAGCATTTCCTGCAGATGGAATAGGTGCATTTAGAGTAACTGCTCTGGATGGAAAAACATATCACTACTCGCTACCTGTTTACAATCATGAACTTTATTATAAAAATTTCAAAAATAAATTAGATGAAAATGAAAATTTTTATGAAAACTCAAAACGATCTCCTTTTGCTACTCATTGGTTATTAACGGCAATAACTGGACCTGACTATTTTGACAAAAACAATAACAACAAAGTAGACAAAGAAGATTATGGATATTGGGTAGAATTTGATTATGGAAAATGGACTGATGGTTATATTTGGAATAGTGCTCAGCAAGAATATGATATTGTTAAAGGTGACTACGATTATGAAGACACTTACGAATATTATAGAGGGAGAAAACAAATTTATTATCTAGATGCTATAAAAACAAGAACGCATACAGCTTATTTTATTAAAAGCTTAAGAGGTGACGCAAAAGGTGAGGACTATACTTTTTATAAAAATAAAATCACGCCAACAAACAGCAATGTTCTTTCCAATTCTAAAAAATTTAAATCAAATAAAAAGAGAGATTACTTTCTACCGGGTGATTACAATACCCCTACTTTTGTTCAGGATGGAGATTTTGGTTATTACATTTGCACCTACAAGGGTTATGATGGTATTATTAGATATGCAGATTATCCTAGGCATTTTTCTTTAAAGCTAGACAAAATTGTATTAGTTAATAATGATAGTGGTATCGAAATTGACAAATCATATGGAGCTCCTTTATCTAATGTCCAAGAAGCCTCATATTACAATAACAGATCATTTGAAGTTACCGATAGTTTTTCTGCATTTGTACCATGTGGAGTTTCAGGAGGTTCTTGGAGTCGAATTGGATCAGGCAACTATTATCAATCAAACAACTTTAATCTAAAGAAGGTTAAAATACACAACAGTCATTTAATCATAGACAGTAATGATATAATTGGGTTAAACCTAGAAAAACAAGCTATAAAAACAGTCTCTTTTAATTACGACAGTTCATATCCATTAACTCCAAATTCTCCAAATTCTGATGCTCCTACTAAAGGTAAACTAACATTAAACAAAATCAATTTTGGGGGACACGAGGGCAAAATAATATCTCCATCTTACTCCTTTTCTTACAGTAAACCATCTATTCAATTTGATAAAGACAAAGAGGACGCATGGGGTTTTCATGAAGATCATCCAGATGCGTGGAGTCTAAACAAAATTAAAACACCAACAGGAGGAGAAATTAGTATTGAATATGAATCCGACGATTATTACAAAGAAGCCATAAAATCAAATAGAGTTTTCAACAAAGGACTAAGTTACCTTATCACTTCAAATCAAAACTTTACTGATTTATATTTTGATATTACTAAAAATGATCATCCAGATGCAAATGACCTTGAGGACTTTCAAGATTTTAATGACTATTTCGAATTAGGTGAAGACATAGATCTTAATATGTTCATCTGTAGAAGGAGTAGATATGGCGGGCATCGAAGACAAGTCAATCTTAATTTAGACAATGTTAAAGGTCAAATAATTCAGGTGTCAACCAACAGTGTAAAAATTAAAGTACCTAACAATACTGAATTTTGGTATTTTGATGATCAAGATCAAAATTGGATTTTAAATAGAAATTGGTCATTAACTGATGTAACTTTTGCGAATAACAGTGCTGATGGGGTTATCATGAGAGATTTAGGATTAAACCAATGTCAGGAATGGAGGGCGTCATATGATAACGATGATGTTAATTTTCATTCTCAAATATCTTCTTCCAAAATAAAAGGAGAACAAAGAGGAGGAGGAATTAGAGTCAAAAACATAGTAGTTAGTGATGGGATACTAGAGAATAAGATAAATTACTCATACAATGACATAGCATTTAATGAAGACCCTAATCATTCTAACTACAGGTCATCTGGCATAACTTCCTATGCCCCATCCAATGAGTCTAAACCAATTCCATATGTATCAGAGTTACCTTCTCCACTTGTAACATATAGTAATGTTACCGTTAGAAATATAGACTCTAATAATCATCTGATAAGCAAAAGTGAATATGATTTTGAGACACTCCAACCATATGAAAACAACAGTTCTTTTTACGCTCTTGGAGACCATTTTAAAGTCGAACGTGTAAGTGAAGATCTTCCCGACAACCTTAATTTAAGGAATTACAAAATCATTAATAATTTATCCAATTTAGGAAGACTTAATAGCCTTAGGACATATAATTCTAAAGGAAACTTGCTATTTGAAAAAACAAATACGTACAGTCAATCTCAAGATATTGACTTTAGAGCAGGTGTCTCTCAGGAATCTTATTTATCTAAATCAATTACAGAACCATTAGAATTCTGTTTTCCAATACATTCCTGTAACACAAGTAATAATGTAGTTGCAACAAGTAGAATTAATTACCCTAGTGTTTTAGAAAGTACAACAACATCAGAAGGAGGGTTTACAAACACCACCAACTATGACAACCATGATTTCCTAACTGGACAAGTTACCGAAACCAGATCTACATCTAGTGAGGGTACCGAATTTAAAACCAAAGTCACTCCAGCGTATTATATAGATAATTATACCAACAATACTGATGGGTATAGTATGGGAGCAAAAGTAGATAACCCTACTAACAAAAACATGCTCACCCAAACGACTGCAACATTAACTCAGTTAAAAGACGGAAACACTTGGAAAACTATCAATTCTAGCATAAATACTTGGAATAATGAATGGACCTATCGTAACTATAATGGCTCCACCACTACTCCAATCAATGATGTAGAAAAGATCTGGCGTAAGCATAAAACTTTTGCCTGGAAAGGAGAGCTTGATGAGGATGGAACCTATCTAGGATACACAGGAAATGACGACAACTTTAATTGGTCAGATCCTGATAATCAATCCAATTCCGAATGGATCAATACTTCAACCGTTAATTTGTATGATCATTATTCCATGCCATTAGAATCAAAAGATATTAATGGAAATAAAACTTCTACAAAAATGGGAGATGATAATTCCAAAGTATTTGCAGTTGCTAATGCTGGCTATACAGAAATGTATTATTCGGGTGCAGAAGATTTGATTCCGGATACGGACTATTTTAGTGGAGAAGTATCAAAAGGAAGTACTGCTACCCTATCCGACATCTATCACACAGGAACAAAAGCAGTAGAAGCACCGGCAAACGTAAGAGCTTTTGCTGTAACACCAGAAGCAGGGAACTATAAAGTATCCGTATGGGTATATAAAGGAGCAAACAATAGTGAAAACTATACCAATACTAAATTGCGAGCTGATGGCGCAGTAATTTCCCATCATTTAGCAGAGATAATTCCTGCCGGAGATTGGGTACAGCTTAATTTTTATACTGGGGACATTTCAAATGGTCAGGAAGTATATATATATAATACTTCTGGAACTACCATTTATGATGATTTCAGATTATTACCGATAGCATCCTCTATGACTTCTTATGTCTATAACGAGTGGGATGAATTATCCTATATCATTGGAGCGAATAATCTAGCTACTAAATACGAATATGATGCTACAGGTAGACTAAAAAAGACCTATACAGAAGTAATGGATACTCCAGAAATAACAGGAGGGTTTAAACTGAATAAAGAAATCAATTATAATTATGGTAGTCCTACAACTAGCAATACGACTAACCCTAATACGCTTACATTAAGTCTTGGTATTGGTGACCCTAATGTATCCACGACTACTTTAACTGCAACAGCTGGCGGTGGAAGTTTTGAATATGAATACCGATTCGCTATTGGTACTAGCTCATCAAACTTAAGTTATGGAGGATGGAGCTCATCTAATACCAAAAGCCTTACAACAAGTTGTGCTACAGGAGGTAGACGACATTATAAATGCCAAGTAAGAGATAAAAACTACCAAACTACTACAGAGCGATCAGGAAACCATCAAAGAGGAGACTGTGGAATCGATGGAGATGGTGATGGTGATCCAATTAATCAACAATAATCAGCTTTAAACTATAGAAAAACAATGAGAAATTTAAAATCATACATCACCCTTTTTGTAGTACTAGCTGTTTCATTAACAACAATAGCTCAGGACTTAAACTGGTATCAGAATACAGGACTTGATATTATTAATACCAATACCGTATCAGGAAATGGAAAGCTATTATCTTTTGAGGTATTATCTCAGGAGCAAACGACAGGATATTTTGAAATCACTAATTTCAAAGTAGATGGTAATAACCTTGCACCCTTCATAGAAACAAAATTTTCTTCAGCGTCTATATTTTTATCACAAACTACAACACCAAGTTTATTGAACAACAATCAATACGCCATTACGATAGCTTTGGATGGTAGAGGTGGTTTATTAGGAAATCGATATACAATAACCGTCAAAAAACCAGATGGAACTGAAGCAGGAAGGTTAGACGATATAATACTACAAACTGAACACCGTATACGTATTGAAAAATTAAGTAGTTCACAATTACGATTCTTTTTCAATAATGACATACTAGCTACCATTACAGATCCCGAATTATCTTGGACTCGTGCAGGAATACAAAATTACAACGTATCAGAATCAGGTAATAATCCTGGTATTTTATCCGTATCCTATGCGCAAAGTGGATTCGAAATAACAGAAAATAGTTATGGCCCTTTTCATGTAACTGATACCGATAAAAACTGGGTATCGGTGAATAGTTACGGAATTACAGAAAATGTAGTGGGTAATTTTATTGGAGCCAGTGTAAGTTATTACGACAACTTAGGTAAGGGAACACAATCACAATCTTTTGATCTTAAAGGAAAGAAAACTTGGGCTAGTGAAGTACGTTATGACCGACAAGGAAGACCCGCCTTAAGTACCTTAACTGCTCCTATAGGAAGTGAAGGGGCATTTACCTACAAAGATGGATTTATCAAAAAATCAGGCAATGTTAATTTTAATATCAGCGATTATGAAAACGCTGATATCGAGAACCCTACTCCTGTAACCACTGAGGAAAACACTCTTGGTTGGTACTATAGCGAGAATAACGATACGGATCCATATCAGGATGTTACCAATAGGCCCTATTCCAGAACGATCTATAGTGAACTAAATCCAGGAACAGCGCTAAAAACAATTGGTGGTAATAAAATAGATAATGAATGGAAACAAGGCTATGTGTTTTCTATGCCTGCCGGACAAGAATTATCACAATCGGCAGCTTTTGGAGACACAAAATATAACGACTACAAAATTGTGAAAACTGTAGCCAGAGATGTACACGGAGTAGAATCTGTAGTCTTTACCGATACAGATGGTAGAACGCTGGCAGCAGCCAGAAGTGGCAATGAAGAAGGTGGCACTACTTCAAGACCCTCTTATGTTACTATAGCTGAACAAGGATTTGTAGATATACATCTACCAGTTGGTACTAGTGGAATATCAATTTCTGGAAATTCAGGAATTTCTTTAGAAGTTTTTGATTTAATAACGGAACAAATTATAACTACTTCTTGGGGAACTTTGCCTTCTGGATTTTATCGTGTAGCAGTTAGCGATATAGATAGTTATACCTTTAATGAGAACTCACCAATCACGGTTACTTATAAAGAAAACTATTACGACTATAGCCTCAATGAATACGATAAAGCAGGGCGCTTACTAAGCAGTAAGCAACCCTTACAGCACTTAGAAAGTACTTTTGAGTATAATGCCTTAGGGCAATTAACCTATACCAAAAGTCCTGATGAGGGTGAAGCTTGGTTTAAGTACCGTAGGGATGGACAGATTCGTTATTCTCAAAACAGTAAACAAACAAGACGGTATACCAATCTTAACTATTATGAGCAATATGCTTATACAAATTATGATCATTTAGGAAGGCCTATAGAAAGTGGTATCGCATACTATAATACGGTTTCCGATGGAGATAAATCTATATATCGTTTTGAAAACCTCGATCCTGATACTCCGCTGATACCTGTATCTAATAGAGCAGAAGTCCATATCACCACCTACGATGCATTATTACAATCGGATAAAACCTATCTAGAAAATGTACATAGTAGCTACGCCAACCCTTCTTTTTTATCAGGGAACGTAGCAAAAACCTGGAACGAGAACACCACTACCTACTATAGTTATGACATCTATGGTAGAGTACAATGGATTGTGCAGAATATAGTCGGTTTAGGAACTAAAACGATCGATTATGAATATGATCCAATTACCAGTCAGGTAAACCGTGTACTCTATCAAAAACACAGTACTACCGATCTGTTTATACATCAATATACCTATGATAAAAATGATTATAGTTTAACCAAAGTAGAAACGGCTACCTATGGCAGCGACTATAAAGAACACGCTAGGTACGAATATAATGAAACTGGAGCATTAAAAAGATTGGACCTGGCAGAAGGATTACAAGGAATTGATTATGTGTATAATCTAAACGGTGCGCTAAAAAGTATTAACAGTGCAAACCTAACAGCAGCTACTGATCCAGGTGGAGATAACAATGATCTTTTTGGGATGAATGTACATTATTATGATGAAGATTATAAACGAACAGGAACTCCTAAAACCATACCTACTACACCTAATGGAATAGAACAGTATAACGGAAATATAAAATCCATCACTTGGAACACCTTAGGACAAAATAACAACAGCCCAGATTCTTATTATTATTCTTATAATAAAAATAACTGGTTAACAGGTGCTAGTTTTAATCAACAAGTAAATGAAGCGGATACTAGTGTCCCTTTAGATTTAGATCCATTGAACCAACCTATTAGTAGCACTACCAATGCAGAAGCTAGGAGATCTATTACTTTAGAAAATGGCTTTAGTATCACAGCAACAAGTAGTCGTACCTTTAGTGCTAAGATTGCTACTGATGGAACCGTACAAGGCGATGCTGACTATAATGTATATGACATCACCTATGATGCCAATGGAAACATCCAGAAACTAAATCGTAATAAAGACACTCATCAAGGCAGCAATGCCATGGATAAGTTATCCTACGAATATAAAACCGATAAACCCAACCAATTACTACGTGTAGACGATGCAGCAGGAGATGTAGATGGGGCGGATGATATTGGAGATCAGGTAGGAGATGAAAATGGAACTAATTATGTGTATAATGATATAGGACAACTTATAGAAAATAAAGAAGAAAAGATTACGTATCTTTATAACGCCAGTGGATTAGTAACAGAAATTAAAAAGGCTGACCAGCCACTGGTCAAGTTCTTTTACAATGATAAAAATCATAGAGTACGCAAGGAATCGTATAATCCTACTAATGGTGGTTTAACCTATACAGATTTTTATATCCGTGATGCCGCAGGAACGGCGATGGCGATTTATAGAAAAGACGCTAATGGCACTAATCTAGTAGAAAACACCATCTATGGAGCTAGTAGATTAGGAGTCCATAAATCAGACGGTAGTAAGTATTATCAATTAACCGATCATTTGGGCAATGTACGTTCTGTAGTGGGTAGAACCAATACCGGACAAGCAATCGCAATGACCTCAGCAACGGATTATTATCCTTTTGGAATGCCAATGCCAGGACGTAGCCTGAGCGGAGCCGAAGGGTACAGATACGCCTACCAAGGACAAGAAGTAGATCCCGAAACTGGGAAACCTGCATTTCAACTTAGGTTGTGGGATGCACGAATTGGTAGATGGTTGACTACGGATCCTGCCGGGCAATATGCATCACCATATATGGCAATGGGAAACAACCCTATAATCAGAGTTGATCCAGATGGAGGATATGATGATACTGTTTATACTTATGGAGATCAATCTGTTGAAGTAAATGATGGTATTGATAAAACCATAGAGGTTAATGAAGCTCAGTTTTTAGAGGCCTTAATGTGGGGCTCAATAATAAACAACCAGCAAGTTACAAAATGGTGGAGATATGGTTCAGCATGGCTTTATGAATCGGATTATCAAGAATATTCGAATTTTTACAATAGTGTAAATAATTATGATAATTTTTCCTTTTCGAATGGTTTTGACTATGTATTTGGAGGGCCAAGTATTCAGAGAAGGCCAGATATAGGGACCCCTCTTGGTGGTCATTCTATTATGGCTGAAGTTGTTAGTGGTCCTGCTAAAGGACTTTATAGTATTGCTAAATATGGTGTAAAGCAAAAAGGATTTGCCAATCATCATAATGTTATGGATGCTTGGGCCAAAAATAATATTCCAGGTTATGTATCAAGACAATATTCAGGAACAACAATTAGATTATCCAAAGTTTTACATACTAAAGCTCATCAAGCGGAGCGTGCTTGGATGAAAGCAACTTTTGGAAAAGTTAGAGGTAATTGGAAAAATATGAGTGCTAAACAAATGCAAGAACTTTCAGAAGTTATGTTTGATGCTGCTCAAGTTCCTCTTGGGTCTAGAAGACAATTTTATAAAGAGTTTCATAAATATATTTACAGTTTAAAATAAATATAAAGAATGGTGGAAATTAAAAAACTATTAGAAATAATTAATAAAGATAAAAATTGTTCTTTGTTAAGTAAAAAAAAAGAAGAAATTAATAATTTAAATTTACCTGAAGATCTAAAATTTTACTTTGAAAATTACAAGGAGCTTAATCTTTTTTTGGACGAACCTTATGGCTCTAAAATTGTAGGAATTGATAATTTTAAAAATGCTAATAAAGCATTTTATCCTGAAGGAGATGTAATTTGGGAAGAACTTGAAGGAGATATCAGTAATGATTGGTTTATAATAGGTGAAAATATTGAGATGAGTCAATATATTACTATTGACTTAAATAAGGAAAGAATAGGAAGATGTTATGATAGTTTTTATGAAATTCATGCAGACCCTGATTTCTCACCTATTATTGCTCTTAGCTTTACTGAATTATTAAAAAACCTATATAGTTCTAAAGGAAAGGAATTGTACTGGAATGAACCTACATTTGAATCTCTAGGTATAGCATATCCAGACGAAGAATAGCCCGCTCTCCGAAGAATGACCCCCGCTCTTCGAAGTTTGCAACTTCGAAGCCGCAACAGTAAGTAGGTACTTTTAAGAAAGATAATAGTTACGTATAACTAACGACTAACGCTGTTTTGATTTATAGCGATAATTTTTTTGGATCCCCGCTCCGCAAAGAGTGATTAAATAAAAGTTAGGATGCTGCGCGAATGTCCTCCCGCTCTCCGAAGAGTGATTAAACCCCTGCTCTTCGAAGTGTGCGCTCTGAGAATGCCTGCTCTTCGAAGTGTGCGCTCTGCGAATGTCTATGACTTCGCAGCCGCAACAGTAAGAAAATAAGTAAAAGTATAACTGCAATATGATGTAAAAGTTAATTCCAGTTTTTTTATTAAACAGTGCGAAGTTGCAAACTTCGCAAAGCATCATAACCCCGCTCTCCGAAGAGTGATTAAAAAACTCGTGCTGGTAAGGATTGACAACCCCGCTCTCCGAAGAGTGATTAAACCCCTGCTCTTCGAAGTGTGCGCTCTGCGAATGTCTGTGACTTCGCAGCCGCAACAGTAAGAAAATAAGTAAAAGTATAACTGCAATATGATGTAAAAGTTAATTCCAGTTTTTTTATTAAACAGTGCGAAGTTGCAAACTTCGCAAAGCATCATAATGGTCATCATAAGTCATTCTACAAATCGACAAAATTATAGTACTGAAAATGATTCAATAATAAACTCTCTCCGTATGATTTGAGTAAAAGCAAATAAATGGTAAGAAAATACAGTAAAAGCAGTCACGATCTTGTAAAATAGGTTGTGGCTGTTTTTTGTTTTTACAACCCCTGCTCTTCGAAGTGTGCGCTCTGCGAATGTCTATGACTTCGCAGCCATAACAGTAAGTAAGACAAGCTGCAATATAATTTTGAGATTGTATTGCAGCTTTTTTTTATTAAAGTGCAAAGTTGCAAATTTCACAAAGCCCATTCCAAACTTCGCAAAGCAATGATTTATTAGTATACCCTTGCTCTTCGTAGCGAGTAAGAAAACAAAAACTGCAATACAAAGTTGTAAACTTCGCAAAGCCCATTCCCAAACTTCGCAAAGCAATCATTTATTAGTATATTTCATCAATGCAAACAGATGGTTACAAAATAAGAGATCAATCAAAACCACATTTCATTACATTAACAATAGTAGATTGGATTGATGTTTTTACTAGAAAGAGATATAAGGATACGATTATAGACAGTCTACAATATTGCATAGAGCATAAAGGAATGGTCGTATTTGGTTTTGTCATTATGAGCAATCATATCCATATGATTATTCAAAGTGATCAAAATGATCTTTCTGGATTAATTAGAGATTTTAAAAAACATACTGCAAAAACAATCATCAACCAAATCCAATTAGAACCAGAAAGTCGTAGAAAATGGATGTTAGATTTATTTAAGAAAGCTTCCACTACTCATAACCGGAACAAAGAATTTCAATTCTGGAAATACGGCAATCATCCAGAAGAAATCTATAGTCAGAAGTTTCTTTGGTCAAAGTTAGATTATATTCATCTAAATCCTGTACGATCTGGTCTTGTTAATAAAGCTTCTCATTATTGTTATTCTAGTGCCTTAAATTACGTAGATGAAAATGGTATACTTAAAATTACATTAGCAGATAACCCTATTACCAATGTTCATAGTGACAACGATTTCTGGAAAAGTATTACTTGGTGACCCCCTTCGAAGTTACAAACTTCGCAGAGCCTGGTTGTTGCTCATCCAGAAGATTATATTTTTAGTTCCGCAAGAAATTATGCCGATTTAGATAATGAATTAGATATAGTAATTCTTAATGTATTTTAATTCTGTGATAACTGCACGGATTGCAAATCCGCGCTAACTGGTGTATAGGGCTTCGAGAACCTCAGCCCTCATGATAATTAATAGTAACAATAATTTTCAATTAAAACACTTCAAACTTAATTACCTAAGGCCTACGATCAATCATTCCATCTTCAATATTTTTTCTCCATTTAGTAATACCATTTAAGCTTTGAATTTGAAATAAAAGAAAATTAAGATTTTTTTATTTCAGTGAAGAATAAAAATCAAGCATAACATAGTTACGGTTTATTTTTATTCTGAAACAGAGGTGAAAAAAGAACATTTTATTATATCGAATTCAAAGTCTAAATGGTATAAGATCATCAGTAGCGGTTCCTCCTTTTATTTTTAATTTAGCACTCGTATGTATTTGATACATTGTAAAAGCTGTAATATCTTTCTTTGTATTCATATACTTCCATTATTAATTGAATATTCTTAAAGTTACAAAAAATAATGACTAAAACTGTTCTGAAATGTGTACATGAGGTCTTCACCGAAGTTAAAAACTTAAGGAAACGAGAATATTTCTGAAGTATATAACTTTAATTTTTTCTTAACAAAAATTATCCAAAAACACTCAAAAACCCACTACCATAAGTAGGGAGGGGGTACTTATACAAGTGGGTAGTTCTGAATCAAAACACGGCTAGGGGTACTTATCATAGAGGGCTGCTATATATCAAAATACAGTTTGGGGTACTTATGATAGTGGGTACTCACGCCTAAAAGGTAGACATGGGGTACCTCTAACAAAGGTGTGACTATGTCTAGATAGAGGTGTCACTTGTATTGGAGCTAAGTGTTGCCTATGTTTTAAGTACCCCCAGGGTACTACAGAAGTGGGAAGGGGTACTTACGAAGTACCCCTTAAAGTTTAAAAAATATTAATTTTTTAACAAAACCCTTTCCTTAGTTAGGAGAACACCTACTTTTCACACTGAGCTGTCACACTGAGCTTGTCGAAGTGCCGACACCCAACTCAAAAATTTCTAACACAAACAGGGTAACAATTTATACCAAACAGACACTATACTATAAGAAACCATATGTACGATCATAACAATCATAATAATCAGCACCTTACTAGTATAATCAGCTGGCTTCTATTATCTTTGGCGGCTCATTTTATGGTAAATACAAGATCATTATATGAATAAGAAAAAATACCTCATACTAGTCATTAGTCTTATCTGTTTAGCAGGATGCCGTAGCATCTCCGTAAACAAATCTGCGATGCACACTGCAACCACTACTCCAGTAGCATTAGGCGTTATCGGAATTCATGAAAATCATATGCTTAATACAGATTTTCAGGTAACTACCATCCCTACTTACAAAAAAGGAATTAGAGTAGGAATCACTATTTCAGATTTTGATAAAACTACCTACAAAGCATACCTAGCTACATCAAAAAATAACACACAGCAAGTTAAGTATATAGATTCTATAGAAACCAAACCTCAATTTCTCAAAATAGAACTGATTGATTGGGTCACCACCATTGCAGAATTACAGCAAGTATATAACCAACAAACTATTGAATATCTAAAAAGACAGCAAGATGCAGAAATGATATCATCAGTTTCTTTGGCAATATCGCAGCCACTAATCAATGAAATCAATACTGCAGAAGCAGTATTTTTGGTAAATAAAAATTACAAGCAATATGAATTGTCTCTGGTTAAAGACGGGAAATCGTATAAAACCATAGATTTTGCAGATACTACCATATTTGGGTATCGATTATCATATTTCTGTTGGGGAGAGAATGATAAGAATCGAGTAACCCTTTTCGATATTGTAGACGAAAATGACAGTTGCCCAAGAAACACGTATAAAAATGCCGAAAAGGCGAAAGAAAAAATAAATTATTTTAAGTTATAACTATAAATATTAGTTATGCATTTAAGTAAAACACTAAAAGAAAATAGTCAATTCAAGTGTTTTGTCTAAATGAAGTGAAGACAAAATATATCGAGAACAGCTTTTTTTAAATTCATAATTCTATTCTCGATACACTTCTTCCTATTGGTCGAAGCACTCGAATTGACGAATTATACTTAAAACACCTAAATGCGAAACATATTTTTGACAGAGCTCTTTTTTGACAAACTAAGAAAATGAAAAGATTATTATGAAAAAACAATTTTTATATAGCTCATTACTGTTATTGACCGTATTAGGTTGTGAGGAAATTCTCTTCGAAGAAGATATCACGGATGATATAGTAACGATTATCGCTCCATCTAACGGATCACAAGTAGAGAGCACATCAGTTGCTTTTAGTTGGAATGCAGTTGACCAAGCTACATCCTATAGACTTCAGATCGCAAGACCTACATTCGAAAATGCAGTTCAAATTGTAGAAGATACTACAGTAACAAACACCAATTTTAGTACTACACTGGTAAAAAACAGTTATGAATGGAGAGTACGAGCTCAGAATTCGGGATCAGAAACAACATACACAACTGCTAGCTTTAATGTTATAGAAAGTGAAGATTTTGCAGCGAGAGAAGTACTACTGTCTTCTCCTGATAACAACGCAATTGTAAACACTACATCCGTTACTTTACAATGGGGAACAGTAACCGATGCTACTGCCTATAGAATTCAATTATTAGATGAAAGCGATCAAGTAGTTGAAGAAAGCACAAGTACTTCCAATTCTATTCAGCTTACGTTTCCTGAAGGTGTTACAAAATGGCAGGTTCGAGCAGAAAACAATACACAGAACACCCTATATTTTGGAAGAACACTTACGGTAGATAGCATGAACCCTTTAAAACCTATTGCTACTGCTCCTGCTGATCAAGCAACACTAACAGATACAGCAGTATCTTTTACATGGACAAGAGAATTAGTAGAGGGTACTGCAGAGTTTGATAGTATATATGTATATCGTAATGTGCAATTAACGGATTTGGCTACTAAAGATCGAGTAACTTCTCCAGCGGATATTACATTAGATGCCGGAAACACCTATTTCTGGTTTATAAAAGCTTTTGATGAAGCGGGTAACCAAAGTGAAGCAAGTGATACGTTTAGTTTTACTATAAATTAATACCATGTTAAAAGGAAAAAAAGGATTATATATTTTATTACCAGTGGTTGTATTCATCTGGGGAGCGATTCTTTTTCAGGTATTAGATGCATTTTCTGGTGAAGATCCTGTGGATTCTGACATCACCGCTATTTCCTTTACCACTATAAAAACAAAAGAACGAGACACTTTTACTATTGGAGAAGTCGATAGAGATCCATTTTTAGGAACTATGTATCGTCCAAAAAAAGTGATCAATAAAAACCCTAAACCAAGAGTTAAGAAGCCAGAAATTACCTGGCCTACTATACGTTATAAAGGATTGGTTTCTGCGCAGAATAATTCATCTGCTATTTTTTTAGTTGAAATTAATGGTGCTGATCAATTGATGAAAATCAATGATTCTTTTTCGGAAGCTAAACTCATAAAAGGTTCTTCGAGCTCGATAAAACTAAGATACAAAGGTAAAACGAAGCAATTTCAGATTTTGAATTGAAGATGCTCTACAAAATAAAAGCACAAGCCCTGCAATTTGCGCTACTGATTTCAGTAATTATTGCAATACTACTTAGCGCTTTCTTATTACTAACTCATGTACAATCATTTTTTAGAATTAAATCTCAAGAACTAATTGGAGCTACAGAATTAGCCAATCATCAATTATTCGAATCTCTAAAAAATACTATTATTTCTGAGGATACCGTAAGTACTGCTATTGATTCTAAGACATTAAAATTAGCAGCTAACTATCACGGAACCTGGATCAAAACAATTTCTGAGGTTATTGTTAATAACAGAAAAATCAGTAAAGCTGCTTTTTCAGGAACGGCATTAGATCCAAAAACACCAAACCTATACTTAGCTAATAAAAATTCGCCATTAGTAGTTGTTGGTAATACTCGATTAGAAGGGAATAGTTATCTCCCAAAACAAGGTATAAAAGCAGGTAATATCTCTGGAAACTATTATCAGGGATCCAGTCTTTATTATGGCCGTACCATAGAAAGCAAAGAAACGATCCCTGAGTTAGACGCTGCATGGTTTTCATATATAGAATTACTTACCAAAGGACAATCTATTGAGGAAGATCGTATCGTGCCTCTAGAAAAAGAGATTGAAAACTCGTTTTACAACCCTCCTAAAATCATTTATAATACTGACCCTATTATTCTTGGGGATGAAAAAATATCTGGAAACGTTATCATTCAATCAGCATCAAAAATTAGCGTCACTGTAGCTTCACAATTAACAGACGTTCTTCTGATTGCTCCAACAATTATAGTTCAGAATAATGTAAAAGGTAGGTTTCAATTAATTGCGACCAAAAAAATTGAAATAGGAAAAGGATGCCATCTCTCCTACCCATCTTCGGTAACACTTTTAGATAAAAACATCACTGTCAATACGAATCAAGGCAATGCTTCCAATAATAAAATTCTAAATTTCACTATCGATGAAAACACTATTATTGAAGGTTCTGTAGTTTACTTAAAGAAAAAACAAGAAGTACAGAATCGAATCAAAACACATTTAAAAGTAGCAACTAATGCGCAAATCATTGGAGAGATTTATTGTCAGGGTAGTATCGAATTTCTAGGAACCGTAAAAGGATCATTATACACCCGTCAATTCATTGCAAATCAATCCGGTTCTGTATATCTTAACCACTTATACAATGGTAAAGTACTACTAAATCCTATTCCTGGCTATGCTGGATTACCATTTAAGAATTCAAAAAAAGATGTAGCAAAATGGTTATACTAAAAAAAATAAAAGCCGCTACATTGATCGAAACCTTAACCGCTTCGGTATTGATCATCATTGTATTTATGATTGCTAGTTTAAGTTTTAATAACATATTCACCAATCATGTTAAAAGAGATCAAAGCAGTATAGAAAATAGGATTAAGGAATTAGAATATTTGGTTATTCATGATAAACTAAAATTACCATATACAGAAGATTTTAGCACCTGGGAAATAGAAATTATTTCTAAAAATGAGAAAACAATGATAGTATATAGTCAAAGTGGCATCAGTAAGGAAAAACAATTGATAGCCAATGAATAAGATTACCCATAAAATAAAAGCATTTACGTTAACAGAAATGATGGTAGTTATTGTTATTTCTGCTATTGTAGTAGGATTAGCATTTACTGTTCTGGGAATCGTGCAAAACAATATGAGAAGCATAGAAAATAATTATGACTATCAATCTAAAATTCAATCTCTAGAAGTTGCATTAACCATCGACTTTAATAGATATCCAGTGGCACAATGGAATCCAAAAGACAATACGCTCATACTTTCTTCGCCAATTCAAAAGAGAATGTATACCTTCAGTTCGGATAGCATCACCAATGATATTGATTCTTTTACATTAAAAACAAAAAAAATATCTTACTATTTTGAAGGAGAAGAAGTGAGTGCTGGAAATATTGATGCCATCAAACTTACATTTAACAATACTACAGATTTGCATCGTATTTTTGTTTATAAACATAATGATCCAACAATTCATTTCTGAATATGGGAATAAAAATCGAAAATACTAGCAAGCAAAAACAAAAGGATACCTCTTTTGACATTTCCGAGATTTTAACCAAGGAGATTACATTGTTTGGAAACTCTTTTAATAGCAAAAAGAAAGAACAGTGGTATGCGGAACTCAGTGTCTTATTAAAATCAGGAATTGATCTAAAAAGTGGTTTGGAATTATTATCCGAAACACAGAAAAAAGAAAAAGATCAAAAGCTAATGACTAAGATGTTATCACAACTAATTGATGGTAATTCCTTGTCTGAAATCCTGAAAAAAGATAAAAACTTTACAGATTACGAATACTATGCAATAAGAATTGGAGAACAAACAGGACAATTAGCTCAGATCACCTTAGAACTTAGTGATTTTTATAAGAGAAAGAATGATCTAAAAAGAGAAATCGTTTCTGCCCTCACCTATCCAATTATAGTACTGTTTACGGCTTTAATTGTTATTTTCTTTATGCTTAGATATGTAGTTCCTATGTTCGTAGATATTTTTAAACAAAACAATGTAGAACTACCTGCTGTTACTAAAGCGATTATCAATTTTTCTGAATTTACAGGCGAAAACGGATTATTGATCCTAATTTGTATCGCTATTGGAATTCTGTCTGTTACTTTTGTTTCTAAAAAGAAATGGTATCGCAAATTTTTAGGCAATTTTCAGCTTAAAATTCCTATTCTCGGAAACTACTTCAGAAAAATATATATGGCGCAATTTACACAAGCTCTTTCGCTATTGACTTATGCAAAAGTTCCTATGGTAGATAGTATTGATTTAGTAAAGAATATGATCAACTTTCACCCCTTACAGGAAGGTTTACAAAGAACCAATCAAGCCGTAATTGCTGGAGATAAACTAAGTGCTTCTTTTGCAAAAAGTCCAATTTTTGACAAAAAACTAATTGCTATGATTAGAGTAGCAGAAGAAACCAATCAAACCGAATTCATTTTTCAGAAATTAAATGAGCAGTACAATCAGCAGGTAAAACACCAATCACAAGTCATTTCTAATGTATTAAATCCCTTACTAACCATTATGGTTGGAATCATAGTGGGAGTAATCCTAATAGCTATGTATTTACCGATGTTTAGACTTAGTAGTGTAATTGGATAAAATCGTCGTAATCTCTGTAAATAAGAGAATACTTATTTTTTATCAAATTATACAAGTAGATACTCCCAAAAACATAATACATTCGCCCATAAAGTAGGTAAAAAAGATATCATGAAAAAAGACGACCTCAACGCTAAATTAGAGCTATCCAAAGATGACATGAAACAATATGGCTATACTATTATAGATCATATTGTAGAACATTTTGAAACTCAAGATTCCAAAAAGCCAGTAGCAATAGCTACTCGAGAAGAAATGGATTCTCTTTTAACAGAAGGTATACCAAATCAACCAACTCCAGCTAATGAAGTTCTTGATTTTGTGATGGAAAAAGTCATTCCTCAAAGTACAATTGTATCACACCCAAAATCATTTTCCTTTGTTCCAGGCCCAAGCAATTACATCAGTGCAATGGCTGATACAATTGCCACAGGCTTTAATATTTTCTCTGGCGGTTGGGCTGCATCCCCAGCAGCGGCAGAATTAGAAATTCTAACCATGAATTGGTTATTAGAGATTTTTGGTTTTGGTACAAAAGAAGGTGGAGGTATTTTTACCAGTGGTGGATCTATGGCTAATCTAACAGCGCTGGTTACCGCTAGAAGAATCAAATGTGGAGATGATTTCTCTAAAGCTGTAATTTACTTATCTGATCAAGCACATTCTTCAAATATAAAAGCTATCAAAGTTATAGGCTTTAAGAAGAGTCAAATAAGAATTATACCTACTGATCTAGAATTCAAAATATCATTAAACAAATTAAAAAATGCAGTAGCTAAGGATCGTCTTCAAGGCTTAGAACCTTTTTGTATGATCGCTTCTGCCGGAACTACCAATACCGGGACCGTAGATCCACTGGATGAAATAGCAAAAATATGTAAGGAAGAAAACTTATGGTTCCATATAGATGGAGCTTATGGAGGTGCGGCAATACTTGCCGACAATGGTAAAGACTTATTAAAAGGTATTGAAAAAGCAGATTCTTTAACAGTAGATCCACATAAATGGTTTTTTCAACCTTATGAAATGGGATGTTTATTAGTTAAAAATCATAATTGGCTTAGCGGAACTTTTAGCGAAAAACCGGAATATCTTAGGGATGTAGAAGGCAATGAATCCGAAATCAATTTTTATGATCACGGTATTCAATTAACTCGTCGTTTTCGAGCATTAAAATTTTATATGTCATTAAAAACATTTGGGTTAGCGTCTTTTAGAAAAGCTATTCAATACAATATAGAATTAGCGCAACAAACAGAAGGTATACTAAGAAAAAGCCCTCAATGGGAAGTCATTTCTCCAGCAACCTTAGCAGTAATAAATTTTAGATATCACCCAATTGATAAAAATTTATCCGAAAAAGAGATTGACACCGTCAATCAGGAAATCTCTGAAAAAATCATGAATTCTGGAGAAGCATTATTAGTAACCACGGTACTTTTAGGACAGGTTGTATTAAGAATGTGCTTAATCAATCCTAGAACTACTATGGATCATATCACAGAAACAATAGCGCAATGTGAGTTATATGGAAATGAGTTATTAGAATTAAAAAGTGCTAATTAGACATAGTTAACTGAACCACGTATCCTTCATTATTTCTAACATTAAAAACAGTATCATCTTCAAAAATTAGATATTGACCTTTGATACCTTTTAAAACACCAGAATACTCTGGTGTTTTTTCCAGATTTAGACTTTTTAGTTTATTTGGATACGCTAATACTGGAAAATCAAGTTCGGTTTCTTTATTGTTTTCGATAAAATAATCTTTCACCTCATTAGGAATAAACTCTTTAAGTTTTTCACGATACTCAGTCAAATCCTGATCTTCGATTTCATTTTTGAGCATTTTTCTCCAATTCGTTTTATCCGCAACATGATCTTTTAAAGCAACTTCAGTGATACCTGCCAGATATCTATTTGGTACTTCTACAATTTCTATAGCTTCATGAGCTCCTTGATCAATCCACCTGGTAGGTACTTGTGATTTTCTGGTTACACCCACTTTAATATTACTAGAGTTAGCGAGATATACAATATGTGGTTGAAGCTGTGCTTTCTTTTCAAAATCCAAATCTCTATCCTCTATATCTAAATGCGCTTTGCTTAATTCTGGGCGCATCACCCAATCACCTACCTGAGGTTGATTATAAAAATCATCATAACAATATCCTTGTCTATATATTTTTTTATTCTCACCACAAGCTAAACATTGATATCCTACAAATTTTATACTTAATGTTTTATTTAATAATTGATTCACATGAATAAAATCAGACTCAAACACCAAATAATACTGGATTGGACTCCCTATTTCGGTCTGCATTTTGGTTAGTACTCCCTGATATTGCATAAAAAGTTCAGTTATAAGTTAAATCTATAAAAAGAATGTTATTATTTTTATTATTTTAGTTTCCGATGAAAGTCAATCACACAATCATATTAATGCTAATTACGGCCTAAAGATACATCAAAAAATGCCAATTCCTTTAGTCAATTCTATTGCTAGCTGGTTTCTAAAAAAGCGTTTTCATCAGATGGAGCTTTTTCTTAAATACCCCAATGAGGTACAGCTAGAGTTATTACACGTTTTATTAGAAACTGCCAAGAATACTGAGCTTGGAAGGATGTACGATTTTTCATCCATACATAATTATGAAACTTTTAAAGAGCGTATTCCAATACGATCATACGAGGATTATGAAGAAATGATAGAGCGTAGTCGCCTTGGAGAGCACAATATTTATTGGCCAACTCCTATTAAGTGGTTTGCAAAATCCAGTGGTACTACTAATGCTAAAAGCAAATTTATCCCTGTTAGCCAGGAATCTTTGGAAGACTGTCATTATGCTGCAGGAAAAGATCTTTTATGTATGTACCTCAACAATAATGAGAATTCTAAACTCTTCACAGGGAAAAGTCTACGCTTAGGAGGAAGCAAAGAGTTATATAAGGAAAA
This sequence comes from uncultured Aquimarina sp., assembly GCF_947500065.1. Taxonomy (GTDB): domain Bacteria; phylum Bacteroidota; class Bacteroidia; order Flavobacteriales; family Flavobacteriaceae; genus Aquimarina. Next base: position 390,812 of record NZ_CANMQT010000001.1, read on the forward strand.
TGGCACCTCGTTTGGTGATCTATCCGCTATAATTATAGATAATATGCCTTTTTGGGCGGAATATAGTTCTACCCCTAGTAATGAAGTTTCTTTGATGAGTGATTGGGAAACAAAGATGATGGCCATTGTACACGAAACCATTCAGGAAAATGTAACCAGTCTTGCCGGTGTACCTTCATGGATGCTCGTTTTATTAAATCAAGTGCTCGAAACAACAGGGCAAGAACATCTTTTTGAAATATGGAATAATATTGAAGTATATTTTCACGGAGGAGTAAGTTTTGAACCATATATAGATCAATACAAAAAAATCCTACCAAGTAATTCTTTTAGGTATTATGAAATTTATAATGCTTCTGAAGGCTTTTTTGCGATACAAGATCAGAATGAATCTTCAGAATTGTTACTGATGCTTGATTATGGTATTTTTTATGAATTTATACCTATGGATACGTATGGATCAACCCATCAAAAGGTTATTCCACTAAGTGAAGTAGAAGTTAATAAAAACTATGCAGTAATCATTACTACCAATGCAGGCTTATGGCGATACAAAATTGGTGACACTGTTCGATTTACTTCTATTAATCCATACAGAATAAAAGTATCAGGAAGAACTAAACATCATATTAATGCATTTGGTGAAGAACTAATTATCGAAAATGCTGAAGAAGCATTGAAGAAAACTACTAGAGAAACCAATAGCGAAATTGTAGATTATACGGCTGCTCCTATTTTTATGAAGGACAGAGAAAAAGGGGCTCATGAGTGGATGATTGAGTTCAAAAAACACCCTAAAGATCTTGATCGTTTTGCTCACATTCTGGATCAAAATCTTCAGAATATCAATAGTGATTATGAAGCAAAAAGACATAATAACACCACGCTAAATACGCTAGTTATAAATGATGCCAGGCCTCATTTATTTTATGATTGGCTGAAAAAAAATGATAAACTAGGTGGTCAACACAAAATACCCAGACTCTCAAACTCCAGAAAATATCTTGATGAATTGATCGAGTTGAACAAAATAAATTCCTTTACATTTAAGTAACTTCAAAAGGATAAAACCCTAAAGTAAATACAAGGAAAATTCCCTAAATCGATAATTTGAATTACGGTTTTTACGTAAAAAAACTGCGTAAGAAATTGTTTTTTTAAGCAAAAAATGAGTATTTCATCGATTAAAAAAACCGATTGATCTAAAAAACCATAAATATCTTTTTCACGCCCTCTTTTCGTATTAAATTTGATACCAGTAAGTTACAATTTTCAAAAGGTCCCAAATATGAAAAATCTTTTACTTAGTCTTATTTTTATTTCTTTTTCTATAGCTATGAATGCACAAGAAACAGATATCACTTCAAACAACAATCAGACTAAAGAAAATGTTGCTATTACTAAATCCGCTATATCATTATCAAATACTAAAAGCAACACTGTACATATTGATAAGGTTTGTTATAGTGAAACTTCTAAGGTTGCCTTTTATGAAGTGTTAATTGCTAAAAATGGATTTAAAATAAATCTTAAGAACAGTACGGATCTTGTTATAAAGAACACAGAAGAAATCATTTCTAAAAAAAGAGATGAAATACTATATTCTGAAGAAGATTAATATTCAACTAACTAATTATTTTGAATTAAAAAACTATCGCCTCCATTGTTTATGAAGGCGATAGTTTTTTATATACAAAAGCTCCTTAAATCTTAGAACTTAAGGAGCTTTTTATTATTTGTTCTTCTATTAAAATATCTATCTCTAAAAGATCAATACCTTTAGGAAACTGCTTTCAATTTTTTTATTGTAGACTTGTTCAATTTCTTTTCTACATAGTCCTTAGACACCCTTAATTCTGTTTCTTCACTCTCTGGCAATTCATACATTGCATCCGTTAGAATTGCTTCACATAAAGAACGTAATCCTCTTGCTCCTAACTTATACTCTACAGCTCTTTCTACGATGTAATCCAACGCTCCTGAAGTAATTGTAAAGTCGATATTATCCATTTCGAAAAGCTTCTTATACTGCTTTATAATAGCATTTTTAGGCTCAGTCAAAATAGCTCTAAGTGTATGATTATCTAATGGATTCATATGTGATAATACAGGAAGACGACCAATTATTTCTGGGATTAGCCCAAAATCTTTTAAATCTTTAGGGATAATGTATTGTAATAAGTTATCCTTTTCTATAATATCTTCAGATTTAGATGCACTAAATCCCATTGCCTGCATATTCAGACGCTTCTGAATTGCATTTTCGATACCATCAAAAGCTCCTCCAGCGATAAAAAGAATATTCTCTGTATCTACTTCAATAAATTTTTGATCTGGATGCTTTCGTCCTCCTTTTGGCGGAACATTCACTACAGTTCCTTCTAATAGCTTAAGCAAAGCTTGTTGCACTCCTTCTCCAGAAACATCTCTTGTAATACTTGGGTTATCACTTTTCCGAGCAATTTTATCAATCTCATCAATAAATACGATACCTCTCTGAGCTTTTTCTAGATTATAATCCGCTGCTTGTAATAAACGTGTAAGAATACTCTCTACATCCTCTCCAACATATCCTGCTTCTGTAAGAACCGTAGCATCCACTATAGCTAAAGGCACATTCAGCATTTTGGCGATAGTCTTTGCTATTAAAGTTTTACCAGTACCTGTCTGACCGACCATAATGATATTACTCTTTTGGATCTCTATATCATCATCAGTAGTTGGTTGCAATAATCGTTTATAGTGATTATATACGGCAACAGACATTACTTTCTTAGTAAATTCCTGTCCGATTACATATTCGTCTAGAAATTTCTTAATAGCCATAGGCTTACGAAGCATCAATTCAGAACTTAATTCTCCTGTTTCTTCATCTTTGGCCTCTTCTACAACAATTCCATGAGCTTGAACTATACAACGATCACATATATGAGCATCTAAACCGGCAATTAATAAATTGGTTTCTGGTTTCTTTCTTCCACAAAACGAGCATTCTAAATCTTCTTTCGGCATAATTAACTATTTCAAAAACTTGTCTATCCCAATATCACCAATAGACTCATATTTCTAGGGTGCAAATTTACTATTTGCTATATTACTACTTTACTATAAATTATTCTCTTGTCAATATTTCATCAATCATTCCATACTCAAGAGCTTTATCAGATTTCATCCAATAATCTCTATCACTATCTTGGTATACTTTATCGTATGTCTGTCCAGAATGTTTTGCTATAATATTATATAATTCTTCTTTTAATATTAAGATTTCACGAGCAGTAATCTCAATATCACTAGCTTGTCCTTGCGCTCCTCCAAGTGGTTGGTGAATCATTACTCTACTGTGTGGTAAACCTGAACGTTTTCCTTTTTCACCAGCACATAATAATACAGCTCCCATAGACGCCGCCATTCCTGTACAAATAGTTGCTACATTTGGCTTAATAAATTGCATCGTATCATAAATTCCTAAACCTGCATATACACTACCACCAGGGGAATTTATATAAATCTGTATATCTTTTGAAGAATCTACACTCTCTAAAAACAAAAGTTGCGCTTGTATAATATTCGCTACTTGATCATTAATACCTGTACCTAAAAAGATAATACGGTCCATCATCAAGCGTGAGAATACATCAAAAATAGCCACATTCATTTGACGTTCTTCTATAATATTAGGAGTCATCCCTGTTGGGTACATACTACTAATAATTTTATCATAGTAGTTACTATTAATACCGTGATGCTGTGTAGCGTATTTTTCGAATTCTTTTCCGTAATTCATATGTTCTTTTTCTGAAATTTTATTTTTATAAAAAAGGCGTTAACCAAAACTTGGTTTAACGCCCTAAATATAAGTATAAATTCCTTATTAGTTTATGTTGATTATTTGTAAACTTCTTTTACAAAATCATCAAAACTCACTTCTTTTTCTTTCAATTTAACATTCTCCTTATAGTAAGCAAGCAATTTCTGACTCATTAGTTGTTCAGAAATTCTTTTCACCTCATCCTGATTAGATAAAATTCTGGCAGCTATATCTTCTAGCTCTTTATCTTCTGGTGACATCTGACCAAACTGTGCCATTTGTCCTTTTATCAAATCCTTAGCAAATTCTTTTAGTTCTTCAAAAGTAACCTGAAGGTTATTATCATTGATTATTTTCCCTTCAATTAATTGAAAGCGTAAACCTTTCTCGCTCTTCTCATACTCATCTTTGGCTTGATCTTCAGTTAAAGGTTGCTCACCCGTAGCCTGAATCCATTTTTGTAAAAACTCTGATGGTAAATCAAATTTAGTATTTTCAAGAACACTCTCCGTTACATCATTAAGCAACTGTTGATCCGATTGCTGCACAAATTGACGAGCTGCATCTTCTTTGATTTTTTCTTTAAGTTCAGAAACTGTTTTCACACCATCTTTACCATATAGTTTATCAAATAAATCTTGATCCAGATCCGCTAATTCCTGATTATTAATTTCAGAAATAGTAAACGTCACTTCAATATCAAGACCCTGAGCATCTTCCTGACTAACCTTAAGAGCATTTATCAAATCATGATCATCAGAAAACAATCCTTTTGTTTTTAATGTTAGAACATCTCCAACTTTAGATCCAATAAACTTATCTAAGTTTCTCTTTCCTTTTATTTTATCTAAAGAAATAGTTGCTTGATTCTCTATTTCTTTTTCTTCATTCACAAAAGTACCATTAATCAGATCATCCTTTTCTGCAGTTTCTTTTGGCACTAACTTACCATATTGTTTCTGGATAGTTGTGATTTGATTATCAATCATTTCATCCGTAGCAACAATAGTATAATGAGTGATTGCTTTTTTACCATTAAGTTTCACTTCAAATTTTGGCGCTAAACCTAATTCGAATTCAAAAGAGTAATCATCAGCATCCCAATTGAAGTTGTCTTGCTCCTTAGGCAACGGATTACCTAAAACATCTAATTTCTCTTCTGTCAGATACTTATTAAGAGCATCTTGTAGCAATTTATTTACTTCATCTACTAAAACCGCTTTTCCATACTGCTTTTTCACCAATCCCATAGGAACGTGACCTTTTCTAAAACCAGGAATATTGGCGTTCTTACGATAATCTTTAAGAATGTCTTCTACCTTATCGCTATAATCTGCTTTTGCAATATCTACTGTTACTACAGCATTTAAATCGTCTAATTGCTCTTTTGAAATATTCATTATCTCTACTTTTTTGTACTAAAAATCGGGTTGCAAAAGTAATACTTTTTTACAATTCGACAAAGTTTTAACTTCCTGAAAAACAGTTAGCTTTTATCTTTTTTTAAAATAGAGTATAATATAGATTGAAACACGGATAATAAAACACTAAATATTAATGCCCACAACCAACCATTTACACTAAAGCCAGACACGAAATGATCCGCCATCAATATGATTGCTGCGTTAATCACTAACAAAAACAACCCTAAGGTCACTATAGTAACGGGCAACGTTAAAATAACTAACAAAGGTTTAACAATAGCATTTAGGATTGCCAAAAGTACAGCGACAATTAGCGCACTCACATAACTGTTAACGCTTACTCCAGGCAAAATTTCTGCCAGTACTAATACAGCGATAGCACTGAGAATCATTTTTAATAAGAATTTCATATGTAATGGTTTAGATTGATTATCAAAGTAACTAAAAACAACGCAATAAAAAAACCTGCTAAAAAATTAGCAGGTTTTTAATATTTTATTTGTGATTAAAATTAATTAACCTCATTACTAACAGTTACCGTTCCGTACTCACCAGGATTCACAGAAGGCAAAATCACTCCATATGTAGTTTTAACCGCATCAAGTATACCATTAGTTACCAAAGCATGTGCTCTAGGCGTAGGATGCACTCCATCTAAAGAGAATCCACCACCACTTGCAAACGTTGAAGTTATTACTCCGCCATCAAATGGAATACCTCCATTTGCTGCCTGAACCAAATCACGTGCAACATCATAAAATGCTAAACCATTAGCGGTAGCCAACGCCTTAATCGTTGAATTATAGGATGATCTAGCAGTTGAAACAGCAGCTAACTCAGCTGAATCTAACACATCTCCATCTTCTATTGCACTGATAGCATTGATTACTGTTAATCCTTGTTCTGGAGTTGGTGTTCCTCCTGCTTGAAGAAGTCCTAGTACCTGAAGTACTTCTGGAGTTAACACGACAGAACCATATCCTTGAGCTAAAGCACCACTATTGATTGTAAGCAATAATAGTTCATCCGCTGTCATTTGTCTAAATCCAAGAGGATTTGTAGCAGTAACTTCTGTTTTTAATAAAAATAAATTAGGCCCTTCGTTAAATTCTATAAGATATTGCGATGCAATCTGCTGAGCATCTGCAATAGGAACTCCCGCTCCTGCTAACTGAGCTGTCACAATACCCGTCACTGCTTGAAAAAATCCTGTTAAACTTCCTGCAGTAGCAGCATCTAATACTAATGCGTTATTAGGTACCGTAGTAAAGAAAGGTAAAGATGTAACATCAGGTAAATTAAGCACCACTCCTTTAGCTCCATTACTAGTTAAACCAGCTATTAACTGACTATATGCGCCAGCAAAAACATTATTATTAGTAATATCTAAACCTTGTACAGAGTATGTAGACGGATCAATATTACCTGTCTCATTATGATCAGCGCCTACTCCACCAGAAGTTGCATATCCCAAAATATCATTATTCCCTATCCAAAGACTAAAAAAAGTAGGGTCTTGTGCAATAGCATCTCCAATAATTGTTGCTGATGCAGAAGAAGCAAATCGACCAAAGTAAGGATTCAGAGCTCCATACCCTTCAAAACCTAAATGATACACTCTAGCACCTGGAACTCCCATATTATTAAAAGAATCTCCTGTATTGATATTATTAGCAGCATCGGTTGTTGGCTGCGCTCCTGTATATTCAACAGGTCCTACTGGCACTCCGTTTTCATCAAAAACCAATACAAGTCTATTAGACAATGCATCTGCTCCAGGAATTAATAAACCACCTGTATTATCAGACATTAATGGTTGTGTAAATTCTCCTCCTCCAACTAATGCAAACTGCTGAGATAATATATTAGGATATGAATTTTCTTGCCCAGTTATATATAAGGCACCATCTGCAAAACCAGCTGTTAAAGAATTTCCTACTGCTACAAAATTAGAGAAATCAGCTTCTCCACTAGTATACACACCAGCTTCATCAACTGGATTATCAAATTCCGGCTCACACGCTACAAGCCCTATTGCCAGAATTGCTAAATATTTTATATTATTTTTCATCTTCAAATTATAATTTATAAGTTAAACCAAGTCCTGGCGCAAACGCGCTTGATTTATAGGTTCCACCAAAAGGCACATCCTGTCCGTTTTCTTGATAAGAATCATACGATTCATCAATCTCCTCAAATCTCAAGTAAAAGAATGAAGCATCAATTGCTAACTTAGGAGTAATAGCAAAACTTAAACCACCTGTAAATCCTTGTGAATCATTACGTGGTGTTTCTGGAGCAAAAAACCCAGGTTGAACTGGAGATTCATCTATATAATAACCTGCTCTTAAAGATATCTTAGAAGTTGCATCATACTGTAAACCGAAACGATATGCAGAAGAATTTTTATAATTACGTGGATTAATAGAAGTTGCTCCATTACCAAACTGCAAATCTAAAGATTCATATACATCCCAGAATTGTCTGTTATAATCAAAAGCAAACAGCCACTTTTTATGAAACTGATAAGAAAGACCAATCGACAACTCTGCTGGCAAAGGTAATTCTGCACTAAAAGTTGTTGTTCCATTCTGTGGAGCATTTGGTGCAGTAGTAACAGGGAAATTAGAAAAAGTTGCTTCTCCTCCTTCAGCCTCAAGAATAATTTCACTTCGGTAGTTAAACCCTAACCTAAAATTTTCAGTAGGATTAAACATAGCACTTACACTCCATCCCCAGTTATTTACTCCTGAATCATCTACCGTAATATTAGAACGATTTCCATCTATATCAGTAGTCGTTCGATTAGCATTACGGTTAAAATTAACAGAACCCGTAACAAAAATAGGACCACCACCAATACTAAAGTGATCAGAAAGTTTAACAGAAACAACTGGCTGAATATAAATTGCTGCTAAGTCGATATTGTTTACTAGATGAGAACCAGCCCAATCAGTCGGCCAAGTTACTTCACTACCATAAGGTGTATATACACCAAGACCAATAGCTAACCAATCGTTCACTTTATATGAACCATATAAATTAAGAGGAGTACCTACAGAATTATCAGTTTCTGAAGAAATTCCAAGGTCAGAATTTTGATAAATCACATCAGTAAAAATACCACTGACACCAGCACTAATATTTAATTTATTCTCTAAGTACACAAGACCTGCTGGATTAAAGAATACTAGCTCCGCGCTATTCACCACGGCAACACCTGTATGACCCATAGCCATAGCTCTCTGTCCTTGCACACTAACTCTATATCCACCAGCATAAGTGACCAATGTCACTAAGGCGAATAGAACTAATAATAGTAGTTTTTTCATAATAAATTAGAATTGTTTTTGTTTTTTAGGATTTTGAAAAAATAATGCACCAAATTTAGTAGAAAATACCAATTATCCAACTAATTCATTAAAATATTATGCATACATAACATTTTTTGTTTAAACTTTAACAAATCTCATAACAGATACTAGAAATTCCGTGGGATTTTCCGCATGCAACCAATGCCCAGCATTTGAAATTTCGTTTATTTGTGATTGAGGAAATTGCCTTTTAATACGAGATTCATCATCCTCTACAATATAATTAGATTTTTGTCCTTTAAGGAAAAGAGTACGTCCTTTATAAACAAAATCTTCAGGCAGTTCAACTCCAATTTCTGAAGAATTTTGTATCAAACTATCCAAATTCATACGTAATCCAAGCTTCCCTTTTTCCTTCCAGAATAGGTTCTTCATCAAAAACATTCGCACTCCTATATCTTGTACATAAGAACTCAAAGCTTTATCGACCTCTCCTCTACTTTTCAATATTTCAAAATCCAAAGAACTTAATCCATCCAAAATATCTTGATGGTGTAATGGATAATATTTTGGCCCTATATCTGCAACTATTAATTTACTTAGAATTTCTGGGTAGTTGTTAGCAAAAAACATTGCTGTCTTGCCACCCATAGAATGACCAAGTAGTATGATATCTTTTAGCTTATGATCATTACAATATTTTAATAAATCAGATGCCAAAAGTTTGTAATCAAACTCTTCGCTATGCGGACTACGTCCATGGTTTCTTTGATCTATCAAATGCATCTGATATCCATTTTCCGAAATTTTCTTAGCCAGCGTTTTCCAATTATCACCCATACCAAGAAAACCATGTAGAATTACAAATGGAGTTCCTTCTCCAAAAACATTAGCATATAACTTCATTCTCCAAATTATTTAAGTCTGTGCAAATACATGTTTACAACATTTTCTAACCCAAGATATAAGGATTCACTTATTAACGCATGCCCAATAGAAACCTCCAACAATCCAGGAATACTTTCTTTAAAAAATTTAATATTATCAAGGGAAAGATCGTGACCAGCATTTACTCCAATCCCCAATTCCATAGCTAATTTAGCACATTCAGCATATGGTCGCACTGAATCTAGATTACCTTTAGCATATTCTGATGCAAAATCCTCTGTATATAATTCTATTCTATCGGCACCTGTTTCTTTAGCTCCTTCTACCATCTCCTTAACAGGATCGACAAAAATGGAAGTTCTGACTCCATTCTTTTTGAATTCCGATATAACTTCACTTAAAAAACTTTTGTGCTTAACAGTGTCCCAACCAGCATTACTAGTTATTGCATCAACCGCATCCGGAACAAGCGTTACCTGAGTTGGCTTAACAGCCTGCACTAAGTCTATAAATTTTGGTATCGGGTTTCCTTCTATATTAAATTCGGTATGCACGACTGGCTTTAGATCATATGCATCCTGATACCTAATATGTCTTTCATCTGGTCTTGGATGAATCGTAATACCTTCTCCACCAAAATCCTGAATATCAGCAGCCACCTTAAGCAAATCAGGAGTATTACCACCTCTTGAATTACGTAATGTTGCTATTTTATTGACATTAACACTTAATTTTGTCATAGTTTTTGATATAACTTTTAATAAAAAGCAAAAATACGAACTTGAGAGTGCCTCGGTTACATATTTTTGATTAATTTGCATAAAAAGCCCCGGGAATATGAAGACAAGCTTATACATAATAAACGAAATAGATCCACTCGCTACAACAGCTAAAGTTGTGGATGCGCAGCTTTTATTTAACGAACTTACCTACACTCACTTTCCTGTTTTAAAAGACGGTACTTATATCGGCTGCATATCGGAAGCAGATGTAAGATGTTTTGAAACAGAAAAAACATTAGAATCCTACTTGTATTCTTTAGAAGGTTTTTTTGTTAGGGCCGATTCCAACTGGTTAGACATTTTAGAATCGTTTGCTCAAAATCATTCCAATATATTGCCCGTTCTAGATGACGACAACAATTATCAAGGTTATTTTGAATTAAGAGATATTATGAACCTCTTTAATGAAACCCCTTTCCTAAGTGAACCAGGCAATATTTTGATTGTAGAAAAAGGTGTTTTAGATTATTCATTTAGCGAAGTTTCACAAATTATAGAATCAAACAACGCCAAATTACTTGGCCTATTTATTTCTAATACAGAAAATGATGTAACCCAAATTACATTAAAAATAAATGATAGCGACATAAACAATATTGTTCAAACATTTAGAAGATATAGTTACAATATTGTCTCTAAGCATCAAGAAGATTTATTTCTAAACAATCTTAAGGAAAGATCGCATTATTTAGAAAAATATCTTAACATATAACACCAACGAACAAAACATATCATAATGAAGGTAGGTATTTACGGCCAGTTCTATCATGAAAAATCTGGAATATATATTCAACAATTACTAGAAGCTCTGGACAAAAATAATATTGAGGTAGTAATCGAAAAAAACTTTCTTGAACTAATTGACCTTCATGATGATATTGACAAAAGTTATTCTCACTTCAGTACTTTTGAAGAATTAGATCATTCCTACGACCTTTTTTTTAGTATTGGAGGAGACGGAACCATTCTAAAAACTATAACCTATGTTAGAGACTTAGGGATTCCAATAGCCGGAATTAATACAGGAAGATTAGGTTTTTTGGCGACTATTCAGAAAGAGGAGATAAATGACACTATCGATCTTATTCTAAATAAAAAATTCCACATTTCGCCTAGAAGTATTGTTACTATAGATACATTACCAAAATCTGATGAATTTGGTGTATTAAATTTTGCAATGAATGAAATTGCGGTTAGTAGAAGAAACACTACTTCTATGATAACGGTGCACACCAGTCTTAATGATGAATTCTTAACCTCTTATTGGGCGGATGGATTAATTGTCTCTTCCCCAACAGGCTCTACAGGATATTCCCTAAGTTGCGGCGGACCAGTTATGATGCCTGATGCAGAAAGTATGGTATTAACCCCAATAGCGCCTCATAATCTAAATGCAAGACCATTGGTTATTCCCGATGATAAAGAAATAAAACTACAAGTTTCTGGAAGAGAAGACACCTATTTAGTATCTCTAGACTCTAGAATACACGCTTTACCAAATGAAACTACAGTTGTTATAAAAAAAGCACCTTTTAAAATTAACATGGTCGTTTTGGAAGGAGATAGCTTCTTAAAAACATTACGAAAAAAAATGCTTTGGGGTGAAGATAAACGCAACTAAACAATAAAATCCACTAAAAAGTGTTTTTTAATTCATACTATTTTACTCAAATTCTTGTGTACTAAAGTTAATTGTTATATTTGCAAACTTTTGAAAATCTATGAGATACTTAGCATCCTTTGTATTAATTTTGTTTTTTGGACAATCTATCAACTCACAAACCTATGAGGTAGGGCTGATGGTTGGTGGTTCTAATTATATTGGCGACGTAGGATCCACCTACTACATATCACCAAATGCTCTTGCTTTTGGAGCTATTGGAAAATGGAATCGAAGTAAAAGACACGCGTTTAGAGCATCCTTTTTATATGCTAACCTAAAATCAAATGATTCTAGAGGAGATGACAGAAGAGTTCAAAGAGGTTTTAGCTTTAATAATTCTGTAAAAGAAATATCTGCAGGATTAGAATTTAATTTTTGGGACTGGTATTTATACGATAGTCAACCACAATTCACTCCTTATTTATATACAGGTTTGACTGGTTTCAACTATAGTGCTAAGGCAGTTGACCCAAATAACGGGAATCAAATTAGTACATATAGTGAAAAATGGAGTGTTGCTATCCCTATGGTAGTTGGTGTTAAAAAAACAATGGGAAGACACTGGGTTTTAGGTGCTGAAATTGGTGCGAGATATACATTCACTGATAATTTGGACGGAAGTGATCCAGACAGTGCATTTGGAACAGGATTTGGTAATTTGGATAATAATGACTGGTATGTATTTACTGGTATAACAATATCCTATACATGGGGACGAATACCATGTTATTGTGCATTTTAAAAAATGATTAATAAAGAACAACTCAATTCTAACATTCCGGAACATGTAGCCATCATTATGGATGGTAATGGACGGTGGGCAAAAAAGAAAGGATTCTTTAGAGCTGTTGGCCATGAAAAAGGAACAAAAGCTGTTAGAGAAGCCGTAGAGGGTGCCGCAGAAATAGGAATAAAACATCTTACTTTATATGCTTTTTCTACAGAAAACTGGAACAGACCCAAGTTAGAAGTAGAGACTTTAATGAGGCTTTTGGTGAGTTCATTAAAAAAAGAAATAAAGACTCTACAAAAAAATAATATCCGACTAAATGCCATCGGAAATCTACAAGCACTACCCGAAAAAGCCAGAAAAGAATTACTGGAAGTCATTGAAAAGACTAAGGATAACAAGCACATGACACTTTCATTAGCACTTAGTTATGGCAGTCGAGAAGAGCTAATAAAAACTATACAAGAAATAAGCATTAAAGTTAAAAATAATGTACTTTCGCCACATCTTATAAATGAAGCAGTCATTAATGAGCATTTGTATACTAAAAACCTACCAGATGTTGATTTATTAATACGTACAAGTGGAGAACAGCGTATTAGTAATTTCTTATTATGGCAGATCGCGTATGCAGAATTATATTTTACTGAAATATTATGGCCTGATTTTAAAAAAACAGATTTATTGGAAGCCATTTTAAATTATCAACAAAGAGAAAGAAGATTTGGAAAAACTAGTGAGCAGCTTAGTTAAAAAGATGACAAAAAAATTACCTATTACGTATTTTGCATTCTTTGCATTTTTATTAAATACAGTATTACTTTCGGCACAAAGCATCCCTGGCACAACAGGAAAAGAGTATATTATTGGAGATATTGAGGTAACTGGAATATCTACATATAGTAAAAATACTATTATTACTTTTACAGGGCTTAAAAATGGTCAGCGAATTGCACTACCAGGTGATCGAATCAGTCAGGTTATTAAAAAACTTTGGGATCTTGAATTGTTTAGTGATATTAATTTCTACATTACCAAAGTAGAAGGCGATACTGCTTATTTGGAAATCAACATCCAAGAAGTACCTGAATTAAACGAGGTTCGTATTGATGGCGTTAGAAAACGTAAAGGAGAAGATTTGATCAAAGAAAACAGTCTTACTTCTGGAGCAAAGGTTACTGAAAACCTTATTACCACAACACGTAATTTTATTACCAATAAGTATCGTAAAGATGGCTTTCTTAATACCAAGGTAGTTATTAACACTACAGCTGTTAAGGACACTGTTCCGACTAACAAGGTAAATATGTTAGTGCGTGTAGACAAAGGAGATCGCGTAAAAGTTGATAAAATTAGGATTAACGGAAATGAGCAATTTTCTGATAGTAAAGTGCGATCAGCAATGAAAAACACTAAGCAGAAAAAATTCTGGAGATTCTGGAAACGTTCAAAATATATTAAGAACGATTATCAGGAAGACAAAGAAAACATTGTTAGTAAATACAAAGAAAAAGGATATCGTGATGCTCGTATCACTTCTGATTCACTTGTTGTAGAAGATAACAATAGTGTATCGCTAAACCTAGCCATTGAGGAAGGCAATAAATATTATTTTGGTGATATAAATTTCTTAGGAAATAGTGTTTATACGGACAATCAATTGGCTAGACAATTAGTTATCAAAAAAGGAGATGTATACAATGGTGTTCTTCTCGAAAAACAAATTGCTGACAACACAAAACCCGATGCAGATGACCTTACCAACCTGTATCAAAATAACGGGTACTTATTCTCAAACATAGATGCCGTAGAAACAAACGTAAAAAATGACACTATTGATTTTGAAATAAGAATTCGAGAAGGGAAACTAGTTCATTTTGATCACATCACTGTTACTGGTAATGACAAAACTAATGATCACGTAATTTATCGAATTTTAAGAACTCAACCTGGACAAATATATAGTAAAGATTTAGTTGTAAGAACCGTTAGAGAATTAGGGCAATTAGGGTTCTTCGACCCAGAACAATTAGAACCACAATTTAAAAATGCTGATCCACAAGCAGGAACAATAGACATCAACTATCCGGTTGTAGAAAAAGGAGCAAGTCAGATTGAGCTTCAAGGTGGTTTTGGTGGCGGAGGTTTTGTTGGAACACTTGGTTTAGCGTTCAGTAATTTTTCGATCAGAAACATTTTTAACAAAGAAGCATACAGTCCTTTACCTATGGGAGATGGTCAAACGCTTCGTGTAAGAGCTCAAGCTAGTCAGTTTTTTCAGACCTATAGTTTATCATTTGTTGAGCCTTGGTTAGGAGGAAAAAAACCTTTCCAACTTTCTACATCTTTTTCACATACAATTCAATTTTTATTCAATAACAGAACCCGTGATGTAGACAGAGATAGTAAATTCCTTATTACTGGTGGATCTATTGGTATTGCAAAAAGATTAAACTGGCCTGATAACTATTTTACGTTATCACAAGCTGTAAGTATCCAGCATTATAACCTTAAAAACTACAACACAAGATTGTTTACGTTTGGTAATGGTTCCTCTAACAACTTAGCATACACAATAGGAATTAATCGAAATAACACAGCTGTAAATCCAATTTTTCCAACAGCTGGATCAGAATTTAACCTAATTGCTAAATTGTCTCTTCCCTACTCACTTTGGGATGGTACTGATTATAAAGAACTAGCACAAGAACGTAGTACTTTATTGGAAGAACAAGAAGATCTTATCAATACTGACCCTACTAATTCAAGGATTGGAGAAATCGGAACTGAAATAGGAGAGATTGATCAGGAACGATTTGATTGGTTAGAATACTATAAAATTAAATTTGATGCTACTTGGTATACTACACTTGCTAAGATTGGAAAAAATCCTTTAGTGTTAAAGACTGGTGCTGAATACGGTTTCCTTGGAGCTTATAATAATAATCGAGGAAATATTCCTTTCGAAAGATTTTTCCTAGGAGGAGATGGATTAGGGGCAACAGCTCTTGATGGAAGAGAAGTTGTGGCGCTTAGAGGGTATCCAAATCAATCACTTATTCCTCTTAGTAGAGCAAATGATCCAGATTTTGTAGAAGATGGGGCAACAATTTATAATAAATATTCGTTAGAGCTTCGTTATCCGATTACTCTAAAACCATCAGCTTCTATTTATATGCTGGCGTTTTTAGAAGGAGGAGCGTCTTATGATAGCTTTAGAGGGTTTAATCCATTTCAATTAAATCGTTCTGCTGGAGCAGGTTTACGTATCTTTATGCCAGCCTTTGGATTGCTGGGTATTGATTTTGGGTATGGTTTTGACCCAATTCCAGGTACGACAGGAAATAATGGATGGGAAACTCACTTTATCATTGGACAACAATTTTAATTTTGGCACGATTATTTCTATAAACAAAACAGGATCATGAAAACAAAAGTTCTTTTAGTATTAGCAGCTATCCTTTGGTTATCTTTCTCCAATATTGCAGAAGCACAAAAAGGTATAAGAGTCGGTTATATAGATATGGATTATATCTTAGAAAATGTACCTGAGTATAATGAAGCTTCAGCCGATTTAGAAACCAAAGTACAAAAATGGAAGGTGGAAATCGAAGCTGAATTAAAGGAAGTAGAACAAATGAGAAAAGATCTCAACAATGAACGTGTTCTTCTTACTAAAGAGCTTATAGAAGAAAGAGAGGAAGATATTTTCTTTAAAGAAAAGGAAATTCTTGAATATCAACAAAAAAGGTTTGGCCCTAATGGTGATTTATTTATCCAGAAAAGGCGATTAGTGCAGCCAGTGCAGGATCAAGTTTTTGTTGCGGTTCAGGAAGTTGCAAAAAACAAGAAATACGACTTTATATTTGACAAATCTGCGGATTTAGTAATGTTATATTCCGCTGATAGATACGATATAAGTGATCAAATATTACTTAGAATAAATAGAGCCTCTAAAAGAAGGCAAGTAAGTAGCAAAAAAGAGAAGAAAGCATTAGAACGTGCTGAAAAAAGAAATGTTGAGCAAGAAAAAGAAGTCACTGACAGAGATAGAGCAACATCTAAAAAACAATCTGAGAGAGAGCAATTGCTAGCAGAAAGAAAAGCCGCTAGAGATTCAATCAGGGCAGCAAAGAAAAAAGAATATGAAGAAAGAAGAGCTAAACTCTTAGCAGCACAAAAAAGAAAAAAAGACTCTATAAAGGCTTTAAAAGAACAGCTTAAAAATGATACCCCATCAGATAATAATGATGGAGAGACAAATGATAATGACGATAATTAGAGAAATTAATTTTTAAATTTATAACACACTTAATATTATTAAAATGAAAAAGTTTAGAACCCTATTAGTAGCTTGTGCATTAATCCTAGGAGCATCAAGTTTCGTAAATGCGCAATCTAAAGTAGCACATATTGCATCGCAAGAACTTGTAGAAGCAATGCCTGCTTTTAAAGCTGCCAAGAGTGAAATTGAAAAGCTAAACAAGACATACGAAGCTGAGATCAGAAACATGGTTTTGGAATTACAGAATACAATGAAAAAGTATCAAGCAGAAGTAGCTACTAAGACTGAGGAAGAAAATGCTAAAAGAGCGCAAGAAGTTCAGGCTACTGAAAAAAGCATTGGAGATTATAGACAAAATGCTTTGCAAGATCTTCAGAAAAAAGAAATTGAATTGTTAAAGCCAATCTATGAAAGCGCACGTGTTTCTATCCAAAAAGTAGCTAGAGCACAAGGGTTTCAATATGTATTAGATTCTACTACAGGTACAGGAGTTATCTTGGCTGATGGAAAAGATTTAATGGCTGATGTAAAAAAAGATCTAGGTATCTAAAAAATTACAATTTATAGCATAAAATAAAAAAACAGTGAGCCTAATTTCTCACTGTTTTTTTTATTTTTGGCAAAGTACTATCTCGTAGTAATGAACAATCAACCAATAGGTATTTTTGATTCGGGTATTGGTGGAACCTCCATCTGGAAGGAGATCGCAATCGCATTGCCTAACGAAAACACTATATATCTAGCGGATAGTAAGTATGCTCCTTATGGCAAACGCAGTAAAGAGGAAATCATAGCATTAAGTATTAAAAACACAAAAAAACTCTTAGAACTAAACTGTAAAATCATTGTTGTTGCCTGTAATACTGCAACTACTAACGCCATAAAAGTACTTAGAGATCAATTTGATATTCCATTTATAGGCATCGAACCGGCTATAAAACCTGCAGCTCTTAATACTAAAACTCGAAAAGTAGGCGTATTAGCTACCAAAGGTACGCTGTCTAGCGAACTCTTTGCTAAAACATCTGATCTATACGCTACCAAAATAGAAGTTATAGAAGTTATCGGTACGGGATTGGTAGAACTTATAGAAGAAGGTAAAATCCATACCTCAGAAATGTTTGCACTATTAACATCCTATGTCCAACCTCTTATAGAACAAAATATTGATTATCTGGTATTAGGTTGTAGTCATTACCCCTATTTAATTCCGATTCTTAGAAAAATGGTTCCGGATAATATTATTATAATAGACTCTGGTGAAGCTGTGGCAAGACAGACTAAAGTTATTCTTTCAGAAAAAGAAATTTTAAAACAAGATTACCAAGAAGGATCCCATATTTTCTTCACTAATGGGGAATTACAAATTTTGCGAGATATTCTTAAAAAAAGCAATATACCCACAAGTTCTGAACTGCTAGAATTCTAACCAAAGTAAGAATTGGACTTCATTTTAACATGTGTTTTGTTAAAAATTTTACTCTTTAACGAACTTTAACAATTCTTATCGTTTTTTGGATAATTTTTTTCCTTTATTTGATAATCTCTTGACTGTTAGTTTTTTACAGTAAAGAAGATACTAATAGACCTTTTACCCCTAATTCTGTTATTATGAAGAAAAGCTTTGTAACGCTTTTTGGATTATTTTGTGTGACCTTTACTATTGCGCAAAATAATGTTAAAATCGATGGAAGATTAAAACCTCTTTTAGATAATTTTTTTGAGTATTGTAAAGAATATAATATAGAATATTACGATAAGTTATTTGAACTTAAAAACATTGATATTGTTGACACACTCACTGTTTCCCCTGAAGTATCAACGTTAGGAATGCTTACAAGAGATAAAGACAACAAAGTAGAAAACATTGTAATTAATTGGATGGTACTACTGGATCAAGAAATATTAAAAGTAGTTGCATTTCATGAATTTGCGCACTATTTTCTAGAATATGAAAAGCATATTTGTGATGATTGCGGACAAATAATGGCTGTGGTTAATAGTAGTTATTTTGATATTGTAAAAGATTGGGACAATCAAGTGAAAAAACTATTTATGGATTCTCCAATATATAAGAAAAGAAAAACTGTTGCCTCTATAAATCAACATAGTAGACAGAATTATTTAGCTAACTAGTTGATTCATTTTTTCTATTTAAAATAATCTAACAATACTCCCTTTTTTGAAGAAGAAACCATAAGTTCTTTACCAGAAGATAACTGTACGCTACCTCCTTTACCTTTTTTATACCTTACTATAGTATTTACATTAACCAAGTAGCTTTTGTGGATTCTAACAAATCCATGATCTTTCAAAGATTCTTCGAAATACTTTAAAGTTTTACTTACTAATTTTTGACCTTGATTCAGAAATATTTTCGTATAATTATCATCCGCTTGACAATATAAAATATCAGAAATTTTCAATACTTCAAAACCATCCTGTTGCGGTATTGTAATCTTACCGTCAACAGTAGGAGATATTTTTGGTGTTAAAACTTTATCCTGTAGTTCTTTTTCTCGCTCTTTTATATGACTTACATGATCTACAGCCTTTATAAGATTATCAATTGCTATAGGCTTTAATAAATAGTATGTGGCTTGTGCATTAAGTGCATCTACAGCATAATGATCATAAGCCGTTACAAATACAGTTTCAAATGTTCTATCTGGGACTTGTTCCAACAAATCAAAAGCGTTGCCATATGGCATTTCTACATCAAGAAACAATAGATCAGGATTATTGGACTCCAGGAGTTTTAATGTTTCCTGAACACTTGCAGCTTCTCCCAATACTTTAACAGTTGGACAATATTTATTTAGGTAATTTTTCAGGATTGCTCGGCTATTAGCCTCGTCATCTACTACTATCGCGGTTAAATTCACAGTTTTCAGATTTATTAAATTATTCCTAAGTCAAGTATTTCTATTGTTTTTCAAAAACACCTCTAAGTGTTATTTATCTTTTTTCAGTATTAGTTTCACCTCGGTACCACCCTCATTACTCAAATCGGTTATAAAAACATCCACTTTATCCTTATACATCTTATTAAGAATAGTAATCCTCTTTTTGATATTACTCATTCCTTGAGATTTTTGTTTCTTTTGGTTTAATGTTTTTAATGCTATTGATTTTTCTCTCCCGATTCCATTATCAGAAATTACAATTTCAATGGTGTCATCTATAGTTTTAGCAAAGTTTATTGACAATAGTCCTTTCTCCTCCTTGTATCTCAACCCGTGCCAAACCGCATTCTCAACATAAGGCTGTAGTAACATTGGCGGAATCATATATTGTTTAACATCAATTTTCGGATCTACTTCTATAGCATATTCGAATTTATCCTGAAATCTAAAATGCTCTAACTGCACATACAATGCTAACAATTCTATTTCTTTTTCTAATGGAATAAAATCTTCTTCACTATTTTCTAAAACTGCTCTCATCAGCAAAGAAAAATCCGTTAAATATTTGTTAGCAGCTCTCTCATCACTCGTAGCTATAAAAGTATTTACAGAATTTAATGCAT
This sequence comes from uncultured Aquimarina sp., assembly GCF_947500065.1. GTDB lineage: Bacteria > Bacteroidota > Bacteroidia > Flavobacteriales > Flavobacteriaceae > Aquimarina. The sequence continues at coordinate 411,238 of NZ_CANMQT010000001.1, forward strand.
TAAAAATAAAATGAGGATTCATCTGAGAGCGCAATGACTTCAATGCTAATAAATTATTAGCATATTGCTGCTGCTTAATATTACGATACATTAAATATGCCGCCAAAAACAATAATACAGACAACCCAATTAAGGAATATATAATTACTTTTTGCTGACCTGCTAACTCCTGCGATGCAAAAGCTAGTTTATATTTACTTTCATTAAGTTCTCTATCTTTCTCTAATGTAGCAATACGATTTGCTTTTTGTACCAGTTCTCTATTAAATCTGTTAGCTTGTGATATTTCTTGTTCTTTCTGAATATATAGTTTATCGATAATTGCCTCATACTCCTCAAAAGTTTCAGAAGCTTTTTTGATCTCGCCTTTTTCACGATATACCTCTCCCAATTTACGCGTAGCGTCCTTCTGTACAACCAAATCGTTTTCTGAAGTCGCTTTTTTAATACTTTCTTTTAAATATGGGATAGCTTCATCATATTCCTCCTGCGCAGCAAAAGCATTGGCTATTTTGTAATTCTGCACCTGCGAAGTAATAGCACGATCGTCAACATTAAGGGGTTCTGATGCAATTGTATCTCTTTCAACAGTATTAAAACTTTCTTTTTTTTCGATATCCTGAATATCCTCAAGTGCTTCTTTTCTTAATTCTATCTCTTTATCATAACTGTTGCTCTTATTATAAAAATCTGCTGCCTTTGCTCTTTGTCGAGCAGATGACTTTTTACTTCTTTGACTAGCTAACTGGACTGAATTACCTAAATATTTTTCCGCACCATCAAGATTACCTTGCAATTGAAGCATTTCTGCTAATTTCGAGTTTAATTCAATAATGATATCCTCATACTTTTTCTTTTGTGCTAATGACAATGCCTTATTATAATTACTTATTGCATTTGTATTATCATTCCGCCCTTTATAACTATCTCCTAACCCCTGATAAACCTTTACTTTTTGTAAAGAGCTAAGCCTTGATTTCTCTAATTCCTTAAAAGTTAACAATGAAGCCTCATAATTTTTACTTAGCAATTGAGAATTCCCAAGTTTAATCTTTACATCTTTACTAAACTTATTACTAAGACTGGTTACATAATTACTTTCTGCTAAATCCGGTTGTTTCCAATAGTCATAAATATCTCCTAAAGTTTCAAAAAGCTCGGCTTTCTTTTCATCTCCAAAAGTATCATCCTCTTCTATAGTTTCAAGAGCTTTAGTGACATAATCAATACTGGTCGCAGCATCTTTTTTCAAAGAGCTTCTAGCAGCGGTAAGATTAGCTCCATATACAGCGGATGATCTTTTCTGCTTTTCTACTTTTTTTTCATTTGACGCAGAAGGATCTTCCTGAACCTTAACATCTATCCTTTCATCACTATTAATCTTATGATAGATCGTATTAAAGCTATCATGACGTATGATAATCTCATCACCTACTCTAGCCTGTATTTTAAAATCCCCCAAATTATCAGTCCGATATAAGCTACCACCAACCACCTGAATTTCTACATTCTTTATTGGTTTAAGCGTTTTGTCTTCCTTTACAGTACCTCTTATTGTCGTCCTAGTTATTGTTCCCCTAGGTTTCTCTAATGTTCTCGCATTATCTTGAGCAACAAAAGAACTTGGCAATAGCCACAAAATCAACAAAATAAAATAAAACTTATTCATCATATACTATCTAAGCGAGGTAAACTTAATCCATTTATGTGGGATATTAAAATCAGTATTTACAGATATTGTGGTTTTATATAAGTTTTCATATTATAAAAGAACCTTTCCCTAACTGATACGTCTTTTTCACTCATTCACAACATAGCTTTCCTCATTAATGGTTTTTATCCAAAAAAGTTACTATTAGTTTTAGCCAAAATATAAAAGAGCAACAATTATGAAGACAATATGTATATGGAGTTTATTATGTTTACTAATAATTCCTGTTTCCTGTAATGCAAAAAATAATAGAAATTCGGAATTAGCATTTCAATCTAAGAATTCAAATCAGATATACACATCCAAAACCGATCCTGATACCAAAAACATACAGGTAGCATTATTGCTGGATACCAGTAATAGTATGGACGGATTAATTGATCAAGCAAAAGCTCAGTTATGGGAAATCGTAAATGAATTGTCCTATGCAAAATGCGGGCATTACAAAATTAAACTACAGATAGCCTTATATGAATATGGCAATGATCGTTTACCATCAAAGGAAGGCTATATAAGGCAAGTACTACCTTTTTCTGACGATCTAGATGAAATATCGAAAGAACTTTTCGCATTAACTACTAATGGAGGAAATGAGTATTGTGGTAAAGTAATCAATACCTCAATAAATCAATTAGATTGGAAAAAAAACAATGATCACCTTAAACTAATCTTTATAGCTGGGAACGAACCTTTTACACAAGGGCCCGTAAACTATAAAGATGCAGCTACTGATGCTAAGGAAAAAGACATTACCATCAATACTATATTTTGCGGTAACTACAAACAAGGTATTGGAACCAATTGGAAAGATGGTGCTGATTTAACTAATGGAGAGTATAGTGCGATTGATCATAATAGAGAGACTATACATATAGCAACACCTTACGATGATATTATTTTGCAACTAAATCGTAAACTAAACAACACCTATATCTACTATGGCAATGAAGGTTCTAAAAAAATAAGCCTACAAGCAGAGCAGGATAATAATGCTAGGTCATATAGTCAAGCAAACGCAGTTAGCAGAACAGTTAGTAAAAGTTCTGGGTTTTATAAAAATAAAAGCTGGGACCTAGTAGATGCCGCAGAAGATAAAGATTTCGAACTAGAGGAAGTTGCTAAAGAAGAACTGCCGCAAGAATTAAAGAATAAGTCTAAAACTGAACTAAAACAATACATTACTCAAAAGAGCAATGAACGAAAAGAGGTTCAGAAAAAGATACAAGAATTGAACAAGAAACGTTTAGCGCATATTAAAAATAATAGTAAAAAGGATGAATCAAACCTAGAAGCTGCTCTTATAAAAGCAATAAAAACTCAAGGAAGAAAAAAATCTTTTAGCTGGGAAGAATAAAAAAACACAACAATGAAAACAACACTAATTATTATTTTAATAGTATCCACATCCATGTCAGTAATCTCACAAGAAAACAAAAAATTACAAGACTCTAAAGTTGACTATAATTCTTTTTTAGAAATATCAGAGGAAGTTCTGGAATATAGACAAGCAAGATTAGTACCTCTAGATCAATTCCTTGATTTCGCAAAAGATACCGGCACTATTCTTCTGGATACAAGATCTGAATCTGCTTATAACAAGAAACATCTTAAAGGTGCTATTCATTTAAATTTTTCCGACTTCACGGAAAAGAAATTAGCTAAATTAATTCCTGATAAAACAACTCGAATATTAATTTACTGCAACAATAACATCGATGGTGATACTCTAAATTTCCCAACTAAGAAGTTACCGTTGGCACTAAACATCCCAACGTTCATAAATTTATATGGATATGGTTATAAATATATATATGAATTATCTTCACTAGTTCCTATACGGGATAAACGGCTGAAATTTATCGGCTCTGAAGTGGAATAAACAAATAAAGGCAAGCTTAAAAAGCTTGCCTTTATTTGTAATCTTTAAACTATACTGTTTGAATTAATTATTTACAGCAGGACAATGACAGTTCCAACGTTCTTTACGCTTTCCGAAATCATATCCAAGTGTTAACTGATGGAAACCTCCATTACTAAGGACTACTGAGTTAGACTGATAACTATACGTATATCCAACCATCCATTTTTTATAATTTATACCTATAAGCGGTGTAATATATTGTAATTTTTGGCTTTCGATTTCGATACCTGTTTGAGAAAACTCGGCTCCATCAAAACTTCTTCTATAAGATACTCCTCCCCATAAAGTGGCTAGTTCGCCAAATCTTCTATATACTTTCACATTTGCATCAATAGTACTTTCTTTAGTCTGATCAGTAGCCTGATATAGAATCGATGGTTCTAAACTCCAAGGACCATTTCCTAACCCAAATACATACCCAACAGAGAAAATATATCTTCGTTGGTTATTAGAATCTCTTAAAGTAGCACCAATATCCGTATTATCAAATAAATCTCTAGCAGTAGGCAGTAAATTTTTTACTGTAAAATGCGTATACCAATTCAGATAATGATATGACATCCCAACGTCAACATTAAAATATGCGTCTTTTTGCACATTCCCTCTTAACACAGGATCAGGATCTGCAGGATCATCAAGACCTCTTTCGTCCACATTAGACTGAATAAACCCTCCACTCATACCAAAAGATAACATATTAAGATCGGTACGATCACGAGAGAATAATAAATGATATGCAAAAGTTACAAATACACCAGTCTGAGAAAAACGTCCGTTTTCATCTCGGTACACAATACCTCCTAAGCCTACTTTGTCACCTGTTCTAAAATTAATATTTGCAGATTGTGTGCTCGGAGCATTATCAACATCAAACCATTGTTTCCTCGCAGTAAGCCTAATTTTATTAGCATTAGAGGCTCCTGCCATAGATGGATGAACTAAATATAAGTTATCAGAAAGATAATCTGTATAAACGGGGATTCCTTCCTGAGAAAAAATAAATTGTGAGGTCAGTATAGCAAACAACAAATAGTATTTCTTCAAATTCATTAGAGGCATTATGTTAAATAAAGGAAAAACTAGGTTAATTATTTCAATATAAACTGTTTAATTCCGCTTATATTGTGGGGCTTTAATATTTATTTTCCCAATCAAAATATTATTTCTTGCCGGCTTCAAATATATAAATTTTTACCAGAACATATCTTTTTACCCCAGTATTAAAACATTCTTAATGCCACAAACCCTACTATTATGGAGTTACTTTTTAGTAAATTTGCCAAAAATATGATTATGGAAAAGAATTTTGAAATAAAAATAGAGCCTACTTCTAATGCTAGTATTATAAAGTTTGAAGCTAATTATTTTTTGACCGAGCACACAAGCTATGAATTTGAAAATATAGATCACGCTAAAAATTCACCTCTGGCTCAACAGTTATTTTATCTACCTTTTGTAAAAAGAGTATTTATTGCGCAAAACTTTGTTGCTATCGACAAGTTTGATATTGTAGAATGGGCTGATGTACAGGATGAAATTGCAGAACAAATAAAAGAATATTTGAATAGCGGGCAGCCTATCGTCAATGAAACCGCATCTGATAAAAAAGTACCTATCACCATATACGCAGAAAGTACGCCTAATCCTGCGGTACTTAAATTTGTTGCTAATAAAAAATTAGTTACTAGTATACATGAGTTTAAAAGTATAGATGATACTAAGGAAGCACCTCTTGCAGAAAAACTGTTTCATTTCCCTTTTGTAAAAGAGGTATTTATTGATGAAAATTATATCTCTATTAATAAGTATGACATGGCGGACTGGAATGATATCACCATTGAGATAAGAGAATTCTTGCGTGAATATCTAGAGCAAGGCAAAGAAGTCTTATCCGAAAATGCTACAGTTTCAAAAAGCCAGACTGAGAAAAAAGCAGATGCAGAGTTCGAAAAACTAGATGATACTTCTAAGGATATCATAAATATTATTGAAGAATACATCAAGCCAGCTGTAGCTAGCGATGGAGGAAATATCATGTTTGACTCTTATGATCCAGAAAGCAAAGGAGTGAAAGTAATTTTACAAGGTGCCTGTAGCGGATGCCCTTCTTCTACTTTTACACTAAAAAATGGTATAGAAAACATGTTAAAAGAGATGCTGAAAGACAAAGTAGCCTTTGTAGAAGCTATAAATGGGTAGTTCATCGAATTATCTTTCATCATATCGAAAAATCCGTATAAATAATAGCCGTTATTATTTAATAAAAACCAAAGTATCTCGTATATTTAGAGAACCTTTTATAAAATATTAACCAAAAAATTATCAATATGGCAATTGTCAAAGTAATAGAAGTAATAGCAACCTCAGAAAAAGGTTGGGAAGATGCAGCTAGAAATGGAGTAAAAGAAGCTGGTAAAACAGTTAAAAACATCAAATCTGCATGGGTTTCTGACCAAAAAATGATTATTAAGAATAATGAAATTGCAGAATACAGAGTCATTCTTAAAATATCTTTTGAGATAGGTTAACAATTTATTTTTTATCTATAAAAAGCATCTCAATAGTATTGAGATGCTTTTTATATTTTTAGACTATGCTTAAAACTACCGAAGTGAAATACTTATTTCTTATCATATCAATTTTATTTTTCACCATTTGCACTGGGCAAAACAAACAATCCATGGAATCGCACACCTATACTAATGACCTTATACACGAAACCAGCCCCTATCTTTTACAACACGCTCATAATCCAGTAAACTGGAAAGCTTGGGGGAAAAAGGCGTTAACTCAGGCTAAGAATGAAAATAAACTGATTATTGTTAGTATTGGATACGCTGCTTGTCACTGGTGTCATGTTATGGAACATGAAAGTTTTGAAGACCCTCAGGTAGCAGAACTTATGAATTCCAATTATATCAATATAAAAGTAGATAGAGAAGAACGACCTGATGTAGATCAAGTATATATGAATGCAGTACAATTAATGACTGGTAGTGGTGGTTGGCCTCTTAATATGATTACACTTCCAGATGGAAGACCTGTTTGGGGTGGTACCTATTTCCCAAAAGGTAAATGGGCAGAAGCGTTGAAACAGATTTCTGATCTATATAATAGCCAACCTGAAAGATTAATAGAATATGCTGAAAAGTTAGAACAAGGAATGAAAACTGCTGATTTTATTGAAATTAATACGGATGAAATTAGTTTTGACAATGCTTTTATCGAAACATCAATAAAAGAATGGAGTACTAGTTTCGATCATCAAAAAGGGGGCACTAAACGAGTTCCTAAATTTATGATGCCAAACAACTATCAATTTTTATTTAGATATGGGTATCAAACTAAAAATGAGGAGTTAATTAAATATGTAACAAATACACTAACTAAGATATCCTATGGAGGTGTTTATGATCATGTAGGTGGTGGTTTTGCAAGATATTCTACAGATGACAAATGGCATGTTCCTCATTTTGAAAAAATGCTATATGATAACGCTCAGTTGGTGAGCTTATATTCGGACGCATATTTACTAACCCGTGATGATTGGTACAAAAAGGTAGTATATGAAACTCTGGAATTTATATCCAGAGAATTAACCAATCCTGAAGGAGCGTTTTTCTCATCCCTTGATGCCGACAGCAATACACCAAAAGGAGAACTAGAAGAAGGAGCTTTTTATGTATGGACTAAAAAAGAACTTACATCCTTATTGGGTAATGACTATGAACTATTTACTAAGTATTATAACATAAATTCTTATGGTTTCTGGGAAAAAGGGAATTATGTTTTAATTAGAAAAGAAGATAATAAAACATTTTCTGAAGAGCATAATCTATCTGTCGATACATTAAAAATGAAAATTAAAACTTGGAAAAGTATTTTGATATCAGCAAGAGGTAAACGTTCTAGACCAAGGCTTGATGACAAAACCTTAACATCCTGGAATGCACTGATGCTAAAAGGATACCTAGATGCCTATCGTGTATTTGGTGATCAAAAGTTTTTAGATATTGCCTTACGTAATGCCAATTTTATAAAAGAAAAGCAATTGCAATTAGACAACTCTCTGTTGCACAATTATAAAGAAGGAAAAAGTACTATTAATGGGTATTTAGAAGATTATGCAACCGTTATTGAAGCCTTTATTAGCGTATATCAAAACACATTTGACCAGCAATGGTTGGATATCTCTGCACGACTTACGGAATACGCGTTTGATCATTTTTATGATAAAGAAAAAAAATTATTTTATTTCACTTCTGATTTAGATCCAAAACTTATTACGCGTACCTTAGAATATACAGACAATGTGATTCCTTCATCAAATTCTATAATGGCAAAGAATTTATTTCTACTCTATCATTACACGGATAATAAAATGTATTTAAATACTAGCCAAGAAATGCTACATACTATTAAACCACAACTGGAACGATATGCCGCCGGATATTCTAACTGGTTAGATCTTATGCTTAATTATTCTGATAAGTTTTATGAAATCGTAATAGTTGGAGATCAATTAGAGTTAAAAAACAAAGAATTGAACACAACATATATTCCAAATAAATTAGTAGCCGGAAGTACCTCTTCATTAGAAACACCACTACTTAAAGGAAGGTTTTCTAAAAATAAAACACTCATCTATGTATGTGTAAATAATGCCTGTAAAATTCCAGTAGAAGATGTTGATCAAGCCAAAAAATTTATTGAGTAAGGCACTTATCACTTTTTAATATCTTTATAATAGTTAAATCCTTACTGTGCAAATCAAGATTTATTTTGTGATTGCTACATTGTCTTGTTCATTATTTAATTATACTCAATTAAAACCTGCTTCAGACTTAGCAAAAGGTTATAATTATTCTACTCCAGAAACTTAAGATGCAAAAACTTCGTTAGAACAAGATGTTCTGGGTACATTAAATAACCTTAGTAATTATTATTTAAACATTAATGATAATATTGTTCCTCTTTCTAAGAATAAAAGGAAAATAACAAATTCTTTTCCACGACATCATAAAAAAATAGTAACTTATTTTTTAAAGAAAATGATGTAAATCAACACTTTAAATAAATGAATAAAGGATTTTTCCTACATAATTACAACGTTTTCGTTGCCAAGACTACTGTTTTTCCATAAAAAATAGATGCTATATCTTCAACGAAATTTAATATTTGCCTTAAATACGCAATAAAAAAGACAAATACATTAGTGAATTAATAAAAATAATGTGTTAAAACTTATATTTTTGCATTTAATCTTGCATTTTATTACATTTAATTAACCTAAATCAATATGTCGTGAGAAAAATACTACAATTTTTATTTTTAGTAATGTCGCCTGTTTTATTTGCACAACTTCCGCAATCTTTAATAAAACCGGCTAAGAGAATAAGTACATTTGATGAGTATGATGGTTCCATTTTTAAAAGCCTACGATACAAAGATGCAAACGTTATAGATGAGAAATCAGGAACCTTTGACGCTAAACTTCGATACAATGCATATACTGATGCATTGGAATTGAAGAAAGGATCAGATTTATTTGAACTCCTAAAGAATCCTACTTCACATGCAAGAATAGACGGAGATTACTATTACTACTGTGATTTTAAGTCTCAACGGGGTTTAAAAAGACCAGGGTATTACATATTAGTTGAACTAAATGAACGATATAGAATATATAAAAAGTATTCTGTAAAAATCACGGAACCTAATAAAAAAGGATCTGCGAGCGGAACTGCAACTCCTGGCAAAGTGCAAATAAAAACAAAATACTACCTAGAAGAGCGTAATGTAATCATGGAGCTTCCTATGAATAAAAAGAAAATCTTAGCTGCTCTGAGTGATAAAGAAGAGGAATTAAAAGTCTATATTAAAAAGGAAAAAATAAAAGTAAGAAAAGAAGAAGATCTAATACGTCTTGTTTCCAGATATAATGCACTAAAAAGTAGTGATGCCAATCCATCTAGAAGCTTATTAAGCACTAGATCTAGAAGAGATTGAAATTTACCATACTAAAAGTCTATTTTATTTTAAAAAAAACCATCTTCAGGAGATGGTTTTTTTATGAACACAATTAAGCAATCATAGATATTTTATGTTCAAAAAAAATTAATTTCTCAACCATTAGGAATAAAACATGTAAGCTTTTATGTAATAAAACCGTACTTGATCTATGTTTTTTACCTTTTATCGGAATATTTTTGTATATTAGTCTCAAAAAATAATAATCTATGAGAAATATACTACAAATACTGTTGTTTTTAACAACTTCAACTTTATTGGCTCAATTACCTCAAGAATTATTGAAAACAATTCAGGAAACGAAAGTATTCGATTCGTATACAGGATCCATGTACACACCTAAAGAATATCAGAACGCTAGTATAATTGCTGAAAAAAAGGGAACATATGATGCACCCATACGATATAACATCTTTAATGACGCTTTAGAATATGCTGAAGGTTCTAAGCTATATGAAATTATTAAAACCCCTACTACCCATGTAAGAATTGAGAACGATTATTTCTATTACTGTACTTTCAAAAACGAACGTGGTTTAAGAAGGCGTGGATATTATGTTCTTGTAGATCAAAATGAGCAATATAGAATCTACAAGCAATATAATCTCAAAATTACAGAACCAAAAACTATGGATGCTAATACTGGTTCTGCTCAAATAGGAAAAATAAAAAAAATAGAAACTTATTATCTAGAAGAAAATGGTTCAATTATTAAATTACCCCCTAAAAAAAGTGACTTACTAGCAGTATTCTCTGACAAGAAAGATGAGTTAAAAAAATACATCAAAAAAGAGAAATTAAAAGTTAAAAAAACCGAAGATTTAATAAAACTAGTATCAAAATATAATGCTTTAAAAAACATTGATGCTACCCCGTCACAAAGTCTTTTAAGTAATAGGGTTCAAAATAACTAACATCTTCAAAATCATTTCTCAAAAACTTAGTATAACTTATAGTTGCCATCTGTATAGCAGATGGCAATTTTTCTGGAATGAATTCTGCGTTCTTATGGTTACATATTTCAGCAAACTTAGCTACTCCATTGCCAATAAAGTATACTTTCTTATTTTCTAAATAAACATCATAAGAAGTTTCGGTTAATATTTCTGCTTCTGTAGCTCTTATCTGCTCATAATCTTTAGCAAAAATAGCAGAATACACTTCCATCCTTCTAGCATCGATCATAGGCACAACAAAACCCTCTATTATCTTTACTTGCATTGCCAGAGAATGTAGCGTACTTATGGAAATAAGCGGAATATTCAATCCATAACATAATCCCTTGGCAGCAGAAACACCAATTCTTAAACCAGTATATGATCCAGGACCTTTACTCACTGCAATGGCATCAAGATCACTCAAAGCTATCGCCGCTTCATTAACAACTATTGTGATAAATTGATGTAAACGTTCTGCGTGTGAATATTTGGTATCGTAATCCTCCTTTGACGCAACTACTTGTCCATCTTTAGTTAATGCAACAGAGCAATTGGTTGTAGAGGTTTCTAAGCAAAGAATATAGGCCATCCTTCAAAAAATTTATGCAAAGATACCTTTAATTATCATAATTATTCTTTAGCCTTTTTGTCATTTTTAGAAGTTACTTTATCTCCTGTTTTTAATGTTTTGGTAACTACGTTATACGGTCCGGTAATAACTTCTTCTCCAACCTCCAAACCACTAGTAATCTCTATATTACTATCATCCTGAATACCTGTTTTAATAACTCTTAGTTTGGCAACTCCACCATCCTTAACAAATACGCATTCAAACTTTTCGTCAGAATCCTGAAGTTTTGTTTTCGTATAAGACCTTTTAACACTACTAGAAGTATCACTCTTAATAACAATTGCGCTAATTGGAACTCCAACAATATCTTCACTTTTATTAGTAATAACATCCACAGTGGCTGTCATACCCGGTCTGAAAGGAGAATAACTCTCAGGCTTATCTTTTACTAAATCTTGATATGATTTCTCGAGAATACGAACTTTAACTTTAAAATTGGTTACTTGATCCGCACTTAATGTACTTTCTGCAGAGTTTGCAATTTCAGTAACTAATCCTTTAAATTGTTTTTTAAGATATGCATCCACTTCAACTATGGTAGAATCCCCTAAGGCAACTTTAACAATATCATTTTCGTTTACATCTACCTCAACCTCCATATTACTTAAGTCAGCAACTCTTACTATTTCGGTTCCAGCCATTTGTTGTGTCCCCACTACTCGCTCTCCTAGCTCTACTGATAATTTAGAAATGGTTCCACTCATCGGAGCGTAGATTGTAGTTCTATTAAGGTTATCTTTTGCCTCATTTACTGTAGCTTGAGAACTTTTTACACTGTAAAAAGCTGATTGCTTTGCCGCTTCTGCAACTTCATAAGCTGAAACTGAACTATCCCATTCTGCTTTAGAAATAACTCCTTTATCAAACAACTCTTTATTACGATCATAACTTAATTTTGCCTCTTTAAGACTAGCTTCTGCTTGTCGTAAACCTGCTCGAGTATTTTCTAACGCCGCTTGAGATCTGTTTAAGCCAGACTGAATAATATCTGGGTTAATTCTAACCAAAAGATCTCCTTTTTTTACTTGTTGTCCTTCTTTAATAGGTAAGTCAATGATTTCACCAGAAACTTCAGAAGAAAGTTTAACCTCTACTTCTGGTTGAATTTTTCCAGTTGCAGAAACAGTTTCAATAATATCAATTTTTTCAATTTTTGATATCTCTACTTCTTTTAGATTTCCGTCTTTACCAAACCATCCTGCCTTTTTACCAAAGACCAGTCCAATAACTAAAACGATAACAATTATTAAAATGATTAGTAAAGTTTTTCTACTCATGACTTATTTTAAAAAATTAATTTTATTGGATGAAATTACAACCTTTTGGTTAACAGCCCAAATAGGCAGTTATATATTTATAATTTAATATCCGCTAGCTTTATTCCGAAAAAAAGTTCTAATACTTTGATTTTAAAAATATAATCAAATTTAGCTTGCACCTCATTACTCTGTGCGTTTTCCAGTCTAAATTTAGATTGGCTAAAATCAAATGCATTTGTTCTTCCTACATCATAACGATCTTTAGCGTACTCATATGCTCTCTCCTGCGCTTTTACTGCTACTAATGATGCTTCATAGGCTTCTGCAGCTCCTTTAGCATCCAGATATGCCTGATAGACATTACTATCCAAATCTAACTCTGCTTGCTCTAATTGGAAAGCAGTACGTTTTACATTGATTTTACTTCTCTTAACATTGTTTCTCGCAGAAAAACCATTAAAAATAGGAACAGAAAGAGACAATCCATAGGACAAACCATCATTCTGGTATAATTGTTTTATAAAAGGTGTAGGTCCTCCCTCTTGCAAAAGTATATTAGGTCTGCTAGAAAAAACAGCATCTCCTGAATTCCCTACAAATCCAATTTCTTCTGTTATTATTGGATTATCCGGATCTACACTTCCTGAAAATGTATTACTTCCAACTTCACTTGTTCCGTAGTTAAAAGAACCGCTTAAACTAGGGTAATATGCTCCTCTAGCAATTTGTAAATCTTTTTCTGCTATTAATTTATTTTGTTCTGCAATTTGGACTTCATATCTTGACTCTCTAGCTGTTGTTCTTATTTCATCAATAGATTTATTCATGATAGAAGACGTTGGAACTAAATATTCTTGTTCTGCTATATCAAAACTTTTATAATCCTTAATTAACAGTGTCTGTGCTAATGAAACCCGTGTAATCAACACTGCATTTTCTGCTTGTACAATACGTGTTAATTCATCAGCAGAAGTCGCTTCAATCTCAAAAATATCTCCTTCTGGCAATACACCTGCTTCAACTAAATCTTTTGTTCTTTTTAGTTGCTCTAAAGTAATTTCATGCTGCTTCTCAATTACTTTTAAGGATTCCTTATTTAATAATACTTGCAGATAACTATTTGCCACAAATAATGCAATATCATCTTTAGATTTACCAAGATTATACTGATTTAATAGTCTATTAATTTTCGCTCTTTGTAATTGTCTTACATTCCTTAATCCATCAAACAAAGTAATTCCAACTCCAATTCCATAATTAGAACTCCTAAATGTCTGAGTGCTATTAACATTTGTAATAGGATCCGTCGCTAAACCTGATCTCCAAGAATTACCAGCATTCGCATTTAGGCTTGGTAAAAAATTACCAATAGCATCAATTTTATCAATCTCTGAAGCTTCTAAATTAAGAGCAGACTGTTTAATTGTTATATTATTCTCTAAAGCATGTTCTACACATTCTCTTAGCGTCCACTTCTTTTCTTGTGCTTGCGTAGCCAGAATCCCGAAAAGGACACAGCAAATAATCGAAATTTTAATTCTCATCTGTTTTTCTTTATTTTTTTCAGAGGTCAGATGGAAACTTGCCAAAACATATAGAAATTAATACTAAAATGTTATTCGGTTCATTTCACAATACCTATTTGTATATTATTGATCCTTCTTGTTACACTTATTTTTAAAAAAATAAGTTTTTTTTTTTTAAATACCTATACTGAAATCAAAAATAGGTATTATAATTTTCAGCAATTTATCTAGTTTTGACTTCCTTCAGGTTCCTTTTTAATCGGTTCCGTTTTATTCCAAACTTTTATTTCATCATCAGCTGTTATACCAGATAACACCTCAACATTAATACCGTCTGACAAACCAATTTCTATTTCTCTTTTTTCGAATTCCTGATCTCCTGTTTTTATTTCTACATAAGGTTCTTCTGTCTTTCTATCAAATTGTAATAATGCCTCTTTAATTGCTAAAATATCTTCTTTTACATCTAAAACAATAGAAGCATTTGCACTATACCCCGCTCTTACAAAATATTCTTTATCCAAAAAAACTTCACCTTCTATTTTAAACTGCACAGCTCCTTGTTCTTCATTACCTTTTGGAGCAATAAATTTAAGCTTTGCATCAAATTCTTTATCTCTAATAGCTCCTAAACTTACCTTAAGAGGCATCTCTATTTTAAGTTTACTTACTTCTGCTTCATCCACTTTCCCCTCAAAAATCATTTTGTTTAGATCTGCAATAGTTGCAATAGAAGTTCCTGCATTAAAATTATTACTCTCTATCACCTGATCACCTTCTTTTACCGGAATTTCTAAGATTGTTCCCGATACAGTAGCTCTAATATTAGTATTAGCAGAAGAAGATCCTCCTGCAGATCCTAATCGTATAATCTGAAGATCACTTTGCGCATTAGAAACATCTTGCTTAGCACGATTATAATTAAGTTCGATTGCATTAAAATCTTGGCTTGATATTACTCCTTTCTCAAACAGCGCTTTATTTCTATCGTATTCTGTTTTAGAATTATTCAGCACGATTTGCATATTCTTAACACGACCTCTAGCGCTATTCAATGATTGTTCATTTGGCACAACTTTTACTTTGGCAATTAAATCACCTGTCTTTATTGCTGCTCCTTCTTCGACAAATATTTTTTCTATGATTCCAGATATTTGAGGTTTAATTTCTACTTCATCTTCCGGAACTACTTTTCCTGTAGCTACTGTTTTCTCTTCAATAGAGGTTCTAAAAGCTTTTTCCGTAGTAAATACAATCGGTGATTTACTATTAGAATCTATGATGTACTTGCCAGAAAATCCTAGCAAGGCTATAAAAACTACTACTAATAAAATTTTAAAAAACTTCTTCATTGTGATTGATTAGATTATTTTGATTGTTATTTTATTCTTCCCTTAATGCTTCAATTGGTTTTATACTTACCGCTTTCTGTGCTGGAATCAACCCGATTATGGTTCCTAAAAGCACTATAGATAACAGTGCTCCCACAACAGCAAAGAAATCTACAGTAGGATTCAGTATGGGGACGTCATCGCTATTACCAACAGCATTATTTACTCCCCAAAGAACGAGAGTTCCAAAAACAAAACCTATAAGACCTGCTATAAAAGTTAACATAATAGATTCTAACATTATTTGCCCTCTTATTTCTGAAGGAGTAGCTCCTAATGCTCTTCTGACACCAATCTCTCTTGTACGTTCTTTAACAGTTATCAGTAATACATTACCAATAGCAATTACACCTGCTATAAGTGTAGCGATACCAACGATATATGTTATTAATCGCATCCCAGCTAAAAATCCGTTTATTTTTGCCACTTCTTCTCCTAGATTAAAACTTCCAAAAGCCTGATCATCATCAGGGTGCACATCATGCATTCGCTTAAGTGCAGTTTTTATTTTGGCTTCTGTATTAACTATATTCTTATCCGCTTTAGCCGTTATTACCATCCAGGAAATGTTTCTTCCTTGATTGAAAATAGTTTGAAATGTAGTAAAAGGAAGGAAAATAGAATCATCACCTTCAAATCCTTGCTGAGTAGGCTTATAAACACCAATTACCTTAAAATATATCCCATTAATCTTCACAAAACTGCCTATAGCTTCTTCGCCTTTATCATAAAACTGTTTATAAATATCTTCACCAATCACACAAACTTTACGTTCATATTTAATATCTTCTTCATTTATAAATCTACCACCATCAAATATTTTTTTCTTTGATACTTTATCTATCGTTGGGTAATCTCCGAACACCTTAAATGCTCCGGATTTGGACCCTCTAACAAATTGACCTGGAGGCGTTCCCCATTGTCCTGTAACATTACGCGGTGCGATGTACTCTATATCACTTATTTGTGATTCTAAAGCTTCTACATCATCCAAAGTAAGTTGCATACCTCGTCCTCTTTTAAAGCCATTATTAGGCATACTAGTCTGTTGTCCCCAAAGAAACATAGTATTTGTAGCAAAATCATTAAACTGACTTCTAAAACTGTTATCCAGCCCTTTTGCCATTCCTAAAAGAACTACAAATAAAAATACTCCCCATGTTACACCTATAACAGTGATGATCGTTCTGATTTTATTCTTACGAATTGCTCCGTATATTTCTTGCCAGGTATCTCTTTCGAATATAAATTTCATACCAATTATTTTTGTTTAATCATCTCTAAGCGCAATGATCGGTTTGATTTTTGCCGCCCTTCTTGCAGGAATATATCCAGCTAACAATCCTGAAAGCACTAACGTAATTGTTGCCACTACGATAACACCTGTGTCTACCTTTGGGTTAAGAATAAAAAACTCTTCTAAGTTATTACCTATTAGTTTCAAAATTAGCATACCTAATATCAATCCTAAATATCCAGCTATAGCGGTAATCAAAACTGACTCCTGAAGCACCATTGCTATAATGGATCTAGGAGATGCCCCTAAAGCTTTTCTAATACCCAATTCTTTTGTTCTTTCCTTTATACTAAAAGTCATAATATTACCAATACCAATAACTCCTGAAATTAATGTTCCTATTCCTACTACAAATATAAGCGCATAGATACCACCTAGAATCACCATAGTTTCTTTAATATCTTCTGCAAAACTTCTTACTCTTATGGCACTTTGATCATCAGGAGCTACATTGAATTTTTTCTTGAAATCTTCTTCAATTTTCTCAGAAAAAGCAATAGCCTGCTCTGTATCCATTGCCATATTATAAGATATATTTATTTGATCTAAATGCTCATTATTCCCAAAAAGCAATTGAACTGTTTTATATGGCATATATAGTATTCGTTCTTCATTATCTCCTCCACTATCCTGAAAAACTCCAACAATCTTATACGCGATACCATCCACATCAAGGGTTTTTCCTAGGGCGTTTTCATTTTTAAAAAGATCTTTTTCTATAAGCCTCCCGATAACAATATTTTTAGTTCTTTCTTCAAGATCTGCTTCATTAAGGTATCGTCCTTTCATCATGATGGTTTTTTCTAGATACTGATGATCTGGATGAACCGCTCTGATACTATAATTACCTGATTCCTTTTTATATTTAGCTAATCCATTACGATAAATTCTTGGTGTAGCATATTCTACTTTACCAATGTAATTCGAATTAATAAATTCGAAATCTTCATTTTCAAACTGAATTCTTCTATTTTCCTGGAAACCTTTAAAAGCTTTAGAAGTTCTTCCTCCTCTAATAAAAATTACATTCTGAGCGTCATCTACAAAACTGCTTAGAAAACTATTAAGTAAACCATTACCTAATCCTAATAAAATTGTAAAAATTAATATCCCTAATGCAACTGTGAATCCCGATAAAAAAGTTCGCAACTTATTTTTACCAATTGCCTCAAAAATTTCCTGCCACCTATCTCTATCAAACATATTGTGATGCTCTTACTTGTTCTACAGCTTTATCTTCTACAATAACACCATCTTTGAGATGTACGATACGTTTACACATATTAGCTATATCCTCTTCATGGGTTACAACTAATATTGTTTTTCCTTCATCATTAATACCTTGAATTATATCCATTACTTCATAAGAAGTTTTGCTATCCAAAGCACCTGTTGGTTCATCTGCTAACAACACCTTAGGATCAGCGGCCAATGCACGTGCAATAGCTACTCTTTGCTTTTGCCCTCCAGAAAGTTCGCTAGGTAAATGTGTTGCCCATTCTGCTAAACTAACTTTACCAAGATACTCCATGGCTTTTTCGGTTCTTTCTTTTCTTTTCTTCCTTTGATAATACAAGGGTAATGCTACATTTTCTAGCGCCGATTTGTAATTAATCAGGTTAAAAGATTGAAAAACGAAACCTAAGAACTTATTACGGTACTGTGCCGCTTTTGTTTCGTTTAAACCTTTAATAGGAACTTCATCCAGAAAATAACTTCCGGTATCCGCTTCATCCAGCATTCCCAAAATATTAAGCAATGTAGATTTCCCAGAACCCGACGATCCCATAATAGCGACAAGTTCTCCCTCTTTGACACTAAAATTAATTCCTTTAAGTACATGAAGGGAATTGCTTCCCATTTGGTAAGATTTATGTAAGTCTTTAATTTCAATCATAATACAAGATTAAGATTTATCAGGCATAAAATTACACCTGTTTTCTTTTAACTGAGACTCACTGACTCTGTGATATAATAAATTCTAATAGATCAATTTTCTAGTTTTCCCTCTAGAAACATTATGGATTGGTTAGTGTAGTCTTATTTGATAAGACTTATCCTACGCTAGTTTTGTTACACTTAACAGTGTTAGGAAAATGTTAAAGATTTACATATGTAATAAAAACTACGAATTACTATCCGAAGTTTTTTTCTTGTTTCTATAGATAAAGTAGCCTACAGCACCAATAAGAACATATGGAATTATCATTAAATATACGATCCCATTATTAATCCCTTTTGCTGTCTTCTGCCCTTCTTCGCTTTCTAATACCGCCCTACACATAGCACATTGCGCATCTACAGGAATTGTAAAGAATACTAATAAAATTGATATGTAGAATATTTTAGTTCTCATCTTAGATACGAGCCTAGGCCGGAATGACAAATTTAAGTTTTAACATTAGTTATAGTATGGAGAAATCATTAGATAAACAATCACTCCGGATATTGCCACATACAACCAAATAGGAAATGTGATTTTTGCAATTTTACGATGTTTATCAAATCTCTTCGCTAATGCTCGAACATATGTAACCAAGACAAATGGAATTACTACCACAGATAAAACAATATGCGTAATTAATATAAAATAGTATATGTAACGAATAGCACCTTCTCCTCCAAATTTTGTTGAATCACTAGTCATGTGATAGGCTACATACATCACCAAAAACAAAACTGAACATATAATCGCCGATTTCATTAAGTTTTCATGTAACTTAATCTTCTTATTCATAATTGCCCAAAATGCAGCCATAAGAATAACAGCTGTTAACCCATTAATACTCGCATAAATTGGAGGTAAAAAAGTCAACGGTTTTACATCAAAACCTAATTTACGAAGATTCACTCCAAATAATGCAGCGACTGCTAATGGTATGACTATGGACAATATAATGATCCACTTATTATACTTACTTTCTGGATCTGATGTATCTCTATTCATCTTTCTTTAATAATTTCTTAATGTCTTCCAATAAGATTGTGACTTGTTCCTCTTCTCCGTTTTCATCCTTTTTCTCTTCAACTCCGATGGTTCCTCTGTAGTAAATAATAGGATTTCCAGAAGCATCATAGCGCGATCTAATATACCCTTCCTGATCTATCAATGCAAAATATCCATTGTGTTCAAATCCTCCTGGAACTTCTGGGTTTTCCGCAGCATAAATATTAAACCCAGCATTAGCCAAGTCATACAAATCTTCTCGTTCTCCTGTAAGTAAGTTCCAATCTGGATTTGTTATCTCATAATTTTCTGCATATTTCTTAAGTATCCCTGGTGAGTCACGTTTTGGGTTAATTGTAAAAGAAGCAATACCAAAATCCTGATATCCCTTAAGTTTATCCTGTAAATACACCAAATTACGAGTCATTCTAGGACAAATAGTAGGACAACTAGTAAAGAAGAAATCTACTACATATACTTTTCCTTTATAATCATGATTAGTAATAAGTAAACTATCTTGATTCAGAAATGCGAATTCTGGAACCTTTCTAGGTTTTCCATTAATCTTTATATAGGAAAGTTTTTCATTAGCTATTGGATTATCAGCGCTCATCCTATCATTTTTCACAATAGAAGTATCCTTAACTCTATTCACAATTTTAGGGACAAAAATGATTCCGAAAATTAATATGACAAATGATATACCTACGTATGAATACTTCTTCATTTTCTATTTTTCTTTACGATCTGCTTTATACTTTTTTAACGCTAAACGATACTCCGCCAGAATTACTTTCACATCATCAACCATTACATTGTTCAGGTCTGCTACTGAGCTTGTATCGTAACCATATATCTTCTCTTCATTTTTTTGCAAGTTCTCTTCTCTGCCTCTCAGATTAGCATCTTTATCAATAATAAACACATAGTTAGTAGCGTTTTTTTGATCTAACGCATATGGTGTCTTTAATCCCTTGAAAAAGCGCTGTATACTTTCTGGAGTTCCAAAAAGAAATTCCCATCCAGATACATCAGTTGTATCATCTAATTCATCTAAAAGTTCTTTTGCAGCATTTTCGCTTCCATAAGGTAAAATCATTACAAACTGAAAATCCCTGAACTCATAATTTTTTTTGTAAATCTTTTGAGTAAGATTAAATGCGTTTCCCTTTTTATTGTAAATACCTTCTCCAAAAAAACCTAATACCGTAATCTTATCTTTTAAAGTAATTTGTTCTCCGTTAAGACTTTCGAAGTCATCAAGATTACCTATATACTCTTCTAATACAGGAAGTTTAGAAAAGTTATCTACTGCTGAAGCAAAAAACAAATACATCACTATTGGTAGTATAAACAGTATTCCGAGAACTAAAAACTTTTTCATCAAATTATAGACTTTACTTCATTTACAAAAATAAAAAAGACGGTTGAAAACAACCGTCTTTTAATATCTTTTATTATGCTTTTAACGTATCCAAAAAGGCGATATTAGAAGTCCCAGCTTTTATGTCCTGCTTTAAATACTTCGTATATATAATCACCTTCAGTAAGTAATATAAACATCAAGTAGCAAATTAGAAATATCGCTGTCCATACTACTGCCCTTCTTAATCCTTTGGTTTCACCTTCCATGTGCATAAACGCCCAGGTAATTAGATATGCCTTGTATAATGTTAATATGATAAAAAACCAGTTAAGTAACTTCATACTTATAAAGGTTGCCATCATAAAATCAGGTTTCCAGATTCCAAATATTACTTCTACAATGGTTACAAGAGATAATATAAAAAATACTTTCCAGATTCTTGATATATTCGATTCGTGATGTGCTGTATCGTGTGCCATTTTATTCTAAATTCTATTTATTATTATACTAGGTAGAAGAATGTAAATACAAATACCCAAACCAGATCGACAAAGTGCCAGTATAAACCAACCTTTTCTACCATTTCGTAACTCTTTCTTCTCTCATATGTTCCAATAATTACATTAAAGAATATAATTATATTAATTACAACTCCAGAGAATACGTGGAATCCGTGAAATCCAGTAATAAAAAAGAAGAAATTAGCAAACAAAGGTGTTCCATATTCATTATGAACTAGATTAGCTCCTTCTACAACACCTATTGCATCTGCATTTAATCTTCTTATAGATTCTTCTCTTGACAATATTGTTTTCTCTCCTTTATCGGTTAGAATTTGTGTTCTTATTAAAAGATCACTTCTTTTTGAGAAACCAGCTTTTATTTCTTCAACCGTATATGTTGGAAGTGTACCTTCTGATTCGTACCACACTCCTTTTTTACTTTCGTGTTCTATTCTTTCTTTATGATGGTCTACAATTGCAATATCATGCAACGCTACTCTATGACCTTCAGCATCCACAAATTGTAGTATTTGACCACCTCTAGTCTCCACAGCACCATATTCTCCTTTGATAAAGTTTTTCCACTCCCATGCTTGTGAGCCTACGAATATTGCTCCTCCAATAATGGTAAGAAACATATAAAGAATCACTTTCTTTTGTTTCATATGATGACCTGCATCCACAGCTAACACCATAGTTACAGAAGAAAAAATCAATATAAACGTCATCAATGCCACATAATACATAGGCGCATCTACTCCATGAAGAAACGGAAAGTGATTAAACACTTCATCCGCAATTGGCCATGAATCGATAAACTTAAATCTTGAAAAACCGTAAGCAGCAAGAAAACCGGAGAACGTAAGAGCATCAGACAGGATAAAAAACCACATCATCATCTTACCATAACTCACCTTGAGCGGTTGATTACCTCCACCCCAAGTTTTACCTTCCGTACCTGTGTTAGTAACAGTTGTTTCCATATAAAGAATTTGGTATTGTTAAATTTTCCACAAAAGTAATCAATTTTATTATCTAACGAAATATAAAAATAAAAAGAGATAAACCCATAAAACATCTACGAAATGCCAATACATAGCACCCAGTTCTAAACCAAGGGTTTGCCCTCTTTTATACTTTTGTTTAAAATGATTATAAATTACGACTAAAAGCACTAGTAGCCCTACAATTACGTGAACAATATGTAATACTACTATAATATATAAAAATGTTGGAACAATATTAGCAGATGGTCCTGTAAAATAATATCCTTGTCCCATTATATCCGCAAAACCTTGAAATTGCATAAACACAAACAAGATTCCAAGACCTAATGTCGTTAACAATAAAATGCTTGCTAAGCTTTTTTTCTCATTTTCAATGGCTCTTTTAACCAGATATAACGCTATACTACTAGCAATCATAACCAACACACTTATGATAAAAGAATTTGGAAAAACAAGATCAGTCAACCAATCTTCTCTGGTTTTACTTACCACATAAGCACTGGTAAGACCTGCAAATGTCATGGTCATACTCACCATTGCAAACCACATCATGGTTTTTTTTGCCCTTTTCTGTTTTTCTATTGTTGTCCCTTGCGTTAAATCCATGCACGAATAAATTTATCTGCTACATAAATAATTTGCAGCAATGTAATATAAGACACACTCGCCAGCATCAATTGTTTTGCTGTCTTGGCATCTCTAACTTTATATAAACGAATTGCATACCTAAGTAAAAATCCGCCAATTAATAAAACTAAAATTCCGGAAACCGGGGTAATATATAATTTACCAGTAACACCAAACACAGGTATTAATGAAGTAGCAACTGTCCATATGGTGTAAATCACAACTTGAGTAGCTGTCCCTTTATCTCTTTTCCCAGTAGGCAACATAAAGAAACCTCCTTTTTTATAATCATCAAACAAAAACCAACCTATCGCCCAAAAATGAGGGAATTGCCAGAAAAACTGTATCATAAATAGGGTGCCCGGTTCGATACCAAAATCATTTGTGGCCGCGACCCATCCCAACATAAAAGGTATAGCTCCAGGAATTGCCCCAACAAAAACAGCCAATGGAGTTTTGGTTTTTAGTGGCGTATATAAACTAACATATATAAAAATTGAAATAGCCCCAAACATTGCTGTCTGCGGATTGATAAAATATAAAACAGAAATTCCTAAAATGGTAAAAATAGCAGCAATTGCAAAAGCGGTATTTACAGACATTCTTCCTGATGGAATTGGTCTGTCTTTGGTACGATCCATCAAAACATCCAGATCACGTTCTATAATCTGATTAAATGCATTAGACGCTCCCACCATAAAATAACCACCTATCGATAAAAGTACAAGCGTACTCCAAGAAATGGTTTCAACTCCTAACAAGTAGCCCGCCACGGATGAAAAAACTACACTCAATGCCAATCGCATTTTAGTGATCTCTTTAAAATCCTGAATCACAGAAACTTTGGCAGTATCGACTTGGGTTATACTCAAATTTTGCACGTTAACTAAATAGCTTTTTTAAAAAGTGGTGCAAAGATATGCGTTAAAAGCATTTTAGACAACTTATAACTATTTATAATTCACCTTTTAACAACTGTTTTAGCTAAATAAACGGTTTTTAGCATAGTTACAGCAAAGTTTTTACGATCTAAAGCTTGACATCAGTCAAAGTAAAAACCCAGCTAAAATTAGCTGGGTCTTCATTATTTAATCAAGTATTTTAAAAGCAATAGGCAAAATATATTTCACCCGTACCGCTTCATCCCCAATTTTTCCAGGTTCCATGTTTGAAAACTTATCCACAACTCTTCTAGCTTCTCTTTCTAAAGCAGGATGCGGTGCCCTAACTTTAACCTCTTTAATAACCCCATCGGTATCGACCTGAAACTGAACATGGATCCTTTGCAACCCCTTTAGGCCATATTTCTCACCTAAACTAGCATTAAATTTTTTAGAGACTAATCGCTTAATCTTACTTGAGAAGCAAGCTATTCTATCATCATTATTATCAAATCCTTCGCAACCAGGGTAAATCGGTGCTATAGCAACCTTATCAATATCATAAACAATCTTTTCCTCAATACCCACATCTACGATCGAATCAATTGGAGGTGCTTTAGACTCGCCTTCATCAATTCTCTTGCCTAATTCGTTTTTGAGATTTTTCAAAGCAGCATTATTATCTATTACTTTTGGCTTTGTCCAATCTACTTTTTTAACCTTTTTTGTCTTAATGTTCACCTCTTTTTTTGGAGTTCTTTCAACTCTAAAAACATCCATTGTAAAATTAGTGTCACCTGTGTCCTTAGAAGCAATGTTAGGTAATTCAACTACTGAAACAGAAGTATACATCTCGAACATTACAAAAGTGAATAAAAGGCTTGCTATTAGCCCAATCTGAAAGTTTACCAATGTACTTTTTCGTACATTAGCGTCATGCTTGTTACTCATACTATTTAGTTTTAACGTTACAATTAAAATTTAAATCAACAAGCATACCAAAAGGAATCCCGTATACGATTATCGTAACGGGATTCTGATATTTTAAGATGTATTCTTACTTATTCCTGAACCTTAAACACAATAGGTAACTGATACTTAACTGTAACAGGCGTTTTACGTTGTTTTCCTGGTGTCATTGTTGGAAATAATCCAATTACTCTTTCCGCTTCTTTTTTAAGCTTAGGATGTGGTGCTCTGACCTGAATATTCTGAACAGTTCCATCAGCAGCTACATCAAACAATGCATATATTCTTTGAACACCACTTAAACCGTACTCACTTCCTATATCTGTATTAAATTTCCTAGAAATAATTTTACCTATCTTCTCAGAAAAACAGGCAGCTCTTTCCTTATTAGTCTTTAAACGCTCACAACCAGGAAAAATAGGTACGTCTTCTACTATAGAAAAAGGAACATTTTCCGGAATTTCCTCTTCTTCTTTATCCACTAAAGCATCTGGATTAAATGGTGTAGATTCTACTGGCTCTACACTTTTGAACTCTTCTTTAATATCGTCTAATACAACATCATCCTTAACGACTTCAAATTCTGTAGGATCCGGAATTGGTTCAGGTCTTTTTTGTGCTACCACTTTTTGCTCTGGCTCCTGATAGACTTCAAACGCCCCATCCCATATAAATTGCTCATCTTCTTCCACTATTGGATCAGAAATAATCTTGTCAATAGAATCAGAAGTATACACTTCGAACATCACATAGGTGAATAATAGACTTGCTACAAGTCCAATCTGAAAGTTTACCAATGTGCTTTTCCGCACATTAACATCATGCTTGTTACTCATATTATTTAGTTTTAACGTTACAGTTACTACTAAACACAACAAGCATACCAAAAAAAGAATTCTATCTACTATAAATTAAAATGGATTCTTTTGACTTTTTTTTAAGCAACCAACATCCTATTTGACCGCAAATTTTATCGGCAATGCGTAAAGCACACCCACATCTTCTCCATCTAATTTAGCAGGTTTCATCTTAGGCAACATTTTCACTACCCTAATTGCCTCCTTTTCCAGTTCTGGATGAGGACCTTTAGATTGCACATTAATAACATTCCCACATTTGCTGATAGAAAAACGAACATAAATCGTATTAATACCTGATAAACCAAGTTTTTCAGCAATCTTTACATTGAAACTTTTATTAACAAACTTTTTAATTTTTTCACTTAAACAACGTTTATCTTTTTTTGCCTTTCCCGTTTCTCGACATTCAGGGTGTATCACCTGATTATCAAAAACCATATCTTTGAAATCTTTTCCAAAGTCTCTTTGAACATAGAATAACTTACGATTATTTTTATTCTCCGATGACTTCGCTACTATTTTAAGTTCAAAAAACACAGCTACAGCTTCTCCTTTATGTTTTCCTGGACGTATTCGTGGAACTTTAGATAATTTAGCAATAGCTTCTTTAGCATACCTATCCATAATCTCATCATTACCCGAAACATAAAACTGTTTCACAATTCCAGTAGTATCAATAACAAATTGAATTGTCGCTCGTAATGGGGTTGAAACATATTTATTTTCTTTATCGAAACCATTTTTTATATGTTTTCTTACCAATTTCATAACCGAAAGACCAAAACAGTTACGTTGCTCACAATCTTCTCCCCATGTACTACATCCAGCAAATACCGGAGGAACATCCACTTCTTTAAATGGGACAAAATCACCAAAAGATCTCCTAGTAGTATCTGTTTTTACCTGATATGGTCTTGAGTTTAAAAAATTAACACTAAAAATCAACAAAAATATTATCAAATATTTGGTAGATCGTTTTACAAATTGATCGGTTATATTATACATATTCTCAGTATCGTTTTACGATTTAAAAAATTTATTTTGATAGTATGTGTCAAAATCCAATACTATGTTACCTTCTACTATGTTATTTCTTCAAAAATTGACATAAAAAAACTTCCATTAAACTAATAATGGAAGTTTTATATAAAAATATATTTTTACTCTAATCCTGAACCTGGAAAACAATTGGTAAAGAATACAGTACACCTACTGCTTTTCCTCTTTGTTTACCTGGAGTCATTTTAGGAAGCATCTTCACTACTCTTTGAGCTTCTTTCTCTAATCTTGGGTGAGGACCTCTAGCCTGAACACCTACAATATTTCCGCTTCTATCAATTTTAAAACGAACATATATTCTATTCACTCCAGAAAGACCTAACTCACTTCCTAATTCTGTATTAAATTTACGGTTAACAAATTTCTTAACCTTATCACTCATACATTTCTTTTTAGCAGCATTTCCAGCTTCCTTTTCACAACCAGGAAAAACCGGTACATTTTCAATTACCGCAAAAGGTACATCAGCAATTTCTTCCTCTTCTTCTACATCTTCTACTTCTTCTACCTCTACTATTTCTTCTTCTTGATTGGTTTCAGTAGATTCAATAATTGTTTCTTCTACTTCCTCTTCATCCTCTACAACATCAATAATTTCTGGTGCTGGTGGCGGAGGAGGTGGAGGTGGAGGTGTATTTAAGTTCTGAGTAATAGGAACTTCTTCTTCCTCTAATTCATCAAGATTAACCTGACCAATATCGATATTACTTCTGTCATAGGTTTTCCACTCTATACTTTGCCAAGTGACAAATAAAACTAAAATAAGTCCTAATTGTAAAAACAAGGCACTTTTTTTGGTTAAATCTGCTTTCGGATTTTTCTTCGGTTCCATATTACAATGTTATTATATGATTGCTAAAATAGCTAATTTCTTTTGTATTTTCCAAGTAATAGTCAAAATGTAAAACAAAAAATACAATTTTTAACTTTTAGCAACTACAAATTATGTTATTATTACTGGCAACTAATCGCATATACTTATGCATTAATAGTATTTCACCCTAAGGCTAACTAACTTATTTTTAAGTATTTTCAAAATAAATACAGCAAAAACAATGCCACTAGTATTTGCCAAAACATCATTCCACTCTGGACTACGATAGTCTGTCAATATTGCTTGAAAAAATTCCATTAAAACTCCAAACAAAAAAGCTAAAACAGCAGCTCTTATCCAACTTCTAGAGAATTTTCCTGGTTGTTTTTCCGAATAAAAGAAAAACAAAAACCAAACAATTGTAAAAACAAAGTATGCTAGCAAATGCCCAATTTTATCACTTCCTTTCACATTAACATCAACCGGAATAATAACTTTAGCTAGAGACAACCAGCCAATCAAACCAGTATACCCTAATACTAATGTAAGCAAATACTTATGCACCAATAAGCTCTTTATAACTATCTGCTGATAAAAGATCATCTATTTGCGACACATCAGTCATCTTAATCTTCACCATCCATCCTTCACCGTACGGGTCACTATTAACCAATTCTGGATCACCTTCTAAAGTTTCATTAAATTCCGCAATTTCTCCGGTTAAGGGTAGAAATAAATCAGAAACTGTTTTTACAGCTTCTACAGTCCCGAAAACTTCTTCTCGTTCTAGTTCTTCACCTACGGTTTCAACCTCTACATAAACGATATCACCTAATTCACTCTGCGCAAAATCTGTGATTCCTACTGTAGCGATGTCTCCATCTATTTTGATCCACTCATGATCCTTTGTGTATTTTAATTCTGAAGGAATATTCATCCGAAAAAGTATTTATAAGTTGTTATTATTTTGAAGACGAAAATAAATCTATTTTATCAGATTTTCGAAAAACAGCTTTAAAAATTATTAAAAATTAATAGTCAACCAACTTAATTACATAGTCACTAATGAAATCTTACCTAATCACTATAGTATCTTGATTAATTTCCAAAATTATATCGTAACGTAAAACCTCCACGTATTGTAGTTTGCGGAAAAGCAGTAGAAATCGAATACTCAGAGAACGTATGATCATAAAACAATAATGCCGTTAAGTTTTTGCTTAAAGCATAATCGGCAGTAAACTTAATACCATAAATATCCTGACCCGCGGTTACTTGCGTATTTTCTATATCCAAATACCTAATCACGGTTTCGTTTTGACGAAGTGACAGATCTGCTCTAAAATTAAGATCACTCTTTAGGGTAGTCTTTTTCCCAGCTATTCTAGTTACAAATGTCAAATCCTGCATTCTATATCCAAGACCAATTATATACTCATTTCCTTGAATCTCTGTAAGTAAGTTATTATCAAAACTTAGTGATAAAGCTCTATCCTTTTTCCATTCGGCAAGGATTTTTATGGAGTTCTTCATTTCCATATCCAATCGTATCAAAGGACTAAATTGCTCTGTAAGATTAATATTAGCGTATAACTCTGGATTTTTGAAATTATCTCCTTGATCTAATTCATTTGGATTATTTGGGTTGTAATCAAGATTTGTCTGAAACTGATTGATGGTATAATTGGCACGATACCCGTGTGCCATAGAAAACCTTTTAAAACGTTTCTTAAACCACTTTAAGTTCATTAAACCTGTATATTTAATATCCCAGTTAGGAAGCGGAACATCTCTAAAAGCACCTTTCTGAACACTTTCTGGATTTGCTCCTGTATATGCCGCTAGGAACGCAGGTAAAAGAACTGCTTGGTTTGTTGGTCCAAATCCATCAGGAAAACCATCTCCATCTGAGTCCGCAGTTATACCTCTTTCTAGCGCCAAACGCCTTGCAATAACTAGCCTATTTTCTCTAAACTCATCAAAAGTATCAGAAGTAAACTCATCACTTGTCTTAAACGCTGTCTTTATCAATAAAGTAGAGATTGTATAATTACCAAACGTATTTGGTGTCAATGATTCATATTCCAAATCACTATCAACTCTATAATTCTCCGTGAAGGTTTCTGAATAATTCCTACTAGCACTAATATCAATTTTAAGATCCTTTAGTAAATCTACCGAAGCTTGCACATTCAATTGCCTTCCTTCTACTTCTCTATACTGTTGATTAAAATCTTGATACAAAGTCAACCAACCATTTCTTGCTGCTAAATCTCTTATTTCTGCCTGACTCCCAAAGGTAAAGCCAGCTGTAGGCTTTAATGTTCCCACAAATCCAGGTTCGCGTAAATATCCTGGCAAGAAAATACCATTATCTTGTTGATAGTTAATATTCACCTTTTTAACTGCAGTAACCAATCCTATCACTGTATTTAAAGCTTTATCAACAACCGTAAGTTTACTAGATTTCTTTTTTGTCTTCTTAGTCTTTTTATTATCTAAAGTAGGCTTTGACGCATCTTTTTCTCCCTCTTCTTTCGTCGTCTTCCTTTTCTTAGTTTTCTGTCTTCCTGGTTTTTTCTTAGTTAGACCAACATACTTATACAAAGTCCCCATATCTAATGAACCAGTGACATTGTGCACATTAGCATTCTGAATACTATTTCCTAAATCTGGAATTCCTTCCAGATTTTTCAGCGCTTCACTTCCTTTGGTCCACTGAAAATCTGCGGAATAGGAGTATGTAGCTCTCATAAATTTAAATAAAGGAATCTTATTAAAAGGAATTTCATAATTTACCTGCAATTGCTGGCTATGGAAGTTAGGATCACCAATATCAAATAAACCACTCCACACCCCTACAGAATTATTTATAGCGCCATCATCATCAATAAAATTCTTTACAATTCTATTATTAGCTGAATTAAAGCTAAAATTTAGTGATTTTGTAAGGTTATAATTAATACCATACTGCCAGTCAAATAGAAAATTACGCTGTGTAAGTGCAGGTAATCTGATATCACTTGGTCCTAACGTAATATCTCTAAAGACCTGTTCATTAAACTGTCTGTTTATATTAGAATTGACAGAAATACTAGTTGGCAACAAATTAAAATTAAAGTCTTTTAATAAGTCAAAGTATTTACTTTTCCCTAAAAGCTTAATTTTCTTAAAAGGCTCTACTTCCTTTGGTTGAAAACTAAAATCATAAGTACCACCTAAACGTACACTTTGATCCAAAGAGTTCTCTATTTCAAAGTCGTGATGATCTGTTTGATTATAGGTTCCAGAAAAAGCAAAGTTCTCTACATCGTATGGCATTGGTTTACTATCACCTGTTCGATCTTTTCGCAATCCTATGACATTAAAACTTTGTCTTTTTGTATAATTAACGGATTGTCTTCTTATTCTTTCTTTTTCATCAGGATTTGTTTCATTATCCAATCTATCCTGTAACTCTATATCTAAAAACTCAGGATCATACTGAGGTGTAATCAGCTCCTCACCTCTACTATAATTAAATGGCACTTGTAAACCCCATTTTTTTGGTAACAACTGTCCTAAGTTAACATTAGTGGTAAGATCATACTGCTTAACATCCTCTATACTACGTTCATTTGGGCCTTGCTCAATCCCACCAAAACCAATAGTACTAATTCTACCTGAAGCACTTACCGTTGCAAAATCAGCAACATTAGCATCCATACTACCAACCGCGGCCCAACCTCCTCGATTCTTAAGGTCACTCAAACGCATTTCGTTAAACCATACTGAGCCAGATTCGTCCGAACCACTAGCATTTTTAACCCCCACCATCATTACCTTTATATCTCCAAAATTAGGATTCCCCTTAATACCTACTCTTAGATTATTAGGTCCATTAAAAAAGTTAAGGTCTGCATTGTTTAAAGATCCATCTCCTATTACAGAAGCTTTTACTTCTTGCAGGAATTCTAATGGAAGGTTTAATCTATTGGCTTCCGGCCATACATCTTCTGCATTACTGGTATTTAAATCAGAAACTACTAATGGCAACTCTATCTGATAAAAGTTGTTCGTAAAATCATTCCCCATTCTGATAAAAGCAACCAATTCATCATTTGTCAATGATGACTGATTAGGCAAATTTTCTGCGTGTAAGAACATTTCCAAGTTCTCATACTGTCGCATATCAACATTAAAGTTTTTATACACACCACGTGCATCATTAGGACTAAGGTTATTAACCGTTAACGCCAATGATCTTTCATCTTCTCGTATTGCAGTATTATTATTTATAAGCTCTTCTCTTCTTACTCCAGGAGGCGTCACATAGTTAGGAGTTTCTTCTTCACTGACTGAAGTTACAATCACATCATAACTACCATTAGGATCCTGAACAATATTTAATCCTTCTGTAGGGTCATTAGTCGTATTACCCGCCTGCACATATCTTCTATAATCACCACGCACCAAATCCAATGTTGCAAACCTTAGAATAACTTCCTGATCAAAATCTGTAACCACCATACGCATAAAACGGATAGATCTAAAATCACTGGGGTTACCGACTCTATCTGGATCTGTTGGATTGTATATTGGAATCTTAAATCGAACCCATCTATACCCATGAGATTGCGCATTAAGTACAGTTCTGGTATCTTCTTTAACATCAGTAATGTAACCTGTTCCTCGGTCATTCCCTATATCCATATCTCTAAAAATGGGGATCTTATACTCGAAATAACTATCAATAGTATTCATTGTATTATCCCTATTCACATCTTCTGCCGTAGGAAACGTGGTATTTCCTCTATCATCATTAGAAACACTCGTAGGAGAATTTCCTTCCGTACCGTTATAATCACGGTACCGTTGAACTATACCACCTTCTCCCTGAAGGAAATATTTATAATCATCATTCGCTGGATCTTCATCATCAAAACCAGGGAAAGCCGCTCTTTCAGCTTCCAGATCTAAACCATCATAACCCACATCCTGATTTACTCTATCTGCTCCTTCTGTATCAAATGCATATATTAAAGACTGACTAACAGGAACTTTAGCTTCATAACTTGTTATAGACGTATCTTCATCAGAACCATCTGCCGGAAGTCCATTTTCATATTGCTTTCTTCCATCTTTTAATACGTCTTCACTTATATTTCCTAAATGAAAAACAATGGTCCCTTCTGTAGCGTTTGTCAATCGATCTCCTGTTCCCGGATCAAAGAACGGATCCATTAACCAAAATTCTATAAACTCTACATTAGATTGTTCAAAATTAGTAGAAGTTAACTGTCTTGTTATTCCTGCAAAATTATCTTCAGGATTCGGTAATGTATTACCAACCGCTTGATCACTAAAGTTATAAGGCCCCCTCTCTGAAGGTCTATAATGTAGATCTAACGGGAATAATGCTAATGTCTGACCTGGAACAATATCTTCGTCAGGAAAAATCTCATTATTAAATACTCTTCTTGCTGGGTTAAATGCCAAATCTTCATCAGATACTCCACTCGGTCTGCCATTACTGTAAAAAATTGGGTCTACCGTATACCAAGATAAATCAGCTCTTCTATCTCCAGATCTAATTCCAGCTTCCACCACCGTTTCATTAGGGTTATTAGACCCAAAACCAATAGGAACACTAGATAACTCCCAAGACAATGCAGAACTTACATCAATCTGTGTTTGTGCTCCTTCAAAATCATCTATATATGTGGTAACTTTCCCTCCAAAATCAGCTCCTCTAGGCGCTCCCGCTATGAGATAGGCACCTTCTGCTCTAACAGAAACATTAGAAGGCACATCCGTATCGATATTTGGTAATTTATTTACCATTCTTGTAAGAAATGGTACTTCTGTAGAATAATTAAGATTAAAACCTAATAAAGTATTGTTGATCGGTTCAAAATCATAACTAGACTTTTGTGTTATTGGTCTTTCATTAAGATTTAAATAAGTACCACCAATAATGAAATTATCACTGAATTTGTGCTCAATATTCAAACCTGTAAAACGCTTTGTCTGCTGACCAAAAACCGCATTATTTTCCGTGGAAACCTGAATAGGTGTATTTGAAGACAATAAAGCTTCATCCAAAATATTCACTCTTCCTAATTGATAATTTACTGTATAATCTACACCTTCTTGTAACGTTCGACCACCTGCAGTAACCGTAACCGATCCTTGTGGAACATTAAATGCTCCTAAAGGAATCCCATCTTGCCCAGAAGATTTATACCTTCCTTTTAACTGAAAATACTTATTATCCGCTGCTTGCTGATCAGCAATTATTTTGGTTTCTGTATATAACTCCCTAAAAACATATTTACTTTGATTGCCATTATAATTTAGAGGATTATTATAATCATTAGGGTTCGTAATTGGGTCATTATCTAACTTATTAAAAAGATGCTGTCCGAAAGGCTCTACAGTCGTAAAAATAATCCTTCCATTTTCGGGATCAATCGTTAATCCTGGAACATAATCAAAGAAACCATCTCCTGCCCCATCTGCTCCCTGCACAGGATCATTATTAGGATTCAATCGATCCATATTGAAAACACTCAATAATCTTGTCTCGGCTACATCATCTGGCAATACTGTAGCAGAACCTTCTGCTTGTGTAATATAATTAACTGAAGAAGGGTTTGTATATACTATATTTAATCTAAAATCATCAGAATCCAGTCTAAAAGCGCCTGTGCTATAGATATTCTTCATCATCAAGTCCCAAATCGGAAGATCTACATTGGTTATTGGACTCTTAAGCATTTTTACCAAAAGACTATTACTAGATCCTGATTGAACACCTGTTCCAGAATCATCACCAATCGTAGCATCTACACCATCATTAGCAAACTCTCCTACTTGAAAAACCTGCCCTCCTACAGTATACTGAAAAGCAATACCCAACACCTCATCATTATTCAACTTTTGATTTAAAGAGATATATCCCAACTGTGTGTTTAAAGTATATTCATTTGAATTTAATTGTCTAGCATTTTCTAAAACCGCATAATCAAAACCTTCATTGAAACTTGAAATAGCTCCAGTAAAACCTTGTTGGACCGTAGGTATTTGTCGCACTGCTTCTGTAATTACACCTCCTGAACCAATAGCCGAAGGATCTAAGTCGTTATTACCATTATCAGGAAAAGATCCGGCTGGCCGATTAAACAAAGAAACAGGTATCGTGAAATTACCTCCATCAGGCGATTCTCCTAAATCCTGAAGTGCAACAATATTCCGAGCATCCGTTAATGTTTGCGCACTGGTTGCTCTATTCGTAAGCCAAACTTCTACCCTAGTAATCTGTATGTTATTGTTGATAAAAGGGTAATTTGTTAAAGCTTGATCATAATTATCTCTAAAGTAATGTGATAAAAAATAGTGTCTATTATCATCATACTCTAATGCATCAATTTCAAAATCTTCTACAGTTCCACCTCCCTGAACGTTTACCGATCTTGTCTCTGATCGTTGCTCTGAATACACCGCAGTAACACTAGTTCTACCAAACTGCAATCCTAGTTTTGCTCCAAAAAGACTTTGAGACCCTTGGATTAAAGAGTTATTAATTGGCATGGTTACATTACCAATTTCTATACTTCTTATAATATCATCTTCTGTTGGCGTATATTCTAATTTTATTTGATTCTGAAAGTCAAAGGTAGATTCAGTATCGTAATTAGCTGTTATCTGAAGTCTTTTACCAACTTTTCCTAATAAACTCAAGCTAATTCTCTGATCAAAATCAAAGGTAAAATTACTCCGGTTTCTTGGAGAAAAGGCTGGATTATCTTGTTTTGTATACAAAATCCCTAAATCCATTTCTACTGATCCCTGCGGAATTATTTCAATCTCATTTCCACCAAATATAGATTCAAAAAAGCTTGATTTTACGTAAAAAATAGGAAGGAGATTTTTACGCTTCTCTTCACTACCATCAGTTTTACCACTAAAAGCGCTTATCTTTTCTTTGAAATAATCTCTTCTTTGCTCTTCTTCTACTAAATCTTCGAATTCTTCAGGAGTTAGAAACAGAGGATATCTAACATTAAATGAACCCAACATCTCACGATATATATAACGATTCGTTATGGGATCATATTCATACTTAGTTAAAATGCTATTTGGATCTGGCAAGGAAATCTCCCCCAGTGAAAATGTGGTGCTTGTAGAATCGCGTACCGTTTCATTTTCTTGACCAAAAAGCACTCCTCCATAAAGTGCGATTAAACAAACTAGTTTTTTTAAAAATTTAAAACGTAAGGAATGTAATGAGCTCAATGCTTTTATAAATTTTTTAATGCTTGTTTAATAATATCTTCTACAGTTTCGGCGGGGCTAGCCTTTAGGATTTTGTCAACAACTTTCTCGACTTGTTTCCTATTGAATCCAAGGGTTTCTAATGCAGATAACGCTTCATCTTTATTAGTATTGTTTTGAGACACAGAAAGTTCATCAATATTATAAACTTTAAGAATTTTATCTTTCAAATCTATAATGACACGTTGAGCTGTTTTTGCCCCAATTCCCTTGATTGATTGTATGGTTGCTACATCATTTGATGCAATAGCATCTTTAACTTGATCAGGGTGTAATGAGGACAACATTGTTCTAGCCGTGCTAGCGCCAATTCCAGAAACAGAAATCAAAAGTCTAAAAATCTCCCGTTCTGATTTTTCCGCAAAACCAAATAACGTATGCGAATCTTCTTTTACTTGTAGATGCGTATATAGTTGTAAAACTTCCTGATCCGGTATTAATGAAAATGTATGTAATGAAATATTTAGTAAATATCCCACTCCATTACAATCTATTATTACATCGGTAGGATTTTTTTCGACAAGCCGCCCTTTGATTTGTGTAATCATCAGTTAAATGAATGTTAAGCATCCAAAAGTAATAAAATTATACTACAAAACAGTTTAAAAAAATAAGCTTCAAAAACTCATCATTTTTGAAGCTTATTTTTATCAAGTTTCGGGAAGGCGATTTAATCACTATACCTCATCAGAAACTAGAGAAAACATCTCTTTTTCTCTTTTTTCTTTTTCTTGAGCATCAATTACTGCTACTGCTGCCACATTAACCATCTCCTCTACACTAGCTCCTAACTGAAGAATATGTACAGGTTTTTTCATTCCCATCATTATAGGTCCAATAGATTCAGAATTATTTAGTTCCTTCAACATTTTATACGTACTGTTAGCAGAATCAAGATTAGGAAACACCAAAGTATTGACTTTACGTCCGTTAAGCTTAGAAAACGGGAATTTATCCTTACGCATATCTCTGTTTAGGGCAAAATCCATCTGTAATTCTCCATCCACGATCAGGTTAGGGTAATAACGATGTAAATATGCAACCGCATCTTTAACTTTAGAAGCATTCGGGTGTTTTGATGAACCGAAATTAGCATAGGATATCATTGCTACAACTGGATCAACCCCAAACATTTCTACTGTTCTAGCTGACATCTGTGCAATCTTTGCAAGTTCCTTAGATGTTGGATCAATATTAATAGAGGTATCGCTAATAAACAATGGTCCTTTATTCGTCATCATGACATTCATAGTAGCAATACGTGTAGCTCCTTTTGCTAATCCTACGAGTTCTAGCATAGGTTTTAACACAGCTGGGTAACTCCTAGAATACCCAGACAACAATGCATCTGCATCTCCTTCATTTACCATCATGGCAGCAAAATAATTACGCTCCCTCATTAATCGTTGTGCTCCATATAGCGTTATTCCTTTTCTACCATTGTCTTGCCAATATTTCTGAGCGTATCTATTTTTTCTGTCAATTTCTTCATCTGCTTTAGGATCAATAATAGTAATTCCATTAGGATCAAAATCAATTTCTTTCATCAATTCTAAAATGACATCTTTTCGTCCTAGCAATATTGGAAAAGCTATTCCTTCTTCCTTAACAGTCTGTGCTGCTTTTAGAACATCTAAATGATCTCCTTCTGCAAAAACTACTCTTTTAGGACTTCGTTTTGCACGATCCATTAATAGTCTTACTAATTTATTATCATTCCCCATTCGCTCCAGCAGCTCATCTTCATATTTATCCCAATCTTCTATAGGTTCGGTAGCTACTCCACTTTCCATTGCTGCCTTAGCCACTGCAGGTGGTACTTTGGCAATTAATCTTGGATCAAAAGGTTTTGGTATAATATAATCTTTCCCAAAGTTAAGTCTGGTTTCGCCATATGCTATATTTACTTGTTCTGGAACTGGTTCTTTAGCAAGGTCGGCTAATGCCTTTACTGCAGCCATTTTCATAGCTTCATTAATAGCAGTTGACCTTACATCAAGTGCTCCTCTAAAAATAAATGGAAATCCAAGCACGTTATTCACCTGATTAGGATGATCACTTCTACCTGTAGCCATAATAATATCCTTCCTTGTTTGTATAGCAAGGTCGTATTTGATTTCAGGATCAGGATTTGCCATTGCGAATACAATAGGATCATCGGCCATCGCTAACAGCATTTTTGGTTCTACCAAATTAGCCATTGACAAACCAATAAACACATCTGCTTCTTTCATCGCATCCTCTAATGTATCAAGATCACGATCTGTAGCAAACTCTGCTTTTTCTGAAGTAAGATTTTCTCTGTCTTTACGAATCACACCCTTACTATCCGTCATTACTATATTTTCTGCTTTTGCTCCAAAGGCTTTATACAATCTTGTACAAGAAACCGCTGCAGCTCCTGCTCCACTAACTACTATTTTTACCTTACCTATATCTTTTTTAGCAATTTCTAAAGCATTTAATAATGCTGCTGCAGAAATAATAGCAGTTCCGTGTTGATCATCATGCATTACTGGGATATCCAATTCTTCTTTTAAACGCCTTTCGATTTCGAAGGCTTCCGGAGCTTTAATATCTTCCAGGTTGATCCCTCCAAAAGTTGGAGCGATATTCTTTACCGTTTCAATAAATGCATCTACGTCTTTGGTATCTACCTCGATATCAAATACATCTATATCTGCAAAAATTTTAAACAGTAATCCTTTACCTTCCATTACAGGTTTTGATGCTTCTGGACCAATGTCTCCTAACCCCAAAACTGCAGTACCATTAGAAATTACAGCTACCAAGTTTCCTTTGGCAGTATACTTATATACGTTTGCTGTATCTTTTTCAATTTCTAAACAAGGCTCTGCTACTCCAGGAGAATATGCTAATGACAAATCTCTTTGTGTTGCATATTTTTTAGTAGGTACTACTTTGATTTTACCAGGAGTGGGTTTTGCGTGGTAAATTAGTGCTTCTCTTCGTTTACTTTCGATACTCATACTGAATCAATAAAATTGTGTGCTATACAAAGGTACAAGTCTACGCGAGATGCAAAAGGTAAAACAGAGTAATCTTCAAAAAAATTAAAATTTCAAAAAACTTACCATCTTTTTAAGAAATGTATTGTGAATTCATCAGTTATTTTACCTTTCTACTAAAAATATCATCAGGCTCCACAAGTTTATCAAGTTCAATCCTTAATTTTTCGTTTAAAAAACTTAATCCTAATTGATAAGAAGCATTCATCCATCCAAAACCACTAGGTGTTATATAGTCAAACTCAGTACCTACATTGCCATACTCGGCATATACTTTGTGCGTGCATTTTACCACATCATACTTTTCTGGGATAGTCCCATTATAATTAACTGCATTTTTTGTGATCATCCATAACCAACGATAAATCAGCTCCTGAGCTTCTTCTTCATAACCATAATTGATAAGTCCTCTCCATAGCATCATTTGATGTGGCGCCCAACCGTTCGGATAATCCCATTGACGCTGAGGAGCATTCAGATCATCTTTATTAACAATATCAGCAGTTCCAGCAATACCTCCTTTTTGGACCAAATTATCAAATAAGCCCTTTACCAAAGAAGCGGCCTGTTCTTTGGAACATAATCCTGCCCACAATGGATAGTAATTAGTAGCTGATTCTATTTTTTGTTGTGTTTCAGTTACAAAATTATAGTCATAGAAAGTTTCTTTTTCCTCATTCCACATCAAGTCATTCATACGCTTTTTTCTTTCTTCGGCTTTAGTTAACCAAAAAGAGGAGGTATACTCTTTAAAATCTGCTATGAATTTATCTTCAAATACTTCTTTAATCAGATAAGCAATATCCATTTCATATTTATATAACAAACTATTTATGCCTACTGTATTTAGATGTACACAAACATCATCTAATCTATTAGATGTATCATGACCGCTTTCTCTCATAGATCGATCATGAGTAAAATATAGATCAAGATCTTTATCCTTTATTTCGTTTGAATTATACTTTTGTGTAAACTCTTTTAAACTAAGTTTATGTTTTTCAGCATATTTATTTAATATAAAATCAAAATGCCCTTTCTCAGTCTCAGGAGGAATTCCGATTCCTTCTCCATAAAAACGACTTAATCCATTATCTGTAAGACGTACACCTTGTTCCATCCAAACCGTTTCATACTCTTTAATTACCATCTTTAGATTTTCTGATAACCAATCTCTAGAGATCTTAGGGTTTTGCTGATATATTTCTTTTATCAGAGAACTAAAAAAAGGAGGTTGAGTTCGGGTCAGATAATAACTTCTATTTGCGTTTAAAATCTTACCATAATATTCTATTTGATATCCAAAATTATCTGCCATAGACATTGCCAAATCAGATCGATCGTCTATTAATAGTCCAATCGACTCAAAATAACTATCCCAACCATACATCTCATTAAATCTTCCTCCAGGGACTACGAATGGTTTAGCCTTATAATTTCCTTGTTCATCTTTAGAATGAGCTAGATTTAAAATACCTGGAACTTCATTCAATGTCTTCACATATTCTGGTGTAATATCTTCTGGAAGGGTAATCACTTTGAGCTTAGGAATTTCAGATTTTATAGATTCAAAATACGTAATAGCTTCTTGATCTTTATAAGGTACGTACAATCTAAAACTATCTGTCTCGGATTTAGTATCTTCAAGTACTTTTGCTAATCCATTTTTATCAACTGATCTAGTCAAGTTATCCCAGTATCTGGTTTTTATTAATCTTGAAATTCGATTACTAGGAGATTCAGCTATTCTATCCAAAGAAATTGTATCATCTTTTTTGGCAATTGCCAATTCCTGAAGTAAATTCGATAAATGATATGTACCTTTTATTAGATTTACTTTTCCGCTAGGATCTATAAACTCAAATTGTTTTGGCCCAGTATCATCTACAGTTATCTTTTTATCCCCATCTGTATCTTCCTGTAGAATTAGTTTATCTAAAACTATTTGATGATCTAAATATGTAATCTTCTTGTCTTTTTCACAACTAACAATTAATAAAGAAAATAAAAGAATTACGAGATATTCAAACTTAAAATTCAGCATATCTAATTATTTATATTACCAGAAAAAACCAACTACTACAGCCGTTACTATCAACAATATTATGGATAAAATTCTATAATTTTTAAACCAAGGTAATTCTTTAAGATCTTTAGACTCCTCAATAAACATTTCTCTCTTATATGTATACTCCTTTATTTGTTGTTCCGACTGAGGTTTAGTCGCCAAACTTACTATCATATGCAGAATGACGCATATAACAAATAACCAAGTAGCTTTTGCCAAGAAATGTAACTCATTTACTTCTGGAATCCAATCAAATGTCTGTGACAAGATCATAAAAACTGCTAATGAAAAACCTACTAACAAACTAACAATAGAGCCATTTCCGTTAGCACGTTTCCAAAATAACCCAAGCACAAAAGTTGAAACCGCAGGAGGGCAAGTATAAGCAATTACCAATTGTAAATATGTCCACAAGGAATCACTAACACTCTCAATAAAAGGAACCCATGAAATGGCCAATACTACTAAAACAATAGTAGTTATTTGTCCAACTTTCACCAATTGTTTACTAGTAAGTTCTGGTTTTAGTTGTTTTACGAAATCCATGGTCACTAAGGTGGATGCAGAATTAAACGTTGCAGAAACTGATGACATCATTGCCGCCATTAATCCTGCCACTACTAATCCTAACACACCTACTGGCAATAATTGAAATAACAATACTGGATATGTAAGATTTGGACAATCTGCAAGGTTATTGCAAATAGTACCATCGGTTAACGCATAATTAAGACTTGTAATATCCAAGGTGCTAAACAATAATAAAGCTAACACTCCCGGAACTACCATAATAAAAATAACTGGCAATTTTAATAATCCTGCAAATAAAGCTCCCCAACGTCCGTGATTGAGATCCTTAGCTCCCAAAACACGTTGCACCATAAATTGATTATTTGCCCAAAAGTAAAACCCAAGTAATGGCACTCCTGTTAGTAATCCCCACCAAGGCATGAATTCATCGTTATCTGGTCTTACCAAGCTAAAGACTTCATCAGAGTTAGCTGGCATGTATTTTCCTTCTGCTAAGCGATCTCCAAAATTTACTTCTCCTGCAGATAGCATTCCATCTAATTTTGTCATCATACCTGACCATCCACCTCCTAATTGATCAAAAGCAAAATAGGTTAATAGACAAGATCCTATGATAAGTAAAACTGCCTGTATAACTTCAGTTTGGATTACAGAATTTAATCCTCCGGGAATAGTATATGCCGCCGCAGCAACTGCCAAGATCACTAAAATCAAAGTAGAATTCATTGAAGGAAACAACAATGTCAACACAATTTTACCAACATACAGACCCGCTGCAGTATCTACCAAAATATTACCAACAACGGTAATAAAAGAAAAGTAATATCGTGATCTCTTGTCATATCTTCGCTCTAAAAACTCTGGCATCGTATACACTCCTGATCGCAGATAAAACGGAAGAAAGAAGATTGCAAAGAAAATCAACACTACAACCGCAAACCATTCATAATTATAAACATTTATATTGGTTTGATACGCATCAGAAGCTAAGCCTACCAAGGTAGAACTAGAAATATTAGCCGAAAACAAGGCTATCCCAACAATAGGCCATGTCATGGTTCTACCTCCTAAAAAATAATCTTCTGAGCTCCCTCGTTTTGATTTAGAAATTCCATAGATAATAATCCCGATGAGATACACTACGATTACCGTAATGTCGATATAAGATAATTCATTCATGTGTGAAATGTTTAATGCTTTTGAACGTCTTTCGTTTTTTTTGGAATTACATTCCAAAAAGACTTGATACGTTAAAATCCTCAAGTTTTTAGGTAAAATCTCTATGAAGATACAAGTTTATCTTAAAATTATTAACGTTTTCACACCAAAAACAGTTAAAACAATACATACAACCGTTTGTATTATGAAATCTTCAAAATAATAAAAGTTTTTATTCCAAAAACTTAATATTCCGAGTTAAACCAGAAAACTTAGTTCGTTTCACTGCAGATTTCTGGAATACTTTAGAAAATACTTCTTGCGTAATTTCCTCCCAATCTTTTTTGGTCATTTCCAGCAATTCTGGCTTAGGATTAAAAAGAGGTTCATTGTGTGGTTTTGAAAACCGATTCCAGGGACATACATCTTGACACACGTCACAACCAAACATCCAGTCATCAAACTTTCCTCTATAATCAGAAGGAATCTCTTCTTTTAATTCAATGGTGAAATAAGAAATACACTTACTACCATCTACAACATACGGATCTACAATTGCTTGTGTGGGACAAGCATCTATACAAGCGGTACAGGTTCCACAATGATCCGTTACTGGAGTATCATATTCTAGTTCCAGATCAACAATCAATTCCGCGATAAAATAGTAAGACCCTACTTTTTGCGTTAATAGATTACTATTCTTACCAATCCATCCCAACCCACTTTTTGCCGCCCAAGCTTTATCCAATACTGGAGCTGAGTCTACAAAAGCTCTCCCATGTACTTCTCCTATTGTTTCTGAAATAAATTCCTGAAGTTCTCTAAGTTTTGATTTAATTACGTGATGATAATCCT
Source organism: uncultured Aquimarina sp. (assembly GCF_947500065.1). Classification (GTDB taxonomy): domain Bacteria; phylum Bacteroidota; class Bacteroidia; order Flavobacteriales; family Flavobacteriaceae; genus Aquimarina. The sequence goes on from NZ_CANMQT010000001.1 coordinate 454,932, forward strand.
GACCATATGCATATTTAGAAATTTTAGGTGCATCTGAATCTTTTTGATTTTCTGAAGGAAAATAATTTAGTAACAATGATATTACACTTTTTGAGTCCGGAACGAGCAATGTTGGATCAAGACGTTTATCAAAGTGATTCTCCATATAAGACATCTGTCCGTGCATATTCTGATTCAACCATTTTTCTAAACGAGGCGCTTCTTGTTCCAAAAACTCAGCTTTGCTTATACCACAAGACAAAAAACCAAGGCGTTTAGCCTCCGTTTTGATTAGCTGAGTATGTTTATTTTTCGAATTCAATTTAATATTTACTCATTATTCATTTCTTCTTTTGGAAATTCATTCATAATCTGGATTCCTTTTTGAATAACTAAAGAGGTAGGTAAAGTTATATTTTCACCTTGATCAGTAGTCATAAAGACATAGAAACCTGTAATGTCAATTACTTTTCCTGTCCAATCAAAATCTTTGTCCAAAACTCTAATTCTATCTCCAATTCTAACAGGATGACTAAAAAATAAAATAATACTTGCCGTGAGATTAGACAATATAGACCACTGTGCAAAAAAAGCAATTCCAATAACTGCTAATACTGAAGAAATAAAAACGCTAAATTCTTTTAGATCTATTCCCCAAACAATCATCAAAATTATTCCGGCTAAAAGGTATTGAAGTAAAAATGATAAATTTAGTATTAACTTTCTTCTATTCGGATTTATGGATCTTAAAACAGAGAATTTTCTAATCGCTAGTTTTGTAATAAGTAAAAGAAAAAACAAAATCACAAATATAATGGCAGTTAATAAGATCTCATTTTTATATATAATCATATTTTATTTTTTTTAACAAACCCTAAACTACCGAGACACAAAAGTAACTACTGCATTTACTGGTTTTAGTGTGATCAACGGTTTTATCTCAATAGGATCAGAAGAAGTAATTTTGTATTTCTTGATCAACTCACTAATGGTAACAATCATTTCATACATGGCAAAATTACTTCCTACACACATTCTTGGACCAGCTCCAAAAGGAAAATACCAATCTGAGTATTCTTTCTTATTATCAGAATGAAATCGATCCGGATCGAAAACTATAGGCTCCTTCCAAAAATCTTGATGTCTATGTATCTCAAAAAATGAAATCAGAATTATAGTTCCCTTGGCTAACTGTATTCCATTGTATTCATCTTCTTCTATAGCTATACGATCAGAAAAATACGCAGGAGGATATAAACGCATAGCTTCTTCAATACATTGAGTGGTATATTTACTTTCAGCAAATTTTTCCATCAACGACAACTCTTTACCATTAGACTTGGAGACTTCTGCATATACTTTATCCTGAATTTCAGGATGTTTAGCTAACAACATTAACGAAAAGCAGAGTGCATTAGAAGTGGTTTCATGTCCTGCAACAAATAGAATGAGAATCTCATCTATCAACTGGTCATTACTCATAGCAGTACCATCTTCATACCTAGATTCAAGTAACATATCTAGTAAGTCATCATAGGTCTCTCCAGAATTTCTTCGTTTTTCAATAATTGAATTTAAAATATCACGAGCTTCATTTGTTAGAGTGATTGTCTTTTTAATTTGTCCACTTAAGTGAAACCACAAACGTTTATAAGGTTGTCTTATTTCACGAATTAAAGATTTCTGTGCTGCTTCTGTAATATACTGAAGTCTAGCAATTGTGTTACCAGTATCTGTATAACTAAACAATGATTTTGCTACTACTTTAAAAGCCAAATCATTCATTAACGGATAGACGTCAATTGTCTTATCAAATTCTATTCTTAATAATTCTTCTTTTATTGTATCATTTATTGTTGAAGCTATTACATCTAGCTTTTTCTTATAGAACGCTGGCTGGATTAACCTTCTTTGTCTAAGCCAATATTCTCCATTCGAAGTTAATAAACCATTACCTATATATTTTCCTAAATCTTTAGTCTGAAGCGGAGATTTATGATATTTACGATGTTGATTTTGTAGCATATGTTTAGCAAAACCTGCATCTCTAGTAAAAACAGCAGACTTACCAAATCCCAAATTTACCTCAAAAATATCTCCGTGTTTTTCAAAATTCTCATTATGAAATGGTAATGGATTCCTGAGAATTTGCTTGGCATTTTTTAGGACCTTGAAAAAAGAAACCTTAGGGATTGTCATATTTTGTTTATTTACAAGAGGATTTATTAAAATAATCCCCCTTGAATTCCTCCTTTTACTCGTCCAAGATGTTTATAGGCAGCTTCTGTAACCTCTCTACCTCTAGGCGTTCTCATGATAAAACCTTGTTGAATTAAAAAAGGCTCATATACCTCTTCTATTGTCTCCGCACTTTCGCTAACCGCAGTAGCAATAGTAGTCAGTCCTACAGGTCCTCCTTTGAACTTATCAATCATAGTAGTTAGAATCTTATTATCCATCTCATCAAGTCCGTGAGCATCAACATTAAGCGCTTTAAGAGCGAATTTAGAAATCTCTATATCAATACTACCATTTCCTTTAATCTGTGCAAAATCGCGCACTCTACGTAGCAAAGCATTTGCAATTCTAGGAGTTCCTCTACTTCGTCCTGCAATTTCGATGGCCGCTTCCATAGTAATGGGCACATTTAATATATAAGCACTTCTCTCTACAATGGTTGCCAAAAGTTCTGTGCTATAATATTGTAATCTAGACTGAATCCCGAAACGTGCTCGCATTGGTGCCGTTAACAAACCTGATCTGGTAGTTGCCCCGACTAACGTAAACGGGTTTAAATTAATCTGAACGGTACGTGCATTTGGACCACTTTCGATCATTATATCAATCTTATAATCTTCCATAGCTGAGTAAAGATACTCTTCTACAATAGGGCTCAATCGATGGATTTCGTCTATGAATAGGACATCTCTATCATCCAAGTTAGTAAGTAGCCCCGCCAAATCTCCCGGTTTATCCAAAACAGGACCTGAAGTAACTTTAATCCCAACTCCTAATTCATTAGCAAGAATATGTGCTAATGTAGTTTTTCCTAATCCTGGTGGCCCATGAAATAGTGTGTGATCTAGAGCCTCATCTCTTAAATTAGCCGCTTGAACAAAAATCTTTAAATTCTCAAGCACCTGATCTTGTCCAGCAAAATCTTCAAAAGTAAGAGGTCTTAAGGCTCTTTCTATATCCAGATCTTCATTAGAAAAATTATCACTTGATGGATTGAGGTTTTCGTTCATTTTTTATAAAATTCAAAATACTAAAGCAAATATACTAGAAAAAGAGAGAGTGTATTCATTACAACAATGCTTTACATGCTTAATTATTCAATTGAGTATATCACAAATCAAATAGGCATTAAATTTACCCTTTATATCTTTATACACACTACCGTATACTAAATAAACCTAGAGTTCTCAGTTTCTTCTATAGGTTTAGCATTTATCAAAAATTTAAGATAAAAAAGCATTGCTACAATATCCGTGGTATAAATAACCGCTTCAAAAACTAAATTATTATAGTACAACTCCTGGATAGGAACCAAAGCATTTACCAAAATACAACCACTTCCTGCAATTAATAAATAGTAAGAGTAGGTATAACGATTTCTTAAATAAATTATGAAACAGCATCCTAAAAAATAAAATAAAGAAATAACTATTATTACTCCATAACCAATAGAATCTTCAAAACTCGGCATCGTCATATTAAAAATAGAAAAAGTAAGATACAGAACCAACGTTGCCCCAATTAACACCGAAGGTGAAAATATTTCTTTGTATTTAATATCCTTAAAAGAAATATATGGTAATAATAAATAGGAACATAAAAAATAATATAGCGGTAATAATATACCTATATACTCGAAGAACCGATCAAAATCGCTTAAGACAAGGACATCATTAACCATAATGATTATGATAATTAAAGGGTATAAAAGACCAACTCTACCTCTATTTTCTATATAGATCCAAATAAGCGCCAAGGATGAAATAGGTTTTATATAAACCAGTTCTTGGTTACCAAAAAACAACCCACAAAAAAACACCACAACAATGCAGATATAACAAAAGATATGTGCTGGGGAGAAGGAGTTCAATTTCGGTTGTTCTATTTATAGCCTAAAATAAAACTAAAATTCAACTTAACAAATTACTAAGCATTACTTCTATATCATGAAGCAATGTATTTCTAGATTAAAAAAACAAAACCCTTTTGACTGAGCTCAAAAGGGTTTTGTTTTTTTATATCAAAGTCAATTTAATGATGCATTTCTTCTTCTCCATCCTGTAGAGGAATAATCTGAGACACATAATCTTGTCCCGGAATTACATATTCTCCATCTTCTCTAGTCTTACTATAATCATAAGGCCATCTGTATACGTGAGGAATTTCTCCAGGCCAGTTACCGTGCATATGCTCTACTGGTGTTGTCCATTCCATAGTATTTGATTTCCAAGGGTTCTGAACGGCTTTCTTTCCGTAGAAAATAGAAATTATGAAATTATATAAGAATACTAACTGACCTGCTGCTGTAATTAATGCAAAAACAGTAATCAATACATTAGTATCTGCTAAATCATCAAAATATGGGAAATTACTATTCGTATAGTAACGACGTGGTAATCCTGCCATACCAATGAAGTGCATAGGGAAGAATACTCCGTAAGCTCCAATTGCTGTTACCCAGAAATGTACATATCCAAGATTTTTATTCATCATCTTGCCATACATCTTAGGGAACCAATGATATACTCCTGCAAATAAACCGTATAACGCCGAGATACCCATTACCAAGTGGAAATGTGCTACAACGAAATAGGTATCGTGTACATTAATATCTAATGTACTATCTCCAAGTATAATTCCTGTAAGTCCTCCCGTAATAAATGTAGATACTAATCCAATAGAAAATAGCATCGCAGGGTTGAGCTGGAGATTACCTTTCCAGAGTGTGGTTATATAATTAAATGCTTTTACCGCAGATGGTATCGCAATCAATAATGTTGTAAATGTAAATACTGAACCTAAGAATGGATTCATCCCAGAGATAAACATATGGTGACCCCAAACAATTGTTGATAAAAATGCTATAGCTAAGATAGAAGCAACCATCGCTCTATATCCAAAGATAGGTTTACGCGCATTTGTTGCTATGATCTCTGAAGTTATACCTAAGGCAGGTAATAATACAATATATACTTCTGGGTGACCTAAGAACCAAAATAAATGCTCAAATAATACTGGTGAACCTCCTTGGTTATGCAATACCTCTCCTGCTATATATATATCACTTAAATAAAATGAAGTTCCAAAACCTCTATCCATTATTAACAATAAAGCTGCCGATAATAGTACTGGAAACGAAACGATACCAATAATAGCTGTTACAAAAAATGCCCATATTGTTAACGGCATACGTGTCATCGACATTCCTTTGGTACGTAAGTTAATCACAGTAACTACATAATTCAATGATCCTAATAAAGAAGATGCGATGAAAATTGCCATAGACACTAACCATAATGTCATTCCTGTACCAGAACCACCTATTGCTTGTGGCAATGCACTTAATGGCGGATAAATAGTCCATCCAGCGGAAGCAGGTCCTGCTTCTGCGAAAAGAGATAACACCATTATCACACTACTAAGGAAAAACAACCAATATGAAATCATGTTCAGAAATCCGGAAGCCATATCTCTAGCCCCAATCTGTAATGGAATCAAGAGGTTACTAAATGTTCCACTAAGACCCGCGGTCAATACAAAGAACACCATAATAGTACCATGGATAGTTACCAATGCCAAATACATACTTGCATCCATCACTCCATCTTCTCCAAACTTACCAAGTAATACTTCGAAGATTGTAAATTTATGATCAGGCCATGCTAATTGTAACCTAAACAGTATTGACATTGCAATACCAATAATCCCCATTATCAAACCAGTAATTAGATACTGCTTGGAGATCATTTTATGATCCTGACTAAAAATATATTTAGTTATGAATGTCTCTTTATGATGATGTCCGTGATCGTGATCTTCTTCGTGACCATCTACGTGTGCTATTGCTGACATACAGTTATTCTTTTAATAAAATATATATTAATTTTTCTTTTCTCTCTAGTTACTTGCTTGAGCAGATAATTGCTCCTTAAACGTTTGTTGTGTTTTCAACCAAGCATTATAATCTTCTTCTGATTCAACTACAATCTTCATTTGCATATTATAATGTGAGGTTCCACAGATCTTATTACACAACAAATAGTAGTCAAATTCATACGTCTCTAGTGCCTCATCACCTGCAGCGATTAATTGCTTGCTTTTTTCTTTTCTAATTTTGTTGATAGTTGCCACCTTTTCTACCATAAACTCACTATTACGCATTTCATCAGAAGTTAGTATGGGCGTGTATGAGAATTCAGTGATCATTCCTGGCACCACATTCATCTGTGCTCTAAAGAATGGCATATATGCAGAGTGTAATACATCCTGAGAACGCATCTTAAAGATAACCTTTCTATTAACTGGTAAATGCAATTCACTTACGATTTTGTCATCCATCCCATAAGAATCAGATGCATCCAAACCTAATGAATTAACTCCTTCTATAAAACGAACATTTGCCTTTCCTAAAACATTATCCTCTCCAGAATATCTAGCTCTCCAATCGAACTGATAAGCATATAACTCTATAATCAGTGGATCCCCTTCTTCTTCGTCGATATTCATAATATCTGTCCAGGTGAATAATCCGTATATAATTAATCCTGCTAATACAATAACTGGAATAATTGTCCAGATAAACTCTAGCTTATCATTATCAGCAAAAAATAAGGCTTTATTGTTTTTATTCCCTCTATACTTGTAAGAAAAGAAATGTAATAATCCTTGTGTAATAAATTGTACAATAAATATCAATATCATTGATATAATCATCAATCTATCGTACTCAATACCATGTTCTGAAGCCGATTCAGGAAGGAAAAATGTATGATATTGCACAAAGCAATATATAGTTAAAAGGTACATGAATATTACAAAAGCAAGCATTAACTTACCTTGTAAGTTATTATCCTTGTCGTTAGCTACTTGAGAATTATCAGCACCTTTAGCCTGAGATAATTTCAATATTTTTGACATCTGCCATAAGGAGATTCCAATAAGCGCTATAACTACTATGGTTAAGAATACAGTCATTTTTTATCTATCTTCTTTTTTACGATCTAATTTTTAATAATGAAAGTGTTTACTTTCTTCTATATAAGGATTACCCTTAGCTAATAATGGTGCTTTGGTAAGTGCTTTGAATACAATAAATAAGAACAAACCTAAAAATAGCAATACAGCACTGATTTCAGAAATACCAATGAACCAAGACTCTCCAACGGTTGCTGGCATCACCATATTAAATATATCAACATAATGTCCACATAAAATAATGATCCCTGCCATTACTACAAACCAATTAACACGTTTATAATCACTGTTCATTAATACTAATAATGGAAAAACAAAGTTCATTACTACCATACCAAAGAAAGGTAATTTATAGTCCTCAATACGTGTAATGAAATACGTTACTTCTTCAGGAATGTTAGAATACCATATCAACATAAATTGTGAAAACCATAAGTATGTCCAGAAAATACTAATCCCAAACATAAACTTGGCTAAATCATGGATATGACTATTGTTTACAAATTCCATATATCCTTTTGACTTAAGGTAAATGGTAATTAATGCAATTGTAGTTATTCCTGATACAAATAAACTTGCAAACACATACCATCCAAATAAGGTACTAAACCAATGCGGATCAAAGCTCATTATCCAATCCCAAGATGCCATAGATTCGGTATAAATAAAGAATACTAAAAACGCTGCAGCTATTTTAAAACTCTTCTTATACCACTTATTACCTGTTGGGTCTTCATCTTGTTTTCTTGAATACTTAATTGCAAAATGGCGATACAAGAACCAACCTCCTAAGAAAATAGCAGCTCTAACAATAAACCACCAGCTATTTAACCAGCTTGCCTTACCTTCCAACAATTTATCACCTATAACTTTCGATTCATCTGCCCAAACAAATAAATGATTTATATGGAATCCAGACAATGCAAGAATCACAAAAAATATAATTCCCCCAGGTACTAAATACGCTGTTATTGCTTCCATCACTCTAAATAACACTGGAGACCAACCTGCTTGTGCCGCAAATTGAATAGCATAAAATGCTAGTACTCCCAACGAAATCATAAAGAAGAAAAATGCTGCTATATATAATGCAGCCCAAGGCTTATTTTGTAATTGATGTAAAAGATGTTCATAATGTTCATCTCCACCATGTGCGTCATCTTTACCATGGCTTTCATTTGCATGATCTCCACTTGTTGCTTTTGCATCTCCATGTCCTCCTCCGTGAGCATCGTGTGCTGCCATCTCTTTTACATCTTCAATAGTACTAGGAGCAGATAGAAAACCATAAGTAAGCCCTAAAGCACCTATAACCACAAGGATGATAGAAAATAATCTTAATTTACTTGATAGCGTATACATATTTATATAATATCGTTATTCTTAACTTTTTACTAATGCACTAATGTGCGTTACCGTGATTTCCTTCTGTTGTTTCGTTATGAGCCTCTTCAACCTTTGTTGCTACTATATCCGTATCGATACGAGGGGTCTTTCCTTCTAAATCAGCCTTTAACTTTTCTACATATTGAACAATCTGCCAACGTTCTTGTTCACTTGTTTGAGATGCATAAGAGCCCATAGTATTTATACCATAATACATTACATGATATATACTACCTTCAGTTATCGCTCTACCGATATCATCATAACTAGGAACACCCAGAATCTTTTCTGTTTGCACTAGAGTACCTTTCCCGTCTCCTTTAGCTCCGTGACAAATTGCACAGTAAATATCATACAATGCTTTTCCAGATTCTTCATTAGCCTTAGTATAACGGATAGCATTTTTTAAAGAATCTTTTGCTAACTGATAACCTTCTGTAGAATTTTTATAGTCATAAGGCATCCATCCTCTTGGAATAGAACCTTCTGCAGGCAGCATAGCTTCCTGACCTCCTGGAAAAACTCCATATTCCCCATAGGCTTCATAACCTACTGGAGCATACATATTAGGCATATACTGATAATTAGGTTTTGTATCTTTTTTACAAGAAACAATACTTATCATCATTATTGCAACTACTATTATATTTATACTATTCTTCATTATTACTAATGGTTATCTTCTTGCTTATCTATTACTTTAATTTCTACCGCACCTGTATTACTTAAGAAACTTGTCATGGTATCTACATCGTGATGACCAGCATCCACTTCCATTAAGAAATGATCATCGGTAGTTCTCACGTCAGGATTTTCTGCTTCTTTAAAAGGCCATAATTTACTTCTCATATAAAAAGTAATTACCATTAAATGAGCTGCAAAAAATACAGTAAGTTCAAACATAATCGGAACGAAAGCCGGCATATTTTCTAAATAACTAAAACTCGGTTTCCCACCTATGTCTTGCGGCCAATCCTCTATCATGATATAATTCATCATAGTAATTGCTACCGTAAGTCCAACACATCCATACATAAATGCTGTGATAGCTAATTTAGTTGGTGCTAATCCCATTGCTTTATCAAGACCGTGAACAGGAAAAGGTGTATAAACCTCTTCGATATGATAATGTTCTGCACGAACCTGCTTTACAGCGTCCATAAGGACATCATCATCTGTATATAATGCATGTATAACTTTTGATGCCATACTTCTAGTTGTTTTTTAGTTTTTCAGCTTGTCCAGCCCAATCATCACGTTGCGCTCTTCCTGGGAAAGATGCTGTGATACTATCTAATAAATCGTATTCTACTTTAGTCATTCTACTTACCTGATCAAAAGTAAATATCCCGATTTCGTTTAATTTTTTCTCCATTACTGGACCAATACCATTTACTTTCTTAAGATCATCGGCAGTTTGTGTAGCTGCATCAAAGGTTCCTAAGTTTCCTAATAGGCTATTAATATCTTCTTGGCTAGTTTCCTTCGGTGAAGCTTTAGCATCATCAACTGATACTTCTTCCGTTGTAACTTGAGCTTTTATCTTTGGTAATTCATCTCTATGATCAATCCCTGCTTCTCTCAGTTTTTTATACTTCTCTCCTGATGATTTCAAAATAGTTTTCACTTCAGCTTGAGCTATCACCGGGAATGTACGTGCATACAATAAGAATAGTACAAAGAAGAACCCTATCGTTCCTATAAATATTCCGATATCTACAAATGTAGGCGAGAACATTGTCCAAGATGATGGTAAGTAATCTCTATGAAGCGAAGTCACAATAATTACAAATCTTTCGAACCACATCCCTATGTTTACAACAATAGAAATGATAAATGAGAACATAATACTTCTTCTAAGCTTAGGGAACCACATAAACTGTGGAGAGAACACATTACAAGACATCATTGCCCAGTATGCCCACCAATAAGGACCCGTTGCTCTGTTTAAGAATGCATACTGTTCGTATTCTACACCAGAATACCAAGCAACAAACAGTTCGGTAATATAAGCCACACCAACTATAGAACCAGTAATCATAATTACAATGTTCATTAATTCGATATGTTGTATTGTGATATAATTTTCCAGCTTAGACACTTTTCTCATTATAATAAGCAATGTATTTACCATTGCAAATCCTGAGAAGATTGCACCTGCAACAAAATATGGAGGGAAGATCGTTGTATGCCATCCAGGAATAACCGAAGTAGCAAAGTCAAAGGATACAATTGTATGTACAGAAAGTACTAGTGGAGTAGCTAAACCTGCAAGTACCAAAGAAACTTCTTCAAAACGTTGCCAATCTTTTGCTCTACCACTCCATCCGAAGGATAGAATCCCGTATATTTTCTTATTAAAAGGTGTAATCGCACGGTCTCTAATCATTGCAAAATCAGGTAGTAAACCTGTCCACCAGAACACCAATGATACTGAAAGATAGGTAGAGATTGCAAATACATCCCAAAGCAATGGTGAGTTAAAGTTCACCCATAAAGATCCAAACTGATTCGGAATAGGCAATACCCAATATGCTAACCAAGGTCGACCCATGTGAATTATAGGAAACAAACCTGCTTGAATAACCGAAAATATGGTCATCGCTTCTGCGGATCTGTTAATCGCCATTCTCCATTTCTGGCGGAATAACAATAATACAGCAGAAATTAATGTTCCTGCGTGACCTATACCTACCCACCAAACAAAGTTGGTGATATCCCAGGCCCATCCTACTGTTTTATTTAACCCCCAGGTTCCTATACCTGTGGAAATTGTATAAATTATACAACCTATTCCCCAAAGGAAAGCAATAAGCGCGATAGAAAATACAATCCACCAAGATTTATTTGCTTTACCTTCAACCGGTGCTGCCACATCCACAGTTACATCGTGGTAGGTTTTATCGCCAGTTACTAAAGGTTTTCTTATAGGTGCTTCGTAATGAGACATAATCCTTTATAATTGAATTGATTCTTTATTTAATTTAATTAGGCTTCTGAAGTATTTCTTACTTTAGTCTGGTACATCACATTTGGTTTTGTACCTACGTGCTCTAGTAAGTGATACATACGGTCATCCTCTTTTAATTTAGCTACTTTACTATCATTGTCATTAATATCTCCAAACGTCATCGCTCCAGAAGAACAAGCCGCTGAACAAGCAGTTTGGAATTCTCCATCCTTAATAGCTCTTCCATCTCTTTTGGCATCTAAAATCGTTTTTTGTGTCATTTGAATACACATAGAACATTTTTCCATAACACCTCTAGAACGAACAGTTACATCAGGGTTCAATACCATACGACCTAAATCGTTATTCATATGATAATCAAACTCATCATTTTCGTTATACAGGAACCAGTTAAATCTACGTACTTTATAAGGACAGTTGTTTGCACAATATCTTGTTCCTACGCAACGGTTGTATGCCATATGATTCTGACCTTGTCTACCGTGAGATGTCGCTGCAACAGGACATACAGTTTCACAAGGTGCGTGATTACAATGCTGACACATTACTGGCTGAAAAGCAACTTCTGGGTTATCCGAAGGGATTTCCATCTCTCCAAACTCAGATAAAGAGCTTCCTAACCCTTTCATGTTATTTTTCTTCTGATTATCTCCGTCAAAGCTATCTTCTGAAGAATAATAACGGTCAATACGCAACCAGTGCATATCTCTAGATCTACGAATCTCTGATTTACCTACCACAGGAACATTGTTCTCAGCGTGACAAGCAATAACACAAGCACCACATCCGGTACACGCATTAAGATCTATAGAAAGATTAAAATGATGCCCTACTGAACGATCAAATTCATCCCAAAGATCAACTTCTGGTGAAGTAACCTCGTACTCTATATGATTTTTACTCACTTCTGGAATTGCATTCCAATCGTGTTTATCTTTTGTATTAAATATCTCAAGAGTCGTTTCTTTGATGATATCACCACGACCCATTAATGTATTATGTAACTGTACACAAGCAAACTCGTGAGTACCTTCAGCTTTTGCTATAGATACTGACTGAACAGAATTTTGATTTTGATATAATGCATATGCATTTACACCAACTTGCATTTCCTCTTTAAGTCCAGCTTTTTTACCATATCCTAAGGCTAACCCTACAGATCCTTGCGCTTGTCCTGGTTGAATAATTACCGGTGCAGTTACACTAACTCCATTAACAGTAACAGTAGCATAACTTCCGTTCAAAGCTCCATTAGCAACATTCTCATTGATCAATTCTAGAGATTCTGCGTCTGCTCTAGCAACTGTTAAATAATTATCCCAAGAAGCTCTGGTAATTGGATCAGGCATCTCTTGTAACCAAGGGTTGTTAGCCTGTTGCCCATCACCTAAAGCTGTTTTTGTATATAATGTAAGCTCTAATCCATTTGATTTTGCGGTAGACAATCTTCTAGCTGCAGCACCAACATTAGGACCAGCCGGAACTTCTACCACTGCATCTCCTTCTGGAGTAGCAATTGCAGTCTCTAATGATTCTTTTACAAGAACTGGCTTCACCAAAACTCCATCATGTAATGCTTGATTCCAAGAAGTCCCACCAAGAACACCTGTCCAAGCATCTTTAATATAATCATTATATGAAGCTGTATTTCCCGTCCATTTCAATAATGTTTCCTGAAACTGACGCGTATCAAATAATGGTCGAATTGTAGGTTGCATCAAACTATAGCTTCCTTTTTTCAATTCTACATCACCCCAAGACTCCAAATAATGAGGAGTTGTTGCCACATAATTACATCCTAACGCAGTTTCATCATTATGCATACTAAATGCAACAGAAACATCCACTTTTTCTAAACCGGCTTTAAACTCTGCCGCATTAGAAAGAGCATATGCTGGATTTACTCCAGCAATTAACAAGCCACCTACGCGACCTGCATTCATATCTTTAACTAATTGAGCAACCGCCTTCGCATTACCCTGACGAATTTTGCGAGGAGTTTTTTCGTTAAATGCCTTAGTACTTATTGCTTTATTAATTGCTAATACTAATAACTGTGCATCTACATCCTGAATTCCTGAAATAACTATAGCGTTACTACCAGCTTTTTGAATTTGTTTTGCAGCTTTCACTACCTCTGCATCTAACCCAGCATCTAAAGCTCCTTTAGACCCTGCTCCAGTCACATACTTATATAATGCTGCCAACACTTGTTTTTGTTGCGTTGGTGTAGCTTTAACTCTTCTATCTGCATTAGCTCCAGAAAGCGACATATTTGCCTCGAACTGAATATGCCTAGACATTTTTCCGTTTTTTGGAATACGTCCTTTAGCATAACCACTATCGTATCCTCCACCTTGCCAATCTCCTAAGAAATCCGCACCAACACTTACAATAGTATTTACTTTAGAGAAATCATAATCAGCCAATGCTCTTTCGCCATACATCATCTCGTAAGCATCCAATGCTTCGCTTGAAGAAACCGCATCATATACTACGTGAGATACGTTACCATATTTAGCTTTAAATTCTGATATCAACTTAGAAGTTGAAGGACTTGCAAATGTCTGAGTTAACAATACAATTTGTTTTCCACCAAGACTATTTAATTTAGCACCAACTTCTTTATCTAAAGTCTCCCAACTAATATCCTCTTCTCCTTTTTTAGGACCTTGCAAACGAGTATTATCATACAAAGACAAAACCGATGCATGAACTCTTGCATTTGCATCTCCATTAGAAGTAGCAAGATTATTGTTTTCCACTTTAATTGGACGACCCTCTCTTGTTTTTATTAAAACACTAGCAAAATCAAAACCATCAGCAATTGTAGTTGCATAATAATTAGCAACACCAGGAACAATTCTTTCTGGTTGCACTACATATGGTATTGACTTAATCACTGGGCCTTCACAAGCTGCTAAAGATGCAGCTGCTGTACTAAAACCTACATATTTAAGAAAATCACGACGAGAAGTCGAAGAATTTTCCAGAGATGATTTATCTCCTAAAAACTCGTCCGTAGGAATTTCTTGAACGAACTCATTTTGTTGTAGCGTCTCAACAATAGAGCTATTTTCGTTTAGCTCTTCAACACTTTTCCAGTATTTCTTGTTTGATGACATATATAATTGATATTAGCTTCTTACTATTTCCGGATCAAACCGGATTAACTTTTATATTAATAGTGGCACTTACCACATTCCAGACCACCCATTTGTGCTGCTGTCAACTTATCAACTCCGTATTTCTTAGACAACTCCTTATGAATCTTTTCATAATACTCATTACCTGAAATATTTACGTTTGTTTCACGGTGACAGTTAATACACCATCCCATAGTTAAAGGAGCATGCTGATACATAATCTCCATCTCTTCCACAGGCCCGTGACATTTCTGACACTCTATTCCCGCAACACTTACGTGCTGAGAGTGATTAAAATATGCAAAATCAGGAAGATTATGAATACGAACCCATTTCACTGGCTCAGTATCTCCTGTATATGATTGCGTACCTTCATCCCATCCAGTAGCTTTATACAACTTCTGAATTTCTTTATCATAGAAATCTTTAGTATAATCAGCAGTTGCTGTAGCATCTGCAACCTCACTAATTGATTTATGACAGTTCATACACACATTAAGTGAAGGAATCCCTGAAGTTTTACTTACTCGTGCAGATGAGTGACAATACTTACATTCTATCTTATTATCACCAGCGTGAATTTTATGAGAAAAATGAATTGGTTGTATTGGTTGATATCCCTGATCGACACCTACTTGCATAAAATATCCATACACAAAGTACCCACTAGCCAACAATAAAAATATCGCTGACACTAGTACTAAGAATTGATTCTGAACGAATGCTTTCCAAATTGGAGTTCTTTCTTCTGATTCTGGCAACTCAACACCATTTGCTTCTGCAAAGCTTCTAAGTGTCTTATTCACTAAGAATAGCACTACCACTAACATCAAGAAAACTAACGCTAATGCCGCTAAGACAAGATTAGAAGAAACTCCTCCTCCCGTCTGAGTAACCGGCTCTAACCCAGCTATTGGTGCTGGCGGTGTATAAGGAACCGACACATATGCTAAGATATTATCAATATCCGTGTTCGTTAACTGCGGAAATGCGTTCATTGCAGTTTTATTGTATTCTTCAAAAATTGCAACTGCATCTGCATCACCAGAGGCGATCATTGCAGCACTATTCTTAATCCAAGAATACAACCATTCTGTATCACGTCTTTCTGTAACTCCAAACAACGCTGGTCCTGTCATCTTTTTGTAACGCTTATGACAAGCAGCACAAAGCGATTTAAATAACGCTTCTCCTTTTGCTACGTCTCCACCTGCAGCAGATTCTACAGCAGCAGCTTCAGTCGACACCGCTTCTTGCTGTGCAAAAGCCGGATTCAATAAAGAGAATAAAAAAACAGTTCCTAGAAGTAGGAGTTTTGAGGCTGAATTTCGGTATTTCACCTGTTTCATATTATTAAGTAGAATTATCGTCTAAATTTTGGTATGGTTTTTTCATTATTCACAAAAAAACATGTAAAAACCACGTCCATTTAATTCGACAGCAAAAGTACTATAATAAGTCGATTTTAGAAATGTTAGGGAACTGTTAAGTGCTAATTTATAACAATTCTAAATAATATTTTTAAAGGATTTTGAGTTATTAAACTTTACCTTTGTATCAAATCTATTTGTAATGAGAATTTTAAACAAAAAAAACAACCTTTTATTAGTAGGTTTTTGTTTTGCTGGAATCACCAACTTAAGCGCACAAGACTCAACTAATTCTGATAATCCAACAGTTTTTACCACTATAGAAATGACTCCTCCAGCTGAGCCGACAGTCAATATCAATCAAGATCCAAAAATCAAACAGCTACTTGACATCAAAACCAAAATGGACAAAGATGGTGTACTTAGTGAGAATTACAGAATTCAATTATACACAGGAGATCTTAATGTAGCAAATACTATTAGAAATAATGCGGAAAAGGATTTCCCTCAATGGAGAGCCGATATTGTTTATGAAACCCCTAATCACAAAGTATGGATAGGTAATTTCAGAAGTAAACTAGAAACAGATAGAGCTTTAAAAGAAATCAGAAAGGAATTTCCCAATGCATTTCTTTTCAAACCCGAAAAGAAATAACCGTATTTACCATAAAAATATTGACAAACAAAAAGCCCGATCAAATGATCGGGCTTTCTTTTTACTATAAAATATAAATATATCGAAGCGTTATAATTTTTTCTTCACAGCTACTTCCTGGAAAGATTCGATTACATCACCTATTTTGATATCATTATAATTCTTTACTTGCAATCCACAATCATATCCTTTTGCTACTTCTTTTGCATCATCCTTAAACCTCTTCAAAGAAGAAAGCTCTCCAGTAAACACAACTACACCTTCACGGATTAATCGTATCCCTGCATTACGAACAATCTTACCAGTTTGTACCATACAACCCGCAATAGTACCAACTTTAGATATCTTAAATGTCTCTCTAATTTCCGCAGTACCAGTAATCTCCTCCTTCATCACTGGAGAAAGCATACCTTCCATTGCATCTTTTAGATCATTGATTGCATCATAAATAATTGAATATGTTCTGATATCGATTTCTTCTTTATCTGCTACCTGACGAGCATTACCTGCTGGCCTTACATTAAATCCAATTATAATTGCATCAGAAGCTGATGCCAACAACACGTCACTCTCGGTAATAGCTCCAACAGCTTTATGTATAATATTCACATGAATCTCTTCTGTCGACAACTTCTGGAAAGAATCTGTTAATGCTTCTACAGAACCATCAACATCTCCTTTAAGAATAATATTTAACTCTTTAAAGTCTCCAAGAGCAATTCGACGTCCAATTTCATCAAGTGTAATATGTCGTTGTGTACGCACAGATTGTTCTCTATGCAATTGAGCTCTTTTAGACGCAATATCTTTTGCTTCTCTTTCATCTTCCAACACACTAAACTTATCACCTGCTTGTGGCGCTCCATCTAGACCTAGTATCGAAACTGGAGTAGAAGGTCCTGCTTCCTCAACATTGTTACCTCTCTCATCGTGCATAGCTTTTATCTTACCACTATTCTTACCAGCCAAGACATAATCTCCAACACGAAGTGTTCCCGTCTGAACTAAAATAGTAGAAACATATCCACGTCCTTTATCCAAGAACGCCTCAACCACTGTACCTGCAGCCAATCTCTCAGGATTAGCTTTAAGTTCCAGAATTTCAGCTTCAAGTAATACTTTTTCAAGTAACTCCTTAACTCCCATTCCCGTTTTTGCTGAAATATCGTGGGATTGGATTTTTCCTCCCCAGTCTTCAACTAACAAATTCATGGAAGCTAACTTCTCTTTTATCTTTTCTGGATTTGCCTCAGGCCTATCCACTTTATTAATAGCAAAAACTATAGGAACTCCTGCAGCTTGCGCATGACTAATTGCCTCTTTTGTTTGCGGCATCACATCATCGTCCGCAGCAATTACAATAATTGCCAAATCCGTTACTTGAGCACCACGTGCACGCATAGCTGTAAAGGCTTCGTGACCTGGTGTATCCAAAAACGCAATCTTCTGGCCATTTTCTAACTGCACTCCATACGCACCAATGTGCTGCGTGATTCCACCACTCTCTCCTGCAATTACATTCTCTTCTCTAATATTATCTAATAGCGATGTTTTACCATGATCTACGTGACCCATTACAGTAACAATAGGTGCTCTTACGACAAGATCTTCTGGAGCATCAACAATTTCTTCAATAGATTCTTCTATATCAGAAGTTACAAAATCAACGTCATAACCAAACTCTTCTGCAACAATAGAAAGTGTTTCAGCATCCAAACGCTGATTCATGGTAACCATAATACCAAGTGCCATACACGCAGATATCACCTGTGTTGTAGGAACATCCATCATAGTCGCCACTTCAGAAACAGTTACAAATTCTGTCACTTTAATAACTTTACTTTCCTGTTCCTGTTGAGCCACATCATCTTCCGCTTTTTGACGGTGTTGATCACGCTTATCTCTACGGTATTTAGCTGCTTTAGATTTATTTGATTTCCCCTGAAGTTTCTCAAGAGTTTCTCTCACCTGCTTTTGCACCTCTTCTTCACTTGGCTCCTCCTTTACAATAGCTGGTCTTTTCCCTTTTGCAGGTCCACGATTTCCTGGCCCACGGTTTCCCGGTCCACGATTTCCTGGCCCACGATTTCCGCCTCTATTACCAGGCCCTCCTCCAGGCTTATTTCCACCGTCCTTACTTATTCTTCTACGGCGTTTCTTTGCATCTCCGTCTGAAGATTTATCGGATTTCTCCTCTTTCTTTTTAGGTGGTTTCTGAAATTTAGTTAAGTCAATTTTCTGACCTGTAAAATTAGGTCCATCTAACTTTTTATATTGCGTTTCAACCTTTACAGGTTCCGCTTGAACTTCCGGTTCTTGAGAAGCGGGAGCTTCTTTTTTCGCAGTTGTTTGCTCAACCTTCTTTTCAGCTTTCTTCTGCTCCAATTCTATAGGTGCTACTTTGGCAATTTTTATACCTTTTTTAGCAGGCCTATTAGAAATCACTTCTGGCTCTTTTTCCTTCTCTTTCTGAGGTTCTTTTTCTTTCTCCTTTTCCTTCTCTTTTACCTCTTCTTTTTTAGGAGTTTCTGCTGCTACTTTTTCTTCGGACTGTTCAGCAACCTCTTCCTTCTTATCCAATTCAATCTTACCTACTTGTTTAGGTCCGGTTAACTGGGCTTTGGCTTTTACAACTTCACGAGCTTCAGCACGCTTCCGTCTCTCTTCCTGCTCTGTCTCAATCTGTACTCTAAGCGCCTCCTTCTCTTTTCTCTTCTCTTCACCAACCTCTTTTGAAGCCACCTTCTTACTCTTGTCTGTCTGGAACTCATCAAACAAAAGCTGATAGATCTCTGCAGAAATTTTTGTGGTAGGACGCGAGTCTATCTCATGACCCTTTGAATTCAAAAAGTCGACAGCCCGATCTAGCGAGATATTGAATTCGCGTAATACCTTATTTAATCTCATTGTTTTTGCTTCAGCCATAAATGCCTATAATTTTATGCTCAAATATAAATTAATTGAAGTTATTAATCTTCAAATTCTGATTTTAATATTCTAATAACCTCACCCACAGTCTCTTCTTCAAGATCTGTTCTTTTTACCAAGTCTTTAATATCTTGCTCTAAAATACTCTTGGCTGTATCCAACCCTATTTTAGCAAATTCTTCTATAATCCAAGAATCGATTTCATCCGAAAATTCCGACAACTCTACATCTTCTTCAACACCTTCTCTAAACACATCAATCTCATAACCGGTTAATTGACCAGCCAATCGTATATTATGACCTCCACGACCAATAGCCTTAGAAACCTCTTCAGGTTTCAACATCACTTCTGCACGACCACCTTCCTCATTCAGCTTTATCGATGTTACTCTAGCAGGACTCAATGCTCTAGTAATGAATAGTTGTAAATTATTCGTATAATTGATTACATCAATATTTTCGTTTCCAAGCTCTCTAACAATACCATGAATACGAGACCCCTTCATACCTACACAAGCTCCAACAGGATCAATTCTGTCATCATAAGAATCAACAGCAACCTTAGCTTTTTCTCCAGGTATTCTCACCACTTTTTTCACAGTAATCAAACCGTCAAAAACCTCAGGTATTTCCGATTCAAACAATTTCTCTAAGAACAAAGGAGATGTTCTAGACATAATAATAGAAGGCTTATTACCTTTTAATTCAACTGACTCAATCACTCCTCGTACATTCTCTCCTTTTCTGAAAAAATCCGAAGGAATCTGTCTATCCTTTGGCAAAATAATTTCATTCCCTTCATCATCTAACAAAATAATTGCTCTATGACGAATATGATGAACTTCTGCTGTATATATCTCTCCTTCTAATTCTTTAAACTGCTTATAGATATTGGTATTGTCATGCTCATGAATTTTAGAAATCAAATTTTGACGTAACGCCAATATAGATCTTCTTCCTAAGTCTATTAATTTCACTTCCTGAGAAACATCTTCCCCTATCTCGAAATCAGGCTCAATCTTTTGCGCTTCAGAAATAGTTATTTCTTGATTACCATCTTCAACTTCACCATCAGCTACCACGATACGGTTTCTCCAAATCTCTAAATCCCCTTTATCAGGGTTTATAATGATATCGAAATTATCATCACTACCAAATTTCTTTTTTAATGCATTTCTAAATACATCTTCTAAGATCGCCATTAGTGTAACACGATCGATTAACTTATCATCCTTAAATTCTGAAAATGATTCTATTAATGCGATATTTTCCATATCAATCTATAATTAAAATGTTATCATAACTTTTGCTTCTTGTATTTCTTTATATTGGACACAAGCTTCTTTAGTTACCGTTATTTTTCCTTTACCAATTGGTTTTGGCTCTCTAGCCTTCCACACCAATGTTATATTATCATCTGTAACAGATGTCAACTCCCCTTCGATAGTTCCGTCCCCTTCTGTTCTCACTTTAAGCTTTCTTCCAATATTTTTTTTATACTGACGTTGATGTGTCAACCCTTCAGAAACTCCAGCAGACATTACTTGTAAAGAAAAATCTTCTTCTTCCCGATCCAAGTTATGCTCAACTGCTCTACTTACCGCTATACAATCTTCGACTGTCACTCCTTCATCTCCATCAATAATAATCTCAATACTATTACCTGAATGAATCTTTTGATTAATCAAAAATAATGTAGGCCTCTCATCGAGAGCCTCTTGCAATAAATTCTGAACTTTATCTTTTAATGACATAAGTAGATAAAAAGAGGGGACTTTCCGTCCCCTCAATCTGGTTTTTTAATTTCAACGGTGCAAAGATAGTAATAATATCTTAGATTCAAAATCTAGTTAAGAATGAATTTATTCGTAATTTTAAATGACTATTAGAGTATTACCTCTATAAATTCATATAAAATCGTATCTAAAATACAATTTTATATCACAGTAATTCATTTAGTCAAATGAATAAAAAAAACAATTGACACAAAAAAAATCAAATTTCTATCGACAAATTTTTATAAACACACTTTATCATGATCAACAAAATCCTAGTTCCTACAGATTTTTCTTCTCAAGCAGAAAGTGCATTAAAAGTAGCCGCACAAATGGCAAAAAAAAATAACTGCCAGATTTATCTATTACATATTTTAGAAATGCCTGTCCACTTAGTTGACCTAATGTCTTCTAGCGCTTCAGCTCCTGCTCCGGAAGCTGTATTTTTCATGCAGCAAACCCATAAAAAATTTGAAGAAATCATGGCTAGTGATTACCTAAAAGACATAGAAGTAATAGAAACTGTAAGTTTCGAAGATGTCCTGCATGGCATTATGGATGCAAGCAAAAAAAATGATATCGATATGATTATCATGGGATCTCATGGCTCATCAGGTTTTGAGGAACTATTTATTGGCTCCAATGCTGAAAAAGTTGTTAGAACATCCAAAAAACCTGTATTGGTTATCAAAGAAGATTGTGATATATTTAATATAAATGACCTTGTATATGCTACAAACTTTGATGATGAAGACAAACCTTCATTGATCTCCGCCCATGAATTCGCTAAACAATTAGACGCTAAACTTCATTTAGTATGGATAAACACAGCTAATAGCTTCAAAACCACTAGCGAAACAGAGGAAAAAATGAACTTGATGATTTCTGACCTTCCCATCGACAATTACACATTAAACATCTATAACGACATTAATGTCGAGAAAGGAATTTTGAATTTCGCAAACTCTGTTGATGCTGGTCTTATCGGAATTAGCACACACGGAAGAAAAGGATTATCTCATTTCATTAACGGAAGTCTTGGTGAAGATGTAGTAAATCACGCTAAAAGACCTGTTTTAACTTTCAAAATATAAACTTCACCCCTAAATGAAATAAAAAAAGGAGCAACATTTAAGTTACTCCTTTTTTTTGTTGGCCCACTAGGGCTCGAACCTAGACTCTTCTGTACCAAAAACAGACGTGTTGCCAGTTACACCATGGGCCAATTCCGTAATGCGGATGCAAATTTAAAACTTTCTTTTAAGTATACAAGTATTTTTAAAAAAAAATTACACCATTAGCACTTTTTAAAAAAAATATCAAGATAATTTTAAATGCATGCTCCCCAAAATATAAACTTCTGTTAAGCGTTTGCTAAAAAAACCAATAGAGAAGTATTTTTATTACTAAATTCGCCACACTTTATATAACAGTTATATCTTATGAGCACATTCAACTTTAAAAAGTGGAATAAAATAACGGGATGGGTAGTATTTGGAATTGCCCTATGTGTATACTACCTAACCGTTGAGCCAACTGCTAGTTTTTGGGATGCGGGTGAATATATCGCAACCTCATCAAAGTTACAAGTAGGACATCCTCCTGGAGCACCTTTGTTTCAGATGATAGGTGCTTTTGCTTCAATTTTTGCATCGGACCCCACTCAAATTGCTTTTGCAGTTAATATGACATCGGCTTTCGCAAGTGCATTTGCCATTCTTTTTATGTTTTGGTCAATTACTATTCTAGTACAGAAACTAATTATAAAAGATGAAAAATTCACACAAGGTAAAGCACTCGCTACCTTAGGAAGTGGACTAGTAGGATCTCTAGCATTTGCCTTTACTGACAGTTTCTGGTTTAATGCTGTAGAAGCAGAGGTATATGCCATGGCAACTTGCATATTATCCATATTATTCTATCTAGGATTACGCTGGGAACGAGATATGCATAACCCTCGAGGAAATCGTTGGTTGATTTTAATTGCATTTGTTGCCGGACTCTCTTTTGGAATTCATTTCATGGGACTGCTTTCAATCCCTGCAATTGGACTACTTTATTATTTTAAAAACTATAAGGTTACTATAAAGAGCTTCATTACTGCTAACATTGTGGTAGTTGCTATTCTATTGTTCATTTTCAAGCTACTCTTACCTTCTACCTTAAAACTATTTGGATGGTTTGAAGTAAAATTTGTTAATGCATTAGGGATGCCCTTCAATTCAGGAACCATCTTTTTGGGTCTTATAATTGCAACTGCATTCTATTTTATCTTAAAGCAAACACGAAAAAGAGAATATCCTTTAATTAACTCTGCAGTTCTTTGTGTATTATTTATTTTTATTGGGTTCTCCTGCTGGATAATGCTACCTATTAGAGCAAATGCTGGAACCGTTATTAATGAAAACAACCCTAATAATGCACGTGAATTATTAGCATACTATAATCTAGAGCAATACCCAGAAACCCATCTATTTTACGGACCACAATTTACCGAAATATATGCTGGACTAGATGAAGATAATCCATATGAAGATGATAAACCAAAATATGAAAAGAATCTAAAAACCGGGAGATATGACATTGTAAACGACTGGAAAAATGCTAGACAAAATATAGATGACGCTCAAAAAGCATTTTTACCAAGAATGTGGAGCACCGAACATATATCAAATTATATGGACTTTACCGGCCCTATCAAATTTACCATTAAGCCAGAATACCAAGACGAATCTGAACTCTTAGAAGCAGTTACGCAATTCAGAAGAGAGTATGCTGTAGGTAAACTAGATAATGATGATTACAATAAATTTTTACGTTCATTCGGGGATTATCTAAATGTTCAAAAACCTTCTTTTAAATCAAACATTCTATATCTTTTAGAGTATCAAATGGGATATATGTACTGGAGATATTTTATGTGGAATTTTGTCGGAAGACAAGACGATAATCAAGGAAAGTATACAGATCTTGAAGGAAATTGGTTAAGTGGCATCAAATTTATAGACGAGATGCATTTAGGATCTCAAGACAACTTACCTAACGATGTCCTGAAAAACAAAGCTCGTAATACATATTATTTTTTACCATTACTATTAGGTCTTATCGGTTTTGTTTTTCAAATGCAACGGGATAAAAAGAATTTCTGGGTATTATTAGCCTTTTTCTTGTTTACAGGTTTAGCCCTAAAAATATATCTTAATGAGAGGCCTTTCGAACCTAGAGAAAGAGATTACGCCTTAGTTGGATCTTTTTATGTTTTCGCAATCTGGATCGGTTTTGGAGTATACGCGCTATTTGATATTCTCAAAAACTCATTAAAGCCAAAGCTGTTAGCACCAATCATAACTGCAGTTTGTTTATTAGCAGTACCGGTATTATTGGCAGCTCAGAATTGGGATGATCACGATCGTTCTGATAGATATACTGCTCAATCTATGGCTAAAATGTACCTACAATCCTGTCAGAAAGATGCAATTCTTTTTACCATTGGTGACAATGACACCTTTGCTTTATGGTATGCTCAAGATATAGAAGAATACCGAACAGATGTTAGAACTGTAAACACTAGTCTTTTCGCAACAGACTGGTATATTGATCAAATGAAACGAGCAGCTTATGACGGCAAACCTATCCCATCACAGTTAACTCATGACTTCTATCGATTTGGAAGTAATGATGCTATTTACTATAAGCCTGTCACTAATGACACTATGCTTATTAAAAACTGGATGCGATGGATTGAAACAGATGATCCAAGAACCAAAGGGGATCTACAAAACGGAAAACAAGTGAACACCTTTCCTACTAAGCATATAAGAATCCCTGTAGATAAAGAAGCCGTCCTTAAAAACGGGATTGTATCACAAAAGGATGCCGATCTGATCGTGCCTTATATTGATATTCACCTAAAAGGAGATTTACTTTTTAAGAATCGCTTACTAATGTTAGACATCATTGCAAACAATAATTGGGAAAGACCTATATATTTTACCGGAGGAAGTTTTGGAGATGATGACTATTTGTGGATGAAAGATTATTTACAATTAGATGGCGTAACGTATAAATTAGTGCCTATCAGAACTCCAATAGACAAAAGAAACCCATATGATATGGGGCGCATTGACACGGATATTATGTACCATAATGTAACAAGTTGGGATTGGGGAAACAGTGAAGATCCTAATATCTATCACGATCCAGAAACTCGTAAAAACGCTATAACGTACCGAAGCAATCTTGCAAGATTAGTAGAAGCACTTATTAACGAGGACAAAAAAGAGAAGGCTAAAGAAATTCTTGATCTTGGAATGGAAAAGATGCCTATAGAATATTATGAATACTACACATTATTGGAACCATATGTAAGTGGATATTATGAAGTAGGAGAAAAAGAAAAAGCACGTGAACTATGGAATAAAATTGCAAAGAAATACCAAGAGCAACTTACCTATTTTGGCAGCCTTACGTTAGAAAACCAATATGAATATGCTAGTGAAATTGTAAGTAATGTAGAACGCTACAGAAGTGTTGTAGACTTATTACTTATTAATCAGGATAGGGATATGATTGAAGAAAAAGCAGAAGAGTTCAACAGGTATCTTAGATT
Source organism: uncultured Aquimarina sp. (assembly GCF_947500065.1). Lineage (GTDB taxonomy): Bacteria > Bacteroidota > Bacteroidia > Flavobacteriales > Flavobacteriaceae > Aquimarina. The sequence goes on from NZ_CANMQT010000001.1 coordinate 480,963, forward strand.
GTTTACGAGGCTTTATTCTGAAGATGAAGAATACGATGATCAAGATGCAATAGAGAAGCAAGAGCGAGATTTACAAAAAGAATTTCAGGATAGTCAAAAGCCATTAGATACTTTAGAAAACATCCCTAATTCATAAAATTTATTGAGCCTCTTTTTGAAAGAGGCTCAATTTTTCATTTCTAGTTTGAAAATAATACCCGTCAAAACACCAGAAAGTATTAAATTACTATTCCCAAATTACACTTGGGATTTTTATGCTAAAAAAGAGAAAAAGATTTATCTCACATTTGACGATGGACCAATCCCAGAAGTTACCGAGTTTATACTAGATCAACTACAGCTTTTTAATGCAAAAGCTACATTTTTTTGTATTGGAGAAAATATAAAAAAACATCCTCATATTTTTAACAAAATACTATCAGAGGGTCATAGCGTGGGAAATCATACTATGAATCATTTAAAAGCTAGAAAAAGCACCCTTTCTTCATTTTTAGAAAATGTCGAGAAATGCGAAAAACAAATAAAAGAACATACAGAACTAAAGAGTAAACTCTTTAGACCACCTTACGGACAACTTAGTAAATCAAAATTAATTGAATTAAGAAAGTTAGGGTATAACATAATATTATGGGATGTCTTATCTAAAGATTGGGACAAAAACACATCACCAGAACAGTGTTCTAATAATGTAATAGATAATTCAAAAAGTGGAAGTATCATCGTTTTTCACGACAGTATCAAAGCTTCAAAAAATATTGAAATAGCATTACCAAAGGTACTGAAGCATTTTACCAATAAAGGATATGTTCTAGACAAGATATAGTCAATTATTAAACATATTCTTTCATCAGCCCTATAAGTGTATTAGCATCTTGCTCTCCACTTTGTCTCCATACCATTTCTCCTTCTTTGTAAATCATTAACGTAGGAAGACCTTTAATCCGAAGCGCTGTAGCAAGCTCTTCATTTTTATCCACATCTATCTTTATCACTTTAGCCTTATCACCAAGCGCAGCAGCTACATCACGCAATACTGGATGCATGGATACAGATGGTTCATTCCATTCAGTATAAAAATCCAGCAAAACCGGAACTTCGATACCTATTAACTCTCCAAACTTTGACATGTTCTAAAAAATTTTATCTTCTAACTTTGTCATAGTAACGAACAAAGTCTATATATAATTGTAAATATAACATTTTCTACGAATTAAGCTGGTTTCGAGCCTTTTCTCAATTCTATCACTGTAATTTCGGGCCAAATCCCAACTCTTCCCGGAAAAGCATGAAAACCAAAACCTCTATTCACATTCAAATAACGTCCCATTTCATCATACATTCCAGCCCATTGCTTATACACATATTGAACAGGACTCCATTTCATAAAGCCAGGAATTTCAATACCAAACTGGAATCCATGAGTATGTCCACTAAGCGTAAGATGGTAGTGATTCTCATGCTTTTTCACCTCATATTCCCAATGAGATGGATCATGACTCAATAAAATTTTAAAATCTTCTTTAGAAACCCCATCAGATGCTTTCGCTAAATCTCCAGCCTTTTTGAAATTATGGCCCCAATTCTCAACACCTACTACGGCAATTCGTTCTCCATCTTTTTCTATAAATGCATTTTCATTTAGTAACAATTTAAAATCAATTTTAGAGTGCACATCTTTAATCGCTTCAAAATTAGCTTCCTTCTCCTCTTCAGTATCCCAAGTTACATATTCACCGTAATCATGATTTCCTAAAATAGAATACTTCCCATAAGAAGGTGTCGTAAGTCCTTTAAAAACATCAATCCAATCATCCATCTCACTTGCCATTGTATTTACAATATCCCCTGTAAAAACAAGTAAATCCGACTGTTGTTCATTAATCAAATTAACAGCATACTCAATCTTCTCTACTTCATCAAAGCTACCTGAATGAATATCCGAAATCTGAGTTAACCGAAATCCATCAAATGCATTAGGTAAATCATCAAAATAAAGCACATGATTAATCACCTTAAAATTATATTTCCCTCTAAATATACCGTGCACAAGTCCTGCAAAAGGTATAGCAGCTACCCCCAATGCCAATTGGCTTATAAATTTTCTACGATCCGGCAAATACTGTGTAGCATTTCCGTCAAAAAAAGTATTAGTGAGATACGTGTACCCAGCAACACAAAGCCGAATAATATCCTCACCAAACATAAATAACACCAAAATTAACTTAGGAACCAGAGTGACTAACAATAGACCACTTGCTCTAAGAGAATATTTTGTTGGACCTACACTTCTATCATAATTAGCAAAAGTATATACCACATAGCCTATAACGAATAATGAAAAAACTAAATATAATATTTGAACCCACTGGTTTTTGGCAAGGGTTCTAATTACTTGAAAAGCATATATTTCTATTAAAACATATAGTACTAAGGGAATAATCCAACGCATATTAATAACAAATTTATTGACGAAACAAAACTATCCTACCTTTTATCAACCAGAGTTATATTTAAGTAAAAATTAACGGTTTACAAATGAATCGTAAGAAAATACCGTAATTACATATATCTATAGACCCATATCACTATAAATCTTAGAATTTTCTTTCATATGTAAATTTTTTATTCGTACCTTCGTTCTACCAATTAACATTGGGTTTTACAAAAAAAATCTACTTTATTTAGAAAATATTACTATCGTATTTATAGCAATTGATAACATTGTTATCAATTTTATTTTGGGGCGAAATGCCGTCATTCATTGACGGCATTTCTTATTTAGTATAATTTTGAAACTATTTCACCAATCTTCTTTTTATATTGCATTCCTAAAAACTGAACACATACTATGTCACAAAAACGTCTTTTTCTCCTAGATGCTTTCGCACTTATTTTTCGAGGATATTATGCTTTGATTAAAAACCCAAGGATCAATTCTAAAGGGCAAGATACCTCTGCAATAATGGGATTTGTAAACTCACTCTTTGATGTTATTAAAAGAGAGAATCCAGATCACCTAGCGGTAGCATTCGACAAACATGGTAGTAAAGATCGTGTAGAAATGTTTCCAGAATACAAAGCCAATAGAGATGAAACTCCAGAAGCAATAAAAATTGCCGTTCCTATTATACAGGAAATACTTAAAGCAATGGATATTCCTATTATAGAAAGAGCCGGTGTAGAAGCTGATGACTTAATCGGAACCATCGCTAAGCAAGCCGAAAAAGAAGGATACAAAACCTATATGGTTACTCCGGATAAAGATTATGCTCAATTAGTATCCGAAAACATTTTCATGTATCGTCCAGCAAGGATGGGTAATGGTATCGAAATATGGGGGATTCCTGAAGTACAAAAAAGATTCGAAGTAGAACGCCCAGAACAAGTAATCGATTATTTAGGGATGATGGGAGATGCTGTAGACAATATTCCTGGTTTGCCAGGTGTGGGAGACAAAACTGCCAAGAAGTTTATTGCTGCTTACGGATCCATGGAAGGTCTTTTTGAAAATATAGATCAGCTAAAAGGTAAAATGAAAGAAAAAGTAGAAGCTAATCAAGAATTAGGGCTTCTCTCTAAAAAATTAGCAACAATTATGCTCGATTGCGATGTTACTTTTAACGCAAAGGATTATGAGAGATCAACACCTGATGCAAAAAAAGTACAGGAAATTTTTGAAGAACTAGAGTTTAGAAGATTAATCGATCAATTCACCAAAATCTTCTTTCCTTCTGAGTCCCCATCTCCTAAAGCAACTACTTCTTCTTCACCTAAAAAACAAGGCGAACAAGCTGGCGCAGGTCAATTCTCGTTATTTGGAGATAGTCAGGAAAGCAGTACTTCATCTACCTCTTTTTCTAACAGAAAAACGATTGCGAATACAGAACATTTTTATCAAAGTATTGCTCCAGGAATGGCCATGAAGTTATTCCTTCAGAATTTACTAAAACAAGAAAGCATATGTTTTGACACAGAAACTACAGGTCTCAATCCACTTACTGCTGAATTAGTAGGTATTGCTTTTTCTTGGGAAGCAGGAAAAGGATTCTATATTCCATTTCCAGAAGACCGAAATGAAGCTCAGGAATTGATCGAACAATTTAGACCTTTTTTTGAAGCAGAACATATTACCAAGATTGGTCAGAACTTAAAATACGACATCAAAGTATTAGCGAAATACAACATAGAAGTAAAAGGGAAACTTTTTGACACCATGCTAGCTCATTATCTTATCAATCCAGACATGAGACATAATATGGATGTGCTTTCTGAAACTTATCTTAACTACACCCCTGTCTCTATCACTGAATTAATTGGAAAAAAAGGAAAAAATCAATTATCATTCAGACAGGTTCCACAAGAACAACAAACAGAATACGCTGTAGAAGATGCAGATATTACGTATCAACTAAAAGAGCATTTTACGCCTGAGCTTAATGAAGCCAGTATATTATCATTGTTTGAAGACATAGAAGTTCCTTTGTTACGAGTTCTAGCAGATATGGAAATAGAAGGAATTAATCTAGACAAGGAGTTTTTACAATCTCTTTCTTCAGAATTAGACAATGATATTAAAACTTTAGAATCCGACATATACAGTAAAGCTGGAGAAGAGTTTAATATTGCTTCCCCAAAACAATTAGGGATCGTCCTTTTTGAAAAAATGAAACTGGTAGACAAACCAAAGAAAACAAAAACTGGTCAATATTCTACGGCAGAGGATGTATTGTCGTATCTAGCAAAAGATCATGAAATTATTCAGAATATTTTAGATTTCCGTGGGTTATCAAAATTAAAAAGCACCTATGTCGATGCGTTACCAAACCAGATAAACGAATCTACAGGTCACGTACATACAGATTATATGCAAACTGTTGCTGCTACGGGTCGATTAAGTTCCAACAACCCTAATTTACAGAATATCCCGATTAGAACCGAACGAGGACGACAAGTAAGAAAAGCTTTTATACCAAGAAGTAAAGAATACACTTTATTAGCTGCCGATTATTCTCAAATAGAATTAAGAATTATCGCAGCATTAAGTGAGGAAGAAACCATGATCAACGCTTTTAAGAATGGAGAAGATATTCACGCATCAACCGCTGCTAAAGTATTTAATGTTCCTTTAGAAGAAGTGACTAGAGAACAACGTAGTAATGCCAAAACGGTTAATTTCGGAATTATTTATGGGGTTTCAGCTTTTGGATTAAGTAATCAAACGGATCTTTCACGTAGTGAAGCAAAAGAATTAATTGACACCTATTACAAAACCTACCCTAAACTGCGCAATTACATGAGTGAATTGGTAGATTTCGCAAGAGACAATGGCTATGTACAAACAGTTTTAGGAAGACGACGTTACCTAAAAGATATTAACTCTGCTAACGCTGTTGTAAGAGGTGCAGCAGAACGAAATGCCGTAAATGCGCCAATCCAGGGTAGCGCAGCTGATATTATCAAAATCGCTATGATCAACATTCATAAGAAACTAAAAGAAGGAAATTATAAAACTAAAATGTTATTACAAGTACATGATGAATTGGTTTTTGATGTCTATAAGCCTGAATTAGATGAAATACAATCCCTCATAAAATCAGAAATGGAAAATGCTTATACCCTAGCAGTGCCACTAGATGTGGATATGGGATTAGGAAATAATTGGTTAGAGGCGCATTAATAAATGTAACTACTTCTGATAATTTTATACTCATACACAAGAACATAACTAACTATACACTATTTATTTTATGGAACAACTTTTTACCATCGAAAGCCTTATTACCCTGTTAATGCTGGTTTTACTACAAGCCGTTTTAGGATTTGATAATCTTTTATACATTTCTCTAGAATCCAAAAAAGCACCAGCAGACAAACAAAGCTATGTTCGCAAACTAGGTGTTGGCCTTGCCATCATATTGCGAATAGTTTTACTTTTTATACTGATGTCATTAATTCAGTATTTCCAGGAACCATTTGCAAGCCTACATAATAATAGCATTATAGAATTCGAATTTAATGTACATAGTGTTATCGTTCTAATAGGAGGTGTTTTTATTATATATACTGCTATAAAAGAAATTTGGCATATGATGATGCTAAAAGAACACGAAACATCTCACGGAGAGGAGAAAAAAGGTTCTACCAACAAAATTATCCTTTGGATCGTGATCATGAATCTAGTATTTTCTTTCGATTCTATTCTTAGTGCAATGGCATTGACAAGTCATATGGAATATGTGCCTCAACTTATTTTAATGTCTATTGCTATTATTATTGGCGGAGTCATCATGATTGTACTAGCTGATAAAGTATCTAATTTTCTACAAAAAAATAGAATGTACGAGGTATTAGGCCTTTTTATATTATTTATAGTAGGTATTATGCTATTATCAGAAGGCGGTCATCTGGCACACTTGCACCTCTTTAATAATCCTATTACACCAATGAGCAAAACTACTTTCTATTTTGTTATCATTGTACTTGTTATTGTAGATATTGTACAAGGACGTTACCAAAAAAACTTACTAGCAAAAAAGGAGCATCAAGAGGCATTACTTGCTAAACAAAAGGAAGAAAAATAAGCTTTAAGAAGTAGATACAATCAAAAAGAGCTTCTATCAATTGATAGAAGCTCTTTTTGATTTAAAGTTACATCCAGAACTACTGTCTGGTAAATACTAATGCCACATCTCCTAGATCTTCTACAGCGTCAGTAAAAGAAAGTGTTGTTTCAATAAGTGTAATAGTTACTTCTTTTGGATCCATCCCTGTAGGAGTAAATGTTAGTTTATCTCCATCTAGACTCCAGGTACCAGTTTCGTTAAGTGTTGTTCCTGTACAATCAGCAGTTACTACCACTAACGGCCCTACCATTTCCACATTGACAACAACTTCTTCCACATTCTGGTCATAAGTATTGTCATCATTTACCATAATGGTATCTTCGAAACAAGGTAGTTCTTCTAATAAATTATCAGAAACTGTTCCATCCATATTCAAATCCACAGACTGTGCAGCAGTAGCAGCAGTAAGCTTCCAAGTTCCTACAAGAGAAACAGTAGTCGGATCTCCTCCATTATCACCACTATTATCATCATCTGAGCTACATGAAGAAAAAAATAATGCAAAAGATATTGCAAAAAGAAAAAAATTGGTTTTCATAATTTTGAGTTTTAAATATTAATAACGATTTATTGTAAGTTATTAGTATCTACAAAAGAAAAACATTTCGACCTGAAAGCTGCTATGTTTAGGTTTACCTGTCCGTAGTTGCAGTAAAAAAATCATAGTAATTTAAAAAAGTAGGAATCACAGGGCCATTAAATGTATTCGGTCCATTAAACAATACGCATATCGCTATCTTATTTTCAGGATCTATCATTAATTGTGTTTTATATTGATTTACATTTCCTCCATGATAAATTATTGTTCTATTCCGATAATCTATGACTCTCCAGCCTTTAGCATAATAAGAGTCTGTTACGCCATCCCATAAATTCACATAAGTGTTTTTTTGACTGGTACAAATCATTGGGTTAAAAATCTCCGTTAGGCTTTCTTTAGAAATTATATCAGGACGATATCCTAACAAAACCTTTAAATACTCAGCCATATCAGAAATAGATGCATTAATACCTCCAGCAGCAGCAACGTTATAATAATTCTGATGAAGATCGGTTAGGTAATACTTTTTAGAATAATGATTCCACTTATGCGGCAGTGCTACATTAGTATTTCGTTTTATATCAGCATAGCTACTAGAAGCATTTTTCATTCCTGCAGGTACAAATAATCGTTCCTTCAATAATGTTTCAAAGGACTTTCCTGTCGAATTTTCCATCACTTTTTCAACAATGGAAAAAGCTGCATTTTGATATTCATATTCGGTTCCTTCTTTCGCTACAACTCCATTTCTTTTAAAATTAGCAATAATACCCTTCAGTGAAACACCTTTATGTATCAATTTAGAATTTGTATACTTATACAATCCTGCGGTATGAGAAAGCAAGTGATTAACTGTAAGTCTTTCTGCTTGTGCTTTATCTCTTAAACTAAAATTGTTTACCGATTTTTTGACACCTTGCCTCCATTGTAACTCATTGTTATCTGCCAGATTTCCTGCCAGAACTGAAGTTACTCCTTTTGATAAACTTGCAATCCTAAAAACGGTATTCACATCTACAGAATCAGTTGTGTGTATTTCTTTTACTCCGAAACCTTTTTTATAGATAACTGTAGAATCCTTAACAATAACTACTGCAGCTCCAGGGCATTCTGAAATATTGAAATTAGTAGCAAAAAACTTCTCATAATGATCCAGAAAAAATGACAAGGAATCTGTCTTTTCCGTTTTTGGTTTTTGATCTACAATCACTTCCTTCTCTTCCATTTTAGAAGTTGTGCATCCCATAATAAAAAGAGAAATAAAAAATCTTCCAATAAAGTTCTTCATATAGCAATAATCTTAACTATTGCAAAATACACGTAAAAAACTCTTATGTAAAAACTTTATTGGAAGCTTTTTTACAATTTTATAAAACAAATCTATATGTTGCCTTGATTAAAAACGTATTATCAGGTTGTTGATCCAAAATTTGATTATCTAAACTCCTAAACAAATGATCTCCTGGATCTCCAAAACCAGTTACTCCTTGCGACCATACTAGGAAAATTTCTGATCCAGGAATATATTCCCATCTTAGCACCAAATTAGATCGAAATTGCACAAATGCAAAATCAGGATTGCCAAAAGTGTAATCTACTCCACCTCCATCTTCATCTATAGAATAGGTGTCATCTGCAAAAGAAATCTGATCTTCTTCAAATAAAGTTACCCTTTCATTCAGATCGGTAGCAATAGGATTATTAACATAATTAAAATCTTTATAAGTACCTCTGGAAATAAAAGGCTGACCGTAATATTGTATAGTTAGATTAGGATTGATATTATAATTAAGACGAATACTGGCACTCAATGTTTGTTGATCAATTCTAGCAGTAATATATCTTGGTGTTCCTCCAAAATCAGTCTCAGTAACATATTGTGTTTTATTTGGGTTTCTTGTAAACTCAGGATTTAGAGAAAGACTAAACGCATTAAAAGGCTGATATCTCAATCTAAGTACATATCGTTGGAAAGAAAAATTATTCTGTTGAGCCTGAGAGTTCACATGCCCCATTGTGAAGCTAAACTTTTTTCTTTGATCAGAACCAAAAAACAACACTCCAATATTTTCCTCAGAAAAACGAAAACGAGGACCTCCTCTAAGAATTGTATTCGTAAAAATTCTTGGTTTATGAATATACTCTACCTCTGTCCACCAATTATTAGTATAACTCATATATCCACTTAATCCATACTGGATTCTATTATAATTTCCTTCGAAATCAAAGGTAGAAAACTGATTAAAATTAATATTTCCTCTTCTATACCATTTTGTAGGCTTTAGAAATAGATAACGAACGTTAGCAAACTGTCTAACCTCATCTGCTTGCCTTAAGAAACCAACATCATTTAATTCTAATTCTGGAGAACGCCAAAATACCCCTCCTTCATATCTCCAATTTCCTCCTCCTGTTTTTCCACCGATTAATTTACCTCCTGTACCAGTTAATGAAGTACGATTAGGATCGACCTCCACATGATCAGCATCTACCCGGTTAAACAAATGTGTAAGTGAATTTTGAGTTTCCTCAATTGCTTCCTTAGAACCTTCTACATGACTAGTTACTAAATTCCCTTCAATGAAGTATTTTCTATCTTTCCAATTGTGTCTAAAATCTAATCCACCTGTATAGGCTGATTTCCTTATGAAATTTAGGTTATTTTCTCTTAACCCTACCAATTCAGAAGTCTCATCTGTATCTGGATTATCATAATCTATATTTAATATATCACCCAGATTTCTATTAACAGCTGTAAAAATACCTCCTATATATGTATTCCGATCATTAAAATCTTTTTGCACTCTGCCCACGAAATAGTTCGTTAATGGCTCCACAATTGTTTCTCTTTCGTTTCCATCTGGATCTTCAATTTTAGCTATTTCTCTAGATGTTATACTTTCTAAAATACCGATAGACCATCCATTTTTAGTTTTACCACTAAATTTGGCAGCTCCTAAAATAGTAGTATTATTAGGTCTATCCACAAATTCTGTGTTAATTGGGCTTGAACCTATAGAACCTTGTGGGTTTCTTCCAATTCTCCTGGAATAAAACACGTTATCCTGACCATTAGCAAATCGATAATCAAAAATATTCTTGTTCTCTACAAAAAATGGTCTTTGTTCTCTAAAGAAAATTTGAAAACCATCTAGAGCAATCGCAGCAGGATCCGCCTCAACCTGCCCAAAATCAGGATTCACTGTTAAATCCATGGTAAGATCATTCGTAATACCAATTTTAGCATCCAAACCTCCATTTAATTTAAAATCATCTCCATCCCTAAAAGGATTTCCGTCTTCTTCTGGAAAAGTATCATACTGTGTAACCACAAAAGGCTGAATCTCCAATTGCTTCTGTGGCTCAATATTGATCAACCCATGCAATTCTCCAAACTCACTTACCCATCCAGGAGCGTCTTGTGGAACACGCTGCCACACAGATCTTTCTTCTTCCCTAAAGAATCTTCTTGTCAATTGAAGACCCCAAATCTGTTCTTTACTTTTACCAAATTTTAATTGGCTTAAAGGAATTTTCACCTCGGCAGTCCAGCCTTCATTATCTATATTACTAGCAGTATACCAAATTGGATTCCAGCTACCATCCCAATTATTACCATTATTAGATATGAATTCATCTCCTTTTACTCCTGCTGCAGTGATCGTAAACGAAAATGCTGTTCTCTTATCATGATAACTATCTAAATTGATCTCTATCCAGTCTCCGGAAAAACCATCTCTTCTAGATAATCTTTTTTCGATTTTATCAGGTTCTGTATCATAACATCGATATGCGATGTATAGAAATTTCTGATCATATAATATCTTAAACTTTGTTTGTTGACTAGGTGCCGTATTCTCGTCAGGTCGATTCTCAATAAAATCTCCTGACCATTCTACCAGATCCCAACTTGATTCTTCGATTAACCCATTAATTGTTGGCGCTTCTGATCCATTAAGAGGTTTTGTAGTATAGATTCTTTTTTTAACTACTGTAGAATCTTGGGCATTCGTAAATAATGTAAAAAGGAATACTCCTAACACTTGGATAGTGTACTTCATGTTGATTAGTTTTGTTGATTGATGTTTAATACAGGACATAAATTATGAATCTTTGTCACAGTTATGTTACCTATTTAATAAAAAATTAACACGTAACCGAGGTTTAGTGCCGCAAAACGGTAAAAAAATATCAGATAATTAACCTATCTGAAAACCAACGGATCATACATAGAAAATAATATCAATTACCTGTTTGCTATATAAATATATAATTGTACATTTGCACCCCTATTTTATATAGGAAAGGAATGTTTAATTAGTAAAATTAGTTAGTGTGGACACATTAAGTTACAAGACAGTATCTGCCAATAAGGCAACCGTTTCTAAGGAATGGTTACATATAGATGCTGAAGGACAGACTTTAGGACGTCTATCTTCTGTAGTAGCAATACTATTGAGAGGAAAGCATAAGCCTAACTTTACCCCACATGTTGATTGCGGTGACAATGTAATTATTACAAACGCCGAAAAAATCAACTTAACAGGAAAAAAGTGGACTGATAAATCGTATATCCGTCACACTGGTTACCCTGGAGGGCAAAGGAGTCTTACTGCTCAGGAGTTATTTGACAAAAACCCAGAGCGTTTAATCGAAAAAGCGGTAAAAGGAATGTTACCTAAAAACAAATTAGGAGCAGTTTTATTCCGTAATTTAAAGGTACATGCTGGAGCAGATCACAAGCAAGATGCTCAGCAGCCAAGAACTATTAACTTAAAAGAATTTAAGTAATGGAAGTTATTCACAAAATTGGTCGTAGAAAAACGGCTGTAGCTCGAGTTTACCTTAAAGAAGGTTCTGGAAAAGTTACGATCAACAAAAAAGATCTTAACGATTACTTTCCTACTGCTACGTTACAATACAAAGTAAACCAACCTTTTGCCCTAACGGACAATGAGGAGAAGTTTGATGTAACTGTAAACGTATATGGAGGTGGTATCACAGGACAGGCTGAAGCAATTCGTCTAGCAATATCTAGAGCGATGTGCGAGTTAGACCCTGAAAACAGAGCGGCTCTTAAACCAGAAGGTTTATTGACCAGAGATCCTAGAATGGTAGAACGTAAAAAATTCGGACAGAAGAAAGCTCGTAAGAAATTCCAGTTCTCTAAACGTTAATTTATTAAAACAGTATTTGTTGTTATCCCCTATTTTAGGGAGTTAGTTTAGCATCTAAATACCCAAGGCCATATCAAAAAGATAGCCACTTGAGTATTGCTAATTCAACAGAACGTAAACTATTACAAAAATGGCAAACAATATCGAAGTAAAAGACTTACTTGATGCAGGCGTACATTTTGGTCACCTGACAAGAAGATGGGATCCCAATATGGCACCATATATTTATATGGAACGCAACGGAATCCATATCATCAACCTATACAAAACAGCTGCAAAGATTGATGAAGCTGGCGAAGCTTTAAAGAAAATCGCAGCCTCTGGTAGAAAAATCCTTTTCGTTGCTACCAAAAAACAAGCTAAAGAAATAGTTGCTGAAAAAGCAGCAAAAGCTAACCAACCATACATCACAGAAAGATGGCCAGGTGGTATGCTTACCAACTTTGTTACTATTCGTAAAGCCGTAAAGAAAATGGCTGCTATCGATAGAATGAAGAAAGATGGTACTTTCAACACTTTATCTAAGAAAGAGCGTTTACAAGTAGATCGTTTAAGAGCTAAATTAGAAAAGAACTTAGGTTCAATCTCTGATATGACTCGTCTACCTGGTGCGTTATTTGTAGTAGATATTACTCGCGAGCATATCGCAGTAAAAGAAGCTCAAAAATTAAACATTCCTATTTTTGCAATGGTAGATACTAATTCTGATCCACGTCAGGTACAGTATGTTATTCCTGCAAATGATGATGCTTCTAAATCTATCGACAAAGTAATGACTTATGTTAGTGATGCTATAATCGAAGGATTAAGTGAAAGAAAAGCTTCTAAAGAAGCGCCAAAAGGAGAAGCGCAAGCTAAAACTGAAAAAGCGCCTGCTAAAGCTGAGACACCTGCTGAAACCGAAGCGCCAGCAGCAGCTGAAAAAGCACCTGCTAAAACCGAAACTCCTGCACCTGCTGTAGAAGCTCCGGCTAAAGTTGAGGAAGCACCAGCAGTAGCTGAAGCTGCCAAGCAAGAAGAAGAATAAACATTCATTGATTGCTTTCAATCATTAAAAATTATAAAAATTAAAGCATAAGTTGTAAAACTTAACTTTAAGATAAAATTAATGAGTCGTTTAGTTCTTTACTTTTATAGTAATCATAACTAAACGACTTATTTTTTACACAAACACATTAAATATTTAAAAGATATGGTTAAGATTACAGCCGCAGAAGTTAACAAATTAAGAAAAGCTACAGGTGCAGGAATGATGGACTGCAAAAAAGCATTAGTTGAAGCTGAAGGAGATTTTGAAGCAGCTATAGATGTATTGCGTAAAAAAGGACAAAAAGTTGCTGCTAAGAGAGCTGATCGTGACTCTTCTGAAGGCGCTGCCATTGCCAAAATTAATGCAGATAACACTGCTGGTGTATCTATAGTTTTAGGTTGTGAAACAGATTTCGTTGGTAAAAACGAGAGTTTTGTTGCCTTAGCTAATGAATTAGCTGATCTAGCATTAAACTGCTCTTCTAAAGAAGAATTTTTAGCTGCAGATTTTGGAGGAATGACAGTTGCTGAAAAATTAGTTGAACAAACTGGTGTTATTGGAGAAAAACTAGAAATAAATGCATTCTCTAAATTAGAGGCTCCTTATGTTGGCTCTTACGTGCACATAAACAAAATTGCTGCACTAGTTGGATTATCTGCAAAAGTAGACAAAACTGATGTTCTAGCAAAAGACTTAGCAATGCAGATCGCTTCTATGGGTGCTACAACACTTTCTTATAAAGATTTTGATCCTGCTTTTGTAGCTTCAGAAACTGAAGCAAGAATTGCTGTAATCGAAAAAGATAATGAAGAACTAGGTCGTTTGGGTAAAACTCTTAAGAATGTACCTCAATACATATCTATGTCTCAACTAACTCCTGAAGTTCTTGCCAAAGCAGAAGAAGATGCTAAAGCTGAATTAAAAGCTGAAGGTAAACCAGAACAAATCTGGGACAGAATTCTTCCTGGAAAAATGGAGAGATTTATTTCTGATAATACAACTCTTGACCAAGAGCAGTGTTTGTTAGATCAAAATTTCATAAAAGATGAAAAAATCAATGTAGCTAAATACGTTGAATCATATGGTGATGTTCAAGTTACTTCTTTTGAAAGAGTATCTCTAGGTTAATACAAAAACATCATATTATATAAAAGTTAAAAACCGCTTCAATTGAAGCGGTTTTTTCGTCATTTTTCGAAATACTTTTCTCTTAGCATCTGAAATATTTTTCTAAACATTTTGGACCCCTCCAAAATGCTACCCCAAAAAAGACTAACTCCCCAATCAGTCTAGAATACACATTGCACTTTCGTGAATATGTAAATTCATAAAAAACATTTCATCACTATTTCAAAAAACATTTCTCATCTCCCCTGTTTTTGTTTTCCTTTTACAAACCTATAACATTATCCAAAGCCAACCAATAGCAGCATCAGGGGAAAAGAACCCTTTTTTAATAACAATACTTCAATTTTAACATTTCTGACCTATTTCAGAAAGATTTACCCTTTAGTAATTAAACTATTTTCTAAATTAAGAATATCATTATATTTGCAGCACAGTCCAAGCAAATGATGAAATACAAAAGAATATTACTAAAATTATCAGGAGAAGCCCTGATGGGAGAACGTCAATATGGTATTGACCCCAAAAGATTAGCAGAATACGCTAATGAAATCAAGCAAATAACTAATGAAGGTGTAGAAGTTGCCATAGTTATAGGTGGTGGTAATATTTTTAGAGGTGTAGCTGGTGCCAGCAAAGGCATGGATAGAGTTCAAGCAGATCATATGGGTATGCTAGCTACTGTTATTAATGGATTAGCCCTTCAAAGTGCATTAGAAGACGCAGAAATACCAACAAGACTTCAATCTGCTATAAAGATTAATGAGGTAGCAGAACCATTTATCAAAAGAAGAGCTATTCGACATTTAGAAAAAGGAAGAGTTGTAATTTTTGGAGGAGGAACAGGTAACCCATATTTCACAACGGATTCTGCAGCTGTATTAAGAGCTATAGAAATCAACGCAGATGTAATCCTTAAGGGAACAAGAGTTGACGGAATCTATACTGCAGATCCGGAAAAAGATTCTCAAGCTACTAAATTTGATTTTATTACATTTGATGATGTTTTGAGGAAAGGACTTAAAGTAATGGACACAACAGCATTTACGCTAAGCCAAGAAAATGAATTGCCAATTATAGTTTTTGACATGAACAAAACGGGCAATCTACTAAAAGTAATTTCCGGAGAATCTATTGGAACAAAAGTAAACCTTTAACAATAGTGGCTCATTTTTTGATCTACTAAAAAGAAAAGAATTATATTAAGATGAACGAAGAAGTAAATTTTATTCTGGATTCAACTAAGGAATCTATGGAGGGCGCGATCGCTCATTTAGAAAAACAGCTAATTGTAATAAGAGCAGGAAAAGCATCTCCTGCCATGCTTAGTGGTGTTATGGTAGAATATTATGGAAATGCTACCCCATTAAATCAGGTAGGAAATGTAAACACTCCTGATGCCAGAACAATTACTATTCAACCTTTCGAGAAATCTCTTATTCAGGAAATCGAAAAAGCTATTCAGGTAGCTAACCTTGGTTTTAATCCTATGAACAATGGAGAAAGTGTAATTATTAGCGTACCTCCTTTAACAGAAGAACGCCGTAGAGACTTGGTAAGACAAGCAAAAGCTGAAGCTGAAGATTCGAAGGTAGGTGTACGTAATGATCGAAAAAATGCCAATACAGAGATCAAGAAATTAGAAAAAGATGGATTGTCCGAAGATATGGCTAAAAATACGGAAGCAGATATCCAACAATTAACAGATAGCTATATTAAGAAAATTGATGATATGCTTGCCGTTAAGGAAAAAGAGATTATGACGGTATAACACCTAAAAACACATATACAAAAGTGTTTTCTTTTATAAGAAAACACTTTTGTATATCATCAAATTCTTATGAATCAATTCTGATAATGCAAAACAAACTATTCTGTTTATTATTTTTTACTCATTTTGTTTTACTATCCCAAATTAGCATTACCGGAAAAGTAATTGATCAAAGCACCAATGAACCCTTACCTTTTGCAACGGTAAAAGCAGATCACGATGAATATGCACTAACTTCTTCTAAAGGTGAGTTTCTAATAAGGTGCGATAGTTACCCCATCAATCTAACCATAAGCTACATTGGATATGCTACTAAAGAGTTCTCTATTCAATCCGAAGATATCGTAAAAGTAGAGATACAACTTTCTCCCATACAAGAAAATTTAGGAACAGTAAAACTAGATGTTCCTGGAAGTATTGCTTCAAATATTATTAAAAAAGCAATTACAAACAAAGACAAAAACAACCCAAACAAATCCTTAAAAAGTTATAGCTATAAGAGCTATAATAAGTTTAAAATTACTGAAGATAATCAGGCAAGATTCGAAACTCCAGATACAACAGGAGTAGATATGGAACGTATCTTTAATGATGCTCATTCTTTTCTTTCTGAAAAAGTAAGTCTACACGAATTTAACAAAGGGCGCGATGAAAAAGAAACCGTGCTTGCGTCTAGAATGACTGGGTTTAATAAACCAGTTTACAACGTACTCGGAATTAAAATTCAATCGAACTCCCTATATGAAGAAAACTATGTAATCTTCAATAACAAATATGCAGGACCTCTATCCAACAGAGCTCTTAAAAATTATTACTATAAAGTTCTGGACACCACCCAAGGCAAAAGACCAGCTTATGTTATACTTTTTCAACCAAGAAGATCTAAAAAAATAGCAAGCTTAGAAGGTGTCTTATACCTAGACATGGAGACACTCTCTATTCAGAAAGCAATTGCCGAATTAAGAGGAGAACTTAATGTTTTAGTCACTCACGATTTTAAATACAATACAGAAGAAAAATTATGGCTTCCGTTAAACCAAGAGGTGACTATAAGACCTGGTATTGGAAAACAAAAAGTTACTTTGTTTGGAGGACAAATTTCTGTGGGTAGATTAGGAAACGATAAGAAAAGTTTTACTGGCAACAATGACTTTCTAATTTCCAAAACAGATTTCTTTGATTACACAACACAACTAGACACCAAGATTGGACTTCAACAATCTGCAATAGAAATAGCTCCAGAAGCCACTAACCGCAATGAGGAATACTGGAACAACTATAGAACGAGTGCCATAACGGAAAAGGACTTAAATTCCTTTCCAATTGTGGACAGTATTGTTCAAGCACAAAATATCGAGCGAAGGATAAATGTTATTCAAAGCTTTAACATTGGGTATTATCCTGTTGGGTTTTTCGATTTTGATCTAACTTATCCAATAAAATATAATAATTTTGAAGGATTACGTTTAGGGTTAGGCGGCCTAACAAACCAAAAATTTTCTAAACGATTTCGCGCAGAAGGTTACCTAGTTTATGGTTTTAGGGATGGTCGATTCAAATTTGGATTAGGCGGTGGCGTTTTACTAAATAAGGATATGGGATCCTGGCTAAATGTAAATTACACTGATGATCTTAAAGAAGTAGGTAGTTTTTTCTATTTAACGGATAGGCGTGTTTATTCTTTATTTGAACCACGTTTGGTAAATATAGATTTCTATTACAAACACAGAACTTGGAGCACAAGTTTACAACATAGAATTTTACCTAAATTATTATCAGAAACTCAGTTTTCTGTTAGCAATATCGATCAAACTGGTGGTTATACATATCTGGATGACGGAAATTCATTCTCGCGATATAAAACCGCAGAATCTACTATTGCACTGCGATGGAGTCCATTCAGTAAATTTTTAAAAACACCTAACGGTTTTAGAGAAATACAAGATGGATATCCAAAAATCACTGCCCAATATACACAAGGGTATAAAGGAATATTTGATAGCGACTTTAGTTATAGTAAAATAGGAATTAAAGCAGAATATATAATTAATCGTCTTAATCAATCAAGTACACAATTGCTACTAGAGGCAGATATCGCAAGTGGGGATGTACCGCTAACACACTTATATCATGCATATCCAAATGCTCCAACCAAAGAAACCATTTTCCAAAGGTTTTCTGTTGCTGGGCGAAGAAGTTTCGAAACCATGTATTTTAGTGAGTTCTTTAGTGACCGATTAGCTACGCTACAAGTAAGACATAGACTACGACCATTTAAAATAGCAAGTTGGCTTAAGCCAGAAATGGTATTAATCACCCGATATGCTATCGGAGATGTAAGTAATCTTGACAAACATCAAGGAGTTAATTTTAATTCCTTACAGCAAGGATATCAGGAATCCGGATTCGAAATCAATAAGCTTTTCGCTGGTTTTGGCCTAAGTTTTGCCTATCGTTACGGCGCTTATCACCTGCCAAAATTAGAAGATAATATTGCATTTAAATTCACTTTCTACCTAAAGCTATAGCGCAAGAATATTTATTAATTTTCTTTTGGAAATTTTTCAAATATTAAAACCTCAAATTCTTACATTTGCACAAGGAAAATAGAGAATGGCAAAGTTATTAACTTTCGGGTTTTGGAATACATTAGCTGGAATTATACTCCGTAATAGAGCAGCAATATTTATAATTATTATTGGTATAACCGTTTTTCTTGGTTTTCAGTGGAAAAATATGCGGTTTTCTTTTTCTGAAGCAAATCTTCTTCCCGATGATCACGAAGTAAACATTAAATATCAAGAATTTCTGGATAAATTCGGAGATGAAGGTAATCTTATTGTGATGGCTGTAAATGACAGCTCTCTTTTTACTCCTACAAAACTAAAAGCCTGGAATGATTTTAATGATTCATTTAAGGAATACAGCGAGATTGATCTGGTAATTTCTGTTAGCGATTTAAAAACACTAAAAAAAGAAGACAATCCTGCTAGATTCGAACTTGTATCCTTTATAAAAGATAGTATATATACTGTCGAGAATGTTTCGGAATACCAGAATGAACTGTTCAATAAACTACCCTTTTACGAAGGGCTTATCTACAGTAACAAATCCAACACTATACAAAGTGCCATTTACCTTAATAAAGATATTGTAAATACAATTGTAAGAAAAAAGTTTATTGAAGATATTTTAAACCCTAGAATTGAAGAATTCGAGGAGAAATTCGGAATGGACATTAAAGTTT
Source organism: uncultured Aquimarina sp. (assembly GCF_947500065.1). GTDB lineage: Bacteria > Bacteroidota > Bacteroidia > Flavobacteriales > Flavobacteriaceae > Aquimarina. The sequence goes on from NZ_CANMQT010000001.1 coordinate 500,477, forward strand.
CTGGTATGCCTTATATCAGAACTATGAATTCTCAGAATATCATGGATGAGATTCAGATATTCATTTTAGCTGCATTATTGGTTACATCACTGATCTTCTTTTTCTTTTTCAGGTCTTTCAGAGCTACTCTTATTTCGATGACTGCAGTAATCATTGGTGTAATGTGGGCCTTTGGATTATTAGGGCTTTTGGAATATGAAATTACTGTTCTAACAGCCATCATACCTCCATTAGTAATAGTTATCGGAATCCCTAACTGCATCTTTCTGATTAACAAATATCAACAGGAAATAAAAAAGCACGGTAATAAAGCAAAATCCTTACAACGTGTTATTACCAAAGTTGGGAACGCCACACTAATGACCAATGTTACCACAGCTGCTGGTTTTGCTACTTTTGCCTTAACAGAAAGTAAATTATTAAAAGAATTTGGTATTGTAGCTGCATTAAATATTATAGCGCTATTTATATTATGCTTGCTAGTCATTACAATAATTTACAGTTATATGCCACAACCCAAAGAAAGGCATTTAAAACATCTAGGAAAAAGATGGGTTGAAAGACTGGTTACTTGGATGGAACACGCTGTTAAAAACCAAAGAATAACCATATACATTTCCTCTGTTATTATACTTATTGCAAGCATCATAGGTATATATACGATTAAAGTTTCTGGAAGTTTATTAGAAGACATGCCTAAATCAGCAGGTTTTTTTAAAGATATCCAGTTTTTTGAAGATGAATTTGATGGCATTATGCCATTAGAAATATTAATAGACACAAAACGTAAACAAGGAGTTTTAAAACTACCTACTTTACGTCGAATGGAACAACTGGAAGAACTTCTAGAAGAAACTCCAGAGTTATCGAAACCGATTTCTATTGTCAATTTAGTAAAATACGCTAAGCAGACATACTATAACGGGAACCCAAAATATTATCAATTACCCACAAGTCAAGAAAGAAATTTCATTCTCCCTTATGCCAAAAGTTTCGAGTCTGAAGCTGGAGCAATGAATAGTTACGTAGATTCTACTGGTCAATATGCTAGAATTACTACATTTATGAAAGATGTAGGCACTGAAGAAATGGAGAGAATAGAAGCTAATCTAGCTCCAAAACTAGAAAAGCTGTTTCCAAAAGACCGTTATGAAGTTAGTTTTACAGGTAAAGCCTTAATTTTTCAGAAAGGGACGACCTACCTAGTCTGGAATCTAATATTCTCTTTAGGACTAGCTATTATACTTATAGCACTATTCATGGCTTGGATGTTTAGGTCCGTTAAAATGATTGTGATATCGTTAATACCTAATTTACTTCCTTTATTAATGACTGCTGGTTTAATGGGCTTTTTAGGAGTCCCTATAAAGCCATCCACTATATTAGTTTTTAGTATTGCGTTTGGTATTTCCGTAGATGACACCATTCATTTCTTAGCAAAATATCGACAAGAATTAAAGTCTAATCACTGGAGAATTCGTAAATCAGTCTTTGCTGCTTTAAAAGAAACAGGAGTTAGCATGTTTTACACCTCTACAGTATTGTTTTTTGGTTTCTCCGTATTTATGATATCAAGTTTTGGAGGCACTAAAGCATTGGGTGGGTTAGTTTCGGCTACTTTATTATTTGCAATGTTAGCTAATTTACTGCTATTACCTTCATTATTGCTTTCTTTAGAACGAAGTATTGCCAACAAAAAGACATTAAAAGAACCCAAGTTAAAAATCATTGCAAGTGATGATGACGAAGAACTTCCTGCTGACGAAGAAGAAAAGCAATAATTCTATCATCTGTTTCTTACATAAAAAAGAAGTCCCGCCAGTAAACTAGCGAGACTCCGTGTAAGATAGATTACCCCAAAACCTATCGAACTAAACTTAACGTAAACACAATCGTCATAATTGCATATGCAATATACACTGCCTTTTTGTATTTTAAAACACCTTTAAGGGGGGGATTTCCCCCTTTCGATAAAATAAATATACTTTTAACATTTATTTTGTAGTATAAAAACGCAATAAAAAACAACAAATAGCTAATAAACAGATAGTTGGAGAACTAAAATTAGTAGGAATTTTTACACATCCATAAGAAAAAACCTTTCAAAAAAGTTGTTTTTTCCCCGAAAAAGCACTTTTTTATGGTTTTCACATCGAATGCCTCCAGAAAAAACCGTCAGATTTTTTAATTCTTTTAAAATGCACCTGTTTTTATTAATCAAAACGAAACTAAAATATTTATTACTAGAATTCACTTTTTTGAAGAGTAACCTTATGCATCAATTCGATTAAAAAATTATCTTTGCTACTTCGAAATTTTATATCCTCTATCAAGGAAAAAATTCAACTTTAGGTAGTTACCTAATAAACGGATTAAATTAAAATTAGTAATTACATTGTAAGACGAAATAATACAGATTGCTTACTCCATCAGACCGATGTAAAACAAATAAAATAAAATTGATGAAACATACCAAAGTAATAGACGTACTAAAGAGTGACAAACTATTGCAGCCTGTCACAGTAAAAGGATGGGTTCGTTCTTTCCGTAACGATCGCTTCATAGCGTTAAATGATGGATCAACGATTAATAACATTCAATGTGTGATTGAAGACAACACCGTGGATGCTAATATTATTGACAAAATAAATATTGGTGCAGCTCTTTCTGTTATAGGTACACTTGCAGAAAGTGAAGGTAAAGGTCAGCGCGTAGAAATAAAAGTTTCTAGTATTGAAATAGAAGGAGAAGTTGATCCGGAAGAACTGAGACTAACAATTTTGTCTCCTAAAAGACATAGTTTAGAAAAACTAAGAGAACAGGCTCACTTAAGAGTTCGTACCAATACATTTGGAGCTATTATGCGTATGCGATCAAAATTATCGTTTGCTATACATGAATATTTCCAAAAAAATGATTTTTACTATGTACATACTCCGGTAATTACCAAAAGTGATGCTGAAGGAGCTGGCGAAGCTTTTAAAGTAACAAATCTAGATCTGAACAATATCCCAAAAGATGAAAATGGCGAAGTAGATTATAAACAAGATTTCTTTGGCGGAGAAACTAACCTAACTGTTTCTGGTCAATTAGAAGCAGAAACCTATGCAATGGGATTAGGTCAAGTATATACTTTTGGGCCAACATTTAGAGCAGAAAACTCGAACACTTCTCGGCACCTTGCTGAATTCTGGATGGTAGAACCAGAAGTTGCTTTTTGTGACTTGGATGGTAATATGGATCTTGCTGAAGATTTTATAAAGTATGTGATCCAGTTTGTTCTAGATAATTGTCAGGATGATCTTGAGTTTTTAGAAAAAAGATTAGCTGAGGAAGACAAACAAAAGCCTCAAGCAGAAAGAGCCGAAATGCTACTTAGAGATAAGTTAAAATTTGTTTTAGAGAACAACTTTAAGCGAGTTAGCTATACTGAAGCTATTGAAATTCTGAAAAATTCTAAACCTAATAAGAAAAAGAAATTTAAATTTCCGATTAATGAATGGGGTGCAGATTTACAAAGTGAACATGAACGCTTTTTAGTTGAAAAACATTTTAAATGTCCGGTAATATTGTTTGACTATCCAGCGGATATCAAGTCTTTTTATATGCGATTAAACGAAGATGGGAAGACTGTAAGAGCAATGGACATTCTTTTTCCTGGTATTGGAGAGATTGTCGGAGGTTCTCAACGTGAAGAGCGACTTGATGTTCTTAAAGAAAAAATGGCCGCTTTAAATATCCCAGAAGAAGAATTATGGTGGTATCTTGATACACGTCGTTTCGGAACATGTAAACATAGTGGTTTCGGATTAGGTTTCGAAAGATTAGTATTATTCGTTACAGGAATGGGGAATATCCGTGATGTAATTCCTTATCCAAGGACTCCACTAAATGCGGAATTTTAAAGCATAGTTTAATTTCTATGTTTCTTTAATAAAATCTCAGAAATTAGGTCATCAATCGCACTTTGATTATGTTTTGATTTCTGAGGTTCATTTTTTGCTTTCTTAAGTTTTTCGAAATGTGGAACCTTTCCGTTCTCAGACAATAACCTTATCGTATCCTCAAAGAAAGTATTCAATGTTGGCATTACATATCTACTTCTAAGATTATTATTTCTAAGATGAATAAACTTCTTGGCATACGCTAGAAATAATTGTGGATACTGTGCAAAAGTAATTATCGCTTCAGTAAAGTTTTTCTTCACATCTTCTGAATTTAAAGAATTTCTAAACTTCAGTTTTGTTGTATCAATATGCTTTAATGTATACAAAAGAGCGCTTTCCTTTATAAAATTACTATAATTATTGCTTGAGTAATAATAGATCTCCATACCAACATTGGTATTTATTATTAGCACTTCATCTCCTATGCTGTCTTTAAGAAAAGATTGAAAAGTATCTGCTGTTGATGAAGACATTAATAAACGCCTTTTTATATCCGTAGAACGTATATTCACAGATTTTATATCCTCTATAATATCATTAATACTCACTCAGTAATATTCAATAATTCAGAAAAATTAATCCCTTGATTTTCCGCGTGCATTTCTGCAGTCAAACCTTTATTATCTTGTGCTGTGATATCAGCACCATTTTTTATCAATAATTTTAAGATTTCTTTCTGACCAAAAGTAGCGGCAAAAATTAGCGCAGTGGCATCATTATAACTTTTAATATTTACATCAGCATTAACAGAGATCAGTAACTCTGCTATCTCATAATGTCCTTTAAAGCAAACACCCATTAATGCCGTATTTCCAGAAGCATCTTGTTCATTAATATTTGGGCCATAACTAAGAATAAGTTTGGTGATCTCTAAAAACCCATAATATGTAGAAAGCAAAAGCGGTGTAGAACCTCTTTGATCCTTTGTATTTACCAACCCTTTATCTTTATTAAGAAAGCTTCGGACAGCTTCTAAATTTTCAGATCTAATTGCATCAAAAATTGTATCCATTGAAGTAAAGTTGCACTATTTATAACTCATAAGCCATACGCTTATTATTCTTTTTGAAGATATCAAAAAAAAACCCAGCAACCTTTTAATTAGCAGAAATTTATAATTTTACAAAAAAATTACTGTTCTATCCATTTTCTAAAATCCGAAGTATTAGAGGAACTTGTCATTACTTTTTCCATTACACCCTTCAACTTTATGAGTAATCTATTTTTAAAATGACTCTCAATGGTCTCTATATACTCAATATGTATGATCTCACTTCTATTGATTCTGAAAAACTTTTTTGGATTTAGCTCATCCACTAAAACACCTATTTTCTCCATAATAGGATGTGATTTTCCATATGCATCAGTAGCCATACAAAAATCGCCAGATGCTGCAATCAAACTAATGTCAATAACATTTAACAACTGAATCCCCTTACTTCTTTTTATTACAAATCGTTTTTTGTAAGTATCCTGTCCTTCTTGTATTGCGGATTTTAATACATTGATTGTCGAATGATCTAATGAATTATAAGAACCTTTCTTAAACAAGGATTGGTACTTTTCTAAAGCTTTTATAAAGTCATCTTGTGAATAAGGTTTTAAAATATACGCTATTCCATTAGTATTAAAAGCCTGAAATAAATATTCATCGTGCGCAGAACAAAAAATTATAGGACATGATACTTTTACATTATTAAATAAATCAAATGATACGCCATCTAACAACTGAATATCTGATAATATAAAATCATATCTGTTGTTTTTAAGAAATATCTCTCCTTCAGAAACTGTACGAGACCAATCATGAGTGATTTGTTCATCAAAAAAAGCATTCAAACTGGATGTCAATTTTTGGTATGCAGGAATTTCGTCTTCTAGAATTAGAATATTCATAGCCTTAAGATTCGTTACTTAATTTAACAATAGGAATGGAAACTTTAAATTTTGATTCTGTATTAATAGTCTGCACCTCTTGATCGGATAATAATCTATATCGTGCCTTTAAATTCCTTAATCCAGTACCAAACGATTCTTCTCTGGATTGAATTTTAGTTTTAGTATTTATTACCGTTAGCCAATTCTCTTCTATACTAACTACTACCCTAATACTATTCGTTTGATCTGCTTTATTATGTTTAACAACATTTTCGAGTAATGTTTGTATTGATCCGGTAGGAATGAACTTATTTGTAAGTGATATATCTCTTTTAACCCGGAAATCGTAATCGTTACCAAATCTGGTTTCTATTAAAAAAATATAGTTCTCAGCAAAAGCAACTTCTTCAGAAAGTTCCATTACCTCAGCATCCTTAGTTCTTATCAAATAACGGTAAATAAGTGATAAGCGATTGATATACTCTTTTGCTTTGATAGCATCAGTATCAATCAAGGCATCCAATGTATTTAGGTTATTAAATAAAAAGTGAGGATCTATCTGAGACCGTAATAATTTCAACTCATTCTCCTTTTGCTGTTTTTGTACATTAAAAAACTGAGCCTGTCCTTCATAGAACTTTTTAGCAAGTAAAATACCAAATACAAAACCAGCATCATCAGATAACCTAAAAAAACTTTTGAGCATGAAATCATACCATTTTGGAAATTTACTCCAATCACCATTACCTGTCCAATATCCAACTAAATAATCTATCGCTCCAAAAAAACACATTACGATAAGGCCGTAAAACACAAACTGAACATACTTTTTTTCTTTTGCTATATAGCTCGGAATAAGCCAATACATAAAAATTAAAATCATAAGAAAAGAAAGTATCGCAGCTAACGGAAGATCCACAAGATATTCAATAAGGTCGTTGTTCTCTTTATAATAATCAAAGCAATTAAAGATAATCGTGACTGCATATACAATAACTATTACAACATAATCTGACTTATTTAGTTTAGTGTTCATACCTTAAATATTATGATTTTTTCCGATTTCTTATGCGTCGGATAATCCTTTTTACTAAAAACACTATAAAAAGAATAAGAAAAATCGAAAACATCCCTATTGTGATATACAATTTTGTATAACCTGGGTCAGCCACCATATAAAAAAACACCTCTTGCCCTAATTGCTCTCCATACTCAGAATTAGTGAATAATACGTATCCCCAATCCTTTTCTGTATCTAAAAGAAACCAACTAGTAAACCCAATGTTATTTCCTCCATGACTATATATATTGGTAAATGGCACTCTTAAATTCGCAAAACCCAACGTATACCGTACATCAAAATCATCGTATGGAACTTTAGAATGAGGTTTCAATAATTCTTCATAGCTTTTTTCCGATAACACTTCCTCATTCATAACGGCAATCATCCATTTAGAAAAATCCATAGATTCAGAGTGGATGGAAGCAGGCGCAGAAAATATACCATCTTCTTTCTTAACCCAATAGTTGTTTTCCCAATCAACCCTGTTGTTTTTTTCATCATAAGGCTCCGCTTTGTGTTTTCTTGTATAATCATTCTGAATGTAAACTGTGTGTTCTAAACCTATTTGTTTCCCTATTCTCTTCTGAAACTCTGCCTCCAACCCATCATCATCTGTGTTCAAAATATGTTTCAACACTTGAGTTAAGTACTGGTAGCCTTCTCCGGAATAGAAATAATCAGTACCAGGTTCGAATTGAATTTTCAGTTTATTATCCTTATCATCTTCTCGCCAATTTTGAAAACCCGTTTGATGGCTTAACGCCATTCTCGCTGTAATTTTTTTATAACGCTCATCATCTGCAATATCCGGGAACTCCATATATTCATATAGCGGTTTATCAAGGTCAAGAATTCCTTCCTCTACAAATGTCATTACGAAAAAGCCAAACACTGGTTTTGATATAGAAGCTCCTTCAAAAATTGTTTGTTCCGTAACAGGCAATTCTTTTTCAACATTAGCATATCCATCTGTTTTACGATATACTACTTTTCCATCATTAATTACCGCAATAGAAATCCCATTAATCTTATATTCATTCATTTTAGATTCAATAAAAGCATCTAAAGAATCCTTCGGAATATCAAAGCCTAAATAACTATCTATCGAATCATTGTTTTTAGACGCACAACTGGTAATTAAAAAACTAATTAGTACAATAATGCTAAACTGTTTCACAAACTTTGTCATAATATTATTTTAGTTTTTATTGTCAATTCTATCTTGTTCCTCTTCAGAAGCATTACTTCTCTTTTTATTTTTACTAAACTTAGATCCGAAATTATAATTCAGCTGAAGAAATACATTATGTCTTGCCCAATCATTAACAATCGTTGCATTCACATTATCATAATTGATACTTCCAAAGAATTTTCTATTCAGCACTTCCTCATATTCTAGACTAACCTTTAAACGATCGTTCATAAACTTCTTACTGACTGCAACATCTATCCCAGCTATCCATTTATATTCTATTTGTCCTTCTAATCCACCTGTTGAATAATATCCCGAAATTTCAGAATTTATTCCCCAAGGTAATTTATATTCGGCACTGGTATACCAAGTTAAACTCCATTTTGATAAATCTAATTCTGGTGTTAACCTCTCTGATTTGTATTCATTATAATTCACAATTATTCCTGTGTACCCATCTAACCCTTTTATAAAATCTAATGGTCCGAATAAACTAGCATTAAAATTATTGTTTTCTGCAAGATTGATTACAGAACGAGAAGTTTCTGCAGAAGCATCATTTTGAGTAATAATTTCGAATAAAGCATCTTTAGTTTGCCTATAACTAACACTAAAAAACGGTTGATCGTCATAAGTAAGATTAAAACGATAGCTATTAGTAAAAGCTGGTTTTAGGTTTGGGTTTCCTTCTTCAAAAGTAAATGGATCGTAATAATATACGAACGAATTTAAGGAACTATAAGACGGTCTTTGTATACGATAACTATAAGCTACATTTACACCTATTTCCTCTGTTATCCCTCTCCCTAAACTTAAACTAGGGAATAATTTGGAAATCTTTCTTGATCTTGTTTCATTCTGTGTAACTGAAGTACCCTCAGTATCACTCTCCTCCCAACGTAATCCTCCTGAAAACGACCATTTATCATACTTGGCATTAAACTTTGAATAGATTGCTAAAATACTTTCATCTATTAAAAATCGATTACTTTGATTTGTATTATTGATGAATTCACCCTGATCATTCTCCGTTAAAGCTTGTAAATCACTATCAGAATTTACCTGTGAGTATTTTGCTCCTGCACTCCAACTAAAATTATCATTCTGTGTGCGTTTATAATCTCCTTTATAAGTGAGAATTTCATAATCAGCATCCTGAAAATATCTTTGGTTATCATAAGCTACAGGGCTTTCTTCAACTTTAAATAGATTATTCTCATTTTCAAACGTATAATCAATATAATTAAAGTCTAGTGTTACTTTGTTCTTTTGATCATCATATTCGTAATATGGATTTAATGTGTATGTAATTCTATCTCGATCATAACTATTATCTGTTAGCAATGCTGTAGATGACACATCATCGATAATCGTAGTATTGTTTTTTGTGACTCGATCTGATAGCGACTGAATTCTATTTGCATTAGCACCAACAGTATTTTTATCATTTATATAATAATCAAACCCACCACTTATTCTAAAAGTCTCTGGATCGTATGGAGATATTGAAGTTTGATTATAAGTCTCATCCAATACTTCTCTGGAAATTATTAAATCTTCTCGCCAAGAAGATTTATTATAGCCAGCACTAGCTTGCCAATTGAGTTTGTTTTTATAACTAGCAACAGATGCACTAGTTCCGTATGTAAAGTCATCTACATACCCAATTGTGCTTTTTATACTTCCATGTGTTCCTAATTTTACATTCTTCTTCAAAATAATATTAATTATAGGACCTGAACCTTCAGCATCATATTCAGCTCCTGGTTGTTGTATAAGTTCCACTCTAGCTATATTGTCTGCTGGCATTTCTCTCAATAGAGACGAAACATCCATATAATCAGTTGTTTTACCATTGATCAGTATTCGTATATTTCCTTGTCCTCCATAATTTAAATTTCCGTTGGTAACAATCACTCCGGGAACCTTTTTCATTACGTCCTGTAGATTCGTATTAATCATTTCAGATTTTTCGATATCCACAATTAGTTTTTCCGCGGTCTGTCTTATTATTGGTTTCTTATAGGTAATTAACACCTCATCTAATTGCTCAGATTTTAGCTTGAAATCCATTTTTAGTTCTTTTGCTTCATTACTAAAACTAAATACTTCTGACTTTTTAGATTCAAAACCAAGCATAGAAACTTCTATTCGATATGTTCCTGTTTTAATATTTTCAAAGAAGTATTCCCCCTTTTCGCCTGTAGCCATTGCTGTAATTGCTGTATCTGTTTCATCCTCATAAAGAATAACATTAGCAAAAACTAAAGGTTCTTGGTTCTGATCGGTGACATTTCCTGTAATTGCGTTCTGTGCACTTATTGTTTTTACTATAAAGAGAAAAATGAATATTAGTATTTTTTTGAATTCCATAACTTTTCGTTTCTTGATTGATGATGGAACAAATATCGATTTACACTACCCTATTATAAAGTAGATTCTGCCCAATCGGGTCAAAAAACAGTCGAGTGTGTCTATATTAACCTTCAAGGTGAAAAACAAAAAAAAGGAGCATATAGCTCCTTTTTTTTTATGAATTCAGTATATAAATTACCCTAGTTTTTCCTTCATTCGAAGTAATTCTTGTTCGATCATTTGTAATTTGCCTTCCATACCATCTGCAAATTCCGGGATACGTTTACAAAACACATAACGCACTCGCCACATTTCTTTAATTTCAGAAATCGGATACTCATCATCCTCAATATTTTTATGATCTGCCCTCAACACAACATTATTCTTAGTAATATATAACCTTCTAAAAATTAACTTTGTATTAGTTAATGCCACTACCAAAGTCCCGTTGTTTAATTTTTTAATAACGTCTAAAGGGACTTTCTCGCCAACAACAATATCTTTAGGATAAAACCCATGATCGTGATTGGTCATTTCTAAATTCAGAACGGTATATGCTCTAAACTCTTTAGCCGGATTTACCGGTAATTGAATCGTAGGAAGTTCTTTTATAAAATTCTCCTTAGTATATAAGGATACATATTCTCCTGATGTACTTTCTGTAATACAAGGAATTAATGCAAACTGCTCACGTTTTAAATCTTGTGCATAAGTAGTAAGATCTCCCTTAAACTTCAAAAGCTCATTTACGGTTAGCTCACTGGTTAGCAACTTATCTATTTGTATGCTAAAATAATTAGCTATTTTAATAATAGTATCTATCTTAGGTTCGCTTCTACCCTCTTCATAAGCCCCTAAAGTACCGCGTTTCAGGTCGAAAAGCTCAGCAAATGCTTGCTGACTTAAACTTTTAACACTTCTAATTTTTTTAATATTTTTTCCAAAAAAAGACATTTTTGCTAATTTTATTTGCAATTATAAAAAATTGTTGTACATTTACACTAACAATATTAGCTAATATATTTAATAAATGCTAATTTTAGTAGAATTACTTTTTCAAAGTACACTGGTTTTGGGCAAAATCATCAGAATTACTAAAAATCTTAGCAAACAACTAATTCATTAACTTTAAAAACAACAACATACCCATGATAGCAGTCGCGCAATATATTGTCAATTTAGCTGTAGATATAGTAGAAAAATTATCTTACTTTTTGTAATATTGATACAGGGTCAGACAATAAAAATAAATTACTAATTATCAATCAAAAAACAGCCATCACATGCAAGATCACTTCCAACAGGTGAAAGAATATTTACTGAAACTCAATTTTAATATCATTCATGAAAATAAAGGAGATGGAATTATTATGATCAGTAAAGAAAACGAAGGGATTAAGAATCTCATTCTTGGTGTAGCATTACCAATTTTAATTATAGAACAACATATTTTCAATATCAAAAACAAAAATGAAATAGTATATCGAAGTTTACTTCAGAAAAACAGAGATATCGTTCACGGAGCGTTTGTTCTGGATGAAACTGGAGAAAAAGTAATCTTCAGAGATACGCTACAATTAGAAAACTTGGACCTGAATGAACTAGAAGGAACTCTAAATTCTTTAGGCCTATTATTGAGTGAATACTCGCAACAAATTATAAATTTTTCAAAATATTAATACTATGAACTTTTTCAAAAGACTATTTAAAATAGGTGAAGCTGAGGCAAATTCTGCCATCGATAAAATGGAGGATCCCATAAAAATGACAGAACAAGGGATTCGAGATATGAAAGTTGATCTTGAAAAAAGCCTAGAGGCATTAGCACAAGTTAAAGCACTAGCAATAAGATCCAAAAATGATACAGAAGAATTTGCTGCAAAAGCAGAAGATTATCAACAAAAAGCAATGCTAATCCTTAAAAAAGCGCAAAGTGGTGATCTTGATGCTACTGAAGCAGATAGATTAGCAAAAGAAGCGCTGATCAAAAAAGAAGAATCACTACAACAAGTAACTCGTGGGAAAGGGGAAACAGAAAAATTTGATGGTTCTGTATCTCAGTTAGAAAAAAATGTAGATGAGATCAAACAAAATATCAGCAAGTGGGAAAACGAACTAAAGACTCTGAAAGCAAGAGTAAAAGTTTCTGCTGCAACTAAAAACGTAAACAAGCAAATGGCAGAAATAGATAGTTCTAGCACAGTTTCTATGTTAGAGCGTATGAAAGACAAAGTAAATCAGGAAGAAGCATTAGCAGAAGCGTATGGGGATATCGCGAATGCATCTAAGTCTATTGATGATGAACTTGATAAAGCCGCAAATACTACAGAAACGAATGCAGAAGATGATTTAGCAAAACTAAAAGAGCAATTAGGACTAAATGACAAAAAGAAATAGAAACAACTGATAATCAGATGTTTTTAGTCTTCTCAGCAAATTATTAACAAAAAAAAACAAGAAATCATGGTAACATCTACGACAGAAACGATACCTAATAAAGAAGTAATTCAAATTTTAGGCATAGCAAGAGGAAGTACCGTGAGAGCTAGAAATATTGGTAGAGATATTTTTGCAGGACTAAAAAATATTGTTGGTGGAGAAATAGAAGAATATACGAAGCTCCAGGCACAATCCAGAGAACAAGCTTTACAGCGAATGAATCAGGATGCGCAACGATTAGGAGCTGATGCAGTTGTTAATGTTAGACTTACTACATCTATGGTAATGCAAGGAGCATCAGAAATTTTGGCATATGGGACCGCTGTAAAACTTAAATAATAGAGTTATGGAAGAACTATTCGTAATACTATTTTGGGCAGCCATCATAATAACCCTTGTTGGTCTTGCAATTAGAAGAATTATCATTTACAAAACAGAGGATTTTGAAAAAAGGGACAACTGAATAACTAGTAACTAACTAAACAACTAAGACATTGAAAGAATTATTGGACATAGCCTTTTCGCAAGTAAACATAGTATTAACAATACTTATGATTTTATTAATCTTGTATTGGTTATTTACCATGATTTCGGGGATTGATTTTGATCTAGATGTTGATGTAGATATCGATGTTGACACCGATTTAGATCTAGACATGGATGCTGATAGTAATATTGAAGGAGGAAATCTGGATTTTGAAGATATTGCAAATACCGAAGTAAATAAGGAAGATATCATTGGAAAAAGAAGAAAACCACTAAAATGGTGGCAAACTCTTTTGATTTATTTCAATTTTGTTGGGTTGCCATTTATGTTCACATTCACTTGTTGGATATTTATCTGGTGGATATGCACTACAATAACAACCAGCTTGACCAATAGCTATGACAGTGACATTGGATTCATTTTTTTCCTTGGAGGAATTATTCCATCTCTATTAATAACTAAAATTTTCACTACTCCATTTAAAAGTTTTTTTAAGAATTTAAATAAAGATGGGGATGCACCAACTGATTTACTTGGCAGAAAAGGAATCATACAATCAACTGTTTCTAAAGATAAAATGGGTTCTGCAGAAGTAGTAGCAGACGGAAACCCAATGTCGATCTATGTAAAATCATTGAATGGTGAACAAATAGATTATCATCAGGAGATTTTGATCATTAAACAATCCGAAGACAAAAACTTCTATTATGTGCAATCTTATAACGATTAAAACAAACTAGTATGCCGGAAAACTTGATTTCATTTATGGGTATTGCTATTGGTTTTATAATAATACTCATTACATTTTATTTTGTGATTTTTTTAAAATCTTATAAAAAACCAAAACAAGGACAGGCAATAGTTAGATCAGGACTTAAAGGTGTGCAAATTGGAATACATAAAGGAGTATATGCAATACCTGTTTTTCACACATTAGAATATGTGGATCTTACTATTAAGCAATTGGATATTGAACACAAAGAAAATGAGGGAATTATTTGCAAAGACTTTATAAGGGCCGATATAAAAATCAATTTTTATATGAGAGTATCGAATATCCCAAATGATATTTTACAAGTCTCGAATGTTTTTGGGTGTAAAACAACTTTTGATAAAATCAAAATAAAGGACATATTCCAGACAAAATTCTCAGAAGCTCTAAAAACCATCGCTTTTACATATGAATATGAAGAGTTACATCATAAAAAAACAGGATTTAGAAATGAAATTTTACTTCTAATAGGAACAGATCTTAATGGATATATAATTGATGATTGTGTTATTGAATATATAAAACAAACACCGATCGCATTTCTAAACCCTAATAACACATTAGATGCAAAAGGAATTAAAAAAATAAAAGAATTAACAGAAATTAGAAACTAATAAACACTAAACTATTATGACAGGCATTTTACCATTTATTGGCATCGGGATAGGCTTGATTCTATTCCTAATCATTGTATACTTTGCGATCATCGCAATGTTCTACAAAAAAATACCTCAAGGACAAGCACTTGTAAGAACTGGATTTAAAGGCACACAAGTAGCAACAGATAAAGGATTATATGTTGTTCCTGTATTTCACAGAGTAGAAATCATGGACATCTCTGTTAAGAAAATTCAAATCGAACGTTTAGGAGGTGATGGATTAGTCTGTAAAGACAATATGAGAGCTGACATTAAGGTGGCCTTTTTCGTTAGAGTAAATAGTGATATAGATTCTATTAAAAAAGTAGCACAGACTATTGGTTGTGAAAGAGCTTCAGAAGTATCAACACTAGAGGAATTATTTGAAGCTAAATTTTCGGAAGCTTTAAAAACTGTTGGAAAGAAATTTCAATTTACCGAATTATATGAGGCAAGACGTGAATTCAGAGATGAAATCGTAAATATTATAGGTACAGATCTTAATGGATACACCTTAGAAGATTGTGCTATTGACTACTTAGAACAAACACCAGTTTCGTTTTTGAAAATGGACAATATATTAGATGCAGAAGGTATCAAAAAGATCACTGAATTAACCGCTGCTCAAAATATGAAAGCTAACCTTATTAAGCGTGATGAGGAAAAAGTAATCCGTAAGCAGGATGTAGAAGCACGTGAAGCCATTTTAGAATTAGATAAGCAATTAGCAGAAAAAGAAGAGCAACAAAGACGTGAGATTTCGAATATCAAAGCCCGTGAAGAAGCGGAAATACTAAAAGTATCTGAAGAAGAAAGATTAAAATCTGAAACAGCTCGTATCTCTACGGAAGAAAAAGTAAAGGTTGCTGAAGAAAATATGCAACGCCAGATCATTGTTGCAGAAAAAAATAAGCAACGTACCGATGCTGTAGAAACAGAAAGAGTAGAAAAAGACAGAATGTTAGAAGCTACAGAACGTGAACGTATCGTTACACTAGCTCAGATAGAAAAGGAGAAAGTAGTAGAAGTTGAGAAGAAAAACATCCAAGATGTAATTCGTGATCGTGTTACTTTAGAAAAAGGTGTGGTAGAAGAGCAAGAAAACATGAAAGACATTGAAGCTTTTAAAACTGCGGATCGTGAGAAACAAGTAAAAATTACAATTGCCGAAGGAAATGCAGAAGAGGCATTAATAGCTACCATAAAAGCTGCTGAAGCTCAAAAAGAAGCAGCTAAGCAAAAAGCAGAAGAAATTAATATCGAAGCATTAGCGCATAAAGAAGCTAGCGAAAAAGAAGCGGCTGCAAGAAAAACACTGGCAGAAGCACAAGCAAAAGAAGAAGCTACCATTGGTATGTCTGAGGCTCAAGTAATGCATGCAAAAGCAGAGGCACACGAGCGTCAAGGAATTGTAGAAGCATCGATTATTGAGAAAAAAGCGAAAGCGGAAGCCGCTGGTATTTCTGCTAAAGCCGAAGCCTTAAAAGAAGAAGGATTAGCTGAGGCTGAAGTGATCAAAGAAAAAGCATTAGCTGATGCAGTTGGAATCGAAGAGAAAGCTGAAGCAATGAAGAAACTTGATGGTGTTGGTAAAGAACATGAAGAGTTTAAACTACGATTAGATAAAGAATTACAAGTAGACTTAGCACATATCAATATCCAAAAAGAAATTGCAGATGCGCAAGCTGAAGTAATTGGAGAAGCACTGAAGGCTGCTAATATTGATATTGTAGGTGGAGAAACTATGTTCTTTGATCAAATAGTTGGTCAAATTACTAAAGCTAAAGGTATTGATAGACTCGTAAAGCATTCAGATAATATTCAGGATGTAAAAGATGCAATCTTAGGTAGTGATGATGTAAAAGGAAATCTTTTAGAGAAAGTAAAAGAGTTTGCTACTAAATACGGAGTCTCTTCAGAAGATATCAAAAATCTAACGATCGCTAATATCTTGATGGATCTGAAACAGAAATCCTCTAATGAAGAAGAAAACACGTTGTTTAGCAACCTGTTTAATCTGGCTAAAGGATTAGGATTATCTGACAAAAAATTGAAATAACATTCAAAAAAGAGCTCTCCTCCTTATCAAGGAGGAGAATGAATTCCGCAAAGCGGAAGAAAGAGGAGGTAAGAAATCCACAATACTTTATGAATACAATCATAAAAACATTTTTAGACCCATAAAAGTCAATCCCTGAAAGTCTTGAACTCTCTTTGGGGTAGCGAGTGATTGACTAGATGGGATTTGTTTAACTTTTAAATACGGTTTAATATGGGATTTGGAGGAGCTCAAGGAATGATAACTTCCTTGAAAAATAATAGTAGAAGAAATAAACGAGAAGCTTTTGACGGATGGACTAGTTCTGATAAAGAAAGTAATGGAATAAAAACAGAACCTGTTTCTGAAGAAATTCTAATAGAAATAAGAAAGAAGATTCAGAAACAAAATCGAATAACTACTATCAAAACTATAGCAGTTATTGCAATTGGCATCATAACAACAGCTTGGTTGTTATTCTAAAAATCATCGAAATATAAATTATAAACTTGAAAAACGTATGAGTGCAATTTCAGGAATGAACATTTCGATGAAAAATAATAATCGAAGAGTTAAGAGAGAAGCTTTTAGTCATATCACAGGAGAATCTGACACAGAAAGTAAAGGAATTAAAGTGGAACCAGTTTCAGAAGAAGTTCTAATTAAGATTAGGCAGAAACTAAGAAAGCAAAGACAAGGATTGTTTAGACGAAGATTGATTGGTTTTGGAGTATTGATAGGTTTTATAGTAGCAATGATAGTGTATAGTACATTTTGAATTATAAACTAAGGTTTCCTCTCCCTTGAGACATCGTAGCATTGCTATGAGTGAGATGGAGCGATGGAATTAAGGTGAGGGTGTTCTCGTAAAACCCCTCATCCTAGCCTTCTCCCCAAGGAGAAGGAACTTCTGAGTTAACCAGGGATCTTTTTTGGTTTTAATTTTAATAGAAAGATTATGAATAAAAAAATTTTAGGATTAATAGCGGTATTAGTAGTAGCAATTGGGATTTTAGCATTTAATACCTATTATAAAAAAGAGGCGCTAATAAAAAATGGTGCGGTAACAACTGCGGTTATAGCAAAAATCTCAACCAATAAGATTGATAATGAATTCTCTCCAACAGTGGAGAATATTCATATTAAGTACAAGTATGTAATCAATACTAAAGAATATACGAAAACGCAAGAGATCTCAAGACATGAACATGATTTATATTTCGTTAAAACAGGGAAAATAGGTGATTCTGTTACCATAACATATGATGCTAAGAATCCCACAAATTCTAAAATTGAGAAGATTAACAAAAAATGAAAGAATCCTAAAAAAACGTGGTGGAATATCAAAAAGAATAAATCCAACATATAACCAAAAAAAACATTCAACAAGTGTCAATATTTAAAGCTTTTATATATTTGATTTTTGCGTCGATAATCTTTTTAGTTATTGATGGTTTTGTTGCAAAAAAAGAATATCATAATGGTATTATTATTGACAAGA
The DNA here is from genome assembly GCF_947500065.1 of uncultured Aquimarina sp. Lineage (GTDB taxonomy): Bacteria > Bacteroidota > Bacteroidia > Flavobacteriales > Flavobacteriaceae > Aquimarina. The sequence goes on from NZ_CANMQT010000001.1 coordinate 518,787, forward strand.
AATATTCTAATAATACGGGGCTTTCTGGTGGAAGTTCAACCGGAGAAACCCCTTTTGCTCCGATACCCGAACAGAAAACTGACCCTAAAGGATTCTCTTTCTCAATAAGAGCAGAGTCAAATCAAACGGTTAAAGTTGTTCCAGATAATGAAATGTATTATCAGGCTTCATTAGGTGATTCCATAACATATATTAAATATAAAGGATTGTTCACAAATGTTCTGTGGAACACAGTTCCTTTCAAGATTAAAAAACAACCCACAAACGCTAATTATTTAAAGATTCAACAAGAAAAAAAAATAAATAATCTTTTAAATAAAAACGCTTTACTGTTACATTCAAAAATTAAGCAAATCTATCAGCAATCAGACAAGAATGTTTTCGAAGCTGTAGAATACGCAGATTCACTCATCCAAAATGATGAGTTCTTATCGAAACAGAATAAAATAACGAACATACAAGCTATCATAGGGGAAATTCTTTATGACAATAATCAAATAGATTTGGCTTTAGAGCGATTTCTTTTAGTAAAAAAGAATCACCCTAGACATCTAAGAAATGATGCTAATATTGCAGGTTGTTATATCAAAAAAAAGAAATACAAGGAAGCTCTGGAGCTACTTACTAATGCGTCCAAAATAAATAAAGAATATAAATGGTTAATTGGAAATTATTATGAAATAATCAAAAACAAACCAAATGCAATAATCATGTATAAAGAATTATATGATTCTGATAATAAAACATATTTTTATTGTAAAAAAAGAATAAAAGCACTTCAAAATCCTGAAACGAAAATGTACAAAGAACTAATTTATTTAAAGAGAAGAGAGCGTACTATAATGCTTAGAAATAGTCTAGGTGGATTTGAAGTGAAGAAGGTTAAATATTAAAATCTAATTATAACCTGTTATCAATTTCCTCAAAAAGGAGGGAAACCAATTTTAACTCTGACTAAAACCTAGAGTAACAACTATGGAAGAAACTAACACTAACAACATACAACTAGACGGTGGAACTTATGAAATCATCCAAAAACGTTTGCAAAAACAAAAGGGTGAACTCCAAAATCGTCTTACCCAATTAAATGATGCACGAAAAGAAGTTTTTGGTAGTGTAGAAACAAAACTAATTGCCAATAATCGTATCAACACAGAGAATAACTGTATTGCCAGAGATATTGTTACTATTGGGGATTTTTGTCTTTTTGGGTATAATGTTCATTTCGGACTAAGGACAGAGATAAAACTAGATGATGTATTCAGTATCTATACATATGCTGATGATCATTTTATAAATAAAAAATTAGACCTCATCAATGATTCGGTTTTCATTGACGACTTCACGAATCTATATAAATACTATCGTAACACCATCTTTTCTAAGTTTGCTATTGTTGGTAATTATCTACACATGGTATTTCAGCTAAGTGAAAGTGTTTCTGACATCAAAACCTTTAAATGGCTTATAAACGAAGGCACTCTTACCTATGTAGACAACCGTAGTGAACACGAGTTTAAATTTCCGAAGCAGTACGAATTCGAGTGGATTGAAGTTACACGTGATATGCATCGCTATGGAACACATCCGCATATCTCTATACTAGATAAAGTTTTTGTAGAAACTGTAGGCGGTGATCTTACCATCAAAATTGAAGATAATACCGATGATGGAAAAGGGATCTATAATGAAACGGTTGAACAGGTAGATCAAACTCTAGATGATGGTCAATATAGATATGCGAATTTAGGAAACCTAATCGCTTTAGAAATAAAACCTTTTCAGGAAGCTCCACGATATTTCGTGTATAACCATAAGGTACAAGAGGTCAAAAAAATTGAATGTATCAAAGATGCTTGTGTTCTCTTACCAGATGATCAGGGAATCATATATCCTAACGGATACTATCTGCAATCCGGAGAAGTCAAACTATTCACCAACGAGGTTTCTGATGTCAAGTTTCAGGAAAAAATCGGCTCTCCTAATGGAGAAGACTTCTTGTATGTATTTTATGAAAGTGAAAAAGGATTATACACTTTGATGTCTTATAATGTCATCGAACAAGAAGTAAAAACCCCAATTATTTGCAATGGTTTTACTATTTTGGAAGGTGGAGAACTGTGTTATTTCAAGACAGAAGATGAACAAACAAAACATCATGTTATTCAGATATGGCAGACACCTTTCTTAAAAGGAAATGAGATACCATCAGAACATACAGATACTTTATTATATAAAATAGGTAATAAAGATATCGTAAAAGCGATGGCTGAATGCCATGCCCTAATCACATTACTTAACAAAGAAGATAATTATGACGGCTTGTATGATGATCTGGCTAAATCTTCCAGTGACATTATTGACAGTTATTATTGGATAAGAGAAGAAGATACATGTCGTTTGGATGTCCCATTAGGAGAAGTTAGCAATGCAGCTAATGCAGCCATAGATGAGTTTGAAAAAGTAGTGCAACTGCGAAGAACCGCTGCCAATGTCACCAAAGAAACTAAAGAAACTGCCAAAGACATATTTAACAAGATAAAAAGTAGTTCATTTCGATCTATTGATGATTTTGTACAAGTATTATCACAACTAAGAACCTTACGCGGAGAAGTAATTGGTCTAAATGACATTAGATACATTGATAAACAATTTATCACCGATCTAGAAACTGAAATTGCTGAACAAACTGATAAAATTTCGCAACGTTGTGTACAATTCTTGCTAGATGATAAGGCACTACTACCCTATCACGCTCGAGTAGAAGAAAAACAACAAGAATTAGAAGCAATTAAAAAAGTAATCGAGGCAAAAAAACTAGAAGAAGAAGTAAATCAAATCGCTAAAGATTTGGAAATGCTTATTGACATAGTTTCTAACCTACAGATCGAGGACACTTCGCATTCTACCAAGATTATTGATAATATATCTTTGATTTTCGCAACGATTAATCAGTTAAAAGCTGGTATCAAAAATAAAATAAAGTCACTTGGTAGTAAAGAAGCTAATGCAGAATTTGCAGCACAATTAAAACTAGTAGACCAGAGCATTATCAATTACCTTGACATTGCCAATACCCCAGAAAAAACAGATGAGTTACTAAACAAGGTATCTGTTCAGCTAGAAGATTTAGAAGGTCGATTTGCTGATTTCGAAGAATTTATTACGCTTATTATAGAAAAGCGCGAGGAAGTATATAATGCTTTTGAAGCCAGAAAGAATAGTCTGATCGAGGCAAGGAATAAAAAAGCCGTTGCTCTTGAAAATGCTGCAAGTCGAATATTAAAGGGAGTTACTAAAAAGGCTTTAAGTTTTGATTCTGTCGCTGATATCAATGGATATTTTGCATCTGATCTAATGACCAATAAACTTCGGGATATCATTGTCAGTTTAATGGAACTGGATGATGCTGGTAAAGCCGAAACTATAGAGACTGCTCTAAAGGTAGCCAAAGAAGATGCTACTCGTAAGCTAAAAGATAAACAAGATTTATATGAAGATGGTGAGAATATCATCAAACTAGGAAAACATAAGTTTGGCGTAAACAAACAATCATTAGACCTTACTATTGTTTACAAAGACAATACATTACAATATCATCTTACTGGAACCGATTTCTATCAGGAAATTGAAAACGAAATATTACTAAAATCTAAAAAATACTGGGATCAAGAGCTAATTTCTGAAAACCAAGAAATATATCGTGCAGCCTATTTAGCTTATAAAATATTCAATACTAAAAAGGATGAATTAATAAATCTAGGAGAAAAAGAACTACTAGAACTTGTGAAATCCGAAAGCAGTAAAAACTATGCTGAAGGATATGTAAAAGGAGTTCACGATGTAGACGCCGCTACAATACTAAAGGTTTTAGTAAGCAAAGATCATGATCTGAGGTTATTACGACATAACTCATTATCCAGATCCTATGCACAGTACTTTTGGAATAGTTTAAATACAGAAAAGAAAACCTATTGGAATGAAACGATAAAAGCATCCGGAGAAGTTTTAGAAATTTTCTCGGATAGTACAGAATACCAAACAATACTTTCTGATCTAGCACAAGAGATTGCTACTTTCGCGGAAACGCAAAAGCTTTTTGACAAAAAATATAGTAATGCTATTAGCAATTACCTTTTTGCCGAACTGCAAACAGATGATGTATTTTGCATCAGTCAAACTGCAAATGAATTACACGATTTATTTCTTGAAGAATTAAAGAAGAAAAAAGTAATATCCAAGTTCAAAAAATCTATAGAATCAACTAATGGAAAAAACCAGAAAGACTTAATACGCCTAACATTACAATGGGTCACGGCTTTTCTAAAGACACATTATCCATCACAGATCGAATATGCGCAGGAAATTGTATGTGTTTTATTATATAAAAAAGAATCTGTTTCGGAAGTAATTCATGTAAATCCTTCACAAATCATTGAAGGATTAAAAGGGAGCCACCCTACTATCCGTGAAACTAATTTTGAATTTAATTATCATCATTTTATTACACGATTATCAGAATTTTCTAACATAGAAGTTCCTGCATACTCAGCATATCGAGAAGCAAAACATGCTGTAACCGAATCCTTAAAAGAGGATCTTAAACTCGAAGAGTTTAAACCAAGAGTTTTGTCTTCTTTTGTACGTAATAAGTTGATTGATCAGGTCTATTTACCTTTATTTGGAGATAATCTTTCTAAACAACTAGGAAGCGTTGGAGATAATAAGCGTACAGATAGAATGGGGATGCTATTGTTAATTTCTCCACCTGGATATGGTAAAACTACTTTGATGGAATATATGGCTAACCGCTTAGGGTTAGTATTTATGAAAATCAACGGCCCTGCGATTGGTCACGAAGTTACCTCTGTAGATCCAATGGCAGCCACTAATTCTGCTGCTCGGGAAGAGCTCAAAAAACTGAATCTTGCATTCGAAATGGGTAATAATGTGATGCTATATCTTGATGATATTCAGCATTGTAACCCGGAGTTTTTACAGAAATTTATTTCACTAGCAGATGGTACTCGTAAGATTGAAGGAATCTATAATGGACATCCTAAAACATATGATCTACGGAGCAAGAAATTCTGTGTGATTATGGCAGGAAATCCATATACGGAAAGTGGAGATAAGTTTCAGATTCCGGATATGTTAGCAAATAGAGCTGACATATACAATTTAGGAGATATAATTGGAGATACAGCAGATTTATTCAAACTCAGTTTAATAGAAAATGCTTTGACCTCTAACCCAGTATTACACCAGTTAAGCAGTAAATATTTTGAAGATATTTATGGATTAATTGAAATGGTAGAATCTGGTACTCAGGAAGGAATAGAACTAAAAGGAAATCACACCAAGCAAGAAATACAAGATTACCTAGCTGTGCTAGAAAAAGTAGTGACCATTCGTAATACGGTGATGCAAGTAAATGCTACATATATACAATCTGCAGCGATGGAAGATTCGTATCGTACAGAGCCTTCATTTAAGCTACAAGGATCTTATCGTGATATGAGTAAACTGGTAGGTAAAGTAGTTCCGATTATGAATGAAAAAGAATTGCAAACCCTACTCCTATCCCATTATGAAAATGAATCACAAACGTTAACCAGTGCCGCAGAAGCAAACCTTCTTAAATACAAGGAATTAACAAATACCATTGTGGACGAAGAAGTAACACGTTGGGAAACTATCAAAGAAACTTTTGTGAAAAATAATAAACTAAAAGGTTTTGGTGATAAAAATGAAATGGCACAAGTATTGGCTCAGATGATGCAGTTTAGTGAACATTTATCAGGAATTCAGGATGTATTAAAGAAGGGATTGGAGAAATAATACTATGATAAAAGTAAAAATATTCATCAGCCTAATAATTTTGTCTTTATGTGTTTTTTCTTTTAGCAGTTGTTCAAGAAAAAATAACACCACACAATTAGTTCAAAATTATTACAATCAATTAAATCAAAGTAATTATTTAGAATTATCAAAACTTATTGGGGATAGTATAACCATCAGTGAAGGAGATTACAACATGAATTATTCTAACGATGATTATTACAAACACTTTCAGTGGGATTCGGTTTTCTCTCCAAAATACGAAATATTAGAACTTAAAGAAATTGATAACAAAGTAGCAATTAAAGTTTCTAAAATATGCACTAGAATTAAATTTCTAAATGAAAGACCTATAATTTCCAAGGAAGTAATTGAAATAAAGAATCAAAAAGTTTCTAAAATAAAAAATATAGAAATGGACTCTGATTTTAAGCTTTGGAATAGTACGAAAAATGAGATGGTAACTTGGATCAAAAAAAATCATCCTGAGTTAGATGGTTTTATATACGATCAGACAAAAACCGGTGCTCAAAACTACTTAAAAGCGATGGCTTTATATAAGGAATTTAAGGATATGAATTGAAAGTATCTTTATCTAGTATAATGAATAATTTTATATTTAATATCATTCCAGATTTATTCTAGAATCAATTTTCATGAATATCCCTTCATTTTAGATCCCAGCCTGCGCTGGGATGACAAACCATATAGACAAAAGCCAACGAAAAAGCTGTCATTCCGGCGTAGGCCGGAATCCAAAATCAATATAAATGCTAAAACCGGAACATCAATATTCAGTATATACTCTTTCTAACAAGAAAAATGGAACTCTTTATATTGGAATGACAAATAACCTAAAAAGAAGGATTTTCGAGCATAAAAATAAATTGATAGAAGGGTTTTCGAAAAAATATAATTTAAATATTTTGGTTTATTTTGAAGTGTATCAGTATGTAAATGATGCTATTCTAAGAGAAAAAAGACTAAAAAACTGGAATCGGCAATGGAAAATAAACTTGATAGAAGAAGACAATCTCGATTGGAACGATTATCATTAATCGTGGATTCCGGCCTACGCCGGAATGACAAATCCTATGCTGCATATTTGATGATTCACTTTGCAACATATTCAAGGATTAGAAACTATTCGCTTTTACGCTCAAATTGAAGTTGATTTTCAATTTAAAAACAACACCAGTGGAATTATAAAACAAGATTTTCCATTATATAAATTAACATAAATAAATTACGAATAAAAGGGGTTGAAATAAGACTAAATTATTTCAACCCCTTTTGAATAATAATATTATCACTTAGAAAACAAGCACTAAGAAACTTATTTCTTTATAAATTTTAATGTGTTGCGAATTCCTTTATCACGAATTACCATAAAATACACTCCAGAAGGAATTCCAGATATGTCAATAGCATTATTTTCTGATTCTGAAATAGCTATTGAAGACATTACTTTTCTTCCTGTCACATCATAAACTGAAGCTACCCCTTTTGTTAATCCTTTTACATTGATAAGGTTCTGAGCAGGGTTAGGGTATAAACTGAATTCTTTAAGATCAAAATCATCCACAGAAAGTGCACAATCTACAAGGACTTCATCTGGTCCTGCTCCACTTGGTTTTATATATGACTGAGACAGCACAAACTTATCTATTTCTACACCATCTTCTCTCATAGAAAAAGAAATAGTATGTACTCCAGCAGAAGGAACATCAATATATATTTTTTCTGCTTCTCCACAGTGATTTGCGTCAGTTCTTTGTTTACTCTCCCAGGTCCATTGATTTTTACCTGCACACCACTGCATTCTTTGTCCTGATGAAGGCCAAGTACCATCAATTCCCACATGAATACCATTATCTTCTGATCCTGTAGAGTACAGTCGTACCCATACAAAATACCTTCCCGGAGTGGTGAATTTCACTTTATAATCCAAAATACCAACAACACCAGGTGTATTTGAAAAACTTTCTCCATTTACTAACGGATCATCGTGTGTAACTCTAGTATCAGGTAAAATCTCTAGGTATCCATCGCCGCTTGCAGACATGTGATGACTTGGGTCAGGATCTGGTGTTGGTGTAGAAACAGTTCCATCCTGGAAATACCATTTTCTCTTATCAGTTTTTGATTGACCTTTAAAATGTTCTGCTTCTACTGCTACAATTCCATTTTCTTCTAGAGCAACACAAGTATTACTTCCATCTCCATCACCTCCACCATCATCACAATCTAACTCTAAAACAAGTTTTGGAGCATTTGAACCTTCTTTTGATGAAAAAGAAACATCATTACCACCGGTTTGTCTAATCACTAAAGAAACAGTCTCTCCCGCATTAATTCCGGATAAATTCCATTCATATGATTGACCTTCGCTATATGTGGTATTTAAAGATCCTATCAAGTCACCTTCTCCTGGTTTATTACTATCAGAAAGATTACTTTCTGTCCAATTGTTTGAAGTTCCTTTATACACCTCAATAAGTCCATTACCACCATCGGTACTAACTGACATTTGTAGTTTAACTCCAGTGATAGCTTCTGATGGAGACGGCACAACAAATTTTAAGTAGGACACTCTGTTTCCACTTTCAACTCTTAATTCTGAAGAATTAAACAAGGTAGCTCCTTGCAAATATGCATCCTGAGAAACCGTTACATTCTGTGTGTTAGTGCAATCTGTACCATCAGACTCTCCTTTAATTAATGCTACCCAATCATTTGTATCTGGTGCCGATATAGTGTTCGACACTGCAATTGCATCACTTAAACTTCCCCCAGATCTTGGATTATACCATTGTATTTGCCATGTTCCCGAAGGTAAACTAATGTTTGTGGACCCTCCATCTGGAAGGTATATCGCATATACTTCTCCAGATTTAGACAATACATAATCATTAGCAGATGTTATATCATCAGAGGATACCATGTCTACCAAATATTCTTGTAAATAAGAATCAAAGAAATTTAGTGCATGACTTGCATGAGAATATTTAACATCTCTAGATCTGTGGTTTTGTGCGGTTAAATCTGTTTCTCCTGTTTGATAGCCATAATAGTATTCTACTCCCATACCTCCTGCCATAAGAGTACCCCATAATACTCTATCACGAACTAGTTTATCTTCTTTTCCGTCTTGATCAACACCTATATTTGCGCTTCCTTGCTCATCATTAGCAACAACCCATTTTTTTCCTGCATTTCTTGATTTCTCAAGCCATCTTCTTACATCATTATGAACTTTATTTTTATCCGTCTGGATAGATGCTCCTGTAAGTTCAGAATTAGTGCCTAATAAAGGATCATATCGTTGATCTTGTTGACCAGGATAAGTATGTAATACAATATGATTGTCATATGGATCCACATCTTTAATATAGGAAGCAATCGATTTTGTCACATTATCTGGTAGGGTGGTTTCTTCTGTAATATTCCAATTTAATGCAAGATGATGTCCAAAACGAGCAATTAACTCACGGTAATAAAGCTTACGCTGTCTCCCATTGGTATTATTATCCATGATATTATCATTTTCTGTTTCCAATGTTTTAAAATGTAGAAATACACCTTTTTTGTCAGCGTACTCAAAGATCTTCTCCCATTGTGCCATTTTGGATATATCAAAACGATCTTTATGTACTCCTTGATTCCATTGTTGACTATCATTATATCCGTTATAAACATTTTCTGAAACCTTTATCAAGTGAGGAAAAACATTCTCATCATCTCCGTGAAGACTTAATGTCAAGAAAGAAAAAGCATTTAACCCTTTTGAAGAAAGATAATTAACTACTCCTAAAAGCTCAGTTCCTTGACCATTCTTCCAGATATATCCACTCGCATCGCCAGCATTATAATCCTGTTGATGTGGATTCCAATTTTTTCTTCTACCTCCACGATTAGGTGTATTATCAAAATCGTCATATGCCAACGTATTTTCTGGAGCATCTGCTCCAGCTTTCACGAACCAAGGACCGTTTGGGTTCTTAGGATCTGTGCCTGAATGTCTTAAATAATGTTCACCTACGTATTGTAATTTTCCTTTGTTTTTCGATCTAAAATCACGCCCCGATTTATCAGATTCTCCTATGGTAAAAGATCCAGTATTTCCATCCATAAATCCAGCACTAGATCCTCCTCCATCAATTGCTACATCCGTTCCTGTTGTGAATTCTGCCGACCAATTCCAGACTCCTATTGTTCCTGGACTAAAATTTACTTTCCACATATTACCAGAATCACAACTGGAATCCGCAGCATCATTACAGCCTGCATAAAATCCAGGGACTATATAAGAAAGATTTCCATTGGTAAAAGTAACTTCTAATCTATAATCCGAAAAAGGATTTGGATTTGCCGTCTCTGAAGTGTTAGGTCCTTCAAATGAAAGGCTAACCTTGTGCCACCGTTGTAATTCTCCTTCTGGAGTCTGAGCTGTTGTCAGACAGGTTATCAACATCAATATTGATAAAAGTTTTAATCGAGTTAAAATGGTCATGTGTGGTTAATTTTTATTGTTTGTTTTCTTCAAATCAATCCCTAACAACTTTAATTGGTAAATCGGTAAATTCTTAAGGAAATTAAACTCAAAAAAGTGTATTTTAATCATAACGAAAAATCCTGCACGATAGTACCAACTTCTTTATCAATATATTATACGTGAGTTTTCAGAAAGTATTCGTAACTATTTTACTAGTATTTGACTTTGAACTCATGACGTTTTCACAACACAAGTTTCCTTAAATAATAGACGTATATAAGAAGTAACGTAATAATCATTTCGATATCGAGTAAAGAAAATTAACGTATGTATCAGTGGAGAACCTCAAAACTAATATTTGGTAAATCATTTAAAATTTAATATTTTTACATAAGCACTTATATAAATACTTATGAAAGATAGATTACAAGAACTTGGTGAACTAGGTTTAGGATCCAGATTAAAGCGGTTGAGTGATTTTATGATGAAAGAAATTCAATTGGTATATGACGCCGCCAATATTGATTTTGACCCATATCTCTTCCCTATTTTCAAAGTAATTATTGATCAACAATATGCAACTACAACAGAAATCCAGGAAGCATTACAATATACCCAACCAGCTATTACACAGGGACTCAAAAAACTAACCGACAAACAACTTGTTACCTACAAAACGGACCCTATAGATAAACGAAAAAAAATATTTAAACTTTCCAAAAAAGGAACGTCTTTACATAAACAAATGATTCCTCTTTGGGAAATTATGGATCAACAAGTCAAATGGCTTACAGAAGGAAGCACAACTAGTCTTATAAAACACATTAACCACTTAGAAAACCAATTAAAAGAAAAATCATTACATCAAAGAATACTAGACACCTACAACGCATAATTTATGGAAACAACAAAGAACATTACACTCATACCTTTTGACCCTAAATACGCAAAAGATTTTGCTGACCTTAACGTTGCCTGGTTAGAAAAATACTTTGTAGTAGAACCACACGATGTTGAACTTTTAGAAAGGTGTGAAGAGACAATCATTAATAAAGGTGGCCATATTTTCTTTGCAAAATCTGGCTCTACAATTGCTGGTACATTCGCATTGATCAAAATAAAAGAAGGAGTATATGAACTAGGGAAAATGGCAGTTTCACCAAAATTTCAAGGACAAAGAATAGGGCAACAGCTAATGTCTTTCTGTCTTGATTTTGCTAAAGATCAAAACTGGACAAAAGTAATTCTATATTCCAATACCATACTTGAAAACGCAATTCATATCTACAAAAAATATGGTTTTGTAGAAATTGAGCTAGAAAAAGATTCTCCATACCAACGTAGTAACATCAAAATGGAATTAATACTTTGAAAAAAGAAAAAGTCCGCAATACAAACACACATGTAAAGCGGACTCTTTCATTAAATAAACATTTTTATTTAATTATTAGAATTTATGGTTACCGTATAATTATTCCCATAATTATTATCCCAGTATTCATTTCCATTTACGCTATAAACCACTGCATATTCTAACTGATCTTCTGAAGCATCCAGTCTAGCATAGCCTTGCCATCTTTCAATCCCAAAATTATTAGGACTCTGAATATAATATAGAGGGCCGTTTGTCCAAGTTTGCCTAAAGGTAAGTGGCACATAAGATTGCGTTTGCCATCCATCAGAAGAGTATACTACTCCAACTTCCTTATTAGGTGATAGATTTCTTACATCTACAGTAATATTAAACGTGTTTTTCTCATCATAAGGAAGATATGACAAGCCTACAAAGTCAGTATCAACACTAACATTAAGGTTTGGATCTGCAAAAAAGGAACCTTCTGATCGAGACATTGCATAATTATAACCATTATTATTATCCCAATATGTAATTCCGTTAACCTCGTACTTTACTACGAACTCATCCGCATATACTTGGTCAATACCATAACCTCCATGATTATATGCTGCAGTCCAAATTTCATTTTGTCCATCATCAATACTTTGGCTAAACACTAACGGTATTTCATCCCAATTTCCATCCAATCTCTGATGATAAATACTCACGTTTTTATCATACGCAAGGTTCGCTACTTTAATAGTAAATTTTCTAGTATACCCTTGATAACCTCTGTATGAACTATACGTAGTCCACGCTTTTAGAAGACTTACGGGATTTGAGTTTTTAGCAGTTATTTCATTCGTAATGATTTCTGCTTCTTGATTTTCAATAAAATCATCTTCTGTGCTACAGGATAGCACTAATAAGCTCATAAATAAATAAAAATACTTTTTCATTGTTGTTAGTGATTTGTGATTGTTAGTATATAATCTTATTCAAAGTGTAATTATTTCCATAATTATTGTCCCAATATTCCTGTCCATTCACCTTATAAACAATAGCAAAATCTATGGATTGCACCTCATCGGGAACTCGAATCGTAGTAGTATAAATATCTACATCAAACTGGTTAGGGCTCATGATATAATGTGCGTATCCAACTCTGAAATATCTCTGGTACGTTAATGGAACCGTATTTTTTGTAGCCCAATCATCACTTGTATAAACAACTTCTACGATAGCCGAAGTACCATAATTTCGTCTTGCATTTACATTGATAGCAAATGATGAACCGGTAGGTCTTGTAAAACTTTTGTTAAGCTCTACGTTTACTTCTGGTGATAGATATCCTCCCACATTTACCAACATACTATAATTCTTCCCGTTATTATTATCCCAATACGTTTCTCCATTTACAGTATACCTCACTACGAACTCGTCACTATAGATTTCATAATCAGGAGTAACTTCTCCTACCCAAATCTCTTCATTATTGTCAATGGCTTGTTCAAATGTTAGCGGTATATCTACCCAATTTCCATTAAAAGTTGCTTGATGAATTACAACTTCTTTTTGATATGCTAGATTTTTAACCTTTACCTTAAATTTTCTCTGGTAATTGATATGTACAGGACTACTTCTATTTGCGGTCCAAGCACTCAATAATTTTACGTTCTCTGAACTAGTTTTTGTTGATAGCTCAATTGATTTCATCTCAGAATCCAAATTATCTATGTCTGAACTACAAGAATACAGCCCCAAGATTACACTAAGTACTAAATAAATTCTTCTCATGATTGTGGTTTTAGTTTAAGATGTTAGTTGTAAAAATTACTTTTCGAAAAGTTTAGTTCATAGCTTTACAGCTACTATGAAGTAAGAGAAGAAAAAAATAATCGGCAATTCTGCGAGGTGTATTTAACAATTATTTTAACGAAAAACGTTTTCGGAAAATTAAAAATTTAACGTTTTATTAAGATATCATTTTTGGTATTATAAAGTATCGTAATATTGTAGTTTTTTAATAAGAAAACTCTTCTGCATAACGAAAATATTTCGTTACACTCTTCGAAAATATTTAGTCCAATATTCTGCAAATTTGGCTACTACGAAAATAAATGCTTTTTTATAGTTAAACATAAATACTAATAAGATATCATGAAAACCTCTGTAAATCTTTTTTTTTAAATTAAGACTTTTTCATTCTCTATAATCAAAAGAGAAGTTGGGCGAGGATGTTATTTCTGGAAACCAACTCTCATAAAACATCTCCCTAAATCCCTCTTCAAAGAGGGATTTTATAACCACTTTATTTAAAAAGAACAACAATATTCTTGCTCCCTTCCTTTGAAGGAAGGGTTGGGGATGGATGTTATTCAAGAATTACTTATTTTGTCGAAACATCATTACTTACAAAAATGGCATTACAAAACATACTCCCATATACACCTGAAGCCAGAGAACTAGCAAAAGTACTTCGAAAAAACATGACTAATAGTGAAAGAGTATTCTGGGGAAATGTTAGAAAAAAACAACTCAGTGTTCAATTCTTTCGTCAATTTCCAATTTTGGAATATGTCGTTGATTTTTATGTTAAAGAAATCGGGCTAGCTATTGAAATTGATGGTAATTCTCATAACAACCGTTTTCTAGAAGACAGTCATAGACAGAGTCGAATCGAAGAACTGGGAATGAAATTTATTCGATTTACAAATGAACAAGTTTTAAACGATCTAGAAACTGTTCTTGTGGAACTTGGAGAAGTAATAGGAAGTTTTAATGAGTAGCTATTCTTTTTTATTATTTTGAATACATAAAAAACATCTCCCTAAATCCCTCTTCAAAGAGGGACTTACTCTCATCCTTAATTCTAAACCTGAACCAAACTTTTTAAACTCCCTTCATTCGAAGGAAGGGTTGGGAAAGAATATTGTTCAAAACAAACACAACCGTCATTCCCCTTTTTATCGTAGGGGTGTTTCCCCCTTTTTACAAAATCAATTACATTTCTATAGATCTCCAAAAACCATTGTAAATCAATACATTCATTTACAAAATCTACAATTGCATCCTCCGTAAATTTTTTTAAACTATTTAAAATGGTATTTTTAATTCTTAAACTTAACAAAAATTAAGTTTTAGCTAACAATTACTTTGGCAACAGCCAAAATCACACAATTACTTAATAAACCTATATCAAAAATGAAACAACTAATCAAACTAACCGGAAAAATTATATTACTAGGGCTTATAGTATCACTAAACTCTTGTGGTGATGAAAAATTACAAGCTCAAATAGAAAGACAGAAAAAACAAATTGAACAATTAGAACAAACCATTGCACAACTAAAAAATTGTGTTATCCCAGCATTAGACAAACCTGTAGATAATGTTGCATTAAGTATTGAGCTAAAAGATTTTTCTCAATACTATTATAATTTCTTTAAAATGAGAAGAAAAATACAGAACATGAAAACGGCAAATTCAGCTCCTTTAAATGAGCTTCAAACATTGTTCTCAACAGAAGGGGTTTGGTTCGATTACAATGATTTTAAAGAATATATTGCATTCATTGACAAAAATGCAGAAGAAGCTAACATAACTATTTCTGGATTGAGGTTTTTTCCAGCAATTTCTGAACCAAATGGAAAAATGGTGCTAGTATATAATCCAACAATTAAAAGAGGAAGTGGCAATTTTTCATATGCATTGCAAAAAAGTGGTGGAGACTTAAAACCCGTCCTTCTGAAGGATATAATTCCAAATTATTTAGGCAGAGAAACACGACAACAAAAAGGAAGTCTGTTGCCATTTTTTAATTCTGTTGGAACAGTTAACGATGTTCAAAGCCAAGCAGGTAATAGAGGGCAGTTAAACCCTCCACCAGTAGACATATTAGATCAAGATTCAGAATAAAAAATTATGGAGAATGAATCACTTCACATATTGAGAAATTTTTCAACTATAATGCAGCTTTTAGCCGCAATTATAGGGAGTTTTTTTCTTCACAAATACCGTGATTCATTCCTAAAGTATTTCCCTTTGTTTTTGTGGATTACTTTCTTAGTTGAGATTTCTGCATATCTAGTTCGAAAATTGGATATAATGAGCAATAATGTCATTATTTATAATATATATTGTGTGCTTGCATTTTTATATTTGTTTAATCTATATAGAATATCTATCAATGATAAAAGCAAAAAAAAAATACTTAAGATTTTTAGCATTCTATATATTCTTGTATTAATTATATCAGGTTTTTATGAAAACTATTTAACTGAACCTCAGACCATATCTTACGTGTTTGCTGAAATAATATTAATTTTAGGGATAAGTTTTTATTTAGTAGAAATATTAAAATCGGAAAAAGCACTTTATGCAAATAAAAGTCTTTTATTCTGGATTAGTTTAGGACTATTATTGTTCAGTGTTGGCACAATCCCGTTTACAATAGCAATGAGCTATTATTTAATTGAACATGGTTTTAATAATATGTTTGCAATCAACTATATTCTTATTATAGTTCAAAATTTATGTTTTATAATTGGTTTTATTAGAATTGACAAAAAAACAAACTTAAGTGATACAAGATAGTTTAAATTCTAATAAAGGAGTTGGCACTCAAGATCTGGTTCTATTTATATCAACAATAGTTCTTATTCTTCTTGTAGTTATTGTTATCTATTTTTTTTCCATATTTCAAAAAAGAAAAAACAGCCTATTACTACACCAAAAAGAAGTAGAGAAAAAGTTTGAGCGTGCAATTGCAGAAACTCAGATAGAAATACGAGAAGAAACTTTGCGTAATATTAGTTGGGAACTACACGACAATATTGGTCAGTTACTCACTCTAGCAAAAATACAGGTGGATGTAGCTAAAGAAGATCCTCTGAGACTTCCAGAAGTTACAGAAACGATCACTAAGAGTCTTATAGAATTAAGAGCCTTATCCAAGTTGATCAACCCAGATGCTATCAAAAGCCTTAGCCTAACGGAAGCTATAGCCCTAGAGGTTGAGAGATTTAATAGATTACAATTTATAGAGGCTACATTAAGTAGCAATACTGAAGTAAGAACATTAGATGACAAAGCAGAGATTATAATTTTTAGAATATTGCAAGAGTTTTTTAGCAATACTATTAAACATTCTAAAGCTTCTAAACTAATGGTCAATGTGCGTTATGATCAAAATAAATTGGTTATTAACGCCAAAGATGACGGAGTTGGTTTTGACATGAATGATCTAAAATCCAGACAGAATATGGGTATAGGATTATGCAATATGCAGAATAGAGGAAAATTAATAGATGCAGAAGTTAGTCTTGATTCTGCAAAAGGAAAAGGCACTGCCATAACCTTAACGTATCATTATAAAAAAATGGTAACAGAAGAGGAAGAAGACTAATTTTAAAGCATTAACAAATACTATACAGTTACATTGAGCGGAGTCGAAATGTTTTTACTATATGCATTAATTGTTTTTCAACTTCGCTCGAAATGACAGATAAATAAGTGTTTAAAACACACTATTCATACAAAAACACAAAAAATGAAATATTCAGTAGTAATTGTAGAAGATCACATCCTATTATCACAGGCACTTGCGGGATTGGTAAATGGGTTTTCTAAATTCAAAATATTGTACTTGTGCAAAAATGGGAGGGAGTTACTTACTCGCCTGAAAGATCCTAAAAATATCCCAGATGTAGTTCTTATGGATATTAATATGCCTATTATGAACGGCATTGAGACTACGATCGCTCTTAAGGAAGAATATCCGCAAGTAAACGTTCTGGCACTTTCTGTAGAAGAAGATGAAAAAACCATTCTTAAAATGCTTCGGGCAGGAGCTAAAGGATATTTACTAAAAGACACTGAAAAGAGTATTCTGGAAAATGCCCTTGTAGAAGTTCAAGAGACTGGATTCTATCATACTAAAGATGTTACCAATTTATTACTGGGATCCCTAAATCCTAAAAAAGAAAATAAAGTAATATTAAAGGATCGAGAGATGGAATTCATCAAACATGCATGTACCGAAAAAACATACAAAGAAATTGCAAGCGACATGTTTCTTAGTCCTAAAACTATAGAAGGATATCGAGATTCTATATTCGAAAAATTACATCTAAAAAACCGAACTGGATTGGTAATTTATGCAATAAAGAATAAGATTTTTATTCCCTAACATAGTGTATTGCTGAATTTCGGCCAGTAAAATATTCTTCAATCTGGAGATAATAAATCGATTTTGGCGCGTTTATTGATAGGTTGCATGAAATAGTTTTGTACAACACCTACTAGACTAGCACTTTTTTAATAAAACTAACCATCGATTACCTACAGAAGTACGCTGTATTTTGTTTATTTTTGTGAGTATAAGAACATTGACATTTTTATGCTAAAGCAACAATTAAATTTTAAACTTTCTCAAAAACTTTCTCCGCAGCAAATTCAGTTGATGAAGTTAATACAGCTTCCGACGCAAGCTTTTGAACAGCGTTTAAAGCAGGAAATGGAGGAAAATCCTGCATTAGATAGTGGCAAGGAAAAAACAGACGAGTTTGAGGATACCTTTAGCAATGAAAATTCATCAGAAGAGGATTACGGTAACGAAAAAATAGAAACGGATATTAATGTAGATGAATATCTTAGTGATGATGAAATCCCTAGTTATCGATTAAGTTCCAATAACTATAGTGCTGATGATGAAGAAAAAAATGTTCCTTATGCATCTGGAACATCATTTCATCAACATTTAGTAAATCAATTAAACACCTATCGATTTGATGCGGAAGAGCGAGAAATTGCAGAATTTCTTGTTGGAAGTATTGATGAAAGTGGTTACATAAGAAGAGCAATTACAGACATCCTGGATGATCTTGCCTTTACTCAAAATGTATATACTACTGAAGATAAAATAGAAAACATTCTAAAAATAGTCCACCAACTTGATCCCGCAGGTGTGGGTGCTAGGAATCTTCAGGAATGCCTAGTTATTCAATTAGACAGAAAAGAAAATACACTACCTATAAAACTTGCATCACTGATTTTAGAAAAGTCCTTTGATCATTTCAGTAAAAAACATTACGATAAACTTATAGCAAAATTTGATATCACAGAAGATTTATTGAAAGAAGCTATTGAAGAAATAGAACATCTTAACCCTAAACCAGGCGGAGCATATGCGGGGAACAATAAATTAATAGAACATGTAGTTCCAGATTTTACAATCAGAATTATAGAAGGAGAACTGGAGCTGACATTAAATGGGCGTAACGCACCTGAATTACACGTCTCCAGAGAATACAATAATATGTTACGAGGCTATAAAGCCAGTAAAGAAAAATCCAAATCACAAAAAGATGCTGTGATGTTTATTAAACAAAAACTAGACGCAGCTAAGTGGTTTATTGAAGCGGTTAAACAGCGACAGCAAACACTTTTTTTAACGATGAGTGCAATAATGCATTATCAAAAAAGTTATTTCTTAAGTGGAGATGAGCGTAACCTCAAACCCATGATCCTAAAAGACATTGCAGACGAGATAAATATGGATGTTAGTACGGTTTCTAGAGTTGCCAATAGTAAATATGTAGATACTCCTTATGGAACCAAACTTATCAAAGAGTTTTTCTCTGAATCTATGACCAATGATCAAGGAGAAGAGGTTTCTACACGAGAGATAAAAAAAATACTGGAAATTACTATAGGAGAAGAGGACAAGAAAAAACCTCTTACAGATGAGAAATTAGCAAAAATCTTAAAAGAAAAAGGATATCCTATAGCCAGAAGAACTGTAGCTAAGTATAGAGAACAATTAGATATTCCAGTTGCCAGGCTACGAAAAAAGATTTAATGAACTTTTTACTTAAAAGCATTTCATACATTTTTCACCCATTATTGATGCCCTTAGCTGGTTCAATAATTTATTTTGTAACTGCACCTAGATTTATACCAGAAAACATCATTCAAGCAAAGGTTTTTGGTTTAATAGTAGTCACAGTGCTAATACCCATTGTACTTTATTTTTTTCTTAGAACCATTGGTATTATTACTTCCATTCACTTGGAGGAAGCAAAACAACGTAAAATTCCATTACTATTACAGTCTTTACTATTACTCTTAGTAATCAAAATGGTTATAGATGTATACAACTATCCAGAACTGTATTTTTTCTTTCTTGGGATTTTACTATCCTCTCTAAGTGCTATTTTTATTGTGTTTTTTGACATCAAAGCAAGTCTGCATATGATCGGATCAGGAGCGGTTACCATGTTTACTATAGCATTAAGTATACATTTCGAAATAAATCTTATACTTCTTATTGCCGCAATGATTATTATTAATGGTCTTGTTGCTACATCCAGACTACACTACAAAGCTCATAGCAATCTAGAACTTACTCTAGGTTTTTTAGTAGGAGTTATTCCTCAACTTACACTGGTGAATTTTTGGCTATAAAATATAGAACATCAACCCTATCTTAGCAACATTAAGTCCAACAGCTTCATTACCAATTCTCGCATTATCATTAAACAAAGGGTTCAAACTATAATAAAAGTGAAAATTAAATGTATTCCATCCAAAGGTAAATGTAGCTCCTACTCTCCAACGATCTAATTCATCAATTTTAATTTGATTAACTTGATTTCCCGGCTGTTCAAATTTAGAATCAAAGTGATACAGATATCCTACTCTTAATCCAGTATAAATTCTCCAAAACTTATGTGTATTAGGCACTGAAGTACGCCATCTAAATTCTAATGGAGATTCAATTAAATGCGTTGTAAATTTGTTTTTATCAAAATCTACTCCATTAAGACTTCTAAAAATACTCTGACCGGTTTCCACATCCTCACCAATAAAAAGATTTTGTCCGTAGGTGTTAACAGAATACCCCAATCCCAATCCAATTGCGATATTACGCCTTTTATTAATTGGCATATCTCTAGTATATCCTACATGTAAACCTCCTGAAAATCCTGACTGACCAACTCCTGAAGGAGTATTCCAAAGAAGATTAAATGTAAAACCTGCATAGAATTGATCCTCTCTATACAGAGAATCTAACACTTCCTCCTTTTGTGGATCATCTAAACTAACATCTTGCCCAAAACTATAGTTAGTTAAGAGAGATAAGCTTAAAAACAAAAGTATTCGTTTCAATCGGCAAGTGTTTTTCAAGATCGATTCCATAAGAGATTACTAAAATAAATTTATTTCTTTAGAAAATAGAGTTACTTTTTAAAAAAGAATAAGAATTAAGAATCCCATGATAAATCATGGGATCCTATAATACCTTAGAAACATATCATTTCAAGTTATTGGTTGCCTCTCCAATTTTCGTGACATAATTAACCCTAAGCATATTAACAGCTCTCAATTCTTTTTTCACATCCCCAACAAGTCCCATTTTAGTATCCTTATCGACTTTTAAAGCAGTGGTCAAATAAGGCCTTAATTCTTCCGGTTTAGATTTTATTTCTTCCAACACAAAAGGTTTAATCTCGTTAATATCCGCAAACTTATCGTTAAGTTGAATTCTTGCTTCTGTACCTACATTTTTATATCTGGAGCTTGGTTTACCAGCATAAATATGCAAGACCATATTCTTCCTATCTAGCTTCTCAATTTGGTCCGCGTATGGCAATTCGTTTTTGACAACCAATGTATCGTTTCGCATTACCGTTGCAACCATAAAGAAAAATAATAGCATAAAAACGATATCCGGTAAAGACGCAGTTGAAATTGCTGGTAATTCTGTTTTTTGTTTTTTCTTAAATATAGACATAATCACTGTTTTTTAATTATTATAATTTTACCATTACAGGTTCTGCTTCTGAAAGTTTTTCGGGATACATAGAACGAATTTCTTCCATCTGTTTCTTAAGCTTAGTCTTATCACCAGAGTAATTAGCATCTTTAAGAAAATCTTTCATCTGTTTAAATGACATATTATACATCCTTAACGCCTCCCTATCTCGCAATTCTGCATACGCTCCAACAAGTTCATTCTGCACAGCGATATACGCGTCATAGTTTGTTTCACGACTGTTAATAAGAGATATTACAGCTCTACTGGGATTATCAGATGATTTTGGGTCTTTTGCTCCTTTACAATAACTACAATGATTACTCTTCTCTCCTCCACCATTATCCAGAAAAGCTATAGCTGCAGCTTTTAAATCTTTCAATTGTAGAGGCTTTTTTTCCACAAACAATTCATTAACTTGATTCAATTCGACTCGGAAAAGGTTTTTTTCTTTAATACGCATATCGGTCTCTAACTCTTCTGGCGGTGGTGGCAACCTTCTACTAATACCATAATCTGTTTCAATAGTAGTACTTACCAAAAAAAATATCAGTAATAAAAAGGCGATATCCGCCATGGAACCTGCGTTCACTTCTGGTGCTAATCTTCTAGCCATAATAATTTATATTTAGTTAATAATTACTTACTAAATCACACACTGCAAATCTGAAGAGGTAGTATTATTAAGAAGCATAGAATTGTTTTAACAATACATCCTATAGGTATTAGGACATAGATAGCTAAAAACGGTCTTTACAAAAGACCAAAAGTTGTTATCGAATCATAACTGTATTATTCTATTATTTCAATACCACGTGTTTGGAAGGTTAGATATTGATCATATTAACAGATCACAGTTATGAAAATAAACACAATTGTTATGCCAGTATAATAACTAGAAAGATAAAAAAAGGAAAGTTTTTGTTTTAAAAGACAGTGCTACTAACAATAAGCATATAGTAGCTTCATTTAATCTGCTATACTTTCAACATTAAACCTGAGGTTTTGGTATAAAAAGAAGGTTGGTTTATCAAAATTGACAAAAAAAATCCCGCTAATAAGCGGGATTTTTATAAATATATTAAAATCTTTAACCTCTACTATAGATTACCGGTTGCTTCACCTTGTCTTGTAGTATAATTAATTTTTAGTGCTTGAACTTCTCTCAGTTCTTTTTTAATATCGCCAACAAGACCCATATTAGTGTCACTATCTACCTTTAATGCTGTTATAAGAAAAGGCACTTCCTCTTCTCTTTTAGCAGCTCTTTCTGCCAAAATAAAAGGTTTAATATCACTTACTTCAGCAAACTTATCATTTAACTGAATTCTTGCTTGAGTACCTGCACTTGCAGCATATCTAGAGCTAGGTTTACCTGCATAGATATACATCACCAAGTTTTTCTTATCTAGTTTTTCTGTCTGATCAGCTTGAGGAAGTCTATTCTCAATTTTTAAGTTATTCTCTCTCATAACCGTTGCAACCATAAAGAAAAACAATAACATAAATACGATATCTGGTAAAGACGCTGTTGAAATAGCGGGTAATTCACCACCTTTTTTCTTTTTAAACTTAGACATAATTACGTTTTTATGTTATACTTATTTCTTTGGTTCTGCTTCAGAAAGTTTCTCTGGATACATTAACTGTATTTGCTTAATCTGATCCTTAAGTCTATCCTTACTACCAGAGTAATTCACATCTTTAAGTTCTGATTCCATTTGAAGAAATGTCTTTCCATAAAGACGTTCTGATTCTCTGTCTCGCAATTCATTATATGCAGCAACTAATTCATTCTGTACTGCTATATAAGTACCATAACTAGTTTCTCTATTATTACGTAAAGAGATTACTGCCTTTTCTGGATTATCTGAAGAGCTAGGACTTCTTTCTCCTTTACAATAACTACAAGCCTCATCACCAACTCCTCCTCCATTATCTAAGAATGCAACTGCCGCAGCACGCAAATCTTTCAATTCCATAGGAGATTCCTCTACCAAAAGGTCATTATTCTTATTTAATTCTACTACAAAAATATTTTTTTGCTTAAGAATTGGAGGCTCTACTGTTTCATCTAAAGGCGGTGGTAACTTACGACTAATACCTCTATCCGTATCAATGGTTGTAGTAACCAAAAAGAATATAAGAAGTAAAAATGCAATGTCCGCCATGGATCCTGCGTTAACATCAGGTGCTGATCTTCTTGCCATAATTATTTACCTATTAATTTTTTAACTCCTGATAACACCATAAGGCCAACAGCAACTGCTCCTAAAAAGTAGAAAGACCAAATACCTGTTCCTACCCATTTAGATCCACTTACAGAAAGTATTTCTCCGTCTTTCATTGGTGTTTCTTCACCATTTGCCATTACATATGCAATACATATGATCACTAAAAAAGCAACGATCCCAATACCGGCATTCTTAAGACCAGAAGGGTTCTTAGCTAAAGCAGAAAACACTGCAACCAATGTTGCTATTATAATAACAACAAAAATCACTAATGTAAGATTATACATAGGGCTAACCAATGAAGTAGCTTCTGCAAAAGCTGATGAAGATGTATCCTTCACCAAATCTTTAGCTTCGGTAATACCATAGTTGTCCATAAGTGTAGTGAAATTACCGCTCATTAAGAACAATAATATAGCACCTATAGCACCTATAGCAAGCACAACGTACGATAAAATTTTTGAAATTTTCATGTGACTAATTTTTTATTGGGTTGTCCTATAAAACAACCCATATTTTTAAATAATAAATGTTCTAATAAACTATGAAGATTTTAATATCTGAATTAAAACCTAAACAGTCATTTATTATTTTTTGTTTTTGTAAGCTACTAACATATCGATTAAAGTAATCGATGCATCTTCCATATCATTTACTATACTATCTATCTTAGCGATAATGTAGTTATAGAAAACCTGTAGTATAATTGCAACAATAAGTCCAAATACCGTTGTAAGAAGTGCTACTTTAATACCTCCTGCTACAAGTGATGGCTGCATATCTCCTGCTGCTTCAATTTTATCAAATGCATCAATCATACCTATTACCGTACCCATAAATCCAAGCATTGGTGCAAGAGCGATAAATAAAGATACCCAAGATACGTTTTTCTCTAGTTGTCCCATTTGCACACCACCGTAAGCAACTACTGCTTTTTCTGCAGCATCTATACTTTCGTCAGCTCTATCAAGACCTTGATAATAAATAGAGGCAACAGGACCTTTTGTATTTCTACAAACTTCTTTTGCTGCTTCTACTCCACCACTATTAAGCGCATCTTCTACATTTTGTTGTAGCTTCTTACTATTAGTAGTAGATAAATTTAAAAAGATAATTCTTTCGATTGCTATCGCAAGACCAAGAATCAAACATAAAAGAACGATTCCCATAAAGCTAGGACCTCCTTCTATAAAACGTTTTTTCAGGTTTTGGTGAAAGGATTCCTCTGGTGCGACAGATTCATCTGTATCCTGAATAGTTGTTGTTATTGGAGCAATTAATAATTGCACGTTTGCCGTTAACTGGGCTGGAGCAGTGGCTGCTTGCATATTTCCAAAAGCCATTACTGTTGCGATTGCCAGAATAGAAAATAGTCTTTTCATTGCGCTGATTCTTAATTTTAATTAGTTAAAGGGTTAAAGATAAAAAAATATTACAAAAATTATTAAAATTTTAATAATAATGCAGAGAGGAAGGGATTCGAACCCTCGATACGCTTTTGACGTATACACACTTTCCAGGCGTGCGCCTTCGACCACTCGGCCACCTCTCTATTAAAATTTTTGCCTAAAATGGTTGAGCAAATAACAAAAAAAATGTTAACTACTAAAATTTGGGGCGTTAATTTTCTGACATTTCACCTCGTAATGAAGTTTCATAAATGGTTTTGAGCACTTTAAGTGGCAATTTTTCTCCTAACAAATACATCAATTTAGCCACTGCAGCCTCTGTTGTGATATCTTTTCCTGATATAACACCTATTTTTTTTAACGCAACACTAGTATCATACTTACCCATTTCCACACTTCCTCCTGCACATTGTGTTACATTTATTACAGGTATTCCTTTTTTAATTTGATCTGAAACAATATTTAAAAACCATTTTTGAGTCGTCGTATTACCCGATCCATATGTCTCAATAATTATGCCTTTTAAAGCTTCCGAAGAAAAAATATTGTTCAAAATTGCCTCATTTATACCTGGAAACATTTTAATAATGATAATATTATTATCAAAATGTGTATGATATACCATTTTTTTTCTTCGATTTATGGTTCGTAAAAAAGAGGTATTTACCTTTAGATGTACTCCAGATTCTACCAAAGCCGGATAATTAAGAGACTGAAATGCCTTAAAATGTTCTGCATTTATCTTAGTAGTTCTATTAGCTCTAAGTAATTTATACTCAAAATACAATCCAACTTCTGTAATTACTGGCTTCCCTTTCTTTTGTAATGCTGCTATCTGAACTGCAGTTATTAAGTTCTCTTTTGCATCAGTTCTTAGATCACCTATTGGCAATTGAGATCCTGTAAAAATAATTGGTTTACCTAAGTTCTCGAACATAAAACTGATAGCAGAAGCAGTATATGACATGGTATCGCTACCATGTAATACCACAAAACCATCATATTTTTCATAATTAGCATTGATGATACCACCTAATTCTTTCCAACGCTCCACATCCATATCAGAAGAATCTATAGGCTCCTTAAAACTTACAGTTTCTATATTACAATCTAATTGTATCAGCTCGGGAATATTAAGCAATAACTCATCAAAATCGAAAGCTATCAATGCTCCTGTTTCAAAACTTTTGACCATACCAATGGTACCACCTGTATAGATCAATAATATATTTGGTGAAATCTTCATTACAACACACATTTATTGTCTGACAAATGAACAAAATTTAAATTACAATTTGCAACCTATATTCCGAATATATCTTTAGAGTTTTTCGTAGTAATTCCCGCAATTTCTTCCGGTGATTTTCCATAAATATCAGATAACCTTTCTACCACTTGAGTCAAATACGAACTTTCATTACGTTTACCACGATATGGCACAGGTGCTAAATAAGGAGCATCTGTTTCCAGTACTATATGATCCAGAGAAAACTCGTTTAAGAATTTGTCTATTTTTCCATTTTTAAATGTAACAACTCCACCAATACCTAATTTCATATTATACGATACAGCTCGACGAGCATCATCAATTGTACCGGTAAAGCAATGAAATATTCCAAATAAATCTTCTCCCTTTTCAGACTCCAACACTTCGAAAACTTCTTCAAAAGCATCTCGACAATGAATAACTATAGGAAGCTTATATTTTTTGGCTAACCTAATCTGATGTCTAAATGATTCTTGTTGTTGTTTTAGAAACGTTTTATCCCAATATAAATCTATTCCTATCTCTCCTACTGCATAGAATTTTTTATTGCTATTTTCATTTAATCGTTTTTCCAGCTCTTCTTCTACATGCTGAAGCTCTTCTTTGTAGTTCTCTTTGACATGAGTAGGATGCAATCCCATCATTAGAAACACATTCTTTGGGTATCTCTTCTCTATATCATACATCGATTGTGTATAACCAGAATCAATAGCAGGAACAAAAAAACGTTCTACTCCAGCAGAAATAGCTCTCTGCATCATTTCATCTTGATCTTCCTCAAAAGATTCACTATAGATATGTGTGTGTGTATCGGTAAGTATCATGCCGCAAAAATAACCAAATTTAACTTTCGCCAGTTCTTCTTTCTAGTATAATCAATAATAACATTTCAATTCAATTTTCCGTCTGGGATTACTAGTTTTTACTAGAATTCTAAATAAATCAAGGTAACATTTTGTTCAATTAAGACACTAATTAATACTATTGATTTGATGAAATAATAAGTAGCACAAAATTGATAAGGGTAAACCGAAAAGAAACTATATGATAATGTAATATCAATTTACAATTTTAAAGGAGCAAGTCGAAAATCCTAACTAACAATAGAGTAGACATATTCTTAAACTATTTTAATATGAAAAATTTATTAAACCTAACCGGAACCAAAGTAATTACCAGAAGTCAGCAAAAAAGTATAAAAGGTGGAATGCCAGGTCAAAACTGTAGTACAGATAGTGATTGTGCTAGTTTTGGTAGTTGTTTTGTTTGTTTACCTATCGGTAGATGTTTTATGTTTTTTGACAGCCCTTGTGGTTCTACTCCACAATAATATACAACTAAAAAAACCCTGATATCTCAGGGTTTTTACTTTTAAAAATGTATTCTAAATAAAAACATACCTAGTTAACACTAATAATTCGTTCTACAGGAATAATTGTAGATTGTTTTAGAATAACCGATTTATCCGTTATTCCCCAAATGGTTGTTTCTACTTTTTTAGCTCCTTTATCATCTGCAAAAACTATCTTCACCTTTAGATGTTCTAAATTACCCAAACTCAATCCTCTTACCAATTTACGGTATCGATCACGCTTAGACCTTTTATCGCTTAAAACTTCTTTGTGCGGAAAGTGTAGATGTTTTATTTGTTCTTTCTCTATTGACTGTATATGATCATTTATCCCCATGACATACGCGCTTTAAATTATACAAAACATTGAAGTAACTCACTAAAAGTTACATAATACAACGCCTTTATTAAAGAAAATATTGTTAATTAACAATTTACATGTCAATACCTTACATTTTATTAAAGCTTTTTTAACAGTTCTTGAGCTTGTTGATAATCTTCAGCGTCTTGTGGCAATAATTTTAATAATTCAGCACATCGATCCATGTTCTCTTGTTTCAATTGATTTAGAGCTTCAAACCATAATGCTTTATATTTATATCCTGAATTTCCCTGTTGCAGATTTACAAAAACCTCTGATGCTTCTCGATTCTTATCTTGTTCTACCAAAGTGATTCCATAATAGAAAAGATATTCTGAATTGGCACTGTCATTTTTCAACAACTCGGAAAGATATTTCTCTGCCACATTATAACTTTTCGAATTAAAAGCTTCTTCTGCTTTTTTAATAAGTCCATCCTCACCACTCCTTTCGGTAATTGACAATTCTGGTATTGACACAAAATTACTATAGGTTGCTCCACCTTTAGAAAAAGTATATACTCCCAAAATGATTACAATACTTGCGGCTACAGCATATCCCCAAGAAGGAATTCTTATTACCTTGATTTCCTTTTTAGTTGATTTTGTTTCAAAAAACGCAGCTCCAGCTTCTTTTAGATTATTTTCTAAATCAGACTGTTCTTGTGTTGAATTAAGGTTAGAATCCAGATACGAACTCCATTCTTTATAAACTCTAAACTCCTCAGCAACAATTTTATCATTATCTATCAATAATGATAGTGTTTCGTCTTCTTTGGACGAAATCTCGCCACTAACTTTCTGCTCAAAAAGCTCGTATTTTTCTTCTGGGGTCATAACAAGTTCTTTATTTGATTATACTTAGGAGAGCTTTGAACCATTTTTGTTAACTGGCCAATACATAATGATTTCTTCTTGCGGACATATCCATAGGACTGATCTAATTTTAATGCTACTTCCTCCATAGATTTTATAGTAAAAGTAGCTTTCAGTAACTCTTTACAAGCCTTTCCTAACTGATCAAAGACTTCCGCAAAAAGCTCATTTCTAGCTTCAAAAACCAAAGTTTCATCTGCATATTGAACACTCTCATCATTAATAGATACAACCTCTTCATTAATTGTTACCTCTTTAGTAGTATTCTTTTTTAACTCATTAAGCCATTTTCGTTTACACAGTAAAAAAAAATAAGCATCAAATGGACAAGTAAGTACTAGCTTTTTTTCTGTTGCTTGTTTATATATTACAATCAAGGTTTCTTGAATTATATCCTGAGCCTTAGATTCATCTCCACTATTCTTCTTTATATATCCAACAACTTTAGGAGCGAATTTTTCATAAATCTCCTTAATAACTATCGTATCATTCTTTAAGAGTGCTTCAATATATTTCTGATCAGCATGCGTTTTGTTATTTCCCATAAATGATTAGTCTGGACAACTAAATTAAAAAAGTTTTAAGAAAAAGGGTAACAAAAAATCAGTGTTGTTGATATGAAGATGTAAACAACAAAATTTAAAAAGCTTTTAAGAGGCAATTAAAATTGAAAAATATGAAAACAAATAGTACAACAATTACATTACTGAACAATAGTAAGAATGTAAAACAAACCATGATCAACTTTTTACTTTTAAGTTTCACTATTCTTTTTTTAGGAAGCTGTAGCAAGAATGATGACAATGACATTATTGTCGAACAATTTTTTGATGGATTAGAATTAGAAACTGAGATTATCGAAAATCGCGAAGAAGCTTTACAAACAACCATTCTAAATGCCGGCGGTTCTGGCGAGGTATATGGAGCAGAAGGTACTATACTATATTTCCCTGCCAACAGTTTTGAAGATCAAAACGGTGATCCTGTTACAGGTGCTGTTACTATAGAATTAATTGAAATCTATGATAAAGCAAAGATGTTACTAACCAGAATGCCTACAAACGGAAAACGTCCTAATGGAGATGTAGAAACACTTGTATCTGGTGGTGAATTTTACATAAATGCCAAACAAAACGGAGAACAATTACAACTTGTAAATGACTTTATGCTTTTCGCTCCAGCGGATGAGTTTGATGAAGATATGAGATTATTTAATGGTCAGGATAATGATTGTAATGATGAAACATTAGCATGTGATATTGTATGGGAAGAAGATGAACAAGGAGGTTTAGAGCCTATGCAAAGAGAAGGTCCTAACGGTGAAGGTGTAAGTGGTTACGGAGGTTTTCTTGGAAACTTTGGATGGACAAATATTGATCGTTGGTATAACGATCCTAGACCCAAAACTTTATTACAAGTAGATGTGCCAGAAGGTTTTAATAACACGAACAGTAATGTATATGTATCTTATGATGGAGAACCTACCGCATTAGCTTCTTTAGACATCTACAATTCTGAAACTGGTCTTTTCTCAGAACATTACGGATTAATCCCAATAGGATTAGAAGTACATATCATTTTCTTATCGGTACAAGATGATCAATATATATATGCAATACAACAAGTTACTATAGAGGAAAATCATCTAGAGGTAATTGGAACTACAACTACTGGGACGGAAGCAGGATTAGTAGCATTAATAAACGCTCTTCCGTAAATAAACTTCACACTGGAATATGCGTATTAGGTAATGGGGGTTACAGCAAATTTCAGCAAAAATTCCGGAAGATTATCTTCCGGAATTTTTATTTATAGGAGTATTAACTAAAATAAAAACGCCTAGACAAGGGTAACAAAAAAACAACACTATTGATATAATAGTATAAACACTTAAAAAAATATCATGGAAACAAAAGACACTTCAGTATACGTTACTAAGAACAGAGGCTTTGTAAGAAACATAATAACCACTTTAAAATTACTTTTCTTTTTACTATTAACTGTTTCCTGCGACACAGATAATGATCCCACAAATAATGTATGTGAGGACTATTATGTAAACAACTTTATAACCACTGCTTTTTCTAACGCTAATAATTACGATGATCTACCAGAATTTATGGATTTAGAAACTCATGAATATGTAATAAAAATAAATTCCAATGGCGAAATTTGTACAGTAGGGTATCAAAACCCAAGCACCTATGCCGGAGCGTATACTATAGAGATCATAAACACAACAAGTCTTAATAGTTATTCAGGAACTCATACTTTCTCTCAAGGACAATTATTGGATTATCAATCCATTACTCCTGTTGCGGTATCCTCTGGTGATATAATTACGGTAAAAAGAACAATTATGCCAGGATATCCTAACCTAGACGCTACTCTAGGACGTGTATTAAGGCCATCGAATTTTTCTGCTGTTCCATTTCCTATTACTCAAGGTACTGTAGAATTCTTGTCTTCTAACTTCTATGGAGCAGGTGGACCCGTAAATAATATTGCGATGCCATATATTGGACTAGGCTTTAAGGCTGACTAAAACATTTACCTACTTACAATAATAAATTCTGGGAGAGAATGCCTTCCAGAATTTTAATTCGCTAAAGATAGGAATGTAGCTGGTTTAACTTTTTGTTTATCTTTATTAACACTAACAACAAATCATGAACAGATTTTCGGCTTTATCAATCATTATATTATTTCCTTTTTTCTGTATTGGGCAAATATTAATCAATGACACGATCCCAAGAACAGCACCTATATCATATGAAATACTAGATGACAAGATAATTTATGGGGCAGAAATGCCTCCTCTTAATCAAATTGCTGGGGCTCCTAAAGCTTTCTACACTTATTATTGGGAATTTGGAGATGGGAATTACAGTTTTAAAGAAAAACCAATACACGCTTATAAAAACAATGGCACATACGACACTAAGTTATGGGCTACGAACAATTATGACAACGGAAAACCTCCGGCTAGTAGACCAAAATCTGTAACCATAAACAATGCTAATGACGAAGCTTCTATCGAAAACAACTCCCCATTTATTGAAGATGAA
This sequence comes from uncultured Aquimarina sp., assembly GCF_947500065.1. Taxonomy (GTDB): domain Bacteria; phylum Bacteroidota; class Bacteroidia; order Flavobacteriales; family Flavobacteriaceae; genus Aquimarina. The sequence goes on from NZ_CANMQT010000001.1 coordinate 550,841, forward strand.
AATTTATTATTAAAAAGAAATCGTGAACCCATTCCTGATCAAGAAATGGTATTCATTACCAGTTACAAGAATTCTAATAATTATGTTTCAAGCGGGAAATTATACTTATTCTACAATGATCGACAGTTTAAAAATGATAATTTCGTTATTGAAGATACCCGATTACACTATGGCGAAAGGATTGCTCCTCTCGATCTCATTTCTTCTATACTTCCCGAAAATGATGATCACACATTATTAGCTTCCAATAACACCGCTTTTTTGTACAACAAAACACTTTTCGTACAAGACACAACCAAACGAAAAAACTTTCCACTTACGTTGGAAGAATCAAAAGCCTTATATCGAAATTATCAGATCATAGAATTTGACAATATGCAACCTGGAGAGGAGCGAAATATATTCAGAACACTAAAAACCACTCCAGAAATGATTAAAGACACAAGTGCAATTGTAACATTACGAAGTGTCTATGTCCCTGATAGCAACTTTGATGATCACACTGTAAAAGACACTGAAATGGAAATCGTAACCTCTCACGATCCTAATAAAATGTCTTCTAATGGTTTTTTAATGAATTACAGATTTGCTAGATTAAAAAGATTAAAATTCAAAGTACGGTTTCAGAATAATGGAGAAGGTCCCGCTAACACTATTAAATTAGAGGTAGACACTCCAGAAATGTTTGACAAATCCACATTAAAAATTGACGGTATGTCGCCAGAATGCCCGATTTGTCCAAAAGAAAAAGAAGTAAATTATAGTTGTCTGGATACTATTCTTCAAAAAGATAAAATCATCTTTCAATTCAATAGAATTTATCTTCCCGGAAGTGAACAGAAAAATGTAGAGGAGATTGATTCTACTAAAGGTTTTGTGAAATATTCCATGAAATTTGGAAAAAAATTCCACAAGAAAAAAACCAGAAGTAAGACCGCTATATATTTTGATAAAAATGAACCTATAATTACGAATTATGCAAGTACTCGGTTTCTCCCAGGGATTTCTATTGGAGTAAAAGCGGGATATATGATGACTCCTGATTTAGACAATCAACAAGAATATTTCGTAGGAGCCACATTATCACCATACAAATCATACAGAGGATATTATCAAGCAGAACTACTATTTTCTGCATCATCATTTGATGAATTAAGAAATTTTGAAACTAGGTCTACACAAGCTAATGGAATAGAAAATCTTATAGAATTCTCTGAAGCAAACAAATACAATAGTATCTCAATGTATGCTGTACCAGCTTCTTATCGATATAACTTCACTAATTTTTTTGCTATGGGAGCCGGAGTTCAGTTAAAACTGGATCTTACAAGCACAAATGATCAAGAAACAACAGGTACAGGTTTTATTATTGAAGAACAAGGACAAATAATAACTCCTGATCGAGATTTAGATTCCTTTACCATTCAAAAATTAGATGACACTTTTACCAATTTCCAAACAGGAGTTTTCGTCGGAATGAATCTTGGAGTTGTCCGAATCGGGCCAAGCCTTGGTGTCAGATATGTCTATAATTTTGACGCCCCAAATTCTCAAATTCAGTTCTATGGGATTTGGAAATTTTAGATACCTTTTCTTACTTCTCGTTTTTCTGAATACAGGAAATGAAATACTTTGTGCTCAACAAAAAACAAAGGTCTCCGATTTTCTATACAACCAATTAGACTATTTTCTAAAGGCACCATCGCATTCAAAATTACAACGACTAAGCAAAACCATCACTTCAAAAAAAAACCAACTTATAACTAAAGAAGATAATTTAGCCTGGGTTATAGTTAATACTAATATAGGATATTATCATAGCCAATTTGCAAACTTACCTACAGCTATAATATATTACGAAAAAGCTTGGAAAACCTTTCAAGATAATAACCTCACGGATTATGACATTATTGAAAACTGTTTACAACCTCTAGGAAATCTATATCTCAAAATTGGTGACTTACAAAAAGCAGAAAATACGATCACTAGCTATCTATATCTGGCAGAACAATCTCTAAATACTCCTAAAATAATCTCGGCAATCACCAACCTATCTATTGCTTATAACAATCAAAGCAATTATCTAAAAGCAATAAAAATACTTCAAAAAGGAGAAGAAATAACGCCTAAAAATGTAAATATCCTAACGAATTTAGCTACCAACTACTTAGGTTCTGGAGTATTAGAAAAAGCTGAAAAATACGCCTTGAAAGTAATTTCAATAGATTCTACTCAGGTAAACGCTTATCAAATTTTAGCAGTAATTGCACTAGAAAACAAAAATCTAAAAACCGCTCAAAATTATAGTCTCAAAGCAAAAAATCAATTATTAAAAAAGCTAGATACCTCAGCCCGAGATCTTGCAAAATGGCAATTGGCATATATCGATATTCTACTTTCTAAATCCTCATATTCTGAAGCATTAAATAATGTAAAAGAAATTTATGTCGCTCTATTACCAGAATATTCTACAGAAACTGATATCCCTAAAAAAGAAACCCTCATCGCCGACAAAGTATTACTAAAGACACTAGATGTTCAGGCATATATCTATCAGCAACTGGGCAATCCTTTTTTAGCTATTAAAGCCTACCAAACTGCTTTTATGGTAAACTCAAAATTAAACATAGCGTACCCATTACAGAATACAAAAATCATTCAGCATAGTCAAAACAGAAATCGCACTGAGACCTATATTGATCTTTTATTTACTTTATACGAAACAACTAAAGATACTAAATATGCTGCTCAAGCCTTTGAAGCAGCAGAAAATTCCAAAGCTCCTTTTGTCAATGAAGCACTGCTATCTAAGCAACTATTATCCCAATATAAAAATGATTCATTAGTTAAAAAAAATGCGCTACTTATTAACCAACTGACATCATACGAAACCTATATCCTGAAAGAAAGACAAAAAGAAGACAATGCTGATATCATACAAATTCAAAAATGGACCACACTACACAATAATAAATCGATAGAACTAAAAGAGCTAACCAAAGTACTTCAAGAAAAATACCCTAACCTGCTTTCTACTCAAAAAACAATTTCGATTGACGAACTTCAAAAAAAGATAGCACAAGATAATCTTACTTTAATAGAATACTTTTTTGGACAAAAAACCATCTATCAATTTAAAATTGAGGCTAACTCTATAGAGTTAAGAAAAATAAGCGATACGGAACATTTCAGAAATGCTGTTCAAAACTATATAAGTTATTTTGATAATGCTTCTATGATTATTAATAACATCAAAAAGTTCTCGGGAGACAGTTTTGATTTATACAATACTTTAAACATACCTAGTAGCAAAAACATTGTAGTCATTCCTGATGGACTTCTCAATTTCATCCCTTTTGAAACATTATTGACTAAAAAAAGTAACGCTTTAAGTTTTCAGAAGATGCCATTCTTACTACATTCTAGCCTAATAAATTATGAGATTTCTGCAAGCAAGTATTTGAGATCAAGTGCTCGTCATAATGAGATAAGTATCCTAGGTGTATTCCCAGTGTTTGAGAACACTAACTTAGAACTTCCGTTCTCACAGGAAGAACAACAGTATATACAACAAAAATTTGATGGAGTATTCTTAGAAAAAGAAGAAGCTACCTATACACATTTTCTTGAAGAAGCAGAAAAACATACGATCCTACACCTTTCTACACATGCAGAAGCAGGAAGTTTTTCCAGACCCGCTTCTATACAATTTAGAGATCAACATATTCTGGTAAATCAATTATACGGATTACAACTAGAAGCGGACTTAATTGTACTGAGTGCTTGCGAAACAGGAATAGGTGTTTTGACCAAAGGAGAAGGAGCGCTCAGTATTGGTAGAGGTTTTCAATACGCAGGAGTCCAAAATGTATTGTTTTCACTATGGAAAGTAAATGACAAAACCACCTCCATGTTAATGCAGAATTTTTATCAAAATCTACACCATTCTTACTCGTACGTACACGGATTACATAATGCTAAATTAGAGTATCTTGCATCAAAGGATGTCTCTAACATTCAAAAATCGCCATACTACTGGGCTTCATTTGTATATTACGGAAACTACGACCCGATAAAAGAATCAAAATCTAATTGGGCACTCATAATCGGAGCTTTCTTATTAATTGTATTATTTTTGTTCGTGATTCGACAAAAAACAAAATGACAACACTTCGCCAGTTCCTTATCAATAAAGAATATCATCGTATTAAACTCATTTATACCAAAACCAATCATTTTGAGGTAAAAGCTATTCTTAATGGCATAGAAGGAAATTTTATTGTCGATACAGGGGCTTCTAACTCCTGTGTTGGTTTTGATGCGGTAGAAAAATTCGATCTATTTGCACAAGATAGCGATGTAAAAGCTGCAGGTGCTGGAGCTACTGATATGCTAACGCAGCTTTCCAAAAAAAACTCACTACAACTTGGTAAATGGTCAAAAAAAAACATCTCACTTATTTTATTTGATCTTACCCATGTCAATACAGCACTTATAGCTCATCATTCCGAACCTGTGGATGGGATTATTGGTGCAGATGTCTTAAAAAGAGGGAAAGCAGTTATTGATTATGAGCGAAAGTGTTTGTACCTTAAATAATCTGACTTCGAGGTAAGAAAATTTATGCCACTCAGAGTGATTTTCAGTAGAAAATTATATCAACCTTACGTTAAATAAATAATTCTTGAATTAATATTTTCTTATTACCATTAGTATTCCTTCCAAAAGTTCCAACCTTAACAATACAGTATTCTGACATAGAATAGATCGGGGAATTTACACTGAAAATCAATGCTTTACATTACGTTTTTACAATAAAAAAACGATTAACAAACCATAAATGTTAAAAAAATTATGTAATTTTAAGGAAACATTAAGATTTTAATACCAGCTCTTAGAAACCAAATCAGCCTATTGTAGAACTTTACATACCCTTTTTATGAATCGAAGAAATTTTCTAGTGTCAGGAACACTAACTGCTGGCGCATTATCATTAACGCCTACTTCAGTTTTTGCTAACAACAATACTATTTCCGTTTCCTCCTTAGGAAAAGGATTTAGCAAAATATCTGATCAAATTAAACATCTATCGATATCCTTTTTACCAGATAATGTAATTAAAGCTCATCAAGTTTTATTACAAAAATTAGATGAAAAAGGGTACAGCTATGACAATTCTGAAGTTGTTAAATTAAGTGATCACTGCTATGCCATTCCATTAAGTAAAAATCCATTAATTGGATTCAATTCTAAAGAACTTGCTCTGCTAATAAAGCATAACGGAAACTACAAACATCATATTTTAAACGAACCCACGGCTATGGCGTTTAATTCTTTGATTGAGAACTTTAGTAAAAGTTCTGAGGCTCACGAATTAAATTTGGATACTCTTAATTTTATTTCGCCAAATGAAGTGATCAAAGAATCTTCTGGAAAAGAAAGTACGTTTTCATACAAAAATGAAAGTGGAAACATAATAACGCTAAAAGGTTCCTCTAAAAGACAGGTAGCAGTAATCAGCTAACTCTTTCATTAAAATTCAGGTAGTTATACGTATTGATTTATTTCAGCACTCTGTTTAGTTTTGGTAAATAGGGATATTGGAAAAATTATTCTATATAGTTTAATCAAAGAAACTAGACGACATTCTAGTTTATTATAAACCCATGAATTCATGAAAATAATACTTATCGGAAGCTTTCCTGTTTGTCTTTCTGTCTATAATTATCTGTCGAAAGATAACTGCCTAGACGCTGTATGTTTTCAGGAATTAGAGATTCCTAATCCCAAAAAGAATTTCTGGTATACTTCTATCCAAAAAGAAGGCTTTGACACCTTTCTTATAAACAAACAGAATATCAGTACAGACTTCAAAACATGGTTAGAAGACAAAGCTCCAGATTTAGTTTTAGTCTGTGGTTTCTCTATTAAGATTCCAAAAGAGTTATTGGCAGTACCTAAATATGGTTTTCTAAATATCCATTTTGGAAAACTACCTGAAAACAGAGGCCCAGATCCATTATTCTGGTCTATAAAAGAAGGAAAAAAGCAAACTGCTATTACTATTCATCAAATGGAAGAAGAATGGGATACAGGGAAAATTCTAATAGAACACCCTATTTCTATTATTCCGGGAGAAACTCATGGCATGGCTAATTCTAAGATGAGTTATATGCTAGGCGAGTTAACTCATAAAGCATTAGAATTAATAGTAGATTCTAAAAACCTAAAGCAACAATCGGATAAAAACATCAAGTACCTTCATAAACCTACCGAAAAAGATACCACCATATACTGGGAAACTCAAACCGCTGATGTAATAGAACAATTGGTTAATGCATGCAACCCAAAATATGGTGGAGCAACAACCTACTACCAAGGGTCTCCTATTAGGATTATAGAAGTAGCACCTGTAGACAGTCCACCTTTATTAGGGAAAACTGCTGGTGAGATCATACATGCACATCCACAAGAAGGATTATATGTGAACTGTAAATATGGAAAAATATTAAAAATAAACACCATTAGTTCCGATGCGGGTATATTATCAGGAACAAAATATGTGCATCTAGGCGTAAGACAAGGGCATTGTTTTACCACAGGTTTGCAAAGAAAACAACAAACGGTCGTATAAAAGACTGTGAATACTAAATAACTAATTATTAATCTTAAATCAATTCAATATGGAAGGAACAATAGGAGAAGTTCGCATGTTTGGAGGCAATTTTGCACCAAGAGCTTGGGCATTTTGTGAAGGACAATTATTAGCGATTTCGCAGAACACCGCATTATTCTCAATTTTAGGAACTACTTATGGCGGAGATGGGAGAACCTCTTTTGCATTACCAGACCTTAGAGGACGTGTGCCAATTGGACCAGGTCATGGACCTGGATTATCCACTAGAAAATTAGGACAGCGTGGTGGTACCGAAACTAATACATTAACGATACTGAACATGCCTTCTCACAATCACGTTGCAGGATTTGGTCCTAATTCTGCTGCCAATGTATCTATACCTGTATTGGCTGATGCTGCAGATGTTGCCGATCCATCAAACGCTACGCTAGCGACTTCGGAGGATGGAAATGGTGCAGAAGTAAAAACCTATAGTAATGGATCTGCTGATGCAACTTTACAACCATTTACTGCTCCTTTAGCAGGAAGTGTGGATGTTGGTCAAACGGGGGGAAGTCAACCTTTTCAAAACATGCAACCTTGGTTATCCACTTATTACATAATTTGTTTACAAGGAGTTTTCCCTTCTAGAAGCTAGAAAATAAAATATTTTAACATAAAACAACATACCATTATGGAAGGAACTATAGCAGAAATAAGAATATTTGCAGGCAACTTTGCACCAAGGAATTGGGCATTTTGCGAAGGGCAGTTATTACCAATCAATTCTAATCAAGCTTTATTCTCATTAGTAGGCACTATTTATGGAGGTGATGGAAGAACAACCTTTGCATTACCAGATCTAAGAGGTCGCGTACCAATTGGACCAGGAACCGGTCCAGGCTTAAGCACTCGAAAACAAGGTGCACGTAGCGGAACAGAATATAACATCTTAAATATCAATCAACTACCTGCTCATACTCATGCAGCAGGATTTAATGCAAACGCAGCAGCAGCTGTATCCATACCTGTATTAGCCGATGCAGCTGATGTAGCTGATCCATCAAACGCTACTTTAGCAACCTCAGAAGACGGTAATGGTGCAGAAGTAAAGACATACAGTAATCAACCTGCTGATGCCTCACTAAAGCCGTTTGCAGCTCCATTAGGAGGTACTATTAATGTCGGATTAACAGGTGGCAATCAATCAGTAAATAATATGCAACCCTGGCTATCAACATATTACATAATATGTCTTCAAGGAGTTTTTCCTTCAAGGAGCTAAGTTACTATAATTACATTTTTATTGATATCAGTAAAGATTTTGATACCTTTATAAAATCTTTACTGATATTTTAATTATACAAAAAAATATCTAATTAATTATTAAGTTTAATTAAAAAGCATTTTATGAAACATTTTGACTTAAAGCTTTTATTTTTAGTAATACTCTTTTCTTTGGGGATTCACCAAACTAACGCTACTGACCTAGGTATCGGTGATTTAGCAATTACCTCTTGTAACACTGATAGTAATGATGAGTTTAGCTTTATATTATTAACTGATATATCTGGCACAACTACTGTTTATTTTACTGAAAATGGATGGAATGAAACCAATGGAAACTGGGGTAATATAGATGAAGGAACTATTACCTGGACCTATACTGGCACAGCCTCTGCTGGAACTGAAATCCAAATTACTACACCAAAGACAGCTCCGTCTGCAACGATAGGTACCGCGACAGAGAATGGCACTTATAGTCCTTCTAGCACTGGTGATGTAATTATTGCTTACACTGGTACAGGCATTCCAAACAATGGAACTGAAGTTACTAATTTTATATGGGCCGTAAATACTGGAAGTGCTGGTTGGGTTGCAAATGCTACCACGGGTACTACATCAGGTATTCCTGCAGGATTAACTGATGGCGCAACTGCAGAGGATTTCACCACTGCACATGGTGCTGATGACAATTTCCAATTTGACTGTAACAATGGCGCTCCATTTGCTACGATAGCTTTATTAAGAACAGCTCTAGCTACAGGAAGTAATTTTATTAATGGTACTAATAGTGAAAACTATCAAGCACCTGGGTGTACATATTTAACCCCTCCAGACACAACTGATCCACAGGTACAATCCATCACAAGACAAACTCCTACTACATCACCAACTAATGCAGATGTGTTAGTGTTTGCCGTGGAGTTTACAGAAACCGTAGTGAATGTCAATACCGCAGATTTTTCTATTGGTAGCACAACAACAGCTACAATTACTAATGTTGTAGATTTAGGGAGTAACGTATGGGGAGTAACCATTTCTGGAGGAGACTTAGCTAGCTTTAACGGAACCGTTACTTTAGGATTTGTAAATAATCAAGATATAGAAGACACTGCTGGAAATACGTTAACTAATACAACACCAATAGATCCTTTTCCTGAAAACTTCTTAGTTGATAATATAGGACCAGGCATAACTAGCATTGTTCGTCAAACACCAATGACAAGTCCTACCAATGCAGATGCTTTGGCTTGGGATGTAACCTTTGATGTAGATGTTAGCAATGTAGACATTTCGGATTTTACAGTTTCTGGGACTACAGCAGCAATTACGACTGTTACTAATCCAAGCGGAAACACCTATAGAGTGACAACTTCTGGAGGTGATCTTGCAACCTTAAATGGAACTGTTACTTTAGGATTTGCTGGCGGACAAAATATTAGTGATGATGCTGGAAATGTACTTACGAATACAACTCCAACAGGAACAAACGATAATACATTTGTAATAGATAATACTGGTCCAACCGGATTTACTGTTAGCATTGATCAGGCCATTATAAATGTAACAAACGAAACAGGAATTGATTTTACTTTTGGTGCTGCTGAAGTTGGAGCTACTTATAATTATTTGTTTGAAAGTGATGGTGGTGGAACTGATGTAACTGGATCAGGAATCATTGCTACTGCTACAGATCAAATTACTGGAATTAACCTAAGTGGATTAAATGATGGACTAATTACATTAATAGTTACTCTTACTGACGCTCTCGGTAATATTGAAAGTGTATCTGCTGTTGACGTTAGAACAAAGGAAACTTCACGACCAACCGTAGCTATTACCTCTACAGAAAGTCCTGGACCAACTGGATCCAATCCTATTCCAGTAACCATTACTTTTTCTGAAGATGTTACAGATTTTATGATGAATGAAATAATCGTAAGCAATGGAGCTCCAGGTAATTTTTCTGGATCAGGAACCACCTATACAGTAGATATTACTCCTATGGCTGCTGGAGCGGTTACTGTAGATATTAGTGCTAATGTAGCAGTTGATGCTTCAGGAAACGGAAACACTGCTGCTTCTCAGTTTAGTATCACTTATGATAATTTATTAAATATCGATGATGAAATATTGGCAAATAGCCTTACTATCTATCCAATGCCATCTTACAATACAATTAACATATCCGGAGAAACTAGTTTAGCCTTAAAACGTGCTGATATTTTCGACATACAAGGTAGATTAGTTCTTTCTCAGAAACTGGATGCAAACAGTAATACAAATACGATTGATATTTCTGCAACAGGATCAGGAATGTACTTGATGACTATTCATTCTGAAACAGGTGGTAGCACTACAAAAAGAATTATCAAACAATAAAATTATTTTTTAATATCATATTTAAAAAGCCGAGGCAAAAACCTCGGCTTTTTTATGTCTAAAATTTAAGATTAAAATGCTCTTTTTAAATAGCTCTATATTCGGAAATAAAGAACATAAAGGGTGTAATAAAGACCTATTAAAATAATCAAGTATTTCTACCTATTTCGTTAACCTCTCATTCCTAGTATCTTTACATTATGATAACAGTTATAATGACCCCAAATAAAAAAAGAAATACAATGATGAAAATAATTCCCGTAGCCGTACTAGTAATTATACTAATTGCCTTAGGTATGAATATTTACTTACTATCCAGGTTTGTATAACCTAAATTTTATTTTACATTCCGGATCGTATAGCTTCTACCGGATCTAGTCTAGCTGCCATCCAAGCTGGAAAAATACCCGCTATTAATCCTATTAATGTAGACCAAAACATTCCCCAAAACATATTAGAAGTAGATAATATAAATTCAAAATCTCCTGTCATAGATGAGGCTCCTTTAGAAATTAACCACACTAAAATTAAACCAATTAACCCTCCAAATATGGCTAAAATCACAGCTTCAAATAAAAACTGAAGTAAGATAAACTTCCTTTTAGCTCCTAATGCTTTTTGAATTCCTATAAGGTTTGTTCTTTCTTTTACACTTACAAACATGATATTAGCAATACCAAAACCTCCTACCAAAAGAGAAAACATACCGATGAATCCTCCTATTCGAGACATAGTACCCGTAATATTATCAATAAAATCAGTAAATCCTTGTAATTGATTTACAAAAAAATTGTCAATTTCATCAGGTTTCAAACCTCTATATGATCGCACTTTTTGGGTTAAGGTAGCCACAAATTCGGGCACATCACTTCCTGTTTCTGGCTTAATAATAATCATAGGAAATGTAAACTTATTATTATCTCCATAGATTCTTCTAACAAGGTTAACTGGCAGTATTGCAGCAGTATCCTTAGAACCTCCAAAAAGACCACTACCCTCTTTCTTTAAAACACCAATTACAGTAAATTTTCTGCCATAAACACGAATTTTTTTACCAATAGGATCACCTGCTCCGAATAAGCTATTCGCTATTTCGTCTCCAATAACAATCACTGGAGCTCCACCTACGGATTCCTGTTCATTATAAAACCTTCCTTGAACTACTTGTAATTCTTCAATATCATAATAATCATTAGTAACTGGTACCATATCCACATTACTAATACTTTTATCATTATATTTTATCGTTTCCTGGCCCACATTCAATAAAAAACTGGCAGCTTTCAGATCTGGCATAGTCTTTTTTACGTATTGGTATTCTTCAAAAGTTACATCTGGGAATTGTTCTCTTTTCCAATCTGGAACATCCGTAGGACCAAAAGAAATTCTGGTAAAATATATGGTACTATTATCCAAAGAACTTATACTCCCTTTTATTTCTTTCTCTAAAGAATCGACAGCTGCAAGAACCCCAATAATTGAGAAAATACCAATTGTAACCCCTAACAAAGAAAGGAAGGTTCTTAATTTATTGTTTCTAAGAGCATTAATCGCAAAATTAAAACTCTCTTTAAGTACTCTAAGATAGATAAGCATGTGCTATTTTTTGAACAATATAAAGATAGGACGTTTTCCTTGCAATTTTGTTACAAAATATCTAAAACAATTACTGATAATGGGTTGTCTAATTGGTAACTAAATTGCTATTTTTGCGTTTTACTAACTAAAAATTGTCATGAGCAACACAAAAACCGCTAAATCTGCATTAATTTCTGTATTCAGTAAAGATGGTTTAGCACCTATCGTAAAAAAATTAGACGCACTTGGTATTACCATTTATTCTACTGGTGGTACTGAAAAATTCATAAAAGATCAAGGAGTTGATGTCATTCCAGTAGAGGATGTTACTTCATATCCTTCTATTCTTGGTGGAAGAGTAAAAACGTTGCACCCAAAAGTGTTTGGTGGAATCCTAAATCGTCAAAACAACGATAGTGATGTTGCAGAACTTGAACAATATGAAATCCCGCAAATTGACATTGTAATTGTTGATTTATATCCTTTTGAAAAAACGGTTGCTTCTGGAGCTCCTGAACAAGATATTATTGAAAAAATTGATATCGGAGGAATTTCTTTAATTAGAGCCGCTGCTAAAAATTTCGTCGATGTAACCTGTGTTGCTTCTGTGGATGACTATGCAGAGTTTTTAAAAATTATCTCAGAAGGTAATGGTAGTATTTCTCAAGAAGATCGTAAACGATTTGCTGCAAAAGCTTTTAATGTTTCTTCACATTATGACAGTGCTATTTTTAACTATTTTAATAGTAATCATGAAATTGCTTCTCTTAAAATTAGTGAAACTGAAGGAAAAACATTGCGTTATGGAGAAAATCCACACCAAAAAGGATTTTTCTTTGGAGATTTTGACGCGATGTTTGATAAGCTACACGGTAAGGAGTTATCATATAACAACCTTCTGGATGTAGATGCAGCAGTAAACTTAATGAATGAATTTAAAGGAGAAGCTCCTACATTTGCCATCCTTAAACATAACAATGCTTGTGGTTTAGCACAACGCGCTACTATACATCAAGCATACGTTGATGCTTTAGCTGGTGACCCCACTTCTGCGTTTGGTGGTGTACTAGTTAGTAATACTGCAATTGATGTTGCTACTGCCGAAGAAATTCATAAACTATTCTGTGAAGTAGTTATCGCTCCTTCATACAGTGATGAAGCTTTAGAAATTCTAAAAGGAAAGAAAAACAGAATCATTTTGATTCAAAAAGAAATTAAGTTACCACAAACTCAGGTTCGTTCTTGTCTTAATGGAGTTTTGGTTCAAGACAAGGATTTAAAAACCGATGCAAAGGAAGATTTAAATACAGTTACTAAAGTAGCACCTACTGATGCGCAGGTTGAAGATTTATTATTTGCTTCCAAAATTTGCAAACACACGAAATCTAATACTATTGTATTTACTAAAGAAAAACAATTATTAGCTAGTGGAACCGGACAAACATCCAGAGTTGATGCATTAAGACAATCAATAGAAAAAGCAACCTCTTTTAATTTTGATCTTAATGGTGCGGTAATGGCAAGTGATGCATTCTTCCCATTCCCTGATTGTGTGGAACTTGCGGACAATGCAGGTATCAAAGCTGTCATACAACCAGGTGGTTCTATAAAAGATCAATTAAGCATTGATTACTGTGATGCAAACGGAATTGCAATGGTAATGACAGGAACACGTCATTTTAAACATTAATTTTAGTACATTTACTCAATTCTAACCCTTTTTATCGTTTTATATGGGATTTTTCGACTTCTTTACTGAAGAAATTGCTATAGATTTAGGTACTGCAAATACCTTAGTTATTCATAATGACAAGGTGGTGGTAGACAGTCCATCAATTGTTGCCAGAGACATCGTTACTGGAAAAATAATCGCAGCTGGTAAAGAAGCTGCGATGATGCAAGGAAAAACACACGAAAACATAAAAACCATTCGACCTCTTAAGGATGGAGTGATTGCAGATTTTGATGCTAGTGAAAAAATGATAAGTATGTTTATCAAAGATATCCCAGCATTAAAGAAAAAAATATTCACTCCTGCACTACGCATGGTGATCTGTATACCATCAGGAATTACAGAAGTAGAAATGCGAGCTGTAAAAGAAAGTGCAGAACGTGTAAATGGGAAAGAGGTATATCTTATTCACGAACCTATGGCAGCAGCTATTGGTATTGGTGTAGATATTATGCAACCTAAAGGAAATATGATCGTAGATATCGGTGGAGGAACTACTGAAATTGCGGTAATAGCTTTGGGAGGTATTGTTTGTGATAAATCTGTGAAAATTGCAGGTGATGTTTTCACGAATGATATCATTTATTATATGCGTACACAACATAATTTATATGTAGGTGAACGTACAGCAGAAAAAATAAAAATACAGATCGGTGCAGCGACAGAAGATCTAGAATTACCTCCAGAAGAAATGAACGTTCAAGGTCGTGATCTTCTAACAGGAAAACCAAAACAAGTTCAGATATCATTTCGTGAAATTGCAAAAGCTTTGGACAAATCCATTCTTAGAATTGAAGATGCTGTGATGGAAACATTATCGCAGACTCCTCCAGAGCTTGCTGCAGACATATACAATACAGGGATTTACCTTGCAGGTGGAGGATCCATGTTAAGAGGGCTTGACAAACGATTGTCTCAAAAAACAGATTTACCGGTTTATATTGCTGAAGATCCGTTAAGAGCAGTAGTAAGAGGAACAGGAATTACTCTGAAAAACATTAATCGATACAAAAGCGTATTGATTAAATAATAGTTTTCAGAAAATTATTGCACGCATATACCTAAAAGCTATTTTTTACGTTATGCTGATTTAATTGTTTTTAATTATGTTAAAGATGCATTGTTAAAATCATAAAATTATTATTTAGAATTTAGTACCCCCATAAAGCATGCAGCAGATTATTAATTTTTTAATACGGAATAAAAACTTCCTATTATTTCTGCTACTATTATTTATATCCTTACTTCTAACCATACAATCTCATAGTTATCACAAGAGTAAATTTATTAGCTCTACTAATTTTCTAACAGGAGGTGTTTACGGATGGAGATATTCCATCAACAACTATTTCGGACTTAAAAAAGAAAATGAACGCCTGCTGAAAGAAAACGAACAACTTCGCAATCAAATAAGTCGGTTTACAGTGGATACTAGCGCTGCATACATAGATACTACTTCATTTCAAAAACCCTTTACCTTTATTAAAACAAACGTATTCAAGAATGATTACAGTAAAATGGATAATTACATTCTTCTTAATAAAGGGGAAAAAGATGGAATTGAACCAGATATGGGAGTTATTACTGATAAGGGAATTGTTGGCATTGTAGAGAATACATCTAAAGGCTATAGCCGAGTTATATCTATACTAAATAGTAATTCTAGAATTAATGCTGGTTTAAAAAAATCGAATCAATATGGATCTTTAGTCTGGAACGGTAAAGATCCTAATATCGTACAACTAGAAACAGTTCCGAGACAGGCAATTCTAAAAAAAGGAGATACTATTATTACCAATGGTCGTTCTACAATATTTCCACGTGGTATAGGAATAGGAACGATATTGAACTATAAATTAGATGAAAATCAGAGCTATTTCTTAATTGATGTATTATTATTCAATGACATGACCAATATTGGTTTTACATACGCTATAAAAAGCAATGATGCTACTGAGATTAAATCCTTAGAAAACCTAAAAACAGATGAATAATAATGTTCTTTTATATATAGGAAGATTTATGATTCTGATTTTGGTTCAGGTATTCATCCTTAATAACATTAACTTTCTAGGATACCTTAACCCATATATTTATATTATTTTCATTCTGTTAGCTCCTATTAATATAAATAAAAGTTTGTTTCTTTTTCTTAGCTTTATTCTTGGGTTAACTGTGGATATGTTTGGTGATTCTGGAGGTGTACATGCTACCGCTTGTATCGTTATAACCTACCTCCGACCAGTAGTACTAAGGTCAGTTTTCGGATTGAGTTATGAATTCCAAACGGTTAAACTAAGTAAAGTTGGTTTTGGAGAGCGATTGGCCTATGTTACTCTTATAGTATTTATACATCATATTATACTTTTTTCATTAGAAAGATTTAACTTTTCTCACACACTATTAATTGCCAAAAAAACGTTATTTTCTAGTCTATTCTCAATCATAGTCATTATGCTTGTTTTGGTATTATTTAGAAGGAAGGATTCATGAGAAAATTATTACTGTATCTTATAATTATTACTACTGGTATTGTATTTATTGCCAGGCTATTTTATTTGCAAATTTACAACACATCTTTTGCAGCTTTGTCAGAAGATAATGCTATCAAAGTATTATATGATTACCCGCAACGTGGGGCTATTTATGACAGGAATGGTAAACTTTTGGTAACTAATCAACCTTCTTATGATGTTATGGTAATTCCAAGAGAATTAAAACCTTTTGACACCTTAGAATTTTGTTCTATACTTAAAATCTCCAAGGAAAAACTAGTAAATCAGTTGCATAAAGCCAGGGTATACTCTCCTCGTGTTCCATCCGTAGTTATCCCTCAGTTAACGAAGGATGAATATGCTTATTTACAAGAAAAAATGCGCAAGTTTGATGGGTTTTATATCCAAAAACGTTCGCTAAGAGATTATCATACAGAAAGTGCATCAAATGTATTAGGATATATTGCAGAAGTAAATGATGGATTAATTAAAAAAGATCCGTACTACCTATCTGGAGACCTTATCGGAATGCAAGGTGTTGAAAAACAATATGAAAACGAACTTAGAGGATTAAAAGGTATTAAACGTATTCAAAAAGATAGATTTAACCGAGATATTGGTCCATATAAAAACCGCAAATATGACACACTCCCTGTTAATGGAAAAGATCTAACCATTACTATTGATGAAGAACTACAGTCATATGGGCAAAAACTAATGGAGAATAAACGTGGTGGTATTGTAGCATTAGATCCTTCTACCGGAGAAATCCTTACTTTAATCACTGCTCCAAGTTACAAACCAGAATTATTAGTAGGGCGAAAAAGATCTCCCAATTACACAAGACTACACTATGATTCTATTTCCAAACCATTATTTGATCGAGGTGTAAAAGGTGAATATCCACCAGGATCCCCGTTTAAAGCAATTACCGCATTGATTGGGTTACAGGAAGGAATTGTAGACACTAAAGAAAGTTTCTCTTGTAATCATGGATTCCGGTATGGAAAAAAAGCCAAACTTGGGTGCCACTCCCATAGAAGCCCTCTAAGCATGATACCAGGAATTGCACAATCCTGTAATGCATATTTTGCGAATGTGTATCTAAGAAGTATTAACAAATATGACACTCCTCAGGAAGGTATT
Organism: uncultured Aquimarina sp.; assembly: GCF_947500065.1. Classification (GTDB taxonomy): domain Bacteria; phylum Bacteroidota; class Bacteroidia; order Flavobacteriales; family Flavobacteriaceae; genus Aquimarina. The sequence goes on from NZ_CANMQT010000001.1 coordinate 568,074, forward strand.
GATAACTGGAAAAAACATGTAGAAAGCTTTGGCTTAGGAAATTACTTAGGTAATGATTTATCCAGTGGTAGCAAAGGATTAATCCCTAATTCTAAATTCTATAACAAACAATACAAGTACCCTACATATAAATGGTATGCTACAGCAACAATATCTAATGCTATTGGACAGGGAGCAGTTTTAGCAACACCGATCCAATTAGCCAATATGACCGCTGCCATTGCTAATCGAGGATATTTTTACACTCCTCATATTATCAAAGCTATTGATGGACAACCTATAAACATAGAAAACTTCACTAAGCCGAAATATACCACAATCAATAAAGAACATTTTGAACCGATAATTGAAGGATTGCATCAAGTATACACCCAAGGAACTGCAAAATCTTTACAAATCGAAGGAATAGATATTTGTGGAAAAACTGGTACTGCAGAAAATTACACAAAGGTAAATGGAGAACGCATGCAATTAACTGATCATTCTGTTTTCATTGCATTTGCTCCTAAAGATGATCCAAAAATTGCTATTGCTGTTTTTATTGAAAATGGATACTGGGGATCTAGATATGCAGGTAAGATAGCTAGTTTAATGATAGAACAACATATAAAAGGATCCATATCAAGAACCGATCTTGAAGATTGGGTACTAACCCATAGCCTTGAAGAAGAATATGCAAAACCTTATAGCGGTGAACCTTTTAAAATTAACCAATAATGGCTAGATCAACTATTGTAGCCATAGATTGGTTGACTGTACTTCTATTTTTATTATTAATAGGTTTTGGATGGGGCAATATATATTCTGCCTCTTATGGTGATGAAGTTTTCTCTTTGACTGATTTTTCTCGACCTTACGTAAAACAATTATACTGGATTGCTCTAAGTGTTATAATCATAATTATTACACAAGCTATCGAAACTAAATTTTATGAGCGATTTGCCGGTTTAATTTTCGTTATATCCATTGCGTCACTTCTAGGGCTGTTTTTATTCGGAAAGAATGTTAACGGTGCTACTTCATGGTATGCTTTCGGACCTGTAGGATTGCAACCATCAGAATTTGCAAAAGCTGCTACTGCATTAGCTCTGGCTAAATTCTTAAGCGATATGCAAACGAATATTAATCTGATCAATCACCAATTAAGAGCCTTCCTAATTATAGCATTACCTGCATTGATTATTATACCTCAACCGGATCCTGGAAGCGCATTAGTATATGCAGCTTTTTTCTTTCCACTCTATAGAGAAGGCCTAGCAGCCACCTATTTGATTATCGGTGCTTCTGCCGGGACATTATTCATACTAACCTTATTATTTACCCCTTTATGGGTAGTACTAGGTATTGGAATAATTATGCTAATGATTTTGATTAAAAACAGGAAGCACAAACCAAGATACTCAAGATATTTACTAACACTTATCGTAATTACAGGGTTTTGTTTTTCTGTAAACTATATTTTCAATAATGTTTTCGAACAAAGACATAGAGATCGTTTTAATATTGTTTTAGGGAAAGAGGTTGACTCAAAAGGTATTGGTTATAACACAAATCAAAGTCAAATTGCTATAGGTAGTGGTGGATGGACTGGAAAAGGATGGAAAGAAGGCACACAAACCAAAGGAGGCTTTGTACCCGAACAACATACCGATTATATTTTTAGTACAGTAGGAGAAGAATGGGGGTTTTTAGGTGCAACAACAGTTGTAATACTCTTTATCGGACTACTTATACGATTATTGTATTTAGCAGAGCGGCAGAAATCACAATTTAGTAGAGTTTATGGATATAGTGTAGTAGGTATATTATTTGTTCATTTTGTAGTAAACGTTGGGATGGTAACAGGTTTACTTCCTACGGTTGGGATTCCGCTTCCGTTTTTTAGTTATGGAGGCTCTGGTTTATGGGGGTTCACATTACTACTCTTTATTTTTATTAAGCTCGATTCTAATAGAGTGAATGAATGGTAAACAAAGTAAACGACCTAGAACAAACTCACTAGTAAAATTTCTTAAAAACCTTTTTTTTTTAAAATAACTTACAACGAATAAAACCACATATGAGGAATTAAAATTTCCAACCACTTTTACTAGAAGAAGCTTCAAGTTTATTTTCTATTTCATCCTGTAGGTTCGGAAAAAAATCAATTCCCGTCAGTTTTTCAATACTATCTGCGGCAACTATAAAGTCGTCAAGTGGTTTACCAGTACTTTCATTAGGAATCACAAAAGCAATCATTTTTGGATACTTAGAACTGTTATCCAAAATAATTTTATAAAAGTAGTTCGGTACAGAAACTGCTTCATAGCCAATTGTCTTAAGGTTCCCTTTCAGAATTCCTCCAGTAACCACATAAACTCCATTATATTTACTCGCCCAGTATCTGGTTTTCTGTTCTAAACGATTCCAAATACCAGCATTAAAATCATGATTCTGTGGAGATATATTTGATGTTAGAAATGTTTCTTCATAAGCATCATAGGTAAACCTTCTATCACCTGCAGGACATAAATGGCCTTTATCATATCCTGATTTTTTATAATTCCTCCAATCCGCGGAAGATGATCTTACTTTGTCATCTACTTCAAAAAAGGGTCTCTTGAATTCATTTTTAGATAAATGTTCGGTTTTCAGTTCATAGGCTACCCACTCTGGTTGTTCGTGTTTTTCTGAATAAGATAAAGAATAGTTATTATGAGATATAATAATTCCGGTTGTGGATGTAGGAAGATAGAAAAAGCTAAGTTCCTTATTCTTATCGACACTCTCAGTAGTATCTTTCTTATCTAGTGTATCTATATGTTTTTCGATGTAATAAAAACCAATAGTAACAATGAGAACTAACAATGGGTATATATACTTTCTATTCAAATCTATATCTTTTTTGTAATTATCCTAAAATGGCTACAAAAGTATCAAAATCAAATAACACTCTAATGCTAGTTGGTTTATTAGATTTCAATCAACAATAAAAACATCACTAATTCCTTCTTCAGGTATGAAAACAGTATTTACAAACAAACTTTAACATAAATTAGAAGTTCAATTTTACGAGTGTTTTCAAAATACTCAAAAACCTGAATTTCAGGTGCTTGAACTAAAAAATTAACATAAACAAACTTTAAAATTACGGTTATTCCATTTTTATTTTATGTAGAATCCTCGTCGAGTATGCGTTTTAAAATATCTATTTTAGATGGCTTTAAATTTTGAAAGATAATTTTTTAAAATCTCTCGTACAGAGAAAAATCATCATATAAGTTGATATGGGGCGATCAACTTTTTAAGTATCTTTATCAGAAGTTAAGCACGCGAAAACAAAATCATCTTAAAGGATACATGAAAAATAACATTGAAAAAATTGTTGAAACTGTTTTGATTCAAAATAGGATTAGCAACTACGACAAAAAAGATTTAGAATTACAACTACAGATACATCCCAATTATCCAAGTTTTCAATCAATTACCGATACACTGGATTATTTTAACATAGATAATATTGCTGTAGAAGTTCCTGCAGAAGCTTTAGACCAACTTCCTAAAAGCTTTGTTTCATTAGTACAAAAAGATAATGCCGAAGAGATTGTTTCTGTTATTAACAAAAACGGAAGTATTCAGCTAAAACATACGGATCTAGAGAACACTAAGTTTACGTATGAAGAATTTAAAAAAATATGGATTCCAAAGGTTATAGCTGTAGAGCATAATACAGGAACTAGTGCTCTTTTCTCAAAAGAATCTCTTATTCAGAATATTCTATTTGGGGCATTACTAGTAAGTGGTATTACAGCACTCATATTTAGACCCTTTGATTTATATCAAATATTATTTCTAATCTTATCGATTTCTGGAGTTGTTTTCAGTCTTTTTGCGGTTAGAGAAAGTTTAGGCATTCAGTCGAATACAATGCACCAATTTTGTACTTCAGTTGGAAATTCTAATTGTGGAGATGTTATTAATAACAACACAGGCAAATTACTTAAGAATTTCTCATTAGCAGATGCCAGTATTACCTTTTTTGGTATTCTAACGATATTTCAATTATTTTATGGTTTTAATAGCACCTTATTATTACCTACACTTATCGGAATTCCCTTTATTGCATATTCAATATATTCTCAGGCATTTGTTATAAAGAAATGGTGCGCAATCTGTATTGCTATTAGTGCCATATCTATTGGTCTTATCGTAGTAGCTTTACTTAGCCTTCCTTTTATCTTTACGCTCGTATCAATTGCTACTTTCGTTATGGTATCGGCGCTCACTCTATTAGCATATATGTATGTTAAAGAAAATATGGTAGAAAATAAAGATTACAAAAGTGAAAATATCAAATTGAACCATTTTAAAAGAGATAGACAGATATTCGATCATTTACTAAGTATATCTGAAAAAATAGAGGACAACGCTTCAATTACTAATGAGGTTGTCTTAGGCAACCCTAATTCTAAATTTAAAATTATTAGTTTAACCAACCCAATGTGCGGTTATTGCAAAGGAGCTTTTGAGGCTTATGTGCGAGTACTACGGACAATGAGTGAACAACTCCAGATCATTATACGACTAAAGGTATCATTAGACGATCTTGATAATCAAGCTACCCAAATTAGTTTGCGTTTAATGGAAATATACCATACCAATGGATCTGATAGTTTTATTACTGCTTATAGTGAATGGTTTACAGATAGAACCTTTAGTGTTTGGATAAAAAAATACGGCGCTCCAAAAAACAGTGAGAATCATATTAAAACGCTTAAAAATCAATCTGAATGGGCAGAAAAAAATAATTTATTTTACACTCCAGCCTCACTTATGAACACATCTATATATCCTAAAAAATATAGTTATGATGAATTCTTTCACTTTACCAGTATGATGATAGAAAACCAACAAGAACCCAATTATGATGTAGAACAAAAACCCGTAGGTGTTTAACCAAAAAAACACTTAAACCTAATTGTAAAAAAGGATTCTTTTTAGAATCAGAAATGAAACTTTTCTTTTTTTTTTTAGAAAAGCTATTGATAAAAGACGTATTACAGTACTCTTTTTCTTCACACACTCACTCAGACATTTCCCCGAATGTCTATAAACTTTCGGGGATTTTTTTATCTTTTATATGAAATCAAATTTATAATACAAACCTCTCTATTCTAGATTTATACTAGCCACAGAAATATTATTCTCAAAAGTTTTTTTCAGCTCAATAATTTTCACTTGCTTACTTTCTTGTGGCATACCGTAATTTTTATACATCGTACATTTAATAAACTGAGGAATTCCTGGCTCTTCTTCGCCCGTTTTATGCCCTTTTAGATTAACCAACCAGATTCCAGGATTACTTTCTTTGAGCACAAACTCCTTCATATTATACCCCTCTGCACGTTCTCTTTCTAATTCTTTATACTCAGCAACAACTGTATGTTTCCAAGTATAATATTTGTTATCAGGGTTTACAAACTGAATATCAAACTCACTTTGTGGATCATTCCATTCAAAAACAATTCTGCCATCCAGGTCTTGAGCCTTACTATAAAATGATGGATGTAGATCTCTATAGTCTACATCTATCTTATGTTTTGTAACCAAATATTTCACTTCAGTAACTGCAACTTCCAATACAGAATCGCCAAAAACAACTCCAGGAATCTTGTTATCCAAAATTAACTTATACAAAGAAAACGCTTTTCCAAACTCCTTTAAAGAAACATAACTCTGAGCAAGATCCAGGTATGTTTGAGAACGTTGAGGCTCTAATTCTCCAATTCTTTTATAGATTCTATGTGCTGTTCCAAATTTCTCTTTCTCTTCATATATAAAAGCTAAGCCTCTCAGTGCCTTGGGATTGTCATTCGCTATCTCTATTCCAGTATTTAAAATATCATATGCATATTTTTCATCCCATTGTAAGAAATAAGTAAACACCTCTCTATAGAAATTGATATTTAGCAAATTCGCCTCCAATTCTCTTAAATAAATAGCTTTGGCTTCTTCAAAAGATGTTGAGTTTTTCAAACTTGATGCAGATGTTTCGAAATGAGAAGATTTCTCATATCGCTTTGCTAAACCATTATACTCATTCCCTTTTACTAATAAAGAATTTGCCCTTTGTTTTCTTTCTAAAAATTCTCGGTTTTGCATAGCAGCTTTGGTCGTAATATACAGCACTCCATTTCTTCCATTAGTTCCATATCGCACATTCCCTAAAAGACTAGGAACTAAAGTTACATTGGCAACTGTATTGGGATCAATAAAACTAACATCTCCTATAAATAAAACCCCATCTAAAACAACAGTTCTCCGACTTGAAAGAATAAAACTAACCCCTCCTCTTTCGCCGGGAATTCTTCCTGCAATAAGTTGATCTATGTTGTAAGCAAATTTATTTAGTTGATCCCTCTCTCTATAATATGACCTATACCCTAAACTTCTACGTTTCTTAGGTCCTAATGCAGTATAAACAATTTGATCATCATCATTTTCTTCTAACTCTGAACTAATCACTACTTCTGATAATCGATCATATTTCGATTTTAGAGACACCTCCACATTTTGTTGATCCTGAACCTGTATATCTTTTGGTATAGTAATTAAGGATCTAAATTCTAACACATCTCCTTCTACTGCAGCTATGCTAAAGGATCCATCTGCTTTGGTATGTGTATAACGCAATTGGCCCTTTACCCTCACTTCGCAACCTTGCACAGGCCTCTTAGAGGATCTAACTACACCCGTAATACTAGATTCATCTGCAGAACTATTATTTGCAACCTCATCACTCTTAAGTTTTAATACATCCATTGAAAAGCCAATGGCACTATAAGGTAATTTTTGCCAACTATCCTGACTTGTTGTTTTTATAAAAGACGTTCCGATTTTATCGGACATTTTCAGCTGTAATTGATTTCCATCCGTACCATAGCTTTCTAGTAACTCTACCCCTACTATTACTTGGTTGTAAGCAGTAATTTCCCTAGCATTAAGATCAATTGTTTCTTCGCCATCTTTTCTTTTTATAGTATGGTATATAGACTTTGTTAATTTGTCTCCTGGAGCAACATCTGATCCAATATCATAAATATTGATCCTTACCAATGTACTATCAGCTTTATGTTCAGCAATTGTAAATCTTAACTGTTCTAAATTAGCCATCTGCGCTGAAAGATCTACCAAACTAGCCACCTCTGAACCTTTCATATCTTTTTCGGACCAACCAATCGTAACTTTAGAATTAGCTGATGATCCAACCTGATCTTTAATCAAATCACCTTTAGGAGTCTTTTTTGGAGTTTCTCCATCATCTGGAAGTTTGGATAAATAAAGTACTTTAGTCTTATCTAAAATAGATTGTAAACCTGTAAAGGCTATCCGTAAAGGGTAATAACCTTGGGCTGTAATCTGCAAGGTATCCTTAGCAGTAACACGTTTCTCCAAAAATGAAAGCTCAAAATATCCTTCTTGATCTGTTACTGTACCTAAACCTCTATCTATAAAACCAACATTGGCATATGCTATTGGTTGGCGAGTAACCCTATCTACTGCCAATGAACTTAACTCAATCCCGGATTGACTAAATAAGTTTCCCGAACAAACGATTGTAATTGCTAACAATATTTTTTTCATATTCCCCTTTATTAAATATTTACACTATAACTCACTCAATATTACTAAAGATAAATATTTAAACCTTTAACAAAGGTTAATTAGCTGTTAATCAATCTACTTTCACCTAACAAAAAGGGGTAGAATGCCTTAAAATCGACCTTTGTCATCAAATGTATATAGTGTCGCGTCGCTTATTTACATAAAAAGTGCCTACAAAGCACTTTTATGAATTAAAATAAACTCTATGTATTTAACAAGCTGATGAATCTTTAATCTACAGCTAACAATAAATCTTGTGCTTTTTTATAATTAAAATTAGTAGAATCTTTAATTATTTTTGAAAGTGTTTTTCTTAATTTAATAGTATCATTAATCTTCAAATACATCAAACTTTTATACCATAATGCTTTTGAGTTATCTATAGAACTAGAATTTAAAAGCTTATCAAAATTTATTAAAGCTTTATTTGTATTCCCTATTTCGAGGTATGAAATTCCTATATAGCTATATAGTATAGGATCGTCATTTTCTTTTAAGTACTCTTTAAAAAAAGTGATCGCTGTTTCGTATTCGTTCGCTTTAAAAGATTTTATCCCCTTGCTCAAAAAATCATTCTGCCCACTTCTTTTAAGCAAAGATGGCAAATCATTATCAGAATAATATTTTGCATATAAATCCGTAGTAGATGAATTTCGGATAAATAAAACAGTAGACAATAAAGCAACTACAAAAATTGCGGCTACAGCAGCTATCAATCTTTTACTTTTAAACTTAGATTGTGGATTTTTATATCTTTTCCCAGCATCAAGTATCTTGGATCTTATTTTGGTAGCCTCATCGCTTTTAATATAATCTTCGATTTCTTTTCTTGAACTGCTATTCTTATCTTCATCAGAAAGCCAATTTTCTTCTTTTAAATGATGATTAATTTCATTTGCTAATTTAACCTTCTTCTGTAATTCTATATCATCAGACATTATTAGCTCGAATTGCTTTTTCTCTTCAGAATTAAGATCACCTCCTAAGTAAGCTTCAATTTTTTTATCTATATCCTCGTACATTATTAGCTTAAATCTTGATATTTACTATCTTTTTTTATTAACTCTGCCAAACGTTTTTTACATTTAAAAACTCTTTGGAACGCTACATTTTGAGATGAATAATTAAACCTTTCCACAATTATATCATAAGATACCTTATTAAAATAATCCTTCAAGAGTTTGATACAATTATCAGAGAGTTGATTAATTTTCTCTTCAAAAAGTTCCCATCTCTCTTGTTCCAAAATAAATGAACTATGCTTATTCTCTTTTACTACTAGTTCTATTGCTCCCTCATTTCTTACCCTCTTTTTTCGTTTATTTAATTCTTTACGCCAAAGATTCTTGCAAACGGTAAATATATACCCTTCAAAAGATGAAGTAATTTCGAACTTTCTTATTTTCAATCTAACAATTAATTGAAATAATGCATCCTGAAAAATCTCTTCCGCATCTTCATACGTTCCATTATTTTTCTTTATAAATGATAAAATTGATTGGAAATTTTTCTTATATATCAGATCAATAACAGACTCATCACCCGATAATAAACCTTCTAAATAATGATCATTTCCTAATTTTTGCATTTTCGAAATTTCCGAGAGAATTATTATTTACAATTTGACTCAAATAAGAGACTAAACTAACATTTATATGATTGTGTTTTTACTTTCCAACCTATAAAAATTAATCTAAACCCTCAAAACCACCCAAAACGGGTGGGAAATTATTAAGCACAAAGAATTAATTTCACCTCCGTTTAAAGTATAGAATTCGCTTCTTTGATGTTTTAATTTGCACTTATCTCGATAAATTGAAAAACAAATAAGGGTGAAATTTTTCGATTTAAATCAATAACAAATAAAGCTGTATTAATATTTTTAAATTTTATGCGTACTATGAAAGCAAAAAAAGTAATCTGGGGATTATTAATTACAATAATAGCGGTAAGCTGCTCTACTGATGATTCGATAATCCAAAATACTAAAAACTCAGAAGAAGTAATAAATAAATCTTCTAGTTTTGATCCAGAAGAAGGAGGAGAAGAAGAAGAAGAAGAAGAAATAGATTATGGTATGCCATTCGACAATAGCTATAATCATGAAAACGAACATTTTATTATCAAAATAGTATACACTATAGAAAATGAAGAATCCCAAGTTGACATAAGACGTAGATTTTCTCAAGAACATCCTGATTTGGTTTTAGTAAAAGTAGCCGATTCAACATCAGAATTTGAGTATTGGTTTTTGAAATATCTATCTGGAAAAACACATTCTAGAGGTAGTCAGGATTTACCAGAAGAGGATAAAGATCCTACCCAAGTAGATGAGTTTGATTTATTAGAATACCACAATATTCTTAACAAAATTAGACAGGATGAAAGGATCGAATTATATTAATATCAAAACTTCTTGTAAGTTTTAAAAATATATTAAATAACATAAATTAGGGTATATAATTTTTATCTTGGATAAAAATTATATACCCTTTACTTAATGTCTTTAAGAAGTTGCTACCTATCTCTTGTTTTTTTTACATTTTCTTTTCTTGCCTATGCTCAGAATCCTACAAACTGGGAAGATATTTTAAATTCCAATCTCACAAAAGAACAAAAACGGAGTAAGGTAGACTCATTAATAAATATAAATAAAGAAAAAGGTAATGACTCTTTACTAGAGCGCATCACCCATAGATATGCAATATGGCATTATAGAAACAAAACTTTAGATCTAGCCATAGAGGCTGCTAAACAATCTCTGGAACTAAAGAAAAAAATCATCCCTAAGAACTTGTCGTTAATTCAGCATGGATTAAAAAATCTTGCTTTTTTTAATTATAAACAAGGTAATTATTCCAAAAGTATTTCATATCTCCAAGAATTGATTTCTATTAATTCTGAAAACAATTATGCTGCAGACGCCTATTCTGAACTTGGTAGATGTTATACAAATACGTATGATTATCACAATGCTGTAATACATTTTGAACTAGCTAATTCATTATTTTGGGACAATGAAGATTACGCCAGTATTGTAGCCAATGCAATTAACTCTGGTAAATTAGACACAAAAATAGGTACAGTAAACAGTTTACATAGAGGAATCAAAAATGCATTAATTGCCGATTCTTTATCTTCTAAAATTAACTCTAGAGCAAGCACAAAATACAATCTAAAAATAATTTTAGGTACACTTTACAATCAGGATATCTCTCTGAATACCAAGAAAGCAATCTTTTATTATAATCAAGCATTAACAATTGCTCACGAACTAAAAGATTCTGTCAGAATAGCACAAACCTATGAATTCATTGGCAACCTATACAATACCATTGATCAAGATTTAGCCATTGAATATCATAAAAAAGCCCTTCAGAATCAAAAAGAAAACGATTCTTTATCTTACGGTATTAGCATTCATAATATTGGGTTTTGTTTAGTTCAACAAAAAAAACTTAAAGAAGGAATTAAATATTATCAAAAGGCTATTAGTTTTTTGACAGGACAACCGTTATCTAATGTCAAAGCTTTCTCACAAACTAATGTATTATATAAAACATTAGATTCTTCAAACCTTCTAATAATTATAGAAGATTTAGCCGAAGCTTATTTTAAGCAATTTAAAGTAACTAATCAAAAAAAATATTTAGATAAGTCAATCAAAACATTTTTACTGGCTGATGAACTGATCGACCTTATTCGTATTGAAAACCAAGAACTTCAATCCAAATTATACTGGCGTAAACATAGTGCTAACCTATATGGACGCGCAATAGAAACTTGTTTTTCAGCAAATGATATTGACAATGCTTTTTATTTTATGGAAAAGAATAAGGCATTGATATTGACAGAAGATATAGCAAGCAATAAACTTAAACAATCTCTTTTACTCCCAGAAGATATTGTAAATCAGGAAATCGACCTTCAAAAGAATATATATATCCTAAATAGCAAAAAAAATGATAATGCTGATAAAAAAGAGCTTGATATTACTACCATAAAAATTTTAGATTTAAAAAGAAAGCTAAAAAAACTCCGGGATAGTATTGAGCAAAGCTTTTCTAATTATACTAAGTTTAATATTCAATCTTCTCCAATACTCAATTTAAAATCAATTCAAAAAAATCTCGATGAAAAAACTGTTCTTTTGGAATATAATATATCTGCACATACTGATTATGGGTTAAATAGCAATGATAATAGTTATGTCCCCATTTATGAAGGGAGTGATTATGGCAAGAAAGAATATACCAAAGGATATCTTATTTACATTACAAAAAACGACAGCTATTTTGTAGAGTTGCCCAACATTAATCAGTTAAAGGTAACTGTTGATTTGTTCATTAAAAAAGCCGCTACTCCTTTTCGAACGGAAAAAGATATCACATCATACGGAAAGATTGGATACACCCTTTTTTCCAATTTATTTCCTGATCAGAGAATAAAAAAAATTATAAAAAACAAAAAACTAATTATCATTCCTGATAACTACTTAAACTATATCCCTTTCGAAGCATTGGTAACTTCTAATAAACCTGAAGAAAAGATTAGATATTTGATCGAAGATTCAGAAATTAGCTATGGATACTCAAATTCCTTTCTAAAGAATTCTTCATACACTTCCAATACATCTAATACGGTTTCCTTTCTTGGCTTTGCTCCCAGTAATTTTGACAAATACAACCTAACCCCTTTGGAAAACAATGGCAATGAAGTTATTAATATAAACAATATCTTTTCTGGAGAAGTACTAATCAATGAAAATGCTTCTAAAGAAAAATTTCTAGCTAAACTAGAAAATCAAAACATCATACATTTAGCAACACATGCAGATGCACTGGATTCGATTTCGCCTTGGATTGCTTTTAGTGATAACAAATTAGATCTTGAAGAATTATATCTTACTAAAACCCACGCTGATTTAGTAGTGTTAAGTGGTTGTAATACATTACTTGGCAAACAAGAAACTGGAGAAGGAGTGATGAGTTTAGCCAGAGGTTTTTTTCATTCTGGGGCAAAAAGTGTAGTTTCTTCTTTATGGAATGTTGATGATAGATCCACCTCCTATATAATGAACGAATTCTATAAAAACTTAAAAAAACAACAAACCAAATCACAAGCTTTAAGAAAAGCAAAACTAAAATACCTAACTAACAGTTCTTTATCAGAAAGCTCTCCTCATTTTTGGGCAACGTTTGTGTTATTAGGAAATACGAGTCCAATTCAGAATTACTCTAATGCATCTCTCTATTGGTTAATCCTGTTATTTCCGGTATTCGTTATTTTTATAATTACCTATAGAAAATTCAAAAAGAAAGATTCTTAAATAGAATAAAACTTTATATCTACTTTAAAAAGTGTGTTGAAATTAGATTCAACACACTTTTTTCATTTTAACACTTTCTAGTGGGTAAGAAATATTACTACGGATAACTATACATGAAACATAGTCAAAAATCAATGTGTTTGACTCCATTATTCATCAATCAAAAAAAAATCAATCCGTAATATGAAAACAATTGTATTAATAGAAGACAACATATCGATAAAAGAAACCTATGTAGATATTATAAATAGTTCCAAAAAATTTGAGGTTATCGAAAGCTTTAAAAATTGTAAATCTGCATTAAAAGAAATTAAACTATTAAGTCCTGATATCATATTATTAGATATTGATGCATCTGGTATGAATAGTATTGATACAATAAAACATATCGGAAATACATTTCCTGAAATTAAAATTATAGTTTTAACAAAAAATCAACATCATAAATTCGTTTTTGACGCATTATCTTCCGGTGTTCTTGGCTATCTAATAAAAAACAATGAGCTACAAATTGTTAAAGCTTTAGAAGAACTAGAACAAGGTGGTTCTCCTATGAGCAATACTATTTCTAGGATGGTAGTAGAATCTTTTCAGGAGTATCAATTTAAAGAACTATCAAAAAGAGAAAACGAAATACTTAAATTACTAACAGAAGGCAAAAGCTATTCTAATATCGCAGAAAAACTTTATGTAAGTCGCAATACCGTAAAATATCATTTACGGAATATTTACGAAAAGCTAAACATCTATTGCAGAGATGAAGCTATAAAACTAGTAAGTAGTAAAAAAAGACACTTAAGAACGGCTTAATTTACAATTCAGGAGGTGTCAAAAAAATATCACTTGTAGGTTTCTCTTGAACAAAATTAAATAAATCTAACCTTTTACATCTAACGCATCCCGTAATGCATTGCCTATTAACATAAAAGCCATTACAAGACTCATAATTCCCAAACCAGGTATGATTGCTAGATACGCTTTTCCTAAAATAATGTAAGAGTAATGATCCTTAATCATAGCACCCCAACTGGCCATTGGTGGCTGAGCTCCAATACCCAAAAAGCTCAAACCGCTTTCTATTAAAATTGCGCCGGCAAAATTAGCCGCAGATATCACTATTACAGGAGCTAAACTATTAGGAAGTACATGTTTTGTTATTATTCTAAAATGATTGTATCCTAATGCTTTAGCAGCAGTAACATATTGCATTTGTTTTATACTTAAAACCTGGCCTCTAACAACTCTAGCCACCTCTACCCACATAGTAAGCCCAACAGCAATGAAAACCTGCCAAAAACCTTTTCCTAAAGCTAGTGTGATCGCTATAACTAAAAGCAAGGTCGGAATAGACCATGTAACATTAATTAACCACATAATAAATACATCCACTTTTCCTCCAAAATAGCCAGCAATAGCGCCTAAAGATATACCGAGAAGCAATGAAATCAATACCGCTACAAAACCAATCGAAAATGAAATCCGAATTCCAACTAGCATTCTACTTAGCAAATCTCTTCCGTATTTATCGGTTCCTAAAATAAAAGTACGATTCTTAATAAACTTTTGTTCTATTTCTTCATTGGTAAGTCCACTAGGGAAACGTGCCTTCTCTATGTTTTTAGAAATTCCAATAAGCTCTCCTTCAGTATACGGAGTAACTTTTAATGATTCTTCATGGAAACTATATGCTTCGATCGGAATTTCAGTATCCATATTTTTTGTACCAAAGAACACTTTATTAAAGTATGATTGATCCGATACTGCGTCAGAAGGTATTGTGAGCATTTTTACAGAAAAACCGGGGCCTTTAGAATGAATAGACAAATGCATCTGATTTGCATTCTTAGAATTATCAGGTGCTAACAAATAAGCTAAAACGGCTACTAATGCACAAATCACAATAAACCAAAAACTCAAAACGCCCCAAAAATTTCTCTTGAATTTTTGGAGCGCTAACTTTGTTAATGAGTTTGATTTTGTCTTTTGCATTAAAGCAATTAATTCTTTAGCGAAAGTGGGTTTTTTGATCTACGGATATTATTTAACTTCATATCTTCCAGAACACTTAATGCTTCTTCTACATAAACATCTTTACTTAAACTTTTATGCCATCTGTTTCTTTTCTCCTCAAGAATTGAATCTTTTTTCATTAAATCTTGCTCATATGGAAGCGACTGAAATGTCAGATTAGTTTTATAATCATTTAAGCGATCAAAACGCTCTGCCTGTTTTTCATTTAACTCGATGTTTGCTTTGTACTTATTATAATTTAAGGAGTACTCATTTACATCTCTTTTTTCTCGTACCCATTTAGCATTTTCATCAATAAGTTTTAATTGTTCATTAGTTGCCATTCGAGATTTGCTATTATTGATGGTTTGATCAAAATCAATATAACCATCCCATAACGTATAATCTGCAGCAGGAATCTTATCCCAAGGTAACGGGTTTTCTTGATCTTTTTCTCCTATATCAATATAACTATAACGATCTGGTACAACCACATCACTCTTCACACCTTCTAATTGAGTAGACCCTCCATTTACACGGTAGAATTTCTGAGTTGTCAATTTTAGGGCTCCTAGGTCACCAAAGTCATTACTTCGCATCCATCGGTTAAGATCCATTACATTTTGTACCGTTCCCTTTCCATACGTTTGCTTACTTCCTATAATAATTGCTCTCTTATAATCTTGCATAGCAGCCGCTAAAATCTCTGATGCAGATGCAGAAAGTTCATTTACCAAAATAACTAATGGTCCATCCCATAAAACATTTCGGTCTTTATCACTTAAAACCTCTGGCGATTCACCTTTTGTTCTTACCTGAACAATTGGACCTTTATCAATAAACAATCCAGCAATATCCACTACTGTCTGTAAAGAACCTCCTCCATTATCTCTAAGATCTATTACAAGACCTTCCATCTCTTGTTGTTTAAGACGTATAATCTCTTGTTTCACATCCTTTGCCGCATTACGTTGATTGTAATCCTGCATATTAAAATAGAACTTTGGTAAATTTATAATTCCAAAATTCTTACCATTTTTCTTTACAACAGAAGATTTTGCATAAGTTTCTTCTAACTCAACAACATCTCTTACGATCTCTACATTTTCTATCGTCCCATCTACTTTTTTAACAATCAATGTAACCTTAGTTCCTTTAGGGCCTTTAATAAGACTTACCGCATCATCAAGCCTCATCCCCACAATGCTCACTGGTTCCACTTCATCTTCTTGCTTCACCTTCATAATTAAATCTCCAACCTCAACTTTACTTCCTCTCCAAGCTGGTCCACCTGATATAATCTCAATAATTTTCACATTATCATTTTTCTTCTGTAACCTTGCCCCAATTCCTTCTAGTTTTCCAGACATGGCAATGTCAAAACGATCTTTATCTTGCGGAGCAAAATAGTAAGTATGCGGATCAAATTCTTCTACAATAGAGTTAATGTAAATAGAAAACCAATCTTTTCTTTCTAAATCATCTGCAAACTCAAAATATTCTTTTAACGAAGTTTTTGTGATCTCACGAGATTCTTCTTCTAATACAACTGCTGACTTTCTATTAAACTCTTTATTTGTTGTAACAGAGTCTATTTGTTCATCAACTTTATCGTAATAACTGGATAATGCATTAAACTTAAGCTGAAGTCTCCAGCGATTTTTCATTTCCTTTTTGCTACCTACATAAGATAACTTCTCATAATCTGTTTTTATTGACTCCTCTTTTTCAAAATTAAAAGGACGATCTAGAATTTCTTTATATAACAATCTAGCCTCAGCCATTCTTTGTTGTAATCGCTCGTATGTAAGGTTGAAAAAATCAATCTCCTTATCCCGGATTTGATCATCAATTAGTGTTTCAAATTTCTTGAATTCTTCTATATCACTTTTATAAAAATATCGTTTTAATGGATCTAAAGCATCCACATAATCAACAAAAACATTTTTGGAGAAATCATCATTAATATCCTTTGCATCATAATGTCCTTTACTTAGCACATAACTGATTAAATCTATCAGTATTCGGTCTTTATCAGGATCATTGTCAATTTTTGTTGTAAAGCTACAAGAAGCAGCTGATACAATTACGGTAAGCATCAATACCAAAAAACTCTTTTTCATACGCTCATTTTTAATTTAGGGGGTGTTCTTGGCAAAATACATTAAAAATCGTGCCATTATCCCGTAATAATACTAAATTTTTCTTAAAAGAACTAATAATGTACACTACTGATTACTAATAATATATTTAGAATAAAAAAAATGTATTTTTACCAGTGAAAAAAATAATTCTATGCCGCAAAAAAAACCGCTGATTTTAGTCACCAATGATGATGGCATTACCGCCCCAGGAATTAGATCTTTAATTAGTGTAATGAACGAAATTGGTGATGTATTCGTCGTTGCTCCCGATAGCCCTCAGAGTGCAATGGGGCATGCAATTACAATCAACAACACGTTATATTGCGATCCCATCACTATTGACAAAAATGCTCCTCAAAAAGAATATAGTTGTTCTGGAACTCCTGTGGATTGTGTCAAAATGGCAACCAGACAAATATTGAGTAGAAAACCTGACTTATGTGTCAGTGGAATCAATCATGGTTCTAACTCTGCTATTAATGTAATTTATTCTGGCACAATGAGTGCTGCCGTTGAAGCCGGAATCGAAGGAATACCTGCCATTGGATTTTCTCTATTAGATTATAGTATGAGTGCTAATTTTGAGCCTTCCAAAAAGTATGTGAAAGCAATTGTAAAAAATGTACTTAAAAATGGATTACCAAAAGGAATTGTACTTAATGTCAATATCCCAAAATTAGATAAAGAGAACATAAAAGGTGTTAAAATTTGCAGACAAGCTAATGCGCATTGGGTAGAAGAATTCGACAAAAGAACTAATCCAATGGGACGAGATTATTACTGGCTTTCAGGTAAATTCATTAATGAAGACAAAGGAGAAGATACAGATGAATGGGCTTTGCATAATGGATACGTTTCTGTTGTTCCTACGCAATTTGACCTTACGGCACATGATTTTATACAAGAACTAAACAACTGGCCATTACATGATTAAAAAAGAAATTCTAATTGGTTTTTTTATCGGCATATTTGCCAATACAATAGGTATCATTTTATACATACTATTGTTTTCTGAGCTAAGTATCACCGAAACGTTAAAAGCTGCACAAGAAAATAATTTTTTAGGGAGTTTAATTGCTTTAGGAGCAATCCTTAATTTAATAATTTTCTTTTTATTTTTAAAACAAAACAAGCCATATAGAGCACGAGGCGTGCTTCTTGCTACGATTATTGCTGCTGTTGGTATTGCAATCAGTAAGTTTGGTTAATTCATGATGAAAGTATATTAAGGATGAAATATTATCTTATCGCAGGAGAAGCATCTGGTGATTTACACGGTGCTAACCTAATGAAATCTATAGTTAAAGAAGATCCTCAAGCAGAATTCAGATTCTGGGGAGGGGATTTAATGCAAGATGTTGGTGGATCCATGGTAAAACACTACAGAGAACTTGCATTTATGGGTTTTATTGAAGTAATTCTTAATTTGTTTACAATACTTAAGAACATAAAGCTTTGCAAAACCGATATTTCTGATTATCAACCAGATGTAATCATTTTCATTGATTATCCTGGATTTAATCTTCGTATTGCTAAATGGGCAAAAGAAAAAGGATTTCGAACACATTATTACATTTCTCCTCAGATATGGGCATGGAAAGAAGGAAGGATTAAGAGTATCAAAAAATGTGTAGATGCCATGTATGTAATCTTACCATTCGAAAAATCTTTTTATGAAGACAAACATAATTTTCCAGTTCATTTTGTCGGTCATCCACTAATTGATGCTATTTCAGGTCACCAACAAATTTTACCAAATGAATTTAAAAATCTCCATAACCTGGATGATAGACCTATAATTGCAATTCTTCCTGGAAGTAGAAAACAAGAGATCAGAAAAATGCTGGAAGTAATGCTCAGTGTAGTTGATGATTTTCCGGAATATCAGTTTGTAATTGCCGGAGCACCTAGTCAGGATCCAGAATTTTATACTCCTTTTATAAAGAAAGAAGGTGTACATTTAGTTATGAATCAGACGTATGATTTATTGAGCCTGAGTAATGCAGCTTTAGTTACTTCTGGTACAGCAACCCTAGAAACTGCTTTATTTAAAGTTCCAGAAGTTGTTTGCTATAAAGGAAGTTCAATTTCGTATCAAATTGCTAAAAGAGTCATCAATCTGGACTACATTTCTTTAGTAAATTTAATAATGGATAAACATGTGGTTACTGAATTAATTCAAGGTGATTTTAACACCCAAAGATTAAAAGAAGAACTTACAGACATCTTAGATGATTACAAAAGAGCTGTGATGTTTTTGGATTATTATGATTTAGAAAAGAAACTCGGTGGTAAAGGAGCTAGTGATAAAACCGCTAATCTGATTGTAGAAACCATTAAGAGTTAATTTTCGAATAAAAACTATTCACAACAACTCATAATAGTATCATAAAGCAATTCTGGATTTACAGGCTTACTAAGAACTGTGTATATCCCTACTTTATTAAATTTTTCTTTATTAAATTTTTCTGATATCGCTGTTAATGCAACAACAGGTAATTTCTTATCCATCTGTTTTATATATTTTGTTGCCTCAAAGCCATCCATCTTTGGCATCATAATATCCATTAACACCATGCAATATTTATTTTTCTTGACCATATCCACGGCTTCTTCTCCGTCGTTAGCTGAATCGCAATAAAATCCATAATTAGAAATTATCTTTTCAGTTAGTAGTTGATTTACCTTATTATCTTCCACCAATAAAACATTTACTTCTTTAGATAGTTCAACAAATGTATTTTCTTCGAAAATACTCTCTTTTGTTGATCGCTTAGAAATATCAAAATTCATTGTGAAATGAACCGAAGTTCCATTTTCAGGTTTTGAATTTAAAATAATATCACTCCCATGCAGTTTTAATATCCTTTTCACTATAGATAATCCTAATCCAGTACCTCCATATTCTCTGTTTATTTTAACCGAACCTTGATTAAATGCTACAAAAGCCTTATCTATTTGTTTTTCGGACATACCTATCCCGGTATCCCGAATGGAGAATTTTATTTTTGCTTGTTTATCATCTTTAGAGATTAATATTACATCTATATAAATATCTCCGCTTCTGGTAAACTTTAAAGCATTATCTAATATCTTAAGGAAGATTTGAGAAAATTTGAGTATATCTCCTTTTAAGCTATCTGGAATATTATTATCTATTGCTTTATGAATTCTATTATTTCCTTTCTTCATCATTACTGAAGAATCAATTAAATTATTCACTAAGGGTTTTAGATCGAATTCCTCGTTTTTTAGTTCTAATTCTCCTTTATCGAGATCATTTAAATGTATTACATCAGTAATTAAACCCAATAAGTAATCGCTTGATAAATTGATCAACTTCATCTGATTCTCCTGATGCTTTGTCAATTTTTCTTTTTGTAATAAAAAAGTTGTTCCTTTTATCGTATTTAAAGGAGTAAGTAGTTCGTGAGTAACCGAATCTAAAAATTCTCCCTTTGCTTTTAGTGCTTTATCCACTTTATGATTGGCTTCTACCAGTTCTTCATTATTCTTTTTAAGAAGCTTGTTAACCTTTGTTTTAAACAAAGAAGCTCGGTACTGAAGTATACTAATCAATAGTAACCCCATAATAATCATTACTCCAAATAGTATAATAAACTCCCTATTCCTTAATTGCTCAGCTTTTAACTTATTTTCTATTTTGAATCTTTTATTCTCTTCTTCTTTAAGATTTAACTGATTAAATAAAGCAAGAGCATTACCAATATCTTTGGTTCGTTGTTCCGAATAATCTAAATAACTTTGAGAGGATTGTCTATAAAAAGAGGAAGATTGTCTATAATCACCTATTTGTGCGTAATAAAATCCTTTTTGGTGAAATAGCTTCCCTTTAAAATACAACTCATTAGAATATGGAGTTTCATCCTCCTCTATCTTAGAGAAACAGTTCTGAGTATCTTCATATCTTCCTAAATTCGTATAACCTTCTGCTAAAAAAAGATATAAATTTCTTCGCCGATTTTCTTTAACAGCCGTTTCTTCTACTGCTTTTAAAGACTTTAACGCATATTCAATAGCTTTATCCCAACTTTTTAACCTTAAATACCGTACGCTTAGATTATAATTAATATCAATGACATCCTTGACTTCTCCATGTTCCCTTAATAGTTGCTCTGCAATAACGTATGCCTCAAACCCTTCTTCTTTCTTGCCCTGCATAGATTTGCTTACGCCCAAATTTTCATAGTATAATCCCAATTGCCTTTTATCACCTAATTGATTGATGATTTTTAGATTTTTATCTAAATATTCTTTAACTCCATTTGAATCGTTCTTATCAAGAAAAAAAGTTGTCTTCTTTCTGTTTACTTCAATTTCCAAGTATGGATCATCCATATTTAGAGCTAATTTTTCTGCTAGCTCTAATAAATAAACCCCTCTTTCTTCTTCTTCTTTTGTTGATTTTGAAAATGCCTCTGTACTTACCTTTAGAATTTTTCTAATGCTATCAGCATCTACCTTTGTTGTATCAAATACTTGTGCTTTCAAAGAACTAATACTAGGATGTATTATCATTAGTAAATACATAATATATAGAAGCACATTTGATTTCATTCGAAAAATATTAATCTATTTCTAACTAATAAGGTATCAAAATATATTGTCTTTTACTTCAAAACCTTAAACAAAAACGACAATAACCATAATAATAAAGTTTAAACAATATTTTATCCTAGTAAAAACTATTCATTTCTGTGAAATTATCAAAATTCTCTTTTTCTTAAATAAATTTAATTTTTTGAAAAATTCAGTAAAAAAACTTACTTTGGCATAAACCCAAGTCTAATGAAAAGAATAGTAATCTATTTTTTAATAACCATAGCACTTGCCTCATGTGGATCTAATAAAAAAACCGTCTCCGCAAGCCATTCCAGCAAGGCCAAAACTCATGTAAATGCTAAAACTAAGGCTATCATAAAAACTGCCTTAAGTTATAAAGGGACTCGATACAAATATGGAGGCACCACTAAAAAAGGAATGGATTGTTCTGGATTAGTTTATACATCATTTAAAAAAGGAGAAGTAGTGCTTCCGAGAACATCAAGAGCAATGTCCACACAAGGAACCAAAATATCTCTTAAAAAAGTTGCCATTGGTGACCTTTTGTTTTTTAAAACTAATAAAAACAAAAATCGTATCAATCACGTTGGATTAGTAGTAAGTATTGGAAAACAAATTCAATTTATACACGCATCTACTTCTAAGGGAGTAACCGTATCTAGCCTGGATGAACGATATTGGAATAACTGTTTTGCAGGAGTTAGAAGGATTTTGTAATTAACAAAACTTTATCTTTACTTTTTTATTTTATTCTGCTAAATTCCCTTAATTACTTTAAATTAGTATATTAAAACTCATTTTTGCTATGGAATATTCTTTAGACCCTTCAGAAGTAAAAAAAGTCATTGATGCAAAAGTAAATGAACAAGAATACAATGAAGAACAGTTTATTTACTATCATCTAAATAGAAATCTTTTTAACGTAAAAAAAGAGGTTACCACACTAACCCATTTGATCAACAATAAATTTAGAGACAATAAAGGGAATATATGGGAAGAAGCCTCTAGGTTTAAAAACTGGTTTCATACTCCCAAATCAAGATATTTTGGAAGTCTTATAGGTATGCAGCCATATAGCAGAAAATTCTTGCGCCCAGATAACGAAACGGGTATTGGAGGTGAGTTTGAAATGATCATACGTCATGATGGAAAAAGAATTGATGCATTAACTCACGAGGGATATCAAGAAACATATAATTTTGGCAGAACATCAAACGCTTCTCTACACATTCTTCTGGATGTAGATCCGCATGGACCAAATCCAGATTATACAATAAAAATTGATACTGGTAAAGTGATCATCAAAGATAAAAAGAAAGAACTTTCTGGAACTATAAGACGTAGAAATCGAATCAAAAAATAATTGATTTTAAAACAGACTCCTAATTCATCTTTGTAGATATAATATTTAAAAACCTTCTTAATCCTCCAGAAAAATTGGATACGATCTATTCTGATTAAGAAAAAAAGATTTCACTGGTAACATATGTTATTTACATGACATGGTTAATTGTTGGGCTTCCCGTGCCTCTCAATTAATTCATTTGATCTGTGCATAAATTACTTAATATTCCTTTTCTGATTCTTACCTTTTCTTTAATTGTTGGTATTGTTATTGGCTACTACATTTCGATAGATCTTAAAATTGTACTTATAGCCCAAGGGATTGCCATAAGTGGCCTAATTAGTACTTGGTGGTATGCAAAAAAAATGTTTCGGAGTGCTATTGGATTTAGTGCTTTGACATTAATCGTTTTTATCCTTTTAGGAATTACCTTAGTACAAATTCATCATCCTAAAAACAATCCTGATCACTACACCAATCTATTTTCTGAAGAATATCAAGAAAATTCGGTAACCATAAGCTTTTACATAAAAGAAAGGCTAAAACCCACATCTTTTTATGAAAAATATGTAATCACTCTTCAATCAATAGAAAGCCAAAAAACAACAGGGAATCTATTACTTCAAATACCTAAAGCGGACTTACAAACTAATCTTACGATCGGAGCGTCATATATTACACATTCTCAAATCAAACTTATTCCCTCCCCTTCAAATCCAAATCAATTTAACTATGCCCACCATCTTTCTCAGCAGTATATTTTTCATAAAGTTACTACAGACTTACATCAATTAATTCCAAGAGACATTCCTATGTTTTCTATCCATTACATAGCGAGTTATATTAGAACTGATATCAATCAAAAGCTTGCTTTATATGATTTCAATAAGAAACAATTATCGATTATTAATGCTTTACTTTTAGGTCAAAGACAAGATATTGATCAAGAAACCTTCACAGATTATAGAGATGCAGGAGCCATACATATATTAGCAGTTTCGGGATTGCATGTTGGTATACTTCTAATGTTATTAAACTTCATTCTTAAACCTCTAGAACGTTTAATAAGTAATGGCAAAGCGTTTAAAACCATATTTATTATTATAGTTCTTTGGTGTTTTGCAGTTATTGCAAGTTTATCTCCTTCAATTCTCAGAGCTGTTACTATGTTCTCTTTTATAGCCATAGGAATGCACATTCGCTCTAAAACAAGCATTTATAACGCCTTAATAGTTTCCATGTTTATGCTATTATGCATGCGCCCATTGTTATTATTTTCTGTGGGATTCCAATTGAGTTATTTAGCAGTATTTGCAATCGTTTGGATACAGCCATTATTAGTTAAGCTATACAGGCCAAGATTTTATATCGATAAAATACTTTGGGAAACCTTTACGGTTACAATCTCCGCTCAATTAGGCTTATTACCACTAACCCTATTTTATTTTCATCAGTTCCCTCTTTTATTTTTTATTGCTAACCTGATCATTATACCATTATTGGGTTTCTTACTTGGTTTTGGAATATTAGTAATGACTCTTGCAGAAATAGGAATATTACCAGATTGGATGGCTGCTACTTTTGGAGGTTGTATAGATGTAATGAATTCCATTGTTCATTGGGTTTCAAAACAAGAAACTTATTTGATTACAGATATTACATTTTCATGGAGGATGCTCATTATTGGATATACCCTTATAATCTCTTTAGTATTTACTTTTAAAAAGTTTAAGCTCAACAGAATTTTTGCAGTTACGACTAGTGTGGCTTTTCTATTGTTTATTTTTATTTATGAAAAAAAGCTACACCTAAACAAAGAGGAGCTTGTCATTTTTCATAATCATCGTAATACAACGCTAAGTGTTTTACATCACCAAAATGTAAGAGTATATAGCAAGGATTCTATTTCGGAAATAACCAAAAGTTACTTGTTTAAAGGCTACCTCACCCAAAATAATTCCAAAATAACTTTTCATAAAAAACTAAAAAACATTTACAACTACAGAGAGAAAACAATTTTAGTCATAGACAGTTCTGCCATATATAACATAAAAGAGTTACATCCTGACATTATAATTCTATCCAATTCTCCAAAAATTCACCTAAATAGAGTTATTGAAATCTTAGAACCAAAACAAATTATTGCCGATGGAAGCAACTACAGAAGTTATCTTGACAAATGGGAAAAAAGCTGTAAAAAACAAAAAATCCCTTTTCATCGAACAGATAAAAAGGGAGCATATATTTTAAATACTAATTCTACAAAGCATCATTAAGGCTAGATACTTGAGCCAATAATTCTTGTTCTGGCATTTCCATAACTTCTTTCACTATCTTATGAAGATCTGGAATTACCGTTCTCGCTAACTTGGTAGGACTATTGAAAAGAATTGTAATACCAAGGTCTTCCTGAGGAAATATAGCAATTTCACTTCTGAAGCTATTTACATGACCTCCGTGATGAATCATCCTATTAGACTCTCCTGTTTCTCTATTTTTAAAATCATGAATACGCCATCCGTGCGCATAGTGAGATCCTTGATGTCCATCCCATCTCTGATAATACTTGCTTTTTCCTGGAAGATTAATTACTGGATTAAAAACATTCTTTAAACCATCGGCACTCATTACATTAGGATTATGACCTAACAAAAATCGCATCCACTTAGCCATATCAGTTACACTAGCATTTACTCCTCCAGCTGGAATGGCATTATAATATTTTTGGTTGATCTTTAAAGACTTCCAGCGTCTACCATATTTTCTATGTGGCATCGCTACATTAGAAGACATTTTTAAGGAATTATAATCTGTTGACGCAGTAGTCATCTTAAGAGGCTTAAAAATTCTTTCTGCAATTGCTTCTCCATATGATTTACCAGCAACTTTTTTTATCATTTCACCACTTAGAGCAAACACAGCATTCTGATAACTATAGATATTACCTGGTTTATCAATTGTTCGAATACTTTTAAACTGACCAGCTATTGTATTCAAATCTACTCCATCCTCTACAAGGTTCGTAAAACTATGATAAGGTAATCCTGATGAATGAGACAAAATATGCGACAGTGTCACACTATCCGTCCATTTTCTACTCGCTAATTGAAAAGATGGTACGTAATCGCTAACCTTAGCTTCCCAATCAAGTAATCCTTCTTCTACATACATCCCAGATAACACACCTGCAAAACCTTTAGAAACAGATCCTATTCTAAAAATTGTTTCTTCATTTATTGTATCATTTAAGGATGCATTTCTTTTTCCAAAACCTCCTAAATAAATAACAGAATCACATTTTACAATACCAACACCTGCTCCAACAATTTTATGCTGTTTTAATGCTTTACTAAAGTAAGATTCAATGGCATCTACCAATAACTCTTTTTGTCTATCCGAAATTGGATTTCTAAAAAAGTCAACAGATGCTTGTACTTTATTTATTGGTTTAGAAGGAATAGGTACCTCAATCTTATTAGCAGAAATAAGTGGAAATAACAATGCAATTAATAACAACATTGAAGGGGCAATGATGAAGCGTTTTTTCATAATAGGTTAAGCTCAAGTAAGATATTTAAAACCAAAAAAAATGGGGATGGTTTTAAATACTTTAATCTAACGATTTGGTTTACTAATTATTTCAATTTCGACCAAATATAACGATTATATGCAAATATCGTCGTTGAAATGCATTTTTTTCTAAAGTTTAACATTTAAACAATCCAAATTAATAATTTTTAGAAACCATATGTAAGATAATTCTTTCTTTAATGAATTATAGATTACATATTACGCCTATTTAACTCAAATTATTTGCAAAAAACACAGTAGCCTGTAAGTATGGCCTATCTATTTGCGACAATTGTTAAAAAATACTATGAAAAGAGGTCTTTTATTATTGGTACTGATTGTTGGTGTCATTTTTATTAGTAATGCACAACAAATAAACACAATCCCTACAAAACAGATTCGCCAATTACCAAGTGGATGGCATAAGTTTATTTCTGAAGGAGCAACTTTTGATGTAGAAGTATTAAATGGCACTTTAATTAAAGGGAATATTTTTTGGTTTGACACAGCTACATACTCAGGTACCTTTTCTAATAACCAAGTTTCGGGAAGAGGAACCTATACATGGCCTAATGGTGATCGTTATGAAGGTTCTTTTAGAAAAAATCAAATGAACGGCAAAGGTACCTTATACAAAACTGATGGATCTAAACATCAGGGAAAATGGAAACACAACAAGAAAAATGGAAAAGGAAAAGTCTATGATAGTAATGGCACTATAGTCAAGCAAGGTCTTTGGAACGAGGGTGAGTATATTGATAAAATCACCAAAAAATAATCTGTACATATCTCAATAAAAGGGACACATCATATATCTCAAACTAGTTTTATATCTTCCTTAAAAAGCATATGAATATATTCCGCGTGAATATCAGCATTGTGTTTATTTTCAAGACAGTGAAACAATAGGTGTATTAACCCATAATCCCCTAAACAATCCCGATATTCATCCTGATCTTTATTTTTCACCCATAGAACAAAACTACATAAATGACCTATTTCCCCTAATTTTTCAGGCTTTTTTAAACACTTCTTAAACTCATTTAATTCCATAAGTGCATATTCATTATACTTTTGTTTACAAAAGTTATAATCAAATGTATGCTTATAGGATCTAAGCTTTCGGTTTTGTATTTCATACTTAATACCACTCATAAGGTGTATTTTTTCAATTAGGTATTGGTGCTATACATATACTTTGTTTTATTCTGTAATAACAAAATGCACTCCATAATTGTATTTTTAAGATTCTTTTAATGAAGTTTAACGAAACGCTATGACTAGGAATAATTCCAATACAAAGATACAAAATTTGGAATAATTCCTAGTTTATTTAATCGTATTCTTTTCTGAAATTCGTTATGCTAAAAGAAAAAAAATGATAAATTCTATTACCGCCCAAAACAAAAAACCCTTTTATCAAGAGGATAAAAGGGATCTAGAACATAATGATATATGTTTTCTTATAAAACTAAGATATTAACTTTACTTCTGACAACTTACATCATAAAAGTCTAAAATTGCTATTAACCCTTTTAGGCTCTTCTGATATTCTCCTGCTTCTATTTTTTGTTGTAACACAGGGCAATCATCAAAAAATTTGTTAGCTCTTTTAGGCATTTTCTTTGGCTTATCTGATAATTTCATCAAAACTTGACGTGCTTTTTCTTCTCCGTTTTTTAAAACTGTATATACGCACTTTCCTTTATTTATATAAGGAATACTATAGGGCGGACAATATAATTTTACCGAATTATTTTCATGTATTTTATGATAGAAAAAAGTAAGCCCAAAACTTTCCCCTGATTTAACAGGATAAAGTTCTAATACTTTTGATTCGTGCTCGATTTCGATTTTAGTCAAATTTTCTGCATAAAAACTAGACCAATCTTCTTGTTTTATAAATTCAGTAATCGGCTTAGATTTAATAAATCTCACAGCATGCGAACTATAATTTATGATATTAATAAACCCATACCCTTTTATAATGCTATCGCTTTTAGTATAAACAGTAACCTGTGTAAATTTTTTAGCTTCCATTTTTTTAGGCTCGGTAAATGTCATTGTAACTTGTGATTTGACCGAAACAAAAGCTAAAAGAAATACTATTAAACCTATTCTTTTCATCTCCACCTGTTTAAAAATTTTTAAATTATTTGAACAAGCAAGTATACGTCAACTTTCAAATAAAAAAAAGTCCCTTTTTATCACAATGACAAAAAGGGAATTATAATATATAACAATTATTCTTTTCTTTAATTACTAAATGTACTTACAAATGATTGCTCATATTGCTTCCAAGCATCTGCACTTGTCAATTTTTTATAATCATTGCTATGGATCATCTTTAGATAAATCTCTAATTGTTGCGGTGTTTTAAACCCTACAACGGGTGCTATTAAACTACCTTTTTCATCAAAGAAAACAATACTTGGATATCCACTAATCTTTAAGGCATTCGCAAAAAAGTGTTGACTATTTCTACCTTTCCTATCTGGATTATGATTAGGGTTAGTATACGTAAAATCATTATATCTAATTTCTTCTGTACCTTCAGCATTAAACTTTACTGGATAATAATGAGTATTTACATAATCCACTACATCTTTATTGTGAAAAGTTCTTTTATCCAAAAGTTTACAAGGCCCACACCAATCCGTATAAGCATCCATGAATATTTTCTTAGGGGTTTTCTTTTGTGCTGCTAAGGCTTCATTCATCGACATCCATTTGATTTCCTGAGCCTGAATAGGCAAAACGAATAGAAATCCAATTAGAAAAAGTAGGTTTTTCATGTGCTTAAATTTTGTATTTACATATTAGTCGAAACAAAAACTGTTCCTTATTAAAAACTTTACCCGTTTTGGGTAACGGGTAAAGTAGTGTTTTTAGTATTAACGGATTCCGTGCATCATTCTTAATAAAGTCTTATTAAGCAATAACATAACCACTCCAGCTCCAGCAGGAATAACAGTAAACATTAAGAAGAAAACAGTCATTCCATATTCTTCTACTATAGGGTCAATAAAACTACCTGTTACACCAGCCATTGTATTGGCGATAAAGTTTGCGACAAACCAGATACCAAACATTAAGCCTACATACTTAACAGGCGCTAATTTACTAACATATGACAGTCCAACTGGTGATATACAAAGTTCACCTAGCGTATGGAACAAATATGCTAATATTAAGAAAATCATACTAACTGATGCGGTCTTAGCTCCTAATGGTATTCCCATTGAACCGAAGGCTAATATTCCAAAACCTAAACCTAAAAGTATTAATCCAATTGCAAACTTTACAGGTCCAGTTGGATTGTATTTACTTTGCCATACTTTAGAAAAAAGTGGCGCAAAGGCTATAATGAAGAATGAATTTAAAATTCCGAACCAAGAAGCTGGAACATCTGTAGAGTCAGCAACAAATTCTCTTTGTAACATCCATATTACAATACCCCATATAACTGCAAAGCCAATTCCCAATAAAATATTGGATAAAGAATATTTCCCAAATGTTTGCTTAAACAACATCATCAAAACCCAGGTGATTATCAACATTGGTACTACAGTCAATATAGTATTTGATATTTTGAATATCATAGCACCATCGCCTTCCAGTACTCTATTTGTATAATCTGAAGCAAATATGGTCATAGAACCACCTGCTTGCTCAAAAGCCCACCAGAAAAATATCACAAAGAATGAAAAAACACCAATTACGATAAGTCTATCACTAGTCACTTTTGATTTCTTAGATTCATCGATAATATCTTCGATTGCATCTTGTGTATCTTCTATAGAATCTTCTATTACATCATCAAGATCTTCAATTTTCTTTGGAGAAAGGCCAATATTCGCAAAAATTCCTTGCGCAAAATAAAACTGTAACATTCCTATAAACATAAAGATTCCAGCTAGACCAAAACCGTAATGCCATCCTACTTTCTCTCCAATATATCCACATAAAAGAATTCCCAAAAATGCTCCGGCATTAATACCCATATAGAAGATGGTATATCCAGCATCTTTCTCTTTTCCTTGTGTCTTATATAGTTGACCAACCATTGAAGAAATATTCGGCTTAAAAAGGCCATTACCAATGATCAAAAGTCCTAATCCTGCAAAAAAGAAAAGATCTGCTGTAACCTCTAATGCCATAGATGCATGACCCAAGGTCATTAAAAGAGCTCCAAGAATAACAGCATTCCTATAACCCATAATTTTATCGGCTATCAAACCACCCAAAATTGGAGTGATATAAACCAATCCTGTATACCAAGCATAAAGAAGTAATGCTTCTTTACGATCCCATCCCCAACCTTCATCTGCGATAGAAGCTACAAGAAATAGAACAAGTAAAGCACGCATTCCATAGTAAGAAAAACGTTCCCACATCTCCGTAAAGAAGAGAACAAAAAGCCCTGAAGGATGTCCTAAAACGGTTCTTTGGTTTATTTCCGAACCTCCAAATTTAAATTCCATATAAAAAAATTAAGTTAGTAAAATTTATAAGTTGTTTAGTTATTATAAGTTCGCTTTAATAAAATTGGTCATCTTATTATATAGATGTAATCGAGTATTACCTCCATAGATTCCATGATTTTTGTCAGGATAAATTGCCCAATCAAAATCTTTGTTTTTCTGTACCAATGCTTCAATCAACCGCATCGTATTTTGCACATGTACATTATCATCCGCACTACCATGTACTAATAAAAATTTACCTTTTAATCCATCTACAAAATTGATAGGAGAATTATCATCATATCCTTTTGCATTTTCCTGAGGAGTCATCAAATATCGTTCCGTATAGATCGTATCATAAAACCTCCAACTAGTTACCGGAGCTACAGCAATACCCATTTTAAAAGTATCTGGAGCCTTAAACAAACAATTACTAGACATAAAACCTCCATAACTCCATCCCCAAATTCCTATTCTGGAAGCATCCACATATGCTAGTGTCCCTAATTGTTTAGCAACAGCGATCTGATCCTGAACTTCCAAATTTCCTAAATCATTCTGTGTGGCTTTTTTAAATTTTGCTCCTTTAAACCCTGTTCCTCTTCCATCTACACAAACAACAATATATCCTTGTTGCGCTAACATCATATACCAATAATCATTACTTCTGTTCCACGAATTGCTTACAGATTGAGATCCTGGCCCTGAGTACTGATACATAAACAGTGGATACTTTTTAGTTGGATCAAAATCCTTTGGCTTGATCGTCCACATGTTCAATGTTTCTCCATTAATGTCAATAGTAGAAAACTCTTTTTGTCTTACATCATATTGTGCAAGTTTATCCTTTAATCCTTGATTATTTTTAATCTCACGAATCACTTCTCCCGTAGCAGCGCTATTTAATGAAAATTCATATGGGGTAGATACATTTGAGAAATAATTAATGTATTGACTGAAATCTGCACTGAAATCTGCATCATTTGTACCTTCTTTGGTACTTAATCTCTTTTTATTTTTGCCATCTAAACCGATCGAATAAATATCTCTATTGATGTTTTTATTCTCTACACTTTGATAAAAAATGCTTTTATTCTTAGCATCATATCCATAATAATCTGTTACTTCCCAAAGACCAGTAGTAATCTGATTAATCAATTCTCCAGTCTCTTTATAATGGTATATATGATTATATCCATCCTTTTCGCTTGTCCAAATAAAACTATTATCATCTAAAAATGTAAGATTATCGGTAATATCTATATAAGCCTCATCTTTCTCGTTAAGAACAACTTTTGGAGTTTTCGTTTTAGCATCTACAAAAATTAAATCGAGATTATTTTGATGTCTATTCAATACTTGTACACTCAATATATCTGGGTTTGCGGACCATTTTATTCTAGGAATATAAAAATCTTTATAATCTCCCAGATTTACTTTATCTAAAGACATGCTCCCTAAATCAGCTATGTGTAATGAAACTTCCGCATTTTTTTCTCCAGCTTTAGGATATTTAAATACATCTTGTTTTTGATATAGCTCAGCACCATATACATCCATTGAAAATTCAGGAACTTCCTTTTCATCAAATCTTATAAATGCTACCTTATTACTATCCGCACTCCAATCAAATGCTCTTACAAAAGAAAACTCTTCTTCATAAACCCAATCCGTAATACCATTAATGATTTCATTCTTCTTACCATCATCTGTTAACTGGATCTCTTCTCCTGTTACAAAATTGAGTACGAAAATATTATTATCCATCACATATGCTAATTTGTTCCCATCAGGAGACAAAGCAGGAGATTGTATTTTTTTATCACTAATTTTAAAACTACTGTTAGAAGGAACGTCAAAAATATGGTAGATCCCACGTGAAGATCGACGGTATATCTGTTCTAATTCACTTGCAAGTAGAACTCTTTTTT
Organism: uncultured Aquimarina sp.; assembly: GCF_947500065.1. Classification (GTDB taxonomy): domain Bacteria; phylum Bacteroidota; class Bacteroidia; order Flavobacteriales; family Flavobacteriaceae; genus Aquimarina. The sequence continues at coordinate 601,097 of NZ_CANMQT010000001.1, forward strand.
CATCTTTACTAAACTCATATCCCTGAAAATACTTCAGATCCTCTATAAAAGATGATTTGATCAATGTATTTGCTTTTTCTCCTGTTGCATAATCATACACCTCTATAGATGTGTTTCCAGAAGCATTGTCTCTTTCTAAAACCGAGTACTGTGTACCATTATTCATGGAATGCAAAGATTGCAATCTCTCTGTGCTAAAAGCTCCTCCCCAAATTTCTTCTAGTGTAAAAGCTTTGTCCTGAGCAAAAGTCACAAAACTTATAAATAATGTTATTCCAAAAAACAATCGGGTAATCATCCTCATATCTTAATTTTATAAAAAATTGTTAGCGCCAAGAATACTAAAAAATCCGTGAAAAATACAACAATTGACGTTAAATACAATAAAAAGCTATGCGAGAAAGGAATATTTATTAGCATATCATCAATCAAACCTTTAGATTTCATTGAATACAATATCTTCAAAACAAGGGTAAAAAGAATTTAAGAATTAACAAAAATCGTTTGATAGCAAACAGAATAGTATCTTTGGAGGCTGATAGTAAAATAATAATATGGCACCAGTGGTTTCAGGCTTTTCTAAGCTTTCTAAATCCGATAAAATAAATTGGTTAATAGAACATCATTTCAATAATGATCAAAATACAGTTGATATCCTAAAAACTTACTGGAATTCTGATAAAAAACTTCAACAATTACATGATGAGTTTACAGAAAACACCATATCTAACTATTATCTACCATTCTCCGTTGCGCCTAATTTTTTAATTAACGATAAACGTTTTACCATCCCTATGGCTATAGAAGAGAGTTCTGTAGTCGCCGCAGCGAGTAAAGCTGCCAAATTCTGGCAAAATAGAGGAGGTTTTAAGGCTGAAGTATTATCAACAGTAAAAGTTGGGCAAGTACACTTTACATACACCGGAGACAATAAAAAACTAAAAACATTCTTCGAAAGCACTAAAGCCAGTCTAATCGCATCAGCTTCTCATATTACCAAAAATATGGAAAAACGAGGTGGCGGTGTACTTGATATAGAACTTAGGGATAAATCTTCAGAAATTGAGAATTACTACCAATTACATTGCACTTTTAATACTGTAGATGCAATGGGAGCCAATTTTATCAATTCTTGTTTGGAACAATTTGCTGATTATCTAATGAAATCGGCTATTACCTATGATGACTTTACAGATGAAGAAAAGGACATAGAGATCATTATGAGTATCCTCTCTAACTATGTTCCAGAATGCCTGGTTAAAGCATACGTTTCTTGTCCCATAAAAGATTTACCTGATGTAGGAGCATTGTCTTCGTTACAGTACGCAGAAAAATTTGTTAGAGCAGTTCAGATTGCAAAAATAGAACCTTATAGAGCTGTAACGCACAACAAAGGTATCATGAATGGTATCGATGCAGTTGTATTAGCAACTGGAAATGATTTTAGAGCAATAGAAGCTGGTGCGCATGCATACGCTTCAAAAGACGGGAAATATACAAGTCTTACAGATGCTACAATTGAGAATGATGTTTTTTCTTTTTCAATCCAACTGCCATTAGCTCTTGGTACTGTTGGTGGGTTAACTACATTACACCCTTTAGTAAAGCTAGCCTTGCACCTGCTTGAAAATCCCAATGCTAAAAAGTTAATGGAGATTACAGCTGTGGCTGGTCTTGCACAAAATTTTGCTGCCATAAATTCTCTAATTACTACAGGTATTCAACAAGGTCATATGAAAATGCACCTAATGAATATCCTAAATCAGTTTCAAGCGACTAATGAAGAAAAGGAGCAATTAGTGGAATATTTTAAAACCAATACAGTTACACACAGTGAGGTTGTTTACCAAATTGAAAAACTGCGAGGTTAATCACTAAGACAATACCTCACAAGAATCTTCTATTCTTATTTTGTTAAAAAATGATCTATGTAAAAAGCCACGAAAAGTGGCTTTTTATTTAAACATTATTAACGGTAACAAAAAAACTCGTAATCAAACTCTTATATAGTGTTTGAATACTTAATAGAATGGATTTACAGTTATTCCTGAAGGTTTTCGATACTATGGGAAAAATAATTTTTTGTTTTCATCTTTATTATTAGAATGATAAACATCCCAACCATCGCTAGTTTCATTATCCAGCCAAATATTTGGTTGTGTTATTGATTTTGCTTGTCCAGTAGTTCCTGATATAACTTGATCCCACGGAGACACAAAAACATTAAACTGTTTTACAAACCAACCATCTGTGCCTTTTAACTTAAGCGTAGAAGCCATTATCTGAACCCATTTTATAGGTCTCCCCGCAGTTGACGCTTCAAAAAGATAGATATCCCATCCACCTTCTCGATCATCCCCAGGATTATCTAATTTGACAGATTCTTTAGTCAATCCTCCATTTAGTTTATCACTCCCAAAGTAAACATCAGCTCGCACGCCACCATCTGTTTGATTATTTGTGCCAGTACCAGTATAGGTGGCTATTCTATACATCCATACATTGGTTGATTTTTCGTTCTGATTTATATTTTCTCGCTTGTATGCTGCTATAGCAACATCAAATTTAGCATGGACTTCTTCCTCAGTTAAATCATCATCATAATGCATATGCAATACTGGTTTCTTAGCTTCAGAGATATTTTCTTCTAAAACTGAGTCACTTTGCCCAGTTGTACTAATAAAACCTTCTTTCTCACTAATATTTGAGATCTCTGAGTTAATTTCAGAATTTTCGCAGGATGCTATAAACATGCTACATAGTGTAATTAATAGATATTTCTTAATGTTTATTTGATTTTTCATTCTATTTGACTTTAAGAATAATTAACCCTTATTAATTTTTATACAGACAAGAGGGTATCATCTGTGCTGTTTAATTTTTTTTTAAAAAATTTTGATTATAAATTAAGAGCATCAAGAATATAAGGAGGAATTGGAGGGAATATTTCTGGTATTTCAAAAAATGGAGGTAAATCAGGAATTGGAATTATCCAAGGGAAATTTACCCTACCAGTTCCTATCGAATTTGTATTATAGAAATCCCAACCATTACTTGCGTCATTATCTAACCATCTATTTGGTGTTGAAATTATACTTGTCACTCCTGAAGCATTAGAATTATCATATGGAGACACATATACATTAAATTCTTGTATATTCCACCCATCTCTACCTTGCAAGCCAATAGCAGCTCTATCTAAGCTTACCCACTCTTCTCCATAATTTGAAGATGAATTCACTATAAAAAGATAATAATCCCATCCACCTTCTCTATCATTACCTGGATTGTCTAAAACATTTATCGATACAACCTCTCCACTTGATTTGGTATCAAACACAACGGCGGCAATTACTTTTCCATCTGTTCCATCATTTTCACCCGCAGCTCTTGTTTTAGTAGCTATTCTATAAAACCATTGTTTAGCAAAACTTTTATTTTGAGCTATATTTTTTTGTTTATATCCTACAACTGCCTCCTCGAACTTAATCTTTGCTTCGGCTTCACTTAAATCGCCATCATAATGCCCATGCAATACTGGTTTATTTGTTTCTACAGCACTTAAATCTAAAAAGGTTTCACTTTTACCAGTTGTACTCATAAAATCTTCTTTCTCACTTATGTTGGAGATCTCAGAATTTACTTCAGAATTTTCACAAGATGCGATAAACATACCGCAGAATACCAGTAGTAAATACGCCTTACTGTCACTTAAATTTTTCATTTTTTGAATTTTAAATAATTAATTATTCGTTTAAAATCCAATTACAAGCCCTTCCACAGACACAAATATTCAACCAATAAAATCGATATTCAACAGTCACTTTGTATCAGGGGTTATTGAATTCTTATTTACCTAGTGACAGCGTAAATCAGGTAAAAGTTTATCATCATATCCTCATGATTACGTTATTTCAAAAAAATTGACATATCTCTATAAATTATAAGTTCTATTATTATATGATTATCACTAATGTCGGTTTCACAAAAAAAACTTACTCTTTTATTGAAGTGATATCCTTGTTAATTTCAAACTATGTTACTAAAATTACGCATCCTTTTTTTATTCTATAAAAAACATCTAGTTACGCTCACCATAGCTACATTAGTGCTGCTTTTATTACCAGAAAAGGGCGCTTCTCTGCCCTTTATTATTACAATAAAATTTATCTATTTCTTAGTGCTAAAAATCTGGTATAGTCTTGTATCCTATACAAATATTGAGGTTTCTTTTACAGATCAATTCTTTTTTTATGAAAATCTAGGAATTCATCATATACACCTCTTTGCATTTGGATTCATTTTCGATAGTCTTACTTCCGTAACTGTATTTTATGCATTTCAATATCTCAAAACATGGTTCTAGAAATTGATAATATCGAATTATCTTACGACAATAAATTTATTCTTAATGGGGTTTACATTAAATGTGAGAAAGGAAAGGTTACGGGAATATTGGGACGAAATGGCTCCGGAAAAAGCAGTCTTCTAAAAATAATATTTGGACATCTAAAACCTCAGAATAAATTAATTCGTATAAATAATAAACCAAAAATAAACCCTCTCTATCTATCTGGAAAGATTAAATATCTATCACAAAAAAACACCGTTCCTAAAAATATTTCATTAGAAAAAGTTTTTGGTTTATTCAACCTATCATGGGAAATTTTTATTTCAACCTTCAATTCTTTTCAGAAATATAAAAACCCTAGAATATCAGAACTTTCTGGTGGTGAAAAAAGAATTATAGAAACCTATCTTATATTAATGAGTTCTGGAGAAATTGTGCTATTAGATGAACCTTTTTCTAATATTACTCCGTTATATATAGAAACTTTTATAAAACTCATTGCCCAAGAAAAGAAAAATAAGATTATTATTGTAACCGATCACATGTATCGGCACATCCTTGATATATCAGATGATCTTTATTTGCTAAACAATTGCACATCTAAACTAATAAAAGATCCTAATGAGCTCATTAATTATGGTTATTTAAAGAGTTTATAGAATTATTTATATGAAAACATCATTTTACAGTCATGGCAAGCTTTTGATTACAGGAGAATACTTAGTTCTTGACGGAATAAAGGCTTTGGCTGTTCCTACCAAAAAAGGACAATGGTTAACTGTACAAGAAAATGATACAGACACAATCACTTGGAAAAGTTTTGATGAAAACGAAAATTGTTGGTTTGAAACAAATTTTGAAATAAAGGATCAAAATATAAAACCAAGTCTGGAAAATAACGTTTCAACTTCACCCGAAGTAACAGAAACATTGATACAAATACTATCTTCTGCCAGAGAATTAAATCCGAACTTCTTGTCAAAACAGAAAGGATATGTCGTGGAAACCAAACTCGAATTTCATCGTGAGTGGGGATTAGGATCTTCTTCCACTTTAATTAACAACATTGCACAATGGGCTGAAGTTAATGCTTTTTCCTTATTGCAGAACAGTTTTGGCGGAAGTGGTTATGATATTGCTTGTGCTCAATATGATACCCCAATTCTCTACAAACGTAGTGGTGATATCCCAATTATTAAAAATATCGAATTCAATCCTACATTTAGGAATAATCTGTTCTTTGTATATCTAAATCAAAAACAAAACAGCAAAGAATCCATCCAACATTATCAATCTTTATCACTAAAAGATTTTGATAAAGCAGAAGTAGCTATAAATGAAATTACAAACAGTATATTAGACTGTGCCCAAATTGAAGAATTCGAAAAATTAATAGACGCACACGAAGAAGTGATTTCTAAAATCATCAAAACACCTACTGTAAAATCTAGGTTGTTCTCTGATTACCCGAATAGTATTAAAAGCCTTGGTGGTTGGGGAGGTGATTTTATTTTAGTTACAGGCTCTTTATCTGATATGGAGTATTTCAAAAATAAAGAATACCATACTATTATTCCTTACTCCAAAATGGTTTTAGAATAGCATCGTTTTTTTTTAGAAAAAAATTCGTCCTATCTGAACATTTTTACCCCTCAAAATGTACTACTGTATTTATATAAAAAATCTATATAAAGTGGATTATAATAAGATATTTAAACGTAAAATCAACCTACAAAACAAATATATAAATACTTGATTTTCATAAATTTACCATTCAACTACATTAATTCTGTTAAAATTTAACTACTCCTCTGTATATGACATGTTAAGATGACAACGCACAAGTAAAACCAAGAGTTATTTATATTTTTAAAATTCAGAATATAAATAAATCATCGTAATGAAAAACCTACTATTTCTATTAATATTTACAACCATTTCTGGCATTAATCTACATAGTCAGATTACCTATAGCGATAATTTTGATGAAGGCATACTTACAGTGGAATCAACATCTGCTTATTCCGTTTCATTATCCAATAACAATTTACTAATTGATGCTAACGGCATGGCAGGAGCGTATAGTCCCTTTACCTATACATTGCATAATAATGGCTCTGAAACCTCTGTAGACGTATCAAATCAAATCAAATTTTTTATTAAAGTAAAAGGTATTTCTAATCCTGATTTGAGAATTGATATACAAGACGAAGATGGTTTTGTCACTAACCTAAGTCCACTGTCCATTAGAATAGACAATGGGTCTACCATTTACGAATTAGATTACTCTTCCAATTTGCAAGACGGAGGTTATGGAGGTTCTGATTGTACACAAGCTACAGCTCCCTGTCCTGTGGACTCATCTAAAATAGCTTTTGTTCAATTTTTTGTAAACGCCGCCCAAGGAGGATATTCCGGAAGTATTGAAATCGACTGGATTTCCTTTGGAGAACCCTTTGAGGCTTTACCACCACCTTCGACCTTTGATATTCGTTATAATCAGGTAGCTTATTTAACAGGTAGAAATAAAACAATAAGTATTGCAGCTCAAAGTAGTTTTAGTAACCAAGCATACACCATCCTAGATAGTTCTGGCAATATGATACTATCAGGAACTACAGGAGCATCTTCTTTATGGAATGATTCTGGAGAACATATTGCAAATATAGATATATCCGAAGTGGACGAAGAAGGAACTTATCGTTTTCAAATCGATCAGGAAGAAATTACTTTTAATGTAAGTACAGATGGGTACGCAGAACTTAGAGAAGAAGCTTTTAAATATTACTACTACAATCGTTCTTCTATAGCATTAGAATCTACACACGCAGGTATATACGCAAGACCTGCAGGAACTCCTGATAATGTTGTCCGGGTACATTCGTCTGCAGCTACATCCCAAAGGCCGACAGGAACAGTCATCTCTGCTCCAAAAGGCTGGTACGACGCAGGAGATTACAACAAGTATATTGTAAATAGTGGAATTAGCACCTATACCCTATTAGCCTCTTTTGAACACTATAAAACAGAATGGGAAAACTTGCAATATAACATTCCTGAACAAGGTGGAGATCTTCCAGATATCTTAGATGAAGTTTTATGGAACTTAGATTGGATGCTAGACATGCAAGATCCAAATGATGGTGGAATTTATCATAAATTAACCGCTAAAAATTTCTCCGGAAGGATCATGCCTTCAGCTTATAATTTAGAAAGGTTTGTTGTACAAAAGTCTACCGCAGCAGCTTTAAATTTTGCAGCAGTAACCGCAGTAGCATCTAGAATATTCTCTGATTATGAAAATGTAAGACCTGGATTTAGTTTGCAGTTAGAGCAAGCTGCAAAAGATGCGTATTCTTGGGCAAAAGCAAATCCTACCATATACTACCAACAACCTTCTGATATAGGAACCGGTGTTTACGGAGATAGTAATATAACTGATGAATTTCAATGGGCAGCTGTTGAATTATTTATTACAACCAGAGAAAACACTTATCGAGATGATATTAATGTCAATTCCATTGGAGGTGGAACCCCTAGTTGGCCATACAGTGATCCACTAGCATTAATTTCAATTGCTCAATATACTACCAGTTTGGCAAGTTCTATTAACGTTACTACAGCCAATAACACATTATTAGGTACAGCTGATCAATTAAAAGACCGAGTTAATTCTTCACCTATGAAAATCACTATGGCTTCTAATGATTATGCTTGGGGAAGTAATGGAGCTGTAGGTAACCAATTGATCTTGTTGATAAGAGCATATGAACTTACTCAAGATGAATCATACTTAGATGCTGCTTATACGGCTATGGATTATATCTTCGGTAGAAATGGAACTGGGTACTCTTATGTAACTGGATTTGGAGATAGACAGGTATTTGAACCTCATCACAGAATATCTGATGCAGATGGGATTTCTGCTCCTATTCCAGGGATGATAGTAGGCGGACCGCAAAATGAAAACAATCCGGATACAGGTGATTGTTCTGGTTCTGGAGTGAGTTTTCCATCGAATCTACCGGCTTCAAAATATGTAGATCATTGGTGTTCCTATTCTACCAATGAGATTACTATTAATTGGAATGCCCCTTTGGTCTACGCGATGCATGCTCTAAGTTTCTATCAAAAAGAAGCCCTTACCCTATCAATTGACACTTTTGAAGAAGTCTCTGAAACATTTAGAGTTTTTCCTAATCCAACAAATCAAATTTTGAATATAAGATCTACAGTTTCTACTTCATCCTCTAGTATTGAGATGTACTCTATTCAAGGTAAAAAGATCTTTTCTAAAGAGTTGAATAATGAAGACTCCAGTTTAGATATTAGCAATCTTACTTCTGGGCTGTATTTGGTGAAAATCACTACTGAAAATCAAAGTTATACCACTAAAATTATTAAACAATAAAATTCAGTTTGATGTAAGTTTTTAAAATACAAATCAGGAAATCAATTATTATTTTAAAAATGATTCTTTAATTCTAAGCAAAAGCCTCAAACAGTTTTATTTTTTGAGGCTTTTTATATATTTTCTATTTCGAAAGTCTACGTAAAGTAACCCATTGCTTGAGCATTTCTCTTGAATCACAGGCTGGATAACCTAAAACTGTTTTCCCTGCAGGAACATCATTCATAACACCAGAACCTGCAGCTACTGTAGCTCCAGAATGAATCGTGACATGATCTTTTATAGAAGCACTTCCTCCAATAACAACCCCATCACCTAATGTAACAGAACCTGCCAAACCACTACTCCCTGCCATGATACAAAAACGTCCTAATACACAATTGTGTCCGATCTGTACTAAATTGTCAATTTTACAACCATCACCTAATATCGTGGAACTAAACTTAGCACGATCTATACAAGAATTAGCACCTATTTCAACTCCATTACCAATAATAACATTTCCGATGTGCGGGATTTTCACAAGTCCGCGACCATCTTCACTGGGTAAATATCCAAAACCATCCGCACCGATACTGACATTATTATGGAAAATACAATGACTACCAATCTCTGAACGTTCTCGAATTACTGTTCCAGACCAAATAACGGTATTATTACCTATCACTGAATCATCAAAAACTGTTACATTAGGATAAAGCACAACACCATCTCCCAAAACAACATCTTTGCCTATATAACAACCTGCACCAACCTTACTTCCGACTCCCACAATTGCAGATTCATGGATCACAGCTGTTGGATGAACATCAATATCAAAAACTGGATCTTTAAGACGAAACACCTCTAATAATTTAGACATTGCTATATCCGCATTCTTTACCATTACAAAGGCTCGATCAGGACCAGGTTCAATATCTAAGCTATCATTTACAATAGCAACACAAGCATTAGATGTGTCCCATAAACGTCCATACTTTATACTCCTGATAAAGGTAATCTGATCATTTTTCGCATTCTTCAATTGATCCAATCCAGTTACTCTTTGGCTGGTATTACCTATTAACTTGCCTTGTAGAATAGTATTAATTTCTTCTATTGTAAATGAAATCATTATTTTTTATTAATTGGTTATTAGATTCTATGATCTATCATTTTTGAAAAATTCACAAAGTCGTTATAAACAATAATGCTATAAAAAATAATGAAGTAGTAAAAAACAATACAAAAAAGTCAATTTAGTTAATTTTTTAACAAATCAAGTTTTAAATCCTAAAAAAACTTGATAAATTATTTTATTTCCCAATAAAGACTCCACATCATATTTGAAAAAGAGCAATCATATATTAGATAATTTCATTTTTTTTTGGATTCTACAAACAAAAAGACCTCAATTCAAAAGAAATGAGGTCTCAATATATAATTTAGACAAAGCGTATATTACATTTCCAAAGCCTTGCTTATATTATTATCCATTAATAATTCTTCTGGGTTTTCTAATGCTTCTTTTACTGCTACTAAAAATCCAACAGATTCCTTACCATCGATAATTCTATGATCATAAGATAATGCTATATACATAATAGGAGCTACTACAATTTGTCCATCTCTTACTATTGGTCTTTCTACAATATTATGCATTCCTAAAATAGCACTCTGAGGAGGATTAATAATTGGTGTAGATAACATACTTCCAAAAACTCCACCATTAGTAATCGTAAAAGTTCCTCCTGTCATTTCATCCACAGTAATCTGACCATCACGAGCCCTAATAGCTAATCTTTTCACTTCAGATTCAACTCCTCTAAAGCTTAAGTTTTCAGCATTTCTAATTACAGGAACCATTAATCCTTTTGGTCCTGAAACTGCAATACTGATATCCTGAAAATCAAAAGAAAGCATCTCCTTACCATCGATCATTGAATTTACAGAAGGGTACATTTTTAATGCACGTACACAAGCCAATGTAAAGAATGACATAAATCCAAGACTTACTCCATGCTTACTTTTAAATGCTTCTTTGTATTGTTTTCTTAAGTTAAAAATAGGTTGCATGTCCACTTCATTAAAAGTGGTTAACATTGCTGTTTCATTTTTCACAGAAACTAATCTTTCTGCTACTTTACGACGCAACATTGATAACTTTTTACGAGATTCTCCTCTACTTCCTAAACCAGGTGTTCCCATAGACGGATTAGCCTCAATGGCATCAGCTTTGGTAATACGACCATCTCGTCCAGTTCCCTTTACCTGAGAAGCATCCACACCTTTTTCTGCCAACACTTTTTTAGCTGCTGGCGAAGCAGTTCCAGTCGCATAGGTTTCTGTCTTAGTGGGTGCCGAAGGTTCAACAGGAGCAGGCGCTTCTTCTTTCTTTTCTTCAGCTTTAGCAGGTGCTGAATTTCCACCATCTGGTTTGGCAGCATCTGTATCAATAAGACACACAACTTCTCCCACAGCTACGGCATCACCCTCTTCTGCTTTTAGTGTTATAATACCACTAGCTTCTGCTGGAAGTTCTAATGTTGCTTTATCACTATCTACTTCTGCAATTGCCTGATCTTTTTCTACATAATCACCATCTTCTACAAGCCATTGAGCTATTTCTACTTCTGTAATGGATTCTCCCGGAGAAGGGACTTTCATTTCTAAAGCCATAATTCTAAGTTTATACTTTATATCGCTTTCGCGAAAATATTTCTATTTATAGTTACTTTATCTTACTTTTTTCTTTTTTGATTGTCTTTTGCTTTATCAAAAACAAAATCAATCACCTCTTGATGTCTTCTTTTAGATCTAGTGGAACTACCAGCAGCTGGCGCTCCATAAGGTCTTCTACTAGCAAATCTAAAAGAGGTAGCATTATCATAATTCAACAAAATATGACTTAGTGCTCCCATATTACGAGGCTCTTCTTGTGCCCAAACAATATCATCAGTTTTATATTTTTTGATCAATGCATTCATTTCTTTTGCCGGAAGTGGAAATAATTGCTCTAATCTTACAAGAGCAACATCTTTTCTATCTAACTTTTCTTTTGCTTCTAACAAATCATAATAAAACTTACCCGTACAGAATACTAATGTCTTTGTATCTTTTGCTTTTGCCTCTGGATCATCAATCACCGTCTGAAAACTTCCATTTGCAAATTCTTCAACCGAAGAGACTACTTTAGGGTGACGTAATAAACTCTTTGGTGTAAAAATTATTAAAGGTTTACGATAATTTGCTTTCATTTGTCTTCTTAACAAATGAAACATATTAGCTGGTGTGGTTACATCTGCCACGAACATATTATCTTTTGCACATAACTGAAGATAACGCTCCATCCTAGCAGAAGAATGTTCTGCTCCCTGTCCTTCATATCCATGAGGCAACAACATTACCAATCCATTTTGGAGTTTCCATTTATCCTCTGCAGAAGAGATATATTGATCTATCATAATCTGAGCGCCATTACTAAAATCTCCAAATTGAGCTTCCCAAATCATTAGAGTTTTTGGACTTGCCATAGCATATCCATAATCAAAACCTACTACTCCATATTCTGAGAGTAATGAATTATAAATATAGAAATCTCCTTGATCTCCCTTTAGATTATTAAGTAATAATACTTCTTCTTCGCTATCTTCAACTTTTACAACCGCGTGTCTATGAGAGAAAGTTCCTCTTTCTACATCTTGCCCACTCATCCGAACATCGTATCCCTCTTTAAGTAAAGATCCATAGGCTAATAATTCGCCCATAGCCCAATCCAACTGATCCTTCTCGAAAAACATTTTATGTCTTTGATCGATCAATCGTTCAATTTTTCGAAGGAATTTCTTATCAGAAGGTAATTTAGTAATCACTTCTGCAATTTCGGTAAGATGATCTTTAGAATATGTGGTATCCACAACTGCCATCATTTCATCCTCCTGAACTCGAGTAAACCCGTCCCATTCATCTTTCATAAATGGCGTGATCACTGTCTTCTCTTGCTTACGAGAATCCTCTAATTCTTCTTCTAGAGAAGCCTTATATTCTTTTTCAAGTTGTTTTACGTAATCTTTATTAATGATTCCTTCCGAAATCAATTTTTCTGCATAGATATCTCTTGGATTATTATGCTTGGCTATCGCTTTATATAATTTTGGTTGGGTAAAACGAGGTTCATCTCCTTCGTTATGCCCATATTTTCTATATCCTAAAAGGTCAATAAATACATCACGACCAAAATTCATTCTGAAATCTAATGCAAAATTTGTTGCGTGCACTACAGCTTCAGCATCATCAGCATTCACATGAAGTACCGGAGATAATGTTACCTTACCAACATCTGTACAATAGGTAGACGAACGCGCATCTAGATAATTGGTAGTAAATCCTATTTGATTGTTTACTACAATATGAATTGTTCCCCCCGTTTTGTATCCATCCAATTGAGCCATCTGAACAATCTCATATACTAATCCTTGTCCTGCAACTGCTGCATCTCCATGAACTACAATTGGTAACACTTGTGAGATATTATCTTTGTAGTATTTATCTTGTTTTGCTCTGGCAATACCTTCTACTACCGCACCAACGGTTTCTAAATGTGATGGGTTCGGAGCAATATTCATATTAATCGCCTTACCAGAATCAGTCTCACGTTTAGAAGTCCATCCTAAATGGTATTTTACATCTCCATCAAAAACAGCCTCCTCATAATCTTTACCATCAAACTCACTAAATATATCTTTAGGACTTTTTCCAAAAATATTTGTCAATGTACTAAGACGGCCACGATGTGCCATACCCATTACAAACTCCTTAACTCCCTTATCTGCTGCCTTCTCTACTAAGGCATCCAATGCGGGAATTAATGATTCTCCTCCTTCAAGAGAAAAACGTTTTTGTCCAACATATTTAGTATGTAAAAAACTTTCAAAAGAAACTGCTTGATTCAATTTCTTAAGGATATGTTTTTTCTGATCCGAAGAGAACTTAGTCCTATTGGTATTAAAATTCACTCGCCCCTGTATCCATTCTCTTTCTTCAGGATTACGTATATACATATATTCAATCCCAATAGCATCACAATATATTTGCTCTAAATGAACAATAATATTACTTAATGTATTAGGCCCAACACCAATAATCTCTCCTGCATTAAACACAGTATTGAGGTCAGCTTGACTTAATCCAAAGTTTTCTAAAGCCAGAGAAGGATGATACTTTCTTCGTTCTCTTACCGGATTTGTTTTAGTGAATAGATGCCCACGTGTTCTGTATGCATCAATAAGACGCACTACTTGAAATTCTTTTTGAACGTTTTCGGGAACAGTAACAGTACCTTGAGAATCTTTTTCTATATAAATTGTTTCACCAGAATCATCCGCACTTTCTAATCCAAAATCAAATCCTTGAAAAAATGCTCTCCAACTAGGTTCTACGCTATCTGGGTTTTGCAAATATTGATCATATAAATCTGCAAAAAATGCGGTATTAGCCGCATTCAAAAATGAATATTTATCCATATGTAAGTATTCAACTGTCTTTTTATTATAAAACATCACAAAAATACAATAATTACAGTATATTGAGTATCGAATTATATATATTTATTGTAACATTTTTTTAGAAATTTAACAATGAAAGTGTTTCTTATTAAGAAAATCAGATTCCTGATCTTAGTTTCCATAATTTTACTTTCCTTACAAAAAGGGCATGCTCAAGAGGACAACTTTTGGTCTCACGTTAGAATTGGTGGTAATATAGGTATTGGGTTTACGGATGATACTTTTAATGGTGTAATAGCACCGGCTGCTATCTATGATTTTAATAATCAGTTCAGTATAGGGTTTGGACTTAATTTTGGATATACAGATTCACGAAATTTTACTGCCACAAATTATGGTGCTAGCATTATCACTTTATACAACCCATTTCCTGCATTGCAGCTATCAGCAGAATTTGAGCAGATGGGTGTTAGTAGCAATTTTGAGATTGCAGGACAAGATATCAAAGATGATTATTGGTATCCTGCTTTATTTATCGGAGCTGGATATAGAATGGGATTTGTAAGTGTGGGCCTTAGATATGATGTCTTATATGACGACGACAAAAGTATTTATGCAAGTGCCTATGTGCCTTTTGTAAGAGTGTTTTTTTAACAAAATTTTTAATCCTACAAAAAAACTGGTCATTTGTCTATAAAAATTTACTTATCGTCTAATATCCAGACAAATAAAACAAAATCTTTATTGTTTTACTTATTTTTAAATCTCATTTAAGAATTAAGACCCTAAAATACAATGAAAAATCTCACTCTAATGCTATTTGCGATAATAGCGCTATCCTCATGCTCAAGCAATAAAAAAACTGTAACTACTAATTTTGATCCTTCCAATAATCCTTACTATGTAAAGAAAGAAAAAAAGGCATCGAATGAAGTATCCGATCCTAAGATACAAGGCGAAATCAATAAGATCATAGAAAAACACCTTGACATATCTATATCATCTATTGCGATATCTCCAATCACCAAAACAAATGCTGGATATCATTGGAAATTTATGAATGTAAGAAATGGTCGTAGTTTTGTTGGGTTTTCTGATCTTAAATTCAACTCGGTTACCATAAAAAAGAATAACAAGAAAGCAAATACTCAAGTATCGGATTTCTAGAGCTTGGGATATACTACCACATATGAAAAATACAATTAGGTTTTCTATTGGAGTAACTTTCTAATTTCTTTTCGGCTTTTCTAAGTAATCTATATTTATAACGCACATCTTCGACATCCTCCATGCAATTGCTTGTTTCGAATGTAAGTGTATTAAAATAATCTTGATCCCACTTAGCTTGTTTTTCTCCATGTTTCCTTTCAAAACAAACATTGTTAAGTTTGTTTTCGAAAAGCATTCTTTGCTCCGTAACCTCAATTACTTTCTCTACACTTGTGGATGATACACCTTGGCTACTTTCCTTATAAAGGGTATTCATGTATGTCTCTTCAGAAATCGAAGTCTTTATTCTAAGCGTATCTTTTTCAATAAAATAATTTTCCAAAAACGCATTATTACCAAAACCTTGTTTATAAATATGAGTCATTAACCTTAACTCCTTGTTCTGATAATAAAATTCAATTCTTCCGGACAGATCTTCAGAACATTTGTAATACTTCGTTCGATTTTTAATTAGAGTATCCTTATCCACTATTCTTTCTAAGAAAGATTCGTATGAGCTATTAGTTTTATCAAAAATCTCCTGACCAAAACTAACATTCAAAACAAATAAAAATAACATAGTACCAAATAACTTCATATGCTTAGTGAGGTATTACAATGAATTTCTAAAGTATATTTTTTGCCACTCTCTTTTTAAAATCAAATATGTTGCATGCTGTGCAATAACAGCACTTTCTTCTGAATCGCATTTTCTTATATCTCTTTCTGAAACATCTACTGCATATAACAAATTTAAAAACTCGTTAAACGCCGTATTTAATCTTTTCAAAAGCAATCGCTCTATCTCTAAAAAAAGTTCTTTAGGAGCTGCATTAAGGTTTATTTCATAATCAATTCCTGCTCGATTTAGATCTTTTTGAAGTTGTTGAATCAATTGGGGATACAAATCAGATCCAGAAATTTCCTGGACTAACTGCTCACTTGATACAATATTTTGTTTTTCAGACACTCCTATTCATTAATTGTTCTCCAAAAATTTGCAAAACTTTCTTTTTATCTTCGGAAACAGACAAATCATCTAAAACCTTAAAAGCTTTTCTAGTATACTTTTCGATTTCCAACCTTGTTTTTTCTTTAGCACCAGTAGCTTCAAAAATACTTTTAACCGTTTGTATTTTTTCCGATGGATCTTCTGGATTCAAAGAAAACAAACCTTCTAGTTGTTTTCTTACATTATTATCTGCACCGTTCATAGCCATAAGATACAGAAAGGTCTTTTTATTTTCAATAATATCTCCACCCACTTGTTTACCAAATGTAGCAGGATCGCCAAATGCATCTAAATAATCATCTTGTAGTTGAAAAGCCAACCCGAGCAATCGTCCAAAATCATAAATATGTGATTTACAGTTTTCAGAAGCCTCTGCGATGATTGCGCCCATTTGCATAGCTGCAGCCACTAATACTGCCGTTTTATACTCGATCATCTTTAGATACTCCGGAATTGTTACATCATCTCTGGTTTCAAAATCAATATCATATTGCTGCCCTTCACATACTTCTATAGCAGTTTTAGTAAACAACTTAGCTAATTGTCTAAACGTATCACCTTCATAATTTTCGAAAAGCTGGTACGCATTGATCAGCATAGCATCTCCAGAAAGGATACCTGTATTAATATCCCATTTCTCATGAACCGTTTCTTTACCTCTTCGTAATGGAGCATCATCCATAATATCATCGTGTATCAAAGAGAAGTTATGAAAAACCTCTATAGCCAAAGCTGCATCGAGAGCTTTAGTATAGGACCCTCCAAAAATTTCAGAAGTCATCAAAACCAACGTTGGTCTTAGTCTTTTTCCTCCAAGAGTTAAAATGTATGAAATTGGTTCGTAGAGGTTTTTTGGCTCTTTTTCTATTGTATTCTTTGATAAATAATCTAAAAAATACCCTTGATAATCTGAAATGGTATGCACTATCGATTTTTTGTGCTAAGGTAAAATAAAAATTAAAAAACAATTCATATTAAAACATTATTGGATAACGAAACAAGTATGTCCTATTTTTTTGAAACTAAAGATTTTCGGACACCAAAAAAATACTCAATCCTAATTTTGATTAAAACAGTACTAACTATAATTTTTAAATCATGAAAAAACACACTTTTAAAACCTTCACAACCGTATCGCTAATTATTGCTTTTTGTTCTTGTGAGCCAGAAGATCCAAATGAGATAATTAATTTTAAACAAAATAATATTGAAACATTACAATTATCTGATGACAATCTACCTGAATCGAAAGTAATCGCTACTATTCAAAAAGATGGAATGGAATATACTTTTATTGAACTAAGCAATGAAGATAAAAACACCTATGACATATTCTTAAAAGGAAAAGTGTACGATTACACAAAACTAAATGATCCAAGTTGGATACAGAACATTGAACAACAGAGTCCCTTCAATTTATTTATTGAGATTACAAACAAAAACGTTTCTATACCAAAAACTCTAGCTAAAATGGCTGGCCCAGATGCAGTAAAAAAATCCAGAAGAACTATTAAAAATTCTAATACAGAAATAAAGATATTAGATCCCAATTTCCAGGAAATCAAACAAAAAAGCAGTAATTGTTATAACGAAAGCGAAAGCACTTTCAGAAATCAACGATGCCTAACCCCTCTAAATACAAATCCTGATTATATAGAATTTTGTGATTCTGGTCAATGGAATAGTCTAATAAGAAATTCAGTCTTTGGTGGAAATTGGCGTAAGCTAAATGAGGCTTTTACTTGGACAAACGTGATCTGTGGTAGCACAAGGGTGAAGTTTTACCGCCATAAAGGTTCGTGGCAATTAAGAAAAGAGGTTGAATTCGACAATGGGATATGGTATACTAGTTATTGGACAGTAACGATAACAGTACAAAACCCTTGGCTACCATTCAGCCCAGAAGTTAGAACTGGAAGTAGATTAAAGGTTGAACGCAGACAAACGCAAGCAAACAAATCATTTAGGGCATATACAAGATTCCGAAAAAAACTTTATAACTAAAAAAAATCCAAAACTATTCTAAAAGGTTGTCCAAAAAGGGCAACCTTTTTTCGTTATATCAAAAAAAACCTCTTCTTCATAACAATTTAACCCGCTAAAATGACAGCTCAAATTAAATCAGTGTTAAAAAATTGTGAAACTTAGGAAACTATTAATGTTTTTAAAGTTTCCTCGCGTACATTTGCACAAAACAATTTATGCCCCAGATGAAGGAAAAAATAATTGAAAAAGCGAATGATATGTTCTTAAACCTAGGTTTCAAGAGTGTCACTATGGACGATCTCGCTTCAGAAATGGGTATTTCCAAAAAGACGATTTATGCACATTTTCAGAATAAAACAAAACTAGTAGAAGCAACTACCAACCACCTTTTTTGTGTAATCAATGAAGGTATTAGCGGCATTCTGGAAGAAAAGAAAGATCCCATTGAAGAGCTCTATGCGATTAAGGCTTTTGTTATGCATCATTTAAAGGATGAGAAAACCTCTCCTCAATATCAACTTCAGAAATACTATCCTAAAATACATTTGGCATTAAAAATAAAGCAATTTGGAGTTTTCCAAAATTGTGTAATCGAAAATCTAAAAAGAGGAATTGACAATGGTGTATTTAGAGACAACATAAATGTAGAGTTTATATCTAGAATCTATTTTATAGGAATGACGGGAATTAAGGACAAGGAAATGTTTCCTGTTCAAGGATTTCCAATTAGAAAACTGATGGAAGATTACTTAGAATATCACATACGAGGAATTGCTACCGAAAAAGGATTAAAAATTTTAAACAATCTAATAAAACAATCATAAATTATGAGAAACAACCTTTGGTCATTGTGTTTCTTTAGCTTATTCACATTAGCTGTTTTTGCCCAGGAAACTCCTGTTTCCTCCCAATATTCATTTACATTAAATGAAGCTATTGAATTTGCAATAGAGAATAGTTATGAATCTATCAACGCCAGGCGTGATGTAGCTAAAGCTCTGAAGAAAAAATGGGAGACTACCGCTACAGGGCTTCCACAGATCGATGCAACTGTAGATTATCAAAATCAGTTAAAACAACCAGTAACTTTAATTCCAGGAGAATTCTCTGGTGGAGATCCAGGCACATTTGTTCCCGTAGTTTTTGGAACAAAAGAACAGCTTTCTGCAACTGCCAAATTATCTCAACTTTTATTCGACGGATCTTATCTAGTAGGATTAGAAGCAGCGAAGAGCTTCTTACAGTTCAGCAATGATTCTGAAGAAAAAACTCTTTTAGAAGTACGTAAAGCTGTAATCAATTCCTACGGAGCCGTTCTTGTTGCTCAGGAAAGTGTAAAAATACTTCAGAGTAATAAAGAAACTCTTGAAAAAAACTACCAAGAAGCAAGAAAAACATTCGAAAATGGATTGAATGAAGAAGAAGATGTAGAACAATTACAAATCACTTTATTACAAACTAATAATCAACTCAATAACTCAATACGTCAACAAAAAATTGCACTGCAAATGTTTAATCTAACAATTGGAGTTGATGTAGATTCTAATACAGTTTTATCTGATGGTCTTGACAGTTTAACTATGAAAAACTTAGATCCATCAGTAACTAACAAGCCTTTTGTAATAGAAGACAATGTTGATTATAGACTCAGTTATCTATTAACCGAACAAAGAAGGTTAGAGCTAAAACTTGAAAAAACCAAAGCTTTACCATCATTATCAGCATTTGTAAACTACGGCACACAGGCCAATAGTGATTCGTTTACATTTTTAGATAATGATCAACGTTGGTTTCAATCTTCAATTTTAGGGGTTAATCTAAAAATCCCAATCTTCAGTTCACTTGGAAGAAGCGCTAAAACAAAACAAGCAAAAATTGCTTTTGAACAAGCTAATACCAATTTTATCCAAACACAGCAACAAATTCAACTTCAATATAATACCGCAATTAACGATTATCAATTTTCTATAGAGACTTACGAAACCACAAAGCAGAATCTTGCATTGGCCGAAAGAATAGAAAATAAAAATCAAATTAAGTATACAGAAGGACTTGCAAGTAGTTTAGAATTAAGACAGGCACAACTACAATTATATAACGTACAACAAGAAGTACTACAATCTATGCTTACTATAATTAACAAAAAAGCAGAATTAGAAACTATTTTAAATACACCTAATAACTAAATATACCCATGAAAAAGATACTTATTATATTATCAGCATTTCTTCTTATAGTTTCTTGTGGGCAGGAAGGCGCAAAATCCATAGACAAAGTCATTGAAAAAGGTGATTTAACAGCAATTAGAACCAAAAGAAGTGAAATTGTAGCAGAACAACAGGCTGTAGCAGACAAATTGAAACAATTAGATGCAGCTATTGCATCTCTGGATAGTATTAAAAAACTTCCTTTAGTGACCACGATTATTGCTAAAGATTCGCTTTTTAATCATTATCTGGAATTACAAGGAAGTGTAGAAACCAAAAAGAATATTGTCTTATATCCTGAAGTATCTGGTACATTGATACAAGTTTATGTGAAAGAAGGACAAAGAGTTTCTAAAGGTCAAACCTTAGCAAGAATAGATGATGGCGGAATAAGCCAACAACTTTCTCAAGCAGAAGTTCAAGCTCAATTAGCAAAAACAACTTTTGAGCGACAAAAAAGATTATGGGAACAAAAAATAGGTTCAGAGATCAAATATCTTCAGGAAAAAACTAATTATGAAGCTGCACAAAAATCAGTAGATCAAATAAAGAGACAATTAGCAAAAGCAACTGTAAGTGCTCCATTTTCTGGAATTGTAGATGATATTATAGCAGAACAAGGTAGTGTCGTAGCTCCTGGGCAAACAGAATTGATTCGTATTATCAATCTTGATGATATGTATATTGAAGTAGAAGTCCCTGAAAGCTATATTTCAAGTATTACAAAAGGAAAAGAAACTCAAGTATACTTTCCTGTTTTAGGAAAAACAATTGATACGAAAATCCGTCAGGTAGGAAATTATATAAATCCTAACAACCGTTCCTTTACCGTAGAAGTTGCGATACCTAATAAAAACGGAATTATTAAACCGAATCTAACTGCAAAAGTTAAGATCAACGACTATACCAGTGAAAAAGCAATACTGATTCCACAAAGTATCATATCTGAAAACTCCGAAGGAGATCAATATACCTATGTAACTTCTAATATCGATGCCAAAAACATTGCAGAAGCCAAACGTGTTATTGTGAAAACGGGAAAAACGCAAGGAGATTATATCGAAATCCTAGAAGGTATTCAGAATGGTGATGCGATTATAAGCGAAGGCGCCAGAAGTGTTAAAGATGGTCAAAAAGTAGAAATTATAAACTAGATTCTATGGAAGTTAATAAGAAAAAAGTAGATAAAGAATTTAGATTAGCGTCCTGGGCGATAGATAATCCAACCACAATCTATGTAATGATTGGTATTTTTCTGGTGTTAGGTTTATCAGCATACTTTTCAATGCCGAGAGAGAATTTTCCTGAAATCAACGAAACCAAAATTTATATTAGTGTTCCTTATCCTGGTAACACCTCTGAAGATATAGAAAGATTGATTGTTGATCCTTTAGAAGATAAACTAAAAAACGTTAGTAACGTAGTAGAAATTGTATCCACATCTCAAGAGGATTATGGTATTATTACTGTAGAATTTGATGAAGATCTTACGGTTGCAGAAGCTAAACAAAAGGTAAAAGACGAGGTAGATTCTGAAAAATCTAATGAGGATTGGCCAACATTTAATGGTGCAAAAGTAGAGCCTAATGTTTTTGATCTTAGTATCTCTGAGGAAACTCCCATCATGAATATTAATATTACGGGAGACTATACCGTAGAAAAGCTAAAGCTATTCGGAGAGTACCTAGAAGATGAGATCGAAGACTTAAAAGAAATTAAAGGTGTCGATATTCGTGGAGCTCAGGAAAAAGAAGTTGAAGTTGCTGTGGATATTTATAAAATGATGGCTGCAAAAGTAAGTTTTGATGATGTTCTAAACACTATCAGAAATGGCAATGTCACCATGTCTGCAGGAAACATGATTAGCAGCGGACAACGAAGAACTATTAGAATACTTGGAGAAATTGATCAACCTTCAGAACTAGATAATTTTGTAGTTAAGTCACAGGATGGAGCTGTGTATTTACGGGATATAGCAGAAGTAACGTTTAAAGAAGAAGATAAAACTACCTATGCCAGAGAATTTGGTGATAATGTGGTGATGTTAGAAGTAAAGAAACGTTCGGGAAAAAATATGGTAGAAGCAGCTGATAAAATCCTGAAAATCGTTGCTGATGCTGAGGAAAATGTATTCCCAACTGATCTAAACATTAGTATCGCAAACGATCAATCGTCTAAAACTATTAATCAGGTAGATGATTTGGTAAATAACATCATTTTTGGGATTATTCTTGTTGTTAGTGTATTGATGTTCTTTTTAGGGTTTAGAAATGCATTATTTGTTGGATTTGCAATACCCATGTCTATGTTCATGTCCTTTATGATTCTTTCATTACTTGGATACACTATGAATACCATGATCCTTTTTGGGTTAATTATGGGATTAGGAATGCTGGTAGATAATGGAATCGTAGTTGTAGAAAACGTATTTAGGTTGATGGAAGAAGAAGGAATGTCTCGTACTGAAGCTGCTAAAAAAGGAATTGGTGAGATCGCATTTCCAATTATTATTTCTACCCTAACAACTGTTGCTGCATTTATTCCGCTTGGATTATGGCCTGGAGTAATGGGACAGTTTATGAAATACTTCCCTATAACACTTTCTGTGGTACTAGGATCCTCATTATTTGTTGCGATTTTCATTAATTCAATGTTAGTCTCCCGATTTATGGAAATAGGCGAAAAAGTACTGACCATCAAACAGCTTATTAGATTAAGTATTCTTCTTGGCGGATTTGGAATCTTTATTCTGATAGTTGGTGGACCGGTTCGAGGATTAGGAACTTTAATGATTTTCACAGCTATTATGTTTTGGATCTATCGTTTTCTATTGAAAAATGCAGCAAACTTCTTTCAGAGACGTATTTTGACTTGGTTAGAAAACAGTTACCAACGTTTTCTTTCATTTGCCCTAAGAGGATGGCGTACTTATGCTTTTATTATAGGAACCTTCCTTTTATTATTTATCGTATTTGCAATGTTCGGTGCTTCTGTAGGTAGTCAGCGCACCAAGATTGAATTTTTCCCGGACAATACTCCTAACCAGATCATTGTCTATATTGAATATCCACAAGGAACGGATATCAAAAAAACTAATAAGATCACCAAAGAAATTGAAAATCGTGTATATGCAGTTATAAATGATCAGGAATATATCGAAGGCGAAGATCACAACTTTTTGGTAGAGGCAGCTGTGTCTCAGGTTGGAGAAGGTGCCGGAAATCCACTGACAGATGGAGGAAGTAGTGCAGAAATGCCACATAGAGCCAAAATTATAGCTGCGATGAGAGAGTACAAATTCAGAAAAGGAAAAGACTCTGAATTACTGCGCCAAAAAGTACAAAATACGTTAAAAGGGATTTATCCCGGTGTCGCCATATCTGTAGAAAAAGATGCTGTTGGTCCTCCTGCTGGGTATCCCATTAATATAGAAATTGAAGGTTCTGATTATGATGAATTGATTACCGTAGCAGAAAAAATGCGAAACTTCATTAATGAAAAAAATATTCCAGGAATAGAAGAATTAAAAATTGATGTTAATAAAGGAAAGCCTGCGATGCAAGTTGTGGTAGACAGAGAAAAAGCAGGAGAACTTGGAGTAGCAGCAGGACAGGTAGGTAATCAATTAAGGCGTTCAATTTTTGGAGAAAAAGCTGGCGTTTATAAGAAAGGTGGCGAAGATTATGATATCTATGTTCGTTTTGATGAAGACAATCGTTACAATACGAGCGCCTTATTTAATCAAAATATTACTTTTAGAGATCAAGCTTCTGGTAAACTCAAAGAAATTCCTGTTTCTGCGGTAGCTTCTCAAAAAAACACTTCCTCATTTAGTGCCGTAAAACACAAAGACACTAAACGTGTAGTAACAGTATATTCTGGATTACAACCTGGATTTACTGATGCTGGAGCTATTGTAGCTCAAATACAGACAGAAATGGCTAGTTTTACTAATTTACCAAAAGGTGTTAAGATTGATTATACAGGTCAGATAGAAGAGCAAAATAAACAAATGACATTTTTGATGGGCGCGTTCTTTGCAGGATTAGGGCTTATCATGTTGATTTTGATTTTTCAATTTAGTTCTATATCCAAGCCTACTATTATTATGATTGCCATTTTCTTAAGCTTTATAGGTGTATTTGGAGGAATTTTGATAACAGGTTCAGCATTTGTAATTATGATGACGATGATGGGGATTATCTCTCTTGCTGGGATTGTAGTAAATAATGGTGTAGTGTTACTAGATTATACGCAATTGCTTATCGATCGTAAGAAGGTAGAACTTAATGTTCCAGAGAAAGAATTACTTGATAATGATGAGGTAATGAAACTTATTATAAAAGGAGGTAGAGCACGTCTTAGACCAGTTATATTAACAGCAATCACTACAGTACTAGGATTGATTCCATTAGCGGTAGGTTTTAATATTGATTTCTTCTCGTTGTTTACTGAGTTTGATCCTAAAATCTATATTGGTGGAGATAATGTTATTTTCTGGGGACCATTAGCTTGGGCCGTAATCTATGGATTAATTATCGCTACATTCTTAACCTTAATCATTGTTCCTTGTTTATTCTTTATAGTGCATAAAGTAAAAGTTCGATTTAGCAGTAAAAAAAGTGTAAAAATCGAAACACCAGTTACAGCAACTGTATAGTAATAAGTAATATTACATTTTTAATACAAATAAAAAACGCCGCAAATTTGCGGCGTTTTTTATTTGTTCAATTTTTCCTTGAATTGTATAATTATGTTCCACTTTTTTAGACAAACATCAAAAAAATCCTTGTTTTGAATGGTAACAACATTGGATGCTATGACACTAATTATAAACGGTATTAATTTCTAATCAAAAGAAAATATATGCATCAAACAATGTTTATGGATACAGAAATCTTAAAAACAACATTTTTTAGACAAAATAAGTAGGAATAAGATTACTATTTGTGTTAAAGTTCTGAAAGTTAGAATTTTCCCTTTGAACAGTGTTAAAAAAAACTTAATTTCGCAATCCCAAAATAAGCCCCTATATTGAATAAAACATTACTCTACCTACTGGTTCTCCTTTCTTTTCCCTTGTTTGGTCAAAATTTAGATCAAATAGGTAAAGCTCCATTAGTAAAAATTAATGGGGGTATTTCTGCTAATTCTGTGTACTATAATGGAACAGCTAACAGGGATCCATTCACGTATTTCCTTAATGGTAATTTAAACTTCAATATTAGCGGAATTTATAACATTCCTTTATCATTTTCGTATACTAATCAGGATTTTGCATATAGCACCCCTTTCAAGATTAATAGGTTAAGTATTCATCCATCTTATAAATGGGTTGCCACTCATATCGGAGACGTAGCTATGACTTTTTCTCCATATACAGTCAGTGGACATCAATTTACAGGTTTTGGAACTGATCTTACGCCTAATGGGCCTTTTAAAATAAGTGCATTATATGGTAGATTCTTGCGACCTACTGAGTATAATGACCAGGTTCCTGAAGCAATTCCTGCCTACAAAAGAATAGGATATGGACTAAAAACATCGTATGATTTCAATAGATTCTCTGTAGGGCTGATCTTTTTTAAAGCAAAAGACCAAGCCTCATCATTAGATATTCCAATACCTGAAGATTTAAATATTGACCCCAAAGAAAATCTGGTAGTTAGTTTAGAATCTTCTGTAGAAATCACAAAAGGATTAAGTTTTAATTTAGAAGTAGCTCAAAGTGCTGTTACAGAAAATCTAGAAGATGGCGAAACAGATTCAAACTCTAATATCTTAGGGTTTTTAATTAAAGAAAGAGCTTCTACTGATTATTATACTGCATTTAATGCAGATGTTACCTATTCATATGGAAAAGGAAGTTTAGGTGTAGGATATGAGCGTATCGATCCTCAGTATAGAACATTCGGTGCGTACTTTTTTAACAATGATCTCGAAAATATAACTGTAAATGCTTCTCAAGAATTGTTTAATGGTTATCTATCTTTAGCTGTTAATGCCGGATTACAAAGAGATGACCTTAAAAATCAAAAAGAATCACAATCCAATAGAATTGTTGCTGCAATCAATGCTAATATCAAAGCTTCTGATCGATTTAATATTGCTGCATCCTATTCTAACTTTCAATCGTATACCAATATTAGAACGGCTTTTGATGTGATTAATGAAGTAGATCCATTACAAAACTTAGATACGTTGGATTTCAAACAAGTATCCCAAAATGCCTCGCTAAACTTGGGATATCTACTCTCACAAAGCAAAAAAAAGCAACAAAGTGTAGGTCTTAATCTAACGTATCAAACAACCAAAGATGAACAAGGTACTGCGGATGCAACCAATAATAAAACAGATTTTTATAATGCTGGTGCTAACTATTCTGTAGCATATCCAGAACGTGCTTTAACGATTAGTGGAGCAATTAATGCCGCGTATAATGCTATCGAAGAGAATGATGCATTAACCTACGGTCCTACCCTATCTGTAAATAAACAATTTTTTGACAAAAAACTGCGAACAGGTTTTTCCGTATCCTATAACGAGAGTCTAACGAACGGAGATTCGCAAGGCAATGTTATGAATTTTAGAGCCAATGCTGGTTATGTGTATAAAGAAAAGCACAATATCAATCTAAATGCACTGACATTACTCAGAAACACAGCAAACACTTCCAGTAACAATGACTTTACAGTTACTCTGGGATATAGTTACTCTTTTGATGTGAAAAAAATTGACGCTCGTTTTAAGAGAAGAACTTCTGAAGATGCGAATGAAAAGACAAAACAACAAGCTTCGAAAGACACACTTCAGAAATTAGAAGAACAACTAGAGAAAGAAAAAATTGATAAGCAGAATTACTATAGATTCCGTTACAGAGGTGAGATTTATGACAACAATGCTTCTGTTGTAGCGGATCAAATAGAAGCTATTGCTCAGAAGGAATATTACAGTAATGAGGATGCTTTTGCCAAAAATAAATTAAAATCATTATTTGCTGATCTTAAAGAAAAAGCTAGAAATGATGAAGATTTCAAAAACCTTGCTATTGATTTTCTCGATAGTATCTATATGCGAAAAGATTACATCCCTATATATCAAAGACGCTTACAATCTGTTTTAATAAGCTTACAAAAAGAGCTTGTTAATAAAGATCAGAAGATGAAGGATGTATATGCTAAAACCAAATTCGAATTAGAAAATCATCCATCACATGTTCTTAGTGAATCAGATAGAAATGCTGCTTCAGATGAAGCTCAGTTTGAGTACATGAAGATGACTACTAGGTATAAGGTAGAAGGAGAAAAATTCGAAGCATATCTGTTTTTAAGAATTGAAGTCGAGAAGCTATTGAATGGTAATACTGTGGTTAAAAACAATGATAACATCAAAAAAATCAAGGAATTAACGCAGGAAGAAACATTCAGGATGCAGGCTGAAGGTAAAGATTTAGAAAAAATTAATATATATTTAGAGGAGCAAATTATCATCTATTTTGATAAACAATATCGAAGTTCAGATAACTAGTTGGTAATTCCCCAAAATTACATATGAAAAAACTACTACTTATACTCATTGCTTTAGTACAGGTGACATTTGCATTAGCGCAAAGTTTTCCGGTTAGAGTAACTCCGCAAGCCATTCCTCCTTATCCTACTAATTTATCTGGATATGCGAATTCAGGACTTATGAACAGCCCTTTACGGGTTCAATTGGTACTAAGTGATGTTACGGCATCAAGCAGAGAAGTTCGGTTAGCAGTTTCTATAGAGGGTAATGGCATCAATGCAACAAGTGCTCCAGTAGTAATTGGTGCACCTACACTGATTTTAGATGGAGGAATTCCTCTAAACCTAACTGTTACAGAATTAGCTCCTTATTTTGAGCAACAAAACTTACAAGGCCTCTCTTCTGTTCAATACAATAATCCATTACAAGATGGCATGTATCGGTTTTGTTTTGAAGTTTTTGATGCCTTTAACGGGAATCGATTATCATCCAAAAGTTGTGCAACTGTATTTTTAATTAATAACGATCCTCCATTTCTTAACAAACCAGATAACGAATCAAAGATTTCAGAGCAGAATCCAACCAATATTCTATTTCAGTGGACACCAAGACATATTAATGTTCCTAACGTATCCTACGAATTTAGTATTGTAGAGGTTTGGGACACATATATTGATCCACAAGCGATATTTTTATCATCGCCTCCACTCTATCAAGAAGTTACTACCAATACGAGTTTATTATACGGTCCTATTCAACCATTATTATTAGCTGGCAAACGATATGCATGGCGTGTTAGAGCTATTGCAACTAATAACGGAGAAGAAGTTTCTGTTTTTAATAACAATGGAAACAGTGAGATCTTCTGGTTTGACTATCAGGGTAATTGTGAACTCCCGACAAGTATTGAAGTACGTGATGTAAGTATGACCAATGCTACAATTAGTTGGATCGGTCATCCGGAACATTTGGATTATACCGTACAGTATCGCGAAGCAGGTAGCACAAGATGGTACAAAAAAACCACACCACGCGATTATGTAACCATTGATGAGTTTAAACCAGACACTATCTATGAATACAGAATTGTAGGTAATTGTACTGAAAATAGTTTTGGAGAATCTCCTGTAGATACTTTTAGAACCTTAAGTGAAGAAATGGCAGAATATGCCAACTGTGGTATCGATCCAGATCCTGTAGATCTATCTAATCAGGAATTACTTACCGAACTTTTTGTGAATGATGTATTTACTGCGGGTGATTTTCCTGTGTATGTAAAAGAAGTATCCGGTTCTGGAAGTTTTTCTGGAGAAGGATATATCAGTACACCTTGGTTAGCGACTGTCCGCATTCCTATAAAATTCCAGAATATCAAAATCAATACTGATATGAAATTGGTAGATGGTTTTGTTGTTACTACCTATGATCCTAATTGGGGAAGCATTGTTGATGCAGATGTAATTATAGACACCATTACCGGAGATGATGGAGACACACAGGAAATAACTGTTGATATGGATATCGTAGATATACAAATCGATGACAACGGTGATATCATATTAATAGGAGACGATGGTACTGTTTCTGATCCAATTCCTGGAGGAAATGATATTCTTTTTCACGATAACAACAATGAAGACTGGTTTGTAGATGCTGATGGTAACATTACTACTGCAGAACAAGCTGAAGGAGGCTCAGCAACGGCAGGAAATACTAATGGAATTGGTAACGGTGGCGTCAATGAAATTACAGCTTCTGGAGTTACAGTTACTTTTAACAATACCAATGGGTATTATAGTTTTGATACGGCACCTGAAAATGCAGGTGGTAACATTGCCAATCAATATGATAAAGTACCTATATCGGGTGGTGGAGAATATAATATTCCGTATAAAGCCATCGCAGCATTAAGCAGTCATCCCACAGACTTCTTAACGGCGGAAGCTTCATTTTCTAATAATGACCATACAGCTTCTGATATTATCTTTAAAACCAA
Source organism: uncultured Aquimarina sp. (assembly GCF_947500065.1). GTDB lineage: Bacteria > Bacteroidota > Bacteroidia > Flavobacteriales > Flavobacteriaceae > Aquimarina. Next base: position 631,261 of record NZ_CANMQT010000001.1, read on the forward strand.
AGAAGGAACCAAAGTACAAGCCGTATGGGATACAGATAGCACCGTTGCAACCCTATCTCTGAAAAAAACATTTGATTTTGCAAAACAGCAAATCATAGCTGCCGTTAAACCAAAAGATTCTACCGCCAAATACACAGTAGCCGGAGCAGCTAATTTATGGCATCTGGCTAATCAGGATGTTACCAGAGTTAATGTAAAATTGATCTCCGTAAATGGAGCTAGTTTATCCGGTATAGGAGAACGCATTAATCAAATATACAATCCGGCAGGAGTTCAATTTAATGTGACTTCCGCTACACCTATTTCGATTTCTGATACGAGTATTGATGTAGGTGATAGTAGTTTATTATCTCAATATACAGAAGGTGAAAAAGCATGGATTAGTCAATTTAAAACCGTAGGAGATTACCAAAAAGACACCTATTACTTATTTGTTACTGATATTCCTCCTTCTGACACAGGTACAGAAGGCTTTATGCCGCTTAAAAGACAATTTGGTTTCATATTCCCAGGTGATGATAAAGGTAGAACCGCAGCCCACGAATTAGGGCACGGAGTTTTTGGGTTAGAGCATCCATTTACTGAATATAACACTACCGGAACTACTGATCTGTTAATGGACTATGGTACAGGAACTATACTTACCCATATGGATTGGGAAAAATTGCATGCGCCAGGTATCCAGATCTATTGGTTCCAAGGTGATGAGGATGGGGAATTGGGTGGTAAAGTATGGTTAACTCCTGACTGGAAACCATTTAGCTTTGATAGTTCAAGAACGGTTACCGGTAATTCTAACCAAACAAATATTCCTCAAGGCGCCGTTCCAGGGATTAAGTTTGAAGACAAACATTATTTGGCGGACGGAGCTAATTTCAGTGGATATGTAACAAATGATGGCACTGTTCTAAGTATTAGTGAAAAAACATTAAGCAATGATAGTGAAGTCTATTTATATCGAGATAATGGAGGATGCGGAACAGATACTTATTATAAAACTACTTGGGGTTATATAAAAGACAAAAAGAATAATTTTTCCTTTACTGATAATTCGAATGTAGAGTTCAAAGCCAAAATTCCTTGTCCAGGTACAAATTCCAATGAAAATAGTGGTTGTGACCAATTTGACTATTTAGATGAAAACAATGAAGAACATAAAGACCTTATAACTTTTTATCAAAAAGAAGTTGATAATGCATTGAATAACGCTCTTTCATCAATCACTTCTACCCAAGATACAATATTAAGATCAAAAGGTGTTTATAGCCACGTACGATTTGCGAATTCTAAGGACCTACCAGTTAGTAAAAATGAAATTGAAGTATTAGAAGATAAATTACATCTATTAAGTTATCATAAAAAAGACACCTACATGGTTGTCACTTTCTTAAAAATTAAAAATAATCTATCATATTTAAATCATCAAATTAATGATTTAGCCCAAAGATCGATAACAAATAATCAATCTTCTATTAATGGGAAAAAGATAGTACATGTGATAGTTACTTTCTCTGATTATGAATCTATTTTCGGAGTTGGTTTCGCAAACAATGATTCTTGTTATAATGTTGGTTTCGCACAAAGTGAAAATGGAATTGTAACCAATAACTCGGTTTTATCCGATAGACAATCCGTTTTCAAAGATATTCTGGAAGTATATAAGTATATAGAAAAACCACTATACGTTAAGCAGTTTTTCATGAAAGCTGATAAGAGTATGGTGGAAACCATGCTGAAATCAAACAATATCAGCGGATATGAATCTATCCAAGTTTTACAATTCTTTGAATCAAAATATGTAAGTCAAATAAAGAATATAAGGGCTCAAATAAGTAGTCTAATTGCCAATTTAGATGATCACGCCTCTCAACAAGATTGGCAAGATTTCATTGAACAATACCAGCAATATAAAAATCAAACTATTGAATTATATGCAAGAGCAGAGTATGATGAGATAGATATTGATCTAAAAACAAATTCTAGTACTTGGAATTATTATCAACCTGACAACCTGGTTAAACTTAGAGAAGTCTATATTATAAGTCCTGAAATTTCCAGAGCATACTTTGTGAGTCAAACCGCATCCTTTGGATATGGTCAGAAATTCCAGGTATATTTTGGATTTAATGCAACACTCGATAGTGACACACACTTTTATGATTTTGATGGATATAGCGTAATTGATCCTTTAGTTTATGGAATTGCTGACGGATTAAGTTTAATTCCAATTCCATATGTTGATTCAGTTGGAGATGGGATGGGGTTCATATATGCTTCCGCTAGAGGTGATATGAGCCAAGCACCATTTTATGCAGCTGGTTTAGCATTACCAGTGGGTGCAGCATATCTGAAATTCGGTAAAAAAGGAGTAGACAACTTCTTCGCTGTTGTTGCAAAAAAGACTGAGGATGGAGATATTGTTTTAAGCACGAAAAGAATAAAAGATATTGACCCTGATGAAGTTCAGGTAACATCGGTACTTAGTGATAAAGCATCCGATGCTCAAAAAACTCTTGCCGAAGTAGAAAAACACAAAGATAAATTTGCTAAACACTTTGATAACGTAGCTAATGATATCACCGCTCTAAGTTCTAAATTAAATACAGCTGCCTTTTCCGGATTAAAAACTGAGTTTGACAAATTAAGTCAAGTTCTAAAAAATCAGTTTTTAAGAGATTTTGCCGACGCAGATGACCTATTATTGTTAATCAATAAAGATGGATTCGAAATATTTAGTAGCTGGAAAAACTTTAGAACGAAGTATCCTGATGTAATAATATGTACTAAATAAAAATTAAATTATGTTAAAGAAATATATATCATTTTTAATATTAATCTTAGTATTCAATATTAACAACGCTCAATGTTGGTTTACCGATTTTTTAAAGTACCAAGATGAAGCTAGTCTGGAATTTAAGACTTTTGCAAAAGAAAATGCAGATTCATATAAAGCTTATCAGCTTTTATATGACGAAGGTTTAGTAGATTTAGGACGCAGTGTTGATAATTTGCGTACCGTAACAAATAATCTTGATGAGATTAAAAAAGCTGGGAGTTATGAATCATGGATTAAAACGGTAAAATCCATTTTTGACGATCCTGATGTTGAAAGCTATGTGAAAAATTTAACTCAAAATTGGAGTGATTCACAAAAAAACATTTTTGAAGATGCTTTAGCTTCCTCTTTAATAGATAAAATTAATAATGCCATTGGAACTAAATTATACTCAAAGTACGAAGAAATATCATATGAATTAATGCAATGGGCTAAAAACAAATTCTTCCCTAATAATAGTGGATGGGCCGAATTTGCACAATATAGTGGAAGGAAGGAATATTTTAAAACATGGAGATTTGTAATTCACATGAAACAATCCCCCTCTCTAATTAACATTTCACTAGGAAGTCGTCAAGCTCCTTTACAAAGCTATGCCGGTAACCTAAACAGCACTAGTTTTAGCGATTTTTTCACTAGAGGATTTATATCAGTTGAGGGAATCTCCAATATGACAGATCCAAAAGATTGGTTGCCTTTAGTAGGAAAAACATTAAAAAAATCATATGACCACGGTGGGAAAATTTACTTCCATACTGATTTAATAACCGATTTAAGGGCTCTTTATGATCCGAACAATCCTTTTTTCAACGGAGGGACAATAACAGAATTAAGATATTTAGTTGATAACGGATTATTTGATAAAGGTTTAATTGAATTTAGACTAGGTTATGATCAATTATCGGTAAGCAAAATAAAAGAATTAGAAGAGTCAATTGATAAGTATAAAAAATTAGTAATAGAAAACCCAGATATTGGTTCGTTCAAAGATGCATTTAATATTCGTTTTTAAAAAACAGCAATAATTCATTTAGCTATGTTATCAAAAAAGGAAATCGAAAACTTAAGATGGGTTCATTACAACATCCCTGACAGAGAAAGAAACAGCTTTATTTCTTTTATAAAGGGATACCTATTTGCGAAAGACGACAAAGAACTTGAACATTATATAAGCCGATATCTAAGTCAAAAATATCAAATTAATATAGAATACACTACACTACTTGAGCAAATAGATCATTATGCTTATAATGCCAATAAAGACATATTAAGAGGTTTTTGCATATTGCTTAGAGAAATTTATGATTGTAAAGATGAAATTAAGCAACAAAAAGGTTTTGAATATAGAGATGACCTAAAAAACAAAAAAGAACCAATCATAAAAAAACCTATTATTGATGGAGGTATCATAAAGGTTGGAGATATCATAAAACTAGGTAATACCATAAAAGAAGATTATAAGCATTCTAAATTTTACAATGCCTCATTAAGAAACCCTTCCTGGGATTTGTTTTACCCTTCCTTCAAGGATTATAAACACCTTTCTTTTTACTTTCCAGAGAAGAATGAAATGCAACTAACTTATTTTGGACAAGTAAGACGAATATTTAGTAATAGTGTAGTTAAAATAAAACATCTTTTTTTAGAAGATGAAAAACTTATTGCATATACCAATTTATTTAGAATAGAAGTAGAAAAAGCACTTGAACAAAGAGAAATTGAAATTATTAAAAGTGATTATACTGAAATCGATCTTACATTTTTAAAAGATAAAGTCCGGAATTATACAATAGGGATTACCGAATATATGACTTTATCAGAACTAATAGGAAAATGGTGTTTCGACAACATACCGCTTTTTAATAAAATATGGCACAATTACACCAGAGATATGAACGGAAATTGGTGTCAAATTAGAGAGTAATTAGTTAACAAGTGGCAACGTATACATCTTGGTAATAAGAAAGAAGAGTTAAAGATTGAAAAGTTAATAAAAGAATAGATCGCAAAATAAAAAAATGTCAAACAATACCTTAGATAAGGTAACAACGACAATGAAATTAGAAAATAATCCAAGTATTATGAAACAATACTACCTACTTATACTAACCCTACTCCTATCCTTCCACATCGTGGCAAGTACAGGAGATAAGGATACCAAAAAATCTACTTCAGAAGAAACCGTTGCTCCGGTAGTACCACCAATCATGATGAGTCGTTCTTTTGCAGATCTTAATGTTAAGATTGAGAAAGATTTAAAAACGCTTGTTAAAAGCTCTGAAGGACAAGATTTCTGGCAAAATGAGCTGTACGAACGTTTCGAAACGGATACGGTAGCTAATAACCTGAGAGGAAAAGCAGAAGAAGTAATTAATGAATTGGTTGAAGGAGATAAATTTCTTGAAACCTTAACTGAATATATTACTGGTCAAACTCCGGTTACTTTACCCATAGGAATAAAGAAAGAGATAGGTAGCTCTGAATTTATCATGGGAGTAAGCCAGATTAAGATTGGTAAAGACTATTCGGAACTAGAGATCTTTGTTCGGTTAAAACTTCCACAAATTGATGAGACAGGAAAGCAAAGAGAATTGTTCTTTGGTGCCAGTCGTGTAAAACTTTCTCATAAAGGAGGATTGTTTGGAGATGCCGATTTAGTGCTATTAGGAGATGTAGGTATTCCGTTCCAAGGAAAAGAAATTATGATGATCCTCAAAGGAGGATTTGATCTAGAAACAGGAGATCTTAATAAAAAGACCTACGTAACTATCGATTGTGATGGATTTAAAGAACTAGGATTAGCAGTTGATGTAGAATTCTCAAGAAAGAAACTACTTCCAGTAAAAGCAGATAACACAATAGATAATTCTACTATCCCTGGAACAAGTATCAAGAAAAAGGTGACCACCAGTTTCGAAATGATAGCTAGTGATTGGAGTGATATTCTTATTGAAATCAATATGCCGAGATTTCAGGTACCATCCTTAAAAAACACCATTTTCGAACTCAATACCGCCGTTTTCGACTTTAGTGACCTTAGGAATTCACCAAATATGCAATGGCCGAAGGACTACCAACAAACTTATTTGATTGCAGGCGAGGAAGATCTATGGCGTGGTGTATACGTACAATCGGTTACAGTTGTGCTTCCGGAGCAATTCCAAAGAAAAGGAAGTAATGAACGTATTAGTTTTGGAGCAGAAAAATTACTCATTGACAATAATGGGGTTTCTGGTAATTTTAAGGCAGAAAATATCCTACCCGTTAATGAAGGAAATGCAGATGGATGGCAAATTTCTGTAGATCGATTACAGGTCAATTTTGTGGCTGGTAGTCTTGCCGGAGCTGGGTTTGGTGGAGTTATTGTATTACCAGTAACAACAGAAACTGTTTCAGGAAAACATACAGAGACCTATGAAGATGATAACGGAGATGAAAAGACTCGATTAGCGACTATAGATTATGAGTCTAATGGAACTACAGTCTTAGTATACAATGCTTTGATTGATCCAGTCAATGAAGAATATGTATTGAACGCAAGTCCTGCTGAAAGTATCGCTTTCGATATTTTTAAAGCTAAAGCTACACTCACCGAAAATAGTTTTGTAGAACTTAGATTAACCGAAGGAAAATTTAGGCCCAAAGCAGTTTTACATGGAAATATGGCTATTAAAGGATCTAACGATGGATCCACGTCAGCAACGGCAACAGCAGATTTTGAAGGAATTACATTCCAATATTTTCAATTACAAACGGTAAGTCCGATCATTAAAATTGGCCATGCCGGATATACAGGAGAGGTAAAAGTAGCTAATTTTCCGGTTACTATATCGGAAATAGGAATACGAGCAAAAGATAATATTGCAGCATTAGATTTCACGATTGCCATCAATTTAATGGGTGAAGGTGATGGAGGATTTTCCGGAGCTGCGAGTTTATCAATTGAAGGAGATCTGAAACAAGGTGAAGGTTTTGAAAAATGGAAATTTAAACGGGTAAAACTTCGTCGTGTTGAAATAGAAGCCGATATGGGCTTCAAAATCGAAGGATTTGTAGAATTCAGAGAAGATGATCCCGTATATGGTGATGGTTTTGCCGGAATGGTAAAAGCTACTTTTAGCGGAGGAATTGCGGTTAGTATTAGTGCGACCTTTGGTAAAACAGATTTTAGATATTGGTATGTAGATGGACTCGTAGAAGGGTTAAATATTATAGTTCCTACAGGCTTTGCCATTACAGGGTTTGGTGGTGGTGCCTACTATCGCATGAAGAAAGATGGATTTAGTTCTAATATAGCAGTTGGAAGTTCCGGAGCAAATTACGTCCCCGATCGGGATTCTGGTCTTGGAGTAAAAGCTATGATGTTATTTTCTATTGCTGGAGGAGCCACTCTGGTTAATGGAGGTTTTGGTTTCGAAGTAGCTTTTAATAGTAGTGGAGGTATCAATAGAATTAGTCTATATGGAGAAGCACATCTATTTCAAGAAGAACAATATCAAGATGCTGGAGATGAAATCTCAGAAAACTTCGGAGGTATTGTAGAAAACGAATCTCAAATGCCAGATGCTGTAGAAAACCAATTAAAAGAAACCGATTTGATGGAAGCTTCTAAAGCTATTTATCCTGCAGTAATGACGGGTCAAAAAGGCATGAACGCTTATGTAGCAATAGAAATGGATTTTCAGGCAAAAACCTTCCATGGTACTTTTGAATTGTACATTGATTTATTAGGAGGAGTATTTCAAGGAGTTGGAGAAGGTGGTCGCGCAGGATGGGCAGTGATCCACTTTGGTCCTAGAAAATGGTATATTCATGTAGGAACGCCAACGGATCCAGTAGGATTGAAAATCGGAGTAGGAAGTGTGGCTTTGACATCCAAGAGTTATTTTATGATGGGTGATTACATGCCTGCATCACCACCACCACCACCTCAGGTAGCCGAAATATTAGGACTAGATGCAGAAGTGTTAGATTATATGAGAGATGAAAATGCACTCGAAGCCGGTCGTGGCGTTGCTTTCGGTTCTAGCCTTGATTTTGATACTGGAGATATGACTTTTTTAATATTTTATGCTCGATTCAATGCCGGTTTTGGATTCGATATTATGGTTAAAGATTATGGTGATGCCATTTGTAGAGGTAGTGGCCAGATTGGTATAAATGGTTGGTACGCAAATGGACAGAGTTATGTATATCTACAAGGATCCTTAGGAATTAAAATTAAATTTTTCGGAATCCGAAAGAAGATACCAATTATTGAAGTTGGGGTAGCTACTTTAATGCAAGCTAAACTACCTAATCCTGTTTGGTTTAGAGGATATATCGGTGGGTACTATAACCTATTAGGAGGATTGATCAGAGGGCGATTTAGATTCGAATTAGAATTTGGAGAAGAATGTGATATTATTAGTGGTGGTTCTCCTTTAGAAGACATCAAGATCATTGCGGATATATCTCCTAGAGATAAAACAAAAGAAATTGACGTATTTGCTGTTCCGCAAGTAGCATTTAATATGCAAATAGGATCTGAAATTAGAGTTGAAGATGAAGAGTATAACATTCATTATTATCGTTTTAAACTAGATGATTTCTGGATAAAAGATAATAATGAAACTATTCTACAAGGAGAAACTACATTAAGTAACGAAAATGACCTTTTAAGTTTTACTCCTACCGAAGTTCTTCCATCTCAAACTGCTATGAGTTTACACGTTTCAGTCACTTTTGAAGAAAAAATAAACAATGAGTGGGTGCCTGCAACCTATAGTGGAGAAGTAATAAAAGAAGAAGAAACCATTACTTTTACGACGGGTACTGCGCCAGATTATATTCCTTTAAACAATATTGAGTATACCTATCCAGTAATTGGACAAAAATATTTCTTCCCTAAAGAATATAACGAAGGGTATATAAAACTAAAAAGAGGACAAGCCTATTTATTTAATATTGATGCAGGATGGTCTCAGCGTTCGTATTTTGTTGATGATAATGACATGGCTGTAGAAAGCTCCGTTTCTTATAATACAGCTGAAAAAATGGTTAAAATTCCATTACCGGAAATAGATAATTCTAAAGAATTCTCTTTAAAATTATTAACATTACCGCCTAGTGCGTCATCTGGTACTACTACTGAAAATTATACATCAACTGGTGATGAAGAAAACAACGTAGAAATCAGAACTGTAAGTATTGATGGTTTAACCACCAATCCAGATACTATAGAAATGCTTTCTTATCAATTTATGTCTAGTAATCATGATACTTTTGCCGAAAAGATTACATTTAAAAAAGTTACGTCCCCACTTAGAGAGATCATATATGCCGATGTTCATAAATTAAAAGCAGTTGTTAACACTAGTGAACCTTTTGATATAGTAGAACTAAAAGGTAATCAATATACATTAGAGAAACCATTGATTCAAGTGGAAGCCGTGTTAGATGACACTTATTATAAAGATGAAATATACCCCTTGATCTACAAAAATTACCCTTTAAAACCAGGGTTTACCGTAGATAGGGACATATCTGAAATGGGATTCCCTCCAGTAAAAGGAATGGATCAATTAACCTGGTATCAAACATATCTAGAAAACAATGTAAATAGTGAGTATTTGAAAGAACGAATACCGCATTCTTATAATTTACCTATTTACTATAAATCTGATTTTGTTGATATTAGATATAAAGTAGTAAATGCTTTTATGCAAAACCCAGACGCGTTTCAAAATCAAATTGCGGATTACGATTATTTAATAAACGGAGTATTTCCTTATATAAAACCAGGAAATTATAATAGTACTTATAAATATGTACTACCTGGAGGAATTAATGGAACATCGGCTGATTTTATGTACGTGAATCCAAATTAATCCTTCAACAGATTCAGGATGATTTTAACACAAATTTTCAAAAAACTGATCGAAGTCAAAATAAAAACGAAAGGTTGAAAAACATAAAAATGAATAAACAATTAATCATAGTAATACTCATACTGCTCTTTGGCGAGAAAATCTCTTTTGCACAATCAAAAGAGCTATTATCAGAAGTTAAAGTAATAGCTAGGGCTCAAGAAGATAGAGTGCTTTTACGATGGACATTAAACACACCAATTTCTTGGAGAAAAGGAAACCGATATGGATATACCTTAGAACGTTATACGATTTCTCGAGATCGTAAAACATTAACTAATCCAGAAAAATTAATTATAGGTCAAAACTTTATGCCAGTACCTATGATGGAATGGGAAGCCATTGCCGAAACCAATGACAACGGAGCAATTATGGCTCAAGCATTATGGGGAGAAAGCTTTGTAGTAGAAGGTAATGGAGGCCTAGCCTCTATTATCAACCGTGCAGAAGAACAACAACAACGTTTTGCATTTGGTTTATATGCGGCAGATCAAGATTTTGAAATTGCCAAAAAGGCAGGGTTAGGATATGTAGATACTACTGTAAGATCTAATGAAAAATATTTATATAAGGTCATATCCAATATCCCTGAAACTGAATTACAAACTAAAGAAGGAGGAGTTTACATAGGTGTTATTGATTATGAGCCACTTCCCGAACCTGTCGATTTTGTAGGTATTTTTCAAGATGGAGCTACACTGTTAAGTTGGAATTCTAAAATATTAAAAGCTACCTATAATAGCTATATAATAGAACGTTCTGAAACAGGAGACACTTTTAAAAGATTAGGTGATATTCCTTATACAGCAATTAATAAAGAAAAGTCAAAAAATGCTCGTACCATTTATGTTGATTCTATTACAAATGATAAAAATTATGTATACAGAATCAAAGGAGTCTCTTCTTTTGGAGAAATAGGTCCTGCTTCTAATATTGTTCAAGGAGAAGGTAAAAATGTATTAAAGTACGTTCCTCATCTAAAGACAAAAAACATAAAGTCGGAAAATGAAGCAGAACTCACCTGGACTTTTCCTGAAGAAGGCAATAATGACATTACTGGATTTACATTAAAAAGATCTGACACAGATCTTGGAGCTTATAAACCGGTTGTTACCAATATCCCTCCAACTGCTAGAAAAATTAGTTATGATAAACTAAGAGCTTCTAATTATTTTAAAATTACTGCTAATGGTAAGAACAATAATCAAAGGGATTCTTTCTCTATGTTGGTCCAACCCATAGACTCTATCCCTCCAGAAAAACCCATTGGATTAAAAGGCAAAGTAGATAGCACAGGAGTTGTCCAACTACAATGGGAACCTAATACTGAAGAAGATATTAAAGGATATCGAGTATACCGAGGTAACCTAAAAAACGAAGAATACTCTCAAATAACGAATTCTCCACATGAAAACCACACGTTTGTAGATACTGTAAAAGTAGAAAGTCTAAATGCTAAAGTATTTTACAGAATCATTGCAGTAGATCAACGATATAATATGTCTGAACCATCAGAAACAATAGAGTTAATAAAGCCAGATTTAATTCCACCAACATCACCTGTTTTTACATCTTATAATATTGAAGATGGCAAGGTAAAATTGGAGTGGGCAAATAGCTCTAGTCAAGATGTAGAAGCCCATTATATCTACCGAAAAGGAAAAGAAGATCCAAATTGGACCTTATTATATCAAAGTCCAAAATTTAAAAATAAGAGCTATCAAGATAAAAAGGTTGAAGAGGGTAACTACTACAGTTATACGATTATAGCAAGAGATATCAGTGGCTTAGAATCTAATCCTGCTCCTCCTGTTTCAGTTGTAATTCCAAAAACGACATTAAAACCTGGCGTTAAAGGTTTTTATGGAAGTGTAAACGAATATGACAAAACGATTTTATTGAGCTGGCGCTATAAAGATTCGGAAGTTTCAAGTTTTGAATTATTCAGAGCGATAGATGACAAACCATCTTCTTTATATAAAGTATTACCTGCAGGAACGAAAAGATTTACTGATAAAGGATTAACTATTAATACATCCTACAAATATATTATTAGAGCAGTGTTTCATGATGGTACTTATTCTAAATATAGCAGTATCAAAATAGATTACTAAACTTATGACTAACAAGATTTTTTATATTTACACCATTTTATTCCTGTTGATAGGGTCTAATATTAGTGCACAAACTAAATACACTGTTCAGATTGATCTTCCTGGAGGAGAATTCACTTCAATTTATACCGGAGCAAACCAAACCTACAGATATAGAATATTTAGAGGGAATACTTTACTAAAAGATAGTGGTACTATATCAAATTCTATTCCATCCATTGGAGGTAATAAGGTTTATGAAGAATTTGATCAAGCTCCAACACGAGCTATATTATCTTGGACTTCATCATATATTCTAAATACTTGTGATTTCAATAATAGTGAAATCCAAATTACCAACACAGATTGTGGTGTTTATAATATAGCAGGGGATTCGGGTGCTTTTTCTTGTACTACGGTCAAAGTATTCACAAATAATGTTTTAGTGCAACCGACTGATGATGTAATTTGTAGAAAGGAGACAATCCCTTTAACATCTAATACATGTGTCTCTGAGCAAGGAGTCGGATGGTATTATAGCCTTGATGGAGTGAACTATGAAAATACGCTAATCAGCACTTCTCTTAATAATAATCCGGTACAACTAGATCTCGAGACATTAAATATTCCACCTACATATACCGGGAAAATATATTTCAGAGGACAAATATTAATAAGTACAGGATTGTTCCAGTTCATTACTCAGGATTCTGATATTATCGAATATAATCTAATCCCTTGTTCTCCAGAATTGGATTCCAATATAAATCCAAATCCCGCACCAATTAATCCTATCTGTAGCGGAGATACAAATGGACGTTTCAGAATGACATTTGATCGAGACATTGGTCCACAGGAATATATTTCTGCTCCTTTAGATATTTCAGATGGATTTGGAGGGTGGATACAAACATCTCCTTTAGTTTCAATTAATCCAGGAGATTTAAATGCTAATCTTGAATATACCTGGCCAAATAATCTTGCTCCAGGATTATATAGAATCAAGTATCAATCAATATTTAATAGTAGTCAGGTAGGTTCAGATTCACCCCACTATGAATTTACAATTAGTACTCCAACAGCTGTTACTTTTAGTACTTCTTCAAATAACCCATCTTGTGCAAGTGGTCAAGGAACATCTAATGATGGAAGTATAACGATTAATGCCACAGGAGGAACTCCACCATATCAATACAGTATTAATAGTAGTGGTTTTACTACTTTTAGTGGTACTAGTATTACATTATCTAGAGGAGCCGGAACATATACTATTCGGGTACAAGACAGTAATAACTGTGATGGAACTTCTGGTGGAAACATTTCAGTTACAGAAACTATCAATCCCGCTACTGCAATAACCATTGCAAACACACCTCCCATAAATGTCACTCAATTCGGTGGTAATAATGGAAGTATATCTCCTGCGGTAAGTGGAGGAACAACACCTCCTTTATCCTATAGTTGGTCAGGACCATCAGGATTTTCTTCTAGCCAGTTAAATATCTCCAGCTTAATTGCCGGTACTTATACACTAACCGTTACCGATGCTCCAGAAGGATGTAGTACATCTAGAAGTTTTACGGTTACCCAGCCAGATCAACTCGTATTCAATTACCCTGCTACCGTTACCTCTGTAGATTGTAACGGAAATACCAATGGAGCTATTTCGATTACTGCTACTGGTGGATTGCCTGATTATAGATTCGAACTCTTTAAAAATAATGGATCAGGAACTTTTATTACTACAGGAGACAGATTAGATACATCCTCACTAACAACTACTACTTTTAGCGTTAACAATCTCGGTGCTGGAGAGTATCGAGTGCGTCTTACCGACAATCGTAATAATGCCAATCCTGATGTAGTCATTAATTCTACTACAATAACTATTAATGAGCCACCTGTTTTTCAAATTCAGAATGTCAATCCTATCGATGCGCTGTGTAGAGGAGATGCTACCGGTCAGATCGTATTAGATATTATTGGTGGAAGCAGTGTCTATCAAATCAGTATGATCAAAAGTGGAGATGCAGGATTTAGTAGAACCATTAACAACATCCCAAACAATAGTATTGGATATATTATTAACAATTTAGCAGAAGGAACCTATACACTAACCCTTACAGATGCTAATACTTGTACTGTAATTAATCCTACTTCCGAAAGAATTATAACCGTAGGAGAACCTACGACAAATGTGAGTGTAAACACTATAAATGTTGCCAGCCCTACTGCAGGAAATCCTGATGGTAGTATTGCTGTTCTAGGACAAGGAGGAACTCCTGGGTATACCTATTTGTGGAATACAGGGGCAACCTCTCCTACAATCAATAATCTTTCTGATGGAAACTACACTGTTACCGTTACAGATGCCAATGGTTGTGATGTAGATCAAAACTTTACACTAAACGAACTAGCCGTATCTATTTCAATTACTCCAGGTGAAGAACTCTTATGTAATGGAGATACTGCAGGATTTACTGCTAATCCTACTGGTGGTGATAATACATACACTTATAATTGGTATAATCAAAATAATCTATCCGCTAGTATTGGTACAAATCAAACCATCAGTGGACTTACCGATGGTGATTATATTGTCATTGTTACCGATGGAACAGGAGCTTCTACAACTTCTGCCGCTGTCAATGTAACATCACCAACCGCTGTAGTGATCAATGCAGTAACTTTTACTGATGTTAACTGTTTTGGAGGTAGTGATGGAACTATTGAAATTGATGCAGAAGGTGGAACAGAATCATTAGAATATTCCAGAAATAACGGAGCTTCATATCAAGCATCCAGCACATTTACAGGATTGCCTGTAGGAACCTATCAAATTATTGTAAGAGATGCCAATTTATGTGAAACCACAATGGAAGAACATACCGTAGGTGGACCGGTAAATCCTATAACGATTACAGGAACTGAAACCCATATAACGATTTTTGGACAAAACACAGGTGCTATTGCTGTGAATGTAAGTGGCGGTAATGATGGATTTACCTACAGCTGGACAGGACCTAATGGATTTACTGCTACTACCAAAGACATTTCTAATCGTATAGCAGGAAACTATATAGTAACCGTCCGAGATAATGGATTCACGAGTACTATGGATAATACTGGATGTATTGCAACCAGAAGTTTTGAAATTACAGAAGAAGATGAATTATTAGTTACGATTGCTTATGAAACTACGGATACCAATCTAAAATGTGATGGAGACGATAATGCTCGCTTATTCGCAACTGTAACTGGTGGGGTTACTCCGTATACTTATATATGGTCTAAAGAAACATCGGTTGGATCTGGTGTATTTGACACATTATCAGACACTTCTGCCTTATTGATCGGCGCAGATGAAGGTAACTATAGAGTAGAAATTAGTGATCCTAACGGAGCCATGACTACAGATCAGTTCTTTGTTGATGATCCGGAGCCTTTAGACATTACAATCTCTGAAACAGATATAAATTGTTTTGGAGATACCACAGGAGCGATTGATATAGCCGTATCAGGAGGTACACCGCCATATAGATATCAATGGTCTAATGGGGCGACTACTCAGGATATTTCTGGAATTGCTTCTGGAGATTATACGCTCACTGTAACAGATGCTAATAATTGTATGATATCCTCTGCTGTAGTTACGATTACACAACCTACTGCTCCAATTGCTATAGATACTATTACCATTACAAATCTTACCGGTTTTCAAACTGGTAATGGAAGTATTAGTATTACGACCATTGGAGGAACTCCAGGATATACATACGAGTGGAGAATAGATGGAACAACACCTGTTATTGAAACAGCAGCTACCATCAATAACATACAAGCAGGTACTTATGAAGTAACCATTACCGATACTAACAATTGTACACTAATAGACACTTTTGTTGTAACACAACCTGATCTTTTAGAGGTTACAAACATACAGCCGGATAGTCAACTCCTTTGCTTTGGTGATACAACAGTATCCTTAACTGCAACGGTAGCTGGTGGAGTAACACCATATACCTATCGATGGTATAATACAA
Organism: uncultured Aquimarina sp.; assembly: GCF_947500065.1. Lineage (GTDB taxonomy): Bacteria > Bacteroidota > Bacteroidia > Flavobacteriales > Flavobacteriaceae > Aquimarina. The sequence goes on from NZ_CANMQT010000001.1 coordinate 647,141, forward strand.
TCGATAACACTACTACACTATCCACTGCAAATACAGTCACTAACCTTGGAGTTGGAACCTATGAAATAGCCGTGACTGATACGAATGGAAATCTGGCTACTGATACCTTTACTATTATCGAACCACCTTTATTACAAGCTACCTATACAACTATAAATGTTTCTTGTAATGCAGGGAATGATGCTAGTATTGATCTAACAGTTACCGGTGGAACTGGAGCATATGCGTTTTTCTGGAGTACTGGTGACAATACCCAAGATGTTTCTGGGCTTAGTGTTGGAACATATACAGTAACCATAAGAGATGTAAATCTTTGTGAAACGAACCTAACCATTGACATAACAGAACCTGCGGCAGGATTGAGTATTACTAATGCTAGTATTACCGATGCTTCTGGTAATGGATTGACCAATGGTAGTATTGAGGTAACAGCAGATGGAGGAACTCCCACATACACTTATAATTGGACAGATAGTACGAATACTCCTATAGGAACCAATAGTAATCTATTAAACAATATAGGTGCTGGAAATTATTTCTTAACACTTACAGATGCTAATAGTTGTGTTCTTGGACCTATAGCATATACTGTAGCGGAACCTGCTCCCTTAATGGTAACAACTTCTGAAACCGCCATTGCTTGTTTTGGTGAAAATGGAGAACTATTTGCTAATGTAACGGGTGGTGTACCACCGTATTCCTATCAATGGTTTGATAGCAGTAATACTCAAATAAGTACTACTAGTACTTCTGGTGCTATTCCTACTGGAATATATCGGGTAGTTGTCATCGATGCGAATACCAATCAAACAGAACTAAGTAATATCAATCTGACTCAACCCGATCTTCTAGAAATTACCAATATTAACATCACTGATGTAGGCTGTTATAATGGTAGCGATGGAAATATCGAAATTACAGTCTCTGGTGGTACAGGAAACTATACCTATCAATGGAATACGTTAGGATCAGCAACCAACATACTCTCGAACATAACTGCAGGAGATTATAATGTAACTGTGACTGATGAAAATAATTGTTCTGTGAGCAGCGGAACCATTACTGTAGCGCAACCAGTAGTATATGATATCACCAATGTAGCTATTATACGTCCTTCAGCAACAGGAACCACAGATGGTAGTATTGCTATCTCCATTACTGGAGGAGTAGCACCATATACCTATCAATGGACGGATAATACAAATGCTGTAGTACTACTAGAATCTAATGTAACTAGCACTTCAAGTACCTTAGCCAACCAAGCAGAAGGAACTTACAACATTCTAGTTACGGATGCGGATGGATGTACAATTAATGATACTTATAACTTAGCCAATCCTGGTGAATTACTAGTATCTATTAATCAAACACAACAAATCAGTTGTTTTGGAGGAAGCGATGGAACCCTCGAAGTAATCACTACTGGGGGTGTTGGAGGAAACAACTATCAGTGGTTTGATGCAACAACAAATACACAAATAGGAAACACAAATATACTGAGTGGTATTCCTGCTGGATCCTACTATATCATTGTCAGCAATGCGGAAGGAATCTCTGAGCAAAGTGCAATATTTACTGTATCCCAGCCTTTAGCTGTAACTGGAAATCTTGCAGGAGATAATCCCGATTGCTTTGCAGGTACTGATGGAAGTATTACCATCACAGCTTCTGGAGGAAATGGTAGCTATACATATCGCTATCGAGTAATAAATGGTACATACAGTGACTGGATCCCATTTAGCAATGGACCTACTACACAAATTGCAAACTTAACCGATGGAATATATCAAATACAATTGCAAGATACTAATGGGTGTTTCTATGAAGATAATGGAAGTATTGGAATACTATCTATACGATTGAATCAACCAGATCAGTTGATCGTAGCTTCTGTATTACTAAATGATCCTACTGGCTTTGGACTCACTAATGGGAATATTACAACTACTACTTCAGGGGGAACTCCTCCGTATACGTATCAGTGGTCAGACACCAATGGAACATTATCACAAACAACGGCAGTACTTGCTGATATTGGCGCAGGAACGTATACCCTAACCATAACAGATGCGCTAGGATGTCAGACTTCTGAAACATTTACACTGAATCAACCTGAAGAATTACTAGTATCCACAGAAATTGTAAATATTGTGCTGTGTAATGCAGACACTAACGGAAGCTTAAGAGCTATTCCAACTGGGGGAATTGGTAACTATACCTATCAATGGTTCCAACAAGGAAACACAACGCCTATCGGTACTAATGCCGTACTTACTGGTATTGGAGCTGGAAGTTATTATGTAATTGTAACGGACACCAATAACAATACTGCTCAAAGTACAACCATAGCACTTACACAACCTGATCCACTACAACTAAGCTTAACCGCTGACTTTATTCTTTGCGGAGATGGAAATGATTGGAGAATTGAAAGTACAATAACAGGTGGAACAGCTCCGTATTCCTATTTCTGGGATAATGCAAATGGAACAACGCCTAATCTGTTGGATGTATTACCAGGAGATTATACCCTTACTGTACAAGATAGTAGAGGATGTAGTACTACTCAAAACATAACCTTAACGCCTCCTCCATCGCTAGAGAATACGGTAATAACAACAGATCCTACTTGTTTTGATGGAAATGACGGAACTATTGATATAACACCTACTGGTGGAACGCCTCCTTACACCTTCTTCTGGGATAATGGAGCCAATACAGAAGATCTTACAGGACTGACAGCAGGACTTTACTCTGTAGAAATATTTGATAGTAAGGGATGTTCCATCATACAAGATTTTGAACTTGTCGATCCCGAGGAACTTATAATCGATCTGGGAGCTGATAAAACATTATGTCTGGGACAAACCTATACAATAGATGCTACCATTAATGATCCGGGAGCAACCTATCTATGGCAAGCCGATAATGGGTTTAGTGCTGATACACCACAAGTGACTCTATCCGAAACTGGAAGCTATACCGTATTTGTAACAACAGAATTAAGGTGTGTCAGTACAGACACCATAGAAATTACAGCATTACAAAATGAAATAACAGCTGAGTTTGTAGTATCTACTGATCTTTTTATAAACGAAAGTTTTGTCATTGTGGATGTTAGTAATCCGCTACCGGATACCGTAGCATGGATACTACCTACTGAAGCTGAGCAAATAGATATAACTGATCGTTATGCCGAATTACAATTTAATCAGCCTGGTGAGTACGATATTACGTTAAGAACAACCGTAGGGGATTGCGAAACTTTCTTTACCAAAACTATAACTGTTAGAGAAAGTACTTTTGATAGAGAACAACAAAATCAAAATGGATTACAACAATACCTGATGTATCCTAATCCTACCAGAGGAAACTTTACAATAGAACTTACTTTTGATCAAGAAACACCAATCGATATCAAATTATTTAGTATCGCTAATAACAGCTTATTATATCAACATCAACAACAAGGCGAAACTCAATATAACATACCATTTAATCTTGAAGGAATAATACCTTCTGGAATATACTTCCTATTGCTCGAAACGCCACAAAAAAGTTACGTGAGAAAAATTATAGTGGAGTAGATTGAATGAACAATGATATCTTTAAAAAGAAAAACGCCGCTAATTAGCGGCGTTTTTATATAATTAATATAATGTCTTAAACTATTGATTTTCTGACAACGGTATTGGCATAATATTAAACACTTGATCTCCTGCTCTATCGATTGGTAAAGTATTAGATAAGTCATACCTTCTTAAATCAAACATTCTATGGTTTTCACACCATAATGAATATCTTCTTTGCTCTAACATTTCTGTAGTTAATTGAGCCTCTGTAGGTGTAGGAGTACCATAATCTTTATCTCCAATATTCGCAGCATTTCTAATAACATTAATAGCAGTTTCAGCATCTCCCAAATTATTTGCTAAGATACTTGCCTCTGCATATAACAATATTAATTCTTCATTTCTAATAATATCTATTGGAGCCACATTAGATGCATACAATCTAATTTCGTGAGTTCCGTTTAGTCCATCTTGAGCACTTGCTGATGGCCTCACAGCTGCTTTAGCAGCAACTCTCGTATCTCCAGCTTCGGCATCATTTATCCAACTATCGTGAACAATAATCTGATCAGCATTATTTGGTTCCTCTGCAGATGCTGAAGGTGAACGAAAAACACCATTAGGTTGATCTCCGGCACCTAATCCAAAAACAAACTTAGCACCCATAGTTAAACTTCCTGTTAGATCAAAATAAGAATTTGACAATTCTGTAAGTGCTCCTGAACCATCTCCTGCATAAACAGCAGCAAGAGCTGCAATCGCTCTATTAAACAAAATAAACTCCTGAATAGTAATTTCAGTATCATCATCGCGAACATCATCTCCCATTTCACCAGATGTATCAATTAAATCACCAAAACCAGAAATAGGAAATAAAAATTGGTCCAATGGTCCAAATCCGCTCAAATCACTTTGCGCTTCATTTAACAAACTTCTGATTTCTACCAAAGTAGCATCAAAACCTAAAAAAGGACCAAGATTATCAGGATCAGCAACATCTACTCTCGCGGTACCGTATGATTTTAAAATCTGAATAAGCTCATATGCTATGTATGTTTTAGCAAAACCTCTATAGCCATTTTTATCTGTCTCATCTATAACCTGCGTATTATCCAAAGCTTCTAATAATACATTAGCATTTTTAATGCATCTATAGCTTCCAATAAATTGAGCAGTACTATAAAAAGAGTTATTATCTAATTGAATTCCATTCTTCCCTAATAAATCTCCAGTATTTCGAGGATCTGCATCAAATAAATATAATTCTCTAGCCAATGTTCCACTAGCTGCTGTTTCAATTCCATGACCGTTTCTAGAAGTCGCTTGGACTCCTATTGCTAATTCATTTAATTGTCGCAAGGAAGCATTAGTTTCCACACCTTCAAGACTAGGTCCATTAGGATCAATCTCTTCATCAAAAGAACATGATGCTGTTACCATAAAAAGCAAAACAAGCACCAGATGATATTTCGTTTTCATTATTAATCTATTTTTCATTATCGCTTATTTTAAAAATTAACATTTAGGTGGAAGTAAAATTGTTGTGAACTTGGAAAAGGGGTTACTTCTATACCACTAGATAAACCCGCTCCACCATTTACAGATACTTCAGGATCATAACTACTATAATCCGTAATAGTAAATAAATTTCTACCTGATATTCCTAATTTTACACCTTCTACTGTTTCTCCAAAAAGCCCTTCTACAATATTTGTAGGAAATCTATAATAAATTGCCGCTTCCCTTAGTCTTACATACCCCGCATCTTCTACAAAACGTTCTGCATTGGCAGCAGTTCCTAAACGAGCTTGTCCTTCTGGAGTTTCTAAATCTGGAGAAGTTTGTCCTAAATCAGTAAGAAACCTTGATAAATTAAGGTTTTCTCCTCCTTGTTTCCATTGTAATAAAAATGAAACATCAATTTGTTTGAACAATGTAAATTGGTTATTAAATGCCATTTGGAAATCTGGTTCCACATTCCCAACTTGTTGTAAACTTGCTTCTATTGGACCATCACCATCAGGATCTATATTACCAACAATCTGTGTTACAGGCTGTCCTTCTTCTATAAAAAAGGTTCCTAAACCTGTTCCAAAACCAGCTCCAGGTTGTGCAAATGCAGGCACATCTAAACGCGTTACTTCAGATCTGTTAAAATAAAACTGAACTCCAGTATTCCAATAGAAATTATCACTTCTATACACATCTCCACGTACTGCCAATTCTAAACCTTCATTCACTAAATCTGCTAAATTGGTAGTTTCAGTAGTAAAACCAGATGAAGAGGGAACATTTCTTGATAGTATTAAATCACTTACTTTTCTATTGTAATAGGAAGCTTCAAAAGAAATTCTACTATCTAGTATTCCTATATCCATACCTACTTCAAATTCAGCAGACGTTTCTGGTTCTATATCTCTATCTCCTCTAGTATCAACGCTAAGTCCTCCATTACCACCAATATTACTTGGATTCAAACTTGTAAAGGCAGAACCAAAAGCTGCAGATGAACCTGTTTCTCCATATGCAGTTCTAAACTTCAATTGATTAATAGGTTCAAATTGCCAAAAATCAAAATTAGCAATATTTATGGCTAAAGAAGCTTTAGGAAAACCATAAAATTTGTTTACATCTCCGTTTAACGTAGACTTATCCAATCTATATCCTAATGTTCCAATAATTTGATCTTTATAGTTTCCTTCTATCTGTGCAAAATATCCAAAATCCTTTTGATTTGATCGTGTTTGATCAATTACTTGATTTACAGATTGGTCAACACTAGTTTGCCCTCCAAATAAATTAGAACCTCTACTGTTTACCAAGTTTGCTTGTTGTTCTAAATAACTAACACCTCCTTGAGTAGTCAAGTTTAAATTGCCATCTAAAGCAGTATGATCCCATACAGCAAAGGCTAATAAGTTAAATTGAGTAAAATTATTTCTTCCTTCTGCTACAAAACCTTCTTGATTACCTACTTGAGCTTGATGAGTTTCTGGTACGTAAACATATGTTTCGTTTGCTAAATAATCAACACCCCCATTTACCACAAATTTTACTTTATCTTTCTCTCGAGTCAGTAATTTAGTAGTAAACTTTATCCCTTGTATAAATCGATTATTAGAATCTTCGTTTTTAGCTTGGTCTCTAACAAATATTGGGTTTCCAGGATAATTTGGATTATTAGGATAATTACCGTCTGCATCCGGAAATAAGTTATTCCAAGGTCTTGTAAATGCAAGCGTATAACCAAAACTTAATCCTCCTTCATTTTCATTTCCAGTAAAACTTCTACTAGAATTACTTCTTACATAATTTGAAGACAAAGAAACATCAAAAATATCTGATATCTTATGATCAATATTACTTCGAATAGAAAATCTATCGAATCCTGTATTCTTTATAATACCTTCTTCATCACGATAAGAACCACCTATATAAAACCTTGTTTTATCACTACCTCCACTGGCACTTAATTTTGTTTCTGATATAAAACCTACATTCCCATAAATTTCATCCTCATAATCTATTAATCCACCGCTCGCAACAGCATTATTAAAAGCTGCAACTTCTGCTTCTGCAGCAGCTCTAGATCTTGCCTCTGCAGCAGGATCATCTGGATTAGGTGTGAAAAATGAATTAAAAACACTGGTTGCCGTCCAAGGACGTAATCCCAATTTATTCTGTATCACATTAATTCCTGTATCTTGACTAAATCTAATTTTAGTTTTTCCTCCTTTACCCTTTTTGGTTGTAATAATTACTACACCCGCATTGGCTCTAGTTCCATAAATTGCAGCGGCAGAAGCCCCTTTTAGGATTTCAATATTTTGAATATCATTAGGATCTATATCCGCTAATCTATTTCCTGAATTTTCTTCATTTCCTCTATTTGCTCCAGAAGCAAAACGCAGACCTGATGGAATTTCAACATTATTGATATATACTCCATCTACGATAAATAAAGGTTGATTGTTTCCATTAATAGATGAAATACCTCTCAATCTTAATGCGGTTCCACCACCTGGTGCACCAGAAGAGGCTGTTATATTAACACCTGTTACCTTACCATATAAAGCACCATCTACTGTTGTTTGCCCAGTATTACCAATCAATTCTTCGGATGATACTGTAGATACAGCATTTGCTAGATTTGCTCTTTTTATAGAAGAACCTAATCCTGTTACAACTATTTCTTCTAATGCTTCTAAAGATTCTGTTACTTGAACAGTGATTGCCCCAGCATTTTCTACAGTTACTAGTTTTGTAGTAAATCCAATAGAAAATATTCTTAAGGTTACCGGAAGATTGCTAACAGTAAGTGAAAAATTACCATCAATATCACTCGCAGTTCCATTATTGGTACCGTCTTCTACGATGTTAATAAAAGGTACCCCTTCTCCGGTACCTTCATTGAGTACCTTTCCGGTTATTGTTTCTTGTGCAAATAGCACGACCGGAAAGAAAAACAAGAATAGCAAAAGCCCCTTGCTAATTTGTGACTGTTTTTTCATAATGATTTGTTTATAAGTTTGCCTAAATCTATTAAAACATTATTATAAAAAAATGTTAAAACTAACACATGTTAGCTAAAAAGATATTGACAATGAGGTAGTTATATGCTAAAACCATAAAAAAAACAAGTTAAAACCACAACACTTACTAGTGTACAAGCATTACTAAATCACGCTCTCATTTTCACAAAAACTAAAGATATTTAATATTAAACTTCTTATTTTTGCAGCCTTAACAAATAGCTATGTATAGAAGTCATTCTTGTGGTGAATTACGCACCTCAGACATCAATAAAGAAGTAACCCTATCAGGATGGGTCCAAAAAGTACGAGATAAAGGATTTATGATATGGGTTGATCTAAGGGATCGATACGGTATTACTCAATTAATCTTTGATGAAGAACGTACTTCTTCTGATGTTGTGGAAAAAGCTAAAACCTTAGGGCGTGAGTTTGTTATACAGGTAAAAGGAACTGTTATAGAACGGGAATCTAAAAATCCAAATATGCCTACCGGTGATATTGAAATTTTAGTTTCTGAATTGAATATTTTAAACGAATCTCATACACCTCCATTTACTATAGAAGATGAAACGGATGGCGGGGAAGATATCAGAATGAAATATCGTTATTTGGATATAAGACGTAATCCTGTAAAAGATAGCTTAATGTTTCGTCATCAGGTAGCAATGAAGGTTCGCAACTATTTATCAGAAGCAGATTTCATAGAAGTAGAAACTCCATACCTAATTAAATCAACTCCTGAAGGAGCTCGAGATTTTGTGGTTCCTTCTCGTATGAATGAAGGTCAGTTTTATGCTTTACCGCAATCTCCTCAAACCTTTAAGCAATTGCTAATGGTTGGTGGAATGGACAAATATTTTCAGATTGTAAAATGTTTTAGAGACGAAGATCTTAGAGCAGACAGGCAACCAGAATTCACACAAATAGACTGTGAAATGGCTTTTGTAGAGCAAGAAGATATCTTGAATATATTTGAAGGACTTACTCGTCATTTGATTAAGGATATTAAAGGTCAAGAAATTAGTGATTTCCCAAGAATGACCTATGATGAAGCTATGCGTACTTACGGTAATGACAAACCAGACATTCGCTTTGGGATGAAATTTGGTGAACTAAATGAAGTAGCACAACATAAGGAATTTAAAGTATTTAATGATGCTGAATTAGTGGTTGGAATTGCTGTTCCAGGCGGTGCTTCATATACAAGAAAAGAGATTGATAAACTTATTGATTGGGTAAGACGTCCACAAGTAGGCGCACTAGGAATGGTATATGTAAAATGTAATGAAGATGGAAGTTTTAAATCATCTGTAGATAAGTTCTATGATCAGGAAGATCTGTCAAAATGGGCAGAAACGACTGGAGCAAAAGCTGGAGACCTTATTTGTATTCTATCGGGTCAAGGTAATAAAGTTAGAGGACAGTTAAGTGCTTTAAGAATGGAATTAGCTGAACGACTAGGGTTAAGAAACCCTGAAGAGTTTGCGCCATTATGGGTAGTTGATTTCCCGTTATTAGAATGGGATGAGGATACCGAACGTTATCACGCAATGCATCATCCTTTTACCTCTCCTAAACCGGAAGACATTCCTTTATTAGATTCTAAACCAGGTGATGTAAGAGCTAATGCCTATGATTTAGTACTGAATGGAAACGAAATCGGAGGTGGATCCATACGTATTCATGATAAAGAAACACAGGCATTAATGTTTGATCATTTAGGGTTTACTCCAGAAGAAGCTAAAGAACAATTTGGTTTCTTAATGGATGCTTTTCAATATGGTGCTCCTCCTCATGGAGGAATCGCATTTGGGTTTGATCGACTTGTAGCTATTTTGGGAGGTCAGGAAACCATACGAGATTTCATTGCATTCCCTAAGAACAATAATGGTCGAGATGTTATGATTGACGCTCCTGCCAATATTGATCAAGGACAACTCAAGGAATTACATATTCAACTAGATTTATAAAAACAAAAGATCCCGCCAAAAGCGGGATTTTTTGTTAATTTTGATGTATGAAAATCTTTAAGATTGTTGTTAAGGTTCTATTAGGATTAATCATAGTATTTGTATTATTTCTTTTTGGAGTATATTATTTTAAAATTGGAAGGTACAATGTAGATGACCAAAAATACCCATACTATATAGGATACTTAAATCCTCAAAATACTTTTTCTCCTGAAGGGTTTATTTTGTGTGGTGATAAAGAAGCCGTCTATAAAACCCACCATGGAGCACCTAAAATAGCCTACTCCCCAAATAAAGGAATTTATGATCGAAGGATACGTTCTAATTTTTTTAAAAACAGATTTAATGATTCTGGTTATATAAATTTTAGGTTTATTGTAAATTGTAAAGGAGAACCTGGGAGGTTTGAAACCATACAAACCAATTTAAATTTAGAAGAAACATCGCATAATTCTGATTTAGTGAGACACCTTTTAGAGTTAACCTCTAATCCAGAAAACTGGAATATTTTTATACATGAAAACCAACCAAGAAATTACTATACTTATATTTCTTATAAAATAGAACATGGAGAAATTACAGAAATACTTCCTTAGTTTCGTCATAGCTTCAATAGTAATAGCTTGTAATTCTAATTTATCCGAAGAAGAACAGCAAGCTAGAGCTGATGAAATGATCAATAGCGGAAATATCATATTAAGTCCACATTTTCAGGGTTCTCCTAAAATGATGACTTATGTTGAAGAAGCCATTGCACTTGATCCTGAAAGTGCAGATGCCTGGAGAGAATTATCAATTCCATATTTAAAAAGGGGGATGCCAAATAAATGGAAACCGCTTTTTGATAAAGCAGTAGAGCTTGATCCGGAAGAATGGCAAGGTTGGAGAGGTTATTTATACCTCTATTTTTATCGTAATTATAAAAAAGCAATCGAAGATTTTAACGCTACGGATATTCTTACACCAGATTTTGACGATGCTCCACAAGGTCAGAGTGTTAATTATATGAGAGGAATTGCGTATTTAGGGCTAAAAGATTATACCAAATCTCTTTCTTATTTTGATGCCTATATAAATGATCAAGCTAATTCTTCTGGAGAACAATATGCCGAGGTAACTGCTTTTTTATACCGAGGGATTGTTTACTACCAAACTAATGACTTTGAAAATGCAAAAAAAGATTTTTTAAAAGTTCTGAAGTATTCTGGAAACCATTATGCAGATGCTCATTATTATCTGGCTAAATGTTTTTGGAAAGAGCGTAAGAAAAATGAAGCTTCAGTACATATTGAAAAAGCAATTGAAGATTTTAATTTGGGGTATTTTCATTCGCGAGGGTATGTAGAAGTTTTATATCAAATTTATAGTCAGGATTTAGAAGAATTAAACAATCTAATTAAAAATAACTACCTTTAATCTAAACCTAGACTAACCCATATATGCCAGCTAAAAAAAAGACACTACTTCATAGGTTTTTGATTTGGCGATATCGTCATATTTCGAATAAAAACTTTGTACTTATTTTAAGTGTATTTGTAGGGTTTTGCGCTGGTCTTATATCTCTTTTGCTTAAGAATATCACACATTTAATCCAAGTAGTTCTGGAAAGTGATATCATATCTTGGCAAACGTCTTTTTATTTTGTTATTCCCGTTATTGGGCTTCTTATCGTATATGTTATTACTAAATTTATAATCAAGAAAGATGTGAAATCGGCTATCCCTCTGATTTTATACTCTCTTTCCAAAAAAGATGGAAAAATAAAATCATTGAGTGGATATTTACCACTTCTTCTGGCTCCAATAACAGTTGGTTTTGGAGGTTCAGTTGGACTACTTGGGCCTGCAGTCGGCTCTGGTTCAACTTTGAGTTCAAATATTAGTTCACTATTTAAACTAGATACCAAAACTGGATTTTTATTAATTGGTTGTGCAGCTGCTGGAGCTATCTCTGCTGTATTTAAATCCCCTCTAGCCGGTTTGGTTTTTGCCGTTGAAGTATTTAGTCTTGATTTGACTTTGGCTTCATTGTTACCTTTATTATTTGCCTCGGTATCTTCTATTATAACTTCCTATTTTTTTCTAGGAGATGAAGTGTTATTTAGTTTTGATGTCATAGAAAAGTTTGATATTTATGACACTCCTTTTTATATAATTCTAGGAATAGGAACAGCCATTGCTTCCATTTATTTTACCAAAATGTATTTTGGGATTCTACACTTCTTTGATCGTTTTCCAAAAAAAATTCATCGTTTACTAATTGGTGGATTAGCTATTGGAATTATGTTATACTTTATTCCTCCACTTTATGGTGAAGGTTTAGGGTTTATTAACGATTTACTCAGTGGAAATCATCTCACAGCGATTGGAAACACTCCTTTTGATGATATGACGAATAGTGTTTGGATGATCATAGCATTACTTACAGGGATTACCATATTCAAAGCTATTGCAATGACAGCCACCTTTGCTGCAGGAGGATCAGGTGGTATTATAATTCCTACGATGGTCATGGGTAGTTCATTAGGCAATGTAGTTTCTAAAATAATAAACAATCTAGGTATGGGGTTTGAAGTATCCGAAGCTAACTTTACCTTATTAGGAATGGCGGGACTCATTGCAGGTGTATTACACGCACCTCTCACTTCCATATTTCTTATTGCAGAAATCACCTCTAGTTATGAATTATTCGTTCCGTTAATGATCACCACATCGATATCGTTTATCATTTCTAAAAATAGAATCGAACATAATATTTATACACGAGAATTAGCCAAACAAGGTCATTTACTTACTCATGACAAAGATCAAACTGTACTTACTCTTATGAAGTTAGATGATTGTATAGAAACTAATTTTATTCCAGTAAACCCTACACACACTCTAAAACATCTATTAAGTGAAGCGGTTGCGAAATCTAACAGAAACTTATTTCCTGTTGTAGATGAATCAGATACCTTGATAGGAATAGTAACACTAGATGATATAAGAGATATCATGTTTGATATTTCTTTATATCATAAAACTACAGTCGAAATGTTAATGACTCAGGTAGATATTGCTATCATTTATGAAGATGATGATGTTAAGACCTCTATGCGCAAATTTCAGGATACAGGAGCTTGGAATCTGCCAGTAATCAAAGAGGGAAAATATTATGGTTTTATCTCTAAATCCAAATTATTGACCGCATATCGTAGAAAGTTGATTAATTTTACTCGCTAGTTGAAACATCTAAAAATGAAGTATCTTATTCGAATATTATTTATTGGCGTAGTCGTTCTTGTTGCTGTTGGTTATTATCACAAAAACTCTGGTGATCACGCTACTGGTGATAAATGGGTTGGCATCGGAATACTGTTAGCTTCTTTTATATTAATGCCCATATTTATCTATCATAGATGGAAAAATAAAAAAGTAAAAGATTATATGTTGACTGAAGAAAATCTTAAAAAAATGAGAGATTTTAACAATAAAGAAAAAACTGACAAAGACTAAAATTATGCAAATATTTACATTTTGGTAACAAATTGTGTTGTATTAAAAGCTACCTTTATGTTATAAATATTATCTTATTACAATGGAAGGAACAGTAAAATTTTTCAATGAATCCAAAGGCTATGGGTTCATTACCAACGACGAAACAGGAAAAGACATCTTTGTGCACGCCTCTGGATTAAATGGCGAAGCACTCAATGAAGGTGACAAAGTAGAGTATCAGGAAGAAGAAGGAAGAAAAGGAATTATCGCAGCTCAGGTTCGGGTAATTCATGATTAAGATAAGAATTCTCTAAGTTTCACAGGCGCTATAAATAGCGCCTTTTTTATTCATTGATATTATATTTTTCTTTAAACTTCTCACTTTGATATATCAAAAACTCTAATACTTTTAGATTATCTTTTGACATAAGAATAAACTTTATCCCCGTTTCTTCCTCCAAGAAATCTAGAAAATTATAAAACTCTGTTTCAGGAATTTTCAACTCTTTAATAAAAAACTCTTCCTTATAAAAATCTAGCACATGAGTTTTTGAATTAATTTCTTTTGGTTTCTTTTTATATCCTCCAGAAATCAAATTAATTAATAATCCTAGATCTATTGATATTGACGCTTGATTATTGCCATTTCCTAAAACCAGATTTTCTACTGGTGATTGTGCATCATCTGGTCTAGCAACTCCCATTTGCTTAAGTTGTTTAGCATTCCATAAAGGGAGGTTTTTTTCATAAGTAGGAATTTCTTCAATATCCTTCTGTATGTCTCCAGATAAAGAATACTGAGATATCCGCACTTCATCTAATTCATTAATCTCTGGTTCCAAAAAAATGCGCAAATTATCCGATTGCAAATCTTCTTCTTTGACGATATGCTTTTTCAATTGAAATTGAACAGAAGAAAACACAATCACATCTCCTACATTTGCATGTATTTCAAAATCTCCAGATTCATCATTAATAGCACCAATTTCCTTGGTTAGATTAACAATATTTACAAATTCTAATTCTAATGCAGCTACAATGATTCTCCCTTTAAGTTCAGAAGATTTCTGGCTAAAACTCGAAAAAGTAATTAATAAAAAAGAAACGTAAGTGATTTTCTGCATTCGTTATTTAAATAGTATACGTAGTATCAGTCTTTAATTTCTAAGCCCTTGTCAGCATTAAATATTTTACTTTGTCCTATTAGATATTCCAGTATTATTAATTCATTTCCTGATTTCAGTACATTCTTTGTTTCTGCCTGTTGGTTTATATAGTCAAGGAAATTATATACTTCTGTTTTGGGTATTTCTAATTCGCTTACCATAAAATCGCCATTATAAAAATCTGATATTTCAGGAATACGAATCTCTCTTGATTTTCCAGTATCTTTTTTCTTAAAAAGACTTGCAATCATTCTACCAACTGCAATAAAGTTAATTGGTGTTGCATCCATTTCATCCGCTATAACCGTATTTCTAACTGTCGCTGCACCTTTTTCATGAATAAAGGGAGTCTCATCTAGAGCTTTTGCATTAAATAATGGTAAGACATCCTCATACGTTTTTATTTTCTTGACATCTTCCTTACTCTCACCAGTAAGATCGTACTTCGATATAGTAACTTCATCTAATTCATTTACTTTAATCTCTAATTGTATAGATAAGCTAGCTTCCTTCAAATCTTTTTTCGTGACCACATGCGTTTTTTGCTGATGTTGTACAGAAGAAAAAACAATAGTATCTCCCTTTGTCGCTTTTATTTGAAAAAAACCAGCACTATCATTGATAGTTCCTACTCCTTTAGTGAGGTTAATAATATTTATAGATTTAGAATGAAGTGTATCTGTTATTATTTTACCCCTTAGTATATCAGTATCTTGAGAAAACCCAACGAAGCTTAATGAAAAAATAATAAGATATAGTGCCTTTTGCATTCATGTTGATTCTACAAGAAAGACGGAGATACAAGAACACAGTTGCAAATAGATTTTACATCTATATAGGATTTAAAAAAGAATAGAAACTTTATCCCTTTTCTCTATTTTTAATTTTGCTAAAATTTTAAGGAAAGCTATAGCGGTTATAAATGCATCACCCGAAGCTGTATGCCGGTCACTTTTTGAAATTTTGAGATCATCACATAATTCATCCAAACTGTAATGTATATATTTTCGTTGACTACGATATACTAGGTGTTTGGTCTTCCTAAAAAGAACACCGGTATCCAGAAACTTATTCTTCAATGTACCTAATCCGTGTCTCTGCAAAGCACTGTTGATCATTTTTCTATCAAAATCAGCGTGATGCGCTATTAAAATAGAATTTCCGATATATTTTATGAATAACTCTAGAGCTTCATACTCAGCTACAGTATCAAAATTATTGTTTTTTCGAATTCCATGAATCTCTACGGTATCCGAATTAAAAACATCTTGTTCCAGGTATAACTCCAATTGATCCGCCACATCAATAGCTGTATGATTAATAGCAATGCCTCCAATGGACAAAATTCTATCATCTATATAATCAAAACCAGTAGTTTCTGTATCAAAGGTTACAAACCGAACATTTTGGATAGTTAAACTTTTATTTTTCCTCTCAAAAAGAGAAATATAACTCTTCCAAAAATCAGGAAACTCTTTACTTTTTTTTCGTGACCACAAACTCATCTACATTAACGTTTTAAGTTGAAAACGCACTCTTAACACCTCTTGTATATCTCGTATAGGTCTAAAACATCTTTTAAGTCTCAGCTTATCTTTTTTACTTAGCTCACTTAATTTGATAAATCTACCAGAATCTTTGTGCATTAATCCTTGACGAGTTCTAAATTTAAGTAATACTCTAAAAGCTTTTGCACAACTCTCAAAAAGCTCTTTATTATTAACCTCTAGTTCCGCAAGCTTTTCATAGCGAAGTAATGTATTATTTATTCCTTTTAGATTATGATACAAGGACAAAATTCTAGCACCATCAATCAGAACCATCATCGCTCTGATCTTTATATCAAAAGTATCCTTGTGCTCTCCATTTTGTTCTACTAAAAATTGCTTAAAAAACCCTAAAGGTGATGGTTTTTGCAAAGCACTGACTCCAAGCAAACTTAAAAACCTAGTACTTTTATTAACCCCATCAAAAACTACATTAGACAATTGATTAACCATATCGACATTTCCATATACCAACTGAAAATCAAAAAAGATTGATGACAACAACGTACTTTCTTCTGTAGGAGAGGTCATCCAATCTCTAAATTGTGTTTCCCATTTTGAAACTGACATGCACCATCTTGGATTACTTGCCATCATTTCTGCAGGACAATACTCAAAACCAACAGTATGTAAGCTTTTGGTAATCTTTCTGCAAAGCTCTAAAAAATAAATTTGAGTAGCTTCATATACTTCTTCATTTACATCTTCAAATACTATTGCATTATCTTGATCGGTTATCAACAGTTGTTCTTTTCGACCTTGACTACCTAACACTAAAAAACTAAATTCTACTGGTGGAGGTGAATGCATTTCTTCCAACGACAATTCTATAATTCGTACAACTAATGCGTCATTAATTTCAGAAATTAGATTTAATATATGTAAAGTAGGTATATCCTGTTCTAAATATGTCTTAAGTAGTTTTTCTACCTGTTTTCTGATGTATCTAAGTCTTTGTACTTTCCTTACTCGCTTAATTTCTTTAATTAAAGTAGCGGGATTGCTTCCAAAAGATACGAGCAAATCATGATTAGAAAAAACCCCAACTAATTTAGAATCTCGAGTTCCGTCTTTGGTAATACATAAGTGACTAATATTATTCTTGATCAACGCAATTTGCGCTTCTGCAACAGTTAATTTTTTAGAATAGGTCTTTACCGGAGCACTCATAATCTCAGTAACCATAGAAGTAGCAGGGAATAAACCGGTTGCCACTTTTGCCCTAAGATCACTATCGGTTATAATACCTAAAGGGTATCTATTTTCATCCGTCACTACTATAGAGTTTATCTTATACTTATTCATTTCTAAAGCGACATCCTTAACGACGGCGCTTGAAAAGCAAGTCAGCGGTTTTTTTCGATAAGAAATAGTTCGTAAAGTAGAAAGGTCTTTTGCTACATCAATAGAAATTGTATTATCTATTTTTTTCCCTTTTGCGTTCTCTGTATAATTATTCCGGGCATGTGCAGCAAACGTTTCGAGTAAAAATTTGTTCACCTCCTTACTTTCATCAATAAAAGGTTTAAAAACAGATGATGGAATTGCATAAATAATAGATTCTTCATCTGCCTTAGCTGACATTCGATAATCTTTTTTGATGATCATAATACGAAGTCCGAACATATCTCCAGAATCGCATATATCCACTAAATCCTGATCATACTCTGTATCACGATACAATCCTACTGCTCCTTCTCTTACAATATAGAATTCATCGTGACATTTTTCATCTTGTTTAAATACATATGTTCCTTTTTCCAAATACAATACTCTGATCTGAGAAGAAATCACCAAAAGTTCTTTCTTTTCCAACATACTAAAAGGAGGAAACTGCTTTAAAAAATCTTGAATACGTTCTGCGATTGTATTTTTCACACGTTTAAATTTTAGTAATTATCCAATAATAAGTTAATTATAAAATTAAGAACGCGTGTAACCACACCGTTCTCTCATTAAGAATTTTAAACATTCTCTTTTCCAAAATAATTTTCAAAACTCTTAATGTTCGGTTCATAGTATTGAATCTGACATCAATTTAAATTACGCTTCTCAATAAAAAAGCGCTTAAGTATATCACCACATTCTTCTTCTAATATACCACCAATCATTTTAGTTTTAGGATGCAGTTTTGTCCCTAAGTTTATACATCCTCTTTGTTCATCTCTAGCTCCATAAACAATTTTACCTATCTGACTCCAAAATAGAGCTCCGGCACACATCTGGCATGGCTCAATGGTTACATACAAGGTGCACTCTTTAAGATATTTACCTCCTAAAAAATTCGCAGCAGCCGTAATTGCTTGCATTTCCGCGTGGGCAGTGACGTCATTTAATAATTCTGTTAGATTATGCGCTCTAGCAATAATTCTATCGGCAACCACTACAATTGCTCCAATAGGTATTTCGCCTTTCTCATAAGCTGCTTCAGCTTCCTGAAGCGCTTTTCTCATAAAATGTGAATCGTCATATGGATCGAACATATAAAATAGAATTTTAAGTAAAGCTAATAAATATAATCCTTCTTATTTCTATCGAATAAAAGTTTATCCCGAACTATTACACGAATCCCCTTTAAATACTTTTTTATGGTTAATACTGCTAGTAAATAAACATATGTAGTTGTTATGAACTTAATTGTTACAGCTCATTTCAAAATAGTATTTTTACATCATGAAAGACACACTACTTTCACATATTGAATACCCAAAAGATCTTCGTAAACTTTCTCCTGGTCAGCTTCCATATTTGGCTCAAGAGTTACGAGACTTTGTGATTAATATTGTAGCATCCAAAGAAGGTCATTTGGGCGCAAGCTTGGGTGTCATAGAACTTACCATTGCTTTACACTATGCTTTTGACACACCTAATGATATATTAGTTTGGGATGTAGGACATCAGGCATATCCTCATAAAATTCTTACTGGTAGGAAAAAGCTATTTCATACGAATCGACAATTAGGAGGTATTAGCGGTTTTCCAAAACGTAACGAAAGTGAATATGACACTTTTGGTGTTGGACATTCATCTACCTCTATTTCTGCTACCTTAGGAATGGCAATTGCCTCAAAATTAAAAGGAGATACTACAAAACAACATATCGCTGTAATTGGTGATGCTTCTATTGCCAGTGGAATGGCTTTTGAAGGACTCAATCACGCAGGAGTTACCGATGCTAATATGTTGATTATTCTAAATGACAATTCCATCGGGATTGATCCTAGTGTAGGAGCATTAAAAGAGTATTTGACCAAAGCCAAAGTAGGATATAAGCCTAAAACAGATAACATCATTGAAGCTCTGAATTTTGAATATTTTGGACCTATTGATGGGCATGACTTACCCAAACTCTTGGAAATTCTAGAAAAATTAAAAGTAATAAAGGGTCCAAAGCTTTTACATATTATAACTACTAAAGGCAAAGGGTTAAAACAAGCTGAAGAAAACCAGGTAACGTATCACGCTCCAGGAAAATTTGACGCTGTTACAGGAGATTTACTCCCAAAAAAGAATACAGGACAACCTCCTAAATTTCAGGATGTATTTGGGCATACTATTTTAGAATTAGCAAGAGAAAACAAAAAAATTATCGGCATTACTCCTGCTATGCCAACCGGTAGCTCACTAAAATATATGATGGAAGAGATGCCTGACAGAGCATTTGACGTGGGCATCGCTGAGCAACATGCCGTTACACTTGCAGCAGGAATGGCGACACAAGGATTAGTGCCTTTTTGCACAATCTACTCGACATTTCTACAACGTGCATATGATCAATTGATTCATGATGTTGCTTTACAAAATCTGCCTGTCATATTTTGTATTGATCGAGCTGGTTTGGTTGGAGCAGATGGAGCAACACATCACGGTGTTTTTGATATAGCATACCTCAACTGTATCCCAAATATGATTGTAGCAGCACCTGCGGATGAAATAGAATTAAGAAATCTACTTTATACTGCTTCTTTGGGGTTAGGTCATCCAATTGCTATTAGATATCCCAGAGGTAGAGGTAAAATCGTAGATTGGAAAATTGCTATGAATAAAATACCTATTGGAAAAGGAAGGTGTCTTATACAACAAACATCAAAAACCGCTATACTATCTACAGGAACTATTGGCAACAATGTAATTACAGCTTTAACATCAATTGAAGAAAAAGTAAGTCATTATCATTTTTGCTTTATTAAACCTTTGGATGGTGAATTACTAAAAGAAATATCACAAAAGTATAAAACGATTATAACGATAGAAGATGGTACTATTAAAGGAGGTTTTGGAAGTGTAATATTAGATTTTGCTAATCAACATAATTTCAATAATAAAATTATAACCTTGGGAATTCCTGATCAATTTATTCATCATGGAACAACACAAGAATTACAAGAAATCTGTGGTATTTCAGTAGAAGAAATTACGAATACGATTCTTAAAACTATTAGATAAACAAAGAGGCTATTCATAAAAGAACAACCTCTTTGTTATAAATTTTATAGATTATTATTACTACTCTACTACAATCTTAGCAGTAGAAATCGCAGTACCATTTTCTGATTCAATTCTTAATAAATAAATTCCAGATCTCAGATCCGTTTCCACTCTATGTAAATTTTCGAGTTGTGCTTTTTCTTTAAAGACTAACCTACCATTCATATTGAAAATAGAAATATTACTATTACCTATATTTTCTGAAACCCTTATATTAAAGATTCCTCTTGATGGGTTTGGTTCTATTTTAAAGATTCCGGCATTAAAATCATCAACACTTAATGTTGAGCAATCCAAAGTTCCTGTTGGTGGTAAGTCAAAAGCTTCGATTTGATCAGTTCTGTCGAATGAAGCCCCTTGTACAGCACTAAAACCAACACCTCTTCTAGCAAAAACATCCCAAATCAAACACTTATTAGCTGTACTATTTGGTAATAGGTCTGCTGCAGCAAGAATTCCATCACGACCATCAACAAAACCTGGACGACATGTTTGTAGCTTAAGACCATCTATTACTAATTGCATAGCAAGGTTATTTCCTCCTGTTCCATTATACAAGTCAGCATCAAAACCATCTCGATCAATAAAAGCCCAAGTCATGTCCCATAATACAGAAGCCCATACAGATCCTACTCCATGAGGAACGGAGAATCGAGTTTCATCACTAACGCTGGCATAAGTAACAGGGTTTGTTGTCATATTTGTGCTATATGGAAAAGGTCTAATTCCTCCTCCAGTTACTGGTTGTCCTATAGCATAAGTACCAATCCCTCTTGCATCTGTACCTGTATCTCCAGATTCAATTGTCATCATCAATGCGAACCAATCAGACCAACCTTCTCCCATTTGCTCATCTCCAGACAAACAACCAGAATTAGATGCACCCCCAGTAAGACGTGTAGAAATTCCGTGTCCATATTCGTGCACTATTATTCCATTATCAAAAGATCCATCCGCTCCCACTATCCAATTTTCTCTTAATTCAGCAGCCAATGTAGCATTGACCGCACCACTTGCTAATTGTGTTATAAGTGCTTCTCCATCTGCCTGATTAATACTAAAGGCTGGAATACTTATTAAATTACTACCGTCACCACCCATCGTTATATCTCCAGGAACGTTGTTTACAACCAATACAGCAACTGCACCAACTTGTTGAGCTTCTAAAACTTTAGCACTAAAATCACACTCTCCTCTTCTCACTACAGCAATGTTTCCATTGATTTCTGTCGTATTAGTAATATCTGAACACGCATCATTAGGATCTGGAGTTGCATTGTTATCCACTGCCAATACTAAATCTGTAGTAATCCCAGCAGGTAAAAAAGGTGGCTCAATCGACCCAAATCTAAAAGCATTATTTACGACTGAATATGAACCAGCTAATGGCGTATTATTTATAGTAAAAACAAATTGATTCTCCGGATTCCATAAAAACATTTGCATTCTGGGATTGAATCCGTCTGGTGGGGTTCCAAAATTAGCATTATTAGTACCAGAACCATCTTGTCCATCCGCAAATACCTCATCTCCTCCGACACCTCCATTTCCATAATTATTAACTTGAAAATTTCCCGAAGCTTCATCAAAACCATACTGATACCAAACATCGTGTATTACGTTACTCACATAAAACATATTGGTTATAGAAGCATTCTGATATGCGGAGATTTGTGCCGCAGGATCAAATGGATAATCAAATATAAGATTTACACCTCCGTCTGGTTGAATTCCTGGAGAATTATCACCGTCCAAATCGTCTGAAGCCAAAACATTATTACCTTGCGTTGT
This sequence comes from uncultured Aquimarina sp., assembly GCF_947500065.1. Lineage (GTDB taxonomy): Bacteria > Bacteroidota > Bacteroidia > Flavobacteriales > Flavobacteriaceae > Aquimarina. Next base: position 669,689 of record NZ_CANMQT010000001.1, read on the forward strand.
AGTAAATTCTGCTCCCGCAACTCCATCTGTATCGTGCCATCCAAATGGAGACGCTACTGCATTCGCAGGATTTGTTATCATTGTTCTGCTACCATGATTAGGACTCTCTACTGCTGGAATTTGAAATACATTATAAGTACCATCCATTAGTAACGGTAAGTTCTCAGATTTTGTATTAGAATCAAGCGCATTTGTTTTATTAGTACTTGTTTCTTTTTTGGAGAAAGTATTATGATCAAAAGTACAGTTATTCATCCAATTGTTCTTACTGACTATTTCTCCATTCACCGCATTAATTCTAACACTATACCAGTTCTTACCATCTTTTGCGTGTATACTTAAATCCCAAGATAACATTAGTTTTTCATCGATTAGTTCATATACTAATTCTACTGGGATTTCATCAAATGATATATTTGATTTAGACACCATTACTTTAGTAGCACTTGATTTACTTATAATTGTTACATTACTAATATCCGTAAGGTTAAGAGCTATTGCAGCTTTTTGTACTGCATTTGTAGCGGATAACTCTGCTCTTGCTGTATTAACCTTAGATTGTACATCATTGATAAGTTTTCCTGAAAAATGCACAACTTTTCCATCTTTAATAGCAAAATTACCTACGTTATTCTTAATAGGTATTCCATTATGCTGCTGCACAACGTACACATTTGTCAAGTTCATGCTTTTAGAAAAAGACTGTGACTGTATTTTAAGGTCACTTACATCTTTTTGATCCATTCCAGAATTAATCAGGTATTCCTTTATGTTAACGATCTCATCTTGGTTTTGAGCAAAACCAAAATTTATTCCTATTAGAATAATAAAGAGTTTTAAATAATTTTTTTTCATTTTAAAAAAATAGTTGAGTTTAAAGAATTAAGAAGATTTTTTACACAGAAATACATTTCCTAGTGAAGAATCTAGCAATTTTTTCATGTTAAAAATATAGAATTCCTTTTCAACAATAACATTTATTGATTATATTTTTATTTTACAAACCTAAAGAGGTTATTTTATGTGTTTTATTTAACAAAAATGTTAAATTATTGACAGATAATTAATTAGCTGAATTGTTAGATTATCTAGTTTTAATCAAAAATCATTACACCTGTAATCCTCGTATCTTCTGAAATTTCAATAATGCATTCCCATCGGTAAGACTGGCAACATAATTACTAACGCTTATCAATCTAGTATATAAATCTTCATTTTTATAATCGAAATTATCCCCTTCAGCTTTTAAAATAAGTTTATCGTAATTAGAAGCTCGATCATTATTAAAATTATCGGTTGCCGTACAGTAGCGATCCAATAAGGTAGCAAGAATCTCGTATCCTGCAATTTCTTTCTCCACAACTTCTGCACTTTGATAAATCTTATCTACACTAATTTTAATAATATCATCAATCTGCGCTTGATACTTGCTTTTATCAATCAATGCAGTATTAAAATCTCCTGATAAGATTTCTTCTTCGTACTGAACAAAAGTACGTGCTGCTTCTTGTATCAATGTGTTAATTGCTAATGCTCTTAAATAACTTAGACGATCCGCAGTAGTTGCTAAGCTGTTATATTTTGTAGTATTAATAGTTTCTTTTACTAACTTAATAAGATATTCCAAAGCGTATTCTTCTTGTATCAACCCTAAGTTAATACCATCTTCAAAATCTATAATAGTATAACAGATATCATCTGCAGCTTCTACCAAAAAAGTTAACGGATGTCTACTATAAGTAGTTTCATTTCCTATCTGATGTGAAAGCAACCCCACTTCTTCTGCTACTTCTTTGAAGAAAGAGCTTTCATTCTGAAAATACCCAAATTTCTTATGAGCAATATGAGAAGTTGGCTTCTTTGGCAGAGATTCTTTAGGATACTTCATAAAAGCACCAAGCGTGGCATAGGACAATCGCAATCCTCCTTCTATTCCTTGTCTGGATTCTGTTAGAATTTTAAACCCATTAGCATTTCCTTCAAAATCTATAAGATCTTGATATTGTTTAGCAGTCAACGGTTCCTTATATTTTTTCCCTTTTCCCGTGGCGAAATATTCTCCAATAGCTTTTTCTCCTGAGTGCCCAAAAGGCGGATTCCCAATATCGTGTGACAAGGAAGCTGCTGCTACAATTGCTCCAAAATCATTAAACTGATACCCATGTATGGTAGTAAGATGTGGATGTTTTTCTAAGATTTTTTTTCCAACTACTCTACCCAAAGAACGTCCTACTACAGAAACTTCTAAACTGTGCGTTAATCTGGTATGTACAAAACTAGTTTTGGATAATGGAATTACTTGTGTTTTATCCTGTAAACTTCTAAACGCCGAAGAAAATATGATTCTATCATAATCTACTTCAAAACCTAATCTAGTTTCATCTTGTTCTTTACGTAATCTTTTATTCGTATCTCCCTGTCTTTTTAAAGATAGGAGCTGTTCCCAGTTCATCATACAATCAGAATTCTAACAATGTGCTATCAAAATAATAATAGTCCAAATATAACACTATGAAGTTATGTATGAAATGAATTATCATTCCTATCCACAAAGTATTGTATTTATGTCTCAAATACCCCAGTAACAACCCAAACGGAAAGATCCACAATAAAGATATAATCGAAAAATGAACCAAAGCAAAAATAAATGCTGTAAGAATAATAGTAACTTTGGTGCTCGTAATTTTGTTTAATTGATTATACAAAAAACCTCTGAACCCTAATTCTTCAAAAATAGGAGGAAAAATAGCTATAAAAAGAATTGCCCAAAACATTGGATTAGGATAATCAATATATCCTAAATAATAATTATACGTCTCCTCAGATAATTGAACATTAATAAATTCTACTGAATAATACACTACAAAAGCACTAGCAAAAGGTATCAAAAGATATCCTATAAGTGCTAGAAGATCAACCTTAGGAAACCTATATAGTTTAATGATATTTTTAAAATCGAAAAAAGTGAAACCAACAATTATTAACGCAAAAACACTTTCGGTAGCAATTTCTTGTACCAATGAACTGCTTTCTTGGTATAAAAAATAATTAGCTATAAGAAAAACCAACATCACAATATAAAAAGCAATCACTAAATTAAGATGTTCATTTCTTTCTTTTAGTTTAGTTTTCTTAATCGATGTTCCACAATTAGGACAAAAATTCGCTACTGTTTCTAAAGATGTATTACACGTTTGACAAACCATAGTATTCATCTTACTCTTTAGAGTTTTGAGAAGCAGAATACACTCCTTTTATTAGGAAACTTAAGATGATAATTTTCATAATAATTCCTTTAAACAAAGTTGTTGGTTCCATAATAACATTTAGAGCAATTACCATTAAATATAAAAGTAATCCGGATAATATTGCTGCAAATGGCTTTTTTTGAGACCAATACGCTAATACTAAATATATAACAGCTAAAATAACTCCTGCTATTAACGTTCCTATATCATCTAAAATAAAAAACAAAAACAACCCTGACACGAAGAATATTCCTGCCATCCAATAAAGAGTGGTTCTGGCAGAATTGATTTTTTTATCATTGTCTTTTATTTGATTTTTCTTCATCGCCTTTTTGGCGTGATAAATCGCTTTTTCTTTTTCATCTCCATTTTCTGGAAAACCACAATTCGTACAAAACTTTGTTTCTAAAGTTATTTCAGTGTTGCACTGTGAACACAATGGTTGTTGGATAGTTATTTCTTCCATATAGGTAGGTTTAATAAATGAGGGTAGTTAAATGTACTAAAAAATTATTCTTACTTATATTAAGTGCCTTAAGGGCAACAATTGTTACCCGATATTATGCTTTTTTTCAAATTTTAAAACACAAAAAAGGGAAGTAATCTTACGAAAACTTCCCTTTTACCCTATATAAATGTCTATACTTGATCCCTATAATTTCAAGTTATAAACGATAAATACTTTCAAAAACTCCCAATTTCTATCAGGATTAGTGCTACTATAATTTCAATTCACTTACGCTCTTGAAATCAAAGTATCATTATGACCCACACATTAAACAATCATCTCCTTCTGCTTCTTTTGATTGCTCAATAATTGCACGAAGTTCTTCTGGAGTCAACGCTGTACCTTCAACCGCAACTTGCACTGCTTCAGGTTGTGGTTGTGTTTTGGGAGCAGATTGCGCTTCCATTACTTGTGCCGCAGCAACCGCTACTTGCTCTGCTTGTGGCTGTTCTTTCTTTTCTGTTTTAAGCGTAAACTTAATTGCATCTACCGCAGATTTAGTTCTCAGATAATACATACCCGTTTTTAATCCACTCTTCCAAGCATAGAAATGCATCGAAGTAAGTTTTGCCATTGTTGCACCTTCCATAAATAAGTTCAGTGACTGAGACTGATCAATAAAATATCCTCTGTGACGAGACATATCGATAATATCTTTCATACTCAATTCCCAAACAGTTTTATAAAGCTCCTTAAGATCTTGAGGGATAATATCTATATTCTGGATAGATCCATTAGCACGCATAATAGCATCCTTAAGATCATCACTCCATAGATTTAATTGCACAAGATCTTCTAAAAGGTGTTTGTTTACTACAATAAACTCTCCTGATAATACACGTCTTGTATATATATTACTTGTGTATGGTTCAAAAGCTTCATTATTTCCTAAAATCTGAGAAGTAGATGCTGTAGGCATTGGTGCAACTAATAATGAGTTACGCACTCCATGCTCTAGCACTTCTTTACGAAGACTAGCCCAGTCCCAACGACCACTTAACTCTTCATCTTTGATTCCCCATAAATTATACTGGAATTCACCTTTAGAAATAGGTGATCCTTCATAACTCTGATACGGTCCATCTGCCATAGCTTCTTCCATAGATGCAGTAACAGCCGCAAAGTATAAAGTCTCAAAAATCTCTTGGTTTATTTTTTTAGCTTCATCGCTAGTAAAAGGTAGACGTAACATAATAAATGCATCTGCCAATCCTTGTACTCCTAATCCAATCGGGCGATGACGCATATTAGAGTTTTCCGCTTCTTTTACAGGATAGTAGTTACGATCTATTACTTTATTTAAGTTTTTAGTTACTCGTTTTGTAATTTTAAAAAGCTCTTCATGATCAAATGCCCCATTTTTAACAAACATTGGTAATGCAATGGATGCTAAGTTACATACCGCGATTTCATCAGGACTTGTGTACTCCATAATCTCAGTACATAAGTTAGAAGAACGGATTGTACCTAAATTCTGCTGATTAGACTTACGATTTGCAGCATCTTTATATAGCATATATGGTGTTCCAGTCTCGATCTGAGATTCCAGAATTTTTTCCCACAACTCTCTTGCTTTTATGGTTCTACGCCCTTTTCCAGCAGCTTCGAAACGTAAATATTCTTTTTCGAAAGCATCACTATGGATATCAAACAATCCAGGACATTCATTAGGACACATTAAAGTCCATTCTGCATCATCCTGCACACGTTTCATAAATAAATCCGGAATCCACATTGCGTAAAATAAATCACGTGCTCGCATTTCTTCTTTCCCATGATTCTTTTTAAGATCTAAGAAATCAAAAATATCTGCATGCCAAGGTTCTACATAGATTGCAAAAGAACCTTTACGTTTTCCTCCACCTTGATCCACATAACGTGCAGTATCATTAAACACTTGTAACATCGGAACGATTCCATTAGAAGTTCCATTTGTACCCGCAATATATGAACCTGTAGCACGTACATTATGTATAGATAATCCGATTCCACCGGCAGATTGAGAAATCTTAGCAGTTTGCTTTAGCGTATCATATATTCCATCTATACTATCATCTTTCATTGATAAAAGAAAACAAGATGACATCTGTGGCTTTGGTGTTCCTGAATTAAATAATGTAGGCGTAGCGTGTGTAAAATACTTTTTAGACATTAACTCATACGTCTCTATGGCTGCATCTAGGTCATTTAAATGAATCCCTATAGAAACTCTCATTAGCATATGCTGAGGGCGTTCTGCAATCTTACCATTAATTTTTAGCAAGTATGAACGCTCTAATGTTTTAAAACCAAAATAATCGTAACCAAAATCGCGATTGTAGATAATTGTAGAGTCCAGTTTCTCTTTATTAGCCATAATCACTTCAAACACCTCATCTGAGATTAATGGTGCTTCCTTCTCTGTTCTAGGATTTACATACTCATACAAGTCTGTAACAACCTCAGAGAATGTCTTTTTAGTATTCTTATGTAGGTTAGAGACCGAAATACGAGCCGCCAATTTAGCGTAATCAGGATGCGCAATCGTCATGGTAGCAGCAATTTCTGCAGCCAAATTATCCAGCTCACTAGTAGTTACCCCATCATACAATCCCTCTATCACTCTCATTGCTACTTTCACTGGATCGACAAGAGCATTTAATCCATAACATAACTTCCTTACCCTTGCGGTAATTTTGTCAAACATAATTGGCTCTTTGTGACCACCTCTTTTTACTACATACATACGCTTTTGGTTTTTATAAAATTCTTCTTCTGAAAAATGTGATATTAATCTGTGTTACTACTCCTTTTATCTACTGAAAACTAAAATTCACAAATGATTTCCCCCGAAATCGGATACTAAAAAGAAACCTCCGTCTATTATAATAACCAGAGTTATTCTTATTAAGTAAAATATAATTATATGACTTTCGCCTTCTTTTGTCTTTTTTTTGTAAAGCTTATAGAAAGCTTTATCAAACTGAGCTAATCGCTATTTAAATAGAAGTCCTATTCTTGATTAGCTCAGAATGAATGTATTTTTATTCTGAAATGATTTTTAAAGCTTAAAAATCGGCATCAAAACTTATTTTATTCTCTTCGGTATCTTTATTAAGTACTCCTGCTTTTTGGTATTCTGAAACTCGCTTTTCGAAGAAATTAGTTTTTCCTTGTAACGAGATCATATCCATAAAATCAAATGGATTAGCCGTGCCGTACTCTTTTTCACACTCTAACTCTACTAATAATCTGTCAGTAACAAATTCTAAGTATTGCGTCATTAATTTAGAATTCATCCCAATCAAACTTACAGGAAGTGATTCTGTAACAAACTCTCTTTCTATATTTAAAGCATCTACTATAATCGAACGAATTCTTTCTTTAGGAACTTTATTTACCAAGTGTTTATTATGCAAATGCACTGCAAAATCACAATGCACTCCTTCATCTCTAGAAATCAATTCATTAGAAAACGTAAGACCTGGCATCAAACCACGTTTCTTTAGCCAGAAAATTGAACAAAACGCTCCAGAAAAGAAAATTCCTTCTACTGCTGCAAACGCAATTAAACGCTCTGCAAAAGAATCAGATTCAATCCATTTTAAAGCCCAATCTGCTTTTTTCTTAATCGCAGGAAAGTTATCTATTGCCTTAAACAAAATATTTTTTTCCTTTTCATCCTTCACATAGGTATCTATCAACAAAGAATATGTTTCAGAATGGATATTCTCCATCATAATCTGAAATCCATAAAAGAATTTTGCTTCGCTATATTGAACTTCATTTACAAAGTTCTCTGCTAAATTTTCATTTACTATACCATCAGAAGCAGCAAAAAATGCTAAAATATGTTTGATAAAATATCGCTCATCATTTGTTAACTTAGTTGCCCAATCCGTAATATCTTGGTGTAAGTCTATTTCTTCTGCTGTCCAGAAACTAGCCTCAGATTTTTTATACCAATCCCAAATATCATGATGTTCGATAGGAAAAATTACAAATCTGTCTTTATTTTCTTGCAAGATTGGCTCTACTGCATTCATCTTTTTTCTTTTAGCTAGTTTTATGTTTTTTTTCGTTTCCGCTACGGACTAACAAAGATCATTAAATGCACTAAAAGTTTCACAAAAAGTTAGCAAACGTTTTCAACAAAGTTTTCAACACGATGGGAATTAACAGCTAAAAAACAACAATACCTAGGTTTGACTCAAAGCACTGTATATCAGAATTTTAATTGTATTTAGAAAGATATAAACAACGTTGTTAGTAACCTCAAAAATCTCTTATTTTTCACTTGCTAACAACGTTTTTTGCACTAAAAAAACAAATCACAAAAAGGGATAGTTTTACGGCAAAACCGTATGTTAAAAACCGTCATTTTTTTATTCAAAAAAATAAAAATTACAGAAAATACTATGCAAAAACTCAAAATCATTTCGAAATATAGAGATGATTTCGAGTTAAAAAATTCTAGCTTGTATTTTTATTAGTCTCTTATCCTTTTTGAAGTAAATATTTGAGCTTTAGATTTTCTTAAGTTCTACCCTCCTGTTTTTTGCTTTAGCTTCAAGGGTATTTTCCTTAGCGATTGGATCGTTTTCTCCTTTACCTTCAGTCTCTAACCTAGAAGCATCAATCCCAAATTCGTTAACCAGCACTACTTTTACTGACGCTGCTCTTTTTTCTGAGAGTTTCTTATTAGACGTTTCATCTCCATCAGCATCCGTATGTCCAATGATTAAAACTTTTACTGTTGGATTTTCAGAAAGGACATTGGCAATCTTTTTAATAGTACCATAAGATTCGGATTTTACTGCGGATTTTCCAGTATCAAAAGTAATCCCATACGTAATTAATTTCCCTTCAGTAATCAGTTTATTTCGCATATCAGGTTTACCAACTGCATACCTAACATTGCCTATATAGTAAAATGTGTTTTCGGGTGTTGTTTCCGAGAAAAACTTTAGATTTTTAACTACTGTATTTTTTTCAAATGCTCTTGGAATATCAAACACCTTCTTATCATCTATATAAACTCTCATTCTTTGCTTTTGCTTCCAAATAGAAACATGCATTTTTTGACCTCTACCACTATTATCTTTATTTAATTGACTTATTTGCTTATCGGAACGCAAATTTAATTTACGATCTGCACAGTATTTCTGAATATCAACTTTTCCGCCACCACTTATTCCTCCTCGAATAGCAAAAGAGAATCCATTTGTTCCAGGAGTACCTTTTTGTAATTCATATCCTGGGTTTTCTACATCAGAAAAAACAATGTGAAGATCACGCTTATATGCATATTTCGAAACATCAAAATCAAACACTACATCATATTCTAATGTGAAATTTTCAGGAAATTCTTCTATAAACTCAGGAACATAGGATCCAGTTCCTGTACCGATTTGGATAAAACGACCTTCTTCATTATTTAAGGTCACGACTTCTGCAGAACTTGAAGAATTCCAACGAGCAGGCAAATCACCTATTTCATCCTGACTAAAATCTTCGAAAGCAATGATATTTTCACCCGCTACAAAGTCAAATTTGGAATACGCTGCAAAGGAAGGTTCCATATTTTTAGTTTCACTTATTGTTTTCCCATCTTCATTATCAGAAGAAATAACAGCTCCTTTTTTCTTTTTCCTGTTCTTTTTCTTTTTCTTGCTTTTAGGTTTCCCATCGACTGTATCATCAATTGTCTTACTTGTTTTTTTAGATACTTTTTCTTCTGTTTTCTTTAAAACGGTTTTCTCTGCAGCTTTTTCCGCTGTTTCTGCAACTTTTTTCCAAAATTGAGCTTCTGTATGCTGAGGTGCTAACAAGAAGAAAAAGAACATCGTTATTCCTATAATTTGCTTTATTGTTTTCATAATTATTATGTTTGGTTTTATCTCTTTGTGCGCTTTTTATAAAAAAGGTTAACTTTATCTTCGGAAAATAAGATGAACCTATTACCCTATCGTCAGGTTACAAAGTATGAAGGAAGAACTCTTAACGTTAAAAAAAGGTCAGAATCAAGCTTTAGAAAAGATTTATAATGAGTATCGAAATGCTTTTTTACAGTTTGCTAAAAAATATGATCTAGATCACGATTCTCTTGTAGATGTGTATCAGGAAGCATTTATTGCACTGCGGGAGCATGCAATAAATGGTAAGTTAGAAAATATAAAAAGCTCTACTAAAACATATTTATTTAGCATTGGGAAATACATGATCTATGATCAGCTCAAAAAACAGAAAAAAACAGTTTCTTATGAAAACAGCGTAGATTTCAAAGAAACATCTGATGCTGAAGAAATTTTTGAAGAACCACAATTAACTCCAGAGCAACAATTATTACGACAGCATTTTAAAAATCTTGGAAAACGTTGTCAAGAAATGTTAACCTTATTCTATTATCGGGGACTAACAATTGATGAGATTACAGAAAGTTTAGGCTACGAAAATAAAAATGTCGTAAAAAGTCAAAAATCTCGTTGTTTGAAATCCCTAAAAGAATTAATTAAAACCCCCGTTTAAATGGAACGAGAAGAGTTAATAGACAAATATTTACAGTCGGCGCTGACTCCTTCTGAAAGAGATCAGTTTAATAGCCTATTAGAAAGCGACACCACATTTAAAAATGATGTTGAACTTTTAAAAAATTTAAAAGTAATTACAGGTACCGAAGATAGAGATCAATTAAGAAAAAGTATGGCTGGATTTGAAGCTAAAATCACCGCTAAAGAAACCAAAGTTGTACCCTTATTTAATTATAAAAAATTACTAGTTGCCGCTTCTATCTTATTAATAGTTGCCATTGGAGGAATAACGGTCTTTAATCCTTTTACGGTTGACACCAATGCACTATATGCAGATAATTTCGAACCGTATAAAAATGTTGTAACTCCTATTGTCCGTGGCGAAAACAATGACAATGAGGAGGTTATTGCTTTTACTTCTTACGAAAGTAAAGATTATGAATTAGCCACTGATCAGTTTGGAAAATTATATGAAACAACAAAAAGACCTTATTTTCTTTTATATCAGGCTAATTCTTTACTAGCATCTAATAAAGTAAAAGAGGCAATTCCATTATTAGAAAAACATATTACTCTGAATGATGAATTATCAGAAAGAGGAAAATGGTATCTATCTCTTGCTTATTTAAAAGAAGACAGGAAAAAAGAAGCTATTCTTTTATTAGAAGAAATTGTAGAAAAAGGAAGCTTTAAAAAAGGAGCTGCTGAAAAACTCTTACAACAACTTAAATAACGTTAGTTCGATATAATAAGAACTGTTATTCAGTGTTTTAAAATCTAATCAAATTCCTTCTCCTTGGGGAGAAGGTTAGGATGAGGGGTTTTCATATCAAAAACCCTCACCTTAATCCTCTCCCAGAGGGAGAGGAAACTAAAAATTTTTATTTTCAGCTACTTAACTTATTTGTGTCTGTTTTCTTATATCGAACTCACGTTAAATAGTATCACTACAGTAAACTTCTTACTTTTCTAACCGCTACAAAAAGTATTGGAATCCCTAGCAATAGTAACCACCAAAGGTAAGAAGAATTCGTTTGAAGCGCTGTAGTATCGCCAGAAATCATAAATCCTGACCAATAATAAGGGTGTGTTAGAAATTCATCATCTGCTGTTCTCAGGTAGGTTAGTTTAGCCTCTCTCAATGCCTCGTCCTTTGGTAAGGACTCATTAAGGTTTTTATAGAATTCCTGCATTAATTCTGACGTAGTTTGATCATTGATTTTCCATAAAGTTGTAACCAAAGACTTAGCACCAGCGTAGCTAAATCCTCTTGCAAGACTAAGCATTCCTTCACCTTTCTGAAGTTTTCCCAATCCTGTTTGACAAGCACTTAAAGCTACTAAATCAGCATTAATACTATATCCATAGAGATCCTTAACATATAGCAAACTATTTTCACCTTCATCATTAGGAGCAAATGCCAAATATGAATAATCTGGAAACTCATCATTAGTCGCCGCATGTGTTGCAAAATGCAACATATTATAGGTTTGTGAATTTTCTGAAAAGGATACTAGAGAAGCTTCATCACCTGTAACAGCTTTTCCATCAAAGAATTTTGTGATATGAGCCACCTCATCCGTATTATATAATAAAGGTCCAAAATCGGATCTATCTTGCTGCACTTGTTTACTAGTTCTTTCAAAACTTGGGGCATAGGCTAGCAAGTGATTCTTATCCGTTTTCACCTTATTTTGTTGCTCTCTAAGGAATGTAGCAGAGTTTGTATAAGAAATCTGATATTCCTGAATCAAATAATTTGCAGAATTTTTTGATATTGATAAAGCTTCAAACGGTAAATAATTCAATACATCATCTGGAATAATGATAAGCTCTTTAGACTGAATTTCTTGTAGTGGGTTCTTCAGAAGTTTCTCATATATTAAATGTCCTTCTTTATAAATATCAGGTAAATCCTTACTATTTACTGTAGACAATAAGGAATAAAACTTTGTAATCCTTTCTCGATCTTTCTTTCCAAAAGGTATTTTATGAAAATTTTTCTTATCATTTTCTACTGTTATTAAAAACAAATCTGTATTTGTAGAAAAGTAACTTAGTAGTGCCTTATTCTTAATAATCCCAGAGGCAGCATCCTCTAAACTAACCACTTCGGCATTATACTTTAGATCATAATACTTTGGGTAATCGCGTTCGATATCAGATATAAAATTATAGTATTTGTTTTTAAGCTGGAACAATGAATCAAAAACTACAGTATTAGATTTTTGATTAAAAAACTTCTTTTCCAAATAAATAATATTAGCTCTAAACTGTTGTTCTTTATCTATTATTTGTTCGGGAACACCTCCATAAGAATTAGCTCGTGTGCTCCTAGCAGCTTCTAACAACAAAACACTTTTACTTTTTTCAGAGAAGTAAAAGGCATCAGCTATATATGTTGATTCTTTGGTCGCTTCATAAAGATCATATGCCACGGCTACCATTCTATGGAAAGCAGGATACATCTCCGTTATTAAAAACTGTTTATCTATTTTACTTTCAAACTCAGGCTTCAATAAATCCAATGTCTTTATAATATCATGAGACGTTGCAAAAGCTAGTTTAAGATCTTCTATTTGATTATTATTTTTATACAACAACTGTAGTGCCTCCAGTTTTTCCTTTAATATCTTAACTAACTCCAATTTAGATAATACTTTTTTGGGATTAGGATTATCTTTAATTTCCTTATTCTCAAAACTAGGTATTAATTGTATCAAAGATTCTTGATAAAACTCTAGTGCTTTTTCTGGGTTTCCTTTTGCCAAGTATAATCTACCTAATCTAGAAAATGCTTCAGCAACATCCTGATGTTTTTGATTTTGTCTATATACTTTTGTTTTTGCAAGATATGATCGATAAAAGGTTTCCGCCTTATCGAATTGTTTGTCTGATGTATAAATATCTCCATAGATGAGTTCTGCTATTCGTTCAAAGGCATCATTGTCTACATAATACTTTTCACTTTTTTTAAGTGCCTGAAGAGCTGCTTCTGTATTCTTAAGTTTAATATAATTATCCGCTAGTTTTTGATATGTTGCAATTATATTATTCCTAAACTGATTAGAATTTTCGGCATAAACTTTCTCATAAAAGCTTAACGCTTTTAAAATAAGAGCGCTTGACTCTTGATAGTTTTTTTCATCCAAATATACTTTTGACAATAACATATTCGTACTTGCAATAAAGCCTCCGTTACTGCTTTTTAAATTCTTATTGTAAAACTGTTTTGCCAGTTCATTTTTTCCTTGTCTATAATAAATATCTCCTTTATAATTATTTAAGGTAAGTTCTAAATCATTTCTACCTAACCCCAACAAAGAATCCGGAGTTTTATTAATAATCTCGAAAAGATCTTCGATAGTCTGCAGTGATTTAGTATCATTTCTTATTTTGTAATAATAATTTGCTTTATCTAAAACTAACCTAATTTTATAAGCTAGTTTATCATCGACAGTATCATACAAACTATCTGAATTTATTAGAGAATCAGTTCTTTTGATATTGTATACTACTTTATTAAGATTATTATGATAGTCGTTAGCAAAAATTAAATACGATAAAATCGTCAACTTTGCCTTAATGTCGTTTTCTTTTCGAGCAATTTTATATCCTTTTTCAAAATAAAACTCCAAACTATCTGAGTTTGTATATAAAAACTGAAACCCCTTATCCAGTAAGTCGTCTAATTCTGGGACAGTCTCTTGACTTTGTGAATTGACCGGAGTCAAAACAATCAACATAAGGAGTATTATGTGTTTAATTTTTTTCATAAAAAAAAGCTTCATTGCTGAAGCTAATTTAATCATTATGAAATAAATAAACATTTAAAAAGTTCCTTCCACAGTAATTGATTCTTGAACATTCTCTATCTGAAAATTAAGTTCTAAAATAGCGAAATTGCTTGACTGATTAGAAGATTCAAAACTAACACTCTGAAATGGACCATCTTGATAAATCTCTAACTCTCCAAATACTCCTAAAGGTTCTTGATTATTGTTATTCAGACTAGCTGAAAGTTCCAATAATGGTCTAATAAAAATTATGACATTCAGGTTTTCAAATTTCGGAGGGCAATTTGCTGTACCGCAAGGACCGGGCAGAGGAGGACGAGGCGGTATTCTAATAAACACTATACCTTGATCTTCCTGGGCTTGGAGGATAATCCCTTCAAAACTGGCTATATCATCATTATTTGAAGCCAGATTCATTTCTATTTCCGCAATTTGTTCTTGAAGACTAGCTATTTCATCAGGATTATCAGTTTGTCCTAGTAAGGTTTCTAAGGCATCTTTTTCTAAATTCAAAAGGTTATTTTCTCCTTGTAGATTAAAGATTATTAAATCTTCCGCTAAGAATACTCCGGTATCCTCAGAATTCAAGACAATGATATCATCATCATCCTCTGTGCAAGAGCATACAGCCAAAAAGCAGCATATCAATGCAAATACTTTAATTGTTTTCATAAAAGTTATTGTTTTGGTTTTCTTGTTAGTAGTAATCTAAGTAAGAAGGTTAACATCTTACTACATAAAAATAAGAAAATTTATTTTCTAAGATCTTTCGCTACTTTTTCTAACTCCATATACCAATCTTCTCCAAACTTACGGATCAATGCTTGCTTCACAAATTTATATACTGGTACTTGTAGCTCTTTACCCAAGGTACAGGCATCATCGCAAATTTCCCATTTATGATAATTTACCGCAGAAAACTCTGTGTAATCCTGTACTCTAACAGGGTATAAATGACAAGATATGGGTTTTTTCCAATCCACTTCTCCTTGATTATATGCTTCTTCAATAGCGCATAAGGCCGTACCTTTTTTATCAAATATGACATATGCACAATCTGCTCCATTAATTAACGGAGTTTCTAATTCGCCATTAGGCGTTTTAACATAAACACCCTGTTTTTCAATTGCTTCGATACCTTCTTTTCTAAGATACGATTTTACGATAGGATATATTTCTACGAGTTTTTGGGATTCTGAATCCTCTAATGGTGCTCCGGCTTCCCCATCTATACAACAGGCTCCTTTGCAAGCTGAAAGATTACATACAAAATCCTTTTCTATGATATCTTCTGAAACTATTGTTTTTCCTAATTGAAACATATCGCGAAGATATGTTTTTATGAAAGATAAATTTTACTGATTATTTATCTTTTTATGCTACTTTTGTTGTGCGTAGTCTATGTATTTTTGCGCCAACCTTAAAAATCTACTAATATGGAAATTAACTTAAAAGAGATACTAACTGCAAGTATGATTCTTTTTGCGGTAATTGATATCGTAGGAAGTATACCTATCATTATTGATTTACGTAAAAAAGTAGGACATATACAAAGCGAAAAAGCTTCTATTGTAGCTGCTATTTTAATGATACTATTCTTGTTTGTTGGTAAAGAGATTCTTAATCTTATTGGTATTGATGTCAATTCTTTTGCTGTAGCAGGTGCTTTTATTATATTTTTTTTAGCATTAGAAATGATCTTAGGGATTCAGTTATATAAAGATGATGAACCAGAAACTGCTGCAGTTGTTCCTTTAGCATTCCCTCTGATTGCAGGAGCCGGAACAATGACCTCTATCTTATCACTTAGGGCAGAATACCAACCTATTAATATTGTAATTGCCATTATTATCAATATCATATTTGTATATATTGTTCTAAAAGCTTCTGGGAAAATCGAAAAAGTATTAGGAAAACAAGGGATTAATGTTATTCGAAAAATATTTGGTGTAATTTTACTCGCTATTGCGGTGAAATTATTCGCAACTAATATAAAAGGCCTATTCTAAATGAAGTATTTTATTTACCTCTTAATTGTCATAGCAACTTCTTTAATTATTTATAATGCTACCGTTTTAGACTTTAATAATATCCTGAAAGGTGATAGCAAAACTGCACTTATAAGTATTCTGGCATCAGCGTGTGTAATCATTCTATTGCTTATCTTATTAGTTTCTCGTGCTATACAGCAAAAACGCAGAAATTGATCGATAAAACACTTAAGCTATAAAAGGTATTAAGAAGCAAGCTATGATTACTGGAGGTAGTGATATCACTGCGAGAATCATAAAAAGATTATGCAATTTTCTAAAAATAAGCGCTTTTTTTAAAGATTTTTTTAGCTTTAAATCTTCTGTGCCTTCTATATGTTCTCTAATTAAATCCCCAGACACATATGAAGAGTCTACAAGAATCTCATTATCCAAAAATATAGAAGCGCTATTATCTAACAACCTAAATGCCACTGCCACTATAAAGAAAAAAAGTGGAGAGCAAATGGCAATCGCTATTAGATATTCTGTTAATTCTGACATATTTGGGGCCTAGATAAGATTAAAAAAATCTCTTTTCTGTTTTAAAAATATCATTAAAATGTTAATATCGCCAGAGAAATCCCACATATTAACGAAAAAATTATAAAAAGCTCATGTAATCTTCTTAACACTAAAGCTTTTCTCAAGGATTTTTCAAATACTACATCCGATGTATCCTTTATATGATGTTTTATTAACGATGTAGGTGGATACGATGATTGCACAAAAATCCCATAATTCAAAAAAACAGAAGCACTATTGTTTAGAAGTGTAATTACAACAGATATTAAAAAAAAACAAAAGCAGAAAATTGCAAGAAATATTTTTAGTGTTTCCATACTTAGAATTTGTTTTGCGTTTTCTATTGAGAGATCGATAAAACCTTTTGAATCATTTTATCATCTTCATTAATGATTTTTTCAAATTCACTAGTGCCGAATAACTGCTGCGCCATAATAGCTTTTAGATACTTCTTTAACTGGTCTCTATAATTTTTTAAATTAATATCGACACCTCTTTTTCTGGTATACGTCAAAAATCCTTCAGCAAAATCATCATCAATTTCTATTTCTTGTTTAAACTCATCTTTCGTAAGCTTATTGTAAAACGCTCTCTTTTTATCAAGCTCTTCGAATATATATCGACCCATTCTTCCAGATCTTAACATATAATTTAATGTCTCTCCAACTCTGGTTGTATCTTTACTGACAAAAATATCAGGGATTATCCCTCCACCTCCATATACTGTTTTGCCGCCAGGAGTTTTAAACTTCAAAGAATCCGCAACTTGTATACTATCAACGTTTTGTAATTCGCCATTTTTATATCGCTCCAAATATTCATTAAAATATTCTTTATTACCATTCTGATAAGGTTTCTGAATGGATCTACCTGTTGGCGTATAATATCTAGAAATTGTTAATCGAATCGCACTACCATCTCCCAATGCCATTTCTCTTTGTACCAATCCCTTACCATAAGATCTTCTTCCCACAATAATTCCTCGGTCATTATCTTGTATAGCTCCTGCAAAAATTTCGCTTGCTGATGCAGAATTTTCATTAATTAAGACATAGACATTTCCTTTTTCGAAATCCCCGTTACGAGTTGCATAGTTATTTTCTATTGCTCCTTTCTTATTTTTGGTAAACATGATAAGTTCATCATTTTTCAAAAACTCATCTGCCATTTTTAAAGCAGGAGCGATAAAACCTCCTCCATTATCCCGCAAATCAACAACCAAACTCTCTGCTCCCAAATCCTGTAAAGAATCCAATGCTTTTTTAAACTCCTTATATGTAGTTTCGGCAAAACGATTTACCTTTATATATCCTATATTTTCTTTTAGCATATAACTGGCATCAACACTTTTTAATGGAACTCTACCGCGTTTTACTACCACATCAAATATACCGGTGCCTTTTCTATATACTTTTAACTGAATCTGACTGTTTAGCTCTCCTTTAAGTTTGTCTGCTAATCCATCTCTACTCAAACGTTCTCCATAAAGGGTATCTTGATCCACCATAAGGATTCGATCTCCAGCAATAATTCCTGATTGTTCACTAGGTCCTCCTTTAATTGTGTTAATAACAGAAATAGTATCTCTATAAGGATAATAACTTACACCAATACCTATAAAATCTCCTTGCATACTTTCCGTAATACCTTCTAATTCTTCTGGCGGTATATATACAGAATGTGGATCTAAGTTTTCTAGAATTCTGTTCACTGTAACATCTACAATACTATCGGTATTGATTTCATCAACATATTCATAATCTATATAATCAATAAGTCGATTTAATTTTTCTTTTTTAGCATTATAAGAAAATAGCTTAGCTGACGGGTTGCTAAAATCGAGTTTACTTCCTAAAAAAACTCCCGCTCCCATCGCCAAACCAATAAATAATGGCAAGTATTTTTTTGAATAACCCATTAATCGTCTAAATCAGTAATCTTTTCTATTTCTACACCGGCTTTCTCCAAAAATGAAAGTCCCGAGTTATCTTTATATCCCATTTGATATACAATTCTTTTAATTCCAGCCTGATGAATTAACTTACTACATTCTTTACAAGGCGATAGTGTTATATATAACGTGGCCCCCTTGCAAGATTGTGTAGAAGAAGCAACTTTAGAAATTGCGTTCGCTTCTGCATGAAGTACGTACCATTTTGTATACCCTTCTTCATCTTCACAGGGATTTTCAAAACCTGTTGGAGTTCCATTAAATCCATCAGAAATAATCATTCTATCCTTTACAATAACCGCACCAACTTTTTTCCTGTCACAATGGGATAACTTCCCCCACTCTCTCGCTATCCTAAGATAGGCTTTATCATATTTAAGCTGCTTTTTCTTTGGCATATAAAAAAATTGGATATCACTTATACTTTTTAAAATACGAATATATTATGACTATGTGTCAAATACAACCCTAATTGATAATTAATTACCAAATTCTGTTTGCAATTATCATAGGAATAACCATCCCTATTACTACAGAAGAAATAACCAATATCCAATCACGTTTAGAAAATCTAAAAATCGTTTGAATAATAAAACTTATAATAAGAACTATTACTACTACAATAAGTTGCGCGATCTCTATTCCTAAAGCAAATTCAATCAATGGTAAAATTTTTGAGCTAACATTACTACTAACTGCATTAAAGAAACTAGAGAAGCCCAGTCCATGAATCAAACCAAAGAAAATAGTTGTTCCGTATAAAACTCCAATTTTGTTTTTATTGGCAGTCTTTCCAGCGGTAAAAACATTAAATATTGCCGCTACCAAAATTGTTAATGGGATCAAAAATTCAACAAGCTTAGAGTTTACAGAAACCACATCATATGCTGCTAAAAATAAAGAAGTAGTGTGACCTAAAGTAAACAAAGTGACTAACAAGAGAATTCTTTTCCAATTATCAAAAGTATAGGCTACTGTAAGTATTATTAAGAAAAGTATATGATCATATGCTTGCCAATCCAATACGTGATATAAACCAAGCTTTAAATAAAGCCAAAACTCTGACATAATTTTATTTTTTTTGAGGTTGTGTAATGTACAATTAAAAAGAGGAATCTAGAAGTTTTGTAGGAACTCTTATAAAAATTTTAGGATTATTAGTTCTTTAAGGGGTTCAATGGTTATTTGTCGAATTTTTATCATTCTTACCAAGTGTATTAAGATATCAAGAACATAAATCATTAATTTTAAGTTTTACAAATCATTAATTTAAAAAGCTTGTATATGGATATTCAAAAATGGTTGGATAAAGGATTAGATTTTATAATAGATTTTGGTCCTAAAGTTATTGGTGCTATTCTGATCTGGATTATTGGTTCCTGGATTATCAAAAAAATGATGAAAGGAATTTCTAAACTCATGACCGTGAGGAATTATGACGAAAGTCTCCAAAAGTTTCTGACCAACTTATTAGGCTGGTTGCTAAAAATTCTTTTAATCCTTGCTGTTTTTGGCACGGTAGGAGTAAATACCACATCTTTTGCCGCCATACTTGCAGCTGCTGGTTTAGCAGTTGGCTTAGCATTACAGGGATCTTTGGCAAATTTTGCTGGAGGTGTACTCATTATGATTTTTAAACCATTCAAAATTGGAGATTTAATTGAGGCACAAGGTGTTCTAGGAGTTGTTAAAGAAATTGAAATTTTCACTACTAAACTGTCTACCCCTGAAAACAAAGAAGCTATAGTTCCTAATGGGACTTTATCCAATGGAAACATTATTAATTACACCTCGCATGGAACACTAAGAGTAGATC
Organism: uncultured Aquimarina sp.; assembly: GCF_947500065.1. GTDB lineage: Bacteria > Bacteroidota > Bacteroidia > Flavobacteriales > Flavobacteriaceae > Aquimarina. Next base: position 690,073 of record NZ_CANMQT010000001.1, read on the forward strand.
TTAATATCGGGATTGGCTATGGGGATGATATCAAAAAAGCTAAAGACGTTATTATGAAAGTTCTTACTGATAACCCAAAGGTTTTAAAAGATCCAGCTCCTACAGTTGCTGTTAGTGAACTTGGCGATAATGCTATCAACCTAGTCGTAAGACCATTTGCCAATGTAGCAGATTATTGGGATGTTTATTTTGAAGCTTTAGAAGGTTCCAAAAATGCATTGGATGCCGCTGGTATTTCAATCCCTTATCCGCAAAGAGATGTTCACATCCATAATGTGAAATAATAAATGAATTATAAAAGGCCTCTTGTTAAGAGGCCTTTTTCTTTTTCTAGCTAAAACAAAAGCTATTACATTCGCTATATCCTACTTCATAATAAAATAAAGGAGACATCATCCTCTATGAAAAACTCACAAAACAAATGCTGTATGTACTAACGCACATTAAATATTAAAGATCTAAGGGAAAAAATATTTTTTATAGATTTCAGAAAGAACGCTCCTATGATATTTCGATTAGAAAATAGCATCACTTTTATCAAAATTGAGTAAAACCTTTTACTACATTTAAAATGACACATACTTTCTTTGAAAATTTAAAAACCAGGACACTTAATTCATTAAAACATCCTGGTTCAAGTTGAGTTAATATTAATTTTTAACAAACAGCAGTGATTCTTTGAATCTGACTGCTTTTATTAATAAAATATAAGAACCAGAAGGTAACTCTGAAACCTCTAGAATCTCTGTTTCATTTTCTGTACTAATTTCTTTTATTACGCGTCCATCAATACTTACTATTTGAAGCGTTTTTAACTCTGAAGACATCCCTGATACCGTAAATGAAGATGCTACAACCGGATTCGGATATGCTTTGATCCGTATCAAATCGTTTTCTGGTCTTTCACGATTACAATTAGGTGCTGTCTCAGAATTATTGAAATAAATAGTAAAATCTTTATTCTTAGAAACTAATACAAAGTTATCTCCATCCCTTGCAGCCCAGTAGGATCCATCTAACCCCTCAAAACCAGTGTTGTTTAATGTAACTTCTGGATTAGAATTCTTCAACTGAAAAGTCATAGTAGTTTTAAAATCTACATACCAATCTGGGGCACCATTATTAGTATTGATCGCAAACTGATACAATCCATTGTTTTGAGGAACCCAGTTTATAGTAAATTTCCTGAAATTACCCAATTTCGGGCCTTCACTCCCTAAAACATGAACATTAGTATACGATATTTTATCCATAGCACTAAGACCACTATTGATCGGAGTTCCAAATGAACAATTGTTTCCTCCACCAGTGTTAGTACTCTGAACAGTTAAGATAAAAGTTGTCTCCCTTTGTTTCCCTTCATTATCTGTGGCAACTGCTTTTACCGTATATACTCCTGCTAATCTTCCATTTACTTCTTGTGGGTTAGGAGAACTGTCATGTCCCCATTCATAAGGCGCCACATTTTCCTGACGCATTAAACTATTATTAATATACAATTTTACATTAGAAACACTTCCATCAGCATCTGATGCATTAGCTCGTACCACAAGATCATATCCTTCTTGTACTGTGATATTACCCGATGGTGAAGCAAAGGAGACATTTGGAGCCTGGTTACTAGTTTCTTCTTTAATAATTACTGTTCTTGACACTTCAGTAGAAAGTCCCTCTTGTCCTTCCTCAAAAGCTCTGGCACCAATTGTATATGTTCCAGCAGTTGTTGGTGTCCAAGTTTTTGTATAAGGAGCCGTATAATCTTGTCCATAATAACCTCCATTTACTTTAAAATTAACCCGATCTACATCTCCATCCGGATCTGAAGCATTTGCTCTAAGTGTAATCGTTTCACCTAATGTGAATTCCTGATTATTTGATGATGGATTTGTTAATGCGACTTGAGGTGGCTTATTATCTTCTCCTGGTGGATTACCACATCCTGTCCATACTTTAAAATCATCGAAAAAAGTATATTCTGTTCTTGGCGAATGCCAAACAGGATCTGTTCTTTTTCCTCCTCTATATGTATTCATAATCAGAGCGTTGATTTTTAAGCTGTTTTTTCCTGAATTACGAATTTTAGCATTATTATCACGATACGTCTCTACTCCATTGATCCACATGATCACAGTACCATTTCTTTGACCAGGCGTATTCATTTTGATATACTGACGGATGGTATACCACTGATTATCCTTTAGGTCAGAATAAATTCTTTTTCCATCTCCACAGTCCCCATCGGTTCTGGGTGTTCCATCTTGTTTGTCGGCAAAGTAGCTATAAAGAATAAGATAAGGCTTTGTTGTTTGCGCTCTATTTCTTCTCCACATCAAACGAGCAGACCATCCGTCTGAATTATATTTACATCCAGATGGAATAGCACCTCTACCAGTGGTTTCGCTATTTACTCCTCTAGTAGATCCTCCTAACCCAGGTAACTTACCTCCTGTAGCCCAGAAGAAATTATCGTCGAATTTTACTTTGTATTCTAAATAAGCTTCATCTACAGCATCAAAATAAGGATCGAAGAGAAAACCACCTGATCTACCTGAAGCATCATTCTTCAAATATTGTGCTCGTAAAGTTCCATTGACAATTCTAGTCTCCTGTGGAGTGTTTTCTATCAAATTACTTGCAGCACCGGGACCTTCCACCCCTCTGTAGGTAGATGCAGTCCATGGCTTTACTTTATTATTAAAGTCACTTTTTATATCTGCAATAGAGTATCTTCTGTTATTCCAATTATTGAAATCGACATCAATCATAGTATTACATTGAGCAAAAGTATGTTGATTGTTAAAAAGAAGTGAAATTACCATCAAAAGTGATAGCGTAAAAACATTCCTATTCCGTTTATAAATAACCTTTTCTTTCATGATTATAAAATTTCTAATTAGTTAATAAGTTAAGTTTGTATGATTAATTTTTTACTAGTTTATATCTTTTAGAGTCACCTTTAAAAGATCTTAACTCAATAAAATAAAGACCTTTGCTTAATGATTCTACATCAACAGAAATTGACCCTTCTTTACCCGGTTTTACAGACTTAACTATCTGGCTGTTCATACTATAAATCACTATTTCATGAACAGATGCATCTACACCATTCATAAAAATAGAATTATTAGCAGGGTTAGGATAATAGGAAAATGAATCTACTACGTCTGGTCTTGCTCTATTGGCACAGGAAGGAGTTTGATCATCATTACTGAAGTATAATGTGAATCCTTCAGTTTTTGACACCATTACAAAACTATCTCCATCTCTGGTTACCCAATAAGATCCATCTAATCCAGATATTCCTGAATTACTGATGGTTACAGAAGGATTTGATTGTCCCAGTGTATGCGTTAGTTTATTTTTTAGATCTACGTAATAAGAAGGAATCCCATTATTAGTATTTATTGCAAATTGATACAATCCATTATTAGCAGCATTCCAGTTAATAGTAAATTTTTTAAAGTTATCCATAACAGGACCGTTACTTCCCAACACATAAACTTTAGTAAAAGATGTTTTATTAATACTAGATATACTATTAGAAACAGGAGTGTCAAAAGAGCAACCACCACCAGTGTCACCTCCATCATCATCTATAACAGTAATTGTTTTGGAAACCTCAGTAGACAAGCCTTCTTGATCCTTTTCAAAAGCTCTGGCTGCAATTACATACGTTCCAGTTTCGGTGGGAGTCCATGATGCACTATATGGACTGGAAGCATCTGATCTATAAAATGCTCCATCAATTTTGAAATTCACTTTTTCAATACTACCATCAGTGTCAGACGCATCTGCTCTTAATGTAATTGTTTCTCCAATGGTATACGTTTCATTATTTGTTGCAGGCGATGTCAATTCAACAATTGGAGCCTCGTTTTCATCACCTCCATCACCTCCATCTCCACCATTTCCGCCTGAATTACCAATTCTAGTAGTTGATACAATGAAATCATCAAAATAAGCTTCTAAATCTTTAGTAGGTTGAAAAGTCTCATCACTACCACCAAAAAAGGTAGACAAGTATATAATATTAAGTTGAATATCCTCTTCACCTACCTGTCTATAATCACCATTATCCGTAATATTTATAGCTAAATCTCCATTTAGCCAACCTCTCATGATTCCATCATTTTGTCCAGGCGTGTTGAGCTTATTATACATTTCAACATGATTCCATTGTCCTTTTTTAAACTTTACCTGATCTGCTTGAGGTTCTCCATTAGGTTCTTCATAAGGATCTGTTAAGCTCCAATTAATAGACGCATGCCATCCATCCCAGGTAGGCTCTGTATTATAATGCACATAAAACTCAACAAGTCCATCATATCTCCACATCAATCTTAGGGACATATTCTTTTCTGATGTTTGATACGCCAAGCCTGGTAATTTACCTCCAGCACGAAATTCAAAATCTTCCGGAAAATAAATCCAATAGCTTATATATAATTCATCATATTCACCTGCTATATCAAAAGGAACTTTAGTATGCATTCCGCTTTGTCCAGTTTTCACTTGTCCTTTAGGATATTTTACATCTAATACCTTACCTCGGCTCTCAAAATCAGAAATATGCACTCTTCCTTCATCTGCTCCTTTGCAAAAGGAAACATTTAAAGCTTCCTTAATCTGATCTCTATTGTATTGACCGGAAGGTAAGTGATCAAAATCATTTTGATATACATAGTTGTCCTGAGCAAATAAAAGTGAGGTGATGCTCAGTAAAACTAATGTGAAACCATTTCTTATGTATTTGTAATTCATTGTGTGCGTGTTTAGAATCATTAGAATAATCACCAGGCGGACTAACAAACCACCTGATGATTAAATTGACTAAGGCTAATTATTGCTTAGTAAACAGAATGGATTTTCGAAACTTTAATCCTTTAATAATTAAGACATACATCCCCGATTTAAGGTTAGAAACATCTAAACCTGTCTCTGTATCTTGGATATATTTTTGCAGTACAATCTTTCCTTGCATATCAGCTACTTCTAAGCTAGATTTTTCCTGAGTTATACCACTTACAGTAAGTATGTTATCATTAACCGGGTTTGGGAATAGCTTGATGTTTGTTAACTTATCCTCATTTCCGGGTAATTTGTTATCGTCACAACTTGGAGGTGTAGCAGAATTACTGAAGTATATCGTAAATCCTTTATCTTTAGATAACATAACGAAATTAGCTCCATCCTTAGTTACCCAATAAGATCCATCTAAACCACTAAATCCTGAATTACTAATAGTTACTTCTGGATCGCTCGTATTAAATTTAGTATTACTAAAAGGTCTTAGGTCTACGTAATAATTAGGAACACCGTTATTAGTATTCATCGCAAATTGATATAATCCATTGTATTGCGGATTCCAATTAATACTGAATTTTCTAAAATTGTTTAAAGCGGGGCCACCACTTCCAAGAACATGTACTTCAGAAAAAGAAACACCGTCAAATGCAGGTAATGCATTATTTATTGGCGCACCAAAGGAACAGTCATTACCACCACCTGCATTTTCACTTTTTACATTAAGTGTAAAAGTAGTTTCAGAAGTAGCCCCTTCATTATCTGTGGCTACAGCTCTAAATATATGGCCTCCAACCGGTAAATTGGTTGTTTCTCCAGGGTTAGGTGATGTGCTGTGCCCCCATTCATAAGGATCGAATCTTTCTTGTCTTACAAGGTTACCATTAATATAAAGTTTTACATTATCTATGGTTCCATCACTATCAGACGCATTTACTTTAACATAAAGACTACTATATCCTTCATCGACTGTTAAATTACCAGAAGGTGTTTGAAAAGAAATAGCAGGAGGTGTATTATCTCCTCCAGTATCACTAGATACAGTAACATTTACATTACTAGAAGTTGTAGTCGCTCCATCATTATCAGTTGCTCTTGCGGTTAAATTATAATTACCGGCTTGCGCATTATTAATTGTGTAAGAATAAGGAGCACTGGTGTCTTCACCTAATTTCGAGCTTCCTCTAAAAAATTCTACTTTGGTTACCGATCCGTCAGGATCACTTGCATTAGCGTTGATCTGAATATTTGCACCTGTATCAAAATTAGCTCCGTTAGAAGGAGAGGTAATACTTACGGTAGGATCTTCGTTACCACCACCTGAACAAGGAACTATGTTCCAACTAGGACAAGATTCTGTTACAAAATTTGTTGTCCCATCACTGATTGGAAAATCTGGTGTATTTGGGCTACGTGTATTATCCCAAACGTGAATTTCAGATGGATCTCCTTGTTTTTTTCGGGCAGTAGGAATCTCATTTGCTCTACTACCTAAATTGAAAGTGTTATCGAAAATCGCATTTCTAAAACCTGTATTGAATCCAGTTCCTCTATCTAGGAAATCAACACCAGCATTAAGAATATTAGATCCATCTCGATTAAAAGTATTATTATATACAAAACCATACGCTCCTTTTAGGTCAATGAAAGCATCTGCACTGTTTTCTCCAGATAATCCTTGAGCAGAGAAAGTACAATTACGGATAATTGTATTTTTAGTACCTTCTTTTACATCTACTCCTTCTGCTGTAACGTTAGGGCCAACAATACAACCTTCTATGGTGTTATTATCACATCTAGGATTATATTTATTATCAAAAATATCACCTGCCTGTCCAGAACTTTCGTGTTGTCCTTTATCAGACCCTACATACAAACCTTCTCCTATACCAGGTTTTTTAATTCCTACGTTATATACTCGACAATTTTTCACCAAATTGTTACTGGATCCATCTCTTAGGTGAATTCCTTCTTCTCCCAATTCACGTACTACAACATTTTCTATAACACCATTGTTAGCGTTATCAAGAACAAGTCCTTTAGACCCTTCTTCTAATATTAAATCTTTAAGTATCCAATAATCGCCCAAAATAAACATTACGTATCCATCGTAGTCTCCATTAGTTCCTTTAAGAATCGGAGGGTTCGAAGGGTTTTGTGCTCTAATTGTGATTGGTTGTGAGGCAGTACCATTTTTATCTGATCCAAATCTAGTTGCTTTATTTCCAAAATTAAATTTATCAGGTGCTGTATACGTTCCAGAAGCAATTACAATTTCATCTCCAGGCTGTGCATTTTGCATAGCATTTCTAATACAATCTACAGAATTACAGTTGATCGTTCCGCTGGGTCCATCAGGATCTCCATCATCCTCCGACCAATTTTTGATAATATCTTTGATGAAAATTCCTGTCTCAGTTAATTGATTATTTTTTAATCCATTGATCCCTTTACCTAACTGAACTACGGAAGATGATTCGGCTCTACTAGGGTCATTATTACTTGGCTTATCACTTACTGACCAATTTACATGACTGATATTATTATCTTTAAAAAACTGCATCCATTTTTCGGTTTCTGCTCGATCTAAAGCTCCATCGCCACTAGCATCCACAGCTCCCCATTCGGTAGCAAATAATGCTATTCCATTGTTCATTGCTGTTGTTGCCTTATTTCGTAAACCATTTCTATGCGTTCCTGCATAAAAGTGTAAAGTATATGCGGTATTAGCATCACTTATAGGATCATTAGATGCAACATCTACATCTTGTGACCAAGTCGGTGAACCAACAATAACCAAGTTATCAGGGTCTTCAGAACGAATAGCGGCGATTACTGTATTTGCATAGTTTTTTACTGTAGACCAGGATTGATTTATGGGTTCATTATAGATCTCGTAGATCACATTTGGTTGATTGCCATAAATAGACGCCATTTCTTTAAAGAAGTCTGCAGCTTCAGAAGTGTAATCTTCTGCTTCATGAGTATGCCAATCTATAATCACATAAATCCCACTTGTAATAGCCTGATCAATTACTTTACGAATTTTGGCCTTCTGAGCAGAAGGGCTATCGATATAACCATTTCCTCCATCCCAGTTTTCTTTTACTCCCATTGCGACGCGAATGATAGAACTGTTCCAATCACTTGTAAGGTGTGATACAGTTTCACTATCATAGAAATCTGAGGTGTCTCCTGCGTTACTCCAAAAAAGGCTGTTTCCAGCTAAACTAACCTCCTGATTATTCTTATCGACAATTCTGTTGCCCTGTACTTTTAATCTTCCGTGTTTTTGGACAATTGTCTGAGCTGTGGCTCCTACACAAATAAATAAAAGCAACGTTAACCAGGCCCAATGGTTAACTAAAAAGTGTTTCTTGTGTGTGTAATACATTTTCATGATAGTGAGTTTGTGTTAAATTTTTTATTATTCAAATGATATAATTCATTGAAAACCTAGATAGTAAAAGCTATATAGATTTTCTTGATATAATATGTACCAAGGCAAGAAATAGGCTTAGTAGGTAACAGATCACGGTCAATGCTGTCATTTTGGGTTTGTCTATATAATTTCAGTTTGAAATTATATCATCAGACACACACATAAACACACTGATATATAATGATTATAACCACTATCTACTAGCCAGAATTTCTTCTGATACGATTCATTATTTAAAAATGATATATCTGGATTCCGGAAGGGTGGGAGATAGAATCTAGATATTGAGAACTACTTGCGATTAATTTTTATAGCATATTGGTATAAATTGTATTTTACTTTTATGAATTAATTCCCAATTTCTATTTAGTGCTTAATTAACTTTCTAAAGTTTTTACACATTTTTACTACATCACAATATTAAGTATTGTAAGGAGGATAAAAGTACACTCTTAGTGCAATTTAGTACAAACACCTGTTTAACAATGAATTACAAATAACAGATAAAGATTAAATAAAGGTATCAAATCCCAGTTTTGTTGTTTTTTTCGTTAGTTTGGTAAACTATATGAATAATAATAATTAGAAAGTTTCGCGTTATTCTTTAGTATAAACTAGTAGGTTTCTTATAAATGAAAAATAATACTTTGTTATTGATGCTTTTCGCATGTGCGTTTGCTTTTTCTCAAAACGAGGAAGATTTTCGCAGCTATAATAGATTATCAGTTTCTGATGGTTTGTCCCAAAGTGCTGTTATTGCAATAGAGCAAGATCAATTTAAACAAATGTGGATAGGAACCAGAGATGGGTTAAATAAGTATGATGGAGAAAAGATTACAATATTCCGCAATAATTTAAATAACCCTAATTCGATAAGTAATAATGATATTTCTTCAATTAAGGAAGGTGTAGATGGGTTTATTTGGATTGGTACTCATAACGGTTTAAATAGATTTGATCCAAAAAAAGAAACTTTTAAAGTATACTTTAATTCTCCAGAAGATAATCGTAGCATACCTCATAATACTACTAGAGCTATTGCACAGATGGATAACGGAGAGCTATGGTTTGGCACTACTGATGGGTTGGCTATTTATAATAAGAAAAATGACGAGTTTATTACCTATAAGAGTAATAAATCAGATATAACTAGTCTATCGGATAATACAATTTCAACAATTTTTAAAGATCATAAAGGTGATATATGGATAGGAACATCTTCTGGACTTAATAAAGTAATCAATAGAGATAAAAATAATTTAAAGTTTAAAAGATTTTCTGGTTTCATAGATGATTCAAAAAACTTTTTTATTCAATCCATAGTAGAGGATCAAAACAATAATTTATTGATTGGTACCCGATATAATGGAATACATGTTTTTGACAAAAAAAATTCAAAATTTATAAAATTCAATGATTTATATGCAGATAAAGTAAATAGTTCTGATATACGAAAGTTAAGATATGACAACGATGCTAATTTGTGGATCGGAACCTATAACGGATTATTTATTAAAAAGAAAAACAATGAAATAATTCAGGTTATTAATCAACCCGGAAATTCGAAAAGTCTTAGTAAAAATAGTATTAAGGACTTGTACGTTGATTTTAATGGCACTGTGTGGGTTGGTACTTATTATGGAGGTGTTAATTTATGGAATAAATTTAATAATAATTTTCAATCCCTTTTTAATATAAAAGATAATCAAGCTTACAACTTAGGAGTAGTGAGTGCTCTACAAGAATCATCAGATGGAACACTTTATATTGGTACAGAAGATAACCAGATAATCGTTATCGAAGAAAATGGTAAAACGAATTCGATCTTAACCGATACTTTAAAAACAAGTTTATTAGATATTAACGTAAAATCTTTATTCTTAGATGATCAAAAACTATGGATAGGAACTTTAAAAAACGGGATTAAATGTTTTGATATTGAGCGTAAAAAATTTATAAAATCTGACATAGATCCTTTATTACATAATTTGCTGAAGGATGTCGGAATTTATTCAATTCAGAAAATAGATGATCATCTGATTTTTGCGACTTTTGGAAAAGGCCTTGTCATCTATAATAAATTAACAAAGAAATATAAAACAATACGACAAGACTCGGATACCCCAAATGCCTTATCAAATGATAAGATAAGGAGTTTGTTTGTAGATAGCCAGAAAAACTTGTGGATTGGAGCTGACAATGGTTTAAACCTAATCGCATCGGGTGAAAATTTATCATCTAATAATATTAGGGTACAACAGTTTTATTTTGAAAGAAAAGCCTCCTACGGAAATAAGATCTTATCTATTAATGAAGGAAAAAAAGGGCAAATTTTTGTAGGAACGAAGGACAGCGGACTACTAAAGTTAGAAGCAGGTAATTTTGAAAAAGTTAATTTTAACTTATCAAATAAAAACGTAGTTGCGGTTTATGGTATTCTAAAAGATGCGTCAGGTAATCTATGGATGAGTTGTAATTTAGGAATTGTAAACCATAATCCAGAAACAAAAAAAACTATTGTTTATGATCAGACTGAAGGTTTTGTAGGGAATGAATTCACTAATAATTCCTGTTTAAAAAGTAAAAACAACAATTTATATTTTGGAGGAGTTGCAGGGATTTCTTTTTTCAATCCTAAAACCATAAGAAAGAATGACTATAAGTTTAAAGTAGTATTAACTGACCTGAAAATTGATGGCAGAAACATAAAAAAAAGGAATGTAGATCAGGCAGAAGAGTTTGAAAACGTTACATTTTTAAAAGAATTTACTCTAAACCATTCAGAATCCTCTTTCTCTATTGGTTTTGCAATACCTAATTACATCAATAAACTTAATAATCAATATGCTTATAGATTATTAGGGCTAAATAATCAATGGAGATTTTCTGATATTCCAGAAGCAAATTATACCATTCAGAAACCAGGCACTTATACATTCCAGGTGAAAGAGGCTATTATGGGAGATATTACAAATACTAAGACTACCTCCTTGAAAATTGTTGTAAAACCAGCACCTTGGAAAACCACTTTCGCATATTTTTCCTATTTGTTTATTTTATGTTTAGTGCTTTATTTAATCTATAGAAATATGAAATCTAAGTTGATTTTATCTCACAAGTTAAAATCTGAACGATTAGAAAAAGTAAAACAAGCGGAAATTAATAAATCTAAATTAGAGTTTTTTACAAATGTTTCTCATGATTTCAAAACACCTCTTACTTTGGTTTTGGCACCACTTCAACAGTTAATAAAAAATTACAAAGGTGATAAAGAAGTTTTCAAGAAACTACTTGTTATACAACGTAATGGAAATCAGCTTTTAAAACTAATTAATCAATTAATGGATTTTAGGGCTTTTGAAGAAGGTCATCTTAAATTGAATGTAGAAGAAGAAAACATAGCCGCTCTGGTAGAAGACATATACCTATCATTTAAAGAATATGCAGAACTAAAAAACTACACCTACACTTTTAAAACTGAATCAGATAAGATTTTGGTTTTTTATGACGCAGACAAGCTAGAAAAGGTCTTTTATAATATTATATCGAATGCTTTTAAATACACTCCAAATGGCGGAAATATTACTATAGAAATAAAGGATATAGAAGACACTGTGTCTATTGAAGTTTCTGATAATGGTAGAGGAATAGATAAAAAGTTTTTAGACAAAATATTTAATAGGTATTATGAAGTTCCTGGTGTTGATGGATGGTTAGAGCAATTTAACAATGGTAGCGGAATAGGACTTAACATCGCTCAAAATATCATGAAACTTCATCATGGAGAAATAAAAATAAGAAGTTCAGAAAATGAAGGAACGGTGTTTAGTATTCGATTAAAAAAAGGGGAACGACATTTTATAGATTCAGAACTTACAACAGTTACTAATAGGCGTCCTGAATTAGATTCTTATACAGAGCAAACGGAAATCACCAAGGATCAAATCTCACCTAAAATTGACCTACAAAACACAATCGCTTCTGCAGATAAGCCTAAAGTTCTAATAGTAGATGATAATGAAGAGTTCAGACAATTTCTTTATGATTTATTAAAGGAATATTATATCGTTGAGCAATCTGAGAATGGTCAATTAGGTTTTAAGAAAACATTGAAGTTTCTTCCCGATATCATTATTAGTGATGTGGTGATGCCTAAAATGGGAGGAATTGAATTCTGTTCCAAAATTAAAAGTGATGAAAGGACTATTCATATCCCTTTTGTGCTTTTAACCTCAAGATCATCTATGCCCTATAAATATAAAGGCTTAGAATCTGGAGCAGATGCATATATAAATAAACCTTTTGACGTTAATGAATTTCTTTTGGTAATAAAAAACCAACTCTTTACAACTTCTCAAATAAAAAATTTAATTACGGTAGATTCAATAGTTGGAGATAACTCTAACTTTGATTCTTTTGAGGATAAAATTTTAAGAAAAGCAATAGCAATTGTTCATGAAAATATAGGGAATTCTAAATTTGACATCCCCTACTTTGCTTCAGAATTAGGATTGAGCAGAACTATGTTATTTAATAAAATAAAGGATTGGACAAATATGACTCCAAAAGAGTTTATCATTTCTATTAGAATGAAGAAAGCCTCAGAGTTATTAGAGATCGGGGAATTAAGTATTGCAGAAATTAGTTATAAAGTAGGTTTCAAAGACCCAAAATATTTTTCAAAATCTTTTAAGAAATACTATAGCAGAACTCCTTCTGAGTACGCTGATAAATTTTATTCTTAAATTCTGCATAGTATGGAAGTTAGAGAAATAGAAACAAATGAGGATTACGGATATTTGTAATTCAAACCAATCTTATTTCAACGGTTTTCTCTTTATCATACCTCCTTTAATATCCTTAACCATATCCATAACAATAAATGCTTTTTTATCTATTTTATCAATTTCCGTACCCAGTTTTGCTATTTCTAATCTAGTTAATACAGTATATACAATCTCTAAGTCAGCACGTTCACCACTTGATTTATCATATCCATGTTTTCCATGATATATGGTACATGCCTTTCCCATCTTATTGGTTAACATTAGCCGTATCTCCTCATTTTTTTTAGATATAATAGTAACTCCAATATATTCTTCCACACCATCTACTATATAGTTCACAGTTTTGGCGGCTACCAGATAGGTAAGAATAGCATACAGTGCTATTTCCATGGATAGTAGGTACGCTCCTACTGAAAATATAATAACATTGATCAAAAGTATTATATCTCCTACAGTCATATGCCATTTTCTGCTTAAATAAATCGCCAATACTTCAGTACCATCAATAACACCTCCTCCTCGCATTGTCATTCCTATACCCAACCCTAAAAAGAAGCCTCCGAAAAAAGCAATCAGCAGTTTGTCTTCCGTGATTATTGGATACGGGACAAAATGGACAACGATGGCCAAAGCTGTAATGGCAATAATACTTTTGACAGCAAATACAGTACCGATGGTTCGTGCCCCTAATATGACAAATGGAAAATTGACAATAATGAGTAATAGCCCCAATGAAATATTAGAGAATACCTGTAACAATAAGGAAACACCAGTAACACCACCATCAATGAACTGATTGGGAAGTAGAAAACCGTTAAGCCCAAAACCTGCCGAAAACACTCCAATCGAAATAAACACCATTTGTTTTACTGAATGAACGAATTCTACATGGCTCTTCCTTAACTCTTTTACAATCTCTCTTTTAAGAATTACTTGATCACCACTTTTAGATTTTAACCTTTTTCTGGCACGTTTTAATAGTATATATTGTAATAGTGGGTTCATCTCTTAAATATACTCAAAATTGGTATGATCAGACACATATAAAACGGGTAAGAACAGTTCCATGAAATATTTTTTTTACTCAGATGCAAAAAGGAAAAGTGTTTTAGTAATTTCTAACAAAAAAGGAAGAGCAGAGATGAGTACAGGCATTTTTATGCTTAATGGTATTCCTGACATGTCAAAAGATGATTATTATATCAAAAGAATATTATTTGGCTTAATCCAAAAATATCGTGGTTTTATTGAAACTCGAATTTGAGAAGTCTGAAAGACGCACTCAAATCCGTAAGTTGAATTAATCTCGCCTATCCGGCGGGATCCCATAAATTCCACCTCTAAGCCCATTAATTTCAATAAAGCGGTTCATTTAATAAGTTTACGAATTAACACTTAAATGAACTAGTATTTGGTTTGACTATACTCAATCTAGACTCTTCTCTAAAATTAGATATACGAAAGTCTTATTACAATAAACACATATAAAATTGAGGGAAAAAGTAGTCTTTTAATTTTATTTCACTAATTTAGAAGCAACAAACATTTATAAACCACCCCATGTCTGAAGATTTCTTCGGGTATGGGGTATTTTGTTAATTAAATTATAAATTATGACAGATAACCCAAAGAAAAAAGGTCCAAGAGATGATAAACGAATAAGTACTCAAAAACACGAGATTGACTATTGGAAAAAGAAACTCAATATTAGTGGGCAACAACTGGCTGGTGCGAAAAAGGCTACTGGAAGTACTAGTGTAGAAGTTATAAAAGAATATTTAAAGAAAAAGAAAAAATCTAAATAAACTATACATTATGAGAATTTTACTAATACTATTTCTAGTTACTATTACTAGTCAAATAAACGCACAAAATGAAAATATTAAGGTTATGCCTATTGAAGTTAATCTAACTTGTGAAGAAGCTCTAAATATAATTCAGGACGAAAAAACTGGGTTGGATGATTATAATTATGCATTAAGTATATTATCTAAGTGTAAGCTTGAAAAATATAAAGAAAGCCATCCAGATGAAAAGATTATGAGTGTGGGATATTTTGATAAAAATAAAGAAAAAATACTTTTTGAAACACTAAAATACAATACTGCAGAGGAAATAAGAGATGCTTCAAAAATAATTGTTAATCTCTATATTGAAAACTTTGGTGAAGTAGACCCAGTTACTAGTGGGATACTCTATCTTGGTTCAGATTATACTATCGATGCTTTTTTTGAATCTGCAGTTGTAGACGATCCTATGATAATTTTAGCCCCATTGACTATACCAGGAACCAAATTAGGTAAAGATACATTAGCAGAACTTGGTAGGTTTGGAAAAAAGGCTGAAAAAGCAATGAATAAAACAAGGAAAAAAGTGGAAAGACATTGTGATAAGTATCCTGAAGATTGTATTGTTCCTGGTACTGGAGTATTAAGAAAAATTTTGAAATTTTAAGCTCAAAGCCTAAATAAACGATAACTTATAAATTCAAATTATATGACCGATCTTATTACCGCAATTATTGTGTTATCTTCTTTTACAACTCTTTTTGTTTTATATAAAAAATTAAAAAATAACTGGGTTGGTGAAAATCCTATGAAATCTAAAGACAAAGATTTTGAGGCAACTATGGGGATGTTACCTCCAGAGTCAGGAGAGGATATAAATAAGAGAATTGAACGAGATTTAAGGCATCAAATGCTTAAAAGATATACTAATCAGCAAAGAAACGCATATGTCTTATATTTTACATCAATTATTACTCTTGTAGTATTAGTTGTACTCCTTCTTTTTTATTTCTTAAAAGAAACAGAAAATGTAATCTCTACAGAACATTATGCAAGTGTGGTTATTTCATTAGTTTTAAATGGAGGTTTTATCAATTTTAGCAAATCTTTGTATAATACAGCATCACAAAATGCTAATAAATATATTTTAGATACCTATAATAGTAATGAACAAACAGAAGAATTGAAACAATAATAAAGTTCAATAAAACGATTAAAATTTTCATAAGATTAATTGTGTTAAACCTTTGGATTTGTTCTTGGATACCCTTTTTGTATATGGTAAAATCAATATACGAATTAGGGAAATTTCAAGTTGAATGGTATGTAACTATCTTTTATTGGTTAACAATTATAATTTCCTGGTTAATAGGAATTGGATCCAATATATTTTTACATAAGATTAAAGATCACGAATGGAATAAATATGATGAACGATAAATTCAAACAAACGATGGATGATTACAATAGATTAAAGAGTAGTATTGAAATTCTTGAAAGCTTACTAGATACTGCACTAGATACCAGTACTAAACTTATGATTGAACAATCATTGAGGATTCAAAAAGATGTTTTGGAACAATTAAAGTTAAAATAAACGATGAAAAAGTATAAAACCATTTTTGGTAAAGACAACGGATCTGAAATAATAGAACCTATCTTCTTTTCAGCTTTAATTTTTGCAGAAAACGAAATAGAAGCTAAAGAAAAAGCAGGGAAATTATATGAAACTTACATAGGGTTGAGTAATGTAAAAAAACAAATGCAACAATTATCTGGCTATGGTATGTTAACCACAGAAGTTCAATAAAACGATAGTTAAATGGAATTTTAAAAATGGAACTAGAGTACGATAAAATTTTAGAGTTAACCGATGAAGCATTTGCAATTATTAATAGCGCTGCTGAAAAAATTGAGAAAACTACTATTCCCATTTATTATCATAAGTTTCAAGGATCATTATCCGTTAAACCAGAACAAGTTGCAACAGGAGTATTATTATCCACAGAAAAAAATAATTACTTAATTACCGCAGCTCATACTTTTGTTGGGTATCCTAAAGAAGATATATGCATTTTAAATTCTAGTATTAAAATTCCAATAGTAGGAAAAAAGTTTTATTACAATCCAAAGGATAATGAAATTAATGACCTAATAGATATAGCAGTTATTAAGCTCGAAAGGTTTATAGTGGACATACTTAATAAAGCTGAAAAATTCGAGTTTTTAAACTATCAAATGATTCAAGCTAATCATAATTTAATATTTAGTAAATCTTATTTTACATTAGGTTTTCCGTATAACAAAGAAAAAGTTTCGAAATCTGATTATGCTTTTACTCCTATGCGTTATTTGCTTTATTCACATCCAGTAAAGTTAAGTTCATATAATCAACCTAAAGTCGATAAGCGCTTTAACATATTAATGTCTCATAACAGACGAAAGTTTAGGGGTTATGGAAACAAAGGTAGATCATTTGCACCTAAAACGGAGGGGATGAGTGGTTCTGGGTTATGGTTTGTCCCTAGATTTAATTTGGAGGAACCTACACAGCAGAATGCGTTTCTGGTTGGGATTCTTATAGAACTAAAGGTAAAAACTAATTCTATTATGTATACGAGAATTGATTTTGTAACAGATATTTTAAAAAAACACTTTAATGAAAAATTAAATTGAAGTTTAATCGAAAGTTCAATAAAACGATCTAATTTAAAAACTGTTTTAGAGTCTACTTATCCTAATTCAAAAGTGGTCGATTTTCGTTTTGATGAAATCCCTGAAAGAAAACTGATTTTAAAACTATATTTTGAATTGAATAAATCTAATTTCCCCAAACTCAAAATTAGAGGTGAAATAGTAGAAGAAAAAGGAATAAACCACGACAGAAATCGTGGTTTATTAATAAAATTATGATTAACAAGCAGGATGATAAGGATTCCTTGAGCAATATTCATCAGAAGGGCCTTCGCCACAATCATGAGATGCTGAGAAATGACAGGGAACATCACCTCCACCTCCATTAATAGATTGTTGCTCAGTTTTGTTTAAAGCTTTGCCCAAGTTCAATAAATTATTCATAATTGTATTAAGTTAAAAATGTTATAAGATGCTCGAAAGTTTATAGACACTCAAGTTTATGTCTATTTATTAATGATTCTAACAGCTCAAATGTTACCATGAAAAAGAGTTAAAGTTTGTTAATTTTTATTAAATGTTATGAAGGAGGTTTATATATGACTTCTGTTTTTTTTGGGTTCATGTTGATAGCAGGAGCGTTGTTATTAAAGAATTCTAAAAATTAAAATTCAATAAAACAATGCATAGAACCTTACATAATCAAGATTTTAGAGAAATGTCAGAGGACTATAATTTTGAGTATCAAAAAGAGCTCACTAGTAAACTTGATAATCTCGAAGAAGATTTTGATCAAAATACCTTAAATGAAATTGTCTTATGGAAAGTAAATCGATATGCTCCATTTTCCAACGATATCATTTCCCTAATCAATTCAATTAATCCAAATGATACGAAACTCAATAAGGAAATAGAATAAGGAAATAGTAAGTAACATTCTGACAATACTCTCAAAAACAAAAGGAGTTCAGTTGTCCATAACAATTGAGTAAAATAGATAGGCACTTTTACAAATGGGATTCTAAATTAGAATCCATTGTTCAGTTAGGTGACTCCAAAAAAGAGCTTTTGTCTTCTGGTTTAATCAAAGACAACTCTGTTGACAAAAAGGAGAATGAATATAGTGGAATTAATGGTGATCCATGGAGAATAGACTTTTTTGAAGACGCGGTATGTAAAATTTGGTACAATAGAGAAAATTCATTCAAAATAAACAATACAGAACTGATAGGGGAAGAATTTTTATCTATTCAAGAAGTTGTAGAAAACTACTATGAAAATCTCAACGATAAAATAACAAGCGTACAAGAAATGAATTTATTTAATGATTCAGATATACTTTATATAATATGTAGAGATTTCTTTGTTAAATTAATTGCGGTCATTAGACCAAGAAACAGAGTTCAATAAATCGATTAGAAATGATAGTTAATACCAAAAAGGATTTTATTCAATTTGTACAAGAATTGAGAGAAGATAGTGCGAATTGGGAAAATAAAGACACTGATAGTTTTTTTGAAGCTCTAGGTAGATATACAGAGGATATTCAAAATTTCTACGATAATACAGAACAAAATGTTAATTCAGAAAATGCCAGTTGGAAAGTTTTTGCTGACATTTTGAAAGGAGCTTCTATATATGAATAACAATAAAATTCAATAAGTCGATGAATGATATTTCCTTGATTGTTAAAAATTGGTTGATCGAAAATAAAAACTTCATTAACTATAGATCTTTGGAAAGAGAAATAAATTGTCCCAGGGGAATAATTCAAAAATGGGTTGTTTATGATTTTGATATTCCAGAAAAATGGATTAACCCTTTATATTACTTAATAAGAAACATTATAAAATAAAGTTTAAATAAACGATTAGAAATTAAAATAGTTTTCGATAACAGTATATTTAGATTAGTACGGCAGTAAACTTTTTATAAGAATATCCATTTTTCAGTGTGTTTTGCCTAGATTTGAACTATGAACCCCTTTATTTAGTCAACGAAACTCAGTAATAGCAAGGGTTATCATTCTTTATTAAAAAATATTCTACCACTACTCTATATTACCAAAATGTTGAAACCAGCAAGAAATAAAACAGTTTCTGATATAGGCGAGAAAAGACCAAAAAAATAACCCTTTGATTTCCAAAGGGTTATTTACTCCGTACTCAAGGCGGGAATCGAACCCGCACGTCTTGCGACATTGGATTTTGAATCCAACGTGTCTACCAATTCCACCACTTGAGCATTTCTAGTTAAATTGGACGGCAAAATTAAAAAAATATTTGCTCACATCCATTAAATAAGTAATAAAATAAGGTAAAGAGTAGAAATAAATTTTTAAATTTGCACCTTGTTTTTAAAAAATAAGTTTTAACTCATTACAAAACAACATTTTACCCTATGCCTAATTCAATTACAGAAGCAAAATTTTTTGCATGTACTCAAAGTACAGAACTAGCAGAAAAGATCGTATCCGCATATGGTGCTAAATTGGGTAAGGTTATTACATCAACATATAGTGATGGTGAGTTCCAACCTTCTTTTGAGGAATCTGTAAGAGGTTCAAGAGTTTTTATTATTGGTTCTACACATCCTAACTCTGATCACTTGATGGAAATGCTACTGATGCTGGATGCAGCTAAAAGAGCTTCTGCAAGGCATATTACGGCAGTGCTACCCTATTATGGATGGGCACGTCAGGATAGAAAAGATAAACCAAGAGTTCCTATTGCGGCAAAACTGATTGCCAAAATGCTGGAAACTGCAGGTGCTACAAGAATTATAACCATGGACTTACATGCGGATCAAATTCAAGGATTTTTTGAGAAGCCTGTAGATCATTTGTTCGCATCTACTATATTTTTACCATACTTGCAATCATTAAACTTAAGCGATCTTACAATAGCTTCTCCGGATATGGGAGGTTCTAAAAGAGCATATGCATATTCTAAAGCATTACAAAGCGATGTAGTGATTTGCTATAAGCAACGTGCTAAAGCAAATATCATTTCTCATATGGAATTGATTGGAGATGTTACCGGTAAGAATGTAGTGCTAGTGGATGATATGGTAGATACAGCTGGAACATTAACTAAAGCTGCGGATCTTATGATTGAAAGAGGTGCAAAAAGCGTTAGAGCAATTTGTACACATCCTATTCTTTCTGGAGATGCCTATAAGAAATTAGAAAATTCAAAATTAGAAGAATTAATCATTACAGATTCTATTCCTCTAAAACAACAAAGTGAAAAAATTAGAGTGATTACTTGTGCAAATTTATTTGCAGATGTAATGAATAGAGTTCATAACAATGAGTCTATCAGTTCTAAATTTATAATGTAAATTAATAACAATTAATATATTTTAAAATGAAGTCATTAACAATCAATGCATCTCAAAGAGAAAGCGTAGGCAAGAAAGCAACGAAAGCCTTACGTAATGCTGGACAGGTACCTTGTGTAATTTACGGTGGAGACACTATTGTACACTTTGCAGCACCAGAAATTGCTTTCAAAAAATTAGTGTACACTCCAGACGTTCATACCGTGGTAATCGCGTTGGATAATGGTACAAAGATAAATGCTATCCTACAGGACATTCAATTTCACCCTGTAACTGATAGAATCTTACACATCGATTTTATTCAAATTTTTGATGACAAGCCAATTACTGTAGAGCTTCCTTTCAAAACCACTGGAGCTGCAAAAGGAGTTCTTAATGGAGGAGTACTACGTTTTAACTTAAGACGTATTAAGGTAAAAGGTCTTGCATCTCAATTACCAGACCTGATTGAAGGAGATATCACAAACCTAAAAATAGGTAACAAATTATTAGTAACAAGTGTAGCAAGTGAAAATTACACTATTTTACACCCTGATAATACAGTAATTTGTATGGTTAAAACTTCTCGTACCGCGGTACTGGATGATGATGAAGAAGAAGAAGGAACTGAAGGAGAAGCACCAGCTGCTGAAGCACCAGCTGCTGAAGCATAATTTTTTCTTCATAGAGATAACAATCAAAAAGCATTCTGATTCTATTTTCAGAGTGCTTTTTTTATTTTTACAGAAAATCAAACTCAAATGCTCTCTGTATTAAGAAAAATATTTTCTAAAGAAACTCAAAATAGTAAAGAAGAAACTCAGGAAGATCTCATGAAAAAATTTCTTGTTGTAGGTCTTGGCAATATTGGACCTAAATATCATAATACACGTCACAATATAGGTTTTAAAATTCTCGACGCTTTTGCAAAAGAAGAAAGTCTAACTTTTGAAACTGAAAAGCTTGGCGATCTTACTACCTATAAGCATAAAGGACGTACAGTGCTATTATTGAAACCAAACACCTATATGAATCTTAGCGGGAAAGCGGTTAGATATTGGTTAACTAAGGAAAAAGTCCCTATTGAGAATCTTTTGATCATTACGGATGACATCAACCTTTCTTTTGGTACCATTAGAGTAAAGGCAAAAGGTAGTGCCGGTGGACACAATGGGCTGAAGGATATTGAAATTCAACTCAATACATCTAAATATTGTAGGTTCAGATTTGGCGTTGGTGCCGAATTCAGTAAAGGTAGACAGGTTGATTATGTTTTGGGCGAATGGGGTCCTGAAGAAGAAGCCGCTATGCCAGAACGATTAGATAAAGGAATTGCACTTATCAAATCATTTGTTGGCGCTGGATTAGCAAATACTATGAATACCTTTAACGGAAAATAAATAGTAGATCTCACATCATTTCCTTAATTTTATAGCTAACAATCTTTAATACATTGACCAGTAAGAGTTACATAAATCTAGATTACAATGTATGGTTTTACCAAAATTAATCTTCTTGAAACGAAATACACCTATCGAATCAGCAGCAATTATAGCGTATAATAGCGAATTATTTCATCTGACTATTAAAAACAAATAAAAACGCGCGGATGAAACGTTATACAGACGCTAAGACATATGATAGCCAGACACCATCAGTAGTTACCATTGGAACTTTTGACGGAGTACATATGGGGCACAAAAAAATAATTGAACGACTGGTTGAGGCTGCTAAACGAAACAACCTCGAATCCGTTATTCTCACCTTTTTTCCCCATCCTAGGATGGTTTTGCAAAAAGACACAAACATTAAGCTTATCAATACTATTGATGAGCGAATCCAGATATTAGAAAAAACAGGATTAGATAGCTTAGTAATTCATCCTTTTACCATAGAATTCTCACGTCTTTCTGCCAAAGAATATGTGGAACAAATGCTGGTTGAAAAACTGAATGTACGCCACGTTATTATTGGATATGACCATCGTTTTGGGCGTAATCGTAATTCTAACATCACCGACCTTGCTTCATTTGGTATTCAGAATGATTTTACTGTAGAAGAAATCTCTAAACAAGATATTGATGACGTAGCCGTCAGTTCGACTAAAATTCGTGAAGCACTACTAGATGGAAATATCATCAAAGCTAACAAGTACCTAGGATACAACTTTATGCTTACTGGTAAAATAGTAAAAGGGAAAGAACTAGGTCGTAAATTGGGATATCCAACAGCTAATCTACACATAGAAGAGGATTATAAACTCATCCCGAAAAAAGGAGTATACGTAGTAAAATCTCAAATTAATAATAAAACATATTTTGGGATGATGAATATTGGTAATAATCCCACTGTAAACGGAAAACATCAAACTATCGAAACTCATTTCTTTGATGCTTCATTTAATCTTTACGAAAAAAAGATTCAAATCGAAATGCTCAAACGCATCAGGGATGAGGAAAAATTTGATTCTTTGGAGGCGTTAAAAACTGCAATGCAAGAAGATGAAGATTTCTCCAGAGATTATATAAATTCTACGGTATGATCAATCGCTGGTTATTCACACAAATAGACAATAGTTCTTTAATAATTTTTAGAGTTTTTTTTGGCTTCTTAATTACTGCAGAATCCTTTGGAGCTATTCTTACCGGATGGGTAAGACGAACTCTTGTCGAACCAAAATTTACTTTCAATTTTATTGGATTCGACTTTTTGCAGCCTCTTCCTGGAGATGGAATGTATTACTATTTTGCCTTAATGGGTATTTTAGGAATCTTTATTATGATCGGTTTTAAATACCGATGGAGTATGATTGGATATACAGTTCTCTGGGCAGGTGTTTATTACATGCAAAAAGCTTCTTATAACAATCATTATTACCTATTGCTTTTATTGTGTATTCTAATGAGTGCATTACCTGCTGGTAATTACTTCTCCCTAGATGTAAAACGAAATCCGGCTCTTAAAAAAATATCCATGCCACGATGGTGCGTCTTGTTTATTATTATCCAACTGTGGATTGTATATACCTACGCCTCCGTTGCAAAATTATATCCCGACTGGTTAGATTATACAGTAGCAAGAAACCTCATGTTTTCGAGAGCTAATTACCCTATCATAGGCGGGTTATTGCAAGAGCATTGGACTCATGTTTGCATCACTTATTTTGGAATTTTATTTGACCTATTAATCATTCCATTATTATTATGGCGAAAAACCCGCTTAGCAGCTTTTATCATTAGCATCTTTTTTCATTTATTTAATTCTATTGTATTTCAGATTGGGATATTTCCATATATGTCATTGGCTTTTACTGTGTTTTTCTTTTCAAAAGAACGCATCCATCATATTTTTATGCCAAAAAAGGAGTTTTACGCTTCCAATCAATTGATTGTACCTTCTTATCGGAAATTTTTAATCCCAGCACTAACCATTTGGTTTGTAATTCAACTTGCCTTACCAATTCGTCACTGGTTCATTCCAGGTGATGTGCTATGGACAGAAGAAGGTCACAAACTAAGTTGGAGAATGATGCTTCGTGGACGATCAGGATTTACCAATTTTTATATTGAGCATCCAGATAATCCCGATAAAAGATTGAAAGTAGATAAAACGAAATATCTTTCGAAAAAACAACTACGTCTAGTAAACACTAAACCTGATGCCATTTGGCAATTTGCTCAATTTCTTAAAGAAGAACATTTAAAAGATGGAAAAGAAATAGCAATATATGTTACTAGCAGAGTATCTGTTAATGGAAAAAAAGCAAAAGTTTTAATTGACCCTGATGTTGATTTAACAAGTGTGGAATGGAACTATTTCGCAACTAATCCTTGGGTTATTAAATATGATAAAGAATAACTGTTTTATGGTTCTATAAAATATATAATAGCGTACAATGCAGGTAATTTCAATAAAACATTTTTATGCATTTATTATACTGATTTCATTTTCTTTGAATGCTCAGGAAAAGAAAGATTGGTACTCTTATTTTGGGGAAATCCCCAGTACGGTAGATAAACACTATTATCAGGATCTTAAGGTTGCAAAAACTCTGTTGGAAAAAGTAAAAATTATAGACACAATTTCCACCATTCATATACAGTCAGGTACTACAGATTCTATAGTGTATTATGGAAATCTTCTACTGGAGGAGATTCTTGCTAAAAAGAATGAACTTCCGGATTATGACCTCTATCTTTCTAAATCTTATAATATTCTTGGCAAAGGAAAGTTAGAGAAAGGGCTCTTTGATGATGCCATGAGACATCATCTAGATGGTATTGCCATTTCTCCTATTTCCAAAATGAGCAAAATGCACTACATCCATCAATTAGGATTAGGAGCTGTCTACCTTCATCAAAAAGAATATGATGCTGCTTTATCAATATTCGAAAATTGTATAAAAAATACTGAAGACAACGAAATATTAATTTTAGCAAAAAAATCTTTAGCAGATGTATTCTTTTATAAAAACGATGTTCCGAATGCAAAATCTAACTATCTCGAAGTTCTGAATGGATTACGAATTTATGAGAACAACAAAGTCAGATTAGAGACTCAGCTAAAACTAGGTAGAATAGATATATTCGAAAAGAACCTTGATCACGCGCTAAAATATTTTCGATCTGTAAAAGAGCTCGCATTGCAAAATAAATTTTATGATCTCTACATAGATGCTGTCATCCAGATGGGTATTGTATATTACAACCAAGGATACCTAAAAGATGCAGAAATAATTCTATCCTCCGCATATGTAAATTCCGTACAGTGGAACAAACTCGAGCTACAACGAGATGTAATTATGGTTCTTAAAGATCTAAAAATCGCTGAGAAAGACTATGAAAATGGGTATAATCTTATGACCCAATATCTCTCTATTTCTAACCAAATTCTAAAGAATCAGAACAAGGAGATTGTAAAAGATATGGAGGTTAAATACCAAACATTACAAAAAGAAAAAGAGATTCTATCTCTTAAAGAAGAACAACTATTAAAAGAAAGTGAAATTAAAAAACAACGAACCATTAAAAAAGCATTTTTAATTGGTTTCTTGGTTGTATTACTCCCAGTGATAGCGCTCTTATTTGTATACTTCCAGAAGTTAAAAACACAAATAGAACTAAACAAATCTCAGAAAGAGGTAAATTCTCAAAAAGTTCATGGATTGATGAAAGATCAAGAACTGAACCTGATAAATGCCACTATGGAAGGGCAAAACAAAGAACGTAAGCGTCTAGCAAGAGAATTACACGATAGCATTGGAGGAAATCTAGCAAGCATCAAACTACAACTTTCTAGTGCTAACAATACTGGAGATACACAAACAAAGATTATTAAACAGGTTGATGAAACCTATCATCAAGTTCGTGATATATCCCATAATCTTTCTTCTAAAAAATTTCAGAATAATGGCATTTCCAAACTGATAAAAGAATATGTCAATAATATACAGCAAGGTAGTTATCAAACAATCTCCTTTAATCCTTATCCTGAAGAAGAGTTAAATGAAATAGAAAGTCCTTTAAAAGAAGAATTGTTTAAAAT
The DNA here is from genome assembly GCF_947500065.1 of uncultured Aquimarina sp. Classification (GTDB taxonomy): domain Bacteria; phylum Bacteroidota; class Bacteroidia; order Flavobacteriales; family Flavobacteriaceae; genus Aquimarina. Next base: position 716,391 of record NZ_CANMQT010000001.1, read on the forward strand.
TATACAAGAGCTTTTGACCAATGCATTAAAATATGCCCAAGCAGATCAAATTGACATTTACCTCAATAGATATGAAAAATCTTTACAACTTCTTTTTGAAGACGATGGTGTAGGTTTTGAAACAGATAAAGTAGCAGAAGGCATTGGTTTTAAAAATATCAAAAACCGTTTACATTCCTTCTCCGGCAATATGATTATTGATTCTACAATCGCGAGAGGCACTGTAATCAATATTGAAATTCCAGTATCATAACGTATAAAAAAAAGGTCTTCTATAGATCTATTAGCTCCAAATCAGATAGTATCTAGATAACATTCGTTTTAATCATTAGTCATAAACTAACAAAAGTTGAGATTACTTTAGATTAAGACACAACTTATTCTCTTAACCAAGTATCAGGATCTAAATAAAACATTTTACGATTGCCCTGTATAGCCTCTGGATCTCGTAACCACCAATATGGAAAAGGTGTTGTGATGGCGTAATGCAGATGTGGTGGTTTACCAACTGCATTACCCGTATTACCTACTGTTCCTAATTTGGTTCCTAATTTTACAGGTAACAATGGAAACGCATCTACCTCATCAAGATGTGCATAATAATGAAATCGCCACTTAGGCCCAAGTACCATAACCGTTTTCCCTCCTTTACCTCCTTCATAAGTGTAGATTACAATGCCATATGTAGCTGAAATTACATCTGTTCCTTTTTCTTTAAAAATATCAATGCCTTTATGAGTTACAGAACTTCCCCAAGGATATGCCCAAAATGAGTGATCATCCCAGTCTGCAGTTGTAGCTCCTTTTACGGGAATACTTATTTCTTGTGGAAGTAAAAACCCCAAACCAATAATCAATAATGGTATCAACGTAAACTTCCGAGTTCTTTTATTTCTATATAAAGAACCCATAAAGATTAAAAGTGAAGCCAAAAAACGTCTGGTCGTAGTAGTGATCATATATTAAATATACGATATATACTGCTACATTTTGAAGCTATTAAAGCTAGAAGAAAAAACGAGGTTCTCTTTTCAGACAACCTCGTTAACAATTAATTTACAACAAACAGTTTCCCATAAAACAGCGAACTGGACACCATTGATTGGTAGTATGTGCATTACCTCCTGCACACCAGTAACCACCACTCTTTCCATTAATTTGTAGTTGTTCTGATTTGGTTAATACTTTACCGAAATCTAAAATTGATTTTTTCATAAGTAAAATAATCTTAAAATTTTTGAATTAATATTCAGGACAACACATTCCATTTTGGACTCTACCAAGACATCTGCCACCTGGAAAAGGAGATCCGTTTGATGTTCCGGCAGCAGCATATGAGCAAACTTCTCCTCTTGAATCTACCCATTCTACAACGTAATTACTAGTGCATCCACAAGCCTCAAAACGTCCTAACATACCCCCTGAAATTTCTTTCTGTTCAGATTTACTAAGTGCTTTTCCTAAGTTTAACAAAGATTTTTTCATAAGTAATAATTTAAAAAATGATTAAGCCCTGAACATTTTATGACACCCAAGGTTTGTGTCAGTTTCCAATACCCTTAATTTGATTTATTACCCCTTGTATCACCGCACTTTACATTAAAAACGTACAGGTCTACATACTATCAATGCAAGAATTGAAAAACATAACAGGGAATTTTTACTTATTTTTTCAAATTCTTTTTTTGATTACTTTTAACATCTCGATAAAATCATTAAATATTCCACGCAGAATGTTGGAATAATCAACACAAAAATTCGAAGGGAAATCACTGTTTATATGAGTGACCAGAAATTAGAAAAGATAATCGAACAAGCTATTCAGGGAAATGAATTGGCTTTTGATAATTTTCTTCAAGATGTATTTAAAAAACTGAAACCACAACTCTTGTCCTTAACCAATTCTGAAGCCGAATTACAAGATGTTTTTATAGTTTCTATGCAAAAATTCTGGGAGCGATTTATTGTAAACCAAGAACAATTACCTAAAAATAGTACCGCCTATATATATACTATGTGCAAGAATGCCTGGCTGATCTCCAAACGGAATCCCTGGAATTCTTTTGCCTTAAAAGATGATCTGCAGCAGTTAAGAAACAAAGAGCAAGTTACTACTCAAAATTCTCAAGATTCTATTAAAGATTTAGAACAAGAATGGTTTCAAAAAAGAGCTTTATCGGAAGCATTAGATAGTTTATCTCCTAAATGTAAAACACTAATGGAATCTGAAATAAATCCAGAGTTAAAATTAAAAGATTTGCAACAGCAATTAGGATTTCCGAATTATCAGGCGCTTGTTCAGGCAAAATATAATTGCAAAAAAAGACTAATCAAAAAAGTCTATGAGATCTATAATCAACTAATAACGCATAAGTAAGATGGAAGAGAGAGATAATGAAGACATATTACTTATTACAAGATATTTTGATCTTGATCTTTCTGAAGAAGAAATGATCGAGTTCGATAAAAGGATGGCACAAGAACCTTCTTTTGGGCATAAAGTAAAAAAGTACTATGATAGTATGAACCTTATTAATCAAGCTTATAAAAATCAGGAACAAGAACAACGAGCCAATAAATGGAAACATCTAATTTCTGACAAACAAGCTTCTTCTGGTTCTTATCCGACTTTAAAATGGATCGGAGGAATTGCAGCTATCCTAGTGGTTCTCATTTCTTCTTGGTATTATGTAAATCAATCTACTAATACTAATCTGGATAAATTAACTGATTATGCCTGGAACAAAAAAGTCGGTTTTGACAATTATTTGGTTAGAAATAACAACGTAGAACCTTCTAAAAAAACAATTCTAAATGCTTATAAATCTTTTGAAAAAAAGGAATATGACCTAGCCATTAACACGCTCCAAAAATACAATCCTTCACAATTATATTACGAAGATGCATTGCTCATACGCGCATTATCAATCTACAAAACAGGTCATACTACGATTGCGCTACAAACATTAGATTCATTAGTTAATCTACCATCAAAACGCCTATCTAAAGAAGCGTTATGGTACAAAGGGCTCATCTATCTAGATATAAAAGATCTGGAATCAGCAAAAAAATACCTTGAAATACCAAATGATACTACTTCTGAAATACGTCTAAAAGAAGCGTTGAACTAATTTCTTTCTAAAAAACAATAATATCACACCACATAAACCAATAAGAAGATATAGTATCCAATTAGGTTCTGCAGGATTATCAATTTCTAAAGGCGAATTATCTCCTAGCACATAAAATCCTCCCCAATACAATGGATGGTTCGTAAATATATCTGCTGTTTTTATGTATTTGATTTTTGCTTGTTGTAACGCACTGGCCTTATCCATTCCTTTATCCAGATTCTGATAAAAATCTCTCATAATACCTGGTGTAGTCTTATCAGGAACTTCCCAACTAGTTAACAAAAGACTTTTGGTTCCAGCGTACTGAAAAGCAGTACCTAAACTAAGAATCCCTTCTCCTTTGGCTATTTTCCCCATTCCTGTATTACAAGCGGTAAGCACGGCTAAATCTGCAGGGATATCCAGAGCATATAACTCATGACTATATAACAAGTTATCCTCTATTGAATCTTTTACCTTAGTAAAATAAATCCTAGAATTTTCTGGATTTTCGTTATCCACTTCTCCGTGTAAAGCCAAATGTAATATACTATATTGATTGGCATTTTTCTTAAAATTTGCCTCTACAGCTTCTGATCCAAAAAAATAATTCCCTTTTACAATATCCGCTATCGCCTTTATTTCATCCCGTGTTCCTGGTAAGTCTTCTTTAGAATTTCTAAACTTATCTAGTTGCAGCACATCTCCTGACGCAATAGAATCTTTACTAGAAAAAGAAAATGCAAGACATTCTTTACGGAGTTGATTTTCTTTTGTCGTTCTGTTATCAGAACGAAATAAAACATTTGCAGAATTGGTATAACTTATCGCATATTCATAAAGCAAATATGGCAATTCGTTCATTGTATCTTTCTCCTCCTCTGCCGTCAACATAAGGTCAAAATTAAGGTGCCATAGCAATTCATCAGGAACAACAATTAGCTGTTCTCCTCTAAAATTTTCACGTATGGGACTGATAAGTTCATGATAGAGTTGTAATCCTACTTTTTTAAACTCATTTGTGTTTTTAAGAGCAATACTTTTTCTAAAGTTTTCTATTTTTTTATCAAGCTCAGAAATTGATAATTCTTCCACTACAGCAGTATTCTTGGTAATTACAAAGGCGTATACTGTATTTTGCTCCACAAAATATTCTAAGAACGTCGTGTTATCATCCAGTCTATTTTGTATTTCTTCAATGGATACAACTTCATTTTCATATTTTAGTTGATAATACTTAGGATATTCTTTTTCCAACACAGTTTTTAATGAATCTTGTTGTCTAGAAATATCAAGCATTTCATTCTCTACAGCCGAAATGTTTGTGCCAGAATCACTTTTTTCCGTTTTCTGTCGAGATAGTTGGGATGTAACATTTGCTTTTGCTTTTCTTAAGTTTTTTTCTAAAACGAGCAGCTCTTTGGGTAAATCAGAATATCCTTTCGCATTTGCCTCATTTAATAGGTCCTTTAAAAAACCTGCTTTACTTTTTTCGGAATAATTAAAAGCGGTACTAATAGATTCCTCCGCGTTAGGATTCAATAATAACTGTGTAGAGACATTCCCAAAAAAAACATTCTTTGCATCTCTGGCAAATGTTATTTTGTCTTCTTTATTATATTGAGTGCGCCTAATCATCTCTACCAATCGACTAGCTTTTTTATAGGTAACCATACTTTCTTTAAGCACTTCTAAATCGTTTTCCTTCTTATATAACGCTTTTAGCACAAATGCTTTTCGTTCTAGGGATGTCAGTAATCTTGTTGGGCTTAAAAACATATCAAACTCTCCATCATACATGCTATCCGTGCTTTCTGGTTGTTTATTTGTAATAATTGCTTTTTCCAAATAGTCTAATGCCGTGCTATACTCTTTTTTACTTATCTCAAAAGTAGCCAGAAGATTATAAGATTCTACTACATAAAAATTATGCTCTCCAAAAATCTCTAATCGAATATCCAGTCCTTTATTCGCATATTCAGATGCTTTTTTATGTTGATCGATTTCGTGATACAGCTCACCTAAATAGGTATAGAAATAAGCTATTCTAACACTATTTTCGCCATAAACTTTACGTGCTAGAACAAGCGCCTTTTTGATATACGACACACCTTCTTCTCCTCTTATCAATAAACCCTTCAAGCTATATGGCAATGAAATATTTGGGAAATTTTCACCAAAAGCCTGTACCCCTATTTTTATAGTTTTATCTACATGAAATAGTGATTTATCTTTGTTTTTTTGAGCATAATGAATATTTGCAATATTATAATGCATACTCAATTGGTCTGGATGATTGGGCCCCAATTGTAATTCGCTTAAATGAAGAGATTTTATATAATACTCCAGACTTCTATTCTGCTCATTATTATAACTATACATCAATCCTATGTTATTGTATAAATCAACAAAGTAAAAATTATTCGGTTTATAAACCTTGTTAGCAATGACCAAAGCTTTTTCTAGATATTCTAAAGTATTATCATATAATCCCTGTTCGTAAAAAACATTTCCTATTTGTCGATAAATTTCGGATATCTCTATAGTTTCTTCGATACTCCTTTTTCTTCTGATCTCTAGTGCTTTTTCGAAATATTCTAAAGCCTCTTTATACATTCCTTTATTGGTACAAATCGTCCCCAAATTAAAATAAGAGATCGCAAAATCCAGATGGTCTTTTGCCAAGTTTTTTGACCGTAACTGAAAAGCCTTATTGTAATAATCCTGAGCAATTGCAAAATCAGAACCACTAACTCTATGGTAAGTACCCATATTATCCAAGGCCGCGGCTTTTACTTTAGCATTATCAGGTATTTTGGTTTCACTAATTAATAATGCTTTTTCTGCATGGTATAATGTTTTTTTAAAATTGAAAGTACTAAGATAGTTTTCTGATATTTTATTATGACTCTTGGTCAATTGCTCCCAAGATTTTGTGTTCTTGTATATCGTTATCGCTTTTTCAAAATGTATGATCGATTCTTTATAATTTCTATAATATAATAATGAATCCCCTTTTTTGTAATGTATCTCGGCTGCAATAGTGTCTTTGGATATTTGTGAATATCCTATTTTGCCGATCATGCAAATGGTTATCAAAAGAGTGCATCTGAAAGCCTGAGAGAGTTTGAGAGTCATGAGTGAGTTTTAAGAAGAGTGGTAAATGTAACTAAAATTACAAGTTCATTTTGAATTGTTTTATACCTAGTTTATAGGGAACTCTATCTAAAAATGTATTGTCCTGCCTTTTTTTTAAAATTCGTTCTTTCTAGTTCATACAAAAACGATGCTTTTATTTAAATTTGCTTCTTCATTGCGATAAGGATAGCAGCGGCATCCTTTTTTAATTTGTACCCTGAGCGTAGTCGAAGGGTACAAATTAAAAAAGATATAGCGGATAGCCTGACCACGAGGAAACGAGAGGAATCGCCCAAAACAAAAACCATGTTACTTGCACAACAAATTATAGCAAACAAAGAAGAATATATTAAGGCACTAGCCAAAAGAAATTTTGAGGCTGCTCCGATTCTGGAAAAGGTAATCAACTTGGATGAAGAAAGACGTGCTACTCAATCAAAATTAGACAACATCAAAGCGGACTCTAATAAGTTGAATAAAGAAATTGGTGTTTTGTTTAAAAATGGAGAACAACAAAAAGCAACCATATTAAGAGAAAAAGCTTCTCAAATTAAGGAGAGTATGAATACTTTGGAAAAACGACTTCCTGAAGTAAAAGCTGAGCTTATTGAGTTATTATATACAATTCCTAATGTTCCTCATATTTCTGTTCCTGATGGACAAAGTGAGGATGATAATGAAGAAATATTTAGAGAAGGAGATATTCCTGTTCTGGAAGAAGGAGCTTTACCACATTGGGAGTTGGCTAAAAAATATGACATCATTGATTTTGAACTTGGTGTAAAAATCACAGGAGCTGGATTCCCAGTTTACAAGGGAAAAGGTGCAAGATTACAACGTGCATTAATCAGTTATTTTCTTGATAAAAACACCGAAGCTGGTTATACAGAGTATCAGGTTCCGCATTTAGTAAATGAGGCTTCTGGTTATGGTACTGGTCAGTTACCTGACAAAGAGGGTCAAATGTATCATGTTACCGCAGATGATCTTTATCTAATCCCTACAGCAGAAGTGCCGGTTACAAATATGTTTAGAGATGATTTGGTTAATGAAAACGATCTCCCTATTTGTTGTACAGGATATACGCCTTGTTTTAGGAGAGAAGCAGGTTCTTATGGAGCTCATGTTCGTGGACTAAATCGTTTACATCAATTTGACAAGGTAGAGATTGTACGTATCGAAAAACCCGAAAACTCTTATAAAGCTTTAGACGGAATGGTAACTCATGTAAAAGAGATTCTTAATGAATTAAAATTACCATACCGCATATTACGTCTATGTGGTGGTGATATCGGTTTCACGGCTGCTCTAACCTTTGATTTCGAAGTCTTTTCTACCGCTCAGGATCGTTGGCTAGAAATAAGTTCTGTTTCTAATTTTGAATCATATCAAGCAAATCGTTTAAAATTAAGATATAAAGATGCTAACGGTAAAAATCAATTAGCACATACGCTTAATGGTAGTTCATTAGCATTGCCAAGAGTATTAGCAGGTATTTTAGAAAACTATCAAACACCTAAAGGCATCAAAATTCCTGATGTTTTAGTTCCTTACTGTGGATTCGAATACATTGACTAGGTTGACTTAGGAGAATTGTAACCTACTCTAGTTTAACAGTCTCTATAACATATTATCAAAGCGTATTTTGCTATATTTACAAAAAAACTTGCAGAATGCGCTTTATCTTGTTTTACATAGCTTTTCTATTTGCTATTCCAATGTTTGGTCAATCCGAACACCTGGCAAAGAATTATATGCGACAAGGTGAATATGAAAAAGCCCTTTCTGTATATCAGAAGTTATACAACAGAAACCCTAATCGTACTAACTATCTTTTAGGCTTAGTAGAATCTCATCAGCAACTAGAGCAATTCGATAAAGCAGAAAAAATTCTACTTAAACAAATTGAAAAAAAGCCTAAAAACGCACAATTACTTGTCGAATTAGGACATCATTATGAAGTTCAGGAAAATTCTGAAAAAGCAAAAATATATTATGATAAAGCTGTAAAAAACTTTGATCATAACAATATCAATGCAGCATATACACTTGCACAAACTTTTGAAAAGTATAATCTTTTAGATGAAGCTGCTTTCATCTATGAAAAAGGAATGGCTTCGAATCCTGGAGCTAGCACGAGTATTAATAGTCAACTTGCCAAAATTTATGGGGAACAAGGTAAACTAGAAAAAATGTTTGCCAGCTATCTTTCTCTACTCCAAGTGCAGCCTAATTATAAAAATATCGTTCAGCGAAATTTTAATCAATATATCACAGATGATCCTTTAAACGAAGCAAATATCATATTCAGAAAGTTACTAATAAAAAAACTACAACAAAACCCTGATATTATTTATAATGAGATGCTAAGCTGGCTTTTTGTTCAGCAAAAAGATTTTAAAAAGGCATTTGTACAAGAAAAAGCTATTTATAAGCGTAAAGGTGAAGGGTTACAAGGCATTATTGGACTTGCTCGCATTGCGATAGGTGCTAAAGACATAAAATCTGCAACTCAAATTCTAGACTATATTCTTGAGGCTCCAGCTGGAAATGACATGAAACTCACGGCTCATAAAATTATTCTAAAAGCCAAAACAGATCTCGCAGATAAAAAAGAACACAAAGCTATTAATGAACAGTATGAGGAAGTATTCCGAGTATATGGAAAATCTAGTGAAACTATTGGATTACAAATTGATTATGCTCATTTTCTAGCTTTTAATCAAGACGAAAAGCAAAAAGCTATTGATTTTCTGAAACGTTTATTGGACGAAGAAAAGCTTTCGAGATTTCAATCTTCTCGAGCCAAAATGGAAATTGCAGATATTCTTGTTTTGGATCAAAAATTTAATCAAGCTCTTATTTATTATACCCAAGTACAAAATGCGCTAAAAAACAATTTCTTAGCTCAAGATGCCCGCTTTAAAGTAGCAAAAACTAGTTATTATAAGGGAGATTTTGCCTGGGCACAAACGCAATTAAATGTACTGAAATCATCCACTTCACAATTAATTGCCAATGATGCGATGGAATTAAGTCTTATCATTAGTGATAATTCATTAGAAGACTCTACACAAACTGCGTTAAAGATTTTTGCAAAAGGTGATTTATTAGCTTTTCAGAATAAAAATCAAGCAGCGATTACCAAATATGAAGAAATCTTAGTCAATCATAAAGGAGAAAAAATTGAAGATGAAACATTTTTGAGACAAGCGAAACTCTTCGAAAAAGAAAAGCTATTTGAGAAGGCAAAGGTAAATTATCTAAAAATCATAGAATTTTATCCCGATGATATCCTTGTAGATGACGCCTATTACTGGTTGGCAGAATTATATGTAAATGTGTTGGGAGAACCAGAAAAGGCTAAAGAACTGTATGAGAAACTGATCTTTAATCACGCCGATAGTATTTATTTTGTAGATGCCAGAAAAAAGTATCGAACATTACGTGGCGATGCTATTAATTAGTAGTTAGTAGTTAGTAGTTAGTAGTTAGTAGAGCAATCTACACGTCTATTAATATATTAAAACTAAGAGAAAATATCTTCTCAAAAAAATATACTATAAAAACAGTGCTCCTATTCCCTAAAAATAAGTACTAGACTCCTGGGCCTATGACAAGATGATAACCATTATAATTTCGTTTCTTTGCATTTTACAAAACTATCAACGATAAATCATAGACTATAAATGTACATTTATAACGTTACGATCAATATAGAAGAAACCAAACATGATGAATGGTTAAACTGGATGAAAAACGAACACATTCCAGAAATGTTAGCTACAGGAAAATTCAGTAAAGCTTTACTAAGCAAAGTACTGGTAGAGGAAGAAATGGGAGGTCTGACATATTCCGTTCAATATACAACTGATAGTAAAGGAACACTAGAGAAATATTACGCAGAAGATGCAGAACGACTACGAGCCAAATCCAATAAATTTGCAGGTCATTTTGTTGCTTTCAGGACAGAATTAGAAATTATTAGCGAACAATAATAATGAAACAGTACCGACCAACATTACTTTATAGCATCAAGATTTTTGGTCTTGTGGTTGGAGCTGGTTTTTCTGTTTTTATATTCAGTTTATTTCTGGATATCGTTTCATTTTTTGTAGAAAGCTCTCTTTTTGAAAAAATAATATTCATACTCCTTATTATTGTATTTATAGGAGCAGCATTCTTAATCATACGATCTAATAATCCTTCGATTAGTTTTAACAAAGATTATATGACTATTGGTCGTCAGGAGATTGCATATGATTTTATCGAAAATTTATACCCTGCTAAAGGAGGTTCTGAACCTTATATTATTACAACTGATGGTGAGAAAATTGATCTTGAAATTTCATGGTTTAGAAAAAAAGATCGTATAGAAATCGAAAAGATTATTTTAGAAAAGATTCAACCATTTACTAAACAAACTTAGATGTCCTCCAAATTCAAAAAAAACAAAAACCAATCATTCAATACTAAAGGCAGACAAGAAAAAACTGCTGTAAGAGCAAAAAAGCATTTGGGACAACATTTTTTAAAAGATGAGGACATTGCAAGAAAAATTGGAGATACACTTACCTTAAACAACTATACCAATGTAATTGAGATCGGTCCTGGTATGGGAGTACTTACAAAATATATATTACAGAAGGATATAAATCTTATAGCAATGGATTTAGATACTGAATCTATTGAGTACCTAAATACTAATTTTCCTTTAGAGCATCCTGAAATTAGAGATGGTAAAGGAGCTTTTAAAGTAATTGAAGCGGACTTTCTTAAGTACGATCTCGACACATTATTTGATAACGAACCATTTGCTATAACAGGCAATTTCCCATATAATATTTCATCTCAAATCGTTTTTAAAACCTTAGAGAAACGCGCAAGAATTCCTGAATTTACTGGAATGTTTCAGAAAGAAGTTGCTCTCCGTATTTGTGAAAAACCTGGAAGTAAAACTTATGGTATTTTATCTGTATTAACTCAAGCATTTTATGAAGCTGAGTATTTATTTACAGTTCCCCCATCTGTTTTTAATCCACCTCCCAAAGTAGATAGTGGAGTTTTACGATTAATCCGAAAACCCATACAAACGCTTCCTTGTGATGAAAAAAAGTTTTACAAAGTAGTTAAAACGGCTTTTGGACAACGAAGAAAAACACTGCGAAATAGCCTTAAGACTTTTCAACTAACAGATGAAATTAAGGCAATGGAAATATTATCAATGCGACCTGAACAATTAAATGTAAATCAGTTTATAGAACTAACATTGCTTATTGAAAAATTAGTAAACTAATTTCATTTAACAACAATCTAAACCGCAATTGAATTCTTTGGTTATCTTTGTGAGCGTTTGTACAGAAATCCATAAATAAGTATTCTATGTCATTCGAGATTTCCAATGAGCTTATCAATCAAGTGAAACACCTCATCAAAGATGAAGGTGATACTCATTTGCAAGAAATGCTTAGTGAAATCCACTTTGCTGATATTGCAGAAATAATTGAAGAACTTAATCTGTACCAGGCAACATATCTAATCAAATTATTGGATAGCGAAAAAACTTCTGAAGCTCTTATGGAGCTAGAAGAAGATTTCCGAGAACGTATTCTGGATAACTTATCTGTAAAAGAAATTGCGGAAGAGTTGGAAGAAATGGATACGGATGACGCCGCTGATATTATTGCAGAACTTCCGGAGGATCGTGCAGAAGAAGTTATTGCAAAAATTGAAATTGAGGATGAGAAGCTAGCAGAAGACATTAAAGAACTGCTTGCCTATGAAGAAGATACTGCTGGTGGACTGATGGCCAAAGAATTGGTAAAAGTAAAAGAAACTTGGACCGTTGCTGGATGTGTCAGAGAAATGCGCCGCCAGGCCGAAAAAGTAACCAGAGTGCACTCCATTTATGTAGTAGATAAAGAAGAAAGACTAAAAGGTCGTTTATCTTTAAAGGATTTATTGACTGCTTCAGCAAAATCTCATATTAGCGAAGTATATATTCCTAAAGTAGATGCTGTACATGTTGATACAGAAGGAGAAGAGGTAGCTCGAATTATGCAAAAGTATGACCTGGAAGCTATACCTGTAGTTGATAATGACAATGTATTAGTTGGTCGTATTACCATTGATGATATGGTAGATTTCATTAAGGAAGAAGCTGAAAAAGATTATCAGATGGCAGCAGGTATCTCTCAAGATGTAGAAGCTGATGATAATGTATGGGAGCTCACTAGAGCACGTTTACCGTGGTTAATTTTAGGACTGTTCGGAGGATTAGGTAGTGTGTTTATTATGGAAGGGTTTGAAGAACTTATGACAAATGAAAAATACAAAAGCCTTTTCTTTTACACACCACTCATCGCTGCAATGGCAGGTAACGTAGGTGTTCAATCATCCGCTATTATTGTACAAGGTTTAGCTAATGATAATGTAAAAGGAAGTCTTTGGAATCGGTTACTAAAAGAAGTTGGACTTAGTTTAATAAACGGAGTAGCTTTAGCACTTTTGGTAATAGTATTTGGGTTTATTATGAATTATGAAATTTCATTTAGCCTAACCATTGCAACAGCACTTATGAGCGTAATCATTGTAGCAGCATTAATTGGAACATTTGTGCCTATAATTTTAGACAAAAGAGGTATTGACCCTGCAATCGCAACAGGACCATTTATAACAACAAGTAATGACATCTTTGGAATTTTCTTGTTCTTTTACATCGCAAAATTAATCCTTAATTTTTAATAAAAAGTAAACTAAAAAATTATCCAAGATGGTTTAGAAGTTCATATGGCTTAATGCCATAACATCTTAATCACCTTGGATAATTTGGATACATATTAATTAAAAGAATTGTCTTTTAGATACTTATAAAATATCTAAAAAGTTTCTTCACAAGTATACACTTGTGGACAAGCAATATAAGAATTACAATAAAAAGGTCCCGTTACGGATCCACTACAGGAACATCCGCATAAAGAAAGATCTACTCCTGCCTTTCCTTTGATTGTACTTTGATGCTCTCGAGATAGTATTGTTACTCCGTCGATGTTTAAAAGATTTGTTTTCATGTATTATCTATTTTAAGTTAGTTTTATAAATTTATTATATCCCAGCATTGTTTAAAATGTTTTTAACGTTTTTATAAAATCATTTAGAGTATCTTCTCAAAAAAAATAGCATTCCACACCATGAACTCCAAAGTATTCCAAACCCATATTACTGTACCAAAATCAGCAATTGATGACATGAATCACGTTAATAATGTTATGTATCTTCAATGGGTTCAGGAAATTGCCAAAAAACACTGGGAAACTAAAACAAATCAAGAAATAAGGAATACGTACGTTTGGGTAGTATTGAATCATTATATAGAATATCACAGTCCAGCTCTTGAAAATGATGAATTAACCTTGCAAACGTGGATTGATCATCATCATGGAGCCAAAAGCGAACGACACACCAAAATTATAAACACTTCTACCCAAAAAACACTAGTTACTGCTAAAACCATGTGGTGTTTACTCTATAAAGAAACGTTAAGACCCACCAGAATCAATAAAGAAATAAGTACCTTGTTTTTATAAATTTAAGTTGAAAACATGGAAGCAATTAATATTAAGGATAAACTTTCAAAATTTGATAAGCAATGGCATCCACATCGCATAGCGATGGTGGATAATAACCAGGTATATCTGGCAAAACTAAGCGGTGATTTTATTTGGCATAAACATGATGAAGAAGATGAGCTTTTTCAGGTAGTAAAAGGAACACTTTATATGAAATTCAGGGAGAAAACCGTAAAGGTTCAAGCTGGAGAAATTATTGTTGTCCCAAAAGGAGTAGAACATTGCCCATCTACTAAAGATGGAGAAGAGGTTCATGTACTATTATTCGAAAAAGCAAGTACTAAACATACCGGAGAAACAGAAAGTGAAAGAACCGTTTCTCAATATATTGATCTCTAATAACCTTTTAACTCAGAAAATCCCAACTTCTTACGTTTTATGGTTAGTTGATTTTTAGACATTAAGACGAAATCTATAACATGAGTCTGAATAGAAGAACCTTTATAAAAAACACCGCTCTTTTACTGGGAAGTAGTCTACTTCCATATACTAACTTATATTCAAATTCAAGCAAGAAACAATTAGGAGTATGTTTAGTTGCATTAGGTAATTACAGTAGCACTATACTGGCCCCAGCATTACAATTAACGCAACATTGTAGATTAACCGGGATAGTTACCGGAACGCCTTCTAAAATACCTGTTTGGCAAAAAAAATATGGTATCCCGGATAAAAATGTATACAGCTACGATACTATGGATCGTATTGCAAATAATCCAGATATTGACGTTTTGTATATTGTACTCCCAACAGGTTTACATGCCAAGTATGCAATCAAAGCAGCCAATACCGGAAAACACGTTTGGTGTGAAAAACCAATGGCAAAAACAGAAGAAGAATGCCTCTCTATTATAAAAGCTTGTCATAAAAATAAGGTGAAACTTTCTATAGGGTATAGAATGCAACACGAACCAAATACTCAGCAAATTATAAAATGGGCAACTACCAAACCTTATGGAAATATAAAAACAGTGAATGCTGAAATAGGCTATAATGTAAGAAATCCAGCAAAAAGCTGGAGACTGAATTCAGAATTAGGCGGAGGAACTATGTATGATCTAGGTGTATATGCCTTAAATGCTGCCAGATATGCCACTGGAGAAGAGCCTGTATCAGTCATAGCGGAACAGATGACTACTAGGCCTAAAATATTTACCGAAACTGATGAGACAACACATTTTACATTAAAATTCCCGTCAGGAATAATAGCTCAAGGAAAAACTAGTGTAGGACATGACATGCATCAACTACGCATAGATAGTGATAATGGATGGTATCGTTTACAACCTTTCTCTATGTATTCTGGCGTACAAGGAGAGACGAGCGATGGAAAATTGCTTAATGTTTATATAGAAAATCAACAAGCCAAACAAATGGATGATGATGCTCTGTCAATACTAAACAATACTGATGTCCTTGTCCCTGGCGAAGAAGGCATGAAAGATATCAGAATTGTAGAAGCTATTTATAAATCTGCTAAAAATAAAAGTATAATTAATTTGAGGTCGTAAAAGGTATTATTATTCATTAGACTTAATAAATTAACTAATTACTAAACACCCTATAGGAACTATAATTCATCCTTACACGATCGCACAGATTCATAAAAAAGACGATAATCTGTCGTTGTTACTACTTCTCCTTTAGTACTTAATCTAACTGTACCATTTTTTGCAATTTCACTATAAGGAACTTGTTTTTTTGCATATCCTTTATAAACGAATTCGAAATAGCTGTCCGCTTTCATTTTACTAGGGTTGACTAAAAAATCAAATAATCCATCTTCGTCCGTATACGCTTTCATACAAGTATTCTCATCCACCACTAGTTTTACTGCAACATACTCAACTTTCTTTTTTCTTTTACCTAATACTTTACCTGTAAGTAATTCATCTTCTGTAATTGTTTCGATATCTTCATTTCCACTTAAAGTCTCGCTTTTTTGCTGAGACTTGCAAGAAATAAGTAGACTACCAACAAATAATAATAGTAATATTGATCTCATAGTATTTTAATTTTGGGTTTTGTTTATACTAATTTAGTAGGTTTAATTTGGTTGTTTTTATAATTCTCAGTCAATTTACAAAATAAAACTACTTGTTTCACATAACCTTAGTAGTGTTTTTTTATAATACCAAGCTATATGATTTTACTTTGACCAAAACTTAAATAAATATACCAAAAAAAACCACCCAATTCCTTGAGTGGCTTATATAGTTGTATATCTATAACATATTACAGCCCCTTAGCTCTGTAATTGGATTTACAACTTTTCTTAAGAACATTTCATCTAAATAAGATTACTGATCATATATATCCTATTTTATTTGGTTTTCTTTGCTGATAAGATTTTCATCTTTTCTAAAAGTAAAATATCCTGTTCGATTCTCTTTGTAGTCACCTCTTCTGGTAGTTGCTCTGTAATAGTAAATCCATAAAACTGGATAAACGTATTGATCGGATGGTTCAGAATATTATCTCTCACCAAATTCGCATCATTATTGGATCCAATAATTTGAGTGCCTCCACTAAGATTGACATCGGCATTATTATATCCTGTAACATTAAATCCATAAAACTGAATCGCTTGGTTGATTGGATCATTAAGAATCACATCTCGGATGGTATTGGTATCATTAGGATTTCCGATGAGGCTTATGTTTCCATCTCCATTACTATCTCCTGCCCACATTGCTGATACACCTACTGGCATACCATAACTACTCTGAGCATTATTGCCATAGGTAGTAACACTACCATCTGTATAATCTACGGTAGTCGCTGATTGCGATAGCATTACGGCACTATCAGTCATAACACCCAAGTGATTTCGGTGTTTGACAACTACATAATAATTAGCTGCCGAAGCTGAGAAATATATAGGTGATACTCCATCTGTATGTACGACATCTCCATCACGCTGTAACAAAGCAGATCTCGAAGCGATTACCGAAGTATTATCTGCCGAATCTCTGAGTTCTAACCAAACCCAATCCACAATCGCATTATCTCCTGTGATATTAAACACTGCCGAATTACAGATTAAGCCATCTGTATATGGACTTGTTGTTGGAATATATCCTGCTATGCGTAAATCATCTCTCATTAAACTTTCTTCGCCTGTATTAGGGTTTAAGGCTGCTCCTTGTAAGAAAACTTTAATATTGATCGCTGCATTACAATTATCCAATATATCCTGTACACTATCCCAAGCAGTTGCATTAGCTCCTACAAATGATAAGGTGGTTGCACCATCTCCAATAGTAACGTAATCATATAAACCACATAGATTAGTTATACCTAGTTCCTGATTCTGGATAATCAAATTAGAATTTACATTTCTTAGTGCATAGAGATTGATACTTTGTAAACTATTATTATTTCTAATGGTAGAGTCACTTCCTCCTGTGAGAGAAACTAAATTTTGTAAGGCATCAATTTCTACCAGATTTTTATTAAAACTAATTCCAAGAGCACCAATAGCAGTTAATGATTCTAAGAAAGAATTATCAAATGTTGTGATTAATTCATTTTCGGCAATATTTAATGAATTTATTGAAGTAATCGCTAAATTAGGGAATCCCTCCAGATTAGGTACCAAATCACAATCTGATATGTTGAAACCACCCAAAGATGTTAAATTATCCATTCCTTGAACATTATTAAGAACGGTCATATCGGTTAAAGAAAGGTTTCCTCCAATACTAGTAACACTTGATAAAAATGATAAATCAGTCACAGCCATATCATGAAATAGTGCACCACCACTTATGGTACTTAACACGGTTGCTGTTATGGAGTTCAGTGATGGAGAATTATCTATAGAAAAATTGTTTTCAATACTTGTTAGTTTTGGAAGTGTAAGCGTAGTTAAGGCAACGCAACTGCCTACAAAAAGCCCGTTAGTAACCGTTAATAACTCTGGGGCGTTTATAGATTGTAAACCATACATATCAGCAATTCGAAAAGTTCCTGTACTTTCCAGAAGCGATAACGTAAGACTGGTCATTGCAGAACCATTATTATTCATTCTAAATTCACCACTTACCTGGGTTAATTTTGGAACAGAAATAGCACTTAGAGATCCATTAAATGTTACGACAAAACTTGAACTCATAGTTTGCAATTCATCAAAAGTAATCGTTGACAACATCGAATTATTAGTAATCGTTATGCTTGAAATTTCAGCTATTTGATCAAAAATTGAAATTTCTGTTAATTGATCCAGGTTGTTGACTTCAAAATTTCCTCCAAGACTCGTAACATTAGAAAAAGCAGTTACAGAAGTCGTATTGGTCATATCTTTTAAAGTGAAATTTCCTCCAATGGTGGTTAGTGAAGCAAACCCAGAAAGATCATCTACAATGTTCCCTTCCAGGTGCAAATCTCCTGAAATAGTATGAAGATTGGAGAATCCAGATACATCTGTAATAGTTCCGTTAATCGTTACATCTCCTTCAATAATTCCACAAGATCCAAGAGTCGTCGTTACAAAAGTGTCTACTTCGGCTTGCGTAGTCAACGTAACGCCACCTGTAACCACGCAATCACAACTACCAGAAATATTGTTGTCCGCCGCATCGATCCAGTTACTAGTAGCTCCAGTTAACGCAAAGTTAGTAAGTGTTCCGTTGTAGTTATTTCCAGAACCATCAGCTAATGTTGTTAGACCACTATTATCAGCTGCTGCAATACCTGTGTTAAAGTTATAACTGGCCACTAAACTGGTTTGTGACATGTCTGTCGTACAGCCGTTTAATTGACCAACTTCAAATTCACTTAACGTTTTTGTCCAGATACGTAACTCGTCTAACTGCCCATCAAAATATCCTCCTGTATCCCCACTAGGCGAATCTGCTGCTGCAAATCCCAGTTGTATATCTGCTGTGGTCGTGGTAGCTGTAGCAGTTCCATTCCATCCAGTTGATCTGGCCAAAGTGCCATCAATATAACATCTGGCATTTCCAGAGTCCAAAGCAACTGCTACGTGATGCCAGTTACCATCATTTACCGAAGTTGCAGGGCTCAATAACCTTGTAACATAATTTGAAGCACTGGCATAGTAATAAAATTCTATTCTTCCACCATCTAGGTTAATACGCCATCCACTATTTCCATCTGGGGTAAACTTATTGATGACTCCTCCTAATCCATCAGTAGTTTTGATCCAAAAATCTACAGAGAAATTCAAACTATTTTGTGAAGTATTATGTGGAATGGTCACCAAATCATCAGCACCATCAAAATCTAAACCAGTACCTGGAGGAATTCCTGTTCCTTGTATAGTGAAAGTATATTCGGGTTCATCACAATCGTCACTACTAATAATTACTGTAGCCGTTTTTGTCCCGCCAGATGTTGGTGTAAAATTGATCTTTAACGAAGCTGATTGAGTTGCTAGTATTGGATTGTTATGTGGGTTTTGCGTAATGGTAAAATCAGCCGTATCACCTGTAAGTATAACCCCATCTATATTTAAAGTACCGGAACCATCTGTATTACGTACAAAGAAGTTCATCTCAGCAGAATTACCAACCAAAACGTTTCCTGCATCTGTATTATCCGTAGTTTCAGGAGTTGTATCACCATTTAGAATATCGTTACCGTTTCCTTGTACATTAATTTCTGGAATTGCAACAGAACACGTTCCCGAAATACTATTTGCTGTTGTATCTACCCAATTAGAAGTACTACCTGTTAAATCAAAATTGGTTAATGTACCATCTAAATTGTTTGATGTTTCATCATTAGCAGTTGTTTCACTAGTATTGTCTGCAGCAACATTTCCTTCATTTAAGTCATAATAAGCAACCAATCCAGATTCATTTCCTGCTAATTCACAACCACGTTGTGCATTAATTTCATCTAAACATAGTGTTCTAGACCAATAACGCACTTCATCTATTTCTCCATTAAAATAAACGTTATTAAACTCAGAATACCCTATAAAAAGTGATTCTGTATTTGTTGGAGTTTCTGGAATATTACTAAACGTAATTTCATTATCTAACACACCATCGATATAGAATGTTACCTTTCCATTTCCAAATGCTAAAGCAACATGGTGCCAGTTACCATCATTCAATCCAGAAGCATTAGATAAACTAGTTGTTTCACTATTTGGTACTGCATACTCAAATAATAACCTTCCTGAATTATTTAAATTCATTGAAAACCCATTAATCCCTGTTGCATCATATTTTGCAATAATCGACTGTCCAGCTGAAGAAGACGATGTTTTAAAGTATGTCTCTATTGTAAATGTGTTTGTGTTGAATGAACTATTATGATTAACACTAATATGATCATCCACTCCATCGAAATTTAGTCCTGTAGCTGGTGTAAATCCAGTTCCTTCTATTGCAAACTCAAAAGTAGCATCATCACAATCATCATTTAGAATACGAACTGTAGCATTTTTGGTTCCGATAGAAGAAGGTGTAAATAGAATACGTAAATTTTCAGATGCACCTGCCGCAACTGTGTTTGGTGATTCTATAATGGTAAAATCAGATGCTCCGTCGATTATAATATTAGAAATATTTAATGTTGCACTACCTGTATTACTAATCGTATAATCCGCAGGTTCTGCTTGACCAAATTCTACATTTCCAAAGGAGGTGTTATTATCTGAACTTGCTGTAGTATCTCCATTATTGATTGCGTTACTATTTGAAGCAATCCCAATTATAGATTCTGAATATACATTACATGTTCCTGAAATTCCATTCGCAGTAGTGTCTATCCAGTTAGAAGTTGTACCTGTTAACCCAAAATTGTTCAACGTTCCTTGTGGAGGAATACCGGAGGTAATCGTATGATTAGGATCTAATATACTATACTCTGGAAAGTTATTTCCGTTTACTTCTCCATTATTAAAATTGTAATAAGCCAAAAGATCACTTTCACTTCCCGTTAATTGACAGCTAGATTGATCAGAAATTCTACAACTAGACAATGCTACATCCCATACTCGTAATTCATCTATAGCGCCTGCGTAATATTCTCCACCACCAAAAGCACTTCCTATAGTTAGATTATTACTACTATCCACAATAGCTTCAGAAAGTGTTAATCTATTTTCTTCTATTCCATCAATAAATATTCTATAATTAATACCTTTATGGGTAATTACAACATGCTGCCATTGATCATTTACGATAGGTGGAGTACTTAAATTTTTAACACCACTAGCAGTAAAAAAAGTAAAATTTAACTGCTGCGTTATATCGATACGTACACTATATCCCGCAGTACCACTCAAATTATCCAGTATAAAATGTTCGTCTGTTCCTGAGATATCAGGTTTCATCCAAAACTCAATGCTGAAATCATCATTTAAGCTATAGTTTCCGTTATTGAAAGTGATATTATCATCCACACCATCAAAATGAAGACCAGTAGCGCCTTCAAAGGCGGTTCCTTGTATTGCAAATGTATAGGTTCCATTTAATGGATCGTCACTGGTAACGGTTACTATTGCGTTCTTTACTCCAGCAGATTGTGGTGCAAAACTTATTTCAAAAGATTCTGATGTTCCGTTTAACACTGTAACCGGCCACATGTCATTGAGTACAAAATCTGAAGCATCGGTTCCGGTAATTGTGATATCCGAAATATTTAAATCACTTGTACCATTGTTTTGGATGGTAAAAGGTGTCATTAGAGAGTTACCTGTCCCTATTTCAAAATACAATGTCCCATCTAGCATGTCAGGAGTCGTATCGCCATTGGCAATCACTGTCATCATATCAGGACCAGTAATACTAATCTGTGGTGTAAATAATGCTGAGGAAGGTTTAAGTGGTGTTTTGACAGATAATCCATAAGAGGTGAATCCTATAGCATAAAACACCACGAAAAATAAGAGTAGTGGTTTTTTCATAAGGGGAGTTTTATTAGTTAAAGATTTATTTGCAATTCTGAAGGCAATGGTACAAATCTATTCTTGGATTTGAATGTTTTTAATGGTTACAAAAAGTTTCAGCCCTTTATTCACAAGGGTTTTCAAAAGAATTAGTTTTATAAAAAATATGTCAATTCTTGTCAATATTGTTATATTTGTAGTACATCTGTAAACCCCCTAATGTATCATGAGAGTCTTTTTAATAGCCTTTTTTTTACTCTTTTCATATATCGTACTAGCTCAGCAGCAACAGGATAGTTTAGAAGTTGAATTGAGACAAAAGGTCAATGATGCAGCTAATGATTCTCTAAAAGTGCATTACCTCTTCGAACTTACTCAGGTGGTAGAGCAATACAGCATAGATCAAGGAAGGGATTTGATGAACCAAACCCTGCAGTTTATTGACAATATTCCTTCTCCTTCTGATCATTTTTTAAAACAAAAAGCACGTATTTTGGATGTATTGGGAAAATATGAATCCAGACAAACCAATTATAAAAACTCTCTGGATTTCAGGCTACAGGCTTTAAAAATCAGGGAAAAATTGCAAGATTCTTTTGAAATTGCCAAGAGTTATCATAGCATCGCTATGATCTTTAGATATCAAAAAGAATATGACAAGTCAAAAAAATATTTTTTAAAATCTATAGATATACAGGAACGACATGTAGATAGTTCTCAATTGGCTCGCACCTATAACATGCTGGGAGTCATATATTATTATACCAAGCAGAATGATTCTGCTATGCATTACTATCAATTATCTAAAAATTATTCTCCAACACTTAAAGACAAAGCAAAGTCCAATGATAATATAGCTACTATCTATTATACTACTGGTAAATATGAAAAAGCTATTGCTTTATATGAAGAAACTACTGATATTTTTAAATCAACAAAAAATTATAACTTCCTTTCTAATACATTAATGCACCTTGCCAAAATTCATTCGGATTTAGGGAAATATCAGGAAGCTCTATCCTATATGGATGAAGCTCTTGATTATGCTAAAAAACAAGGTAATACCTCTAAATTTCCTATTATTTATCAATTACGAAGTCATATTTATGAGCAGATGGGTAATTATAAAAATGCACTTGGCTTTTATAAAACACACAAATATTATTATGATTCGATTTTTAATGTCAAAAATGCTAAAAAGATCACTACACTGGAATTGAATTATCAATTTCAGAAGGAAAAACTGGCAGATAGTCTTCAATTTGCAAACGAAAAAAGCGAACTCAAGCTAAAAAATGAAGCACAACAGGCTACGAATCGGCTTTACATTACTTTATTGCTTTTAGTTTCCGCAGGAATTATCATATTATTAGTTATCGTAAATAATCGAAGAAAATTAAGTCAAGAACGTTTTAAAAAAGAACAGCTTGAGAAAGAGTTATTAGATGAGCAACTAAAACATACTACATATCAAGCCAAGCAGTTGGTAGCTGATAATAAAATGCGTTTGCAGTTTAAGCAGGAATTCCTTTCTAAACTTAAAAAAGTAAAACAACATGCAGATGCTGTGGATGTTTCTGATTTTCAGTCTTTAATCAGTGATCTTAATGCACAGATCAGTACAGAAAGTAAATTTGATTCTATAGGAGATAATATTGAACAGCTCGATGAGGCATTTAATCAAAAAATCAGAGACTTATATCCCGAACTTAGCAAATCTGAAAGAGAAATATGTGCCCTGATGCGCATGAATCTAAGTCTTAAAGAAATTATGGTGATTCGTAATGTATCTATGGGATCCATTAAAGCCTCCAGACATCGAATTCGAAAAAAAATGGGGTTACATAGAGCACAAGAATTGGAACAGGTTATTATGGAATTAGTATAACTTCTTTTCAAAAGAAAATAAAAAACCACTCAATTACTTGAGTGGCTTATATAGTTGTAAACTTATAGCTTGTCACAGCCCCTTAACTCTGTAATTAGCATTTACAACTTCTAAAAATTATAAATTAAACAAGAGACAATTTGATCATAATACATAGAATCCAAACATAGAGAACTATTAAGGTAAGTGTTAGCCGATGTTTTTCCATGAATCCTTTCATTTCCATTACTTCTTCATCAATTTCAACGTCTTTATCCTATTACCAGAAGTAAATTGTACAAAGTATATCCCGGCAGATAATTCATTAACAACTATAGATTCACTGATAGCATCTGTGGTTATTTACTTTACAAATCCACCATTGATATCAAAAATCTTTACTTGGTCTATCTGATCTGTTACTCCTTGAATCCTAAAACTTGTTACTGCCGGATTAGGGTATACAACCAGATCACTGATGTTAATATCCGTTATCCCTAAAAGTGCGCAATTATTAAGAACATCCTGAGGGCTTTGCCAAGTAACTCCGGAGTTTATCGTCAAGGTACTTGTTCCATTACCTGAATTCACATAGTTATAAAGTCCACATGCACTTATAAGGTTGGGACAGGTTACAATAAGCTCATCACTTACATTTAATAAGACATCAAGATTTATAGTTTCTATCTGATCTCCTTCAATCAAAGAAAAAAGACTATTATCTGTAATGGATTCAATATTTCCAAAAGTATCCACATTGGTAATTGCGATATCAGAAATAAAAACCCCTCCTAAAGTTGTAATATTTTCGAAGATATCTATATCTGTAAGCAAAGGATTGTCATCTAACTGAACAAATTCTAGGTTATTTTGTTTAGGCAACCCTTCTATAGAGGTTAATTTTGGATTGTCAGTGATATACAAGTTAACAAAAGTCAGGTTTGGATTAAATCCGGTTATTGTTTCTAATTCTAAACAATCATCTATGGTAAGGTCTTTTCCTATAGTTACTATTCCCGAAAGTCCAGAGAAATCGGTAAATACAGCATCAAATATCTCTAGATCACTCCCTACAGAACTAATATTAGATAATGCGCTTATATCAATTAGAGAAGCGTTATCATCTAATTCTAAATCTTCATTTACACTAGTAATATTCTGAAGTCCATTAAGATCCGTAAGGTTACTATTAATAACTTTTAGATCGCCAACACTTCCTGATACTCCTGACAAAGATGTAATCGAAGCCAATAATGGGTTGTTTTCTAACTCCAAATCTTCTAGTACCGTTGTAAGATTTTCTAAACCATTTAGAGAGATAAGGAATATGAAATAGCGGCTCATGGTACACAAACTTACTAATAAAGTTTGTATATATTTTAGTACAAAAATCATTTTTATTAAAATCAAAAAAGCCAAAACACTTTAAAATATGTTTTGGCTTTCTTGATTTTTTGATTTCCGTTAATAACTATTTCTTTCCTGACATAAATTGCTGAATCATAGCTTTTAACTCCTTCACCTCTGTTTCTAAGGATTGAATTCGTTTGGTTTTATCATCAGAAGACTTTAATAACGACTTAGCACTGGTTCCTGAAAGATAATCTGCAGACCTTGCATGAATTGCATAGGGCACACTAATCAATTGAGAAGTACCAATCAATTGATAATTAGTTCCTCCAGCGGTATCTGCTTCTAATTGAACAAAATAAGTACTAGATCCCCAATCAATTGAAGTAAAATCACCACTCACTACTGATCCATTACCAATCATAAAGGCTGCTACTCCATTATTCGAAGTGGTTATTGAGTGTGTTTCTGTATATGCTGATGAACCTGAACTACTTCCTTGTAAGATACTAATCTGAAAACCAATGTTTTGATTAATCAGTATACTACCTGTATTATCTCTAATTACAGATTGATAATTAAACATCTGTGGTGTTTGATCTGTACCTGAACCTGAGGTTACTGTTTCCAGCGCTGCAACTCTGGTTTCTAAATCTGATAATACGCTGGCACTTATAGCTGATTGCCATGCAGTTCCATCCCAAACATAAAGCTCATTTTCTTCACTATCAAAAACCATCATTCCATTTAGAGAAGTGCTTAGATTACCCTCAAAAGTTGTACGTTGCGCTGTAGTCATTCTGTTGATAAGCAGTCCTTTAGTCGTTGACGACATATGTATAGATGCGTTAGCATTTGGTCCATTGGTTCCTACTCCTATTGCCCCATTACTTCTCAGTGAAAGCGTATTTTCGGGAGTGTTTGGTTGAATCCTAAAAGGAAGTTTACTTCCGTTAGTAACATCTCTAACAAAGAAATTAGTTTCATTACCTGCCACATCCCAGGATTGCGCAGTAAATCCATCTGAACCATCTTGCTCCAAACGCAATGTCGGAGTATTACCATCTGTAACCTGAAATTTAACAGCCGGATTAGCAGTTCCAATACCTACATTACCTCCTGATTCAATACGCATAGCATTGTTACCTGCCCCTGCATCAATTCTAAAAGGAACCGTATTAGCTGTAGCATCGTCTATAGAAAAATAGTTATCTCCCCCATTTGTACTTGCGTTAAATGTAAAACGCCAATCATTACTAGGAAAAGATCCAGAACTGGAATTATCATCAAAAAACATTCTCAGGTTATCTTCTTTCATAATGAAAGTATCAGAACCAAAAGCTTGATTATTAGCAATATTAAGGCCTATTCCGAGAGAACCCTGAACAAATAAATCTTCCGCTATTAGTTGTTTACTTGGAACATCCGCATCTTCCTGAGCAGAAAGCGTAGAAAATGTAGTTACAAAAATAGCTACATAGAGTAGTTGTCTTTTCATAGTAAAGGGATATATGATTAGGTTATCGCACAAAAATATAAATATTACTGGAATACCTCATTATTATTTTTAATTATTATTTCATTCAAAAACAATCAAAATGTATCTTATTTTACTGCATTACAGCAAAATACTTGAAACCTTACAGCTGTTTTATTGTAATTAAAAACTGTTTTTTTTCATAGAAAACACCAATCGGATATAAAACATGGAAATAGTACTTAAGGCGATAACTTTATATAATTACAAACATGTGCATTGGTATTATTTGTATTATGTTTGCATATTTGTATAAAAGACTCCATTCAATGCGGTATCAGGTTAAATATTTATTCGTTCTGTTATGCATATCTGCTTCATTTTTTGTTAACGCCCAAGAAACTTCTAACTTTTCAGAGATCATACAAAAGATACAGGAACTAGAAAAAGACAAAGATCCTAAGTGTTATGCAACAGCCAGCCGTTTAGAAGATTTCATGTATGGAACACCATTAGATGAACAAGCTAGAAATTTTAAAATTGAGATTCAAAAAGAGCTAATTTTATATCTCAAAAAAAAAGGCACCAAAAATGCTATTGCCAGTAGTGTTAAGAGCATTTCTACCCGACATATTAAAAACACAATTGATTCAATCTCCGTATTTGGACAAAATAGTAAAGGCAATTATTTATATCAATTTGATGGTAAATTTATCGAAATCCTAAAAAAAGATTTTGATCAATATTCGTCCATTTCATACACATATAGATCTATATTATCTGTAGAACAAGATGCTCTGTTCTTCAATGAAGCCAACTTATTATCTTTTGATCAAAAAACAATCTCTTTAGTCAATGATTATGTTAATCTGGTTACGCTGGTTACTCTTAAAATTGCCGATAATATTGCTCGTAATAAAAATGAGAAAACCATTTCTAAAGAGTTAATCAGGGATAGTTGGATATTGATATTGCAACAATCTAAAAACAATAAAAATCTTACTGCTGCCCTAGAATATCCTTCACTTAATAAAACAGCAACCATAAAAGATAACAGTAACAGCATTTTAAAAAAGATTATTAAACAAAAACTCGCTTCATACCAAAAATATAACCAAGTAAATGCTGCTGTTTTCTTAAGAAATGTTCAGGTATATTTTGCAAAACAAAAATGGCCTACAGATTCGATAGTATCCTTACAGTTGAAAAATTATTATTTGGAATCTTTGGTTAAGTTCTCAAATGCTTTATTACAAAGCTCACAGAACTATGCCGTTAAAAAAGAAAATATTTTAATACGAGTGGATAATGTACAATCCGCTTTAAACAACTTTCTTCCTGCACATATAAATACTTTTGAAGATGTTACCTTTTTTCCTAATAATACCGATGAAAAAATAACTATTGAGTCTTATGATCTGGATTCATTTCGTGATAGTGGTTTTCATTGGAATATTTTGGGGTATTCCTTAAATGATCTAGAAAAGCAACCACTACAATCACTTGATCCTAATGCCGCAGAACTAGTGGTAGAAGGTATTGCCCAAATTGGAGTATTGGTATTACGATTAGCAGGAGAACATTCACATAACAATCAGAAAAAGAAATTAGAGATAGAAGATATTACAGCAGGGTTTCAAAAGATTCAGAAGCTGATTGATTCTTATAACTCTTATGCTCCTTTTACTGAGAACACTTCTATTGTTTCTACTTCGCATTCTGGAATCCATTCAGGATTCGAAGAAGTGAATAATCAAACAGCAATTCATTTTGAACATAAATCTTCTGATTGGTTAAATCGCCTTATTAGAAGTTACACTACTTCTCAGGAAGAAAAGACCATTAAATTATCCATTCCTCCGGCTTTTGGAGGGTCAGGAGTAGCTTGCGAAGACATTAATAATGATGGATTAATTGATGTACTCTTATTAGGTGGTTTCGGAAACAAATTATTTCTTAATTCATCCAAAGGGAATTACTTTACAGATATTACAACGTCTAGTAATATCAATAACTGGAATGATGAACTAAACTCTTTTGGAGAACCTAGGCAACCAATTATTGCTGATTTTAATAATGATGGAACTCAGGATATTTTTATCACATATGTAAACGACACTCATAAACTTTATAAAAACAATGGAAATGGAAAATTTGAAGATGTTAGTGTGACTTCAAATTTAGGTGGTAAGAATGCGGTTGCCGGACCAGCAACAGCTTTCGATTATGACAATGATGGCTTACTGGATATTTTTATAGGTTATTTTGGAAACTATATAGATGGTACCTTACCCACATTAAGCAGGGATAATCAAAACGGGATGCCAAACAAGTTGTTTAGAAACCTCGGAAACTTTGTTTTTGAAGAAGTCATATTCACTGAAAACACAACATCCAATTCAGGATGGACTCAAGCATTGGGACATACAGATATCAATCAGGACGGTTTACAGGATATTATTGTTGGAAATGATTTTGGTGTCAATAAATATTATCTCAATACCCAAAAAGGAATTTTTAAAGAAGCTAGCAAGCAATTAGGTACTGATAAACCTTCTTACACCATGAATATAGGTATCACAGATCTTAACCGAGATCTATACCCTGATTTATATATTTCTAATATAGTCGTTATGCAAAAGGATGAGAAATACGTAAACCCTAATGCGACCACTGAAATGAAATTTGATCCAGAAAAAATGGCTACTATTAGAACGGTAGAAGCTAATGATTTATTCTTATCCAATGTTGAAAAAAACAAACTAAAAATGTATCAATTATCTACTAATGTAGGAAGAGGGTATTCTGCAACGGGCTGGTCTTGGGATGCAGATTTTTTTGATTATGATAATGATGGGGATGAAGATTTGTACTGTCTTAATGGTATGAATGATTTTAGTGTATACTCTAGCGAAAACCCTTTCTATTTCGAAAGACTAGAACAATCTAAATCCATAACCTATGCAAAAAGCAGCAGAGAAAAGAACGTGTTCTTTGTAAACGAAGGAGGAGAATTGCTCAATAAAGCTGCCGAATTAGGAGTAGCTATTAATAGCAACGCCAGAAGTGCGGCTTATTTTGATTATGACCAAGACGGAGATCTTGATATCATCATCAATAACTATCATGATAAAGCGAATATCCTGGAAAACAAAACTCCACATACCAACAACTGGATCAAAATAAAACTCATTGGCAATCCAGAAGCAAAAATCAATACAGATGCTATCGGCTCTTCTATGGTATTAAACAGTAAAAATCATAAGAATATATGGCGCGAAATCCATAGTACAACAGGTTATTTATCTGTTCATCCTAAAATCCAGCACTTTGGGTTAGGCAATGACACTAAAGCAACTATTGAAGTCAGATGGAGTAATGGAGAAACTTATATCCTAAAAAACTTACAGGCCAATACTTCTTATAAGATTATGTATCCTAATTCTCTTGTAGAGCTTTAAAACAATCTCCGTAATCGTTCCCTCATTCCATTTTATCTATAAAAACACGTATAAATACTATGTTTTTAAATGGTATTAATTTTATAGTTTTAAGGCACTAAATAACTATTTATAAAACCTAAAAACTATGGCAACAACAACGGATATAGGCAAGACTACGGTTAAACCCACCAAGACAATTTCCCCTAAACCAGCAATAGTTCCAGGAATTTCTAAAGAAATTATTGATGAACTAAGCAATGAGATCAATAATATGCTGTCGTTTGCTGTATATAATGGTATTATCATCAATACAGAAGTGAATTCTCTTATCCAAAATAGCTCTGTAGATGATCTAATTAATGCACATAATCTATTGAGTAAAAATATCGCTCCCGCAACTCCCAAATCTATTCACTACACAAAACAACTAAATCAGGAAGGAAAAGGTAAAACACTTTTTTCTAAACTTCCTCTCATAAGGAATTTAATCATACTGGCACTTTTCTTTCTGGCAACATTTATTATTTCTAGCCTATCTCCTGAAGTTAATGATCAATCGCTGGACAAAGGAGTTTTAAACAACGACGGAATATCATTATTACTAAATCTTGGTTTCTTAGCTTCTGTCTCTGGTTTAGGCGTACTATTTTATTTATTAAAAAACGTCAGTACCTCGGCAAAAAATAGCACTTTGGTTCCTGAAGACACAATATATTACATAGCCATGATTATATTAGGAGTTATTGCTGGTTTAATTTCTTCAGAGATTATCTCTTTTTATAAAACTGACCCAACAGATATTAACCTATTCAACAAAAGTGTTTTAGCACTTATTGGTGGATTTTCATCAGATGCCATTTTTAGCATTTTACAAGGTATTATCGATAGAATCAAAGCCATTTTCATTCCTTCAAGCCAAGCATCATGATTACAGAAGAAGATTTCAAGACGTTAATTCCAGATGTGAACTGGAAGTACGCAAGTAAATATGTGTCTTTATTTGATACAGTTTTACCAAAATACGATATTAATACTCCGTTAAGAAAAGCATATTTTCTGGCTCAGATAACTCACGAAAGTGGGGGTTTTAAGTTTGTAACAGAAAACTTAAACTACTCTGCAAAAGCACTATATGGGGTATTCAGAAAATACTTCCCAACGCTAGAAGCTGCAAATTCTTATGCTCGACAGCCTGAGAAAATTGCAAATAAAGTATATGCCAATAGAATGGGCAATGGGACAGAATCCAGTGGTGATGGGTGGAAATACAAAGGAAGAGGATTAATACAACTAACAGGAAAATCCAATTACCAATCACTTTCCGATACTACAGGTCAGGATTTCATATCCAACCCTAATGATGTTTCTAATCCAGAATGGGCATTAACTTCAGCTTGTTGGTATTGGCAAAAGCGCAATATTAATAAATATGCCGATGCTGATGATATCCATATGGTCACTAAACTTATCAATGGTGGATACAATGGATTACAAAACCGACAACATTTCTTAGATGAATTCAAAAAATTATATAAGATATAATTATACTTTCATTAAAATTATTTCATCTTTTATTAGTTATTTTTGAAATACTAATAAGCTTATTTATGAAAGTACTTCACATAGATGCTAATCATCCTTTGTTAATTAATCAACTAAAGGATGAAGGTTTTGAAAACGAAGAAGATTATACTTCGACCAAGTCAGAAATCGAAGCAAAAATTAACCAATATCACGGTGTTATTATCAGAAGTCGTTTTAAGATAGATCAAGCTTTTTTAGATCAGGCAACTAACCTAAAGTTTATTGGACGCGTTGGTGCCGGATTAGAAAGTATAGATACGGTATCTGCTGAGGAAAAAGGAATTAAACTTTTTTCTGCTCCCGAAGGCAATCGTAATGCTGTAGGAGAACACGCATTAGGCATGATCTTATCATTATTTAATAAGTTAAATACTGCCGATCATCAAGTAAGAAATGGCCAATGGAACCGTGAAGAAAATCGAGGTATAGAACTTGATTTAAAGACAGTTGGAATTATTGGATACGGTAATATGGGTAAAGCTTTTGCTCGTAAACTCAGAGGTTTTGATGTAGAAGTTATCTGTTATGACATCAAGGAGGATGTAGAAAATAGTGATGCTACACAAGTAACGTTAGCCGAGCTTTTCGAAAAGACGGATGTATTAAGTTTACATACGCCTTGGACTTCTTTTACAGATAAAATGATCAATACCCAGTTTATCAATAGGTTCAAGAAGCCTTTTTGGCTTATAAATACTGCCAGAGGAAAAAGCGTAGTTACCAAAGACTTGGTAGAAGCACTAAACTCAGGAAAAATTTTAGGCGCAGGATTAGATGTCTTAGAGTACGAAAAATCTTCTTTTGAAAATCTGTTCACTACTAAAAATGCTATCACATCAGGCTCTGTTGAGATGCCCAAACCTTTACAGGAACTTCTAAAGATGGATAATGTTATTCTAAGTCCACATATAGCAGGCTGGACAGTCGAATCAAAAGAAAAACTTGCCCAAACAATCGTTGATAAAATCAAAGCTGAATTTTGCTAAAAGACATTTTTGTATCGCTTCTTTCTAAATATTCTGAAGATCCGGAATATATAAATTCACTTTGGAATGAAATTTTTAAAAACCATAACAAGAGGAATAGATATTATCATAACCTAACACATTTAGAAAATCTATACAAAAACCTAGCATCAGTAAAGGCAAATATTAAAGATTGGGATATCACCATATTTGCCTTATTCTATCACGATTACATCTACAATGTTTTAAAGCAAGATAATGAAGAACGAAGTGCACAACAAGCTGTCGACATAACTAGTTCTCTATCAATTGATACAGGAAAAGTTAATATATGTAAAGAGATGATTTTGGCGACCAAAGGACATCAAATTTCAGAAAACGACGATATTAATTATTTTACGGATGCGGATCTTTCCATTTTAGGAAGCAATTGGAACGATTATGAAACCTATTACAAAAATGTACGAAAAGAATACAAGTACTATCCTGATTTTATGTATAACAAAGGAAGAATTAAAGTATTAAAACACTTTATCAATATGAATCGGATTTTTAAAACAGATTATTTCTATACCAAGTTCGAAAAACAAGCTAAAAATAATCTCCAACAAGAAATCAATTTGCTTTCGAAATAAATCATTTCTTAATTTACTATTTAATATTATAAATTCTTAATGTGTTCCTTCTCCTTGGGGAGAAGGCTAGGATGAGGGGTTTTCACATCAAAGCCCTCACTTTAATCCTCTCCCAAAAGGAGAGGAAACTTATAAACATAGGTAACAAGGAATTAGGTACTACTCTAATATGTTCTTACATCAAATTCACCTTAAACAAACTACTTAACTACTAGCTTATATGGTATTAAACTTCAGTTTTATTACATTTATATCGTGAGGAAAACCATACTTATTTTCGGAGTTTTAGTTGTAGCATTATTAATACTTTTTCAATTAAGCACATACAGTCTTGTTTCTGGCAATACATCCATAGAGTTTATCATTGCCGGAATCGCCATTATCTTTTTTATAATAGGTGTTATTATTAATAAAAAAATATTGCATCAAAAAAAAGGTATTCCTAAAGAGATCGATCACGAAAAAATAAAGTCCATAGGACTTAGCAAGCGAGAATATGAAGTTTTGTGTGAAATAGCCAAAGGATTATCAAATAAAGAGATTGCAGAAAAGCTTTTTGTTTCAGAAAGCACTATAAAAACTCATGTCTCTAATGTATTAGTTAAATTAGATGCGAAACGTAGAACCCAAGCAATACAGATTGCTAAAAATCTTCATATCATCCCTTTTTAATGCCTTATAATACAAAAGTGCTATACAATTCATCAGCCTGAGGCAGATGAGTCCTTTTTTTGTCAAAACATAGTAATTTCATACTTTAGTATGAGTGATTTTTTGGTTTTCGAAACTACTTTTGGCAGAAATCATTACATAAAAATATACACATGAAGAATACTGTTTTACGTTATGGGATATATGGTGCTATTACCATATCTGTTCTTTTTTTAATAGCATTGTATGCTGGCAAAAGCCTCTCTTTTACAGCCCAAGAAGTTATAGGATACTCCACTATGGTGATCTCTTTGATTTTTGTCTTTTTTGGCATAAAACATTACCGAGATAATGAAAATAATGGGACCGTTTCTTTTGGAAAAGCACTGGCAATCGGTGTATTGATTTCTTTATTTGCTGCAATTGCATTTGGAATCTTAGATATTATTTATATAAAATTTATCAATCCTGATTTTACGACAGAATACTATGCAACAATTACAGAACAGATGAAAAGCTCCCTTCCCGAGGCAGAATTTGAAGTTAAGTTAGCTGAGTTAGAGGCTCAAAAGGAATTATTCTCCAGCCCGTTGATGAACTTTTTATTAATGTCTTCAACAGTACTTATAATAGGATTTATAATTTCGTTAATTTCAGGACTTATTCTACAACGTAAAGCTACAGTCTAAACACTAAAGTTTATTTAAGACAAAATACTATGCAATATAAAGCAAATACACCTGACGAGTATATTGAAGCAATTCCTGAGGAACGTAAAGAAGTAATGCAAAATTTAAGAAAGGTGATTTGGGATAATCTACCAGCTGGATTTTCCGAAGTAATGAATTATGGGTTAATCGGATATGTAATTCCTCATGAAAAATATCCTAATGGATACCATTGTGATCCAAAATTACCACTACCTTTTATGAATATTGCATCCCAGAAAAACTTTATTGCTGTATATCATATGGGAATTTATGCCGATAAAGAATTAATGGATTGGTTTGTGGGCGAATACCCAAAATACGTAAAAACTAAGTTGGATATGGGTAAAAGCTGTATCCGTTTTAAAAAAATAGATCAAATACCTTTAAAATTAATTGGAGAATTAGCTGCCAAAATGACTCCTGAAAAATGGATTGAAATATACGAGGCGAATATTAAAAAATAAATAACAAAACTCATTATTCATTATGATCTTTTTATTCAAAATTCGTCAATTCGAGTGTCCGTCTCTGACGGATGTATCGAGAATAGAGTTTTGAATCCAAAAAGCTATTCTCGATACAATTTTCCTCCATTTCATTTTGGAAAACCACTCGAATTGACGCTTTTTTTTTACATTTCTTTCATAATGCATAATAAATAATAAAGATTTTATATATGAAAAGAGTAACAGGATTAGGAGGATTTTTTTTCAAAACAAAAGACCCTAAAACAACCAAAGAATGGTACGGAAAACATTTAGGGTTACCAGTAGACGACTATGGCTGTACTTTCTGGTGGAAAGATAAAGAAGGAAATGATTGTTCTACACAATGGAGTCCTTTTAAAGAAGACACCAACTACTTTGCTCCAAGTAAAAAGGAATTCATGATGAACTTTAGAGTCGAGAATTTAGTTGAGCTACTAAAAGTTCTAAAAAAAGAAGGAGTCACAGTAGTTGGTGAAATCGAAGAATATGAATACGGTAAATTTGGCTGGATCGTGGATCCCGAAGGGAATAAAATCGAACTTTGGGAACCCATCGATAAAGCATTTTTATAAAATTTATAATCTTATAATGTAACTTCTCCAGACGCTATCATATCAATCATTGTTTTCCAAATATTATAGTGACCACTGGAGACTTCAATAACTTGAACATTTTTAGATTTAAGAAATTCTAATTCATAAGAGGTGGGAACACCAACATTTCTATCCTTATTTCCATAGAAAAAAGTGATATTAGATAAGTCTTCTTTATCTTTTAATAGTTGGGTATAATCATGTTGTCCAATAGCAGCTTTTAAGAGGTTTTTAGCAGTTCTTATTTGAAAATATTTCCTAGAACGGTTTGGATTAGGAGGTCTATTCTCATCAGGTATTCTAAGTGCTTTACCATCTTCCTGAAAATTGGTGTTTATATCTTTAAGTTGATATACAGTCTGTAGAGAATCTGCCTTAAATCTTCCTCCGGTGATAATGTATTTATCCGCCAAGGAAGGATAATTGGCAAGGTAATTTGGAATTACAAATGCACTGTACGAGTGACCAGCGACCACAACATATTTACCACGATCCTTAAAATATTTGATCGCACGATACATGATTTCTGAAGTATTCGCAGTTTCTTTCTCTGCCATTTCCAGGTTAAATTCATCTTTCCAATTAAAAACTTCCTTGTTATAAGTCGTAGATTGATGAAGGTTGACGTTATAATAATTCTTAAAGTTAGGTAGATATGACATCGAAATCTTCCCATTGAATTCATAATCCAATTGATTTTTTGGTCCGCCATCTCCAAGAATAAGTACGGTATCTTTTTCTATAGAGCCTTCTGCAATCCATAACTTAGTAGTGTCTTTAGAAAATAC
Organism: uncultured Aquimarina sp.; assembly: GCF_947500065.1. Classification (GTDB taxonomy): domain Bacteria; phylum Bacteroidota; class Bacteroidia; order Flavobacteriales; family Flavobacteriaceae; genus Aquimarina. The sequence goes on from NZ_CANMQT010000001.1 coordinate 752,688, forward strand.
TGTTGGGGCATAATTATGTTTTATTGGCGCCTTGTACTCTGCAATAGTATTTTCTGCGATAGTGTTTTCAGTATTCTTCTTAGAAAATTCGCATCCCAAAACTAAAAAAATACATGCTCCTCCAAACAAATAAAAAGTGATCTGTTTCATTGTTTTATGTTTTTAAGGGTTAAAAAGTATCTTAACATTAAGATACTTTGCAAATCTATATAAAATATCTTAATATTGAGATATATTTTGTAGTTTTATTTCTGACAAACAAGTATTTAACAATTTCGTATGACAGAAAAAGACATCATTGACAATTTAATTTCCGATTGGAAAAATCAGCGTCCAGAGCTAGATCCATCGGCTATGGAGATCGTAGGAAGAATAATGCAACTAGGAAAAAAGCTAGAGAAAAGTGCTGGTGTTGCTCTAAAAGATAGTGGCATTTATTATACCGATCTAGATGTACTAGCCACATTAAGACGATCTGGAAAACCTTATCTATTGACACCTAAACAATTACGAGAATCAGTATTGGTAACATCTGGAGCTATGACGGCGTTATTGGGTAGATTAGAAAAAATGGAACTCGTTTATCGTTCTCCGGATCCAAAAGATGGACGTATTAAGGCGGCAGCTCTCACAAAAAAAGGAGTTGAGATAATTGATAAAGCCATAGAAGTTCGTTTTGCTGAAGCTAGTCACGCCGTTAATGGTCTTTCTGAAAAAGAGCAAAAACAGCTAGTACCACTGCTCAAAAAACTATTGTTTACCGCAACCAGAGATACATAATTCTCATTTTCAGGAAATCATTGAAAACATACAAATCATCGAATTAATAAAAACACATCATTTCCATTGTGTTACCTTTTCATAATAATCCTATACAATCATATTTTTTTGTAACTTTCTACACACTAATCAATTGTATATAAAACATAAATATGAGTGAAGAAAACAACGATCTAGGTGACGATCTAAAAAAAGGAGCCGAAGATGCTGCAAAAAAAGTAACAGAAAAAGCAGGTGATTTTGCAGAAGAAGCAAAGGAAACCGCTGAAGAGTTTGTAGATGGTGTTAAAGACACTTTTAATACGACTAGTAAAGAAAACAAAAAAATACTCGCTGGTATTTTAGCAATTTTATTAGGAAGTTTAGGAATACATAAATTCATTTTGGGATATCAAAAAGAAGGTTTTATTCTATTAGGAATTTCTCTTGCAGCATATGTACTATCCTGTTTAGCGATTGGATTACTCTTTATTTGGGTGCCTAGTCTTATTGGATTAATAGAAGGGATTATCTACCTAACCAAATCAGATGATGAATTCTATCAAACCTACCAAGTAGGAAAAAAACCTTGGTTCTAAAAATAATAAAAAAGCTAGAAATTTATCTCCTAGCTTTTTTATTACATTTTAATATCGTAATATTGCGATATTAAAATATGAATATGGGAATTACCAAAACTCAAATATTTGATCAACGACAAAATGAACTAGCACAGCTATTCAAAATACTAGGTCATCCTGCTCGCATTGCTATACTGCAATACATAAGTAAACAGGACGCCTGTATCTGTAATGATTTGGTAGAAGAAATTGGTTTAGCACAAGCTACCATATCTCAACACCTTAAAGAATTAAAAAGTATAGGGTTGTTATTAGGAGAAATCGAAGGTAAAAGTATGTGTTACTGCATTAATATTGATCGATGGAATGAATTACAACAAAACCTGAATTCATTTTTTAATACTACAAAACAAAATTGTTGTTAGAACTAAAAAAACTAAAATTATGAATACATCAGAATTTATATCACTATTAGGAGAACATCAAGATAAATCATTACTCTTTGAGTATGCTCCTGGAATGTTAGTAGGTGCTAATTACCATATTACAGAGGTTAAACATGTTTCTATTGATTCTGTAGATTGTGGAGCAGGAACAGATTCCTGGAAAGAAACAATCATTCAGTTATGGGAAAGTCCAAGTGAGTTAGGAAAACGTGATTATCTTAGTTCATACAAGGCCTTAGGCATCCTACGAAAAGTAGGAACAATGACAGCGTATGAAATGGATGCTCCTGTAAAAATCGAATATGGAAACGCAATGTTTCACACTGCACATCTACATATCACCGGTTTTACTATTAATGATGGGCAATTAATCGTGAAACTTGCTGTAAACCCAACTGATTGTAAAGCTAAAGAAACCTGCGGTGTTCCAGAGTCATCTGCTGTAGAAGCAACGTCATGTGCACCAGGAAGTGGATGTTGTTAGATGAACTCCCAGATTGAAATACAATCTTTTAATCAATCAGATTGGTCACATATTTCGCGAATCTACAAAGAAGGAATTGCTACCGGCATGGCTACTTTTGAAACGCAGGTACCTGATTGGGATCAATGGGATCAAACTCATATTAGATCTTGTAGATTAAAAGCCGTTATAAACAACGAAATTGTAGGTTGGGCGGCTTTAGCACCTACTTCCAAGAGGGAGGTATATAAAGGCGTTGCAGAAGTTAGTATTTACATAACATCAAATCGTAGGAATTTAGGTATTGGTAAGTTACTTTTGACCAAACTTATTGAGGAAAGCGAAAAAGAAGGGTTCTGGACCTTACAAGCAGGTATTTTTAGTAATAATATAGCTAGTATTCAACTCCATATCTCTTTGGGATTTAGAGTCATAGGATATCGCGAAAAAGTAGGCAGATTACACAAAGATTGGTTTGACAATACCATTTTAGAACGTAGAAGTAAAATAATAATATAACCACAAAAAACACCACAGTAATGAACATTTTAGTATTATGCACAGGAAACTCCTGCAGAAGTCAAATGGCAGAAGGTTATCTAAAGCACTTTGCAAAAGACAACGCAACTATCTATAGTGCTGGAGTAGAAACTCATGGCGTGAATCCTAGAGCCATCGCTATTATGAAAGAAGATGGAATTGATATTTCTAATCACACCTCTAATAATCTGGAAGAATATTTAGATATAGAATTCGATTATATACTTACGGTTTGTGATAACGCAAAAGAAAGATGCCCTTTCTTTCCAGGAAAGGCAGAACGTTTACATTATAACTTTTTTGATCCTTCTAAAGTTGAAGGAACGGAAGAGGAAATTCACGCTGCTTTTACTAAAACAAGAAATCAAATCAAAGAATATTGCAATGCTTTTGTAAATAAGAGCATTTTACAGGCTAATTAGTCTTTTTCCAAAAAAGTTTATTTTTCGATTTTAAACCCTGGTTTAGCATAATTTTCTGGAATATTTGATGAAGGAACAGCAAGAGTATTTCCATCTCGTACTGCATGATAATGTGGAGATAAAATCTCTATACCAGCTTGATGCAATTCATTCTTAATGTTTTCATGTAATATCGAATAAATAGCAGCTGATTTTTCTGGATTTTTAGTGTATACATTCAACTCATAACTTACATAAAAATCATCTAAACTCTTAATCAAAACAAAGGGTACGGGCTCCGTTAATATTTGGTCCGTATTCTTTGCTCCTTTCTTTAATGCTTCTATCACCTCATTACTAGACACATCATATCCAATAGTAACCGAAGTATGCAAAATAACGCCCACATCTTCAGAAGCATTCTTAGTAAAATTAATGATATGATTCCCTAAAATTGAAGAATTAGGGATCGTAACATCTAAATTTTTAATTGTTCGAATCCTTGTTACCAATAAACTTCTCTCTGTTACATCTCCTATAGTATTTCCTATCTCTACCCTATCACCCACTTTAAATGGCCTCATATACGTTATTACTACACCTGCAACAATATTGGATATAGCCGAAGTAGAACCCAAAGAGAATAAAATACCAAAGAAAATAGAAAGCCCTTTAAAAGCTGGAGAATCGGAACCTGGGATATATGGAAAAACAATTATAAGTGCAAAAGCAATAATAAATACCCGTAATAAATTAAAAGTAGGTCTTGCCCAGTCCGCATGAAAACCATCTAACCTAACTGCTTCTTTTTCAAGCTCTGAAGTAACATATTTTAAAAATCGAATTAGATACTTAGTCACAAAAAAGATAACGATAATAAAAAATAAATTAGGGATGAAACCAACTAACCCTTCATATAAAAAAAGTAATGGCTTCTTTATATACCCTAAAACAACATCTGCATATTCTTTTGTTTGAGGTACAAGACTAAACAAGAAAGGAAGATAGAATATAAAAAAAATGAAGATAAACGTAATCTTTAATAACCGGATGACAAATGAGAGAATATGTTTCTCTCTTCTAGGTGTAATAAACCTGAAGAACTGAGAAAACTTTGTTCTTCCAAAAAAAATGTTATTCTCTAATTTACTTATTTTACTTTGCAACCATTTAAAAAGCTTCTTATTAAGGAACAGGAATAATATAACGCCTAATAACGCAATAGCAAAATAGATATATTGTATCACCACAGTAAGATATTTTGATCTTCAAATTAGCAAAATATATCAGTATTTTAAAAAAACAAAGGAGGAAAAAAAGGGAATATTACGATTAACTACACAAAAAAACTATCAATTACACCTGCTTATTATCTTTCCTAAAAAAATTAATAAAATTTTTCTGTAACTGACTTTACCGCACTTGGAATACCTATGATGCCATACTAATCACATTAAACTATTTACAATTTTATAAATTATAATCTAGCGGTAACATCATTCCTACTCTATGATTAGACATATATCCACTAAAAAATAGCTGATCTATAGGTGAATAATTACCAAAACCATCAATAAGAAAATAATCCGTAGATATCCACATATCGGTTTGATGTTTTTCATCATATAATATACTTACTCGCTCTACACCTAAATGTACTTTAGCAAAATTATTCAGTAATTCTACGGTGAAGTATTCATAAGGATCACCGGCAAATCCTTTGTAAAAAACTTTAAATTTATTTTCCTGTAATTTTTTAAGTGCCAAGGATCTCATAAAATGCAACTTAGATCCTGCAAAAGACTTTTCTCTTCGCACTATATACTTATTTTTTATTTTTTTGTGATACTCTTTAAAAAAACTTGTTCCAGCAAAATATATTGAATTTACCAACCTCAATCCACTACTACCTAAAGAAAATTTTAACTCAAACTCTCTAAGAAAATAAGTAATCGTGTATCCCAAATACTTGTTTTTTATAGTCAATGGAACCGATGAACTAGCATATAACGTTTTTTCGGAAGAGCTATAATACAAATGAATATCTTTCTCATTAATGATTTTACATTTTTCTTGTATCCGCAATTCTCCAATAAAATACTTCTTAAAATATCTTAGTTTTTTCTCTCTACTCCAATCATCAGTCTCAAGATATATGGGATCTAAAGATTCAATTTCTTCAGTTAAATACACTAAAACATTCTTTTGATCTACAACTTTATCAGGGTTTAAAATAACTGTTTTATACCCCAAATAAGCAACAACTATAGACTCGTTATAGTTCGTGTTTATTTCTAAAGAAAACCTCCCAAATGCATCAGTAATAGTCCCTTTGGTTGTTCCATCAAGATATACCACTACAGCTTCTAATGGTTCTTTAGTAGCATCGTCATATACAATGCCTTTGAGTTGTTGTTGGGAATATGAAAAAAGAGAAAAAAGAAATACTATATATACAGAAATTAGTCGATGAAATATGTTAGCATTACTTATCACCATTCTTAAAGTACTTCTGCTCCAATTCTGCCTGAAATTCTTCCATAACCGGTTTTACTGTACTGTCAGGAAGGTCAGCGATGCGAATATACATCAAACCATCCACCGCATTATTAAACAATGGATCGACATTAAATGCTACTACTTTCGCATTTTGTTTTATATATTTCTTTATTAAAACAGGGATACGTAAACTTCCTGGTTCGATTTCATCAATAATTTTATCGAATTTATTAAGATCACTTCTACTCTCATCAAACACGAAATCCTTATCAGCATCTTTAAGCTTTACTTTAAATTCCTTTTTCGGTCTAACATACTGTGCAACATAAGGATCATAATAATGAGATTTCATAAACTCAATCATTAATGACTTAGAGAAATTACTAAACTTATTACTGATACTTACTCCTCCTATCAAGTATTTATGATCAGGAAAACGAAGGGTACAATGAACAATACCTTTCCAAAGTAAAAACAATGGCATGGGACGCTGTTGATATTCTTTAATAATGAATGCCCTACCCATCTCAATAGATTCACTCATCATTTTATGCAATTCTGGTTCAAACCTAAACAGATCTTGTAGATAAAATCCATCAATACCAAAATTAGAATAGATTTCTTTACCCATTCCCATTCGATATGCTCCTGCCATCTTCTTAGCCCCTTTATCCCACAAAAACATATGATGATAGTAATCATCAAATGGGTCTAAATCAATAGATTGGTTTGTTCCTTCTCCAATTTCTCTAAAAGTAATTTCTCGTAATCTACCTATTTCGTGAACTACATTAGGAATACATTCTTTTTTAGCCAGAAAAACTTCATAGTTTTTACTTGCCAATAAACGCATATCGTTTTCACGACAATACGCTAATTCTGACTCAATAGAATTAATACTTCCGCCTGAGGCAATTTCTTTTGGAGACTTCGGAAGTTTTAAATTCTGTGGTATTGACTCCATCAAAGTCTTTTTCTCGTATGGATTGGCCAGCATATAGGTTTTTTTACGTAAAAAATTCGTAAAATCCTCTATGTTATCATACTCTTCCTGATCCTTGACAGAAACCGGATTTCCTATTCTAACTTTGATTACTCTATTTTCTTGTGAAAAGACTTCGCTTGGTAATTTAACAGTTCTTAAGGTACCACTTATAGAAGCAAGCTTATAAAAAAGTCTACTATTTCTAGCGTGAAAGTATATCGGAATTACCGGAACCTTTGCTTTTTTAACAAGTCTCATTGCTCCTGGCTCCCATGGTTTATCCACATAATGCTTGCCTTCTTTGAAAGTTGACACCTCACCTGCAGGAAAAATTCCCAATGGCATTCCATTTTTAAGATGCGAAATTGCTTCTCTAATTCCTTTAAGACTTGATTTTACTTCTTTCCTATTTTCAAAAGGGTTTACAGGCATAATATACTCCTTTAATGGAGTAAAATTATGTAATAGAAAATTAGCAATAATCTTATAATCTGATCGATGTTCAAACATTAATTTAAGAAGTAAAATACCATCTAATCCCCCTAAAGGATGATTAGAAAGTGTAATAAAAGCTCCTTCTTTAGGCAATCGTTTTAGGTCTTCTGGAGGGATTTCGAAAGTAACTCCATACATATCCAGAACACGCTTAACAAACTCTTTCCCATCTAAGTGACTAATACTGTCATATTGGCGATTAATTTTTGATAACCGTGTGACCTTAAGAATCATCCAGCCAATAAAAGTGCCAATAAAACCTAGTTTATCTAATTTAAGCCCTTTGGCTACTTCTTTAGAGGTGACTATCGCCATAAATACGTTTTGTGCTAACTACAAATATAGCAAAATCATTGAATAGGGTATCTTATTGTTTCGCAACCATTTGATACGTTTCTTTTGTACCCTGTTTTAGTAAAATATCCTTATTTTCTTCTAAAAACAGGATCGCTTCTTTGTTGAAGTGTCTAATGGTAAATAAAGATACATTCTTTTCGTATACAACACTAAATTTTGGCTTTAATTGCATTAGCAATTTCTTAAAATTATCGAATTTATCGTCCAAGCATACAGAAAAACTTATGGCAGAATTTTGAATAAGGTCTACTTTCAGATGATAGGTATGAAAAAGACTAAAAATTTCACTTATATTATCTTCTACTATAAATGAAAAATCCAATGAAGAAAGTGAGAGTAATATTTGATCTTTCTTAACAATAAAACAAGGCATCTGCGGCACTAATCGTTGTCCTTTTTTTACAGAAGTGCCCTCATCTTGAGGATTAAGAAACGATTTCACGTATAACGGAATCTCTTTTCGCTGTAGTGGTTGTAATGTTTTAGGATGAATTACAGAAGCTCCATAAAAAGCTAATTCTATGGCCTCTTCATATGAAATTTGTGAAAGTAACTTTGTGTTTTCAAAAACCCTCGGATCTCCATTCAATACTCCTGGAACATCTTTCCATATAGTAACGCTGGAAGCATTTGTACAATACGCAAAAATTCCTGCAGTATAATCGCTACCTTCTCTCCCTAAGGTAGTCGTAAAATTATTAGCATCTGATGCTATAAAACCCTGGGTAATTGTCAACCCCTTTTTATTGACCTTTTTGTCAATATATTGTTGTGTAGTTTCCCAATCAACCGTTGCATCACGATAATCATCGTCTGTCTTTATAATATTTCTGGCATCCAGTAAACTATTTACATAACCTTCTTTAGATAAATACTCACTAACAATTGCGGTAGAGATTAACTCTCCATAACAGACTATTTGGTCATACACATAATCATACTGTCTAGATTTATTTCTTTTAAGTGTGGTTTCCATATCCGAAATTATAGAATTGATCTTCTTAAAAACCGGATGTTGCCTGTTTTCAAAAAGATCTTCCAGTATCTCAATATGGTATTTCTTTATAAAATCTATAGAATTTTTAAGTTCTTCACTTTTGTTTAGGTAATCATCCACTACTCTTTCGAATGCATTTGTCATTTTACCCATGGCAGAAACAATAATCACAATATTAGAATCACCAACTTTCTGCAATACATCAATTACATTTCTTACTCCTTTAGCATCTTTTACAGATGCTCCACCGAATTTAAAAACCTTCATTAATTAAAATAATTTCATAACACACAAAAAATCAATAAATTAACATTAAATTTTTGAAATAAACGCTTTCAATCCTTGTTCATCCATTTGCACAACTTGCCATCCTTCCAAGATTTTAGCGCCGCTTTTTAAGTAAAAATCAATTGCAGGTTTGTTCCAATCCAAAACATTCCATTCTACTCTTTTTACTCCTTTCTCTTTTCCATATTGCATTACTCTTTTATACAAAGCCATTCCAATACCAGTTCCTCTCATAGACTCTCTCACGACCAGGTCTTCCAGATGCACTGTTCTCCCTTTCCAGGTAGAAAATCTAAAATACACCAATGCTACACCAACAATTTCTTCTTTTTTTTCTGCAACAAAACAATGAAATAAAGGATGTTCTCCAAAGCCATTACTAACAAGCTCTTCTGTGGTGACTTCTACAGCATCTGGTTCATTTTCAAAAATCGCTAGTTCTTCAATAAGTGACAGAACTTGTGGCATATCATCAGCCACTGCATCTCTAATTAAATAGTCCATAGGTCAAAAGTTTATCAAAACTATAAAATATGTATCACAATACAGACAATTTTCTAATGTTATACTTCTCTTATTTGTGTTTTTGCAAATCTTAAAAAAGTTTAACAATTTACAGTTTCGAAAACGTTATAGTTGTCTAAAAAATAATACTTTTGCACAAAATCAACATAACCGTAATGGCAAGAAAAAACCAAACTTTAGGAGAGTTTATTATCGAAAATCAGCAAGATTTTCCATATGCAAGCGGAGAGCTTTCTCGATTGATTAATTCTATTCGTTTAGCAGCAAAAATGGTAAACCACGAAGTAAACAAGGCCGGTTTGGTTGATATTACAGGAGCTATTGGTGAGACTAATATACAGGGAGAAGATCAACAAAAACTTGATGTTCTTGCCAATGAAACGTTTATCAACACACTAACGAATAGAGAAATAGTTTGTGGTATCGCTTCGGAAGAAAATGATGATTTTATAACAATTAAAGGTCAAAAAAGTGATCACAGGAACAATTATGTGGTTCTTATGGATCCACTTGATGGTAGTTCTAACATAGATGTTAATGTTTCTGTTGGAACAATTTTTTCGATTTATCGAAGAGTTACTCCTACTGGAACACCTGTAACAATTGATGATTTCTTGCAGCCAGGTAACTTACAGGTCGCTGCAGGTTATATTATTTATGGAACTTCTACCATGTTAGTATATACTACAGGACATGGTGTTAATGGTTTTACACTAAACCCTGCTTTAGGAACTTATTATCTATCACATCCTAATATGAAATTTCCTGAAGATGGTAACATTTATTCGGTAAATGAAGGTAATTATATTCATTTCCCTCAGGGAATTAAAGATTATATTAAATATTGCCAGGAAGAAAAAGACGATCGCCCTTATACCTCCAGATATATTGGTTCACTAGTAAGTGACATACACCGTAATATGATAAAAGGTGGGATTTATATGTACCCTAGTACATCAAAGTCTCCTAATGGAAAACTTCGTTTACTTTATGAATGTAACCCAATGGCTTTCCTAGCGGAACAAGCAGGAGGATCAGCCAGTGATGGATTTAGAAGGATTTTAGAAATAAAACCTACAGAATTACATGAACGTACTCCGTTTATTTGTGGAAGTAAAAATATGGTAGAAAAAGTAGAATCTTTTATGAAAACAACAGAATCATAAAAGACAGGCGGATTCCAGAAAGTCCGCGCCCTTGTTTTTTTTAGATCATTTTTATTATTGGTATCATTGAAAAATGATTGATAAATAGATTGAATACTATCAATTTTTTAGTATTCTTGTATTGCAAGATTGTAAAAACCAAAAGAGTTCCCCCTCATAACCATTTTAAACTCTAAGAGTAATAAACATATCATATTCGTCATAAAAGCAAGCGACATTTAACATTATCAGTCCATGACACCTATTTTTAATGTTTTTATGTTAAATTTACGTATAGCTCATAAAAAACAACATAAACTAACCAAAAATGGCGAAAGAAAATAAAGCTGTTGAAGAAAAAGTGGTAAACGATCCATCTTCAAAAATAGAGGCAATAAAAAACCTAATCTTCGGAGAAAATATTGCTGCCTATAATTCTGAATTTGAAACGGTAAAAAAAGATATTTCTTCTAAAAAAAGAGAGCTTGAAGATTTTATTGAAGATACTCGCAAAGAATTAAATCAGGCAATTGACAATCTTAGTACCGATATCAATATCAGAATTACCGAATTAGAAGATAATTTGGCAGATAAGGTAGCCATGCTCGATGACAAAAAAGTGGATAGAAAAACATTAGGTGATCTCCTGATTGCCATGGGAGAGAAAATCAATAAAAAGTAATCCGTCTATCCCAGATTATGGAAGAGCAGGATAAACTTAAGATTCTTAAAGAACTTCTTCTTACGGAGCAGAAGGAGTATGCCGATTCCATTGCTGAAAAAGTTGATGAACTAAGTAAAATAGTTCACCAAAAACAAGAACTTTCTCATAAGGTCGACCCTATAATAGATGACAAATTAGAAGAATTTGTGCAGGAAATACCCAAAACCCTGGGTCCAACAATTACAGAAGCTTTAAAGGAAGAAATAAAAAACTCTCAAGATGCAGTAGTAGAAGCATTGTTTCCTATTATCGGTAAAATGATAAAAAAATATATTGCTCATGAGATGAAGTTGTTAAGTGAAAATATTAACAGAAAAACCAGGCAAGCATTTTCTTTTAAAAATTGGTTTAAAAGAACCAAAGCCAGAGCACAAGGAATCAGTGATGGTGATTTAGCCATTACCGATTATGCAAAACCGAGATTAATCCAAATGTTTGTCATTGAAAAAGATTCTGGGTTATTGATTACCGATTACAGTCCACTATCTGACAACACTGTAGATAAAGATATGATTGCAGGTATGCTAACTGCAATAAAGAGTTTCGTGGAAGATGCTTTTCAGGGTGGGAATCAAAATTTGGAAACTATCGAATACGAGCTGTATACTATTCACGTACAAAATTTTTATTCTTACTATATTGCAGCTGTTATTTCTGGTGCATATAATATGATGTTCAAAGAAGTATTAGAAGATCAAATTATTGATTTTGCTCAGCATCATATTTCAAAAAGAGATATGGAAAATAGTGAGCTTTTTACTAAAAAATTAAAAAAACATTTTGAAGATGAAATTGTCTAAAAAAGTAGTGCTTTTAGGACACTTTGGGGTTGGAAAAACGTCATTATTCAGGCGTTTTATTGACAACGAATTTTCTGAAGATTATAAGGTTACGCTTGGCGTTCAGATTAAAAAGAAAGTAATCGAAATGCCAGATGGACGAGAACTTTCTATGATCATTTGGGACACTGAAGGTCATGCAGACATAGAAGACACAAGAAAATCATACCTACTAGGATCCAATGCCTTTATCTACGTATTTGATCTAACGCGAATCGACACATATAAAAATCTAAATGAAGATTTGGCATACCTAGCAAAAAACCATCCAAAGGTTAAAATCAAGGTAATAGGTAATAAATTAGATTTGGTGAATGAGAAAGAAACCCTAAAAAAGTTTAAAGAACAAGATATTGTAGTCGATTGTTTAACGAGTGCCAAAACTAATAAAAATGTGCAAGATTTCTTCTTAGATCTTGCTAAGGAAATAACTGCCTAGTGCTATGACATACCAGGAAGAAAGTTTACTATTTAACCAAAAAACACAGTGTACGATTGTTCATCACGATGGAACGATTAAAGAAACTGATGCCAATGTGTTTAAATGGAAAGTTGGAACCTCGATCTACGATGCGCATCCATTTTTTGAAATCGTAAAGAGTTTCATTGAGGTATTCGAAAAAGAAGAAACTACCTATAATTTTCCCTGTATTCACTTGGAAGATGGAAAACTTGAAACAATATGTGATGTTACCATTAAAATAAACTTAGAGGAAATCGTAATTATATTATTCGATTATTCCACAAAATATCATGAGCTCAATAAAATAGCGCAGCAAAAAAATGAATCCATTCTTAAGGCAAAGGAATTAGAACTAAAAAATCAATACCTGCTTGAAAAAGAAAAATTCAAAAACAGTTTTATTGCCAATATCAATCACGAAATCAGAACACCTCTTACCGGCATCTTGGGATTCATTGAGGTATTGGAAAAAACAAATTTAAATTTTGAACAAGAAGAATTAGCCAGAATTATAAAGAGACAAAGCTTACATCTCAATGCTTTGATTGAGGACATGGTTGATATTGCTAAAATAGAATCTGGTAAAATAAAAATTGTCGAGGAACGATTTCTATTTGTAAATGTAGTAGAAGGTTTTAAAGAGACCTATACTAAATTGGCTGAAGACAAAGGAATACAATTCGAAACGCATATAGATCCAAATATTCAAGAATATCTTATAGGAGATCGAACACGCGTATATCAGATTTTAAACAACATTCTCAATAATGCTTTTAAGTTTACCGAAGAAGGCAAAGTAAGCCTATCGGTAACCAAAAATTATCAACGTACCAATAAATTAAGTGTTAGCTTTAAGATAGAAGATACGGGATTGGGGATACACGAAGAAAATCTTACGAATATTTTCGACAGATTTACTCGTTTTAATGAGGATAAACAGATTTCGGGTACAGGATTAGGCTTAGCGATTGTAAAAGATCTGGTTGATTTATTAAATGGAGAAATTAAGGTTACTAGTACTCCCGATAAAGGAACTACTTTCGAGATCAAATTACCTTTTAAATTTGAAATCACTAAAACTACACCTGAAAAGAAAAAGAAAAAATATAACCTACCGGAATCTAAAAAGAAATTTAGAGTACTTGTGGTAGAAGATGAAGAAGCTACTCAATTTCTAATCATGAAAATATTAATTAGTCATGGGAGTTTCTTTGTAGATGTCGCTATTAATGGAACGGAAGCAATCAGTTATCTGGAAAGAAGAAACTATGATCTGGTTTTAATGGATTTAAAATTATCCAAGGTCGATGGATATCAGGCTACTCATATGATTAGAACAAATTATGGCGATAAGGTTATCTCGGAAGTTCCGATTATTGGATTTACTGCAAAAGCTACAGAAGCTGAACGTGATAAATGCCTTCGATCAGGAATGGATGATTTTATAGCTAAACCTTTCGAACAAGAAGATTTAATCTACAAAATAGTAAAACAAATAGCTAAAAAAGCCGCTTCATAAAAGCGGCTTTTTTTTTATAGATAACAATAGATAAAGCAATTTATCTATTCATATTTTTTATTTCTTCAATAAAAGTATCACTATCTACACCTTTACTAACTAATTTAAGAGCTTTATCAATAACATAGGTTACATTATCCGGAGTAAATCCAAGACCAATACCTAATTTTTCAAGCATTATTACCTCATCAGATCCTTCTATATGATCCACGTATACCATTCTTGACAAATCATACAAACGCTCTAACCTTCTATCATAACTAGTTGGAGGATTAATAGGATGAGATGCATAGTCCTTTAATATTTCTTTATAATCATTATCAGAAATACTAAGGTTTCTTGCTAATCTATCTAAAAAAGCTTTCTCCCCGTCTGTGATTACTCCGTCGCTCATTGCTATTTTTACGATAGCTGCAAAATGATCTTGATTTCTCTTCTGAAACCCACTATCAAATAAATCAGATATTGACATCATGTATTTTGTTTAATTTGCCGCAAATATAAGTAAACTAAAATCCTTTTGAAATTTAAAATTAGTGTTTTTTAAGTGTTTCAATAATAGCTGTTAATATCCATTAAACAGATTGTATCTTATAGGTATATCATTTCATCTTTCAACAAAAAGCAAAAACATCAAAGACATCATACTTTATGAAAAGTAAAACTATTTAATCTTAAAACTAATATTAAGTTTAAGCGCAAGATTATCTTCAAAATCTTCATTGGCATAAAAGCCATATCTATAAAAACCTCCTAAACCGAATCCTACATAACCCAGATTAAGATAATTAACCTTAATCAAGCTTTTTAACTCTAGTCCACTTTCTACGAAAATCTGATCCATTGTTTCAAAAGGAATCAACGTATTATTATCATTAATTAAATTACCCCATCCTATGTTTTGATGTACCACAATATCCGGTTGAAACTTTCTTACCTTAACTAATAATCCTTCGAAATTATGAGACAGAAAAAGATGTGCATATCGATCAGAAACAAATTCATAGGGAGTCATTGTCTGAAATAGGTTTTTACTATAAAATGGGTAATCTTTATCGTAATTACCACTTCCTGTAAATGACAAACCATAAGGAACAGCATTATCGATATAACCTCCTTCTATCCTATAACTAGTTTTACCTATGCTTTTGGTATAAAATGAATGGTCTATGTACCCTTCTATTTTATTATAATTAATATCACTATCCAAAACATCTTTTAACCCTTTAGAAAACGAAACTCCTATGATAGGATAATCAGTTCCTGAGCTGAATCTCTGATTAAAAGAATTGATTATCTTTTCTTTATATGCGTATCGTAGATCAAGAGATACACTGCTGTTCTTATATTTACTGAAATTACCAGTTTCACTAACAAATTCATATTCATACCTAGGATCTACTGAAGTTTGTTTAAAGGATATATCAGCTGTCAAATATTTTAAGCTCCTAAAATGAATAGCAAAGGAATGCTCCCTAATTTTATCAAAATTAAATCCCAAGTAATTCCTAAAACTTAAAAAATCTAAATCTTCTCGTTGCTTAGTATGGCTTCCTACTTCTTGTAAATTTACCTGATACTGATACCCTAAAGTTATTTCATTCTTTTTTGATAATAAATAATTCACTTCTCCTCCATATTTCCAGTCTTTATCATCAAATCCATACCCTACAAAACCGCCTAACTGCAATCGTTCATCGAACTTCTTATTTGTATACAATCCAGTTCCTAATCGAAACCCTTCATATTTATTGATCGTTATGGTTTTATTTAAATCTATATCAATCATACCCAAAGGTATTTTTCCTCTAAAAAGACTTTCAGAAAAATTTAAAAATCCATCTAAATTTACCTTCTCTCCGATGCTATCTAGCACTCTATAGGTAATCTCTTCTCTTTGGTTAAGACTTGCATTTCTATTTAAATTCCAGAACACACTATCCTTTTTAGTCGCATTCTCGGCTATGCTAACCATATCTATGGGAAAATCTTTTTTTTGCAGAAGTGTATCTAAAGAAATATTATAAATATAACTTTTGCCATCCATCACCATATTGTTTTCCTTATTTGGATATTCTGGCATCGATAATTTATAGTTCAATTGCTCAGGGAACCATATAGAATCCTGTAACAACTTATATTTCTGTTGAATTTTTAGATCAATTTTACCCTTCTGATAAGGTGACGCTATAATATTTTGTATTGCAAACTTATTTGTATTTATATATACGATTCCTTTTAATCCCTCAAAGTTTTTATTCGCCTTTGGTTGAAAGGCAATAATATGAGTTGTATCCTTTTTGTTAAGTATACTTTCCTCCAAAAAGAATTTATATTTCTTTAGACTTCCCTTAGAAATAGGATTGAGATAATTTATATCAAAAAGCTTTATAGAATTCTCATAAAAAGAAAATGGTTGAATATCTGTTGCCAAAGATGCAAATTGAGGGTTTTTGAAACCGGATACTTTAGTGCCAATTACAACTTCATTACTTAAATCTGGTTCTAAAAACTTTCTTTCAGTAATACTCTCCATAAGCATTAAATGTCCTCCTTTTAAGTTCTTTGTAAGGGTCAAAGAATCATTTCTATCTTTTGATTTTATATCAACAATAACTTTATTATAAGAATTATAAGTAAATGATGTGATACGCTCTGGATTGTTGATCTCCTTATTCTTAATAGCTTCTCTAATAATTCTATTCGCTGGATTTTCTGCAGACGAAAGAACAACTTGATCCAGTTGGTTTTCTTTTGGTATTAATTCAATAATGATATATTCACTGTTTACTACATTGATCTGTTTTTTCTCATACCCTAAATAACTACATATCATTGTTTTAATATCCACATTGGATCTAAAAACAAAATTACCGTCTATATCGGCAATTGTTCCCATTGTTTCATTATTATTAAAAATCAGTGTAGAAAAAGCGAGTGGTTCTTTGGTATTATAATCTATTACTTTCCCTTTTAGCGATTGCTGAGAAAACAATAAATTCCCAACTAGCAGAAAGCATATACCAATTATTCTGTGCATATTATTTTTTTTAGTATTTGACTCTCTTAGTTATGATTTGTTACAAATATGTATGACTATAAAAGTTAAAGAATTCTTAGTGCTAAAATATGACTCAATTTAATATTTTACTTTGCTTTAACTTTATAAATCCATTTTTGAATAAAAATGTACTAATCACAACTCATGCAAAACCAAAAACACCTTTTTGACCTTTCTGAAGATATTACCTACCTCAATGGCGCCTATATGTCTCCTCAACTTAAATCCATAACAGAAATAGGATTAGAATCTGTTTCAAAAAAAGGGAGACCCAACGAGATTTTACCTGTAGATTTCTTCACCGAAAAAGAAATCCTGAAACAGCGTTTTGCAACGCTAATCAGTGCTCCTGATTATAAAAACACTGCAATCATTCCATCGGTTTCTTATGGTATTGCTAATGCTGCTAATAATGTACCCATTAAAAAAGGAGATGAAATCATTTTAGTAGATGAACAATTTCCTAGTAATGTATATATCTGGCAAGAAGTTGCAAGAAAAAATGAAGCAACTATCAAAATCATTAAACCTCCTATCGAATTAGAAAATAGAGGTAAGCGTTGGAATGAAAATATTCTGGAAGCAATCACTAAAAATACCGCAGTAATTGCAATGCCACAAGTGCACTGGGCAGATGGAACTTTATTTGATCTGCACGCTATTCGTGAGAAAACAAAAACAGTAAACGCTATGTTAGTCATTGATGGGACGCAAAGTGTAGGCGCTTTTCCTTTTTCTATACAAGAAATTGAACCCGATGCTTTGGTTTGTGGTGGTTATAAATGGTTATTAGGTCCATACGCTATTGGCATGGCTTATTACAGTGATGCTTTTAATAATGGAACACCGATCGAGCATAACTGGATGAACCGATATAATAGTGAAGATTTTTCTGGACTCACAACATACGAAGATCGATATCAGGAAAAAGCAGCCCGATACTCTGTAGGAGAATCTAGTAATTTTGTACTAACACCCATGATGATAGGAGCCATCGAACAATTGATTGCTTGGCAACCAAAAAACATTCAGGAATATGGTAAAAGTATTTCCAAAAATGCTGTTCAAAAACTCCGAGAATTAGGATGTTTTATTGAAGATGATGCATATAGAGCACATCATCTATTTGGGATCTATCTTCCAGATCATATCAATGTAGAAGAGATTAAGGCAAAATTGAAGGAAGCACAAATTTTTGTTTCTTTTAGAGGAAATGCCATGCGAGTTTCTTGCAATGTGTATAATACTGAAGAAGATTTCGAAAAACTATTAAATTCTTTTGGATAACGATAATTTTTCTTCTGTTGGAATTAAAACTTATGAGTTGATTACATTAATTTTAAAGACATAAAAACAAATCCATGAAAAAAAAATTAGCGATCCTTAATTCCTTATCTGTTGTATTTGTAATTGGCATAAATTATATTTCACAAGCATTACGCTTTAATAATACTACTGTAGGGGAACTCAGCAGTAAATATGATAATCTGTTTACACCAGCAAGCTATGCTTTTGCAATATGGATATTAATTTTTTCAGGTCTTATTGCTTATTCAATTTATCAAATCCGAAATGCCTTTTTTAAACCAGAAAAAGCAGATCATGTACTACAAACAGGATACTGGTTTTTTATTGCAAATCTATTAACCGGTTGTTGGGTTATAGTATTTACCTATGAATACTTTGGTTTATCAGTACTTATAATGTTAGGTATCGTTTTCTCTCTGAGTAAGATTGTTATCAATACTAAGATGGAACGCTGGGATGCTCCTTTGGGTATTATCGCTTTTGTATGGTGGCCCATATGTCTATTTCTAGGATGGATTTCTGTGGCTACAATAGCTAATTTTTCTATTTATTTAACCAAGATTAATTGGGGTGGATTTGGTTTAGATGAGATTACCTGGACTATAATTATGGTAATTGTAGCCGTTTTGTTGAATCTATTTATGATTGTCAAAAGAAATATGCGAGAATTTGCTTTGGTTGGTGCCTGGGCGTTAATAGCAATATATGTAAGACATAACGGTGATTATAATTCCATTGCCTATACAGCGCTTATAGCTGCTATTATATTAGTACTTGCTGCTGGTATTCATGGGTTTTTGAATCGCGCCACTAACCCTGGTAAAAAATTGATGGAGCGATTTAGCTAAGTTGTTAACCTACTATTTCTCTCTTAATTAGATATGTTATTAAAATGTAGCTTAAAAACAGTAAACGATGAAGTTTCTCATCAAAACTTAAAAAAATAGTTAGTTTTAGTGCGTATCACTATATACAGGTTTGTCATAACTAAAAGAATGATAGTATATTTGCTTAAAATTATTGCTACGTGAGTAAAAATATAATCACGCAAACCTTCGCACAGTCTCTGTCTCTTCAGAAACTGGGGAATGCTATTGCCCAGTCCGAAAGTAAAACACATCTACAAGGCCTTATCGGATCCTCTTTATCCTTTGTGATTTCAGCTGCTTTTGAGCAAGCAGACAAACCTTTTTTGTGTGTTTTTGATGATAAAGAAGAAGCAGCCTATTATCTTAATGATTTAGAACAACAACTTGGAGATAAAAATGTATTGTTTTATCCAGGAAGTTATCGCAGACCCTATCAGATTGAAGAAACCGATAATGCTAATGTTCTTTTAAGAGCAGAGGTATTGAATAGAATCAATTCCAGAAAGAAACCTGCGCTGATTATTACCTATCCGGATGCTTTATTCGAAAAAGTAGTGACCAGAAAAGAGCTGGAGAAAAATACACTGAAGATTTCTATTGGAGATACGCTGTCATTAGATTT
Organism: uncultured Aquimarina sp.; assembly: GCF_947500065.1. GTDB lineage: Bacteria > Bacteroidota > Bacteroidia > Flavobacteriales > Flavobacteriaceae > Aquimarina. Next base: position 772,574 of record NZ_CANMQT010000001.1, read on the forward strand.
TGTCAATGAAGTACTGTTCGAATATCACTTCCAACGAGTAGATTTTGTTACCGAACCTGGCGAGTTTTCGGTTCGTGGTGGTATTGTAGATGTATTTTCATTTAGTAATGATGAACCGTATCGTATAGAGTTTTTTGGGGATGAAGTAGATAGTATCAGAACTTTTGATGTAGAGACGCAATTATCAACGGACCAGATCAAGAAAATTTCTATCATCCCTAATGTAGAAAATAAAGCGATGCAGGAAACTCGTGAAAGTTTTCTGAAATATATCGCTTCTAAAACTGTGGTTTTTGCCAAAGATATTGACCTGCTTTCTGCAAGAATCGACAAAAATCTTGAAAAAGCCAAAGAAGCTTTCAAAACGCTGTCTGAAGAAATCAAACACGGAACTCCAGAGGAACTTTTTGCTTCTTCAGCATTAATCAAAAAGCAATTACTGGATTTCACCTTGGTCGAAATAGGAAATCGACCACTCACCAAAGCTGATTATGCGATTAAGTTTGACACCAAACCGCAACCTTCTTTCAATAAACAATTTGATTTGCTGATTCAGAACCTGAATGAAAACCATGAAGAAGGCTATAAAAATTATATCTTCTGTGTAAGTGATCAACAGGCTAAACGTTTTCATGATATTTTTGATGATGCAGATCTGGATGTAAAACAATATGAAACAATTGTTTTTTCCGCATTTCAAGGATTTATTGATCACGATCGTAAAATAGCCTGTTATACCGATCATCAGATTTTTGAGCGATATCATAAGTTTAATCTAAAGAGTGGATATGCTAAAAAACAAGCTATCTCGCTCAAAGAATTGACCAACCTCGAAGTTGGTGATTACGTAACGCATATCGATCACGGAATTGGTAAATTCGGCGGGTTACAAAAAATAGATGTCGAAGGCAAAAAACAAGAAGCAATCAAGCTGATATATGGAGAACGAGATGTGTTATATCTCAGTATTCATTCGCTTCATAAGATTTCAAAATTTAATGGTAAAGATGGCAAGCCGCCACAGATCTATAAGCTAGGTTCCAAAGCCTGGAAAACCCTAAAACAAAAAACCAAAGCAAGAGTAAAACATATTGCATTTAATTTGATTCAATTATATGCAAAACGAAAATTGCAAAAAGGTTTTCAATACAATCCAGATAGTTACTTACAACACGAATTAGAAGCTTCTTTTATATACGAAGACACGCCTGATCAAAGCACCGCTACAGCAGATGTAAAAGCGGATATGGAAAGCGAGCGACCTATGGATCGATTGATCTGTGGAGATGTTGGTTTCGGTAAAACCGAAGTAGCTATCAGAGCAGCTTTTAAAGCAGTGGATAACGGAAAACAAGTTGCGATACTGGTTCCCACAACGATTCTGGCATTTCAGCACGCAAAAACATTTAGGGAACGACTAAAGGATTTTCCGGTAGTAGTAGATTATGTAAACCGTTTCCGCACCGCAAAACAAAAAAGAGAAACTCTAGAGGATCTGGCTGCTGGCAAAGTAGATATCATCATAGGAACCCACCAATTGGTCAATAAAAATGTAAAATTTAAAGACCTGGGATTACTGGTTATTGATGAAGAGCAAAAATTTGGTGTTTCTGTAAAAGATAAACTGAAAACCATCAAAGAAAATGTAGATACACTCACCTTAACCGCTACACCTATCCCAAGAACCTTACAATTTAGTTTGATGGCAGCTCGGGATTTATCTACCATCACCACACCTCCACCCAATCGATATCCGATAGAAACTAATGTGATTCGATTTACTGAAGAAACCATTAGAGATGCCGTGAGTTATGAGATACAACGTGGAGGACAGGTATATTTTATTCATAACCGTATTGAGAATATCAAAGAAGTTGCCGGAATGGTACAGCGCCTAGTTCCGGATGCCAAAGTTGCGGTAGGTCACGGACAGATGGAAGGTAAAAAACTAGAAGGTTTGATGCTCTCCTTTATGAATGGAGAATTTGATGTATTAATTTCTACCACTATTGTAGAAAGCGGACTGGATGTACCAAATGCCAACACTATTTTTATTAATAATGCCAATAACTTTGGGCTTTCGGATCTACACCAGATGCGTGGTCGTGTAGGACGAAGTAATAAAAAGGCCTTTTGTTATTTCATTACACCACCATATTCTGCAATGACCGACGATGCCAGAAAACGTATCACCGCATTAGAAATGCATTCTGACTTAGGTAGTGGATTTAATATTGCCATGAAAGATCTGGAGATTCGAGGTGCGGGAGATTTATTAGGTGGAGAACAGAGTGGTTTTATCAATGAAATTGGTTTTGATACCTACCAAAAAATACTAAACGAAGCAATCGAAGAACTCAAGGAAAATGAGTTTGCTGACTTATACGAAGACGGTCAAAAAGAAAAGGTATATCTAAAAGATACGCAGATTGATACCGATTTCGAATTGTTATTCCCGGATGACTATATCAACAATATTACCGAGCGTCTCAATCTGTATACAGAACTCAATGAGATCAAAGATGAAGAGGGGCTGCAAGCTTATGAAAAACGATTAGTAGATCGTTTTGGAGAAATCCCGGATCAGGCAGTAGACTTATTAAATTCTGTGCGTATCAAATGGATTGCCACTTCTATTGGATTAGAAAAGATCATTATGAAACAAGATAAATTGATCGGGTATTTTATCAGTGATCAGCAATCGAGTTTTTATCAAAGTCCTATATTTTCTAAGGTATTACAATTTGTACAGAAAAATCCAAGTAAGTGCAAAATGAAGGAAAAAAACACCCGAAATGGATTACGATTGTTATTGACTTTTGAGAATATTGTATCAATAGAAGATGCATTACGAGCTATTGCAACAATAAACATAAAAAAAGAAAATGTACTATGAGAAATATTTTCTTTTTAATTATTTATTTTATTCCTGTAATTCTAGCTTATTTGTTTGAAATTATATTTCAAGATGTTACTCAAGAAAGATTATACAACTTTTTTGAAAATATTATTTTTTATATACTCGCTTTCATACTAATCCAGTTTGTTAAAATAAAGAAGAAGACAAAAGTGATTTTTTATTGCACTTTTAGTATTCTTATTCTGTTTACATGGTTTGAGAGCGTTTTTTATTATTTGTATGGTATCAACTTTAATTCATCAACTGTTTATATATTAACAGAAACAAATCTTGATGAAGTTTCTGAGTTTATTAGTACTTATGCCAATTATACTATAATATGTTTCTCACTATTAATGCTTCTATGTAACATAGTATTAATTGTCTATTCATGCAAAAAAGAGGACATATATTTCACCTCCTTTTCAAATATATCCATAACAAGAAAAATCTTAAGTGTTCTGGGAATTTCTATAATGTTTTATGGAATATTAAAGTTCACAAAGCTTATTGTATACAATACTCCTTACTTACTAGTAAAATCAAGTATTCAATATCGAAAAGATGCTAAAAGTTTCGATTTATCACATACAAATCGTACTTCAAATGCATTCAAAAATGTACGTAAAGATACGATTAGTTGTAATGAAACCTACGTTTTCATTATTGGAGAATCTACTACAAAAAACAAGATGAATTTATATGGATATCAAAAAGAGACAAATCCTAAGCTAAATAATATCAAAAATGAGCTTTTCATTTTTGATCAAGTGATTAGTCCACACACTCACACTATAACCTCATTATCCAAGTCATTAACACTGAATAATTATCAAAACCCGTCTAAACAAGATAATGGAAGTATTATTCAACTTATGAATGCTGCTGGTTTTAAAACCTATTGGTTATCTAATCAAAAACCAATAGGTGCATTCGAAAATTTAACCACCAAAATATCCAAAGGAGCATCCGTCAGAAACTTTATAAATATAGCAAATCACAATAAAAAGACCCCTTATGATCATAAATTGATTAAACCACTAAAAATTGCTCTAAACGATACAGCTAATAAAAAGGCAATTTTCATCCACCTTTTAGGGACTCACCTTCAATATAATAAAAGATATCCTAAGGAGTTTGAATACTTTACCACTTCTGATATAAAGGACAAAAAAGAAGTATTAATAAATGAATATGATAATGCTGTAAGATACAATGATTTTGTTGTTCGAGAAATTATTAAAGAAGTGAAAGCAAAAAATATTATGTCGTATGTGTTATATTTTTCAGATCACGGAGAAGAAGTATACTTTGATAGAAAAGATTTTTATGGGCATTATGAAGAAGATCCAACTCGATCTATGTATGAAATCCCTTTTATTTTGTGGACTTCCGTCAAGTATAAAAAGCTCAGAAAATCTAGTTTTAATGTTCATAATAGGTTCATGACTGATGAATTAATACATGCTGTTTCCGATATAAGTGGTATACGGTTTACTGGTTTTGATAAAAAAAGAAGTATCTTTAATAACTTCTATGTTGAAAAACCCAGAATGGTTAGAAAAAATATAAGCTTTGAAGAATTGTTTTTGTATGAAGATAAAAATTGAAAGACTCTATAAAAAAATCAATTCGGCTCTAGGCTATCCGCTTAAATCTATACAAGCGATTAAAATACATTAGAATTTTTTCTAAAAGAAGACTGGCCATCAAGCTTATAAAAAAAAACACTACCGCAAAAATATATTTTTCAAAGAGTGAAGTGTCATAAGAATAAGTGATCCACGGCTTTCTAAGAAACCCATGTATAGCGAATAAATAGAAACTTAATTCTCCTAATCTTACCATAGCCGCCTTAATTTTCGCAGGAGATTTGCTTTCAAGCCAAATCAAAAAATGAAATAAAATGTAAGAAATACTAATAAAAGTTATTGGAAATAAAAAGCTATAAAAATTTGCCAAAATAAATACAAATATAGAAATTCCTAAAAATTTATAATTTACCCGATGACATCTGGGATAAAAAACGAAAACCATTCCCATAACAAATTCTGGCAAATGCCCTGGAAACAGATATAATAAACTAAGGTTATATGTTTCTAATATAGGTTGAACTAATGCAAATATTATGTAATAAGATACTAGAAATAAAATTCCGCTTATGTAATTAAATCTGTTTCTTTTAAAAAAATAAAACAGTAATGGAAAAAGAACATATAGTTGAATTATTAACGAGAAAAACCACCAAGGGCCATTAATATTTAATGCCTTATTTGGTATGAAATTATTAATAAACATTAATTTTAGTACTAAGTCTCTCCATTCATAAAAATTAAAAACCCGATTTTCCACAAAAAACACCGTAATAACCAAAAAAAGAATCGCCAAAAAATAAACTGGGTATATTTTTTTTAACCTATCAATCATAAAAGGCAATAGACGAATCTTTTTTTGGTTATTAAAATATTTTATTGACAATCCGTAGGCGCTCAATACAATAAATATTTGCACTCCATAATGCCCCATATAACTAAGTGAAGCGGTAAGAAATTTCTCAGGAAAAGCCATCAGTACTTCGAGATATCTCTGAATTCTAATTATATCCCAATCAAACTCATTTTCACCTATATAAGGTTTAGTTAAATGAAAAAAATTATGAAACATAATTAATAGTATTCCAATACCTTTTAGAAAATTAGTTTGATTTTTGGTTATTCTCATTTAATCATACGTATTAAATCTACTTGGCAAAAACTACTCATTATTTTGATCTACATATATATCAAAATAATGACAAAATGTAATTCAACAACACAAAACTGCACTTCACCAACATGATGTAATTTAAACTTTTTAGGAGGATAAAAATGGAGTGTTGATATTTGTAACGCACAATGTAAACAAAACTAAAACAGCCTATTATGCACTTAACATTAGACAAAGATACAATAGAAATGGAAATAGCAAGATATCTGCCAAACACAATTAGAGGTTTTCTTCCAAAAACTCCACTTGAAATGCTGTTTATTATCATTGTAAGAAATGATATGCACCAGACACTTTAAAAGATTGTTTTACAAACTTCGGTAAAACCAATAAGGAAGAGTTAGAGCTTTCTATTTTAGATTGAGATGGAATCCCAGTTCTTAACGATAAGAAGTGATTCGGATGTTGAATGTTAGAACAAAAAGTACCAGGTTACTAATGCTACATACTATCTAAGAACAAGCAAGTAATCACAATGATCTCTAGGTGATAGAAATACAGTTTTGAGTTAGTAATAGCAACTGGAGAAAGTCGATATTAGTTTGGATTCAAAAATTTCAGAAAATCCTGTAATAAAAAAAATCTATGTAGATATATACTTCAATAAACATAATGAACATAGATTCAACAACCAAAAGCATCCATAAAAAACAAGGAAAATCATTTCAATTTTCAACAAACTACACTTCGTCGACAGTAAACTACATTTAAACGAAACTAATGTTGGATTCATCTTTAAACGTCATTTGTTGGTTCTATTTATTTATAAATTCATCTTAATTATAACAATAAGACCAACAAAGATTATGAGTAACAGAGAGGAATTTAGTTTTTTGAAAGGAACTTTGAAGCAATTAAAAAAGTTAAGCCATAAAGTCAATCAAATGTTAGAAGAAGGTTTATTGAAGAAATAGAAAATTATAAAAACATCCCAGAATTAATCGATATAAACGAATTTTCGATGAACTATTCTTTTGGTTATCAATACAGTAATAACATCGATGATGTTTATAGAACTTAAAAGTTACCTTAAAAATCACCTATAAAAGGTTAACAACATAAAATCATTACGCTACACTAAAACTATTTAATAAAAAATCTACTTCTTAATATTGTTTAAAGGCTCTCAATAGAATAAAATTGTATACCCTTTACTCAAAAAAAATTATAAAAGCCAAGTTATATCCTAAATAGAAAATGCTTTTTAGAAAAATAAATCTCTATCCAATAGAATAATTCCTATATTTCTAATTCAAAAGAAAAGTTTCAAAAAACTTCGAAACCCACTGGTATTACTGGTTTGTCGGGTAAATGTCGGGTTAAATACGATCCGAAAAATTTGAGAAACTAATTCTGAAACTTACTATTGCATAAGCAAATGAAAACAAGTCAAATTATGAAACAGCCAGAATTAGGACAGAAAATTTCTGAAATCAGAAAATCGAAAGGACTTACGCAAGAAGAGCTGGTAGAGCAATGTAATATTAGTGTAAGAACGATACAGAGGATTGAAGCGGGAGAAGTGATGCCAAGAAGCTACACGATAAAAACGATTCTGTCTGCATTGGATTATGATCTTGAAAAAATTTCGACAGAAGAACCTAGAATTACAAAAGAATTTAAAAAGATATTTCTACTCGAAATAGATGATGAAAAGGAGGCAAGTTTTCTGACAAGACAACTAAACATCGCATGGATTAGTGGTATTATTTATTTTCTGATCGGTTTTATAGAAATTATAGTAGATTATTACCGACTTGAAGAAAATGAAATGGTAATCAATCAGTGGCTCTATATTTTTCTGAAATTAGTTTTAGTAACCTCTATTATCCTTTTTACGCGTGGTTTTGTGCTTACCGGAAAGATTTTTAAAAACTACTTGCTAAAAATAACTGCATTCATGTTCATTTTTATTACCATCGTATTCTATGGATTTGATATTATATCGCTATACATTGGTGACTTTGATTATCATATTGTTATCGGTGCAGAATCCATGACCTACGGAATCATAGGAATCTTGTTTGGGATATCTGTTTTCAGGCTTCAGAATGCTTTAGGAACCATCGCCAAAGTTACCGCAATTTTCGAGATTATTACGTATGCATTTATGACCACCGTACTGCTATCTATCGTTGGTTTGGTATTTCTTACACCCACCATTTTATTAGAAATTATTCTGCTTTTTAAAGTCTGTGAGATGATTAAGGCTAAAGAAAAAACGCTGGCCACCAAATAATCCAACTGGTATTTATTCACATTAAAATATCATTGAATGCATATTCAATGACAGGAAATCCTTTGTCAAATTTTAAAACGAACATCATCATGAAAAAATGCATCATCATTACTTCTCTAATCATACTAGGTGTACTCATAAATTTCTTTCTTTTTGAACCCATGATAACTTACACATCGGGATGGAATGCCTATCCGAATACTAGCAAATTGCAGCCGATAGTTAAGCACAATGATGAGATTTCAACAAAAGCGGATCGTATTCTAAAAGATATGTTTACACATCTTAAAGTTCCTGGATTATCCGTCGCTGCCGGAATGAATGGAAAAGTAATTTGGTCTAATGCTATTGGATATGAAGATATCGAAAATGCTACAGAAGTACGTTTGGGCACAAAATTCAGAATCGGAAGTACCTCTAAAGCTGTAACCTCATTAGGGCTCGGTGTGCTTTTGCAGAGCGGAGCATTACATCTGGATACTAAAGTCAAAGAATTTGTTCCCTATACAACCGAAAACCTTTCTGAAATAACAGTAAAGCAACTGGCATCACATACCTCAGGAATACGGAATTATGAAACTTGTTTTTGTTTTCCCATTTGGGAACATCAAAACAATGACGAGTACAAAACAGTTCAGGAAAGTGTAGGGATATTTAGTGATTCTCAGTTGTTATTTCCTTCTGGCACCGATTTTACCTATAGCTCGTACAATTATACATTGCTAAGTGCTATGATGGAAGGTGCTTCTGGCAAGGACTTTCTTAGTTTTATGGATTCAGCTGTTTTTAATCCCTTAGATATTAAACACATTAATGGTGAAACATCCTCTTTATCACAAGAAAATATTTCAAAATTTTATGAAGTGGATAAAAACATGTACAAAGAAGTATTTAAGGTCAACAATAGTAATAAATGGGCTGGTGGCGGATTTGTTGCTACACCTACAGCTCTTGTTCAACTTGGGAATGCCTTTCTAAATCATCAACTCTTTAATAAAGAAACTACAGAGATTCTTATAGAACCTGTTGCTTTAGATTCTGGTAAAATAAATAGGCAAAACTATGCGATGGGATGGCGTAACAGCCATACCGAAAAAATGTTCGACCAGAACCACAAAGTACAAATCATTCATCACGCTGGAACTGCTGTGGGATCGACTTCAGTATTTATTTTATTTCCAGAATATAATCTCTCCATATCCATAGTAATGAATCGAAGTGGTACTGTCTCCGATTTATTCACATACGCATATAAACTCGCAAAAATATTTATACCAAAAAATTAACATATGAAAAACTACATTATTTACACGTATATCGCATTCATGATTTGCTTATCAGCAATTGCCCAAGAAGAAAACCATAAGATAATCTTTATGGAAGAATACTATACTGAATATATTGCTGCGACCAAAGAAAATGATGAAAACCTAAAAGAGCTATATCTTGAAAAAGTGAGGCTTCCAATTTTTAATAAGTTCTTTATGAGCAGTGAATATAACTCATTTGTATATGAAGACCTTGCCAGACCTTCGTTAGATATCCCATATCTAAAAAAGACATTAGAAGGAATTACTTCTAATAAGAAACAGATTGAAAAGACGATTCTAAAAGCACTAGAAAAATCGAATACATTACTTCAAAATGAAGGAATTACGGTATATGTGCTGCCTCCTAGTTCTGAATTACAAACTATGAAAGACGACATGAATGGTGTTTTTGGATTTACAGCAGGAAGTAAGCAAATTCTAATCAATATTGATACTTCGGTTGATAACTGGAAAGAGGCTCTTTCATATGCAGTAGCTCATGAGTTCAATCATACTTATTGGACCAAAGAAAATTTAGCTAAAATTACGAGATGGACACTTCTGGATTATTTAGTTTTTGAAGGAAGAGGCGATTATTTTGCTAAACTCTTATATCCTAAATACTGAAACCAAATGGATAGGAAGCATTAACCAAAGAGAAAAAGCAAGAATTGTGGACAACCGTACAGCCTGATTTAGAGAACCAAGATTTTGAATTTCAGTCAGAAGTAATGTTTGGATCAGATAAATTCCCGGTTTGGGGAGGTTATGCTGTAGGGTATGATATTGTACAAAGTTTTTTATCTAAAGAAAAATCTATCACTCCTGAAGTTTGGATTAATATGGCAGCAGAAGAATTCTTAGAAAAAAGCGATTATAAAAACAATGAGATTCCTAAGTAATGAACTATCCTACGCAACCTTTTTTAAAATAATGAATCTTTTAAGAAAGGTAAAAAAATGAGAAATATATTGGTTATAGGTATCGTGTTATTTGCTACTCTTTTTAATAGCTGTAATGATGATGACGATACAGGCTCTTCGATGGAACAAGAGCAACAGGTACTTATTGCAATGCTTAATGAAATACAAACCATTGTCAACAGCACCTCCTGCATAGATGCCACTAAGTGGACATATACAGCAATTGGAGCTAAAGCTTGTGGAGGACCTATGGATTATATAGCGTATTCCACAACTATCGATATAGAAGATTTTCTAAAAAAAGTGAACGCATATACAGATTTAGAAGATGCGTTTAATAAAAAATGGGGTATCATCTCTGACTGTTCAATTGAGCCAGAGCCAAAAGGAGTAGCATGTGAAGATGAAAAACCTACACTTTTATACTAAAGAAAAAAAAGATCGAAATCCGAGGATTTCGATCTTTCTAATATTTGAATTAGCCTTAAAAATTATTCTTAGTTAATTAAAACGGTCCACCAACTGGTCTGCATAGACATCCAGCGCAGATGTATGGATGATCACAATCACTATCTGAGTGACATTCCGAGTTTAAACCTCCTCCTCCGTTAACAGATTGTTGTTGTTGTTTGTTTAATTCCTTTACTCCTTCTTGAGTTAAAATTGATTTAAGCATAATAAACTGGTTTTAAGATTAATTTGTATTGTGAGAGTAAGTTATAAAATAAAAAAGAGAAAAATTCCCCTTTTAATTAATAATTTTAAATTAATCTTCAATCTTGCTTGCTATAATACTCAGATTACTTGTATCAGAATCCAATACTACCACTAGTCACGGACTAATGGTAGTAAAAAATAATCTACAAAGGTATTAGTAGTCTAACGCTACCCAAACACCCTGACAAACTAACGGTTGTATAGGAGCTAGGCAAGAACTTTGCATAAATGAAATATACGCAGCTGAAAGATCGCAATGCTCTCCTTCAGAAGGACATATATGACTTACTAAAAATCCACCTTTACAGCTTTTTTGCTTCTTCTTTGTTAATACTTCAACTCCATCTAATTTTAAAATGTTATGTAACATAATTTTTGATTTTAGAATTATTAATTCCTGAACATTTTATAGACAATCAGGATTTTGTCTACTCTTCGCGAATGAGGTTTATTACTTAAAAGTTCCTGATATTATTTTTTGTTACCCATAAAAAATCCACAGCATTAATGCTATGGATTTTTTTTATTTATATTCTTACCAATATGCCACTCGTTAAAGACATAGCGGTGGCGATTACTCTAGTGACATCAGAGAAAAGGCACGAGTTACTTGCGCCGGCAAAAGGTTCACTAACGTGAAACTGATTGTAATTTCCGTCTTTATCTTAACCTAATCCTCCTAACGGCTCCTATTCCTCCAAATTCTGATATATAAAGGGATTTTGTATACCTGTCTGTTGTTATTCCATTCGGTCCATTAAAAGATGCCTCCTCAGCAAGCCCATCAAGGGTTGCGGCTTCGCCTGTACCTGCAAATTCATTTACTTCTCCATTTCTTAATGATACCCTGAATATTTTATTGACTCCTAATCCTGTAGCAAAGACCGAATTACCGGCTACGGTTATATATCCTATACCAAAACCATTAACTACTATATCAGGAATATTAGTTACTAAAGAAACATTACCTTCGGGATCGATAGAAAGGATATCCGCAGTCGCAAAATTACCAACAATCAGATTTCCTTTTCGGTCAAAATCGATTCCTACACCTCCAGCTAACCTGTTATCAGTAGCATATACAGTTACTGTTCCTTCCTGTGTTATTTTATGAACGGTAGGTGATAAAAAATTAGTGACGTAGATATTGTTTTCATGATCCAAAGTAAGACCAGTTGGCCATCCATCTACGGTTGCTAATATTTCTTTTGAACCGTCTGGTGCTACTTTAAGTACTTCTCCTGTAACCAAATTACCTGCATGATTTACATAAAAATTACCTTGATTATCTACAGCACTTCCCAGAGGTCCCTTTAGACCTGTAATAAATTCTGACACTTCTCCATCCTTGGATACCTTCATCACTCTGGTTCCAGTTCCTCCTGTCTCTACAAACTGACCATATTCTGAAACATATACATTTCCTCTTCTATCTACGGTCACTGCATCATTTCCGGGAAAATCCGTAACAACGGTTTCTACTTCAGCCTCACGGTTTATAGGATCACCGTGACAAGAAGTATAGGTTACTGCTATCATCAGTAACATAAAAATAGAGCATACTTCGGTTCGAAAATTTTTACATTGTGTTTTCATGATTGTGATTTTTAAAATTTTCTTGAAAAGTATACTCAAGACACTTAAAAATCGACGTTTTGGATAAATTCACACTTATTTAAAAGGGAATTTTCAGGCTACTTTTTCCTTTTTTATGTAATTGCTGGGTGTATCGTTCATTTCTAATTTAAAAGCTTTATTAAAAGTTGATTTTGAATTAAACCCAACATCCATTGAAATAGCTAAAATCGTATGCTGAAGGTGTGCTCCTTTCTCTACTTTTCTTAAAAACTCCTGAATTCTATAGTGATTAATATAATCGTGGAAGCTGCTATTCATAATATTGTTTAAGTACCATGAAATATTGTGTGTGGAAGTATCTAGTTTTTCCGAAAGATGACGAAGTGTGAGATCCGATTTCAAAAATAATTTTTCCTTTTCCATTAAATATTTTAATCGATTTCCAATCGAAAAAATATCACTTTCTGGTAAGCGATTCATTTGTTGTTTTTCCTTTTGTAAAGGAATCCTAAAAAGTTCTGGTTCTTTTAAACTATAATATCCCACTACAAATATAAAAACCGAAATTCCAACCCAAAGCCAATCATATCCTATTGGATATAATGAGTGATCAAAGAATTTAGCAGAGATAAAACTAATCATCCAAAGGCCCAGAAAAATTCCGATCGATACCTGGAAATATTTTAGAAAAGTAACTAGGTTTTGCTTAAAAGATACATTCTCCTTTTCTGCTTTGATATACTTTTGTAATAGTTTTACATTGAGAAACCAATATATACTATTCGAAATAATTCCTGCTCCTTCAATAATAACAAAATGTATATTAAAATTTCCATTATTTACTTTTTCAATAAATTCTTCAGAATTAATAGATGCTACATACGCAAAGAAAACCACCTGAAGTAGTAAAGGAATATAATGAAACCACGGAAGTCTAAAACTCTTGGCCTCAGAAAATGCCAATCTTCTGAAATACACAGTGCATAGGGGACCAAAGATAAAAATCACCGCATCGATAAGAATGGTGTACAGAAACAAAGAAGAAGTCAGGTATTTTAAAAAAATCATCCTCCCAATTAGCATAACTACTGAAACCAAGAGGATAATACCAAGTATTTTATTGGCTGCTTTGTTTTTATTTTGAATCACCTGAATCGTGAGTGCCAAAAAAATCCCTTGGCTTATTCCTAAAAACAATATAAGATCTATAAATTCAAAAGATAGCATCAAAGAGGTATAGAATTAATTGGTAAAACTAATTTAATATAATTCTTTTTTCGACCGAATGGATAAACTAATACTTCTTAATCGTAATTTTTTCATTTGCTTTTTTGATTTATGAATTCCTGAATATTTTATAGACTATCAAGATCTTGTCTACTCTTCGCGAATGAGGTTTGTTATTTAAGAGATCCTGATACTATTTTTTGTTACTCATAACTAAAAAAAGATCGAAATCTCGAGATTTCGATCTTTAAAATACTTGAGTTAGCTTGATTAACTACTTTGCTAATAATCACAATCACCCATAGGATAATTGAAAGCATTTATAATGTCTCAAATATTTTTGTCATCCTTTTAAAACTGCGCAAGGTCACATTCCAAGCAAGGTGTCCATCTATTATGAATACAATATAAATTTGTTGGACCGGCCAAACATGGAGGTCCAAAATAAGGCTGTCCATTTACTGGACAATAACCTCCTTCAGTAGGACATTCACCACCGAACATGCCCCCGTTGATATTTTTTTTAACTTCTTTTTTTAATTCTGAAACTCCTTTTAATTTTAAAATGTTTTGTAACATAATTTTTGATTTAAGAATTATTAATTCCCGAACATTTTATAGACAATCAGGATCTTGTCTCCTCTTCGCGAATGAGGTTTGTTATTTAAGAGTTCCTGATACTAATTTTTGTTACCCGTAAAAAAATCCACAACATTAATGCTGTGGATTTTTTATGTTTATGTTCTTACCAATATGCCACTAGTTAAAGACATAGCGGTGGCGATTACTCTAGTGACATCAAGGGTTACAAAAAAGAAATAATTCTAATTGTTTTTTTCCTGGTTAGTCTCTCTTATTTTATCTCCAGATTTGTTTCCTGCGATTTCTGCAGCTGCTCCTTTTGGTACATCCTTTGTAAATGAATCCGCCACCTTACCAGCTTCTTTACTTTTTGTTGCATTACCTAAAATTTTTTGATTTTTTTTAACATTAAATCCTTTTTTGATGTTTTTCGTTGCATTTTTTATATCCACATTAGCATTGTCAATTATCTGTTCTGCAGCTGATACTCTAATTTTAGGAGAAATTCTTTTAAGTATATCTTTTGGTATTAGCTCTGATAATCCAGCCTCAACAAATGCTCCTCCAAGTGAAGCCCATAGATCAAAATTTTTGTCATCTGTATAATCTTTTAGAACATTCTCTAGAGTTTCTATACCAAACTCGAAAAGCTTACCCAGAATTCTTCTATTACTCTTTTTTGCCAAAAACTTTCCAATTTGTCCTACTCCTCCATCTACTGCTCCTTGAGCTGCTCCCAAAGCACCAGCAATAGCTACATGCCATCCTTTTATTTCTTTAAAAGAATCAGGTAAACTTTTTCCATCTAACAGATTGGAACCTACTTGTGCTGCTACTTCTATCAATATTCCTATTATTGCACCTGAAATACAGGTTGGGCAATCTCCGTTAGGATCACTATATTTTATGGGATTATTAAATGAATAGTTATAAGGTGTCCAATTTCTTAACTCATCTTGGCTCGAAGCGAGTGGATCTAATTGCCAAAAACGACCTAAAACGTAATCATAAGTTCTGTATTTTGTTAAATCAACAAACAACTCTTCCTGTCTTTCCGTCTTGAATATTTTACTACCTATTCCCTGATTATATAAATAATAATTTCTTTTACTAGGTTTAACAGAATTAAATGTCAACCCAAAAGGATAATAATCATCTCGTTGTTTTACTGTCCCATTTTCATCTATGGATATCCGTACATTTCCTAAATGATCCGTAAGATTAAATTCGTAGTTATAATTTGTCCCATTTTTAACTACTCGGCCCTCTCCATGTTGAAAAAATTCTAAAACCTCATTTACATAATGTTTACCAGCAACATAATCCGTTATCGTGATAGTATTATTTATTTTTGCCTCTTTTTTTAGTTTAGTCCCTATGGCATCATAAGTATATTGAACATAATTACCATTATCAAAACTCACTAACTCAGGTAGATTACGGTAGTTATAACTGATATTAGTAATCCCTTTATTTTGATCGCTAATCATATTACCATTAGGATCATAAGCATAATCATTTAGTAATGTAGAACTATCCAAAAAGCCCAAGTCTTTGATTTTATTAATTTTAGGATTAGGATCGCTTAATGAAGTAACATCTCCACTATCAGTAACATTGATCAATTGATTTCCACCATTACCATATGAGTAATTAAGCTTATCGATTAGTCTTGCTTGCCCATTAACTTCCTTATATCGAGATAAAAGCAAGATATTCCCATTAGCATCATATTGAATCCCATTTACATCTCCTCCTACACTATAAAATCCGTTACGATTAGCACTTTCGTAGGTTGCTTTTTTTAATCTACTTAATGGATCATAGGTATACTTAAAAGTTTGGGGATTTGATACACTTCCTATACCTAGTGATGATTTCCAGGTGATTGCACTAATATTACCATTAAACTGTCCTTCAGTATCGCTACTGTTATATACTAACTCCATTCCAAATCGATCACTCCCTGATATATTGGCTCCATTATTAATCTTTGTTAACCAGCCTCGCATATTATAGGCATAATCTATATGTTGAGTATACCTATTTGTTGTGGTTTTATTTAACTTTTTAGCAGATAACTCACCTATAGCATTGTACTCATTAATTACTAACTTTTTATTCGTTTTTAATATTCCATTATCCTCAATTTTATGATCCACTTCTTTCAATCGATTCATATGGTCATAACTAAATGTTTCCGTAGTGACCAATGCTCCGATATGATGCTCACTTCTATGGGTCATCTTTGTATTTTTAACTAAAGCAGAAATTTTACTACGATAGGTGTTTTCTATCATATCTTGCCCTTTCTTATGATTATCCGCTATTACTTTTATAGGTCGATAGCGATTATCATAAAATGTAACAGTAGTTAACAAGTCATTAGTCCCTAATATCCTAATTTTAGTCCCTGTTACTTGTCCCTTAACAATTGGCAAGAAATCTTGATTGGCTGTTGGAGCCACTTCATTGGTAAACTCATAATCATCATAATAGGTAATAGACAATACATCAGATAAGGCCGTTGTATTAGGAAATCCAGAATTGTCATATCCTTCTAACACTCCAGGTCCTGTATAAGATTCATCAAAATCAGTAACCTGATTTACTAAGTTTTGCAACGCATATCTGTCTAAATCGCTATCATAAAAACCGGTAATCACAGGACGATTTAGTGCATCATATTTAGTAAACACCCACTGTTTTGGGCAAGATGTAACTGTATTAGAAATTCTAAAACTCTTGTTTCCTGACGAACTAAACTTAAAGCCATCTTTTAAACGTACTTTACCTGTTGGAGTTAATTTATACGATTTACCTTCATACTTGTATACATCTTTATTACCACTCACAACCTCTATACAATCTGTTCTTTGATTACCGTCTTGGGTTAGCACTAATCGGTCTCTTTGATCATAAATCATATACATCCAATCTGCTCCAGGTACACGCTTCGCTATCATTCTATCCCTACCATCATATTCATAACAAAACATCCATTTTTTCTTAAAAATTTCTGAATTAATAAGACTCCAATTATTAGTGCTTTCAATCTCTTGTATCCCTGCAGGAGGAACTACAAAACGTAGTCTATTTAATTCATCATAGATATAGTACGTCTTTAAGTCAACAAAAGTGCTTTCTTTTGCCTTTTTAAGGACAACGTTACCTCTTTTATCCGTATACTCAATAGTTCTACCTTCATTATTCCCGGTATTTTCATCCCTCGTTTCTACTACCCATAATTCTTTATCAGCATAAATATCTCCTATCGATATATTATCATCCACAACCGTTAAGATCTTAACAGCATCATAGGCTAGATTCGATCTATAGGAATAATCAACAGTGTGCGTACCATCTATGTTCCAAGCTTTCCCAGGAGCTCCTTGCTTTACAGCCCTACTAATAGGAGAAGCCTCTAATTTTTGCTCAGCTACCGCATAATCTCCTGCTTTACCTCCATGTAAATCATTAAAATGATTATCATAAAAATTATTTTGCTCTGCCACAGCAGCAGAACGAAAATTTCCGGTTGTATTCTCTAGAGAAAGAATAGATGAACTCGTATATGGAAGATATTGTTTTACTTCTCTACCAAAAGCGTCATATGTAACAGGCGTAATAACATCATTCCCATTAGGAGCTCCCCATCGCGTAACGGATTGTTTAGGTCTGCCCAAACCATCTATAAATTGAACAGCTTCCTGAACTTGTTCTTTATTATCAATTCCTGATATATCTCCTTTGATAGGTGTACGTGCAATATGTGATTTCACATAATTTTCCGTATGCTGTTGTGCAAACCCCGTAAATGTTAAAGCTATAACACTCACAAATAGTAATATGTTCTTTTTCATGGTATACAAGGATTTAATTATTACTTCCATAATTGTATTCATATTGCTCAAGAGTATTATCATCTTGATCTTTTATGTGAGTTAATCTTTTGAAGTCATCGTACTTATACGATGTTACGATTCCATTAGGGTCAATTTTCTTAGACACACCAACTCCAATATCATATAATGAAACTTCTATAAATACTCTAGAAGGTAAATTACCTCTCAGAGTCGCTAGTTTTTGACTTATAAAATTAGAATCATTTGAGTTTTCGATTAAAGATTTATCACTCCCTAAAATTGTTTCTAATTGATTAGATGAGATATTAGAAATCTTAGCAACAGGATACCTAGATTTGTATCCCCATAAATAAGATATCGTTAAGCTTTTTGATATTACTTCTTTTATTCTTCCATCAGAATGATATGTAATATTTACCTCTGGATCCTTGCTATAAAAAGAAGATCGCTTATAAGATCCTAATGTATTTGGTATTGTATTATCATTGTTATATTTAAATAATCCCGAATCAATTGGTGAAGTAGTCTCAACTCTATATGTATTTACCAAATCTCCCTGGATATCATATACATTACTTACTCCACTGACAATTTGTTGTTCATTATTGGAGTTTTCTAAATATTTGACCTGTTCTATTGGTTGACTAAAATATCTTTGTTTTAAAGAACGAAATACACTATCATCATTTGCAAAATCCCTAGGATACAACATGACATCCACCCAGGTATTTCCTTCACTATCAGCAGTAATAACTTTTCCTGGATTAATGTGTGAATTTTCTCTAAAATATTCATAATGAATTGATGTATTTACATCCCCTTCTGTAGCAGAGCCAGCTCCAGGAGTTCCTGTAACGTTTCTGGAAAAAACGGTTTGATCTACTAATCCTTCTGTAATTTCTGTGGATTCTAGTTTAGCCCATTCCGACCAATAATCGTATATTCTCCATCTAATTTCATCTAATCCATTAGTAGGTAACCCTGCAGCTTGCGGGTGATCTTTCACGTACTCTGCGCGAATTCCTGCTAATGCAAATTTCTTAATAAATTCGTATGTATTACTGACTTTTCTTTTGAGTTTTCCATCTGCATTGTAAATACTCATTTCTTTAACCAATGCCCTTTTCCATGATTGATCTTGTTTAGGAGTCCCTATAATTCCACCGCCGTAATCCTGATCATCATGATAAATGTAATGTGTATAGCCAATATTTTCATTCTCATCTCCTATGTATTCAAATACATCAATATAAGAAACTGAGTTTGATAATGCGAACCTACTTCTTGATGATCTGTGTGCTATTTGATACACTATATTGCCACTATATCCATATCGTACTTGATAATAATCTATATCACTTACTTTATTTGTTACAGATAATGCTCCATAATCATATGTCTTTTTATTCAATTGAGTACCATCTGTATCAACATTGGTAATTGTTTTTATTCTTAATCCTCCCAAGTATTCAATTGTATCTACTGGATCACCCAGATTATAATAACTTAAGGTTACACTAAGCGTATTAAAAGGGATTCCATTATTAACTATCTTCAATTGGTAATTACCTGCTGGAAAAACCTTAGCAGGTTCTATTGTAGCATTTTGTGATATATTTTGATTAAACTCAATAACTTGAGTAGTTGTATTGATAATCATCAAGTTAACCTCACCTGGTTCACCAAAATTAGCATTCCCTAATAGATAATTGATCTTTAACCTCTGTGCATCATTTATAGAAAATGGTTTTGTTTTGATTTCTCCTCCAGAAACATAACTGTCTGAAATACTAACATTAGTGAAATTTTTAGGACGCTGCCCTCCTAGGTTTCGTTGATTTGATTCCCATTCGAAAATAGTTTTTCCTCCCGTAGGATAAATTATCTCTTCTAGAATTCCTGCTTTTGCCAAAGTCGGAACCACATCTCTATTAGCTCCTTCCGAAAAATTAGGAGCTTTTGGCATTGGAATAGAATTATTTTTACCATTGAAATATCCGTAGTGATCCATACTATATGAATCACGTGGAGGCAGAATTGTTGATTCATAATTAAAGGAATAATTCTTAGGATCTTCTAAACCTGCCTGAACATTAACAGAATTTAATATCAAACGACTTTTATCCATATTATCGTTTGTATTCCAACCATTCTCATTACTAGTCATAAAGCTAGTATTTAACTTAACATCAATATCTTGATAAGAAATTGTTTGTAACGCTTTACCTCCGTTTAGATCTAATCTATTTTTATTAGAAGTAAAAGAAGCAGTACCAAATGGTCCTGTAATACTTTTTAGTTTCTTTTTATAGATCTCCAAAATATTTAGATTATAACAATCTGACAACCCTCCTGGGCCATTTCCTAAAGAAATTCTAAAGGACTGACTTTCAGATCTGGACAAACTATGTAATATTCTTTCTTGTTCATATGTAAATGTAAATTCCTCATATTCGGAGTTAATCTTTGTCAAATACCAAGCTGATACAAGATTGCTAGCTGATTCAAAACCAATTCCACAATTAGAAGATGAATTATTATAGGTAGTTTCTTTCTCAGCGAACTCAAAAACGGTTCCGGTTCCTGTTGTAATAATAAACCTATCTATTTGCCCTAATCCTGATACATATTCTATTTCAAGATCTTGTAATGAATACAATCGCACATTTCCTTCCAGGTCTATAAAAAACTGACCAGAATAACCCATTACATTAAATGAGTATATATCAGGATCTGCAGTCCAACCTTGTTTCGTTAAAGCTCGAAACAAGTTAAAATCAGCTTGATTATAATTAGGATCAAAATTATCTGGATCAAAGCCTTGCGAATAGAATGCTTTTAAAGCAGCTCCTGCTTCATCTTCATTTCCGATAACCGTTCTTGCTATCACGCCACCAGCATTTAATGACCAACCCATACCAACCCAAGAGGCAACATCAGTGACTTTGTTTCCAGAGCCATGATAACTTAATGATACCGGAACTGACATGGTATTTCCATTTACTTCAAATAATGGAACAGCAATCCCTGGAACTCCTGTTGACCCTCCTACTTTATACTCTCCATACTTTCCTAATGATGCAGCTGTAGGAGAAGCTGGTAACACTTGATGATATGGTGGTGTATTCTCTTCATCTTCTGGCCCTTGCCCAAAAGAACTTATAGTAAATCCTAGTAGTGTTAAAACAAACACTATTCGTTTTATATATATCTTATTCATTTGTTTTCGAGATTTTGTTTTCTATTGTATCCAGACGTGTCATCAATTTGGCAATCAATTCTTCCTGGTTTTTAAATTGGTTTTCCTGAGAATATATCGTCGCTTGTTGTTTCTTAATCTCTTTTTGTTGCGAGATCGTGTATAGCGTTAACTCTTCAATCTTTTCCAAAAGCAAGACATTCATTTGCCCTAATTTCACACCATATTCCTCTATTTTGCTTGCAGGTGGAATATTTGGCAAATGACCATTTTCTGAAATGTAACTCTCTACATCGGCTAAAGATTTTAGATCATAATCCTTTTCAAAAACATAGTCTGGCCAGGAAGTAGCTTCACATACAACTTCTTTAGAACGAATTGTACCATTTACAGATAATTCATCAGTAGGTGTGGTAGTGCCAATTCCAACTTTTCCGTGTACATAAAAATTGGCATTTTTATCATTTTTACCTACAAAAACAGGATATCCGGTGCTATAATTCAAAAATAATTCTCCCACTTTTGGGCTAATATGACTTTTACCATTTATATGTCGAGCGATTACTGATCCGTTTCCTGTGCCTCCCACATTTACGTCACCTTGAACGGTCAGCTTTTTATCCGGCATCTTGGTGCCAATTCCAACATTACCTCCTGATTTGATGACCATCCAATCTGTATGTTTATTATCTGATGGTGTAAAACCTCTAAATACAAAGCCTCCATCAGTTCTTCCTAGTGTGTGATTAGAATCTTGCATTTCGAAAATAATTCCATCATTCCATTTCCCAAAATAGTTTATGTCACCAAAGAGTCTAAACCCTTCTCCTATATTGGCATATAGATCACCATTTAGGTGTAACTTTCCTTTTGAATTCGTGACACCTATGCCTATTTTATCGACTGTAAGTTTGGAAATAACCCCTGAGGAATTCATATCAAAAAGCACTTGTCCTGTTCGAAAAAATCTTAAACTACCTGCATAGTTATCAATATGCCAAGGCTTATAATTACTATTACTGTTTTTAAGTAGAAGTTCTCCTCCTTCCTTATCATTATTTTGAGGGTTGGCAACCAAAGTTTGCGCATATCCGTGTGAAGCTAAAAAGCTAAATAAAACGAGTACAAAAAATATTCTTTTCATATCTTAATCTTATTTTTTTTATTGTTTTTTATGAGTAATTTCTTTTTTTAATGTTTCCAATTCTTTATTCATTTGAATCACATAAAGAGTAAGCTCTTCAATTTTTTCTAACAACTTCACATTCATCGCTGTTAATTTCACACCCTCTTTTGCTACTTCTCTTGCCGATGGGATATTAGAAAGATGTCCATTTTCTTTGATATAGTTTTCTACTACGCTCAATGGTTTTAAGTCATATTCTTCCTCAAAAACATAGTCTGGCCAAGAAGTTGCTTCACACAATACTTCCTTGGATCTAACTAATCCATTAACTTCTAACTTGTGTGTAGGTGTTGTAGTTCCGATACCTACATTTCCTGAGCGTAAAATTCTCATTTTAGGCATCCCCCAATTAATATTGGTATCTTTTCCCGTAGATCCTGGAGATACCAAGAAATCCATAGCTCCTCCATTACCAAAAAACATAATGGCACCTGCTCCGTTATTGTAACTACCAATATCATTGGCATATTTGGTATTACCAGTTGCTGAAAGTCCTCCTCCTATAGTCAGATCTTTATACGCATTGAATAATAGTGCATGAGACCCACTCCAATCATATGTTGCTAATTGAATCTTGGTATAATCAGTTTTTGCAGATTCTAGATTTCCACCGTAGGTAAAAGAACCTTTGATTCTAAAAGTTCCAAATACATTTAAAGCAGCTGTAGGAGTTGCCCCCACAGGTCCCCAAGTCCATCCTCTACCAGTAGTATTACTCATATTAGATTTGATAGAGTAATCCGTAACTGGTCCAAATTTATACTCCGCAGTATTTCCCATATGGATTTTATAATTATCACTACCCCAAAAACGCAACCCATTTCCATTCCCTGGTGTGACATTACGGATAGGTATTGCCGTCTGTGCAAATGATGCGTGAAAAATTGAAGAAACTAAGAACAGTGTCAATAAAGCTATTATGTGTGTTTTCATATTTAATTTGATTTAATTTGATTCTATTTTATCTAATCTAGATTGTAGCTCAAGAAGTTGTATTTCGAGTCCTTTTAATACTTTATTTTCTCTTTGTAGCGTATTAATTTTTGAATTTTGAATTTTGAGTTCTTTTTGTTGCTGTATTGTATAGAGTGTAAGCTCTTCGATCTTTTCTAATAGTTTTACATTCATTGCTCCTAATGTGATCCCATTATCTAACACTTCTTTTGCAGCAGGAATATTTGGTAAGTGGCCATTTCTTAGAATGTAGCTTTCTACTTCATTAAGAGGTTTTAAATCATACTCCTTTTCAAAAACATAATCTGGCCATGATGTTGCTTCTACTGTGACTTCTTTAGAACGAATAGTTCCATTATTCTCCAATTTCCCATTTACATATAAACCCGTTCTTTGGATTTTTAAGACTTCAATATTTCCTAGTGACCAGTGTTTATGATTAAATGAAAAGTAATCATCCTGATCATCAGACATCTGAAAAGAAAGTCGCGTGCCAGTACCCGGTCCGTAACGTTCCGCCTTTATCGAGGAAATATCATCAGAGTGTGCTCTAAACAATAAAGCCCCAGAAGCATTGGATTGAATTGGAAGGTATATATTACCGTTTACTTCTAGTTTTTGTGTTGGATTTGTTGTTCCGATTCCTAATGATCCTTCTATGCTCTGGATTCCTTTATTATTCAATACTTTTGCCCAAGTTCCTACTCCGTCTTTATTGGTACTTCTAAAATATAGTGTTGGTTTAATATTAGAATTCTTTATTGCTAATTGACCATTGTATTTATATTGAGCACTGTTAGAACTATGATTCATATTGATCCCCCAAAACCATTGATTTACTTCTGGAGCATTAGTACCATTATAACTCTGATAAAAACCACTCTGCCATAAAGAATTCCAATTACTAGTATCATTAGGATCAGAAAGAGATAGTTTATCAGCTTTAATTTTTCCCTTTACCTCTAATTTTTCAGAAGGATTTATTGTTCCAACTCCTACATTACCATTATGATTAATGATCATATCATAACCCAAGTTGGTCGTATTATTATGAGGGACTTTAAATCCTAAATATCCTTGATTATTACCTGTTGAATACAATGATATATCCGAGTGTAACATCCCTCCAGAATTACTTTTTGCTCGAAATCTTAAAGTTGCTTCCTTGCCCAAAGCATCATTTTCTAATCGCAATAAATTTGTATAATCACCATTAAGTGTTAACAATCCATTATTCGTAATTGTAGTTCCAATACCTACCGCACCATTTTGTTTAAAAGTTGTTCCATTTATTGTTTGATCTTGGGCGTTTACCCCAATAACAACACCTATTAATACAACTACTAATATTTTTTTTATCATTTTTTTTACATTTTTTTGACTAATTATTGATATCCGAGAACAGTAGTTTTAAAGTTCATTTTAGAATAAAAACTTGTAGTACTACTTTTATAATGAGATTGAATTTTAATTCCTGGTAACCCCTAAATAAATCTCCTTTCAAAAAGTAGTTCAAGAAGTATTTTTTTGTTACCCAGAAATAGGAAAATAAAAAATCCAGAATCCGAAGATTCTGGATTTCATCATTTTGAATTAGCCTAAGAAATTATCACTCCGAAATTAAAATGGTTCCCAACTGGTCTGTGTAAATATCCCACACAGATTAATGTATTTTGGAAAACTATGTCTATATCCCATTGATACAACACTAATAAGATCTCAAATCAATTTTACGTACACCTCCAACACCAGTATATTCAGAAATATATAATGTTTTTGTCCTTTTATTTACTGCTATACCATTAGGATTACTAAAAGATGCTTCTAGTAGTAAACCATCTACTTGTGCAGCTTCTCCATTACCAGCAATTATTTCAATTTCACCATCCAAGGTTACTTTGTAAACATAATTTACAGCTATACCGGTGGCAAAAATAACATCGTTAATTACGGTGATATAACCGATACCAAAATTCTGAATAACAATATCAGGAATATTAGCAATAAGTGAAATTTCACCATTTTTATCAATTGAATAGATATCGGCTGTATAAAAATTTGCCACGATTACATTTCCTTTACTATCTAAATCAATTCCAACTCCTCCTAACAACCTTGGATCGTTAGCATATTCTATCACTTCACCTGTGGCCGAAATTTTGTGTACAGTTGGTGCTGTATAATTAGAAATATAAAGATTATCCTGTCTATCAATTGTCATGCTACTTGGCCAACCATCAATTGTAGTAATCACTTCTCTTTCTCCTGTAGGAGTAATTTTTAGAACCTGACCATTAACTGTATTATTTGCATTGTTTACAAATAAATTTCCTTTAGAGTCTTTTGCTGTGCCCATAGGACCAGATAAACCTTTTATTGTATCCAAGATTTTGCCTCCAGCATCTAACTTAAAAATTCGAGTTCCACTGCCGCCAGTATCAACGAATCTTCCGTACTCTGAAACATAAACGTCACCATTTATATCGACAGATACAGCTCCATTAGCTGTAAAATTGCTGACAATTGTTTCTACTTCTAATCTAGGGTCAATACCATCTCCGTAACAGGAAATTAGCGCTATTAGTATACTGCATAAGGAAATCCATTTGAACGTTCTTTTAAATAATTTCATAATAATGATTTTAAAGTTTCTCCAATACTAACTCCTAATCATACTATAAATCAACGCTTTGGGTACAGTAAGAGGTGTTTTGGGTACAGTAAGACCTACCTATTCTCGTTTTTATCTATTTCCACAAATTGTAAGTATATAAAATTGCAATGATTTAGGAGAAATATGTGTTTCTAAAAAGAAAAATTATGAGTTATATGTAAATACCTTTTTAAGCTATTGTTTTTGGAAAAAAAATACTAACAGTAGATTATTCCTTTCAATTCTCAACCATAGACTTAAATACTTGACATTTTTTTTATGTAATTACTCGGTGTATCTTCTAATATGGTTTTAAACGCTTTGTTAAAAGTTGATTTCGAATTAAATCCAGAATCAAATGACAATGCTAAAATAGTATGTCGCTCATGTTCTCCTTTTTGGATCTTGGCGATAAACTCTTGTAATCTATATTTATTGATATATTCATAAAAACTACATTTATGTATTTTATTTAGAAACCACGATAAATCGTTAGAAGATACTTTTAGTTCTGTAGCGAGTTTTGTGAGTGTAAGATTTGGATTCAGATAAACTTTATCAACAACTAACAAATGCTCTAATGAACTAATAAGAGCTTCGATTTTATCTTTCTCAAGCCTATTTTTGGTTAGATCTTTTTTGGGATAAAAAATAGGCACTCTAAAAATCTCCGGTTGTTTGAAACTATAAAAACCTACGACATACATTATTACAGGAATACATAACCAAATAATATTGTAATTAAAATAAAGGTTGTATACGTTTATAATAAAACTTATTGTCAAATTTAAAAACCAAAAGAACGTTAAAACAGAAAAAATCGACACTAATATAATGAGATAAAAATATATTTCTTGATGAAAAGATAGGACTCGTTCTTCTGCTAATCGAAACCGTCGCAATAGAATGAAACATTTAACTATATAGGTTGTAAATACAGTGATAATAGAAATTTCTACGATAAAATATGGAATATTGAAAAAGCCTTTGTAATACATCTCTGAAATTTCATTAATAGATAAGCTATAAGTCCACATTACATACATCAAGTGTAATCCCGATGGAATAAATGTTACCCACTTCAGAACAGGCTTCTCTTTGGAACTAACTATCATTCGCTTAACATACAAATATAATAGAGGTCCAAATAAATATATAGTGCTATCTACAAGCATTCCTAATCGCCATAAAAACACACTATCCTTAAAAACAAAATAATATAGCCTTCCTACTAATATAACGGAAGAAAAGAATAAAATGATAGACAAAATGAAATTTGCAGAGCGGTTTCTATTTGACAACAATTGTAATGTAATTGCCAAAAAAATACCTTGACTAATTCCCAAAAACAACACTAAATCTATAATTTCAAAAGAGTACATATATGTTGGTAAGAGTTATATTTCAAATCTAAGGAAATTTAGAAATACCAGAGACCGATTGGGTACAGTGATACCATTTATTACGCGATTAAAAACATAGCGATGCATATTATTCTAACTATCTAACAGTCTTCTTCATCACAAATGATTAACATACCGATTTGGTTCAATACTATTTTGAAGTACTACTAATTCTTCATTTGATAAACTTGCAACATTTGAAGTTGATACGCATTCGAGCAATTGTTTTTCAGTTCGAACTCCAACTACTGCAGAGGTTATTGAAGCGTGTTTTAGCACAAATTGAATAGCAGTCTGGCACATAGATCTATCTCCGGATACTTTTTTCATCAGATCAGTGGCCTTATTTACTTCTGAAGCAGTATGATTCAAATAGTCAGATGAAAGTTTTCCGGCTAACAATCCTTTGGCTATAGATCCTCTTGCCAGCACTCCAATATTGTTTTCTTTTAGTAGCTCTAGACATAATTCTTCTGGTCTCCTGTCCAAAAGACTGTACTGCATCATTACACTAGATATATTACTGCATTTTACATATTCTCTAATCACATTAGGTCGTATAGACGAAATCCCATAGCACCTTATTTTTCCTTCTTTTCTTAATGTTTCAAAAGCGTCTATGGTTTCATCCATAGGATCATCAATTGTTCCCCCATGCAATTGATATAAATCAATATAATCTGTCTGTAGTCTGGTTAGGCTTTCTTCAACTGATTTTAGGATATATTTCTTGCTTGGATTCCAATTCCAACCGTTTCCATCTGGTCGTAATTGATTACCTACTTTTGTTCCAATAATTACTTTATCTCTAAAATCTTTAACAGCATTACCCAACATCACCTCGTTTTGGCCATTTTGATATATATCTGCGGTATCAAAATAATTAATCCCTCTATCAAAAGCCAAACGAACTAATTTCTCTGAAGCATCAAAATCTTCCTGTAGCGACATACAACCAAACGATACTTCACTAATTTTTAATTCTGAATTACCTAGTTTTCGATAGTTCATTTCTTTTATTCTATTAAATTTCAGGCACTATCAAAAATGATAAAAAGCATCTTCAAGATGTTCAATTTTAGTTCCTGATTTATTCTTTATAATTGCTACAATATCAAAACGAACTTCTACATCCAAATCATTTTCTGTAACATAATGATCAATCGCTTTTACCAGTAACTGTATTTGTTTTGGTTTCACAAAATCCTGCGGATCACCAAACTCTGGAGTACTTCTGGTTTTTACCTCTACAACAATAATGGTGTCACCTTTTTGGGCTATAATATCAACTTCTGCTTTTAGATATCTGTAATTCCTTTCTAGAATATCGTAGCTATGTTTTTCCAAAAATGCTACAGCTAGCTTTTCGCCTTCTTTACCAAGCGCATTGTGTTCTGCCATACTACATATATTTTAATGTTACTGAGTCTTTATTTGCTTCTAGAGAAACTTCAGCTCCAAAAATCAGTGCTCTATTGTCTTCAATATGACCCATCGGAAAATCAAATACTACAGGAAAATTATACTCCTTTACAATATCCAAAATAATTTCTTCTGCATTTTTTCCAAAAGGAATATTATTATCATGCATTTTAGTCATTCCGCCAACTATCAAACCCGATAAGTGATCAAAATACCCATTTCGTTTTAAATTCTGGAGCATTCTATCTATATGATATAAATACTCATCGAGGTCCTCAATACAAAGTATCTTTCCTTTACAATCAATAGAGGATGAAGAACCACATAGCCCATATAAAATCGACAAATTTCCTCCAATAAGTCTTCCTTTACAATTTCCTAATTTATTCTTTTTTGAGGAAGGAATCGTATAATTTACTTTTCTCCCAAACAAGATATTATGTAATGATTGCCTCCCTTCTTCAGTACCTTTATGAACATCTATAGGCATGGCTGCGTGTATTGTGGAAATATTAAAATTATGAATATGAGAATGTAGTACGGTGATATCAGAATATCCTATAATCCACTTAGGATGTTTTTTAAAATCAGAAAAATCAAGTAAATCTATTATCCGCACTGTACCATAACCGCCACGAGCACACCAAATAGCTCTTATCTCATCATTATTTAGCATTTCTTGAAAATCTAATCTTCTTTCTTCATTCGTTCCAGCAAACTGATTACTCTCTAATCCAATGGTAGCACCTATTACAGGTTCTAAATCCCATTTTTTAAGAATTTGAATGGCTTCATTGATTTCTTTCTTTACAATCTTTCTGGCAGTAGAAACTATGGCTATTTTATCTCCTGCTTTAACAAAATCGGGTTTGAGCATTTCTTAAAATTTCATTTTAGAATACTAATTAACAAATGTTTTCGTTTTAAACTATTATATTACAGTGAAAATCGTCCCTTAACACTAATAAACCTATTGCCTATGATCTCTGATACTTCTTGTAACTTAGCATCCTTGGATCCCTATGTCCCGACTTCTGAGAATCCTTGGAACGTAAGTAAAATAAATCACTTATATCGCCGAGTCGCTTTTGGAGCTACTAAGACACAAGTAATTGATGCTTTAAATCAAAACAACCCATCGGCACTAGTGGATTCATTGATTGATCAGGCTATTGCCCTAGTTCCTTCACCTGCTCCTGAATGGGGTTTCTGGAACCGAGATCAATTTGAAGCTGCTGAAGATGCAAATGAAAATAACACAACCGGATTCTACCGAGACGAAGGAAAAAGGCAAATGATATTTGATTTCCTGCAAAATGGTTTGAGAGATCGATTGACATTATTCTGGAGTAATCATTTTGTTACAGAAGATAATAACTACAGAAGCCCAGCTTATCAATATCAATATTATAATCTGCTTCAATTCCATGCCCTTGGCGATTTTAGGCAGTTTGTGTATGATATAGGTATTTCTTCTGCCATGTTAGTATATCTTAATGGTGATGAAAACACCAGAGATAGGCCCAATGAAAACTATGCTCGAGAACTATATGAATTATTTACGCTTGGCGTGGATAACGGATATAACGAAGATGATATTATTGAAACAGCAAAGGCTATTACTGGTTGGGTAGAAACTAACGATATTCCTTGGGGACCTATCACATTTAATCCAGCACAGTTTAGTAATGAAACCAAAACTATTTTTGGTCAAACTGCTAATTTTGGATACTATGGTCTTGGTAGTCCTGATGATGTAATTGCACATCTATTTAACCAACGACAAGATTTAGTAGCTAATTTCATCTGTGCCAAGCTATATACTTATTTTGTAAGCCCTACTTGTAATGAAGCTATTGTTGCTCAAATGGCTCAAACATTTATCGGTAATAACTTTCAGATTGCACCTGTACTGCGTCAGCTTTTTAAAAGTGAACATTTCTTTGATCAGGAAGCAATTGGTGCCATTATAAAAAGTCCTATTGATTTGTTTGTTTCTCATTTTAATCAATTAAATTTTGAAACACCACCTACACTTGCGTCTTTAAATTCTTTATTGGGTAGAACTACCACTATAGGACAAGAGGTACTTAACCCGATTGATGTAGAAGGTTGGCAAGCAGATGAGACTTGGATTAGTCCAGATTATTTAATTGGAAGATGGGAAGGTATCCAAAGTATTCTTAACACTTTTTACTCTCAGGATCAGGCACAATTTGGGAGTTTCTTAAACGGTTTACCGATTGGTACGTTAGCAGATGGTTTTGTAAATAATAGTTTACAAGGAGAACAGGTAAGCGTTGTTGTAAAAGCAATTCTAGATTATTTTTTACCAAGAGGGTTGGAAGATCAAATACTCTTTGATGAAGCCTTAGCCATTTTTAAAGAGTTTTATCCGGACAATTATTATGAACCGGATGCAGTCGCTCCTTTTCTGTGGACCTTAGATTTATCAGGAGTTCCTGATCAGTTTTACGCCTTACTTAGTCATATTGATGAAGTTCCTGAATTCCAACTTAAATAATAAACCTATGTGTAATACGCACCACCCTAATAATATAAAAGAAACAAAAAATACCTCGAAAGAAGGAACTTGTAATCCTGACGAGCATAAAAAATGGAATCGTAGGTCTTTTTTACAAGCTCTTGGGCTCGTAGGAGGAGGTTCTATGATGTTAGCCAATACCAATCTTACCGTTTCCAGACCATCACCGTTATCCTTAGCTTTAAGTCAGGCTGAAACGGATAAAATATTAATCATTTGTAGATTAGGAGGAGGAAATGATGGTTTAAACACTATTATTCCTGTCAATCAATATGATTTTTACGCCAATCATAGACCTTTAATCAAAATTCCACCTAGTGAATTTATTAACCTAGAGGAAAACGAATTTGCAATGCCCAAACCCATGAACAAATTAGAAAATTTATGGGGAGATGGACAAATGAAAGTAGCGCATGGAGTTGGATATGAAGACCAGACATTATCTCATTTTAGAGGAACAGATATTTGGGCCAATACAAATTTAACTGAAGAAGAACAATCCGGATTTATGGGTAGGTATTTTCAGGAATTATATCCTAGTTATATTACCAATCCGCCAGAAAGTCCTCCATCTATTCAGATTGGTAGTCTTGGAAATTTAATTTTCAGGGGACCCGAAAATGATTTTTCTTTTGCTATTTCTGACCCAAGACGATTAGAACAATACATTGAAAGTCAAGGATACAGTTTAGACCCTTCACCAGATTGTACCTATGGTGATCGATTAAACTTTATAAGAGAAAGTACTAATGTTACCTATACATATGCTGAAGCAATTTTTGATGCTTTTAACCGATCTACTGATTTTGGAGGATATTTAGAAGATGATAATTTTGCTCGACAAATGCGAATTGTCGCTCGATTAATAAAAGGAAATCTAGGAACAAAAGTGTATATGGTTACACTTGGCGGATTTGACACTCATAACAATCAAATACAAAGACATCAGGAATTATTAAATTCCTTTTCAGAAGGTATCAATAATTTTTATGCAGATTTAACCGCTTCTGGATGGGATGATAAGGTATTGTCTATGACAATCTCCGAATTCGGAAGAAGAGTTGGAGAAAATGGATCTCTGGGAACTGACCATGGTACCGCTGCACCTATGATGTTTTTTGGTACAGGACTTAATGGAAATGGTTTTATAGGAGAGCATCCAAGTATTGACCCTAATGATTTAACCAGAGGAGGAAACTTAGCAAATACGAATGATTTCAGACAGTTATATTCTACTGTTATGAAAGAATGGTTGTGTATTGATTCTGATACGGTTAATAGAGCGTTACTTGGCGCAGAGTTTGAATCACTAGATTTAGGCTTTACCTGCGGTGGAGTTAATCCTAATATACCAGGAGATGGAGAAACACTTTCACATATAGTGACCTATGATGACGGTCAAACTTTTATTAATATTAATAACCCAGAAACCACTCATGTGGATATCACTTTATTCAATATTATTGGACAAAAAGTGGCTACTTTAAGAAATGAAATGCTTCTGGAAGGACAATATGTTATTAATGTAAAAGAAGCTGCTGGAACTAGATTAAGTACTGGTCAATATATATACAGAATTGAAACAGGAACAGGCGAATTTAGTAAATCACTATTGATTGCATAAGCTCCAATAATTCATACTACAAACATAAAAAACACCTTAGTAATTAGAATTACTAAGGTGTTTTTTATGTTAGACAGTATCAGATTCCTTTCTGATACTGTTTTTTGTTTTCGTATAAATAATCATAGCATATTCATTGGTAAAACATCTTGAAATGCCTTTAGTAATAGAACATTATATAAGATTCATATTAATTAAATAAAGCCGTCTTATTTTATCTTCCTGTTTATTACCTTTGTCCCTTATTTTTACAAGCATTATGAGCGCACCAAAGAGATATACAATTACATCGGCTTTACCATATACAAATGGACCAATTCATATAGGTCACCTTGCAGGAGTATACGTTCCCGCGGATATCTATTCTCGATACCTAAGAATTACAGGAAATGATGTAGCATTCATTTGTGGAAGTGATGAACATGGTGCTGCCATACCTATGCGTGCAAAAAAAGAAGGAGTATCTCCTCAGGTAATTATTGATAAGTACCACGCTATTATTAAAAAGTCTTTTGAAGATTTCGGAATTACGTTTGATAATTACTCTAGAACCTCTGCTCCTATTCATCACGAAACGGCTTCAGAATTTTTCAAGAAATTATATGAAGATGGAAAATTTATCGAAGAAACATCAGAACAATTATATGATGCAGAAGCAGATCAGTTTCTTGCTGATAGATTTGTAACAGGTACTTGTCCAAAGTGTGGAAATGAAGAAGCATATGGTGATCAGTGTGAAAATTGTGGTAGTTCTCTGAATGCAACAGATCTAATAAATCCAAAATCAACCATTTCTGGAGCAAAACCAACATTAAAACAAACTAAACACTGGTTTTTACCCCTAGATCAATATGAAGATTTTCTGAGAGAATGGGTATTAGTTGGTCACAAAAAAGACTGGAAAACCAATGTATATGGCCAAATAAAATCCTGGGTAGACGATGGCTTAAGAGCAAGAGCTGTTACTCGTGATTTAGACTGGGGAATCCCTGTTCCGGTTGAAGGTGCAGAAGGAAAAGTATTATATGTATGGTTTGATGCGCCGATTGGTTATATATCATCTACCAAAGAATGGGCAGCAAGAGAAGGAAAAGATTGGGAACCATACTGGAAAGACAAGGACACAAAGTTGGTCCATTTTATCGGTAAAGATAATATCGTATTTCACTGTATTATTTTTCCAAGTATGTTGAAAGCTGAAGGAAGTTATATTTTACCAGAAAATGTACCTGCAAATGAATTCTTAAATCTGGAGGGTAACAAACTTTCTACTTCTAAGAATTGGGCTGTCTGGTTACATGAGTACTTAGAAGATTTTCCTGATAAACAAGATGTATTACGTTACGCTTTAACAGCTAACGCACCAGAAACTAAGGATAATGATTTTACCTGGAAGGATTTTCAGGATAGAAATAATAATGAATTAGTAGGTAATTTTGGAAATTTCATCAATCGTATTGTTGTATTGACAAACAAATACTATGATGGTGTAGTTCCTACTCCAAACGAATTCTCTGAAGTAGATCTACAAACGTTGACTGAATTGAAGGCATACCCGAGTGTTATTAGCAGTTCCATAGAGCGTTATCGCTTTAGAGAAGGTTCTCAGGAGTTGTTAAATGTTTCTAGATTAGGTAACAAATACTTAGCAGACGAAGAACCTTGGAAACTCATGAAAACCGATCCAGAACGTGTAAAAACCATTATGTACGTTGGTTTACAGGTTGCTGCGGCATTAGCTACTTTATCAGAACCATTCTTACCATTTACTTCTCAGAAATTAAAAAACATACTGGCAGTCACCTCGAGCGAAGTCGAGACACAATGGAACGAAGTTTCCACCAAAGAAGTTTTACTCCCTGCGGGTCATACCATAGGAAAAGGAGAACTATTATTTTCTAAAATCGAAGATGCAGATATCCAAAAGCAGTTGGATAAACTAGAAGCTACTAAAAAAGCAAACGAAGTGGAAAACAAAATAGTAGAACCGCAAAAGGACACTGCAACTTTTGAAGATTTTACTAAAATGGATCTACGAGTAGGAACCATTATAGAAGCTGAGAAAATGCCAAAAGCCAAAAAACTATTAGTTCTTAAAGTGGATACAGGAATTAATACCAGAACGATCGTTTCAGGTATAGCAGAACACTTTAAACCAGAAGATCTTATTGGTAAAAAGGTTACTGTATTAGTAAATCTTGCTCCCAGAAAACTAAGAGGTGTAGAAAGTGAAGGAATGATTCTTATGACAGAAACTCCTGCTGGGAAATTAGTATTCCTAAACCCAGATGAGGATCAGGTGAATCCTGGAGCTGTGATTAGTTGATTTTTTAAAATTATTGTTTTTGAAAGTAACATTTTGGCTCTTTAAGGCACTTACTGAATAGAGCATATCAGTATCAATTCGATAAATGCCACAAAAAATTAAAATTTATGCTACAAAAGAGCCTTTTATTTCTATTACTACTAGTATTTGTAAATATCAATAGCCAAACTAGTACTTCATTAGAAATTCTGGAAAGTCCGGAATACAGTGATCAATATAAAAGTAAAAATATTTTATCTATACATACCACAAAATCTGGATACACTGGTATTGTTAGAGAGAGCAAAAAACACTTTCTATTCGATATTTTTGATAAAGATTTGAAAAAGGTATTTTTTCAAATTGTAGAAAAAGAGAAAAGAGAAGATTTTGCAGGTGAGCTTTTTCACGGAAATGAGATTAAATTCTTTACTGTGCATTCTCCAAAAAAAACAGAGCGGATTTTGTATTGTCATACCATAAATCTAAAAGAAAAAACATATAAAAAAGTTTCGTTATTTGAAAAAACAGTAACTAAAAAACACAATTTGTTTTCTGGCCGAAAAAGACATCACGTTAATTTTACAGTTTCTGAAAACGGTGATTATTTTGCATTAGCGGCTGATAATATTAAAAAAAGCCTGAACTCTCATACCGTTTATGTATATAATTCAAAAAATTTAGAACTTCTTTTCAAAAAAGAATATGGGAAAAATGATGAGCGCTACTTTGAACATAATGATATTTCTATAGATAATAATGGAATCGTATATACTTTAGGAAAGGTTTTTGCTCAAAATGTATCTATACAAACCTTTAATGAAAAACCAAATTATACTTTTTCCTTAAATAAGATTACCAAAGACAGCATCAATAACTTAAATATTGGCGGAACAGATAAACATATTGAATCCTTGTCGATTTCTAGTAAAAATGATCAATTACACCTTATAGGTTTCTATTCTGATAAAAATGTTGATAGAATAAAAGGTGGATATAATTTTATTATTGATCCTGATCAACTCTCTATTGTTGACACAAAAATACACGAACTACCGATAGAAGTGTATGAAAACCTATATGGATATAGAAAAGCCAAAAAGAAAAAAAACAAAGAACTTACTAGATTTAATATTGACTATGTGATAGAGGATGATGCTGGTAATACTTTCATACTTGCTGAGGAA
Source organism: uncultured Aquimarina sp. (assembly GCF_947500065.1). Taxonomy (GTDB): domain Bacteria; phylum Bacteroidota; class Bacteroidia; order Flavobacteriales; family Flavobacteriaceae; genus Aquimarina. The sequence continues at coordinate 809,159 of NZ_CANMQT010000001.1, forward strand.
TTTTTTATAACTACTAACTATGTTAATACTGGAAATATGGGTGGATATTGGCAGACGGTATATCATTATAATGACGTAATCATTCTAAAATATAATGTTTCTGGAGAATTAGATTGGGCGAGGAGTATTTTTAAAAGAGCCCATAATCATTCCTATAATGCTTTTATAAAAGGAGATGAGCTACACGTAATTCTAAATTCTGGTGAAAACTTAAAAGAAAAAAAAGATGGAAGAATAAAAGCTTCTAAAGGTTTCTTTGAATCTACAGCTTTATATGATTTTGAATATTCAAAAGAAGGAGAAGTATCCTATAATAAAATTCAAAATAATCGAGCTAATACACTTTATCTTCCAAATCATGGAACATTCGAAAATGAAACATTTATTATGATGAGTTCTGGAAAAAGAAAAAAACAATTCATGATTTTAAAATAACATCCGTTTGATGTAAATTTTAATACTTTTCGTAATTAATTGATATCCGAAAGAAAAATGATTAGTTGATATTTAATTCAACATTAGCTACTTATGTTTTTCTTCTATATCTTTTCTAAGGTCTAATTTCCTAAAGGCTGGAGAAATAATAGATGTAAAAATAACCGTAAGCAATGTCATACTCCCACCAAATACAACAGCAGTTACCGTACCCATGTATTTAGCCGTAATACCACTTTCAAAAGCGCCTAGCTCGTTTGAAGATCCTACAAACATAGAATTTACAGAAGACACTCTCCCTCTCATATGATCAGGAGTTTTAAGCTGTAGTATGGTTTGCCTTATCACCATTGAAATTCCATCTGTAATCCCGCTAAAAAACAAAGCAATAACAGAAATCCAAAAAATTGAAGAAACGCCAAAAATTATAATACTTACTCCAAACCCAAAAACAGCTAATAATAATTTAATCCCTGCGTTTTTATTAATTGGAAAATAAGCAGTGGTAAACATAATTATAAAAGCTCCTACCGCAGGAGCGGCTCTTAAAATACCAAAACCCTGAGGCCCAACTTTGAGAATATCCTGGGCAAAAATAGGTAGTAATGCAATCGCGCCTCCAAAAAGAACAGCAATCATATCCAAAGTAAGAGCTCCTAAAACCGCTTTGGTCTTAAAAACGAATCTTAATCCTTCTTTCAGACTTTTTAGTATAGGTTCCCCGATATTAGGATTCATTATTGGTTTTTTAGGGATTTTAAATAAACAAATGAAAGCTAGTGTAGCCCAACCAACAATCACCAACATCGACCAATGTACATCCATCAAACCAATGGTAAATCCTGCAAGCGCTGGTCCTGCCACAGCTCCTATTTGCCATGTCGAACTACTCCAGGTAGCAGCATTAGGGTACACCTTTTTAGGAACCAATAATGCCAGAAGAGAAAATATAGTAGGACCTAAAAAAGCCCTTACAACACCGCCTAAAAAAACAAGAAAGTAAATTCCGTATAAAATAGTAGATTCAGTCAAAGAACTACTAATACTAGGCAATGTTAATAGAAACAGCCCTAAACTAATCACCAAAAAGCCTAAAATACATATAGACAATAAACTCTTCTTCTCTTTTTGATCCACTATATGGCCTGCGAACAAAGCCAAAGAAACTGCAGGGACTACTTCCATTAATCCGATTATACCCAAAGATAAAGGATCCTTTGTAAGACTATACACTTGCCATTCGATTACGATAAACTGCATTGTCCACGCCATCACCAGCGACACCCGTATTAATAAAAAAATAGTAAACTCTTTATATCGCAGTGCTGAGTATGGATCGTTTTTCATTAAAAAGGCAATTAGTTTTTTAACAAAGATAGTATCTTCGCCAGCATAATATAAATGATTCTTGTCTTATCTAAAATCCTCAAAATAATATATCAACCAATTTATAAATACCCATTACCAGAAGATTTCGACTACGCTCGACCTGACATGTTAACCTAAATTATAAATACCAACTATAAAAAATCAGAGTAACATTTTACCCAATACCGACACTTATTAATAAAGAAAATAAATGATTAAACAATTTCTGCTATTAATTAGCATATGCTGTATTACTTTTTCTATTAATGCACAAGAAAAAGTAATAGAACTAGAAGATAGTTTCTCGTTTCCAAGGGAAATCCCTAAGCAATCCTATTCAGTACCAAATCAAATTAATGGAGAGCTGGGAATCGTGTTTCAAGAAAAAAAACGATTAAAAGCTTATTTGTTTGACGCTAATCATCAAATAAAATCCCATATTCTAACAAAAACACTCCCTAAAAAATATAATGATCTAATTGGGTATACCATTTATGAGGATTTATACGCTATCTTTTTTTCAAATGCAAAAAAGACAAAATTCGGAGTTTTGCAACTTGATTTTAATAATCAAAAAACTGAAGTTGTATACTTAAAAGAATTTAACTTAAGTGGTGAAAAATTTATTGAAGCCATAAATTACAAAAATCAAATTCATGTCCTAGCAAGTAAAAATAATTCTTCAGATATTTATATCTATAAATTCAATAAAGATCTTAGTAATGAAAAAACTTTAGTTTCTTTAAAAGAAGTAGAGTTTGAGAGTAAAAGTATGCCAGGTGTGATGACAAAGGCTTCTCAACTTTTCAAACAAGGAGCTAAAGAATTATTTAATAGCACTGTCCAGATATCTAAAATAGACCATCACTATCCGAGTACTTTAGAAACAACTTCAAAAAAACTGAAACTATATCAGCAAGATAATATAGCTGTTTTAGGCTTTGATCATAACATAGAAGAAACTAAATTATGTTATCTAAATCTAGAAGATTATAGCACCTCATTTAAAACCTTTGATAAACCTTCTAAAAAAGAAGAAGGATTTAAAAAAAGTAACTCTTTCTTATATAAAGATGAACTATTTCAAATAGCAAGTTCTTCTTCTAAGATGAAATTTATAGTTTCTAATGTTACATCCGGAGAAATTATTAAAGAGTATGCTATTAACAAAAAAGACTCTATTACTTTTAAAAACTCTCCTATCATTCAAGAAGGAAGTATGACTTTCTTCGGGTTCTCAGAAGATCAGACTCGAGAAATGGAGAAAACCACCAAATTTTTGAGAAAAATATCTCAAGGTAATCTAGGAATTTCTGTTGCCAAAGGAGAAAAAGGGTACAACATTATTTTAGGAGGAATACAGGAAATTAGAACAGGTTCTGGTGCTGGTTTTGGCTCAGGATTTGGATCAGGCTTTGGCACAAGTGTTTCTTCAGGAGTGCCAGTATATTTTAACGTTGGGTTCAATCCCGCCTCAATGGAATATGGAAGATATACATCATCCAAACAAACATATATTAAGTGCTTGTTCGATACAAACATGGAGCATCTTCAGGGAAAATTTGAAACAAATAGTTTTGACAGGCTTAGAAAATTCGAAAGAAAAATAAGCTATTTTATGGCAAAGAATATTTTTACCCATAAAGGTAAATTATACTATGGTTTATTTCATACTAAAGATAAAGTATATAGATTGTATCAATTTGAAAAGTAGCACATAGTTTCATTTACAGTTCTTCATAAAAAAATGATCAAATATGAATTACTCTCCAAATAAATATTACTTTAAGAAAATTATAGCTGCTTGTTATGAATAAAAAGATGAAAAAAATTACAGTACTTATTAATCTACTTTTTATAACTTTTTTTATAAATGCACAGGAAAAAGTATTGGATTTAAACGACACTTTTTATACTTCATATCTTAGCAAAAAGGAATCCTTTGCTATATCAAATCAGGTTACTAATGATTTGGTATTATTATTAAAAGAGAAGAAAAAATTATATTCTTACTTATTGGACGTTAATTATGAAATCCTTGCAAAGGTTACTACAAAAACGTTACCTTCTAAATACAAAAATTTATTAGGTTATAATATAGTCGACAAAAAATACACTATCCTTTACAGTAATGATCGTAACTCTAAATTTGCCATTCTACAGATAGATTTTACAAATAACTCCTCAAAAATTAAAATTCTTGACGATTTCAAAATAAAAAAAGAGCTGTATATAAAAAGTATTAATTACAATAACAAAGTACATATTTTAGCTGTCACGGAGAATACATCAGATATAAACATCTATACCTTTGATGAAGATTTTAATTCTCAAAAAAAAGTAGTGACCTTTGAAAATCTAGAATTCCCAAACCTTACAGGCCTTGATGCCAAAATCACTGCTTCTAATATATTTGCAGGCATCCCGTTAGAATATAGAATTGCTAAAATAGAATCCAGTAACCCTAATGTTTTAGAGACTACATCCAGCCAAGTTAAGTTGTATCCTTTGGGTAATGAATTAGTAATAAGTTTTGATATTACTCCAAAAGAAACAAAACTATGTTATATAAATTTGGATACTTTTACAACAAGACATAAAACATACGCTATTCAGCAAAAACCAGAAGAAGATTTTAGCAGAAGTAATTCTTATCTTTTTGATAATAAATTATTTCAAATTGCCAGTTCTGGGATCAAATTAAAATTTTCAATATTAGATCTAAAAACAGAAGAGCTTATTAAGGAATATACCATTGAAGAAAAAGACTCAATTACTTTTAAAAATTCACCAATTTTTATCGAGGGTTCTGACATCTCACTCCTATTTAGAAAAGATAAATTTCGTAAAGTAGAAAAAACGAAAAAATTCCTTAAAAATGTTTCATCAGGCAGTTTAGGTATTTCCGCTTATAAAGTAGCTAATGAATATAATATTGTACTTGGAGGAATCGCTTTTTTATCCGGCGGAGGTGCTGGTGGAGGTTTTAGTGCTGGTGGAACGATTGGCAGTGGTGGTTTCGCTTCATTAAATTTTAGTCCAACTTCTTATGGGTATAGAGGATATAGTACTTCTTCCAGAACTACGTATATAAATTGCTTATTTGATACTAGTTTTGAGCATTTACAAGGAGATATTCCTATAAACAAATACGACAAACTAAATGATTTCGAAGATACATTACCGGAAGAAATTAATGCAATAAACATCTTTATGCATAACAAGATTTTGCATTATAACTATTTCGATCCGAAAGAAAGAATCTTTAAAGTATATCAATTCAAAGAATAACTCTCAATGCTCAAAATAGCATATCATCCAATTTATAAACATCCATTGCCCGAAGCTCATCGATTTCCGATGATTAAATATGAACTATTGCCTGAACAGTTGTTGCATGAAGGAACCTGTAATGAAGACAACTTTTTTGAACCTCAAATTCCGGATTCTAAGCATATTTTAGCAGTACATGATCAAAAATACTATAAGAGCTCACAAAACTAACTTTAGATCGAAAAACAGTACGTAAAATCGGCTTCCCTTTATCCCAAGAATTGGTGAACAGAGAGGTCATTATTGCAGATGGAACTATAAAGGCTTCAGAACATGCTTTAGACTACGGAATCGCCATGAATATCGCTGGCGGCACTCATCACGCCTACACCAATCGTGGTGAAGCATTTTGCTTATTAAATGATCAAGCCATTGGAGCAAGGTATTTACTACAAAAAAGATTGATAAAAAAAGTATTGATTGTAGATCTGGATGTGCATCAGGGGAACGGAACCGCAGAGATATTTAAGAACGATACTGATGTTTTCACATTCTCTATGCACGGTGCTAGTAATTACCCTTTTAAAAAGGAACAATCTGATCTGGATATTGCACTTGCTAATGGCACTGAGGATGAAAATTATCTAAAAATATTAAAAGAAACGCTCCCTAATCTTATCGAAACGCAAAAACCTGACTTTATCTATTATCTCTGCGGTGTAGATATTCTGGCTTCAGATAAGCTAGGTAAATTAGGGTGCACAATCAATGGCTGTAAAGAAAGAGATCGCTTTGTTTTACAAACCTGCAAGGACCTCTCAATCCCGGTAATGTGTTCTATGGGTGGTGGATACTCTCCTGAAATCAAAATCATCGTCGATGCCCACGCGAATACCTTTAGATTAGCACAAGATATTTTCTTTTAACATGTAAACGTTTGTAAACGGGTAAATTACGTATCTTCGAAACACAATTAATTCTATATGCAAAAAGATTGTCCAGAATGTGGTGAAAAACTTATCGGTAGAGCGGATAAAAAATTCTGTAGTGATTATTGCAGAAATGCTTTTAACAATAAACTAAATAAGGATAGTAAAAACCTGGTTAGAAACATTAATAATCGTCTCAGAAAAAATTACCGAATACTGGAGGAACTCAATCCCAATGAAAAAACTAAGACAACAAAATCAAAACTAATTGCTAAAGGTTTCGATTTTCAGCATTTCACCAGTATTTACACAACTAAAGTCGGTACAGTCTATTATTTTGTATATGATCAAGGGTATCTTCCGTTAGAAAATGAATATTATGCATTGGTAAAAAGAAATAGTTAGTATGTCTGATTTTATAATTCCGTTTCAAATGAATTCTAATACTTATTTATTAATAGGCATTTTTGTCTTATTAATGATCTCATTTAGTGTGATCGGATATTATTTTAGTCACAAAAACAAAATACTACGAAAACTAAAACAAGTAAACACAAAAAGGATTCAACTTATTAAAGACAATGAATACGCTAAACTTATCGGAAAAGTAAACACCTCAGGTGAACCCCTTACCTCTCCTATCGGAAAAAGAAAATGTGCCTATTATCAAATTATAGTTGAAGAAAAGAGTGGTGGTAAAAATAAATCTTGGCATACCATCATAAAAGAAGACAAAGCAATAGATTTTATAATAGAGTCTTCTGGAGAAAGAGCTGTAGTACAAGTAGACACATCTCCAAAAACTAAAATGGTTTACTTAGTTAAAGATGTAAAACACACATCAGGAACTTGGAATGATCCTCCTAAACATCTTGAAATGTATTTACAATCGCATGGAAAAGACAGTACCGGATTATTTGGTTTCAACAAAAGCATCCGTTATCGAGAAGGAGTAATTGAAATAGGAGAAAAAATCACAATATTGGGTACAGCTAGCTGGAAGGAGTCTGATCATAATTTTGATCGATACTCTTCTAAAAGTTTATTCATATCTGGTGATCGTGAAAACAAGCTTATCATAACAGATGATCCAAAAGCACAAAAGTCAAAAAAAAAATAAGTAAGATTGTCTACTTGTCTCTCCAATTCTGACTATTCATTTTCAATGCCGCTTTCATAACATCTTTTTGACTAATTTGTCCAACCAATTTACCGTCTTCTAGAATTGGAAAACGTCTTCTTTTGGTTTCTAAAAACTTATTAGCTGCATCAAAAATACTTACATTACCATCAATAGTTTCCACATTTTTTACCATAAATCGTTCTACATTGGCATCATCAATAGGCATGTTATAGTAACGGCTTTCATTTAATTGTTTGATACAATCCCCTTCAGAAATAATCCCTAACAATTCATTTTGTTCATTAACTACAGGGCCACCAGAAATTTTATGTTTTACTAAGCTCTCCATAACTTCAAGAACAGACTGTTTTGGAGAAAAGGTGATCAAATTCCTAGTCATATAATCCGAAACTTTAATCGGAGTATTATCTTGCTTCTTTACCTTAGTTCTAGCGCCCTGAAAACTTATAATTCCCATAATAATAGTGATTTAGTGAATCTTAAATATAGTGATTTTGGATTACTTTTTCAATAGCATTTTAACATTAAAGAGGATGAAATCTTATTTTATTACCTTTATCAAAACCAATAAACCAATCAAAAATTAGTTATTATCTAAAAAAAGAACGTTCACAACGTTTATCTTAAAGGATATTAAACAAATGAGGGAAATAGAAATCAAATTGATAAAAGTGAGTCTTCTTAGGTTACTCATTAAAAAGTCTTCTTTTTCCGCTTCGAAAACTTATCTCACATATTTTCTTACAAACAAACTAACTCAAACAACCAATAACTGATGAAAAAAATTCTTTCAGTACTTACTCTTGTATTAATTTTCTTAGCCGTTTGGTATACCTTTTATAGTAGCATGCCACAACAAATTTCAGGTCTCGATACTCCTGAGAAAGAATTTTCTACCTTAAGAGCACTAGAACACGTCAAAAAGATCTCTGAAAAGCCTCATTATATAGGTAGTCCTGCACATGATGAAGCTAAGAATTATATTGTAGAAGAACTCAAAAAACTAGGTTTGTCTCCAGAAATCCAAGAAGGTTTTTCTATTGGCGATCTGGGCAGCATGACTAAACCTCAGAATATTATTGCTAAAATCAAAGGTACTACCGAAGGTAAAGCATTACTCCTACTATCACATTATGATAGTAGTCAACACTCTTCCTACGGAGCCAGTGACGCAGCTAGTGGTGTTGCTACAATTATAGAAGGTATTAGAGCATATTTGACAAAAAATGTAACTCCTAAGAATGATATTATCATCTGTATTACCGATGGAGAGGAATTAGGCTTAAATGGAGCCAATTTATTTGTTTCAGAACATCCCTGGACAAAAGATGTAGGTCTTGTACTAAATTTTGAAGCAAGAGGAAGTGGAGGAAATTCCTATATGCTATTAGAAACAAACGGCAAGAATGGTAAAATGATAGAAGAATTCATAAAAGCCGATCCAAAATTTCCCGTAACAAATTCTTTAGCATATAGTATTTATAAGTTATTACCTAATGATACCGATTTAACTGTTTTCAGAAAACACGGAAATATTGATGGCTATAATTTTGCATTTATTGACGATCATTTTGACTATCATACCGCTAATGACACCTGGCAAAATCTTGACTTAAATACATTACAACATCAAGGCAGTTATTTAATGCCATTGTTAACGTATTTTTCTAATTCCGATATTACCAATTTAAAATCAGAAGAAGACTTTTTATATTTTAACGCTCCAATATTTAAGGTTATTAAATATCCCTTCAACTGGATTTATCCCTTACTTGGTTTAGCAATTTTCCTTTTTATTGGTTTAATACTATACGGAAAGGCTAGGTTTCGTATCAATGCTGGTGAAGTCGGAAGTGGGTTTTTAGCATTTATAATTTCTTTAGGTCTAGCAGGAGTGCTTGGTTTTGGACTCTGGAAATTAGCTTTAATCATATATCCAGAATACAACGATATTTTACACGGTTTTCCTTATAATGGTTATTATTATATAGCTGGAGCAGTATTATTAGCTATAGCGGCATTCTTTAAAGTGTATAGCATTTTTGATAATTCAGAAGAACTCCCAAGTATATTAGTTGCTCCTTTATTTTTTTGGATCGTGATTTGCGGAGCTGCCGCTGTTTATTTAGAAGGTGCTAGTTATTTTATTATACCTGTATTACTGTGTCTTTTATGTCAGTTTGTTTTGATTAATCAGAAGAAACCATTTCCATTATTAATGCTTCTTTTGTGTCTACCATCGATTATTATGATTGTACCCTTTATTGCAACTTTCCCTGTTGCTTTAGGATTAAAAATAGCCTTCGTTTCATCGATTCTAACAGTCTTGCTTTGTTCGTTGCTATTACCTGTGATTGGTTTTTATACTAAAAAAAGTATGTTGGGAACTATTGTTTTCGTGCTAGCATTAATATGCCTCGGAGCATCCCATTTTAAGTCTGATTTCACAAAAGAAAGACAAAAACCAAATAGCTTGGTTTACATATTACATGAAGACCAAAATAAAGCATATTGGGCGTCTTATGATCATACATTAGATTCCTGGACAAAAAACCATATTGATCGACTTAAAAATCTTGCCAAAGATTGGAATCAAAATACTATTGAGAGTAAATACAGTAACTCTTTCAACTATGTTAATACCGCTCCCGTAAAAGATATTAAATCCGTAAAAATTGAAACCACTTTTGATAGTATTCAAGAAGATTCCAGAATACTAGATATTTGCATACGTCCGCAACGAAACCTAAATAGAATTGATCTATTTATGCGTAAGTCTTTTAATTTTGAAAGTTTGTTTGTAAACGGAGTTACTCCTAAAGATGTATCACATAAAGATGGTTCTGTGTATAATGCATTTACCAAACGATGGAGCAATCGTCTACTCACATATCACCTAAGAGACAATGACCCTTTAGAACTTAGAATGCAATTTCATAAAGATTCAGTCCCTGAAATTGTTTTATATGAATCCTCATACAATCTGTTAGAAAGTGATCTGTTTTCTATCCCGAAACGTTCTGAAACGATGATTCCAAAACCATTTGTACTTAATGATGCCATTACAATTAAGAAAACTTTGAGATTAGAATACACCGAAAAAGTGCTGGATACATTGAGCTCCGCTTCTAAAAAAGCGACTATAAATGAAGAATAATATTTTAAGACAAATAACCGATATACAAGTTCAGGCTGATAGGTTGATCAGTGAAAAAGCTAATCTTGAAGAAATCGAGCAGTTCAGTCAATATTCTCAGGAAATAAAAACATTTCTTCTTAATACAGTTAAAGATGAATTTGTTAAAAAATATGTATTAGAAATACCTGATTTGGATCTAGACAGTCCCAAAAATTCTTCAAAAGCCAAAAGTATCATCGCTATTATCATAGGAGGTATTGGTGGTTCATATTATAATGAAAAACGGAAAATAGACGAAGCCTTAGATACTCTAAAGGATATTCGAAACAAATATGCTTCAGCAGAATTTATGCTAAAGAATTATTTTAATTAAATATGAAACAAATTAGTATCCTTGGCACAGGATGGTTAGGATTCCCCTTAGCCAAAGCATTACTCAAAGAAAAATACAGCATTAAAGGTTCCACAACCTCAGAAAATAAATTAACTACTCTAAAAGATGTAGGTGTTCATCCATATCTTATTAAAGTTGCGGAAGACGGTCCTAAAGGTTCTATTGATTCTTTTTTAGACGGAAGTAAAATTCTAATTATCAACATTCCTCCAGGATTAAGAAGAAATCCAGAAAGCAACTTTGTAGGTAAAATCCAAAATATTATTCCATATATAGAAAGATCCACTATCGATAAAGTACTTTTTATCAGCTCTACTTCTGTTTTTGCAGATCTTGAAGGATTTCCTTTGATTACTTCAGAAACTATCCCTAATGCATCTTCTAATGCTGGGAAACAATTAATAGAAACAGAACAACTTTTACTAAATGATCAAAAATTCGAAACTACCATACTTCGTTTTGCAGGTTTGTTTGATACGAGAAGACATCCAGCTACCATGCTTTCGAAAAGAAAAAATATCAAAAATCCTCTCGCACCTGTAAACTTAATTCACAGAGAAGATTGTATAGGTATCATTAAAAAAATAATAGAAACTAATCGCTGGAATACAACTTTTAATGCTTCCTATCCAGAACATCCTCCAAAAGCTGAATATTATAGTGCTATCTGCAAAAAAATGAAATTGCCAATTCCGGACTATGATTTTGTAACCCCTTCTAAAGGGAAGGTTATTGATGCTGATAAAGTATTAAACAACCTGAAGTACAATTTCACTAATGGTGTAGATGTATCTAATGAATAGAATTAAAAAAAAACTCAATTCTTTCTAGTAATGCATTTCTAGAACTTAATCTTAGAAGTTCATTATACAAGAGTTTAAATATGTTAATAAAACAATATTAAATACTCAGTCTACAAAGAGACTGAGTATTTGTAAGTTTAGCATGCATCCCAACATTCCTGAACAGAACTTACACAAGAATGTGCTCCATTACAAGTACAATGAATTTCTGAACTAGGACATTCATGCATCAAGGCTTCTCTACCTCCGTTCAAATTTTTAAGTTCTTCTCTTTCAATAATACGACCTTGCTCTTTAGCAAATTTAATTAAATCACTCATTTTATAGGTTTTAAGATTCCCTACTCTATTAAAGGCTTTTCGGTTTACGCCTATTTGCTACATAGCAAATATCTTTATCTAATAACATAAAATGTATAGATTCTAAACAAGAAAATTTTTTAAAGTAATATCGATTTTATCTTGGCGGGGTATTGATTAAAAAAAATGAATCTGACAATTCATTTACTTTACCAAATAACGATAAAAAAAGTAAGTTATCACTATAATTTAAGGGAATATTCTCTAAAACATTATTCTAATTAAAAGTGAAAATTGAGACTAGAGGAAATTTTACCTCTAAAAAGGAGTCAACAACAAAAACTCCAAACCTTTTCAGATTTGGAGTTTTAATAATAATTCTTGTATAAATACACTTCGACATCTATCCGCCTCTGGAGGAAGCTCAGTGTGACAATAATCTTTTATCCTTTCAAACTTGCGCTAAGATATTCACGATTCATACGTGCAATATTTTCTAAAGAAATTCCTTTAGGGCATTCTATTTCACAAGCTCCGGTATTGGTACAGTTACCAAATCCTTCTTCGTCCATTTGGTTTACCATAGCCATTACGCGGTCCGTAGCCTCTACTTGTCCTTGCGGCAGTAATGCATATTGAGATACTTTTGCCGCTGTAAACAACATCGCAGAAGCATTTTTACAAGCCGCTACACAAGCTCCACAACCAATACAAGTTGCCGCAGCAAATGCATCATCCGCATTATCTTTATTTATAGGAATTGCATTAGCATCAATAGTATTTCCAGAAGTGTTTACGGAAACATATCCTCCAGCATGCTGGATTCTATCAAATGAACTTCTATCTACCATTAGGTCTTTAACAACTGGAAAAGCTTTTGCTCTAAACGGTTCGATAAAAATAGTATCTCCATCATTAAACTTACGCATATGTAATTGGCAAGTTGTCACCAAACGATCTGGTCCATGAGGTTCTCCGTTGATCTGTAAAGAACAAGCTCCACAGATTCCTTCTCTACAATCATGGTCAAAAACTACGGGCTCTTCTCCTTTAGTAATTAACTCTTCATTTAACACGTCTAGCATTTCTAAAAAAGACATGTCTCCTTCAATTCCAGATATTGGATATTCTACTATCTTTCCTTTGGATTGAGCGTCTTTCTGACGCCATATTTTTAATGTAAGATTCATAGCTTTTTATTTATAAGAACGTGTTTTTAATTCAATGTTTTCGAATGCTAACTCTTCTTTATGAAGTACAGCGTCTTTAGGCTCTCCTTTATATTCCCAAGCAGAAACATATTTAAAGTTTTTATCATCACGTAAAGCTTCTCCTTTTTGTTCACCTGATTGCTCTACAGATTCTTCTCTAAAATGTCCTCCACATGATTCGTTACGATCCAATGCATCCTTCGCAAATAATTCTCCTAACTCTAAGAAATCAGCTACTCTTCCCGCTTTTTCTAATTCTGGATTCATACTATTAGCATCTCCTGGTACTTTTACATTTTTCCAGAAATCTTCTCTTAAGGCAGCAATCTCATCAATCGCTTCTTTTAATCCTTGCTCATTACGAGACATTCCGCATTTATTCCACATGATCTTACCTAATTTCTTATGGTAATAATCAACAGAATGTTCTCCTGATCCACCCATTAACTTCTCAATTCGATCTTTTACATCTTTCTCTGCTTGATCAAACTCTGGTGAATCCGTTGGAATTTTTCCGGTTCTGATATCATGAGATAAGTAATCACCGATAGTATACGGCAATACGAAATATCCATCAGCTAAACCTTGCATCAATGCTGATGCTCCTAATCTATTTGCTCCGTGATCAGAGAAATTAGCTTCTCCCGCAGCGTAACAACCAGGAACAGTTGTTTGCAAGTTATAATCTACCCAAAGACCTCCCATTGTATAGTGTACTGCAGGATAAATCATCATTGGTGTCTTATATGGATTTTCATCCACAATCTTCTCATACATCTGGAATAAGTTACCATACTTATCTTCGATAACTTTTTCTCCTAAATCTAATATCTGCTCTGCAGTTGGATTATGCATTCCAGAAGTTAATGCTTTTTCTTTTCCGTATCGCTGAATTGCCGCAGCAAAATCAAGATATACAGCTTCTCCGGTTTTATTTACTCCAAAACCTTCATCACAACGTTCTTTTGCCGCTCTAGAAGCTACATCACGAGGAACTAAGTTCCCAAATGCAGGATAACGACGTTCTAAGTAATAATCTCTTTCTTCTTCGGATAATTGTGTTGGCTTTAATTTACCAGCACGTATCGCTTCTGCATCTTCTTTCCTTTTTGGAACCCAAATTCGACCATCATTACGCAAGGATTCTGACATCAAAGTCAATTTAGATTGATGATCTCCTGATACCGGAATACAAGTTGGGTGAATCTGTGTATAACAAGGATTAGCAAAGAAAGCACCTCTTCTGTGTGCTCTCCAGGCAGCCATTACATTACTTCCCATTGCATTGGTACTTAAAAAGAATACATTTCCATATCCTCCAGAAGCTAACACAACAGCATGGGCAGAATGACGTTCGATTTTTCCTGTTACCAAATCACGTGCTATAATTCCTCTTGCTTTGCCATCAACTTTCACTAGATCTAACATCTCATGACGATTGAAAGCTTTTATTTTTCCTCTATTTATCTGTCGGTTCATTGCTGAGTATGCTCCCAACAATAATTGCTGACCCGTCTGTCCTTTAGCATAAAAAGTACGTGATACTAATACACCACCAAAAGATCGGTTATCTAGTAACCCACCATACTCACGTGCAAAAGGAACTCCTTGAGCTACACATTGATCAATTATGTTTCCAGAAACTTCAGCTAGTCGATAAACATTTGCCTCTCTAGATCTATAATCTCCTCCTTTTACAGTATCATAAAAAAGACGGTAATTAGAATCTCCATCTCCTTGATAATTTTTTGCTGCATTGATTCCTCCTTGTGCTGCAATGGAGTGTGCACGACGAGGTGAATCAGAATAACAAAATGTTTTTACATTATATCCAAGTTCTGCTAAAGTAGCCGCAGCACTTCCTCCTGCCAATCCAGTTCCCACAACAATAACATCTATATTACGCTTGTTGGCTGGATTCACCAGGTTAATTGTATTTTTATGTTTTGTCCACTTATCTGCCAGTGGACCTTCTGGTATTTTAGAGTCTAAAATTGACATAATAGTGGTTTTAGTTATTTAATACATGATTAAGATGAAGAACAATTGATACAATGATAAATCCTAGTGGAATAACAATTGCAAATGCCTTAGCAAACTTAGTAGCACCAACAGAAAACTTATTATTGAATCCTACCGATTGAAACGATGATGCAAATCCGTGCCATAAATGTAATGCTAAGAAAACAAAAGAAATGACATACAGTATAGTACGAACATGACTTTCGAATTTCTCTAGTAACTCGGGATAATAACGAGCTGGATCTTCTGGAGCAAATTCCACATATTTATGTACCATTTCAGGAATCCAGAAATCATAAAAATGCAATCCTAAAAATGCTAGAATTACTAAACCTGAAAGAATCATATTTCTGGACATCCAAGAAGAATTAGCTCCGCCACTATATTTAGCGTATTTAACTGCTCTGGCGTTTCTATTTTTTATTTCTAAAATAAATCCCATAATAAAATGGAAAACTACCCCAAAAATTAACACTGGCTGTAAAGCAAACTGCACCAATGGATTTGTACCCATAAAATGTGATAACTCATTAAAAGTCTCTGGACTAATAATAGAAGTCAAATTAATGGTAAAGTGCTGTAATAAGAAAAACACTAAGAAAAGTCCCGAAAGTGCCATCGCCACCTTTCTAGCTATTGAAGATTTTATCAATCCACTCATTATTAAGAATGTTTAGAATTTTTGAATAGCAAAAGTAAGCTTCAAACTTGTTTTTAACAAGATTTTGATGTTTTTATGCTGTATTTATAATGAATTAAAATAGATTTCAAATTTTGTTGAGCTTTCATTACGAAATCGTTTGAAATATAGGGACAATTTTAAACAAAAAGCAAATGACATAATTACTACTATTGCATCTTCATCTTAATTAAATGAGTGACGTTTATCTTTATTTCAAATTTATTTTGAGCCATCACAACACTATTTTCTAACTAATCTTGTTATTAATAGCTTTTAAATATTCCATTACCGATTTTACAGAAATTTAAAAAACGAAAAACACTATTTTTGAGAAATCATCGAATTTTAAATAAATGACTTTCTTCTCAAAACAACTTCTATCAATAGGGCTCATTACTATATTTGTGTTTCTAACCAAAACTGTAACTGCTACCGAAATTCAATCAATCATTCCTGATAGTTTGGTAACTAAATCTCCTAAGCAATTAATAGAAAGTATACAACACTCTACCCTTGAAGAAAGTAAAATTTATGAAATCGCCCTTAATAAGATTTCCGATAGTGATCTAATTTTAGCACAACAGCACTATAACATAGCGGTATTCTTCTATAAAAAGGAGGAATATGAACGTAGCACCTATTATCTAAATAAAACTATCAAACTTGCAAAAAAGATAGAAGACGATACGTTTTTATCTAAATGTTATATAAAATTAGGAAATGCTTATTTAAAAGACTGGAAAAATCAAAAATCCCTTGATTCTTATGATCTCGCACTAAAAATTTTACAAAAGAATAAAAATATAAAATATGAACTTGCAGTAAATTCAGGATTAGCAATGATTCTTAGAAGAATGCAGCAATTGGATAAAGCATTAGAGGTTTGTAAAAACGCATTACGACTTATTGAAAATTCATCATATAAAAATAGTATAGATCACGTTAAATTTCTTACCATAATTAGTGAGACATACCTCGATCAAAGAAAATATGATTCGGTGCTACATTATGCAGACATAGGTATAGCAATGGCAGAACCGTTGGATTATTCTATAGGACATATTGATTTATTAACTAAAAAAGGCATCGTATCATATAATAGAAACAAACTACCCCAAGCATTGGAGCATTTTTATTCAGCTGAGGATATTCTGATAAATAAGAAGATTACCCAAAAAAAATCAATACTAAATCTCTATTATTTTCTGGCAAGTTGTTTTTATGAGCAAAAAGAATATAATAAAGCCATTTCTTACTTAAAAAACACGGAACCTCTATTAGAAGAAAAAGATTCAAGAAACATAAGATTCATAGATATAAATAACTTATTTGCAAAATGCTATAAAGTAATTGACAAAAAACAGGAATCAATATATTTAGAGAAAGTTGTAGCACTACAAGCACAGTTTCAGCATGCAACAAACAAAACTGTAAACAAATTACATAAGCAGAATACCCAAAAACTAGAAAATAAATTAAAAGCGCGTTATAAAGAGTATGTGTTCTTTATACTACTATTCGTTTGTGTTTTTATAATGTTTATTCTTTTTAAATATTTTAGAAAACAAAAAAGTAATAAAGTGCGTTTTGATACATTAATACAAAAAATAAACACTTTAGAACCCAAAGAAAAAAACCAGACTAAGTCTATTATCATTGATGACAAAAAAGTTAATGCTGTTCTTAATGGATTACACAAACTCGAAAGCCAAGAGTTTTTCTTAAATACCGATTGTGATTTAAGATCCATGTCTAAAAAAGTAAAAACAAATACTACCTATTTATCTAAAATCATTAAAACGCATAAAGCAGCTAGTTTCAACGACTATATTAATGATCTAAGAATCGAATATGCTCTAAAAAGGTTAAAGAACGACAAAAAGTTTAGATCATTTTCTGTTAAATCAATTGCTCTAGAAATTGGATATAAAACGGATAATTCGTTTACTAAACATTTTAAATCAAAGACAGGATTAAACCCTTCTTATTACATCAAAAAAATAAGTAATCAGAGTTAAAATACACATAGAATAACAGATTATTACAAAAGATAAAAGCTCCTCTATTTAATTGCTAAATCTCACCTTAATTTCTTTAAAATACGGTTACTTATTTATGAATTATCGGGTATAAAAAGTACCTTGATAACATATTCATTGGAGTGCATATAAAAATAATAATTCATTTTAAACATTAAGATTATGAAAACAAAACAAGAACAGAGTATCACTTTTAAAAAGCTTACTATCGCTAAGATCAACACAAGTTCTATGCATAAGATAAAAGGTGGAGATTGCGAAGTAATCGAACCTGATATGGGTACTCATGAGAGTATTTGTATTTGTGATAATCCTTACTAAAAAAGGAATAAAAAAAACTGTTATTATTTACATCCGTATTTTGTGAAAAATACGGATGTTTCATTTTTTTACACCTTCATTTCGGTATACCTTGAGTACAGAATCGTAGTACAATAAGTACTTGATTTTAAAAAGGGGAAACCGAAAACCTTGTCAAAGAGTAGGTAAAACACGAATAATTTAAAACACAAAATTATGTTATCTGAAATTTTAAAATTAAAAGATGTTGAGCAGTTAGACAAAAAACAACAAAAAGGAATTAAGGGAGGTACTATACAATATCCTATTGGATGTCAAAGAAGAAGAGATTGTATTATAGTAACTGGAGATGCGGGTTGGGCATGTATCAATAGAACATGCATAGCTTTATAAAAAAAATTCATCTTAAGTGCAGAATCGTAGTACAATAAGTACTTGATTCTATCAAGGGTTAACCCAAAACCTTTTCATAAAGCAGGTAAAATATCAATAATTTAAAACACAAAACTATGTTATCAAAAATTTTAAAATTAAACAACGTTGCAAAATTAGACAAAGTAGAACAGCAATCTATTAATGGTGGGTACTATTGTAGAACAAATATCCGTTGTTCTACAACACAGGATTGTTGGGAGGTAACAGGTGATTTTTCTGATAAATGTCACCAGGGATATTGTCATATATTTTAGGCATACAATTTTATTTATCATCTTTGAACCCTGAAAACTTCAGGGTTTTTTTACACCTTCTTTTTTTGATCTACAACTATGAGAAATATCCATTCTAAATTGCCTAACGTCTCTACTACAATTTTTACTGTTATGAGCAAATTAGCAAGCGAGCATCAAGCTATAAATCTGTCACAAGGCTTTCCTAACTTTGGAGGAGATCAACACCTCATCAATCTTGTTTCTAATGCAATGAATAATGGATATAATCAATATGCGCCTATGCCAGGTTTACTATCGTTAAGAGAAGTAATTGTAGAGAAAACTAATACGCTTTATAAAAGCAACTATCATCCAGAATCCGATATAACAATTACTTCTGGAGCAACACAGGCTATTTTTACAATCATTTCGGCATTTGTGAACACTGGAGATGAAGTGATTATTTTTAAACCAGCCTATGATTCTTATGAGCCTTCTATAGAATTATTTGGTGGAACGGTCATTCCAATTCAATTGTTAGCTCCTGATTATAGTATTGATTGGAAAGAAGTAGCACGTAAAATTACTTCTAAAACTAAAATGATCATCATCAACACTCCGCATAATCCAACTGGAACCATTTTATCTAAACAAGATATGTTTCAGTTAGAAATATTATTAAAGGATACCGATATCATCTTACTGAGTGATGAAGTTTATGAACATATTATTTTTAATGGTCAGGAACATCAGAGTATTGCCAGATTTCCAGGGTTAGCAGAAAGAGCTTTCATTACAGCTTCCTTTGGAAAGACTTTTCATACTACTGGTTGGAAAATGGGATACTGTCTTGCTCCCAAAGATCTTATGGCAGAATTCAGAAAAGTACATCAATTCAATGTTTTTTGCAGTAACCACCCTATGCAACAGGCATTAGCAGAATACCTGAAAACACCTGAGCATTATTTATCCTTGCCAGATTTTTATCAAGAAAAAAGGGATTTATTCTTATCTCTAATCAAAGATTCCCGATTTTCATACATTCCTGCAGCGGGAACTTATTTCCAGTTATTAGAGTATGCTGCCATTACGGATGAAGGTGATGTGGCTTTCGCCGAAAGGTTAACAAAAGAGCATAAAATTGCTTCGATTCCTGTTTCCGTGTTTAATATGAATCAACAGGATGATAAAGTACTACGATTTTGTTTTGCTAAAACAGAAGATACACTAAAACGTGCGGCAGAGATTTTATGTAGCATATAAACTATTGCCAATTAATATGATATAACTTCTAAAAATCGAATCGCAACTGAATAATCTCTACTTCTTCTTTTTCTTTCTTTTTTTGATCTTTTTTGCCTGTATTTAAATTTGAAAGTGAAATACCCAATAATCGAACAGAATTCTTCATTTCTGATTGATACAATAATTCTTTTGAAGTCTCTAATAGTATTGCAGCATCATTTACAAAATACGGTAATGTCTTACTACGAGTTTGAAGTGTGAAATCACTGTATTTAATCTTTAAAGTTACGGTTCTTCCAGATACTTTGCTCCTTTTTAATCTTTTTTGCAATTCTTCAGCGATGTTTTCTAATCGTTCCAGCATATATATTTCTGAAGATATATTTTCGTTAAAAGTTCTTTCTGCAGCCAATGATTTTCGTTCTCTATTTGGTTTCACTTCGCTCAAGTGTATTCCTCTAACAATATTATAATAATGCCCCCCAGATTTACCAAAATGTTGGGTTAGGAATTCTTCTGATTTAGTCTTTAGATCTTTCCCTGTATAAATTCCCATTTTGTACATCTTGGCTTGTGTAACCTTCCCAACGCCGTAGAATTTTTTAACATCCAGATCTTCTAAGAATTCGATTACTTCTTCCGGGTTTACCGTTTTTTGGCCATTGGGTTTATTATAATCACTTGCTACCTTAGCAATAAATTTATTAATGGATACTCCTGCAGAGGCAGTCAGTCCAACTTCATCAAAAATTTGTTGTCTGATCTCTTGAGCAATCAAAGAGGCGCTTGGGTTTCCTTTTTTATTTTCTGTTACGTCCAGATATGCCTCATCTAATGACAAAGGTTCTACCAAATCTGTATAGTCAAAAAATATTTTTCGAATCTGTTTAGAAATTTCCTGATATCGATCGAATCTTGGTCGTACAAAGAGTAGTTCAGGACACAGTTTTCTAGCAGTAAAACCTGGCATAGCCGAACGTACCCCAAATTTACGCGCTTCATAACTTGCTGCGCTAACTACCCCGCGTTTTCCTCCACCACCAACAGCTAATGGTTTCCCTTTAAGTTCAGGATTATCCATTTGTTCCACAGAAGCATAAAACGCATCCATGTCAACATGTATAATTTTTCTATGAGCAAGTAGTTCATCCACAATGCAAAAATAGTGGATTTAGAATCTTATTTTATAATATCTTTGGAGAAGGTATGTTATAACTCTTCTGTCCTCTCGAGCGGAGTCGAGAGATCTTTAATCTAATTACATCTCGACTCCGCTCGATTTGACCGAAATTGATTAATTATGAAAACTGCAATAATACTAGGTGCAACAGGATTAACAGGAGGAATTCTTTTAAGGTCATTACTTGAAGATGATCGATATGCTAAAATCAAATTGTTTTCTAGAAAAACTATTGGGATATCTCATCCTAAAATAGAAGAACACTTGATTAATGTACTTCAATTAAAAACTATTGCTGCCAATTTTATTGCAGACGAAGTATTTTGCTGCATTGGAACTACCAATGCTAAAACTCCAGACAAAGGATTATATCGAAGTATCGATTATGGTATTCCTGTAACAGCTGCTGAACTTTGTCGCCTAAATAGTATTAATACTTTTATCGTTGTATCAGCATTGGGAGCAGATTCAAGAAGTAATGTGTTTTACAATCGTACCAAAGGCGAAATGGAAGAAGCAGTTTTAGATCTAGAAATCTCTAAAACACACATATTACAACCATCATTAATCGGTGGTAAAAGAAATGAAAAAAGAGCTGGAGAATATTTCTTTAAGCAATTAATGAAGATCATGAATCCTTTACTAATTGGTTCTCTAAAAAAATACAAGTCCATTAATCCAGAAACCATAGCTTCTGCAATGGTATGGTTAGCAAATAATGAATTCAATAGAAAAAAAATAGTTTCTGATGAAATAAAAGAAATACAGGTGAAAAACACCCTATAATTCGTTCATATACGGTATACGTATCTTTCTGAACCCCTATTATTACTGAATATCCAAAACAGCTTCTACATTTGTTTAAAAATTATAAATCATTAAAAAACGAATAATGAAGTTATTAAAAAATCTCGCCTTAGTATTTATAACCTGTCTAATAACGACAAGTATTTTTGCTCAATCCAATGTAAAATCCTTTGAATTTAAAAAAGGAGAAATTCTAGACATTCTTTTACTAACCAATAAGCCTGATATCGCAAAGGACTTTGAAAAATACAAAAAGACTGCCTTCCCTGTAGCTTTTAAAAGGACCTATAGACCGCAACCTGGATTCAGTATTAAAGAAACCACCCAAGGAAATATCCAACCTACTAGTTTTCTTTTTGGAAAGTGGAGTGACTTAAAAAATCGCGAACAATTCATTGCTGAAATTGATAATGTTGTTCCGGATTTTCATCAGCAACGTAGAAATATGTGGTCTATATTTAATTTAACCTATTATGAAATGCCAAGAGACATTTCTTTCAAAATAGACAAAAGCAAATATATTGTAGCTACATCCTATTGGAAAAAAGATGCTGCATCTTTCAATAAATTCACTAAAACATGGTTACAAAAATCCATAGCAAAAGGAGGAAAAGAAATCATACAGCTAACCAACGGAAAGTCGCCTGTAGGTTATTACCACAACCCAGACCTACTAGTTATCACTCAATGGGAAAGCAAGTCAGCATTTGATGCTTTTTACAAAGAAAACCTTAAAATGGATCACAAAGGAGTGTTACATGTAAATCAGTTCGTATTAAACTAGTATATTAAACCCGATGTATGTTTTAGAGTTGCTAAAACATACATCGAATACATAAAAACAGATCATTACTAATATGCAATCATTCCTAAATCAGTTAGTCTATTTCGGATACTTTCAAAGCTTGTTTTTATTGTTTATTTATATTTTTTCTCCAAAAAAAAGAAAAAGCATCAATAAATACATTGCTTTTTTAGTACTAGTTTTAGCCGTAGGCCTAAGCGGTCGCATATTATATATCTCCGGTTACTTCGGAGATAATTACAGATGGGTTGTTTTTTCTGAATTCGCAACACTTCTATTTGGTGCTACGATTTACTTATTTACTCGATCTAGTTTATTGAATAAACCATTTTCGTATAAAGAATTACTTCATTACATACCTGCTTTAGTATATAACATATTTGTAACTGTTGCTTTTATTCTGCCATCAGATACCGTATTACAGGAAAGATCAGAAAGTGGAGAGAAATTTAGATTTACGTTATTCTTTATTGCTATTGGATTACTGTTTAATATCACGTATTGGGTTTTAAGTCTTAAAATATTTTTAAAATTCAGAAAAGACATCCAAAACGAATTAAGTTATACAGTAAAATCTCGGTTTTTCCTGAATTTCCTGATAGCAATAGGCGTCTGCCTTCTATGCTGGTTTAGTATGTTTATATATTGGCTCTTGGGACTCCCATTCTTAAACAAATCTGCTTGGCAGATCATATGGATAAGCATTGCTCTTATTATTCTATTTATTACATTTTATAATATAAAAGAACCTCAGTTATTCAAAGTTACTCAGCTAGTAACTCCTAAAAAATATGCGCAATCCAAGTTATCAAATCATGAGTTAGACAGTTTAAAATCTCAACTAGAAGGTTTAATGGAGGAAAGAAAACCATATTTAAACAGAAAACTCCTAAAATCTGAACTAGCGGAAATGTTAGGAGTAAGTAATCCTGAAATAGCACGTTTACTCAATGAACGAATAGGAATGAACTTTTTCGAATACGTAAACTATTATCGAATCAAAGAATTTATAGCCTTGGCAAAAACGGACCAGGCTAAAAACATGACTTTTTTTGGTCTTGCCCAAGAAGCAGGCTTCAACTCTAAAACTACATTTAATAAGTCGTTTAAAGATTTAATGGGAACTACTCCTAAAGAGTACTTTTCTAATCTTTAATCACATCAAAATTTCAACATACTATGTTTAAAATATTTTTTATCAGCATGATTTCCTTAGTAACAGTTCATGCACAACTTACCGTTCCTGCTCTAAGTCCATCTTCAAAAACTACACAAACTGTGGGATTGACTGAAATCGAAATCGCATATTTTAGACCCAGCAAAAGAAATCGAATCATTTTCGGAGAAAATGGCATTATTCCTTATAATGAATTATGGAGAACTGGTGCGAATGCCGCAACAAAAATCACTTTTAGTGATGACATTACCATTTTTGAAACACCAATAAAAAAAGGCTCCTACGCAATTCTTACGAAGCCAGGGAAAAGCAACTGGGAAATATATTTTTACACTTATACATCAGGCAATTGGAATAGCTATGTAAATCTAGAACCTATTGCTAGTTTCACAGCCAAGAATATCAAAACAAGTGACGTTATAGAAACACTACTAATCTATATTGATCAAATCACTTTAGATAGTTCACAATTAGTGTTTTCTTGGGATCGAAGCAAAATAGTAGTTCCCCTAAAATTTGACACACATAAAAAGACCATGGCCAGTATAGAAAAAACCATTTCTGGACCAACAGATTTTGATTATTTTCAGGTAGCGTTATACTTGCACGAAGCGCAAAAAGATCTAGATAGAGCGTTAGAGTATATTCAAAAAGTTACTAAAAACAAGAATGCATTGTTTTTTCAGGTGTATAGAGAATCACTAATCCTTGCAGATCTAAACAGAAAAACAGAAGCCATAGTAGCTGCAAAAAGATCATTAGAACTATCAAAAAAGGCGGGAAATAAAGATTTGGCTAGATTAAATGAGAGAAATATCAAAAAATGGTCTAAATAAAGATCATTTTATAATTTTAAGGTGCTAGATTTGAAAAATTATGGAATTTATAATTTTCAAATCTACGCCTTTTAAAAAAAGATAATATCTAATAGTATCAATGATTGAAATCGAACGCAAATTCTTAGTAACATCTGAATCTTTTAAGAAGGAAGCACAAAAAAACACCAAAATCTCACAAGGATATCTAAATTCTAATCCTGAGCGAGCTGTTAGAATTCGGATCAAAGGAGGTAAAGGGTTTCTAACAATTAAAGGTAAAAGCAATGATTCTGGAACTTCCCGTTTTGAATGGGAAAAAGAAATCGATCTCAAAGAAGCAGAAGTACTATTACAATTATGCGAAAAAGGTGTCATTGAAAAAACACGCTATGAGGTACAGATCGGAAACCACACCTATGAAGTAGATGAATTCTATGGTGAAAACGAAGGTCTGATAGTTGCAGAAATAGAATTATCTAATGAAAATGAAGAATTCTTAAAACCAGATTGGTTAGGAGAAGAGGTTACAGGTGATAACAGGTATTACAACTCTCAATTGAGCAAGAATCCCTATAAAATTTGGTAAAAATTACTATTTTCACATAGAAGAAGATTTAAATCATATAAAAATGAAGAAAATACTCCTGCTTCCTATACTGCTCTTTCTACTTTCTTGTCATCAAAAACCTAAAGAAGACACAACGGAATCCAAAGTGACACGAGAAGTTCTGGAAACCATAACACCATCTATAAAATCAGTTAGAGAAAAATTACTAAAAGATGGATTTCAAATATTTGATTATGTTGATACAGAAACAGGAGACACTATTCTAATGCAACAATACTTCATAGCTTTTTTAAAACGTGGACCAAATCGATCGCAATCCAAGGAAGTCACAGATAGTTTACAAAGACTACATTTAGCGCATCTGGGAAGAATGTATAAAGAAGGATATACCGATATTTCGGGTCCTTTTGGAGATGATGGTGATATCCGTGGGATTACCATATATAATACACCAACCCAAAAAATAGCAGACAGTCTTGCCAATATGGACCCAATGGTCAAAGCTGGTCGTTTAGTTATAGAAATACATCCTTGGTGGGCTGCCAAAGGATTTCCTCTACGTTAATTATTAAAAGTACTTTATCGTTAAATCAATCAACTTTTGCTTAAATTCTGTATATGGTGGTGTCATTAATTGAATAGCACTAGGGAACTTTTGATTAAACATAGCTCGTTCATTAGTAAATTCAATAAAACCGTAATGTCCTCTGGATTTACCGATACCGCTATTGTTAATCCCTCCAAATGGTAGATTGGGATTCCCCACATGAACGGCTGACATATTTATACAAGAACCACCAGCACTTGTATTTTGCATAAAATAATTGATATTTTTTTTACTCTGACTGTATACGTACAAAGACAGTGGTTTTTCTCTAGAGTTGATCAATTCTATCACTTCTTCCTTATTTTTATAGGTTATAATAGGAAGTATAGGACCAAAAATCTCATATTGCATCAAATCAGACTCCAAAGGAAGATCGGTAACTAAGGTTGGTTCGATATAATTTTCAGCTTCATCTAAAGTGCCACCATAAACTACTTTACCACCTTGTTTTATCGTGTTTTCCAGATATGCTTTTAATCTAGAAAAGTGTTTAGCATTAATAATCCTGAGATAGTCTGGAGAATGCATCGCATCAGAACCATAGTGTTTTGTGATTTGATTTGAGAGGCTTTGAACCAATTCCTCTTTTTTACTTTCGTGAACAATTACATAATCTGGAGCAATACATATTTGTCCTGCATTGATAAATTTTGCCCAAGTAATTCTTTGAACTATAGCTTTAATATTTGCTGTTTCATCTATGATTGTAGGAGACTTCCCTCCTAACTCTAATGTTATACTGGACAAATATTTTGCAGCAGCAGACATAACGATTTTACCAATTTCTGGTGCTCCAGTAAAAAAGATATGACTAAATTTCATATCCAATAAGGCAGTGGATATAGTTACACCGCCCTCTACTAAAGCAATTTCCTTCCTATCAAAGGTTTCCTCAATAATTATTTTCATCACACGTACCGTATGAGAGGTAAACTCAGATGGTTTGAGTATAATCGTATTTCCAGCAGCAATTGCAGATACTAAAGGAGCAAAAAGCAGCTGCATTGGATAGTTCCAAGGAGCAATAATCAGGCACATTCCTTTTGGTTCATATTGAATCCAGGAAGTCGTTCCTATCATTGTTACTGGACTTGAAACATGTGTAGGTTTCATCCAACTTCTTAGATTTTTTATGGCAAATCTAATTTCCGTAAATACTGGATAAATTTCAGTAAGGTCAACTTCTGCAGCGGGTTTTCTAAAATCCTTCCACATAGCATCCTGTAATTCTTTTCGATATTTTAGAATATTCTTTTGAAATTTCTTCAGTTTTTTAATCCGCTCTGAAGCGGTAGTTTTTCCAACAGTTCTATGGTAAGATTTCTGTTGGGCATATATGTCATTTATTACCGAAATAGACGTTTCCTGAATATCAGTGACCATAATACATTTCGTTTAAGCGAATAGTGACTGTAATTTCATCGCAACTCCCATATCCCCTTTAATTTTTACCTTTCCATTCATCACTGCACCCATAGGATTAAGTTCTCCTTTAATCAAAGCCATAAAATCATCAAAAGTAACATCTACTTGACAATCTGCTTCCTTATCTTCAATAGAAACAAGGTTTTTATCACCTGTTCCATCAATAAATAATTGATCTTCTCCAAAATTAAACTTTAGTGTGTTTTTTAAACTATCTGCTTTTCCTGCCTTTTCCTGAATAGTCTCTAGTACATTTTCTATTTTACTCATAATCTTACTTTCGTTATTATTATTACTGTTTACATCCTTTTTATTTGCTTGCTCATAAGAGACATCATCGATAACCATTTTTGCTATAATTTCTCTCATAATCTCTGAGGTGCCACCTCCTATAGTTCCGATTCTACTATCTCTAAACATTCTGGCTATTTTAAAATCTTCCATATACCCATATCCTCCAAAAGATTGTAGGCATTGCGTCATCGTTTTATCAGACAATTCCGTTGCCAAAAGTTTAGCCATAGAACATTCTTTAACCGCATACTTACCGTCATTATTTAATCTGGAACAGTATAACACAAATTGTTTACAAGACTCTATCTCTGAAGTCAGTTGTGCCATGCGATGTCTCAACACCTGAAACTTATTGATAGGCCTACCAAACGCTGCTCTTTCTGACATATACTGTAGCGTGTATCCCATTGCAGCTTCACAAGCGGCATATCCCATAATAGATCCAGCTAACCTTTCTACCTGTAAGCCTCCCATCAAATAGTAAAACCCTTGTCCTTCTTCTCCTATAAGATTCTCTTTGGGTATCTTAACATTATCAAATGCTAGTTCTGCTGTGTCTGAAGCATGCCATCCCAATTTCTTTAGCTTGGTTTTAGAAATACCTTGTTTATCTAAATCTACAATCAGCAAACTTACCCCTTCAGGCCCTGCTTTAGGATCTGTCTTTACAACACATACTACGAAATCTCCATAAATAGCATTGGTGATAAAGGTTTTTGAACCATTAAGAATATAATGATCTCCATCTAGTATTGCCGTTGTTTTTATATTAGCCACATCGGATCCAGCTGATGGTTCAGAAATACCAATACAACTAATCTTTTCTCCAGAGATAATTCCTGGAAGATATTTTTGCTTTAGTTGTTGAGAACCGTATTTCAAAATATACGGCCCTGACATATATTGAACTACTGCCTGTGTAATTGCAAATCCTCCCGAAAACACTTTAGCAGTTTCTTCAATGAATATAACATCATAAAAGAAATCCAGATTTGCTCCACCAAATTCTTCGGGATAAGAGAGTCCAAGAAAACCCATCTGCCCCATTTTCTTCCATATTTCTCTAGGAATACGTTGATCTTCTTCCCATTGATCAATATTCGGCACCACTTCTTTTTGTAAAAAAGCCCTAAGACTTTCTCTAAATAGCGTATGTCCTTCATCAAAATAATAGCTGTTCATGATTATATTCTTTTAGATTTTATACTGATTTTCTTGTATAAAATAAGTTGCGATTGTTCTTCTATCCATAATAATATTCCTCATTGGCAGCTGTAATAATTTATGAATTGCCTTAAGGTTGGTTAGTCCCATATCTCCTTCAGAAGCAGCAAAAATCACATCTTTAGCAGCAATCTTAATAAGATCTGCAGAAGTATGCATAAATGTTGAGCTTATAGCTTCGCGAACACTTTGATGCTGTTCTTTGTTTTTTAAAGTCCTAAGTATAACTCCTTCCAACATATATATTTGTGAAATAATATCTGCCAATCGTGATAATACTTCTTGTTCTTCCTGAATATCTTGTTGAAACTTTTGCATTGCCTGGCCACTAATGAGCATGGCACATTTCTTACAATTTTCTAAAAAATCCAAAGCGAATTCACCAAATGGCTTACTACTATCTGCGGGTTTTAGATTTCCAGACTGTAGTTCCTGAAAAGCCTGCATTGCAGACTCCATCAATGGTAGTTTTCCTTTAAGAGCGTATTTAAGAATTGTACCAGGTATTACCAATCGATTGATCTCATTAGTACCTTCATAGATTCGGTTACCTCTAATATTCCTATAATGAATAGAAATTTCACTTTCTCCAGAGAAGCCCATTCCACCATGTATTTGTAATGCTTCATCTATCACATATTGTTCTACTTCAGATCCAAAAACTTTTATTACGGCACATTCTGCTGCAAATTCCTGGGCAACTTTTTGTTTAGCTATTAGAGGATCTAAACCTTCAGCAATAAACTCATCATACAGAGTATCCATATCACCTCCTAATCGATTCCATCCTGATTCTATCGCATAAATACGAATTGCCATGTTGGCTATTTTTTCCTGGATAGCTCCAAAAGATGCAATCGGTTTTTTAAACTGGATTCGTTGATTAGCATATTGTACTCCTAACCTAAAACCTCTTTTTGCAATAGCAGATCCAGCTACACCAATCATCAAACGACCCATATTAAGTGAATTCATGGCAATCTTGAACCCTTTATTTCTTTCACCTAGAAGATTTTCTACAGGAACTTTTACATTTTCGAAAAACACTTGTCTTGTTGAAGATCCGTGTATTCCCAATTTATTCTCTTCTACGCCTAACTTTACTCCCCATTCCTTTTCTACAATAAGACACGATAAGTTTTCATCATCTTCAATTTTACAAAACACCGAAAAGACATCTGCAAAACCCGCATTCGTAATCCACATTTTTTGACCATTGAGAATATAATGCTTTCCGTCTTCGCTTATCGATGCTTTTGTTTTACCGGAATTAGCATCTGATCCTGCACCAGGTTCTGTAAGACAATAAGAACATTTCAATTTTCCAGATAGGATATCATCAAGATACTTGGCTTTTTGAGCTTGTGTTCCATAAAAAAGAATGGTATTGACCCCTAATCCTCTTTGGATTCCTAAAGTCTGAGAGAAAGAAAAACTATCCGACATAATTTCTGAAGCTGCCAAATCTGTTCTAATATCGCAACCCATCCCTCCAATATTTTCTGGAACCGAGATTGCTAAGAAACCTAAATCCCCTAGTTTTTCTAATATTTCAGGAGCAATTTCAGTCCCTTTTTTACTATCAAAAACATCTTTAAGCGGTTCTATTTCTTTATTTAAAAAATCCCGAATAGCTTCGCGCAGCATATGGTGTTCTTCCGTATAATCTTCAGGAGTAAACACAGTATTTGGATCACTTGATTTGATCAAAAACTCACCACCTTTAATTATTTCTAGTTTTGATTCCATAAAAATTAATTCATAAACGATTTAAGTACATTCGCTAAGCCCATCTTATCGAATCCTAAATGCTGCGCTCCATCTACATATAACGAAACCCCTGTAATATATGCTGACATGGGACTGGATAAGAATGTTACAGCATTTGAAACATCTTCTACTTTTCCGAATCTTTTTAAAGGAATAGCTTTTTGAGCTTCTTCAAACATATCCTGGATTTGTTTTGGATAATTATCCAATCCACTTGATTCAATAATTCCAGGTGCTACACAATTGATTCTTATATTAAAATTACTCCATTCCTGAGCAAGTGTTTTAGTCAAATTTTCTACTCCTGCTCGGGCAGCTCCTGTATGTGCCATTCCAGGAAATCCACGTAATACTTCAGCGGTAATATTTACAATTACTCCTTGTTTTTGCGGAATAAAAAAGGCGTTTGCCATTTCTCTTATCATGGAAAATGTCCCATTGAGGTTATTATTAATTACAGCATTCCAGCCTTTATCGTTAATATATTCAGCCAAAGCAGGAAACTGACCTCCAGCATTATTGACTAAAAT
The DNA here is from genome assembly GCF_947500065.1 of uncultured Aquimarina sp. Lineage (GTDB taxonomy): Bacteria > Bacteroidota > Bacteroidia > Flavobacteriales > Flavobacteriaceae > Aquimarina. The sequence continues at coordinate 840,297 of NZ_CANMQT010000001.1, forward strand.
ATCTAGTCTTTTATACTTATCTTTTATCATAGCAGCCAGCGATTGAATCTCTTCCGTATTCCTGATATCGCAAGCTTGGTAGGACAATTCTCCGTATACCGATAATTCTTCGGCTGCAGTCTTAAGTTTATCTTCTTTACGAGAGCAAATAATCACCTTTCCTCCAAGTTGTAAGAAATCCTTAGCTATCTGAAAACCAATTCCTGACCTTCCTCCCGTTACTAATACTACTTTATCTTTAAATGTATCTGACTTAAACATAGTTATGCGTTTACCTTTTTTGGAATATTAAGCATTGTTCTTGCTTCTTCTATAGAAGCTATTTCTCTTCCGATCATTCTGGCCAATGATGCACCAGCTTCTACCAATTCTCCATTAGATCTTGCCATATCACCATTTGGCAAGTAAAAATTATCCTCTAATCCTACCCTAAAGTTTCCTCCCATTGCAGCTGCAATAGCAGAGAGTTGCCATTGTTTACGGCTAATGACTATAGATTGCCAAAAAGCTCCTTCAGGAACTTGTTTTATTTGATGGATTAGGTTTTCTGGAGTTGCCGGAATTCCACCCATCACTCCCATAACCAAACTATAGCAAGCATTATCCGGTAAAAGTCCCATCGCCTTTAAAGGTTCAGCATTTCTGATATGTCCGGTATCAAAACATTCCATTTCAGGGCAAATGTTGTTCTCATTCATTGTAGTCACCACTTTAATCATATCATCAAACGAGTTTTCAAAAACTCCATTCCAGATAAATTGTTTAGCACTTTTGGAAAAAATGGCATAATTCATACTTCCCATATTAAAAGCAGCCATATCGGGTTTGGTAGCAGGTAGATGTTTTAATCTATCATCAATAGACAAACCAATTGCTCCAGTAGAATAATTGATAATTACATCAGGACAATGTTTTCGGACTTCTGTTGTAATTTGTTCAAATACTTCTGTTCTCCAACTAGGCATTCCATTATCTTCTCTAGCATGAATATGAACAATAGCAGCTCCTGCATCTACCGCACGTTTTGCTTCCAGTCCCAACTCTTCTGGAGTATAAGGGATATCCGGGCAATGTGTCCTATTCGTTGCGGCTCCTGTAAGTGCTGCAGAAAGAATCATTTTTTTAAAAGCCATATTTTCTTAAATTTTAATTTCATTCTCCTGTCCAAACAGGCTGTCTTTTTTCTCTAAAAGCAAGTAATCCTTCTTGACCATCTTTAGAACCCACAGTCTTTTGAAGCATCTCCATAAGATATTTATGTTTTGAAGCTTGCTCGTTTATAGTATCCAAAGCCTCCAAACCTAATCTAATAGCGGTTGGAGAATTTGCTTTAATCTCATTAAGTAAACCATCCATAGTACTGTCAATAGTTTCTGGAGTAGTAATATGTGTAATCAATCCAAAATTTTTAGCATCTGTAACGTCCAAATCACATCCTCTAATACACCAATCTACAACGCTACGTTTCGGCATAACTTCCAGAAGAGCAGCCATTACCTGAAAAGGAAACAAACCTCTTTTTACTTCGGGTAATCCTAATACAATTCCTTCGTTGCATAGTACGTAATTAGCTCCCGCTAAGAAGAAAAAACCTCCTGCTAATACTTTTCCTTCTACTTTGGTAATAATGGGCTTGTGTACTTTATTAAAGAGTTCTCCGATTAGTACTTCTCCTTTTGCCTGAGGAATTGAAGATTCGAATTCTCCCACCATTCCCATAAAAGCTTTCAAATCTGCACCTGCACAAAATACATCCCCTACAGCATCTATAACTATAGCTCTAATAGTATTGTTTTGCTTGGCAAATTGCATGGCAAATGCTATTTCCTGAACCATCTGAGGATGTATGGCATTTTTTTTCTCAGCTCTATTTAGGGTAAGCGTCATTACATGATCCTTTACTCTTAGTTTTATAAAGGCGTACTTCTGGTTTAAAGCATCTTTAATAAGTCCTAGGTCGAAAAAATCCATAGTTAGTTTTTATTAATTTTTAAAAGTAAAAATCCAGCTTCCACATTATTTCCTTCTTCCACATATACTTCTTCTATTACCCCATCTTCATCCGCTTCAATCACTGTCTCCATTTTCATGGAAGAAAGCACTAGCAATGGGGATCCTTGTTTAATTTGTTCTCCTGCAGCAACATGAATTTTAACAATCTGTGAAGGTATAGGAGATTCGTATCCTCCATGTACTTTTTCTTTTTCTTTGGTTGGAAAACGATCTTGTTTAATCACTCTAGCATTACCAATATCAGCAGCGTGAACATAAAAGTCATTCTCCAATTGTAATATGGAATAGCTTTTTTGTAAACCATTATTATTTAAACGAATCAGGTTTTTACTTACGTCAATTATACTTGCATCAACTTCGTTTTCTTCAATAAGTATCTTAAAATTATGATCCAAAAACCTATATTGAATAGTTACTTTCTCTTCGTTAATAAAGAAAACTTCTTTCTGATACTCATAAAAATTATTCCTCCAACCAGAAGGAAAACTTCTTAGTATTTTTCTTGAAACTTCTCTTTGGTACCAGCTATATAAGGTTGCTGCAAGCGCTATTTCCTCTTTATGTTCTTTAGACACATTATTTATATCAGAAAGGTTGATCTGTTTATCTATAAAGTGAGTATCATATTTTCCCGCTCTAAAATCCTCATGTTGGAGTAACCTTTGTAAAAAAGCTTGATTGGTTACGGTTCCCTGGCAAATCAAGTTTTTAAGCACATAATTAAGCTTATTATGTGCTGATTGCCTATTTGTATCATGCACAATAATTTTGGCAATCATTGGATCATAAAACATTGAAATTTCTGACCCAGACTCGATCGCCGATTCTATTCGAAGTCCTTCCATTTCTGGAAAGTCAAACTTGTGAATAGTTCCTGTAACAGGAGCAAAATGATTAGAAGCATCTTCTGCATACAATCTGGCTTCAATAGCATATCCATTTGCTTTTATCTGATCTTGTTTAACTCGTAATGGTAACCCTTTAGCAGATTCTATTTGCATCTGTACCAAGTCGAGTCCTGTAATTGCCTCAGTAACGGGATGTTCTACTTGTAACCTAGTATTCACTTCCAGAAAATAGAAGTTTTTAGTTGTATCGTCAAAAATAAACTCTACCGTTCCCGCATTATCGTAATCCAAAGATTTAGCTGCCAAGACCGCCGCTTCACCCATGCTTTTTCTCAACTCATCTGTCATCACTGGAGAAGGGCTTTCTTCTATTACTTTTTGATAACGTCTTTGAATGGAGCATTCCCTTTCTAACAAATGAATAATAGTACCGTGTTGATCTCCAAAAATCTGAAATTCAATATGCCTTCCGGATTCAATATATTTTTCAATCAGTAATTCATCATCTCCAAAAGCATTTTTTGCTTCTCGTTTTGCAGAAGTAATTGCATTGTCAAGTTCATTTTCTTCATAAACGATTCTCATTCCTTTTCCTCCTCCTCCCGCAGTCGCTTTTAATAATAATGGAAATCCAACTTTTAAAGCCTCTGTTTTCAAGGTTGTATCTGATTGATCTTTTCCTTTATATCCAGGAATTACTGGAACACCAGATTGTTCCATGATCATTTTTGCTTGTGACTTGGATCCCATTGCCTGAATTGCTTGAGGTCTAGGGCCTATAAAAGCAATTCCTTCATCAAGACAACGCTGTGCAAACAAAGCATTTTCAGATAAAAACCCATAACCAGGATGTATCGCATCTGCTCCAGAACGTAGTGCCGCTACAATAATCTTATCCTGATCTAAATATGATTTTGATGGTTCTGGATCTCCTATATGGATTGCCAAATCCGCTTGCTTAACAAATGGCGCATTTTTGTCAGCTTCAGAATACACTGCTACGCAAGTAATACCCATTTTTTTACAGGTGCGGATAACTCTCGAGGCAATTTCTCCTCGATTTGCAATTAATATGGTATTGATGTTTTTCATATTCGTAAATAGTATTCTAATGTCTCCAGACTCCGTAACTACTAGTTCCTTTTATTTCTTGGCTATATAATACAGCCAAAGAAAAACCTATATAATTTCTAGTTTCTTTAGGGTTTATGATTCCATCATCCCACAACTCCGAAGTAGAATGCCAGGATGAAGATTTAGCTTCTGCTTCTGCTATGAGCATTCCTTCTATCATTTTTGCTTGTTCTTCATTGTATGGGATACCTTTGGCTACTGCCGAAGTTTTTTGAATGATCTTCATTACACCAGCCAATTGTTGAGATCCCATCACTCCAATCTTAGAATTTGGATATGCAAAAAGAAAGTTGGGTTCATAGGATCTTCCGTTCATCCCATAATTTCCGGCTCCAAATGAAGAACCTATCATTAAAGTAATGGAAGGTACCTTGCTATTAGAAACTGCGTTAATAAGCTTGGCTCCATTCTTTATAATACCACCTTCTTCATAGGCTTTACCTACCATATAACCCGTAGTGTTTTGTAAGAATAGCAGTGGAATATTTTTCTGATTGGATAATTGTATGAATTGCGCTGCTTTATTAGCAGACTCTGAGAAAATAACGCCGTTATTACCTAAAACACCTACAGGATATCCATGTATTTTGGTCCATCCACATATCATGGTATTTCCATATTCTGATTTGAATTCTGAAAACTCAGAACCATCCGTTATTCGCATAATTAGTTCTCTAATATCAAAAGGTGTTTTTGTATCCACAGGAACTACTCCTAAAATTTCGTCTGCGGAAAAAAGTGGTTCTTTAATTGGTGATTCCGGTATGAAATGCGGTTTTGATTCTGGAATAAAAGCCATAATCTCTCTCGCTATTCGAATCGCATCGAGTTCATCTTCTGCCAGATAATCAGAAACACCTGATATTCTACTATGCATTTCTGCGCCACCTAGTTCTTCATCTGTAGCTTCCTCATTGGTTGCCATCTTTACCAATGGAGGACCTGCCAGAAATACTTTTGCCGATTTTTTCTGAAAGATTGCATAATCAGACATCCCAGGTACATAAGCTCCTCCCGCTGTAGCATTACCAAAAACTACTGATATTGTAGGGATTCCCATTTCTGACCTTCTGGTGATTTCTCGAAATCCTTCACCTCCATAATTAAAAATTTTCGCTTGATCCGTAAGATTAGCACCTCCACTTTCTACAAGATTTATAGAAGGTAGTTTACATTCTCGACTAATCTGTCCTATTCTAAAACCCTTAAAAACAGTTGCATAATCTACAGACCCACCTTTTCGAGTGCCGACATTAGAATTGATCATGCATAGTTTCCCTTCTACTAATCCAATTCCAGAAACACTCGTACCTCCAGTTCCAAATCCATCTTTTTTCTGCATTCCAGCTAATGGTAAAAGTTCCAAAAATGGACTGTCTCTATCCAAAAGCAATTCGATGCGTTCTCTTGCCAACAGCTTATTTCGGCTTCTTGCTCTATGTATAGATTTTTCCTTTCCTTGAAAACGGCTTTCCTCGAAATGTTCATCTAGTTTTTTTACTAGGTCAAGCATCGCCTGTTTATTTTCCCGGAAGCAAGCACTTGCTGTATTAATATTTGATCTTAATGCCCTCATTTAATGCACTTCTTTAATTTCTTTTCTTACCAAAAACTGTTGAACTTTATACGGAATCATCCCTGATACTCGGTATAACATCCGCATTTTCCATCCGCTCACTATAAAACTTTTCCCCTTTATAAAACCATTCCAAACATCCTTAGCTACTTCTTCTGCAGTTGTAGCTGCTAATCCGTTAAAGGTTTTTACGTTTTCCATTTTTCCTGCTTTTTTAAAGTTAGTATCTTTTATTGCTGAAGGACATACACAGATTACTTTGACATTCGAATTTTGCATTTTCAATTCCTCATTCACGCTTCTTGTAAAATGATTCACAAAAGATTTTGTAGCTCCATAAGTACTCAGTTTCGGTGTAGGTTGAAATGAGCTGTTAGAACTAATGTTTATAATAGTTCCTTTATTAATAGCTATCATATCTTTTAAAAAAAAGCGAGTCATTTTGTATAGATTGATAATGTTTACATCAATCATATTCAATTCTCGTTCTGAATCGGTATCATTAATAAATCCATAAGTTCCAAACCCTGCATTATTTATTAATACATCTACATTCCATTGATTTTCTTGTATCCAATCATAAACTTTCTGTGCAGCATTTGATAAAGAAAGATCTTGTACTACAGAATTAATCTCACAATCTGGAATTTCATTTTGTAATTGTATTGTAGCAGCCGTTATTTCTTCTTTCAAAAGCGAAACCCAAAGTAACTTGTATCCTGCATTAGCGAAATATCTAGATATAGTAAAACCTATTCCACTGGAACCTCCTGATATCAGAACTGTTTTGCTCATAACCATATGATTTTTTTTTCATCGTTATGCCATTCCAGAAAATTTTTACTGAATTTATTATCTATTTCTCCACGTCTTATTTTGAGTGTTGGTGTTAATAGCCCATTCTCTGTATTCCATGTATTACGATCAACAATAATCGTTGATACACGTTCATAATTCGCTAGATCTTTATTAAGTGAAACAAGCGTTTTATCCAAGGATAATTCAACTTCTTCTTTTGACGTAGCTAACGCAACTTCTGATAGATTAATAACTGCCACAGGTTGAGGCAATCCTAAACCTGCAACACAAACTTGTTCTACTAACACATTTTTTTCTATTCTTTCTTCCATAGGGTTTGGTGTAATGTATTTTCCTTTGCTTGTTTTAAAAGCATCAGAAACACGCCCTATAATCCTTAAAAATCCATGTTCATCTATACTTCCTTTGTCTCCACTATGTAACCAATCATTTTTTAAAACTCTTGCGGTGAGTTCAGGATCCTTGTAGTATCCTTTCATCATAAATGGAGACTTCATTAAAACTTCTTTAGTTTTTGGATCTATTTTCACCTCACAACCTGGCACTGGTTTACCAACGGAGTCTGTAGGAGCATCTCTCATAGGTGTATTTGTAATAGATCCGCATACCTCAGTCATTCCATACGCTTCTATGAGATAAATACCCAGATTCTTATACCATTCTTTAAGATATGTCGGCGTAATTGCTGATCCTGTGACTACTACTTTTGCATTAGCCAGACCAAGACCGTATCGGATTTTCTTTTTGATTAATCCAGAAAGTATTGGAATCTTAAATAGTATTTTTTGTTTTTTGAGAGAAATCTTATTAGCTACACCCAAATAAAATTTTGTCCATATCCTAGGTGCCGCGAAAAAAATTGTCGGCTGAGTCTCTTGTAAGTTTTTAGCAAAGGTTTCAATACTTTCAGCAAAAGAAATTGTTCCGCCTAGTGTTAATGCGCTGGTATAAATACCTATTTTCTCTCCTACATGGTTTAATGGTAAATAAGACAGTAACTTAGGACTTAAATTGTTTGCAGCTCCCATCCAATCATTCAGGTCATCATTTTTAATAATATTTACTGGTGTTTTGTGCGCATGCATTACTCCTTTTGGAGTACCTGTTGTACCTGATGTAAACAAAATAGTCCATAATTCCTCTGGATCTGGAATATATCCTTTTGATAAAGGTTCGCTTTCTGAGATCAGGTCATCCCAAAACGAACCTTGAGTTACTTTTGCATTCCCTTCATAATGTGGAAAACTGATAATCCGAGTTGTATCCTTTATCTGATCAGCATGCCCAGACCAGCTATCTAGTTTTCCGACAAAAGCAATTTTGGCATCCGATTGTTCCAGAACTTGTCCCAATTGTTTCGCTGAAAGATTATAATATAAAGGAACGGAAACAAAACCTCCCATCATAATAGCCAAATCAGCAAGTATCCAATGGTAACAGTTTTTAGAATATATCGCTACATGGTCCCCTTTTTCTAATCCTAATTTTCGTAAAGCATTAGTCATTTTTGAAGCTTCAATGTAAGCCTCATGATACGTGAGTGTTTTCCAGGAATTTCCTTTAGGTTGTTTTAAAAACGGGAAGTCCGGTTTCTCTTTAATCCAGTGATAAAAATATTCTGGAAGTGAATTGTAATCCGGAATTCGTAAACTATCCATAACAACAAATTAAAAGGTTAAATAAGAATCCATACTATGATCAAAAGCTTCTCCCATCTTCGACAAATAATCTTCTCCAAAGAATTTCTTAAAGGATGCCAAACCTTTTTCTGTAAGATGAGGTAACAAGAGGCTCCAAATAACTTTTTCTCCATCTTCATTTGTTTTATTACCTCTAATGGTTTGTTGAGAGGACCAAAAAAACATGGACATCCAGCTCGTTAATGCTAAATTCTTATATACACCAGGAATCGACTCATCTCTCATGTTTCCTAGTTGAATAGAAAATGCTATTGCCGTTTCTATTTCTTTAATCATTTTAGCGCAAAGCGATTTCATTTTAGGTGCAATCAATGCATGTTTCAACATCTGATTATCATGAAAAATAAAAGAGTATTCTTTTTGCAACCTATAATATAGCTGTGCTTCATTATGTAAATTCTGAAAAGAAGGAATGCTTTTTTCAACCCTTACATTCGTCAATTTATCCCATAGCTGATTTGTTAACTCAAGTAACAAAGCTTCCTTATCCTTAAAATGATAGGTCATATTCCCTCTACTCATATCCAAAGATTTGGCTAATTCAAACAAGTTTACTGCACCATATCCTGATTTATTAAAAGTCTTAAGAGCCTTATCAAGTATTTTTTGCTTGGTTTCCAATTTCATCATTTTACACAAATATAAAATTATTTTAATATTAATATCTATTTTTATAGTCATAAATGACTAATTACAGATATTAATATTTTCATACTTCAAAAACCAATAGGGAATTGAACCTTACTTCTTTACTTCAATATTTCTTTTTAATTCATTTCCGTTTTCATCTAAAACCGTAATGGTATGTAGTCCTAGATCTGGTTTCACAGGCATTTCATGAAACTGTTTTGTCACTCCAACAAATACGTTATCTATATACCAAAACACTCGTGTTTCAGGCTGGGTATGTGCTATTTTTAAAACCACTTCATTGATTTTTCCATCAAACCCTTTGGGTAAATAAACACTACTATTTCCTTTTGGAAAAATAAAATCCATACGGCCTACTAATTCCTTAGTGCAATCCGATCTATAAGAAGGTAAGGATCGATAATCAGCATTTCTTGTTTTAAAATAATACTCTTGTAAAGGAGGTAATACAAACCAAGGTTCATGAATAATTGTATCCACAGGTTCACAAGAAGAGTTAACCCTATATTTCCTTGTAGTATCTAAATGAACTAATTTATGATATGGACATGGTTTTGTTTTAGTCCCTGTCGTAGGAATATACATTTCATTCGCAGGACATTCTTTACTAGCTAAAAAACCACTTTTTTTGCAAACTTCTACCTTAACTAAGTCATCATAAGGAGTTGGAAACCATTTAGAATTAGGTAATACATTTATCACATCAAACAAAACAGGTGCTGCTGAGTTTAGTCCTGTGAGTTCCGGTCTTCCTTCTCCGTCCGCATTACCAGCCCATACACCTATCACATAATCTTTACTCGCCCCGATAGCCCATGCATCTCTATTACCAAAACTAGTTCCTGTTTTCCAAGCAATTTCCCTAGATGAATCATAAAATTCCCAAGCTTCATCTCCTGCTGGTCGATTTACTTTTTTCATTGCTTCGAAGGTCAACCAAATACTTCCCGCTCCAAAAATTGGTTTCTGTTTTACTTTGTCACCAAAATCAACAATATCATCTGTTAAGGTAATGGGTTCGGTAAATTCATTCGCAAAATATTCACTAGACGTGCTTTCATAGTGATTTAGTGTTCCTGCAAAGCCTGCATAAGTTTTGCATAGATCCCAAAGATTTCCTTCCGCACCACCTACAATTAGCGATAACCCATAGTGGTCAGCACTATAGCTCAAATTCTTAATTTGGAAAGCGTTTAATTCATCTCGAAAACGCTGTAATCCATATTGTTGTAATAATCTAACCGCAGGTATGTTTAAAGATCTAGCTAAAGCTCGGTTAGCGGGAACAGCTCCACTAAAAGTTTCGTCATAGTTCCTGGGAGTATAACCAGCTATTACTGTGGGAATATCAGAAACCAATTGTTCCGGCAATAACTCTCCTTTATCCATCATTGCAGCAAACAATAAAGGTTTTAGTGTACTTCCTGTACTTCTACCAGCTTGTATAATATCTACATCTTTTTGATGTGATTTATCCGTTGGTGTATTACCTACATAACTAAGGACTTGTCGGGTATTAACATCTAATACCAAAACTGCCATATTATGAACTTCATTTTGTCTTAAAATCTCATAATGTCTTTTTACAAGTTGATTTACGCGTTGCTGTAGTGATATATCGATAGTGGTTTGTAATCTTTTTCCATTATTACTCTTAGCCAATCGATCTAATAGATGAGGAGCAGTTCGAGGAAGTTGATATGGTTTTTGAGGTAGTGATTCACTTATGGATAATTCATAGGTTAAGGAATCAATTGTATTTTGCTCCAACAGTGTTTTTAGTAATCTGTTTCTTTTTTTCAATAATTGAATTTGGTTTTTTCCAGGGTAAATCAAGGAAGGCGCATTAGGTAAAACCGCTAAGGTTGCCGTTTCTGACCAAGATAACTGATGCGCAGGTAATCCAAAATACCGCCAAGAAGCCATATCAATTCCTACTACATTTCCTCCAAAAGGAGCATGGGAAGCATAATATTTTAAAATTTCTTCTTTGGAAGAACCAAACTCTAATCTAGTTGCTAAAATTAACTCAATTATTTTTTCAAAATAAGTTCGTTTCTTACCCTTTCGAGCCAATCGGATAACCTGTTGTGTAATGGTACTGCCTCCTCGAACAACTTTTCCTGCTTTTATATTTTCACTAATAGCTTTAATCATAGAAACTGGATTAAAACCAAAATGCTTATAGAACTGCTGATCTTCGAATGCGAGTATGCAATTTTTAAATTTATCAGACACACTATCTGTCTCAGGAAACCTCCATTGTCCATCTTTGGCAATTTTGGCTCCTAATAATTCTCCCGTTTTAGTTTCGATTACTGTCGCCGTAGGATCATCAAATAATGGTTTTGGTAAGGAAAAATAATACCAAATCAGCAATACTCCTATAATAACGAATCGCTTAGGGTGCTTCTTTATATAATTTCTAGATGTTTTAAACACTATTACCGACAATTAATACATTTAAACAATGGTACTAAAATTTATGTAAATAAAACATTCTTTATAGCCTTTGAAAGAATTTCTCCCCTAAATTTTTCTTATTTAATTATAGTAAAAACACACATAAATTTACTAACTTAAACGTTTTTTGCATTTATCAGGTATTATTCTTCACACGAATCCTTTTGATAAGAACAGTTACTAAAAGTGCTACACGTAAGCATTTATAAATTTTAAAGTTTGTTATCCATTTGATAAAATTGTTTTGTGTTGAAAAAATATTATTTCCTACTTATAGTTTTTATTTCCTATTCTTCTTTATCACAGGAAAATATATCTTTTAAAAAAAACGATAGCATCGATTATTTATTAAAAACTGCTGAAGACTTAAGCTACAAAAATGATATGTATAAGGCTTTGGAGTACGCATTTGAAGCTGTTAGTTATGCACATGTAATACAAGATAATTATTACATATCAAGTTCCTATATGATGATGGGAACAATTCAACATGAAATCATAGATTATAAAAATGCTAAAAAAAACCTCTTAAAGTCTTTAGAATATACTGAAAAAACAGAGGAAAAAATTCTCTTACCTTCTATACTGCATAGTCTCGCTAATATATATTATGATGACAATAAAGACTACAAAAATGCTTTGATTTATTACAAAAGAGCACTCGAATTAACTAATAAAGAACGCTCTCCGAATAACTACCAAATTACTTTACATAATTTGATATGGACATTTATGGATCTGAATAGATTTGACGAAGCAAAACCTTATCTTAAAAAAGCAGATAGTATTGAAAAAACAATTCCTGATAGCCTACAAATAGACAGGAGTTCCTTGTTCCTACTTAAAGCAAGAGATTATGCCAATAATAAAGAAATCAATAAAGCCGAACAAGCTTTTAAGGAGTCTTTTAAACAATTAGAAAAAGAAAGCTACTGGATTAAAGGTAAAAGTTATTTTTATGACTACCGATCAGGAATGTATGAGAACATAGGAGATTATTTTAAAGCTTCACAGGATCTTAAAAAATTACTAAAAAATGAACGTAAAGTTTTTGAAAACGCAAAAACAAAGAATGAGGAAATTGCTAAGTTCAGATTTAAGGTAGATGAATATGAAAGAGAGCTTGAGGCAGCCAAAAGGGAAAAAGTCTTATTATTAGATATTGATAAAAACAACAAAATTATCATTTTTATCTCCTCCGCAGCCTTATTGCTATTGATTGGGGTATTATTTTTTTATTATAGGGCTTACCGATCTAAGAAAAAAATCAGTGAAATTCTTAAGATAAAAAATTCCGAACTCTATGAAGCTAAGGCGCAAGCCGAAAAGTTAAGTAAGATTAAATCACAATTTATCTCGACAATTAGTCACGAACTAAGAACTCCTTTATATGGTGTTGTTGGGATCTCTTCAATTTTATTAGAGAATGATGGAAAAATGGAAAAAGATAAAAAACTTCTTAATTCATTAAAATTTTCTGCTGACTACTTATTAGATTTAGTCAATAAGGTTTTGAAAATAAGCAAAATAGATTCCGAAGAAAAAGAACTTATCAAGACTCCTACAGATCTATTTTCTTTATCTCAAAACATTATACAATCCTTTGAGTACCAAGCTCAAAAAAAGGATAATAAATTAATTCTTGAGCATGATGATAGTACCCCTAAACTAGTCAATATTGATGCATTACGAATATCCGAAGTTTTAATTAATTTAATCGGCAATGCTATTAAATTCACTGATAAAGGAAAAATATGGCTCCGAATCAAACAATTATCTACAGATACGAAAACCGTTAGAATTCGCTATGAGGTAGAAGATACCGGTATGGGAGTGCCTGAAGACCAAAAAGAATACATTTTTGAGGAGTTTTCACAAATTGGCAGCGTATATGACAATAAGCAAGGAACTGGCTTAGGGCTCTCTATTGTTAAAAAATTGGTTCAGGTAATGGGTAGTCAGATTCATTTCGAAAGCAAAAAAGATGTAGGGTCTATGTTTTATTTTGATCTAGATGTAGAGATTTCAGAAAGCTTGAATCATGCAGAAAATGGTTCCTTAAGTCTAGAAAATACTGACAGTATCTCTGCAAAAATATTAGTTGCAGAAGACAATAAAGTGAATCAATTAGTGACTAAAAACTTGTTGAAAAATATTGGATGTATTTGTACGATAGTAGAAAATGGTTTTGAAGCTGTTCAAATTTTGAAGGAAGAAACTTTTGATTTAGTACTCATGGATATTAATATGCCCGTTTTAGACGGTATGCAAGCAACATTAAAAATTCGGGAATTTGATACAACCACTCCTATTATTGCATTGACAGCTTCAGAATTAAGTGAAGTAGGAGATGAATGTAAAAAAGCAGGTATGAATGACATGATTAATAAACCATTAAACAAAAACGATCTTAGAGATGTAATCCATAAAAGTTTAATCGTTGATGCTTCCCCAAAAAAGGGTTAAACTACAGATTTATCAAACTTAACTAACAGCAAATACTTAGTAAGTCAAGATTCATAAACCTACTTATTAAAGAAATAATCTCTGGAACTACTTCAAAGGCTTTTGTAATGATTTTACATTTAATTCTCCAACACTGGGTCTGGAAACATCTTTAATTTATTCAACTATGATCATCAAAAAAGCGGAAATATCCCCTTTTCAGCAACAAATAGGAATGTATATTCATTAGTTTTCTTATCAATTATAGCGGAAAACCCTATAATTTCATTAAATTATATCACTCTTAAAAACAATTAGCTATTATTTCATTCTCAAATTTACCAGGAATAACTGGGCTTAAAATGTAAAGATGAAATCGAAATGAAATCAAATGGTGATTTGATTTGGTACATTCATTTTTAATAAAAATTGTTTTGCATTGAAAGAAAGTACATTTTACATATTCATTTTTATTTTTTCTCTGACTTCTTTTTCACAAGAAAAATCTTCTTTTGAGAGAATTGATAGTTTGGAGGTCATATTACGAACTTCAGAAGAACTACGACGTGATAATGATATGTATCAATCATTAGAATATGCTTTCAAAGCTGTTAATTATGCTCAAGAGCTACAAAATGATCATTATTTATCCCACGCATATATGATAATGGGAACCGTTCAATATGAAATTATTGATTATGAAAATGCTACAAAAAACTTTTTAAAATCCTTAGAACATACTGAAAAAACAAAAGATAAAATACTTTTACCATATATCTTACATAGTCTAGCCAACGTATATTATGATGGCAATAATGATTATGAAAGTGCTTTAAAATATTACGAAAGAGCCGTAAAACTAGGTAAGAACAACCCTCATGTTACACAGTATCAAATCCCTTTGCATAACCTAATTTGGACATACATGGATCTGGATCGATTTGATGAGGCCTCAATCTACCTTAAGGAAGCTGATAGCATAGACAGTACAATTTCTGATAGTGTTCAAATAGACAGAAGTACTCTCTATCTATTAAGAGCTAGAGATTATGCTCATAAAGGAGAAATTAAAAGGGCAGAAGAGAACTTTGAAAAATCATTTGAATACCTCAAGGATGAAACGTATTGGCCAAAGGGAAAAAGTTACTTTTATCGATACAGGTCTCAGATGTATGAAGATTTTGGCTACTATCCAAAGGCTATTGCTGATCTAAAACAACTGAATAAAAACGACCGTAAAATTTTTAAGAATGCACGATCTAAAAGTGATGAGACTACAAAAATTAGATTTAAGGTAGATCAATATGAGGAAGAATTAGAGATTGCTAAAAGAGAAAAAGCACTGTTGTTGGACATTGACAAAAACAATAAGATCATCATTTTTATTTCTTCTACGGCCCTATTATTACTAGCAGGAATGGTCTTTTTTTATTACAGAGGATATCAATCAAAGAAAAAAATTAGTGAAATTCTGAAAATAAAAAATGCGGAACTCTATGAAGCTAAATCACAAGCAGAACAACTAAGTAAAATTAAATCACAGTTTATCTCTACAATTAGCCATGAACTGAGAACTCCTTTATATGGTGTAGTTGGAATCTCTTCTATTTTATTGGAAAATGACGCGAAATCGGAAAAAGACAAGAACTTACTCAATTCTTTGAAGTTTTCTGCAGACTACTTACTTGATTTAGTGAATAAGGTTCTAAAAGTTAGTAAAATTGATTCTGAAGAAAAAGAACTCATCAAAACGCCAACAGATATATTTTCTTTATCGCAAAACATCCTACAATCTTTTGATTACCAAGCACAAAAAAAGGAAAACAAACTAATTCTGGAGCATAACCATAGCATCCCTAAACCAGTTAATATAGATGCATTAAGGATATCTGAAGTTTTAATCAATCTAATCGGAAATGCTATCAAGTTTACCGATAAAGGAAAAATTTGGCTCCGAATCAAATTATTAGCTATTGATTCAGAAACCGTTCGGATTAGATATGAGGTGGAAGATACCGGTATGGGAGTACCAGAAGACCAAAAAGACTACATTTTTGAAGAGTTTTCACAAATAGGTAGTGTGTATGATAATAAACAAGGGACAGGTTTAGGGCTCTCTATTGTTAGAAACCTGGTACAGGTAATGGATAGTCAGATCCATTTCAAAAGTAAAAAAGGTGTAGGGTCTTTGTTTTATTTTGATTTAGATGTTGAGATTGCTGATAGTTTAAATGATATAGAAAATGATTCTCAAAACCCAGAAAATACTAACAGTATATCTGCAAAAATACTGGTTGCAGAGGACAACAAGGTTAATCAACTGGTAACCAAAAATTTATTAAAAAACATTGGTTGTAGTTGCACTATAGTGGAAAATGGATTTGAAGCTGTCCAAATATTAAAAAACGATACTTTTGATTTGATCCTTATGGATATTAATATGCCTGTTCTAGATGGTATGCAAGCAACACTAAAAATCAGAAAATTTGATACAACAACACCTATTGTTGCACTTACCGCTTCGGAACTTAGCGAAGTAGCTGATGAATGCAAAAATGCCGGTATGAATGACCTAATCAACAAACCTTTGAATAAAAACGATCTTAGAAATGCTATCCACAGAAATTTAGTCGTAAATAATTCTGAAACGAAAGATTAAATAATAGACGTGTAATGCTCAACTACTGGGAATGGCTCATAAAAATGATGCAATAATTCTTTCCATTCTTGATATTCTATCGATTGCCTGAATCCAATTTCATGATCTTCTATTGTTTCCCATGTTACGAGCAACAGGTATTTGCTATTCTCTTCAGTACAACTTAGCAAATCTAACTTTACAAAACCCTTCATAGAAGCGATAATTTTTTTAGCTTTTCTAAAGGTTTTTTCAAACAATTCTGATTCTCCTGACTTTATATACAGTTCTGCCTTTTCTAAAATCATTTTTTTTACGATAATTTTGTTTTGGATCCAGCTTATATTTATCCTAAGTGATATTAGAAAAACGAATAACAAAACGTTCTAAAAAACACTTACTTCCTTAAAAAACTCATCACTATAACCTCGCTTTTAACACCTACTTCACCACCTCAATCCACCTGCCTTTAGTACGCACTAAATAATCATTGTCGTACATAGCTTCGGATTGAATACCTGGTAAATAATACTTCCCTAAATATGAAGCATTAAGCAGTAATGTTACCGTTTTACTTTCTTTTGGTTTAAGATCAAAATAGAAATTAACCCGATCATCACGGATATCGGTATAGGTAACCTTATTAGCTCTGAATGATCCAAAATCTGTGAAACGAGTATTGACCACTTCCCATCCTGATGGAAAAATCTCCGTTAAAGCAATATCTTTCACCTTACTTCCAGAAGTATTAGTTATCGTTACCTCTGCTACAAAATCGGTTCCTTGAGATAATTGAGTAACATCAATGACTCTTCCGTTTCGATTTTTATAGTCCACGATAGCTCTAAAATTACTTTGTATCACTTTTTCCTGACCAACTGGTAAAATTCCACTAGTTGCCAATTGCACGAAAATCGTGTTGTCCTTATTATTTTTAAGAAGTAACTTATTGTTTTTAGTAATAGATAATTCACCAGAAGACAGCAAGGTTTTATTGGTATTCGCACTATTGGTTTTACCATTAAACGTGTAATTTACATCTATTCCTTTTCCTCCAACAAATGCTGCATATTTGGCCATAGCCATTAAAGCGTATGAACTCGTTTGGGTACTCATCCAACTCTTTGAAGATAATTCCCTGGCCAGCTCTTCCGCTACTTTTTGCGCTTTTACTTTTTCATCTAATAACACCAATGTCTCCAAAGCCATAGCTCGATTTCGGTTCGTGGATCCATAGGTATAATAATGGTTTTTTCTTGGCTGAAAATCAATGTTGGCACTATTTAGCAATTTATCCGCAGCATTCTTCTGACCAATTAATCCATAGGCAGCTGCCAATCTTAATTTAGCATCATTAGAAAGGTCTGAGGTCTCTCTTAATCGATTCATTGACGATAAATCAGGACTTCCTGCCAAAGCCAACGTATACAATCTGTATGCCTGAGAAAGGTCACTACTGCCACTTCTCCATCGTTTTGCCTGTTGCTGTTGATAATTAATCCAATTGTTTTTAAAACCAATCGGTAATACATACCCTTTTTTATTTGCTTCTAATAAAAAATGTCCTGCATAACTTGTGCCCCAATCATTAGCATTACTATATCCAGGCCAATATGACATTCCTCCATTGGGTTGAATAAAGCTTTTTAATCTATAAATAGCAGCTTCCATATTTCGCTGGATTTTCTGTTTCTTCTCAGAAGGTAACGCAAAAACATCAGCAAGATATAATT
Organism: uncultured Aquimarina sp.; assembly: GCF_947500065.1. Classification (GTDB taxonomy): domain Bacteria; phylum Bacteroidota; class Bacteroidia; order Flavobacteriales; family Flavobacteriaceae; genus Aquimarina. The sequence continues at coordinate 858,317 of NZ_CANMQT010000001.1, forward strand.
GAGGAAATGCTGCAGAAGTGGTTTGTTCTACACACCCATGAGGATATCGTATCAAGTATTTCAATCTACCTTCAAAATTCATAGGTGGTAGCGAAGACAATTCAATAGTTGTAGTATTACTTCCATCAATCCCAAAAGATGCAAAATCAATTTCTTGCTCACTATTGGGCTCTAAAACTATAGAAGTAATTTCTGTAGTCATAGGATTTGGATTAATAATATCGATAGGAATACTGTAAGAAGCTTTTTCTCCATTTCCACTGGCAACCACCTCAATATCTGTAATCGAAGCACCTTCTAGTACCTCAATATCAAAATATACCATTTTTTCATCTGGTTGTGAGAAAGAAAGGTTCTTAGTTGTTTCTCCAGTTACCGCAAATCCTTTATTAGGTTTCAATGTTACATTTACATTCTTTACTTTATTTTCCATTGCAAAAACAGTAACCGGAATAGTCACTTTTTCACCAGGAGTAATTTTCCTAGGAATCGAAGTCAGTATCATTAATGGTTTTCTGACAGGAGTTGTTTTGTCAGCACTTCCATAAGCCGCTTTATTAGCATCAGACGCAACAATCATAGTTCGAACGGAACCTATATATTTTGGTATTTTGATTTTATGGGATTTGGTTTCTCCATTTTTAAGTTCAAAAGGCCCTTTATAAACCACCATTGGTTTAAATCGATTTGCTTTTTTGGATTTACTACCACCCGCTTCTCCATCACCACCAATACTAAAGATTTGATTGATACTACCTCCATATGCTCCTATTACATCATCATATACATCCCATGTTTTTACCCCTAAAGCTTCTCTAGCATAAAAGGTATCCCAAGGATTTGGTGTTTTATGTCGAGTTAAATCCAACAATCCTTCATCCACAATTGCTATGGAATAAGTCATAGCTTTCCCATTGGTTTCGCTAATTTTAACATCGATGGTCTCTTCTGGACGTAAAACATCAGGCATTTTTATTATCGGTGTAATTCTTGTTGCCGGATTTTCTACTGAAATAGGGATCACACCATACAATCGTATTGGCAAATCATTAGCAGTAGAACTATGAGGCTGTAATAATGTAATATGGATAAATACATTTGGCGTATATATGTCCTCTATTGGCAATTCGAATTTGGTTTCTCCTTTTTGCGGAGTTACCCATAAAGAGGATAATACTTCTGTGCCATTTTCTACTGTAACCAAAGCTCTTCCTCCTTCACTGGATGGAAATGTTACGGTTGCTGTTTCTCCAACATCATAGGTGGTTTTATCTGCTGAGAACATTAACATCGTTGCTGCTGATGGATCATTTTTATTAGCTCTACCTGCCCAACCTGGCCAATCTACATAAACTGCTTTTCCGGTAGCGTGACCACCATTTGGGTCCACAACTCTTACCAGATATCTTCCCCATTCGGGATGTTTTATTTCAAAATTAAAATTGGCTTTACCGCTACTATTGGTAGTAACTTTGGTTTTAAACACCTCATTACGATAAGATCCGCGATTATAAGAAGACAGATTATCTTCTGAAGTATCCCACCACCATCTCCAGTTTACTTTGTATACATATACCTCTAGATCTTTAACTGATTTTGGACTTCCTTTCTCATCCACCGAAACCACTTCAAAATTATGTTGTGTATCTGTAAGTAGCATTCCACGTGCCTTATCTCCTTTTGGAACGTTTAGTCCAATATAAGTTTTATACGGAGAAAAATCTTTAGAAATTACATCCGTACTGAAATCACCACCGTTTTCATAAACTTTGGTAATAAACGAAGCTCGTAACATTCCGGCAGCCTTTGTCTTTAGTTTAGGTTGCATAGAAAAATTAACTTTTCCTTCTGAAGACAATTTACCATTAAACACCTCTTGTTCATCTATGCCAAATCTCCTCGAAGGATCATCAAAAATATAACCCGGAAAGGTTTTAAAACTTGTCCTTTTAGCATTAAAACGAACATTAATATCTGTTTGAAGGTTCTTAGCAATAGCTCCGTGTAACCATAATACTTCTAGATTTCCGTTTATACTTTTATTAGCTCCTAATACTTCATCCTCAAAACTTGTTTTGATTTTAAGACGATTAGGCTTAATCGTTTCAATTTTTAAGGATTTGGAAAAACTAGCTCCTCCAACATGTACTTTGGCTTGCCAGTTTCCAGTAGGTGCTTCATCTGAAGTTTCTACAATAAACTTATAGAAATTACCAATTCCTTCTTTTTTAGTTTCCTGATGAACTACTTTTCCATAAGGATCTTTTAATTCAAATTTTACTGGATGTCCTTTTGGTAATTTATTCGCATTATCATTTAACATAAACGAAAGAAACAATGTGTCTCCAGGTCTCCAAACACCACGTTCTCCGTAGATATATCCTTTAATTCCTTTTTGTAATCGTACTCCAGAAACATCAAATTTACTAACAGATAGTGCATTACCATCATTCAGTTTTACATAGGTTTGTTGCTTACCTGATGTCGCGATAGCAAAATAAGCAGGTTTATCCGCATCAAATCCGGACATACCTTGTGCATCTGTTGTTGTAATCCCTATTTCTTGTTGTTGATAGTTATAGAAGGAAACTTTTACGTTGGGGACTGGATTTGTCGTAATGATGTCATTGACAGCAACCATATATGACTTGTTTAATCCCTTTTTAATTACTACTCCAAGATTAGACGCTAATAGATTTGCAGCAATCTTCTTATTTCTATAAAAAGAATTACTACAAGGGTTATCTCTTTCATTCCAATCATAATCATAATCGTCATAGTAGTATTGCGAAGTATCCCAAAAACTAGACTCTTCTTCATCATCGTAGTTCTCCGAAAGTTCATCAACTGTAGTATCATCTGCAGCTGCTCCATCACATTTATAAAGTGAATATGCTTTTCTATAGTTCAATTCTATTCTATAAATAGCTCCTGGATCTGGTGAAATCAATTCTTTCAAATCTATGGCAAAAGCATTCCATTTACCGAGATTCAATGATGCATTTTCCTGAAGATTAATCAATTTTTTAGCGATTGGTCTGGCAACGCTTCTTAGATTACTAGCCCCATCAAGGTTATTATTCTGTAAAAATTGAAGGACATTATTCTCAAATACTTTTACTACTTGAACTTCTACTGCGCGCAGATTTATAGCTTCGAAATTAAACTTCAAATTTTCTGAAGTTGGTAGAATTACACCACTCTGTAATAACCTAATTTCTGGTTTTGGTTGTTGAAACGAAATGTTTTCGGAATAGGTATTCTTTAGCTTATAATCATCAATACTTTTAATTCCCTCAAAAACAGTTACTTCTAATGTCCCTTTTAGTTCTTGTTTTGGATACACCTTTAGATTCTGACCTTTTACTGTATATTTTAAATCTCTTGCTCCCGCTATTCTAACTAGTCCATCAAAGTTTTGATTTTTTTTCAACGGATCCGAAAAATTAATTTCTACATATTGTCCTTCAAAATTAGAAACCGATACACTTATCACAGAAAAATTATTCTTTCCTGGCACATTCAATACATCATCCCCTTCACTTTCTATATCAAATGATTTTCCTGACCATTTTATTTCCACTTCAGAATCATCTTCGAAACGCTGTATACTATCTATTCTAAAACTAAACTGCCGACTTTTAGCAAGCGATTCTCCAAAAGTAACGGGAACATTTTTACCTTTTTGTGTAGCCGTAATTAATTGTTTTGCAGTATCAAAACTTAGTTGATCGCTAGCTGTAATTGTTCCATTAAGATATTGCCAATCCTTACTATACGACTGAAGGTTATCGGTAAGTACCGAAAACTGTTGTTTTAACGTTTTAACACTAAAAACAAATTCTTCATCTAAATCATCTTTTAAATCTTTTACTAAGCCTTCTAAATTTAGTGTAAACGTATAATCAGTATCTTCTTTAAAGCCTTCTTCTGGTTTAAAAGCAATAGTTTGATTATTAACTGCAAAGACTCTCCCTTTTACTTTTGGTGAAACCGAAAGTACTTTATTAGAAAGTTCCTGATTATCATCCCAACCTTCCACAGGCGTCTGCAGAACCACATATACATTGTCTAAAACCGAAATTACACCTGTGGAAACATCGGAAATATAATTCTGATATTTATTAAGTTCAGAGGCATTTGCTTCGGATATTGATTTAGCATCTTTCTTTTTACAGGAAAATACAATTGCTGAAAATAAGAAAAGATACAGGATACGTGATAATCGCATATTGGATGATTTTAGTTGACCACATAAATGTAAGACATTTTTAAATGTGGTTATCCCCTGAAAACGGTGAATTTATCATTTTAAATAAAAGAGTATTAGATCTAATAGAAAAAATGATAGGATTTCTACTATATGTCTATCATTTCTTATTTTTATAAAAATCAATTAACGCAATCCTTCCTTGAAAAAACCGAAAGGTTAAATGCATAACATTTCCACCGTTATCTTCTAAAGAGACCACTTTATTAAGCTCAAAACTGTATGGTTGATCTTTTCCTCCTTCGATTGCGATATTATCCGCATATAGACTTAATCCCTTATCAGCTTTTAAAGCAGGCTCTATTTTACCAGAGATCCCAGGAATATAACCTGATTTATTGATGATTACGGAACCTGAATCGTTTGATTTTTCAATAGTAACTTCAATATCTTCCTTTGGATTCATACTATGAAAAATTACCGCTGGATATTCTGAATGTGCTATAAGAACTGTATATAGTTTTCTCGTTCTAATTACAAAATGCGCTAATCCGTTTTCATCTGTAAACCCTTCTAGATATGTGGAATTATTTGCAATTAATACCACTTTAGCATGCTTGATTAATTGATGCTTTTCATCTACCACTTTAATCGTAAAAATAAAAGGTTTAGGATTAATCATAGTAGAGAGTTTCGACCATCGGTTTCTGAAAAATGCCTGATCCTTTTTTAACTTATTTTCGATCAGAATGGCTAATTCCTCAGGAGTCTTATTTTCCAGATTAATATAACCGATCGTTTTAAGAATTCCAGGGATTTCTGTATTATCAAATCTGGCAGGTAAAATATATTCTCTGCTCTCCTGAAATGCTCTTGCTTGCATCGAAACTCTCTCATGATTTGTCCATAATTTTTTATTATAAAAACTAGATACAAAAAGCACTGTATATCTTGCTTTATTTTGATAAATCTCTGATAAATATTCATACAAATTTTTTCCCCACAAATTAGCTTCTTCAAACAAATCATAGAACACCTTAATGCCCTTAACTTTTAAGCTATTCGCCACCTTCTCCACATATGCTCTATTCTCTCCTGCAAAAGATAAAGCAACATCATATTCATAACTTCTATTCTTCATCACTGACTATTTTTTAACCTAAATCTGACTATTTGAGCTAACCTTTACTTCTGTAATCTCCTCCAAAACCATCTTTAACATGTATGTTTTGTCTTTTTTCTATCCGTAGCGCTGCTATGAATCTCAAAAAAGCCTTCATCTAAATGCTAAATCTTGGTTTTTCGGTCACATGAAGAAGTCAAGATGAGCTCATTACAAAATTACTTTGTTTATTTGGAAATATTCCATTTTTTATTGGAAATATTCCAACAAAAGTTTTACTTTTAAACCGTAAAAATTATAGCTTTTGGAACCTAAAAAAAACATAAAAGGAAGAGGTGCACAGGAAAAAACGCATAATCGATTCTCTTCAAATCACTATGAATTAAGAGATGATTTTCTTAATTATCTTCAAAAAGAAGGAGAATCTATTGATCATCATAAAACCACTTTGATCGAGACTTTTCCTAAAACAATAGTGAATAAAGTAACCAGTCCAGATGTTGGTATGATGTATTCACTTAATCCCTATCAAGGTTGCGAGCATGGATGTGTGTATTGTTATGCTAGAAACTCCCATGAATACTGGGGTTATGGTGCAGGACTGGATTTCGAAAGTAAAATTTTAGTTAAAAAAAATGCTCCAGAATTATTAGAGAAGAAATTAAAAAGTAAAAACTGGAAGGCATATCCTATTTCACTTTCAGGAAACACAGATTGTTATCAACCTGTTGAAAAAAAGCTTAAAATAACAAGAGAACTTCTGAAAATATTCTTAAAATACAGACATCCTGTGGGTATTATTACTAAAAATGCTCTTATACAAAGAGATATAGATATTCTTTCTAAACTAGCCAAGGAGAATCTGGTATTGGTATTTTTATCAATAACATCACTTAATGAAGAAACCAGAAGAATACTGGAACCCAGAACCGCTAGCATAAAAAAACGTTTAGAAACCCTAGAAAAACTAAACAGTTTAGGAATTCCTACTAATGTAATGATGGCGCCAATTATTCCTTCTATTAATAGCCATGAAATATTAAGTCTTTCCAAAGAAGTATCCATAAGAGGTGCAAAAAGTTTAGGATATACAATCGTGCGATTAAACGGTGCTATTGGGCAGATATTTACTACGTGGTTAGAAAACACGCTTCCTGACCGTAAAGAAAAAATTTTACATCAGATTATGGAATGTCATAATGGAACCCTAAATGATAGTGAATTTGGGAGAAGAATGAAAGGAACAGGAAATATTGCAAATCAAATTCATCAAATGTTTGCTATTGCAAGAAAAAAATACTTCCCTAAGGAAAATAAAATATCCTTAAACTGCGATTTGCATGAATCATATAAAGATGGTCAATTAACACTGTTTTGATGCTTTTTTAATTATTTTTGAAGCTTTATACAGAGGTTTTAGCCATTCTTTATGAGATTGTATCATCTATTCATCTTTTTTGTTCTATTATTTTCAAATCCTGTTGCGGCTCAGATTGATGATATTTTAGTTAACAAAAACGTAGAAGATATTCGTCTTCAACTAGAAGCTTTAGAAAATAGAGAAATTGATGAAATCATATCATTAAGTAATACTCTATACAAAACTGCTTTCGAGAGTAAAGACATTGTTCATATGATCTTGGCTTTAGAAAACTTAAGCGTTGCTAATCTTAATGAGGGGAACAACAATCTAGCCATTGAATATTTAGATCGAGCCATCTCAATTGCCAATCAGTATGCAGTAGATAAAAAAATCCTTGTTGACCTAATAAAGTTAAAAGGCAATCATTACTTTGATATTGAAGAATATGATAAAGCAGCCAATTCCTACTATGAATCTCTTAGGATAGCGCAAAAAATTAAGTATAGTTATGCCATTTGGGCATTACGAACCAATTTAGGATTTGTCAAACTTCGTTCAGGAAACCCAAGAGAAGCTCTCGAGGAACTAAAAATAAGCGATGAAATTCTAACAAGTGGTAAAGGAGAATTTGCTAATCATGTTCCTATGCTTAACAAAGCTAGAATCTGCGAGGCATATATAAAACTTAACTTATTAGATTCTGCATTACAGTATAATAATGCTGGGCTAGCATTTACTAAAACTATAAAGCTGGATAATGTTCATATAGATTTATTGATGCATAGAGGTATCATATATATGAATAAGAAAGACTATGCACAAAGTCTTATCTATCTAAATCAGGCAAAAAAATTATGTTATGAAGCTAATGATATCATTTTTTTAGGTAAAACTTTAAACCTGATCGGGGCCTGTAAGTTAGAACAAAAACAATACGCAGAAAGCATTGACATTCTAAAAGAATCTCTGGAGATTCTTACTAACAAATATTCAAATTCTGATGAACTAAGTACTTGTTATAAACTGCTAGGACAATCGTACAAAATGAATGGTGATCTAGAAAAATCCAATGAATATTATGAAAAACATATTTTAAGCCTTAGCAAACTTAATAGCAAAAAATCATCAGCTTCCAGAAAAGTACAAGATATTGCTCTCAATGATTATCAAAATGAGATCGCTACTCTGGAAAATCAAAAAAAGAAACAAAAAAACAGACTTACATATTCTCAAATAGGTTTAGTTATTGTTGTCATAGGATTAATCTTGTTCGTATTCTTTTTTCAAAAAATGAGAAAAAATAACAAGAACAGATTCGAAACCTTACTTGCAAAAATTGAAGAGCAAGAACATGCAAATTCCTCTGTTATAGAAATTAACGATAAAATTAAGAATAGTTCTATTATTGATACCAAAGACGCAACATTAGAATCACATTCCAGCGAAATAGATATTAATGAAGAACTCTATGAACAAATTCTTATTGGGTTAAAAAAGATTGAATCACAGGAATATTATCTTAGAACCGAATGTAATTTATATAATGTAGCCAAAAAGATAAATACAAATACTTCTTATTTATCTAAAGTAATTAATTCTCATTTTGGTAAAAATTTCAACACCTATATTAATGACTTAAGAATTAATTATGCAATTTTAAGACTGAAAAATGATTCTAAATTCAGGTCATACTCTATAAAATCAATCGCCGAAGAGGTCGGTTACAAAAGTGCCGATTCTTTTACTAAGTACTTTAAAGTTCACACAGGATTACTCCCTTCGTTTTATATTAAACAACTTAAATCCAAAAGCTAATTCTACTGGAGACATACTAAATTTGACTTGAAAAAGCCCTAAATTCATAAATATAGGGTCTATGAAACAGTATTCAATCAGAATGCTTTCAACTCTTATAAAACAATGAAAAACAGATGTTTAGCTGCAAATATCTCACCCGTTTTTCTTTAAATTAGGTTAACTACTCTTGTTATTACTGTTTTTTTAAAGGTACTTTGATAAAGTAATCAATGAAGCAATTTATTACATCAAAACATTAATAATGAAAAAACAATTTGTTTTATTTTCTATCGGGATTATAGCTGGGTTATTTACCTACGGCTTTTTCTTCGGAAATAAAGTAGAAGATAAATCAAATGCTATTCTAAATGTCTTACAGTCTAATTGTGAATGTGATCAGATTAAGCAATTCTTATATGTGAAAGGTTTAGCTGTTTCTGACAAAGGAGTTTCTACTGAAACTGCTGAATATGAATTAAAAAACTGTAAATATTCTGATTTAACATCTGAGGCCAACAGAATCAATCAGTTATTAATGAAAAAGGTTGACGGATATCAAGATATTGATAGATTAACCATGGAGTTTGTAAATCAAAATTCTTCAAAGCTTGTAACAATCAATAATGGAACTATAAATCACTAATCATGATAGCACTAACAAAACTTTTAATAGATTTAATTTTAAATTATTTTCTTCTAATAGTCGAATTTGTAATTAGCATTTTCGCTTAATCAAAAAAACGAACAATCAAATTACATCAAAAAACGAACAGATTGGAATTCAATAATAGGTAGGCAGTTCATCAATGTCTACCTTCCCATTCTTTATAAAACTGTTTTAAAAATGTTTCCATAAAAAGATGCCTGTCTTCTGCAATCCTTTTACCTGCATCAGTATTCATTCTGTCTTTAAGTAATAATAGTTTTTCGTAGAAATGATTAATCGTAGGAGCAGTAGAGTTTTTATATGCTTCTTTTGTCATATTCAGATTAGGTAGTATTGCGGGATCATACAAAGCTCTATTCTTAAATCCTCCGTAATTAAAACATCTAGCAATTCCAATAGCGCCTATAGCATCCAAACGATCTGCATCTTGTATAACATCCAATTCGGGAGAAGTAAACTTTTGGATAGTATTTCCTCCTTTAAAAGAGATATTTTCGATAATAAGAATTACATGGTCGATTATATCCTTTTCCACTTCCAAACTTTCCAAAAAATCACTAGCTACTTTAGGACCTACGGTTTCGTCTCCATTATGAAATTTAGAATCAGCAATGTCATGAAGTAATGCTCCAAGAGAAACAATAAAATGATCTACATTTTCATCTTTTGCTATGAGCTTAGCATTATTATATACTCTTTCAATATGAAACCAATCATGTCCTCCTTCAGCGCCCTTTAACGTATTTTTTACGAAGTCTATAGTTTTATTTATAACTTGATCTTCTGTCATACGCATTGACTATCTATTTAATTAGAGCAGGTTGTACCCATTTGAATTCAAAAACCTCTTCTGGAATTACCAACCGCTCACTAATACGTTGCATCCTCGCTGGTAATCTCATTACAAAATCACGTGCTTTTTCAGCTTCATCAGTAAGATCTACAAGTTTATCTATTTCCCACTTATCAATCAGACGCTGCATAATATCTATATAATCCTGCGCAGTATATACTCCTAATCGCTGTGCCGCATTAGAAAATTCTTCGAAAGCACTACCAATAGTATTTCCAGATTCTCTTAGAAAGACTGCTGGCATCACTATTTTATGTTTCATCATATCACTAAAGGCTACCATCATCTGACTTGGATCGACCTCGAAAATATTTTTCACAAACTCACTATATGCATTGAAATGACGCATTTCATCACCAGCTATAATTTTACACATTTTGGCAAGTGATTTATTCGAATATCCTTTAGCTAACTTCGCAACTCTACTATGAGAAATATTAGTTGCTAATTCCTGAAAACTAGTATATATGAAATTCTTATAAGGATCACGATCTGTTCCAATATCAAAACCGTCATTAATCAGATGCTGCGTAGTACGTTCTACTTCAATCATATTTACTCTTCCTGATAAATACAAGTACTTATTTAAAGTATCTCCATGTCGGTTTTCTTCACTAGTCCAATAACGAACCCATCTAGACCAGCCATTTCCTCCTTCACCTTCGTGTTGATTTACTCCCTCAACATCCATTAACCAAGATTCATAGGTTGGTAGTGCTTCTTCTGTAATAGTATCTCCAACTAGAACCACCCAGAAGTCATATGGAAGCTCCTTAGCTAATTCCCTCAATTCTTTAACCTCATCAAAGAAAGTATCATCATTCTGTGAATCAGGTAAAAAGTCAGTGGGTTGCCATACTTTATCAATTGGAATCAGAAATCTATCAATATAAGATTCAATTTTCTTTTCCAGTAATTGCATTACCTCTAATCTAATATTATCTATAGCCATGACTATTTAGTTTACGTTTTAATAGTAGAGATCACTCTCTTTTCTGTAATATCTAGTAATTCTTCTGTTTCTATACCGTTTCTTTCTATAGGTTCTTGCACTTCCAAAGTAAGATGTATTCCTACTCCCATTGGGAAATTTCCAAATCGCACCAATTTCCAACTATTATTTATAGTAACCGGAACCACTAAAGCTTCTGGAGCATTTTTAAGCAATATTTTAAGTCCTGTAGGTGCAAATTGCTTTGGTTTTCCATCTCTACTTCTTGTGCCTTCAGGATAAATTACTGCCGAAAACTTATTTTTAGCAATGAATTTTCCAAATTTAGAAATTTCAGGTATAGATTGTTTTGCATTCTTTCGATCAATTAATGCATGTCCTCCATTTCGTAAATTAAAAGATATACTTGGAATTCCCTTGCCTAATTCAATTTTTGAAATGAATTTTGGTTTATGAGTATGCAAATACCAAGATATAAGCGGGACATCAAACATACTTTGATGATTAGATACAATAATCAATGAACGATCTTTGGGTAACGTATAATTATTTTTAAAACTTATGGTTACTCCTAAAACATGCAAACAACGTAATAAACAAAGGTTCATAAGGTTAATCATACCTCTATGTCCTTTTGCTCCTCCTAATTTGACTCCTAGCCACTGTAATGGATGAAAAATCAACAGTGTTAGCCCAAAAAATAAATAGAAAACTATCGAAAGCGGATATGAAATTATCCTTTTTAAAGCCCCCATACCTTCTCTTAGCAATTAATAATTTTTTACTTGTGTTATTGTTGTGCAAGGTCTGATATTATTTTTAGTTAGCCAATTGTTTAGCCTATAAAATTACAACACCTAAGACATTAGGGAACAAATCTTAACACACAAATTAAACTAAAACAAAAACCGTCTGCGATTGCAGACGGTTTTAAATATATCATAAACGGGTAAGCTAATTCCTAACAATGCTCATTATAAGCATCCTTAAGATTTTCTGCTATCATATCTGCTGGTCTCCCTTCAATATGATGACGCTCTAGCATATGTACTAATTCTCCGTTCTTAAATAAAGCCATTGATGGAGAGGAAGGAGGAAATGGCACCATAAATCCACGTGCTTTATCCGTTGCTTCACGATCTACTCCTGCAAAAACTGTTACTAAGTTATCTGGTTTTTTATCATTTGCCAAAGAAGCTTTTGCTCCTGGTCTTGCGTTAGCCGCTGCACAACCACAAACTGAATTTACAACTACCAAAGTAGTTCCTTCTTTTTCTATAGCTGCTTCTACATCTGCTGCTGTTTGTAATTCATCAAAACCTATATTTGTTAGGTCCTCACGCATTGGCTTTACTAAATCTGCTGGATACATATTTCTTAACTATTTTTTATTTAAAACTTTCGTACAAAGATACAAATAATGTACCATATTCATATGACTGCCAAGTAGTCGTAAAAGATCTTCATTACTATCTAAGAAATTAATTTTCGGTAACGAAATTCATAATTGTGTTACTAATAAAATATACTCAGAATCGTGTAAATAATTCAATTATCTTTACACCCTCAAAATTGACTATGAATGATTAAATGGATTGCCGCTTTATTAGGAGGTGTATTTTTCAGATTCCCCGGTGCAATATTAGGTTTTATACTTGGCAGCTTATTAGATGCCACTAGAACCAAAGGAAGTGGTGGGTTTACGCAAGTATTCACTCAAGAAAAACAAGTAAGCCCTGGAGATTTTGAATTAAATTTACTCTCCCTTTCTTCCATCGTAATAAAGGCAGATGGTAGTGTTAACCAAACCGAATTAGATTATGTTCGTCAGTATTTTGTAAGCGCTTACGGAAAAGAACGTGCCAACGCCACTTTTAGAACGTTTAATGAGATTATTAAAAATAGAGAAATCTCTTCTCAACGTATTTGTATGTTTCTTACACAACGCACTCGATATGCGGCTCGGCTACAGATTCTTCATTTTTTGTTTGGAATAGCTAATGCAGATGGAAATGTAAGTGAAGCTGAAGCCTTAGAAATTCAAAAAATGGCTGGATTTATGCGTGTTAATTTTAGTGATTTTGAAAGCATCAAAGCAATGTTCTTCAAAACTGGAGATCATTCTTATAAAATCCTTGAAATAGAAAAAACTGCAACAGATGCCGAAGTTAAAAAGGCATACCGAACTATGGTCAAAAAGTATCATCCGGATAAAGTACAGCATATGGATCCAGTACATATTAAAGGAGCTGAAGAGAAGTTTAAGGAAGTACAAAAAGCATACGAGCAAATCCAAAAAGAACGTGGAATAGCATAGATAGTAGCCCATGTAAAAATAAAATCGTTATTTGTAGGTCCTTTGGTTTAATAATTGATGCTTAAACAATACATGAATAAGCTAATACTATTTATTTTAATTGGCCTATTATCCTTTTACCAATCCAATGGTCAAGATTTTGACAGCATAAACGCTATCGTGCATCTGTATCCCAAAAACTTTAAGACTACAAAAAAACTTGCAGATCAAATTTCGAAGGATTTTGATTCTGAATTAGATAAAGCCAAAGCGTTATATTCCTGGATAACAAAAAACATATCCTACGATTATAAAGAATCCGGAAAATACTATACTGATTATGCTAATTCTTATAAATCAGTAAGACATAATCCTTTCCCTAGTTTTCGTTCTACTAATTATATGGATTATGACAAAACAAAATCAGGATCCAAAAAACATTTAAAAACTGAGAAAAAATACAGGGAAAAAATTTCCAAACGAGTTATCTCAAATGGAGTTGCTGTTTGTGAAGGATACACGCAACTATTTAAGGAAGTATGTGATCATCTTAAAATAACTTGCTTTTATGTCTTAGGGAAAGCTAAAAATCAAATTAATCATATCGGAAAAGAATATCGAATTGATCACGCCTGGAATATTATTGAAATTGATTTCAAAAAATATTTAATCGATGCTACTTGGGGAAGCACCGGTTATTATGATATTGACACTAAAGAATTCATTGACGAACCTAATTATTTTTATTTCGGAACATCTCCTAAAGCATTTATAAAAGAGCACTATCCAGATTTTTATGAAAATAGTTTGCTACAAGAACAAATTAGTAAAAAAGCTTTTACTGATGCTCCACTATTCTATAATCATAAAAAATCTCAGGATTTTATTTTAATAACTCCTTCGGATGGAGTTATTAAGAAAGAAGATAATGCCATTCAGGAATTTGTTATATCATATGATCAACAGGTGTATTCTATTATATATTTGATAAATAACAAACAATACAGCTATCAAGGAAAAATAACCTATGACGATGGAAAAGTTGGATTTAAAATTGACTTAACTGACATTCCCAATGCCAAAGAACTTATTCTGATTATAAATGAAATCCCAATGGTGGGTTTTAAAATCAAATAGTGAAGATTCTATTAAAACAATCATTGTCTTTGTCATTTTTTTAGAGATTTATTATAACCAGAAATCTACATAATCTTTAGGCATATCCATATCCGGAAGCTCTGAGTCTGGATCTAATCCAATGATGGTTCCAGTAATACTTATAAGTTCTTTAAAAACCCTATGATATTCACGTATAGATGCTCTATGTTCTTCTGTTCCATCAGGCGCTGCTCGATATCTTTCTGCACAATATCCCAATTGAATTTGTAAGTCATCAATAATCTCCTGTCTCGACATAAAATACAATTTAGTTACTTATCAATTAATCATTGTTTTTTAGACATGCCTTCTGATTGTTCTTCCGCTGCACCATTATATTTGTGTCTTTATAGGGAGAAGTACTTAGATAATAACCATCCAGTTTTATTGAATTATGTTGTCACCTTCCCAAGTAATCTCATCATTCGGATCATTGTCTACAATATATTTACCAACACTTCTATGAAATAGTATGGTTGGTAAATGCTCTTGCAAACGAAATAATAGTGCTCCGTCTGCTTTCTCTGCATCTATGGCGAGTTCACAACGGTTCCAATATTTTGGACCATTTTCACGAAAAATAGATTTAGGAAAAGCGCCACAAGCAATTATATCTAAAAGGTTTACCGCAAAATAACCCTCCCATTCAGTTTCGTCTTTTTTACTTTTAATAATCACAGGATAGGTTTGCATTGATTCCACACCAGCTCCTTTAAGCAACTCAATAAACCTTCCAGACATTACAGGGATTTTACCCTTATTAAAATCAAGTATCGTATCCCCGGTTTTTGCATTGGTAGTAAAAACCATTGGAGTATCTACCGGCACTGTAATTTTAGTCCCCGACAAGAAATCTAATTCACTTGATATATCTTTAGGAGCATTCACCTTTATTTCTGAATCTAAGGAAGTATCTTCTTTCAATATAAAATACATGCTTTTATCTTCGAGATGCATTTTTTTTAATTTCTTGAAATACATAGTCAACGCTTGTGCCTTAGAGGAATATAACCGTTCTTGAATTATTCCTTCTTCGCCAATTGTGCCTGTTTCATAAGTGAATTCATGCTCGTCATCTTCAAAAGAAAATGTTCCTGTATTATAAAAGGCTTTTACGCTTAGTTTTTTAAAGGTGTTCGTCTCAGCATTCTCCGTATATTCTTCTAATTCTATGGTACTCTTATGGTCTTGATCTACTATAAACAGAAATAATTCATCTGTATGATACGCAGCAAAATCACTTTCGTTAAGGAAATCATCTTTGGTATATTTTCGTTCTAATGCATTTATGACAAATGGTAACATTTCATGAATATCATTTGCCAAGGCATACATACAAGCGATATTAAAATTCATGACCCCTTTTTCATGTCTGGATTCATCGATTTTACCAAAATAAGGACACAAGACTTCAATACCTTCCTTTAATTGATTACTGGCACAATAAGCCACAATAAGATTCGCTATAATATTATCTGATAATGCTCTTTCGGGATTAAAATTTGCCTTATGCTCTAGGAAAATATCAATAGTTTGCTGAGCCTTTCCTAGTCTAATCAGGCTCATAAAAAGAATATTTAAGGACTTATTATTAACTTCTAATAATAATGTACGCTCTGCATAATTAGCGGCTTTTGTATAATCTCTTCTAGAGAGATAATATGCCTGCGCCAAATTTAGATTAATCGTAAACTCATCAGAATATTCTGAAACAATCTCTTCCTCCATTTCCAGAAGCTGATCCCATTCCTGTTGAGAGGCGCATCTCATAAATTTAATTTTAAGAAGCTCTTTTTCGGGAGCTGTTGCCTGAGCCTCGGTCAATACATTAATCAATTCATCATTACCAGTTTGATGCGCAAGCATCAGAGGGTTTTTGCCATTCTCTGGCATCCCATTAACATCTGCCAAAGCATTTATAAGTAGTTTTGTGATCTCAATAGCTTCATTTTTTATTGAATGATGAAGTGGTCCTATTCCATTTTCCCTTCCTTCTATGGTAGCGCCAAGGTTAGGATTGGCTTTATGTTCTAAAAGTAATTTTACAAGATCAATATACTTTTGATTCTCGCCCTTTGCATAAGAACATACTCTTCTAAGAATAGTTTCCCCTGCAGAATCTCTATGATTTACATCTACTCCTTTTTTTAATAATGCTTCTAAAAGTATTTTGTTTTCAGATACAAAAAACAATAGATTTTTATTTGATTCTTTGTTTGTATAATTAACATCTATTATATCAGATTCGATACTTTCAAGTAATAAATCGGTATGTTCTTTTGGGTTCTGAAACAAGGCTTCTATGTTAAATTTGATTCCTTTGCTTTTAAATAATTTGATAATGGATAGATCTTTCTTTTCTAAGGTGTCTTCAAGTGCCTTTTCTATAAGGCGATCATCAAATTTTGCTCCTTGATTCAGCAGCTTTTTGATCTTTAAAGAATTAAGCTCTTCGATTGCTTTTAGTAATGCCTCTCTTTTCTGTTTATTTTCTTTTATATTCTCAACACCTTGAATTACATTGGTTGGAGCGGATTCTAATATTGCTTCTAATATACTATCGAAATAGTCCTCTTCTACATATCCTTCTTCTTCATATTCTATTTTATAAGCTTCCAGAACATCTAATAACTTTTGCTGAAGATTATTATCATTAGAATTATTGATTGCAGCCACAAAAAGATCATCCATGCAATCTCCTCCATCACTATTGAGCATATCACCAGAAGCTTGTTCTAATAATTTCAGTAATGCTTCTGACTCAAATTCTGGAAAGTAAGTATCAATTAATTCATCCTGATTAGTACTACTCCAAGATCGATGACCCGAATCGTAATATTCACAAGCTTCATAAAACTGATCTACTATGGCAAGTTGTGCCTCTAGATCTTTTCTTTTAATGATTTCTTCTACTACAAAAGCTGTAGCTTTAAAATTAAAGTATATGTTCTGCAATGTCATCTGAAAGACATATACCAATGACGAAGATGAAAGTTTATTTATATGTTTCTGAATATATTCGTCCAATATGGGAGTCGCACCCAATTCTTCATCTTTCATCGGTACCCCTAGAAATTGAACAAAAGGATGTTTATCTCCACTGTAATAAACATCTACGAGTGTCTTTAAGATAAGAAGTCTATTCTCAAACTCCTTTACATCTTCTGTTTTTAATTGTTCCAAGGCTATAGAAAAAACAGAAAATTCATCTGGTTGTTTATCTTCTTCATAGCCTTGCTCTAATGTAGCAAGAATAAGATTATCTGCTTCTTTCTGCGATGTTTCGATATCATCGAAATGCTTTATCTCAATTGTTGCTGTTTGTACCGATTCTCCATTTATGATAATACAAGTAGTCTTTTTTGTCGTGATAAGACAAAATTGGGTATTGTTATTTTTTTTAAGAACAAGGTATTTTTCTAAAAGATTCATTGATGTTTGTATTTTTATGAATGTCTCATGGAATAACATATCGACACCTCAAAAGTATTTTTTTATCCCTAAACTTTATTCACTGAAAACCGTGATAATTCAAATCTTAGAGTCTGTGAAGTAACAAAACCAGATAAATTCAATAAACCTTTCATTCTATTTTAAAACACGTTCCCAAATCATCTTTAAGAATTTTTTTATGGGCATGGTCGACATAATCCTAACATCTTCAATGAAAGATGTTTCTTCATCTAAAAACCTAAGAATTTTGATAGTTTTATTTCTCCTGAATAATCTTGAAAACAATGCAGCTCCATGTTGATTTTCTTTGGACAAAAGATCTAGAAGTAGCAGATCATAATACCAAAATTTGTTTCGCTTTTCGAATTTTGATAGGTCATTATTTTTCTTAAGAAACTTAACAAGCTTTCCTACCCTTTTGTCCGAATTATGAAATGTAAAACCAGTACTTGGTTTTGTCCATCCACCAGCAGTTCCTATATGAAGTATATTCTTAGAATTTTGCTTTCTGAACTCATAACAGGTCATTGGGATACAACCTTTTTCTTTTTCCGTAATTTGGTACTCTTTGATTCCTTTAGAATCTAAATATGCTTTAATTCCCTTTTCATATTCTGATTTAGAAAGAAGATCTTTAGAGAATAATGTATACTCAAACAAGGCTTCAGTTTCTGAAGTTGGTAAAAGATACATAAAGCGTGTATTCCCCAACTGATCAACTGTGAAATCCATAAAAGTGGCAGTTTCCTTTTCAAAAATCGGCGTTTCACTTTTTATGAACCAACCAATAAAATGTTGATTTAACAGTGGATACTTTTGCTGGGTTTTAAACTCCTTTGACAACAATACACTATTAAAAATTTTATCTCCAAGATATATTCTTTGATCTGTTTCTACTTCTACAATATCGCCTTCATCAACAAAGCCAATTAGATTTTCTTGTACGATAGTGATATTTGATTTTTCTTGTAAACGAGCAAAAATAAACTCATAAAAATCTTTACTTCGAATCAGTTTGTATTGATATGGAGAAATATCTATAGTGTCAGAAAAGCTCTGACTACCAAAAAAAATATGATTCCATTTTTTAGAAACTACAGTGTCCCAAACTCCCTTTCCTTCTTCCCAAAAACACCAGGTACGATCGTTTTTGTTTTTTATTTCTTTATCAATTAAGAGTATCTGTTTCTTATCAAAAAAAGGATCTATCACCATATGATATGCCAACATCAAACCTGATGCTCCTGTACCTGTAATGATATAATCATATTTCTGCATCTAAAAGAATAAAAATGTGGTAAAAAAGATAAATATAGCAATGAAAATATGAATCGATATGGTGTATTGCAAGGTTTTATACACTTTTTGAAATAAAAGATGTGCAATAAACGCAGTCACTATCCATCCAACATAGTTTTGCAATGGAACTACTCCATCCTTAAACTCCCAAAAATCAAACCTAGGTGCAGAAACCTCGATAATAACATCTAATGCAACCATCAAAACAGCTCCAATAAACGAGGAAATTATGACATTATGATGTATCTTTTTAGAAATTGCCGAAGTACAATAAACCAATAACCCCCAATTTACCCCTATTATCCATGGAACACCAAAGATTTTAATTCCCAAATTTTCACCATACTCATAATCACCAAAAATCAATCCATAATTCACTCCTAAATATTCTACGATCATCCCGATAAAAAAAGGAATTAATAATCCCAAAATCAGGAGTTGATTGATTTTAGAATTCCAAAGAATCAAAATCAGATATATCGATAAATTAATTGGTGTTAGCCCTAAGAACCAATCCTCATTCCCAATAAGAATACCGATGATTCCCGAAATATTGAATAACCAAATTACTATAATAGAAATGAGCAGCTTTCTTTCTGGACGCATATTTTAGGCTTTATAATCTTTCTCAATTAATTCAGAAACTATTTTCCCTGACAGCAAACATAATGGAATGCCACCACCTGGATGAACACTACCTCCACAGAAATAAAGATTCTCAATTCTTTTTGAAAAATTAGGGTGTCGCAAGAAAGCAGCGTATTTATTATTACTACTAGAACCATATAATGATCCTTGATAAGATTGTGTTTTACTTTCGATACTTCTGGGATCCAGAATTTCTTCTGTTTCGATCAATTCCTGGATATTAACATTCAATAATCGTGATAACTTGTCCACAATATTTTTTCGGGATTGATTTATTATTTCATCCCATTCTTGCCCTTCATTACCCGGTACATTGATCATAACAAACCAATTTTCACATCCTTCTGGAGCATCATTCGACTCATTTTTAGCTGTGATATTGACATAAATAGTTGGATCTGCAGAAACCTGTTTCTTTTCAAAAATATACCTGAATTCTTCTTCATAGTTTTTTGAGAAAAAGATGTTATGTAAATCCAGCTCCTGGAACTGTTTTTTGATTCCCCAATAAAAAATTAGGGCTGAACTTGATCTGAGCTGTTTTAAAGTTTTTTCTGGAGATTTTTGATCAGGTAGTAATTTTTGATATGTTGGAACCACATCCATATTTGATATTATGATGTCGGATGCTATATGATCACCATTCACTAAAACTCCAATTGCCTTTTTATTTGCTACTACTATTTTATCTACCTTCGATTCTAAATGAAAAGTAACACCAAGATCCAATGCTAATTGATACATACTTTTGGTAATACTATACATTCCACCTTTCGGAAAAAACGTTCCATAATATTGTTCTAAATGTGGAATCATTGACATAATACCTGGTGTGAGGTAAGGAGAAGAACCATTATATGTTGCAAATCGATCAAAAAACTGAACTAATTTTGGGTCCTTAAATTGTCTATAATTCAATTTATGTAAATTCGTATTAATCCCTAAACTACTAATTCGTGTAATAGCCTTTATGGTATCAAAGGATAGATATGTGGATAGCTTATGTAGGGATTTTTCCAGAAATAAGGAAGCTGTTAAATCATATTTGAGTTTGCTTCGTTTAAAATATTGAAGGATTTCAGTGCCTTTTACATCAAATACCTTCTCTGCCTCTTTTGCAAATTCTTTAGTATCCGCTAATGCGACAAATCGTGTTCCATCTTCATAGAAATAGTTGCAGACCTCTTCTTTTTTTGAATACTCAAAGTAATCTGAAACTTTCCTATTAGAAATAGCAAACAATTCTTCCACAAATTGCGGCATCGTAAACAATGAAGGTCCACAATCAAACCGATAACCTTTTTGACGAATTTCGGCTAATTTACCTCCGGGATAGGAATTAGCTTCATAAACAGTTACATCAAAATTTTGATTCCTTAAACGAATTGCAGTAGCTAACCCTGCAATACCAGATCCTATAATTATTACTTTCTTATTAGACATATTGTAGGCATAAAGATATTATGAAAAATCAGAAAGTGATCGTATTTTCTATAATTTGATATAGTTTTTTATCTATCTTTAATTTTAAATACATACAGATCTAGTAGTATTAAATAGATTTATCAATTTGAAAGATCAAAAAACCCAAATAAGAGCACTAAAACTATCCGACAAATCTCGATTAGCTAAACTTGCTAATAATGAGAATATCTGGAATAACTTAAGAGACTATATTCCTTTCCCTTACCACGAAAGTGATGCAGAATTCTTTATTAAACAAACAAAAACACAAGACCCGCAACAAAGTTTTGGTATCATATACAAAGATGAATTTTGTGGCGTGATCAGTTTAATAATCCAAAATGACATTTACCACAAATCTGCAGAAATAGGATATTGGATAGGTGAACCATTTTGGGGCCATGGAATTGCTACAAAAGCTGTAAAATTAATAACCGAATATGGTTTTGAAAAACTAAATTTAATCCGAATTTATGCAGGTGTATTCCAACATAATATCGCATCCATGAAAACACTAGAAAAAAATGGATATCGTAAAGAGGGTATATTTAAAAAAGCTATTATAAAGAAAGGTAGCATTCTGGATGAACATAGGTATTTTATAATCAACAAAAACCAAGAATAAAACAAACACTTAATGATAATGAAACAATTCATCTACTTGCTTTTAGTTTTTAGCCCTTTTTTTATAACGGCTCAAAATACTACAAAAAAGGCTAAAACTCCACAAATAGTTACTAAGCTTAAAATAGGCAAGACAATTAATTTTGAAACTAAAAGCATACAATTCATAAAAGTAATTGAAGATTCTCGTTGCCCAACTTATGTTACATGTATATGGGAAGGACAAGCAAAAGTCTTAATTGGAATATATGAGAATGATACTCTTTTAGAAGAAAAACTAATCATTATCGGAGCAAAAGGGATTACTAGCAATAATCCAAAGGAACTACTAAAATCTGGAGATAAAACTATTCATGGATATAATTTAAGTCCGCACCCATTAAATGAAGAAAAAATAGATCCTGCTAACTATTATCTAGAGTTGCTAGTTAAATAAATGTTACTAAAACAATGAATCTTTCTTTATTTAGTTTCTTTGCCAAATGATTTCTAACAAAGCCAAAGCTCATATTGCATTGTTAAGTGTTAATATGATCTACGGAGCAAATTATCTTATTGCCAAAGGATTAATGCCTGACAAAATAGGTGCTTCGGCTTTAGTTTTCCTTAGAATTAGCGGAGCTGGGCTTTTATTCTTTATTCTAAAGTTTTTTATTAAAGAGCGTGTGCAGAAAGAAGATATTCCAAGATTAGTTCTTTGTGGACTTTTGGGAGTTGCCACGAATCAATTCTTTTCTATGAATGGGCTGAGTTTAACCTCTCCAGTAGATGCGGCAATTATTGTTACTGCAATGCCAATATTTACGGTAATTATTAGTTATTTTTTATTAAAAGAACCACTAACATTACCACGAATTTTTGGTATCTGTATTGGTGGTAGCGGCGCTGTTTTGTTGATTTATTTAGGAAATTCCGGTTTGGGAACAGGGTCTTTACTAGGAAATATATTTATTGGTATTAATGCATTGGCATTTGCTTTCTACTTGGTTCTTGTAAAACCACTAATGGCAAAATATAAGCCGATCACCGTTATTATATGGACTTTCTTCTTTGGTTTTATCTTTATGTTTCCTTTTTGTATTGGACAATTATTGGAAACTGATTTTGGCTCTTATGAAACTTCTAATTGGATTTCTTTATTTTATGTGATTATTGGACCTACGTTCTTGGCATATCTACTTAACATGTTTGCTTTGCAATTTGTAAAGCCCACAGTTTCCAGCAGCTATATTTATGTCCAGCCTGCTGTGGCAATGTTATTGGTCGCCGGGATTGCTTATTTTATTGCTAATAGTCAATATAAAGGAGATATTACTGTTTCAAAACTACTATGCTGCGTTTTAATTTTTATTGGAGTGTACTTGATTAGTAGTAACGGTTCTCTAAAGTGGGCACGAAAAAAATAGATTACCTTTTTAAAAGATGTTTAATGAATAAACTTATTGGCATCACTATTCCAATAGCTAAAATTGCATATAAAATCCCTAGGTTTAGTATAAAATATAATAGAGCAAACGTACTCAATAATAACAGAAGAAATAATAATCCCCCTTTTAGGTCAGAAACAAACTGTTTTTTATTTGATTTATAATCAAACCAATATGCTATTAAAATAATTACAGTAGTCATTATCCAACTATTTTAGTGACAACCACAACCTCCTTTACCACAAGAGCTAGGTAGTTTTTTGTCTGTAGAAGAAACTTGAGGTTTCCAAAAGAATTTTTTAATCAAAAAACCCACTGCAATTCCAAATATGACAAGTACTAATATGTTTTGGACAAGAATATTCATATATGTTTAGTCGAATAAAGATACTAAAATTAATTTCGATTATTTTAAAATTTGATATGCAATAAGAGCTACTCCATATGCCAAGATACTCATAAATATAAGTTGGGTCATTGGCCATCTCCAACTATTAGTTTCTCTTTTTACAATAGCCAAAGTACTCATACATTGCATAGCAAAAGCATAAAACAGTAATAATGAAATTCCACTGGCTAAATTAAATAAGGGTCCTCCTGTAACTGGATTCACCTCTGCAGCCATTCTATTTTTAATAGTTTCCTCTTCATCACTACCTACACTATAGATTGTTGCTAATGTTCCCACAAAAACTTCTCTTGCTGCAAATGAACTGATAAGACCAATCCCTATTTTCCAGTCATATCCTAATGGAGCTACAACAGGTTCAATAGCTTTACCAGCGTATCCGATAAAAGAGTATTCTAATTTATGTGAAGCTATTTTTTGGTCCAATTCTTCCTGCGAAAGGTCGCTATATTTCTCTGCGACAATCTCTTCTGCATTCGTAAAGTTTTCATTAGGCCCAAAACTTGCTAAAACCCATAAAACTATTGAAATTGCTAAAATTATTTTTCCTGCTCCAAAAACAAATGCTTTTGTCTTTTCTACCACATTAATCGCCACATTTTTAAATAGTGGTATTTTATAACCAGGCATCTCAATAACAAAATACGTTTTGCTTTTAATCTTAAGGATTTTATTAAGTAACCAAGCAGATCCAACAGCTGTACCAAATCCTATAAAATACAACAACATTAATGTAAGGCTTTGATAACTGAATATCCAACCAATCTTTTTATCAGGTATTACTAAAGCAATAATTATTAGATATACTGGTAGCCTAGCAGCGCAGGTTGTAAATGGTACCACCAATATTGTGATAAGGCGTTCTTTCCAATTTTCAATATTTCGGGTAGCCATTACAGCCGGAATTGCACAAGCCGTTCCAGAAACTAAGGGAACTACACTCTTTCCGCTTAATCCAAACCGTCTCATTACTCTGTCCATCAGAAAAACAACACGACTCATGTATCCACTTTCTTCTAGAATAGAAATAAAAAGGAATAAAAATGCTATCTGAGGTATAAAAATCACGATCCCTCCTAATCCAGGTATGATACCTTCTGTAATTAAATCTACAAATGGTCCTGACGGTAAAATTGATTTAGTTGCTTCGCTTAACCAAGCAAAACCTTCATCTATTAAATCCATTGGATACGATGACCAATCATAAATTGCCTGAAAAATCAACAATAATATAGCGAAAAATATAAAATAACCCCAAAATTTATGGGTTAACACTCTATCTAATCTTGCTCGCGTTCCTGTGGCTGCCTGTTCATCAACTATCAATCCTTTCTTAAGAACTTCATTAATAAATTGATACCTTTTGATCGCCTCCTTTTGCTGGAATCTCTTTAGCTCACTTTCTGATTTAATCTCAAAATCTGGGGCTACTGAAGGCTTCTTTTTATCAACTTTTCTAAAGTTCACATCTTGAGTAATCACTAACCAAAGCTTATAAAGAGATTGATTAGGAAATGCCTTTTTAAGCCTTTCAAAATATTCCGGAGCAAATGTCAATGAATCAACACAAGGTTTGGTTGGTAGTGATGTGTAGGAAAGAATTAATTTTTTCAGTTCATCAATACCCTGATTTTTCCTTGCACTTACCAAAGCTATTTTGGTATTCAATTCTCTCTCTAGTAAAGGAATATTTAATGAAATCCCCTTTCTATTCATACGATCTGCCATATTAATGACTAAAATCGTAGGAATCTCTAAATCCTTAATCTGAGTAAAAAGTAACAGGTTTCTTTTAAGATTCTCTACATCACTCACCACAACCGCTACATCAGGAAAATCTTTATCTTTTTTATTAAGTAAAATTTCAATGACTACATTTTCGTCTAATGAAGATGCATTAAGACTATAGGTTCCTGGCAAATCCAATATATGAGCTTTTACACCACGTGGCAGCTTACAAACCCCTTCTTTTTTTTCTACCGTAATTCCGGGATAGTTACCAACCTGTTGGTTTAGTCCAGTTAACAAATTAAAAACAGATGTTTTACCTGTATTTGGGTTTCCGATAAGTGAAACTTTAATTTGCTTGGCCATAAAAAGTAATCCTATTAAATAATTTCAATCTCAATTTGTGAAGCAATTTCTTTACGAATAGCGAGGTAACTTCCATTGATAGTAAGGTACATAGGACACTGAAATGGCGCTGTTTGTAATAACTGCACTTCATTCCCAGGCAGACACCCCATTTCTAATAACTTAAGTGGAATAATATCTGAAGTAATTTCTTTTATCAAAGCACGCTGACCTCGTTTGAGATTTGCAATAGTTATTTTCAAATCTTTATTTAGATTAATTTTAAACAAGGCAAAAATAGTGGAAAAATATGTACTGAAAAAACTATCCTCTCGAAAAACATATAACAACAAGTTAAAAAAACAGCCTTTACTTTTTCCACTCAGGTATGATATGTATCAAATATAACAGTTTATCACCCTATTCATAATAGGGTAAACAACCCAAAATCAGTCCAGAATCTTTGAATTTCAAAATTTTAGGATATTCATCAATACTTCGGCCTGTAATTTCACCTCATCTAAATTTAGAAAAAGGCGGAAACCGAAAAGCCTTAGAACAGAGTAAGTATATAATAACTCATAAAACCATACAATGATGAAAAATTTAAGAAACCTATTATTTAGGGCCATGACTATTTGCTTGATTATTACAATATCATCTTGCGAAAAAAAAGATATTGAACAAGGAAATCTCTCTTTGTTAGAGGATAACAAACTAAATAAAATTGAAAAATACGATGAGTATACTATTGAAAAACCAGAAAAGGATGGTGTCCATTTGGTTGGAAAAAACGAACGAACAGGTAGTGTCTTATCTATACGTATTCGAAGAGGGAAAGTTATTGGCTTTCAGATTCTAAAAAAGGATCAAAACCTCACGATATTTGATAAGTTAGTAATACCTACTTCACAAAATTTACCGCCTTGGAAACCTATTTCTTGCCCTGATGGTTGGGATGGAAAACTGATTTGTTATACAAATAAAGATGGCATCCCTGTTTCTTATTTTCGATGTACTCCAACATCATTTACCATTGGTCTAGAGCCTAAGTGGTAAAATAAATCTTATCATTCTAAATTAATTAAAACCTTACAATAATGAAAAAATTTAAAATTAGCATTTGGATGTATTCCTTTGCAATACTTCTATTTGCATGTGAAAAAACCGATTTCGATGAATCAAAAAGCAATAGCCCTGAACAGTTATCAAAAATTTCAGATACAGAAGCTAAGATTACCTTAGCCAATGGAAACATAGTTCGTTTTCATAAAATTGATGATGGAGAACTTCAGGGAACTTTTATCATGGAAGAAAGTGATTGTAATGAATGTTCTATATTAAATAATATTACGGAAATAGCAGGACGAGAATTATCGGACCAAGAAGCCTTTTGGGCACTTTCACAACCAGGTACTAAAGTTCCATCTTTTCTAGAAAGAAAAAAAGAAGATATTTCCTCTAAAAAAAATGAATTGCAACAACAAGGATGGGCAAGAGAAATTGCTTCGGATTTTCCTATAACGGATGAAGGGATTCCTACTCGCGTAATTGCTTGTAAAAATCAGGACTTTACTAGTTCTATAGCTTATGGATTTTTAGGGACTCCAGAATTTATAGCATTAGACAAAACTCCTGACAATTACTTTGGTTTTGTTAACGATTGTGCTAGTGTTCCAGGTTCTTATTGTAACAAAGGACCTAGATATAAACTTCATGCCGTAATGAGTGGTATTAAGAAGTGGAAAGGTAAAATTTGTAGCAAAGCTGTTCAGAATCGAAACAATGATCACATTGCCTCCAATACATCCGGAGGATTCTGTCAAAGCCCTCCTTGTGATGCTTATAAGGGTCCCGAATTATATTTTGAGTACTATGCTAGTGGAAAATGGAAATCTATGAAAAATCCAAACGGATTATATCCAGAAGGTTTTGAAGTTCCTGCTAATACAACCAAAGTGTATACATACTCCTGGAATACAAAAACGAATACCTCTTTTCGTCTGCGTGTGAAGAATGCAATGGGTAAAGATCAATTTGATTTTATGATGGATCGAGAAGATGTAGTCATTGATGATGGGAATGATGGGGATGGAGGAGGAAATGGTGATGAAACACCAAATCCTGATGATTTTCCTCAATTACCGGATTATGTTGATCTTTCATACGGAACTCTCGGAATGCAGAATTACAGGATAGAAGTAGATTTTACCAATATTATTGACAACAAACCTACTATAAAACTTCCTGTTCAATTCTTGCCTGTACTTCCGGAATATGATGGAGAAGTAATTTTTCCAAATAACTTCTGCGGAATCAGGGTTATCAAAGCATCACGCTTTATTTGGTTAGATAATGGCGGACAAGTAGTAGATACTCATCCATATAACTATGTTCCGGAAAACACTTCTATTCAAGCGCTATTTGGTGACACTCCTTATCTTGGTGGAATCGAATTAACAGGTGCGATTGGAGCGTGTTCTGAAGCAAATGAAAATTGGATGTTCCCATTTCCATTAACTCAAACAGAAACTGTAATGAATCAACCTCTTAAATTGGTTATAGAACTAGAACAGAATTCTGAAATTGAGTTTTTGAATTATAATATTAAACCTCAGGAACCTTTAGACGTAGATGAACTTTTTGAGGAAGTAGATTTCAACGAACTTATTGAATTCTTTAACGAAACATTTTATGAAGGATTTGAAAACTGGATTGATGCCGTATGTGCAGAAAACCCAGGGGATTGTCCACTTCAAGATTAATAGATATTATATCCATTTATATATGCTGTCACATCTAACACCTGGATGTTATATGTGGCAGTTTTATTTTTCTAGCTTCAACACTTCAATATCTTCTAGCAAGCGATCTATCTCTTCTTCTTTTGTCCCATCATAGAAACCACGAATACGTTTCTTTTTGTCAACTAAGACAAAGTTTTCTGTATGGATCATATCATAAGGACCTCCATCACCATCTGTTTTAGCAACCAGATAGGATTTTCTTGCTAAATCATAAATATGCTTTTTATTACCAGTGACTAAATTCCATTTCGTATCATCCACGCCTTTTTCAACAGCATATTTTTTTAATTGCGGTACATTATCGGTCTCAGGAATAACAGTATGTGATAATAATAAAACCTCTTGGTCATTTTTTAACTCTTCCTGAATTTTTTTCATATTCCCTGTCATTATTGGGCAAATAGTTTGACAAGTTGTGAAGAAAAAATCTGCAACATAAATCTTATTTTCATAATCAGTCTGAGTTATCTCTTTACCATTCTGATTTAATAAACTAAAATTGTTTATTTTATGGTATTTTCTAACGTGCTGCACTGTACTGTCAACCAATTCTATATTCACCATATCTGGCTCATAAATTTGAAGAATTCGCTTTGGTTTTAAAATAGAATAAATAATAGAAATGATAATCGCTGATAGTATAAATAAAACTATGGCAAAGAATTTGTACTTAGCAAAGAATCGAAGCATACTTACATTTTAGAGTTGCAAAATTACGAGGATTATCTTTTACAGAATTACTGTTTTCGCTAAAAAAATATTAAAACCTTAATCTGTATACTAGATTTCTTTCATAAACTACTCTAAAAGGTTACTTTTGCGTGATTTAATTTTGAAATAAGACCATATGAGTCCATTTTTTATAAAAGCAATTCAGCTGTTGTTGAGTTTATCTTTCCTTATCGTTCTTCATGAATTAGGACATTTTATTCCAGCTAAGTTATTTAAAACCCGAGTAGAAAAATTCTATCTATTTTTTGATGTAAAATATTCACTATTTAAGAAAAAAATAGGCGATACAGTATATGGTATCGGATGGTTACCCTTAGGTGGTTATGTGAAAATTTCCGGAATGATCGATGAGAGCATGGATAAGGAACAAATGGCTGGTCCTCCACAACCTTGGGAGTTTAGATCTAAACCCGCTTGGCAGCGCTTGATTATTATGGTTGGTGGTGTAACTGTTAATATTATTCTAGGAGTCTTAATATATATCTGCATTATTTTTACGTGGGGTCAAAATTACTCAAAAGGTAATGACATTAAGTATGGTTTTGGAGTCACCAAAACCTTAGAAAATTATGGGTTCCAGCAAGGCGATAAACTTATTACTGTAAATGGAGAAGAAATGTTCGATGACATGGACATTGGGAGATACTTGATGGTCCGTGAGGTAAAGTCCGTTACTGTTAAACATCCTAATGGAGAAACTCAAACAATTCAACTTCCTGAAGATATTGGTTCAGAGATTTTTAAATCTGGCCAAACAAATGCAATTACATTTCGCTATCCATTTAAGTTAGATTCTATAACTGAGGGTGGACCAGCGGAAAAAGCAGGGCTTTTAAAAACTGACAAAATTCTGAAAATCGGTGGTATGCCAATAAATTACCAAACGGATTTTGCTTATGCTCTTAATAATCATCGAAAAAATGATAGTACCGCTGTTATAACCTATGAAAGAAACGGAATTGCAAAAGAACTTGATTTGGTTCTTGACAAGGACAAAAAGATTGGTGTAATAATGGTCTCTACTGATAAAGAAGCTCTAAAATTAAATAATGTTGATTATAGTTTCGGAGCTAGTATTTCAGAAGGTCTCAATTTTGGATATTGGACACTGCACGATTATATAGCTCAGTTTAAATATGTATTTACCAAAGAAGGAGCTACGCAAGTAGGAGGCTTTGGAGCCATTGGTAATTTATTCCCTCCTGTATGGGATTGGGCTGCTTTTTGGAGTACTACAGCATTTATCTCTATTATTTTAGCCTTTATGAATATATTACCGATTCCTGCACTAGATGGTGGACACGTAATGTTTTTATTGTATGAAATTATTGCAGGTAGAAAACCTAACGATAAATTCATGGAGTATGCTCAACTAGTTGGTTTCATTATTCTTATTGCATTGTTACTTTTCGCAAATGGTAATGATATTTATAGAGCAATTTCAAAATATTTTTAAAAAAATGAAAAAAACTTTTCGAGTATCAAAAAATAATATATATTTGCACTCGCAAAAGAGAAAAACTTTCTATATTTGCAAACATAAATTCCTCCTTAGCTCAGTTGGTTAGAGCATCTGACTGTTAATCAGAGGGTCCTTAGTTCGAGCCTAAGAGGAGGAGCAAAATTAAGTCTTAACTTACTAAAGTTAAGACTTTTTTGTTTTTCACAATCTTTATATGGCTTATTCTTCTCCTTTCCAAACCTACTAGAAGGGCATCTTACATAGCTATGCTTTATAGTTATCCTTACCAGTTACATCATAAATAGAATCATTTCGTTTCTTCAATAGCCATTCATTTTAACGCTAATTGTATGATAATTATAGAAATAAAAGCTAAATTTATGTCATATAGGGGTTTTTGAACCCTGTATATTATCCGACAAATAGTCTTTTAAAACCTATAATAACACACATTATCATTTATGTTTTCAATGTATAAATGATATTAAATCTTCTTATCCAATGGAAACAATCACTAAACAACCACAGGTAAAAAACTATATAGATGGTCAGTTCGATAGAAATGGCCAAAACTCAATGGATATTATAAGTCCCCTTGACGGAACTGTCATCTCTACACTTCCATTATCCACAGGTCAAGATGTTGATAAAGCCGTAAAGGCTGCAAAAAAAGCATTTCCTGCCTGGTCATCTATGACCTTTAAAGAAAGAGTGCAAATCTTTTTTAGATATCGATCTCTACTGGAGAAAAACATGGATGAATTAACCAATTTAGTACGCATCGAAAATGGTAAAACCTATGGAGAAGCTAAAGCTGAAGTAGAAAAAAGTATGGAGTTATGTGAGTTTGCTGTATCCATACCACAAATCATTGTCAATGAAGTACAAGAAGTTAGTAAAGGAGTAGAATGTAGGATAGAGCGTAAACCATTAGGAGTGGTTGCATCTATAACACCATTTAACTTCCCTAATATGGTTCCTCATTGGACAGTGCCTAATGCATTAGTACTTGGCAACACCATGGTTATGAAACCATCAGAATTAGTTCCATTAAGTACAGTTCGAATGGCAGAACTACTAAAAGAAGCTGGTTTACCCGATGGAGTGTTTAATATTATCAATGGTGGAAAAGAAGTTGTAGAGTCCATTTGTGATCATCCGGACATTGAAGCAGTATCCTTTGTAGGTTCTACAAAGGTTGCTAAAATCGTATATAAAAGAGCCACCTCTAACCTAAAACGATGCGTGGCTTTGGGCGGTGCAAAAAATCATTTGTTGGTTTTTCCAGATGCCAATCCAGAAATGACAGCGTCTAATGTTGTAGCTTCTATGGTAGGTTGCGCAGGTCAACGTTGTATGGCTGCATCAGTTATGGTTGGTGTAGACAAAGTGCAACATATAATTGATAAAATGGTAATCGAAGCTAAAAACATAGTTCCTGGCGAAAATTTAGGCTCCGTAATCAGTGCCGAAGCTAAAAAACGTATCGAAGCATATATTTCAGAAGCAGAAGCCGATGGTGCTACCATATTAGTAGATGGCAGAAACACCGCTGTTAAAGGAAAAGAAGGAGGTTATTATGTGGGTCCTACAATTATCGATCATGTAACAACGGATATGTCAGTGGCCAGAGAAGAAATTTTTGGTCCTGTAATATCAATTGTAAGAGCTAAAGATTTAGATGAAGCCATTGAGATCGAAAACGGATCGAATTATGGTAATGCGGCAGCTGTATTCACACAAAGTGGTGGATTAGCAAAACAGGTAATGGAACGTGCTAGTGCCGGAATGATTGGTGTTAATATTGGAGTACCTGTACCTCGTGAGCCTTTTTCTTTTGGTGGATGGAATGAATCAAAATTTGGAGTAGGTGATATTACAGGACGCAGTTCCATTGAGTTTTGGACACAAAATAAAAAAACTACTGTTAAATGGAATCCAGAAGCTCGAACCAATTGGATGAGTTAATATTATTCTGGAATCGATATCCATTTAAAGACACAAAAAAATTCTGTTCTACTAAAATTAAACTATCTGAATGAGCGACCAACAAATTGTAAAAAACAATCTTGACTACACCTTGTTTTCCTGGGCTAAACAAGGAAATCTAAATCCTATAAATGCATCCCATGCTAAAGGTTCATATTTCTATGATAGAGAAGGCAAAAAATATCTTGATTTTTCCTCTCAATTGATGAATGTAAATATCGGTCATGGCGATCAACGTATCACTGAAGCAGTAACAAAGCAGATGAAAGAAGTTAGTTACGTTTATCCTGGAATGGCTACCGATGTGCGCGGAGAATTAGGAAAAAAGATAGCAGAAATCACTCCAGGCAACCTTACTAAAACTTTTTTCACCCTTGGCGGAGCCGAAGCTATTGAAAATGGTATCAAACTAGCTAGAATGTACACAGGTCGACACAAAATTATCACACATTACAGGGCATATCATGGTGCTACCTATGGAGCAATTTCTGCTGGTGGAGACCCTAGAAGGTTTCCGGTAGATAGTCAGGCAATGCCTAATGTGGTTCATGTCGAAAATCCTTACGCCTATCGGTGCCCATGGAATTCGAGTTCAATCGAAGAATGTGGCGAACTTGCGCTAGCACATTTAGAACGGGTAATCCAATTCCAAAACCCTGATAGTGTAGCTGCGATACTATTCGAAGGAGAATCAGGTTCATCTGGATGTATTAAATATCCACCGATGTATTTAAAGAAAGTTCGAAAGATTTGTGATGCATATGGTATCTTATTAATTGTAGACGAAGTAATGAGTGGTTTTGGCAGAACCGGAAAAATGTTCGGTATAGATCACCATAACGTCACTCCTGATATCATGTGTTTGGCAAAAGGCCTAACATCAGGTTATTTGCCATTAGGAGGTACTGTAGTTACAGATACTATTGCTAACTATTTTAACGATCATCCAATGATTATCGGTCTAACATATTCTGCGCATCCTACTTTATGCGCTGCTGCATTAGAGAACATTCGGATTATTGAAGAAGAGCAGCTAGTCGAAAGAGCTAGTAAAATGGGAGCTTATATTGAAGCAGAAATCGAAAAGCTAAAAACTAAACATCCATCGATTGGAGATTTTAGAAATACAGGATTATTAGGTTGTGTAGAATTGGTTAAAAATCGAAAAACTAAGGAACCCATTACTCCCTGGAATGCAAAACCAGATCAAATGGAAGTAACCAACAAAATGGCTGCTAAAATTAGAGAATTAGGCATGTTCACTTTCGTACGATGGAATTGGATTTTTATTGCACCACCTTTAAATGTAAGTAAAGAAGAAGTTGATGAAGGGTTAAAAATCGTTTCACAAGCAATTGCGATTGCTGATCAATATTGTAATTAATTTATGAGCAAGGATATAGTTGAATTACAAGAAGACGTCTCTCAATCACCTTTATATAGTGAAGATTTAGCACCTGTTTCGGCCAACAAAAGAACTTGGAGCAAATGGCATTTGGCTGCTATTTGGGTAGGCATGGCGGTTTGTATACCTACCTATTTATTGGCATCTTATATGATCAAAACCGGTTTAAATTGGTACGAAGCACTAATCATTATAGGACTTGCAAACCTGATTATTACTATTCCAATGGTACTTAATGGTCATGCAGGAGTAAAATACGGTATTCCATTTCCTGTCATAGGTCGTGCTGCTTTTGGTACTAAAGGTGTACATCTTGCTTCTGTAGCAAGAGGTATTATTGCCTGTGGATGGTTTGGAGTGCAGACTTGGATTGGCGGATTAGCTATATATGCTATTTTTCATGCAGTAATGGGAACGCAAGCTGAATTAGGTTTGTCTATCGGAAAATTTGTCGGGTTTGGAGTTTTCTGGTTTATTAATATCTATTTTATTTGGAAAGGAACTGAGAGTATTAAATGGCTGGAAACCTATTCTGCACCTATTTTAGTGCTCATCGGATTAGCTTTGATTTATTGGAGTTATGCTGAAGCTGGTGGTGTTTCTATTGTATTAGATCAAAGTCAACAACTAGAACAAACAGCCGCTACCATCACCCAAAAAGATAAGAAACTATATCTTAATTTAAAATCACTAAGGGACAAAGAAGGAAATCTAAAAGTAGACGAATACAAGATCATTTCTGATGAAAAAAGCAGTTGGATATCTTTTATCGAACAACCTATAGCAATAACAGATCAGAAAAAAATTGAAGATATCATTTCTGGCAAAGAAAAAGTGCAACTTCAATTTAGAAATACCGAAAGAAAAACTCCTGTAGTATCAAGTGTAGTAACAGCAATAACTGTATCTCCAGGCACTAAGAAATCAGGAAACAAATTATGGAGTTATCTACTTTGGTTAACAGCAATGGTTGGTTTTTGGGCAACTATGTCAATAAGTATAGCAGATATAACACGTTTTGCCGCTACTCAAAAAGATCAGATTGTAGGTCAGTTTGTTGGTCTTCCATTGACAATGATGTTATATTCCTTTGTTGGGATATTTGTTACCTGTGCCGCTATCATTAATTTCAAAGACATATTAATCGCTAACGATGCGCCTTGGGATCCAGTTTCTCTTATTTCTAAGTTTAAAAGTCCTACAGTGGTTATCGTTGCCCAAGTTTTTATGCTCATCGCCACTTTGAGCACCAATATTGCGGCAAACGTTATTGCTCCTTCCAATGCTTTTTCCAATCTATGGCCTAAAAAAATAAGTTTTAGAGTTGGTGGTATTATCACCGGAATTATCGGAATCTTAATAGCTCCCTGGTGGCTACTTAATGAAATTTCTGGGTTTTTAATTTTTGTCAGTGGACTACTTGGCCCTGTTCTGGGGATCCTGATAGCTGATTATTATTTGATTAGAAAAAAGAAATTAGAACTCCCTGAACTATACAAAGAAGAAGGTATTTATTCTTATGGAAAGTCTGGATATAATAAAGCGGCTATGATCGCTCTCTTAGTTGGTGTGTTTTTAGCATTAATTGGATATTGGGTACCTCAACTTAAATTCTTGTACTCTCTTTCGTGGTTTACTGGTTTTATAATCTCGTTTGTATTGTATTATATATTAATGAAGAAAAAACAGAATTAATTTTTTGATAACCAAGTACGTCATATTATTTATCTATTTCCTAATCCTGTTTTTAATAGGATATTTTGCATCTAAACGTATTAAAAATACGAAGGATTATTATGTAGGAGGTAAAAAACTAGGGTTTTGGGTAGTCGCATTTTCCGCCAGAGCCACTGGAGAATCTGCATGGTTACTATTGGGGCTTACCGGACTTGGAGCTATGGTCGGAGTTTCTGCTTTTTGGGTAGTTCTGGGTGAAGTTTTGGGAGTCGCATTTTCCTGGTTTTTAATGGCAAAAAAATTCAAAGTGTTATCTGACACCTATAATTCTATAACGATACCGGATTATCTGGTTAGTCGATTTAAATCTAGCACACATACCTTAAGAATTGTAGCAGCAACAGCACTTTCTCTATTTGTAGTTATTTATGTGAGTGCACAAATCGATGCTACAGGTTCAGC
Source organism: uncultured Aquimarina sp. (assembly GCF_947500065.1). GTDB lineage: Bacteria > Bacteroidota > Bacteroidia > Flavobacteriales > Flavobacteriaceae > Aquimarina. The sequence goes on from NZ_CANMQT010000001.1 coordinate 894,667, forward strand.
ATTCGAGTCATTTTTAGGGTGGAATTATTTTACCGGAGCAATCGTAGGTTTCTTTATCGTTTTAGCCTATATATTTTCTGGAGGATTTGTCGCTGTTGCCTGGTCCGATTTATTTCAGGGATTAATTATGCTTATAGGTTTAGTTGCTTTGCCAATTGTTGCCTATTATTCTATTAGTTCCGATGTTTCAATTTCTAATGAATTAACAAAACTAGATCCTTCTTTCCTTAATATTTGGGGAGATGGTGGTTTTACGACGATCAACTTCTTTACTATTTTGGGGTTTGCCTTTATCGGATTAGGATTTATGGGATCACCCCAGTTATTTGTCCGTTTTATGTCGATTAAAGATATTTCCGAAATTAAAAAAGGACGCTGGGTAGCTATTGTATTTACAATACTGACGGATTCATGTGCCGTATTGATCGGAATATTCGGAAGATATTTATTGACCTCCATAAATACAGATCCTGAGGAGATTTTAGGGAATGGAGCCCAAAATGTACTACCTATGTTGGTAGAAAGAATCATGCCGCTTACTCTAATAGGTATATACATCGCAGCCGTGTTATCGGCAATTATGTCAACTATCGACTCCCTTTTAGTAGTCGCATCTAGTGCTATTTCGAGAGATTTCTATCAACAAATTTTTAAACCAAATAAATCCGAAAAACAACTCGCCAATATTTCAAGAATCATCACACTAGCACTCGCAGTATTTGCACTTATGATTGCAATGATTGTAGCTATAAGTGTTCCGGAAAGAACAATTTTTTGGTTTGTTATTTTTGGATGGTCAGGAATCGCAGCTACTTTTTGCCCTACTATAATTCTTTCAATTTTTTGGACTAAGTTTTCTGAAAAAGGAGCAATTGCTTCCATGATAACCGGTTTTTTATCCATACCTCTTTTCAAATTTGGTTTGACTTCATTAGATACTATCGGAATTTATTTTGAAAAACTTGGAGAACTTGGTCCTTCATTCATTTTAGCTATAGCAGTTGGTGTACTTGTTAGTCTTGTTACAACGAAACAAAAACCAGAAAATGAGTTAAATACAAGTAATAGTGATTGAAAAAAATTGTAAATTTAGAAAATAGACTCTTCTAAATCTGTTGTTCTTAGTACTCAACGGGATGTTTGGAGTTTAAAATCAGCTACATTTAAATTCACACAAACAAAGACATGTCAATTTTAATACAAAACGGACGTATTGTAACTGCTTCAGAAACTTATCTGGCGGATCTTTATATTGAAGGAGAAAAGGTCATGGCAATAGGTCAAAATCTACCTCATAAAGCAGATAAAATAATCGATGCCACAGGTAAATTAGTGTTTCCCGGAGGAATTGATCCTCATGTACATTTGGACATGCCTTTTATGGGAACACATTCTAGTGATGATTACGAAACTGGTACCAGAGCAGCTTTATATGGAGGTACAACTATGGTCATAGATTTTATCCTGCAAACTCAAGGAGACACCTTGTACAATGCTCTGAAAACCTGGCAGCAAAAATCACAAGGAAAAGCTGTTGGTGATTATTCATACCATATGGCAGTTACTGATTTTAACGACACTACCGCAAAAGAAGTTGTACAAATGATAGAGGAAGAAGGGATTTCGTCCTTTAAGACATTTATGGCCTATAAAGGCGCTTTGATGATTGATGATGGGCAAATGGTTCAACTCATGAAAGTTGTAAAAAAACATGGTGGACTGGTAACCGTTCATGCCACTAATGGAGATATGATAGATTCATTAATTGCCAAGAATCGGGCTGAAGGAAACTTATCACCGCTATATCATTATTTATCTCAGCCAGAAGTAACCGAAGCTGAAGCATCTGCTAGATTTGCCGATATGTTGAATTATACCGGATGTCCTGGCTATATCGTTCATATGACTTGCGAGGGTGCACTCAATGCGGTACGAAATGCAACACAACGAAACCAGAAAATATTTGTAGAGACCTGCACTCAATATCTGATATTAGACGCATCTTTATATGAAAAAGATTTTGAAGGAGCCAAATGGGTAATGAGCCCACCTTTGCGTGAGAAAAAAGATCAGGAAGCCTTATGGTCCGGAATCAATCAAGGACTAGTTCAAGTTGTTGGGACCGATCATTGCCCATTTATGTGGGAACAGAAGAAAATGGGACAAGATGATTTCTCTAAAATTCCGAATGGTCATCCCGCTATAGAACATCGTATCGAACTTTTATATTCTGAAGGTGTCCATACGGGTAAAATATCACTTACTAAGTTTGTAGAGGTCAGCGCTACCAACGCTGCAAAGATTTTTGGGATGTATCCTCAAAAAGGTACCATTGCGATTGGTAGTGATGCAGATATTGTGGTTTTCGATCCTAAAAAAGAGCATACCATTTCTGTAAAAACACATCATATGAATTGTGATTATTCTGCATATGAAGGTCAAAAAGTAATAGGAAAAACAGAAACTGTCATTCTTCGAGGGCAAATAGCTATCGAAAACGAAGAATGCAGGCTAAAACCAGGATTTGGAAAATTTATTAAAAGAAGTAAGACTTCAAAAACAGTAATTTAATGGAAAGAAAATAACACAAATTATCAAGATAGATACAGTTAAAAAACTGCGATAACCAGCCAAACCAGTGTTATCAGTGTTCCATAAAAAAGAATAAAATTATGCCAAGAATAGTAAAATCAGGACTGATACAAATGAGTCTCCCTATGACTGAAGGAGAAGGTAGTATAGAAGAAATTATGCAGGCAATGTATGATAAGCATATCCCCTATATTGAAGAAGCCGGAAAACAAGGTGTTCAAATTTTATGTCTTCAGGAAATCTTCAATACTCCTTATTTCTGTCCTGGACAAGATAAAAAATGGTATGCATCTGCAGAATCAGTTCCTGGACCGACTACAGAAAAAATGCAAGTGTTAGCCAAAAAACACAATATGGTTATTATCGTTCCTGTGTATGAAAAAGAGCAAGCTGGAGTATTTTATAATACTGCCGCGGTAATCGATGCTGATGGTACATATTTGGGAAAATACAGGAAAAATCATATTCCACATACTACTGGGTTTTGGGAAAAGTTCTTTTTTAAACCGGGAAACTTAGGATATCCTGTTTTTCAAACCAAATATGCAAAAGTGGGTGTCTACATTTGTTATGACCGTCATTTTCCGGATGGTGCCAGAGTACTTGGTTTAAATGGTGCAGAAATCGTCTATAACCCTTCCGCTACAGTCGCTGGATTAAGTGAATATCTCTGGAAACTGGAACAACCAGCACACGCAGCTGCCAATGGATATTTTATGGGTTGTATCAATAGAGTTGGTGAAGAAAAACCATGGAACCTCGGCAAATTTTATGGACAATCATATTTTGTCAACCCACGTGGACAAATATTTGCAGAAGCATCTCGCGATGATGATGAATTATTAGTTTCAGAATTTGATCTGGATCTAATTGATGAAGTACGTTCTACTTGGCAGTTTTTCAGAGATAGAAGACCTGAAACTTATGATAAGCTTACAGAACTTTAATTTTCACGTGTTCGGGAACTACTGAAATCAAATCTTTCTTTAACAGTAATCAATCATCAAATGGCAGAATATAAAAGACCAAAATCAGAAGCAGAATTCAAAAAGAATTTTAAGCAGAAAAAAACTTTGATGAATGATACCGAAGCTTTTTATGAAAGTTCCAGATGTCTCTTCTGTTATGATGCTCCTTGTATACAAGCTTGTCCCACACATATTGACATTCCACTTTTTATAAAGCAGATTCATACCGATAATGTAACCGGATCTGCAAAGACAATTTTTGATGCCAATTGGCTAGGGAATGCCTGTGGAGTCGTATGCCCTACTGGTGTTTTATGCGAAGGTGCTTGTGTCTATAATCATCAGGATGTACCTCCTATTCAGATTGGGAGATTACAAAATTATGCAACCAGTACAGTCATAGATTCTGCTAAAGAAATTTTTAAACCTGCAGCATCAAACGGTAAACGAGTAGCTGTCATTGGAGCCGGTCCGGCAGGAATTGCCTGTGCGTGTGAACTAAGAACTTTAGGATACGATGTAGATATTTTGGAAGCCAAAGAGAAACCCTCCGGTTTGGTTTTTCATGGCGTAGCACCTTATAAAATTACAAATGAAGAGGCTTTAAAAGAGATAACATATTTACAGAATCAACTTGGATTTATTATAAAATATAATAATGCTATTGTATCAAAAGAACAATTAAAGGATATAGAATCCAACTACGATGCGATTTTTCTTGGTGTTGGTTTAGGAAAAACGGCAACCCTTCATATGGAAGGCGAGGACAAGGAAAATGTAATAGGTGCTGTGGAGTTTATTGAAGAATTACGCCTGAAGCATCACAAGACAAAAGTTCCAAATAAAGTGGTCGTAATTGGTGGCGGGAACACAGCTATGGATGCCGCTTCAGAATCTGCAAGAATGGGCGCAAGAAAAACGGTATTAGCCTATAGAAAATCAAAAGAAGAAATGGGTGCCTATGGTTTTGAATATGATCTTGCAATAAGCGCTGGTGTAGATAGCTTATTTAATGTTACACCCGTTGCCATTATTGGAAATAAAAAAGTAGAAGGTGTAAAATTCGCTAAAACAGAAATGATAGATGGAAAACTGCATATCAAAAAGAATGATGTGTTTATTGTAAAATGTGATATGGTCATCAAAGCTACCGGACAAGCAAAACAAGGAGAATTGTATGACCTTATTGACAATTTAGAGGTTGATCGTAAAACAAGAATAAAAGTAAACGAAAGAACATTCCAGACGTCAAATCCAAAATACTTCGCCGGTGGAGATGCTATTAATGGTGGTGCAGAAGTTGTAAATGCTGCTTATGATGGAAAAATGGCTGCAAAAGGAATTCACCAATGGTTATATAAATAATATAAGACACAAAAAGACATGATAGATTTATCAATAAACTTTGCAGGTATTAAAGCTCCTAATCCTTTTTGGTTAGCTTCTGCTCCACCGACAAATTCTGGTTATCAAATTATGAAAGCTTTTGAAGCAGGTTGGGGAGGTGCAGTATGGAAAACTCTTGGTGTTCCCGTTGTTAATGTATCCAGTCGATATGGCTCGGTAAACTATAGAAACACCCGAATGATGGGTTTCAATAATATCGAGTTGATTACAGATCGCCCACTAGCTGATAATCTTCGAGAAATTGAAGAGGTTAAAAAGTATTTTCCTGATCATGCAGTAATCGCATCATTAATGGTAGAGAGCAGGGCTGAATGGGTACAAATCATAAAAGATGTAGAAAACGCCGGCGCAGATGGTATTGAACTTAATTTTGGATGTCCACACGGAATGTGTGAGCGCGGGATGGGTTCTGCTGTTGGTCAGGAACCAGAAGTTTTAAAAACTATCGTAGAATGGGTTAAAGACGCAGCAAAGACACCTGTGATTACAAAACTTTCACCCAATATTTCTCATATAATCGATCCTGGTTTGGCTGCCGTACAAGGAGGAACAGATTCTATTTCTCTAATAAACACCGTAAAAAGTATTGTTGGTATCAATCTGGATACCTATGCCCCACTTCCGGAAGTAGATGGTAAAGGAACCAACGGAGGATACTGCGGTCCAGCAGTAAAACCAATTGCAATGCATATGGTTAAAGATTTAGCCCAACACCCTGAAATTGGTAAAGTTCCTATTTCTGGTATTGGTGGTATTGAAACCTGGCGTGATGTAGTAGAATTTATTCTACTCGGCGCAACCTCCGTACAAGTATGTACCGCAGTGATGCATTATGGGTTCGGAATTGTACGTGAAATGGAAGCAGGTTTACGACAGTTTATGGAAGAGAGAAATTATAAAACCATTTATGATTTTGCAGGCAAAGCGTTACCAAATGTTACCGAATGGAAACATTTAAACCTGAAGCACCAAGTAATTGCAGAAATTAATCCTGATAAATGTATTGGATGCGAATTATGCTATATCTCCTGTGATGATGGCGCACATCAGGCTATTGCTTTATCTGATGACCGTACCAATAGGATTCCAAGCATTATAGAAGAGAATTGTGTAGGTTGCAATTTATGTTCTTTGGTTTGTCCTGTTGAAGATTGTATTACTATGATCAAAAAAGATGATGGGAGTCAACATCTTACTTGGGACGAAAGAAGTATCAACAATGATATTCCGGTAACCTTTGATGATGATAGAGCTGGCGGTAAAGGACATTTTGTTCCAAAACCAACGGATGCTTTAAAAGCAAAATCTAATTCTTAGCAGAACATCTAATTATTTTTGTTCCCATGCTTCATAAAAGTAATGAGCTCTTAAGAACTTTATGTTTCTCAAGCTGTCAGTCATATAACTTTTGCGTTCCGCATTAAGAAGGAGTCCTGTTTTATTTTCATAGTGTAAGTTCTCAATATAGCTATATGTAGTACCATGGTGAACCATATTCCCAACTAATTTATTTGTTTTTTGATCAAAATAGTACCACCAAGTATTTGCAGGAGAACCATCATTATTGAAATAATTTGCTTTTATAACGCTTACCGATTTTCCATCTATAATTTCTTCTCCTGAGTAAGAAAGGGTAACATCTTTATCTAATAATTTATAAGGTTGCCAAATTACATAGTTTGCTGCGATAACAGCTTTGTAATATTTTTCCTGGAGCTTAGGATCGTTTTGAAGCAAGTCATCAAAATAAACAGTGATTTTATCATCTCTTAACACTACCCGTTTATGAATAGAATCTTCTGTCCAGTTCATTTCTGCCCTAAACTTAGGACTAAATATGTTCTTATGTTTTTGAACAATTTTCTTTTCTACATTTCCTAAACTATCATACAGTATTGTTGTCTTAAGATAAGAGATTTCCTTTATGCTTTCCCACTTTTTAATTCCGCCATGAGCTTCTAAGGATTTTAGAACAATTTCGGTGGTTTTAGATCCATTCTGGCATGAGCTAATAAAAAAAGTAGCGCAAAATAACAGTATTATTAAAAACGATTTTTTGTTCATGAAACTATACTTCATTTTTAATCATATTTACCAAATACGGAAAATTAGAAAACTTATATTCTTCATCTTTTTCACCTATAACAGTAGCTTCAGTTTTAAAGACATCGAATCTTTTAGGTTGATCAGTATTTTCTCCCCAAATTCGTTTGGGAATGCATAATAATAGACCATTTTGATCTCCCATTGCCCACCAAAAACTGCTGTCCTTAGGATATACATCTAACGCTAACTTCTGATGTAGTATTTCTGATTCTTTGTGTTGATCATCGACAACAAAGGCTATTTCACTAACATTTAGGATATCCCTAGATGTAAACGCTCCAGATGAACTATTTTTTAGATCATGGCGAGCAATATACTCCAGAAGATTACCTGCAGGATCCCAAAAGAAAATGGAATGTGCATTCCAATTCCTAAAATGCCTTACATCATCCGGAAAATTAGGATCTCTAGCTCGTTTGGGAGTAGGAATCAAATCAGTCTTTTCTAATTGCCAGGCTCTAGCTTTACGCAATTTATTTTCTGGAATATTAAAGGCAAAATGATACCAAGGATCACCTAAAGTTGAATCTATTTTAATAAAAGTTATGGTGGATTTACCAGCTACAAAAGTAATTTCTTTATCTTCTTTCTCATATGCTAAGGATAATCCCAATTTCTCAACATAAAACGCCTTCATTTGAGAAATTGGAGTACTTGTAAGTAGTCTAATACTTTTTATTAAATCTTGCTTAGCATTAGCATTATGGACAAAACAAGTTTCAGGATGAAGTGCAATCAGCATCATCCCAAGCGAAGAGTCTTTTACAAATTTCCTTCTTGTAATTCCCACTTTTTAAGTCCTAAACCTAAATTTACGATAAAATACAATAGAAACCCAGTATTTAAATCAGACGATCTCTTTGTTTTTTTTGAATTTTCTAATTCCCCATGCTACTTTATAAGTTCTATAGAGTAAATCATAGATCACCATTTCGTGTAAGCGATTTTTGGATCTAAATAACCTATTCATTAGCATATGAATATAACTACCCATCATATCATCTAATTCTGACTTACTGACAACAGATAGAATATCTCTAGTCAAAGCTTCACTATTCTTACTTTTCTCTTCTAAAACATCAATAATAGGAGCATAATCAGCATCCATTTCTCTTTTAAAATTCAAAAAATTCTTAATCTTATCATGTTCATTTCTGAATTTCTTATCCATCTGTTTCTTAAGGTTCTTATTCATTCCAAACTCTGCTCCAAAACCTATCTTTAATTTTTCCATCAAAGCTAGTTTCTCATCTTCATTATAACCAAAATCCTTAAGTTTTTGATCTATTGCTCTTACTCCAAATAACCATCTCAATTCTTCTCCTTCATCTCCATCAATCATATCCAAGAAATCTACTATCATCTTACTATCCAGAAAAAACAGTTCTTCTGATTGATCCATCGTTTTTACTCCATAGCGTTCTATCTCCCGTTGATAGGTATCTAGTTGTATTTTCCATATTAGGTCTTCATCAGAAAATTCTTTAAGCGATGTATATAATGAATTAATAATTCCAGCAACATTTTCAGGGTTGTTGTAATGGAATCTTACCCTAATATGATGTTTTGGATCATTATATCTGATAAAAAACCATTTATCAATAGTATTGTTTTCTAATAAACTCATTGCAGCAGGTCTAATAATATCCGTCAGAACTAAATCTGAGGTCTTAGGACCAGTGTAAATTTTATAATACAACCATTCACTACCCACAATAAAGGATCTTTGTACATCAACCATTAATTCTGCAAATTTTTTAATTTCTTTTCATTATAAAATGACATTACAATTTGATTTGTAAATGTTTTTGTCCCTTCCTTTACAACACTTCCTTTAGCATGTAAAAATTCTTTAAGTCTAAATTTACCTCTCTTTTTTACCGTATTCAATAGCATTTTCATGGATGTGGTATTATTAGAATTAGTCAACAATTCATTATCTCCATCCACTAGAAGTACAAACTGAGGTATATTTTTATTTTTCACAAACTTATCTAGTTCTTTACAAAATTCCTTTTCATCGTTCAAGTTCTTTAATAAAGGTTCAATTTCTGATAACGAAACATTCCAAGTAGCATTAGAAAATATAATATCATTATACTCTACTCTTGGCAAAAAATCATATTCATCTGCAAACGGTCCCCAATCAAAAGAAATACCTCCTCTTTGATTCTGAGTTTGCATATTCGCTAAAAACTGATAAATAGGCAAAGCATTACTAGAAAAATTATGTGCATTAGTTAGGTGCGGAACCACTTCTTTATTGAATTTTTTAGATCTCAACGTCACTTTCCCTCTTGCACTAGCAGAAATCATTAAATCATCCAACAAAAGTTGGTTTTCATCATTAAGAATAGACTTTGCCAGATACGGAATTTCATATTTTCTAAAACTAGGTCTCATCAAAATATTCCCTACTCGAGACTCAGGCAAATGCACAATTTCTGCAAGAATTTTATCAGGATTTAACTTTGTTTCTACATCAATTATTTCCTTCGTATATGTATCTAAATCTTCATCTCCATGACAAAAGCGTCCTAATAAATTTGCAGCACTTGAACCGCCACAACTAGACATGATTATTTTTTCAGTATTATCTATATTTACTAATTCAATCATAGAAGAAATAGTATCCGGTATATCCTCCCAGTTTTCTTCAAAATCATTAAAGTCTTTGTCATTCAATACCAAAATGGTTTGCTGCTGTTTAATACATTCTATTAATTTTTCATGAAGAATTGAATGTACTGGAGACCACTTAACCTCTTTTACGACATTTTTTTCTTGCTTATATGGTAATACAAGGTCATCAATTATCTGACTTACATCTCCTGAGTCTTTATCCTGCAAAAACCCAATTCCTAACTCTACATCAAGTGCTTTTGACAAAGGAACTTCTCTGCTTTCATATCGTTCATAAAAAGCTGATTTAAATCTAGAAATATATGTTTCTTTTGACGGTAATGTCAATTTATTGAGTAATGACAAGCCTTTCTTTATCTTCTTTACAGTATCATAGCTTAGCGTATTAGTTTCTAATGATAGACTCATATCTGTTTGAAACATATATTTTAGCTCAAAACCAGTTCCTAACTTCTTTAAGGACTCGCTAAGCTTTATGTATTCATCAGCAGAGTTTCCAATATTCTTATCAATATTATGCAGTGTAAGTTGCACACTTTCTAGCTCAGAAATGATATGTTCAGTTCCCGATATTTTTTTTAAAACAGGTACTATTTGATCTAAAAACTCCGGACCTGAAACGGATGGTTCCAATTCACTAATTAATAATTGACTTTCTACTAATTGATCTATAAACCCTGAAGCTTCTTCATTACTAATTTCATCATCTACTAATGCCTCTGCTAAATCACAAAGAAGTGATCCCTTTCTTGCTTCAGAAAGCACTTTTTCCAAATATTCCGAATCTTCTACAGCCACAATATGATGTACTCTTCTGCTTTCTACATAAGTGTATTCTACATATCTAATTTGTTTTCCGGCTTTATATATACTGGTATTCGGGTAAAATAAAAGCTGATCTTTAATAGTTTTGTCCTTAACGATATCCTGAGACATTGCTACCAAATAATTCATATCCAATCGGGTATGGCGATTGTTTTTTGATTTATCAGAAAGCTCCATAGTCGTAGTCTCTGAAAACTCTCCTACTGCTGTTCCTGCAAAAAGCCCAAATGGTGTACATCGGGAGGACATTCGACTAATGTATTTTAATACTGAATACATCATCCGTTCTGATGTTTCCTTATCTTTTATAGCTCCTTTTAGCCATTTTTCAAATTCCTGATATAAAGAAGGTGAAGCTAAAAAAATAGCTTCTTTGATAATTTTGTCGGAGCAAATTTGTTTTAGATCATCTTCTCCTAGTATTTTATTCTGAGTTAGTTCTTTGTAAAATGAAAAGGAAAACAGTGGAGTACGTAAAACGTATTTTGGAAAATTTTTATAGCTCATAGTTTTTTTGCTATTTAGGATTAGCTAATCATTAAACATTCGTTCCATTGATTTTCTGACGGTGTTAAATATGAGATCATTGACAACCCTATTCCGGCAATTCCTTCTAACAAATTAGTTTCATTTTGCCATGCTTCTTTATCACCTCTCCATTGTTTATATCCTGCATGCCCATCTGTATACGTGTCCATTTTTAATGCTTCTCCCATCCAAAAGTCTGCTGTTTCTTTAAATATTAATTCTTTAGTTTCTATATGCATAAAATTGAACATAGAGACGATTCCAAACACTCCATGACACAATCCAGTATCATTGATTCGTGCTTCTTCTGCATCTCTTCTTTTGGCAGCATGTTTTAACACGTCTATTGCCAATTCCTGATATTCTTTATTTTCTAGTACTTTACCAACTTTCCAAAGAGAGATACCTATCCCTAAGTCTCCATAACACCAGGCCAATCTACTATTCGTATATTTTTCCATCTCTGGATACACCCAACTTGGAAAAAGAGAACTCTGGTTTTCGTTAGGGTATTTACAATTGATTATAAAATCTGCTGCACCAACTAGCAAATCTTTTGTTACCTCCTGAAAATCTTCATATGAGTACAATCTACTTAAAAAATTAATGACACTTGCCATTCCATGTGACAAACTTAAATTAGCGCCTCTAAGGTTCTCTTTTTTTCGTAACTCATACATCCAAAACACCCCTCTATCATCTTTTTGAGCACTATTTTTAAGAGCATCTATGAGACGTAAAAGATATGTTGTATACCTTTCTTTTAGTGGCTGTGATTTTGTGTTTTGATACCTTTTTAAGAAATAATACCCATATCCTATTGCTCCGTGTAAAAAATCGAAATTTTCATTTTTGATATCTGCATTCATCGATTCAAAAAGATAGCTGTCTAACTCTGATAAAAGATCATCACTGTTAATATCTATAAATTCTTCTTCATTTAGCAATTCTAACACCCATCCAGCTCCAGCAATACCCGCACAAAAAGTAGGAAAAGAATACCCATCATTCATGCGCTGTATGGTTTCTGATATAACCTCTACGCCTACATCTGCAATCTGTTCATCCTCTACAAAACGCGCATAATAAAACTGGAATACTGAGATTCCGGACATACCTGCTAAAACACCTATGTGTTCTTTGTTGTTATAATTTTCTTTTAAAACATGATGTATTTCCTTTAATTTCTCTTTTAAAACTGCAGTAGTATTCATTAAAAACTGATTAGTGCTATTATTCTTGGTCTAATTTAGTGTCTAAAAGGATAAATGAAAAATTATACTCCCCTATATTAGACAAAATGAGGAAAAAAAATCCCCAAGAAGTACATCTTGGGGAAACTCGAAAACAATTTAATTAAGATTATTTAGCAACACATCCTATTCCTCCTTCCCAAATAGGAACAGAATTACATAGCGCATTTGTAGCACCCGATCCAACGCATCCTAATGATAGTGCTCCAGTGCCTGTAAGATTACCTCCATTAACTGATTTTTTCTCTAATCTACTTATCGTTTGTTTTTTAAGCCCTAAACTCTTTAATGATTTTTTCATGATATAAAATTTAAAAATACACCTACTCTATTCTAAGGTTTTCGGCTTCCCCTTATCAAAAATTGATCTGACTAAAGTAGGCTACAACTTAGAGGCTTAAAAATAAAAACTCCGCAGTTTGTTCAAACTGCGGAGCTAATTTTGGGTTACTTAAATTTGTGTTTATTATTAGGAAATTACTGCCTAATATTTAATAAGCTGTACTGTCATTACACTTAACATAAGAATCTTCAATATCTATGGTAGTAGGATGACTACTACCACCATGAACTTGAACCATCTCTGACATTGTAATTCTAGCTATAGTAAGCTTTTTCAGATTTATTTCGTTTGTTTTCTTGTTTTTCATGAGTTTAAAATTTGTGTTTTTGAGTATATACAAAATGTGCTATTAAGCATCATAATATTTAGATGTCGAAATATACTTTATATGTGTTTTCAATCATAATTAGTATACCTCAAATTGTCCAATTTGCGCTTCTTCTACTGCACAAAAAAATTCACGTATACTCGGTCGCTAATTTTTCTAAATTCTTGATATAATAGGATGGATTGATCCCAGTTTTAGCCCTAAAATGTTTTGTAAATGAATTATCACTCTTATAGCCTATTTCTGAAGCTATTGATTTAATCGAAAAAGATCTAAACTTTTTATCTTTCTTTAATCGCCTAAGCACATACTCAATTCTTAGGTCATTGATATACTCATTAAAGTTTTTCATTTTATACGTACTAATAATCTTAGATAAATAGGTTGCATTACTTTTTACCTTTTTTGCCATTCCTCTCAGATTACAATCTGATTTCAGGAAATATTCCTGCTCCTCTAATTTTTCTAATTTATGCAGTATATCATTAACTTTTTGATCATCGATATTTAATTCCTTTGTAAATATCTTGCCACTTTTTACTGTTTCTTTAGCTTCTAGCTGGTCTATTTTTTCAACTAATTGTACAAACGTATTTTTACTGTTTTGTTGCTTTTTAAAATAAATACCTACAATACTTACAAGAAGTAAACAAATAGTAATTAAAATACTATTCGTTACATAATTAGTTTTGTTTTCCTCTATCATTTCACTTTGCAAAACATCTATTTGCGACTCTAGTTGCAGAGTTTCTTTCTTGTAAATTTTATTTACTGTTTTGTCTTTATGTATTTGATAATATTTGTTGAGCCTTACATATTCGTCATTCCAGAATAACGCTTGTTTGTAATCTTTTTTTGCTCTATAACAATTGGCTAACAACAGATGCAATTGAATTACGGGTTCTTTGTTTTTATCACTTTCTTTTAAGGTATCAATACTTTTACGAGCATAAGTGATTGCTTGGTTATATTTTTGCTGTTGATAATAACAACTAGCCATAAAATAGTTGATATTAACTGTGGGGAAAAACTTGTTTTCAATATCTTCTGCTGCTAAAATCTTCTCAGATTTGATTAGATAATCGAGTGCTTTATTATAGTTTTTTTGATGATAGAAAACCATTCCCTTTTTTATATATAAATCAAGAAGTCCCGCTTTAAAATCAATAGATTTACTAATCTCAATTCCCTCATCAGCATACTGCAACACTTTGTCATACATCTCTTTAGCTAAATACACATCATTAATCGTTGTATATATACGCACATGATTTTCACTATTTACAAATGAAGTAAGATAGATATTCTGTATCATATGCTCAGATATCTCAAGCGCTTTGTCTAACTGATTCATTCGTGTAAGCACTATAATAAGACCGGACTTGGTTATCATTTCTCTATCAATATCACCAGTTGTAATCGCAATATCTATGGCTGCATAATATGCATCCAATGCTTGTTGATCATGACCTTCTCTCAAATACACATGTCCCTTTAAACTATATGCCTTGCCTAGCTGTTTTAATTCTTTTTTTGCTTTAGCTATTAATATGGCTTGGTCTAAAAATTTCAAACTTTTTAAATATGCTTCTTTGTCGTAGAAAAAGCGACCCATTTCGTAATATTTTTCGGCAATATGTATCTCTAGATTTTGATTATCCAAAAGTGCTTTTTCGTATACACCAATTTCTCCTGGATATGTTTTTTTTATTAATTCTATTAATTCTTCGGTGGTTTTGTTTTGCATGCTATCGGGAATTACCGTTGGTTGTTGTTGCCCGTATATTTTTGTTAGTAAAAAAACAGATGCGAATACATAAAGAAGTAAATGTCTAGCGATACATCTTTTAACAAAAGAAATCATTTGGATCGATATTGTGTGATGATCCAAATGTAACGATTACTTTCTTAAAACGATTTCAATAGATTGTATACGAATCTAAAACCCTTTTGTTAATTGCATTAAAATTATATCAAATAAAAACTCCCAAAAAACATGAGCTGTTCTCTGGGAGTTTCCTGTATTCCTATGAAATATACTGTTATTTAATGTTTTACCATCTAAAGGAATTCCTTCTCCTTGGGCGACAGCGTAACAATGATGAGCGAGACGAAGCGTTAAAGTTAGCCCGCCTGACCTAACGGGCAGGGATGAGGGGTTTTGACAATAAAACCCCTCACCTTAATCCTCTCCCAGAGGGAGAGGAAACATAAAATTCGTAATTACACCTAATTAGATTTTACTTATACTTTTTCTTATATCGAACTACCTTATAGATTACTTCGTAACCTCATCTGTATTTTTAGTGACACAATCAATAACAGTATGACAAAACATAGAGTTAGCTACTGAACCACCATGGACCTTAGTTAGGTTTAGATTACTAATAATCTGCTTTTTAAGTTCTAAACTTTTTAATGATTTTTTCATGATATTAATATTATTTTAAAAACACCTACTCTTATTTACTAGCTTTTCGGTTTCCGCTCAATATAATTTTATACTCAGGTCTAAACTATGGTGAGTTAGAGGGTATTAAAAATAAAGTATGGTCAGATTTATAAAATTGACGATGTTGACTCGCTGAGAATTTGTTTGTATTCTAATACATTTTAAGTATGGTATAATAAATAAAAACAAAAAACCCTGAAGCTTTATGAGTTTCAGGGAAAATGAAAATTAATGTAATGCTTGATAACAATATCCACCTAAGCAATTACCATTACAAAGAGCTAAACAATAGCCTCCTAGATAATCTATACCAGCCTTGATCGATTGCTGTTCTGTTCTCTTTAGTTCAGACACTCCTTCTAAATTTAAAATATTCTTAAGCATAATTATACGTTTTAATTACCTACTCTTTACAAAGGTTTTCGGTGTACCCTTAATAAAATTTATATACTAACTAATTAGGTTTTGTTATTTACATAGTACCCCCTAAAAGAAAGTAAAACAAAAGAGGCTGTCTAAAAAGCGATGTTTTTGGTTACTTTTTAAACAACCTCATTTTTTGAATTAATGTAGCATTTGATAACACGTTCCATTTGGGGAACAAGTCCCAGAGCAACTCGCAACACATGCATGAAATGCAGCACCTGGGCAGCTTGAACAGTGTCCTGCTATAACAGATTGTTGTTCTTTTTTATTTAGTTCAGATACTCCTTCTAAATTTAAAATGTTCTTAAGCATAATTGTATGTTTTAATTACCTACTCTGTCTTAAGGTTTTCGGTTTCCCCTTATCAAAATCAATTGTCGACACTAGCTTGATTTTGATACTAAACTAGATTGAAAAAAAGAGGATAAAAAACAAAACAACCCTGTTTTGGATGAAACAGGGTCATAAAAAAACCCTACAAAATATGCAGGGTTTTTTTAAATAATTTTAATCTGTATTTAATCATGGATTTGCAAGACAAGGTTCATCATTTGTATGTCTCGGACCTGTATGCATGCTACTACCTCCTTTAATTTTGCGCATAGCATCCGTATTGATCCTAGCAATCGTTAGCCTTTTTAGACTGATTTTGTTTTGTTGTTGTTTCATAAACAAGATGATTTAGTTAGTGTTTCTTACTCTTTTTTGGATTTTCAGAATCCCCCATATTAATATTCTTATTGAAATATATTTTTTCTGGAGCACTAATCACAATACATCTACCCTTTATTAGACAAAAACGGGTTGTTTTTTTATGCTCTTTTAGGAATAACATCTTCTCGTTGCAACTTTTCTATATTCTTAATATAATATGATGGGTTTAACCCTGTTTTTGCTTTAAAACGTTTTGCAAAAGCATCATCACTTTTATACCCTACTTCTGCAGCAATTGACTTCACAGAAAAAGCTCTGAATTTTTTATCATTTTTTAATCGTTGCAATGCGTACTCAATTCTTAAATCCGTGATATACTCATTAAAATTCTTTCCTTTATGTGCATGAATAATCTTAGTAAGATAGGTGGTATTGGTCTTTACTTTTTTCGCCATCAACCCCAAGCCACATTCAGATTTTAAAAAATATTCCTGATCTTCCAGCTTATCCAAACCTTTTAATACTGCTGTAACCTTATCATCATCAATTACAATTGTTGCACTACTATTTTTCGTAGCTTTTTTACTTTTTTCTACCTCTAAATGATTGATTTTTTCAAGTAATTCCGAGAACATTATTTTGTTGGATTGCTGCTTTTTATAATATCTAAATCCTATTAGTAGTAGTACCAAAGAAATCGCAATAGAACTGATCAATAGATACGTTGCGATGCTTTCTTTACTTTTTAATTCTCTTATTTCTTTCTCATGCTTTTCAATTTCTTTCTCATAAATTATATCTACTGTTTTGTCTTTATCCTCCTGATAGCTACTATTTAAGTTTATATAACTACGCTCCCAATAATGTCCTTGTTCAAAATCTTTCTTTTTAAAATAACAATTAGCTAATAACAGATGTGATTGGATTACCGGCCGTATACTTACATCTTCTTCCTCTATAAAATCCATAGTCTTGCACAGATAATAAATTGCCATATCATAGTTTTGTTGTTCATAATAACAACCCGCCATATAGTAATTGACTTTTACTGTTGGAAAAAACTCATTACCAATATCATAATGCTCCAAAATATTTTTGGCTTTTTTTAAATTATCAAAAGCCTGATCAAACTCTTTTTTATAGTAATAGACAATCCCTTTTTTAATATATAAATCTACAAGGCCTTCTTTTAAATCAATAGATTTGCTCATGTCAATACCTTTATCCGCATAGTATAATACGGAATCGTATTGTCCTTTATCTAAGTATACTTCATTGATATTAGTAAATATGGCTACATGACTCCTGCCATTTTTAAAAGAAGTTTTATCAATAGCTTGTAACATTTCTTTAGAAATTTCTAAAGCTTTATCCAATTTATTCATTTTCTGCAATACGAGTATTCGACCAGAATTTGCAATAATTATGTTTTCCAGGTTTTCTTGCTGTTGCGCAATTTGTAGCGCATTATAATAGTAATCATATGATTTCTGATGTTTTCCCTGTCGTAAAAAACTTGACCCTATTATTATATGTGCTCGAAATATTAGTTTATCATCCGATAGTTCGTCTTCAATATCAAAAAGTTTATTAGCATATTTGATACTTCTTTTAAAATCTTCTTTTCTGAAAAAAAATTGTCCTAATTGGATATATATTTTTCCAATAACCGTGTCTTTTTTATGAAAACCTTCCAACATTTCTTCATAAACTTCTATTTCTGTAACATCAGAAGACTTAATCAAGTCTACCAGCTCGTTTGGCGTTTTAGTTTTTAGACTATCAGGTATACTAAAGTTGGTATCCTGTGCATTCGTAGCAACAGGTATTGCTGTAAATAGTACTAAGAAAAGGAAATATATCTGTGTTTTAAAAAAAGCCATTACAATGTATGTGGAGTGTGAATCCCAAATGTAATGATTCTTTTTAATCTGTTTTTTTAGTTGAAAGTATAGGCTGAAAAATGCTATCTAAAATTAATAGTACAACTTTGTGATTGTCCAAACCATTTTACTCGGTTACGAGAAGCTAATCTATAAATCCCATCACGCAACATTCTAGGTATAAATGCTAATAGTGCTCCAACACGTTTCCACTTAGGGATTTTGGAAATAATCTTTAAAAAACCATCAGAATGTGTATGTGATCCATTTTCATCAATAAGAATTACTGTATCTAAACGCTCCGTTGGATATCCGTGTTGTTTAAGTAATTCTTGTCCTCTTGGGGATTGAAAAGGAATAAATTGGAAAATATCTTCTGGAGCAAATTGAATTAACCAACCTACAACACCATTACATAGATTACACTCACCATCGAATATAATAACACTTTTATCTAAAGAAGTTTCCATTTTATTGATTTTTAAGTTTTTACACGATTATAGTCGTATAGAACCGTCAATCATTTCAATAGTACGATGAGAATTATGATAAATTTTTGGATTATGGGTTGCGATAACTACAGTTTTGTTTTTACGTTCCGTAATTTCTTTCAATAAATCAAATATTACTCCTGAATTTTTTTGATCTAAATTTCCTGTAGGTTCATCCGCTATTATTACAGAAGGATCATTAATCAAAGCTCTGGCAATAGCTACCCGCTGTTGCTGTCCTCCTGAAAGTTGATATGATGGTCGTTTTGCAAAATCTTTCATACCTACTTCATTCAACAGAGACAACGCATCTTTTTTCATCTCTTCTTTACTCTTTTGAGCTAACTTCATTGCAGGGAGCATTACATTTTGTAACACATTAAATTCTGGAAGCAAATAATGAAATTGGTATACAAACCCAATGTACTTGTTTCTAAAATCTGTCAGAGCAGAAGATGTGAGTTTTTTAATGTCTTGATTTTTTATACTCAAATTTCCTTCAAAACCTGTATCCAACGTTGATAGAATATACAGTAGTGTGGATTTTCCACTTCCGGATTCTCCATATACAGAAACCAGCTCTCCTTCAGAAATGGATAAAGAAATATCTTTTAATACCTGATGTTTTTCTGGTTCCAAAAAATACTTGTCTATATGTTGTGCTTCTATAATCATATTCCTCTAATAATGGTTACAGGATCTACCTTGCTTGCTTTCTTAGAAGGAAAGTACCCCGCAAAAATGGTTGTCACGACTCCAAAAGAAAAACCTAAAACATAATATGACATCTTAAAATTAATTGGATAGGTATCTACAATAATAAAATCCGATGTATCCAAGGGCGTAGTAGAAATTAGATAGCTAATTACATATCCTAGAACGCTTCCTAAAATAGCTCCTAACACACCAATAATTATAGATTGAACCAGAAAAATGAAAACAATATCATTACTAGAATATCCTATGGTTTTCAGAACGGCAATATCTTTCCTCTTCTGAATAACAGTAATATTCAAAATATTATAAATCCCAAATCCAGCAACTAAAAGCAATGCAAATGACACTGACCAAGTAAGGATATCCCGAACTTTATTACCTATGACAATTGTCTTGTTACTATCTTTCCAATCTTCTGTGGTAACGTTATCGATATTCTCAATTAGATAGCTCTTTAGACGAACGTCATCTCTGTCCTTTAGTTTTATATGGATATTAGAAATACTATTTTGGCCTAATAGATGCTGCAAGGTAGTTGCAGAAACATAGGTTCTTACATTATCAATCGTAGTAATTCCAAAACTAAATATGCCAGAAACTGTTAACGTTGTATTCTTCCCGTTTGGAAGTATCATTTTAATTTGATCCCCTACAGAAACTTGTAATCGTTTGGCAAGACTAATTCCTAAGAGAATAGTATTCTCCGTTGACAAGCTCTGGAAACCTTCTCCTTCTATTAATCGTCTTTCCAGGTCTACCATATTGCGTTCCTGATCAGGAAAAACACCATTAATGCTACCAGGAAATTGTTTAGCATCACTAATCAAAATTGCTGGTGAAATGATTTGATGTGCAAAAGATTGAACATTTGTATTTTCTTTCAAAAGATCATCGATCCTTTTACTATGTTCGATAGCATTAACTCCAATATTAAATCCTTTCTTTTCATGCTGTTTTCTTGTAGTAGCACTTACAATAATATCAGGACTTCCATTAAAAACAGCATCATCCAGAAAATCGTTCACACCTGTCATAAAGTTGATCATGACAATAAACGTAGTCACACCAAGCAATACTCCTATTGTAGCTAAAAAACTTTGTTTCTTACGTGCGGATAAATACTGTAATGCAATAAATATGTTCGTTTTAGTAAAAACTTGCTTGGACATAGCTCATAGGTCGAGAAAGCAACTTAGAGATTACAGAGATCAATTAATAATGTAATATTGAAGTAATTTGAAAAACCTATAAAAACTAGTTTTATTTAAGCTTTTTGTTCCTTTTTTTGGATTCCAGCCTACGCTGGAATGACAGAAGCAGAAAGTATAATAGCTAAGGTTTGTAATTCCGACGTAGGTCGGAGTCCATATAATCAACTTTTTTAAATGGGATTGTTCTGAAAAGTTTATTTTCTTTTTTTACTACGTTTGGCAAGTGGATTAAAATCTAAACATAACTGTATCCAATATTCCAGATCTTCATCCAGGTCAAATCCATCCGCCGTGACAAAAACATATCCCTTCATAGGTCTCCCCGTAAAGTCCATAGGATGACAACCCTCTCTATCTATTGCTTTTTCATATGCTAATTCTCCTATACGAGCCATCAACAGGTCAGTTTCCTTTTTTTTGTCATAATGAATACCACAACACATTTTATCATCTACCATAAAACAAAGACCACCCATCATTTTTTTGGCATAGAAATTTGCTCTTTTCTCATGAAGAATCTGATGAATTCGATCTGCTATGTATTCGCTATATGCCATTATTGAATTGCTTTAGTTAAATACTCATTTACAGGATGCATCACTTTCCAATAATTCATAAGTTCTTCAATAAGAGACTCGCTAGTAATAAGAGATGGAGCTTCTTCTCCAACAAAATAAAATTGTTTATTAGCAATCAAAGGCTCCTTCTTATAGGCTTCTTTCCATTCTTTAGGAATCCGTTTTAAAGCTCTGCCTTTGATCTCCCCAAATTTTTGAACAAAATCACTATCCTCTATTAATTTTCTAAACGCTGCGGGATCCCGATCAATTTTAGTTCTTACATTATGTAATTGTTCCTTCGAAATACCAAAACATCCTCCCATAACACCTACCATCTCCGGAGAAAAACGTAAAAACATTCCTGGAACACTCTTGTCCTTTCGACCACCTCTGGATACAAATGCTGTATAATGTAAATTATATGGCGATTTTTCTTTAGAAAAACGAATGTCTTTATTAATACGAAGTATACAATCCTTAGGCTCAATCTCTAGTTTAGGGTCATATTTTTGTATTTCCTGAATCATTTTGCCAATAAAAACCTCAAAAGGTTTCTTAACGCTTGCTTCATATCTCTTTTTATTAGCGTGAAACCATTCTTTATGATTGTTCTTTGATAGTTCTTCAAAAAAGTCGATAAAATCGTCAGTAAAATATTGCATACCCTAAATTATTAATATTTAAATATAATCAAACTGTCAGTTAGAGTGAAATCAAAACTTATGCGCTTTGGTTTATGTATTAGAATTCCAAAATTGCTATCTTTTGGTCTCACTCTAGATGACAACTAACAAAATATTAAGCCATAGAATGAAATGCTACTCTATTTCCTTCTGTATCCAGAAAAATCGCCATAAAACCATTTTCTCCAATAGAAGTTTTCGGCATTAAAATTTTCCCACCTGCTTTCTCTACACGAGCTAATGGGACAGACAGATCATCTCCTCCATTAAGATATGCAAACGTTCCTTCTTTAGAAGGAGTATTACCATTTCCGTGTGTTACACAACCACCTACTCCTCCATCTTTATAAGGGAAAAAGGCCATTTTAAACTCCATTTCCATAGGCTGTAGTTCTGCATCCAAAAGTTCATTGTAAAACTTTACTGCTCTTTCAAAATTGGTGCTTGGTATTTCAAACCAGCTAATTGCATTTGACATAATAATATATTGTATTGATTAAGAATAACTCAAAGGTATAGGATAGAAATCAGTAAGAAAAACATTATTTTTGAAAAAACATAGGTTTCTAAAATGAAAAAAAACGAAGAATTATTCTTTCTAATCAAATCATTAACCAAAAGCGAAAAGCGTTATTTCCGACTCAGTTCTAAAGGAGGAGAAGACTCAGAATACCTATTGCTTTTTGATACCATAGAAGCTCAAAAAAAATACGATGAAATATTAATCAAAGAAACTTTTTCGGACAGGTCTTTTACAAATCAATTGACCACTATAAAAAACTACTTAAAACAACGTATTTTACAATCGTTAAGAAATTATCATTCTAGAATCTCCATACAAGCAGAATTGACAGACATTATTCGCAATGTAGAAATACTATTCCATAAAGGTTTATATACTATTTGTAATAGCGAACTGAATCGGGCAGAAAAAAAGGCCCTAAATTTTCAGCAAGATGTATTATTATTCCAGATAAAAGACTGGAAAAGAAAAGTACATCAAGCATTACATCCGCAAGATTTCGAAACGTTAAAAAACATCATCACAGAACAGAAAAGCTCATTAAATTCTACCAATAACTATATCACTCTTTTACTAGCTAACATAGACCCTATAAACTCTTCATTATCTCATAAAAAAACGCATCATCTTCAGAATAGAACCCTCAAAACATTACATTTATACAGAAAACAGCTCGCTGCGAAAAATTATGAAAAAGCAAAACAAACCATCGAAAAATTACTAAAAGAATGGGAACAAAACCCAGAATTACTTAAAGAATATTTTACTACTTATTTTTCAGTCTATAATAGCTATCTTGGATATCTTGTATATGAAAAATCATACAAAGAAGCTTTTGTTAGAATCCTAGTATTAAAACAAAAAGCAAAAGAGATTACTTCCTCATCTGCTTCATTGATAAAAGAAACATTACGTCTTTACAATATTGAACTTGAAATTCATAGACACCTAAAAGACCTTCATAATACACAAAAGGTTATTGAGAATATTCAGGACTTCATCCTAAAAAACAAGACGGTAATCCCAGAGAACTACTGGCTCTCTTTTCGTTTCCAGTTTGCTAATATTTATTTTCAAAAAAAGGATTATAAAAAAGCTTTACATTGGATTAATGACATCTTAAATCATCAAACAAAAAAAGACAGAAAAGACTTAATCACATACACCTATTGGCTTAACCTTTTGACTCACTATGAGCTTGAAAATGATTTCACATTGAGATACCTGATTAATGCTATCAAAAAACATATAAAAAAGCAAAAAAACATAGATTCCTATGAAAAGATACTATTAAAATTTCTAGCTAAAACAGTCGAATATCCAGAAAAAGAAAAGAAAAATGCTTTTCGACAACTATCTATTCAGTTACAAGAATACCCTATTCCTAAATTTATTTTGGGTTATGTAGATTTTGACGAATGGATCGGTCGTAAATATTAAATCTTATGATTATCCCTTTCTACAAGCAAGGAAAAGAAACGATTCTTATATGTATTCCCAATGGATAGTTGTTTGTCCAAAACCTCTACGTAATCGTTCCCATATGCTTTAATTTTATCAATTGCCAAAATATAAGATTTATGAATACGTATGAACTGGTTTTCTGGGAGTAGTTTTTCTAAATCTACTAGTTTATGATAGACTACCAAATGCTTATTTTCCAGATGAATTCTCACATAATTACTAAGCCCTTCAATATATAAGATCTCATCATAATCCACTCTAATATTTTTTCGATCTACTTTAAAATATTCATACGTTTTGGGTGCAGTTTTAAGTTCCGCATCGTCTGTATTTTTATCGGTGTGTACTTTATTTACTGCTTTTAAAAACCTTTCGAAAGAAAAAGGTTTTAATAAATAATCTATTACATTTAATTCATATCCCTCTAAAGCAAACTCTCTATATGCCGTAGTAATAATAGTGGCAGGTGGATTTGGTAAAGTCTTTAGAAAACTTAACCCTGTTATTTTAGGCATTTCGATATCAAGAAATAAAACATCAATCGTATGATCTTGAAGTACTTTTAATGCCTCCATCGCATTATCACAGATGCCAAACACTTCAAGAAACGGAGTGTCTTCCACGAAGCCCCTTACAATATTCTGAGCAATAGGCTCATCATCGACTATCAGACATTTAAGATTCATCCTGAACCAATTTAATCGTTAAGTTAACCATAAAAGCGCTATCCGTTTTATTAATGGACAACTCTTTATTCGCTCCATAAATCAATTCCAAACGACGAGAGACATTCTGAAGCCCAAGCCCTCCTCCATTATGCTGCTTTTCTAATTTAGAAATACTATTGTTAATTTCAAAAGATACTATATTACCTACAACTTTGATATGGATTTTTATCCATCCTTTTTTTATTTCATTCTTTAACCCATGCTTGAATGAATTTTCTATAAAAGGCACAAGAATTAATGGTGGAATTTTAACTCCCTCCACATTGCCTTCGACTTTATAGTCTATGTCAACTCGTTTTTCATAACGTTCTTTTTCTAAGGCGATTATATTTTCTATCAACATTAACTCCTTACTTAATGCTACCTTTTCTGTATTAGATTCGTATAATGTATAACTAAGAATATCTGAAAGTTTTAAAATAAGTCCTGGTGTCTTAGTTGAGTTTTCTAATGCGAGTCCATAAATACTATTCAATGTGTTAAACAAAAAATGAGGGTTGGTCTGAGACTTTAAAAATTTTAATTCCGCATTCGCCTTTTCTTGTTTTAAAACCTCGGTCTCATTACGTTGTTTAAACCAATCACTGTATAATTTGAAACCTGTTGTAAATGCAACAGTAGTAGCTATAAGCATAACACATTGTACTAATCTGAAAAAATTTAAAGGATTAAGAGGTTTTCCATCGATCCATTGCGGAAAAAACATGGGATATCCCCAATATAACACAAAATATCGATGTACGATTGCGGTAATTATGAATAATAAAATGAGTAAAAAAAGATAGAACCCAAAGTTATTTTTATATAAAAATCTAGGAATCAAAACAAACCAATTTACATATACTGCAATTATTCTAGTAGGCAAATACAATAGTTCAAAAACTACAGCATCTTTAATTGATTGTCCATGGCCCCATTCTGAAATAGCAAACAATATTATAATTGCTAACCAAAATAATATGTGATATGAAATACGTTTTAAATTCAAGTTTTTAAATTAAGGTGATATACAAAATTAATCTTTCAGCATCAGTCGCATTAGTTTTTATGCGAACTAAAGCAGTATTTATGTGAAATTAATATTTAATGGTTGACATAAATACAATTAGAATATACAGAATAGGGATTACTACTCATATAAAAACCTGAAAACTTATGCTTTATCTAATTACTTTTATAAAAATTCATCTTTCATCAATCAAAAAACAATAGTTAATTAAGATAAAAACGTCATGAACAGAAAACAATTTTTAAGATCAAGTATAATAACAACAGGTGTTCTGGCAGTAGCACCATATATTGGATATAGTAATCCACAAGATGAGCCTCAATTGAACAAAAAAATAGTTCAGGAATTTGTTGGTGCAGGTCATGGTAAATTTGACAAAGTAAAAGAACTTTTAGAAGAATATCCCACACTAATTAACGCAGCACATGATTGGAAATATGGTGATTTCGAAACTGCCTTAGGAGCAGCCAGCCATGTTGGTCATAAGGAATTAGCTACATATTTAATTAACAAAGGTGCTCAAGCCAATATATTTACCGCCGCTCTTTTTGGAAAAATGACTATTATCACCTCCATGTTGGAATATTTTCCGAATACACTTCATGCAAAAGGTCCTCATGGATTCACACTCTTACATCATGCACAGCGAGGTGGAGACGATGCTAAAGAAGTAGCAGAATATCTTGTTTCATTAGGAGCCAAAGAAACCAAAATCAAGCTGTATTAAAAACAATGATAGCAAATGGAAAATAATATCCGACCTAGCATTCAAAACCTTAATTTCTAATAAAAAAACCCGTAGTTAAAAACTACGGGTTAACTTGATTTACAGCTATCGATCTGAAAAACTTGGTGAGCATAATTTAGTTATAAAAATCGAACTATAAATCTACTTTAAACAAACTACATTCATTAATTATTCGAGTAAAATACCTGCTAATTGAAGTAAGTTTATCTCTGCTATTTTAAGGTCATATTTTGCTTTTGCATAATTATTTAATGCGTTGAAAAGATTAATCTGAGCCTGCCTGAATTCAATTGCAGAAATTTGACCAAGGCTAAATTGCTTTTGTGTTCTATTAAAATTTAATTCATTAGTCGTAATGTTTTTATTTTCAGCGCTTAATGTAAATTCTTTGTTAGAAT
Source organism: uncultured Aquimarina sp. (assembly GCF_947500065.1). GTDB lineage: Bacteria > Bacteroidota > Bacteroidia > Flavobacteriales > Flavobacteriaceae > Aquimarina. The sequence goes on from NZ_CANMQT010000001.1 coordinate 921,607, forward strand.
AATCTTCATACGCATTATAGACTTCCGCTTTTAATTCTTCCCTTGCTCTATAAAGTTCTATTTCTCGATTCTGTCTTGTTATTTTTGATGTTTGAACTTTCGTTTTTGTTTTTCCTCCGTCAAATAAGTTCCAAGACAAACTCAACCCTAAATTAACACCATACGTTTCATTATTAAGCGCAAATGAAGTAACCGGATTTATACTTTCATTCCAATTATAGCTTGCACTGCCATTAATTTTTGGAAGAAATTTAGCCTTGTTTATTTTAATATCTAACTCACTCAATAATACATTTTGTTGATTCAACAAGGATGTTACATTATTTTCAACAGCACTTTGAAGAATAAAATCTTCCTTAAGTTTTTCTAAAAAAACTACTGTTGTGTCTATGGTATACTCAATTACAATATCTCTTCCCAATAATAGATTCAGGTTACGTTTTGTGTTTTTAAAATCTTTGTATGCCGAAGCATATGAAATACTATCGTTATTGAGATCTACTTGAGCATTTAACTCATCTAATTTTGTTCCTTGACCATACTTAAGTTTTCGTTTTGTACGTTCTAAACGATCTTTAGAATTCTCGATATTTAACAATAAATTGTCAGCGATCTGTTTTTGATACGCTACATTATAATAGGTATCATATAATAATACAATGGTATTTTCTATTAACTGTCGTTCTTCTATTGTTTTTAGACTGAAATTTTGCTTGTTTTTTAGGCTATTGAATTTTCGTTCCAATCCATCAAAAATTGTGTACTCTGTAGTTACTGAAGCATTATATGATTCTGTTATCGCATGATCAATATTAGTATTGGTCCCATCAGAAAATGTTACATTTTGAGCTTCATCAGAATAGTTAATGCCTCCAGAAATAGAAACTGTTGGTAGATAGCCACTGTTGAATATCTCTTTTTCGATATTAGAAATTTCTGTATTGTTTTTTCCAATACGTACATCGTAGTTTTTTTCTACAGCAATTTTTACGGCTTCTTCTACAGTAAGCACATTTTGTGAAAAAACAGGTGAAATAATCACAAAAGTAAATACTGTTATCAAAATTTTAAAATTTTTCATGCGCTACTCTTTGTTCTATGATTGCACGTTCTACTTCTTCTCTAGTTGGTTTTTTACCCGTCATCAAATATTTAATATAAACTTTAATAGTATTTGAAAACGAAAGAAAAACAGGTAGTATAAACAGTGTTAATATGGTTGCTACTGCTATGCCATACGAAATAGCAATAGCCATAGGTATTAGGAACTGTGCCTGAAGACTTCGCTCTAACATCAAAGGGGCAAGACCTGCTATTGTGGTTATCGAGGTTAAGAAAATAGCTCTAAAACGTGCTCTTCCAGTTTCATACAAGGCATCTTCAAATTTTAAACCTTCTTTTAAAAACGAATTAAACTTGTTAGTAAATACCAAACCATCATTTACGAAAATACCGATTAAACCAATGATACCTAAATAGGACAAAATACTCATTGGAAATCCATGTAGATAATGACCCCAAGCCACTCCTATAAGACTAAAAGGAATAAGCGCCAATAGTATAAAAGGTTGACTAAACGACCTGAAAGTAAATACAATAACCACATAAATTAAAAAAATAATAACAGGAAAAACGGCTAAAGCAGAATCGGCAATTTTACTAGCTTCTCTATTCTGACCTTCTGCAGAAACGATGACTTCGGGATACTTCTCTTCAATCAAATCAGTAACTCTTGTTCTTAAATCTTGCATAATATCTGCTGAGCTAACTTTTGGGTTTACAATATCTGCTTCTACAGTAACTTCACGGATACCATTTAAATGATTAATCGCTACTTCGCCTCTTTCAATACTATAGGAAGCAACCTGTGATAATGGAACACGTCCATTAGCTGTGCTAATTTCAATAGTATTTATGCTATTGATTGTCGATCGATTTTGTTTATCATATCGTACCCAAATTTTCACTTCATCTTGACCTCGTTGAACTCGTTGAACTTCATTTCCATAGAACGCATTTCTAACCTGTGTCATTAAACTATTATAACTTATTCCTAAAAGTTGCGCATTGTCTTTGAGTTTCAAGTTAATTTCTTTGATTCCTTTAGGGCTAGAATCTGTAATATCCTTTACATCTGGATTTTTCTTTAATTCTGTAAATACTATTTCTTTTGCCTTATTAATTTGTTCAATATTTTCGCCTTGCAAGGATACCGAAATAGGTGCGCCACCAACATTAGCTCCAGAATTAAAGGATAATTTTTCAAGAATTGGAATATTCCCTACAGAGGCGCGAATTTTATCAGTAATTTCAACAGAAGAAATAGAACGTGTTTCACTAGGTGATAAGTTTACCGTAATACTGCTTGATGAACTGCTGGGTCCAATACGTTTTACCGTACCAATAATGTGAGAATCGTTTATTTCATTTGAACCTAAATCTTGGTTGATTTCCCAAACAATGTTTTCCACATAGGATGCAATAGAATCTGTAACACGTTCACTTGTGCCTTGCGGTGTATTTATAGTAGCAACAATTTGATCACTTGCATTGGTTGGAAAAAAAGATAATTTTATAATACCACTCGTAAAAGCTCCGATAGTTATAATAAACAGGAACAAGATAATAGTGAATGATAAAAACTTATGCTGAAGACATTTTTTATAAACAGGACTATATATTTTATCCTTTAAATAATCCATGAATTGCTCACCTAGTTTATTAAACTTACTAATTTTATGGATCTTCTTAATATCTCTAGAATGCGCTAAATGAGCCGGAAGAATGAGCAAAGCTTCTATTAAAGACACTAATAACGTAAGAATGACTACAAGCGCAATATCACCAAAAAAATCCCCAATTTGACCATCTAAAAAGAAAAAGGTGGAAAATGCCAATATTGTAGTTGCAATGGCAGAAAGAATGGGCTTTAAAACTTCTAATGTTCCATTTACAGCTGCTTGTATCGGTGATTCACCTTTTTCACGTCTGCTATAAATATTTTCAGCAATTACAATACCATCATCTACTAATATTCCTATAACCAGAATCATCCCAAACATGGAAAGCATATTTAATGTTACTCCATAATTCGGCAAAAGAATGAACATACCAAAGAAAGATATTGGCAGCCCAAAAGCTACCCAAAAAGCTACACTTGGCCGTAAAAAGAATGATAATAGTATTAATACTAAAAACATCCCAACAAGGGCATTTTCTAATAAAAGAGAAATTCTATCTTGTATTAGATCTGCTGTATTGAAAGTTGATTTTAGCTCAATGTTTTTGTTCTTAGCATTAAAATCATTTATATAGTTTTTTACACTTTCTACACTACTAATTAAATCTTCAGAATTGGTGTTCTTTAAATCAATTTGAACAGCCTGCTCTCCATTGTAGAATAATTTGTCCGGATTTTCACTAAATCTGTCATTCAGTTTTGCAATATCTCTAAGGTATACTTTAGAGCCATCAACAGAAGATTTTACCTCTATATTTTTAAGATTATTCGCAAAATATCCCTTGTTATCAGCTCTAATCAAAAACTCCTCATTTTTAGTTTTTATAGAACCTCCAGAAATAATAATGTTAGCTTCGGCAATTGACTTTGCAACCTCTTCAAATGTTAGATCATAAGTTCTAAGTTTGGCTTCGGAAATGGCAATTTCTATTTCTTCCTCTGGAAATCCGGTCAATGAAATCTGAGAAATCCCATCAATTCTAAGCAAGTCATCTTCTATATCCTGAGCATATTCTTTCAAAATACGAAGGGGAATATCCTTACCTGTTACAATAAACGAAATAGCAGGTCGTGTAGGTTTAATAGTCTCAATTACTGGTGGTTCTATTGTCTTCGGGAATGAAGGGATTTTATCTACTGAATTTTTAACTTCATCTAGGACTAAATTGACATCAAAATCAGATAAAGTTTCAATAGTTATAGAAGCTTTATTTTCTTGAGAAACAGAACTTACTCTATCAATTCCCGTAATACCTTTAAGGTTACGTTCGATTTTCTCCACGACACCTTCTTCAACCTCTTCTGGCGAGGCTCCTGGGTATGTTACTGTAATCTGTATAGTTTTTGCTTCGGATAAAGGAAAAAAAGAAGAATTCATTTTTTGATATCCTAAAAAACCAAAAATTAAAAATCCAACTATAAAAATGTTTACGGCAACAGGATATTTAATAAAGTAACCAAGAAAGTTTTTCATAATTATTTAGAAATTTCTACTAGCATACCTGGATAGGCATTAGCGATACTTTGATTAACAATAAGAATTCCTTCTTCTAAACCCGTCACAACTACCATATCACCTTGATAATTAACAACTTTAACTGGCTTCAGCTCTAATAAATTCTCTCTTACGGTATAGACCATATTATTTTCCAGAATAAGAGCATTATCTATTTTAAATACGTTAGCCACATTTCCTCCATCGATTTTCGCTTTTAGGTATTGACCGTCTTTTAAACTTTTATCACTAACTTCAACAATAACTATAACACTCTGTGTATCCTTGTTTATTTTACCATTGACACGTATTATTACACCAGAAAATGATTGAGAATTATCAATAGTTTGTAAATTAACTTTAGTTCCGTTTTCTAAGAATTTATTTTCAGAAGCAGGAATGGATAATTGCAATTCATATGCAGAATCATCTACAAATTCACCAATTTTTTGACCACTCCTAATTAATGTCCCTACATGAACTTCAGACTCTGTAACAATGCCATTAAAAGGTGCTGTTATATGATATTTGGCAAGACGTTCTTCTAAATTTCTAATATTATAATATGTACTATAAATATTTTTACCAGAAACAAATAACTTTTCTTCATTAGAACTGAACTTCGGTAATTCTGATATTGAAAGGTTAACATTAAGGTTTTCTAAATAGGTTTCCCATTTTTTATAGATATTAGGATAATCTATTTCCATATCAGGTAACATAGCAGCTATTTGATTCATTAAATCGCTTCTAGCCGATTTGATTTGGGCAACATATTCTTTGCTATCTAAGGCAATTAAAACTTGTCCTTTTTTAAATCTATTACCAATTTTAAAAGAAGTATTTGTTTTTTGAAGCATTCCTTGTACTTCACTATACAATTCTAATTTTTCTTTAGCCTGAAGTATGCCTGTACCTTCAATCGCGTATGGAATATTTGTTAAAATAACTGGTTTTACCTTTACTAATTTTATAGGTGTCTTAGCTATGATCTCCGTAGTACGCGTATTGTTTCCTTTATTCAATAAACTGAACGCTAGTACACCCATAATCACTACTAAAACCCCTATAACAATGCTTACATACTTTTTCATTATGTTTATATTTTCATATGTTTCCTCATATGTTTCCTCATATTTGGTGCTACATCATCTTCATATTTTTCTAACTGTACCGGTGTCAATACTTTTTCTAGTTCATTAGATTTGTTTTGTTTTATTCTTTTCATGTCTCCCATCTTTCCAAACATACTTCCGTTTGCTTCCATTAAGACAACTATTTTTTCTGAATACTTTAGGTTAATAGATTCTATTTCTTTTGTTTGATCTTTATCAAGTTCAAGCTCTATAACCATTGTTTTTGTTTGATAATTGGCCATTTCTAAAGCATTCATTTTTTGTTGAGCCAATGCACTAATACTGCTTACAACCACTATTACAATTGTTAAAATATTATTTCTCATCTTCATATTTTTTTAATTAAACTTCAATTTCCTAAACCAAATATCTTTAAGACTTATATTCACATTTATCATATTAAAATTCTCTTCTACCAGTATTCCTGAAACATTTCCTCTCTGACCTGTGGTGTAAGAGATATTGATCATAGATCCTCTTCTAATACTAATTGGAATTCCAAATCCAGCTGTTAAGCTATAACTATCAATTGCCTTGTCATTTACTTTTAAATATCCTGAATCATAATTAAAACCTGCTCTAAATTCAATATTTTGCCAGTATTTTAAACCTAATTCTTTCACTTTGTATTGAGCTCCAAAGCTGAAAATACTTTGATCTACATAATCCCCAATATCATCACTTTGATCAGTAAACCCCCATAGATTTCCTTTATAATCGAGATTAACAATAAGTGAATTAAAAAAAGTAGCCTTGGCTCCAAAACCAAGTTCTAAAGGCAGTTTAAAACTATCTATTTCCAGATCGTTTTCATCTTCTACATCAGTAGGAATAAAATCAAGACTTTTAAAAACCCTCCTATCCTGAGATCCTTGGAGGGATGTTGGGAAATCAGTAGTAAAGCCTACAGTATATTGGTTGTCTATCTGATATTGTAATCCAAGTCCAAGTCTAAAACCATTATAAAAACTTTCTTCTGTTATATTCAGAAAAGTTTCATCAAAAATAATATTCTCGGTCTGATCAATAGCACCAAATAAAAATGACCCTTTCATCCCTAAGCTTAGATTGTCATATAACTTGTATCCATAATGAATACTAAGATCATTAAGACCTCCTGAACCAATAATATTACTAATGAATTTATCCTGAGAACCTTCTATATTGGTTTCAATACCAATCAATGCATACCCTACATCTGTAAACGGAACCATCGATAGACCCATACCCGACTTTTCGTTAAGACTAAATGCTATTGCCAAATTAGAAAAGTTGGCAGAAAACCTCTTCTCATTTTTATCATCAGTAGAAACCTTATTAAATTCTCCCAAAAAACCAATATCCAACAAAAAACTCTTATTAGAAATACCAGTAAAAGATGCTGGATTTAGAGTATTTATCAAATGATCACTTTCTAACGCAATACCTCCTTTTCCTAAAGCACTATTTCTCCCTATATTAGCATTAGTTTGTACTCCTAGTCCAAACAAAGAATACGGAGATCCAGTTAGGGAATTGGTTTGCGCAGTAATAAATTGAGTTCCAAACATGAACACTCCATAAATTATTCGATACTTATTCTTCATCATAAATAGCATATGTCAATATTAGCCGAGCTCTAAAATCTGTGCTGCTTTCACCCTCAAGTACAATACGGTCTAAGGTCTGATTAAAATTTTGTGAAAAAAGCACTAAGGCGTTATCAATAATCGGAGCTTCTTCTAATTCTTGCTCTAAATAAAACCCAACAGGTATTTCATATATCACTTCATTAAATTCTATATTTTCTTCATTAATTATTGCAAAAACACTTCCTTGTCCATTAAATAATCTATCTACCAAATCATTGTTTTGATCTGCGATATCTACAAAAAGAGAATCTCTAATGGGTAATAAATCATTAAAAGTTTCTGGAGGAGGTTTTATTTGAAGGTTTGCACTAAGAATTGTCCCTGTACCTGGAATATCATGAATTTTACGAATAGAAGGAAATCGAATACGCGTAGCATACCCTATCCCTGCTTGAATATAACTTTTGTTTTCGCTATCTCTAGACAACAAATTAATTTCTTGATCTACTAATGACTCAAGAAAAGTTCCTGTCACATTGCTTCTGATATTATTAAATGACTTAGGGTCTATTCCTCCAAGATTAATTAATAAATCAAAAGTTTCTTCATCATCGCCAAATTCTCCAGGAATGGTATAAAAAAACCTCAAGTATGTATTTTCTTGATTTTTTGAAAATCCTAGGATTGAAGACTCATCTGCATCTCCAGGTTGTAATGTAAATCCTTTAAAATTCCTTCTTAATTCTTCGTCATCATTTATATCTCCTTCTCTTATCATATCGAATAAATTCTGGCCAAAAGTTATAGGCATGGAAATATGAAGTGAATCCTCATCAAAAGGCTCAGGAAGATAGTTTCTTGTAACTGTCGGAATGGACTCAAAAGGAAGTACACTGGTATTATAGAACACATCGTCTTCGGGTTTTACTTCATCAGTAAGCACATGCACATTTATTTGCGCTACCCTAGTAGTATCACCATAAAAATATCGATCATATCCTAAAATTAAAGCAATACTATCTAACTCTGCATCATCAGGCAAATTGTAATCGAATGTCCCAAGTTCAAAATAATTAGACGCTCGAATGGTACCAAAAAGCTCATCCTGGTATTGCCCTAAAAGCAGTCTACTACTGCTGGATGTGTTAATGCTATCAAATTTAAATGTTGATAATTCAACTGCAAACGTATCAATGGAAATGATCCGAACATTCGAATCTGTAAAATCCTGCCCCACCTCTAATGTAGGAATATCTTCCTCTCTATCTGAACAAGATATCAAGAACAAAAATGTTATTATTATACCCAATAGTTTTTTCATATTTTTTGGCATTTCTAAGCAACAAAACAAAAAGACTATTCGGAATTATGAAACTATAATATACTGAAAGCGAATACTTCTATACGAAACCTTGGTTTCATCCTACTAATTGGTTAAAAAGATGTTTGTAGATATAAAATCAATTTTGGTATAGAAAAAGTAATACCTTGTATATCTTTTTTTTTAGAAGCTTCTACTCTATTCTATTTTTACAAAAAATCCTTACATAGTGAAGCATCATTTTATATTTATAATCTTCTTTTCGGGAATCACCAATACTCTATGGAGTCAGCGCCCAAAAGGCGAAATAGGAGGTTTTGAATATTCAATTATTCCCTCTGTTGGCGATACTCAAATCGAAAAATACGCGGTCAATCTAAATTTTGGGACCAAACTTGGGAAAAACCTGTTAGGTTTTGGTTTTTCATATACTTATTACGATTTTTTATATAAAAAGGATTCGTTTATAGATTTTGATCTTGCTCCTTATGAAACAATCCATAATATACAATTCAGATTCTTTTATAAGTATTCGATTGGTGATTCTTGGTCTGGTATTTTTATGTTTTCACCATCTATATCTTCAAATTTACAAGGAAGTCTCAGCGGTAATGATCTAATTATAAATTCAATCGCCTCAATCTCTAAAAAATGGGGAGATAATGATACATTTTCATTATTCACATTTGGAATTGGCTTTGGCACCCCTTTTGGAGAACCTCAGTTATTTCCAGCTATTTCCTTTAGAAAAAAAGTAAATTCACAATGGAACTATGTGCTAGGTCTCCCGGAAACAAGTTTGAATTATAATTATGGGGAAAGACACACTTTCAGTGGAAAAGCAACTTTTAATGGGCTTTTTGGAAATGCATCTTCATCAACAATTCTACCTGACAACAGTCTACAAACAGATACCAAGCTACAGTTCAACTCATTGAATACCGGTTTTCAATATAACTATAGAATTCAACCCAATTGGACTACTGTAATTAGCCTTGGATATACACCTTGGAATCAATTAAGGGTATTAGATAACCATAATAACGAACTATACGATCTCGGGTCAAATAGCTCTTTTTATATATCCATGGGATTAAAGTTTAACATAAATAAAATGATGAATGAAAACAAAAATTAATCTATTTACAATGAATTCATTCCAGTTACAAAAATGTTTGTTCCTGGTCATGATTTGCCTAGTCACTACCGCATGTTCGGATGATGATGATGATGAACTATTGGGGAACTGGGTAGATCGATCCGTTTTTGATGGAACTCCCAGAAGTAGTGCAATAGCTTTTACTATTGATAAGAATGGTTATATGGGTACAGGTTTTGATGGAGATGATTATTTAAAAGATTTCTGGAAATATGATCTAGAGGGAAATTTCTGGAGTCAACTAGCAGATTTTCCTGGTTTAGAGCGTAGTGCAGGAGTTGGGTTTACAATTAATGGCAATGGTTATGCAGGAGCTGGTTTTGACGGAGACAATGAATTAAGTGATTTTTATCAATATAATCCTTCGACAAATACATGGTCTGCGATTGCTAATTTTGCTGGTGGTGCCAGAAGAGGAGCTGTTGCATTTAATTCCAATTCTTTAGGGTATGTAGGAACCGGATTTGATGGTGACAATGATAAAAAAGACTTCTGGAAATACAATCCCATCACCGATGAGTGGACTGAATTAGTAGGTTTTGGAGGAGATAAAAGAAGAGATGCAATCACCTTTGCAATAGATGACAAAGTATATCTTGGAACAGGAATATCTAATGGTTTAAATCAGGAGGATTTTTGGGTATTCGATACCACTACCGAAATCTGGAGTGTATTGAAAGACCTTGATGATAATGATGACTACCAAATCATAAGAAATAATGCTGTAGGATTTAGCATTGGAAACAAAGGATATGTTGCTTGCGGAAATATTGGTTTTGGACCATCATCCACCGTATGGGAATATAATCCTACAACAGATCTTTGGGAAGAAAAAACAGCCTATGAAGGAATTACAAGAGAGGATGCGATTGCTTTTTATAATGGTTCGCGAGCTTTTATTGCATTAGGCAGAAGCGGAACACTATATCTAGATGATAATAGAGAGTTTTTTCCTCTAGAAACGGAAGACGAAGACGATTAATAATTAACTACGATCAGGCAGTATCTATATTTTTGCCACACCATCCCTACATACATGCTGTCTGATCTATTTTAACAACTATGAAAGAGCTTCTTAAATATACTACTGTATTTATCATAATTATCTCAGGTGCTTTAATGTCCAGTTTGTTTATTCAAAAATCAATATCAAAAAAAGACGATATATACGCACTTAAGATAAATGAATATGCAGAAAACGAATGGTACTATGAAGTGTATATAGCTTCTAAATTAATCATAAAACAAGAAACAATACCAGGGGTTTCAGGCAAACAATATTTCAGATCTAAAGAAGAAGCCCGAAAAATTGGAGTTTTAGTTATTAATAAATTAAAATCAGGTATTATGCCAATGATATCATTAAATGAATTGAAGAGACATGATATCACTTTCAAAAAATAACTATCTTGATCCTTACAAAAAATTGATTTCATTGAGAAAAGGCTATAGAGTTAAAGAAATCTGGATCCACATTATTATCTGGTTATGTTTTTTCACATTACCTATTGTAATTGCGATTCCAGAATTAGATAAAATACGTTTAGATTTTATTTTTAGAGGACTTAGCAGTGCTGCTCTATTTTATGTTAATTACCTATTATTAGTTCCAAAGCTTCTTTTAAAGAAAAAAAGCCTTTTATACATTCTAATTTCTATTGGTGTTTTAGTTTCATTCAATTATTTACTTAGGAATTTTTACTCTATTCCTCCATTGGAGAAATTAAATAGGTTTTTAGAATTGGAAAATGAATCCTCTCCTCTAAAAAATTTAAAATATATCCTTCCTGCAATTTTTTCTTTTGTATTTTTCCTCTTAGGAGGTATATTTAGTCTTATAGTTGACTTTTATAAAAGAGATCAAATCGCTAAAGAAATAGAAGCAAAACGAACAGAAACAGAGCTTAGATTTCTAAAAACCCAGTTGAATCCACATTTCTTGTTTAATTCATTAAACAGTTTGTACTCATTGGTTCGTAATAAATCTAACGAAGCGCCAGAAGCAGTTATTACTTTATCCGAATTAATGAGATATATGCTTTATGAAGCGAATCAGGAAATAGTTTTCCTTAAAAAAGAAATTGATTACATAAAAAACTATGTGTCTCTGCAACGGCTTAGACTTGCTAATAGTGAAAATGTAAAACTGCTAATACGAGGAAACTACGAAGATAAAAAAATATACCCTCTATTATTGATTTCCTTTATTGAAAATGCGTTCAAATATGGAACAGATTTTAAAGGAAACACTATCGTTGACATAAAAATAGAAATTACTAAAAACGTCCTAGTAATCACAGTACGTAATATTATTGGGACATATCGAAAGAATGAGGATTCTTCTGGTATTGGTTTGAATAATATTAAGAATAGGTTAGAGCTTTTATATAAAAACACCCACACTCTTACTATTATAGAGGAAGAAGGTTTTTATACTATTGATTTAACATTAACACTAAAATAAAATGAAGTGTATTATTATTGATGATGAGCCATTAGCATTGAATATTATAAAATCATATTGTGAAGACCTTGGCACTTTGGAAGTTACTGGGGTTTTTACTAATGCATTAGAAGCATTAGACATTATAAATAATAATAAAGTTGACCTTGTCTTTTCTGATATTGAAATGCCCCAGATCAATGGAATTGATTTTATCAAAGCATTAGATCATAAACCACTTTTTATTTTTACAACTGCTTATTCACAATATGCAATAGAAGGGTTTGAATTAAACGCCGTAGATTATTTGGTAAAACCCATTCCTTTTCCAAGATTCATTAAGGCAGTGAATAGAGCTAAGGAGATTTTTGAATTAAAAAAAGACAATAAGGCATCATTAATAACTAAAAAAGTTCCTGTTAAAACAACCACTACTCCGGATCAATTTATTTTTGTAAAATCCGAGTATGAAAACATAAAAATTAAATTAGAAACAATAAAATATATTGAGGGGCTTAAAGATTATTTAAAAATCCACATCTCTACGGGGAAACCTGTACTTACTTTAATGAGTTTTAAAGCAATACAATTAAAACTTCCTGAAAACAATTTTGTAAGAATTCACAGGTCATTTATAGTAAACATTAACTGTGTAGAAGCTGTTCAAAAAAGCAAAATAATTATCGATACTATTAGAATCCCAATTGGAGAGAGTTATAAAGCCGATTTTCTTAAAAGAATTGGGATTTAATTCAATCAACACTTTTCTTGATAATGGTACTTGTTAAAAAAGAAAAGTGTTGTTTTTCATTATTTGTATTATTCAGGTAGAGTAGGCTTAGAGTTTCCATATAGTGGTAATCCTTCTATCGGATACAATATATCTTTGTTAAATCCATCAAATTTATAATTCGATAACGTAAAATAATAAACGTAACCTTCTTCCTTCTTAGGTGAAAGTAATTGAATACTTATTTTACTAGGTAAATGTGCACCGATACTTGTTTCTTTTCGGTCAAATCTAACTGTACCATGCTGCAATCCTTTTGGCATAGTAATAAAAAAATCATTGATCGTTACTTCTGTAAGATCTATAAACCCAGTTTCTTTATTAATATAAATTAACCAACGATCGTATTTACTATTAGGTTCTTCAGACCCCCAAGTAGCATATACAAGATCATATTGTTTATTCTCAAATTCCTTTTCTCCAGCATATCTTATAATAGTAGCATCAAGAATCCTAAAAGGTGATTCTAATATATAATGATATGTAGCAAGACCCCAAATATAGCGATCGTGTTCGTGTTTTTTTAGTTCATCCTTTTTACTATGTGATTTATATCCTTGCCAAGATTGCAAACCTTGTATGACTCCTTTTTTTCTACCTTCAAGATACTCCAATTGACCATCAAAAGTATTTGTAGCAAAACGGAATTGAAGATCATTTTTATTATTCCCAGGAAAAGCATTCATAGGCATAACGAGCCAACCTTTTTTCCAATTAAATTGAGCAGTTACCTCATACACATCTGTTTTAGAAAATTTATTATATCCCATTTTTTCCATGGAAGCTTCTAAAAGTCCCCTACCTTTCGTATCAGCTTGATTAGGATTACTTATTAAATAATCACTACGTAAATCAACAGACCCACAGGATTGTATCATTAAAATAAACATGAAATAAAGTGGTAATCTGATTAATAATTTCATTTTTCTTTAGATTAAAATTAAACTGTAATTTCCTTTTGTAAATTTTTTAAAGCTTTTTTCATTACAGATGGCAACATTATGTTTTTAGCCATCCATTTTTTAATCATATTCCCATTGGGATCATAATACTGAGTCCAGACAACTTCTGTTCCTTCCATTTTTTCGATAAGCTTAAAATATCCCAAATGGTTTTTAACGATATGCATATCGGCTATCATATATGCGTATCCATATGGCGGATCCCAGTGTACTATCTTTTCCTGCAGTAAATCAGGTCCGAATTGACAATTACGTTCACATCCTTCTCCCCACTCACCTTCTGTGTTTGCTGTTGTAAGATCTACTTCTTTGATCATTGGTATCCAGGTTGTCATTCCTTTATGATCAGAAACTACCTCCCATACCTTATCAATCGGTGCAGTCACAAATCCCTCCACCTGAAGTTGTTTTGGAGCATTGGTAAATTGTTTTACATCCAGTGATTTCATAAATTATTTATTTTTAATTAGACCGTTCTACTTATTTTGATTATAAAAAAATATTATGCTTTAATAAATTCAAAAGTCATGTGTAACCATGTATCCATATCCTTTCTTGATCTATCGACTTTCATTTTAAAAAAGGTCCCGTAAAAACCTGAATGTAAATAATTTGCTATTTCCTTGGCACTATATCTTTTGGTGATTTCTCCTAATTCCTGTCCTTTTCCTACTACATCAGCAATTAAATCCAGCCATTGATCAAATTGTTCTTTTGTTTCCTCCGCTAAGGAATCGTATAATCTCCCTGTTTCATTTCCCATATTGTTAATTAAACATCCACTACAGAAATTATCTTCTTCATTATAATCAATTAATAATTTATAAAAAGATTTTAATGTATTTATCGGGGTTTCTTTTGAATCTTTAAAAATCCCTTTAAGCCATTTCCTATTCCCTTCTCCATAATACTGGATTACTTGTTTGGCAAAATCTTCTTTAGACTCAAAAAAATTATAAAAAGATCCCTTAGGAATTCCTGCTTCTTTAAGAATTTGATTAATTCCTACATGATGATACCCATTCTTTCGAATCACTTGGTACCCCACTTCTAGAATCTCTTCCTTGTTATACTTATAGCCCATAACGGTGGTAAATGTATAAAATATTTTTTAAATTAGACCAATTGGTTTATTTTTAAATTAAATTTAACTAATAGGCTTATTATAAACTATATAATCTTCAACAAACCTATTAGTTGTTATTCAAACTAAAATCAACTAGCTTTTTACCACTTTTACCTTAGGGTATTTCTTTTTTATTTCTTTATACTTCCCATTAACTGCATTTACTTTTTCACCTGTTTCTACATAGTGCTTTAATCCTATAAGAGTTCCCGCTAATGTCTTTTTGAAATTACCCTTCGCTATCGCTCCAAAAAAAGCAGGTTTTGTTCTGAACTGGAATTCGTAAGAAGCTGTAGAAGTTCCATCACCATTATCTCTAACTTCATAGTACGCCTGAGAATTATCCATATCCAAAGGAAATTTCTCAGCATCTATAACGATATTCCGCATCACCATATTCTGGCTATCAATTTCTTCAATACGTTCGTGGGTCCATCGTGTACCTTTTTCATTGAAGCTACATTTACGTTTAGCTCCCTGCTCTCCTTTTAAAGATCCACTGATATAATTAGAAGCATATATATATGGCGAAAAATTAGAGATTTCTCCATAATCCAGAACCATTGCTTCCCAAACGCGTTCTGCGGGCGCATTAATTTTGGTTTCAACCTTAATCGTTCTATATTTTTTTGACATACTCTGCCCGAACATTGCTGTGCTACATATAGACAATAAAAGTCCTGCAACTACTATTTTCATTGTTGTTTTCATAATTCTTTATTTATTATTCGAAATTTCTATTCTAAGACCTATACTTCTATAAATTCAGTGTAATATTTTGTTGTTATTGGTAGTTAAAAGGTGATTTTCCTAAGAACTTACGATACAATCCAATTTGTCCGAATTCGTATCCCAAATGATGCATTTGGAATGCATATAATCCACGTATCGTTTGCTCAGGAAACGGGATAGGAAATGGTGCTTTTGCGTTAAGTTGTTCCTCGGTTAATTTTGCAATAGCTTCAGATATTTTAGGAGATAAGACATCCCAATCCTTTTTCATTTTTGACAGTGTGGGATATTGTGCATCAGGATCAAATTGTTTCCCAAAAGCAAATTGTTTCTCATATGGATTTTCGACTATTTGTCCGGTAAGTTGCCCCAGACTATACTGTATCCATACCGTATGCCCCACAATCCAAGATAGACTATTGGTGTTATCAATTCTTTTTGAGGCTTCTTCATCAGAAATTCCTTCTAGGTTTTTAGAAAAAAGACCTGCGTGTAAATCATATTGTGTTTTTAAAACTTGTACATCCATTGGTTTATAAATTTCTTTTATCACTTCTTTTTCAATCGTATTAGGTTCTTTTGTTTGTGTATTGCACGACAGTAAGAAAATAGCTATCATTAGCAATAACAAGGGTTTTACTTGCATTGATTTCATTTTATTATTTTTTAGATTTTATACAGTTTTCAATGGATGCTTTTTAAAATACTTTACATCAGATTTTAGTTTAGCTGCGGTTTGTTTTCCGGTTTCTATAAAATATCGAAGATCTACCATTGTCTGGATAATATCTTTTTTCATTTTGGGAACAATCATCCAACTCATCAATGCCTTTGGAATAGTCGCTAGTTCTATTTCTAAATCTATAGAAACCTCTGATGTATTTACACTCTTTTGTTTGACTTTCCAGGTATTTCTAGCACTTTTCATCATAGCTGGTAATCCATCCGCATAATAAGTATACCTCATATTCTCCTCATCTACCTCCTCAATAATTTCGCTAATTTCACCCCAAGTAGAATGACAACTTCTTCCTCCATGTGATGAATTAGATATTTTACGTTTTTCTGAATGATTCACAGTACTTGCCCAATCACACACTTGTTCATACTCATTCCATAACACCTCCCAAACTTTCTCTGCGGGAGCATCTATACTAATTGCTTCTTGGATTCTCATAATATTATGTTTTACGTTTTTACTTAGATGCAAATGAGAAAGTAGTGTGACAAGCAAGCATAAAAAAACCCAAACTTTCTGTTCGGGTTTCACATATCAACTAGTAAATGCCTAATTCAGATTCATTAATTTTTTTACGTGTTCATCATTTACAATATCCTCTAGAAATGTTCTTTTATCAAAGTTCTTCCTATATGGAAGTTCTTGATACAACTGAGCATATTTATCATCCACGTAATCAAGCATCGTATCTGCTTTAGGTTTTAGTATATCTCTAAATTCAGAATACTCTGCGCGGTTGAATAATAAGTTTTTACTATCTATAGCCTTACCTTTGATAGCATAGGTAACTTTTTTATGACAACGACAAGGATTATCTTTATTTACCAATCCACATTTATCATTCATAAAATTAAAAATATCTGCTCTGGCTCTTGATAATCGTTTTCTAAAATTACTCTTGGATATTCCTAGGATTTCTGACCCTACTGTATGATCAGCATTAAACATTTCTCCAAGTATAAAAGTCATTCTCTGTTCTTTTGTTAAACACAATAACATACCACTCATGCACATATAATTCATTTCGCGAATTACATTCTTATTTTCTTCTTGTTCTAAAGCTGTAAGTGAGACATCTGGTGTATTATCCAGTGCCTGTTCCATGGCACCAAAACTATCCAATACTGTTTCAGTAGGTTTTCGTTTAGACATCAGGAAATGGTTCGCTACAATTCTATAAAGCCAGGTTCTAAATGAACTTTCTCCTTTAAACTGAGAAAGTTTAGTTATTACCTTTATATTCACTTCTTGCGTCAAATCTTCCGCATCCGTAGGGTTTCGAACCATTTTCCAAGCAATATTATATATGTATGGTTGATGTTTTAGAATTAATGATTCTAAAGATTTCTTGTCCCCTGATTTAGCCTCATTGACTAATTGAATATCTGTAGTATCTCCTATATATTCTTTTAAAAATGGGTTGTCCATAATTCTTTTCTTACTTAGATGCATGATGCTAACATGTGTGACAGTTATTAAAGATAGTAATTTGATTCTTCCTTTTTTATAAAGAGTTTATCATTCGATTAACAGTATTTACATGGTCTATTAGTATCTTTAGTTATATAATAACAAACCACTTAAAACCAAAACCATGAAAACTACACAGTTCATCAAATTTGGAACCCTAAGTCTTTTAATAGTGTTCTTAAGTTGTAATCAGAAAAAAGAAAAAGATACCACAGAAGAAACGGCTGTTACTGAAGTGGTAGAAAAAGAAACACCAAAAAAGAAAGAGATCACGTATGATGTTAATAAACCTGGAACCATCATTAATGCCATTGCAGAAGCTTCTGGAGGATGGGATACCCTATGGAATCTAAAAGATGTGGAATATTCATATACCTATGAGCAAGCAGATGGTAAAAAAGATGTATCCATAGAACGTTATATTTTTGATGGCGAATATTCTTGGGGAAAATATTCAGTGCATCAGGTGAATGTATTACCAGAAAATGAAGAGCCTATTATCCAAAACTATGCGAATGGTAAAGCGACTGTAAGCATGGACGGCAAAGAAGTGACTGATGAGAAGACTATTGGTACTGCAGACTTCTTACGTCAGGTAAACTATTATTGGTTTATGATGAACTTTAAGATCGGCGATCCGGGCACTACCTATGAATACAAAGGTCAAGAAACTGTAAATGGAAAAACATATGATAAAGTAACCGTAGCCTATGATCCTGAGAAAACAGGTAAAGAAGCTAATGATGCCTATATCTTATATGTAAATCCGGAAACTAAATTGATAGATCAATTCTATTTCTCATTGCCTGCCTGGGGAATTAATGATACTGTACTATTAATGAAAGTGAAGTATACTGAAATTGATGGTATACAGGTACCTACACATCGATATGCTTATATCCCAAATGATAAAGGTGAATTTCCTGAAGAACCTTCTTTATCGGAGATTTCTACCAACGTGAAGTTCAACAACGGATTCACACCTGAAGATTTTAGCATTTAACAATTGGTTTAAAAAGAAAAAGGATAGTGGTACGGCTATCCTTTTTCTTTATGCTATAGTAACTTTTTTAACCCTTTATTATTTTAAAAGTTGTCACACTTCCATCTTTATAGAATCTAAGAGGTATAATAACTTTTTAAAATAATACGCAATGAAACTTACAAAATTTTTATGCCTAGTAGTAATAATGGTATTCGGATCTATACATCTTAATGCCCAAAAATCCAACGCCAATGTTACCTTAACAAAGGTAGTAGATACTTCTGCCGACAATGTTTGGGGTAAGCTAAGACAGATGGACGATATTGATAAATATTCTTCTGCAATTTCCAAGGTGAAATGGACTGGCGAAAAAGGAATTGGTGGTCAAAGGGTATGCACATCTGCCGACGGACAAGGATATTTTAAAGAAAGTATCGTTGCATTTGATGACCAAAATCGTACCTATACTTATGCATTAGTAGAAGGTGTTCCTGCAAAAGGAATGATTAACAACTTTAAGGTAATAGATCTGGGATATCAAAAATCCATGATCGTATGGACTAGCAATTATGAGCAGTTTATGAAAAATCCACAAATGACAGAAGAACAATTCTTAGGGTTTTTAAACCAATCCGCTGGTGAAATGCTTGCCAATGTAGCAATTGCAGCAGCAAAATAGTTGTAAACTTAATCTACATTAAGAAATGATTGAACTGTAGAACACCTATTGTCACACTAAGCCTGTTGAAGTATAATCACAAAAATTAGATTTTAATTGTCTTTGACAGGCTTAGCACTGACAAAAAAGTATAAACCAATCAAACATTTCTACCAAAATCGCTTGCGTATGAAACCTATTTTTCTTCATATCATCTGCTTATTTGTTTACAGCCTAACCTTCTGTCAGGAACAGGTCATAACAATTAATAGTAAACACCTTTCGAAAAAAATAAAAGTCATTACCTATAACACTGATACAAAAACAAACATAAAACAGTTAGTATATATAACTGATGGCAAAAAATTTATTGATCATGGAGGATTAGAAAAAATCAAAACTCTAACTAAAAAAGGGAAAATACCACCTGCACAATATGTCTTTATAAGTACCATAGATCCAGAGAGTAAAAAAGATCTTAGAAACTATTTCTTTTTCAATAACCCGAAGTATCTTGATTTCTTTGAATCAGAGCTAATTCCAAGAATTGAAACATCACTTACTTCAACCCTATTCGAACCTAAAGATCGCTCACTAATCGGAATTTCTTTTGGCGGGCTCAATGCCGCTTACTTTTCAGCAAAATCCAAAAAGTTTAAAAACTTTGCCTTACTATCTCCTATTACATACCCAAAAAAAGAAGAGTTGATAAAAGCCATTACTTTTTCAGAAAACAAAAACCTTAAGATTTTCCTTTCGACCGGAACCAATGATGCAGAAAATTATGTAAAAGACCTAAAAGCGATCTACCTTTCTAAAGGATATAAAATTAAAACACTACAAACAGAAGGAAGTCATGACTTTAAAAACTGGAATGGACAACTAACCGAAATTATAAACTGTTTACTGTCAATTAATTAAATCAATTAAACAAAATTTTAACACAATAAAATTTGTTTACTAGACGAGTGGTCATACTTTTGTTAACCCAAAATAAAAAAAATGCCAAAGACCTTAAAACATGAAACCAAAGCAGATCACCTTTTAGAAAAGGGATTAGAGATTATATGGTCTAAAGGGTATAATGGTACTAGTGTTAATGATATTGTTAAGGCTGCGGAAGTTCCTAAAGGTTCTTTTTATTTTTATTTTGATAGTAAAGAAGATTTCGCAATAAAGGCATTGGACAAATATTTCACGATGCAATTTACACCTGCGTTGGAAGTTCTAAAGCATAGTGAAGGATCACCCAAAGAACGCTTATTAAATTTCTATGAGTTCCGAATTAAGGTACTAAAAGAACAACTAGAATGTAAAATGGGCTGTTTAGGGTGTAACATCAGTAATGAAATGTCTGAGCATAATGAAAATATTAGAAATACGGTACTGGATAGACACAATTTAATTAAGAATGAAATTATTACGGTAGTTAAAGAAGCACAAAAATTGGGAGAAATAGGATCTTTTATTAACGCAGAAGATCTTGTTGGATTTATTGAGGATGCAGGAAAAGGTGCAATGACTACTATGAAAGAAATGCAGGATGCCTATCCAATAGATAATCATATGCATATTGTTAAAACTATATTGATTAAGTAATTTTTTTTGAATCAATAATAGACGACCGGTCAATTTTGATATTTATTGAATTAAAATTAGAAGTATGTCCAAATAATAAAAACACAAACGTCTTAAAGAATACATATTAACAACAATCACTTAGTCAACTATTTAATATAGATAGTCGACTGGTCAACTAATATTAAAAAAATGAATGCAATTAAAAAATTAGGTACTGCAACTAACACTTTTGCAAAACGATGGGCAGAATTTGTAATAAAATTTAAATGGCCCGTATTAATCACTACATTGGTATTGACAATGGGGTTAGGTTCCCAAGGCAATATGGAATTTGATGGTGATTACCACGTATTTTTCAGTAAATCCAATCCTGAATTAGAGGCATTTGACGCCTTACAAGAAAAATATACAAAGGATGATAATGTAGTAATTGTATTAACACCCACAAATGGAGATATTTTCACTAAAGAAAACCTTTCTGCTATTGAAGAACTCACAGCGCAAGCTTGGAATACACCTTATTCTTCTCGTGTGGATGCTGTTACCAATTTTCAACACACCAGTGCACAAGGAGATGATCTATATGTAGATGATTTATCTTATGAATCTTCTTCTAAAACCGAATCAGAGATTGCTATCATTAAAAAGAAGGCACTTAACGAACCTTTGCTTGTTAATCGAATTCTTAATGAAAGTGGAACTGTAACCGCAATTAATGTCACGGTGCGGCTTCCTGGAGAAGATAGTGCCAAGGAAATACCAGAAGTTACCGCTTTCATTCGTAGCACTATTTCAGACTTTAAAACAAAACACCCTAATTTCGAAGTACATTCTTCAGGATTAGTACCCTTAAACACAGCTTTTTTCGAATCTTCCATGAATGATTTGATGCTAACCTTGATTATGCTAATCATTGTAATCATCACGACCTTTATTCTTACTAGAAATATATACAGTACCATTGCTACATTTATTGTAGTGATCTTTTCTATTATGAGTGCGGTAGGTTTTGTTGGATTAATGGGAATAAAACTCACACCTCCTTCCTCAGTGTTTCCCACGATGATACTAACTCTTGCCGTTGCCGATAGTATTCACATTCTGATTACGATGTTACAAAAAATGCGTAAAGATGGATATACAAAAAATGAAGCTTTAGTAGAATCCTTGCGACTCAATTTTATGCCAGTATTTATTACTAGTTTAACCACAGTTATTGGATTCCTAACTATGAACTTTGGCGATGTTCCTCCATTCTGGGATTTAGGTAATATCACTGCTTTTGGGATGACCATGGCATTCTTGTTTTCTACTACCGCGTTACCAGCTCTTATGGCTATTCTTCCGGTAAAAGTTAAAGTTCAAACAACGGCAACTACAGAAAAAATTAGTTGGTATACTTCTTTAGGGAATGCTGTTGCCAAACAACCTGTTCGGCTAACAATTCTTTCTGTTTTATTTATAGGAGTATTGACTTTCTTAGCAACTAAAAACAGGTTCAATGATGAGTTCATCAACTATTTTGATGAGACCGTAACCTTTAGAACAGATACCGATTATATCAGCGAAAATCTAACGGGTATTTATAATGTTGAATTCTCTGTAGGTAGTGGAGAAAGCGGAGGAATCAACAATCCAGAATATCTAAAAAAATTGAATGATTTTGAAGACTGGTTGAATGAACAGCCCGAAGTAGTTCATGTGAACGCCTTTAGTGAAGTGGCCAGAAGAGTAAATCGTTCCATGCATGGAGATGACGAAAATTATTATCGAGTTCCTGATAGTCGAGAAGAAGCTGCACAGTACTTATTACTTTATGAACTTTCTCTTCCTTTCGGACTTGATTTAAATAATCAAATCAACGTAGATAAATCCGAAACACGTGTCACAGTAACCATAGAAAATATCAAAAGTGCCGATATGATTGCTTTTGCTGATCGTGCAGAAACTTGGTTGCAAAACAATACTCCGAAACCTATGCATGCTATCGGAGTAAGTCCAACACTAATGTTTTCTACCTTAGGTTTTAGACAGGCAGATAGCATGTTTAATGGAAATATTATTGCTTTGATTTTAATTTCTATTGTACTCATGTTTGCGCTTAGAAATTTCAAATTAGGCTTACTAAGTATTATTCCAAATGTAACACCCGTTTTAGTAGGATTTGGATTCTGGGCATTATATAAGGCCCAAATAAACACGGGAATGGTAATCGTATTCGGAATGACTTTAGGAATCATTGTAGATGATACTGTTCATTTTATGAGTAAATTTTTAAGAGCACGGAGAGAATTGGGCTATGATGCTAAAGAAGCGGTCATTTATGCTTTCGAAACGGTTGGCAAAGCATTAGTTACTACAACCATTGTTCTGCTTGCAGGATTTACTGTGCTTTCTACCTCATCATTTGCATTGAACAGCTATATGGCAAGAATCACATTAATTATAATTTTCTCAGCACTAGTAATTGACTTTATACTACTTCCATCATTGTTAATCTTAACGAGTAAGAAGAGTGTATCAAAAGAATCAGTAAAAGAGTTACAACCACAAATAAACCTTGATAAATAATTTTAAAACATAGTATCTAATGAAAAAACTAATTCTAGTAGGAATTGCTTTATTAAGCATAACTACAATAACCGCACAAAGTGCCGAAGAACGTGGATTACAAATTGCTAATGAAGCAGACAAAGCTGATCAGGGCTTCAATAGTTCTATTGTTAATCTTAAAATGACATTAAAAAACAAAAACGGTCAGACTAGTGAACGCTTATTAATCACAAGAACGCTAGAGCAATCTGATGATGGTGATAAATCTATGATTGTTTTTAATAGTCCAAAAGATGTAAAAGGAACCTCAACGTTAACCTTTACACATAAAATTGGATCAGACGATCAATGGTTATTCTTACCTTCTATCAAAAGAGTAAAAAGAATTTCATCAAACAATAAATCCGGTCCTTTTGTGGGTAGCGAGTTCGCTTATGAAGACCTTTCTTCTCAGGAAGTAGAAAAGTATGCCTATAAATTCCTAGAAGAAAAAGGAAACCTTCTTGTGGTAGAACAAGATCCTGTAGATCCAAAATCTGGATACACAAGACGCATTGTTACCTACAACAAGGACAAAGCGTATCGTTTAGAAAAAGTAGAATTCTATGATCGAAAAAACTCCTTATTAAAAACACTTACCTATAGTGATTACAAACTTTATAAAGGAAAATTCTGGAGAGCACTAACAATGAATATGGTAAATCATCAAAGCAATAAGGAAACACAATTAAAATTTACAGATTACAATTTCGAATCTGAGCTTTCTGAAGATGATTTCACACAAGTAGCGCTTAAAAGAGCAGGAAAATAATCATATAGCACACAGCACACATAAGGCACGTTTTTAATTGTACTCTTACTTTTTACCAAATGTCCTCCTAGTAGTTAAAACTGTCTTTGTGTGCTTTTTAAATTATATTAAATGAAGATTAAATCAAGTTTCTTATTACTAATTTCGTTCTTTCAATTTTGGATCTATGCTCAAGAAGAAGTAAAAAAAGTCACTCATGACTTCGAATTAGAATTAGAAGGAGAATATCGATATTTTTATAAAGATGCTCTTTTTGAAGGTCAAAAGGATCATTTTCCGTCACTTGGCATTACACCAGAATATTCATTAGAATGGAATAAAGGATATGAAAGTATTAATTTCAAAGGTTTTTTTAGACTTGATGTTGATGATGAACGAACACATTGGGATATCCGTGAATTGTATTATCAAAAAGCCAAAAATAACTGGGAATTTAGTTTAGGTTTAAAAAAAGTGTATTGGGGTGTTACAGAAAGTAATCATATCGTTGATATTATTAATCAAACCGATGCTGTAGAAACTTTTGATGGAGAGGAAAAACTAGGACAACCGATGGCTCAGTTTACCTGGATTACTGAGAAATATGGATCTTTTGATTTCTTTTATCTCCCCTATCACAGAAAGCGTACTTTTTCTGGAAGAAAAGGAAGGCTCCGCTTTCCGGTAGTGATCGATAAAGATGATCTAGCCTATGAAAGTAGTGCCGAAGAATGGAGACAAGATGTTGCTTTCCGATGGAAACACTACTTTAGTATTTTTGATATTGGCCTTTCGCATTTCTATGGAACCGGTAGAGAACCTCTTTTTACTTTTGATACTGCTGGAAATATTAATGCTTTTTATCCTGTAATCAATCAGACAGGTTTGGATCTACAAATTACTCATAATGCTTTCTTATGGAAACTAGAATCCATCTATCGTCATGCAGATACTCAGGATTTCTTCGCATTAGTTGCGGGATTAGAATACACCTTTTCTAATATCGATGGGAATGGTTTAGATATTGGGGTTTTAGGAGAGTATTTATATGATGAAAGAGATGAATTAGCTATAAATGCTTTACAAAATGATGTATTTTTTGGTAGTCGGATCGCTTTTAACGATACAAAAGATACTTCTATATTGATTGGCGGTATCGCCGATCTAGAATCTAGTAGCAAAATTTTTAGTCTAGAAGCTTCCAGGCGCTTTGGAAATACATGGACAGCAGAAATAGAAGCTAGGGTATTCAGTAAAATAGATACTAACGAATTCATACTGTCTAATTTTAGTGAAGATAGTTTTTTAAGAATTTCAATATCAAAATATTTTTAATTTTTAGTTGCAACGATATTCCCTATTTTTGGTCTGTTATTGAAAAGCTTACGATGAGATCATTATTATCTATACTACTTATACTTACTATCACCTGTTTTGGGTGTAAAAAAGAGAACAAGGCTATTGCACAGGAAGAAAATGAAATTGTATTGCTTGATAGCTTATCAAAAGAAAAAGCAAAAATAGAACTACTAAAATTATCTCCGCAGGCAATCACAGAGTTAGAAAATTTCGAGGATTTTCAGAATTTTAAAACCTTGATGTTATCTATGAGCAACTCAAATCCTTTTTACATAAAAAAATATGCGGATAGTGTTGATCTTTTGGTCCAAAGTTTCAATGAAAACCTATCTGAAGATTTAAAAGTAAATACAATAAGCTCCAGAATTGCGGTGATAACGACAGAATCTGGATTATTAATGCAACTCGCTGAAAAGAAAAACCCTGATGCTCAGAAATTATTGGATGCCAATATACGCTTACTTACTGCTTACAATAGCTTAATTATACAGCTAAACGAGTTATCCTTAGCAATACCTGAGAATATTGAAAAAGAACTTCTTAGAGAACGAGATATCTTAAGAGATTCTATTTTAAACCCCAAAGAAAAAAATACAGAAATAGAAGAATAATTATCATGAAAAATATAATTGTTATAACGTCATTAATAATAACTGTAATCTGTTCTGCTCAATCCAAAAATACTTCAATCCCTGATACAAAACATGAGATAAACAATGTCTTAGAACAATGGCATAAAGCCGCTGCTGATGCTTCTTTTGACTCCTATTTTGGGTTAATGACAGAAGATGCAATATTTATTGGTACAGATGCTACAGAAAATTGGACATTACCAGAATTTAAAGCATTTTCTAAACCTTATTTTGACAAGGGAAAAGCCTGGAGTTTTAGTACACTAGAGAGAAATATATTTACTAATCCATTAACAAATCTGGCTTGGTTTGATGAATTATTAGATACACAAATGGGTATTTGTAGAGGCAGTGGAGTATTACAAAAAACTGCAGAAGGCTGGAAAGTAAAACATTATGTACTGTCTATTGCTATACCTAATCAAAATGTAAAGAAAATCACTACACTTAAACAAGCCTTTGATACTGATTTAATGAAGAAGTTGAGAAGTAAACAAAACTAAAACAAAGTTTTTCTAAATCCCTCAATATCAGAATAACACTTTGTTGCTCCGTGCTTTATTAATTTTTCTTTATTCTTATCTCCTATTCCAACAAAATCTAAGGATAAATTCTGAGCAGTTTTCAGATCCCAAAGTCCGTCTCCAACAGAAACGATATTAGTAAAAGCTGATGTATTATAAAACGTTTTTGCTCTTTCTATAGCATCCATAACAAATCCTTCACGCGATTCATGAGTCATCGAAGTAGCTAGCAATAATTCATCATACCATATATCACATTGTTGTAATTTCAACATTGCTGGTTTCGGTAATGCTCCAGTTGCAAAACAAAACGGAATTGAATTATCTCTGAAAAATTGTATCAAAGACTTAGCTCCATGAATCTCTTTTACAGGATCAAACTCCTGCATCTGTTCCATAAGATTATTCTCAAAGTCCTTCAATAAGTTTTCAGAAAAACTTTCTTTAATATTTCGTTCGTAATTATATCGCAACGCATAACTATCAGTATGATGCTTGTAGTTATTATAATCTGTATCTATGTCCTCAATTCCTAGACTCATCATAGCTTTAGTCACAGAAATAAGATACATAGGCACACTATCCGTTAAGGTGCCATCAATATCAAATATGTAGAGTGTGTCTTTCAGAAGAAATGTCTTAGTCTATAAAGAATATTTGAGTGATAAAATAAAGTTTCTACCTGCTCCTGCAATACCAGAAGAGTATGCTCTGTAACGTTGATCTGTAATATTCTCAATGGTCAAGGTTGTTTGTAAACTTTTAGTAAACTGATATCTTGACCGAATATTGAGGGTATACCAAGATGGAGAATACGGATTCCCATTTTCATCTAAAGCATATAAAAAATCATTGTTTTGTTGTGATGGTGCCAAATCTTCAAAATCAAACCGACCGTTATAGATGGCGGAAAAATCAATCATCCACTTGTCTTTAGTATAGGTAAGGTTTGTACTCCCAAACTGAGGAGCTACATGCCTTGATGGCGAAACAGATCCATCATCAAGTTCTTCCTCTCCACCAGTAAAAGTATATTTTGAAGAAAGGTTGAAGTTTTTTATAAAATCATAACTAATTCCCGCTTCGAAACCATAAATCCTAGCATTCGCTGCATTCTGAATCGCCTGTACATTACTCAATTCTCCTCCAAAGAGAACTTCTGTTGCTCCATTAAGAGAAAAATCTCTACGCACTAAAGCATTATCAAGCTGGGTATAATAGGTAGCTAAATCAATCTTGAAGTTTTTGCCCAAGGCAGCAGTCACTCCTATTTCTCCATTATACGCATATTCTGGCTCTAAATCCGGATTAGGTACCACTACAGAACCTGGTTCAGAATCAAAAATTTTACCTACATCGTCAATATTTGGTGCTCTGAATGCTGTTGAAAAATTTAATTTCCATTGTAAGATATCATTCGGCAACCAACTAATTCCTGCAGTTCCCGTAAATGCTTCTGTATCTATATTAGCTTCTGTAAACGGGAAATCAAAAAACGTATCATCAAACTCCGAATACAAGATAATTCTGTTATATCGAATACCACCTTGAAATCTTAATTTCTCACTTAATTTACTTTTTATACTCGCATAAGCGGCAATAGATTGCCAAGTAGATCCATCTGGATATCTGGATGGTGCAGCTGCTATTTCGTTTGTAGAGATATTAAGCATTGAACCTTCAGAAGCTACTTGGTTTAAAACATATTCTAATCCATAATAAACCGTTGTCTTATCATCGAATTTCTTCTCAAAATCAAGATTCGCAGAATACGCATCTACATCTTCTTTTGTTCTTTCTAATATATCGCCCCCAAAGTCTCGATCGTTTCTACTTTCTTGAAAATTTTGATAAGCTGCCGTGAATTTCAGCTTAGTATAAATTGTGTTTTCCCACTTATTAGTTAGTTGGAAATTCCCCATCAACCATTGTTGGGGACCGTAATACCATTCTGCGGATCTTAAGTTTCCATCTCTACGACGAATCAAACGATCATATCTTGGATAATCAGATGTCTTAGTATAGATAAACCCCGCACCGAAGTCCCAATGTTCATTGGGAGTAAAATGTATTTTCTGTAAGAAATTCATCTGGTCGTATCCAGTGAATACCTGAGTTTCCGGATCACCATTTTGAATAACCGTATCTACCCCATCAATAATCTCCACATATTCATTTCTCAGATAATCATCAGAACCATGACTTCCCATTTTTAGATCATCAAAATCCGTATAGCTCGCACTTGTCAAAAAAGCCCATTTTTCTAACCCTATATTAAAATCAATATGGCCAGTTTTTTCGTTACTTGCACTTGCATATCTGGCAATCGCGTTTCCGCTTAATTTATTTTTCCCACTTATCGCGAACTTAGGTTGAGCAGTGTAAAAATTCATTACACCACCTACCGCATCACTTCCATATACTACAGATCCTGGACCCAGAATTACTTCAGTTCTATCTACAGTAAAAGGATCTACGGATATTACATTTTGTACATTTCCGCCTCTAAAAATAGCATTATTCATACGCACTCCATCAACAGTAAGCAACAATCGATTAGTAGAAAAGCCACGTATTATAGGGCTTCCTCCACCCAACTGACTTTTTTGTATAAATACCTGACCACTACTTTGTAAAAGATCGGCAGAAGTTTGTGGTGTAGAAAAAGCAATTTCATCAGAGGTTATACTAACAATTTTTTGAGTAACATCTTTTTTATCTTGCTCCCATTTAGATACCGAAATAATAACTTCTGATAACTGGTTTTCGTCCACTTCTAGATATACAACATTAGAAGATTCAAGAATTTTGGATTTTATAAAAGAAGTGGTAATATGAGAGATATGAACAAAATATAGTATTTCCGTTTCTGAAAAAACTGAAATATCCGCTATCCCATCAAAATCAGTGACTGTTGTCTTTGATTTTGTCTCGTTATATATAGTAACACTAGGGATCGGCTGATTATTTGATCTACTCAGTACTGTTATACTTTGAGCAGCATTATCTGTGATAAAAAATAAAGTGAATACAACAACTATAAATAAGCGCATTACCTAACTAAAAATTTCGTTCAAAATCGTAAGTGACTTTGGTTTTTTAAAACCGTGCAAATGTAGCTCAAAATATACTAATAACATGGTAAGAATGTCATTTCTTACTGCTCTAGATATCTTAATATTCATACTATCCTCAAATGTTGTGCCTAAAAAATCTTTAAAAACCAAAACACTTTGGTCTTCTTTACAATAAATGTTTGTGGTCTCCTTTTGAAAACAACCATCCTGCATATTAAAAACGGATAACGATATATTAGATATGTCAGGATAAAAACCTAAATATTGAGTAAGCTTTATTAAAAACGAGATATGAAAGTTACTGATATTATCATGAGAATCCAACCATAAAAATGTAGTTTCCAAATAATGAAAAAGTTCTTCATTTGCTTCTTCTTCATGAATTGTATTCTTTAGTACTTCTGAGAGAAAAAATACCAATGAGCCTTTAACAAAATCTGTGTGTAATGATTGATATGGTTTAAGAATCCTAGCCTCTTTTATTCTTTCTAAGGTTCCTTTGTTTCTATGACTAGCTTCAATTTCTAATAAAGACAATGGCTGAAAAAGTGATGCTCTTATTTTTCCTCTTTTAGATTTTAACACTCCTTTTAATAAATAAGAATGTAAACCGCTGGTTTTTGTTAATAAAGAAACTATTAAATCACTTTCTCCATAACGTAAAGAGTGAATTACTATAGCCGATGTTTTAACAATCATTATCTAACTATCAAAAGCTTAGAAACAGTTGTTTCTCCTTGATCTTCTCCCGTTACCAAAATAAGATAAACTCCAGATGCAACCTTATGTCGCCCAAATGCAGTGGTATCCCACTGAATACTTCCTCCTTCACTAACCTCTTCATATACCAAATTACCTTCTATATCCGTTATTTTTACATTGGCTCTGCTCGTTAACCCTTTTATAGTTACTCGCCCATTAAAACCTGGTCTCACCGGATTAGGAAATGCAGCTACATTATCAAGGTTGTTTTCAGGTCCTGTTGCTATTCCCTTAAATTCCAACAATCCTAGTTCTGTAGCGAAATAAACGGAGCCTGTAGCATCATCAACAGAAATATCTCTAACATTATTAGTTGGTAAAGGTGAATTGTCTTTTGTAAAATGGGCTAAGGTCTCTTGTCCGTCAGGAGAAAAATAAAACACCCCAGATGATGCCGTCGCTACCCATTTATTATTAGATCCATCAGCTTCAATATCCGTTATTGTTTCATCAAACAAAAGCTCCTGAGGAACACCTTCATCATCTAGAATAATGATCTGACTGGCTTGAGGATTACTTTGCTGAAATACTCCCGAAGTATTAAACAACACTCTAATTCCCCTAAAAGTACCTATCCATAATTGATTATTTCGATCTACTTCTAAGGCCAAAATATAATTGCTTGGAAGATTAGAACCTTCTGATTCCCCTGATAATCGAATCAAATTTTCGGTATTAGAGTTATATCCAATTACTCCAGAATTCCATCCTCCAAAAAACAAATTACCTTCTCTATCAACTACTGTATCCGAAAACCCCAGATTTCCACCCGGATTTGATATCAAGCCACTTAGATTTACATTAAAAGTTTGTGTTGATCCAGGAGAAAATCTCTTTAGACCATTATTAACCCTTGAATTATTAATCCATAGATCCCCATCATTATCAAAAACAGCACCATTGAGAAATACAAATGCTGGATTATCCTCGACAAAGGCTTCAAAACCACTATTTAAATTGTTATATAAATTTGTTACAACATTGTCATTAACCTCTAACAACCCACTACTTAAACTACTTATAAAAACCTGATCCTCATTATTAGGGTTTATCGTAATATGTGATAATGATGTTGCTCCGAGTACTTCATCTTTGGAAATATTCAACCATCCATCTGATGTAAGTTTGCTTATACCCCGATTTTTAAGAGGAAATGGATTGAAATTCACATCATACTGACCAAAAACCACCCATAAGTTATCGTTTAGAACTTCCAATCCAAAAGCAGCATTAAGCAAAGGGCCATTTGGAGTTACTGAATTTTTAGCACCTAAATCATTAAAATCAACTTCTAATAATCCTCTACTATCTGTTCCTAAATACACATTATTATTAAAGCTTAAAGCTGTATTAAGTACAAAAGCGTCTTCTGTAGTACTTGTGACCGAATTTATTTCTTGTAAGCTCTTATCAAAAATCAAAGCCCTATCTATAATTGCTATAGTTAAGTTATCTGAATCTGAATAAAAATCCCGAACTATTGTAGGTGTGGTTATCACCGTTGTCAATACATTACCATCAACTCGACTAACAATACTAGTGTTTTGATGAACCAAAATTTGATCATTAAACAAGGTAATCCCATTAAAATTACCAGAGATAAGTGTAGACCATTGATTAAAATCAACTAAATTGGGGTTATTAACATCTGCGGTCAATATTCCACTACCAATAGTAGTTGCATATATAGAATTATCAAATATCGTGGTTCCTGTTATATTTATTTGTGACCCTGCTGGACCGACAAAAAACGTATCTCCAAATTCTATTCTTTCTAAATTGAATTCTACAATCCCAAATTCAGTTGAAATAAAAAGTGTATCCTCATTTTCAAAAAAGTGATTGATCCTTTTTTGGGTAGGAGCAATAGTTGGTTTTTCTAAAATATCTATAAAAGTTCTAACTTCATCATCTATAACTAATTCCA
Source organism: uncultured Aquimarina sp. (assembly GCF_947500065.1). Classification (GTDB taxonomy): domain Bacteria; phylum Bacteroidota; class Bacteroidia; order Flavobacteriales; family Flavobacteriaceae; genus Aquimarina. The sequence goes on from NZ_CANMQT010000001.1 coordinate 954,139, forward strand.
ACAATCCATTTTCGTACCCAATAACTGTAATATCATATGTTGAACTATGATAAATAGTAGAAATAGCCTCTCCAGACAAACCATTTACAGTAGAAATAGTTTCTGAAGTTCTCGTATCTGTATCATATACAAAAACCGCATTTTCCGAAACTGCATACACTTTATTATCAACAGCATATGCATCGTTAATCTGAAAATAAGAATAATGCCCAGTCCATTGATTGCTAAAATCTTGAGAAAAAAGACATAATGGAAAAATTAGAAGTATTAATTGTCTGAAATATTGCATAGTCTTTGAGTAATATTAACTCTGGCTTGATAACACGCTAAAATAGTAATTATTGCTTTTAAATAACGAAAAAAAGCCGTTCTATTACAATAAGAACGGCTTTCAATATAAATCTTAGTTATTATTTATATAACTCCTTGTGCTAGCATAGCATCAGCAACTTTTACGAAACCTGCAATATTTGCTCCTTTTACATAATCAACATATCCATCTTCATTAGTACCATACTCAAGACAAGCTGAGTGGATTTCTCTCATAATTTGTCTTAACTTCTCATCAACTTCTTCACGAGTCCATTTATATCGCAGTGAATTCTGAGTCATTTCTAATCCAGATGTTGCAACACCTCCAGCATTAGAAGCTTTTCCTGGCGCAAAGAAAATTTTCGCTTTATGAAAAACTGCAATTGCCTCATGAGTACTTGGCATATTTGCTCCTTCACTTACACAAATACATCCATTAGAAACCAACACTTTAGCATCATCTCCATTTAATTCATTTTGTGTAGCACATGGTAAAGCAACATCACATTTTACTCCCCAAGGTGTTTTTCCTTTATGAAATTCTGCTGAAGGATACTTCTCTACATATTCGTTAATACGTCCTCTTCTAATATTCTTTAACTCCATTACAAAAGCTAACTTTTCATCATCAATACCATCTTTATCATAGATGTATCCTGATGAATCTGATAAAGTCACTACTTTTCCACCGAGTTGCATTGCCTTTTCTGCAGCATATTGCGCTACATTTCCAGATCCTGAAATAGCCACTACTTTACCTTCAAAAGAATCATTTTTAGTTGCCAACATGTCTTGTGCAAAATACACTGTACCATATCCCGTAGCTTCTGGGCGAATCAATGATCCTCCCCATGTAATTCCTTTTCCAGTTAATACACCAGTAAATTCATTACGCATTTTACGGTACATTCCGAACAAGAATCCAATCTCACGGCCACCCACACCAATATCACCTGCAGGAATATCAGTATTAGGTCCAATATGTCTATAAAGCTCACTCATAAAACTATGGCAAAAACGCATAATCTCATCGTCAGACTTTCCTTTAGGATCAAAATCAGACCCTCCTTTACCTCCACCCATAGGAAGTGTTGTCAAGCTATTTTTAAAAACCTGTTCGAAAGCCAAAAACTTTAGGATACTTAAATTAACCGAAGGGTGAAAACGAAGTCCTCCTTTATATGGACCAATTGCAGAATTCATCTGAATCCTATACCCCCTATTTACGTGTATTTCTCCATTATCATCTACCCAAGGTACACGAAACATAATGGCCCTCTCTGGTTCTACCATTCTTAATAGAATGTTTTTCCCATTGTAAATTTCTTTTGTAGCGATATAAGGAATTACAGTTTCCGCAACTTCTTGTACAGCTTGTAAAAACTCTGGCTCATGTGCATTACGAGCTCTTACTTCTTCCATAAATGCATCTATCTTTGCTTGCATATGTTAATCGAATTAATAGATTCTTATTTAAAGATTGATTTAACGTGTCAAATATATGATATTCTCAAAAAAATATATCTGATTTTTTGAATTTAATAATATGTTATCCTATTGCTTGTTTTAGATCTTCGATTAAGTCATTTACATCTTCTATACCAACACTTAATCTAATCAATGAGTCTACTACACCTGTTTTTTCTCGTTCTTCTCTTGGAATTGAAGCATGTGTCATACTTGCTGGATGTCCAGCTAAACTTTCAACACCTCCTAATGATTCTGCTAAAGTGAAAATTTTCAATTTTTCTACTATACTAATTGCTTCATCAAAATTACTGTCTTTGGTTACAAAAGATAACATCCCTCCAAATCCATCCATTTGTTCCTTTGCAATATTATGATTGGGATGATTTTCAAATCCTGGCCAATATACTTTTTTAATTTTAGGGTGATTTTCAAGATATTTAGCAATTGCTTCACCATTTTCACAATGGCGTTGCATACGCACATGCAAGGTCTTGATTCCCCTTAACGCCAAAAAACTATCCTGAGGCCCACATACAGCTCCACTTGCATTCTGAATAAAATACAAACGCTTCGCAACCTCATCATCTTTAACAATTAAAGCTCCCATTACCAAATCACTATGTCCTCCTATATATTTAGTAGCGCTATGCATTACAATATCAGCACCAAGATCCAAAGGTCTCTGCAAATATGGCGTTGCAAACGTGTTGTCTACAGCTAATAAAACATTATTTTCTTTTGACACCTTTGCAATTGCTTTAATATCAATAATATTCATCATTGGATTTGTTGGTGTTTCCACCCAAATCAACTTAGTATTTTCATTTACATACGCTCCAACTTTGCTAGCATTTCCCATTCCAACAAAATGAAATTTTATTCCAAAATCTTCAAAAATCTTAGTGAATAATCTATAAGTTCCTCCGTACAGATCATTAGTAGAGATAACTTCATCCCCAGGCTTTAGTAATTTAAGCACAGCATCTATAGCAGCTAATCCAGATCCAAACGCTAAACCATATTTTCCATTCTCTATGCTTGCAAATGCATTTTCTAAAGCTTTTCTGGTAGGATTATGTGTTCTGCTATATTCAAATCCTTTATGTCCTCCAGGTGTGGTCTGCGCATACGTAGAGGTTTGATATATCGGAGGCATTACAGCACCGTAAGCGGGATCATGTTCTTGTCCGCCGTGTATGGTTTTAGTATTAAATTTCACTATTTTCGATTTTCATAATAATTCTTGAATTTTTGACATTCTTTTGACAAAATCTGATATTTTCAAATAGAAAAAATCAACTTATATATTATTATGTTAAAAAGCTGAACAAATGTATGATTTAATTCGTTCTAATCATATTTCATTGAATACCTTTAGTAGATGATTAACACAAAAACTAACACAAAGTTGAAGTTCATTTTTTTTCTAGTATTTCTAGTCTGTTTTAGTAGCTGCGAAACAAATGAATCCCTCACTTTCCAGAAGCGAACTATCGCTATTGATGATTTTTTCGACTGTCAAACCACCGATTGTGCGATTACGGAAATCTTTCTATTGGAGTCCATTACTGAAAATGAAATGTCTAAAAAAATCAATCTAGAGATAGAAAAAACTGCTTGCACTGCTTTAAACCTCGAAGATGATTCTTCATTGTCTACTATGGAAAAAGCCGTTCAAAGCTTTAATAATTCTTATCAAGAAATGAAAAAAGAGTTTCCTGAAGAAATTATTCCATATGAAGCTAGTATTAATTGTGATATAAGTTTTCAAAATTCAACTCTACTTTCAGTCCTTATAGATTCTTATATTTTTACTGGAGGTGCTCACGGAAGCGGTAATTCTACATACCTAAATATGAATCTAAAAACTGGTGAAGTCATAGACAACAAAAATTTGATAAAAAACAACATCGAGTTTTCAAGCTTTGCAGAAAAAGCTTTTAGGAAAATTCATGAAATCCCCGAGAATACATCTATAAATAGTACAGGATTCTTTTTTGAAAATGACACATTTGTGCTTCCCACTAACATTGGTCTAACAGATACTCATCTAATATTACTATATAACCAATATGAAATCAGTTCATACGCTGAAGGGGCGATTGAACTAAAATTTAATAAAGAAAAAGTAGCAGAATATTTCTCTGTAAATATATTATAATGACTTTTTAAGCGCCAAGATATACCCTAAATGGATTCCTTCATGGAAGTTATTGAAACTAAATGCATCCTTTACTGATTTTAGCACAAAACCGGTACTTGTAGGGTATTCTTTATACTCCTTAAAAATCCCCGCATTAATATCCTCTTCTGTTTTATCCAAAGTAGAAAACAACAATTCCTTAACAACATTTACTTCCTCCTGTGATGCGTTTCTTTCTGTTTTTGTGCCTTTCATATATAAGCTTACCATTTCATCATCAATCACTAAAGACAATCCACTTAGCTTATAGACTAACAACTGCTGTGTAACAATTACATGCGCAATATTCCAAATCAAATTATTATTAAACCCTTCAGGGACTTTATTAAGATCCTCTAATGAATAGTTATCCATGAGTTTCGCCAGCAATCTTCTATTGGTTCTTGTAATTTCTAATTGATCCTTCATATCTACTTTGTAAATGTTCTTAATTTTTAGCCAAAAATATGAGTTTTCATTGTGAAATGAATTTCCTTTGTGTTGATTTTGACATTTTAAATAATTTTCCGTGAAAAAAATATACCATCTATCTACTTGTGATACCTGTAAGCGAATTCTAAACGAATTAAACCCTTCTTCAGATTTCACCCTGCAAGACATTAAAGTAGAAGCTGTTACACCTGAGCAACTAGAAGGAATGAAATCTCTTGTAGGTGATTATGAATCTCTTTTTAGCAAAAGAGCAAGACTGTATAAAGAAAGAGATTTAAAAAACCAACAGCTTACTGAAAACGATTATAGGGATTTAATACTCGAACATTATACCTTCTTAAAACGTCCTGTAATTCTGTATGATAACCAAATATTTATTGGAAATAGTAAAAAAGTGGTAGAAGCTGCAAATACAGCTATTAATGGATAAGAGATCGGTAGCATTACTTGCGGCCTTTGGTGCAAGTTTGATTTACGCAATTAATCACACCTTGGCAAAAGGAGTAATGCCTACATATATTAAACCTTTTGGTTTTATCCTTCTCAGGGTTATTGGTGCCGCAGCACTTTTTTGGCTCGCTTCAATATGGGCTCCAAAACAAAAAATTGAACGTGGTGACTGGCTAAGAATATTTGGATGTGCAATTTTTGGAATGGTGATTAATATGTTGATGTTCTTTAAAGGACTTCAACTATCAACCCCTATAAATAGTTCAGTAATGATTACCATCTCTCCTATTTTGGTATTCATTTTATCTGCCATTTTTCTAAGTGAAAGAATTACACTACTGAGATCCGTTGGCATTTTACTAGGTTTTTCTGGAGCGTTAGGACTCATTCTTTTTGGAGCAGAAACTAGACAAGATGCTCCTAATATCCCTTTGGGAAATATTCTATTTATTATTAACGCAGCTTCCTATGCTATTTATCTTGTTTTGGTTAAACCATTAACCGCAAAGTATCATTCTTTTACCTTAATGAAATGGTTTTTTCTGATTGGTGTTATTATCAATTTTCCTATTACAATTTCAGAATTTAGCGAAGTACAATGGACAACACTACCTTATGATGTAATATGGAAAATGATTTTTGTAGTAATAGGAACTACTTTCTTTACGTATTTATTGAATGTATTTGCGTTAAAAACATTAAAAGCATCAACTATTGGTGCATTTATTTATCTTCAACCACTATTGGCTATTAGTTTTGCTATGGCAATGGGTGCAGATTCTTTAAATCTTGTCAAAATCATATCTGCCCTACTAGTATTCCTAGGTGTATATCTGGTTACTAAAAAACCGAAAAAACTAGCTTAAATCAACAGGTATTTTCGCAAATTTTCTAGTATCCTCTTTCGTAAGAATTTTAAAATTCTCAGGACGCTCCACTTTATCCATAAACTGAAGCATTTCTTCAGGAAGCGCTATTAATTTTCTAGTTTTTAGATCTAACCATGCTCCCATCATTTCGCAACGTGCAAAATTTCTCCCTTTATGGTCATAAAAATTATGTACAAATTCAAAAAACTTTCCATCTTCACTCATTCCAGCTAACTCTAAAGAAACTTTTACCGGTTTTCCATAAAAGACTTCCTTAAAATAATAGATATGTTCATAAAATGTAATGGGTCCAATATTAAACTTAGCCAAAAGTCTTTGATCAAAACCCATATCGAATAAAAATGACATGCGTGTATGAGCAGCATACTCTATATACGTTTTGTTCCCTAAATGACGGTTAGCATCAATATCATTCCATCTAATTTCGAATTCTTTTAAATACATATCCAATTAATTTTACGCTGCAAAAATACAAAACACTTATTATGCTTGCATAATAAACTCCTGTTAAAATTGTATCTTTAATCTAATACATGGAAACATATCGCGGGATTAAAATTTGCGATATGTTTTTTAATTGATTACTCCTAAAAAGGAATTATTGTCAGGTAGGTTTTGAAAACCAGCATGGTCTTCTTATTTTAGAACAAAAATTAACGAATGTACATCAAACGTAATATCGGCTGGGGACTTATTCTTCGCTTTGCTTGGAGAAACTTACTTTTCTTCACCTTTTATACCGCAAGTATTTTTTCCTTATATCATTTTTTAGAATTGCATTTTATTGATATTCCTTTTCAACCACTTACTGTTATCGGTATTGCCGTAGCATTTTATATTGGTTTTAAAAACAGTCAGAGTTATGATCGTTTTTGGGAAGGCAGAAAAATTTGGGGCGGTATTGTTAATTATAGTAGAACATGGGCAAATCAAGTTTTATGCCTAGTTAATGATGATCCGGAAACAAAAAAAGTGCTTATTTATCGACATATTGCCTGGATTAATGCCCTTCGCATACAACTAAGACAACCAACTTCTTTTTCTATAAAAGAAAACGCTTCTGTAGAGCGTCTTGTTAAAAAACATGGAGAAAAAAACCCTGCTTGTGATGCCACAAAGCAATTTGTTACAATAGAAGAATATACCGATTTATTACAAAGAAAAAACGCAGCAACGCATTTAGTAAAAAATCAAGGGTTACATCTCCAAGAGCTATATAATAATGGAAAGATCACTGAATTCGACAAACAGCTTTTTCACGGAGTATTGGAAGAATTATACAATCTCCAAGGAAAATGTGAGCGAATCAAAAACACTCCTTTCCCAAGACAATATGCTTATTTCAGTACCGTTTTTACTTGGATTTTTGTGTTACTATTGCCTTTCGGTTTACTCAATGTTTTTGAAAACGAACTCAGTGATATGACACATCATTTAAAACCATGGTTTATCTTTTTGATGATCCCATTATCAGTATTAGTATCTTGGATATTTACTACCATGGAAAAAATTGGCAGCAATAGTGAAGATCCTTTTGAAGGAAGAATTAATGATGTTCCGATGACAGCTTTATGCAAAACTATTGAGATTGACCTAAGGGATATGCTGGATGAAAAAAACCTTCCGGAAAAAGAAAAACCAAAAGATAATATCTTGTATTAATGCCTATAATAACATCACAATATACGCCTCCTTACTTTTTTAGAAATGGTCATTTTTCGACCATATTTCCTAATTTATTGAGAAAAGTCAATGGAATTGATCAACAACGGGAACGAGTAGAATTAGATGATGGTGATTTTATAGATATAGATTGGAGTTATGGAGCTAATTCGGAATCTACGAGACGGGTGGCTGTATTAATTCATGGTTTAGAGGGCAATGCTCAACGACAATACATCACAGGATTAGCGAGACATCTAAACAATAATCATTGGGATGTAGCAGCAGTAAATCTTCGCAATTGTAGTGGAGAAGTAAATCGGTTATACAGATCCTATAATGCGGGAGTGAGCGATGATTTAAGCTCCATTATCACACACATTATTGAAAAAGATTATGGTACTGTTTCTATATGTGGATTCAGCCTTGGAGGAAATATTGCATTAAAATATTTAGGAGAAAGAACAATTCCTTCTCAAGTTAAATCTGCTGTTACGGTATCTGTCCCCTGCGATCTTTATGATTCTTTATTAGCAATTAACAAGCCTTATAATTTTATCTATCAACAACGTTTTATTAGAAGTTTAAAGAAAAAATTACTTGAAAGGCAAGACGTTTTCCCAGATAGAATTAGCAAATCAGATATCAATGCTTGCAAATCTCTTATGGATATTGACGATCTATATACCAGTAAAGCGCACGGATATATTGATGCTATTGATTATTATCAAAAATGCAGTAGTAAGCAGTTTTTAAAGAACATTAAGATACCAACACTTATTATCAACGCTAAAAATGACACTTTTCTTGGAGACTCTTGCTATCCATCAGAAGAAGCTAAAGAAAACGCTAATTTGTTTTTAGAAACCCCAAATTTTGGAGGTCATGTAGGTTTTTATCTTCGCGGAGAAACATATTATAACGAACATAAAACCGTAGCGTTTTTACAGAAATGGTAAGTTAGATTAACGTTTTTACCTTTTTTTGTAATACATTTCTTACAATAGTTTATAAGTGAAACAAATGTTAACCCAATGTTAAGGTTTTGTGTGGTACTTTTTTACCCCTTTATCGAAAATCTTTTTTTTATTAGGAATATTTTAAGAGTTTTGGTCGTTTCCTTATCAAATCATCAAGGAAATTAAATTATAGCTAACTCAAACTCAATAAAAATGAAAAAAAGTTACAAAAACCTTACTGGGGTATTTGGCTTTATGCCAAAAAGGTTTGGAAAACTACACACGCTAGTTTTTTCTACAATGTTTCTCCTATCTACTGGAGTATTTGCGCAATCAAAAGAAGCCAGATCCGAAATTAGGTCAAAAAGTAATATTTCTAAACTTAATCAACTACAAGTACAGAATACTGAAAAAGCTGTTACTCTGAAAAAAGCTGCAATACAGGCTGCTCAGAGAAATGGATGGCCAGTAAAAACCACATTAGAAGATGGAAGTTTTGCAGAACTGCAAAGACTTTCCGAAGATGGAAGTCCTATCTATTATGTTACTAGTAATGTTGCTGCAGCTAGATCTACTAGAGCAAATCATCTTAATAGTGGTGGATCATTAGGATTAAATCTTGATGGACAAAACATGACTGCTTATGTATGGGATGGTGGTCACGCCAGAGCTTCTCACCAAGAATATGATGGCGCTGGAGGTAACAATCGTGTTACTATACAGGATACTTCAACAGAAGGAGGTCTTCAACTTAACTTTCACGCTGCTCACGTAACAGGAACTATTATGGCTTCTGGTGTACAAGCAAATGCAAAAGGGATGGCATCTCAAGCAAAAGTTAATGGCTATATGTGGAATAATGATGTTGCTGAAGCTACTACTGCTGCTGCAAACGGAATGCTTCTTTCTAACCACTCTTATGGTTTTAGAAGTGATTTAGTTCCTGATCAGTATTTTGGTGCTTATATCGATGAGTCTGAAGCTTGGGATGAAGTAATGTTTAATGCACCGTACTATCTTATGGTAGTTGCTGCAGGTAACGATGGTAACCAAAATAGTTACAATGGTTCTCCTCTTGATGGTAACTCTTCTTATGATAAATTAACGGGACATTCAACTTCTAAAAACAATATGGTTGTTGCCAATGCTCAGGATGCTAGTATAAATGCAGACGGTTCTTTGAGTAGTGTATCTATCAATAGTTCTAGCAGTGAGGGACCAACTGATGACTTTAGAATCAAACCGGATATTACTGGTAACGGTACAAGTGTATATTCTACTTATGAAAATAGTGATACTGCATATGCTAGTATAACTGGAACCTCTATGGCATCGCCAAATGTTACAGGATCTCTATTATTATTACAACAGCATTACAATAACTTAAACGGAAGTTTTATGAGAGCTGCTACACTAAAAGGAGTGGCACTTCATACTGCAGATGATGCGGGACCTTCTGGACCCGATGCAGTATATGGATGGGGATTAATGAACACTAAAGCTGCTGCTGAAACTATTTCTGCAAATGGAAATGAATCTAAGGTTGAAGAATTAACTTTAAATAGTGGTCAAACATATTCAATTACAGTTGATTCTGATGGAGTAAACCCTTTAATGGCTTCTATCTCTTGGACAGATCGTGCAGGTACTGCAACTACTGCTACCAATTCAAATACAGCTGTTTTAGTAAACGATTTAGATATTAGGGTTACAAAAAATTCTACAACCTATAGCCCTTACAGACTAACAGGAGTAACAACAAATGGAACAGGTGACAACACAGTAGATCCATACGAAAGAATTGATGTAGCTAATGCATCAGGTTCTTACACAATAACGGTAACGAACAAAGGATCTTTAGTTGGCGGAAGCCAAAATTTCTCACTTGTAGTAACTGGATTAACAGGAACACCTGTAGTTTGTAATGCTACTTTACCAGCTGGAGTAGGATCTTCTAATGTGGGATCTGATACAGCAACTATTAACTGGACCGCTATTCCTGGTGCATCTTTTGACGTAAGATATCGTCAAACGGGTACTTCAAGCTGGACAACTCAGTCAGCAGGTGGAACTTCTTATGTAATTTCTGGATTAACTGCTACTACATCTTATGAAGCTCAGGTAAGAAGTACTTGTTCTGATGGAACAACTTCTTCATATAGCGCATCAACAACTTTTACTACTACCGAAGTTCAATTAAACTATTGTGCGTCTAATGGTAATAGTGTTGCTGATGAATATATTGGTAATGTACAACTAGGAACAATTAATAATGCTTCTGGTGCAGGAAGTGGTGGTTATAGCGATTTCACATCTATTTCTACCTCAATTGCAAAAGGAAGTTCTAATACGATTACTGTAACACCAACCTGGACAGGTACAACTTATAGTGAAGGATATAGCGTATGGATTGACTACAACCAAAACGGTGTATTCACAGATTCTGGAGAACAAGTATGGACTCAAGCAGCTACTCAAACTACACCGGTCAGTGGAAGCTTCACAGTACCAGCAAGTGCTGCAAGCGGAAACACAAGAATGCGTGTTTCTATGAAATATAATGGAGTACCTACTTCTTGTGAATCATTTCAATATGGAGAAGTAGAAGATTATACAGTAACAATAGGAGCTTCTCAAGGAGATACACAAGCACCAACAGCACCAGCTGGACTAACTGCATCTAATGTAGCTGAAACTACATTAACGTTATCTTGGACCGCTGCTACGGACAACGTAGGTGTAACTGCATATGATGTATATCAAGGAAGTACTATTTTAGGAGAAGTTACAGGAACTACTACTAATGTAACAGGATTAACAGCAAGTACTGCATATCAATTTAGTGTAAAAGCAAAAGATGCTGCTGGAAACGAATCTGGATTTAGTAATACAGTTGATGTTACAACAGCAACTCCTCCTGACACGCAAGCACCAACAGCACCAACAGGATTAGCTGCATCTAATGTTGCAGAAACTACGTTGACTTTATCTTGGAATGCTGCTACAGATAATGTAGGTGTAACAGCCTATGACGTATACCAAGGAAGTACCAATTTAGGTGAAGCTACAGGTACATCAACTAACATAACTGGATTAACTGCTGATACAGCATACCTATTTAGCGTAAAAGCAAAAGATGCTGCTGGAAATGAATCAGCATTTAGTAATACAGTAAATGTTACCACTACTGGTGGATCTACAGGAGGAGGATGTACATCTGGTATTTCTTCTTTCCCTTATGCTGAAGGATTTGAAAATACATTAGGAGCTTGGACTCAATCAACTGCTGATGATATTAACTGGACAGTTGATGCTAATGGAACACCTTCTAGCGGAACAGGACCATCTTCTGCAACACAAGGTTCATATTACATTTTTGTAGAAGCGTCTGGTAATGGAACTGGATACCCTAACAAACAAGCAATATTGAATTCTCCTTGTTATGATCTTTCTAGTCTTTCGGAAGCAAGTTTATCATTTAGCTACCATATGTATGGAGCAACAGATATGGGAAGTATCGCTGTAGAAGCTAGTACTGATGACGGTGCAACTTGGACAAGCCTTTGGAGTGAATCAGGTAATAAAGGAAATTCTTGGTTAGACGCTAGTATTGATCTTGCCGCTTATGTAGGTGGAGGAGTGCAATTACGTTTTAACAGAATTACAGGATCGACTTGGCAAGCTGATATTGCAATAGATAATCTTTCATTAACCAATACATCTGGTGGTGGTGGATCAACAGATATTTGTGAAGGAGTTTCAGAATGGAGTAGCTCTCAATCATACCAAACTGGAGATCAAGTTACATATCAAGGTAACTTATTTGAAAGAACTGCTACAGGTTGGACTAATCTTGGAGCTTGTGGAACTACAACATCATTCGCTACAACTTCTGATGACCTTCTAGGACCACCAATTGTGTTATTATCGGTTTATCCTAATCCTCTAAAAGGAGCGACTCTTAATGTAATTGCTGGAAATAAAGGAAGTCAAGAATTTTCAATTCATAACCTATTAGGACAAGAAGTACTTAAAGGAAGCTTCTCTAATACGATAAATGTTCAACAACTAGAGGTTGGAGTATATATGTTAAAAGTGGGTACACAAACTACTCGTTTTATAAAAGAATAAAAATTATAGATAGATAACCTTAATTTTTATAGAAGCCCTGAAGCAAAAATGTTTCAGGGCTTTTTGTATACTTGTTATTCTTTACTAATTGAATGACATTTACTATGGAACACTTTGAAACAGATAGACTTTTATTAAAACCTGCAACCATTGAAGATGCCGCTTTTTATCTAAAACTACTTAACTCTCCTAAATGGTTACAAAACATTGGAGATCGAAATGTTAGATCTATCGAAGATGCAGAACACTATATTACCGAAAAAATGATGCCTCAACTAAAGCGATTAGGATACTCTAATTATACAGTGATTCGAAAATCGGATAATCAAAAACTTGGTTGCTGTGGTTTATATGATAGAGAAGGAATAGAAGGTGTTGATATAGGCTTTGCTTTTTTACCAGAATATGAAGGGAAAGGGTATGCATATGAAAGCGCTCTGAAAATAAAGGAGGCTGGTATTTCTCTATTCGGAATAAAAAAGATAAGTGCTATCACCATACCAGAAAACAAATCTTCACAAAAACTATTAGAGAAGTTAGACTTTTCCTTTATCAAAATCATTAATATTCCCAATGATGATGAAGACCTTATGTTGTATGAATATCATGTTTAAACAAAAAATCATCATCATCAAATAAAATGTATCGCCAAAATGTCAATGAATTAATTTCGTAGAAAATAGCGTAAAGAAATTAAAATTGACTAGTGTGTAAAAACAATCATTAATATGGAAGAAGATGAACTATAACGACATATTTACGTACAAAAAAACCTGTTAAGCTCAATAGACTAACAGGTTTATTCATCGCGACTTGGGGAGGTTACGATTAATTAACAACAAAAAATCACATAACAAAAACAATAGTTTTTGTTAAAACAAAAATACTTTCTTTGCTAAATACATACAGTTAGAAATCAATTCGATTGTAGGCTTAACTGACTTCTGTAGACGATTTATACGCTTTTTCATAATAGGGCAATGTGTGAGGGTTAAAACTTAATTAATATTTTAAAAAGAGAACAATAAAAACTGTACTTCTTTATAGGGAATGCTAATATGCAAAATATTATTGGAAATAACGTTTAAATACCATTAAAATCGACAAAATACACTAAATTTTAACATTTATTAGCGTTTTCATTGTATTTATAGGTTAAAGTAAAGGTTTAGGTAAGTAGAAACAGTAACAGATAAGTAGTCTTTTTCCTACAGTTTATCTGTTTTTTCGCCTTTTATACAATAACGTATTATTTTTTGATTTATTATTCGTAGCAGTTTATTTAATAACCGTATACCTGTAAATAGAATTTGATTAAATCAATCTAAGACCATTTCGGGTACATTCCCATCAATTATAAGCTTTCCTTCTGTAGCTTTTTCTATATCTTCAATACTCACTCCCGGAGCTCTTTCTAACAATTTAAATCCATTCTCGGTAATTTCTAAAACAGCCATATTCGTAACCACCTTCTTGACACAGTTCACACCTGTTAACGGCAGTGAACATTTACTAAGTAATTTAGACGCCCCTACCCTATTGGTATGCATCATTGCCACAATGATATTTTCCGCACTAGCAACGAGATCCATAGCACCACCCATTCCTTTTACCATTTTACCAGGAATCTTCCAATTAGCTATATCTCCATTCTCAGCAACTTCCATAGCACCTAGTATTGTTAAATCTACGTGTTGTCCCCGTATCATATTAAAACTTGCAGCAGAATCAAAAAAAGAAGCACCAGGCATTGTGGTAATAGTTTGCTTACCTGCATTGATAATATCAGCATCTTCCTCTCCTTCATATGGAAATGGCCCCATACCCAGAACTCCATTCTCACTCTGAAACTCTACTTCTATTCCCTTAGGGATATAATTTGCCACCAACGTCGGGATACCTATCCCTAGGTTTACAAAATATCCATCCTGAAGTTCTTTCGCTATGCGTCTTGCTATTCCATTTTTATCAAGCATACTAATCTTCTTCTATATTATATAACTAATTCTAATTTGGCTGTGGCGTCATTCTTAAATACGGCTTAATCTCCTTATGACCTTTAGGAAACAATGAAGGTATATCTTCATTACTAACTGAAGGAACTATCACACAGTCATCTCCTTGGTTCCAGTTTGCAGGAGTAGCTACCTTATGATACGCCGTTAATTGTAACGAATCAATTACTCGCAATAACTCATCAAAATTACGTCCGGTAGATGCAGGGTATGTAATTGTTAGTTTTATAGTTTTATCAGGCGCAATCACAAAAACAGATCGCACTGTTAATTGACTATCTGCTTTTGGGTGTATCATATCATATAACTCAGATACATTTCTATTTTCATCTGCAATAATGGGAAAATTAACCGTTGTATGCTGCGTTTCATTAATATCCTTAACCCATCCTAGATGAGATGCTACATCATCAACACTTAGTGCAGCTACTTTTACATTCCGTTTATTAAACTCATCCGTATACTTAGCAACAGTTCCCAGCTCTGTAGTGCAAACAGGTGTATAATCCGCAGGATGCGAAAATAAAATACCCCAACTATCTCCTAGCCAGTTATGAAAATCAATTTCTCCTTCTGTCGTTTGCGCAATAAAGTTTGGTGCTTCATCTCCTAATCGTAATGCCGCCATGATATATGTGTTTTTTAAGTTTTTAAAAAAAGCTTGTAATTATTCCCTTTTTCGAACTGTTCGTTGTTCAATTCTTTTTTCATATTTTTCTCCCTGAAAAATTCTTTGTACAAAAATCCCAGGAACATGTATATGGTCAGGATCTAAACTACCAGCAGGAACTAATTCCTCTACCTCCGCTACTGTAATTTTTGCCGCTCCGCACATACAAGGATTAAAATTTCTTGCGGTACCTTTAAAAATAAGGTTTCCAGCTTCATCGCCTTTCCAGGCTTTTACAAAAGCAAAATCCGCCTTAAAAGCGTTCTCCAGTATATACATTTTACCATTAAATTCTCTAGTCTCTTTCCCTTCAGCTACCTCAGTACCATAACCTGCTGGTGTGTAAAATGCTGGAAAACCTCCTTGAGCGGCTTTACATCGCTCCGCTAGTGTACCTTGGGGAATAAGCTCCACGTCTAACTCTCCGCTTAACATTTGTCGCTCAAATTCATCATTCTCACCCACATAGGAAGAAACCATCTTTTTGATCTGTTTTTGCTGAAGTAAAAGCCCTAAACCAAAATCATCAACACCGGCATTATTAGAGATACAGGTCAATCCTTTTATGTTTTTTTTAACTAGTTCTGCAATAGAATTTTCTGGTATTCCGCAAAGCCCGAAACCTCCAAGCATAAAAGTCATATTATCTTTTACACCTTCTGTAGCTTCAATAACTCCAGCCACCGTTTTACGAATCATAATGTTCAATTTTAGCAGATTAAAAGTACTAAAAAAATAGTACTAAAACGTTTGAAGACTAATAGTTTTAGAAATATTTATTTCAGAAATTAAATACGTAGTTCATCATCAACCTTAATGCTTTTTTCATATACTTCACAATCAAGCTGGATGGAAAGGTTTTCCGGTTTTTTAAATTCAGATTTCGATATATTCAAATTTACATCTTCATAGCATTTTTTCATATACAAAGCCCAAATCGGAAGTGCCATAGTTGCTCCTGCTCCATATTTTGTAGATTTAAAATGTGTCGATCTATTATCTCCTCCTACCCAAACTCCTGTACACAGATCAGGAACAATTCCCATAAACCATCCATCACTTTGATTCTGAGTAGTTCCCGTCTTTCCTGCGATTGGATTTGTAAATCCGTATGGATGACCAGTAACCACGTTCTTATAAATATATTGACTAGAAGCTTTCGTCCTTAGTCTTTTACCTGATCCCGTTTCTGTAACTCCTTCCATCAAATTAAGTGTTACATAAGCAGATTCTTTACTAATTACATCTCTTTTTTCCGGAAAATTACCATAAAGCAATGTTCCATTCTTATCCTGTATATGAGAAATGATGACTGGTTTTGTATATATTCCTTCATTAGCAAAGACACTATAGGCGCCTACCATCTCAGAAAGTTTAAGAGTTTCTGTTCCCAAAGCAATTGAAGCTACGGAATCTATTTCAGATTGAATACCTAATTTTTTAGCCAAATTGATAATAGGTTCTGGTCCTATTCTATCCATTAATCGCGCAGAAACTGTATTTACGGATCCCGCCAATGCATCTTTAAGCGTTATAGATCCAATATAATTATCATCTGTATTAGTTGGAGTCCAATCTTCTCCTGACACTCCATGCTTACCAACTGGAATCGTCACTTTTGCTCTTGGCATTTTATAACAAGGAGAATATTTTAATTGATCAATAGCAGTGGCATAAACAAATGGTTTAAATGTGGATCCTACTTGTCTTGCTCCTTGATTCACGTGATCATACTTAAAATATTTATAGTTAATACCTCCCACCCAAGCTTTTACTGCTCCAGTTTGTGGATTCATAGACATTAATCCAGTATGCAAAAATCTTTTATGATATAAAACAGAATCTCTAGGAGTCATTATGGTATCCATAATTCCATTCCAAGAAAATACTTTCATATCTACTTTCTTATCAAAAGAAGCAAGAATTTCTTTTTCACTTTTACCTTGCTTTAGCATTTTTATTCTTCTTGGAGAAGTTTTGATAGCATGGTTTATGATTTGATCTATTTGTTGCTTAGAAATGCCTCTAAATGGTGAAGTAGTATTCTTTCTTTCCTGTCTATCAAATTCTTTTTGAAGATTACTCATATGCTGTAAAACCGATTCTTCAGCATATTTTTGCATGCGAGAATCAATAGTAACATGAATTTTAAGGCCATCGCTATAAATATCGTAATACTCTAATTCTCCTGCTTCATTTTTTCCCTTGGGATTCTTCTTAATCCATTCTTCTACCCATTTCTTTACTTGCCTTCTAAAATAAGTCGCTTTACCTTCAGAATATCCTTCAGGAGTATAATTTAATTTTAGTGGTAATTGTTTCAAACTATCTTTTTCCTCAACTGTTAGGTATCCATATTTAGCCATTTGACTTAATACAGTATTTCTTCTATTTAAGGCTTTTTCTAATCTTGTTTTCGGATTATAAATAGTTGCACTTTTCAGCATTCCCACAAGCATTGCCGACTCTTCTACTTTTAGATCTATAGATTTTTTATTAAAATAGATTCTTGATGCAGATCCTATTCCTATAGCCTGTCTCGCAAAGTCATATTTATTAAGATACATCACTATGATCTCCTCTTTTGTGTATTGTCTTTCTAAGCGTGCAGCAATTACCCATTCCCTAATTTTCTGAGTATACTTATCCATATTTCGGGATCTAATACCTATAAAAAGTAATCTTGCCAACTGTTGTGTAATAGTACTTGCACCTCCTCTTCTACCAAAAGAAGTAAAAGCTCTAAGAGTGCCTCGTGCATCGATTCCTGAATGTTCATAAAAACGAACATCTTCTGTAGCTATCAAAGCATTTATTAAATGTGGCGGTAAATCATTATAATTAATTGGAGTTCTATTCTCATTGGGCTTAAAAATAGTTCCTAATTGCTCTCTATCAGAAGATATAATCTGGGTAGCCAAATCATTTCTAGGGTTTTCCAATTGCTCAAAGGTTGGCATTTCTCCCAAAGCACCCCAACTAGCTAAAAGGAATAATAAAATTATGATTATCAGAATGGAGGTGAAACCTATCCAAAAATATTTAATATATCTACTGACACTAAAATTAATTGGTTTTATATGATTTTCTTTGGACACTGATTGTTTCATTCTTATCTAATAGATTACATCCTACTAAAGACCAAACTCATCATCTATTGTATCCTCTACTTTAATACTTTTATTAAACTCTTTACAATCTACTTCTATTGTTAGATTTTCTGGTTTTTTAAAACCATCTTTAGATACTTTTAATGTTTTATCAGCATAACACTTCCTCATATACAAAGCCCATATTGGTAACGCCATTGTAGCTCCTTGCCCATATCTTACAGAATTAAAATGTGTTGCCCTGTCATCTCCTCCAACCCAAACACCCGTGCATAAATTAGGAACAATCCCCATGAACCATCCATCACTTTGATTTTGAGTAGTTCCTGTTTTTCCGGCTATTGGATTTTTAAATTCGTAAGGATATCCTGTAATTACATTTTTGTAATCATATCTGTTAGAAGGCCCTGATCTAAGACGAGCTCCAGAACCTGATTGCGTAACTCCTTCTAATAAGTTTAGTGTAACATATGCTGCCTCTTTACTGATTACATCTCGTGTTTCTGGCTCAAATTGATACAAAGTTGTACCGTTTTTATCCTCAATACTGGTAATCATTACTGGTTTATTATAAATCCCCTCATTAGCAAAAGTACTATACGCACCTACCATTTCTGATAACTTAAGATCTACAGATCCTAATGCTATAGAAGCCACTTCGATAACTTCTGAAGCTACGCCTGATTTCTTTGCCAGTCTTACGATAGGTTCTGGTCCTATACGGTCCATTAAACGAGCAGAAATAGTATTCACAGATTTTGCTAGTGCCTCTTTTAGACTTAGGTATCCCGTATACTTTGCATCACTGTTCTTTGGAGTCCAATCTTCCATCACGCCATGGGATCCAGCAGGAATAGTAATTTGAGACATTGGTAATGTATCGCAAGGGGATAGCTTCAGTTGATCTATCGCTGTAGCATACACAAAAGGTTTAAATGTAGAACCTACCTGACGTGCTCCTTGATACACATGATCATATTGAAAATGTTTTATATCTACACCGCCAACCCAAGCTTTAACTTGACCTGTCTGTGGTTCCATAGACATCATACCAGACCTAAGGAAACCTTTATAGTATAAAATAGAATCCCTTGGAGTCATAATAGTATCAATATATCCTTTCCAAGAAAATATTTTCATCTCAGTCTTAACGTCAAAAGATTTTAAAATATCTGCTTCACTTTTATTCTGAGTTAGCATTTTCTTTCTTCGCGTAGAACTCCTTATAGCTCTTTTAACAATACCCTCTACTTCACTTTTAGTTAAATCTCTAAAAGGCGTTGTTTTATTTTTCTCTTCCTGCTTACTAAACTCTTTTTGTAGATTAGACATATGTTCCTCCACAGCTTCTTCAGCATATTTCTGCATACGTGAATCAATGGTAACATTAATTCTTAATCCATCTCTGTAAATATTATAATACTTAGTATTTCCATCTTCATCCTCTCCTTTAGGGTTTTTTTTCACCCAGTTACCCATCCAACTTCTCACATACTCTCTAAAATAAGTAGCAATTCCATCAGAGTGACCTTCTGGTGCATAGTCTAATTTTAGCTCTAATTGCTGTAAACTGTCTTTTTCTTGAGTAGTAATATATTCATACTTAGCCATTTGAGACAAAACCACATCTCTTCTGTTTTTCACCAATTCGGGTCTTCTTAAAGGATTAAAAAGTGCAGAATTCTTAAGCATACCTACTAGTACTGCTGCTTCCTCTTTCTTAAGATCCTTTGGAGTTTTATTAAAGTAAATACGAGATGCAGAACTTATACCTATTGCTTGATTAAGGAAATCATATTTATTGAGATACATGGTCATAATCTCATCTTTGGTATACTGTCTCTCTAATCGAGCTGCAATTACCCACTCCTTAATCTTCTGAGTATATCGCTGCCATCCTTTCGATCTTTTTCCTGTAAAAAGCAGTTTTGCTAACTGCTGTGTTATAGTACTGGCTCCTCCTTTCTTACCCAAAAAAGCAAAGGCACGTATCGTTCCTCTTGCATCTATCCCAGAATGTTCATAATAGCGTGCGTCTTCTGTTGCGACTAATGCATTCACTAAATCTGGAGCTAAATCTTCAAAATTAACTGGAGTTCTATTTTCTTTAAAAAAGGTTCCTATTTGTTTTCCATCAGACGAAATAATCTGAGTTGCCAAATCATTTTGCGGGTTTTCTAATTCATCAAAACCAGGCATTTCTCCAAAAACTCCCCAACTAGCAAGTAGAAATAAGAGAATAACTAAAAATATTCCTGATGCAAACGTGATCCAAAACCACTTGATATATTTGATCACATTTATTTGAGCTGCTTTTGATGTCTTTCTTGTTGACTTGGGTGTTGCTTTAGCCATATTATCTAGGGTTTTGTGCAAATTCTATTCTAAAACCTATGTCTGTAATTCCTTCTAGAGAGTTTATTCCTAATGTCTCTCCATTCTTTCTCATTGCATGCTGAAGTATAACTTTATAGGTTCCCTTTTCTGCAAAACTTACATTTTCTTTATACCACAGTTTATTTTCTTTCAGATCTGAAAAACCAGTTCCTAACCACTCACCATTTGGTTCAGACATTTCATACTCTAAGGTATCTGTAACTATTTTGCCATTAGGAAACTCCATCTCACTAATCAAAAACAAATTACTATACCTATACTCATTAGTATTTCTTACATTTATGAATAGATTATATTGCTGTAATGAATCAAGTTCTGGTAATATAAAACTAATTTTTTCGTCTTTTTCCCAGGAACCTGATACCGTTTCATATTTATCAAAAACTCGATTGTCATCACAAGAAGACATACCCATTAATAGAAACAGCAATATTAAGAATCTAAGATTTATCATCATTCTTGCGTTGCTGTGGTTTACGTTTTCTATTACGTTGAGTATTCTTTTTTCTATTTGAATCTTTGTTCTCAGTATTACCTTCTTTTGTTTTTTGAGAAGTAGGTTTTTGTTTTTCCACAGAAACTTTCTTTTTATTTCTGCTTCGATTTTTACTCTTTCTTCTATTACTTCTTTTTGGCTGATCAAAACGTGTTAAACTATCTTGTCCTACAACGTTCTCAAAATCAACTTTAGTATCTTCAAGAAGTTCTGATGCAAATTCTTCAAGACTTGCTACCTTTTCTTTCTTCTTATTTGCGTCGATAATTTCATTGGCATGATCTGCAGAAATTTTGTGCCAATTCATCCATTCTCCTTCATAAGCATACCATAAATATCCTTTGAAAATATCAATTTTTTGGCATACCGCTGTACCTTTTTCCGTCTGTAGTTTAACCTCTGTTTTAGGAAACTCATTTAAAGCATCAATGTATGCATCGAGTTCATAATTAAGGCAACATTTTAATTTTCCGCATTGTCCTGCTAATTTTTGTGGATTCAAGGACAATTGCTGATATCTGGCAGCACTTGTATTTACAGATCTGAAATCGGTTAACCAGGTAGAACAGCATAATTCTCTTCCACAAGAGCCAATACCTCCTAATCGAGCAGCTTCCTGACGAAAACCTATCTGACGCATTTCTATCCTAGTACTAAATTCTTGTGCAAATTCTTTAATCAATTGTCTAAAATCTACACGATCTTCTGCCGTGTAATAGAACGTACATTTAGAGCCAT
Organism: uncultured Aquimarina sp.; assembly: GCF_947500065.1. GTDB lineage: Bacteria > Bacteroidota > Bacteroidia > Flavobacteriales > Flavobacteriaceae > Aquimarina. Next base: position 976,074 of record NZ_CANMQT010000001.1, read on the forward strand.
CGCCCTGAAATTCTATATCAGAAATTTTCATCTGCAACTTTAGACGAATTGCTATTTCTCTTGAACGGACCTGTATAGCCTGCTCACGGTCTCTAGCTTTTTGCCAAATATCTATATCTTTTTGTGATGCTTTTCGATATACCTTTTTAACATCCTCACTTTCTACATCGACCTTTTTCCTTTTCATTTGGATACGCACTAACTCTCCAGTAAGCGTAACTATACCTACATCATGACCTGGAGAAGCTTCTGTTGCTACTATATCTCCAATACTTAAGGATAGATTTTCTGTATTCTTAAAAAAGCTTTTACGTCCGTTTTTAAAACGAATCTCTACACAATGAAAAGGTGCCACACCACTGGGAAGTGACATATTAGATAACCAATCGAAAACAGTTAATTTATTGCAACCATCTGTACCGCATGTACCATTATTCTTACATCCTTTTGGTTGTCCGTCTTTCCCGGAGGAACAACTACTACACCCCATATTCTCTTGCTATATTGAAATTTGCCTGTGATAAAACCACAGCAAATATGATTCTTACTCGGGTCAGGCGTTTTACACATCCGACATCTTAATCGATAAAGATACTATGATTTCTTTTAAAACCATAGTATCTAAATCATTTTAGTATTACTGCTTATATTTTAGTACTTCCGAACGTCCTTTTTTAAAGATCTTATTACTATTACCCTTTCCTTTTCTTAACGCTTTTTGCTCCTCATAGGATAAGCTAATAACCTCCTTACATTCTATAGAACAACATTTATTCATTTCAACTGCACACGATTCGCATTGAATGAATAGCAAATGACACGCTTCATTTTCGCAATTTACATGAGTATCACAAGGATTTCCGCACTGATGACAATTAGCTATAACATCTTCAGAAATTCGTTCTGATCTTCGATGATCAAAAACAAAGTTTTTTCCCAAATACTTATTCTCCAGTCCTTTTTCTTCTACCTGTCTGGCATATTCTATAATTCCGCCTTCTAACTGAAATACATTTTTAAACCCTTTGTGTTTATAATACGCACTTGCTTTCTCGCATCGAATTCCTCCGGTACAATACATTACTAGTTTCTTGTCTTCTTTATGTTCTTTTAGATCCTCCTCAATAATATCCAAAGAATCCCTAAAGGTATCTACATCTGGGGTTACTGCTCCCTTGAAATGACCAATCTCACTTTCGTAATGGTTACGCATGTCCACCAATACAGTATCAGGATCTTCAATCAATTCATTAAACTTCTCTGCATCAACATGAACCCCTTTATTGGTAACATCAAAAGTTTCATCGTTTAAACCATCCGCTACAATTTTCTTACGAATCTTTACTTTCAATTTAAGAAAGGATTTGATATCCTGTTCTCTGGCAATATTAAGGCGCACATTCTCCAGGAAAGAAATACTATCTAAATGTTTTTTGAATGCTTCAAAATTTGGTGCTGGAACTGACAGTTGACCATTAATCCCCTCGCTGGCCACATAGATTCTACCCAGAACATCTAGTTCATCCCAATGTATAAAAAGATGATTTCTGAAAATTTCAGTGTTCCCGATATGTGCATATTGATAAAAAGAGAGTGTAAGACGATCTGTACCAGCCTCATCGATAAGATCAGCTCTCTCCTTTGCACTTAATTTATTGTACAGTTGCATGCTATACTAATTTTTAAGTTAAAAGAAATTATTTACTTTCTGCAAAAGTACGAATCATAGCGTAAATAAAAAATCCCTGGAAGTTAAGTTCCAGGGATTTTTTTACTATAAAATATTATTAGTAATTTGCTATACCCTTTGAAACAGTTAGAAAATTACTCGTTCCTGCGATAGGCACTTTAAACTCTCCTCCTACCCTTATGAAAACAGTACCTAAATAATCGGTGCATCCCCAAGCTCTTACCTGAGACTGAGCAGTAACTTGAAAACCTGCTCCTGAAGGAATTGATCCACCAGGACGAACTGCACATCCATTGTTATTTAACCCATAAGAAGACCTAGCGTCTAAATTAAAAAAACAAGGGTAATTCACATAACCCTGTGGAGAATTTATCAAACAATAAACACCAACCCTTGCAGCTAAATCTACACCTCTATTGCCGTTTAAATCATAAGCCAAAATAGCCGAAAAAGATTTAGAAAAAGTTATGGCAATAAAATTATTATATCCTGTTGTTATAACACCTTCTCTAGTCCCTTTAGCAATATTTTGCGGCTTTTGATATTCTTTGGTATTAAAATTAATTTTATGAGATTCTAATACTAAAAAACCTTCAGCATTAATCAGATTAGAAGTTCCTTTATCAAATTTTGTTGATATTTCATACTCCGATTTGATTAATAAATCAGCATATTGATTGTATAAGGCATTGTATTTTGTTTGATTTAACAACTTCAATGAATTTAATTCATCAACAATACTTTGTATACTAGTAAAATTTCTTTCTTCTCTTTCTTCATAAATCACTTTCAATTTCTCAGTATGATAATAATTAGCAGATTCGATCAATTGTTTTTCATCAATTACTTCTCCATCCGATTCTTTAATCATTTTATCTGTAAGTGTTGGTATTCCATCTCCTCCAAACATCTTTTCGATAATTAAAGCTTCTTTTTGTTTTCTTAGTTCTAAAACTCGATCAATTTCTTGCTCCATAGCTTCCTTAGAATCAAATTCTAAAATTTCAATTTCACTAGTACTTTCATTGATCTCTAGTTCTTCCGTATTACAGGAAAAAGTTAAAAAGGCGATTAAAGCCAACATTAAACAAGATTTCATTTTCTTCATAATACATTGTTTTTTAAATAGATTAATTTGTGTTTAACAGCACAAAACAAATTGCACTCATAGGTTAATACCGTCTCACAAGTATATGTTACCTTAAAAAGTGAAAAAAAACTGTTAAAAAAACAATGTGCAAATCCTTAAATACTCGTTCCCAAATAGTTGCTTCCAAAAAAAAATGCCTTGAAATAATTTCAAGGCATTTTTTGGGCTAATTCGTTATTTAATTAATTTACTTAATCTAAACGACTAAAAATTAAATAACGAAGCTAACCGCCTTCGACTATACAATTACTAATAGTAGTAATTGTACAGCCAACAAGGTTGTGTCTTACGACTCTTTTAAGAAATTTCATCTACATCCTCCTTCCTCAAAATTTGTTCAAGTTTTGCTTTCTATGTAGATGCAAGAAAAGTAAAAGGGTTGCGTCAGTGGTTTAAAAAAAATTAAACTATCGTTTTATAGCTCCAATAATCATTGTTAATAAATTAGTTGCATAAGTGTAATTTTTGAAACGAGTATACAAAAAACATGTAGTATTTTAGCGAAAATCAATTAAAAATAAAGGGAGCGCATGAGTACTGAAAAAGAAAAAGATGCAAAATTAAAAGCATTAAAACTAACCTTAGATAAGTTGGATAAAGCCTACGGAAAAGGTACGGTAATGAAGATGGGTGATCGCGCTGTTCAGGAAGTAGAAGTGATTTCTACTGGATCACTTGGATTAGATTTAGCTCTTGGAGTTGGCGGATATCCTAGAGGAAGAGTTATAGAAATTTTTGGTCCTGAATCTTCTGGAAAAACGACACTAACCATTCATGCAATTGCACAGGCTCAAAAAGCAGGTGGAATTGCCGCTTTTATAGATGCAGAACACGCATTTGATCGTTTTTATGCAGAAAAATTAGGAGTTGATATCGATAATTTAATTATTTCTCAACCAGATAATGGAGAACAGGCATTAGAAATTGCAGATAATTTAATACGATCAGGAGCAATTGATATTATCGTTATTGACTCGGTAGCAGCATTGACACCAAAAAGTGAAATTGAAGGAGAAATGGGAGACTCTAAAATGGGACTTCACGCTCGTTTAATGTCTCAGGCTTTAAGGAAACTAACCAGTTCTATAAGTAAAACCAACTGTACGGTTATATTTATTAATCAGCTTCGTGAAAAAATCGGAGTAATGTTTGGAAACCCAGAAACTACTACTGGTGGTAATGCACTTAAATTTTATGCTTCTGTGCGATTAGATATCCGTAGATCTACACAAATTAAAGATAGCAACAGTGAGGTACAAGGTAATAAAACTCGTGTGAAAGTTGTAAAAAATAAGGTAGCACCTCCATTTAGAACTGCTGAGTTTGATATTATGTATGGAATGGGAATATCAAAAACAGGCGAGATTATTGACATCGGTGTAGATTATGAAATCGTTAAAAAGAGTGGTTCTTGGTTTAGTTATCAGGACACAAAACTGGGTCAAGGAAGAGACTCTGTGAAAGCTTTACTAAACGATAATCCAGAACTAATGGAAGAATTAGAAGTGAAAATCAAAGAAGCTATAAAGATTGTTAATGAATAAAATACAATCCTAAAAAACACTAAAAATCCCGAGTCTTCGGGATTTTTTTATACCTTATATCCAGATCACATTTTTGTAGATTGACACTAAAACTCTTGATACCTATAACTTATATTAAAATTTGTATCATATGAACGCAACCATATACATATAAAAACATCTATAGTATAGAATTTGGTATGTAGTACCCCAAAGTTAATAGTATGAAAAAGATAAAAATAATTGCATTGATTATTTTGATTGGTTGCATGACTAGTTGTTTGAATGATGATGATAGTGGTATTAATTTTTTCTATGAATTAGTCCCCGTTGAACAAGTTGCAATTCCAGATCAATTTACAAGAGGAGAAACTTATGAAATTACTGTTTCTTATTTTAGACCCACTGATTGCCACGCTTTTAGCGGATTTGATTACGACAGATTATCTAATGAACGTACGGTATCCGTAGTAAATGTAGTTGTGAATGATCGAACCTGTGAAGATCTTGCTGAAACTGATTTAATTGATGCTTCGCTTAACTTTATTGTTGGGACAGAAGATTCATATATTTTTAGATTTTGGCAAGGTAGAAATGATCAAGGTGAAAATCAATTTTTAATCATTGAAGTCCCTGTTGTAGAATAAGGCTTTAATTTTATAATGCTAATCAAAACAAAAACTATTCGTGAGTTTAGACCAACTCATAAAAAATTGTAAAAAACAAGATGCTAAGGCACAGGAACAACTGTATAGATTATATGGCAGTAAGTTATTTTCTATCTGCCTGAAGTATTCTAGCAATTATTCAAGTGCTGAAGATACTTTGCAAGATGCTTTTATTACAATTTTTGACAAAATAGGACAATATAGAAACCAAGGTTCTTTTGAAGGGTGGATAAAACGAATAACCGTTAATACAGCCTTACAAAAGTTCCGTAAGCAGAAAGTTTTTGAAATTATTGGCGAAGAACAGATAGAAGAAGTCGAAGTAGAAATTGATGAAGACGAGGTTTCTCTTGATTATCTTCTAGAAATTATTCAGCAGTTACCGGATCGATATCGATTGGTATTTAATCTTTATGTTCTAGACGGTTATTCACATAAAGAGATTGCTGAAATGCTAGATATTTCTATCGGAACTTCTAAATCTAATTTAGCAAGAGCCAGAAACATTTTGAAAGAAAAAATAGAAACCAACCATGAACCACGTGTTCAATCAATTGAAGGCTGAAGATGAGTGATAAAAAAAATATAGATAGATTGTTTCAGGAGAAATTCAAAGACTTTGAAGTTACTCCTAATGATGCTGTCTGGAAAAAAATTCAAGCTCGAAAGAATAAAGATCGTAAACGAATAGTGCTTATACCTTTTTGGTACCGTATTGCTGGCGTTGCGGCACTAATAGCTGTTATTTTATCTGTAGGATCTATTTTACTTCCGGAGAATAAATCACTAGACACTATAGTTGTTACTGAGGACTCAGAAAATACAGATAATTTATCTATAGAAAAGGAAGATAACACCACGATTATTTCTGATGATGGTCTTGTAGATACTCCAAAAAAACCGGAATCTAACCATAGTGATGGAACTTCAGAAAGCACTAATACTAATAATGAAGCTATTACTAATAATTCTATAAAAAATAAAGACAAAGACGATACTCCACTGGACATAACTGCTGATCCAAAATCTACGATTTCTAGTGCATATAAAAAACCCTCTTCAAACAAAAAGAATGCAGATAAAAATGGTATAGTAATTTCCAATACGGAAGATAATGAAATCATTATTTCTACTAATGGTTACCAGAAAAAGGATGATGCCCTTTTGGAACAAAAAACAGCTACTAAAAATGCTGTATCTAATGCCACTGAAACTGATAAAGAGAAAACTTCTTTTATTGATCAAGAAATTGTTGCTAAAAGCAGTATTACGGAAAAAACGCCTTCTGTAAATGATAATAAAGAGGAAACTTCTGTTAAAGAAAACGACTCTTACACAAGAAACTCAGATGATATAGATACTAAAAAAGAAGGTATTGCAAACAAAGAAAAATCTGCTTCAGATAAAACTTTAGATCAAAATGAAGATATTGGTAAAAAGTCAATTTTTGATGCTATAAAAGAGAAAGAGGAAAAAGAAATCGCTGTTGCTGAAGTAACATCTGGTAAAAAATGGAATATCTCTCCAAATGTAGCTCCAGTATACTATGATTCATTTGGTGGATCTTCTATCGATCAAGAATTCTCTGATAACAATAAGCAAGGACAAGTTAATCTCAGTTACGGAATACAGGTTGCTTATTCAATTAATGATAGGTTAAGCGTGAGATCAGGAGTAAATAAGGTTGACGTTGGATATAACACAGAAGATGTTGGATTTGGAATTGCATCTGTTGCAAGAGAAATTCCAGGAAGCAATAACGCTACAAATGTTCAGAATATCATTATTTCAGATTTTCAAGGAACATCTCCCAGTTTTTCACCCGCTCCAGATATTAATGATGAAATCTTAGTGAAATCGCAAAATCCAGCATTACTTAATCATAGCATTGGGTATATCGAAGTGCCATTAGAACTTAAATATTCGCTAACAGATTCTAAAATCGGAATTCATATGATAGGTGGAGTTAGTACTTTATTCTTAGAAGATGATGAAGTATCTATTATTGCTGGTAGTTTTAGAAATGAAAATGTAGTAAGAGAAGAAACTGTAAATGATATAAGCTTCAGTGGTAATATTGGTATAGGATTTGATTATAAGTTGTCAGATCAATTTAAGATCAATATGGAGCCGATATTTAAATACCAATTCAATGGATTTAAAGAAAGCGCAGAAAATTTTAAACCTTACTATTTCGGAGTATATACTGGAATAAGCTTTAGGTTTTAAAAAAAATAAAAATAACTAAATGTGTTTTAGGTTATTTTAGTTGGTTAGGTTGAATTATTGCTCTATGGAAGCAATGATGACAAAGCTGTTTCTGGGGAGGAGCAGCTTTTGTTTTTATTGTAAAAAAGACCTGCTTTCTAAAATTGATTAGACTGTAGTTTATCTAAAATAACATTGCGTGTCGTTATATTTAATCCTTTCTTATGTTCTTGTGTCAAACCTTTAGTTAGAATTTCTTTATGAACAAAAGCTCTCATTTTCCCCGGACTTCCACTAAAAAAAGTGTAAGAAAATCGCTTTTTATTATCTAGAAATGTTAACGGTACTATAGGGATTTGATGATCAATTGCTAATCTAAAAGCTCCATCTTTAAATTCATCCAGAATAACAGATTCGTCATCTGGAACACCTCCTTCAGGAAAGATACAAATACTCGTTCCATCATGCAATCTAGCTTGTGCTCTATCAAAAACTTCTTTCCTGCTTTTTTGACTATTTCTATCAACAAGTATACAGGTTCGTTTATAGAAAAAACCGAATAGTGGAATCTTAGCTAATTCTTTTTTCCCTACAAATACAAATGGGTTTTTTACAGAATAAAGCATTAACATAATATCGGCCATCGAAGTATGGTTAGCGACAAACATGTAACTTTTATGAATGTCCACCTTATCCTCATTTTTTACTTTAGGAATAAAACCGCTACCAAACAATACGACCTTAGCCCAAAACCTAGCAACTATAAAAAACTGTGGATACCACTGCTCTCTTGATGTTAATATCAACAAAACCGGAAACAGGATAATAATCGGAATACCAATCATTACGTAAAACCAAATACGCCAAAGAAGAATCAATATGTTTCTAAGAATCAACATAACCGCAAAAATACACAATTGGTTTGAGGTATCTGAACAAAAAAATTACCTTTGCGACAAACTAAAAAATTACTATGTCCAGAATTCTAACAGGAGTCCAAAGTACAGGAACCCCCCATTTAGGAAACTTATTAGGAGCAATTATTCCAGCAATTCATATGGCTAATCAGCCAGAGAATGATTCCTTCTTATTTATTGCAGATATGCATTCTTTAACACAGATTAAAGATGCCAAAACACTAAGAGAAAACACCTACTCTACTGCTGCAACTTGGCTCGCTTTTGGTTTGAATATAGAAAAAACGGTTTTTTATCGTCAGAGTGATATCCCTCAGGTAACAGAATTGTCATGGTATCTTAGTTGTTTCTTTCCGTACCAAAGATTAACCCTTGCACATTCTTTTAAAGATAAAGCAGATCGATTAGAAGATGTCAATGCGGGGTTGTTTACCTATCCAATGCTTATGGCTGCAGATATTTTGCTATATGATGCAGAGGTTGTACCAGTAGGAAAAGATCAAGAACAACATATAGAAATGACCAGAAACGTTGCAGAACGTATGCATAATCAGGTTGGAGAGCTTTTTGTATTACCAGAAGCACAATTTCAGAAAGAAACTATGTATGTTCCAGGAACGGATGGAGCTAAAATGAGTAAGTCCAAAGGCAATACGATCAATCTCTTTTTATCAGATAAAAAGTTACGTAAAAATGTTATGGGTATCCAAACAGACAGTACTCCAATGGAAGAGCCTAAAAACCCTGATACTTGTAATGTATTTGCTTTATATCAATTAGTAGCGTCAGAAGAGCAATTATCAGAAATGCGGGCAAATTATTCAGGAGGAAATTATGGGTATGGTCATGCAAAACAAGCGTTGTATGAAGTCTTAATCAACAAGTTCTCTGAAGAACGCGAACGCTATAACTACTATATGAATAACCTAGAAGAAATAGATAAAGCGCTAGCTATAGGTGCTAAAAAAGCATCAGAAGTTGCAAATCAAGTACTTTCTAGGGTACGTGAAAAAGTTGGTTATTAAAATATAACAAACCGATAAATCCAGCTATTACATATAGAATAAAAGCAGACTCTTGATCAAGAGTCTGCTTTCTTTTAAGACACGTTCACTACTAAAACCCTGTTTCTGTTATAAACAATACATTATATGTTTTGTTTTCTTTATTAAAAACAACAGGATACTTACCAGACTCAATAACATTTCCTCTTAATCCTAATTTCTTGGCTACTTCTCGATCCAGAACTATCTTATTTTCCAGATAAAACACATCTGATTCTCGCTGTGGTTGTGAATAAAATTGTACGCCCAATACATTTTCATTCATTGCAAATGGAATCGCTTCTGTTTTCTCATCTATTCTCATTTCATAAATGTCTTTAAAGGATCTGAACTCTCGTGGATCAATTTTTTCTACAAGGATCCAGGGATCTAGAAACTCCAATCCACAGGGAACCAGTTGACAAGGGTCCCAAATAATGGGTGGAAGTTCAAATATTAAATTAGGGTCTGGAAAACATTCTACAATGACGCAGATCCTTCCTGGATCAAATTGACAGGTTTGATTTCCAGTAATAGGATGAAGGACACTTCTGGCGTTAAATTGAAGTGTAAATTTACAAAACTCTCCAGATGCTTTTCCTTGTGCAGCGATAGTTTCCTGTTCCAACATCGCTTCGGGAGTTACTACTTCTTCCGTAATGTTTTCTTTTTGGCAAGCTACCAAAGAAATCAGCATCGCCCCAATAATTACTAATGATTGTTTTTTCATGATTACATGGTTTTAAAAGTTAAAAAATAAAAAAAGAACCCCAAGACCATTTTCAGCTGTTGACAGCTGTGGTCTAGTGAGGTTCTTTGATCATTAGTATATACTTATATGAAGAGGTAAACATTTTGAAGACACTTATTTTCAAAAATATTATTCTTGATATAAAAAGCGATCTATATATTTATCGAACTGAATCTCCTTTATACAACTGTACCTCTAGTAATTCATGCCTTTCCCCTATTTTTATAGGGTCATCACCTTCTTTATTTTTTAAATGTCTATCGAAAAAAGAAGTTACCAGTTCTGTGGTAATTTTCATTCCCAATTTAGGCTCAATTGGTCCAGTTCCTGCAATCGATCGTATCGGAATCATAAAAGGAATATCCATAAAATTTGGATGACCCGATTTAAGTAATTTACTTTTATAAAAATAATCAGTACTCTTGTTTGCATAAACATGAGAATTAATATCCTGATGTTCCGCTGGCCAATCTGCAGAAATATATAAGAATGGTTTGTGGTAAATAGTATCCATCATTTCGCCCCACTGAATTCCATCAATATTGGCAGCGGCTTTTATTCTATTATCTGTTATTGTTGCTTGACCAGCTGCACCACCTCCACGAGAATGGCCAAAAACTCCAATTTTATCCAAGTCTAGTCTATCTTTAAAAAAACCGTTATCGTTGCAATTTTCTAGTATATCTATTACAGAAACCAAATCATTAGACCATCTCTTTACTATTTTAGTCACAACATAATCTTTAGAAGCCTCTCTAATTATTCTATGACGCTCGTCAAAAGGAATATCCTGTAAAAAGGCATTCTTTATCGGCGTAATATGTTCCATAGATCCCGCATCTTCTCTTGACTGATAGTCATAATCGAAAAACTTCATAGTCCCATCAGGAAACGTAGTTCCTAAACTTTCATAGGTATGTGTAACGTTTATAATAATATATCCGTGACTTGCAATTTCTGTCAATAAAGAATAATAACCAGAGGACATTGAACCATAACCAGGAGAAAAAATCAAAACAGGAAACGTTTCTTTTTCAATAGGTACATCTGGATAAACATCTGTTTTAATACGATCTAGATAATTTATTGTAAATGGAGGTAAAACTCCCATGCTATATTTTTTAATGAAACCTATCCGGTTTGCATCATCAATATATGTTTCCCTTTTTACATCAGAAATATGTTTTGTAGGATACCATACCTTAACCATCAACTCTCGTTTATCTAAAGAATCTTTAGTTATCAACTCCTCTCGATCCGTCTGTATATGTATCCATTTACTTCCCACAGAATAAGCTCCAGTTGGTTCTGGTAGTGAAAAAACTGGAAGTACTATTGGTGAAATCCAACCAACAATCAATAACATTATTAAACTTGAATACCCCAAACCTCTAACGAATGTTAATTTAAAAGGCTTATTTATATTGACTACGTACATTCTACACATCAAGATTAAGACTAGAAAATATCCAGGAATCATTTGCCAACGCCAGCCTTCAACACTAAGATGTAAGATCAATACAACCCATATTGAAATTATCCAATACTTCTTAGGGATTACTTTCATGGACTGACGCTTTACAAATGGTAAAACTGTTACTATAATTAATAATATAATCTCGAAAACTCTCATTTCTTAAAGGCTAAACATTTATATATTACAAGATTCCTAAAATAATTCTAACATTAACTTTTAGGCGATAAACGACTTATTTAGCTCCTTTTTCTCCCCTTTTAGTGCTTTCAAAATTAAACTGTCCAATAAAATTTAAAACTAAAACATTAGTTCAAACTAAATATTTAGTTTATATTAGCGTTCTCAAACTAAGATTTTAGTTTGAATTTCAAAAAAAGAAACGTATGAAACAGTTAACCAAAGCAGAAGAAGATATTATGAAAATCTTATGGGGTTTACATGAAGGTAGTGTTCAAGAAGTTCTTGAACAATTACCAGAACCAAAACCTGCATACAATACTGTTTCCACAATTGTAAGAATCTTGGAAGATAAAGGCTTTGTTAATTATAGAAAAGAAGGAAGAATCCATATTTATATTCCTCTTGTTAAAAAAACAGAGTATAGCAACCAAAGCATTAACAAGTTAATTGACGGATATTTTCAGGGATCTTTTAAGAGTATGGTTTCATTTTTTATGAAGAAAAATGACATTAGCATTTCAGAAATGGAAGCAGCAATGAGAGAAATTAATAAAGAAGAAGAGTAATATGATACATTATATACTACAAATCATAGCATTTCAACTGCTTTTTTTAGTAACCTATGATCTATTTCTAAAAAAAGAAACATTTTTTAACTGGAATCGAGCTTATCTCCTTATAACTCCAATTTTAAGCTTTCTACTTCCACTGATTCGATTAGATTTCATAAGACAACGTATCCCAACAGCATACAATATACAATTACCAGAAGTGCTTATTACAGATTCTCCAATGCAGGTACATCTTCTACCCGAAGTAGTAATCGGATCCGGAAGTGGATTATCAAATTACCTATCTCTAATACCAATCTTTGGATATTTATGGTATTTAGGGATCGCAGCCAGTTTGTTTTTATTTATTTATAAAATTTTCAAAATATTTAAATTAAGAAGGTCAGGAACTAAAATAAACGCCAAAAAAATCACCCTTGTTTCTTTACCAAATACTAATACTGCGTTTTCTTTTTTTAATACGATTTATATAGGAAGTGATCTTTCGGAAATAAAGAAAACTAATGTGATTGTACATGAGAAAATTCACGTAAAAGAATACCATTCTATAGACCTTATTTTCTTTGAGATATTACGAATTCTATTTTGGTTTAACCCACTAGTATACATATATCAGAATAGAATGGCCATGTTACAGGAATACATAGCAGATGCTAAAGCTATAGCCGAAACTAACAAAAAAGAATACTATCAGGATCTACTATCTCAGGTTTTCCAAACAGAAAAAATTTCATTTATTAATACATTTTTCAATCATTCATTAATTAAAAATCGACTTGTTATGTTACAAAAATCAAAATCAAGAAAAATCTTTCAATTAAAGTATCTATTATTAGTGCCTGTAGTTTGTATGATGCTAGTATACACTTCATGCACAGAAGATGCAAATGCTCAATCAATTCAAAATTCAGAAAATATAGATTCTTCAAAGAGTCTTTTGATACAGAAAATAGAGGCCGTAAAAGAGCAGATAGCTGTTCAAGGTAATGTAAGTCCCGAAGAAGAAAAAGCTTTAAAAGTGTTATCCGCTTTGGTGAGTGGTGATATTTCAAACGAACAATACAAAGATATAACAGATGCTTTAGAAATACCTTTTGGAGTTATAGAGAAGGTTCCTGTCTATCCTGGTTGTGAGAATCTATCACAGACAGAAGCAAAAAAATGTTTTTCTAAAAATGTTTCACAACTAGTTGGCAGTCAATTTAATATAAAACTTGGAAAAACATTAGGTCTTAAGGGTCGTCAAAAAATTAAAGTAAAATTCAAAATTGACAACAAAGGTAATATTGTTGATATTGCAGCAAGAGCTTCTCTACCACAATTAGAAACTGAAGCAATACGCGTTATTAATCAATTACCTAAGATGACACCAGGAGTTCAGGATGGAGTCAATGTTAGTGTAATGTATTCTTTGCCCATAGTTTTTGACATAAAAGAATAATAATCTCATCATCAATCAAAATTAAAGGGCTGGTTATCTAAAAAGCTAACCAGCCCTTTTTATTGCCAACATTTTCAACTCATATTAGCGTTCGAAACCTTTCTCTACAGCTAGAATAACATTAAAAGTTCCATTCTCCTTATTAACAATTACTGGATATTTACCTGCTTTTACTACATTACCCTGTAATCCTAATTCTTTAGAGGTTTCTGCATTAAGAAGAAGATCTTCTTCTATTCTAAAAACATCTCCATCTATAAGCCCCTCTTGTTCATAAACTTGTAATCCCGCTATTCTTTCGTTTAACGCAAAAGGAATTGCTCCTTCTCTTGGGTTAATATCCAATTCCAGTTTATCTCTAAATGAAACAAAATCTCTTGGATCTAGTTTTTCATAAATTATCCAAGGATCAAAAATATCAATCCAACAAGGCACAAACCAACATGGGTCATATATAAGATCTGGAATACAGATTTTATAAATTTCACATATTCCTGGAAATTGTTTATAACATTTACCTTGAAATTTCAGACCATTTTCTATCAGGTAAAAACACCTGCCGGATCGTTTACTTTCGGTTTCTATCAAATTATTAACTTCTGTTGATTCTACTTCGGTTTTTTCTTCTATAGTTTCTCTTTCACAAGCGTAGAATACCCCAATGGTTATTGCTACCACTAAAAAAAATACTTTTTTCATATTATTTGGTTTTAAGATTAGAATAAAAAGTCCCCATGACAATTGGGCGTTGGCATTCCAATTGCTATGGGGAAATATGAAGCTAAAGTAAAGTCTATTTAGACGTAATACACGGGGCATTTAACTGTTTATCAATAAGTTAATTGCCTAATAATATTATAAAAGTGAAGTTTATGAAACTAAGACTCCTCGCTGCTCCATCACTGGCAGCTCCTGAAAAGCGTTTTCATTAATAGTGTTTTCTCTAAAGATATATTTTTTATCGTACATTTTTCCATCTCCAAAGAACGTTACAGAGAATTCATTATTCATGGTGAACAACTCTTCTTGAATCATTTCGATTTTAGCAGATGATTTAGCCATTACGTTTCCTAAATCATGTCTTAACAATGAGGTTTTTCTTTCAGTATCGTATCCTTTCGTTACTACTAATACTGTTTCGATAGAAATATCTTTATCATTAATGATATATGAATTCCATTCATCATCGCCAGATTCTTCATTCCATTCCTTGACAACGGCAATGTAGACATTTTCTACAACTGGTATTTCAATATCCTTTTTCAATTATAACGCCGATTTAAATTGTTCTAGAAAACGTACATCGTTTTCACTTAACATTCTTATATCAGAAACCCCATATAATAATAGTGCTATACGATCGATTCCCATACCAAAAGCAAATCCACTATACTCCTCAGGATCAATATTACAATTTTTTAATACATTAGGATCTACCATTCCACAACCCATAATCTCTAACCAACCCGTTCCTTTGGTCATTTTATAATCTGTTTCGGTTTCTAATCCCCAATACACATCTACCTCAGCACTTGGCTCGGTAAAAGGAAAGTATGATGGACGTAATCTAATCTTAGATTTCCCAAACATTTCTGTAGTGAAATATTGTAATGTTTGCTTAAGATCCGCAAACGAAACATCTTTATCAATATATAACCCTTCTACTTGATGGAAGAAACAATGAGATCTAGCAGAAATTGCTTCATTACGATATACTCTTCCTGGAGAAATAGTTCTTATTGGTGGTTTATTCTCTTCCATATACCGTACCTGAACAGAAGAAGTATGTGTACGCAACAAAATATCAGGATCCGTTTGAATAAAAAACGTGTCCTGCATATCACGTGCTGGATGATATTCTGGTAAATTAAGTGCTGTAAAATTATGCCAATCATCTTCAATTTCTGGCCCTTCACTTACATTAAATCCAATACGTGAAAATATATCTATAATTTGATTCTTTACTAAAGAAATTGGATGACGTGATCCTAAAGCAATAGGTTCTGATGGACGTGTTAAATCTCCATATACACCTTTTTCTTCATCTTTAGATTCTAACTCGTCCTTTAAAGATTCAACCTTTTGTTTTACTTTATTCTGAAGATTATTAATCGTTTGACCAAATTCCTTTTTCTGATCATTAGCGACGTTTTTAAACTCTTCAAAATAATCTTTAATAATCCCTTTTCGGCCTAAAAATTTTATTCTAAATACTTCAACTTCTTCTTTGGTCTTAGCAGTGAAATCCTCAACTTCCGAGATATACTCTTTAATCTTATCGATCATGATCTTTTTCTTAATAGAGGCGCAAATTTAACGAAATAAAATTATAAAAAAACGCCTTCTTTTCAGAAAGCGTTTATGGTTTAAATAAAATAATATTTTAGTTTAAATCTGCTTCAAAAATCTTGAATGTATAATCATTTTCAAAACCTGTGATCACATATAATTTATTTCTTACGACTGTAAGTTGTCTAAATCCTCCAAAAACAGGAGTATCTAGTTCAAAATCAACTTCTTCAAAAGAATTATCTTGTGTATTAAAGACTCCAAGAAACCCATTAAGCTCATCTATTTGACCATCATCATTATTATCGACCCAAATGCTTCCTCCAACACAAATAAGGTTTTGATATCTCCCTGTAAATGTATCATTTACAAGTTTTGTCATCGTTAAATTATCCCACTCATTTGTATACAGATCGTATATCAAAATATCATCAGACCCGATAATATTATCAAAAAGGTTGTCCTGTCCTCCGAAAATATATAATTTATTATCTAAAATTTCTCCATCGGCCCAAAGCTTCTCCTTTGGCATACTTGTTACCTCAGAAAACTGATTTGTTAATGTATTAAATTTGTAAAGCTTATCAGAAACACCTTCAAACAAACTTCCTACAATAAAAATATCATCCCCAATTGTAGCAGTACCGTGTCTCGAAAATGAAGGATCATGTTCATATATTGTGGGTGATTCTAACATATCAGTGTCATATACATTTATTGAATTACTAGATACAGAGACTAATCTGTTATTAATAATCTCCAATTCCTTAGTCGCAAATCCAGAAGGTTGGCAACTAATATTAATATCAAATTCTTTTGTATCTATGTCAAAACTTATAATATCCTCTTCTCTAAACTCACATCCTTCTGTAAAGACTTCTCCTCTTCTGGATATGTATAATTTATTATTTGCATTAGATCCGGTAAATCCCAAAGTATTAGCAACACCTGGAAGATTTGATAGTGTATACTCTGCAACTTCCTTAAAGATTAAAGATTCCGGAATTATCGGTAAATCTGTTTCCAAAACCGGGCTTAGTGTAATTTCCAAAAATACACCTGTAGCCACTTCAATTTTTCCTGTTATAGAATTATCAGTTACAATAAAATCTGATAAACCATTAAATCCGCTAAATGTATTTGGGTTTCCTTCTGGAATTTCGATACCCAACACTAATTCATCTTCGTATTTATCCATATAAATATCCTCCAAAGATGTGGCATTCCAGTTAACGGCTTCTCTTTGTTTCCAGATTACCGATGCATTTTCATTCGTTACATTAGGATTATCTTTTATTTCATTTGAAAAAATAAACACATCATCCTTAATATTATACTCATCAGAAACATCTAGAGAACCTGATTTACCCGGTGTTGTAATAATCGCCGTCTCGATACGCCAAGGTTTTTGTGAGTTGCTTGTAAGTATTTCGATAGTTGTATTGATATCACCCGTTTCATTGGTTGGATTTGCATCATCATCAGATCCACAAGAAATCATTAAAACGATTAAAGTTAGGTTAAGATAAGAAAGGAACTTATTCATTTTCAGTTTATTTTGGGTTTATAAAGTCGCAAAAATAAATAAATAAATAAAAACTTATAATAATTACTATTAATACCTAATAGATGCACGTACTAAGTTATCTTTATAAACAAATAGCATCAAAAAGAAAACCGATATTCCTCCAAATAGATGCCATAACCAATGTGTTCCCATATATAAAAAATCTGTTTTCCAGAATTTATCTGCACTTCTAAAACTTACTGCTATGACAAAAAACACAAAGGCCAACATAATCATTTCTTTATGTCTACCTTTTGTTTTTATCAGATATAAGACGATAGGCAATAACACGGTAATTGCAGTAATTACATACCCTAATGAAATTCTAACAACTGATGGGATTGGCAACATTCTCACAGCAAAGGAGACCCCAAAAATTAGAATAAATACCAATACTCTTTTCCACCAAACTTTGTATAATTTAAAAATGAAATAAAAAACAGCAGACATGCATAATATCATTATTGGCATCCAATCCATAAATAACCATATCTGATGGCTTCTAGTACCATGAAAAAGTGTTCCTCCAATAAAACCTATAGTAAGAATTGGCAAGCTGAAAGCCAAAAACAAGTGTTGCTTTGTAGCTTTATATACTCTTATAGAGAAATAAATGATTACAAACAGAAAAACAAGATTGCTAATTGTATTAAAAGGTTCTACAGGTAATCTACCCATAATGGTTTCCTGATAAATTGGACCACTATCATTGGGAATATTGAGGTCATTGATACTAGTAAGAAGCATATTTTCTTTTTGTATTAAAGTTAAAAAAAAAATACACTTCAAAAAGAATATTAACTATTGAAGATCAGTGACATGGGTTTTTACGAAATATATTCACTTGTCAAGAAATAGCTGACTATTGCTTCTTTCATAAGCACTGATTGTTCTCCAGCTTTAAGATTAGGCAATTGTTCTTTTACAATATAATGTGGCCATCCCTCTTCATCAAAATAATCAAAATCATAATATCCATAGGGTTCTAATAATCGACATATTGCAATATGCATCAAATCCAGTTTTTCATCTTTCTTAAATTTACGATGAACCTGACCCAATTCCTGCACTCCAATTAAATAGATGATTGCATCAAGATCCAATGTATCTCCATCTGCAAACTGATTGGATAACTTAGTAACCAATTCTTCCCATCTTTCCTTTAACTTCTCATCTCTCGCCATATGGTGGTAAAAATAATACTTACTTTAAAATTAAAACATATCCTCTAGGATTATTATTTTATTTCTTTTGATTAAGAAAAATTCCTACACACATGTAATTAGATGATTATTAATAGGAACTTTAGATTAATATGATCTTTTCACGTCAAATTAAACCATTTAAGCACCATATTTTAAAAGTAAATATTCCGCAAATTGATGTTTTTACAAATTTTAAAATGTTAATAAAAATGTTAAAAAAACCTACTTAATAAGGCTTGGAAATAAAATATGGACGTTGAAAATTATTTTAACATTATTTTAACATTTGTTTACTCTTGTTTACTTTAGGGCTTTACAGGTGATTTATAAAGATATTTTTAACTGAAAATTCCCTGAAAAACTAAACTTTAACAGCTGCGGAGAAACCGTATTAATAAGGGTGAAAGTCTGTACACAAATCTTGCTGCATTGTGATTACCTTGCATATACCCTAGCAAATCAGCAAACTCATTTAACATTAATACTAAACATATAATTTAAATTTCTCCGGTCGGAAAAATTTAAATTATATGTTGTAAAAAATTCGTACATAGTAAAAAATAACCCCGCGATTGTAAAACTTTGGAGAGTACACAAAAGCGAGGTCTAGTATAACGATCAATAAAAATCAATCATTATGAGGAAAAATCTTCCCTGTATTTACTACCCGAAGGTCATCTTTTCAAAACAAATTTCCTTTAATAAAGGAAAGGACACATCATTTTATCCTATCATCATCTTTATAAACGATAATATGGTAACAAATATTATAATTTATAAAACCCTGAAACACCTAGTCAAAGTATACTTTTCGAATTTACGCTTTTTTTTTATCAAAAGATATTCTGGCATACACGAACATAGTCTAGAATAAATTTATGATCATCTAATAACGATAAAACTATAATCACATATAGTAATTGCTTGCTATTGATGATGATATGCACTTAAAATTCTAGAAGAAACTATTCGCTCAGGTTTATATTTTATAAATGGTATTTCTACCTGATTTTGCTTCTAAAATTTACAAAAAAATTAAATACGCCCTTTTCGTATTCAAGTTTTTTTGCTAGAACCATTTATCCACATTCCCAATTCTGCATCCATGAAAAATATAACAGCTATTCTGCTTACACTTACCCTTTTCGCATCTTGTACTTACGAAGATGATTCTGCTCCATTACATATAGAACAAATATTTGTTGATAATCCTGATGAAACCATAATTCTAGATATCATCTACGTTTTGCCTAGTAAGTCTACCAATAAGTCTATTTACAGTCTTAATGAATCTGACTTTATCAAAAATCTAAATGGTTCGTATTTTAATCGTTATAATATAGGTTTAAAATTGGGGCAGGTTAAGACGATGATAAATGATGAACTGTATGACCTTAGAGATAATAGAAATTCAGAGTCAAGGGTCTTTTTGCAAGAAACACAGGAACATTACAATCAAAAAAGACTAACTGCTTACATCATAAAAAGAGCAAATACTATTGCTATTGCAGGTATAGGCAAAGATCAACGAATCCTTATTACTGATGAATTTTTAAATCAATCAACAGTTCCTCATGAAATAGGTCATGCATTAGGTTTATTTCATTTTGAAGAGGAAGGCAATCTAATGAGTCTTATAAGACCATATTTGAGAAAAGAGTTTACAGATGCACAAGTAAGTAGAATGAAAGAACGTATTAACAAAATCAATTCTTTATAGGCTCTTATTTAGGTGCAAACCTTAAAACTCCCACAATATGCCAACCCCAGCATATTGATTTCTATAATTCCTGAATGATCTTGCATCAATATCACTATAGTTAGTGCTTCTGATTCTAGAAAACATAGTAGCAGTAATAGAAAAACCGCTACCTATCTTATGTGCTCCATCTAATTGAAAATTTGAATATTCATACTTTAGGTCTTCCCCAATAAGTCCATCAGTATTTCTAGCTTCAATATCTGTATAGTTTCTTGTGATGAAAGAAAAGCTTCCTTTGATTTTTGTCTTGTCATTGTCATATTTTATAGCAATTCCTGGTCCGAACTGATTGAATCCTGAGCGATTGGTAGAGTTATCAATTCTCACATAATAGGCAAAATTTGGTTTGATTTCTAATCGCTTACTAAAAGGAAGTTTGTAATACAAAGTCCCTTTTAGATAATCCCAGTCTCTTTCTCCATCCGATTCAATCTCACTAGCATTAAATGTATCATAGCGCCTCTTTTTTGCATAAACAGTTACCCCTAACTTATGTTTTAACTTATTAACCTTAAAAGACTGAACCGAAGAAAATTGAACTCCAAATTCACTATACTGCAAATCCCGAACACCAAAGGCATCAAAATTTCTAAAATTATAAAACCCTTCGACCGCAAGTTCATTATTTCTAAATGGTACAAATTTTACCCCTAAAGTTCCTCCATAATTGGTATATCCTAAAGGGTTAATGAGAACGTCCTGATCACCTCCAAGCCCTTCTCTATTCATTCTTATAAATCTTGCTTCAGCAAACAAAGTTGTTTCTCTGCTAAACTTATAATCATATTTGGCATTTACATTCAAACTCCAATAGCTATCATCAGAATTCTCATAAAATATTCGTGAAAAAGGATTTGCAGACACTCTGAATCTATTTTTATTCCATGTATAACGGTATTTATAATCCAATTCTAGATCCTGATAAAAACTACTAGATATCAAATCATCTTTTGTCAATACAATACCGCCTGTTCTTATTTCATCAGGGCTTCTAAAATAATTATATTCATAGCCAGCTTGTGTTTCTACTTTGAACATATTTTTACTTTGCCCATATGACACAATACTTGTCAGTGCCAGCAGGATCGTTATTGAGATTTTCGTTGTATTCATATTTATTATTTTTCCCTTATTATTTATTCGTTTTTTCTTCAATTGCTTTTTTTAGGCCTTGTTTATTCACTAATTGTATTCCTAATCCCGGACGCACATTTATTTCCATTATTTGTGGCCCTTTATTTTTATCAATTACAATATCAATTCCGAGGTAATCCAAAGGGAAAACCTTTGCTGTTTCAATTGATATTTCCAATATTTCTTTCCAATAAGGAATAGGAACATCCTTTATCACAAATTCACTATCCGGATGATGATCAAAATAGTTTTTGCCATCATATACCTCTGTCAATGTTCCTTTGTCCAAATCCACTCCAATACCCACTCCATTTTGATGAAGATTTGCTTTACCATCTGATCTGTCAGTAGGCATTCTTAACATTCCCATTAGTGGAGTATTATTAAGAGTAATAATTCTAAAATCGGGTACACCTTGTGGGTATATTTCATGGAAAAACGGATGGGGTTCTATACACTCTTCTACCAAAACTCTATCGTGAGAACCTAGAGAAAAGAATCCCATAATAGTAGCAGCCATATGCTGAAATATCTGTCGCTCTGTAATTATTTTTCCACTGCTTGTCCAATTACCTTCTGCATTTTTTTTAATAATTTTAATACCTCCACCACCACATCCATTTGCAGGTTTTATAGCCATTGCATCGTATTTCTTGCAAGCTTCCCAAGCTTTTTTAATATCACTGTTGTATTCTATTACAGCATATGTATCTGCACAAGGAATATCATATTGATGTAATATTTCTTTTGTCAAAACTTTATCATCCGCAAGTGGATAATGTTTTTTAGCATTATTAGGATAGATCAGTTTAATATTTCTTTCGTTTAAACCAATTACGTTTGAGCTTTTCCGTGGTTTTATTTTTAGAATTGTTGACAACATAGTTTTTAAGATTTTTTAGACATTAAATACCTATTCATCGGCTTTTAATTAATAAGCACGAAAAATTCCGGGTACTGTAATTAACTATTGATTAACTAAATAATGGTTTGAATCGGTAGAACTCCACCCATCTAATACCTATGTATCTTCCTAGTAATATTGAAGACGTGATAATTAATAGAATAATCTCTGGGAAGATTATTAATATAGATGGTAATGCCTTCCAGGATAATAATCCAAAACAGATAGTAGTGGCTAATAAAGTTTGAAACAACTTATCGATTGCCATTTTGTAACCATCTTCTACCGTTGCACGGGAAAATCGTTCTGCAGCTATTGTTAAAATAATAGTTGGAAAAAAGGTCAATGTGGTAAGCCAAGTGATGTTATATTTTAGGCCTATAATGGCAGCAATAATAATTAATCCAACCATAATTGTAAGAGAAACAACCAATTTAGGTGTGTACAATAATCCTATTTTATCAAAAGGATAAGAGATCAATCCTACCAATAATATCAATCCAACAAATAATATAATTCCGGATAAGTACCCTATATGTAATAGAGAAAATGCAATCAAAACAGGAAGAAAAATTCCAAACGTTTTTACGCCTACTACATTTCTTAAAAAGGCAACTAATAAACCTCCAAGTGGCAATAATAATAGAAGATTTAACGATGATTTTGGCATTATACCTCCTTCTACAAGTCCCCAAAGAGAAATCCCAGATAATGCACGAATTTCTTCAGAATTCATCTTTAAAAAAGCAATATGATTTATTTCCTTTATTTGATATGTATAATCAAACTGAATTCCTGGAGTATGTGTTATTAAGAATTCATCTCCCTGATAAATTTCTAAATAATTAGATGGTAAGTATGCAAAGTGACCATTCAAAGTGTCAAAAGGAACCCAAGTATCATTAATAAGTACTTCTGCCCACACATGAGATGTTCTTTTATTAGAATTTTTTGCAATAATTCCCCCTTTAATTCTAGCAGGATATCCCAGGTTTCGGGATAGCGCAACAAATAATCTACTTTTCCCATTACAGGATGCCTTGTTTTGCTTGATTGTAGTTAACGCATCTGTCAAAGTAATAATTGGTGCTGAAGGAATCGCTGATACATAGTCAAAAACATTCTTAATGACTTCTTTATCATCTTTAGCTTTCTGAACAAGTCCTTTTGCTAATTCACTTATCGACGCATCATCTGATTGGATATTCAGTGTAGGTTCTAAATATTTTTTATAGATATCCGAAACCTTTATAAAGGTTTTAGGGATAATATAACTCTGATCTTTGCCCTCAAAAGTGAATTCGTAGTTTACAGAGTGATACGCATTTCCATTCGCTGTATTCCAAATAGCTCTTACATTTTCATTTTTCTCTTCCCTTTTCTTAAAATGTAAAGTGCTATCTGCTTTTATGTTTCCTTCAGAAATTCTTTGTCTCGAGTTATCTTTGGGAATAAATGTTTTTACATAAGTGTCTTTATCTCCCGACTTAAAAAAATAAGCATAATTTACCTTATACACTTTATCTGGATTAAAGTCATCATAATTATTTACTATTGGTTTTAATTTAAGTCCAATAGAGATAACTGCTACAAGAGTGATTAAGATAACTATAGTTCTAAGATTTGTTTTGGAATTCATAATGAGTTATTTTTGGCTGTATAACCGGGCATAAGAAAAATACCCTACCCCGACTTGAAAAAAAATATTTCTTTTATGAGTGCGTCTCCCAAATCCGTTTGTGAACAACCTGTATTCAATGAATTGTTTAAAACGCATGCCAAAACCATTAGAAATCATATTTATTACAAATGTGGAGATCCAGATCAAGCCGAAGATATTATGCAAGAAGCTTTTATTCGATTATGGAATAATTGTAAAAAAATCATCTTAGAAAAAGCAAGAGCATTTTTATATAAAGCATCTACCAATTTATTTCTCAATCAAGTCGAACATCAAAAAGTACGATTAGCATATTCTAAGTTATCTCATCGAGATAGGAATCATGAATCTCCTGATTTTATATTAGAAGAGAAAGAGTTTATGATAAAGTTACAGAATGCGATAGCAGATCTTACTGAAGCACAACGAGAAGTATTTTTATTAAATCGTATTGATAAAAAAACATACAACGAAATAGCCGAAATGCTGGGCATTTCTGTAAAAGCAGTAGAAAAGAGAATGCATAATGCTCTTAAAAAATTAAGGAAGATCATAAAAAATATTTGATTAGGGTAGGGTATTTTCCTTATGCCCGGTTATATGGCTAACTATAAACCTAATAATTCGACAAAATAACTACAAATTAAATGATTGAGGATAAAGATCCATATCTGGCAAAATGGTTGAACAATGATTTGACTCCTCAAGCGCTAGACCAGTTTAAAAAGTCTGAAGAATTTGATGACTATGATAAAATTGTAAAAGGGCTTGAGTATTTTCATGCACCTTCCTTTGATGAAGATACATCTCTTGCTGTGACCTTGCAAAAGCTACAGCATCAGAAAAAAGGAAAAGTTATCCGTTTAAAACCTTTCATTTATACGATTTCAGCAGCTGCTTCTATTCTACTTATTATTGGATTGTTCTTTAATAAAGTTACCTATACGGCAGATCAAGGAACACAGCTTACCCTAACTTTACCAGATGACAGTCAAGTAGATCTTAATGCAGGATCATCATTAACTTACAATCGTTTCTTCTGGTCAGGAAATCGGGTTGTAACATTAGAGGGTGAAGGTTTGTTTACTGTAAAAACAGGTGAAAACTTTGTAGTTTCTACAGATTCTGGAACTATAGAAGTTCTAGGTACCATTTTTAATGTAAAGTCAAGAACTTCTGTATTCGAAGTAACTTGTTATGAAGGTAAGGTAAGAGTAGGGACCAACTCAAATGAACAAAAAATAATTCAGAAAGGAGAAGCCGTTTCTCTGAAAAATGGTTCTTTAAGTAAAAGAAAAGTTTTTGAATCAGAACCCCTATGGAAAAAAGGAGAAAGTCTTTTTATAAGCACTCCATTAAAAGAAGTTCTCGACGAATTAGAAAGACAATATAATATCACTTTTATCAGAACTGCTATTAATGAAAACAAGTTGTTTTCTGGAGGTTTCTTACATAACAATCTGGATATTGCTTTAGAATCCGTTCTTGTTCCCATGAACCTAGAATATATTGTTAATGGAACAAGTATAAAGCTTTCTAATAAATAGTTCATACCGTGGTCTCGTTATCCGTTACCAAACATAAAAAGTATAAAATTTTAATGTTACCGTTATTTTAATGAAAAAAACTTTTTTCCTATTGTTCTTTTTAGCCCATTCCATGCAGGCTCAGGTAACCAAAAATTACAACAAAGCACCCTTGCATCAAGTACTAACGGAAATTTCAGAATCTTATGGATTGATATTTTCTTTTAGCAATGACGTTGTAAAAAACAAAGTCATTACACTTTCACTTAACAATACATCTCTTGATGAGGTGCTCGTAACTTTAAGAGCATTAACCAACCTTACATTTAATAAAATTTCTGACAGACAAGTAACAGTTAGTGCTCCTGACACTAAAACTTCAATCTGTGGATATATTTTTGATGCAAATACTAATGGTCCTTTATCATATGCTTCAGTCTTAATAAAAGACGCAAATGAAGGGGTCATTTCTGATGAAAACGGTTTTTTTATTTTAGAAAAAATTGATAAAAACAGTTCTATCACAATTCAATATGTGGGATATGCAGAAAAAACTATTCCAGTAGCAACTTTCAAAAAATCCGATTGCCAACGAATTAGACTTATAACAGAAAGTACCGCACTAGAAGAAGTACTAATCATAGAATATATTACGAAAGGACTTGGAAAAAACATTGATGGATCTCTAGGTATTCTTAATGAAGAATTAGGAATTTTACCTGGTCTTATCGAACCAGATATTTTTCAAAGTTTACAGTTGATTCCCGGAATTAGTAGTCCTGATGAAACTGCAACGGGTATCCAAATAAGAGGTGGTTCACCTGATCAGAATCTGATTCTTTGGGATAATATAAAAATGTATAATACTGGACATTTTTTTGGACTAATCTCAGCTTTTAATCCTCATGTTGTTTCAAGCACTAAAGTATTTAAAGGAGGTGCGGATCCTAAATACGGCGATAGAGTATCTGGAGTAATTGATATTTCTAGTGATACCGAGGTTCCTGAAAAACTTAATGGTGGTTTGGGGGTTAATGGTACTCATGCAGATCTTTTCCTAAAAACTCCCATTGGAAAAAAAGTAGGATTAGTTCTTTCCGGAAGAAGAGCATATACGGATTACTTTGAAACTCCAACCTACTCAGCCTATTTTGATAAAGTATTTCAGAATACTAAAATAACTGATGTACTAAATCCTATAGATCTAGAGGATGACGATGAAATAGAAGAAGAAGTATCTGATAACAACTTTTTCTTTTATGATACTAGTGTAAAACTAATTGCTGATGTTTCTAAAAATGACAAAATTCAGGTAAGCGGAATATATACTAAAAATGATCTTGCATTTGAAATAAATAACGAAGAAGACCTCCTAACAGATGATCTTACCATCCGAAATGAAGGAGCTAGTTTTTCCTGGACAGGTGTCAAATCAAATCGTTTTCATCATAGTCTTAAAGGGTATTATTCCAAATACAACTCAAATTATCAATTTACAGAACGACAGGAAATGGAAATAGAAGAACAATCTATTCGAAAAAACACTGTAGAAGATATTGGTTTTGATCTGGATCTGACATATGATATAAACAAAAAAAACTCAGTAACAATTGGGTATCAATTCTCTAATAATGAAGTGTTTTATAATATCACCAGAGATAGTGATTTCGAAACTCCGATTAATGAAAGAGATCTGGTAAAAAATAGTGCCAACTCGATATTCGCAAATTATAAGTTCTCATCCAAAAATAAAGGACTAGTCAATCTGGGGATTCGAGCTTCACATTATTCAATTGTTAATGAATTATATGCGGAACCAAGAATAAACATTGAATATCCTATAACTAAAACCTTACGTATAAAAGCTACAGGTGAACTGAGATACCAACCAATAAGTCAATTAGTGGAATTTGAAGATACTCAACTTCGGTTAGAAAATAGTCTATGGATTCATTCTGATAATGAAGAAATACCATTATTAGAAAGCACTCAGTTTTCAGGAGGATTATTGTTCTCTAAAAATAATTGGAATTTTGAAATAGATGGATACTACAAGCGTATAGATGGTTTGACTTCTCTTACCAATGGTTTTAACAATATCAATAATGAACTCTCTACCGGCAAAAGTAACATTATAGGTTTAGATATATTACTGAAGAAACGATTCAAAAATTTTAGAACATGGATTGGGTACACCTTTAATGATGTTGAGTATACATTTTCTGAAATACAGGCAGAATCATTTCCTGGAAACAATGATATTACTCATAATTTTAGGCTTTCTAGTACCTTAGAATTGAATAATTGGGAATTTTCTTTAGGATGGATCTGGAGATCTGGTGCGCCATTTACGGACGCTGATCTTATAAATGAAGATATCGAATTTGGAACTCCTAACGCTTTAAATATGCCAGAATATCATCGTTTAGATGCATCATTAATTTACCGCTTTGATATAAACACAAATAAGAAATGGAGAGGTCAGATTGGTGCCTCTATACTCAATGTTTATGATCGACAAGTACCTATTTCAATAAGTTATCGAGCAGATGAAAATATTGACACCGGAAATATAGAACTAGATGTAATACGTCAAGAATCTTTGGGTATTACTCCAAATTTTATTTTTAGATTGTATTTCTAAACACAAAAATTAGCCATTACAATTCTCTCTTGAACACGCGTTGCTCTAATCTCTTATCATAAAGATTTTGATATAAAACGTTATATTAGTCTAAACAAAATACATCAATGAATTATATCGACATCATCTTAGGCATATTATTGCTATGGGGATTAATAAGAGGTTTTAGCAAAGGATTGTTTGTTTCACTAGCATCCTTAGTGGCACTTATTGCAGGAATATACATCGCAGTGCACTTCTCTCATGTAGCTGGAGGATATTTAGAGCAATATGTTGATTGGGGAGATGGTGCTATGAAACTCACTGCATTTGCTATTACATTTGTTCTTGTAGTTATTTTAGTCTCTCTAGCAGGAAAATTACTTACCAAAATCGCAGATTTCGCCTCGCTAGGCATTCTTAATAAGCTCCTGGGAGCAGCTTTTGGAGTATTAAAATTTGCTTTTATTGCAAGTGTTGTCATTATGTTTTTGGATGCGGGAAATAGGTCTCTAAATATTATCAAACAAGAGACTTTAAATGAATCCATACTATATGCACCTGTTAGGAAGTTTGCGCCAATGATTTTACCTAGTATTCTCAAGGAAAACTCTGAAACTAATGATACAACTACAACAATTTAAATTGATTTTTTATTTCCAGTATACAGGAAGCGTTTTTCTGATTTTACTCTCTTTCTGCTTTTTAGGTTGTTCTAATACTGATGAAAGCGTTCCTAATAATTCTGTAGATTGTAATCCCGGTCAAGCCATAATTAACTCTTTTGAAAATTCTGATGGAATTAATAGGATATATGATGATGGAAAACTGTTCATCATTAATAACAATTCCTGTTCTTTTTTTGGTCAGTATTTTGATCCTGATTTTCTTGAAGACAATTATGCTATAACGGATCAAGGTATTTTTATACGAACCGATAGTGGCGAATTATTTCCTATAAATAATAATTTTACCGATACTTTTGAAAATTACGATACTTTCCTTTCTTTATTTATTCAATCTACATCAGATATTGATAAGTTTTGGGGTAATATGACCTTACAAAGCCCAACAACTCCTAATCTAGAGGATTACGTTGCGTTACGAAATTGTATATTCGAAAACACTTGTGACTTTATTGATAATAAAATAGAGCTGGCAGTTGATCCAACTTTAGCAACTAATACTGTCTTAAAATTTACAGCAGTTGCTCCGACACCCGATATGGTAACTTCTAAAGCCTCTTTAGCATCCGTTTTACCCTATTTTACAAAAAGCGATGACATATGGTTTCAAGCAGATTATTATCTTACTGAAAACAGGCCTTATAGTTTAGTTGATTTCGAAAGCTCTTTTTTCTTTGGCAGTCCTGGTCCAAGAATAATAATTAGAAATAATCAGATTGCTTTCGAAAATAAGTTTGGCACTAAAATTCTATATACTCAAAGTAATGGTATTAGTCTTCCTACGGCAGATTGGTTTACCTTAAAAGTACATCTAAAATATAGTGATACTAACGATGGAGTATTACAAGTATGGCAAGGCAACATCTTAATTATTGACACTACAGGAATCAATTTACCTACTTCAAATTCTGTTCAGAATTCGTTAGAAATAGGAATAAGTGCTACTGATGTTTCCAGTACTATATATATGGATAACCTCAGAATTTCTGATACTTCTTTTTAGTTCGTATCAATAGTATCGGCAATACCGTTAATATACTTCATACTGGTATTAAAATCTTCAAAAATACATTCTTCTGATATCAAATCTGGAATAATATCGATTCGCTCCATCATATACCTAGGCTGGTTAAGCAGTCCTACAAAAAGAACTTTTACTTTCTTCTTTTGCAGATCCATAATCATTTCTTCCATGGCATATAACCCCGTTTGATCCATATATTGCATCCTATCCAATCGCATAACCACCATTGATGCTGTATCTGGTATTTGAGCCGCCAACTGCTGAAAATCACTTGTAGAACCAAAAAATAGTGGCCCTTTTAAGTGTTTTATAAAAACTTCTTCTTTTAATCTTTTAGGAAAATCTTTCTCATCCTTCCATTCTTCTTCCTTAAGTGGCTTTAAATCAGATCTTTCTGCAGTTAAGTCTCCAATCTTTTTCATAAACATTAATGAAGCAATCACCAATCCAATACCTACTGCATATATTAAATCCCAAAATGTAGACAATACTAGAACGATAAGCATTATCAATACTTCTGAACTTAATTTTAAGGGACCTAATTTAATATCTCTTGGTAAACTTGGAATCGCCTTAAGACCTTTATAATCCATTACTCCAATACCTACAGTGATTAATATTCCCGCTAAAACTGCAGCCGGAATTTTTGATGCTACAGGCCCTAATGCTAACATAATTATCAATAACAAAATACCCGCAATCATTCCGGACAATTTTGTTTTTCCTCCGGCATTTATATTTACAACTGTTCTGATAGTTGCTCCAGCTCCTGGAATTCCACCAAAAATCGCTGCTACACTATTTCCGATTCCCTGACCTACCAATTCTTTATTAGGTTTGTGTTTAGTTTTGGTCATATTATCGGCCACAACACTGGTTAATAAAGAGTCTATTGCACCTAGTAATGATAACGTAAGCGCAGTAAATATGTACGGAGTTATATTCCCAAGATTAAACTCTGTAAAAATACCCCATTTAGGAATTGGGATTCCAGTTGGGATTTCTTCAATTGGTCTATAATCCAGACCAAAACCAACGGCTACTCCAGACATCACTACTAATGCTACCAATGTGCTTGGAACTGCCGTAGTAATCCTTTTAAAACCATATATAATAATAATAGTTCCTATTGCTAATAACAATTCTAACCAACTAATATTTTCTAAAGCTCTTGGTAAAACTTTTAAAGCCCCTACAGTACCAGAAGCATCTTTTGCCGCCAGTGTTTTAGACTCCCTTAAAATATCATCTTGCGATATCGTATTTGCTCTGGAAATCGTTTCCTTAAAATCTTCAAGCACCAAAATTCCTTCTCCTGCTTCCTCTTTTAAGATATTTTCAAGAATTACTTCTTCAGCTTGTGCCTTAAAACGTTCAACATACTCTGCATCCTCTTTCGGATAATATCCTAATGATGGCAATACCTGAGTTAATAAAATAATTACACCTATGGCAGTCATAAAACCAGAAACTACAGGATATGGGATATATCTAATATATTTTCCAAGACCTATTAATCCCAGTCCTACCTGCATTATTCCAGCTAACAAAAAAACCGTCAATATTGCTGGTAACGCCTTTTCAACACTACCATCATTAGCTGCAATAATACCAGCAATGATAACCATACTTACTGCAGTCATTGGTGCTGTCGGTCCCGAAATCTGTGTATTGGTCCCACCAAACAATGCTGCAAAAAAACTAATAAAAATAGCTCCGTATAATCCGGCACTTGGACCTAAACCCGAAGATACTCCAAATGCTAATGCTAACGGAAGCGCTACAATACCGGCTGTTAAACCACCAAAAGCATCACCTTTTAGGTTTCCAAAAAATCCTTTCATTATCCTAGGTTTTATCTAACAATAATAGTAAAACTATTAGAAAGTTAGCACAAAAAGCCCAAGTCATTTGGGCTTGGGCTCTTTTTTAAGAAATTTTTAGGTTTTTTAGTTTTCAAAGAAGGTAACCACACCATTACTGATATCGTACATTCCTCCCATTATTATTATTTCGCCATTTGATTCCATTTCCTTAAGAACCTCACTTTGACTTCTAATATTATCGATAGTCATATGTACGTTTTTAACTGCTACTTCATTAACAAAATCGATATTCTTTGAGTTTCTTTGTGTAGGATCAGTTGGCTCTGTAACTGCAGCCACAGCCGGCTTAATTTTACTTATAAGAGCGGTAAGGTTCCCTAACTTGGCATCATCACATGCTCCTTTTACTGCACCACATGCAGTATGACCTAACACCAAAACTAACTTAGTTCCAGCCAGCTTAGAAGCAAATTCCATACTTCCAAGAATATCTTCATTCACAAAATTCCCAGCTACTCGTGCACTAAAGATATCTCCAATTCCTTGATCAAAAATCAATTCTGAAGATACTCTAGAATCAATACAACTTAGTATTGTAGCGAAAGGAAACTGACCACTTTTAGTATCATTTACCTGATCTAAGAGATCCCGAGCTGCCATATGCTTTTTCTGAAATCTTTCATTACCTTCTTTTAGTAATTGCAATGCGATTTGCGGCGTAATATCTGCTTGTGCTTCTTTTGTAAGTGCTTTCATAATATCTGTATTTATGCTGTTTTTGGTCTTAATTGAAAAAATTGAATATAACTATCTGGATTTTCTACAACTCCTCGTTCCGATATTAAGTGAATATCAATATTTCTGTTTTTTGCTTTTTCCGAAAAATCTTGTAATATTTCGATAATATCATTGTCTAAATATCTTGTCTTCCTAACATCTAGAGTAAGATCTGTATTTTCTGGTAATTGATCTAATTCTTTTAAGATCGCCCCTTTGTTAAAAAAAGTAACCTCTTCTGCCAATGTCATTTTTATCTTATGTTTCCCATTACTCTTATCCTCAATATGTAAAAAGTGAGAATTCTGGTAACTTTTGATTAAAATTACAACAATACCTACCATTAATCCAAGACCAATTCCTATTAATAAATCTGTAAAAACAATACCCAAAACAGTAACTGTAAAAGGGACAAATTGTTTCCAACCCATTAAATACATCTTTTTAAACAATCCAGGTTTTGCTAGTTTGTATCCAACAATAAGCAGAATAGATGCTAAAACCGACAGCGGAATCATATTTAATAATCTAGGAATAAGAATAACCGAAATTAATAATAAAAAACCGTGAATTATTGCTGACATCTTAGACTTACCACCAGATTGTATATTAGCAGAACTACGAACTATAACTTGTGTAATAGGAAGTCCTCCTATCATTCCAGAGATTATATTTCCTGTACCTTGTGCTAATAATTCTTTATTCGTTGGAGTTACTCTTTTTTCAGGATCTAACTTATCAGTTGCCTCTACACACAATAACGTCTCTAAACTTGCTACTAAAGCAATTGTAAATGCTGTCACCCATACATCCATCCTAGTAATTGCAGAAAAATTAGGAAAGCTAAACTGCCCAATAAAAGAAGAAAAACTATCTGGAATTGGCACACTTACCAAATGGTCTTGAGATATTGAAAAAGTTTCCGAAGATGATGTAAAAACATAGAAAAGAATCCCTACCGCCACTGCTACTAATGGTCCTTGAATAATTTTAAAAATTTTACCCTTCTTTGATAATACTTTATCCCAAAGTAATAAAATTGCAAGTCCAATTACTGCTATCATAGTTGCACCAGGACTAATAAAACTAAGTGAGTTAAAAATCTCAGAAAATGTATTCTCTCCATCTACCTGAAAGAAGGCAAAGTCCCCTTCTGGATCTGAATCATATCCAAAAAAATGTGGAATCTGCTTCAAAATAATAATAATACCTATACCAGTAAGCATTCCTTTAATAACGGATGATGGAAAATAATATCCAATAATTCCTGCTTTCAGAAATCCAAAAACCAATTGAATAACTCCTCCTAAAACGACGGCTACTAAAAAATTCTCGTAGCCTCCTAGTGCTCCAATTGCTGTTAACACTATTGCCGCTAATCCCGCTGCGGGTCCACTTACTCCTATTTGAGAACCACTCATTGCTCCTACTACAATTCCTCCAATAATTCCGGCAATAAGGCCAGAAAAAAGAGGAGCGCCACTCGCCAAAGCGATTCCCAAACATAATGGTAATGCTACAAAAAACACTACAATACTTGCAGGAAAATCACTTTTAATATTTTTAAAAATATTCATAATTCTATTGATTAAGTTAGTGCCTGAAATCAGGCTATTGAGGATTATTTTGATTCAAAAAAATCAAAAAACATATGCTCCTTATCCTAAAACAAAGAGAGAAAAATTACTTCATAAAAATTATGAGTGTTCTGGCGGAGGTGTAGTATACTCTAGATAAACTAAAGAGTTCCCGTACATTAAATCCGGATAACTTTTGATGATAAACGCGGATATTCTATTAGCCTTATCATCCCAATATTGAGAAATCTTATCTTTTTCTTTTAGATCTTCTTTTTCTGATTTTTCCTTTTCATTAGATTCGGATTTATCTTCAGTATCATCTATACTAAAAGCCATATACGATGTATCACCATGATATAAATCAAATAATTCCACAGCATAATTACTTAGGTTCAAAAGAAAACCCAGTACAATCAAAAATCTCGCTATTTTAAGCTTAATGGTCAAACAGAAAATAATTTTAGTTGACAAAAATAATAGTAATACTTTCAAAATCTGTTAAATCAATTGT
This sequence comes from uncultured Aquimarina sp., assembly GCF_947500065.1. Lineage (GTDB taxonomy): Bacteria > Bacteroidota > Bacteroidia > Flavobacteriales > Flavobacteriaceae > Aquimarina. Next base: position 1,010,768 of record NZ_CANMQT010000001.1, read on the forward strand.
AAAATTGTTTGAACAAGTTTATTGTTCGAAATATTTGACCAATAAATTCTCTTTTCAAAAAAAGATTCACATATTAGTTTATGAGAATTTTACAACTCCCTCAGATCCGTAGCAGGAATCCATCCGATTTTACCATCAGCGAGCTTGATTTTTTTCCAATCATTTACCGTTTCGGTTACTTTTACCTTGGTACCTTCATGAAGTTCAAATACTTCCTCGCTACGCAAATTAGGTTCACTTTTTATCGTAGTTTCCTGAGCAAAAATAATAGCGTATTGGTTGTTTTTTATAAAACGATACTGTTTAAAAGCAAAGAAAATTCCAAATAAACCTATGATTAATGACACCCAAGATCCCAGAAAAAACAATCGCTTCTTAGAAGAAATTCTGGCTGAGTAGTAGAACATAAATAGTACAACAAAAAAGACCACACATACAACCGAAATCCACGCCCATACATCAAAACTAAACATATTCGTAAAACTATTGACTGTTCTAGAGATTACACCTTCAGGTATCACATCAATAGCATCTATAGTCGCATTGTTAGCAAAAGCAAGGTTGTTTAAAATATCTTCATCTTTTGGAGCTAATTCTAAAGCCTTCTCATAATAATAAATACTTGAGCCTATATTACTTAATTTGTAATTAGCATTACCTAGGTTATAGTATAATTCGGCAGATTCCTGACCATTATCCAAAATAGATTTATAAGCATCAATAGCTTCCTGATACTGTTCCTGATTATAAAAAGTATTTGCTTTTTCAAATACTTGATCTTCCTGAGCCAAACCAATCATATTCATCAGGAAAACAATTATTATCACTATATTCTTCACTACTTTCAATGTTTTATAATTGTTTATCAATTGCTGCTATCACTCTAGAAGCTTTGTCATAATCTTGTTGCATAGCTGTAGTAGACGACGGAGTATATCTGGCGAACTCACAGCTTTCTAACAATGCAATAAATTCTATAGAAGTAGTATCCTCCACTTCTCTTTCCTTTAGTAATCGCTGGATACGATCTTTACTCATATCACTGGTCTGGATATGCAATTTTGCTTTTAAATAATTATGCAACGCTCGTTCCATAGCAATATAAAACTCCTTCTGGTTTCCTAGGTTTTTTTTAGCTTCAGAAAGGTATTTTCTGGCTAGTTTATCTGCTTTTCGGACTCGATTACCACTAACATCACTCAATCTTTCTTCTCGCTTCTTACCAAAAAATAAGAATAGTGGAATTGCCAATAATGGAGCTGTTAACGCAATCCAATATCCTGTAGATTTAAAGAAGTACTTTTTATCTACAGATTGCAGGTTCGCATTAAGTTTTAGAAATCTAAACTGGCTTCCTGTCTGTGTTACAAGTTTCTTAGTAGTTCCTGAAGATTCAGAATTAGTAACTATACTACCGCTATCTGGACCATTCTTTACATTGATCACAATTTCTTCTGAAGTAATTCTCTTATATGTTTCAGTTTTAAGATCGAAATAAGAAAATGAAATAGGTGGAATCGGGTATGTTCCCTTAAACTGTGGTACTAAGGTATATGAATCAGAAATATTTCCTGCCATACCTGCTAGATTGGTTCTTACCCGTTCATTATGTTCTGGTTCGTATTGCTCTAATCCATTGGGAACATTAAGTTTTGGTAAATCAAAAAGCTTTAGATTTCCAGTACCAGAAACCAAAACCTTAGTTTCTAAAGATTCCGTTGCATCCAATTCTGTTCTATTAGGAGTTACCTTAAAACTAAAAGATCCTACAGCTCCGGTAAAATCATCAGGTTTGCCTTGTTCTGGAAGTGGTTTTACATTAATAGTCCTCATACCTGCTGCTACTGTTTTATTAACTGTAGAATATAATTTGCCGCCAAAAATATCACGACGATTAGTCGGGACATCTACCGCAATAGATAAGGTTAATGGCTCAATCTCTAGTTTTCCAGTTTTTTGTGGATATAAGACTGTTTTCCCACAAACAACAAAATTATACGGTTCTCCTTTATACTCTCCTCTTTCTACTTTTAGCTGACCTATTTTAATAGCTTGACTCCAAAAATCACTGTATTTTGGATTATCTATCTCTCTTAAATTACTAATCTGTATTCGCGGACTTACATACAACTTGTATATGACTGTAATGGCTTCATTAAGATATGGATTCGATTTTGAAACTTCTGCAACAAGATGTAAATTCTCGCTAGCTACATAATCTGCATTGTTACCATCTTTCGGCTTTTGTACCGCTGCTGTTACCTGAATTTTTACAGGTAATGTCTTATACGTTTGACCATCAATTTCTATAGTCGCCTGTCCTATTGTGAAATTTCCTCTTTTAGTAGGGGCAATAAAATAGCTAAATGTCTTAGCATATGACCTTTTGCCATTAATCCAAGAGTTACTTATAGATTGATTAGGCCCTCCAACAACGGTGAATCCGTTAAAACTAGGTTGTGTAAAGTTATCGCCGTCTTTATTCATCTCAAAATCGACACGTAATCTTTCATTAATACCCAGCTTTTTCTTGCTCACCTTAGCTTCAAACTTAACCTGAGCTGTGCTTAGGTGAGTTATCGCCACAAATAGTGTTAGAAAAATTAATTTTAGTTTCATCTGTTATATTTACTGTTTTAGAGATCAGGTAGCATTTTTGTCAATTGCATGTATTTACCAGTCTTTTTCAGTTTTTGTTTTTGCTCCTTTTGCTTTTTTAGCATTTATCTTATCCTGAACTTTCTTCTCTTCATTGTTCATAGCTTCTAATAAACTTTTCACTTGCTGAGGAGATAATTGTCCCTGAACCTGTTGCGGTTGTTTTTTCTGTTCTTCAGGTTTACCATCCCCTTCTTTTTTATCTTCTTTCTTGTCTTTTCCTTCATCCTTAGGATCTCCTTTATCTTTTTCATCTTCTCCTTTTTGATCCTTTTTATCCTCTCCTTCATCCCCTTTTTTCTCCTTATCGTCTTCTCCTTCTTTCTTATCTTCTTTGTTCTCGCCTTCCTGGTCTTTATTATCCTTATTCTGATCTTTATTTTCGTCCTTCTTATCCTTGTCTTTATTTTTATCCTTATTCTGCTCGTTTTTCTTCTCTTCTTCTTCAAGCATTTTCTTTGCTAACGCCAGATTATATCGAGTCTCATTGTCTTTAGGATTATTACGCAAAGCATTTTTATAAGCTTCTACAGCTTCCTTATATTTTTTTTGTTCCATATAAGTATTCCCTTGATTATGGAATGCTTTATGCTTTTCTATTTTTGATGTAGCATTTTTTACTACTTCGGTATACCGCTGCGTAGCCTCATCATATTTTTCTGTATTATAATATGCATTCGCTAAATTATATTTTGCAGTAGCATCAACTGGATTTTTAGATATTGCCTTTCTATACTCTCCTTCTGCCTTCGGAAAATTACCATCTTTAACCAGCACTTCATTTCCTGTCGCCACAAATCGATTTGCTTCGGCGATAGTTTCTGCTCTATCTTCCTCTTCTTGCGAAAAACCAATTCCAAATTGGAAACACAACAATATGAATACTATATTCCTCATAACATCTTTATTTTTTTACATTTTGGCAACACTTCGACTAGCTCAGTGTGACAATTCTATGTAATCGCATTCTATTATTTACAACCTATTGTTCATTAAACAGGTTTAGTTTTTTAACCCAGGATGTTTTTCTTTCTAACAAGAAAATATCTAAAAACAATAATAACAATCCAGCTCCCAGAAACCATTGAAACTGATCTTTAAAATCTGCAAATTGTTTGGCCTCAAACTCTTTCTTATCCATCCCTTGTAGTAATTCTGTAACATTTTCTACTACAGCGCTCGTGCTTGTACCATCAATGTATGTGCCATTTGCCTGATTGGCAATTTCCTGCAAAATTGTCGTGTTCAGTTTTGTAATAACGGTTTCTCCTTGATTATTTTTCTTATAATTCTGTACAATCCCGTTACGTTTTATAGGGATTGGACTTCCTTTTGTGGTTCCTACACCAATCGTAAATATTTTTATCCCTTCTTGAGCGGCTTCTTCTGCCATAGATCCGACATTTCCTTGATGATCTTCTCCATCACTTATGATAAATAACACCCTATTGGTTTGCTCTTCATCGTCATAATATGTTTTTGCTAATTCTATTGCTTCATTAATAGCAGTTCCCTGAGAAGAGAGCATATCTGTATTCATTGATTGCAAAAACATCTTTGCAGAACCATAGTCTGTTGTGATTGGCAACTGCGGAAATGCACTAGCAGCATATGCAATAATACCAACGCGATCACTTGCTAAATTATTAATGATTTGAGTCACCAATTGTTTAGATTTCTCAAGTCGACTGGGTGCAATATCTTCCGCCAACATACTTTTAGATACATCAATGGCAAATACAACATCAACACCTTCTCGTTTTACAGTTTCTAATTTAGTACCTACTTTAGGGTTTACCAAAGCTAGGACAAAACAAGCCAATGCCAAACTAATTATAACTACTTTAAGTATGGATTTAAAAATCGACTGGTTTGGGCTTAATCTTTTTAATAGGTTCTTATCTGCAAACTTTTTCTGAGTTGTTTTTTTCCAAATTACAACACCCAGAAACAATACTATTAGTACTGGTATCACCAATAACAACCAGAAATATATTTTTTCTTCTAGTAAGTACATTTTTAATAATTCTTAGTTTACAGTTTATATTACAATCTAAATACACCTCATAAAGCTTCTCTGATTCAGAAAGGCTCAGTATGACACTTATTTAGTTCTTTATTTTTAAGCCGAAAGCATTTATTTTTTCTTTTACTTCTAAAGGAAGTTCTTTATTGCTAACCCACGTATGAATATCCCCTAGATAATCCATTCCTAAATAGGTTGCGCTTCTAGAAAAAGGAAGATTAAACTCACCTACTCTATCATCATCATTACTACAACTCATCATGGCCATCTCTTTTCCTCTAAGCATTCTTCCAAAATCTTTTTCTTTATACAAGTAGTCAGAAATCCTATCTAAAAACACTTTCATAATCCCACTCATTGTATACCAATACACAGGAGTTGCTAAAACTATTGTTTGATAATTCTGAACCATATTCTTAAATAGAATCTCAAAATCATCTTCATTTTTGAACTCATAATCAAAGTAATTAATTTCTCTTTGGTTTAAATCTACTACATCAAAACCTGTAATATCCTTTAAGTAGGAAACTACTGTATTAGTATCTCCATCACTTCGAGAACTTCCTTGAATTATGATTCCTTTTTTCAAATAGTATCTTTTTACTTTATATCTACTTTCTTATTTTATGGATTCCAGCCTTTAGTTCATCCTGAGCTAGGTCGAAGGGCTGGAATGACATAAATCATTAAATAAAACTCCTAAATACGGTGAATCTCAATAAAAACTCAACCAATAATAGCAAGCCTGCCAATAATACTAATGGTCTGAATTTTTCTTCATAGTTATAGAATTTAAATTCTTCTACATCCGTTTTTTCAAGCTTATCAATCTCTTCGTATATCTGCTCTAACTTTTTATTGTTAGTCGCTCTAAAATATTTTCCTTTAGTAACTTTTGCAATTTCTTTTAAAAGCTCTTCATCGATCTCTACTTTTACGTTTCCGTATTGAAAAGATCCATTAGGTCTGATAGCAATCGGAGCTAACGCCATTCCGTTTGTTCCAATCCCAATCGTGTATGTTTTGATACCGTATTCTACTGCTAATTCTGATGCTATTTTAGGATCAATAAAACCAGCGTTATTAGAACCATCTGTCAGAAGAATAATAACTTTACTTTTTGCTTTGCTATCTTTTAACCTGTTTACAGAAGTTGCTAGTCCCATACCGATGGCGGTCCCATTCTCTAACAGGTTATTATATACAATATCCTTCATTGCACTTAGTACAATAGCTTTATCACTGGTTATCGGTGTTTTTGTAAAGCTTTCTCCAGCATAAATAACCAATCCAATTCTATCATTAGGTCTCCCTTGAATAAACTCTGCAGCTACTTCTTTTAAAGCTTCCAGACGGTTAGGTCTTAAATCTCTAGCTAACATACTTGCAGATACATCAATCGCCATTACAATATCAATTCCTCGAGTTGTTTTTGTTTTTGTCGATATATCTACAGTTCTAGGTCGAGCCATAGCTGTAATGATTAACCCTAAAGCAATTAATCTAACTAAAAGCAATAAAGGTTTTAGTTTAGCTAACCAACTCCCAGAAGTTTTAAATCCTTTAATACTAGAGATTTTAAGTTCTGCCTGTTGCTTATTTCGTTTCCATATGTACCAAGCGATTGCTAATGGCAGTATTAAAAACAACCAAAAAAACTGCGGATTCTCAAACGTGAAATTTTCAAACATAGTTATTTGGCATTTTTAAGTTCTACTGAGTTAATAATGCGCTGGGCAACGTCTTTGGCATATCTATCTTCTTTATTATATACAACCATAATCTGTTGAAATCCTCCATTTTCTCCAAAATTCAGCATCAGATAATCACTTTTTTGGTCCTTCTTAGTTACTGCATTGGTTACTTCAAGGCTTCCGAAAACTTTTACCCCTTTTGCACCTGCTAATGTTTCGTATTCTTCATCTTTGACCGAAATATTCTTAGCTCCTTGAGATTCAAAATTACCTACAACACCTTCTACTATCTTATTAAGGTCTACCTCTGTTTGTTGATTGTATTGTATAGTAGATACTGAAATATAAAAGTTTCCTATCAAGCTTCCGTATACAAAAGTCTCATTTCCTTTAAGAATTTGTTTTTGCTCTTCGGTAAGCTGAAAATTATTTCTAATCAATACTTTTGGCGTTGCTATAGTCACCGGCGGAGAACCGTACGCACTACTCAACCATTCTGTTTCGGCTAATTCTTTAGTGGGATGCCCTAAGATTGAATCCTTAACAACATCATAGCCTTTCACAATAATAAATACGGTTAAGGTAATTGCTATTGCTGCTATACCTGCTATACTTCCAAATATGATTTTTCTTCTTAATTTTTTCTCAGCAACCGTCTTTCGATACTCCTCATCCGCTAGTAATTCCTCTTCTGTTGGTTCAGGAATTGCTTCTTTGGTTTCATTAATCACTCGCTCTATTACATTACGATCGGCTTTTGCAGTTCCAATATCTGGTTTGGATTTGGCAAATTTTGCCATATCTGCAGTTTTAAGAACTGTTTTAAGCTCTTCGATGGTATGTTTATCGAGATTTAGTGCTCCTGTTTTTATTTCTTCATCAAGGCGTTCAATCAATTCATCAGTAGTACTCTCCATTGCATGATCGTAAACTTCTTCATCTATATATTTACGCGCAGTATCACTTAACTGAGAATAATACTCCTTATGAGAATCCTGTTCTAACAATTGTGAAGCATCAATTCTCTGTAGTGCTAAGATTGCTCTTTCGTATGGTGGTAATTCATCTTCTTTAGCTTCTTTTCGTTTTTTCCTTCTTAAAACAAAAAAAGCAATCAATCCAATCAATAATATCGTGGCTACTATCCACCAAATATATTTTTTCCAATTAAAAAAAGAAGCATCTACGTCTACCAGTGGCTTGATCTCAAACATCTTTTGTTTTGTCGTATCCACAATTACATCGCGCACCTCAACTTTTAATGAGTCTGTTAAAAAAACTTGATCTCCAATCATCACTTTCTGTCTTGGAATCGTATAATATCCAGAATCAAATTGTGTCAATGCATACTCTTTGATCAAATTAAATCGATTACCACTTTTGGTGGTATCGGTCTTATAGGATTCTATAACCTCTAATGGTGAAAATGTTTGTCCTTCAGGAAAAATTACAATTTGAGTAGAATCTGTTTCTACTTGCATTTTATACCTAATTTCTTGCCCAATCTGAATTGAGGTAGAATCAATACTCGCAGCAACCTGGGCAACGCTTTGAAATCCAACAAAGACAAGAAAAAATGTCATTAACAACATCTTCCTAACCTTCACTAAAAGCAGAACATCACATTTATTATTTATAATGGGTAATTCGTAATTCTTCATTCTTTATCGTTCCCTATCCTCTTCGTTTAAAATATCCTAATAACTTTTTTACGTAACTTTCATCTACACGACTACTTAGTGATCCTGCGCCACTTCTTGTAAAACTATCTCTAAAATAGTCCACTCGTTCTTGATAGTATTTAGCATAGTTCATTCTCGTTTTCTTGGAACCAGTATTTACCAATAATAGTTCTCCTGTTTCTTCATCTTCCATCTGAACCATTCCTAAATTTGGAATCTCTTCTTCTCTCTGATCATATACTCTAATACCCGTAACATCGTGCTTTCCTCCTACAATCTTTAGTGTTTGTTGATAATCATCCGTAATGAAATCCGAAAGCATAAATACAATTGCTTTCTTCTTCATCACATTGGATAAAAATTTTAATGCAGCTGTAATATCCGTTTGTTTACTTTGTGGTTTATATTCTAATAATTCCCTAATAATTCTAAGTACGTGAGATCTTCCTTTTTTTGGTGGAATAAAAAGTTCGATCTCATCGGTAAATAAAATCAAACCTATTTTATCATTATTCTGGGTTGCCGAAAAAGCTAATGTCGCCGCAATCTCTGTAATGATTTCCTTTTTGAACTGCTGTTTAGTACCAAACAATTGCGATCCAGAAACGTCTACCATCAACATCATTGTTAACTCACGTTCTTCTTCAAAAACCTTGATATGCGGCACATTGTATCTGGCAGTCACATTCCAATCAATATTACGAACATCATCTCCATATTGATATTGGCGCACCTCACTAAAGGTCATACCACGACCTTTGAAAGTAGAATGATATTCTCCTCCAAATATATGATCACTCAAGCGCCTGGTCTTGATCTCAATTTTTCGAACTTTTTTTAGTAACTCTTTGGTATCCATTATTATGATTTACGATTGACGATTTAATAATTGACGATTGAGAATTACAAAAATCCAAAATCGTAATTCGAAAATCCAAAATCTCTATGGTACTTCAATTTCATTCACAATTTTATTAATGATTTCTTCTGAAGTCACGTTTTCTGCTTCGGCTTCATATGTAATACCAATACGATGACGTAATACATCATGTACAACTGCACGTACATCTTCAGGAATTACATATCCTCTTCTCTTAATAAAAGCATAGCACTTAGCCGCTGTAGCCAAGTTAATACTACCTCTTGGAGAAGCTCCAAAACTGATTAAAGGCTTTAATTCTTCCAAACCATATTTCTCCGGATATCTAGTAGCAAAAACAATATCTAGAATATATTTTTCGATCTTCTCATCCATATACACATCTCGCACTGCTTCTTGAGCTTTAAGAATTTGTTCGACAGAGACCACTGGATTTACTTTCTCAAAAGAGCCTTTCAGGTTTGCACGAACAATTAATTGCTCATCTTCTAACTTAGGATAATCAATAACCGTTTTTAGCATAAAACGATCCACCTGTGCTTCTGGTAATGGATAGGTTCCTTCTTGCTCTACTGGATTCATAGTTGCCATTACTAAGAATGGTTTATCTAATGTAAAGGTTTCATCTCCAATAGTTACCTGCTTCTCTTGCATGGCTTCTAATAAAGCACTCTGTACCTTTGCTGGAGCACGGTTGATCTCATCAGCTAATACGAAATTTGCAAAAATTGGTCCTTTCTTGATTGAGAAATCATTCTCTTTCATATTATAAATCAACGTTCCTGTCACATCCGCAGGCAATAAATCCGGTGTAAACTGGATACGACTAAAACTTCCGTGAACAGCTTTAGACAGTGTGTTAATCGCCAAAGTTTTTGCTAACCCAGGAACACCTTCTAGCAAAATATGCCCTTGTCCAAGCAATCCAATTAGTAAACGTTCTACCATATGTTTCTGGCCTACGATTACCTTATTAATTTCTAAAGCAAGTAAATCTACAAATGCAGATTCTCTCTGTATTTTCTCATTGATTGAAGCAATATCAATAGAACTATTTTCTTCCATCTATTCTTTTTTTTAAAGCCGTGAATTTAACATTCATATTTCAGCATTGCAAATTGTTAAATTATTTTTCTTTTTCTTGTTAATTATAGGTTAAATGTATCTCTTTAAAATAAGCTTACGCCCAAATTTTACAGTATATTTAGATCTTTATACTAAAAAAACGGACGCAATAATCTTCATCGGCTTTCGCGATGATTTTACAAAAAGACGAAAGCTTCTCTGAAGTGTTGCAAAAATCTAAATGAAAAAGTTATCTCTCTTCTCATATATAATAGCAGGGTTCTTCTTTATTGCTGCTTTTGAAGCATTTAGAAATGAAGAATACCAACCTATGTTTATATATTTAATTATTGGCTTTGCATTTATTTTAGTGAAAATATTTAAAAGAAAAAATATATAACCTCAAGACAATGAAAACAGCATTAATTACAGGTGCAACTAGCGGTATTGGACAATCAACTGCATATGAATTTGCGAAACACGGTATAAATCTTATACTTTGCGGACGAAGACAAGAACGTTTAGACACATTACAAAATGAATTAAGTAACACAGTAAAAGTTCATACACTTTGTTTTGATGTGCGCGATAAGGAAAGTGTTTTTAAGAATATTGATACGCTTCCAGAAGAATTTGCATCTATTGATATTTTAGTTAATAATGCTGGGAATGCTCATGGATTTGACCCTGTTCAAACAGGTAATCTTGATGACTGGGATGCTATGATAGATATTAATGTAAAAGGGTTATTATATGTTTCTAAAGCGGTAATCCCCAAAATGATTTCGCAAAAGTCTGGTCATATTATAAATATAGGCTCTATAGCTGGCAAAGAAGTGTATGCCAATGGAAATGTGTATTGTGCCAGTAAACATGCCGTGGATGCTATTAATAAAGGAATGCAAATAGACCTTAATCCATTTGGAATCAAAGTTGGAGCAATCCATCCTGGATTAGTAGAGACAGAGTTCAGTAATGTTAGATTCAAAGGTGATGATAAAAAAGTCAATACTGTTTATAATGGTTTTGACCCGCTACGACCAGAAGATATTGCAGACATCATTGGTTTTGTAGTTACGAGGCCTTATCACGTAAATATTGCGGATCTTGTAGTTTTCCCTACTGCTCAGGCCAACAGTACAATTGTAAACAAAAGTTTATAATTTCTTTATTCTTAACACATTGTCAGACCAATAAAAATAGCTAAGTTTAACTTGGGAAAAGCAACTATTTCTATTTGTAACAGGAATGATCAACAAGCGTTTACTTATTAAAAATCTTTTAGCTCATAATGATGAGAATAGTTTTTATGATAAAAAACGAAAACTCAATATTGGTGAAAAAGAAGGCAAAGCTAAATTTCTAAAACACATCTGTGCACTTTCTAATTCTAACCCAAAAAACAATTCATATATCGTTATTGGAGTTGAAGATGAAGATAATGAGATTATAGGTGTCGATTTCTTTGATGATAGTAAAATTCAAAACCTTGTTAATGCGTATCTTTCCAATCCACCCATTGTAGCTTATGAAAATATCCCGTTTCCGCATTTACCAAGTGATAAAGTCGTGGGATTGGTTTCCATACGTTCGCAAGAAGGGCGATTATGTTCACTGCGTAAAAATATCTGGAAATATTATGGAGGTACTGTCTTCTTCAGGGATGGCAGTATAAGTATGCCTAAGGTATTTGATATCGTCATTAAAGACGTTAATTCTGAAATTGTAGAATCTATAGAAAGTCATGCTCAAAACAATATTGAACTTACCCTTGATGGCGTTTTCGACTTTATGAATTTAAGAAAAGACTACAATCCAAATTATAAAGTTTTTAAAGAATACTTTGTGATCTGTTGGTCTGCAAAAGAAAAAAGAGTTAATGACGAAATATATTACTCCAGAGTCGATATTGCGTTGATTAATGAACAGGTAAAGTTATTTTACTCACAATTTGATGAAGTAAGTATTTCAATAACTAATGATGAGTTTAAAATAGTAGAATATGTTCAGCTCGGCTTACAAGACACCTATGACTACTATCCTTTAGAAGAAGTTACAATTAAGTTTAAGAATAATGTAAGTTACGATATAGAAAGTAAAATTTTGTTTGAACCACCACAATTTGACAGAAAAACTTTACATCATTTATACAATAGTAACAACGCATTGATAGAGAAGTTAAAAAAGAAAATGCCATTAACAAAAAACGAACAAAAAGATATTTTCAACCTTCCCGTAACTTATCTATTGTGTTATTTTAATGACTTTAGTGAAGCAAAAGATAAATTAGAAGAAGCAAAACCTTACCTAAAAAACTATGTTGATGATGAAGTATATTCTCTATATAAAGAAAGTATGCGAATCTTAAGAAAAGTAAGGTATAGTTAAACCAGGATAATACTTCACAAAATAAATAAAGGGAAAGCATTTTACTTTCCCTTTATTTATTAGAAAACCAAGATGATTGCTGTAGCAGGTCAAAAATTTGAAATATTTATATCAGCTACAACCAGAACGAGCTTAAATCACTGATAAACAATACAATGAATTAATTTTCGTAAAAATCATAGCTTAGCAATACCTTAATCGCATTTAAAACTTTGTAAAATAGTATCTTCAGAACCTATTAAAACGAGTACAGATGAACAGAACTCTTGTTATTGGAGATATGCACGGAGCCCTAAAAGCTTTGCAACAATTAATTGAAAAAGCAAAAATCACAGCCGATGATACCTTAATTTTTTTAGGCGATTATGTCGATGGGTGGAGTGATAGCGCCCAACTTGTTTCTTTTCTTATAGAATTACAAAAAACATATAATTGCATCTTTATAAGAGGAAATCATGATGAGCTCTGCTATACTTGGCTAACCGAAAAAAAATATAACCCAGAATGGATGATACACGGTGGTCAAGCTACGATTGATTCTTACAGTACCTTATCAAAAGAAGAAATTGATGTTCATCTTCATTTTTATGAGTATCTAACCAATTATCACATAGATGACCGTAATCGTCTATTTCTTCATGCAGGTTTTACAAACCTTCACGGACCTCATCGAGAATACTTTAGTAAATTATTCTATTGGGATCGAACATTATGGGAAACTGCTCTGGCAATAGATCCAAAACTTAAAAAGACAGATCTTACTTATCCTAAGAGGCTTTTACTTTTTGATGAAATTTATATTGGACATACTCCTGTAACCAGAATTAACAAAACCACACCTGTGAATGCTACTTGCATTTGGAATATTGATACTGGTGCTGCTTTTAAAGGCCCTCTTACTGTTATGGATATTGATACCAAGGAATTCTGGCAAAGTGATCCTGTTTATCAACTATATCCAAACGAAAAAGGAAGAAATTAGCTTGTATTTGTTATACTAAGAAAAGAAATAACAAAATAAACCATCTCACAACTAATACAATTAAGAGAGTTTTAAACTCGTATAATAAAGGAACCCTCTCAGATACTAATTCTTTTATCTCATTTTGATTTTATCTTCTTATTATTAATATGCTATATCATAAAAAGAAAATGAAATGAAATGTAACGATATTAGAATTGTATTATTTTTAATATTAAATTCTCTACTATTTTCTTCTTGTGATAAAGAAGAAATAATAGCTATCGATCCTAATGATAAAGTAGGTAACCTTTTATCTACCTCTAGAGAAAACTATGTAAATGCAATTGATGGAGAATGGATTCTTATAACTAAACAAGAATATCTTGCTTTAGCTTCCGGAGTGCAGGATCTGAATGTTATTGGTAGTTCTAATTTAGAGTATAATACTACTTCTGATATTATAACTACTACATCATCTCCATCTACACTAGCTAATCAGACAAATATGGCTATCATGCCTGAAAACAGCTATCTTTTTGCATTTAAATACCATGCCGTTTCAGCAACCAATCAACTTGGTTGCAAAGTCAAACTGTCCAACACAAGTAATACCGAAGGTTATTTTGATATTGGAAGTAATCTACCTAAACATTCTGCTATAAATACTAATGTATATTTCTTGCTTAAAAGGAATAGTGTAGCTACAATTGATACAGGATATATTGCACTCTTTAAACCTGCAGGATTAACTATAGGAAGAAAAAGCAGTATTGATGAGTATACCTATTTTTTTGAATTAGGTGATACTGATACCATCACCGAAAAAACCTCAACACCCCTAAAACTGCTATACCAAGGTCTTAGTACTACTACAAAACAGTGGTAAAAGATATATCTAAAGAATAAGAATCTACATAAAATCGCTCCTTGGGAGCGATTTTTCTATGCGATATGTTTACCTCACACTAAAATCACACACAAATAACAAATCGTAAAACTTAACAAAATGAAAACCTCAAGAATTTTATTAGTATTTCTATTTAGTATCAATATAGCTTGTAATACCGATGATGACGTTATTATAACAGATGATGTTTCAGAGATTTCTTTAACCTTTGATTTAAAAACTTCTGAAGATCAAATGGGTGGATTTGCAGAAAACACCATGGTTGTATTTGATGGAAAGGTATGGTCTGTGGGTGGAGATAATGCATACACTGCCGATGACACCTTTGGAAACGCCGTTTGGTCAAGTAATAATGGAGTGAACTGGATTTCAGTAACAAATGACATTTTTGAAGCAAGATATAGTCATACTTTAACTGTATTTAATAATGAAATGTGGTTAATCGGTGGAAAAAATAACGCTGGTGATCTATTATCCGATATATGGCGATCCAATGATGGTTCGACATGGTCAAATGTCACTATGGATGCGCCATTTGGTCAAATGTCTGCTCATACTACAACAGTACTCAATAACAAAATGTATGTTATCGGCCCTTCTTCTTCAAGAACCAATATGCTTGTATGGTCTACCGTAGATGGTATCAACTGGGTAGAAGAAAATTCAAATGCTTTTCCTGTTAGAGGAAACCACGAAACCGTTGCTTTTAATAACACCTTATATGTCATTGGAGGCAGAAATGAGACTAGTCGATTCAACGAAATCTGGTCAAGTCTTAATGGTATTAACTGGTCGTTAGTATCTACATCGACTCCTATTTTTAATGCTAGAGATTTATATACGGCAACTGTTTTCAACAACAAAGTCTGGATCATTAATGGTCAGTCAGAAACATCAAGAATTACACAAGATATTTGGTATTCATCTGATATGATCAACTGGTCAAAGTATGAGGAAATTATTCCTTTTCAAAGTTCGCATTCTCATACAAACCTTGTTTATAGAGATGAACTATGGCTTTTCGGAGGATATGTAGCATCTAGTACTTCTGGTGAAATTTGGACAATTAATGAAGACTAAATCAAACAAATCATAATCTATATATGAAAACGCTATATCTAATTCTCGCAATTTTCACGGTAAGCAATATAACCGCTCAAAACAGTTGTAGCCAATTTTATCCTTCTAAAACAGGAACTAAAATAACTATGCAGCATTATAATCAAAAGAATAAGCTAACATCCGAAACAAACTATGAGGTGTTGGATGTTAATTCTTCGGGATCAAAATCCAAGATTACCATGAATATGTATGTAAGTGATTCCAAAAAACAAAAAACAATTACGGAAACACAATTTACAGTAACCTGTGATGGAGGGATAACAACCTTAGATCCAGAATCTATAATTTCTCCTAAATTATTTAATCAATACAAGAATATGGAATATAGTATTCAGGGAAAAGGTATTGATTTTCCTAGCTCGCTCTCCGTAGGACAAGAATTACCCGATGGTCAAGTAATTATGTCTGTTGATGCAGGAGTTATGAGCATAGACATGACAGTAGATCTAAAAAACCGCAAAGTGGAATCTAAAGAAACTATCACCACTTCTGCTGGATCGTTTAATTGCTATCTCATTACTTACACCAATGAAACTAGTATGAGTATGGGTATGAAACAAACGTTTCTTGTAAAACAATGGATCGCTAAAGATGTTGGTTTGGTACAACAAGAAACCACAAAGCCTAATGGGAAACTAATGAGTAAATCTGTTTTAGCTCAACTACAATAACCTTTAAATATATAATATAAGAGAACCATTCTATGTGGTTCTCTTTATGGTTAGCACCCTCTTTTATACAGAAATCACTTCATCTTCATCCAGCAATTCTTCTTGTCGCAGACGCAACAGAATCTGGGCAACGGCCACAGTATCTTTTTCGCAATAAATCACAATACGATCTATATCATTTTCTTCATAATACACTTGTCTTACCTGACTACCATCGATATCGTCTTTTGGAGAAGGGATTCCCAAAATATTGGTCAGGAGTTTTAAAGACGTATAGTGTTTATAATCTCCGAATTTCCATAAATCCAAGGTGTCTAAATGTGCAACTTCCCAAGGCTTTTTACCAAATAGATCTAGCTTAAAAGGTAAGCTGATATTATGAATGATCATTCTTCTGGCTATATATGGAAAATCAAACTCTTTACCGTTATGCGCGCAAAGCAAGTGATGTGGTCGGTTATAATGTGTCTCTAATAAGTTTTTGAAATCAATCAGCAATTGTTTCTCTTCTCCATAAAAAGAAGTAGTTCTAAAAGATCTTGTTTCGCCTTTAAAAGTGAAATATCCTACCGAGATACAAACAATCTTTCCAAATTCTGCCCAGATACCTGCCCGATCATAAAACTCTTCTGGAGAAAACTCATCCTTACGCTGATATTTGGTTTTATCAGCCCACAGATATTTTTTTTCATCCGATAGTTTATCAAAATTTTCCTGTTCTGGCACTGTTTCTATATCTAAAAACAGGATGTGTTCTAGATTAATCTTATGAAGCATTCCCTAACATTTTATAAGCCTCTTCTATATAAATAAAGAAGTCTTCACTAAAAGATCCTTGTGGCTGACCTCTGTGATGACCAAGACGTACAATAATTACATTATCCTGAGGAATACTAATTACATATTGTCCTAAAATCCCGCGCATTACAAATATATCTTTGTTCATATGATCAGATAACCACAATCCATAGCCATACATGTCATCATTTTCAAAACGTTTTTTTGTAATTAGTTTTGTGAATTCTTTAGGTAATATTTGTCTTCCTCCAAACTTTCCGTCGTTTTTAAACATCACTCCGAAACGAGCAAAATCTCGAGCATTACTAGCGATGCAACAATATGCTTTCTCCATTCCACTATCTTCACTATCCACCTGCCACAAAGCATCTTGTTCCATACCCATTGGTTTCCAAAAACCCTCACTTAGATATGTTGATAAATTTTTACCGGTCGCTTTCTCAATTACCATTCCTAATAATTGAGTATTGCCACTTAAATATCTAAACTCTTTTCCGGGTTCATCAATAATATCTAAACCATTCATTACTTCTCTAAGTTCAGGATCATAATACGCTCTTGCTGTTATAGAAAAAGGACTTGTATAATGTTCTGTCCAATTTAATCCAGATGACATTGATGACAGATCTCCTACCGTTACTTTAGCCGCTAAACCTTCAGAAAACTTAGGCAAAAAATCCCCAATTGGTTGATCCATGCTTTTGATATGTCCATCCATAATTGCTTTTCCTAGCAGTGCAGTTGTGATACTTTTTGCCATAGAAAATGAATTTGTTTTAGACTCCGTCCCATAGCCTTCTGCATAATTCTCATACCATATTTCATCATTTTTAATAATCATAAAAGCTACGGTTCCCATTGCCTCATTGGTAGCATTTAATCTTTCTGTAGGCGTTGCTTTATTATAATTGGCATGCAATTTCCAGGGAATAGGCGTATTTCCTTTTTCTATAGTATGATTATCAAAATAGGTGTAATCATCTATATATGCTGTGGTATGACCTGTCATATATACCACACGAACTCCCTTAAGGATATAGTCGTAATCAAAAATATATAATAAAACTATGCAAAGTAGCAAGATAGCCACGAGGCCTTTAAGGAGCTTTTTAATGATTTTCATAAATCTAAAAATTTTGAAGCACTAAGTTATAAAAATAAACCTCATACTATCAATCCATTTTTGATCACAAAAAAAGAGCACTAAATTAGTGCTCTTTGCTTAACAAATATTATGGATAATTAGCTTAGTAAAAGCTAGAATATAAATTTCTTAAACCATTTTCATCAAAGAAATTCAATTCTCCATCAGTTTCTCCAAAACAAGCGTTCATAATAGAATCTTCTTGTTCGAGAATCCCTGGAATACTAGGTAATGTGCCAAAAATTCTTGCAGGAGGATTAGTTTCTACAGATGGTGCATCTTCTAACCCTTGGTCTACACAACTTTGTCTGCTATTCCAGTCTGTATGACGAAAACCAATAGTATGCCCTAACTCATGTGTAATCAAATGTTCGATAGCATCAGGAAAATTTGCAGCATTCGAGCTTGCTCCAGGACTTATAAATAAGTAGTTTCCAGGGTTTCCATCAGCATCAGGAAAATCAGCAAAACCTCCAAAACCATTTAAGCTAAGATCTACTGCAATAGACGTTTCATAAAAGTTTGAATCAAAATTAGGTGATGAACTAAAATCTGCTGTAAGCTTCAGTTTAGATCCCCAAACTGAATTCCAGTTTTCTACAGCATCTTTAACACCTTGCTGAGCAGCTTCAGACAAACCTTCAACTATAGGAGTATCTCCATTAAAAATTTGATCTCCTGTATAGACAATAATGTTAACTTCTTGGTGGATATCTGTATCTATGATAAACTCTGTTTGATATTGTTTAGAAACACCATCTTTACTAGCAGGGATTTGCAAGAATCTATCTTTATCCATAGCCATATCTCCAGATGTAATTACTACTTGTCTAATTGTTCCATCCAGATTTGCAACTTCTCTTACTTCGAATCCATTAGGATCTAATTTAAGTTCTAAAACCTTATTCAAAACGTCTTTTGGAAGTTGGCTCTCATTTACCTCTTCAGCAATTTCCAATCCTTCATCAGAACAAGATGTAGTTGTAAGTAGCAGTGAGGTAAGCGCAACTGCTCCGATTCTTAAAAAATTCAATTTCATAGTATGTATCTTTATTTGAGTTAATTAGAATCAAAAGTAAAAGAGACATACAACTTTTTGTTGGTTGATTGTTTTAATGGTAGGTTTGGGTGTATAAAACGTACTTTTATACACATTAAATAAAATTCAACCCTTCAAACTAGATAGTTAAAGCGCTGAATATTAACACTAAACAGAAAATAACATTAGGCGACCTATATAGATGTACTTTATAAAATATTCATTTTTTCGTAGAGTTCTTTCTTACCGTTTCTGGAGATTGGTAGCGATTTTCCATTTTTCATAATAACAGAACCTCCTTGTTCTTTAACAAGAAAGTCAATATGACTAAGATTTACTAGATAGGATTTATGAATTCTTAAAAAGCCATAACCTTGTAATTTTGATTCAAAATGCTTTAAATTTTTAGAGATTACAATTTCTATTTCATCTTTCATCACAAAGGTGGTATAGTTTCCATCACTCACGCAATATAAGACATCAATGGTTTTTACAATATGTACTCCTTTGGCGTCGGTTATGGATATTTTGGGAGTTTCCATTACTTTGGAATACAATTCCTTAAAATCATTTTCAATATTCTCTTTAGACTTTAATTCATCTTTTAGTCTAAATGTTTTATCTATTACTTTAATCAAACGTTTAGGATCTACAGGTTTCAATAAATAATCTATTGCATCATATTGATAACCCTGTATGGCGTATTTATCAAAAGCAGTAACAAATACAATCTTAAACTCAATACTATCCAATTCATTTAAGATATCAAATACAGAGATCGCTCCCAATTGAATATCTATAAAAATCAAATCAGGATTTAACTCTGATAATATAGAAAGAATGCTCTTTCGATCTTTAGCTTCTCCTATAATCTCTACTTGTGGACAATATGAATCCAAAAGCATACGCATATTCTCTCTATCTTTTTTTTCATCATCGATGATTATACATTTGAGCTTATCTGTCATATATTTTCCTTTAATATCGGTAATGTTATAATTACTTCCGTCCCTTTAGCATTTCCCACATCATCAAACAGATCGTTTATGAATACGCTGGCATTATCATCACCTACTTTACTTAAAATTCTTAATCGTTCATCTGTATTCCTAGTTGCAATAGATAAATGAATAGTATCATTTCCTTCTTTTTGTAATCGCTCTGCTTCATACCGACCAATTCCGTTATCCAATACCTTACACACAACGGAATTCGATTCTTTTTGAAAAGAAACTGTTAGCAACCCTTTTTTATCAGCATGTGAAAACCCATGAATTATTGCATTCTCTATATAAGGTTGTACTACCATAGAGGGAAGCGTGGGATTGGCTTCAACTAATTTTTCATCAAGAATATACTTTATTTCAAAACTTTGATCAAACCGTTCTTGTTCAATACTAATATAAGATTTTAGAATCTCTATTTCTTCCTTAAAACTAATATAGATACTATCAGAACTCGATAAAACATTTCGTATTAACCCAGAAAGCTCGGTCATATATTCGTTGGCTCTAAGGCTATCTTTTTTAAGAATGAAATTCTGTAGCGTACTAAATGAATTAAATAAAAAATGAGGATTCATCATAGATCTAAGTGACTTTAATCTATTTAAACTTAATTCTTCATTAAGCTGATGAAACCTAACTTTATTTTTATGTCCTCGGTACAGCAACACGGATACAGCAATGAGTAAAAACGTTCCTAAAAAATAAATAAACAGCTTACTGTTACTTATTGCCTTCCCTATTTTAAGATTTTCTTGTTCTAAATCAGAAATTTGTTCTTCTTTAATATCTAGTAGCTTTTTGCTTTCTATCCTAGCTATTTCTTTACTGATTTTTATTTTATCCAATTGAGAAGTTAGCGGTTTTACTTCTCTTAGGAGCTTAATACTAGTAGCTAAATCCCCAATTTTCTCATAGGATTTAGACAAATCTTCTTTGGTAAGAATGATATCTGCAATATCATTTCTTTTAATATAGTATTCTTCTGCTATTTTAAAATATTTAATAGCTTTTTTATAGTCTCCTAATTCATGATAAATCGATGCTAACGTATGCATCAAGGCCGGATATAAGCTATCTGTATCATTATTTGCAATGGCATCCAGATCTATGTTTGCATTGATAATTTCTAAGGCTTTTTCAGGGTTTCCTTTTAAAAAAAATGACCATGCCATGTTATTATATGCTAGATTACATTCTCTAGATGTTTTATTATTAACACAATTTCGTGAAGCTAATTTTGAATAATATATTGTGGAGTCCGGTTGATCATTCCCAAATGATGCTGAAATATTTACATACGAGATACCTTTTGTATACTCAGAATCTTCTTCTCTAAGATAATGAACTGCTTTTTTATAATCTTTTTTACTTTGATCATAGTCACCAATAACCCGAAACAATGAACCTCTTGATGTTAACGCTTTCCAATATAGATTTTTATCATCCGTGTTTTCTAATAATTGCAAGGCCTGATTAAAGTATCCTAACGCTTCTATAAATTGATTTTTTTTCTGTTGAAATTCTCCATAGCGAATAACACTTTTTATAATACAGTCTCTATCATCTATTTTGGTGCAATAACTATTTATAAAATCAACGATTTTTTCAGCTTCATTATTTTTTCCCAATACCGCAGACTGAAATCGTTCTAACTTAAATCCTGTATCAAGAATAAGGTCTTTATCTCCAATTCTTCTTGCCAAACGAAACGCCTTTCTATAGATATCCTCTGCTTGGGTAAGATTTTTGGAATTGCTTAAACTATCCGCTTTCTTAATCAAAATACCAATAGAATCATTCTCCTTAATCAAGGATCTATTCAGCTCTTTAGCTATCGGATTTTGCGCATACATATTAAAAAAAAGAAGCGTACAAATTACCGAGAGATATCTATATGTTTGTATCATAAGATAATATAATCATATCTATACTATATAAACAGAAAATACGGAGAGAACCCTAAATTATATTTCGTGAAGTTTACTAAAATTAAAAAAGAGATTGTTGTTTCACAGGGTTTTCATGATCAAGCAACCATTTTTTTCGCCATAATCCTCCTGCGTATCCTGTAAGCGATCCATCGCTACCAATAACACGATGACACGGTACTACAACCCATAAAGGATTTTTTCCGTTAGCAGATGCGGCAGCTCTTATACATTTAGGATCTCCAAGTCGTTTCGCAATATCCAGGTAACTTACAGTTTTCCCAAAAGGGATCTTAGATAACTCTTTCCATACTTTCTTTTGGAAATCAGTTCCTGATGGATTCAGTTTAATATCGAAGTTGTTTCTTTTTCCGTCAAAATAATCCTGTAATTGAGCGGTTGCTTCTTCCAAAACATCAGGAATCTTTGTAGAAGGTTTTTCTTTAGTATCTTCGGTTATAGAAATCTTTGTAACACCATTTTCATCTCCTGATATAGAAGCAATCCCTAAAGGAGTTTCTATAAAAACGGTTTCAATCATTCTTCTTTTTTATCGTCCAAAAGTCCCATACGACGGGCTCTGCTTTCCCAGTTTTTTCGGGCTAACTCCTGCATATTAGAATCTTGATCACTTTCATCCATAATTTCTAACCCAAGTAGTGTTTCGATTACATCTTCCATACTAACCACACCACTTATAGAACCATATTCATCTACAACCAAAGCGACATGCTCCTTATGTTCTACCAATTTTTCAAACAAATTAGGAACGGGTACATCACGATCTACTACAAACATTTTTCGTTTAAGATCGCCTAATTTTTTAGCATGATGATCTTCTGCCATTTCTTTATAGACTTCATCTTTTAAGACATAGCCTGTTATGTTATCTGGGGTATCCGCAAAAACCGGAATTCTGGAAAAACGTAGATTTTTATTTGCTTCAAAAAACTCTTGAACATTTTGCTCTTCTGGAGCTATCTTCATTACACTTCTTGGTGTCATGATATCTTTTGCAAAAATGGCTTTAAAATTCAGAAGATTTCTGATTACTTTAGATTCTGACTCTTCAAAAACGCCTTCTTCCTCAGCGATATCTGCCATAGCCGTAAAATCTTCTCTGCTTAGTACAGATCCGTGATGACCTTTGCCGCCAATAAGTTTTGTTGTTAATTGCAGAAGCCATAATATTCCAGTCCATTTTAGTGGCCAGATCAAAACGTTTAACGCTTTAGCGGTAAAGTTGGCTAATTGTTTCCAATACGTAGCTCCTATGGTTTTGGGAATAATTTCTGATAAAACTAAGATAAAAATAGTCATAATAGAAGATACAACTCCAACCATTAGGTCTTCAGTCATTTCAACTCCAAGAACTGTGCGAGTGGCCGATCCATACATTTCGGCATAGGCTACTTTTGCTTGCACACCTACCAATATAGCTCCAACAGTATGTGCTATGGTATTGAGCGTTAAAATAGCGATAAGTGGTCTATCTACATCTTTCTTTAATTTTTCTAAAGAAGTTGCATATGCTTTTCCTTCTTTTTTCTTAACGTTAAGAAACGTAGGAGTGATACTCAATAAAACTGCCTCCAGAATTGAACATAAAAACGAAAAGAAAATAGATACGACTCCGTATACAAGTAGTAATGCCATGGTATAAAATTAGTTTTGCTAAAGTACGGATTTGGTTAGCATTTGTAAAAAGAAAAGATGGCTTTTGATTATTTTAAAAAATATATCAAGTATGCTTTAAGATTCAAATTACCAACCTACGTACTTTGGTGGTTTAATCTCTTTTAGATTTAAGTACACAATCAATTGTCCGCGATGGTGCGTTACGTGATCCTGAAGCAAATTCAGAATCTGAAGCTTCGATTTTGGACCAGCAAAAAAATCTACTTCAATTGTTAATGAATCTTTGGATGTATTATCTACTCGATCATAAACAACGTCAAATGACTTTTTAAGTAATTTGATCAGATCTGCTTTAGACTCAGGAGCATTTTCTGAAAGTTTTTTACGATCGAACTCTTCATCAGAAAAGTAGGTGGTGCTTAACCACAACATATTTCCACATATATGAAGCAATTGATTTTTAAAATCCATTTCACGTTCTGTAGGCTTAAAAGCATAATTCTCTTCTGGCATGGATTCGGCAATTGCCAATAAGTATTCCTTAGAATTATTCCATTTTTCGAGAAAAGCGGATTTAGGTGTTATTTGTTGAGACATGGCGGCATACGAAATAAGAAAAATAAGTATAAAAAAATGTTTCATCACTTAGCAACCACTTCGTTCATATATAATTCTATTGCCTTCAATTCTTCATCCGTAAATTTTTCTAAACGAATGAAGTTTGTTTTCATAACTGCATAATTATCTGGATCTACAATTGGATCTTTTTTCTGTCTTAGAAAACCTATGATATCACCATTTTCTTCTTTGTAGATTTTCATAATTTCTATGACACTTGGCCCTATAGATTTTTTATCTACTCTATGACAAGAGTAGCAATTTCCTTTTCCTTTAAATAATTTTTTACCCAATTCGAATTCTGGAGATGTTGATTTTTTCTTGCCTCCGATGACGATTTTTTCTTTTTCGGGTTTCTTTTCTGATTGACAGCTAGTAGCGACAAAAGCTATACTTAAGAGTACGATAAAAATGTTTTTCATCTGTGTGATCTTATGAGTTAAATAAATTATCAATATCTTTTTTAAATCGTTCTAATAGATCTTTAGAGAAACTACTGATTACTTTTTCTTCCTTAGAACCAATCCCATCTTTAGCTTCTGCTATTTTAGTCAGCGCATAAATCATAAAATCATATTCTTCATCTGGACCGTTATCCGAAAAAACTTCAATAACTTTTTTATATAAAGTCTCAATATCATTCTGATTATCATTTTCATAATCAAAAGACCATTTAATTTCTTGTCCCTTTGGATGTGCTTGTAGGATTTCTTCCAGCGTTTTCACTTCTTCCTTCTGGATAACTCCATCGCTCATCGCGATTACGTATAATAATTCTCCAAAAGTCTGATACAATCGATCCCTACTTACCATAATACATGAATTTATATAAACTATTATTAGCCTAAAAGTTTAACTACATCTTTAGCAAAATAACTAGCAATGATATGTGCTCCTGCTCTTTTAAAAGCGATTAACTGTTCCATCATTATTGCATCGTGATCAAGCCATCCTTTTTCTGCTGCTGCTTTCAGCATGGCATATTCACCACTTACCTGATACACAGCTACTGGTACATCTACTGCATCGCGCACATCACGCAAAATATCCAGATATGCTAATCCTGGTTTTACCATCACAATATCGGCTCCCTCCTCTATATCCATCAATGTTTCTTTTACCGCTTCATCCCTATTGGCAAAATCCATCTGATATGTTTTTTTATCTCCAAAACCTGGCGCAGAATCCAACGCATCCCTAAAAGGTCCATAAAAAGCTGAGGCATACTTGGCACTATAACTCATAATGCCTGTATTCTTATAGTTTTCCGTTTCCAAGAGTTCTCTAATCGCCAAAATTCTTCCATCCATCATATCACTAGGTGCTACAAAATCTGCTCCTGCTTGCGCATGTGATAAAGACATCTTAGCTAACACCTCACACGTAGGGTCATTGACAATATATCCATCCTCCACAATTCCATCATGTCCATAAGAAGAATAAGGATCTAGTGCCACATCGGTCATCACTAACATTTCTGGAGCAACATCTTTTACTGTTTTTATGGCTCGCTGCATCAATCCATCTGGATTCAATGCCTCTGTTCCTTTATTATCCTTTAGGGTATCCGGTACTTTTACAAAAAGCAACACCGATTTCAATCCCATAGACCATAATTCACGTACTTCATTCTTAAGTAAGTCTAAACTATATCTATAATACCCAGGCATTGAGGTGATCTCTTCCTTTATATTATTACCTTCTACTACAAAAAGGGGGACTAAAAAATCATTAGGAGTAATGGTATGTTCTCTAACTAAAGATCGAATCGAATCATTAGTTCGTAACCTTCTATTTCTACGGAGTTGATGCATTAATAATGATAAGTGTTTATAGTTGTAAAGATAGGGATATATCTTTTATTTTATGACAGTGATATTTAACTTAAGTTATTAGGTATTCTTTCTTATTAAAACAATAGTTTCCTCTCCCTCTGGTGAGAAGGAATCTTAACAAGATAATCAAAGGTTACTAATAACTTAAGTTAATTAGTTGAAATTCTGTAACAAATACAAAACATTTCATACTAACAATTCAATACATAAACTTTGCTAAACCTTATAGAATATGCTTACAATAAAAAATCTGAATAAAACCTATCCTAACGGAACACAAGCCTTAAATGATGTAAATCTAACATTAGAAAAAGGAATGTTTGGTCTACTTGGTCCTAATGGCGCTGGAAAATCTACTTTAATGAGAACCATCGCTACACTGCAGCTTGCAGATACAGGATCGATTGATTTTGATGGAATTGATGTTTTTAAACAACCTGAAGAACTCAGAAAAGTATTAGGGTATTTACCACAAGATTTTGGAGTATACCCAAAAGTTTCTGCAGAGATGATGCTTAATCATATTGCCAAAGTAAAAGGCATTACTAATGCTGGTGAGCGCAAAGGATATGTGGCAGATTTATTAAACAAAGTAAACCTGTATAAATTTAGAAATCGTAACCTAGGAGATTTTTCTGGCGGGATGCGACAACGTTTCGGGATTGCTCAAGCTTTATTAGGGAATCCAAAACTAATTATTGTGGATGAACCAACAGCTGGTTTAGATCCATTAGAACGTAACCGTTTTCATAACCTATTAAGTGAATTAGGTGAAAATGCCGTGGTAATCTTATCCACTCATATCGTAGATGATGTAACAAACCTCTGTGAGCATATGGCCGTTTTTAATGAAGGTAGAATCCTTGCACAAGGAAATCCACAAGAATTATCTACTACGCTTGATGGTAAAATATTCAAAAAACAGATAGAAAAAACAGAGTTAGAACGTTACGAGAGTGAATATACTGTGCTTTCTAATTATCTAAGAGGTGGTCAATTTTTTGTCAATATATATAGTGAAAGTACTCCAGAAAATGGTTTTGAGCACATGAGTAATGGTTTAGAAGAATTCTATTTCTATAGTATTAACCAGAAGCAAGAACAGGAGGCATAATTATGAAAGAAATATTCTTATTCGAATTACAATATCGTCTACGTAGACCTGCTACCTGGATTTATGCAGGATTGGGACTCGCTATGGCTCTTTTGATTGCTGTTTTTCAGGAATCATCGACTGCTCAGTTTGTAAATAGTCCTAATAATATTGCGGGGATTATTGGTCCTATCTCCGTTATATCCATTTTCTTTTATGCAGCCATAATGGGAGTTCCGATCTTCAGAGATAAAGACCATAAGACTGCACAAACCTATTTTACATTTCCGATTACGCAAAAATCATATGTGTTAGGAAGATTTTTTGGGAGTTTCACAATAGTTACCCTATTGAACATCTTTATTGTCCTAGGAGCCATTATAGGTTTTACTACAGGAATGTATCTGGATAGACCTGATTATGGAGATTATGATGCTTTTAATCTATCATCCTATCTATTGCCATTCATATTCACTTTACAAGTCAATGCATTTCTTATAGGGTCTCTCTTCTTTTGTTTGATGGCCTTTTTTAAGAAAATGCCTATTATATATCTTGGAGGAATGTTTTTATTTCTATTATACAGTATTTCAGGAAATTTACTTGCCAGCCTTGATAATCAGTGGCTAACAATATATCTGGATCCATTTGGTGGTAGAGCGTATAGTTTTATTAAGAAATATTGGTCGATAAACGAGCTAAACACAAATCAACTACCCATTTATGGTAAATTCTTATTAAATCGAATGCTTTGGTTAGGTGTAGGATTCATACTCTTCTTACTAACTTTATTTAAGTTTGATTATAAGAAATTCTTGACTTCTAGTAAAAAGGAGAAGAAGACTAAAGATGGTGGACTTGTACCTTCTTTTACAGGTGCTATATCGCAAATTTTTAATAAAAGAACAGACAGAAACAACTTACTTTCTTTAAGTAAAATTGAGTTTATTTCTATTATTAAAGACCCTGTTTTCATCATCTTGATTATAATTGGAATCATTCTATCTTTAATTACCATTTTTAATGCTAATGAATTATATGGAACTCCTAATTTACCACTTACAAGACTTGTAACGACCTATATTTCTGGTGGAATCTCTCTTTTATCCATTATTATTTTAATCATCTATTCTGGAGAAGCAGTTCATAGGACTCGTAAAAACAAGACTTTTGTGTTTTATGATGCCTTACCAATTAACAATACCAGTTTATACTTTTCAAAAGTTATTTCACTACTTGGTATTGCCATAGTATTAGCATTTGTAAATATTCTAGTTGGAACTTTATTTCAAACATTTAATGGCTATTTTGGGTATGAGCTAGGAATGTATGCTGTTTATAATTTCGCATTAATTCTTCCTAGTTTTATTGCTACCATATTCTTGTGCTTCTTTATTCATGTGATGGTCAATAATAAATTCTTAGGTTATTTTATTATCATATTAATATACATTGGACTTCCACTATTGGTTGGATTGGCTTTTAAGAGTAGTAATCCACTTCTTGTTTTCAATGGTTCAACTCCATTTTTCTTGAGTGATTTGAATGGTTTTGGTCATTATATGCATGGTACTTTTGCTTTAAGTCTCTATTGGGCCTTAATGATGGCAATATTATTAGTAGTTGGAACGCTATTCTGGAATCGCGGATTCTTTTCTAGTGCCAAAGAGCGATTAACTCTAGCCAAAAGAAGATTAAATTTTAAAATGATCGGAGCATTAACCATGGTGATCATTGCTTTTGTATCCGTAGCAGGCTATAGCTATTATAACTTAAAAGTATTGAATAGTATTGAAGATGGAGATTACTTTAATGAAATAGCGGCAGATGCAGAAAAAAAATATTCAAGATTAATTAATCAGGCACATCCGCAGGTTACCGATTTAAAAGCCTATATCGATGTGTTTCCCGACAAAAGAGCCCTAAAAGCTACTGGAGAGTTTAAGTTGATTAATAATTACGACACTCCTATTGATACACTATTATTAAATGTTCAATATCCTGCAGAACATACGCAATTAGGAGAAATCATCTATAATGGTGCGCCCATAAAAGCGGTAGTTTCTGATACAGTTAATAGAATGTATTTCTATAAATTACCTACTACATTACAACCAGATGATACAGCAGAATTATCAATTTCTATGTCTGCTGAAACCAAAGGCTTTGCTAATGGTATAGAAACACAGGTATTAAATAATGGTACATTTCTAAATAATTCTATATTTCCTAGTTTTCACTATGATAGAAGTCTTAGTGACAATGGTACCAGAAAAAAATATGACTTAGAAAAATTAGATTATCTATTCCCACCAAGAACAGATTCTATTGCTTTAAAGAAGAATCTATTTAATGAGGATGCTAATTATATCAATTTTGAGGCTGTAGTAAGCACCTCATCCGATCAAATTGCGATCGCACCCGGTAAATTAGTCAAAGAATGGAAAGAAGATGACAGAGCTTATTATCATTATAAGTTAGAATCCCAGACTGATTTATTCTTTAATGTAGTTTCCGCTAGATATGATGTAGAAAGATCCAGTTGGACTGCACCTAGTGGTAAAAAAGTAGACATAGAGATCTATCATTCTCCTAAGCATAAAAGAAACCTGCAACACTTTATAGACGGTACTATCGTAGCATTAGACTATTGTTCTAAGAATTTCTATGAGTATCCTAATTCTGTAATCAGAATTGTAGAATTCCCTGCGCATTCTACCTTTGCACAATCTTTTGTAACCACAATTCCATATTCAGAGAATTTTGGGTTTGCTGCAGATTTTGATAAGGCAGAAGATTTTAATTATGCTTTTAGAGTAACCGCTCATGAAGTTGCACACCAATGGTGGGGACATATTGTGACGCCTAGTAAAACATCAGGAGCCAATATTATTTCTGAAACCTTAGCTGAGTATTCTTCATTGATGACTATGAAACATGAATATGGGGAGAATGGAATCAAAAACTTTCTGAAGTATTCTCTGGATGAATACCTCCGTAGTCGTGCCTTTAGTTTTAAACCAGAACGCTCTTTAATGAATGTTGAGACTGGTGGATATATTTGGTATAGAAAAGGATCCATGGTCATGTATGAATTACAAGACATCATCGGTGAAGAAAAAATCAATACAGCTTTAAAAAGCTTTCTAAACGAATATAAACATTTTGAAAAAGGTGTATATCCTACTTCAGAAAATCTATATGAAGCCTTGTATAAGGTAGCACCGGATTCTCTTAAATATTCTGTGGATGATGGCTTTAAAGAAATTGTGTTATATGAAAACATAACTAAAAAAGCTAAAACCAAAAAACTGGATAACGGCAAGTATGAAACTACTTTTACTGTAGATTCTAAAAAGATTTACTATGATGATAAAGGAAAAGAAGAACGTACTGATGATAAAACAAACTATATAGAAATCGGTTTGTTTGGAGAAGATATTGTAGACGAGAAAGAAGTACCTCTTAAGAACCCATATTATCTGGAAAGAAAATGGTTACAACCTGGCGAAAATACGTTTACCATCATCACTGATGAGAAACCAGAAAAAGCCGGTATCGATCCTTATAATAAATTAATAGACAGAAACTCTAATGATAATCTACGCAGCGTAGACGAATAAAGGTTTACTATTTCAAACCGTCAATTCGAGTGTTTTTCTGTAATAAAATGAAGGAAAAATGTACTTCGACTGGCTCAGTAGAGCTATCGAGAATAGGTTTTTGATAAAGATTTAGTTAGTTGAATGTTGAAAATCACGATAAAAAATAGCTGTTTTATCGTGATTTTCTTTTGGATTTATTTTAGTAATGTCAATTTTTCTATTGACGTACAATATTATTACTTATTGACCTGCACTTTTTTCACAATAGAAGATCCATCTTTTAGTACTATTCGCGCCATATAAAGACCTATATTTAAACGCTTTACATCCATAGCGCTCCCATCCAAATCAATGACCTGTGAGGCTACTTTTTTTCCTTGTAAATCAAATAATTCTACACTACTAATTTCCTGATTTTTAGAGCTTCTGAAATGTAACACATCCTTTACCGGATTTGGATACATACTAATATTATCAGTATTAAATCCCGATAACTCAACACTATTTTCTTCAGCATTGGTATCTTCAATATCACTTTCTTCTTCCGCCATTCCCAACATACCTCCGCCTCCAATAGGAATAGGACCACCACCTGATCCTCCTGTGGCAACAGTAACATTAATACTTCTACTAACAGTGACACCGCAGCTAGTTCCGGTTACTCTAATAGTATAGGTGCCACTAGAACTTGGTGATTCTACAACAATTCCGGCCTGATTTGTACCACTATGGAGATTCCAGGAACTAGGCACTGTCCAATTAAAGTTAGAAATTCCCAAAGTACTGCAATTATAGACAATCAAGTTATTGGGAGCTGTGCTGGTAGGCCCAAAAATTTCAATATTTCTTCTACCAAAAGAAATAGTTTTAGTTGAAAAATTACTGTTTATATCGCAAGTAGAATTAGCATTAGCTCTAACACGTATTTGTCCAGCACCAGCTCCTGTAGAAGGTGCTCGTAGTGTTATCGTTCTTGATGTGGTTGTTATTGCATTAGTTGTATTATTGACTCTCCATCCAGTAGGCACTTCTACCCTATAAGATGAGGCACCCGATACGGCAGAGATTGTATATGTACCACTACTATTACTACATAAAAAAGAGACACCTGCTAATGATGGAGTTGGTAAACGGACTCCTCCAACTACCACAGAACGAGAAGTAGAAGATGATTGTCCCATGTTTCCACATACAGTAGTAGCAGAAATATTAGCAATACCTGGTGTAGATCCTAAATTAACTAAAATAGAGGTTCCTGAAAAACTTCTTATTATTCCATTAGGAAGTCTTACCGTCCAATTAGCAATAGGTTCGCAAGGAATTGTATCTATTGGACCTGGATTAGGATCCCCTGGACCCGTAGGAGTAATTTCTCTAATTGTACCTGGATTAAAGAAAAAGGCAGCATTAGCATTACAAGCCACATTGGTAGGGCCCGAAATTGAACTAGGAGTTTGTGCTGTAATATTGCCAAACGACAATAGAAACACAGACACTAGTAACGTTAAAAAATTTATGGATATTTTTTTCATGTGATTACGAATTAATAATGATTTAATGAATAGTTTACTTCCATCTATTTTGAATAAACCAATCGTACTAGGGTGCACCAAATGGAGAGGTCTACATTCAAAATAAAGGATAAGGGGATCTTTATGAATATATTTTCAATTCATTATTTAGTGTTCAAATCTTATGGATCCATTTACCTAATTAATAAATAGAGATGTACACTAATTAGACCTTTTTTCTAGAAGTAAAACTATGCAAAGTACTGCATTATCTCCCCACCCTATTTGGGTGGTTTTTGTAAGCCATTATTTTATAAGTCACGTTCGATATAAGGAATTGATTAAAAAAAGTCGGCAAAATGAGTGATTTTTCGTAGCAATCTATCGATGAAGCCTGTATTAAGCTAAATCGAAATGTTCGAGGTGACAGGAGCAAATTAGCCTACCCACCTAAGCGAATCACTCTAACCAGCATAAATTTTCTTAGGTCAAACTCTGGTTTATAGGATTATTTTATCCAGCGTTACTTTTTCTTTTTGGTTATAAAGGTTGATACATTGTACTTTTTTGGTTTCATTTTCCAACCCATAGTTTGTGTAGATGGTATATTTCATGAATTCAGGATTAAGAGCAGAAACATTATCTCCAAAGGATTGTACATTTATAATCCATTGTCCAGGCATCGCCCTATCGATTATGAATTCTTTAGACATTACTCCAGATTCTACCTGAGACAACATTTCTTCTTTATTTACCTGAAATACGTGCTGCCAGACATAAAATTTATTCTTTGGATTCACAAATTGTAACTCAAATTCTGATTGGGGATCACTCCATTCAAAAACAATACGAACCGGTATTCCTTTCACCTCCAGAAATTTTTCGGGAACATCCTCATAAGATATTTCGGATCTATGTAAGTTTAATAATCGTTGAATTTCCGACTCTGCCTGTTCTGCTATTTCTTTAAAATCGGTGGTAGTTTGTTCATTTTGCAATATTTTCTTGTAGAGTTCGAATGCCGGTTGATATTTTTTAATTTCCACATATATACGTGCCAGATCCAAATAGGATTGTGCAGCATTCGGAGCCAAATCAAAAATACGTTCATAGAGCAATGTAGCTGTATCGTTTCTTCCTAAAGCTTCAAGCTTAAATGCCAGTACTCGTAGTGCTTGCGGATTATCAAATCCGATTTCTGCAATATTAGACAAGATTTGATTCGCAAAAACAGTATCCCACCTCGTAAAATAAGAAGCGCTATAACTATAAAAAGGAATGCTTAGCGGGTACTCTTTTCTTAGGCGATCATACACTTCTTTCGCTCCTGCATACGTAGTACTATTCCATAAAGGCTCTAAATATTCTGGTCTGTTATCATTAACATCCATCAGGAAACTAGATTTTGTATAATCATTTCCTTTTACCAATAAATCATTGATTGGTTTCCCGTCTTTATCATAACCTCTTTCACTGGATTTAGTAGTGATCACAAAAATCCCACCTCTTCCTGCTTCTCCATACCGAACAGCGCCTGTTACGCTGCTAATCACAGATATTCTTTTAATCTGAGAGGGTTGCAGAAATATTGGTGTTGTCTGATACTGCGCCCCATCAACAACAAACAGCGGTTGCCTGTCATTATTAAAAGAACTATTACCACGTATTCGATAGGTAGCATTATCGCCAAAGCCAGACACCTGTACTCCTGGAAATCTGGATCTGATCAAATCAGCAAGGTATATAGCAGACTTAGGAAAATCTTCTTCCTCTAAGGTATAGGTGGCATACCCTACAGCGTTTTTATTTACTTTCCTTCCGCCTATATCCACTTTTTCTTCCGGAGCTTTATTCTCTTTAGCATCCAGCAATACTTCTTCTAAAACAGTATACTTAGAAACCAAATCTATGGTAAGGTTTTTAATCGCATCCAAAGTTACTTCCTGGGTGATCATCCCAAAAAACTCAAATTTCAATACATCTTCATTTCCGGCATTAATAGTAAAGCTCCCTTCAGGACTTGTAACTGTTTCAATAAGACTTCCTTTTACAGAAACTTTACACCCTTGTATGGGTTCTCCATTAGAATATACAGTTCCACTTACTAACTCGCGTGTTTTATCAGTCTGATACACATTATTATCCTCTACCTCATTCAGAATCTTAGGAATCGCTTCTTCTACGGGTATTTTTGCCAGATTAAGATAGTATCCCTCACTATCCACAGCTAATTTTTGTAACAACCGGTCATTAGCATTAGATGTGTGATTTATATAAAAAACAGGAATATCATAGACAGGAGTCGGTATCCCGTAAGTAACATAACCATCACTGACTACGATATATTGATCAGGTGCGTCCTTCTGTTTAAAAAGTGGGGCAAAATTAGTCGCTCCATTATATGATAGGTTAGACAGAGATTGCATAAGTTGATCACTCTTGCCTTTTTCTATGGTAAACTTTTGTGGTTCATGAATGATATCAGAAAAGGTAACGAGCGTTACCGTTGTCTTTCTGATTTTCTTCAGGTATCGTTTTAAAAATTCCAAAGTAGTCGTTGGATCGTTTTTTCCTGCAGACAGCGAAGTATCCCAATACAATAGGATATTAGCAGGTTTTTCTCTCTTCTTTACTTCTGTTTTTCCTGCCGGATATGAGATATCCAGACTAAATGCCATACCTACATCATTAAATCCTTTCCATTGATCCTGACTGATATATCGCAGATAAGATCTACCTTCTTTTGAAGCACTAATAGAAAATTCTACCTGTTCTCCATATACCTTTATCAACTCTAAACTAACGATGATATCATCGCTTACCACAATGTTATATCCCGAAAGATCTATGATCTCTTCTCCTTTTTTTCTGGTAATCGTATGATAGACATTACTAGTAAGCAGGTTTCTACCTGGTTTTTTCTTATTAGATTCATAAACATTGACCCGTACCAGCAGACTATCAGTATTATTCTCGTGGATATTAAATTTTAGCTGTAGTAATTTAGAATTCTTATTTCTGATCTTAATTCTGGTGGCAATTTCTCCTCCTAGCGCCTGTTTATCCTTCCAGTAGCCAATTATTCCAGTATATTTATAAGAGTTCCCAACGGTTTTTTCCTTTCTTTTGGCTGCTACTATCGTAGCGGCTTCTAATTCATAGATTGTGGATTCCATAAAAATTGTATTGCTCTTTGTTAAGAGCTCGAACAACTGATCCACGGATAACTGTATTGTCTCATATCCCAGACTAGACAGCTGTACTATGTCATTCTTTCCTATTGCTTCCTCGTCATATTGTAAAAAGACATGTCCATCCTGATCACTTACTGTACCAATACCTTTATCCAGAAAACCAATATTAACAAAAGGAATTGGTTGTTGCGTGGCACGATCCTTCACATACGCATCTATAGTAATCTCATATTGAGCAGTTACCAGTGTACTCATAGATAGTGTACATATTAGTAACAGTATACTTTTTAGTTTCATGGGTATTGTCTATTTATACTTTTTGTAGTGTTATTGTTTTTGCTTTATCTGATGTAGGCACGTAGACTACTATTTTATCTTTATGAATTTCTTTGATCACTAAGGCTTCTTCTCTTTTGGATCGATTATAAAATAACACCAAAAAATAGGTGTCGTCAATCTTTTCTATTTTAGTAAAATTACATGCTAAGTTATTAGGGTCCGTTCGTGTTTCGCAAGAGCTTTTTTTAAGATCTATAATGGTTTTTTCTGTTGCATCATTTTTGATCAGAAATGAATGCCCTTCTACCTCTGATAAATCAGCATGCATCTGCGTTGGAACTAGTTTCATTAATTGTAGTATAGGATGATTCTCAAAAACGTAATCATTAACAGATTCTTCTGTAAAAAATAGTACATCTCCATTAATCTTGAACTTAATAACCAGATCTTCAATACGACCCGCATGCTCCATATCGCGAGTGAAAGCACCTTTTCGATAGTTTATTTTAGTTTTGGTAGTAGTATAAAACTGATCAAAATTATAAATGTTTAGTTTTCGTTTTTCGAATTCGTAGACATGGCAGGTACTATATACCTCTGCCCCATTATACACAATCCACTTACCAGTTAATTTCTGTGCTGTAGCACTTAGCGAAAAGCATAATATCATTAATACTATGATCCTATTCTTTATGAAATATAGTGTATCCTCATTTTTGTGATCCATGGTTCTTTTCATTCTTTCTTTACGCTAATCTCTTAAAACTTTAATTATCATTGCTATTAATCTTTTCCTGATGCGTTTGGGCTTTATTGTGTCTCATTAATTCTTTTGGCACCTCATTAATTACAGTTTTTCCACCCTTTTTACGCCTTTGCTTTTTGATAATTCTTTGGGTTTTATCCAGCCAATAGATATAATCGCCATAGGTTATATCATCCATGTAATCTACTGTAATAACATCTGAGGAATTAATAATTTTTTTGTATTCACGGCTATCTATCTCTACCTTTTTTCCATCCATCATCCGTACTTTATGATTGTCTGATGTTATGATCATATGAGTATGTGTTAACGGTTTGTTTTTAGAAGCTTTCAATTCATCGCCGATAGTATCAGTAGGTACTTGCAATTTCTTTATATATCCTGAGGTGGTTCTATGATTTACTGGAAAACTCATCATATAACAAATGTGTTCTATTCCTGATCTGGCAACCGTAGTGTTAATTTTGTCAATTGTACTATAAAGTATTCTTTTATCAGCAAAAACATAGGCACGATCAATACGATATTTATTTTTCTTAAGCTCTACTGTAATTTTATTAGGGTTTTTAACCTGATCCCCTCTCGTATTGTAGATATGGTTATTGTAATCCATATATATGAAACCATACCTAGATTCTTGATAACCCTTCATCTTAAAACCCTTATGATCTGGTAACATGATTTGCTCTGGTGATTGAGCATACAATTGCACAGATAATAGTAAGATGATGAGTATAAAGATGTTTTTCATTTGCTTGTTTTATGTCACTATCTTAAAAACCGTAGCGCTGGATATTTAATTTCTGTTTCTTTTTTTATTTTATAGGTATTATACACAACAAAAACGATATTTATAAGATACAGAACCCCAATTATAGATAAAAATGAGAATTGTGAACCTAATCCAGGAAGTTTATCACCAAATATATTAATAACCCTTAAAATGGTAAGAAAAGCTAGGGTCTGAAATGTAAAAAATATAATTGACCAGGTTATTTGAAAATTCAATATTTTTTTACCTAAGGTATCTGCTCCAATAATCGTATTTCTTTTAAGCACCCAAAAAATTAAGGGTACAATAATCCCTAATAAAGGAAAAAGTAAAAATGTTAATGAAGATACATTAAGCACCATAAGAAAAGTAGTATCTTTCCTCTCCGACCAATCCATTAATTCATCTGGAGTTACTTTTAATACACCAGCTATTTTTTTTAAGGTATCACCTCTAGGTTCACTTTCACTGTTTTCAATTCTTTGAATAGTTCGAAGACTTAATTTGGTCTCTTCTGCCAGACTTTCTTGCGTAAATCCCAATCGGGTTCTTAGCTCTTTTATTTTTCTTGATAGTTCAGTATTCATTCTATAAAAGTTACATTAATATACAGACAAAAGTATTGGAGGTATCCTATATATTGTTGCGTCTAGCATACGCCTTTTTTACGTCATTGTTGTCAATTCCTTTGTTTATGGTACTTAACTGATTCTCTCTAAGGCTTATTTGCTTACAATAAGACTTTAAAATAATTTATAGTTCTAACTTCTCTAATATAGTGTCTGTTTATAATGAAATGTTACCGCTAGGATTAAAAAAAGGTTGTTTTGTTTTTAGATTGGTTGGGTTTGGAAAATCTCAGTCCTCAAAAAACCGACATTAAAAAGAGAGGTAATTCTAAAAGGTATAATGTAGTGTAAACACAAAATGCCTTGGTAAAATATTACTTCTGTAAATATTGGTTGAAAAATCTGAGGTTTGTATCTGTTCAAAGTTTTTCTCATTTAACAAGTTTTTAAATTTTACATCGGCTGACCAAGATGTGTTTTTTGGTCTATACGTTGCGTTCATATCCAGAAATATAAAATCTGTTGATTCATTGGTGTCAGGTAAATAATAATCCGTGTTTATAGAAAACAACCATTGTTTATTTGGTTTATAAATAGCTTCGAAACTATTTCGTAATCTACTATTTCTAAATGAAGCTTGACTCTCACTTTGGGATATAGAAGTTTGCCAATTGACGGAATTTTCAAAATCAATAGGAATGTCTAACGCTGTTTTCCAAGCAACTCCATATTGATAGTAGTTGGTTTCATTATTTCGTATATCAGAATTATTCACAATGTTGTTATATTCAGAAAAACTATAAATTCCAGAAAACTCAATAGTAGAATCTATAAATGATAAGTATTTAGAAATGTTTATATTGGCATTCCATCGAGAATTATCCAAAGGCAAAAAGAAATATTGAATATTGGTTTGATTTTGATCTACCGTAAAATTTGAGAAAAAACCACCTTCCGAATATTTATAACTAACACCTGCCGTCATTTGAAAAAGGGTAAATAAATCATTTTTATGATAACTTAGACTATATAACTGATGTTTTATTAGCTCTAAACTAGGTATATGACTTATAGTTCTTCGATTATCAATTACAACAGGATTGGCATAACTATGCGCTAGCGCATTAGAAGTTTGATTAAAACTTGCTTTGACAGAAAAGAACGAATTTGAATTAATCGTATACCAAAGAGATAACGATGGCTCAAAAACAAGATCATTATTGGTATTTTCTGTACTGTTTAATTCATTGGATATCTTTTGTTTCAGATATCGCAAGGAATATGCTGGTGACAGTTTCCATTTACCCAACCTAAAATGATATCCACCAGATGAATACACTGAATGTCGATTATATTCGATGTCATTCATCACATTTTCTTCCGAGTTTTCTCCAATTAAAGTCCTAGCTGATAATAGGGAACGAAACGGGCTTGTGTCATTATTGGCACCAATAACAATGTGATATTTGTTTTTACCAAATGCTCCTAAAAAAGTAACCGTTGTGTTAAGATAGTTTCGTTTAAAACTGCTGTCTTGCTGATCCCCAATTGACGAACTGGTAAAAGTTGATGGGGTAAGATTATATTGTTGTTTTATAGTGTTAGAGGCGTGTTTCACCGATAATTGCAAAGCTTGTTTCTGCGATATTTTTTTTGTAAATAATAAACGCTGTTTCACATAGAAATCTTCAGTGTCTAATAATGATGTGGATGTATCCGTACCGTTCTTAATGATGGCAACAGGTGTTTTAATATTTTCTTGCCTTCCTCTTAACGTATATTCTAATAACGATGTTTTAGATGTATTGTATTTGATCTCTATATCTGCACGATATTGTTCAGGTTTTTTTCTAATCACTGTATTATCCGAAGTTTCAAACGCTTCATCATCAAATCGGTATTGGTCAATAAAGAGTTGATTACTGGTGATCTTATCATTGAGAAAGTATAAATTAGTTTTGACACTAACTTTTCTTCCTACTTTTATAATTTGATTGTAGTTCCCAAATACTTGATTGTTAATATTAATGCGTTTGGTGTCTAAAATGCTGTAAAAACGAGATTCGGGTATCACTTTTTCTGCATAAAAATTAAGCTCATTTCGTTCTTCTACACTAGTAGAAAAACCAAAATAATCAAACGGCGTATTATTAACTCCAATATTATTATACGCTAATGTGCTAAAAGATTTATAATTCTTTGTGATCCCAAGAACATTTGCGTTAAGAAAATAAGCCTCGTCATCTGCTTCAAAAGCTCCTGAACCCACATCTGCATTACCAGAAAAATCAATACGATTATTTTTTAGTTTTAGGTTAAGTGCTACTTTACCATCATTTTCTATTCCTTTGAGCAATGGATTTTCTGAATAGTTATCTATCGCTT
This sequence comes from uncultured Aquimarina sp., assembly GCF_947500065.1. Lineage (GTDB taxonomy): Bacteria > Bacteroidota > Bacteroidia > Flavobacteriales > Flavobacteriaceae > Aquimarina. Next base: position 1,051,006 of record NZ_CANMQT010000001.1, read on the forward strand.
CGATTTGATCTACGATATCAACATTTATGTTCCGTGTACCTAATGTATAATTAAATCCAAACAAGTTATCACCTTCGAGCATCACGGTTTGTACCGATTTACCTTTATAGCGTATTTCTCCAGAATCTTCGTTCACTTCGATTCCAGGTAATTGTTTGATTACATCCTCTACTTTGCGCTCATCCCCTTTTTTATATGCATCCACCTTATACACCACCGTATCTTTTTTGATTTTAAACGGTTTTTCTTTAGCAACGACAAACACTTCTTCTAACTTGGTAACATCCTCTTTTTTCAAAGAAAAATCTATAAGGTATTTTTCACCCTTAACAGGTTGATTAATTTGTTTACTGGCTCGTTTATATCCAGAAGCAGTTAGTTCGATCAACAAAGTATCATATACTTTTGTTAATGTATAGGCATACTCATAGGTGTTAATCATTTTGTACTCTACAATTTTGTCCGGCTCACTTACTTTTTTAATCACAAGCATAGCATTAGGAATATGTTCGCCTTGAGATCCTGTCACCGTGCCTTGTATAGTTTGTGCAACAGTTAGTTGAACCAGTAGCAAAAATCCAATACTGGTATATATTCTCAAAATAGATGGTAGCTTCATTAATTGGTAGAAAAAATGATTGGTTCAAAATCTAGATCATCATATCTCGTTCGTATTTCACCTTTGGATTTAGTTTCATAAAATTTGAAAATCCTCCGATACTTATCGATATGATCTTTTTCTAATTGTTCGATAGTAGCTAACGGAATATTTTTAGAGATTTCTATTTCCGGGAGGCTCGGTATTTGTTTGATAAGTATTGCTTGATAAACCATAGAGGTTCGATTAGCTGAATCAAATTCAATATGAGCTTCCAAAATGAGGCCAGGCAAACCATAAAATTTCCATGGACCATCACTAATGGCAAAATCATTGGTAAACCAAGCCGCAATTGTTCTATTCTTATAGGTTGAAGAGGCTTTTTGAACAGTGTATCCCAATATTTCTTTTTGTTCACCAGTAATTTGCCAATCAAATTTAGGAAGAATTGAATCCTTTACTTTATAGTAAACATTTTTTTTATAATTAGCTCCCCATGTTTTTTGTTGAAATGATTGAGTTATAGTATTTTTAATTATTAGTTTTCCCAAACTATCTCCTTTTACTTCATTTCCAGATCTTTCTCCATTTTGATAGTCTTCTTCTTTTACCTCAGTGCTTCTGCCATTAATGACACGATTCTCCAAAAAAATTGATTTTTGAGTATTGGTATAAAGTGTAGTTGGACAAATACGATTTTTACCCCCATCAAATTCGTTGTGTTTAATTCTTTTATACTCTATTTGATAGGTTTGACCAAAAGAGTAGTATATACTAAAGAATAAGATTATAAATATGTGTGATAGTGTTTTCATATGTAAGCTGGTTATAATAAGAAATAAACTTGCCTATTTAATTTGAGATAGGCAAGTTTATATAAAAATTTAATCCTTATTCGGCTGGTTGAACCCCTTCCTTGAATTGTTTGATTTCATCTTGATTGGCACTCCAAGCTCCAAAACAGGTGCTTGCTGTGTTGGTAACGGTAATAGTATGAGATTGATCTCCAGCCTCAACTGTTTCAGTTGTGGATACAGTACATTCATCAAAATCTAAACTGCTCTCAGAAGAAGGTAATGAATTACCTGCGAAACTTAGGGTTCCAACGAGCATTAAGGCTGTAAATAAAATTGATTTTTTCATTTTTTATAAATTAAAATAATTTGTACCTACTCTATTGAAAAGGCTTTTCGGTTTCCACCTTACGTTGCGCAACGGTTTATTTTTAGATGACTAGATCTTTATATTAATTAGATTGTTAGAAATAAAACATCCTCATCCAACTCTACCTTTTTGGTAGGCAGGCTATCCTTCAAAGGAGAGGAGCTTTTGCTTTGGGCTTCGAGAACCTCAGCCCTCACAAAATCTCCTCTTACCAACTCAACTGCTAAACAATTAATACACTGCCAGCTCCGTATATAATGGATCACTTTGTACCATACCCAGCAAGCGTTCTTTAATCATACATTTCTTTTTACGAGTATATCCTTCTGTATATTCCATGTTTTCTGCGATCTCTCGCATGCTTTTTCCTTCAAAAAATAATCTCAGTACATTTTTACTACTATCACTCAATCTTCTAAAATGCTTATGGTATACATCTTCTTGATGTTCTTCTATCATTCTATCCGTTACAGAAAGTGATGGATCTATTGCATTATCTATTACAAATTCATTGTACTCCAGCATACGTTTTTTACGTAACCGATTTCTCCACATATTTTTGCAAACCCCTATAAAATAAGAGTGAATAGATGTTTGAAATTCTATCTCCCCAGCACGTAGTTTATGATACACCAGTACCAATGCTTCCTGAAAGAGATCTTCTACATCTTGTGTAGTGCCACGATACTGTTGTATCAACCTTTTTACAACTGGCAGATTTTTCTTATAAAATGCTTTAAGAATAACACTGTCTCCAGCGATGATTCCATCTATAATCTGTTGATTTTTTGTTGAGTTCATGTGTTGTTTTCCTTACTTGTTATTTCTTAATTTATTAGCTTTTTTACTTTGGACTTCGGGTACGTTAGCCCTCATGTTTTCCCCAAAATATCAACCTATAAATCCTATATTTCTCCTTTAGAATTAGGCATAAAAGTACCCTTTCGATATCCCGAAACACCGTTTATATAGCCTGCGAACCTATAGTTGCAGTGGATTATTTTTATGGATTATTTAGATCTTTTCGATAGTTTGATCCTTAGATTTTTTATTCCCTATTGTTACCATTCTATTATTTTCTGACTTTTTGCTTCGGGCTTCGAGAGCCTCGGCCCTCGTGTGCTTAGCTTGTCGAAGTACAGTCCTCGTTCTCCCGTGCTGAGCGAAGCCGAAGCACAGGGCACATATTACCAAAGTAACCCTTTTTCATAGTGTTTCTAAGTGTTACATTACCATTTATAAGCATCGTTTTAATACTCCTTACCCCTATAATAAGCACTTCTAGGGATCAATTTGAACCTTATAAGCGTTACATAATAGCTTATAAGGCTCGATGTACAGGTTATCAACCCTATTTCTAGGGGTTAGAACTAGTATTATAATCCTTGGAAATAGTTCATCGATCCTTCGAAGTGCTATTGGTTGGGGCAACCACTATTATTATATACCTCATAAGGCTTATGCTAAGGGCTCTATTGGTTATGGTAAGCCTTGTATCCTATACACTAAGAAGTGGTGTCCTCGTTGTCACTGGTAGTCGTAGCAGTAGCTTTGCTGAACAATACTTTCATATCCTCATATACCGGTTTAGCTCCTGGTTCATTTTCTCCTGCCAGATAGCGACTCATACGATAAAAACTTAATGCATTGGTATAATTATCGTGATCTAATAAGGTTTTGGTGTCTACTAATTGTTGTGATAGGTTTTCTAATAACTGTACTCGATTTTCTACTTGTGTACGTGCCAGGTAATCTTTATCAAACTCTTCTTTATCCAGAAAACTTGGTATCCAATTGGGATGTTGCTCCATATAGTTTTTTGCTTTGTCTACGATCAGCTTGTTTTGATTGGCGATACGCCCATATTGTCTACGTTGATCTGGAGTAAGGTTTACGGTCTTACCGTTTAGGATTTGCCTAATCCCCAATAAATGCCCATCTAGTTGTGTTAGTTCTTCTTCTGTAAAGCTTACGCTTATCAAGTTTTCTAATGCCATTACGGAATTCTATAAAATTACTATTCATTTTTACTGTAGTTTTGCTACTGATCAGATTTTGGAACTACGTTTTTGTTTCGAGACAAATATATGGGCGAAAAATGCGTTAGTGCAAGGGAAGGTAGTCGTGATTCATAAATTGATAGGTACTAATTTATAAAATGAAGCCATTAAGAAACCTACTTAAAGAACAGTAAATTAGGACTTTCACTTTTTTTTATTACAATAGTGATTGTATATTTGGATTTTATAATTATTCAAAACCTGAAACGAGATAAAAATTACTTCTAAATAAAAAAGCAAATAATAATTATGAAGATATGGACTTCTAAAAGAAATTTTTTTTTCTTAATTATTTTGTTTTGCATTTCCAGTAATTTTTTGGCGCAAGATTCTGTTTTAAATCCAGACAATATTCTTCGAAAGCCTATAAACATTATTAAAGTTAATGATTCATTACTTGATAAAACATATGTTGAGTTAAATTCTTTAATACAAAAAAATAAAAGTAATTCGGTACTTTCCAAACTATATACTGATTCCTACTTAAAGAAAGCTAAAAAGGAAAAAAATCTTCTTGAGATAGCAGAAGGATATTCTCACATTGCAAAAATATCTAATGATAAACTTGTCATTAGATATCTTGATAGCTCTATTACAATTACGAAAAAAATTAAAAACGAAAGGTTTCCTGGAATAGGCTACATAAGAAAAGGAGTCTATTATTTTTCTAGAGAAAATTATAATAAAGCTCTTAAAAATTATTTGATAGGTTTACAATATGCAAAAGATAACAACAATGTTCGTCAATTAATTGCCATTAAACACAATATAGGGTTATTAAAAAATGCTTTAGGGAGTAAAGAAGAAGCCCAAAAAGCTTTTAAAGAGAACTTAACATTTATAAAAACTCAAGATACCATAAATAAATATCTGGATAGTTACATTATAACACTTTTTGCGATATCAGATACTTATCATAGAATGGATTTACCAGATTCTGCAACATACTATGTAGATAAGGGATTAAGTAAAAGTTTTAGGCATCAAAACAAGTATATGTATACAAGGTTCCTATTACTGAATAGTGTTAACAATTATGAATTAGGATTCTATAAAAAAGCACTTGATACACTCTTTAAAGTTGAAAAAGATTCGGAATTAGATGAAGCTAATAAAGTATATTGTAATTTACAAATTGCAAAGGTTTTAATTAAAACTAATAATCAAAAAAAAGCAATAAAGTATTTAAAAAAAATAGATTCTATTGTAAAACCTGAAAATTATACTCCGGAAAAAAGAAGAGCCTTTGAGCTATTAATTGATTACTATAAAAAAAATAAGGATATTGATCGTCAGCTTAAAACAATGACTAAACTCATTACTATGGACAGCTTGTTTAACAGTAATAATAGTAATATCAAATCTGATATAGTAAAAAACTATGATACCACATTATTAATTGACGAACGTAACGTTATTATTCATAAATTAAATCAAGAAAAAGAGAGATCTAGAATTGTTGTATACATATTTATTGGAATTATATTTATTTTAATTTTTTTAGTAGGAAATTATTATAGAACTCAAAGATTATATAAGCATAGGTTCTCTAAACTTCTACAAAATCAGAATAGACCAAAAACAGAGCAAACAAATCAATTAAATGAAGAAAAAACAACATCAGGATTAGATATCCAAGAAGATGTGATTCTAGATATTTTGGATAAATTAACAATATTTGAACAAAGACAAGATTTCCTTAATCCTACTATAAAAATGGGAACAGTAGCCAAAAAATTAAAAACCAATTCTTCATATCTTTCTAAAATAATTAATATCCATAAAGGAAAAAACTTTGTTAATTATGTGAATGATCTAAGAGTTGATTATTGTATTGAAAAATTAAAATTTGACAAAAAATTTAGATTATATTCGATTAAATCAATTTCAGAAGAAGTAGGTTTTAATAGTGTCCAATCATTTTCTAGGGCTTTTTATAAGAAGACTGGAGTATATCCTTCTTTTTTTATTAAAAACATTAGTAATCAGTCATTTACTAAGAATAATTAATCCTTTTTTTTATTTTTGACACTATCAATTTATAAATTGTACATGGTAGTTTCTATTGAAGTTTCATTTATAATTTTAATATACATAAGTTTATGCCTACATAATTTAAAAATAGTAAAATGAAAAATTACAGAAATCCAAAAAGTAAACTAAACTTAAAAAAAACATCTATTGCTAAACTTAATAAAGGTGCTCAAAGTAAAATTGTAGGAGGAAGTGTTAATCCTGAAGGAAGTGTATCTGGGTTGGGTACTGAAACAGATTGGACAATGGGCACAACGACAAATTAATTTTTACATATTATCGACTTAAATAATCCAAACTTATCTCTTAGTTTGGATTATTTAACTTAAGTCATTTAATCAAATAATATTTTTTTATGATTAACTATCGGTTTATTATTCGTTTTATTTTTTTAATCATTTTTTTAGTAAGCTGTGATTCAAATTCACAAGAAAAATCAGATACAACCGTTGACTTTTATCATGGTATTAAAATAATTGATGAATATAAATACTTAGAAAATATAGAAGATACTAGCGTAATTAGTTGGTTAAAGAAACAAACGGAGGAAGCGGAAATTACTTTAAATCGTATTGCTGGAAGAGAAAAATTAATTGAACTTCAAAAACAACTAGGAAACAATAAAACGAATAGCGCCAGTAATCTTAGGGTAATTGAAAATGGAGGGTTATTCTATTTAAGATCATCTACAAAAGATAATTCTTCTAAATTATATTATAGATCAAATTTACACGCAGATGAGGAATTACTTTTTGATCCCAAAGATTTTTTTCCAGAATCCAAACTCAACTATAGAATAAATTACTTTAATCCAAGTTGGGATGGAAAAAAAGTGGTGATAAGTTTTGTGAAGAATGGGGAAGAATTTTCTGAGATGAGATTCTTTGATTTTTCGACGAAAAAACTTTTACCCACGAAGATGAATAAATGTCTTCCTACCTATGGAGGAGTTTATTGGTTGCCTGACAATACCGGAGTTACCTATCTTAGAACAATTATTAGAGATACGAAATCTAAAGAAGCTTATTTTAACCTGGAAGTGGTAAAACATAAAATTGGTTCTACTCCTACTAAGCTATTCTCAAGAAATAATGACCCTAAATTGGAAATGAAACCGGAAGATATCCCTGTTGTGCTAATTGAGAATCCTAATGATAAATATGTCATTAGTGCTGTAGCGGGAGCTACGCCTTATCACGATTTTTATTACCTATCTTCTGATCAAATTGAACAAAACAATAAATCATGGATACCCTTATTTAAAAAGCACAATAAAGTAACCTCTTTCTACCAAGATAATGATAGTATCATTTATTTAACATCTGAAAATGCATCTAATTTTAAAATTTGCAAAGCTTCGTTGCTTAATCCAGATAATAAAAAACCAATTGTTGTTATAGAAGAAAAACAAAAAGAAGTCATTAAAAGTTTTAGATTAGTAAAGAGCGGAGTAGTTTATACCACAACAAAAAATGGGGTAGAATCTAAATTATTTTTATTAAACAATAATGGAAAAGACGAAGAAATTAAACTTCCTTTTCCTGCAGGTCGTATATCTTTAGAGTCTGGAGGTAAAAATCAAGATTATATAACATTAAAAATAAGAGGGTGGTTGCATCCAGAAAGCAGGTTTACCTATAATTTTTCTGACAAAAGTTTCACCAAAGCAAATTTATTTGAACCTACAGAAAATTCATATGTTAATGATATGGAGGTTGAAGAAATTGAAGTGATTTCACATGATGGAGAATTAGTTCCACTCTCCTTAGTTTATAAAAAGAATCTTGTAAAGAATAATAAAAATTCAGTACTAATGATAGGTTATGGAGCTTATGGTTCTTCTTTACAACCAATGAATAGCGTAAAGATCATGACTTGGGTGCAAGAAGGAGGTATTTTTGCAATTGCTCATGTAAGAGGAGGAGGAGAAAAAGGTGACGCATGGTATAAAGGAGGTTATAAAGATACTAAACCTAATTCGTGGAAAGATTTCATTGCCTGTGGTGAATATTTAATCCATAAAAAATATACATCAAAAAAGAAAATTGCTGTCAATGGGGGGAGTGCAGGTGGCATTACAGTAGGTCGTGCCTTGACAGAACGTCCAGATTTATTTGCTTCAGTTATTATAAATGTTGGTAAGATGAATACTATCCGTGGAGAAATAGGTTTAAATGGTAAAAATAATGCTAAGGAATTTGGTTCTGTAAAAGATTCTGTAGGTTTTAGAGGATTATTAGAAATGGATTCTTATCATCATGTCAAGAAAGGAGTCTCATATCCTGCAATGCTCGTAACAACGGGAATCAATGATGCACGTGTTTCTCCTTGGCATTCCATTAAATTCGCAAAAAAAATACAGGATTTCAATAGTTCAATCAAACCCATTTTACTAAAAGTCGGATTTAAATCAGGACATGGTATTGGTAATTCTGCGCAAAAAAGAATAGAAGATACAGCAGATGTTCTTTCTTTTGCTTTTTGGCAAACTGGACATCCGAATTATCAACCAAAAAAGTAAAATGTCTACCTCTAACATCAAAAAGATATCCCAAGACTGGACATCCTTTTGTCAGTCTTTTGATATAGATTCCTCTAAAACTATTGCCTTTAAATTACAAGGAACTGTAAAAGCAAAAATCGATAGTGATAAAGGTTCTGCCTCTTTATGGGTAAGAGTAGATAATAAAGATGGAAGTAAAGGTTTTTTTGATAATATGATGGATTGCCCTATACAGTCCAATTATTGGAAAACATTTACAATAAAAGGGATGATTAATGAAGCCTCTGCTAAGATTAGCTTTGGTGGTTTTTGCTTGAATTACGGGGATTTTTATTTTAAGAACTTCCAACTATTTATAGAGAATAAAAGTGGCGATTTAGAAAAAATAGAAATTGTAAATCCAGATTTTAAGGAAGTAACACATCAATTATCCATTCCTGGATGGAAACAAGGAACTGGCAGAGAAGAACCTAAAGAAGTAATAGAATATATTTTTAGGTCCATTTATTCTGGGAAAAAAACATCCTACCTAAAGATAAAAGGTTCTAGAGTTTTCGATCTTAGAAATAAGTATACTGATGAAATAGGAACCTTAATTTTTATGTTACAAAGTGTTGGAAAAAGAATGATAAAAGCTATACAGGAACTTTCTGTTCAAGAAATTGATTACTTGCCTGATGATAAGATTAACAGTATTGGTGCTTTGATAATGCATATTTTAGCAACAGAAACGTACTACCATGTATACACCTTCGAAAATCGAGGTTTTAATCAAGAAGAAAATGAAAAATGGAAAGATGCTCTTGAGCTTGGAGAAAAAACACAAAGGTTATATAAAGATCTTACAATAGATTATTATTTAGATGCATATTATGAAGTTCGGCAGAAAACTATACAAGAATTTGAGAAATTAAACGATAAATGGTTAAAAATAACACCTCCTAAATCCGTTCAGAATAATCATCATAATTGGCTCCACGTAATGGAACATCAATCCTATCATTTAGGTCAAATAGTAATGCTTAAAAAATTAATGTATTAGCTATTGATTTTCTCGAAGTATTTAAATTTGGCGACCTGACTTACTTTTCGAAGAACAGATTTCTAAAATTATATAACACATAAGGCTTTAATAAAAATCAAAAATGAACAAAATCATAAAGCTACTTCTTCTAATAGTAATCTTTTATCAATCTCAGCTCGTAGCACAGACCAAAAAAGTATCCGGAGATTGGACTTCTTTTGTGCAAGCAATAGAAGTAAAAACAGATAGAACAATCAAATTTAAACTCCAAGGTTGGGCTAAGGTTATTGGACATAAGCAGGATTCTACCATAAAAGCAGGTTTATGGGCGAGAGTAGATACTAATAATGATGAAACAGGTTTTTTTGATAATATGGATGATCGTCCTATCATCTCGGATCAATGGAAGGAGTATGAAATCATTGGTGAGCTGGATAAAAATGCTAACAAACTAAACTTTGGAGGAATCGCCCATTATAATGGGACATTTTATTTTGATGATTTCAAATTATATCTGGAAAATGAAAATGGTGATTTCATGCTTTTCCCTATTAAAAATAATGGATTTGAACTTGATGAATTACTAGCGGGATGGGGTCAGGGAATATCTCCTGATACTCTATTAGAAGTAAAAGAATTCACTTACAACTTAGCATCAGATCATAAAGATGGGAAACAATCCCTTCGTATCAAAGGAAAGAATATAACGAAACCTTTAACAAAAGAAACCCTCAAAACATGGTATCATAAGGATTATACCAATGACTCAATCCCAGGTGTGAGTTTAGAAAAAGCTTATGAAGAGATTTTAAACACCAAAATGGGGCAAGAGGTAATCGTTGCGGTTCTGGATACCAAATTAGACATCCATCACGAAGATCTAAAAGACCAGATCTGGTATAATACCAATGAAACTCCTGATAATAATATTGACGATGACAAAAACGGATATATCGATGATATCAACGGTTGGGATTTTTTGAGCAATCGAGAAGGAGAGTTTGTAGTGTATGAACAGAAAGAAAGCACTAGGATTCTTAAAAAATATGACGCTATTTTTAAAGGGAAAAAACCTGAAGAAATCCCCAATAAATTGATGAATGCATATAAAATGTATACCTCTGCCTATCAAAAAAGGGAAAAGAACATTGCAGAAAACAAAGAAACCCTAAAGAATATTAAGAAATGGAAAGAAATTGTAGTAGAAGGTGAAAAACTTCTGGATAGTATATATCCAAAAAATGAATATACAACTTCCGAATTGGATAGTCTTATAACTATTTATAAAAAAGACCCTTTTGTACAGTACAAAATAACAGGATATAGAGACGCCATTAAGTATGAGTTAAGCAAAGAATACTTAAACGAATTCATTGAAGAATTAGAACATGAAAAAGAAACGATGCTTAATTTGGATTATAATGAAAGAGCTATCATTGGTGACGACGTAAATAATATCCATGATAACAAATATGGAAGCCCCATAGTTTATGGAGATGTTCCATTTCCCCACGCTACAGTAGTTGCGGGCACATTAGCAGCTAATAGATCAAATAATCTGGGCGTCAAAGGCTTTTCGGATTACATTAAAATAATGCCAGTAGTTATGGTAGCAAGCGGAGATGAAAACGACAAAGATGTTGCCTTAGCTATACGTTATGCTGTGGATAATGGTGCCAAGGTAATAAATATGAGTTGGGGTAAGACGCTATCATTACATGAAGACTGGGTAAATGATGCTATAAAATATGCAGCTGATAACGATGTGCTTTTAATTACGGCAGGTGGAAATGATAATTCAGATAATGATCTCTACAAGTATTATCTCAACGATTATAATAATGAGAAAGAGTTTGTTGAAAATTTTATCGTTGTTGGAGCTAGCACCTGGAACCCTAAAAATCTTAAAGCCAGCTTTTCTAATTACGGTAAAAAACATGTAGATATTTTTGCTCCAGGTATGGAAATTTATACCACAGAATATGGCAAAAATAAATATACCACTACCGAAGGAACTTCTCTAGCTTCTCCTATAGTTGCTGGAATAGCAGCTTTGATAAGATCATACTACCCTAAACTTTCTGCGAAACAGGTAAAACAAATCCTAATGGATTCCGGTACTTTGTATGATGTCGATGTAGAAGTTAAACACGAAGATGGCACTAAAAAACTAGTCCACTTCTCAGAACTTTCTAAATCCGGTAAGATTGTAAATGCGTATAATGCGCTAGTTTTGGCAGAACAGATTTCAAAGGAAAAGTAAATTCTCAATTTATAAAAACTTCATATAAACAATACTTCTGTATATAAGAAAGCCCCAATATCCAGAAAACAAACACTACAAGTCGTAATTGATAAAAACCGTGTATCTTTTCTATCAACCGTGAGGGAAATTTTGTTTTATACATCAATATTTAGATACTTTTGATGCAAACAAAAAGATACCCAAAATGAGTTTAAAATATTCAATTACTATTATTCTTATTTTCCTATCATATTTAGGATATGGCCAATCATTTTATAGCCATGATTCTCTAAAGCAAAAAACATATTCAGAACTATATGATAAATCATATGAATATTTAGAAGCAAGTAATAATCAAATTGCGGAAAAATATATAAAAGCTTATCTATTTAAAGCAAAAAAAGAGAATGATAGCATACAAATAAGCAATGCTTTTTTTATAATAAACTGGCTTTATAATCCTCAAGATATAAGAAGTTTGACAGCCTTAGATTCTTCAATTTATTATAATAAAAATACTCGAAAAGGAAATGGTAATGAAGTTATTTATAATAGAAGAGCTTTAGTTTATAATGATAGAGCAGATCTTAACAATGCCCTTAGTGATTATCTAACAGGATTAAAATATGCAAAAGAGAATAATAATACATCCTTTATTTTCATAATAAAACATAATATTGCAATCTTACAACGAAAATTAGGTAAGTACGAAGAAGCAAAAAACCTATTTAATGAATGCCTTGCCTATGAAGAAATTGATATGGTCAATAAAAAGGATAAATGGGACACTATACATTATTTACAGACTTTGGCAGAAACAGTTTCAGCATATAGATTAAATAAGCAATTAGATTCTGCAAAAATTCTTAATAAGGCAGGAATAAAACTTTCAAAAAACCTAGGAATTGATGTCTTATTTGATTTAAACGACGGTATTCTCGCATACCATGATCATGAATATTTAACAGCTAAACATAAACTCAAAAAGGTTTTACCACGATTAAAGGGCAATAATTTTATAGAAACTTATAATCAAATTGAAACAAATTTGTTTTTAGGAAAATCTGTAAAAAACCTAGGCTCCGAAAAAGAAGCTATAAGTTATTTCAAAAAAGTAGATTCGATTTCTGATAATCTAAACTATTTTGTTCCAGAAAACAGGCTTGCTTATATTGAGTTAATAGACTACTATAAATCAAAAAATGATAATCGTAATCAATTAGTTTATATTAATAAACTATTAAGTGCAGATAGTATTCTGACCAGTAATTATAAAATAGTTGGCAAACAATTATTTGATGATTTCGACGCAAAAGAATTGGTTGAAGATAAAGAAAGAATCATTAGTTATTTGGAACAGGAAAATGATAAAATATCAATACAAAACATAATTATAACTTTTCTACTTATCATAAGTTTATTTGGTATAGCATACTATTATTATCGGCAAAGACTTTATAAGAAACGGTTTTTTCAACTACTCAATAAAAACAGGAATGATAAAGAAGACAATAAACCAAATGATAATCAATCAGGATCTTCTTCTATCAATAAAGAAACTTTAAATAATTTACTAGATAAACTTCAGGAATTTGAAGAAAAAAAAGAATATCTAAACACCAACATTAACTCCAAGGATTTAGCAAAAAGCTTTGGTTCTAATTCCACCTATCTTTCTAAAGCAATAAATACATTTAAGGAAAAAAGCTTTAGTAATTATATAAATGACTTAAGAGTAAATTTTATAATTGATAAGCTAAAAGAAGATTCTATATATAGAAAATATACGGTAAAAGCCATAGCTCAAGAAATAGGGTTCAATAACTCAGAAGCATTTTCTAAAGCGTTCTATAAAAAAACAGGAATCTATCCATCCTATTTCATTAAGGAATTAGAGAAACAACCCTAATACGTTTCTACACCACCTTATATTACTTTCATACATTAAAAACGGCTCCTTCAAAGGAGTGAACCTTTTCCGAGGACTGAGGTTCTCGAAGTCCGAAGCAAACTCAGATTTCCATTTCACCATATCATCTTTTATTATAGCCAATTCAGTAATAGCATCAATTAGAATGAGAAGATATCCTTCATAAACTTAAAATGAACAAAATCATAAAGCTATTTCTTCTAGTAGTAATCTTTCATCAATCTCAGATCGTAGCACAAAAACGGGTTTGAAGCTTACTATCAAACTCATTTTTACTTAAAATCAGAATATATTTAAAAATACAGGTAACATTTTATATCTTCATAACACTAAATAAGACAAGGATCTCTAAAAATAAACTCATGAAAAAAATAATCCACACACTTTTATGTATCAGTTGTATTTGTCTGTTATCTAATCAGGCAATGCTGGCTCAAGAAAAAAGTATTGAAGCCAATGACAATACCTGGAAATCCCCAGAAGAAGATATACTCAAAATTCTCCACGCACCGCAACTACCAAGGACTTCTATATCTCCTGTAAAAACACATATGTTGCTATCAGATCCTATTATATATCCAACCTTATCAGAGCTTGCAGGACCTATGCTCAAATTAGCAGGAACTAGAGTTAATCCAAAAAACAATTATTACCATGGTAGGCATGGGGGTACTTCGCCCAGGATTCTTACGATTAAAGATGGGACAACCATTAAGCTGAATATCCCAAAACAAGCAGAGATAATGGCTACCTCTTGGGCTGCAGACGGGCAGCGTTTTACATTATCCGTTGGATTTGAAGACCGGATTGAATTGTGGATGGGTGACATCAGTGGCCATGTAGAAAAAGTACAGGGGATCGTTCTTAATCCACTTATGGACCAGGCGGTTAAATGGTTTCCGGATCAGGAAAAATTATTGATCAGAAAAATTCCTAATCGCGGGACTGCTCCACAAAAATCAGCTATGCCGAAAGGACCAAAAATTTTAGAAGATGCCGGTGCTTCTGCAAGATCTACCTATGAAGCAAGAAACCTACTCGAAACAGCATACGATGACGAATTGTTTAGCTACTACACCCAGAGTGAATTGGTGATTTATGATACCAAAACAAAAAAAACAAAGGTAATCGGTCCTACTGCTTCCTATATGTGGGCGGGTGTTTCTCCGGATGGTAAATATTTATTGATAGAAAGATTGAAAGAGCCCTGGTCACACGAAGTGGGGTGGTGGCGATTTGCCAATGATATTGAAGTATGGGATATAAAAGGAGAGTTGGTAAAAACCATTGTCAATCATTCTGTTGCTAATGAAGTACCTGTGCATGGGGTGATTACCGGGCCTCGTTCTGTAAACTGGCAACCTACCGCTCCGCATACGTTGTTCTGGAGAGAAGCACTTGATGGAGGTAACCCAGTGGCAAAAGCCGAATCTAGAGATAAACTAATGCGATGGGAAGCTCCTTTTAATGGAGAACCAGAAGAAGTTTTTAAAGCAGAACACCGCATACAATCAACCTGGTGGGGTCCCGATGGAATGCTTATGGTATCTCAGCGAGAGCGTATGAAAAGATGGCGTTATGTCTGGTTACTAGATGTTAACAAGGGTACATCCAGATTATGGTTTGATTTAGACGAAGATGATCGCTATAATGATCCGGGCTACCCTCTTTTTACGCAATTAGATAATGGTCGATATGTTATTAAAGTAGAAGACGGGTCTATGTATTTCCGTGGGAGCGGAGGTACCAAAGAAGGAGATCGCCCATTTGTGGATAAAAGGAATATTAAAACAGGAAAAACAGAAAGAATATTCAGATCTGCCAAGGAGAAGTATGAATACTTTGTTGGTTTTGCTGAAGATGCCAATAGTTTCATCATGAGTTCTGAATCTTCTACAACAGTACCTAACTTCTATGTGGCAAAATTAGGCAAATCCATTGAAGCAAATGCTGGTGAAAGTACCAGAGAAATTACTAAAAACCCAATTACAAAATTTGAAGACCCAAGTCCGGAGTTACGTCAGATAGAAAATAAGATTGTAAAATATAAAAGAAAGGATGGGGTCGAATTAAGTTTCCAACTATTATTACCTCCAGGATATAAAGAAGGAACCAAATTACCTACGGTTGTATATGCCTACCCACTGGAATATTCTGGAGCAAAAACTGCAGGACAGGTTAGAGGTTCTTCCAATCGTTTTATGCGTATTTGGGGAGCATCGCATAAATACTTTTTGATGAGAGGATATGCGGTACTAGATAATACAGCTATGCCGATGGTTGGGGATCCCGAAACGGTATATGACACCTTCGTTCCACAATTGGTGGCCGATGCAGAAGCAGCAGTTAAAAAAGCCGTAGATATGGGGATCGCTGATCCGGATAGAATTGGTGTGATTGGTCATAGCCACGGAGGTTTAATGGTTGCCAATTTACTGGCACATACCGATTTATTTTGTGCAGGTATTGCACGAAGTGGTTCGTATAACAAAACAAATCAGCCCTTTGGATTTCAAGGAGAACGCCGTTCACTCTTTGAAGCTACCAAATCCTATATAGACTGCTCCCCGACCTTCTTTGCGGATAAGGTAAATGAACCTATTTTGATTATTCATGGAGATGATGATTCTAATCCCGGAACACTCACTTTTCAGTCAGAGGTATTTTATGAGGCAGTCAGAGGTTCAGGAGGAACTGCCAGATTGGTATTGTTACCTTTTGAAGATCACGGGTATAGAGCCAAAGAATCTATAGAGCATGTGTTATGGGAACAAATGAATTGGTTTGACAAGTATGTGAAAAATCGAGACCTTAACAAAAAGGAGAAAATAGAAAAAGTGGAAAGTAAGATTGATAAATAAGTTTACATAAACACTATCTAAAAATAGTAAATATAACCATACAAAAACGGGTTTGTCCATATGAGTCAAACCCGTTTTTCATAAATATCGATTAGCTTTGGATCAATTTATCCATAGAAAACCCATCTTCACAAATCAAATTAGATACTTTTGGCTTAACCAAAGTCAAATAATAATTCATGAGACTAAAGCTTACAATATTACTTTTTCTATTTGCTCTTTTATCATTTGGACAATCGTATAAAACCCAAGATTCTTTAGCAAGTTTTACATATAGTCAAATTGCTGACAAGTTTTATGAATATATTGAAAACGAAGAAATTGCTAAAATATATGCTAACGAGTATATTAATAGAGCAAAAAACCAAAAGGACTCCAGCTTAGTTGCTCGCGCCTATATGATGAAACGTCATATTTATAAGAAATCTAGTTTAAAAAAAATTGAGATTTGGGACTCAGTTATTACTTACGGTTTAGACCAAGAAGAAGAACATTGGCCAGAAATGTTATATAATTCAAGAGCACTTCTTTACCACAATATGGGAAACCAAAAAAAATCACTTGAAGACTATCTTAGTGCATTAAAATATGCCAAAAGAAATAACAATACCTTTTATATAAACGCATTGAAACATAATGTTGCAATATTAAAACGAAATTTAGGCAAATATGAAGAAGCTAAAAATCTATTTATGGAAGCTTTGGAATTTGGAGAAAATGAGATGCTTTTAAAGCAAGGGAAATTGGATTCGATTGGATATCTGCTCACCTTGGCTGAGACAATATCAGCTTTTCGATTAAATAAAAAAATAGATTCGGCAGAAATTCTAAATCATCGAGGAAGTGAATTGTCAAAGAATAAAGAGATTGATATTTTATTTAGATTAAATGAGGGTATACTCGATTATCACAATAAAAAGTACTTCTTAGCGATTCAAAAAATAGAAAAATCTATTCCTGAGATTATTGAAAAAAGGAATACATATACAGAAGCATATAACCTAATCGAAGCATACTTACATATCGGACTTTCTTATAAGGGTTTAGATAATCAGGAAAAAGCAATAAAGAATTTTATGAAAACGGATTCAATAGCTGAAACCCAAAATCATTTCATACCAGAATTGATAACTGCTCATAAAGAATTGGTTAATCATTATAAATCTAAGAATGATAAAACGAATCAACTAAAGTATATTAATAAGCTGCTAAAATCAGATAGTATTCTAACCAGTAATTATAAAATTGTAGGAGATCAACTTTTTAGAGAATTTGATACTAGGGAACTGATACAAGAAAAAGAACAAGCGATTGCTTTTTTGGAAAAAGAGAATTCGAAAACTTCTATCAAAAACCTCGTTACCTCGGGTCTTTTGATATTGAGTATCATAATTGCAAGTTTCTATTTTTATAGACAGCGATTATACAAACAACGTTTTTTAAAATTAGTTGCGGATCAATCTACCGATGATGCCTTTAAAAAATCAAAGAATACGGATAACAGATTAGCAATTAGTGAAGAGATAACACAGCACCTTATTGAATGTTTACAACAGTTTGAGGATAGTAAAGAGTTTTTAAATCCGGACATTAATATGAGCAGTCTAGCCAAAAGTTTTAACTCTAATTCTAATTACCTTTCTAAGGTGATTAACAAACATAAAGGAAAAAACTTCACACAGTATATGAACGACCTTAGGGTAGATTATGTAATTGATAAACTAAAGAATGATCCTATTTTTAGAAAATACACAGTATTAGCCTTAGCTCAAGAAATTGGATTTAACAATCCAGAGTCTTTCTCCAAGGCTTTTTATAAAAACGCAGGCATCTATCCTTCATATTTTATTAGAGAATTGTTGAAACAACCCTAATACGTTTCCGTAACATTTCACCTTACTTTCATAGTCATATCTTTACCCAACTTATCCTTCAAAGAAGCAAGGTTTTACTTCGGGTTTCGAGAACCTCAACCCTCGTATGCTGAGCTTGCCGAAATACAGCTCTCGTATCGTATGCTGATTTTGCGCGGACTGAGGCTCTCGAAGTCCTAAGCAAACTCATTACTCACAAACTTTCCAACCCCTCTTTGTAACAATTCATCCTGAGAACCGTCTTCTTCGTACACCAATGTAATAATTGGTATTAAAGTTGCGCAGGCAACCATCGTAGATTTATTTGCGTCTATATAAGAGTACAGCATAAACAAACAGTAACGTCAATCACAAAACAAAATCATCAAATCATGAATATCCATAAACGTATCTTAATAGTTGCAATAGCATTTTTATCTAGTGTATCGTTATTTGCACAAACCATAACCTCTAAAGTAGTGGATAAAAAAACTAACGAACCCATCCCTTATGCGACTATTCAATATGCAGAAAATGGAGGGGTAATTACCAATGAAGAAGGAATATTTAGTTTTACATTAGATCCAAAACTAGCAAAACTAGATTCCATCTATATATCATCCATGGGATATCAAAAAATAGGTACTGCATTTACAAGTCCTATGGACAGTATTATTTATGTAGAACCTAAAGCATTAGAACTTAGTAGTGTATTTATCTCTAATAAAAATCTGGGTATTGATGAGATTATTGATAATGTAAAAGATAATGTAGACAAAAACTATAGCAAAGACATGTCTCATAAAAAACTTTTTTACAGACAATCAAATTTTAGTGATCTGCATAAAATGAATATAAAATTCAAGAAATCTACCATCAAAGAGTTTAATAAAAAATTTATCGATAGCGTGATATCTATCATCCCTAGAAAATCTGCCTATTACACAGAAGCATTATGTGATCTGTATGGTGATTTTGATAAGCAAAAACTAAACATTATCAAAGGTGCTGAGCTCTATGATAAAAGCAATGACGGTTCTATGGAGGCACTCTCTGAAAAACTAGAAGATATTCTAAAGAAAAACGTAAAACCCAACTCTTACCTTAAAATCAAATCTGGATGGATATTAGGTACCAAAGTACAGATGGATTCTATTTTTGATGCTAATGAAGAAGCGGCAGAAGTAAAAAGTGAAATAGAGAAACCTAATAAAAATGAAGAAAACTATTTTCTGAACTATAGAAAATCATCTCTACAAAGTCTGTTATCTAATATGTTTTTTCAGGAAGATTCTCAATTGAATTTTATTGATAAATCTGGCCGTTATAAGTTTGAGCTAATCGATTATACCATTATCGATGATAGCAGTGTGTACATCATTAATTTTGAACCTAAAAGAGGCGCTGATTTTAAAGGAACCATGTATGTAAACACTCAAGATTTTGCAATTATGCGAGTGGATTATGAAAATGTAAAAAACCTAAGAAACTTTGGGTTGCTAGGAATCAGTTATCACGAAACAATGTATAAAGGAAAAACAATCTTTGTCAAAGGTGCAGATGGTAAATACAGTGTGCGCTATATAGAAAAGACAACAGGGAATGTTTTTGGGGTTGATCGTCCACTAAAAATCATTGAGAAAAATAAGTTTGTAAAAGGAAGACGTAAGCAAAACGAGTTGTCCTTAGGACTAGATATCGGTGCTGGTGAAACCAGTAAATACGAAGTTGTCGTTTTTGATTCTCAACCCATCACAGAAGGTGAGTATGAGAGTAGCAAAGAAAACAAATCCATCAAACCACAGTACTTATCTAAATACGATCCAGAATTCTGGAAAGGATATAACATCATAGAACCTAATACTGCTATAAAACAATTTACGGCTATTGAAGGGGAATCGTAGCATCTAATATATAAGTTTCCTCTCCCTCTGGGAGAGGACTAAGGTGAGGGTTTTTAATAGTGAAAACACTTAATATCATGTTACGATCATAGATTCCAGCCTACGCTGGAATGACAATTCTTTGCACATTTTCACTACAATCTAGCCTGTCCTATTGAGCTTGTCGAAATGTAGATTACAATCTACTTCCAACACTAAATTGTCTATTCAGTTTCTATATTAACATAGTATTCGCTATTCTCACTGTTATAAATCAGTAGATATCCCGTCTTATTTTAAGAATACATTACCATGATTGTATTTTTTTTCGTTGTAACTATGTAGTGCATATATTGGAAACTATACTTTTATCGTGTAATTTTATGAATCTACTGATGCTATGAAAATGAATAGAATTGTATTATTAATACTTGGTGTATGGATGATTTCTTCTTCTGTAACAGCCCAAAAAATTAGTTCCAGAGTTGTTGATAAAAAGACAAATCAACCTATCCCCTATGCAACCATACAGATTGGAGAAAACCAAGGTGTAGTAACCAATGAAGAAGGTAGTTTTAGTATCACCCTAGATGACATCCAATCAAAAATAGATTCTATTTACATTTCCTCGATGGGATATGAGAAAGTAGGAGTCGCAGTCCAAAGTATTACGGATAGTATTATCTATATCCAGCCTAAGGCAATAGCATTAAAAAGTGTTTTTATCTCTAATAAAAACCTTGATATTGATGATATCATTGACAATGTAGATGATAAGATGGAAGACAACTATAGATCTGATCTTGCCAAACGCAGACTGTTTTTTAGGGAGACCAATACCAGTTATATCAAAAAGATGGATATTGAATTCAAAAAATCTACTATAGCCGAGATTGATAAAAAATTGGTAGATAGTATATCGCGTGTGGTTCCTAGAAACTCTGTTTTTTATGCCGAAGCTTTGTGTGATTTTTATGGGAATACCGACAAACAGAAACTGAATGTCATTAAAGGAGCTCGTTTATACGACAAAAATAATGGCGGATCTTTTGAGGCTATATTCAAAAAGATGGAGAAAATCTTTAGGGATAACGTAAAACCTAATTCATACCTAAAAATAAAATCCGGCCTCTTTAGCCAAAAGGTACAAGTAGATTCTATTCTTAAAGCCAATCAAGATGCCAAGGATATTGCTGATGGAATCGAAAACCCCAAAGAAAATTTTTTCTTTAAGTCCAGAAAAATGAATCTTAAAAACCTATTTAATGAAACATTCTATCAGTCAGACACTAAACTAAATGTGATCAAAAACTCTGGTAGGTATATTTTTGAACGGGTAGATTATACCATACTGGATGATGTGGGAGTTTATGTTATCAAATTCACACCAAAAAGAAGAGGTGATTTTAAAGGCACCCTATATGTAAATACAGAAGACTTTGCTGTCATACGAGTGGACTATCAAAATGTAAAACGTTTACGTAGTTTTAATTTATTAGGTGTTAGTTTTGAAGAAAATGGGTTAAGTGGAACTACAATTTTTACTAAAGGATCTGATGGTAAATATGGTGTGAAATTTATCGAAAAAGTAACGGAGAACAAATTTGGAGTAGATCGTCCCTTAAGTATCATAGAGAAGAACAAATATGTTAAAGGGCGAAATAAGCAAAATCAATTATCGCTAAATCTAGATGTTATTAGTTATGCTAAAAATAAATATGAAGTGATCGTCTTTGATGCTCAAAATATTACTGAAGCAGCATATAATAGCAGCAAAGAAAATAAAAATGTAGAATCTACCTATCTATCAAAATACAATCCTGATTTCTGGAAAGGATATAATATTATAGAGCCTAATACAGCCATCAAACGATTTAAGGTGATTGAAGAGGATGAAATTGAAGATATAGAAGAATAGAAAAGACCTGAGTTCTATATAAGAAAAGATATGGATAAAGTTTAATTACTTGTAATTATAGATTTTATGTTTCTTCTCCCTCTGGGAGAGGATTAAGGTAAGGGTTTTTTATTGACAATACCACTAACTCCAAAGTTCCTTCCCATCCATCGCTAAGCGCTGTCGAGCAAGTAGAGCAGACTCAAACATTTTCTTACTATTGTGGATTCCGGCCTACGCCGGAATGACAATTCTTTGCACATTCACGATGTCATTCTAATACGTCGTATTGCGATTCAGAGGACTGAGGCTCTCGAAGTCCGTTCTACATAGTTGGTGAACAATAAACATACATTACTGTTCATATAACTTCAAGGTCTTTAGTAAAGCCTCGAAATAATAGGCTTCCTGATCTGGGATAATCGTTGTTGTATACGCAGTATTCTTTACCACATAGTAAAATGATGGCGCCGGATCCGCATCCTGCTGATGTAGATTGACAATATTCTGGATAAAATCATTAATCAACAATACCTCATCATAGCTGATCTCACGTCTTACGGTAGGCTGATCACTTTTATACACCAGATAATCATCCCTGAAACTAATAGATTTCGTTGTTTCTCCGGTCTTATGAAACTCAAAAGTAAAATCCTGAGAAGCAAATATCTTGTTCACATTCTCCGCAGTAGGTTCTATAGTACGTGCACAGCCAATACTACTGAAGCAGATTAATATGACTAAGATTCTTTTCATTTTTTAACTTTAATATTCCTCATCACTATAAAATAATCCCTAAAATGTCACCTCAAGTTTTGATTTATCATTCCTAAAATATACAAAGATTAATTATTGTAGTAACAAAAAAAGGTATTGATCCAAGAATCAATACCTTTATAATTTTATATGAAAACCCAATTAACGTAAATTGGTGTACTGTATTATTTTACAGCTAATCTTTTGATAGAATTTTCGAAATCTACATTCTCAAGATTACTTATTAGTAGTCCGATACCACCAGATCTAGAAGCCACAATGTACTCTGCCTGATATTTCTTCTCTAACTTGTATCCTTTTAAGTATTTTAACTTAACGATTTTAGAAGTAGGAGTAAAGAAAAATCTTCCGTGGATTCTCTTATAACGAACTTCCTGTACATTCGCTTCATCTTTTAGTTGTCTACTTAAAGCCTCTACCACAGTAGCCGCTCTATGCTCATCTAATTGATAAAAATCACAAGCGTAAATAAATACGTAGTTTTCCACATTACTTTCATCAACAAATAACTGAAAATCAACATTTTTATCTTCAATTTTTTTCAATTCTTCCAGTGCAATATTCTTAAATTTAGGACTATCAGATAATGAATCTAACCTAACTTTAAACTGCTCAGGACTAGTCTTCTCATAACCATCCGTAAGCATAATAGTATTCTGACGAAATTCGATTGTGTTCTTTTTCGAGAAATTCGTAAACTTAGATTTCTGATTTCCATCCTGGAAATATTGACATCCAGTCAAAAGGATCACAGTTAACAATAGTAGAATTTTTTTCATAGGGTTCTGGGTGTTAATTGGTTAAAAATTTATTCAATAAGCCCCATAAGTGTGCGCAAGTTAACAAAAAAAAACATATATGCAACCTTTTATCCTAATTTTTATGCACTTTAACCGATTTAAATGAAGATGGTTCCGGTTTTTGACTCTTTTTTAGTAGGATTACACCCACTCAATTGGATTCTTTAAAATTTCTACTAATCGTGCTTCCTCCGTATCTGGTTCTGGATGATGATCATATCGCCATTGTACTTGCGGCGGTAAGCTCATCAAAATACTCTCTATTCTTCCGTTTGTTTTTAGCCCAAATAACGTTCCTTTATCATGAACGAGATTAAACTCCACGTACCTACCACGACGAATCTCTTGCCAATCTTTTTGAATATCAGTATAGCTTATGCTTTTTCTTCGTTCTACAATTGGTACATATGCTTCAAGGAAACTATCACCCACTTCGGTTACAAAATCATACCAATCCTGCATAGTCATATTACCCGTTTTCTTGCAATAATCAAAAAACAAACCTCCTACTCCACGACCTTCACAACGGTGCGCATTATGGAAGTATTCATCACACTTCTTTTTATACAAAGGATAAAAATCAGCATTATGTTTATCACAAGCAGTTTTACACACTTGATGAAAATGTCTGGCATCTTCATCAAATAGATAATAGGGTGTAAGATCTTGTCCTCCACCAAACCAACTATCTACAATTGTACCTTCACTATCATACATCTCAAAATACCTCCAATTGGCGTGCACTGTAGGAACCATAGGATTCTTAGGATGGAGTACAAGCGATAATCCACAGGCAAAAAAATCTACATCACCCACATTAAAATAGCTTTGCATCGCTTTAGGTAATTTGCCATGAACTCCAGAAATATTGACACCTCCTTTTTCGAAAACCGCACCGTTTTCTATCACTCGAGTGCGACCACCGCCACCTTCGGAACGTTTCCAGATGTCTTCTTTAAATTTGGCTTGACCATCGATCTCTTCTAATCCAGAGGTGATCGTATCTTGTAAATCCTGTATGTATTGGTAAAATTTTTCTTTCATGTCTTATGCTTCGATTTTAGAAATCGCATCAGAGCCTTTTACTTCGATTAATCCTTTTTCATTCAGAATTCTAACCGTTTCAGTAGAGGCAGCAACTACAGATATCGGAAGTACTATAATAAACCCAATAATAGGAATTAATAACACCAACATAAATACAATTCCATTGCCTATAGCAGTTCCTCTATGCTTTCTTACAAACTGAACACTTTCTTTATATTTAAAATGACGTTCCATCGTATAATCCATATTACCAAAACCTACATAATATGCTTGTATAGCAAACATCAATATAGTAGCTACAATTCCGATTACCGGAATAAGACTTAGAATTAATAAAGGAATGATAAATAGTAATTCTCTAAAGAGGTTTCTTACATTAATACGGATACCACGCATCAATTGTTCTCTAAATGAAGTATTACGGTGTTGGTGATCTTGATGTTGATCTCCCAAGAGATGTGCTTCTACTTTTTCTGAAACCGGGCTCATAAATGGTGCGGATAGCGCCATTATAATATGTTTATACAGCACCAATCCTATTGCTAGTATTAGTAGAATACTAAAATACTTACTAATGACAGCAAATGTTTCTGATCCCCAATCCCAAACCCATGCTTTGGCTATAAAACTTCCTAGTGGGTCGGATAAAAACCAAGCCGAAATCATAAATAGAATTCCGGTTAAAAAACTAATAAGAATCGGAACAGCGAAATACTTCCATAATCCTAATTTAGAGATTAAAGCAAAACCTCCAAAATATGCTTTGATACCATTAATGATGTTCTTGATCATAATCTTATAAATTGGTTAACTTCTTATAAGTAGCCTTTTTAAGAGTTTTGTTTCAAAATTTATACAAATGTATTAGTTATTTTCATCAGAAAGATAAACCAAATCATCATGAAACTCCTTTATCTCTTTTATATCTTTTACCAAGTTAGCGCTCTTTGTTTTTTCTTTTAGAAAGGCAACCGTTTCTTCTTCAGAAGCACTGTTTAAACTCTTAAAATACAATCTTCCTAATCTGTTATTATGCAAATCCATCGCTTCTGCTATAGCTTCATTCGGTGCTAATTTTTCGTGTAAATCAGTGATTTTTTGAGTCCAAACAATGGATTTTTCTTCATTTTTAGAATGTATAAAGGTCTTTTGACAGATCAATACATTCCACAGCGCATGTCTAAATGCATTTGCTTTTCCGTTCTTATGATGTGCTTTTCCAAACAAGGAATCACAAATAATCATTGTTTTTTTAGTCGCCCTTAAGGTAGGAATTATATACCACGGATGCCGAAACAATAGCCCCGACAATCTAAATAACTGTCTAACGCTAAACCGTCTAATAATATCCCTAATCTTCATTTGTTACACCTTATATTCCTTTACGGCATCTACAAAGGCCCTGGCATTTTCAACAGGGATATTAGGTAGAATTCCATGTCCCAGGTTTGCAATATATCGGTCTTTACCAAATTCATCTATCATCTGTTTTACCATCTTTTTAATATCTGATGGAGGTGATAACAATCGAGAAGGATCAAAATTACCTTGTAATGTGATATTTCCACCAGTAAGATATCTTGCATTTCTGGCAGAACATGTCCAATCTACTCCTAATGCAGCAGCACCTGAATTTGCCATTTCATTCAATGCAAACCAGCATCCTTTTCCAAATACAATAACTTCTGTTTCATCTTTTAGAGCATCCACAATTTGCTGGATATATTTCCAAGAAAATTCCTGATAATCCACAGGAGAAAGCATTCCTCCCCAACTATCAAATACCTGAACAGCATTCACTCCAGTAGCTACTTTTTTCTTTAAATATGCAATTGTAGTGTCCGTGATTTTCTGTAATAACTGATGAGCAGCTTCTGGTTGTGTAAAACAAAATTCTTTGGCTTTATCAAAATTCTTAGAACCTTGCCCTTGTACTGCATAACATAATATAGTCCAAGGCGATCCAGCAAAACCAATAAGAGGAACCCTGTTATCCAGTTTTTCCTTGGTCATCTTAATTGCATCCATTACATAGCCTAGTTCCTCATCGATATCCGGAACGATCACCTGATCTACATCTGCTTGTGATCTAATCGGTTTTGGCAACCAAGGACCAATTCCATCTTTCATCTCCACCTCTATGTTCATGGCTTGCGGAATTACCAAAATATCACTGAATAATATCGCAGCATCCGGCCCTATAATATCAATAGGCTGCACCGTAATCTCTGATGCTAACTCTGGTGTTCTACATCGAGTAAAGAAATCATATTTCTTCTTTAACGCCATAAATTCTGGCAAATATCTTCCTGCTTGACGCATCATCCATACTGGTGGACGATCAACCGTTTCTCCTTTTAAAGCTCTTAGGAATAAATCGTTTTTTATCATATCCGTGTATCAAAATATTTAACTGCCTGAACGATCACATTCTCTACAGTTGGTTTGTTAGCAACAATATTATTTTTTGTATGTTTCTTGACTTCTGAAGCTGTAGTATTTCCGATGCAAAAAGTCATACTCCCTTTCATTGCATTATTAGAAATATAACTCTGCACTCCTGATGGACTGAAAAATAATATTCCATCAAATGTGCGATCAAACTTCTTCGGTTTCATATGTGTTTTATATACTACTATTTCTTCTAGTTCAATAGTATTTTCTTTTAAAATTGATGGTAATTCATCTCTTCTCAGGTTTCCACAAAAAAAAGAAAATCGTTCGTTTTTATATTTTTTTGCAATAATTTCACCTAATTCTGAAGCATTTTGAGTCGTTTCCATAACTTTTTGCCCATTTTCTTCTAAAAGTTTTTTGGTATTTTCTCCTACACAGAAAGCCATCACCCCAGCCCTCTTCCACAGGAGAGGGAGCGATTTAGAATTATTATTAAAAATTGCTCTTACAGCATTCTTGCTAGTAAAGATTGCATACTGTACATCACGATTAAATTCAACATCTAGTAACTCAATTTCAATCGCATTATATTCTACAAATCCAATTCCTGAATTTAGCAACAGTTCCTTTTGAGATGCTGAAAGTTTTTTTGTGGATAATATGGAGTAATTAGAACTCAATTATTTTAAATCTGCTTTAATCTTCTTCATTAATTCTCTCCCTCCACTATTTAATACCTCTTGAGCGCATTGTATCCCAAAATCTTTTCTGTCCTCAATCTTAATGGTTTTACAAACCTCAATTTTATCTTTTCCATCCAAACTGAATAAAACTCCTGTGAAGTAAATCTGATTTCCTTTAATCTCTGCTAAAGCTCCAATCGGTGCAGTACAACCTCCTTCTAATTCTCTAAGAAATTCTCTTTCTATATGTACACAAATTTTAGAATCAGTATGATTAAGATTCGAAAGCGCATCCAAACAATAAGCGTCTTTTTCTTTAGCAACGACTAGCATCGCTCCTTGTGCCGGAGCTGGAGTCATCCAGTTAAGATCTATATACTCTTTAGGTTTTAGATTTATTCTTTCCAATCCTGCAGCAGCAAAAATAGCACCGTTCCAATCGCTATCGTTTAACTTTTGGATTCTGGTATTTACATTACCTCTTAGATCTACTACTTTGTGATTAGGAAATTTATGTAACCATTGTGCCTGTCTTCTTAAACTTCCAGTTGCTATAGTTCCTTCTCCATCTAAAAAATCTAATCCTTTATGTAAAAGTATATCCTGCACATTTGCACGTTCTAAAATGGCTGCTTCAACAATGCCTTTAGGTAAAGCGGTTGGCACATCTTTCATAGAATGAACCGCAATATCAATATCATCATTGATCATTGCGATATCTAGGGTTTTTGTGAAAATTCCTGTAATTCCTAATTCATACAAAGGTTTATCTAATACAATATCTCCTGTAGATTTTACAGGAACTAAAGTTGTCTGATAACCAAGATTTTCTAATGTATTCTGTACTGTATGAGCCTGCCAAAGTGCTAATTCACTATCTCGAGTACCAATGCGGATGATCTTATTTTCCACTATTTATTCTGTATTTGGAATACTTTCTGAATCAATTCAATACTTTCATCACAAGAAGTGTTTTCATCTTTTAGATGGCTAGCGAAATGATTTGTAATTTTTTGAATAATCCGATCACTAATGAGCGTTGCTTGCTCTTCATTAAAATCAGATATTTTCTTTCGTTGTAGATTAATTTCTGCCTCTTTGAAAGAAGCTAACTTATTTTTGAGTGCCTTTATAGTAGGAGCAAATTTCCTAGTTTCCAACCAACTGTCAAATTCTGATCTTACCTCATCAATTATTGCTTCCGCTTTTGGGATATGTACTCTTCTTCGCTGTAAAGTGTCATCAGTTATTTTGGATAAGTCATCCATATGCACCAAAGTTACATTTGGTAACTCTGTAACATTAGTATCTACATTTTTTGGCACAGATAAATCCAAAATAAGAAGTGGTTTTTCTGTACTGATACTATCTTTATTAATAGTAGGTTTTTGAGCACCCGTTGCCACGATTAGTACATCAGAATGATTCACCTCTTCTTTCAGGTTGTCAAAATCTTTAACTACAAGATTAAATTTTCCAGCTACTTTTTCTGCCTTATCTCTTGTCCTGTTAATTAAAATAATATGATCATTCTTAGTATGCTTTACCAAGTTTTCGCAAGTGTTCCTACCAATTTTTCCTGTACCAAAAAGCAATATGTTTTTATCCGTCACATAAGGAACTCTTGCAAGAATATATTGTACTGCTGCAAAACTTACTGAGGTAGCTCCACTAGAGATTTCAGTTTCGTTTTTAATGCGTTTACTAGCCTGAATAACGGCATTGGTCAATCGTTCTAAAAACGGATTGATCATTTGTATTTTCTTAGACGCTTTGAAACCAGTTTTTATTTGTCCAATGATTTCAAAATCTCCTAAAATCTGGCTATCTAATCCTGTTCCTACTTTAAAAAAGTGTTCTACTGCTTTCCCATTTTTGTGAACATAAGCAACTTTTTCGAACTCCTCAACAGTTCCCTGTGTGTGTTCGCATAAAAGTTTGATTAGCTGAAATGGATGTTGCGCAAAACCGTATAATTCTGTCCGGTTACAAGTAGACATTACCAAAAGACTTTCGATCCCTTCTTCTTTTGCTTGCTCAAGGATCGCAGTTTTTCCCTCATCGTTTATACTAAAATGACCACGTATTTCAGCATCAGCTTTTTTATAGCTGAGACCAATTGTATAAAAATTAGCTCCTTTAATATGTAGGTGAGGTTCCATTGGGTTGTCTCAATTTTTCCGTAGCAAAAATATCCTACATCCACTCTAAAAAATAACGCTAGAAGTTTTTTAAGTATCGAAAAGCGTTGTTTATACCTCCAAATATGCAAAAACGGGTAAAAACACCTATTTTTGTAGAAGTCCCAAAGATTGCTATTTTAATTGTTTAGATTTATTCTAAATAAATACTTTTATAAACATGGAAATACAACTAAAAAGTAACGCTCCAGGAATTCTGGAAGAAACTATTATTGAAGATGGATTTTACATTCTGAAGTTTCAAAACGAAACCAATGATATTCAGCGTATTATAAGAGATATTGATAGTAGTTATATTCAGTTTCATTTTTGTGTAAAAGGCACTATGAAATTTAATTTTAATAATGGAAGTTACGCAATACCCTTACCAGAAAAAAAATCTCTTTTACTCTATAATCCTCAACGAGATTTGCCTATGAACCTAGAAATGGAAAAAGATTCATGGTTAGTGTCTCTTTTAATTTCTATTAAAAAGTTTCATTCCTTGTTTTCCAGAGAAGCGGATTATATTCCTTTTCTTGGGGAAGGTAATCGCGATAAAAAATATTATACTGATTCTGACATTTCTCCATCTATGGTAGTGGTATTAAACCAAATACTTAGTTATAATTTACATAAGTCTATTAAGCTATTATATTTTAAAGGTAAATCTTATGAATTATTAAGTCTATATTTTAATAAACCTGAAGATGCCGATATAGATCAATGTCCATTTCTTGTTGATGAAGAAAATGTTCTTAAAATTAAGCAGGCTAAGGAAATTATTATTTCTAGAATGGCAGAACCTCCTACCCTTCAGGAATTATCAAAAGAAATCGGATTACCGTTAAGTAAGCTTAAAGATGGGTTTAAACAAATCTATGGGGAACCTGTTTATGCTTTTTTATTCGATTATAAAATGGAAGTCGCTCGCCAACTACTCGCCACGGGAAGTCACAACGTTAACGAAGTTGGGTTAAAAGTAGGATATAGCACTGCTAGCCATTTTATAGCAGCTTTTAAGAAGAAATTTGGTACTACTCCCAAAAAATATGTGATGAATCTAAGTTAATTAATTATCCCGAGATTCTTTAACAGGAATTCCTTCTCCTTTTTGTAGAGAAACTATAGAATCATACATTCCTCTATCACCCTCATCTGAATCTGCAAACACCGACACAAACTCGAAATGTTCCAATAATTCTAAGATAAAGGGTAGTTTATCATTTTCGACGTCAACAATAATACGTTTCATTTCAATGCTTTTTTGATCTTATAAAAATAAGGAAATATTACGTGGGAAATCCTAGTTTCTAATATTTTAACTTGGACATAAGATTTCTTTATATTTAATAATAGTGTACAACTTACACACAGATTCTATATTTCATTTCATCATCCAATCTCTGATTATGGTATCAATAAGTCTTATTATAATTTTATGATCTATCCATAGAATAGTTTGTATTTTTACCCTTCGAAAAAGAAAAACTATGAGTAAAGGTGTACTTCTTGTCAACTTAGGATCTCCTGATAGTACGGATCCAAAAGACGTAAAGAAATATCTTGGCGAATTTTTAATGGATCCTAGGGTCATAGATGTTCCGTTATGGGCAAGAACATTGTTAGTAAAAGGAATTATCCTGAACACAAGACCAAAACAGTCCGCCGCCGCTTACAAAAAAATATGGTGGGAAGAAGGTTCTCCTTTAATTGTTCTTTCAGAAAGATTACAGAAAAAAGTCGCAGAACGAACTCCTATACCTGTTGGATTAGCGATGCGATATGGGTCTTTGAACATCAAAAAAGGATTACAAGAGTTGCATGAAAAAGGGGTTCAGGAAGTACTGATTATTCCGCTTTATCCCCAGTTTGCTATGGCAACTACGGAAACAATTTTAGTACTTGCAGAAGAATTACGGGTAGCCCATTTTCCTCATATGATTTTTACTGATATCCCTGCTTTTTATAATAAACCGGCATATATCGATGTCTTATCCAAAAGCATTTCTGAAAAAATTAATGACCTAGATTATGAGCACCTATTATTCTCATATCATGGTGTTCCCGAAAGACATATTCGCAAAAGCGATATTAGTAACGGAAACTGTAAAATGGATGGCAAATGTTGTTTCAAAAAAGGATCAGAACAACACGAATTCTGCTATCGCCATCAATGTGAAATGACCACAGTACAGGTGGCTAAAAAATTAGGGCTTAAAAACGGAACCTACTCCACTTCGTTTCAATCCAGATTAGGATTTGATCCTTGGTTACAACCTTATACGGATAGAACCATCGAAAGAATGGGTAAAGAAGGCATTAAAAAAATGGCAATTGTTACCCCTGCTTTTGTATCTGATTGTCTAGAAACTCTAGAAGAAATTGCCATGGAAGGAGAGGAAATTTTTCACGAAGTTGGAGGGAAAGAATTTACCACAATTCCTTGTCTTAATGATCGGGATGACTGGGCAGATGTTATAGGAAATTGGGTAAATGAGTGGGTAGAAGCTAAAACACCTGTTCAATAATGGCAAAAATAAGCTCTGAAGCTTTAGGAACACAACCAATCGGAAAACTACTAATACAGCAGGCAGTTCCAGCCTCTATAGGGATATTGGTGATGTCCTTAAATATGATTGTTGATACCGCTTTCTTAGGAAACTGGATAGGTGGACTAGCAATTTCTGCAGTACAAGTAGTAGTTCCATTCACTTTTTTTATAGCAGCAATAGGTTTAGCTATAGGTATCGGCGGTAGTTCTGTATTATCAAGAGCGTTGGGCTCTGGAGACCATGACAAGGCATTGAGGGTTTTTGGAAATCAAACAACACTTACTTTTTTAATTTCTGGTTCATTAGCCCTAGTTGGATTACTTTTTGAAGATTATTTCATTGGTTTTCTGGGAGCAGAAGACTCTTTTAAAGACTATGCTCTTACTTATTACAGAATAGTTCTTTATGGTATCGTAATGTTATCCATGTGTATGATGGGTAATAATGTTATACGCGCAGAAGGCAAACCAAAATTTGCAATGGTAGCTATGATATTACCTGCTATTGGTAATATTTTTCTAGACTATCTTCTAATTAACGTGATGGGATATGGCATGGAAGGAGCAGCGTGGGCTACCTTTATTAGCTACGCCATTTGCTTCGGGTTTATTGTATGGTTTTTTATTGCTAAAAGTGAACTCCGACTGAATTTGGAATGTATTAAACTAAAAAAGAAAATTGTAAATGAAATAAGTGGTTTAAGCTTTGTTACTTTAGCAAGACAAGGAACTATTGCTGTACTCGGAATTCTATTAAACAATGTGTTAGGTAACTACGGTGATGAATTAGACATAGCATCATACGGAATTATAAGAACAGTACTCATGTTTGCTTTGTTTCCGGTAATTGGGGTTAACCAAGGATTTATGCCTATTGCAGGTTATAATTATGGAGCCAAAAAATTTCAACGAGTACGAGAATCCATTAATACTTCTATCACATACGGAGGGATATTAGCAATTTTAATATTCACTATTATCATGGTTTTTCCTCAAGAGTTTATTTCCATTTTTGTAAGTACTAAAGAATCACTGGATCCTGAAACGCTGGCTAATAATAAAGAAATCCTCAGACGAACACCATCCGCATTACGTATTGTATTTTTTGCCACTCCTGTAATCATAGTACAACTTATAGGATCTGCATATTTTCAATCTATAGGGAAAGTAATACCCGCATTATTACTAAGTCTAACCAAACAAGGCTTCTTTTTAATTCCGCTTATATTACTGTTACCTCCATTTCTTGGAGTTTTAGGAGTTTGGATTGCATTTCCGATTGCAGATGTACTTTCCACAATTCTAACTGGATATTACCTAAATAGAGAAGTAAGAAAAACGTTAGCACTTCCTAAAACTACTTAGTGAACTTCTATAAGTAATAAGTTGAAAACAGAAGTATTAAAAATAACTAAGGTTAAATTTACGTGAAAATCTTTCTCAATAGCCATTTATTCCAGATTTTAGTAGGCCATCAAATCTACACTATGAATTTTTACCTCGTTAGGGTGTAAACTATAAACTCAACTAAATGTACTCAAGAATTTTTAAACTCACACTGATTGCCTTTCTTATGATCGGCAATTTTTCATCATTAAACGCGCAAACATATAATGAGGAGCTATACGATGCGTTAGAATATCGATTAGTTGGTCCTTTTAGAGGTGGCAGAAGTGCTGCGGTAACGGGAGTTCCCGGAAAACCTAATCTTTTCTACTTTGGTGCTACTGGTGGTGGAGTATGGAAAACGACGGATGGCGGTCGTACTTGGGAAAACATATCTGATGGATTCTTCGGTGGATCAGTTGGTTCTATTTCTGTTTCTAAAAGCGATCCAAATGTAATTTATGTTGGTGGTGGTGAAAAAACACTTCGTGGTAATGTATCTTCTGGATATGGAGTATGGAAAAGTGTTGATGCCGGAAAAACCTGGGTTAAATCCGGTCTACCGAAAAGTAGACATATTCCAAGAATAGCAATACATCCAACCAACCCTGATATTGTATATGCTGGTGTTTTAGGAAACATCTATAAACCCACTCAAGATCGTGGGGTTTACAAAAGTATTGATGGAGGAAAAACTTGGAACAAAGTATTATTTGCCAATCAGGATGCCGGAGCAGTTGATCTTACGCTAGATCCTAATAATCCTCGGATTTTATACGCATCTACCTGGAATGCCCGAAGAACACCCTATAGTCTAAGCTCAGGAGGAAATGGTTCTGCTTTATGGAAAAGTGCAGATAGTGGAGAAACCTGGAAAGAAATCTCAAAGAATAAAGGATTCGCAAAAGATACCTTAGGAATTATGGGAGTAACAGTTTCTCCTTTAAATAGTGAAAGAGTGTGGGCGATTGTAGAGAATAAAGAAAAAGGTGGTGTTTATAGAAGTGATGATGGTGGTGAAACCTGGAATCTTTTAAATAGTGATCGAAGTCTTCGTCAGCGTGCTTGGTATTACACCCGTATTTATGCCGATCCGAGTGATAAAGATGTGGTGTATGTAGTAAATGTATCCTATCATAAAAGTAAGGATGGAGGAAAAAACTTTAGCAGTTTCAGAGCTCCTCATGGGGATCATCATGATCTTTGGATTGCTCCTGAAAATCCAAAACGTATGATTATGGGTGATGATGGTGGTGCACAAATCACCTATGATGGAGGAGAAACCTGGAGTACCTATCATAATCAACCTACTTCTCAATTTTATCGTGTAACCACGGATAACAGTTTCCCTTATAGAATTTATGCGGCTCAACAAGATAATTCTACTATTAGAATCAATCACAGAAGTACTGGGAGATCTATATCTGAAGACGACTGGGAATCTACCGCTGGTGGAGAATCAGCACATATTGCTATAGACCCGAAAGATAATGACATTGTGTACGGAGGTAGTTACGATGGTTTCTTAACAAGAGTAAATCACAAGACAGAAACCGTAAGATCAATTAGTGTTTGGCCTGATAATCCAATGGGACATGGTGCTGAAGATATGAAATATCGTTTTCAATGGAATTTCCCTATCATGTTTTCTAAACACAATCCTAATAGACTTTATACATTTTCTAATCAAGTTCACGTAACTGAAAATGAAGGTCAAAGTTGGGACGTAATTAGCCCAGATCTAACCAGAAATGACCCTAATAAACTAAAATCTTCAGGAGGTCCAATTACTCAAGACAATACTTCCGTAGAATATTACTGTACAATTTTTGCTGCTGCAGAAAGTCCTCTTAAAGAAGATATATTATGGACAGGAAGTGATGATGGATTAGTTCATATAAGTCAAGACGGTGGAAAAAACTGGAGCAATGTAACTCCTAAAGGAATGCCAGAATGGATGATGATTAATAGTATAGAGCCTAGTAGTTTTGATGAAGGCACTTGCTATATTGCAGGAACTCGCTATAAATCTGGTGATTTTGCTCCATATTTATACAAAACTACTAATTACGGTCAGTCCTGGACAAAAATCACTGCAGGAATCAATAATGAGCATTTTACTCGTGTACTTCGTGCAGATCCAAAACGAAAAGGATTGTTATATGCCGGCACCGAAACAGGAATGTATATTTCATTTGATGATGGTTCAAATTGGAAACCATTTCAATTGAATCTTCCTATTGTCCCTATTACAGATCTGGCTATAAAAGACAATAATTTAATAGTTGCAACCCAAGGAAGAAGCCTTTGGATTATTGATGATCTTACAGTTATTCATCAATTAAATAGTAAAATATCAACTCAGAATAATGTGCTGTTTAAACCAAAAGATACCTATAGAATGAGTGGTGGTAGTCGAAAAGGTTCTAAAACTGAAGGAACTAATCATCCCAGTGGAGTAATTACGTATTTCAACCTTAAAAACTTTGACAAGAAAAAAGATACTATTTCACTTACTTATTTTAATACAAAAGGAGATACTATTAAATCATATAGCACCAGTGCAAAGGAGAAAAAAGATCAGTTAGTTGATTTGAAAAAAGGAGCAAACCAATTTAACTGGAATATGCGTGGTGATGGTGCAGAAAAACTAAAAGGAATGATTTTATGGTGGGCGAACCTTAATGGTCCTAAAGCAGTTCCAGGAACCTACAACGTGAGTCTAAATGTAAACGGAACAGCAATTTCACAACCATTTACGATACTTGCTGATCCAAGAGCAGAAGCTACTTCGCAACAAATGCAACAGCAATTTGATTTTATTACTAGTGTAAACAAAACAGTAGATAAGGCACATCAATCCATCAAAAAAATCAGAAAAATCAATGCACAATTAAAATCCTTCTCAACCCAGTATAAAGATGATGAGAAAACCAAGGATTTAGTTGTAAAAGCTAAAGATCTCCAGAAACAATTTGGTGAAATTGAAAAAGCATTGTATCAAACTAAAAACCGAAGTGGTCAGGATCCTTTAAATTTTCCTATAAAATTGACGAATAAACTCGGACATTTAAATTCATTGGTAGGGATGGGAGATTTTGGACCAACAGTACAAGATATTGCAGTAAAAAATGAATTGACACAACAAATCAATGAACAACTTACAGCTTTTGACAAATTAATTTCTGAGGAAATAAAAAGCTTTAATGCAGAATTCAATACCTTGCAACTTAATTATCTTTTTGTAGAAGAATAACCTCTCAAGTTCGCTCGAGGTGACAGCAGTAAATTTTGTGTTACTTTTTTTAATGAAATTTTATCAATTCTGTCATCTCGAGCGGAGTCGAGAGATAACCAAAACCAATGAAATTCTATTATGTTTATATAGTTGAGTGTTCAGACAAATCTCTTTATGTAGGGTTAACTAATAATATAGATAGGAGGATTAAAGAACATAATTTCGGATTGAATGATAATTCATATACCTCAAATAGAAGACCCGTTAATTTAATCTTTTGTCAAGAATTTATTCAATTTCGACAAGCTGAAGAATTTGAGAAAAAGATTAAGAAATGGAGTAGGAAGAAAAAACTTGCTTTAGCTAGTAATGATTTTGACTTATTAAAACTACATTCGAAATGTAAAAATGAAACTCATTCTATAAATCATGTGCCTCTCGACTCCGCTCGAGGTGACGGTACATGAATATTTCCTACTTTTGAACTTAATATTTAGCAATTCAACGCCTTTCGAAAAAGAAAAATAGTAGAAAAACAAATAATGCAAGAATACTATAACTATATAAAAGCCCTGCACCTCATCTTTGTGATTACTTGGTTTGCAGGGCTCTTTTATATCCCGAGATTATTTATCTATCAGATCGAAGCCTTTCAGAAACCTTCTCCTGACAAAGAAATATTAAGTGATCAACTAAAATTAATGGCCAAGCGTCTCTGGTTTATCATTACCTGGCCATCTGCAATATTAGCAACAACCTTTGCTATTTGTCTGTTAATTTTAAGACCTATGTTACTAGAACTGCCGTGGATGCAGGTAAAACTAGGATTTGTCGTTTTACTTTTTATCTATCATTTAAAAAGTCATCAGATATATAAACAGCTTCAGATTGGTGTGGTTAAATGGACTTCTAACCAAATGAGGTTATGGAATGAAGGTACTACCATCATTCTTTTTTCCGTTATATTTTTGGTAATCGTTCGGGATGCTGTTAATTGGATTTATGGAGTTATCGGGATTCTTTTGCTTGCCGTTCTGTTAATGCTTGGCATTAAGTTTTACAAAAGAATTAGAGATAAAAATCCGAATGCATAACCTAAAAATTGTATTTCAACATTGAGCTTCTTCCCAAAAACATATACAACCAAAAACAATCAGAGTATCACCATCCGACAAGCGGTGTCTGATGATGCTGAAGAATTATTAAAGCTTAAACTAGAATATCTAAAGGATACGGAAACCCTACCTTTATTTGAAAATGAATATCCCAACGATATTGATCAAGAAAGAGATATGATCGAACGATTTCAATCAGAAAATAATAGTGTTTTATTACTTGCAGTTTCTGAAGATGCTATCATAGGAAATATCGATCTCTCCGGAAGCTGGAGAAAAAAGATGCAACACACCGCAGTTATCGGCATGGGAGTTCACACACAATGGCAAAATCAAGGGATAGGAACGTTATTACTTCAAAATGTTTTAGATTGGGCGCAAGAAAATCAAATTTTAAAAACAATTTGGCTAGAAGTATATGCTAGTAACACCTCAGGAATTGCTTTATATAAAAAGATGAACTTTAAAAAATCTGGTGTAATTCCCAATTTCTTTATCGAAAAAGGAATGTTTGTTGATAAAATAATTATGTCCAGAGAAGTTTTCATCGGTTAAAAATAGGTTTGAAAATAGGTTTTGACGTAAGCCGGAATTCAAATAACTACACATTTTTAATGTGATTCCCTTGATCCTTCGGTATTCGTAATTCTGCATTCGTAATTAGTTTGTATCTTCGTGTAATTTTTTAAACGAGTATTGATATAAGCATATGATCAAATCCATGACAGGTTTTGGGAAGTCCATCCTTCAGCTTCCTACAAAAAAAATAACTATTGAGGTAAAATCCTTAAATAGCAAAAACTTAGACCTTAACGCAAGAATTCCATCTCAATACCGTGAAAAGGAATTAGAAATGCGTAAAACCATTGCCAAAACTCTGGAAAGAGGAAAGGTAGATTTTGGTTTATACGTAGAGGTTACCGCAGAAGAAAACTCGACCAAAATCAATGAATCTATTGTAAAAGATTATATGAAGCAATTAGGGTCTATATCCCAATATGCAAAGCAAGAGGAATTGGAGTTAATAAAAATGGCGGTTCGTATGCCAGATGCTTTAAAAACCGAACGAGCAGAGGTTGATGAAACAGAATTTAAAGCTATAAAAGGTGGTCTTCTGGAGGCTTTGGAAGCTATAGAAAGTTATAGACTAGACGAAGGAAAAGCTTTAGAAAAAGATTTTGTTACTCGAATTAAAAATATTGGAGATTTACTTGAAAAAATTATTGAAATAGATCCAGAACGTATCGAAGTAGTAAGAGAGCGATTACACAAAGCTGTCTCTGAATTAAAAGAGCAGGTAGATGAAAATCGTTTTGAACAAGAATTAGTATACTATCTGGAAAAATTCGACATTACAGAAGAAAAAGTAAGACTAGCTAATCATTTAGAATATTTTACAACCACCCTGAATTCTACAGATTCTAATGGTAAAAAATTGGGCTTCATCACTCAAGAAATAGGTCGTGAGATAAATACTGTTGGTAGTAAATCTAACTATGCACCTATGCAGCAACTGGTTGTACAAATGAAAGATGAATTAGAAAAGATCAAGGAACAGTTACTGAATATTTTATAAAAGTTCGAACACTTGGTTAAAATCAATATCAACTGATATAAATAATCCTTTACCCCTTTTGGTAAAATTTATATAGATGAAACAAGGAAAACTTATAGTACTGTCTGCACCATCAGGCAGTGGGAAAACTACATTAGTTAAATATTTATTACATAATGAGGAATTGAATTTAGATTTCTCAATATCTGCCGCTTCCAGAGAACCTCGTGGAGGAGAAATACACGGAAAGGATTATTATTTTCTCTCCCTTAGAGAGTTTAAGGATAAAATCAAAGCAGATGAATTCCTAGAGTGGGAAGAAGTATATCGTGATAATTTTTATGGAACGCTAAAAACAGAAGTGCAACGTATCTGGGATAGAGGCAAACATGTTATTTTTGATATTGATGTAGTTGGTGGGCTGGATATCAAAAGAATTTATCCAGATCGAACATTGGCTATTTTTGTAAAACCGCCTAGTATCGAAGAATTAAAAATCCGATTAAAGAAACGCAAAACTGAGTCCGAAGACAAGATCAATATGCGTGTTGCCAAAGCCTCTACTGAGTTAGCAACCGCTCCACAATTTGATGCTATTGTTACCAATGATGATTTGGAAAAAGCAAAAGCAGAAGTACTTCAATTGGTAAAGAAATTTATTTTAAATTAAATTTTATAATAATTAAGTAGATTCCCGTCTTCGCGGGAATGAAAAATAGTAATTTTTCATGAAAAAGATAGGTTTATACTTCGGAACATTTAATCCTATTCACATAGGCCACTTGGCTATTGCCAATCATATGGCTGAATATTCAGATTTGAATGAAATCTGGATGGTAGTAACTCCTCACAATCCTTTTAAAAAGAAAAGCTCATTGTTGGATAATAATCATCGTCTGGAAATGGTATTTAGGGCTACAGAATCTTATCCCAAACTAAAACCCAGCGACATTGAGTTTAAACTACCACAACCTAATTATACGGTGAACACCTTAATTCATCTACAGGAAAAATATGCTGAGTATCAGTTTAATCTGATTATGGGTGAAGACAATTTAAAAAGCTTCCATAAATGGAAAAACTATGAGACAATCATAGAGAACCATAACATCTATGTCTATCCTCGTATATCAAAAGGAGTAACAGAACATCAATTCGAGAATCATCCAAAAATTCATAACGTAGACGCTCCTATAATGGAAATATCTTCGACTTTTATTAGAAATGCTATTTCTGAAGGTAAAAACATCAGACCAATACTCCCAAAAGAAGTATGGGAATATATTGACGAAATGAATTTTTATAAATAATTCACAAAAGACAATATCTAAAAAGCTTCCAACAAATGAAAGTTGTCAGTCTGAGCTTGTCGAAGACATTTCAAAAATCAATAGTTTAAAACTTCGACAAGCTCAGTTTGGCAAAAGAAAATCTAATTTTTTGACTTCAATTTAATTTCATACTATTTCCCAGGGAAATCAGCTTTTCTTTTTTCTAAAAATGCGGTAGTTCCTTCTTTAAAATCTTCAGTCCCGAAACAATTTCCAAATTCTTTGATTTCAGTTTTAAAACCATTTACACCATCTTCATAAGCCGCATTAACCGCACTGATCGCTGCGCCAATTGCAACAGAGGAATTTCTCCCTATCTTACCTGCCAATTTTTCTGCTAACGGTAATAATTCTTCTTGAGAAACCACATGATTTACCAACCCATAATTTAGTGCCTGATTAGCATCAATCATACCTGCCGTCATAATCATTTCCATAGCTCTACCTTTACCTACTAACTGAGGTAAACGTTGAGTTCCTCCATATCCTGGTATTACACCAAGAGATACTTCAGGTAATCCCATTTTGGCATTATCACTAGCAACTCTAAAATGTGCCGCCATAGCCAATTCTAATCCACCGCCAAGAGCAAAACCGTTTACGGCAGCAATTACTGGTGTTGATAGATTTGCTACAAAATCAAAAAGCAACTCCTGTCCTTTTGCAGCTAGTTGACCTCCCTGATCTACCGAGAAATTAGCAAACTCACTAATATCTGCTCCAGCAACAAAAGCTTTCTCCCCACTTCCGGTTACGATAATCACTTTGGTCTTAGCATCTTTATTTGCGATATCAAAAGCATTGTGAAGCTCTTGAATAGTCTCCTTATTAAGCGCATTTAATTTTGAAGGACGATTGATAGTAATAGTTGTTATACCACCATTATGTGCCGTTAGAATATTATTATACATTGTATATGTTGTTTGTTTATTGTTTTAAATCTCTTTCGAAGTATAAATAGAAATACATCCCCATACCAAAATCTTCAACATCCGTAGATACCAATCTCCATCCATCTTTGGCATATAAATCTAGTTTTTCCTGGATATCTTTAGAAGAAGATTTTAAAATATGTTCTTTATCAAACGTTATTTTCGAATAATAAATTAAAGATTCTAATTTATACTCTTTCATAGTGCTAAGTATTTATTGTTCTTTTGGAAATTTAACTTTAAAAACCGTTCCTTTTCCTTCTTGAGATGTAAAGGTAATACTTCCGTTATAGGTTTCCACAATATTTTTCACCATCCCTAATCCTAATCCCATACCACTACTCTTAGTGGTGAATTTTGGTTCAAAGATCATTTTTTTGTTTTCCTCTGTAATACCTACTCCATTATCTGCCACGGTAATAACAACATCGTCTTTTTCTGTAAAGACATTTACCATAATTTTAGGGGTTTGATCTTCTGGTATTGCCTGTATTGCATTTTTAACCAAGTTTGTAACTACTCGTATTAATTGTGTTCTGTCAAACTTTGCTATAATTTCCCCTTTCTCTGATGGGAAAATAATGTAATCTTCATTAAAGATATCCAATGCTAATCCTACAATTTTCACAACATTCAGCGTTTCACTTTTTTGCGCCGGCATTTGTGCAAAATTGGAAAATGCAGAAGCTATGGAACTCATGGTATCAATTTGTTGAATTAGAGTATCACTATATTCCTTTACTTTTTGCTCAATATTAGGGTCATTGGGATCAAATTTACGTTCAAAACTCTGAACCGTTAATCGCATTGGTGTTAGCGGGTTTTTGATTTCATGTGCCACTTGCTTTGCCATTTCTCGCCAAGCTGCCTCACGTTCACTTTTAGCAAGCATAGCTGCACTTTCTTCTAATTCATCGATCATACTGTTATATGCATTCACTAACGAGTATATCTCTTCACTAGAATCTCCTATTCGAATTCTCTTATTACGTTTATCTAAACGAGTTTGATCTATAGTATCAGAAATCGTTTTAAGTGACCGGGTAATATATTTTGATAAAAAATACGCTAATATAATAGCAATCAGTAACATCAATAAATAAACTTGTCCTAATCTTTTTAGAGACTCCCATAATTCTCGATTAAAAAAATCATCGTCTTCTAAATATGGCAGATTAAGTATGGCCAATGGTTTTGATCTTTTATCCTTAATATAAGTATAAGAAGACAAAAAATGTTCCCCGTTTTTTTCAGACACTCCTAAATATCGTTTTTCATAGCCACTACCTAAAGTATCTATGATATGCTGATTCAACTGTTTGTTAACAGTATCATTCACAAAAGTTTCTTCTGATTTAACTAATAATTCACCAGACAAACTATATATATTAATTGGTAATGTATGCTCCTGAGATATCTGATGAACTCTTTTTTTCTCCCTAAAGATCAAAGCGACATTCTCTTCTGTAACAGGATACGTCGTGCTTTGTAATGCATTATCAATGGCAATTTTTATTCGCTCTTCTTTTCTTTCTAATCGTTCTCGATGATATTCTTCCGCCTCTTCTTTATATTGATACACAGTAATAGCAGCAACTAAGACAGAAGCTAACAAAACTAATACGGTCATAGAAATAAAAATCCTTGTTCTAAGCGAGAGTTTGGTAAGCTTCATAGTATTCTTTGAAACGTAAATATAACAAATATCGCACCAAAATAATTTTAAACCAGCACACTGATTACAGCGGTGCTCTCTCACATTTTATTAGCCAAAATTGCCTAAATTTACCTAGTTTTAATTCTATGGACCCAGTAGCGCTACTTTCTGTTAAAAATCTAAACGTTTCTTTTTCTTCTGAGGAAAAAGAAACGCAGGTATTGTATGATATTTCATTTGATATACATCCGAATGAAATTTTAGGTGTAGTTGGAGAATCTGGAAGTGGAAAGTCCGTTACTTCCCTAGCGATTATGGGATTACTTCCTACTAATATAACTCAAGTTTCTGGAGAAATCCTTTACAACAATAACTCGCTACTTGATTTAGATGATAAAACCTTGCGATCTATTCGTGGTAATGAGATCGCTATGATTTTTCAGGAACCTATGAGTTCTCTTAATCCTTCGATGAAATGTGGTAAACAGGTAATAGAAATCTTATTACAACACACAAACTTATCCAAATCCGACGCAAAAGATGAAGTACTATCTTTATTTGAAAAAGTAAAGCTACCAGATATTGTTCGTGCATATAATTCTTATCCTCATCAACTAAGTGGCGGTCAGAAACAACGTATAATGATAGCAATGGCTATTGCTTGTAAACCTAAACTGCTTATTGCCGACGAACCAACTACTGCATTAGACGTCACTGTGCAGAAAGAAATTATCAGTTTACTTAAAGACCTTCAGAAAGAGTATAAAATGAGTATTCTCTTTATTTCTCATGATTTATCACTAGTATCTGAAATTGCAGATAAAGTTTTCGTGGTTTATAAAGGAAAAATGGTGGAACAAGGTGCTACCGAAGCAATTTTTAATAACCCACAAAAAGAATACACCAAGGCAT
The DNA here is from genome assembly GCF_947500065.1 of uncultured Aquimarina sp. Classification (GTDB taxonomy): domain Bacteria; phylum Bacteroidota; class Bacteroidia; order Flavobacteriales; family Flavobacteriaceae; genus Aquimarina. The sequence continues at coordinate 1,095,622 of NZ_CANMQT010000001.1, forward strand.
TAATTCATGCCAGGCCTTCATTAGATCTTAGATTCAAAAAATTACCTACTATAGACGATTATCTTCAGGATCAGCAAAAGGAAAGAGAGATTGTTACCAAAACGCAACGAGAACATCACCACAAAGAATTGTACAGTAATCCTCCTCTTTTAGAGGTAAGAAATGTAGAAAAAATATTTTTCTCTAAAGTAGGTTTATTTGGCAAAAAAGAATTCAAAGCAGTTGATGGTGTTAGTTTTGAATTATATGAAGGTGAAACTCTAGGGCTCGTTGGAGAATCAGGATGTGGGAAATCTACTTTAGGAAATACAATTTTGCAATTAGATAAGGCTAATAGCGGTGAGGTTTTATATAGAGGTACCGACATTACCAAAATTTCTTCTTCAGAAATAAGAAGCTTGAGAAAAGAGATTCAATTAATATTTCAAGATCCATTTGCATCATTAAATCCCCGTTTAACTGTTGGTAAAGCAATTATGGAGCCCATGAAAGCTCACAATTTATATGCCAATGATATAGAACGAAAAGAAGAAACTATTAATCTGCTAGAACGAGTTGGTCTTGATCCTTCATATTTTAACCGATATCCGCACGAATTTAGTGGAGGGCAACGTCAACGAATTGGAATCGCCAGAACTATCGCTCTCCAGCCTAAATTAATTATCTGTGATGAATCTGTAAGTGCTCTGGATATATCTGTTCAAGCGCAGGTTCTAAATTTACTGAATGAATTAAAAGAAAAATTTGGGTTTACCTATATTTTTATATCCCATGATTTAGCAGTGGTTAAATACATGTCCGATCAGTTATTAGTTATGAATCAAGGTAAGATCGAAGAACATGGAGATGCTGATAGCATTTATGAAAACCCTAAAAAAGAATACACACAAAAATTAATTGATGCCATTCCTAAAGGTATATAGGGTAAATCATCTTTTTTAAATCTTTTACATTTCGAATTTCTGTTTGTGATCGTTTACTTCTGCGTATTCATATCATGAGAAACTGATCACATTCCCGAAAAAAACATAACCAATCTCAGTTTTTTTTACATTTCTTGATACGGTTATAAACACAACAGGCATAGAAAAAACCACATAGTAATACCACCTTTAACATAACCTATTTAACCTTCTCAGATTTTTTTTTTCATTTCAATGTTTACCTCTTCACAAAATTTCACTCTAAGTATAAACTTTAAAACTTATAATGATGAAAACAACAGTGAAATTCTTAACGTATGTAATGATGGCTTTTGCCTTAGTATTAACCTCTTGTGATGGAGAAGATGGAGCGAATGGACTTGATGGGGCAATAGGTCCAGAAGGACCATCTGGTCAGGATGGAAATGCTAATGTGGTTTCTGTTTTATTAGAAAATCAAACATTAACTAATGGTGATACCGTTTTTGATATTCCTGAATTAACACAGGAAATATATGATACAGGTATTGTATATGCATATGTAACAGTTACCGGAAATGACTATTGGGAAGTTTTACCGCTAAGTCTTGGTCAACAAATCATTCTGGAAATTGACAAAATAGAAGTGGGCAAAATCACACTAAGAGCCACTTTTACTCAATCCAATCTAAGATTACGATTTGTATTGGTAGAAGGTACTGATGCTAGCGGTATAGATTTTAGTAATTATGAAGAAGTACAAATCCATTATGGTTTAGACTAATAACCATATTTTTTAAATACAAAACCCCTAGTTTAATTTATTAAACTAGGGGTTTTTACATGATGTTCATTAAAGTTTTTCAAGCTATTATTTTGCACAATCCATCAACTCTAACAATACATCCATCAATTCACAGAACTTGTTTCTAAAGACAAATTGTACATTTACACTAACAGAAATGTGTGAATATGGAGCGTACGATTCAGTTTGAAGATATCTTAATCTATTTTTCTAAATCTATTTTAGAAAAAAACAATGAAGAGGATGTTTTATGGGACTTAGCAAAGAACTGTATCTCTAAATTAGGTTTTTTAGACTGCGTTATTTATCTGGTAGATTATAAAAATAAGATCTTGATTCAAAAAGCTGCGTATGGTCCAAAAAGCCCAAAAGAAAACGACATATACAATCCTGTAAAAATTGCTCTGGGACAAGGAATATCAGGTAATGTAGCGATTACAGGAATCGCAGAAATTAATAATGATACTTCTTTAAACTCCAACTACATTATTGATGATCAACATAGATTATCCGAAATAACTGTTCCTATCATCCTAGAAAACCAAGTCTATGGCATAATAGATTGTGAGCATCCCGATAAGAATTTTTTCACAGAACAACACCTAAGTATTTTATCTGCAATTGCTTCCTTCTGTTCTATAAAAATCAATAGCATCAGAGCTGATAAAAGGTTACGTGAGGAACAAGAAAATACCCTTAGAATTAAACAAGAATTAGTTACGTTAAAACTAAAAGCGTTTCGTTCCCAAATGAATCCTCATTTTGTTTTTAATACCTTAAATGCTATTCAGTATTTTATTACTTCTGAAAACAAAAAGCCCGCCCTAGAGTATCTTTCTACATTTAGTAAACTCATTCGGTTTTATTTAAAGTACATGGAAAAAGAAACTGTTCATCTTGTAGATGAAATTAGTATGCTCCATGGATATCTAAAGTTTCAGAAATTAAGATATGAAGGACAATTTGATTATTTTATTGACTCAGGAAATCAATTAGAAAACAATGGCGCTACTATTCCTTCTTTTATGTTGCAAACACTATTGGAAAATATGATTGAACAAGCGATGTATAAACAACATAAAAATTATACAATTCATATAAGGTTTAAGATAATGAAAGATAATGTCTCTGTAGATATTGTTAGTTCATCGGATATGGTTACTACTAAAAGAAGAATTGTCCCACATTACAGGAAACAATTCCTAAAGTGGAAAGATCAAATACAGTTATTCAACTCTCTAACAGATGTACAAAAACAAATTACATTTTCTTGCCATACGGAAACGAATACTAAAAAAATCGTATTAAATCTACCCAATTTACATTAGATTATGAGCATACAAGCAGTTATAGTAGACGATGAAAAACATAGTAGAGAAACGCTAAAAAATCTACTAAACGAATTTTGTACAGATGTTACCATTACCGCATCTGCAGGATCTGTAGAAGAAGCAATTACAGCAATCAATATTACGAATCCTGATATCGTTTTTTTAGATATTGAATTACAATCTGGAACTGGATTCGATATACTAACTCAAATCAAACCTATAAATTTCGAAATTATATTTATTACCGCTTTTGAGCAGTATGCTATAAAAGCTGTAAAATACAGTTCGTTAGACTATTTACTAAAACCCATTGATCTGAATGAACTTATTGACGCTGTTGAAAAAGTCAAAAAGAAAAAAGATCAAAAAGTCTACAACAAACAATTAGAGACGCTGGTTCATAATTTACAACAACCCAAGTTGCATAAAATATGCCTCTCTACTGCAGATGGTTTTGAGTTTGTTTCTATAGAGAATATTATCTACTGCAAGGCCAATGGTTCTTATACCTCTTTCTATCTTAAAAACAAAAGAACTGTTCTGGTTAGCAAGCACCTAAAAGAATATGAAAACCTGTTAGCTGATCAGCATTTTATGAGAGTACATAATAGCTTTCTTATCAACCTCAAAGAAGTAGAAAAGTATGTGAAATCTGATGGTGGTTATATATTAATGAGTAATAATGATACTGCTAGTATTTCAAAAAGTAAAAAAGATGAGTTTCTAAATACAATGAATTATTTACAATAATGAAATCTCTACTTATAATTGAATTTATAGTGCTACTAGGGTAACAAATAGTTAAACATATTGATATAGTATTACTAACAAGCAAATCACAAATTATGAAAACCACACTCAAAATTTTCACAAGCTTATTCATCATTTTTTCTTTAGTTAGTATACATACCTCTTGCGAAGGAGAAGACGGCAGAAATGGAGAGATAGGACCGCAAGGAACAGATGGACAGGATGGAAATGCCAATGTAATGACTTCTAATTGGTTTACACCAGATTCTGATGCTTACGAGCTTACGGTAACTTCACAAGCTTTCTTTTTTTTAGAAGTTGATATAACTGCACCAGAGGTTACCCAAGAAATCCTTGATAATGGAGTGGTATTGGTGTATGCTCGTTTAAATGCGTACTCAGATACTATCTGGCCAGACGATCAAGTTGGCTTAATGCCAATTACGATTATGAGTGGCGCAAATTCTACAACTCAAATTGATACATGGGCTGCGAAGATATCGGTAGGAAATATAAAAATCCATATCACAAATCAAGAACAAGATTATACATTTCAAATCGATGATCTAGACCCTAGTAGTTTTAGGTATGTAATCATTCCCTCAGTTGATACCACAGGTAAGTCAGCTATTGACTTTTCTAATTATGAAATAGTAAAAAAATTGTATGCTCTAGAAGATTAGTGTAGACAAAAAAACCATAACCTGCACTTGTACATCTCGATAGTCAACAAAGTAATTTTATCTTTAACATATTAAACAACTTTCATCATACCTCTTTTAACCCTAACCATGTCCAAAAACATAGTATTTATAATTTGTATCTCTTTTCTATTAGGTGTACATCAATATGACACGTATGGACAACATCAATTAAATAGATATGGAACCAAACTTCCATTCAAAATCTATAAAACCACCAGTAATACCTTATCTATCACGGATATCATAAAATCTGATACATTATTTAAGTCAATTGATTCTATTTCTGGAAAAACCCATCCTAAAGATATCTACTGGATAAAAATTAATCTCACCGAAGCGTTATATACATTAAAAACAGACAGTATTTGGTATCTCAGATCTCGTAATTATGATTATGCATCTATATTTTATGTAGAAAATTTACAACTGAAAGAAAAGAAGTTCGGCAGGTTTGATAAGTGTTCAAAAAATACATCCGTTTTATATGCTCCTGGTATTCCTTTTGCACCAAATTCGCTAATAGAAAATCGGTTTATATATCTTAAACTAAAACAAGTAATCAGTATTGAACCTACTAACATTTTTAAATTCTACTACACCTCGGATATAACAGAACAATTAAAAGAAGGTTATTATAGTTGGAGCGATATTAAAATTTTAATTCCTAAATATCTATTTGCCGGAGTATGTTTGATAGTATTTGTACTCACTTTTGCATTTTTTATAACCTCCAGAAAAAAAGAGTTTCTGTTTTATTCCTTATATGTTTTTTGGTTATTGGTGTATCTAAATGGCGATGTATTTAGAACCAATAATCTCATTTTTGGCGGTTTCACTATAGCAAGTCATTGGTTTCAGCAGATTGCACAGGTATTAATTAACTTATGCTATGTCCTCTTTGTCTGTCATTATTTAATGACCAAAAAAGAATATCCTAAACTTCATAGCGTTTTACAAATTATCGTATATATCTTAATCACTATTGTGGTTTTGGACTCCTCTTTTTTCTATTTTGAATATTTTGTAGGTCATATTCAAATCATGAATATCCAGCGTATAGTAATGACCCTTTTTGGTATTGGCGGAATGATCTATTTATTGTTATATGCAAAAAGTCGTTTGGCTTATTTTATCGTTTGTGGATCATTTTTATATATGGTTGGAGCCTTAGCATTACTCTTTCTTAAAATTCCAACTTATATGATCGCAGGTGCCTCGTTAGAAATCACAATTTTTGCCTTAGGATTAGCCTATAAAATTCACCAAGAACAAAAAGAAAAACTATACTTCCAGAAAGAATCATTTATCAATAATAACAAAGCCTTAAGAGCACAGGTAAATCCTCATTTTATCTTTAATTCTTTGAGCTCTATACAACATCTAATACTTGCTGATAAGAAAGAATCTGCTATACAGTATTTAAATAAATTTAGTAGTTTGATGAGAAACCTCTTAGAAAGCTCTATTGAAACTACTGTAGTATTATCCGATGAAATCAAATTATTAAAAAAATATGTTGAATTAGAGGCACTTCGTTTCGATAATAATTTTAATCATGACATCATTATAAAAGATGGTTTAGATCCTGATGCTGCAGAAATCCCGATGCTTCTTGTACAACCCTTTGTCGAAAACGCCATTTTACACGGGTTATTAAACAAAAAAGGAGATGACAAACAGTTAACGATTTCCTTCAGTAAAGGAACTGCCTATATCATTTGCGAAATAGAAGATAATGGTATTGGCAGAAATGCTTCCAGAAAAACACAATCCAAATATAAAGAAAGCAAAAAATCCAGAGGTATTGAAGTAACTCACAAACGATTACAACTCCTCAACCCTTTAGAAGAAAAAAACATATGTATTATTGATATGGTTAATCGATTAGGACAGCCATCTGGTACTAAAGTGATGATCAAAATCCCTACTGATACTATTTTTTAATGATCCTATAGATCAATCCAAACCCTATGCCCATCAATTGAAAATAAGGTTCCATCAATTTATCATTATCTAATAAATTTTTAAAGTATAGATTCCCTAATTATTTAGGAATCGCCATGGCGATACTTCTTAATCAAAACACACAAACGCTATGAAATATTTAAACCCTTTTCGCATTTTTATCATTATTTTTTTCCTGTGCCAGATAAGCATGGGGCAAGGAAATACTAATTTAGGCCTTAATGCAGGAAATGATGGAACAAATAATACTTCCATTGGGTATTTAGCAGGAGATAAGGTTACAGGATTTGGAAACTCTGTCTTTGGAGCTGCATCCGGCTTATTTCTTAGTTCTGGAAATTTCAATACATTTTTAGGAAGCTATGCAGGAAGAAATGCTACTACAAGCACAAACAATGTTTTTATTGGTTCCCTTTCAGGCTTAAATGTTCAAAACACTTCAAGCCTCACATTCATTGGCTATGCGGCTGGTATGGACAACACCACTGGCGCAGAGAATGTCTTTGTCGGCTATAGAGCAGGTGAAAGAAATAATTCTGGTAAGAAGAACACATTTGTCGGATTTCGGTCGGGGAAATCAAATACTACAGGAAGTCAAAATAATTTCATTGGCTACCGCTCTGGATTCTCCAATACCTCCTCAAGCAATAACAACTTTGTTGGGTATGAAGCGGGTTATTCTAACACTACGGGAAGTAACAATAATTTTTCTGGCAACCAATCTGGATATTCGAATATATCGGGGAATAATAATAATTTTATAGGGAACAATGCAGGGTTTTCCAATACTACTGCCAGTTATAACAATTTCGTAGGGCGCGAGGCAGGTTATTCTAACACCATAGGAAGTAACAATAATTTTTCCGGATATGGATCTGGTCATAAAAATGTCAGCGGTTCTAATAACTCGTTTAACGGTTCATCATCAGGGACTTCAAATACAACAGGAAACCAAAATAGTTTTTATGGGTTCCGGTCTGGTTTTTTTAATACAACAGGAAGTCAAAATACTTTTATTGGCGAGAGAGCAGGACATTTTAATACTACAGGAAGTCATAACAATTTTTCAGGGAGCCAATCCGGCCATTCGAACACTACAGGAAGTAACAATAATTTTTCTGGATACATATCTGGATATTCAAATACTTCAGGCTTTAGTAATAATTTTTTCGGGTTCGCAGCTGGTTTTACTAATACTACAGGTAACAATAACAATTTTGTAGGAAATGAAGCGGGATATTCAAATGATACAGGAAGTCAAAATAATTTTTCCGGACACCGATCTGGATATTCAAACATCACCGGAAGCTTTAATACATTTATTGGTAATTTTTCTGGCGGAAATAATTCGAGAGGATCTCAAAACACCTTTCTAGGATATCGTGCTGGTAATGCAAATGCCGTTGGGTGGGCAAATACCTATATTGGGTTTCAGGCTGGATATACCAATAAAGGACATGGTAATATCTTTTTAGGCAGAGATTCAGGCAAAGATGTCGTTACTGCTAAAAACAAATTGTACATCCAAAATGGATATGTCAACCCAGAGCCAATTATCTATGGAGATTTTGAATCAGGAAATCTTGCATTAGGAAATACAAATCCAAACGGGTACAGGCTTTATGTCAATGGAGATGCATATACAACTGGTCAATGGATAAGCTCTGATCAACGCTATAAAAAAGGAAAAAAAAGAATTAAAAATGCCCTAGAAATGATTGCCGAAATTGAAGGGGTCACGTACACTTTCAAAACAAAGAATGAAACTAATGGTCTTAGAGCTCCAGAAGGACTTCAATACGGAATTATGGCTCAGGAACTGGAAAAGGTGATTCCAGAATTGGTAAGAACACATAAAGATGGTTACAAAGCAATTAACTATCAAGGTTTAGTACCTGTTCTTATTGAGGCTATTAAGGATGTTAAATCCGAAAACAACTTTTTAAGAGAAGAATTAAATAATATTAAGGAATTAATTACCAATAATACTGGTAATTCGGATATAAAAGACACTACTCAGTCGCAGCCAATCCAAGATAATACAAATATTCAGTCGCGGTTATTTCAAAATATTCCAAACCCATCAAAAACGGCAACACGCATAGCGTACTATGTGCCTTTATCATCAAGGAAAATTACGCTTCACATTTTTGATTTAAGTGGTAAAAAAGTGAAAGTATACCATAATCTACAGCCTGGCGACGGTGAGGTTACGATTACAAACAATGAGTTAACTTCTGGGATGTACTATTATAGCCTAACAATTGAAGGGAGAATTCTTGATACAAAAAAGATGATCATTGAATAATAAAATAGCTGATTTTTAATCACGCCATTTATTTAATGTATCAAAAATAGTAACTATTTCATTTTGCCCTCATCATAAACAAATATGATGAAAACCTAAACACCATCTTCAGGATTTAGAGTTGTGAAGGGTCATGAATCTGATAAAAAATAATACTGGAGTTCCTAAAATTGCTTATAAAATTGCAGATGGCATAGGGTTAAAAACTGTCGGCTTCTCGGCAAAAAAAGCGCTAAAAATTGGTAGTGGAGTATATTCTGCGGATAAAAAGTTTATCGTTGGTAAAAAATTTGGAGATGAATCAGAAGCTTTTGTAGATTACATTGATATTCTTATAAGGATTGGAGGAGGAAAACAAAGTAGAAAGGAAGTAGCCATGTTCAAGGAGAAAAACAAAGAACAAGAACTATCAAATATCTTATTCGAAGAAGAAGTAGATTGGTATGGATAAAGACATACTATTAAAACAAAATGTTACTTCGAATTCTTTTTGAGAATAAACAAAAAGCATGAAAGAAAAATATTTCAAAAGTAATACCTCAGTTACAAGTAAACCAATGATCAAGGTTAACACTATGGTTAGAGCTATGGTTAAAATGAGCTTGAATCAAGAGACCGAATCGTGCGTAGCAAATTGTATTGGCTCCAAACTAATTGACGTTAAAATGCAACTGTGCGATGATTCGGAAGGACCGATGCAGTTAGAATTTGAAAATGGAAAAATACTTCATATCAGTATTTGTGATAAAAATGGTATAAAAATCCTTGAAACACCTATTGAGCAAAAGCTTGATAGATCGCTAGAGAAGAATATGTCATTAAAAGATGACCCGACGATAGTTGATGTAATAGACAATAGTCTTGCAAAAGCCTCAATAATCACAATAGAATGGGTCAAAGTAACTAAAAAACAAATCAAAACACGTTATATAATATGTGGTATTGCCCTAGAGTTTTCAAATAAAGAAAACTTAATCTATATACACGAAAAAGAAGGTATACCAAGAGTGAAAATTCAAAAAAAAATAGATATCAGCAGGTATAAGATTCATGAATATATTTGGGAAGATCCTATTAAAGAAATAACCCAAAAAGAATTTTATGACATCTTAAAGGGTATTCCTACACCATCAAAGTGGGAAACAATTGAAAAGATGGATGCTTCTTTAAGGTGGGATGTAATTGGAAAAATTGATACTTCTTTCTTAAACAAAAATGTGTTTGATCTATTGGTAGAGCAGCTTAAAGATAAAGAGGATGGAACACGATTTTTTGCCCTTTTTACATTGATTGATAAATTTAAAGAACGTTTATCCAACCCCAATGATGAATTGGCAGATTTGATGATACAATTGCTAAACGATCCATATCCTCTAGTAGTAGATCGTGTGGGTTGGGCTTTAACCATTATGGGAGAAATTGGATTGAAAAAACTCTTGGAAAATGCCAACTCCAGTAATCCCAAATTAAGATGGTTAATACTTGCTACCATTGGAAAAAGCGCACATCTTAATCCAAAAAAATCAATTGAAATACTAGTAGAAGGGCTTCAAGATAAAAACGAAGATATTCGATATATTGCTATGACTACCTTAATAGATTTATGCCCTTTACCAAAAGGAAATGACACTACGATTACCGATTTTGATTTTACGCCTATTTATAAAATGATAAAACCTGTTGCCCAATCATTTATCGAATCCAAAAATGAGAGGTACAAGGATTCTAGTGACAGATATTTAAAATGGATTCATGAAGAAGAACAGAAAACGAAATAAAATGAAGCCAAAAAACATTCAAAAACACATCCTTAATGCGCTAATCGTTTTGATTTCGTTTGTCAGCTATGGGCAAATTTCTGAAGGTCCTCCATCAACCGATTTTTTTCCAAAAAAGGTGGATAGTATTCATTTTTCAGTTTTGGATGTAGTTGTAAAAGGAATGATGAGTTCTGAACAAAAAGAATATGAAAAACAATTAAAAAAAGTAGTGTTATACAAAACAGATCAAGAGTCATTAATGCAACTACTTTCTTTAGATCTCTCTTATAGCAATTCTATGGCACTACTTCCTCATCATAATCTGGTGTTTAAACTTTTTAAAGATGGAACGATCGTAACAAAAATCAAAATATCAACACTCACAGGTAATATATACATACGAGATGAAAAGAGTGAAGACCTATTCTTTCGTAATAGTTGCTCCTCATTATTTGGCAATTATTTGGTTGGTTTACTATCAAAATATCCGTTTTTAGAACTTTTAAAAGACGGCCTATTATTAGAAGGGTTGGGTCATTAAATATATTATAGGCATAAGCAAAATGCAACATACCAAATTCACATACGAAGAAGCTGTAACCAAGATCAAAGCACTTGGCGGCAAACCAATAGCGGTAGAAGCGCAATGGGATGGTGATACGCAAGGATGGTTTTTAATGATGTTTGTGATTATTACAATAAAAAAAGGTGTTTTTCAAGCTTCAAAAACAGAGGTTCATCATCTAGGCAACCTATCTTTGGGTAGTGATCTGCGCGTTTTTAATGGTACCGTGCCGCCATATCCCGAAGCAAGAGTAGCTACAGAAATTGGCGAAAAACTTGCTAAAAAATATAAACTTGAGTTTTTCTTTCCGTCTCCAATTGATCCTGATGATGATTGCCCAAGATGGACAGAAAAAGAGAAGGCTATTAGTTGTGTAGATTGTAATAAGTTGATAATACCAACCGATAACCTGCATCGACCAAAAAATATCTGTTATAATTGTAATTTAACAAGAGAACAAAACAAAAGGATAAAAGATAATGAACCCTACGATGGAGGAGTCACTATGTATCTTTATAAAAACGAAGTGTATGAAAATATAGGGTACTGTACACATTTTAAGGATTTCACGATTGCTCCGTTCATAGGTCATCTGGTAACACCAAATGATTTTAAGCAAGGTATCAATGTCATCACCTTAGAGAAAGAAGATATCATTGCTTTAAAAGAAAAGCTTGAAGAAGCGCTATCGCAACAACTCTCTTCATATAAAAAGCCTATCATTGAAGAACATCTTAAAAAAATTAAAACAGTTTCCAAAGTAACCTACAATGGCACTGAGTATGAGCTTATGGATCGTTTTAATGCTTCACACAGTCAGATTTCTGATTTGATTTCAAGTTTCGATACCACAGATAAGGCCTTGCAAGAAGGATATAGCTATAAAATTCACTTTAAAAAAGGGATCACACACAGAGATGATGCCATGTTTCGGTTTATAAACTATGTAGAAAAAGGAAAAACTAATATTGAACGTATACAAGAACGATTCAGTAAGATTTTGACAAAAGAAGAAATATCAAACACTATAGATAAATTAGATGCTATAGGTTGGATATCGATCGATGACCCAGAAGTTTTAGTAACAATATTAGGAAAGAATAGTATTTAAATTAGCGTTAGACATCTTTATAAGAAAACAGCACATGGATACATTTGGGATATCAATCGAAAAAGACAACTACATTTCATGGCAAGGTAATGGCAACCATGGGTATCAACCCTTAACTATTATGATTAACGGTAACTCTTTACTAGATCTCATAAAAAAAGTAGAAGCGCCTTTGGTAAAAAAAGAAAATGAAGAAAGAGCGTTACCGAAACAAGACCTATTAAAAGCAGGTGATTATATGGAATTATCTGCAAAAGATGGTCTCTGGCCTTCAAAAACGCTTTTAGGAAAGCCATGGAATAGCGTTTTTAAACTCGAAAACGATGATCCAAGAAAGCATAAATCTTTGATTTTAAGCTGTTCTTCTGGAGATGAAGGCTCCTGGCCATTATTAGTAGATATTATTGTAAAAGAAAACAAAATTATATGGCAAGAATTCTGTCAGTTTCATAGAGAGTGAACCTATGATATTGAACCTTTTAGTTTTGATAGAAATCAATATGAAACTGAATTAAAAAAATACGAGATCTAATATATGTCATTACCTAAAAAAGGAAGTAGAAGAATAAGCGTGGATAGCAATGAGTATCGGTGGATGGCAAAAAGTGATGGAACCCAAATCAACCTTACGATCGCTCCAATCGAAAATGGTACTAAAATACGTGCAAGTTTTGACTATGATACCGAAAACATAGGAAGTAATGCCTATTACAACCCATTTATTATCACACCATATGTAACAAGAGAAGTAATTCTTTTTGCTTCTAAAAAAGGGTATTTATCTAATAGTGATAAGACAGAATTGAATTTAGGTAATCTCACTAAAAAAATAACATTGAATTTGACAGGCGTAAGAAAAACAAAAAAACTAATCAAAAGTATTGAAAACAGGATGAATTCTGAAGGATTCAATTCGTCAAGTAAAGAACAAATTCAATCAATTCTTACAGAAACGAATCACCTTATTCAACACGGCGAATGGTTTATTGGATTTGAGGACATGATTACCAATTTAGATGAAATTGACTTCAAAATAGAAACCGATGAGTTGATTTTAATAAAAGAAATATTCCAAAAAGCTAAAGTTAATTGGACCGAAAAATGGGGTTGGATTGAAAACATGGTAAGACGCAAAGAACACTAATATGAAAAACTGAAAAATAACAAGTCTTTTATAAATAAAGAATTTGTGCAACTTATTGAATTAGTACGCCATGATAGTAAACCCTTCTCCACTCTCTAAGTTTAAGATCTTTTTTTACTAAATACCCTATCAATCCAAACAGTACATCTATCAATCCAAACGGCACTCATGTCAATTGTTTCAATCTACTCTTTTTGAAGACGTTACATTTGTTACAACACTGATAATCAGAGTGTATTACTATTATAAAACCTCTGATCCACATCAGTAAGATCACATAATTCATCTTAAAATCAACATCATGTTAAAAAACATCTTAAACTTAGAGAATGTCAAAAGCATTGACAAAAAGGAGCAGAAATCAATAACCGCGGGAAATTATAATCTCAATCTTCCTTTTGGGATTTATTGTGGGGTTGGTCATCCTTATTGTTGCAATTATTGTAAAAGGAGTGGTTTTTCTGGAGGAAATTTACACGGCGGAAACTGCAGATGTTTTGGCTAATCATTTTTTTCAAAAAATTGTAAAACACAAAAATCAAACTCTTAATCATAAATTATTGACTAGGAGTATAGAAATCTTAAAACCATAACAACATGAAAAAATTACTTTATATACTACCTCTAATTGGATTATTGTTCTTTATATCCTGTGACAAAGACCAATCTAATGAAATTATTGACGAAACACTTTCTTTGGATGAAGGTCAAATAGAAATTATAGAAGATGGGGACAATAAAGCATTTACCGCAGTACTAACTCCAGGAATCTATGGGCCAAGCGATATAGATGCTCTCACCTCTGTAAAGTATTATTATATTCCTACTCAACAGGCGTTAAATGCTATTCCAAAAGATAATCGAAGATTTAGATTGTATATTTCTATTGAAGATCAAAGTCAGCTTGACGGATGGGGTTCCATTGCACAATTCAATCTTTCAGCCAATGTAGTAACGTTAAAATTCCCTCTTAACAATTGGGGGCAGTATCTTTTATTAGGTAGAATCAAAGAATGGAAGCTTAGATATGAAATATATGATTCTAGTAATGGTCAAAATTATTTTTATGAAGAGAAAATAATTAATGTTAACCACAGTGAAGATTAGGATTAGGCGGTATAAAAAATGATATTACCCCATAATCATAAGAGGTGATTATGGGGTTTCTTTATTTATAACACATATAAACTTAATCAAACTGGTTATCAATAATAAAACTAATTCTCAAATCTTACAGCTTCTTTTTACTTTACTTTCAGTATGCATCATTTTACTTGATAATTATAATTTTATCTTAAAGAGAATCATCTACATATTTAAATTAAATAATTTTTTTAAATTTAAAGGGAATATTCCCTTTAAATTTAAAAAACATATCACTCATGAAAAAATTAAAAACAGTAGGTACGATTCTAAACAAAAAGCAACAAAAATCTATTAATGGAGGTAAAGTGGTAAACTGCTATAACAATCCTATTTGTCCTCCTTATGATGAGCTTGCCTGTATAGTATATGGTAATACATGTCATTATCTAGGCTAGACCCTTACTCTCATACTATCTCAGAGGTTCTTTTTTAGAAAAGAACCTCTTTTAATTAATTCTAATAGCGCTAAACAAAGAGGCTTCATTTTCACTATAAATAATCGATGATGTGCAATACTTATAAAACAATCCGCATTTCGTCTAAATCTAATAGATTTAATATCAAATAATTTTTAATGAAGCATTCTATTTTGTAGTTTTAGAACACGAATTATAAATCAACTCACCGATGGGAATTTTTGACGAAATAAAAAAGAAGCTTAGTAATGAATTTATAGATATTATAGAATGGTTAGACAATACACAGGATACCATTGTACATAGATTCGAACGCTATCAAAACGAAATAAAAAATGGTGCTCAATTAATCGTAAGAGAAGGGCAAACGGCCGTTTTCATTAATGAAGGTCAATTAGCAGATGTATTTGAACCAGGAACCTATACCTTAAATACTCAAAACTTACCGATTTTAACAACCCTAAAAGGTTGGAAATATGGATTTAACAGTCCCTTTAAAGCGGAAGTATATTTTGTAAATACCCGTCTTTTTACTGATGAAAAATGGGGAACTAAAAATCCAATAACACTAAATGATGATCGTTTTGGTCTGGTAGAAATCAGAGCCTTCGGAACCTATGCTTTTAAAATTAATGATCCTGGAAAGTTTATTGTTGATATTGTCGGTACAGATGCCAATTTCACAAGTTTTGAAATTAACGAACATCTTAAAAGTTTAATTTCTACACGTTTTACTGATACTGTAGGTGAAGCTAACTTTCCAATAGAATTATATGCTGCTAATACTACGGAGCTATCAGAAACTTGTAAGGAAGTAATGCAACCAGAGTTTAATTCTGTAGGTATCTCTTTAGAGCGATTCTTTATTGAAAATGTCTCTATGCCAGAAGATCTGAAGAAAGAAATTTTTGAGTATAGTAGAATTGACAAGATTGATCTCGATAAATTGACCAAATTCAAAACTGCAAAAGCCATCGAAGCTGCTGCAGCCAATGAAGGCGGTACTGCTGGTGCAGGAATGGGAATGGGAATGGGTTTTGTACTAGCACAACAAATGGGCGGTATGATGAATCCAATGGCTACACAACAACAAGTGCAACCTCAGCAAACTTCTCCTGTAGCTCCTCCTCCAATGCCAGTACAAGTTCAGTATTTCTATGCTTCTAACGGTCAGCAAGCAGGACCTGTATCTATTGATCAATTAAAAACGCTTTTTGCGAATAGAACCGTAAATAAAGATTCGTTGGTTTGGAAACAAGGAATGGCTAATTGGACCGCAATTAAAGATGTAGAAGAGTTAAAAGCATTTTTAGGTGGCAATACACCTCCACCATTACCTGGAGCTTAAGAGAATATATATTTAAAATACCTTCATGTGATCCTTCTTCTGTTTCATGCGGAAGAAGGGATTATTTTGTAAAACCTTTAGTATTGTAGTTCCTACATGGAAGAAGAAGAAAAAAAAGCATTTTCTGAACAAAAAAAATCTTGTACCAATTGTGGTGCTGAGTTGACATACAAACCTGGTACCACTCAGATTACATGTGATTATTGTGGTCACGAAGAAGCAATCGTTCAACATCAAGATGGTTTTAAAGAACTAGAACTGAAACCGTATTTAGAAGAAATGGGATCCCTTTCTCATTCCGAGGAGATTATGATGCTTCATTGTAAAAACTGCGGCGCAAACCAGCATATTGAGGAAAATTATAAATCATTACACTGTGTATATTGCACAATGCCTCTTATAATAGAAGATGCCTACAAAGAAGATTGGATTTTACCAGGTGCTGTATTACCGTTTCAATTTGATCAAAAAAAATCACATCAAATATTTTCTAAATGGGTAAAAGGATTATGGTTTGCTCCAAACAATCTTAAAAAGGCTGCTTTAGATCCAGAACACACTAAAGGCCTATATCTTCCGTATTGGACATTTGATGCACAACTATATGCAACTTATACGGGACAACGAGGTGATTATTATTATGTAAGCGTTCCTTATACCAAAACAGTAAACGGGAAGACAACGACAGGAACACGACAAGAACGAAGAACACGATGGTCTTCTGCAAGCGGAAATGTTAGTGGTTTTGTAGATGATACCTTGATAAAAGCTTCTCATCAGCGTAAAAATCCTATACCCAATAAAATCGCTCATTGGAACCTTCAATTCTTGGAACCTTTTAACACAGGTTTTTTAGCAGGATTTGTTACCGAGAAATATACAATACCTTTAAAAGATGGTCATTTATCTTCTACCAAAGAAGCCGAACAAATTGCTCGTTCATGGGCACGCCATGATATTGGCGGTGATACTCAAAGAGTTCATTCGGTAAATATGAGCCTATCAGAAGAAACGTTTAAGCATATATTACTTCCTGTATATATAAGTGCATATCAATATAACGGCAAGAAATATAATTTCTTTGTCAATGGTCAAACAGGAAAGATATCCGGAAAAAGACCTTATTCTTTCTGGAAGATATTCTTCTTCAGCCTCCTTATTATTACTTTAATACTTGTTATTGTTTGGTTAGCAAATACGTATGGTGGCCAACAATAGAGACAATCAATTTTTAGATTCAAAACTAATTATTTCGTATAACGTCTGACTAAAGTTAGAACAAGGTTTTTCTTTGACAATTATGAAAATCTCCTTGTTTAATTTTGTTTTTAAAGAAGTAATATATTTTAAAGTGTTTTGTCTTAATCCTAAAATGATTTCTTGATTAGAAGAAACCATATTCACTATTCCCGAACCTGAACCTATAACTTGTTTTATTCTTACTTTGATACTTGTAGTATTAGTAATGTTACAAATTGCTTTGTCTTCGGAAACTTCTAAAACGATGACACTTAAGTGTACTGTATTTGGTGGGATTTGATTATTAGGAACCTCTTTTAATTTTGTCAGTTCATTATCGTTAGGATCACCAAACTTTGGCTTCTCTATTTTTGCGTTTTGACTGCTCTTCTTTTCTTTTTCCTGAGCAATACTATTTGACTTACAAGAAAATAAAATTACAATCAGCCCTATATACATTAGTTTATTCATGATATCTTTAAAATAATAAAGGAGCTAATTGAATCAACTCCTTTATTAATAATTAATTGTTATTAAACATGTTATTTTACTTCTTTAGTAATTTAACAACAGTATTTGTATTCGTTCCCGAGATTTTTGCATAGTATAAACCAGATGCCAAACGCGAAGCATCCCAATTTACACTAGAACTAGCATTCACCCCAGATATAGTATGTACTAAGTTACCAGTACTATTAAATATATTAATGTTTACATTGTTGCTTGATTTAGAGATTGCATCTCCAAAATTAAAGAAGAATGTATTATTAGAGGGATTAGGATAAACGGAAATCTCCTTAACCAAATCCAAGGTTGCTAAAGCAACTTCTGTTTCAGGAGCAATAGGATCTATATCGGAACCTATAATATCACCAAAAATTTGAAAAGTCTGATCTAAAGGTGTTCTTCCAAACACTAACGAAGCTGTAGACCAATCTGTTGCCCCTAATCCAAAGATATTAGCAGGATCTCTAAATTGCGTTTCTTCTCCTATAACATTATCCTGCGAAGCCCAAAACCACTGGTTTGTACCAGGATTAAAAGCAAGATTTACATATACCGATATCCAATACTTACCACTCTTCAAGGTTACTATTTCCGGTAAAAGAATATTAAGATTTGAATCATTTAGTTCTGAAATTGGAGCAATGCCTCCACTGTTATAGATTTCATCACCTGGTAATCCAGAATTATCTTCAAATATTACTATGGCAACACTATCGAAAGAAGGAGCTCCTCGGGTACCGCCAAATGCTAATACTCTATCAATATTCCAGGTATTCCCTTCAGGAACTGTAAAATCATCGGCAGATTGCGCCAGTCCACCAAAATCTAAGAAATTCTGAGAAGGTAATGTAGATACTTGTGCATTTGTTTGCTCATAGATTGACGGCTCCGATACGGTTACCGTAAAACCTTCAGAAACTTGTTCCTCACCAGAGGTAGCAACCAATCCAATAGAGGCTACTCCAACACTATCAGGAGCATAGGATACTGTAAGTGTATTACCTGATAACACCGCAGTTACTAATTCTGGACTAGAGTTAGTAAGTTCTATATCAATCGGTAAACCCTGTGATTGCACAAATAAACCTGTAATATCTATTATTGTTTCTTCACTATTTTCATCTACTCCAAAATCATCTAATAAAAATGTAGCAATTAAAGAAGATTCTGGTAAAGGATTTGCATTTATCGGAAAACGGGCACTAAACAATCCACTTCCGTGGGCTGCAACTGCTATAAACCCGTCTTTTCTAGTAACTACCTCATCAGTTACTGCATTACCTATAGCAAAATTCTCTTTTCTCCATACTGTGTTTTGTCCATTCAATCTTCTAGTAGAATATAGACCTGTACTGGTTGCTGCAAATACTCTTTGTAATCGTGAACCTGTAACTCCCGTACTTCCTCCTAAGAAAGCTGTACTTCTAACAGAAGGACCGTTACCAGTTCCATCTACATTTTCTTCTAAATTTCCACTTATGTTTATCCAGGTTTCACCTGCATCTTCGGTTATAAATACACTTGGAATTCCATAATTAGAGAATGTAACAATTACACGATCAGCATTAGATGGATCTATATTAATATCATTAACAAAACCAGCTGGTAAACCTTTTCCCGTTGTAATATCTATAACTTTTTGATTATCAATATTGGCATTGTCCATTCTAAATACAATTCCTGAGTTTGTACCATAGTATAACCTATTTGCTACGGGAAACCTAGAAGCTTCCAATGCAGTAATCGTAGAACCGTCGGATGTTAAAGTATTTGTAAGATTTACCCAGTTTTCTGTTGCATTTGTATTTGTAAATAGTGGTAATTCATCAAGGTCATTATTCCTCCAAATAGAAGTTCCTGCCGGCATATACATAATATTATCAT
Source organism: uncultured Aquimarina sp. (assembly GCF_947500065.1). Taxonomy (GTDB): domain Bacteria; phylum Bacteroidota; class Bacteroidia; order Flavobacteriales; family Flavobacteriaceae; genus Aquimarina. The sequence goes on from NZ_CANMQT010000001.1 coordinate 1,115,507, forward strand.
TATTAGGGTCAAGAACAAATGGATTGATGAAAGAAAAACCAGTTGCTCCTGCTGGCTCAACCGCTGAAAATGATTGAAATACACCATCTTCATCAAAATTAAATCTAAAAACATTTCCTCGCTGTGAAGAAACATAACGAGTTCTGCCGTTATCAGCTATTGCACTATATGCTCCATCTCCACCAAAATCTTCTTCCCAAATAGCATTAGCATCTGTAGAATTAGTAAACCAAGTACCATTATCCTGGAATCCAGCTACTAAATCATCGGTATTCGGTTCAGGATCAAAAGCTACATGATATGGCTGTGTAGTGATGTAACCATTATTAAGAGATTTCCAACTTACCGGTTCAATACCATCATTTATTGCCGTAATATCTTCCGTTACAAAAACTCCTCCATCATTTCCAGATAGTGCTTTATTAGGATCAGAAGGGAAAAACAATAACACATGTTGATCTGGATGTTGATTGGTATATAAACTTACATTGTTTAATGGAGAATATCCTGCTATCCAGCTTTCTTGTCCTGCTGGAGTTGTAAATCCTGTAGTTGATCTATATATATTAGTTCCTCCTACGAATACCATATTACTATCTGCAGGGTGTACCTTAACTACCATATTGTACTCTCCTTGCAAATTTAGGTTTCCAACTCGTCCACCAATTCCAAAAGGTAAATTTACACTTAAATCTGTCCAAGTTCCAGATGCAACATCATATCTATTTAATAACGCAGGGATTCCGCCAGAATTATTTTGAGTAAGGAAATAGACTGTATTTTCATTAGAGGGGTCAATCCCCATTACAGTTCTTCCATAAACAGGTACAAATCCTTCTGGAGTAATATTGGTCCACGTTTCTCCATCTGTTGATGCAAAGAAACTTGCAGTAGGATCGTTATCAGAATCTATCGTTGCGTATATTTGACCCGTAGATGAAATTACTACTTCTGCTTTACTATCAAAGCCTCCCGCTAATACTTCTGAAAAAGTATTCCCTCCATCTTGAGATCTCTGTATTCCTGTAAGCGTACCAAGATATATATCTCCATTAGTTGGATCTATAGCAATAGAATTTATAAGATCAAAAGCTGAATCAAATATTCCTATTGTTGTATTAGAGGTTGCGCTTAACAATCGGAAAGTACGTCCTCCATCTCGAGACTTGTATACTCCACTTCCCTGATAAAATGCTCCTCCTGCACTTGCAGAATTTCCATAACGTTCTCCAGAAACGTAATACCACGTACGGCTATGTCTAGGTCTTGGGTCTTGCACAATTGCAGTAATACTTGGATTTTGAGAAGATCTTGTTACTTTTCTCCAAGTTTGTCCTTCATTTTCTGTTCTCCATAATCCTCCGGATACTCCACCTGCTAAGATTACATTTTCGTTTCTATTATCAATAGCTACAGCTCGAGTTCGACCTCCAACATTGAAGGGGCCTCTATTTCTCCAAAAAGAAAATCCACCCGCTTTGGAGGATTTTGGAGCGGCTTCTAATGATTTCTTTGAATCATCACTTAAACTAATTTTGCTAGAAAACTGAAGTTCGGCTTTTCTAATCCCACTAGGTATTTTGCCTGTACTAGGGTTTTTTAATCTCATCAATTCAAATTCCGATCTTTCTACGGCGTTATCAGCTTGCCGTTCAAGAGGTGTTTTTGAATCTGTAGATCCCTTTTTGCTGTCAAACATTCTTGTTTGCTTGTACAACTGATGACCTTTTGTTAATTGTTGATCAGCACTCGTATTTAGCTGTTGTGTTTGAGAAGTTACGGAATACGTTGTAAGAATAATTGCAATTACGCAAATACCTCTTATGAGGTGTTGTAAAGTTGGTTTCATATTTAAGTTAATTTTGTGTGAGTACCAAAGCTAACTTATTGACTTGAAAACACTTGTTAAAATATTATCAAAATATTATACTATTTTTATTAATTAGAACGAAGTATAATTTCCCTGCTTTCTGTAATTACATGACAAATATCTTTGTCTACTATAATTGGAATAGTTGAAGTAAAGGTTTCATAACCGTCACCCCTAATTGTTAATGTATATGTTCCTGTTCTCTCAAAAGCACCTATAAAAGTATCTGTATTAGCAAAATTCACTCTAACTGTACTGAACTATTTTGAATTATGTATGACTAAAAGTGAAACCCCCTAAAACAAAGCTATTTTAGGGGATTAACTATTTAAAGTTTCTTCAAATCTTTTTTAACCATATACACATCCAAATCCTGGTCTAACACGTTCTCCAGGAGCGCAAATAAAATCACCTCTATCTTCAAAAAAACAACAGCAAGTAGTAGGGCCGGACATATAACAAAATCCAGAACCAACTCCTCCTAATAATGATTTTTGATCTTTTTTATTCAATTCTTTTACTCCGTTTAAATTTAAAATGTTTTTTAACATGATTTGTGTTTTAAAAGCTTTAATAATAGGCTCAAACATTTATAGACACTTAAGCCTTATGTCTATTCTTACAAGAGTTTTATGTAATACTATTTTATCTCGGTAAATGATGTGTAGTACATGCTATACCACGATTACAAATAGCGACCATACAACTATAAGTTCCCGAAATTGTGGGAACGCAGCATAGGTTACCTTGCTGACAACATCCTTCTTCACGAACCCAACCTCCTTGCAACATGCGCTGTTCATATTTATTTAATTCCATTGCGCCATTTATCTTCAAAATATTTTTCAACATAATTATTTAAAAAATTATATCCTTGATTTATAGTTGAATTAAGAGAATACTTTTGTATTCTCTTAATTCTCATCAAACATTAGCTTTAGCTTTTATGAACTAAAACCAACGAAAGATTAATACCAAAGACAGCCATATGTAGTACATCTACCAGCTTCACAGAAAACTCCATTTGGACTGGAAGTATCGCAACATTGTCCATTTTTATAGAAGCAGGCACCGTTTCCTCCATATCGTCCTCCTTGAAGAGATTTTTGTTCTATTTTATTTAACGTTTGAATTCCTTCAATTTTTAAAATGTTTTTTAACATAGGTTTTAATTTAAAATTAAGCATTCACCTGAACATTTATAGACACTCAGGTTTTATGTCTATCCTTGCAAGAATTTTTTGAAAACTGATATTACTTCTAACGTATCTTACCAGCTTATAATGATTAGTGCTGAGAATTCTAATTCTTGGTAATAGTAGACTACTACTAACATAATATCATTTCACATGAAAATTGGTATAAAACCGGTCCAATCAAAGAAACTTAGTTCGCTAATGATTGACTTGGACACATGTTCCAATCACATGTACTTATGTTCCAAAATGATATAAATACAAAGTTTGTTACAAAGTGTATGTGTGTAGATTAAAATTGCCATGAAGATGATGAAGTATACCCATTAAGCAAAAAACAATTACGATTTACTGAATTATCGGTTTAGCTTCAAAACATTTTTCGGAGATTTTCCATACAACTTCTTATAGCATTTCGAAAAATAAGAAGGATCACTAAAGCCAACCATAAAAGCTACTTGACTTATGTTTTCTCCATTCTGTTCTAATATTTGCGAAGCTCTTTTTAAACGATAATTTCTTATAAACTCTCCAGGAGATTCATCTGTTAATGCTTTTATCTTTCGATGTAATTGTGTTCTGCTTACTCCTAATATGTTTAACAATTTTGTAACGCCAAAATCTGAATCAGATAAATTCTTTTCGATACAATCTGTCAAACGATTTAGAAACATCTGATCTAAAGAAGAAATAATAACTTGCTTTGGTTCTAAAGTAACCTGCTCACTATATAGCTTTCTTAATCTTTTACGTTGTGAAATCAGATTGTTAACCATTACTTCTAACTCTTTGCTATCAAAAGGTTTTGTGAGATAGTGATCAATTCCTCGCAAAAATCCTTTTATTTTAGTCTCTTTTTCTGCTCTTGCGGTAAGCATTATAATTGGAATATGACTTGTTTTTTCATCGGACCTAATTTTTTCAGAAAGTAACATTCCATCCATTTTCGGCATCATCAAATCTGTAATAATTAAATCTGGAATTTCTTGTTTTGCAATTGTCAACCCATCATATCCATTATGAGCTTCTAAAATTTTAAAGCGAGAAGAAAGACCTGCTTTAATATATCCTCTCATATCTTGATTATCCTCTATAATCAATACAATCATTGTATCCTTACTATATTGAATTTGATCGTTTTCTTCAGAAATTGAAATTGTTTTTTGATCATTGATATAAGAGTTGGATATCTTTTTTTCTGATAACTTGTTATTAGATAAATATATGATTGGTAATACAATAGTAAAAACAGTTCCACTCACCGCAGAACTATCTACTCGTATTTCTCCTTTCATTAAGTTTACCAGTTCTTTGGTTAAAGATAATCCAATCCCTGTTCCTTCCTGATCAAGAACCATAGGGTCCTCTACTCTATAAAAACGATCAAAAATATATGGCAATTCGTCTTTAGAAATCTCTTTTCCTGTATTGGATATCTTTATCGTTAAAGAGTTTTCTTTTACCTTAGCGCTAAATCTTATTTCACCATTATCATTTACATATTTAAATGCATTTGATAAGATATTATATAATATTTTCTCTAATTTTTCAGAATCAAATAAACTTGGTAATGAACCTTGAGAAACATCTATTTCATATTTTATTTTCTTGTTAATCGAATGAGATGCGAAAGAAGAGGCTATTGTTCTTAAAAAATAAGTTAAATCTCCTTCTTCGTTATCAACCTTTAACTTTCCTGCATCTAGCTTCGATAAATCCAACAATTGATTTACCAACCTTAGTAAACGATCAGTGTTTCGATTCATCATTCTCAAGGTACTTAATGAAAAACTATAATGATTATTTCTCAAAGCATCTTTAATAGGTCCGTTAATTAATGTTATCGGTGTACGAAATTCATGAGATATATTGGCAAAGAAACGGGACTTAGCCTGATCCATTTCTTTTAATTGTTTTGCTTGTACTTCTAATTGTGCATTTTTATCCAGTATCTCTGCAGAACGCACTTTTACTGCTTTTTCTAATGCTGCTTTTTCTTTTTCTAATTTTGTAGATTGTCTATAAATTATACAAAGGATAAACGAAACAAAACTTAAAATATAAACCCCATAAGCCCACCTCTTTAAATACCAAGGAGTTTGGATTGTAAAATGATATTCTACAGGAATCAAATTATAGGAATCAGGAGTGTCATAAGCCCTTAATTTTATAATATATTTTCCATGAGGTAAATTGGTGAAATTTATTTGTTGATTGGCATCAACATCAAACCAATTATTATTGAATTGGTATTGGTATTTTATATTCTCAGGTATCCGAAATCCTAATGCACTAATATTAAAAGAGATATGTTGTGTGTTTTTTAAAAAAACAAGATTTTTTTTCTTTAGATCTATTCCTTTATATACCTCTTTGCCGTCTGCTATTATACTTCGGATATATGGTATTGGTAATTCTTTATTCTGCATCCTATGATTATACAGCAACACTCCGTCATTACATCCGATAACATATTTATTATTACCAATAGAGATTATAGGTCCTCTTGGTATTATCTCATCACCAACGTTTAAATTAACTTTTTTGTAGGTATTAGAATTTGTATTAAGTATACCAATACCTCTGCCAATAGTCCATACTAAACTGTCCTTGCCTTTGTATAGTTTGTATTGATAATCACGAATTTTATGGAGGATTCCTTTTTTATAATCCTGATCATCTATATATCCAATTCCATCTTCATGTCCTGTAACCCAGATTCTCCCTTTATTATCTTCAAAAAACCATCCAACATTATCAAATACTTCGCCTTTTTTATAATTATGAATCGAGAAATCATTTAAATCCATAACACTCATTTGTCTCGCGGTCCTGATCCATAATTTATCTCTGGAATCAGCATATATATGTTCTATCCAACTATAATTGCCTTTTTTGTGTTCATTAAATTCATCTTTAAAATGATCAATGGTCATGTTTTCAAAATCAAAACAAAACAACCCAGCAATCCTTGTTCCAATCCAGTATCTACCTTTATTATCCTTAGTTATAACCCTTATCGCAGGGTTTTCATAGGGTAATTGTAATGGTGATAATACTATCTTATTTGTTTTAGGATCAAAAACCACGATTTTTTTATGCGATACGATTAGAATTTTACCATCCTTCATTTCTATCATATCTACTAGACCATATCCATTGTTTTCTATGTAATCAAAATGTGGGGTTTTAATTACTTCATAACTATTATCTACTTGATTTATCTTGTATAATCCTGAACTATTGAATCCTAAAACATACCAAAACCCGTCTACATCTATAATTTTATCTACATTCATTGAATTTTGTAGATAATTCCTTTCTTCTAATTTTATAAATTCATTATGAATTCGTTTGGGGTCATATTTAAATAGACCTTTCCCGTGTCCGTACCATATGATTCCACGTGAATCTATAAACGTAATTCCTTTTAAAGTTCCTTTTTCTGGTTGATGATCAATAGTCTTTAGTATCTTATTGGAATCTGTGTCGTATTCGATTAAGCCATGACTAGTAGTGACCCATAGTATATTCTGGTTTTCTTTATACAGATTAAGGATTAAACGATGTGAATTTGGGTAATGTTTTTTAAAACCATCTTTAAATTTTTCTGTTCTTTTGTTGAAAATGATCAATCCTTGATCCCAAGTACCTAAATAAATGTTGTTTCTGACAACGCTTATTTTTCTGATTCGGTTTTGAGATTTCTCCGGCTTTCCATCATAGAAAAAGACCTTATACTTATTCGAAACTGTATTAAACTTTACCAATCCCTCAGTTGTTGCAACCCATAGTAGGGTTTTGTCTTCAGAATCTTTAATAATCTCTGTTACACCATTTAATCTAGCATTATCTTGTTGCTTTGAGTTTGAAAATGTAAATCCTTCATATGTTTTGGTAGTTAGATCAATTCTAACTAATCCATGACTAGCAGAAGAAGTCCATAATATATTATCATCAAGAACCAGACTGTATGAATGCCTTAAATCCAGTTCCTTTAATGAGGGTATCAATTCTTGTATAGTTATAAACTTTAGCCTTTCTCTGCACGAATAAAAAATACCTTTTCTTCCGGATGCCCATATCCTATTACTAGATGAATCTAAGAGAAGTTTGGATATAGACCCTAATTCTTCATTGATAGTGTCCTTTTGATAATGTATATAATTGTCGAAAAAATTACCGTCAAACTTGCTAATACCTCTACTTGAAGCTATCCATAAAAAACCTTTGTTATCCTCTACAATATCGGAAACAAATGCCCCAGATAACCCATCTTTATTAGCATAATTTATTCCATTCTTAAAATCAAAATTATGTAGTTGTGCATAACTTATTTGAAAAAAAGTTGCTAAGAAAAACAAAACAATAAAACCTGTTAATTTCATTTCTGGCGCCCTAATCTATAATTTTGAAGCATCATAAAACCCTATGAATATATTATATAGATTCATTAAACGATTAAAAACACAAGAAATTTTATAATATATGTTTCTATAGAAAAATTATGGAGCTAAATCAAAAGTCCATGTAAATATAGTACTACTTTATTATAGTTATCTTTTAGTTTCGAGATTGTCTTTAAATTACTTTCTAATTAGGACGAAGTATAATTTCCCTGCTTTCTGTAATTACATGACAAATATCTTTGTCTACTATAATTGGAATAGTTGAAGTAAAGGTTTCATAACCGTCACCCCTAATTGTTAATGTATATGTTCCTGTTCTCTCAAAAGCACCAACAAAAGTATCTGTATCAGTAAAATTCACCAAAGTTTCTGTATAAGTACCATCCATAACAACAACGGTAATTCCTGAAATCAAAAATGCGTCAATATTGGTAGCATCTTTTACAGAAATTTCTAGCCCTGCTCTAAGTTCTTCTGTACAAAAAACTGGATCTAATGTATCTTGCTCATCCAGATTACAAGCAGAACATAGTACCAAAATAATTAAAGTCAACTTCTTCATATCTCTTTTACATATTTATAATAAAGATGCAATTATGAGGTAGTGGTTGCGTCTTTATTATTGCGAAGATATATATTCTATATAAATCTCTTTTTATTCTAATTTTGTCATTAGCCCTTATTTTTTCATAAAAGCTTAAAAAATAAATAGTTATAAAAACAACAAAGCACCCTTTTTCAGAAAAGAGTGCTTTATTAATTTTTTTAATATTATCTGTTACAAATCAAACTTAATCCCTTGTGCTAAAGGCAATTCCGTCGTGTAATTTATAGTATTTGTTTGTCTTCGCATATACACTTTCCAAGCATCAGAACCAGATTCTCTTCCTCCTCCAGTTTCTTTCTCTCCACCAAAGGCACCACCGATTTCAGCTCCGGATGTTCCTATATTAACATTAGCAATTCCACAATCAGATCCAGCGTGAGATAAAAATCTTTCTGCTTCGCGAAGGTTATTGGTCATAATCGCAGAAGATAATCCTTGTGCAACACCATTCTGAACATCAATCGCATTTTCTACATCACCACTATATTTTAGTAAGTATAAAACAGGTGCAAAAGTTTCATGTTGTACAATTTCGAACGAATTATCAGCTTCAGCAATAGCAGGCTTTACATAACATCCGCTTTCATATCCTTCTCCAGAAAGTACAGCACCTTCAACAACAATATTTCCACCTTCTTCAACAACTTTTTCTAAAGCATTTTGATATCCTTTTACTGCATCTTTATCAATAAGCGGACCTACGTGATTATTCTCATCTAATGGGTTTCCTATTCGTAATTGCTTATATGCATCAACCACTGCATTTTTTACTTTATCATACATTGATTCGTGAATAATCAATCTTCTTGTAGATGTACAACGTTGTCCTGCAGTTCCTACCGCACCAAAAACAGCACCAATAACTGTCATTTTAATATCAGCATCAGGAGTCACTATAATTGCATTATTTCCTCCTAGTTCTAATAATGATTTCCCAAGACGTTGTCCAACAGTTGCTCCAACTATTTTACCCATTCTGGTAGATCCTGTTGCAGAAATTAATGGCATACGCTTATCAGTGGTCATCATCTCACCCACTTTATAATCTCCATTGATAAGACAAGAAATTCCTTCAGGAAGATCATTATCTTTTAAAACTTTAGCAATAATATTCTGACAAGCGATTCCACACAATGGTGTTTTTTCACTTGGTTTCCATACGCATACATCTCCACAAATCCAGGCTAAAGCTGTATTCCAAGCCCAAACTGCAACTGGGAAGTTAAATGCAGAGATAATTCCAACAATTCCCATTGGATGATATTGCTCATACATTCTATGTCCTGGTCGCTCAGAATGCATAGTTAACCCGTGTAATTGTCTTGATAACCCTACGGCAAAATCACAGATATCTATCATCTCCTGAACTTCTCCTAAACCTTCTTGATAAGATTTACCCATTTCATAAGAAACCAATTTACCTAGTGGTTCTTTCAAAGCTCGTAATTCTTCTCCAAACTGTCTTACGATTTCTCCTCTAAGAGGTGCTGGCTTTATCTTCCATGATTTAAACGCTGATTGCGCTTTTTCTATCACTTTTTCGTAATCATCAGTAGTAGTAGTTGTCACTTTCCCGATTAAGTTACCATCTACAGGAGAGAAAGACGAAATTTCTTCTCCATTAGAAAACCAATCAGAACCTGTAGAAGTTCCTTTATTGAGATCAGAAACACCCAATTGTTTTAATGCTTCTTCTATTCCAAAATCTGTTGCTATAGCTGCCATGTTTTTTGAATTATTTTTTTTGAGATTGTAAAGATACTGTCTTTTAAAGATATATTAAATTTTGATCGTTTATAAAGTTGATTTTGAATGATTCTTCAAAAAAACCCCTCTAAAAAAATCAATTTTCTATTAGAATAAGATCTTTCAAATTAAATTGATCTTTATTTACTACTACAAAAGTTACCTGTTTATAATTTTGATTTAATCAGCACTAAGACACAAAATACCACGCATAACTTAGTGACTCTAATTTTCTTTTAAGATATAATGCTTTTCAAGTTCTTCAAAAACACTCTCTAACATATGGGTACTTTTTTCATCGATAATCACATCTTCTTTTAACAAACCACAAATACCTGTCTCAATATTTATTACAAAGAATTGTTTACGTGTATCTGGAGGTAAACTTTGTTCGACTACTATATATTTATCAAAAAGAGTTACTTTTTTTATTGATTCCCATCTTAATTTTTCTGGCCCTCCTGTTAGTGTATAGTCGCTAATAAATAACCACTTATAAAAATTATTTTTTTCTGCAATAACACCGTGTGAAGTCCTTGATATACTATACAGATCATTCTTGTCGACAAGTGTTACACTATCTCCTGATTTACTTCGATAATGATTATGAGCATAGTACACCAAAAAAACCCTTAGTATTTATATCAACTTGTTCATTGTCATTATAAAAAGAAGTTTGTAGTCTTCTTAGAGTATCTCCTTTTATATCAATATAATAGTTGTTGATATTTCTATAGTTACGGTTATTCCAAGGTACTTTAGGATCATAAATATGACTAAAAAAGGCATTATCATTTAATTTAGCATTCAAAAATGCACCTTTGATCATCCACTCTAATGAAGCATCTGGTTTACTTCTATGCTCAGGAAGCAATTCTTTTTTCATCGCCTCCAAAAAAAGTCTGTTCTCGATTTTATCTAATTCTTTGGATATAGTAACCACATCTTTGATATCACAAAAACATCCATAATCAGAAAGTTCATGTTTTTCTTTAGTTTTTCCGTTTATTATTTGAACGTACCCTCTTCCTATTTTCAATGTGTCATTAACTGTATCTCTATTAAAATCTTCTACTTTGATTTTTTCATCACTCAATTGACCATAGGTTGAAAAGGAAAATACGATTAAAAATATTCTGTACATCATATATACCTCAGTTACTTCTCCATTACAAATCGTTTATCCACTGGCATTGTTGTACCACAATTATTGCAACTTCTTAATCTTTCATTGCCATAAAAGTCTTTAAAATGTTTCAGAAAGTCTTTTTCTATATCATTCAACTTAAAATACACTTCGTGTAATTTAGCATTGCAGTTATCGCAAAACCATAATAGTCCATCTTCTGCCTCTAGGTCAACTCGCTTTCTTTCTATAACAAGTCCGATAGATCCCTCATGACGCACTGGTGAATGAGGAATTTTTGCTGGATGTAAATACATATCACCTGGTCCTAATTTCATAGTCTTTTTTTCACCATCTTCCTGAATATGTACTTCTATCTCGCCTTCTAACTGATAAAATAACTCCTCAGTTTCGTTATAATGATAATCCTTTCTTGCGTTCGGTCCAGCAACAATCATTACTATGTAATCTCCTGCTTCTTTGTATAAGTTTTTGTTCCCAACTGGTGGTTTTAATGTATCTCTATTTTCTTCTATCCACTTATTAAGGTTAAAAGGTCTTTGGATTGCCATACTTATTTATTTTATGAAATATAAAATTAAGGAAATGGACGTAAATCCTACTTAAAACCAATTAAATCTTACTTAAAAAAATAAAAGCGAACCGAAGTTCGCTTATTTTTAGATTTAGCAACCAGTATCTTCATATTCTAGACTTCCATCAGTTGGACATGGATCAGAACAAGATTGTGTAATAAATATTTGGTATGGGCTATTTCCAGGCCTGAAAATACAGGCGCAACACTCATCAAAAAACGGGAAACCTCCTCCTTGAATAGATTTTTGCTGAATCTTGCTTAGTGTTTTACTGTTGTCGATGTTTAAAATTTTTTTAAGCATAATATTAATTTGATTTGTTGAGTTACTAAAGATAAAAAAATATAATATTAATTCCCCAAATAAATCATAATTAAGACTTCAATATCAAATACTTATATCAATTCATAAGCTCACTAAAAAGAAATCGCTCAGACAAGATTTCTCTTGTAGAGCGATTTCCAACTAAATAACCAACCAAAAAAATTTATATCGTCTAGTGCGACGGTTTTTATTTTGTAAGCTTCATAAAATCAGCTTTTTTTATTCTTTTCTTATCATTCTGAGATAGTTTCCCATCTTTAGAATTCTTAAATTGAAGGTATCCTCTACCAACAAATTCATAAATCGTTCCTGAAGCAGGATGTAGCAATTCTATCTTACTATCATTTATAACGGTCAACTCGAAATATTCATTGCCCAAATAATCGTAATCAAGTGTTAAATTTTTCATATAAAAATTATTTGGAACATCTTCTACCGCATAATACCCTGTATAATCATAGTATATATCATTGATATTGGACACATTATCATCCTCAGAACTTTTAAAGTTATCTCCCGATCCGTAATACAAAAACTGTAAATAATTTTCATTATCAAACTCATTTAAAGCTCCAAACTCGCTTGTATATACTTTTTCCCACGTGATATACTCGTGCAAGAAGTAATGAATATTATCATAGAACACTTTATCATAATCAAAAGTATTTCTTTGATAACCTATCAAATAATAACTAGTATTGGTAACCACATCATACAATCGTATCTCATTATTGCCATACTGGGTTACATCAAGACTATAGGTTCCATCAATATCGTGACTGACATCCACTTCCATATTAAAAGTATTGTAATATCCAACGTCTAATCCAAAACCGTTTCCATTACTACCAATACCTACAAGGTTATTATTTGCATAAAATGTTCCATTTTTAAAAGAAACTGTAAATGCTTTCTGAAGAAAAGGAATCTCTCCATTACCTTGTGTTCGTTCTATATCTACATACCATATTTCATAGGTATTTAATAATTCATCCAAAGTAATTGTTGGTTCTTCAATAAAAATATCATCTTCTACTATAACTTCTGCTACACAGGAAGTTAAAAGCATTGAACCTAAGATAAAAGCCGAAAGTAATTTTAAAGTCTTCATAAGCTAAGTGTTTTTCAATTTTATCTGCTCTTTTTATTGTTTTTTACTTGTCAGATAGAATTCGCCATAGAACGTTTGGTTTTCCATCAACATATTCCAATGGCTCATTTCATATAAGAGAAACCAAAACGTATGCCAAAAACACATCTATTTGATTATCAGGTGTTTATTTTGAAGTGTATTTTGCTTATTTTTGAGCACACAATCATTTTAGATGGAGAAAGAATTAAAATTTGCTGTAATCGGTGGTGGTAGTTGGGCTACGGCTATTGTAAAAATGCTGACCGAAAACCTTAATGAGGTAGGTTGGTATATGAGAAGCGTATATGCCTTAGAACACCTCAAAAGACAGCAACATAATCCAAACTATTTAAGCTCAGTAGAGTTTAAGATGGATCAGCTTAGACTTACCAATGATATTAATGAAGCAGTAGCATACGCGGATTATGTAATTTTTGCTATTCCATCTGCATTCTTGCATACTGAATTACAAAAACTTACTGTATCATTAGAGCATAAAGTAATTTTCTCTGCTATCAAAGGAATCGTTCCTGAAAACGGATTAATTGTTGGAGAACATTTTCACGATGTATATCATATTCCTTTTAATAATATAGGTGTTATTACTGGACCTTGTCACGCAGAAGAAGTAGCTCTGGAGCGTCTTTCATACTTAACAATTGCCTCTAATGATGAAGCAAAAGCAGAAATTATAGCTAAAAACTTAAGTAGCGAATATATTAAATGTAAAGTCAGTGACGATATTATAGGAACTGAATATGCTGCTGTGCTAAAAAACATCTATTCTGTTGCCGCTGGAATTGCTCATGGATTGGGATATGGAGATAATTTTCAGAGCGTATTAATGAGTAATGCTATTAGAGAGATGAAACGTTTTATTAAAAAAGTTCATAAAATGAAGCGTAATATTAATAATTCTGCATATCTCGGAGATTTATTGGTAACTGGATATTCTATTTTCTCTCGTAATCGTATGTTTGGTAATATGATCGGCAAAGGATACACTGTAAAAAGTGCTCAAATGGAAATGAGTATGATCGCTGAAGGATACTATGCAGCAAAAACTGCTTATGAATTAGATGCTACTAAAAGTACTCGTACACCAATTATTGATGCGGTGCATGATGTATTATATGAAAACAAAAATCCAAAAAAGGTTTTTAAGAAACTAGCTGATAAGCTAGATTAAATAGATCTGATTTAAAAACAAGATAATTATGAAAGAACTTATTGAAACATTTTACACTGGTTTAAGTGAGCAAGATTCGGATAAAATGATATCATGTTATCACGAAGATGTAGTTTTTGAAGATCCTGGTTTTGGAAAACTAAAAGGAGAAAGAGCCAAAAAAATGTGGCAAATGCTCTGCAAAAACGGGAAAGATCTTACGGTAGAGTTTTCTAAAATCGAAGCGGATGATAAAACAGGATCCGCACATTGGGAAGCCCGGTATACCTTTAGTCAAACAGGAAGAAAAGTGCACAATAGTATCGATGCCCAATTTGAGTTTAAGGATGGTAAAATCATAAAACACACAGATCATTTTAATCTTCATCGATGGGCTTCTCAAGCAATTGGTTGGAAAGGAAAATTACTAGGAGGCACTAATTTCTTTAAGAAAAAACTACATCAACAAACCAATCGATTACTGGATAAGTTTCAAGTATCATAAACAATGAAATGACAACACTACAACTTCCGACTCCATTAGTCTCCGTAAATTGGCTTTCAGAACATTTAGATCATCCTGACCTGGTTATTCTTGATGCGAGTATTAAGAAAGTAACTTCCTCTGAGGATTCATCAAATGAAGATCTAAAAATACCAGGCGCCAGATTTTTTGACATTAAGAAATCCTTTTCTGATCAAGATACCGATTTACCTAATATGCTTCCTTCTCCAGATAATTTTGAGGAAAATTGCAGAAAGTTAGGAATTAATGCTAATTCTAAAATTATAGTATACGATACCATAGGAATCTATTCTAGCCCTAGAGCTTGGTGGATGTTTACTGTTATGGGATATAAAGATATAGCTATACTTGATGGTGGTTTTCCAGCATGGATAGACAACGAGTCCCCCACTGAAAACAAACAAATTACTCCTGAATTTCAATTAGGAGATTTCAAAATAAACGATCATTCCAAATGTACATTGGATGCAAAAGACATTTTATCTGAAACGAACAGTTCAAAATCTATAATCCTTGATGCACGCTCACATGGCAGATATAAAGCATTAGCTCCTGAACCTAGATCGGATCTAAAAGGAGGTCATATACCAAATTCAATAAGTCTACCATATACCAAGGTTTTAGAGAATGGAAAAATGCGTTCAACCAACGAACTCATAAAGCTATTTGCCGATTTTGATATTGAAAATAAAAAACTGATCTTTAGCTGCGGTTCAGGCATAACTGCTTGTATCATTTTATTGGCGGCTAAACTTTCTGGTTATACTGATCTATGGATTTATGATGGCTCCTGGAGTGAATGGGGTCAATTAGATGGTGTTCCGATTGAATGTTAGTACGATAACACCTCACCTTAATCCTCTCCCAAAGAGAACTAACCATAAAAGACTTAAAAAAACAATTATTTTAAATGCGAAACCTCCAATTATTACTTTTAGCGATCTTACTACATAGTGCTACCAATGCACAATCTTCAAAATTCGGTTTACAGGATTTCTATACCTATAATTCTGAACTAGAATATACTGTAGATTCCATTTATCACGCACTATCGGAAAAACAAAGAGTAGCACAGATGATTATATCATCAGCTGGTGAATTAGGAAAACCCATGGCTACAGTAAAAAAGCTGACCGAAAATGATGCCATTGGCGGTGTAGTTTTCCTTAAAGGAAGCAAAAAAAAGCATACAGAAAGTATCAATACGTTAAATGCGATTTCTGCCAAAAACAAAACCCTACCTCTACTCTTTAGTATGGATGCGGAACCTAG
This sequence comes from uncultured Aquimarina sp., assembly GCF_947500065.1. GTDB lineage: Bacteria > Bacteroidota > Bacteroidia > Flavobacteriales > Flavobacteriaceae > Aquimarina. The sequence continues at coordinate 1,131,479 of NZ_CANMQT010000001.1, forward strand.
TTTATTTGCTAGTCGTATAAAAGGTGCAAAAGATGTTGGGAAAACCATAGATATTAAAACCGAAACACAATCCGATATTGTGGTCAATACTATTAACACAGAACTTAGAGCAATAGGTGTTCATCATAATTATGCACCAGTATTGGATATAAGTGCCAGTAATGAAGCTATTAAATCCAGAAGTTATGGCAGCAATAAAGACTCCGTAATTAATCTTGCTAATCAATTTATAAAATGCACTCAGGAAGGTGGTATTATCGCGACTGCCAAACATTTTCCTGGTCACGGTTTGGTAAAAGGTGATACTCATAAACAAAGCGTATATATCGATGGCCCCTTACAAGAAGTAGATAATTACAAAAAGATTATTGAAGATGGCGTGCTATCCATTATGATTGCTCATATCACCATCCAAAACAACGAGAAATACGGAACAGATGGATTACCATCAAGCTGCTCTAGAAAAATCATTACGGGTTTACTTAAAGAAGAAATGGGTTTTAAAGGAGTTATCATTTCTGATGCCTTAAATATTATGAAAGCTGTTACCATTCTAGAGAATGCACCGTTATTAGCCTCTAAAGCCGGTTGTGACTTAATCTTAATGCCTCAAAACGAACAGGCAACAATCAATGCTATTCTTGCTGAAATGAAAACAAATCCCGAGTATAAAAAACAAGTAACACAGTCGATTAAGAAAGTGCTGCGACTGAAGGTTTGTGGTGGGGTTATTTAATCTATAATCCATTATTCGAAGTCAACATTCATACATCAATCAACATGATCAAATCAACATTCACACTATTTTTATCTTTGTTTTTTTCCATACTAATTCAAGGACAAGAAACATATTTTACGCTAGATCCGACGCTAACTCCTAATGGTGATATTATTATATTCAGTTATGATGGAGATTTATGGAAAATAAATTCTAACGGTGGAAACGCCACTAGACTTACGGGAATGCAAGGAGATGAAACCCGTCCTTCAGTTTCTCCAGATGGAAAATGGGTAGCATTTAGCGCCTCCCAATACGGTAATAAAGATGTATATATTATACCTCTAGAAGGTGGAGAAATTCGGCAGCTTACATTTCATGATTCCGCGGATACTGTAGAAAGTTGGTCATGGGATTCTAAAAAAATATTCTTTACTTCTTCCAGAGAAAATAGCTTTAGTAGCTATGAAGTGTCAATTCTTGGAGATACACCGCGACGATTGTTTCATCATTATTTCAACAGAGTACACAACGTTGCAAAACATCCAAAAACAGGAGAAATATATTTTAACGAGAGCTTTGAAAGTTCAGGGTTAGTTCATAGAAAAAGATATAAAGGAGATTATAATCCCGATATTAAATCTTACAATCTTTCCACCAAAAAATACACTCAGCATACTTCTTATCGCGGTATGGATTTATGGCCTACTTTTGATAAAAATGGTGTTCTTTATTTTGTTTCTGATGAAATAAATGGAGAATTCAACTTATATACTTTAAAAGAAAATAAAAAGACCAATCTAACACAATTCACAAACGCCATTAAAAGACCACAAGTAAGTGCTAATGGCCAAAAAGTAACATTTACTAAAGATTATCAACTTTATATATATGATGTTGCTTCTAAAAGTTCGAAAAAAGTTGCTGTCCAGTTATTCAACAATAATACGCTAGAGAAAACCCAAGACTTTAAAGTTGATGGTAAAATAACCAACTTTGACATTTCTTCTGATAATAAAAAAATGGCATTTATTTCCAGAGGAATATTATTTGTTTCTGATATTAAAGGTAAATTTATCAAACAAATTTCTATTAATGATCCTAAAGAACGTGTAGTAGAAGTAAAATGGTTAGCAGACAATAAAACCTTACTTTTTAATCAAACCGTAAAAGGGTATTTGAACTTATTTACCATTTCGGCTGATGGCAAAAGGCAAAAGAAACAGATTACAAAAGATTCAAGAAACAATATCAATATTGAAATAAACCCAAAACACACGAAAGCTACCTATATTAGTGGAAGAGATGAGCTTAGAGTGCTTGATCTAACTACACTAAAAAGCGAAACCGTTGTAAAAGATGAATTTTGGGCATTATATGCACCTCAACCAAAATTTTCCCCTGATGGAAATTACATCGTTTATAATGCAATTCGCAATTTTGAAAATGACATTTTTGTTTATAATATCCTTTCAAAAAAAATCATTAACCTAACTAAAACTGGTGTCACAGAAAATAGTCCTTTATGGTCATATGATGGTAAGTATATCTATTTTAGCTCGAACCCTACTAAACCAAGTTATCCTTATGGATTAGATGAAGCTAGTATTTATCGTATGGCTCTGGATAAATATGAAAAACCCTTCAGGTCAGATAAGTTTGATAAGCTATTTGTAGAAAGTGCTGAAAAAGAAGAGGAAAAAGATTCGAAAAAAGAGGATACGGAAAATGTTATTAAAAACCTCGATATCAATATTAATGAAGACGGATTAACAGATCGAATTAAACGTATTAGTCCTGAATTCGGTCATCAAGGAGCAACCGATATAATTAGTAAAGATGAAACTTCATATATCTTATACATTTCGAATCATGATAAAGGAAAACCTCAATTATGGAAGACCACGATCAAACCGTTCGAAAAGAATAAAACTGAAAAGGTTACAGAAATCAAAGGCTATACTTACCAGATAGCCTCTGCAAAGGATCAAAATTATATTTTGATTGATGGAAATATAAATACATTAGATATTAAAAGCAATAAAACCGAGAAGATTAAAATTGATTTCACGTTTCGTAAAGCGTTCATTAATGAATTCGAACAGATGTTCCATGAAGCTTGGGCAAATTTTGGAGAAAACTTTTATGACGGAGATTTTCATGGCGAAGATTGGAAACAATTAAAAATTGAATATTCTAAATTCTTACCTTTTATCAATAACCGTTCTGAATTAAGGTTACTATTAAACGATATGCTTGGAGAATTAAATACATCTCATGTACGATTTAATTCTAACGGGGATGAAGAAAAAGCATTCTATAAGACGCAAAGTTCATCTATTGGTATTATTTTTTCAGTAAAAGATCCATTCTTAGTAGAACGAATTATTACGGATGGACCTGCAGATATAAAAAATAAAGGCATTACCAAAGGAGATAGATTGACCGCCGTAAACGGTAACAAAGTTGATTCAAAAAAGAATAGAGAATTTTATTTTGCACAACCTTCTTTGGATACCGAAGTAATGCTAACCTTTTCACGAAACGGAAAAGAATTTTCAACGAATATTCATCCTATTTCTTCAAGAAATAACAGGAACCTTTTGTACGATGAATGGGTAGATTCCAATCAATCTTATGTAAATCAAAAAAGTAATAATAGAATAGCTTATGTTCATATGAAAAATATGGGAAGTAATGAACTTACTAATTTTAAAAAAGAAATGGTCTCTGAGTCTTATAAAAAAGACGCTTTGATATTAGATTTACGATTTAACACTGGAGGTAATGTACACGATGAGGTATTGCAATTCTTATCTCAAAAACCATATTTACAATGGAAATACAGAGATGGTAAATTAACTTCTCAGCCAAATTTTACTCCAGGTGCTAAACCAATCATACTATTAATTAATGAACAAACATTGAGTGATGCAGAAATGACAGCAGCTGGTTTTAGAGAACTTGGTTTGGGAAAAATAATAGGTACAGAAACCTACAGATGGATTATATTCACTTCTGGTAAGCGTTTAGTAGATGGATCTTATTATAGATTACCATCTTGGGGATGCTATACTTTAGATGGCAAAAACCTTGAAAAAACAGGAGTTTCCCCTGATATATATGTAAAAGAAACCTTTAAAGATCGTATTGACGGAAATCAACCACAACTAGATAAAGCCATTTCTGAAATTTTACAACAACTAACCGCAAATTAATGAAATATTTAAAGATTAGTGGAGAAGTTATTTAGAGCTTACTTTAGTCAACTTTTAGAAAAAGAAAAGACCTAAGAAACAATGTTTCTTAGGTCTTTATTGTATAAAAATATTAGTTTTCTAATCCCTCATCAGGATCTACTTTATTCTTTTTCTTAAGACGTTTTGCATCTTTAAGGCTTTTATTAATCATCCATTCTAATTGTCCATTCACACTCCGAAACTCATCATCTGCCCATTTCTCAATCGACTTAAAGGTTTCTGGATCTATTCGTAGCACAAATGATTTTTTCTTACTCATACATTATGAATTTAAGGTACCTGTATTAATCACAGGTGTAGCTTCCTTATCACCACACAAAACTATCATTAAATTACTAACCATAGATGCTTTTTTCTCATCATCAAATTCAATAATACCATCTGCAGATAATTTATCTAATGCATCTTCAACCATACCAACTGCTCCTTCTACGATTTTCTTTCGGGCAGCTACAATCGCAACTGCTTGTTGTCTTTTTAACATAGAACTCGCGATTTCGGGAGCATACGCAAGATATCCTATTCTTGCCTCCATCACTTCGATTCCTGCCATCGATAAACGTTCTGTAATTTCATTTTCTAACGCTTCATTTACTTCATCCATTCCTGATCGTAATGTCAAGTCTGCTTGTGCATCATCAAAACTATCATATGGATAAGATCCAGCCAATTTTCTTACTGCTGCATCGGTTTGCACTTTTACAAATTCTTGATAATCATTTACATCAAAAGCTGCTTTAAAAGTATCACTTACTTTCCATACTAGAATTACGTTAATCATAATTGGGTTTCCAATCTTATCATTCACCTTCACTCGTTCGCTATCAAAATTTCTAGCTCTTAATGATATTTTTTGTCTTGTATAAAATGGATTTGCCCAAAAGAAGCCATTGTCTCTAACTGTTCCTTTATAAGCTCCAAATAATACCATCACTTTGGAACTATTAGGGTTTACAATAAAAAAACCTCTAAAAGCAATTAATCCTATTGGTAATAAAAATAATAACTCAGGATTATCAGTTTTTATTGCTGCTATAACCAATGCCAGAATTGAAACTATTACAATCCCAAAAAATAGGTAACCGTTTTGTACTTTAATATTCTTTTCGTTTTTCATAATAATATCATTTTGATATCACAATGATACAAAAAAAATTTGAATTATCCGAATACGCACCTTAATCAGAGTAATTGTCAGTATGAAAAAGAAGGTTTATTACAACAAATTCTGAGTCTACATGGTATTATTATCTATATTTATCCCCTAATAAAACAGATAATAACAACTATTGAAATCAATCAACTGCCTCAACTGTAAAACGTCATATAATGGGAACTTTTGCCCAGAATGTGGACAAAAAAGTACTATAGAAAAAATTACTTTTTCTTTTTTAGTAAGTGATTTTTTATCTAGGTTTTTAGATCTTGACAAAGGTTTTCTTTATAACCTTAAGCATCTTACCTTATCTCCAAAGAATACTATCCTTAATTATATCAATGGACAACGAAAACATGTTTTTAATCCTATAAGCTATTCATTTATTGCAATAACATTATTTCTACTCATTCAATCTCAATTTGACATTATAAATATATCTGGATCAAATTTTATTGATACAGAAAAATCTACCACATATAAGTTTAGTTATGAAGCTGGTCAGATCATAGGTCATTATATTAAATACTTTTGGCTTCTTAATATTTTATTTCTTAGTTTATTTACTAAACTGTTTTTTAGCAAATTAAGTTTTCTTGAGCATTTAGCAATGAATTCCTTCATTATAGGCCACGCTACCATATTTGGAATTTTTTCATTTTTAGTTCTCAGAATACCAATTGTATTTGACCCTTTAGTTTTTATCTATATAATATTCCTCTTATTTAAGGTTTTTAAGGAAAAAGGAGAGCGTTTTGAAAAAATAATTGCTTCTTTTTTTACTGTATTTTTCACTTATTTACTTTTTTACCTTGTACCAATGGTCTACGTTTGGATTATTAAATAGGAATTATAATCGATTATGCTAAGATGACTATGAAAGAAATAGCCTTTAAAAATAAACAGGATAACAGCTACCGCTTTGATCTGGTAGATTTAGAGGATATTTTAACATTAAATCCTAAAGATCATAATCAATTTGATCATCACAAAATTTCTTTTTACGTTATAGTTCTCATCACTCACGAAAATGGGATACACTGTATCAATTATACAGATTACTCATATAAAAAGGGAACAGTTTTTACGCTACGAAAGAATAATATCCACAAGTTCTATAAAACCAATGCAAAAGGAAAATTTCTCGTTTTCACCGAAGATTTCATTATTCAATATTCAGATAAAGGTGAAACTCTAAAGTTATTCCAATTATTTAATGAGATGTTAGGTTCACCAAAACTGCAACTAAACAGTAATGATTTTGTAGAAATAGAAAATCTAGTAGGTCAAATATCTAAAGAGTATTCTGATCTGAAAAGCACTTATTCAATCGAAATAATACGATGTCTAATGCAAGTTTTAATACTAAAACTGTTTCGGATAAAATCAAAAAACAATCATAATTTAAAGGGAAAGAAATATCATCTAAAATTCATTTCCCTACAGGAACTAATTGAAAAAGAGTGTTTTGAAAGCAAAAAAGTATCTTATTACGCCCATAAAATAGGGGTTACAACCAAGACATTAAACAATATAACCCAAAGTGTAATTGGTAGATCAGCTAAATCGTTTATTGATGAAATTGTAATCCTCCAGATCAAAAGGCTCTTAATAAACTCTCAGCTTTCCTTTACAGAAATTGCCTACCAAGCTGGATTTGACACACCTACTAACTTTTTCAAATATTTCAGAAAAAAGACAGGGCTTTCACCCAAACAGTTCAAAGAAACTTGCAAATAACTATACTTTCCTTTTTTTACCCTAAAAAGCTTTTTTTTAACCTAACCGTTGTTCGATTCCAATCTACCTTTGTTTTATTCAATAATCACAAATCGTCAAAATTATGAATAACAAAGAGCATATTACCGGATTTTTAGTAACATAAGGATTGTAAATCTTGGAATAACACTTACTCACATTTATCACCAATTATAACTAACGAATAATATTCATAAGGTTCTTTTAGATTCTAAGGAAGTAGCTCTTTTGAAGGTATAATCGAAGGTTTTAACAGCATCTACTACAATTAATAAGCAATTTTAAAAAGATTAATCATGAAATTTAGCAAAATATTTTTATTCACTTTCTTCTGTTCTTTACTCTTCTCATCGTGTAGTGATGATGATGACAACACCGTAATAACGCCACTTTCTGAAGGGGTAAGCATTATCCTAAGAAATACTTTACAAAACCCCGGTGAGCAAGAAGATACGTATGCAAGTATATTTGGACAACCCGATGACGCTTATGATGAGTTTGCTACACTTTCAAATTCCATAACGGAATTTGCTACGGCTTTAGCTCAAAATGGCACTCCCGCAGGAGATGTAAACGGATTATACAGCATAGATTTTACTGAAAACAGTATAGAATATAGCCTAATCGCTGAAGCTAATGACCCATTTTGGTTAAATGTTGCTGATGTTTTTGGAGTTATTCCGACTGGTAAATTTGATAGATATTACTTTACTTTTCCCGAGCCACACAATATTTCAGGATTTACTAGTAGTGATAGTTCCGTAAACTTAAGAATTGATTCTGAGACTGTCATTGTAGTAGAAATAGGTGAAGGTTTTGATGTAAGTCCAGGCGCATCTTTTATCATAAACCTAAATTAATAAATCAGACAATTTCGGAGAAACATCGAAACATACATAAGAGCAATACTGTAAAAACTTATTGAACTTTAATAAGGGTGATCCAGTAATGTATCGCCCTTTTTTTTTGAAAAATTAAACAAAAATCATATAAAATGAACAACCATTCACAATGAATATGGTACTTAAAGAAATAGTCTTTAAAAACATAAATCCCAATCACCACTTTGACCTGGTAGATTTAGAAAGTATTTTAAAACGGAAACCTAAAGACCATAATCAATTTGATCATCATAAAATTTCTTTTTACGCTATAGTAATCATAACTCATAATAACGGTAAGCACAGCATTAATTATAGTGATTACTCATATAAAAAAGGTACAGTTTTTACATTACGCAAGAGTTCTACCCACAAGTTCTATAAAACTAATGCCAAAGGAAAGTTTCTTGTTTTTACTGAAGATTTTGTAATTCGCTATTCTGACAAAATTGAAACCCTAAAATTATTTCAACTATTCAACGAAATGCTAGGTTCTCCAAAATTACAACTAGATGATAGTAATTTTGCCCAAATAAAGAGTCTGATAAATCAAATAGAGCAAGAATACTTAGATGTAATTGACAGCTATTCCATTGAAATTATTAGAAGTTTGATACAAGTTTTAATACTGAAACTTTTTCGAATAAAATCAAAAGGAAAAGATAACTTAGGGTATAGAAAATATCATTTAAAATTTATTTATCTACAAGAATTAGTAGAAAAAGAATGTTTTGAAAGTAAAAAAGTTTCTTACTATGCCAATAAAATGGGGGTCACAACCAAAACATTAAATAATATAACACATAGTATGGTTGGCAAGCATGCAAAATCATTTATTGATGAGATTGTAATTTTACAAATCAAAAGACTTTTAATTAATTCGCAACTTTCTTTTACTGAAATTGCCTATCAAGCTGGTTTTAGTACACCTACTAACTTCTTCAAATATTTTAGAAAAAAGACTGGGCTTTCACCTAAGCAATTTAAAGAAAATCGCAAATAACTCTATTTTCCAATTTTCACCCTAAAAAGTCTTTTTTTAACCTAATAACTTTTCGGTGCCCCTCTAACTTTGTTATCACACATAATCAGAAAACATCAATAATTAAAACAATAATCATGAAAAAATTTCTAATCGCAGTTTCATTGCTAGTATCATTAACACTATTCTTAAGTTGGACCAATTCAAATGATACTAGTACTTCCAAAGCTGAAACAAAAGCACAAATCAATATAGATCCACAATCTGAAGAAACTATGAAAATCGCCATGGATTTTATGGGAGCCATGGGAAAAGGAGATATGAAAACCATGGTAAGTCTTATGCATGAAGATATGGTTTGGCAAAATGGAGGAGATAAAAGCATGCCATGGATAGGACCTTGGAAAGGCAAAAAAGTAATTCTAGAAGAATTTATGCCCAAATTTGGTGAAAATTTTAAAACTGTAAAATGGGAACCCAATGATGCAATTGCCAATGGGGATACCGCAGCTTTCTTTGGCCAAATGGTTGGTCTTCTGACCAAATCCAATGAAAAAACCAGCGAATTCACTTACGCACTTAGAGTAAAAGTAAAAGATGGAAAAGTGATCCTTTGGAACTGGTTTGAAGATAGTTTTGAAGTTTCTCGTGCCTATCATCACAAATCCAAAAAATAAATACGAATCCCTTAGGATTTGTCTGTTATATAATACAATAGATCATCCTTATCGAATTCAACTTAATGCTATAGACACCAATGTAACCCAATTGCATTGGTGTTTTATGAAATCGAATTATAAGCAAAACAAAAATGAAAGAAAAAGAAATTATCCGACAAGGTCAAGGCGAAAACTATAACTATTCTCAAGATCATTGTTTCATCAAACTTTCTTCAAATAATACCAATGGTGAACTATCTTTTATTGAAGACACCTTAAAACCAGGGTTTTATCTAAAAAGACATCATCACAAAATAATGACCGAGATCTTTTACATTTTAGAAGGAGAAGTAGAGTTGATTTTTGATGATGAAACTATCATCGCTAAACCAGGAGATACAATCACAGTTCCTCCTAATGTTTGGCATATTGCAAAATGCGAAAAAGGAGGGAAAATGCTAAGTATCTTCAAAAATGGTCAGTTTGATTTATACTTGGAAAAACTTTCTAAAATGTCTGATAGCCATTTTGAAAACGCTCAATTAATGAAATCCATTTCTGCTGAATTTGATATCTATGAGGAAGAATAGAAGTATATAATTGCTAATTTTTTAAACTCTCTATTTTCATAATTATTAACACAACTAATCAAATTCACTACTTTTCAAGGGCAATATTAGGATTCTTAATAGGGATAATAGACGTAAATGAGGAACTATCAAAAACCAATTTACAAGCATTATGAATACTACAATTAAATTCAAGAATTTCAAAACAGACGAAAAGCTTTTTGTAATAGGATTAACCGTATGGATTTTCCTACAAATCTCTAGGTTAATTGCTCTACAGCTAATTAATGACATTAATAACGATTCAGAATCAGAAGCGTGGATGTACCCTGCATATCTAGACATATTTTCGGCCGTTTTGGCTTTACCTCTTATCATTGTGATAATAAAGTGGCGCGGATTATTAACCTGGACAGCTACAATTGTATATCTGGTAATTTCGATAGTAGATCACTTTGGAAATTTTACAACTACCAGTATAGTTGGGCCTCCTTCAATTGTTGAAGAAGGAATGGATCCTCTGCTTATACCAATAATACAAACAGTTGTTGATTTTGTTTTTTTGATTCTTTTATTGTTGCCAAAGTATCGCATACTATTCTTTAAAATTGACAAAGAATAAATCGGTTACAGATACTTTTTATTTCAAAAATGTTATACCACCTCAAATAATTTACCTGGTAATGGTCTGATCACTCCTTTTAATTCCATATTTAATAATATCGATGCTACTTTAAACGTAGGTATCTCGCATTGTAATGCAATGACATCCAGTAATTCCTTACCATTTTTGTTCAGGAAACTATAGATTTTCTTTTCAGTATCTTCTAACTCCACAAAAAGTTGTTTTTGAATAATTGGTTGTTCTTTTTTGTCCAATTCCCAATTAAGCATATAAATAAGATCCGCAGCACTGGTTAGCATGTGCGCTCTTTGTGTTTTAATAAGGGTATTACAACCCGAACTTAGTGCATCACCTGCTCTTCCGGGCACAGCAAAAACTTCTCGGTTATAAGAATTTGCAATTTCCGCAGTAACTAAAGAACCTCCTTTATCTGCACTTTCGATTACAATGGTAGCTTCACTTAATCCTGCTATAATGCGGTTACGACCTAAAAAATTATTCCTGTCAAAAGTATCCGTGCTCCAAAAATCGGTAAAGAATCCTCCGTTTTCTTCAACCTGTGACATATACTTTTTATGGGTCTTAGGATATATTTGATTTAATCCATGAGCAAGGCACCCAACTGTCTGTAAATTATGTCTTACCGCAGCTCTTTGTGCAGTAATATCAACGCCATATGCGAAACCTGATACGATTACTGGGTTTAATGGAACGAGTGTTTCAATCAATTCTTCGCAAAACCTAACTCCATAACTTGTTACTTTTCTTGTTCCAACAATACTCAACATCTTTTTGTTTTTCAAATCGATGTTTCCTCTACTAAACAAAACCACAGGGCTATCTATACAATATTTCAATTTTTCCGGATAGTCGGCTTCATCATATGCCATATAATTAACATTGTTATCCAGAATAAATCGTAATTCGCTTTCTGCGGCTTTATGATGTGTTTTATTTTGAATTTCTTTAATCTTTACTGTTCCAATACCATCAATCTTTAACAAGTTAGTTGGTTTTTCCTTTAGAACCGCTTCCGCAGAGCCCACTTCTCTAATTAATTTTTTGATAGAATTATCGCCAAGATTCGGAGCTTTTTTTAAGGTAAGTAATGCAATTAATTTTTCTGTGGTCATCTAATCTCTTATAAGTCAGCACAAGAAACGAAAAAAATCAAAACTGTTAATAAAATCAAGGGGTATAGTTATTATTAAAACCAATTTTTTTTACCTTTGAACAACCAATAACCAACCTAATTATTCAAGTTAAACCAATCTAGCCATTATTAGCTATTACGAATTAGTTTTGACAGAATATATTAGACAGCATTTTTTAAGAAGGGGCAATGAACAATACGGCGAAATACATAAGTGAATTACTATATAGATACGAATGTGTAATCTTACCAGGTTTTGGTGCTTTTCTAACAAAGCGTCAGCCTGCTGTGATTCAAGAATCTACTCACGCATTTTTTCCGCCTCAGAAATTAATCTCTTTTAACAGCCAATTACAAAATAACGACGGACTAGTAGCAAATTACATGGCTACCGCCGAAAACATATCATATACAGACGCTGTTGCTAAGATTCAACGTTACGTACTGTCGTTAAATAACAAAATGTCTCTTGGAAAAAGAGTAGAATTAGACGGTATTGGTTCTTTTTATACTTCTGTTGAAGATACTTTACAATTTGAACCTTCTCAAGACACAAATTACTTAACAGAAGCATTCGGTCTGAATTCTTTTATATCTCCTTCGATTATTAGAGAGGAAAAAGTTGTTCCAAAATTAGTGACGACTCAGGTAACTCGTGAGGTTTATAAAGAACAAGTAGAAGCTATTGAAGAAACGACTCCTATCACCTTTACACCAGAAAGAAGACGTGAACGCCCATATGTAAGATATGCTGCAGCTGCAGTTATTCTTTTGGGGATTGGATCCCTAGGATTACATGAATTCAATAAGCGAATTGGTTTACATAATGATGGTTTATCTATAAAAGCAGATAAAGAAATCGAAAATAGAATCCAAGAAGCTACTTTTGAGATTACCAGTCCTTTGCCAGCTATCAATCTAAATATTATTAAAGCTGAGGAAGACAATTCTGAAAAAGCTAAGACTGACGCCGTAGTAACTTCTGGAAAATACCACGTGGTGGCAGGAGCATACAGAATTAAAGCGAATGCTAATAAAAAAGTACAGAAGCTTAAAACTAAAGGATTTGATGCACGTCTTATAGGTGTAAATAAATACGGATTACATCAAGTCGTTTATACTAGTTATGAAAATAGATTAGAAGCTTTAAAAGCATTGCAAAATATCAAAAGGCAACAAGATAGTCGTGCTTGGTTATTAGTGCAAGATCTATAGTTCTCATTTTTCGAAAAACGTTTTTCTCAATCAATCTTTGTTACCTATTATTTTTCGATACTAATCTCTCCTATTAGGATAGGTTCTTTTTTATTTTTTACAAAAAAATTGAATATTCATTAATAGCTCAAAACGACTGGATATCAGTTTTCTGCTATTGCATAGTCATTAGTTTATTCCACCTGATTATCTTTGCCAAAAATTACCAAAATCCATGGAAGCCAGATATCCTTCAGAATCACGAACTATACTAACTGATCTTGTTTTGCCAGGAGAAACCAATCCACTCAATAATCTTTTTGGAGGTGAATTATTAGCTCGCATGGACCGCGCAGCGGGAATCGCTGCTGGAAGACATTCTAGACGAATTGTTGTTACTGCTTCTGTAAATCACGTTGCATTCAGCAAAGCAATTCCCCTAGGAAGTGTAGTTACGGTAGAAGCAAAGGTTTCTCGCGCATTTAGATCATCTATGGAAGTTGTTATTGATGTTTGGATAGAAGACCGCCAAAGCGGAGATAAAACGCGTGCAAATGAAGCCATATACACTTTTGTTGCGGTTAACGAAAGTGGTGCACCAGTAATGACAATTCCACAAATCAAACCAGAAACCGAATTAGAACAAGAACGTTTTGACGCAGCATTACGCCGCAAACAACTTAGTCTTGTACTTGCTGGTAAAATGAAACCAGATGATGCTACTGAGTTGAAAGCGTTGTTTACCTAGTTTAACGTTTAGGTTAAAATGTGTTGCTCAAAGCTTCCCATAATGAGTTGTTCATTAGAGGAAGTTATATTCGTTAAAGTGACTTTACATAGCGCATACCGAAATAATTACCGGTCTACCCAGAATAATTTTTTCTACACCGCATACGCCAGAGCAACATTCAATATCACTAAGACATTTACGAGCTACATTGCAGTTATACGAACCCCCATGAATCGATTGTTGCGCTTCTCTATCAATAATCACAGCACCTTTCATGTTTGTTATTTTTTTGAGCATATTACTACCTTTTAATTACCTACTCTACATTAAGGTTTTCGGTTACCCCCTTCTTTGTGTCGAAATCGATGATCATTAATTATCTTCAATCTTATTACCAATGTACTACCTGTGTTTGGATAAAAAAAAGACATCCACACCATATTAGACAAAATAAGGATCTTTTTTAGCTATAATATTAGATGAAATTACAATATTTCTATTTGGAATTCCTGCTCTTCAAAACCTATAACTTAGAAGGGTGATCTAATTTATGGAAGACAAAACTTATCATTTTATAAAAATCCCGCTCCCAAAGCAACAGAGATCACAATTAGCATGATTGCCACGACTATTTGCAAAAACTTTAACGTTACTTTCTTTAACAGTTTATTACCTATAAACGCGCCTGCAATAGCCGATAACGTGGCACAAATCACTAATGGCAGGTTATCGCTAATTCCTGATTCAGAAATATTAGTTGCGTACACACTAAGACGTGTAAAATCTACAAAGGTAGAAACCACAACTGCTGTTCCGATAAAAGCTTCTTTAGAAAGCCCTGCTTTGATAAGAAAAGCTGTTCTTAAAGCTCCTTGATTACCCGAAAGACCTCCAAAAAAACCACTTAACACACCTCCAAGAGGAAGTTTTTCTTCGCCAAATTTTAATCTTGTGAAATATGGAATCAAATCCATACTGGCGAAAATTATAAGTAAAATTGAAATAATAAATTTTACAGGATATACTTCAAAGGTTTTGTCAAACAAATCATAGGTAAAAAGAGGCTTTATATCAGGAATATGCACTAATACCCATGCTCCTGCGAAGGCAGCAATAACAGCTGGGACTCCGAATCGTAACAACACTGTTTTGTTTGCATTTTTTCCAACCAAAAACAGTTTGAAAACATTATTGAAAAAATGTACTATCCCTGTTAATGCAATAGCAATTTCTACTGGAAAGAAAATCATCAGTACAGGTGTCAAAATTGTCCCTAAACCAAATCCTGAAAAAAACGTAAGTATAGAAACTAAAAAGGCTACCGTTGAGGTAATTATTATTTCCATCTTTATTTCTTAAATACAGCTTATCTTATTTCACTAATAATTTTCGCTATCCTAGTTATACTTCCAGCTTCATGGTTCCAAAAGTAAATAGCCTCTCTTAGTTTTTTCTTATTAAAAAGTTTTGGTCTCATAATGATTTGATTGCCGTAATCATCTTTGCCTATAGCCACAGCGTCTTTTGGAAATCCAGTCCTATTTCTTGCTTCTTTGGTCTCATAAACTATATGATTAGAAGTTCTTGAAATTCTTTTCTTATCAGATTTGTCAAAAAAAGGATAAAACACCCAATGCACCTCCTCGTTTTCTATCTCTCCTCCATTTAGCTTCATCATACGAATCCGAAAAGATTTAGGAAAAGTAACTTCGAGCTCTTTTTCGGTATCGATTATATATTTTTCTTCAACTGGAAACGGCATATAAAGGTCATAACCAAATTACATTTTATAGATCCAAGATTGTGGATTTAGTTTTTTAGTATCCTTAAAGATCAAAAACTTCATAATAGCACGACCTGTAGTTGGGTTAACACGCACTTCTCCTATATTTTGTTTGGTAGATACTTTTTGACCTTCTTTTACCGAAATATTTTCCAGATTGTAATACACTGTAATATAATTACCATGGCGTACCTGTAACAATCTACCTGCATTTTTTAACTTCTGGATAGCCATAACTTCTCCTTCAAAAATTGCTCTTGCTTTTTCCCCAGGTCTTGTTTCCAGTTCTACTCCACTGCTATTAATCTGAATATTAGGTAATGTCGGATGTGGTTGACGACCATACTTTTTGGTTAATTTACCTGTTCCAACTGGCCAAGGAAATTTCCCTTTATTTGCTGTGAAATTATCTGCTAGTTTTTTATCCTCTGGAGTCAATGCAAAAGTCGTTGCAGATCCTTTTTTAGATGCCTTTTTTCCTGCTTTTTTATTGGCTTTTGCGATAGCTTCACGAATTAGTTTTTCTATAGCTCTATCAATAGCACTAGCTTGCTCTTGTTTCTTTTTTATTTCCTTTTTATAAGTGCCTTCTTTTTTACGGATAGAGGCCATCAGAGCCTGTTGTTGTAGTTTTTCTTCTTTAAGTTGTTCCTGAGCATCTCGATTTTCTTCGACCAGCAACTCTTTCTTTTTTTTCCGTTCTAATAAATTTTTATTTAGTGTCTGAAGCTCTTCCGCACGTGTTTGTATTTGATCAGCTTGTTCCTTACGATGCTCATTATATTGTTTCATATACTGTAGCCTCTTATACGCTTGTGCAAAATCTGATGAAGACAACAAGAACATGATCTTACTTTGTTGTGATTTACTTTTATAAGATTTAACAATCATTTTAGCATAATCTTCTTTTAGGACTTTTAGTTCTTCCCTATATGATTGCATTTTTTTGAGATTGGAATTAACCTCTCTTGTCAATAGATTTGCTTGTTGATTCGTAATTTTTATAAGGTTTTGTCTAGTACTTATTTGAGAATTTAGTGTTTCTACTTCATCTAGCACAGAACGCTCCTTAAGTTTTGTGTCTGCAAGCAACGACCTCATTTGCTCAATCTGCTCTTTAAGACGTCGCCGTTGTTCTTCCAGCTGTTGCTGTTTAGTACTTTGAGAGAATGATGGAATGCTAATTAATAGCATTCCGAATATATATATAAGTTGTTTTAACCTCATTCTATAGTTACTTGCTCGTATCCTGATGGTATTTTAAACGGAAAACTTACTCTGGCATTGTAATCTACACTACGATAATCAATATTAATAGACGTTTTGCTAGAATCTCCTGAAGCTTCTACTCTAATTTCTTTAGGAAAATCTTGGTTTCCTACTCTTTGATAACTTTTATAATTAACCAGTAAGTTTCTATTTTCTATAGGCTGTTTTAATTGTTGAGAAAACATTTTAAAAGTATCCGGGTTTATAACAAATAACCGTTCAAATAACTCTAATTCCTTTTTAGGTTGTAATTGGTATTTTTGATTTTCTATAGAAGAGAGATATTTATCATCTCTAAGATCAAACAAAGCCTGACCTAATAATATCTGTTGTACTTTTTCAAAATCTAAATCGGTTCCTAGCCACTCACTAAGCAATTCAAAATTCCCTTCAAAATAGGTGCTATTTATCTTTTCATAATAACTCACTTTTTCTGGAGTAATCAATACTTTGGCTAATGTAATTCCTAGCAGTTTAGCACTTAACCATATCTTTTTATCCTTTTCCATTCTTAATGTCACACTTGGACTAAAAGACTGCTTACCATTGTCATACTTTACCCTTACTCTAGCATTAATCGTATTATAATTAAAAGACTTATTGTAATGATTGGTTATAATTTTTTCTGTTTTCAACTTTTTTATATTTGATCCCGAAATTGCTTTAGTTCCTCCACAAGATTGTAGCATAATTAGAGAAAAACATAGCAGATAAAATATTCTATTCATTACCCTTTATGATTTTTTTTTAAGTTGAATCGATCTCTGTTTATACTCTTCTGCTTTCGCTGGGTCTCCCTTTTTCATATATGCATCTCCTATTTGATCATAAAAATCCGATTCCATCTTAAGATCATCAATGATATAATCCATTCCGATACTTAAAATCTCTATTGCTTCCTCATAATTATTTAGATTAATCAAAGAAACACCGCTCACCAAATACAAAATTGGCTGAGAAGGATACATTTCTATTGCTAGTTCACTTCCTACTTTTGCTTTTTCGTATCTCTTTAAATCAAGTTGTAATAGCAACATTTTTCTTAGAATCCCAAAATTGCTAACATTATCTTTAATTCCTCTTTCATAATAATTAAGAGCTAACTCTTTTTTGTCTTTTTCATAAAAGTAATTTCCGATTTCTGTAAACACTTTGCTATTACCAGAATCTTCTGAAAACACATTAGTAACTTCTATAAGTTGAGATTCGTAATTTGGATTTTTATCTACAAATATTAAGAAATCATTGATGACTTTGTACTTAGATTCTTCATCAATCTTATTACTTGACAGCACTTCTTTCATCGATTTAACGGCTTCATCTGGGTTATTAGTATCCAGATAAAATTTATACAACGCCAAATGAGCGAGTTTAGATTTTGGTTTTTCCTTGAGAAGTGACTGAGCAGTTTCAAAAGCTTTATCTATATCATTATTCTGACTATATAAATAAATAAGATTTATATAATTCTGTTCTTCCTTGGGGTTTGTCGCTATTTTTTCCTGTAACCGAGTAATCTGTGAATCGGGGTTACTGATTTTTAGTGCTATTTTTTTTCTTAACTTGTCTCTATATGCATCTAATCCCAGCTCTTCTATTAATTCATCGACTACTCTAAGCGCATCATCATATCTAGTTTCTAAAAAATAAAGGTTTGCCAACTGTTCTTTGTACATATTATCAAAAGCTACCAGTTTTTCCACCACATCAACAGATTCTGAATACTTTCTTTGTGTAAAATAAACTTCGAACAATAATTCTAAAACGTATCGATCATTTGGTTTTTCTTCTAATACTTTTTTGAAATTTGCAGCAGCCCGATCGAATAGCTTTAACTCTAAATAGTTTCTACCTAACTCATAGTATAAAACAATCGGTTCTGGATTTACGGAAATACATTTTTCTAACGCAATTATGGCTTTATCATAATTAGTGATTGCTCTTTGTTTTAATGCTTCAAAGAAACTTTCTCTAAATGCATCAGACACATCTCCTAAATCATCCAAAATCTCTAACTTTTTTAGAGATTGTGGTTCCTGAGAAAATGCCATATTGAGTGCTCCTCCAAGAAGCACCAAACAAAACCCAATATGTCGACAAAACTTAATCATACAAACCTTTTAGAAGCAATATAAATCATAAATTATTCCAAAGTAGAATAGTCACCAATACTAATCGTTGTATACTTTCCGTCATAGTACACGTGATTCCCAATCATAGCATTGTCTAAGTTAGCATTTTTTGTGACAGTTTCGTTCTGTATTAAACTATTTTTAATAGTACTATCTTCTATACTACAACCATCTCCTATAGAAACATTAGGGCCTACAGATCCATTTTTAATAATCACTCCTTTTCCTATATAGCAAGGAGGAATAATGGTTGCGTTTTCTAATGAAACATCATCGCTAATTAGTTTTTCACCATCTTTTTCTAAAAAACCTAGCATTCTAGTATTGGTTTCTACAGTAACATTTTTGTTCCCACAGTCCATCCATTCTTCTACTTGACCTGTAACAAATATTTTGCCATCGGCCATCATCCTTTTTATACCGTCATTAATCTGGTATTCTCCACCATTAATTATATTATTATCTAATACATGTTGCAGTTCGTTTTTTAACACTGCAATATCCTTAAAATAATAGATTCCTATCACCGCAAGATCAGAAACAAATTCTTTTGGTTTTTCCACCAACTCTACTATTTCTTTCTTTTCGTTAAGCTCTACTACTCCATATGCTTCTGGTTTGTCAACTTGCTTCACCCATATAACAGCATCTGCTTCTTTATCAAGATTAAAATCGGCTCTAATTAATGTATCCGCATATGCTACAACTGCTGGCCCTGATAATGATTCTTTAGCACACATGATAGCATGACCAGTTCCTAATGGTTGATCTTGTCTATAAATAGAAGCTTTGGCTCCTAATTCTTCAGCTAAAGCAGTTAAGCTTTCGACTACATCATCTCCAAAAAATGCAGGATCACCAAGGATAAAAGCGATTTCATCTACAGGTTCACCCAAAACTTTTGCTATATCAGAAACTAATCTATGAACTATTGGTTTTCCCGCTACAGGAATTAAAGGTTTCGGAACCGTAAGTGTATGAGGTCTTAAACGAGAGCCTCTTCCTGCCATTGGTACAATGATTTTCATTTTTTATATTGTTTTTTTTGATTGGTTGATTGTTTTGAGTTACTTAACTCCCGTACTTCCGAAGCCACCAGCTCCTCTTGAAGTTTCAGAAAGTACTGCTACTTCATTCCATTCAGCTCTTTCATGTTTAGCAATTACTAACTGAGCCACTCTTTCTCCATTTTCTATCACAAAATCATCATTAGACAAATTCACTAAAATAACTCCTATTTCACCTCTATAATCTGCATCTACAGTTCCAGGAGCATTCAGTACTGTTATTCCTTTTTTAGCAGCTAATCCACTTCGTGGACGTACTTGTGCTTCAAATCCAACGGGTAACTCTATAAACAATCCTGTTTTAACGATTGTTCTTTCTAAAGGTTTAAGTGTTATCGCTTCGGTTATGTTAGCCCTCAGATCCATTCCGGCAGAAGCTATAGTTTCATAATGCGGTAACTTGTGTGACGACTTATTAATGATATTTATCTGCATATTATTTATATAAATGACTATCACGTTAAGTGGAGTCTACTTGTATTATAAATTGAAACACTGTCTATCGATTCCATTCGAGAAGACAGAAAATTATCTTTTTAATAGTTGTTTTAATTCCTTTTTTTCCGAAACATACAAAATTACTAAAAACACCAGTAATAAGGGGATAGAAATCATATAATTACTATCAAATACGTAAAACGAAATGATGGAAAAACTAATTGATAACCCCAAATACATCCCCATTTTTTTTAGATCATACGGAATCGGGTAATATTTTCTTCCAAGGTACCAGGATATTATCATCATGGCACTATAGGCTGCTAATGTCGCTATTGCAGAACCTACATAGGTATATTTTTCGATTAGCAAAAAGTTAAGAAGCAATGTAATTATTGCTCCAAAAACGGATATATAGGCGCCAAATTTGGTTCTATCAGTAACTTTATACCAAACCGAAAGATTATGATAAATTCCCAAGCAGAAATTAGCTAATAAAATGAATGGGACAATCTTTACCGCTTCCCAATAAGACACATCTCTTAAAAAAGCAATTTTTAAAAGATGAACAAATACAATTACGAACAAAAAGATAAATGATCCCAAAATCACAAAATACTTAGTAATTCTAGCATAGGTTTCGGGTGCATTTTTATTTGCGGCATAATTAAAGAAGAACGGTTCTATTCCTAACCTAAAAGCTGTAGCAAATAATGTCATAAACAATGCTAATTTATAACAAGCCGAATACACACCAACCATATGCTCAGCTACATCTTCTGGCAACAAGTAATCTAACAAAATCCTATCAAATGTTTCATTGATCGAATATGCTATTCCTGCTACTAGAATTGGCATTGCATATTTCATCATCTTTTTCCATAATGCCCTATCAAAACGATACTTAATTTTAAAATAAAAAGGTACTAATACCACTAATGCAAATCCGCTAGCAATCAGATTAGAAATAAAAATATAACTGATTTCATAATCATCCCTATAAACCCAGTTTAGCTCTGAAAAATGAAATGATAGTTGTTTTAAATAAAGTAAGAAGAAAACATTAAGACCAAAATTGATAGCGACATTTACTATTTTAATAATTGCATATCTTATTGGTTGTTCTTTAGCTCTTAGCCAAGAAAAAGGAATAATAACCAAAGCATCTAAGAGTAGTATCCATATTACTAAGTTTATATACTCCAACTTAATATCTGTCCATACAGATATTTGCTCTTTCAGCAATAAAGCGATTACTAAGAATACAAAAGATGAAATAGTTACTGATATAGCCGATGTACTCACCACTTTTTCTTTATCTGATTCTTTGTTAAAGAACCTAAAAAAAGCGGTCTCCATTCCATATGCTAGAACCACATTGAACAGCACAAAATATGAAAAGATAATAGAAACCTTACCATATTCTTCTGTTGGTAATTGATCTGTATATAAGGGTACTAAAAGAAATGACAACATGCGCGGTAACACTGTTGCCATTCCGTATATAAATGTTTGTTTAAAAAGTTTTTGAAAAATTCCCAACTGCTATTTGATTGTAGCGCTAAAAATACAATTTTTATTGCCTCGGCTGCATTGGATATGCTTTCAATTCTTTCTCAGGTAAGTTATCCAATTTGAAATATCCTTCTTTACCATTCTTAGAATATGCTATTACGCATTCTCCTTCTTTTAGTTCGAACGGTATTTTTTCTTCGATTTCCGGAGCTTTGTTATTATATTCTTCCTTTGGGTCATCGCTCATCACAATATCCTTTCTAACCGTTCCTGGGTCCGTATATCGTCCTACATAAACAGCTTCATTAGGCTTACGTTTCAGTTTTACACTTTTTCCTTTGAAATATGCATTCTCCAACTGAACATCAGAAGCTGGATCAACAGGAATATAGAGCATAAATCCAGCCCCTCCACCCTCTATCCCAGATACCCAATTCTGGAAATAGGGAGCATTCAGCTCCACAGGAGCCATTTTATCAATCTTTTGACTGGTTGCACATTGTGTAAAAGTGACCAAAATACTTAACAAACCAATTTTGGTAACTACTGTTCTAATATTTATTCTTTTTCTTCCCATTTTTTCTTTAATCGTTCCCGATGTTTTTCTTTAATTCTCTTAATATCTCTGGTATTAAAAACAAGATTCATACCAAAATTAAATGCTACTCCAGAGAATAACTTAGTATCCTCTCCATTAGTGATATTTAATCCATACATATATGGAACACCAAATTCTAACTCAAGACACTTAGCAAATTTATAATTAATTCCGGCTCCAGCTGTTAACAATAACAAACCACCACTATTATCTTCTATTGCAATATCCGCTGGATTATTTGCCTTATATCGTATGGCTCCGATTCCAGCTCCAGACTCTAAATAAAAACTAAATTTACCACTATTAATTACATGTTTCCTAAAAGAAGGTATAAAACCGTACGCTTGTACTTCAGCATCTCTGCCGTTTTCCTGTTCAATATCCTGTGGAAATAACACAAAAGCGGATGTACTAATCGCAAAACGATCTGATATATAATAAGATAGACTGGGTTTAGCCACAACGCCACTATAACCATTGCTCAGATCCATAAGGGGAACACCTGCAATTCCTATTTTAATATCGCCAGCTTCATACAGATTTTCTGATTCCTGGGCATTTAACTTAGATATTAACGATGCAAGAATACATAACGCAAAAAACTTAATTGTCTTCATTTTTCTTTTTTCCTTTAAAGATAAAAAATGAATATTAGCTTTATATTAAAAAAACAAAAAACATCATACATGTTGATGTATGATGTTTTTTGTTTTTTTTGAATTCTTATTTCTCTTCAATTTTAGAAATAAGATGTTTTATGTTTTTTGATGTCAATTTAACAGAACCCGGATTATATTTTCTATATATTATGTTTCCCGTAAACCCATCAATAATTTCAACAAATTTCTCTTTTACAGTTACTGTAAATTTTAGATAATAAAATGTTTTTTTAGCATATAAAATTTTATTTTGCAAATCCGATTCTCTCATAAGTAAATATGAATATGGATATTCTTTAAATACATCCTCTACATTTACAGAACGCTTAGATCTTCCAATACCTGAATCCATATTACTAGAGACATAAAGAGTAATATCCTTTAACTTCTTAAGTTCCCCCAAGTCTTCTTGATTAGAATACATCCCAAATCCTTTACCTTCTGAGTCCCATTTTACCACTCAATCTCAAATCACCTAAACCCAAGCATTTTCGGTACCCGAAAGAGATTAAGACCGTTGGTGATGAATTGAGAAAAGCACGAATGGATAGAGGGTTAACTCAACATGAAGTAGCAAAAATTATGGGAGTGAATCGTAACTTTGTATATGAAATAGAGTTGAACAAACGAACGTATACTATTTATGCTTTGCATAAGTCATATTGCTTTCTCGGTTACATTCCTACTACACTAAATATTCATGAAAACACGCTTGCAGGGAAAATGTTTGTTCATCGTATTGTCAATGGTTATTCATTTGAAGTTGTTGCTAAAGAAATTGGTATAGACAAATCAACTCTTGGAAGATTTGAGTGTGGGAAAAACCTTGATTCAATATCAACACTTAAAATAAAAACATACCTTAACAACTTGTGTTCTATTTTTAACAAAAATGAAGCTATTGCTACAAGTATTCAAATTGTTGAAATATTGATTAAATAATACACTACTCTTTTTTTTATTATTTGCTGCATCATAAATCATTACTATAACTGTTAAATTGTATTGATTTGAAGTATCGTACTAATAAAATGAAATTCCCAACAGATAGACTACTGTTTGATGAAATTTTCTCTTAGATCTATATGAATAAGGTTCTAACAAAGTTTGTAGCTAAACAAAAACAGCTTTGCTCATAAAAAAAACCTACTTTTATAAAAAGAAATTATGTTCATCAAAGCCTATGAATTTTCCGTATTCGTAATTGAAGTCACCATTGTTACATTTGAAGTTATTATTGACCAAGAAACTGGTTGCTTTCCCTATTCCTTTCGAACAAAACAAGTTACCCAGAAAACCTATCATTTCTTTAGCCCTCAAAAAAGGAGCATAAATATTTCACAAACAACACTTTAAAACAACCAACAATGTCCAATACAAAAATTACGAAAGACGATCTTGGAAAAATTCTAACAGATCTTGGACTCCTTATTGGTCTACTCAAAGGAAATTCAGACGCCCTCGAGTTTAATGAAGAATGGTTTGCGGATCCAGTTACCAATGGTTTGGAAGAAGGTTTTACATGGCACCATCTAAAACCAATTCTCGAATTTGCACTTGGAACCCTTGGAGAATCTAACAAACCTGAGAATCCTTTAGGAACTGCTAGTGGTGTTCTTGATGAATCTTGGTATTCTTTTAAAGTGACCAATGAAGAAACCCAAGAATTAGAAAATTCTCCTTATTATTTTGTCGCCAAAGAAATAAAAGGCAAAGATACCGCACTCCTAGGAGCAGGTATCTTTAAAAAATACACGGCAGCAGATATCGATAAAAAATTAGACATTGACATCAGTATCGATCCTTTTCTATTTGCGCCCATTTTTCAAATGCCAAATGAAGATGCACCAGATGGAAGGCCTTTGTTTGAAATAGATGAAAATGGCCCTGTAGAAATAGGTGTCAAAATCCAACTTCCTGAAGGCCATGATTTGGCTGGCATCAATGGTTTCTTAATCGTTGCTTCTTTCGACTTTAAAGAAAAGGAACCTGTAATTACGTTCAATGCAAATGAAAAACAATCGGATGGCACCTACAAATGGATACCTAAAGAACTTCCAGATTTACCTAAAATAATCAATCCTTTTCTAGCACTTGAAGCTGTCATAAAATGGCTTGAGTTAAACATTATTGTTGATTTAAATGTAAGTTGGGCTGCTCTTCTAAATGCCTTAGGGTTTCTTGAAAATTTGGCACCTCCTTATAAGATACCAAGCATTGCTATAGACTTCGGAAATCTTTTAGAATATATAGAACAACTTTTCTTAAAATCTTTCAATCTAATTTTTGAAGCTCCCAAAGTACCAACAGAATCCATAACACTTTTCGAACACAATAGTGACAAAGGAGTTTCTTGGAAATTCACCCTGTTGATAAAAAACAAACGCTACGGTTTAGGCCTTCAAGTAACCAATATTGATGTTAGTAAAAAAGATGACAAAGACGGACCTAGAGTTTTATTACAATTAGGTGCCTTAACAAAAGACAAAACAAAATGGATCTCAGAAGCTGGCGGAGAAGATCCCGCAGAATTGGGATTGAATTTTTGGATTTTAGAAGGTGATGTAAAAGATATCAAATGGGATCCTCAATTTGAAGCTGCGAGTATGGGACTTGATATTGACATGAAAAACGGACAACCTCTTTTCAGCATCAAAGATTATTCTTTTAAAAGCACACAAAATAGAGGGTATTTTTCTTCCTTAGGAAAGAATACTTGGGGAGTAGCCACCGCTATCAATAATATTTCACTTCCATTAGGTCCTCAATCTGGTGGGAAATCAGACAATCCAGTCGCATCTACCCTACTAGAATCTGGCGATAAAGAAAAACCCTCTGTAAATCCAGAGTTTTCTTTTATAACCGCTTATGTCAAAAAATTCTATTTGCAACTTTTTGACAAAAAAGGAAAAAAAACAGACATCGTAGAACTTCCAGTCCAAAAATCATTTGGACCTGTAGAATTGAGTACCATTGGAGTTGGATGGAACAATCCGAGTTTATTAATGTTGTTTCAATTGACAGGTGGATTAAAATTGAGTGGACTTGATTTGAACTTAAGCAAACTTTCGATAGGAGTTCCTGTAACAGATCCTGGAAACTATTCCAAATACAAAATGGGATTGGAAGGAATCGGAGTCAGTTTCAAGAACAGTGGCATTGAAATGAGTGGAGGTTTGTACAAAGATGACAAATCAACTCCAATTCAATACAACGGTTCTATAGCAATTCAGGCTGCAACTTGGGGTATTGGTGCAATTGGTTCTTTTGCCGTTATAGATGGTGCACCCTCCATGTTCGTTTTTGGAACTTTAAACGCTGTATTGGGTGGTCCAGCTTTCTTCGTAGTAACAGGAGTTTCTGCAGGATTTGGATACAACCGAGATTTAGTTTTACCAGAACTTTCACAAGTAAAAAATTATCCTTTGGTAAAAGGCGCCGTAGATCCCTCCTATTTTGGTAGCGACGACCCTGCAGAGGCCTTAGGTCAAATGTCTGAGTTCATTCCTCCCAAATTAGGAAATTACTGGCTTGCCGCTGGAGTAAAGTTTAGCTCTTTCGAATTGGTAGACTCTTTTGCTTTGTTAGCCGTTGCTTTCAAAGAAAAAATAGAAGTTTCCATTATTGGTACGTCTCACCTAGTTTTACCAAAACCAGGAGCCAATGTCAAAACACCTCCTTATGTAAATGCAGAATTTCAACTATTGGTAGTTTTTTCTCCTGAAGATGGCGTTTTGAAAGCTGAAGGTCTTTTAGCAAACAATTCTTTTGTTATCGACAAAAACTGTAAGTTAACGGGTGGATTTGCTTTCTATACCTGGTTCAAAGATCAGAAAGATAGCAAAGGTATTACCACTGCTAGATCGGGTGATTTCGTTTTAAGTATTGGTGGATATCATCCACGTTTTGTAGTTCCATCTTGGTACCCTCAGGTTCCTCGAATTGGTATCAATTGGCAGGTAAATTCTAATGTAAACATTACAGGGGAAGCTTATTTTGCGTTAACGCCTTCTTGTGTGATGGCAGGTGGAAAAATGGCAATGAACTATAAAAGTGGAAACCTGAGAGCTTGGTTTACCGCTTGGTCAGATTTTCTAATTTCATGGAATCCGTTCCATTATGATATCGAAATTGGGATTACCGTAGGTGCTTCTTACAAATTAGATGTAGGATTTACCACCTTAAAATATTCTATATCATTAGGTGCTCAAGTCAATATTTGGGGACCAGAATTTAGCGGAACAGCAAAGATTTCTTGGTGGGTCATTTCGTTTACGGTGAATTTAGGAGCTGCTGGTCAAAAGCAAACGGTTACTACAATTCATTGGGATGAATTTAAAGAATACTTCCTCCCACTTCCAACTGCATCGTCGAGTACGGCAATGAAAAAACAGAAAGTTTATCTAGCTGCTGAACCTACTACGGAGCAACAAAATGTTTTAAAAATAAACACAAACAGTGGACTCGATGGCTATTTTACATCAAATGAAACAAAATATTGGATTGTGAATCCTCAAACTTTCGATTTCAACATACAATCCAATGTTCCTGCTTCACAAATTAGTTTTTCTGGAAACCCAGACAGGACTATAAAATGCAATTCCTTTGGAATTCGTCCATTAGGATCCATGGTATTGGAAGGTTCAGATTCCGATTTAAAATTGACAATCTCTAAAGACGATTCAACTGAAAGTTTGGGCAATTGGGTTTTTAAAACGAGTCCGCAAAGTGTTCCTTATGCTTTATGGGGAACAGTAAATGACGGAGTTGAAACACCTTCTGCAAAATCTGTAGAAAATATCACGATGGGTATTTCAAGTGCCACAACGGTATCTTCAGAAAATGCATATATAGGCCCACCTGCTTTTGAAAAAACATTGTTGGATTATACCAATATTAAGAACTACAATTTGCCAATTGTTCCTGGTACAATTACAGATAGTACACTTGACAACAAAGGTTCTGTATTGATCATAACAAATACATTGATGGCCAAGGAAACCGAAAGAACTGATATTTTTACAGCCTTGCAAGGTGTCGGAACCATTGCAAACCAAGATGGAAATCTTGATGAACTTGCGAAAAATGCCAACAATTTATTTCAAGGCTCTCCAATGTTGAATCAGAAAGTTTCTGCTACGGAAACACTATTCACTAACACTCAAAAATTAAAAACAAATACTGTTAGAACTAAAGTGATGCGTCTTCGAAAGAAGTACAAACCTCTTAAAATAGCAAAAGAAACCGTTGTTCAAAATACAGTAAAAGAAGTAAAAGTACATACACTTACTGCAAGTATTCGACATTACCAATTGAACGGTACACATCAATATGCTATTGGAAAAACACATTTCAGTAGTCCAAAAGGAAAAGCAATTGAGCATAATTTCTTAAAAAGTACTGTTAGTAAAATCAGTTCTTCAAACAATGAACATCAAAACACCATTGAAATTGGAGCTGGTACCACGCAAATATGGAATATAGAACCTACAACGAAAAAAGGAAGTTCTCTAAAGTATGATGGAAAAACAGCCATTCGTTTGTTGGCAATGGATGAACACAGACGTGTCATCTTTGAAAAATACATTCCTTCAGGGAAAC
The DNA here is from genome assembly GCF_947500065.1 of uncultured Aquimarina sp. Classification (GTDB taxonomy): domain Bacteria; phylum Bacteroidota; class Bacteroidia; order Flavobacteriales; family Flavobacteriaceae; genus Aquimarina. The sequence continues at coordinate 1,160,226 of NZ_CANMQT010000001.1, forward strand.
AAGGAAATGTAGACATTCCTTCAGAAGCTCGTCAAGTGATACTTCGTACACATGATGCTACTTTTTCATATGATGGTTTCTTTGGATGGCATACAGATTCACATCTAACACAAGCGAATCCGCAAACCTTAATTGGAAATGGTGTTGTTGTCCGTGGAAAATCTCCAAACCGCATTGGAAAATCATACAGATCTAACCCGATTGGTACCACAAGAGGGCTTGCCTTTTTGAAGAATAACATCTCAAAAGACAAAGACGGAAATACTGTATCTGCATGGGTAGATACAAGCTTTATAGAACCTATCAAACAAGCCTTTGTATTGGTGAGTCTACGTTCAGGCTATGAAGAAAATAAAAACGCTGCAATTGTAAGACTTAATTACAGAAATCTTGCAGGAAAACCAGTTTCAAGGGAATTGACTTTAAAAATGACAGGCATGTTTGGAGATGAATATATGCTTAGCTGTACCATTCCAAACGATATTGAAGCATCAAATCGTATCCAACTCAGTACACAAATACAAACAGGTTGGGAATTGCGAGGTGTTGCGGGTTCTGTAACAGCACAACAAGAATTTTCAAAAACAGATATGCAAAGACTTCTTCATCCAGAAGCTATTACAGCTTTGAATAGTGAAGAAGCAAAATCAAAATTGACGCTTACATACACATTAAAAAACGATACTATAGATGGGGAATGAATCAAATAACATAGATCCAGGTCAAATACGGTTCCTTAACAACTCAGTTCCTGTACTTACAGGAGGAACTTATGAAATAGACGTAAAACAAGACATTCAATCTGAAAGTCATGCAGAAGTCAAGCAAAACTACGAGGAAAAACAATCTTTTATTGTACAAGCTGCACGTTTTTCAATACCAGCAACAACAATTCATAGTCAATTTCCTGCACCAGGAGCCAAAGAAGAATACAGTCAAAATCTTCCGTTTATCACTTTTGAATCGGAACAATTGCCATGGGTTCGAACTTTAAAAGGAGGTACTGCTCTTGAAAACCCACCAAGCTGGATGGCATTACTCTTATTTGAAGAAAATGAATTGATCTATACGGAACCAAAAGAAGGAACTGCAAGTCCAACCAAAACAACATTGCTTCCAATCAAAGAAGCCATCAATCCAACTGATGCAAACATTGTAGGCTCAAATGTAACGCTTGATCCTATAGAACAAAGCAAAGCTGATGAAGGAAGTTTGTCTGCCTATACAATAGATGTTTCGGCTGCAAATTTCAATGCGATAGCTCCTACGTTGGCAGAGTTGCCTTTTTTAGCACATTTACGTGAAATCAATGTCGGACAAAAAGTAGTGGATGGAATGACGGGTACTGGTTTTTTTCCAATACTCGTTGGAAATCGATTGCCAAAAGAAAATGTAAAATATAGCACACATCTTGTTTCTTTGGAAGGATTTGGAGATCGATTGCCTGGTGGAAGTGCTGTGATTCCAAATGATAAAACCGTTCGTTTGGTAAGTCTACAAAGTTGGAATTTCGAAACAATATCCGCTGGTGGAAATTTCACTTCTTTAGTGGAAGCATTGGATCAAGATAAGCTTCAACTAGATTTTCAACAACCTACTTCTTGGAAAGAGCCAATTACTGTGGCACAGCAAAAAGTAAAAAACAGATACCAAAAAGGATATGTAGCGTTGAACAGTGTTACTCGATTGGGAGAATCAACATTTTCATGGTACAGAGGCCCTTTTGTTCCTGTAATTCCAGAGCATATTACGAATACAGATCCGAATGCAGAACAAGCACTTTTAAGTTCTGATGAGGCGTTAATTTACGATTCAGAAACTGGAATTTTCGATCAAAGTTATGCTGCTGCTTGGGAAACTGGACGTATGACGACACTAAAAAATGCAACCGTTTCCAAAGCCATTTTCGATTGGAAAAAAGAAGGAATTACCTTGTTAAAGTTGGTAGATACACTCATCAAAGAAATGCCAAAAGGTCAACAAATGACTACGGCAACTTTGAATAAAATGATTACTGAATCCAAATCTGGAGATCAAAAATTCATGAACTATTTGGCAGGACAATTTGGAAAACACGTCACTGGAAATACGTCAAAATCCGCACAACCTGTAATTGCCATTAGCGATCCAACAGGACTTCATAAGAACTTACAATCAATGCCTGGATTGATACATCCAGATGTTCTTAACAATGCTATGGCAAATGGACAAGATCCACATGAGTTTATTCATGGAATGCTGCGCAAGTCAAACATTAATAAAAATAAAAAAGAGTAGATATGGCTAATAGTTTAACACAACAAGATGTAGAAAACATCCTAGACAATCCGTCTGTACAAGAATTACTTACAGAAATTGCAAGTCCAGAAAAAGCTGTTTTAGATTGGGTTTCTTCTCTTCAATTACTACATAATATTCCCTTCAACAATATCATTGCTGATGTGCGTCTTTTACCTGTGGAATCGCTTCGCTTTTTTTACATAGATCCAAGTTGGACAAATTCACTTATCGACGGTGCATTGAGCATCGGAAATGCAACTTCTTTAGAAGTTTTGTTTACAGATATGATGAATGATGCTACAAAAACGTTGGGAACAAATGGAGCACAAACATTAAGAAATGGATTGGACAGTGTGCTAAATCCTTTGGAAGTTTACAATCCGAAATTGCAAGCAGGTTTATTGCTTCGTTCTGAAATTGTAACCAATTGGCCTGCATTGATGATTGTCGCAGAATATGACGATCCAAAGTTGGCACAAACAGATCCTATTCGATTTGAAAAAGTAGGTCCTGGAATTTTACTGTGTATTTTCCCTGCCGTACCAACAAAATTGGAAATTCGAGAGCCAGGTCAAGGACTGGAATTTGGAGTTCAAGACAACTTAACGGTTTATTTTAGAGGACTTGGAACGGGTGATCATCCAGCAGGTGAACAAATAGAAGTTGACAAACAACCTGCTTCCTACTCTTTTAAAGACACTCCAAATGAGTTCTTTAGAGCAGGAGATAAAAATGTACTGAATGTCGCTAGCATTACCAATGTCATTCAAACACAAATGCAAAAACTAGGAGCGTTAGAAGGAACTATCAATCCTGCCGACTTTGCGCTACAAATGGTAAAAACACCGAAAAAGGTAACCTTCGACCCAGAAGTTGCTTTTAGTCAACAAAACCAGAAATCATAATTATGAAAAATACCAACGATATTTTATGGACGGGTCCTCGCCTACTCATTCCAATGATGGTAGATGCCCTCGTTCGCACAAATAAAGGAAATGCAATTGCTTTTTCTGAAGATCCGACAAAATTTAATGAATATAAAAATTACGGTCGAATGAATCCGGATCCATTCAATACTGTAAAAAACAAACCTAGACTAGAACCGGGTGTGCATTTGCAATGGGGATTGCCAGATGGGTTGACAGCAGGTGTTGAAAATGAAGATGGAGAAATTCAATATCCTTTGGTTCCAAACCGTTGGATGATTATTCGTTTTTCGGCAGATGATCCAGAAGCACGCCAAGCATGGGTTGTGGAAAGTGATTATTTGGGTGATGGTTCTGTAGTAGATGGAAATGTAGACGGTTGGAATAGTTTCTTAAAACAAGAAGGTGACACGATGGTGCACAAGTATTTAGGAAAATGGTACGACTTAAAAGATTGGACAGAAACAGGTGAAGAAAGTACTTTGTTTTTAAAGGCTACTGGGGTTTCAGATATTAGCTTTGCCGCTTACAATCCCAATATAAAATTTGTTTTTAGTTTCCACGATCCAATCGATTCTGCAAAATCTGCAAAGTATAGCTACCTCACAACGGGTTGGTATTCGAACGCGAAAGAAGATCCTCTGTATTATGAAAAAACAGAAAATCAAAATGGTTGGGTGGATCAAAATGAATGGTTGGCAGTAATGCAAAGACATCTTTGGTCGGTTGGTGATGATGTAGATTTAAATATCGCAAAACAAGCTGCTGAAACTTGGATAAAAGCAAACGTAGAAAATGTTGATTTTTCAAAAACATGGAATGAGCTACCTGCGCAAAGTTTGACGCACGGTTTGATTTTTGACGTACTTTGGCCAGGAATTAATGAACAACCAGAAAGTGGTGTTCCAACATACAATCCCTCCGATCCCGCTTCTGTACCGTATGCTTCTGCTGCAAACACTGGTATAGATGCCATTTCTGCATTTATGCAGTGGACTTTAAATTACAACACAAACAATCCTTCAGAAAACCCCAAAGAAGATGAAGATGTAGGTGCTATGCTGCAAGCATTCAATTACCACCTACTTCCAGAAGTTGGAGCTACTTTTGATGTTCCAGAATTGGATCGTGCCATACATGATGATTGGTTTGGAACCGTTCACAGCGGTTTAATTTGGTTGGTAGAAAAACCCAAAAGTGAAGGTGGATTGACGCCTTCTGAAACAGACCAAGCTGTACCAGAATTGACCAAAGAAACTTCTGATGCATTGGCTAACATTAATAAATTACAAGAAACTTTAGATAGCAGTTGTAAATTAAAAGAATCCAAACAAAGTCAGTTGTACATGACTTGGTGGAAATCGAAATATTACGATACGGCATTTCCATTTGAAGCTCCAACAGGATACCCTACCAAAAAAGAACTGGAAGATTTGGTTGCGTCACAAAAAACGGAACTTCAAAAACTTACAGACAGCATTACAAATATCCAAGCTGAAATTGATGCGGCAAAAGCAAACATTACAGCACTGCTTTCAACGAATGGAAATCTTGAATTGACAAGCAAGCCAGCGGCTTCTTTTTATGAACCCAATGACCCAACCTTACTTTTATCGGGAGTAAAACGAAGTTACAAACACGGTGAAGATTTGATCTACTCACATGAAAATGATTCTTTATTTACGCGATTTACAGGACAGTTTATAAGCAATATAGACGTTGAAATAGCTGGTAAAACAAGTACGGTAGAAGGAAGTCAATTGGCAGCTCCTTTTCCAGAAGACAAGAACTATCCAAAGGAAATTCCTGCTATGTTGATTGAAGCTATGATGCTAGATATCAATTATGCGAAAAATATTGGTACAATTGCCTTGGATGGTGGTACGCCTTCTCCAGAAGACATTTTACAAATTCAGCAACAACAAACCCTAATTTGGAATTCGAATTTGGATTCTTCTTTAGACCAACGAACACTAGAAAAAATAGCAGGTTTCAATAGTGGAAATGATTTGATACGCTTCCCTTCAAAAATAGGGGTCGCGCTTTGGTCACCTCCATGGAATCCAATTCAAATGCGTTGGAAAGTAGCCTACTACCCTGCTGCGGAAACAAAAGAGGGTGAATTTACCCAATGGAAATTTGACGGTTACGATTACAATTGGAATGAAGGAGATAATTATCCTCCAAATGACAATCCAGCAGTCACTTTCAAAGGAAGTTCTGTATTGACTCCAAAAGAGGCTTATACATTGCAAACACAATTGGATGCATTTATTCGTCAATACGATGGTAAAATTCCTGATGAATACATTCCATTACAAGATACATTGGATGCGATTGGTAAATGGGATGTGCTTTCTCAAGTAATGACCAACTTTAAAGAGTTGCTATTGCAATGGGATTTAGGACAATATGGATACAAACCTACAGATGCAGAAACACAAATTGCCGTTGGAGATATGAACCATGGTCTTTTGCTCAATCAAAGTACAGATGAAAGTTTCTTTCCATTAAGAGCTGGATTTCTAAAAATTACGGACTTATGGGTTGTAGATGAATACGGACAGATTTATGATCTTCTTGTTTCTTCTATGGATTCTCTTTCTGTAATTCCTGGAATGGGCTTTGAACCTGGAGATTATAAATTGAATCTTCAGCTACCACAGTTTATCCAAGTTCCACCTAGAATTCTTCAACCTTCTCGATTGAATCTTGATTTTATATCGGCAATGAACGACCAATTGAAAAGCAATGCTGTTGGAGGTACAACACCTGTTTGCGGATGGTTTCTTCCGAATCACCTCAACCAAGCTTTACTCGTTTACAATACTGAAGGAGATGTACTTGGTCAAATTTTATTGGTTGGAGATACAGAACAACAACATGCAACTTGGCAACCTGCCATAGAAACTGGAGTGATACCAACCGACATTGAAAATAGGCACTTACAAGATTTTGTAACAAGTATGTTGGGTCTGGAAGATAACGGACAAGCATTTACAAACTTTTTAGCAACAATTGATGAAACACAATGGGCTGTAAATCCTTTAGGAAATAGAGAAAATGAAAATCTGAGTATTATTGTTGGTGAACCTATAGCCATGGTTAGAGCGAGTTATAATTTAGAACTCCAAGGAGAAACTTCTTATAAAATGAACTGGGAAAATAGTTTGAAAAAAGATCCTGGTCAATTGTTAGATGTAAAGTTCCCACTACAGGTTGGAAATATTGATATGGTAAGTGATGGTGTTATGGGGTATTTTGTAGGTGATGATTATACTGCTTTCAATACCGTACACTTCGGTCAGGTGGAAACTCCAGCCAAACCAAGGTATGTTGTCAATAATTTCTTACATGTTCAGGCAGCACAAGAACCTGTTTTTGTTTCTATTTTATTAGATCCAAGAGGAAGTATTTTAACAAGTTCTGGAATTTTACCAATGTTGGAAATTCCTTTGCCAGATACGTATACCAAAAGTGCCTTGAACAAAATGCAAATAGATATCAATACAGGACCCGTTTTGGTGCAATCAGAAATATTGCAATTAAATCTTCCTTCGGGAATTGGTGATGATTGGACTTGGTACCAACCTCAGCAAAGTGTAGAAACTGCTGGAAAAGTAGAATGGTCAGAAATAGCAACAATTGTTGATGCTACCACGCAAGCAGAATTACCAGACTTGCCTTACACTTTCCGAGAAGGACGTTTGCGTCTTTCCGGTGCATTGGGTAGCAAACTGGCGCTCTTTTTCTTTACACCAAATGGATTGACACCTGAACCCAATACAAAAGCACCTACTTATAAAGTAACAGCAGGTACAAAAATCACATTAAGTTGGACATCTCAAGCGGCAGAAAACGCGCAGCTTGAAGACGGCAATGGATTGTCTGTAAAAGGATTGCCTACAAATGAATTTTCTTACGAATATCTTGTAAGAGAAACAGTTACCCTAACCCTTAAAGTACTAGGAGCTTCACAAAAAGAATTAACTCTAAGCATTAAATTAATCGCCAACTAAATGATAAAAACACTCAATCGTCCTCGTATGATTCCTTTGGTTCCATTAGAACTAAAAAGTCAAACTAATTTTATTGAAGGAAAAAACCTTACACCAATGGCGATGCCTTCAACAGCATCTATTACTACAAGTCTTGGACAAAGTAGTATTTTAGATTTGAGTGTAGCTATTCAAAATACAAGTACGGATACTCCCATAGAAGTAAAAGCTATTGCCATTCAACTTCCCGTAAATACAGGTTTAGAGACTACTAATTTAACGACAATAGCAGCTCTTTCTGCAATTATTTCGAGTATAGAAGGAAATCTTTGGGATGTGAATTTTGGGGCTGTTCCTGGACAGTTTTTAGCAACTCCTAAAACGGGAGATTCAGTTCTCTTTTCTTCAGGAGAAAGTGTTGTTTTCTACTTAGACAACATCAAACTAAACAACACAGTCGGAATCTCTTCAATCTCCATAAAAGTAAAAGATGTAAGCGGTACAATTACCGATTTAACTACAACCGTTACAAAAGAAATAGCCAAAGCAGCAATCACAAAGTTTGATTCTCAAGATTCAAATATTTTACCAGGAGCGACTACTTCTTTACTATGGAATACCAATGAGATTGACTATTGTTTGATTTCACCTGGATATGACAATCGAAATCATCCACTAGGCATTAATGGAAACTTGAAGATACAACCTAAAGAATCTATCTCCTATACACTTTTGGCTTATGGAGTAGGAATTATACTGAGTGATCAAACAACTATAACTGTAAATAGAGCTAAAATTGTACAATTCAATCCAATAAATGAAGCAACATATGGTCAGAAAGTAGATTTGTATTGGGAAACCAATGTGTTTACAGACTCTGTAAAACTGAGTTCTACTCCTAAAGTAACGATTCCTGAAACTTTACCTACAACGGGTAAAGTTACGGTTGGACCTTTAACAATGTCTACTACTTTTACTTTAGAGGCTTTTGATGCTACAGGTATACCTTCAACTCCTGTAAGTCAAAAAGCCGATTTAAAACCATATATCGTCGAATTCTCTCTCGCTTGGAAAAACAATAAATTGATAGCTACATGGGAAACTCAAAATACCACACAAGTTAGTCTTCAACCCGTTCCCAATATTTTGAATTCCAGTGGAGAAATTGAACTCTATCCAGCTTATCCGCTTCAGAGTCGTTATACACTCATCGCAAAGAATGATTCTGACGATGCTGTGATGAAAACATTTGAAAATACATACGATAGCATACATGAAAATCCGCATTCTCCTATAGAACTTAAAGGAGTTAATTCTGTTGCCGTTTCTCCTGACTCTAAAACAATCTATTTAGCGACGGATAAAGGTCTCATTGTTCTAGATTCTACAACACTCGTCGAATTTCCTAACTCAGCAGTTGCTATAGAAAATAATCCATGTCAAGTCATAGTTTCTAAAAAAGACAATCGTATTTTTATAATAACAAAGAAAAAAGACATTGGACTTATTGTATTAGATTCTAATACGTTACAGGAAATTGAAGGCTCCCCTGTAAGTCTTGGTGATGGAGTTAGAAGCTCTATTGCCATATCTCCAGATTTTAAACGTATTTACATTACAGAAACGAACGTTAAAGGACTTAATCAAATTACGATATTAGATTACGAAACATTCCAAAAAATAAACTCTATTTCAATTCCTATTAAAGTGATGCCTTCTCTTGCCGTATCTCATGATAGCAAACATATCTTTATGACAGATACTTTAGCTGGTAATTTACTAATTTACGATGCAGAAACCTTATTGCAAATTCCAGAATCTCCAATAAAAGCAGGAATACGCCCACAATCTATGGCTGTTTCTCCTGATGGAAGTCGATTGTATATTACTGATTGGGAGGGCAATACTATTACCATAATAAATGCAAAAACATTCACAGAAATACCTGAATCACCTATCAAAGTGGCAAGAGTTCAAACAGGTATACCTATCGCTTTGTCTGTTGATGGAAGCTTTATTTTTTTTGGGAAATTTGATGAAAATACTGTAACAATTTTAAACGCAAAAACTCTAAAACCCACAAAAGGGTCTCCGATTTTGACATCACACCCAGAAAATATCATAATTTCTAACAATGGAACTGTAAATATATGTGGGTTTAGAAATTGGACGTTATCTGTATTTATTCCAGGTTTTATTGAAGTAATTGAAGAATAAGGTGTTTAAAAAATTAAAATAAAAACATGATAAAAAAACTCAATCGTCCTCGTATGATTCCTTTGGTTCCATTAGAACTAAAAAGTCAAACTAATTTTGTTGAAGGAAAAAACCTTACACCAACGGCAATGCCTTCAACTGCCTATATTACTAAAGTTTCTGGACAGAGTAGTATTTTAGATTTGAGTGTAACTATTCAAAATACAAGTACGGATACTCCCATAGAAGTAAAAGCTATTGCCATTCAACTTCCCGTAAATACAGGTTCAGAGACTACTAATTTAACGACAATAGCAGCTCTTTCTGCAATTGTATCGAGTGTAGAAGGAAATCTTTGGAATGTAAATCCTGGCGCTATTTCTGGACAATTCTTAGCAACTCCAAAAACAGGCGATTCCAATACATTTTCTCCTGGTGATATTGCTGTTTTTTATTTAGATGCTATTGCATTAAACACTACCGTTGGCAGCTCTTCAATCTCTATAAAAGTAAAAGACACAAGTGGTATCATTACGGATTTGTCTACAACCGTTACAAAAGAAATAGCCAAAGCAGGAATTACACAGTTTGTTGCTCAAGATTCAAATATTTTACCAGGAGCGACTACTTCTTTAGTATGGAATACCGATGAGATTGATTATTGTTTGATTTCACCTGGATTTGACAATCTAAAACATCCATTAGATGCGAATGGAAACTTGAAGGTACAACCTAAAGAAACCTCTCTATACACACTCTTGGCATATGGAACTGGTGTTTTATTGAAGAGTCAAACGGGTATAAATGTAAAACAACCCAAAATAATCGCTTTTGGAAAAACTGGAAATAGCCCTGTAACCTATGGCCAAAATGCGGATTTACATTGGGAAACCAATAGATATACAACAAGTATAGAACTAACTGCTGTACCTGCAGTAGCTACGATTCCCCCTACACTTCCTGCAAATGGCACCCTTAGTATAGGTCCTTTGACTAAGAATACAACTTTTACGCTCACAGCGTATGATGCTACTAAAAATGAATCAACACCAGTAACTTTGGCTGTTGGAGTGATAGATCCCTTGCCTATAATTACTGAATTTTCTTTGGGCTGGGAAGACAACAAATTAATAGCTAAATGGAAAACGGAAAATGCAACGCAAGTGAGTCTTCAACCCATTCCCAATTACTTTCTTCCTACTGGAACAATTTCAGTTTATCCAGAGTACCCACTTCAGAGTAGTTATACATTAATTGCAAAAAATGATTCTGGTAAAGAAGTTACCAAAACATGGAAAGCTACCTATGATAGTTTACAAAAAGATACACGTTCACCTATAAAAACAGAAGGAAATCCTAGATCTGTAGCCATATCTTCTGATTCTAAAACAATCTATTTTACGCAAGAAGCTGGATATCTCTTTTCTATTTTGGATTCGAAAACCTTACAAGCTGTTCCAAATTCACCAATCAACTTTGAAGTGAATCAAAAGAAGACAATCGTATCTAAGAAGGACAATCGTATTTACATAATAACTCAATCAGGAAGAGATACTGGACTTATAATTTTAGATTCGGAAACACTCCAACAAATAGAGGGATCTCCTTTTTCTTTTGATGATTACCTTTGCAATGGAGGCATAGTTATTTCTCCTGATTTCAAACGTATTTACATTACAAGTGAAGACCGTAGTACAGTCAGAGTATTTGATTATACAACACTTCAACAAATAGAAGGTTCTCCAATGAAAACAGGAATATATCCAGAATCTATTGCTGTATCTAAGGATAATACTCGAATTTTTGTCACAAATTCTGGTGAGAATACACTATCTGTTTTCAATACAGAAACCTTATTGCCCATTGCAGAGTCTCCAATAAAAGTTGGAAAAGCTCCTAGCTGTGTAAGAATTTCTCCAGATGGAGCTAAGTTGTATATTACTAACAAGGGAGATAGCACACTAACCATATTAAATGCACAAACACTCCAAGAAACCCCTGAATCACCTATTAAGGTAGGTAAATATCCAACAGCTATTGATTTTTCAGTTGATGGGAGTTGTATTTTTATTGGAAATGTAGGAGGTGATAATGCCGTTACAATTTTAAACGCACAAACATTAAAACCTACAAAAGGGTCTCCTATTTCAATTAAACAACCCTATGGTTTTGCGATTTCTAATAGTGGAATTATCTATGTCTCATGTTTTGAGGATGGTTTATCCATATTAATGCCCAATTTTACTGAAGTAGCCGAATAATATAGAAACTATTAAAATGATAAAAACACTTAATCGCCCACGTATGCAAGCTGCTGTTTCATCAGAACAGAGCACTCAAAGTAATTTTATGCAAGTTGGAAATATAGCAGCATTTGCAACTCCTTCAACGGCTTCTATTACTACAATTCCTGGGCAAAAAAGTATTTTAGATTTGAGTATCACCATTCAAAATACAAGTACGAATGCTCCTATAGAAATAAAAGCTATTGCCATTCAACTTCCTGTAACTTCAGGTTCAGAGGCTACCAATTTAACTTCTATTGGAGCTCTTGCGGCAATTGTACCTAGTGCAAAAGACTCTATCTGGGATCTAAGTGCTGGATCCGTTTCTGGACAGTTTCTCGCAACTCCAAAAACGGGTGTTTCAAATACTTTAGCTCCAAATCAAAGTGCAATTTTTAATTTAGACAATATTGAATTAAATACAACCGTAGGTATTGCCACTATCGATATAAAAATAAAGGATGCAAGTGATACAATTACTGACTTGTCTACAACGGTTACAAAAGAAAAAGCCACAGCAGCAATTACACAATTTGACGCGCAACCTTCGGATATTTTACCCAATGGCACTTCTTCTTTGCAATGGAAAACCAATCAAATTGATTATTGTTTGATTTCACCAATAAACAATGACCCCAAAAATCCTTTAAAAGCGAATGGAAACTTAAACGTACAACCTAAAGAAACCACGCTCTATACACTTTTAGCATACGCAACGGGGATTTTACTAAGCAGTCAAGCAGGTGTAACTGTAAAGAAACCAGGAATCATCAATTTTGGAAAAACTGAAAATGGCCCTATAAAATATGGTGAGAATGTAAATTTACATTGGGAAACCAATACATATACAACAAGTGTTGCGCTTGTGGCAATACCAACAATAGATACGATTCCCGCGAAACTCCCTACAAACGGTACCGTTAGCATAGGTCCTTTGACGAAGAATACTATTTTTACACTTACAGCCTACGATGCTCATAAAAACCAATCTGTATCGGTCCCTGTAGCTGTTGAAGTTACAGATCCTTTGCCTATAATTACCAGCTTTTCAGTTTTTTGGAAAGGAAGTCAACTCATGGCAACTTGGGAAACAAAAAATGCTACCCAAGTACTTCTCGACCCCATTCCAACTCCTCTAAATCCAAATGGTACAATTTCAGTCTATCCAACCTATCCACTTCAATATAGCTATACATTAGTTGCGAAAAATGATTCTGGTGATACCGTGACTAAAATAGTTGCAAATACATATGATAACTTGCGACAACATCCGAATTCTCCTGTAAGTTTACCTGGAGCAAGTGCTGTATCCATTGCAACTTCTACTAATAATGAAACGATTTACGTAGCAAATTCTGCAAATAATTCTTTTTATATTTTAGATGCAGAAACATTAACGCAAGTTCCAAATTCACCTGTAGATATAGGAAATGCTCAACGATCTGTTGTCGTATCCGATAAAGACAATCGCATCTTTGCAGCAACTAATGGAGTTAATGGATTGAAAGTTTTAGATCCAACAACACTAAAACAAATTGCCGGTTCACCTGTTGCTATTGGAGGAACTTTTACGGGAATCGTCACTATTTCTCCTGATTTTAAACGTATTTATACTGGAAATACGGATCCAGGAGTATTCACCATATTAGATTATGAAACATTACTTCCAGTAAAAGGATCTCCAATGAAAATAAGTACCGGGGCTATTGTTCTATCTTCTGATAGTACTCGTATTTTTGTCGTTGGTGCAGGTTCTCTATCTATTTTCAATGCTGAAACTTTACTTCCCATTCCTCAATCTCCTATACCATTAGCGGGATTTGGCTTTTCTATGACAATTTCTCCTGATGGTAACAGGTTGTATATTATCAATTCTAACGAAGGAACTTTAACCATCATAAATACGCAAACATTTCAAAAAACCCCAGAATCCCCGATTGCGGTAGGAAATCGACCAACGTCCATTGCTTTGTCGCCAGATAGTCAGTTTATTTTTATTGGACATTCTATTGGAGGTACAGTAACAATTTTAAATGCACAAACACTCAAGCCTACAATGGCATCTCCTATTTCAATAGTAAACCCAACTGATGTTGCAATTTCCAAAAACGGAATTGTCTATGTATCAAGTTCTTCATCTGGTGTCTCGGTATTCTTATCAGATTACACAGAAGTGGTAGAATAAAGTATTTTAAAACTCTAAAGTAAAAACATGAAAAAAGCACTCAATCGTCCACGTATGCAAACTGCTGTTTCATCGGCACAGAGCACTCAAAATAATTTTATGCAGGTTGAAGATTTAGCAACATTTGCAACTCCTTCAACTGCATCTATTACTACAACACCTGGACAAAGTAGTATTTTAGATTTGAGTATCACTATTGAAAATACAAGTACGAATGAGTCTTTAGAAATCAAGATAATCGAAATTCAACTTCCTATAGATACAGGCTCAGAAGCTAGTAATTTAACCGACATTGGAGCTCTCCCAGAAATTGAACCCAGTACAGAAGGAAGTCTTTGGAATTTAAATTTTGGAACCATTCCTGGGGAATTTCTAGCAACTCCAAACGCTAGTATTTCTAATACCTTGTTACCAGGACAAAGTGCTGTCTTCTATTTAGATAACATCAAGTTAAACACGACTACAGGTGTTGCTACTATTTCTATAAAAATAAAAGATACAAACGGTATAATTACCAACTTATCTACAACAGTTACCAAACAGATAGCCAAAGCTGAAATCACGCAATTTATTGGGCAACCTTCGGAAATTTCACCAGGTACAAGCTCAACACTGCAATGGAAAACCACCCAGATTGATTATTGTTTAATTTCACCTGGATATGACAACCCAAAACATCCATTAGATGCAAATGACAGTTTAAAGGTGAAACCCAATCAAGACACTACCTATACGCTTTGGGCATATGGAAAGGGAGTTTTATTAAGTAGTCAAATACGCATAAGCTTAAAAGAACCTGAAGTACTTGATTTTGGAAGGAATGGAACAGGCCCTGTAAATTATGGTGAAAATATCTCTTTGTATTGGGAAACCAATGATTATACAACGAGTGTAGTGCTTGAAGCTACAACAAATGTAGAGATCCCCCCTGAACTTCCAACAACTACAGATACTCCAATTAGCATTGGTCCAATAACGAAGGACACGACTTTTTCACTCCGAGCTTATGATGCTGATCAAAACGAATCTAAGCTAGAATCTTTGTCTGTCGGAGTTACAGAACCTTTGCCTCTAATTACCCAATTTTCTATCTATTGGAAAAAGAACAAACTAATGGCTTCATGGGAAACTGAAAACGCTTCCCAAATAAGCCTGAAACCTATTCCCAATCTTCTATATGCCAGTGGGGAAATTGAACTCTACCCAGCGTATACTCTTCAAACTCATTATACACTTATTGCAAAAAATGATGCAGGTGATACTGTCAGTAAAACATTTGAAAACACGTATGACCGCCTACAGGAAGATACACGTTCACCTATAGGAATTGAAGGGGTTTGTCAATCCGTCGCTATTTCTCCAGATTCTGAAACAATCTACATGGCAAATAATTCAAATGAAAACTTTTTTGTTTTAGATTCAAAAACACTAGAACCAGTTCCTAAATCACCTGTGGATTTAGACGCAAGGCAAAATTGTGTTATCGTATCTGAGAAAGACAATCGTGTTTTTATAACAACTACTGAAGACAACGGACTTGCAATTCTAGATTCAAAAACATTCAAACAAATTGAAGGATCACCTTTTTATATAGGTGACAATGGTGCTGGAGCAATTGCTATTTCTCCTGATTTTAAACGTGTTTACGTTGGGAGACAAACAGCAGGAAAAGTCATCGTATTGGATTATAATACACTAACTCCAATTAATGGTTCTCCAATGAAAACAGAAAAAGCACCTGTATCAATTGCTGTATCGCATGATAGTAGTCGTGTTTTTGTTGCAAATTCTAAAGATAATACCGTTTTAATTTTCAATGCAGAAACTTTAGAACCTATTGAAGAATCTCCAATAAAAGTAGGATTAGATCCTTCTTGTATTGTTATCTCTCCAGATGGTAACAGATTGTATATTGCTAATCAAAATGATGATACTCTAAGCGTATTCAATGCACAAACACTTCTAGAAATACCTGAATCACCTATTGAAGTAGGTAGTCAACCAAAATCGATTGCTTTGTCAGCTGATGGACGTTTTATTTTTGTAGCAAATAGTTTTGATAGTACAATAACCATATTGAATGCACAAACACTAAAGCAAACAGACGAATCTCCTCTTTTAACACTACCTCTATATACTCTTACTGTCTCTAACAGTGGATGTATCTACATTTTAGGTGTCCGAGATAATGAAGATACTCCATTTTGCTTGTCAGTATTCTATCCTGATTTTACTGAAGTAATTGAATAGTATATAAAATTATTTGAAAACCTTTAAAAATAAAACCATGAAGAGTATACTAAATCGCCCTCGTATACTGCCTGCCGTTACCTCAAAGCAGAAAATTAAACTCAGAACTTCCAAAGGAGAAAATTTTGCAGTATCTGTAAATCATTCATCTGTTTATATTACAACAACTCCTAGACAACATAGTCTTTTAGATCTTCGTATCGATCTTCAAAATACAAGTACCGATGTTTAGCAAGAAATAAAGGCAATTGCCATTCAACTTCCTGTAGCTTCAGGTTCAGATGCTACTAATTTAACTACTATTGGAGCTCTTACAGCAATTCTGCCTAGTTCAAAAGAATCTTTTTGGGATCTAGATGCTTCGCAGGTTACAGGACAATTTCTAGCTACATCAACATGTATGAGGTTACATATAAAATTCTAGGAATTCTTAATCATTCAATGCCTCCGCACCACCAACGATCTCGAAGATCTCATTAGTAATAGAAGCTTGTCTTGCTTTATTACACTGTAGTTTTAAAGAATCTCTTAATTCCGTAACATTATCTGTTGCTTTATGCATCGCAGTCATACGAGCTCCATGCTCAGACGCAAAAGAATCAATTGCCCCTATACTCTATTCTTTATATCTTTTTTAAAAAAAACATTACTTGATTTTTGAATTTAGGTGTTCTACGTTTTTCGACACCAGATCAACAGACATAGCATTATAATCGTGATATATTATCTCACCTGTATATCCGTCTATAACTTCTACAAACTTTTCTTTAGCTGCACTAGTAGACATTAGATAATAAAAGGTCTCTTTAGCATTTAATATTTTACTCTGTAAACTCTTTCTATCAATATATTGATATTTCCAAGAATAACCATCAAAAAGCTTGTCAGCATCTTTTCTATCAACAAGCTTTAATTTTCTTGGATGTAATCTCATTTTTATTTCTTCAGGAACATAAAGAATTTTCTCCTTTAAATCCGCTAGTTTTTCCAGGTTCTCATATTTGCCATAAAATCCATGTTTCTCATTTTTTAAAAGTAACCTATTAACCTCTGTCAATTGATTTTTAAGATAACCAAGACCATAATTAAGGCTAAGATATACCTTAGCAATATTTTTAGTTTTCTTTTTGCCGTCTTTGATATGATATTTTAGCTTGTAATAGTTCCTTGTAAATGTGCTACTAGAAAACCAATTATTAGCGTCCCCAGCATTGCTTACGGAAGAATTTGAATTTAAAGTACTACTGCTAGAGCCTAATGAAAATAAAGCATACTTAGTATTTCTGTCATAATCCTTATATTCCTCAGTAGATATTACCTTAAAATCATTAAAAGTCCAAACTTCTGAAATTGCTTTCTCTAAAGAATCCTTTTCATAAATATCAAGAACAAAAAGAGTAGTTCTGTTTTTAAGATCTTCATATTCTTCTTTTTCGAAATTCCAAGTAGATACTTGAGCAAATAAAGAATTACTTATTAAGTATACACAAACTAACATTAAACCATTTTTCATAACACAAAATTATTTAAATCTCTTTTAATATAAAAAGGTCTTGTAAGTGATTACAAGACCTTTTTATATTTCAAATTAATTTCTTAACTATTCAATGCTTCTGCACCACCAACGATCTCCAAGATCTCATTGGTAATAGAAGCTTGTCTTGCTTTATTATACTGTAGTTTTAAAGAATCTCTTAATTCCGTAGCATTATCGGTTGCTTTATGCATCGCAGTCATACGTGCTCCGTGCTCAGAAGCAAAAGAATCACGAATTGCTTTATACAATTGTGTTTTAAGCGACTTAGGAATCAATTGCTCTACAATCTCTTCTTTAGACGGTTCGAAAATATAGTCTAAGTTAACAGTATTTTCACCTTCTACTGGCTTAATAGGTAAAAACTGCTCTGTCGTTACTATTTGAGTTGCAGCATTCTTAAACTTATTATACACAACAACTACTTTATCATAAGAACCATTCGTAAAATATTCCATTAGTTCTTCTGCAATTGCAGCAACGTTAGCAAATGTAAGATCATCAAACACTTCACTTTTATTAGCAACAACAGTGTGTGTTTTAGAAATAATATCATTTACTTTTTTACCAATGGTAACAAAGTCAACCTGTTTTCCTACATACACATTCTCGTATAACTCTCTTGAACCTTTGATAATGTTAGAATTAAACGCACCTGCTAAACCACGATTAGAAGCAATTGCTACAACCAAAACCTTGTTTACCTCACGTTGTTCAGAATAAGAACTTGCACTATCTCCTTCAAGTGAAGCACTTAAACTCTGTAACAATTCGGTAAGTTTATCTGCGTAAGGACGCATAGCAGTAATAGCCATCTGCGCTTTATTCAACTTTGCAGCCGACACCATTTTCATGGCACTGGTAATTTGCATCGTTGAAGATACAGAGGTAATTCTACTACGTAATTCTTTTAAATTTGCCATTGTTTCTTACTATTGAGTATTGATTAGTTAGTAAAAAGTACTTTGCCAATCAACACCTTTATAATATTAAACTTTATAAAGTAAAGAATAATGAAATATCTAATATTTCATTATTCTTTACTCAATACTAATTTTTATATTTTGCTGAAATCTCTTTACAAGCTGAAAGTAACACATCAGTTACTTCATCTGTTAATTTTCCAGCTTTCAAAGTGTCTAATGTATCTCTATGCTTTGCGTTAAGATATTCAATAAAGTCACTTTCGAATTCTTTTATCTTATTTACAGGAACGTCTCTTAGTAAATTCTTAGATCCTGCATAGATAATCGCAATCTGATCCTCTACAGTATAAGGATCATTCTGCGCTTGCTTTAAGATCTCTACGTTACGCTTACCTTTTTCGATCACGTTTAATGTTGCTGCATCTAGGTCAGAACCGAACTTAGCAAATGCTTCTAATTCACGGAACTGTGCTTGATCTAGTTTTAGCGTACCTGCAACTTTTTTCATTGATTTAATCTGAGCTGATCCACCTACACGTGATACAGAGATACCTACGTTAATTGCCGGACGAACACCAGAGTTAAATAAATCTGAAGTTAAGAATATCTGACCATCAGTAATCGAAATTACATTGGTTGGGATATATGCAGATACATCACCTGCTTGTGTTTCAATAATTGGTAAAGCAGTTAATGATCCACCACCTTTTACTTTATCTTTTAAAGAATCAGGAAGGTCGTTCATATCCTTTGCAATATTATCATCTGCAATTACTTTTGCAGCACGCTCTAATAATCTAGAGTGAAGATAAAATACATCACCAGGATACGCCTCACGTCCTGGTGGACGACGTAACAATAAAGATACTTCACGATATGCTACCGCTTGCTTAGATAAATCATCATAAATAATCAAAGCTGGACGACCTGTATCACGGAAATATTCACCAATCGCAGCCCCCGCAAATGGTGCATATACTTGCATTGGAGCAGGATCAGAAGCATTAGCTGCAACAATAGTTGTATATGCCAATGCACCTTTTTCTTCTAATACTTTAGCAATCAATGCAACGGTTGACGCTTTCTGACCGATAGCCACATATATACAATATACTGGTTCACCTGCATCATAAAATTCCTTTTGATTAAGGATCGTATCAATACACACTGTTGTTTTACCAGTCTGACGGTCACCAATAACCAACTCACGTTGCCCTCTACCGATTGGCACCATCGCATCGATAGATTTAATTCCTGTCTGTAATGGTTCAGTTACCGGTTGACGGAAAACTACACCAGGAGCTTTACGCTCTAATGGCATTTCGAAAGTTTCACCTTCGATCGCACCTTTACCATCGATAGGAGCCCCTAAGGTATCCACTACACGACCTACAATTCCTTCTCCAACATTGATAGAAGCAATTCTTTGTGTACGTTTTACTGTTACACCTTCTTTTACTTCTGTTGAAGAACCTAAAAGTACTACCCCAACATTATCTTCTTCAAGATTCAGTACGATTCCTTCTAATCCAGATTCGAATTCTACTAATTCTCCATACTGAACGTTAGACAATCCGTATACTCTGGCGATACCATCACCAACCTGTAATACCGTACCTACTTCTTCTAGTGAAGCCGTAGCTTCAAACCCAGATAATTGTTGTTTTAATATTGCTGATACTTCAGCAGGATTCACCTCTGCCATTTTATAATAGTTTACAAAAATGAGTATTAACACCCATTCTCTTATTATTAAATTTATATTATTGAAGTAATTTATTAATTACTCAATTCTCTTTTTAAACTTGTTAGCTTATTAGCTATACTTGCATTATACTGCAAATCTCCTACTCTTAGAATAAATCCACCAATGATACTCTCATCGATAACATTTTCTATGGTAGCTTCGTTCCCTGTTAATTCCTTCACTTTAGCCAGCACCTTTGTACTTAACGCCTTGTCGATAGGAACTGCAGTAGTAACTGTTGCTACCTGAGTATTATTTAATTCATCAAACAAAACAATATACTTATTAGCAACATCAGCTAATAAATCTACTCTTTTATTTGTAATCAATGTATCAAAAAGCTTTTGTGTCAGATCTCCAGTATCTTTAAAGATTTCTTTTAAAGAAGCAAGTTTCACTTCACTCTTGACCAAAGGGCTATTTAACACCATTTTGAGCTCAGCACTATTTTCTACAGTAGCGATAATACTTTGCATATCTTTCTGAACATCTTCAGTAGTTTTTTTATCTTGAGCTAAACTCAAAACTGCCTTAGCATAACGTATTGCTGCTCTACTCATCTTATCTTATGATTAGTTTAAAGTAACATCTCCTAACATAGACTCTACCAACGCTAGTTGTTTGTCTTTGTCAGCTAATTCTTGTCTTACTACTTTTTCTGCGATATCTACAGAAAGTCCTGCTACTTGACTCTTAAGATCTGCAATGGCAGCTTTCTTTTCATTTTCGATAGTAGCTTGTGCTTGAGCAACAATCTTATCCGCTTCTGTTTGAGCTTCCGCTTTAGCCTCAGATATCATATTCTCTTTAAGCTGTCTTGCTTCTTTCAACATTCCATCTCTTTCAGCACGTGCTTCATTAAGAATACGTTCATTATCAGCTTGAAGGTTTTGCATTTCTTTTCTAGCAGCCTCAGCCGACTCTAATGCATTTTTGATTCCTTCTTCACGATTATTAACAGAGTCCAGAATAGGCTTCCAAGCAAATTTTCTTAATAACAATAGTAATCCTACAAACAAAAGTATCTGCCAGAAAAACAGACCGAATGAAAAATCATTTATTAACTTATCCATAATTAATTATGTTATTTTCTTTAATTTTTAACAATCTAATAACAACAGCTATAACCAACCGTTACAGCTGTTGTTTGTAATTGAATGATTAAGATGCGAATAACGCAGCAAATCCAATACCTTCAATAAGAGCGGCAGCAATAAGCATTGCCGTTTGGATCTTACCAGAAGCTTCTGGCTGACGTGCAATAGCATCCATTGCCTGACCACCAATTCTACCGATACCAACTCCAGCACCTATTACAATTAAACCTGCTCCAATAATTCTTGGGATTTCCATGATTATATAATTAAAAATTAAACTTCAAATTAAATTTTAATGATGTGCCTCTTCATTCGCCATACCAAAGTATAACGCAGCCAACATCGTAAATATATATGCTTGTAATGCCGCTACCAACAATTCTAATATTGATAGTGCAAATGCCAAACCAAATGATAATGGGCTACCAATCCAGCTTTTGAAAATAAACATCAATCCAACAATACTCATTAATACTACATGACCAGCAGTCATATTAGCATATAAACGAATCATTAATGAAAATGGCTTAATAAAAACACCTAATAATTCTATCGGTGCTAAAACAATCTTCATAAATGTAGGTACACCTGGCATCCAAAATATGTGACCCCAATAGTTTTTGTTAGCTGTAAAATTGGTAATTAAAAAAGTTATTAATGCCAAAGCAAAAGTAACCGCAATATTTCCTGTAACATTTACTGCCAGAGGAGTCATCCCTAAAAGATTCAAAAACCAAATGAAGAAAAATACAGTAAGTAGGAAACTCATATATCTCCTATACTTGTTCTCTCCGATATTAGGAATTGCAATTTCATCCCTAACAAAAAGCACTAACGGTTCTAAGAAACGTCCAGCACCAGTAGGTATTCCATTATTTTTCTTGTAAGATTTTGCAAGTCCTCTAAACATAAAAAACATTAGTAATCCTATTAAAAATATACTTACTACATTTTTCGTTATTGAAAAATCTAAAGGTTTTGCATTGATAGCATGATGCTCATCATCGTACTCGATAGTACCTTCTGCATCTGTTTTGTAAATTTTCGAGTGATATAATTTGTAGTACTCTCCGTCTACCTCTGCTACTGTTTCTCCATGATGAAACTTAGAAGAAGAAAAAACTTTCAAACCTCCATCCCATAAAATAACTGGTAACGGAAACCCAAAATGTTTTCCCGTTTCTTTATCGGAAAACAATGTAAAATCGTGTGAATCCAGAAGGTGATGATCAATAAACTCTTTAATTTCAGTCTTTAAACCATCTTTTCCTTCTTTTTCTACATTCTCAGCATCCTTTGCTACAAGATTCAAAGAAGTGAGAATCAAAGCCAAAGTCATAAAAATTCTAACTACACTAATTTTTTGCATTCTAGGTCAGATTTCGGTTCCTAAATTTCGGTGCAAATGTACATAATTATGTTAGATTCTTAAACTATTTTACGCAAATAAGTTTAATATAATTTTGAAATAAATAAATTACTGTAAATCAACTATTTAGACTCATTAAGGATTTTAGACACATAGTATACCTCTAAGACCAAACTAATTACATAGGGAGTAAAAAAATCCAGAAAAACACTTTTATCTACTTCAATACTGCTTAGCTTAGTAATAGCAACAAAAACACCTAATTTAACAAAACTACCAGCCAAAAAAATAAAGCCAATTTGATCCTTGAACTTCTTACGAAGCATAAAAATTGTAATGATTAGACAAACAGCATATATGCTATTAAAGATATAGGATACCTTAAGAATAAATGCATCACTATTAAGAGAAAAAAAACGCGCCAACCAAGTATGCACAAAGTAACTTCCTGTCAAGAAAATAAGAAAGATTACAAAAAACCGAAGTAAATTCTTACTCATTTGGTCCACTAATTTGAATCATAAAAACTGTGCCATTTAATGTTATTAAAAGAAAACTGTTTTGAACATTTAATAAAAATAAGCAAACAACTTATTTCTTAGAATTATTAATTCTATCTAATTGTTTAATAACTAGATATAACGAAGACGCAACTCCAAAAAGAACAAACCCCATAGTACACCAGTTTTTCTCAAATTGGTAATAGGCATCCAATTTTTTCCCTATGTAGGCACAGGCAAAAATGATTGCTCCCATTTCAAAGGCAATTCCTGTTAAGGCTAAATACTTCCTAAGCTGATTTCCCTTGTCCTTGTTTTTGTCCATCTTGCTTGCCTCCAAGAGATTTAACGCCACCTTTCATAACACAAGATGCATTAAAGGTTGCTCCTGGCTCAACTGCTAATTTCCCTACAGAAACTTCTCCTTCAATATGCGCTGTTGGTTTTAATGATAATGTCCCGGATATTACAAGATTACCAGAAAACTTTCCTTCGAAATCAGCATCAGAGCACTCTAATGTCCCTTGAATAAAACCTGATTTTCCAACCACTACTTTTCCTGTAGTTTTAAAAGTTCCCTCTATGGTTCCTTCTATTCTAAAACCTCCTTCGGAAACAACGTCTCCTACAATTTTAGTTCCTTCTGAAATTTTGTTCTGGTTTCTGGAAAAATCCGTTAAAGCTTGATCCTTTCCTTTTTTATTGTCTGAAAACATACTACTGGGGGGATTAAAATTATTATTCTGATTTAGGTTTTAAATAGGTGTCCAGATTCTTATGTATCTGGATGATTCTATAATTAGGAGACGCTACAATAAAGTATTCTTTGTCTACCTTTTGATAATATTTCTTTTTTCGATTCCATTTTGTAAGATCCACTCCTCGAGTATCCTCTATTTTACCAATAATTAAAAGCTCTGCCAAACCTTCTGCGCCTAATTTATCTCTTTTAGTATGGATTACCACGAACTGTTGGTCTTTATTATAAATATCCAAGGACACCTTCATTTTGTCATATCGAAGGTCTTTTAAAATAGCCTCTAATCGTTCCTTTAACTCCTGTGCCTGATTATCTCCAAATCTAGAATACGCATATACTAGCTTCTGGTTTTTTTTCTGATCAATACCTTCCACAAAATCACTATTTTGAATCTGAGGAATAGTCGTTTGATAAATTAGTTGTGCCTTTTTACCTTCAGGACTTTGAGGATAGTTCAGTGAAACATAATTTAAGGCTTCTTTATATGCTTCAAATCCTTTATAACGACCTGTTGCCTGAGCTTTTAGCAATTCGAATTTAGGAACAAAATCCTCTCCTCCAAATTTAGTGATCAACTCATCACTTTCTTTAATCACCGAAGCATATTTCTGGTTCTTAAAATCTCTATACAATCTATTGTACATAGATTCTGGACTGTTTTGGTCATTTTTTAATGCTTCGTCAGGATTCTGAAGGATTTTAGCATAACGAGAATCTCCATGAGTATTGATGATATCCTGCTTAAGCTCATTGGATTTTGTTATATCTCCTTGTAATTGATATATTTTGTATAAATTATATTTAGAAGGAACGATTAAACGTTCTTCCGGATCACTTTTTAAGAGCTCTTCGAACTTATCCGTAGCTAATCCATATTCCTGAAACTTCTCTTTATAGATAACACCTAATTGATAATAGGCAAAATTTCTATCTGTTTGCAAACTATCCAAAACCACTTTATCCGTTGGTAGTTGAGTAATATATGTTTGCGGGTCAAACGTAGGATCTGCATCAATAGAATACTCTTCTATTTCGCTTTGATCTTCACTAGATACAGCACTTGGGTTTGTTATACTAGAAATCCTCCAATTATCCTGCAATTCCCGATTACCGAAAGTCCTCTTAAAAGTAGTTTTGCCATACGCTACCGTAGTGGGGTTGTAGAAATAAAACGTTCCACCTTCGCCTGGATTTGGACCACTACTATTTCCTAAGCCAGTCTTTGGTTGATTAAATCGTTGTTCATTAGGAAGTTCCCCTTTTATTCTTGCAATTTCTGCTGCCTCTTCAGCTGCAATAGCTTCGGCTTTAATTTTTTCAGTGTATTCAGAATAATATGCTAATCGTTCTTCTGGTGACATAGATACTGCACTAAGAATACTATCATTAGTCTGCGCAATCCCTTCATACAAAATCACATCATCAAGGTTTACTCTCTTCTTTTTCAGCACTCTATATTTCTTTGAATCCACAATCATACGTTCCAAAGTGCTGTCATAATACGCTCCAGCTATCGCATACTCCTTATCATCAAAATTGATATCCCCTAATGCTTTATAGTTCAGTGATTCCAAATGTTTATCATCAGAATTGGTGCGTAATGATTTGTTATAATGCATCACTGCTAAATCAATAGAATCGAGTGTATTAAAGTACACTGCTTTTTGATTATAGATTTTATCTAAGAAAGGCCTGTTTTCGCGATTTTCTTCTAGATCCGTTAAAAGCTCGAGAAACTCTTGTTTATTTCCGGTATCATAATTAAAGTTTCTTGCTTTTGCCATATAGGCATTAAGCATATACCGTCTTGGTGTTTTTCTATTAAGTTCAATAACCTGATCAAAAGCATAATTAGCACTATCCTTATAGCCTAATTGATTGAGCAATTGACCTTTGACATATAGATATCTACCTTTTTCTTCATAATTCTTAGAATGAATCGCTGCTTTATTGATGTAGGTAACGGCAGAATCTCTCTGTTCCAGGTTAATATAGGCTTGAGCAATCATAGCCACAGCATCCGAGTAATCCTGGGCTTCCATATATTCCTCTTCGACCATCTTCATAAGATCCTCTATCGCCTTTTCGTTATTATCCAAACGAAGATTTGCTTTTGCTCTCCAAACCTTTGCGTGATTAATATTATTACTGGTAGGATACTTATATAGTATATAATTAAAGGCTTCTAAGGCAGGAATAAAACGTTGTTCATTATATCTAGCTTTTCCCAAAAGCAAAAATGATTCATCCATTTTAGGGTTTCGCTCTCTATCATCAATCAGCATACTATGCTTCTGGATAGCTTTTGCTGCTTTTTCTTCGGCTTTATCAAAATTTTGATTCAGAACCTCGTTAGGCAACCTAACATTTTCACTTACAATCAATCTTTCTACTGGAAGTAGTTCCCAAAAATTATCTTTATATGTCTGCACGATATCTTGCTTTCCTTTCTCGAAAGCTACTCTACCATTATACAGCGTATTGTTCTTGGTAGTTACATCATGCCAAGTTCTATTGGTCCATTTGTCTTTTTTACGCGAACAACTAAACCCAATACCTATTAGGAGAAGTATAACGATGATCTGTGATAAATTTCTGCTCAAATCTGAATAATTTATACGCTGATAACTTAAAAACTTGCGTTTTAGTGCATCAGAGAGGCACAAAAATAATGTGTGAAACGTAAAAATACATTTCTTTCTGTAAAAAAAGGGTTATTAACAACTTTTTCTCCTTAGGCAAATGACTTCTGTTGTCTTTTTTTGAGTTATTAACAATAGCCCTGTATTGCTTTTATTCTGTTAAAACCTAACTATTTCAAACAAAAAAAGTATTGATTTAATCAAACCAATACTTTTTAACTCCCTAACTATTTTTGAAAATATATTATTTGTTAAAATGCTCTTCTAATTCTTTTAATGTTTCTTCTGATGTAGACAGATCTTTAACTACTTCTCCTTTATCTAATACTACAATACGTTGACATACTTCGGTAACATGCATTAAATCATGGCTAGAAACTAACACCGTAACATTAGGATCTGCAGACAGATCTTTAATGATTTTTTTTAAACGAATCTGTGTTGTAGGATCCAGGTTTGCAAAAGGTTCATCTAGAATAATCACTTCTGGATTACCAATTAATGCTGCCACAATACCTGCTTTCTTTTGGTTTCCTTTAGATAGATCTCTCAAATATTTCTTTTGTCCCAAAATTTCTCCGTGAAAGAAATCTTCAAACTCGGCAAGCAATGCATCTACATCTGCTTTATTCTGACCTCTAAGCTCTCCTATAAAATAAAAATACTCCTCTGCAGTTAGATACCCGATCAAGAATGTTTCATCAATAAATGCGGATGTAATAGCCTTCCATTCTTCGCTTTCACTTACTTTAATCCCACTATTTTCTATATATCCGGTAGTAGGCCTAATTAAATCCAATAAGGCACTAAATAATGTAGTTTTTCCAGCTCCATTATTTCCAACCAGTCCAAAACTATCTCCTTTTGGTATTTCTAAATGCTCTATACTCAAAACGGTATTACCTGCATATGTTTTCGTTATATTATGTACTCCTATCATTGTTTTATTTTTTTTGTTTGTATGCCCAGATCGTTTTATACTTTTCTGTTCTATAAATTCTTTCAATTTTATCAAATACCATATTTCTGAATGCAAAACCTGCTATCCCAGCAACAGCAACTAACAGGTATCCAGCATATGGACTGTATGCGTAATGTCCTATCGCATATAAAATCATTGGTAATGCCAATTTTGGTAACGATAACATTAAAGTTTTTACGTTGAACGATTGTTTGTCTCCAAAAGCTTTTTTGTTACTAGTAAGATCTATAGGAGTTTTTACATAAGCTCCTGCCCATAATACCACATGAGCATTCATTCCCATATTATAAATTGCTCCCACGATCACTGCCAGATATGCTTCCCAACCAAAATATAAATATCCTGAAGCTAAAATCGTAGAAATAAATGTAGCCATTACCATCAACCACCATTTTGATGATAGATATTCTCTGTATTTGATATTCTGACTCATCATTAATGGGTAATACGAACTATCCCAGCTTGGTACAAACTGTCCAAAACTCATCAAAAAACCACCTGAAACAAAAATTCCTGCAAATATTTTCCAAACGGGTCCTTCATATGCTTCTACCGCTCCTGTAAAAAACAACAATCCATAAAACAGAAACAATGCACTAACGATTACTGTAGACCTAGCTCTTTTGTTTCTTTTTATAAGCTTAATATCATTTTTAAGGAAGGTCGCTGTTTTACCAAAACGATCCAACCATTCTAAATTTTCAGTTTTTACGCTTTTAGATTTAGTTGCTAATCCAGCATCCAGAAACAAATCTTTAACAAAAGATCTAAAAGCAATGATATATAACCCTACTGCAGCCAATACAGGTACTAAGAACAAAAACTGAGATTCATATAATCCCTGGAAAAATGGCGCCGTATACTGTGTAACATCAAAATATCCAAAATAATGCAATCCGCCCAGCACAACTATGACACCACCAACTGCATAGATCAGGCTGTCTTTATTATTCAATAAGATATTCAAAAAATTATTAGCATATATTAATGCCATTAATCCAACATTCCATAGTAGTACATTAAGTACTGGTGCATCTCCCTCAGCAATTAACAGTACTGAAAATGGCACAAAAAAGAATCCATGAATAATATTGAAAAATGACAATATCGTTTTTCCCAAGGCAAAAGAAACAATCTTGTTTTTACTAAAGGGTAAAATCAATAAGGGTTTTATATTGATCACTGGCATTTTTTGTAATGCATATCTAAAAATAAGGTCAAAAGCCCACCAGTAGATAAGAAATCTACTCACCACTTCTAAAGGATCCAGACATAAATCTTTATTGATATATTTATGCACAAAAATACTTCCTCCCATCATCATCAAGATGAAATACACTGCCCAAAATCCCATAAAAATTTTCATCCAAATTCCAGATGAAAGAGAAGCAGATCGCCAAAAAGATTTCCACTGTAATGAAATAAAGTGTTTAAACATAGTTGTTGTAGTTTTTAAAGAAGTAAGAACAACTTCATATACTAACTAGTAATCAAAAATTGAATTTTGTTACAAAATAATTTTATTAAGTATTCAATTATCATGATTTAATCTTCTCAAAAGCAGTTAACTTTGTTATTTTTGCAAAAAAATTGATCCCTAAAAGATAATGGGGTTACAATGATCTAATCTGAAAAATTAAAGTCTTCAGCTTAGAATTTATTATATTACTATGTCAGATTTTCATACACTTGCTATAAAGAACATTACAAGAGAAACTCCTAAGGCGGTTTCTATAGAATTCGAAGTTCCTTCAGAATTAAAAGAAGCATATTCTTTTACCGCTGGACAATACACTACCATAAAAACAGAAGTAGAAGGTAATGAAATAAGAAGAGCCTACTCTATTTGTGCCTCTCCAAATAGTGGATCTCTTAGAGTGGCTGTTAAAGAGATTGAAAATGGAATCTTCTCTACTCTTGCAAATAACACTTTAGAGGTTGGTGATACATTAGATGTTCATACACCTGAAGGAAATTTTTTATTACAAACAACTAAAGATGCTAAAAACACCTATGCTGCATTTGTTGCAGGAAGCGGTATTACTCCAGTGATGAGCATGATCAAAGCTGTCCTAGAAGAAGAGTCTAATAGTCGTTTTGTTTTAGTATACGGAAATCAAACTCCTGCTGAAACTATATTTTTGAATGAGCTTCTTGCTTTGCAAACACAGTATCCAGATAGATTGTTTATAGAATTTTTCTATAGTCGAAGTGATGAAGAGGGAGCACGTTTTGGAAGAATCGAAAAATCAACAATCAACTATATCACCAAGAATAAATTTAAGGACACTACTTTTGAAGCTTTTTACCTTTGTGGTCCTGAAGAAATGATCAATACAGTCACTAATGTCTTGCTGGAAAATGGTATCGCAAAAGACAAAATACATTTGGAGCTTTTTACCAGTAGTACTTCAGCAACAGAAATCGATGCTGATTTAGAAGGAAAAACTAACGTCACTATATTGGTTGATGATGAGGAAACTTCTTTCGTGATGGATCAGAAAAAAACTATTCTTGATGCTGCATTAGAAGAAGATATTGATGCTCCATATTCCTGTCAAGGAGGTGTTTGTAGTTCTTGTATTTGTAAAATTACCGAAGGTACTGCTGTAATGGAAAAAAATAGCATTCTTACTGATGGAGAGCTTGCTGAAGGTTTAGTGCTAGCTTGCCAGGCACATCCTACCTCATCTACTATAAAGGTGGATTTTGATGATGTTTAGATTAGTGTAAAACACCCTCATCCTAACCTTCTCCCTCGAGGGAGAAGGAACAAATTTCAACTAAATTTACAGTTTATTAATAGCTTCAATCACCGTTTCCGGTTTAATTGTGTGCATTACCTTTTCATATCCAGCTGGCACTTTATTTCCATAAATTGAAGTTGGGATTTGATCGTATTTTGCTAAGTTTGGTAAAATCGCATATTCCATAGGTTGTCCAAAAGGCATAAAACCTGCAAAAGGATGTGTAACTCCCCATAACGTTAATGTTGGTACTCCATACATTGCTGCCAAATGTGCATTACCACTATCCATAGATAACATTGCATCTAGGTTTCCTATAAGCTTTAGTTCATCTTTAAAAGATAACTTACCTGCTACATTGATCACATTTTTATACTTACTATCAATATTATTGAGAATATCTTTTTCCTTTTTCCCTCCTCCAAAAAGGAACATTTCATAAGCATCTTCTTGATCAAGTTGTTCAATCACCTTAACCATTAATTCTAATGGATATACTTTACTCTCATATTGTGCAAAAGGCGCAATACCAAGCCATTTTTTAGTTGAATTCTCCGTTAGTTTAAGAATCTCTGATGTTAATGGTGTTTTTTCTGGAAAAGCATGTTTCTCCAAATCGATAGAATACCCTAAACTAGTAAAAACATCAGCGTACCGCTGATGCGTTGTTTTTAATTGCTTAAAATTCTTATTTACTGATCGTGTTAATGCCTTTTTCTCAGCTCTTCCTTTGTTAATTTGTACTACTTTAATTCCTCGCAGCGCGAAAAACTTCTTAAGTATATTTGATCGCAGTACATTGTGCAGATCGGCAACTGCAGTTATGCCAAGTCTTCTTAATTCTTTAGATAATTTTGATAATCCAAAAATCCCTTTGTGTTTTCCATCCACATCTGCATGATACACTTCCAGGTTTTCAATACCTGAAAATATAGGCTCAAAGAATTTTCTGGTAAGCACCGTTATTTTAACATTGGGGTAAGCAGCTCTAAAAGTCCGTAATATAGGCACCGTCATAGCTACATCTCCCATGGCAGATAACCGAATGACCAAAATATGAGCGTCAAAGCCCTTCGAAAGGGCTTTGTTTTGTGATATTATTGTTGTTTTTTTCAAAAAATATGATTGAATTGAAATAATGTTTTCTGAAACGAAATCCCCTCATCTTAACCTTCTCCATAAGGGAAAGGAACTCTCTACTAACAATTTAAAAATAGCTAGTTGCTAATTATTTCTCTCCTCGTAAAACTGGATTAAGTTCATCATCATTATACATCTTCATCTGCTTATATACCTTCATGTATTTATCGCCATTCTCTATATCCTTTAACAAGGTGTCTATAGCCGTAGAAAGGTCAATCTGCTGCTCTAATAATACATTGTATTTTTTTTGACAAGCGGCTTTATGTGTGTCTGATGCTCCTTCTCTGATAGTCTCTTGATGCATGTGGTATACTTTCAACGCTAATATCGATAACCGATCTACTCCCCAAGCTGGACTCTCTGTATTAATAGATGCATCCGATTTAGGAGTAACATCTTGATATGTTTCTAAAAAGTAGCTATCAATATATTCCACCATATCAGTTCGATCTTGGTTAGATGCATCAATCTGTCTTTTTAACGTTAAAGCTGCTACAGGATCAATTTCCGGATCACGAATAATGTCTTCATAATGCCATTGCACTGTATCGATCCAGCATTTACGATATAATAAATGTTCTATTCGCTCTGATTTACTATCATATGGATTCGAAAACTCTTGATCCACACGATCAATCACGTGATACATGTCTATAACTTCTTTAAAAATCTTATTTGCTTTATCTGTAAACATTGTTCTTATTTTTCTAAGATGTGTAAATATTCTGTTGTTGCTATCGCTTTATGGTTTCTATTTTCTGTTTTATCTGCTTTAAATCTTTGATATGCTGTAGTTACTAAATCATACCTTCCATAACGCTCCATAATCTGTCTTATTTCTTCTTCTTTCATCAATCCTTCGTTATTATAACTAAGAAAAATGTATTTGAAATTTGCATTTTTGACTAGTTCTTCAAAAACTAATGCGACTTCACCTTTCTTACAATAATTAGATCTTTCGTAAGGTCTTAGACCTGTCTTTCCGGCAGGTACAAAGGTATCATATTTTGCAATAGTATTCAGCATATGATAATTGGCCCCATATTGTCTAGCATTATAGGGTGGATCTAAATACAATATATCTCCTTCTATTTCTTTAATCAATGCATTACTATCTTTATTGAATACTTTATGATTACCATCGGTTATTTCGAAACTTGCGCTAACAACGTCTAACTGTTTCTCAGCTGTTTTCTTTAGTTTTTTTAGATATGCTGCATAAACCGCGGCAGTATTAGCAACCTTATCTGCACTTTCTAACAAGGATGCTAGTAGAAGATAATAGATGTTATCATCAATTTCTCCGGATACTTTCCAGTTTTCAATCTGCATTCTTGCCGCATCTATCTTACGACCATTATCATTACTGAAATATTGACGTTCAGAAGCCCCTCCATTACAGTAGTTTTTATAAACGAACCCTTTTTTTCCTTCTAATTGATTCAGTTTAGCAATATAATCTGAGGCTTCAATAATTCTATGGTTACCTATATAATTTCGGTTTAATACATAGCTATAATATTCTAAATCATTAGCTATTACTTGTTTCACTGACGTCTTAAAACTTCTACCAATTATACCTGTTCCCGCAAAAAGATCGCAAAACACTTTATTTTTTAAGGTGTCACCAACAGTATCTTGTACAGAAGTTTTAATAAAATTAGAAAGTTTATATTTTGATCCTATATAGTTCATTTTCTATGTAACCCGCATCCTTCTATTTTATAGCCCATATTAACCCTGCTTTGGCAATTTTATAAGGCTGCAATTGTAATCTAAACAATTTTGAGTCGTCAAATGTAGCAACATATGTTGAGATAATATCTTTAAGCCAGGAAATTTGTGCTTTTAGCTTCCAATGATCGCCATCTTTAGCGTATACTACTACAAACATTCTATTCTCTATATGTTTTCTTTGTTGTTGACTTTGGTTTTTGCACAACCAATAAACCAGCTCTTTAGGATAGTCTAGAGCATATTCTAATGATTTCTTAAAACCTTTTGGGAAATTGCTTGTGCTGTAATCAAATTTCTCTCCAAATAAAGAAAAATCGATCAACTCATTTCTTTGATTTCTAGTAGAAACAATCTCATCCAAATGAGTGAAAATCAATTCTACAGCCAAGGCGCTCCAATAATTATACCATCGGTTAATAGCATAATAAAAAAAATCGTTTTTATCTATTTTAAATCTCGAAACTGTTTCAGAAATTTTTAAGACCAGGTCTTCCCATTTTACCGAACTGTATATAAAATTACTCTGCCTATCCCATAGATCATTTTGTTTTCTATACCATACATATTTATGCGATAATCTATGCTGAAGTTCTGATTCTATAATATCTAAATAAGATGTAATCAAAATAGTAAAATCATAAAAGGTAGCAAAAGAAATACCCAAAGATTAATTTCTTGTATTAACTTTCCATTATCTATTTCTAAATAGGTTGTTCCAATGATTGCCAATGGACTAGCTATAAAAATCATTTCTGCAGTATTTTTATTAGGAGCAATCACTACTATCGCTACTGCAATCAATAATTGTGCAATAACAACTTTTAAAACAGGTTTTGATTTGGTGGATTTTCGATTATATTTTATCAAATATATCGTGAAGAAAAACAATATACAGATTATCAAAACTCCTATTGAGAAAAGACTTCCTTTACTAACATAACCGTCAAAGGAAAATGACAGAGATTCTACGTAGTTAGTGATTAAAAAGAAAGAGTCATAAAATAGCAAGGTAAAACAGTTGGATAGTATATAAACTATCGATAAACCAATAATTGGAATGATCCAATTCCTATAATTTTTAGGTTCAAAAAATAAAATCCCGAAAAAAACAACAACAATAAAGGCTATACTCCAGAAATACGCTAAAGATGCTAAACCAATACACAAAGATGCATCGAGAATACTAGATTTAATATCCTTTCCGCTTCTTAAACTCAATACACTTCTTACTCCCAAAATCACAAATAGATTGGATAATAAAACTCGGTAATCTGTTAGCGAATTGGGTAATATAGCCGTTAAAAAAGCAAACAGGAGTATTGTATTTGTACTTTTCTGGGTTAAATCATTTTTTTGAGTTACTAAATTCAAAATTAACATAGCCAAAACATATGCTATAAGACCACCAACAAAGCTAAGAATGGCTATATAATCAAGGTTTAAACCCTTTTTATAGTGTGCGATTATGTATAATACAAACATGTATACCGCAACGATTAAAAAATTAATCGGCTTTGATTTACTAAAAAAGCTTGATAACACTACTATTTTTTATATTTTTGCGTCAAACAAGATATCATTGTTTTTAATTATAATATAACTAATTTATAAAAAGTTTTTAGTTCACTTTTTATAATGAAAATGAAAATCATATGTGGAAAGATTTTTTTGAAGCTATTGCATCTCTATTTGTAGACGTACTTTTTGCTCCTATGGATGCCCTTAGAGCTTTAGAGTTAGAGAGTTGGGGAGCTGCCAACATTGTAAACTGGTTGTTTATGCTTATTGGTTTTGTAGCCTTTTTCTATTGGATGAAAGAATTAAAGAAATTTAATGACAATAATGAAGAGGATAGGGATCCTAAAGCTCATTCATTTTTGAATTAATTTCTTATACCACTTACTATTAAAAAAAGCTCATTGTTTAATAACAATGAGCTTTTTAGCTTTTCTATTTTAATTTTTTATAAATCAAATCCAAGATCTTTTCTATAATACATTTTGTCAAAATGTAGTTTCTCAATGTTATGATAGGATTTTTTTAATGCTTTTCTAAAATCATCATCTAAAGAGGTGACTGCAATAACTCGTCCTCCATTGGTGACTACTTTGTTGTTATCAAGTCTGGTTCCTGCATGAAAGACTATAGAGTCCTTTATTTGTTCTATTCCTGTAATTTCCTTCCCTTTTTCGTATCCTTCAGGATATCCTCCGGAAACTGTCATTACTGTAGTAGCACTTCTAGGGTCTATTTCTATCTCTACTTGATCCAATGTTTGGTCAGATACATGTTTGAATAAAGAAACTAAATCCGTTTTTACTCTTGGTAAAACAGCTTCTGTTTCTGGATCTCCCATTCTCACATTGTATTCTATTACTTTAGGGTCGTTTCCTACCTTAATCAATCCTATAAAAATAAAGCCTTTATACTCTATTTCTTCTTTTGCAAGGCCATCGACCGTTGGTTTAATAATTTGTTCTTCAATCTTATTCATAAAGTCCTCATCTGCAAATGGAACTGGTGAAATTGCACCCATTCCTCCAGTATTAAGACCAATATCTCCTTCTCCAATACGCTTATAGTCCTTTGCTGTTGGAAGCGTAACGTAATTCTTACCATCAGTCAATACGAAAACACTTAATTCGATCCCATCTAAAAACTCTTCAATAACAACTTTTTCACTAGCAGCACCAAATTTTTTATTTGTAAGCATATTTTCGAGCTCTGTTTTGGCCTCATCAATATCCTTAAGAATCAGTACTCCTTTTCCGGCAGCAAGGCCATCCGCTTTTAAAACATATGGTGAGTTTAGCGTTTCTAAAAATTGTTTCCCTTCATTAACGGTACTTGCTGTAAAGCTTTGATATGCTGCGGTAGGGATATTGTGTCTAAATAAAAACTCTTTTGCATACTCTTTACTTCCTTCCAACTTTGCTCCTTCTTGCGATGGACCGATAACCGATACGTTTTTGAGCTCATTATCTTTTGAGAAAAAATCAGTTATTCCCTGAACTAATGGGTCTTCAGGCCCTACTACAACCATTTCTATCTTTTCTTTTAAAACAAGATCCTTTATTGCTTTAAAATCTGTTACCGATATCGCTACATTTGTAGCGATCTCTGAGGTTCCTGCATTTCCCGGCGCAACAAATAATTTTTCGCATAAGTTGCTTTGGGCAATCTGATAACCGAATGTGTGCTCTCTTCCTCCAGATCCTAGTACTAAAATATTCATATTTAATGGTTGTTTGATGGCTAACTTTTATGTGTTCAAAAATACTTCTTTCCCTTTTTTCTTACTAATAATTTTTATGCCGATTTTGTGTATTTTATGAAGTAGGAATATTACGGATAATTCTACTACTCAAAATACTTCTCTTTTTGAGTAGCAATGGCATTATAATAGAGAAAAATACAATTCCATTAAATCTCACTAACATGGATTCGAATACCAGTGATACAAAAAGAATTAAGAAAACTGAAAATTCATTCCCACTTCTCTTCATGCGTATCGCCAATAAAATAAAAATACTAACTAAAATTCCTAATCCCAAGACTCCTGTCTGAAGTAATGTCTGAAGAAATTGATTATGTGCATTATACTTATTTTCAAAGTTATAAGTATATCCTAACTCTTTATATTTTTTTATCAAAACATCATTAGCATCTCCAATCCCATACCCTAATAGCGGTGCCTCTTCAATTAACTTAATGCTAGCATCCCAAGATAATAATCTTGCCTTTTCTGAAGTAGAATTAGCGTATTCTATGGTATTCCCAATATCTTTAACTTTAGAGTAAAAATCCAATACACGTGGATTGTTAAGAAACACTATAATTCCTAAAAGAAACATAATGAACATTGTATGTTTTCTACTCTTATTAGAAATATTAAAAATCAATATCAATGACATGATTATTAATATCATATAAGCTGCAATGGATGCCAATAAAAACAGATATAAAAATAGAATGACAACAACGCATGTTCGTAATCTTGTATCTAAGTTATTTTTCAAATAATAACTTAGCACTAATAGTATATAAAGAGAAAGATAACTGGGATTGATTAGTTTAGAGAACTCATCACCTATAAAGTAATTCCATCCATGCATAAGCGCATTAAAAAAGGTAGTAAGATCATCAATAGAAACCTCTAGAGAAAACCCTCCTTTTATCATAGATATCGAATTATATACGGCAATCGAAAAGTTTACAAAAAACGAGATTATCAATCCAAAAAGTAAAAAATCAAACAACTTCTTTACTGTAGAAGCATCTTCTTTAACAAAAAGAAAGATCAATGGAAACAAAAATAGAGACAAAGAACGCTGTAGTATGTTTAATCCATCAGAAATATTATCTGTATAAAATAAACTAAGCAACATTATTATAAAATACAAAGGAAACAGTAGCACTGTTTTATTATCTAAAACAAATTTCTTTCTAGACTTAAAAACATTTACAATTCCAAGAATGATCGAAATAATAAAAAAAGGAGTTGGGAGATTAATCCCCAAAGGCAATAATAGAAAAGCGATATAAAGACTATTCCAGAAAATGGTTAGTACCAAATCATCATCATGTTTATAAAACACTTCGGAAAGTTCAGTTATTTTTTTGCTTAATCTCACCTTTTCTAATTATAGTGATATGTAGTGTAGTATTAAAGGCTGATATCCTTTAAAAACTGAATCTCACTAATATGCTTTTTCCTGCCCTTTAATGACATTAATTATTGTGTCAATTATAATTTTTGAATCCAACAATAGAGACCAATTTTCTATATAAAAAATGTCATATTTAATACGATTTACGATATCTTCATCATTTTCCACCTCTCCTCTATATCCTTTTACCTGAGCCATTCCTGTTATTCCTGGTTTCACAGAATGACGGAAAACAAAATTATATTTGTCAATTCTTTTTCCATAATCCTTAGTATATGAAATCATGTGTGGCCTAGGACCAACTACAGACATATCTCCAAAAAACACATTAAAAAACTGTGGCAATTCATCTATACTTGTTCTTCTAATAAACCGACCTATTTTAGTAACTCTATGATCTTCTTTTTTGACCTGTACAAGATCCGAAAAATTCTCATCTCTCATAGACCTAAATTTATAACATACAAACTCTTTATAATTGATTCCATTTCGTCTATGACTATAAATTAATGGCCCTCTAGATTCCAGTTTTATCAGGATGTATAGTAATGGAATTAACCAGGAAAGTATTAGGATAATAACTAACAAAGAAAAAACAATATCAAATCCCCTCTTAATTGCCCTGTTAAGAGCACTATTTAATGATACTTCTGGAATCGATAGTACTGGTAAATATTCGTAATAATTAGTTTTGAGTCGTTTTGAAAAAATACGTTGTGAGCTAGGTATAAATTTAAGAACACTATAATTCTGATCCGCATATTTCACGTATTCATTTATAACTTCATCCGAAATTTCATCTATCGAACAATATATTTCATCTACATCTTCTTTCTCCAAAAACTCAAAACTATCTTTGATTTTCAGGGTAAGTTTATCAGAAAACACCTCTAACACTTGATATCCTAAGTCTTTTCTTTTTTCGAAAAAAGTTTTAAGTTGTTGTGCACTTTTATTGTTTCCAATAATAATTACTCTTCTGTTGTTTCCACCCAAATACGATCGATATCTTCTAAGTGCGTAATATGTAATAACCTTAACAACTCCAACGGACGAAATCGTGATTATAATAAAGTAAAAAGTGTCCTTTACCGAAAAGAAGTTTATTTTAAGTAATCCAAAATAGGCATATAGAAGTATAAGAATTAGTAACCCTTGTCTAATTAAAAGAGAAACAATTGTAATTACTTTAGTAAATCTATATACTTCGTAAAAATTCAGCAAATATGCAGAGATCAACCAAACAACTGACAAAAACGCATAAAGTTGATTAGATACAATATCATTCAGAATGTAGTAAGAAGACCCTAATAAGATAACCAGATCAATTACAATAAGTATTGGTCTAATTAAATATGAATATCCTCCTCTTTTGTGATGCATCCTATATTAAGAATAAGATGAAAAATCTTTGTGTTCACTTCTATATAACTCTTCGTGAGATAAACCTTTAAAATATTCTAAAGTTCTTTTCATTCCTTCTGATCTATCAATTTGTGGTTGCCATTTCAAAATCTCTTTAGCTCGAGAAATATCCGGTTGTCTTTGTAAAGGATCATTAACCGGAAGCGGTTTATAAATTACTTTTTGCTCCGTTCCTGTTAATCTTATAATCTCCTCGGCAAAGTCTTTGATTGTAATTTCATTAGGGTTACCAATATTAACTGGATATACATAATCACTAAATAATAATCTATAAATCCCTTCTATTAAATCATCCACATAACAAAAAGATCGTGTCTGTAAACCTTCCCCAAAAACGGTAAGATCTTCTCCTCTTAATGCCTGTCCAATAAAAGCAGGAACTACTCTTCCGTCATTCAATCGCATTCTAGGGCCATATGTATTAAAAATACGAACAATTCTGGTTTCTACCTTATGATAGGTATGATACGCCATCGTTATGGATTCCTGAAATCGTTTTGCTTCATCATAGACACCACGAGGTCCTATAGTATTCACATTACCATAATAATCTTCCGTTTGTGGATGAACCAAAGGGTCACCATATACTTCACTTGTTGAGGCTATTAGTATCCTTGCATTCTTTTCTTTTGCTAGACCTAAAAGGTTATGTGTTCCTAATGATCCAACTTTTAAAGTTTGAATAGGAATTTTGAGATAGTCGATAGGGCTTGCAGGAGAGGCAAAATGTAAAATATAGTCTAAGTTACCTGGAACATGAATAAATTTTGAAACATCGTGATTATAGAATTCAAAGTTTTTCAACTTAAACAGGTGTTCAATATTCTTCAAGTCTCCTGTAATCAGGTTATCCATTCCGATAACGTGATACCCTTCATTAATGAACCGATCACAAAGATGTGATCCTAAAAAACCTGCTGCTCCAGTAATTAAAACTTTCTTCATTTTATAATTTTATATCCTTTCTTCCTATAGAAAAATAAGAGATTTCTTCTTTTTCCATATCCTTAAGATCGTATAAGTTTCTTCCGTCAAAAATAACTGGATTTATAAGATCATTCTTTATTTTTTCAAAATCCGGTGTTCTAAAAATACTCCATTCTGTACAAATGATCAAAGCATCTGATCCTTTCAAAGTTTCATACATTGATTCAGAAAAGGTGATTTTATCTCCATATTTCTTTGATACATTTTCCATTGCTTCTGGATCAAAAGCTTTTATCTCTGCACCTTTGCTTAATAAACTATCAATTATATCTAGTGCAGGTGCTTCTCGGATATCATCCGTTTCTGGCTTAAAGGCTAATCCCCAAATTGCGAAAGTCTTTCCTCTAAGATCATTGTTAAAATACTTTGTAATCTTCGGAATTAATACAACTTTTTGATCTTGATTTACTGCGATTACAGATTCTAAAATTTTAAAATCATAATTGTCATCTTTTCCTGATTTATGTAATGCTTTAACATCCTTAGGAAAACAAGAACCTCCATATCCAATTCCTGGAAACAAAAAGCGTTTTCCGATCCTAGAATCTGTACCCATTCCTATTCGTACCTTATCTACATCTGCTCCTACTTTTTCGCAATAATTTGCGATCTCATTCATAAAAGTAATCTTAGTAGCTAAAAATGAATTGGCTGCATATTTAGTTAGTTCAGCAGATTTTTCGTCCATTATAAGTATCGGATTACCCGATCTAACATAGGGCTTATATAGCTTTTGCATAAGCGCTGTGGCTCTCTCCGAAGAAGATCCTACAACTATTCGTTCTGGCTTCAGAAAATCATCTACTGCAAATCCTTCTCTCAAAAATTCCGGATTAGAAACCACATCAAAATCACATTGAGCATTCTTTGCAATAGCCGATTGAACTTTTTCCGCCGTCCCAACAGGTACTGTGCTCTTATCCACAATGACCTTATAGTCAGAAATAATTTTACCTATTTGATCCGAAACTCCTAAAACATACGAAAGATCCGCAGAACCATCTTCGTCCTCAGGAGTTGGTAAGGCCAAAAAGATAATTTCTCCATGATTTAAACCCTCTTCTAGTGAAGTCGTGAACTGTAATCTACTCGCTTTAATATTTCTTTCAAACAATACATCCAAATGAGGCTCGTAGATAGGAACTTCACCGTTACGCATTTTTTGTACTTTTTGTTCATCTATATCTACACAAACTACTTCATTTCCTGTCTCCGCCAAACACGTTCCTGTAACTAATCCAACATAGCCTGTACCTATTACTGATATCTTCATTTATTTTTAGCAATTAATTTAAAAGCTCCATGTAACCTTAACCTATTAAAAAATCATCTTTTTTATCAAGAGAATCTTTTTAGCCTGTTAGATTTCGTTTCTAGTAATTATCTATATCCTGTGACAAAAATATACTAATTCGTGCTTTTGGCATTAGAATTTTACTGTAAAAATCAATAAGCGTTTTTATCTCCTTTAAAAATATTAAAAGTTGTTTGAACAATTATATAAATATCCAATAACATGGACCAGTTTTCGATATAGAAAATATCATATTTTGTTCTGTTTATAATATCTTCATTACTTTCTATTCCTCCTCTATAACCTCTTACTTGAGCTAATCCGGTTATTCCAGGTTTTACAAAATGTCGAACCATATATTTAGATATCTTGGTGCCGTATAATTCATTTTGTTTCCATAAATGAGGTCTTGGCCCAACCACAGACATATCTCCTAATAAAACATTTAAGAATTGAGGTAATTCGTCAATACTTGTTCGTCTTATAAACTTACCAACGCTTGTTATACGAGGATCATTTCTGCTAGCAGAATCTTCGGATCTAGCATTTATTCTCATAGACCTAAATTTATAGCAGAAAAAAGCTTTTTCCTTAATTCCCGGTCTGCTTTGTTTAAAAAAAATAGGACCCTTACTTTCTATTTTTATAATTAATCCTAGAATAGGAATCAACCAAGAAAGGATGCATAGTAAGACAAATAATGCTATAATAACATCAAATGTTCTTTTACCCCAACTTTTTAAAGAATCATCTAAAGGAATATCTCTTAATGATAGTATAGGTATTAAGTCATAGTAATTTAGATATAGATTTTTAGAAAATAATTCTTTATTATCAGGAATAAATTTGAGGGATTTCATGTGAATATCACAGAATTCCATATATTTTTTAACCTGATCATCATCTAACTCGTTAACAGAACAATATACCTCATCTATACCTTCGTCTAGAATATATTCAAAACTCTGAGCAAGATCTCCTTGTCTATTTTTTACTGATTTATTAGTAAAAAAACCTTTAAACCTATATCCGTAGCCTGGCATATTATCAAAGAAATTGATCAACTTATTGGTCAAATCATTTGATCCTATAACTACTACTTGTCTATAGTTACTTCCAGTAATTATTCTATATTTTTTGAATATTTCATACAAGAAAATTCTCCAAACATTTAATACTACAAAAAGCCACAAAAAGTATCTTAAAATGTTCCACCAATATATATCTGAACCTGTTATATATAGATAAGCAAATATCAAAAGTACTAAAACAATAATCTGTTTAGATAACAATGCAATAATTTCAATGATTTTTGTGAATCGGTATACTTTATAAAAAGACAAGAAAATGGATAACACTATCCAAAAGAAAATAAAAAAACCCAAATCAACCACATTGGTAGTTAAAAACATAGTAGATAGAGCGTATATTATTAATAAATCAATAGCATACAATAATGGTCTAATATATTTAGAATATCTATTATTATTCATAAAGTACTTGGGTACGCTATTTAGTATTATAATTCGAACGAAGTAAAAATAGATAGAATTATATTATTCCTAACTATTGTCTGTATATTTTTGATAAATGCCTTCGATAATACCAATATTATTGTTTAAATCAAAGTTCTCTTCAAATAGTTTCAAAGAATTATGTTCCATTGTAAGTCTTAAATTTTGATCTTTATATAGTTTTAACACTTTTTCGGACATATCTACTACATTCTCATTCTCAATTACGTACCCATTGTGTCCATCAATCACTAAATCTCTATTACCATCACAATCAGTTACAACACAGGATTTTGCCAAAGCCAAGCTTTCTATAATAGAATATGGCAGACCTTCATATCTTGCAGTAGAAATATATAGCTTAGCATTCGAAATTATTTTAAAGATTTCTTCTCTATCTATCCACTTTACCAATGTAATATTGGTACTCAAATTATACGTTTCTATAAGTTTTTTAACACTTTCTAAATTAGGGTAATACTCACCAACTCCCATTAAAACCAAATGTATTGATGGTATTTCCTTTTTCATTTCTCTTATAACTTCCACCATCATTTCGATATTCTTTTGAAAAGATGGACGACCAACGGTACAAATGTAATCTGATGGCCAACTTATAGGGTACTTA
The DNA here is from genome assembly GCF_947500065.1 of uncultured Aquimarina sp. Classification (GTDB taxonomy): domain Bacteria; phylum Bacteroidota; class Bacteroidia; order Flavobacteriales; family Flavobacteriaceae; genus Aquimarina. The sequence goes on from NZ_CANMQT010000001.1 coordinate 1,204,048, forward strand.
ATTTCTTCTTCGTTTTTTGATATCGGAGATATTGAATTGTTAAACAATTCTGCATTAGATTTAGTATAACCAACTTCTTTAATCCCTCTTTCAAACTCAGATAAAGACGATGCTACCAGTGTAGAATTAATTCTTTTCAATATTCTTTCAATAAACAAAAACACACTTCTTTTAAATCTATTACTAGTACTTAAATATGAATATGCCTGTGGTGTATGAAGCACTTGAACAGGATACCCCATCGATGCAACCCTAGCGATCAAACCTCCTTTAGCACTATGTGCATGAATAATATCTGGCTTTTCTCTTTTAAGAATCTTTATTGTTTTAAAAATAGAGCGAATATCATTAACGATACTAATATCTCTTAGAATTGGTAATTTATATTCTCTTACTTGATTAGAATCGTTGTCTACATATGGTTTTGAAGTATCCTCTTGTCCATGAATTACAAAATGATCAAATTTTTCAGTATTTGTATTTTTTAAAATTAACCTTAATGAAACATCAACTCCTCCAATAGAATTCAATACATGCCCTACTTTTACTCTACCCATCTATTCGTTTTTAATAACTTCATTACTATCAAAATTTCTTAGCATTATCAAAAAAATTGCAAAACAATAAACACCAACTTGTCTATGAAGGTAGTTTTCTACGAACCCTAACAAAACAAAAGCAAGTACCAGGGAAATTTTAAGAAAACTATTTTTACCATTCCATAATGCGCTAAAAAACATCATTCCAAAACACAAAAATCCTAAAAATCCAGAAACTAGTAAAAAATCCAGAAATTGATTATGGGTATTGTATTTAATATGGAGAAACCATTTCTTCTTTTCGGGATGTTGAATTGTATTATCATAACAGTCAAGTAATTCTAGTCTTGTATTTTTATAGGAGCCAATTCCTGTATAAAAACTGAAACTTTCCGTATTGACAATATCATAAACACAAGGCCAAATAACCATTCTTGGCTCCCAAATTTTCAAATTCTCGATAAAAGAATTATTCTGATCAGTATAAAAAAACCTATTTCGTAAATTTTTATTGGCTAAAAAGAAAAGTCCTATCAGGATACTACTAACACCTATAACATAGAGGATTTTCTTTTTATTAAACAACCCAAACATATAGTAAATAGCAATAAAAACTATTGATACGATTGCTATTCTTGCCGCTATTATGAATACAAAACTTATAACAATTATACTGTTTATTATAAGTAGCTTTCTTTTTTTATCGTTGCTCAAACCCAATAGATGTAATGAAAAAATTAAGCTAAGCACACATAAAAAAGCTATATAAACTCTTTCTAATAGTAAAACTTTATTAATAAAACCCCCACTCGAAAAAGAAAACTCTCCTTGTTCAAAAACATAAAAAACAAGAGAAATTAAAGAAGCAAATACAATAAAAAACACCCCTACAATCAAAGAAATCTGTACATATTTTATCTCTTTATTTATTGGAAATGATGCTATCAATAAACAAATGGGCATATAAAGTTTTCCTAATTGAGAAATATCGGAAATCAAAAATCCTTGAGTCACTATATCTATACTAACATATAATACGAGTCCTAAATACAGGAGAAGAGTTGGGTTTTTTAATTCTTTTAGCTGTTCTTTTCGAAAACAAAATGGAAATAGAACCCCTAATGCAATCAACAAAATATTCGGAAGTGATGTCGCAATACCACTAAATGGAATAGAGAATACTAGTAAACAAAATATAACCAGATATGTCTTTAAAAGGACAGCTTTTTTCACTTTTTAAACTTTGTTTTTAGAACATTACTCATATTTCTTGACAAAAAAAGCAATAGTACATTTCTTAAAAGGCCATATGTAGGATACCATCCTATATAGTAATTATTAAGAATTCCCTTGATTCTACTTTTTACTTGTCTCTTTCTTTTTAAAGAAGATATAGAATTTGGATCGATAATGTAATCAATTAAAGCCTCGGGATAATTCTCTGATTTATATTTTTTTACGACTTTCATGAAGAACGCATAATCTTCTGCCGCTTCGTAATTCAAAGGATACAAACCTACATCCAATAGTATATTACTTTCAAAAACAACCGAAGGGTGCAAAAAAGTACTATTTAGATATATTTTTTTCTTAATCTCTTCATATGAAACAGGATACTTCTGTGTATAAAGTAATGTATTCTCCTGATCCTTTATATGCGCCCAAGTCCCCAACAATTTTATATCTTGATTTTTCTTCAGATACTCTAATTGCTTTCTTAATTTGTCCTTATGAAAAAGATCTCCACAATCTAATCTGGCGATATACTTATAGTTTAATTTTAATATTTTAGAAAGCCCTACGTTTAACGCTACTTCTACTCCTTTGTTTATCGGCAATACCTCAAACATAAGATTTCCTTTTCCCGTATAGGTTTTTTCGATTTTATGAATGGATAAAGGTTCTTTTCTACTTCCATCATCCACTATAATTATGTCCACAGAGAAATCTTCTCTTATTGAGTTAATAGAGTCTATCAAGCCTAACTCATTTTCATAATGCGGTATTAAAACAATAACCTCAGACAACATTCGTATTTTCTTTTTTCTGATTATTATATAAAAAGCAGAGTGCTGCTAGGCACAACCATACTCCATACATCCTAAACGAATCTATTTGCAACCAGTTTAAAACAAATCCACTCATAGAAACAATAATAACAATTCCCATAGTTTTATTTTGGCTATCCTTCTTGAGCTGTTTCGCTTGATAAAAAAACGAACTCACAAAAAACACAAAAAGTAACAATCCAACAATACCTGTCTCTGCCAAAAGTCTTGTATACACATTATAACCAGGAGGAAAAGATTTTACTCTTTCATTAAGATATTTCTTTTCGAATTCCCAATTATTTTTTACTGCCCAATATGGATATTTATGCTCTGCATGAAAAGCCTGTTGTCCGTAACCGACTCCGAAAACAGGATTCTCCTTAAATATTAACAAGGAAGTATACTGTATCCCTAATCTAGATTGATTAGAAAAATTATCTTTTACATTAGTGAAATCCAAAGAATCAGACTTTTCATCAACAAATTCTTTTATTGCGGTATAGTTAAAAACTGATACTAAAACAATAACAGAGAATGTTCCAACAAATATTCTAAGCACCAATTTATAGTATTTTTCCAATGAAAAAATGTGAAACAAAAAGACTACAAATTGAAACAAGACTACAACTAGCGAAGTCCTAGAGCCGGATAATATCGCTAGCAATAGCACTAAGATAGCAGGAACAAATTTTTTAAACCCTTTGCTTGTTAATATATAAGAAAACATCCATCCTGCCACAGTAATTAAATACATCGCAAGAGCTGGTGGTTCGTAGGTAATTGAACTAAGACGTCCTAATCTAGTGTCTAAATACACATCTACGAAAGGCAGGTAATCAAACAATTTAATTATAGGGATTAATTGCGTAAGACCAACTCTCAATATTAGAATTTCAAGGAAACTATAGGCAGAAACTATTATTAAAGAAGCTAAAAAGATCTTACGAATATATGTTAGTACTTTTTGCTTACCTAAATAACTAATTACATTGTAATAAAACGTAAAGAACAAAACACTTGAAAGCGTTAATGAAAATAATTGTCGTAAAAATCTATTAATGCCAGATGTTTGCTTAAAATAACTTGGAATAATATCCGGTATATTAACTACAAAACCAATCAAAATCCAACCAAGAAATATGAGAAACGTGTGATTAGTAAAATTAGAAACTGGATACTTTATTTCTCCTGTAATTATAAATTTAAAGAACAGAAGTAGCAATCCTACCAGTAAAACAAGCGCATTAGCATCCTGCGAATATTCACCCATAAAAGACAACCCTTTATAGGAATTAAAAGGAATTAGGAATAGCCCTATAAAAAAAAATTGAATTAATATCTTTTTTAAACTGCTCAATTTATTTAGTTTCCTTTACTATCTGTTCTAGAAATGACAACCTTTGCTCTTCCTTTGTCTGATAACTTATTTTCTTAACTATATCTAGTGGTTCAATACTTTTTTCTTTCCAATAGAGCACGAATTCTCTAACAATGGAAATATTATTCTTAATGTTATCAATCTCGTTTGGCAATTCTAAGATATAGCCAGTTCCTTTCATATCCACATCATAACCTCCAAGTATCACAGGAAGACCATAAGATAAATATTCGCGGACTTTTAGTGTTGAGCTTTCATTGACTCCTGCTTTATACAAAGACAAACTTCCTATAGCAACATCACAAAACGAATATATCTTTTTTATCTTTTCTAAAGGTAAATACCCGTAAAACTTTAGATTATCCGAACTACTCGTATTGTTAATTCCAATGATATGAAAATCGAATTCTGGTAATTTATGCGCTAAATAATATATTTTATCCACTCCATGCCATTGACAATCAGGGCTGCCTACAAAAACCAATTGAGGCCTATCAGAAATTCTTTTCTTTTCAATCTGATTTTCATCAAAAATGTATCCATTACCAATTGTAACCTTTGGAACCTTTTTAAAACTATACAATTCATTCAACTCATTAGTAACAGCAACCAATCCATTAACACAATTTAATATTTTGTTTCTGCCGAACCTATAGATTATTCTTCGCACAAACGATTCATTTTTAATCTCGACTAAATCATTAGTATTTACCTCCATTACCACTTGGTATGATTTCAGGACCGTAGGTAAACCAGGATACCAAATCCCTTGTCGATAATAGATGATATCAGGATTAAAAGTGTTTATATCGCTTCGTATATGATTTGAGTGTTGTACTTTAAAAAAGTAGTTGTTTAAAGAGCTGTTCTTTTTTGTTGAATAGTAACTTTTCTTTAGTACATCCTTGATCTCAATTTTATTTTTATCTCTTGAAGGTTTGGTTGATAGGATTTGAACAACATGTCCATTCTTAACCCAAATACTAGTTTGCTGAGAAATCTTATTTAAGATACCGCTAGGGGAATTAAGATCAAAATCTACTACATACAGAATCTTCATTAGAAAAATTATCAGTATTTATATGTACTTATAATTTGATCAATTATCAAAGACGCAGCATTGCCATCACCATAAAAATTATGAGATAAATTTAGTTCTGTATCTATTACTTTATCATATAAATCCATTAAACTAATTTCATCTGTCCATAAAGAATTACATCCTGATGCTACTAATTCTACCCATTCTGTTTCAGATCTTAATGTAATACAAGGTTTTTTATGAAAAAAAGCTTCTTTTTGTATTCCTCCTGAATCAGTAATGATCATTTTGCAAGTCCTTTCTAACATAACCATATCTATATAACCTATTGGGTTTATAAAAGTAATGTTTTTTGTTATTATCTTATATTCTTCTATTTTTTGTTTAGTCCTTGGGTGAAGCGGCAATACAACATTTATTTTTGTAGAAATTTGATCTAATTCATGTAAGATTCGGGATAGTCTTTCCTTACTATCAGTGTTTTCTGCTCGATGAACTGTAGCAAGAACAAAATCGTTATTTGTTAAATTAAGTTCCTCAATGATTTTGCTATTATGTACCGCTTTTTCTTTATAAAATAAAGCGGCATCATACATTACATCTCCCACCTTGTGAATTTTAGTGTCACAAATACCTTCATTTTTTAGATTTTCTATTGCCGCATCAGTAGATGTAAAAAGCTTGTCGGAAATATGATCTGTCATAATCCTATTTACTTCTTCAGGCATTTTTTTATTAAAAGATCTTAATCCTGCTTCTATATGTACCACAGGGATATGTAGTTTGGTCGCTGCCAGTGCTCCTGCTATTGTACTATTTGTATCACCATACACTATGATCACTGTTGGTTTTTCGTCTATTAAAACTTTTTCAATATTAATCAACATCTCTCCTGTTTGTTGACCATGTAGTCCTCCTCCTATTCCCAAATTATAATGCGGTTTAGGAATATCCATCTCCTCAAAGAAAATCTTAGACATATTATCATCATAGTGCTGTCCAGTATGGACAATAATTTCAAGAATATTTTCAGTGTTTTTTATAACTCTTGATATCGTTGCTGCTTTAATAAATTGAGGTCTTGCTCCAATGATCGTCAAGATCTTTATCATTCATTCATTTTTTTAATTATCCTACTATAAGGGGCTGTCTTTATCACATTTTTAGACATGATTATTCGACAACATTTCTTAAGAAATACTTATTCTTATTTTTTGCTAAAAATAACACTTATATAGGAACTATTTCGATTTGTGAGTATCATGTATAGTTACTACCCTAATAACTATGTAAAAAGGTATCTTACATAGATTATTATCAGATAAAAAGGTAATCCATATTTAATAACAATAAACCAATATTTTAAAACACTAAAATCAGTATATCTATATATCATAAATGTAGCGTACATAAAATAACTTATTGCGCTTATATAACTAAAAAGCATTATTGTCATATAAACATCCTGAAAATAAAAAATACCAAGCAGCAAACCAATTAATCGTAGTCCTGACATAAAAGAAAGAAACATAAATCCTATTTGCTGCTTTTCTTTGATCGTAATAATAAAAGTAATTGGTGATACCAGAAAATTAAAGAATATCCAAGGAATCATTATCATAGCATAATCGCCAGCTATTCTCCATTCTTCTCCAAAAATAAAAGCAAATATATTATCTCCGAAAACTAATAGAATAGTTAAGGGAATGAATGATAAAAAAAACAGTTTTTTATGGGTATTAAATACAAGCTCAGAAAATGCTTGTTTATTATTTTTAAGCAACGATCCTTGTTCAAAAAACACTTGGCCTATTGCTCCACCAATAATAGATATAGGCATCATTAGAACTTTGTAGGCATGAAAATAGAATCCTCCATAAACAGCTCCAAAATAATTAGGTATCAATAGTATTGGAGCCTGTATTGTTCCTATATTAAAAAGACTAGATGGTACATCAAATAATGGAAATTTAGCATATCTTTTTGCTGTTATTTTTAATTTAGAATACTTTATCTTCTTCACATATTTCTTATTCCCATTTAATAGAATTATTCCTTCTACTATTGATGCTATAAAAAAGCCTAGAATCAACCCAAAATATTTTAAAAGATACAAGCCTACTTGTAACGTGGATTGCACAATGGATCTAGCGACCTTTGATATAGATATAACTTTGTATTTTTTCTCCTTTACATTAACAAATGTAAACAGCTTGACAATTCCAAGAAAAAAGATAGTAGGTATTAGTAGATATTTCCAATAAGTACTCCCGGTAGTTTTAAGGAACGGTATTCTTTCGAAGAATAAAAAAAATAAAATTCCAAAAAACAAAGCTGTAACCCCAATAACAACTATAGTAAGGGATATTACATTTGTTTTATCCTCCTCATCATCCGCATTCATAACAGCTAACTCAAACTTACCTGTAGTTATTTCTGACAAGATAATAGCAATACTGATATATATTCCTAAAACTGAGAAATCTTCTGGCGTATATATTCTTGTAAGTATTGGTGATATTGCTATAGGAATAAATTGAGCTACTGAAGTTCCCGAAATTAAGGTGAGTACGTGTTTTACAAACTCATTTTTGATGAGATGATGAAATTTTCTTTTTATGAAATTTACCATTCTAGTTTATTGAACTTATCCCATTTAAAGTATATGAGACAATTAAAAGCCTTCAAAAAAACTAAGTATCCTTTTTAGTTTTGTTTTTCTGAATTAATTTTCCTCTTCCTTTTTTCACGTCTTTCTTTAATTTATCCATTTTTTTTCTGAAAAGAATTTTTCTTTTGATATTAGAAAAACTATAGTCAAAACGATAAAAAAGATATCCTAATATTATTACAGAAATTATAAGAATTACAACTAAATAAAAATTATATGAAGTACTTCCTAACATTACAAAAAGGACTACGAATATTAGATTAAATCCTCCTATAATAAAACTTGCCTGTCTATGAGAAATATTAAAGTAATCAATTAATATATGATGCGTATGATTTCTATCAGGAGAAAAAGGGCTTCTTTTATTGGCTAATCGTATCGTAAATACTCTTGCAGTATCAAACAATGGTACAATTAGGATACTAATCGCAATCAATGGAACATTTTCTAATAAAAACGGAAGACTATCATACGATTCTGGAGATAATGCCAAAAACTTAAGGGTTAAAACACTTATGATAAAACCAACAATTAAAGATCCTGTATCTCCCATAAAGATTTTTTTACTAGAGGATAAGTTAAAGCTTAAAAAAGCTATTAAACTTCCATTCATTGCTAAACATAACAATACATAAAAATACTCTTTAGTTAAATAAAAAATCGTAGTATAAATTATTAATATTATTATCCCAACAATTGCTGCTAATCCATCTATACCATCTATCAGATTATAGGCATTAATAATTGTCAACATCATAAACCCTCCAACCACATAATAGATATATACAGGGATTTCTTTTATTCCTAAAAATCCATTTAATGAATGGATTGTAAAACTATCATTCGATAAAATAAATAGTATTGCCAACAACTGAGCTGCCAATTTAGTCAATGGTGAAAGCACAACTAAGTCATCTTTTAATCCTACAATGAAAAGGATTGTAAGTCCAGGAATGAAATGTATTGCTTCATGATAATTATCCCAATTACGTAGAAAAAAAAGTGCAAAAACAAGTGTATAAAAAAAAGACACACCTCCTAATGTAGGCGTTATTGTTTTATGTGAACTCCTTTTATTAGGTTCATCCATAAGTTTTTTATACTCTACTAAACCAATAATTTTCGGAATTGTAAAATACGTAAGAGCATAAGCTCCAATAAAAAATAGTAGTGGATAATATGTTGGCAAAGCTTCTAGATTTACTAGTTTTTTCAAAAGTAACAAATAAAAGTGTTGTAGTAGTTATTTTAAACAACCTAATGCCATAAAGTATAGTAGTAATATAAGATATAGGATATTTTTTCCTAGATATTATGTACTAAACCCTTCTATAATCTCTTTCTAAATTTTTAATTGTATCCTTCTATAATAATGATACAATTCTATTTTTTTATATTGTCTTGTATATCCTGTAATATTTTTTTAGTTGTATTCTCAACGGAAAAATCATTTTTTAATAATTCTCTCGCATTTTCTCCCATTTCAGATCTAAAATCAACATCATTCAACATCTTAATTGCATTCTTCATCAATTGATCATCTTCTCCATTGATCGATATTAATCCTGCATTAGCTTTTTCAACAATACTTTTAAGATCATTACCAGGATTAATGCTTCCTAAAACAGGGATTTTATGAGCCATATAACCTAAAAGTTTTCCTGGAAAATTATGGCTTGAATGTAGTTTATGCAAACTAAATAATCCTATATCAAATTCCGAAAGCATCAATTGATATGTTTCTTGATCAACAGCATTAAGATAATCAATATTTTTAAGATTGTATTTTATTATTGCTTCCTTCACCAACTCTACTTCATCCCCCTTACCAACAAATACAAAATGTGCTTTATCATACACTGACATGTTTTTTGCTAACCTAACTAAATTCATCATGTCTTGTGCTTTTCCCATATTACCTCCATAGAAAAAGACAACTTTATTTTCCAATTTTAACTTTACTCGATAATAATCTTTTTTTATTAATTGAGCATCATCTTTAAAATCATTCGTCCAATTATACAGTACACTGAGCTCTCTATTTGATTTGACATTTTCAGAAAATAAAGCTAAATTTTTTGGTGATTGTAACGCAATAAAATCTGCTGCGTTATAATTCATTTTTTCAAAAAACCTAAAATACTTTGTAATTAAAGAGTTTTCCTTAAGGATTTTTTGATCAATCGCCCATTGTGGAAAAAAGTCTCTTAAAATTAAATAAGAAGTACATTTCCATTTTTTTTTTAGTATTGTTACTAAAGGCCCAAAAAATATCGTTGGAGAATAATATATTATAAGATCGTGCTTATCTCCTTTTAATTTTGAGTATAAAGCAAAATAAGCTCTTAATGATAAAAAACTTTCATTCAAAGCTCTTTTTATTTTTGATGTGTTCTTAATTTTTCCAGAATTAAACCTAAGAACAGTAAGATTCTCTATAGAATTTAATTGCATATTATTTTGTTCCGAACTACCTGGAGTAATAACAGTTACCTCATTACCTTCAGTTATAAATTGCAATGCCAGTTCATGCATCATTTTAGCAGCAATCTTTATAGAATATGGTACATAGTCATCAACTATTAACAAAATTTTCATATACTAAACATTATAGTGTTTATAGTCTACAGCATTTTCTTTAATGTCCAAAAACATTTCCTTGATCATTTCTTCATATACTGGTATCTTATAATTTACTGCTTTTTGTGTATCAATTAGCGATTTATCAACTGATTTTCCTTCGACAGCTTCAATATGTATTTCTTTATTCAAGTTTTTTGAGAATAATTTCAACAAATCATACTTGTTAATAGATTCATTGTTAGTAACGTGATATAAACCATTTAAATCAAAATTAATCGCAACCTCAATAAAACGAGCCAGTTCATATGTAGTTACACCTGACCAAATGGCTTTTGTATATCCTTGAATCGCTCCATTCTGGTTTAAAAACCAATGAAGCAATCCTTCTCCATTCTTTTTTAATTCAGGTCCAATAATAGACGTTCTTAAAGTTACATGATTTTCATAAGTTACTTCTCCCAGTCCTTTTGTTTTAGCATATGTGTCTTTTCCATCTTTCTCATCCCCTTCTGTATACTTCCCTTTTTGTCCAGAGAAAACACAATCAGTAGAAATGTGAATTAACTTTGCATTAATCTCAGAACATTTTTTAGCAAGAAAATGTGGTAAATATGCATTAATATATATTGCGTTTGCAATATTATTATTGGAACCACTAATCAATATTCCAACACAATTAATAACATAATCAGGTTTATTTTCCTTTAAACATTTACTTAGCTCATCACTATTAGTAACATCTAAAACAATAGACTTAGGCGAAACTTTTGTTCTATATGTAATATCTATAATTTCAAATTTTTCTTCGTTTTTTTTAAAATGCTTATATACCTGATGCCCAAGCATACCTGTAGAACCAATAATTAATATTTTCTTTTTCATATTTGTTTTCTCCAAACTGTTCTATTTATATAATCTGTATATGATAAAATTATTCTTAATACCTTTTTGGAAACGTTATCAGTATTATAATCTTGAACAATATTGATATTTCTTTTATTCCTATTATGTTGTTCTCTTACTACATTAATACTTTCCAGTACTCTTTCTTTTTTAAGGCCAGACATAATTAAAGTACCCTCATCCATTCCTTCAGGTCTTTCATGAGCCTGACGAATTGTAATTGCTGGTAGGTTTAATATGGATGCTTCTTCTGTAATTGTTCCACTATCAGAAATTACACAAAAAGCATGTTTTTGTAGTTTTATATAATCATGAAACCCATATGGTTTAGAAAAAGTAAGCAATTGGTTATCGTTATTATACCCTATTCTTTCTAGTTTTTTTCTTGTTCTGGGATGTGTAGAGATTAAAATCCTTTTATTAAAATATTTTGAAATTGTATCAAGTGTCTCTAATAAGTTGTTAAAATTCTCTTGATAATCCACATTTTCTTCTCTATGGATACTTACAATAAAGTAATCTTCCTCTTTTAAACCTTCTTCCTCTAAAACCTTTGAAGCGTCTATCTGTTTCATGTTACTGGAAAGAACTTCTAACATTGGAGACCCTGTTTTAATAATCGTCTCCGGATTAATTCCTTCGTTTTCTAAATACTTTCTAGCGTGCTCCGATAGTGGCATATTAATATCACTTAAATGATCCACTATTTTACGGTTTATTTCTTCTGGAACCCTTTGATCAAAACATCGATTTCCAGCCTCCATATGAAATATCGGTATCTGTCGTTTTTTTGCCGAAATTACGGATAAACAGCTATTAGTATCTCCATATAGTAAAAGAGCATCTGGTTTTTCTTTTAGAAAAACTTCATCCGATTTTGCAATTATATTAGAGATTGTAGATATTGCATCTTCCCCAGAAGCTTCTAAAAAATAATCTGGTTTCCTAAGTCCTAAATCATTAAAAAACACTTCATTTAGTTCATAATCATAATTTTGACCAGAATGTACTAAAATATGATTTGAATGTTTATCCAATTCTTTTATTACTTGACTCAATTTTATAATTTCTGGACGTGTGCCCACTAATGTCATAATTTTAATCATATCTATTCTATTTTAATAAGCTGATTCTAGGTTATTCCAATCTAACCACATCTTATAATCATATCTATAATTGTCATTTGAGGAGTCTTCTAAAGAATCCTCACAGAACGATATAAGTTTGGATTCTTCCTTTATTGCTTTTATACCATTAGCATACCCAGGAGGAATATATAATATAGATGTTTTCTCACTATTTAATTTAAACAAATCTACTTTCAAATTCTCCGACGGCTTAGACCAATTGTCTATTTTAACGCAAGCAATCCAAAAGCTTCCTGAAACAGCATAAAAATATTTAGGTTCTTTCTTGTGCCCTTGCCAAGCTCTGATTGTTTTTGTACTAGGATGCGAAATACTGTAAAATCTCTTTATATTTTCTAAAGAAAAATCATTAACATAGGATATATCACCTCTTTCATCAGAATGTTTACCGCCTTCTATAAGACTAGGGATATTACTTTTATTTGTATTCATCCAATTCATTTAAATATGAAAGACTTAAAACCTTTTCTTTTACTTCTTCCACGCTTAATTGATCTGTATTATGAGAATGATATTCTTCTCGGATTGATAATGCCATATCACCATCTTCAAAATACTTTCCATAATTCAAGTCTCTATTATCTGCTGGCACCCTAAAGTAACCTTTAAGATTATCAGCCTTACTAAATTCTTCTTTAGTCAAGAGTGTTTCATATAGCTTTTCTCCATGTCTTGTACCAATTATTTTAATTGGTTCATCTACATTACAAATTTCTTGAATTGCCTTTGCCAAATCTTCAATCGTACTTGCAGGAGATTTCTGAACAAATAAATCACCTTGCTTTCCATGCTTAAAAGCATACAAAACCAAGTCGACGGCTTCGTCCAAAGACATCATAAAACGCGTCATCTTAGGATCTGTTATTGTTAATTGTTCTCCTTGCTTTATTTGATTGAAGAATAATGGAATCACAGATCCTCTCGAAGCCATCACATTACCATATCTAGTGACACATATAATAGGGCCTCCTGGAGCAACATTTCTTGATTCTGCTATCGCAACTTTTTCCATCAAAGCCTTGGATATTCCCATAGCATTAATTGGATAAGCAGCCTTATCAGTACTTAAACAAATTACTCTTTCCACATTATGAATCCTAGCCGCCTTTATCACATTAGAGGTGCCGATAACGTTAGTTTTAGTAGCTTCTAAAGGAAAAAACTCACATGATGGAACTTGTTTTAATGCCGCAGCATGAAATACAAAATCTATCCCATTCATTGCTGTGCTTACGCTATCAAAATCCCTAACATTACCAATATAAAACTTAATTTTATCATGCTGATATTTGGTTCTCATATCGTGCTGTTTTTTCTCATCTCTGGAGAAAATTCGAATTTCTTCTATATCCGAATTTATAAGTCCTTTTAAAACAGCATTTCCGAAAGATCCTGTCCCTCCGGTTATCAAAAGTTTTTTTCCTTTAAACATTCTTCATTGATTTATAGTTTTTAATTAAGCTACCAAATGTAAGTTTGCTCGTTTTTTCCCAAGAGTATTTTTTTATCTCTAAAAGGTTTTTTTCTATTGTAAGTGTCCTCATTTTTTGATCTAATAACATCTTTTCAATAGATGCAACAATAGACTCTACTTCATATGAATTGAAGTAAAATCCATTTTCTTTAAGAAATTCTGGCATTGGTTCTTTATCACTACAAGCAATCGGTGACCCAGATGCCATAGATTCTAACAAAATATTAGGCATATTCTCGCAGGTAGAGGCAAATACAATTCCATCCGTTTTTTGATAAAATTCTTGAATTCGATTATATTCTATTGACCCTACATAATTTATAAACTTTCTATCTTTATCAACCTCATCAATAGTTCTATTCAATAATTCTCCTGCCGGTTTAAATATAACTCCTCCAACTAAGTCTAGTACCACTGGATATCCTTTTGATCTCAAAATACCAATCGCTTTTACTAAATTCCACTGATGTTTATACACATGAACAGTAGAAACATATAACAATTTATATGGGTTCGAAAACGAATAGTCAGAAATTTCGTTCTGTAACTTAGGACTCACTTCAAACATTTTTGATATTCCATGATGAATTGTTGAAATTTCTTTATTTTCTAAATTCAACTTAGCTCGTATAACAGAATCAGCATATTTAGAAATAAATAATATTCCTTTAGAGTTACTGAAACAAATTTTCTGTTTTTTATAATTAAGCCAAAATCTTGAAACTTCCTTTATTGATTTGATTTCCTTCCATATTTTTCTGTCATAAAGAAGCATGTTTCTAGACATGCTTACTAAAGGCTTAAAACCTCCTATATAATCTCCAGTCAATGAAAGAAGTATATCTATGTTTGACTTTCTTATACACCTATCATAGCCTTTAATTTGAAAAAGTATCCGCTTAAAAATCCCTCCGTTCAGTTCATCAAAAGTTATTTTTGTTAAAATATTTAGTGCGGGTAATTGGTTTAGTGTTCTAGAAGAACCAAAAACAATTATTTCAGAAATTTCTTTTTCAAAAAAATCAGTATCATAGGCTTCTAGAATTTCTTTTAAATGTGTAATTCCACCGCCACCTCCTATATTACTAGCATCTATTCCTATCTTGATCGGTTGCTCTGTTTTCAGTTTCATTATATTTTATAACGTTCTAAAATTTGTTTTTAATCGACCTAAAATGGTAATAAATAATGATATAGGTATAATCCCTTCTTGTCTAATTAAAACTGATTCCGTTAAACCACTTAAAAATATGACAATTAAAATAGATAAAGCAAAATAATCTTTCATTCTAAAACTCTCCAAAATAGGGAAAAAGAAAATACTTATAAAAACTAAAAGTCCTAAAAAGCCAAATGCAATTAAAATATATAAAAATTGACTATGAGGTCCATAATTTAGATGTGCAATACTAACAAAATTATTTTTCTCATTTTGTGTTCTAAGAACATCTTTTACATCTCCTGTACCATACCCCAGAAAAGGAGCTTTTTCAATTAACTGAAAAGATGACTTATATACCATATACCTTATTTCTGTACTACCTGGACGTAAAAATTTTGCATAGTCTTTCTCATTATCATTTCCAGGAGATAAAATATATTTAATTTCTTCTATCATTGGTTTAAAACGATAATTCAAAATTGATTTAAATAAAACCAAACTTCCTAAAAAAAATACGATCAGTAACACAACGGACCAAAATGTCTTTTTTACTTTTATTATAAAAAATGATGCAACCAATAATATTAACAAACCTAAACCAGCTTTTGATTGTATACAAATCATGGCTGCCGTTATGAGTACTAAACTAAAAACACCTAACAACTTTATTTTCTTTCTATAAAAAGTACAATATTCATTAAAATAATATAAAATAAATGCAACACAAATAATCAAATATATGGAGAAATATGTACGATGAACAGGTACTATTAAGAATTGCTGACTTAAATATTCATATACAGAACCAGGTCGATTTCCTGCAGCTATTTCCCCTAAAATGATGTATTCATCAGTACTCAAACTAACATATATGAAATCTAAAAAAGAGATTATCAAAATTAGCATACAACCATAAACAAATATTTTAAATAACTGTATTATACTTTTAGGAGTTAAGTTTAAGAATGGTATAAAGATGGGAAAGATAAGAAATGACAAAACATGCTCGATTTTTTTAAAAGCATTCGGAACATTATCTGACCAGGTGATCCCTATCATATATATAAAAAACAATCCTATTAAAGGAAGGTAGTAACTTTTGCCTTTAAGAAAATTATCAAACCAACCCTCCTTTTTTGAAAAAATCAAAATACTAATTACTAATAAAATAATAACAGGAGGAATTAAACTGCCACCAAAAGGAATTAAAAAAAACACCACTTGAAGAAAAAAGAGCGGTTTTGCTTTTTTTATTTTGTTTAAAAAAACATTCATTACTAAATCTCTAAAAATATTATTACGTTTTTTTTACTATCCGGTCTAACCAATTCTAATAATTTTTTTTTGGTTTCAACTTTTGAACATTTATTCTAAAAACATACTCTCTAAAAAATCATGACTTTAGTGCAGAAAGTATTTCTTCTGAAATCCTTTCGATAGTTTGATCATTTCTTATGTTAATTGATTTACTCATAAAATTATTTTGTAATTCATCAGAATCCATTAATTCCAATAGTCTTTTCTTATATAATTCATCATTATTCTTATCAATCAGAAACCCATTTTCTCCGTCCTCTATAATATCTCTTGGTCCTGCATCACAATCAAAACTGATACAGGCTAATGGAAAAGCCATTGCTTCACAAAGTGCATTGGGATATCCTTCAGAAATCGAAGTAAAGGCAAATACTTTAGATTTTGACATATATACACTTAAGTCTCTTTTAATTCCCAATAATTTTACATTCTCTTCTAACTTCCTAGTTCTTATTTCATTTTCCAATTGACTTCGAAGTGGTCCATCTCCTATGATATGCAACTCCCAATCCTTACGATTAATTTCATCAAAAATTCTAATTAATGTAAGTTGATCTTTCTCCGGCACCAAACGCCCTACATTTAAAACAATATTTCTTTTTACAGCATCAACTCTGTGTATAATTTTCACAGGGTTTGGCATTAAAATTATATTTTTATGCTGTATCTTCTTTAACATAATCTCTTTTGCTAATGAAGTTTGAACAAAAATTCCCTTTGCAGTAGGATATAACATTTTTTGAAAAATCCTTAGTGACAGAGATAATTCTTTAAATGGGTTACTTCTGTTAGAAACAAAAACGTTAACTCTTGTCCCAAGTCCGCTCAATAAAACAAAAGAATTATAACCTTCTCCAAAACTTAAAACAACATCCGTTTTTAAGTTTTTATATTTATTTCTTAGATAAAACAATAGTTTTATTTTATATAAAAATTTAGAAATCAAGTTCTTTTTATAAGTAAAATTTGGTGTTGAAACTGAATTCAAATTCTCATTAACTTCATAAAAAGGTTTATGTTTAACCAAAAAAACTAGGTCAATATGCATACTATTATTGGACCAGTAATCCGCCAACTCGCTCATTACTCTTTCCATTCCTCCTTGTTTAAAAGTTGGTATTACCAGTGTAATCCTCATATTTACTATTACTTTATTCTTTTTAACTTAATATTAATTCAGGTTAATAAATGTTAGTTAAGTAAATTTTCAATTAAATAATCTCTATAAATTATTTTATTTATGATAACTAAATCTCAAAAAAAGAAAACATTTTCAACAATAATAAACCTCTAATTCGTCATTTCCCTCTTTAATCTTCTTACTATTAGCAAGGTGCGCTTATTTATAAAATATCAACAACACAATGTTAGAGGTTTAAAACAAAGCTTTTTCCCTTTTTTCCCCTATTAAATTCAATAACTTGTTTTTTAATACACGATTAATTTTAACCTCTATTTTATTGCTTATAATATAGGATAGGATTATCATGAGAATAACTGTTGCAATCAGAATGATATATTTGTTCATATATTCATTTAAATTATTAAAAATGATGTAGCCTATATTCTGATGTATTAAATATAACGGATAAGTAAGCATTCCTATTTTAATTAATTTTGAAGAGTTAATAGTTTTAAGTTTACCAATAGAAACTAAAAACATCAGTAAATAAAATAAGCTTATTATACAAACTATTGTATATTCTGAATATGACGTATTATAATGAGTTTTTAAGCCCTCAATTCTCCCTATAGCGTGAAATGAAGATATAAATAAGCAGGTTATTAGAATAACTGCATATTTTATTTTAAAACCGGTTTGAAAAATACGATAAAAAGTCATTCCTGCGATGAAATAAGAACTCCAGTAAAGAATGAATATAGAATTCATTAATTTTATAAAAGCCAGATCACTAAACAATCCATATACAATTGAAAAAAGCAGCCAAGAAACTATCAAATAATCAAGGTTTATCTTTTTAAACTTATTTAGTATAAGAAACAAACCAATTAAGAAATAGAATTTCATTTCGACGAACAAAGACCAATAAACATTATCAACACTTTCTACACCAAGGTAATTTTGAAACATTGTCAAATTTATCAGTGCTTGTTTTAAATCTACATTATATCTCGACCCTCCTACCGAAATCATTACTATAAAACTTAATAGCACACCTATCCAATACACAGGGTAAAGTCTAGTTATTCTTGAAATAATAAATTTAATTAATGAGCTATTTTTTATTGAAAGCGTAATTACAAAACCGCTGATAATAAAAAACAAATCTACTCCAAGGTATCCATATTTAAAATGATCTCCAATCTCACCATAATTAATTACCGAAAGATCGTCTGCAGCATATCCTCTAAACATATAATGATACAATACAACACTTAATGCAGCTATAAACCTAAATAAATCTATCTGGTAAATTCGCCCTGATTTCTCCATGCTTTTTCAACAAATTTAAAATTTAAATTTTGCAACTTATCCATCATAACCTGACTCTATGTCCAGATAAAAAATATTGCAAAACCATTAACATCTATTTGAAATTATAATATTCAATAAAGATGTTTTAAAGCGCCCCTTACTTTTCGGTTTAATTTATATCCTGATTTTATTACAAAATATAGAATATCGGCAAAAGTAAAAATTTTAACGGATAGCCCATTGTAAAAACAGCTTTTAAAATGATGGTCAAGTTCAATTATTATTTAAGCAACCAAAAAACAATATTGATATTATAATCTTTGTTGTGATAGTTAAGCATAAACTCTTTATAGAAACTTTGTACAGGACTTCTTGTCTTTTGAAAAAATCTAGAATTACAAAAGCAATACATCGTGTTTAATTATAAAGTATTGTAAGCTATAAATATATTATCTAAACAAATTATTGGTTAATTAATCCCTTCATTCCTCTATATAAAAAAACTAAACTACAATTATATCCTTCCTTAAAAATGTTAGATATCACCAAGCGAAAATTAATTCTACTTTTTTTAATAAAATCCCTATCAACGTCAAAAAGTTCTTATTAAACAAGCTTTCAATAAAATAGTCCCTAAGCACAATTAGATTGACAAAAAAACTTGGTATCAAAAAAATAAAAAATAGCTTTAAAAAAAACTTATTATTACTGCACTTATATTCATAAAACAAAAGAAATATAAACATTAGTTCAACTAAATATGTTAATCTGAGTTGAATATCAGGAGTCACACTAAAAATATTTAACATACTCATCAATAAAATCACTATGTTTCTATAGCTTGATTTTCTATTAAACGTTAAAAACATATATATATGTGCAAAATATATCCAAGAAATTCGAATTTTATATGATAAATAAGCGCTTACAGATCCTTTAATTCCTTTCTCAATGAAATCCAGTCCTTGCAAATATCCCTTTATTTTAGCATCAAAAGATTCTGGAAGAGGTAAACTTAGAGCAATATCATGTAAGTATTGTTTAGTAAACAAAAGAAAAAAGAACGAAATCAGATATATAATAAAAACTATTTTAGTTCTTAATTTCCAAAAAATTCCAAATATATATACTGGAACAAAAAGTAATATTCCAAAATGAGTAAATGTTCCAAGGGCTATAAATAAAAAGCCCTTAATTTTTTTATCTTCAAAAAGTCCTGTATAAAAACCATAGATAGCTATAGAAACAGCTAATATATTCCGTATACCTGAGTATAACCCCATTAATTCAATAGAAATAAAAATACTTACAATTCCCAAAAAGTAATCTCTATTTGATATTTCTATATCTCTAACAAGTTTTTCATATACAGCATAAATTAAATATAGCGTTATAAAAGTACAAATAGCGAAAAACAACTGACCTGATAATCCTAATTTAGCGAAAAAGTAAATACCAAAATAAACTACGAAATCTAGTCTTTTTTGAGCGCTTAATGTGAATAAAAAATCTTCAAAACCAATATTCTTTATTTTTTTATAAAAACGATAAAACTGATATAAATCTTTGGTTTCAGAAGGAATCAATTGGTATGTAATTAACGAGGCAAAAATCATTAATAAAACCAAGCAAAACTTATTCCTATTATAAACACTAATGAAAATAGAAGGCAATGCAAGTAAAGGGCTTATAATAAACAAAAGACCATTTAAAAGACTTGTATTTTTTACCTTAATTTTTAAGTTTTTTACCTCACCCATCTTTCATACTACATTTCAAACACCACAATAAGCAGTATCTTTTTAGAATATTTTAATAATTATTGAATATTAAATTTTTTCGACAAAAAAAGCTTTTTATCCATTGGACTCATATCATGAGTAAAATCAAATTTAGCTTCATTCTTTTTTAAATAATCTTCAATTGACAAAATAAATTTAGCCGGGCATCCGGCGTAAATACTATTTGCTTTCAATTCTCCTTTTACAATGCTTCCTGCACCGACAATTACATTGTCCCCAATTTTAGTTCCGGGTAATATTGTGCTATTAATCCCAATAAAAACATTATTACCAATTATTATCTTATCAAAAAGATCTATATTTCTATATTCCTTAAATAAGCCTCTTATAACCGACAAACTACCGTCATGAGTTACAAAATGTACATTGGAAGAAGTAGCAACTCTATCACCCACCTCAATTAAATAAGGTTCTGATCCAAAATATTTTGTGCGAAATACACAATTCTCCCCATACTTAACTCCTACTCTTTTAGCATATTTATTTGGCGACAAAACTCTATAATAGAAACTGTTTAAAAACCTTTTAATCATTGTTCTCGGATATATTAAAAACTAATTTTTCATATTTAATGATCTTCCTCTTTACTATCAAGTAATTTAAGAAACTTAAAAATAACGATGTTAAAGAAAAAACTAAAACTACCATATTAAAACTACCTTCTAACATAATACTGAGAAACAATGAGGTCGTAGTAATTAAAAAACACAAAATAGTATAGTAAAAAGCATATTTTTGAAATGGATATATTTTTAATGATACCGATGACGGAATTGAAATAAAATACCAAATAAAAACAGGAATTAAGAATCTTGTAAGATTTCCGCTTTCTGTCCAGTTTTCCCCAAAAACTAAAACTACAATAGGTGGTAAAACAAAAAATATTATACCAGATAAAATAATTGCTGAAAGCAGTAATATGTAGAAAACTTTGTTATATATCGATAAAATAGGTTGATTATTCTTTTTTCTTTGTGCTAATTTCGATAATAATACTGGTCGTATGGAAGAAGATATTAATCCTGCCGGTTGTACAATCAGACTAAAAGCTATTGAGTATATAGCAACATCTGTTAAAGAAAAATATTCATTAAAAATTATTACCGGCAGTCCAGCAGATAATGCCAAAATTAAATTAGACCAACAGAAATATTTAGGATACTCTTTATATGTTATTAAATTTTTATATAAAGCTACCTTATTTTGCCATTTAAACAATCCAGATTGGATGTTTCCATCTTTATAAATCAAATAAAATATCGTGCCTACAGATGCAATAATAAACCCTAATATTAACCCTTTTTGACTACTTAAATAGTATAAACCAACCTGAAATAAAAGAAGCACAAAATTCCTTAATACTTTAGATGTGCTCAATCGTGAGTATAAATTATATCTAATTTTAAAATAACCCAGAGAGTTCACTACCACCTGAAAAAAAGTCCCAATAGCAATAAAAACAGCTATTGATTTATACTCCTTAAAAAAATCAAACGGGATATATAAAATAAGTGCTATTAGAAATGAAAATGAAAATGAAAATAAAAGAGCAATTTTCAATACTGCATTTGCATCTTCATCCTTTTTCGGCAACACAATCGTCGTGTCATATGCCAAGGTAACAAATGAAGTCGTAATGCTAATAGTAGAAACAAAAAGAGCGTACACACCTATAATTTCCTTGTCATATAAACGAGTTATGATTGGCATTCCTATAAGCATTAATAACTGTGCTAAAAAAGTTCCCGTTGAAACTTTCAGTACATTTTTTACAAATAAACTTTTTAGGACGGTCGCTTTAACCATTTCGTTTTTATCTACACTTTTTAAAATCAGAAGACGAATAATAACTCATCATAAATTACAAATGTGATTATTAAAAAATCTTTCTGTTACATTATTATTCTGAAAGTAAACTAAAATTAACAATGCCGAAAACATAGATTACAATCAAAAAAACATTAATAAGTTTTCTTTATTATTTAATTTTTGTGCTAAGGTTTTTTAGTGATTCTTTCCAATTCAAAATATATAAATTAAATGTATTATTACATTTTATTTTATTCAATACACTGTATTTTGGTCTTTCCGCAAAAGTATGGTAATTATCTGTTTTTTCTAGTCTAATAGTATCATCTTTACCTATGTTATTAATTATTTCCTTTGCAAAATCATACCAAGTAGCTTCTCCTTGATTACTAAAATGATAAACCCCATAATCCTTGTTTTGAATACTAATTAAATATAAAATAAACTTAGCTAAATCATTAGCATTTGTAGGGGTTCCTTTTTCCGAAGTTGTTATTTTTAAAGTATTCTCTTTTTTAGATAAACTAAGAATTGTTTTATAAAAATTATGTCCATATTCAGAATATAGCCACGAAGTTCTAATAATAAAATATGTCTTTAAAATTTCTTCAATATATTTCTCTCCTTGCAATTTAGATTTTCCATATTCATTAATTGGATTGGGAGTATCTTCTTCGCTATATGGAGTTTGTTTTTTGCCATCGAAAACATAATCAGTAGAAATATGAATCAGAGTTTTGTTTGTTTCTTTACAAATTTCAGCCAAATTCTTAACACCTTCTGCATTTACCAAAAAAGCTTTGTTAGGTTCTTTTTCTGCTTGTTCAACATTAGTATATGCAGCACAATTAATCACATAATCAAAAGAATTATTTCTAAAAAAAAGAACTATATTTTCTTTATTAGTAATATTTAACTCCTTAGAATTAGTAAAGCACAAATCTAAATCTGGATAATTACTTTTTAATAATTTAATAGATTTTCCTAATTGGCCATCTCCACCTGTAACAAGGATATTTATTTTATTTTTTGGCATAAAGGATCTTTAAAAACTAAATTCAAAGGGCTCTTCTAAGTTAAGTCTTATAAGAGTTTTTAATCAATTCTCTATTTGTTGTACTCTTTTAAGTACTTATTTATAGATAATAAAATAAGTGCGATAAATGTTAGTACAATAAACGCTATTGGAAGTAGCACTTTCTTTTGAGTAACTAAATCATTAATCAAAGCTCCTTTTTCAGGGAAATCAGAAATCACGTTAATTGTACTTTTTGTGTTGGCCTTCAAATTATTGAGTCTTACTTTTTCTTCTTTCAATAATTTTGACTGAACAAGTAAATCAATTTCTGAGGCCGATGAAGAACTTTCCTTAGCAAGATTTATACTGGTAGAACTAACAGATTTATTTGCTTCCAAAATCTTTATCTTTTTATAAAAATCTTGGAGGGAATCTATTTCTATTAACTGCTTCTCAATTAATGAATCTCTTAATGCAATATTAACATCATTTACGTTTTTTTGAAGTAGAAAATATTCGTTATTTTCTATAGATCTTACAATTGTCTTTTGGCATTTTTTAGCCGCTATAGGATTCGTAGCTTCAATCTGAATTCTATGAAATTTAGCATTGATATCATTAAAATTATTCAAGTAATCCTCGTAATCCACAAGTTTTCTAGAAACCGTATCTAACTCCTGAATAAACTCACTAAACTGTCTTATTTTCTGAGTTTTATCTGAGAATGATTCTATTTTAATTTTCTTTATCGTTAGAGCGAAACTATCAGGAATCGATAAGGCCTGGGCTAACGCCTTACTTTCTCTCTTAATCGCTAGCTCGTTATAAAATTCAATATTATTATATAATTGTTGAACACTATTAAAATTAGGCTCTACAATCATTGAAGATCCATAAATAGGCTCCGAAATTGAATCCCAATACCATCCTGTCACTAATCCAACGCACCCAGCAATAGCAAATTTCAAAAAATGTCTTCTTATAAATTGAAGAAAAAGAATAATGGAATGAAAAATTCCTTTAAAAATATTAACTATAAAAGTGAATAATCTATTAAACCCGTCACCAATTAATTTAAATAATTGACCTAGGTCTATTTCTTCTGAAGTATTTTCCTTACTACTCATATTTCACTAATGTTGAAAGTGTAATTTTACCTTAATTTTCGGCAAAGTTAATTTCTTTTTAAGAATATATGGAAAAATTACGCTAAATCTTTATAAAAGCGCAGTTCAGAGTCTTTCTCCGATACCTTGATTTCTGATGTTTTGATTTTCCAATCAATGCTTAACTCTGGGTCGTTATATATTATTCCAGATTCTGCTTCTTTATTATAATAATTATCACATTTATAATTAAAAATAGCTTCGTCACTCAATACAACAAAACCATGTGCAAAACCTCGAGGAACAAATAATTGGTAATTATTTTGATCATTTAATTCTATAGCAAAATGTTTTCCTAAAGTAGGAGAATCTTGTCTCAAATCAACTGCTACATCCAATACACTCCCTTTCGTTACTCTAACTAATTTTGCTTGTGCATACTCCCCTTTTTGAAAATGTAATCCTCTTAATATTCCTTTTGAAGAAATTGATTGGTTATCCTGAACAAAATCTGTCTGTAATCCCGTTATTTCTTTAAATGTATTAGCATTAAAGCTCTCAAAGAAAGAACCTCTTTCATCTTTGAATATTCTTGGTTTCAATACGAAACAACCTTCTATAAACGTTTTTTCTATTTGCATTGTGTATTTTGTTATACCTTATCTCTATGAAAGGTGGATTCCAGCCTACGCAGGAATGACAAAAAATGAATATTAATCTAATTGCAATAAATATTTTCCATATCCACTTTTAATCAATGGTTTTGCCAATCCTTCTAGTTGATTTTTGGTAATAAAACCCTTTTTGTAAGCTATTTCCTCGATTGCACCTATTTTCAATCCTTGACGCTCTTCAATCACCTGTACAAATTGTGAAGCTTGCATTAATGAATTAAACGTTCCTGTATCCAACCAAGCAGTACCTTTATCCAAAATACTTACTTTTAATTTTCCTTGTTTTAGATATTCATTGTTTACATCAGTAATTTCCAATTCACCTCTATCACTTGGTTTAATATTTTTCGCAATCCGAACAACTTCATTGTTATAAAAATAAATCCCTGGAACTGCATAATTAGATTTTGGAAGTTTTGGTTTTTCCTCAATTGATATTGCTTTTCCAGTACTATCAAAATCTACAACACCATATCTTTCTGGATCTTGTACATGGTATGCATAGATAATTCCTCCTTCTGGATCGTTATTACTCTCCAGGAGTTGCTCTAAACCAGATCCATAAAAAATATTGTCCCCCAAAATCAAGGCCACCTTATCGTTGCCGATAAATTTTTCTCCTATAACAAATGCTTCTGCCAATCCATTTGGCTCTTTCTGAACAGCATACTCAAAAACACATCCATATTTCTTACCATCTCCTAATAACTTTTCAAATAATGGCAAATCTAATGGAGTAGAAATAATAAGGATTTCACGAATTCCTGCAGACATTAGCGTAGAAAGCGGATAATAGATCATAGGTTTATCATACACCGGCATAAGTTGTTTACTTATTGCTAATGTTAGTGGGTGCAAACGTGTTCCTGATCCTCCTGCTAATATGATTCCTTTCATCCTAGATATTTTAGTCTATTTGTCTTCGGCAAGCTCAAGTTTATACGCTAGTAGACGATTTGACATATATTTTTGAAATATTACTGAAATTTTTCTAAATACCAGCTTATTGTTTTTTCAATTCCCGATTCAAAATTTTCTTCGGCTTTCCAACCTAATTCATTTTCAATTTTGGAAGCGTCAATCGCATATCTAAAATCATGGCCTGGTCTATCTGAAACAAATGTAATTAAATCGAGATATGATTTTTGATCTTTTAAAGGTCTGATCCTATCCAGAATTTTACATATTGTTTTGGCAATATATATATTCTCCCTTTCGTTCTTACCTCCTATATTATAGGTTTCACCTAATTTTCCGTTTTTTAAAACTAAATAAATTCCTTTACAATGATCCAAAACATATAACCAATCCCTTATGTTTTTACCATCTCCATAGATTGGAATATTTTCTTCAGAAACTGCTTTTCTTATAATAGTAGGTATTAGCTTTTCATTATGTTGTCTGGGACCATAGTTATTTGAGCAATTAGTAGTTACAACAGGAAAACCGTATGTATGAAAATAACTTCTGACTAACATGTCTGAAGATGCTTTGGATGCACTGTATGGACTATTAGGGGCATAGGAAGTTTGTTCCGTAAATAAACCTGTCTCTCCCAAAGTCCCATATACCTCATCAGTTGACACATGCAGAAATCGAGCAGTTTCATATCCTTTTTTAAAAATATTAGGAGCGCTCATCCAATATTTATAAGCTGTTTGGAGTAGATTAAACGTACCGACTATATTAGTATCGATAAAAGCTCCGGGATTACTAATGGAGTTATCTACATGAGATTCTGCAGCAAAATGCACTACAGTATCTATTTCATATTTCGAAAAAACATCTTCAAGAGCAGCTAGATCACAAATATCACCTTGAACAAAATAATAATTGTCGCTATTGGTTATTTCTATGTTTTTTAGATCAGAGGCATACGTTAGTTTATCGAAATTAACAATCACTTGACTATCCAATGCTGATATATAGTTAACGTAATTCGATCCTATAAATCCTGCTCCTCCCGTTATTAAAACTTTTCTTGACACTAAATCGTTGTTTTTAACTATTAATATATTCGATTAGCTTACTCGGTAATTGCTTCAATATAAATAATAATGAAACTAAAAACACTAATAAAATAGGAACCCTAACCAACATTCTTTGTAATAATCCAGCCTGATAAAAAATTACATCTCCCTTTTCTACAATACTAAAAAGCTCATTGTCTAATGTTAATATTTCCTCTTGTCTCCTAATTATATTTAGTAAGCTTTGTTTTCTTGCTAATAATGATGCTATTGTAGGTATTTCTTCTTCCTTACCAACAACAATAAATTTATCCTCTTTTTCAAGAGGGTTATTAAGAAGTCTTTCTAAATACTTCTCTATATACGCTACTGTACTTTTATTATAATCTAACTCTTCTTTAGTTTTTTTCAGTCTCCAACTCAGCGCTTTATCATAATAGTCATTAGAACGGATATAGCTTAGTATATTCTCTGAAATCTTAGTGTTCTCAGCGTTTTTCATTTTAAAATTAAATATCAATCTATGATATTTATAAAAATTCTTATATCGCTCATCTTCAAGAGTCTGGGCATCATATTGCTCAATAATATGATGGAAATATTCTTTATCCCCATATTCCAAATGTAATTTTTTTAAAACATCTGTGGCTCTTATAATAGGTTCTATTTTGGCATTTTTAAAATAGGCAATACTGGCAGAGTCTATATTCGCTTTTTGTAAAAAAATTGAATCTCTTAATTTTATATTTAGATTATCAACAAGATCATATATATACTCTTGTGAATCATACTTAGGTTCTATAATAATTTCTTGAGTATATCTTTTACCATAATTCCCTTTAGATTCTAAGAAATAGCCTCCTACTGCACCAATTATTAACAACCCTACAAAAAGTATCCATTTCTTTTTATAGAATAAAAAAATAGAAACAAATATCTTTAAAACTGATTTGAAGGCTTTTACTATATTTCTAACTATATAACTTAGATTTACTTCTTCAGTACTCATTTAATACTCTTTAAAAATTTGTTCTAAGATTTTCTCTGTAATCAAATATGTTGGTTTTACTCCTGTTGTTCCCAATCCTCCGGATGCTAATGTGCTTCCTGTTTCTAATGGGTTATCAGAGGCATAATACGCATAGTTTACTTTTACTTCAGAACTTATGCTACCTCGTAACTTTGATGCAGACTGAATGGCTTTTTGATAATGAGCACCTTCCATTTCTAATCCTATTACATTCCAAGTAGAATCGTGAAAAAACTTTAATATATCTCTATTTTGTAAAGATGTTCCTAGTACAGTTATCATTGCGCCTTCATATATATCGATTCCGTTCCCTTCTAAATCTTCCTTTTTTAGTCCATTATCAAAAGGATAGTTATCTGCTGTTCCTTCAAATACATGTGCAGAAGGTATCATAATATCACCTTTACCTCCTTCTAGAATACCTGCTTTTCCCATTAAAGAAACGGACTTGACATTAAGGTACTTTCTTTCTTCTGGTTTTACATAAGGTTTTAAAAGCTCATCCATGGTTTCATACGCCTGTTCTCCAAAGGCATAATCCATAACTATAATAACTGGTTTATCTTCCTTTTTAGTATCAGATATGAATGGAGCATAGGTATCTCCTGTATATTTTTCAGTATCAAATATCTGAACATTTATATTTGTTCCACTTTGATCCTCTAAATAAGTCATTCCCTTTTGCAAAGCTAATTTTTCTACTTTAGCTCTTAGCTTATCGTTTTTACCTTCACTCAGAAGTTCATAAATATCAAAAGTAGTTTTATTCTTTAATTCTGTTTTTAAAGCAATTGGTGCATATAATGTATTCATTACACTATGCATATTGGCGCTTATAACATGTATTGGTCTATCTAATAAATTGAGTTGTTCCAACTTATTTTTGATAGCATTAGCCCATATTTCTCCATGAATATGATGCCCTAAACGTTCTCTTAGTACTGGACTAAAAGTTACAATTCTCTTATTTCCACTAACGTATTCCTCAATCGCTAACTTGCCTAACCAGTATATTATATGAAGGAACCTCTCTTTGTTTTCAGGACAAGAAAAACTACTGTAAATAGACGTCACCTCTTGAAAGGTTCTGCCTAATATATTTGCGGTATGTGTAAGCGCAACTTCTCTTTCTGCTTTGGTAAGTTCTTTTTTAGAAGATACTGCATTTTCTAATTTATCCCAATCTCTTGTAACATTTCCTTCTTCATTAATTACCACACGATTCATAATCTTATGGGATTCAATAAATAAAAAGGTTAAGTGGGTAAGAATATCATAAATTTCCGATCTTCCTCGGGTAATTTCGATATTCATTTGCTCTTCATCAATTCGATAGCAATTTCTTCTTCTCTTTGGAGGAACAATTGCTTTAAAATGTGAATTTTTATATCCTTCTTCGCTAGTAAGGTTTATGTAACGACATTCTTCAATTCCTATAGGCAAACGATCAATTACATATAACAAACCATCTAATTCTACTTTTTCCTCAGCTACCGAACCATAAATTTCCGGACGTAGCGCAAGTAGTCCTTCTCTCAAAGTATCACCAGAAACTCCCATTGGCTTATAAAAACCTCTATTGAATAGGTGTCGCATTGTGATGTACATGCGCTCTATTGCACTTGAGCTTTCCTGTGCTCTTGTTCTTCCTTGTTGTTTCAAATTAGGCATAAATTTTTCCAAACAAATATATAACTTATTTGCCTATACTAATTATTAAGGAATCTACAATCTTTCTATCATTAGAAAGTCGCGGTAGTTTGTTTTGTCCTCCTAGTTTTCCAATAGATTTCATGTAGGCATGAAAGCCGTCTTTTTGAACCGATCTAACCTTCAGAGTTCTTAAGACTTTTCCAACTATCAGATCGTCATAATACGTGTTTTGTTTTCGTAAGGAATTGTCAATTTGTAATGCAAAATCTTCTAGGTTATCTGGACTATTCTGAAATTCTACAAACCACTCGTGATAAGGTAATTCCGAATTATCTGGATTAATCTGAGGTGCCACTGTAAATTCTGTGATCATGACTCCTGTTGCTTCTGCTGCTTCTTTCATAGCCTGCTCCACTTCTTTACCGATAACATGTTCTCCAAAAGCAGAAATAAAATGTTTAATTCTACCAGACACCACCAATCTATATGGAGAAATACTAGTAAACATTACTGTATCTCCTATATTATATGCCCATAAACCCGCATTAGAAGAGATAAGCATTACATAGTTTACTCCAACCTCAACTTCTCCGATCGTTAATCGTTTTGGTTGTTCTTCAAAAAACTCATCTGCTTTTACAAATTCATAAAACATTCCGGAATCTAGCTGTAGCAACATTCCTTTTTCATCTTGTTTATCCTGAAAAGCAAAAAAACCTTCTGAGGCTGGATATAGTTCAATACTCGCAACCTTTCTTCCTATTAACTGTTCGAAAGTTGCTTTATAAGGTTCGTAGTTTACTCCCCCATAAATAAATAATTCGAAATTCTTAAAAAGTTCTCCAATTGGTTTTCCTGTTCTCTTCTTAAGTTTTTCAAAATACATCTGAACCCAAGGCGGTATTCCACTAATGATTGTCATGTTTTCATCTACAGTTTCATCAACTATAGCATCTACTTTTGTTTCCCAATCATCTATGCAATTAGTTTCCCAACTTGGCAACCTGTTTTTTTGAAGATATTTAGGCACGTAATGCGCCACAATTCCTGAAAGCCTTCCTAAATTGATTCCATTTTTCTCTACTAACTCTGGACTTCCTTGAAGAAATATCATTTTACCATCTACAAAAGCTGTTTTTCCACTTTCTGCGACATAACATAGAATTGCATTTCGTGCAGCCCTGATATGCGTTGGCATAGAATCAGAGGTTAATGGAATATATTTTACTCCACTTGTTGTACCAGATGTTTTAGCGAAATAAATTGGTTTTCCTGGCCACAAAACATCACTTTCTCCTTTTACCACACGGTCAACATAAGTACGTAGTTCTTCATAATCCCGAATAGGTACTTCTTTTACAAAATCTTCGTGAGTTTTTATAGTTCTAAAATGATGGTCTTTACCAAAAGCAGTATTAGCTGCAGTATTCAATAACTGCTTAAAAACACGTTTTTGGGTTTTTATGGGATTATTAGCCCATTTATTTATCTTTTTACGGATACGTTTTGCAAAAATCTTTGCCCCTAATGATTTAATAGACATTATCTGTTATTATTCAAAATCAATAAATTTTGATGGATCTGTAGGATATCCATCTCTCCATAATTCGAAATGTAAATGCGGTCCTGTAGAAAGTTCTCCGGTAGATCCTGCAGTAGCGATCACCTCTCCAGCTTTAACCAGTTCACCTTGCTGTTTTGTCAAAGAAGCATTATGCTTGTATACAGTAAGTAAACTATTTCCATGTTCTAATATGATTACATGACCCGTTTCTGAAGTCCATTCTGCAAAAATCACAGTTCCAGCAGCAGCAGCCTTGATCGGAGTATCTTTTGGCACAGCAACATCAATCGCATAATGTTTTTCGTTCACATTGTATTTTGATGTAATACTCCCTCTAACAGGTGGAAAGAGCGAAAAGTCCGTGCTAGATTTTTCACTTTCGAATAGACTGTATTTATCTTCTCTAGAAACTTCTTCCCGAAGCTTTATATCTTGCTCTGATGGATTTAAATCAACTTCTTCAGGATTTAGTTTCTGTGATTGTACGGCAGAATCAATATCAAACTCCACTGTTTTCACATCACCTGTGAGTACTTTTTTGATTGAATTATAATATTTTTGATTAACCCTTAGTGCAGTTTCTAATGAATCTGCTGTAGAAACCAATCTTGTTGCTTTTTGATTAAGTGATGTAGAAGAATATCCTGGAATGTATTCTCTTAATGGCGTAAAAGCAATTAAAATTGTTGTACAAGAAACTAAAATGATCGAAGTAATCATTAAAAGCACAAAAACATTAAGCCTAGTGAGCTTAAAGGATATTCTCTCCTCAAAAGTATCTTCGTTCAGAATTACTAATCGATACTTGTTTAGCAGCTTCTTGGTAATTCTTTTTGGTTCTTTTTTCTTTTTAGCCATAGATTAATCTACTATCAGGGCAATTGTATTTGTAACGCAAATATACATATTCTGTTTACGGATAAAAATGCTAAACTTCATATTAAAACGTTATTTAAAAGTGAATAGTCTTATTTCAAGGTGTGAATATTCTCTTAAAAGAAGTTTTTAGCTCTTTAAAAATGTCTTTTTTATTTAAATCTTGTTAACTTTGTATTCTAATTTTAAGATCATGATGTCATTAAGTGTATTTTTAGGAATGTTAGGCCCTTGGCAAATCGCGTTGATTGTTGCTGTGGTTTTACTTTTATTTGGAGGTAAAAAAATTCCAGAATTGATGAGAGGTTTAGGAAGTGGTATTAAAGAATTTAAAGATGCCTCTAAAGAAGAAGATGAAGATCCTAACAAAATAGAAGAGAAAAAATAATTCAAGCTTTTATTTTAAAGTATAAAAAAAGCCTAACCTGTGTGTTAGGCTTTTTTATTACCTATCCCGACTAAAGCTTAAGTTCTTGATTGCTTACTAGAGATTATCTCGATTCAACACAAAAACAACATCCATTCCTCATAATCAGGTACATTGTGAATTGTATAGAGATTCATTTTATTTCGAAAAGTTAATGAATTTGATGGTATACATTTCATATAGTACTTATGCCAAAAATTAATCCAATAGGTAATCTAAATTCTACACATGTTAACTTTTTCTAAAAACAATAACACTATTTACACCCAAAACTTTTAAACTGCTCACTAACAGCCTAAAAACAAGAAAAACAAACATCTAAAAGTGGTAAAATCTTCAAAATTCAACAAAATACACCTTACTTTTTTACGGTAAAACCATAAAATTTGTGTATTTCATCGAATTAAAAAACCACTTTATCTAAAAGTTTTGAATACATTTCGTAACACTATTATTTCCTCTTAACTTTGAATAAGTTAAATAAGTAACTTCATAAAGCCCCAAACTATGAAAACTATATTTTTTACCATCGCAGTTTTATTTTCTTTCTCTACCATTAGTGCTCAAGAAGTTGACACTAAAAAGACTACTGCAACTACCACTAATATTAAGGCTTCAAAAACTGATTTTTATAAGATCCTTATAAAAATGAATAATTTTGACATTACTATTAAAGAAGGTAAAAAAGAAGTTACTAATACTACTAAGAAGGATTTCTATAACTTATTATTAGAAAAGAATGGTTTCACCACTGACACCAAAAAAACTACAAGATTAACAAACAATACAATTATTACTAAAAACAACCCGGTTGTAAGTTTAGTTCCATAATTGCAAAACATTTATTAAAAATATAGATAGTGGCTGCTCCTTTTTTTAAAAGGAGTTTTTTTTGTCTTTTTGTTTTGAAAGTGCGATGAAACTTGACTTTAAGAAAGCTATGTTATTTAGTTTGTCGCAAAGTATCAATCAACCAAAGAAAGTTGAACTCTTTTTCTTGGTAAATCCACACTCATCACAGTAACCATCAGATGCTGGTTTAATTGAACCACCGCATTGACATCGCTGATATATTCATTTGCCAGTTTCGAGATATGTATCAACCCGCTTTCTTTAATACCAATATCTACAAAACACCCAAAATTAGTTATGTTATTTACAATACCAGGCAATTTCATTCCTGCTTTTAGGTCGTTAATCGTTTTTACATTTGGATCAAATTCAAAAACTGTTGCTTTCTTTCTAGGGTCTACTCCAGGTTTTTCTAATTCCTTTACAATATCCGTCAGTGTTGGTAACCCTACATTCTCTGCAATATAGTCTTGTAATTTGATTTTGGTAATTGCCGTTTTGTTTCCTATCAATTCCTCTAAAGGAACACCAACATCTTTAGCCATTTTGGAAACTAATTTGTACCGTTCCGGATGCACTGCAGAATTATCTAATGGGTTTTTAGGTTCTGAAATTCTTAAAAACGCTGCTGCTTGCTCATAAGCTTTTCCTCCTAATCTTGGTACTTTTTTTAGTTCATCTCTGGATTCTAACGCTCCATTCTCTGATCTGTAATTTACTATACTTTCTGCAAGTTTATCTCCTATCCCAGACACATAACTTAATAATGGCGCACTGGCTGTGTTTACATTAATTCCTACACTATTTACACAACTCATCACTACAGTATCGAGTTCGTTTTTTAATTTATTTTGATCTACATCATGCTGGTATTGCCCCACTCCTATTGCTTTAGGATCAATTTTCACTAATTCTGCAAGTGGATCCGCTAATCGTCTACCAATGGATACTGCCCCACGAACGGTTACGTCATAACTAGGAAATTCTGCTCTTGCAATTTTAGATGCTGAATATACCGATGCTCCACTTTCATTGACCATAAATACTTGAATTGGGCCTTCAAATGGAATTTTTTTAACAAATGCTTCCGTTTCTCTTGCTGCAGTCCCATTACCTATAGCAATTGCTTCAATTTTATAAGCATTTACTAAGGATCTTATCTTTTTTATAGCATTAGTAGTTTCTCGCTGTGGAGGATGCGGATAAATATTTTCATTATGTAGCAAATCACCTTGTTTATCCAGACAAACCAATTTACAACCGGATTTAAAACCAGGATCCAAAGCCAAAATACGTTTTTGACCCAAAGGAGAAGCTAAGAGCAATTGCTTTAGGTTTTGAGCAAAAACTGTAATTGCATTGTCATCTGCTTTTTCTTTTGCTAGATTTAACACTTCTTTAGAAATTGTAGGTGCTAACAATCTTTTATATGCATCAGCTATCGCTAGAAACATCTGATCTGTACAAGCTTCTATATTAGATTTTATCATGACATCATCAATAATATCCAATGCATCATTTTCTGGAACGGTAATTTTTACTCTTACTATCTTTTCATTTTCTGCTCTAAGAATAGCCAATAATCGATGTGAAGGGCATTTATGTAGTGGTTCTTCCCACTCAAAATATTGTTGGTACTTCTGTGCTTCATCTTCGTCTTTTTTGGTTTTAATCACAGCCGAAGATATAGCTGCTCTGCGTTGATACAATCTACGCAACCTGTTTCTCACCTTTTCATCTTCATTGATCCATTCTGCAATGATATCTCTGGCACCTTGAAGCGCTAATTCTTCATTGATAATTGTATCGTTAAGATATTGAGAGGCTACAAAAAGAATTTCTTCTTCTCGCTGTTGCATAATAATCTTAGCCAAAGGTTCTAATCCTAGCTCTTTAGCAACCGTGGCTTTTGTTTTACGTTTTTTCTTATACGGTAAATATAGATCTTCTACTTCAGAGAGTGTCTGTGCAGCTTCTATACGTTTTTGTAATTCTGGAGTCAGTGCTTCTTGTTCTTTGATAACAGAAAGAACACTTTCCTTTCTTTTTTCTAAGGTTTCAAAAGCAGCTTTATACTTTACAATTTCACCAATCTCCACCTCATCAAGATTACCGGTCATTTCTTTACGATACCTGGAAATAAAAGGAATTGTGGCCCCATCATCTAGCAATTCGATGGTTTTGGTTATTTGTTTTTCCGAAACAGGAACCTGTTTCGCAATAAAAGAAACAATATTCATTGGTTACATTTTTGAACCGCTAAATATATTATAAACCTGTTCTAAAATCAAAACTTATTAG
Source organism: uncultured Aquimarina sp. (assembly GCF_947500065.1). GTDB lineage: Bacteria > Bacteroidota > Bacteroidia > Flavobacteriales > Flavobacteriaceae > Aquimarina. The sequence continues at coordinate 1,239,835 of NZ_CANMQT010000001.1, forward strand.
AAATTCACTCCTTTTTTCCATTTTAGAGCAATGGAAAGTTCTAGTCAAATTTAATCGTCTTAATTATCGCTTCTAGTTCGAACATGAAGTTCCTTTTTCTAACGGATGGAGCTAATACAAAACCTTCAATTACAAATTGCCTATTGTTAGGTACATCATCAATCACATAATTCACAAAAGGACCTGCCATATATCGGTCTTTGATTTCCCAGGTACCTTTGGTTTCAAATGCGAATTTATTATCCAATTTGGTTTCGAACAAATACGGCGCATACGCTTCTTCTGTAATAAATTTCCCAGAATTGGTTGGTATTTTTAATTGTCCAATAGAATCTCTTACTTTTATAATCTTGGCGATTGTATTAGAATCTTTGGATATAGATCCTAAAGGAAGTTCATATATCATCAGATTCATATCTCCATTAGTAATATCCTTACGTAACCAAAAGAACTTATCTTCTTCTTTAGCAATTCGATATGCAGAAGGTATTTTAAGGGTAATTCCCATCTTCTCTTGCAACTGAGGAATGTATTCTACTGATTTTTTAATTCTATACTGTTTTTCTCTGGTTTCTACCTTTTTGTATTTTGAAATCATCCCTGCAGATCGTTCCTGAATCAAACGGATAATTTCATCTTCACTAGTACCTGTGATTACATACCCTAATTGTGGGGTAGCGTATTTATTTTTTGCTATATATACTTTGGACTCTTCTCCTTTTTCTATTTTAAGAAACATTCTCCTTCTTCTGGCAATACTCGTAAAAGCTTCAGTAGGTATTTGTCTCATAGAAAACAAAGGCTCTTCTTGTGGTAAGCCAGGAACTTCTGCTCCAAAATATTTGCGTATAGTGTCTCCTAAACTACCCGTCCATGATTCATTGTCAATGATCACAGATAGCTCATTTATTTTACCCAAAGATTGAGCAAGAGAACCGTCTATTTTTTCTGAAGTATCTTTTTTAGTCTCTGTACAACTAATTATACATAATACTGAGATAATGGCAAAGGTTAGTTTTTTCATAATACAAATATACTTGGGATGTGCTAATATCAAAAATAATAATATCCAGATAACAGATATAATACTGCTTTTGACATCATAAACCGTTCCAATTGCAAGTTAATACTAAAACTTTCTAAATATCTATCTCCTTAAAATACCTAATAAACAATTAATTTCTAATTATCGGATCAGGATCCAATGGGCCAAAAGCACAAGATGATGGTATGTCAATGGTTAGAACTTTAACCGCGCAAACATAACCCATCGCTTTAAAAACATCTCCATTATCTATTTGTAGTTCATATCGATACACTCTGGTGTCAAAATTTTGATCAGAAATACTAGTGCTAAAATTCTGGCTATCTTCAAGATCATAATTGTCTGTTTCAAAAACTAGGTTATTGTTCAAGAAAATCTTGACTGAGCTATTTGTGAAACCTTGGAGTCCAATAATATCAAAAGTGTCATGAAATCCATCTGCATTTGGAGTAAAAGCTTTTACAGGCTCAATCTCTGAACCTTCAGGTAAATTATTTATTTCTATGACGTAAGAATCTTCAGAACAACAACTTTTCTCTGCTATTGGAGTATCATCATTATCACTACAATTCACTGCAGAAGCAATCATTACTAAAATTAGTAATTGTTTTTTCATATAATTCGTTTGATTAAAAAAGAAAGTGTCTAGGATTTAGACAATTTCAGCTTCATACCTGGTTTGATTCCTGTACCACTGATATTGTTCCAGCTTCTGAGATTTTCTATAGAAACTCCTTTAAATTTTTGAGAAATACTCCATAAAGTATCTCCAGATTTCACCGTATACACTTCAGAGCTTCCTGGATTGGCACTTGCCACAACTTTTTTGGCAGATGTTTTCTTTTTTTGTCTTTCTACAACGGGACGGCGAGGGTAAATCGTTAATCGTTGTCCAATTCTAAGATTGTTACTTCGGAGCCCATTCCATCTCTTTATCTGGCTTACGCGAACTCCATATCTTCTGGCTATTTTTCCTAAAAAATCACCACTACGCACACGATATCTAACTCTATCATTTGCTTCGATAAACTTAGGAAGTGGTTTTTCTCGTTTATTGAATTCTTCCTGTGCTAGTGCATATAATTGATTTTCGTTTGTAACAAACTTACCTACTTGATCTAGAGGCAAACGCAATACATAGTTTTCATCTTTTATATATGGAATGATATCTAATTTATAGGAAGGGTTTAGGAATTGTAATTCTTCCATATTAATATCCATAACTTCGGAAACCTGATCTAAGGAAATCATCTGTTTTACCTTAATAGTATCGGTCTCGAAATATGCAAATTCCGGCTTTCTGGGTTTAAATCCATGTTCTTCGGCATATTCAAAAATATACATCGTTGCTAGAAATGCTGGTAGATATCCTGCTGTCTCTCTTGGTAGATTATGACGTATGTTCCAGTAATTCTTATATCCACCACTTCGTCTGATAGCTTTAGTTACATTTCCTGGTCCAGAATTGTATGATGCTAATGCTAGGTCCCAATCACCAAATACGCGATAAAGACTTGCTAAGTACTTACACGCTGCCTGTGTCGCCATAATAGGATCCATACGCTCGTCTACATAAGAGCTTACTTCTAATCCAAACATTTTTCCTGTACCAAACATAAACTGCCACAATCCGGTTGCACCAACTCTTGATTTTGCTCTAGGTTTTAACGCAGATTCTACAATCGCTAAATATTTTATTTCTAAAGGAATGTTCTGATTGTCTAACTCTTGTTCAAACAATGGAAAATAAAATTCACTTAACGCCATCAATCTTTCTAAATGTTCGTGACGATTTTTAAGATAATTCTTAATTACACTTTCCAAAGAAGGATTGTATTCTACATTAAAAGGGGTACGTGCATTTAATTCTGCCAATCTAGCTTTTAAGGTATCTGTTGGAAGATCTACATATTCTACTGGTTCATATTCTAATTCTGTAACCGATTTATAAATGGTATCAAATAAACTAGAATTATATAATTCCTGTTTCCATATAGAATCTAATTGCGCCATTTTCGGATGATCCTTCGCGGCATATAGTACGCTATCCTTAACACTGGTTTTTGTAAATGTTGTAGTTTTTAGTTCACCTATTGTACTTATTACCTTAGTTGTATCAATTACCTGAACTGTATCTTTTTGTAATGTAAGTTCTTTATCCAGCGTTAGTGTTCTGGAAACTTTCATTACTTTGCTTACAGATGAAGGGATCGTATCCTGAGCCTGCAGTGAAACAAGGCAAAAAAGAAAACTAAGATAAAACCAACAATTTTTAATCATTTCAGATATTGTTTACAATTATTCAAACTAACGGATATTTTAGGGCAATTAGTGCGATGTTTTAACAAGTTATCAACAACACTGCCGCGAAAATCGTCTTTTTTTTCTAAAGCGCAAAAAATCAACAAGTTAAAAACATAAAAAAATCAGTCAAAACGACTGATTTTTAATAAGTTTTGTCTTTATTAAGACTTTTCGTACAGAAATTTAACGCTTTTATTAATTTCCAATAGCTGCAATACCAGGAAGTGTTTTCCCTTCAAGACTTTCTAACATAGCTCCGCCACCAGTAGAAACGTAGCTTACTTTATCTCCAAATCCAAACTGTTTTACTGCAGCAACAGAATCACCACCTCCTACAAGAGAAAATGCTCCTTGCTCTGTTGCTTCTGCAATAGAATGTCCTAGCATAATGGTTCCGTTCGCAAAGTTCTCCATTTCAAAAACTCCAAGAGGTCCATTCCAAAGTATCGTTTTAGAATTCAATATAACCTGGTGAAAATTCTTTAATGTTTCTGGTCCTGCATCCAATCCTTGCCATCCATCAGGAATTGCATCTACACTCATTGCTCTGGTATTGGCATCATTATCAAAAGCATCCGCACCAATTACATCTACAGGTAAGTGTATTTGTACTCCTTTTTCTTTGGCTTTCTTTAAAATTTCTATCGCCAGCTCTTGTTTATCATCTTCACAAATAGAATCTCCTATCTGCCCTCCTTCTGCTTTAATGAACGTATATGTCATTCCACCACCAATAATTAGGTGATCTACCTTATCCAAAATGTTTTCTATAATAGTAATTTTAGAAGAGACCTTAGATCCTCCTAATATCGCTGTAATCGGTTTTTCTCCTGTTTTTAGTATCTTATCTATACTTTCTATTTCTTTTGCTAATAAACTTCCGAAACATTTTTTCTCTGGAAAGAATTGTGCAACTATTGTTGTTGACGCATGTGCTCTATGTGCTGTACCAAAAGCGTCATTGACATAGATATCGCCTAAGCTTGATAATTGTTCTGCAAAACCTGTATCTCCTTTTGTTTCTTCAGCATAAAATCTTAGGTTTTCTAACAATAATACCTCTCCTGGATTTAGTTGTGCAACTGCATCTTCTGCTTCTTGTCCGATACAATTGGCAACAAACTTGACTTGCACACCAATTACCTGAGAAACCTCATCCATAATATGCTTTAAGGAAAACGCTTCCTGAACTCCTTTTGGGCGACCCAAATGAGACATTAAAACAGCACTTCCGCCATCTTCCAGTACTTTAATAATTGTTGGTTTAGCAGCCTCGATTCTGGTATTATCAGTTACCTTAAAATTTTCATCTAAAGGAACATTAAAATCTACTCGAATTAATGCTTTTTTATTTTCAAAATTGAAATCATTGATTGTCTTCATTGGATTGGATTGATTTTTCCCAAACGAAAATAATTTTATTTCCTCAAAAACACCGAAAACTATTAGAAAAAATGCCTAATTTCTTTGCTAAAGTTTCACTTTTATTGATTTTTAGCAAAAAGAAGGTTTTAAATGAAAAAATCACATTTAATTTATATCTAAACTGCTCTGTAGATATTGTGCGCTATTCTATAAAAAATGAAAATTAATTACACGATTGGTTTTTATATCCCTCATTCCTGTTTCTCCCCCAATGGAGAAATGATAAAAGGTTCGTGGAATTAATTTTTTAAACTTTATATAAATTATATTTGCCTTATGCTTTTTTCGGAAATATTAGGGCTGGCACATATTAAAAGTTATCTCACTACGAGTGTAGAACGAGGTCGTATTCCACATGCACAACTTTTTGTGGGGCCTAGTGGAAGTGGTACATTACCCATGGCAATTGCTTATGCTCAATATATTTTATGTCAAAACAAAGATGGTGAAAACAATGGTGGGATTAATTCTTGTAACATAAAATTTGATCATCTGGCGCATCCTGATCTACATTTTGCATATCCCGTTGCTACCAATGATAAAGTTAAAAAACATCCTACTGCAAATCATTTTGCTGAAGAATGGAGAACCTTTGTGAAGAATACGCCTTATGGCAGTATTTTTGACTGGTATCTTTTGCTGGGTATCGAAAAAAAACAAGGTCAGATTGGTGTAGATGAAGCATTAGAAGTGGTAAAAAAGTTGTCATTAAAAAGCTATGAAGGTGGTTATAAGGTAATGCTGATATGGATCGCTGATAAAATGAATATCGCTGCATCTAATAAACTACTGAAACTCATCGAAGAGCCTCCAGAAAAAACAGTTTTTATTCTAATTACCGAGGATGAAGAACAACTGATACAAACCATACGATCTAGATGCCAAGTTGTACATTTCCCTCCTTTAGGGGAACAGGTAATTAAAGATGCCATAAAGGAATCAGAGAATCTTTCGGATGCTGAAGCATTAAAAATTGCTCATCAGGCAAATGGAAATTATAACAAAGCATTGCATTTATTGCATCACGATGGTGGTGATGAACAATTTGAAGATTGGTTTATACAATGGGTAAGAACTGCTTTTAGAGCAAAGGGAAATAAATCTGCTATTAATGATTTAATTAATTGGAGTGAATCCATTGCAGGTTCTGGAAGAGAAACACAAAAGAAATTTTTGAAGTATTGTCTTGATTTTTTCAGACAAGCTCTACTAGTAAACTACGGCGCAGAAGATCTTGTATTTCTAGAACCTAAAACCGATGGTTTTAAGCTTAAAAACTTTGCTCCTTTTATTCATGGCGCTAATATTATGGATATAAGTAATGAACTACAGGATGCTATTTATCATATCGAACGAAATGGTAATGCAAAAATTATTTTGACCGATTTATCTATTAAACTCACAAGATTACTGCATAAAAAAGCAGTATAACTTGTTGGTTTTACAACCTATATAATTTGTTATTATCTCAAAACTAAATTCAATTTTATGGACAACTTTATGACTCACCTGGTCTCCATTACTATTTTACTATTCTTACTTATTACTTTTTTACAATCAGGCATTGATAAAATTACAGATTGGAAAGGTAATCTTAGTTGGTTAACAAGTCATTTTTCAGCTACTTTTTTGGGTAAGATGGTACCGTTACTTTTAGGTACGATTCTAATTATTGAAGTCATTACTGCTATATTTTGTGTTATGGGTATATATCACTTGATCGCAGATAACCACACGGGATTTGCCATTGGTGCTATGTTTTCTGCATGTATAACATTATTAATGCTTCTTTTTGGTCAAAGAGTAGCAAAAGACTATCAAGGTGCATTAACCATTACTTGTTACTTCATAGTTGCTATTTTTGGGCTATATGTAGTAACCTCTTAAAAGGTTTAAAAAACAAAAAGAGCACTGTAATAGTGCTCTTTTTATATTCTATTTTATTCGTTACGCTATTCCTTTAGCATTTTTATAATTTTTTTATCTCCTTTAATCGTTTCCACTTCGGTGAAGTAAACTCCATTTTCCAGACGACTGATATCAAAAGTCTTTTGTGTAGTTTCTAAAACAACCTTACCAGATATATCAAAAACGCTAATACTTTTCACCTCAGTATTGATATTAACAATTGTATTTGCTGGATTCGGATACAAGTTGATTTTAGAAGTTAAAACATCTTCTATGCCTAGCAAATTAGCATCCGCTCTAAAATAATATATTTTTGTGCTTTGCCTTGACCTAGTGTTGAATGTAATCACAACTCTATATTGTCCAGATTCTGTAATTGTACAACTTGAGCCTGTTTGAAAATCAAACCAATCTGAACTACAACTATCGTCGGTAGTTGGACAATTTTCTTCAAAAGAAACATTACAATTAATCTCATCTAGTTGTTGCCAAATGATTGATACTACATTCGTAAAAGATAAATCTACTACTTCTCCGTTTTCATCTTCAATACTAATTACTGGATAACTTTGTCCAGTAATTGCACAGAAAAGAATTTCATCTGCATAATCAACAATTGGATTATCCTCTGTAGTTTCTACAGTAACTTCCTTAAAATAAAAACATCCATTACTATCAATAACTTTAACAATATAATCTCCAGCTGTATTTACAATAAGTATATTACTATTTTGAGAAGGAATAATAACAGAATCGCCTGTAGCATCTAGCAATTCATATGTATATCCTCCTATTCCACCTGATGCCGTTACCTCTATTGCTCCATCGTCATTTATAGATACTGGCGTAACTGATAATGCTATATCTACGACAGATTGACTAATAACAATATCAAGAACCGTTTCTGGGCAACCATTTATATCTTCAATTTCTACTCTATAAGTTCCCGGTACCAAACTATCAAAAACATGTTGTCCAGCAATTCCATCAATATCATCTTCTATAAATACGGACAAAGGATTGTTACCTCCATCATATAAAGAATACAAGTATGGAGCATTACCTCCTGTAGCAAGAACTGTAATTGAACCATTTTCAATACCATTACAGGTAGTCACATCTTCTTGTTCTACAGAAACAATAAATTCTGCTGGTTGTACTATAGTAAAAGGAACACTCTTAGAACAAGCTTCACTAATTACCTCGTATACATATTCTCCCGCTAATAAACCAGAAAAAGTGCTTGTAGTCTGTGGATCAACGCTAACAGTGCTGCCCAAATAATCTGTTCCGGTTATTGCATAAGAATAGAAGCCAGATCCACCAGTTACCATAGAATTAATAACCGCTGTTGATCCACCAAAGCAAATAATCTGAGTTCCTGACAAATCTAACACAACATCTATCTGTGGAACCTCATTAACTGTAACATTTGTTGCAGCTACGCAACCATTACTATCTCTTACAAATAAGATATATGTTCCTCCTTCTGTAAACGTAAAAATAAAGGAGCTTGCATCTGCGTTAGAGGGAAAATAGTTCATATTATCCAAACTAAATACATAGGGTGGTATTCCTCCCGATGCTACTAAACCAACTTGAGCTTCCGCACTATCACAACCGATTTCTTCAATAAAATTTATATCAGTTACTATAGGAGATGTTTCGAGAATAACAAAATTGTCATCATAGCTACATCCTGTATTATCATTAGTAACACTAAGGTTATAAACTCCCGCAATTAAATTAGGAATTGTAATTGTATTACTTGTAACATTATTATCAATAATCGGAACAGAATTATCAGCGGTTAATTCATACGTATATGTCTCTGCAGTAAGGTCTATTCCGTCTACTACAAAAGTTACCAAACCAGTATCTCCGCTACATAATCCATCTGTAGTAATAATAGAATCTATAGTTATTTCCTGTATTGGATCTATAGTTACTGCTCCAATATTTATAGGACAAGCTACTGTATCAGTATCCCTGATAAAAACACTATATGTTCCGGATGTTAATCCTGTAAAAATTCCAATAGTATTGCTAAAATCTATTCCATCTAAGCTGTATTCATAACTGCCGTTGCCACCTGTTGGATTCATTACTGTTATTTCACCAAATTGAATACCACCTGAACTACATATATATTCTCGTGTAATAGCAACATCAGCGGTTATTGGAATAGGTGCAGAGATTGTTACTGTTTCGGTAAAAACACATGCTTCATCATTCGATAAAACCTCTATGTTATAAGTCCCAATATCTAATGCATTAAATATGAAATCAGGAGAAGTTACTGAGCCTGATGATATATCAAATGGAGTCGTTGCGCTACTAATATTAAATACATAACTTGGATTACCTTCTACAACAGTTATATTGATTCCTCCAAGGTCACCAAAACAAATTGGTTGAATAGCATTTACTGAGATTAAAGGGTCTGTTCTATTCAAAACTACATTTGACTGAAAAATACAGGCCGTAGGTAATCCATTATTTTGGCGTGCGATTATTTCATATACGCCTTCTTCTACTAATCCTGTAAATTCTGGAGACACCTGATAAGGAGTAGTTTCCCCTTGTGGCCTAACTAATTGATATTCATAATCCAGGGAAGGATTTGTAACTCTAATTATTCCTTCAGAATCACAAACAATATCTCTTATTACTACAGCGTTTACTGCATAATCATTTATAAAAATCTTGAAATAAAAATCTTGAATACAACCTCCATCAAATTCTACACGAATTCTATATTCTCCCGCTTCAGTAACTATAAAATCTCTGGTAGTAGCAACCTGTACCCAATCTGGATCACATGTGCTGTCCAAAGTAGGGCAATCCTGATCTCTAACAACAGTAGAACAAGCAGCTGGATCTAAACGCTCCCAAACAATACTAGTAGTATTTACAAAACCTGAATCTAAATATTGCTCATCTCCTGCACCACACAAAAATAATTCGGGTAAAAGATCTCCTGTTATTGGACAGGTTCGAATATTTCCATTAACTAACGGATCATTTGCGATAGCTATTACTGGATTTTCCACAGAACCAAAATCATTTACCGTCCAGATTTCCGTTTGGTCAAGACAATCAGGGTTTCCCGTTTTATCCACTTTATATAAACCTGCTGCGCTTACCGAAATTATTTGTGAATTTCCTATTATAGTATTTGTACTTAAATCCGTCCAAACATATTGAGGAAAACCACTCTCTGCTACAATATCAATAGTACCTGAACAAATTAAGGTACTAAATTCTTGATTACAATCACCTGAAGTATCCAAAAAATTCGGGGGTGCAGGAAGTGTAAAAGAACAAGAGGCAGGCTCAGAAAGTGTTGTATCAAAAGCTACTATTCCTGAACTTTGTCCTGTATAAGAAACAAGAAACGTATTAACTATATCTCCACGACACGCATCTCGTAAATCTCTACAACTATCAACTACCCTTACCCCAAATCGAAACGTTAATTCAGGATCTAAACGCTCTACAGAACTATCGTCAAACGTAAAAACAACTTCACGATTAGCATCATTATATATTGCAGTAACTCCCTCTGGAGTTATCGAGCTTCCTTGAACAAAATCTATATTATCAGCAATAGACGCAACAACACTTACACTTGTAAGATTTTCATTTCCTGTATTTTGAATTATAAAATCATAGAAAAATTCTTGTCCAAATTGTAAATCACCTCCTGTGATATCTATTCCATCAACATCCAGTACTCTTGTATATCCGGTTAATTCTGGTTCTACAACTTCTATACTAAAGGTATTCAAAAATACTCTATATAAATCCCCTTCTGTACTTGCAACAAACTCTACAGAAGATTGATTATTACCAATAATAGTGTTTCCCACGTTGGGCAGATTAAACATATCCGCATCAAAACCCAAAGTATTCTCCGAGGCAGGATTACGAGCTGTATTATACGCACCATCTACCGAGATTGAACTGTTAAAAAAGTTAGTAGCACCATTAACCGGATCCGCAGATAATGGAATAGGAAGTCCTCCTAAAGGAGCTGCATTAATTGCCAACCCATCACCTGGAATGCCAAAATCTCCTTCTAATGTCGCAATACCAAACTTAGCATTAACGGGGTTAGGTGCTGGTGGCGTTTGAAAACCAGTGTATTCAAATGTTTCTGAAGAGTTTTCAGCGTTTATTTCCAAAAACCCATGCTGAGTACTAAATTGTTTTCTGCTAAGAGAAGGATCCTCATATATTATTACCATTACCCAACCAGAAGAAATACCATTATCGGATGATGTGAGGCCTGTTGCTGATCTTACATTGGCAACAGTATAGGTTCCGTCTGGATTAGTTAATGCTTTAAGCTCTGCTGTGACATCAGCATAACATACATATGAAATATCTTTGCTTGCAATATCATTAGGGTTTGTTACCGTATTCCTGTATCCATCATAAATGACACCATTACCTCCAGACTCTGCATTCACATCAATATAATTTGATGTCCCTGGTAATTTAAGTTTAACAGCTCTAAAATCAGGTCTGGAATCTACTAAGGGAAGATTATCTAATTGAGGGCTATTATTGCCATTTGCAGCATCTACTCTATCTATATAATAAGTAGCTGACCAATATAATCCTGCATACGCTACTTTTGGACAATCAGCTCCACTTATAAAATCTGCGCTACTTGAACTAAATGTAGTTCCATCATTATCAATGTCTATATAATTTTGAGTCAACCGATCATTAAAAGAGCCTCCATTATAAGGGTTATTAGGGTTATAATTGGTTGTATCTCCGGAGAAAAATGAATTACCTGTTCCACTCTGATCCCCACTAAGGCCTGTAACAGCATTAGCAATAATTTTCATATCTCCTTTTAGAGTAAGATTACTCGAATTATTTAATGGAGGTGTAAATGGGACCTCCTGAGCGAAAGAATTCAAAACACTTAATTGATTTATCAAAATAAGTATTGTAGTAATTTTAAAAAATAGTTTTGTTTTCATAGGTCCTAATTATTCGTAATCAAATATTTATTGGTATAAGTTAGTATTCAAAAGAATAAAAATGTTACCCTGTTTTTTCCTTTTATTTATATTTTTTTAATTGACAAAGGTATCTTTTTTGCACAAAAAAAACCCACCCAAAATGGGCGGGTTTTTATTGATTTCTATTTTAATTATTTTAATAGGTACATCCACATTTACTTTGTCTACACCCAAAGTCTATTCCTAGCGTTATCATATGAGAGCCTGCTGCACTACTAGCATCAAAAACCTCATTGACATTCACTTGATATCCATATGCAACATAAAAGTTAGCCTTCTTAATACCAATCATAGGTGATATCGATAATGGCTTAAAATCCTGATCAACCAATGAACGTAAACTAACGCCTGCCCAATAGTAATCTCCTCTATGTAACTTACGTACTTTTAAATTTAAATCAGCAGTACTACGACCATCACCTGCAAAGTTCTGATACAAAACAGAAGGTTCAACCTCAATATCGCTAAAACGATCATAAAAAGTATATCCAGAATACACATAATAATTCTGTATCGAAGAAGGCTCAGTTGGATTAAAATCATCAATCTCCTTTTGTAATAAATTTACGGCATTTGCGCTTAGGAAAAATCGACCTAAACGATATAAAACACCAATATCAAAATTAGAATTATTCACCGTTACATCCTGTAATTGTTGACTAGGCGGTAAATTAGGGTCTCCATCATTAAACTCAGAAGTATCAATTCCAAACTGTGTAAACTTATAACTAATACCAAAGGATAAATATTGATTTGTATATTCATTCAATGTCAAGTGATGCGCAAACGATAACTGAACTCCCTTTTGCTTGGTAAATCCATTTTGATCATTAAACAAAACAGCTCCAACTCCTGAACGATCAGATATACGACCATCTATTGATAATGACTGAGTGCCCGGAGAATCTGCAATGTCAACCCACTGCTCAAAACCAGAAGCACGTACCTGCCAACAATCTCCAACACCAGCATAAGCACTTGATATCAAATAAGGATTATCTGCAATGTATTGATTCTGAACAGGTGCAAAAAACTCCTGACCATAACTCTTACTCTCTAATATAGCTACCAATAAAACAATAGCTATAATCATATGTCTTGTGTACGTTCTCATACTTATTATCTGTATAAAGTAAAGTGACCTGTAAACTCTCTATTATCAATGTCGTTCAAGATAATAGTAAACCAATAATCTCCCGATGGCAACTCACTTCCTTGGTAAATACCATTCCAACCTTCTTCATCACCAACAAACTCAGCTAATAATCTACCATATCTATCGAAAACCTTAACCTCCATATCACTAAAGAAGAATGGGTCACTACCTGGATTAGAACTATCCTGCCTTGGATACCATGTATCATTAGTACCATCACCATCTGGTGTAAAGTAATTAGGAATAACAATATTGATAAATGTTAATTCCTGAACTCCAACTACGTCACAGCCCATATTATCAATTACTCGTAAAGCATATTCCGCTGTCTCCTCAATAGAGAAAATATTAGCATCCAACTCTCGGTAATCAGCATCTGTTAAATCATTCACTGTTAATCCATTTGGAATAATAGCTACGAAATAGGTGTAATCTCCACTTCCACCAGTAACGATAATCTCATACTCGTTAGGATCCTGAGGGTTACCCGTCATCTGGGCAATTGGAACTGATAAAGGAGTATATTCTACAACTTCAATCTCCGGAACCATCATATCACACAGTGAAGGATCATGAGTAACTAAACCTTCATAAACACCTGGATCAACGATAAAAGTACCTGTAGTATTACTCGCTACTATAGAACCATCCGATGGATTGATCAAGTAATATGTGATCGTACCCGTAGTAACTGTATTATCATCCAAAATGAAATCTATGTAATAAATCTCATCGGTAACATTACCCGATGTTGGATCTATAACCGGACAGTCCATTCTAGTACTCAGTACAGCACCTAAATTGACTCCTGGTGTGATATCCAAGTTTAATGGAAATTCACAGTTTGCACTATTATTAAAATCTCTAATAAATAAGGTAGTAATACCTCCTGGAAGATTCGTAATTAACAAATTAGTAGGATCTATTACCTGTTGGTACGTAACTCCATCAATACTCCAGTAATAAACCGGATTTAATGGATCTGGACCAACAGTACCTCCTGTAATCGATACCGTAGCTGTACCATCTGCAAAACCAGCACACGATTCTGGAGTCGTAGATAAAACAGTACCATCGATCGCTAGTGGCTCATTGATAATCAGATCTAATATCGTCTCTGGACAACCATTAGCGTCTTCTACTTCTACTCTATATGTATCTGCTCCTAATTCATCAAAAATATGTCCTCCTAATCCAAAACCGCCATTACCAACATCAATATCATCCTCTAAGAAAGTGAATAGTGCATTACCTGCGCTATCATATAAGGAATAGAAATAAGGTGCTGTACCACCAGTAGCAGTAACAGTAATTCTACCATCAGTCTCTCCATTACACGTAATATCTTCGGTAGTAGCAACAGCAACAAACTCGGTAGGCTGTGAAATACTAAATGGTGTGTCTTCTGGACCACAATCTTCACTCGTAACGCTATAAACATAATCTCCTGCCAATAAATCTCCAAAGAAACTTTCTGACTGTGGACCAACGTTTACTGCTGTACCTAAATAATCAGTACCTGTTAACGTATACATATAATTACCCAATCCGCCTGTAACTTCAGAATCTATAGAACCTGTAGCTTGGCTGAAACAGATAATCGCTATATTTCCTAAGTCCAATACAACAGCAAGATCTTCTGGTGCACGTACTGGAACCGTATTAGATGGACCTCCAATACATCCATTGTTATCTCGTACATAGAACTGGTAATCTCCTGGAACAAGTGATGTAAATGTGTCTCCTGCTACAAAGGTAATCCCATCAATACTGTATTCATATGGTGGAGTACCGCCTGAGCCTGTTACTTGTATATCTGCCGTTGGATCCGTACAACTTGGGTCTCGAATCGTCTCAACAGTTACTGTAACCTCTGTAGGTGCAGTAATGGTAACATCTGTAGTAGACTCACAATTAAGATTGTCTGTAACTCTTATGGTATAAGTACCAGGGCCTAAATCTGTAAACACATACATATCCGTTGCACTAGTAAACTGAGCAGAGGTAGTACCATTTGGATTCGTAATACTAAATAAATAAGTACCTGCACCTTGACCACCACTTGCAGTAGCTGTAATAGCTGCATCCACACTGTCGAAACATAATAAAGAATTCGTCTCCACAGCGACAACACTCGTTACTACAGGTGGATTAATAGTAATATCCTGAGAGGCCTCACAAAGGCTCGCATCTCTTACACTTACTGTATAAGTACCTGCATCTAAGTTCTCAAATAACCCTGTAGTATTTATGCCATAAGCAACTATCGGAGTACCTGCTGGTTGTTCTAATTGATAATCAATAGTACCTGTGCCTCCTGTTCCAACTGCTTGAATCGAAGCGTCATCGCCAGGATTACAAGTCTCATCAGAAACTGGATTCACAACAACCGTTAATTCTGCTGGCGAAGCCAATGTAACTCTATTGGTAGTCTCATCACAGAATGGGGTATCTAATGCTTCTACAAAAATTTCATATGTCCCTGCTGGTAAACCAGTAATCAATACTGGGTTAGTGGCTGTATTAGCTAAAATATTAGTAGCTGTTGGCACATTAATTCCAGTAACTGTATTAGTAACTGTATAATTATACGCTCCTGTATACATCGATACATCTAAACTAATCTCACCATTTAAATCTCCAAAACAAGCTACCTCAGTTACCAATGTAGCAGTAGCTACAATCGTATCAAATGGTGCAACATCATAAGGTGCTGTATCTATAGAACAACCTGTATCCAGATCAGTGATTCTAATTACATAACTTCCAACCGCTGGTAAATTAAATATGGCGCTTGTAGTACCTGAAGCGTCCTCTGGAACAACCTGAACATCTGCCCCTCCTACTGGAAGTAAATCAAACTCAAAGCCTGCTACATTACCTGTAACTCTATCTACTGAAACTGTAACAACTTCTGCATTTGGTGCATCACAAGTAATTCTATCAACCAAAGTAACCGTAGGGTTAGTCATAATTGGGAATGGACCAACAACTTCTGTTGGAACAACAAATGAACAATTGTTGTCATCAAAAACAGTAATGTCATAATTACCTTCAACATCCGCGTCAATAATAAATTGTGTTCCTGTTACTGATTGATTAGTAACTGTAATACCCGGTCCTGTATACGAAATCGTATATGGAGGAGTACCATCCAAAATATCAACCGTGATATCCGGGAATACCTCACTATTATCAGAAGGATCACAACTATATGTATTTTGAGAAGCAGTAGCCGTTACTTGAGTAGGACTTGCTATGGTGATTGGTTCTAATGTATCTACACAAGAATTAGCGGAAGTTACTACTACCTGATAATCTCCTGCAACTAATCCATCAAATAAAGGATCATCGGTTTGTGGACCTTGTAATAAAGCTCCTTGTACTCCTCCAGTAAAGTCATATAATTCATATACAAAAGGACTATCACTATCTGTTCCTGTTTGTAAACTTACCAATATAAATCCATCACTATCTCCAATACAAGAAACTGGTTCATTATCCTCTAATACTAAAATAGGCTCCACTGGAATATCAAATGAGATTAAGAAATCATCTGAACATCCTGCAGCACTTGCTCCTGCATCAAGAACTATTACTCTATAGTTACCCGCAGGAACATTCGTAAATACTCCTGTATTATTCGTTGCAATATTCGCTACCGGTGGGCCCAAATCCTCTAACGTATAACTAATTACTCCTCCAGAACCTCCTGTTACAGTTGCTGTAATAGTTCCATTCGCATCTAAACAAGTTGGATCAGTGGTAAAAGTAGCGTCTACTATTAATTCTTCATAAACCGTAATGGTTTCCTGATTAGAAGGACAGTTATTTTCATCATATACCGTCACTGTATACGTTCCTGGAGCTGTAACCGTAAACTGATGTTCAGTATTACTTACATTTCCTGGTACTGGAACATCGCTATCCAACTGGAATGTTAATGTTCCTGTTCCTGGAGGAACTGTTACATTACTTGTAGCTGTAGCCGTGAAGGTATAAACATTGTCAAATGTACAAGGATCATCCACAAACGCAGCCAATGGATCTAACACTGGATTATCCGCAGTAATTACAGTTACACTTAAGGATGCAGGGTTAGAATTACAACTATTAGCATCGGTAACTGTAATTGTATAGACAATACCCGCTCCAGTTGCTCCAGGTAAATCAAAGTTTCCATCATTATTTGTAAATACTGTAAATCCATCTGTAGCAGTAAACGTATATGGCCCTGTTCCTCCAGAAGCAGTAACTTCTACTCGTCCATCTGCATTACAATTCCCTTCTATCTGAGAAACTAAGCTCAACATCAACTCTGTTGGCTGCATAATTGTTACAATATTAGATACATCATCACAAGAAGAAATAGGGTCAGTTACAGTAACCTGTATATTTCCAGCTCCTAAACCAGGAATGATTATTGGATCTAAAATTGTAGTATCTCCTGCTCCACTAACAATAACTCCTGTAGTAAGATTAGTAGCATCATATGTGTATGGTCCTGTATGACCTGTTACAGATAAGCTAACTTCACCTGTAGTATCTCCGAAACATTGAATGGTATTAGCAGTAAGTGCTATAGTTCCTTCAATTGTATCAAATGGTAATACCTCATAAGGTGCTGTATCTATAGAACAGCCTGTATCTAAATCAGTGATTCTAAATATATAAGTTCCTACAGCAGGTAAATTAAAGTTACCACTTGTAGTAGTACCTGATACATCCTCAGGAATAACCTGAACGTCAGCACCACCTACAGGAAGTAAATCAAACTCAAATCCTGCTACATTACCAGTAATCCTATCCACTGAAACCGTAACAACCTCAGCATTCGGTGCAGCACAAGTAATTCTATCAACCAAAGTAACCAATGGATTACTCATAATTGGGAATGGACCTATATTTTGTGTAGCAATAGTAAACGTACAGTTATTATCATCTGTAATCGTAATATCATAACTACCTGCCGGAGTATCCAAAATAACAAACTGAGTACCAGTAACTGGTAAGTTCGTACCTGATAACGGACCGGTATAAGTTATACTATATGGTGCAACACCTCCTACAATATCAATCGTAAGGTCTGGTAAATTCTCAACAGTACTTGGCGCACAAGTATACGCTCCTGGTGTCGGTGTCGCAGACAATGGTGTCGCAGCATCAATAATAATATTTAATTCATCATCAAAACAACTTAGAGATGATGTTACTCTAATACTATAAGCACCTGGTGCCAAACCTGTAAATAAAGGATCGTCAACCTGTGTTACTATTGGTAATCCCGCAATAACTGCTCCAGTATATAACTCATAGGTATATGGTGGATTGTCATCAGCTAATGGGAATGCAGGATCTAATCCTACCAAAATAGAACCATCTGAAGCTCCAACACAAGTCTCATCATCTGTGTCAACTAAGATCAAAACAGGATCCAATGGTATCGCTCGGGATACCGTTGCTGTAGCATCACATCCCGGTGCAGGACCAATAGCAGCATCTGTAACAGTAATTGAATAACTACCTGCCGAAAGACCTGTGAAAACTTCACCACCTGCGCCTACTTGAGTAATAGGACCAACTGCGGCTCCTCCACTATCTGTACCCGTAAGTACAAAGGTGAAGTTACCTGGATTAGCAACAAAATCAGATCCTCCCGCTACCGTTACTGTAACCTCTCCATCAAAATTCCTACAACTAGGCTCTGTTGTGAAGTTTGCACTAACAATAAGTTCTGGATAAACGATCATCTGATCTGTATCTATACAACCATTCTGATCTCTTACCGTTAAAGTATAGAAATCAACACTTGCAGCAGTAACTGTATACGTATAGGTATATTCATTAGGATTTCCTGTTGGGGTTCCTGCAACAAAAACCGGAGCATCTGCTGTCCCCGAATCTCCATCATCAATACCAAAATCTAATGCTGTTGCACCCGTTGCAAGTACTGTAAATGTATAGTTATTATCAAATGTACAAGGATCCACTACAAAAGCAGGAACACTTGTAAACACCGGATCAGGTGTCTCTATAATACTAACATCCAATGGCCCTGCAGAACAAAAACCAGGAGCTGCAGCTGTCACACTAGAATCAATAACATAAATATCCCAATCTAATCCTAAAGCTGGATCCAATACTAACGTACTACTCGTTCCATAGGCGCCAATTGCAGGAGCTGGCGCTCCATCCAAAACAGCAGCATATTGATATGGTGGAGTTCCTCCTTGACCATTCACTACTACTTCTGCATCAATGTTACAATTCGCAGCAGTTTGAGATATTAAAGTAAGATCCAATAAAGGTGGCTCTGTAATACTGAAATCTATTGTTCCTGTACAGAAAGGATCTGTTGGAGTTGCAACCGCTAATGTATAATTACCAATACCTAATCCTGGTATATTTAAAGAGTAAGGATCTGTAGCTGCCGCATCATTATTAGTTAATATAGATACTCCTGTAGCACTATTAAATAATTCCCATTGTAAACCAACACCTGCAAAGGCCGTAACATCTACAGTAATCTCTCCATCTGTTAATCCATTACAACTAATGTTTTGAAGATCAGTTTGAGTTAGTGTAGGAGAAGTAGCATTAGTTTGAGGGATTAACGTCTCTCTGTAGACACAACCTCCGCCATCTCGAACCTCAACTATATAAGAAACCCCAAACAACAATCCTGTAAATTGATGTAAGTTACCTCCAACTCCTGGAATAACAACAAATGGTGCTCCCGGAGGAGTACCTAATCCATTAGTGTCACTAAAAACACCCAATGGTGCTGGCTCTCCAACGATACGAATCTCAAAATTAGGATTCCCATTATCTATAGCAATATCATATACCGCTCCTGTAGCATTACAATCCGAAGGACCCGCATCAAATAATATCTGTAAATCATCTGGCGGACTGGATACTGTAATTGTATCTGTTGTAAATACACAACCATTCTCATCCTCAACAGTAATGTAATAAGTCCCAAAATCAACTTGCCCGAAAGTAAGAGTCGTAGCTGTAGTTGGCACTGCTGGGTTAGTAGAAGCAAATACTGCAGGCAAAGCACTCGCTGGAGTAACCAATGTCCCATCAGAATTAAATAAAGTATACGTATAACCTGTAACTCCTATAGTACCTCCTACAACGTTCTCAACTATTACAGTACCGTAAGTAAATGATCCTGCGCCTGTACAAGTCACAGGAGTGAAATCAATATCTGCATCAATTGCTAATGGCTCTGCAATCACAACGCTTCCTGTTAATGTACACATTTTAGCATCTCTTACTACATAGTCATACGTTCCTGCTGCTAGTCCAGAATACACTGTCTGTGAAGAAAAAGTACCTCCATTATCAATACTTGTTTCATAAGGACCAGTACCAACTGTCGTATCAATTGTAAAGGTAATTATACCGGTAGTATCTCCATTACAGAAAATATCCGTAGGGACAACCGTAGCAACTGGTGCTGGTGCTGGAGTGACAGTTATAATTACTGTTTCAGCCTGACAACCTTCACTATCAGTTACTCTAAATTGATATGTTCCTGCAACAAGTGTTGTAAATGGAAAACCACCAACATAAGCAACATAACCTCCGCCGTTAGTATTAAGCTCAAAAGTATTTCCTCCATTACCACCAGTAGTAATAACATCTATAATAGCTGCCTCATTACCTGTATCACAATCTAAATCTTTATTTAATGAAGCACTTAATGTTAACTCGTCAGCAATCGTAAAATTAATCGCTGGAGTCGAACAATTGTTTACATCATTCACAACAACACTATAGGTTCCTGGTATTAAGCCAGTAATTTCAAAAGTATTTGCAGGGTTAGGTGGGGAAGCTAAGAAGGTAACTGCTACCGGAGCATTACCATCTAAAATATAGGTATAAGGACCTACTCCGCCCGCAATGGTAATCCATTGACTAGCCTGATTTGTAGTATCATAACACGCATCTCCGCCAGCTACTGCTGTAATAGATCCAGGAGATGTTTGCCCCACAATAACCTGACGTGAAAATTCACAAGCAGCTGCACTATTACCATCTCGAACAAAAACAGTATACGTTCCTCCAGCTAAACCTGTAAATACATTACCAGCCTGGTATGCCACTATAACTGCAACACCTGCAGCATCACGTAACTCATACTCATAACCGCCTCTTCCGCCTGTTCCTGTAACCGTAATAATACCAGTACTTGCACCACAATCTGCAGCATCAACAACTTCAGTAAATCCTAATACTGTAGGCTCGGTAATGATTACCGTATCCGTTGCTGTACAATTCGTCGTATCATCAGTAACTGTTATTGTATATGTTCCTGCTCCCAAACCAGTTATTGGTGTAGGGGTCGTGTTAATAGGGCCTCCTGTTATAGAACCAACTATAGTACCGCCAGTAACTACATAACTATATGTCGTAGCTCCAAAATCAATGTCCGTAACAGTAAATGATAGAGAACCATCTGTATCTCCATTACACGTAGGTTCTGAAGCAACAGCACCTGAAACAGCTATGAAATCTATATCATCAATCGTAAAATCTTCTGAATATACACAACCATCTGTTGTTGTTCTTGCCTCAAAGGTATAAGTCCCAGCTGCTAAAGTAAATGTATTAACAGCGCTAAATGCAGTAGCACTACCTGCTGGAGCAGAAATGCGATATTCAAAACTACTCGCTCCATTATTACCAACAGCAGTAACAATAACCGCCGAGGTTAAGGCCGGACACTCAATAGCTGGTGATACAAAAGTTAAATCTGTAACTTCCTGTAATGGATCAATCGTTAAATCTCCTAAATTAACAGGACAAGCAGCAGTAGCTGTATCTCTAATATATAAGGTATAGGTCCCATCTGTAAGTCCTCCAAAAATACCTGTTGTATTTGTGAAATCAACTCCGTCAATACTATACTCATATGTACCATTACCATTTTGAGGGTTTGAAATAGTGATTTCTCCTGCAGTAAATGGAAGACCTGTCGTGTCATCACATCGATACTCTTCTGTTATAGCAATATCTGCAGTAATCAGCACAGGATTAGCAATTGTTGCATTTAATGCTGGATTAATCACACAACCCTGAGAATCTGTAATCGTTATTACATGTGCACCAACAGGTACATTATTAAATGTTGTTGTTGTAGCACCAGTAGTTACTACTTGGGTACCAGCATCTAAATCATACGTATAAGGGCCTACTCCTCCAGTAACTGTAACTGTGATAGAACCTTCATCTCCCACACAATCTGGATCTACCACTGTAGTGCTACCTCCTAGTGGCACAAGAGCATTTACATCAATTGGTATCGAAATTGCTTGACATGATTCTGCATCTGTTACTCTGATTTCATAGGTTCCTGCAACACTTGTTGAATAAGGAGAACCTCCTGTATAATTAGTATCTATTACTGTACCATCTCTAATGATTTCTATAACATTAGAACCGTTTCCTCCAGTAATAGTAAATTCTATGGTTGCATCTGGGCTTGCAGAACAGTCCAAATCTTTCGTTAAAGACGCTATAATAGTAAGTTGTGGTTCAATATCAAATGTAATTGGTGCGGAAGAACAATTATTAGTATCCGTTACTACTACACTATAACTTCCCGGAGTAAGATTAAGAATTGTAAAGGTTGGCGGTGTTGCTACAGCAACCGGTCCACCTCCGTTAAGACTGTAGGTATATGGTCCTACTCCTCCAGTTATTGTAATATCCATACTAGCCTCATTAACCGTGTCATAACACAAATCACCACCAGCTAAAGAAAGGACCGGTAAATCTGTAGCATCAATGGTTACAGCTGTACTAACTGTACATAAAGTATTACTCCCATTATCATCATTTACATAAACAGTATAAGACCCTGGAGCCAATCCTGTAAATACATTAGATGTTTGGAAAGTCACATTATCTAAACTATATACAAAATTACCTTGTCCACCCGACGCCGTAACGGTAATAGTACCAACTGGATTCCCACAAAATGCCTCTGTTGCAACAGCAGATCCTATAGTAATTGCTGTTGGAGGTTCGGTAACAATAACCTGTGCTGAATCCGTACAGTTATTTGATGGTGGAGTAATGCTTCTATCTCTAATATCTATTGTATAGGTGTCTGCTTCTAACGCCCCTATTGTAACTGTTATTGGATCTGTTCCTGTTGCAACTCCGGTTGTGGAAAAACCAGTAGTAGCTCCCGTAACTGTATATTCAAACTCTGTACTATTAACAACTGTAAATGCGAATTCACCATTAGTACCTCCAAAACAACTTACAGGATTTGTTTCATTTGCACTTGAAATTTGTATTTCTGGCAAACCATTTTCGCTAAACGTTTCTGAATATGAGCACCCGCTATCTACATTAGTAGCAGTGATAGTATAAGTAGTACCTCTTCTTAGTCTAAATTCTCCTGTTGCAGTATTTCCAGATTGAGGAGCTGGGGTTACGCTATAAGTATATGTTGGTCCAACCGGTTGAGCTGTCGCTGTGACACTAAACGTTTGACTAACACAATTCGAAGCACCTGGAACTGTAAATGTAATATCATCTATTGTAGCTAATGGATCAATTGTTAAATCTCCTAAATTAACAGGACATGCTGCTGTTGCAGTATCTCTAATATACAATGTATATGTACCATCTGTTAGCCCTCCAAAAATACCTGTTGTATTTGTAAAATCAACACCATCAATACTATACTCATAACTACCATTACCATTTTGAGGATTCGAAATAGTGATTTCTCCAGCTATAAATGGAGCACCTGTAGCATCACAACGATAATCTTCTGTTATAGCAATATCTGCTGTAATTGCTGTTGTTCCGGTAATGGTAACATCAATTGGAGTGTTTATTGCACACCCAAAACGATCAAAAACGTTAATGATATGTGTTCCTACAGTAACATTACTAAATGTTTGTGTTGTAGCATTACTTGTAACCACCTGCGTTCCTGCATCTAGATCATATGTAAAAGGTCCTTCTCCAGCAGTTACAGTTACCAAAATAGAACCTAAACCACTCGGGCATATTGGATCTGTTCCCGCCACTGTCGCTTCAACCTGAATATATGGATTTACTGTAACTGAGTTTGTATCAATAGTACACCCTGTTGTAGTATCTGCAACAGTAAATGTATATGTTCCAGCAGTAGTAATTACAAATATGTTTGAACCTTGCTGACTTCCAGGGTTTCCTTGGAATGAATATACAAAGTTTCCTGAACCACCTGTTACTTCAATTCTTATTTCAGCATCTGTACAACTTAAATCCGTATCTAAAATCGCTGAAGCAGTAAATGCTGCTGCAGGTGAAATTGTAATTTGTTGTGTATCGATACATTCTCCATCATAAGATAATACTTCTACATCATACACATCTGCATCTAATCCAGTAAAAATATGATTAGGATCTGTCGTTGGGCCTTCACTTGCTGTAAAAGCTGTAGTCGTACTACTTATATTATATGTATAATTACTATCTCCATCTGTTACCTGAATCTGAATCGATCCCTGATCACTTGGACAAGATGGGCTGACTGGAGTTATAGAAACCGTAGAATCTAACTCCTCCATAAACTGTGTCGCCTGAAACACACAAGCCGTTGGCAAACCATTAGTTTGACGAACATTAACAGTATAAGTACCCTGCTCTGTCAAACCTGTAAACTCAGGAGATGCCTGATAACCTATTACTGTACCACTAATCGGAGTGATTAATTGATACTCATATTCATTCGATGAATTCTGAACTCGTAAGGTACCTGGAATGGCACAAACAATATCTCGAACAATAACTAGGTTAGGCTCAAAATTATTCTTAAATACATTGAAGTAAAAGTCTATTTCACAATTACCATCAAATTCTACACGTATTCTATATTCTCCCGCATCTGTAACTGTAAAATCTCTGGTAGTAGCAACCTGAACCCAATCAGGATCACAAGTATTATCCAAAGTCGGGCAATCCTCATCTCTAACAACAGCTGGACAAGCAGCTGGATCTAAACGCTCCCAAACAATGTTTGTAGCATCTACAAAGCCTGAATCTAAATATTGAGAATCTGTAGCTCCACATAAGAAAATCTCTGGTAATGGATCTCCTGTAATTGGACACGTACGGATATTACCATTAACACTTGGATCAGTAGCAATTGGAATAATTGGATTGGTCACCGTATTAAATGCAGTAACTGTCCATATTTCGAATAAATCTGCACAATCAGGATTACCTGTCTTGTCAACTCTATAAACTCCTCCTGCACTTACTGTTAATGTCTGAGAATTACCAATAACAGCTCCTGTTCCTACATCAGTCCAGGTATACGTAGGAAATCCACCTCCAGCTGTAAGATCTAAGGTACCTGTACATAAAAAGGCACTAAAGTTACCATCACAACTATCTAAATTAATTAAGAAATTAGAAGCTCCTGCTTCTTCTCTGTTACATGCGTCCAATCCTAACACACTATCTTCTGCAGAATTAGTAACTCCTGATATCACACCAGTATAGGTAGATCTGGCTATATTCTCAATCTCATTACTACAAGCATCTCGTAATTCTGAACAACTATTAACTACTTCTACTCCAAAACGAATTGTTAATGGACCATCAAAGCGTTCAACTACATCATCGTCAAAATCAAATCGAACTTCTCGGTCTCCATTAGTTAAAGTAGCCGTAACTCCAGAAGGAGTCGTAATGGTGCCGCCTACATAATCCACATTGGCAGGAAGAATATCATCGATAAACGCGCTAGTAATACTTTCGTTACCTATATTCTGTATAGTAAGTTCATAAAACAATTGCTGACCTAATACCACATCTCCTCCTGTAATATCAACACCATTGATATCCAGCACTCGCTTAAATACCGCTAGCTCAGGTTCAATAATCTCAATACTAAACATATTTAAGAAAATTCTATATCGATCTCCCTCTGTACTTGCAGTAAAATCTACTTGTGTTTGATTGTTACCTATTATAGAATTTCCAGTGTTGGCTATATCAAAAATATCTGCATCAAATCCTAAGGTGTTTTCTGAATTAGGATTACGTGCCGTATTAAAATTCCCATCTACCGAGATAGAACTATTAAAAAAGTTGGTTGCACCATTTACCGGATCTGCAGATAAAGGAATCTCAAAACCTCCTAATGGAGCAGCTTGAATTGCTAATCCATCTCCTACTAAACCAAAATCTCCTTCTAAGGCAGCTACACCAAATCGCGCCCTAATATCGTTAGGCGGTGGTAATGTCTGGAACCCTGTATATGTAAATGTCTCTGGTGGGTTTACACAACCTGTAGGAACATTATCTGTTAAATATCCACTTATAGAGCCGCCTTGGGCAATTATGTCATCAATAATTAAATCACCATTCCCATTATCAATCATAACGGCTGGTATGGTAATTCCTGTTCCAGTACCCGTCATAGTAAGTGTTCCATTTCCTCCATCATTATTTACAATTACCACAGCAATTGCTCCCGCATTCTGAGCATTCAAAACTTTTTGGGTAAATGAACAACTACCTCTTCTAATCACAGCTATATTGCCATTTACGGCAGCTGCATTAACTAAACCTTGACATCCATCTTCTGTAGTTCCACTTCCATCATCGACTAGTACAAAATCTCCGTTTAACAACGTTGGATAGTCCGGTACCGGTACATTCCCTGGAGAAAAATTATTCTGTGTATGCGTCGTTCCCCCACCGTCATATGTTCCCGATGTAATACCAAGTTCAAAAGCAGATGTTGATTCACACGCTATTTCTAAAAATCCATGATTGGTACTAAAGAATTTTCTGGATAAAGTAGGATCTTCATAAATGATTACCATTACCCATCCAGCAGAAATACCACTTCCTGATTCTGTAAGTCCGGTAGCTGATCGTACATTAGCCACTGTATATGTTCCATCTGCTCTAGCTTCTCCAGTAACAGGGTCTTGTAAGGATTGCAATTGTGCAGTTATATCAGCATAACATACATATGGGATATCATTACTTGCTGTATCATTTGGATTGGTGGAAGTGTTTCTATACCCATCATAAATGGTACCTTCATCACCAGCTTCTGCCGTTACGTCAATATAGTTTGTAGCACCAGGAAGCATTAATCTTACCGTTTTAAAATCCGGTCTTGGATCCGGTAATGGAAGATTGTTTACCTCTGGAGCATCATTCCCATTTGCTGCATCAATTCTTTGTTCATAATAGGTAGCAGACCAGTACAATCCTGCATACGCTATCTGTGCACATGAGCTACTCGCTGTAAAATCAGCACTACTAGAACTAAATGTGTTGGTGTCACTATCTACATCAATATAACCCTGTGTTAACTGATCATTATACGCACCTCCATTATAAGGATCATCCGGATCATAGTTGGTAGTATCCCCACTAAAAAATGGGTTTCCCGTACCACTCTGATCACCACTTAATCCGGTAATCGCATTAGAAATAATCTGCATATCCCCTTCTATTGTCAAACTACTAGCATTATTTAATGGGGTTGTAAAAGGTACTTCTTGTGCAACTAGACTTTTTATGTTAAAACATAAAAGTATCATTAGTATTACAGCTGATTTAATATGTACTGAAATTTTCATAAGCTGTTTTTTTTTGGGGTTGAGCTTGTTTAGTTTGGTTAACAATAATTTCATCATAAGATTATTGTATTTTTAAAATATAAAGATCTCCATTATATGTATTATTCACATTAGAGAATAAACTTTGTTTTGCTTGATCCAACGTCTCAAATCTATCTAAATAAACATATATATAATTGTCTTTTGGGTTCCTGAAGAATTTAGGCTCTAAACCTTGAGATTTTAATCTCGTCATTCCTCTTTCAAAATAATTTTCTCTCTTAAAAATATTGGTAATCAAATAATAACCGTTCTCAATATTATGGCCTCCTATATACGATAGACTCTCCGTTAAAACGGTATCATCCTTAACAGTATCTTTTATCAATCTCGATTCTTGTACCAATCGTTTTAAAGATTCCACTCTACTCTTAGCAATATTTAATATCCACATATCACCAAAATACTTATTCCCTATATTATTCAAATAATTCTCTGCTGCTTCATCTTTATCTGCATAATACTTAATAGCAACATATTGATATTGATTTTCAGGATTAAGAATCACTTGAGAATCATTGAAACCAAGATCTTTTAGTTTATTAGTGAAACTCTCCGCATAAATACCTCCTTTAAATACATTTCCTATCAAATAAAAACCTTCTGCATATCCTGGAATAAACTTGGTAGCATATTTAGCTTCTGGTCTTGTTGCTTCAGCAAATTTGATAAATCTATTTTTACCTGCAAGTCTTCTAGAGCTTGAAGGATCTTTCTTAACTTCCTCTGCTTCATCACTCATATTCACCAAAGATTCTAAAAGTTTATTGAACTCCCTTTTATCAAGGTTTTTCGATGAAGTTAATAATGAATCTCTTGATGCAATCAATTTATCAGTAATTCTACTACTGTTATCTAATTCTTTTTGTATTTCTTCCAAATCTTCGCTGCTACTTTCTTCAGGTTGTGCTGCTGTAGCTGCTGCTTCCTGACGTAATCTTTCTTCTTCAGCTAACCTTGCAGCCTCTGCTTCCTGACGTAACCTTTCTTCCTCAGCTAATCTTGCAGCTTCTGCTTCCTGACGTAACCTTTCTTCTTCTGCTAATCTTGCAGCTTCTGCTTCCTGACGTAACCTTTCTTCCTCAGCTAATCTCGCAGTCTCTGCTTCCTGACGTAACCTTTCTTCTTCTGCTAATCTTGCGGCCTCTGCTTCCTGACGTAACCTTTCTTCTTCTGCTAATCTTGCAGCTTCTGCTTCCTGGTTTAGCCTTTCTTCTTCTGCTAATCTTGCAGCTTCTGCTTCCTGACGTAATCTTTCTTCTTCTGCTAATCTTGCAGCCTCAGCCTCTTGGCGTAATCTTTCTTCTTCTGCTAATCTCGCAGTATCAGCTTCCTGACGTAACCTTTCTTCTTCTGCTAATCTTGCAGCCTCTGCTTCCTGGCGTAATCTTTCTTCTTCTGCTAATCTTGCAGCCTCTGCTTCCTGACGTAACCTTTCTTCCTCAGCTAATCTTGCAGCTTCTGCTTCCTGACGTAACCTTTCTTCCTCAGCTAATCTCGCAGCTTCTGCTTCTTGTTTTAATCTTTCTTCTTCAGCTAATTTTGCAGCTTCTGCCTCAGTATCTTTCTGTAAATTAACTTCTCTTTCTAGTGTTGTCTGAGATTCTTCTCTTCTCTTCCTTTCTTCCATCTCAA
The DNA here is from genome assembly GCF_947500065.1 of uncultured Aquimarina sp. Lineage (GTDB taxonomy): Bacteria > Bacteroidota > Bacteroidia > Flavobacteriales > Flavobacteriaceae > Aquimarina. Next base: position 1,269,016 of record NZ_CANMQT010000001.1, read on the forward strand.
GCTGTAACTTTTTCTGAGATGCAAGTCTTTCTTCTTCTGCTTTTTGTTCTGCAAGTTCTAACTCAATTTTCTTCTGAGAAGCCAATCGTTCTGCCTCTGCTTCTTGCTTCTCTGCTTCTGCTTCTCTTGCCGCTTCTTCTTCTGCTATTCTTGCCTCTTCTTCTTGTCTTCCGGCTGCTTCTTCTGTAGCTAATCTTTTTTGCTCTGCCATTTCTAGCTCAAGCTGTTTCTGAGCAGCTAGCTCTTCTGCTTGTCTGTTCAGTAACTTAACCTCTTCTTCTCGCTGTAATGCAAGCTTACTTGCTTGTCTTGCTTCTTCTTCTTTAGCTTCCTGAATTGACCTTTCGAGTTTGTTCATTGACCTCTGAGCCTGAGTTAAAGAATCATTTCTGGTAATTTGTAATTCTCTTATCAGTTTATTTTGGTCTAAAATTTCTTTCTTTAATCTTCTTATTTCAGAATCTCTTTGTAATGAGCTATTTGATGAGAAATTTCTTCTTTTCTTCTTTCGACTTTCTTGTCCAAAATTATATGCTAAACTAAATTCCCAAGAGGAACCAAATTCAGATGCATTTCCAGTCCCGCCTATTCCTGGTTCTACAGTAAGTCCTACTGAAGCAACCTTACCTATATTTCCTCCGATACCAATAGAGCCACCATAAAAACTGTTATATCCTAATTGTGCCCATCCATATTTTGGAATTTCGAATAATACATTTCCTCCATATCTTAGGTCTAGTTCTCCTGGTTTAGAAGCATACACCATTCCTCGAACTTCGTTTTCTGTTCTCCAATCTAGTTCTGTGGTATACATTACATGACCTGTGTAATCGAAATTATCCGTTACTAATTCACTTGCAGTAAGATTATAAGCAACTAAATTACCTACGGCCACACCAACATCAAAATTGCCATAATTAAAATTAGCTCCTGGTTTTAAAAGAAAAAGAGAGCTTCCTTCAAAATTATCTGTAATAGGATCTGCTACCTGAACCTCATCTAATTTACTTTTTAAAGAAGTTTGAAAATATTGAAGATTAACTCCAAAAGTAAAATTCATGTCTCTATTTAACTCTAAATTATATGCATAATTTAAAGTACCTCCAAAATATCTTAAAACCCCAAGGTTTTGTTGGTACAAACCAATACCAATTCCTGTTTTCTCTCCATATTTTCCACTATAATTTAAAACATACGTCTGAGGGTTGTCTTGAAAAGAAACTTTCTCATTTCTGTTAAAAATACTAACAGAATTTTTATTTTCACGTACAAAAGAAAAAGTTGGGTTAAACAAAAATCTATTGTATTTAATAGAATTGTGAAGTGGTACTACGTCTGGTAATACCTGGGATGTAATAGGGGTTGGGTCCTGACCGTAAATGAGATTTAGGGAGGCAACACATATTAATATAAAAAGTATTCTTTTAATCATAAATTATCTCATTACGGTAATTGTTCCTTTTCTGACTACTGCGCTATTTCTGGTAATTATATAATAGTATATAAGCTCACTCGCGCCCGAAGCTGAATTTGAAGGCCAATCCTCATTGTATCCTCCTGATTTTTCAAAATCCAACTTACCACTTGAGCTATATATAGTCACTTGTACATCTTGTTCAGAAAATTCATCCGGTAATGTCCATCTATTACCAGGACCATTACCTCCATTTTGTCGTATTACATTTGGGATTACAGCAGAAATACCTGATTCCTCACTAACAGTAATTTCTCGCTGAACAACACATTCCTGATACGTAATAATCACTCTGTAATTTCCTTCTGACCTGACCACTATCATGTTTGTAGTTTCTCCTTCTATTACTACAAAATCTCCTCCTGTTTCTACAAACCACTCATAGGTATATAAACTACTCAGAGG
>NZ_CANMQT010000002.1 GCF_947500065.1 uncultured Aquimarina sp.
AATTATTCATCTTATTTTTGCCATTATTAAATCAAATAAAAAATTTGAAAATCGTTTGGTTTCGTCATAGAAATCGACCTGACAGTTTAATAATCAATAACTGATTTTATTAAAATATTAATCTACCTCGAATTTAAGAACTAACATCATCGAGGTTTGTACCCTATAATAATTCAATAAACCAATCTTTTTCAAAAAAATTCCCTCCGATTACGGAAATCTGTAAGGACTTCAGCCGTAGCAGAAGTATGTTTGTACCATCAAAAAAAAGTAGCATTGTATTTAAAGATTCTAGTCAAAAAACGAATAGTATAAACAAAAAAAGTAACGGGAAAAATGAATACAGATCAAGCAATTATATCCGGGATTATTAAAGGGGATGAACGGGTATTAAAAGTTTTTTATCGGGATAACGTTAGATATATTCAGGGATACATTCTTAGAAATTATGGAAGCATAGAAGATGTAGAAGATGTTTTTCAGGATGCCTTAGTCGTTTTATATCAAAAAATAAAATCCGGCCTTTTAAAAATAAGCGTACCCATAAAAACCTATTTTTATGGAATTTGTAAAAATATTTGGAGAACTAGATTACGCAATAAACTAAAACTTGTAGGTGACGATACCAAATTAAAGAATAAAGAACAAATAACCGATTCTGTAGTCAAAGATATTGAAAACAAAGACCGAGAACACCTATACCGAAAACACTTTCAAAAACTAAGTAATGATAATAAAAACTTAATGTTGCTCTTTTTTGAAGGAAAATCTGTCAAAGAAATCTCGAAAATAACTGGATATACAGAAGGATATACTCGAAAAAAGAAATTTGATGTCAAAAAACAATTATTAACTATGATTGAAAAAGATCCGTTATATAGTGAATTAAGAATAACTGCATAATAGTGAATAGTACTATTTTCATGTAAAATCAAGTATCCAAAAACGAAAAAACCAGGTTCCGATCTGGTTTTTTTTGTTTTTGAATACTATAGGTCCTCAGAGCTAACTGATCATTTATAGACCGAAACACAATCTATTTTCATAAAAAAAACGAAAAAAAATCATTTTATTTTTTACTACGCAAAAACAATGCGCAATAGCACAGAATATTTGCAGAGTAATTAACAACAAAATGAGAATAAGATGAAATTTAATGTATTTACAAAATCAAAAAATGAGGTAAAAAATTATCAAGGTGCAAAAGCATTTAGATTATCTCCTAAAATGGAATTGTACACAGCTGTTGTTAATTCTACTTTAGAAAAAACAAATTATGAATCTGGAAATGATCGATTAAAAAGAATCATAAAGCTAGTTCAAAAAAATGACCCATATTTTGTGGCGCAACTTGCTATATATGCAAGACAAAAAATGTATCTGAGATCTATTCCTATTGTTTTAGCAGTAGAGTTATCAAAGATTCATAGTGGTGATAATTTAGTGAGTAAAACTGTAAATGGTGTTATTCAAAGAGCAGATGAAATCACAGAGCTTTTAGCATACTATCAAGTAGCAAACCAAAGAGAAGGTACCAAAAAATTGAATAAGCTTTCTAAGCAAATTCAAAAAGGTATTGTGATGGCATTAAACAAGTTTGATGCATACCAGTTTGCTAAGTATAACAGAAAAACAGAAGTAACTTTTAAAGATGCTATCTTTTTAACACACCCAAAACCAAAGGATGATTTGCAACAATCAATTTTTGATAAGGTGATTAATGATACTTTAGAAGTTCCTTATACTTGGGAAGTAGAGTTATCTACTTTGGGTCAGCAAAAATTTGCCAATGATATCGAAAAGAAAATTGCTTTTACTGCTAAATGGGAAGCCTTAATCGATAGTAACAAATTAGGTTATATGGCCTTAATGCGAAACTTGAGAAACATTCTGGAAGCAGAAGTAAGTCATACTCATATTGCTAAAATCGTTGATACACTAACGGATGAAAACAAAGTAAAAAGATCGAAACAATTACCTTTTAGATTTATGGCAGCGTATCAAGAGTTGTCCGCTACTAAATCTTCATATACGGCATATGTTTTAGATGCTTTAGAAAAAGCCATTCAAATCAGTGTTATCAATATGAAAGGTTTTGAGTTAGACACTAAAGTAGTGGTTGCTTGTGATGTATCTGGATCAATGATGCAACCTATATCTAGAAACAGTAAGATTCAAGCCTATGATATAGGGTTGGTGTTAGGTATGTTATTACAGCATACATGTAAAAATGTGATCACTGGTCTTTTTGGAGATCGATGGAAACAATATGTATTGCCAAAAGGTGATGTATTGTCTAACGTTATGAAACTAAAAAAGATAGAAGGTGAAGTTGGATATTCTACAAATGGTTACAAAGTTATTCAGAGTTTGAACAACAAAAAAACTGTGGTAGATAAAATAATGATTTTTACAGATTGCCAATTATGGAACAGTGGTCATTACAACTCGGATACTCATATTGAGACTGAGTGGAAGCACTATAAAAGTATTGCACCGAATGCCAAATTATACATCTTTGACTTAATGGGTTACAATAGTGCTCCATTACAAGTTGAGAAAAACGATGTACATCTAATTGGTGGTTGGAGTGATAAAGTTTTCGAAGTACTAGATGCATTAGAAAACGGAAAATCAGTAATTAAATACATAAAGGAGCAATCCTTATAATCATAAGCTCACATCAAAAAGTGGTGTGAGCTTATCATAAAGTTCTTTGAAAATCTTAATAAAAACAAGTGCCGTAGAAAAGGGTTACTTCGTAACTATAACGGTCCTAAGGTAGCGTATCACGAGCAATCGTGTGAGCGAAGCTGGGTTAAAAACCAGCAGGGTGAAAGCATTTTATGCGTACATCTCTCTGAGATCTCGAATCACCGGTTCACTGTCCTACGGGATAAGAACGACGCTCTAATAAAGAGCATCTCCTTTTTCGCTTTTCGCCTTGTTTAAAAAATAAAAAAGTAAGTGTCGTAGAAAAGTACTACTTCGTTTTCGGATATTGGGGTCATGGGTTCGAGTCCCATCATCTTTGACAGCAAAGATGTAGCTCAGATAGGTCAGAGCACAATACATAACATACTTCTCGTTTCTTACCTTACTTAATAAAAAACATTTTTATATTCTCTGGAAAATAAAGTGTCGTAGACTAGTGTTACTTCGCAGGTTCGACTCCTAATTCCTCCACAATACGAACACAACGAATTCAAAGGGGGAATTACGCTCTATTTGGTGAGCAAGATTCACTAATCGACTTTTACCTTTATCTAAAAGAGAATTATTAAAATACAACAATAAAAAGAGTGTCGTAGAAAAACGTTACTTCGAATTGGGTTCCGGTAATGTAGGTGCAACTCCTACCCTCGCAAGAGGTCGTCTAATAGTAGGACGCCGTATAGTCGTTTTTCGAATATTACCTCTTTTAATAAAAGAATAAAAATAGCAAGTGCCGTAGATAAAAGTTACTTCACACTTTTAATGCCGGTGTTGCGGGTTCGAGTCCCGTCTCTTCCTCTAATAAACAAATAAATCAGGAAGAGTAGCTCAATTGGTAGAGCACGTATAACGTCTTTTATCGTTTTTTGCCTTGCTTAATAATAAAATAAAAAAGAGTGTGCCGTTTTATAATCATACTTCGCTTATAGGTTAGTTTAATTATGGGTTCGAATCCCATCGACAAAAATTGATTATATACTTATTGCCATTCTATTTTAGAATAAAACATCAACAGATTTAGTAATAATGCCGTAGTGATAACATACTTCGTACCAAAAACGGGGAGGATTAATCCATAGAGATTAACCGGGTTCGACTCCCGGCAAACGATGCCCCAGTAAATAGTTATTACATTTTTTGCTTATTACTTAATAATATAGATGAAAAAAACCAGGTCTATCGACCTGGTTTTCTAATTAATAAATATTCACTGACAATGAATAGACTTATCTTTTTATAAATTTGGATATGATTTCTCCACTGTTTTTAGTCGCTACCTTGATGATATAAACACCTTCGGATAGTTCCTGAACATTAATACTATTATTAGACACTGTGCCTTTATTCACTAATTGACCAGCAACATTCATAATGCTATAGGTTATAGCAGATTTCATAGAAGTATTCAGATATAATAAATTTCCGTTTACTGGGTTTGGATAGAACGTTACTTCAAACGCTTCTTCTTCATTAACCAAAGGATTAGTAAATTCATCATTTACAGCAGTAGTTCCTGAAGTACTCAATGATACAGCATCAACAGCCATATCTCCTTGCCAAGAGGTTCCAGATGTTCCTACATAACGTAATTGCATACTGTCACCTGTATAGCTATTTAAATTTACAGAAGCAGTATTCCAAGCATTTCCTTGATTTCCGGATCTACTCCATACTTCTGTCCAGCTAGTTCCATTATCACTACTTGCTTCTAGTTTCAATTCTCCAACCGCATTTCCTGTCATATGGTATCTAAAATCAAAAGTCGCAGATGCTGCGCTAGTTAAGTCAAAACAAGGTGAATTTAAAATAGCAGTTCTATTTGGATTGTTAGGGTTAGACGTTTCTACGTATACATAAAAAGTACCTGCATCTGCAGAAGATGGTCCTGTGTTATTAGAAGGTGTTCCTCCAGATTGACGAGTCCAATCAAAATCATCTCCTGATCCTTGTGACCAGCTTCCAAATCCTCCTTCAAATCCTTGACTATATGGGAATGCTGTAATTCCTCCTGAACATCCACTACCTCCAGTAGTTCCATCTGTAGATAAAGCAATACGATCTACTGCCATATCTCCTTGCCATGAAGTTCCAGAGGTTCCAACATAACGTAATTGCATACTACCACCTGCATAACTATCTAAGTTCACATTAGCAGTATTCCAAGCATTTCCTTGATCTGCGGATCTACTCCATACTTCTGTCCAGGTAGTTCCATTATCACTACTTGCTTCTAATTTCAATTCTCCAACTGCAGTACCAGTCATATGATATCTAAAACTATAATCAGCAGATGTTTCTCCACTTAAATCAAAACAAGGTGAATTTAAAATAGTAGTCCTATTTGGATTATTAGGGTTAGATGTTTCTACGTATACATAAAAAGTACCTTCATCCGCTGATGATGGGCCTGTATTATTAGAAGGTGTACCTCCTGATTGACGTGTCCAATCAAAATCATCTCCTGATCCTTGTGTCCAATCTCCAAACCCTCCTTCAAATCCTTGATTATATGGAAATGAAGTAATTCCTGCTGTACAGCCATTTCCACTGCTCCCTGTAGTTGTAACAGTAGCAGTATTACTATCTACAGATTCGTTGCCTGCCGCATCTTTTGCTCTTACTACAAAAGCATAAGAAGTATTAGCAGTTAACCCACTTGCAGTATATGTTGTTCCTGTTACAGTACTAACTACTGTTCCATCCTGATATACATCATATCCAGTAACACCTACATTATCTGTTGCTGCTGTCCAACTTAAATCAGTCGTTGTTTGCGTAGTATTAGCCGCGGTTAGATTTGTTGGAGCTGTTGGAGCTGCTGTATCCGTTGTTGATCCAGTAGATAAAGAAATACGATCCACTGCCATATCTCCTTGCCAAGAGCTTCCGGATGTTCCTACATAACGTAATTGCATAGAGCTTCCTGTATAACTATTTAAATCAACAGCTGCAGTATTCCAAGTATTTCCTTGATCTCCTGTTCTGCTCCAGACAGATGTCCAAGTCGTTCCATTATCACTACTTGCTTCTAGTCTTAGTTCGCCAACCGCATTACCAGTCATATGATATCTAAAACTATAATCTGCAGATGTTTCTCCGCTTAAATCAAAACAAGGTGAATTTAAAATCGTAGTTCTATTTGGGTTATTAGGGTTAGACGTTTCTACATACACATAAAAAGTACCTTCATCTGCTGACGATGGTCCTGTATTATTAGATGGTGTTCCTCCAGATCGACGCGCCCAATCAAAATCATCTCCTGATCCTTGTGACCAATCTCCAAATCCACCTTCGAATCCTTCATCATATGGAAATGCTGTAATTCCTCCTGAACAGCCACTACCACCTGTGGTTCCAGATGTTGTGATATTAGCAGTATTACTATCCACAGATTCATTCCCCGCTGCATCTTTAGCTCTAACTACAAAAGCATACGAAGTATTCGCAGTCAAACCAGTAACATTATAATTAGTTCCTGTAACTGTAGTGACTACTACTCCATCCTGATATACATCATATCCAGTAACACCTACATTATCCGTAGCTGCTGTCCAACTTAAATCTGTAGTTGTTTGTGTAGTATTAGCAGCCGTTAGATTAGTTGGCACTGTTGGTGCAGTTGTATCCGGAGCACTAGTAGTCGTTACATTGGCAGTATTACTATCCACAGATTCGTTCCCTGCAGCATCTTTAGCTCTAACTACAAAAGCATACGAAGTATTCGCAGTCAAACCAGTAGCGTTATAATTAGTTCCTGTAACTGTAGTAACTACTACTCCATCCTGATACACATCATATCCAGTAACACCTACATTATCTGTAGCCGCTGTCCAGCTCAAATCTGCAGTTGTTTGCGTAACATTAGTCGCTGTTAAATTTGTCGGAGCCGTAGGAGCTGTTGTATCTGAAGTACTGTTTGCTGTAAACGACCCCGTGAATACTCCTCTTCCATAAGTGGAAGCTATTATTTTATTATTATTATCATCTCCATTTACCGCCCAATAGTCAAAAGAGGTAACACTAGCATCACTCATTCCATTTTGAGATTGACTCCAAGTTGGGTTTACTGCATCAAAATTAGTCGTTACCCAAACTCCTAATTGTGTCCCTACAATTACTTCGTTCCTATCTAATGGATTTTGCAACATATCTCTAACAGGAATATCTGGTAAATTTCCTTCTTTACTTACCCAATTTGCTCCTGCATCAGAAGAATACCAAACACTAGTTACTCCATAATTATGCATAGTTACCATAATATCATTTGCCGTTTCGCCTAATCTAACTGAAGACACAGAACCTACAAACGGTGTAGTGATCTCTGACCAGTTTGCTGATCCAACACCAACATTAGTAAGTCGTAACATCTGCCCAGTAGCGGTACCTATATACCAAACATTATTTTCAAAAGGAGAAGGAGTTAATGCTGTAGGTTTACTCGTTAATAAAGCGTTGGTAATATTAGCATTAGAATTTGCCGCAACATTGATTGTTTTAATTGCAAATGTCCCCGCAGTACTATTAGACGCATTCGTTAACATGAAATTAGTATCACTATCATATCCCATTTGATTCACAAAATCTCCTGTAGACTGATCATTAACTAATGTTGTAGCTCCTCCTTGTCTTCTTCCTAATCCATTCCAAGGAAGATTAAATCTATAGATTACATTTCTAACAAAAGTTGCCGTCATGTATTGTCCGTCTTTATCTACAAAAGTGTAAAAACCATCTCCGTCTGATAATTCTTCGGATCCATTAATTCCTGGAACCGTATTTCTAAATGCCTGAGAACCGTTATCTTGTGCTCCAGCAGTAAAAATTCCTGAAGTATCTCCAGCCCCATCAGGTCCAATCCCTGCTTTTACATATTGCGTTACATTATAATTATTATTTCGAGCACCAAAAACATTCGAGCTTTGAGCAGTCGATAAACTATTCGCATAATACACACCTCCATCGGTACCAAAAATTGCCTGATTAGGGCTTCCTGGTCTAAAGGTCATTGCATGTTGATCCGCGTGAACTAAAGAAACTGGCAATCCAGCTAAACCTGGATTGTTAGACCATTTAGAAATTTGTCCCCAACTAGTACCACTATTGGCGGATCTAAATAGATCAATTCCTCCTACATAAACAATATCGTCATTTGTAGGGTCTGCTTCGATCATTAAGTCATAGAAAGCTTGTCCTCTGGTAAAATCATTCGCAGAAATACCATTGTCCGCATCATTTGGTAAAGCAGTTTCCGTTACTGATCCAAATTTATTTGTGGTTCTATAAATATGAACAGGAGTATTTCCACTTCCTTGAGTTAATGCATATAATTTATTAGCATCTGTAGAAGAAACTTCAATTTCTACTCTGTTAGAATCAGCCAAAGGAGATCCTGCTGCCTCTGTCCATGTAGCACCATCAGTAGAACTAAATACTCTACCTCCACCATTTCCTCCAATTCCTGGAGTTGTAATAGTTCCCATCCATAATGTATTATCCGCACCAATTTCAAAATCATTCGGAATAAAGAAATAATCAGCACCACTAAAAGCAAAGCTCATATTAGTAGACTCTATTCTACTCCAAGTAGCACCTCCATCTATCGACCTGTATAATCCTGCTGTTTGCAATCCTAACCAATTTGTTGGACTCGCAGCATCTCCATATACGTGTGCTCCTACTCCAACATATAACTCTGTACGATTCTGTGCGGTATTATTCCAAGCCAAAATATCATTTACATAAAAAATACCTGAAAGAAATAGGTTACTCGTATTAAAATCAAAACTTCCAGCTCCTGCCGGAGGAATCGCTAGTGATTGCCAACTTGTTCCTCCATCAGTAGAACGATAAATTCCACTTCCAACTACATCTCCTGCTGTATACTGCTCTCCAGTACCTAAATACCAAATATTAGAATCTCTAGGATCTACTGTAATAGAAGTTACTGATAAATTTCCAGGTACATTTTGCACACGACTCCATTGAGAAGCCGATGAAGTAATATCATTATTTACCCATAAACCTCCACTTACACCACCTGCATACACACGTCTATTAGAAGAATCATTTGGATCAAACATAATCGCCCTTGTTCTACCTCCGATATCATTAGGACCTCTCTCAATCCAAGGATTATTAGCATCATCACCAGGAGCTCTTTTAGACAAACCTCTTCTTAGTTTCTCCTGAGTCTCATAAATTTTTTCTGGTTCTGTTCTTCCTGTCGCCGGATTGATGGACAGCTCCCATAATTGTTCAAAGTACTTATTCGGAGGGAGGCCTTGTGCTTTTCTCTCCGATCTTGTCATTTTGAGTGTCTCTGTAAAGGGGCTTTTATTCAAAAAATCCTTGTGTTGATCTCTTAAATTTGTAATTCCATCTTTTTCTATGTTTTCTATACTTTCCTCCCCAGAGAAAACCATAAAACCGATTGGCAATGCCACTAAACTCAATGCCAGCAATGCATAGCGAGTAATTTTTCTTTTCATTATTAGTTAAAAATTTAGTTATTATTTATTTTTTTAGCATCTTTTTTCACAATTATACAATAAAATAAAATAACAGGGTAATTTCCCTAAAATAAAGGGGATTTTCCCCCTAAATGGTTTGTGCGAATTTTATTCTGTTTTAGTTAATTAGTTGAAAATTATATAAGTTTTTATATGTGCTACACTAATAAAACAACTTATTTCACAAAAACCCTAATTTTTTATTACCTGCACAACATAATTTACTACCCTATTCACATGACCTAATCATTAAAAAAACACGTTTTATTACAAAAAAAATATAACACTAGAGATATTATTGATGAATACGAAAAAGAGGTATTCTCAATTCTAGTTACTTAGAAATATTTCTGAGAAGCTATCTATAATAACTTTGAACCCAATAAAAATTTACCTATTATTATGGAACTAAAACCAATCAGCTATGAAAAAAATATTGCCACTATTCGCATTGGTCATTTGCCTAATCTCCTGCAAAGACGATCAAAAGGAAAAATCTACTAATGAAGAAAACACAACTATCTCTGAACAAGAAGGTGTTAGTAAAATCAAAACCTCTAGTACTACTAATAAACTTACGAGTCTTGATCTAGCGTTAGAAGTAGAAAATTTTATCACTTGTAAAAAAGCGAGTACAGAACGAAATGACTGTAGAAACAGTATTACCAAAACGATTTCTAAAGCCTTTGATCTCACAGAATTTAGTGACCCAAAGTTAGGGTATGTAGTTTACGATAGTATTCGGCCTATTGCAGAACGATCCAAAAACTGGTTAAAATTGGGAACCGTAGACCAGAAAAGCATCGATATGGCATTAGCACATAGTAACAGAGGTGGATTAGCATTGATTATTGATACTGCTGAGACTTATGGTCATGTAGTAATGATCGTTTCTGGCGAAAGTAAAAAATCGGGTTCTTGGGATATGAAACTACCTAAGGTACTATCATTGACCAATTATAAACCAGAAAAATCATTTAGTAATAAGTCCCTGTCCTACGCCATGCAGAAAAGCAAAGATCTGAAAGTATTTATCAGGCAATAAAAAGGTATTGTACAATGCATGCATCCTCAATTGATCATTTTCATTTGAGGATTTTTTTTAAAAACTATTTTTATTACGCAAAATGATTGCGTGATTCAACTTCTTCTTTGCATTGTAATTGAAGTAAAGATGAAGACAAAACTTAAAGAAATTATCGACCAGCTTTATACTGTATTTGGTAAATACTCAATAGAAGTTGCGAAATTAAGAGACTATAGTTGTCCTTGTTGTGTCACAGATAATGAAATAAAAGTTATTACAAAGAAACCTATAAAAGAATTATCTGCAGAAGATTTAGGTCACTTTATCAGATCAGCAATATCTACTTTTGGAAGTATTGAAGATTACAAGCACTTTCTACCTAGAATTCTAGAGCTAATGACTTTAGAATCTTCTTCTGACATTATCGATGATTTTACGTGTTTTGAAAAATTAAATTACGCAGAATGGGAGACTTGGCCTGAAAATGAAATTCAGATTATTGAAAATTTCTTCACTGAATTGTGGAACACAATTATTAATGGAAAAAATAGTACTGAATTTATGATAGGAGAATGTTTCAGTTTGATTAAAATGTACGGACCTATAGAACCAGCGCTAAAGAAATGGAAAGAGTCTAAAACCGAAATATCATCCTTATATATAGTTAATGGGATACTGAATGGGTTTGCATTTAGAGCTGAATCTAAAAACGAAAAAATAATCTCTAAATGGTTATATTCTAAACCAGTTTTAGATAAAATTGAAAAAGTTTATTTTAACCAAGAAGATAAAGAAACTGCAAATAGAATTGCTATTGCTCATACAATCTTAGAAAACAAATATCCAATAACTTTTGCATTTTAAAATAATATATAAGTAATCTAACACGTGAAGTTTATAAAGAATAAAATATATATTTTTACCACGCAAAAACATTGCGCAATACCAATGCATCTTTGCTTCATCAATTAGAAATACAATGAAATAAGCCACAAAAATCAGGTCAAAACACATCACTATGGTTAAGTGGCGATTCCATCTGATCTTAAAAAAAAATAAAAACTAACATATGAAAAACAAAATAAACATTACAGGAAAAACATTGATTGATTTAGGATTCAGATCCGGAAAATGGTTTCCAGAAGCTATTGAACATATCAACACACATCAATTAGCCGATGAAGCAATGCTCGCATATTTAGAACAATATAAAATGCCTCCTATTCAGGAGTTACATACAACACCGATAGATTTTAAAATTAATATCAAAGCAGAGAACGAGCTAGAAGAAGATAATGTTACTTCAGTGATTACTTCTATGGAGCAGTTAATGAAAACACCAACAGTTGTCGATGGAGCTGTGATGCCAGATGCCTGTCCATCTGGTCCTAAAGGAACAATTCCTGTTGGCGGTGTCGTGGTTGCTAAAAATGCCATCCATCCAGGAATGCATAGTGCTGATATTTGTTGTTCTGTGATGTTAACCGATTTTGGTAAAACAGATCCTAAAAAAGTATTAGATGCTGCGCATGCCAGTACACATTTTGGACCTGGAGGAAGGCCTAGAGGACAACAATATAAATTAACGGATGAATTATTATCAGCATTTAAATCTAATTTCTTCCTTAAGGAAGCCAAAGATATCAGTATGGCAAAAGAATATCTGGGAACACAAGGAGATGGTAACCATTTCTTATTCGTAGGTACGTCTGCAAAAACTGGAAATACCATGATGATCACACATCACGGGTCTAGAGGTGTTGGTGCCAGATTATATAAAAAAGGAATGCATATTGCCGATAAGTTCAGAAGAGAGATATCTCCAGATACGCTAAAGCAAAATGCCTGGATTCCTTTTGATACAGAAGAAGGTCAAACCTATTGGTCTGCATTGCAAACCATCAGAAAATGGACAAAACTAAATCATGAAGTGATTCACGATGCTACTTTAAAAGCATTGGAGATCGAAGCTGAAAATAGATACTGGAATGAGCATAATTTTGTCTTTAAAGAAGGAGATTTATTTTATCATGCCAAAGGTGCTACACCATTAGATGCTAGGTTTATGCCAGATATCACAGGCCCGAGATTGATCCCTTTAAATATGGCAGAACCAGTATTGATTGTTGAAGGAGCAACAACTAATAACAACCTTGGATTTGCACCACATGGAGCTGGTAGAAATATGAGCAGAACGCAACATAAAAGAAATAAAGAAGGACAAACCAGAGAAGAAATCTTTGAGATCGAAACAAAAGGATTAGATGTTAGGTTTTACTCTAATGAAATTGATATTTCTGAATTGCCAAGTGCTTATAAAAATGCTGCCACTGTGAGAGATCAAATGTCAGAATTCGGTTTAGGTACTGTGATCGATGAAGTGATGCCTTATGGATGTATTATGGCGGGAGATTTTCAGATCAATGCACCGTGGAGAGTGAAGAGAAGGAATAAACAACAAAGTAAATAAAGCTCATTCCCTCTTGAGAGGGATAGTATTTCGGCACAGCGCTGCTGTGTCAGAAATACTTGGGTGTGTTAACAAGATTAAACAATGAACCTATATCAAACCATACAAAACAGTACTCAGTTCCTTTCAGATTCCTGGAAGGAACAGTATGCTGGGTTTTTACAAGAAGAACATCTTCAGATATTTTCAAAAAAACTGAAGAAGTATCATCTATCAGGAGTTCCTGACACACATCCACTACCCCATTTTGACGAAGAGATAACACCAACATTATCTAAAGCATTCATAAATTTCGAAGGGTTATTGGTTGATAAAAAAACATCCCCAAAAGATTGGGCAAAAGCTATAGAAACAACTCCATTCGAATATCTTTTGATATTGATTGGACAACGATGGACCTCAGCAACCTTAAAAAATGAGGAAGCCATTCCTCCTTTAAAAGAAACGCTATTAGATAGTTGTTTTGCACCATTTAATGATCAAATCTGTATAGCAAACAGAGCCTGGGAAAAGCATATCGGAAGATCAGAAGATGATTTTTGGGGAGAAATGAAAGGCAATCCAACCGAGAAAGAAGAAAAAGTAAGAAAGCGTATTTTAGAAATCATAGAAAATAAAACTTGGTGGAATATCTTCTATCATTATAAACATGAATTTGTATTCGAGATTCGAGTTCCTAGCGGACATGGAATTAGATGGAATGCCAAAGGGACAAAGTTAATTGGTTTTTTAGAACCTTTTTTATAATCAACTAAGCAATGGATAATTTTACCACAACATATAACTTCACCAAAGACGAATGGAATACTTGTCTTAAGGTGCTTACTGAATTGAAAGAAGATCCTCTTCATAACCCCGATAATATTCGTTTTGCATCTTTGATTACTAAAATTCATAAGCAAGCAAAAAAAACAAACCGAAAACAGAGTTATACGGAAAAGAAATCTAATGATTTACAAATCATTAACGGATCCGTGATTTCACAAAAAGCATTGCAAAACGAAACATCGTTTGACCAAAAAGCTGTAAAAAATGATATCGAATATTCGAGATTAGAAATTCCTAAGAACTGTTATTGCTGTAATCAATCCTTCATATTAGCTCATTCATTTTATAATCGATTGTGCCCTACCTGTGCGACCACTAATTATGAAAATAGATTTAAAGAAATTGATTTATCAAATCGAAATGTAATTCTAACTGGCGGTCGCGTAAAGATCGGATATGCAACAGCATTAAAGCTATTACGAAGTGATGCAAATCTAACGGTAACTACACGCTTTCCAGGATTAGCGTTGGAGCACTATAAAAAAGAAGAAGATTATCACAAGTGGAAGGATCGATTAACCCTCTATGGGCTGGATTTACGTAATCTTAATTCTGTACAGAAATTTATAGAATATTATAGCTCTAAGCATAGCTCTTTGGATATTTTGATAAATAACGCTGCTCAAACTATTAGATATACAGATGCATATTATCTTCCTTTAATCCAACAAGAAAAGAAAATAATAGCTTCTGTCGCATCCGGTATACAATTAATTCAAAATGAAACTCCAATAGCGAAATCCATTACGGCATTAGAATCAGTTACGGACTCATTAGAATTAAATCGTTTTGGACAACCTATTGATAACAGAACTAAAAACAGCTGGAATTCAACCCTTGAAGAAGTAGATATGATAGAGCTTTTAGAAGTAAACTTAATCAATCAGATTTCTCCATATCACCTCATAAAAGAATTGACTCCGTTACTAAAAGCTTCCACCTTTAAGAAGAAGTTTATTATTAATGTTACCTCATCAGAAGGGCAGTTTAGTTATACTAACAAGTCTATATTTCATCCGCATACCAATATGACCAAAGCTTCATTGAATATGCTAACTCGAACTTCTGCCAGAGCATATGAAAAGAATAATATTTATATGAATGCTGTAGATGTTGGTTGGGTTTCTACTGGCGCGCAGGAAGGATTGAGAAAAAAACAGTTCGATATAGGATATATTCCTCCATTAGATCCGGTAGATGGAGCCTCCAGGATTATGATTCCGATTATAGAAGGAATTACAAATACACACAATCCTGTTGGTAAATTATTAAAAAATTATAAAGTAGCTGTATGGTAATTACAGGGGTGTTAGCTCCAATCGGAAGAGCGTCTGCTCCGCACGCAGAAGGATATGGGTTCGAGTCCCATACACTCCACTAATTAATTATTACATTTGAAAACATACAATAAAAACGCAAAGAACGTTAGCTCAACTGGAAGAGCGTCTGCCCGTCACGCAGAAGGATATGGGTTCGAATCTCATACGTTCTTTGTTAGTTATATATGAAAAACTGGGAGATTGATAGTTTAATTGGAAAAATAATGGGTTGCGGTTCATAGTCGCAAGTTCAAATCTTGCTCATTCTCCCTTTTTCATGTTTAAATTTTATATTACACTTCTTTTTTTACCTTTGTTTGTGTCAATTCTTAGGTGAAATACTCAAAAGAAAACTGAAGTTTTTTTGTTCTAGATGAAAAAGAAAAATCAATAACAGGAGTAACAATTTACCTTATTAAGACACCTATAGTAAACGTTATATCATTAACCACTGTAACACTTACAATGATCCATACCATAGAAAACGAAAAATTAACAGTTCGTATTGATACTACAGGAGCTGAACTTGCAAGTATCAAAACCAAAAAAGACAACAGAGAATTTTTATGGCAAGGAGATCCAGCCATCTGGGCAAGTCAAGCACCAGTACTTTTTCCTATTATTGGTGGATTAAAAAATGGAACCTACACGTATAAAGAAAAAAACTATTCGCTTCCTAAACATGGATTTATACGATATAATAAAAATGTTATAGGTATTCAGAATTCGAAAACTAAGGCTTCATTCTCTCTATCTTCATCAGAAGAAACTATGAGTAGCTATCCATTCAAATTCAGTTTTACGATTAGCTTTGAACTTATCGATAATCAGATCATTGTTTCTCATACTATAGAAAATAAAGATTCGGAAACTATGTTTTTTTCAGTTGGAGGACATCCAGCTTTTAATTGTCCTTTGGATCCTTCAGAAAAGTATGAAGATTACTATATCTCACTCGAGAAAACAAAGAACCCTAAAAGCTACGTTCTAAATGATCAAGGTCTTATTTCTAAAAACACTATTTCTATCATAGATGATTATAAAATTTGGCTTACCAATACTCTTTTTGATAAAGATGCTTTAATTTTCAAGAATATCAACGCAAAAAAAGCAACCCTTATTCACAAAACCAATGGTCCAGTGTTATCGGTAGATTTCAAGGACTTTTCTGATCTCGGTATTTGGGCAAAACACCAATCACCATATGTTTGCATAGAACCTTGGTTAGGATATGCAGACGTAGAAGAAACAACTCAAAATATCGAAGAGAAAGAAGGGATTCAAAAGTTAAAAAAAGAAGAAATACATAAAAGTAATTATACGATAACCATCATCTAACATTACTTAGAATCAAAATGAATTATCTAAAAATTTGGAACTTTATGCATAATAAACTCATATTTGCACCATAAATAAGAACAAAAAAATAAGTTTTAAATATCTATGAATCTATTTTGTACACATAAAAAAGGACGCTGTAAAGTTATTTTCAAATCGAAAGCATAGATAAAAAACTAGAAAACGATATACATCTGAAGAGCGTCCAAAAAAATTGGACGCTTTTTTTATGCATCATTTTTAGAAACTATGAACACCAAATAAAATGTTGTTTGAGCGATACTCTTAAGAGGCACAGTTAGTTACTAAATTGGTTAGTTTCCGTCACTAAACGGACAGGAATTCCTTTATCTAAAAACAAGCATAAATAGCTGATAATCAAATAAATAAATTGAAAAATAATTTGCATACTTAAAAAATAGATTTGATATTTGCACCGCAATACAGCAATAACTATTAATAACCGAAGTACTATGACCTTTACAAACATATACACTGATACATCAGGAGAACGAGGTTCTTTTATGTATACGCTTCGGGACTTCTATAATTCATAAACTGATTATAACAGTTTACTATAAAGTCCGAAGTAAGAATAAAGTTTCGGACTTTTATTTTTAGCAACTCCTCTTAAGATTAACTAACACTCAGAATATCAATACTAATTGATATATCGCACCGTTGCGCTCAGTTGTAACACTGATCTGTCATATTGAGCTTGTCAAAGTGTTGTCTAAGTATTCCGAAAAAATCAACAAGTATTAATTTTTTAAACAATAATCAAATGAAATTTTATAACCATAACAGTTAGGGTTTCAGTGATCAAAAGATATGCTGGAATCATTAGTAAGACAATTATGAACTAAATAAAATGTCTAATGAAACCGGCACATATCAAAAGCCAAAGACAAAAAGAAGTTCGTCGTATTCAAAAAAGACAACGTAACATCTGGGAAGAACAACGAAATCTAGGATATATAAAACTAGAAAAACCTATTCGTCATGGTTGGTTTAAGGAATCTGTAATTACTAAAAATGTAGAAAAATATAAAAATCAAAAATACATTGAAGAATTACACAAAAAGTTAGAAAAATCATTTTGGGGAAGAACTAAAGAAGAAGCCGAGAAAAATTGGCTTCATGAAACTTCAAAATATTTAATTAACAAAAAATTACCAACTATAAGTCCTAGATCTTTTAATAAACTTAGTGATGGCGCACAAAGAATGTGTGTTCCTTTTAGATATTATACTAGGAAGAAGAAACTAAAACTTCGGTTTTATGTCAACCTTCCCAAAGGTACATACAAGATCAAATTTACGAAAGCCTATGTAACGCATAGTAAACGAATAGATCCAAAACTAGAAAGTGAAGATGCATTACTAGAACAAAAGTTGTTGAAAAATGGATACTTCGAGGAAGTACAAAAACAATATAACTGGAGAGATTATTGGCAAATTTCAAAAGCTAAAAAAGAAAAGCTAAAAATTAATAGTAAACTAAGGGATCTAAAAAAATATAAGATTCCAGAAATTATAAAAGAAGAAATATCATGGGAAAGAAATTAAGCGGAAAAGACTTAATCAAATTAGGCTTTCCAAAAAACAATAGTATTAATGTGACATTAGGTCAGATTAATCGCTATCAAAAAAGAGTAAAAAAAGAACAAATATTAATAGAAGCAAAAAAAGTATTATTAAATCCAGAAGCCTATCAAGGTGATGGCGTATGGGGTAAGATTGCTGAAAGTTTACTAAAGCCAGTGGAAGTAAAAAAACATGCTTTAAAAACTATCAGATCACCGTTTCAGATCTATGGAGAAAATGAAATCGATGACCAGGCAAAATACCAGCTGTATGATGCACTCAAGTTGCCAGTAGCAGTTGCAGGTGCTTTAATGCCAGATGCACATAGTGGCTATGGGTTACCAATTGGTGGAGTACTTGCTACAAAAAACGCAGTGATTCCATATGGTGTAGGCGTAGATATAGGATGTAGAATGTGTTTGACCATTTATCCAATTGCGATCTCTTACTTAAAAGGGAAAAAACATCAATTGGAGAATATATTGTCTGAACACACCAAATTCGGAATGTATGAAACCCATAAAATAAAGCATGATCATGAGGTTTTTGAACGAGAGGAATTTAAAAACATTCCATTAGTAAAAAGACTAAAAGACAAAGCGTATAAGCAATTGGGAACCTCTGGCGGTGGTAATCATTTTGTAGAATTTGGAACTGTAGCTATTACAGATACGGCAAATGAATGGGGGTTGGATGTAGGAACCTATATAGGTGTATTGTCACATAGCGGATCTCGAGGATTGGGAGCCAATATTGCTAAACATTATACCTATTTGGCAACCAAACAATGTCCTTTACCAAAGCATGTACAACAATTAGCTTGGCTAGATCTAAATACCCACGATGGTCAGGAATATTGGTTAGCTATGAATCTTGCCGGAGATTATGCGCAAGCGTGTCACGATGATATTCACGCCAGAATTGGAAAGTTATTAGGATCGAGACCTGTTGCCAAAATTGAAAATCATCACAATTTTGCTTGGAAACAAGAAGTAAATGGTGAAGAGTGTATTGTTCATAGAAAAGGAGCAACTCCTGCTGCCAAAGGCGAGTTAGGAATTATTCCGGGATCCATGACAGCTCCAGGATTTATTGTGAGAGGATTAGGAAATCCCGAAAGTTTGCAATCCGCTTCACACGGAGCTGGACGATTACATTCCAGAAGAAAGTGTAAAGAGAAATTTACCAAGAGTGATATCAAAAAACAATTAAAAGCAAATGATGTCACACTGATTGGTGGAGGAATTGATGAAGCACCTATGGCTTACAAGGATATTAATAAAGTAATGTCTAATCAACAAGAATTAGTTGAGGTAGTTGGAACATTCACACCAAAAATCGTACGAATGGATAAGTAATGTGATTTGGGCGTTTCCCGTCGCGGCGGGTCAGGCTTTCGGCTGTATCTTTTCTGTCATACTTCTCGACTTAAGCTTGTCTTGAGCTTGTCGAAAGGCTCGAAGAGACAGAAAAGGATGCCGCCTTAATCCTTAACGCAAAAAAGAATAAAAAAATGGACAAAATAATTCAAATTACGGCCGGAAGAGGACCTGCAGAATGTTGTTGGGTAGTAGCCCAAGTACTGAAGCTATTTCTAGAAGAAATTAAAAATAGTGGATTTACGTATATCATACTACAGAGAGATAAAGGTTCTGAAAATGGAACCGTACAATCCGCAACCATACAACTAAAAGGAAAAGAAATAGACACCTTTTTAGCGTCATGGCTAGGAACCATTCAGTGGATTGGTACTTCTAAATTTCGGAAGCACCATAAACGAAAAAACTGGTTTATCGGAATGTATGAAGTCAAACAGACTCAACTGATAACGCTAAATGAAAAAGATATTTCCTTTCAGGCAATGCGAAGTTCAGGTCCTGGCGGTCAAAATGTAAACAAAGTAAACTCTGCAGTTCGCGCTACTTATAACCCAACCGGTGATCAAGTAGTAGTAATGGATAGCAGATCACAACATCAAAATAAAAAAATCTCAATAGAACGATTAAAAGAAAAAGTACATCAAAGTCAGCTTACCAAATTACAAAAATCGTTATCTGATCAATGGGAAAATCACTTGAATATTCAACGAGGTAACCCAATCAGAACATTTAAGGGAACTGATTTTAAAAAAAATCATAAAAAACAATCGTATGCGTCCAATCGACAACAATTAAAAAAAGATTTGCGCAACGACTTAAAAAACTAGCATCATGGGAAATTTACTAGACAAATACCTATTTCAGGCATTGGATGCATATCCATATAACCTAGAAGAAGCTGTAGAATCATTGAACTATGCATTGTCATACGATGATAAAAATCCAATTGCACTTTGTTTAATGGGACAAATTTATGCTGAAAGTCTTAAAAATTATGAAACTGCAAAAGAGTATTATCAACAAGCTTTAGCAGAAGATATATACGCATTAGATGTATATCCAAAATATATCAATGTATTGCTTTGGAATGAAGATTATGATGAAGCAGAAAAACTAATTGACTTTGCCTTGACTTTAAAAGGAACAGATAAAGCAGTTTTATATCTACAAAAAGGAATCCTTTTCGAACAAAAAACGGCATATAAAAAAGCACTTAAAGTACTGAAAATTGCCAAAATACACACCTACAACAATTACTTCATAAGTGATATCGAAGGTGATGAAAAAAGGATTAAAGACAAAATGCCTAAAAAGAAAAATAAGAAGAAGAAAAAAGGAAACAAAACCGATAGCTCTTCTAATAAGTCAAAAAAGAAGAAAAAGAATTAATAATGATCTGTCATTCTAGTCGTTCGACTTGGCTCAGGCTAAACTAAAGGCTGGAATCCAAAATATTACAATGGATTCTGGTCTACGACAGAATGACAAAATAAAAAAAGAACTATGGGAGCTCCACACAACAAAAAAAGATATGGAGAACTGTGGCCTAGCTATAGAATTTATCATGCATTAGAAATATTAATACCGCTTAAAGATTTAGTTATTTTATCAGGAGGATGGGCGTGGCATTTTTTATCACCTATAGGTCATACAGAATATAAACATGCGCATGATCATAAAGACATTGATCTTTTTGTAGATCCTAAACATGTAGCTCAGGTAATGTGTATACTACAGGAAAATGATTTCCTAAAAGTATGGACACGCTATGACAACCTACCAAGTGATGAGAATTTTAGGCGTTATGAAAAAACTGTGATCACAGAAAATGAAAGACCTGTAAGAATCACAATTGATTTTTTCGTAAAACCACATATTCCTTATCGCACTATAAAAGGATGGACTATTGTAGAACCATCTTACTTACTAGGATTGTATTCTAATATCCACTCTAGCGATAAGTGCTGGGCAGTACAATCTGCGATTAAACTATTGGATCAAAACATAGATCCTTTGGATAAAGAGGAATTGGTAACGATTCCAAAAATATAAAGACAAACTAGGTCCATTAGTCCGTCGCGGCAGGTTAACAGATCTAAAAAACAATAACATGAAAGAATGTATAATAAATTTAGATTTACCTCCAGAAAAAAGATGGGTGTTTCTTAAAACATATAAAAAAGAAGTAAACGAACTACTCCAATATTACATCAATGATTTTGTTGAAGCAGATATTTTATTTGATTCTGTAAATGAATATAAAGAACGATTGGTATCTAAAGAGTATCTAAAAGAAATAGATGGTATAGCTACCATCTGTGATTTCTCTTCCGATCAAATATTGATAGCAAACTTATACTATGACCTCTTAAAATTTTATTTAGGTTGTACTGCATTTGCGGTTTATAATGGAACCGAAATATTACATTCCAGAAATCTAGATTGGCACACAGAAAATGATTTATTAAGTAAACATTCAATAATTTTTGATTTTCAAAAAAAAGGTAAGACACTATATAAATCAGTTGGATGGCCGGGTTTTATTGGAATCTTATCTGGAACTAAAATTGGAAAATTTTCACTAACCTTGAACGCAGTTTCTAGTAATGATTCTCCAGAAATCGCAACTCCCATTTCATTTTTATTAAGAGATGTCTTAGGTGATTGTAATTCATTCCAAGATGCCAAATACAAAATAGAACAAACCATGATCATGAGCGATTGTTTGATTCTTCTTTCGGGTGTAAAAAGAGAAGATAAAGTGGTCATTGAAAGAACTCCTAAAAGGTTTGCAACTAGAACAACGGAAGAAGACTATATAATTGTTACTAATGATTATAAACTTCTTCAGAATAGTTCTTCAACCGGAAACATGTTGCAGGACACCTCTTGTGGAAGATATGATAATACTCAGGAATTACTATTAAAAAATATTCCGCTTAATGATAAGGAGTGTTTAAAAATATTGCAAGATGATAACATAATGATGGAAATTACTGTCCAGCAGATGGTATTTCATAATCACTCTGGAAAAATTAAACTAATAAAAACCTGTGAATCTATTATGAAATAAAATTCGTTTTTAGAATTACATTAAACTAAACCTATGGATCTGCAATTACAGATTCATAGGCATTAAATGATAAAACAACAAATAATGAAAACAACAAATACAATTATAATTATAGACCTAGAAGCTACATGCTGGAATGGTCCTATTCCTAAAGGTCAAGTAAACGAAATTATAGAAATCGGCATCTGTGTACTAAATACTGAAACTAGAGAGATTTCTAAAAATCGAGGAATCTTAATTAAACCTGAACGATCTGAGGTAAGTCCATTCTGTACAGAATTAACCACCATTACAAAAGAATTACTAGATCAAGAAGGTGTTTCATTTATAGAAGCTTGTGAAATTTTGAGAACCGAATATCAGGGACACCAACATACTTGGGCAAGTTATGGGCAGTATGATCTAAATATGATAAAAAAGCAATGCAATTACCGAGAAATAGAATATCCTTTATCACAAAATCACATCAATGTAAAAGAACTTTTTACAGAAACTAAAGGACTCAGAAAAAAAACAGGAATGAAAGGCGCTTTAGGCATGTTGGATATTCCTCTAGAAGGAACACATCACAGAGGTGTAGATGATGCTAAAAATATAGCTAAAATTTTGGATTGGTGTATACAACAACAAAAACCATAAGAGTATATACTCATGCAACACTGTTTAAAGAAATGTAAAATACTAAAGTATACTCTCAATACAATAAGATATATTAAAATATAAAAATACGGGACTTACTTATGATGCCATTTGTAAATTAATTCTTACGTATTATTTCGATTTTAAATGCCAAAAAAGGTACTTTTCTTTACTGTAAAGCCATACCTAAATGTTAAAATTTAGTTAATATTAACATTTAGGTGTAAGGTTTAACTTTTTCTTAGTTTTTATCGCTTTTTAAAAAAAACACGAACTCAAACATGTAATTTTTGCAATAAAAAACATAAAGCAACATTCAATATTAAAAACAAAATCTTACTAAAAAAAGAAAGGGTAATCTGATTATTTTAAAGCTTGATTGCTTCAATGAATCAAGGTATTATAGATTTTAAACTCAGTAAATCAATCATAAAAAAATTAACTTATTCTATTAAGATTTGATGTACTGTTGTGCTTCAAAAAAAAGAAAATCGTAAAATACATAAAACCATAATTCACTTAAAGGTTTAACAGTAAACAAATTACAAGTTAATCTCAAAAATTGTAAGAATTGTATTTCTTATGATTTTTAACAAATTCTCACAAGCCTTCTTACGTCCCTTTTTTTTGTAATTTAGCCTGTATCAGCTTAAAAAACTAGTTACTAACCCCAAAATAACTAACAAAATGGAATCTCTTAAAACCCCCTTCCTTATTTTAATTTCTTTATTATTTTTTAAAACATATTCGCAAGAAATTGTAGATCACAATCCTTGGGATCAAATTTTGATTCTCAATGTTACAGATAACGGTCTGGTGAATTATGATGGAGTCACAAGGGATGTAGTCGTTTTTTATAAATACTTTAGATACCTTCAGGATATATCTCCAGAAAATCATTGGGATAATAAAGAAAAAATAGCCTATTGGCTTAATGTTTACAATGCTACTGTTATGAAAATGATTATTGATGAATATCCGATTACATCAATTAATCAGTTAGAAAACCCTTGGAAACGAAAAGCCTTCAAATCAAAGGGTATTCGATATAGCCTAGATGATATTGAACATAATATTTTAAGAAAATTTGGTGACCCTAGGATTCATTTTCTTCTTAATTGCGGTTCCATGTCTTCTCCAAGGCTATGGAATAGAGCCTATACCAGCAGTAATATTGAATATGCCCTAGAAGAAAGAACTAGAGAATTTATTAATGATCCACAGCGAAATCAAATTAATTCTAAAACGGTGAGAATTTCTCAGTTATTTGAATGGTATGAAAATGATTTTGTGAGTAGTAATCATACGGATGTGATTGACTTTATCAATGAATATGCAACTACTCCAATTAACAAAACAATAGTCAAAAAATATGTTACATACGATTGGTCGCTAAACAAGAATGACGAAAAAACTCCAATAACGAGTAATAATTAAATATGGCTTTTTAGTTATACACTGATCAATTACAAGTTCTTTTTAAAATTTAGAACAAACACAACTTTTACCCATTACAAAACAGTGATAAACTGTGATGAATTTTCATTCATCATCGGTTCTATATATCTATGAAACTTGATTAAAAAGTTTATTAGAATCTATTGCCACACGCAGCCATTTTCAAAACACTTTTAAAACCTAAACACACCTTATTATGACTAACATTACTAATCTAAAAAAAGTTTTACTAATACTATGTTTAGCATTTATTTCTTCAATATCTGCTCAAACTATTATAAATGGTTTTTTTCCCAAAAAAAAGGACCTTACGTTTGCCACTTCCTACTCATATAAAAGTTATAACAACTTTTTCAGAGGCAGTACCGAAACCAAATCCAATCCTATGAATATGGGTGAAATTTCATCGACTGTGGTAAGCATATATGGAGAATATGGGATACTTGATTGGCTATCCACCACTGTCGCCTTACCCTATATTTCAACACAAAATGAGACAGGGGTTTTAGATCCGGTATCACAAACCAATGAAGTAAGTGGCGTACAAGACTTAAGTATGTTTCTCAAAGCAAAAGTTCTTGAAAAAGACTTAAACAATTCATCCAAGATAGCTATTGGTGGAGCAGCAGGAGTTTCAGTACCTGTAGGAGGATATGAAGAAGCAGGAATACTGTCTTTAGGTAATGGAGCAACAGCCTTTGATGGATGTGGTTTTATACAGCTTAAAACACCAGCCAATCTTTTTATAGAATTACAAGCAGCTTATAGTTTAAGAAATAATTCGGATTTTGATGTTCCTAATGCTACATTATTTAGCGCTAAACTTGGATATTACAACAAATGGTTTTATGCACACGCAAAAGTAGGGACTCAGAACTCATTAGATGGGTTTGATATCGGCTCTCCAGAGTTTGCAGCTGCAGGAGGTGCGCAAGCTTTACCGGAAACTGAAGTAGATTATACCAATTTTTACTTTGATATATATGTTCCTTTATATAAAGAAAGTATTGGAATTTCTTCTGGATACATTACTAATATGAGTGGAAAAAACTTTGATAGAGCCTCAGGTTTTTCTCTAGGGTTGGTGTATAAAATAGAGTAATACCCATCTAATATTTGTAATAGTCTTATTGCTTATACCAATTAAAAACAACTATCCTACTAAATCCTATATTCATGAAAAAAATATACTTTTTTGTTATAATTATTACTATGTTCTCTTGTGAAAATGATGACTATATTTTATTAAATAAGGAAATAGATCAAACATCCTTTTCAAAAGTACCTTCAGGTCCAACAGGATTAGATAAACAAATTTTAGATGATTTAGAAAATATTTCTGGTGGTATTGGAGCTTCATTTTTTCTTCTTCCAGAAAGTAATCAATATAGTAATATCCCGCAGGATCCATTAAACCCAATTACTCCAGAAAAAGTAGCATTAGGAAAATTACTTTTTCATGAAACCGCTACGGGAGGAAATCCAACTACACCATCCAATTTATTCACGTATTCTTGCGCTTCATGTCATCATGCAGCGGCTGGATTCAGTTCTGGATTGAGACAAGGAATTGGAGAAGCTGGTGTAGGTTTTGGAGCTAATGGAGAAGGAAGAATTTTTAACACCAGTATCCCCGTAGTCGATGCAGATATACAACCTATTCGTTCTCCTACGGTTTTAAATGTAGCGTATCAGGATATCATGTTATGGAATGGACAATTTGGAGGCTCAGGAACCAACCTAGGTACAGAAGCCAATTGGACGAACATTCCAGAAAATTTTATTGGTTTCGAAGGTGTAGAAGTGCAAGCTATCAAAGGGCAAGGTGTACATCGATTATTAGTTGACAACAACTTTGTTAGTAATTTTGGATATCAACAAATGTTTGACAATGCCTTTCCTGATTCACCTATAACGGAAAGATATACTACTACAAATGCAGCCTTAGCCATTGCTGCTTATGAACGAATCATATTACCTAATCAATCACCTTGGCAGCAATGGTTAAACGGGAATTACAACGTATTATCTAACAACGAGAAAAAAGGTGCCAAAGCTTTTTTCGGTAAAGGAAAATGTTATCAATGTCATACGGGTCCTGCATTAAACGACAAGAACTTTTATGCCTTTGGAATGGGCGATTTTGACAACACTAGTGAAGCATTTGTATTAGATCAATCAGGTTTCGAAAATGTAAAAAAAGGAAGAGGTGGATTTACTAAAGTGACCAGTGATGATTACAAGTTTAAAACCCCTACCCTTTATAATCTTATAGATAATGGAGTCTATGGACACGGAGGAACTTTTACTTCGGTGAGAGAAGTGATCGAATATAAAATCGAAGGTGTCCCAGAAAACACAGAGGTACCAACAGAAAATTTAGCAGAACAGTTTGGTGATATTAAACTAAATAAAACCGAAATAGACAATTTAGTATTGTTTATTGAAAATAGTTTGAGAGATCCAAATTTATCAAGATATGTTCCTTTAACTATAAATTCTGGAAACTGCTTTCCCAACAATGATTCCACATCGAGAATAGATCTTGGATGTGATTAATTGTTTTTAAATATTTTTGCCCCTAAGTACTAAACACTAGAATACAATGTCATTTTTAAATCATGCTACGGCTCATTGAAAACTATTTCCCAAATAAAATAGTCTAACACAAATTCATCAATGAGCTCAGCATGATACTTATTTCTTTGATCAGTGAAATTTACTTTACAATTAGTTTTACAATATCCGAATACTGATCACCAATGATTTTTAGAAAAAACGTCCCTTTTTTATCTAAATTAAACTTCGTTGATTGATGATCAGTAATGGAAACAATATCGATCACTTGACCGATGGTATTTACAACCTTTACTTCTACCGGAAAAATCGTCGAATTTGGTAGCTCAAGATTAAAAATACCGTTTCCAGGATTCGGATATAGTATTGGTTTTGGGATATGTACTGTTATGTCATTTACGGATAATACTTGACTTGGTAAAAACACTCTACTTTCGCCATTATTAAACGTATATGTTTGTAAGCTATTCCATATAAAATCTACAATAGCAGTATAGTTATTTTTTACAATGTCAGGAATTCTAATGGGTGCGGATAAACCAGTATCAGGAAATTGGAAATTTGCAGGAGGTTGCTCTCCATATAAAACTGAATAATGTATCAATGCCGTTAGAAAGTATACAACCGGATATCCGTGTGGTGCTCCATCTTCATACAATACATTTGCAGAAATATCTGATAAAATTCCAGTATCCGAAAGTAAATCTGCCAGAATAGGTCCTACAGGAATTAACTTTACATTAGCATCCGGTCTTGCCTCCAACACCTGATCCTGAAGTGTAATCCACCAATCATGAAATTCACCTTTTGTATACTCATAATAAGCACCAAATTCTTGTGCTTCTTGTGCTTCAGAAACAGTAGGAAAAGTTCCATTAAATTCAGGCCAGTTCTCATAAATATAAAAATCAATATCTGGTTCTTCAATTCTTACGTAATCTAGGATTCGAAGTACTGCTTCTACAGAACTCAATGCATTTGGATCCAGATTACAATCTTCTATATATTGTTGGTCACAAAATGCATTCTCTGTAGGAGTTGATGTCTGTTGAATAAAATTGGCTAAAGTAACCGTCACGTTATCATAATCCCAGCTACCAAAATCTTCATTAGTTTCATTTATTCTGGTGTTAGGCGCATCGATAAAACCCCATTGAAATGTAGGTGGTAATTGTTGAAGCGGTAAAAACCCAAACTGACCATCAACAGAATAGTCATTGCCAGTTTGCTGAGCAAGTAAATACATCCAATCAGGAATATTACTTCTATTCTGTGTTGCTTGATCAGCACTATGATTCACTAGACTATGTCCGAAAATATAAGACTTATTATCTATCTGAGAAAAACCTACTTGACAACATAATACCATTACTATGGTTAACGTATAATTAAAAATATTTTTTGAATGAATTTTAGTGATTTTTAGATTCATAACATACGTTTTTAGGTCTAATTTATAAGACCCTCTCATGTTAGAACGCACTACTTTATAAACACCCTACCCCAACTACCTCAACTTTTACAAAATATTTTCATTTTTAAGTTTTCCTGCTATTCATATCTATAACACGCATAATTATTATATTTACTAAAAACAATCTTTAAAGGAATGAAAGACAAATTATTTGAGGAAGTAATTGACAATTACGATGCACTAAAATACAGCCTGTTAAAAGCACAAACATTTGATGAATCTCATTTTGGTTTTCCGGAAATTTATTATAAGATTATGGAAACAGATAAGCAACGTGTGGATGCTTTTCATAAGGCTTTTCAACTCAATAATAATTTTAAAGATGCTACAGTTTGTGAAATTGGTGTAGGAACATTGCCTCTCACCAAATTATACATGCCATATGTAAAAAAAGCATATTTAATTGAGAATAATCCTGATCTGATTCCTTTTATTAATAAAGAGATTGCTAAATATCCTTGGGCAAATAAGGTAGAGGTTATCTATGCGGATGCTTTAACTGTAGATTTGCCAGAAAAAGTGGATTTTGTAGTTGGCGAATTAATGAGTATTTACTGTGCTAATGAATTTCAGGTACAGATTTTTCAACATATGCGAGATTTCTTAAAACCTGGTGGAAAATTATTCCCTAATCGGATTGTAAATTTTGCGAGACTTTGCGAAGCTGAAATTGATTCAACTGTTCATCATTACCCAGTTAATTTTACCAGACATCAACCAATGTTTTTAACGCAGCAATTTTTGGTTAACGAAATTGAACTATTAAAAGAAAAGAAACAAGGTGTAAAGCTCAGTTTTTCGGTTCCGGTTTTATTCTCGGGAACTGTTAATGCATTGTATTTAGAATCTTATGTAGAAATTACAGAAGGCTCTAATTTTACGGGTACTGATAGTTTAATGCCTCCTACTGTTCTAAAAACCACTAATACGCAAGAAGTAAAAGCAGGAGATCTAGTTCATATAGATTTTAGTTTTGACTATGGTGCCTCTCTAGATGATATTAGTTGTGTATTGTCTTGATTAGATCTCAAAAACATTTTCACAGTTGAAAAATGAATCTTGATAAATTGCTTTCCAAAATATTTGGAATAGAAGAACAAAAATTTGAATTCACCCAAAAGGAAAAAGATCTTCTTTCTGAAGAAAATCCTGCACCTAGGGAAACATCCATTATAAATGTGGATAATTTTTCTATATCTGACACATACAATCCATATGAAGAATTATTATCCGATTTATTTCAGGAAGCAAAAAACTTCTCTTTGCTAGAAGATCAGAAAGTTTATGTCATAAATATAAAAGAACTGATATCTTATGAAGTTTTTTCTAACCTGACTAAAGTTGAAAAAAAAGAATTTTTACATTATTTAATATCAAAAGAGGAATGGACAAATAACAACTCGAAAGTACCTGAAAATTATAGAGCGATGTTAGCTAACTATCTACTCAGAACAACGCTACCGCTCACAAATAAAGAATTAATTGTTATTATCAAACTGTGGTCTAATGAGAAGGTTTTTAATACTTCGCCAACAAACCTTTTTAATCAAATACATACCGAAAGGGAGTTGATGATTTTTTTTGATTTTTGGGGCAAAAACACATTGCCTTATACACCAGAAAAAACTATTGTAAATAGAATAAACAAATGTGTTCAAAAAAAATCAGTTTCTTCAGATTTTTATATTTCCCTCAAAGCTTTACTATGGAGTAGAAAAATACGTTATGAAGAATATCGATATTGTTCTTATATATCTAACGCTATAGAACGAATACTCATAAATTATCGTGCTCAATTATTAAACGATCATTTACCTCTCTTTTTAGTACTACCAGATCATTTTGGAAACAGAGTCAATACTAAAATTATAGGTTTGAAAAATCCATATCGTACTGCTTTCTCCAAATTATTACATACGTTTAGTAATTCTACCACAGTTCCCATATCTACTCCTAAACATACCTATGATAGTGTTCATGAATTAATCCCTGTTATTGGAAAAAAAATGGTAAGTACATTAATATTTGATACTTTGCAAAATGCTATTCAATATAAATCTAAAGTTAAATCTATTCCTGTTACTTATATCTATTATGGAAAACGCTTCAAAGTAGATTATAAACCATTACCAAAAGAAAATATATCAATTATTTCAGGATTGATGTTGTTATCTTCTTATTTAAAAATAGATTCTTGTTTATCCGTAATTCCTGTTATTATAGAACGGGCGTATGCTCGTGTAGGAAAAAAAAGAGGCTATGGAAAAGGTTCTAGGGTTTTAGGAATCGTAGGGATTCAAATATTGGCTTGTTTTTCCGAAAAAAAAGGACAAACTATGCTATTACAATTATATAATGAAACGAAATCGAAAAGTATCAAAAAACAAATAGAAGAAGAATCTGAAAACCTAAAGAATAAAACAGGAACATCTTTACTCTAAAATATCCATATCAAACCCTATAATATCACGGATTCCAGGTTTTGAAACATCTTCTGGCTCTATAGGAGTTACATAATGCCAAAGATCATTCCCAAAAGTAAACTCCTCTCCTGTATCTGCCTGAAAAATAAATTCTCCTGGCTCTAATACTTTTTTATAGATGAGTTCATTAGTATCCGAAGTGATTTTTTCATAAACCTGACTTTCTGCACCAGTAATGTTTTGTCGATTCACCACCAATGCAGACATAATATATTGAGCACCATCTTCGTGCACTCCTTCTGGGGAATTTTCCCCTTTTATTTTTTCTTTAGAAATAGTTCTCATAAAATGACTCGTAATTTGAATCTTTCGAACTTCCGGATGTATTTTTTTAACAAGACCAGCCATTTTTTTTAGCAGTTCAAAAAACATTTCATTCTCTACAGCCTCTCTTTTCGCTTGCTTAAAAACGCGTTTCCATACTCTAAAATCATCCACATCCTGTTCAAAACCTTGTTGAACTATTCTTTCCACAAAATATTGATCATCCCAAATCTCGATTAAAAAAGAGGCAATATTTCGTTGTCTGGTAATGGTTGATAATTGATCGAATTCTTGTTGTTGATTCGTATCTAATCGTTCTATCCAATATGCTAAAGCTTCTATTGTTCTTGTACCTTCAAAATAAGGTTTATGTAACTTTTCAATTGATGTCGAATCTGAAGAAAAAGTTTCTTTTAAAAAAGCAATTTGTTTTCCTCTCACCAGATATACGTCATCTTGCAGTGTTTCAAACTGAGGTTTAAAGAAACTTAAAAAAGAGTTGAGATCCATCCGTAAATCAGATACACTTCCTACTCGAATCGGTGATTTAATAGTTCGACCTAATAATTTAGATATGTTTTTTTCTGTGATCACTTCTTGATTCTTACTTTTTTACTAATGTGCTCTAGACAAGCATTTTTATTAAACAACCAATATGCATAAGGTATTGTTATGATAGGAACCTTTGTCCTAAACAATGTTTTGTACTGATCAATAGAAAATGTCTTTTCTAATGCTCCAGGATATCCCACCAAATCAATACAAATAGTTCTTTGGTTATAAGTTAATAAAATATCCATTACATATCCTGCTAACTGATAATTAACAATAATATCTTTTTCCTCAATTCCCAACTGAATCAATTCTTCGTGGACTTCTTTCGAGAAATTATCTATATATTCTTCAACCGTACTATGTTGATGATGTATCCTAGTTTCTGACTGATAATCGATCAATAAATGTTTATTCTTAAAGTTTTTGGCGTCAAAAGAATAGTATAAAAATTGTTTTTGTTTCGCACGTGTTATACTTACATTGAATACATCTTCTCTATCCAAATATTGAAAAACTGAAGTGCTTATATCATTATCTATGGTAAATGTGATATGCATTTGATCTCGTTCCTCTCCCTGAAACTCAAAAGGAGTTCCCACTGCAATTCTATGCTTTTTTATAGCAGAAAGATCGTACTCTTCTATCTTATTCTTTAGATAATTTACCTGATCTCTAAAAGGGGAAAGAATACCAATTGTAGTTGCTACACCAGAAGCTATATGAAGCTCTTCATTAATTACCTTTTGTACGTCTTCTAATATTCTATCCGCTTCCTTAAGGTTCGTACCATCTTTTAATTTCTGACCATCACAAAAAACCCAGTGCACAGCCGATGATTTATTATGAATCTGCAAGTCTGACATTACTTTTAGCCTATCAAAATAGAATTTCTGATTACTATATCGTATGATACTAGGAACACTCCTATAATGTTCATCCAAAAAATGGATATTACTTTGAGAAGGTAACCGTTCCATCGCGTAATCCAGGAAACTGGTCTCTCTATAATTCATAACATCCACTCCCTGCAGCAAACCATAATTGTTAGCTGTATTTTCCATCACTTGCCTAGATAAAAAAGAAACATGTCTAAGCTGCTTTGGATCCCCTACTACCACAATTTTTTTAGCTCTTGCCAATACCGGAATCATGGTTGTAATATCACATTGAGAAGCTTCATCAATAATTGCTACATCAAAAATATTGTTCTCTAATGGAAACACATCACTAACATCTGTAGACCTTGTAATCCAAATAGGCAAACATTGTAACAATGATGGGAAATTTATAGTCTGAAATAAACGTTCCCTTTCTACAACATCTTTAGTTTTAATCAACCTTAATAATTGAGGAAAAGTTCGATCTTTTTTCAATAAACTAGAAATCTTATCTTGATACTTCAAAGAAATGATTTCTTTGATCAATTTATTTTTCTGATGAATGTAATGATCCAATAGTTCTATCAATTGCCAAAAAGGGTACTCTTTTAATACTTGTCTGGATACATACTTCCGTTTTAATCTTTTAAAAAAAGAAGGGTTATAGTCTAGAAATAGCTCTGCATTTTTGATTTCACGGTGCTCTCTTTCCTGAATTTCTTCACTTATTTCCTTAATCTTTTCTTGTGCATAGTCTATTTCACTTTGTTTTCTAGGAATATAATAATCGCCACCAGATTTTCTGAACCTAGTAATTGATTCTATTTTTTTTCGTAATGTAGCGCGATGACTTCTTCCAGAACCAGCTCTTATCGAGAGTCCTTTTACCCCTAAATCATTTACAATTTTATCTTGTAGCACATCGACAGCTTGGTCTGATTTAGAACATATCAATACACTTTTATTGTGATATACCTGATCCAAAGCCAAAGAAGCAATTGTATAAGATTTACCTGTTCCAGGAGGACCAATCACCACAGTGACATCATTCGATTTTACAGCCTGAATGATATCTAGCTGTGAATCGCTAAGATTAGAAGGAACATATATTGTTTTATCTGATTTACTTCCTGAAGTAATCTCAATTTTTCTTCTTGAGAAAAAACCTTGAAGCATATCATTAAAAATATGTCGTTCTTTTATCTCATCGATTTCATGCAATACATTACGACTAGATTTTGATTTCTCAACGATACCTAAGGCAATTGCAGGAAGTAATTTTAACGATGAAGCCTTTAAATGACTTCTTACTTTGTCACCCGAAATCAACTCGGGCAATTCTTGTATAAATGTAGTATCTATAGTAACATAGGAACCTAGTTTCTTTGCGATAGCACTTATATTCTGCGCTTTTGGCTCTTGATCATTAATCAATGATTTCATCTCCAGAACAAAAGAATCATCAAGATTAAAATTAGATTTCAACACATTTAACAAAGCATCATTAACTCTATTTTCGTCAAAATTATAATTGACATGATATAGGGCTTCATTATTAATCTCTAGTGTAGCAGGTGTCATTATTAAAGGAGCGCAAATCGTTCTCTTTTTACCTAAAAAAGTAAGTTTTCCTGTAATAAAAAAACTACAAGCTACGAATGTTTTTTCCTTTCTGTGGATCTCAAGATACTTGTATAACTCTTCACCAAAATTGGTTTTCATAAAGACGGTATCCTCCTCACGATATAACTGGTCAATCGTGTTTAGAAAGAATCGTTTATGGACTTTAGTTCCTAAAAAATTGAGTACATCATTATCTCTGAATTCTTGCTTATAACAATCCTGATAGTACGATAAGACTTTTTCTATGTGCATAGAGTGCTAATTTAAGCTTCTTCCTCGTCTTTCTGAAACCTTAAATAATCATCTACGGTTTGATTTACTGGCGGAATATCGTCTTCAACTATGGTTTTTAGTAACTCTTCTGTGAGTGGTGTTATGGACACTATGCGATTGGCTTGGTATTCTATTATTTTTTCGAATAAGTTTCGAGCAACTCTTGCATTACCAAAACTTTTATGTCGCTTTTCATATAGCTTTTCAAAAATAAATTCTAATTTTTCCTTTGCCTCTTC
The DNA here is from genome assembly GCF_947500065.1 of uncultured Aquimarina sp. Lineage (GTDB taxonomy): Bacteria > Bacteroidota > Bacteroidia > Flavobacteriales > Flavobacteriaceae > Aquimarina. The sequence goes on from NZ_CANMQT010000002.1 coordinate 34,708, forward strand.
TGCTAGTACAAAATCATTTTTAAGACAAAAAAGTTCGAAAATTCCAATCAGCTCTTTTGGTTTATAATGATCAAACGTAAAATACCTATTGAATCGCGATTGTAAACCAGGATTAGACTCTATAAATTCCTCCATCTCATCAGGATATCCCGCAACGATTACAACTAATTGATCTCGATGATCTTCCATTTTCTTCAGTAAAACCTCAACAGCTTCGTTTCCGAAGTCTTTTTTATTGTCTTTAGCTAAAGAATATGCTTCATCAATAAACAATACACCGTCCAAAGAAGTTTTTATAACCTCTTCTACCTTTAGCGCTGTTTGTCCGACATATCCAGCAACCATACCGGTTCTATCGGTTTCTACCAGATGACCTTTCTCTAAATATCCTAAATGCTTGTATATTTTAGATACTAAGCGTGCAACTGTTGTTTTTCCAGTTCCTGGAGGTCCCATAAAAACTGAATGCAATGAATTGTTCACATTCTTCAGTCCTTTTTCTTCTCTTAGTTTCTGTACTTTTAAAAAATTAGAGAGTTCTTGTACTGCCGTTTTAATATTATCAAGACCTATCAGTTCATTGAGCTCATCTGTTACATCATCTAGCGTTTCGTTCTCATCAATTTCCGTTTGCTTAACTCCTTCTAATTTTTCTTTAGGGTTTGATAGTTTATCATTAATCTTCTTAAGCAATGTTTTCTCTTCTTCGGATATGGTTCCATCTGCTTTGGTTATTAACGAAGCAATACGATACAGAAAGGATCCTGAATTCGCAAAATGCTGACTATCTAATCTTTTTAATAAAGATGGAAGTAAAAATTCATTTTTATATTCGTCTCCTAAGTTAAATAGGCTTGCGGTTTTGATCACCTCAATATTCTCATCAAATTTTTCTGATTGTACAAACTTATTAATTCGTTCTATAGATAAAGAAGCTATGATATCATTTCCTTGAAGTTTTTCAAACAAAAAGGCTAGTAGAAATTTTATTTTGGTATCAGCTATCTCATTCTTTTTATCACTCAATGGATAAATCATATTGAATACCTTGATGATATCCTGTAGAATAACATGTTCTGCTTTAAATTCTAATGCATCATCCGTTTTATGAACAATGGCATTGATCGTATTAGAAAATCGTTTGTTATTATTAAGATCTTCTGCCAGATTCTGGATTTTTTCACCTTCATTTTTTAAGATTTGAAGAAACTCATAATCGATATCAAATTCCTGAGAGGTATCTTCTTTTTGATTTACAAAATCCTTAAACTTATTCGTGAAATCTGATAAACTCTTTTTTTCGTCCTTTTTAGTTAATATCAATTCATCTACCAAATCATTCAATAAAGTAATATGCCCTTCGGGAAAAGCACTAAACTTTACATCCTTAAATACATCTTTAGTTAGCGGAATTTTATTTTCGGCTATATGAATATGTTGTGTCGTAATTACAAAATCTAATTCCTCTAGAGACTCTTTTAAAGAGTACAATACCAATAAATCTTCATCTTTAATTCTAAGTGTTGGAAAAGCAGAAGAAATAGACAATATTTTTAATGGATTGATTGATTTTCCTTTAAAGAAAGAAGCTTTATGTTCCTGAGCTAATTTCGAAAAGAAAAGATCTGTGGCTTTATGGTATTTTCTGTTGGTCATAATACTCCTTATGAAATTTAATTTAGGACGATAGTTGTTGTTTCTTCTTTTTAGATCTCTTCTCGGATTCTACGGCTAGTATTACAAAACCTATTAACAATGATAAAAATGCAGTCAACATCAAAATCCCCCATAACATATTGTTAGGATAAACAGCTAACCCCTTAGGGACAGTAACTTTAGTCCTTTCACCAGTATCTACTAATGTTTCTCTTAGTTTTATCAATACATTGGTTCTTTCTAAAGCACTATTCGATTTCAAATTCTGAAGTTCGGTTTGACTTGCTTTTAAATTTTTATACCAAAAACCAATATCTTCATCCGGGGTTTCCCATAACATAGAAGTATATCCGCTAGTAATATTATTGGATTCTAAATAATCAATAACTTTAGTGAGTTCTTCATTAGCAAGTTCAATAGTATTTGCATCTGCTGCCCTTTTCAAATATCCAGAAACATTTTGTTTAAACTGTACTGATTTTGAAATTCGTACTCCAAAAATTACAAATGACACTAAAATTAATGCTATACCTATTATATTCTTCATTTATGAATCTTTTCGGATTATGTTATGTATGCTACATTTAAAGTAGTTTAAGACTAACCAAGGAAACCATATAACATACCTATAGAAGTAATTAACTCCCTACATCAATCTGCATCATTGCATCTTCTACTTCGTGTACTAGTTCATCAAAATGTGCTAATCGTTTTGTTTCTCGGTTTCTATTAAAAGGTAAATCGATATCTATATGCTTCACGAAATGAGAAGGCGCATGTTTCATGATATAAATATCATCCGCTAAGTAAACCGCCTCCTGTATGTCATGAGTTACAAATAAAATTGTAGGACTAAATTTTTCCCAAATGCCAATTAATAAATCCTGCATCTGCAAACGAGTTTTGATATCTAAAGCTCCAAAAGGTTCGTCCATTAATAAGATTTCGGGATTAGACATCAAACTTCTAGCAATCGCTACCCGCTGTAATTGCCCTCCAGAAAGTGTTGGGTATTGTGCATATTTTTTCTGATGACCATCTAATCCAACCAATTGGATCATTTCCATTGATTTTTCATCACGCTCTTTCTTGGAAACCCCTTTAAAACGCAATCCTAAACCAACATTATCTAACACTGTCATCCAAGGCAATGATGAATACTGCTGAAATACCATACTCACCCTATTCTCCTTACTAACAGGTTTTCCTTTTACCAAAACAGTACCTGAAGTTGGTTCTTGTAATCCTGCTATATATCGTAACAAAGTAGATTTACCACATCCTGACATTCCTAATATGACAGAAAATTGCCCTTGCATGGGTTTGTCCTCTACCAATAAATCTAAATTTTCTATGATTTTGGTTTTCCCTCCATCATATGATTGAGAGATCCCTCTAAGTTCTATAACATTAGGAGCCTGAGGACTATCTGTAAACTGTAATGCCATATTAGTGTTTGTTTCCTTTATTAATGTGTTTATATGGAAATAATATCCTATCGATCATGACAAAAAGTCGATCTTGTAATATCCCTATAACCACTATGATAATTAGTATAGCAAAAGCTTTATCGATTCTACTTTGTCGTTTTGCAGTCCAGATTAATTCTCCTATTCCACCTCCTTTATTCAGCATTTCTACAATGGTGATATATGTCCAAGAAATTGCCGTCAATACCCTGATATCATCAATAATCTTAGAAAAAACATAAGGCATATAAACAGTCTTAATGGTTTGCCACGAAGTTGCTCCCAAAGTAAAAACAGTATTGAGATATACATTTTGGACCTCATCGATCCGCTGAATGACGACGGGTATCAAGTACACAATAATACCAAATGCCAGAAAAGATACTTTCATATCACTTCCCAACCCTAACCACATAATAAAAATACCAGTTACAGCAGTTAACGGAATAAAACGATACGAATTGATAATCTGACTAAACAATCCTCTAAACAATGGGATTAATCCTAATAAAAAACCAATTGGAATAGATATCAGGATTGCCACCAGATATCCTAAAAAATTTAATTTAATAGAATAAAAGGTGTTCCCTATTACATCATCGTTTTTATTAAGATCCGGAAATGCTTTAATTACTTTAATTGGTGATGGCAACAAAGGATATACTTTGTTTTTCTTTAGGCCAAATGATGTCAATTCCTCAACACCCATTTGTTCTAAAGTATCATAACTAGCGATCAGGAGAGAATCATTTTCATAATACTTCCGCTCACTTTGAGCTATTTTAGAAATATCTATTGATTCATCCTGAGTAATTACAGATGTTGATAGAAACTCAGCCATCAAAAACCATAAGCCAATTAGAATCAAAGCGCCAATAACGGTAAGTATTCCTTTGTCTTTTGATTCTAAATTACCCCTAAGTTCAAATAGTTTTTTAATCTTTACCATTAGTCTACTACCAGTTCAAAGTCTGTTCTTCTATTCTTAGACTTACAGTCAGCATTTTGATTTCTTTCACATCCTGGAAGTGGTTTATCAGGGCCATTACCCAAAATGATAAATCTATTTGCTGGCATATTATGTTGCTTAATCAAATAATCCGCTACAGATTGTGCTCTCTTTTTTGACAACGTAATATTAGAATTTCTACCTCCTACATTATCAGTATTCCCTTCAATTCTGATACGTGCATTGGCAAAAGCTTTTGCAATTGGCGTAAATTGAAGATCTATTAATTGCTTAGAATTATCATCTATCTGAAATTCTCCAGTTCTAAAACTGATACTTACTTTCTTAGAAGATAATGATTCTTTCTTTTCTAATGTCTTATCAACGGCTGTAAACTGTTTTTGCTGCTCCGCATTGTGCGTATTACCAGAAAGCGATGTTTTTGTTACCAAATCTTTGGTAGATAATAACCTCCAGCTTTTCGCTCCAGCAGTACTGTATCCAAGAGCATTATATTTTACCTTCATTTTATTATAAAGATCCTCTCCAGTAACTCCAGTATAACTAGAATTTAATCCAAAGAAATCTTTATTATCTCCATGTGTTGCTAACCTTACATTGTTAATCGCATCATAACAGAAATCTTCTGGTTGTGATAATCCTTCAGCAAGAATTTTAGCTGCTTTTCTTTTGTTACTATCTGAACCATTTAATTCTGAAGCTCCGATCATCCATCCTTCATATAGATCTTGTAATTGTTCCTTATGAGTTTCGATAAATTCTTTTTTAGACACAAAAACATCTGCGATAATATGCGTTGCATTTTTAGTACTTTCTAGTACTTTAGAACCTGCTACTTTAGCTACACAATCTGCATCATCCGGACTCCAAACTACAGCTGCGTCTACCGTATTACTCTTAAATGAATCTGCTGCATCAATAGCACTTGGCACTTCTACCAATTGTACATCTTTTGTAGTCATATCACTAGCTTCTAATAACCAAATCAAGAAAGAATGCGAAGGTGTCATAGGTGCTACGGCAATCTTCTTTCCTCTAAGATCACTCACTTTATTAATTCCTCTAGCTGCTACGATCGCATCTCCTCCACGACTCCAGTCTGCCTGAAATACTACTTGTGGCTGATATTGAGATAATCCTTCTACTTCTGTTGGGAATGCATCAATTGTTGCCCACATTAAATCGATAGAACCATTCTTAAAAGCATCTCTAGAAGCATCAAAATCATCAATTACTTCAAAATTTACTTTAAATCCATAGTCTTTATAGAATCTAGATGCAGTATTAGCTTTAAACCCTTCATTAAAATATTGTCCACCTGCATATCCTCCCCAGGTTACAACTCCTACATTGATGACATCTTTATATCCTTCTTTTGTTTCTCCTTTATCAGAAGAAGAAGTCAATTCTTCTATTTTTTCTTTAGCGTCTGGGTTATTCCTTACAAATTTATTTAGTAAAAAATATAACCCTCCGATAATGAGTACTACAATTAAAATTTTTGAAAACGGTGTTAATCTTCCTTTTGCCATGATTTTTGATTAGTGTTATGTTTTAATCCTCAAAATTAAATAAGTCTGAGTATTGATTATTTTGGGTTTTAGTTTTTACAATTGGTGCATCTAGATCAACACTATGTCGATCGTGCACTAATAAATCTTTATCGTTACCTAAAATCAGAGAAACGCCTTCGTTTTCCCACTTCTCTAGAAGCTCTAAACCTTCTTCTTCGAATATTCCATTCTGTAAGTCGATAGAATCCATAAAGTTATTAGACATTTCCATGAAACGCTCCATCTCTCCTATTTTCATACTTACATCATCCGCTATTGCTTCTAATGCTCGATCAAACATTTCTTTCTTATCGTTGTTACCAGCTATAATGTTCATTGCAGATTTCATAGCAGAATGTCCAGCTCGTACAGCTTTTCTTTCTTGCTCCTTAACCATTACCTGATCCTCTATATCCTCCAGTAGTATTTCAGAGTTTTCATACATTTTGACTAAAACTCTATACAAGATTTCCATCTTTTTATAAAGTTCATCCAATTTCAGGTTAGACTCCTTTAATCTACCTGCTTTTCTGGATTTAAGGATCATAATTCCCTTCTTATCTCTTTCCTTTGCAGCACTAGCCAGTTTTAGATTATTATTGATATTCTTCTTGTTATCATATATAATAGTCTGCAAACGTTTCATCTGTCCTTTCAAAGAAGCGATTTGCTTATTCATCTTCTTTAAATTACTATGAAGATCATCTATATAACTTTTTAGAATACCTATTGGATCAATCTGAATGAAAATTCCTGTTAACCAACGCATAAAAGATTTATACATATAGAAAATAAGATTTCTCATCTTAGGATCTAATACAATGTAAAGTAGTGCTCCTAATACAGCCAATAGAACTCCTAAGTACAAAGTGTTCTCTACAATGGTAATTAGAAAAGGAAGCACTTTGTATAATCCATACAATCCTCCTGCTCCTAAAAGTCCCATAAATAACATCCCTGTTTTACCTTCAGGTCTTTTCCAAAATGTTTTTGGTTTTAACGAGTTGTTGTCCATTTATTTTAAGTATTTCTGCATTTTAACAATATCTTCTTCAAACTGTGCTTTCAGGTGATTATAAGATACTTTAAAATCATTCTGTGTTTTATTAATCTTACTATTACTCTCTTCAACCTTAGCTTTTAAATCACCTATTTGTTGTTGATGTTTAGCAATTTCTTCAGTCAATCTTTTAATTTCTTCCGACTTTTCTTTTATAATAGATTCAAACTGCGCAATTTCTCTTTCTCTTCCGGATACTTTACTATCAAATTGATTCTTAAAAGCTCCTATAAATTGTTCGTTTTCCTTATTTAAGACACCAATATAAAAATTAGTAGTCTGTAAAAGTTTATCCAGAGTCACTCCCATTGTAGAAGCTGTAGCAAAAGCCGAGCGATATTTTGTTGCCTCATCCATTGGCATTTTTTCCAAAGCTTTAAGAGACTTTTTATATTCCAAATAATCAAATCCTTCCAGATTATTCTTCTCTATTGCCTGTAATAGTTTTTCAACTATTTTAGTATCCAACGCACCTTCTGTTGATGAACTCACTGGATTATTAGGAAGTGGTGGTGGAGTTGATGCAGCAGGCTTCTTATCTGATTTTACCTCAGATTTTCCTGTCGACTCAGAAGGTTCTTTATTTTCTTCTTCAGCATCATCAACTATAAATAAGGACTTTAAGTTTTTTAGCATGGTTAGTGATTTTAAACAAATTTAAAAAAATAAGTGTTTTAGAAGGTTCTAAGATAAGTATTTCCTCTTATACCTTTATATTATAGGTATCATCTAGTATCAAAATGTTACAATTATTATAATCACAATCATTTCACCATACGATCCCAAGCAATTTTTAACCCAAACAATAATGCTAAGAAAAATACCACTAAATATTGAAATCTTCCTACAAAGAAGACTCCAAAAAACATTCTTTGTAAAATGTAAGTAATAATAAAAGTAATCATGATCATAATGAAAAGACCTGATAACTTCCCAAAACCTGGTATTCTGGACATTGGTATTGTCTTATTAATAATTACTAAAGCAATAATCATGGATATTAATGGAACAAAGTATGTCACCAAGTCTAACTGAAGTAAATTAGTTTTCAGAAAGAAAAAACTATATAATAGTAAAATCAGGGCTAGCAATCCTGGTATTGTAACTGCATAAATTAAAATTCCGTAGAAATAATTAATAGGAGGTTTAAAATTTACTGGTTTTACATAAAGTAACCCAATTAACGAAAATGCTATAATTACTGCAAAATAACCTAACACCAAATTAGGGTTATTTCCAAACCAATTGATAAAATCTTGAACTGTCATTGCTGATAAAAGTACAAATATAGTTTCATATAATGCTATTTGCTTTTTATAGAAAAAACACTTAAATTGATTCTAAATTATTAGGATAACCTCAGAAAACCCATTCAATATTTGGATTGTATTGCCATATTATTGAATATTTGCATAAGAAATGACAAAAAATAGATTACATATTATGCCGAAATCACTGTTTAGTCAGTGTGATTACCGATGGATAGAAGTATCTGATACCGGTAAAAGGACGCTATGTAACTATTTTTGACTATTATTTTGATATGATTTAAAGATAAAAAACAGATATAGTACAAGCGTCCAAGAAATTGGACGCTTTTTTTATTAAAAATTTTCGAAAAAATGTTTAAAAACTAATTAGCACATAAAGAATAGTATTTGGAAAGTAAGCATCAGAGAGACAGACGATTGCAAAAACATCCAATATCCGTTGAAAAACGGACAGGGATCCCTATATTTAAAAACAAACATAACTATCTGATTATCAACAAAATAAATTGAAAAAACATTTGGAGATTAAAAAAAAGTTTTGATCTTTGCATCGCAATCATAACGAAACAAAAATAAATAGTGATTAAGTTATTTACAACAATAAAAAATTAAGAATGATACCGAATAGTTTACAACATAGTTTAACCCGCCTCTTTAGCAAACAAGAGGAATATTGTTCCGATTGGAATATACATGGTGTCTATTATATAGAAAGGAAACGTATGCGATTATAACCGACATACAACCACAAGATATATAAAGGCGCCCGAATAAGGCGCCTTTTTTTATTCACATAGTTCATTGACATACTGAAAACCAAAATTGACACGTAGCTTAACTGGAAAAGCACTCGACTTTTAATCGAGGTGATGTGGGTTCAAATCCCTCTGTGTCAACTTTAAGGAAGAGCAAGCCAATTGGCGGTGGCCGCAGTCTTGAAAACTGTTAGGAGCTAATGACTCGTGTGGGTTCGACTCCCACTTCTTCCGCTTCGGAGGATAGGCAAATATTGGTTTGTTGCGCTTGTCTGCTAAACAAGTCTGCGTAACAGCAGTGAAGGTTCCCTGCCCGCTCTTATTTATAATAATTGAAGGCAGGCGGGAATTCCTTTGTCCTCCGCAATATTGATACTATAGCTTAACTGGTAAAGCTAGGAGCTGTTAACTCTTAAGATGTGGGTTCAAATCCTACTGGTATCGCTAAGACAAGGTGGCTGAATGGTTAAGGCGACGGACTGCAAATCCGTTTTTTATGAGTTCGAATCTCATTCTTGTCTCAATGATTGAAATAGTATTAAACTGGTTTGAATACTATGAAATCCACTTTGCGACTTAATGAGATAACGTAGTAATCTCATTCTTATCTCCAAAAAAAGGAAGTATTGAGCAATTGGCTGGCTCTCCAGACTGTAAATCTGATCTCTACGGAGCTTGTAGGTTCGAATCCTGCTACTTCCACAAATAAAATACTGGTTAAAAGTATAAAAAGATTTCCTTCTCCAAGGAAATATAGTACCGTAGCACAATGGCTAGTGCACCCGACTGTCTCTCGGAAGGTCGCGGGTTCGAATCCCGTCGGTACCGCTATATCTGAGAAGATAACGGTGGTTTTGTTTACTCGCCTTGGACGCGAGAGGTCGCAGGTTCGAATCCTGCTTCTCAGACAAATTGCTCTATTAGCATAGTGGTTAGTGCACCCGGCTTTCTACCGGAAGACAAGGGTTCGATTCCCTTATAGAGTACAATTTTAATGCAGGAATGGCGGAACTGGCATACGCACTTGATTTAGAATCAAGGTTCTGAGAGTTCGAATCTCTCTTCCTGTACTTATGCTCCACTAGCCCAACTGGGAGAGGCATCAGGTTTAAGCCCTGTTCAGTCTAAGTTCGAAATGCATAGCATTCACGATTTCTTAAAACAATAGAAATGAATGAGTAATCTTAGGTGGAGTACAAAATAGGCTCATGGTGTAAATGGAAGCACCCAAGGTTACGACCCTTGAAGTATAGGTTCAAATCCTATTGAGCTTGCAGTCTGACCTGTGATGTAACGGCAGCATCCAAGACTTTGACTCTTGGTGTAAAGGTTCGAATCCTTTCAGGTCATCAAACTAAGGTATAACTCAGTGGTAGAGTACCGCGCTTGTATCGCGGGAGTCTTGGGTTCGATTCCCAATGCCTTAGATAATATAATGTACAAACAGTAAAACCGATATAAATAGTAGGTGAATTTATACTATTAACTCTTTATTTTTTTACTATTTCGTATTCCAAAAAATATTGCAATACCACCTGTAAAGAACATTAACAAACTATATACTGCAGGAGCTATCGCAAACGAAGTATTATGAAGAATAGCAATCGCTATTGATATAGCTAAAGTACCATTCTGAATACCAGATTCTATCGCAATTGATATTGCACCTTTATGGTGAACTCGAAACAACTTGGCAGAATAATATCCTATTGCCATCGTCAATATATTTAATAGTAAAGCAACTAATCCGGCTTCCTGTAAATAAGAAATAAAATTATCTTTTTCTTTAACCAAAATACCAACAATAACTAATGCAAGCACTAGTGCAGAAGCTATCTTTACTGGTTTAGCCATTCTTAAAGCAAAAGATTCATTGTATTTTCTAATAATCATCCCTATACCTATTGGTACAATAATGATTACTAAAATCTGTATAATCGTTTCAATTACATTCAACTGAATAGCTTGGTCCTCAGACAAAAAATAAAGCAGTGAAAAATTAACTATAAATGGTATAGTTATGATGGTGATTAAACTACTAAAAGCTGTCAGAGTTACCGACAAGGCAATATCTCCTTTAGCTAAATGAGAGATTAAATTGGAAGTTGCTCCACCAGGACAAGCTGCTAAAATCATAATTCCTACGGCAATCTCTGGTTTTAATGAAAATAAAGAAGCAATTGCAAACCCTATAAGTGGTAAAATTATCATCTGATTGGTTAAACCAACTAAAATAGCTTTTGGGTAAATAAGTATTCTCTTAAAATCAGCTATTACTAGAGATAACCCCATCCCTAACATAATAATGAATAAAGATGCAGCTAAAATAATCGTCGAAATATTGTCCATAAACTTTGTTTTCCTATCTATGGTCTAATATAAAGATTTATCAATACTCTGAATATCAAATAATCCAATAATAATAAAATGGTGTCTCTAGCCTGCCTACCTGCTGTATGGCAGGCAGGCTTATCTGGTAAAGCGCCTCACTGTGAATGAGAAGAACAGGGTTCCCTGCCCGCCATCGCTATTTTTAACTGTGGCAGGCGGGGAATCCCAGAGTACACCCTAAAACGGAATAGTAGCGGAGTTGGTCAACGCGTCGGATTGAAGCTCCGAAGATACAGGTTCAATTCCTGTCTGTTCCACTAATAACTAAATTTTAAAACTATGAAAAACAATTTATTACAAAGGTTTTTATGTAAAACCGAAGACACTGGTAGATTCATAGTTCAATCCAAGATTACTGGTATTACCTATTTCGTAGAACCGATTGATAATGGCAAACCAGATATGCTTTGGGGTGATCTAGATCCAGCCACAAAAAAATTAACTGGTGATTATGGAAATTCTAGAAGAGGAGCTGTTAAAAAAGAAGCGTCACTAATTCTAGAAGAAAACGGATTCAAAAATATTTCCACTTTCAAAGGAAGTCCTCTGGGTGAAATTGACAGACGTGATCACGAGTATGAAATATTAAATAATACATAATTAAAAATATGAGTTAAAAATCAACATCATGAAAACACAACTAACAATTACCAAAGAAAAAACTAAAAACAGTTTACAACTTTTACTTTTAAAGTGGGTATCTAATTATGTGGATAGCATGACGAAAGCGCTATATCCTGACATCCATATTTTAAAAAGTAAAAATGATCAAAATTGTATTTTTTATAAATAAATAATTACTACGCAAAAAGATTGCGCTAATACATTAAACATTTGCATAGTAATTAAAACAAGCCCTCTTTTATAAGGGGTAAAACAAATGAGGGTTTGTAGTATCGCCCTGTTATAATTGAGGAATGTAGCAGGGCTTTTGATAAAAACAAAAAACACCTCTTTAGCATAAAGGGAAGTGCTGCGGAAAAAGACCGTTACTTAACCGCGGAGTGATTGGATGATGTTGTTAATGACGCGCTCGTTAATGAATAGGTTTTGCAGAAGCACCGAAATGAACAGGATTCAAAGTAGGGAAGCGCATTTAGAGCCAATCTGTTCGCTTAGGCGAAAGTACCAGTTCGAATCTGGTAAGAGGTACAATAAAAATATCAAGCAAGTCTTGTTGGGTGTTTCTGTATAACACTATTGTATGAAGTATTGCAGAATTGTATGATCACTTCATATTCAACTTGGCTTGAAGGTTTGACTATTAACCAAATAATAGTCTAAACTCTATGTGTCATGGGTTCGAATCCCACTCTGCCTTAGGCAGATAGTTTAGTGGATAGAACGACAGATCTTAGGTTGTCGCGGGTTCGATTCCCGTCATTAGCATGAAGTAAAACTTCTTGGCTTTTGTAGCTCAGTTGGTAGAGCACTACACTTTAATGTAGCCAAAATGGACTCAAAATCCGTTTTTCATGAAGTTCGGGTCATCTTCTAAAACTGATTCACGGCTTGTCAAGCTGTAAAAATGACAAAAACTGCGATTAGCAAGTCAGTTCTTATAATACTCTTATTATATGAACAGTCTTAAAAGTTCTTTGAAATAGTAGTAATGTCATCATCAGAAATAGCTACTTTTTTGAATCCAGATTTTAGAATAACGATGTCTTTTTTAGATACCGATTCTTTTATTTCGATACTAAAAACTAATTATAGAAAATATGACTCTCTATTATTTCCGTACTCGAAAGATGATTTGCTTTCACGGTTTTTTTAACCTCTCTGTCCTTTAGACATCTTCCTTAAAAAGAAGAGAAACCGAGATTTGAGAATTATATAATTACGATATGAAATTGCGTAAGGGATAGCAGCCCTTCGACAGGCTCAGGACAAGCTAAATCCTTTTCTGTCACTTCGAGCGGAGTCAAGAAGTAGGACAGAAAAGATATAGCGGATAGCCCGATCCGCCTCAGGCGGAGTACGCCCTAAAATATACTTCCTAAATGATCCTAAACTAAAGGATTATACAAGAAGTAGATAATGCCTCCGTTACGGGATTATCATCCAATTAATGTTAAATCTGTCTGCTAAAAACCAGACACAAAAATTAAAAAAATGAAACGAGTAAGAATCAATGCTGGCAAAGTAGGCTTGGTTTTCAGAAAAGGTGATTACAATCGTGTAATAACACAAGGAATCCATTGGTTAGGATTTAATGAACGTGCTATGCAATATGATCTTTCTAAACCTTTTGCAACACCAATAGCGCTGGAACTCTTACTAAAAGACACAGTGTTGGAAGATATGCTACATGTAATTGAGGTAAAGGATAGTGAAATTGTATTGGTTTATGAAAACGGTAATTTCAAAAGCGTATTCACCGCAGGAAGATATACTTTATGGAAAGGACTCCGTGAATATGAATTCACCACAGTAGATCTTAGTAAGGTCTACATTACCGAAAAGATTAATAAATCTCTCTTTAGCCACTATGCCCTTAATCAATACATCCGCGTTTTTGAAGTTGCTGCGTATGAAAAAGCAGTACTAATAGTAGATGATGTATATAACAAAACATTGGGTAGTGGTACCTATCGTTTCTGGAGAAATGATACTACCATCAAAGTTGCTAAAGCTGATTTACGTCAATTGCAGTTAGAAATAGCTGGTCAGGAACTATTGACCAAAGATAAAGCTGCAATTCGTATAAATTTCTACATACAATATAAAGTTGTTGATATAGAAAAAGCGTTGCTTGACAATAAAGAATATGAAAAGCAATTATACATCGTGATGCAATTAGCTCTTAGAGCTTTCGTAGGAAATTACTCGCTAGATGAACTTTTAGAACGTAAAGATAGTATGGCAAATGCTATAGTAGAAACGACTATCGGTCAAACAAGCAAACTAGGTGTAAAAGTATTGAATTGTGGTATTAGGGATATTATCCTTACTGGTGAAATGAAAGAAATCATGAACCAGGTACTGATAGCACAAAAGAAAGCTCAAGCTAATACTATTACCAGACGTGAGGAAACAGCATCAACCAGAAGTTTGCTAAACACGGCAAAACTGATGGAGGATAATGAAATGCTCTACAAACTTAAAGAAATGGAGTACGTAGAGAAAATTTCTGACAAAATTGGTGAAATTACACTCTCTGGTAATGATGGTATGGTAAAACAATTGAAGGATATATTCTCTGTGAATAGATAGGTGTGAAAAAAATGTGCTGATTATAATGATCAGTGCATTTTTGTGTATAATGCATCGAAGGGAAATAATAGTTTTTTTTTTAGAATGATTTAATGAAAATATTATAAAACAAAAAAGAGCGTCTCCACGCTCTTTTTCTTCACACAAATCATCTTAATTTAGGGGCTTATTCTAAAATTAAAACTCACTTTTTATAAAAATTTTCATCTTGGGGAAAATGAAAATACTAACTCATTAACTCTGGTGTAAAGATACAGCTATTTTTCAATCTACCAAGCTTTTTGTGCATTTTATCTAAAATAAATGCATTTTGACATTAAAAAAATATTTAAAACTACAAAAATGTAGTATTTTACTTACAATTATTATGTTTGATAGAATAAAAAATCCTGTTTATTGGATCAATAATAATCAAAAAATAAAACAACAAGGAAACTTAAGGGAATACTTAGCCTAAAATACTGAAAAACAAAAAAGAGCGTCTCCACGCTCTTTTTCTTCACACAAATCATCTTAATTTAGGGGCTTATTCTAAAATTAAAACTCACTTTTTATAAAAATTTTCATCTTGGGGAAAATGAAAATACTAACTCATTAACTCTGGTGTAAAGATACAGCTATTTTTCAATTCACCAAACTTTTTGTGTATTTTATCCAAAATAAATGCATTTTGACATTAAAAAAATATTTAAAACTACAAAAATGTAGTATTTTACTTACAATCATTATGCTTGATAGAATAAAAAATCCTGTTTATTGGATCAATAATAATCAAAAAATAAAACAACAAGGAAACTTAAGGGAATACTTAGCCTAAAATACTGAAAAACAAAAAAGAGCGTCTCCACGCTCTTTTTCTTCACACAAATCATCTTAATTTAGGGGCTTATTCTAAAATTAAAACTCACTTTTTATAAAAATTTTCATCTTGGGGAAAATGAAAATACTAACTCATTAACTCTGGTGTAAAGATACAGCTATTTTTCAATCCACCAAACTTTTTGTGCATTTTATCTAAAATAAATGCATTTTGACATTAAAAAAATATTTAAAACTACAAAAATGTAGTATTTTACCTACAATCATTATGTTTGATAGAATAAAAAATCCTGTTTATTCGATCAATAATAATCAAAAAATAAAACAACAAGGAAACTTAAGGGAATACTTAGCTTAAAATACTGAAAAACAAAAAAGAGCGTCTCCACGCTCTTTTTCTTCACACAAATCATCTTAATTTAGGGGCTTATTCTAAAATTAAAACTCAACTTTTTATAAAAATTTTCATTTTGGGGAAAATGAAAATACTAACTCATTAACTCTGGTGTAAAGATACAGCTATTTTTCAATCCACCAAACTTTTTGTGTATTTTATCCAAAATAAACGTATTTTAACATACTAAAAAAACAAAATAATTAAATTTTGTAAGTTAAAGCTTACAAAATATTTTTTGATTAAAATTAAACCTCATCTGTTGTTACGCAAAATGAGGTTAATTTTACTTTATATCTACTTTCTTAATACCGCAATAACTCTTCTATCTTCTCTTTTACTTTTTCTGTAGAAGGAATCATAGTTTGTTCTAAAGTACTATTTAGTGGAATTGCTGGCATATTCTCAGAACCAATGGTCATTACTGGTGCATCTAGATAACGGAAACATTCTTCTTGGATTTTTCCTGACAAAGCTCTGGCAAAAGAGTTATTAGTAGGTTCTTCAGTTACTACCAAACATTTTTTAGTCTTCTTTACAGACTCCATAATAGTGCTTTCATCTAACGGATATAGCGTACGTAAATCTATAATTTCTACAGTCTCTTTTATATCCTTAGTTGCATTCAGTGCCCAATGAACTCCCATTCCATAAGTCACCACAGTTAATGTTTCTATTTCATCCTGTGGCCATACTTGCTGTACTACATTAGCTTTACCAAATGGTAGTATATAGTCTTCAGAAGGTTCTATAGTTCTAGCAGCATCAGTTCCTTTTACTTTAGACCAATACAATCCTTTGTGCTCCAAAATAACAACTGGGTTAGGATCATAATATGCCGCTTTCATTAATCCTTTAAGATCTGCTCCATTACTTGGGTATGCAATTTTGATTCCTCTAATATTTGTCACCACAGATTCAACTGAAGATGAATGATAAGGACCTCCACTACCATATGCACCAATTGGTACTCTTAAAATCATGGAGACTGGCCATTTACCATTTGACAAATAACAAGATCTACTTACCTCAGTAAATAATTGATTCAGTCCTGGCCATATATAATCGGCAAATTGTACTTCTACAATAGGTTTTAGACCTACTGCTGACATTCCAACGGTTGATCCCACAATAAATGCCTCTTGTATGGGTGTATTAAAGACTCTTTCGTCTCCAAACTTTTGAGCCAATGTAGCTGCTTCTCTAAAAACTCCACCTAATCGTCCTCCTACATCCTGGCCATATAATAAACATTCTTTATGCTTCTTCATCAACTCCTCTACCGCAAAGAGTGCACAATCTACCATCACCACTTCTTCTTTATCAGAAGGAATTCGTTCACCGACTTCTTCTACAATTGGTGTTGGAGCAAAATCATGAGTAAACAAATCTTCCGGTGTTGGGTCTTCAGCTTTCATAGCTTCTTGAAGATCTTTTGCTACAGTTTCTTTTGCTTCGGCTTCAATACTGTTTAATTCATCCTCTGATAAACCAGCTTGCAACAATTGATTCCGTAATACTGGGTACGGATCGCGAGATCTTGCTTCTTCGAGATCATCACGATACCATTCCATTCTTACTCCTGATGTGTGATGATTTAATAATGGTACTTTAGCATGAACCAATATTGGTCTTCTTTCTTCTCTTATAATTCGAATAGCTTCTTGTACTGCTAAATAACTTTCCGTGAAATTCGCACCATCAATTGTAATTGCGGCTAATCCATGAAATCCAGCTGCATACTCATATGCACTTTGCGCTCTTGTTTCTGCTTCATTAGCAGAAATATCCCAACCATTATCTTGTACTAGATATAATATCGGTAATTGCTTTAACGCTGCCATTTGGAACGCTTCTGCAATTTCTCCTTCTGTAACAGAAGCATCTCCTAAAGAGCAAACCACAAGAGGTTTATCTTCTAAGTCTTCATTAATACCAACTAATTCTTTATACTGCATTCCTAAGGCTACACCAGTAGAAGGAATCGCTTGCATTCCTGTAGCAGATGATTGATGTGGTATTTTTGGTTTATCATCATCTCGTAAACTTGGATGAGAATAATAGGTTCTTCCTCCAGAGAAAGGATCACTTTTTTTAGCCAATAATTGCAACATTAAGTCATAAGGCTTCATCCCTATTCCTAACAACATCGAATCATCTCTATAATAGGGAAATGCATAATCCTGAGGTAATAATTGCATAGCTACTGCTATCTGTATTGCTTCATGTCCTCTAGAAGTTGCATGTACATATTTAGAAACTGTCTTAAAATTTTCTTCATATAGTTCGGTCATGCTTTTAGCGGTACAAAGTGTGCTAAACGCTTTTTTTAGAACTTCTTTTGCTATTGTTTTTTCAGCTAACATCTCTTTTAATTTTTGATGTACGATTTGGGAATTACGATTATTTGCAATTCTAAATTCTTCATTAGTACTTAATACTTATCCTACTCTCTCTTCAATAGTTACGGGTATGATCCAACCGAATGTATCTTCTCTTTTCTGAACTTTCATTTCGTCCAATGTATTTTTCACTTCTAGACTTACCGGATTATCATCAGACAAAGTGATCACTTCATCTTTATATCCTATTGCTTCTATCATAGCAATAGCAACAGCTGTACCTGTCCCGAATGCTTCTTCTAAAATTCCCTCTTTAGAATACTCAATAATCTCGTCAATAGTAATAGCGCGTTCTTCTACTTCAAAACCTTTGTCCTTTAATAAAGTAATAACACTATCTCTTGTTATTCCTTTTAAAATAGAACCTGTAGTTGCAGGAGTAATAAATTTACCTTTTATCTTAAAAAAGATATTCATTGTACCTACTTCTTGAATATATCTATGTTCGTTAGCGTCTAACCACAATACTTGATCAAACCCTTTCGCTTTCGCTTTTTCAGTAGGTAAAATAGCCGCGGCATAATTACCCGCTGCTTTTGCTTCTCCTGTTCCTCCATCAGCTGCCCTGATATATTCAGTCTCCGCATATAGTCTAATCCTTTTTGTGAAAAAAGGTCCTGCCGGAGAGCAGATTACAATAAATTTATAGCTTGTCGCTGCACGCATACCTATAAAAGGTTCATCTGCATACATAAAAGGTCTTAGATATAATGCGCTTCCTTCTTGCGGTGGAATCCAATTATGTTCTACAGCTACAATTTGTTTTACAGCTTCTACAAAAAGATCCGTAGGAACTGATGGCATTCCCATTCTAGCTGCACTATGATTAAAACGTTTTGCATTCTCTTCTGGTCTAAACAATAATGGTGTTTTATGTTGACCAACAGTAGCTTTCATTCCCTCAAAAATAGCTTGTCCATAGTGTAATGCCATTGCCGCTGGATGCGTTGGAATCATTGCCAAAGGCTCGATTCTTGGGTTTTGCCATGCCCCATCTTCATATTCGCATATAAACATGTGGTCTGTGAAAGCTCTTCCTAATGGGATATTCTCAAAATCAATATCTTTTAATTTAGAATCTAATGTTCTTGTTATTTTGATTTGTTGTTCCATTCCGATTTTATTTTGGGCACATTCTGCCTATGGCAGACCGGGCTATTCGCTGTATCTTTTTTACTTGTGACCCTTCGACAACACTTCGACAAGCTCAGTGTGACATCTCAGAGTGACAAGAAAAAAGGATGCCGCTACTATCCCTTATGCATTTATTATTATATTTCTCTATTTATATCAAAAGCTTCTAGTTCATCTCCTACTTTACGTAAAAAAGAACCTCCTAAAAATCCATCTACTACTCTATGATCAAATGATAATGACAAATACATCATACTTCTGATCGCAATTTCATCTCCTTTTTCTGTTGTAATAACTTCTGGTCTCTTCTTAATAATCCCCAATGCTAGAATGGCAACTTCCGGTTGATTGATAATAGGTGTTCCCATTAAGCTTCCAAAAGTCCCTACGTTCGAAATCGTAAACGTACTACCACCTATCTCATCCGGTTTCAAAGCGTTATTTCTTGCACTATTGGCCAAATGATTTACATTTTTCGCTAATCCTAATAAGTTTTTTTCATCTGCATTTCTTACAACAGGTACAATTAGATTACCACTAGGTAACGCCGTTGCCATACCGACATTAATATCTTTATGTACGATAATTTTCTTACCATCTACCGATACATTAATCAAAGGGTATTCTTGAATTGCTTTAGCGACAGCCTCTACAAAAATTGGAGTAAAAGTTAATTTCTCACCATGTTTTTCCAAAAATTCATGTTTTGCCTTATTTCTCCAATTTACCATATCAGTTACATCTACTTCTATGTAGCTAGTAACGTGTGGTGAGGTGTGTTTAGAATACACCATATGGTCTGCAATCATTGTTCGCATACGATCCATTTCTACAATACGATCTTTACCTTCTACATAAGAAATTGGAGGTGCGTTATAAGAAGATTTTGGCGCTACAGGTTGTGGCTTACTTGGCAATGCATACTTTCTATTTTTAAGATAATGCATTATATCGCTCTTTCGAATACGGCCGCCATCTCCAGATCCAGAAATACTTTGTACTTCTTCTATCGTAAGATTTTCTTTTTGAGCAATACTTACGACCAGAGGAGAAAGGAAAGAATCGTTTACAGAGGAACCTTCTAACTTAAATTGCCCTCTCTGTCCATTTTTGGCGGACATCTCTCCCAGAGGCGGAGAAGCTTTATCACGTTTTTGTTCATCGGACGAATGCTTTTGTGATTCCTCAGGTTCTTTCGAATTGGATGCAGTGTCAGCGGTAATAATCGCTATTACCTGACCAACCTCAACAACATCGTTGGGCTGAAAAAGTAATTCAGCAATAACTCCTGTGCAAGGTGCTGGTACTTCGGAATCTACTTTATCTGTAGCTACTTCTACTATTGTTTCATCCTCCTCTATAGCATCTCCCACATTCTTTAACCAGTTAAGAATGGTTGCTTCTGATATACTTTCGCCCATCTTGGGCATTTTTAATTCTATTCTTGACATTGTGGTTAACTAATGTTCGTTAGTTTTTGTTTTATATCCCTATTTGGTTTTAAAACCTAGTAGGTATTATCTATTTCTCTTTAAATTCTTCTAATGTTTTATAAAACGCTTCTTGAGTATCTCGATCTTTCGGAACTTCTCTCAGCGGTTCTACTTCTCTTAAAGATTCAAAACAATCTGCTGGTAACTGTTGATACAAACCTGTACCTTTAGTTTTCCAGGCAATCATTTCATCACTTACCTGTTTTATAACTTTCGCTGGATTTCCAACAATTAAACTTCGTTTTGGGAACATAGCTTTCGCTTTTATGAAAGACATAGCACCTACGATACATTCATCTCCAATTTCTGCGTCATCCATAATAACAGTATTCATTCCAACTAGGCAATTACGCCCTAAATTAGCTCCATGAATTACCGCTCCGTGCCCAACGTGTGCACTTTCTTTTAATATTATCGATTTTCCAGGAAACATATGTACAGTACAGTTTTCTTGAACATTAACTCCATCTTCAAGGATAATCTCACCCCAATCTCCCCGTATGGCAGCTCCTGGACCGATATAACAATTCTCACCAATAATTACATTACCAGTTACAGCCGCGAGTGGATGCACAAAACTACTTTCATGTACAACTGGTATATATCCTTTAAATGAGTATATCATTTTTTAAACATCAAATACTAAATTATAAATGCAAAAGTTTAAAGTAAAACTTTTTTGTCTCAGAAACTTTTACATTTTTTATTTTAAATTTTTCGGTTCTATATTAAATTACTTATTATTTGTAGTCTTGATACTACTAGTAAAAATTGCAACCAATTCTTTACATTCTTGCATAATCATATCAAACTTATCTACATCATTAATCAATTCTGCTTCTCTTAATACTTGTAAATTAACTTGAGATTCCCTCAATTCCTTAAGGCATATTTTCATTTTATGAATAAAATCCCTTCTTGATTCTGTCCTTGTGCTTCTCCATAATTTAAGGCTGAAGAAGTTGATGATAGAATTAATTGTTTAGCCAAATGTTCAGAAGCAAAATTCTTATTCAAACCACCTACATTAAGAATTATACTTGCTGAAAATTTAACAAGTCTTTCTTGCAAATCATACTTTTAAGTTATTTTCATTTTATTTAAACCTCTTCAATGTTTCTTTGGTAAAATCTGACAACACTAATCGTCCGCTTATTACCGCTCTCTCGGCTAACATTGTATCCCAATGCTCTGTTCCTTCCCAAAAAGCTTTTTTCATATCCCGCATTGCTTCAGGATTATATGTGCATAAATGTTCTGCAAATTCTTTTACTTCCTTATCTAGTGTTTCTGTATCTTCAAAAACCTTCGTAAATAATCCTTTATCTCTTGCCCATGCTGCATCATAAAATGAATTAGCATCAATGGCAATTTGCGTCATAGCAGATAGCCCTATTTTACGCTCTACCGCTGGTCCAACTACAAAAGGACCTATTCCTACATTCAATTCACTTAACTTGATTGAAGCAAATTTTGTGGCCATACAATAATCTGTGGCAGATGCAACTCCAACTCCTCCTCCAACAGTTTTACCTTGTACGCGTCCAATAATAAATTTTGGACATGTACGCATGGCATTAATCACGTTTGCAAAACCAGAGAAAAACACCTTACCTGTTTCCGCATCATTGATATTAATCAATTCTTTAAAACTTGCTCCTGCACAAAAAGTTCTAGAACCTCCACTTTTCAGCACTATTACCTTAATTTCATCATTATTACCTGCATCAGTAATTGTTTGAGCTAACTTAGCCAAAATATCTCCTGGTAATGAATTATGTGCTGGATGAAAGAACTCTATAGTTCCTACTCCGTTTTCTATATCTATTTTTACGTATGGTTGTGTCAATTTAAATATCGAATTTTAAATGTTAAACTCAAAAGTTAAAAGTAAATCTTATAATCTATCAAACCTTTTGTATTTAGAATTTTACATTTTTCAGTTTTACATTCTTTTTTTATTCAATTAATCTAATAATCCAAACTGAGCAAAATGATGATTGAGATGCTTAACGTTTAATAAATCCCACTCAAATTTGTTCATTTCTCCAAAAACAGCATTTTTAGTAATCGCATCAGGATTCTCTTTAAAATACAAATCGAATGCATCCATAGCTTCTAACAACTTAAACTTTGCTGTTGCCAAATCCTCATAAGCTAAATCTTCCAAAACGCCTTCTTTCATTAAAGGATGATTATGACCTTTAGGCATTGGCTTATGATTGTAAACCATTTCCTGAACTTTCTCCAAATATTTCTCTGGTGTTGCTATTTCAAAATCTTGAATCTCTCCAGCACCAATTCGAATTGTTTTTTCTACATGTTCTAACATATGTTGTGGAGTCATCATCCCCCATTTAGGTTTAGCGTCTTCTGTTAGCTGAGCTAAATATCCTTCAATATTTGAACGATTTACTTGTATAAATGGTGATTTCTTTTGTACCATCGTTAAAATTGTGGCTATTGCAGTTAATTCATCTTCTTGATCAAATACCTCAACAAACCATTTTACAATTCCGCTTGGAAGTTCTTTACCACGATGATCACGATCTATTTTCTGCTTACAAGTTAATCTAACATATACTGTATCATTATGATAGATAGGACGTAAAAATCTACATTCTTCTAATCCATAATTAGCTGCCACAGGTCCTTTATTAGGATATACAAATAATCCAGCCGCTGCTGCTAGAATAAAGTATCCATGAGCAGTACGCTTTTCGAAAATACTTCCTTCTAAAGAAGTGATATCTGTATGGGCATAAAAATGATCCCACGTCAGGTTTCCAAAATTTATAATATCTGTATCGGTTACTGTACGCTTATGTGTTTTGAGTGACATTCCTGGTTCGATATCTTCCCAATGATAGGCAAAAGGATGCTTGTCCGACTCTTTATACTTTGAGTTTGCCTGATAAATCCCAGTGACTTCTGTTAAAGTTGTTGGTGTTCCTTGTATTGCGCATCGTTGCATATAGTGTTTAATTCCACGCATTCCTCCCATTTCTTCTCCTCCTCCAGCTCTTCCTGGTCCTCCATGCGTAAGCATCGGTAATGGTGAACCATGTCCTGTACTTTGCTTCGCATTTTCTCTATTACCAATCAAAATACGTCCGTGATGAGAAGCTGCTCCTACTACATATTCTTTAGCTATCCGATCATCATATGTAAATATAGAGGACACTAAAGATCCTTTACCCATCTGGGATAAAGTGATTGCATCTTCTAATGTATCGTAAGGCATTATTGTTGATACTGGTCCAAAAGCCTCGATTTCATGAACACCTGTGTGCTGGAACGGATTGTCTTGTCTCATCAAAATTGGACTCACAAATGCTCCTTTTTTAGCATCTGCGCCAACCGTTTCGATTTTATCTAGATCACCATATACAATCTGTGCTGTTTTTGCAATCTCTGTAACGTTATTCCTAAAACTTTCTACTTGTTGTTTACTTGCCAATGCTCCCATTCGAACTTCCTTCAATCGTGGATCTCCAATGGTTACTTTATCTAATTGTTTTCCTAAAGCTATTTGTACATCTTCCACCAATTTTGATGGCACAATAATTCTACGGATAGCTGTACATTTCTGACCTGTTTTAACGGTCATTTCTTTTCGAACTTCTTTAACAAATAAATCAAATTCTGGAGTTCCAGGTATCGCATCTTCTCCCAGAACACAAGCATTTAACGAATCTGCTTCCATTGTGAACGGCACAGATTCTTCTATCAATCTAGGATGTGCTTTTAAGATTTTTCCGGTATGTGCGGAACCTGTAAAAGTTACTACATCCTGAGATTCCACTGTGTCTAATATATTCTTAGTCATTCCGCTCAGTAATTGTAAAGACCCTTCTGGTAATATTCCAGAGTCTACAATAACTCTTACTACAGCTTCTGTTAAGTAAGCTGTTTGTGGAGCTGGTAATACAACTGCTGGCATTCCTGCCATCCAATTCACAGCACATTTTTCTAGCATTCCCCATATTGGAAAATTAAATGCATTAATATGCACGGCTACTCCTCTTTTAGGAACTAAAATGTGATGCGCCATAAATCTTCCTCCTCGCGAAAGATCAATTGGATCTCCTTCTACGTGGTATGATTGATTCGGAAATAATTTACGTAAAGATGCATTAGCAAAAAGGTTCCCAAAACCACCTTCAATATCAATCCAACTATCAATGCGTGTTGCTCCAGATCTAAAACTTAATTCATAAAATTGTTCTTTTCTTTTGGTCAGATATAATGCTAACGACTTAAGCATATTTCCACGTTCCTGAAAAGTCATTTTCCTTAGTACTTCTCCTCCTTTAGTTCTTCCATATTGTAAAACTTCAGGAATATCTAATCCTTGGGTTGTTGACAATCCAATAGGATCTCCTGTAACGGCATCGTGCATTACTAATCCATCTCCTGAACCAGTTACCCATTTTCCGTTTATGTAGCTTTCTAGTGTTTTCATAAATTAGAGATTTGAGTTTTCTATTACGCAAGCATATCCTTGTCCGACACCTACACACATAGTAATTAGTGCATATCGTTTATTTTGTTGTTGTAATTCTAAAGCAGCTGAATACGCGATTCTGGTTCCTGTTACTCCAAGCGGATGTCCAATTGCGATAGATCCTCCATTAGGATTAATTCTAGGATCATCATCTTTTAATCCCCATTCTCTTATACATGCTAGCGCTTGGGAAGCAAACGCTTCATTTAATTCAATTACATCAATATCATCCATGGTAATCCCAGCTTTTTCTAATGCCTTATTAGACGCCTGTACTGGTCCTATTCCCATAATTCTTGGTTCTACTCCTACAACCGCTGAACTTACAATTCGAGCAATTGGATTTAGGTTATATTTTTTAACAGCATCTTCTGAGGCTATTATTGTTGCCGCTGCTCCATCATTTAGTCCAGATGCATTTCCTGCAGTTACACTTCCTTCTTTTTTGAAAGCCGGACGTAATTTGCCTAATATTTCCTTGGTTGTCCCTGCTTTTATAAATTCATCCTGAGAAAATTGAATTGGATCTTTTTTTCTTTGTGGAATCTTGACAGTCGTAATTTCTTTTGCCAATCTTCCTGATTCTTGCGCTTTAGTCGCTTTCATCTGACTCCAATAAGCAAAAGCATCTTGATCCTCACGTGATATATTATATTTTTCTACTAAATTTTCAGCAGTAGTTCCCATTCCATCAGTTCCATATAGCTCGTGCATTTTTTTGTTTACAAAGCGCCACCCAAAACTAGAATCATACATCTTAGAATCATTTCCAAAAGCTGATGAAGGCTTGGCGATTACGTATGGGCCACGCGTCATATTCTCTACTCCACCGGATATAAAAAGATCTCCATCTCCTGCTTTAATTGCGCGATTAGCTTGAACAATTGCTGATAAACCGGAACTACATAAACGATTAATTGTTTCACCAGGAACGGTAAATGGTAATCCTGCTAACAATAAAGACATTCTTGCTACATTACGATTATCTTCTCCTGCTTGATTCGCACAGCCCATAATCACATCATCATAAGCTTCTTTAGGAATATTAGGGTTTTTTTCTACCAATTCTTTAATTACCAAAGCTCCCAAATCATCTGTTCTAACAGCAGATAATGTTCCCTTATAACTTCCTATGGGAGTTCGAACTCCATCTATTATATATGCTTCTTTCATGTTTAGTCTCTGAGTATGTGAGTTTTTGAGTATAAAAATATTATTTCTTAAGCTTCGCTGTTATTACTGATTTTTCTATCAGTGGCAAGTATTTAGATGCTTCTTTTTCCATAAAATAGGACGATATCATGATGGTTTTTTCACCAGCTGGTAATGCATGCATCATCATGATCATTTTATCACCCACCTCATCTGTAGTCATTGACTTTTGGACAAGCACTTTTCTACCTTCAAGTTCAGTTTCTTCTATTCCTAAAGAAGTCACCCCGTTTTGTTCTTCGGGCTCATTCATCATTTTTTCTTTAAAAGTATCATAAGGTTGCGGTGCTAACATTTTCATTATACCTGCAGACATATCCTCATTTGCTCGGTTTGTTCCATTATCAACCACAAATACCGTTTCATCTATTTCCATCGCTATTTGGTCACTAAAAATATCCCCCATAGCATTCTCAACTTCCTCTGCTATTTCTTCTTTCGTTTCTGAAACGATTGGCTCAGTTCCCTCCAAAGTTTCTGTTTTTGATTTGGGATCCTTCCCACAGGAAACAATCGATAAAAATAATATTGCTATTAAAAATGCTCTCATTAGTTTATGCTCGTTAGCTTTAGTACTTAATTTTTATTCCCAATCCTTATTGGTTCTATATACGACTCCTTTAAAAAGTGCCACCATTTGTTCTCCTCGTTTTACTTCTACGATATTAAATCCAATTTTGGTTTTTACGATATCAGTCACTGCTTCTGCGGTGAGATAATCTCCTTCTTCTAATGCTTCTATATGATTAATCGATGTTTCTATCGAAACAGCGTATTTACCGTGGGTATTTGCTGAAAAGCCAAATGCTGTATCTGCCAAGCTGTATGATATTCCTCCGTGAGCTTTACCCATACTATTCAGCATCTCTTTTCGGATTGTCATTCCCACTTTACATCTTCCTTTTTCTACCTCTAAAACCTCTATACCCAACCACTGACTAAAAGCATCTTGGCTAAGCATTTTATGTGGGATAGTTATTGAATCGATCATACTCCAGAATTAGTTATCAGTAATTAATTGAGGGTTAAAAAATGTTTTATTCTCTCGCTCCATTTTTCTTAAAAGTGGACTGCACCTGTACCTATCTTCATGATATTCGTTGTACAGCTTATCTAATTTATTAACACACCAATCGATTCCTTTTTCATCAGCCCAAGAAAGTAATCCTTTTGGATAATTAACCCCTTTAGTCATCGCATTATCAATATCTTCTGCTGAAGCTATATTCCAGAACAATGCATCTGCAGCTTCATTAATTAACATTACTAATACTCTATTATATATATATTGCGAAAGTTCTTCTTTAGATAATGTATCACCTCCATCAGAATTAACGACACTGCC
This sequence comes from uncultured Aquimarina sp., assembly GCF_947500065.1. Lineage (GTDB taxonomy): Bacteria > Bacteroidota > Bacteroidia > Flavobacteriales > Flavobacteriaceae > Aquimarina. The sequence goes on from NZ_CANMQT010000002.1 coordinate 62,355, forward strand.
TATATTTTGGGATGTAATTTTTCCTTTTTCATCATAATTGTAATATCCTTTCCCAGATTTTCTTCCTAAATATCCTGCTTCTGATAATCTTTTTTGGGTAAAAGATGGTTTATATCTTGGATCATAATAGAAGGCCGAAAATACCGTTTCGGTAACTGTATAATTAACATCATTACCAATAAAGTCCATCAGTTCAAAAGGTCCCATTCTGAATCCTCCAAGTTCTTTCAAACTAGCATCAATAGTTGTAATATCTGCTAACCCTTCTTCATATATACGAAGTGATTCTCCATAAAAAGGTCTAGCTACACGATTCACGATAAAACCAGGCGTATCCTTAGCAATTGCTACTACTTTTTTCCAATCTTTAATGATATTAACCACTTTGTTTTTCACCTCATTAGAGGTTTGAACTGCAGGAATTACCTCAACTAATTTCATTAAAGGAGCTGGATTGAAAAAGTGAATTCCAATACATCGCTCGGGTTTTAATAATGAAGATGCGATTGAAGCAATGGATAATGATGATGTATTGGAAGCGATAATAGAGTCCTTAGAAATATAACTTTCTAATTCTGAAAACACTTTTTTCTTGATATCTAAATTCTCAATAATTGCTTCAATAGTTAGATCAACATCACTAAGCTCTTTTAGCGTACTTACATAGGAAATATTCCCTTGTATACGTTTCTTTTTTGTTTCATCAATTCTTCCTTTTTCGATTAAACGAGAAAGAATCTTTTCTAATCCAAGTTTACTTTTATCTAAGGCCTCCTGTTTTGTATCAAATACTTTTACAAAACAACCTGCGGTAGCGGCAACTTGTGCAATACCACTTCCCATGGTTCCGGATCCTATTATACCTACAATCATAATTTATTTTCCTTTAAAAACCGGTTTTCTCTTTTCTATAAAAGATTGTACTCCTTCAGCGTAATCTTCACTTTCAGCAGCTTCTATTTGCAAATCAGATTCTATTGCTAATTGATCCTCTAAATTATTAACCATTGATTGATTTAATAATCTTTTTGTCAACCCTAATGCTTTTGTTGGCATTTTAGCAACTTTTAAAGCTAACTTGTTTACTTCTTCTTCAAAAGCTTCTACTTCTAGCACTTTATAAATCATTCCTAATTCTGCTGCTTCTTTTGCAGAAACTTTATCGCCTAACATCATCAAAGCAGATGCTTTTTGGAAACCAATTAATCTAGGCAAAAAGAAAGTTCCTGCACTATCAGGGATTAGTCCAATTTTACTAAATGCCTGAATAAATGATGCTGTTTCTGATGCTACCACTATATCACAGGCCAATGCTAAATTGGCTCCAGCACCAGCAGCAACACCATTTATTGCTGCTATTATTGGTTTTTCAATATTTCTTATTCTTTTTACAATTGGATTGTAATGCTCTTCCAATATTTTTCTAAAACCAGGATTCAATTCTGGGGAAGTAACTTCTTTAAGATCTTGACCTGCACAAAATGCCTTACCACTTCCTGTAAGTACTATTGCTCTTACTTCATTGTTTGATTCACAAGAATCTAAAGTGTCCTGTAACCTTAATGCCATCTCTCTATTGAAACTATTAAATGATTCAGGTCGATTTAATGTTACTTTGGCAATTCCGTTTTGTATTTCTAATTCTACTGAGTTCATAGGCCCTCACCTCAACCCTCTCCTACTTCGACTGCGCTCAGCACAGGCTAGGAGAAGGAGTTTTAGGTTATTTTTTTAAATCTGTTAAACTTTCTATTTTAAAATGTGGATTATAAATTATCCCAATAATATTATTCCAAGGATCTTTTACAGAGGCTACCATCAATTCGCCGCCTACATTTGTTGGTTCTTCATGCGCTACCGATCCTAGCGCTATAAGTTTTTGGTATGTTTTATGAATATCATCTACTCCCCAATATGACAGTACACTATCCGCTTTTTCTTTGACAACCTCTTCTTCTGGCAATAATCCAAGCTCATATCCTCCAATATTAAAACCCACATAAAAGGGTTCATCAAAGTATTGTTTTGTTTCAAAAGCCTTTGCATACCATTCTGCAGCTTTTTTTAAATCACTTACTTTATATATGGTGGTTCTTAATCCTAGCATATCACTTCAAACATTTAAAATAATCAAACGGTTCCAGGCAACTTTCACACTGAAATAATGCCTTACAAGCTGTAGAACCAAATTGACTTATCATTTTTGTACTAGTAGAGCCACATTGAGGGCATTTTACTATCTTTCTATTTCCTAGTAAAGCTTCTTTATCAGCGTCTTCTTCTAATGGAGCCGCTATTCCATATTTCTCCAGAGCATTCCTACCTCTTGGAGTAATCCAATCTGTTGTCCAAGCTGGAGATAGTACTAAGGATACCTTAGCCTCTATATTTTCTTTTTTAAAGGCATTAATAATATCATCTCCTATTACGTCCATTGCTGGACATCCACTATATGTTGGTGTAATTTTAATTTGAACAACATTATTAATTACTTGAGCATATCTAACTACTCCCATATCCATAATAGATAACACTGGAATTTCCGGATCACTAACTTTCTCGAGAATCGAGTATAACTTGGGATCAATATGTTGTTCTAGTTCAATTGTCATTTTGTATTTAAATATAAATCCCGAAACAGTTCTTAGGTATGTTCAGGATGACAATAGCCATAATTTGTTACCATTTCATATTAGGATATGTACGCTGCATATACTGTAAATCAGATAGCAAGTACCCCATATGTTCGCTATGCACTCCTTCCTTACCTCCTTTTCTAAACCACTTAAGTTCTGGAATTATCAAAGTAGCCTCTTCTAGAGTTTCTTTTACAATTTGGTAATACTTCTCTTTTAAAAGGCTAACATCCACTCCAACACCAAGTTCGACAGCATTTTTATCATATTCCGTAAGTTGAAATAGTTCATCCGTAAATTTCCAAAGATCATTTACTGCTTCCTGAACTTTTTGACGACTTACTTCTGTCCCATCTCCTAATCTCTTTATCCAATCAGAAGAAAAACGTTGATGATAGCTAACTTCTTTTATTGCTTTTTTTGCAATAGCTGAAAGTGTTTCATCTTTACTGTTTTGAAGCTCTTGTAGTAATAACAAATGGAATGCATCATAAAAAAACTGACGTGTAATTATGTATCCAAAATGATTATTTGGTTGTTCTACTAAAAGTACATTCTTATATTGCCTTTCTGTTCTTAGAAAAGCAATATCATCTTCCGAAACTTTTTCTCCAGATAACTGAGCTACATACTGATAATAACTACGAGTTTGTCCTAATAGATCCAATGCCATATTAGTACAAGCTATATCTGTTTCTAAATTTGGTCCATGACCACATAATTCAGAAAGACGTTGTCCTAAAATCAGAGCATTATCAGCAATCCCGTAAATGTATTGTATAAGATTTTCTTTTTTCATGACATTGCCCGCGAAACCGGGTATCTTTAGATTAACTTTAAGTTCTTTTTATGGGTTTCCCGCCTTCGCGAGAAATGTAATTATTGTTACTACAATAATTACATATGTTTTACCTCATCGGGTAATGTATAAAAAGTAGGATGTCTGTATACTTTATCCTGAGCAGGTTCGAACAGTTCTCCATTATTTTCTGGATTAGATGCAGTAATATGCTTAGATTCCACTACCCAAATACTTACTCCTTCACTTCTGCGGGTGTATACATCTCTGGCATTTTCTAATGCCATTTCCTCATCTGCAGCACGTAAACTCCCAAAATGACGATGTTCCAAACCATTTTTACTTCTAACAAAAACTTCCCAAAGTGGCCAATTTTTTTTCATAATCAATGCGCCCTTACCCACAATCTTTCTCATAGTGAGAAATAAGTATATAAGGAATTTATTAAATTGCTTTCTTTATTTTATTATTTTGTTGTTTTTCGGCGTACGCCATGGCAGCATCACGCACCCATTCTCCTTCTTCCCAAGCATTTACTCTTGCTGATAATCTTTCTTTATTACAGGGTCCATGACCTTTAACTACCTGCCAGAATTCATCCCAATCGATTTCACCAAAATCATATTTTTTTGTTTCTTCATTCCATTTTAAATCTGAATCAGGAACAGTTAAACCAATAAGATCAGCTTGAGGGACGGTTTGATCTATAAATTGTTGACGAAGTTCGTCATTAGTTTTACGTTTTAATTTCCATTTCATGGATTGCTCTGTATGCACAGATTCGGCATCCGTAGGACCAAGCATCATTAAAGATGGCCACCACCAACGATTTAATGCATCCTGAGCTAATTCTTTTTGTTCCGGTGTTCCATTGGCCAACGTCATCATAATTTCATATCCTTGACGCTGATGAAAACTTTCCTCTTTACACACACGAATCATGGCTCTGGCATATGGTCCATAAGAAGTACTACATAATGGCACTTGATTTATTATCGCTGCACCATCTACCAGCCAACCAATAGCTCCTATATCCGCCCAAGTTAGTGTAGGATAATTAAAAATACTAGAATACTTAGCTTTCCCAGTATGTAATTGTTCATATAGCTCTTCTCGAGAAATCCCAAGCGTTTCGCAAGCACTATATAGGTATAATCCATGTCCAGCTTCATCTTGCACTTTAGCTAATAATGCTACTTTACGCCTCATAGACGGAGCTCTGGAGATCCAGTTACCTTCTGGTAACATTCCTACAATTTCTGAATGTGCATGTTGTGATATCTGCCTGATATGGGTCTTTCGATATTTTTCAGGCATCCAATCTTTTGGTTCAATTTTTTCATCTCTGGCAATTCTTTGATCAAAGAGTTCTTCCAGATTTTTTATTTCTTTTTCACTCATAATATTTGAGTTTTATTATTCTGAATACAGATTTCAGTATTATTATCAGAATTATAAAAATTCTGATTACACATCAAAATCAACTACTACCTTCTCTGTAGTTGGTACCGCTTGGCAAGACAATACTAGCCCTTTTGCTACTTCATCTTCATCTAGCGCATAATTTATTTTCATCTCTACTTCACCTTCAACTATTCTACACTTACAGGTACTACAGACACCTCCTTTACAAGCAAAAGGGAGATCTGCTCCTGCAGCTAATGCTCCATCTAAGATATTATCATAGTCATCATCCATTCCGAAATGAAATTCCTTACCGCCATCAATTATGGTAACTTCGGTTCCATCGAACTTGTGTTCTATTGCTGTTGCTGCTCTTTTTTTATCTTCTTCAGTAACTCCAGAAAAGAATAGTTCGAAATGAATATTATCCCTGGATAATCCTGCTTCTACTAATTCATCTCTTATTAAGAAAATCATCTCTTCCGGGCCACAAATAAAACATTCATCAACGTCAGAAACATCAATAATTTTATCAGTAAGTTCTTTTAACTTCTCCGAAGTAAATCTCCCATTAAGCAATGGAATATCGCGATGTTCTTTCGTTAGAAGGTAAAATATCTCAAACCTCCCAAAATAGGTGTTTCTTAAAGCCTCAATCTCTTCTTTAAAGATAATAGATTTAACAGTACGATTCAAGTAAAACAGCTTGAATGTGCTATTCGGTTCAAGTGCAAGATGTGTTTTAATTATGGAAAGAATTGGAGTAATTCCACTTCCAGCAGCAAAAACAATATAATTCTTTGCTTTTGTTGTATCTACTTCGGTAAAAAAACTTCCATTCGGCGGTAACACTTCTAACTCATCACCTGCTTTCAATACTTTACAAGCAAAATTAGAGAATAAACCACCGTCTATTCTTTTTACAGCAACTTTCCAAACATCCTCAATAGGACTTGAGTACAAAGAATAGTTACGTCGTACCTCTTCTCCATCAAGTACGGTTTTTAATGTTAAATACTGACCTTGCTTATACGCAAATTCTTCTTTTAACTTTTGAGGTATATCAAAAGTTATCGAAGTACAGTCCTTAGTTTCTCTAAGAACTTCAGCTATTTTAATGGTATGAAAATCACTCATGAAATGCTTTACTATATCGTTATAGTGCAGCAAAACTAACGATTGTTAGTTTCATACACAATTAATTAATTGTTAATTTTAAACCACTCCTTTGAGCAGTACCGATATCATATCTCTTTTAAGAATGTTAGCATCGATATTTTTTTGTTTTGGATACCACAGATATAGCGTTCTAAGAGTTGACAACATAGAAAATACTATAATTTCTATATTATTAGATTTAATCTCATTATCATCCACTCCTTTTTTCACAATCTTTCTGAAGTTACCTTCATAATCCTGACGCATCTTCTCGAAATATAAGAGGTTTTCTTCTTCTAAATGCATCCAGTCATTATTCAACGAAGCTAATCCATCAGCATTTCTCAAAGTGACATCAATATGTAGACTTATGATATTTTCTAATTTTTGAATTGAACTTTTATCAGAACCTACTATTTGATTCATTCCGGTAGTAAATTCTTCAGCAAGTTCAATAATAATAGTAGACAAGATCTCCTGCTTGGACTGAATGTGATTATACAAACTAGCTGCTTTAATACCCATAGCCGTAGCTAAATCTCTCATAGTAACGGCGCTATATCCTTTTTCCTTAAAAAGAATAGCCGCAGCATTTACTATTTCTTGCTTTCTACTTTCTTGTTTCATTGGCAAATGAGTTTGTACTTTTAATTAAATTTAAATTTTCATCTCTATTATGACATACAATCCGAGATTAAAGACTAAAATATAATAAATTTGTTATATTCGAAATAATACCGCATCTCTTTGATGTTTCACTTTAAATCCAGATCATTATGAAATACGTAAGCTTACTTTTAATTTCTCTCACTTTGTTTAGTAATTGCAATAGCACTAAAGAAGTTAATTCCAAGAACGAAGAAATCAAAAATCAATCAGAACCGGAAGGTAAATACATTGTCACTTCGCTTTATGGCAAAGACGTTTCTGAACATAAACTTACTTTAGAATTTGACAAAGCTAATCACAAGCTTTCAGGTTTTTCTGGTTGTAATATATATTATTGCGATTATACGTTATCGGATTCTTCATTATCAATAGGAATGCCAGGAGCTTCAAAAAGATATTGTGAAAAAACTATGGAATTAGAAAAACAGTTTTTCAAAGCTTTATCAGAATTAAAAACTAAAAATATCCAGAAAAGCACTTTAGCTCTAAAAAATGAAAAAGAAGAAGAAATTCTAATTGCAACAAAATCAGAGTAAAGCATCAGATTAAAAAAAGGTTTTGTGAATAATATCCGCAAAACCTTTTTTTATAGTATTATAAAATTACTTCTATTATCTGATTACAACTTTCTTGGTAATCTTTGTGTTTTTTGATGTATCAGTAATTGAGATAAAATACACTCCACTATCATTTGAAGAGATATCCAATACAGAATTTTTATTATCCATTTTCCCTGACCCTACTTGTTGTCCTATTATATTAAAAAGATCATAGGTCAACTTACTTCCTGAGTTATTAGCAACGTTAAACACCCCATCAGATGGGTTAGGATACAATGCAATATCACGATCTAATTCATCATTTTCATCTACACTTAATAATAGTTCCTCAGATAATGAATCTAAAGTAGTTTGCCCTGTATTTGCAGGATCTAACCAATTTGACAACCTTGTACTGTTAGTTGTTCCAAAATCCCATGATATATCAAAACGACCGTACCAATCTTCAGTACCGTTATCATTAGTCCCTGAGCAAGCTGCAAATCCACCAGCTAATTGACCTATAATTCTACCATTAGGATCAAACAATGCAGAACCTGATGAACCTGGTTCTGTAACTCCAAGATCCCAACCTTGATTCGCACCTCCTCCTATAATCCTCCATAGCTCTGTAGTAGGGTTTCCATTAAACGTACGAATAAAGTATTCAGGAGCATTATCATCTCTACACACTTTCATAATATCTCCTGAAGGATGGTGAATCCCTACTGTATAAGAAGGTATAGCTCCTGTTCTATCCCATCCTGCCCATTCTAGGTCCCAAGAATCATCAAGACCTCCGGTAATTTCAATCAATTCAAAATCAGTCTCGCTATTCTGAGCTAAAACTGTAGCTCCACTTGTAGTTTGAAAATAATTACTTGGACCATTATCTGTACTATTAGTAATAGCAGCGCACACATTATTTGTACTAATCCAATTAAACCTAAAAGTCCAATTTGCCTCTCCTCCCGAACAGTGATTTGCTGTTAATAGATAAGGAGCAGCATTATTACTAGTATTATTTATAAGCGTACCCGTACACCAATCACTACCGTTATTAAGAATAAGAGCAACTCCTTTTTTCACATTATCTTTTATTGAATTAAAATCAGCACCTATATCACAATTAACATCTTGATTACAATCTCCAGAATCATTTAATCTTTTTAGATGAGTTTCATAATTAGCAACAGTTCTATATCCATGCACTACAGTACCAATATTTAACTTACTCAATCCTTTTACATTTGAAGGCTCATAAAATTCTATAGTTATCTTTTCTCCATCAGCTATCCAAGTCCCTAAAGATTTATTATCATTATTCATCTTACTAGTATAAGCTCCCAAGACAAAAGATTTGTCATCATTATATAAGTGCACAGAAGCTCCTTCCGCTAAGTCAAATAAATCAAAAATAAAATTTAAGGTATTTGCCCCTTCAGATTTAATGGAAAGTCTCCATATCTGATCCCCATTATTCAATTCTTCAAGGACACCAGAATTATTCATGTTTAAATCAACATCAAACTCATGTCCAAATCTAAACGGTTTAGACCTTATTAAATCATTTACCTTGTCTTCTTCTTGAATTTTCTTAAGATCAAAAGAAGGCATACTTATCGTTGGTATGCTTTTGCTCAGCTTAGAAAATGAGCTTCTCGGAGCCTCGTTTGTAATTTGACTACTAGCAATCATACACCAAAGTATTGCTGCAGTACATAAAATAATTTTTTTCATAATATTTATGTGATCTATTTAAGTTAGTTTTACGTGTTTACTGAATTATTAGAAAGATGTAAATTATACACCTTCCTACAAATAATAACAGGACAACTCGTTAAAACCCTACCGAATTTTAACAAAAATAATCAATTAGTTACTATATTAACAAGTTACTTATCTCATATAATAATAAATTAAGCTCAGGCACTATCCTAAATACATTTCTATTGATCAAATAATATGTGATTCAACAACATATTTAAAAATCCTTGATAAACAAAAGATCCTTGAACTATACCCAAGAACCTTTTCTTTATTTTATATAAAACTATTAATGCTTAATTGATTACTATTTTCTTAGTAATCTTTGTGTTTTTTGATGTATCAACAATTGAAATAAAATACACTCCTCTACCATTGGAAGAAATATCCAACACAGCATCCTGACCTTTCATTTCACCATTACTAACTTGTTTACCAGTTATATCAAAAAGACTATAAGTCAATCTATTTTCAGCTTTATTTATTAAATTAAATCTTCCATTAGACGGATTAGGATATAAGAGTACTGTATTATTATCTAACTCGTTTTCATCTACACTTAAAACAGTATTATATGAAATAGAATTTAATGTTGTCGCACCAGTATTTCCAGGATCTAGCCAATTAGACAGTCTCGTAGCATTTGTTGTCCCAAAATTCCAAGAAATATCAAATCTACCATATACATCACGTTGATTATTATCATTAGTCCCTGAACAAGCTGCGGATCCACCTGCCAACTGCCCAACAATTCTTCCATTAGAGTCAAACAAAGGAGACCCTGAAGATCCTTGTTCTGTAACTCCGAGATCCCAATTTGCCACATTCCACATTTCAGTCGTAGAATTTCCATTAAAACTAATGATCGTTTTAGTCAGTGGCTCATTTTCTCTACACACTTTCATTATATCACCTGAAGGGTGATGAATTCCAACGACAAAACTAGATGGAACATTCCCAGTTCTATCCCAACCTGCAAACTCAAGATCCCAAGAATTATCAAGCCCACCATCCAATCGCAGTAACCTAACATCAGATTCAGAGTTAACAGCTAACCTAGTAGCTCCACTTGTTGTTTGATTTACTGTAGCATCCGTACTATTAACTATTGTTGCACAAGAAGGATTAGGACTTATCCAATTAAATCGAAAAGCCCAAGTCGATTCAGGACCAGCATCACAATGATTAGCCGTTAAGAAAAAAGGTGCTCCATCGTTATTTGTATTATTAATCAATCCTCCAGAACATACAAATCCCTGCATAATAACAAAACCTACAGAATGCTTTAATCTATCTTTTATTGAATCGTAATCAGCACCTATTGAACAATCCACATCTTGATTACAATCACCTGAACTATTTAGAGCTTTTTCTTGAACATCAGCATCAGTAATAGATCTATACCCATGTACTACTCTTCCCAAATTTAAATCTCCTTGACCAATAACATTTTTAGGCTCTCTATATTCTATCAAAACTTTTTCTCCTGCCACCATCCAAGTTCCTAACATTTCATCAGAACGATTAAACACATTTGTATATGCTCCTAAAACATCAGTTTTATCATCATTATACAAATAAATCGTGGCACCTGTAGGAACATTATATTTGTTAAAAACAAAATTTAAAGATTTTGCCCCTTCAGAATAAATTCCAATTCTATAGATATGATCTCCATTAGGAAGTACATCTAATGTTCCCTCTTTTTTAATATCAACATTTACTTTAAATTCATGACCAAATCTATAAGGTTTGGATCTATCCGAATCGTTTATCTCGTCCTCTGCTTTAATTTTTTCTAAATTAAATGTCGGCATCTTGATTTCTGAAACACTTTTGTTCATCGATTTACTGAAGTCTTCGCTAAAACTAGCGGGGCTCCCTTCGTTGGTAACTTGACTACTCGCAATCAAACACCAAAGCAATGCTGTAGTAGCTAAAATAATTTTTTTCATAATATTTCTGTGATTCATTAAGTTAGTCTTTTTTTTTGTATTTATATAATAATTCGTATGCCTAAAAAACATCTCTATTCATTAATAATAACAGGATAATTTATCAAAACCCCACCAGCTCTTAACAAAATTAGTTAATTAATTCTAATCTTAGTTGTAAAACCAGTACATTTCGACATCAAAAACTTATTGCTTAAAATTTGATTACGAAATGCCTTTACAGATAGAATCCAACCCTTTACTTGACAGATTACCTCCTCATCTTAAGCAATTTATCAAACCTCAAAACTATGATGAGTACACCTCGATTGATCAAGCTGTATGGAGGTATGTAATGCGTAAAAATATAGCTTCACTAAGCAAAGTTGCTCATAACTCTTATTTAACAGGCTTGAAAAAAACCGGTATTTCTATTGATGAAATCCCTAGTATGTATGGAATGAACCGAATTCTAAAAGAAATTGGGTGGGCCGCGGTTGCTGTAGATGGCTTTATTCCTCCCAATGCATTTATGGAATTCCAGGCATATAATATACTCGTTATTGCATCAGACATTAGGCAATTAGAAAATATAGAATACACGCCTGCTCCTGACATTATTCATGAAGCGGCAGGACATGCTCCAATTATAGCTAATCCTGATTATGCAGAATATTTACGTCGTTTTGGTAAAATTGGATGCAAAGCTATTTCTTCTAAAAAGGATTACGATATGTACGAAGCTGTTCGTACACTATCAATCCTAAAAGAATCACCTGATACCGATCCTGTAACTATAGAAAATGCAGAAAAGAGAGTCAATGAACTACAAAATCAAAAATCAGAACCTTCAGAAATGGCTTTGATTAGGAACCTACATTGGTGGACGGTAGAATATGGTCTTATAGGAAGTGTAGATGACCCAAAAATTTACGGTGCAGGACTACTTTCTTCTATTGGAGAAAGTGAATGGTGTATGACCAATAATGTAACTAAGCTTCCTTATATTCCTGATGCTGCGTTTCAAGATTTTGATATTACAAAGCCTCAACCTCAATTATTTGTAACTCCAGATTTTGCATATCTATGTCAAGTACTCGAAGAATTTGCGGACACTATGGCTTTACGTAAAGGAGGACATCGCGGGCTAGCTAAACTTATTGAGTCTCAAAACCTAGGAACTATAGAACTAAGTACTGGCTTACAAATTTCTGGAACCTTCACTAGAATGATCAAAAATGAAGATAACGAAGTTATTTATTTTGAAACCAAAGGTCCTACTGCACTCTCGTTCAGAGAAAAAGAATTGATTGGTCAAGGAATTGATGCACACCCTAACGGATTCAGATCTCCTCTTGGAAAATTAAAAGGTATTAATCTAGCGATAGAAAACATGTCCCCAAGAGACCTAAAGGCATACAATTTTTATGATGGCGAACATATCGAATTTGAGTTCGAAAGTGGAATTACTGTTGCCGGAATAAATATTACTGGAATACGAAACATAAAAGGAGAACTTATTCTTATTCAGTTTAAAGAGTGTACTATTAAGTACAAAGATGAATACTTATTTAAACCTGAATGGGGTACTTTCGATTTTGCCGTAGGAAAAGAGATCGTATCGGCTTTCTCCGGGCCAGCAGACGACTATTCGTTTGATATGGTTACTCATAATCCAGATATGAATACTATAAAAAGAACATACACTCCAAAAGAAGAAGAGTTACATTCACTATATCAAGCTGTTAAACATGTAAGAAATGGAGAAAACACCAAATTTTCTCTTGAAGCTGTTTTCGCAATTATCAAAAAAGATCACTGCGAAGATTGGTTATTACCCATTGAGATCTATGAATTGATCTACAACAGAGATTCCAATTTTGCTGATCACATCTTAAAACATCTGGAAAACATTAAAGCTAAAAAACCAGAGATAAAACATTTGATTGATAGCGGTATTGAAATCATTGCTCAAAATGCTTTAATAGGATCGTAAATAATATATACTTGTTCGAAAACATCCTTGCTAGATACGTTTTCGAACAAGTTATTTCCACTTTCATTGAATTCGTATTCCTATACCTACATTATGAGTTACACTCGATAATTCACTAAAATTCAACCTATAACTCACAAACCATTTCCCTTTTCGATTGTATTGCAAACCCAGACTTATATTACTAAACTGCTCTTGATTGCCTCCTAATTCTCCAAAACCGTACAAACCACTTCTATATATTGGCGGATGTTCTATAGTGGTTGTAGATTTAATTTCTCTAGGCACTTTTAATTTATACGAAAGACTACTATTTAACAATTCTCCTTTTAAGAGGTTATAACTATAGATTTCTATATCTTCATTATGCAATGTATCCTTATACTCTCTAGCCTCTTCAAAAAGATGTTTTTCTCCTTCAGAAATCTCTTGTTTTTTTCTTATTACTATTTTAGAATTATCTCCTTTAACAACCTTCGGAACATACACTGTTTTGTATTTAATGGTTTGAAGATGAAAAGTATCTATTTTAGTTTGCCAGATTGTATCCACTACCTTAGTTATTTTTGGCTTGGTATCCGAAACCTTTGGACTAACACATTGTCTTTGTATCAAAAAAAAGATTGACAATCCAACAATTATAATCAGCATTCCTTTTTCACTTGACATTTTTTGTAACATATATTTTCATTTAGAACAAAAATTATTTTATACACTTAAAACCGACCTTATCTAAATAATAAGATCGGTTCCTACATTATTACCTAAGAAAGATCTACCAATGTATATTCTACTAATAGTGAGATTTTGCACTTTCCATCAATCGCGCTTGGAGGATTATCGGATGGGTTAGCAGCGTACTTAATCTGTATACCACTATTAATAAAACCAGAGTCTACAGCGATATCAAAATTATTTCCCGGCTCTGCTGATCTCTTATTAATCAACACCCCATTATCCTGAAGATCAAAACCATAAAGTACCGTTGCAATTCCTTGGTCAGAAATTTCTTGATTAGAATAATCACAGGTTAAGGAAAACCCAAATAAATCATTAACGGTATATCCTTCTATCGGTTTTACGAATGTTTTTATAGCATCCACCAATATCATTTTATTTTCTCCTGGAGCTGGAATTACATCAAGCATTCTAAATGACTGATCTATTGTATTTACCTCTCCAGATAAATCAATGATAACCTTTGATACTTTTTTAATTGACTCTGATGATACATCGAATATAGTATCTAACAAATCTTCATACTGTTCTTGAGTAGGCTTGTCGCCTGTTTCGAAGTATGATTTTAATTCTTCTTTTGTTTTTATTGACATTCTTATTTCTTTAAAAAATTATTAAATTATTTTTCCTTTGAAAATTACTACACTCTAGCTATTTCTACTCTTGAGTTCACCCTGTTATTATCCTTATCACTACCTGCCAGGCGTAACACATATTTAGGATTTCTGTTAAATTAGTATCTATTGTGATTTCAACGAAGAAATAACCAGAGGGTAGCTATTTTAAGTATCTCTTTATTTTTTTCCTTCTTTAGAGATGCTACTTATCGTATCTGAAAGACCTCCTGACTTTAGTAAGCTTACTAACGCCTTAAAGAGATCAATACCATAAATTTTATTGAAGTTTTCTAAAATAGATTTTATCTCAGTAATGGCAACAAACCCAGCAATAATCTTAAGAAAAGGAACCTCATCTACGATAAAGGTTTCTAATAAGAATGATGCGAGAATTACCAAATTGTAGATAAAAAACTTAGAGATCGTATTACCTATACGTTCGCTACTGATCGGAATTTTTCTCTTATAGGATGCATATGAACCTGTAATAAAATCCACCAAAATCAGAAAGACCATCGTCATCATTACGCCATTAATAGGCGACAAAATTGTAAGCAACCAAAATGCCATACTTATGATTTTATCCATCTTTAGTTAATTTTTTATACTCTAATACTCTATTCTTTGGATATGCTTGTATGCATACCTTATTGTTTTGATTGCCTCCCAAAACATACACAAATCCTTTCGTCTCTTTGATGAAGAAACCTACATGACCTTTCCAGCTATTAGGACTTTCTCGCCACAGCACCACAACATCTCCAACACTAGGAGAATTAGTAGATTGCCCGATATTAAGCCAACTACGGGCATTAAGCTTACCAGAATAGGAATAGCCAGATTTTTTAGCCACCCAATTAGCAAATGCACTGCACCAAGCAGTTTCATCATGCAATTGTGCACCGTTAAAACCTAATTCATTAAAATAGGAAACAATTTGTGGATGATCCTTGGAGCCATTAATCTCCTTAACGCCATACTGTGATAGCGCCATTTCTAAAATATTCATACGTTAAAAATGTTTTGATTACTTCTACGAAAATGATTCTATTCAAAAAAGATCTATACTACTTTATCACTAAGATTAGTGATACTTTTTTGAGGATTCTTTTGAATTGAATTCATCAAGCAGAACTTGATTAATTGTACTAAAAAGTGAAGATTTTTGGGCGTAATTATAAACCTGCAGGAGCCTAAAAACCTATTCTTTTTTTGTACCTAATTACAGTAAACTGTTATTGTACTATTATCATCAATTCGTCATTAAAAACAATGATCAACAGCACGTTGAAAAGCGTATACAAATATACGAATACACCAAGGCTTTATAAAGGTTTTCACCCTTTACTTACTGCAACTACGGGAGTAAAAAACAAGGCTGGATTCTACAGTAAACAACCATAGAATCCAGCCTTCTTAAAAAAAATATTTCCCCTTTCTGCTATAGATAATTACAGAAGGAAATTCTTATTGCACTATAAATCTTTTTATCTTTTTATTAGTATCATTTCCTACCTGTAAAAGATACAATCCACTCGATAAATTACTTACATCAATATTGCCATCTGTCATTTTCTTACCTATTACTTTTTGGCCTGCATAATTATAGATTGTAATACTCGTTTCCTTATCCGAAAGACCGCTAACAAACAAGATTCCTTCTGTTACAGGATTGGGATATAATTGAAGTGTTCCTTTAGGATTCAAGCTACTTGTAGCATTTGCTCTGGAAGCGGTTGTTCCTCCAATGTTTATTGTATAATCCTCTACTTCCCCATAAGTAAATGTTTCGCAAGGAGTGGCAGTTGCATTATACTTTAAACTTACGCGCATCCTTGTTGTTCCTGTTGATGCACTAGATGGCACTGTAAAATCATAGGATTGATTTGCATCACTACGTGTAGATTCTGAAACTATTAATTCTGAACTATCAAAAATTCCATTTTGATTATAATCAATCCAAACGTTCCAATACTCAGTATATACGGTTCCTGTGTAATTAAGGCTTAACACAATCGTATTTTGCCCATAGGATATGGTTCCTGTTAAGTTTGTATAATCTGTATACCCACTAGTAGCCGCAGAAGTATTATCGATCCCTCCAATACTTACATAATCGATATATTCATCATTCACATTATTACCTTGACTATTACAATAGGTAATTACAACACCTGTAGTAGTTATGGTTACAGAATCACTTGCTGAAGAACTATTTCCTGCAGCATCTTTTGCCGCTACTACAAATGTATATTCTGAATTAGGATTCAATCCGCTAACAGTAGTATTAGCAGAGACAGAAGTAGCTATCAAAGTAGCTCCCTGATAAATTTCATATTCAGATACCCCAATATTATCCGTAGATGCATCCCAGGATAAATCAACCGTTGTTCCCGTAATATTTGATGCTATTACATTGGTTGGTGTAGATGGAGCTTGCGTATCAGGAGTTGTAGAAATAATCTTAAGATCATCAATAGCCATATCACTTCGGAATCCATTTCCTGTAGTACCTTTAAACTGAAGCTTAATTACAGATCCGGCATATGCAGAAAGATCTATAGAAGCTTGGCTCCATTGATCTCCTTGACTTCCGTTTCTACTCCAAAGTGAAGTATAGCTGGATCCATCATCAGTACTTGCTAATATCTCTAAAGACCCCATATTGGTTCCATTCATATGATATCCAAATTCTAAGGTAGCACCAGTTAACGCTTCCAGATCAATGCAAGGGCTATCGAGCAAAGCTATTTTTCCTGGATATCCATTTCCATTACCAGAAGCTTCGGTAAACATATAAAATGAACCTTCCTGAGCTGAAGATGGTCCTGTTCCGTTAGACGGTGTTCCATTGCTATCACGCGTCCAATTAATATCATCACCAGGAGCATTTGTCCATACACCTATACTAGATTCAAAACCTTCTGTATATGGAAATGTAACAATCCCCGCACAAGCAGGTACTCCTGTTGTAGTAAAAGATATTGAACTACTGTAAGGCGAAGTAGTTGCTCCGGCACATATACTACGTACTTGGGCTTCATAAGCCGTTTCTGTCGCTAGATTCGTAAGATTCGTAGTGTTAGTATTAGCAGAAACCACAGTCCAATTTGTAGTTCCCGTTTCTCTATATCTAACATCAAAAGTAGCTCCAGCACTACCAGACCAACTTAGATTAGCGCTAGTTGATTGTACCGAAGATGCAACCAGTCCTGTTGGTGCAACCGCTCCAATTGGAGTTAATTGTACATCTTGAATTACTGCTTGACCGTCTGCAATCGTAACACCTGTGATTGTTTTTGATTCGTAACATTCTGCTTCATACACTAACGTATAAGTTCCAGCTTTGATCGGCCTGTAATAATCACCCTCCGGTAATTCTGTCGGTGTCCATGTTTCGTATGTTTCTTTTCCCACGACGGTTACTTTAGCATCAATCGCCTGATTAGTAACCGCATCTGTAACAACACCGCGTATTCCGTAATTAACCTGTTTTAAAAAACCAATCAATGCTTCTTGATTATAATTCCAGAAATTAACTAATTGGCTAGCTGCAGGAGTTTTGGCATTAGAAAGTTCTACGGTTACTTCTCTTCCCTTATGATAATATATTTGATAATCTTGTCGTCCTCCTTGCACTTCGTACCAAGCATAGCCATTGGTAATTCCGTTATTAAGTGCGTCAAAATATCCATTAGGACTATTTTGTTGACAAAAATCCCTGTATTCTTCTGATACATGAACAAAATAGTCTTCATCAGGATGAGCTCCGGCATAGGTATCCCAAGGATAGTTGATTAGTTCAATTCCACCATGAAAATTAGCCGATAGCACAAAATGTTTAGAGGCTGCAAAATCCATAAATCGCTGTGTTTCTATCTGGTGACTATTCCCATCAGGGTTTGTTCCGTCATCAGGATCAGGATAGTTTCGATTAAGATCTACGTTATTAGCATTACCTCTGGTAGCATTCGCTACGGATGTATTACTTGCACTATTTCTATACGTTCCGTCTGGATTCGCTAATGGATTAATCCACACCTCATTATTATCCAGCAGTTGTTTGATCTCTGCATGTCTTGGATGTGATGTATCATTATACGTAGTCAATAAAAAATCAATAAGATTGAGCATCATAGGATACCCTGCTATTTCATCTCCGTGCATAGAAGAAGTGTACATTACTCGTGGTTCTTGCTCATTTGACCCCACGTTATCGGACAGCTTCACAAAAAGTAAGGACTTATCTCCTTCTGTAGTAGTACCTATATTTTCTACTTGGCATATCGTAGGATTATTAGTAGCAAAATCATTCATCATACTTACATAATCGGCATATGTGGGATATGCAGTTAATGGAAATGTAGCTGCTTTTACAGACAAGTCTGATGTCATCGTTCTATACCCTATGATATTATCTTCCTGTGTTGTAGTAAAAGAAATGTTTTTTTGTAGAAACTGATCAAACTGCGTTTGATTAGCCATTAGTTTTACAATTCCAGTCGCTTCATCATAATGAACAATGGACAACTCTTGAGTCAGCGTTTGTAGTTCAGCAGGACTGTTTATAACGATATCGAATATCACCTCTCCTTTTAGGTTTAGGTATTCAATAGCTTTTTCTTTTTGGGTTTGCTGTGCAAATAGTGAAGTACCAAGGATCATACAGACCCATAAGGCAAGTGTTAGTTTTTTCTTCATGGTTTTTAAGAGTGTTTGTGTGTGACATACTTTGGTTAAGTAGCGGTCAATACAGTTAAATTGGTTTTATTAATTATAAAGATAGAATAAAAAACGACAACACTGAGGTAGAACAACAGATCTTTTCCCCAACCTATACTCCAGTTTATCAATAGATTAACTAGCAGAACCAGCTTATCACAAGTACCCTATGAATCTATCATTATGAGAAAAAAGAATAAAAAAAACCGCTCGAATTGAGCGGTTTTTTTAAGACTTGTTATATTCTTATTTCATATGGATTATAGATCTGTCTTTATTTTGATATTAGGTGATTTTATATTAAAAAAACTTAACTTGGTGTCCCTGCTGGAACCTTAGAAAAATCCCCAGACAACATATCCTGACAATATCGTTCTAACAAAATCCTAAATGAATATACAATCATATCATTCCCTTCTTGTAACGAATCGATGTAAATTGTTTCTTCCGGAGTTAAAAACTCTTTAAAATCAGAAAACCCTTTTATTTCTTCAACCTTAGATGGGTAGTAAAATTCATTTTTAATTTTATTTCTAAAAGCGGTTATTATACCATCTTCCCATCTTTCAGTACAAAAATAAATTTCCACACGCTCATTTTCGATTTTTACAACATATTCTTCATCCGAAAAGAAATCTAGTTCATACTTCTCGATAATTTTACCGAATTGATCCTTAATAAATTTATTATTTATTTTCATCTTTTTTAGTCTACTATTTTATGATCTTCAAAGTTAGTTAAAGTTTGTAAGCTTTTTGCTTTTTCTGACGGAACCATTTTATTAGTTTTAGAGTCATATCGATAGCCATGTTTCCATTCGAATCGATGAATTTCTTTTCCATAACCCGTTAACACTTCTATTCTCTTTCCATCTTTTATTATTGGTCTATACAAATCTATTTTTCTAGTTATCAACAGAATATTCTCTCTTCTTTTTACCGCTGCATCCACCCATTTAGCATTTACCCTATTAAAAAAACCTCCTCTTTTCGAAAAATAACGTACAACTTCCTCTGAAACATTTAGCAAATTATATTTCTGACCAGAAGGTGCTAAAAATTCAAAGTTTCTTCTCAGAATTTCGAAATCAGTAATTACAGGATAGTCTAATTCTTTTAAAATAAACTTTAAATCTGTCATCCAACCTCCTACCAGATAGGTTCCTAAAGGTGTATCCTTACTTACAACAACACCCGAACTTGGTTTATGTTTAAACGTGCTTCTTTTAAATATAATTAGCAATTCATCCAAATATTGTTCCAGTTTTTTATTTCTTCCAGTATTAGAAAAATAACCTTCAAGCTCTGTTTTTGCCTGAGCTTTGGAGCCCACAAAGATCTCTTCATTTTTATAAACAAACCTGAAACTGTCTTCTCCCAGCTTCTGTACAGTAAAACCAACCTTTTCTAATTGGTTAATCCAAATTCTTTTCGACAATAACTTTATAGTTTTAAAAAACGCTTGAATAGGAATAATTTCTCCAAGTAACACTCCAGATCCAGAAGAAAGAACAACATCAGCCTTAACAGATGCCCAGGCATCATCCAACCATTTCCCCAAATCATCTAAAAACTTTGGAAAGTTACTCAGTTGTTTTTGTATTTCTCTGATAATCGTTAAAATGCCATCAATAGTGAATTTAATGGTCTTTTCGGTAGCTCTATACACTCCTTTAATCAGACTTTTATAAGAATCCACAGCTAGTTTTAAAGCTGTTCCGACTGTTTTAGCTCCTCCTGTGAGGATTGCAAACACCACTTCTTCGACTATAAATCCGATCAGATATCCAATACCATATCCCAATTTATCTGAAGAAATTGAAGGAGGAGAAGTCAAGAATTTCACAAAAAGTCCAATCATAAACTTGAAGAACGCTTTGATATTTTTCAAGGTAAATAACTTCGCAGTCGCTTCCATAGCATTTTCGAAAAGCTCTACGAATAAGCTAAACATAGATGCTGGAGTTTTGGCAGTTTGCTCTTGAGCTTTATTAATTCCAATAACAATCTTACAGATCAAACCAATCAGATCAAAAATACCTTTGACCACATCGACCAAACTATTGATCAATCCCACTAAAAAGGAATTTAAAAAAATGAAATAACTTTTAGTTAATGACAATACCTGAGAAGCTACTTCTTTTAGAAATGTTTTTCCTTCATTTATAAAATCAAAAAGAACACTTATTTTTTCTTTTACAAAATCACGAATCAACTGAAAAGGGATTTTATCAATTCCTGTTTGTAATTGATTTTCCAAAGCATCCAACTTTTGGGTAAATCCACTTAATAATTGATCATAATCTGTATTTTCATTGAGTGTTTCTATTTGCTCTATCAACTCAAAACCGGGAAGTATTGGACTATACGTTTTATCTGGGTTTCCAGCTTTATCAAATGCCTTCCAATATTTACTTCCAATCTTCAGGTTATTTTCAATTCCTTTGGAAACAGTATCCATAGCATCTGCTACTTTTTCTAAAGCAAAATTGGCAGGAATATTCACTACTTCTATACCTTTTTGAAATACATTTCGAATTAAATAAAAAACACTGTCTTTATCTTTTACATGATCTTCCAACACTTCTTTAACTACCGAAGAACTAACGCCAATTTCAAAGGTTTTGGTCAATTTGGCGATATCATTATATGGAATATCAGTGCTTTCGGTAATATTATCACCAGAGTTTACTCGTATTACTGAACCAAAGGTGTTGTAAGCATCGTCTTTTTCTATAAACATGACGATCTCATTAGCACCTAATTGATTGATCTTTTGATATGCTCGCTCTAGTTTTGCTCCGTCTTTAGTAATAAATAAAATAACTGATAATTCTGATCCTTCTAATTGTTCATTTAACAAGCTAAGATCGGGTGGAAATTTTTTCTTATTTCCAACACCTTTGGCAGTGACTTCTACCTCATCTAAAATCACAATTTCAGGATTGAAAACAAAGTAATTTCCTTCAAACTCAAATACTTCTCTTTGTGATGAAAACCCAACAATATTTCTAATTTCTCCAGTAGAGGAGAATTGGCCAAATTTCTGCAAATATTCTTTTACAAAAAGATCTGAATATTCAATTCCGGAAGGAGTAATTCTAGCATAGGAATTGTTATTCTCATCCAACGTAACTTGATTATAAACAAGAACTTCTGAAAATAATGAATTGGTCTGATCTAAAACTTCGATTTGATCATTGAAAACGGTAATATTTGGAAATGGCTGGTATTTTTTGTCAAAATTCCTAACACCATATTCATATGCATACATAGTTGTTTTCTTTTGTATTAATATTAATTTTAAGGCATACAGCATCCCCTAATCCTTAATTAGCGGGGACACTGTATGCAGTGAATTTGAAACCATTTTTCAGGTTTTACAATTCACCTTTTCCTTATATTTAAAATGAAATTATGATACTGCGGTATCGCCTACCGTATCAGATCCGATACCTCCTGTATCTATAGATTCGTCATCACCTCCAATCAACTCATTGGTTTGCTGGATTGGATTAAGATCAGAATCAAACTGAGACCAGTCTGCACAATCAGAATCGCACGGCAATCCTTCTACATTAAGACCTATGGATCCGGCCTGGATAACAGTCAGAGATGTAGGAACACGAGTCTCCCAAGTTTCCTCTACTACGCTTTCTGGATTCTGAAGTTCTTCTACAATAGAAACGAACTCTTCATCATCAATTGTTGGCACTTGACCACCATTCCAGATCTGACCAGTTGCCAGATACCAGTTAACCATTTCTTCAAACCCAGGACGTACTGTAATAATCACTCTGGCCATACCACTCTGTAAAAAAGCCTTGAATAATGGATCGTTATTATCTACGATATACTTTCCTCCCCAATTTTCTTTTTTAGCCCAGTAAAATGGATAGAACTGGTAACTCATAATATCCCACTCAAAAGCTTGCTCGAAGAACTTAACTCTCGCGGCATAAGTATCCAGTGTATCATTGGTGTGATTAGGTCGAATCTCTAACCCTTCTCCTGTGATCATTCCTTCTACTCCTACTTTATCCTGCCCTAATAAGTACGTAATACAATTTTTACGCAATACGGTTTTTTCTATTTGTCTATAGAATCCAGGATTGACTTTTAGCATTTCTTCTTGTTGTGCTTTTAGCGCTTCTAACTTTTCGTTATACTCAGCCAGTTTAGTTTCATAGGCATCCATAATTGCCTCAAAAGCTTTGATTTGCTGAGCTTGTCTTCCTTCTGGAGATAATTCGCATGTTACATACAGATTAAAAGCATATACTCCTACATCCCAAGATGTCACGGAAAATTCTAAAGAATTACTGATTTTTTGACTGAAGAAACTTCCGGAAAGTATAATACTTTCTGAAGCATCCTGAGCTGTAAATGAATGCTTTCTACCACCTATTGTGATGGAACCATTTCTTCTCCAGGTTCCTTCATGAATCCCTCTTTCATAGGTGAAATATCCGGAATATCTACTTACCAAATATCCTTCTGGTATATCAACATTCTCGTGACCCGCATGTCCAAATCGTCCGTTATTTATAGAAGTATCATCTTTACTATACGCTTTAGAAACTGTAACATTTTCGGCAGGCAATGGATCTATTGATGCATTGAATACTCCTGCCCAATACTTCAATGTAGAAGCAGTAACCTTACTATAATCTGATAGATTAAGAACACTTGAAGTTCTTGGATCTACAGGTTTTGTTAATACCTCATCCGTATTATTTCCTTTTAGCTTTATAGCTTCATCATGAAAAGCTGCAGGTTCTGGTATCATAAATTCATACATCAATCGCTTTCCATAATTTAGAATGCTATTGTTGTAAATTTTATCTACCCAGCGATATACTCCAGAAATATGCTTATCTCCTTTGCGATTATCAAAACCATGCGAGCTGTTTTCTTCATATTCTTCGACCACTTTTGTCACACGTTCCTCACGAACTTTTTGCACAACTCGATCTAATGCTCTCTCTGTCAATTCTTTTGCCTGACTGATTGCCTGAAGATTTGATTCTTCTTTACTGGTATTATTAGCATAACTGGCATTAGCGCTGGCACTAAATCCAGAAGGATTTGAATACGATACTCCTGCATTTGCCGCAAAAGACTGATCCTTGGCAATCACAGACGCGATCTCCTGATTCATCTCAAAACGACCTGTAGAAGTAGTTTCTGTTAAACTTTCTGTTTCTTGCTCTGCAGAAGTAGTCAAGGTATCCTCTTGTCTACGCAATCTTCTGGTAGATTTTTCTTTATACTCACGAGCCATAATATTCTCGATATGAGAAACTTCTCCAGGAACATAACAACATACTTCTTGTTCTACTTTTCGATAATCTGCAATTCCTAAACGTTGTATCCCAAAACCAGTAGGTACTTCATCATCAGAACTTCCTGGATTACCTCCAGAAACTAAAGTCAATGTTCCAGCAGAACATCCATTAGTACTAAACCCAGGAATGTTGAATTTATACTTAGCTCCATTTGCAAAAGTGATATCCCCCTTAAATCTTTCGATATCTTTATTTATTGTAATTCCATTATACAGGGTCAGAGATATACTATTATTGAGTTTTCGTTGTCTGAAATACCCATTTGTATTGCTAGTACCATCAGTATAATTCATATGATACAACGTACCTGTTACATCATAACTACTATCAGGCACTTTGATGGTCATAATAATAGAATAGGTTTCCGAACCTATCAATCCTAACGCACAACAACTGAAGCTGAATTGAGTTCCTTCTAATGAATCTTTAACAGGAAGTGGGGTTCCTAATACATTGATTTGTTTATTACCCAAATCAGTATTCTCGGATATAATACCAACGTTCGTTTTAATCTCCGTATTAATCGCTTCTTTGATTTCACTAAATGAATCAAACAAAAACTCTGCACTTAATTTATTTACATATGAAAGTGTTTTTTCACTCAATAAACCCAGTGCCTTTGGATCTTCTAACTCATTTACAGCCGAAAAATCATACGCTGGTAAAATTAAATTATCATAATCTCTAACAACCGCTGTCGTTCCAGTTTCTGAATCTTCTACTATTCTTTCTATAACCGCAGCATCATCATATGCTTTTTTTACCAATCCGTCATAATCTTTCTGGTAAAGATCTTGAGCCTTTTGATTTTCTTTTATATATACTTTTTCCGCTCTTTCTATTTCTTCCAGAATACATCTCAACTCTTCATTCTGCTCGGTGGCGATCGCCAGATCCATTTCTTTCTGAAAATCCTTTGCCATAATCGGTTGATCGGTCTCTGGATCTTTAACTACAGGGGTTTCAGAAAACAATGATTTATCAATTACAACTCTGGATTGAGCCATTTTTCTATAAGCTTCATCCGTTTTTTCTAAACGAACTGATCTTGTAACGAAAAATTCTGCAACAATATATGATAAGAGCAGATCTCTTAAATAAGGAGAGCCATTATTTATGATATTATGATGAAGATCATCCCAAATAGCAATAATCTGAGCCGCTGTCGGCTTGTAACCATCTAAATCAGCAATTTTTGTATCCGTTTCTGCTACATTTAATCGAGTTCTATTAGCGATCAACCATTTTGCGAACTCATTAAAATCATCTGTATCCTCTTTTAATTGCGCTACCGATTTGTATTTAGGCACATAATTCACCATTGTTTCAGAAAGACGTTTTGCAATAGGCGCACTCACATCCAAATCTGTTGGCAAAGTTGACGTATCCGTCATAGCGATATCTTTTTCTGGATAACTAATAAATCCATTCGCTTTTTCTTGATCTCCTATTAATTCTGGAGAACGCATGGTTACAAATCTGTATAATGTGTTCTTAATGTTTTGACTCATGTTTAGTCTTTTAAAATGTTATAAATTGTTTTTTCTGAAATGAAGAGCTGATCTATCAACTCTTCGACAATGACTTTCATTTGTTTTTCTGAATTGTTTTCGACATAATTCTGAACAAACTGTTTACGCTTTTCTAATAACAGTCTACTTCGTTGCATAGGTCTTTTTTAATTTTAAATTAGACACAGAAATACCACCCTATTCAAACTTTTGTTTGAATAGTTAACCGTCTAAAGTGATTTTAGCACGACGTCTTATACTAGTTCACCTGAAAATGTTGCAATAGAAATAACACAAATGTTTGATTATGAATTCTTTTTCGTATTTTAGCAACTAATTACAGTACAAATATACAACATTTTACAGAATTAAACAACAAAATACAGAATTATTCTGTAAAATGTTTAAATTTATATTCATCATATGTTTTTAACAAAAAGATTGTCAAAATGGTAGAAATCGATATAAAAATTAGGGAAATAATAGATTTTTTCAACCTAAATAATCATTCTTTTGCTAAAAGAATAGGAGTCACCAGCACAACAATAGATAGCATTACCACAGGAAGATTACAAGCTGATGGTTCGAGAAAACGCACCAAACCAGGATACGATTTATTAGAACGTATTATTGATGAATTCAACATCGACCCTGAATACCTTTTCGGAAAAAGCAATGAACTATTAAGACAAAAACATCAAGAAACTCAAACATATGGTGGAATTCCACAAGTAGTTGCTGTAAATCAAGAAGGCGATGAAAATGTAGTATATGTTCCCATAAAAGCAAGAGCAGGATATCTGGACGGATATGGAGATACTGAATTTATAGAAACACTACCTTCTTTTAATATGCCACATCTTACTAATGGCACTTTTAGATGTTTTGAAGTACAAGGAAATTCTATGGTACGTACTTTTTTTGATGGAGATTTGGTTTTTGGCAAATATGTAGAGGAGCTCAGCGATATTAAAGATGGAAGAATTTATGTTATTGTAAGCAAAAATGATGGTATTGTATTAAAAAGGGTTATTAATAGGATAGAAGAAAGAGGTAAACTTATTCTTAAATCAGATAATAAAGACGGTAATTACCCGACATACACTATTAATTCTGAAGAAATCATGGAAGCCTGGTATGTTACTATGTTTGCCTCTAAACAAATGCCCGAACCTGTAGATGTTTATGATCGTTTACATGATTTAGAAACCAAAATCGTTTTATTAGAAGAAGAACTGAGACAAAATAACTAAATAAAGATCGGGCGCAACTACTGTAGCTATCACCCGATCTCACGTAAAAAAACCTCACAATAAAGACTTTTATACTCATATATCTATCCTATCTATTAGTATTACTAAAAATCAATAGGTTAACATTATAAAATAAGTTTTTATGGAATAATTTTTGATGTATTAGATAAAGTTACTAAACAGCCAAACTTCTACATTATGACGTATTCTAAAATCTTAATTTTATCCATACTATGTATTATGAGCGCAAGCGCTGAAATCTATGCTCAAAAAAGCTTATCAAATCCATCTTTAAGCGCTAAAAAAAGCACCAAAACATTAATCATAGATTCTATTCCTGTTATCAAATCAGAAAACTATAGTTTAAAGGGAATAAACAACGGAACAAATGATTATAGATTATTTTTAGGACTTTCTCGGATTTCGGATTATCCTTCTTTTGGAATTTCAAGAACTCGCCCATATTTAGTCATAAGAAATAATGCGTTTACTCATAAATCACTTTTTGACCCTGTAGTAAATATTTCTTTACAGCAACAATCCTGGGATAACCCTTTAGGTTCTGATTCGTTTGGAGTTGGAGTTATAGCGGGTAGTTTACAATTAATATCAAACGTCTTTAAAAAGTAACTACACCTTTACCTAAGCTTATACACTTCTGACAACAAATATTTTAAAACTTAATAAAAGAATATTCTTGCTCAAGTTGTTGTTTTTTCAGTTCCAATTTCTGAAGAAATAATTGATGTTGTTCACTATCAGGATTAAAAGGTCTATGAGCCATCGCATTTTGTATTTCCTGAATCCTATGCATCGTTTTTAATGCTTCTTCAGAAATCCAGGTTTGTTTAAAATACTCCCATATATAATCAATAGCCATAACACTAGGATGAATCATATCTGTATCATAAAACCTATAATCTCTTAACTCATCCATCATAATTTCATAGGAAGGAAAATAACCGCAATTATTATCAGCAGCTATAGTTTTATGCACAGCAGCAATCAAATGTGATTTGCTTTGATTATTTTCCACAAAACCATCTTTACTATGTCTTACTGGAGATACTGTAAATATGATCTTCACATTAGGATTTAAACTTCTAATCAGACCAATACTATTTTGCAAACACTGACCTACGTCTTCTACAGACAATAACTCTTTTTTAAACTCCTTTTGTGGAACTTTATGACAGTTCGCAACCACCATATCCAATGCTTGCAAGCGATACACCCAAGCCGTTCCTAATGTAATACATATGTGAGAAGCAGATTGAATCTTTTGACATGTATTCTTTAAGGCTTTATTGAGCGTCTGAAGCAATTGACCTTGATCAGAGTGACTTAATTTAGAATGTGCATCAAAACAGTGCCATTGCTCATTATGATAAAACAAATCTGTCTCGGTATATTCTTCCTGTTGCGTCGCCATCCAAAGAAAGGTTTCGATAGCTTTAGGATGAAAAAGTATTCCGAAAGGGTTAACTAATGTCTTAAATTTAAAATACTCAAATTTATCTCCTATATTTTCTGCAAAACATGATCCTAACAACAACAACTCTGCATCATAATCAATTTTAGGTTGCTGAGGTTTTATGGGTATTTTGGTTTGTAGGTTCATAAGCATCTTACCCCAAGACTCTCTCTAAGAAGAAAGAATCTTGGAGTTTTGATTTTTAGTTATAAGTATTGTTTAGCTTTTTCTAAAGCTTCTTCTATTCCTGATGGATTCTTACCTCCCGCAGTTGCAAAAAATGGTTGTCCACCACCACCACCTTGGATGTATTTCCCTAATTCACGAACAACTTGACCAGCATTCAATCCTTTTTCCTCTACCAGATTTTTAGAAATATAACAAGATAACAATGCTTTTCCATTATTATTAGCCCCAAAAAGCATAAAAGCATTTTCTATTTCCCCTCCTAATTCAAAAGATAAATCTTTTATACCGGCTGGATCTAGATCTACTTTCTTAGCCAAAAACTGGATACCATTTATTTCTTGGAATTCTGATTTAAAATCTCCTTTTAGATTCTTTGCTTTATCTTTAAGAAGTCCTTCTATCTGTTTTTTAAGATTAGAATTTTCTTCTTGCAAAGCTATAATAGCCTTTATTGGATTTTTAGGGTTTTTCAAAACAGCTTTTACTTCAGAAAAAGCTTCAGACTGTGTTGTAAAATATTCTTTTGCTGCATCACTAGTAATTGCTTCTATACGACGAATCCCTGCTGCAACAGCACTTTCTGAAGTGATTTTAAAATGCCATATATCGCTAGTGTTTTGCACATGAATTCCTCCGCATAGTTCCATTGATTCCCCAAATCTGATGGCTCTTACCGCATCTCCATATTTCTCACCAAATAACGCAATAGCTCCTTCTACAATTGCTTGATCATAAGAAATAGCTCGTTGCTCTTCTAATGGTAAACTCTCACGAATTCTTGCATTCACAAAGTCTTCTACTTGTTGTAACTCATCTGCCGAAACTTTAGAGAAATGAGAAAAGTCAAAACGAAGATTTCCACTATGCACCATAGAACCTTTTTGTTCTACATGTATTCCCAGAATAGTACGCAATGCCTGATGCAATAAATGCGTAGCCGTATGATTAGAAGCAGTTTTAGCTCGTTGCTTAGCATCTACAACTGCCTGATGTGTCGCATTAATATGCTTAGGCAATGTTTTAGCAAAATGAATAATTAAATTATTCTCTTTCTTAGTATCTATAATATATACCACATCTCCATTATCTACTTCTAGATATCCTTTATCCCCTACTTGACCTCCTCCTTCTGGATAAAAAGGTGTTTTATCAAAAACTAATTGATATAGCTCTCCATCCTTCTTACTATCTACCTTACGATACCTAGAAATCTTTACATCAGCAGAAAGATGATCATACCCTATAAACTCTTCTTTTGCTTCTGGGATTAAAATCTCCCAATCACCCGCTTTTACTTCAGAAGCCGCTCTCGCTCTATCTTTCTGTTTTTTTAGCTCTGCTATAAAAACTTCTTTATTATATTCATATCCCTGCTCAGAAAGAATTAAAGCCGTAAGATCTTCAGGAAAACCAAATGTATCATACAATTCGAATACTTTTTCTCCAGGAACTGTTTTCCCTTTAGTGTCCTTAATTACATTATCTAACAATACCAATCCTCGATCTAGTGTTCTTAGAAATGAATTTTCTTCTTCCTTTATAACGTTAGTAATTAAATTTTTCTGAGCTTTTAATTCTGGAAAAGCGCCACCCATTTGATTACTAAGCGTATCTACAAGCTTATATATAAAAGGTTCTTTTGTGTCTAAAAACGTAAATCCATAACGAATTGCTCTTCTCAAAATTCTACGGATTACATACCCTGCACCTGTATTACTTGGTAATTGACCATCCGCTATAGAAAATGATACTGCTCTTAGGTGATCGGCAATTACACGGATCGCAACACTAACCTTACCGTTTTCATCTGTTGGTAAACTATTTTTATCATAGGTAGTATTAGTGATCGTTTCTATTTCTCTAATTAACGGCGTAAAAACATCCGTGTCATAATTAGACTTTACACCTTGTAATGCCATACACAAACGTTCAAACCCCATTCCTGTATCCACATGTTGCGCGGGTAATTTTTCCAAAGAACCATCTGCCTTGCGATTATATTGCATAAAAACAAGATTCCAGATTTCCACTACTAATGGATCATCCTGATTTACTAAGTCACGACCTGGTATTTTTGCTTTTTCCTCTTCAGATCTTAAATCTACGTGAATTTCAGAACAAGGTCCACAAGGTCCCTGATCTCCCATTTCCCAGAAATTATCGTTTTTATTACCCATGATGATACGATCTTCTGGAACTATGTTTTTCCATAAATCATAAGCTTCCTGATCCATGTTCAGGTTTTCATCCTTTGCTCCTTCAAAAACAGAAACATATAGAATATCTTTATCAATCCCAAAAACCTCTGTTAACAATTCCCAAGCCCATTCGATAGCTTCTGTTTTGAAATAATCACCAAAACTCCAATTTCCTAACATCTCGAACATGGTATGGTGATAGGTATCCATACCTACTTCTTCTAAATCATTATGTTTACCACTAACTCGAAGACATTTTTGAGTATCGGTAATTCTATTATTTTTAGGAATTCCGTTTCCTAAAAAGAATTCTTTAAACTGATTCATCCCGGCATTGGTAAACATCAAGGTAGGATCGTCCTTAATCACCATAGGTGCAGAAGGCACTATACTGTGTTTTTTGGATTCAAAAAACGCTAAAAATTGGTTTCTGATGTCTTGGGATTTCATTTTTTTATATTTTATTTCTAATCAGTTAGTTACCAATGGCCACCTAAAGATATGCTATTGATATTTGTCAGTTTTTTCTACACTTTGCGACATTTTATTATATTTGTTCTAGCCCCAAAGTATAAATCAACCTATTTTTGGCTAATATCCTGCAAAAATAGTATATTTTAGAATATGTCAAAGGTTAAATATTACTACGATAGCGAGACGCTATCTTATCGTAGAATTGAGCAAAAGAAAGGACGTAAATTTGGCTTTGCCATTTTAGGCGTTCTTGGTGCTTTTTTAGCTGGTTTTGTGCTATTACTTGTCTATTTAAACATCCCTCAATTAGAGACTCCAAAAGAAAAGGCATATAAAAGAGAATTGGAAAACATGCAGCTTCAGTACGAGCTTATGAACAAGCAATTAAAGAAAGATCACGCTGTTCTTTCTGAAATTGCGGAAAGAGATGACAATATATATAGACTCTATTTTGGTGCACCACCGATTCCTGAAGAAGTAAGAGGCGCTGGTTTTGGAGGAGTTAATAGATATAAGGGTTATGAAGGTTATGATAATTCTGAAATGATTATCGAAAGCCAAAGACAGATCGATAAACTTACCAAACAGATAGCTGTACAATCTATATCGCTGGACGAAATTAAGGAGCTCGCAGAGCAAAAAGAAGAGTTATTATCTACAATCCCTGCAATCCAACCGATAGAAAACACTGACCTAAAACGAATGGCGTCTGGATATGGATGGAGAAGTGATCCTTTTACCAAAGCAAGAAAGTTTCATTATGGAATGGATTTTTCTGCTGCAACAGGAACTCCTATATATGCATCAGGTAACGGAACTGTTACACGTGCCGATGCAAATTCTAGTGGTTATGGAAGGCACATTAGAATTGATCATGGTTTTAACTATGTAAGTCTCTATGCACACCTTAGTAAATACAATGTAAAAAAAGGACAAAAAGTAAAACGTGGCGATGTAATTGGCTATGTAGGAAGCACAGGAAGATCTGTTGCTCCTCATCTTCATTACGAAATATTTAAGGATGGAGAGCGAATTAATCCACGTAACTTTTATTACGGAAGTTTGACTTCTGAGGAGTTCAACGAAATGCTTAAAGCTTCTTCTCTAATTAATGAAACTCTAGACTAGTTCCTATGCGCAAAGCACTTCTTTTTGTATTTCTAATTGGTTTTAATTATACAATACAAGCACAGAAATTTTCAAAAGAAGCTATCGACTCAATGACTACCATTGTTGAGGATTTTAAACTGGAAATGGAAAAACTTTCGGCTCCTAAAAGCATAAAATTGATGGCGGTAGGGGACATTATGATGGCCACAAATTTTCCTAATGAAAGTTATATGCCTCGGGAGAACAAAGGTCCTTTTGATGATGTAAATGTCATTTTAAAACAAGCAGATATTCTATTTGGAAACTTAGAAGGTACGCTCACTGACGAAGGTGAGAATGCAAAACGTTGTTCTGACCCTTCTAAATGTTATTCATTTCGATCCCCAGAATCTTTTGGTAAATATCTAGAAGAAACAGGATTTGATGTTATGAGTATTGCGAATAATCATATTGGTGATTTTGGAGCAATCGGCATTAAGAATACAGCTAAAACTCTTGAAAAACACAATATCGCTTATGCGGGCATTTTTGCTCAGGAATCTACAATATTTGAAAAAAATGGAATAACGTACGGATTTTGTGCCTTTGCCCCAAACAAAGATTGCGTAAAAATTCATAACTTGACAAAGGCAAAAAAGATTGTAAAAGAACTAAAGGAAAAAGTAGATATCGTAATTGTTTCTTTTCACGGAGGTGCAGAAGGTGCGGATCACACTCATGTAACCAGAAAAACAGAACGTTTTTATGGTGAAGACCGCGGTAATGTATATCTTTTTGCACATACGTTAATAGATGCAGGAGCAGATATTATTTTAGGACACGGTCCTCATGTATCAAGAGCTTTTGAAGTATATAACAATAAATTTATTGCCTATAGTTTAGGTAATTTTTGTACTTATTCCAGATTTAATTTAACTGGCATAAAAGGATACGCCCCTATTGCTGAAATAGAAGTAGATCCTGAAGGTAATTTTATCAAAGGTAAACTCCATTCTGCTAAGCAAATTGATGAGGTATATCCATTTATTGATGATCAACAAAGAGCATTAAAGGAAATAAAAAAATTGACTGAGGAAGATTTTCCAGAAAGTAATTTGGTTTTTGAAAAAGATGGAAGTTTTACCCAAAAAAACGAAAACTAACTATGTATATTGACTTACCAAAAAAAATGTACTATGGTATTGGAGAAGTAGCAGATGCATTCGATGTAAATGCTTCTCTTATTCGTTTCTGGGAAAAAGAATTTGACATTCTAAAACCAAAAAAGAACGCCAAAGGAAATAGAAAATTTACTCCTGAAGACATCAAGAATCTTGAGTTAATATACCACTTAGTAAAAGAACGTGGATTTACCTTAGAAGGTGCGAAAATTCATCTTAAAGAGCAAAAGCAAGAGGCCTTAGATAGCTTTGACATCATTAGAAAACTAGAGTCTATTAGAGGGCAATTACTAAAGATTAAGGAGCAGTTGTAATTATTTCCCTAAACAATCAAGAAATATTTTTGATTCAATCGACGAAACATCTACCTGCATCTGAGTAAGTTTAGTTATACTAGCTATTAACGGAAATCCTTTAAAATTATACTCCAACCATTTTCGTCTTTCACCATTTCTAGAATACACCTGTCCTGTATTAAGTATATTATTTATCTCATTTTTTAATGAAGGAGTTTCTACAAGTATCAATAACCTATCTCTGAATTGATTCATTTTTGCAATAAATTCTTCTCCTTTTTCAGACAAACCATTTTCGAAAAAAAACATATTATTAGGCTTATCCATTAACTCATAATTTTTAGGATCTTTTATACTACCTAACATTTCTTGCTTTACAGATTCCAAATATTCTTTGAAATTGGTTGTTAAAGAATCTACCTGTTTTGCCTTATATACTAGTTTTTTATCACTTATTTCACTTAACAGTGAGTCATTTTTAATTTCAACAGAAAGACTATTAGTTTTCAAAGTATTTTCCATTTCACCAAATGCTGTCAAAACTTCTCTAGAGGAATCACTAATAAACCAGGCTAAAATAGATATTACAACAATTCCAAATAGTAGTATGACTAGAGTTGACTTTTTCATACACGTGTTTTACTACTTTTTCCTAAAATACACAGCTACGGGTACTCCGTGAAAATCAAATTCTTTTCGTAGTTGATTCTCTAAATATCGTTTGTAAGGCTCCCTAATATATTGCGGCAAATTACAGAAAAACGCAAATTGTGGTTGAGGCGTAGGTAATTGCATACAATATTTAATCTTCACATACTTACCTTTATAGGCTGGTGGTGGGTTTCTCTCAATAATTGGAAGCATTGTATCGTTCATCACACTGGTTTTAATCTTTTTAGAACGATTCTTATATACTTCTACTGCGGTTTCTATTGCTTTAAAAATTCGTTGTTTAGTCAATACAGAAATAAAAACAATTGGAACATCTGTGAAAGGCTCTATTTGTTTACGAATATGCCTTTCAAATTCTTTCATGGTGTTACTTTCCTTATTCTCTATCAAATCCCATTTATTGACAAGAATCACCACACCTTTTCGGTTGCGTTCTGCTAACCAAAATATATTCTGTACCTGAGCATCAAACCCTCTGGAAGCATCAACCATTACCAGGCATACATCGCTATGCTCAATTGCCCGAACAGATCGCATTACCGAGTAAAACTCTAAATCTTCTTTAACTTTGGCTTTACGTCTTATCCCTGCAGTATCAACCAAATTAAACTCAAAACCAAAACGATTATATTTAGTATCAATAGAATCTCGGGTAGTTCCCGCAATATCAGTAACAATATATCTATCTTCTCCAATCAGTCCGTTTATAAATGAAGATTTTCCTGCATTAGGTCTTCCCACAACAGCAAAACGAGGTAGCTCAGTTTCTTCTACTTCTTCTACTTCTGGCAACGCCTCTACCAACGCATCCAAAAGCTCTCCTGTACCACTTCCGTTAATACTTGCTATGGTATAATATTCTCCAAGTCCTAGGCTATAAAACTCTACAGCATTTTCGGCTCTTTTACCATTATCAACTTTATTTATAGCTAGAAAAACCGGCTTATTGACTTTACGAAGTAAATTAGCCACTTCTTCATCCATACCGGTAACACCAGATTCCACGTCTACCATGAAAATGATCGCATCCGCTTCATCGATTGCAAGTTCTACCTGCTTATCAATTTCAGCTTCAAAAATATCATCACTACCTACTACATAACCACCAGTATCTATTAGAGAGAATTCTTTACCATTCCAATCACTCTTACCATAGTGACGATCACGAGTAACTCCACTCACCGCATCTACGATAGCTTCTCTTCTTTGGATCAGTCTATTAAAAAAAGTAGATTTTCCTACATTTGGTCGTCCTACAATTGCCACTATATTGCTCATTATCCTGAATTCTAAATTTTGTGCAAAATTAGTCTTTTTATTCTACCTAAACTATTGAAGTTTAAATATCAGACAAATAAAATAAAAGGGAAGGTCATTAAAAACGAAAAAGCTCAACGGTCAGCGCATCGACCTATTGAACTTTTTCATAATTGATAGTCAGTCAGTGAAATAATTACTTACTTCAAAGATAAAAACAAATGTAGATACCTCGGTTACTGTAAAACAACAAACTTTTTATGGATGCCTATTTAATCTCATATATAGCTACGCTATTTGATACTTCATGAGTTACTATTACCAATGCATTTCCTGTTGGACTATCTTCAGCTTTTACTGTAATTAATCCCTCAGGTGAGATATCAGTTGTATCTCTTAACCAATCTATAAATTTTGGATTAACTGGATTAGAAATATCATATATCATAACACCTCCTGTTCTCTCTAAACCTACAAAAAGTAATGTACTTCTACCAACTTCAAGAATTTCTACTGCTTCAGGTTCAGCTCCTTTATCATCAGACCTTTTATCTGTACCGTCTCCTTCATTGCTATTGAAAGCATCGAGATCTAATTCTAAAATAGTTTTTGCTATTTGATCTCCACTATCATAAATCTTATGACCAGAAGTTGACCAGATTGTAAAAGATCTTCCTCCATATACATATATCTGGTCCACATCGCCATCACCATCTATATCTCCATTTGCTGTTGTGGTTTTTAATCTCCCTAGGTTTTCATCTAACTGCAAAGTAGCAGCATCAGGATAAGCTGTTGGATCTAATTCTAAGTCCTTTACTCTTTCTTCTTCAGAATATCCATCATAATCTCTAGCATCACCTTCATTTGCTGTGATTAAAAACCGAGCTCCTCTAACTCTAGCGAATGTAATTGCATCAGGATGATAAAATCCTAAAACCGGCCAATTTTGAAAATTTCCTACAATACCATCCTTATCACTGGCGTCTAGTTGATTCATAGCTAAAGAATAATCTTTTACACCAAGGCCTATTATACTTCTTACGGTTTTGCTTCTTAAATCTATAGTTGCAATACCGTTATTTTCTTGCAGTACCACATAGGCTGTTTTAGAATCATCGGAAATGGCAATATATTCTGGTTCTATATCCTGAGCTAAGGTTGCTCCTGGACCGAACACTCTAAAATCATTACCTATTTTTCTCCCATTGAATGCTCTAAAATCAACTTCAAAAACTTCTCCAGAGATTACATCTATAATAGTTACAGATCCTTCTGGATCATTTGTATACTCATCATTTGGTTCTCCCTCATTGGCTGCAATAATATATTTTCCATCAGGACTAAATGTCACCATATCCGGTAAAGCTCCGGCAGGATAGGTATTTAAAAGAGTTTGTGATTCTGCCTCATAGATTGCAATAGTACCTTCTGCCTGTTTATCAGCAGCATTCTCAAGTGCAACAGCTACAATTCCATCGTTTACAGCTACACTATTAGGAATACCGTTTAAAGGAATATCAGTCCCTGCTACAGGTGAAGAGGGATCAGAAAGATTCCAAACAGAAAGTTCTACATCATTAGGGTTAATCACAAAAAGTTTGGCAGTCTCTGGATCAAAGGCCGAAATCTCTGCAAACCCTTCGCCTCCAGTACCGTTAATTAAACTTCCTATTTTATTAAAAGTAAGATCGCTTGTTCCACTACCTCCTTGATAATCATCTAAATTACAAGAGCAGAACAATCCTAAAGCCCCAATTACAATAAGGCATGATTTATTAAAAATTTTCATTATTGATATGATTTGTATTAGCCATCAAAATTCAATAATGAGTTTATCCTTAGTGTTATGAAAAGAATAAATTAAATCTATTAATCCATGAGTACAGTTAAGAAATTGTTAGACACACAAAAAAAGTCCATCCGCTTAAAGCGGATGGACTCATTATACTACTAGTTATTAATAACGTATTATTTCACAACCATCTTTTCAACTATATAACCCTCTGAATTAGAGATCTTAACAACATATATTCCTGAAGATATTGAACCTAATGTATTAAGATCAATATTAACTATACTATCTCCTTTTGAAATACTCATTGTTGCCGTTTTTGACATTAATCGTCCCGATAAGCTATAAAAAGCTACCTGAATATTATCCTGATCCTTTGTAGTAGTAAGCTCTAAAGAAATGATATCTGAAGATTCTACAATGGTAGGATACATATTATTCATTGATGTTGGACCACCTCCTAGTCCACCGCCACAGCTTTCTACAAATACAGTTACTTCATCTCTATCCAAACAACCATTTCTAACAATTGTAACGATATAGGTTGTAGTAACCGTTGGTGAAACTGTAACCGATTGTGTATTACCTGGTGATCCCGACGGAGAGGACCAAAGGAAAATATCACCATCAGATGCTGTTAATACAGCTGAATCACCAGAACAAATTGTCTGATCTTCACCTGCATTTGCAGTTCCTTCGCAGCCAATAAAAACAATAACATCATCAGAATCTGAACATCCATCTTTAAAAACTGTTACCGTATATGTAGTTGTTTCTGTCGGAGCTACTGTAATAGATTGAGTAGTCTCTCCAGTTGACCATTCATATGTGTCTCCACCAGAAGCTGTTAAAACAACATTTGCTCCTGGAGTACTTTCTACATCTATTCCTGCATTGGCATCTATATCAATTACAAAAACAGTAACATCATCTGTATCACTACATCCATCTTTTGAAACAGTAACTGAATATGTCGTTGTTTCAGTAGGAGTTACTACAATAGATTGCGTAGTTGCTCCTGTAGACCAAAGATACGTATCTCCTCCGCTAGCGGTTAAAGTAATATCTTGCATCATTTTATTTACTTCAGAAGGATTAGAGTCTGAAACACCACAAATAGTTTGATCTGCACCCGCATCAGCCACAACTGTACAACCTTCTACAAAAACAGTAACATCATCTATAGCTGAACATCCATTTGCTGATACAGTAACACTATATGTAGTAGTTTCTGTAGGAGTAACCTCGATAGTTCCTGTTGTCTCACCTGTAGACCACAAATAAGTACCTCCTCCTGTTGCCGTAAGAGTAGCTGTTTGCCCTGCAGTTATGGTTTGATCTTCACCTGCATCAGCAGTTACAGAATTTACCACAACTATTACCTCATCAGTAGCCTCGCAATTTCCGTTAGAAACTGTTACGCTATAAGCAGTAGTTTCTTGCGGAGAAACTTCTATAGTAGAAGTAGTTTCTCCTGTTGACCATACTATATCTCCATCTCCAACAACTGTAAGTGTAGTTGTTTCTCCATTACAAATCTCCTGATCATCTCCTGCATCTGCCATAGCAGAATTTACAGTTACAATTACTTCATCTTCACCTACACAATCTGTACAACTAGTTACAGTAACGGTATACGTAGTATCTTCATCTGGTGACACCGTAATACTTTGAGTAGTTTCTCCTGTTGACCACAAATAATTTGTTTCTCCAGTTCCTGTAGTAATACAATCGCCTAGATTAATATTAAAATCTCCAAAAGAATCAGGATTTCCTTCTAAATTAAACCAACCAGATCCTCCATATACCCCAGGAGTATATTCAAATACATTAGCTCCATTTCCAACCTGAAACGCCTCTCCTCTTCTAGAAATATCATAACTTAATGCTCCATCAATTTGAGTAATAGATCCACTAATCTCTGTATAATACACCCAATCAGTTGCGTCCTCAGACTGACAGAAACTGTCTTTAGGACTATCTACAGGTGGTGTATTTGTGAATCCTGAGAAGGTTGCATCAACCATAAATGATGTATTTGTAGAATTATATTCAAATACTTCACCTCTTAGTGTTACTGTTCCATCCGTATTTTCACTCCAAACAAGATCTACATTACTAAACCATAATCTGGTACCATTATCATTTATAAAAACAACAAACTGATGTTGTCTCCCTCTACAATAGTCAGTATCTTTAATACCATACTCAACACAATCATCACAATTAGTGATGCCTGTAGCCTGAGCAGTAAGTGTTACTTCATCTCCTAAACATATTTCCTGATCTTCACCTGCATCAACCACAACAGGATCATTTACAATAACCATTACAGTATCCGAAGCTTCACAAGTTCCATTAGTCAATGTAACTGTATATGTAGTAGTTTCTGTAGGAGTAACCGTAATACTACTAGTTGTTTCGCCCGTAGACCAAACAAAAGTTCCTTCACCTCTAGCTACTAGAGTTACCGTTTCTCCTGAACAAATATTTTGGTCATTCCCTAACTGAACAGTAGCAGATTTCACAGACACCATTACCTCATCAGTTGCCGAACAACCATTACAATTAGTAACTGTAACTGAATAAGTGGTATCTTCTTCTGGGGATACTGTTATACTTTCTGTAGTTTCTCCAGTAGACCATAAAAATGAAGTATTATTGGTTTCTGAGGTTATACAATCTCCTAAATTAAAATTAAAATCTCCAACAGTATATTCACCATCATTAGTATCAAACCATCCACATGCTCCAAACTTCCCTTGCTCTGTTTCTGTTACGTTAGCACCATTACCCATCTGGAACGCTGGCCCTCTTCTTGTTAAACTTGTAGACCAGGACCCATCAGCACTAGTTATTGTTCCTGTAAATTCAGCATAATACTCCCATCCTGATTCATCTTCGTTATTACATTCATGTTCTTTAGGGCTATTAGCCGGAGTATTAGTTGTTTTTCCAGTAAAAACAACATCTACCTCATAATTTGATTGCGTAGTTGTATAATCGAACACAGTACCTTTTAAAGTAGCCGTTCCGTCTTCAAGTTCATTCCACTCTAAATCTACATTAGAGAAATATCTTCCTCCTTTTAACCACAATACATAGTTCTCATCTCTATTGCATAAATCAGTGTTCTGAATACCATATTCAATACAACTTTCACAACTTTCATTACCATTAGTGGTAGCTGTTAGAGTCACCTCATCACCTACGCATATTTCCTTATCTTCTCCAGCATCTACTTGTGGAACGTCATTTATTACAACTTCTACAGTATCTGTAGCCTCACAGTCTTCACAGTCTTTCACTGTTACCGTGTATGTTCCGCCTTGATTCACTGTAATTGATGGAGTAGTTTCTCCGGTAGACCATAAATAATTAACCTCGGTAGTTGATGTAGTAACACAATCTCCTAGATTAAAATTAAAATCTCCTCTATTATATTGACCGTCTGTAGTATCAAACCATCCACAAGCTCCGTATTTCCCAAGTTCAGTCTCCGTTACATTAGCTCCATTACCTAACTGAAAAGAAGGACCTCTTCTTGATAAATCAATAGACCAAGATCCATCAGTACTTGTTACAGTTC
The DNA here is from genome assembly GCF_947500065.1 of uncultured Aquimarina sp. Classification (GTDB taxonomy): domain Bacteria; phylum Bacteroidota; class Bacteroidia; order Flavobacteriales; family Flavobacteriaceae; genus Aquimarina. The sequence goes on from NZ_CANMQT010000002.1 coordinate 103,659, forward strand.
CAGTGAGCCCTGTATAATAAATCCATCCAGATTCATCTTCATTATTACATTCATGTCCTTTAGGACTATTTGCAGGCGTAGTACTTGTTCTTCCTGAATATACAGCATTTACTTCATATGTTTCCTGAGTCAATGTGTGATCAAAAATAGTACCTGTAAGTGTTGCTGTACCATCTGCTAACTCATTCCATTCTAGATCTACATTAGAAAACCATCTTGGATTATTTCCATCAGTTAACCACATTACATAGTCCTGATCTCTTCTACAATTATTAGTGTTTTCTACACCATACTCTCCTGTACAATCCACACATTCTGATTCTCCAGAAACTGTTGCTGTAAGGGTTACTTCTCCTTCTCCACAAAATTCTGCATCACCACCTGCATCAACTGTTAATTGACAACCTGTGTACACTGAAGAATTATAATTACTTGTGGACTGATTATTAAGTTCTTTCTTATTTTCTTCGACTACAGTATTGAAACCTGAAGTCACAAGGAAAATGACGATCAAAGTCAAACCAAATAAAGATGACGCAACTTGGGAGGCTGCAATCTTTTGGCTTAACACGTTAAGCTTGTTAGTAAATTTTGACATTGTGTAGTTGTTTTTTTCGTTTGAATTCAAAAAATTCAATCTGGTTAATTTATTTTGGGTTTTAGATAAATAACGACAGAAGATGCAAAATCACGCAGTAGTCCTTGACAGTACGTATTATAAGAATCTTTTGTAGTTTATTTGATTTTTAGAGTTAAGCCGTTACTAAAAAAACGTGTGTGAAGACAAAGTAAAGTTTATATCATATTTTAGGGCGTTTTAAATATGTTAAGAATGCTAAATTAGAGGATTCACTTCAAAAAAGCATAAAAAAAGACGTAAAAACGTTCAAATGCAGCATTTTACCTTCAAAATACAGTTTTACCGTAAACAGTAAAATTGAAAAGCTTACAAAAATCCTACAAACCTTTGGGTTTAAAATATTTTAATCTAAATATTAACGATTATAGCCAAAACGTTTTAATTGCTGTTCGCTATTTCGCCAGTTTTTATTCACTTTTACATATAACTCTATATGTATCTGTTTCCCAAAAAACTTCTCCAATTCCTTTCGAGCCTCTACGCCAACTCTCTTAAGCGCAGAACCTTTATGACCTATAATAATTCCTTTCTGAGAATCACGCTCCACCATAATCACAGATCTGATTCTAATGATAGTTTCGTCTTCAAAAAACTCTTCGGTTTCTACTTCTACTGAGTATGGAATTTCTTTTTTATAATGCATTAAAATCTTTTCGCGAATAGCCTCATTTACAAAAAAACGTTCTGGTTTATCTGTCAACTGATCCTTAGGATAAAAAGCTGGTGAATCTGGCAATAACTCCACAATCCTATCAAAAACTACCTTTACATTAAAATTTTCTAAAGCTGAGATTGGATACAATTCCGCATTGGGCACTTTTTCCGCCCAAAACTGTACTTGTTCTTCTAATTGCTCCTGATTAGATTGATCGATCTTATTTAATAATAAAAACACAGGTATTTTAGCATTTGTAATCTTAGTAAAAAAAGCTTCATCCTTAAGTTCTTTTTCTCCGATTTCTACCATATAAATAAGGATATCTGCATCTTCGAAAGCAGATTTCACAAACCCCATCATAGACGCTTGAAGCTCATATGCAGGTTTTATAATTCCAGGAGTATCAGATAATATAACCTGAAAATCATCACCATTCACAATTCCTAAAATCCGATGCCTCGTGGTTTGTGCTTTAGAAGTAATAATAGATAATCTTTCTCCAATAAAAGCATTCATCAATGTAGATTTTCCAACATTCGGATTTCCTATAATATTTACAAAACCGGCTTTATGACCCATATATAAGATTTTGATGCAAAGTTAATTGATTATTATACAAATCTATTCAATCTTGGAAAGGTTTATTTTGATGTCAATTTTCGACTAAATATGCTATTTAGATGCTTCAAAAAGGACATTCAGGACGTAAAAAACGTATATGCAAGTACGCCTTTTGTTAATTTTTCGTAAATTTAATTCCAGTATGTTTTCAAAACCCCACGAAAACAAATAATTTATTTTAAAAATACTGGGATCATTTTGGGAAACTATTCTATTTCTTTTTTATCTACTTCGAAGGGATATCACTACACAAACATATGTGTATCTGTGATAACATTACTAATGTTTTCACATCTTTGTTTTGGACAAGACACGAATAAGCAGCTTAGTAAAGCGGACCAAAGTTTTGAAGCATTAGCCTATATAAATGCTCGTGACATCTATCTGAATGTTGCAAAACAAGGGTATTCTTCCTTAGACTTATACAGGAAGTTGGCCGATTCATATTATTTTACAGGAGAGCTGGAAGAATCAGTACAATGGTATGAAAAGTTAATTTCGAATTTTTCTGAAGAAGTAAAACCTGAGTATTTATTTAGATATGCTCAAAGTTTAAAAAGTGCTGAACGTTATGGTGATGCGGATACTATCATGGAGAAGTTTAATATGGCTACTGGAAATGATAAACGTGCAAAATCCTTTATAAACAAACGAGATTATCTTGATTTTATAGAAATGCAATCCGGTAAATATGATTTGTATACGTTAACTATAAATTCTCAATATTCAGATTATGCCCCAAGTTTTAACCATAGAGGTCAAATTGTATTTGCTTCTTCGAGAAGTAAAAATTCTAAAGTGCATGAATGGGATCAAATGCCGTTTTTAGATCTTTTCTCTTCTACAATAAAAGAGGATAAAATTTCTACAGAAGAACCTAAAAAGTTAAAAGGAAAAATAAATACTAAGTTTCATGAATCTTCTACAAGTTTTACCAAAGATGGAAATACGGTATATTTCACCCGAAATAATTTCACAAATAATAAACTTGGAAAGAGTAGAAAAGGTGTTGTTTTATTAAAACTATACAAAGCTACTTTAACCAATCAGAGATGGTCCAATATTACAGAATTACCTTTTAACAGTGATAACTATTCTATTTCTCATCCGGCACTAAGTCCCGACGGCAAACAATTATATTTTGCCAGCGATATGAAAGGAACCAGAGGGAAATCTGATTTATTTGTAGTTGATATACTTCCAGGTGGAAAATATGGAAAACCTAAAAACCTAGGAGATAACATAAATACTGAAGGAAGGGAAACTTTTCCTTATGTTAGTGATAATGGTCGATTATATTTCGCCAGTGATGGACACGTTGGGCTAGGCGGTTTAGATGTATTTGTTGCTATTGCTAATGAAAATAACTCTTATGGAGTGTTTAATGTAGGGAAACCTATTAACAGTTCTAAAGATGATTTCTCTTTTGTATTAAATGAAGAAAATAAGACAGGATATTTTGCTAGCAACAGAAGAGGTGGAAAAGGAAATGATGACATCTATAGCTTTAGACAAACAGAAGAATTAATTACTTCTTGCAAAGAGTATCTTACTGGTATAGTTACTGATAGCGAAACTAATGAAACTATAGCAAATGCAGATATAACATTATTAGATACCGACGGAAATATAGTAAACAAAATTAAGTCTGATGCTGACGGCGGTTACAGTTTCGAAGTAGATTGCGACAAACAATATATCATCAGAGTTTCTATCGAAGGATTTAATCCAAATGATATCATTTTTAAATCAAATAAAACTTTTGAAACGACTAACAATGTTCCTGTAGATTTTAAGAAAGAGAAATTATTATCTACCACCTCAGAACCTGTTAATATTGGAGATGATATCGTAGCTCCACTACAATTAAAAACTATCTTCTTTGATCTGGATACGGATAATATTAGACCCGACGCAGAGGCTGATTTACAAAAGGTCATTGCAGTAATGAGGCAGAATCCTAATTTAAAAATTGAAGTTCGTTCTCACACGGATAGTAGATCTAGTTACTGGTACAATAAAAGACTTAGCGTAAAACGTATGCGTGCAACTGTTCGATATATCATAAGAAATGGCGGAATCCATTGGAGGCGAATAAAAGGAAAAGCCTACGGAGAACGACGACTTATCAACAAATGTGCTAATGGTATCCCTTGCACTGAAGAAGAACACCAGGAAAATCGAAGAAGCGAGTTTATTGTTAGAAAATAATTATAGATACTAAATACTATTCTTGGAACTTGTTTTTAGTTCTCCAAAATATTTTTTTGCTCGAACGTTTACCTTTTTTGCTAGTAATAATCCAGAAATTATTGTTGGTATAGCCATCAATGCAAAGGCACTGTCAATCAGATTAATTGCAAAATCTATTTTCACTACCGCTGCGATTACTATAGAAACGATATATATGTAGTTGTAATACTTCCCATATTTTGGTTTGGTTAAAAATCCTAAACAAGTTACTCCATAATAAGAATATGAAAACAAAGTCGAAAAAGCAAAGACAAGCACCATAATAATTACAACTCCATCTCCAATTCCATATGGCAAAACCGAATTAAAAGCCGCTAAAGTCAAAGAAACTCCATTATCATCGGAATGTTGCCAAACTCCAGTGGACAAAATAGCCAATGCTGTCAAAGTACAAACAAGTAAAGTATCAATTGCAGGACCCATCATGGCTACTAAACCTTCTCGAATTGGTTCATTGGTTTTAGCTGTTCCGTGCATCATAGGAGCAGTACCAATTCCAGCCTCGTTAGAAAATGCAGCTCGTTTCACCCCCGTTTTAACTAAATACCCTAAAGCTCCCCCAGCGGCAGCTTCACCTGAGAAAGCATCAGAAAAAATCAAGACAAACATCTCTGGTACTTTGTCAATTTGTAATATCAGAATAGCAAACACTGTAAGGAAATATAATACCACCATAAAAGGCACCAATTTACTTGCCACTAAACCAATTCTTTTTATTCCTCCAAGAATTACAAAAGATGCAATAACTGCTAAAACGAGACCAATATATAGCTTGTCACTATCCTTCAAATCTAATACATCTACCAGTGTTTGTGTAAGTTGATTTGCTGTAAATGCTGGTAATGTTCCTATTAATCCTGCTAGTGCAAAGAAAACTGCTAATGGTTTCCAATGCCGCCCTAATCCTTCTGTTATCACATACATAGGACCACTAAGTGTCGTTCCTTCTTTACTCTCAGACCTATACATTACTGCCAGTGTACACGTATAGAATTTAGTCGCCATACCAATTAACGCACTTATCCACATCCAGAAAATAGCTCCTGGACCACCCATAACCAATGCAATTGCTACTCCACTAATATTTCCCATCCCAACTGTAGCTGCAATGGCAGATGACAATGCCTGAAAATGACTTAATTGTCCTGGAGCATTTTCATTTTCATATTTTCCTCTAAGGATATTGATCGCATGCCCGAAGTATAAAAAAGGTGTAAAACGTGAATATATCAGAAAGAATAGTCCACCTCCTATCAAAAGAATCAATAGAGGCCAATCCCATATCCACGAACTAAATACCGCAATAAACTCTTCTATTTTTTTGAACATAGGATGTATACCTGCTATAAATGTACTACAAAATAAATTTTAATCTATACTGAAAATAGTAAATAAATCTAATCATCAATTAGGGAAATTAAAAGACACGATATCAATACTTTATTCCGAAACTCTTATAAATCGAGGTTTAGCAACTCCCCTATCGTACATTACTATACTGCCGGCAACAGCTACATTAACACTTAACTCTGAAGTAAATTTAATTAAGAAATGTGACTTTTCTATAGCAGTTTTTGATAAGCCATGATCTTCTGCTCCTAATAAATACACACATCGTTTGGGATGATTAAAAGTCTCTAATGCAACAGCCTTTTCTGTTAATTCTACACCCACAAGCATTGCACCTTTTGGAAGATGATTATAAAAATCCTCAAAAGTATTGTAGTGAAAATAAGGCATTGACTTCACCGCATTATGCGTATCACATGCTTGTTTAGCATAGCGATTACCTATGGTAAATATATAACTTGCCCCCATGTTTTGAGCGGTTCTCCATAGCACTCCTAAATTCTCTGGTGTTTTCCCATTTTGAATCCCAATACCAAAAAACTCATTTTCAAAGTTGTCGATCATATCACAAAAATATAAAGTGTACAATGTAATAACAATAAAAAAAACCGTAAGACAGACAACTCTTTTAAATTATGTTAAAACCGTAATGAGATATACGAATTCTAAATTGATAGCAACGAATTCTAAAACCCAAACTCCACAACTAGATTAAGTACATAATTTCGTACAAAATAATCAACCTCAAAATATACTGTTATGAAAAGAATCATTGTTTTTTTCATCCTAATTATAGGATTTCAGTTTGTGAAAGCACAAAGTTTTCAGAAAACGGGAAAGTATGCTGCAGTTACTGAGATTAAAGAGAATGGAACAGAACAACCAACTTGCATTGTTAATCTGATTCGTTTGGGGGGAATTTCAGAAAACTTATCTACTTTCACTATCAATGACATTGAGCTTTTTGAGGACATCTTTATCACCACCTTAGAGGACCCTGGTCTGGAAGGGATCTCTGAGGTGATTAAGATGGAAGTAGAATATCTGGCATGTTGTGCTCAGGTTGAATCCTACTATTTTATGATTACAAATGATAATAAACTTGTTTCACTTCCGCAGTTAACAAACGTATACTGCGAAAACTCGAATACTGATTCTCAATATACATTTCCTAATCAAGAATATGGAATAAAGGGTAACATATTAGAGACTGAAACTTTATATAAGGAAACATCAAAAATTAAATACGTAAATCTAAAACAAAGCTTTACCTGGAATGACAACAAAGTTAATACTCCAAAGAATACAGCAATTACCAGCTACTAATATATTAGGTAGAGAGAAATATAATATTTTTTACTCGATCATCTTATTGTACTGTATTGTTCTGTTTTTTTTCACAATCCTTTTAAGCTTTAAGATTTTCTATTGATATATAAAACCAATGTATACGGCAGGCGCGTCCAATTATTTCCAATTGTTTTTCCCAAAAAAACTGCCTGCTTGTATACGGTTTTATAAAGTCTCTATTTTTACATTAAGAATTTTATGGGTTTACGAAATCAAAAAATCAGTTTGATTATATTTGTTGTCAAACCATAGTTTCTATGAGCCCCTATCGTTTTTCCTACATCGCACTAATATCCTTTATATGGATATGTTCAATTCATCTGTTGTCTGCCCAAAATAATGGTCTCAGGGCATATACGCTAGAAGATGGACTTCCTCAATCACAAGTACATGATATTATTCAGGATGATATTGGTTATTTATGGTTAGGAACTCGTGGAGGTGGATTGAGCAGATTTAATGGAGAAGAATTTGAAACCTGGAATGAAGATGATGGACTTTTATCTAACTATATCCATTCACTGCACTTTGCTAATGACAGTTTGTTTATAGGAACCAGAAAAGGACTATCTATTAAAACAAAAAAACAGTTTCATAACATTGAAGGACTACAGATTAATAAAATCTTCAAAATCCATAACAAAACCTATCTTGCCACCAATGTTGGAATTCATAAATACGAACCTGCTTCTGGATTAAAAAAAATACTTTTAGACCCTAAAATCAACACTAGTATAGTAAATGACATAGTATTTGATGGTAAGCTTTTTTGGATTGCCACAAATAAAGGACTTTGGAAACTTAACAAAATTCATAAAGATGCAAGTATTATAGAAAGGCATAGTGCTTATAATTTTACTTCGGCATTATATCACAAATCCAAAGTATTTGCCGCGGCTACTAATCAAGGAATTTTAGTCTTAAACACCAATGCCAAAAGCTATGGTAATAAATGGATCCCGAAACCATTGAACGTTAATAATATTTCCATCCTTGATACGGAATTATGGTTTTCTACAAGTAATGAGGGGATTACAGTATTAGATGCTAAAAATTATAGATTAAAGAAAAAAATCAATCGTAAAAATGGTTTAGCAGTTTCTAATATTAGAAAAAGCATTTCAGATCGTCAATCTAATATATGGATTGCAACATCAGGAGGAGGGTTTTATAAATATTCACAGAATAATTTCACACACTATAACCAAGATACTGGTTTAAAAGGTAATCGAGTATATGCAGTCCATATTACCAATAATGAAATTTGGGCTTCTAATTCCGAGGAAGGGCTTATAAAAATTGATAGTACAGGCATACATCAGATCGAACAAGATAAACGGTTATCTGACATAAAAATTAAAACTATTACCAGTGATAACAAAGGAAATATTTGGGCCGGTACAGAAGGAAAGGGGATATTATTCAAAGAAATTAAACTTAAAGATAGTATTGTAATTACTAATGAAGATTCTAAAAACCCTCAAAGAGATACACTCACTAAAAAAGTAATTAAAAACTACATTATCAATAAAAAAAGAGGACTTTCTGCTGATTGGATTAGATCTATACATATATCTAATGATACCGTTTGGGCCGCTACGCACTCTTCAGGAATTACCAGATTTAGATATGATTACAAAAAACACAAGGTAAGATCTATAAGAAAGTTTAATAAAAAAAGAGGTCTCAAAGATCTTGAAATTAAACACATGACTTCTGATGGTAATGGCAAAATATGGTATGCAACTGAAAATGGAAGTATTGGGTTTATCAAAAAAAACAAAGTAACACATTACAGCAATATTTTAGAGCAAAAAATTGCAATCAACACCTTTCTTTTTAAAGACAAAAAAATATATGTAGGTACTGCTGGTCAAGGAATATGGTGGTCAAACTTAGATAAAGGAGCGCTTTCTTTTAAAAAACTCGAAGGTGAAAAAAACCTATACTCTAACAATATTTATCAAATGATATTTGATAATGAAGATAATTTATGGGTTGGGACCGAGCGCGGTGTAGATCGAATCGAAATTAACTTACTTAATCAAATTACCGATATTCTTCACTATGGCCGAAATGATGGTTTTTTAGGTATCGAAACATGCCTTAATGCCATCGCAAAAGACACCAAAGGAAATCTATGGTTCGGTGCTATATATGGATTAACTAAATACGAACCGGGAGAAACCAATAAAGCCACAATTAAACCAGAGATTCATTTTGAAAATGTAGAAATAGCGTATCAAACTCTAGACTCCATTAACCCAGATATATGGGCAAAAAATGATAACATTTTATTATTAACTCCAGAACAAACTGAATTATCATTTAGCTATAAAACCATTGATCTTAATCACCCTAAGGATATAGAATATCGTTATAAACTTAATAATACAGCTTGGAGTCCTTGGTCTTCAGAAAGAAAGCAGAATCTGGCAGGATTAGCTTATGGCCCACATTCATTTTCTGCGCAATCCAGAAATTATCGCTGGGAAGAAAGCCAACCTATTACTTTTAAAATATTTATCGATAGTCCTATTTATAAGAAAATATGGTTTCTGTTGACAATGCTTGGGGTTTTACTTTTGGTATTAACCGTAATAACATTATTATACATTAGAAAAGTAAAACTAAAAAATAGCGAAGAACGAGAAAAACTTCAGATGCAAAACCATTTGCTCTCTCTAGAGCAAAAAGCATTGCGTCTTCAGATGAATCCTCATTTTATTTTTAACGTACTGAATGGCATCAAAGCTATGGGAACCAGCAACCCGTCAAAAATGAATAGTACAATTAACACCTTTGCTACGCTACTTAGAGAAACCCTGTATAATTCTAGGAAAGATCATATTACGCTGGATCAGGAAATGAAAACATTAAAGCATTATATAGAAGTTGAAAAACTAATGGCAAACAAGTCATTTGATTATACTATTTCTATTGATTCTGAATTTGATCCAGAAGAAGTACTCATCCCGCCAATGCTTATTCAGCCATTTGTAGAAAATGCAATAAGACACGGGATTCTAAAAGGAAATAGAGAGGGAAAACTGAAAGTATTTTTTGATACTAATGAAGAATTCTTACATTGTAAGATATTAGATAATGGATTGGGAATTTTTCAATCTCAAAAAGCTAAAACCAAAACAGACCACCAATCTATGGCATTAACTGTAACACGGGAAAGATTAGAATCTATCTCAGGAAAAGACTCCCTACAGATAAAAGAAATTCTTGAAGAGGATACTTCCGTAGCAGGTACCGAAATATCGTTTAAAATACCTTTATTAACTGACTATTAATAACACTATATGCTTACAGCTATTATTGTAGAAGATATGCCAGATGCGCTTCAGCTTTTGAAGAGCGATCTGGAAACTAATCATCCCGAAATAAAAATTATTGACACCGCTCGCAGTGTAGTAGAAGCAGCAAAGTCTCTTAGGACAGATGAACCTGATATTCTATTTCTAGATATTATGCTTGGAGATGGAACTGGGTTTGATGTATTAGAAATATTCCCAGAATTAAAATCTAAAATTATCTTCGTTACCGCAAGTGATGAATACGCCATAAGAGCTTTTAAATTTGCAGCTATAGATTATGTACTAAAACCATATTCTAACGAAGAATTAGCACAAGCAATTGACAAAGCAAAGGAACAAATACAACCAAACAAAGAACGTTTAAACATCCTTAAGGATACACTATCTGCTCCAGAGCAAAAACCTGACAAAATATCTCTGCACACGTTAGATAAGATTATCATCGTGAGCTTAGATGACATTGTCCGTTGTGAATCTGATAGTAATAACACTATCTTTTATCTACAGGATGGTCAAAAGGTTTTTGTAACCAAAACGTTGAAGTATTTTGCAGATATGCTTAAAAACTATCAGTTTCTGCGAGTTCATCAAAGTCACTTAATTAACTTACAATGTATTAGTGCTTTTATAAAAGCTGACGGAGGTTATCTAATGTTAAAAAATGGAGAAAATGTCCCTGTTTCTGTTCGTAAAAAAGTTGAGGTAATGGAAATATTGGATAGAATGCACAGATAGTATTAACAGTAAGATTATTTTTAAAAAATATGTAAATAAAAACCACTCAAGAATAATTGAGTGGTTTTTTATTTTAACAGCTTCAATCCTGTATTTGGAAATCAGCAATATTATTTTAAAATTTCTTGAAAATTATTTGATCCAGATAAAATTAATAATAGTAATTAAAATACTACCATAAAGCACCATTAATGTTAAGCTTAATCTATATTTATCTATCAATACTTTCATCAATTTATTGTTTAACTAATTTGACTGCTGATACAGCACCCTGAGAACTTAGTTGTACAAAATAAACTCCAGCGGATAAATCTTTTACAGAGATCGCTTCATTGATAACATCAGTAGCAATTTCTTTTACTAACCCTCCGTTGATATCAAAAATCTTAACTTCATCTATCTGTGATGTAGCTCCCTGAATCGTAAAACTTGTTACTACAGGATTAGGAGATATTTTTATGTTTCCTAAAGTATCATCAACCTCACCTACATTTAATAATGGATCCATTAGATCATAGGTAATCAATCCTGCTGCATTAGCTCCATAAAAATTAGTGTCTGTAATAGGCACTCCATCTATATCAGCTCCAAAAAAGTTAGATAAATCAAAACTACCTCCAGAATTTGCAGCTAAGTCCACAATAATAGCATCTGTATTCTCTGTTAAGGTAATATCTCCTGTAGTAGGCATATTAGCCACTACAAATGAAAATAAAGGAATCTGTTGACCAGCTGTATGAGAAGCAATTCCTAATGCAACTGATGCTTCTCTACTAAAAGTCCATAAATCTCTAGTTCCATCACCAGCTGTAAAACCATTTAAAACCATAGCTGTAAAATTAGTATTACTCGCCCAGTTAGTTCCATTAATCTGTGTAAAGTTACTAAGGGTGTTCCCAGTAGAAATAGAAATTGTTATATTAACAGACCCTACTGATACAGCACCGTTAGCAAAATCAGGAACTACTACAAAAGTATATTCATAAATTTCTCCGGTATTATTAAAATCCTGAACCAAACCATATTGGTAGCTCTGCGCGGATATGGTGATAGTTGTCAATAAAAGTATTGCTAAACTTAGTAGTTGTTTTTTCATTTTTCTTTAATATTTATTAGGGGTTAAGTTAATATAGGGCTTATTTATTACTTTTTGCTTCTAAAGCTTTCACTTTTTCTAATAAAGCGATATCACTTTGGATTCGCTTTCTGTTTACTTCTGCTGGTAATTGCTCGGTAATATTAAATCCATAAAACTGTATGAATGTGTTAAATGGATGATTGAGAATATTATCTCTAACCAAACTAGCATCATTATTAATTCCAATAATTTGAGTACCTCCTGTAAGATTAGTATCAGCATCATTATATCCAGTTACATTAAAACCATAAAACTGAATTGCTAAATTGATTGGATCGTTAAGGATCACATCACGAATTGTATTACTATCATTAGAACTACCTATCAGGTTTACTTTTCCATCTCCATTAGCATCTCCTGCCCACATTGCAGATACACCTGATGGCATACCAAAAGTAGTTTGTGCATTGGTACCGTAGATATTAACACTACCATCAGTAAAATCTAATGTAGTCACAATATCAGACAAAGCTACCGTAGCATCCGTCATTATTCCTAAATGGTTTCTATGCTTTAATGCTACATAATAATCTCCTGCAGTTAGATCAAACTCTAAATCAGAAACACCATCTACTCCTACAATATCTCCGTCGCGTTGTAGTAATGCGGATTGACTTGCTACAATTGTAGTATTGGTTACTGCATCTCTTAACTCCACAAATATCCAATCCACAATTGCATTAGCACCTGTGGTTGTCAATACAGAATTCTGAACTGTTAATGCATCGGCATATGGTGAAGTAGTAGGTATATGATCTGCTACACGTAGATCATCACGCATTAAGCTTTCTTCTCCGTTATTAGGGTTTAACGCAGCTCCTTGTATAAAAGCAACAGGATTTATTTTAATTGCTAATAACAAAGATCCTTGATGAAATCCTTGGGATATTTTAGTACTCCCATCTGTTATCACAGTCACTGCAAGATCCCCAATAGTAAAGTCCATGGTTACTGAACCATTATTCACTGTAGTCCCAGCTGACCCTATTACCTGTCTCTCTATCGATTGTGCTTGAGTGCTTATAACACCAATCACCACCATCATTAGGGTAAAAATTCTGTTCATATAAATCTCAGATTTAAGGGGTTACTTAAATTTTTGCTAAAATAGTTAATTAATTTATAAAATTCTTAAAATAAGAATTCTAATTGAATTATAAAAATATATAAATTACGTTATTTTTTTCCGCACTAACAATCTTAGTGCAACTAAAAAGATTGCTATACCAAAAATCAAAATCAAAAATTCCCCATACTTTCAAGTCTTTAATTTTGATTTTTCAGCTAAAGGCAATATACTCACTAATTCCTTATACAACAACATTTACAAAGGAGTGAATAGGGAAAAAACTGTTAAACTATTAAAAAAACGAATGGTTATACTCTTACTAATATAATTTGATTGTATTCTCCTTATTACCTAAACAAACTACATGTTTTTACTCAATAACGCTTCAGAAAAACATACAACCAGAAGTTTACTTTCTATCTGCATTATTTACTATTTCCTTATTAATTCCCAGATACATTTCGATAGTATCTAATCTTTTTTGTGTTTGTTGGTTTTCAGCCTTTATCATACTATTTTCGGATCTTAAAATCTCGATCTTCGTTTCCTGTTCCTTGTTCACCTGAATTAATAATGCAGTTAATAATTGATAATTCACATATTTAAACCCTTTATCATCGGTATGAACAGCCTCTGGTAATACAGCTTCTATTTCTTGGGCAAGCACTCCCACTTGTCTTTTTGGATCTTTTTTATCTATCCAATCATAATAATACCCACTAATTTGATTAAGTTTAGTTAATGCATTGTCTATCGATGTGATATTTTCTTTCCATCTACGATCTGACGCTCCCGCTCCTGGAGTGATCCATGTTAATTCACCTACACCATTTACCCCAATTGTCTGTCCTGGTATGGGGCTTGTATCAGGAAAAGTATAGCCTAAGTCATCATTATTTGGATCAACAGTAAGTACTCCATTAATTTCAGTATTTCCATTCTTCAGTACCACTACTGCATCACTTCTATTAGCATCTGTGTCACCATTACCAATTATAAATAAGCGATCCGTAGCTACCCAAGAATCTACAGTTTGTCCTGTTGCTGATGTATTGTAAGCTCCCATTACTGTTTCGGCATAGGAAGATGTATTTCCGTAAAAGCTAAACGATTTCGCCTGTACAGCATTCGCATTTGCTCCGGTGCCCATTGCAATTGATTCTTCTGCACTGGATTGAGTTCCTTTTCCTATTGCTATAGAATCATCTCCTCCAGCAATTGCCTGATTTCCGAAAGCAAAAGATAGATTCCCTATAGCTTCTGCACTTGTTCCTGCAGCAAACGAAAATATTCCTGAAGCTACATTTTCTGAACCCAATGCTACCGAAGCGTTACCTGAAGCTTCATTAATATCTCCCATGGCAAATGCGTATCTACCAGAAGCAACCGTGTTATATCCCATTGCAATAGAATTTACACCTATATTCACCTCATCCCATTCCGTTTCTGTAGCACGACCAACTCTAAAAGCTCCTTTGGATTTATCAAAAAACATTCTGTAATCATGATTGATATTACCATCATCATCTAATTGTGAAGATCCAAATACAAAATCATCTGTCTCTTCTGTTCCAGAAACGTTAGAAGTTACCCCAGAAGTGGCAGAAAATGCTCCTGATCCGCCTAAACCTAATGTATTAGGGTCTACCCAGGTACCAATACCATCAGAGTCAGATACTAATACCTTACCATTACCTATATCTGTAGTACCAATTCTAATTTTACCATTCACATCTAATTTCACACTTGCATCCTGATACGGTTGACTGGTAGCAATCCCTACTCGTCCATCCGCATCAATATGAATATCGTGTTGCGTTCGTTCTGCAGCTCCTTCTTCAATATAAATATTCTTATTTTCAGTTTCGTCATCTTCAATTACAAATTGATCATCCTCTACATTTATATTCCAAGTAGCGGTAGGCACTCTTATTTCTACATTAGCAATACTTGATGTATTTGTATTTTCTACCCTTAAGCTCGTTATATTATCGGTATCTGTTATTAGTACATCTCCTCCTGCATTAAATGATATCCCTCTATCGCCAGAGTCTGAGCTGATATAATTTGTAGTTCCAAGAATTATATTTTGGGTAGCAGTATGATCCCCAAAATTATCTCCCTCCTCAACCGTATCGGCATGCATTGCATAAGGCACTGAAGTTAAAACACTAGATCCTAATAAACTATAATTAGATCCTCCGGTTTCATCTATGGAAATATTTAATTTATAGGGCCCATCAGACCAGTCGATTCCTGATAATACTCCGGTTCCTTTTTTGAGTTGAAAACTATTTCCTATTCTGAGGCTTACTAAACCATTAGCATCCGAGGTTATGGTTTGCGTTTCGGTAAAAACTGCAGTTCCCGTACTATTCTTAATAATTTCGAACTGAAAACTTACACTTTGATTGGCAAGAACATCACCATTACTGTTTTTTATTACCGCTTGATAATTAAATAATTCTGGAGATTGAGAGAAAGCGAAAACTGTACATAACAAACTTATTATTAGTAGGTATTTTTTATTCATTACAATAGAGGTTTTGGGGTTAAAAATCTTTAGAAAACGTTATTTATTAAGATGAGGCTAAAGTATAGGAAACACTCTCCAAATCAATAAAACAAAGGGCTAATGATGTTTAAACTTCGTAAGTTCGAACGTTTTCATCCTCTGGATCGAAAAATTAGATACCTTTGGGTTATGGAAATCTCAGTTGAATTTTTTCTTCCTTTTATTATACTTTCTGGGGCCGTTATTCTCTGTATGTTCTGCCTATTCTTTGCTCTTTTTGGGCAAATCAAAACCAGTAAATGGATTCTTTTGGTCTTTGCTGGTATTGGGATGTATGCTTTTGGAGTTATTATGTACACTTCAAAGGGAATTAGCACGGATATTCTTATTCCTTCAGGCACCAATCCGGTAGCCTTCTTTTTGATACCTGTGGGACTATACTTCTTTTTGTTGGATATTTTCGGTAAAAAACTAAAACCCATAATTCGGTTGTTACATTTTACACCTTTTGTGATTTTCTATATAATCTTTACGTTTATACAAGCTCCCGAACCACCTCATATTGCGAGAAAAACTGGTAATGTTTTGATGTTATTTTATATCATTACCTTATTACTGACGATACTAACTTATTTGTTTTTCATCTTAAAGCTACTTCGCTCACATCAAAAAGATTATGTAAACCAATTTGCATCCGATAGTATTTTTATTACACTTAACTGGTTTAAAGCTTTGATCTTTTTTGTGATAGGTATGGCTGTTTTTTTTGTTGTCAGTTCACTTTTTGATTTCAATGAAAACACAACTTCTATTCTATTGGGAGTGAAAGCATTTGCATTTTTATTTATGTTAATGGCATTTGCTTTTTTTGGATTGCAACAACCTATATTATATACAATTGATGAGAAAAACGATACGCAAAACCCAATTTCAGATACTTCAAACTCCATGTCGGTATCAGATCCGTCTGAAGCTAAAAAACAAATCCCTAAAGAACGATTGCAACAATATATTGACGTATTAGAAAATGAGATTCATACAAATCGCTCTTTTTTAAACAAACAAATTCGCCTAAGTCATTTGGCGAATACACTCGATATCCCCAATCATATATTATCTCTAAGTATCAATCAGCATTATGGAGTAAATTTTTTTCAATTTATCAATTCATACCGTATTCGATTTGCTTGTGATTTACTTACCAATCCTAATTATGATCATTTTACTTTAGAAGCGATTGCTGAAAAAGCAGGTTTTAACTCTAAGTCAACGTTTAACACCAGATTTAAGGAAGTAATGAAAATGACTCCTAATGAGTTTAAAAAGAAGAAGAGTTAGTTTTGAGAAATGTAATATCTTAGAACGAGCCGTTCTAGGAGTTTTTAAATTTATTCAGTAAATGGCAGAAATTCCACACCACTACATCATCACTATCCACTACTTATTCAATTCATAATATTCAGCTTTTTCATAATGCTGTATTTATAGCGCTCACTTAAAGATATTTTCTCATCATCTATCAATACTATTAGATTGTCATTCGGATAAATATCTTTGATTTTATGAAGGTTAACAATACTATTTCTATGTGTTTGAACAAAGTATGAAGGAAGGATTTCAATGACTCTTTTCAATGCCATTTTTATTAAATAACTCTTTTGATTATACATAACCTTACAGTAACGATCTTCTACTTCTATAGAAGAAATCTGACGTATCTCTACTTTACTAATTCTATCTGCATTTTTTACAAATAGGTACTCATTTCCTAATACTGTTGGGGCTTCTTCCAATGAAAAAGCATGATGTTGATTAAAGAATTTTTCAATTGCTAATTCCAAGGTAAACATCAATTCTAATTCATTAAAAGGCTTTAATAAATAGCTAAATGGATTGGTAAGTTTTGCTTTTTCAAAAACTGTACGATCCTTAGAACTGGTTAGAAAAAGAAAAGGAATATCTAAGCCAGATATTTTTTCCGCCAATTGAATACCTCCCATTATTTTACCTAGAAAAATATCCAAAATACAGAAATCAATCTGTTCTTCTTCAAGAATTTGCTGTGCTTCGTCTACGGTAGAACAAATGGCGGTAATCTGATAATCATTATCTATCAAGGTATTTTTAATACTAAGAGCTTCCTTTGGATCATCCTCTAATACTAATATATTTATTTTTTCCATTTTTAAACACGCTTCGTTTTTCTCTAATCCTTCTTTACAGGCAAAATAACAGTTATATTAGTTCCTTTACCTTCTTCACTAAAAATCACTAAATCGCCACCATTATTTAACAGTAATGATTTACATAACCTTAACCCGAATCCACTTACAGAGCTTTGACTATCTACTTTTGTATTATTGTCTGATGTTATTATTTGTAATTTTTCTTCTGTAATACCAACACCAGTATCAATTACCTCCAAATTGCACCATCCTTTTTCTTTTACTGAGACTTCAAATTTTATTGAACTATTTTCTTTAGAATATTTGATCGCATTATCTAACAGGTTTCGTAGCACTACTTTTATAGATTCAATATCTGCAAGGACTATAATATTAGATGGAGTATTATTGTAGATTTGTATGTTTTTTGATGTAATAATACTCTGATAATTATAAATGATTTGTGCAATTATGGGCTTAAGAGGAAACGGTTCTATATTGGTGAATAATTGACCAGATTCTAGCAATGACCAATTAAGTACTTTATCTAATAACAAATGTACTCCATCCGTTACCTGAATACTTTCTTCAATCTTACTTGATAATTGTACATTATCATTACTCTCTAAAGCTTTTTTAAGCAATTTATTATTATTTCTAATACTATTAACTGGGGTTCTAAGATCATGAGAAACGATAGAAAAAAGTTTATTCTTCATTTCGTTGAGATTAGACAACTCATCTTTCTGCGCCGTGATTATTTTATTTTTTTTAATTCTATGACGTAAGAAAAATGCAATAATCCCTATAACTACCAATAAAGAAATAATCCCTACAAAAAGAAGGTTTTGTCGTGCATTTTGAATGTCAATTTGTTTCTCTTGTAACTCAATTTCTTTTTCTTTTTCTGCTACTGTAAACTTTTTTTCTATTTTGGCCAGTTCCCATATTTTATCACGATTCCAAATAGAATCTTTCCATTTTTCATATTCTTTGCGATACTGTATACTTTTCTTAAAATTCTTTTGATTTTCCTCTACCACCGCCATGTTTAGCGCAGCACTCTCTTTTATTTTTATATCCGATGTTTTCTTGGATAAGATATACGCCTCTTCAAATAACGGTATGGCTTTACTATCCAGATATTGCTCATAATATAAATTAGCTATATCCATCGTAGCATAGATAATACTCAATGTATCTTGATCTCTTTTTGCGAGATCTCGCTCTTTAAAAAGATAGTTTGCTGCTTCACTATGATTCTTTAGGTGGAGATAACAAAGACCTATATTATGATAAATCTCTTTGGTATTTATATCCTCATTTTCTACTAATTGTTTAGACTCCCACTTTTTGTAATAAGTTAATGCTTCTTCATATTCTTTTTGATTTAAGTGAATATTAGCTAGCTGTAAGCTCTTTAATTGATTAAATTGAAAAGTATCAGAAATGTTATTAAAACTTTCTTTCCCTTGAACCAACAATTTTTTCTTTACTGCACACCTTCCTTGCAAATAATATGCATAATCCAAAAGATTCTTATCATCATTAGTTAATAAGAATTTACTAATGTATATATACGTCGAATCAATTTCATCCTTTAAAAAGAAAGAAACAGATTTGTGAAAAAGTTGCGTATGCCCTGATGTCTCGCAAGTATTTTGAATACTTAATTCAAAATTAAAACTACTTACTTGCCTCTCTTCCTGAGGATAAATCGCGGGCACACTAAAAAAATAGATCAGGAATACCCATATATTAATTTTTATTTTTGACATGAATCAAAATAGTTCTTACACACCGAAGAAGCAATAGTATGTTTTTTTTATTTAGATTGTTTTTCTTTGATATCCCTTACTGTAGTAACCGTTCCTCTAGTTGTTTCTGGATCGTCATATGCATAATTTACCCAAATCGCTTCTGTATTTCCTCCAAAAGATATATAACGAAGCTGCATTACATACAAATCAAATTCAATAAAATTCTGTTTTAATATATTTGGGCTAATTCCATCAAACTCGATAGTAATTTGACGGCAATCAACTTTAGGGCTTTCAGGCTTATCCTTTTTATGAGTCATACGGATTTTCTCGACCGGAGAAATATAATGGCTATCATCTTCCCATTGTTTAAGCCTTAGGTTTTTTATTCCTTGCGGAAGATATACTGCTATATCTATTTGATATTTAAAACTATCTTCATTAAGGGGGAAACGTGAAGCAGAAACCATAGGTTTAGTTGGAGCATCTTTGAGTAAAAATATTTTTTTCGAAACTATCTCAATGGATGTACAATGAAAATCAATGATCATATTCTTAAAAGGTATTTATAGGTTACATTAGTTGAGGGTTCAATATACAAACTTAATGGGTAAAATTCCCTTTTACACTATCAACTATTTCGTGTTACATACTGTTATTTCACGTTCACGTGTTTTTTATTGACGTCTACGTCATTTCCCCCTCATTTTCATCTTTTATCATAGAAATTAGCACTGTCTTTACTACTAGAATGCGCATTCACCTAAAAGACAGGCAGTATCCGAAAAGCCTTTATTAAGAGAGTAGGAACTATAAATTAAAAATTATGTCTAATACGATAAAAATTACTCAATGCGATAATCAACTTGTTCTTTTTGCTATTCCGAAAGAAGAAGGTAATAGTTATCAGCTATGTAATATTAAAAGTGGAAATTTCAATTCCGTAGCAGTGGATTTGCAAATTGAAGCAGGATCCTACAGTGGAGGATTTGATGCCAATGGAGTAGGCGGTCCTCTTAACGAATCAGGAACTGTTCAATTACCAGCTGGAGAATACACACTAGTATATGCAGGTTTAAATTGGGGTGGTCCGTATAACTTCGATTTTACATTTAATGATAAACCTTACATATTGGCTAATGATCCTCAAAAACCTTTATACGGTGTTATCTGGAGTAAAGGTGATAATGGTATATCGTTTACTGTATAAAACGATTTCCTAAAACATTTAATTAGTGTCATACTCTCAATTACCCTATATCATTATCATAATGGTCGAATCCGAAAAACCATTTTTTAAAAGAGTAGGAACAAATTAAAACAATATAACGATGTCGAATTCAAAAAAGCATATTTTTCAGTTAACGATGGTTAGTCAAAATGACCCTCAATGTGCAGATGGAGCGGATTTATTTGGAAAAGTAACTTCCTGCACAGGTGGAACTCTTAGTGCTAGTAGCCTTAAGGCTAAAGAAACAGTATCCTTACCTATACCTCCTAATCCCGACAATCCTAAGCCTGCAACATCTCCAACATGGTTCTTAGAATTAGATGGAAGTATCGACAAAGCATCTTTCTCGGTAATAATATCAGGACCTAAAGGATATACTTCAACAAAAATTACTATCGATGGTAGTAATATGGAAAGTTGGGTTACTCAAAATGAAAAAGAAAAAACTAATCAGATTTATAAAGAATCTAGTTGCGGGATATTTGGTTTTGCGCAAAAAAATGTATCTGCTTCAGGAACCTATTGGATATATACGATTACCGCAGGAGTTTCTTATCCTGTTGTACACCCACCAAATGCTTAATAGGAAAAAGAAAATTGAATTACAAGATCCAACAAAGTTTAATTTCTTTTATCAAGAGATTCTGTTTTCAAAATAAAAATAAGTATAAAAATAACTTTCTGAAAAATCAGAAGGTTATTTTTGATATTGTAAATAAAACTCCTTTGGACTTATAATCTTTATGGAAACAAGCATATTGTCACGGCATAATTTTTAATGAGCTAAATAACATTTATAGCATTTTACAAAGAACAGTTTTTCTTTACTTAATTGTAAAGAAAAACTATTCTTAGATATGTTATTTGATTTCCGTCCCAAAAGTTTCATATTACTTATATTTTTTTGTCAGGCGGTTGTCTTTTGCGGATTATTTTTACAAAAAGGGATTCATATAATTTCATCTTGAATGAAGATTACAACTTACTAATCTTTTTGGTAATCTCTAAGTCATTAACCTGCAACTGTAAGAAATAGGATCCCGTTGCCAAAAAGCTTATATCAATAGATTGATCAAAGTTTTTTACATCCATTACCTTATTTCCAAGCGATGTAAATATTCTGACAACTATTTTTTCATTTTTCAGATCGATTGGAATATTGATATTCAATTGTTTGGATATTGGATTAGGATATATCGCTATTACTTCTTCCAAATCCTGAATATTGTCTGTAACCGACAAAAGAGGAGCTGATGCGCAATCAGTCACTGCCGTGGAGGCAGGGCAACTTGCACCTGGTCCAATTCTAAAAGAGTTGTCAACAAAAGTACCTGCAAAACATCTAGGTATCCACGGCCAGCTATCGGTAAGTACATAGTAATATGTACCATCAGGAAAATCAGGTGTTATCCCAAATCTTCCGTTACACTCATCCAATTCCGTATTAGCTTGTATAAATTCATAATCTTCTACATAGTATCCGTCATATGTCCCATCAGGAGCCGAAACACCATCTCCCGGTCTTGTTCCGGATTTTAATTGCCATCCTGAATCAAAAGCAGAAATACTACTGCTATTGTCATTAGCATCTGTATAAGCATATTTGTAATAAATTGGATATCCGTCAGCGGCATATCCAATCAATGGAGAAAAAACGGTGCCATCAATCCCTAATGTTACCCCTCCAGTATCCGTAAAATAAGGAGTAGAAATGCTATGGTAATGATATTCTCCAAAAGGGTTTAAATGTGCTCCCTGATTATTTATATTTAAAGCAGCAACAGCTTCTACATGCCAATCATAATTTGATTCTCCCGTTGAGGTATTCTCAAAAAATTCTGCAGAACTAGGGTCATATTTTACTCCGTTAGCCCCAACTCCAAAAGTATAAGTCTCCGTGCAACCAGGTTGGCTTTCATCACCATATAATGGACTCATGGAAGTATTTAATTCAGGATAGGCACACATTGTCCAGGTATCATCTTGTGCTGTCAATGTAAAACTGGAATTTAAACTTCCGGGGCCATGATTAGGCCAATTATTGCTATACACATAACGTACATTATCAACTACTTCAATGCAAACTGCATTATCATCTTCAACGGCAAATATCGCTGAAGAATCGCATTGTGCATAGTATTGCAAAGGAACTAAAAGTAAAAGGGGAAGGATTTTTTTCATAATATAAATTAAGTTTAGTTAGTATTTGGCTATAATTGTTTTGCGATCTCTCTTGATCTTAAATGTGCGTAGGGTATGATTTAAATGAAAATTAACCGCTATCTGAGCATGATCATCCGTTCCTACGATCATATCACTATTTATTTTGACACTTTGAATTGATTTTGGTACATCTTTGATTATGTAATGGAGCTTCATCATTTTTTTTGCCTTCGAAGTTGATTCCAACTCCATTTTATACATCTTTCCATTAATCATTACATTGACCTCTTTATCAATTACTTTGTGAACCTTCAATCCTTTTCCGATTTGAGATTCACAGTCTCCTTTATACATCAATAAATAAGATGCATAACGATCCTCCATTGAGATTTCTAGAGATAAATAATTCTTGTTTTGATGTATATCGATAGTAGCCACAGTCTCTATATGCAAAGACATGGATGTTAAAAAGGGAAGTAAAAAGACTATAAGTAGTTTTCGTTTCATTATTGGGGTTTTATTAGATAGAAAGACTTGATAGCTTCCTTTATTTTTTTTGAATTTCTTATAAAGCTTCTAATCTATCTTTTAGTTCTATTTGTTCGGTTTTCATTTGTTTTTAAAGTTTTGGCTTAATGGTTCATCTGATCTTTTTTATCCTTTTTTTTGAAAACCATTTTAAAATTTTCAACATGCTTTTTTCACAAACGCAAATTAGCAGCTAATGACCTACTAGCAAAAATTTAAAGGGGTACAAATGGGGGTACACCATAGTAAAAACAAGCATACACAGAATATTATCATAGCGCTACTAGCTATACTGAAGTACCTTCGATGATTTATGAAATATAGGTAAAAGTAAGATTACACACCTTGATCTACACAAAAAAACAAAAGGGAAATAACCCTCTAATTATCAGTTATTTAACCCTACGTCTTATATATAACATAACTTACTTTTGTAATCAAATAAAAGTTAACTCTTAAAAAAAACAAAATGGTAGTTTCACACAAAATCAAAGATTATAGTACCTTAATAATAAGTAATTATTCAGGAGGAAAACAAGTAGGATTCTTATATCTGTACGATGCAAATAATAAATATCTAGGATATTTCGGTATCATTAAAGACGAACAAGCGTTGCCACAAAATGTACAGCACGCCAATAAAATTCTTAATATTTATTTCCATGAAGCCGAGATGGAAACTCTTATTGATACCCTTAGAAATGAAGATCCCGTATACGTGAAGTTTCATACTACGCTGAAATGGGGATCTCTTAGTACTGGTAAGGAACCTGTAGGCGAAGGAGAAGACACTCCGTAAACCTAAATCTTAAATCAGTACCTAACATAGAACAAAACTGTAAAATCTTACTAAATGTTATCACATTAAAGAAAAGCTTCGGAACAATTCTGAAGCTTTTTTTTGTAACAGAAATAATATTGATCCACTATATATGAAAGTAAGTAGACACTTCGTTTTTATGTATAAGAACACTCACTTACTTCTCAATCACTATCAAAGAAAATGAAAAGTATAAATCATAAAAAATCACCAAAACAATTCACTCAAACGTTTTCGTACAAGATTCCTCTTTTAGGAACTCCCATAAACCAAAGAAAAACCACTAACAATCAACAATTTAACATCTAAAAATCATATATCATAAAACCACATTTCCTTTCTCTTTGTTGTTTATTTGTTAATTTGACATATTTTTAACCAAAATAAGATTGTTGTAAAACATCTAAATGCATTCGTCATTCACTCAAATAACACCCCGATTTGCAAGAATAGCTTTACTTCTGGTATTTTTTTATTTTTGGAACGGTAGTAGCCAACAAAAATGGAGAAAGGTATCCGAAGTCAAAAACTATTCTAACGATGATATTGGTAAAGCCGCACCAAAAACCTTTGACATTGCGCAAGATTCGCAAGGGATATTATATTTTGCTAATGAGTATGGACTGCTGGAATTTACAGGAGGTACCTGGGAAATTTTATTACAACCCAAAAATCGTTCTTCCATAAGTTCCTTACTTTCTTATGGAGATCGAGTCTATGTTGGAAGTAATAATGAAATTGGATATACTGCAAAAAATGAATTCAATCAAACCTATTATGTTTCTTTAAACAGTTTACTTCCTAAAAATGCTGTTAGTTTTTCGCAAGTTTGGGGGATCTTTGAAATTCAGAATAACATCTACTTCTGCACTAATGAGCAAATAATACAATACCATATCACCGAAAATAAATTACAAAGTATTACGAATACAAAGGGGTTCAAATATGCGACCAAAATTAGCAATCGCCTTTTTATATTAGACAACTCAAATAACATCAACGTTCTTACAGAAAACAAAATCGAAGAGATTTACGCATCAGGTTACTTTCCCAATTATACAATCGAAAGAATACTCCCTCATGAGGATGACTCTTTTTTGATTTTTACTGCTAAAAATGGCGCTTTTTTATTAAAAGACAACATACTTCAACCATGGGGAAATAAAGATCATTTTAATTTCCTGAACGCCAACATATCTTCGGGAATTATAGTGAACAATGAAGTATACTGTATTGGAACGACCAATAGTGGAGTGCTTTTTTTTGACAAGAAAGGCAACCTGTTACAAAAGCTAAATCGCGATAATAAACTTCTTAGTAACACCGTACAGAATTTATATATTGATCAATCCAAAAACTTATGGATTACACTTGAAGGGAGTATAAGTTATATAGAACTACAATCTCCTTTTTACACTATTTCGGAAAACGATGGAATCTATGGAACTACCTATGATGTTAAAAAACACCAGGATACACTTTATGTAGCCACATCCAATGGTTTGTATTATAGTAAATGGCCTCAAAATGATTATTCTGAAACTTTTAAACAGGTTACTGGAGTAGAAGGACAAATCTGGAATTTATCAGTTATCGATAATCGTCTTTTTATTGGAGCGCATAATGGATCCTTTGTCCTGCAAAACAAAAATGCAATTCCTATTAGTGATATAAAGGGAGGTTGGAATTTTATGAAAATCCCTGAAAAAGATGATCTTATCCTTCAAGGAACCTATTCTGGACTGATTGTCTACAAAAAAAGTGGTGATATCTGGAATGTCCGAAATACAATTAAAGGATTTGAGGAAACCGCAAGAGAAGTACATTTTGATGGGAATCATACGGTTTGGGTATCTCATGGGTATAAAGGAATTTTTCGATTACGTTTTAACGCTGATTATAAAGAAGTGATAGAAACTACACTCTATGATCAGCGGAAAGGATTTCCCAGCAATCTATTTATTAGTCTACTCGACGTAAATGATCAACAATTATTCGGAACACAATTAGGAGTATATCGTTACGATACCAAAACAGATTCTATGCTCGTCGATAGCAAATATACCAGTATACTTACCAATCATAATTTGGTAAGACATTTAAATACTATAACCAATGATGAAGTACTTTTTATTCAGGGATATGACAGGAACGATGATGTAGGAATTATTGATTTTGCTCCAAATGGAGATCATACTGTCAAAAAGGTTCCTTTTCAACGATTAAAAACACAACTTATTCCAGCATTCGAGAAGATTATACGCTTCGACAATGATGACTTAGGAATTACATCCAAAAACGGATTAATCATATACCGTAGGGATGTTAGATCAGATTATAATAAAGAATTTTCTACATTATTAAGAAATGTATCAATTAAAGACTCTGTTATTTTTGGTAATGTAACTGATTACGTGTCAGATATTCGAAAAGATTCTATCTCATCTCCTATTCCTTTTAACCTAAACAAACTAAGTTTTTCTTATGTGACTCCTTTTTATGAGAATCCAAAATCCGTGATGTATCAAACCCATTTAGAAGGATTGGAAGATGATTGGTCACTTTGGACTAATGAGACTCAAAAAGAGTATAATTTTCTACCTTCTGGAGAATATATTTTTAAGGTGAGAGCAAAAAATATTTATGATAAAATAGCAAAAGAAGCCACCTTCAAATTTACAATTAAACCTCCTTGGTATAGATCTATTCCTATGTATTTTGTATACGGCATATTATTGACTCTTGGTATATACGTTTTTATTTTCTTAAAAAATGAACAGCGAAAAAAGAGTATGGAAAAACTGAAAATCGCCCACAAAAAAGAAATTGAACTTCAGAAAATAAAGTTCGAAGAAAAAAGACTCAAAGCCAAAAACGAAAAAATTAAAAAAAACAATAAATCTCTTAAAGAAAATCTTGAAACTAGAAATAAAGAATTGGCATCCTCTGCTATGCAAATAGTTCAGATAGATAATCAACTAGTACAACTTAAAAAATCTCTGGATGAAATTTATGATCGTTCAGAAGGTCTTATAAGAAAACAACTTCGAAACACCATTAAATCTTTAGATGATCAAATAAAAGGAGATACTAATTGGAAACATTTCGAAACACATTTCAATCAAATCCATGACAATTCTTTGGAGCGTTTAAAGGAAGAATACCCTGATCTTAATCATCGAGAAATAAGGTTATGCACCTACTTAAAATTAAACCTATCGAGTAAAGAAATAGCCCCACTCATGGGAATTTCGTATCGAGGTGTGGAATCCCTACGCTTTAGAGTTCGAAAAAAAATGGGATTAGACACCTCCACTAATCTCACCGATTTTATCATTCGATTTTAATAAAAATTCAGTACAAAACAATCCCTTTTTTTATCAAAACAAAGTTTGCGTAGTAAAACTGTAGTACACTTGTATTCCTAATGTAGTGAGATTATCAAATCTTCATTAATCGAAACATAACTTTGGTTAGTTATTAAAATTTCTGCCGCTTATTTATCTAATTCGGCTAACTAAAAATCACTACTCATGTTAATTTCTAATAAAACTAGAAGTAGCCTCTTATTTTGCTACTTATTCTTATTGGGATGCTCTGCCTTGTTTTCACAAAGTACAATCCCAGGTAAATTTGCTCCCACTAACGGAAAAACCATGCTCATTATTGGTCAAGATTTGGGCTCAGTTGAAGGTTATGTAAACAGTGGTCAATTTCCTACTCCGGCAGGCGTAACTATGTATACTGATGTGTATACCATGGGAGGGTTAAACAGTATTACCAACTACGGTGCAGGAGATATTGGTTCTCAGGCAGCCTTCGATCGATATCCAAACTCTGCTCTTGCCATTGGTCTTTGGATGGTTGAAGAGGCCGATGGACAAGGAGAAGATCATCCTAATGGATTAACCGAAATCATAAATGGCCAACATAATGATGAATTGGACAAATTCTCAGCTTTTGCTAAAAGAAATGCACCACGGCCTATTTACCTCAGAATAGGATACGAATTCGACGGTCCATGGAACAACTATGATGCAAACAAGTATAAAGCTGCTTATAAATATATTGTAGATTATTTGAATCAAAAACAAGTAACAAATGTTGCCTATGTATGGCAGTCGGCCACTTGGGGAGAAACTCCAGCAAATGGAATTGATAATTATTATCCAGGTGATCAATATGTAGATTATGTAGGGCTTTCCTTTTTCTTTTTTGATGCTAATTTCAATGGAAACAACCTGGACTATATTTTAAGCTTTGCCAGAAATAATAACAAGCCCATTATGATGGCAGAGGTATCTGCACAATACTACGAATTTGACCAAGGGACCTTCCACCCTTTCGACAACCCAGGCTCTCCTACTCAACTAGGTGGACAAAACATTTGGAATCAATATTTTAGAGATCAATTAATTCCTTTTATCGACGACAATAGAGATGTAATACGTTCAGTAGCCTATATCAATGCTGATTGGCAATCACAAGCACAATGGAGGTGGCCTGATGCTGGAAATGGTTTTTGGGGTGATACCAGGATTGAAGCGAATACTACCATTGCAAACAATTGGAGTACCTATATAAATAATGGAAACTTTCTTCATGGAGGTCCTAATCTACTAAGCGATCTTGGAATTACAGGAAGTCCAAACCCTTCCTGTAATGATGGTATTCAAAACGGTGATGAAACTGGTGTAGATTGTGGCGGAAGTTGTGTTCCTTGTAATACTGGAGAAGATGTAATTGTAAAAATTGAAGCTGAATCCGGTAATCTTTCAGGACAAGCACAGTTTTATAATGATGGTGCAGCCAGTAATGGTCAAGGAGTAGCTTATCTGGATAAAATCGGTAATGGATTTACCATTTCAAATGCTCCAAAAGCGGATAAAGTAGAACTCTTTTATGCCTCACAAAACACAGGAAAAATATCTATTTTGATTAATGGACAGGATAAAGGAGACCTTAGTTTCACTTCGAATGGTACATGGGTAGGCTCTTATGCTAAAGCCACCATTGATGTTACGGTATCTGCTGGAGATTCTTTCCAGATTAGAAATGACAGCGGAGATGTAGCTTTAAATGTAGATTACCTCAACTTTATAAGCCAAGATAACGGTGATAATCAACCATGCACTGGATCAGATATCCCTACTGCAGCCGTAAATAAAACTGATGAAACCTCTCAAGGAGCCAATGATGGAACTGTTACCTTTACTTTTCCTGACACTGCCGGAAGAACGAATATCGAATTTAGTATAGATGGTGGTATCACCTACCCTTATAATGTTCTCGACAATAGCCGATCTACTATGGTATCAAACTTATCTCCAGAAACTTATCAATTATATGTGCGATGGGGTAATAATGAATGTCCTGAAAACTTAGGAAATATAACTATCAATGCAGGCGGAAACGGTGGAGGATGTGCCGATTGCATTAATTTTAATCAAACAGGAACATCATCTTTCTCTAATCAAGACAATGCAGCTAACATTGTTATTCAAGATAATGGATCAACAGCATTATTAATGGATAACACTTGGAGAAGAACCAATACCAAATACACCATTACAGCAAATACAGTTATAGAATTTGAATTTAAGAGTACATCTCAAGGCGAAATACATGGTATAGGCTTTGATAGTGATGAATCGTTAACATCCTCACAGGTTTTTCAGTTGTATGGAACACAAAACTGGGGAAATCGAGATTTCAATTATACATCTAATGGCTATACCAATTTTAGTATTCCAGTAGGTAATTTTTATACCGGTAATGATATGTATCTGGTATTAGTGAATGATTTTGATAATGGATCCGGCAACACGAGTAGTTTTCGTAACGTTAGGATTTTTGAAAACAATACGGTTCCAACCTGTAATGATGGTGTCCAAAATGGAAATGAAATCGGCATAGACTGCGGTGGTAACTGCGCCCCTTGTGGTTCAAGCGATCTAAGTGCAAAACTACTGCCTCCCAATGATAAAATATTACTTACCATTGGCCAGGATCTCAAAACAGTAAGAGATTATAATGAAGGAGGCGTGCAAGCAAAAGATTTTCCTGTAATGGGAGGAACTACTACATATATTTCATTTTACAGTATCCTAGACTCACAATTCCCGCAATATGGTGCTTTAGGGGAAACAGCAAGCGGAGGAATTGCAACTAATGGAGGTGGATCAACTATTGATGTAGATTGGGGAGCAGGGCCGCTAAATGCTAGAAGTTCTATTTTGGCATATCCAGACTCCAGTTTATCTATCGGATTAAGTATGACTGAAGGAGAAGCTACTGGAAGTGGGATTAACTATTGGTGTCAAGGGTGTTTGGCTCAAGTTGGGCAAGGTCAATGGGACAATCAAATCAAAAGGCTAGCTACATTCTGCAAAAAATATGGAGATCGCGCTATCTACTTAAGAATTGGATATGAATTTGATGGAAACTGGAATGTTGGATATGAAAATAGAACTAATTATATCAATGCATACAAACGTATAGTAGATGTAATGCGTGCTGAAGGGGTAACTAATGTAGCCTATGTATGGCAATCTAGCTCATCTCCCATCGATGATGTTCTTGATATACAATTTGGAGAAGGTAACTTTGGAAATATCCAAAGCTGGTATCCTGGTGATAATTATGTAGATTGGATGGGGTTATCCTGGTTTGTTACGCCTGATGAAATTACTTCTGTCTTACCAGGTATACCAACGCAAAAACAAAAAGCAGATGAAGTTGTCAATTTTGCTAGAAACAAAAAAAAACCAGTTTATATTGCAGAATCAACCCCACAAGGATACGATCTAGTTAATTTAAACGATTGTAATATTTCTGAAGTGTGGGATGGTAACGCAGCGGAAGGATGTAATAACAAATCTGCTAACGTAATCTGGAATGAGTGGTTCTCTCCATTTTTTCAGTATATCTACGATAATCAGGATGTGATTAGACAAGTACATTATATAAATGCAAATTGGGAAGATGACATGGCTTTATTTGGACAAGGTAATAGAGCAAATGGATATTGGGGTCGCGCAGGAGTACATGTAAACAATGCTATTGCTAATAACTGGAAAACTGAAATAGAAAAACCTATATGGTTACACGGTAGTGACAATCTAAATAGTACATTATTACAATCTCAATTACGTTCAAACTCTAACCAAATAATAATAAATACAAAACTCAACATAGCGTTATTTCCAAACCCTACCGATAGTGTATTTACTGTAAAAGGTGAAAATTTATCTCACATAGTAATTAGCGATCTAAATGGCAGAATTATAAAACAAGTTATTGCGAATCCAAAAGCTCTCGAACTAAGAATAAACATGAAAGATATTCAAAAGGGAATGTATTTGGTATCTATAAGAGATATAAACAACACCAAAATCATAAAAAGGCTTGTCATTGATTGAATCAAACTCAACTAACACTAGGAGCGTAATCTTCTAGTGATACTAATCATTTATGATAAGAAAAGGGCTGATCTTAAAAAATCAGCCTTTTTTACTTGCAATTATTTCAACAACAGAAAATATACATTAACTGCTGCTCCCAATTCCTATCTTCTTTTTCAAATAGGGAGTAAGTCGATCATATAATGGTATAAAAACCTTTTCTTTTATATTTTCCGCATCTTGAGAATAATATACTTTGTTTACTTCATGCCTTGCGCTGCCCAATAATTGGTGCATATGTAGCATTTTGAAGGCTATAACTTCGTTAATATTTTTTCCCAGATCATCACAGCCAAAAATTCCTGGTGTATTTGCCACAGAAAGTAAAATATTCTTTAATTGATGATCTTCATTAGCCAAATCGTAAAGTACCTGAAGAAAAACCTGTTCGTACAAATCTCCAGCTCCCATGCTCCAATCCGTTTTGGGAGTTTCTTCTTTTGCTAACGTACCTAAAGAAAATGCCTCTTCGGGGTTAATACCCAAAACTTTAAATATTTCATTTAAATTGCCTTGTTTTCCGCCATTGTTTTTAATTAACACGCCAATATCTTCTTTTTCAGTATCACTTAAAACACCCTGTACCATATACTCATATCCAAGTAACAATATAGCTTCTCTCATTACCTTATATTTTTCTGGGTGTTCTTTTTTCATCCTAATAAATATCCCTCTTGCCGTGGCAGTGCCTATCGCCATATTAGAAATCAATAACTCAGCACCAAAAGCATTATCGGCTATACGTCTAATTCCACCAGAGGTTAGTTTCTGATCTGACCACTTTAAAAAATCAAACCTATCAGAGTATGTTTTTCCTTCTATAATTTCTTTCATTCGGATTACATGTCGGTATGATAACGCTTCTCCATTTGGGCCAGCAGCTTCATTATCTCCAAAAACGCCAGGCCAATCCATATTAGTACCCCAAACTGGTCTAGGTTTATCTCCATGACATCGAATGCAAGATGCGGGGTTTTTATGGAGTTTTGGTTTTTCTTTTGTAAAATCAAACTGAGAAAATTCCCAAGCACCGCTACTTTCATTCAATTCTGCACAATCCAAAAGATTATACTTCGGATCATCTGGCTTCGTACTTATATTCATTAAAAATGTCCCATCTGATCCAAACAAAACTATTCGGGGAAACCTTAAATTAGATTGCCCTTCTCCTTTAGTATGTTCCACAAGAGAAAAGTTATTCCTAAAATGCTCTGGTAAACGATTTAGTAATCCGGTAATCGTTGTTATCTTATTTGTTTTAATAAACCCCATAACCCCTTCAATAGTCATTTCAGGATCTCCCTTTTTAGCAGGAGGATCTAAATTATCTAATCTAACAATAACATCATTTACAGCAGTTGGACAAAGAAGTTTTCCAGTAAGCCTTCCTCCTGTGCTTACGTAGTCTTTCGCGGTGGACACTATTGACTGATTTTTAACGTTTGTTTTGGTGTCACAACCTAATAGAAATATAAAAATTAATAAGGAACCTAAACTACTCGATACTGACTTCATTAATCGTATGTTTTTAGCAAAAAAACAGAATTTTATCTAAAAAAGAAGAGCAAGAACTGCATTTAGCACAAAATGCGTGGTAAAAGTGTATGGATCAGGAACTGCTGAAGTAATTGTAATTAGTAATTTAATAGCTTTTTTAAAGAAATTAGCTAAAACGATTGAGTTCATATTTTTTTTACTAAAAAATGAACCATAAACTTTAAGTAAACATTAAAATTGTATAGACATGAAACGTGTATTTAATCTAGTTATTTTTGCAACACTATTTTTAGGTTTCCTAGGAGCTTGTGAAAATGAAGAATTTGCTCAAGCTACTTCAGTATCTAAAATCATCTCACCAGACGGCAAAGCAAGTTGCCCTAACTCACATCCTTTCGAAGCCTGTGGTGCTTGTTGGACAGATGCCGCTCAGGCACAATCAGGAGGATGTAACGACACTGGTAATGGAAATAATGGCGGAGATGGAAATAATGGTGATGGAGACCAAAATAATAACTGTCCATCCTCACATCCTTATGCTGCATGTGGGCAGTGCTGGACAGATGCTAACCAAGCACAAGCAGGTGGATGTAATGATACAGGAGGAGGAAACGACGGTGGTGGAAATGACGGCGGTGGAGATAATGGAGGAGGAACACCTTGCGGAGATTATAATTATAATCCCGATAACACTACCTGTGTGGTGGTGGTTGCCAATGGAAGTGGATGTATGAATAGCGACGGTTTATTTGTCAGTTCTAAAGGAATTGTTAGTAATCCGTGTAATACAAAAGAAGCCGTTTTAGATATCGAAAGAAATCTGGGTATTAATATTAGTAATCAATTTATTGAATCTAGTGGTTATCAAGGAAACGTACCTTCTATCAACCCTACAATGACCAAAAGTGACTTCATTATATACATGAAAGCTCTGTTTATAGGTATTAATATTGCTGGTAAAACTGGGGATCAATATGCTACAGAATTTGCAGATTTACTGGACACCAATAATGACGGTATTTTAACAAGAAATGAAGCTAGTCAAGCTAAAGGTTCTGACCCACGTCAAGTATTAAATTTAGAACCTATTTTCACTATTAATGGCGGACTTGCAACAGATGATGTATTAGCATACGTAGGGTTATACCTGGGTGATGGTGCCTTAGATAAATATGCTGGAGACTTGCCTCAAAGTGTTCAGGATAATATGGCAAATTTCACCAGAACATGGCAACCTGGCGTAAATGCTGCATCTAAAAGATATGATTCGAATAACAAGTAATTCCCCATTTAATTATTCGCAACATATTCGTTGTGATTTGCCCTAAAGTGGATTGTAAGGGTTTGGTATTTTTTTACCAAACCCTTATACTCTTTCTAGCTTTCCGATAGAATTTACAAACCTTTCTTATAAATTGAAGGCATATTTTAAACAATGACTAAGAAGAAAAGAATAACGTTAAAAGATATAGCTAACGAATTTAATGTATCGATAGCTACGGTATCCAAGGCCATAAATGATAGTTACGAAATAAGTACTAAAACCAAGGCTAAAATACAGCAATATGCAAAAGAGCATCACTACAAACCTAACAGCATTGCCCTAAACCTACAAAACCGAAAAACGAAAACCATTGGCGTTATTATACCTAATATTCTAAATCATTTCTTTACTAAAGTATTTGTTGGGATCGAAAAAGTTGCTACCGAAAAAGGGTACAACCTTATCACCTGTATTTCGAATGAATCTTATGAAAAAGAAGTAAGTGCGATGGAACTTCTTAAAAATTCTGCTTTGGACGGATTTATTCTTTCTATAGCAGAAGAAACACAGATAAAACAAAA
The DNA here is from genome assembly GCF_947500065.1 of uncultured Aquimarina sp. Lineage (GTDB taxonomy): Bacteria > Bacteroidota > Bacteroidia > Flavobacteriales > Flavobacteriaceae > Aquimarina. The sequence continues at coordinate 138,786 of NZ_CANMQT010000002.1, forward strand.
GTTCAGCCATTTTCAAAACGCCATAAACCAAGGTATTCCTATAGTGATGTTTGATCGGGTAATAGATCAAATTGAATGCGATAAAGTCATTGTAAATGACAAAGAGGGAGCCTATAATGCTACGAACTATTTCATTGAAACAGGTTGTAAAAATATTGCGATTGTATCTACTATAGATAACCTTAGTGTAGGAAAGCTACGCTTGGAAGGGTACAAAAAAGCGCTTGAGGAAGCTGGTATTCCAATAGATGAATCCTTAATTTTAAAGATTGATGAATTTCATGATATCGATACCTCACTAAAAATAGTATTAGATTCAAAAAAGGTAGATGCTATGTTATGTCTAGAAGAAGATTCTGCAGTAAGTACACTGAGAATGGTGCTCTCTAAGGGATATAAGATACCAGAAGACATTTCAATCATTGGTTTTACGAATGGAGTTCTACCAAGACATGTGACTCCTGCGATTACCACTGTAAGTCAACATGGGATCTATCTAGGGGAAACTGCAACAAAAATGCTTATAGAGCGACTTGAAAACGAAAATTCTGAAACCTCGCATACTACCAAAGTAATTAAAACTAATCTCATTGAACGTGAAACAACAAAACCTCTTCCCTACTAACCTATAGTGCTAAAAGCAAACTCAATCTCGTTCTTATAATATTTCCCTGCTTTTAAAATGGAAGATGGAAAATTAGTATGATTTGGTGCATCCGGATAGTTTTGTGCTTCGAAACATATTGCCGGAAATTTATCATATTTCGCATCTTTTCTAAAGTTCCAATTTGGAAACCTTTCGGGAGTATATACAACTGCTGCTGGCTGATTGGTGCGCATTTCCATTTTTAAACCACTTTCTTTTGAAATAAAGGTTGCTTTCACTTCGCTTTCAGGCTCAAAAATCAACGTATCATCAAGTATTCCTTCTCTATCCAAGTGTTTTAAATTTGAAGTTTCAAGAAAGTTAAATTTTGTATCTATTACAGGTTTTATTTCACCTGTTGGTAACTGATTTTGATATAGATTTAGATACTTTGAACAATTTAATTGAAGTGAATGATCTATAATTGTACCTGAGCCATTTAGATTATAATAGGCATGATTAGTAAGGTTAACTACTGTATCTTTATCTGAGATTGCTTGATATGTAATTTTTAATTTGTTATCATTAGTCAATTGATAGGTTACTTTTACTTGAAGGTTTCCGGGATATCCTTCTTCCATATCTTCACTTAGGTATGAAAGAGAGACCGACAAATCATCTTCATTGATATAATCTATGTCCCACATTTTTTCATCAAAACCATTTTTCCCGCCATGTAGGTGTACTCCGTTTTCATGATACAAAGGATATTCTTTATTAGTTATTTTTACTTTTTTGTTCGAGATTCTTCCGGCATATCTTCCTATGGAGGCACCAAGAAATTTTGATTCTTTGGTTTTTGATTTTTCCATATAGTCCTCTAGTGAATCAAAACCAACGACAACATTGGTGAAGTTTCCCGATACGTCAGGGACATCCAGGCTCATAAGCGTAGCTGCAAAATTAGTAATACGCAATCGCATTCCATTATCATTTTGTACTGATAAAACTAATAGTTCTTTTTGATTATAAAAACCAAATGATTTTTGCTTGATCTTTCTTTTTAGTGTCTTCAATATTGAATTTCTTTATTTATTCTTGTGCCAGAGTTTATCGTATAGTCCTGGATAAGATTTGATATATTTCGGGTGTGATGTAATTTTTCTCCATCGTTTACTGATGGAGTCGCTAAGATGCAATCGAGCATCAATATTCTTAAATGTTGGATTATCAAACCACATACGATGAGCATCCCAATGGCAGTTTATATAATGAACTGCCTTTACCACATCCTGATTTTCATCAATAGTTTTAAAAAATGGAATAAACCATTTTTGCCAGGCTTCTTCAGCTTGTTCGGGATTACTTAATTGCGTCTCGATGGTATTTCCCGTTGTTTTCGCATCGGGAGCTGAAATTGTTGGTGAAGCTTCCGCAATAAACACTGGTTTTCCTTTTTTTCGCGCAAAGGCAATCATTTTTTGATCTTCCCAACGGTTAAAAAATGAAAAACCTAACCAGTCTACATAATCATCACCAGGATACCAAGATTCTAATTGTCCTGCTTCTGGAGACATAAATCCTGTAGATTGCCATACAAAAGCAGTATTTGTAACTCCTTTTGCTCGAATCATATCTACCATTCTTTTATATGCCGTTATTGTACTTTTTTGATCATAGTGATTCCAAGGATCCCCATCAAACTCATAAGCAATACGCAAGAATACAGGTCTTCTACCTAGTGACAATAAGAAATCAGCTAGTTTATTGATATAATCATCATGAGTTCCATCAGCTACTTTTTCCTCATGATTCACAAATTGAAGTCCTATGGCAAGTGCCATATTTTTGTAATCCTCATCTTCTAATTGCATACTAACGTTATAATCATTATCTCCCCAATCATCTGTTTCCCATATACCATCCAAACCTTTCTGTGTTCTTCCGAAAGAATTTTCTCCTGGATTAATATTGGTATAAGTAGTCCAACCGGCAGGTTTATCAAAATGATCAAGGTAACCATCGTTGTATTCCTCTAAACCACCTACAGCTTCTAATTCCTGGCCAACAAAAAGCAGCACTTCTCCTTCTGCTGGTTCGAACTTAGCTAGCTTTTTTTTGGTTGTCGTTTCTTCCTTATTTGCAACTACTTCCTGGGTTTCTTTGTTTGCTTGTTTCTGATTGCAGCTCAAAAAAACATAAGCACATAACAACAGTACTATCTTTTTATACATAATCATTTATTTTTGTTTATCTCTTTATATTCAAACCAATCAAAATCTGCATGTTTTCTATTGTAAGCCAAGTCCTGACAACACATCCCTACAAACATTCCTGTAAACGCAGGCCTATATCGTTCGTCTCCCTCTCTGACATAATCATCTGATAGTATACTAGCATCTAATACTGCTCCTATAGGGCTAAAATTAGCTTCTTGATCAAGACTATAATAAAACTGAAGCTGATCATAATCTAAAACTCCTTTTAAAACAATACTTTTTTGATCAGTAATATCTATTTCTTGTTCTTGTTCAATCATTTCAAAATGATCTGAGGAGATGATTTTGAGTATTTTTTTGGTTCCCTCATAATTTGAAGTTACATGCAGGTAATGGTAATGTCCCGTGTTATAATAAAATACAAGTCCCGCCATTTCAAGAATGGTTTTCGGGTTAAATTCTAAAGAAGTTGAGGCCTCTATTTGAAAGTGTTGTACTCTTCTCGCTACTAGTACTTGTGTATGAGTAGATGTAAGACTTTCTTTTCCTTTAAGACGAAGGAAACCTTTTCTTTCACAAAGTGAAACCCAACTCTCGTCTTTAGGAATTCGTAAGGATTGAAAATCTATACGAAGTTCCTCTGAATCGAAATTATCTCTAATTGGCGACTTTTCGAACCGATATTCTTCAACATCTGGTCCAGGAACTTCTAATCTGGGTAATTGTGACCCGTTTTTTAGATAAGGCCAACCATCCGATTTCCATGCTATTTCTTCAATGGCAGTTTCTCTTCCTAAAATACATCTACCTTGTTCTGACAAGGGTCTTCCAACCAGAAAAACTACATACCATTTTCCATCTATTGTTTGCACAAAATCACCATGTCCCGCTTTCTGGAGTGCGTGTTTTTTATTTTCCCTACAAGTCACAATCGAGGTATCAGGATGTAGCTCATAAGGACCAAATAAAGACATTGATCTGGCTATAGATACTGTATGACCATATTCAGTACCTCCTTCAGCCAAAATCAAATAATAATATCCATCTTTTTTAAAGAGATGAGGTCCTTCAGTACACCCCAAAGATGATCCTGGATGTATATAATGCGCCTCACCTACTAGTTGCTTTTGAACAGGATCATATTCTTGTAATTCTATTCCACCAAAAAACTTGTGTTGTCTATGATCAACAAGCATATTGAGGAAATATTTTTTTCCATCACTATCATGAAACATGGATCCATCAAACCCTCTGGAGCTTAGGTAAATCGGATCTGACCATTCACCAGTAATATCTTCTGTGGTCACCAAATAATTGGGAGTATCTTTCCAAACTCCGTCAAAGGACTTGACGTTAGAATATACTAAATAAAACACACCCTTATCATACGATAGACAAGGTGCCCATATCCCACAGGAATCTGGGTTACCTTTCATATCTAATTGAGATATTCTATGAAGTGGTTGTGCAATTACTTTCCAGTTTTTAAGATCTTTGGAATGGTGTATTTGCACTCCGGGAAACCATTCGAAAGTTGATGTGGCAATATAATAATCCGCTCCTACTCGTATAATCGAAGGATCGGGATTAAAACCTCTTAATATTGGATTTTGAATAGTATTCATTAGTTTCTGATCAGTTCTTTTTCTAGTTGTTCTAATGATTTTCCTTTAGTTTCTGGTAAAATTTTGAATAACATGAAGAATCCAACAAGTGCTATTGCTCCGAAAATGAAGAAACTCATTGCATTACCCAAATTTGATAACTCCCAGGGAAATATCTGCTGAACTACCCAACTTGCAAATCCATTTACAAAGCCAATAATACCAATTGCCAGTCCCTTATATTTACTTGGATATAATTCTGATAGCATCACCCACATTACAGGTCCCAATGAAAATGCAAAACATGCAATGAAGCCTAGAATACCTATCAATACCAAAGTGGCATTCATCGTGGTGGCTGCTTCTAAAATAGCTCCTTCATTTTTGCCATACAACTGAGAACCCAAAGCAGATTTCATATCATTTTTGAATTCCAAATCATTATCGTAAACCTTTCCTGCAAAGTTTTCTAGTTTTGTTTTATCAATAAATTCAAACTGTTCAATTTCTTCTGATGACAATTGATAAGTTGCTTGATTGAAGCCATAGGCGCAAAGTAGCAAGCTAACGGCTATTCCTGCTATACCTATTAGCATTAAAGGTCGTCTTCCTAATTTATCAATTAAGAAGATAGCAACTATTGTAAAGATCACTGTTGTTAAGCTTAATAATATCCCAGAGGCAAAGGATGCATCGGTTCCTATTCCCGTTTGTTTAAATATAGATGTAGCATAAAAATATATTGCATTTATTCCTGTTACTTGTTGCAAAATTCCTATGATCAAACCCACAATAACTATAAATCGTAAGGCTGGTTTTAAGAACTCTTTCAAGGTAACCTTAGGTTTATTTTTCTGTTCATTAATAAAATTTTTGATTGAATTAATTTCAATTTCTGCTTTCGCTTTACCGTGTAAATCCATAAGGACTTTTTCTGCTTCAGAAGTTTTTCCTTTCAAATACAACCATCTGGGTCCTTTAGGCACAAAAAACATCAATAAGAAATAAAGAATGGCAGGAATTAACTCTACGCCTAGCATCCATCTCCATACATTTTCATCTGTTAAGAAGGTACTTTCCCCAGAATTGGCGCTATTGAAATAGTAATTACTCAAAAATGCTGCAAAAAAACCTAGTACTATATTTAATTGCTGTATGGACACCAGTTTTCCTCTATTATCAGAAGTTGAGATTTCTGCGATATATATGGGTGCTAAAATAAGTGCTGCTCCAAAAGCTAATCCTCCTATCATACGAGCGATGTATAACATTTCATAGGATACAGCGTAGGCAGATAAAATTGCCGATAGCGCATATAAAAAAGCTACTACAATGAGTATTCTTTTTCTACCAATATAATCACTTAAAGGGCCAGCAAATAGCATCGCAAACATTGCCATGAACGAAGGTGAACTTACTGCCCATCCCACTTGCATATCGTCTAAATTGAATTCCGGTCCTGCATAAGACATGACACCAGAGATAATTCCGGCATCAAAGCCAAACAAAAAACCTCCTAAGGATACTACAAATGCTACAAATACTGATTTTTTCATATACTATTTATGTTTCTATTTTTCCTTTGGAAATTTTAATTTTGTTTGTTCTCTAACATCATCTACTATTTTAATCAGATCCAAGCTATTTTGATGCGACCAGATCTCACTCTCTATTTTTTGATTTCTGATACATAAATGACATTCTTCTATTTCATAGGTGAATCCCTTTCCTTTGGTAGGAAAGTGATAATCAACCACCTGATCGTTTTTAACAACCGAATATGATTGCGTCTCATGCCAGATAGAATTCAGGCAAATTCTTCCTTTGGCTCCACTAATGGTAGCTACCATATTTGAAGGAGAAACAAAACTACTATGCAAAACTGCCTGAGCATTTTGATACTGTAAAATCATGGATGTTTGTTTGTCTGCTCCTGATTCATAAAAATTAGCAGAAGCTAACACTTTATGTGGAGATCCTAAAATTACATAGGCCAAAAACAATGGATATACGCCCATATCTAACAGAGAACCTCCACCATTTTGAACATTGATCATTCTTTCTGATGGTGTCCCTACATTAAAAGCAAAATCAGCATTAATATATTTTATTTCACCGACTTCTCCGCTCTTTATTTTCAGTAATACTTCTTGCAACGAAGGGTTAAAACGTGTCCAAAAGGCTTCCATAAAAAACTTGTTATTTGCCCTGGATGTTTCTACCATTTGCAAGGCCTCGTTGAAATTGAGTGCTACAGGTTTCTCACAAAGCACATGTTTCCCTTGTTCTAAACATTTTATTGTTAAGCTTGCGTGAGAATCATGAGGTGTTGCAATATAAATAATATCAATATCAGGATCTTTCATTACTTCTGTATACGACCCATAACTCTTTTTGACAGCGTATTGTTTAGCAAATTTTTGAGCTTTGTCTATTGTTCTAGAAGCCACCGCAACTATTTCTGCATCAGATACAAGTGTTAGATCTTGGGCAAATTGATGTGCTATATTACCCAAACCTATTATCCCCCATTTTACCTTTTTAAACGCTGTCATTAATCGATTTCTTTTTTTACCATAAATGGAATATTACCGCCTCCTGCTTTGCCTTTATTATCATACACATAGGCAAAAATTCTATATTCTCCTTCTTTGGGTGCAACAAAACTGAACTTGCCTTCTTGATCCGAAATAACTTCAATATTTATATAAGGTGGTTCTAATTCTATCTCGCCTCCCTGGCTTCTAGTAACTACTTCTTTTCTAATTATCCATTTGTAAACCAAAGTATCATTATCCGGTTCTGAAGCAAATACTTGAGCGGTATATGTTTCATTTGCCTTTAGATACACATTGTCAGTTGCTTTTTTACCATCAAGCCACAATGAATCTACTCTTGGCGCTCGGTTTTCTGGATATTTCCCAGTCCATAATTTAGTTAAGTTGTCTATGGTTTCTGTTTGACTTCCGTCTTTATGAAACATTCCGTACCAGGTTGGCGTACGCTCTTGTTTTTGCCCCCATTCGAAAGCAAATCCTCCTAAACATTTACCAGAAGTATTGTTAATCAATCCTTTTTGTATCCTGTGTAAAATACCATCAGCTTTCGGACCACTAACTTCTTCAATTTCTCTATTCCAGGCTGTTTTTGGCATTTCCCAGAATCCCATAGGGCCAAATTCTGTGATCATATATGGTTTTTGAATACCAGTATTCTTCATGCGTTCTTCTACATTTTCCAAATCGCCATATACCTGTACCGAAACAATATCAATCTGAGGGCAACGTTCTAGGGCTACTTTTAAATGCTCCTTGACAACCCCAGCAAACGTCATAGTAACAGGGTGATTGGGATCTTCTTTGTGTATGAAATCCACTATGTCTGTCATTGCATCGTACACTTTGGGATTTACAGGCCGTAGTGTACCATTTTCATTAAAAAGTAAATTCAATTCGTTCCCCACTACCCAGCACAATACATTAGGATGATTCTTATATCTTTTTATAATGGCTTTTACTTTTTTTAATTGCTTAGCAACTGCTCTTCTATCGTTATAATCAAAGCCGTAAAGTTCTTTCCCTATACTAATTCCCATAGCTACCATGAATCCGTACTTTTCGGCAGCAGCCAATTCTGTTCCCGCATTTTTTACTGTCCAGGTTCTAAAAGCATTTCCTCCAGCTTTATGTAAAGCTTCAAAATCATGACCATCAACATAATTGATGCCTACTCCTTTTATTTCAAATTTCTCATTATTGACGTAGAAATTATATTGTCCGTCAACTTCTTTAACTTCTACCATAGAAGGTTTAGCATAATTCTTGTCTTTTTTCTGAGCTGTTGTTTTGACAGAAAGAAAAAGAATACTCATAAAAGTTAAAAACAAACTGTACTTTCTCATTTAATTACGTTCTTCTATTACTTCACTTGTTGAAAATCTATAGCGCATATTTCGGTATATACATATATCTGTTATATCTTCTGGAGTTCCTACAGGAACTGCTCTAAAATTAGATGAAACCCTATCTTTTTTCACAGGCATTACCCTATGCCAGCAATGTCCATGAAGAAAAATAACGGTTCCTTTTTTTGGTCTAAATACCAATTGTCCCTCCATATCTTCATTAGGAATACCTGCTGGGAGCATTCCTGCTTTATGGGTTTTAGGAAAAATCACAATTTCTCCTCCTGTTTCTTCGGTAATATCATGAGTATATACCAATCTATTAAGATTATATAACCTTTCATCATCTGGTGAACAATCCTGATGCCATGCCTGACCAACACTTCCTGCTTTAGAAAACATCATCATACAATACAAATTGTTCCAACCGTCTTTTAAAATAATATCGGTAATCGAATTAAAATGCTTATCATTATTGATTCTTTCAAAATCTCGTTTTCCTTCTCTATATGGAAACCAAGGGATTACTTCTACGGCAGATTTTGTAATAAACTCGTTGGTATGTTCCCAATCTGGATTCACTCCATAATGATCGAGTATCTTAGTATTATACGCATCCATTAATGCTGAACTGAAAAAGTTTTCAAAAACTATGAAACCATTTTCCCAAAATTCATCTACTATTAAATCCTCATCCATATTATTTCTTAGTTTTATCGTCCTCAAAACTATGCTTCCATCAATTGTGCATCTTCCAAAAATTTCTTCAGACCACTATCGGTTAATGGGTGCTTTAGCAACCCTTCTATTGCAGAAAGCGGACCTGTCATAACATCTGCTCCTATTTTGGCGCAATTCACAACATGCATGGTATGTCTTACCGATGCTGCAAGAATCTGTGTTTCAAAACCATAGTTATCATATACGCTTCGTATCTCCTTAATAAGTAATAAACCATCTGTTGAAATATCATCCAATCTTCCTATAAATGGAGATACGTATGTTGCTCCGGCTTTAGCAGCGAGCAACGCTTGTCCACAGGAAAAAACCAACGTACAATTTGTTTTGATTCCTTTATCTGTAAAATATTTTATGGCTTTTATTCCATCTTTTATCATTGGTATTTTTACCACAATTTGAGAATGCAAAGCAGCCAGTTCTTCACCTTCTCTAATCATTTCATCTAAGGTAGTTCCAATAACCTCTGCAGAAACATCTCCTTCGACAACTTCACAAATATTGCGATAGTGATTTAGTATATTTTCTTTCCCATTAACACCTTCTTTTGCCATTAATGATGGATTCGTAGTTACCCCATCTAATACACCTAATGACTGCGCTTCTTTTATCTGATCTAAATTTGCTGTATCAATAAAAAATTTCATATGCTCTAATTTTATCCTACGAAATAGGACAGTATGGTTATTATAATAAGTACCAATAAGACAGATAAAATAATATCTGATAATTCAATACTTTCTTTATTCTCTTGTTTATGTTCTTTGGTTAACGTTCCGAAGGATAATCCAGCTATTGCTGCATAGCTAGGAGGGTTAGTCAGCAGGCTCACAGTAATACATAAGATTACCGAAAAAACAAACATAAAAATTGCCATATGTGCAAAATTTATGGTTGCAAACTGAAATGCCACGCCAGACAAATCATCTTTAAATATCTCTGCTATAATTCTACATGCTGCCACAATCAAGCCCGAAAACAAGGTAATTATAGCTGCTTTAGCATTTACTCTTTTCCATAATATTCCTAACAAAAATACAGCAGTGATTGGTGGTGCGATATACGATTGCACACTCTGTAAATATTGGTATAAAACACCTCCTCCAATTTTCTGCATGATAGGTATCCAAATGATTCCCATTACTACCATAACTACTGTAGCTAGTTTTCCAACATTAAGTAACTTCTTTTCTGAGGTGTAAGGTTTAATTTTTTTATAAATATCAATTGTAAAAATTGTAGAACAAGAATTGAATACTGATGCCAATGAGCTCATTAGTGCAGCCATTAATCCTCCCGCTACGAGTCCTTTTAATCCAACGGGTAATAATGTTTTTACTAATATAGGAAAAACCTCATCTGCCTTTTCATACGTTAATACACCTTGCTTTGCAAGGGCAAATGCAATGATTCCTGGGATGAGAAAAATGAAAATCGGTAAAATCTTAAGATAGGCGCCAAATATTGCTCCTCTTCTACCTATTTTTATGTTGTTTGCTGCTAGCGTGCGTTGTACAATATATTGATCGGTACACCAATACCAAATCCCAACAATAGTACCTCCAAACAGCAATCCTGTCCATGGAAAATCAGGATCATTCATTGGTCTCCACATATTAAAATGATTTGATCCTACAGTTTCTCTTAATGTACTCCAACCACCAACTTCTTGTAGCCCTAAAAACGTAATAATAACGGATCCTGCAATAAGAATTACTGTTTGTAATGTTTCTGTATAGATGACAGCTTTCATACCACCTACTACAGTATAAATCCCTGTGAATATTACAATCCCTATAGCTCCGTACCAAAATGGGATTCCAATTAATTCGGAAACCACTACTCCTCCGGCATATATAGTTACCGAGACTTTGGTTATTACATAACCCACTAATGAAAAAACAGATAAAAACCATCTAGATCGACTATCAAACCGTTTCTCCAGAAACTCTGGCATTGTAAAAACTTTGCTCCGCATATAGAATGGAAGAAATAACCAACCAAGTACCAATACAATCCAAGCATGAAGTTCATAATGCGCCATTGGCATACCCGATTCTGCACCGGTTCCTGCCAATCCCACAACATGTTCTGAACCAATATTAGAGGCAAAGATCGATGCTCCTATAACAAACCAACCTACATTTCTACCCGCGAGAAAATAATCTTCAGTGTTTTTGTTCTTTTGAAGAATCACCCACACAGCAACCCCAACTAAAGCTAAAAAATAGAGGGCTAAAACAATCCAATCTCCAAATTCTAATACTGATTGCATATTTTTAGGACCTATATATATTGATTAATAATATTTTCGAATAATTCTTGCTTACCACTCTGTAATTCTAATTCTCCATTTTCTTTAGCAATATCATAAAGCTTGTTTAAGTCTAGTTTTCCTTCTTCAAAAGCTTTACCATTTCCAGTATCGAAAGAACTATACCTTTTCTCTCTTAAACTTTCATAGGAAGATGAAGAAATAATTCTATCTGCTATGGTTAGTGCTCGCGCAAATACATCTGCACCACCAATATGAGCAAGAAATACATCCTCCATATCCGTAGAGTTTCTTCTCACTTTAGCGTCAAAATTAACTCCACCACCTTGCAACCCTCCTGATTTAAGAAATACTAACATGGCCTCAGTAACCTCCGCAATATTATTGGGAAACTGATCTGTATCCCATCCATTCTGGTAATCACCTCTATTGGCATCTATACTACCCAGCATTCCTGCATCTGCCGCAACTTGTATTTCATGCTGAAAGGTATGTTGTGCTAATGTTGCGTGATTCACTTCGATATTGATTTTGAAATCTTTATCTAAACCATATTCTTTTAAGAATGCGATTGATGTAGCCGTATCAAAATCATACTGATGTTTCATTGGTTCCATAGGTTTAGGTTCAATAAAGAAAGTTCCTTTAAAGCCTTGCCTTCTTGCATAATCTCTAGCAGTAGTTAAGAATTTAGCCATGTGATCCAATTCACGTTTCATATTGGTATTAAGAAGTGACATATATCCTTCTCTACCACCCCAAAACACATAGTTTCCACCATTCAACGCTATTGTAGCATCCAAAGCCAGTTTCACCTGTCCTCCTGCTCTGGCTAAGACATTAAAATCTGGGTTCGTGGCTGCTCCATTCATATATCGAGGATTCGAAAAGCAATTGGCTGTCCCCCACAGAAGTTTTACACCAGATGCTTGTTGTTTCTCTTTGATATAATCAACAATAGTTGATAATCTTTTTTCCGATTCAGAAAATGTAGCTCCTTCTCTTACTAGATCATAATCATGGAAGCAGAAGTAATCGAAACCCATTTTAGTAATAAATTCAAAAGCAGCATCAGCTTTTTCTTTTGCAGCGATAATTGCATCTGCAGATTTATCCCAAGTATAATTTAATGTCCCAGGACCAAAGGGATCGGCACCAGTACCACAGAAGGTATGCCAGTATGCAATGGCAAACTTAAAATGCTCTTTCATAGTTTTGCCAGCAACTACTTTATCTGCATCATAATACTTAAATGCCATAGGGTTATCTGAAGCAGCTCCTTCAAACTTTATATCGTTAATTCCTTTAAAATATTCTTTATTTCCTATTAAAGTCATCTGTACTTTATTTTTTTATAATTCTATTTAATTCTCTTTTCCAATTTTTATATGCTTCTAAATAATCTTCTTGATTTTGAAGCGGGTGATATGTCATTACATGATCGTTTTTGGTAATCATTGTACCAAAATCTTTAAATGCACCATCGCTTAATCCTGCCGCTCGTGCTGCTCCAATAGCACCAGTAGTATTGTAAATTTCTATTTCCTGATTAATCAATGTAGCAACTGTATTCGAAAAAATTTCTGAACGAAACAGATTATCATTACCTGCGCGTATTACTTTAATTTTGACACCATCTCGTTTCAAGATTTCCATTCCATACACAAATGAGAATGCAATTCCTTCTAAAGCTGCCCTAAAAATGTGGGATTTGGTATGTTTATTTAGATTTAGATTGCATATATGTGCTCCAATTATCTGGTTATCAAACATTCGTTCTGCTCCATTTCCAAAAGGGATGAGTTGTAAGTCATTAGACCCAACTGGAACTTTTGAAGCATGGGAATTCATGGTTTGGTAGGAATTGGTTTCGAGGTTAAGATTATTTTTTAACCATCGGTATTGAATTCCAGCACCGTTAATGCAAAGTAGCTTTCCTATGCTTGTCGTTGTTTGTGAATGGTTTACGTGAGCAAAGTTATTCAACTTCAATCCTTCTTTGGCAGAAAGATTATCTGTAACCGCGTAAATAACACCTGATGTTCCTCCTGTAGCTGCCACTTCTCCGGCATTAAACACATTGAGTGACAATGCATTATTAGGCTGATCTCCCGCGCGATATAAAATAGGAATCCCTTCTTTTAAGCCGCTTTCATATGCTCCTTCAAAAGACAATTCACTTTGATGTGAAAAAGTAGGAACTATTTCTGGTATCAGTTCTGAACTGATATCATAATACTTCAATAACCATTTTGCAGGTCTTTCTTCTTTAAAATCCCACAACGTAGCTTCAGATAGGCCTGATTTTGTAGTATTTGCAACTCCCGTAAATTTATATGCAATATAGTCTCCTGGTAATAAAAATTTATGAATTCTTTTATAATTTTCGGGCTCATGATCTCTTACCCATTTTAGCTTTGACGCTGTAAAATTAGCAGGAGAATTAAGCAAATTTGTCATACATTTTTCTTCTCCTATTTCACGAAACGCTTTATTACCAATGGCTACCGCTCTACTATCACACCAAATTATAGAGTTCCTGATGAGTTCACTGTTTTGATCTAACAGTACTAAACCATGCATTTGATACGAAATCCCTATACCCTTGATCTGATCTGGACTGATCGTATTTTCTTTTAATATTCGTTTTGAAGCTTTACAGACATATTTCCACCAAAATTCTGGATTCTGTTCTGCCCATTCCTTATCCACTGAAATAATATCCATCTCTTCTTCTGGTTCATTAACAGAAGCAATAGATTTACCTGTTTCTGCGTGAATCAACGCAGCCTTTATAGAGGAACTTCCTATGTCAAATCCTATGTAGTACATTAATATAAATTTTTGCTTGGGATAAAAGTTCTAATTATAAAGCAGATATAAAATTTCTATCCATAAAATCATCGAAAACCTCTAAACTGAGTTTTCGTAATTAGTTGTAATAATTTAGTTTTGAGATTGCCGGATAAGATTAAAAAAGAAGTTATTTCTAAAAACCTAGAGAAAAAACCTTCAAAATCAATTAAAAACTAACTTATATTAAAAAATATTGGGGGATACTTTTAATTTTTCTGATACACTCGGATATAATCAATTATTAAAAAATCAGTAAAATCAGAAGCGATTGGACTCACAGGTAAATTACCTCCAACAGAAAGATTCATTATCAAGTAAAACTCATCATTAAATGGATATGGCTGCCCATTTGTTTGCGCTGGAGTAATAGTATGATATTCGACATCATTCACCAACCAGGTAATCTTATTTTCTTCCCAGATAATAGAAAAAACATAATATGACTTATCATAGTTTTCATTAGGAGCAGGATATTTTTTAGAATTAAATTGACGGTTATTAAAATCGCTTCCATAATGAGCCGTTCCAAAAACTTCTGCCTGATCCTCTCCTAAATATTCCATAATATCTATTTCTCCACCATTAGGCCACCATGCACTAGGATCAGCTATAGTATAATTATGATTTAAAAGCCATAATGCCACCCATGAACCAGTAGCAGAAGGCATACTAGCTCTAATATCTACCCTACCGTACTGAAACTCGAATTTATTATCTGTATGAATTCTGGAAGAGGTATAGTTCAACCCTCCAATGTTTTCATTTATAGCTGCAATAACCAAATTACCTTCCTCAAAGAATAAATTCTTAGGACTGTCTGTATAATACTGAAGTTCACTGTTCCCCCAACCACATAAATTAGGGCAACCATCTCTTAAGTGAAATGACCATGTATCCTGAGACAATACATCGTCATTAAATTCATCGCTAAACACCATATTATATCCATCATAAGAAGTAGGCGCATCAAATCCTGATGTTGGGATTACAACTCCTATGGAACAACTAGAACAACTGCTTCCACCGCAATCTACTCCTGTTTCTTCTCCATTTTGAATTCCATCACTACAAGTTGCTTGAATTGGTGGTTGAACCACATCATCATCACTTGAAGAACAGGCCATCAAAAACGCTCCTAAAATAATAAAAGAATACCTATATATTTTCTTGTTAATCATAATCATAGCATTAAGTTATGGGAGAAGAAATTCTTCCCCCATTTAATATTATTTTATAGAAATGGTATAAAATCTTTCACATAAAACTCACCGGCAACAGTATGACCGCTTCCTCCAAAACGTAATGTAAATACTGTATATGTTGAATTATCCGGTAATAATGTACCAGAACCTGCTGCAGCTGCAGCGGTACCATCGAACTCTAAGGTAACCCAAGTATCAAATTCGGCTACAGTTTGAGAAATTACTGTCCATCGGTTAAAAAATTCATTATCATCATCGTGTAAAATTAATTCTACAGTTGGTGTTAATCCTCCTGAAAAATCCTGTCCTAATGGAATGAACACGTCTACTCTGAATTTAAAATATTCTGAAAAATCAATAGACTCACTTTGAGGTTGAAACTTGAAGTCTTCAAAACCTCCAAATCGGCCATCATCTGGTCTATATACTCTTCCAACACCTTGAGTACTTCCGGCGGGGTCTGAAGCACCATAAGTTACATCAACGCCTTGCCCATAAGGACTACCATCAGCATTTGTGGTTCTAGGTTCTAGATTCATTCCTGAGCTAGTATCTTCTGCTTCGAACGTAAAATATCTCGGTAATCCACTAGATGCCAAAGCATCTGCTCTTGGAGTACCAGGCACTACTAAACTAGTCGTTGGAAGAAAATCTCTAACATAAAAAGTAGCAGTATTTTGGTGGTTTGACCCTCCAATTCTAATTGCTATAGTATTATAAATTGTCGCTGCCGCTAGTGCATCACCGCCATTAAGGCCTATGGTTACCCAAGAATCAAAATCTACTGGGTCAACTTCTTGACTAAGAATCGTCCAGGTTTCCCAAAAAGTTGGGTTAGTAGAATCCAGTAAAATTACCTCAACCAATGGAAGGAGACTAGTATCATAAGCATTACTAGAAGGAATAAAAACATCTAAGGTGAATTTATTATATGCAGAAAAATCTATAACTGTAGGAAAGGTTTCAAATTTAAAATCTGAAAAACCATCCGCTATATTTCCTTCAGGACGCGTATATCTACCGACAATCTCTCCAGAACCTGCAGGATCATCAATACCAAAATCTAACGTAACACTGTTATCACTTGGTATTCCTAAGTTTAAGGAAGACTCCTCTAACTCAAATGTATGAAAATAAGGCAATCCTGTTCCTACCAAAGCATCAAATCTTGGTGTTGCTTCGGGACATTCATTTCCACAAGGACCTCCGCAATCTACTCCTTCTTCTCCTTGATTTTGTATCCCGTCATTACAGCTAGGGCAGGAGACACCACTACTTCCTCCACAATCTATTCCTTCTTCATCAAGATTTTGAATACCATCACCATGTGAAGGCAAAGTAGTACCTAAATTGAAATCTGTGTCCTCCTCACATGATGAGGTTGCTATAAAAAGTCCAAGAGTCATTAGTAACACTCCAGCTTTTATCAATGATTTTATATCAACTGTATTTTTCATTTTTCTATACTTAAGTATTATTTAATAACCTTCGTTCTGTTCCAACATTCCAATCGGATACGTATCTATTTCTTGCTGAGGAATAGGCAATAACAAATCTCTTGGAGCTGAGAAATCAGTCTTCCCAATTGCACTAAGGGCTGATACAATTACTCCTCCTCCATCTGCTTTATCCCAACGTACCAAATCCGTAAAGCGATTCCATCCTTCGGTTGCCAATTCCCTACGTCTTTCATCTCTAACACCTTGTAAAGTATATGTTGGTGCAGCAGAGTTGCCTTGACCATAAGCTCTATCAATTATTTGTTGGAATGATGCTGCTCCATTTCCGCCACCTCCCATAAGAGATGCTTCTGCATGCATCAATAAGAGATCGGCATATCTAATGATTTTTTCATTTAAAGGTGACTGGAAATCTGTTGTTAATTCTTGTACTTCTTCAAAAGTTAAGAAGTATTTTTTGGCACCTGTATTTACTCCAATGGCATATCCAAAATTAGGTGGCACAGGATCCCATCCTAATGCTTCTAAACCGGGAGAATTGGTACTCTGGCCAGGAAGTAAAAAAGTGGCATTCTTTCTTTGATCACTATCATCAAAAAAGTCAACTAATTCCTGTCTTGGTATAAAATTGTTAAATGAATTGTAACTCTGTAGAAAAGGAAAACTCCATTTCCAAGATCCTGAACCTTCCTGCGATTGTGAAGAATCATTAAAATCCACCGTAGATAGACCATCTACATAATTAATTTCAAAAATAGATTCTTTCCCAAATTCATTTGTTTGAATAAAATTATCACTGAAATTTTCTTCTAAACTATATACTCCTTGATTAACTACTTCTTCTGCAGTAGTAACAGCATCACCCCATTTTTCTTGATACAAGTACACCTTGGTTAGTAATGCAAGTGCGGCACCCGATGTAGCAGCGCCTTCAACTCGGCCAACTCTTCCGATTGGTAAAACGGTACCAGCATTCTGTAAATCAGCTTCAATAAATGCGTATACTTCTTGTTCTGAAGATCTAGGTTTAAACTGTTCTTGATCCGCAGAGATTATTGGTTTATCAAAAAGAGGAACTCCTCCAAAAAGGCGAACTAACTCAAAATAATAAAAGCCTCTTAAAAACTTAGCTTCTGCAATAATCTGTTCTTGCAATCCTGGAGTTTCAAATTTATCAAACTCTTCAGCCAATTGAATAGTGAAATTTGCTCTTGCCACACCTTGATACCATTTACTCCATAGTGATGCAACAGATGCTAAAGTTGGTGTAATCGTATTAAATTGATCATACTGCGCGCCTATCTGCCAGAAAGCGGCCGATTGAGAATGTAAATCATCAGCTCTCACCCCTTGTTGCATAAGAGGAAAAGTTTGGTTTCCCCTTACATTTTGCCATTGCAATGCATCGTAGGCTCCATTAAGACTATATACTACATCTTGCTCTGTATTAAAAGCTGTATCCAGAACAATTTCGGTTATTGGTTCCTTATCTAATATGTCCTCAGAACAAGAAGACAATAATATTGCTCCACTAAAAAGTAACGTAAAACTCTGTTTCGCTCTCTTTGTTAAAATATA
Source organism: uncultured Aquimarina sp. (assembly GCF_947500065.1). Lineage (GTDB taxonomy): Bacteria > Bacteroidota > Bacteroidia > Flavobacteriales > Flavobacteriaceae > Aquimarina. The sequence continues at coordinate 157,208 of NZ_CANMQT010000002.1, forward strand.
TTTTAATGTTTTCATTGTCTTAAAAATTAAAATTAAACCCTAGTAAAAAATTACGTGATTGTGGAAAAAAACCTTGGTCAATTCCTATGTTCAAAGGACTGTTTGAGTTATTCTGTCCAATTTCAGGGTCTAATCCAGAATACTCTGTTAAGGTCAATAAGTTTTGACCCGAAACATAAATTCGTACGGATGAAGCGCCTATAGATTTAGCTGCTACTTCAGGAATAGTATATCCTAAAGTCACATTTTTTAGCTTTGCATATGTGCCGTCCTTTACATGAAAATCAGATATTAATTGCTCTCCATTAGTTGAAGTGGTCACTGCTATATTTCTTGGAGTAACAGATTCTTCGACATAAGATGACGGCCTATTGGTACCTACGGCATCATATCGAATTGTAGCATCAAAAATATCATTCCCTGCAGTTCCTGACATGAATGCAGAGAAATCAAATCCCTTATAGTCAAATCCTAAACTAAAACCAAAAGTAAAATCAGGATTCGGATCCCCTATGATTGTTCTATCACCCGAATCTGGTGTTAATTTATTATTTCCACTATTATCTAAATCAGCAAAGACAAGATTACCCACGGCATCTCTTCCTTCAACAACAAAACCGAAAAAGCTGGCAATAGGATCTCCTACTCTCGTTCTGGATGCAAACCCTTGAAATTGTGGTTGTATTGCGGCAGCATCTATAAAAGAAGTCTCTCCTAAACTGGTTACTTCATTCTCGTTAAACCCTAAATTAAAATTAACATTCCAAGAAAACCCTTTAGAATATGTATCACTCCAGGAAAGTATAAACTCAAAACCTCGATTCTCAATATCTCCTGTATTTTCTACTGAAGGATTCACTCCAGATGTTAATGGTGTTGTTGCCTGTAATAATATGTCACTAGTTTCTTTTGTATAATAATCTGCTGTAAAGTTCAGTTTGTTATTAAATGCATTAATATCTAAACCTATATTAAGTTGTTCAATTTCTTCCCATTTTAAATCTGGGTTAGATAACCCTGTTAAGACAATCGCTGGTTGTCCGGCATAATTAACTCGATTGTTCACAGAAGACTTATATGCTAATGCTCTGGGAGATCCGTCGTTACCACTGATACCCCAACTTCCTCTAATCTTGAAAAGGTTCAGGTACTCATTATCTTGTAGGAAACGTTCTTCAGAAATAACCCAACCAGCTGATAAAGCCGGAAACCATCCTGAACGCTCATTAGGTCCGAAATTAGATGATTTATCATTTCTAAGAACTGCGCTAAGTAGGTATTTATCATTATAGTTATAATCTATTTTTCCAAAATAAGATTCTAACCCTAAAGGTATAGATGATCCCGCTGTCACTACTGCATCAGCATTATTCGAAACAGATAATCCGAAATTAACACTCTCAAAATCATTTACAAAAAAAGGTCCTGGAGTTCGTACTGTGGGTCCTCCATCAAATCTTGTATCTACGATTTCATAACCACCAAGAATACTTAAATTATGATATTGCTCTGCTAGTTTTGCAAAAGAATACTCTGCGGTTCCACCATATTGCCTTGTAATAGTATTATTCAATACTTCTTGATAAAAAACATTGCTTGTTGTATCGTATTCCTGATTTGGTTGGAATATTACTGGTAGAAAAGATCTATTAAAAATAGATGCACTAAATGCTCCATAATTACCTTTAAGCTTCAAATTATCAATCGGCCTCCACTCTAATGAAACGGATAGGTTAAGAATATTCTGTACTGTTTGTGAATCTAATAAGGCAAGTGAAAAAAGTGGATTTTGTACTGCACCTAAGCTATTCAGAGGTACACCGTTTGCAGTTGGCCTACTGTTTTGTAAGCCAGGATTGAAAAAATTACCCTGATCATCAAACGCTGGATAAATTGGAGGCAATGCATTGATAAAACTACTAATACCTACACCGGCACCACCATTATTCTGGGATACATTAAACCGTTCTTGATTTTGATATTGTGCCACGATATTGAAACTAAGGTGATCGGTTATATCTCCATCAAGGGCTCCTCTAATATTTCTTCTATTAAATTCTGCTTTGTTATCTCCTCCAAGTATACCTTCTTGGCCAAAATACCCTCCAGAAACGGCATATGAAATTCTTTCTCCTCCTCCTACTATCGAAGCATAAATGTCCTGAATGGGTGCATCATCAAATAACACATCGTACCAATCTGTATCCGGTAAAGCCTGACGTTCAGCATCCGTGAATGCCCCTCTAAAACCTGCAGCTAAGTTTCCTCCTGCAGCCGCAACACCTGCATTATAATATTGTACATATTCATCTCGATTCATTAAATCAGGTTGGTTTGCCAGACTTTGGATACCATAATACCCACGAATCGATACTTCTGGTTTTAATCTGTTCTTTTTGCCCCCTAAAGTTTCTATCAAAACTACTCCGTTACCACCTCTAGAACCATAAATAGCACTGGACGCAGCATCTTTGAGAACCGTTTGAGACTTTATATCATTAGGATTAAGAAATGTCAAATTCGGAACTTGAATCCCATCCACTATATACAATGGATTTGAGTTATTAGGAGTACCAACTCCTCTTACCCTCACGGTTTGAGGAGAACCTGGAGATCCTGAATTTTGTTGTACAACAACCCCTGGTACTGTTCCTTGTAAAGCAGCTTCTGCCTGTGATATAGGTAATTGCCTTAAGACCTCAACATCAACTGTAGCTATAGCTGTGGTCAATGTTTTTCTATTCTGAGTCTGACCATATCCTACGATTACGACTTCATCTAATGCTTGAGTATCTGCAATTAAAGAAACATTTATAACTGCTTGTTTTGATACAGAAACTTCTTGAGTTAGAAATCCTAAGTAACTAAAAACTAAAATTGCATCCTCAGGTACGTTGGTAACTGTATAATTACCATCAAAGTCTGTAGATGTCCCGTTAGTGGTTCCCTTAATAATAACATTTACTCCTGGAACCGGAATCCCATCTTCTCCAGTAACTATCCCCGAAACACTTTGTGAATAAGTGTTACTTACCATCAAAACGATTCCTATAAAAAGAACCTTTAGTAAGTTATTTTTCATACTGACTGTTTTAAATTATTAATTTGATTGTTTTGTGAATTTTGATTGTTCTAAATTAATTTTTATCGAACCTCATTCAAAAAAAGTAACGCTTTAGCACATGAAAAAGGCACGTAAAAAACAACATTGAAGTAGTAAATTTCCTCAAGAACAAAAACACAAACAACTAATTACCAAACACTTAGATAGACAAAATGATTTGTGATTTATTTCTCCGTAAACGTTTAAGTAAATTACTTTCATTCTTTAAACCAAAAAATGAATAATCTTCATAAACACGGGTAAGAAATTGCCGATTTGTTTTAGGAATTAAGAAAAATCATAAAAGAAGAAAGTTAAATTACATGATCCAATAAAGTTTAGTTTATGTATCAAAAAATCCAGTTTTCAAAATAAAAAATAAGTGTAAAATTCCCTTGGACTTATAATTTTTATAGAAACAAGTATATTGATACAGCATAATTTTTAATAAGCTAAATAACAATGATAGCATTTCACATAGAACAGTTTTTTTTACAACTAAGACAAGAGAAAATAATAGGTGTGCCTAAGTTATATTGAATTTTAATACCTTTAATCTCAAATTGCAAATCTCTTAGAAGAGAAACTATTCTTAAATATGTTATTCGATTTCGGTCCCAAAAGCTCTGTATTACTTGTATTTTTTTGTCAGGCGGTTGTCTTTTCTGGGTTACTTTTACAAAAAGGTATAAAAAACCAGAACAATGCTAGTAAATGGTTAAGCTTATTTGTTTTTTTAGGATGTCTGTATATTGCACCTTTTATGCTAGGATATGCGAACTGGTATTCACAAAAAATATATAGAGAGATTCTTTTTTTTATTCCGTTTCAACAATTATTTTTAATCGGCCCTGTACTCTACCTCTACGCTCAAAGCTTACTAGATCAGTCTTTTCGATTTTCTAAAAACCAATGGATTCATTTTATACCTGCACTTCTTTATACGGGATACAGTCTGATCGTTTTTATTACGGATAAGCTCATACTATCTGATTATTACTTTTATGCGGATGGAAGAGATAAAGATTTTGATTTATGGTATCAAATTGCAGGATGGCTTTCTATGGTCTTCTATTTAATTCTGAGTTTACAGTATTATACGAAATACAAAAAAATTGCATTCGAAACTGTGAGTTTTGCTAACTCAGTTCTTTTCAAATGGATACAACATTTTTTTATTGCCTTTCTTGCTCTTCTTATCCTCAGAATATTATATTTTATATTGAATCCTGAATGGGGTGAATTTGGCAGTAAATTTTGGTACTACTTATGTTTCTCAATACTCTTTTACTTCATTGCTCTAAGCGGATATTCGAATACGGTAAAATCTTCGGTTCCTATCCGAAAATTATCTCCTGATACACCAAATAAGCCATCAAACAAACAAAACAGTGGTGAATCTATTATACCGAATATCGAAAATGGAAAAGCAGCACTTGAAAAACTAATGCTTTTAAACAAGCTTTATGAGAATCCATTGCTTACTTTATCAGATGTAGCTACTCATATGGAAACTCATCCCAAAGCCATTTCTAACCTGATCAACCAAGGGTTTCAGATGAATTTTAATGATTTTGTAAATCATTATCGTATAGAAGCGGTTATCGAAAAAATGAAATCCGGTGAACAAAACACTAAAACATTATTGGGTATTGCTCTGGAATGTGGGTTTAATTCAAAAGCAACATTTAATAGAGCTTTTAAGAAAAATACTTCGTTGTCGCCTAAAGAATTTCTTGTTAAATTATCCTAAAACAAGGTCTCAAATCTTGATTTGAAGCGTTTCAAGAATATATGTTTGTCATTTTTACCCAAAATTCAACATATGAAATCATTGCACTACTATTTACTTTTAATACTAGTACCATACTTAGCAACTTGTCAGGAAACTAAACAATTAACAACTTTACAAAAATCAAAACTTGATTCTATTGCAACCAAAGATGTTCCCAAAGGAGCACCTGGAGTTGCTGTAGGAATTGTAATGGATGGAAAAATAGTCTATGAAAAATACGCGGGATATGCTAATCTAAAAGACAGTACTTCTATCAATAAAAGGTCGCGATTTAATATTGCTTCTAATGGAAAACAATTTACAGCTTTGGCTATTCTTAGTTTAATTGAAGATAACAAATTAAATCTTGACGACGATATTAGAACTTTTTTTCCAGAACTATACCCCAAAATTAAATTTAAGATTAAGATTGCTCATTTACTAAACCATACTAGTGGAATTAGAGATGTATACGACCTATGGTCTTTACAAAGTATCACTTGGTGGAAACATACATATCGCATGGAAGATGCTTTATCCCTGTTAAGCAAACAAATCGATCTAAATTTTGATCCTGGAGAGAAATATTCCTATAGCAATTCTAATTATATAATTTTAGCTGAAATTATTGAAAAGGTCTCCGGGACTACCTTTATTGAGTATACCAATCAAATGTTTCATGATTTGAATATGCCAAATACTTCGTTCATTTCTAATCATAAAACAATTAAAGAGCCTATTGCTCAACCTTATTTTAACTTCAACACTTGGACAGGATATAATTGGATCTGGAATATTTATGGAGATGGAAACATTTTCTCTACCTTAGAGGATCAACTAAATTGGGAACAAATCCTTCAAACAAAACAAAACAAGCGGTTTTCTAAAGCGTTTTTAGAAAAAAGTCAATCCTTATTACCTAACACTAAGAATACAACCTATGGATATGGATTGGAATTCGGAGAACACCAAAATATCTCATATAAATTTCATGGAGGTTCTACAGGTGCCTGGAAAGCTATTACTGCAAGGTTCCCCGGTCAAAATTTTTCAATCATTACGCTTACTAATAGTGGAAAAACAGATCCGATGATGCAAACATTAAACAGTGCTGATGTTTTAATGGGTATTAAATCTGATTCGGAAAACATTCGATTAACACCAGAAAAAATTGGTCCTTATATATCTTTAAAAGAAATCGTAGGGCTCTACCAATTAAACGATGCCGTATGGCAGTTTGTAGAAAAAGAAGGAGAATTATATTTAGTACGCTCTGGTCGAAATGACACCAAATTAATAAGAGAAGCTGATAATGTTTTTCAACAATGGAATGATGCCCCTTTTAAGCAAGAATTTACAAAAAATGAAAAAGGTGAGATGGAAATAACTGCTTATTACACCAGAACAAAACCGTTTACACTTATCAAGAAAAATACCAATTTTAGTGATTTTGACTTCAAATCAGTAAACGGAACTTTCCTAAATAAAGAAACCGAAGTAGATTTCTCAATAAAATATGTCTCTGGCGTTAATTATAAAGTTAAAAGTGGCAAAACAAAAATGAAAGCGATTCTATTATCACCAACTGAACTGGTCATCAATGACTACAATTATAAAATCACTATAAAAAAAGATGAGAACAGTACTATCTCACATTTACTGCTAACATCTGATAGAATTCAAAATGTGAAATTTTCTAAAATTAAATAAAAGCGGGACCCGTAACACATAATTACCTAATCTAGAAATATTTAAACAAAACAAAAAATCAAATCATAATCTTCTCTAATAACAAATAAAGCTACTATAACATACAATTTGTAACCTTTTATAAAGATCTGTATCCTATGGGTAATAGTAATTTAATTTCAAAAAAATGACATTCAAATTAAAAACAGTATTCTTTATTTTTATTCTTGTATCAATCACTAATGGTTATACCCAGACCAAATCAGATATACTTTTAACCTTAAAAGCAAAAGACAGTCTCTTATTTGAGGTTGGTTTTAATCAATGTAATCTTGTTCAAATAGAAAAATTAATTGCCCATGATATTGAATTCTATCATGATAGAGATGGGATTACTAAATCTAGAGAGAAGTTTATTGCCTCTATAAAAAATAACTTATGTTCCTCTGGAAAAAACATGATAAATCGAGTACTGGATGATAGTAGTTTTGAGGTTTTTCCTTTATATAAAAATGGAGAATTATATGGTGCAATACAAAATGGTAGTCATCGTTTTGGACAAACTCAAGCTACCTATTCTCATTTATGGTTAATTGAGAAACAACAATGGAAACTTTCAAGAGTACTAAGTTACAACCATCACCAGGATCAAAACATTTCTATAACTGAGAGCTTAAAGTTATCTATAGATGAACTAAAGCAATATGTGGGAGAATATAAATTTTCTCCAGAATTCATATTAACAGTATCACTAAAAGATGGTCAATTATATGGCGAATCTCAAGGTCAAGGCGTAAAAATAAATTGTTATGACAAACATAAGTTTATTGATGATGAACGAACTCATGATCTAGAATTTCTATTAAACCAGCATGGAAATGTAACAGGTTTACATATGAAAGGTTCTGGAATGGAAATGACAGCACAAAAAAGATAAACCCATAGACAACGAAATTTATAACACAATATAATTAGCATGATTGAATCAATAGTATTTTGCATTGTAGCCATAGCTGCCATTACTGCCTTATTTTTTGCCTGGTACTTCTATCAAAAGGCAAGAGATAAAGAGCGAATATATCTGATAGAAAAAGGTGTGAAATTTTCAGACATTTTAGAAGCTCAAAAAGAACATAGAATTAAATTTATTTTTCCTTGGTTACAACTAGCAATCGTAACAAGTTCTCTTAGTGCAGCGTTCTTAATCATAGCGTTCATTATTTTATATTTAGATAATGATCCAGAATTGTTCAAAGGGTTTTTAATCACCTTTGTAATTGGTTTTTGCTTAAGTATTTCTCTCTTTATTATAAATTTCATAAGTAAAAAGAGACAAAAGTGATATGGATGACACCTATATTGATAGCGTTCTCTCGGGCAATATTGAAGCTTTTAGCTATTTTATAAAAACATATAAAAACATGGCATATAATATTTCTCTATCCATTGTTAAGGATGAACAATATGCAGAAGAAGTCACTCAAGATGCTTTTATGAAGGCGTTTAATGGACTTAAATCATTCAATAGAACTGCCAAATTTAAATCTTGGTTCTACAGAATTGTAGTTAATGAGTCTTTTTTACGATTACGATCTTTAAAAAAAAGAAAAACGTTTGTATATATTGAAGAGCAAAGTGACGCCATATTAGAAGAACAATTTGAAGAAATATCTAAAGATCATACTGATAAAATACACAAAGTTCTATCGCTTTTAGATTCTAAAGAAAGTCTAGCTTTAGAGCTTTTTTATTTACAAGAATTAAGTATAAATGACATAATAGCTATTACCGGTTGGACCAAAACAAACACTAAGGTAATATTACATAGAGCCAGAAAAAGCGTTCGTCAAATTTGGAAAACCTCTTTATAAAAAAACTATGGAAAAAGAACTGCCAGAATTTAAAGATGATTTTGTAGCATCTGTTGTTAAAAAAGCGGATCGTACACTATTAACTGAGGATTTTGATAATCAATTAATGAATACTATTCGTCAAACTCACGAATACAAGAAAGAAGTATCCTCTAAATTGAAAACTTCTATGCGCTATTTCCTTATCGGAATTTCATTAATCGGGATATATGCTTTGATTATGATTATAGACAAATCAATCTTTAATAGAACAATCAATATAGTATCCATACTCACACTATTCTTTTCGATAGGAACAGGTATAATTATTGTTGCTAATTATAAAAGATTATTTCAATCATTTTAATTTTGAAATGGAGTTATGATAATAAGAAGGATGTATCCATTTTTTTTATAAGAAACCGATAAAAATTGGTGACACATATCATTGGCAAAAAGCCAAGCAAACCAATGAATTCGACTTCTATGAAATTCTAAATCCCGCTAAAACAACTACGCAGGAGATATTTATATCCTAACCAACAGGTGGTGGATTTCAGGGAAACACCAGCGGAATGATATCTGAAGTTTCAATACAGGGTAATATGTCGATTACAATACCATTACAAAAATATACTACCGCTGTAGACTCAAAAAAGAATTGATCTTGAAAATGAAAAAAAATACTGTTTCAGATAAAGCCTTATTCTACCTCATAGATTCTTATCAAACAATGATCAATCCATTTTGAATACCAAACTTAATAAGTTCTGGAGTGTTTTTAGTATCTGTAATTTCAAACAATTCTCTTTTATGAGATTTTAGAGCATTCACGTGTACTAGCATATTGATAAAATATTCCATTAAATGATTACGCTATAATTTTCTCAAAATACATATGCTTAACGCGTTGGCCAGAAACTCTAAACCCTTTGACTGATCCATTTACATTACGTTCAAAGACCAAGGAATTAAAAATCCAAGTCGTCCCTAAAAAGACATCTTCTTTTAAAGGGTTTAAAGTTATCGTTCCAATTCTAGAATTTAAAAAAATGAGTTATCTTCATAATCAAAACAAAAAAAGTAAGTATGTTTATTTGTTCTTTTTAGTAAACATTTTATGAATAATCGTCCATTTTCCATCGGCTTTCAATAACATAAAATAATCTATATACGGTACCTCACTTTTGGGATGAGAAATTTCTACTTTTGCCACAGCGGCGTTATTAGTATAATCTATAGAAAGTATTTTACCAGCCTCACCAGTAGGTTGACCTTCTTTGGTATCCTTGATATAGGCTTCGCCCGACCAAATAGCTACTTGATTGTTCTTTACATAATACAGGTTCAGGTCTGGATGAAATGCTTCTTTTAATAATTGAGGTTGTCCTCCTGTAGAACCGGTGATATATTTATTTAAGGTTTCTCTAATAAGTATATCGTCAGATTGAGCCAAGGTATTTTGAATTCCCATTAAAACAAGCATAATTGTCAGTAAACATTTCATAAGTTCGATTTTTAAGATTGAAAAAAGTTGAATTACGAAACTATATGAATCCAATAAAAAAGTAGCATTAATCGGATAAAAGGGTCTTCGGATTTATAATTCCAAAGAAAAAACAGACTTATTTTAGGCTTTTTTTAAATTGAGCAGGAGTAACTCCTTTTATTTTTTTGAAAGCAGCATAGAAAGAAGAATTAGATTTAAATCCGCATTCATTGCCTATTGCCTCTAAGGTAAGTGTATCATTACACTGCAACATTTTTTCTGCAGAAGCTATGCGATACGCATTGATATAGTTCGAAAAACTCACGCCCACATTATCATTTAGATATTGAGATAATGCATGTGGTGTAATTTGAAGGTGACTGGCAACTTCTGATAATTTTAGGCTAGGATTGAGGTGAACTTCTTTTTGTTTAAACAGCATTTCTAATTGGTAGCTAATGGAGGCTACTTTTGAATTTTCAATTTTCTTGTTCGCATATTTTACAGTAGGTGTAAGAAAAGACAACGCATTTTCTCTACGTTTAAAAAACCAAATAACTAAGGTTATATAAAAAGTAAAAGAAAAAGACAATGCACCAACAATATAAGAAGTATACATAGTAGTATTATATGCTAACCAAATTAAAAAACCTCCTATTACAATATTAAGTATCCAGAAATTTTGTGTATTAACCTTTTCACTTTTAGAAAAAAGCTTTCTAAAAGATTCTTTAGCTTGAAATATAGCAGCAATCACATAAATAGTCCATTGTAAGAATAACAGCGTTCCAAATATTCTTGGAGGTAAACGCCACCATAACTCGGAATATTCTCTATATGGAAATAAAATACCAATGGTTATCATAAAAATGATCACAGGAATGATATGTAAGAGCCAATACCATCCACGAAGACTATCAGGTTTTGTTGCTATTCTAGTATATAAATATAAAAAAGGGCCTATAAGAAAACAGGCCGTTAAACCTACAGTAACAAATGCAGAAGAGGTGTCTGGATAAAAAGTCAAAAAAACAGATTTGGTTACTCGTACACTTATTACAAACAAAAGTGCTGCAAGAAAATAAGTAGTTCGATTTCTGTTTTTAATAAAAAAAGCGAAATATAAGCTGAGGAACAGTCCGTTAAAAGCTCCAAGTGCACTAAAGAAAAACAGTAATTGGTTTTCGAAATTCATCATTCTAAAATAAACAATTTCTTACTATGAATAAAACTCAAAAAATCTGATTGTACCCTACCTTAATTTAAAAGAATAAGTACGTACTGGTTAATTGTATAATATTTTTAGGTCTGTTCTAAAAAAGGAATAGGTCTTGTACCAATGCTATTAGATTATAAGGTTACCCTCTTTTATTCAGAAAAACTAAAAACGAAATTTTCACAGAACTCTAGACCACCAAACCTCTACAATGGGTGCCAAATTTTTATCAATTTCAGGAATAAAAGATAATAATAACACCCATTTAATTTCTAAAAAAGCAACACAAACTTATCAACTTTTAAAATATTCCGCACTTTCTCAGTTAAATTAAAATTGAATTTCAGCAAACCAAAAAACTTAAATCGCTTCAAATAAAAAACACTCTTAAAACACATAAATACCTCATCAACAAATACTTAAATATTTTCTCATATTCTTTTCTGATACTATTTTTTAAAATAAAATAATTATTGCGAACTTAAAATATTTTAGCTTTTTTAAATATTTAGCGAACGTTCGCTTTTTTTATCAAAAACTTTTTTATAATATTGTCCTGTAATTAATTATGAAAAACAACAAATCATTTGTTTAAATCATATCCAACTATAATAAAAAGGTGATGAACATTTTTTTTGAAGTATTAAAAGATGAGATGCCGTTTTTCTTAATTGTATTACAAAAAAGAACCCCACAAACACTGTTTCATAAATATTGAGCGGGATTCAAATTATTAATAAAACAACAAATTTCTAAAGGATGAAATCTCAAGTAAAAACTAAAACATTGGTGACAAATTGGGCTATTAATAATACAATTGACTACAATAATTGTGGTTACAATGCTCAAAAAAAACAATAGTAAAACCATAGACATTAACCTAAAATAAAAATTAAAAATAAGATTATGACTAATTATAATTCAGCTATCGATACTGTACGTAAACTAAAAGCAAAACATGGAAATACTTGGGCAACCATAAATCCAGAAAACGCAGCACGTATTGCGGTACAAAATAGATTTAAAACAGGATTAGATATCGCTAAGTACACAGCAGCGATAATGCGTAAAGATATGGCTGAATATGACGTTAACAGTGTAAACTACACACAATCATTAGGTTGCTGGCACGGTTTTGTTGCTCAACAAAAAATGATCGCGGTAAAAAAGCACAAAGGCACAACTGATAAAACATACCTATACCTTTCTGGTTGGATGGTAGCAGCATTACGTTCAGAGTTAGGACCTTTACCAGATCAGTCAATGCATGAAAAAACTTCAGTTCCTAAGTTAATTGAAGAAATATACACCTTCTTGCGTCAAGCTGATGCCGTAGAATTAAATGATCTTTTTCGCCGTCTAGATGCCGGAGAAGATGTTCAAGCAGAGATCGATAATTTTGAAACACACGTTGTACCTATCATTGCTGATATTGATGCAGGTTTTGGTAACGAAGAAGCAACATATCTTTTAGCTAAAAAAATGATTGAAGCTGGTGCTTGTGCTCTTCAGATCGAAAACCAAGTATCTGACGCTAAGCAATGTGGTCACCAAGATGGTAAGGTAACAGTACCCCATGAAGATTTTATCGCTAAGCTAAATGCACTTCGATATGCCTTCTTAGAATTAGGTGTAGAAGAAGGTATAATTGTTGCTCGAACAGATTCTGAAGGAGCTGGTTTGACACAAAAACTACCGGTATCTATGGAAGAAGGTGACTTGGCATCACAGTATATGGATTTTGTTGAAGCAGAAGAAGTTCTTATTGGTGAGGTTAATGAAAATGATGTATTATTTAAGCGTGATGGTAAATTAGTTCGTCCTGTAAGAATGCCAAATGGTTTGTATAAATTTAAAGAAGGCTCCAATATCGATCGCGTTGTATTAGATTGTATTACAAGTCTAGAGAATGGTGCCGATTTATTATGGATTGAAACTCCAACTCCAAATGTGAAGCAAATAGCACATATGGTAAATCGTGTAAAAGAACAGGTGCCAAATGCTAAATTAGTATACAATAATTCTCCATCTTTCAATTGGACACTAAATTTCCGTCAACAGGCATTTGATGCTATGGCAGAAGCAGGAGAAGATGTATCTGCCTATAATAGAGCTGAACTAATGGAAGCAAATTACGATGGTACTGAATTATCAAACAGAGCAGATGAAATGATTCGTATGTTTCAGGCAGAAGCATCTCGTGATGCTGGTGTGTTCCATCACCTAATTACATTACCAACATATCACACAACTGCATTACATATGAATGATTTGGTAGAAGGTTATTTTGGTGACGAAGGAATGTTGGCTTATGTAGGTTCTGTTCAACGTCAAGAGATCCGAAAAGGTGTATCTTGTGTAAAGCATCAACGTATGGCAGGTTCAGATTTAGGAGACGATCATAAAACCTTCTTTGCTGGAGAAAAAGCTTTAAAAGCTGGTGGTGAGAAAAACACTAGTAATCAATTTGAAATTAAAACAAGTGTAAAAGAGCCTGTGATGGCCTTAGATAAATAAAACTCACGTTTGAGTTATGTAAAAAGGTGATCTTAATAGGTCACCTTTTTTTATACTTAAAAAAATGAAATCATTAGAGAATTCAAGTACCGAAAAACATAATGTTTCTATTTCTGATTCTTGGCGAAGTAAATTGAAAACCTCTTTTTTCAGTTTTATAACAGTAATTTTCCTTTTAGAAGAAGCTTTTTCGATCTGATGATGCCGATCAAAAATTGACCTGGATTTGCAAAGTTCTGATCAAATTAACCATTAATACACTTCACATTTGTCAACTTTAGAATTCTCTTGGTATTTAGTCACTAAATCCATTACAATATTATTGGTAAGCATTTTTCCAATACCTCCTTTTATATTAGGAATTGTATTAATTAGATCTTTCTTTTCTTCAGATAATTCTGTTCCAAGCATTAAAATGACCATAACATCCTTACATCGCCCTTGTAGCTTTTGCAATTCCTCTAAAAACTCCCATCCATCCATTATAGGCATATTAATATCCAATAGGATTAGATCAGGAATATAAAAAGAATTCAAAAACCGTAAAGCTTCTTCTCCATTCTTAGCAATTTGTATTTCTTCTGATATAGAATTTTTTTCTATGATTACTTTATTAAAAAAGTTAGTAGATGGACTATCATCAACAAGTAAAAATTTTAGTTTTTTCATAAGTTTCTAGGGGATATATAGTTTGAAATTTGAGATTAAATTTACCTTGCTATTTTGTATGAAAAGTGTTTTCCTATCACTTGATTAATGACATCATTTGATAAAGGTTTATTAATAAAGTCATAGACCAATTCATTTTTCAGGGCTTTTTTTATATCGTTAGGGTCATTAGAAGTAGAAAGCATTATTATCTTTATATCATCGATAACATCTTTTTCTAAATTCGCAAATTCTTCCAAAAAATCCCAACCATTCATAAAAGGCATATTGATATCTAAAAAAATTAGTTCTGGTTTTTTATGAAGTTGATTATTTATATTTTTTAGATACTCTAGAGCATTTTTTGCTTCTTGAATTACTTTCACATCTTTAAAAGCTTTGTGTTTTAATAGCATACGTTTGTTAAAGAAATTGGTTGCTTTATCATCATCAATTAATAATGAGTAGGTTACAATATCATTCATTTAGTTTAGGGTTTTAAGAAAGAAAAAGGTTGGTATTTTATTATGCTATTACTTCTTAGAAACCAGCATATTGAGCAGAATTAGTAAAAATTTCTGAAAAGCCGTGATAATCATTTAAAACTTCAACACTCAGATATTCTAATATAGGATAATTTACTTTGTGATACATTGAAGTATAATCATCTAATCTAAAATTTAGAAGTTTAGCCTCTACCCAATCTCTTTTTTGCTTTTTGATTTGTGTTTTTGTAATAGATCCATCTTGAATTCTATTATCATTTTCTGACAGTTCATCTGTTAATTCTTTGGCACGTATAATCATGGATTTATACTCTGCTACTCTATACATCAGAGTATATTCTTTGTACACAATAATTTCTTTAGGTGTATACTGTTCTTTCGTTTCAGTTTGTTCCGAAATTCCTATTTCTGAAAAATAAATTTCTTCATCTTGGGAATATAGAACGGTAAAATTCACAAAAAGCAAAATCATCGAAATTTTTTTAATAGTCTTCATATAACATAGTTTATAATTCTACGTCGAAATTAGATTCGAAACCTCAAAAAGGCAATTTCAACAAAATATCCAAACACTTTTCTTCGTCAAAAAACTGCTTTATCGGATAAAATGCACATTGTTCTCAATTAACTAAGTTATTTATTATCAATTGTTTAATCAATGAAAAACATCGATTACGGCTACACCACAGGTCTACCACTAATTAGCCGTAAAAAACTTCAGATAATATTAATTTATGAAACTGATAATTACATTAGGCTCGTCAATCCTTTTTCTTAATTTAATTTTATAAACTCCCGATTTCGCTTCTGGAATGGAGAAAATAACTTATTTTGAACTTTATAATCTAGATTTTATTACCAAACAGGTGTCTTACTATTTTTTATGAATAATTATCGTTAATATATGGTATTCAAAAAAAAAAGAACCATACTATACATAACTAGAGAGACATTTAAAAAAGATATACATATAGAAATCGTATGATATATAACAGCGATATAACATCAACCATGAAAACAGCTTGTTTTGAAAAAAGTTATGTATTTATAATTGCCATTATAAGAAAATATATTTCATGTGTAATTTTACTTCTTACAAGTTTAACCATATCAGCTCAAAAAAAATCTCAAAAATTCATTCATTACGGGAAGCAGGATGGTCTTAATCAAAGTAGTGTAAATTTCATTTATCAAGATTCTCAAGATTATCTGTGGATTGCCAATTTTGGAGGAATTAACAGGTTTGATGGTTATAATTTCACTTCTTATATAAATGAATTTAATGATGACAATTCGATTTCTGATAATTCAGTTTGGACAATTTTAGAAAAAACAAATAAGACACTATGGTTTGGAACAAAAGCCGGATTAAGCAAATACAATCATAAGACTGGTAACTTCGTCAATTACTTCATTCGAGACAATAAAAAATCATCCGGTACTTTAGCTGTCAAAGCTCTTTTTGAAGATAAAAATGGACGATTTTATATTGGATCTGAAGGTGAAGGACTGTTTACATTTTCCGATAAAAACAAAACGTTTAACCTTGTTGATCTGATTCCTGATAATGCTAAAATAAGCGCTATTTCTGAGGATATTTATGATAACTTATGGATAGGTACAGAGAATTTAGGGCTTTTTAAAATTTCTTCTGACAGATCCGGTGTAGTTAATTTTCTCGAAACAGATTCTTTTTTAAGTGAAGTAATATGGAGTCTATATTCTGATGAAAAAGGTAATACCTGGATAGGAACTGATAAAGACGGTTTAGTAAAATATGATGAAGCTAATAGCTCTTTTGTTTTTTATAAAAATCAAACAGATAATCTTAACTACAAAGCAGGTGATAAAATAAAAACTATTACAAAATTTGAAGATGCTCTCTGGATAGGTAGCGCTACTCAAGGATTATCTTATTTTTCATATAAAGAAAATCGTTTTTTTAATTATTTAAAAGACCCACACAACGCTAATTCATTATTTGATAACGATGTGAGTAGTATATTTCCTGGGGCTAATGGTGTACTATATGTTGGGTTTTACACCAAAGGATTTGACAAGGTCATTTCAACTCCTTTTCGGACATTAAAACATAATCCTAAAAACGACAATACACTTAGTGATGATAACGTGTATTGTATGTATTTGGATCATCAAGATATGCTTTGGTTTGGCACTTTTGGAGGTGGGCTTAATTCGTATAACCCAAAAACAAATCAATTTAAACACTATAAACATAATAAAAACAATGTAAATACGATAAGTCACGATTGGATACGCATTATTTATGAAGACCGTAATAACACTATGTGGATTGGCACTTGGGGAGGTGGATTAAATAAATTTGATCAAAAAACTGGTGTTTTCAAACGTTATTTACCAAAACTCGGCAAAAATAATAGCTTAAATCATAATATTATTACAGCCTTGTTTGAAGATAATGATGGTGAGTTATGGATAGGAACCTATGGTGGTGGAATCAATATTTATCAACCCAAAACAGATGATTTTAAGTCTATAATTCATGATAAAAATGATCCAAACTCTCTAAGCGATGATCATATTACTTCTTTTTATCAAGATAAAAATGGTTTAATATGGATTTGCACCTATGGGGGTGGTCTTAATGCTTATGATAAAACTACTAATACATTTGAAAGATTTCTACCTAATCCTGAACAAAAATACAGTCTGAACAATTACAAAACACTGCATATTTATGATGTTTCAAATGACGATTTCTTTTGGATTACTACGCTGGGAGGTGGAATCAATAAGTTCTATTATAAAGAAAATAAATTTCTTAACTACACCGAAAAAGACGGACTATCTAATAACTCAACCATGGGTATGTTGCTGGATCCTTATCAAAACTATTGGATAAGTTCTAATAATGGGCTATCCCGTTTTGATCCGGTTAAAGAAACTTTTATCAATTACACTACACTTGATGGATTAGGCAGCGATGATTATAATTTAGAAGCATTCGCCAAAACCAATGACGGAATACTCTATTTTGGAGGTAAGGAAGGCGTAACCTATTTTAATCCAAAAGATATAAGTTCTCAAATCAATTTCCCACGAGTTGCGTTCACAAATATTAAAATAGAAGATAGTGTACAAAGTATTTCTTCCAAAAAACTAGAAATTCCTTATAAAGAACGTATAACTATTGAATATGCTGCACTGAATCCAGATAAAGCTGCTAATATTAGATATGCATATCAGCTTATTGGCCGGGATAAGGATTGGAATTTTGTAGGCAAAAACAGGTATTTAGAATTCACAAATTTGATTCCTGGAGACTATGAGCTAAGAATAAAATCTACGAACAGTGATCAAATATGGCATACGCAATACGCTAGTGTTTCTATAGACATTCCTGCCCCTTGGTACATGAACTGGTATTATAGAGGGATAGCTATCTTCCTATTTTTATTATCAGGGTATATCTATTATTGGATAAAGATAAATCAAGCCAGACGCCGTAATAAGTTATTAGAAGAAAAAGTAGAAGAAAGAACCATAACTATAAAGAAAAAAAACATAGCCCTAAAAAGCGAAAAGGAAAAAACAGAGAATGCTTACAAACAATTAAAAAAGTTAGAACTATTTAAAAATGAGTTTACTGGTATGTTAGCTCACGATCTTAAAAACCCCTTAGTGACTATTTTGGGCTATTCCTCAGAACACTCTTATAATACAGATTTAGAAAGCATTAATAAATCAGGTAAAAAAATGCTTCACCTAATAGAAAATATGCTGGAAGTTCAAAAGTTCGAAAATGCCGAAGTAAAACTTGACCTGAAGAAGAGCAATCTTAAAAGCATAGGAGTCGAAGCCCTAAAGCAGGTTAAGATTCTTGCCGATGAAAAAAGAATTCAAATCCATAATACGATTAAAGAAGAATATACCGTAGATGTGGATAGACATATTATTGAGCGTGTTTTTGTGAATCTATTGTCTAACGCAATTAAATTTTCTCCTACTGATAGTGAAATCGAAATTTTAGGAGACGTAAATGAAGACAATTCTGATGAAATCATTGTTTGTATTAAAGATTATGGAGCAGGAATACCCGTACTTAAGCTACAATCCATCTTTGTCAAATTCTCACAAGCTGAAGCCAGAGATTCTGGTGGTACTCGTTCTACTGGCTTAGGACTTACTTTCTGTAAAATGGCTATAGAAGCTCATAAAGGTACTATCTGGGTAACATCAGAAATTGACAAAGGGAGTTCATTCTATTTCAACCTTCCTAAACTTGAGGATAAGATTTTAGTTGAAAATATGGGGAAAATTGAAAGTAGTAATTATAGGAGTCCTCTATATACTTTAAAATTTCAAGAAGAAGACTTAATTTTGTTTCATCCATTTACAGAAAAAATTAATACCTTAACCATTTATGAAACAGGCGAATGGTTTGATATTTTTGATCATTTAGAAGAAACAGAAAATATTAAACGATGGAAGCAAATGATGATGGATGCCCTTACTAGTTTTGATGAAAATGCTTTTTCTTATCTAAAGCAATTAGTTGTAAAACCAATAGTAAACTAAGATCAATAGTATAAATACCTATATGGAATATTCTATATTGGTCGTAGATGACCAACCTGATAATATCAAATACATAAGTCTGTTATTAAAAGAGATGGAATTAGGAAAAAAGATATACTCTGCTCCTAATGGAAAAATAGCTCTTGGATTAGCAGAAAAAATTACACCTGATATAATTTTATCAGACTGGGAGATGCCAGAAATGAATGGTTTAGAATTGCTAAAAGCATTAAAACAATCATCTAAAACAAAAGATATTCCTTTTATAATGATTTCTGCAGTAAAGGTCGATGCAGTATCAATGAAGGAAAGTTTTGACGCTGGTGTCCATGATTATCTAAAAAAACCTTTTGACAAGCTTGAATTTATGGCACGAGTAAGTGCTACGCTAAAACTACAAGGTGCTTATCTAAAAATTAAAAAAAATAATGATGAGATAGCAAACCAAGCACTTCTAATTTCGAAACAACACGAAGAGCTTAAAAAACTTAATAAACTAAAGGATAATATTTTTTCAATTATATCTCATGATGTTAGATCACCGTTGGCTACACTAGATGGGCTTTTACAATTATTTGATGACGACCAACATATCCTTAGCGAAGAAGAATTAAGAGAATATACAGGTGTTGTACGACTAGAACTAAATAAAGTACAAACACTATTAGACAATTTGTTGTATTGGGCAAAATCTCAATTAGCAAATATGCAGGATACCAAATCTAATGTAGATGTGTATGAAATTACTCAGGAAGTCTTAAGTTTATTTGAAGAAAGAACTAAAAAGAAAAAATTAAGCCTTCATAATAATATAGATCCGGATTATATTATTTATGCAGACAAGAACATGTTATCGTTTGTAATTAGAAACTTACTTGCCAATTCAGTTAAATATACCTTAGATGAAGGAAGTATTAGCATAGACGCAGAGTTTTTGATAGATTCTGTTAAAGTATCAATAAAAGACAATGGTATAGGAATGAGCAGTGAAACCTTAGAGAATTTATTTAAAGATAAAACAGTCGACACACAAACCGGAACATCAGGAGAAATGGGCACAGGATTAGGCCTTGTTCTATGTAAAGATCTAATTGAGCAGAATGGCGGTTCTATATCCGTGAAAAGTACATTAGGAAAAGGTAGTGAGTTTAATTTTGTAATTCCATACAACACATAAATAACTTCTGAAATTGGTTTATTAATAAATAAGCCCTACAACAACAAAAGAACCTACACCCTTATATTACAATGACTTACACTTATATCACCTCCTAAAAAAACACAAACCTGCACTTTATCGGATAAAGTGTATTTCATCGATTTTTTATTTTTAAATTTAATCTAAAAATATGAATCCTAGGTAGTTCAAGCTAGTTTCGTCCTCAATGAAAAAGAAATATTTAATTTTTAATATCTCTAAACTTAATTGATTGTCAGTTTATTAATTCAGTGATACTAATAATTTTTTATTTAATTTAAAACACACAAGTATGAAAATTTTTTACGGAATCTTGGTCGTAGACCTAAAAGCATTTAAAAAATTTATTTCTCAATTGCCTGCGGCAAGTAGTAACGCGATACATCGATAGATTATTACTTTATTACAAAAAAAATACTTATCTCTTTTTGATTTAAGTATAAAAAATAGAGTGTAAAAAAGGAAGTTTTAATATATAAAAAATCTTTTTTACACTCTATTATTATTTAATAGCGTATTCACTAAACATTTGTTAGCGTAAATAAATAAACCCTTTTCCGAATCTATATTAGTCGATATTGCGAGATATGTGTTTGTAGATCTTGTTAAGGAGATCTTCTTGTATAAACGGTTTATTGATAAAGTCGTCCATACCTGATCTAAGACATTTTTCCCTTTCTCCCTTTGCATTCTGAGCAGTAAATCCGATTATTGGGATTCGTGACACATCCTTATCACTATAGTTGTTTCGGATCTTGTGAGTAGCCGTATACCCATTCATTGGGGACATCATAAGATCCATTAATATAATATCGTATTTCTTTTTTTCAACACATTTTATTGCTTCTTTACCATTCATGGCAGTATCGACAAAAAAACTTCCGTGAGAAATTAATAATTTCATCACCAAATATTGATTTACCTCTTTATCCTCAACCAATAAAACTCTAAATTTTCGGCCAATTTCCGGAAGCTTATATTTTTTAATTTTCTTCGTATGTTGAGTGTCTACTATTTCGGTTTTAAAAGGAAGATTAAGACTAAATGAACTCCCTTCATTGATGTTACTGATTACCTTAATAGTTCCATCCATCAGATCAACTAAATTCTTAACAATCGTTAAACCTAATCCAGTTCCAGTGACCTGCTTATCTTCATGGAATCGGGTAAACCTATCAAATATGAATTCTAAGTTTTCCTGGGAGATGCCCTCCCCAGTATCTGATACAGTAAAATTAACACTAAGTTTATTATGCTTTTTATAATTTCTGGTCACTTTAAGACTTACCTTTCCTTCTTTTGTGTATCTAAAGGCATTATTAAGAAGATTAAGAAGTATCTGTTGTATCCTTATTGGATCACCAATAAGTTCTTGTGGTAAGTTTTTATCCAGATAAACTTCAAAGTCAATATCTTTTTCTTTTGCTAAATGCGTATATCTTTCCTTAATTTCGTCGATAAGTTTTGTGAAATCAAAGCTTTCTTTTTTGATTTCTAAAGTACCTTCTTCGATTTTTGAAATATCCAGCATATCCGTAATAATAGATTCCAAATATTTACTCTCTCGCTTTATAATACCGAGCATTTCTTCTTGATCAAAACTTAGTTTAGTTTTTTCCAAAAGCTCCGTAAAACCAATAATACCTGTTAATGGCGTTTTAATTTGATGATTGATATTGGCAATAAGACTGTTTTTAAATTCTTCTTTTTGTTCTAAAAACTGATGTTTTAGCTCTAACTCTCTATTAATAATCTTAGTCTCTTTCTTCTGTTGCACGATCTTAGTAAGCTCCTGGTATTTTTTTGTGTATTCAAAAATAGCCACTAGTATCTCTGTAGGCTCAAAACTTATAGTTACATCACATATTTTAATATTAGATGATTCCTCAAAATGGATACATGGAAAAGTGTGTTCCTTATCGCTTCGATTTGGGTTTTTTAATAATTCTTTAATAATTCCAAAAAACGGGTGCATATCAAAGATAAAGCTCCCTTCTTCCCAATTAAATAATACAGCATCCGTTTGTTTTATGACTCCTTCAAAAGAGAGTGCAATAATCTGCATATTCTTTTGAAATTTTAGTCTATATTCTTGATTAAGGATAGATCCCATATTATCTTAAATCATTTACTTTTATTCCTAATATCTATAACCTTCTTACGTTTTGTTATAAAAAGTTTGTTTAAATCTACCCGAACTCTGGAGATAATATACTTGTTCCTATAGGTCAATTAAATATACTATTTTTATGACCATCATCCAATTGATCTGTGAATAACAATATTCACTGTTTTTTCTCCATACATAATTAAGAATAGTAAAATACACTTGAATTTCTAGCAAATAAACCCTCACTACAAACAAGATTCGGCCAAAGTTATTTTTTTACTACCTCACCTTGTTGAAAAGTATGGTTCTTGTCCTTATAACGATGCACTTTTTCTGAGTAATGAAAAGTTTCTACATCTGCTTCTTTAATTTCAAAACCTTGATAAAAGACTTTTCCGTCTACTTTAAGATGTGTTTTATTAAGAATATTTACACTTTCAAAACTAGTGTAAGGAATTATTTGCAATTCTTTTTCGATTCTACCTCTTACATATTCAGCGAAATAGTAAATATTTGTTTTGTCATAAGTAAAATAATCGTCCATTTTCTTAAAACTACTCACATCCACATCAAATGCTTTAAAGAATTGATAGGTATGACAATAGGCTTGATTTTTATCTAAATGAAAAGACTCATTTATTTGTTTAAAAGTAGCATAATCTACATCGATCATTTTATAGTCAAAGAAGTTATTTTTATCATCTTGGGCAAAATATTGATTTAATTGTAGGAAAGCGGTTGGATTTGCCCCTTCAATAATAGTAGCTTTTGTTTTAAATTTACCTTGCTCTACTTCTCGGTCGAATATATAAACATTGTTTTTATCTAAACCAATGTCCCACATCCAATCTTCTTCTTTTGCAAAAAAGCTTTTCACATCAATACTAGGATAATGAGCTGCTCCTCCCTGATAATAAACATTGTTTTTATCCTTGCCGAATTTATTAGTCAAAACTTCAAAACTACCAACATCAGCTTGTAGTTTAGTGGCCTCTAATTCAAACCAGTTTCCATTAGGACTATAGATAACATCTGTTTTCGAACTGTTGTAAAAATGACTATTCGATATTTTTTCGTCAACTGGATTTCCTAGAGGGCTACACGCCTGAACTAACCATATAAATGGAGCAAATAAAATTTTGAAGATCGTTTTCATCTATATTGGGATCGTTTATTTGATTGTAAAAAAGATAGTGTTTTTTTAATTATATCCTTAATCAATCTAATTACATAAAATATTCAGTACCATCATAAGTGATATAACCCGATTGAAAATTTGCGTTTTTCACGAAAGCAAGTCCGTATTCAAAACGACGTGCTAGAATATATTTAGGAGGTACAATTTCTTTTCCTGAAGCATCAATGAAACCAAAATTAAAGACTCCCGATATACTCCCAGTGGCTTCAATAGTTTCTATAGTGTTATCAAAATTTAATTTGGGATCCAGAACCGAAACCAAAGAAAGATCCTCGCAATAAGGATCTATTGTACAATATTTTGGTACTACTACCTCTTCTCCTTTATAATTCGCATATCCTAACAATGCTCCTTTTTTAATAGGTATCCTTCCTCGTTCTATTGTTTGTATCACTTGTCCCATTGCTTTAGGTACATCATATTGAATCGGAAGTAAAAATGTACCATCTGGCTTTACGAGACCCCATTTATCATCTTTAACTACGTGCATAAAACATTCCTCATCAGGACCAAACATTCGGATATAAGAATCGCTTATTTTTTTTCCTTGTTTATCGATAAAATAAACATATTCATCCTGAAATATAGCACAAGCTCCATGATCAAAATCCAGCGCATATTGATACTGAAAATCAATTACTACCACTCCTTTTTCATCAATAAAACCATATAACCCATCTTTTTGAGCAGCACTAAGTCCATCTCTTAACTCTCCTAATTCCGAAAACTGAGGTGTGACTACCCATTCACCATCATGATTTATGGTCCCCCAATTAGCTCCTTCTTTACAAGCAGCTTGACCATTAGAAAACCCTCTTGCCTCATCATATCTAGCTTCGACAATCAACGTTCCTGTTTTTGATAAAAGTCCATATTTCTCATTATCTACAAAAGGCCAATTCTCATTTTCTATTGATTTAATATCATCGTATTTAGGAGCTAGTAACTCTTCTCCTTCTTCTGTGATTAATCCCCATTTGTTATTTTTTTTAAAAGGAGCAATTCCATCAAAAAACTCCTTAATCGCTTCTATTTCTTTGATGATCTCTATTGGAATTTTTGGATAAGACCTTCCCGAAACCATGGTTCTCCATCCTTTATCAAATGCTTCATCTATTACCATTTCTCCGTCATCGTGTACAATAGGAATAAGTGTTTCGCCAGTAGAAGAAATCAGACCATATTTATCCTCAAGTCTAACCAATGCAACGTTATCAATAAACGGATAGGTTTGATCGTATATTAATGGAATTACAATATTTTTTTTACGATCAGAGAATCCCCATTTCTCTTCTTTTCGAAAAGGTATAAGCTCCGGAAAATACTGAGTTTGTTTATGATTTTTCATAATATCTTGAGGTATTTTTCTTTAGAAATGAACCAATATAAATATATTATTTTTAAACTAACCACTTGATGAAATTTAGTACATACTTATATCACATTGACTTTCAATATCTAATAATGCATTAGCAGTATTATAAAATCTATATTCTGAATATCCCTTTAGATTGAAGTGTAGGTGTCTTTCTAATTTGAAACACCAATAAAATGATTACTAGGAATTCTTTAAAAAGGATCATCTCTTTTTTCTATTATACAATCTTTGATGCAAGACATCAGATTTTTGGACATAAAAAAAACTTCAGAAAATCACTGAAGCTTTTACTTTGTAACCGGATTGAATTAGTTCCTGCACTAGATTTCGTCTTTGGGTTTTAAGTGATAACTCGACCAAAAAATCATCTGAGCTTTTCACTAAAAAAGGCTTAAAAATCAATAGATTCCTAAAACGAACAAGACTAACGCTCACTAAAAATATTTTATCCTATATGAAGTCTTTTAAAATACCTTTTAAAACTGACGTATCGCTTTCTGTATTTCTAACCAATTTGTTTTCGCCATTACACTCAAACAAAGCGTAGTTAATCTCCATTAAGCGTAATTTTTTAGTACGAATAGCTTTCTTTTTAAGCTCCTTATAATATTTTATTTGTTCTTTCCGCGCTTGTTCTTTCTCATCCAATTCTTCGGTAGCCTCATCCTTTCTATAAAACTCAAGAACCAATTTCAAATCCTCATAATAGGCATCTAAAGGAAGTTTTGTTCTTCCTTTTCCTCTCTTATGGAGATTTCCTACCAGGGTGTCAAAAGTATGTTTTCTGGATGCTTTTTGTTGTAATAATTCATCACATAAATTTACTAGATAATACTCGTCACTATTTTGAATAGCACGTAAATTTTGTTCTTTTTTGCTAACGGGACTTATTAATTCTTTTGGGGCATATTTCTTTCCAGGTGCTACAAAATACCAATAAATATTATCCAATCTTCTTTCTGCATGTATCGTTGGTATTTTAGCAAGCTGTGATTCCTCATCTAATTTCCGTAATACTTTACGAATCGGCAATCCCTTTTTTTTGTCTTTATTAAAAACTCCAGCTTCAATTAATGCAGGCATAATTGCTTTTGCAGGAATCCAATCAATAGAAGGGTTTGTATTAAAATAATGAGTTATCACTTCATTAATCTTTACTATATTTTCTTCGCTCATAACATTTAATCTTACCAATTAATTTGGGAGTATATAAAAAATCTTGTTTTCATTACAGTATAATTTTTCAAAAGTAATGTATTATCGAATACTTCTCTTATATCTCTTCAATGTAAAATAAATTAAAGAAGGTTCTTTTGGATATTTCCAAAAAAGTGAGGTTGAGGACTATTGATTTTTTGACAAACCATTATTTATCACTCCAAGGCTTTTTAAAGGTAACGGAAACTATACCCGAATCCATGACCTTCGGGTTATGAGTGTTTTACCCTTACATATCAAATTAACGCAATTACATTGAAAATCAATTACTTATGTTTAAAAATATATTATTTTACATCAAATAACATCATATAAAACCATAAAATGTTGTACCTATGTTGTACCCGAAAATTGTATCTTTACAATCTAAAGATTTTTATACGGCAACGGTAAGATTAGATTTCTTTGCTGTAGCTAATATTCATCTTGAAAATCTAAAGGGCAGAAACAAACATCATCAATATGATACCGAGATTGGTCGTTTAAAAAAGTTTAAAGCGTTTTTAAGACAAGACGAACTTTCGTTCAGTAAATTAACCCCTTCCTTGCTTAAGCGCTTTGAAGGTTATCTCTTAGAAAATCAGAAGCGTTCACCAAGAACTGCAGTTAATTATTTAATCTTGATTAGGACAATCTACAATCTCGCAATTTCCGAATCCATAGTTGACAGAGGTCGCTATCCTTTTGGAAAAGGTAAAGTGACTATTCGTATTCCAGAATCTCAAAAAATCGGATTGAACAAAGAAGAAATTCAGAAATTGGAATCCGCTAACAATCTTTCGGAAGCACAGCAGAATGCTGTTAATGTTTGGCTCATCAGTTTCTATTTTGCAGGTATTAGGATTGCGGATGTCTTACAACTAAAATGGTCGGATATTGTTGATGACCGTCTACTTTATAGAATGGACAAAAATAGTAAGCTAGTTTCTTTGAAAGTTCCTGAAAAAGCCAAAAATATATTCCTCATATATAGAAAATTAGAAATACAGAATAATCTTATATTTCCATATCTCGAGAACACTAATTTAAGAAATCAAGAAGAAGTTTCTGTAAGAACTCAATCTGTTACTCGAAACCTGAATCGAGCATTAAAGAGAGCTTCAATACAAGTTGGTATCAAAAAAAATATGAGTATGCACATCGCTCGTCACAGTTTCGGAAATATTTCAGGCGACAAAATACCCATTCAGATGCTACAAAAATTATATCGCCATTCCTCTATAACTACTACAATTCGCTATCAAGCCAACTTCATTCATAAAGATGCTGATGATGCTTTAGATAGTGTTGTGAACTTTTAGTAAAATATTGTTGTTAAAAGTCGCTTACATTTCTAAATTTACAGAATGGATAGTCAATACACTCCTTTAATTAATAATATGTCAAAATTTGTATCTCTTACAGAAGGTGAGATAAATTTGTTTTGTTCATTTCTCTCTTTGAAGGAAGTTAAAAAGAAAGATTATTTATTAAGGCAAGGGGAAGTTTGCCATTCAAATAATTTTGTCATTAAAGGTTGTTTTAAAGCATTTGATATTAATGATGGCGAAGAAAACATTACACAATTTGCTATTGAGAATTGGTGGCTTGCAGATGTTAAAAGCTTTACAACTCAATGTCCTGCTCTTTTTTTTATTCAGGCATTAGAAGATTCAGCGGTAATTCAATTACCATATGATAAAATGGAAGAGGTGTATCAAAAAATCCCAAAGATTGAGCGTTTCTTTCGTATAGCTTTTCAAATATCATTCGCAAACCTACAAGAGCGTATCGTCAAAATGAATAGCTTGTCCGGTAAAGAACGATATAAGCATTTTATAGCTACATACCCAAAAATTGAACAACGCGTACCACAATACATGATAGGTTCCTATCTTGGTCTAACTCCAGTATTCTTAAGCAATGTTAGAAAAGAGATTGCAAGAGGAAACTAAAATCTCAACTTCATATTTTTCTTAAAGTACTTTAATTTTTTTGATTAAAGATTGATAGAGATTTGCATCAGAAATTAATGTAAACTTTTAAATCATTTAATATTATGAAAAAATTAGCAATAGTATTTGTCTTAAGTCTTGGATTATTCGCTTGTTCCAATACTTCAAAAAAAGAGACCACAAAAAGCGAAGTAGTAGTAAAAGAGAGTTTTAGTGTTACAGCAAAACAAATCATTGATGCCATCGATAGTGGCGATGCTTCTGTATATTCTAAATTACTCACAGAAGATTCCAGGTTTCGTTTTGGAAATTATGATATGGTTCAAGGAAAAGCTGCTGTTTATGAAGCACAAACTGCGTTTTATAGTTCTGTAAAAAGCCTTAAACATGAAATACTGAGAACATGGAAAGATGACAACAGTATTGTAGTCGATCTAATGGTAACATATGTAAGACATGATGATACCACAATTACACTTCCTGTTGTAGATGTATTTGAAATCAAAGACAACAAAGTTGATGCTACCATCATTTTTATGGACATAAACCCTTTATATAATACTAAAGGCTAGATATTATGCTTAAGACAATAGGAATAGACCATGTAAATATTCAAGTACAGAATTTACAGGAGTCATACCAATTTTACAAGAAACTCTTTGGATTTGAAATATTGAAGAATCAGCCAGAAGAGAACAGCTATATTATTGGAAATGAAAACACCAAAATATGTCTTTACGAAGTATCTAATTTACCAAAATACAACAGAAGTAATGGTGGCTTCAATCATTTCTCAATCATAGTGGAAAACTTTGATGATGTCTTAGAGTTATGTAAAAAACTAGGAGTCTATATATGGCATGGAGGACATATTGTAAAGTGGGAAAAATCACGATCCATTTACATCGATGATCCAAATGGATATAATATTGAAATAGGAGATGTTTGGGGCGGAGGTCTTACAGAATAAACAAATTAAAACAAAAATAAATATCAAAATTATGAAACAAAAAATTTTATTCGTTGTGAGCCTGTTATTTGGGCTTATGATGATCAATTCAGGATTAAACAGTTTTTTTAGTTATATGCCCATGCCAGAAGTATCGGAAGCTGGCGGACAATTAATGTATGCCTTTGCAAATTCAAAATGGCTATTCCCTCTTATTGGGATTGCAGAAATAATAGGAGGCGCTCTCTTTATTAGCAACAAACTTCAGGCCTTAGGGGCCATTATTATTTTGCCTGTGACCGTAGGGATTTTATTATTTCACCTTGTGAATGATCCAGCTGGGATACTAATATCAGTAGTATTATTTGCAATTAACCTTTGGGTGATTATAGAAAATAGAGAAAAATATAATTTACTAATAAAATAAAACATTCAAATTATGAAAGATTCAAACAACAAGTTAAAAATTCAAACCATTATTGATGCAATCGACAGTGGGGATCCAACAATATTTGGGGCATTATTAACAGAAGATTCTACCTTCCGCTTTGGAAATTGGGAACAAGTTAAGGGCAAACCAGCAGTATTTGAAGCTCAAACAAATTTTTTCGCCTCTGTAAAAAGTACTAAACATAAAATTTTAAGAACCTGGGAAAATGAGGGGAGTATTGTAGTAGATATGATGGTAACCTATGTAAGACACGATGATTCTACAATTACGCTACCAGTCGCTGATATTTTTGAAATTAAAAATGATAAAATAACAGCAACTACAATTTTTATGGATGTCAATCCATTATATAATCCATCAACTGATTAAACAATGCGGATAACATGTAAAACATATGACCTTATTTTTGCTACTGTTGTTAGCATAGTAATGTCGTTTTTCATGGCCTTTTTTATGCTATTGGTAAATGCTGGTTTTACAAATGATTTTTTTATGCAATGGTTGAAAACCTTTGGTATAGGCATACTTATTTCATTGCCAGTCTCCATAGTTTTTATTCCATTAATAGCAAAAAGTCTTTCCAAAATTTTCAAAGTATACTAATAAACATCTGGAATTAAGTCATTAATTCCAGATGTTATTCTTACAATCTTATATATGAAATTAAACTATTTTAATATAACAGTATCGGTTTTCATTCTTTTATTTTCATCAAAGAATTTTGCACAACAGTCCCCAATTCCAGTTGAATTATTTGCAGGAAATAGAGCTATAACATATCAGCATGTGTTGAATAAAAATATTTTGGATAACAAATTTAATTTCTTTAATGTGGTGTCATTTGACGCAGAGTATGAAGAAAACGGTAATAGCATTTATGTCGTACAAAGCTTAGTTTCTTATAAAATAACAAATAAGTTTTCATTGGGCATTGGAGGTCAATTACAAAACATTGGTGCATTTGCCATTGTAGGTGTTCAATTTGCACATGCAACAGATAATTTTTTATTGGTGATTCTACCAACAGTAACTATAACTGGCAAAACTAACTATGAGCAATTCTTATTATTGGAATATCGACCAAAAATAAATGAGAAAATAAGAGGTTATTTTAGAACTCAATTTTTGGTCAATACAGACTTCACTAAATATAATAGAGGGTATCAACAACTTAGACTGGGATTAGAAAAGAAAAATATTCAATTTGGGCTTGCAGCAACATTCGATCAATTTAATTCCAGTACAATAACGACAAGTAATTATGGGGTTTTTACACGTTTGCTAGTATTCTAAAAATCTTGTGCCAAAAGTCACAGATATTATGCTGATAGCCGAATTACCTTTGCATAATAACAATTTAATTTAATATTATGACAACTAGTTTTTGGAAAGAATTACCAAGAGAAGAATTGGATAAACATTACAATCCAACATTATGGACACCAAGACTGACGCCAGACAGTTTATTACCTAAACACGAAGAATTCACAACAAGGGCCAGTAACGATTATAAGAATAGCTTAATTGAAAGAAACCTATTCGAATCTATTCAGGTTGGAGATGGTAATTACAAAAGTGAAATAGACATATGTAAACCAGATCAAGCCACAGACCAGAAAACTGCTCTCATTTATATTCATGGAGGTTGGTGGCAATGGTTTAGCAAAAAGCAATTTACCTTTGTGGCTAAGCCTTTTACTGATAAAGGAATCACAGTCTACTTACCAGGATACACTATGGCACAGGATTGGAATAATACGTCTAACCCAATTCAGGAAATTTTCACTCAAGTAAAACTGGCAATTGTACAATTGCTTAAAGATACCGATAAGAACAATATTGATAAGGTGTTTATCACTGGACATTCTGCAGGAGGTCATTTAGCTGCCATGATGGCCTTAGTGGATTGGAAAAAAGAGTTTGATCTAACAAATAATCAAGTACAGCGATTGAAAGGAGTGATTTCACTTAGCGGATTATTTGATGTTAGACCACTGGTTGATACTTTTGTTAACGACGCAATAAAAATTGATAATGCGGAAGCTGAAAAAGTAAGCCCATATTACTTGTTAAATGAGCTTTCTAAAGATTTTAAGCCACTTCCTACATTTCTAGCATTACCGGAATATGATCCGCAAGAATTTTATCGTCAAACCAGAGAATACCAATCTTTATTACATAATAAGGGACATCACTGTGACTTGTTTTTCATTTCTAAGACCGATCATTTAGATATAATTGAGAATTTTTATAGTGAAAACTATGTACTTACAGATTATATAATGGATATTATTCAAAACAGACATTAATAACATATATTAAAAAGGTAGCTAACTTTATAATTCAATTTTTAAGTAATAGCTACCTTTTTTCGAATTAGTTAGTCAATAGCAACAAATAAGTAACAGGTCTACACCAATATAAAAGATGGATT
This sequence comes from uncultured Aquimarina sp., assembly GCF_947500065.1. Lineage (GTDB taxonomy): Bacteria > Bacteroidota > Bacteroidia > Flavobacteriales > Flavobacteriaceae > Aquimarina. Next base: position 189,430 of record NZ_CANMQT010000002.1, read on the forward strand.
ATTTAACTAAACAATTAGATTTACGTCTACGTCACCCAAACTTTCAACACTTTCTTGACTTTAATGAAAGGGAGAGTGAAAGAGTAAGAAATCAATATAATTGTCATTTGGATCGAGCCTATGGAAAAGACATGTTACAAAGCATAGATATATTTCCGTCTTCCAAACCAGATTCTCCAGTTCTTATGTTTATACATGGAGGATATTGGAAGGCTTTGGATAAAAAAAACTATAGCTATATAGCAGAACCGTTTGTGAAAAACGATTTTACTGTTTGCTTAATTAATTATAGACTGTTGCCAAAGGTTGACATGACAGTTCTTATTAATGACCTTGCAGAAGCTACTGAATGGATAAAAGGTGAAATTTTTCGATTTAATGGAAACCCCTACAATATATCCATAAGTGGGCATTCTGCTGGCGGTCATTTAGCGCTAATGACTTATTTGATGAATGAAAACTTAAGAACATCTATTAAAGCAATTTGCAGTCTAAGTGGCATATTTGATTTAGAGCCTATTCAAAATAGTTATCTTAACAAAAAGCTACAATTGAACAAGAATGATATTGAAAAATACAGTCCTCTTTATTGGGATTTGTCAGTTTTAAAATGCCCAACACTTTTAAGTGTTGGAGGAAATGAAACGGAATTTTATATCGAGCAATCGAAGAAAATATTTTCTAAAAACAGCACTAATGATTTCTTAAAATATTTCGAATGTAATGAGTTAAATCATTATCAGATAGTGCATGAATTGGGTAATGAAAATAGTACAATAAGTCAGTTTATTTTCAAGCATGCAAATGACAATACTAGTTTATAAAATATATTTTATATTGCAAAACCATCGTTTGAAGTGAAATAAGGTTTGTAAAATATTAATGAATAAAGATTCAAGAAATTATATCGAGAAAAAAGAAATCTCCAAAACCAAAGATGTTATTGTTTTAAGAACTAATTTTAATGATGATATCCTATGGGAGAAATTATGTGAGTTAATCTCTGAGCCTAATAAAGAATATGGATACAAGGCTTATGTAGAATTCGTAAACAATATTGGACATAATGATATAGAGCAAAATGCGATAACTGATCTTCTGGTAAAAGCTGGCTATGATCATCTAATTGTTTTTGTGGTAGATGATATTACCTTTCAACACAAAGATAGCCCAATTTTGTGTATTGATCTTTATGAAAAAACTGATAATAGTTTTCGAGTAATTCCATCAGAAATGTGGTCTGTAGAGAATAATCTATCCATTTCAAATATGGATTTTGAAGATTTTACGGATTCGTTGGATTCCGAAGGAATATTTAGAGGGTTTGAATAATACTAATCTCTAACCTCATCATCTAAGATTTAGGTATAAAGTTTTTAAGAATGCTTCTATAAGGAATACCACTTTTTACTTACTATTTGAATTTTCCTTTTTGCTTTGTCAAGTTTTTTACTAAGCTCATCAGGATATTGTTCTAAACCAAATGCATTAACGCTCTCTAATGGGATTCCTATAAAATTAAAGCATGCGCTCAATAACGATGTAGCAAAATTAACACTTTTTAGAGGTTCTATTGCAAAATCACTTCCACTTGTCATTAACACTAAAGCTTTTTTGTTTTCACAAAGACCTTTCGGCCCCATCCCGGTCATTGTAAAAGTTTTACCAGATTGTATGATAGCATCAATCCATGCTTTAACCGTTGCTGGTAGAGAAAAATTGTACATAGGGCTGGCAACAACAATATAATCGGTATCTAATACTTGTTGCATCATTTTATCGTTATGATTCAATATTTTTTGCTCCTTAGCATTCAATGTTACTCCTTTAGAATTACGATCTACAAATAAATTTAGGTTTTCTCTTAATAATAAATCGGGTGGGAATTTTACAAGATCAACGAAACTTATTTCAGTTTTATCAGCATTTATTTCAACAAAATAATCTACCAGCTTTTTAGTGTTAGAATTTTTCCTGGGAGTGTAACTAATAACTAGTGTCTTTTTCATATTGTGATTTATATGTGCAAAATTAAACTAACTTTGCTATATAAAGTATATCAGTATCCTAAAGTATACTGGTATACTTTAGGATACTGATAATAAATTATCTAAAAAAATAATTAAGAAATGGACATGACAAAAAAAGAGACTAAAAGTTTTACTCCTGTAGAATGCAAAACTTTTATTCGCCCTGTAAGGGATGTTTTTGATTTAATAGGTGGAAAATGGAGGTTACCCATCATTATAGCTCTCTCTTTTAAAAATCATAGATTTAAGGAGTTGGAACGCCAAATAGAAGGCATTACACCAAGAATGCTTTCCAAGGAATTGAAAGATTTGGAAATAAATGGATTGATTCATAGGGAAGTACTTAATAGCAGGCCGGTAACAGTTCTATATAGTTTGTCAGACTATGGTAAATCTTTAGATAATGTAGTTGTCGCTATGAGAGATTGGGGGTTAATTCACAGAAAAAGAATCATAAATAAATAATATGCTCGACAGTTTTATAAAACAACTGAACATTTTAGAAGATGATCTTAAAAGAGAGCTTCGAGAAAATGCGGAAATAACACACCATAATAAAGGAGAAGTTATTATTAAAAATAATCAATACATTAAGGTTTTAAAGATTGTTCTAAAAGGTAAAGTACGAGTTTACCAAGAATATGAAGATAGAGAAATTTTAATTTATTACTTAACTAGTATGGAGACTTGTACTTTGTCTTTATCTGCATGCTTTGCAGATTCTAAAAGTAATGTAAGCGCCATTGCAAAAGAAGACAGTACTATATTGAACATACCTGTGAGGTTCATTAAAGATTGGAATTTTAAATACAAAAGTTGGAACGCTTTTACAATTAATATATTTAGGGAAAGCTACAACTCGCTTTTAAGCAGTTATTCTAATTTAGCTTTCAAATCTCTAAAAGAACGCTTGTTAGAATTTTTAATATCTGTATCCCGGAATTCTATAATTAATAAATCTCATTTACAAATAGCCATGGAACTGGGTACTACAAGAGAGGTCATTTCAAGGCTTTTAAAAAAAATGGAAAGTGATGGTGAAATTCAACTGGGACAACGGGAAATAAAACTACTATTATAATTTCTTTAGTTGTGCTAAAAGGCACAGGTATCTTCTATGCTTAACTGTTTTCTTTGTAGAATAATTTTAAATATTCAAAAAAATGCAAAGGGAAAAGTTATTAATTGTACTGATGATTTTATTAAGTCCCATTTCTTATGGCCAAAACAGCGGACAGAATGTGGTCAAGACTTCAGAACAAGCTTATCAGGAACATTCACCCATAGCCCATCACAAAATAGCACTAGAAGTTCTAAATGAAAGTAAAAAGTGGATCAACGCTTTTAATGAAGGTAACACTAAAAAATGTGTTGAAAGTTATCGCACAAATGCTGTAATGAGAGCAATGCCTTTCGGGGTTAAAAATGGAAGCCAAGCAATCAATAATTTCTGGAAACCTTTTATAGAATCGGGTGCAAGCAATTTGGTTTATACTGACGTAACTATAGAGGTAGTTAATGAATCAACCGCACTTATATCAGCAAACTGGAGTATGAATGTTGGTCGTGGTACTATTTATCAGGAAAAATGGGAAAAGAAGGATAATATTTGGAAATTGACTTATGATGATTTTGAAGTATTGGAGCAATTTGAAAAACCAAGGATAAACACAAACCCAGCTACAACCAGTCATCAAGCTCTAGAAGAAGTCATAAATGCATCAATAGATTGGATTAATGGATTCAATAGTCAGAACAGTACAATTTGTGGTAATGGGTATTCAGATGATGCTACAATGAATGCTGTTCCATTTACTAGTTTGCATCATAAAGCAGCTATTCAAGAATTTTGGGCAAAATTAATCGCTGATGGGGCTAAAAATTTGACTTATCACAATCCGAAATTTGCGGTTATAACACCAGAACGAGTATTGGTCTCTTCTAGATGGTCGATGAATATAGGTGAAGGAAAGATTTATCAAGAAAAGTGGATAAAAGAGAAAGATAAATGGATTTTAGGATATGATGAGTTTCAAGTACTAAAGCAGTATTAAAATCATTGGATTCAACAAACATATATTTAATAGTTATCATATGAGATTAAAAGCACTTCAATTAAAGACCCAAGATCCAGAAAATGCAGTAGATTTTTATCTCAATATTTTGGGAATGCAACTGGTTCAAACTTACCAAAGCGATAAGGCATTGATAAATATTCTTCAGTTTTCAAAGAGTAATACTCAACTTGAATTGCATTTTGACAAAAGACAACAGCATTATAAGTCAAAATACCAACAAGAAAGTAATGATATATATTGGAAATATAGCCTGTTTGTAGATAATATTCAACAAGTATATAGTACTTTAAGTAATCAAATTGAAGGAATAAATGAGCCTTTCCAATTTGGAAACATAGGATATTTGATGCACACCAAGGATATTGAGAATTATCAGATAGAATTTATTCAAAAAACATTTAAGCAAAGCATTTCTTTACCGCTACCACTAAAAGCTAACAAAACTTTTCCACTTTATGAGCTTCCAGTAATGGGACTCATTTCATTACGCACAAAGGATCCAGTAAAAAGCATACACTTTTATGAGACTTTTTTTGGGATGAAATTATTAGTAAGAATGTATGTAGATAGGAGTAATGGCTTTACGCTTTATTTCTTAGGAGACAATGGTTTGATTGCACCAAATCCTAACATTGATGCAATTGAAAACAGAGAATGGATGTACCAACAAAATAGCGCTTTTATTGAATTGCAATACTACTGGAGTAGTGAGCATCAAGAGGAATTCGAACTACAGACAAAAGAGGAGGAGCCCATTGGGTTTAAGGGAGTGAAATTTGAAACAAAAGATCTAGAAAAAGTTAAAAGTGATTTTCTTGAAAAGAATATTTCCTTTAGATCTAATGTTAATGTAATACAATCGCGTAATGAGATACAAATCATGAGTCCAGATAAGTACGTTATAATAATTCAAGAAAATGAGAGTGAGAATAATTAATACAAAATACATATCGTTGGATGAGTATAAAAATATTTCAGGAAAATGGCTTGTCGAAAATGGTTTTCTTGAGAAAGAAATCCATCGAGAGGTAAATACTTTCAGTAATATTACACAAGTTTTTAGTACCTATGAATCATATAAAACTAAAAATGACCTTAAACCTTTTGTTAGGGGAATAAATAGTATACAATTACTAAATGATGTTAAAAGATGGTGGATTATAAATATATATTAGGCATCTGAAACTAAAGAAAATCCTATTCCTGAAAAATATCTATTAAAGCAGTAAAATATTAGTAATGGTTGTGCAATCTCAAGGAGTAAGCCAAAATATAATTTTAAAAGCATCCCAATATCTAGATGTAAAATCAGGTAAATTAGTTGCACCAGCTGTACTCGTTGTCCGTGATGGAACGATATCCAGTATACAGAAAAACATTAGTATGCACATTGCTAGACATAGTTTTGGAAATATATCTGGGAATAAAATTCCAATTCAGATGCTTCAAAAGCTTTACAGGCATTCTTCGGTAACTACCACTATACGCTATCAAGCCAACTTCATACATAAAGATGCTGATGATGTCTTAGATAGCGTTGTGAATTTTTAGTAAATGTTGTTGATTAGAATTTGCACAAATTAAGTAAAGTGTTCCTTATCAGAGTAGTGTTAAGGGTTAACGGAATGGAAAGTCGAAATTGGTGATTGTGTCCAAGACTTGTGTAGTGAGGCTCTTTTCCCGAAATAAAGAGCTGCGAAATGAAGTGGAAATGTACTGATTATAATTATATGCTTTAGAGTTTAGCTTTTACGAAAAGCCTCTTTCATTGATTTATCAATTTCCGACGAATGTCTTTTAAATGTTCTATGAAGAAGAAGTAAATGAATAAATAAGGTAATCATTCTTTAATAACTTAGATTGGGGAGGTATTTGAGTTGATACTCTTTTTTTAAATGGATTGTTGTTTCAATAGATTTCATTATGGTTTTAAATTCTTGCAATTTTCCCTTTTTAGCTATCCAATCTTCGAGATGATCATTTATGTCACCCTGCATCTCATCATCATAAAACCAAATATGAAAAACAGAACTGTAAGCTCCTAATGAACCACGGTTTCCCTCTAATGGATAAGAGTAGTTTGTTTCTTTTAAAAGTTTGGCTAATTGACGGGTTCTTTGATCAAATTCGTTCATGTATTTAGGATATATACTAAATTCAATCATTGTTGTTAAAGGGTGTTTAGTTACTGAAATTGCTTTTACACTACTCCAAGGAAGTAACATCTCCTGTAAGAAATTACGAGTTATTACAAATTCACAAAACTTTAACTCATGGATTATTATTTCAAATTCCGTAGCTTTTCCAACTTTTGAAAATTCGTCTTGGTAATTTTTTAGCTTTAGTACGTCACCCATATCCATACTAAAATTGATAAATAAGTATTTATTTGTGCCAAATTTGTAAACGAGCCAGTCTAAATCTTCTTTTAGTTTGATCTCTTTTGCCAATAAGGATAGTTTTGATATTGCTTTTTCAAATTTTTGTTTACTAGATTCTTGTACCTCTACAAAAGTTAGCTGTGTTGTAATTTCTATATCGTTGACCGAGATTGAATCTTGCGCACATCCAAACCAAAAGTTAGCAACCAATAATACAATCGTAAAATACTTCATAGATCAACTTTTTTTATAAATATTTTCATTTACTAATTAAAAATTGCTTTAAAAATGTGATTCTTTAACATGGCATATGAATCGTTTTTAATACTCTCTATATCATAGTTGCCGGCTGTTGTAATCAGGATAAGATCATTATTTAAATCCCAATAGATGTTTTGATCGCCATTACCCATAGCAGCTGCAAACGAAGCATTGGTTTTACCAATAGTTTCTTGCCAAATCCAAAATTGAAAGCCGTAGGCTTCGTTACCTTCCAAAAGCTCACTAGGATATTCTATGTGTTCACTAAAAGAGTTATTGACCCATTTCTCAGGAAGTATTTTTTGATTGTTCCAAATACCATTATTTCGGTAAAGTAAGGCGAGCTTTACCAGGTCTCTTGAAGTTAGGCGAAGTCCTGCACAAAATGACAATGTTTGCGTATTCATAAAGGGTGTCCATTCAAAGTTTTCAATTCCAAGTGGTTTGAATAAATATTTATCTACAAACACATTAAAAGGTAGTTTTGAACTCCGTTCAATAAGCTCCCCAAGAACCTGTGTAGCACCACCATTATAGTTGAACACTTTACCAACTGGGTGTTCCAAAGGCTGATTAAACACATAATAAATAGGGTCCTTACTAATCCCCATTTGGCGTTCACTGTTCTTGAGATTATCATAAGAAATATCTTCGTTCCATTTCAGCCCAGTTGACATGGTAAGAAAGTCTTTGATAATCCAATCTTTTTTAGCACCTCTCAAACACTCCTTATAGTCAGGAAAGAATTCAGCAATTCTTTGTTCTTCATTTTTTATATACCCTTCTTTAATCGCAATACCAATACAAGTCGACACTACACTTTTAGAAATACTTCGCATGTCATGTAAGGTAGTTGCAGAATGTTGTACTACGGCATGTTGTGTCCCTAGGATATTATCCTTTCCCATAAAGTATTTTTCATAAATGATATTTCCTTGATAAAGAATGATTACACTATGAAAATTAGGATAATGTCCTGACTCAATTTTTTGTGTTAAGTCGTTCAGAATGCTACTGTCAATCCTTTTATTTGACTGAGCATCTGCATCTTGAATCGCAAGGAAACAAACAGTATAAAATAGAACAATTAAGAGTTTGATAGTTTTCATTTTTCTTTCATTCTTTTCTGAATTTTCCCATTTTTAATAACCATTTGAATTGATCGTGTATTTTTGATGTTTTCTATCGGATTCTTATCGAGTAATATCAAATCGGCGTACTTTCCAATATCTATAGAACCTAACGTATCATCTCTTCCGAGCATTATTGCGGCATTTATAGTGCCCATTTTTAAAATATCTTTAGGTGCCATACCGCCTAGTTCAAACAATTGCATTTCCTCATGAAGACTATATCCAGGAAAAATAAATGCATTTCCAGTATCGGTTCCAAGCACCATATTAACGTCATTCTTTTGAAGTCTTTTGATATCATCAACTTGAAACTTAACAACATCTTTTATTGTAATCGTATCCAATTTTAAATAGTCCTTCATCAAGGCGTTGTTTATGTGGGCTCTTTTAATGTAAGTCGAATCGTTTACTTTTTCTATTGATTCAATATTGAAGACACCTTCCTTTCTTATCTTATCAATCCATTCGGGATATAAGGGATACATAAAACTCTTATCTAGCATCAAAGTTGTAATCCAGTTAATGGGATTGCCGTAAATTTTTTTCAAAAGAAGTGTGTCTTTTTCAAAGTCTAAATCGACACCTGTAAAATGGACAAAGTTGTATATACCTGCATCTAAAGCCATTTTTAGTTCTTCGTTATCACTTACATGTACAAAAACACGAGTATCATGCTTCTCAGCTTCTTTTTGTACTTTACTTATAAAGCTTTGTGATAAACGTTCTACGAATGGTGGATCCGGGCCGTCTTCAATGGTTAGCTTAATTCCTTCGATAGGATATTGTGATACCTTTTTTACTAACCGCTCAATTTGTAAAGTATCTTTTAAGTAGAATACCGTTTCACCCTCTTTCCAAGAACTGTTTGCATAGGTTTTTACTGGATGACTTCCCTGTTTAATAAAGTGCTGACTGGTATGGAATATGCGTGGTGAAGGCAAAGAATCTTGAGTACCCATGGCGCGCATTTCTGCATAGTATTGATTCGTACAGGTGCTGCCACCCGTTACAAAAATGGATGTCACACCATAATGAATAAACTTTGCTAAATCGTTTTTGTAATTATTTACATGCGTATGACCATCGAATATTCCAGGAATTACATATTTATTAGTACCATCAATCATTGTTTTCGCCGAGTAGTTGGTGCTTAAATTATGAGGTATAATCTCAGCAATTGTATTATGTATTATAATAATATCTTGCCCCTCAATTATGTTTCCATTTTCAACATTGATGATGTTAACGTTTTTAATGATAAGATTTCCTTCAATTACTTTTTGGCATCCAGTAATTAGCAGGAATACTAGAAGTATGATTACCTTATTTATACATTTACTTAACATCATAAACATATTTTAATTATCCAAAAATCGTTTTGCATTATTGTAAAAAATATCTGCTTTTTGTTCCTTAGTAAGGAACGGAATTTTCTGAATATTATCTATCGATAATTTAATGGCATCTGTCCAAATCATTTGATCAGAACCGTACATCAGTTTTTTAGATAAATTACATTCTACACCAGACATATTAGTTAGTCTCCTAACATAATCCTGAAATTCCTCATCAGGCATCAACCAATTAATTAAAGAAAGATCGGCATATACATTATCAAACATACACATGATGGCTTTAGTTTCATCTAAAAAAGGCCAACCTGCATGCATTAAATAAATTTTCAGCTTAGGATATTTAATCGCTACTTCTTCAATTCTCAGGGGATTTACTTGTGCTACTCTAAATTTAGAAGCCCAAGTGATTGAAAGATTGGGCTCACCAATCGCCATGTGAATCCCAACTGGAATTCCTTTGTCTTCGGCAAATTTTAGATAGGGCTGCACAATACTATCATTTGGTGAAATACCACCGTATGCAAGCCCCAATTCTCCAAGTACTTCTAGAGTTTCATCTTGAAAAGCTTCTTCAACAATTTTCATGCTCGGAAGTGTATTTCTAGGGTGAAAATACAACCCACCTATAAAGCTGTTCTCATCGTCTAATTTCCATTTTTTTACAGTGTTTAGAGGGCCGCTTATAACTGCTTTTTCAATACGCAGCCGTGTCATTTCTTCTAGTGTTTTCTCAATAACATCTTGATTAGATGTAGCTATGGGGACATTACCTGTTATAGGATTAGCAGGTGGTGGAAAACCGTATCTATCAAAGCTAAATGCATGCATATGCATATCAATAATGGGACCTTTGTACTCTTCAACGCTTGTACAAGAAACCGCCAATATGTACATGCATACGTATTTGAAAAACTTCATATAATGACTTTTTTTAACAATCAAATTCCGCTCAAAAAGGGTATTTTAAAATACTTTGTACACTTTCCCCTCTTTCATCACAAATTCTATTTTCTCTAAAACTCTGATATCCTTAATTGGGTTTCCTTTTACCGCGATGATATCCGCCCATTTACCTTCGTCTAAGCTTCCTGTATTTTTTTCTACACCTATAAGTTCAGCCGCAACAATTGTGGCAGAGCGTATTGCATCAATTTCTTTCATTCCCGCTTTTACCATTAAATGAAATTGCTCGGCATTTCTACCATGCTCAAAAATAGAAGCATCGGTTCCGAATGCCATGCGAACGCCTTGATCATAAGCCTTCTGGAAATTCGCTGCATAACTTTGATAAAGCTCCGATTGTGTCTGATTGATTTGTTTTTTTGTCAAATCTTCTTTGTTCTCAATGAGTTCAACGTGAGCCGCCAATAAATCCATTACCAAATACACCTTGTATTCTTTTAGCATATCGATGGATTCTTGATCCAGAAATGTTCCATGTTCGATAGAATGCGCACCTGCTTTAATAGCATTTTTGATGCCATCCGCACCATGCGCATGAGCGGCCACTTTTAAGCCTCTTTTTTTTGCTTCTTCAACCGCAGCTTGCATTTCTTCAATAGTAAATGACGACGCGCCCGGAATCGATTTCGACGTTCCAAAACCTCCTGTAGCATTTATTTTTATTAGGTCTACGCTGTTTTTTATCAATGTTCTCGTTCGCTTCCGGACTTCATCCTTACCATCAACAGGAAAACCGGGGTTTGGCTTTAATTCCATGTGAGGTGCCATCCAGTTTGCCCAAGCACCATGTCCACCGGTAATTGTCAAGGCTTTTCCGCTCACATACATACGAGGTCCTGGAATCCAATCTTTATTGATGGCATCTCGAAGGGCGACATCACTGTAGAAAACTGCCCCGACATCTCGCACAGTAGTAAAGCCCGCATCTAGTGTTTTTTTAGCATATAGCGTTCCTAAAATACCGTAAGTGGCTATAGCGGTTTCATAGACATCAATAGATTTATCAAAATAAGGATTCGTTAAATGCGTGTGACAATCTATCAAGCCCGGTAAAATGGTATATTCCGATAAGTCAATAATGTCTTTGTACTGATTCTTATTTGAGGCCTTATTTATTTTTGAAATCTTGCCATTTTCAATTACAATAATGACATCATTCACCAATTTTCCTTCAACAACGTCTAACATTGCACCAGCCCAAATAGCACTTTGTCTTTTCTGCGCCGCATTACTTAATGAAAGAAGAAGCAGTAATACTGATAGAATAACTCTTGACATAATTTTTATTTTTTGGTCCAAGCTTGACTGATTAAATGGCTAATCACTTTCCATTGTCCATATTTTTTCTGAAACACCATTAAGTGATTGTTATGACGATCTTTCATCTTACTACCATCTCCCCATTCCTGACCTTTTACTACTGTTTTGGAACGTACAATGGCTATTTCCGATGTCAAGAAATTGATGTCTTTATACTGATTTTCTGACTTTCCTTTCATCACAAAATTCAACGAATAGATTTCAGTAAGCAATGCCTTTAATTCAACCTTGCTTTGCATACGATCTCCAAAGGCATTTGTCCAATCGATATTATCGTCGTAGTGTATAGTGGTTTTTTCGACATCTTTTTCTTTCCAGCCCTCAGCTATGGTTTTGATGATAGATTCTATTTGCTGTTTGTCATCTTTGTCTTGCGCTTTTACAAACGTGTTGAGACTAAATACCAACATCAATAGAAATACACTTTTATTCAATTTGAAGTACATCATTTTAAATGATTTATAGTGTTATTTTTTTTAGAATAAATACTATGTAACCTATGGTCTTATCATTCCACAATTATTTTACGTACCCGATTACCGCCTTCTTCAGTGACATACAAAATATTATTTGAGGTATAGGTTATACCAGCTGGATTGAAAAATTGTGCAATACTACCATCACCATCCATGTAACCAGCATTATTTGCTAAACCTGCTAGTGTAATAACATCATAACTACCACCATTATTTATAAGCATGCGTATGACTTGATTACTAGTATCACTAACATATACATTGCCGTTGTCATCAACAGTAATACCTCTAATTGTGCCACTAAATTTGGCATCTTGGCCAGGACCATTTTCTAAACCAGCAGAGCCATTACCTGCAATGGTAGTTACTGCTCCACTTGGCGTTATTTTACGTATTGAATGATTTCCCTGGTCAGCGACATATATATTGCCTTCGCTATCAACATCGATAGAATATGGCAGATTGAATGAAGCTGATGCTCCTTGTCCATCGGTAAAACCAGCGCTACCATTTCCTGCCAATGTAGTGACCATTCCATTGCTAATTTTTCTAATAACATGATTCCCACGGTCAGCGATATAAATAGTTCCGTCAGTAGCTATGGCTAAACCAGAAGGAGATGCAAACCTAGCATCTGTAAGGTCACCATCTACAAATCCATTAGTACCTGTATCACCTGCAAAAGTTGTAACATCTGCTCCAGCTACGATTTTTCTAATAATATGCGATTGAGAATCGGCAACATATATCTCTCCATTAGTATTGTTATCTATCCCAACCGGACCACTAAAACCAGCTGCTGTACCGATACCATCTGCATTTGTAGGTCCTCCACCTGCATAAGTGGTTACACTTGCATTACCATCTATGGCTCTAATTAAAGAAATAGCCCTGTCACTTACATAAAGTGACCCGTCTGTATTCAAGGTAACATCAGCTGGAATGTTAAATCTTGCTGCAGTGCCAATGCCGTCAGCAGTTCCACTAGCATTGGTAGTAGAACCAGCCACAATTTCCACTGTAACTTCAATAATGTTGGTCACATCTAATGTAATGATTGCCTGAGCATCATTTATACCATCCGACACATTAACTTGTATGGCGTATTGTGTTGTAGTTTCATAATCTAATGAATTTCCAGTAGTTAAACTTAAATTTCCTGAAGTAGTCAGTTCAAAAAGACTACTGTATACTGTTGGGTCTACCAATGAGAATTGTAATGGGTCGTTTTCCGCGTCTGTTGCGGTCACTGTACCAATAATAACGGTATCATCTATATTTTCTGCAGCTTCAAAAGTTACATTGTCAATTTCAGGAACGACATTCTCATTAACATCGGTAACTTCGATAGTAACCGTTGCTGTAGCTTCGTCTTGCCCATCAGTAACCTTAACTTCTATCGTGTATTGAGTAGTGGTTTCATAATCTAAAGATTTTCCTGAAGCCAAACTAAGCTCTCCAGAAGATGTGATTTCAAACAAACTGTTATGGGCAGTAGGGTTCACTAAAGAAAACTGTAGGGTTTGGTTTTCCGCATCTGTTGCGGTTACTATACCAATAATAAAAGTATCATCTATGTCTTCGGCAACCTCAAATGTTACATCTTCAATCTCTGGAGTCGTGTTTTCATTGGCATCTGTTACATTTATTGTAATTTCTGCGGATACAGTTGCTTTTCCGTCACTAACCCCAACAGTTATGGAATGTACTGGCGTGGTTTCAAAATCTAACTCCCCATTTTGTGCCAGTTTTATAGTTCCTGCATTATCTATTGTAAATAATGCATTGGAATTTGTGGTTATGGTAAACGTAAGCTCATCATCATTGGCATCTGTTGCCAATACTGTGCCTACCATACCGCCAGATTCTAACGCCTCAGAGACTGTAAAAGATTGAGTACTTATGGTAGGTGGTGTATTAATTGGTGTATTGTCATCGTCTTTACTACAGCTAACAAAAATAATGATAGCAATAACAAATGTTTTCAATAGTATCTTTTTCATGATTCTAGATTTTTTATTTTTTTTCGTATGTCCAAGTGTATATAATCTCATCTGATGTTTGCGAATTTGGGTTAAAAATGGTTAGGGTAGTTATATCTGGGTATCCATCTTCGTTATACTGGTACTCGTATGTTGTTTTATATTCTTTATTGTTGTTTAAATCTGTTCTTGTATAAAACAATAGGTTGTTTTTGCTATACTTGTATAAATAGGGTGTTTCAGTTAAAACATAATTTCCGCCATAAGAATGTAATATCCCTATATGATATGATAACCCAAAGTTTCCCCCGGTATTTTCATGTAAATTTAATATTGGGCTATTCTTGTTATCGTATCCGTACTTGCTTTCCCACCTATCTACATAAGTTATGTTATCACTACTTTGTTTTTCTAGCACCTTGGTAATATTATCGTTGTTATTATAAGTGATAAGGTATTTTTTATAAGGAGCTATTCCTATCGTATTTGAGACAAAATGCTGCAATACTTCTATTGGTAAACCTTGAGTATTGTATGTAAAGGTTCTATCTATGGTATAGTTGCTAGCTACCACTTCTTCCAGTGCTATTTTTCCTTCAGAGTCATAAGTTAAATTACTTGTGTAAGTTGGTGTTGTTATAGTACTAAGTTTAGCTACCGAGTTATATGTGTATAAAGCCTCTCCTTTTTGTGTAGGTTGGTTTTGTGCATTATAGGCGTAAAGAATAGTGATAGTTCCTCCTGTACTGTTTTTATCTATACTAGAAATTCTACCATCTTCATTATAAGCCACATCATAAGTGTAAATATTATTGGCATTAATGACTTTTACCCTTATTTGAGACTGTTCAATTCCTGAGGAATCATCATCGCTATTACATGATGTAAGCAGTAAGAGAAGTATGCATAGCTTGGTTAATTTTTTTGTGTATTTCATGGCGTTTTAATTTGAAGTTTTTACAATAATGTCTTGTGCAAATGCGTTGGAGTTACCGTCTGAAATCACGGTTTTTATCCCATTTTCCCAGTAACATGCATCATAAATTCCATTACTGTTTTCTTCGTATCCAACTACATATACATCATTTCCACTCACGTAAGTGGCTCTTGTTGCTGCATCTTGACCCGTTGTTAATGTAAACTTTGTTGTGTTTTCAAAGTATAGTGCATTGTAGCTGTTTGCCGAAAAATCAAAGAGTTCGAATCCAGACATATATATCTTATCTGTAACTATGATGTCGCTAATAAATGTGTCTTTAGAGCCATCGGTAAGCACAACTTGGTCATTGTTTTTCCAGTAGCAGGCTGCTTGTCCAATACCACTACCTAAACCTGGCTCGTCTTCATGTCCACCAGTATATATATCATCGTCATCTGTTACATATATTGAGTTACAGCTTGACCTCATTGCATTGGTACTTATGGGCAACACAACTTTTGCACCATTTTTCCAATACACCGCTCTTCTTAGCCCGTTTTCAGTTTCTGTACCAGCTATATAAACGGTGTTGTTTTTTATAAAAATTTCAGTTGCAGAACCACCTGTAGAGTTTGAGTTTGTTAATACAGTTTTAATGCCGTTTTTCCAATGTATTGCAGCACTGTTAAAGTTTGCGTATTGCTCATAACCTACAATATGTATATCGCCATTTTCGGCAACCCATATATCATTAATACCTATATTATAGTCTACTATGCTAATACTGTTTTTAATACCATTTTTCCAGTATACTGCCTCAGTCGCATTATTTTCTCCGGCAATGTATATATCTCCATTATCGGCTATAAAAATTGCATTTGCACTTGAACCATCGGGGAGTATTGTTTTTTCGCTGTTTTTCCAATACACGGCTTTATTATCTTGCGTTCCGACAATATGAATGTCTACAGTAGTATTGAGTGTATCGTCGCTAGGCTCGTCATCATCTTTTGAGCATGCAACAACTAGTAGTACGGAAAAGAAATACACTGCGATTTTGTTTATCTTTTTCATTGTTATTTTTTTTAATCTGAGGTTGTTACTACAGCTATACCTAGTGCCCGTGCAATACCAGAACCATCAGTTAGTACCGTTTTAGCACCATTTTTCCAGTAACAAGCATCGAAAGAAAATAATTGTGGTGTTTGTCTTAATCCCCCAGCTCCATACACATCATCACCAACTACAATAATTTGACTTATGGAACTAGACAGGTCATTTGCAGATAAGTCTATCTTTTGACCATCTTCCCAATATATTGCCTTGTTTATCTCATTATCGGTTGCATCCAATGCTCTTTCGGTTGCTGCTACGTAAACCTTGCTATTAGCTGCATAAATAGAAGTCCAGCTTACATTTTGGGCACCTGATAGAACTGTTTTTGCCCCATTTTTCCAGTACACGGCTTTGGAATTTTCCATCCCTGATACATAAACATCATCGAAATCGGTTACATAGATAGATTGTGAATTGACGTTGAAGCTATTATCAGGTAATACAGTTTTAACATCATTTTTCCAATAGACTGCTCTGCTGCCAAAGGATCCCACGTCAATCTCACTTCCAGAGATGTAAACGTCATCATTTGCCGTAATCTGGATGGTATGGGTCAAAGAACTTTCAATGTTATTTGAATGTAAGCCTACTTTTATGCCGTTTTTCCAATAAACAGCATTTAACTGATTGCTCATGTTTTCTTTTTCACTGCCAATCACATATACATCTCCATTATTTGAAACTGCTATGCCCCAAGCGTATGTTTCTGTATTTACCTGTACTTCCAGCATTTGTTTTTCACCATTTTTCCAATACACCGCCCTAGGCGTATTATTTATATTTTCACTACCAGAAATATATACAAAGTCATTATCGGCTACATGTATAGCACTGGCAGTAGAACTTCCAGTTGAGGGCAATACTATTTCATTATCATTTTTCCAGTAGACCGCTTTTGTAATACTTGTAGTTTGCTTTTCTCCTACTACGTAAATATCTGTATCGGCATTGTATGCGCTATCTTGTGAATCATCATCTTTTGAGCATGCTACAATAAGCAGAACTAAAAAAAAATACAGTATGCTTTTAATTGTTTTTTTCATCTTTTTTTAATTTGAAGTTCTTACAGCAATCCCATTTGCGCTTGCAGTAGCAGAACCATCGGTTAATATGTTTTTAGTACCGTTTTTCCAGTACACGGCATCCCAAGGAGAAGATGATGTTTGCCGTAATGAGCCCACCACATATACATCGTTATCAACTACAATTAATTGATTTGGAAAACTACCTATCGATAAATTAAATTTGTTGTTATTTTCCCAATATACTGTGCTAGATACATTACTGTTAGAATCGTGTTCTTCTGCAGATACATACACTTTGTTATTGGCAACATAAATTGAGGAATTAACCAAATATGTACCGTCTGAAACAGGAAACACTATTTTTATCCCATTATTCCAATAAACGGCAGTTGGATAACCAGAAGAAGTATCTTCAACGCCAGATATATAAACATCTTCAGTATCTGTTACATAAATAGATTGCGACTCAGTTTCTACACTACCGTCAGATAGTATAACTCGATTACCGTTTTTCCAATACACCGCTCTACTCTCAAAAGAGGGAGAGTCACGTTCGTTTCCAGCTATGTAAGTGTCGCCATTTGTTGTTATATGAATATCATAAGACTCTGAAGTTGAGACATCGTTGGAGTGCAGATATACTTTTATGCCATTTTTCCAATACACTGCTTTTCTTTCTCCATCAGGGAAAAGCTGCTCACGTCCAATAACAAACACATCACCCGCATCTGACACTTCTATATCTTGAGCTATTGTAGTATTTGTACTATTTGCTTCAAGTACTATTTTTTCACCATTTTTCCAGTATACCGCTCTCCCTAAACTTGTATTTGAATCAAATTCAGTACCACATATAAATACATCATTCGAATTGGTAATATGTATAGCTCTAGCAAAAGAATTCCCTTCTGATGGCAATATAAACGCTTTATCATTTTTCCAATACATGGCTTTATTATCTGCATATCCTACTACATAAACATCTGTTATGGGCTTATCGTCATTAGGTTTGTCATCGTCATTTGAGCAGCTCATTATAATAGCTATTAAAAGAAATACCTTGGTTTTATAAATATTTTTTTTCATGATTTTTATAATTTGCAGTAATGCTTAATCGTGCTATTCTAGTTAAAAAAGTTTAGTAAAAACAACATAGATAGGGTGTGAATTATGGGGAAGAATAGTACGTTAAACTATTGTATATTATTCTTGTGTTATATTTTATTATTAGCTATATCTGCTACTAACAGGACTATACCTTATACCTCCAGTATCAGGAAATAATAATACTCGAAATAGAATACTTAGTAATTTTTTCATTGCTTTTGATTTATGCTACAAAGTTGCGCCAGAAAGTTGTTAAGCGCAATCCCATATATATGTGATTTATAAACCGTTAGTGTTTTCTTACCTTTGGTGGAAAGATTTCATAAGGAAATCAAATTTCAATGTTAAAAAGATTACCATATCGAATTTTACTTGGTGTACTGTGTTGTTTAAATATTGTATTTCTACACTCACAAGACATCGAATACCCAATTAGGGTATTTACTAAGACAGATGGATTGCGCTATGACTTTAAAAGCATACTTCAGGATAAGCAAGATTTCATTTGGATTCGATACCGCGATGAAATACAACGTTTCGATGGGGCTAATATGAAATCCTTTTTAAAAGGAGAAAGAAAGCATTCACTTATTTTAGATGACTCTGGCGTTGTTTGGGTGTCTTCAGGTCAGAACATTTATAAATTTAATTCGAATCACCAAGTATTTGAAAAGGTTGAGAACTCGTCCAAGATTCGAGGCACCAAAATACTTTTAAAGCCCTATGACGATACGTTTCAATTCGTTAGTGATTCAGGTATTTATGAATATCAAAAAAAAAGTAATACGTTTATTAAAAATGAAAATCGAACCCATACTCTTGATGATAATATCAAGATCCGCAGTGAATATGTATCCAATTTTAAACATGTTCTTTACTATAAAGTTGGAGATTCTATCTGTCAACAAAACCTTAAAAGCGGGCAAAAGTCTTATAAACATATTTTTGAAATAAGAAACGTGCTTGCGCAATCAGAGGAAGCATATATTGTGAGTAATTGGGAGTCCAAAGCTTGGTACTATAATAGTTCATCGGATACTATGCATAAATTGTTTCTAGATGAAAATGAGCCTTCGATTATTGTTTTTGATGCCATACCAATACCTAAAAACAAATCATATTTAGCTACTTCCAAAGGATTACTAGTATATAATTCTGATACTGGTGTTTTGACGCCTTTACAGCTATCTTTGAATGGAGTAGGTTTTCCTGTACAACGTTTCAATGCAATTTATCAAGCAAAAGAAAATGAAATTTGGGCTTGTACAGAAAATAGCCTTCTAAATTTCAGGAACAACAATGGTAATTTTCATTTTATACATGGCGACTACGAAGATGAAAAATTTACAACAGATATCAGGAGATTTGTAGCAGATGACCAAGGTAATTTGTGGTTAGCTACTATTAATGGTTTAGTGTATTGGGATCTGAAACAGCAAAATTTTTCCACTATTTATGCAGAAGAAAATGCAAATGATAAGTTGAATCACCCTTCCATTAGAGGCTTGGTTTATGACGGTACATATCTTATCATAGGTCAAACTAACAAAGGAATTTGGTTGTATAACCCAAAAATTAGAACCTTTAAGCGCCCAAGTTTTGAAAATTCTGAAACAGGACAAACTTTAAGAAAAAAAAGTGAGCAAGATTTTGTAAATGACATTAAAACATTAGAAAGTGGGAATCATCTAGTGAGTGCTAGAGACGGTGCATATTTGATTGATGGTAATACCTATGCAATTACCGAAGTTGATTTTCCAGGTAAAGATTTAAATGTGAAATTTTCGTATCAGGATACAAAAGGGAATATTTTTATAGGGACTCTCGGCGGACTATTTTGTCTGGACTCAGATTTTAATTTTAAATATGCCATTACTAAAACATCGGAAATTGCTCCAGCCTACGCAATATTAGAAACATCTGATGGGTATTACATCGGAACCATGAAGGGGGTTTATTTTCTCACAGAAGTGGAGAACAACATCTCTATTAAATCTGTAATTCCTGAATTAAAGCAGCTGTGGATTAGAACTGTTTTTAAAGATAACCTTGATAATATATGGTTTGTTTCAGAAAGTGATATTCATCGATATAATCCAAAAACAGAGATTGTTAATACCTTTGGATTTACAGAAAACGTATTGGGCGATTTTTTTCATCGTGGTAGTTTTTACCCCGATAAAGATGGCAGAGTTTATATTGGCGGCACGAATGGTATTAACTATTTTCATCCGGAGCAGATTAATCTACAGTCAAGGACATTATATCCCTACATAAAAACGGTTCATATCCCTAACTTGGATTCTGTTTTGCCTAATCTAACAACTCCTAAACTTCAATATACGAATAACAATATACAAATTGAAGTGTCTGCGCCTTACTTTGGGAATCACAAAGACATAAACTATCGCTATCAATTGACAGAAAATGATGAATGGTATGATTTAGGAACTAGCAATTATATGAATCTAAGGGGTTTGGCATCGGGAGATTACAATTTTAAAATTGCAGCCTCTTTGGATAGCAAGGAATGGCATGTGTCCGAAAACACATTTAAATTTAAAATACGACCTCCTTTTTGGAAACGGCTTTGGTTTGTTGCCTTAGCCTTAGGATTAATTGTATTTACCTTATTTAAACTTAATGCATTCTTTAAGAGAAAACTTAAAACAGAACAATTACTCAATGGGTTTGCTACCTCATTGTATGGGCAAAGCACTGTTGACGGTATACTGTGGGATACTGCAAGGTACTGTGTGCAAGAGTTAAATTTTGTGGATTGTATTATCTACTTAATTGATAAGAAACGGCAAGTGCTTGTACAAAAGGCCGCGTTTGGTATTAAAAATCCCTTTGGAAAAGAAATTGTAAATAGAATAGAAATTCCCTTTAATGAGGGGATTGTTGGAAGCGTTGCCAGTAGTGCAATTCCTGAACTTATTACAAACACAGATAATGATTCGCGCTACATTTTAGATAGTAAGAAAGCATTGTCTGAGATAACAGTTCCTATCATGGTAGAAGGGAAGGTGTTTGCTGTATTAGATTCTGAACATCCCAAACGCAATTTTTATAAACGTTATCATTTACAACTCTTAAAAAAAATCGCCGCAATATGTTCGGAGCGATTGACAAAATATTTATCAGAAGAAAACTTAAGAAGCGAAATCGCCAGAGACCTTCATGACGAAATGGGTTCTACGCTTACCAGCATTCATATTATCAGTAAAATGGCAGAACAAGATGTAAAAGAAGATTCCCATATAAAAAAGCAATTTAATCAGATTAATAGGTACACCTCTGGTATGATGGATAAAATGAGCGATATGGTATGGGTTGTAAATCCTGCCAACGATAGTTTAGACAAACTCATCTATAGAATACGCGAGTTTGCTATAGAAACACTCGAACCTGCAAGTATCGCTATAAAATTTAAGGAAATCGAAGGTGCACAGGATATTAAAATCAACGCAGCCCAGCGTAAAAATATTTACCTAATCGCTAAAGAAGCAATTAGCAATGCCGTTAAGCATAGTAACGCAGATAGAGTATCAATGATTTTTAAAAATGAAGGTGATTATTTGGTCATGTGTATTGAGGACAACGGCAAAGGTTTTAATTCCAAAAAAGAATTTACAGGTAATGGGCTTAAAAACCTTCAAAGTCGTTCAAATGAAATCAACTCAAAGCTAATTATAGAGTCATCGGAAAATAATGGTGTATCTATATGTTTAAAAATGAATAGAAAAGCGTTGCAAATTATTAACTCCTAAGAATTATGCGAACAAATGTTTTAATATATGAAGACAATGAAAACCTTAGACATAGTCTGGTTGAACTTTTGTCTAGAGAAAAAGAATTTAATGTAATTGGTGATTATCCCAATTGTTTGAAGGTTGAAACAGAGTTACAAAAGCTGCATCCAGATGTTGTATTAATGGATATTGATTTACCAGAAATCAATGGTATTGAAGCTGTAAAAAAAATTAGAGCCAATAATACTAAAGTCCATATTTTAATGTTGACAGTTTTTGATGATACCACTTCGGTTTTTGATGCTTTATACGCAGGGGCCAACGGATACTTATTGAAGAAATATGTATCTACTCGGTTAATAGATGCTATAAAGGATGTACTTGAAGGAGGTTCACCCATGAGTCCAGGAATAGCGAGACTTATTATAAATGATATACAACAAAAAGGAGCCCCTAAATCTGCTATAGATTACAATTTGACACCGCGGGAAATTGATGTTTTAATTTCCTTAGCCAAAGGCAACAGTTATAAAATGGTCGCTGATGACCTCACTATAAGTATTGAAACTGTACGCTCACATATTAAAAACGTTTATGACAAACTACATGTACAGTCACAAGGTGAGGCAATTAGTAAGGCTTTGAGAGAAGGATTAATTGATTAACTAAAATAATTTAGATATAATATGTAGAATCTAATAAAAACACTAATCTAATAACTATACTCCTTTATTTAGTTTATTTAAGTCAAAGTAAAATGACGATACCTTCAATACACCTTATAGGTAGGTTTTTGTATAGTTATAAGCATAGAAAGAGGGGTTCTAACTCTTAGAGTTGACATCTAAAATGCGGTGAATAATATTTCCATTTTCTTTTATCAATTAAATTTGGTGTTAAAGGAAGTTCATTTACAGCAAATAAAAGTATGAGGTGAAAACAGTAAAATGTTGTACCCAAACCATTAAAAAAGCCCTCACATTTCTGTGAAAGCTTGATTTATCTAGTAGCGGGAACTGGATTAACTCCTACACTACGTTTCGTCGTTGGACCTTAAAGGGAAGCTTGCACAAAGAAAACCAATGATGCTGTGCATCATCTCTTTTTTTTATACCCTACAATCTTTAATGCATAGCATCAGATTTTCGGGCATAAAAAAACCAGTTGTTTTCACAACTGGTTTTCCTTGTAGCGGGAACTGGACTCGAACCAGTGACCTTCGGGTTATGAGGGCGAAAATCAAATTTACAAAACACTGTATTTCAGTATTTTACAAAACTAGGTGGGATGAAAATAGCCCAAAATACCGCAAAAACCACCCACATAAACCTCCCACCTAAATTGTGAGAAATTTCATATATCGCCCTAATAATTTTAAAGAAACTATTTTTTTAGTATTAACACCACTTTTATCTATGTTTATGATTCTAGGTTTACCATTGTTTCTAATAACTTTATTCAAGAAGTTCTGAGCAGAATCTTCCATTTAATGGTTATCCTGATATTGCAAGGACAACTTGTAACTTATAAGAATGTTCGAAAAGGGTAATTTTACTTTTCTTTATCAATCAAAGGATCCATTGAATCAGCTTTACTCTTAGCCCATTTTAACCATTCTTTCTTTTTATCACCTAAAGTGTTGTTTTTCTCTGCATTTTTCTCAACTGCTTCAATGTATTTTCTAAGTATTGTGACTTTATGCCATTTCTCACTATCAGAGATAAGTTCTGTAAAACGATCCTTTTCTAATTGAATTAAGCGAAGTTTTTCATTCTCTTTGGCTCTTTCTATTTCCCGTAAGCGCTCTTCCTCTGCTTGTTCCTTTCTCAAGTCATGCCAGTATTTACAATGCTGTTCAATCCAAACAATAATCTCTGCAATATAATCTTCTAGCTTTCTTTTTTTACCGTCAATCCAGTTTTTACGTTGATAAGATGGTCCGGCTTGAAATTCTAATTTGTCTGATTTCACCCAGTTTTCATTACTATATCCTTGTTCGTTTTTTGAGCGGACTCTATTCACTTTTTGTCTAAGATTAATTTCTGTATGTTGCCCAAACATTTCAACAAAACATTCAGTATTTCTATATACTATTGTAGCTTCTTTTTTATAAAGAATAGATATGATTGTATTCATTATCCGAAGCGCTCTATTTCTTAGTTTTATACCTGTATGTATAGGAAGAATATCTTTAAAAAGCTCCCTTTGTATACTAAAATCAGGTTTTAATATTTTATCAAAGTCGTCTAATTTCTTTTTAGTTTTGACAATGAGTAGATGTGGCTTTTTTAGTTTAGAAGGAACTTCAATGTTAAATGATTTATCATTTTTAAGCTCATAAACTTTTTTATGAAAAGGAGATGTTAGAAATGGTATGTTTTCATCCCCTTTATTTCTTTTAACGAGTTTGATTTCTTCTAAATCACTATCGTCAATTACAGGCAGATCAATGACCATAGTTGGTTTGTTGTGTTTGATTTTTTGCCAATGCCCATTTAATGGTAAAGGGATGTTATAATACTTACAAAGTTTTCTTAAGTCATTAGGAGATATGCGATACTCTTTAGATATAGCTGTTGTAGACTTAGACCATACCAAGTCATAGAGTTGTTTTCTGGTTATTGAATCATTCATTTTTTGTTAGGATTTAACATCTGGCACTCCAACAATACAAGCAGCAATTTTGTGATCTATATTTTCGTGAACGGGTAGTTCATTTAGGATATATTCTAATGTATCATAATCTAGGTGTATCCGCTTCATTTCAGCTTTAGTTGTCAAACTCTTTAGATTATAAACATTTCTAGATGTTTTATGTCTATTTCGTTTTTCGTCTATATAAGGTTGCAATATATCAATCCACAGTTTTGCATACGCTTCAAAATCAACATCTCGTTTTTTAGGATGAAATAATGTAAGTAATTCTCGAACCTTGAGTTTATACTTATAATCAACGCTTTTGTCCTTTAGTTTTTCTTTTAAAATGACTTCTGCCACTTTTAACGCTCTTCTTTTTTTAGATGGAAGCAATTCAATCTCTTTATTTTGTAATATAGAAAGATACTTTTTCAAATAGCTGTCGTTCCATTTGATAGAATCACTCTTCTTGGTAATATGAGAGCGAAGCTGTTCGCAAATTTCAGGGAATTCCGTATATATATCTTTTTCAGAGTTAGGCTCAATAAAATACCATTTAGGACTGCGATTCCCATCGCCACGTGTTGCAAAAAAACACCATTCTGAATCTGATTTCAAGAAACTTACTTTGGTTTTAACAGAGTATTCGACTCCTTGATACACATTATATTCTTCTTCGGTAATTAGTGCTTTACTTCCTTCTTTAAGTTCCATAATGGGCTTAAAACTATCTTGGATGCCTTCCCAGGAACTATCTTCAGAGACATATTCTTCAAATTCTTGAATAATATTTTCAATAGTATCCACATTCTTAAAATGCTTATGCTTTAATTCATTAGGGGGTTGAAAGTTTGAGCCCCACATCGTTGAGATAATTTCATTTAACTCCAATAATCGTTTATCGCCACGCAAGGAATAAATATCTGAATCAACGGGCCAATATAAATCAATAGTATCATGCAGTGTATCCATTCTATCCACACGTCCAAATCTTTGTTCTACAATACGGATTACACTTGGTAAGTCTAATAAGGTTACTGAAGAAGCTAATTGCAAATCAACCCCTTCTGACATCTTATCTGAGCAAAGTGCTATAACCTGCTCTTCATTACCTGATAACAAGTGAAATTTTTGTAATACAGATTCGCTATCTTTTTTATTAGAACCTGTTGCCGCCAGAACCTGTACATGAGGGTATTTATTTTTAATGAGGTGTTTGAAATAATTTAATGTCACAACAGAACTATCAAAAGCAATCACTTTTTTATGATCTTTTAATTGATTAATTAAAGTCTTGATCTTACCTATTTCTCTGCTATTAGATAGTGTTTTAGTTAAGTCTGCTATTTTAGTATAAATACGCAATTCCTCTCTACAGGCTTTATTGTATTCATCAATATCCGTTAGCCAAATAGGTTTTTCACAATCTTTAAATATTTTACTTACCCTAGGTGTTTTGTTTAGTGTTATAAGTTTATTGATTTCATCCAGTTTTACTTTGTTTTGTCTGTTTTTTGGGCAATCGAATTTTTCAATATTAAGGACTTCTTGCAATCCTAGTATATGTTCTAACAAGGCTACTTTAGAAGAGCGAAGTCTTGAACGAATCATATAAATAGATAGCTTTTGAGCAGCAGTAATCCTATTATCAAAATACCCTTGTTTTGTATCTTCTGGTAAGTCAAATTTTGGATTATTTATTTGCTTCAGGTATGTAATTCCTTTTAAGTTCTTACATAACTCATTGATTTGCGATACGATTTCAATATCAACTTCTGTTTCTAACGTTTTGTATGTCTTTGCGTTTTGTTTTGGAAACTTACATCTATTATTTAATGCGTTTTTGTAGAGTTCTGGTTCTTTTTCGATCTGTTTATTGATTACAGATTTTGTTCTTCTTACCGTAAACTTGCTTACGAAACTTTTAAGCATTTCAATGTTCGCTTCGTTCTTTAAGTTAGGTTTATTTTTTAGTTCAGCATAGCCTATAAAACTCTCGTCGTCCAAATTATCTACATCCAATAACTCTACTATTTTGAGTAAATCATCTATCTTTTTATTAATAGGTGTTGCAGTAATTAGGATTTTAAAGTCCGAGCTATTTTTGCGAATAGCTTCACTTCGTTTTGTAGAAAGGTTTAAATAATTATGCGCTTCATCAATTGCCAAAATATTAGCTAATTTCAACTCTTTCAAAGCTATTTCTAACTTTTGCTTTTTTGCATTACTTAGAATTCCGGAAGATGTTTGGTTATTCGATACTGTAGAAAGGTTCATAAATTCATTTTTCCACTTACTAACAACCAACGGAGGACAGACAATTAATGCATTGTCTTTATCTCTGCGTCCGGTTTCCCATAGCCAATTCTTTAAGGCTAAAATGATAGTAGAACATAATTTCGTTTTTCCTGCTCCTGTAGGATCAGCTATTAACACATTTGAGTTTTCTTGTAAAATAGAAATCGCTTGTGCTAAACCTCTCCATTGCGTAGGCCATAGTGTTGTTCCTTTCAATTTTGCCATTAACAGTTCGTAATCATCTAGCCATTCTCCCTCTAAGACTTCGGCAATTGCTCTAGCTAAGGCATCTCTCCAGTCAACCTGTTTAATAAGACTTTCTAACAATTGTTTGATACGGTCATAATTAGTTGCTCTATCAAAATAGTTATCAGCAATTAGCTTTATGTCTTCATATTTTTTTGGTTCAACATCTGCTAAAATTCGAGTATTAGCTTCAGCCTGTATATTTAATCCATTAAAGCTGAAGTTAGATGACCCCAACATCGACATTCTATCACTTGTATAGATTTTAGCGTGAAGCTTGTCATAAAACTTAATTTGTACTTTACCGTTCTCTATTTTCTGAATTAAGTTCATTACACTTCCTCCAGAAAGAATAGACAAGCCTTTTTTAAGCCAATATTCCTTGATTTCTTTTTCCAACGGCCAAACGTGATAACGTTTTCTTCCTACCATATTAGGTTCAAATCCTAATACAATTTTAACACAAATTAAATTGTTTAGTTCATTATTTCCGAAGGTATCGATAAGGTGAGACAGAGAGGTGAAACCAGTAAGAATAATAAGTTCTTTACTAGCATTTATATCTTCTTGTAAAACGCTTTGAACATTTCTGTTGTATTCCTTTAGATTAAGCGGAAAATCTTCTTGTTTTGGCCAAACTTCTAAAGGCGTTATAGACTCTTTATCAAAACGCAATACATATTGTCCATTTTGTTCGTTTTCAAACATAGGCACTCCTTTACCGTTCAGTATTAAAAATACTATTAAAGTTTTTAGGGGAATTTTAGTAAGTCTAGTAGTACAAGTATAGCTTTTTTCAGCAAAAAAATAAAATATGAATCGCTTAAAAACAGAAAGTTACACTATTCAAGTTCTATAATTTCTTCTGCTCGATCATCAAAAAAGAAAAGACGATCAAAATTCTTATAACACTATTAAATATTCAAGACACTTTTAAAATGTTTTAAATCATTATAAAGTAAGTCTTTATCAATCATCCTAAATAACCTATAATTGTTACAATGTAATCCACAATTGCATTTTTTTAAACTCTGACCTGAACTACAATAACACAAATCTCTTATAGTCAGTTTTTTATTTTGTAATCTTTGCAATATTAATCTTCCAATACTCATAATATCAGTTATTCCTAATATATCCTGATAAGATTGGACAACTCCCTTTGAGCCGTGATCATATTCAGTATAACAATATATTCCATTAATTTCATAGTACGAGTTGTTTTCAAAATAGCGAACAACAATTTCATCTACAAACTTTATTAGTGACGTAATTTTCGTTTTCAAAAGAATCTGGGATTTAGCTCCTGTTGTGAAACAACAAGAGCCAGTATCTGTATATATATGTCTATCCATTTTTATAGGGATACGACCTCCAACCTCATTAACAGTAGGAAAAAATCTAGGATATGAATTTAGTTTTATAATCAAATCATAACTATCTCCATCTGGTAAGAATAATTCACCACCCAATGAATTATCTACTGAATAGTAAACTAATCCTTTATGTTTGCGTAACACTTCTTCAATTCAATACTTTCTTTTGCGGGCTCTGAAATAGAAATGATTTTAATAGCCTGTTCCAAAATGTAGTCCATATCTGTAATAGCGCGCTCCATTCTATTAATGGTGTTTATTAAAGTATGTATTTCTATCTGCTCTGGGGTATCTGTATCAAAAACCGGTACAATTGTTTCATTATTTTCAATTGTATCTTTAGTTTTTATTTTCTTCTCTAAAAACGATTTTAATGATGTGAAATCATTACCCAGTCCAGATAATGGTTGTTTAAGTGTGTGCTTAAGCGTTTTTATGAAATCTTGTTCCTTATTAGTAACATCTTCTTCTTGAACTGGTTTCTCTGTTTTCCTGAATTCTTTAAACAGAATGTTTTTTTGCTCTTCTAAACTAGGAATTTGTATCCTAATTTCCATCAAAGCCCTGAGGTTTAACCTCGCTATAGTAGCCCTTTTGGAATAATATTCTACCTGCCTAGTAACATAAGGTTGTTCTAACTCTCTGGCTACATATTCATCTATAACCTCATCTTCATTAAATTTTAACCAATACACATTTTGTCCTAACACAAAAGATGTGTCGTCTGGCAAAACAGAGGCCTTAATTCTTTTATGAAATGCACTTAATACAACGCCTCCTCTTACTATATGTTTATCAATATTTTTAATTTCATCGTGATCAATCCCAAGCATATTTTCTTTTGGCTCGAAATAGAGGTCATTTTTATCTATATCTCCCACTTTTATAAGCCTATACTCACCACCGACATATAAGCTATTTTTATTCCGGAACATGGCTCCAGATTTACGTTCCTGGATTAGTTTCCCTATATGATATAACTGAAAACCTGATTTAACTTTTATATCATCAATATCAATGACATATTGCTTTGGGTTTAAATCAAAATGAAAGAGATCTTCATGAGCTATAGTTCTAGAAATATCTCGAACGGATTCTTTATTATTTATATTTCTAACCACCTCTGCAATATCCTCTTTTAATATATTTGAGGCATCCATAAAGAATACTTGATTATCTCTATTGTTAAAATCGAAAATAAGCGTGGACACATTAATAGTTGTATTTTCGAACATCCCATTAGGAAATCCAATAACAGCTTCTAAAGCACCAGAGCTTATAATTTGCTCTCTAGCCTCCTTATTAAAGGATGTATTACTGCTTAAAACACTAGACGGCACAATTAGTATTGCTTTATCAATCTCGTTATAATTATTCCGTAATTTGGATAAAATAACATCAAAATCCCCTCTTGAATTTCTCGCCGCATTTCTTCTAAATGGCGGAATAAAAATGCCTGTAGTTTTAGTTTGGGCTGCCATGTAGGCAAAATTACCCTGATCAATAAGTTTTGAAATTATATGATTAATTTGATCGTCATATTCATATTCATTGAAAAAGTTTAGACTATGCTCGATTTTAATTGAAAATGTCGCTCCTTTGTTATCAGCTGCAATTTTTAATAGAAAGTCATTGTATCCTTCAAAATAAGTAGAAATTGCATTATCGTTTTTTGTAAACCAATCTAAACCCGATAGAACGGTAATTAATTTATCACTTAATCTTAAAGAATTCCTATTAGACTGTTTAAAAAACCAATCACATAATTTGTAAGCCACAAGCAACTTTTCCCTTGGGCGCCTATTATGATCTCCATAATTGACACCTATTTTAGAAACCGAATTGTAGTAATATTGGTAATTATCCTCATGCAATAACTCTTCGAGTGCATGTATCAATATATTGATTCTATTTGACCTACCTGATGTTCTTGTAATATCTGATTGGTGAACCAGTATATTTTTATATTGCTGAAACTTTAAACTTACTATATCATCCTTAACCAATTTTATTTTACCAGATTCCCTAGTAAATAATTTCGAATAATTATTAGCCCTAATAGTTACTTGTGAAGCAGACACAGGAAGACCATCTTTACGCTTATAAAGTTTTTGATTATTTATAGTATCAGCTATATCTCTTGATAAAAGAGGCTTTTCTGCATTTTGCAGTACTTGTTCTATAGCTTCGTGTAAAGTCATAATTGTTATATCTCTTTTTAATTCACTCTGCAAATTAACAACCTAATTATGCAAAGTATCTGCATAGTTATTCAAAATAAAAACTTTGCATCAAGCTTGAATGTTCTCGTATTTGCGATCTCAAACTAGGAGGTTCCAACACCTCTAAATCTTGCCCATATGACAATAGCTGTTGTACCAATTCTTTATTTATTATCGTTTCAAACCAAACTTGATCTTGTTTATCGTCTTCAAAAAACTCTTCAAAATCTGGTTGAAATGGTTTTGTTTTAAAATAGTTTTCTCTCCCATTATGGAATCGTAAGACTACCCTTTCTATTTGCGCTTCTTTAGGCCTTACCACGCCAACCACGGTTCTAAAAAATGTTTCCCAATCTATAGCTGATTCTAAATATTTTACATCTTCAAGTGTTTTAAAATCAATTAATCTTTCATCTAACGGAATGCTCCATGCTGCAATGTCTCTAGTTTTGTTGAAACCAAAAATAAACCACCTCCTGTTATATTGTTTCAAAATATGAGGATGAAATTCAAATACAGAAGAAGATTCGTCCTTAAATCCTTTAAAATTTATTTGTAGTACTTGCTTTTTCTTAATTGCTAGATATAATGGCTTTAGGAATCTTATTCCTCTGTATTCTTCATTATGGTCATAAAACAAGATTCTTTTAGCATCATTTTCTTGTTCCTCTTCATCTTGGAACTTAATTAAAGCTTCTGCCAGTTTGTTATATTTTGGGTGATTCTCAAACCGAGATAACAGTTGTTGAGCAGCTTCAACTAAATATTGCTCATATTTCTGTAAAGGTCTCTGTGCAATGGTAAAGTTGGTATCAGAATAAGTATATGTTCTTTGGCCTTCTGGAAGTGGAGCATCAAAACCATTCTCTTTATCTCTAAATACTTTAATGTCTTCACGTAATGTTCTTTCTGAAATTTCTTCGCTAGGATATAGTTCGGAAATACTTTCATTGAGAGTTCTTAACAACTCTTCAAAGCCATACGATTTATTGCGAAAGCAATAATCTAGAATATTATATCTCAAATGTGCGTGCTTACTATTTGCCATTATACTATTCTTTTAACTTTTTAAAACTATTTCCACCCTCTCCATTATCTTCTTATATCGTACTTCTTGAGTTTCGTAAAACAGATTTCCTAAAATAGCCTCCTGCATTCGGTTTGAATCTAGAATATTTTGAAATTGTTCTAGTAAATACTCTTTTACATCGTTATTTGCATTCGAAACAATCTCGTGCCAGTCGGTTCTATTATCGAGAATATAGATAATATCTTCAAAATCGTGACTCATTCTTGGATCTTTCCCACCGCGTTCTGCGTGCGCTACAAACTTACTTGCCAAAAAATAGGGTAAAGGCATGATATTAATAGTACTTTCTTCTATTTGAACTTGTTCCATATGTTCAAAACCAGATGCAAACCACGGGTTTGCTGGTGCCCATCCTATAGGCTCTGTTCCCATAACGTCTACAAGAATATCATCTAGTCTAAACCTGCATATTACATCTAGATCTGCTGCTTGCTTAAAGCCTTTGGCAATCAGTTTTTCTCTAATTTCCTCTAGATGTGGGATTGACACAATTTTAATACTGATATCTATGTCCTTGGTTGGTCTTACATCATCTGCTGCTGGATCATTTATATATAGACTCACCGTTGCGCCACCTACGTAGATTACTTCATCATTAAGTTCTCCTAAAGCTTGAGCAACACGCTCGATAATCTTTCTATTTATAATAGTATTTTTCAATCAAAATGCTTTTCAAGTTCAACGATTGCCATTTTTTGCTCTCTTACATTGCCTAAACGTATAGCATCTACCAAAGCGAGTAATTTGTGGAGTAATGAATCTCTCAATACGGCTTCTGGGACATTGTTATGTAAGGGTTCTATAGAAAAGCCACGATCTGTTCCTTCGGCATAAGGCCATACATAAACTTCATCGCTTTGTATCACTTCGGATAGAGGCAATGTACTATGCGCAGTAGCAACACCTCTCACTAATGCGCCAGGTCGTTGTGGATACACATATTTCAAACCAAATTTTAAAAACTCTAGCAAAGAAGATTTCATCACTCGTTTTTTGTCACTCGCAATCAAACCAGCTAGCACACTTCTATTGAGTGATTCACTTACTTCACTGTTGCTAATTCCTAATTCATATGCAATGTCTTTCATAATCCATTCAGTATCATCTTTAGCGATAATCTTGAGGAGAATAACGACATCTTGTGGCCGCATACCGTTGTGCTTCTTCATAATAAATACTTTAATTCGCAATTCGCGAATTGCAAAATACGAATTTAATAAAAATGAAAATTGAAACCTATTTAAAAGAAATAAATTGAAGAGGTGCTCATCTGCTCATCTTAATTAGATGTTCAGTGACAATGAACAGTCTAAACTATTGAACAGGTAATTATACTTCTGCCAAATTAATCCCCTTCCTTTCAAATTTTCAAAACTTTATGAAGCAGATAATTTATAATACTATTTTATGAGATATGTTGCTAAAAAAGCTCATTAAAAAGATTAGAAAACTACAGTTCAATTTTATGATTGTAAACACCTAAATCTATAATTTTCGACTTTTAAATTAAAAAAACCTCCCACCAAAACCTCCCACCCGTGTGATAGAAATTATTATGCTTTTAAAAAATACACGCATAAACAACTCATATATAGTGTTTTATAGGAAAAAGTAGAAATTGTGATCTTCGGATGGATATTTGTAGAGTTACACACTTTTTAAGGCAAAAAATGAATTTTTCAGGTAAATTAAGCGGAAAACAAAAAGGCTAAAACATTTAAAATCAATGTTTTTAGCCTTTACTAGTAGCGGGAACTGGACTCGAACCAGTGACCTTCGGGTTATGAGCCCGACGAGCTGCCTACTGCTCTATCCCGCGATATATAATTAGTAACTTACTTGTCTTTCAACTTCGAGTTATGAGCTCGACAAATCACTTATTACTCCTTGCGGACGGCAAATATACAACCTTTTTTAGCTTTGCAAAGCATAATTAACAAAAACTAACATTTTTTTTACACAAACCTTTCTTACGCCTTGATTTTAAATTATATACTGAAATAAAAAATAATAGTATTTCCTAAAATCAATATCTTTTTTATCAAATTATCTAAAATTACTGCTAATATTGAGATATGCTTAAAACTACTCTTCACTTGATAGTTTTATTAGCTGATATCTTCCATAACTCGTAAATTTACCTCCTTTTTAACATTTAATCTGTATTATATATTAAAATTTCGTTATGAAGGTATCAATCACAATAAAATATGACATTTTCTATGTTTTAGCATAGCACCGCTACGGTTACATATAAAAATGGAGCAAAGCGGTATATTTTGAAGTGATTGGAAACTGTAATAGATTTTTTAATGTGTAATCCAGGTTTCAATAACAAGATGCTAAGTGCATCTAACGTATTTTAGTAAAGATCGTAAAAATGAGTAAGACATTATTTGACAAAGTGTGGGATTCACATGTAGTACGTAATATAGAAAATGGCCCTGATGTGTTTTTTATTGATCGTCATTTTATTCACGAAGTGACTAGTCCTGTAGCTTTTTTAGGACTAAAAAGTAGAGGAAACACCGTGTTATATCCAGAGCGTACGTTTGCTACTGCAGATCATAATACTCCAACTATAAACCAACATTTACCTGTAGAAGATCCTTTATCAGCAAATCAATTAAAAGCATTAGAAGAAAATGCTGCGGCTTGGGGAATATCTCACTGGGGATTAGGACATCAAAAAAATGGTATCGTTCACGTAGTTGGTCCGGAAAACGGTATTACATTGCCTGGAGCTACCATCGTTTGTGGAGATTCTCATACTTCTACACACGGAGCTTTTGGAGCTATTGCCTTTGGTATTGGTACATCCGAGGTAGAAATGGTATTATCTACACAGTGTATTATGCAGCCTAAACCAAAAAAGATGCGAATCAATGTGAATGGTGAGCTTGGTTTTGGAGTAACACCAAAAGATGTTGCATTGTATATCATTTCTAAATTATCAACTTCTGGTGCTACCGGTTATTTTGTAGAATATGCAGGAGATGTATTTAGAAATATGACGATGGAAGGTCGTATGACCGTTTGTAACCTAAGTATAGAAATGGGTGCAAGAGGAGGAATGATTGCTCCAGACCAAAAAACATTCGACTATATAAAAGGGAGACCATTAGCGCCTAAAGAAGAAGCTTGGGATACTGCCATGGAATATTGGCAAACCCTAAAAACAGATGAAGATGCTGTTTTTGATAAAGAACTCACTTTTAATGGTGCAGATATTGAACCGATGATTACCTATGGTACCAATCCAGGAATGGGAATAGGTATTACTAATAATATCCCCAATGCAGAAACTATAGAAGGTGGTATTGCTACATATAAAAAATCGCTGGGGTATATGGACTTTAATGAAGGAGATGCGATGATAGGTAAAACTGTTGATTATGTATTCTTAGGAAGTTGTACCAATGGTAGAATTGAAGATTTCAGAGCTTTTGCCTCTATTATTAAAGGAAAAAAGAAAGCTGAAAACATCACTGCTTGGTTAGTTCCTGGATCTCATGAGGTAGAAGGATTAATCAAAGAGGAAGGTTTACTAGAAATCATAACGGATGCTGGATTTACACTAAGAGAACCAGGATGTTCTGCATGTTTAGCAATGAATGCAGATAAAATTCCTGCAGGAAAATTAGCGGTAAGCACCTCTAACAGAAATTTTGAAGGAAGACAAGGACCTGGATCCAGAACCTTATTAGCAAGTCCTCTTGTTGCTGCTGCAACTGCAGTTACCGGAGTAGTAACCGATCCTAGAACGCTTTTAGAAGAAATTACGAACTAGAAATAAATTAATTGCATATACATACAATCCTTTCTCCCTTGGGAACGACATTGTGTAAACAATGGGCGAGACGAAGCGCTGGAAATGAGGGAATCGAAAGAAATATGCAATTAATTTTCTTAAATAAAACATTATAAAATGGCATACGATAAATTCAATATAGTAACCTCTACAGCAGTACCATTACCGATAGAAAATGTAGATACTGACCAAATCATTCCTGCTCGTTTTCTGAAAGCCACAGAACGTAAAGGATTTGGTGATAACCTTTTTAGAGATTGGAGATACAATGATGACGATACTCCTAAAGAAGATTTTGTATTAAACAATCCTACCTATAGCGGTAAAATTCTTGTAGGTGGTAAAAATTTTGGATCGGGATCTTCTCGCGAACACGCTGCATGGGCAGTCTATGACCACGGATTTCGATGTGTGGTTTCTAGTTTCTTTGCAGATATTTTCAGAGGTAATTGTCTTAACATAGGAGTATTACCCGTTCAGGTAAGTCCAGAATTTCTAGAAAAAATATTCAACGCAATAGAAACGAATCCTGATACAGAAATTGAAGTAAACTTACCTCAACAAACCATTACAATCAAAGCATCCGGAGCCTCAGAATCTTTTGATATTAATAGTTACAAAAAAGAGAATATGCTCAATGGGTATGATGATATTGATTATCTAACTAAAATGAAATCAGAAATTCAGGAATTCGCAACTACGCGTCCTTTCTAAATAAATAATTAGGGCGTTCCCTTCCGAGGTGGACAGACAAGCGGACTACCTGCCTACCTGCGATGAGCAGGCAGGTTCGTTATATATTTTTTACTTGTTCTCGATAGATCCCGAAACAAGTTCGGGACACTCGAACTGACGTAAAAAAGGATGTCACTTCTATCCTTAACGCAAGAGATAATAAGACCTGTCAGGTTTCAAAAACCTAACAGGTCTGAGAAAGAAAATAAATATGAGTACACGATCAATAGAAATCATGGATACTACACTCCGAGATGGTGAGCAAACCTCTGGGATATCCTTTTCTGCTTCAGAAAAACTAACAATTGCTCGTCTTCTTATAGAAGAATTAGGTGTTGATCGTATCGAGGTGGCATCGGCAAGAGTATCCGAAGGTGAGTTTGAAGCAGTTAAAAACATTATTGATTGGGCTGATGAAAATGGATATATTGATCAAGTAGAAATACTAACCTTTGTAGATGGGGGAAAATCCATACAATGGATGAAGGAAACCGGAGCAAAAGTCCAAAATCTGCTAACCAAAGGATCATTAAATCATCTAACCTATCAATTAAAGAAAACTCCAGAACAACATTTTGAGGATATTGCTAAAGTTTTCCAGCAAGCAGCTCAAGAAAAAATCACCACCAATGTCTATTTAGAAGATTGGAGTAACGGTATGCGTAATTCCTCCGAGTACGTATATCAATTCCTTGATTTTTTATCCACGCAGCCAATAAAAAAAGTTTTATTACCCGATACCCTTGGAGTTCTTATTCCTTCTGAAACATACGCATACATATCGGCTCTGCGAAATAAATATCCAGATTTACATTTTGACTTCCACGCGCATAACGATTATGATCTTGGCGTTGCTAATGCTATCGAAGGAGTTAAAGCTGGAGTAAACGGTTTACATGTTACGATGAATGGTATGGGAGAACGAGCAGGTAACGCACCATTAGCAAGTGTAGTGGCCGTTATCAATGATTATTTACCAGAAGTGACGATCAATGTAAAAGAATCAGCACTTTATAAAGTGAGTAAACTAATAGAAACCTTCTCTGGATTTAAAATTCCCGCTAACAAACCTGTGGTAGGTGATAATGTTTTTACACAGACCGCCGGAATCCATGCTGATGGAGATAACAAACATAATTTATATTTTAATGACCTGATGCCGGAACGCTTTGGTCGAAAGCGCAAATATGCACTAGGAAAAACCTCTGGAAAGGCTAATATCGAAAAAAATCTTCAGGAACTAGGATTAAAACTAAGTCCAGAAGATATCAAAAAAGTTACTCAAAAAATCATTAAGCTCGGTGACAAAAAAGAGGTAGTAACTCAAGAAGATTTGCCATATATCATTTCTGATGTATTAGATAGTAAATTGTACAAAGACAAAGTAAAAATCAAATCGTATGTTCTAAATCACGCAAAAGGCCTAAAGCCATCTGCCACACTCGCTATCAAAATGGATGATGAAGTTATCGAACAACATGCGCAAGGAGATGGGCAATATGATGCATTTATGAATGCTTTGGAAAAAGTATATAAGCAAAAAAATAAAATATTGCCGCAGCTAATTGACTATGCAGTAAGGATTCCTCCCGGAAGTAATTCTGATGCATTATGCGAAACCGTAATTATTTGGAAAACTGAAGTAAAAGAATTCGTAACCAGAGGATTAGATTCTGACCAAACAGTTTCGGCTATTAAGGCAACAGAAAAAATGTTAAATATTATTGAATTATAATATTAAAAACACCTCTGTCATCTCAAGTGGAGTCGAGAGATAGCTACTTAAAGAATCAATACATTTCGACTCCGCTCAATGTGACAGTATAACTATAAATAAAAAATGACGATCACGCCTTTCGACTTCGCTCAAGGCTCAGTCTGACAAAAGGCATAAATATTAGAATTAAGAATAAATACATATGGAATTAAACATAGCACTACTCGCTGGAGATGGAATCGGACCAGAAGTTATAGATCAAGCAGTAAAAGTTTGTGACACGATTGCGAAAAAATATAATCATCAAATAAACTGGACATCAGCATTAACTGGTGCAGCTGCCATTGATGCAGTTGGTGAACCATATCCTGATGAAACTCATGAAATTTGTGTAAATGCAGATGCCGTATTATTTGGAGCTATCGGGCATCCTAGATTTGATAACGATCCTTCTGCAAAGGTACGCCCGGAACAAGGACTGCTAAAAATGCGACAGAAATTAGGTTTATTTGCCAATGTGAGACCTACATTTACTTTTCCTTCATTGATTGACAAATCACCTTTAAAACGAGAGCGAATCGAAGGTACAGATTTAGTATTCCTTCGTGAATTGACTAGTGGTATTTATTTCGGAAAAAGAGGTAGAGAAGATAATGGAAATACTGCCTATGACACCTGTACTTATACACGTGCTGAAGTTACTCGCTTAGCCAAAAAAGGATTCGAAATGGCGATGACGCGTAGTAAAAAACTATGTTGTGTTGATAAAGCCAATGTACTGGAATCTTCTCGTTTATGGAGAGAAACTGTACAGGCTATGGAAAAAGACTACCCAGAAGTTGAGGTAAGTTATGAGTTTGTGGATGCAGTTGCCATGCGATTGGTACAATGGCCTAACTCTTACGATGTATTAATCACCGAGAATTTATTTGGAGATATTCTTACAGATGAAGCTTCTGTAATATCAGGATCTATGGGATTAATGCCTTCCGCATCTTTAGGAGAAAAGACGGCTTTGTTCGAGCCTATTCATGGGTCGTATCCTCAAGCAGCAGGAAAAAATATCGCTAATCCATTAGCAACGGTACTTTCTGCTGCGATGATGTTCGAAACTGCTTTTGGGCTACATCAAGAGGCAGCCGCAATTAGAAATGTCGTTGACAAATCCTTAAACGAAGGAGTGGTTACGGAGGATTTGGCTGGAGAACAAAAAGCTTACAAAACCAGTGAAGTTGGAGATTGGTTGGTAAAGAATATATAAAACACCAAACCTCACAGGTCTTTGAGACCTGTGAGGTTTATAATACAACAGTTATTACTGCTCAATACTTACGGCTTCAAAAGATACTAATTCTTGATCTTCGAATCTAGGTCTTACCATTATTGGATTGCAACACACTTCGCAATCTTCTACATATTCTTGATTGGTAACCGAAACGTCTAATAACATAGATATCTCTTCCCAACAATATGGACATTGAAAAAAATGTTCGAGCATACTATAAACTAAAAATCAATATTCAGTAACTGTCCAGTCAGTTGCAACAATTGCAGCTCCGCTAACTTAGCATCGTATTTCGCTAATGTCTTATTGGTTTTTGCCAGTATTAGGTTAATCTGAGCTTGCCTGAATTCTATAGAGGTAATCTGACCAAGGTTAAATCGTTCTTTAGAACGCTCAAAATTATTTTGGTTCGTCAGAACATTTTGCTGTTGTATCTC
This sequence comes from uncultured Aquimarina sp., assembly GCF_947500065.1. Classification (GTDB taxonomy): domain Bacteria; phylum Bacteroidota; class Bacteroidia; order Flavobacteriales; family Flavobacteriaceae; genus Aquimarina. The sequence continues at coordinate 229,185 of NZ_CANMQT010000002.1, forward strand.
GTAAACTTTTAAGCGATTCTCATAATTCCCTAAAGCATTAGCGATATCTCTTTTTACTTGTTGTGCTACCTGAATTTTTACCAATTCCTGATTATCCAATGCAATTTTCGCATTCTTCACTCTTGTGATCGTACCGCCACCATCAAAAAGGTTCCAGCTTAAACTAAGTCCACCTGCCAAGGTGTATGTGTCGGCAACATTTCCTGGAAAAAATGCTGAAGGTGGATTCCTGTTTTCGTTCCATCCATATGATCCGGTTAAGCCAATAGTTGGTAAATAACCTGATTTACTAACCTTCACATCATAATCACTGATTCGAATATTACTTTCATTTTGCAATAAAGTAACATTATTTTCAATTGATTTTTCGATATAACTATCTATTTCAAGTCTTGAAATAAAGTTAACAATAGTATCTACGGCAAATTGTTTTTCAAGTTCGTTATCTACAATGATATTTAGGTCACGTTTGGTATTAATAAGCTGTTGCCTTGTATTTAATAAATTAATGCTATCATTGGCTACATCTACTTCTGCATTTAATACATTTAGTTTTGTGTTTTGTCCATACTCAAATTGATAAGTTGATCTGGTAACACGTTCTTTAGAAATCCGCAGTGTCTCTTCAAGAACTAATTCATTTTCTGTGAGTCTAGCGACCTCATAATACACCGTAAACAACTGTAACAACGTATTCTCAATAGTTTCTCTAGCCTGTAGTCCTGTTAAGTTATATTGCTCTTTTAATCTTTTATAATTATAAAATCGTCCCAAACCATCAAACAAGGTATAATTGAGATTAAGCGAAGCATTATATCTTTGTGTTTCAGCGCCTTCTATTTCAATATCTTCTCTTGGTAAACCTGTGTCTGGATTAATCGCACCTGGAAATGAAGTAGTAGAAGATGCATCCTGATAATTTGCCCCCGCATTAGCTGCTAGTGTAGGAAGATATCCTGAGTTTAATAATCCTTTATTATTTTTTGCTGTTTCAATATTATTCGTGGCTATTAGAATTCCGTAATTGTTTTCTAATGTCAATCTAATAGCCTCTTGTTTTGTTAATTTTTGGGCAAAAGCGTTACCGCTAGCCAGAAACAAAAACAAGAGTAAACTCGTAATGTATCTATGCTTGTAATTCATGTTCTTCTTTTTGTTCTTTTATAGCGCGTTCTACTTCTTCCTTAGTAATTTTGTTCCCCGTTACTAACCACTTGGTTCCTACTTTTACCTTATTACTAAATGATAAAAACAGTGGTAATACTAATAAGGTTAGTACCGTAGCAAAACCTATCCCATATGCGATTGAAATTGCCATAGGGATCAGAAATTTTGCCTGGCGACTCTCTTCAAAAATTAAAGGAGCTAGTCCTGCTATTGTAGTTAATGAGGTAAGAAAAATTGCTCTAAAACGAGATTTTCCCGCTTCATAAATAGCATTATCAAAGGTCATTCCTGATCGCAGGTTACTGTTAAACCTACCTATAAGGACCAAACCGTCGTTTACCATAATACCTATAAGCGCAATAATTCCTAATAGTGATAAAATATTAATAGGAAATCCATGTATCCAATGACCAAATGCAACCGCAGGAAGACTCAGTGGAATCAGAAGTAATAGTAATAATGGTTGACTATAGCTTCTAAATGTAAATGCTATGGTAATATATATTAATGCTAACGCAGTAAGACCTACAGGACCTAGAGAACCAAGAAACTTACCAGCTTCTCTATTCTGGCCTTCATATGAAGGTGTCACAGTAGGATATTTTGCTATTATTTCTGGCAAAATCACCGTACGAATCTCATCTAAAACATCGGTAGAACTTGTAGTTTCCGGATCTTTTAGGTCTGCAGAAATCTGAACCTCTCTTCTACCATCAAGATGATTTACCGCTACATCACCACGTTCTATTGTATAATCAACGATTTCACTTATTGGTATTCGTTCTCCAGCAGCAGTAGAAATTCTCATATTATCCAGATCTAAAATAGAAGATCTGTTTTCTCTGTCGTAACGAACCCAAACACGTATTTCATCTTGACCTCTTTGAAAACGTTGTGCTTGTACTCCAAAGAATCCTCCTCTTACTTGTGCCATTACATCTCTTAAGTTAAGACCAAGTGCATAGGCATTTTCCTTAAGTTCCAACCGAATCTCCTTTATCCCTGCAGGATCATTATCTGCAACATCCTTAAGTCTAGAATCATTTTCCAGAACGGTCTTAAATTCTTGTTTTGCCGCTTTTAACTCTTTTATATTACTTCCTAATAGAGAAACAGAAACCGGACTTCCTCCAAAATTCCCTCCAGATCCAAAAATTAATCGTTCTGCCCCAAAAACAGGCCCTACTTTTTCACGTATGCGGTTTGCAACCAAACCAGAGTTTACAGCATTAGGTCGCTCCTGACCAGGTAACATATTAATTCTTAAGGAAGCATTAGACGATGAAGTGACGCTTCTGATAATATTTTCGAATAGTTGCTTACCTTCATAGTCCTCCCCTTTTAAAAACTCTTCGTTTAGTTCCTTATTTACGATCCAGGCTTTTTCTTCTATCATTGAAATAATAGAATCTGTTATCTTTTCATTGGTTCCATTAGGCATTCCTAAATCTATCGATATCACATCACTGGCAATACGAGGGAAAAATGCAGTTCTTACAATTCCTCCACCAATACTTCCTACTGTAAAAATGAGTATAACTACGAAAATAGAAAAGGTGAAGAATTTATTTTTTAGTGCAAAATTAAGAGAAGGGCTATATAAATTATCACGCAGCCATCGCATAATTCGATCTCCAATTGTATTGATATGTCTAAGCTTAGAAAACAACTTTGCTATACCTTTTTTAGGCTTTGTATCTTCGGCTCTTAATGCCTTAGAATGTGCTAAATGCGCCGGAAGAATAATCAATGCCTCTACCAATGAAACGGTAAGTGTAAGAATCACGATTACGGATACTTCTCCAAAAAAGTCACCTATTCGCCCATCTAAAAACAAGAATATCCCAAAAGCTAATATTGTAGTTATTATAGCAGATACTATTGCAGGGATTACCTCCATTGTTCCATCAATCGCTGCCTGAATAGGAGTTTTACCTTTTTCGGAATGTTGATAAATATTTTCTGCTATTACAATACCATCATCTACTAAAATACCGATAACAATAATCATCCCGAAAAGGGATAGCACATTAATTGTAACATCAAAATATCCTGCAAACATAAACATCCCTAAAAATGCAATCGGTAAGCCAAATGCCACCCAAAATGCTAATCGGGTATTAAGGAATATGGACAAGAATATAAGTACCAATATCATCCCAATAATTGCATTTTCTGTAAGCAACGCAGTACGCTGTACTAAAGTTATAGATCGATCACTAATAACATTAAGCTGTACATTATTGTATTTCTCATTAAATTCAGAAATGTATTCTTTTGTTTTTTCTGCTGAAGAAATTAAATCCTCGGTATTCGTACTGGTTATTTGAATATTAACTGACAGATCTCCATTAAAATATGACGCGTTGGGTGATTCCGAAAACCTATCACGAATTTCTGCAACATCTTTTAGCCTAATTGTACGACCAGATGCATCTGCTCGTATGATTAAATTAGCAAGTTCATTGGCATAATATGATCTATTATTTGCTCGAATTAGATATTCCTCTGCATTTGTTTTAATAGTCCCTCCTGTTGTTAAAATATTAGCCTGACTTACTGCTTGCGCAACTTCATTAAAGCTAAGGCTATATGCAAGTAAATTATTTTCATTTACTGCTATTTCAATCTCTTCATCAGGATATCCACTAATCGTAATCTGAGAAATTCCCGGTATAGCTCTAAGGTCATTTTCGATCTGTCTGGCAATTTGTTTTAATGTAGTTAGCGGTATTTCATTACCACTAACTGAAAAATTAATGGTCTGCCGTATCGCTTCTTGTTTGGATACAACAATAGGTTCCATTCCTGTGGGAAACGTAGGTACTCTATCTACTGCATTTTTGACTTCGAGTAGCATAAAATCAATGTCTTTCCCTTTTTCGATTTCAACATTAATACTACCACTGTTTTCTCTGGAGGTTGAAGTTACACGCTCTACACCTGCTAACCCTTTAAGATTATCTTCTACCTTAAGAATAATTCCTTCTTCTACCTCTAATGGTGAAGCACCAGGATAAACAGCACTTATACTTATGTTTTTAGAATCTGTAAGCGGAAAAAATGATGACTTAAGTGAAATTGCACCAAAGACTCCAAATACTATAAAAGCAATTACAATTACATCTACAGCAACATGGTATCTAATAAAATAAGAAATGATCTTACGCATAATTACTGTTTTGAATTAGTACTACTTACATTGCCATCAGAAGCCGAAGGTTTTCTTCCTTTACTTTGATATATTTTCACCAACATCCCTGCATAGGCTCCTGGCACAGGCTTGTTTACAATAACATCTCCATCAGGAACACCGGTCAGAATAACCTTCTTATCAGAAAAATAAACAGGCATTACATCAATCATATCTAAAATACTATCTCTAACCACAAAAATCTTATCTCCTTCTTGAAGCAAATTGCGATCAATTTCTATAGCGTTCTCAGCTTTTCTAGCATCCAGACTTGCCTCTAGATACATTCCTTCTTTAAGTGATGAATCCTTGACTTCAATAAAAGTAGTAATCGTTTGTGTCGCTTGATCTACTCTTCCGTTTATGCGCGTTACGGTACCTGTATATTTCTTAGAGTTATTAAGATCTGAAAGCGCTACAGACTCCCCTATCTTTAACAAATCTGAATATTCTTTTCCTATGGCCACTTCAATTTCATAAACACTGGTGTCTATGAATTCTCCAAGCTTTTGCCCTTGACGAATTAATGTTCCTTCAGTTACTAATGCTTCTGTTAATACTCCAGAAAAGGGTGCAGAAATAATATACTTAGATAACCGCTGTTCTAAATTTTTTACATTATAATATGTTGTGTAAATGTTTCTACCAGTAATAAAATACTTTTCTTTTTCGGAGGTAGTTTCTGGTAGTTCTGGTGTTACCTTATTAATATCAAAATTAGAAAGATAACTTTGCCATTTATTGAATATCTCTGGATAATCCAACCGTAAATCAGGCATAATTGAAGTAATTAAATTATATAAATTACTTTTAGCCGATTGTACAGAAGCATAATATTCTGAAGCATCAATTCTGATTAAGGTTTGTCCTTTTTGATATGGCTGGCCTGTTTTAAATAATCTGGAACCTCCTCTGAACACCCCTTGTACTTCGGAAAACAGCTCTAACCTTCTTTTTGCAGTCAGATTACCATTCGCTGTAATCTTAATGGGTACCGTACCATTTTTAATGGTATCTACAAAAACCGTTTTAATCACCTTGACAGATTTCGGTTTAACCCGAGCTTTACTATCAATAAGTTTTTTAGCACCAAATATAGCTCCAGCAATAAGTAATAATCCAAGTATAGAAAGTATTACATTTCTCATAGACAATAGTTTGTTTAAACTTTAAATGTAAAAAGTCGCACAAATCTATCAACAACAGAGCTCTCTTGCAGTTAAAAAACTCACAAAAAGTCATTCAACCATTTACGAATCTATCAAAACAAAAAAAACATCTACTTGGTAGATGTTTTAGTCGATAAAAATCGTGATTATTATTCTGCAATATTTGCAATTTTCGTTTTAATCTTTTTAAGTGTGTTAATCAAGTTTTCAATTTCCTCATTACTAAGACTTTCTTGCACAGCAGGCACAAGATCATACATGATTGGTGTTACCTTCTTTATCACTTCTTTTCCGTGATCAGTAAGAAAAATTCTGTTTACTCTTCTATCATTCTCATCACTTTTTCTAACTACAAGGTCTTTACTTTCCATAGTATTTACCAACCTAGTCATAGAAGTTTTATCTCTATGAGTAATAAAAGCCAAATCATTTTGTGGTTGCCCATCATTTACTTTTAGACGCTTAAGAACACTCCATTGTTCCTTGGATAAATCCAATCCGTTTTCACTAAAAGCTTTCTGAACTAAAAACCCAAAATCATAATGAATCTTTCCAATCCAGGATAGTGCATGTGCATTTAAATCGATGACTTTTGTATCATTCATACATTGTATAATTTAATTTACAGGTACAAAAATATCTATAAATATTCAGTTGTACCTTGTTACTAACGATAAAAATCATTCTGAAGTATACGATTTATTTCATCTTAACATTTAAGTAATATACTCTAATTCAAGGATCTTTAAAAAAAGGCAAGCTGCAATAAAAGACTCATAATTTATACCACATTTTTTGAGTAATTTTTGAATATTCTCTCCAAAACAAGGCTTAAGATAATGTATCTAATTCTTCTTGTAAAATTTCCCAATTCTCCATCAAAGAACCCAATTCGTCTTTTTTTGCTTGATATTTATCAAAAAAATCAGGTTCGGCTATCGTTTGATCGTAATTGATAGCTAGTTCTACATCTATTTCTTTGATTTCTCTTTCTAATTTATTAATCTTTGACTCAATATTACTTAACTTATTATTAAGTGATTTCAGCTTTTTCTGATTTTCATAAGTCTGTTTTGCTGTTTCTTTGGTATCCGAAGCAGATTTTATTTGTTTATCTTTCTTTTCTATATCTCTTAGATTATCCACCCTTCGTTGTTCCAAGTAATAATCTATATCTCCAAGATACTCTTTAATCTTTCTATTCTTAAACTCATACACTGTATTGGTCAATCCTTGTAGAAAATCTCTATCGTGCGATACCAAAATCAAGGTCCCTTCAAAGCTTTTCAAGGCTTCTTTTAGAATGTTTTTTGACTTAATATCCAGGTGATTTGTTGGTTCATCCATAACCAATACATTAAAAGGCTCTAAAAGCATTTTACACAAGGCTAATCGATTACGTTCGCCTCCAGAAAGAACTTTTACCTTTTTATCTACTTCATCTCCCCTAAACAAGAATGCACCTAACATATCCCTAACTTTACTTCGGGTTTTTTCGTTTGCAGCATTGATCATTGTATCATGAATCGTGATCTCCCCATCCAAATATTCTGATTGATTCTGTGCAAAATATCCTATCTGCACGTTATGACCAAGTTTCAGATTACCGGTATGAGATATTTCATCAATTATAATCTTAGCTAATGTAGATTTCCCTTGTCCATTCTGCCCTACAAACGCTGTTTTAGAACCTCGTTCTACCAATAAGTTGATATTGCTTAAAATCTCTTTCTCTCCATAATTCTTACCAACTTTCTCTGCTTCAATTACAACCTTTCCCGGCTGTACACTTATTGGAAAACTAATATTCATTACAGCGTTATCATCCTCATCTACCTCAATACGCTCTACCTTGTCTAATTTTTTGATTAATGATTGTGCCATGGAAGCTTTGGTAGCTTTTGCTCTAAATTTTTCGATCAACTTTTCGGTTTGCTCGATTTGTTTGGATTGGTTTTTTTGAGCTGCAAGTTGTTGATCCCTTATTTCCTTACGAAGCACCAAATATTTAGAATACGGTTTATTATAATCATAAATCCGTCCTAGGGATATTTCAATCGTTCTATTAGTAACATTATCCAGAAACATTTTATCGTGAGAAACGATAACCACAACTCCAGTATAGTTCTTTAAAAAACTCTCTAACCATATTATAGATTCAATATCCAAATGGTTTGTTGGCTCATCTAATAAAAGAACATCGTTATTCTGTAGTAATAATTTTGCAAGTTCTATTCTCATACGCCAACCTCCAGAAAAGGTATCAGTAAGCTTATCAAAATCTTCTCTAACAAATCCCAGCCCTTGTAATACTCGTTCTGTTTCTCCTTGATAGTTATATCCACCAAGAATCTCATATTGATGTGTATGATCGCTTAAATCGGTTATTAGTTGATTATAACTATCACTTTCATAATCAGTACGTTCTGCAAGTTGAGCATTAATCTCATCAATTTCTCTCTCTATCTTTTTGATTTCGATAAAGGCTTCATATGATTCTTCCAAAACCGTTCGACCTAAAACAAAATCTATATCCTGCTTTAGAAAACCGATTTTCAACTCTTTATCCATAGCAATCTGACCTGAATCTGGTTCTTGTTCTTTGGATAAAATCTTAAGCATGGTTGACTTTCCTGCTCCATTCTTTCCCACGAGTCCAACTCGATCTCCCGCATTTAACCTAAAGGCTATTTCTTCGAAAAGATATTCTCCTCCAAACGAAATTGAAAGGTTGTGTATGTTTAACATTAGCTTTTGAATATTTTGTGCAAAGATGACTAATTTTGTGATAGAATAAAAGTACTATGAACTTCTTAAAAGGAACTAAAATATATAGCATCCTTACTGGCACATGCCCCGTTTGTCAAAATGAAAGTATGTACGAGGGATCTAATCCCTATAAATTAAGTAAAACATTAAAAATGCAAGAGCGATGCGGGCATTGCGAAACCAAATATAAGATCGAACCTTCTTTTTTTTATGGAGCTATGTACGTTAGTTATCCAGTAGGCATAGCCTTTGCAGTATCAGCATTTTTGATTGGTCACTATATCCTTAAATTAAATTTAGTAGCTACTTTTTTACTAATTGCCGGAACAATGATAGTTTGCTTACCAATTATCTTAAGGTTATCCAGGAATATTTGGATCAACTTCTTTATGCACTATAGTAAAAAGAAAAATCTATCTTAGATGTTCGAAACGTTTTATATCAATTTCTTTATCTAAAATCGCTTCGTTTTCTATATAATTATAAAGTTTTTCTGACACAAAAGGTCCAATTAATATTCCCCGGCTTCCCAATCCATTTATAATATGAAGATTTCTATACTCCTTATGCGTCCCTATTAAGGGCCTTCTATCTCTTGTTGTTGGCCTAATTCCCGCAACCTGATCTACGACTTCATAATCCACTTTTAGAAAACGACTTAGCTTATTTTTCAACTGTTCTCTTGCTGATTTAGTAATATCTGCCGTCTTATCTTGATTATTATAGGTAGCTCCTACTTTATACAAATCATTACCTAGTGGGATAATAAAGATAGATGATTTAACAGCCTCCTTTAACTTCAATTCTTTGGACTTAATAATAATATACTCTCCTTTATTCCCATACAACGGCAAATAATTGAAAAAAGGATTATTTCTAACACCAAAACCTTCTGAGAAAATTATATTTCTAGCCTTTATACCCTTATAGACTAAAAAATCTGATTCAATTAATAATTCATCAAACAGAAAAGATTCTTTTATAAGATTGCCATGTTTTTCAATATTTTGAAGATAACAGGACAGCATCTTTTTAACATCTACTCTTCCCGTATGCTTTACTTTTCCATAATGAAAAGAGACATCTAATGCATCATTTTCATTTCGGATTAATTCTGAAGAAAGAAATCTATCCAAAATTGGTTTATCACAAGCTTCAAACCACAAATTTTGTTCTTCTACATCGTTAAACCTTCTCAATACTGGAAGCTCAAACACCAGAGATTCTCCAAGTTTATTTTCTATACGCTTATAAACAGATATCGCCAATTCCAATTGTTCTGAAGCGAGCCAAGCTGGAGTAAATCGCTTAAGAATTACCGGATTGTACAAACCTCCTGCAACTCTGGACGACTGTTCTGAATAATTCTCATATACGACATATGATTTATTATTACTCTCTAATTTATCGACAAAAGACAGTCCGGCTAATCCAAAACCAACAACTATATAATCTATCATAGGTTAAAAATAACAAAACGCCCAACAAGTTGTTGGGCGTTTAAATATTATATTAGAAACATCAGAAGTTTAGTAACTCCACATATCCATTTCAAAGTTTCTGATACTTTCTTTAATTCTTTCACTTTCGAGCAATTGCATTAAAGCATTGTCAATTATATAATCATTAACTTCACGGTCACCCTGAATGTTATCTTCTTTATATATGACAGAATTAAATCGCCTAGCATTAAGCACGTGATCATATGTAAATGGCATTGAAGTATTCTTCCTGTTAAATGCTTTCGCATTGTGAAGAATCTCTCTTACGTCCGGATACCAAACCCAGAATAACGGAACCATATCAGGCTCATCATCATTCAGAAAGTTTACATCTGGTGCTACAGGAGCAATACCAAGTAATCTATATCTTAATTCACCTTGACGTTTATCAAAATACCAATATCCTCTAATTTGATATTCAGAAATATCAGCTGCACCGATTGTAGTAACCTCTATATACTGAGGATCTACAGGCTCACCAGCATTAAACTGCTCATATCCTAAATCTAAGGTATCGATTTTAGACAAAGTACCATCAAGATCACCTAAAGTTCGTGTTTCTGTAAAATATGAATCTGCATAAATCTTTTGGATTTTACCATTTTTAACATTTGAAAGCAAAACATCATACAATGCACGTCTATCAGCTCCTATGTTTACAGTATCTATTGGATAATATAACGGGAAATTAATACGCTCATCAAGATCAATAGTCTCCCAAGTAGTCTTAGCCCATAATACATCACGTTTGTCAACATAACCATATTCTAATGGACGATCATTATCGGCTTCAATCTGTTCGATTGTCTTCTTTCCGATATCTTCCGGACTACCAGCATTCAATATGTTAGCCTGACCAAACGAAAACAACGTCACGAAAAGGCCAAAAACGGTTAATAACAAATTTTTCAAATTCATAATCATTAGTTTATTTTAGTTCGTTAACTCAACGAGAACCGCAGATATTTTCTTTAACTTATATCCTGCATTGGTTTTTAACTGTGCTTTGATATCTATAACCTGAACCGTAGATCCACGCTTAGCTTTTCTTAGTGCAGATTTTGCTCTTGAATCTAGTCTACGCCCTCTAACATTAATAGTTGGCTGACCTTCTACCTTAAATTTAAAGCTTGTTACATCTAATTTAATATCAAAATCAAAATCCGGAAGTATTGCTCCAATAGAAGCCTTATCTAAACCACTTTTAGACATTTTAATACTACCATCTTCACCTCTTACAGTACCTACTGGTCTAGGAATGTCTTTAATTCTGAATTTCTTACTATCACTTACTGTAGCACCATTTGGAAGTTTACCACTAACTTTAATGTTAACCTCTCTAGCCTTTACTGTTGTTACGTTCATCATATATTTGCCTGCACCACCCATTTTCCTAAGACCTGGAGCGCTAGCATTTACAGAAGGAACACCAGGAATAGAGATTGTCATTGGATTCTGAACCCCTCTATATACCACATTCATTTTATCTGCAGAAATTACTGCTGAATTTGGTTTTGGAATTACTGCATATGAACTTTTGATCGGAATAGAAACAGTAGAATCACCTTCTTTAAACTGAAGTTCTCCTTTTACTTCTCTCTCACCAACATTTCCTGCAGGAAACTCCAACATAATTTGTCCGTTTTCTACTTTAGTCTGCTCTTTTCCATTTACAGTAACCGAAGTAGGTTTTAATGTTGCATCAAAACGTCCAAGAACTATTTTTCCTTTAAACTTCTCTCCGCTAAAGAAAGCCGTTTTGTCCGGAACAACAATTGCCTCATAATTACTAAACGAAAGTTCTGAAGCTTGCTGACCTGCTAATAAAGCTGATAACACTTTGCTTTCTGTTGTTTTAACATCAGCTTGCATTTGCGTTAACTTAGTCAAAGAGGCTACTAAAGGAAAACCTTCAAAATTATACTTCAACCAATCTACTTTTACTTTGTCTCTATTTTCAACATCGTCTGTAGAAAATGCTTTTTCAACATCATCAGCCACTTGACCATCTACTTCTTTTACAGAACGAATAGCAGCAACAACACCTTCTCTATACGTTTTCATTTTTTCAAGGAACTCAGAAGCAGTCGCTGTATTTTTACCACCTTCAAAGAATTTGCTATTCAACGCATCCGGCTTGTCCATTGTTTCATAGTCCGTAGGATCATCAGCCGTTTCAAGTAATTCTGATTTAATCTGCTCTACGTATGCATTAAAATCATTAGAAAAAGAACTAATTTGATCTGCCTTCTCCTTAAGTGGTGTATACTTTTCTGGTTGTTCTGAAGCCTTTTCTGCTAATCCAGCCATAAATGCTGAATTACGCTCAGTGGCAATTGTATTTGCTGAAGTAAGTTTTTCATTCATCAAACCGAAAGCCGATAGTACCTCTTTTGACATATTTAATGCCATCATTGCTATAAATACCAAGTACATCAGATTGATCATCTTCTGCCTTGGTGATAATTTTCCTCCTGCCATATTTCTATATTTTGGTAGTTATTTTTTAAATTAAGTTAAATACTAATTTCTGTTCATAGCACTTAACATACCACCATATACTCCATTAAGAGAAGATAAGTTACTTGATAAGCTCTTCATTTGCTCTTCAAGTGCTTTAGCATTATCAGCAATTGCAGCATTAGCTTCAGCTTGTTTTGCAGAAGATTCTAACTGTACTTTATACAGACTATTTAAAGATTCTAAATGAGTAGCTGCTGTAGCCATTTCCTCACTATATTTTTTAGTTCCCTGAATAGCATCTATACTTGGAGCGATACCCTTAGCAGCACCCTCAAAGTTACGAATACTATCTCCCAAACTATTCATTAAACTTGTATCTAATCTAGCCTCTTTCAGCATATCATCTAATTTCTTAGACAATAATCCTTCTGGAGTTTGATTTTCCTTTTTGTCCTTTTTGTTTCCTCCTGCTAATTCAGGGTACACAAGAGACCAATCTATTTCATCATCTACAGGTTCGAAAGCAGAAACAGTAAATACTAATGCCTCTGTAATTAGACCAATAATAAGCATCTCGTTTCCAAAAGGCCAGTGCATAATTTTAAATAATGCTCCAAGGATTACTACAGCCGCTCCGAGACCGTATACCATGTTCATTAATTTCTTGCTTGATTTTGAATTTGCCATAATAAATGTGTTTAGTTTTTTTAAATTTTTTTTAAATATTAAATTAAAAAAAGGTTAGTAATTAAGGTTGATAGATAAATTTTGGGACTTATTCTAATTCTGATTTTGGGTATTATCTTCTCCAGTAACGTCAGTACCCATATAATCCTGTACCGTTCTGAATCCAATATAACTTCTAGCTGAATCCGCATATTCGTAATCTCTTGTACTTACCTGTAGGAAGTAAGCAACATCTTTCCAAGATCCACCACGCACAACTTTTCGTTTGTTCTGATCATCATTAACATTTGGGTTCATTGATGATACATATTCATAGGCTGCAGGGTCATAAGAAGACTGCACCCATTCTGAAACATTACCAGCCATATTATAAAGATTATAATCATTAGGCTCAAATGTTTTTGCTTCTACTGTATATAAGAAGTTATCCGCAGCATAATTACCTCGTAAAGGCTTAAAATTAGCTAAGAAACAACCTCTATCGTTCAACGCATAAGGTCCACCCCAAGGGTACGTTCCTGATTCTAATCCACCTCTAGCTGCGTATTCCCACTCAGCTTCTGTAGGTAATCTAAAATAGTTTACAAACTCTTTATTACGTTTTTTCTGATAAGAATTCTTTTCGATAGTTCTCCAAGTACAAAAAGCTTTAGCTTGTTCCCAAGAAACTCCTACTACAGGATAATCATCATATGAACTATGCCAGAAATAATCATTATGCATAGGTTCATTATACGAATAGTTAAAATCTTTAATCCAAACAGTAGTATCTGGATATACTTCAATCACTGTTTCTTTAACAAAATCTTTTCTTCTTCCTTTTTTTGCACGAGCTGCAGCTTGGATATCCATCCAAGTAAATCGGAATTTAAAATTTTGTACATCGAATGTTCGTCTACCATTATACGATTCTTCTAATGGCACATACAAAGAATCCATCACCTCTGTATAGAACTCATCAGGATAATCTTCAGTATCCCATTCGATATCTATGTCTTTATTAAGCTTTCTACCTTCATAGCCAGTTTCACCGGTTCCACTATAATTGTCATAGACATATTTCTCATATACAGACATATCTTCGGTATTCGCATCTAGAAACGCATACTCTCCAATACCATCATCTCCAGGAGTTTTTCCCATGTCATCAGCCATGATAGCCAATTTCATCCTAATGGTAGAATCGCGAACCCAACGAACAAATTGTCTGTATTCACTGTTAGTAACTTCAGTTTCGTCCATGTAGAAAGATCGAACGGTAACTGTCTTTGTCGGCGCATTAGCTAATGCAGCCTTGTCATCATCAGATTTACCCATAATAAATGATCCTCCGGGGATGAGGGCCATTCCGTAGGGTTTCTCCGGATGCCATTTTTTACCCTTTACTCCAACTAGTTCTCCGCGGTTTCCGCCACCACAACTATAGAGCATTGCTACAATAGCAAAGAGTGATACAAATTTCTTCATAACGTGTTTTAGGTTAAGATCTTTGAGATTTAAGGTCGTAAACCTATTTATTTATTTCCAGAAAAACAATTTTTTTCCAAAAAAAACCTTAAATCTCCCTAATAAAAATGTTAAACTTCGTTTTTTCGTTTTGCCTTATACCATCTTTCAGGTATTTCTTGATTACAAGCACGCTCATAATCGTTGTATGTGCAAGGTAATAACGTGTGTCTTTTCAATTTATTATTTCCAGATGAAATAAAAGGTATTTCTATCCACCATCTTTCTGTTTTATAACTTTTATAAAATGAAAGAACCTCATCTTCTATAGGCACATTATAATGAAGTGTTCCTGTTTGATTTTTGATATCCAATTCATTAGACCTATAATTAACTCCTTCAATAAAATACCAAAGTATTTGTGCTATTAAAAGAGCGGTTGTTTCTTCGTGTTTAAAATTTTTAAATTCATAAACACCAAAACTCTTTACCTTATCACTAATGCCAGCATACCTGGCTATCGCACAAATCTCTCTTCCATTAAAACCATTTGGGGAAGCATACTGATAATTCAGACAAGTAGAACTCATAGCACCAAGATCAATCGCTACAATATCTGCATCTCTCATTATTGGCTCCACAATTGTAACGTCTGATGTTACTTCTCCTAATCGATATGCATCAAAATATAATTTCTCGATCAAATCTATTTCCTCTTGCGAATTAAAATAAGTTTGATATCCTATATTACTATAATTAAAAAGATTATAAGGTTGTTCTACAATAATCTTACCCACAAAGGAGGTATTTGTTATGGGTTGTGAAGTATTTCCTAAATCAAATTTACTATCGACATTGACAAGATTAACCATTCTCTCCAAAATATCAAAAGCACGATATTGACCATACACAAGATCCTGACTTCCTCCAATAATCAAGGGTATAACATTTTTTTGAAGTAGTGTAGCGAGTATATCTTGCATTAAAAAATACGTATCGCTTACTTCTTCTCCTGGAATAATATCTCCAAGATCAACAATAGACGTATCCCAATTACCAGGAAACAAATCATATAGAGATTTACGTATAGCATCAAAATGAAGCCCTTCTCCTAGAAAATTAACATCATTTCTATTCTCTCTGACCCCTATAATTGCCACATCTACTTTGCTTAGATCTGGAACACCATAGTCGGATGTATGAATTTTAATTTGTTTTCCCAGTGATTGATCCGGAACCAATGCTGCATGCGCAGCCACTATTTCGCTGACTGGTGAAAGAAATTCTAAAGACATAATATTTACTTATTTCTTTTTAGTAGTCTTTTTTGTCGTTTTTTTCTTTGCAGCAGTCTTCTTCTTAGGAGCATTCTTCTCTATAAGATCTTTTACCTTTTCTAGAGTAAGCTTAGTAGCGTCAACAGTTTTAGGTAATTCTATTTTAACTTTACCTTTTATAATATTACTTCTACCCCATCTCGCTTTCTCTACTCTAATACCTTCTTCTTCCCAATTATGGATTACTTTATCAATCTCTTTCTGCTTCTTTTCTTCAATAAGCTGAACAATATCTTCATCCGAAAGATTATCAAAGTCATATTTTTTATTAACATTGATAAACATATTATTCCATTTGATAAATGGACCAAACCTACCTGTTCCTTTTTGCACTGGTAAATTTTCGTATGTATATATAGGAGCATCTGCTTTTTCTTTAGCATCAATAAGCTCAATTGCTCTTTCTAACGACGTATTTAAAGGATCTTCTCCTTTCTCAAGAGAAACAAATTTAGCTCCAAACTTTACGTATGGGCCGAAACGTCCATTATTTACAGTAATTATCTCTCCTTTATAATCACCAAGTTCTTTTGGCAATTGAAATAAATCCATTGCTTGCTCAAAAGTTATACTTCCTAATGTTTGCCCTGGCGCCAAACTAGCAAACCTTGGTTTATCTTCATCTTCTGCAGTACCAATTTGCACCATTGGACCAAATTTACCCAAACGAACACTTACCGGTTTCCCTGAATCTGGATCTTTTCCAAGAATTCTCTCTCCAACTTCTCGTTCTGCATTCTGAGAAACATCCTCCACTCTTGGATGAAATTCATCATAGAATTCTTTCATCACATTTGTCCAATCTTCTTGACCTTCTGCAATTTCATCAAAATCCTGCTCTACTTTAGCAGTGAAATTATAATCTAAGATAGAAGAGAAATGAGTTACCAAAAAGTCATTAACCACCATCCCGACATCGGTTGGAATTAATTTCCCTTTATCACTTCCTACTTTTTCTTTTAGACTTTTCTCCTTAATAGCATCTCCAGAAAGTGTTATCTGAACATACCCTCTTTCTTCTCCTTCTTTAGAGCCTTTCTCTACATAATTTCTATTCTGAATCGTAGAAATTGTCGGTGCATAAGTAGACGGACGACCAATACCTAATTCCTCTAACTTTTTAACCAAAGCTGCTTCAGAATATCGACTTGGCGGTCTCGTAAACCTCTCTGTAGCAGAAATAAAATTATTAAACAAATTCTCACTAACCTTCATTGCAGGTAAGATTCCGCTTTGCTCTTCATCTTCATCATCATTCCCCTCCAGATACACTTTTAGAAAACCTTCAAATTTTATTACCTCTCCGTTAGCGACAAATTGTTCTTTATGTGAATTAGCCCCTATTTTAACATTGGTTCTTTCTAGTTTAGCATCACTCATTTGCGAAGCAATTGCTCTTTTCCAGATTAATTCATACAAACGTTGTTGATCGTAATCAGCAGGAACCGTATGCCTTGAAAAATCCGTTGGTCTTATCGCTTCGTGAGCTTCTTGAGCTCCTTTAGCTTTACCTTTATATTGTTTTGGATTACTATACTCCTCTCCATATGCAGAAATAATTTCCGATTTTGCACTGTTTTGAGCTTCTGTAGATAGGTTTACACTATCTGTTCTCATATATGTAATCAATCCTGCCTCATACAAGCGCTGCGCCATCGTCATTGTTTTACTAACAGAGAAATACAATTTTCTTGATGCCTCTTGCTGTAATGTAGATGTTGTAAATGGCGGAGCAGGTGATTTTTTTGCCGGTTTAGTAGTAAGATCTGCTACCTGAAAGCCAGCTCCCAGATTCTTCTTTAAAAACGCTTCAGCCTCTTCTTTCGTTTTAAAGTTCTTAGGCAATTTAGCCTTAAAAGACTTACCATTTTCATTTGCAAATTCTGCATCAATCCTATAAGAAGCTACTGGTGAGAAACCAAGTATTTCACGCTCCCTTTCTACTATCAAACGAACGGATACAGATTGCACTCTACCTGCAGACAACCCTCCTTTTACTTTTCTCCATAAAACAGGAGATAACTCATAACCCACTAATCTATCTAAAACTCGTCTGGCTTGTTGCGCATTTACCAAATTATAATCGATACTTCTTGGATTCTCAATTGCTTTAAGAATTGCTTTTTTAGTAATCTCATGAAAAACAATTCTTCGCGTTTTATCTTTATCTAGTTTTAACTCCTCCGCTAAATGCCAAGCAATAGCTTCTCCCTCTCGATCCTCATCACTAGCTAGCCATACCATCTCAGCTTTCTTAGAAAGATCTTTCAGCTTTTTCACTACATCTTTCTTGTCCTTAGAAACGATATATTTAGGTTTAAAACCTTCTTCAACATCTACCCCAAGTTCCTTTGCTGGCAAATCTGCAATATGTCCAAAACTAGAAGCTACTTTATAGTCTTTTCCTAGAAACTTTTCTATTGTTTTTGCCTTAGCTGGTGACTCCACAATCACTAAATTCTTAGCCATAATCCTTTTTTTTCATCTGTTGATAATTAATGTTTATTAGTTGACAGATGGAATCGCCAATAAACATTTTCAGTTGGTAGTAACCTGGCCTTGATGGCTTATTTCTGGGAACAAAAGTATATCAATTTTTTGAGATCAAAATTTTTTCTCAAAAATTATACTAAAAAAACCTGCAAATCAGCAGGTTTCATTTTAATTTTATTCGACAATCACATTCCAGCTTTCCGATTTGTCATTATTTCCGAAACCAATAGTGTCTTTATACATATAATATACAGGTAAGTAAACAAAAGAAGCTGTAAAAAACACTCCTACAAAACATAATATCATACCGACAAGTTGCGCTAATATGGAAGAAATAAAAATTAAACCAAAAGCTATTAACCAAATCTTATTTCCTAATTTAAAACTTGCTTTAATCAAATCCGAAGTACTTACATCTGGATTAAAAGCAAAAATAACACCTAGTAACTGCAACGGCACCATCACATAAAAAATCGGAAGATAACACAGCAAAGTAGCTAATAAGGCAATACCAAAGGTTGCTATGGCCAGTGTAAAGATTTTTCCCAAATATTTCCCTTTAAAAAACATAAAATAACTTGTCGTTTCTGGAAGTTGCATGTCCACCTGCTTACAAACTCTATAAAAATGAGCCATAATACCCATTTGAAATGCGGAAGCTATCATTGAGATTATAATCACCAATACCACAAACAAAATAGTCATACCTATAGACAACTCTTCTTGATGATATCCATAATCTCCGTAATTACTTTCTAAACCCGCCATTCCAGCAATCGCAAATATTGGTATATACATCACAAAAATTAACGGAATAATAATCACCATAGAAATCAGCAAATGAATAAACCCCTGCAACCAGATTTTCTTGAAAAGCTCAATACTTTTATTAAAAATATTTCCAAAATCTATAGGATTACTATTTTCTATTTTTTCGAAGAGTTGATTAGCATTCATACACAGGATTGATTTAGTTGATTAGTTTTCTCAAATATAAATATTTAAACAAATATAACTCTGCCACTTTGTCATATATGTTTTTAAAGAGTATCTTTGCACACTATTTGAGTTGAATAGGCTAGGATATTATTATACATGGAGAAGATTATTGACGAAAACATTCAGGGACAATCACTGTCTCTAGATAAAAAAGAAGGAAACACTCGAAAGCTTTTTATCGAAAGTTACGGATGTCAAATGAATTTTAGCGACAGTGAAATTGTAGCTTCAATTTTAGCTAAAGAAGGATTTAATACTACTCAAAAACTTGAAGATGCGGATCTCGTTTTAGTAAATACATGTTCTATTCGTGAAAAAGCAGAATTAACCGTAAGAAAACGTCTTGAAAAATATAATGCCGTAAAAAGAATCAATCCTAAAATGAAAGTCGGTGTTCTTGGTTGCATGGCAGAACGCTTAAAAAGTAAATTTCTAGAAGAAGAGAAAATCGTAGATCTTGTGGTAGGACCAGATGCCTATAAAGATCTTCCTAATTTGATAGAAGAGGTTGATGCAGGACGTAATGCTGTAAATGTAGTTTTATCCAAAGAAGAAACCTATGGAGATATCTCTCCAGTTCGTCTACAGAGTAATGGAGTCTCTGCTTTTGTTTCTATCACAAGAGGTTGTGATAATATGTGTACTTTTTGTGTAGTACCCTTTACTAGAGGAAGAGAACGAAGTCGTGACCCGCAAAGTATTATACAAGAAATAGACGATCTGGTAAAAAATAATTTCAAAGAAATTACACTACTCGGTCAAAATGTAGATAGCTATCTATGGTATGGTGGCGGTCTAAAAAAAGATTTTGACAAGGCCAGTGATTTACAAAAAGCTACTGCCACTGATTTTTCAAAGCTTTTGGACTTAGTAGCAGATAAATATCCTAAGCTACGTATACGTTTCTCCACATCAAACCCTCAGGATATGACACTAGATGTGATTGAGGTAATGGCCAGACATAAAAACATTTGCAAACACATTCACTTACCTATACAAAGTGGTAGTGATCGTATTCTTAAAGAAATGAATCGCTTACATACCCGTCAGGAATACATTGAATTGGTGGACAACATCAAACGTATCATTCCGGATTGCTCCATTACTCAGGATATGATTATTGGATTCCCAACTGAAACAGAAGAAGACCATCAGGATACATTGTCTTTATTAGAACGCATAAAATACGAGCATGGCTATATGTATGCTTATTCTGAAAGACCTGGAACGCTGGCTGAAAGAAAACTAGAAGATGATGTTCCGGAAGAAGTTAAAAAAAGAAGGCTTGCCGAAGTAATTGCATTACAACGTAAACATTGTGCGTACAGACATGAATCCTATATTGGGCAAACTTTTGAAGTTTTAATTGAAAAAGAATCTAAGAAATCTGATCAGCATTGGAGCGGAAGAACGACAAAAAACATAGTTGCCATTTTTCCAAAAAGAAACTATAAAATAGGAGATTTTGTCAGGGTACGGATCGATGAATGCACAAGTGCCACTCTACTAGGAGAAGCCGTTGGATATTCTGACAATAATTAATTCAACATAGAAAACAGATTAATACAGCTCTATTAAATGGAATCAGTTCAAGCCACAAAACAAAGATTCGGAATTATAGGAAATGATCCTAAACTAAACCGTTCTATAGAAAAAGCTATTCAGGTAGCTCCTACAGATATCTCAGTTCTGGTTACCGGAGAAAGTGGTGTCGGAAAGGAAAGTATTCCTAAAATTATTCATTCGTTATCACATCGTAAACACGGTAAATACATTGCGGTGAATTGCGGAGCTATACCAGAAGGAACTATAGATAGTGAATTATTTGGTCACGAAAAAGGAGCGTTTACTGGTGCTACCTCCACAAGAAGTGGATATTTTGAAGTAGCTGATGGCGGAACGATATTTCTTGATGAAGTAGGAGAATTGCCTTTAACAACACAGGTTAGACTTCTAAGAGTTTTGGAAAATGGAGAATTTATTAAAGTAGGATCTTCAAAAGTGCAAAAAACAGATGTGCGCATTGTAGCTGCAACCAACGTTAACCTGTTTGAAGCTATCAAAAAAGAAAAATTTAGAGAAGATCTCTACTACCGTCTAAGCACTGTAGAAATTCTACTACCGCCATTACGGGATCGCAAACAAGACATACACTTGTTATTCAGAAAGTTTGCTTCCGACTTTGCTATAAAATATAAAATGCCAACTATTAGATTAGAAGAAGATGCCACTCATTTATTAGAAAAATATCGTTGGAGTGGTAATATCAGGCAATTACGCAACATTGCTGAACAAATATCAGTCCTTGAACAAAACAGAACCATATCAGCTAATACCTTAAGAGGATATTTACCTAATATAGGTAGTAATTTACCAGCTGTAATTTCTTCTGATAAAAAAGATAGTGATTTTAGCAATGAGAGAGAGATTTTATACAAAGTGCTTTTTGATATGAAAAATGATCTTAATGATCTCAAAAAGTTGACAATGGAATTGATGCAGAGCGGAAACTCGCAGCAAGTGCAGAAAGAAAACGAGGGGTTAATCAGAAAGATCTACAGTGATGACAAAGAGGAAGAAGAAATTCCTTTTGAAGAGCCTTCTGCTCCAGCAACTGAAGTGTTACAAATAGCTTCTCCTGAAATATCTAAAAAAGAGGATGACAAGTATCATTTTGCTGAAGAAATTGAAGAAGAAGAAACATTATCATTACACGATAAAGAACTAGAATTAATAAAAAAATCTTTGGAACGTCATCGCGGTAAAAGAAAAGCTGCAGCAGAAGAATTAGGAATTAGTGAACGAACTTTATATAGGAAAATTAAACAATACGATCTCTAAATAGATTTGAGCATTAAGAAAAATATTATATTAATTTGAATTATTGGATATTTATTGTAATTATTCAGTAAGAATTAAAAAACAGAGAAATTGATAGTTAAAGTAAAATACGCTATAATAGCAATCATTGGTTTATTAGTGCTTCAAGGATGTGGCGCATATTCTTTTAGTGGTATCAACACTACTGCTACAACATTTCAGGTAGGCTTTTTTCAGAATCAAGCTTCGATTATTATTCCTGGAATTGATCAAGATTTCACCAATCAACTGCAAGACTTAATTCTAAATCAAACCAATCTGGATCTTGTTACATCTAATGGAGATATTGTATATGAAGGAGAAATTGTTCAGTACCTAGTAGTACCTACTAACGCAACATCTGCGAATACTGCTGCACAAAACCGAATGACTATTGCGGTAAATGTTCGTTTTTATGACACTAAGAATCCTAAGGAGGATTTAGAACAACGTTTTTCTTTCTTTTTTGATTTCCCTGCAGCGCAATCAGAAATCTCAATAAGAGATCAAGCAGTAGCGGTAATTTATGAACGTATTACTCAAGATATTCTTAACGCCACTCTGGCTAAATGGTAATTTAACCAATTATTTTGAACACAAAAGAGCTCACATATTTATTTCAAAATCCTTCTTTAATTAATAAGGAACAAACAGAGAATCTGGAAAAAATCATTCAGGAGTTTCCTTATTTTCAATCCGTAAGATCTTTAGTTTTAAAAGGTTTGAAAGAAGATGAAAACTTCAGATATAATCAAGAGCTGAAAACTACAGCAGCATACACAACGGATAGAGCTGTTTTGTTTGATTTTATAACCTCTAAACTTTTTGACAAAAATAGCGAGCAACACGATATCGAAAAGAAAAAAAAGATAGATATTGATGTAATCGATGCTCAGGAAATAAAAGTGCTTTCGAGAATTTCGATGGATGATGCAGTATCCATGAAAATAGAAGAAGCTGAAGAAGTACTTGACCCTTCTTTATTTTCATCTAAAGAAGAAAACACACCCAGCAATATTATCATTGCAGAAGCTATAATTGAGCAATCTGAAAAAAGTATTGAAAAAGAGCTAGGGATTGACAAACCTCTTGATTTTAACAAAAAAGAGTCTCATTCTTTTACTGAATGGTTAAAACTTTCATCCATACACCCCATTAATAGAGATACCGATGAAATCATTAGTGTTCAGGATAAAACTGAAGAAAGTAATAACGAAGATCAGGCAAAGAATCAATCAAATCAAAAACATAAATTTAATTTGATTGATGAATTTATAGCCAATAACCCAAAGATTAAGCCTGCCGAGAAAAATGCTCCTTCGCGCAATCTAGCCAACGAACATACGGTTACTCCAGATGAGTTAATGACGGAGACTTTGGCCAGAGTATACCTAGCTCAAAAAAAGTATAAAAAGGCAATTCAAGCTTATAAAATATTAATTTTGAAAAATCCCGAAAAAAGTGGTTTCTTTGCAGACCAAATTCGAGCAATAAAAAAATTACAAGAAAATAAATAACAATATATAATGACAACGTTTTCAATCTTTTTAATACTAATCGTAATCGTATCATTTTTACTAGTTGTAGTAATTATGGTTCAGAATCCTAAAGGAGGAGGTCTTTCATCTTCTTTTGGTGGCGGTGGAACACAGCAATTAGGCGGTGTGAAAAAAACTACAGATTTCTTAGATAAAAGTACATGGGCACTAGCTACTTTACTACTAGCACTTATTCTTTTATCTAATGTTGATCTTATGGACGCAACAACAAATCAAGATCCTACAGTGGATACCAATGATGTGGAAGTAATTGACACACCGGTAGTACCTGCTCCGACGACAGATGACACTCCACAAGATTAACTCTTGATAAAACTAAAATAAAATGCCGACTTGTCATACAGTCGGCATTTTTTGTTTCAATTTGTCAGTATCCAGCCACTGGCATAATTTCTGAAATGCATAGCATCAAATAATTCATTTTAATTTAAAACATAAAACTAATCATAATGGGAGTAAATATTAAACCTCTTTCGGATCGTGTGGTTGTTGAACCACTTCCAGCGGAAACGCAAACGGCATCAGGATTGTACATCCCTGATTCAGCACAAGAAAAACAACAAAAAGGTAAGGTTGTTGCTGTTGGTGGCGGAAAAAAAGACCACGAAATGACAGTTAAAGTTGGCGATACTGTTCTTTACGCAAAATACGGACCGGACGAACTTAGATTAGATGGTAAAGACTATCTAATTATGCGTGAGGACACCATCCTTGCAATTGTTTAAAAACTGAATCAAAACACAAATCAAAACGTACAACAATGCTGATTGTAATTATCAAAAGTGTTGAAGTTTTAAAAAATTAAAAAATATTATGGCTAAAGACATAAAATTTGACATAGAAGCACGTGACGGAATCAAACGCGGTGTGGATGCATTAGCAAATGCAGTAAAAGTAACTTTAGGACCAAAAGGTCGTAATGTAATTATTAGCAAATCTTTTGGAGCGCCACAAGTAACTAAAGATGGGGTTACCGTAGCTAAAGAAGTAGAATTAGAAGATGCTCTGGAAAACATGGGAGCGCAAATGGTAAAAGAAGTAGCTTCTAAGACCAATGACCTTGCAGGTGATGGTACTACTACCGCTACCGTATTAGCGCAGGCTATCGTAAAAGAAGGCCTTAAAAATGTAGCCGCAGGTGCTAACCCAATGGATTTGAAACGTGGTATTGATAAAGCAGTTAAAGCAATCACAACAGATCTTGAAAAACAAACTAAGGAAGTAGGAAGCTCTTCTGATAAAATAAAGCAAGTAGCATCTATTTCTGCTAATAACGATGAAACTATTGGCGATCTTATTGCTAAAGCTTTCGGAAAAGTAGGAAAAGAAGGAGTAATCACTGTAGAAGAAGCAAAAGGTACTGACACTCATGTAGATGTAGTAGAAGGAATGCAGTTTGACAGAGGATACCTTTCTCCATATTTCGTTACCAATAGCGAAAAAATGACAGCGGATCTTGAAAACCCATATATTCTTTTGTTTGACAAAAAGATTTCTGCAATGAAAGATTTATTACCTGTTCTTGAACCAGTTGCTCAGACAGGAAAGCCTCTTTTAATTATTGCTGAAGATGTAGATGGAGAAGCATTAGCAACACTAGTTGTAAACAAACTTCGTGGTGCATTAAAAATTGCTGCTGTTAAAGCTCCTGGTTTTGGAGATAGACGTAAAGCAATGCTAGAAGATATTGCGATCCTAACAGGAGGTACTGTTATTTCTGAAGAGCGTGGATTTACTCTAGAAAATACTACTATCGAGCATTTAGGTACTGCAGAAAAAGTTGCTATCGATAAAGATAATACTACCGTAGTTAACGGTGCTGGTGGAGAAGATTTAATCAAAAACAGGGTAAATCAAATCAAATCACAGATTGAGACTACAACCTCTGATTATGATAGAGAAAAATTACAGGAACGTCTGGCTAAATTAGCTGGTGGTGTTGCTGTATTATATGTTGGTGCTGCTTCTGAAGTAGAGATGAAAGAAAAGAAAGACCGTGTAGATGATGCACTTCACGCTACTCGTGCTGCAGTAGAAGAAGGTATTGTTGCTGGTGGTGGTGTAGCTCTAGTTAGAGCCAAAGCTGTTTTAACTGATATAAAAACTGAAAATGCAGACGAGGCTACTGGTATACAGATTGTAAATCGTGCTATCGAAGCTCCACTTAGAACTATCGTAGAGAATGCAGGTGGAGAAGGATCTGTAGTAATTTCTAAGGTACTAGAAGGTACAGGTGATTTTGGATATGATGCAAAATCTGAGGCGTATGTAGATATGCTAAAAGCAGGTATTATTGATCCTAAGAAAGTGACTCGTATCGCGTTAGAAAATGCAGCTTCTGTATCAGGGATGATCCTTACTACGGAATGTGCATTAACTGACATTAAAGAAGACGCTCCTGCTGGAGGTGGAATGCCACCAATGGGCGGAGGTATGCCAGGAATGATGTAGCAGTAAGTCACCGCAGGTTATTTATTTAGCTTGTTTGTGGGTTGCACGACTACAGCGAAATTATATAGCTGGTTTGTAAAAATACCAACTATGATATAATTACTTAGAAAGCTTGTTATTATTACTAGTTTCTAAAAATATAAAACCCCGTTTCAAGATTTTGAAACGGGGTTTATTTTAATATCACCATCATATTCTGTAATATGGAATCCCTTTCAAAAAACAGTATCTTTGAATTAATAATCAAAACACTAAACCAACTTTAACCTTTAATAGTAGTATGCCTAGTTTATATGATGATTTGTTTGAAGATGATGGAGCAAAAAACGAGCTTACTAATCGTAAACGGAAATCTCTAGATGTAGACGATCATCTTTTTCCTGAGAATCAAAAAGAATCTCTGGATGAGATATTATTATTGATTAAACAATTTAATGTCCAGGCAGAACCATTTTCTCAGTTACTAAGTCATACCAGAGCTGTAGACCACGAAGTAGAAAAAGGAATACTCGATTTTTTCTTAATCACAAAAGACAAATACAATCAAGGAACTTTAGTAAAAGAACGCAAGTATTATGAAATATTACAATCCAAATTTACTTCAATTATAGCACCTATGAAGGATTTGGCACACATACACCTGCAAACTATTAAACAGTTTAATAGTGATATTGACAAAGATTATTATTCTGTAGAAAAAACAGATAAACAAGTAAAATCTGAAAAAGAAGCAGCAATTAATCATATTAACATACAGCGAAAGATTCTTGCAGATGCAGCAACGAGTTTATCGATTTTAGAAGAAGCTTTAGCTAATACAGAAGATCGACTCCGAACTTATATTAACGCAGGAGGAATTAATAACATCTCCAGTTCTGAATGTGAAATCTTAACGCAAAAACGAATCTCTTTAACCAATGGGCAACTGAATCAATTTGACTTTTCATTTTTCAAAATTAACCTGTTAGATAAAACTGCCATAGCAATGGGAATGTATTTAAAAGAAACTACATCACAATATCTAGGCAAGCTAAACAAAGTGTTTAATTAACACTTAAAAATAACCACACACTACAAATACCTCCTTACCAGATTCAACTACTAATTTCTTAAGTAGTTTATTTTTCCAACCTCACAAACAACACTACCTTTTACCTTTAACATCTTAGAATCATTAACAACATTGCTCTTTTTTTTGTCCTGAGCAGAAGACCAATTATGATAAATCACTGTTAATATTTAAAAAATGGTTTTTGTTTTTTAGTATATTAAAAAAAAATCATCGTGCACAGATCAAAAAACATTCTAGTATTCTTCTTTTGTTTTTATACTATCATTAGTGTTGCACAGGTAAAATTAGACTCCATCGAACAAGTATTGGTTCAAAAAAAGGAATACTTTGATCTACAACGTGAGATTATTCACCTACACACCAATAAAACTCTTTATATAACCGATGAGGCTATTTGGTTCAAAGCATATATCGTAGATAATCTAGATCATAAACCTTTTACTGTTACCAAAAACTTATACGTAACCCTTTATAATGAGCTTGGTGATAAAATCAGTCATAAACTATATCTTGCCAAAGATGGCTTTGCGGATGGAGCGTTTAGCATACCTAAAAACCTCGATTCAGGAAATTATATATTAATGGCATCGACTGCGCATCAAGATAATTTCAGAGAAGACGAACGTTATTATCAACAAATTACAATTCAGAACTTATCACAGCCAACAATTACAGAAAAAACCAATGAATTACAGAAATCTTATGACGTCCAAATACTTCCAGAAGGAGGAAATCTACTAGCAGGAATTATTAATACCTGTGGAATAAAAGTAATTGACCAACAAGGTGTAGGTGTACAAGAAGTAACTTCGAAATTATTTTCGCAGAATTCTAAAGAACCTATCTCAGAGTTTAAACTTAATCAATTCGGAATGGGTAAATTTTCGTTTAACCCATCACCAAATGAAACGTATTTTATTACTTCTACTATAGGAAATACTGAAATAAAAACAGAAATACCCAAACAACAAAGTAGAGGTGTTTTAATTAAATCTTCTTTTCATCCTACCAAACCAGTATTAGTTGTAGAACTAAGCACTAATCAAGTAACGCTCCCAACTATAAAGAATAAAAAATTTCACATACTTATTCATCAGTATCAAAAAACAAAAGGATTATCCGCTTCTTTTACCAAAGGAACCAATGTTATAAAACTGGCAATACCTTTAAAAGATCTTCCTTATGGTGTCAATACAATTTCTCTTTTTGACGAAAAATACAATCCAATATCAGAGAGACTTGTTTTTAATGACACACCAAATAAACGAATAACTTCTGAAAGAATTAAAAGCACTGTTAAGGAGGATAGTATCGTAACTTCTTTTAGACTGAAATCTAAAGATCTTATTGTAGATAACGCATCTCTAAGCATTTCTGTACTGCCTGTAGAAACAATCTCTAACACCAACAATCAATCGATTATTAACTCCATATATCTTCAGCCGTTTATAAATAGTCACGTAGAAAATCCTACCTATTATTTTCAAAACGTGACGAAAAGAAAAAAATACAATCTTGATATATTATTATTAACCCAAGGATGGAGTAAATACGATTGGAAAACCATTTTCAGAAAAGATACACCGGCTCAATTTGATCATGAACAAGGAATAACATTAAAGGGAAGTATTAATAAAATAATGACCCCTAACACAAACCTGCTGATTACTTCTCAGGAAAATCAATTTACGGATATTCTATCACCAGAAAAAGATAAGCCGCTAAGATATTTTGTTCTCAACAATTTAACACTAAGAGACTCTACCAAAATACAATTTGTTATTAATGACAAAAAAAATCAAACTACGGATGCAAATGTAAAAGCAAATCTGGTATCGTTTAAACCCTCTAACCATAATGAAAGAGCATTTAAACTAGCTTCCAAAGCTATTAAAAATTACAGCAGTGAAACAAGTAATAATTTTAACCCAGATTATCACCAACAATTCTTTAAATCAGGAGAACAACTTGAAAAGGTAGTTATTACGGCTAAAGCCTCTAAAAGGTCAGGATCATACTGGGCAACTCCATATGAAGCCTATATCCCAGAGGACATGAAAAAATCAAAAAGTGTTTTAAACTATTTAAATCTAAGAAGAATCAGAATCGCTAGAACTTCATCCAGTTTTGGTGTTAAGAACTCTTTACCTGGTATTTATGATGTCGCATTTCAAAAACGAGCTTTTGGCGAAACTACATCTTTTGCTTTTTATGTAAACGGAGCCCCTGCACATCCCTCAATGGCAAGCGCAATGAATTTAGAGGATGTAAACAATATCTATCTTTATAAATCTGCCATAGTTGTGTCTTGGTCACCTTCTTTAGAAAAGAAAAAACCATTAAATTCTTTCATAGTGACTGATGGCTATCAAGTTAAACGAAGTTTTTACACTCCAAAATACCAATCCTATGACAGCCTGTTTTTTAATCAATATGGTGTCTTAGGGTGGACACCTACTATAAAAAGAAATACAAATAATGAATATGAATTTTCATTCATAAACACTTTAGCGCAAGAAGCAAAAATATTTATAGAAGGTGTAGATCAACAAGGGAATCTTATATCAGAAATTAAGATCATTCAAATACCCAAAAACCCTTAAGAATGTTCTTTCACAATATTTGCCACCAACTCTGAAGTTCGTTTAAATTTTTCTTTTGCCAATAATCGTTTTGGTGGTGCTTTTCTAACATCGCAATCCATAATAGAACAAGATTCGCAAGTGACTCCTACTTTTACTTTTGGTATTTTAGAATCATTAACAAAGCTAATCTTTTTCTCTAAAGCTGATGAAATCAAAAACCCAATACCAATACTACGATAATAATCTTTTCTAAATGGATCTTTAGTTGCCGATGTAAACACTAAATATTGTTGATCCGTATCTGTGTAATCTGATATTTGTATATCAAAAGAATATGATAAATCATCCGTAGCAGTGCGCTGTAATGTTTTTATAGCCATCCATCGTCGGCAATAGTGCTCATTTATTTCATTAGCATGCGGTTGTTGCTGGTGGGTAATATGCAACTCCTTTACTAAGTTAAATCTCTCTACTCCTTTTTTATGTGTAAATCTTAAAAAAAACACATTCTGCATTCCAAAATCTTTGGGCAAAACATTAGTAAGTCGCTGATAAAAAGACTCAGGAGAAGCATTATATAACTTCATGATTTTATGAAAAGCTTTCTCAGAAAATCGTTTCGCTGCAAAAAGATCTTTAAGATGCTCCTTTAAGTGATTTCTTGGGATAATTAAAGCTCCTGCAAAATAAGATGCATAAAAATTATGTAATACTTCTTCAAAATTATCATAGCGTATCCAAGTAAAAGTATAAGGTCTCTGTTTAGTTTCCATATACTGATACCCTAACTCTTTAGCATAAATAAAGGTTTTCTGAGGTTCATCTACTCTATCTGATAACAACAGTGTTTTTGTAGATGGAACAAACACAGATCTTAAATTATCCAACTCCTCATGGTTCGGTATACCTTCTGTATTAATAATGTATCCATATTCTTCTCTTAAAATCTCCTCTAATTCCCCAGAAGTTATTTTACCAGTTAAATCCAATTGATACGAGTTCGCAAAACGTACAGCAGTATCCTCAAGATCTTTAAAGAAGTTATTATGTGCTTCTTGATAAGACCGCAATGAAGCTAGATAAAATCCCTCCCTGCTCATATTATAATGTTGAGCAATCTCTATAATAGTACTTATAAACGCATTCACCTTAGAAGGTGCATTAGCAATAATATCTATAAGATCACTTTGCTGTATCCCAAACAGCTCAAGTGGAATTTCATCAAGGATTCCTGATTGTAAAATCTCACCTATTGGAGCAAGGTTTTTGTCTAATTTTAAGGACACTAAACTATCATAAGGAACCTCTAGAGTATCCGCAAGCTTAATAATTTTATCTGTTTTCGGATATTTTTTTCCTTTCTCTATCTCGTTTAAATAAGACTTAGACAACCCACTTAACTTGGATAAACCAAAAAGAGACAAGTCCTTATCTGTTCGTATCTGCTTGATTTTCAGTCCAAAAATTAATCTAATATATTCTTCTGCTATCGCCATAAAGTCAAAAGTAATCAATTTTGCGTAATTCCTAAAAAAATAAAATATTCACATTTAGCGAACGTTCGCTTGTTTTATAAAAAACTTTTTTTTAATATTGTTCACTCAAACGATATAGTTATGGAAACTCAAACAAACCTAAGTCAGAAAATTAGCTTTACTAAAGAGGTGAAAAATTATCATCCAGAGATTCTTACGGATGGAGCTTTAGCTTTTCTAGAGGCTTTACACAATCGTTTTGACGCAAGACGATTAACACTTTTAAGAAACAGAGAACAACAGCAACAGTTGTTTGATCTGGAGACCTATCCTGCGTTTCCGGAGAACACAAAAGAGATTCGCAATAGCGAATGGTCAGCTGCTCCAATTCCTGCGGATCTTCAGGATCGCAGAGTGGAGATTACCGGTCCTGTCGACAGAAAAATGGTCATCAACGCATTAAATTCTGGTGCGAAAACTTTTATGGCGGATTTTGAAGACAGTAACGCTCCTTTATGGGAAAACTGTTTGCAAGGGCAGAAAAATCTTATGGATGCCGTCAATAAAACTATTTCGTTCTACAATCCTAAGAAAGACAAAACATACCAACTTAATGAAGAAGTGGCGACATTAATTGTACGTCCTAGAGGACTACATCTTAATGAAAAGCATTTATTAATAGAAAATAAAGAGATTAGTGCTTCTCTATTTGATTTTGCATTGTATGTATTCCACAATAACGAACAATTAAAGGAAAATGGAACCGCTCCTTATTACTATATACCAAAACTAGAACATTTCACGGAAGCTATTTGGTGGAATGATGTGATCGATTTCTCTGAAGAATATTTAGGAATGGAACATGCAACAATAAAGGTTACCGTACTGGTAGAAACCATAACCGCTAGTTTTCAATTAGATGAAATCATCTATGCATTAAAAGAGCATATTGTTGGATTGAACTGCGGAAGATGGGATTATATATTTAGTTATATCAAAAAACTAAGAAACCATAAAGGTTTTGTAGTTCCAGATCGTGATCAGGTAACAATGACAAGTCCTTTTATGGATGCCTATAGTAAGCGTGTTATACAACGATGTCATAAAAGAAATATCCTTGCTATTGGTGGAATGGCCGCTCAGATTCCGATTAAAGGAGATGAAGAACGTAATAAAATTGCCTTTGCAAAAGTAAAGGCGGATAAAGAACGTGAGGTAAAAAATGGCCACGATGGTACTTGGGTAGCGCACCCAGGTTTAGTACCACTTGCGATGCGTGTTTTTGATATGCACATGCAAGAATCTAATCAATTGCACGTAAAAAGAGAAGATGTTGTGGTAACTGAAGAAGACCTTCTTGAAGTTCCTAAAGGAACTGTTACCGAAGAAGGAATCAGAAAAAACATAAATGTTGGAATCCATTACATAGCAACTTGGTTAGGAGGAAATGGAGCAGTTGCTTTATATGATCTTATGGAAGATGCAGCTACAGCAGAAATCAGTAGAACTCAGATTTGGCAATGCCTTAAAAATGAAGTAAAACTAGAAAATGGTTTAAGACTAAATAGTAATATGTTTCATATGCTTTTTGAAGATGAATTAAAAACTATCGAGAAACAAGCAGGAAAAGCTCTTTTCGAGAGTAAAAATTATCAGAATGCAATTCAAATTTTCCACGGCCTAGTTACTTCTGAAGAGTTTGAAGAATTTTTAACAACAAAAGCATATAAATACTTATAAGTAAGTTCAGGAGCAATTGATAAAGGAAACAAGACAAACAAACACAACATAACACCGTCTTGTTTCCTGAATCCTGAATCAAATAAAATTTGCATTACAAAAAGATCGATTCCGCGCTGAGAAACATTAAGGAGTCGTAAGTACTACTTATTCCCTAGCAACACAAAAGACTGTTATTGCTAGTGAATTTTTTACTAAAGCCAGGTAACGTAGTACTGAAATTGAACAATTTTAATTTTTTCCGATTTTATAATTGTGCTCTTACAGCATCCGCTACTTGCGGATGCTGTTTTTTTGATATGACTATTATTTGTAACATTTGTGTGCACTTGTAGTCTTATAAAAGTATTACAACAAACCATCAATCAAATGTCTGTCACACAAGATATCAGTACTCAAACTAATTGGAGACTAGCAACGAAAATTTTATTTAGATTCTTTTTCGTTTATCTCTTTCTAAACATTTTTCCTTTTCCTTTCTACTACATTGGTTTAATTCCTGGATTAGGAAATACTTTTTCTTTCTATTATGAGGGACTCGATCAATTATGTATTTGGGTTGGAAAATACATTCTAAATATACCTTATGAGTTGCCGATGGTCCCTACAGGTAGTGGAGACACTACTACTGATTATGTGTTTCAGTTTGTTATCCTATTGATTACATTTATTACAACTATTATTTGGAGCGTTATCGATTTTAAAAGATCTAACTATGACAAATTATTGCTTTACACAAGAACTCTGGTAAGATATTACCTAATCGCAACTATGTTTTCTTATGGGTTCTCTAAAGCATTTACACTTCAATTTTCAGAGTTAAGAAATATTGATCTTATTAAACCTTTTGGTAACCAATCTCCAATGGGCTTGATGTGGAATTTTATGGAATATAGTGATACATACACTCGATTTTCTGGTTATGCAGAAATTATAGCAGGAATATTACTAATATTTAGAAAAACAACGCTTTTAGGAGCATTAATGGTTGTCGGAGTAATGTTCAACGTATTTATGATGAATATGAGTTATGACATTCCTGTAAAATTATACAGTGCCTTATTAACAATAATGGGGGTATTCATATTAGCGCCAGATATTAAAAACATCTTAAATTTCTTTGTTTTAAACAAAGAAGTTAAACCCAAGAAAATCCCACAATACTTCACCAAAAAGAAACTAAAAATAGCCGCTATAGTAATAAAGACCTTAGTGATCGGGTATCTGTTTTACACAAATATTGAAGGCTCTCTTGAAGGCGAAAAACAATGGGGAAAAAAGGCGCCAAAATCTGCTTTATTTGGTATATATGAAGTAAAAGAATTTATTAAAAATAACGATACTTTACCTCCACTAACAACAGACACTATTCGCTGGAAACGTTTAATTGTAGATAAACGATATAGTAATATTCAAACTATGGATGAAACGTTCATACGGCTTAAAGAAAAAACAGATTCAACATCACAAAAGTTAAATCTAATTTCATATAGTGACAGTACAGATGTAAGAAATTTCTCCTACAAAATAAAAGATAGCATCTATATTTTTGAAGGAACTTACAAATGCGACCATCTCCAAATAGTTACTAAAAAGAAGGAACGAGAAGAATTTTTATTAATTAACAGAGGATTTCGTTGGATCAACGAAAAGCCATTTAATCGATAAATCATTAAAAAAAAAATACTCTGAATCGCTTTTTAAATTATAAAGCAAGACGAAAAAATATTTCTATCCATACAAACAAAGAACACTGTTACCATGAAAAAAATAATTCCAATTCTATTTATTCTTATTTCCATTAATTTTCAAGCACAGGAAAAGGAACTTAATCTTAGTTTTGAAAAAACAGAAAATAAAAGACCATTAGATTGGAAAGACTTTGGTAGCTCGGAATATACTATCTCAGTTGATTCTACGATATATCATTCTGGCAAAAAATCAGCGGTTATAGAGTCTAATGGAGAAGCGTCAGATTTTAAAGCTTGGGCCTATTCTATACCTGCAAAATACCAAGGAAAAAAAATTAAACTTACTGGATATATCAAAACTGAAAATGTAACCGATGGCTATGCAGGGTTATGGATGAGAATTGATCCCAGTGTTGGATTTGACAACATGAATGATAGAGGAATTAAAGGAACTACAGATTGGAAACAATATGAAATAACTCTTGATTTAAACCCCCAAAACGCACAGAAAATTGTAATAGGTGGATTGCTGGTAGGCAAAGGAAAAATGTGGATTGACAACCTCAATGTTACCATCGATGGCAAAACACTGGATAAGGTACCTGCCAGAGAATTGCCACCTGCAGAAAAAGACAAGGAATTTGACAAAGGTTCTAAAATAGTTATTAATGAACTTAATGAGCAACGACTTACTAATCTTGAATTACTTGGCAAAGTATGGGGTTTTCTAAAATATCATCACCCAGCAGTTGCTGAAGGGAAACATAACTGGGACTATGAATTATTTAGAGTTTTACCTGAGTATTTAAATGCTTCAAAGGATAATAGAGATGCGATTCTTATAAAATGGATAGACGCTCTTGGTAGTATTAAAGATTGTAAATCTTGCAAAGAAACTGATCCGGACGCATTCTTGAAACCAGATATTAAATGGATCACAGAAGGTAATATCTCTTTAGAACTAAAAGAAAAATTACTTTATATCAAACAAAACCGACATCAAGGAGCTCATTATTATGTTGCCATGTATCCTCGTGTGGGCAATCCAGAATTTAAGCACGAAAAATATTACGAAAATATGCCTTATCCAGATCAAGGTTTTAGATTATTGACACTATATAAATATTGGAATATGATCCACTATTTTTTTCCAAACAAACATCTTACAGATAAAGATTGGAATACTGTATTAAAATCGCACATTTCAAGTTTCATGAATGCGAAAAATGAATTGGAATATGAATTAGCAGCCGTAAAATTAATTGGAGAAATACAAGATACACATGCTAATCTTTGGGGAGGAAATAACGAAATTGAAAAATGGAAAGGCGAGTTTTACCCTCCAGTAAATGTTAGGTTCATAGAAGACCTATTAGTTATTGACGATTTTTTTAACTCTGAACACAGAGAAACTACTGGGCTGAAGGAAGGTGACATAATTACAACCATCAATGGCAAAAAAATTGCAGATATTATAAAAGAAGTACAACCATATTACCCAGCCTCTAATTATCCAACACAGCTTAGAGATATCGCTGAAGATATTTTGCGATCCAACTCAAAAACTATTCAATTAACATATATCAGAGATACCAAGGAATTGAACAAAGAACTAACACTTTATGATAAAAATGACCTCGATATGTACCGCTGGTATCGTAAGGATGAAAACGGAAAGAGTTTCAAAATGCTAGATGGCAATATTGGCTATGTAACACTAAAAAACATTAAAGATGAAGATGTAAAAAAGATAAGAGAACAATTTAAAGACACCAAAGGAATTATTATTGATATCCGTAATTACCCTTCTGCATTTGTTCCTTTTTCACTAGGGTCTTTTTTCACTTCGAAAGATGTTTCATTTGTGAAATTTTCTAACGGAAATATTAATAATCCTGGTGAATTCACTTTAACAAAACCATTAAATATTTCGGGCACTAATAAAAGCTACAAAGGAAAACTTGTCATACTTTTAAATGAATACACACAAAGTTCCGCTGAATATCAAAGTATGGCCTTTCGTGCAGGCGAAAACACAACAATAATAGGCAGCACCACAGCAGGAGCTGATGGAAATATTTCGGC
This sequence comes from uncultured Aquimarina sp., assembly GCF_947500065.1. Lineage (GTDB taxonomy): Bacteria > Bacteroidota > Bacteroidia > Flavobacteriales > Flavobacteriaceae > Aquimarina. The sequence continues at coordinate 265,927 of NZ_CANMQT010000002.1, forward strand.
GATACAATTACCTGGTAGGCTAAGAACTATGATCTCGGGTATTGGAGTTTATTATCCAAATGGTGATGAAACGCAAAGAGTAGGCATTATTCCAGATATAGAATGTAAACCCACCATAAAAGGGATTAAAGATGGTAAAGATGAACTACTAGAAAAAGCGATACAACATATCAATCAAAAATAATTTAACTCTAGACATGCATTAGACGATCAAGATCAAGCACGTTAAAATTATGAGACAGATAAAAATTATGATCAAACAATTATGTTAAGTACATTTCCATCTAAAATCTGAGATCTTAAATTTTGTATCACTTTTGAAATTATAATGCCACCATTCTGTTCTTATAATAGAAAAACCATGTTTTTCCATAATACTTCTCAATAACTTGCGGTTAGCAATAACCTCATCTGATAATTCTTTATAGGCGTGATGTGCTTCTTTTCCAAAGTGATCAAAAGTAGTACCCATATCTAATTGATTTCCTTGTAGATCTGTTAGTGTAATATCTACAGCAGCACCTTTATTATGAATTGATCCTCCCTTCGGATCAGCAACATAACCAGGATTAGGAAATATTTTCCACATTTTTTTCTGCACGCTATAAGGGCGATAACAATCAAATAATTTTATCCTGTACCCTTTCTTCATAAAATCTTTATTCGCATTAATTAATGCTTTTGCTACCACTCCTCTCACATAACATTTCGCACAAGAATACACCGCTTTTTTCAAAAAGTTATCTTCTGTAGCATATTTCATGTCTAAAACGAAATAGTTTGATAACTTTTCTATATCCACAAAATCATTATCATCTATTGCGTTTTGGGCAGCCTGTTTATCACCAAAACGATCTAATGAATCCTGCCATTCCCGCATGTGTTTTTCCACCTTTTCTGCACGTAACTGAATAGCTTTAGACTTCTCTAATAATGCCAAAGTTCTAGTGCTTGTCTCTGTAGCTACTGAAGTTTCCTTACAAGAAAAAAGTAAGATTAAAAATGTAATAAATAGTAATTTTTTTACCATATCCCTTTCGTTTTTGATCACATTTAACAGCTTAAAAATTGCATACTAAAATAGCTATACGATTGATACATTTTGTAAAAAATATACCGTATAGCACTAACAATTGTAATCTATTAAAAAACGTAATCCAATATTTCCCTAATTTAAAGATACGTTGTTTTGACTTACAATTTAAAAAAAAACGTTAATTTTTAACAATTATAAAGCTAAATACATTTTCAAACAAACTTCAATTTTTCTTCAAAGTATTAATTACACTACCACAGGTGAGCATTTCATCTCCAAAGTAAGGGTTTCTGATTTCTTCTTCTTTGCTTAACCAAATTGCTCCTTTATTGTTATCTGCCATCGGACATTCCTGAATATAAATTGTATTTGAAAGATTATCAAAATTTTTAATTAATGCTTCTAGACTTTTATTTAGCATCACAAAATGCTCCCGTTGATCTTTTAAATCTTCTTTATTGGCTATTCCTTCTAACTTTTGGATAATTATATGAATATAATCCAATTCCGTCTTTTGTAATTCAGAAGTATGTATAGCTTTTAATCCTCTTAGCATCTGTTCCGAAAATATAGTAGCATCCGTAGCGTTACTTGCCACTAAAGCATTTTTTAAAAGAAAGTATGCTGATAAATTTGTAACGAACTCTTTTTGAAAACTACCAGGTACATGCGTTTTCTCTCTTTTCTCCGTATTCTTAGGCTTATCTATTATCTTGTTACGTTTCATCATAGACTTTTTTCCTTGTAGTTGTGCGGCCGCATCTACTGTAAAAGTACCATCAGTAACAATTTCTTCACCATTTTCGAGACCATTCAGAATCTGATACGTATCATTATTCGCATTACCAAGAGTTACTTCTCTCATCTCAAAAACTGGCATTTCTGACTGAGCTTTTACATAAACCACTGATCGTTTCCCAGTCCAAAGCACAGCACTTTTAGGAATTGCAATACTATTATTTGGTTTGTTATTAGTCGCTGAAACAACTCCTTCTATAAACATTCCTGGTTTAAAAATTGAATTATTATTTTCCAAAACTGCACGAACTGTAACAGTTCTCGTGGTGGTATTCAAAACTGGATCTATAAATGAAATTGCCGCATCAAAATCCTTATCAGGATATGCATTTGTTTTGATCTTAATCTTCTGACCCTTCTTTAATAAAGAAATTTGATTTTCATAGGCATCAAAAGATGCCCAAACAGTACTAAGATTGGTGATTTTAAATAGTATTTCTCCTCTATTTATATGATTCCCTTCCTCCACCATTTTTTCCGAAACAACTCCTGATACCTGTGCATGCAGAGGAAAAGTTTCTTTGGTTTCACCTGAGGATTCTATCTGATTGATTTGATCATCTGAAAGTTTTCTTAGTTTTAGCTTGTTTCGAACTGCTTTATATAAAGCGGGCTGCGTTTTTTTAAGTCCCGCAGCTGTCAATAACTCTTGCTGTGCTGCAACCAATTCCGGAGAATAGATAATTGCAATCTTTTGTCCTTTATACACCTTTTCTCCTACTGAGTTTACTAAAAGTTTTTCGATACGTCCCGAAAAATGAGTTACTTGAACCGCACTTGTATTTTTATTTTCTTTAATCTTACCTGATAGTTTCAACTCTTGAGAATCAACATCTGTTCTGCCCACAATTGATGTTTGAATATTAGCTAACGCCAAAGCATTTTCGGTCATCCTAAACTGATCTGTACTTAGCCCTTGTTCGTTAGTTTCAGTAGGTATTAAATCCATACCACATATTGGGCAATCTCCTGGTTCTGACTGCATAATATGTGGATGCATCGAACACGTCCATATTTGATTAGAAACTTCCTCAGTATGATCGTGTGCAACTGAAGATTCTTTGCTAGTGTTTCCTCCAAAAATAAAATATCCTATAAGCAATCCTGTCAATAATGCTACTCCGGTATAAACAACGTTCTTCTTCATCTTACTCATCTTTTGAAAATTTTTCTAAGTGTTGGTGAGGAGATATACCAAAGTACAAAACCACTAAGCACTGTTATTAATCCTAGCAAGGAGAAAACTCTTAATACAATCGTATTAAAGTTATCCCTTCCTTCATAATCCATAGTATGCGTCATCCATAGAAAATCAAACCATCTCCAAGATTGATGACGTACTCTCTGAAATGATCCATCTAATGCTGAAACATATGCCTTTATATTTTCTGGATGATCATAACTAATTACATAAGCAGGCAAAGGTCTTCCCCTATATTCATGATGCTTTCCTACTTCGGTTATAAAATCTATCGACTTTACTTTTAGACTTCCTATGAGATATTCCGAAGCTACTTTCAATGCATCTTCTTTAGATATCTTCTCTTTTATATTTCCCAATTGCGCATGTATTAGCACACTGTCATTAATCCAATAGTAAGGTTCGCTAGCTATAGTTTTCAATTCTAATGATGAAATAGGATATTCATATGAAAAAGCATCTAACTTCAATAAATTATTATGACTTATTGGTTGTACTTCTTTCTTAAATTGATCTCCATGTATTTCATCAATATCAGTCCAACTAAAATATAATCCGCTAATAGTCCACATCAAAAATTGTATTCCTAAAAAAATACCAAGATATCGATGTGATTTTCTAATAATTATTGCGGTTTTTCTTTTAACCATTATCGTATATTTTTCTTAAGAATATATCTTCATTAACATCCATATCGCCATTACTAACATGATTGTATTCTCTATAAAAGTAGCCTTGGTCATTGGTAATTTTAAGGCTGTCCCTAAACAAGCACATTGAATACTTTTTTTATCAACTAGTACTTTGGTTACACCAATGGTTGTTATCCCTAAAACAATAATAGTTACACCCAAAGCAATGGTAATCTTAAATCGCATTAAAAACATAAGCCCTAATCCTACTTCAATAAAAGGATACGTCCAACCATAAATTGGCAATACTTTTGCCAAAGGATCATACATCCTGAAAGATTGGGAAAAACCTTGCAGGTCGAGAAGTTTGAAAAAGCTAAATACTACATAAAATAACCCCATAAAATCCAACATAAAGTCATCAATTCGCCAAGGGTTATGATTAAGCAAAACCGTAGCGATCGTTATATATCCAAAAATCAGGAAAAGTGGAAACAATTGCTGTAACTCACTTTTCTCTTTTGTGAAATTATCATTAACTGCAGAGAGTGTACTATCATCTTTTTCTGTAATAGTATATTTATCTGGTACTGCTTTTTTGAAAACATCAATATCCAACTGTTTTTTAAGCGTAATGACAGCCTCTTTGTTTTCAAGATTTACTTCAGCTTTTATAACTTCAGGAATTGCATTCAGTATATTTTCTACACCAGATCTGCATCCTTCGCAAGTCATTCCTTCTATATAATATTTCTTTTTCATTTTATTGTTTGATTCACACTACCGCATTTCAACATTTTATCTCCATAGTATGGATTACGGACTTCTTTAGAATCAGATAACCAATATCCTCCATTACCATCAAAAGCCATTGGACAGAATTGTTTATATACTTCTCCAGAAGTAATATCGGCAGTACTAATTAGTTTTTCGGTTTCTGCAGTAAGCGTTACAAAAAAGTCTCTTTGCTTTTTAACTTCTTTTGTAAGTGAAATTAATTTTGCTGTAGCCTTTAATTGTTTATTTTCCTGTGAGTCTATAAGTAAATCATCCAATTTTTTTGCCTCCTGTCGTACTACTTCATAATTCGAATTTACAAGACCTCTTTTTACCATTAGATATTGATTATATATTTTATCAATAGTTTCATCTGTAAAAACGACTTCACTTCTAGAATCTGTAACATTAAGGTCAACATCACTGGCAATAATTACCTCTTCCTTAACAGGAACTTTCTTTACTGGTTCTTTTTTATCTTTCCCGCAAGATAGTATTGACAAGGTTACTATGGCAACGATAATTTTTAAAGCTATTTTATTCATTTTTCTTTATTTTTTAAGGAATTATACTTTTCAATATTTATTAACGCAAATAATTAAGAACAGCAGTTTGCTTAAAATACATGGCAATTGCTTCAATTTTTTTATTCTCAAAAGCTAATAACATTTGTTGAATATCTAAAATATCTTCAAAATTCAACTGAGCCGTTTGATAACCAGATAATAGTATCTTTTCTGCTTGTTTTGCTTGTTCTATATTTTTTTGTTGTGTATTATAATTAATTCGAGCTGTAATTCTATTATTTATTGCTTCCTCCATAAGGTTTTCTAGGTTATTCTGCGATGCTTCTCTTTTCTGAAACATTTCTTCTTTTTGCAATTCATATTGCTTAGAACGAGATTTATATTTTTTAGAAAAAAGAGGAATTGAAAGAGAAACCATTGGCATAATGATATCTTTACCATTATCCGAAAAACTAATGTTTGGACGTTCTTGAACAATTACATAATCTAACCCCACACCTATTGAAGGTAATGCCTCTTTTGCATTAGTTTTTTCCTTTTTTTCTATAAGGTCGTTTAGCGTATCATATGTAATTAGTTCTGGATGATAAATAATCTCATCTAACATCATGGTTGGCTCTTCTTCCGGAATAAATAAATTATCCGGAACAACCAAAGGATCGAAGCCATCTCTATGTAATAACTGATTTAAAGCAGTTTCTGTGGTAAGAATTTCACCTTTTAGAATTTCTTTTTGATTTTGAAGATTGTTTTTTGCAATATTCAATTTTAAAACATCTACTGCAGAAGCTCTATTATTTTCTACTTCTTTAAGTGCAATTTCAGTATACGTATCAAGCAACTTGTCTTGTTCAGATAATACATTCTGTGCCGCTTTAAGCTCGTATAATTTATAATAGGTTTGTTCAACTTGTAGCGTGATTTTTCTTCTCGCGATCTCTAATTTATTCTTATACACTTCACTCTCTGTAGAAGCGGTTTCTTTTCTTGCTTTGATCGTTCCAAACCACGGAATATCCTGTTGGGCTGTAAACTTAGCTTTTTGTGCACCGGTTCTAGTTTCAGGTTCACTAATGAAATATCCCGTTGCGATTTTAGTATTGGGTAAACTTCCGGTTTCGTTTACTTTTTCTAAGCTTACATCAAAAGCATTTTGATACGCTTTAAGCTCTGGATTGTTTTCATTTGCTTCCTTTATATATTCCTGCAGTGTTTGTCCGTTTGAAAAAAAAGAAAAGAAAAAAAGAATAAAGAATAAGTTCTTTCTTATTCCTGATTGTAACTTCATAAAATTTTCAAACCAAATCATACTTCTTTCCATATTACAGTATATTTTCTTTATAATTTTCTGCCTTCTTTTTTAATAAAATCTCTTCTCTCCAACTAAATAATACAGGTACCACAAATAGGGTTATTAAAGCAATCAACATCCCTCCAAAACTAGGTATTGCCATTGGTATCATAATATCGCTTCCTCTTCCTGTTGATGTTAATATAGGTAATAATGCCAGAATGGTAGTTGCAGTAGTCATTAGACAAGGACGTATTCTTTTTACACCTGCTTCTACTACAGAAGTTCTGATATCTCTTAATGTTTTTGGTTTATTTCTTTTAAAACTTTGTGTCAAATAGGTTGCCATAACGACTCCATCATCTGTAGCTATTCCGAATAAGGCTATGAACCCTACCCAAACGGCTACACTTAAGTTAATAGTATCCATTTGGAATAAACCTCTCAAATTCTCACCAAAGAAATCAATATTTAAAAACCAATCTTGACCATACAACCAAATCATTAAAAACCCTCCACTAAAAGCTATTGCAATTCCTGTAAAAACCATAAGTGATGTTGTCACAGATTTAAACTGAAAATACAATATCAAAAAGATACTAAGTAGGGCCAAAGGTATCACAAAAGAGAGTGTTTTCTCTGCTCGTACCTGATTTTCATAAGTTCCAGTAAATTGATAATTAATTCCTTTTGGGACCATTAATTCTCCGCTATCTATTTTCTGTTTTATTAACTTCTGCGCATCTTCAATCACATTCACTTCGGCATATTTGTCTAATTTATCAAACAATACATACCCTATAAGAAATGTATCCTCGCTTTTTATCACTTGCGGCCCTTGCTCATATCTGATAGTTACCAACTCGCTTAGAGGAATTGGGTTTCCTTTTGCAACGGGAATATAAATATTCTTTATAGCATCTGGGTTAGAACGTAATTCTCGAGGGTATCGCACTCTAATACCATAACGCTCTCTTCCTTTTACCGTTTCTGTTAACATCATCCCTCCTAAAGCAACCTCTAATACCTGTTGAACTTTTTCGATAGAAACTCCATAACGCGCGATTCGCTCACGATCTATATCAATAAGTAAATATGGTTTACCTACAATTCTATCTGCAAAAACAGCTTCAGTTTTAACTCCATCCACTTGTTTTAAAATATCTTCTAATTGAATTCCGAAAGCTTCAATAGATTTTAGGTCTTGCCCTTTTACTTTAATCCCCATCGGTGCTCGCATTCCAGTTTGAAGCATAATTAGCCTAGTTTCGATAGGTTGTAATTTTGGAGCAGATGTCACTCCTGGAAGTTTAGTCACCTTTATAATTTCATTCCAGATATCATCCGGAGATTTAATGTGTGGTCGCCAGTTTCTATAATATTCTCCATCCTTATCAGGAATTAGCTCTTTTGCTGTCACATCAGGTCTCATCATAATGTTTTCACTTAACAATCCTTCATCTTTCCTAACTTCGCTTGAACTATCCTTATTGTTACGATTAGATACGAAACTTCCATTCTTAAGTTCAAATAAACCTTTGTCATTTACTCTGAAACGTTGACGTTCGCCTTTGTCATTTAAAACATATTCTGACTTATAAAGTATTATATTTTCATACATAGATAATGGAGCAGGATCCAATGCTGATTCTGTTCTTCCAGCTTTACCCACCACAGTTTCTACTTCCGGAATTGTTGCAACGGCCATATCTAACTGTTGCAGCACACGTTTATTTTCCTCCACTCCAGCATGCGGCAATGAGGTAGGCATTAATAGGAATGAACCTTCATTAAGAGATGGCATAAATTCTTTTCCTATGTTTTTAAAAATAAATACCCCGCAAATTACCATACCAATTGGTAATGACATAAATAACAATTTATGATCAAGTGTCCAATTCAGTATCCTCACATAGTAGCTTTGGAACAAAGAAAACACTCCTAACAACCCAAAACATATACCTCCAACAAAGATCAAGTTCCAAAAAACACTTTTATCCATACCCAAAGGTCTCCAATACTCTGCGAGCAGAAAAACAATGGTTATAGTAGAAATAATAACACGAACCAGATTAGCCTTCTTCTCTACGAGCTTATCCATAAGTTGTAAAATTCTGACAACACCAAATGCTATAAGAATAAGGCCTAATAAAGTACCATAAAAAATTGCTATTGCCCCAGCTATTATGAGAGCTACATTAATCGCATAACTTATTGTTTTTTTGATAGATCGTTTTCTAAACAAATATGCTGCAAAAGGAGGAATCAAAAACAGTGCTATAATTATGGATGCAGTAAGTGCCATAGTTTTTGTAAATGCCAATGGACGAAAAAGCTTTCCTTCTGCTCCTATCATCGTAAAAACTGGAATAAAACTTATGATGGTCGTTAAAACTGCTGTTAATATGGCTCCTGAAACTTCAGTAGTAGCATTATAAACAACCGTATTTACCGGCAAACCTTCTTTATCTTCATCAAGATGTCGTATGATGTTTTCTGAAAGTATGACACCTACATCTACCATTGTACCGATAGCGATGGCAATCCCTGATAATGCAACTATATTAGCTTCTACATTAAAAATTTTCATTGCAATAAAAACCATTAAAACTGCTACTGGTAACAAACCAGAAATTAAAACAGAAGCTCTAAGGTTAAAAACCATCATAATAATTACTAAAACAGTAATTAATATCTCTAAAGTCAATGCTTCTTTTAGCGTCCCTAAAGTTTCCTGAATTAACTCAGTCCTATCATAAAAAGGGACAATAGTCAACTGAGAAACACGTCCGTCTTTAAGCACTTTAGAAGGTAATCCTGAACTTAATTCTTGTATCTTATCTTTTACATTATTAATAACTTCCAAAGGGTTTGCTCCATATCGAGATACCACAACACCGCCTACAACCTCTGCTCCTTCCTTATCCAAAATCCCGCGCCTGGCAGACGGCCCCAAAGAAACTTTGGCTATATCTTTTATTCTAATTGCAGTATAATTCTCAGCACTTACGACAGCATTTTCTATATCCGCAATTGATGCAACATATCCCAAACCACGAACCAGATATTCTGCCTGATTAATCTCCAAAGTTTGAGCTCCAATATCACGATTGCTTTCTTTTACCGCCTTCACAACCTGATGCAATCCAATATTATATTGCTTCATTAATTCAGGATTCACATCCACCTGATATTCCTGAACATATCCTCCTATAGATGCTACCTCAGAAACTCCATTAGCCGCTGACAATCCGTATTTAACATAGTAGTCCTGAATTCTTCTTAATTCCTGCAAGTCCCAACCACCTGTTACATTTCCGCTATTATCACGCCCTTCTAATGTATACCAAAATATTTGCCCTAATCCTGTAGCATCAGGACCTAAAGATGGACTCACTCCATTAGGTAACAATCCATCAGACAAAGAATTTAGCTTTTCTAAAATTCGGCTACGACTCCAATAAAACTCTATACCTTCTTCGAATATAATGTAGATACTAGAAAATCCAAACATGGAAGAACTACGAATAGTTTTCACACCTGGCACTCCTAATAAAGAAGTAGTTAAAGGGTACGTAATTTGATCTTCTATATCCTGAGGAGATTTTCCTGCCCATTTTGTAAAAACAATCTGCTGGTTCTCTCCAATATCAGGAATTGCGTCTACAGCCACTGGATCACTAGGTAAGAAACCTACCGCTGATTGAAAAGGCGAATGAATCAGACCCCAGCCAACTAAAATTAATAACAGTAAGACTGCTATAAGTTTATTTTCTATTAAAAATTTAATGCTTTTATTTAGCATAGATATATTATTTAGCCTATTATTAATTAAAGTCAATAGATTCATAATAACAAAACCTATGACTATTTTGACAACAATAGCTTAGCACTACTTTTGTCAAACAATAACAATAGTCTAAATCAAATCAGGAAAGTCTCATGTAGAATGAGCATATCTGTAACCCGTTCGGGTGGAGAATACTCCTCATATATCAAATACTTTTCTTTTGGTAAAGAAAAAAGCTCTGTGTAAGCATGTAAAAATGATATTAAAAATATTTTCTGAGGAAAATCTATTTGTTCAAAAGAAATTTTAAGCTCATCCTGTCCTTCCAGGACAATAATCTCATCTTTACAACAAGATTTTCTTTTCATTTCTATGTTTTGATCATCAGAATGATCCATCATTTCCATTCCACAATCCTTGGCTTTAGAAAACACTGCTACATCTACTAAAAAGCGGCCACAATAATGCTTTTCTACTGTAAAGGAAAAAGTAGATAGCAATACCAGACAAACTAATATTAGAGATGTAATTTTCTGAAAACCTTTTTTCATGTTATGAACAAAAATACATAATATTTAAAGAATCGCTATTTTTTTGCATTTCTATTAGAAATTTTTAACAAAACAATACCATTATAAAAATCCGACAATTTTAAATATTTTAAATACTTTTGCCGAAAAATTGTAAGGAATGCTATTTGAAGAATTAAAACCAAAGGTTATTAACATACTTGAAAATGAAAGTAATGCAGTAACCGATAGACTACATGAAATCTGTCAATTACTAAATAAGACTATTGAATACTATGATTGGGTTGGTTTTTATTTTAAAAATGGTGATAAAGAAGAATTAAAACTAAGAACTTACGTTGGTGAGGAGACTGATCATACCATTATACCTTTTGGTAAAGGAATCTGTGGTCAGGTAGCAATATCTAATGAGAACTTTATAGTTCCAGATGTTCAAGCTCAAGATAATTATATTGCTTGCAGTTTTAAAGTGAAATCCGAGATAGTTGTTCCACTCTTTAAAGACGGAGAGAACATAGGACAAATAGATGTCGATTCTGAAACTTCAGACCCTTTCTCAGAAAAGGATGAAAGGTTTCTTGAATTTGTAAATCAGGAAGTGGCTAAAGTTTTATAATTAACTACTATACTTATAGTTGTAAAGAGTAATGCTCTAAAGGTTGCTCTATTATTATTTTTGCCGCCTGCTCCGCTGTAATATCGCGCTGTGGATTAGCAAACATTTCATAACCTACCATAAATTTTTTTACCGTAGCTGATCTCAATAGTGGTGGGTAAAAAGACATATGCATATGCCATTCTTCATGAGCGGATCCATCCGTCGGAGCTTGATGTATTCCTGCAGAGTAGGGAAATGAAGTTTTAAAAATATTATCGTATTTAGTTGTCAGTGATTTTATAATCTCTGCAAAACTTACTAATTCCTCTTTGGTTAATTGATCTATACTTTTCCTATTTCTTCTTGGGATAATCATGGTTTCATAAGGCCAAATAGCCCAATACGGAACCAAAGCTACAAAATGATCATTCTCTATCAACACTCTTTTTTTAAGTTCTAATTCTTGTTTCAAGTATGATCCGAGCAATGATTTTTTATGCACTTCCCAATACTTTTTTTGTTCTTTCGTTTTCTTTTTAATTTCCTCAGGAATAGAGCCTTGAGCCCATATTTGTCCATGTGGATGTGGATTACTACAGCCCATTATTGCTCCCTTATTTTCAAAGATCTGGATGTAATTAATATCTTTCATATTACCCAAATTGATATACTCTTCCTGCCATAACTGAATCACAGAAGTAATCTCTTCAACTTTCATTATAGGTAATGTAAGTGAATGATTCGGTGAAAAACAAACCACTTTACAAATTCCTATCTCAGCATCTGCCTTCAACAAATTATCTCGATATTTTGTCTTAGGAATGTCTTCTAATAAAGCAGAAAAATCATTAGTAAATGAAAAAGGCTTATCATAATCTGGGTTTATAGCTCCACTTGCCCTAAGATTTCCTGGACACAGGTAACAACTTTCTTCATAAGGAACTTCAGAAAACTTGCTTGGTTCTTCATTTTTTCCTTGCCATGGCCTTTTAGTTCTATGTGGCGACACTAATACCCATTCACCTGTTAGAATATTAAATCTTCTATGTGGATTGTCATTAAAATCTTGCATACTTATGACTGTATTAAAGTTCCTGGACTTGGAACCGTGATAAAAGAGGTTAAATCAATTTCGAATTGTTTTTTATACGCTTTTTTGACATTTAGAATGTAATCACTAACACTATCAGCATGTACTAAATTTATGGTACATCCTCCAAAACCACCACCCATCATTCTACAACCAATAACTCGCTCATAATCTTCAGAAAAATCAACCAAAAAATCTAATTCAGGGCAACTCACTTCATACTTATGTTGTAACCCTCTATGAGACTGATACATTAATTCTCCAAAACTTTCTAAATCTCCTTTTTCTAATAATTCTGAAGCCCGAAGCACTCGATTATTTTCTTCAATTATATAATAAGCTCTCTGATAAAGAACATCAGTAAGATCATCTCTAAATTCATCTAACATACTTTTAGTTACGTCTCTAAGAGATTTGACTTTGTTATATGTTTTAGAAATAATTTCTATTACCCTCTCACATTCTTCTCGACGTGTATTATATTCACTAGATGCTAGATTATGTGAGACGTTGGTATTGAGTAATAAAACCTTGTAGGGTTCAAAATTAGCATCAATTAATCGATAATGTTTTGATTTACAATCCAGAAGAATTACTTTCTTATCCTCACTCATCACAGATGCAAATTGATCCATGATCCCACACTTTGTGCCAACATAGTTATGTTCTGCACGTTGTGAAAGCTCAACAAGTTCTATTTTAGAAAGATTAAGATTAAAAAGTTCGTTAAGTCCATATGCTAACCCACATTCCAAAGCGGCAGAAGAACTAATTCCTGCACCAATGGGTAATTGACTATCAATAATACAATCAAACCCTTTTACTCTATCAGAAATTTTAGAGATTTCACTAAGCACTCCTACTATATAATTTTCCCATTCTTCAGTACTTGGTTTTAGTCTGTTTAAATTAATTGTAAGAATTTTATCATAGGTTGAACTGTACACCTTACACAGATGATTGGAATCATTTTTCTGTAATGAGAATATGATTTTTTTATCTATTGCAGTAGGCATCACAAACCCATTATTATAATCGGTATGCTCACCAATAAAATTAATTCTTCCTGGAGAGTGAACAACCAACTCTGACTTAAAACCTTTTACAAAACTCTTATTTATTGCCATTTTTCAATCTAATTTGATAAATAGGATCCAGACAAACACCCATTTTTATTCTGAAAATCAAACAAATATAATAAATGTATTTTTTACATTTATTGTTAATGCTGTATTTTTTACTAATTTGCGTCTAAATATATTTCGGATAATAACACCTGTTAACTAATAGCATGAACTCATACCAAGAAAAAGATAAATTTTATGTTGCTGTTGATTGTATCATTTTTGGGTTTGAAGACGGAAAACTAAAGTTGTTAGTTTTTAATCGAAAAATAAATCCTTTCAAAGATTCATTATCCTTAATTGGCAGTTTTGTGAAAATTGGAGAAAGTGTTTCTGACGCCTCAAAAAGAATTCTTGAAGAATTTACAGGTCTAAGAAATGTATATATGAAAGAACTAAAAACATATAGCTCGGTGGACAGAGATCCAGGATATCGTTGTATATCTGTAGCGCAATATGCATTAATCCGGATTCATAAAAGTATAAAAAAAATAGTAGAACAAAACGAAGCACAGTGGTTCGAAGTACAGGAACTCCCCGCGTTAATACTGGATCATAATCAAATGACAACGGATGCTTTACGAAGAATTGAAGAACTTGCGAGGTATCGGCCTATCGGTTTTGAGCTTTTACCAGAGAAATTTACCATCCCTCAACTACAAGCACTTTATGAAGCAATTTATAGAAGAACATTAGACCCCAGAAATTTCAGAAAAAAAATACTCTCTTTTGATGTAATTATCAAGCTAGATGAAAAAGATAAAACTAGCTCTAAAAAAGGAGCCTTTTTATATAAGTTTGACCGTGATAAATACCAAAAACTACAAGAATCCGGATATAATTTTGAAATCTAGTATTTAAGCTTAATTTTATGCCAACCAGAATACACAATTATTAATATGTCACCGCTACTGCAAAAAATATATGATCTACAGGATATAAACACTATATCCAAACATGAACAAATTGTGCATGGTATCATAGGAGCAATTGATTCTGGAATTCTGAAAGTCGGTGATAAGCTTCCTTCTATTAATGAAATGGTAGCAGAAGTCGGATATGCTAGAAAAACATTTGTAAAAGCATATACGGAATTAAAAGAACGGGGACTTGTAGAGTCTAAAAACCTTAAAGGCTATTATATCATTAGCGAAGAAACAAATGTCACCTTAAAAGTTGCATTAATTCTATTTGCCTTCCATAGTTTCCAAGAAGATTTTTATAATACTTTTAGAAAAGAACTTGGTAAAAGATATCATATTGATATCTTTTTTCATCATAATAACCTTTCACTATTTAAGACAATACTGGATAACATCTCCCGCAAATACGGAATGTATGTGGTCGCACCTATACAGCAAAAGGAAGTGCCTTCTTTGTTAAAGCAGATTTCTTCAAACCGGTTGTTAATTGTAGACCGTTATTTAAAAATGCCTAAAGATTATTCTTTTATTTCTCAGGAGTTTGAAGAAGTTACTTATCAAAAACTGGTAGAACTCACTCCACAGATAAAAAAATACAATAGATTCGTATTATTTTTTAAAGAAAACTCAGATTTCCCTCCAGAAATTTTACTTGCATTTAATCGATTTGTTAAAGATTATGATATTAATGGGGAAGTTGTTGAAAGTTACGATGCTACTACTTTACTGAAGAATACAGTGTACTTTTTTATTAGCGATAATCAGCTATGGAAAGTACTAAAAGATGCTCGAAAAATGGAATACCGAATTGGATCTGATATTGGTATCCTCGCACACAATGATAACATTGTAAAAGAAATTGCTTTTGGGGGAATAACGACAATTTCTACGGATTTTACACAGATTGCAAAAAAAGCAGCAGTTTTTGTAAAAGAAGGAAATCCTATTCAGGAAATAGTTCCCACATACTTAAGACAACGTAATTCTCTTTAACCTTATCCACAACTCCGAGGTTTTAACATATTTCTATAAAAACCGATTCTTCAATACACCATAATTCTGTGTGTTATATACTACAAAGTTTTCATCTTGAGAATTTCACAACACCTGCATTCTTTACCTGTCATATTTTCATATTTTAAACTATTTAATTAACTATTATATAAAAAATTATGATTTTAAGTTTTGATATAAAAATAAATGCTTTACATTTGCATAGTAGCATAGAGTATCATAGCACAATAAAATACTCTGATCTAACTTTCAACTCAGAAAAGAAC
The DNA here is from genome assembly GCF_947500065.1 of uncultured Aquimarina sp. Classification (GTDB taxonomy): domain Bacteria; phylum Bacteroidota; class Bacteroidia; order Flavobacteriales; family Flavobacteriaceae; genus Aquimarina. The sequence goes on from NZ_CANMQT010000002.1 coordinate 281,524, forward strand.
TATTAACAAACACACAAATCATATGAAGCGAAAAGTATTCAATCGGATTATGATGTTACTCATTGGACTTACAACCACCTGTATTAGTGCTCAGCAAACTATCACAGGAACAGTAAGTGAACCTAACGGTCCATTACCAGGAGTAAACATTTTAGTAAAAGGCACTGATAATGGTACAACTACAGATTTTGACGGTAAATACACCCTAAACAATGTAGTCGATGATGCCATTTTAATATTTAGTTATGTAGGTTTTATTACTACAGAAGTACCTGTAAATGGTCAAACTACAATAGACATTACACTTCAAGAAGATGCTGCAGCTCTTGATGAAATAGTAATTGTTGGATATGGTTCACAATCTAAAAGAGATGTTACCGGTGCTATCTCCCAGATCAAGTCTGAAGATATTGCACAGGTTGTTACGGCAAACCCTACTTCAGCCTTACAAGGTAAGCTTGCAGGAGTTCAGGTAGAAACAGCAGGTGGAGCACCTGGAAGTCCCGCCAATGTTTTTGTGCGTGGGGTAAGTTCTTTAACTAACTCCTTTCCCCTATATGTAGTTGACGGTGCCATTTCTGATAATATAAATTTCTTAAATGCAAAAGACATTGTAAATCTTCAAGTGTTAAAAGACGCAACATCCGCAGCAATATATGGTTCCCGTGCTGCAAATGGAGTGATTATAGTTACTACCAATAGAGGTAAACAAAACTCTTCTCCTACTGTAAATATTGATATACGAAGTGGAGTTAACACACAACCCAAAAAACTTGATTTACTTAATGGCTCCGAGTATATCACCTTTCTTAACCAACGTAGAATTAACGATGGTCTTGCTGGGAACATTCCTGATCCAGGAATCGATACAGATTTTCAAGATTTGAGCATCAACTCAGGTACAATTCAAGATTTTGGATTTAATATATCTGGTGGAGGTGAAAACTCAAAATACTTTTTTAGTGCTAATTATTACGATGAAGAAGGATTATTAATCAGTGAAGAATTTAACCGTAAAAACGTACGTCTAAATAGTGAATTTAAAATAGGAAGGCTTAAAATTCAAGAATCTTTCGGGTTTTCAGAAAATCGATTTACCCGTAATAATGCTTTTGGAAATCAAGGAGGTACTGTTCCTATTATTCGTCCTTTCGCTCCTGAAAATGAAGGTGGATTTGAGGCTATTAATGATCCTATTTTTGGAATTGGAGGGACTAATAAATTTGCAAACGCACAATTAGTTAATGATCAAAATACAGAACGTAATTTTCTAGGAAATATGAATTTTTCCTATGAAATCATAGAAGGACTTACTGCTAAACTCAATGTGGGGACTGAATACACTAATTTTTACAGAAATACATTTCAACCCACATTCTTTCAGAGTAATATAGATAGTGAGACAAATGCGAATCCCCTCAATGACCTTACTGAAGTAAGAGGAGAACGCTATGCTACAAATGTCGAGCCTACTCTTAATTATAAAAAAAGTCTTGGAGAACATAATTTTGATGTTCTCATAGGAGGTGCTCGCCAAGACATTACTACAAATACACTTGCTGTTTATGCCGAAGGGCTTCCTAGTAATAATATCACTAATATATCTCAGTTTACTGATAATATTATAAATTCAGGTGGAGGGCGTTTTGATAATAAACTTTTCTCAACTTTTGGACGTGTAAACTATAATTACAAGCAAAAATATCTGTTTACCGCTATAGTACGTCGTGATAAAACTTCTCTTTTTGCGGATGGATTTAATACAGGTACATTCCCTTCTTTCTCCGTCGGATGGGTCATTAGTGACGAAGGCTTCTTTAATCAAGACGGACTCATTAATTCGCTCAAATTTAGAGCTGGATATGGAGAATTAGGATCTCAAAATGTGGATCCTTTTTCAAATCAATCCGTAGTAGAACCAAATTCTCCGATCACGGTTGGAGGTTCTTCAGGTCAAATTCCTGGATTTGCTATTACAAGTTTAGTAGACCCTACCTTAAGTTTTGAAACATCAAAAACTATTAATTTTGGTGTAGACACTTCATTATTAGACAATAACTTAAAACTAAGTTTAGATTATTTTAATAGAGATAATGAAGATGTGATCCAAGCTGTCGCGATTCCAGATTCTAATGGATCCGTAAACCCTGTATTTCAAAATGCTTCATCTATTAATAATAAAGGTTTTGAATTTGAAGCAGCTTACAGCCATGATAAAGGCGGTGATTTCACCTTCAATGTAGGTTTCAATATCTCTGCAATCCAAAACGAATTAACAGACTCCCCAAACCCAATTGTAGGTCCTTCATATAATGAAGAAGGATTAAGAGCCAATCGTTTTGAGGTTGGACAACCTTTGGGATTTTTCTTTGGGTTTAGGACAGATGGAATCTATAATGACCAAGCAGAAATAGACAACGATCCTTTTCTCGCTAATGATCCAGATCGAAGAGCATTGCTGCAACCAGGGGATTTTAGAAGAGTAGATATTAATAATGATGGTAGAATAAATGATGAAGATCAGACTTCTTTGGGTGATCCGACACCAGATTTCACGTATGGTATTAACCTGTCTGTAAATTATAAAAACTGGGATGTCGGAGCCTTTTTTAATGGAGTTCAGGGAAACGAAATTTATAATGTTACCAAATTCTTTGGGTACTTTTTCCTGGATGATAACAAATTTGGAATTGTAAGGGATGCGTATACTCCTGAGAACCCAAATACAAATCTTCCTCGGGTAACAACACAAGATACTGCTGGAAATCAGCTTCCATCAGATTTCTTTGTAGAAGATGGTTCTTTTTTCCGCCTGAAAACACTTGAAATAGGATACAACTTTAATGATTTTATAGGAAAAGAATGGGTCTCTAATGCTAGAGTATTTGCAAATGTTCAGAATGTATTTACTATTACAAATTATTCCGGATATGACCCCGAAATAGGATCCAACAATAGTGGATTAGGAACTAATCGTGGTTTCTTTGGTTTTACACCATTAACCAGTGCTGATTCTGTTTTTGACAGAGGACTTGACGTAAGGGCGCAACCTAGGCCTCGTACCTTTACAATTGGGATACAAATGTCATTTTAAAAACACACAAAAGAATACGATATGAAAACAATTAAAAAACTATTTCCTTTTATAACGCTATTACTTTTTGTAGTAATGTATTATAGCTGTAACGAAGAAGACCTTAACATTTCAAATCCCAATAATGTAGCAGAACCCGAGTTCTTCCAAACGGAAAATGACTTTAGACTAGCTGTAAACGGTATGTATCATCCTATAACCGCTGTTTTATTTTGGGGACGAGTTATCCATACAGGTGCTATGTTACGATCAGATGCCTATAACGTAATCCCATTCCAACAAAACACGACTATGTCTACATTAGAAGGTCAGCCTGGCATCTCTAGATGGGCGGTAGACTTATATCCTCAATTATATCAATCTATCGCTAGAGCTAATAGAATTATTGAAGAAGATGCAGAAAATGGTGTGCTATCAGGAGAAGTTCAAAACGAAATTTTAGGGCAAGCACATTTTCAACGTGCATTCTGTAATTGGTATTTATTAAATCTTTTTGGAACTGCTCCACTTGTTATGCAAACACCTGACACGCAAAACCCAGAAGAATTCTTTCCTTCTAACGCAACACCAGCAATGTTTAATGAAGCAATCATCGCGGACCTTACTGAAGCAGTGAACAGGCTTCCGCAATCTTGGGGAACAAATGATGTAGGACGTCCTACCAGAGGAGCAGCACTCGCATTACGAGGAAAAACCTATTTATACATGGAAGATTGGACAAATGCAGTTACGGACTTTACCGAAGTGACTACACTAGGATATTCTTTACTTCCTTCTGAGAATTATAGGAATAATTTTTCGTCTAACTCTTCTGTAGAAAATAATTCAGAATCTGTATACGAACTTCAATATGTAGAACAAGACAATTTTGTTTGGGGAGCAGATTCACCACTTACAGGATCTCAATCCAATTGGTACATTGATTACTCTCCTCCACATGTAAGTTTAGATCAAGGACATGTGATAAATCCACATATTCTTCAAATTTTTGAAGATAATGGAGATATGGTAAGAAGAAATGCAACCATCGCCTTTGATTATCCCGGAGCTACTGGATATGGAGGAGCTCCGTTTATAGAAGATTTTGCTCCAAGCATCGAAATTGCAGAAAATCTAGGAGTTCCAGCTCTATTTTCAAGGAAATACGCAGGTTTAGATGAAGGTTTATCTAGCGCAGAAATTCCTGGTTTTGGACATACATTAGGAACTAACTGGAGAATCATACGGTATGCTGATGTATTATTAATGCTTGCCGAAGCTCTTAATGAAAATGGTGCCACACCAAATGCCATACCATTTATCAATCAAGTTAGAGAACGCGCACAGATTACTCTATTACCTAATACATTATCCAAAGAAGAAGTAGAACAAGCTATTATAGATGAACGGGTTATGGAATTAACCGGCGAAGGACATCGCTTTTTCGATTTAGTACGTTGGGAATTAGCGGATGATATATTAGGTCCTGGTTCTACTGTAGCAGGAGGTCGTCATCCTAAATCTCTTGCAGGATCAGCAGCTGTATTTACTACTGGACAAGATGAACTTTTATGGATTCCATTACCAGAATTACAAGCCAATCCTAACTTGGATCAAAATGATGGATACTAAACGATAGTATAAGTAATTGTTTGATTGTAATGTTTTTATTGTTTTAGTCAGCCAAGCAAACTTTTCCCTGGGTTTGCTTGGTTTTGAAAATTTTCTAAATCTATCTTTTTTTGAAAAAAACTCTTATATATATAACGCTAATTCTTTTGTTATCTAATTGTAAAAATCAGGTAGGAGAAAATCACCTCTTTACATTTATACCACAATCGCACTCCAACATTAGTTTTGAAAATACGATTACAGAAAATGATCAAATTAATGTCATCGATTTTCAATATTGTTATAATGGAGGAGGAGTTGGCATAGGTGATTTTAATAATGACGGCTTACCTGATATTATTTTTACAGGAAATCAGGTATCCAGTAAATTATATCTAAATCAAGGAAATTTAAAATTTAAAGATGTCTCGGTTACATCCAATTTTGAAACAAACACGTGGATTACTGGGGTGAGCATTATTGATATCAACACAGACGGGTTAGATGACATCTATCTTAATGTTGGTGGCGCAAACTGTAATAATGATTGTAATAATTTATTATTTATAAATAAAGGAGTTAATGATGAAGGCATCCCTTCTTTTGAAGAAGAAGCTTCAACTTATGGATTAGATGATGGAAATTACAGTCAACAAACCTTATTTTTTGATTATGATACCGATGGTGACCTTGATGCCTATATTGTACATAATGGCAATACTAAAAGAGACAGAAACGCACCTATTCCTAAAAAATACCTTCCAGTACATCTATCAGATTATTTATTAGAAAACAAAACCATAGAGAGTACCAATCAAATATACTTCTCTAATGTTTCCGATAGTTTAGGTATTATTCATAAAGGATTCGGGTTAGGTGTAGCTATAAATGATTTTAATAATGACAATTTACCTGATATCTATGTAAGTAATGATTTTATAACTAATGACTTATTATACCTTAACAAAGGTATTGATGCTAATGGACTGCATCTCGGTTTTGATGAAATCAATCAACAAATTCTATCAAAACAAACCTATAATGCCATGGGCGTTGACATAGCAGATATCAATAATGATATTTTACCCGATATTCTGGTAGTAGATATGCTTCCGAAAGATTATGAACGCCAAAAGAAAATGTTAGGTTCCAATAATTATGATAAATATTTATTGTCTCAGAGAAATGGGTACACTCCTCAATATATTCATAACACCTTACAACTGCACAATGGTTTTATTAATGACCAAATAATACCCGCATCAGAAATTGGATTTGCCTCAGGTATTGCCAGTACAGATTGGAGTTGGGCTCCACTTATAGCGGATTATGATAATGATGGAAACAAAGATATTTATATCACTAATGGTTATGTAAAAGACATTACGGATTTAGATTTTGTCAATTACTCCCAACAGAATAACATCTTTGGAACCCCAAAAGCTCGAAATGAAAAATTCAAAAACTTGGTCGAAAAACTTCCAGGGATACATCTTCCAAATGTAATGTTTCAGAATAGTGGAAATATTCAATTTGAAGATGTTTCCTCTCAATGGATTAAAAATCTAAATTCATACTCTAATGGTTCTGCTTATGCTGATTTAGATATGGATGGCGACCTGGATCTCATCGTAAATAATATTAATAGTCCAGCTTTTATTTTAGAAAATCACACTTCTGATACTGGCAAAAACTTTTTGAGAGTACAATTAGGAGGTACTCTTAAAAACAAAAATGGAATAGGTGCAAAAATCACCTTATGGGAAAACGGCATCAAACAAATACAATATCAGTCAATTGTTAAAGGATATTTATCATCCGTTGAACCTATTATTCATTTTGGAATACACTCAAAAAAAGCGGATTCATTACTAGTAACTTGGCCAGATGGCAACATCTCAAAATTGAAAAATGTCTCTTCCAACCAAGTTCTCACTATCAATCATCAGAAATCTTCAATAAAGAAATCGAAAAAAAACAATAGTTTCCTTTTTGAAAAAGGGAAAAACATCTTCTCATACTCACATCAAGAAAATCATCTAAATGACTATGCCATACAATCTTTGTTAAGTCATCAATTTAATGCTTCGGGGCCTTGCATTACATCGAGCAATCTTGATAATATGGAAGGTGATGAGATTTTTATTGGAGGTAGTAAAGGCAAGCCTGGTTTCCTTTTTACTGAAGCTGATAACGGAACTTACCAACCTAGTCAAGAATTTGATGCTATGTACGAAGACACCGCTTCTTTATTTATTGACTTAGATAATGATGGTGATAAAGATTTATATGTTGGAAGTGGAGGAACAGATGCAGGACGCAACGAAGAATTACTTCAGGATAGAATATATCGTAACAATGGAAAAGGATTGTTTTCTAAAATTGAAAACAATAACATTTCCAAAATTAAAACAAATACAAGCTGTGTAGTCGCCAATGATATAGATTCTAATGGATATCAAGATATTTTTATTGGTGGTGGTGTATCACCAGGTAAATATCCTCTTTCTACTCCAAGTTATATAATAACCAATCAACAAGGAAACTTATCCGTAAACGATAAGATCTCATTTTCTATTCCAGGAATCGTAACAGATGCGGTTTGGGCAGACATCAACAATAACAATACTAAAGAGCTTATTGTAGTCGGACAATGGATGCCTATTAGTATATATGACATTAAAAAAGACAGTGCAAAAGAAATCCCAATACATTGGCAGGACGCGGAAGGAAAACCAATAAACATGTCTGGTTGGTGGAATAATATTACCATGGCAGATTTTGATAATGATGGGGATCAAGATATACTTGCAGGAAATCAAGGAATCAATGGATTCATAAAGCCAATTCCTAATCAACCTGTATATATCTACACAAAAGATTTTGACGGTAACGGTAGTATTGATCCTGTTTTAGCTCAATATTTTGAAACTTCAGACGGAACTTCTCTAAAACCTATTCATACTAGAGATGATATCATGAAACAATTGGTAAGCTTAAAAAAGGTATATCCTACCTATGACAAATTCTCTAAAGCTAGTTTTGAAGAATTACTAAATATCAAAAATCTAAAAACTGAAACCCTCAGCGCTCATATATTCCAATCAATTTATGCAGAAAACATAGGTAATAACACTTTTAGAGTTATTCATTTACCTCAAGTTTGTCAGACATCTCCTATCAATGATTTTCTGGTTGGAGATTGGGATCTTGATGGTTTTAAAGATGTCCTGATTGTAGGTAATAATTATTCTGCCGAAGCCAATTATGGAAGACATGATGCAATGGTTGGAATCTATTTAAAAGGAACAAAAAATGGATTCATTCCTATAAAAAATAGCGAAAGTGGCTTTTTAGTACCAAAACAATCGAATCACATTGTCTCAGTCGAAAATAAGCACAATGAAAAATTAATTATTGCAACACAAAACAATGATAGTATCATCGTACACAAGATAAACGATAAAAAAAGCCATGTTTTGGCAAACAATTGATTTTGCCAAAATATCAAAGAATAAAAAACGCATGAAAGAAGCAATTACTTGCAATATAGAGGTGCTAAAGGAATCAGAGGATTTTCAGGTTGACATCTCTTTGCTCGAAGAACATAACGGAGTTTCCATTTACAATATTAATTTTTCTTCAGACTTAGAATTCCAACCTCAAAAAGTCACTTTTAAATGGAAAATTCCTGCAGTTAATGTAAAAGGTGTTTGGAAACCGACCACAGATTTTGCAAAAAGAATCATGGATGACTGGGAATTAGATCATATGGAATCTCGAATTTCTGTAGATTCTCCTGTGATTTCATTGTTTGGTCATGATGATAGTAATATAATAACCTTTGCTTGTTCGGATGCTATAAACACAAAAAAGCTAAACGCCTTATATAGAGAAGAAGATAATTGTATTTATTGCCACATTTCTTTTTTTACGGAAAGACATCATTCCATAACAAATTATAACGCTCAATTAAGGATTGATCAAAGGGATCAGCATTTCTCAGAATCTCTTAAAAATGTAGGGAAATGGTGGGAAAACTTTGAAAACCTCACTCCTGCTATTGTTCCAGATTTAGCAAAAGTACCTGTATATTCTACTTGGTATCAATTTCATCAAAAACTGGATATTAAAGACCTCCTTGAAGAATGCAAAATCGCTTCTACATTAGGATACGAATTGATCATTCTTGATGATGGTTGGCAAACAAAAGATGAAAACAGAGGGTACGATTACACTGGAGATTGGTATCCCGAAAGAATTCCTGATATGGAAGGCTTCGTTAATGAAGTTCATAAAACCGGCATGAAATTAGCGTTATGGTATTCTGTTCCTTTTTGCGGAAAAAAATCCAAAGCTTACAAGAAATTTAAGGACAAGTTTCTTACTGAAGAACATCGTTGGGCTCCAGTATTTGATCCAAGATATCCGGAAGTACGATCCTACCTTATCAGTTTATACGTAACCGCATTAACCACATGGAAAATTGATGGGTTCAAACTTGATTTTATAGACGAATTTAAAGTGTATCCCAGTACTAAACTAACAAAAGAAGACGGAAGGGATTACTCCTCAGTAAATCTGGCAGTAGATCGTTTAATGACCGACATAATTAGCTCATTACACGCCATTAAACCTAATGTTGTAATTGAATTTCGTCAGAAATATACTGGTCCTGCCATGCGTAAATATGGCAATATGTTTAGAGCGTTTGATTGTCCTGGAGATTCTGCCATGAATCGAGTACGCATTGCTGATATCAAAATGCTTTGTGGAAATACTGCTGTTCATAGTGATATGTTCACCTACCATAGAGAAGAGCCTCTAGAGATAAAAGCATTACAATTAGTGAACACCTTGTTCGGAGTTCCACAACTTTCCATTTTACTACAAAAAGCAACAGAAGATGAGTTATCTATGATTCGCTTTTACACACTCTATTGGAGAAATCACGCTAATGTTTTTTTAAATGGAAAGTTTACTCCTCATAAACCTTTGGCTAATTACCCTATCCTTAAATCCTCTTCAGAAGAGCTCACAATTATAGGATTGTATGATAATTATGTAATCAATTTTGAAGAAAAAACACATCAAATAGATATTATCAACGGACAATCGGATGCTAAAATTATAGTAAGTAGTACTAAAAATTATGGAGCATACCATTCTACTACTTATGATTGTACCGGAAAAAAGGTGACAGAATGTAACTTAATGATTCTCATCGGGGTTGTTCAAATAAAAGTCCCTCCTTGTGGATTAATTAGGTTAGAAAAAAATACAGGAACTTGAATTCTTTTCTAAAAACAATAAAAATGATCACCAAGCACATAAAAAAATAATACAAACGATTACATTTTTTTTAATTAGTAATTATTTTTTCTATTGCTTTAATAATTTAGATATTTATAAATAAATGGTTGACATCTTACAAAACATCTTCTTTTTTAAGATAATTACGAAAAAATATCTAGCAATAAAGCTTAACACCTTCTAATGAGTAAAAAATATATTATAGCATTTGATCAAGGCACGACGAGTACCAGAGCTATCATTTTTGATAATAGAGGTATCATTTGTGGCATTTCTCAAAAAGAATTAACCCAACATTACCCTAAATCGGGATGGGTAGAGCACGATCCTCTTGAGATTTTTAAACATCAACAGGAAGTCTTTGAAGAAGTATTATCCACATCTAAGATATCCATTGATGAAATTGCCGGAATTGGCATAACTAACCAAAGAGAAACGACTGTAGTTTGGGATAAAAACACAGGAGAACCCATACACAATGCAATTGTCTGGTTAGACAAGAGAACCTCGAAAATTTGTGAAAACCTTAAAGCAGCCGGACTCGAAGATTATGTCACTAAAAATACCGGACTCGTAATAGACTCTTACTTTTCAGGAACAAAATTAAAATGGATATTAGACAATGTAGCGGGTGCCAGAGAAAAAGCTGAAAAAGGAGCGTTATTATTTGGTACCATCGATACTTGGCTCATCTGGAAATTTACAAATGGGACTAAACACCTTACAGATCATTCTAATGCCTCTAGAACGATGCTGTATAACATTATACAACTAGAATGGGATAAGACAATGTTAACAGCATTAAACATCCCTGAGGCAATGCTTCCAGAGGTTCAACATTCCTCGTCGGATTTTGGAAGTATTTTATATCAAGGGAATGAAATTCCGATATATGGAGTAGCTGGTGATCAGCAAGCTTCATTATTTGGTCAAGGAGGATATAAGTCGGGAATCGCTAAAAACACATACGGAACAGGTTGTTTTTTATTATTAAATACTGGAAAAAAAGCGTATCAGTCAAAGAATGGTTTATTAACTACTTTATGTTGCAGTCTCCCTAATGATAAAATCAAATACGCTCTAGAAGGCAGTGTTTTTGTTGGAGGTGCTTCAGTACAATGGTTACGAGATAAATTACAAGTAATATCAAAAGCTTCTGAAACAGAAGAAATTTGTACATCTACTCCTTCTTCTGAAGGTTTATATGTAGTTCCTGCATTTGCAGGTTTAGGTGCACCACATTGGGACATGAATGCTAAAGGAGCCATATATGGACTAACATTAGATTCTGGAAAAAACGAAATCATAAAAGCTACTGTCGATGCCCTAGCCTATCAAACCCGTGATGTACTTGATGCAATGGTAGAAGATAGCGGTAAACTTATGAAAGAACTCAAAGTAGATGGCGGAGCATCTGCTAATAACTATTTAATGCAATTTCAGGCAGATATTCTTAATGTAGAAGTTGATCGACCTAAAATGTTAGAAGTAACAGCACTTGGTGCTGCATTCCTGGCAGGAATAAAAGCTGGGGTTTGGACCAAAAAGGATATCTCAAAAATTAGAATTGTTGATACCAGATTCAAACCCAAAATTACAGAGCATCAACGAAATCGAAAATATAGCGGATGGCAGGAAGCTGTAGAGCGCACAAAAACGGCCAACGCAACTATGCTCTCCGTAAAAGAAGAAGGGCCAATTCGTTTCTCGATACTCGATCGTGACAGACAATTACAACGGGCTCAAACAACCAAATATGATTTAATCATTATTGGAGGCGGGGTAACCGGAGCTGGTATTGCATTAGATGCTGCTTCCAGAGGACTAAAAGTATGTCTTGTTGAGAAAAATGATTTCGCATCAGGAACGAGTAATAAATCCACAAAACTTATTCACGGCGGATTACGTTATCTAAAACAAATGGAAATCGCTTTGGTAAAAGAATCCGGAAGTGAACGGGCAATGGTTCATAAACTCGCTCCTCATCTGGTAGTTCCAGAAAAGATGTTACTACCTCTCATAGAAGGAGGAACATATGGCAAAATGATGACTGCTATTGGGCTAAAAGTATATGATTTTCTTGCGAATGTAGAAGGAGATGATAAACGAAAAATGTTAAGCGTAGAAGAAACAATCGCCAAAGAACCTTTATTAAATAAAAGCAAACTTACTGGGGGAGGATATTATGCAGAATATCGTACAGATGATGCCAGACTTACTGTAGAACTTTTGAAAAAAGCAGCTTCTTATGGAGCTAATATTATCAACTATTGTGAGATGACCACTTTTAATTATGATGATGAGGGAAAAATTAAAAGTCTAGAATGCCTAGATCACAATTCTCAAAAAAGATTTATTATAAAATCTCGAAACTATGTTTCTGCTGCAGGTCCTTGGGTGGATCTATTGCGTGAAAAGGATCATTCTATGAGCAGTAAGCACCTACACCTTACAAAAGGCGTACATATTGTGTTCTCCAGAGAACGTTTTCCACTTACACAATCTATCTATTTTGATGTTCCTGATGGAAGAATGATTTTTGCAATTCCGAGAGGACGCGCTACCTATGTCGGCACAACAGACACCAATTATAGTTCTAATTTAAATCGTGTGGTCGCCACAAAAGAAGATTCAAAATACTTGCTAGATGCTGTAAATAACATGTTTCCTACTGTAAATCTTACTCCAGATGATATTGAATCTAATTGGGCTGGTTTAAGGCCATTAATCCATGAGGATGGCAAAGATCCTTCAGAATTATCTAGAAAAGATGAGATTTTTGTTTCTAAAACTGGATTGATCTCTATAGCTGGAGGGAAACTTACAGGGTATCGCAAAATGGCACAAAGAGTTATTGATGCTGTTTTAAAAACAATGAGTGATAAGAAAAGAGAGCAATTTTCAAAATCATATACTCAAAATATACCGCTAACAAGTGATCCTTTAAAAGATACTCAAGAAGTCGATCAATATTTAGAAGAAGTTAATCAACAACTTAGAGATATCGGGATACAAGATGAATATTATGGTTGGTATTTGGCCACCACGTATGGCAAACAAGCAGATACCATTATCAATAAAGCAAGTTATTTCTTAAACGATTCTATCGAAGAAAAACTGATACGATCAGAAGTCTGGTATGGAGTACATCATGAGATGATCAATGGTTTAGCTGATTTTTTTGTACGAAGAACAGGAAGATTATATTTTGACATTGCCAGTGTTCGACACTATCGTTCTATGGTTCAAGAAGATCTAATAAAATATTTAGGATGGGATGAACATCGTTTGGAAAATGAAAACAAATACCTTGATTTGTTATTACAAGACGCTTCTACCTATTACGAACATGAAATTGCTTAAAAATAAAAACTTTTTGGGGCGCTATTAATAAAAAACTTTACAACTATGGGAATAATTTCATTTATTGGGTTCACACTATTAGTAGCAATATATGCCTGGTGGAAGACAAAAGATACTGATGAAAAGTCTGCTGATGGGTACTATCTAGGAGGAAGGAGTCTTGGTGCAATTACCATCGCAGGTTCATTGCTTCTTACCAATTTATCTGCAGAACAAATAGTAGGACTAAATGGACAAGCATTTACGGAAGGAATTCTTGTAATGGCGTGGGAAACATTAGCAGCTATTGCCATGGTATTTACGGCTATATGGTTACTTCCTAAATATATGAAAGGAGGTATAACTACAATTCCTGAGTTTATAGAAAAACGTTTTGACGAAAATACGAAAGCGATCTTATCTGTGTTATTTTTAATTGCATTTAGCATTGTATTGCTACCTACAATTCTCTATTCCGGATCCTTAGCTTTTAGTACTATGTTTGATTTACCATCTTTATTAGGTTGGTCTAAATCCGCTACCATTTGGCTTTGCGTATGGAGCATTGGATTGATAGGGATTATATATGCCATTTTTGGAGGCCTAAAAGCTGTAGCTGTATCAGATCTTATAAATGCTATAGGATTATTAATAGGTGGATTATTAATTCCATATTTTGGATTAAAGTTAATTGGTGATGGGAGTATGATGCATGGTATTAACACCCTATGGACAGAAAATCAAGATAAGTTTAATGTCACTGGAGGAGTTACTTCATCTATACCACTAGGAACTATTTTTACGGGAATGATGATAGCACAAATGTATTATTGGGGAACGAATCAATCTATATTACAACGTGTTTTTGGTGCAAAAAGTTTAAAAGAAGGGCAAAAAGGAATGATGCTGGCTGCCTTTGTGAAATTCTTAATTCCTGTAATCGTTGTACTACCTGGTATTATCGCCTGGAATGTATTTAATGGCGACCTAAGTTCAGCAGATCAAGCATATCCAGAACTCGTGCGCAAAGTACTCCCTCCTGCATTGCTTGGTTTTTTTGCCGCTGTGCTTTTTGGAGCAGTTTTAAGTTCATTCAATAGTTTATTGAATAGTAGTGCAACACTTTTTGGGTTTGATCTTTATAAGAAATTTTTTAAGCCTGATGCGAATGAACTTCAGACCGTAAAAGCTGGGAAATTATTTGGATTGGTTATCGCTATAATTTCTATGACCATTGCGCCATTTATCGCTAATGCCCCAGAAGGATTATTTTCTTATATACAGCAAGCATTAGGAAGTCTAAGTGTCCCGATTCTGGCAGTAGTAGTTATTGGTATTTTAACAAAGAAAGTACCTGCCATTGGAGCCAAGATAGTTTTAATTGCTGGAGTTCTTATGTACTTGATAAGCCTACTTGTTTTAGGTCCTCATTTTACTAGTGAAGCATTATCTGAAGCCATTAGCACAGGCATTACGGATCCCGATCAACTAGCCATTATTAAAGCTGAGGCGTACCCGCATTTCTTGCATATTATGGGAATTTTATTCGTAATTAATGTGGTTATTATGCTTATCATAGGAATGATAAAACCAAAAACAGATATATATGTTCCTATCACGACGGAAGCGATAGATACAACTCCTTGGAAATATGCCTTAATAACCGGAACACTCATTACTATTTTGGTAATCAGTACGTATTTAATATTCTGATAATTACTATGGGTATGTTTTTATCTGTTTTTAGTTAAGTTATACCAGGGATTATTAACTTTACAACTTCACATCAAAAAACTCTTAAAAAGTAAAAAATGAAAATATTGGTAACTGGTGGTTTGGGGTTTATAGGATCACATACAGTAGTAGAATTACAAAATGTAGGATATGAAGTTGTTATTATTGATAACTGCTCTAACTCTTCTGTAGATGTATTAAAAGGCATTAGTACAATTACAGGAAAAGAACCTATTTTCGAGAAATTTGATCTTAGGGAAAAAAGTAAGGTTCAAGATTTTTTTACTCGTCATGCTGATATTAATGGTGTAATTCATTTTGCAGCATCAAAAGCTGTTGGTGAAAGTGTAGAAAATCCATTATTGTACTATGAAAATAATATCAATGTACTCATATATATTCTGCAAGAGTTACAGAAAAAAGATAAAACCAATTTTATATTCAGTTCTTCGTGTACCGTTTATGGTCAGGCAGATGAACTACCAATTACTGAAAATGCACCGGTAAAAGCTGCAGAATCTCCGTATGGAAATACCAAACAAATTGGAGAAGAAATCATACGTGATACGTGTAAAGTAAAATCAAACTTACATGCTATTGCTCTACGTTATTTCAACCCCGTTGGAGCACATCCTTCTGCAGAAATTGGTGAACTCCCTATAGGAGTTCCTCAAAATTTAATTCCATTCATTACCCAGACAGGTATTGGACTTCGAGAACAACTTTCTGTTTTTGGTGACGATTACCCTACAGAAGATGGAACTTGTATTCGGGATTACATACACGTAGTTGATTTGGCAAAAGCTCATGTAGTTGCGTTACAACGTCTTTTAAATAGTAAAAACACAACTAACTACGAAGTATTTAATGTTGGAACGGGAACTGGAAGTTCTGTATTAGAAGTGATAAAATCTTTTGAAAAAGTATCTAAACAAAAATTGAACTACAAAATTGTAGATAGAAGAGAGGGTGATATCACAGCTGCTTATGCCAATACTGACAAAGCCAATAATGAACTAGGCTGGAAATCTCAAAGAAATCTAGATGAAGCATTATCCTCTGCTTGGAAATGGGAGCAAAAGGTGAGAGGTTAGCATTAAAAAGTAATATTTATAAATAAAAAAATCCTGAAGACACATCTTCAGGATTTTTTATATCTAACTCTTCTAGTTTATTAATAGAAATTAGCTCTTTTATCTTCTATTTCAGCCGCTTCTTTTAGTGCATTAAACACTTTAGAATTAACTGCATTAGCCTGCGTCTTCGATTCTTGTGATGCATAACTCATATATGTATCTAAACCACTAGCTGGTGTTTTCTTAGTTACTTCTACTACATATACTCCATTACTACCCACAATTGGCCCAGAAATTTCACCAATTTCTAAAGCAAAGGCAGCTCCAACCACTTTAGGCTCTGTTCCAGCTCCACTTATAGTAGGAGTTTTCATACTCAAAGCAGATGCAGTTTTCACTGTTTGAGATTGATTTTTAGCAATATCTGCCAAGGTACTTCCTGAAACTTTCTTTTTAAGAATTTCTGCTTTTTTCTCTTTAATAAGAATAGGCTTTACAGAAGCGCTAGCATCCGCTACTTTTTGTACTCCTTTAGAAGCTTTTGCTGTCAACTGCACAACCGCATATCCATCAGTAACATCAAAACGTTTTACATCACCAACCTTAGTTTCCTCCTTAAATGCCCACTGCACTAAAGTTCTTTGAGAACCAAGTCCAGGAACATTTTCTGCTAATTCACTGATCTTATTTACAGGACGAATAGTATATTCATTTTCTTTAGCTTTCTCTGCAAAATCAGCATCTTTTGTAGCGATCTGGAATTTTGTAGTTTCCGTAAATATAGCATTTATCGTTTTTTCACTAGCTTCAATTTCTCTAGCTATAGTACCAACCTTTATCGCTTTCTGTTCATTCTTTTTATCCTCGACAGTTATAATATGGTATCCAAAAGCAGTTTCTACTATTCCCATATCTCCAACATTATTATCAACAATATAGTCATTGAAAGCAGGCACCATTGCTCCAGGAGCAAAATAACCTAAATCTCCTCCTTTATCTTTATTAGAAGTATCTGCAGAAAAATCTTTTGCCAATGTTAAAAACTGAGCTTTATCAGTTTTAACAACAGATAATAAGCTATCAGCTAATACTTTAGCTTCTTCTTTTGTTCGTTGAGTATCTCCTGCTGTACCTAAACCTTTCCAAGAGACAAGAATATGACTCGCTTTCAATGAATCGTGAAGTTGTTTCTGAGCAACAATCTTAGATATCTTTATGTATTTTCCATCTTTATAAGGTCCAAAAACTTCTCCTACAGGAAGATTATATAATGTATCTGCTACAGATGCTGGTAAATTTTTCTTAAATACAAAACGGTCGTTATATTTTAGTGCAGAACCTTTATCCAGGTTTATAAATTCTTCAATATTTTCAGCAACTTTTAATGCTTGTACATCTTTAGCTACTTCTGCAGTTAACTCATCTTCATCTTCTTGGCTTGGTTCTTCTTTGAAGAACACATATCTCATACTTCTTGAAGCTTCAGCCTTGTACAATTCTGAATGTTTATCCACATACGCCTGAATTTCAGCATCCGAAACATTAACTTCTGAATCTTCTATTCCAGAAAACGGAAGTTGAACATATTTAATATCCACTACATCATTTTCCATTTTATATGCTAATTCACCTTCCTTAAGTGTAACACCAACTCCAGCTTTGATCATATTAAGGTATGTTTGCTCTAAAGCACCTTTACCTAAAGAAATTTTATAATCTCTCCATTGTTGATATGCTACAGGATTCTCTTTGATACTAGCAACATATTCTTGCATTTTTGCTTTATCAAACACACCTGCATCATTCTGAAAAGTTGGATTATTAGCCAATCCTTCTTCTAGTAATTGATTCACTTGATCAGCACCAGCTCTAATTCCTAGTTCTTCAAACTGTCCGTCAAAAACTATTTGTCTAACTTCCTGATTCCAAACATAGTTTACTGTCTGTAGATTAGATCCATTGGATCCAAAATTCCTAGATGCTGCTTCAACTTTTTTTGCAAAATCAGTTCTATCAATTTCTTTCCCGTTTATTGTAGCAATTGTATTTGCCGCTTTTTGAGAAATAGCTCCTCCATTTCGAATCAAATCCGCTAATACAAATGAGAAAAGCGCTAATGCGATAATCACAATTAAGAAAACGGAACGTTGTCTGATTTTATTTAAAACTGCCATTATAAGTTTAATTTATTGAAATATAGTGGGCGAAAATACCATTTTATTAGAATATTACCAATTAAAGACAGAAAGTCTTTACAACTTTTTTCGGTTTTTATTTTTGAAGAAATTTCAGATCTTATTATCTAAGGCTTCAGAATCAAAATTTAACCTCTATCTTCCTGATTTAAAACACCGTATACAATTAAGAATTGTGCAATTGCATAGGTAGACATTATAAGAATATTTCCCAGAAATAATGACGTATGAAACATATTGATTGCCAAAAGGCTATCTGAAAGCATAAAAAAAAGCGATCCTATAAAAACTAAACCATAACTTATATGTGGCACCATACCTTTTCGTAAGTATGCCATATTTGACATCGTTAAAATTATAATCATATATACAGCAACTGGCATCAGTAATGCTGCTAAACCTTCTTGAATAACACAAAACAAAACAGCCCCATAAACCAACGTAAAAATTAAGAATACTGTTCCTTTCCTCTTTTTATTTCTCTTTTTTGCAAAAACCAATACATAGAAAATGTGAGCCATTAAAAAAGAAGCCAAACCACCTATAAAAAACAATGAATGCATTTTATCAAACAACAAAAACACATCTCCAATTAAAGAAAAGATGATAGCTAATAGCATATATCTGCGTACTCCTTTTGTTAACATGGAGTTGTTTTTAATAAAAAAAACTAGTAAAGCTATTAGAATTGAAGGTTTCGTAAAATACCTAAAAACTTCAAAACCCTCTAGACTGCCACATATCAAATCAAGTATCACTATGAAAGCATAGCACCAAGCAAAACGAATAGTATTAGTTTTTGAGATAACTTTTTCACTCATTGTTCTTCATTTTTTCTGATTAAAAGAACAAGATAGGAACTATTTTTTTTTTAATAAGGTGTAAGAAACAATATCAATCCTCTGATAGGATTTTTAGCTCTACTATTTCAATTTTGGTGTTGGAAGTCTCAATAATATTGATTGTTACTGACTCAATATTTACAACATCTCCTTGTTCTGGAATTTCTTCAGTGTGATTAACAATCATCCCACCCAGTGTTTCGTAGTATTCACTTTCTGGCAGATTTAATTTATAGGTTTCATTAATGTAATCCACTTCCATTCTCGCAGAAAAACGATAATGATTTTCTTCTAGTTTCTCTTCAATAAGATCTATAGAATCATGCTCGTCTTCGATCTCACCAAAGAGCTCTTCTACAATGTCTTCTACCGTAATAATTCCACTTGTACCACCATACTCATCAATAACGACTGCAATACTTTTATGCTTCTTAGTTAAAAGATTAAGCACATCTTTTACATACATCGTTTCAGGAACGAAAACCACCGGAAGCAATATGGAACTTATAGATTTAGGCTTTCTGAACAATTCAAAAGAATGCACATACCCTATAAGATCATCAATCGTTCCTCTATAAACCAATACTTTAGACAAGCCAGTATCAATAAAAAGCTGACTAACCTCTTCTAGAGATTGAGATTTTTCTACAGCTATAATCTCAGTACGAGGAATCATAACCTCACGTGATTTTACATCCGAAAAATCAAGAGCATTCTGAAAAATTTGAATCTCACTATCAATTTCATCATGTTCTTCTACCGTTTCCATTTGTTCGTTAATATAATCTCCTAATTCAGTCTTACTAAACGCAAGTTGAACCTCATCTCCATCTGTCTTAAAAAATTTCTTTAGGACTAAATCAGATATCCAGATAACAAAAGAAGATATAAACCAAAATAATAAATAAAAGAAATAAGCGGGTAGCGCAAAGATCTTCAATAAAGTATTTGCATAAATTTGAAAAAACACTTTAGGAAGAAATTCTGCGGTAAGCAATATGACTAGAGTAGATATGATAGTTTGTAGCAACAAGTTAATGCTTCCAGCCATATCTGGATAATACCCTTGAATAACATCCATTAACAACTCGCCCATATAAAACCCATAAACTACTAAGGCTATATTATTACCCACTAACATGGTAGCAATAAATTTTGAAGGTTTTTTTGTTAATCGAGATAGTATGTTAGCAAGAAATCCATCTTGCTTTTTTTCTATTTCGATATGGATTTTATTAGACGATATATAGGCAATCTCCATCCCAGAAAAAAAAGCAGATAGAATAACAGAAAGTACAATTACTATAATTTGTAGTTCCATTAATTATTCTTGTTATTGGCATCAAATCTTTTCCGGAAATTTCTTTTGAAAAAAAACATAAAAATTGCTACTCCTGCAAAACATAAATACAAAATGCTTCGGCTATCTTCCTTTCCCCATTCTTCATATGCTTGGTATAAGAAAAAACACATTATTGCGAGATAAGCGAACTCAAAAAATCTAAAAATTTTCATCATATAAGTTTATTCTTCGATGAACATTATTCCTTCATTGATGCGAGAATTCAATATAGTAAAATCCTGATTAGCATCAAAACCATCAGCTTCATTAACAGTGCCATCTGGAAGATAACTTTTGTATGGCTGATCCGTAAATACCCAATTTATGCTTTGATCCCAATATAGTTGACGCGCTATAAGATGTGTGCTATCTGCTGTTTTTATATCTACGTTCCCTCTCATATCAATGAGTCCCGTGTTTTTATAAAAAATAGCATAATCTGATTTAACCACACTTACTTTACCATCTTTATCAATGATATCTAAAATAATACCTTCTGGAAACTCCTGGTATCCAAAATTTTTATTTGTATAATCTTTTACTTTGGGGGTTTTAAGAATTGCAGTAAGTCTACCAGAATCAGTATATTTTAGATTCACCTCATATGCTTCTGCAACTGGAGCATCTTCTGTTATATTATAGTTATTAGTTTTTGACACATTTGATTGACATGAAAAAAACAATGTCACAGCAAACGCTGTGACAAAGTTTAATAATATATATAAATTCTTTTTTTGCATTATAGCTTCGGTACTTTTACCGTTTCACCAATCCAACATCCTATTTTTACTGAAGTAATTCCAGGATTATTAAAGATATCTGTTTTAGAAGGTGCTTTTGCTTTATAATTTGCTGCTGCTGCTGCCGAAGTTTTCTTTAAACTAGGATCTACTCTCCCTGCTCTTCTTGCATAATTTTCAGCTAACCAATATACTGCTCTTTTACTAAATACATCAGATCCACAGCTATTAGCACTTTTAGCAACCATCGTCGCAATTCTTAAATAAGCAGTACCAAATGAAGGTTTATTAGCTAGGGCTTTCTTGTAGTAAGATCTAGCTTTACTATAATTACCTTGTTTTTTCACTACTTCTCCAATTCTAAAATACACTTTAGCCTTATCACTTGCTTTTGTTTCTAACTGCGCTGATTGGTTAAAGTATTCTAAAGCCTTAGATGTTTTTTTATCTTTAAGAGCTAATATTCCTAAGTAGTATGCTGATTTTGCAGAAGGATCTGCCTTATGCAATGCTTCAACTAACTTAAAGAATAACGGATCATCTGTACATTCTTTTGCAGACATTCTACTTGCTGCTCCTTTTAACCAATTAATATCAGTCTTTTTACCTTCGAATTGTCCGTTATAAAGAGGTATTAAATTTTTACAATCTGCTAATTCTCCTAGCTTTTGATTGATTCCTCCTTTTACTTTACTGTAAGCTCTTAGGTTTATCCCAGCATTTTTAAGGCTTCTCTTTTCCTTAGAAGTCAACGCTGCACCTGATTCTTCTTTCTCACTAAGCGTAGCTATTGTCTTCGCTTTCTTACTTTCTTCTTCTTCTATTTTTTCAGTAATATTATCATACAAATTAAATACATCCTGAAGCTCTTTTTTTCCACTAGCCTGCAAATCAACTAACAAAGAAAAATACGTGTATAATTTTTTAGGTCTCTTAAAGTTTGTTTTATCTTCAGTATACGCCTTATCAAACTCAGTAAATTGACTTTCAGCAGTACCCATTTTATTATTATACATAATCTGACCAATATCAGAATACATATCTCCTACCTTAGTTTTAGCAGGAAAATACTGAAGACGTTCTTTCCACAAAGCAATCATATCATTCGCAATAGCAGTTTTTTCTGCTCCAGTTGCTTTTTTATATTTACTCTCAAGTAATTTTTTTCCAAACTGAAAAGTAGCAACACTGTGCGTAGGGCATTCTTTTCTTACTTTCCATAAAGGCTCTTCTGCCGCCTCATAATTTTTCACCTTCGCATGCTCGTAGGCTATAGATGCCGTCGTAGCACAGTCAGTAGCTTGAGCACTAACACTTGTAGCACTTAAAACTAATCCTGCTGCTATTGTATATAAAAATTTAGTATTCATAGCTGTATAATTGTAGTTAATTAAATTTCACTTTTCTAAACCATTTATCATTTAGTGACAAACTTAATGATAAATTAAAAAATTCCTCTTTTACCAGTCCTGCGTTTGTTGTCCCTCTTGTTCCGAACTCAAAACCTACATTGGCGTTAGAGAATAGTCTTCCAACTGGTAACCCTACTCCAAAAGATATGCCAAACTCATTAATTGCTTGTCCATTTATGTTTAAACCCGTTTCTTCATACCTGAATCCAGCTCTATAAACAATTCTATTAAGATAGCTGGTCAAAGAGTTATATTTAGGTATGTAGTACCCTCCTAATTTCACTTTCGAAGCATTTTCATACACTACATTATCTGTTGTAAATGATCTATTATCAAATTTACTAGCATTAAAATATGTATATTCTGCTCCAACAAACCATTTTTTTGATTCTCCAATTCCTCCTCCTACTTTTACTTCTGCGGGAAGATCTAAATCTCTGTCAGCGACCTCTATATCTTGTCTTTGCACAACTCTTTCTGCTCCATTAGATGCCACTTGAACTGTCGCTAACTCTAAAGTGTTTTCAGATGCTAGTTCAAATGATGGAGTAGAAACAATCGACGTTGTCAATTCTAACTTTTCAGTTAACATTCTCTTATAAACAACACCAAAAGACAAGCTAACCCCAGACAAATCAGAATTATTGATTTCTCTAGTATCAAATTGTAGTTCTGGGCGTCTTAAAAGCGCTTTGTTTTCAATATTTCCAAAGTTATAATTAATATCCAAACCAACACTTAAATTCTCGTTAACTTTAAAGCCCGCCGCAACGAATACTTTATTAAGACCACCTGTCCCAAAGAACTGATTCTCAGAACCATCACTATTAAAAGAGTTCGTTTGATATCCAACAGAACTAACTGGAATAACTCCAAAACCAAAACCAAATCTACCCGCTGGAATACCAATTGCAAGGTAATCCAAAGATGCATTATCCTTATAAGAATCATCTCCTGCGGCATTATCAAGATTCAACGCATTATAATTAGCACCTAATGTATAGGTAGTTAATCGTAATTCTCCATAGGATGCTGGATTCTGAAGATTTAAGTGAATACTATCCGTAAGTATACCTAATCCCCCCATCGATCTATTTTCTACTGTTCCCTTGAACTTCTGTAATCCTACTCCGTAAAAAGAGTATGGAGAGGAAGTTCCTTCCTGAGCATAAGATACACTGGTAACTATTACCAGAATTACTAATAAAATCTTCTTTATCATTGACTATTATTAAAAGCTAAAATGTGATTTAGTCCCTCCAACAAAAAATTAGAGGTGGCAAATATGCTATTTTTTAATCTTTTAGACAAAAAATGTGCATCTCCTCCGGTTAAAATAACTGTTAAATCTGGGTAAGTGTTGCAATATTCATCAATTGTACCTTTAATTTCGTACAAAACACCATTCACAACTCCAGAATGTATGGCTTGATTTGTTGTATCTCCAATATGATTTTTTGGGGATTCTAAATCTAGCAAAGGTAATTTTGAAGTAAAATTATTTAAACTAGTATATCTTAATCTAAGACCTGGTGCTATCGCTCCACCTAAATATTCTCCTTGTTTATTTTTAAAATCATACGTAATGCAGGTTCCTGCGTCGATTATTAATACATCTTTTCTAGGAAACTGATGAATAGCGGCTGCTACTAGAGCTAACCTATCCACTCCAAGAGTAGTAGGTGTTGCGTATAAGTTTTTAAAAGGCATATGTATCGTATGATCCAGGATCATTGTGCGAAACAAATCTTTTACAAAACTCACATCTTTCTCTTTAATACTTGCAACCGAAGAAAGTAAAGCTTGATCGATAAGAGGATAATCGTGATGAATTTTCTTAATAACCTCTAAAAAACTCTCTGGCTCCATTGTTTCTTTATGAACAATCGAATCTCCTTCAAAAACACCAATCTTTATAGAAGTATTACCAACATCAATAACCAGATTCATCTATCTATTTTTATTATTTTAATTGATCAGACATCGTTTATCCAAAGTCTGAAAAAATTTGTGATAATAATTGAGATAATTGCAGCTTCTGTATTACAGCATATTACACTCCTTTATTTACAAGTTGGTAAAAATACAAAACGATTTTTTTATATTTTTCTTTTGAGGATTAAAAAAAGCGTTATATATTTGCATCCGCTTACAGCGAGGTGCCTTAGCTCAGTTGGTAGAGCAAAGGACTGAAAATCCTTGTGTCCCTGGTTCGATTCCTGGAGGCACCACCTTAAAAACCCGAACGTTTGTTCGGGTTTTTTGTTTTTTCAAAGGATTTTCAATTATGTAATGAAATTCGGATCCATCAAAAATCCTTTAATTAAATTTTCTGTCTAAATGCCTAACATCAATTAATTACTTAAAAAAGGATTGCTCCATTTCTCGTTGGCATATACATCATTTCCTGTAAGAGTTTTCATAAAAAATTCTATGGCTTCCATTTCTGTTTCGGTAAGATTCAGTTGCTGACCATTTTGTCCCGGATCACCTCTCAATCTTGGATCCAGATTCGTGTTTCCGGTTGCGTCGATTGCGTTATAATGTTCTACAACTTCAATCATAGATGCTTTGCCGGCATCGTGCATTAAATTTCCATTGAGCAAACCATTTGGTCCAAAAACATCCCGAAGTGTTGGTGCTCTTGTTACTTTTTCGTCTGTAACTGATATATCTCCAAAAACTCCAATAACGCCATTATTTAAACTCCGAGGATCAATATCAAATTCTGGTGCCCTATGACATCCCATACAACCAGCACCTCCCTGATTCGGTGGATCCATAAATAATCGTTTTCCCTGATTCTCCTGCGTAGTGAAGTTGGGAAAGTTTTGGTTAATATTATTAGTCTGTGAGAGTCCCTGATCAAATCTAGAATCAAAGGATTGTATACTTCTTATAAATTGCGCTATACTTTCCTGAAGTCGGGTTTCAGTAATTTGCAAATCTCCGTACACGTGTTCAAAAATTACCGGATAGTATTCTGTATCTGCAAGTTTTGCAAGTAAATCGTTTAGTGACGGATCTCCATCTTGTCCACTAAATCCCATCTCTGCGTGATCCTGTATAGGCTGAGTAGTTTGTTGTTCCAGCGTAGCCGCTCTTTCATCCCAGAAAAAACGGACCTCATCCGAAAACCGACTGTTAATCAGCCTCATACTATGCCTGCCGGTTGCTCCATTGACTCCCTGGCTTACAGCTACCTGATCACCAAAGGCAAAAGCTTGTTGGTGGCAGGATGCACAAGAAATGGTGTTATCCACGGATAGATTTTTATCATAAAATAATATCCTTCCCAATGTAGCCTTTTCATCAGTTATCACATTGGCTGCCGTATTATCTTTGGTAATATAAGCAGGAATCTCCTGGTTCTCATAATTGGCTAAACCATTAAAATCAATGGAATTGCCAAAATAATCTGATATTAATACTGAAAGTTCAGTACTTATCTCTTCATCCTCAGATTCTATAGAAATATATCCATCATCTGATTTACAAGAGTGCAAAAGGAATTGAAAAAAAATGACAATAAATAGCGTCTTAGAAACATATTTTGGGGCTTTCATATGGGTTAGTTGTTTAAAATTAGTTTATTATTATTAGGCTTTGGGACTTCTATTTGGTTTAAAAACTGCCCAGAAAAATCCCAGGCAGTTATCAGCGGTGATCTTGCCAATGTTATTCTGTTACAAAGCCCCTTATCTCTTTGCAAAATCCCATTGACAACTCACTAGATTATCTAAATCAAGCAAAAGATAATATCATTATGGTATAAAACATAGCTGAGTAAAACAATATTAAGGTTATGGATAGTCTATGTTTTGCAATCAATCTTTTCACCATACTATTGTTTTTTAATTTTAGGGATACTTTCAAATCAGCCTTAAGCTATCACAATGATTTTCTACATCTGTTTTGGTTTGTTATGCATATGTAAACCGTAACACGTTTTTACCAAAACCTGCATCATTGTTGCTTATATCAAAAATTAATTTCGTTAATACTAACGTATTATCGAAATCAATGTATTATTACTTCTTGAGAATTTGTTTCACATCAACCCCCTTCTCGGTAAAGATGTGTACCGAGTACATTCCATTTGGTAATGAAGCCATTTCGACCTCATTATTAGCGGTTGTCAACACCTTTTGACCTATGGTGTTATATACAACAACCTGTTCTACATTGTTTGTGATGTAAAGCTTATCTGTTGTTGGATTTGGGTATACATCGATAACCTGGAAAGTAATATCCAGATTGGATAGCAAATTAAACCCGTGGTTATTGTCTCCACTTTGACCCAAATATCTGTTCTCAAAACTTACACTGCCATCATCATCCGTGTCCACTTGAAAAAAACTATCCAAAGCTCCATTCAATGCAGAAGAACTCGCTGGAGAACTCTCGTTATCTACAAGACGAACCTCTCCACTGGCAGGATCACCGTTAACCGTAAAAGTCAGTAAGTTAATAGGCTGTGCATCGGTATGTGCTCCGATTCCTATACCGGCAATGTCGGTATTGATAAAATAATAGTCAAAGTTGGATACATCTGCATCCACACCAGAAAGACCATTCAAATTTGAACCATCTACAAAAGTTACTGTTTCTGTAGCTCCAGATGGCAATGCTTCGGTAACCGTAAGGTCTACCCCATCAGGAAGCTCTATAGTGAAACCGTAGCTGTTGGCCAATGGAGAAAAAGATCCGGAATCAAAGTTGGATACAGCTGCCACCGTATAGCTATAACTTCCATTATCTAATAAGGTAAATGTATAGCCCTGAGCGCTGGTAGTAAATACACAGCATAATAGGCTTACTATAAGGATATAATAGGTTGTATTTTTCATAATTTGTAAATAGTTATGTTATATCAAAAAGGGGTTAGGAATTATTTTCTATATTTCTTCTCAAGGTTCTTGCGCTCCTGTAAGGTAGCATCTATAATTTCTGGCAATTGAGCTTCTATAGGCCACGAAGGAAGGCTTAAAAAGTTGGCCGGATTGGCAAGAACGTTCTGTAAAATGATAGGGACATCTGTATTGGTTCCTGTGTATTGGGAGGTCTGATCTAGATTCAGGTCCGTTTCGGTATACTCATCAATACTCCACGATGGTAAGCCCAAAAAGTTACTCGAGTGGTTCAACACAAAAGATAAAATGGTCGGTGTCTCCGGGGCACTACCGGAATATTGAACAATACCATCGGCATTGGCATCTCCTGCCCACATGGCCACTACGCCATCTGGCATTCCAGAAGTCGTTTGGGCATTCGTACCGTAAGTAATCTCGTTTGTGGCGTTGGTAAAGTTGACGTTGTGAATAGGACCACTTATTAATGTGACCGGACTTACTGTCATGATACCTAAATGATTTCTGTGTCGTACGCTAATATAGTAGAGGTCATTATCTAAAGCAATAATTAAATCAGAAATACCATCTGCATCAACAACATCACCATCGCGTTGTAATAGTGCAGATTGCGAGTAGCTTACTGTAGAAGGATCTGTTGAATCTCTAAATTCAATCAATATCCAATCTACGATGGCATTATTGCCTGTGGTATCGAATACGGACGCATCACAAGTTAATCCATCACCATACGGACTTGTGGTTGGTATTAAACCTGCAACACGCAGGTCGTCTCGCATTAGGTTTTCTTCGCCTGTATTTGGATTTAAAGCTGCACCTTGTAAAAAGACATCAATTGCAATGGTATACTCTAAGGAACAATCCTCACTAAAACTTGTAGAGGTATCAACACTTGTCCAATTTGTTGTACTGTATGATGCATCGTCAACTTGCATACAGGCTAAATCTGGATTATTATTACTAGCATAAATTGAAATGTTTGTATTGTTGCCGTTTTGAAGGTTCACACTTGTCAATGCATTGTCATTTACTAAAAACCATTCTAAAGCAACATTAGTAGAGGCATCTAGTGTGGTAATTGCATTGTTGTAACACACAAATTCTACCAATGCTGTATTACCAGCAATATCTATACTAGACAATAGGTTGTCATTAACCCATAATTTTTCGAGTAAGATATTATTAGAAACATCGATAGTTGTTATAGGATTGTTACTAGTATGTAACCATAGTAAAGCTGGATGACTAGAAACATCAATGGAAGTAACGCTATTGTTAGAGAAAATTAAATATTCTAAAGCAGTGTTATTGTCTACGTTTAAGCTACTCAAATCATTTGATTCTATACTTAGATAAGTAAGGCTTGTATTGCTTGATAAGTCTATGCTTGTTAAAGCATTTTCTCCTATAACGAATGTGGCTAAGTTTATAGACGATGATATATCTACGGTACTTAAACTGTTATTACTTAATGACAATGAATTAAGAACACTTAAACCGGTGAGATTAACGCTTGTTAATCCATTGTTGCTACACTGAATTGTTTCTAAATTAGTATTCCCGCTAAAATCCACAGTAGTTAAATTTGGATTATTATTACAAATAAAGGTTACTAAACTACCATTGGTTGGTAAACTTAATGTAGCAAGGTCATTAGAGTCTAAATCTACCGTTTCTAAAAGCGTATTATTACTAAGGTCTAATGATGTTAAATTATTTACTTCCGCGTCTAAATCAACAAGTGCGGTAAAATCTTCAATTCCTGTTAAATCACTAATACTTTTGCTACTCACATCTAATGAAGTAACTACTTCAATGAATGCTGTTGGAACTTGCCCATCTCCAGAAATATCATCATATCCCAACACTTCCAATTCTGTTTCAAAAACAGCATCTGGAATAGCAGTATAAGCGATTTCACAAACGGTATCACTAAAAGAAGTTTGTGTATCTATAGTAGTCCAATTTGTAGTGCTATAATTAGCGTCATCTACTAGAATACAATTCAAATAATTATTATCAGCTGTAAAATTAGTAATGTTTGTATTATTTCCATTTTGAACATTTAAAGAAAGCAACGCATTATTATTAACTGTAACTTCTTGTACTGAAGGATTATTAGACAAATCAATAGTAGTTAATGAGTTATTATTCACTCTGAATCTTGTTATTAAAGGATTGTTGCTAACATCCAAAGAGATAAGTTGATTGTTGTTGATTTGTAAAATCCCCAAATCTGGTTGATTGCTTAGATCTATAGAGGTTAAATTATTATTTTCAATACGTATATCAGTTAATAGCGGGTTGTTTGATATGTCTAAGGTTTCAAAATTATTTGTTAGCGCCCATAATCTTGCTAAAGACGTTAAATTAGACAAATCAACACTACTTAGCTCATTATCACTAATATAAAGAGACTCTAACCCTACAAAATCTTCTATACCAGATAAGTTAGTGATAGACAAACTCCTAACATCTAAAGAAGTTAATGCTTCAACTTCTGCTGTTGGTACCTGGCCATCTCCAGAAACATCGTCATATATTATGGCTTCTAAGGCAGTTTCAAAATTAGCATCAGGAATCAATGTATACCTACAATATTCAGCTTCTGTAAAACTGGCATGATCGTCTATTACTACCCAATTTGTGGTACTATAATCGGCATCATCTACTTGAATGCACGTTAGATTATCATTATTATTTACCGTAAATTGTGCAATACCAGTGTTAGCACCATTTTTTACGCTTAATTTAGATAGGTTAAGGTTGTTTTTTATTTCAAGAGAATCCAAACTTGAGTTTAAACTTAAATCTATAGTAGTAAGATTATCCAAATTACTAAGTGTTAGTAATCTTAGCAAGGTATTATTACTTAAATCAATATCTGTAAAACTTTCGTTATCGGTAACGGATAAATCTTCTAAAAGGATATTAGATGAAAAATCAATGGAACTAAATATGTTATTTGAAGAACTAACTTTCTCTAGTAGTGGACAACTTGTAACATCAATACTAGCTAGATCAACATTATTGCTACAAGATAACTCTACTAAATTTGAATTACTTGTTAGGTCTAAAGATGTTAGACTGTTTGAATCAACATTTAATGTTTGAAGCGCAACAAAAACCTCTATACCCGATAGGTCTGTAATTGAGCTATTAGATGCATCTAATGTGGTAACCACCTCTATTAATTCAGTTGGAACTTGACCATCTCCGGAGATATCATCATATCCTAAAGCCTCTAAAGCGGCTTCAAAATTTGCATCTGGAATAGTTGTATAATTACAGTTGGTATCACTAAAAAATGATTGAGAATCTATATTGGTCCAATTGGTGGTACTATAGGCAGCATCATCAACAATAATGCAAGTCAACTCAGAATTATCTATCGCATTAAATCCCGTAATGTTGGTATTATTCCCGTTATTGATATTAAGGTAGGATAAGTTATTTTGTTGCAAAGCCACAGTTTTTAAAACAGTATTGGCACTTAAATCAAGGGTTGTAAATGCATTTCCGTTGAGTCTTAATTCAGATAAAAGCGTATTATTGCTTAAGTCTATTTCTGTAAGTCCCAAACCGCCAACGTGTAAAGTATTTAAGGATATATTATTTGTAACATCGATACTAGTAATATTGGTAGAATAGCATTCTAGTTTCTCTAAGTTTGAATTGTTAGAAGTATCTAAAACAGAAATATTTGTGCCAAAAATATTTAAAATACGTAAAGCTGTGTTATTTGAAATATCTAGACTTGATATATTTGTGTAATAACATTCTAGCGTTTCTAATAGCGGATTGTTACTTACATCTAAGGTTTCTAAATTACCATTACTCATTAATTTTAAGCTTGTTAAATTTAGGTTATTTGATACATCTATTGAAGTTAAATTATTACTTCTTGCATCTATAGATGTTAAAGCTGTATTATTTGTAAGATCTAAGCTAGTTAAACTGTTTGTTCTACAGTCTAATGATTCTAAGGCAGTAAAATCTTCAATACCTGTTAAATCTGAAATTGATTGTGATTGTACAGATAAGGAAGTAACAGTGTTTATAAAAATTGTAGGTACTTGTCCGTCACCAGAAATATCATCATAACCCAGTGCTTCCAATCGCGCTTCAAAATTAGCATCAGGAATTGCCGTATAGTTACAGTCAACTGCACTAAAACTAGTTTGCGAATCTATATTTATCCAATTTGTTATACTATAGGCTACATCATCTACTACAATGCAAAATAAATTACTATTACCGGTAGTGTCAAATGTTTGGATTAAAGTATTAGTGCCATTTTGAATGTTAAACTCAGTTAATTGATTGTCGTTAACTTCTACATACGTCAAAGCTGTATTAGAAGACAAGTCTAAGCTTGAAATTTGATTATTGTATAACGTTAAATGGTTAAGTGAAGTGTTAGTATTAGTATTTAACGATGTTAAGGAATTTGAATAGGCTGAAAGTTCTTCTAAATTGGTGTTCTGAGAAATATCTAAACTTGTAAAGCCACAAGAATTGGCCTGAAGATATTTTATACTTGTATTATTCGATAAATCTAAGGTTGTAATGCTATTGTCTGATATATTTAAATCAATTAGAGCTGTAAAATCTTCAATTCCTGTAAAATCAACGATGCTCTCACTAGATAAATCTAAATTTGTAATGCCTTCAATTAAAACTGTTGGAACTTGACCATCTCCTAAAATATCATCATAACCTTGAGCTTCTAATGCGGTTTCAAAATTAGCATCTGGAATGGACGTATAGACGCAGTAATTAGTTTCTGTAAAATTGGTTTCACTATCTATGTTCCCAGACCAGTTTGTATTGCTGTAGTCTTCATCGTCTACCAAAATACACGAAAGACTTGCATTGTTAGTGGCATCAAACAATGTAAAATTGGCGTTGTTTCCGTTTCTCACATTCAATGAATTTAGCAAGTCATTATCAGACACGTCTAATACAACTAATGCGGTATTGGCAGAAACGTCAATACCCGTAATATCGGTTAGCTCTAAACTCAACTCCGTCAGATTAACCAACGCGGTAAGATCAATATTAGTCAAGGGATTATTATCCAAACTCACTTTTTCTAATAACGTATTATTGGATAAGTCAATAGATGACAGTCCAATTTGGTAGAAATCTAATTCAGTTAATGATGTAAAATCCTCTAGGCCGGTAACGTCATTTATAGAGTTATCACCAATTTGTAAGCTAGTTACATTTTCAATTAAAGCGGTAGGGACTTGTCCATCATTAGAAATATCGTCATAACCTAAAGCTTCTAAGGCGGCTTCAAAATTGGTGTCAGGGATTGTAGTATACCCGCAATAGGACGTGTCACTAAAATTAGTAGTAGCCTCTACATTAGTCCAATTGGTTGTACTATAAGCTGCATCGTCTACCAGTATACAGGTAAGATTTGCATTTCCTGTAAAGTCTGTAGAGCTTAAAATTGTATTCGCGCCATTACGTAAGTCTATACTGGTTAGTGAGTTATTACGTACGTTTACTTGCGTTAATGCTGCGTTAGTACTTAAATCTAGTATTGATAAGCTGTTATTTCGTATGGCTAACACTTCCAGTAGTGTATTATTGCTTAAATTAATTGTAGTTAAGTTGTTAAAAGCCCCGTAAATATCTGTTATGTTAGGACTATTACTAATATCCAGCGTTGCAATGCTATTTTCTCTGAAAGCAACTGTAATTAAAGCGGTATTAGCACTTAAATCCAAAGTTGTTAAACTGTTGTTTCTTACCTGTATGAATTGAAGCGCTGTAAAATCTTCAATCCCAGTTAAATCAGAAATATTGGAGTATTGAACATCCAATGAGGTTACATTTTCTATTAAATAAGTAGGTACTTGCCCGTTTCCCGAGATATCGTCATAGCCTAAAGCTTCTAAAGCAGCTTCAAAATTAGCGTCTGGTATCGCTGTGTAACCATAAACCGTCAGCGTTGCCTGATCTGTATTGAGAAATTCACTACAATTATTTTCAAGATAAGCTCTGTAAAAAAGACCATCGTAATTTGCAGGAACATTACTTAAAGTCAAGGTGGCTGTTGTTGTTCCCGAATAGATGCTATCATCAGAAAGTGCAGTCCAGGAGTTACCATCTGCACTACTAAACCAAGATACAGAATCGTAACCTGATGCGGTTACCGAAAATTGCCCGGAACCATTTTCTCCGATACTGATATCTTGCGGTTGCGAACTAATAGCTATATCATCACAGCACAACACATTTGACGACATTGGTGTTACACCACATCCGGGTGACTCTGTAAACTCACCCATAACATATTGCGCAGCTGCTATATCGTTAGATGCAAGATTGTATTTATTCTCTCCGGCACCTAAACTGTAATGCATAACAAGATCGGTATCTATAACGTGACCTAATTGATGTGCATGTCCTAATTCGTGTAAAGCCACTGTCTTAAAATCGTACTGCGAACTCGATGGATCACCGTTGCCATAATACCAATTAGTGCTATCATCCCAGGTAATATCAATTTCGTTTACAATCGCTTTTCCTGTAGAAACACAAGACCCTAGATATCTTGTGGTCACCTGTCCCAAGACACCTGATGCCAGTTCACTTCCATTGTCAAAACGTACAATATTAACACCATCTTCTACAGACTCATCCGTAGTTGTCGTACCGTCAAAAACAAAATTTATGCTCGACTCACAATTCCATAGTTCAAAGGCGTCCTCAAAATAAGTTTTAGCAGAACTCGTATCGAAGTCGGTATGATACACAAAGGTAAATCCGCCATTACCATTATCATCCTGAAGTACATTTGGATATTCATTGGTACCTGTTGAGCCATTTAAATGACTATAGCTAATTGTTAAGGGAACCGTTGTTGTTTGAGATTCATTATCGGTATTGGTCACCACAATACTTCCTGTTCCGGCCAAATACGGAATCTCCACCTGAATTTCGGTGTTACTCCAACTGATGACCTGAGAATCGAGCGCTGTTGTATAACTTGAAGCACCATCATTGGCATTAGAGAATCCAACAGATCCTGTATCTGTACCAAAGTTATTACCTGTAATAGTTAAAACTGTTTGGGTACCAGCCGTTGCTGTAAGTGGTGAGAAGCTATAAACAATCGGAGCGGCCTTGGCAAAGGACTTGGATTGAGCAACCGGACGGTTTTTAAGATTTGTGAATGCACGATTTGTAGAAAGTTGAATTCTGCCATACAGTTCATTTTCAATAGAAGGATATTTATTAAAAAGATCAGATGCTTCATCTGTATACTTACTATACTTTACGACACCCTGAGCAGCAGCAACCAATTGATAAAGTCTGCCTTCAACATTCATCTCTTTATTAAAATCTTTCATCAGGAAAATCCCTGTGGTTCCTTTCGATAGATTAGGAGCACTCGAAGTGATCTGTATCGCTCCATCAACCTGTCCACCCAAGGTAACCACCTTAAGAGTATTTCCGGTACTTCCTTTGAAACTTTTATAAGTCTCAATCGTATGTACTGTATAAATATTTCGCCTTTTGGTATCCCAGTGCGCTTCACTAGAGACAATGACACCTTCTATAATAATCGAGGCTTCAGCTATCCGCTCCTTTAGCGAAATAGGTTTCATTAATGCGCTACACTCCTGCGCAAAAATCGAGATGGGTAAACATAGAAAAATTAGGATAAGTACAATTCTCTTCATTTGGGATGCTTTACTATTAATACTTGTTACTTTACAGCATAAAATTCACCAAATGCTACATGTTTATATTGTGCTTTGGGGCTTTTACACAGTATTCAGTTTATGAGTTCGCACCATCCTCACCTGAAAATGAAGTTAGGGAGAAACTCAGACTGCGAAATAATAGAATTTGTTTAAAACCCCAAAGAATAGACTGCGGACAAACAGGCGGACAGTACCGTTAAACTATTGATTTTGATGAAGAAATGGTATTTGTACGTTAATTTTTAAAGAAAAGCATGAGTTCAAGGCTTGGGATAAAAATTTTATCTTGGATCTCGAATGGATGGATTTTTGGATAAGGAAATTAAAATGTACAATGGATTGTATCTAACAATAGACTATATACTTTTCAAATAATTTTCTAAGTCTTCATCGATTTCCAGTTCCAGTTTTTTTCGAATGCGATAGCGAGACTTTCTGATGGCTTCAACCGTAGTACTTCGTAAACGAGAAATTTCGTTTCTATTGAGTCCCATATAGATATAAGAACATATTTCTAAATCGGTTTCAGTTAAATTTGGTGCTTTGACCTTTAAACGTTGCAGATACTCATAATTCAGAATTTCGATATCATTCTTGATGGTGTTAAGCTGATTGTCCTCTAATAATTCGGACTTTAGCTTATTGAGGATGGTATTTATGGATACCGCATTATCCTCTTGCTTTATTTTTATTAAGTTGTCTGCTAATTCTCTTTTGGATTTTAAATGGTAATACGACTCGTGCAGTAGTTTAGAAATTTTGGTTTCATTGTGTTGTATTTGTTGATTCATTTGTGCTACCTCCAAAGTCATCGTACGAAGCATTTCTTCTTTTTGCCTGGCAATTTTATGATTCAAATACATCTGAAAAACCACATAGGCCAAGAACCCCATATTAACGACAAAGGCAGTTTGTATCACCAGCATTGCATTTAAAATATCATTGGTAAATGTTACCGAAATAATTATAAGATTGAGCAGTACCCATTTTGCAAAAGGTTTTTTACCTTTAATTGCTTTGATCGTCAACCAGAAAGAAGACAAAACAGTCAATAAGCCAAAAACCTGAAAAAACGGGGCACTATAGGTTCCATAAAAAACAGGTGTTACTATTACGAAAACCACCCCCAAAACCGGGATAAGCGTAAAAACAAGTATTACTTTTCGGGAAAAATAACCTGGAAATAAGTAATGATGATATAAGAAGAAAAATCCTAGGCCTGAATAATAACAGAAATATCGTAATCGCTGCGTAATTTCGAAAGAGATTTCGGGGAACATATTATGCATAAATGCCTCACCTACAAATAGCTGTCTTCCACATCCGAATATACAGAAAAGTCCAAAATACAAAAAGTATTTTTCCTTATGAACACTTGTGTATGTAAATATCTGGTAGATCCCGAAAATTATGATCAGAAAAGTAACTAAACTCTCGAATACAAATTTTCTTTGTTTAATTATATAAAAGCTCTCTTTCTCATTAATTGAATTTTGAAGTGGAAAACCTCCTCCTAAACGAGAATTGGAACTTGAAATTAACAGCATTACATCCAAAAATTCCTCTTTTGGCAGGTCTACTACAAGAGCCGGTATACCATCTACAGAATTCGCAAGATTTTTAGATAGATTCCCGTGTGCTACCTGCTTTTTCCCGTTAATCCATACTTCACAAGCTCCTAAAACTCTCGAAAAATTAAGCACAGCTTCATTTTGAAGGTCTTCTTGTTTAATAAAAAACCGGTAGGTTCCAAAACCTTTTGGTGGATATCCTATCCGTGTCCAAACAGTAGATATCGAACTGATAGTATCAGGTTTAACAAGCTTCGTTTGATCAAAAGTGCCTTCTTCATTTACCGGCCATTGATTCCAATAAAAAAGTAGTTTTATATCTAGAATAAGCTTTGTTGTTTTTTGAACATTCCAGGAAGCAAGAGTAACATATTCATCATCAGATTTGACAACATCTTGTCTTTTTGACAAACAACTTCTAAGCAAAAAGAGAGTAATACCTATTAAAATTATTTTAAAAAAAAGGGAACTTCGTTCTTTCAAATTCATTGCTTACAAAAAACTGATGTATTACAAAAATACTCAAAAAAGAAGGATATCTGTTGAAAATTCAAGCCTCTAATGTCTTCAATTGAATCTAAAACTAAGCTTATTTTAAACACGAAATACAATATCAATTCATAGGAGACCACTAGGGTTTACCGTTTGAAATCCTCGTGAAAAAAGATTAAATGTTTTTTAAATAATTTTCTAAGTCCTCATCAACCTCCAACTCTAATTTTTTTCGAACCCGATACCTAGACTTTCTTACTGCCTCTATGGTTGTATTGCGCAATCTGGAAATTTCGTTTCTACCAAGTCCCATATGGATATAAGAGCAAATTTCTAAATCGGTATCTGTTAGATTTGGCGCATTGGCTTTTAACCTTTTCAAATACTCATAATTAAGAATTTCTATGTCATTTTTGATGGTATTGAGCTGATTGTCTTCAAGTAATTCTGATTTTAGATTTTTAAGAATGTTTGTTAACGATACCGTATCATCTTCCTGCTTGATTTTTGTTAAGTTATCCGCTATTTCTCTTTTTGACTTTAGGTGATAATATGATTCATGTAGCAACTTAGAAATCTTTGCTTTATTCGTTTGTATTTGTTCATTCATTTGCGCTACTTCCAGAGTCATCGTACGAAGCATTTCTTCCTTTCGTTTCGCAATTTTATGATTTAAATATACCTGAAAAACCACATAAGTAAGTAATCCCATATTAACAACAAAATCAGTTTTTCTAAGCATCATCGCATTCAAGATATCATTGGTAAATGTTACTGAGATGATTATGAGATTGAGTAATATCCATTTTGCAAATGGCTTTTCATCTTTAATGGCTTTTACCATCAACCAGTATCCGGCTACAAGATTTATAAAACCAAATAATTGAAAAACCGGCGCACTGTACGTACCATAAAAAACAGGTGCTATTGCAACATATAATGTTCCTAAAACCGGAAATAGCGTAAAAAAAAGAACAACTCTTCGAGAAAAATAGCCGGGATATAAGTAATGATGGTACAAAAATATAAGTCCAAGTCCTGCATAAAAACAGATGTATCGCAACCGTTGAACAATTTCAAAAGAAATTTCGGGAAACATTTTATGAATAACTGTCTCACTAACAAACAATTGCCTGGATGCCCCAATAATACAAAAGAGTCCAAAATACAAGAAATACTTTTCTTTATGAACGCTGGTATATATAAATATTTGGTACATACCGAAAATTATAATCAGCAAAGTGACCAGACTCTCAAATGCAAATTTTCTCTGTTTAAATAGGGAAAAGCTTGCTTTTTCGTCTATAGAGTTTTGAAGTGGAAAACCTCCACCCAAACGAGAATTCGAACTTGAAACCAGCAACATCACGTCCAAAAACTCTTCTTTGGGAAGCTCTACGATAAGAGCAGGGATACCATCTACAGAATCAGCAAGATTTTTAGATAGATTTCCGTGTGTTGTTTGCTTTTCCCCGTTAATCCATACTTCACAAGCTCCTAAAACTCTGGATAAATTAAGCACCGCTTCATTTTGAACGTCTTCTTGTTTTATAAAAAAACGATAGGTTCCGAAACCTTTTGGAGGATATCCTTTACGTGTCCAAACGGATGAAGTTGAATTAACAGTATCAGGACGTGTCAGTATGTTTTTATCAAAAACACCTTGCTCATTTTTAGGCCATTGTTTCCAATAGAAAAGTAATTTGGAATCTATAATGAGCTTTGTAGTTTTTTGGGTATTCCAGGAGGGAATATCTATATATTCATTGTCTGATGTAACTACCCCTTGCTTTTTTGATATACAACCTCCCAATAAAAGAAAGGTGATACCAATTAAGGACATTTTAGAAAACAGAAACCTTCGTTCTTTCAAATTCATTGCTTAAAAACAACTTGTTTATTGCAAAAATACTTAAAAAAGTAAGCTTAAATCATAATCCAACTCGTAAACAATCATTGAAAACTGTGTTATTTATTCTAAAAATTCTATTGCTCTATCTTAATAGTTTATGTTAAATGGTCAAATACACTAAACATTTCTCAAACATTAAGATGCTACCCCACGCAGAGTCGCTATTTGTTGATTTCTACTTATTTCATAAGTTTTCAAAATATTATGTGAAATAGAATTTTCAATAACCAATTGAAAATCCCTTGATTAACCCGAAATCCTGCATTAAAAAGTTCGATTCTATTCCTGGAGGCACCACCTTAAAAGCCCGAACAATTTGTTCGGTTTTTTTATTTTTAAGATAACATAGAAATCAATTACTTATTCACAAACACTCACCTAGTAATTACTTAATTAACGATATAAAGAATACTCTTAGAAAATATATTCTTTATCAAAATAACAATTTGTATAAATACTTTTGGAGGCATTTAATAACAACAACTATACATCTTCTACTCATCTACACTAAACTACCATTCGTCTATATTAAAAGCATCTTTCAACGAAAGATAATGCTAAATTGAATCATAAAAGAACATATTTAGCAACGATTATCAACATATTCAAGCTTAAATTAAAACACAAAAATTATGACTCTGACCCTCTTATTAATCGAAGATGATGAAATTGAAAGATTAAAATTCGAAAGAGTATTGCAAAAAAACAATTATAATCATACCTTGATACAGGCTGAAAATGGAGAAACTGCATTAGAAATTTTAGAGAATAACACCGAACTCCCTGATCTAATTTTTTTAGATCTTAACATGCCAAAAATGAATGGTTTGGAGTTCTTAAATATTTTAAAATCAAACCCCGTTCTAAGACATATCCCCATAGTTATACTTAGTACTTCAAATAATCATAATGATCTTAAAAAGAGTTATGAAATCGGAATTGCCGGTTATATAGTAAAGCCATTAAAGTATGAAGATTACGCCCACAAAATAAAATGTTTGATTGAATACTGGAGCGTGAATGAACTTATAAAAAGATAATTTAAACCTACTTATCACATGAAAGGTATTGTATTTACAGAATTTTTAGAATTGGTCGAAGATAAATTTGGTCTAGCAACAGTAGATAAAATCATAGAACAATCTAAATTAGCCTCTGGAGGTATTTATACTTCTGTGGGAACCTATGATTTTTCAGAAATGTTGAGTCTACTAACTCACTTAAGTGAACATACCAATATTAGCATTGACGATCTACTGCTCACCTACGCAGAGCATTTTTTTGGAGTACTCGCAGCTAGTTACCCAGGATTAATCGACAAATATGAAGATCCAATAGAACTGCTTTCCTCTATTGAAAATCACATCCATATAGAAGTACAAAAAATATACCCCGATGCGGAACTTCCGACTTTTGAAGTTTTAGAAAAAACTCCAACAACCTTAATTATGATCTACAAATCCAGTCGAGCAATGTACAACTTTGGCTTAGGATTAATGAATAAGACATTTGATCATTACAACAGTACTGCTACTATTCTTTTAGAAAAAATAAAAGATGATGGCACCGAAGTTAAATTTAGTATAACCAAACATTAATGAGTAGTGAGTTAGAAATATTACAACGCGCATTACAAAGAGAAAAAGCAGCAAGAAAGCAAGCAGAACAAATTCTTGAGGGAAAATCCAGAGAACTTTACCAACTTACTCAAGAGTTAAAGGGTGCTAATGCAAAACTTGAAGATGGGCTCACCGAAAAAACCTCAGAATTACAAGGGGTTTTCGGAAATCTCGTTGATGCCTATGTACTTATGGATATCTCTGGAAATGCCATTAAAATGAATCACTCGGCCAAAGAGTTATTTGGTTATGACATCAATCAAGAAAAATTAAATATTATAACATTGATCTATAAAGAGGACTATGAATATGCTATGAATTCTTTTCAAGAACTTATTGTCAAAGGATCATTCTCCAATTATCAAGCGAGAGTATACACCAAACATAAAGGAGTTAGAACCGTACATATTAATGCAAGTCTCATTTTAAATAAAGAAAATCAACCTATTGCAGCCCAAGGTATTGTAAGGGATATTACCGAAGAACTTAAACAAAAACAAATTTTTGAGGAACAGAAAAAACAATTATCCGCCATCGTCGAAAATTCTTCTTTAGGAATTGCACTTACCCAATTTGGAAAAATTCTACAAACCAATAAAGCATTTCAAGACTTATTGGGATACACACAAGACGAACTTTTGCAGAGAGAGGTGAAAGACATATCTCTAAAAGAGGGATATGTAGAATCTGAAAATAATATGAAGAAAATGAATGATGGGGAGATTGACAATTTTTCGGTAAACAAAAGATATTTAAAACAAGATGGAACTGTGTTTTGGGCCAAGACTAATGTTGCGGCGGTAAGAAATGAAGATGGAAGTATTAAATATCAAGTCGCACTAATTGAAGATATCACAGAACAATTAGAATTTGAAAAACAAAGAAATCGATTGGTGAAAAATCTTGAAAAGAGTAATAAAGAGCTTAATGACTATGCACACATTGTTTCTCATGACTTAAAATCTCCTTTGCGTAGCATGAATGCCTTATTAACCTGGCTAAAAGAAGATTATGTAGACGTATTGGATGATAATGCGCACAACTCTCTAAACATGCTACTTAAGAAAGTTGATAAAATGGACCATTTGATTAGTGGTATTCTTAAATATTCTAGTATTGATAAAGTAGACCATCCTAAGCAAAGCATTACACTTCGAGATATTGTAACTGATATCATAGATGTCATACATATTCCCGATCATATAACCATAAAAATCATTACAGAATTACCTGTTATCGAGGGAGATAAATTTAGATTACAACAATTGTTTCAGAATCTAATCGGTAATGCTGTAAAATACAATGATAAAGAACAAGGTATTATTACAGTTTCTTGCGAACAAAAAGATGAGTTTTGGGAATTTGCGATCGCCGATAACGGTGCTGGGATTTCAAAAAAATACCATCATAAGATTTTTCAGATTTTCCAAACTTTGGATAATAAAAATGAATCCACTGGAATAGGATTATCAATAGTCAAAAAAATAGTGGATTTATATGATGGTAAAATTTGGCTAGTATCTAAAGAAGGGGTTGGAACCACTTTTTATTTCACCTTAAAAAGTAAGATATGACCGAAACACCAAACCTTATCTATATAAAAGAACTGGCAGCAGGATCTGATACTTTCGAGCAGAAACTAATTAATATTGTAAAGCGAGAATTTCCAGAAGAACAAAAAGAATTTCTTGCAAATTATAATTCAAAATCATTTACCAAAGCAGCAGAAAATGTGCATAAACTAAAACATAAAATAGGAATGTTCGGATTCGAAACTGGATATCAAGTTGCTATTGACTTTGAAGAAGAACTAAAGGAGAATAATCCCTCTTTATTTACAGAATTTATGTTAATTTTAGATGCTATAGAAAACTTTTTAAAGATAATATAAAACAATCTACATATATGAATTGTATTATTATAGATGATGAAGAAACTGCAAGAGTGATTATTCAACAACTTTGTTCGCAGGTTGAAGAACTTAGTGTTATCGAGGAATTTCCCAATGCAATCCAAGCTATTAAATTTTTGAATAAAGAAAAGGTTGATCTTATATTTTTGGATATCCATATGCCAGATTTTACAGGATTTGATTTTATACAAACATTAAAAAATCCTCCAAAGATTATTTTAACTACTTCTGATAAGAATTTTGCTTTAGAAGCATTTGAATACGAATGTATTGTAGATTATTTGGTAAAACCCATTACTTTACCACGTTTTCTTAAAGCTATCCAAAAAGCAGAAAGTACACCTGACATAAATCCAGCGTCTACAACTCAGGATCAATCTGAGAATGAAACCGCTGGGATTTCTTCTGGAGAAAACGATCTCTATATCAACATAGATCGCAGATTAATTAAGATCGATATGTCAACAATTCTCGTGATAGAAGCGAAAGGTGATTACATATTAATTAAAACAGAAAAACAAAACTATACAGTACATTCTACATTGAAAAAAATCGAAGAAAAACTACCTAACGATCTTTTTCTAAAAGTACATCGTTCTTATATTATCAATATCAAAAAGATTATTGACATTGAGGATAATAGTGTTCTTATCGAAAAAGATGTTATCCCGGTAAGTAGGTCAAATCGTTCAGAATTAATGAAGCGCTTAAATTTATTATAAACTTTTAAAGAAAAATATCCACAAAAGGGCATAAGAAAGCTTTTTGACCTAAAGAATTGAACTTGTAATTCCCCTATTAATTCTTCAATAAAAAAATCTACATTCATCGATTACTCAGACCCACTCAACTAAACAAACACCTTCTAGATCAAAAAAAAGATAAATATTCGTCGTATGTAAATTTCATTTCATCGACAAAAAAGCAATTTTTATCGAAAAAACAAAATTGATTTCCCGTTGTCTTGCGATTATTCTTTAGCTTATAAAAGAGAAAACAAAGAAGTGCACTTCTTAATTCTTTTTGAATTATTAATAACCCTAAAGTACCGAAACAATGAAATACCTTATCCCCATTTTTTTAGTACTCTTATTACCTTCATGTTCTGTAGAAGATGACTCTGCCCCATTATTCATTGAACCAATATATATGAATAATCCTACAGCAAAATTGCTAGTAGATATAATTTATGTTCTTCCTAATGAGAATTATGATAAATCAATGTACAATTTGAATGAATCTAAATACATAGACTTTTTAAATGGTTGTTTTTTTAACCGACATGATATTGGAATTATTATGGGAGAATCAAAAACACTAATAAACGCAGAACTATATAATCTTAAAGATAATCGAAATGATGAATCAGTAATTTTTAATACTGAGACTCTAAATTCTTATGCGATAGATCGTTTAAGTATTTATATTATCCCAAGATCCAACACCATTGCTATAGCCGGTATTGGATTAAGGCAAAGAGCTTTGATAACTGATGAGTTTTTATTTAGGTCTACGAGCCCTCATGAAATAGGGCATGCGCTTGGATTACCGCATTTAGAATTAGAAGGGAACATTATGTGCCAGATAAAGCCTTACCTGCGAAAAGATTTTAATAACTACCAAGCGGATAATATGATTGAAAGAATTACAAGTATTAATTTGGGCGATTAAATCATAAAAATACGATAATACTGTAACCATTTTCTAATAAACCTATTTAATTAAAATTCGTTTTTTGCCCCAGAACAGCAGGATACACTATAAAATATTCTGCTGTTTTTATTTAAACTTTTCTCTTCTATATCCGGCTTTAATTATTAAAACCCTTTATCTTTTAAAATAAACCATTCACCTTATCAAAAATCTCATTGGTCGAATAACTCC
Source organism: uncultured Aquimarina sp. (assembly GCF_947500065.1). Classification (GTDB taxonomy): domain Bacteria; phylum Bacteroidota; class Bacteroidia; order Flavobacteriales; family Flavobacteriaceae; genus Aquimarina. The sequence continues at coordinate 326,192 of NZ_CANMQT010000002.1, forward strand.
CTTTTTCATAATACATATACACTAGTTTTGAGTATCTGAAACCTAAAATTATTGTATTATGAAAAAAATTACTTTCCTATTAGCGCTTCTAATTACTTCCACAATAAATGCGCAACAACCTTTTGAATGTGACGAAGGTAATTTTTATCAGGTAATATCTGGAGCCATGAAAGCATATGATCCGGTTACAGGATCATACTCTGATGCATTACACACGTATTCTTCCTACAATGCGGGAGGATATAATGTTGTCGACAATTATCTATACGCTATTAAAAGTAGTGATAACCATTTACTTAGAATTGGTAAAGATATGGTAGTTGATCTGGGCGCAATAACACCAGATGGAACCTCAGCATTTGGCGGCGGATACGCTGCAGATGTAGATCCAGAAGGGAACCTTTGGGTTTTTCAAAATACCAATAAAAAAACATTTCATAAAATAACTAACTTAAGTGGATACAATGGTTCATCCTCTCCTGATTTTGAGGTTGTCGAAGCTGATGTAGCTTCTCCTAGTAATTGTGCGGATATCGCCTATGTAAATGGTGCATTTTACGGAGGTAGTAGAGGCAAACTATATAAATGGGATCTTTCATCAGGATCTCCAGTATTCACAAGCAAATCAGTAACCAATCTACCTAGTAGTACTTTTGGTGCTGCTTATGCAGATGCTAATAATCGTTTGTATTTATCCGATAATAATGGAGGATTATACCTTATTAATAATTATGAAAGCGCTACTCCAACAGCAACTTTACTTAATCTTACCGAAACAACTAATTCTAATGATGGTTTTAAATGTGCTAACGGCAAGTCACCTTTGGATAAAGATCAGGATGGTGTGTTAGATTCTATGGATGAAGATTGTGATGGCGACGGAATTTTAAACATCTTAGAATGTAATGGTATAGACCCTTATGGTGATGATGATGATGATGATTTGTTTAATTATCTAGATAACGATGTAAGCGGTAATGGCGATAATGTAGTACAGGATGCCTTTGATAGAGATGGAGATGGTATGCCAGATTTTTTAGACATTGACTCAGATAACGATGGAATTTATGATATCGTAGAAGCTGGACAAGGCGACAAAGACACCAATAATGATGGAATATGCAATGCATTAGACACAAACTACGCAGATAGCGATAATGATGGAATAGCAGATGCTTTTGACGCAGATCAAACAGGAAGTACATTTATTCCTTTAGACACCGATAATGATACAATTTATGATTGTTATGACATAGATTCTGATAATGATGGTATCGTAGATATTATCGAAGGACAATATAGTGAATCATATAAAGGATTATCGAATATAGATCAAGATCGAGATGGATTAGATGATGCCTTTGACTCCGATTTTAACGGAACTTTTAATGGATTGGTGGATACAGATAACGACTCATTATATGATCATTTAGATGTTGACTCTAACAATAATGGAATACTGGATACAACAGAAGCATATGATAGTGATGGCGATGGTATTGCAGAAACAATAGCTTCTGGCAATGATACAGATCAAGATGGATTAGATGATAATTTTGATTTAATGAAAACAAGTTTTGCTCCAGAAAATGGAGGACAAACCCCTGGTAGTTTTCCAATTCCAGAAATATGTGACAGATACAACTATTTAGGTGAATTTTCTTCGGATGGGACACCATTATATTTAGATGAAAAAGATATTGTAAGTCAAGAGACCATTACAATGATTAATGATGCGTTACCTGAAAGTTATCCGGTACCTGATTTTAATCCGCACTATATTTCTTCAGGGTATGATACAGATGTGGTACTAGAAGCATCAGCAGATATATGGATAACTTTTGTTGGTGAAGGCGCTGGATATAAAAACACTTTAGGATTCTATACCTATGACATCAATGATCCAAATCCCTCAATGCCAGTCCCTGAAGATATCACGATTATTTTTCCTAATGTATCAGCAGTAGGAAGCGGTGGCAGTCTTGAAATTGGAGACAAAGTAAACATAGGAAGTTTTCCTCCTGATACAGGAATCGGATGGGTATTATTAGCAAATGCATGGTCAGATGGTTGTGTGGGAACAGGAAACTGGCAATTATATTCTAACCCAGATTATAACCCAGAAAGTGATTCTGTATTGCGTCATCATAATGTTTTATTATCAGATCCAGATAATGAAAGAATCATTCTTGGGTTTGAAGATATAAGACGAGATTACGCTTCTTGTGATCAAGATTTTAACGATACTTTATTCTATATCACAGCAAGCCCTTATACTGCTATCAAAACAGATAATTATGTTGGTATCGATACCGCAACGGATGTTACCTCAGCAAATGATGGTGGGTTAGAAAGTAATGGAAATCTTGCTAGTCTTATCGCAAAGCGTAATTTTAATAGAACTAAAACAAATTCGATCTTTAACACTAAAAAATCACAACAACGTTTTGAGCCTAGGAAGAAATCTTATAAATCAGGAAACAACGATGACTTAAGTATTTATTTCCCAGAAACCGGATTATTAGGTAATGAAACCACCTATGTATCAAGTCCTGAAGATTTAATCGGAATAACAAATGCTGAAGCTGTTTTTTCTGTAGATTATTATCAAGCTGATAGCAGAGTAGCTGCAGGATTGGCCACAATAACCAAAGGTGGTATTTATGATCATTCTAAAACGATTTGTGATCGATTAAACGGTTCTAAGCTACTAGATGTAAGAACAGTAATGATCAAAGGTCATACAATGGTAAGCACTAAAATTGAGCGAGCATCAGGAGAAATAGAATATGCATTGACGTTCTCAATAAAAGAAGAAGCATCAGAAAATGAGATCTATAGCTTATGGAATATCGCTGACTACCCAGAAGGTGATTATAAAAACTTCCAGATTTGGGGTGGATCAGTATCTCAGGTAGCTAATATTGCGAATCACATTCTAGATGAATTTGTTGCTGAGAAACCATTACGAAGCCATGAAGTAACAGAGCGTGTTCCTACTGTTTTTGTAAAACAAGGACATTATTCTAATGGAAAATTAACATTACAAATGATTAATAAGAAAGGTGCTCATCAAATGGCTTTTACTAGCAACACTAGAAGTACCGAATTATCTGATGAGGAAAATAATATACAAACCGTAACATTATCTGGATCATATAATGAACAAGTTACGATAGATACAGGATACTTGTTTGACATTGGATTTTCTATTCAAGGAGAGCATACTACTAAACTAGATGCACTGTATTTGGCAGATGGTCCTTGGGGAATAGATTTTCAAGAGCAAGGTGCGATTATCGAAAACTTCGAAGTACTTGCACATACACCAATAGAAAATGAGAGTTCATATATAATTGAACGTAATGCAACTGTAAAAGGAGAAGTAAAAGAAACCTTTAATTTATTTAGAAACATATTAGCTGGTGAACTTACTTTGGATGTTGCTGAATATGATGCACTACAGTTTGAGATGAACTCCACAAAAGATGTAGAAGTGATTTTGGTTACTAAAGATCTTATAGATTGGAATAACAGGCTTAGATTCGAAATAAAAGCGAATACAGAAAATAAAATGTACACCATTGCTTTCTCTGATTTCACTAATGGAAATCAATCAGTAACTGATATTAAAGACGTAAGAAGCATTGTGTTTTCTACACAAGGAGATTATCAAAACTTTTCCCCTTTTAGTCTAAATATTCAAAACACATCATTTGTACAATCTAATATGTTAAGTACTGAAGATCAAAGTCCAGTGGCAGTTACTAAAATCACGAGTTATCCTAATCCATTTTCTACTACAACTTATATTAAAGTACCAGAAACAGTGCAAGGGAATATAATGATTACAGTGGTAGATATGTTAGGAAGAATTGTACGAAACGAAAAACTGCAAATGGTTAGTAACAATGAAGCCATTTTCGAATCCAAAAACTTAAAAACAGGAATCTATAAATACATAATAACAGATAACAATAATAAAAAATACATAAGTAGTTTTATGAAACAATAAAAGGTTAGTTTCGGATTTGGGTTGATAGCTAGAATAAAATTCTATTTTATTCTAGCTATCTTTTTGTATCAATACTACTCGTATTTGATTTAACTTTAAACCTTAATACTGTTTTAAGCTTTTCTGGTGCTACTTTTCTAAAATCAGATAAGTAGATTTCCCTATGTGTTCTAGATAATCGGGTAAGGTTTTCTTTTTTGGCATATGCTTCCATTAATCGGAAGCTTTCTGGTTCATTGTCATAGCTTCCAATATGCATTATTTGCACACATTCCCCGTCAGTAATTTTCTCAAATTTGATATTTCTTAATAGTTTGTGAGGCTTTTTTTCTTTTACTTGATTACGCATTTGTTCAAAGAAAGTTTCATTGATAAAGTTAGGTTGTCTAATCATTAATTTAAAAACCAAGTCATCTTTATCAAAAGTACCGTTATATGCTTTTTTAGCTTCCTTGTTAAGATCCCAAACCCCTTCTAGAGGATACACTGTATAATCAAAATATCCTTTAGGTTTAGTTTTCTCTTTTTTAAGATTCATTTTTATTGCGTAAGCCATAGCATACAAAACCCCTATATACTCAGCAAAAAAATCACTGTTTGGGTTGCCCTCGCCTTCTATAGTAACAAACTTATATTCTGGTATTTGTATTTTCTCAGGGTTAGTTTTTGGTAGATACATTCGTTTTTCACTTTTCCTCCATTCGTGTTTTACACTACTCATTTTATATTACTTTTTAAGATGTAATACAAAGTTAAAAACAAGAGTGACAACCCTATGTCAGTTGGAATAGATATTTAGTAAATGAATCAGCAGATTTTAAATAGTACTGTCGAAGGTACTATTATCTTTTATTTTGTTTCCCTTTTTGAAGTTTCATAATCTTCTTATTAAAAATAGGTTGTTTTAGAAAGTACCATTTTAATAAAAACCCAAATTCTGTAAATTCAAAACCTGTTGCAGTAGCAGAAGCAATATTACTATATTTACCATATAATGTGCCAATTAAACGGTCAGAGAAACTATATCCTAGCTTACCTTCTGCTCTATATGTTGTAGTTCCAGGATCATCTTCTATAAACTGATAACCAGCAGCTCCATTCAATCCATAAAACCATTTACCACTATCTTTACTAATCATATCTGCAAAAACTTCTACCACATTAAATTTTTCAGGACTAAAATAAATAGTAGGAACTTGATTAGCAAAAGTCATGTGTTGATAATTGACCCCTAGTTTTACAGCTGGCCTATTAAATATGTTATAGTATAATGAAGTGAATAATAAATTTCGACTATTATTATCAGTTTGTGATGTATATATATACTGCGTATACCAACCTAAGTTTATATTGGTACTAAGATTATAATTTAAAAAGTAGTTATTCATTACAATTTCGCGATCAATCAAATCAGCATTAAAATTTTGTAACTGGCGTTGATATCCAATATCAAGATTTTGTAATCTAAATGGTTTTGTAGTTAATCGTATCTCACCAGTCCATTGTGTATAATCATTTGTAAAAGCATTCGACTTACTGATACCTCCCTTTGTTATTAAAGACAAGTTACCATTAAATTTATAAGAAAATCGCAATGCTAATTCATTGGATGAAGCTTCATTTTTAAATACAGTATTTTTCGTTCTACGATGTACATATTCTAATTCTGATTTAAACTTGGTTGATAAAGGTAACTCAGAACGAAATGCTAGATTTACAGCTTCATTATTACCATTATCAAACGTAAAAGCCGTTTTTAATTCTACGAAAGGAGTATATGAAGACTTCAATGTTTTAATTAACTTTTCTGCATCTGGTTGCTTGGGATAATAGTCTAATGTTTTAAAAGCATATACAAAAGCCTTCTTGTCATCTCCTGTCGCCCGATATGCATTTGCAATCCCCAAGTTTCCATCAAAAGACCCTTCGCTTTTCGATAAAATATTAGTATAACTCTGTATACTTGATTTAAATTTACTAGTATACATACCCTCTGTAGCCGACAATGCCAATACTCTAGGTTCATCTGGGTATTCTAATTTTAATTGTTCTAGTTCTTTAATAGCACTAGAAAATTTTCGATTCCATAACAATGCCTGGATATATCGTTCTTGGGTAGACAAGTATAGATTCTTATCATCTTTATACTTTTCAACTTTTGACTTTGCCGTTGTAGCTAGATCAAGTGCTTTCTTTTCTTTTTTATTTTTATGTGCTACTAACGCCAAACCATTTAAGGACAATATACTATCTTTAGAATTGGTAGCTAAAGCCTTATATGTCTTTTCTGCAGATCCCATATCATTCGTAACCAGATATATGTTTGCTTTATTAAGCTGAGTATCTTTGTCACCAGGATAATCTAAAAGGTTTTTATCCAATAAAATAAGTGCTTCTACATATTGTTTATTTTGTGATAATTCATTAGCATATCCAAGACGAATGTATTTTCTAGAGGTTAATGCATTTGGATTCCCTGCTTTTAATTGTAATGCTTTATTTACTTGGGTTAATGCTTTTTTATAGCTCTTACGATTAGAAAGGGTATTGGCATATCCTAAAACTGCGGGGAAACTTGTTTTATCTTCCTCAACTAATTTTACATAAAAAGATTCTGCTTCAGAAAATTGATTGTTCCATAAAAGAGATTCTGCATAGTTTAGTTTGATTTCAAAATCTTTGGGGTATTCATTTATCAATGTAGCAAATATTGTCACTGCTTTTACTGAATCTCCTGACAATCCAACGGCTCTTCCATAACATAATCTTGCTGTACGGTTTTCGGGATAAGTTTTTAAAACGTTTTCAAAAAAACTTTTGGCTTCTATATATTTCCCAGTTTCTAAATAAGTAAAACCTTCTTGCATTTCTTGCGCAAAAGAGGAAAGTGCAAATAGCCAAAAAATAATAATAGGTAATACTCGTTGCATAACTTGTTTGGGTTTCTTTTCTACAAGGTAAGTATCTATTTCAGGATAGTTACGTCGTTCCTTATTTTTTCAACGTCACCATTTTCCCATTCATCTATACAAAACAGTAACTCAACGAAATTAAGAAAAATTCCCTACTTAAATTCTTCACATTTGTACTATTACAAACCCTAAAAAGAAACATTATGGCGCTGACAATTACGAACAATCAAGGAATTTTTGAAATTAACGGAAGTTTAATTAATAAAAACGCGTTATCGCTGGAACATCATTTCCATCAATTAATGAATCATAAAGAAAAAATAGTAATATCCTTAAGTAAAGTAAGCCATGTCGATACTTATGGTGTACGAGTGCTAACCAACTTATATAAAAACGCCATGAAAAGTAATAAGATCTTTTATATCATAGGAAAAGAGAACAAAAAGGTACAAAAAGCATTCGGAAAAGTGAATTATATCCTTAGAAACGATTTCGTATAAAATCACATAATCTTAAACCCTAGAATCATGGAGCTATAAATACAAAATAGACAAGGAACTTTTGGAGTAATTGGAAACTTTACTTCAGAGAATTCAGAAAAAGTCAAAGATCATTTCAATTATCTACTTGATCATTATGAAGAAATAATAATGTGCTTTCATCGGGTTAAAAAGATTGATCAAAGAGCATTAAATGTTCTTAGACACATATACAAAAAAGCTAGCAAAAGAAGTAAGATTCTTTTTATACTAGGTAAGAAAAATAAAACAGTAGCTAAGGCTTTCAATAAAAACGAATTGACCTATATCTTTAGAAATGACTATTAAAACCTACATACCAACATTAACAGCAGAGCAAAAGTTCATGTGTAGTGTGATTATTGTCAATGGCGGTAATTACCTTTATAATCTTTTATTAGGAAGGGTTTTAGGCCCTGAACTTTTTGCTGATGCTGCTTTATTAATCACCTTTCTATTAGTTTTATCCTTTGTGGCTATGACTTTTCAATTAGCAACAGCAAAATTCTCCGTGCTTTTTGAGAAAAGCATTCTGAATCGTTTTATAAATTTAAGCTATAGATATGCATCTCTAATCGGAATTATATTAGGAGTATTGGTAATCGTCTTTGCCAATGATTTACAAATTCTTTTTAACACAAAATCAGCTCAGATGTTTACTCTTTTTGGTATAGGCATACCTATTTACTTCATAATGAGTATAAATCGAGGGGTTTTTCAAGGAACAAAAAAGTTTAGTGAGCTTGCTATAACATATCAGAGCGAAATGATTAGCAGATTATTATTCACCTTACTATTGATCTACGTATTACCAATTCAGCCTATCATTTCTATAGCCATTGGAATTGTGCTATCATTTGTATTTAGTTTATTACCATTTAAAACAAAGGGTGTTTCGGTTTTTAAGAAGCAAACACTTCCTAAAAAATATACCAAACATATCATTAGATTCTTTATGCTTACCGCATTTTATGAATTGACACAAATCATAATTAATAACAGCGACATATTATTGGTTAAGCATTATTTTGAAGAATACGAAGCGGGACTATATGCATCATTAGCATTAATCGGTCGTGTTGTATATTTTGTAGCCTGGATGTTTGTAATGTTATTGTTACCTAAGGTAGTTCAAAAACAAAAAGACGGAGAAGCAACAGCTCCTGTTTTATTCAAGTATGTGGGATACATCACTATACTTTCGGCATGTATAGTTTTAGGATGTTATTTATTTCCAGAAACTGTAGTTAACCTAATGTTTGGTTCAGAGTATATCTCGATAGCACCCTTATTATGGAAATATGCCATTGCTACTTCTCTATTCGCAATTGCTAATATTTTTGCGTACTACTATTTATCGCTAGATAAATATATACCAGTTTTAATATCAGGGTTATTAGGAATCTCTCAACTAGCATTGATCATATGGTTTCATGATTCGTTACATCAAGTCGTTATGATGCAAATTATTTCTATGACCGTTTTGCTAATTATCCAGTTATTATATTTCTTTTATCAAACTAAACGTATCGAAGTCTTAATGTAGATAATTCGTTTCTATTATCCTTCATCGTTTGTAGGACGATAAAAAACAGTAATCCATAGAAAAAAACCACTCGTCGACAGTGATCTACGACTCACCGAAAATTCACTCACTTCTTCTTAATATTCAAGCATCTTTGTAGTGTCACCTAAAAGAAATTATTATGAAACTTGCTATTGTAACCGCTTATCCACCTAGTAAAGTAACCTTAAATGAATATGCGTATCATTTGGTAAAACATTTTAGACAGAATACAGAAATTTCAGAATTAATTTTGCTTACCGATATTGATGCTAAAGAAGCAGAAATCAACTTTGAGGAACAAGGATGCAAAGTAACTATAAAACCTTGCTGGAAATTCAATAGTTATTCGAATGTAATTTCTGTGATGAAAGCAGTAAGACAAATTTCACCCGATGCGATATTATTTAATTTACAATTCATGAAGTTTGGAGATAAGAAGGTTCCAGCTGCTTTAGGGTTATTATTACCGTGGTTTTGTAAAATAAAAAAGATTCCTACCATCGTTTTATTGCATAATATTATGGAACAGGTAGATCTACAAAGTGCCGGTTTTACCAAAAACAAAGTCTTGCAAAAAATTTATCAACTTATAGGAACATCTCTTACTAAGTTGATATTAAAAGCAGATACTGTAGCGGTAACTATAAGTAAGTATGTTACCATTCTTGAAGAAAAATATATCGCCAATAATGTTACTCTTATTCCTCACGGAACCTTTGAATTACCATCAAAACCAAGTTATGAAGTTAATGAAGGGCCTCTTAAAGTAATGACTTTTGGGAAGTTTGGAACTTACAAAAAAGTAGAAATACTGATAGAAGCAGTAGAAAAAATACGATCAAGAACTGATGCCAACATAGAAATCGTTATTGCCGGAACTGATAATCCTAATGTATCTGGATATCTTAAATCGATGGAAGAAAAATATGCAGCAGTACCTCAACTAACTTTTACAGGATATGTAGCTGAAGAGGATGTTCCAAAAATCTTTGGAGAAAGTGCTGTAGTGGTATTTCCATACACTTCTACTACAGGAAGTTCTGGAGTATTACATCAGGCAGGTAGTTATGGTAAAGCAGTGGTTATGCCTGATCTGGGAGATCTAAGTATTCTAGTAAAAGAAGAAGGATATAAAGGTGAATTTTTTAATCCACAAAGCATGGAGAGTTTGGCCGATGGTATTGAAAAAATAATCCTTGATTCTTCTTACAGCGCTGAATTAGGCCAAGCAAATTATAAAGCTGCAACTGCTTATCCTATGAGTAGAATTACTCAAATGTATATTGATGCTTTTAAAGAAATTAGTAAACCCAATATTGTAGATTTTCAAAAAGCCAACACAGTTTTTATAACGAAAAAATCATTTTAATCCCTCATCGAGGGTTCATTATCCCAACCCGTCATCGTCATAATTGTTAAACACCTGTATTTCTACAGGTGTTTTTTATGTTATTTATTAATCTCTAATAAATTTCGAAGCTTCTTTCCTATTCCCTTCAACATCAATAACTCCAAAATACTTTTGTTTATGCTTTCTCCAAGGTAAGTTACCTGCAACATCAGTGGGAACATTATCGAAATCATATAGTGTCCAAAATAGATAATGAATATTTTGTTTTTGAGTTATCTCTCGAAACTGTGTGTAATACTCAGCCTGTTCTTTTTCTGAAGCACCTAAAGGATTCCAAAATCCTCTGCTACTAGACAATCCAAACTCTTGTAAAACAATAGGCTTATCAATCTGAGAACTCATACTAACATATAAATCTTCAAAATCATCTATGTTTTCATAGTAATGAAAAGACACAAAATCTACCTCATCCATCAATAGACTTGCTGATTCTATATCAGACCATCCTATAGTTACTAAATGATTAGGGTCAAATTGTTTGATTTGTCTAGCCATTTCTCCCAACCATGCTAGTACGTTTTCTTTTCCTCGACTTTCAAAATCCAGATTGGGTTCATTTTTAATATCCCATGCTACTATAGCTTTGTGAGTGCGAAACCTATTTACTATTTGTTCAGCATGACGATGCGTAAGTGTCCAATCTAATACAGAATAATCTCCATAAAAATCAAACAATGTAATGACTACTTTCAAGTTCTTGGCTTCTGCCTGATCTAATACTTGTTGTAATTTCTGCAGTTTTTCTTCTTTTACTGTCGCTTTTCCAAAATCTTCGTATTGAAGGAAAACTCTAACAGTATTGAGTCCTATTGTTTTGATAATATCAAAATCTTGTTCAATAATATTCGAATCAAAATCATCCCCAAACATATCCCAAGGTGTTTTTTGAGGATAATAATTAATTCCTTTGATCTGAAACCCGCTATCTTCTATGTATATTTTATCTTCCTTGATTTTAACTAAACGTTCTGTGTTAATAGTATCTTTTATAGTTTGAGCTTCTTCTTTAATCAAATGTCTTATACGCCAGAACCCATCTTCTAATAGTAATAGTACTTTGTAATCAGAAATTATTTCAGTTTCTAACAATAACTGATCTTCTTTATATATTCTTTGATACTCCCTTACATTTTTATCTGTTAACACAGCCAATTGACCATCAGCACTATAAAAATCAAGCAATAAGTTATGATTAATTGTTGTACTATGTATCGCAACCCCATTTGTCTTATTAACCGCTATGGGTTCGGTAATACGTTGTCTGGCTTTTGTAGTATAATAATCATCTACTCCCAGCGTGTCATAGGTTTGATAAGCCACTTGACGCACATACCAAGCGTTCAGATAATCTTTTTCTATATCATATAGCGTTTGTTTCTCAATTGGCCGTCCTGGGTTGATAGTATCTTTCCAGATTACTTTAGGAAGGTATACTTGATTATTTTCTAGTTTTAAATGTAACATAGAAGACCGATCTGCTCCAGTATTCAAGTAAGAAAGTACTTGACTGATCCCAAATAGCATCAATATAATAATACCTAAAAAAGAAGCTAGGATTACAGATCGGTATATGTTTTTATTCCAAGTGCTCATTGCATCAAGATATTTTCATACTGTTTTTCCACTCCTAGAACTTTAATTTTTAAATTATAATTTCCATTCGCATAAAATCCTTCTGATACTTTAAACGTGACTACTCCATTAGATGACGTCGTCATTTTAGTATCTATTAAATTGTCTTCTTGAGAAATCCTCAATACCACAGTAGCTCCATCAGGAATCAGTTGTTCCATAAAACTTACTAATGGACCAACTATGATCTCTCGATTATTTTCAGAAAATTGTACTTTAAAATCGTCCAATACTGACTCATATTCAATATGTATCGTATCACTCTCTGCAATACCTGATACAAAAGCTTTTATTTCCCAAGAATCCTCATGGTCGGGATGTAACATTTTAGCAATAGCGATACCACGAACGGTACTCGCTTGTGTTTTTAGCAAAACCCCTTTTTTATTTTTTATTTGAAATGTCACTAAAGTCCCATCACTAATAATATTCCCATATTGATCGTTAAGCGTTGATGTAATTAGCTCCGCAATCTGATTACCATCAGCGTATTCATGTTTGCGTTTCGCGTTGATCTGAAAACTTTCTGGTATTGCTGGAAAAACTACTATAGAAAATTCCTTAGAAGATGTCTCTTTAACCTTTGAGGACAGTAATAGTCGTCCAGATTGTTCATACGAGAATATAGTTGACCATCCTATTAAATCCTTGGTGTATACAATTTCTTCTTTCTCATTACTCAAAAACTGATGTTTTAAAACAATTTCTGTACTATCCGGTAGTGGATTATCATATATGTCTGCAGGTATAATAACCGGCATTGTGTAATCATTTCCTCCTGCAGTTATACTTGGTGGTCCGATATAAGATTCTAGTTGAACTTTTGTATTGGTATTTGCTAATACCTTAATAATTCCTGATAAAAGCTGTTCTGAATCATGTAATAACGTATACTGTATAACTCCTTTATTGTTCGACAAGAATTTGGGCAATATAAACTGACCATTTTCGGATTGTAACAGTATATTCCCAAATGAAGAATGCAAAAACAATTGAGTACTTACAGGGGTGTTTAATTCAAAATTTAATTGGATTTCTTCACCTGCTGTATATATCTCTTTTTTAGATTTTAAAACAACTGAAACTTGTGCTGAGTCAATCAGCATCGTATTAAAACTAACACTAAAACATATTAGAATTAAAGATCCAAGGACTATATGTATTCTTCTAAAATTCATTACTTAGGGTTTCCTATATATGTGTTGATCTCAATTTTTACGTAGCTAAATCCTTTTCCTTTTATAGATAAAAGCTGAGAAGATTGATCACGATTCCGATTAGGAACTACTTTTCTACTGATTTCTTCATTGGGTAATCCATTTATAAAAACAGATTCCATATCACTATTAATAGTTGCCAAATGAGAAACATTTAATAAAGTATAATCAAAATACTGTTTGCGTTGTGGACGAATCCCTTCAGATAAATATTGATGATCCACCCATACTAATTCTTTCTGATTATTATAATAAGAAACCAATATTTGTGGAATTGTAACTTCTTGTAATCCCGAATTAAAAAGAACCCCTTTAATCTGATCTCCTGAAACAGAAATATCATTGATTGCTATTCCTTTATACAAGTCCGTTGTTGCGACGTTTCCGACACATTGTAAATCAAATTTAGTTGGAATGTTCTCAAGCACAACGTCTGTAAATTGATTCGGATCAAAAGTATCTGGTTTAGCATCATCAGTATTTAGCCAGGCAATATCTTCAAAATCTATACGGAAACTAGTAACTTCTTTTGGGAGTAATTTATGTTTCATTTGGTGTTTTACATTGTATGACGCTAGTTTTCTATCCTCTTGATCATATAAGGTACCTGTAACTACTACATCAGCGGGAACGTTATCCACATTTTGTAATTCGCCAATAATACGATATTGTCCTTTTTGTCTAATAATTTTTGCCGAAAGGACTTCTAAAACTGGCTGTTTCAACACATCTTCGTGATAGGTTTGTTCGGAACTTATTCTACGTCTTCCGTGATTATAAAAACCTATAGTATTCTCAGAAAACAACTGATCTGGAGGAATATCAAGATCATACGTCGATGGTTGTATGTACCATTTCCCTTTATGTTTAACCAATTCGTGGTAATATGTTTTTTTAATTTTTTCTAATGGGGTGATCCAATTTGTAATAGCATTGACTCTTGCGGTAGTATCTGTTTGTATTATAACATCTACATTAATCTCATCTAGTTTAGCATATGAACTTAAAAGGCCATCTGTCACAGATACTTCTAGCATATATTGATCAATTGCTTTATTACTTTGTGGATCCAAATAAGAATAAGCCTTATTGAATTCTTTAAAATCCAATGCATCATAATAGGATGTCATTACATTTTCTGGGCTTACCTGGGATGCATTTTGAATGTAAAAAGAATATATAGCACCTACAAACACTACAAATAAAAACCATCCCCAAACATGTAAAACTGTAAACACTTTTTTCCTGAATCCTTCATACGGAATTGCGAAACTAAAATATTCAGGAATTCTAGATTGAGAACCCCGCAAAGCTCTAATCCATATCATTTGTATATTCAATATAAAAGCTAATAGAGCGGTAGTAATTGGTATCAATCCCCACATCAACTTTTGATAGATTGGCACTTCTTCTTTTGGTAAAATTGTCGATAAAGGAGGGATATTTAGTTTTTCCCAAACCATGATTCCGTTTTCTAATTGACGTAAACGTTGCCATCCACAGAAATACAGTACAGGGTCATAAAATTTATCATTAGAGAATACATATTTCAAATTATACTTCTCCGGAACTGTCAAAAATTGTTGTAACGAGCCTATTCCTTCTACACCTCGAAATTTTGAGTTTTCTAAACGTTCTACTGCTCGAGTAGTTAATTCTGGTAATCTTCTGGCGGAATGATAATTTCCATCCACTGTCATTGCTTGTGTCTGAGCAGACAGCCATGCCATTTGATCTCCAAACCCTAATGGTAAATATCGCCAATGATCGTGCTGATCTTGTTGTAAGAAGTTAAGAATCGGAAGCATTTTTATTTTTTGCGGTTGAGAAGGTCTAAAATATCCAAGACTCATAGTAAAAATGATGGTGGCAATAAAAACAAAAGCCAATCCTCCTGCTATAAATCGATGATATACAGCTCCAAATTTTTGTTGAATAAATTGTTTAAAATCACCTTCTACAAAACGATATATAAACTCCCCAAATATAGGAAGTGCCATTATCGATGCCCACAGTGTAAAACGATCTAACGTAAGAATATTAAATGCATTTTCTCCTAATATCATCCTAGGTATTGGAGTTGTTCCCCCAGTTCCTAAAATAGTTAACAAGGTAATAGACAATCCAAAAAACAAATATCGTTTGCTAAAGAATCGATACCATATATATGGTAAAAAGAGTAATAGTATTCCCCAAGGAATTAAAAAGAACACTAATCCAGAAGAAGTAACTTCTAAAAAATTATCACGAGAACCATGAGGAATTGGTACTTGAGTAATAGGGTTGTTTTTTGTATTAATCCAATATGGTAAAATGCACACTATAATTAATAGCAAAGATCCCATTCCAAAAACTATGATTCTCTTAAACAGTTGTAAAAACGTTTTTATAAACACTACAAAGGTCACTTCTTTGAACGATCCTACCTTCTGCTTTGAGGCATCCATAATAATCATTCCAATCAATGGGAATATGAAGAAAATCATTCCAAAAATTGGTGTTACATGATGAGAAGTTACCGTTACTGCTATCAAGCTTAATGACTTAATCAGATATATCTTCTTTCCTGTTTTGATCCATAAGTAAATTTCAGGTAGCGAATGCATTAATATTCCGATCCCCACAATGCTTGGGAGTTGCCCAAAAACATGTAATGTTTCTACAAAAGAAGAGGAAAAAACAGCTAAGATAGCGGCATATCCAGCAACAGTTCTATTAGCTGTAAGCAGTAAAGCAAAACGATATACTCCGGTAATAAATAATAAAATGGCAAGGATAGCTACAGTAAATAACCCAAACTTTAAACCTCCTATATAAGATAATAGAGCAATACTCTGATGTACTAATGGAGGATACCCCATAACGGTAATACCAGTATACCAACTATAATTCCAAGGTTCGAACCAACTTTCTGCATAATGATGTCCAAAAAAAAGATGAATCAACGCATCATAGGTAAACTCTAACGTAAAGAAGATGGATGTCCCATGAAAAAGGACAGCTATCAGTAACGCCAGTATTAAATACTTATTAGTAGTTTTTTTATCTATATCCAAAATATTTTGTTTGATAATACTCATTATAATTATCCGTAGGTGAATGAGAATAATGGTTCAAATAACTCCCAATAAAATCTATAAAGGGAATTATACTCCAATATACAACAAAGCTTTTGGTTTAGACGAATGGTACGTCTTTCGATAAAAACCATTCACCGACAGCAATCTTCCAATGAGCGAAATGCTCACTTTTCGAGCGACAACTCCAAGTAATTTAGAGGTGTAATCCCAAAATAACCTATTATGAAAACCGGAATTATTATACCTTGTTACAACGAAGAAAAAAGATTAAATGTAGCTGCTTTTATAAACTTCATTCAAAAAGAAAACAACTTTCATTTATGTTTTGTAAATGATGGTAGTAAAGATGATACTATCGCTGTATTAAAAGACATACAATCCGAAAACCCTTTAAAGGTAAGTGTTATTGATATCAAAAAGAATTCAGGTAAAGCTACTGCTGTTAGAGCAGGTGCAAGATATCTTCATAGTAGAGGAGATATGAGCTTTGTTGGATTTATAGATGCTGATCTATCTACTGATTTTGAAGATTTTGATGGTCTTTTAAAAACACTAAAAACCAACAAAAAATTAAGTATGGTATTTGGGTCCAGAGCTAAAGACGCTTCTGAAGGAATCGAAAAAGATACCTTAAGAGCATGTTTCTCAAAGATCATAAAAATGTTGGTATTTTTTATTCTTAGACTACCGATAGAGGATACACAATGTGGTGCCAAAGTATTTAGAGCTGATATTATTCCAGTACTTTTTAAAAGAAACTTTTTTAGCAGATGGTTATTTGATGTAGAGATGTTTTTAAGAATGAAAAAACATTTTGGTAAAGTAATTATATTAAATAAAATCTATGAACAACCCTTACAAAGATGGGTACATATGGATGATTCTAAATTAGGCCTAAAAGATTCTTTAGAAATTCCATACAGATTATTATCAATATGGTTTAATTATAATGTCCTACAGAATTTAAGTTATTCTAATACAAATGAAGTTTCTGAGCCTGCTGTAGAAATATTTGGACTTCCTATGACATCTTTAGCAGCATAATTCATAATCTCCTAAAACTTATTATCATGATCAATTATCCAATCAAATTCGAGCCTATCTTAAAAGAAAAAATATGGGGTGGCAATAAACTTAAAAATGTACTTCATAAAAACACAACACTTAATAATGTTGGAGAAAGCTGGGAAATCTCGGATGTAGACAATTCAGTTTCTGTAGTTGCTAATGGAGCATTAAAAGGGCTCAATTTAAAAGAATTAATTGGTCAGTATACATCAGATTTTATGGGAAAACAAAATTATAAAGCTTTTGGAAACAACTTCCCGATTTTGATAAAGTTCATTGATGCTAAAGAAGATCTTTCTATACAGGTACATCCAGGTGATCAAATTGCTAAAAAAAGACACGATTCTTTTGGAAAAACAGAAATGTGGTATGTAATGCAAGCTGATAAAGATGCTAATGTGATCGTTGGTTTTAATCAAGAGATGTCTCAAGAAAAATACAAATATCATTTAAAAGAAAATGAATTAAAAGATATTTTACATCACCAAAAAGTAATCGAAGGAGATTCTTTTTTTATCAATGCAGGAAAAATTCATGCGATAGGTTCTGGAGTATTATTGGCTGAAATACAGCAAACATCAGATATTACATATAGAGTGTATGATTGGGATAGAAAAGATAGTAACGGAAACGGCAGGGAATTACATACTGACTTAGCTTTGGATGTAATTGATTATAATAACAATAATGATTACAAAACTTTATACGAAAGAAGATACAATCAGTCATCAACCATTATAGATTGTAATTACTTCACAACCAATTTTCTAAAAGTAAAAAATAGCTTAGTAAGAGTATCTAATACTATTGATTCTTTTATAGTGTATATGTGCACAAAAGGAACCGCAGAGATAACAGTAGACTCCAATTCAGAAATGATTCAGGAAGGACAAACAATATTAATTCCTGCAACTGCTAATCAGATTGAGATAACATCTAATAGTGCTGAGTTTCTGGAAGTTTTTGTGTAAAATTATACGATACATTATTAATCATAGATAAAAAAAATCATAACTATAAACTAAAAAAAATCAACAATTAAAATTACTTTGTAATAAACTACACGAAATACTCCTGGAAGATAACCCGTTAATAGTGTTAGAATAAATGCAACATTGAAAAGCTATAGTGAAAGCTGATTAGAACTGCCTATTCCGATTAAAAAGAGTACTATTATAAAAACTATTGCAACGGAACAATCTAAAAGGTGTGTATTCTTTTGGTTATGAATTTCATTGCTTTAAAAATATTAAATTATCACTAATTAATTATGCGCCTTACTTTGTTTTCCAGTTTTTATTAGCCTCTTAAACTAATTTCTTTTGATCTTTTTCTACTAACCATAATTATTATATCTCTAATTTATAGAAATAAGAAATACTATTTAATCCCTGAAGAATAGTACTATTCTGATACCGTTGTTTTTTTATAGGTAATCTCCCTTTTCACATCCTTAACTAGACTTTTCTTATCATTAACATAATTATACTGAAGGATTTCAACAAAATTACCATGTTCATCATAACTAAACTCCTGCATTTCTGATAATTTGTTATTATAAAAATGTTTAATCACTTTCTTGTTATCTTTATATTCAATACCTATATGAGCTACACCATCATATTCACCTTCTTCTAAAGCTTCTTTAATGAGCAACCCCATTTTGTTATAATAAGTAGCCTCATTCTCAAGTACCTTTATGAGTTTGTTTTTATCATATAAGTAGCTCTTTTCACTGATTTGTCTACTTTCAGACAAATCTAATGCCTGATCTATTTTTGCTACATCTTCTAATAACACTTCTAAATAACTTTTTTTACTATTAAATATCTCAACAACTCCGTTAATTTCGCAAGTAATACTTCGCTCTTTACTCGGCAACCCCTTTTCATTATAGCTAAATTCTGAGGTTCTTATATTCAACGCTCCTTCAAAAAAATTATCCAAAGTGTATGTTTTTATGATCTGATTTGATGTATTATAAATTACGTGTTCGTAATATGTAGGATCAGTAGGGATAACAACATATTCATAATTTACATATCCCTCTTTTTCATACTGTTCAATGCCAGTATCTAGTGTATCTGCTCTATAATATTTATATTCTGCATAATTCTTTTTATGTCTAAAATTTGTAACCGAATTTCCAAAATAATAAGTCTGCAAACGGTTTCGCCTATCATAAATGAATTTTTCTTTATTTATTTTATTAGCGATTTCTTTTGTTACCTGATACTTCCCTTTCTTCATTAGGAGCGTATCAACCGATATTTTTTTTGTATTTCTTTCTTTAAAATATATCGTATCAACGGTATGTGTGCAATTACAGGTTCCATCATTATATATGTTACTAGGATCTAACTCATTCCAGGTTGATGCTACTATTTTATATTCCTTATTTTTAAAAGATTCATACGTAGAACGGATACTACCATCTTCGTATTCATTACTTACATATGAGATAGATATTATATCTTCTGAATTATAAACAAAAAACTCATTGTACGAAAGAGTTCTGGTAAGGGAATCAAATTGTTTTGGGTAAAATTTATGTGTAATACTTTCCGGCAATATTTGTCCACTGCTATTCAGAGTAATTAAAAAAACAATCACAAAAAATCTAATCATATACCTATTTTGAGATTAACTATTGCTTTCTAAATTACTAAAAAGAAACAGTATCATCACTATTCGATATATTTAACTTTTGTTTACGAATAAGTTATTATTTTTGCTTTCCAAATTGTGTCTATGAAAATTTTTAATCTCCTACCTGCTTTCCTATTATCATTTCTATTTCTAGTTCCAGTTTATTCTCAAGAAAAATCAAAAGAACAACCTGAAAAACAACTAGAAGAAACACAATCAGAATCAATTCCTGAAGAAAAAACGGAAAAATCACAACATGAAATGACCAGATGGCAAATGCTAAAGTATGATGGTGTTTCTGCTTTTGGAGGTATAAAAAATGCGTATACACAGCCATTTAGATGGAAAGGTGATGATTGGGCAACATTTGGAGGAATTATTGCCGGAAGTGTAATTTTGCTAGCCGCTGATGAACCTGCTAATGATTATTTCACTAAGCAAAGCGAAGGTGTTCCTCAAATAATTAAAGAAAGTGGTTTTCGTTTTGGAAAACCTCTTTTTAACTACGGATTGACCACGGGTATTTATGCCTTAGGTTTAATTACTAAAGATGAAAAAATAAGAAAGACAGGAGTGTTACTTATTGCTTCAGCCACCGCTGGAGGAATTATCCAAACATTCAGTAAAACATTGGCTGGTCGCGCAAGACCTACCTCAGGAGAAGACAATTTAAGTTTTCGTTTTAATTCTAGCGAAGCTGAATATCATTCATTTCCTTCCGGACATGCTATTTTGTCCTTTACTACTGCTTATGCTATAGCGAAGCAATTTGATAATCCCTATATAAAAGGAGGGCTTTATGCAGTAGGGTTAATCTCTCCAATATCTCGATTATGGAGTGGAGCTCACTGGTTAACGGATGTAGTTCTGGGTGTAGCTCTTAGTGTGGTTATTGTAGATGGAATAGACAACTATCTTAACAAGAAGGAAAGATATGTTTATGACAGTAAAAAGTTCAAGGTTAAATGGGATTTAAAATTAGGAGCGGGTCAATTAGGTGTAGTAGGCACATTCTAATGTATACTTGAAATATAACGCTCTTATTTTATGGGCAGAAAAATTTCTGCTTTCCATTGTAACTCATCACCACCTTGCATAGGGTTATTATAAAAAATCTCAAATGGTTTTTTCTCGACTTCAATCGAGTTTCTTTTAGCATATTCGATTAATGCGAACCAAGCTTGGTCACTGTTTTTATAATTACCATAATAAGTAGCTTTTAAGGCTTTTTGAGAAACTTGTTCATTATATTTAAAGATTGAATGTGTTTTAACAGAGTCTTTATTTTTTACTGGAAATCCAAAATCAAACTGAATAGAATCTGATTTAACATCCCAATATTTCACTTTAATTACAGGATGTCCTTGCTGTTTTATATTATTCTTAGGAATATCTAAATAGAGGTCACTATTAGCCATAATCATTTTACTAGCTTTTTCTGATCTTTTAGCCTTCATAAAAGCACTTACATACTTTACTTCGGGAATTACACTTTCTCCATTGATATGAACCTTAAAGCTATTCGTATAATCAATAAGCTTATTATTAAATTTAATCATTTGATTTTTATACAAATCAACAAAATCCGAAGAACCTGTAAGAACTTGTAATCTATTTCTTATTGATTTCTGTTCTGAAACAATACCCACAGTAACCTTAGTAATTGTATCCGAAATACTTTTAAAATTCCAATCCAAGATGAATGAAGAATTCTGTTGAGCTACCCTCTGTTTTACGTTTCTAAATAAAACCGTATCCAGTAACGTTATGTTTTGATTTTCTTTATTAACTCCCCAGGATTTTAATGCTAAGACCTCATAGTATAAACTTCCAGATGCCGTACTTGCTTTAAAACTCACTTGATAATCATACTGTTTAACAAACAAATACCAAACAGCTACTCCTAAGAATATAGTGAGCATTATAATTCCAGCTTTTTTCATAGTATTAATTAGTCGCTACTTCAGATTTTGAAGTATTCATTTTTAATTTCTGAACTACAAATCTGCCTAGTTCTCGACCCTGATCTAACCCTAAATCGATTGCTGCTCTATAATGAATCCCTCCATACAATCTACTAATAGCAGCTTCATCAGCGGCCTTATTAAAAGATGTAAAAGAACGAACCGGTAACCCGTATTGTAATTCTGTGTCATCATCAAAAGCAAAATCATCGCCAAAAATATCTGTCAGCACTGTAGAAGCTGCTCCAGAAACTACAGAGTGACCACTAGTGTATTCGGGAAAAGGAGGTGTTTGCAAAACCGGAGTCCAATTCTCGTCAATATGTTGATTAATTAATGTTTCTGGTCGAATAAGGTTACTTCTGTATTTCTCATCCCAGCAGCTTATAAACGCATCGGCAATCGCAATAGAGGTTTTTGTATAAGCAAAAATAGTTTTTGCAAAATCTGCATTGGTTTTTTTACAAGCAATTTTACAAATCCCAATCCAATGTGCACCTGGTGTATTTTTTTTAGTTGCAAACATTAAATGACCTTTATGCGTAGAAACATAGGGATTACAATCCCAAAATTGTGCTATTTCTAATTTTTCTGAATCTTCTCCTTCTTCCTTAATTTTTTGACCCACTTCATAAGTCTCCATCAATTCTTTGTAGAATGGAGTATCTTTTTCTAATGAGAAATCAGGGTATCTAGCTGGTTTAAACTGTGATGAGGAATTTATAATCGATGGTCTTATTTCTTTCCAATGAGGTTCAATTCCATCCATATAATCCGGTGGAGTTGGTTGCCATCTAGAAGGATCCTCTGTATTTACTGAAAACTTAGGCATTGTTCTGGTCTGCGCATAATTATCAGTAGCATACCATTTTTTTACATGTTCGGCTACCTCTAATCCATAAGTTTTAGAATCGTTAAACGTGTTCTCATCCTGTAATTTCCAGGAATTATAAAGGCTATCACGATATATTTCTACACGATCTTCAGAAAAAAGCAATGATTTACCTACTTCTAAATAGGCTACCAAAGCGGAAAGTTTATAGTTTATATTTTTGGTAGTATCAACAGAAGGAACAGCTCTTAAACTATGTAATTGGTTTGACAACGTTGCATAACCTTCACCTTCTTGCCTAATCACCTCATAAGCAGCAATATTAGCATAGTTATATATTCGACTCGCAACTGGCGGAGAAAAAATATCATGCACCATTACTTCTGTAATTTTATCTACAGCATTGTGATAATCATCAGAAGTAATTTCAATAACTTTTACTTCTTTTTGACAAGCATTTAAAAGTAGTGCTAATGAAGCGAGTAAAAACACATTCTTGCTCTTAACTAAAAGGGGCATTCCGCTTAATTTATTAAAGTATTTCATAAATTTCCGCTTTTCCATTGTTTAATGTGATTAGTAAATAATCCTTATTTACAAAATTAATAATATTTAATCCTCTAACCGATTTCTGGTTCAAGTTAACACCTAATTCTTTGCTTTCAATTATAGCAGTATCTCTTTCTAATATTGCTCCTGCAAATCCATCAAACCTACCATGATAGGGAATCACTCCAAAATAGTTACCCGCCATAAACACTTCTTCTTTTCCATCTTTATTAAAATCGTGTTTTAACATAGCCATGATCGGAGCTACTTGTAACGAATTTTCAAATGGAACAAACGAAAAGGTTCCATTTTCATTTTTCAGGTATCCAGAAGCTAATTGATGTACTTCTAATAACGTTGCTTCTTGTAGTTCCTTTTCTCCAAAAACTTCCTCTATAGTTTTTCCTGCAAAATTATTATAGGTTGTAAATTTTTTCTTTAGATAATTTAACTGACCTGACAGTTCATCTAACCCTAATGCTGTATAATATTTCCCTTTTTTAGGTAATGCTAAAACTGTTTCAGTTGTTTTATTATTGTCAAAATCCGAATAATACAATCTTAACGGGTAATCCGATGAAGCCGTTAATTTAGAATTCAATCCAAAATTGCCAATTAAATAGTCAACATCGCCATCATTATCAACATCAAAATCGACTATAGATTGCCAAAGGCCTTTTAGTTTTTCTTTTGAAAATTTATCAGTTACGTCTATCAGGTCTCCATTTTTATTTTTAAAAAAATGAGGTGACATCCATTCTCCGATAACAATTAAATCTTTTATCTCATCATTATCAAAATCAGTCCAAATAGCATCTGTAACCATTCCTACTTGCCGTAAGTCTGAATTTTCTTTTATTGCGAAATTTCCAGTATCATTTATCAGAATATATGAATTTGGGGTTTTACCAAAATCATTAGAAACGGCATAACCACCTACAAAAAGATCAAGGTCTCCATCTGCATCTATATCAAAGGGTTTGATTACCGATTCATGTTCATATAAAGCTGGAAAATTACTTTTTGACAAACCAGTATCCGAATTCATAAATAACCTATCTACTAATTCTTTTGATTCACCAAAAAACTCACCTCCGGAAGATGCTATCAAAAGATCATTTTTAGTATCATTATCAAAATCTTCTATAACAGCTACTGCATCTTCTTTCTTCTTATCACTAGTAAGCATTTCAGATGGTTGCTCTTCAAAACCTGTATCAGTTTGGATGTAAATTTTAGAGGTTTCAAGTTTAGAACTTCCGAAGAAAACATCATCTTTTCCATCACCATTTAGATCTCCAATCGCAGTAGCTGGTCCTCGATCTGAAATTTTATACGGAATTAATTTTTGTCGATTAAAATCTGTATAATTATTCTCTTTATGAACATATTCTAGCCCAGGAATAGCATCTACCTTTTTAAACCAACTCTTACTTTTAGGAAACAATTTTTCATAATCAACCGCATTCCTTTTATGTAATAATTTAATCGTCAAACTTTGATTTGTTGTTATATTTTCTGCTACCTGAATGGTATTATCCGGCCATATAATTTTTAGTGAATCTATAGTTGTGATGCTATCGTATCCAAAATGAATCATCGGTTCTGAAGAAGACTGAAACCCCTTCGAAGTAAATAACTGTTTGTACTGAGCAATTCCTTGATGATAAGAGATTACTTTGGTTCCTATCCCCAGTTTGTTTTTGTCTTTAAAATCAAATTTTAGCTTTAAAAAGTTATTTTTTTCATTTGTTTTATTTTGATAAAAAGAGGCTGGGGCATTTATATTATTGGTTACTATATCCAGATCTCCATCATTATCAAAATCCGCATAAGCACTTCCTGTAGAAGCTGTATTTTCTAATGGAAGCCAGCTTGAAGATTTATCAATAAAATTAATCTCTTTATCTCCTTTAAATATGCAATTCTGTACTTCTCCGGAAGGCATTATATTTAACGCTTCGTTATCGACTAACTTTGAACTATTTAGTTTTTCCTGGATTTTTTCATTAGAAATATATTTAATATAATCAAGATCGTTAGGGCGTTTTGGAATTCCATTAGATATAAATACATCTTGTTCTCCATCTTGATTATAATCTGCAAACAATGCAGACCAACTCCAATCTGTAGCAGCTACACCACTTAGCAAAGCTGTTTCGGTAAAATGATCTCCCTTATTAATCTGAAGCATATTGCGGGCATACTGATAATGATATCCTAATCGATTGATGCGCATTTGTAGCATATCTACTGTTTCATCTCCTGCAGAAGCCTTTAGAATAGTCTCATCCTCTGGAGTCATATCCAACGTGAGAATATCCGCATAGCCATCGTGATTGATATCAGTTACATCATTACCCATAGAGAAACGGCTGGTATGACCAAAATTTTGTTTTAATGATTCAGTAAAGGTTCCGTCGCCATTATTGATATAATAATAATCATCTTCATGAAAATCATTACTTACGTAAATATCTGTATATCCATCATTATTAAAATCCGCAGTTGCAATTCCTAAACCGTATCCATTTCCTCCACCAAAAACTCCTGCTGCTATACTCACATCTGTAAAAACTTCTCCATCATTGCGAAGTAATTTATCACCACTTTCAGGACTTCTTTTATTTCTTAATGAAGCTCTTCCAAAAGAATTCTGAGTATGTATTGCATGATTCAATAAATACATATCTAAATCTCCATCATTATCATAATCAAAAAAAGCAGCTGATGTGGTATAGTTCTTAAAGTCTAACTTATATGCAGAAGCCTTTTCGGTAAATGTATTGTCCCCATTATTTATGAATAACTCATTTTTCCCTTTTAATCCTTGCAGACCAACTACAGCACAAACGTAGATATCCAAATATCCGTCTCCATTAACATCTGCCATTACTGTTCCTGTATTCCAATCCGAACTTCCTGCTACTCCTGCTTTATCCGTTATATCTTCGAACTGAAAATTTCCTTTATTGAGATAGAGTTTATTCTCTCCTTGATTAGAAGTAAAGAATACATCAACCAAATCATCCTTATTGATATCTCCAACGGCTACACCAGCACCATTATAGTAATACAGATAATCAAGAATATTTAATTCTTCAGTAGGAACCAATATATTTTGGAAAGAAACATTTGTAATCTCTGATGCAACCTTATCAAATAATTCTCCTTGGTGTATGTTTTGTTTTGTACACCCAGATAAAAATAAAAGCCCAAAAGTTACTATGATTATATTTTTGATCATCCGTATAAAATCTACGATTTTGACTATTTGTTATTCATTTTAAATATTTTAGGTATTTCATTATTAATGACTACCAGTAAATATTTTTCTCCTGATTTATTCTTCATCCAACGCATGTTTCTCACTTCATCCTCTACCAAAAACCCTGATGATTTTTGATCTTTAAAATTGCCTTTCCCATCTCCTAATAAAACATTTCCTCGACTGGCATCTAATCTGGAAAACTGTGGTTTAAAATTATAATTATTACCAGCGACAATAAGATCTAAGTGACCATCTTTATTCAAATCTTCCGTTTCGATATCACAGATACAAGATAATTGTGTTTCTCTTGGAAGCTCTTTTATTTCAAAAGTATTATCACCATTGTTATAAGCTACTAAATTGGCAAAGTTATTTACGGTTTTAATAGTTGTATTTGCTAAAACTTCTTTAGAAAACAACTCATCGATAGACTTGGTCGCATACTCAGAAAACTTGAGATTTTGCTTCTTCAAAACATTAATTTGAGCTGTAATCTCTTTCTTTAAATGTATTGGAATGTCTTTACCATTGATCGTTTGAGTAACAATTTGTTCGACGGTCCCATTATTATCAAAATCATTGATATACATCTTGGATGGCGTTTCTTTACCACATTCATAAATAGAATTTAACCCTCTATTTCCCAAAACTAAATCTATATCTCCATCTTTATCTAAATCAGTTGCTTCTACTGTATTAAACCAGCCGGAAACCTCATCTAAATTTGTTTTGATAAGATCTAAAGTATTGCCATCGTTTAAGAACACTTTTGGAGACATCCATTCACCTACAATAATTAAGTCTTTTTTACCATCTCCATTCATATCCTGCCAGCTAGCATCAGTTATCATCCCAATAGACTGAGCTTTAGTAGCTTTATTTGCAGTTACATCTTTAAAATTCCCTTTACCATCGTTCTCTAAAAAATAACTCTGTGGAGAAACTCCATATGTTCCTACAACACTATGACTTCCTACAAATAAATCAATATCTCCGTCCTGATCGTAATCATATGGGGCTAATGTAGAGATATTAGTAAGGGTAGGTAGTATAATTTGTCCTCGGGAAAAGTATCCTCTTCCATCGTTTATATAACTTCTAACACCTGTTCTTGCTCCTCTAAAATTTCCTCCCGAACCTATTACCAAATCCACATCGTTATCTCCATCAATATCTTCAAAAATAGCGACAGTATCTTCAAAAAATGTTTCAGTTTCGAATTTAGATAATGTTAATCGACCTCTTTCATTCTGATAGTATAACTTACCTGGTTGGTTATATGCACCTCCAATAAAAACATCATCATTACCATCTCCATTGACATCTGCAATTGCAATAGCAGGACCTTCTCTAGATTGCATTTTGTAAATCAACCCTTCATAATCAAAATCAACATAAGGGTCTTCTTTATGGGATTCTAAAGTAGTACTCATTGCTTCAAAAAAAGTATCTTGCTTCTTTTCTGGCTGTATATAATTTTTTGTTGCATTTTCCTGAGTTAATTGAACTACCGTATTGAGGGCAACATCTTTAATTACTTCTGTCTTTCCGTTAGGATAGATCACCTGTAATGAATCTACTTTCTTTGTTTTCCCTAATCCAATGGTCATTATATATTCTACAGAAGATTGAAAACCTCTTGTTGGTATTAATTCTTGCCTTATAATTTCGTTATTAGCATATAGCTCTACGACACTACCAATCCCAAAGGTATTTTTACCAGCTCCTTCGATTTTAACCTTTAAATAATTATTTCCTTTTTCTTCACTATTATTTTCATAAATAGCAACTGGCATATTAAAATTATTAACGACCAAATCTAAATCACCATCATTATCCAGGTCAGCGTATGCAGATCCGTTAGAAAAAGTTGGTTCATCAAACCCCCAATCCTCGGTTAGATCAGAAAAAGTAAGGTCTCCATTGTTTTTAAAAGCATAATTAGGAATTGGCGTAGATGGCATTTTATTAATAATCGAATCTACTTCTTCTTTTTTTCCGGTCAATGTCATCTTCTGAATAATATCATTAGCGAAAAAATTCATGAAATCCTGATCTGTAAGATCATGATAGATTCCATTACTTACATAGATATCGCGATAACCATCATTATCCATATCAAATAATAATGCTCCCCAACTCCAATCTGTTTTTGCTACACCGCTATAAAAAGCAATTTCCGAAAACGTATTATCTCCATTATTAAGTTGAAGCGAATTTTGCATATACTGATTATAAAAATCTCTACTTTTCTTTAATTTATATACGTCATAGTTTTCGAAAGAACTAGTTTCTTTTAATCGTTGATCATCTTCAGGCAACATATCAGTTACAAATATCTCCGGATATCCATCATTGTTGATATCCGCCATATCTGCTCCCATTGAAGAAATACTAAGATGCTTTACCCAATCCTTAATTTCTTCCTTAAATGTTCCATCGCCCTGATTTATGTATAGGTAATCTCTTTCGTAAAAATCATTAGACACATATATATCTGGAAGTAAATCTTTATTGACATCTCCAATAGTGACTCCTAATCCAAAACCAATAAGGCTTCCGAAAATTCCTGCAGTTTCACTAACATCGGTAAATACTCCGTCATCGTTTCTAAGTAACTTATCTCCTCCTCCTTTTAAAATCTCAGGAATATTCCAATCTTCTGCCCTAAGATTACGCTTGTTTACGTACCCTAAACTACTAACTGGTATAAAACTATTATTAAGAATGTACACATCCAGATCCCCATCTTTGTCATAATCAAAAAAAGCGGCGTGTGTTGTAAACCCACTATCCGCAAGATTATATTCTGCCGCTTTTTCCGTAAAGGTTATGGTTCCTGAGCTTGCAGAAGGACCATTATTTATAAAGAGTTCATTCTTTTGATCATCTCCTTCTACATTACCTGCATTACAAACATAAATATCCAGTAATCCATCTGCATTTATATCTACCATCACCACTCCTGTAGACCAGGAATTCTTCCCTGTTGTGTTAGAAGATTTAGAAATATCCTCAAAAGTAAAATCTCCTTTGTTAAGGTATAGCTTATTTTCTTTTTTATTAGCAGTCAAATAAACATCTGGCAAACCATCATTGTTTATATCACCAATTGCTACTCCTCCTCCATTATAGAAATTTCTATAAGTAAAAATATTGAAGTCTTTTTCATTATCAACCTGATTGATAAAATCAATGTTTGTCTTATCTGGTGTTAGTTTCGTAAACAGAGTATTCTCCTGCTGCGCGAGCTTTTCCTGAACCTTCTCTTCTGTGCAAGAAAAAAGCACTAGCAGTACAAGAATACTATATAAAAATTTATTCATGTTCCGTATTTATTTTTTTAATCATCTGAAGACTATCGTTATTAATCCCAAATAGAAAATATTCATCTTCCCTTATCTTGATCGTTTTAATAGATCTTACAGCTCCATTGATCTTCAAACCAGTATCTTTATAATTCACAAAACTTCCATTTTTATTATTTAAAAGTACTGTTCCGTATGATCCATCTAATCTACTTAATTGGGTGCTGATCTCATAAGTATTACCTCCAAGAATTACATCTGGATATTGATCATCATTTATATCATGAATTAATATATCGTGAACCGAAGAAATTTGAGTTTCCCAAGGCAGATCGTGTGCTACAAAATCTAAATTTCCTTTGTTTTCAAAATATGTAGTCTTCAGAGTAAAGACTTGTTTTTTTTCTGCTTGATCTACCTTTTCTTTCGAGAAATAATCTTTGAAATTGGCTTCAGCAAAAGCTTTGTATGATAAAAACTTTTTATTGAGTTGTGGTATTTGTTTTGTTAATTCATCTTTGGTTGCAATAGGTATTTCTCTTCCTTGATAAAAATATGTTACAATTGGATCCACTTTACCATTATCATCAAAATCATTAAGATATAACTGAATTGGTTCTTTTTCTGAAGCTTTAAGACGACTATTAAGACCCCAATTACCAGCGATAATATCTAGATCTCCATCTTTATCCATATCACTAATTTTGATACAGTTCCACCATCCATTTGTGTTTTCTAAAGAAGGTACTAATATTTTTTTAAAATTGCCTTTCCCATCATTCATAAGTATTGTTATTGGCATATAATGACCTGCCAATATCAAGTCCTGATGGTTGTCATTATTAAGATCCATAAATACCGCATCATGCACTTGTCCGATAGTATATAAATCCTGTGCATTATTTATAGTAACTTCTTTAAAGCCTCCTTTTCCATTATTTACAAAAAGATAATTTTTAGGTGATTTGCCATAAGATCCCGAAACACTATTACTACCAATAAAAACATCTTCATCACCATCTTGATCAATATCCGAGGATATCACAGCAGAAGCGTTCATTTTAATATCAGGAAAAGCACTTAGACTTGCTTTAAATTCACCATCATTATTAATGAAAAGCGTTGGACTTGTCTCATATCCAGAATATTTTTCATTACCTCCATAAATTGTAATCAGATCTAAATCACCATCTGCATCTGCATCAAAAAAACATTGACCAACATCTTCATATTTCTTATCCAACGCTAGACTTGGCTGTTCAATTTTATTGAATTTTCCTGATTTTTCTTGCAAATACATCATTCCTGTTCTAAATCTTCCTCCTGAAACAAAAACATCCTCTAATCCATCCTTATTTATATCCTTAACCGATATATGAGGTCCTTCATTAGAAACGGCATAGGGTGCTAATGGTTCTACACTGAAATCTTTAGTTTCATAATCTTGATGTTTAAATTTTATAGATTGAGAATCATTCTCAAAAATGAACGAAGGTTTTCTAGCAGTAACTGTAGTAGCGTAACTATCTTCCTTATTTAAGGTAATAGAAGTATTTGCTTTTATATTTCTATACATAGAAGTATTTCCATCCGGCCATTGAATATTAATCGAATCTAAACTAGTGCTATTCCCTAATCCAAAATGTAATCTGGGAGAAACGGAAGATAAGTATCCTCTGGTTGTATACACTTCTGAAGATTGTAAACCTTTATCCGTATAAATTGTTGCTTTAGCTCCAATAGCGTTAAGATTTTGAGCAGTTCCTTTTAGTTTTATTTCTATATAATTATTATGATCTAATGTATCTGTCTTATTTTGATACACAAAAGCATGCTCGTTAATATTATTGGTTACAATATCTAAATCTCCATCGTTATCTAAATCGGCATAAACTGCACCATTACTATAAGATGGTGAATCCTCTGACCAAGTATTAGAAACATCCTCAAAAGTCAAATCACCTTTATTACGATAGAAATAATTTGTAGTTTTTTTATCAGGTAATTCATCAATCAATACCAAGTCTTCTTTAGTCATTCCTTCATTGATACGCTTCTGAATATTATCATTCGCAATAAAGCTTATAAAATCCATATCATTGGTCGCTCCTTTTATTCCATTAGAAATAAAAACATCTTTAAAACCATCATTATCATAATCCGCTATTAATGGTGTCCAACTCCATTCTGTTGCTGCAATTCCTGAAAAAAAAGCGATCTCACTGAAGTTTTCATTCCCTCGGTTTAATTGTAATGCATTTTGCATATACTGCGGTCGATATCCATTTTTTAGGTATTGATTATAAATGGTAAATCCATATTCGGTTCCGGATGACTTATAGGTTGTTACATCTTCGGGTAACATATCCAGTGATAAAATATCAGACCATCCATCATTATTAATATCAGCAATATCCGTACCCATAGAAAAATGCGATGTATGCTGTATGTTATTTAAATCAGAAGTAATTACTTCTTTGAAAGTACCATCCTGTTCATTGATATATAAATAGTCATTCTCAAAAAAATCATTCCCAATATAAATATCAGGGTATCCATCATTATTAACATCGCTCGTAGATATCCCCAAACCATATCCTATTGCTCCCTGAAAAATCTCTGCTTCTCTAGAAATATCTATATACTTATTATCATCATTTCGATATAATCGATCACCTGATAATGAATCTATTTGCTTTCGCTTAGTACCTCTTCCGTAAGTTCGATTTGGATGAACCGAGTGGTTTAAAAGGTACATATCTAAATCTCCATCCAGATCATAATCAAAAAAACTAGCCTGGGTAGAAAAACTAGATATGTCAAGATTATACTGAGATGCTTCTTCTTTAAAAATTGGGACACCTTTTTTCCCTAGTCCTTGATTTACAAATAGTTTATTTTTCCCTTTTATTCCTTTATAATTTCCAACTTTACATACATAGATATCTAGTAACCCATCGTTATTAATATCGATTACAGTAACACCTGTAGACCAACCTTCTGTATCTTTAAGGAGATCAGAAGTAACCTCTTTGAATTGAAAATCCTTTTGATTGATGTACAGTTGATTTTCATTTTGGTTAGCCACAAAATATAAATCTTCCCATCCATCATTATTAAAATCCCCCACACCAACACCTGCTCCATTATAATAGTAGAGATATGTAAGTATGTTAAGTTCCGGAGAATCTTTTAATTGATTTTTAAAAGATATTCCGGTTTCCTTGTTTGGTAATAGTTCAAAAAAATACGTTTTCTTTTCTTTCTTACACGATCCCAAAAAGATTGCAAAGAGTATACAAATACTAATATTTTTTATATAATTGATCAATATGGCAATTGTGTTAAAATATATTAATTAGTAGAGCCCTTCATTAATGAAGGGCTCTACTCTAACAAATTTTAGTATTTTAATGATTTAGTAACCAGGGTTCTGCGTTAAATTAGGGTTAGTCGCCACAGCGGGTGCTGGTATTGGGAACAATACTCTAAAATCTTCTGTATTGTCTTTCATATCCCATGTATTATTAAATGTACCAAAGCGTATTTGATCATTTCGTCTCCAACCTTCAATATATAACTCTCTACGTCTTTCAGTCAATAATTCGTCCATAGTATAACTTCCTGAAGCCGTTGCTCCACGTAATGTTCTTAAGCCATCTATAATACTCTCGGCAGTTTCTCCAGAAGTACCTCCCTTCATAATTGCTTCTGCCTTCATAAGAACCACATCGGCATATCTAGCAATCACTGTACCATTACCAGGTGCAACAGCACCAGCATCCCTTGATGTATACTTATGAGGTCTCACACCTGTACGTTCGTTATTACCACTGATTCCTGTTGGGAAATCTTTTGTAAATGCTAAAGGATTTCCTCCTCTATCTCTCAGCATAGTTCCATCGGGAGCATATTGCTGACCAATAAGCATTCCCGTTCCTATACCTGCCGTACTAGGCTCTCCAATTCGAATATCACTACTTTCAAAAGAATCGTATACTTCTGCTAGAGTAGCGAAACCATTCCAACCTCCTTGGGTAGAATGTAAAATATTGAATACTCTATTTCCTGTCCAAGTGTCTAGTGCCAAAATAATCTCTTGGTTTGCATGACCTGGTAAGAAAATTCCAAAATAGTCTGGATCCAAAGTATATCCGTCTGCAGTGACAGCGTCACAAAACTCAATTACTTTAGTGTAATCTGATGCATCAGCACTTCCTGTATATACTTCTTTATTAAGATATAATTTTGCTAATAAGAAATTAGCAAAAGCTTGATTAACTGTATATATATCCGCTTGATTTCCCGCAGCTAAATCTGGTAATGCTTCTGTAAGATCCTGAACAATAAAATCAAAAGCTTCCGCTCTTGTAAAAACTCTAGGATCCACATCTATTCCATCATTAGCTTCTCTAAATGGAACCTGCCCAAAGAAATCCATAACATAAAACATGTTTAATGCTCGTAATGTTTTGGCTTGGGCTAATTGAGAAGAGGTTGCCTCAGATTCTGGTGCAATAATTTTGGTGCAATTCAGAACTGCTGTATTTCTATTATTCCAAGCGTTTAAAATATGTCCATGACTTGGACTCCATTGGTGTTGATGCATGGTTCTCCATATTCCATTATCCCCCCAGTCTGCTCCTCGAGTAAGTACAACCAACTCATCTGAAGACACTTCAAGAAGTGCATAGGTATTCGCCTGATCTCCCATACTTTCTATTTCATTGTAGGAAGCTTCTAAAAAAGTTTCAGGATTAATTCCTGAAAAATTCCCTGAGCTATCTTCTGATGGGATAGAATCATCAAACGAAGGTTCCAAGTCTGTACAGGATACTCCCATCAATAGAAGAGAGATCCATAGAACAGGCTGTAAACTGTTTCTAAAATTTAATTTTTTCATGATTATTTTTTTCTAATAAGTTACTAAAAAGTTACATTCAATCCTAACGAAAAGGTTCTGGCTCTTGGGTAGGCTGTATAATCGATTCCTGCGGAAGGCACTCCGTTTATTTGTTTATTTATAGACACTTCAGGATCTTGTCCACTGTAATCTGTTATTACAAACAAATTTTGTGCATTAACATTTAATCGCAATTTGCTTATTGCTTTAATATTATCAACATTAAAATTATATCCTAAAGTTGCATTTTGAAGTCTTAAAAAATCACCATCTTCCAGGAATCTTGTAGAAACATCACCTGCATTAAACGGATCTTCTGTCCCAATTAATGAAGCGGTATCCGCTGATACATTTCTACCCTGAGACAAGTTTGCTACCGTAAACAATGCATTAGCATTGTTATTATAAATTTTATGCCCAAACTGTCCAGTTAAAAATATAGTTAAATCAAAATTCTTGTATCTGAAATTATTAGAGAATCCTAATGTAAAATCTGGTAATGGGCTATCACCTGTGAATTTTTGATTATCAACACCTCCTTCATATTCAGCTAGACCATTTGCATCAAAACCAATAAATTCTCTTAAGTAAAAAGCATATAACGGTTGATTATTATCTATTCTTTGTGCAAACGCACCCGTTAATCCTGGGCCATCAATTGCACCTGTATCCAGAGGACTTTGGTTATAATTAGTAATTTCATTTTTATTAAATGCAATATTAAATGAAGAATCCCAACTAAAGTTTTCTTTATTAATAGCATTTACATTAATTAAAAATTCTACCCCTTGATTTATTACATTTGCATCTAAATTAGTAAAGACAAAAGGAGTTTCAGAAGGAGCTGCAGCATTACTTAATATCAACAAGTCGGAAGTATTCTTTCGATAAAAATCAACAGATCCAGTAATTCTATTATTTAGAAGTCCAAAATCTAAACCAATATTCAACTGAGATGTCTGTTCCCATTGAAGATCAGAGTTCTCGGTTGAGACTGTACCTTCACCACCTGGAATAAAAACACCATTATTATCAATACTTCCTAACCCAAACTGAGTTCTTTCTACGTACCTATTAGTAGGTAATTCTTGATTTCCGGTGATACCATACCCAGTCCTTAGTTTTAGATCTGAAAATAACTCAGGAATAAAATCTTCGTCAGATAATCTCCAAGCTACCGCAAATGAACTAAAATTCCCGTACTTCTTATTTGGACCAAATCGTGTTGAACCATCTCTCCTAAATGTAGCCGTTAATAAATATTTTTGTTTAAACGAATAATTTACACGACCAAAAAAGGACTGTAATTCATCCGTAAAATCTCCAGAATTTACACCAAATGCATTTGCTGAACCTATATTGTTTAGCATAAATTCTGGGTCAGCCGATCTAAAATCTGCAGCAATAGTTGTTCTTGTTTCTGCATTAAATTTCTGGTAAGAATATCCTAATAAAAAATCAACCGAGTGATCTTCACCTATATCCTTATTATAATTAAAATATGCTTCCAACAAACTTGTTGTCAAATTTAGATCATCAATCTGTGCTCTACCAAGACCTTCAACTCCATTCATTACTAAATCAGAAGAATAAGCTCCCGCTCTTGTAGAAACCGATTTATCTACACCAACTAAAGTTTTAAAAGATAGTCCTTCTAGTATTTCATATTCTGCTGATAAATTAGCAAAAGTTCTAAATGTATTAGTATCATCTCTAATATAGAGTAATAACGCCGCTGGATTTAATTGTTCCTGAGACCCTGTTGGTGTTGGCAATCCATCACTTCCATATGGTGCTAAAGTAGGGTTAGAATAGTAAGCCGCAGACAATAAATCTCCACGGGCATTTGCGTTATCTGCAATGGCCGCCCTTTCATCGCTATTATCAGAAACTGTCAATTGAGTCTCTAATTTAAGTTTGTCATCAAAAAAATTGTATTTTCCATTAAATCTAGCAGTTAATCGCTCTAAACCACTATTTTCAACCACACCTTCTTGATCTGAGTAACCTACTGAGAATCGATATGCACCATCTTCATTTGCTCCACCAAAAGCCAAATTATAATTTGTAGAAAAGGCATTTCTAAAAATAATATCCTGCCAATCTGTATCAGCACCTTGGTCTAACACACTTAGGTCAGCACCTAGAGAAGATTGCGCTGCTAAAAAACCTTCTCTATCTAACAATTCTATTCTATTGGACACACTACTTGTAGAAACAGATGTAGAGAACTCTAGCAATGGAACACCCTGTTTTGCCTGTTTTGTACTTATTATTACTACTCCATTAGCTCCACGAGAACCATAAATAGCAGTAGCAGATGCATCTTTTAAAATATCGATACTTGCGATATCATTAGGGTTCAAGAAATTAAGAGGATTTTTAGCTGATGCACC
This sequence comes from uncultured Aquimarina sp., assembly GCF_947500065.1. Classification (GTDB taxonomy): domain Bacteria; phylum Bacteroidota; class Bacteroidia; order Flavobacteriales; family Flavobacteriaceae; genus Aquimarina. The sequence goes on from NZ_CANMQT010000002.1 coordinate 363,484, forward strand.
TCCAATATCTGCACCACCCGTACCCGCTGAAGTATCGGAACCATTTAACGGGAACCCATCAACCACATATAATGGATTATTATTAGCTCGAACCGAAGATGTTCCACGAATTCTTAAATTAACCCCTGCTCCTGGTTCTCCACTTGTTTGTGTTATTTGTACTCCAGCAGTCTTACCTTGAATCAATTGCTCAGGAGAAGAGATTACTCCTTGATTAAAGTCTTCAGATTTCACAGACGCTACAGCACCAGTAGCATCTTTAGCTCTTATAGAACCATACCCAATTACTATTACTTCTTCCAGTGCAGCTGCATCTTCTTGTAAAGTAACATTTATGGTCGTTTGACCATTAACAGGAATTGCTTTGGACTGAAATCCAATATAACTAAAAATCAATGTAGCATCTTCTGCCACATTGTTTAATGTATAGTTCCCATCGAAATCGGAGATTGCCCCATTTGTCGTACCCCTTACGAGGATATTTACCCCAGGTATGGGACCATTCGCATCAGAAGTTACCCCTGTAACCGTGATTTGTGCAAACATCATATTCCCCGAGATAAATACTAAAAGAAACATGAGTTTTTTAAGTATCATACTTTTCATAATTTAGAGTTTGATTAAATTTAAATATTTAGTTGTTAATTATTATTGCTTTTATAGTTAAAAAAATATGCTTTTTCTCCAAAAAAAATTAAGCAACAGGGGCATCTTAGTCATACTAGAACAATCGACACATTGGTAACCACAAATAAATATTTGCAAACAAAAGTTACAATTTAAGATGCCCCTATGTTACCTATTCCAAAAGAGTTTCTATCAGAAAAACCCCTTTGCTAACAAACAAAAACTAATTTCACTTTCTACTATATTCATATTTGTTATACATTGATTTTATTATAAATCCAATATCACACCTTGGTATGGTTTTAGAATTACCTTATCATTTTTAATTTCTAAGTTTTTATAATTATTCACAAGAATCTCAGCCTCATTCATACTATTTCCGATATCAAATGATTCCTCTGAATCACTAAAATTAAGGAGTACCATGATTTTTTCTTGACCTAGAACTTTTTTATAGATATACAAATTAGGATTATTGAATTCTAGCTCTTCAAAATCTCCATATACAAATACATCATGTTTTTTTCTGGTTCTTAATAAGCTTCTATAAAAATTTAATATCGAATTTGGATCACCATCCTGACTCCCAACATTAATATCCTTACTGTTTGGATTAGTTTTCAACCAAGGTTCTTTTAAAGAAAACCCGCCATTTATTTCATCACTCCATTGTACCGGAGTTCTTGCATTATCGCGTCCTTCTTTATTAATCATTTCTAAGGCTAATTCTTCTGAATACCTATTAGTTACTTTATTTTCATTATAAAAATTTAATGATTGTATATCTCTTACTTCGTCAATACTTTGTAAGGATATGTTGGTCATACCGATCTCATCTCCTTGATAAATATTCAAAGTACCATTTTGGGTGGACAACATTGTTATTAACATTTTAGCAGATTCTACATGGTATCTCTTATCATCTCCAAATCTAGATACCATTCTAGCGAAATCGTGATTACCCATAGCATTAGCAATCCAACCCGTTTTATCTATAACACCTCTCCATTTTTTAAAAATCTTTTTCATCTGAACAAGATCAAACGGAGAAACTTCTTCAAATTTTCCATTTACAATAGTGCATTCGAGAATATCAAAATGATATAACATGTCTAATTCTTTTCTATCCTCATTTACATAGAGTCCAGCCTTGGTCTCATTAATTCCTACTCCTTCTGCTAACGAGAAGGCATCATACTTACTAATAACTTTTTCGTTCATCTCATTAAGGTATTTATGAACGGTAGGACCATTTGCATACACCTCTTCAATAATCTTTCTAAAACCTACATCGGGTGCATCTGGATATCCAACAGGTTTTGATATTAAAGGAATAACATCCATCCTAAATCCATCAACTCCTTTATCTAACCAAAACCGCATTGCATCATAAATTTCTTCTCTTACCTTAGGGTTTTCCCAATTAAGGTCAGGTTGTTTCCTAGTAAAGAGATGTAAATAATACTCTCCTGAGGCTTTATCTAACTCCCAAGCACTTCCCCCAAAAAAGGATTTCCAATTATTTGGAGGCCCACCATCAAGGGCAGGTTTTCTCCAATGAAAATAATCCCTATAAGGACTATCCTTCGATTTTTTAGCTTCTTCAAACCATTTATGTTCATCAGAACAATGATTAGCAACAAGATCCAAAATTAATCTCATCCCTCTTTTATGGGTTTCTTTTAATAATTCATCAAAATCATCCATAGTACCAAATTCTGGCATAATCGAACAATAATCACTAATATCATATCCATTATCATCATTTGGAGAATTAAAAATCGGACTCAACCAAATAATATCAATATGTAAACTTTTTATATAATCTAGTTTTTCTATTATCCCTCTTAAATCACCGATACCATCATTATCACTGTCATTAAAACTTCGAGGATATATCTGATAAATAGTTCCTTTTTTAAACCAAGTAAGCTTCACTCAATATGTTTTTAGATTTTAAACAATACTTTACTCTTAACCAACTAAGGATATAGGCTCTATATAGACTTAAGCTTACCACAAACAACTTATCAATAAAAAAAAAGTTAAAATACACAAGTATTCACATTTATTGAGTTATTTATTTATCAAAACTACAATAATATTTATATAGAACTTCAAATACCTAAATCTTTACATTAACTATACAATTTAAACATATGTATATATAATGAAATTCAATATGCTGAAATTCAATCAATTAGATTCAAAAAACACTTTCGATTAAAAGGCAAAAAATAAAGAAAGTAATCGATTAAGTATAGATTTTATATAGACATATACTTAGCATTTTTCTATACATTTATAGAAAAACAATCGATAAGCTTCTTATCAAACTACATTTCAATTTCTTAAAAAATAGATGTCTTAACATTATTTATTATAAATTAGCATAGGTCTTTCAAATACGAAAATTTGAATGCTTATTTTGGGGGAAGGTTTTATAAAACTTAATATTCAATAAATCTTAAGGTTACTTGTTTTTATAATAATTAATCTTATTACAAATTTCATAACAAATAGTTTACTAGGAAAGTAAATCTTCTACTAAAAATAATACAAACGTTTGTATTATTGTTTTTTTAGCAAAACAGTCGATTCATTGATAATTTTTTAATAATAATTTTAGTGGGTTTTAAAAAAAGAAGAGTAAAACTTGAGGATATTGCAAGAAAACTTAACGTTTCTATTGCAACAGTATCACGTGCGTTAGACAAAAACCCTAGAGTAAAGCAGAGTACTAGAGAAAAAGTATTAGAGACGGCAAAGATGATGGGGTATATGCCAAATCAAATTGCCAAAAGCCTTAGTTCCGGTAAAACTAATATCATTGGAGTTCTGATTCCTCGATACGATGAACCTTTTTTTATTGAAGTATGCAGAGGTATTGATCAATATGCCAGAAATCATAATTATAAAATACTTATTAGTTCTTCTAGAAACTCCTATGAATTCGAAAAAGAAAATCTTATTTCTTTTGAAAGAGGTCTTGTCGATGGAATTATTCTATCGCCTACTCATGAAACTAAAAATGTAGAACATCTTAATGATTTGATTAGTAAAGGAATGCCAATGGTGTTATTTGATAATATCAGAGAAGAAGTTTCTGGAGCTGATCATGTAAAGATAGATGATGAAAAATCTTCTTTTGCAGCTGTTGAATTCCTGATCAAAAAAGGAAAAAAAAAGATTGCTTTCATTGGAGGCATTAAACAAAAGAAGGTGTTTCAGGATAGATACAAAGGATATATTGCTGCATTAACAAAGTACAACATCCCTGTCTATGAAGAACTCGTTTTGCACTGCAACTCCCTTCATAGAGAATTTGAGGATAAAGAAATTCTTGACTTCTTTAATCATTTATCCCATACTCCTGATGCTGTTTTTGCCTGTACGGATAATTATGGTTTATTAACCATGAAAACATTGTTAAAGACCGGAAAGAAAATACCACAAGAAGTTGCTGTAATAGGTTTTGGAGATTTAGGTTTAGGAGAAATATTTGTTCCAGCATTAACCTGTATATCACAACCTAGTTTCGAGATGGGACAAAAAGCCGCAAAACTTCTTATTAATCAACTAAATGAGTCTGATGATGTAGATCATAAGAAAAGAATAATTCAATTGGATACTAAATTAATTGAACGAGAAAGCACTTAACACATATTATCAAGACATAAATATCTTGAGGGTTTTGAAAATGAATTTTCAGTTTTTCGAAAAAAAATACAAAAAACGTCTACTTATAAAGAATTAGCCCTACAACGACATTTATTCATAATACGGTTGCAGAAATATACGGTACATATATATTCTTAGAAATGCTCCGTTTATTGGATATATTGATTTCCAAATAAAAGCTTCTAACCACCTTTACAGAAAAAAACTAGCCATTACTGCGGTAGGCTAGGAAAAGAAAACATTTGTAATTTTACAACACTAATTCGTAGAATCCCTTAGTATTAATGAGGTCTTAACAATCTCCGTACTTGTCTTATATTTATTTTCTGATGTATCTGAGGTATTAGACAATCGGTCGAGTAACATTTTTGCTGCTTTTGCGCCCAAATCTTCTGCATGTTGAGAAACAGTAGTTAATTTAGGATATGAGTGTTTTGATAATAAACCATCTGTAAAACCGATCACAGAGATCTCTTTTGGTATCTTATAACCCAATTTGTTAGCCATATTTATTGCAATAGCTGCTGCAGTTTCATCCAATCCCAATACTCCGTCTATCTCATTATTTTTAATAAAAACTTCTATCTCTTTTTCTTCAGTCTCAATATTTTTTATTGGTAATTCTATCAACGTAACTCCATCGTGCATCGAAACTTCTTCACGAGCTCCCTCTAACCTTAATTTACCTACACTAAGATCGAAAATAGTAGAAATCACCGCTACTTTTTTACATCCAGTCATAATTAAATGCTGAACTGCAGTTTTTGATGCATGCTTATCATCTACAATTACTTTGTCACAGTCTACTTCTTCACTTACACGATCAAACATAACCAAAGGCACGTTGTCTCTTTTCAAATCCTTTAAATGATCCAACTTATTAAGCATTTGCGTTTCTTTACTCAATGCCAAAATAAAACCATCAACACTACTATAGTTAAGCATTTCTACGTATTCCACTTCCTTTTCATAAGACTCATTGGTTATGCAAGTGACAATTTTATATCCATTTTTGGAAGCTTCTTGCTCAATACCGAATAATACTTTTGCATAAAAATGATTTAGAATTTCTGGTAATAAGACCCCAATTGTATTAGTTTTATTACTTTTTAGACTTACTGCCAGTGCATTTGGTTTATAATTATAGAAATTAGCCAATTCATGAACTCTATTGATAGTTTTCTGACTTATTTCTGAATCATTCTTTAATGACTTAGAAACCGTAGAGATAGATAGGTTCAATTCTTTTGCAAGCTGTTTTAGGGTAACCTTTTTCCTCATGACCTTACTATTAGAAATTCTTTATTTAAGACTTATAAGAATATTAGTCAAATTATCTTTGGAGCCTAAATTAAGCTTTTTTCTTAATCTATGCCTGCTAACATCTACACTTTGTGAACTTATTCCTAATAGTGGGGCAATTTCTTTAGAAGAAAGATTCATTTTTAAGTATGCACATAGCCTTAGGTCTTTGGAAGTAAGATTAGGATAATTTTTAGAAAGCTTTTCATAAAATTCTTGATGTGATTTATCAAAATTAATTTCGAACAGCTTACTTTCTTTATCTGTAATATAATAATCTACCAACCTTACCAATTCATTATAACTATTAGTTGGCAGTTTCTGAGCAGAAGAACCTTGTACTTTGACAATCTTATCTTTTATTTTCTTGAGAATTTTATTTTTATTTAAATTCACATAAGCAATTTGAGTAAGTTCCCTGCTTTTTGCCTTTATCTCATCCTGTAATTTTGAGTTATTTAGCTCAATAATTTTATGTTCTTGTTCTAATTTCTGAGCCCTATGTTCTTCTTCTTGTTTATGAAGTTTTTCTGCTTTTTGCTCTAACAAAATTCGCTCTTGCTTCTTCAATTTATGTCGATTAATTCCTATTACGGAAATAATCAATAACAAGAACAAAAACAGATACAGAAGATATGCCCAATGTGTTCTATAGATAGGAGGTTTTATGCTAAATTTAAAAGTGTTTTCTCGAAAATCTCCATTATATTCCGCTCTGATTTTAAATATATATTCTCCTTCAATAAGATTAAACAACGTTTGTTCGGTTGCTGTAGTCTTTTTACCCCACTCTTCATCATTCAAACTAGTCTGGTATTCTATTTCCTGACCATAAATAGGGAGCGCATAGTTAATTTTTAGATCATTATCAGAAAATGGTATTTCAGAACCCGAAGTATACGATTTGCCACTATTCACCGAAACGAAATTTCTGATCAAAACATCATTTTCTATATTTTTTGACATTGTCTTTCTACCCTTGGAATACATAGCAAAACCATTAAAAACAGGAATAATTTTACGTTCCTCATCCAATGAAAAAACATGAAGAACATCAGGAATCAATTGATCATTTAGTTCATGTAATACAGTAAGACCTGCTTGATCTTCTACAACCACCTTATCATTTTCTAAATACCAGATTTCATCTCCTTTTTTAAATATTCTTGGAGCACGTCCTCTATTTACTCCAATTTCAGATTTTGCGAAAGTGTTTTCTTTACTCGAATACGTGTACGAATGAAAATTAGAAGTTACAACAATCCTATTTTCAACTTTTGAAAGTGATATTTTTTTTCCATCAAAGTCACTTACTGGATAAAAAGCAAGATTTTTTAATTCTTTATTGTCATAATCTAAACTAAATTTAAATACTCCATCGGACCCTACCGCTACCCAAATATTATTCTCATCATCAACCTCTAAATACCTTCCTGATTTTTCAAAACCTTTTAATTTATACCCTTCCCATTCATCTCCATTCTTTTGATATAATGAGATTCCATTATAATTTCCTGATACAATAACATCATTTTGTTCTGGCACTTGATATTTCCTAAAATTCCAAGCACCCAAATCTTCTCCCATTCTTGTTAAAACTTTTCCATCTAAAGCATAAGCTCCTTTATCGTGTCCAACATATATTTCACCTTCAACCTTTTCTATATTCCATACCTGTCCATTAAGTAATAATTCTAAAGCATCATTAGAATTTCCCGCTTTATTATTAGTAACGTATAGTCCTTGATTGGTTCCTAGGTATGAGAAGTTTTGTTCTTTTACTAATGCATAAGTTGCTCCCAATTCTCCATAGTAATCATAATAATAGGTGAGAGGTGAATTTAATTTAATATAATCCACTCCATAGTCTAAGGCTAACCAAAGATTATCTTCGTCATCTTGATAAATAGAAAGTATGGTGTTATTCTGCAACCCACTGCGCTTATTGATATTATCTGTTTTGCCTGTCTTAAGATCTAATATGTATAGCCCATTAGAAACAGTACCAAGTGCAATTCTATGATCACTAAGCTTAAGGAAAGAAAAAATCTGAGCCTTTTCAACTTCATCAGACATAGGAAAATTGATAGGAATCAACCGATCTCCAATAAGCTTATAAAGCCCTTTTGTATCCGTAATAATGATTAAATCTTCATTAACCTTTGTGACACCAATGATATTCTCATTTAAGCTTGAATCACTAACCACAGGAATTAAGTTTGTTTCCTTCAGTTTGAAAACCCCATATTTAAGGTCATTAACATATACCTGATCATCTACCTTATAACTCCATTTAAAGCGATATGGCGCAGGGATTTTGGTAATTATATTATCTTGATTAACATATAAATTTCTAAATGTCTGGAAGATAATTTCATTATTAACGAAATGGGTTCTCCAATATTCTTCGATATCCGACACCACATCTTTCTTACTATTCCTTAATGGTTGTACATTGTAGTCATCATACCCATTTTTAATTAACATACCATGATGTCCATCCGCCCCAAAATAAATAGTGTCTTTATTCTTAACAAATAAACTTCTATTAACCATTTCTGGATTAGTGGTTACAGATGACCAATCGGTTCCATCAAACATCAAAATCTGACGTCCATTAGCAATATAGATTAGACCGTTTTCATCCTGTTTAATATCCCAAGACTGAGCATTAAAGCCCATATTCTTAGTATCATAATGGGTAATTTTTGGCAAGGTTTTATTCCTTATAGATTGGGAAAAAACGGAGAAGGACAAAAAAGAAATTAAAATAAAAAAACGACACATTGGATGAGTTTTAACATAAGTAAGCCTATCAAATATACCATTAAAATCTTAACACATTTCACAAACAAGTTGTTTGTGGAATATTAATAAGTAATCAATATTCATTTTTTCGTAAAAAAAAACGAATACTGAATCATAATAAATTATTTAAGCTTTATTTTTTTCTTCAAATCTCCAATACTAATTTCGAAATCCCCTGGTTCTGCAATAGTTTTCATGTTTTCATTTACAAAAGATAATTCATCTTTTGTAATTGTAAATAGAACCTCTTTAGACTCCCCTTCATTCAGTGCTATCTTTTCATATCCTTTTAAAGCACGTACCTCTGGTGTTATACTAGCATAAAGATCACTAATAAAGAGTAATACTGCTTCTTTTCCTTTTCTATTTCCTGTATTTGTGATTTTTACAGAAACTTCGATAGATCCATCCTGATCCATTTCTGTTGCGTTTGTTGATAAATCACTATACTCAAAACTGGTATATGATAACCCATCGCCAAATTCATATTGCTGATCGTAGTCCGAATCATAATAATTAGGAACTGAAATATTATCTGAATGCTTATGATTATAATTTACAAAAGCATGTGGATGTTTCGGGTAGTTTATTGGCAATCTACCTGATGGATTCTCTATTCCAAATAGTAAATCTGATAATGCATCTGCTCCATGATTACCAGGAAGGTATCCCAGAAAAACCGCATCAACCAATGGCTCTATTTCATTAAAAATAATCGGCCTTCCTTCTAATAAAACAAGTATTATTTTTTTTCCGGTTTTAGACAAGGCTTTTGCCAATTCAATCTGATCCTTTGGCATTATTATAGAATTTGTATTCCCAGGTGTTTCCGTATAAGAGTTTTCACCTAAACACAATAACACAACATCACTTTGTTGCGCAGCCTTCACTGCTGCATTAATATCATTTTTCCCTTCAAAAGAAACTCCTTGCATGAAAGTATTCCCTAAACTTACGATAGCTTCTGCAATTGTATTTTTATCTTTCGCATAATTATCCGCTTCACTACCTTGCCAGTTATAAGACCAACCTCCATTCAATGATCTCATAGTATTAGCAGTTGGCCCCGTTACTAATATTTTAGTCCCTTTTTGTAGAGGTAAAATGTTATCCTTATTTTTCAATAACGTAATAGATTCTATCGCTGCTTTTTTACTTACTGCCGCAAATTTATCTGATCCAAAATCTGGATACTCTTTTGGATTCGTAACTGGGTTTTCGAATAACCCTAATTGCATTTTAACTTTTAATATTCTAGAAACGGCATTGTCTATTCTTTCTTCAGAAACACTCCCTTCTTTTACAAGTTCCACTAACAATTCTATAAATTCAAAATCATGTGGTACCATACTCATATCAATTCCTGCATTAACAGATATTTTTATAGCATCTTTTATAGTCTCTGCAACTTTATGTCGTGTATGTAGATAATTGATATCTGCCCAATCCGTAACCGCAATCCCGTCAAAACCTAATTCACCTCTCAATATATCTGTTAGCAAAAACTTACTAGCATGCACCGGAACTCCATTTATTTCTCCAGAATTGATCATTAAAGTGACGGAACCAGCATCTACTGCTTCTTTAAAGGCAGGTAAAAAATATTGCCTTAATTCTCTTTCTGGTATCCATGCTGGTGTACGATCTTTACCAGAAAGAGGAACACTATAACCCAAATAATGCTTCATACAAGAAGCAACTGTATTTGGATCACCAAGAGTTCCTTGATAGCCTTCTACCATGGCCACACCCATTGTTTTTCCCAAATACACGTCTTCTCCAAACGTTTCCCATAATCGAGGCCACAATGGATTTCTTCCTAACCCTAAAACAGGAGAAAAATTCCAAGGAATTGATGAAGCTCTGGTTTCATAAGCCGAGATTTTTGCCACATCTTTAACCAAGTCTTTATTAAAAGTTGCTGCTAATCCTATTTGCTGTGGAAACAATGTTGCACCAATTGTATAATTAACTCCATGAATGGCATCTATCCCATAAATAATAGGAATCTGCCTTGGAGTTTTTGCCGCTTCATCCTGAAACGTTTTAATAGTCTTATACCAATCTTGTCTTGATAGAGGCACTCCTGGAGTGTTTAATATAGAACCTACCTTATACGTATGAATTGCTTTATGAACTAATGCAGAATCTAACTCATACGGCTGCGAAGAACTATATTGATTATCTCCTTTTGTAATTACATCCAGTGTAATTTGTGTCATTTGACCAACCTTTTCTTCTAAGGTCATTTCAGAAAGCAAGGCTGCTACCTTTTTATCTATTTCTGAGCTCATTGCTGGTTTTTCTGACGTTGACTTTTCATCTCCCTTATCTGATTCTGAACTACAACTTACGACAATTAGAATCAATACTATTATATATAACTTTTGCATTATTTATTTTTTAAAAGAAAAATCAATTTCAAGATTAGTAGCTGAACTTCCTCCTACGAAAGCCTTAAAATCTCCTGGTTCCGCTTCCCATTTTTTATTAGCGGTATAAAACTGAACAGTTTTTTCATCAATATTAAAAGTTACTGTTTGACTTTCTTTTGATTCTAGTTCAACTAATTTAAAGTCCTTAAGCTCCTTTACTGGACGTGTCAAACTTCCAATTAAATCTCGAATATATAATTGCACTACTTCTTTACCTTTTCTTTCACCTGTATTTGTAATCGTTACCGAAACTGAGAGATTCCCTCCAGAAGCAAAAGAAGGAGCGCTTATTTTTAGATCTTTATACTTAAAACTTGTGTAACTTAATCCATGTCCAAAAGGATATAAAGCATCATTCTTCTCATCAGTATAATGTGACCAAAACACCATGCCATCCGCATTTGAAGGTCTTCCAGTATTCTTCACATTATAATATAGAGGTAATTGACCAACGTTTCTTGGAAAAGAAACTGGTAATTTCCCAGAAGGATTATAATCCCCAAATAACACATCTGCGATTGCATTTCCGGATGCTGAACCTAAATGCCAGGCTTCGACTATTGAAGGTGCTTTTTCTGCAATATCAGCAATTACCATAGGACGACCATTCATTAAAACAACTACTATATTTTTATTAACCGCATGTACTGCTTCGAACAGTTTTTGTTGCGGCTTAGTAAGCTCTATACTCACCTGGCTTCTAGCTTCTCCTGATTGAAAAGCTTCTTCTCCAAGTGCCAAAATCACAACTTCTGCTCCTTTAGCCGCATCTACCGCTTCTTCAATTCCCTTAAAATCGTCTCTATTTACTTTTAAATCACGTACAAAACTCCGCTCGCCTACACCAACTTCAACTCCTTTAGCTGTAGCTATTTTTACACTTTCATTGACAGCACTTTTAATTCCTTCTAAAAGTGAAACCGCAGAATTGGGTGTTGCCATTCCTCTCCAACTTCCAATAGGAGTATCTTTATCATCTGCTAATGCACCTATTACCGCAATACTTTTTATATCTTTTTTAAGAGGTAAGACATTATTATCGTTTTTTAACAAAACGATAGATTTTCTCGCTACATCTCTAGAAGCTTCTAGATGTTCTTTTGTATATACATCTTTTTTCTCTCGCTCTTCGTCGCAATACCTAAACGGATCATCAAATAATCCTAGCTTAAATTTAACTCTAAGCACTCGTTTAGCAGCTTCATCAATCAGTTTTTCGTCTACTTTACCGTCTTTTACTAATTGTTCTAAACCTGCCTCATAAGCTCTTCCTTCCATATCCATATCATTACCAGCATTCATAGCTAGTTCTGCGGCATGTGTTTTATCTTTTGCATATCCATGAAATATCATTTCGGCAATGGACGCCCAATCAGAAACTATGAAACCATCCCAATTCCAATTGTTTTTTAAAATATCTCGCTGTAATTCTTTATGTCCCGTAGCAGGTATCCCATCAATTTCATTAAAAGAGCTCATCATAGTAGCAACACCTGCATCTACTGCTGCTTTAAATGGTGGTAATACGGTGTTATGTAATTCATATTCGCCAATACTAACTGTATTATAATCTCTTCCTCCTTCTGCAAATCCGTAAGCGGCAAAATGTTTTGCACAAGCAGCTAAGGTTGTATTTTTGGATAGATCATCCCCTTGAAAACCATGTATCCTTGCTACCGCAATTTTTGAAGCCAAAAAAGGATCTTCTCCTGCGCCTTCCATTATTCGTCCCCAACGAGCATCTCTAGAAATATCTACCATCGGTCCAAATGCCCAATTAATACCAGAAGCAGTTGCTTCTTTTGCAGCTATAGAAGCAGACTTAGTTATTGCCTCTAGATCCCAGCTTGCGCTCTCACCAAGAGGAATAGGAAAAATTGTTTTAAAACCGTGTATGACATCATAACCAAAAAGTAACGGTATTTTTAATCTGGAATTCTCAACAACAGTTCGTTGCAATTCTTTTGTTCCAGCAACTGAGGTGGCATTAAGCATAGCTCCAACCTCTCCGTTTTTTAATTTTTCATATTTTTCTTTATTACCAACATCAGAAGGTGGTCCTGTTACATCCCAACTTCCGTTATATAATACGAGCTGTCCTATTTTTTCTTTAATTGTCATTAATGAAAGTAATGAATCTACCTTCCTTTCAATAATATCAGAAGACTCTTGATCTCCTTTATTTTGAGAAAAACTAAATTCAGGTACTAGGAATAAAAGACCAATTACAATAATTATATTAGTATTCCTTAAATTACATTTTTTATAAATTTTCACTGATCTTTTTTTTTAGTTATTGGCAATAAATGATTAAACAAATCTATCTTTCTTATTTTCTCCAAAAATATTAACTCGCTTATCACGTAAAGAGTAAATAAAGATTTTAGATTTTTTATTATGAATACTGATAAAACTACGACATTACATCCTAATTCACTACAACAAGTTAATCTTAACATTCTATTTACATGTCTCCGTAAGAGTTCTTTTACAATTTGAAATTTTTCATAAAAAATGCTGTAAATCAGATATTTGTGTTATTTAGTTATTGAAATACTGAAGATTTCAATAGTTGACAAAACAAAACCTAGTAAAGATTAATTAAATATACAATATCAATGAGTTTTATAATTCTGACCAAAAATTATCTATCAATTTTCGAATTAAAAAGAAGCGCGTTATCTTAACATTTACAATTAAAACAACATAACATCAGAATTTTTGCAATACTTGACTTAGTGCACAATTAAGATGTTTTCACTATTTAACAATCAACAATTTGTAATAAAAAAGACTTAATTATTTAACATTAACTTTTATTTTAACCACATAATGCAGACTTTAGTCCTTATCAAATAAATATAAATTTATTGTAAGTTTTGATCTTTGTTATACGACTAACAATAAATGCCTGTAACTAAAAAATGACACAGCATGTCTAAAACATATTACGATCCAGCGGATCTTAGAAAATTTGGAAAAATAACAGAATGGAGTGAAGAACTTGGTACAAAGTTTTTTGATTACTATGGAAAAGTTTTTGAAGAAGGTGCGTTAACTGCACGCGAAAAATCTTTAATCGCTTTGGCAGTTTCTCACGTGGTAAAATGCCCATATTGTATTGATGCATATACTAAAGATGGCCTTCAGAAAGGTATTACAAAAGAAGAGATGATGGAAGCAGTGCATGCAGGAGCTGCTATAGAAAGTGGAGCCACATTGGTACACGGTGTGCAGATGATGAATAAGTATGAAAAACTTTCCATGTAAATAGACCCAAATTCATATATTACTGAAAAAGAGAATATTACTACTAAAAACAATTTATGGCTATCAAGTCACTAAAAAATAGAAATAACGAACTCGCTGACTCTCATAGACAATTAGAGATTCTTAATAACGGAATTTTTGCAAATGGCGAGTTACCAAAATTTGCTGATAAAATTGCCGAAACTGGTTATAATTCTTTACGTCCTAACAAATTAGAAATACTTCAGATCAATGTAGGTTACATGTGTAATCAAGTATGCGAACATTGCCATGTTGATGCAGGTCCTGACCGAAAAGAAATTATGACGAAGGAGACCATGAAACAATGTCTTGAAGTCATTAAGAAAACCGAAGCTCATACATTAGATCTCACTGGTGGTGCGCCAGAAATGAATCCTAATTTTAGATGGTTTGTAGAAGAAGCAAGCAAAGCTGGAATCAAAGATTTTATTGTACGGAGTAATCTTACTATCATCAGGGCTAATAAAAAGTACTATGATCTCCCAGATTTCTTCAAAAAATATAATGTACATGTAGTTTCATCAATGCCTCATTGGACTAGAGGTAAAACTGACAAACAACGTGGCGATGGTGTTTTTGATAAATCCATTAAGGCTCTTCAGGAACTTAATGAACGAGGATATGGCATGCCAGATAGTGATCTAAAATTAGATTTGGTTTATAACCCATCTGGTGCTTTTTTACCAGGTGATCAGGCATCTATGGAAAAAGATTTCAAAAAGGCTTTATTAGAAGATTTTGGAATTCGCTTTCATAATTTGTTTGCAATTACTAATTTACCGGTCAGTAGATTTTTAGATTATCTGATTGCATCAGAAAATTATGAAGATTATATGTACGCCTTAGTAGAAGCATATAATCCATCTGCTGTAGCTAGTGTAATGTGTACCAATACGATTTCGATAAGTTGGGATGGATGGTTATATGATTGTGATTTTAATCAAATGTTAGATCTTAAAGTCGCTAGTAAAGTAAAACATATTAGTGAGTATAATGAAGAATTACTACAGAACAGAAATATTATTATCTCTCAGCATTGTTATGGCTGTACAGCCGGTGCGGGAAGTAGTTGTCAAGGAACTGTAGCATAACGAACACCTAAATATGAATATAAAAACTGCCATATTAGTTTTTGCGAACTCTTCTAAAGAAGAGCTTCTGCATAAACCTATGATTGGTGGTGAAAAACTATTCACAGAGCTTACAAAAAAAACACTTTCTGTTGTTGAAAGTTCTGGACTTCCTTTTTTTGTATTTACAGAAAGAAAACAAAGCGGTAAGACCTTTGGAGAGCGTTTTGTAAACGCAATCCAATCTATCTATGACCTTGGATTCGAAAATGTGATTACCATCGGAAATGACACTCCTCATTTAAAGAAACATCATTTATTAGAAAGTGTAAAACAACTAGAAAATAACAAGTTTGTATTGGGACCATCAGCAGATGGAGGGTTTTATCTTATGGGATTACATAAATCTCAGTTTAACCGTAGTACTTTCTTAAAACTTCCTTGGCAATCAAAAGATTTAGCTAAGAGCATATCACTTTTGATTAAAACTGCAAAAATTGAAGTAGCATTACTCGAAGTTTTGCACGATATTGATACAGTTGAAGATCTAAAAATCATTTCTAAACTTAGTTTTGCTTTTTCTAATGTTCTTAGAGCAATTATATACAAAATCACACATTCTTCTTGTGAGATATCAAAGTATGTTATACCAATAAAAGACACTAGTCATCACGCATCTTTTTATAACAAGGGTTCTCCTCTTTTTATGGCTTAAGTTGTAATAATATTTATATTCTAACAACCGCCAACTCCTCTCAGATAAATTACCACAAAAACAAGTCTAACAATTTGTCTTTGTGAGTAAACCTTCGCCTTTAATAAACAATACGTTATGCTATAATTATTAAGCATACTATTATATATGAAAAAAATAACATTAGTTCTATCATTTATTTTATTACCCTTTTGGAGTATTAGTCAAGATTCACTTGATGAACTATTGGGGCAATACAATAACGAAAGTATTCCTTATATCTCCGTTGGAGAATTAAGTGTTATTCAAGGTGAAGTAATCTTGTTAGATGCAAGAGAAATAAATGAGTATCAAACAAGTCACTTAAAAGGAGCAATCCATGTGGGATATGATCATTTTGATATCAACACAATATCCAGTCAAAACATCGACAAAAAGTCTAAGATAATCGTATACTGCAGTTTAGGCATACGATCAGAAGACGTTTCGGAAAAACTAAAGGAAGCAGGTTATGACAACATATATAATCTGTATGGAGGAATTTTTGAATGGAAAAATGAAGATTACAAAGTGGTTGATTCTAATGGAAATGAAACAGATAAAATACACGCATTTTCCAAACAATGGGGAAAATGGTTACTCAAAGGAAAAAAAATATACAAAAAGTGAAAGATAAAAACCTATTAATGATTTTTACCCGAAACCCAGAATTGGGTAAATGTAAAACTCGTCTAGCTGCTACCATAGGAGATCAAGCTGCTCTGGAAGTGTATCAATTATTGTTAGAACATACGGTAACTATTACCAAAAACCTTGGAGTAACAAAAGAAGTGTACTATTCTACAAGAATTGGAGAGAACGACATTTGGAATCAAACTATTTATAACAAAAAACTACAAGAAGGAGAAGATCTTGGTATTAGAATGTATAATGCATTCCAAAACGGGTTTAATGCTGGGTATACCAATATCATTATTATAGGAAGTGATATGTATGACCTAATCCAACAAGATATAGAAAATGCTTTCAAAGCTTTAAAAGCTAACGATTATGTAGTTGGTCCTGCGGAGGATGGTGGTTATTATTTACTAGGTATGAAAAAGTTGAATTCCAAAATTTTTCAAAACAAATCCTGGGGAACAAATACAGTACTACAAAATACATTAAACGATTTACAACAAACAAATATCAAATTATTAGAAGAACGTAATGATGTAGATTATTATGAAGATATCAAAGACATCTCAGTTTTTCAACATTTATTAAGCTATCAAAATGACTAAATACATCGAGGAAACAACAGAATATCTACAGGAAAAAGGATTTGACAATCCAGAAATAGGTATTATACTAGGTACAGGATTAGGCCAACTACTAGATGAAATAGAAATCCTTAAAGAAGTAAGCTATAATCACATTCCTAATTTTCCAACAGCTACTGTAGAATTCCATAAGGGAAAATTAATCTATGGAAAATTAGAAGGAAAAAATGTAGTCGTAATGCAAGGACGTTTTCATTTATATGAAGGCTATTCTTTACAGGATGTAACATATCCGGTTAGAGTTATGCATCAATTGGGAATTAAAACATTATTAGTTTCTAATGCATCTGGAGCAATTAATTTAGACTTTAAAAAAGGCGAATTAATGCTTATTGATGATCATATTAATCTTCAGGGAGGTTCTCCACTTGCATTTAAAGGAGTGGAACAATTAGGAACTCGTTTTACAGATATGAGCGCTCCTTATGATCTTAAAATTAATGCAAAATTAGAATCTATTGCTAAAGATCATAGTATCAATCTCCATAAAGGAGTATATGCATCCGTAGTAGGACCACAATTAGAAACTCGTGCAGAATATCGCTATCTAAAAATCATTGGAGCCGATGCAGTAGGAATGAGTACCGTTCCCGAAATTATCGTAGCCAATCACCTTAGTCTCCCAGTTGCCGCAGTATCTGTATTAACTGACGAATGTGATCCGGATAATTTACAGCCTGTAAATATTGATGAAATCATAGCAATGGCAGGAAAAGCTGAGCCAGAAATGATCCTTTTATTCAAAGAATTGATAAAGTCATTGTAGAGATATTATAAATTAAATGATTACCCCCCTTCAAAATAAGAAAACAAAAAAAGATATGAGTTATTTAGAAACTACACATGATGTATATAAAGAAGCAGCATTAACACCAGATATAGGTTTATGTTGTACTACAAATCCTATTTGGGAATTACCAGGATTAAAAATCCCAAAGATTATGCAAGAGATGAATTATGGCTGTGGGAGTACGGTAAATGCTCGTGACTTAACCAATAACCCAAAAATTCTATATGTCGGAGTTGGTGGAGGAATGGAATTATTGCAATTCTCATATTTCTCACGCCAGAAAAGTGGTGTAATAGGTATTGATGTTGTACAGGAAATGCTGGATGCTTCTCATAAAAATTTCAAAGAAGCTGAGGAACAAAATGAGTGGTTTAAAAGTGAGTTCGTAGACCTAAGGTTCGGTGATGCATTAAATCTTCCTGTAGAAGATAATAGTATCGATGTTGCAGCGCAAAACTGCTTGTTCAATATTTTTAAAGCGGAAGATTTAAAGAAAGCAATCGAGGAAATGTATCGTGTGTTAAAACCTCATGGTAGGTTAGTAATGAGTGATCCTACTTGTGAACAGCCCATGAATGATACACTTAGGAATGATGAACGATTAAGAGCATTATGTCTTAGTGGTAGTTTACCGATTGCAGAATATGTAAAAGCATTAACAGATGTTGGTTTTGGAACCATTGAAATAAGAGCCCGTAAACCATATCGTATTTTGGATCCTAAAAATTATGAAACAAATGAGTTAATTTATATAGAGTCTATAGAGGTAGCTGCGATCAAAGATCCGATGCCAGAAGACGGACCTTGCATATTTACAGGCAAAGCTGCCATTTATTACGGAGATGAAGATTATTTTGATGATAAAAAAGGGCACGTATTGCTCAAAAATCAACCTATAGCTATCTGTGATAAAACTGCTGGTGCTTTAGCTGACCTAGGAAGAGATGATATTTTTATCAGTGAATCTACGTACCATTATGATGGTGGTGGATGTTGCTAGATCCAAAAATAAAAAGGATTAGGAGAGTTATTGAATATTCTCCTAATCCTAAAATTACAATTTAGTTCTCTAGGCTATAAAACCTAAACCCTAATAATAAGAACACCCTCTTACCCCACAGTAACCTGCATAGCAATTTGTTCCGTCCAACTTACAACATAACCCTTGTTTTTGAATACAAGGCCTCCAGCCTAAACCACCTTGAAGTGACTTTTGCTCCGTTTTGTTCAATTCCTGAACTCCACTAATTTCTAAAATGTTCTTTAACATAATTGTGAGAATTAAAAGTTAATTAAGAATTCACTTGAAAATTTATAGACACTCAAGCATTATGTCTATCCTTGCAAGAATTTTTTAAGTCAGATTAACTTAGTTTTTAGGATAAAAGAGAGCTCTGGATAGGAAGAATTAAGGAAACAGGAATCCCATTCCCTCAATTCTAATATTCAATCTAATTATTACCACCAGAAGCAACCATTACGACGACAGTACCCTGGATAACATGCTCCATTCATACAGCAAATCCCGCTAGGTTTCATGCTACACGAACCATAAAAAGCGCCTCCGTGAAGTGACTTTTGCTCGCTTTTGTCCAATTCCTGAACTCCGTTGATTTTTAAAATGCTCTTTAACATAATTGTGAAAATTAAAAATTAATTAAGTGAATGCTTGAACATTTATAGACACTCAAGCATTGTGTCTATTCCTTCAAGAGTTTTCTATGTCAGTTTAGTTTTTAAGGAAAAAAGAATTCCCTATGACAAAAATTAAGGAAACAAGAATCCATTTACTTGATTCTGAAAATTCAATCAAATTCTTCACATCAAAACAATCCAATGTATCTGAAACAGTTTTAACACTGTTAGGGTTAGGAGGTGATTTTAACTGAAGTTGAAAAAGAGGTTCCTTTACAGGAAAAATAGCAGAGGTAAACAATAATTGTTTTATCAGATGATACATTATGAAGAATAGGTTTTAAGGTTTCAAAAGGAGCTTCTAGAAAAACTAAAAGGGGTAGTCTCACTAATTGCATATAAAACAACCCCTTTTTAGTAAATACATAAACTCAAGACTTTTGTGAAAACTGATTCAAAAATCTAATAATCAACAAATCACATAAAGCCACAGGCAAATTTCAAAACAATAAAGTTGCAATTCAACTACGAGTTTATATCTGGTCTCTAATAATTCATAATTAGCGATTTATGGAATAAATCAGGAAAAAAACAGCGCCTGTGTACAGCAGAAATCTATACGTTATTAGAATAATTTAATTAGTATTGTAGGAACAAAACCTAAACGAAATGTTAAAAGCCATCATAATTGACGATGAACAACTAGCAATTGACTCCTTAAAATGGGAAATAAAAACTAATTGTAAAGAGGTAGAAGTACTATTTTCTACCAATAAATCAACTGAGGCTATACAAACTATTAATGATATTAAACCAGATGTTCTATTTTTGGACATAGAGATGCCAGAATTAGATGGGTTTCAACTTTTAAATCAATTGGAATACAAAAATTTTGACCTCATATTCACAACGGCTTATGACAACTATGCAATAAAAGCCTTTAAAATGAATGCCATTGATTATCTCCTAAAGCCTATAGAGAAGGAAGAATTAATGCAGGCAGTAAAAAAGGTAATCATTAATAAACAGAATAAAACACTAGGAGAAAACTTAAAATCTTATATAAAACATAATCTGGAATTACTAGATACTAATAACGCCAAAATTGCTTTGCCTATGGAAAAGAAAATTGTTTTGGTTGATCAAAAAGAAATTCTGTACTGTGAATCTGATGGTAGTTATACGCAGGTGTTTATGGATAGCGGTATCAAACATGTGATTTCTAAAAACCTAAAACAATTATCTCTTCAATTAGATAACAATTATTTTATTAGAATACATCAATCCTTTATAGTAAATATTAATTCAATTAAAGAATACTACAGAGGTGACGGAGGTGAAGTTATACTTATTAATGGCAAAAATATTCCTGTATCTAGAAGTAAGAAAAATGAATTACTTAAACATATTCTTAAATAAATTATTTTTTGAAAGACTACGCATATTTATCGCAGATTCTATTTTTTGGATGGACATTAGGAGCAATTTTTTTGCTCTCCACTATTACTTTTCTTATATATTTAAAAGTAAAGGAAAAAAGTTTTCTGTATTATTCATTATATGCGATATTTTTAAATATCTATATAGCCTTTCAGGCTATGCCTTTAATTCACGAGTCACGTATTATTTATGGAGTAGCACTTACCTCACTTATTAATTGGCCTGTACAATTTGTTTATTACTTACTATATACGCAGTTTATTAGAACATTTTTTAATTTCAAAAAAAACAACCCCAAGCTTGATAAATTAATAGTTCAATTTATCTGGTCAATGGGTATAATTTGTCTAGGGTATACACTTCTTAATTTTTTTGTATTACACACACCTACCAGAAGTATCTCTTACAATTTCGAAAAATTTATACTCTTCTTTTATATACCCGTTTTTGTTCCTTTTGCTGCATATGTATTATATAAGATTATGAAATCTAATGATTCAGCTAAATATTTCATAATCATTGGATCTACAGTATATGTATCATCCGCTCTAATATCGATGTATTTTTCAGTTACAAAAAAAATCGACTTCCCATTGGTGTTTTTTATGTTTGGTGTTCTTATAGAGTTTATCTTTTTTGCAGTTGCACTGGGAATGAAAGTATATCAAATATTTCAACAAAAAAATGAGTATCAGGAAAAACTCATTGATCAACTAGAAACTAATAAAAAGTTAGTGGAATATAATAATCAAATTCTAACAGATAGAATTGAGAGTTTTACTAAAAAAGAAATCGAATTAGAATTTAAAAATAGCATAAACAAACTAAAATCGAAGGTGTTCAGAAGTCAAGTGAACTCACACTTTATTTTTAACATCCTAAACTCTATCAAGGCAAGTATCATTAGTAATAACAAAGAGAAATCGATAGATCATCTTAATAAATTTTCTAAACTTATACGAAACATTTTAAACCATTCTTTAGAAGAATACGTATCACTAGAAAAAGAAATAGAAATAACAAAACTGTATGTACTTCTGGAGAATCTAAGATTCGAAAATCAAATCGATTTTACCTTAAAAATAGACTCTAGTATTATATCTACTAACAGTATCAAAATTCCTCCTTTTATTTTACAACCTTTTGTCGAAAATTCAATCTGGCATGGGTTAGCAAATAAACAAGGAAAAAAATCGATTAAAATCCATATTAGCCAATCTCAACAAAAACTTAAACTAACTGTTCAAGATAACGGAATAGGAATGTTAAAGGCTTTAGAAATACAGAAGAACAAGAGTATCAAACATAAATCATTGGGAATTGATATTACCAAAGAACGTTTGATTCTTTTTGCTCAGGATAGTATCCAGGATTATAGTTTAGTTTTTGAGAACCTTGGTCCAGAAAATAACTCTAAAGGGACTAAAGTACTTATTGAACTTCCTATTAAAAACACAACAGTTTAAAAACCAATGATTAGGCAAGTTTCTTAGCCATGGCTTTTCTGAATTCATACAATATCAAAAACACCGAACACCAAAGCGGGTTCATATTAGTTTTTAAACCTTTTCCTTTAGAAAATCGGATAATCTGTCTGGCATAAAAACCACCTTCTGCTGCATCTTCAAATTGTTTTAATCCTGTCCGGAGTACCAGGTTTTTTAGCTCCGTTAATTCTCCATTAAGAAACTTAGATATATCTTCTCTATTCGTAATAAACGGTCGCGCCATACCAATCAGGTCAACTTCTCCATTTTCTAATACTTCATTACAAAAACTATAAGACCTAAAACCACCAGTAATCATTAGTGGTAGTTTACTAATAGCTCTTATTTTCTTCGCAAAATCGATAAAATATGCCTCTCTTTGCTTGGTGCTTTCTTTAAGTTCAGAATCTTCCTCATTCAATATGAAGAAAGCCAGCTTCTCATAGGTTCCTCCAGATATTTCAAGTAAGTCAATCTTTTCCTGATCTAACATCTTTACAACTTCCAGTGATTCTTCCTCAGTAAAACCTCCTCGTTGAAAATCCGCAGAATTTAACTTAACCGAAATGGGAAAATCAGCTCCAACTACTTTTCTAACCTCTCTAATAATAGTTAATAATAAACGACTTCTGTTTTCAATACTGCCTCCCCAATGATCAGGCCTCATGTTAGTATTAGGTGATAAAAACTGGCTTAATAAATATCCATGAGCAGCATGAATTTGTACTCCTGTAAAACCTGCTTCTTTAGCCAATTTAGCTGCTTTTACAAAACGCTGAATGACATCCAGAATATTTTCTTCTGTCATCGCTTTTGGCTTACCAAAAAGCCCTAACTTTTTTAACTGTACTTCAGAAGGTGCTAAAGGTCTATTGGTGCCAAACCTATTCGTCTGTCTTCCTGAATGAGAAATTTGAACCCATACATGATTCCCATGCTTTTTACCCGCTATAGCCCATGATTTTAATTTGGGTAACATCTTTTCATCATCAAAACATACATTGCCAGCAGATTCAAGATGTTTGCGATCTATCACAACATTACCAGTGATCAATAAGCCCGCTCCAGTTTTGGACCAGTCTGCATATAACCGTTCATGATCTTTAGTTGGTTCAAACCTATTATTGCTAATGCGTTCCGTCATAGCAGATTTCACTAACCTATTGTTCAATGTAACTCCACAAGGGAGTGTTAAAATTGTACTAATCATATCAAAATAGTTCGATTGCAATAATACGGAATTGAAGAACAATCTACAATCCAAAAAATAAAAACCATTGTAAATAAATATAAGGAATGGGTCTTAATTCTGTGAGAAGCGGACTTTTTTGAGTAGAAATTCTAAATAACCCTTGCTTTCTGAAATTCGTAAAATATTAGCCTTTTCGCTATAAAATAATTTACAATAAAAAAAACAGTCAAATGGAAATTTATCTGGTATAAGTATTTCGTGTTTTAATGTGAGAATAGATGATAATTATTAAATATTTTAAGATTTTTATTGATTAAAAATCAATTATTTTAGGGTTTTAAAACAGGTCATTTACGGTATATGCATATAAATTGATAATAAAGTATATGGTTTGGGTATGATGATACAGTTTTTGGCGCAGGAGTATTTTTAGTTTTACCAGAACTTAACATTAAAAAACTCAACTATGAAAATGCAACTGTTTCTAACTACCATTTTATTGCTAGTTATTTATGCCACAAATGCGCAAGATAAATCCTGTTTGACTCCGGAATTATATACATCAACTTAGAAAATCAGAATCCTATAATCTCTGCGGTTATGAAACAATAAACCAAAGTAGAGAGGAATTCATATCTCCCATTAAAAAAATGAAAAAACTATTCGTAATGATAGCTTTTTTCAACATTATTATTGATCCCTGACATATTTAAAAAACATCGGTTATCAATAATTCTATATTATAAATTTAAAATTATAGTTATGCAAAAACATCTATTATTATTAGCGCTCATTGTTTTTTATTCCGGGTTTTCACAAACCAATAATTTTTGGAAAACAAATGAACAAACAAAATTATTGTCAACAAGTAAAAATGAAAAAACGTATAATTTAGATTTTGAAAAAATAAAAAACGTACTTATTCAATCTCCGAAACAAGATAATATTGCTAAATCTGGACTATTAGTTACTTTTCCAAATGAATTCGGAGAATATACAGCGTATAGAATGATTGAAAAATCAAATTTGCATCCTGATTTAGCAAAAAAATTCCCTAACATTAAATCTTATGTAGGTAGTTCTGCTAACGGTACAAGTTTCATCTATATAAGTCTTAGTTCTAGCGAACTCAGTGGTATGATTATAGAAACAGGTACTAAAACTCAATTTATCAAATCACAAGACACAAGTAAAAATGTATATCAGATAACTTCTAAATCGGATAATAGTGGAGAAGAAAAATTACAATGTGGTACTGTTGATAAAGAAGATGATTCCTCTTCTTTAGAAAGAGCTTTTGAGAGTGCAAAAAAATCATCAAGTTTAGTAACTAAAAATGCTAACGATGCAACATTAAGAACATATCGTTTTGCATTAGCTACTACGGCTGAATTTTCTAATTTTTATATTAATAGAGCTAATGTAAGCAATGGTACAAACCAACAGAAAAAAGCGGCTGTTCTAGAAGGGTTAAACGCGATTATGACTAAGATGAATGCTATTTATCAAAGAGATCTAAGTGTTCGTTTTCAATTAGTAGCTAATAATGATGCTATTATTTTCCTTAACACTAATACAGACGGTTTTACGAGTGGTGTTAGCTCAACATTAGTTAATGAAGCGCACGGTGTTATTACCAATACTATAGGAAATTCTAGTTTTGATATTGGTCATGTCGTAGATTTATCTAACCAAGGCGGTTTTGGTGGCTTAGGAGTTGTGTGTAACAATAATAGAAAAGGAGAAGGAGCTTCTACTGCACTTGATCCAACAGGTAATTTTTTCGAAGGATTATTTCTTCATGAAATAGGGCACCAATTAGGAGCAAGTCATACCTTTAACAATTTTTGCAATGGAAATAGAGCTAATTTTAATGCAGTTGAACCGGGTAGTGGATCTAGTATCATGTCTTATTCTGGTGTTTGTGCTCCAAATGTAATCAATAGT
The DNA here is from genome assembly GCF_947500065.1 of uncultured Aquimarina sp. Lineage (GTDB taxonomy): Bacteria > Bacteroidota > Bacteroidia > Flavobacteriales > Flavobacteriaceae > Aquimarina. The sequence continues at coordinate 389,205 of NZ_CANMQT010000002.1, forward strand.
AGAGATACTTACTTTCATGCTAAAAGTATAGAACAAATGTGGAATGTTGTATCTAATAATAATTGCGCTACAACTACAAACACAGGTAATAGTGCTCCAACTGCAAATGCTGGAAGAAATTTTACAATACCAAAATCTACTCCTTTCGTTTTAAACGGTTCAGCTACTGATGCTAATACACCTTCTAGCCAGTTAACATATACTTGGGAGCAAATGGATGTAGGAATTGAAGGAATTTCATCATACATAAAAACAGGTCCTTCTTTCCGATCTTCTCCGCCTTCTTCATCTTCAGAGCGTTATTTCCCAGCTATATCTGGTGTAGCTAGTGGATTTGTTTCAGATTTTGAAAACCTCCCAGCTGTATCTAGAGAAATGAACTTTAGACTTACTGTAAGAGATAATCACAGTGGAGGTGGAAACACAGCTTCTGATAACACGTTAATTACTGTTAATGATGAGGCTGGACCATTTGTGGTTACTTCTCCTAATACTAACGAAGTTATTTGGAGAACTGGTACTAATCAAAACATTACATGGGATGTTGCCGGAACAACTGGAAATGGAATAAATGTAGCTACTGTAAATATTTTATTATCTACTGATGGGGGAAACACATTCAACACTACATTAGCTTCAAATGTTCCTAATGATGGAGCACACCAAATTACTGTACCAAATAGTCCTGGTGCTCTAAATAGAATTATGGTTAGAGGTGTGAATCATGTTTTTTATGATATGTCAAATGAAAGTTTTTTTATCACTAATGGTTCTGATACTCAACCTCCAAGTACTCCTATAGGTTTAACTGCTGTAAACCCTCAAAATAATTCTAATATTGCTGCAGATTTAAACTGGACTGCAGCTACAGACAATGTTGGTATTGCTGGATACATTATTGTGCAAGACGGAGAAGAAATATTCACTTGGAATAGTCAATCCCCTTCAATTATAATGCGTGGTTTAGATGATGGTGCTCAGTATTCTTTTCAAGTAATTGCCTTTGATGCAGCTGGTAATAAGTCTGATCCTAGCGCTGCTGCAACTGTTACAACTACTGGAAATGCACCAACAGCACCTAAAAATGTTATAGCCACTAACATAACTCAAACTGGATTTTCTTTAAGTTGGAATCCTTCTACTAGCACCGGCACAAATATTGACGGTTATAGTGTACTTCTAAATGGTACCTTTATACTTTACACAAAAGATGTAACCCCAAACAATCTTACATCAGCAGTCATTACTGGTTTGGATCCTGGCAGAGTTTATAGTGTCGAAATCACCGCTGTAGATGGTAATAATATTAGATCTAGAAAGAATTCTATCCCAATAGAAGTTAGAACCATAGAAGATAATATTCGTCCAACTGACCCTACCAATGTAACCGCTAGTGAAGCAACAGAAACTACAGTAAAATTAAATTGGATTGCATCTACAGATAATACTCGTGTAGCGGGATATATTATCGTTCAGAATGGAGAAGAAGTTTTTACTTGGAACAGTCAAGATCCTGAAATTGTCATGCGTTCTTTAACTCCAGGTACTCAGTATACTTATCAAATAATAGCTTTTGATGCTGGAGGGCTTAGATCAAATATTAGCGCCTCTTCAGCAACAATAACTACACTTGGTGGGAGTAATGATACAACACCTCCAAGTAATGTGACTAATGTAACGGCAAGTAATATTACATCAACAACAGCTACCTTAACCTGGAATGCCGCTACTGATAATGTTGGAGTTACTAGTTATGATATATTTAGAAACCAAGAAACCACGGCTTTTCAAAGCTCAACTACAAACAGTTTTGAACTTACAGGATTAACCCCAGAAAGTACGACTACATATTTTGTAAAAGCTAAAGATGCTGCTAATAATGTTTCTTTAGGAACTAGTAATGTAGTTACTGTTACTACTTTACCAGGAAGTTCAATAGCATATTGTAATGCTGGTAGACAAGGAAGTAATGGTATAGAACAAGTTACTTTTGGTACAATCTCTAATACAAGTACTAATGGTGCATATTCAGATTTTACTTCTCAGAGTACTAGTGTTTCTAGATCAGAATCAATTGTATTAACAGTTACTCCTATTATAACTAGTTCTAATTGGAGTTCTAATGTTGTTGCAGGTTGGATAGATTGGAATCAGGATGGAGACTTTACAGATGCCGATGAGCAAGTTTTATTGAAACCTAGAGGTACAGGAGGAGGTACAGCCACAGTTGTAGTACCGGCAACTGCCCAATTAGGAGAAACGAGATTGCGTGTGCGTTACATGTGGTTTGATAATCCTAACCCTTGTGGAACTGCTGCGTCTGACGGAGATGAAGTAGAAGATTATAGTATTGTTGTTAGTGATGGAACTCAAACAAATCCTCCTACAATTCCTACTAACTTGGTGGCTTCTGAAATAACACAAACTTCTTTAGTGTTAAATTGGGGAGCATCAACTAGTGATAATTCTACGATAACTGGTTATGAAGTTTATCGTGATGATGCTAATGGTAATCCAATTTTATTAGGAACTACAGATAATGCAGCGACAACAACGCCAATCATTAACTTAGGAGCAAATACTACGTTTTCATTTTTTGTAATTGCTGTTGATGCGAATGGACTTAAATCACAAGCTACAAGTAAACTTTCTGTTACTACCTTACCATTAACTACTACTGTGAATGGAGGAACAGTGGCAACAAGTACTAACGAAACACAGGTTACAACGATAACTAATGATGGTATCGCAGATCTTATTTCATTTACGAATTCCAATTCTTCAGGAACTAATTATAGATATTTAATTACTGATAATGCGGATAACATATTAGCGGTAGAAACAACTTCTCATGATTTTGAAGGAACTGTAGTTGGAATATGTAAAGTATATGGAATAGCATATGAAGGAACATTAAATGCTGTCGGTAAAAATATAACGAATACCACATTAGCTTCAGATAGTTTTGATGTATCCAATAATTCTATTGAAGTAAATAGAACTGCCGCAGATGTAACTGCATATTGCGCAGCTGGTAGACAAGGAAATAATGGTATAGGAGAGGTTACTTTTGGTTCAATTTCTAATACAAGTACTAATAATGGATATTCAGATTTCACATCGCAGAGTACAAATGTTAATAGAGGAGCATCAATTACACTAACAGTTACTCCGATTATTACTAGTTCTAATTGGAGTTCTAATGTTGTAGCTGGTTGGATCGACTGGAATCGAGATGGAGATTTTACAGATGCAGGAGAACAAGTTTTATTGAAACCTAGAGGTACAGGAGGAGGTACAGCCACAGTTGTTGTGCCAGCTACTGCTCAATTAGGAACAACAAGATTAAGAGTACGTTACATGTGGTTTAATAATCCGAACCCTTGTGGAACTGCTGTTGCTGATGGAGATGAAGTAGAGGATTATAGCATTGTAGTTGATAATGGAACAACAACTCCAGTAAACGGAGGAACCGTAGCAACAAGCACTAACGCCACACAGGTTACAACGATAACTAATGATGGGATAGCAGATCTTATTTCATTTACGAATTCCAATTCTTCAGGAGCTAATTATAGTTATTTAATTACTGATAATGCGGATAATATATTAGCTGTAGAAACAACTTCTCATGATTTTGAAGGAACTGCAGTTGGAATATGTAAAGTATATGGAATAGCATATGAAGGAACATTAAATGCTGTCGGTAAAAATATAACGAATACCACATTAGCTTCAGATAGTTTTGATGTATCCAATAATTCTATTGAAGTAAATAGAACTGCCATAGATGTAACCGCATATTGTGAAGCTGGTGGACAAGGAAATAATGGTATAGGAGAGGTTACTTTTGGTTCAATCTCTAATACAAGTACTAATAATGGATATTCAGATTTCACTTCTCAGAGTACTACTGCTGTTATAGGAACATCAATTACACTAACAGTTACTCCGATTATTACTAGTTCTAATTGGAGTTCTAATGTTGTCGCAGGTTGGATCGACTGGAATCAAGATGGAGACTTTACCGATGCAGGGGAACAAGTTTTATTGAAACCTAGAGGTACAGGAGGAGGTACAGCCACAGTTGTTGTACCGGCTACTGCTCAATTAGGAACAACAAGATTAAGAGTACGTTACAGATGGTTTAACAATCCTAATCCTTGTGGAACTACAGTTGCTGATGGAGATGAAGTAGAGGATTATTCAGTAGTTGTTAGTAATGCATTAGTAAAGTCTAGAGACGCTGGCGCATTACGTGTTTTCCCTAATCCGTTCGAGAATACTTTCACGATTGATGTTACTAAGTTATCTGATAATTTTACTGTAAGTGTTTTTGATTTACAAGGAAGAAAAGTAATTGATCAGAGGTATAATAAAAATCCTTCAGAGATCACACTAGGAGAAAATTTAAGAAGTGCTGGAGTATATTTTATACATATCAATTCAGGAGATCAAAATTCTATAATCTCTAAAATTATGAAAAAATAAACTGGAGTAGAGAAAAATCTATTACTTGACAATTGAATAAAAGAGGCTGCCATTTTTGGTAGCCTCTTTTTGTTTAGTAGAAATCTAGTCTGGAATAATACGGAATTGAAGAACACGCTACAATCTGAAAAATAGAAACCATTGTAAATAGATGTAAGGAATGGCACAAACTTTGGACTAAAGCTGAGTGTTTTTAAATATTTATCTAAAGAACTCGTTATAACCAAACATTAAAAACGTAAAAATGAAGACCCCAAAAATAATTATACTAACATTACTCGCATTATTCTCTTTTCAGGTAAAGGCGCAACAAAATCTTGATCACGCTACTTGGGATCAAATTTTATTAATTAATGTTTCTGAAGATGGTAAAGTAAATTACAAAGGATTTATGAGAGATAGTGCTCAGCTATATGAATATTTCACTTATTTATCTGATAATTATCCTACTGCAGAATGGAGCAAAGAAGAAACATTAGCATACTGGATTAACGCATACAATGCATATACTATAAAATTAATCATAGATAATTATCCTTTAAAAAGTATCAAAGAAATTAAAGACCCTTGGGATAGACAATTTTTCAAAATCAATGGTGTTTTACATAGTTTAAATGAACTAGAACACAAGATTCTTAGAAAACTCGGAGATCCTAGAATTCATTTTGCTATTAATTGTGCTTCATTTTCTTGTCCTATAGTATGGAACAGAGCGTTTACAGCTAGAAATGTAGATAATGCTTTAGAAACACTGACCAAGAATTTTATTAATGATCCTAAAAGAAATACAATTACCGAAGAAGTAGTGGAAGTATCTAAAATCTTCAGTTGGTTTAAAAAAGATTTCAAGGTAGATGGAGAGGATGCAAAGGCTTTTATAAATAAGTATTCAGAAGTTAAAATTGATAAACAGAAAAAGAAAGGGTATAAAAAATATGATTGGAGTTTAAATGAGTAATTTTATATTCGCATAAAACCCTAGCTTTTGAAAATATCAATAATCATCCCTATTCTAAACGAGGCAGCTACTATTTGTAAGCTGCTTTCCCATTTGATACAGGCTGCGAATTCAAAAGATACTATCAAAGAAATTATTGTTGTGGATGGTGGTAGTGTGGATGGATCTAAAAAAACAGTTCAGAATTTTTCGGAGACACACGACACATCTATTAAAGTAATTTCTTCAGAAAAAGGGCGTGCCCGACAAATGAACGCTGGAGCGGCAAAAGCTTCTGGTGATGTACTTTATTTTTTACACGCAGATTCTTTTCCTCCTGACGGATATGATCAAAACATTATAGATGAAATCAATAAGGAAAATGAAGCAGGATGTTTCCGAATGAAATTTGATTCTAATCATTGGTGGCTTCGTTTTCTGGGATGGTTAACACAATTCGAAAGCAAGCGCTGTCGTGGTGGTGACCAGAGTCAATTTATCACTGCTTCATTATTTAAAGAAATAGACGGCTACGACGAAGCGTATGTGGTATATGAAGATAATGATTTAGTAGATCGTCTTTTTGCTATAGATAAATTTGTAATTATTCCTAAATACGTCATTACTTCTGCCAGACGCTATAGAGAAGTTGGAGTTTGGCGTTTACAATACCACTTTTTAAATATACATATGAGAAGATGGTTAGGTGCTTCATCCGAAGATTTATACCGGTATTATAAGGAAAAGGTTGTTTCTTAAATCTTCTTCTTTATCTTTAACGAAGTGGAAACGTTAGAGATACTTTTGATCATATTATTATGCATTGGTGCCATACAAGGAATCATATTTGGCACTATATTATGGCAAAAACAAGGCTTACACTATGTTGCTAATAGATTTCTTGCATCCATATTATTCTTTTTTTCTTATCGTCTTATTGTAGAAACCTTAAATATTTTTGGGTTGGGGCGATATGATTTGTGGTATCATATATTATTAGAGTATAATTGGATTTATGGTGCACTTATCTATTTTTTTGTAAAAAGTTATGTCAATCCAAAGTTTAAACTTTTAAGAAAAGATTGGATTCATTTCCTTCCTGTATTGATAGAATTTGCCTGGAGTTTTTTTATAAAAGCCCAAAATTTTTATTGGGATGGTACTCGTGAGAGTCTCTCCTGGCTAGGATATTGGGGATATGTTGTATGGATGCATTATCCTACAATGTTCATCGTTTCTGGAGCATTAATTATTTTTTATAGCATCAAAGCTGAAAAAATACTTAGTAATACTATTCAGATCGAAGGATATAAAATTCTTCCAGAAAAAATTGACTGGATCAAAAGAGTTGTTTTAGTAATGAAAATATTCTCCATTCTTTATCTACTTGGAATATTAGTTGACTTTTTCTTTTTCAATTTCGCTAGTAATTTTTTCTACGGACATCCGGTATTTATAGGAATGGCAATTATTACCTATTGGTTAGGTTTAGAAGGGTTTGCTCGAAGAAAAGAATCTGCTTTTAAGGAAATAGCGATCATCTCTGACAAGGAAAAAGAACAACTACAAAATATTAGTAAAACTTTAGAAATTAAAATGAAGGAAGAGCAGCTCTTCAAAAATCCAGAACTTACCCTGGCTTCTCTATCAAAACAACTTTCTGTAAAACCATATTTGGTTACTAAATGCCTAAACACAATCTATCAAAAAAAGTTTAGTGATTATATAAACGAACTTCGTTTTAAAGAAGTGAAAAAGTTACTTAGTAATCCCAAAAATGATAATCTTACCCTTCTTGCTTTAGCATATGAAGCGGGTTTTAATTCTAAAGCTTCTTTTAATAGAGCCGTAAAGAAAATTACCGGAAACCCTCCAAGCGCTCTAAAATCAGAACAATAAAGGTATCAATTAAAAAATTGCACCTTTTATTTCTCTAAAAATCCGTCTCATTTAGCAAATTGAAACGATTCTTTTCTGTATTTGATCAATATTTGTCTCAAATAAATTCTAAAATCAGAAAAAATGAAACATCTCACGATCTTAAAAAAAGCAATTCTACTTATTCTTTTGATTACTTCTTTCTTAAGCTTTTCCCAAGAAAATAATAAAGATCTAAAGTTACTAATTGGCGAATGGCAATTAGATATGAGTCCACAGAATAAAACAGATACCAATTTCGCTATGATGCGCATAGATAAAATAGATGCTAATTCTGTGCAGGGAACATTTTATCGAGAAGGGGTTGAAATAAAAAAGGGAAAAGTTAATACACAACAAGACGTTATTTATGTTGCCCTAATCTCTGGTGACAATAGCGGAAGTTATAATACCAGCTTTTATTACAAAAACGGAAAATTATATGGTTCTACTCACGCTGTTGACAGAGGGTTTTTAGCAGTTTGGATTGCTGAAAAAATAAAATAATTATGAAAAAAATTATTCTATTATTAGTAATCATTGGTTCTATCTCTGCTTATTCCCAAAAGAATTATGGAACCCCTATAAATGATAAATTACCAGAGAAACTAATAACATTACGTAAAGCAATTGAAGTAAAGAACTTCCCTAAAATAATTGATCCGGTTAAGATTGATAATCTATATTATTGGAAACATAATACCGCAATTCTGTGTAAAGAAAGTGAGATAAAAATTATTGAATATGGAGCATATCTATTCTATAACAATACTTGGAATTTAAGAAAATCATACCCTCTGAAGGAATTAAACAAAAACTTCGGAGTTAAAAAGGAAATAATGAAACAGTCTCAGCCATATACTTGGACAAACAACTGGCGGACTGATAGCTCAATTTTCGGAGGATGGGCTATGTGGTATTTCATCGGTATTACTACAGAAGGTGAAACGGTATGCGGATACGAAAAAATAGAAACAACGGATAAGCTTTTAAACTAGAAAACTATCTAAAATGAAAATAGTACAAATAATCAGTATTACCCTATGTCTTCTAGTTGGATTACAAGAAATTCATAGTCAGAATTATAAATTAGATAAAAAAAAATCATTTATATCCTGGACAGGTAAAGCAGCGTTTAGCTCCTATTCTTTAAAAGGAACTATAGCTCCTGAACAGGGAACCCTTGCTATAACCAATAATACAATATCAACTCTTGATATTACAATCAACATGAAAAGTATTGACCACGAAAACAATGATCTTAAGAAACATCTTAAAAATGAAGATTTTTTTGAAGTGAAGACCTTTCCAAAAGCAACATTTTTAATAAAAAATGCTACAGAAATTAATAATAAGAAAGCCATTCTAAATGGTGAGCTTACCATCAAAGGAAAAACGAATACAGAAAATATTCCAGTAAGCATAAAGCAAACTAAATCCGGAATCAGTCTTACATTCAATCATACCATTGATAGAACCCAATATGGTGTAAATCATAATTCTCCCAGCATTTTTAAACGCATGAAAGAGAATGCCATTGCGGATGAATTTATACTGGAAGGTACATTGGTATTTTCAAAATAACATTTTTGACCGAAAATCACTACTTTTAACAAATGCCGTTATTTAGTATCACTCATTCTTTAGATTTTTGTCTGTTATGAAAGTAGTCCCTCAAGCATTTTATCAACATCCTAAAATCGAAAAAATATTGATCGATGGTCTTTCTTGCGTGATTTTAAAAAGTGTACAACAAGCAGATCTTCAGAATGAGCGCTATTTGGCTTCTCATGCATTAACTCTAGTTTTAAATGGTGCTTTACAAGTTGAAACGAAAGAAGGTGATTTGACTATTGTTCATAAAAATCAAATCATTTTTTTACCAAGAGGAATGTATATGATATCGGATATCATTCCAAAAAACGAAGCTTTTGAAGCTGTCGTATTCTTCTTTGATGAGGAAATTACAGATGAATTTTTGAACCATGTTGAGATATCGAACATCGAACATGTTTCTAAAAATTTAATTTTAGAGTATGATCAAAATTTACGGCTATTTACCGATACTCTAATTACGCTTTATAGGTCGAAAAATCAACATCAATTCACAAGACCAAAACTACTAGAATTATTACATCTTATTAGTATTTCGAAACAAGGTGATGCGTTTGTTTCGAAACTTTTTCAACTAAAAAAAAGAGCGAAGAAAAACATTAAAACTTTTATGTTGGATAACTTTGATAAGCCTTTGGATATCGAAGATTATTCATACCTCACCGGAAGAAGTATTTCAACTTTTCGAAGAGATTTTAAATCCAAATTTGGTATTTCTCCAAAAAAATGGCTGATCGAAAGGCGTATGGAAAAAGCAGCACTTTTACTAAAAGAAACAAATAGTTCCGTAACCAGCATTTCGCAGAAAATTGGTTACGAAAATATCTCCCATTTCATTAAGGTTTTCCAGAATAAATTCAATATTTCTCCTAAGCAATTTCAGATTAAATATCGAAAAGATATATTGATTTAAATTTTTGACCGAAAAACACAACTTTTATTTTTTTTGAAAACTTATCCCCTTTACTTTCATTGACATTTGTATCAAAAATAAACAGATACAAATGAAAAAAATAGGTTTTATCGGGCTCGGCATTATGGGCAGTAGAATGGCGATCAATCTTCAGAAAGCAGGTTTCTCACTTATCATTTATAACAGAACTAAAGAAAAGGCAAATAACTTATTAAATAACGGAGCAATGTGGGTCGATACCCCTAAAGACGTAGCTCAAAATGCTGATATTATTATTACTATGTTATCAACTCCCGAAATAGTAAAGGAAGTTGCTCTAGGTTATCAAGGTTTTCTTTCCTCTTTTAGAGATAATAGTCTTTGGATTAATTGTAGCACTGTAAATCCATCTTTTACAAGAGAAATGGAGTCAAGCGCTAAAAAAATTGGTATACGTTACTTAGATGCACCCGTAGCTGGTACCAAAAGACCTGCCGAGAATGGAGAATTACTTTTTTTGATTGGAGGTGATACATCCTCTATAAATGAAGCGGCTCCATTATTTAATAGTATGGGTAAAAAAACACTGCATTTGGGAAAAGTGGGTGCGGGTGCTTCCATGAAAATGTTAATCAACCAATTATTAGGGCAATCTATGGTGGCTTTTGCAGAAGCTATGGTAATGGGAGAAGCTATGGGTCTAGAAAAAGACACTTTATTTAATGTACTACTCAATACTCCAGTAGTCGCTCCTGTGATATCGACAATCCGTCCAAAAATCGAAAACGCTGATTACGAAGCTAATTTTCCATTAAAATGGATACAGAAAGATTTGCATCTATCTAGTATTTGTGCATATGAACATAACGTAGCAGCTCCCAATCTTAATACGACCAAAGAAATCTTTGCGCAAGCAAAACAACAAGGATATGGAGATCTGGATTTTACTGCAGTATATAAATATTTAAACCTTAAAAAATAACAACTATGAAATTACTTAGAATTGATGCTAGTTCCAGAATTGAGAGTTCTGATAGTAGAAAAATGGCAAATCAATTTCAGGAACAGTGGCAAAAAAACACTCCTGAAAGTTCTATAATCATAAGAGATATTATAAATAACCCTATACCACATATACACCAAAAAACTATCGAAGGTTTTTATACTTCTAAAGAGCTATTTAACGATGAATTAAATAATGCTACTCGACTATCTGATGAGCTTATTACAGAGTTAAAGGATACAGATCTACTTTTAATTAGCACTCCTATGTATAATTTTAGTATTCCCTCTGCTCTAAAGGCCTGGATTGATCATATTGTTAGAATTAACAGTACTTTCGGAATAAATAAAGAAAGTCAATTTTATGGTATGGTAGAAAATGTAAAAGCATATATCATTACCTCAGCCGGAGCTGTTTATAACTCGAAAGAAATGAAAGCCTTAGACTTTGTTCAACCCTATTTACAAACGGTTTTAGGTCTTATCGGGATAACTGATATTACATTCTTATCGCTAGAAGGAACAACGATGGATCCAGAAATTTTTGAGAATACAAAACAAGTCGTTTCAGGAATCATAAATAAATTATAAAAAGCAACAAATTCCCCGTTTTAACGTTAAGGATTTCATAGACACAAACCTCAAGTGTCTTTAAATGTTTGGGGAAATATTATTCTTAAAACCTTAATTATGTTAAAGAACATTTTAAATTTAAAAAACGCTAAAACTCTTAGCAAAGACCAACAAAAGTCTGTAAATGGAGGTAATCTTGGAGTTTGCCCTAATCCTGTTGATGCTCAAAAATGTCAATCTTGTGGTGGGTATCCTTTGTCAAATGGTTGTTGTTTAGGAACAAGAGAAACGCATATGTGTATTTCAGGTATATTTGAATAATAATGAAACAAGGATCTAGTTTATCAACTAGATCCTTGTTCTATTTTATAAATATTATTTAATATTTTTTTCCTATGCAAAATGCACAACGTTGTAAAAATTACAGTCAATATTTTCCGGTCCTTTGAGTGTTAGTTTACTCTGATTTAATATTAAGAAATCTAAAAAATCATTCCAAAAGAGGTAACCCTAAAGGGCAATCTATATAATACTGCCAGGAACCGTCTGTTCTTTGTTTTAGAACTTCTGTGGATGACCCTTCACCCATCTTGTTTCCTTCTAAGTCTATAATACTCCAATTTGCTTGTAACACTGCAATATTACTATTGATCAGTTCTCCTGTAACTTTACTTAAGAGTTTTGCTTTTTTATCAATAAAAGGTTGAAAACTCGTTCTTATTGTGTCTAAACCAGATTTAAGAGATTCTGTCGGAGGGAAAGACATTACATAATCTGGATGGAAAAAATCCAATATATTTTCAATGTTACCCTCGATTATACATTCACTAATCTCGTTGGCGACGTCTCTTGGCCGCATTGCTTTTCTCATTGTCATATTACTTATTTTAGATTGTTACATCAGGTGGACGATTATCCATATCAAACACCAGTTTCCATTGTCCCGATGCATTTTTTCTAAAAACAACAACAACACGTCCAGATTCCTCTATTGCATTGTCATCTTCTGGATTTGTGCCTGTAATTTTAAACTGTCCGGCTATATAGCCAAGACCATCAACAGCAATCGTCTGTTCTTCTTTGAAAAATACTTTTGGTTTAATAACAAAACCGTCTATAAAGCCTTTTTTAACTACAGGTATTCCTATTTCTAACGGTTTGGCACTATTTGCATAAACGATTTCCGGATCGTACACAGTCATTAATGCTTCTATATCATTATCATTAAATGCTTTTAACCATTGATCTAGAGCGTTTCTAACTTCTACTACTGAAATTTTATTCATTTTATTTATTTATTTGGGGATTGAAAGGTGAAAAACTAATCAGTTTCCAATCTATTTTATTATGAAATTCTGTTTGTATCCACTTTTGAGGTCTAAAAAGCCAATACCGACCTGTTCCCATTGTTTTTTCTTGATCTTGAATTTTTTCTTGATCAAAGATGAGTTCTGTTACTCCGGTAAGCTGTAAGGAGTGTCCTTTTTCAAAGTCTATAAATAACATACCGGCCATAGGCACTTGAACAAAGTTTCCCAAAGTATTGAACATGTTATTCCCTACATAATCTGGAATTTTTAGAACATTGTCCTCCAATAGCTCAATAAAACCAGTTGCCCCACCACGATGAGAAGCATCCATATCATCTGCTGCGTTCATACTTCCTAAAAAGAAAGTATCTGCTTTTTTTATCCACTCTTTATGAATGTTTTTTAATATTGATCCTGTTACCTCGTTAATTCCAAGTTTCGTTTGTTCATCCGAAAAAATGGGCACACGTTGTTGGATATATTTAGGACAATTGGGATATGCTTCAGATACGTTGATTTCAATCTTATCTGAAAGCAAAGAAGCATTCCCATTTAAGCGGTATCTAGATCTTGTAGCCGTATCAATGAACAGTAGTCCTATTTTAGATTCTGGTCGAATATTTTTAAAGAGAATCTCTGTGGGAGTACTTTTTAAAAGATCTAGATCAATATGTACCTGTTTACTTGTAACAACTTTTACAAACCCTGAACTACCTACAAGCATAGAAGTCCAGATATTACCGTCCACATCCGTAGTACTCACAATTATAGTAGACTGTTGTTCAATAAACGGAACCAATCTATCTATAATGTGATCTTTGAGTAAACGTTCTGCAAGTCTTGGATCGTGCTTAATTTTATATTTATTCTGAATATTCAATTCTCCCTCATGGAAATGTGTTTTTTTCATCACAAGTTGTTTTTGGTATTCATCTATGGTTTTATAAAGTAATTTAGAACGAAGATTCTATATAAATTCTATCAAGCTTTTAGTATGATTAATTAGAATTTTAATTAATCGCTCACTTATTATTCATGTCAAATCTTCTTTATTTACGGAATGTCAAAACCTTTATGATATACTCCAGTTTACAGAATCCGTCCATTCCTTTAGTGTTTGAGGTTGTATGTCTAAAAGCGTATTAGTTCTATCGAAATCCTTGGTTACAAAATCAGAATGATTTTGTTCTACAAACCGATATAAATTGGAAATTTCTCGTGCAGCCAACTCCCCAAATCCAGGTACTAATTGTTGTTCAAACTCATCTACTGGCACTTGTATAAAATTGATGTCTTGCTCTATTTGAGAAGAAATGGCCGCTGTAATCTCCTTTCCAGAGATAAGATTCCCTCCTATAGGAAGTGTTTGTCCTGCTAACTCGGGTTTAGAAATTGCTTTGACTACATATTGTGCTAAATCTGAATGACTGATCCACGGTAGTTTTTTATCTGATACAATTGGATAAGAAACAATTTTGTTTTCCAAAATAACTGGTATTGACCATGGTGCAGAAATATTATCTATATATATATCTGGTGCAAGTGTAATAACATTTAAACCAGATGCGTCTAATAACCTCTTCATTGCAACTTTCATATCCAATGCTAAAAAGCCAGTTTCTTCTTTGGGCAAATGAAAAGTTGTATTAAAAATTATCAACTCTACGTTTTCTTGCTTTACAGCCGCTATAAAGTTATTGGTATAGGTTTTTGCAATTTCTATGTCAAAAATAAGTGGGAAAGAGTAAACAGCTGCCTGAGCACCTTTCATAGCTTTTGCCAAAGCTTCTTGACTATCCAGGCCTCCTTTTACTACAGCTATTCCTTTCATTGGCGGAATCCCCGTATTTGGATCTCTTTTAAGGGTAGTTACTTGATGACCTTCTTTTAATAATGCCCCTGCTATATTACCTCCTTGGAACCCTGTAGCTCCGATTACAAATACTTTCATTTTTCTATTTATTTAATTGTTAAACTTGATTTATTTTGAAATGAATTTTTTTATTAATAATGCTACATCTGCATTATATTCCTCTAACATAAAGTGACCTCCATCAAAAAAATGGAGTTGTACATCCTTTAAATCTTTTGCATAAGCTTCACCTCCATGTTTATTGAAGAATTTATCATTGGTCCCCCAAACCACAAGTGTTGGTGGTTGATAGGTTCTTAGATAATTTTGCCATTCTTCATATTTTTCAAAATTGGTTCCATAATTATCAAAAAGTGTTAGAAACAATTCTTGTACACCAGATCGTTGTAAAAAGGCATAGTCCAAATAATACGATGATGGGTCAATTAAACTAGTGTCTTTAGCACCTGTTATGTACTGTTCCTTAAGTCCCGCTAAGCTTACCAAATGCTTTTTGTAAGTATTCATTTTTTCTAGATCATTGTTTTGGATATACCCTCCAATTTCAATAGCCCATTCTCCTAATCCTTCTAAATAAGTATTGGCATTTTGTATAATTAATCCCTTTATTAATTCTGGTCGTTGATTAGCAATACGAAACCCTATTGGACCTCCATAGTCTTGGACAAACAAATAAAAATTATTTAGTTTCAGGGTATCTATGAATTGATTTATTGTATGACTAATGTTATCAAAAGAATATTCATATTCATCAATACCTGGTCTTGAACTAAACCCAAAACCAGGGTAGTCTGGGGCAATAACATGATAGTCATCTTTTAACAAATTCATCAACTCTTTGTACATATGAGACGATGTCGGGTTTCCGTGCAAAAACAAAATAGTTTCTTTGTTTTGTTGACCTGCTTCTCTATAAAATAGAGATAGACCATTAATTTCTATAGTTTTATTCATAACACATTTTATAACTGTTATTTTTTTTATTACAGTTTTGATCAAAAAAAATCAAAACTGATTTTTAAAGTTTTCTAAAGTTTGAAGCTTCAAAACATCTATGATAGCATTATCTATATCATCAAACATTAACAATAACTTTTCATTAATCTGTCCTCCAATTTTACAACTCACATCTGGTACATTGTTAGAGAGGTTCAGTACATGACTGCTTCCTTTTACCGCTTCAAAAATATCTGCCAACGAAATATTTTTGGCCGATTTCCCTAATCTTACACCCCCGTTCTTCCCTTCTTTACTTTCAACTAAATCATTGCTTTTAAGTGCTATTAATTCTTTTCGCACTAATACAGGATTTATATTAATACTCTCGGCTATATTAGCAGAAGAATGCCAATCTCCTGGATAGTAAGCCAGCAATGTCATTATATGAAGCGATATGGAAAATTTACTTTTTACCATTTAGTTTTACTGTAATTTTTTTTATTACAGTACAAATATATATAATTTAATCGACTGATTGGTGAATTTTTTGTTCTTTTTTATGGATGACTTATAAATATTTAGAACAAGACACTTAAAAAGGAATTATTGTTTTTTATTAATACTGTTAAAGTTATTTAGTGAAGTACTTCCCGAAAGTATAATATTAATTATTAATTCAATAATTCCTTAGCGACTTATAAATTATATACCTTTCATAAATAGTCTAATTTTCTCTATTACGACATCTCCATATTCTTCTAACACAAAGTGGCCAGTATCATATATGTTATAATCAATTTTTTTGACATCTCTTTTAAAGGCTTCCGCTCCTATTTCGGGAAAAAACTCATCATTCTTACCCCATACAATTAATAATGGAGGTTGATTATCTCTCAAGTATTGTTGCCATTTAGGATATAATTTTAGATTGTTTTGATAGTCATCAAATAAGTCAATGTTTACTTTATGCGCATTAGGTCTTGAAAGTCTTAGGTAATCTAAATGCCAAGTATCTGGATTAACACTTTCTTTATCTTTTGTCCCATGAGTATATTGCCACTTTAGCCCTTTTAAGGAAAAGGCAGGTAATAACGCTTTTTCCGTCTGTTCGTTTCGATCTTTCCAAAGCGCCTTAATACCAGACCATGCTGGACCTAATCCCTCCTCATAAGCATTTCCGTTCTGATTGATAATCGCAGTAACTCTTTCTGGATGAGCAGTAGCAATTCTAAATCCAATAGGAGCACCGTAATCTTGTATCATTAAAGTATATGAACTTAGATTCTTTTTCTCTAAGAAAGCATCTATTGTTTTAGCAATATTATCAAAAGTATATTCATATACATCAGCTGATGGAAAATCACTATTTCCAAAACCAGGATAATCTGGTGCAATCAAGTAAAACTCATCTGATAATGCATTCAATACTTTGCGATATTGATGAGACGAAGAAGGAAATCCATGTAATAATACAATCGTCGGATTTTTTGGGTTACCTGCCTCCCTGTAAGCAACATCTACTCCTTTAATATTAATCTTCTTGTATTTAATGGTGTTTTCTATAACCACTTCATAATCCTTATTAAAGGTTAAACTATGTGCTAACATGCTCGTAGTAAAAGTAATCACAAGCATAAATATAAAACGTGTTGTTGTTCGATTTTTCATTTTTATATATATTTAAATTATAATTTTCTTTCTGACTCTAATATTTCCAAATCGTTAATACTGGCATATCTTTTTTTCATTAATCCATTTTCGTCAAACTCCCAATTTTCATTACCGTATGCCCTGAACCATTGATTGTTTTTGTTTCGATATTCATACTCAAATCGCACCGCAATCCTATTATCTCGATATGCCCATAATTCTTTTCTAAGTCTATAATTGAGTTCTTTTTCCCATTTATCTCTGAGAAATTCCTGTACTTCTTCTCGTCCATTAATGAATTGATTTCGATTGCGCCATTCAGTTTCTAGACTATAAGCCTTTGATATAGCTATTGGATCTTTAGTATTCCAGGCATCTTCTGCCATCTGAACCTTTTGTTTTGCCGTTTCTTCTGTAAAAGGAGGCAAAGGGAATTTTTTTTCCATTATTAAAATTTATTATTACCGAACGTTCGGTAAATTATTATTGTAAAAAAATATTATACTTTATACTTAAGCTTTATATCTTCTAAAGTATCCAAAAACAAGCTGTTGTCAGACATTGCATTAGATACCACAAGACTTCCTTGTATACTTATTAAACCTTGTTTTGCGATTTTAGTGGATTGATCTGTGTTAAGTCCGAACTCTAATCCAAATTCTGTGAAATTTCTTATCCATCTATCCATTTCTTCTTTTATTTGATCTCCAAAAATTTCCATTCCAGATTCCATTGATAAGGATCTTAGCACACAGGTTTCTTTTCCATCATCGTATAGTTCCTTTATTCTGGTTAAAACCATTTCCAACCTTTCCTCTTTCAAAATTTTTTTATCCATCAGTAACTCATACAGATTCTTATGCAACCAATCCGAAGAATATGATAATACCGCTAAACCAATTCCTTTTTTACCATCTGGAAAACGATGATAAAGACTTGCTTTTTTTAAACCAGCTCCTTCTGCCAGTTCATTTAAACTGGCTCCTTCATAACCTTTAGCCCTAAATACTTGATTAAGGCCTTCCATTAATTGTTTATCTTCTACTTTTACTGGTCTCATAACAAAACAAAGATATCGATAAATAGTTTTTTACCAAACGTTCGGTAATTAATTAACTTGTTTTTAACACTCCGCTTTCTATTTTAGAAATTATCTAAAAATATTGTCCGATTCCAAACACAAAACCATTGGTAGCATCTTCAGTAATTCCATATCCGTAATCTATTCTGAAAATCGCATTAAAAATGCGCTTGTGCATAAAACGAAGCCCTACACCTGGATATACTCTAAAATTTTGAGTATCCCCAAAATCTCCGAAATCTCCTCCAGGATTTCGCCAGCTACCTCCATCTACAAAAACATTGCTTTGTAATACAAACCAATCTTTATCATATAAAGTGTGTCTATATTCTGTATTAAGCACGATTACACCAGTTCCTCTATCAATAGTATTACCAACTCCTCGGATATTTAAGTTGTTATCAACCGCAAATGGCGCAAATGGTGAATCATCATTGGTTGCCAATCCAAGACGTAGTCGAGATGCCCAATTACCTTTACTACCTATTCTATGATAATACATAAAGTCATTCCAACCAATTAAAAAGTCGGGAAGTACATTTTCTGTACTAATCACATATTGAAAATTAGCTATACTTCTAAATCCAGAGACATATTGAAAATCATAATCAAGATTGTTATACTCATAGATCAACTTATATAGTAATTTATTTACATCAAAATCCAACGGAACATCGGGACCTGTTGCTCCTCTTTTGTACGTATAATCTTCATTAAAATAATTCACCCCGAGTTCTATTCTATTCTGAAAATTAAATTCATACAGCCCTAAAAGCTCATAAGATGTATTGTTGTATTTATAATCTGCTGTACCCGTATCCAAAAATACTGGTTCCTGAGTGGTGAGATTCTGATAATTAAAAGCCAGTCCTATTTTACTACTAAACAAATAAGGAGCTCTTATATTTAGCCCAAAAGAACTATATATATCATCTTGATAAAATCCTCCCAATGTTATATTCTGACCAAAAAGATTAAACTCATATACTCCAACTCTAAAAGCAAATTCGTCATCATTAGTGGTATACACATTAGCGCTAGGAATAATCGTAAAATTCTCTTCTATTGTATAAAAAACATTGTATTCGCCTTCATTTTGGGCATTAAATACCTGATAATATGCATGAGAAACAGAAGGTAACCTTTTAATCCTCTTAATATCTTCTTCTATAGCAATAGAATCCAATGTATTTCCCGCTTTTACTTTTGCAATTTTCTTGATGAATGATGCTTTAGTTTTTTTGTTTCCTTGTACTTTTAAGTCAACAATTTTTAATTCTTGCATAAACCCCTTAGTACAAAAAAGAAGGAAGCTACATAAAATCAATACTAGGCAATTGGTTTTAATCATCTTTATAAAGTGATTGTATTAATTTTTCTGATGGTTTATTTTGTATCGTAAATCTATTATTATCTTCTCCTCCAACTTCGTCATGATTATGATACCATTTCCAAAGAAATCCTCCAGCAAACCAGGATTCATTCCAAAACTCTCCGTACAAAGCTGACAATGCATTACTTTGAGCTTCTAGATTAACATTACCATTCGTTCTATTAGAATCCCAAGGTTCTTTTCCTGTATAATGAACACTTCTATATCCATATTCTGTAAACAAAACCGGTTTCCCGATTGTTCCTTGTAGCGCAACTATTTTACTTTTATGAATCTCCCAACCTTTCTTCATCTCTTCTATAGTTGGTGTCTTACTATCAGAAACAGGAAAATATGCGTCAACTCCTATGTAATCCAATTGATCCCAAAAAGGAGCATTAGCGAACTGGTCCCAATTTTCTGCATAAGTCAATTTTCCTTTATATACAGCTCTTATATCCTGTATTAACTGACTCCAATATTCTGGTCTCTTTTGTACAAAAGTGTGTAATTCCGTGCCTATGCACAAAATTGGAACTTTCATCTCCTGAGCTAACTTGGCATACAACATAATGAAATCCTCATAGGATTTTTCAAAAGTATTCCAGTCTTCTTCAGAATCCATAGAAATATTGCCTGTAAACTCTCCTCGCCAAACCCAAATCTGTGGCTTCAGCATTATTTTAATTCCTTTTTGGTTCAGTAACTCAATTGTACGTTTCGCTCCATCCGCTCGCTCTCCCCACCATTGTCTTTCTGTATTAAAAATGACAGATGGTTCTTTTAAATTCTTCACAAAGCCAAAAGGCATTACTGCTGCCCAATTTGCATTTACACGAACTACAGGGTCTATATTAGTATCATTAATTTCTTTAGGAGAAGCTACAAAACTAATTCCGTTAATTTTAGATTTCTGCCCAGAACAACTACAAAAAAATAAGCTAATCAGCAGCATAAAAAGGTTTCGCATGTTTTACTTTTTTATGCTGCTGAAAATACAATTTATATTTTATAATAGCCTAAAATATAGCTCTTAAACCTATACTAAATGTTTGACCTAAGCCTTGAAAATTATTCCCTCTAACAATTTTTCCAAAAGATGCTTCTAAATTTAAAATATCCGTCAATTGATATTTTCCTCCAAGACCTAATGATGTAGAATTCTGAGCAAAATCATTTCCTAAGTCAAGAAGAAAAGCTTGTTGGGTATTTATAAAAACCGTTGATTTTGATGTTGGAAAGTAACTCAGAAAAGCACTCAAAGGTAAAAACAAACTATTATTTGCAAACCGTTCGCTTACATTTTCTTGTGATCCATCTGCTTCACTTGACTTTTCTCCAAAATTATATTTAAAATCTACTTCAGTAAAAACCTGCCATTTATTACCTCCGAAAGTATGGTCAAAAAAGAATTTTGTTTCCCAAGCAAAACTTCTCTGATCTAAAAATGAAAAAACATCATCATTAACCGTATCAGGAGCATCTTCGAATACTGGAATAATAAAGGATGTGGTAAAAGAGAAATTAGCTATACTTCTAAATGGTTGTACTCTAATTGCTGGAGCTATTGTTGTTAATCCAGATCTTCTATCATTACCATTATCTTCAAAACTAAAGACATCTAAAGCTCCTTGACCTCCTAATGCATTTGATCTAACTTGAAAAACTGCTCCAACATTTATTCGTGAATTCTCGCTAATCCCCGTAAATATTTCTGTAGTATTGGTGAAAAATGTTTGCCTATCTATAGTAACAGAGCTTGATCTTGAGTCAGTTCGTTCTGTTTGGGTATAAATACTGTTAAAAAATTTAATATCCCACTGCCCTTTTTTTAATAATTTTGATGGTGTAAACTCTTGTATATTCGATACATCAGGATCATCATCCTGAGCAAATCCAAAAGTGATTGTTAGGCATAGAAAAAGCGTAGTTATGATATTTTTAGTTGATTTCATGATGTAAGTAAATTATATGATTAAAGCATTTTAAGGATTGGTTACCTTATTTGTATGATATTATATTTATTTGATGATATTTAAACTCCAGTTGTACGAGTAATACGATACTTTTGTCCCTGCAGGTATTTTTTCTTTTCTGAATTGATTCACATAATCTATCTCCGAACCGTTTTGTGTAAAATCACCTTTGTACCATTCAAAAATTTGAGAAAGTTGAACCTTTTTCCCTTTTACTTTGATAAAATTAGGATTGTTTAAAGCTATTGTTGTCTGACGCTGTAGTTGCTTTTCCAAAATAGATGGTTTATATGCTTCCGGAATAATAGGAGGACATCCTAATCCTGCACACACTAAAGCAAAGTGAAAACGAGCTTCGGTTGGAAAATTTTTACGTAGTATTTTATTTTCCAGGTCATTCAGCGTAGTTGTCTTACCTCCTAATGTATATTTAATTTTGTCAAAAAAACCTTTAATATCTAGAGGTGATTTTGTTGGATAATTATCTACAATTCCCTTAATAACAGCTAGATTATACGCATTAATAAAAAACGCCTGAAACGTTTTAGTGTCACTTTTAGAAACACTGATTTTAGAAGCTATAGCTAATAGTTGATCTAAGGTAGCAGGATTATTTTTTATTGTTTTATAATCTATTCTTCCATTAGATACATGTTTTTTAAAGAACGCATCAGACTTCGCAAAAAAGTCCGTAGTATCCTGTGAAAAACCAACAGTAACCATTAGAAAAGTTAGTATAAATAGTATTTTTTTCATGATTTGATGTTTTAAAAACTTCACTAAATGAAGTCGTTTTAAATATGAGTTAAAGTATTTTAAGTTTACCTCGGTAACTCGCATTGAGTCGAAGGGTTCATTTGCTACTTACATTTTTTTTGAATTTATTTAAACAGCGTATATATTCATTCTTAAAGCAGAAAGCCACGTTCGAATTGCTTATCAAAACTTACAAAAACTTGGCTTTTTAGATTAATTCTAAATTATTAATACTCTTTAAGTTCTTATATTTATGAACGACTGACAGACCGAAGCTTTATTTTTTTAAGCTAAAAATCGAATTCAACTAACACAAATCTTTATGGAACATATTGTTATTATCGGCAATGGAATTTCTGGTGTTACTGCTGCAAGGCATATCAGGAAAATGTCCGATAAAAAAATCACTATTGTCTCTGCTGAGACGGATTATTTCTTTTCTCGTACGGCTTTAATGTACGTCTATATGGGGCATATGAAATTTGAACACACGCAACCTTATGAAAATTGGTTTTGGGAAAAAAATCGAATTGAATTAAAAAAGGGGTTTGTTTCTAAAATAGATCACCAAAAAAGTCAATTAATTTTCGATAGTGGAAAAAATCTACAATATGACAAACTTATTATCGCCACAGGTTCCAAACCAAACAAGTTCGGATGGCCTGGTCAGGATCTGGATGGTGTAATGGGAATGTATCACAAACAAGATCTTGAAAATCTTGA
Organism: uncultured Aquimarina sp.; assembly: GCF_947500065.1. Taxonomy (GTDB): domain Bacteria; phylum Bacteroidota; class Bacteroidia; order Flavobacteriales; family Flavobacteriaceae; genus Aquimarina. Next base: position 412,311 of record NZ_CANMQT010000002.1, read on the forward strand.
AAAGTACGCTCCTACAAATAAAGTTTGTAAAAGAGCGGTAATTGTTGGAGGAGGACTAATAGGAATAGAATTAGCAGAAATGCTGCACTCTAGAGGCATCCCTGTTACTTTTTTAGTTAGAGAAGATAGTTTCTGGAATGGCGTTCTTCCTGCAGGAGAAAGTGGGATGATCAATAGACATATCAAGAATCACCATATTGATCTTCGTTTAGGGATGAATCTAAAGGAAATCATTGCTGATGATAACGGAAAGGTAAAAGCCGCAGTAATTCAGGAAACTGGAGAAGTAATTGATTGTGATGTTGTAGGTTTAACTGCTGGTGTATCACCAAATGTTAGTTTCTTAAAAGATTCTGGGATTGAATTAGGAAGAGGTGTAAAAGTGAATCGTTTTCTAGAAACAAACATTCCTAATATTTATGCGATTGGTGATTGTGCGGAACAACATGAAGCTATAGGAAACCGCAGACCTATCGAAGCTGTATGGTATACAGGCAGAATGATGGGTGAAACGGTTGCGCAGACTATCTGCGGTAATAAAATCGAATATAAACCTGGACATTGGTTTAATAGTGCTAAGTTTCTTGATATAGAGTATCAAACCTATGGATGGGTATTTGGTAAACCCAAAGAATATGAAGAACAATTTCATTGGATACATAAGGATGACACAAAATGTGTTACTGTATCTTACCATAAAGAAACCCGAGGATTTCTTGGTATAAATACTTTTGGAATACGAATGCGTCATGAAGTATTTAACAAATGGCTTACAGAGAAAAAAGATGTGGATTTTGTCATGAAACATCTGTTAGAAGCCAATTTTGATCCAGAGTTTTTTAAACATTTCGAAAAAGATATTTTAAATGCTTTTCAAAAGCAACAAACAATAAACGCATAAACCATGGCAGTAGAAAGAAATATGGCATTAACAGGACAACCTCCTAAAAGCCTCAACACAATTCAAAAAATTGGTGTTCTTATAGGGATATCAGGATTACTGGTATTATTATTAGCATCTTTTAATTTAAACTTACCTAACAAAGGATTGTGGCTTACACTATCCTTATCCGCCTTAACAATAGGTATTATTATTTTTTCAAAAGGAACTTATGATAAAAAATTAGAAGGAATAAAAAACGATGCGGTTTGGTTTAATTCTATGTCATCAAGAGGAGTACTAGCTTGGATGGCAGGAATAGCACTTACTGGTTTTTATATTGTTTTATATTTTTTTGCAGAACTATTAGGTTTAGGTCAAGGAGTAGACGGAACAAATACTGGATTAGTGGGATTATTTGATCCTTTAAGTCGTTTACTTAGTGGCAATCCCGCCAGCCAATGGTTTGTATATGGAACACTTTATACAGTTGCTATTCTTGGATTTGGAGTAAAGTTCTTAATGAAGTACAAACACAATCGTTATGAACAATTACGTACAGTAAGCGTTATGTTTTTTCAAACGGCATTTGCATTTGTAATACCAGAATTAATGGCGCGTTTAAACTCTGATAGTTTTTCATTACCATATAATGATTTGAAGCTTATGTGGCCTCTTAACTATTATGCTTTTGAACAATGGCGAGTAGATCAATTCATCAATGCACAAAACATAGGACTATTCTTTTTAATCCTTGCAGTATTAATGGTATTTGTAATTTCTCCGTGGCTTACTTATAAGTACGGAAAAAGATGGTATTGTTCTTGGGTTTGCGGTTGTGGAGGACTAGCTGAGACGGCTGGAGATTCTTTCCGCCATTTGTCAGATAAGAGCATGAACGCTTGGAAACTTGAACGATGGATGATAAATATCGTATTAGTGTTTTCTGTAATTATGACCGTAGCTACGATCTCTACTTTCCTAGGGTATGATGCTACCAAATATTGGTTTACTAAAAATGTATTTCTGATTAGTGTAGGTGCATTTTTAACATTGTTATTTACTGGTATTTTATATTTTAAAAGAGATCAACTTAACAACAGTGCTATTAAAGGAGCTATTGGTTTCTTTATTCTCACCATAGCCTTTCTTGTATTAATTTCTTTTGTTGATTTAAGTCAAATACAGATTCAAGCGAAATACTTCTCTTTTGGTTTAAACGATAAAAGCTATGCTGCTGATAGTGCCTTAAGAACATTTTATGGTTTTGGTATTGGATCTATCTTCTCTGGAGTTATTGGAACTGGTTTTTATCCAATTCTAGGAAACCGTGTATGGTGTCGTATGGGATGCCCAATGGCAGGTATTATGGGAATACAACAAAAGTTATTTTCTAAATTTAGAATTACTACTAATGGAGGTCAATGCATCTCCTGTGGTAATTGCTCTACATATTGCGAGCAAGGTATCGATGTGCGTGCTTATGCTCAAAAAGGTGAAAACATTGTAAGATCGAGTTGTGTAGGATGTGGTATATGTTCCGCTGTATGTCCTAGAGGTGTATTAAAACTAGAAAACGATAGTTTAGACGGAAGAATCAATTCTAATGAGATTTTATTAGGAAATGATGTAGATCTAATGGATTTTGTAAACAACAAATAAATATCAAAAAGATTGAATAATAAAAAAACAGCCTGATTGGCTGTTTTTTTTATTATTTATAACGATTAGATCGCTAGATCAAGCACTCATTCCATGTGGGAAATATAAGTTAATCGTTGTGCCTTTATTATATTCGCTTTCTATTTCTAGAATTCCATTTTGTTTTTCTACCAATTTCTTTGCAATACTAAGACCAAATCCGGTTCCTCTTTCATTCTCAGTTCCGGCTGTAGAACTATTTTTTTCTTCTGTAAAAAGATCATAGAGGTAATCGTTTTGCATTCCTATACCATTATCCTCTATTGCTATTCTTATTTGCCCTCCAATTTTTTCTGATTTCACAATAATATTAGATCCTCGATGAGAGAACTTTATCGCATTTGCAATCAAGTTTCTCATTACCGTTTCCATCATTGCAGGGTTTATAGTAACCTTAAGATCTTTAGGTAATTTATTGATTAAACTAATCTCTTTCTTCTTTCTTTTTAAATCAGAAAATGCAAAAACTTTATCTACTATAACAGATATCTCTTTTGTTTCTAATAGAATCTGTGATTGTTTTTTATAAATATTACCCCATTCTAATAAGTCTTCTAACAAATTATTTCCTTTATTAGCAGCCTCTTTTATCATGTCTTTTATCTGATCTCGTTCTTGATCATTGTCAACCTCATCCACCATATCAATAAGGGATCTTAACTGATAGAAAGGTGTTCTAAGATCATGTCCTATTATTCTAAACAGATCATCTTTTGATTGATTCATTTCTTTAAGTTCCTCATTCTTGATACTTATCAATCTATTAGCTTCCTTTACTTTTCTAGATAGTTGTACCAACATCCGCTGACAAAAGTATGCCATTAGACCACCACCACTGACGATTACTCCATAGAATCCAAATTTCTCGATAGGAAAATTTGGATAGAAAAACATACACAGCGCTATAAAAATAAAATTAATTGCCAGTAAAAAAATAATGTGTCTAAAATGCACCAACATCCCTACCGCAAAAAATAATAATGACACAATTACTTCTACTTTAAGAAAAAATGGTTCAAATTGAAAATTGGGATCTTGAATACCATAAAACAAAGAAGACATCATTCCTAAAACAATCGCATATACCGAAAGCGTTAGTAATCTGGATTTTCTTATGATAGAGGCTTTCTGTAAAAAGAATCCTACAGTAACTATTAAAAAAGTAATTACTCCTCGCTTAAAATAAAAACTAAAACCACCTTCATTAAATTCTACAATACCATCCAGTATTATTCCAGGAAGTGCTATAAACATTACAGTAAACAACACTTTATCAAATTGAAAGAATCTAGGCATTTTTTTAGATGTACTATTAATATCCATATTAACATCAATTTATTTAGCCCCGTTAAAATTTCTATAGAATAGAAATTTACAATTACGAAATATCGTTAAAGTTAACAAAAAAATCGATAAAAAGCACATTTTGTTCATTTTTTTACACAAAAGTAAGAACATTACTATATTCACACGCCCTTTATTTACTATCAAATTATCTTTTTTAATTTTTTCTTGTAGGTATCTTTAAAGGTTCTCGTCTAAGTACACACAGGTATAATATACATGATGCACAAACTCTTCATAATACTAGCGACATTTTCTTTTTTTGGCAACCAAATAAAAGCTCAAAAAGAATATCATAGAGAATATTATAGTAACGGCTCAATTAAGGCTGAAGGATGGAAAATGGATCATCAAAAGATAGATTATTGGTATACATATCACTCCAATGGAAACATTTCGGAACAAGGACATTTTAGAAATAATAAAAAAATTGGATACTGGTATTTCTATTCGGCAGAAAATAAACTTATTAAGGAAGGGCATTTTACAAACGATAAAGCAGAAAAATGGTGGATTATTTACGATATTGCCGCTGGTAATAATAAAAATCAAATTACCAGAAAGTATCAATATCAAAATAATAAAAAAAACGGGTACTGTCTATTATATAAAAATGACAAACTTTTTAAAGCAGAGAAATACATTGATGATCAAAAGACCGGAGAATGGACAGATATTTTTAGCTTCAAAAAAGATAATCCCAATGCTTCCCTATAAATGAATCCCTTAATCAAAGTTATCATACCTGCCTATAATGAAGAAGGCTCTATAGGTCACGTAATTAAAGAAATTCCTAAGGAAGTTTCTGAGATAATTGTAGTGAGTAATAATTCTACTGACAATACGGAAACTGTAGCAAAACAAGCTGGAGCTATTGTATTAAGAGAGGAAAGAATGGGATACGGATATGCCTGTCTTAAAGGATTAGAGTATATTGCTTCACAAAAAACTACTCCGGAAATTATTGTATTCCTAGATGGTGATTATAGCGATTACCCTGAGGAATTAACGAAAATTGTTGCCCCTATTATCAATCAAGATATGGATATGGTCATTGGCGCACGAGATAAAAAATTAAGAGAATCAGGTTCTATGACCGTTCCTCAGATTTTTGGAAATTGGCTTGCTACCAGTTTAATGAACTTGTTTTTTGGCGCAAAATTTACAGATCTTGGGCCTTTTAGAGCAATCAAATATGATAAACTTATGGAACTAAATATGCAGGACAAAACCTATGGATGGACAGTAGAGATGCAGTTAAAAGCCATAAAAAAACGTTTTACATATGTAGAAGTTCCTGTTCGCTATAAAAAGAGAATAGGCGTCTCAAAAGTTTCAGGAACCATAAAAGGTGCTATCTTTGCAGGCGTTAAGATTTTAAGTTGGATTTTTAAATATAGCTTTGCGTAATGGATATTGCTATCATTGTTATTTATACACTAGCGTTACTAATAATTTTCTTGTACAGTTTGGCGCAGTTGAATTTACTATTCAACTACCTAAAGTCCCGAAAAATAGAGGATAACTCTCCTATTTTTGACCTCTCTAAAGAAGAAGAAACTCCATACATTACGGTTCAGTTACCAGTTTATAATGAACTCTATGTAATGGATCGTTTACTGGATAACATTGCGTTATTAGAGTATCCTAAAGACAAATTAGAAATACAAGTATTAGATGATTCCACCGATGAATCTGTGGAAACTACTGCAAGTCATATTGAGAGATTACAAAAAGTAGGTTTAGATATTCAGCACATCCGTCGTGAAAATAGAACGGGATTTAAAGCAGGAGCATTAAAAGAAGGTTTAAAAACTGCTAAAGGTGAATTTATAGCAATTTTTGATGCTGATTTTCTTCCTGGCAAAAAATGGCTGCTTCAGACAATTCCCTATTTCAAAAAAGAAAACATTGGTGTTGTACAAACACGTTGGGGGCATATCAACAGAAATTATTCTATGTTGACCAAAATTCAGGCTTTTGCACTGGATTTTCATTTTACCATGGAACAGGTAGGTCGTAATTATAAAGACCACTTCATTAATTTTAATGGAACCGCAGGTGTATGGAGAAAGAAATGTATTGAAGATGCTGGAAACTGGCAAGGTGATACATTGACCGAAGATTTAGACTTAAGTTACAGAGCACAGCTCAAAAAATGGAAATTTAAATATCTAGAAGAGGTAGAAACTCCAGCTGAATTGCCGGTTGTCATTAGTGCCGCTCGTTCTCAGCAATTTAGATGGAACAAAGGTGCCGCAGAAAATTTCCAGAAACTATATTGGAAAATGCTGAAAGATAAGAGTGTTCCTTTTAAAACTAAATTTCATAGCTTTTTTCACTTATTGAACAGTAGTATGTTTTTACTAGTGTTACTGGTTGCAGTTTTAAGTGTTCCTGTGATGTACATTAAAAATAGTAATCCTATGTTTAGTTGGTACTTTAACGTGATCGCATTTTTTGCCTTAAGTACAGTTATATTTTTCTTCTGTTACTGGCATACCTTCAAGAAAATTCATAGCGGAGGATTTTGGAATTTCATAGAATATATAAAAATGTTCTTTACCTTCTTTTCAATAGCAATGGGATTCTCAGTGCATAATTCTATGGCGGTTTTAGAAGGCCATTTCGGAAAGAAAAGTGAATTTGTACGAACTCCTAAGTTTAATATTAATAACCTTAAGGATTCCTGGAAAGGGAACAAATACGTCAATAAAAATATCTCCGGAAACACAATTATAGAGGCATTGCTTATGTGTTATTTTGCATTTGCTCTTTATAGTGCTTTTAAGCTTCAGGACTTTGGATTGTTTTTGTTTCATATTATGTTATTCCTTGGGTTTGGGTTTGTATTCTTTAAATCTGTTACTTCTAAAATGTAATGGCTGCACTATGGAAATACAATAAACTTTCCATAATCTTCACCTTTATTTGTGCCTTATTTTATTGGAGTTTTGCGTATCAGTTAGAACGTACTGATTTCATAAAAATATTTGGTCTATGGATTGGGTTATTCTTTCTGACTTATAAAATCATCCAGACTAATCCTAATAATAGTAAACTCTTAGCTGGTATTGCGTTAGGGTTTAGAATCATATTTCTGTTAGCAACACCTAACCTTTCGCAGGATTTTTATCGCTTTATCTGGGATGGGCGAATGTTACTAGAAGGGTTTAACCCCTATCTATCATTACCAGAAACATGGATTTCACAGGGCAATTCTCCTATTCTTCAGGCACAGGAGTTATATACAGGAATGGGTACACTTAATGGTAGTCATTATACCAATTATCCTCCTATCAGTCAATTTTGTTATTTAATAGCTGGAGTTTTTTCCGGAAAAACTATTCTGGGTTCAGTAGTTGTTATGCGATTACTGATTATTTTAGCAGATGTTGGTACTTTTTTCTTTGGTAGAAAATTATTGCGAATGCTCCATATACCAGAAAATAGAATCTTTTGGTACGTACTTAATCCTTTCATCATTATAGAACTTACCGGAAACCTTCACTTTGAAGCCGTAATGATATTTTTTATCATCTGGTCTTTATATCTTTTACAAAAAGGATATTGGTATTGGGCTGCTATTGCTTTAGCACTTTCTGTATCTGTGAAATTAATTCCTTTGTTATTTTTGCCATTGTTTTTTCAGAAGTTTATTGTTGGGCTAAATCACATCAGCATTAAAAATCGATTTCTTAAACTAATAGGTTTTTATAGTATAATCATCCTAGTAACTGTGCTCCTTTTTGCTCCTTTTTTGTCTTCTGAATTTATTTCTAATTTCGGTACGACTATTGGGCTTTGGTTTCAGAATTTTGAATTTAATGCTAGTATTTATTATATCATTCGTTGGATTGGTTATCAAACTATTGGTTGGAATATCATTGGTACTGTTGGAAAAATTTTACCGTTAGTTGTGATAGGTATTCTTTTGCTATTAACTTTTTTTAGAAAAAACGGAAAAACAACTCAGTTAATTACGGTAATGGTTATTGGTATCTGCAGTTATTATTTCTTATCTACTACAGTTCATCCTTGGTATCTGGCAGTTCCTTTAGCACTTTGTGTTTTCACCAAATATACATTTCCAATTTGGTGGTCTTTTGTCATTATATTAAGCTATACAGCATACATACATCCTGATTTTAAAGAAAATTTATGGTTTGTTGCTCTCCAATATAGTATCGTATTTGGTATTTTTATTTTTGAAGTGTTTAAAAACACAAAAAGAGTTTCATTAAAATCTATTTATAATTGAGTTTTAAACTACATAGTAAAATCTCCTTAGTACTTATAACATCTCTTATATGTGGCTTTTCATTTTCTCAGGACATTAATATGATTACGAAATCACTACAAAGTGATTGGGATTTATGTAACTATAGAACCAACAAACACTTTTGTGAATCAAATGTAAGGAGACCAGATTGCAATTATCATATTAGATTTATAAAAAATCAATTTATCTTGTTTAAGGAATCTAGAGAAATTGATGCCGGCAATTTTGAAATCGAACATCACTACGATGATGTTTTCTTTATAAATTTCTATTCTTCATCGAATGATGAAATTTTAAAACTATTGAGCACTGATACTATTAAGCTTTTTAATAAAAAAGAAGAAGGTTTTATGCTTTTAATAGAATTGACGGGAAAATTATTCATACTAAAAAAACAACAACACAACCTTGACAATTAATTTCAGAAAAATAGGACGAAGATTATTACGATTCACAGCATTCATTGTTATTTTGATTCTTTGTGGATACATATTTTTATACATAAAACAAGAACGCTTCTTTTTTAACCCTAAAATCTTAGATAAGGATTACGTTTATTCTTTTGATCAACCTTTTGAAGAAATCAATATATCGGTAGAAGATGATGTGAATTTAAATGCATTATTATTTAAAACTGATTCTATTAGTAAAGGCGTGATTTTGTACTTTCATGGAAATGCAGGAGCAATCCACGAATGGGGAGAAAGAGCCTATTTATATACAGAAAACAACTTTGATGTATTATTTGTGGATTACAGAGGGTATGGTAAAAGTGACAGTTTTTATGAAGAAGAATCTGAGTTGTATAACGATGCACAAAAAATATATGATTATGTCCTTACCCGTTATAATGAAAAAGATGTTATTGTATTAGGATATTCAATAGGAACAGGATTTGCATCGTATACTGCAGCAAAGAATAATCCTAAACTTCTTATTTTAGAAGCTCCATATTATGCCTGGAATGAGTTTATAGCTAGTATGGCTCCTGTTCCACAAGCATTAATCAACTACGAAATTCCATCCTATAAATTCTTAGGAGAGGTCAATTGTCCTGTTCGGGTTTTTCATGGTTCCAGAGATTTTCTGATCAAACCAGAAGAACATTCGAAACGATTAAAAAAATTATATCCTGATAAAATCGAACTTACACTCATCAAAGGTGCTGGGCATAATGGTATTTACCTTTCTAAACAATATTATGATGAGTTGAAGGAGTTGTTGGCTAGGTATTAAACTAAAAGAAATGAGCAAGATTATTAGTCTTGCCCATTTCTTTTAGTCATTTTATAAATCTTAAGCTTACATCATTCTCAAGTTAATAACTTCTTGCTCGGTAAGTATACGCCAATGGCCTCTAGGAAGATCTTTTTTGGTTAATCCTGCAAAAATGACTCTATCTAATTTCACAACATTATAATTAAGGTGTTCAAAGAGCTTCGTTACAATTCCATTTTTAGAAGACATTAGCTGAATTCCTATTTCGCTTTTTGCTGCTCCTTCTATATAAGAAATTTCATCAACTTTTATAAACCCATCCACTAGTTTGATTCCTTTTTCTATTTTCTGAAAATCTTCAAACTTCAGGTTACGATCTAATTCTACATGAAAGATTTTACGAACTCCAGTTTTATGATGTGTTAATTTCTTTTCTAAATCTACATCATTGGTAAATAATAATAATCCTGTTGTATTACGTTCTAATCGCCCCACAGGTTTCAACAAAGATTTAGAGGCATTAGCAACTAAATCCATTACTGTTCTAGTTTTCTCAGGACTCATTGAAGTTACAAATCCTTTAGGCTTATTCAGCAGTACATACTCTTTCTTCTCTGGCGTAATAAGACGACCATCAAATTTAACCTCATCGGTCAATTTTACTTTGTAACCCATTTCAGTAATAGGCTTTCCGTTTACCCAAACACTACCTGTCTTGATATACAAATCTGCATCTCTTCTGGAACAAACTCCAGAATTAGCAACGAACTTATTTAATCGGATTTCATCAGAATCAGAAATCTTCTTAGGTGAGTTATTTTTATTTTTTATAGGAGCATTACCTTTAGTATATGTCTTCCTTTTTGGTCTTCCTCCTTGTCTTTCACTTCCTTTTCCCTTGTTGGAATTGTCACCACGACTCATATCTTACATTTTTTGCAAAGATAGTTGTTTAGTTGTTAGCAATAACAACTATTCTTCTCCAAACCAAACCGTACTTTGCCGCTCTCGATTCACACTTAACTGAGTTACATCTGGTCTAGAATAATGCCCGACTGGATCAAAGTTCTGACGTTCTTGTAATACTCGATTAAAATCCAAAGTTTCTATCAATAGTCCTTCTTTATGAAGCACAGGTTCTAAGATCCATTCGCCATCAGGTCCTGCTATACATGAACCTCCATTTCCTAACACATCGGGTGCTTTTTTTAGAATTTCATCTAAATGTGGCGTGGATGAAGGAAAATCTTCTTTACGCATCAGACTAGAAACCGAAATCACATAAGATCTTGATTCTCTAGCAATAAAACGAGTGATATCTTTGGTGTTATAATCACTTCCTGGCCAAACAGCTACATGTAAATTCTCTCCTTGCCCATATAAAGCAACTCTTGGCAACGGCATCCAGTTTTCCCAACAATTTAAACCTCCAACAGTAAATGCTTTTAATGGATGTACACGAAGCCCGTTACCGTCTCCTGGAGCCCATGTTAAACGTTCTTCATATGTTGGTTGCAATTTGCGATGTACTGATTTAATTTCTCCATTCTGATCTATATATACTAAGGAGGCATATAAACTATGACCTCCTCTATCTAATGGTCGTTCTATAATACCCAAATAGATCGCTATCGTATGTTCTTTAGCAAGGTTACAAATACTATCAAGGTCTCCATGTTCTATTACTACAGCGTTCTGCGCGTAATGCGCATGAATCTCCTTCTGTGTTTTATTATCAAATTGAGCGCCGTCTGTAAGAGAAACCCAAAAAGGATACCCTGGCAATAAGGTTTCACCAAACACAACAAGCTCTGCTTTTTTTGAAGCAGCTTCAATGATTGTTTTTTTAATTTTTTCTATGGTGGCATTTTTATCCAGCCAAACAGGGGATATCTGAGCTAATGCAACAGTAAGTAATTGATTCTCCATAAAGAATATCTAATTTTATAATTTATATACCCAGATATACTGGTGTAATTTAGAAAATTTATGAATTTGATTAACAAATAATTAACATTCAAGAAGTTGATTTTCAAATACTTAAAAACAAAAATTTGCATTACGGTTAAACCATCAGATAACGTTAAATTAACATTGGAGAGGGCTCAAAAATTCAATTATTCGCATGATAAGAAGCATAGCATTTGAGAATTTAATATCAAAAAAATCAATCCACCTTCATACTCACAAAGTAAACTTATAAAAAGTATATATCATTCAAAGTTCAATTTATGTTAAAACCTATCATTTTTTACCTAAAGGTAAACTTAGGAATACGTTCTAATAAAATTCAAACTCAAAAAAAACCATCCATCACGTCTACATTTGTCTTGTAAAATTAAAACAAACAATATTTTATAACTCAAATCAAAAACACGTAAAAATGAAAAAATTAATTGTATTAGTAGTAGCCGTTTTAGCATCAACTCAGATTTTTGCCAATGACAAAAGCACAAAAGAAACAACAGAACAAAAATTAAGAAGCGAGATTGTTCTTTTATTAGACAAGCCTCAAATCGAATTAGACGGAAATGAAATCAATGCAAATATTGAGTTCATCTTAAATGCAAAAGGTGAGATCGTAATTCTTACTGTTGATTCAGAAAAAGAGTCAGTAGAATCTTATGTAAAATCAAGATTGAACTATAAAAAAATTGATTCTTACATCACTACAACAGGAAACAAAGTGTTTAAACTAAAACTAAAGGTATTAAATCCTGAAGCTTAGTTCTTAACGCAAAACCTACAAAGAAACAGGCAGTTACATTAAAATAATGTAACTGCTTTTTTTATGTTTTCTACCAAAGTATTCTATCCAGAATCATGTTAACATCAATCAACACAATACTAAAAACACCAGACACTATAATCAGTTTTAAGATATTATGTAACCACACATAATGCGTTCTACCATCAGATTTCCATAAGGCAATCAGGAATAAAAGTAAAAGTCCTAGACAAACATAAAAATAGATGTACATAAACCCAACCTCATATCTTGTTAGCAATAGATAAATAGGAATACAAGAAGCGAACACAAATAAACTAATGATTTTTTTAGAAGTGGACTCTCCATAAATAATAGGAATAGTTTTATAATTCTGAGCAACGTCACCTCTAAGGTTACCAAGATCTTTAACCATTTCTCTCATTACCAACATTAAAAATAAAAAAGTAGCATGAACAAAAATAACCTCATCAAAATTTTTGTAGTAAATAAATACAGCAAAAAATGGTGTTATTGATAATATAGAAGCTACAAAGTTTCCTAGAAAAGGTTTTCTCTTCAACTTATGAGAATAGAACCAGATGCCAAAAACATATAAAGAAAAAAACAATACCGCTCTAAACGATACATAACTTGCAAATATTACAGAAAGGAAATTAAGCACAAAATACCCTGTTAGCTTAGTTCGCTGGCTTACCAGACGATCCAACATAGTTTTCTGCGGCCTATTTATTAAATCTTTTTCTCGATCATAAAAGTTATTGATAATATATCCCGCAGCAATTACACCTGCAGATGCCAAAACAATAACAAAAAGATTCGTATCAAAAAATACTTTTCTTAACGGAATATTTGGAGCTAAAATAAAAATGGAAGTAAGATATTGAGCCAGAACAATGATAAGAATATTATAACCTCTTACAATAGAAAACAGACTCAATAACTTAAGAAGAATGAGTTTATTTTTTCTGGAAAGCATCCGATGAAAATATATTAAAAGTTGTAAACCACCTCTAACTTATAATCTTTAAGTGCAGCCTGTGCTTTGTCTAAATCTTGGGTAAATCCTAGAATATAACCTCCTCCACCAGAACCACATAGTTTAAGATAGTAGTCATTAGTTTCAATTCCGTTTTTCCACAATGCGTGAAATTGCTTTGGAATCATGGGTTTAAAATTATCTAGCACAACGTTTGACAATTGCTTAATATTAGAAAACAAAGACTTTATATCTCCCTGAAGAAAATCATCAACACAAGCATCAGTGTGCTTTACAAACTGGTTTTTAAGCATCGTACGAAAACCTTCTTGCTTCATGTTTTCCATAAAGATACTTACCATAGGTGCAGTTTCTCCTACGATTCCGCTATCTAATAAGAATACAGCTCCTTTTTTATGATCTACACTCTGAGAAGGAATTCCTGCCGGTTCTATATTATCTTTGGAATTAATAAGTATAGGTAAACTTAAGTAACTGTTTAAAGGATCCAAACCAGAACTACTCCCATGGAAAAACGATTCCATCAGCCCGAAAATTTCTTTTAGCTTTAGTAGTTTATCACGAGTGAGGTTTTCTAAAACTGTAATCTTATCCTCTGCATATTTATCATAAATTGCAGCTACTAATGCTCCACTACTACCTACTCCATATCCTTGAGGAATACTGCTGTCAAAATACATTCCGGATATTACATCATCCTTTAATCTTTGTAAATCGAATTTCACAACATCCTTATCCTGAATTTTTTCTAAGTATTCAGCAAAGTTATTTAGATTTTTATTGGATTTAACAGCTTGTTCATCTGGATTATCAGACACCTTTAGGGCTCCTTTAAAGAAGTTATAGGGTATAGAAAGACCTTTAGAATCTTTAATAATACCGTATTCTCCAAACAAAAGTATTTTCGAGTAAAAAAGTGGTCCCTTCATCAATTTGTTTTCCTTATATCCAATTTGTCTAACTAATTAGGATAAAGTTACAACAATTTGGCACCCAATCCTATTTTGTCGCAAATATACTGCCCTTTCTGACAATATACAACTAACTCACTCTTAATGAAATCCATGACCTGATCTTTCTCAACATCTGGGTACAATACATGCACATTAGCACCAGCATCTAGTGTAAAACATACCTTGGAACCTGTTTCTTTTCTATACTCCCAAATCTTGTTGATTACGGATAACGTATTTGGCTTCATCAATATAAAATAGGGTAGCGAGGTCATCATCATAGCGTGTAACGTTAAAGCTTCGCTTTCCACAATCTCTATAAATGCATCTAAATCTCCAGATATTAGAATATCCTTGAGCGCTAGGATATTTGTATTCGCTTGATTAAATCGTTCTGAAGAAAAAGGATGGCCGTGCATTAAATCGTGGCCAACCGAACTGCTTACCTGCTTTTCACCTTTATCAACCAGAAGAATAGTATCTTGATAGTTAGTAAAATTATTGTGAACCGTATATGGAAATTTAATAGCATATGCATCATCACTACCTTCTATATCTTTATGAGATCCCCAGACTGTTATTGGTCCTTCTATACTTCTACTTGCGCTTCCCGATCCCAACCTAGACAAAAAGGAGGTTTTTTGTATACATTCCTCATCCGTCATTTCCGAATTCATTTCTTTTTCTAACTGCATTAAACAATATGCCAATGCACTCATACCACTTGCAGAAGAAGCTATTCCACTACTATGAGGAAAAGTATTACTGGTTTCAATTATGAATTTATAATCCTTAAGAAAAGGAACATATATGGCAATTCTTTGAAAAAAACTTTGGATTTTTGGTTTAAAATCTGGTTTTGGTTCATTCTCAAAAAACAATTCAAACTGAAAATCTTCTGAAATATTCTCCAGCTTCTCATACCTTAATGTTGTCTCCGTTGTACACATATCTAATGTAAAACTTATTGAAGGGTTCTCTGGTAATTGAACAGGTCTCTTTCCCCAATATTTAACCAACGCAATATTACTTGGTGATTTACAAGAAATAGATCCTTTTTCTGGTATTGTTAAAGATTTTTTAGTGATAAACTGACTATAATCACCCATAATGTAAATAATTTTGGCAAAGATAAGTTGTTATGTGGTTTTTAAAGTAAGCTAGTAAAAATAAATTGCTATTTTAGTATTTAACTAACTAATCCTAAATGAAAAAAAAGCTACTGCGTATTGGTATCGCTGTATTATTGTGCGTATTAATTGGTTTTTTGAGCAGTATTGCTACTCAAACATCCATTAGTACTTGGTACGTAACTCTAAAAAAGCCTTTCTTTACGCCACCCAATTGGCTTTTTGCTCCTGTATGGTCAATCCTATATGTCACAATGGGAATTGCAGCAGGAATTGTTTGGAGTAAAGGTTTTTATCATAAATGGGTAAAAACTGCGTTATATCATTTTGGGTTTCAACTTTTACTCAATGCTGCGTGGTCCATTTTTTTCTTTGGAATGCGCAATCCATTGATCGCACTTGTGGATATACTTGCCCTGTTTATCCTATTATTGTTTACAATCAAGTGGTTTAAAGTTGTAAACTCAACGGCCGCTTACCTACTTATCCCTTACTTGATTTGGGTTGCTTTTGCAGCTGCATTGAATTTTAGTATATGGCAACTTAACTAAACCAAGAATGAAGGAATAATTTATTTATGAACAAAAAGTCAATCGTCTTACAGACTACTTTAGAATTAATTACAAAACAAGGAATACGGGCAACTTCTCTTTCTCAAATTATCAAAGAATCTGGTGTTGCCAATGGTACTGTATACCATCATTTCAAGAATAAAGAAGAGATCATAACAGAACTTTATTTAATGCTTACACAAGATTTTGGTACTGTGGTTATGCGAAATATCCCAGAGGATGATGTTAAAAAGCAATTTTCCATAATGTGGCTGAACCTGTTTCATTATTTTGTAAATAACCCACTTGCTTTTGTGTTTTCTGAGCAAATAGCGCGATCTCCTGAGATTCCACAATCTTTAAAAGATAAAGCAAGACAATACTATGCCGAAATTGAAAATTATTTTAAAGCAGGTATCCGTAAAAAAACATTTAAATCATATAATTCTATGGTGATGGAAGAGTTATTTTTTGGAAATGTAGTCTCCATTGTAAAAATCCACGAAAACGAAAAAGTAAAACTATTAGATAAACACATTAATCAAGCTATAGAAATATCCTGGAAAGGCTTCTTAAGAGATTAAATATTCAGTTTTATCTTTAAATTTCACATAAAAAATCCCGCCAAATTATTCTTTGGCAGGATGTATTGATCTTTAGTTTTAAAATATATTATCTGGATAGTATCATCTTAATTAAATATGACATTCACACAAGAATCTTTGTATAATTTTTTAACTGCTATTTGTATTGCTTCCTTCGTTTCTTTTGTTTTCCCAATAGATTTTCCTTTATAATACAAATTGCCATTACCTTTCCAGGAAAACTCATCACTATGAGATTTTATAATTCTTAGTCCATTTTTCCTGGTTATCTGAAAAGATTCTAATTTCTGGTCATACTCTAATCCTGCCGGAAAATAAACTTCAGTCACAAATTTAGTATCTCCATTTCCATACATATAACAAACACATTCCCCAATGTCTTTTGCTTCAGAAACTCTCACCATGTTATTTTGCACAATACTCCATCGCTCATTAACCTTAATACCTACCATATCCATCAGCATAGTTCCTTTTTCTGCTAGTTTTTTATTAATAAAGGATTCGAAGGTAACAACTGCCGAGATGATTCCAGCATTTTCTTTCTGACTCTGAAAAACAACTTTATCTAACGTCAATCTGAAACTATAATTGTCATCATTTATGATATCATCTAATTGCGAAGAAACATTTTTCTTATCATAATCTTTTCTGACCAAAGCTCCTGATAAATTAACATAGACGGTATTACCGCTATATTTTTCATCAAATAGATACAAAACATCATTTTTTTTGGCTCCTCTTTCTAAATCGTTAATCTTATTTATATAATTCATCAACAACTTTTTTATAGGCTCCTCTTCATTGGCATATCCTATATTAAAGCTATTACAGATAAAAATAATAATAAATACTAGTGTAATTTTTTTCATAGTTAATAAGGTAATGGTTAAACCTTTTTAAGATACAAAAAATTACACAGATTTCCGAGAAGTATTTGGACAACTAACTTCTTAAATACTTAATTCCAATAACTTATTTAGTGTCCTAAGGTTTCTTGTAGTGGTTTGACACTTTAGTTTTTTTTCAAAAAAGTTATTGTGTAGTTTAGTTTTTCCATAACCAATGGCTGCAAATAAGTAAATTACATTTTTAGTAATTATGAATTCTTCAGGGTCAAAAGAAACTTTAGAAAGTTCTGCTACGGCTATTGGATCTGGTTGATCATATAATAGCATGAAGTACATTTTTTTATCTTCAATCTCTTCTCTTTCTAATCTTTTTGCAAAAGGATTGTTATTAAGAATTTCACTAAGATCCTTATGAGTAATAATTAAAACGGGCACATCGAAACCGAAATGTTTCTTAATTGCAGTCTTAATCTTAATTTGCAAATCATCTATATTTTCCGAAAGATCTTTAAAAACAATATTTCCACTTTGGATATATGTTACCACATCGCTAAACCCTAATTTCCCCATAATCCTCTTAAGATCAGCCATTTCAATCTTTTTATGACCCCCTACATTTATTCCTCGAAGTAATGCGATATATGTATTCATTTTTTTGATGTAATAGCCTGAGCAGCAATATAACCACCCGTCCAAGCATTCTGAAAATTAAATCCTCCTGTTATAGCATCAATATTTAACACTTCTCCAGCAAAATACAAATTCTTATGTTTCTTACTCTCAAAATTTTTAAAGTTTATCTCTTTAAGGTCTATCCCTCCAGCTGTTACAAATTCTTCCTTAAATGTACTCTTCCCATTTACCTTAAAAACACATCTAATTAGTTGTTCAGACAATTTATTAAGTTGAGATTTATTGGTGTCTGCCCATCGAGTAGTATTTTCTATACCTGAAGCAATAACTAAGCTCTGCCAAAGTCTTTTCGGTAGCTCAAACTGAGCATATTTGAACACTTGTTGTTTTGGGTTTTTATCTTTTAATACTTTAAGCATGTCTATTGCTTCTTCCTGAGAATAATCTTGTAACCAATTGACGATAACTTCAAAATTATATTCATAAGAATTCAGTTCAATAGCTCCCCAAGCAGAAAGCTTAAGAATAGCAGGACCACTCACTCCCCAATGTGTTATAAGCAATGGACCATCACTAAATAATTTAGAATCTTTTACTTGTACCGAAGCGTTCGTTGCAACACCAGCCAAACCTTTGATTCTAGTATCTTTTATATTAAATGTAAATAAAGATGGAACTGCATCAATTGTATGATGATCTAAGGCCTGTAACTTTGACCAAATTTTCGGATTGCTTCCAGTAGCAATCATTAGTTTTTCCGTTTCAAAATCTCCTTGACTTGTGACTACTTTCCAATTTTCGTTTTGCTGATAAAAATCTTTGACAGCATGATTCGTCAAAACCTGAATTCCCAATCGCTTGGTTTCAGATAAAAAACAATCTATAATGGTCTGTGATGAATCCGAAACAGGAAAAATTCTTCCATCGTCCTCTATTTTTAAAGATATTCCGCGGCTTTCAAACCATTCCATTGTATCACCTGTCATAAAAGTGTGAAAAGGGCCGATAAGTTCTTTCTCTCCTCTCGGATAGTTTTTACTCAATGCATTAGGAATGAACTCCGCATGTGTTACATTACATCTTCCTCCACCAGAAATCCGAACTTTGGATAGTACTTCTTTTCCTCTTTCGAGAATAGCTATTTTTAGACTTGGATCATTTTCTGCTACATTAATAGCTGTGAAAAAACCTGCTGCTCCACCACCGATTATTAAGAGATCATATTGCATTATGCAAAATTAGGGAAATCTGTAATGATTGCATCAACCTTCCAGGTTTTTGATGCTTCTATCATAAATGAATCATTTACTGTCCAGGTATATACTTTATAACCTTTATCCTTTGCCAAAATGACTTCTTCTTTTTGTAAAGAATAAATCGGTGGATGTACAGAAAATGCTTCTAGCGATTCAGCTACTTTTAATATGGAAGGGATATTTTTTTCCGTTAGCACCCCTAATTTAAATGCAGAAGTTCTAGATTTTATTTGGAATAACTGAGAGTGATCAAAACTAGATAAGATGAAATGATCATAATCCCATTTCGAATCTTTGATTCGTTTTTCCAAAAGCTCTACAACGGGATTAGCAGTGCCAATTCCTTTTAGCTCTATATTAAGAGTACATGTAGCATTCACAAAATCTAATACTTCATTAAGAGTCGGAATCCTATATCCTTCTCTGGTTCTATATTTTTTTAATTCTTGTAAAGTGAATTCAGAAACCTTTCCTTTACTATTGGTAGTTCTTTGTAATGTTTCATCATGGATAACCACCAGTTCTCCTGATTTACATTTATGAACGTCAATTTCTATTCCGTCTACATTATGCTTCAGAGCTTGAGCTATAGATTCTAATGTGTTTTCGGCAACCAATCCAGCTGCTCCACGATGTCCAAATATTTTCATCTATTTAAATATTTTAATCACTTCTAAATTAATTAAAAAGCGTATCCAATAGTAAATGATAGTATCGGTAATATTACATTATCTGTGCGAGTTTGTCCATAACCTATACCGCCTTCAAAACCTATATGAAGCCAATCGAAATATGTTCGTTGTATTCCATACGCTAATCCAATTACAGACAGATCACTTTCATCTGTAAAAAGATCTTCTTCATTACCTTCCAAATCCTCAAGAAAACTCTTTGTGAAATAATAAGTCCCCTTTAGTGCTATAAAATTACCACTGTTTTTGGAAATATTTTTACCTTTTTCTTCTCTTTGTTTCAGGTTGTAATAATATCTGTACTGCCCATCAATTATAGGAAGAATTGCAAAGTTAGTCTCTATATTTCCGTTAAAATCTTCGCTGGATCCAATACCCCACAAAAAACCTGCATTTAATAATATGGTAGAGTTTTTAGTAACTCCAAATTCAACTTCTGCTCCTGGAGTTAGAAAATTTATTCGAAATTGTACTGGTTCTACCTTTGCCATATCCTGAGCAAAAGATGAACACACAAATAGACCACATACTAAAATAGAAATTATTTTTTTCATTGATTTAATTTTTTTGAAGCGGCAAATATCCACAAAAAAACGCCTTAGAAAAACTAAGGCGTCATTATTTTAATAAGTCAATATTATTTAAAAGCAGGAATCCCTGTAATATCCATACCAGTAATCAATAGATGAATATCATGAGTTCCCTCATAGGTAATTACACTTTCCAGATTCATCATATGTCTCATAATGCTATACTCACCAGTAATTCCCATTCCGCCAAGAATTTGCCTTGCTTCTCTAGCTATTTTAATAGCCATATCTACATTATTACGTTTCGCCATAGAAATCTGAGCAGTAGTCGCTTTTCCTTCTTCTCTTAATACTCCCAATCGCCAGGCAAGCAGCTGCGCTTTTGTAATTTCAGTAATCATTTCCGCTAGCTTCTTTTGCTGTAATTGTGTTCCTCCGATTGGTTTGTCGAATTGAATTCTTTCTTTAGAATAACGCAAAGCTGTATCATAACAATCCATAGCAGCCCCAATTGCACCCCAAGCGATACCGAAACGAGCTGAATCCAAACAACCTAATGGAGCTCCTAGTCCACTTTTTCCTGGTAATAGGTTTTCCTTAGGTACTTTTACATTATCAAAAATAAGCTCTCCGGTTGCTGATGCACGAAGCGACCACTTATTATGAGTTTCTGGAGTAGAAAAACCTTCCATACCTCGTTCTACCACAAGTCCATGAATTCTTCCTTCTTCATTTTTTGCCCAAACCACCGCGATATCCGCAAAAGGAGCATTGGATATCCATAACTTAGCTCCGTTAAGCAAATAGTGATCACCTTTATCTTTAAAATTAGTTGTCATCCCAGCAGGATTAGATCCGTGATCCGGTTCAGTAAGACCAAAACACCCCATAAACTCTCCTGATGCTAATTTAGGAAGATATTTATTACGTTGTTCTTCACTACCATATTTCCAAATAGGATACATTACTAAAGAAGATTGTACTGAAGCAGTAGAACGTACTCCCGAGTCTCCTCTTTCTATTTCTTGCATGATCAACCCATAACTAATTTGATCCAATCCTGCTCCTCCATACTTTTCTGGAATATAAGGGCCAAATGCACCTATATCAGCTAATCCTTTAATAATTTGATTTGGGAACTCTGCACGTTGTGCATATTCTTCTATGATAGGAGAGACATCTCGTTTTACCCAACTACGAGCAGCATCTCGAACCAATTTATGTTCATCTGTTAAAAGTTCATCTAAATTATAATAATCTGGTGCTTCAAAAAGATCGGGCTTCATTGTATTTTGTATTTATATTTTATACTATTTTCAAAATTATGGTTAATAAACCGCTAACAAATGTAATTAATGAAAAAAGAGCAACCAATTTTTTTTGACTTCTTAAAATATAATATAAAACATTAAGGATACTTAATATCCGTGATCTACGAAATTCTGACTATCCAAAACCCTTGTATATTGCTCTAAATCTGATACTATTTGTGGATAATTTCCGCATTCCACAGTCAGTTTCCACACATTTTAGAAGCCTTTAACGTTATTAAGATTTTATTTAAAATATTGTATATCAGTTGCTTAAATACAAATATCTAATAGAAATTCATCTGGCACAATTATCTCTATTTACTAGATAACGAAATAAAGAATAATTAAAACCTAAGAACAAAATGAAAAATTTATTTGTATTACCAGTATTAGCTTTTGGACTTTTATTAGGAACACAAAGTATCGCTGCACAAGAAACGTCTTCTGATGAAACTGTAGAAGTTACTACTCAGGAAAAATATATTGAATTAGCTGTCGAGAATTTACCTCAACCGGTACTTGATGCTGTAGCAAAAGATTTTGCTGGTGCAACAATTAGTAAAGCAGCCGCTAAAGAAGATGCATCTGAGTTTAAGTTAGAACTTACTAAAGAAGATGGTGAAACAGTAGAAGTACATTGTGATGCTGACGGAAATTGGATTACTAAAGACTAATTTGCTGTAAAAATCTTAAGAGCGTTAATTTATAGGAATATAAATTAAACTTCGTAGAGTGATTGAATTTGGAAAAGGGGAGTTATTATAGCTCTCCTTTTTTATTTACATTTTTAGATAAAAGTCTTTGGTCAATTCAATGTACTCAGAGGTATATTGATGCCTTGCATTTTCTATAATCAGTTCGCTTGATTCAAACGCTACTTCGTTAAAACCAAATAACAACATACTTCTTTTAATTTCGGAAGAAGGATTTCCTTTGACTCTAGTAATCTTTTGAGGATACAACCCCGTTTTTTTTGCAATACCTATAGCTCTCTCTTCTTCCTTAAAAGGTAATATAACAGCAAACTTACCCTTTTCCGACAGCAAATGAGAAGCTCCTACAAAAAGATGTTCAAAAGGCAGAGCATCTTCAAATCTCGCTGTATCACGACTTATGTCTGAAGTTTTATAATTATCCGCATAAAATGGGGGATTACTTACTAATAAATCATATTCGTCTTCAATTTCCTGAAAAAACTCCTGAAAAGAGGCATGATAGCAAAACAATCGATCTCCCCAATCTGAAGCTTCAAAATTCTCTACCGCTTGCTCATATGCATTATCATCAATTTCTAGAGCATCGATAGTTTCTGCATAAGAACGTTGAGCCATCATCAACCCAATAACACCGGTTCCTGCACCTATATCCAATATAGAATTAACTTCATCAGATATTGGAACCCAAGAACCTAATAAGACTCCATCAGTTCCTATTTTCATAGCACAGCGATCCTGATGTACGGTAAATTGTTTGAATTTAAATGGCTTGGACATTCAATTAAAGATAAAGATCAATCAATCCTTCTGGAGTATTTACAAAAACTGTATTTGTTTCTCTGTCTACTTTATCTATAAATTCATCATTCATGGGTATTAAGATTTCAATACCATTACGATCGATCTCAAAAAGTGCTTGAGCGGTAGTATCATTAATATGCTTAATTACACCGACCTCACCAAAATTATTGTCTACGATCTTAAAGCCTACTACTTCATGAAAATAGAATTTATCTCCTTCAAGTTTAGGCAAAAGGTTTAGTGGCAGATATATTTCTGCTTTCATAAGATCATCTGCACCTTCTTCAGAATCAACATCTTCGAATTTTACTCTAAGCAAATCACTTTTATGAAGTGAACTTTTTTCAATAAAAAATGGAACCAGGTTTTTGTTATAATTAACAAAAACTGATTCCATTTTCACATAACTTTCAGGTTCGTCAGTGTCAAGTTTTACCAACACTTCGCCCTTAAAACTAAATTTACTTACGATTCTGCCTAGATAGAAGCAATCTTCTTTCTTCATCGTCAATAATGCAACTATTCTTCCTCGTTGCTAGCTTCTTCAGTTACTTCTGCTTCTGTAGCTTCTGCCGCTACTTCTTCTGCTTTTGCAGACGCTTCAGCTTCTGCAGCATCAGCTTCACGCTTAGCATTTACTTCTTTTTCTGCTTCAAGAATTTTTGCTTTAGCATCTGCTTCTGCTTTTGCTAAAGAATCTTTCTTAGCACCAACAGCACCATCTTTTTCCTGTAACCAAGCATTGAATTTTTCTTCAGCTTGCTCTTCAGTTAAAGCTCCTTTTCTAACTCCACCTGCAAGGTGATTTTTAAGCATTGCTCCTTTATAAGAAAGAATAGCTCTAGCCGTGTCAGTAGGTTGTGCTCCATTTTGTAACCATTGTACAGCTCCATCAACATCTAAGTCAACAGTCGCTGGATTGGTATTTGGATTGTAGGTACCTAATTTCTCTAAATATCTACCATCTCTTTTTGATCTAGCATCTGCTGCTACGATCCAGTAAAAAGGCTTTCCTTTTTTACCGTGTCTCTGTAATCTTATTTTAACAGACATATTAATTAATTTTTGGGTACTCGACCCCGTTTATAATTTAAGTGCGCAAATGTAATCATTTTTAGCAAATTAGCACTAAAATCATTAGTCTTTAATTACATATTATAAATACTCTTATTAATACAAGCTCCAAAACAGTTTTATGATCAATAAAATTTCCATCTCAAAACAAAGGTAAAAACTTACTTTACTTCTCCTAAAATTATCATTTTGTGTATTTCATCGATGTTTTTTATCATTAATCGTCAAAAATTGTGTTTTTTATCGTAAAAAAATTGTTTTCCTGAAATATTCATTATATGTTTGTACCAGAACATTTGACTATAGCTTTACTATAGTTGGATTTTTTAAAGCCCCAAGAGTATGATTAAAAAAATTACCCCACTATTGGCATTAGTATGCCTGATTTTTAATTCCTGTACTACCGATATTGAGGTGAATTCACCTGGATTACAAGCTACAGTTAACGGAAAATTATTCAGACCTGATGTCAGAAAAGCAATTATTCACGATGACGGAACATTAGTAATTGTAGGAAACACAGGAACTGAATCCATAAGCTTTACTACATCTTCTACAAATACCGGAACTTATAGAATAGAACAACAAGCTATAAACAAAGTAAGTTTTGAGAAAAACGATGTTAAATTCATCTCAGAAGACGGCGTGAGCAATGGACAAATTGTAATTACAGAAATTCATGATAATCTAATTTCTGGTAATTTCTATTTCGAAGACCTTAAAGGTAGTAATGGAAAATCTATGAGTTTTCAAAATGGTTGGTTTTATAGACTACCTATAGAGAATTTTGTTCCTGAAGTAGAAGAACCAGAACAAGAAGAGATTGTAATAAACGTTGAAGAGGAAGAAGAAGAAATCAATCCTTGTCTTCTTAATGCATCTCTAACTGCTATGATTAATGGTAATGAAATGATCACAGACGATCATGACGCTATTCCATTTGGAGTAAATACTCCATCAATTCTAATCAAAGCTAGTAACGAAACCGAAGAAATAACTATTGTTTTCCCTATTGATGTTACCGTTGGAGAACATTCTTTAACAGGATCTGGAGCATATAGCGCAACAT
Source organism: uncultured Aquimarina sp. (assembly GCF_947500065.1). Taxonomy (GTDB): domain Bacteria; phylum Bacteroidota; class Bacteroidia; order Flavobacteriales; family Flavobacteriaceae; genus Aquimarina. The sequence continues at coordinate 437,635 of NZ_CANMQT010000002.1, forward strand.
ACAGTTTAGACAATGATAAATCGTCTGCAGTCTCAGGAAGACTTACAATTACATCTCACGATACTGAATCCAAATGTATCAGTGGTAGTTTTGAATTCAATACTACAAGTGGTGCAATTGTTACAGAAGGACAATTTGATTACGGATATTAACCATAACTCAACTATAATTGGAAAGCGTTCACCAAATAATTGGTGAACGCTTTTTTTTTAAAAATTAAAGCAACAAGACTCAATTACTACCATTTTTTTAATTCCCTAAAAAAGAAGTTAATACCTAATAGTTGATAAATCTGAATAACTTTTAATCAATCAAACCTATCATTTTAGTTATTTTTGAAGATCGCTTCCATTGGAAGATTGAACCTTCTCGAAACTGATCTTTTATGTATTTAATTTTTGATACCGAAACTACAGGTTTACCTAAACGTTGGGATGCTCCAATAAGTGACACAGACAATTGGCCAAGATGTATACAAATCGCATGGCAATTGCATGATGAAATGGGTAATTGTATTGAGCATCAGGATTACTTAGTAAAACCTGAAGGATTCAATATTCCATATGATGCGGAAAAAATTCATGGAATTTCTACCGCCTTAGCCGATCAAGACGGTATTACATTAGATGAAGTTCTGGAGAAATTTAATATCGCACTATCCAAAACTAAATTCGTCGTTGGTCAGAATGTTGGTTTTGACGTTAATATTATGGGGGCTGAGTTTTACAGACTTGGTATCGAAAACCAACTGCAAGAACTACCAGTTCTGGATACTTGTACAGAAACTACCGCTAGTTTATGTCAAATTCCTGGAGGTCGTGGAGGAAAATTTAAACTTCCAACTTTAACAGAGCTACACCAGTATCTATTTGGAACCGCTTTTGGAGAAGCACATAACGCAACTGCCGATGTAGAAGCCACCACTAGATGTTTTCTGGAATTAATTCGTAAACAAGTTTTTACACTGGAAGAACTGGATGTACAACCTGATTATTTCCAGAATTTTAAAGAAATTCACAAAGAACCTATTCAGTTAATAGGTCTAAAACACATAAATCTCAAAAAAGCTTCGCAAAAAATTCAAGAAGCTCTGGATCAGCAAGGCGGCTCTAATATTTCTCAGGAAGAAATTAAAGACAATATCGCTGCACTGGATTCTGTAAACTTTGCACATCTTCATAATCATACTCAATTCTCAGTTTTACAATCTACCACTAGTGTTCCTGATTTAGTAAAAGTAGCTGCAAAACATAAAATGAAAGCTGTGGCAATGACCGACCACGCAAATATGATGGGTGCTTTTCATTTTGTTTCTGCTGTCACAAATCACAACAAAAGTGTAAAAGCTGCTAACGCAGAAGCTATAGAAAACGGTGAGGAACCTACTGAAGCAGAAATAAAACCAATCGTTGGTGTTGAATTCTTTGTTTGTGAAAATCATAAAGACAAATCCAGAAAAGATAACGGATATCAGATAGTTTTACTCGCTAAAAACAAAAACGGATATCATAACCTTGCAAAAATGTCCTCAATTGGTTTTGTAGATGGATTCTACTATTTACCTAGGATTGATAAAGAGGTTATTAAACAATACAAAGAAGATATCATAGTACTTACTGGGAACCTTTATGGTGAAGTCCCAAGTAAAGTATTAAATATAGGTGAAAAACAGGCTGAAGAAGCTTTATTGTGGTGGAAAGAAGAATTTGGTGATGATCTATACATAGAGATTATGCGTCATAATCAAGAAGATGAAAATCGTGTAAATCCGGTATTGATCGAATTCTCCAAAAAGCATAACATAAAAACTATCGCCTCTAATAACACCTATTATTGCGAGAAAAAAGATGCCAATGCTCACGATATTCTTTTGTGTGTAAAGGATGGAGAAAAGCAGGCTACACCAATTGGTAGAGGAAGAGGTTATCGCTATGGCTTACCTAATCAAGAATATTATTTTAAGTCTTCTGAAGAGATGAAAAATTTATTCAAAGACCTTCCCGAAGCTATTATCAATATACAAGAAGTTGTCGACAAGATAGAACCTTTTGTACTTGCCAGAGATGTATTATTACCAGCCTTTGATATTCCTGAAGAATTTCAATCCGAAGAAGATAAAATTGATAGCGGTAAAAGAGGTGAAAATGCTTACCTAAGACACATTACGTATGAAGGAGCAAAAATAAGATACGGAGAAATTACTCCCTCTATTGATGAACGACTTGATTTTGAACTAAAAGTAATCGAAAAAACCGGATATCCTGGATATTTCTTGATTGTAGAAGATTTTATACGTGCTGCAAGAGATATGGGAGTTTCAGTAGGTCCTGGACGTGGATCTGCAGCAGGATCCGCTGTTGCCTATTGTTTATGGATTACCAATCTCGATCCTATTAAGTATGATTTACTTTTTGAGAGATTCTTAAATCCAGATCGTGTAAGTATGCCCGATATCGATATTGATTTTGATGATGAAGGACGTGGCCGTGTTATGGATTATGTAATTGAAAAATATGGTGCTAATCAAGTAGCACAGATCATTACATATGGTACCATGGCAGCAAAATCTTCCATACGTGATACCGCTCGTGTACTTGATCTGCCTCTTGGGGATTCAGATCGTATTGCCAAGTTGATTCCTAACATGTCTAAATTAGGAAAGATATTTGGTGTAGATGAAGCTACATTAAAGAAGAAATTTAGAAGCGATGAATTAGAAAAAGTAAATGAACTTCTCAAAATTGCTGAAGGTGATGATCTGGAGGCTGAAACCTTAAATCAGGCAAGAATACTAGAAGGATCCGTAAGAAACACAGGGATTCATGCCTGCGGTGTCATTATTACTCCTGATGATATTACGAAATTCGTTCCTGTCGCCTTAGCCAAGGATTCTGACATGTACTGTACGCAGTTTGACAACTCTGTGGTAGAAGATGCAGGGCTACTAAAAATGGATTTCCTGGGATTGAAGACATTAACTTTAATCAAGGATACGGTTAAAATTGTAAAAGCGAAACATGGAGTAGAACTCGACCCTGAGAATTTTCCTTTGGATGATGAAGAAACCTATGCACTGTTCCAAAGAGGAGAAACTGTTGGTGTGTTCCAATATGAATCTCCTGGGATGCAAAAATACATGAAGGAATTAAAGCCTACAGTTTTTGCAGATCTTATTGCAATGAATGCATTATACCGTCCTGGTCCTTTAGAATATATTCCTAGTTTTATTAATCGAAAACATGGTACGGAGGAAATTATCTATGACCTTGAAGCCTGTGAAGAATACTTAAAAGAAACCTACGGAATTACAGTATATCAAGAGCAAGTAATGCTATTATCGCAAAAACTTGCAGATTTCACCAAAGGTGAGGCAGATGTACTTCGTAAAGCAATGGGTAAAAAACAGAAAGCTGTTCTGGATAAAATGAAGCCAAAATTTATTTCGCAAGCTTCAGCCAAAGGACACGCAGAAGAAAGTCTGGAAAAAATATGGAAGGATTGGGAAGCTTTTGCTGCTTATGCCTTTAACAAATCTCACTCTACCTGTTATGCCTGGATTGCTTACCAAACAGCATATCTAAAAGCACACTATCCTGCAGAATATATGGCTGCTGTACTTTCTAATAACATGAATGACATCAAGCAAGTTACTTTCTTTATGGAAGAATGTAAACGAATGAAATTAGATGTATTAGGGCCAGATGTTAATGAATCTTATAGAAAATTCTCAGTAAATGCAGATGGTGCCGTGCGATTTGGTATGGGAGCAATCAAAGGCGTTGGTACTGGTGCAGTTGCCACCATTGTAGAAAACAGAAAAGAAGATGGCCCGTATAAATCGATTTTTGACATGGCAAAACGTATTGATTTACGCGCAGCCAATAAAAAGGCATTTGAAAGCTTAGCTTTAGCAGGAGGCTTCGACTCTTTTGGAGATACCCACAGAGGTCAATATTTTTATCAGGATGGAGACAGCGTTACGTTTCTAGAAAAAGCAATGAAATATGGATCCAAGTATCAAGAAAACGAAAATTCCTCTCAAGTAAGTCTATTTGGCGAAGCCAGCGATGTTCAGATTCCTGAACCAATAGTCCCTCCTTGCGAAGAATGGGGAACGATGGAAAAACTGGCTAGAGAAAAAGAAGTAGTAGGTATTTATCTTTCCGGACACCCTTTGGATGATTTTAAATATGAAATGAAATATTTCTGTAACGGATCGCTTCTAAACTTCGTCGATTTAGAAAACAACTTAAATCGAGAAATCTCATTTGGTGGTGTGATTACAGGTGTAGAACACCGTACCTCTAAAAACGGAAAAGGTTGGGCTATTTTCACTATTGAAGATTATAATACGGCGCACGAATTCAGAATTTTTGGAGAAGACTATCTAAAACACAGACCGTTCTTAGTACAAAGTACCTTTGTATATGCTAAAGCTTTTATAAAAGAAGGTTGGGTAAATAGGGATACTGGCAAAAAAGGTGATCCGAGAATACAATTTAATAGTTTCCAGTTACTACATGATGTAATGGAAACTTATGCCAGAAAGTTAACCATACAACTAGATATCAATGACCTTTCTGATAAAAGAATCGATGCCCTAAAAGAATTATTAACTGAACATACCGGAAATCATACTTTGAATTTTGTGATATTCGAAATGGCAGAAAAATTAAAACTACATATGCCTAGCCGAAAACAGAAGGTAAATATTTCTCAAGAACTACTGATTGCTCTGGAAAATGATTCTGTGTATTATAAGTTGAATTAGGAAATGTAAAGCGCCTTATTTAATGCTTTTATTTCGACAGCCTAAATAACTAAATTTATCGACTTAACATGTTAGCTATCTAACACTTATAGGTTTTATATATCTTCTTAAAAAGTGAGAAAACAAGTTAATTATTTATTAAAAAATGCTTTTTTCAGAAACACTACTCCTAACTCAATCACCTTCTAAAACCTTCAAAATCAGATGGTTTTGAAATTAATTGAATTTTAAAATAACAATATTTATTTTATTTTGAAATTTCCCCTGTAAGTATAAAATATCGATGTCGTCTCAACATATATCAAATCTTAAAACCTTTGATATTTTAAAGACGATTGGCCGATTGTTTTTCTTTTTTTCTAAAATTTTCAGAATATAACTTTTAAAAACACAAAAAATGAAAAACTTCAAATTAACTCTTTTAAGCATATTAACAGCTTTGTTGTTAGTCGCTTGTAGTAATGATGATGCTCTAGTGTCGGAGAACCAACTAATAACAAGTGAAACAGATGAAGACAAATTAGAACTAGAAGCCAAATCAAAAGGCTTATTTCAATCACTAAAAGCTTTAAAAGAAGCTAGGGTACTATTGAAAAGTATTCGCAGAGACGGAGGAATTCCTTATAATGTATTTAATCCCGCACTTAGATTTACATCTCCTCAAAATGTTTTTCTACCTAGTGTATTAGGTATTGATTATCGAATAGACAGATCTGTTGTACCAGCTGGACCTACAGCTAGATTCCCTATGTTTCAAGGATGGGAAACCTTACCTGATGGAAATCTCAGAAAAGGATACTATGTGATAACAGAGGCTTCAGATAAATTTATGGCTAAAAAATTAGGTGTTATTTTTTCTCCTAGAATGGCTGCATCAGTAGGATCTGGAGGAGAACAAAAGGGATACTTTAATCGCAAAGGAAGATTAGTTTTTGAAGGATCGGTAGATTTTTCACCAAAAAGATCCTTAGTTGCTGGCGGAGCAGATGGTTTGTTATTTGGTTTCCCACCGGCAGCAGCTAATCCTGGTGCGATAGCAGATTCCAAATGGTCATCTTACGTAGTATTACCTAGTGGTGTAGTTATTAATGCGCAATTGGTAGCGAATAGCACTGGTATCCACGATAGAATCCCAAATCCAAATGGAAATAGCATTGAAGATCAAGATGATTTAAACAACCCAAATCTAGCTATCAATCAGGCGTCAGTTGTAATGCAACTTTTAGATGGATGGCAAGACGGTAAACCATATTACTTCCACATTGTTACGGATACCTCTGATCCAGGACCTGCCGCAATAGAACTAGGAGTTTTTGCTCCAAGATTGGCTAACTTGCCGACATTTGGCTTATTTCCTGGAGGTTCTATGTTACCTTTTAGTCCAACTGCAAATGGCAGAACTACAGACACAGATGGTTTTGGAGTACAAGGTTTAAACACTGCATCTTTGAGCGATCAACAAGTACAGGATCCAACAAACACTTTCCCGATTGACCCTAGAGACGAAAGATATGCCCCAATGTGGGATGCGCATGTTACGGAATTTACAGTTCCTGAAGCTGATCGTCCAATATTGAGAAGCTTTGATCAGGTAAATCAACTTTTAGAGGAAGGAATTTTAATCCCTTTCAGAGGAAATGCTAATCCTAATCCACTAGCAAATTCATTGTCTGATTTACTGACTGCAACTGGAGCCATCATAAACTGTCCAGTAATTACACAACCTGCAGCGAGCGTAATTGGAACTCAAATTGGATTGCCTCGTAATAATTAATTCAAAATTATATAAATTAAAAAAAGCTCAGAAGTAACAATACTTCTGAGCTTTTTTTTAAATCACCCTCCAAACATCCCAGTTCTTGGCCTCATCTGATTACCAACTGCATCTTCGTCTGATGTATTTGACGAATTATTATTACCTCCTTTAATTGTTATAAGAGTTTCTCTTTTAATTTTATAGGTCTCTAAAATAGTCTTAATAGTTTTCATATCTGGATAATTAAATTACATCTATAAATATAAGAGAAAACAAAAACATAAAGCCGGCATCAAGTTGTTGAATCACAACTTAAGATACCGACTTTGCAAAGGGATAATGCTATTTTTTATTGGCAGGTTCTTACTTTTACTTCCAAGAAATCTCGGTAAGACTCAAAACAATCTTCATAATCGTGGACGTAACCCCCAATATTATCTGTCCATTTGTTTTCATAACCTGTACCCGCTTTTGCTCGGTCTATATAATAGAAGATATCATAAGCGCCATCTGGTGGAGTAATTGTAGTATTCTCCCCATCTACTTTGTTTTCTTTCCAAACAATTTCATCATAAGTCACGTTAGCACCTTCTTTTAGCTTATACTCTATTCCTATTCTAAAATTATCAACTACTGTGTTCTTAAATACTACTCGATTATGTTCACGCTTTGCGGTAGTACAATTTAATGCTACGTAATCCGTAGTATACCCCATTTTAGCCAGACTATTGTCTTTTAAAAATCGGATCGTGTACGCAATAGGTACTCCTGGATTATTTCTACTATACACTGCATTTTCTCCTTTGATAATAGACTGTAAATCTCCAAAATTTTGCGCAGACACTGCTTCAGAAGCTACCGATGCATTCCCTCCAATTGTTACCGTGGTAATATTAGATTCATTCAATATTTCTTTATACTTAGCTTCGACATCTCCCGATGCGTTTGTTACTCCACTCGCATAATTAAAAGCTCCCGTTAACTCTGATTCTGTAGCTTCGGCAGTTGTTTCCATTCTAAACATAATAATCCTACCATAATTTACCGAATGCACATATGCGGGAGGTGTATTAGAATTAAATGCATTCTCTATTTGTGTTAAGGGCACATCTGCTCCAAAAACATCCGATGGATTATCTGGTGTATCCATAGTTATTGTATAAAAGACTTGTTTAAACACCATAATAGCAACTCTTCTCGAGGATGTAGTTTCGTAGTTGAATTGCGCAGAAACATCTCCTGTTGCCCATTCGGTATTCATTCCGACTTCCAAACTCATTTGTTTAGAGCTATAAGACGTACTTGCCGAGTACGAAGAATTAGATGCATTCACATATCCTTCTTGATATGCATTAGCATTCCAATACTCTAATGCTTCATCTATTTTGGATTGCACATTAGAATTTCTAGGGTCCTCTACTCTAATATTTCCTGCCTCACCAATACCTGGTAAATCCAATCGAATAGTCATAGGCGCTCTCCCAAGTGTAAATGCTTCGGGCAAACCGTCTCTCATGGTTTGATTTCCTATCACTAAAGCTCCTGGCCACACAATTCCATTGGTAGGACGAAGAATGGCAACATCTTCAAAATTGGCTTTAAGGTTATAATCTACACGTACACAAGTTGTTTCTACTCCAGAATCATATGATTCATCAGTACTAGTTTGTCCTGCTGTTTTTAGTAACGCTTCACCACCTGTCTCTTCTACACCTAATAACTGGTTAGCATCATAGTCAAGATTATTAATAAAATCATTGATAGTATTAGCTTCAGGATTCGTAGGTTCTGTAGGAATGGCATCTTCATCTTTACTACAAGAACCGCAAGCTATCAATGTAGTTATAATACAAATTAGAATAAACGCTTGGGGCATTTTTAAAATTGAAGTTTTCATGATTTATGTTTTAATGATTCAACGAGTCAAAACTATCGGAAAACTCACCTGTCGCCTAATTTTCGGTATGGACAAAGTATGGACAGTCATTATTAATCAATGAGTTACACAAGCATATTATCTTTTACTTAATCGCAAGTTAACTGTATACGTTTCTCAATGTTTTCAATAGTTTTCGTAATTCTTAGTAAGGGAGAAAATCGATTTTAAAGGCTTTTTAATTAAAGGAATATCTATTTCCTAAACGGACAGAATCATCTAATTACAGTATTTATTACCTAACTTAGATGAAAACTAAATGACCATATTTTATGAAGTTTTCTACTCTTATTCTGTTCATATTTCTTTTTATTCTTCAAAATATGCACGGTCAAAATGATAAAAAATTAGATAGCTTGTTAAACGTATATAACTCGCAAAAAGAGGATTCGGCCAAAGCGATTACAATTAATTCATTATTTAACCACTTCCTTTATAATAATCAAGAAAAAGCAAAAAAATATGCATTAGAACAATTGGAGCTTTCTAAAAAAATTAACTTCTCTAAAGGAATAGCTAAAGGGTTTAACAATTTAGCTGTTTATTATAGTAATACTGATAAGATAGACTCTTCAAAAACGTTCTACTTAAAGTCTCTCAAAATATATGATCGAAACCAAAATTTTGATGGTATAACAGGAGTAAATCATGGAATTGCAATTTTGGAATACTCTTCTGGAAATTATCAAAAAGCAATTGAACTTTTGAATGAAAACATTAAAATTTACACAACCAAATTAAATGATTCTTCGGGGCTAGGTATGTCTTACGATTTTATAGGTTCAATAAATTTATATCAAGGAAACTACAACATCGCACTAAGAGAAACCTTAAAAGGTTTACGAATATTTGAGCAAATTAATGATGAAATCAGAAAAGCTGATGCTTTAAATCATTTAGCCGGTATAGAAGCTTACTTAAAAAACTATGATAAATCAATAGAATACAATAAACAAGCACTTATCATTTACAAAGAAAAAAATGATAAACTATATGAATCTCAAGCATTAAATGATATTGGTAACTCATATTTCTATCTTAAAGATTATGAGAATGCAATTAAATACTTAACTAACGGTTTACCTATTTCTAAAGAAATGGGAGGAATCACCTTAGAAGCTACGATTTTAAACAATCTTGGAAAAGCCCATACCGAGACAAAACAGTTCAAAAAAGCAATTTCCTTTCTTAATCAAAGTTTGTCCATATTAGAAAAAACAGATAACAGAAATAAAATTATTGAAGTGTTAAATGATTTAGGTAAAACATATAACTCAATAAACGATCCAATTCAAGCAAAGATTTTTTTAAATAAATCTATAAAACTTGCAAAAGAAATCGGCGTAAAAGGAAACTTACAAATAGGTTATTTTAACAGATCAGAATCCTATGAAAAGCTTGGGGATTTTAAAAATTCATTAAGGGATTTTAAAAACTTAAAAACAATAAGTGACTCTATATTTAATACTAAAAAATCTCAGCAAATAGAAGAATTAAAAATTATTTACGAAACCGAAAAAAAAGAAGCTGCAATTGCTTTGCAAAAAGAAGAAATAAAAAATCTAAATCAACAGGTAGAAATAAGCAATTTACGAAAAACCCTATATGCCGGAGGAATGATCTCATTTATTGCAGTATCCGGATTATTGTTCTTTGGATTTAGACAACGAATCAAAAAAAATAGAATTGAACGAGAAAAGCAAGAAGAAATATATAAACAAGAAATCGAATTCAAAAAGAAAGAACTAACCTCACAGACACTACATCTTGTACAAAAAAACAGTTTTATTCAAGAATTAAAAGAAAACCTAGAACGCATCAAAAACTCTCCTGAACTTTTTAAAATAGAATTCAGACGCTTAGTATTATTATTAAAAAAGGAAAGTGCAGAAGATAAAGACTGGGAAGTATTTAAATCTTATTTTGCTGATGTTCATAATAATTTCGACAATAAACTTAAATCAATCTACAGCGAAATCTCTGAAAAAGAAATACGATTAGCTTCTTTCTTGCGAATGAATCTTACCACCAAAGAAATAGCAACTATGTTAAATGTGTTACCTGATAGTGTTCTAAAATCAAAGTATCGATTAAAAAAGAAATTAAATCTTGATAAGGAAACAGATTTATATGACTTTTTGGTAAGTTTATAATAGCTCTATCATTTTTCAGAACATATTCTAACACTATCAATTAAACTATAATTTAATCAAAAAAAAAATACCTCATTCCAAAGAGGTTGTTTTTCTAAGGCTCTTTTCATTTATTCAGGATTTTCGGAAACAATTGCAAAACCAATCATATTTTTCAATATTCGACCACTGTATGCATTCAGGTCTATATCACAAGGGAATTTTCTGTCCTAATACATATGAAATTCTTACCATTATAATAAGTTTCAAGATGATCTGTAATTTCTGTAACAGGAGAATCAGCATTCATAACAAATATTGCATGAGATTCCTTAAAAATAAGATTGCAATATGGTAATTGGGTTTCTTTCATTTCTTTTATATAACAGTAAATACAATTTTAATTTTAATTTCTAAACGTATTTGAACCCTATGCTGACTCTTCCATAAACTCCTAATTCAATTTTTAATATGCCAAAGATTAAAAAATTATTATTAGCCGGAATAATTTAATATTATATTTGGTATCAGGAAATTCAATGACTCTATAGTCAAAACAAATATTATGACTGTAAGCTTTCGGAGAATTATTGACTAATTTTGTGAAATTAAAAACGAATAAGAATTTTAAATAATAAATAACTATGGCATTAGAAATAACAGATGCTACTTTTGATGAAGTGGTACTTAAAAGCGATAAACCTGTATTAGTTGATTTTTGGGCAGCATGGTGTGGTCCTTGTAGAATGGTAGGTCCAATCATTGAGCAAATCAGTGAAGAATATGATGGAAAAGCTGTTGTAGGTAAAGTAGACGTTGATGCAAATCAAGAATTTGCTGCTAAATATGGAGTAAGAAATATTCCTACTGTATTGGTTTTTCAAAATGGTGAAGTAGTTGGTCGTCAGGTTGGCGTTTCTCCTAAGAATGTGTATGCAGAAGCATTAGATTCATTGATGTAATAAATAATATAACGAGTGAAAAAGGGTTGACTGATTGTCAACCCTTTTTTTTTATATAAAATAGATTAGTATCCGTATATTGTTTCCATTAATTAACATCTAATATCTTAATACCCGAAAAGGATGATGAATATCCAAAATGAAATTAACAAAACTGGAGGTTTTACTAATCTTGAGCTTTTAGCTAAGCAGGTGGTAGAGGGTTTTATTTCTGGAATGCATAAAAGTCCTTTTCATGGGTTCTCTGCAGAATTTGCAGAACACAAAGTATATAATAACGGTGAGAGCACAAAACACATAGATTGGAAACTATATGCCAAAACTGATAAGCTTTTTACCAAACGATACGAAGAAGAGACCAATCTAAGATGTCATATTATCATTGATAATTCATCCTCTATGCATTATCCTGATGTAAAGGAACATCATCTAGGGTCACTTAATAAAATTAGTTTCTCTGCCTTAGCAACTGCTTGTTTAATGAATATCTTAAAAAAGCAAAGAGACGCTATTGGTCTAAGTATTTATAGTGACACCTATGACTATTACACTCAGGAAAAAGGTAGCGAAAGACACCATCAAATGCTTTTAAGTAAGTTAAGTCAGATTGTAACTTCTACACCAGATACAAAAAACACGGACACGTACACCTTTTTGCATCAGATTGCAGAAAAGATTCATCGAAGATCCTTGATTTTTTTGTTTACAGATATGTTACAAGCTACATCAAGTCCAGAAAAATTATTTGAAGCGTTAAGACATCTTAAATACAACAAACACGAAGTCGTATTGTTCCATACATTTGATAGTACTAAGGAATTAAATTTTGATTTTAGTAATCGTCCTACCCGATTTGTAGATGTTGAAACCGGCGAACATGTAAACTTATACGCTGACAACATTAAAGAAAATTATCAAAAAGCCGTTTCTTCTTATTTTTATGACCTTAAATTAAAATGTTCTCAATACAAAATAAAGTATGTAGAGGCTGATATCACAAAAGATTTTGACAAAATTCTCACAACGTATTTAGTTGAACGGCAGAAATTTGTGTAGAAAAACCAAAATTAACTCAAAAAAAATCAAAAAAACATTTGCGAGTATTAAAATGAGGTGTATATTTGCATCCGCAATAAGCAACGGTCTGGTAGTTCAGTTGGTTAGAATACCTGCCTGTCACGCAGGGGGTCGCGGGTTCGAGTCCCGTCCAGACCGCAAAATTGCAAAAGCTTCAACTAACCTTGAAGCTTTTTTTTGCAATTAACAATGTTGTGTTGTCCCACGCCTGTTGCGTGGGTGGTTTAGTAAACCAATGAGAAGCTTTTCCTGAAAATGGAGAGGCTTTTTTTAATTTTATAAAAACCTAAACCAATTACTTCCTCTATCTACATAATCTTGTTAGTATCCGAAAAGCAAAAATTCCACATCTCATACGATAACTCTCAACTAATATTTCCCACATATCAAAGTTGATAAATTTCTAAATAAAAAATAATTGTCAAATTTGTAATACTTTACCTACATATTTATATTAAAAACGAAATAAATATGTTAAAAATGCTTTTTTAAAGGATTAAATACACAAAATGTTTGGCCATTACGAATTTTGTATTATCTTTACAAAGTGAAAATGAGTTAGTGCTTTCATTACCCCCAAGATGAAAGTTTTTATAAAAAGTGAGTTTTAATTTTAGAATAAGCCCCTAAATTAAGATGATTTGTGTGAAGAAAAAGAGCGTGGAGACGCTCTTTTTTGTTTTTTATAATTCCGGAAAAGCGACAGTCTTATTAAAACAATTCTCCCCAATATTCCCAGACTTTATTTACGTATAAAATAATAAAAGCTATAGAGACAATAAACTTTATAAAAGTTCCAGCAAGAAAGCCTAGAAAAGAACCAAAAGCAGCCTTTAACGCCTTAGAAGAATTATTATTATCTTTTATTAGTTCTCCAACAAAAGCACCAGCAAAAGGACCTATGATTATACCAAAAGGAGGAAAAAATATCAAACCTACAATAAGTCCAATAGAACTCCCTATCATCCCATATTTTGTTCCACCAAAGCGTTTTGTTCCCCAAGCAGGAACAATATAATCTAGCACCCAAACCAATATTGCTATAGCTAATGTGATACCCAGAAAAGTCCAATTTTGAGGGATAACATTAGTGAAATGAAGAATCAACAGACCAATCCATGATGTAAAAGGTCCTGGCAATACAGGTAGAAAACTACCAATAATACCCACGATACATAAAATAAAACCAATTATTACTAAAGCTATATCCATAGTACCATATTAGACTACAAACTCCCTCTTTTGTTACCAAAGCATCTATTATTATTAAAATTAGTTAAAATCCTTATAACTTAAAATAAAAAAGAACTTCTATTATTATAACCGAAAACACATACTTTTAAACTAAAAAATAACCAATCTATAGTTCATACAATGCAAAAAAAATCCAGACATAGCATTTCTAAATAGTTTAAGAATGGAATTATTTTTGGTTTCACACCTTTAGTTATCACAGCTCACATTTAATTATATGTAATTTCATAGTTCTCACCAATATTTTTTAACTAAAAATTTAGTTAAATCAAAAAAAAACATATATTTGCTATTCAACTAATGTTTTAGTTGAATAGATATCGTTATCTAAAAAATAATATTGGGGTTGTCAATCTGAGTCTACTATATTCTTTCTAAAAATTAATAACATATAGACTCAGTATTGACTTAAAACTTTATTAATTTTTAAAATAAAAATATGTTCCATTACCTACTTCAAGTCTTAATATTTCAATTACTATTTCTTTTGATATATGATGTCTTACATAAAAAGGACACCTTTTTTAATTGGAATAGATTATACCTACTTGTTGTTCCATTTTTATCCTTGATATTGCCTTTTATAGAAATTGATCTTTTAAGCTCAAGTTCAGCAGAAATGTATGTATCCAATATCGAAAGAACCATTATTGCCTCTACCGAGAATATCATATTCAATGTGAATCAAACCGAGGCTAGTTCAAAAACATCTTCTCGACCTATTAATTGGTGGGCGGTAATATATATAGCCGGAATTGCAATTAGCCTTATACATCTTATTTTAAAGTTCCATAAGCTACATATTTTAAGGAATGTCTCCAATATTTCTAAGGCCTTTAATAAAAGAATCGTGATACTCCCTAATAGCTCTCATGCATTTTCATTTTGGAACACTATTTTTTTAGGTGACTCATTAACTGAAGAAGAAAAGAAAAATATCATCTCGCATGAACTCGTTCATATAAATCACAAACACACTATTGATCAAATAGGGATAGAAACCTTAAAAGTATTGCTATGGTGGAATCCATTAATATATTTTTACCAGGCCAGAATCACCTTACTTCACGAATACATTGCCGATTCCGTTACCATTAGCAAAGTCAATCAAAGAAATTATATAGAACAGTTACTTAATGCTGCTTTTCAAACAGAAAAAATAACGTTTATAAATCAATTTTTCAATCAATCATTAATCAAAAAACGAATACTTATGCTACAAAAGTCCCAATCTAAATCTATTGCCAAATTCAAATACCTACTATTAATTCCAGTAATTACCGGAATTCTTACTTACACTTCTTGTAAAAAAGAAAATAACAAACCTACATTAGATCAGAATGAACGAGTCAAAAATGATTTCGAATCTGCTTGTATTAACCAAAATTCTCAATACAACAAAAACTTAGATAATTATTTAAAAGTCACGGTCGGAACAAATACAGATGTCATTGTCGACTTAGTTAACATAGAAACATCAGAAACTATACGAACTGCATATATACCAAAAACAACTATGCATTTTATTAGAAATATTCCAGAAGGAAAATATCGTTTGGATGTAGTCTATGGTGAAAATTATACAGAAGAAACAATTGCAGAAAAATGTAAAGGGTTCTTTAAAAACGAAAAAATATCGGAAAACGGAGAAAATATCCTTGACTATCATACAGTTACAACAGATCAAGGTAAAAATGTACCTTCTTATGCACTAGCATTAGACTTAGTTCCTCCACATGAAAAAGAAGGTCATATAAATTCTAATGATGAGAAAAGCCTTTCTTCTGAAGAAAGAGATGCACAAAGAAAAGAAGCTATTGAATTAGCACAAAAAGCGATCAAAGAGCATCAGGCTAAAATCAACAGTAATGATAAAAAGGAACAAACTCCTGATGAAAAAAGAATGGAAATTGCGCAAAAGGTAGTAGAAGCGCATCGTAATAAAGCTAACACTGCTATGAAATCTTCTTCCACAAACGAAATTTCTAAGAAGGAAGCAGAACCTTACTGTGCAAATCAAGACCCTCTAAGATATGACTACAAGGTAGATAATTATCTAAAAATGACAATTGGAGATAATGCTGAAGTAATTATTGATATCGTTTCTACTGAAACCTCAGAGAGCATAAGAACTGTACATATACCAAAAAACACTGAGTATTTTATCCGAAACATTCCAGAAGGAATTTATAATTTAAAAATTGTTTATGGAGAAGGGTATCAGGAAAATTTAGTGAACGAAAAATGCACCCTTTCGTTTGATACTAAATTAGCAAAAGAAGATGGTCAAGACATACTTGATTTCAGAGTAATCAAAACAGAACAAGGTATCAACGTTCCATCCTACTCTATGACTTTAGATATGTTAGATGAACATAATCATCAATAGAACAAATTAGAAACAATCAAAACTAAAAGATATGCTTCAATACATTATCCAAACCGTGCTATTTCAACTAATATTTTTATTAGCGTATGATCTATTTCATAAAAAGGATACTTTTTTTACTGTTAATAGGGCATATCTTTTGGTTACTCCTCTACTTTCTTTAACCTTACCGTTTATAAAGGTAAAAGGTATACAGGAAACAATTCCGGATAACTATGTAGTTAACCTACCAACCGTTTTTATAGGAGAAAACCCATTAAATAATAACGCTGTTGAAATAGCAAAATCTGCTTCTGCGCAAACCGTAGATATTAATTGGTGGTTAGTACTCTATACCATAGGGGTTTCGATTATGATAATTTTATTTATTCGAAAAATAATAATTATTCGTTCGTTAAAGAAAAACTCCATTAAAGGACACATAAATAAACATCCTGTAAGAATATTACCTGATACTAAAGATGCTTTTACTTTTTGGAATACAATCTATGTAGGTAATCAATTATCTGAAGAAGAAAAAGATCAAATTCTTGTTCATGAAATTGTACATCTTAGACAAAGACATACATTAGATCTTATATGGTTTGAGATGATTAAAATCTTTTTCTGGTTCAATCCTATGGTATATATATACCACTCCAGAATTGTCGCTTTACATGAGTATATTTCTGATGCATCTGCCATTAAATCATTAGGAAAACGAGAATACTACGAACAATTACTAAACACTAATTTCCAAACTAAGAATGTAAAATTTGCCAATAATTTCTTCAATCATAAATTACTTAAAAAAAGAATCATCATGCTTCAAAAAACAAAATCAAAAGCAAATGCTAAACTAAAGTACTTAGCCATTGTACCATTATTGGCTATTATGGTTACGTTCACTGCATTTTCGCAGAAGGCCATGTCACTTGCCAACATTTCCAGCGAAAAAATCACAGACGAAATTCAAGAACTGACTAATTTAATTTCTAATGAAGAGATTAGCAATGAGATTCCTGAGAAAAAAGAAGAAGAAATAGAAACAGTGGAAGTGATGAATAATTCAATTCAAGAAACCGATATTGAAGAAGAGACTTCTTCTAGCACACCTACACCTATTAAAGAAATCATACAGAAGCCAATTAAAACAATCGATAGAGATTCTTTGTCAAAAGTGGATCAAAAAATTGTAAACCAGCTTCTGGAAATCAAAAATGATATCATAAAAAACGGTAAAAGCTTTGCAAGCCGAGCGGTGTTATACTCAGAAGATCCAGGATCAAAAGGAAATGGAGGTTTATATTCTATGAATAAAGATACTCCTTTTCATGAAAAATTTAAAAATGTCGCTTTTAGCTTAAAAGAAGGAGAAATTTCTGAACCTTTTAGAACACCCTTTGGATGGCATATTCTAACAGTAGAAAAGATCAAAGCAGATGGAATTGATGTAAGACATATCTTAATTTTAAGAGAGCAAAACATTCCTTTTGCTAGCGTTGATGTAGTTCCTAAGACACAAAATTGTAAAGAACTCACAGATCAAAGCTTAATTAAGAAATGTGTATCTGATGAGATTAGTAAATTTGTAACCAAAAACTTCAATATCAAGATTGCAGAGGATATAGGCTTAACCGGAGTAAATCGTATTTATGTTAGATTCAAAATTGATACAGAAGGAAATATCGTTGGCGTGCAATCTAGAGGTCCAGCTATAGAATTAGAAGAAGAAGCAAATAGAGTAATCAGTTCATTACCAAAAATGATTCCAGGAGAATTCCAAGGAGAAAAAGTAAATGTACTATACTCCTTGCCCATTGTTTTTCAGGTTCATAACTCTTCAAGTGAAAATTCAGAGAACAAAAAGAAGTACATTATTACAGAAAAAAACATTCTTACCGAAACATTATCTTCTACAGAAGAGCATACTATAGAAAATGGATATTACCTAATAACAAACATTTTTAAACGCCAAAATTACTTTGAAAGAGGGATGGCTCGTTTAAAAGAAAAAAAGCTTGATCCTAAATTTTTCAAAAACCCTAAGGATAAATACATGTATGTATACCTAGAAAGATATGGTACGCTAGAAGAAGCAAAAGCAATGCTCACTTCTGATTTCGACAACCGCTATAAAGGAGATATGTATATTCTAAAAATTCAATAAAACCAACCCATATAAAAACAATATCATAAACAAATGAAGCAACTTACCAAAGCAGAAGAAGAAGTAATGCAAAATTTATGGGAGCTTACCGAAGGAAATGTAGCCGCTATTATAGATCGAATGCCAGAACCCAAACCAGCATATAATACAATCTCTACAATTATTCGAATTCTGGAAAACAAAGAATTTGTGTCTCATCGTAAAGAAGGCAAAGGATACGTGTATTTCCCACTGGTTAAAAAAGAAGAATATAGTAATCAATCATTGAACAAGTTGATGAATAATTACTTCAATGGATCTTTTAGAAATATGGTGTCCTTTTTTGTCAAAAAAAATGATATGAATCTCGAAGATCTGGAAACGATACTCAAAGAAATTAACAAAGAAGATCATGGGGATTCATAATCAAGTGAAATTTAATTTTTTAATAATTATCTCCCTGACTTTTCTACAAGTTGGGGCTCAAACTTCGGATATAAAAATTGCGGACAGTCTCTATGTCCTAGGAAATTATTCTGAAGCTATTAAAAACTATGAAA
Source organism: uncultured Aquimarina sp. (assembly GCF_947500065.1). GTDB lineage: Bacteria > Bacteroidota > Bacteroidia > Flavobacteriales > Flavobacteriaceae > Aquimarina. The sequence goes on from NZ_CANMQT010000002.1 coordinate 456,600, forward strand.
AAGTAATCCCATCTGATCAATACATTCTTTTACAAATAGCCAAAGCTCATAAAGCAAAAGGCACTTATCTTGATGCATTAAAATTTTACAAAGAAGTTATCATTGAGGATACAACATTAACCTCAGCAAAATTAGAATATGCGAAATTGCTAGTGACTACAAATAAATTGAAGAAAGCTGATAGTGTATATTCTAATTTAGTGACTGCCCATGATAAAAATCCTAATTTTCAATATCGATTAGGATCGGTAAAGAAAAAATTGAAAGATTCTACTGCAATCACCTATTTTGAAGAAGCATTTAGACTCGATAGTACACATCAGAAAAGTTGTTTTGAAATTTCTATGCATTATCTTAGAAAAAGAAAATATAACAGAGTATCTGACACTGCCAATAAAGGGTTATTATCCTATCCAGAAAACCCGGAATTGATTAATGTATTGGCTCAAAATTATCTTCTAAGAAAATATTATACAGAAGCTATCCCCTATTTCGAAAAATTATTAACTCTAAACTATAGCAATGAGTTTATACACGCATCATTAGCCTTATGTTATCATAAAAATTATGATTATGATTTGGCCATTACTCAGTATCAAGAAGCTTTAAAATATAATGACAAGGTACCTCTACGATATACACGCTTAGCTGAGGCTTACTCCTCAATAAAGGATTATGATGGCGCATTGGATAGTTATAAAGCAGCTTTAGCTTTAAAAGATCTTCCTGTAGAAGAAGATATCTTAAACATTGCTATGGCATATAGACATCAGGAACAATGGGAGAAAGCTATGAAACACGCAAAACTCGCACTAAAAGAAAACCCTAATTATGCGAGAGCACAATATCAATTAGCTGCCTTTGCAGATGCTTATTATCAAGATCCTCAAGCCAAATTAGATTACTACAAATTATTTATTAAGAAATTTGGAAACGATACCAGTAAAAAGAATTACTTCAATTTTATAGTCAAAAAAAGAATCACTCAACTCGAAGAAGAAATCGAAGCCAATAAGAAAACAACTGAGAAAAAATAATCGCATCATTCTCTGAAATAATGTTTTCTAATTACTATTAAGCCAACCTTCTAAATAAAAAACTTTAATTTTACACAGTAAAGATCACATTATGTCATCTTTACCGAATAAAATTATCGATGATTAAAAAGATTTACTACATATCTATATTAATTTGCACGTTATACTCTTGTGATAACTTAATAGATAAAAAAGAAAATAGTGAAAAAATCTTGCAGGATAAGTGGAGTGAAATTGATAAAAACCAAGTTGATAAGCCACCTTCATTTGATGCTTGCGTAGATGAGCCCGAAGAATCCGATATTTGTTTTCAAACTATAATTACACAACATATCAAAACATACTTAGCAGCAAATATAATTTCAGTAAAAGAATCAATTAACGATACAATCTGGGTACCTCTTCTAATTACTAAGGACAAAAAAATTATTCTAGAAGACTTTGCTGTGCCCCAAATTATTACTTCTCAGATTGAAGGTTTTGAAAATATCTTAGCCGAAAGTATTAAAAGTCTTCCAGCTGTTAAGCCTGCTATTGTACGAAGTACTCCTGTAACTACACGTTATAGACTACCTATTGTTATTCATATGAATTAAACTCCTTTTCTTAGAGCGAATTCCTTAGTTTTGTAAAAATTCACGAGTAGTTGGAAAATGAAAAAGTAATATTAGGTATTGACCCAGGAACCACCATTATGGGATTTGGATTGATTAAAGTGGTGAAGAAAAAAATGTCTTTTTTGCAACTTAATGAACTACAACTTGGTAAATATGATGATCATTACCTAAAATTAAAACTAATCTTTGAACGAACAATTGAACTTATAGATACATATCATCCAGATGAAATAGCAATTGAAGCTCCTTTCTTTGGTAAGAATGTACAATCGATGCTTAAATTAGGTCGAGCTCAAGGAGTAGCTATGGCAGCAGGATTAAGTAGAGAAGTACCAATCACAGAATACTCTCCAAAAAAAATAAAGATGGCAATTACCGGTAATGGTAATGCCAGCAAGGAACAAGTTGCTAAAATGTTGCAAAGTCTTTTGCAGCTCAAAACATTACCTAAAAATCTGGATTCTACAGATGGATTAGCAGCTGCAGTTTGTCATTTTTATAATATGGGTAGAGCAGATATTGTAGGTAAAAGCTATACAGGTTGGGCCGCTTTTGTGAAACAAAATGAGAAAAGAGTGAAAAAGTAATTAAGAATTACGAATTTTGATTTCAGAATTAGAATCGTAAATCATAACTCTAAAATCTAAAACTATTAGCGGTATCTATATCCATATCCCATTTTGCAAACAAGCTTGTCACTATTGTGATTTCCATTTCTCTACTTCATTAAAGAAGAAAGATCAAATGATTTTTGCACTATGTAATGAAATCAAATTAAGAAGACCAGAAATAGATGATTATGAAGTTATAGAGACCATTTACTTTGGAGGAGGAACACCAAGTCTACTATCCACATCAGCTTTAAAATTCATTATCGATACGATTTATGAAAATTATTTGGTTTCTGATGATGTAGAAATTACTATAGAAGCCAATCCAGATGATCTTACCAAAGAAAAAATAGAATCACTTGCAAAAACTGAGGTAAATCGACTAAGTATTGGTATTCAATCTTTCTTTGAAGAAGATCTAAAACTCATGAATCGCGCTCACAACGCTCAGGAAGCTCTCGATTGTTTATCTATAGCAACTCAGGAGTTTGATAATATATCGATCGATCTGATTTACGGAATTCCCGGTATGTCTGCAGAACGATGGAAAGAAAATCTAAAAATTGCTTTAAATTCTGGAGTACCACATATTTCTAGCTATGCCTTAACAGTAGAACCAAATACAGCCTTATCTTCCTTCATTGAGAAAGGAGTCATTGCCCCTGTAGAAGATAAATTGGCTCAAGAACATTTCGACATTCTTGTGGATACTATGGAAAATGCTGGATTCGAATATTATGAGTTTTCTAATTTTGGAAAAACAGGATATTTCAGCAAAAACAACACTGCCTATTGGCAAGGCAAACATTATCTTGGCATTGGTCCCTCTGCACATTCTTATAACGGGAAAGAAAGAAGTTGGAACATTAAAAATAATAGCAAGTACATTAAAGCACTTGAGCAAAATGAACTCCCTAGAGAGATTGAAGAACTAACCACTACAGACAAATATAATGAGTATATAATGACTGGATTAAGAACTATTTGGGGTGTTTCATTAAAAAAAATTGAAGATGATTTTGGGCTTACCTATAAAAATTACTGCTTGAAACAAATACAAAAACATTTAGATGAACACCTTTTATTTCTTGATGGAGATACACTATTAGTCACTAAAAAGGGAAAGTTTTTAAGTGATGGTATAGCAAGTGATCTTTTCTTATTAAATTTAGGGTAATCTATCTTTTTAAGTCAGAATCAGGGTAATGCAAGAAAAATATGATCTTATAGGGACCAATTATAACAGCACACGTAAAGCAGATCCTTACCTTTTTAACCGATTGCTCGCACTGCTCAATCCTTCAGCAGAAGGTAATTATTTGGATATCGGCTGTGGCACAGGAAATTACACCAAACAATTCGATAAAGAAGGATATCGTTTTATCGGAATAGATCCTTCTACGGAAATGCTTGAAAAAGCAAAAGAATCGAAGAGTTCTATCAACTGGATGATTGGAAAAGTCGAAACTTTAAAGCTACCAGAAAACAGTGTGGATGGTGTCATCGCTAGTTTAACGCTTCATCATTGGCAGAGCCTGAATCGTGGCTTTGCATCACTTCATAAAGTTTTAAAACCAGGAGGGAAAATTATAATTTTTACAGCTACTCCCGAACAAATGAGAGGATATTGGTTATGTCATTATTTTCCAAAAATGTTGCAATATTCTATGATTCAAATGCCTTCTTTAGAAACCATTGAAAAGAGCTTACTTAAAAACAGACTGGCTATAGAGAAAACGGAAAAGTATTTTATTAAATCTGATTTAGAAGATCTTTTTCTATACTCAGGAAAACACAATCCAGAACTATATTTTCAGACAAAAGTAAGACAGGGCATATCTTCTTTCTCTTCACTTTCTAATACTTTAGAGGTAGAAAAGGGCCTAAATTCTTTAGAAAAAGATATAAATTCCGGTAAAATAAACGATATTATCAAAAACTACGAAAATAAGGATGGAGATTATCTTTTTTTAGTAGTCAAATCTGTAGAATAAAATTTAATGATTACTAGTATACATTACCAAAATCATACATACCAAGTTGATCTATCCCAACCTCTTGATATTTCTATACCGCTAAGAGCGACGGATCAAAATATCAATGCTTGGTATATCTCTGCTCCAAAAATTGAACCAGTTAGGGATGGAGATTGGGTAGGGAAAGTTTCTGAAGGCGCATCTACAAATTTTAATAACATCTACTTTAATCCTCACGGACATGGAACACATACCGAATGTGTAGGTCATATTACATCTGAGTTTTATAGTATCAATACTATATTGAAACAATTCTTTTTTACAGCTGAACTGATTACAATACATCCAGAAAAACAAGGAGATGATTTTGTGATCACTAAAAATCAAATAAAAAAAGGTCTAAAATCTAATCCGAAAGCATTGATTGTTCGGACACTTCCTAATCAGGACGAAAAATGTAATAAACAATACTCGCATACCAATTGGCCATATCTATCAGAAGAGGCAGCAATATATATTCGAGAAATAGGAATTGATCATTTACTGATTGACTTACCATCTATCGATAAAGAAAAAGATGAAGGTAAATTGTTAGCTCATAAAGCTTTTTGGAATTATCCCAAAGCTACCAGATTTGAGGCTACTATTACCGAAATGATATTTGCGAAAGACGAAATAGAAGATGGTAATTATGTGCTGAACCTACAGATCGCATCCTTCGAAAATGATGCATCACCGAGTAAACCAATATTGTATAAAATTCTGAATTGATAATGAGAACCACCTTACAACTTGAAGAACTTGCCATGCTGGGGTTAGGAATTTATTTGTTTAGCCTGACCTCCTTTTCCTGGTGGTTATTTTTGGCTTTATTTTTGGTACCGGATATAGGAATGTTAGGCTATCTTATAAATAATAAAACTGGAGCACTCACGTATAATATATTTCATCATAAAGGTTTGGCCGTTTTACTATTTTTAGCTGGAATATATGTATCAAATGAACTTGTACAACTTTCAGGTATTATTTTATTTTCGCACGCTTCATTTGACAGAATTCTTGGTTATGGGTTAAAATTAGAGAAAGGTTTTAAATTTACACACCTTGGCGAAATAGGCAAAAAAGATTGATATGGAATTATTATTTATTGGGTTATTAATAGGTGCTGTTTTGGCATATTTTACTTTTGCCAGATTTAGTGCAGTAAAAAAAAGAGCCAGTATACAAACACAATCCACTATCCTGATGGAAAAAATAAGAAATGTTTGTAAACTAGTTACTGTTGAAGGTGATTTTGCAGAGATCTATCACTATGAAAGTGTAAAAGAAAAGTTTTTTAAAACCATTAAAGGAAAGAAAAAAGCACTAATACTTATCGATGCTAAAGCACATGTAGGTTTTGATCTTTCTAAAATAAAACTAGAGAGTGATAAAAAAAATAAAACGATTATTTTAACTCAATTTCCAAAACCAAAACTTTTAACAATCGAAACCGATTTTAAATATTATGACAAAAAAGAAGGTTGGCTCAATCCAATGACCTCTAATGATCTTACAGAAATTAATCAAGATGCTAAGCAATTTATTATTGATAAAATTCCTGAAAGCGGCTTATTAGAATCTGCAGGAAAAGAACTCCTAACTGTTATATCACTTATGGAAACTGTAGCAGAATCTATTGGTTGGACAATAGATTTTTCTGCTTTGGAATTGAATACTGATCCAGATCAAAAACTTTTATAATAAAACAAAAAAATAACCAGATAATTTTAAAATGAATATCATAATCTCTACAGAAAATTCAAGGCTGGATATCGACTTGATTCATCAATTTTTGACTAATTCATATTGGGCAAAAGGGAGAACAAAAGAAGAAGTAATCACTACCATAGAACATTGTCTTAATTTTGGCGTTTATTTAGATGATAAGCAGATTGGTTTTGCTAGATTACTTACTGATTATACTGTTTTTGGATATTTAATGGATGTTTTTATTATCGATGAACATAGAGGAAATGGATATGCTAAAGAATTAGTAAAAACGATCATAGAGCATGAAAAATTACAAAAAATTAAGAAATGGATGTTATTAACCGCTGATGCTCACGGATTATATAAACAATTTGGATTTGATTCTTTAGAAGATCCTACGATGGCAATGGGTAAATTTAACCAATAATTCTGCACTATGAATATTGAAGCATTCAGAGATTATTGTCTTTCAAAAAAAGGAGTAACGGAAGAATTTCCTTTTGACGAAACTACATTGGTTTTTAAGGTAATGGGAAAAATGTTTGCATTGACAGGATTGGATAGAATTCCTTTTAGTGTGAACCTAAAATGTGATCCTGATAAATCTCTAGAACTTCGAGAATATCATTCAGAAATCCAACCCGGATATCACATGAGTAAAAAACATTGGAATACTGTTAACTTTTCTGGTAGTTTAGCTACTAATATGTTATGCGAATTGATTGATCACTCGTATGATTTAGTAGTAAGTGGTCTAACCAAAAGAATAAAACAAGAATTAGAAAATTTATAAATCATAATAAAAGGAGAATTAAGAGAAAGACAAGGAGCGTGAAATAATAAAAACTATTGTTGCATCTAGTGTAATTGAAATGTTTTTACATCTTTAAATAGCCATTTCTCGAATTCGCTCTAGATGATATAAAATTACATTTTTTGCATTCTCTTTTACAATATAATACATGGACAATCCACAACAATTTTATAGATCACAAATAGATCTTCATAATATATCATTAAAAAAAGTAAAGAAACAGCTTGCTGTTTCCAGTACAATTCGACTATTTATTTTTCTAAGTATTATAGCAGGTATTTATTTTGGGTATCCTAATACCCAAATCATTATAGGAAGTATCGTAATAGGCCTCGTAATTTTTATTATTATGGTGAATCGCCATAGTGATCTTTCGTACATAAAAAATAAACTTCAAAAATTGATTGCTCTTAATCAGCTGGAACTTGACGTTTTTGATGGCGATTTCAGTAAATTACCAACAGGAAAAAAACACATAGATCCATCACATCCATACAGTCACGATATTGATCTATTCGGAAATCATTCTTTTTTTCAATATACCAACAGAACTAAAACCGCTGCGGGGAAAAGCAAACTGGCTGCTATACTACAAAGTAATAATATTGAAAATATAGAGCGCAAACAAGAGGCTATTAAAAACCTATCTCAATTGCCTAAATGGCGTCAGGAATTCAGTGCAGTTGCATCTCTGGTTGATGTATCTATTTCAGTATCTACTATCCGACAATGGTTACAGAATTACACTCCCTTTGTGCCAAAAATAATGCGTATACTTCCTGCAATAGTATCTGGAATTTCAGTACTAATGATTGTGCTATTATTTTTGAACATTATTACTTTCAACACCCTCTTAATATGGTTTTTTATTGGCTTAGGGATTACGGGATCTCAGCTTAAAAAAATCAACGTCTTATATAGTAAATCTAATAAAGTAAAAGATACTTTCGAACAATATTATAAATTGGTAGATCAGATTGAAAAAAGCAATTTCGAATCTACTTTACTTCAAGAAAAACAACAAGATGTTATTAATGAAAAAGAAAAAGCATCTGTAATACTGAAACAGTTTGCCACTATCCTCAGTGCTTTGGATCAACGAAATAATATGATGTTTGGGGTATTGGCTAATGGTTTATTTCTTTGGGATATCATTCAGTGTTATCGTATAGAAAAATGGATTGCAGCTCATCATGATAAAGTAGACCAATGGTTTGATGTTATTGCTTTCTTTGATTCGTATAACTCATTAGGAAATTTTGCTTTTAACAACCCTACGTATGTATATCCTGAATTAACTACTAAGGATACGATTCTTGCCGCCTCAGATTTAGGACACCCTATGCTCAAGACAGAAAAACGAGTAGATAATGATATTACTATTAACAAAGAAGAGTTTTTTATTATTACCGGAGCCAATATGGCAGGTAAAAGTACTTTTCTAAGAACTGTAGCATTACAGATTGTAATGTCTAATATTGGGCTACCTATTTGTGCAAAAACCTGTACATATCGCCCTATCAAATTGATCACTAGTATGAGAACATCCGATTCACTAAGCGATGATGCTTCTTATTTCTTTTCAGAATTAACTCAACTTAAAAAGATTGTGGATGCCCTGCAAAATGATGAATATTTTATCATTCTTGATGAAATCTTAAAAGGAACAAACAGCAAAGATAAAGCAGCGGGATCTCGCAAATTCGTAGAGAAATTGGTGAAAGCTCAAGCTACTGGAATTATTGCGACACACGATTTAAGTTTATGTGAAATCGCGTCAGAATTAGATCAAGTAAAAAATAGATTTTTTGATGCACAAATTATAAACGATGAACTATATTTTGATTATAAATTCAAAGATGGAGTTTGTCAAAACATGAATGCTTCCTTTCTATTAAACAAAATGGGCATCGTGTAATCTCTTTTTATAGTTTGAAGGAGTAATTCCTTTTATTTCCTTAAACTTTCTATTAAAGTTGGATAAATTTTTAAAACCGCTATTATAAGAAGCCTCGGATATTGTGATCTCAGGTTCTTTAGATAATAATCTGCAAACATTTTCAATTCTAACTTCAATTAAAAATTGGAAAAACGTTTTGTTTGTACGTTGTTTAAAATAACGACAAAATGCATTTGGTGTCATATTAGCAAGATCCGCAACTTCTTTGAGCGAAAAATCTTTATTGAAATCATTCATCACTGCCTGAAAAACTTTAGCCATACGCTTTCCTTCATTATCAGTATATGCTCTTTTGGAGATAAATGAAGATATTGTCTCCACCTGTGCCGTTTGTAGTAATTTTAAAATCTTAAGAAAAACCATAAACCGATCTAGTCGTTCCTCTTTCTTAATGATTTTAAGGAATTGACTTTTTAGTTTTAGCTTTTTTGACAGTACTCTAATCCCGTATGCAGAACTTCTTAAAAAACTTGATAAATCTTCAAATTCAGGAAGTTCAAAAAATAAATTACCAAAAGATTCTTTCGTAAAAAAGAGAGAAATCATATAAGACTCTTTATCCGAGATAGCACTTTGTAAAACATGTGGTACATTACTACCAAAAACCAAAATGTCATCTGGTTTATAATCGGTAATGGTATCACCCACAATTAAGCTACCCTCTCCGGATATGATGATAGAAATTTGTATTTCTTCATGCTGATGGAATTTATCATATAAGACAATTTCCTTATCTTCTTGAACAATTAAAGTATCTGTTGAAGATTTTGGTATTTTAAACGGTAAAACTTTCATTTATAGCAATATCTACTTCAATATTAATCATAATCGGATAAACTAATGCGATATGAGGTAATATAGTATTACCATAGGATAATTTATAAATATCCTTACATTTAAATTGACAATATATTTGAACTAAAATTATAAAGAATGATTATAGATTGGAAAGGCGTTATGCCAGCAGTTACAACAAAGTTTACAGATGAGGATATTTTAGACCTAGAAATGTTTAAGGTAAATATTAAGGCACAACTGGACGCAGGTGTTCATGGTATTATTTTAGGAGGGACTTTGGGAGAAGCGAGTACGCTAAGTAATAATGAAAAAAGTGTCCTAGTAAAAACTACTGTTAATTTTGTTGAAAACAGAGTTCCAGTAATTATTAATATTGCAGAACAGAGTACTAAAGGAGCAATAGAAGCTGCTTGTAAAGCTCAAGAAGATAGAGCATCCGGGTTAATGATGTTACCTCCAATGCGTTATAAAGCAGATGCGAGAGAAACGGTTACTTACTTTAAAAAAGTAGCAAAAAGTACGAGCTTACCTATTATGATATACAACAATCCTGTAGATTATGGTATTGAAGTAACTTTAGATATGTTCGAAGAGTTACTACGTGATTGTCCAAATATTCAAGCAGTAAAGGAATCTACAAGAGATTTATCTAATATAACCCGTATTAAAAATCGTTTTGGAGATCGATTAAAAATTCTTTCGGGAGTAGACACCTTAGCCTTAGAAAGTTTATTAATGGGAGCAGATGGATGGGTTGCAGGTTTAGTTTGTGCATTTCCAGCAGAAACGGTAGCAATCTTTAATTTAGCAAAAGCAGGCAGAACAGAAGAAGCTCTTGAAATTTATCGTTGGTTTTTACCATTGTTAGAGTTAGATATAAACAGTAAATTAGTACAGAATATTAAACTTGCCGAAGTTGCAACTGGTATAGGAACAGAAAATGTGCGTGAACCTCGTTTACCATTAATAGGTGAAGAAAGAGAAAGAGTATTAGCAATAATAGAAAATGGATTAAAAACCAGACCTACATTACCAGAATATAGAGACTTAAAGGTTTTTGCCTAATATAATTAATTCAGGTGTTCTCGCTTTTAGTGAAAAATAAAATGGTCAGGTTTTTCGGAAGGCTTTTTTAAGAAAGGAAAAAGAGTTAAAGACAAATACAGAATAATTTTTATAAAATATAAAATGTTAGAAGTAAGACTGACTTTAGAACATTGTAACAAATCATTGTCATTTGATTATCAAAAGGCAATGATTTGTAAGTTTGAATACATTTTTTATAAAATTGCAAAGAAATCGTTTTGAAAAACGTTTGCTCAAATTACAAAGTTGATATCTAGATCTATTTAGACCAAAAACATTGTTAAAAACACTCAGTATCTTAAGAAAAAACACACAAATCTGTGGATATTGAAGAGCATATAAAACAAATTACTAATTAATTTTAAAAATATCTTTCTTTATAGGGAGATGCAGAATAGAAAATGATTACAGGAAAAAATTATATAGGAAATCAATTATCAGCTAAAGGGACCACAACTCACAAAACCATAAACCCGAAGTTAAACGTAGAAAATCCAACACCTTTTTTTCAAGCAACTTTAGAAGAGGTAAATGAGGCTGCGGAATTAGCAGATAATGCATTTAAGGTATATAGAAATATACCTGGAAAGCAAAGAGCCGCATTTTTGAATGCTATTGCTGACGAAATATTAGCTTTAGACTCAGAATTAACAGACATGTATGTCTCAGAATCTGGTTTGCCAGAAGGTAGAGCACAAGGAGAGCGTGGCAGAACAGTTGGTCAATTACGGGCCTTCGCAGATTTAATTTTAACAGAAGATTGGAGAAACAATACAATTGACCAAGCAATTCCAACTAGACAACCATTACCAAAATCAGATATTAGAAAAACATCCATTCCATTAGGACCTGTTGTAGTATTTGCAGCAAGTAATTTTCCACTGGCATTTTCCACTGCAGGAGGAGACACGGCAAGTGCATTAGCATCTGGTTGCCCTGTAATTGTAAAATCTCATGCAATGCATTCTGGAACAGGTGAACTGGTAGCTTCTGCAATTATAAAAGCAGCCGAAAAAACAGGTATGCCTAATGGTGTATTTTCAAATATTACAGGAAGCGGTAGAGTTGTAGGTACAGCATTAGTTAAACATCCTAAAGTAAAAGCTGTTGGTTTTACAGGAAGTATTGCCGGAGGTAGAGCTTTATATAATTTAGCTGCGGAACGAAAAGAGCCAATTCCAGTATTTGCTGAAATGGGGAGCATCAATCCGGTTATTGTTATGCCAAATGTAATTGCAAAGAAATCAGAAGAAACAGCATCTACATACGCTGGGTCTATTACATTAGGAACCGGTCAATTTTGTACAAATCCAGGATTGTTACTAACTGTAGATGGAGAAAAAACAGAGGCTTTCATAAAAGATTTAGCACAAAAAACTGTAGCAATAGCACCACAATGTATGTTACACCCAAACATTAAAGATGGTTTTATAACAAACGGAGAAGTAGTAACATCTCAACCAGGAGTTGAGATAGTAGGGCAAGTAAAAGAAGATGTAGAAGCCAATTTTGCAGCCTCAAAAATATGTGCTGTGCCCGGTTCAGATTTCTTAGCGAACCCTAAAATGCATACAGAAGTCTTTGGACCATTCTCTTTGGTTGTAAAAGCAAAAGATCAGAAAGAATTAGTGCAAGTTATAGATAGCTTAGAAGGGCAATTAACAGGTACTATTTTAGCTGAAAAAGAAGATTTTGATGATTTAAATGACGTAGTTGATTCACTACAAACGAAAGTGGGTAGAATTATTTTTAATGGTGTACCAACTGGAGTAGAAGTGTGTGAATCAATGACACATGGAGGTCCTTATCCTGCATCTTCAGATTCAAGATTCACTGCTGTAGGTTTAGGTGCTATTAAAAGATGGGTAAGACCATTTAGTTACCAAGATTGGCCAACAGAATTATTACCTGAAGGGCTGAAGAACTAATCACTTTTTGAAGTTTTAAAAGTAGTAAATTGACCAAAAGTCAAATAAAACTGAATATAAAAACTAATGAATTATTTAAAAAGCTTTGCAGTTTTATTGTTACTACTGATCGTTAGTTGTAAACAAGACGAATCGATAAATTCATCTAATGTATTGCAACAAATAATTGATGACTATCAAGATCACAAAGGATATGATGAAAAATCATATCCTTTGGGTCTTTTCACAAAAGAATACTTCGAAGCAGAGGCTAATTTTGCACGAAAAAAAACACAAGAGTTAGAAGGTATTGATGGAAGCCAACTCAAAGAGACTGACCAGATATCTTTAAATTTATTAAAATTCGTTTTACAGCAGAATATAGATTATTACGAGTTCGAAAGCTACTTAAATCCACTGTTATCTGATTCTGGTTTTCATACCAACCTCAATTTTATGGTTAGACCACTAACCAGTTACGAACAGATTAAAAAATATCTAAACAAACTCAATGCAATACCCTTATTTGTAGATCAACATTTTGTAAATCTAAGAGAAGGGTTGGAAAAAGGAGTATCTCAACCCAAAGTTATTTTTAAGGGTTATGAATCGACTTATAATGATCATATTGTAAAGAACATTGAGGATAGTTACTTTTATTCTCCTTTTAAGGATTTACCGGAGTCCTTAAACCAAACCCAAAAAGATTCTATAATTACAGTGGTAAAGGTGGCTATAGAGAATAAAGTTATTCCTCAATTCAAAAGAATAAAAACATTTTTTGAAGAGGAATACTTACCAAAAACCAGAACACCTATTGGAGTATCCCAAACTCCAAATGGTAAAGCATATTATCAGAACAGAATAAACTTTTATACAACGAGTTCAAAATACTCGGCAGATGATATTCACAATATAGGGTTAAAGGAAGTTTTTCGTATAAAGGCTCAAATGAAAGAAATCATAAAGGAGCTTAATTTTCAGGGAAGCTTTGCAGATTTTCTAGAGTTCCTTCGTACCGATGAGCAATTCTACGCTAAAACACCTAAAGAATTATTAATGATTGCCAGAGATATGGCAAAACGAGCAGATGAGCAATTACCCAGGTTTTTTAAAACTTTACCCCGAAAACCTTATGGCGTAGCTCCAGTTCCTGATGCTATAGCTCCTAAATATACTGGCGGTCGATATGTTGGAACAGATGCAGATAGTGACAAACCAGGTTACTATTGGGTAAACACTTATGACTTACCTAGTCGAACACTCTATACATTACCTTCACTAACAGTACATGAAGCAGTTCCCGGACATCATTTACAGGGTAGTTTAAATAATGAATTAGGAGATAGTATTCCGCAATTCAGAAAGAATCTATATCTATCAGCTTATGGAGAAGGATGGGGATTATATTCAGAATTTCTGGCGGAAGAAATGGGTATGTACACTACTCCTTATGAACATTTTGGCAAACTAACTTATGAAATGTGGAGAGCCTGTCGATTAGTAGTAGACACAGGAATACATGCTAAAAGCTGGACAAGAGAACAAGTTGTTGATTTCATGGCTTCCAACACAGCATTGTCATTACACGAAATAAATACTGAAACGGATAGGTATATTTCATGGCCGGGACAAGCTTTATCATATAAAATCGGAGAATTAAAAATTAGAGAACTTCGTAAAAAAGCTAAAAAAGAACTAGGAAGTGAATTTGATATCCGAGAGTTTCATGAAGTCATTCTGGAACAAGGAACAGTTACACTTTCGATTTTAGAAAACAGAATTAACGCTTACATTGAAAAAATAAAAAATGGCTCAAAATAAATTTATATGCATTGATGCACATACTTGCGGGAACCCAGTAAGAGTTGTCACTACAGGGCGCCCTAATTTAAAAGGTAGTTCAATGAGTGAAAAACGTCAACATTTTCTCAAAGAATACGATTGGATAAGAAAAGGGTTAATGTTCGAACCTCGTGGACATGACATGATGAGTGGTAGTTTCTTATTTGAACCTCACAATCCGGAAAATGATTTTGCCATTTTATTTATTGAGACATCAGGTTGTTTACCAATGTGTGGACACGGTACTATTGGAACTATCACTATTGCAATTGAAGAAGGCTTGATACAACCTAAAACTCCAGGAAAAATAAGAATGGAAGCCCCAGCTGGATTGGTAGAGATTGAATATCAACAAACTGGCAAAAAAGTAGATTGGGTAAAACTAAAAAATGTAAAATCTTATCTCGCCGCAGAAGGTTTGACAATCGATTGCCCTGAATTGGGTGAGATAACTTTTGACGTAGCTTATGGAGGAAATTATTATGCTATTGTAGATCCCCAGAAAAATTTTAGCGGAGTACAAGATTTTACTGCCGGAAAGCTTATACAATACTCTCAAGTAGTACGAGAACGCATCAACAAAAAATATCCTAACTATTTTATTCACCCAGAGAACAACACCATACGAGATGTCAGTCATATGCTTTGGACCGGAGAACCTCTGGATCCTACCTCTTCTGGAAGAAATGCTGTCTTTTATGGAGAAAAAGCAATCGATAGATCTCCCTGTGGAACTGGTACTTCTGCGCGAATTGCACAATTGTATGCCAAAGGAAAATTAAAAAAAGGCGAAGAATTTATACATGAAAGTTTTATAGGTAGCAAATTTATAGGAAGAATTGAAGAAGAAACCGAATTAGACGGTAAAAAGGCTATTATACCGAGCATTCAGGGTTGGGCAAAAGTATTTGGATATAATACTATTCTCATTGATACTGAAGATGATCCATATGCTCACGGGTTTCAGGTAATTTGATCTATTAATTCTTCCTGACCAAAGACATTGCTATCAGGGAAAACATAAAAACTATTTTATTAAAAAACGTTGGAATTATTTTGTTCAACATCTGGAAGGGAATAAAGCTATTTGGGATTTTAAATGGAATTAATGAGTAAAAATATTATTATAATTGGCGGCGGAATTATAGGACTGAGTTCCGCATATTACCTTCAAAAAGAAGGGCACCAAGTTACCGTTGTTGATAAATCTAATTTTTCTAGTGGAGCATCGTATGTAAATGCTGGATATATCACACCCAGTCATATTATATCCCTAGCAGCTCCTGGAATGATTAATAAAGGAATTAAATGGATGTTTGATGCGGCTAGTCCTTTTTATGTAAAACCAAGATTAGATATTGATTTCCTAAAGTGGGCTTGGGCTTTTAAGAAATCTTCTACAGCCGCGAAAGTAGAAAAAGCAATTCCCGTTATAAAAGATATCAATTTATACAGTAGAGATCTATATGAAGAGATCAAAGCATCTAATGATTTTGATTTTCATTACGAAAGGAAAGGGTTATTGATGTGCTATAAAACTGATAAGGTGGGAGAAGAAGAATGGGAAGTTGGGCAACGAGGAATAAAAGAAGGTTTAGGTGTTAAGAATTTATCAGCCAAAGAAGTTGAAAAAATTGAACCGAATGCAAATTTAGACATTAAAGGAGCCGTTTATTTCGATTCTGATGCGCATATGACTCCAAGTGATTTCATGTCCCAAATGGTAACCTATTTAAAATCTAAAGGAGTTACTTTTTATGCCAACGAAAAAGTAGAAGACATTGAGATTACATCAGGTACTATATCAAAAATAATAACCGACAAACAAGAACTGAATGCTGATGAAGTGGTGTTGGCAGCAGGGAGTTGGAGCCCATTAATGACCAAAAAATTAGGTTTAAAAATTCCCATTCAAGCAGGAAAGGGATATCGAATAAATGTAGAAAGAACTACCAATATTACCATTCCGGCAATTTTATGTGAAGCCAAAGTGGCAGTAACTCCAATGGATGGTTTTACACGTTTTGCAGGAACCATGGAAGTTGCTGGAATCAATCATAACATAAATCCAGTAAGAGTCAATGCTATTGCGAACGCAGCCAAAAATTATTACACAGGCCTGGAAATAAGTGAATCAGAAAAATCCAACGCAGAATGTGGTTTGCGCCCTTGTACACCAGATGGCTTGCCGTATATCGGTAAATCTTCAAAGTGTAAAAATTTGACAATCGCAACAGGACACGCAATGATGGGATGGAGTTTAGGACCTGCTACTGGCAAATTGGTTGCAGAAGTTATTTCTGATCAAAAAACTTCGCTAGATTTAACTCCTTTTCATCCTGATAGAACTTTTTAATATGCGTTACGAAATTATCCCAAATACACTGTTTATAGAAAATAGAGTCAATTTTACATCGCTGATGAAAGAGAATACTATCGCTATTCTTTCTTCTAATTCGATAAAACATACTAATGCGGATGATGTATTGGGATTTGCTCAGAATAATGATCTATTTTATCTCTCTGGAATAGATCAGGAAGAAACTATATTGGTACTATATCCTAACGCTCATAAAGCAGGAAATAGAGAGATATTATTCATTAAAGAGACTAATGAACATATTAAGATTTGGGATGGAGATAAGTTAACCCAACAACAGGCTAAAGAGATTTCAGGAGTGCAACGGATAGAATGGCTTCATGATTTTGAAAAAACACTACAGCTCATGGCTTTTGAAGCTGATGGTCTGTATCTTGGGCATAATGAGCATATAAAACGCGCCACTTTCAATCAACAAACGGAGCAAGATAAAATGATTTCCTGGTGCAAAGAGAAATATCCTTTACACGAGTATCACAGGGCAGCAAAAATTACAAGAGCGTTACGACCTGTTAAATCTACCCAAGAAATTGCTTTGATGCAAAAAGCAGCTGATATTAGTGTAGAAGGGTTTCATAGGGTATTAAAGACTATCAAACCAGGAATTAAAGAATACGAATTAGAGGCAGAATTAACTTACTCATTGCTAAAAAACGGAGGAACCAGACATGCCTTTAAACCTATTATAGCTTCAGGTAAAAACGCTTGTGCATTGCATTACAATACTAATGATGCTATCTGTAAGGATGGGGATATGATTTTAATGGACTTTGGGGTTTGTTATGCGAATTATAATAGCGACACCACTCGTTGTTTTCCTGTAAATGGAAAATTTTCTCCCAGACAAAGAGAGGTCTACACTTCGGTATTGCATTGCCTAAAGGAAGGGAGTAAATTATTAAAACCAGGAGTAATTTCTGCAGATTATGAAAAGAAAATGGCAAATCTGATTGAAGAACAATTGATCAAACTAGGATTATTAGATCCAAAAGAAGTTGCAAATCAAAATCCAGAAAAACCATTGTATAAAAAATATTTTATGCACGGTACCGCCCACCATTTAGGTTTAGATGTTCATGATGTTGGATTATACTCCAGACCCTTCGAAGCTGGCATGATATTAACTTGTGAACCTGGAATTTACATCCCTGAAGAAGGAATAGGGTGTCGATTGGAAAATGATTATTTACTTACCGATACAGGAAATATTAATCTCACAGAAGCCATGCCCATTGAAATTGATGAAATTGAACAGTTAATTCAAAATTATTAACTAGAAGTATCCGCTACAATTTTCCATTCTCCGTTGATCTTTTTAAATATAATCATAAAAACACCGTCAGCATCATCAACTTTTCTGGTTAAATGATATTCTCCCATTACCCAATAGGAATTCTCTTCAATTTTGGAGATATCATTTATTTTAAAATTAAGTGTTCCCGAATGGTCTTTAGTTGGATATCCTTTTTTATAATTATCCAGTGTTTGTTGCCACCCTAATGTAAGTCCCTTACTACCATAAAACTTTAATGAATCACTTTTCCAATAGCCTTTCATAAAACCTTCCAGGTCATTATTAGACCAGGCTTTTTCTTGCAATTTCATCACCGAAAGTATGGTTTCTTTATCTTCTTTTTCTGTGGTTTGTTTTGTGCAACTCATTACTGCGAGTATACATACCAGGTATATTAGTTTATTCATCTATTTCGATTTTAGTAATACTATGATAAGTATTACTCATTTATAAATTTATTATAAAAATATGTTGCTGCTACTAAATCTTCTAGGGCATGACCTACAGATTTAAAAACGGTTATTTCATTATTATCTATTCTTCCCGATTTTTTATTAGAACATAGTTCAAATAAATCTGCTTTGATATCTTCTTCTTTTAGAATTCCTTCTTGAAGTGGAATGACAATATCTCCGCTTTCCTTGAGTCCTCCTTGAAATGTATCTACGTATACCGATGCTTTTGTTACAACATCGTTATCAGCTTCTCGGGTATCTTTTCTATATGCTCCAACCAAATCTATGTGTTGACCTTGTTTCAGAAATTTCCCTAGAACTAAAGGTGTTTTTGACAAAGTTGCACAAGAAATAATATCTACTTCCCTAATTTTATCATTTATTTTCTTTATTGGTATAACCCTAAAGTTCTCTTCTCGTAATTCGTTTGCAATTGCTTCTGCTTTATTATAATTCCTGCCCCATATGAACACAGTTTTTATCGGACGAACACTTGCATGAGCTTTAATCAAATTAATCGAAAGTGCTCCTGTACCTATCATTAATAATTCAGATGCATTTTTCTTTGACAAGAAGGAAGAAGCCAATGCCGACGCAGCAGCAGTTCGCTTCGCTGTTAAGCTTTTTGCTTCTAAAACAGCTCTAATAGTTCCTTTGGTTGCGTCTAAATAAATATAAGTTCCTTGAATTGATGGTAAATCAAATTTTGCGTTTTCAGGACTAACCGTAACAATTTTAACACCTGCTTCCTTTCCTGGATTCCATGCTGGCATTAAAAGCAGTGTTGAATCCGAGTTTGTTTCAGGATTCGGAAAATCATGATGGTGTCGCATTGGAACAATGCTTATATTAGACGCAAAACTTTGTTTTAATTCAGAAATCAGTTCTGAAAAATTAGTATTAGCTTCAATAAAGGTGTTATCTATTTGGATAATATCATTCATCTTCTAAAAATAATTAAATCTTAATGTATAGCTACATATTAACTTGTATTTCGCGAATATCATATTACCCTTAAATAGAATAGTATAGTTTTTACAATAAATCGTGAGCTATGTTTATAGTTTCAAAAAAGTCATTTCGATGAATTTCTTTAGATATACTCTATTATTACTACTGACCAGCATGTCAATATTTTCTTGTAAAACACCGATAACCAAGGTAAAAAGTTCAACTTTTGAACAACAATTAAGTGTTTTATTTCCTAACGCATAGATACGTTCAATAGAAGTTAAAGACCATTACACTAAAGCCTTTCAAATAGTTTTAAAACAACCATTAGATCATAGTAATCCCAATGCAAGAACTTTTTTAAACCACTATGATTATTTATCACCTTCCTACTACCAATATATGACTGAATTAAGATACTGTGGTTTTAACATTACCCCTGTCTGTAAAAGATCTTATCAAAGTAGTACATCTCCCAACCAATATGAGATTTACTCCTAAGAATATAACTTTTAGTTTCAGTCCTGACTATATCAAAAAAGTAAAGACATATGTCTAAAATAAAAGGATCCTATTTTAGACATCTATAGAGCATATGATACCTGGAGAGCTTGTGCTTCGACACTGCAATCTCAAGTAGATGTTTTAAAAGGTAGTCATCACGGAACAAGAATTAAAAATTTCCAAGAAAAGATCAAGAAAAGATCAAGAAAAGATTCTGAAAAAACTTCAAAGCTGGTTAAGTGATGTCGTCAAATTTTATCCTTTATAAAATATCTGTTTGTCTCTTATAAAAAGCATCTTGCTGTTTCTGCATTAATTCTCTTGCAACTTTCTTCTTATATTGATACAATTCATCTTCTTCTGCAATATCACCATATACTCGATCATTAATAGTATGATCAGTTGCTAACAAGATTTTACGTTGCTCAGCCTTCTGTGCTGTCCAGGTTTTCACCTCTCCTTCAACATCTTCTATTTTAAAATCATACTCCCCTTTTGGTGAAAGTAGCTTTGCAAAAATCGGAGAAGTTTCGATGGCTAAAAACAATAAAAAGATAAAAAATGAAGGTAACCAAGGTAATTCATTTAGCGCATTCACTCTGGCCATTAACCCATCAAAATTATCGATAATAGGCTGAGAACTTTCAATTTGCTTATCATAATCTGCAGCCAATTCGGTTTTTTGCGCTTCTAAACCAGTAATTTTTTCTGCATTTGTTTTCTTTAACTCTACAAGATCTGCGAGCATTGCATCATGCTTTTCTCTTTTTTCTTTGTATACAGGTCCTTTGCCTACAAGCTCTGTTCCTTTTCTACCTTCTGCTTCTGCAATGTAGGTTTCATACAACTCATTTACCTCTGTTTCTTTTGTTGTTATTTCTTGTTTTAATGCAGCTATTTCGGCATCAATTCCTTCTACAATTGGAGTATATTGTGTAGCTATTTGTTCTTGATTTGCTAATGTTAAATCATTTTTTTGTTCCAGAAGAACCTGATCAATTTCTTTTTCAAAAATCTTTAATTCTAATGGTTTTGAGATAACTACCGCAATAATAACTGCCAAAATAATTCTGGGAGCTGCTTGTAATAATTCATCTAGAAAATTATCTTTTTTCTTGATGGTAGACACTATAAATCGATCCAGATTAAAGATCAGTAACCCCCACACTAATCCAAAGAAAATTGCAGTAAAATAATTATCGAACACAGTGTATAAAGCATAACTAGCTGCTAAAAATGCCATAAGTGCCGTAAAAAATACGGTTGCACCGATACCTGCATACTTGTTTTGTTCTCCATTAGAACTATCCGCCAAAATATCGGCGTCGGCTCCAGAGCACATAATAAAAAATCGTTTTAACATAATCTAAGGGTGTTTTTTGATTGACAATAGATCTATAACGCTGATTTCTAACCAAATGTTGCCCAAAAAACCCCACCGAAGTGAGGTTTTAGCTAATTCTTATAATTTGTGATAATTGAAATATACTATCAATCTTTGAGTGTCACTTTAGATTTACCATTTTTTGTAGATGCATTTATAGAAAGGTTGTCATTAGAATTCTCTACTAGTTCTAATGCCTGTTTTGCAGAGATTTGTTTTCCTTCATAATAAAACTCCGCATTTTTTTTAGCCATTCTTTCTATAAACTCATTACGAGAAGGAGGATCATCAACCATCATTGCTCGTTGCTGTGCCTTTCGCGCCTTCATTTCTGCTTCTAACATATTTCTTCTAGCTTCCATTTCCGCCTTACGAGCTTCTTTTTCAACTTTTTTCATGGCTTTTCTAGACTTAGCTTCTGCTTTTAGCATCGCTGATCTTGATTTCATTTCAGCTTTTCTAGCAGCTCTCTCCGCTTCAATAGCTGCTTTTCTAGCAGCTCTCTCAGCTCTTAACGCCTCTTGTTCTTCTGAATTTCTAGTTTCTTTTCTTGCCAATTCTCTAGCAATTTGAGCTTCTTCACGAGCAATAGCCCTCGCTTCACGAGTTTGTCCAGCAGCAAGTACTCTCGCTTTTTCTGCTTGTTCTCTTGCTAATTGAATTTGCTCCATCGCCAATGTCCTTTGTATTTCAGCTTGTTCAATCCCTGCAATGGCATCTTTTCTATTTTCTCGCTCTTCATGTTCCGCTTCTGCTATTAATCTCTTTGCCTCTGCTAGCACGGTCATTTCTTCCGTCCTAATCTGTTCCAATTCTCTTTCTTGCTCTTCTCGCTGTTTAGCTAATTTTTCTTCTACTCTTTCTATATATGCTTCCTTCTCATCTTCGCTTAAGTTAGCTTGTTCTGAAAACTTCACATCAATATAACTTCCATTATTCGGAGAAGGTGCTTCTGGAGCAGGCGGCGGAGGTGGTGGAATGTCACTTTTTTCTCCTTTTTTTACTTTTGGTGGCGGAGGCGGTGGAATATTACTCTTCTCTCCTTTTTTCACTTTTGGAGCTTCTGGTGGCGGAGGTGGCGGTGGAATATCACTTTTTTGTCCTTTCATTACTTTTGGAGCTTCTGGCACAGGAGGTGGCGGTGGAATATCAGGGAACTTCTCTGATCCTTTACGCTGCTCAGCTGTCATGCTCCTGTAAATATTTATCATACGATAAATCTCGCTCTCTTCGACGATAATCGGTTTATTCCCTTTAATTTTAGCGTGTAAATCTTTTGCCCAGACATTATATTCTTTTACCATTTCCTCAGTCACTCCTTCCTGGAAACTATTTAGATTTTCATCTAGGGAACTATACTCTTCTTTATCTTTTAAAACAATAATTGAAGATTTTTCGAGCGGATTCAATACTTCAACATCAGGGTACGTAATTTCATCAAGTGGTAGCTCTACTTCTTTAGCCACTATTTCGTTATTAAAAAATAATACGCATAGTGATAGAACAGGCGCTAAAGTGACTAGCTTTAGCATCGTTCTTTTTTTCGAAAATTCTTTTGTCATCATCTGTAATCGTTTTTTTGTTAATGAATAATTAATAGGACTCGATAATACAGCCTGATCAGAGCTGTTGGGGTAATTAAGGAGTAACTCAAAGTAGTTTTGTATCGAAAATTGATGTTTCAATACGCTGTGGTCTGCAAGAAACTCGTGGTTTAGCTTTATAGATCTTTTGATAAAAATAAATAAAGGATTAAACCAGAAGAATACTTGAAGAATTTCTACAAACAGTATATCTAGTGTATGTTTTTGTAATACATGTGTTTTTTCGTGAAGTAATACTTCTTCAGGAATATTTTTATCTTTAAATTCTTTTTTAGGAACAAAAATATAGTCCAGAAATGTATGTGGTATGATAGAATTACTTAAAAGCACATTAATATGCGAAGATTCTTTTAGTCTTTCATTGCTTCTAATTTTTTTCAAAATATCTATGATATTCCGAGTAAATCGAAAGCCAAAAATTAGCACCCCAATTCCATATATACTCCATAAAATAATAGGTGTATAATTAATAGACTCTTCAACTATTATAGCTTCAGGTTCCATCATTATCGGAATGGTTGTTTCTGAAATCACTTCTGGTTCCGGAATCACTTCGATCTGATAGGTAAGTGTTATCAATGGTATAACAAATGCAAAAACCAAACTAAAAAGAAGGTAAAATCTCTTCACAAAATGAATATTTTCCTTTTCTAAAAACAACTTATAGAATGCCCATAAGAACATCAAACAAAGTGATGATTTAATAATATATGCTATCATTTTTGCTTCTTTAAAAGTTCTTGATCCACAATCTTTTTAAGCTCTTCTAATTCTGAAGTCGATAAATTTGTTTCAGAGGTAAAAAACGATGCAAACTGTGATGCAGAGTCATTAAAAAAGTTCTTTATCAAGCCATTTACATGTTTAGAAAAATAATCTGTCTTTTTTACCAAAGGATAATATTCTCTAGATTTACCGTATAAGGTATAATTCACAAACCCTTTATCAGTCATTCTCTTAAGCAAAGTAGCTACCGTAGTTGTTGCTGGTTTGGGCTGAGGAAAAGCATCAAGTAAATCTTTCATAAAAGCTTTCTCTAGTTTCCAGAGGTATTGCATTAATTGTTCTTCGGTTTTAGATAACTGCATTGCTCTACATTATTAGAATTAACTCTACAAATGTAGAATAAAAATTAATACTAGCAAATAATTTTTTAAAAAATCTATAAAGATGCCCCTAATCCCTTTTGGAATTATTAAAAGAAAATGCCTTCTAATATTTAAGAAGGCATTTTTATATTACTTTGATTTTTAGAATTAAAACAGTTTTTATTTCAAATAAAATAGCGGATTTATTAAATCTTCTCCATATAATCAGCTAATTTCTTAATATCGCTATAGTCCTTAAATTTGAGTCTATTCTTTTTAATAAATTCTTTGAGTTTTCCTTTTTTATCATCAGGAAAATGATCCAAAACATTTTTCTTTTTTATCTCTGTTGCTTTTAGCTTATTGGATACACCTACCACATAATAGGTTTCATTCTTAATCCTACCTGGGCGATCCTGCTCGAGGGATGTGGCAGCTTTTTCAGGCATTACTAAATTTTTTCCATATTTCATATAGATTGTTTTATCTGCCACTCTTGCTATTTCATGAAGATAACCCACAACGCTTCTTCCATCATCATTTATATAATTTTGATAATAAAAAGTCTTACCATTAAAAACAACGTATACCTCAAATGCTTTTTTAAGAAACTTTTTGTTTTTAGCTACTTTAGTATCCTTCATCTCGAATAAATCGTTAAGAGCATCATATCTTAAAAATAAATTATTTTCCTTTCCGGTAAGTCCGTCATGAACTACTCCTTTTTGAAATTCCTTATCTAGATATGGAGTTCCTTTAAAGTCTGATAACTCAATTTTTTCACCATCAGGCTTTACATAGGGTATTTGGGATTGTAAATTCTGGTATGAAAAAGTTACAAAAACGATAAAATATAGAATACGAGTTAAAATTTGATTGGTTCTTATAAACATTTGGTATTATATTTAGTTCTACTCTCTTTCATCAAAATCCATACCATATGAATATATAATTAGCTTTTATTTTAGAGAGTATTATTCTGTTATGAGTAATTGTATTACTCTATAAAAATAACATAAAATATTTCTGAATTTACGCATTCCCAAAATAAAAAAACACTCCGAAAAGAGTGTTTTTTTTATTATTATTTTGATTTAGATGTTGTCTATTAATTAGGCGTTAAATCTTTAAGTTCTCCTGAAAATGTTCCTTTTACGCATTTAGGTCCTGACCCGAAAAAACTAAGAAGGAAATCAAAGCATATTACCTCTTGTGTTCCATTCTCAGAAATGACAACTATAGCATCTCCCATCCCTATTCTAGAATCACAAGCAAGTCCATTTGTATCTATACTGCATTCGTATGATAAATCTCCCGCTAATGATATAAAAGAACTTGTTTTAGGGTCTATTGATGCCCAAGGTTCAAAAGTTCCTAGTTTAAATTCATCAGTTCCTAAGGAATATAGAAAGAATTCAACATATGCTGTTGCATTATCAGAAACGATATTTCCAAATTGATCTAAAGAAATATCCCCATCAGCAAGGATAATTTTTCTAAAGAAATGAGTAACACCATCCGTACCCGTAAATTCAGATGGACCTCCATCAATATATGCACCTTTAGTAAATGTTATATTTTGAAACTCTGAATAATCGCAGGCTAAACCTGTATTTAATCTCAATTCACAACCTTCACTATTGTTATCATCATCCGCTTCTCCATCATCAGATCCACAAGAAAAAAAGAGTAGTGTCATTATACATACTAAAGATACATTCAGAAATCTTTTCATTACTTATTATATTATTTATAAATTAAAAATAAGCAACAAAGATAGTGAGCGTTCCAACTTTTTTCCCCACCCATTTTGGGTAGTATTAAATATTTATTTTTTCCTTTAAAATTACTTACTCAACTCTGTAAAATATTTATAAAATAAAGGAATCGTTTCAATACCTTTTAGGTAATTCCAAACTCCAAAATGTTCATTAGGAGAATGAATAGCATCACTATCTAACCCGAATCCCATTAGGATTGTTTTACTTTTTAATTCTTTTTCGAATAAAGAAACGATAGGAATACTTCCTCCGCTTCTTTGTGGAATTGGAGTTTTACCAAAAGTATCCTGATATGCCATACTAGCAGCCTTATATCCAATACTATCTATTGGTGTCACATATCCTTGTCCACCGTGATGCGGAGTTACTTTTACAGATACAGCTTCTGGAGCGATACTTTCAAAATGGTTTGTAAATAATTCTGTGATTTCTTTCCAATCTTGATTAGGAACCAAACGCATAGAAATTTTAGCATACGCTTTACTTGCTATAACCGTCTTAGCGCCTTCTCCTGTATATCCACCCCAAATACCATTTACATCTAGTGTAGGGCGAATCGAATTACGTTCATTGGTTGTATACCCTTCTTCTCCATATACAGTATTAATGTCTAATGATTTTTTATAAGCATCTAGAGAAAACGGAGCTTTAGCCATTTCTGCTCGCTCCTCTTTAGAAAGTTCTTCTACTTTATCATAAAAACCAGGAATAGTAATATGATTATTCTCATCGTGCAAGGAGGCAATCATTTTGGTCAGGATATTAATTGGATTCGCTACTGCTCCACCATACAATCCACTATGCAGATCTCTATTAGGTCCTGTAACCTCTACCTCTACATAACTTAATCCACGTAATCCTGTAGTGATCGAAGGAACATCTTTAGCAATCATACCTGTATCACTAATCAGTATTACATCATTCGATAATTTATCTTGATTTCTTTCTACAAACCAGCTTAGACTATTACTTCCTACTTCTTCTTCGCCTTCGATCATAAACTTTACATTACAAGGAAGCTGATCTGTTTTAGTCATTAACTCCATAGCCTTGACATGCATATACATTTGTCCTTTATCATCACAAGAACCTCTTGCAAAAATTGCACCTTCGGGATGTAGTTCTGTTTTTTTAATGACTGGTTCAAAAGGAGGGCTATCCCAAAGATCAATTGGATCCGGTGGTTGTACATCATAATGACCATATACTAATACTGTAGGAAGATCAGGATTAATCATCTTTTCTCCATACACAATAGGATATCCAGGAGTTTCGCATATTTCTACAATATCGCAACCTGCATTTTCCAAACTTTTTTTAATTTCATTAGCTGTTTTGATAACATCTTTTTCGTATGCAGAATCTGCACTAATAGATGGTATTTTAAGAAGTTCCAGAAGTTCGTTAATAAAACGATCTTTATGTTCCTGAACGTAAGATTTAGTATTTTGCATTTGGATTGAGTTAATTTTTGCCTAAAAGTAGTAAAAATGAAGTAATTTAATCCGTTTAGAACCAAGCTTAACATCTTATGAAATAAGCCATAAAAATCAAGTTATAACAAACCTACTGAATACGATAAAATAACTACAAATAGAATGATCGAAGAATTAAAATAAAAGAATACAAATCCTTAAAAAAACTAGTTCAGCAACTAAGATCACGATCATAATGCAGCAAGACATTCAAAAAGAAGATATCCTACAGAAAATTTTTGATTTCATTACAGCTTTACAAATTCCTATTCGATTTTCTGAAATTACTACTGAGACTTTTTTACCTGGAATAAAAATTGAAAAAGGCACCTTACTAATTGATCTAGAAAAACTATTACATCCAGGAGATATTCTGCACGAGGCAGGGCATATAGCTGTGTCATTACCCGAAGAAAGAATTCATCTGAATAATAATGTAATCGAAAATAATGAATCAAAAAGTGGCGAAGAATTAGCCGTTATGTTGTGGTCATATGCAGCCATTATGGACATTGGTTTAGCTCCTGAAGTAGTTTTTCACTCTGATGGATATAAAGAAGAAAGTGATTGGATTCTAAAAAACTACAGTAATCAGAACTTTATAGGATTGCCTTTATTGCAGTGGATGGGACTCACATATACGGATACAGAAAAGTTATGTTTTCCTAAAATGAAAAAATGGTTACGCGATTAAATCACATTTTTTACAAAAAAATAATGTAAGTTCTTTGAGTTTTATACAGATTATGTATATTTGCACTCGCTTTTGCAGATAGTCCTAAGTTTTGTAAAAGTTTTAATGCGGGCGTGGTGGAATTGGTAGACACGCTAGACTTAGGATCTAGTGCCGCGAGGTGTGGGAGTTCGAGTCTCCCCGCCCGCACAGCAAAGAAAAGCCGACTTTAACGAGTCGGCTTTTTTGTTTCATACTAAATCAGCTTATCATTAGAAATTCAAAACTTGTTGGTACAATTCATTATTCATCATACTGTCTTTTAAAAGTAAGAACAATCATATTTTCTATTTAGAATTCTCATATACCCTCACGGTAGCCTTAAAATAACCTGAATTATTTCTAACATCTTTATCATTTATGTGAAAGATAATTCTACCTGAAGATTCTATTAAGTTTAGGTATTTTAAACCATAAAAAAGATATGGGTCACTACTGGTGGTAAAAAACAATTCTCCATGATTCTTTTCTTGCGTTCTATTATAATTGCGAAACATGCCATTTTTAAATCCTTCAGGACCACTATATCCGGCAAATATTCCGAAACCCACTTTTCCTGAGGCAAGTAGCTCAACAACATCTCCTTTTTGCACTACTAAATCGGTAGGTATATTTAATTGATTTCCGGGTACTGAGAAAGAATATTCTTTATAATCGAAACAATTAGAAACATATGCAATAGTAAATTTAGGATCATCGATCTTTACTTTTTTAAGAAGGGCACAGCCTTCATCAATCCGCTCTTTTTGAATATATGCTTGTCCAAGATACATTTCGAAATCTCCATCACCTGCCAATAATAGTTCTGTGTTTGACATATACGGCTCCGTATATTCTATTACTTTATCAAAATCTCTTAATTGAAAATATGCATCTATAAGATAAATATCAAATACATATTCGAATTCTGAATTATTGCTTTTATATACTTCCCCTAATTCTATTAATGCTTCATAATTCTTTGATTTTCTTAATGATATTAATGATTTCAAATTATCTTTCACTTCTTCTGGGAACTCATCAAAGTTGAGATTTTGTTGGGCCTGGAGTTCCGTTCCAAAAAGGAAAATCAAGCAACAGGTGAAGAAAAATACCCTGTTAATATTGCTATTAAAATTACTCATATTATAAAATATTTTATTTACCTGTGATTACATCCTTTTCCTTTAAATATCCTTTTCCCCCATCTGGTAATTTTACTTGTACCCATTTTCCATCATTACTGATTTCGAGTAGATCTAATTCTAATCCTCCGGGGAATTCTCCAATCGTTTTTGAGCTTTCGAAAGGATCTAGATATACAGTTTTTCGTTTGCTTCTTGATCCTTTTATTTTAACGCGTTCAGTAAGTAATTTTTCGGTGTCTTTTGCTACAATAAGTTTATGAGGCTCTATCTTTATTCCTATATCCGATAATATTTTTGTGAGTTCTATGTTTTCTTCTACTCTTTTTAGACCATTTGTATAAGCTTCATTTCTGGAGTCCATATTTAACGAAACTTCATAAAATTCTTTTGCCTTTGAATAATTGCCTGATATCTCGTTAAGCACTCCCATATTATAAACCAATTGAGGATTATAAGGGTCTACCTGATATATGGCATCATACATTTGGTATGCTTTATCTATTTCTTTAAGTTTTAAATATTTTTTAGCATCCTTTACCCTATTTTTAAGCTTTTTATGCTTCACATTTTCAAAAGTAAAGGTATGAGTATAATAATATGGTGTAATATAATTTGCCAGAGTATAACTCATGTTTTCGCAGGCAAATTCTGCTATCTTATCTGGACTCATCACTGCATTTACATTGGGGCGGGTATTTGTTGAATATGTTTTATCGAAACTACTACCTCGTCCATTAGTTTGACCTAAAACTTCTCCTGTTTCTACAGAAAGTATTTTCATTCTGGCTTCTGCGGAACACGTTCTTCTCAATCTATAAGTTCTTATCCGTTTACCTGTTTTTTTCTCTGCATATGAGTCTTCACTTCTTTCATCTTTGCAGGAATATGATACATTACCAAGAATAATGGCGTCTACATCTAATTTTTTTCCTAACTCAAGTGCCTGAGAGTCCGTAATTAAATTAGAATCAAATTGCTTCTCATCCAATATTTTTTCTAATTCTTCTCTTTCTACTATAGCATATATATCGGTACGCCCACCATCCATAAATGAATTTCCCGTTTTGCCTCTATATTCCTGTAATAATGCTGCCGATAAATAATCCGTCATTTTACTGCCTATATCTGCTCCAACAATCCTGTACTCATCGCCACTCACATTTTCAAAATTCAATATTGCTATTTTTTGTACATCTCCAATATCCTTTTCTGGAGGACTCAGTAAGGGTGTTTTTAGTGTTGTTTTAAAAAATTGTCCATAACCGATCTGTGTACATAATAATAGTATAGAAAAATAAATTAATCCATTAATTTTTGCCCTGAACTCCATGATTTGTAATTTTTTATTATCGTTTTTATAATTACTTATTGATAAAAGTATTATCAATATCACGGAATAACTTGCGGAAATGTGCAACTTTAGTATTTTTTACAAAATACCTAAATCAGGCCTACATCTTTTACAATACTAATCAAGTGAGGAAGGGTGTCGGCATCAAAAAGTATTTTAAGATCCTGCAATCGATATTCTATACTTCGCTTACTACCTGAAGGTATATTGTTCTTCTTAAAATGTTCAGAAATTTGTTTTTGATTGAGCCCTTTCGCTAATAATTCCAGAATCAATTTATCAGATGTGCTTACCTCTGATATGTTCCCCGCATTGTGAAGTAATGCTACAATATCTTCAGAAAAATATGGGACTCCGCGTAAAATCGCTTTTATTGCTTTACTCAAGTCTTCTGATTCACGCCTTCCTTTAGATATGTATCCGTTAATCCCATACACATCAATTAGTTTTTTAACGATACCTATACGGTTTTCTATGGAAAAAACAATGACATTAAGGTCTGGTTGTATTTTTTTAACCTGTTCAATAAGATCTTCTCCAGAACGTAATTTTCGCAACCTGTGATCTTCTTTAAAAGAAAGGTCTGTAATCAAAAGGTCAAACGGAACATTTTTTAGTAAAGCAGCTTTTAACTTAAGCAGCGCATTATCACAGTAATCAACGGTTTCTATAAGAGGAATATCAAGCTTTGTCAGTGTACTTTTCAGCCCTGCGCTTATACTTTGTTGGTCCTCTGCGACTAATATTTTCTTAAACATTGCTATTCACTATTTTTAGAATACTATAGTGGCTCTAAAACCCTCTCCAGAGCTTGTTTCAAAAGTAAGCTTCCCTTTGATATTATCTATGCGATTTTCCGCATTGACCAATCCATTTGTTTTCACAGTACTAATATTACATCCTACTCCATCATCAGTATATGTGATCACCCTCTTCTTTTCACTATCCCTTGCTATAAGTGTTATCCTCTTACAATCGCTATGTTTTTTGGCGTTAACAAAAAGCTCTTGCAACACTCTATACACTGCTATTTTTTTATAATCTGGTGTGGTGGTCCATTCAATTTCTGACAGGTTGGTGATTACACGTACTGCATTGGTATTGTATTGTTGTATGAGATTGAGCAGTTCTTTTTTAAAATTATCAACATCTATGGTAGCCGTTTCTATTGAAATATCCCTTGCTCTGAGATACATATTCTGCAATTTATTCCCTAACACTTCTTTTGTAGAAGGCATGGAGGCTTCTGCCGTTTTTTCCACATAACTGGCAAGATTAGAAATATCATTTGCCAATTCATCATGGATTTTTTTAGAAATCCTTTTTTCTGTTTTGTAGACTTCTTTTTCTTTTTCTTTTCTGTGTTTTCGGATTAAATAATGACCAAAAAAAGCAATAGTAACTAATAATAAAATTCCTACCAGCAAGTATATGATCTTTTGGGTTCTCTGTATAGAAACCTCTAATTGCTGCTGCTTCATAATATCTTCCAACTTTAGGATTTCTTCGATTTTAAGTTGATCATCGTATTGTATCTTGGCAAACTGAGTTTTTACTTTTAACTCCTGTTTTTGCAAGCTATCATTCAATACGATAAATCGGTCTTTTGTGATTAGATCATTAGGATAGGTAGACATCAAAAACTGCAGAGCATCTAATTCTCCTCTTGGGTTTTTTATCGCTTTAGCTGTTCGGATTGCTTTTTGAAACCAGGATTTGGCTTTGTCTTTATCCTTGTGCATAAAATACTCTCCCAGATGTGTATAACTGGCTATTAATCCAGATTGATCATGCTCCGTGATTCTGACATCAAGAGCTTTGAGAAATTCATGCTCTACATCAATACTATCCTTACGCCATTGAGCATATGCAAGATTATCCAATACTCTTGCCCTTTCTTTAGGTACTGTATAAATTAAAGAATCCTTTAAAATATTTCTGAAGGATACAATAGCTTTTCCATATTCTTCAGTTTGAATATACATTACAGATAGATTATTCGTGTAGATCAATTGATCAATATTTGATTGTGTACTTACAATTGCTTTTTTATAATATTTTATGGCATCTTCTTTATTTAATAGGTATTTATTATTTATAGCTAAAACGTTATATGCCGAAGCAATGTATTTTTTGTCTTTTTCAGGTATCAAATACCTCAAAGCATTCGTAATGGTTTCTTTACTTCCAAAAAAATCACTACTATTCTTTTGAATATATGCCATATTCAAAAGACGTC
The DNA here is from genome assembly GCF_947500065.1 of uncultured Aquimarina sp. Taxonomy (GTDB): domain Bacteria; phylum Bacteroidota; class Bacteroidia; order Flavobacteriales; family Flavobacteriaceae; genus Aquimarina. Next base: position 489,369 of record NZ_CANMQT010000002.1, read on the forward strand.
TTCCTACTTCACTACTGTCCTGAAGTACTAAAAAATTATTTTTGGATCGATTGTAGTAATAAAAAGCACTATCTCGAATAAACCTGATTTTATCTAGATAGTATCCCTTTAAATAATTTGCTTTCCCTTGATAATAATAATTTTCAATTGTATTAGCCTGAGTCCATAAAATATTAGCATAAAACCATAAACTATCAAACTCTTTTTTAGAATAGTGAATCACTCCTTTCTGATACAGCACTTTGCAATATAATGTGTCTTTTGACTGTTTAGCTAGTAATTTATAAGCTTTGTTGATTGCGTATTTTCTGTCGGATATGCTTTGTGTTTTATCTTTAGATATTTTATAATAATTAAGAATATGAGAAGATTGTTTTTCTCGGGATGAGTTATTAATTCGTCTATCCTGACAAGAATAAAATATAGAAATTAAAACAAGAATAAAAATCTTGTAATTCACTTTTTTTGAATTAACAATAAATTTTCCCTGAATCCATTCACAGCACATTTTTAACTTTTTCAAAACTTAAACATTTACAAACCAGGAAAATCAACTCAATAAAGATAAAAAAGATAAGCCACAAATAACATGTGGCTTATCAGAATTTTATTGACCTTAATCATCATCAGGTTCCTCTACTACTTCTCCTTCTTCTCCTGTAGTGCTTAAAACTTCTTGATACAATTGCTCTGTATCTGCTAGACTATTGTCTGCACATGAAATTAAACTGAAGTTAAACATCATTACCATTACGAATAAAAATTTACTTGAATTTCTCATCTTTAAAAACATTTAATTGTTAGAAAAAATGAGAGGCCTCTCAATATTTTGGCAACACTATATTGCCATGTAACTACGAGAACAAAGTAATGGGATACCTTCTGTTATGTTTTTGTCAAAGAATGGACTTGTTATGGACAATTTTTGGACACCAGTAAATACAGTACCTAAGAGATGTCTAATTAATTTGTAATTTTACCTTATGAGTCATGAGATTATCAAAAAAATAGCTCTTTTAGTTTTTGAAAAAGCTAAAAAAGAGCTTAGCAATCCTACAAAAAATGCTATTTGTAATCATATTTCAGATACTCTTGATGCTAATCCCAAAATAGAAGGTAGAATCGATAGTAAAACCATCAAGCGGGTATATGAAAAATTTATAGACGAAAAAGAAAGAGGAAACCCCACAGAGATTACTATTAATTATCTAACCCAGTATTTAGGGTATGAGAATTATTTAGATTTTATAGAAAAATCAAGAAATTCTATAAAAGATATACATATTATAAAAGAAACAACTAAAACATCAAAAAAGAGAGTATTTAAAACAACGGCTCTAATAATCTCTATATTATTTGTAGTGATATTAATCACCTTCTCTTTTTTTAGAAGAGTACCCATAACCTCCAAACAAGAAAAAGAAATTGTCGTCTTCTTAATAGATGAAAATAACCAAACTGAATTAGGAAAATTATCTAAAAAAAATGGGTATCAATTCTATACCTGGTTATCCACCGGAAAAGCAGAATTATATTATTATTCCATAGAAGATGATGATGGTAAAGAATATCCTGGTGCCGAAATGATTGAGATATTACCTTTTTGGAAAGAAATGAATCCTATTATTTTATCAAAACTATGAGATGCATGAAAAGTCTATATTTAGTGGTTATTATATTATTTTTGGTGTTATGTAGTGCACAAGCACAAAACAAAAAGGATATTCAGCTACTGGCCTCAGAACTTCATTCTGATTATTATAAAGAAGAAACATACCCTAAAAATGTTTTTGTTAGTTATGTGAAAAATGATAGTTTGTTTAAAAGGTTTCCGGATGTTATCAGAAGTTTTGAGTTTGCTCCTAAAACATCTTTAGAAGAGTACATAACCGATTGTGATCTTAGAGTTCGTAAATTAAAAAAACAATTTGACGGCCAACAAAAAAGTAAAGATTTTGAAGCTTTTTGGAAAGAAAACCTGCGTTCCTGCTATGCCAAATATATACAAACATCACCAGAGTTGCGTTTCGCTTTCGAATTACAGAAAAACAATATAGTCTACCACATCAATGAAGTTACAGTATATGTCTATAATGCCAGAATTCCTTTAAGTACTGATAAAGATTATTTTGAACATAAAAAAGATGAACGAGAAAAACTAGTTATTGACATTACTAAAATAGGTCAGAACCAAGTTTTGAAATTAAGCCAAGCTCACGCTATTAAAGATGGTGGACTTGCATTAAATCTAAGGTTGTTTTCTTCTGAGTACTGGAATGGCAGTTTTGAAAGGGTAAAAGTATTATTACACGTCAGTTTTAGATTTACTAATGGACAGATTATACAATCAGAGCCTTTTATGGTAGAAATGTGATTTCTATCGTTGCGGTTTGTCGCAAAAAATTAGTCTTAATACGTCTTATTTTTATTGTAACTCAATCAGCGTAGTAACTTAAAAAGTTAACAATGAAACCTAACTCTCTATTAGTCTTACTTTTCTCTATTACATTTCATTTATCACATATATTATGTGCCCAAAATCAGGAGATTCTTATAGCTCAGAAACCTGCTTCAGAAACCTCCAAAACCCCTCAAACTTTAGGGATTAATTTTAACCTAAGCGGAGATAAATCAAAACTTATTCTTGTAACTGATAATCAATTAGAAATATGGAATACAAATTCCAGAAGGATTTTATTAAAAAAAGAACTCGGTTCAGAAAAAAATACGAGGAAGTTTGAAATCAATTATAATGGAAATATTTACGCCATTTTAAAAAGTGACCCAAAAGTTAAAAAACACCATAGTATAGAATTTTATAGAATTCAAGATGACAAACCATTCCTCATTTTAGACTCTAAAACAGATAACTTAATAGATGGTATTACCAAAATAAGATTTAATAAACAAGGAGATAAGATTGCTGTTATACATAGAAAACATGGGATAAAATTTTACCAAATCGGAGATGGCCTATTTTCGATATTAAAACATCTTACTATACCTAAAAATCGTTTTACAAATATTAGGGGTTTTGATTTTTCAAATGATGATAAACACTTTTTTATACTTGCCGGGAATGATTTAAGACATAATTCTCCTATTACTTATCAAAAATGGAATCTAAATTCTTTCGAATTAAAAGAAGAAGTAGTTTCAAAAGATTTTGGATTGAATAGTTCATTTCTAAGCGAAGCCTATTCAAACTTAGGACATAAGATCGCTTCACCAGGATGGAATTTAGAACACGGATTATTTATTAACTGCAAGTACATGCAAACCCTTACTAAATCAAAAAGGGTAGGAACTATTAATCCAACTGATAAATCTTATTTAGAGTTATATTCAGCAACTACCAAAACGACTAGAAATATTTTGAGCCATAAATATAATTTCAATGAAGCTATTGTTGTAGACCCACAAACAGTAATTACTTCTGATGAGAGAAGAAATATTCAAGTTTGGAATATAAAAACTGGACAGCTCATTCGCAGTATGAAAACGGATAATATTATTAAAGAGGACGATTTTGATATGCCAATTTTAAAAAAATTATCTCGTATCAATATTATGAGAGTCGATCCATATAAGAAAGAAGTTTATTATAGTATTTCTTCCGTAAGAGAGATACATGTATGGAACTATAAATACGATACAGATGAGATTTTTCAATCTAATATGGTAAGTATAGCATCGCCTTTTTTCACTTCTGATTCTACTATTGTCTATAAAAAAGGAATCTATTTAGAGCATTTTGATTTTAAAAATCAAAAAACGATAAGTCTCAAAAAGGAAAATAATGAAAACAAAACTTTTCATTTTAAATACAATCGAACGAAAAATAAAGGAATTACTAAAACTGACAATTCTTTAAAATTATGGAATATTAAATCACTTTCTATAACGGATTCCATACAATTCCCCGATTCATCGTTTGATCCATATTTCATAAGTGAAAATTTAGATTATGTAGCGCTGCCTGTATCACAAGATCTAAAGAATATGTTCTCTTCATTACAAGAAAACCCTAATAAACCCATTGATAATAAAAAAGTACTGGGCGATGTAATGAAGAGTATGATAAATAAAACCCATAGAAACCAGGGAGATAAGGTGGATTCCCAAAACATCAAAATAAAATTATATCATATTAAAAATGGAGCTTTTGAGCAAATCTCTGAAATTAACGTCCCTGGATTTGCTATACAAAAAGTTAGTTTTATCCCCAAAACTAATCAGATGCTAATTTGTGCATTTAACTTACCTATTTCTACACAAACCGCAAATTACAATGCCTTTAAGAATTATATCTATGACATTCATAATAAAACTTTACGTTCTTTTCCTAATGAAATTAACGGAATCACTAAAATAATACCCGCTACAAATACCTTCCTTTCATTAAAACCTGGTAAAAACAATTTCTATGAAGCAAAAATTGTAGATATAACTACCAAAAAAATTATAAACCGGTTTACCTTTATTCAGGAAGGCATACAAAATAATGGAAAGATTGATATCCTTGATAACGACAAGGCATTATTGTATGGGAAAAAGAATAATTATGTATTAGATCTTACAGCAGGAAGTCTTACATCATTAAACAAGTCTTTTGATGATTTTGACGTTAGTGAAGATCAAAAACTACTGGTAACGGCTCATGGAAGTCTATCATTTTATCACAATTCTTTTGAAAATAAACTATATGACAAGTATTATCATATTGATAATCAAAGTAGCATTACGATTCTTCCTACTAATTATTATTTCAATAAAGGTAAAGGATATGAGCTGGTATCTCTACTAAAAAACAATAAAACATATGGTTTTGAACAATTTGATCTAAAATATCATCGGCCTGATTTAGTTATAGAATCTATAAAGGAAACCCTAGGTGATAGTATTTATAGGATGAAAGAACTTTATGAATTAGCATATAAGAAAAGATTACAACGGATTGGCAAAAAAAAAGAAGAAGAATTACAATCTGATCTCCACGCACCAGAACTGACCATCGTAAATAAGTCACGTATACCTAGTAAAACAGATAATCCGATCATCGATATAAACATAAAGGTGACAGATAATAAATACAACGTAAAGGACTTACAAATCAGTGTCAATGGTGTTTTAATCCGAAAATTGAATCATGATCTAAAAGAAAAATCGTATTCTAAAACCATACCATTAGTTTTATCCAATGGAGAAAACAAAATCTTGATATCAGCAATCAATGATCAGGGAACATCCTCTGACCAGGAAGAAATACACGTAGAATATGTTGGAAAACCAACCCCTTCTCATCTATATATCGTTTCGTTAGGAGTTTCAGAATATCAATACCTAAAAAACACTCCTAATTCTTCAAAAGATGCTATCAAAATAGTAGAAACCTTTAAACAAAATAATACTACCACAGTAAAATCTTTAGGGCTGGTAAATAAGCAGGTTACCAAAAATAACTTGAAACAAATTTCTGAATTTTTATTGCCCGCCAAAGAAAATGATGTGATTTTGTTTTTTGTTTCAGGTCATGCAATTCAAGTAGAAAACGAATATTTCTTTTGTACAAGTACTTCAAAAATCGATAATATTACTACTACTGGGATCACTTATGATGACTTTGATAACCTTCTAGGAAATACACGATCGAGAAACAGAGTGTTCATATTGAATACCTGTTACTCAGGAGAGATTTTTGATGTAAATAATATCAAAGAGATACAAGCCGTAGGTTTAATGAGAAAGGTATTTGAAGATTTAAAATTAACCAATGGAACTACTGTTATTTCTGCATCTGAGGGAACAGATAAATATTACGAAAGTACTACTAAAGGAAATGGGTTGATAACGCTTGCTATTTTAGAGCTAATTACTTTAAAAAAAGAAATTACTGTTCAGGAATTTTGTAATGGAATCATTGAATATTGTAAAATTAAAAGTGATAAAGATCCTTTTAAAAGCAAGACAAAGAAAAACACCCCTTTAATTAGATATGACAATATCTATAACAATTTTAGATTGTGGTAGTTTATTTAGTTTATTCTATACTTTATAGAAGTACAATAATCCCCATAAAACGATAAAAAAAACTTCTCATTTCTGAGAAGTTTTTTAACTATATAACTAATGTAGGTAAAGATAAATTGTACACTCTTATTTCCTTAATTAGAGTATTCTCTAGGCAATACCCAATAGTTGTTAGCAGCAGAAATCGTTTGGAAATTAATTGCAATTACTTGAGAAGCTGCAGTTAGGCTGGAGGCATTATTTGCATAGTCCTTACGTAATCGCTTTAATACTTCTATATCTGGTTGCGTAGATTTCACTCCCATTCTAGAAAGTTTTATAGCTAACTCATATCCTTCCTGAGGCGTTTCTGTAATGAGGCCTTTAAGCCAGATCTCTTTTTGTTCCATAATTTTATGTGTTTACTTATTCATGTGTTTCTTTTCTTGAAGTCTTCTAACAAAAGCAGCAGCATAGGTCGGAGATCTAAATTTTAAAATAGGATCATCTGAAGGAAGAATACCCTCTTGTAGCGCTAGTGGATCAAAATTCATTACATCACAACTACCTTCCATCATAACATCTGTAACTGTTAGCGTAGCCGCTACTATTTTTTTGTGTTCTCCGTCCCAAAACTTAGCTGCATCATTAATTGGATCATTCTCATTGGCAATAGTTACTTCCATATCCCAATGGAGTTCTTTTTGTTTTCGCAAAAGCATACTCATATCGGCATAGAAATCTACTTTTTTCGAAGTATCCATAGTGATTTCTTCATTCCTTGGAATAAAAGCCCATCGTACAGGTGTTTTCTTTCCATTAGCATCTTCAAAAAGAAAAGTGTTTACGCTGTTAAATCGATGATTTGCATAATTTTTAAGCCTTTCTTTTGGCTTGTTCTTATAATGTGTTTTATAGTTTTTAAATTCTGGATGGTCTTGCTTTAACTTTTCGAAATCTTCTGATTTACCGCTTAACTTTGCTTGCATTAATTGCATAAATCCTTCGGGAGTGCTTACAGGAAAGAAATCCAGTGTATTCATACTAAAATTATGTGTAGTGCCATCCGCCAGAGTCACTTCGAAAGCCATCCCATATTCTCCAGGTGCACTTTCATCTTTTTTTGCTCCTCCTTTATGTGAAAATCTACCCATCACCTTTAAAGGTTTTTTACTAAAAACATTACTCTTACTATAGTTTCCAATTTTAGCATCTTTTAAACTTAAATAACCTGAAAAGCAAAACCCACTAATATGATTACGTCGTTTTCCTTCGTGAATACCAAATTTCTTTTCAAAAACATCAATTATTTTAGGAGCAAGTGTTGGATCTTCTTCAGAAACAGTTGGGTTCAACGCCTCCACATTAAACCCAAGATTAACGGTATTATAAATAAATTTATCCTTAATCTTATCTGCAACCGAAGTTTCTTCTCCATAGTTAATATTGTAATCTGTTCTATCTATATTAAACTTAGCCTGGACTTTTAATTTTGTATTAAACGCTTCTATTCTTACGGGAAAAGAAATATTTTTAGTCACACCTCTAAGTGTTAAATCTCCTGTCATTATATGTGTTGGTTTAACTACGCTATTTTCGTCATTAGAAAGTGGTTTAAACTTTGAATCAAACTCTTCTTTATTTTCTTTTGATGAACTAGTATTATATGGATTTACAGCATGTATTGTAAATGTTCCCGTAGGATGATTTACTACATCTAAAAAATCTTTGGATTTTAAATGTGTTAAGAGTACATTTTTGCCTTGCGATTCTTCTTTATCATTTAGATCATCTACTGTAATACTGGTCATATCCAACGTAACAGAACCTCCAATGATATTTCCTTCTTTCACTTTAAAGTTTCCTTGTTTAATGAAAATCTTTCCGTTATGTTTACCCGTAGGTTTACTACCTATATAGGTCGTTGTGCTAGTATTTATATCTATAGCGTACGTAGATGAATTTTCTAAGGATTCATTTGTTGTAGCAGTTACTTTTAAGACAGGTTTATTTTCTTCTTTTTGAGTTGTGTTGCACGAAGTGAAACAAGACAATGTAAGAAGTAACAATAGTAAGGTATTTCGTTTCATAACTATCCATTTATAAGTTTGAAACAAAACTAAGTAGGAGACTAGCCTGTATTTAAGGAGAATTAAATCAATATATGGACAATTAAACCAATCTATTGTTTTTCAGTTGTTTTCTAAAGTCTTTTGGAGAAACTCCTGAGTATTTTTTAAAAACTCTTGTAAAATATAATGGATCATTATATCCTACTTCATAAGCGATATCTTTAATTGGGAAATTAGTAAGAAATAGTTTGTTTTTTGCCGCAGCAATTCTTTTTAAATTCAATATGGTCACAAAACTATTTTGAAAGAACTTTTTACATAATCTATTGAAGGTGGTCAAAGAAACTTCTAACTCATTAGCGTAAAACTCAGGAGATGATTGTCTGCTATAATTTTCGCCAATCAATTTCTCAATCTGATGATGCATATTATCTTTCTTAACCGTGACATCTTGTTGTTTTCCTGTTTTAACTCTTACTGCTTTAATCAGAAACATTTTTAATTGGCTAGAGACCATATCAAGTTGTCCTATGTTTTTTTGAAATAATTCGCTTTTAATAGCATGACAAGATTCTAATAACTCATTGAATTCCTGCTCTGAACATTTTAGCAATACATCATTAAAAAAATTATTAAATAAAACTCCTTGACAACCAATATCTTTTGCGTGAATATCAATACAGAAAAAATCAGGATGGAACTGAATAAAAATACCATTAAAACTTCCTTCTGAAACAATTTTCTGATACGGATAATAAAATAAAATACTAGAATTCTCAACAACTACTTCCTGTCCATCTATAGAAATTACTCCTTTTGCTTTATCAAAGAAAAAAACTCCATAAAAGTTAGGCCTATTAAAAAATGAAGAAATAGTAGTAGGATTAATAGATATAATCGTTAATATTTTTTCGTTTTTCTTGTTATGTAAGGCATGCATCATTATCGTCTAAATTATAAATTTAATTATGCATCTACTAAAAAAATAGGCTTAAAAAAAGTAATTTAAACAATCTCCTTATTTTGTACGATTATTTTATTTCTGACACCAATTCAGGTAATAACCAATCGTAAATTTTTCGTTTTTCAAGAGGAATGTATTCAAAAGGCGGACCAGCTACTTTCCCCTCTTTATTCATAGGGATTTTAATATTCAGTAATTCTGCCGCTACATATTTCATTTGATACATCATTCCTACAGCTTTTATAATAAGATTCGACTGACCATTAAAAGTAAGGTGTAATAATCGTAAGAAATGAGAATACAATTGATTAAACTCCTCTGCTTTGATACGTGCTGGTGACCCTTCAGGAAAGTGTTTGGCTTTAGGGTTTTCTATCATATCTTTTACCGCCTCCCAATCTACTGGAACACTTGCTCCCGTTGGTTCCTCATTAGGTAAATCTCCTTCCTGGTATCTACGTTCGACGTGTATCTCTTTAAATCTAAAAAAATGAGCGACTTCCTGATCTTGACCAAAATAGGTTTCATCTCCATCATATATAGATCCCGGAGCTCCTTCTCCTTGATCCACAATAATATCAATAGCAAATAAGGCTGTTTCTAAATTATGAACCTCAACAACTTCGCCTCCACCACCATAATAATCTTTTGCAGTAATTTGTAAGCTTTGATCCCCATTAAATACAGATTCCTCTCCATATTCCTCTACCAGACGTATTAATTGTTCTTTTACCGTTTCATAAAATTCTCCAATTGTACTTTCTTCCAGATCGATAGGGTGCAATAATCCTTTTAAATCTTCTCCTTTTAGTCTCAGTCTTGTTTCTGATGGTTTTTCTATTTCCATAAAGGTTTCTATAGATGCTTTCGAAAACTTTACCAATCCCACATCAAATTTGCGATCTGCAAAATTGAACTTTGCTGGATATTCTGGAATAAACTTTGGATTATCAATATAAGGTTTTCCTCCTACTGCATTCAATATATTACATGCAAGCGTCATATGCAGCATTTCTTCCATAACCACGCTTCTTACAGCTTCCCAGGAAAAAGGATTGGTATCCTGATCTATTGTAAAAAAAGCTGCCAGATAAGGCGGTATGGTAGAGTGTTCGAGTTCAATTGCTGTTTGCAAATTCTTAAACAGTTCTTCTTTGTATGTATTGAGCATTGGTTTATTTTTTTAATGAATTGAGGTCTTTACTAATATTCTCCGCAGCCCAAAACGATAGTGCTGCAATTGTTAAGGTAGGATTTGATGTTCCCATTGTTGGCATATTTCCGCAGCCTATTAGAAATAAGTTTTTGTGCTCATGACATCGTTGATCCTTATCCACTACAGAATTTTCTTTATTTGTTCCCATAATATGGGTTCCTGCCAGATGACCAGCTCCTTGCCACCATAGTTCTTCATCTTTATACAGTATAAAACCTCCTCTATCCGAACTATATTTAGTTTTGTCAGTACCTCCTAAAGCATCAAAAAACTGCTTCGAAAATTCTTTTGCTGCCAACATGCCTTCTTTCTCATGATCTGTGATGTTATAGTTTACAATGGGTCTATGATTTCCCAATTCATCTCTATAACGATCATCAATTGTAACACTATTGTTAGATAGTGCTTGTTGTTCTATTAAAAATCCTAAACGAAATTCTTTTTGAACGGTATCCAACAGAAATGTACGCAACTCTTTTCCAAATAAACCTTTAGAAAGTCCTTCCTGTAATTCGGTTGTTGGAGAACCTGTAGGCCAATTCCAACCCCAATTACCAATCTCAATTCTGAATGCTGAACGATCTCTTCTAAAGGTTCCATCTCTAAGACTCGGAATTCCGGAAGTAGATCCTGGCCCCCTAAAAGCGCCTATTGCTTCTGGTGCTAATCCCCAAGTTAATAATACAGGATGGTCCATTAAATTTTGACCTATATTCTTGTTTTTGAATCCTGAAGCTAACATCAGTTTAGCATTCTCCACTGCATGTGCTGCTAATACATACCTTTTTGCTTTGATTACTTTTTCTTTATAGCTACAAGATCTATTTGCATCTGTAAGACTATCAAAATCTTCATATTCTTTATACTTGATTCCGGTAATTTCTCCTGTATCTTTATCGTATAATATCTCTGAAGCTACACATTGAGAATAAATCACTACTCCTTTATCTACAGCCTTTTTTAACGTTTTTAGTGCATTGTATTTTGCCTGAACGGGACATATCGGTACACAGGCAGAGTTACCTTCACATCGCTGACCTAAATCAGGGTTTCCAACGGCTCCTACAGGTTGGTATCCTTCTCCATTATTATATTTTGGATTAGGATTACTATTTCTTCCTTGCGGTGTACTAACTATTTTGTATGGATATTTTTTCCCTTCATAGTCAAAAGTTGCTCCCTCAGTCCATTCTGTTAATTTTTTATCCAAATGACTTTGCGGAATCTTAGTCATAGGATATACATAATTCTCTTCGAATTCAATCCCCAAAAAAGCCTGTTCATCTACATCTGCAGAAACTCCAATTTCTCGTTCTGCCATTCTGTAGTATGGCATCAAATCATAATAATTGATAGGCCAGTTTTTTCCGGAATCATATAAATCTTTTTCCTTAAAATCACTTGGCAACATTCGTAGACAAGTACCTAACCAGTGTAATGTAGTTCCTCCTTTGGCTCTTGTATATGTACTCTGAAAAGGTGCTGGACCATATTGTTTAAAATATCCGTCTTTACTAAATTGTTGAATACCATCTTCAATATCTCCCACATCTGTTACTAATGGCTGTGGCGCATTTGGGTTCTGAGGATATGGTGAATTTGGAATTTTAATAGTATTCTGATAGTAGTGATGTAAATAAGAACGATAACTCTCGAAATCAAAACTCTTTTTTACTCCTGCTTCAAGAATTAATACTTTATGCCCTTTTTCTGCAAGTTGATTAGCAACAATTGCTCCGGTAATACCAGCTCCAACAATCACTACATCATATGTGTTTTCTATGCTCATGATTCAATAGGTTATTTTACTTTTGGTAGTTATTAAGAAGAAAAAGTAAGTGGAGGAAATCCCCATGTTCCGTATCCTGGTTGTTTCCCTCCCATAGGGTGTGCTCCAATGGCTTTCCAAACTAAACCTTCCAGATACGATTGAGAAGAAACTATATAACTTTTATCTCCATACCATTGTCCTGTGTACCATAACAGAATAACCAATTTCGTTATGGACTCATTATTTTTACTTTCTACTAATTCCTGTATATTTCCTGATTCTTCAGCAGTTAGATCTTCTTCATTCTGAATATTGATCTTCCTAAATGAATCTAATAATGTATCGATGAGGTCTTCTCCAAGATGTTGATCAATGGTATCAAGATATGTTTTAGTCAGTCCTGTTCCCAGAAGTTCGCTTAGTGAAAACCCGGTTAGAACCACACTTAATTTCTCGAACCAATCCAGTCTTTCTGATGCTGTTATTTTCATAGGTATGATGAGTTATATGAATTGTGTATCAAAATACACCATGTATTACCGGTTTTTGCGGTAATACATGGTATGAAATAATCTATATTATTTTTTAGTTAGCGTATTACAAGTTATATGTGGAAACTTAACAATAGTTCCATTAATAGGGATATTCATCAAAATCGTTTGATTATATGATAATTGTGTAAATTCTCCTCCTTGTGTAAATGCCTGTAACCAATAGTTAGCGCTATAATCTACTACATTCGCTTTTTGTTTTTCGAATGGTATATTGGTTACTGAACCTTTAGCAGCAGGGTTTTCTGTATCCACTGCCCACTGAATATACTGAGTACAGGGATTAGCCGCAACTCCATCCTGTAATGGTTGGTTAGGGTTATTATTCAAGGCTGGAAATGGATTTCCTACGGTTTTAGTAATATATGGAGTCGTATCAATTCCTGACGGAATTATATTCTGTGAATATGGACTTATACTTAAAGGACCATTATTCAAGTAAGAATTAGGATATCCTTTTATCCCGCCTTGTGCGAGGATAGAATTACCATGTGGTACAGAGATTTGTTTCGCTACATTTGTCAATACAGATTGCTCTGGAATAGGTCCGGAATGAGGGACTACTGGTTTAGTTCCATAAGGTCCCTGAGCTTCGGGTCCTGTTACCAAAAATAACCAGGAACCATTTTCTGCATGAACAAGTTTATCCTTATCGGGTCCATCAGCAAAATAGATTCTTTGCTCATAAAAAATAACATTTGCATTTTGATTGTAATCACCGCCTCTATTGGGTGCATTTCCATTAATTGGAGAAAATGTGATTTCCTCGTAATATTTGAAATTCTTAAGAATATACTTTTCCGGTACTGATGCTACCGGTAACGGCATGATATTATAAGAATATGGGGATGCTGTTCCTCCACTACCAGATGACCCTAAGATCTGATTCGTCCACGTACCAATCAAATTGCTAAGTGGTCCCAAACTTTCAATATTAGGTGCCGGATTGGTTTGTGCTGGTTCATTAATGAGTGTATCAGGGAAAACAGGAGGTGTTACTGGCTTTACTGTTGTGCTTTTTTCTGACATAATAGTATGTTTTAAAATTGAAAATATAATTTGTTTGATTTTATTGATAAATAACTACCCCCAATGTCCTCTGGAAACACGTAAAGAAGTTTTCTCTTTTGTTTCGCTCTTTGTTTCCTTAGGACTTACACAAGGATCATTATTCATTGGTTTAATAGCTCCATTCGATATTTTATCTAATGCCAAATCAGAAGATCGTAAAGATCCATTTACCCAACCTTGCATATCCGAAATAGCTTCGTTACACATATAAAATCCGGGTAAAGGATTAGATAGGTATTCGATCGTTTTCTTATCATCTACATTCAATTGCCATTGGTGATAAGCGTGTTCGAAATCATCTTCTCCATTCCACAATCTATAGCTAGTAAAAATAGGATCCGGAATATTAGTAACTCCAAACAACAATCCCATTTGTTTTCTTGCTTCAGCCACTACTGCCTGAGAAGCTGGGAATACTGTTTGAGATTTCATCTCATTATATTTTTCCTGCAATGGTGAAGTGAATTTTGGACCAACATTCTGTAATCCTTTCCAAAAATTAGTGTTGTTAAAATCACAATATAATGTCAATGCTGCTGGTTCTTCTCCACTAATAATAGAGACTGTACCTTTTTTATGGTCTACATCCAGATCTTCTACAGAGTAGAAAGGGTATATAGAATTAATTGGTAAATCAGTAAAATTAGGCCCAAATTCGATATTAGGTCTTCCTGTGGATCCTGTATACCACCATGCCTCTCTAAAATAGAAATTAATTTTCATCAAATTCATCCCTAATACTCCATTAATATTTTTCCACAATTTCATCGCATCGTGCTTCTTAGAAGGTGCATGAAGTGCAGGAGATTTAATGAATAATGCCTTAAACCCAGTTGAAGCAATTGCAGAAATAATTTGCTTGGTTTTTATCGTCTTGTGTTTTCCTCCAGGAATATCAGGTCTTGAATTTTGTCCTTCTGGAGCTTCTGTAGCATATATCCTAAAATCACCCTCATCTCCATGTATACTATCTATATTGGTACTTAAATAAATATTTACTTTACCTTTCAACTCTTTTTTAATAGCATCAGGAAGTGTACTAAATCCATATTTAAAGGTATAGTAAGTAGGATCTTTAGGAAAATCTGCCAAAATCTGCCATGCATCTCCTGCATTAGGTAGTGATTTAAAAGGACCTGCAAAACCAATAGTATTAGTAAGCATTTCTATACATTCTTCAGAATATCCCATATCTCTTAGTAATCCCCATAATTGCCATTCATTCATGGGAATCCCTTTCCATTTAAACTGCAATCTGAATTTCTGCCAATATTCTGGAGTTTGATCTTCATCCAGTATAATATCATTAGCTTCTAGAATTCTATTATAAGCGTTTGTCACAATCTGTACAGGACTTAACCCTATCTCTTGCGGTGCTAAATCATATAATTGACTCCATATCATATTACCTCCTGCATTAGCTTCTTCAAGAGAAAAACTATGACCTCTAATGCAAAATCTATTCGTATCATCTGTACTTGACATAGGAAATGGAACAATCTCATCACAGATTTTTAGTGCACCATTAAGTGTCATTAGTTCTTCCATGTTGTAATTAAAGCGCATACCTCCTTGCTCCTCTTTTACATAATCAATTTGAACTTGGTCATAAAAATTACTAATACCATTTTCATCAGAAACTGTATGGTTTCCACGAATAGGAATCAAATCTGATTGTAAGCGCCCACCTGTTCGATTAAGACGTTCATATATTGCAATTTTCTTTCCCTTATAATCTGGATGATTGACCAAGCGATAAGCACAATACAAGCCAGAAATACCTGCTCCAATAATTGCAATATCAATATCATCATGATCGGGAATTTCACTAAATGTTAAAATAGACATGTTGTTTAGAATTTAAAAGTTGTTCTTATTTTATCGGGGGTTTTCCCAAAGTTCTATTATTATTTTGTATCAAAAAAGCGTATAAACCCCTGTTTTTTAGTTTCGCAAATCGATAGTCTCTTTAAAAATAAAGCGGATGAAACCACCATAATACATTGTGTCTACACGAAAAACAGGTATTTATACCTATACCGAAATTTCCCTTATAAACATAACTTTGAGAAGCATGGTGCCAACTAAAAACACAACACACAATTATGTCTGGTAAAAAGAAAAAAATATCTCAATATGAACAGGTCAAAAAGATTCTTAATACGTTACAAGGAAAAACAGTTCCTAGTTATCAGGGATTACATGCTTTTTGGCTAGATCCCGAAACTTTTATTACAGCATCTTTATATGGGCAGCGACTAATCGCTCCAAAAGAAGATTCTGATTCTGGTCAGACATCTCATGGATGTTGTGGGTCTAAAGACTCTTCCTCAGTACCTGCAACTACCAAACAATCCACTAAAAACAGTGGAGGATGTTGTGGTTCAGAAGAGAGTTCTACTGATGCTGCTTCATTAGAACCAGCTGTCTCAGCAGTACAACAACCACCTACAACAACATCTATTGGAGATTGTTGGCCATCAGGAGGTTCTGGAGGTGGTGGAGGTGGTCCAACTCAAAAACGAAGTGATCAATCTGCAATTATTACAGGATTAAAAGGACATTACCCTTTTGATGGTAGTATTTTTCCCAAATTATTATGGGATGCCGCTGCCGTTGCTTCCGCAGACCAAATACAAATCATTGCAAATTGGATCGATGCAGATTGTCCGCTTACACTGGAAGAAGAACAAAAAAGGGCAGCAAAAGTAACTGAGGTTTCTACGAACAATTCAAGACTAGCTCTAGCTAATGGAGAATTGCTTCATCAAGTGTCTAAGAATAAAACCAATCAAGATCACCGAGATAATAAAGGTCTTACTATTAGAAAAGAAGTAAGTTCTCTAACACCTGAAGAATTAGGTACCTTTAGAGAAGCTCTGAACTGTATGTTTCAGTATACTGATTATTGGCAGGATGAAAGAAGCTTTGATTATTGGGCTAGAATTCATACCGACTCTTGTCAACATGGATGGGAACAGTTTACCACATGGCACAGGCTGTACTTATACTTTTTTGAGCAAAAATTACAAGATTATAACCAGGATATTGCCCTTCCTTATTGGTCGTGGACTGATTATGCTGATCAAAATAAAAACACCTTTAATAATAAGGAATACGATCTAGGTGTTCTTCCTAAAGCTTATGGATGTTATCTAACTCAAAAGGGGCTGGATAAATTAAAAGACAAAAAAACTTCTGAAGGCAAATCCATATTAAATAAGAAGGAAATATCGTCTTTAGAAAAAATTGTTAAAAATGGCACTATCTATAATTCTGGACTGCGTTTCTTAAAAGCTGCTGGAATTCCTTATGAGATCATTAATGTTAACAATGTAGCTGTATGGTCAGATAAAATAAAAGCTATTTATGACATTCTTAAAGAAACTAATCCTTTATGGTTTCCGAATAGATGGCCTGGATCTATGGGACCACTCTCTCAGTATCCTACTAAGGAAGATATAAACCTACTTCTCTCACTAGATAATTTTGGTGATTTTGGTGGAGGGCCTTCCTATGATCATCATTATGGATCACTAGAAAAAGTACATAACGGCATGCATAATTTTTCTGGAGGTACCAATCCCACTTATCCTGATAATAGCGATGAATGGAAAAAGATATATAAAAATTTAAAACTTACTCCTGATCCTCAAAGTAAGGAGAATCCGATTTACGGATGGATGACAGATAATCGAATAACTGCTTTTGATCCACTTTTTTGGGCGCATCATTCTAATGTAGACCGAATATGGGCACGATGGCAGGAACTTCATACAGGAACCCCTCAGGAAATGAATGCCGTTCTAGCTCCATGGTCTATGACAGTTCAGGACACCATGAGTATTCAAAAATTAGGGTACACTTATATGAAAGATTCTGTATTCTATGATGTATCGAGTAAAGTAGGGTTAGTAAAATTCAATAGTGCTCCTACTCAGGTTTCTACAAACACATTAGATACGCACCGTAAAGCTGAGATTAAAATTCATAGAGTTCAAAGAGGAAATTTGCAAAATGCTCATATTAGAGTGTTTTTAAATGCTCCTGAAGCATCTATTGATACTCCTACAAAAGGTAACGATCATTTTGTTGAAGAAATTACAACCTTTCACGGAAGTTGTTATGGAGGTCCAGGACATTGTAATTTACCTTTAGATAAAACAAGGCAGTTTGATCAAAGACAACTACATCACCATGAACCTAGAAATTATAAAATTAACGCTACAGATGCGGTACAACGGATCCTAAATAACGGCGCAAAGGACATCACCATACAATTAATAATTATAGGTATTGATGGAAATCAGATAGACAATGCTGTGTACATCGATGGTGTATCCTTAAACTTCATGGACTAAATTAAAGCAATACATAATGGACAATACATATACTACTTTTAAAATTCATCCAAGTATCGGGATTGCAAGACTTGGTAATACTGATGATGACTTTTACCTTACTCCTGAACAACCAGGAACACTACCCATTGCTTGTGATGAAATGGGAAGGGAACAGAAAGATAAAAAAGGAAACCCTATACGAGTAAGCTCTTTTAAGGATGACAATGACCTATCCAAAATAAAAAAACAGGCAGCTCGATTTAGAGTATTTGCTTATAAAAATGAAGAAGATACAGAAGGAGAAGAAATCAAGATTGGAGGTACTTATAATTTTATATATCAAACAGCTGTTACCGCGCCAAGAATGGTCGAAGGAAAAGTTACAGATATCGACTGGACCGTTCATTTGGCAAATAAGAAAGCTTCTTGGTATGAATTTCAGGAAACAGATGGACAAGAAGGATATGCTCCTAGTCATCCGCTTCGTAATCCTGAAGTAACTCAGCCAGATTTACGCAGACAACTTATTATTGATCCAGGACCACTTACTGTAAATCTTAAAAACAATAAAGGTGCCTTTGCAAAATTTGGTTCAGAGAGTAAGAAGATGGATGCCAGCAAACATAAAAAAGTATCATACCCGCAAACATTTCCTCCTTCAGATATCCAACCAAATTCTATTGAAACATTAGGAAGTTTAATGGTGAATGAACAGGAAAAAAACATTCGACTTATTGTACTAGGTGGAAATGGTAACTCTGGATCTACAAACACTCCGGTTATCGAGAGTTTTGTTAACAATGATGGCTGGTTTGATGATATTTCTGATGGACCGGTAACTGCTAAAATTGAATATACATTTACGGATATCACCTATGATGGTGACAAGGAAATAAAAACAAAAACCTCTGGAACCATGGATGTACAGGTTCCAGCTTGGGTTGTTGTTGGATATCCAAGATACGTTCCTGAAATGGAAGATATGATTACTATGGATGAAAAAATGTATGATCTTTTTGTTCGCAAAATGGCATATGATCCACAAGTATTTGGTGTACCACCTTTTACTCAAGAAAATAATAGTCCAAAAACTCAAGAAGAGTTTGACATCTGGAGAAATGAAGCACACTACAATCCTGATTATTACCCGAAATTTTATAAAGAATTATGGCCGCAATTACGTAGACCGGATGATTTTAAATACACCTTTGTTTTTGACTTTTTTGGTGGTGGTGATCCTCATAATCGCGGTACTGGCGGAAATTTAAATTATGAAACGCTTTCGATTCCTCCAAAAAATGGAGAAGATCCGTATTACAGACTTAGGCAATTTGTACTCGGAATTATGAGGCAAACAAATCAACTTAATGACTATGAAGTAGAAGGAAACTATAATTCTACATCTAATAAGCCACGTTTGATGCCTATGCTCTGTGGTAATAATCCGCTTAGTAATACCGCTCCTGAAAAATTTCTTTCTATGACGGAGACTCAATTGTTCTTTTTAAAGCAATGGGCTAATGGAAAATTTGTAAATGAGTGTGATGAGTGGGGTGAGAGTAATAAAAACTGTACAAACCCATGGGCAAACCCTCCTACAACAGGAGTTGGTATTAATCGCGGTGTTTTGAGTAATGTATTAGGAGGCGCATTTTGTCCTGGAGGAGAACTTTCTTGGATCGTAGATAATCCAGCAATTTATAGTGAACCTTATAGAATTAAACATGCTACCTATATCGCGGGAGGATTAAGTATTCCTCAACCAATTGCCAATACAGATGGCAGTGCTGCTCCTAATCTGGCAGAAGGCTTAGAACCTGGAGATCTTACTAAATATATTGGTATTCCATGGCAAGCAGATTTCCATGAATGTACTTTTCAGAATATCAATATCACTTATGAGAAATGGAACAATATTTATCCTGAATCCATCGGTGATCCAGTAGAGCAACAAATTGCATATAACATTCCTTGGTGGCCTGCTCATAGGCCTATTGTGGTTCCAGAATCCTTAAACGGATCGCAAGTATACTGGGCATCAGGAATTCCTAATAATAAAGCTGGGGATTTGCAAATGGTTCAAGCATGGAAAGACCTTGGATTTTTAATTGCTGATGGGACAGGAATTACTAGACAGTTCTATCAGGTAGAACGTAATAATGATGCACTAGGAGATCCTGTAAAACCAGGAGACCGTGTATTAGGGCAGAGTTTTGGAGAATCAAATAAAGAAAACAACAAAAATTAAATAATTATGAGCGCAACAACTAATTCAGTTCCTGAAATCCTAACTGGAATATGGACTTACAGAAGTTTTCTCAGTAATCCTGATTTAGATGCAGACTTTGATTCATTAGAGTTTGGACGAGGAAATATAAAAATAAACGACGCTCCTATGCAAACACTTGATGGTTTGATTTACGGACCTGGTTGGGAATTAAAACTAAATGGCTCAATTGGCTATGGAAACCCTTTTACCCTTCAGTTTCAGGGAAAAGGAATTGTAGGAGGTGCAGAATGGATTTATAATTATTTAGGATACTATGTACCTAACTGGATGAACGGTATTGATCAACGTCCAGCTATTGTTGGATCTATCGTTAGAGCGATACCTCATCCAACAGGACCGAACGGAAAATCTACTGCTCCTGCTGGAGTTGTAGCTCAATGGATTGCTGTAAAACAAGATCTAAGCTAATGAATCAAAATCACCATACATATGATGTAGTTATTATAGGTGCTGGTGTTGCCGGATGTGCTACTGCAATTGCTTTAAAGAATGAAGTTCCTCATCTAAAAATTGCAATTATTGAACGTACTCCAAGAATGAGTACTGAAGATTCAACACTATATAGAATAGGGGAAACATTACCTCCACAGGCTTCACAACAATTACAACGTTTAGGGATATGGAAATCTTTTTTGAACTGTAATTTTATTACCGCCTATGGAACTTCTGCCGCTTGGGGTTCTTCAGAGCTATATCATAATGAATATATGTATTCTCCCTATGGATATGGATGGCATTTAGATAGAATTGTATTTGATCAATTTATGATTAAAGAAGCGCAAATCAGAGAGGTAGATTTTCACTTTGAAACCAGTATTATATCTTCAGAAAAAAAATCTAAGCATTGGTTTTTACAAACCAATGCTAAAAAACATCAGATAGCTATAACATCAAACTTTGTAATTGATGCGACTGGCAAAAAAGCTGCATTTTCCAGTCTTCAGAACTCTAACAAGATAAGAGAAGACCAAATGGTAGGAATCTATCGTTTTTATAATACAAAAGATCTTCATAATGATACTACCGGAATAGGAAATGGAACATGTGTAGAAACTGATCACAATGGTTGGTGGTATAGCGCTACATTACCGAATGAAACAGTTGTAATTGGATATATGACTGATGCAGATATAGCTAATCAATTACAACTACGCCAAAAAAAAGCTTTTAATAATCTTTTATATAATACCAAGTACACTAACAACAGAGTTAAAGATGCTATATATCTCTCACAACCTAAGGTAGTCGCTGCGCATACACAGTATCTCTCTTCTGCTACTGGCAATTCATGGTTAGCAGTTGGTGATGCCGCATCCAGTTATGACCCAATTTCATCTTTAGGGATTTTTAAATCCTTAGCTATGAGTCAATTTGCGGCTTATGCCACTTTGGATGATCTAAAAGGAGATCAATCCGGATTACAGAAATATCAACAAATCGTTGCTCGAGATTATCTAGGGTATCAAAAAAAGAGGCAGGAGTATTATGCCCAAGAAGATCGATATACTTCATCCCTTTTTTGGAAGAGAAGACAATCCAACTACAATTATTATAACTAATTAACCTTAAATTTTCATACTATGAAACACACATTACAACTTTTAAACTATAAAACATACTATCTCACGACTATTTTATGTATTTCGCTTATACTATTTTCTTGCGATGATAAAATAACTGTAAAAGGTAATAATGATAAAGCCGAAGTAACTATTAATAATGACTATCAAAAAGTTCCTGCACCTATCCCATTTTCGGCAAACATTCCGGTAGATGTCGATCCGGTACTTCAGCAAAAACTAAAAGATAAAAAGGAAATATTCAAGCTTAACGAAAAGTTTAATGAATATAGCTGGCAAGCTTTTATAGCTATTATGTGGCCCAGAGATGATAAAGGGAAGCCAACGGAGAAATTTACTGATAAAGGAGAACCTACCTGGTTAGGTTGGAAAGAGGCATTTCAGGTATATCGTTCTGATGGAAAAACGCCTGCACCTTGGGGAAGTCCTAGAACGGCATCTGGATTAGGATTACATGATGATAAGATATCCGAAGATGCCAGATTAGTACTTTCTTCTGCTACGCCTACACACCCTAAAAACTTTGATATCGCCGATGAAGTAGATCAGGCATTTGCAGGAAAACTATTTGATCAAAACGGAAATGTAGTGGTGTATGAAGTATTAATGAATAAAGAAGAATTTGATTATATCGTTACAAACAAGTTGTATAATAAAAATGGGCAAACCAAATTTTCTGAAAGCGGCATCGCCAATTTTCCAAAAGGAAATTATCAAGAAAATAAGCTTGGAGCTATAGAAATCAAATTTGCCTGGAAAATACTAGAGGATTCGGATATTAAGGATCGGTATTATAGAGAAGAAGGATACATCATAGGTCCTGATGGCACTTCTTTAGTTAAAAAAGATTTAGGAATGATTGGTTTTCATATTAGCCAAAAAACTCCAACAGGAAAGCAATGGGTTTGGTCTACTTTTGAACATATTGATAACCTGGATCAAAATGTGATCGAAAAAGATGGAAAGACAACTGTAATTCCACCTTCGTTAACAGACCCAAATTGTGAGATTTGTCCAGTAAATATAGACGTAACCAATGGCGGTACAACCTATACACACAATAAAGGTGAACATGGAGATTTTTGGACAATTTCGAGCAGTAATACTGACAAGTACTATGCTGAAAGCGATGTAATGAAAACTCAGGCTAAACGTATGGTGGATATTCCTGTGCGAGTACAACGAGTAAATGAAAAAATGCAAACATATTTTAAGCAACAAAAAAGTGTTTGGCAATATTATCAGTTAATTGACACTCAATATCCAATAGATCAAAATGTACTTCCTGGAAATCATACAGAAAGTGGATATAAGGTTCCAAATTCTGTAGTAAATAAACCTGGTGGCAATCCTAACTTAGCCTTGCTAACCAATATTACTATGGAGACTTTTTTCCAGGCAGGAAATCAGTCAGCATCTAACCTAATGGAAGCGAATCCTGTAAGTGACATTACTATTTTCGGAACAGAAAGCTGCATGGGATGTCACTCTAGTGCAGGAATCTATGAATATAAAAAAGGAAAAGTAATATCTGGAGATCAATTATCCGGAGATTTTAGTTGGTTACTAGGTAAAGCGCAATGGGAAGAAGGGAAACCTAAAAAACCATCTAACTAATTTTCTATTACAATGGAGCGGGGTTTTCACAACAATACATCGTAAAAATTTCGCTCTTAACACATTAATACCCTTTTTTGCCCACAATCAGGTTTAATTCTAAAATACAACAGCAAATGTACTATTCAAAGAAAAACTCTTGTTCGTGTACTACCAAAAGTTCAAAAAAACAAGTTGGTAACCACACAAAGAAAATGAGCGCTCTGAACATACTATCTGCTGTTGTATTTTTTTTATTCCCAAAATGTGCTTTCTGTTGGGCAGCTTATGCTTCATTATTTAGTTTTATTGGGCTTGGACAATTAGAATACAATTCTAATTGGAAATACACTATTCTTGTTGCGTTTCTATTAGGTAGTACTATTTTAATGTGGAAACATTACAAAAACAAATCTTGGGTTAATATTGTATTGTATACTTCAGGGCTTTCTATTTTACTTATCGCTTATTATCTAGACTATCGTCAAACCTGGTGGTTGTATATAGTTGCTTTTTTAATGATACTAAGCAATTTTCATTTAAGATCTAAAAAACACAGTCTTCAGAACTAAATATTACTCTAGTTTTTCTAAAAGTTCTTGTGCCTCATTATAATTATAGTTTTTATTATTTGCTACAATCAATCTTAGTTGTTCTTTAGCTTTTATTATATCTGATTTCTTAATATACAGCAATGCTTTATACCAATAAGCTCTAGAATAATCTATCATTCCACTTTGCTGTAATCGTTCAAAATATTCTAACGCTTTTTGATAGTTTTCTAATTCGAGATGTGCAATTCCTAGGTAAGAGAAAATATATGGATTGGTTTCAATATTTTTTTCTGCGCTATTTTCTGTTATAAATGTATTAAAAATGATAATTGCCTCCTTATACTTTTGATCTTCAAATAACAATTCAGCTTTTGCCAGTTCCTGATCATCATCACCCTGAACAATTAATGAAGGTAGTTGCTCCCAATCACTATAAGTAGCGTATAAATTCTGGGTATCTTGGCCTCCTGTATATCTTAGAACTACAAAAGCTAATAAAGCTGCAGCTACCACACCTGTATAATATATCCAATTCTTATTCTTTTTATTAGGATATTTTTCATCAAAAAATTTCTTTGCTGATGATTCTATTGCTTCTTGAGCATTTATAAATTCATCACTTCTTCTATAAGATCTTATGGATGAAATTTCATCTTTCTGCACATTTTTAGGATCCATTAGGACCCAACCCTCATCTTTAACTACTGTTTTTAATGATTTATTAAGTCCAACTTCTTGCTTTAACAAATCATTAGTCTGCATCTTTTTTTCAAAAACAAGTTTTTCGTCTTTACTCATTGACTCATTCAAATATGCATCAATCTGATCATATGTTTCTTTATCAAATTCCATCATAACTTGCTATTACTTTAGTATACCTAACATCAGATTTTATCATTGTTAACAACTTGTTTCTACATTTAAAAATCCTTTGTCTAGCCGTATTAATCGTTGCATAAGACAATTCTTTTATAATCTGTTCATACGAAACATCATTGAAAAAAAGAGACAAGATTTCCTTGCAATTTTCGGATAAACTGGTAAACTTTTCACGATACAATTCCATCTGTTCTTGTTCTAACATAAACATTGCAAAATTTGTTTCTTTATCTACTAGTGTAACAACATCGTGATTCATTACCCATTTTTTTTGTAATTCTAGCTCTCTTCTCCACATATTTTTGCTAACAGTAAATAAATATGCCTCAAAACACTCTATTTTCAGCCTTCTTTCTCTAACACCTACAATAATATAAAATAGTGATTCTTGAAAAACGTCCTTAGCCTGATCTAGGGTTCCTCTATTTTGAAAAACAAATCGTAATGTTTTAGGGAAAAATCGTTCATATATTTCGGATATAACTCTATTATCTTGTTCTAATAGAGCTTTAATAAAATATTCATCAGTCTCTACTCCTTTGTGAGTGATATTATTCATACTGCTATATCTTCAAAAAATACATTACTGTTTATAAATATTAAAGGTCAAAAATCCTATATAATTTACCATTACGACCTCTAAATACAATATTTTAAATCATGTAAATGGGTAATGAATTCTTAATTTACATACCATGACATAAAAATAACACTTAAAACTCTATTCACATGAAAACCACAAAACTCTTTTTAAGCCTTATTGTTATATGTCTTTTATTAACAGATTGTACCTATGACGAAAATACTTTACTGATTGAAGATCTACCTCAAAACCAACAACAATTCAATCAAAAACAATCCAACAGTATAATGCCTGTAAAATCTAAAAATGTATTAATTATAGAGTACGGCAAAAGCACTGGAGAAAATATCAAAAGCTACTTGAGAGATAAATATGATATTGTAAAATACGAAACCTGTGACTGTAGTAATAAACGTATAGAAAAATGGGAGTTTCCCGTTGGAACGGAAATAGAAGGACGAAAAGAAGATTTAGCTCAAGAAGGTGGAGTAGAAGGAACGGAATATCAATTATTCTATCAAAATGAAAACACTACTTTATCCAATAATAACATAACTCAAAACATTTCACTTATTTCATCTTATATAAAACCTATAAATACTGATGCTACTATTGCTATCCTAGATACCGGAATCGACATAAATAAATTGCAAATAAAAGATCCTTTTTTATATAATAATTCTGCCAATACATCATTGTGCGATGATGAAGAAAATCCAGAAATAATAGGCTGGGATTTCGTGAATCATGACAACAACCCTTTTGATGATAATGGGCATGGAACCATTATAACAGATATATTAAAATCAAAACTAGATGGTGATGGTTTCTCTGACTATCAAATTCTCCCTGTAAAAGTTTTTAATGACTTAGGTAAGGGTAATACTTTTGATATACTTTGTGGATATTTATATGCTGTAGATAAACCAGAAGTATCACTTATCAATATGAGTTTTGGATGGTATCATTATCCAAGTCACCTATTATCTAAATTTATTGCAGAAAACCCAAATATACTGCATATCACATCCGCTGGGAACCACAATATCAATAATGATATAACGAAACACTTTCCTTCTTCAATTCCACATAGCAATGTACTCGCTGTTGGTAGTTACGGGATTAAGCAAGTTAACAACGATCAAAAAGTTTTTAAATCCGATTTCTCTAATTATGGTTTTACAAGTGTAGATTTCTTATCTAAAGGAGAAAATATATCATTCTATAATCCTGAAACTAATGACTATATTACTGTTGATGGTACTTCTTATGCAGCGCCAAGAGTAACGGCAATAGCTATGGAATATTTTAGTGAGGGTTATGAATTGCCCAATCAAATGATTCAACAATTATATCTAAATGCGACATTATTAGAAGACGCTAATGAATTACCTGTTAAGTTCTTTGATCGAATCATTCAATAATTCCCATTAATTATTGATATAATTTTATAAAGCCAAGCTATTTTAAGAGATTTTTAATGAATTCTCTTAACAGCTTTGCTTTTATTTTAAAAAGTTGGTTATTTTTAAGATACTCTTATACCGTCCGTAATAATGACCAATAACCACCTTTTGCCATCTACACTGAACCGTGTTTTTAGTGTATTATGTATAATTTTTACCTATATAGGAAATGCGCAATCTATTATAGATCAATATCATAAAATAGAAAACTCCGATGTCTCCTATGATACTAAAACTAATACAATTGAACAATGGATCGAATCACAAAAAAATAGTATCGATTCTATTCAATTAAGTTCTATATACAATAGTTATAGTAAACTAAATTATAATAATAAAGATTATAAAAAGGCTATTATCTATGGGCATAAAGCCCTAGAGATTCAAAAAGAATATATAGACTCTATTCCTGAATTGGTTAATAAAACATACAATAACCTTGCTTATTTTTATTACTATTCTGGAGATGAAACCAACGCTATTAAGACATTTAAAAAACTCATAAAACAAAAACATAAAGATAAATACTCCATTAAAGCATATACAGTTGGATTAGCAAATTTATTTATTGAAAGAGGAGATTATTATAAGTTATTAGATTATTTACAAGAAGCAGAACACATTATCGAAAAGCAAAATGATACTGTTTTAAATAAAGAAATGTATAGCGTATACTTAAGCTTCTCTAGAGTATATTTTCAAACGGGTAAGAGGGAAAATTACCAGAAAGCCATTGAATATCTAAAAAAAACTGAAAATTCCATTGCTCATTTATCTGATAATTCAAGAAAGAAACAAAAAATTATTATTTACAATAGATATGGAAATATTTATGATGAATTAAAAGAGAATCTTAAGGCCATTTCTTATTATAATAAAGCTTTATCTCTTATTTTAAGTCTGGAAAAAATTAACGGCTATAGAATTGCTGTTATTTATAATAATCTAGGGTATATTCATGCACGTACAAATCAGCAAGAAACAGCTTATTTTCATTACCAAAAAGGGCTACAATACGATCCTCAGCATATTTCTATATTTGATAATCTAGGAGATTATTACTTACAAAAAAAAGAATATAAAAAAGCTTTAGTGCATTATCAAAAAGCAATAAACTATAGTATTGACAACGATTTAGAATATGATAAAGTTCCTTCATTAGAAAGTTTAATTCCGTCAACTAATAAGATTGATCTGGTTAATGACCTAAAAGATAAAGCCAATGCATGGTTGCAATTTTATAATGAAACCCAAAACACAACCTATCTCCAGCATGCATTAAGTACAATTATTAGAGCAGATCAACTCATAGACATCATACGTTCCGAAAGTTCTGAGCAAAGATCCAAATTCTTTTGGCGTAAAAAAGGAGTCGATCTATATATACTAGCAACTTCTATATGTTATACCTTAAACAAACATAAAGATGCCTTTTACTTTATGGAGAAAAGTAAATCCTTATCACTATTAGAAAACTTGACCCATGAAGAAGCTAAAAATCGTGGAGGGTTACCCGATTCATTACAAGAAAAGGAATACGCCCTGAAGTACAAAATACTTCTTGCCAGCCAAAAACCCCTTAAAGAAGGATATTTCTCGGAAAGTGATAGACGATCTTTAATTTTTCAAAGAAAAAGAGATTATGAAGAGTTTTTAAAATCTCTAGAAAAAGAATACCCTAATTACTATTCTTATAAAAAGGAAATTGATATTGTTTCTTTTAAAGAAAGTGTCCAAGAGGTTACTAAAAATAATACTGCTTTAGTTCAATATATTTTATCAGATCAAGAAGGTTACGGTATGTATATTACATCAGACAAAGTATCATTCTTTAAAATAGCCGATATTTCTAAATTAGATAAAGAAATTATAACGCTAAATACATTATTACATCGGCCTTTGTTTTCTATTGAAGATCAGGAAATATATAAAAAAACTTCATTTTCTATTGCCTCTCAGCTCCTACCTTTTATTTCAGATATTAAAACTAAAGTAAATAAAAAAATAACTATTATTCCCGATCATATATTACAATACATCCCTTTTGAAGTGTTGACGATACATCCAAGTGCAAAAAACATACAAGACAGTTATCTTATAAATTTTATAGAAACCAGCTATCAATATTCAATGTCCTTATCTAAAAGTACGGATAAAACAATACGCTCTTCCAGTCAAAATATTTTAGGTTTCGCTCCTATTAATTTTGAAAACCATCAGTTATCTGATCTAAAAAAAAGTGAAGACAAAATGAACGAAATTAAAGGTTTATTTGATGGAGATTTTTTTACGGAAAAGAACGCTTCTAAAAACAACTTTATTAATAAATCTAGTGATTATAAAACTATACATTTATCCACACATGCTAGTTCTATGAGTAATCAAGAACCTTGGATTGCTTTTTATGACGAAAAGCTAACATTAAATGAATTGTATTTCATTAAGCAACAAGCCGAGTTGGTGATTCTAGACGCATGCAGAACAGGGATCGGTGAACTACAACCGGGAGAAGGAATCATGAGTTTGACTAGAGGTTTTTTTCATTCAGGTGCTAAAAGCGTTATTTCTTCTCTTTGGAACACCAATGAAAAATCAACAAATAAGATTGTTCTTAACTTTTACAAGCACTTAAAAAAAGGATTGCCCAAATCATCGGCACTACATCAATCTAAACTAGAATATTTACACAACCATCAAGGGTCAGAGACATCTCCTTACTTTTGGGGACCTCTTGTTTTACACGGAAATACCGATACCTTACTACTATCCAATAATTCACAGATGAATCTTTGGATATACCCTTTTCTATTCATTTTGTTATTTTTTATAATCTTCTTTGTAAAAAAGAAGTTTTTTTAAATCTCATTCAAAATCATATAATGCGTAGGTGTTTTTATCATAGGTCGCCACATCTCTTAATGTCTCATAATAGTTAGAAATCAATAAGCCCTTGGAAGAAATAAGTCCATAATATGCGTATTTAGAATCATCCATCAGATACTCATCTATTTTATTAAAATCATTATCCAAAATAATGACTGACCAACTAGTCCGCAATTCTTTGGGTTTATGAGAAACAAAAACAAGATAGACTTTCTCATCATTATCATATTTAACGCTTCTGATCTGACCATTAGTTGTAAAATTTTGATTTACTAAATTAGGATTTTGAGCTTGTTGTTTATTCGCAATAGGATCAATATATATCCGAGAATAATCTGATGAGATTTTTATTTTTTGTTTTATTCTCAGATGATCCGGATCTATAATATACAATGAATCACTATATGCAGTATTAAATACTATCTGATCATTTATAAATGCAAAATTATTTCCCTCTATATTAGCATGGTTTGCATCAGAAAAGTGATTATATAAATTTCTTAATCCAAACTGTACATCAAGAGTATCTTCAAAAATATCTTCAATTTTTAATAGTATTGGAGCAGCATTTCGCTTTTTTCGATAATCATAGACATCGTATGCTATTTCTGTATCCATTAGGTATTCTAATGAAAATATGAGTGAATTATTATTGTAATGGAATGGTGTTGCGGATCGCTTTAACTCGAACCTTCCTTCCTTTTCTAAATATGGATTTAAATCAATTGTCTTCCAGACATCACCTTTTTGATTCATGCAATAAAGAATGTTTGAATAATAAGGTAATACTAAAATTGTATCTAAGCTTAAAATCTCGAAGGCAAGAACACGCTCATTAAAAAGATCTAATCGACTGATATCTATAAAAATTGATTCCTTACCATCCAATGGATGTAGCGCAATTCTTTTTTCTTTTTGATACTCCCCAATACAAAGAAACTCTTTCCCATTAATAAATTCAATTTGAGCATTTCCACTTTTAAACCCAGAGTCAAAAGTCATATTTTTCACATATTTAAACTGAGCATCTTTATTATTTTTCTTGTCTTGACATGAAAAAAGAATAATAAAAATAATCGCTCCTAATATTGATTTCATATTTAAATTGATTCTTAAAATTCTTTGTAATTCTTCTATAATGAAGTCTACCTTAGCCTTAGTAATCCTATATAGTCTATAATTGGTTTACGACAAGCTTAGGTAGACAACAACTTTTCCTAGAATTTATTTTCTCAATGGAATTACGCTTTTAGTATTTCCTCTTCTATCATTAAAGTTAAGATAGACTATTTCATTTTTTTCAAAAGTTCCTTTATTAGAAACTTGTAGTTCTCCTCCTATTACACCTTCTATTAAATTTGCAGGTATTACCTCAGATAACTCTCTTCCATAGTGCTTAAAAATATCTATTACTGCTCCTGTATTACCAGATCCAACAGTATCAACAAGATCTCCTGCTATTTCAGGACTTGCCATAGAAGCGGTAACAACCACAGTATCTAAACAATTTCCTCCAGATCCTTTACATCCATAGTCTACACCATCTTGTCCAGGTTGGTTTCCATTATCATACCACACTCTATATGATCCCGCAGCTTTTTCGATATCTACTGTGATTACAGATTCTTCTATAGTTTCAATTTCTTCTTTATTGCAAGATGTTAGTATTAAACCAAGTGCCAAAGCACCAACTATTAAATATTTCATTGTTTTTAGTTTTAAGAATTCACCTACTCTATTAAATAATACCAAGAAATCTTCCTGAAGTTTTTAGAATTCATCCAAAAAAAATCAGGATGATTTCAAGTATTATATATCCCACAAAGGCATTTTCGGTAAACTACCTTTGTGTTTTATTATAAACCCTCTATTCTTTAAGGTTCCATTCTGTAGTAGAAATTGATATTTCCGGTATTATACTGATAACCTGAACCATCAGCTTCATCACAGTACTGTACTAAAGAACCTCCTAAAGGATCATTTTCATTGGCAAAAGGAATCGTAAAACTAATAGGAATACTTACTGGACCTAACGTAAATGTAACTCCCAGTGATAATGAAGCTGTAGTATCTGGATTATCTTCTTCATACCAATACACATAAGCTTGTTCTCCATATGTACAATAATCCCAAGTAAATGTTTCCCAATTTACGGTTACCCAATTCGTAGATTGGCAAGTACCCCAAAAATTAGCATCTCTTAATGTATTTTTAGAAAAACTCCCTGCTTTCAGAATTGTAGATGTTTCTGCAACTCCTGTTAACGTATTTAAAGATGCATAGGTAACAGATGCTCTCATCTCTCTATCTCCTTCGAATAAGTTTGTAGTTGATTGATATGCGTCACAACTAGAGAACTTAAATTTATAGATTTCATCTTTATCATTACGATTTGTTCTATCACATCCAGCTGGTGCAACACAACCCGGAGCTTCTGGACAACCATTATTAGATGCTGGCCCTACTTCATTAGGACAATCATCTTCATTATCAGGAATACCATCACCATCCGTATCAGGATCATCGCAGTCACCTAAACAGATGCATTGGTATAATTCATTTAGCTCCATCACTTGGATGATTAAGAAATCATTACCTGTAATTACTGCGGTAGTAAAAAGAGCTACAATGGCATTTAAAAGATCATCACAAGGATCTGTTGGAGGAGGAAAAAACAAAATACTATTGATACTATTTCCATTAATAGTTCTTAATGTCTTCTTATTTACTAATACAATTCTCTCATTTTCTTTAATACCAAAAATTGCATCTTCTCTTGTATACTCAGTTACTTTAACCTCTTGTCCTTTAGAATTATATCCTTTATAAAACTCAATCTTTGTATCATCAATCTCTGCTGCTTCAAAAGCTACAGTTACCGGATTAGATAGTAATTCTGGGCTTCTAAAGTAGATTTCATCAATATATATCGTCATATAAGGATCTGCCTTTAATACTTCCTCTGAGAAGAAATCTCTTGGAATTTCTTCTCTAAAATTCTGCATGTAACTTTTTTGTAATACATCAGAGAGTTTACCTCCTTTTACTTCTGCATCTTTTACCATAAGGTATAAGATTTCGTAATCACCATTGAATTTCTTACCAGCTTCTTTAACTAGTAATTCTTTTACACTTGGATTAGATGCTATGGCGGTTGCCATGGCTTTAGAAAAAATGTTTCTTGCAGCAGACTTAGAATATTTAGAACCCAAAGCAGAATATACTGATCCTCCTTCATTGGATTCATTTCCTCTTTTTAGAAGAATTTCTTCGTCTTGAGAAGTCTGATCAGACAACTCATCGTGATCACAAGACCACACGAATAAGCCCAGTGCTAACAACATTGTTAATTTAATAAGATTTGTTTTCATTGTGAATTGGTTTTAAGAATACCTACTCTATTTAAGGCTTTTCGGTTTCCGCCTCTTTAGTGATTCTATACTAAAGGGGGAGAAAAAAGAATTCATTACCCATTTTTTTGAAAAAAAATAATTTTATTTTCCCTTTTCTTCGTTAACTCCTTAATTCATTGATGAAATTCTGTATTAAAAACAAAAACATTATACCAGTTCTTATATGAAATTACTGAAATACTAAATTGAAATATTTTGATTTCAGATAAAGAAGAAAATTTATGGATAGCCTGAGCTATCGGTCAATTTTGTAACGCAGTATGAGATTAAAAGAAATAATTTTATCCGGTAATTTTATATAGGAAATGGTATTAGCTATATTTATACCTAAAACAAACACTAATATGTCATCCCAATTCCGACTGGATCGCGCTTATAAGAATGCAAAAGTCATTTCTTTTGATGACAGTTCTAAGTTTATCTTATTTAGTGATTGTCACAGAGGAGATAATAGTTTTGCAGATGAATTTGCCAACAATCGGAATATTTACTTTCATGCATTAAAGCATTATTATAATGAAAATTTTACGTATTGCGAATTAGGAGATGGAGATGAACTATGGGAGAACCTACATTTCGAAACTATACTGAAAGCTCATAAAAATGTCTACGAATTGCTTCAACAATTCTATTTTGAAAATAGATTGGAGATGATTTGGGGAAATCATGATATGGTCTATCGCGATCCTAAATATGTAAAAAAACACTTGAGCACTTATTTTGATCCAAAGACAGATAGTGATGTACCTCTTTTTCCAGAAATAAAGTTCCAAGAAGCAATTATCCTAAGACATCAGGCTTCTAAGCAAGATATCTTCTTATTACACGGGCATCAAGCAGATTTCATGAATTATGTAGGATGGAGAATCAATAGATTTTTGGTACGTGTATTATGGAAACCACTACAAGTTGTTGGTATTGCCGATCCAACAAGTCCTGCCAAAAACTACAAAGAAACTATCAAAGTAGAACGGAGAATCAAAAAATGGATTGCTAATCATAAAAATCAATTTACCATTATTGGTCATACACATCGTCCTCGTTTTCCTGAAGCAGGTGAGTTAGCACTGTTTAATGATGGAAGCTGTGTACATCCAAGATCAATTACTGGAATCGAAATCGAAAATGGTAATATTACCCTAATCAAATGGCAAATCGCAACTACTGAAGATGGTACTTTAAAAATTATAAGAGTCCCTCTCGAAGGACCACAAAAACTAACAGACTTTATTACAGAATAATAGATCGGTATGGAAAATGTTTATGAGATAATAGATCAAATTCCTATACGCCATAATTTTGTGTCTTATTTTATCAGTCTGGGTATTTTCATAGGATTATTAGTAAGTTTGGTTATTTTATTTAGGACATCAAAAAAAAGTAACTCATTTAAAATCTATGGCTGGTCATTATTGATACAATCAATTATTGCTACAGATATTTTCTTATGCTACACGGGTCTTATAAAATATATTCCACATTTTAATGATAGTACAGAACCACTTGTATTACTGTTAGCACCATCCATATATCTTTTCGTAAATACCTTACTCACTCGAACACCAATTACCATAAAAAAACATTGGTTACATTGTGTACCAGCTACCTTATATTTTCTAACCCAAATACAATACTATCTTCAGCCTATAGCTGTTAAGGTCAATGCATATTTAGGGGCGTATTATCCAGATGTTCCTAGAGCGTTTGTTCCTGATGATATGGATTATAGTTATCAATGGGTCAAAGATGAATTTAGGTGGTTGATTTTATTAAGTTTTGTTTTTTACATCACATTATCTATTCGTCTTATTGTAATAAATAAAACAAAAAAGAAAATTGTTAGCGCAGAAAGTACAAGAATTAACAAATTTGATTTTTCTAAAAACACCTCTATAGGACTTCTTCTACTTTTCTTACTTATATTCATTGTATATCTAAATTTTGAAGACGATGGTGGGGATCATTACATTTTCATTTTTAATACAATTATAGTTAGTATCACCTGTATTGTATTATTATCAGAATCTCGTTTTTTTGAAAATTCTTGGATTGCCGATAAATATGAAACTTCTAGTTTTAGAGATCAAGGAATCTCAATAAATAAAATTACGGAGTTTGTAGAAACAAATAAATTTTACCTTCTTAATACTGCCTCATTAAAAATTCTAGCTGAAGAGTTAGATTCAAGCTCTAATTATATCTCTCAAATCATTAATACATCCACAGGACTCAATTTTAATGATTTCATCAATCAATATCGAATTGAAGTTTCTAAAATACGTTTAATAGATCCTAACTATAATCATCTAACGATAGAGGCTATTGGAAACTCCGTTGGTTTCAACTCTAAATCAACATTTTACAGTGCATTCAAGAAACACGTAGCAATGTCTCCAAAAGCATTTATTGAGCTTCAAAAATCTTCTTAGATCCATACTAAAGAGTTCAAAATTACAATTCTGGACGTAATTGGGGTCATTTTTTATCTAATTAGAATGGAATTATTACACTTTTGACAAAACAATTATTTCAAAAGTTATGGATAAAAAAATTCGCCGTTATGATTTAGATTGGTTACGTGTAATCGTATTTGGATTACTAATTTTTTATCACGTAGGCATGTTTTTTGTTCCTTGGGGATGGCATATTAAGAACAACATAATTTATGATTGGATTCGTTGGCCAATGTTATTTCTAAATCAATGGCGTTTACCTATTCTTTTTGTCATTTCGGGCATGGGAACTTTTTACGCCTTATCACATAGAAATCTTTGGCAATTTAATTGGGAACGCATCAAAAGACTTTTGATTCCTTTATTATTTGGTATGTTATTCATTGTGCCTCCACAAGTTTATTTTGAAAGATTAGTTACTAATGAATTCATCGGGTCTTATTTTTCTTATATCAGAACTGAAGCCTTTATTGGAATATATCCTGAAGGAAACGTTAGCTGGCATCATCTATGGTTTTTGCCTTACTTACTTATCTTTTCTATTATTTTATCTCCTCTATTTATACAGATCAAAAGAAAAACATCAAGTTTTACGAATTGGACACAGCAACAAGTTCAAAAAACATATGGATTGTACTTATTCATTATACCATTATATTTTATAGAAGTTTTAATAGAACCTTTTTTCGATATTACGCATGCTTTGATTGATGATTGGTTTAATTTTATAAATTCTTTAACCTTCTTTCTATTTGGTTTTATACTTATCGCTGCAGGTAAGGTATTCTGGAAAAGTCTTGACTTTATAAAATCCAAAGCTCTGATAATAGGAATTATTGCTTTTTCCGTTCAACTTTTTATATGGATACAAGGAGAAGATAGCCTTCTTATTCATTGTACTGAAGCATTCATAAAAGTAACTAATCTATGGTCTTGGATTCTGGTCATCCTTGGATATGGTGCTAAATTTCTAAATATAAAAAGTAAAATACTTGCTTATTGCAATAGAGCTGTCTATCCTTTTTATATTTTACATCAAACAATTACCATTACCATCGGATATTATATCATGAGTCTTGATTGGGGGTTGTTACCAAAATTCATCATACTGGTTCTAGGTACTTTTGGTGGTAGTTGGATGATCTATCACTGGATTATTCTAAAGATTCCAATATTGCATCCGTTCTTTGGTTTAAAAAAAACAAATAGTTATTAATCTATTATCGTATTAGGTATTGATAACTCATTGTCATTTGGAATGCTATATTCAGTACAAGATTCTTTTTGAAGGTTATATTTTTCAGATGAAACCTCTGCCCAATAATCATCTCCAAAGAATTTAAAAAAGTAACGCTTATCGATATAGACTTCGAATACATCCTGAACCACATAATAACCATCTTTTTCAACTATATTTCCAATTGAATCTTTAGATTTTACTGAAATGTATTTTTCTTTGAGATAATGAATATAAATAGAATCCTTACAAAAAAGAAGATGTTTCGGTTCTGCTGTGCCTCCGTCCCAATTTATATCTCCATTATTCACTGTAAGTTTATAGCTATAACTATGACTTGTTCCATAATCAGAGTTTGTTATAATACCTTTATGAGTTGTGCTTTTATTCGTTTTTTCGACTTCCAGATGTTTGTCATTTCCTAATAGCGTATTTGTTATATCGATACGTTCCGTAGTTTTTGATCTACAACTAGTAAATAAAAAAACGAAACTAAGAATCGGTAGATAAATTAATTTTTTCATCATTCTATTAGAATTGGAATTAAAAAACATATGCTCAAGAAAAACATTTTTCTTGAGCATATAGTTTATAAAATTTAATAAAAACGATATTATTCGATATTTAATACCTCTTCAATTTGAGGAGCATACTTCTTGATTGTCATCTCCACTCCTGATTTTAGTGTCATTTGATTTACACTACAACCTACACAAGCACCTTCAAGTTGTACCTTGACTCTCTTATCATCTTCTATGCCTACCAATGAAATATTTCCTCCATCACTTTCTAAGAAAGGACGAATTTCATCTAGCGCTTTTTCTACATTAATTCTTAATTCTTCAGAAGTCATTTACTATTTTTTTACAGCAGAACATCCTGCCATTGTTGTTATTTTAATCGCCTCAGTAGGTGGTAAATTTTCGTTTCTATCTACTACTTCCTGTACAACATTCCTTGTTAATTCTTCAAAGGCCTTTTCAATAGGAGTTGCTGTTTGCAATGCAGCTGGACGACCTACATCTCCTGCCTCACGTATACTTTGTATTAAAGGTATTTCTCCTAAAAACGGAACATCAATATCCTCTGCAAGATGTTTAGCGCCTTCTTTACCAAAGATATAATATTTATTGTTAGGAAGTTCTTCTGGAGTAAAATATGCCATATTTTCTATGATCCCTAGCACAGGCACGCTAATACTTTCCTGTTGAAACATCGCTACTCCTTTTCTAGCATCAGCAAGTGCTACATTCTGCGGTGTACTAACTACAACGGCTCCTGTTATCGGTAAAGATTGCATAATCGATAAGTGAATATCACCCGTTCCTGGAGGTAAATCCAATAGTAAGAAATCCAATTCTCCCCAAGCTGCATCAAAAATCATCTGATTTAATGCTTTTGCAGCCATAGGACCTCTCCAAACTACTGCTTGGTTAGGTTGCGTAAAAAATCCTATGGACAATATTTTAACCCCATAATTTTCTACGGGTTTCATTTTAGATTTATCGCCTACTTTAACAGATAATGGTCTCTCTCTTTCTACATCAAACATAATAGGTGCAGAAGGTCCGTAGATATCTGCATCCAATAGCCCAACACTAAAACCCATTTTTGCTAAAGTAACGGCTAAGTTAGAAGTCACAGTAGATTTACCAACTCCTCCTTTTCCAGAAGCAACCGCAATAATATTTTTAATTCCAGGAATCGGCTTCCCTTTAATTACATTTTTTTCAGGTTGTTTAG
Source organism: uncultured Aquimarina sp. (assembly GCF_947500065.1). Lineage (GTDB taxonomy): Bacteria > Bacteroidota > Bacteroidia > Flavobacteriales > Flavobacteriaceae > Aquimarina. The sequence goes on from NZ_CANMQT010000002.1 coordinate 528,043, forward strand.
CTACAGGAGCTTCTACTTTAACATTCACCTTTACTTTCGCCTTTTCATACACTTTATCATGAATAGCTTTCATGACATCAACTTCTGCTCTCTTTTTGATATGTAATGCAGGTGTAGATAACTCCAAATCAACAATTACTTCATCTCCAAAAGTAATCACATTTTTCACTGCACCACTCTCCACCATGTTCTTTCCTTCTCCGGCAACCGTAATAGTCTCCAAAGCCTTAATTATATCAGATTTTTCTAACTTCATGAGTATTATTTCTTTTTCTAAAGAATAGTCGTAACGGCTATTCTATTCTTGCAAAGATACTCTGAAAAGTTAACAATCTAAAACCTACAAATTGAAATACTTTATACAGCTATCGGTATACACAATGAAGTAATTTTCTTAAAGCGGTACGATTTGTGATCACTAAGAATTTCTATAATAAATCAATCATCCATTATGAAACGAACAGTATTTGTTGTCTTATTATTTCTAATCATATCCTCTGCAGGTTTTAGTCAGGGCAAACTAGAAAAAGCTGAGAAAGGTTTATCTAAGAACAACAATTATAGTTCATCAAGATCAAGCTCCAGAAGTGCTAGAAACTCCTCATTTGATAATGATCCTCTTTGGGGTGATCTCGCCATGGTTTTTATTGAAATCGGGCTATATGCTACATATTATGGTTTAATAGAAAGTCCTGAAGAACAGGGAAGAAGTGCTAGCAAAGCTTTTATTACCAAATATCCTTATTATAATTCTAACAAAGGTAATTACGCATATGAATGGGGAGGAGACACTAACCATTCTAGAATTACATTAACCAATCGCTTTATTGCAGAAAACAAGGAACTCTATGGTAATCACGTCAATGCAGATTTTAGGTTTTTCAAGAGAGTAAGTATCGAGGCAGATTATCTACAGCTATGGGAGAATAATACTTTTTTTGGAGATAACTCTTTGGCTACTTTTACATTTTTAGCAAAGTATCATAGAGTACGCACAGAGAAATTTAATGCTTATTGGGGTATGGGTGCTACTTATATCGCAGGAGATGTAGATGAATTAGGTTTTACCTATGGTATCGGAGCAGAATACTTCTTTGCTAAACCTATGAGTCTGGAGCTTAATTATAATCAGACATTAATAAACACACGATCTTCTGACAAATTAAACGTACTGTTAAATTACCACGTTAATAGGTTAAAGATAAATGGTGGATATGAATACCTAAGAATCGGAGGTGTTAGTTTTTCTACTTTTTCTGTTGGTATTGGAGTTTTCCTGTAAGCTCATCAAAAATTACAATTCCTTCATTGGATCCCAGAATAATTTCTCAAAATCTTGTATCTGATTATCAATCACTTCTACGCCTTCGTTTTCGAGTAGTTGTTGCATTAAATTTGTTCCATCAAAATGATGTTTCCCGGTTAGGATCCCTTTTCTGTTCACAACACGATGAGCAGGTACATCTTCTTGTTTACCAGAAGCATTCATGGCCCAACCAACCATTCGAGCACTTCTTGCTGCTCCAAGGTATTTGGCAATAGCTCCATATGAAGTTATTCTACCATATGGAATAAGTTTTGCTACTTGATAAACTCTATCAAAAAAATTTTCGTCTGTATTCTTATCCTTCATCCCAAGTATAAATTATTCTAGCCAAAGTTAACATTACTAAAATCAACATCAATATTCCCATAAAATAGTTAGAATATTTAGTTATAGACGCCGTTTTCTTTTCGATCTTAAGAAAAGAGAATACATAAAAATATAAGGTTACAAAAGTTCCTATTCCCGCAGCAATACCAAATATTATAATCCTTGGTGCATCATACTCTATTTTTCCACTTACACTCATAGCTGCAGCAATCGTACAAAAATAAGGTATAGGTAGTACATTAATTGCAGACATCATCATCCCTTTAAAAAGACTCCGAGAACCTGCATGTTTATATACCTTAATTTTCGTTCTTCTTTGTTTTGCTTTAACAAAAAAGTAAATAGCCATTAGAAAAAATATAACTGCTCCTGTTCTGAGTAGCATATTTTTCACAAAAGGATTAAAAAATATATATTTTGCCAGTAAAATAGCGAATAATGCTTGGATAAAAACAACAACCGAAGCTCCTATTGCCACTAAGATTCCGTTTTTCTTTCCTCGTTCCAGACAGGTCTTAGCTACAGTCATATTAATTAATCCTGGCGGGATTACTCCAACTAAGGATGCAAAAAAAGTGACGAGAAAGAGTTTAGTTGTTTCCAAATCGATGACGCAATTAGGTAATTTTAAACTGAATGTAAGTTATAGGTTTATTTTTTTCTAAATATTGTTTTTCATAAAAAGTCTGGATGGTTGTCACCTCCTCAGGCGAACCTTCTTGATGATACACATTATGGTTAGCATAAAGTACCTCATGTCCTTCTCCATGTAACAACCCTAATGTATATCCATGCATAAATTCACTGTCTGTTTTAAGATGCATGATCCCATCTGGTTTAAGAACTTTCTTATAGCGTTGCAAGAACTCATGGTTAGTCATTCTATGCTTTGTTCGCTTGTATTTGATCTGAGGATCTGGAAATGTTATCCATATCTCATCAATTTCGTTTGTATCGAATATATGATCTACTAATTCTATCTGTGTTCGAATAAAACCTACATTGTTCATTTCTTTCTCTATAGCCGTCTTAGCACCACGCCAGAAACGAGCTCCCTTTATATCAATTCCTATAAAATTCTTATCAGGATACTTTTCTGCTAATCCTATGGTATATTCCCCCTTACCGCATCCTAATTCCAATACAATCGGGTTTTCATTTTTGAAAAACTTCTCTCTCCATTTTCCTTTAAATCCTAAGGAGTTATTTAGCACCTCTTCTCGAGTAGGTTCTACTACATTCTGAAAGGTTTTGTTCTCGTTAAAACGTTTTAATTTATTCTTGCTTCCCACGTACTATATACTTCTATATCTATTCGACTCTTTAATCCATTTTATGTTACATCTAGCGTTTAGATTTTTTACCTATAACAGAAATTTACAATCCTAAGCTCCAAAAACATAACTACAATGCGAATCCCGTTCTGTAACGGGATTAGTTCAGCTAATACATTCAATGTGTTTCACTTTTAAATATAAGCTTCACTAACCTAAACATAATTTTTTGGTAAAATTAAGGAAATATATAGACAGAAGAATACTATTAATTTTAAAATACAGAGAATACACTTATGGATCTCTATTTATTAAAACTAATTAATTGTGGGTAAAAAAGTATTGATAGCACCGTTAAATTGGGGATTAGGTCATGCGACTCGTTGTATCCCTATAATCAACGCATTAAAAGATCAAGGTTTTGAACCAGTGATCGCTTCTGACGGTATTGCTCTGGCCTTATTAAAAAAAGAATTTCCACGTTTAAAAACGGAAGAACTTCCATCCTACAATGTAGAATACGCTAAAAAAGGTAGTAACTTCAAATTAAAGATGTTACTCAATAGTCCTAAAATAGCACACGCAATTTCTGCCGAAAAGAAAGTAACCAAACGCATTCTGGAATCTGATGATTTTTATGGTATTATCTCTGATAATAGAATGGGAGTAAGACATAAAAGTATTCCTTCTGTATTCATTACACATCAGCTCACGGTTCTTAGCGGAAAAACAACATCTATTAGTACAAAACTCCATAAAAAATATATAAAGAAATTTGATGTATGCTGGGTACCTGATATGGCGGATGATCCTAATTTAAGTGGTGAACTTGGCCATCCCAAAAGAAATAATATTCCTGTTACTTATCTTGGACCTTTAAGCAGGTTTACCTATCAAAACCTACCAAAAAAGTATGATATCATGGTATTACTCTCGGGTCCTGAACCCCAAAGAACCATGTTGGAAAAAAAGCTTTTTCAAGAATTCGAACGGAGTGATAAAAAAATAGTATTTGTTAGAGGTATTATTGAGGAAACGCAAAAAACATATGTAAAGAATAACATAATCGTTCATAATTATCTCACTGGTAATGCACTACAGGATACTATTAACAGTAGTAATGTCATTATTTCCAGATCAGGATATACTACGGTAATGGATCTTGCAAAACTTAAGAAAAAAGCATTTTTTATACCTACTCCAGGTCAATTCGAGCAAGAATATTTAGCGGAACGCCTTACGATTAATAAATTAGTGCCAAGTTGTAAACAGCATGAATTTACATTAAAAAAATTATATGATCTTAATACTTATAAAGGATTAAGCAGTTTTAGTACTGACATCGACTACGGGGAACTTTTTCACTTTTTCCAAAGTAAATGAAAATTCACTTCCTATTCGATAATCACTTTCTACATAAATACGTTCGTGATGAGCTTCTATAATGTGTTTAACGATTGCCAACCCAAGACCTGAACCTCCTTCTTTACGTGATCCGCTTTTATCTACTCGATAAAAACGTTCAAATAATCTAGGGATATGAGCTTGTGCAATCCCTTCTCCATTATCGGTAACTCTAACAATCACTTTATTTCTTATTAAGTTCTCTATACTAACTTCTGTGGTACCATCTTCTTTTCCGTACTTAATAGAATTTACTACCAAATTTGATAGTACCTGTTGAATTCTCTCCTTATCTGCGTGAACCATAACAGCTTCCTGGTAGTTCATATCAAAAGTCAACGCTATATTCTTTTTTGACGCTTTCATTTCGAATAGATCAAAAACACTTTGTATTACTTCTATAATATCAAAATTGGTATAATTAAGATTCAGATCTCCTACTTCTAGTTTAGTAATCATGTCAAGATCTTTCACAATATAAATCAGACGTTCAACACCCTTATTAGCGCGATTAAGATATTTATCCAGAATTGCCGGATCACTCATAGCTCCATCGAGAAGGGTAAGAATATATCCTTGTACTGTAAATAATGGAGTCTTTAATTCATGAGAAACATTTCCCATGAATTCTTTACGATAGTCTTCTCTAATCTTTAGAGTTTCTATCTCAGTCTTCCGTTTCTGGGCGAATCTTTCAACTTCTTTAATTAACGTCCTCATATCGGTAGTTACTGGACTATCACCTATAGTATCCATATCCAGCATTTCAATATCATCATATATTTTCCGAACTCTACGATAAATAAATCTCTGAACCCGATACTGTATGATTAAAAAACAAACCGCGTAACATACAATAATGAAACCTGCTATAACTAGAAAGTTGAATTGAGATTGAACATATAAAAAAACGCTCAATAAGAGCGTTAATACTAACGTTATATATAAAGACGACAGGTATGCAAACCTATACGATCTCTTAAAATTTTCTGCCATTATACAACAAACTTATAGCCAACTCCTTTAATAGTTTTAAAACTATCATCGCCAAGTTTTTCTCTTAACTTTCTGATATGCACATCAATGGTACGACCTCCGACGATAACTTCATTACCCCAAACCTTGTCCAAAATATCTTCTCGTTTGAATACTTTGCCCGGTTTAGAAGCTAATAAAGATAATAATTCGAACTCTTTTCTTGGTAATATAATTTCTTTTTTATCCTTAATGATCTTATATTCATCCCTATTAATAACAAGGTTTCCGATCTTCACTACCTCGTCAGAAGAATCATCCTCTTTTAATCTACGTAATAAAGCTTTCACCTTGCTTACCAACACTTTAGGACGAATGGGCTTTGTAATATAATCATCTGCTCCTGCATCAAAACCTGCTACTTGTGAGTAATCTTCTCCACGTGCAGTTAAAAAGGTGATAATCGTGTTTTGTAAATCTGGTATTTTACGAATTTGCTCGCAAGCTTCAATACCATCCATCTCTGGCATCATTACATCCAATATGATTAAATGAGGCTTTTTCTTTTTAGCAATTTTCACAGCTTCTAAACCATTTTCTGCTGTTAAAACACTATAACCTTCTGCCGTAAGATTATATCCAACGATTTCCAAAATATCTGGTTCATCATCTACTAGTAGAATTGTAATATCTTTTTTATTCATTATAATTTAGAATTATATAACAATAAAGGTAAATATACTACATAATACGAAGTATCCATATTACACAGTGCTTGGTAACAATAAGCTAACATTAAAAGCGTATGATCATAACATTGATTTAACTTTACTAAGATACAATACATAGTTATGTATCAATTAGAATCAAAAAAGGCTGAATATGATATCCAGCCTTTAAAGTCTTATATGTATAAATATTTATTATTTATGATCTCTATATGTTTCTAACAAGTTCATGGTTGCGGTTATCAAATCCTTAGTTTCTAATAACAACCCAAAATACAAGGTAGTATTTTTAGGACTACTTTCTTCTGTTCTGGTTCTTGCAACCTGTTTGTCAATTTTCTCATTAACTCTATTGAATAATTCCTGCTTTTCACTAAGAATAGTATCAATTTGATCAAATTCTCTATCACTAAATGCCTTTTTTATTTGTCCGAACAGCTCATTTAATTGCTCTTCGATTTCCTTCAGATCTTTAATTTGATTAAATCGAAGTTTCTTATGATTGTTGTTTACATGCTTATGACTTGCCTTAGAGATATAATCTAATGATTGAGACATGTCCTGCAAATATCCTAAGATATTAATATAAAAGTTACTCGCACCTACACTGGATTCATCCAGATTCTTAATAAAATAAAAGATATTATCTCTTAAATCCTCTACCTCAGCTTCTAGCTTAGCGATTCCTTTTTTAGTTTTCTTTAAGGCTGGCAAATCATATTTCACAAGACTTTCTATGGTACTTGTATAAATCTTAGTTCCTCTACTTACAAAGGATTTGATATTATCCGCACTTTCTTCGATCACTCCTTGAACAGAACTACTCTCAGAATTTTTAAGGCTATCTTCTGCCTTCTCTGCTTTAACTTTTTTCCTATAACTTATGGTATTTCTTGCTAAAAGCAATATCGCGACTAACAGAAGTACTGCTATCATCGGAGCACCACCAAGGTTAATCAAAAATGCTACTGCTCCTGCAGCAATAAAAGCACTAATCGCAGTCATAAACCATCCGCCTATTACATTAAGTACTCCAGCCACACGATATACAGCACTCTCAGTTCCCCAAGCTCTATCAGCTAATGAGGTACCCATTGCTACCATAAAGGTCACATAGGTAGTAGAAAGTGGTAATCCCATAGATGTGGCAATAGAAATCAGAATTCCTGCTACTACCAGATTTACTGCTGCCCGCACCATATCAAAGGCTGGCATCTCATAGGTCTTATCTTTTGGTAATTCTATTACAGGCTTTGTGAATCTTTTTTCTATAAAATCCATCGCAGGTTTTGGTGTAATCGCTCCTAATCCTTGTGATATTAGTACCGTACCTCTTACAACACCTCTAGATAAAAAATTAGGTTTAAAACGTTCTTTAGCTTCTCCTTCTCTCGAAAGGTTTATTTCGGTTTCAGCAACATAACGTGCCTTTTTAGATAACCATAATGTAAGAACCATGATAGCTCCTGCTGCAAACAATAATAATACCGGAGTCTCACTTTTCTTAGCTAAGCCATCCATAGCAAATTCTGCCGCCGGAATACCCGAAGCTATCCAAGCCTCATAGGATTGCCAACCAGCAATAGGTACTCCAATAAAATTTACCAAATCGTTACCTGAAAAAGCCAACGCTAATCCAAATGTACCTACGACAATAATAAGTTTATAAATATTTACTTTAACGAAGTTAATAAGGACATAAGATAGGGATGAAAATATCACAAAACCAGCTGCAACAATTTCGAGTACATGAGTTTCTAATAACCCTCTTAATGTCATTTTAATAGTTCCTGCATCTCCATCAATCTTAAACAAATCTTTCTGATCTTTTGCTAATTCTTTTACAGTCTCATATGAAGTTCCAAAATACTCCTTCGCAGCAGCTAACAATCCTTCTGAACCTCCACTATAAATAACATCAACTACTGATTTAGCATATGCGGTCCCTTTAATACCTTTCATAAAAATGAAATACAACAAAGCTGTTAATGCAATCCCCCCAAATAAGGCACCAACCCACTTAGCTTTCTTTTCAAAATTATAGGATAATAATAATCGGGTAATAAACTGTACGACGGCTCCAACTGAAAAGGCTATCACAACCGAGAGTAAAATCCCACTAATAATCTTTTTTGCAGTCTTAGTATTAATATAATTTTCTAAATCAGCAAATGTTTGTCCCTGATCTGCTCCTATTTTAATTAATGCAACACATACTGCAGCTCCCAAAAGGTTAAATACAATAGACACTGTTGTAGAAGTAGGCATCCCAAGCGTATTAAAAAAATCGAGCAGTAATATATCGGTAATCATAACCGCCATAAAAATGATCATGATTTCATCAAAATAAAATTCACCAGGATTAAATATTCCTTTACGAGCTACTTCCATCAATCCACTAGAAAAAATGGCACCAGCCGCAATACCAATACTGGCAACAATCATAATCGTTCTAAAAGAGACGGCTTTAGAACCAATAGCTGAGTTTAAGAAGTTAACTGCATCGTTACTAACTCCCACCACAAGATCCGCAATTGCTAATACTGCAAGAGCAACCACCATTAATAAATAAATAGTATTCGTATCCATTATTTTTTTTGTTTAAAGTGCAAATATTAAAATCAATTCCCAGTCCAATGTTACCATACTGTTATGTATTAGCACATTACTTAGAAATGTATATCAAATTGTAATCGGTACATTAATCCACTTGCTTCTCCTGCCTCTGTAGTATAACTTATATCTGACTGGACTTTTAGGTTATGTCCAGCAACATATTTTGAAACCCCTAAAGTATATTGTTGTTCTAAGTCTCTCCCAACTACAGCGTCATAATTAAGATTAGTATATCTTCCTGCAATTTCCCAATTATTTTTGAATAAATAGCCCGCTTGTAAGTTTAAAGCATTACCTACCTGAACAATATCTCCTGTAGGTGTTCCATCCTCTTCTACTGCAATCGCTTCATCTGCGTCTCTATCAGCAAATTCTCCCATAAAAGAGAAACCTTTATATTTAAATACTGCATCAACAAAAAGCGTAGAGATATTAGTTTCGTAAAAACCGGTGCTAGTGGTCATATATGACCCTTGGTTACTTCTGTTTTTAACAGCATCTGCATTAAAATCATAAGTAGCTGCAAGCATTAACTTAGGAGTTTGCTCTCTCTTAAGATCTCCTCCTTTATAATCTCCTTTACTTTTAAATTTTCCAAAAGGCAACAATTCTACTCTACCAGTATATTGATGACCTCCTAGGTTACCACTAGTAATATTTCTTCCTTCTCCCTGAGAAACCGCAAATGCTTCTCTTACTAGAAATTTTTCTGACAGCTTAAAGTGATGTCTTAATTGTACACCAAGATCACGATCAATATTAAATCTACTATTTAATCTGGAACGGTCAACTAACTGTAAATTTGCAGAAGAAATAACACGCTCTACGTTACCGGGTAGTTTTGTTTGTCCAGCCCAAAGTGTGAAGTTTTTATAGAAATTCCATTTGATAACCGCATCCAAAATATAACGTGGTGCATTATTAGTGAATTCTGAAGCTCCGGATATATCTCTGTTAGATAAACCAAGTTCTATTTTATATTTAAGTTTTGGACTATAAGCAAAACCGTCAAACTTTAAACGTGCTCTTCTTACTAAAAATGAAGTTTCGGGTTTGCTATAATCTCCATCATTGATACCCCATTCTGACGTACCAAGTAATTGGAATCTTGTTGCAAATCGCATGCTCCATGAGCTATCTTTTGCAACTACATTTAGGATTCCTTTTCCGAATTTAGTCTCAGTTGTTTCCTGAGCTTTTACAGAACAAAGCGTAAATATAGCAACCGCTATAAGGGTAATCTTTAATTTCATGATCGATATTAATTTTTGTCGCTGCAAAGAACCAATATCAATGTTAAGTTAATGTTATCTTAATGTTTTAAAATAATTATTTTAAAACATCCTTTTTTTTGAGTACTTATGTAAAATCAAAAAAGGCTGACCAGATTGGTCAGCCCAGTATTTCAAAAATCTAAGTCGACAAAAACTAATACGATTTTTTGAAATTACTATGTGTCTTCCGACTCGTCAAAAATATTTTTTTTGGCGAGTTTTTATGTTATCAGAACTTTAAGCTATTGTTAAAAATTACACTAAATAAGATTCAGTAAGTACCCCAATATTGATCCACCCAATATTATCCACATCACATTCACCTTTTTAATCCCAAAAATCAGGAATGCACTTAGCAAAGCGATAAGTATTGCTCTCCAATCTATTAGCGTATCTACAGACATCACATATAATACTGAAAGCATAATAGCCACCGCCGCAATATTAACAGAGTCTAAGAAATAACCCAATACTTTAGATTTTCGCATTTTAGGAACCAATGGATTTAGAACTAAGACAAAAAGAAAAGAGGGAAGGAAAATCCCTAATGTTGCACCAACAGCTCCCCAAAATCCGGCTAATTGATACCCTATAAAGGTGGCTGTTGATAATACGGGACCTGGTGTAAATTGTCCAACCGCAATAGCATCTATCAGTTCAAGTCTTGTCAACCATCCTTTAGTTACTAATTCTGCATCAAGATACGCAAACAACACATAACCGCTACCATATAGTATAGCGCCCACCTTTAGAAAAGTCCAAAACACTTTTATAGAAGATAGTTTAATAAAAGTAGCTGTCGAAATCTTGAATATAAAAAAAGGAGCAATAGATTTAGGAGTAGTTGCGAATTTAGATTTGGAATAAAAATATAGTACTCCTAAAACACCTGCGCTTAATAACGCTATAATTTCATTAACCCCTAAAAGGCTAACAATTAGTACTAAAAAACCTATAGCACCAATCTCCCGGCTTTTTAAAGCTTTTTTACCTAATTTTAGAATAGCAGATGCAATTATAGCCAATACAGCCGGCTTAATCCCAAAAATAAAAGGAGCAACTTCTGGCAATTGTCCATATGAAGTATAAAACCACGCCAAAACTCCTGTAATAACAACTGCTGGAAAAACAAAACAAGCGCCCGCGACAAATAAACCTGCAATTCCAGCTCGTTCATGACCACAATGCATGGTCATTTCAGTAGAGTTAGGGCCAGGAATTAAATTAGTTACACCAATAAGATCTAAAAAGTGTTCTCTGTCCATCCATTTCCTTTTATGAACCACTTCTTCTTCCATCATAGCGATATGAGCAGCTGGGCCTCCAAAAGCAAAACAGCCCAATCTAAAAAAAACCATTGCAACCTCTATAAGTCTTTCCTTTTTATTCATTCAAATAGTAATGTTTTAGGATTATGTTTAAAAACAAGATGATCAAAAATATGAATATAATAGTAACTTTTAGTGTCTAAAATTATAAGAAACTAGGGCGCTCGTTTTAAAGAGTAAGTTAAATTTATTGTTTTACAAAAACCTGAAAAACAATATTTTACAGATTCAATGTTAATTTAATGTTATGCAAATGTTGTTTAAATGTAAAATAAATAGTACTTTTATACTATAGGTCGACATCCCAAAATAATTTTAAAGTATTTAGAATCATGAAAAACATATTAGTAGCAATAGCCATTTTATTTTCAGGAACTATGATGGCTCAGGATGTAAAACCTACTTTCGAAAAACAAGGAGATGTAATAAAAGGAACCTTCTTTCACGACAATGGAGAAATCCGTCAACAAGGATTCTATAATAAGGAAGGGAAATTACAAGGAGAATGGAAATCATATGATGTTACCGGTAAGAAAATTGCCATGGGACAATATAAAAATGGAGTAAAAACTGGTAAATGGTTCTTCTGGAATAATGAGAAGTTATCAGAAGTAAACTATACTGATAATACAATCGCATCGGTAACAACATGGTCTAATAAAGATGATGTTGTGGTAAATTATCCAAAAAATTAAGTATATCAACATAAAATAATTATGGCGCTTCGAGAATTCGAAGCGTTTTTTTATGTGAACAATTCAAAAAAAAAAGATCCTCTTTTATTCAATTTAGAATATAAAGAGATCACTGCATTAATATTTATTTTACATACTTAATACGCTAAAACATTTTCTTAACATAGAAAACAATATACTAAATACAATTACTACTCTTCTTCATCCTTTTAAAATCAATTATTTCGAGATTTTATTCCTCTATTTTTCTTTCACTAAAAAGGAATCTCTTATTCAATTCTGATAACAATTACCTAACATTAATATCATTCTTATTTAATTTTTCAGTAACACACAGGTAACAATTGCTATCGTTATTTGCCTCAAAATTAGAACACGTTACATGAGAAAAATTGTAATTCTCTGTGCACTATTCGTTGTTGGAATAGTTAGTGCGCAGGAAACCGGCTCCATAGCTGGTACTTTGCTTGACAAAGAAGCAAATGATCAACCTTTACCCTTTGCCAATGTATTGATAAAGGGAACTAGTAAAGGAACAACCACAGATTTTGATGGATTATATACCATCGAAAATTTAGAACCAGGAACCTATACCATAGAGTTTAGTTTTGTTGGTTATGAAACCTTAGATAAAGAAGTTGTCGTTACCGCTAATCAAACTACTACGCTAAATGCATCTTTAGGAGCAAGTGCTGCTGCATTAGACGAGGTTATTATTAAAACCACTGTTAAGAAAGAATCTGAAGCTGCTATCCTACTTGAACAAAAGAATGCGGTAACTATTCAGCAAAAAATTGGAGCACAAGAGCTTTCTAAAAAAGGAGTAAGTGATGTAGCCACAGGTTTAACCAAAGCAACCGGTATTTCTAAACAAAGTGACAAATTATATGTTCGTGGTTTAGGAGATCGTTATAACAATGCATACTTAAATGGTTTACCCATACCTTCATTAAATCCTAAGTTAAAATTGATCGATTTAGGAATCTTCCCAACTGATATTGTGGAAAACTTAGGTATCTATAAAACCTACTCTCCTAATATCTACGGTGATTTTGCAGGAGCAAGTGTAAATATCGACACCAAAGATCGTCCTGGAAAAGGTTTCTTAGAAATTGGTTTCAGTTCTGGCGCTAACACAAATGCTATCAGTAATGATTTCTTTTTATTAAATGGAGGTCAGTATGATCAATGGGGAATTGATGACGGATCCAGAAGAGTACCAATCTTTTTAGATATCCCTAATTATAATTACAATAGTACCGAAATTGACTATTACCCTTTTGACACTTCCTTTAACCCAAAAAAGAGATTTAACGGTCCAGATGGAGGAGTTAGTGTTACAGGCGGAAAAACGTTTACATTTGGAGAGGATAGTCCTCATAAATTAGATTTTCTTTTTACAGGATCCTTTAGTCAAGAACATAAAACTGCTTTAGATGGTGTAGAAGCAGCCTATAATTCACAAGGTGAATCCGTAGTTGGTATTGGTTTCTTTGAAGATGTAGATCGCTACAGATATACAACAAATACTACTATACTTGGTAGCTTAGGATACCGATGGAATAGTAATAACAAAATTCTTTCTACTACACTATATGTAAATGACACACAAGACGAGCTAAGAGAATTAAGAGGTCTTAGTAGTGAAGATACTGATGTATTTATCAGAATTAGAAGAGGAACTTATGAGCAGAATAACCTATTTACGCAACAGTTCACGGGTGACCATAAGTTTAATGAAGACAAATATTCATTAGGTTGGGGAGTTGCTTATAACAAGGCACAAGGTTTAATCCCAGACAGACGTCAATTAATTTTCACCGAAGTGTCTAATGGAAACTTAATCCTTGGTGATGCAACGAGTCCTGATTTTGCTAATAACCAACGTTTTTATCAAGAATTAAACGAAAATGATTATTCTGGTAAAGTAGATTTTGATATCAATTTTGGAAAAGACGAAGATGATAACTTCAAAAATAAAGTTACGATAGGTACTTTCTTTAGATCAAAAGATAGAGATTTTGAAGCAAATCAGTTAAACTACAACCTAAACAACCTTAATAACCTTAATGTAGATTTTAATAATCCAGATGCACTGCTTAACGAGGAAAACTTCCTTGCTGGTGAGTATATCGTATTAGAAAACTTAAACTCTACCCGTATTTACGAAGCAGATTTTACAAATTTCGGAGGATATGCTAATTTACAATATGCTCTAGGTGAAAAATTAATCTTCAATGGAGGCGTAAGAACCGAAATATTCGAACAAAATATAAACTTTAGGCTTCAGCAAGATTTAGAAACGAGTCCATTTAGAAACAGTGTATTAGATGAAACTTTTATCTTACCAAGTCTTAGTCTAAAATATTCACTTAACGAAAGATCAAACCTTCGATTTGCTGCAAGTAAGACTGTAACCTTACCAAAGTTTACAGAGGTTGCTCCTTTCTTAGATGAAGATGTAACCGAATCTACGGTAGGTAATCCAGAACTTAAGAACTCAGACAACTACAATGTAGATATTAAATGGGAGTATTTCCCTGAACAATCAGGAGAATTATTAAGTGCAACAGTATTTGGTAAGTATATAGATAAACCAATTGAAAAAATAGGACTAGCATCTGCATCTAACTTTGTTTCTTTTGGTAATACATCTAACGCTACTGTTTTTGGTTTAGAATTAGAATATAGAAAGAATCTTGGTAATCTTTTTGAATTAGAAGAAACCGTTTGGAACGATCTTAATTTCGGGGTGAATACTACCCTTATGTATTCTAAAGTAGAAATAGATGAAAATCTTCAGATCAATGGAGTAAATATTGCACCTACTAATAATGATCGTCAGCTACAAGGAGCTTCTCCATTCTTAATCAATGCAGATATAGCATATACCAAAGAAATCAAGAATCATAAAATTACTTCGGCATTAGACTTCAATATTTTTGGAGATCGAATCTATGCAGCAGGTAGTAATGGTAGAGGAGACATTTTTGAAAAAGGATACGGAACCTTAAACTTTAATTTTAAAGATGAAATCGGAAAAAATATTGAAATCAGCTTTAAAGCTAAAAACTTATTAAATCCTTCTATTACCAGATTTCAAGATCAAGAAAACTTAAACCAAGAATTTACAACATACAATTTTGATAATGGTATCAACTTCAGTCTTGGAGTAACATTTAAACTTTAAAAAAAAACGAACACAAATAATATTAAAGATGAAAACTAAAAATTTATTTACGGGAATATTACTTGGGACGGCAGTATTGTTTTCTGCCTGTACTATTCAAGAAGACAATATTGGTGATGTAATTATCAACCAAGGTGGTAATGGAGATACTGATGGGAGCATTCTTCTTGAAGGTCAAATTACAGAAGATATCACACTAACAGCAAACGAAGTGTATGAATTACGTGGTGGTGTATCTGTCGTTGATGGAGTTACTATGACTATTGAAGCAGGAACAAGAATAATAGCAGGTGACGTTGGCGGAGTATTCTCTTACTTAGCTATCGAGCAAGGAGCAACTATTATGGCAGAAGGAACTGCAAACCAACCTATAGTGTTTACTTCTAACAAATCCACTCCTAATGCTGGAGATTGGGGAGGGTTGTTATTAGCAGGAAAAGCTCCTATCAATAGAGGAACTACAGCTACCACAGAGGTTGCTAATCTCACCTATGGTGGTACTGATGCTACAGATAACTCAGGAATATTGCGTTATGTGCGTTTAGAATATACCGGTGGAAAAATTAACGATGATGCTGAATATAATGGCCTTTCTTTATACGGAGTTGGTAGTGGAACTACAATAGAATACATCCAGGCTTTTAACGGTAACGATGATGGTATTGAGTTTTTTGGTGGAACTGTAAACCTAAAATATGCCATAGTAACTGGTGCTGGAGATGATTCTTTTGACTGGACAGATGGATGGATTGGAAATGGTCAATTCTGGATCGCACAACAAACTTCCGTTGCTGGCGATAAAGGTATCGAAGCAGATAATTTCTCTGATAACCCAGGTGCTGCGCCTTTCTCTAACCCAACATTGTCTAATATTACTTTAATCGGTGCAGAAGATGGTGATGGTGAGAATAAAGGAATCGAGTTTAGAGCAGGTACCAAAGTATCTATGTATAACACAATCATCAAAGCTTTTCCAGGAAAAGGAATCGAAGTAGATGATGACCAAACCTTAGTAAACCTAAATAACAATGAAGTAATCGTGAGAAACTCTATCATCGATAACGTAAACTCTTTTGATTTAGATCACGAAGATGTTGCAACGGTAGATTTAGCTGACTTTGCTACATTTAACAACTTTACTGTAGATGGCTCTGGAAACCCGTTTAATAGTATGGGAGCTGCAATCCCTTCTGGGTTCGAAATTAATGGTTTCAGAGGAACTTACCAGTATACAACTGCTATTGATGGAGTAGATAATTTTGATCCTTCTACGTTAGATCCTTTCTTTACTGCTGCTAACTATGCAGGAGCTTTACAAGAGAGTGATACTTGGACATCTGGCTGGACAAGACTATAAGTTATAGTAAATTCATATAAAGAAAAGCACCTTGATTATTTACAAGGTGCTTTTTTTATCCCATATCTGTTTTAAAAAATTGTAAACAGTTTTTTGAGTTTTAATCCTTTTTAACTTTGAGGCAATATTTTTTTAATACTTCAAAAACAAAAGAAACTAAAAACAAAAATTATAACAATCACCAAAACTCTTTTATAAACAACAATTTACTAACTATTATAGTATCATAGCGTATTCAAACTACTATCATTAGCCTAAACTAAACCGTAAATCTTACTCGATAAAGAAGTTACAGTTCCTTAATCCAAGAATAATAATAGGTTAAAACTAATGACGGTGAAACTTTATTTATTTGCAATAAGATTTTGAAATAATACTCTATTAAAATACAGAATACTACGCGTGATACTTTCTTGAATATTTTGAGTTAGCTATTAGACATAAAGAAACGTGTTCGTAGAAGGCTGGAAGATCATTATTATCCAACAACAATAATGTTTCTCTTCAGCCTTCTCTTTTTTATAAAATCTTAAAAATGAATATTTTTAAGATTTTAGCTGCGAAGTAATTGTTGTCTAATGCAAATTCTCGTATGATTCTTAAAAAAACACAAAAACATTACAACTATTCGTATTGTAAGTTTATCCAATTGTTAAGACAGATATATGCATTTTCACCCGTTTAACGTTGTCATAATGTTTATGTAATATCTTATAAAACTACCAAAACCTAAGGTTGCTCTTTTTCTGAAACAAATTCCCAATTTAGTACAGCAGAAAGGAAAAATCAAAACTTACGGTAAACAAAGGGTTTACAAGGACTAGTATCCTGTAACAATACAACAAAGAAGGTTAAAAAAATCATCAAAAACTCCTCTTCTCTTTATTTTCTCCAAAATTACAATCCCTTAAACTAAGGATAATAGTAGGATAAGATTCCTTACTGTAAAACCGTATTTATTTGTAACAGAATTTTACGAATACGAAATGAGAAAAATTTTCACAGTAATTGCACTGTTTTATCTTGGATTAAATTTTGCACAAGAAACCGGATCAATCTACGGAACACTTCTAGATAAAGAAGTAAACAATCAACCACTACCTTTTGCTAATATTGTAATCGTTGGAACCACCTTAGGTACTTCGACAGATTTCGATGGAAAGTATGAAATAAATAATATTCCTACAGGAACCTACACCTTAGAGTTTAGCTTTACCGGTTATGAAATCATACGTATACCAGAAGTTGTCGTAGCGCCTGATAAAGTAACCGTAATTGACACAGCATTAGGTGCTACTGCTGCTGCACTGGAAGAAGTAGTTATAAAAGTTCAAACCAATAGAGAGAGAGAAGAAGCTTTATTACTGGAACAAAAGAATGCTGTTCAAATAAAAGAGAGTATAGGTGCAGAACAATTAACAAGACTTGGAGTTTCTAACGCCTCCGCTGCTACCACAAAAATATCTGGTGTATCTAAAGCAGAAGGATCCGGAGATATTTATGTACGTGGTTTAGGTGATCGTTATCTAAGCACTACTCTTAATGGATTACCAATACCATCAGACAATATCGATAAAAAAAATATAGACTTAGAATTATTCCCAACAAGATTTATTGGAAATGTTTCAATAAGTAAAACCTTTGCTCCTTCTAACTCGGCCGATCTTGCTTCTGGAAATATAGATATCGTTTCTAAACAGGTTACAAAAACCAAAGATATTGGTGTAAGTGTTAGTGCAGGAGTTAATTCTAATGTAGCCGATAACGATATTTTTAGCAATTTTAAAGTCACAGCGAATAATGATGATATTTCTTTAGGAATATATAGTCGTGAATTTGAAGCCAGCAACCTTGTAAATGCCATAACTCAGCAATCGTGGAACACCGCAGAGATATCTACTCCTATCAGCTATGGATTTGGGTTTAATATTGGAGGAATATTAGGTGAAGCTAGAAATTTTAAACTTTATTTCAGTGGAGGTCAATCAGTTGATCACGAATATAGAGAAGGTTTGTTTAGAGAATATGATCAGGGGAACCTAAGAGACGTAGTACCAGAAGATGATTTAAAACGTTGGTTACGTACTGTTAACTCCACAGCAATGTTACACAGTCAATATAAGATTAGTGATGATCATAAATTATCTTTTAACAGTTTTGTCATTAACAAAGTTTTTGAAGAAACCTTAGAAGCTGGACGTGAACGTACTACAGAATTTTTCGAAGAACTAGATAATATTGAAGAAGGATCTCAGTTTCTTAGAGATCAAAATATAAAGAATACTTTTCTATCCGCAACACAGCTTATAGGAGAACATAAACTTTCTGAAAAGAATAACTTAGAATGGGCAGCGGGATTTAATTATTTAGTGGCTAATGAACCTAATAGAATTCGTAATGAAGTAAATATTCTTAACGATAATTCAAATACACCTGAGAACGAAGATGGGGCTATAGAACTTGGATTTACTGGAGGATTTCAACAAAGAAAATCTGTTCAAGAAATTACCGATCAAGAAATTAATGCTAGAATCTCTGATAAATGGGTTCTTAAGCAAAATGAGGATGAAGAAGATATTTTTGTCTTAAATGTAGGTGGAGATTTTAGAAATAAAACCAGAGATTTTTTATCACAATTTTTTGGAGTTGAAGAAGGTAATGTAGCAATCAACCCCACATCAATAGATGCTATAGGTGATATCTTCACTCAACAAAATTTTGACACTGGCGCACTGCAACTTAATACACAGCCAATAGATACTTATGACGCAGAACTTCTTTCTTACTCTGGAAACGCAAACTTTACAGGAACATTTAACAAGTTCACAGCGCAAGTTGGTGTTCGTTATCAGAAAGATGAAATCGATGTTAACTTTGATGTAGGAAACTTTGTAAATCCTCTTACAGGACAAGCAAGAATTGGATCTTCGAATAAAGAATACGATAATTTCTACCCGTACTTGAACCTAAAGTATTCAGTAAACGAAAAATTAGCATTACGTCTTTCAGGAAGTTTAGGGCAAACATTACCTGAATTTAAGGAAATTGCACCTTTTCAATATGTATCTCAAGTTGGGCAAGTATTTCAAGGAAATCCTAATGTAGAAAGATCTCAGAACTACAACGTAGATTTTAAAATAGAATTTTTTCCGAAAAACGATGAGTTAATATCTTTCAGTGCCTTCTATAAGAGAATAGAAGATCCAATAAACCGTGGTTTACAAAGAGGAGGAGAAGATATCTTCTCTTACTTCAATACAGGTGATAGAGCTCGTATTTTAGGATTCGAACTAGAAGGAAGAGTTTATATAATTAAGAAACGAGAATCAAATCCTAATTTAAGGCTTAGTGGGAACATATCTTATTTAGATCACGTGCAGGATTTAAAAGATGTTATTAGAGAAGATGGAACACTTCAACAAACTTTCAAGTATGGAGACAGAACTGAAATTGGATTAGAAGGTGCATCTGATTGGATCTCTAATCTATCATTAACTTTTAACTCTGGTGAAAAATTTCCATATGAACTTACGCTTATAGGAAACTATACATCAGATAAGATTTTTGCTTTAGGAGCTCCTAGAAATCAACAGCAACCAGATACTTTCTTCAATGGCGAAATTATAGAAAAGGGGTTTGTTACGTTAGATTTTATCGCTAACAAACAGATAAATGACAATTGGAGCATTGGATTAACTGCTAAAAACTTATTAAATCCTACAATAGAAAGAACACAATTTATTCAAGAAGTTGTAAGTGGAGATCAATTTGAAGATACCATCTTATCATATTCTACAGGAATAAACACCTCTTTAAGTGTTAGTTACAAGTTTTAAAACTTTATTTTAATTAAATATAAACAATGATGAAAACGTTAAGTAAATTATTAAGCTTTGCACTAATTACAGGGTTACTTTCAGTTTCCTGTGGTAGTGATGATGACAATGGTGGACCAATAACACCTATTGATGATTCTATTTTAAATGGTCTTATCAGTGAAGATCTTACATTAGACGCTAGTGTTGAATACTCAATTACAGGAACTGTAACTGTTGCATCAGGAGTTACTCTTACTATACCTGCAGGTACTGAAATCGTATCAGAACCAGGAGTAGATAATTACCTGGCAATATTAAAAGGAGCTGATATTGATATTCAAGGAACAGCAGCTAATCCTGTAATTATGCGTTCTAATGGCCAAGCAGGAGCTTGGGGTGGTTTAGTTATTTGTGGTGATGCTACGACTACGGAAGGAGCAGATGCGATAGCGGAAGTTGGAGGGCTTATCTATGGTGGAAATAATGACACCGATAGTTCTGGTAATATCGATTACTTAATCGTTAGAGATGCTGGTGCACAAATTACTACAACTTCACAATTCAATGGTCTTACACTATATGCTGTAGGTTCTGGAACTACAATCGACAATGTAGGTATCATTAATGGTACGGATGATGGTGTTGAATTTTTCGGAGGAACCGTAAATGTAAATAACTTATACCTACAAAACAATGAAGATGATGCTGTAGACTGGACAGAAGGTTGGAATGGAACACTTACTAACGGATATGTTTTAAACACTATCCCAAATTTCTCCACTGCTATTGAGGCTGATGGTGTAAATAATAACCCAACACTTGTTAACTTTACTGCAATCTCTTCTACTGGAGGAACTGCAATCCAAATCAAAAATGATTCTGGTGCTACTATCAACGGTTTAACTTTAACTGGATTTGATACATCTTTCGATTTTAGAGATAACGCTCCAGCTTCTAACTTACAAATTGACGGTGCTGATGCGGACACTGCTGCTGATGCTGTATTTAGCACATCTTCTACAAATGCAAGTTTATTTGCGTGGGTAATTGATGCAGGAACTGGTTCTGGTAACGTACTTCCAGCTACTATTTCTAGCGATCTTACACTTGATGCTTCTGTAGCATACGAAATAAGTGGACCTGTTTTAGTAAGTAATGGTGCTACTTTAACAATTCCAGCTGGAACTACAATTGTTTCTGAATCTGGAACTGCAAACTACTTAGCTGTATTAAAAGGAGCTTCTATCGATATCCAAGGTACTATGACTAATCCAGTAGTAATGGAATCAAATGATGGTGAAGCTTGGGGAGGATTACTTATTTGTGGTGACGCCACTACCACCGAAGGTGTAGATGCTATCGCTGAAGTAGGTGGTCTTGTTTACGGTGGTACTAATGATACAGATAATTCTGGTACTATCAACTACTTAGTTCTTAAAAATACTGGTGCTCAGATCAATGCTGATTCTCAGTTCAATGGCCTAACTTTATATGCAGTAGGTAATGGAACTACAATTACCAACGTAGCAGTAATTGGAGGTTCTGATGACGGAGTTGAATTCTTCGGAGGCACTGTAAATATGACGAATTTCTACGCAGAAAACCTTGAAGATGATGCTGTAGATTGGACTGAAGGATGGAACGGTACACTTACGAACACATTCGTAAACATAACAATCGCTAATTTCTCTACTGCTATCGAAGCTGATGGTGTAAACAACAACCCAACACTTGTTAACTATACTGCCGTTTCTACGATGGGAGGGACAGGAATCCAAATCAAAAACAATTCTGGAGCAACTATCACTGGTATTTCTTTAACTGGATTCGACACACAGTTTGATTTTAGAGATAGCGCACCTGCTTCGAACTTACAAACAGATGGTGCTGACGCGGTAGAGACCTCAACCTATAATACTTCTACAACGATAGCTGCTGATTTTTCCTGGGCTACTTCCCTATAAAGTCAGATCATAAAAGATAAAGATAAAAATCTCATTTTATATAGAAAACACCCTCAATTGAGGGTGTTTTTATATATCATAGCTACACTTTCACCGATTTCCAAGTACCTTTTCTAAACCATATAATTCCAACTACGGCTATTAATATTTCGGCAAAAGTAATTGCTAAAAACACTCCCATTGCTCCCCAATCAAAAACAATTGCGGCCAAATAAGCAAACGGAAGTTGAAATACCCAGAAGCAGAAAAAGTTAATAATAGTTGGTGTTTTAGTATCTCCAGCACCATTAAATGATTGAATCACCACCATGCCGTATGCATAGAATACGTATCCAGCAGCAATTACACGCAGACTTAATGCCCCGTATTTTACGACTTCAGGTTCTACGCTAAAAATTCTGATAATAACCTCAGCAAAGATTAAGTAAAGTACGGATACTAATATCATAAAATAAGCATTGTACTTTCCTGTTTTCCATACGGATTGTTCTGCCCGTTCAGGTTTACCAGCTCCAAGATTCTGACCTACAAGTGTTGCTGCGGCATTACTCATTCCCCAAGAAGGCATGAGTGTAAACATCAATACTCTGATAGCAATGGTATATCCCGCCAAAACTTCACTACCAAATTCTGCCATGATCCTCATCAAAAACACCCAACTAGAGGTTCCAATAATAAACTGTCCAATCCCTCCAAGAGATACTTTGATCAAGTTAATCATTACTTTAGATCGCAAAACAACATCCTTAAAAGTTACCTTAATGGTACTCCATCCAAAGAAAAGAATCATCAGTTGCAATAGCACTGCACTACCTCTACCAATTGTGGTAGCAATTGCAGCTCCCTGTACTCCGAAACCTGGAATTGGTCCAAATCCAAAAATAAAAAGTGGATCCAAAATGATATTTAGAAGATTTGAAACTATTAATACTTTCATAGCAACCGACGCATCACCCGCTCCTCTGAAAACTGCATTAATCAAAAACAATAACATAATTGTAATGTTTCCGCCTAATAAAATTTGTGTATATCCATATCCATCAGCTATTAAATCCGGTTCAGCTCCCATAAGAGCTAAAATTTCTTTCGGGAAAAGTATTCCAATTATACTTATAATAATTGCAACAGAAATACCTAAAAATATAGATTGTATGGCTGCCTGTGAAGCTCCATCAATATCTTTCTCACCAACCCTTCGTGCTACAATAGCAGTAACCCCCATACTAAGACCAATTGCAACAGCATAGATTAATGTGATTACCGATTCTGTTAATCCAACTGTAGCTATAGCATTAGCTCCAAGACTGGAAACCCAATACGCATCTACTAATGCAAAAATGGATTCCATCATCATTTCTAAGATCATAGGGATAGCAAGCATGAAAACCGCTTTTCGAATACTACCAGATGTGAACTGTTGTTCTTTGCCAGTAACTGCTATTTTAAAATAAGAGAATAGTTTAGTAAGGGTAAGTTTATTTTGTCTCATGAATAAGAAGAATTACGTTTAAAAAAAGAAAAAAAATGGAGTTAGCTAAAGAGATTTCTCTAGCTAAATAATACCCAGGTCGGTATTTCCAAAAAGACGTACATAATTCCTTATAACTTCATAATGAAACAAATATCCGTTTTTTTTATGAAACAACAAAACAAATGATAAACCCTGCCTACAAAATTACAATTCCTTAAATAGGAAAAGAAATTTGCTTTTTTGTAGAGATTTAACATATAAAAACGAACAGCCTAACTCAATTATTAATAAAATATTGTATTTTTATAGTCCCAAAATAAAGTTTTATGAAAAAAATCTACTTACTACTCATACTTATTGGTGTTTTTGTCCTCTCCTTTTCTACTGGAGCTAAGGCACAATCTACTTTTGATAGAAACAATGAAAAAGAGTTTCAGGTATTTCCTAATCCTGTCTCTGGCAACACCCTGAATATTACCTCTAAATCAGGTAAATCAATAACCTGTAGAGTTTTTAATGTTTTAGGTAAAACGGTATTATTTAAAGTAATCACAACTAAAGAACTAGACATTTCTTCACTACCTACTGGAGTTTATGTCCTTAGAATTAAAAGTGGTGAACACCAGACTGTAAGAAAACTGCTTAGACAATAATAGTTTTATTTTAAATTAAACAAATTTTTGGCAAAGCCAAGATTTACAATATACAAACACTCTATTAATAATACAGAGTGTTTTTTTATACCTTTGCTTTAAACAAAACACCTATCCATTTATATGCTTGCTGAGACAATTTTTACAATTGAGAATGATCAGGATTTTGAAAAGGCAGCATTAAGAGTTTTTCATCACCAGTATATAAACTGTAACGTTTATCAACGATTTTGCAACCTTTTAGGAGTTATTAAAAGTTCCATAAGAAATAGCAGTGAAATTCCGTTTCTACCTATTGAGTTTTTTAAACAAGAAAAAATTGTTAGTTCTCCATCTAATATACAGCAAGTTTTTACCAGTAGCGGAACCACCGGAAGTATTACCAGTAAACATTATGTAACGAATTTGAGTATTTACGAAAATAGCTTCAGAAAAGGGTTTCAATGTTTTTATGGAGACATCAAAGATTATACAGTATTAGCACTTTTGCCATCTTATTTAGAACGCGATGGCTCTTCTTTGGTTTATATGGCTGATAAATTAATTACAGAAAGTCAGCAATTAGATAGTGGGTTTTATCTTGATGAAACTAAAAAACTGATAACAACTCTAAAACGACTTACTGAACAAAACAAAAAAATAATACTTATTGGCGTTTCTTTTGCCTTATTGGATCTTGTAGAACACAATCATATTCAGTTGAATAACGATACCATAATCATGGAAACGGGCGGTATGAAGGGTAGACGAAAAGAAATGATACGTGAGGAATTACATAAAGTTCTAAAAGGCGGGTTTGGAGTATCACAAATTCATAGCGAATATGGTATGACTGAGTTATTATCTCAAGCTTATTCTAAAGGTAATGGGATTTTTCAATGTCCTCCATGGATGAAGGTTTCAACACGTGACCCTGAAGATGCCCTAACTTCTCTGGAGGATGGTAAAACAGGAGGGATAAACATTATTGATTTGGCTAACATAAATTCATGCTCTTTTATTGCAACACAAGATCTTGGCAAAATCTATGATCATGGCAGTTTTGAAATCTTAGGTAGGTTTGACCATAGCGATATTAGAGGATGTAATCTAATGGCATTATAGATATACTTTCTTTCACAATTATTCTATCTTAATTTATCAATTTCGTAAGGTCTTCTTCTTTTCACGATCTAATACCCCATACTAACAATACATAATTATAACAATGAAAAATTTAATAACAACGCTGTTACTCGCATTTACAATAACCCTAAGTGCACAACAAATAGATTATAATACGGATGACGGATATATTGCAGAGGGATATGATGTTACTGAATATTTCAATAACAAAGCGATAGAAGGAAAAAGCAACTATGTTGCTACTCACGACAATGTAAAATTCAAATTCGCAAGTCAGGCGAATCTGGAAAAATTCAAAAGTAATCCAGGAAAATTTACTCCTAAGTATGGAGGATATTGTTCTTATGCCCTTGCAACCAAAGCAGATAAAGTAGATATAGATCCAGAGACTTTCGAAATTAACGATGGCAAATTGTATTTATTCTATAATTCCTGGGGAACTAACACACATAAGAAATGGAAAGCTGAAGGTGCAGCAAAGCTAAAGCCAAAGGCTGATGCTAATTGGGAAAAAATAAAAACGAAAAAATAATCGAGCATATCGATACTCATATATAAGATTACGTTTTTTTCAATAATTGATTGATTGATAAAGTCTGCAAAGAATAAATTCTGGCAGACTTTATTTTTTTTATGCAACTTTTACTTTTAGAACACGTATTTATAAGTGTAAGTGATTTTAGCTTAAAAGAGTGTTCGATTTCACATCTGTTTTTCTAAAAACTTATAATTATGTTAAAGTTGTAATGTTCTGATTTTTTCACGACTGAATTGATGTAACAAAAAAACAATTACATACAAAATGAAAAAGTTCTTTGTCTTACTGTTTTTAGGATTAACAATTGGTATAAGTGCTCAGCAAATTGATTATAACCTTAAAAAAGGATTTGTAGCTCAAGGATATGATGTTACAGAATACTTTAATAATAAAACTATAAAAGGAGAAAGCAAATTCATTGCTACTCATGATAATGTGAAATATAAATTTGCAAGTCAGGCAAATCTGGAAAAATTTAAAAATAACCCAGAAAAATTTGCACCGCAATATGGAGGTTACTGCGCCTATGCTGTTGGAGCCAAAGCAGAAAAAGTAGATATTGATCCTGAAACATACGAAATAAGAAATGGCAAATTGTATTTATTCTATAATTCTTGGGGAATAAACACTTTAACCAAGTGGAATGATGAAGGTGCTGTAACATTAAAAAATAAAGCTGATGTAAATTGGCAAAAAATTAAAATAAAAAAATAATCGAGTATATCGATGAACATATAGAACGCTAAGTTTTTTTCAATAATTGATTGGTTAGTTGACAAAGCCTACTAAGAAGAGATTCTGGTAGGCTTTGTTTTTTTCGTTACTATAGAATATTATAACCTGATAAAATCCCTTTACAAACTAATTCATTTATTTAAAATATTAAGTCCAAATTATTCGTTATAAATATCCAACTTAAATTTTAACACAATGAAAATCAACAAGTTTTTAAGCGTAACTGCTTTAGGAGTATCTGTACTATTATTTGTGAATTGCCAAAACGATTCAATATCAGAAGAGGTCGTACAAGAATTACCAAAATCCAACACCTCATTAGAAAAGTATCCATTAACTTCGAATGAACAAACGGTTATCAAACCTTTTTTTGGTACTGAAACCGAATTTAACAAAATAGACGGTAACTTAGTTTTAGGAGATATGATTCTATCTCCAGAACAAGTAGAAGAAACTAATGATTTCCAGAAAGGAACTATCCTTAACAATTCTTCCAGAAGATGGCCAAAATCTGGAAACACCTATGTAGTACCTTATGTAATAGATAGTCGTTTACCGAATAAAGGTCGCGTAACCAATGCCATGAATCATTGGAAAAACAAAACTAAAATTCGTTTTGTGAAGAGAACTAATCAACGTAATTACGTTTATTTCACAGATGATGGCGGTTGTTATTCTTATATTGGCAAAATCGGAGGACGTCAGATCATATCTCTTGCTAGTGGATGCACCACAGGAAATACAATTCATGAAATTGGACATGCTGTAGGGATGTTCCACGAGCAATCCCATCCAAAACGTGATCAAAATGTTACTATTAACTTCCAGAACATACAAACTGGTAGAGAGGGTAATTTCAGAAAAGAATCTTCCTCTAATGTAAAAACTACTAATTTTGATCTAGGATCAGTGATGATGTACGGCTCTTTCTTTTTCTCTAAAAACGGAAGACCAACCATTGTAAGAAAAAATGGTAGCACATTTAATGTACAAAGAAATGGTCTTAGTAATAGAGATGTGAGAGTTGTAAACAAGATTTATAAGTAACAACCATTATTCGGCACTAGCCAAATAACAAAAAGGCGTATGTATTATGATAGTACATACGCCTTTTTGTTATTTAATAGCTGTCTTAACCTTTAATTCTGATCACAAAATAGTTTTTCTTTCCTCTCTGTAATAAAATGAATTGGTCATTAATTAAATCTTCTGAAGTGATAACATATCCTTCTTTTACTTTTTCCTTATTTACCGATATAGAATTCTCTTTAAGAGCTCTTCTTGCCTCTCCATTAGATTTCAGAAATCCTGTATGTTCTGCTAATGCTCCAATAACATCTAATCCTTCATTAATTAGGTCCTTAGAAATTTCAGCTTGAGGTACTCCTTCAAAAATATCCAGAAACGTAGCTTCATCCAAACCTTTTAAATCTTCAGAAGTAGATTTTCCAAATAATATATTTGATGCCTTGATTGCATTATCTAGATCTTCCTGAGAATGTACCATAATGGTAATTTCATCAGCTAATTTTTTCTGAAGAATTCTTTGATGGGGAGCTTCAGCATGCGCTGCGACCAAACTTTCGATTTCGTCTTTAGTCAAAAATGTAAAAATCTTAATATACTTCTCTGCATCCTCATCACTCGTATTTAACCAGTATTGGTAAAATTTATATGGTGATGTTCTTTTAGCATCTAACCAAACATTTCCTCCCTCTGATTTACCGAACTTAGATCCATCTGATTTTGTAATTAATGGACAGGTCAATGCATATCCTTTTCCTCCGCCAATACGTCTAATCAGCTCTGTTCCTGTAGTAATATTTCCCCATTGATCACTACCACCCATCTGCAGCGTACACTGGTGTTCTTTATATAAATGTAAGAAATCATACCCTTGTACCAATTGATATGTAAACTCAGTAAAAGACATCCCATCAGAAGATTCAGAAGAAATTCTATTCTTTACGGAATCCTTGGCCATCATATAGTTTACGGTTATATGCTTCCCTACATCTCTGATAAAATCCAGGAATGAAAAGTCTTTCATCCAATCATAATTATTAACGAGAACAGCAGCATTAGCAGCAGCACTTTCAAAATCTAAAAACTGTGCTAACTGTGATTTAATAGCGTCTTGATTATGGCGTAAGGTTTTTTCGTCTAAAAGATTACGCTCGGATGATTTACCAGAAGGATCTCCAATCATTCCCGTTGCACCACCAACTAATGCAAAAGGTTTATGACCTGCTCGTTGATAATGTGCCAATAACATAATTGGTACTAGATTACCTATGTGTAAAGAATCTGCAGTAGGATCAAACCCTACGTAGGCAGCTCTCATTTGTTCCATTAGATATTCTTCTGTGCCAGGCATAGCATCGTGCAACATTCCTCTCCAGCGTAGTTCTTCTATAAAGTTTACAGCCATTTTAATATAATTCAATTTAGATGCGGCAAAGATAAAAATATGGATTATATAGCACTATGAATAATGGAGAAATCGTTTTATCAACTTAGCCAGTTACAATTCCTTAAATTTCTCCATCAATTGAACTGCTTTTTCTTTGTAGATTCCATCATATTGAATGATTACCGTAAGGAGTTCCGAAGATTTTTTAATTTCTCCTAACTTAAGATATGTAAGTGCGCTATACCAAATAGCATCTTCGTAATATTTGCTGGTATCACTTATTTTTTTAAACTGCAATAATGCTTCCTGTTCTTTTCCTATATTAAGATAACTATTCCCCAGATATAATGTAAATTGTTCTGATGCAACAAGGGAGGTAGTTTTGGTAAGTTCAGAAATCACCTTCTCATAATTACCTTGAGTATAGTTTTTCATGATCTCACTCAGTTCATTTGCAGTATCCCCTCTGGTAACATCTTCTAATGGATACGGCTCATAATAAAAAGCATAGAGCTCAGAAAAATCATCTGTCTTATTAATATTATTCCATAATAAAGTTCCTATTCCTAATATTACAATAATTGAGGCAACTATTTTCCAATATGAGAATTGAGAAATTTTCGTATTACTAACAGATCGTTCTTGTTTTACTTCTGCACTAATTTTTTGTAACTTTTCCTTAAAGTTTAGTGTGTCCGTGTCACTTAACACGTGATGTAGCTCGCGTTGTTTTTCAACTTCATGAATAAGTTCTGAATTAGTCTCCATTTCTTTCTCAAAAGCCAGCAACTCTTCTTTGGATAATGTCTTAGCAAGATACCCCTCTATTTTTTCAAATAATTCCTGAGTTCTCTCCATAATACTATTGTTTTTCAGAAGTTAATTTTAGCTCCTGATACATAGGATCCTTTTCTATTTTTTCTAGTAGCGTTTTTTTACACTCAAACTTTTTTTTTCGTGTATATCCCTCTGAATATCCAGTAATACCAGCAATTTCTTTCATATTCTTACCCGCAAAAACAAGGTTTAACACTTCTCTACAAGTGCCACTTAATGTAAGAAAATATCTACGATATACATCTTCACGTTCATTGTTTTCTATTTCTTCTGCAATAGATGCTTCTACCTCTTCATTAATTACTACCACTTCATTATCTATAATTAATTTTCTTTTCTTTCGTAGTCGAGTTCTCCACTTATTCTTACATATAGCATAAAAATAAGTTAGCACCGAGACATTTATATCCAGTGTATCTGATTTTAATTTCTGATAAATCACAATCAAAGCATCCTGAAATACGTCCTCCGCATCTTCCTCCTCACCAGAATTCTGAAGAATATAACTTCGTATATAATTAAAATTATTTTCATAGAAAGTTTTTATAACTGCAGTATCCCCTGCTGCAATTCCTTCTAAAATTTTACGGTCTTCGAGGTCACTCATAAGTTAATGTCATACGGCAGCAATCTGTTACCTTAAAATTGTAAATTTTATTTCGCAATGTAAAAGTAACATTTTTACGTTCTTTGTTCTTAATAAATATCCTTTTAAGCTATGAAACGATTGAAATATCTTTTTAATATAAAGGCATTAAGTTTTTCTTACAAATATCTTCGAATTGTTTACATTAGTATCACAGAACAAAAGCTATGATATTAGTTACTGGAGCGACAGGTTTAGTAGGGACACATTTATTAATAAAACTGGTAAAAGAAAAACATCAGGTACGTGCCTTATACAGAACAGAAAATAAAAAAGAATATGCAAAAAGTATTTTCTTACAATGCTGTTCTTCTGAAGACCAGAAGACTTTTAATACTATCGAATGGGTGCTAGGTGATCTAAACGATATCCCTGCACTTACGATTGCCTTTAGAGGAGTAACTCATGTATACCATTGCGCTGCAATGATATCTTTTAATCCATCACATTACAAAAAATTACGAAAGACTAATATAAAAGGAACCGCTAACATTGTGAATTTATCCTTAATCAATAAGGTACAAAAACTGTGTTACGTAAGTTCTATAGCAACATTAAGCGAAAATACTTCGCAAAACCCAATAAATGAAACTGCAGAATGGAATCCTGAAGTCTCTGATTCTGTTTATGCCATTACAAAATATGGTGCGGAGATGGAAGTATGGCGTGGTACTCAAGAAGGACTTAACGCAGTAATTGTAAATCCAGGAATTATTATTGGTCGTGGTTTTTATAATTCCGGAAGTGGATATCTATTTAAGAAAATCTACAAAGGAATGAAATACTACACCACCGGAACTACGGGATATGTTGCTGTTGATAATGTTACTGAGATTATGTTTCGTCTTATGAATAGTGAAATAAAAAATGAAAGATACATCTTAGTCGGTGAAAACCTGAGTTTTAAAAATGCCTTTGCGCTAATTGCTGAAGCACTAAACAAATCTATCCCAAAGAAGAAAGTTTCTACATTTTTAATGAAAATCGCGTATTATGGACAAAAGTTTAGCCACATCTTTTTCCGAACTAAACGAACCATATTTAAATCTTCAATAAAAAGTGCTTTCTCCAATTCATTTTATGAAAACGAAAAAATAAAAAAAGAACTCACCTATAGTTTTACTCCTATTAAAAAGGCTATTGAGGAGACTGCTTCTTTTTTTTTGAAACAAGAGGAATAGATTTACTTCTTTTATTAATTGCACTTTCAATCTCTTCTTCAATTGACTCTTCATTAATTGTTTCTAGTTCTTCTAAACTAGCAGGTATTAATTTTTCACCTTTATAACCATCTTTTGCTTTTCTGATTGAATCTTCTATCTTTTTAATAGAATCTTCTTCTTTTTTAAGCTTTTCAAATTTCGTTTTTGACACCTCTAGGTTATTTTTTACCTTATTAAAAATCTTCTCGTATTCATCTAATTGGTTAGCATACCAACTATTATTTTCCGAAAACACTAAACTATCAATCCCATGTTTTTGTAAAATATACGCTTCTGGATTTATTTTTTCAATATCAAAAACCTTCTTATAACTTCCTTTTGCCGCTTTTACAAAAGCAATATCCGTAAGTATCTCAACCATTTTATCCTCTGCTATTAGATTCTCGGGTCTAGATGTCTTATCCAACTTTTGGCAAGAAAAAACGATAAGAACTAAAGCAAAAAAACTACATACTATTCTTTTTTTCATCGGTTAAAAGTTAATCGTTGCGCATTCTTAACGTCATAGAATTTAAAATTCTTATATACTAAGCTACCGTTTACAAAAGTATGAGTAATCCTTGATTTAAAAGTAGTCCCTTCAAACGGAGACCATCCACATTTATATGCAATATTATCAGCATTAACAGTCCAAGGCGCATTAAGATCAACTAAAACAGCATCAGCAGCATATCCTTCTTTTATATAACCTCTCTTCTCAATTCGGAACAAGATGGCAGGATTATGACACATTTTTTCTACAATCTTTTCTAATGAAATCTTATCCTTATGATAAAATTCTAGCATTGCAGGTAATGCGTGCTGAACTAATGGTCCTCCAGAAGGTGCTTTGGTATACACATTATCTTTTTCTTCTTTCGTATGTGGTGCATGATCCGTAGCAATTACATCCAATTTATCTTGGAGCAAAGCCTTAAATAAAGCATCTCTGTCTTTTGCTGTTTTTACAGCTGGATTCCATTTTATTAAGGTTCCTTTTTCTTTATAATTTTCTTCAGAAAACCAAAGATGATGTATACAAACTTCTGCTGTAATTTTTTTATCCTTTAACGGAATCTTATTTGTAAATAATTTTAGTTCCTTTGCTGTAGAAAGATGAAAAACATGCAATCTTGCACCCGTTTTTTTAGCAAGAGCTACTGCGTTAGAAGAAGATATGTAACAGGCCTCTTCGCTTCTAATTATAGGATGCATCTCAATAGGTATATCATCTCCATACTGCTCTTTATATTTTGCAGTATTATTTTTTATTGTCTCTTCATCCTCACAATGTACCGATATTAGTAAATCTGTGGAAGAGAAAATCTTTTCTAATACTTCAGGGTTATCTACCAACATGTTTCCTGTGGAGGAACCCAAAAAAAGTTTAAGCCCTGCAACCTTACTAGGATCTACCTTCAAAATCTCTTCAAGGTTATCATTAGTTCCTCCAAACATAAAGGAATAGTTCGCATAGCTAGTTTTTTCAGCTATTTCAAACTTTTCTTCTAACTTTTCTATAGTTGTGGTTTGAGGATTTGTATTCGGCATTTCAATAAAAGAAGTAATTCCTCCGGCTATTGCTGCCCTTGATTCAGTTTCTATGGTAGCTTTATGTGTTAACCCTGGTTCTCTAAAATGAACTTGATCATCAATAACACCTGGCAAAAGATACTTGCCTTCTGCATCAAAAACTTGCACGTCAGGAGATTTCGCACTAATCTGTGCAGCGATTTCTTTAAAAAAACCATTCTCTATATATACATCACCATTAAAAATCTTTCCCTCATTAACAATGTTGGCATTCTTAATCAATACACTATTCATGATCATATTTCATAACTATTAAACAAACTCTTTAATTTCATCCTTAACACCCCAAAAACTGCTTCAGAGATTATTCCTTTACTCATTTTAGAAGTTCCTCGCGTTCTATCCGTAAACACTACTGGAACTTCTTTTATTTTAAATTTTAACAGGTATGCTTTAAATTTCATTTCAATTTGAAAAGCATATCCTACAAATTTGATTTTATCAAGATTAATCTTTTCTAAGACTTCTCTTTTATAACAGATAAAACCTGCTGTAGTATCATGAATATCCATTCCTGTAATAAAGCGAACATACTTTGACGCCAACCAGGATAATAATACTCGACTCATTGGCCAATTTACCACATTAACTCCTGTAACATATCTTGATCCAATTGCCACCTGTGATGTACCTTTAGCACAGGCATTATATAATCTTATCAGGTCATTAGGATTATGAGAGAAATCAGCATCCATTTCAAAAACATACTCATAAGTTCGCTCTAATGCCCACTTAAATCCTTTAATATATGCTGTTCCTAATCCTAACTTTCCTTTTCGTTCTACTAAAAAAAGACGTTCTGGATACTCCTCTTGTAGTTCTTTAATCTTTGATGCTGTACCATCTGGAGAGTTATCATCTACAACCAGAATATCAAAATCACGCTGAAGTGCAAGCACATTTTTAACGATACGCTCTACATTTTCAATCTCATTATAGGTAGGTATAATTACTAAGGCGTCTACCATTTAGGGTATTTTCAGGCAAATATAACTAAATAATCACTAGATTATTTTCAGTTTTTTGCTCTAATATTATAGTTTTCATAAATAACTATGTATTTAAATAAGTGTTGCATCCTTATTTACTGTGCTTTATTTTCTTATGTAATAAGTATGACTTAATTTTAGCCCTTTGCAGTATATGGAAATTATTACAAGAGAAATCATAGCAACCGACTGGATCACAATCATAATTATGGTGTGTCTAACATTATTAGCGACCGCTAAGCTGATGAACTCAGCTCGGTTTTCTGAATTTGTAATGCTTTTTAACACGAACAAATATGTCGTTCTAAATCAAAAAGGAAACAAATTATCTACGCTTTTTAATGGAATTCTAATTTTGGTTCAGGTATTATCGGTATCATTATTCATATATCTATGTGTAGATGTATTACAATGGCAATCAGGCACTATTGACATGATGTTCTATTTTAAGATAGTATCACTGTATTTGTTTGTTCTAATATGTAAAATCTTAATTGAAAAAATCATCTCGACCATTTTTTCAATAGAAACTTTAATAGAGGATTATTTATTCTATAAAGTATCATATCGCAATTTTTTGGGTGTAATTTTATTACCTCTTAACTTATTATTCGTTTATACTGCGAAACCTTCAAAAATTGTTTTGATTGTGTTAGTAGTTTCTTTACTGATTCTGAACTTAATCATACTTTTTTCTATTTACAAGAAAAACGAAAACATCATTTTAAACCATATGTTTTATTTTATTTTGTATCTTTGCGCTCTTGAAATCGCACCCTATTTTATGCTATACAAGCTTATTATATAATTTAGGAAGACGTTTACAAATAAAGACTATATATGAAAGTGAAAACGATTTTGGTCTCACAGCCAGAGCCTAAAGTAGAAAATTCACCTTATTTCGAACTTGAGGAGAAAGAAAAGGTAAAAATTGACTTTATACCGTTTATTCACGTAGAGGGCGTAGATGCTAAGGAAGTGAGACAACAAAAAGTGGATTTATCACAATACACTGCCATAATTCTTACAAGTAGAAATTCTGTGGATCATTTTTTTAGAATCGCTGAGGAAATGCGTTTCAAAGTTCCGGATTCTCTTAAATATTTTTGTCAAAGTGAAGCTGTAGCTTATTACTTGCAAAAGTATGTTGTATACAGAAAAAGGAAAATATATGTTGGTAAACGTACTTTTCAGGAGTTGATGCCATTGGTTAAGAAGTATAAAAACGAAAAGTTTTTATTACCCTCTTCCGATAAATTAAAACCAGAGATACCAGATACGTTAAACACCTTAAAAGTAGAATGGAAGCAAGCAATTTTCTATAGAACTGTTGTTAGTGATCTTTCTAATTTAAGAAATGTATTTTATGATATTTTAGTGTTTTTTAGTCCTTCTGGAATAAAATCATTATTTGAAAACTTTCCTGATTTTAAACAAAAAGACACTCGTATTGCTGTTTTTGGAAATTCTACGGTAAAAGCTGCAGAAGAACATGATTTGGTAGTAAATATTCAAGCTCCAACTCCCGAAACTCCTTCGATGACAATGGCGCTTCAAAAATACATTAAGGAAGCGAACAAAAAATAATCTAATCTTCTTTTAGAATAGAGCAAAAAAAAATCCTGAAATTAAATTTCAGGATTTTTTTTACTCTATAATAATCTTATTCACTAAAAAGCATAACGTTGTGGTCCTCCTCTACGAATTTCCTCATTGGCATACGATTCGAATTTTTTGAAATTCTCTCTGAATGCATTCGTTAACTTAAATGCTGTTTTATAATATTCTTCATCATTATTCCAAGTTGTTCTAGGACTCAGTACACTTGAAGGAACTCCAGGGCACTCCCTTGGTTGTGCCACTCCAAATACTGAATGAATATGATAGTTATCATAAGAATATAATCCTAAATCACCATTAAGCACTGCTTGGATCATTGCACGAGTATATTTTAATTTGATTCTGGTTCCTACTCCATAAGGACCTCCAGTCCATCCGGTATTCACTAACCAAACATTTACTCCAGTATCCTTCATCTTTTTGACCAACATCTCAGCATACTTAGCCGGATGTAATGGCATAAAAGGAGCTCCAAAACAAGCCGAAAACGAAGGAGTTGGCTCTACTACACCAGCTTCTGTACCAGCAACCTTAGCAGTATATCCCGACATAAAATGATACGCCGCCTGACTTGGAGTCAATTTAGAAATAGGTGGCATTACACCAAAAGCATCCGCTGTTAAAAAGAAAATATTCTTTGGATTTTTACCTATAGAAGGCTCCTGAATATTTTCAATATGATAAATTGGATAACTTACTCGTGTATTCTGAGTAATTGATGTATCGGCATAATCCACCTCACCATCGTCTCCAAAAATTACATTTTCAAGAATTGCTCCTTTTTTAATAGCTCCGTATATCTCTGGTTCTTTTTCTGCAGACAGATCAATTACCTTTGCATAGCAACCTCCTTCAAAATTGAAAATAGTATTTTCTTTTGTCCAACCGTGCTCATCATCTCCGATTAATTTACGATTAGGATCTGTAGATAATGTGGTTTTTCCTGTACCTGAAAGTCCAAAAAATATTGCTGTATCTCCTTCTTCTCCCACATTGGCAGAGCAATGCATCGGAAGCGTCTCTTTATACACTGGTAATATAAAATTCAATGCAGAAAAAATACCTTTTTTAATTTCACCCGTATATCCGGTTCCACCAATAAGTGCTATTTTTTTAGTAAAATTTAATATTGCAAAATTATGTTGACGTGTACCATCCACTTCAGGATCTGCCATAAAACCAGGAGCATTGACAACAGTCCATTCCGGATCAAAACCTTTTAACTCTTCTTCAGTTGGTCTTAAGAACATATTATAAGCAAACATGTTAGACCAAGGATATTCATTGATCACTCGTATGTTTAATTTATAATCAGGATCTGCACAAGCATAACTATCTCGTACAAATATCTCTTTACCCGAAAGATACGCAGTAACCTTATCGTATAATGCATCAAATGCATTCGACTCAAAAGGAATGTTGATATCACCCCACCATACTTTATCAGTGGTAATTTGATCCTTTACAATAAAACGATCCATTGGAGAACGCCCTGTAAACTCACCTGTATTTACTGCAAGTGTTCCTGATTTCGTGATTTTTCCTTGTCCTTTTTGCACTGTTTCCTCCTGAAGATCATCTGGAGTTAACTGGTAGCGTATTGTAGCATTTTCAATACCGTAATGCTTTAACGAAATCGTTTTCGTAATTGGATACAGTGGTTCCATAAAAATATGTTGTGTTTGTTATGTCTGGCAAAATTATAAATAAAAACTAAACCAACCGTCAAAAAAATCACTTAATCTTAACCAATGAAATTACAAAGAAAATCCATCCTAAAATTAACATAAACCCTCCTAAAGGTGTAATAAAACCAATACTTGACAAAGAAATTCCTAAAACTTCGTCAATCACCAAAAGATAAATTGACCCCGAAAAAAGGATCATTCCACCCAGAAAGAAATAAAAAATTCGTTTTTTGACAACATCCTTAATAACGGCCATATTTCCCAAAATAATGCAAACGATTGCATGATACATCTGATATCTAACCCCAGTCTGAAAAGAATCAATACTTGTCTTATCCACAAGTTTCTCTAAACCATGTGCTCCAAATGCACCTAATAATACAGCTAATAACGCTGTAACTGTTCCGGTAATCAAAATTGTTTTATTCATTCCTCTTTTAGTAATAATTGATCATTTTTTTAAACAAAAAATGAATTTTATACATATTTTATTTCAAAATGTAACGAATACGTCAAAATTGAGAACTTACTTTTTGATGTATTTACTACATTCGCATCAAAGTTATCAAAATAATTATTAGGTATGCAAAAGATACTGGTCATCGGTGCAGGTAAATCAACAGCTGTTTTAATCAAATATTTTCAGGATAAATCCAAATCCGAAAATTTACACATCACTATAGGAGACATTTCCATCCAAAATGCTAAATCATTAGCTGGAAATCATCCTAATACTAATGCTATTGCATTAGATGTTTTTGACAAAAACTCTAGAGAAGAAGCTATCAAAAAAGCGGACATTATAGTATCTATGCTTCCTGCCAGATTTCATATCGAAGTAGCTAAAGATTGTCTTAGACTTGAAAAATCAATGGTTACCGCCTCTTACGTAAGCGAAGAAATGCAAGAGCTTCATGAAGAAGTTAAGAATAAGGGACTCATTTTTATGAATGAAATTGGTGTAGATCCTGGTATTGATCACATGAGTGCTATGCAGGTTATTGATAGAATACGTAATCAAGGAGGAAAAGTTATCTTATTCGAATCCTTTACCGGAGGACTTGTAGCTCCAGAAAGCGACACCAATCTTTGGAATTATAAATTTACCTGGAACCCCCGAAATGTAGTAGTAGCAGGGCAAGGAAGTGCCGCAGAATTCCTACAAGAAGGAACCTATAAATACATTCCTTATCATAAACTATTCAGAAGAACCGAATTTTTAGAAGTAGAGGGATATGGTCGTTTTGAAGCATATGCTAATAGAAATTCTCTAAAATACCAAAGTATCTATGGACTAGAAGATATTTTAACCCTTTATCGGGGAACCATCAGAAGGGTAGGGTTTTCTAAAGCCTGGAACATTTTTGTACAATTAGGTATGACTGCTGATGATTATACGCTAGCAAATTCAGAACATATGAGTTACCGTGATTTTACAAACTCATTTCTTGCTTATTCTCCTACAGATTCAGTAGAATTAAAGCTTCGACATTATCTAAAAATTGATCAAGATGATATTATATGGGATAAATTATTAGAACTAGATGTCTTTAACACGGATAAAAAAATAGGCATTCCAAATGCCACTCCTGCACAAGCACTACAGAAGATCTTAATGGACAACTGGACACTTGATCAAGGAGACAAAGATATGATCGTCATGTATCATAAATTTGGATATGAACTGGATGGAAAGCGAAAACAGATAGATGCAACTATGGTATGCACAGGTAAAGATCAAAAGTACACAGCAATGGCAAGAACCGTTGGATTACCTGTTGCCATGGCTACATTACGAATTCTGAATAATGAAATCACATCAACTGGGGTACAAATACCGATTCAGGAAGAAATATACACTCCAATTCTAAAAGAACTAGAGGAATACGGAATTATATTTAAAGAAAAAGAACAGGAATATCTAGGCTACAATCCTGACGGTGTAAAAGGATAATTCTCTAAAAAGTTTCGATTTTAAATCTTTACCGCTATTTTTGATTATTAATTGTAACTTATCTCTTTATGAAAGGGCAATATGGTAGTTTAAAAATAGATGGTATTGATAAGGAAATTCTTCGAAACCTCATGGAGGACGCTCGAAGACCCATCTTAGAAATTGCAA
Organism: uncultured Aquimarina sp.; assembly: GCF_947500065.1. Classification (GTDB taxonomy): domain Bacteria; phylum Bacteroidota; class Bacteroidia; order Flavobacteriales; family Flavobacteriaceae; genus Aquimarina. Next base: position 567,952 of record NZ_CANMQT010000002.1, read on the forward strand.
GAAAGATCGGAATTTCTGGTGCTGCTATTCATCAAAGATTAAGAAAACTAGAAGCTTCTGGTTTAATTGCAGGCTCTAAATTCATTATTGATCCAAAAGTATTAGGATACAAAACCATGGCGTTTGTTGGCGTGTATTTAGACAAAGCAGTTAGTAATCCTAAAGCAGTTAGACAATTAAAAGATATCCCTGAGGTAATTGAATGTCATTACACCACAGGAAACTGGTCTATTTTCATTAAGATTCTTTGTAGAGATAATGAACATTTAATGAATGTCCTAAACAAAGAAATTCAAGCTATTGAGGGAGTTTCTAGGACAGAGACTTTTATTTCATTGGATCAACAAATTAATAGACAGATTAAGATATAAGCCAATGCAAAACAAACATCGCACCTTTATTCTTTGCCTTATAGCTATCCACATTTTATTCTTTGTAACAAAAATTATAATTGGAGATTTTTTTATTCTAGACTCATATGAATACTATCAATTGGCTGAAAACATTCTGCATAAGTTTCAATTCTATTGCGGAGATTTAAATGCTGATATAGATTTTCGAAACTACACTAGGCGACCTCCCTTATACGCTATTTTTATTATTATTTCTTCTGGTTTTCTTAATTCCACTATAGGAATATTACTATTTCAAAATACCATTTCAATTATATCACTGCTTTTGGTTAAAAAAATTTTTGAAGAGAATTTTTTTAAAATAAACTATCTATGGTTTTTCATTTTTATTGGAACTTCCATAAATCAATTTGTTTACAGCAATATGATAATGAGTGAAATATTCTTTCAGTTCTTGATTGTTCTTTTATTTTACAACCTTCACAAAGTAATTAAGTTACACTCCTGGAAGTATCTGGTCTTTTTTCAAATAAACATTATCTTATTATTTCTAACAAAACCGGTATTCTATCTATTTATAATACCAAATATCATACTAACAGTATTGATATACAGAAAAACTAAGATAAAATATGGGTTCCTAAGCTCCATATTACCTATATTAATCTTCTTATTATATAGCAATTGGAATCTTAATAGGACTGGTAGTTACGACTTTTCTAGCATGCAAAATTTCAACTTATTAGAATGGAATCTTAAGTATTTTCATCAAAATAAATATGGATATAAAAAATCAAAAAATATAAATGACCAAATTTTATCAGAAGCAGCGAAAATCAAAAATTACAATGAAAATCAAAGCTATATAAAAAACGAAATATTCACATACTTAAAAAAAGATCCTATTGGATATGGAATTTTTCATTTAAAAGGATGCTTAAGAATTTTTATAGATCCAGGAAGATTTGATTTGGTAAATTTCTTTAAGATAAAAGATGATAATAATGAAGGTATTTTACATCATATTAATGAAGAAGGTATTAGGGGTGTGATTAAATTTCTACGAACTCAACCAACTATTATACTCTTATCTCTTTTTATAATTCTGATATTTAACTTTCTTAAACTAACAGGGTTTATTTGGTTTTGGATAAAAAATTACAAAAGGTCAAATTTATTAATATTATCTTTTTTGTTTGTGATTCTCTACATTGTAGCCTTAACAGGACCGTTAGGTGCTTCTCGATTTTTTGTTCCAATACTACCAACATACCTTATGTTTTCTGTATTAGGCTTTACTGATTTAATACACAAACTAAAACATTTCAGGTTTTACAAAAAAGATAAAACCCTACTGAACTAAAACGTCCTTAACTTCTCCATCTTCTTGATATTCAGTGTCCGTATTAATCTTCCAAAGATCAACGTTAGTTCCATTAATAATATTTTCTGCAGCAAGAATTCCCATCAATATAGAATGATCTTGATTATTGTATTTAAAAGCACCATATCTACCAATAGGAATCAACTTGTCAATATTGGTAAGATAATTTTCTATAATATCTAGATGCTCACGATACCCTATTTCATAAACCGGATAACATTTCGGGACTCTTACTATTTTATAATTCTCTACAATTTCATTAGAGTCAATAAGGTTTAATGTTTTAAGCTCTTTAATTGCCAAATCATTAAGATACGCGTCATCAGCTTCCCAAATTTTATCAGTATCAAATGCCCAAAATTCCATACATAAAATTGTACTGGTTTTTCCTTTATTTATACTTGAACACCAGTTCCTAAAATTAGTTATTCTTCCGTGTTGCACTTCGGGGGAATGAACATAAATCCAATTATCTTCAAACAGATTTTCTTTATTTATTTCTAGGTATACTAAAATCGTATTTCTGAAGTATAACTTTTTACTAGCTTCCAAAACAGCAATAGGAGTAGTGTCAATTCCCTTAATTAAAGATGTTAAAGGCATAGATGATATAACATAATCTGCATAATGCTCGATACCATCAGTTGTAATTACACCTTTGCATATGTTATTCTCAGTAATAATTTTTTTTATTGGCGTCTGCATATGAACAATCCCGCCTTTACCTATCACAAAATCTTGCGCCTTTTCATACAAAGTTCCAGTTCCGTTTTTAGGGTATGCAAATTGATCTACAAGGGTTTTATGCTTATTCCCCTTATTGCTCTTTAATGCGCTAATCACTGCTTCAAACAACGACAACCCTTTTATTCTTTGTGCCGCCCAATCTGCATCAATTCTAGAACAAGGAATACCCCAGAGTTTTTCCGTATAATATTTAAAGAAAATAGTGTATAATTTTTCTCCAAATCTATTTGTGACCCATTTCTCAAAGGTTTCAGGGTTTTTTATTGGAAACAAACGTTGTTTTCCATAATAAAATAAAATACTAAAAATGGTTGCAATCGATAGGTTACCTAGTACATTCAATAATTTAAGCGGGTAATCAAAAAATCTTTTCTTGTAATATATTCGAGTAAGACGATTTACTAATGTATAATCCTCTTTAATTATTTCATCAAAAAAATTATTAATTTTTGGCTCTTTTGAAAAGAATCTATGTGGTCCCAAATCTACTCTTTGACCCCATAAATCAAAACTTCTGGACATACCTCCTACATGCGGAGATGCTTCAAAAATTTCTACATTTATATCATTCTTGCTAAGAGTATAAGCTGCACTTAAGCCCGCAGGTCCGGCACCAATGATAATTACCTTCTTTACCAATTTATTTTATATCTAAAATTAGTGCCAAAAGATACAGAAATAAAAACAAGACAAAGCTTAATACTTTATCATATTAGTTAATATTTTTAATTCAATCCATCTTAGGGTATTTTATTAACTAATCTCTTCTTCCTAAAAACATTGAAATAAAGTATAGCAACGTAGCTAAAGAACCTAATGCAGCTACCAAATAAGTTCTTGCTGCCCATTTTAACGCATCTTTTGCTCCATCATACTCATTACTTGTTACCATATTAGCATTTTCTAGCCAAGCTAAAGCCCTATTACTGGCATCGTATTCCACAGGAAGTGTTATAAAAGTAAATAAAGTTGTAACAGCAAATAGTATTATCCCAACCAAGAAAACTAAATTTCCAAATACACTACCTGCTACTGATAACCCTAAGCCCACCATTATTACGATATTGGACAATTTACTAGAAATCCCCACTGCGGGAACAATCTTAGACCTAAGAGTTAACCAGTTATAAGCTGTAGCATGTTGAACCGCATGACCTACTTCATGGGCTGCTACTGCAGCTGCAGCTGCATTTCTTTGATTGTATACCCCTTCACTAAGGTTAACCGTTTTATCTCTTGGATTATAGTGATCCGTTAGCATTCCTGGTGTAGAAATTACTTTTACATCTCGTATCCCATTATCATTCAACATTTTTATAGCAATCTCTGCTCCACTCATTCCATTCTGTAAACGCACATTAGAATAATGCTTGAATTTGCTTTTTAGTTTGTTACTCACAAATGAACTTACTAAAAAGATAATTCCCGCTATGACATAATATCCCATCATAATTAAAATCTTTTTTGTTATTAAACTCTACTCGAGCTCATTAAATTTACAATAATAAAAGCAAAAACCTCGCCATAAAGACGAGGTTTTCAGTTAAATAAACTTGAGTTAGCCAATAAGTCGAGTTTAACTTAAATAGTTATTTACATCTTCCAAAGGAAGGTTAAATGCTTCTGAAATAGCAGGATAGACCACATCTCCATTGATTACATTCAATCCTTTTTTCAGTGGTTCGTTATCTGCACAAGCCGCTTTCCAACCTTTATTTGCTAATTGGATCGCATATGACAAAGTAACATTCGTAAGTGCCAAAGTTGACGTATATGGCACTGCTCCTGGCATATTTGCCACAGAATAATGTACAACATCATCGATTATGTATACCGGATCTTGATGCGTAGTTGGTTTTGTTGTCTCAAAACAACCTCCTTGATCCACTGCAACATCTACCAATACCGTTCCTGTGCGCATATCCTTTAGCATATCACGAGTAATAAGTTTTGGCGCTTTTGCTCCCGGTATTAAAACACCTCCGATAATTAAATCAGATGTCTTTATATGTTTACGAACTGTATATTCGTTAGAGAATTCTGTATTTACATTAGCTGGCATTACATCATCAAGATAACGTAATCTCTTCATACTAATATCAAGAATTGTTACATCAGCTCCCATTCCTGCTGCCATTTTTGCTGCTTGAGTACCAACAACACCACCACCAAGTACTAATACTTTAGCAGGAGCAACTCCAGGTACACCACCAAGAAGAATTCCTCTTCCCTTTAATGGTTTCTCTAAATATTTAGCTCCTTGTTGGATTGACATACGCCCAGCCACTTCACTCATTGGAGTTAATAATGGTAAGCTGCGATCAGGATCTTCTACAGTTTCATATGAAATACAAACTGATCCACTTTCGATCATTGCTTTAGTCAACGGCTCACTAGAGGCAAAGTGAAAATAAGTGAACAACAATTGATCCTTCTTAATCAATTTATATTCAGGCTCTATAGGTTCTTTTACCTTAATGATCATTTCTCCTATCTCATATACCTCTTCTATAGTAGGTAAAATCTTTCCTCCAGCATCTATATATTCTTCATCACTAAAACCACTCTGAAGACCAGCATTTTGCTGAATGAAAACAGTGTGACCATGTCTAACGAGCGCCATTGTTCCTGCAGGGGTAACACCCACTCGGTTTTCGTTATTCTTGATTTCCTTAGGAACACCAATTATCATATTCTTATTTTTTGGTCGAAAATAAATGTTTTCTTGAAATAAAACAATAAAATGATCCTAAAAAATATCTTATCCGTAATTTAGGGAAATTCAATGAAAGTTGTTAAAAAACAATCAGAATTAGCATTTTATACTAGTTTTTGTAACGAAATTTAAAATAAAGCAATAAAAAACCAGATACTAAAGTAATCAGGTTGCATAAAATTATCGGTAAACTATTTATCAAAAAGCCATAACCCAACCAACAAGACACTCCAATCACAAAAATTAACAACATTGACATCGATAAACTTTCTGCAGATTTTGTTTTCCAGGTTTTATAAACTTGTGGTAAAAAAGCAGCCGTAGTTAATGTGGCTGCTACAAATCCAAGAATTTCTATTGGGTTAATCATATATTATTATTTTGAAAAGAAAATAGAATAAGAAAGTTAGTGTGAAATCCCCTCATCCTAACCTTCTCCCCAAGGAGAAGGAACTCTCATGGTTAATCCTTATAAAAATCGATAAATTACCCAACCACATTCACAATCTTACCAGGTACTACGATCACTTTTTTGGGCTCTCGTCCTGCTAGTTGTTGTTGTGTTTTTTCGTGTGCCATAACCGCAGTTTCAATATCCTCCTTACTCATATCTAATGGAAGTTCCATCATAAAACGCATCTTACCATTAAAGGATATAGGATATTGTTTTGTGCTCTCGATCAAATGCTTTTCATCAAAAATTGGAAATGCAGCCGTTGCAATTGAAGTTTCATGCCCTAATTTACTCCATAATTCTTCTGCAATATGTGGAGCATAAGGTGAAACTAATATTAATAACGGTTCTAAAATTCCTCTAGCATTACATTGCTGATCTTTTAATTCATTAACTGCAATCATAAAAGTACTTACAGAAGTATTAAAAGAAAAGTTCTCTATATCTTCTTCTACCTTTTTGATCGTTTTATGTAATGTTTTTAGATTATCCGTAGAAGGTTCTGTATCGGCCACACCAAACACATCTCCATTATGGTATAGTTTCCATAATTTCTTTAGAAAAGAATGCACACCCGTAATTCCAGCAGTATTCCATGGCTTAGCTTGCTCTAATGGGCCTAAAAACATTTCGTATAATCGTAAACTATCTGCTCCATATTGATCACAGATACCATCTGGGTTTAATACATTGTATTTGGACTTAGACATTTTTTCCACTTCCCTGGAAGCTAAAAACTTACCATCATCCTCAAAAAAGAACTTCGCATTTTTAAACTCTCTTCTCCATTCTTTTAGTTTCTCAATATCGATTTCCTCTTGACCTTTAAGAATACTTATATCAATATGAATCTCTGTTTCTGAATACCTTACTTCTTTAATTACCTCATCGGACAATCCGTAATTTCTTAGAAATTCATAAAATTCATTCCAATGCTTAGGGTTTTCAGTATTATCTTGGTGAAATAATTTAGCTGAAATATAAATATTCGGAATATTCTTGTCTTCAAGCACAGCCTCATAAACAATAGCACTTGTTCCCAAAATCATTCCTTGGTTGATCAACTTCTTTGCAAATTCATTGACAGGCACAATACCTTTATCAAATAAGAACTTTTGCCAAAAACGTGCATACAATAAATGACCAGTTGCATGTTCACTTCCTCCTATATATAAATCTACATCTTTCCAATACTTAATAGCATCCTGAGAGAATACCTCATCATCATTATTAGGATCCATATACCTATTAAAGTAATAAGAACTTCCCGCCCAACCTGGCATGGTATTTAATTCTAATGGAAAAACAGTAGCATGGTCTATCAAATCATTAGATACAACTTCATTTTTAGTAGTATCCCAAGCCCAAACATCGGCGCGACCTAATGGCGGTTCACCGGTTTCGGTTGGTAGATACTTTTCTACTTCAGGCAGTTCAATTGGCAAATGTTTTAGATCAATCATTTGCGGCATTCCGTCTACATAATATACCGGGAACGGTTCTCCCCAATATCGCTGACGACTAAATACTGCATCACGTAATCTATAATTGATCTTACCTTTTCCTTGACCTAATTTCTCTAATTCATAGATAGCAGTTTTAACTGCTTTTTTATATTTCAAACCATTTAAAAAGTCTGAATTAGCTATAATCGTATTGTCTTTATCTGCAAAGGCTTCTTCAGAAATATCGATTCCTTCAAAAATATTAGGAATATCAATCCCAAAATGTTTTGCAAAATCATAATCACGTTGATCTCCGCAAGGCACAGCCATGACAGCTCCGGTACCATATCCTGCTAGCACATAGTCTCCAATCCAGATTGGAACTGGCTCTTTAGTAAACGGATGCTCTGCATAAGCTCCTGTAAATACACCACTAATGGTTTTTACGTCAGCCATACGATCGCGTTCACTACGTTTTGCAGTTGCTTCTATATATGTATTTATTGCTTCTTTTTGTTCTGGAATAGTAATTTTAGACACCAATTCATGTTCTGGAGCCAATGTCATAAAACTTACTCCAAAAATAGTATCAGGACGTGTAGTAAACACATCGATAACCTCATCATGATCTTTCACATTAAAAATCACGCTTGCCCCTTCAGAACGACCAATCCAATTGGTTTGGGAATCTTTTAATGGCTGCGGCCAATCAATAGTATTTAATCCATCAATTAAACGTTGCGCATATGCAGAAATACGCATACTCCATTGTGTCATCTTTTTACGAATCACTGGATAACCGCCACGTTCAGAAACTCCGTTTACGATTTCATCATTGGCTAATACCGTTCCTAATTGTGGACACCAGTTTACCTCTGTTTCTGCTAAATACGTTAATCTATACTTTAATAATACTTCTTGTTTTTCTTTAGATGAATACCCATTCCAATCAGCAGCAGTAAATTGAGCTATATCTTCATCACAAACAGCATTGATATTTGCATTTCCTGTTTCAGAAAACAACTGCTCTAATTCACTAATAGACCTTGCCTTATCAGCATCATTATCATACCAAGAATTAAAAAGCTCTGTAAATATCCATTGTGTCCATTTATAAAATGTAGGATCACTAGTACGCACTTCACGGCTCCAATCAAAAGAGAAGCCTATTTTATCCATTTGCTTCCTGTACCCCGCAATAATATTTCCTTCAGAATTATAAGCTTCCTTCTTTATATCTCCCTTTTCGTCGATGAATTCTGGTCTAATTTTTCCTTCATCATCAAAACACCCTTCAATATTGATATAGGTTGTTCTGCTTGGATGCTGACCTGTTTGGATCGCATATTGTTCTGCTGGCAAGCCGAATGAGTCATATCCTTGTGGATGCAATACATTAAAACCTTTGTGACGTTTATATCTTGCATAAATATCACTGGCAATATATCCTAATGGATGCCCAACGTGTAGTCCTGCTCCAGAAGGATAAGGAAACATGTCCAGTACATAATATTTTGGTTTATCGCTGTTATTTTCAGCTTTAAACGTTCCATTCTCTGCCCAATAGGCTTGCCATCTGGCTTCAATCGCATTAAAATCGTAACTCATCATCTGAAATTAAGACCGCAAATTTACGATTTTATGCGAGTTTAGTGCACTTTTTTACTTTAGTTTTTAGGCATTCTAGCTTTTGCTTCCATCGGCTGTAAACAACTATAAATAAATGCGTTCACAGGAGTATCTATACTAAGTTTTTCTCCTTCTTTCACAATAAAACCATTAAAATTATCTAATTCAGAAGGTCTGCCTTCCATAATATCTCTTTGTGTAGAAGCAGTTGCGGTATAAGGTTGCTTCCCTATTAAAATCATTATTCCATCTACAATGGCTGAAGGCATTTCAACACCTTTGGCTATGGCTATTTTATAAATCTCAGTAGCTGTTGCTCTAAGCATCTTATTTAATTCAGGATGCTCACACATTTCTCCAATAGTTGCCCTTGTGAGTGCTCCTAATCCACTTACTGTAGCAATGAACATAAATTTACTCCAGATATCAACTTGGATATTTTCAGAGATTTTATTCTTAAATCCAGCTTTATCAAAAATTAACTTTACCTTTTGTAAACGATCCGATTTACTCTTATCCAACTCCCCAAAAATGACTTCAGGTGTATGACCAAAATGCGAGATAATTCCAGGAACCTCTATTTTACTATAAATCTTACACAAACCACCAAGCACACGTTTTTTATCAATCACTGACATTACATTTTCTGCATTATCTGCGCCATTCTGCAATGGAATCACAATAGTATCATCTTTCAGGATTGGTCTTATAAGTTCTGCTGCATCTTGTACTTGCCAAGATTTGGTGCAAATCAAAACTAAATCTGCTTTATCAACTTTGTGTATATCATCAGTAGCTAAAAAAGGTCTCGTAACGAAATCCCCATCAATACTTTTAACTTGCAATCCATTCTGAAGTATCGCTGCAAGGTGTTTTCCTCTAGCGATCATAGTTACTTTTTGCCCTGAACGAGCAATTTTTCCTCCAAAATATCCTCCAACACCACCAATACCAATAATTACTATATGCATATTCTTTTTAGATAAATTAGATTTTTAGATCATTAGATCACTCTGCTCTTAGAAACTTAGGTAATTCCAAAATTCCTTTTACGAAATATAATCTTTATTGTGATTTCAAAAAATTTTAATCCTTATTAGACGTTACCTGTATAGATCAAAGTTAATTAAAACATCATAATCCTGCGATCTTCTTTTGCAACAGGATTAATTTATTATTTTTACCTGCAAAACAAACTTCTATGAGTTCATCTTTTGAAAAATATCAGAAACGTAGACTAATTTCCTCGTACTTCTCTGTGGTCATTAGTATTTCTCTGGTACTTTTTTTATTAGGCTTATTGGGACTTTTAGTATTGAATACAAAAAAAGTTGCAGATCATTTTAAAGAAAAAATTGCGCTCACTATCTATTTAAAGGACACTGCAAAAGAAGTGGAGATCAAACAAATGGAGAAAAGCTTAGCACTAGCAGAATACACAAAATCCACTACTTATATCTCCAAAGATGAAGCAGCAGAAGAACATAGCAAAGATATTGGAGAAAATTTTATGGATTTTCTAGGCTATAATCCACTACAAAACTCTATTGATGTATATCTAAAAGCAGATTTTGTAGATCAGGTAAAAATTGATGAAATCACTACATCTATTACTAAAAAGGATTTTGTTGACGAAGTAACATATGACAAGCCTTTGATATCTCTATTAAATGATAATATCAAAAAAATAAGTTTTTGGGTTTTGCTAATTAGTGGAATTTTTACATTCATAGCAGTACTTCTGATTAATAGTTCTATTCGACTATCTGTTTATTCTAAACGTTTTATTATTAAAACTATGCAGATGGTAGGTGCTACAAAAAAGTTTATTCGCAGACCTTTTGTGTGGAAGAGTGTTCGGCTAGGGATGATTGGTGCTTTTGTAGCGCTTATTGGAGTTGCCATAGTATTGTTTTATTTAGACAAGGCATTCCCTGAATTAGCTTTACTTAGTGATGAAATACTATTGATAGGATTATTTGTAGGTGTTTTTGGGATTGGAATACTAATTACCTGGATTAGTACGTTCTTTGCTACTCAGCGTTTTCTGAATCTCAGAACTGATGAATTGTATTATTAAAGTAAGTTTGTAAAATGCAAAAAACAGGTAAAATATTCTTTTCTATATCTTTCGTATTGTTTGTGATTTTTATGTGGATAATGATTCAAACATTTAAACCTATACGTAATGTACAACCAGATGAAGTAATAGAAATTACTGGAAAAGTTACCCAAATAAAAGATGGAGGTGGTTTTGACATTGCCATTACCTTAGAAAATGATGACCATTATTATTATATTAATAGAGGTTTAGAGCAAGGGTTAACCATAGAGGAATTACAAAAGGAACTACTGAACAAAAAAGTTACTTTGTATCCTATTCATAGATGGACTATATTTACACGTGATAAAATTATGGGACACATCTCTAAATTGATGATCGAAGATCGCGTGATTTTTAATGAACTTAATAACGATATTCATGAGCAAACAATCCAATAATAATGTGCAACACAAACCAGATTTCGTTTTTGGGAAAAAGAACTATGTCATGATGGCGATCGGTATTGCTGTAATCGCACTTGGATTTATTCTTATGGCAGGAGGAGGAAGTGATGACCCTAATGTCTTTAATCCCGATATCTACAATTTTAGAAGAATTCGACTTGCGCCTACAATTGTTTTAATTGGTTTTGGGATTGAGGTATATGCTATTTTATTAAATCCTGACAAGAAGAAAAACTAGTAATTAATCAATTTATCTTCTGGTAATTATATATTTGCATCGAATTTTTAGAAACCTTTTTCTATGGAAATCATTGATGCAATTATTTTAGGTATTATTCAAGGGCTTACAGAATTTCTTCCTGTTTCTTCTAGTGGCCATTTAGAAATAGGAAAAGCTATTCTTGGTAGCGAAAGTGTTCCTGAAGAATCACTGCTTTTTACGGTAGTTCTACATTTTGCAACAGCGCTTAGTACCATTGTAGTATTTAGAAAGGACATTCTGCAAATTATAAAAGGACTTCTCCAATTCAAGAAAAATGAAGAAACAATGTTCTCTCTAAGAATAATAGTTTCTATGATTCCTGCAGTTATGATAGGATTATTTTTCGAGGAACAATTAGAACAACTTTTCGGAGGAAATATCATGTTTGTTGGTTTTATGTTGATCATCACGGCTATACTTCTATGGCTAGCAGATAAAGCAAAGGATACGGCAAAAATAGTTACCACTTCTAATGCGTTTATTATAGGAATTGCTCAGGCAATAGCCATGTTACCAGGAATTTCGAGAAGTGGAGCTACGATATCCACTTCAGTATTACTTGGTAATGACAAGACAAAAGCGGCTAGATTTTCATTCTTAATGGTAATTCCATTAATTTTTGGCAAGATTGGTAAAGATCTTTTAAGTGGAGATCTTACTATTTCTGCAGAAAGTAGTACTCCTTTGATTTTAGGCTTTATAGCTGCCTTTATTTCTGGTCTTTTTGCTTGTACCTGGATGATTTCTTTGGTAAAAAAGAGTAAATTATCATATTTTGCCTTATATTGTATTGTTGTTGGCGTTGTAGCCATCATCTTTGGTTTTATTAAATAGTCCCCAATAATGCTAACCGAACAAGATTATAAAGACGGTCAAGTTCTTTTGATCGATAAGCCTCTACAATGGACATCCTTTCAGGTTGTTAATAAACTACGATGGCTAATTCGTAAGAATTTTGGAATAAAAAAAATAAAAGTAGGACATGCAGGAACATTAGATCCTCTTGCTTCTGGATTACTTATTATATGTACTGGTAAGTTCACAAAGCGCATACAAGAGTTTATGGGACAAACCAAGGAATACACAGGAACCATTACACTAGGAGCAACTACTCCTTCATACGACTTAGAAACTGAGGTAGATCAGACTTTTGCGATTGATCATATTTCTGAAGATATTATAAAAGCAACCACCAAACAATTTATTGGTGAAATAGATCAATATCCTCCTGTTTTTTCTGCTTTAAAAAAAGATGGAAAACGCTTATACGAATATGCTCGGGAAGGTGAAAAAGTAGAAATAGCGGCAAGAAAGATTACTATTAACGAATTCGAAATTACTAGAGTTCAATTACCAGAAGTAGATTTTAGAGTTGTCTGTGGTAAAGGAACGTATATTAGATCCTTGGCACATGATTTTGGTAAAGCATTACAAAGCGGAGGTCATTTAAGTGTTTTAAGAAGAACCAAAATAGGAGAATTCTCAGTAGCCAATGCCATTAGCCCAGAAGTGTTTGAAAATCAGATGAAAACAGAAATTGAAACAGCATAAAATATTATAGAAGAAAAGGAGTTATAGATACCTATGGAATTTATAGAAAAACATAAAGCTTTGATTATCACCTCCATGTTGATGGGGATTTTTGTGTTGACGCTCTATAACATTAATATGGTTAATAGAAAAAAGCAGCAGTCTGAAATCATGATGGAAATTCCAGAGGAATTGATGGAAGAACTTACCAAAGAAGAAGAACCGGAGACCGCACCCGAAGAAGACAGACAATTAATAGCATCTAAGAGAACTCATGATGCTTTTAATGAGGATTTTGAAGATTCAGAAGATTTTGAGGAAAGAATAAAATCTTTAACCGAGACAGAAGAAGCTACAGAAGAAACTTCTGATAAAACTCAGCTAGCAGAAGGTCAAGAAACTATCAATGAAGACATCATTAATGAAGAAGTTGCTGAAGCTAAGAAAAATGAAAAACCTATTAGCGAAGAAACTAATAACAAATACAGCTCGTCAAGTTGGAGTCTAAAAGGTCGTGATATTATTGGCAAAGTACCTAATCCTGTATACACTTGCAATGGAAGCGGAAAAGTTGTTGTCAAAATTGAGGTAAACCAAAATGGTTATGTCATTGACGCCAAAATAGACAAAAAGAAATCTACCACCAGAAACGAGTGTCTTTTTGATAACGCATTAGATTATGCGCAGGATGCATTATTCTCATCTTCGCAAACAAAAGAGCAAAAAGGTTTTATTACTTACTATTTTAATTACGGAGGTTAGATTTAAAGCAGCTTTAACAAATCTTCAGCTATATTGCTTCCTTTATCTTTATTATACCAAACTTGCAGGTCTTCTTTAAATTGTGGATCTAAACTACCGTGTGCTATCTTATAATCATCTACCATTTTGGTAGCAACTGATGGTCTTGGACCCCAAGTATCAACTACTTCCTTAGTTTCTGTATTATATGCTATTAATTTTGGAATTGACTTTCCTCCATTAGTTAGAAAATTATTCATTAACTCATCATGTTCATCTCTAGATATAACTCTCAAATCAATTCCTTCATTCATTTCAGAAAGCTTATTGATAACTGGCAGTGATTGCGCAGCGTCACCACACCAACCTTCTGTTAGCACTAACCACGTAATATTTGTTTTAGCTTCAGAAAACGTCTCGGCTACAACACCATTAATTTTTAGTGTTTTATCCAGACGCTTCATTCTTCTATCATTAAGCATACTATAATTAGTAAGCGCTTCTGATTGCTCATTACCTGTAGATTCACCCTTAGCTAATAAATCACTTACTATGCCTCTATATTCTTGATAGGAATATGAATTGCTTATTCCTTCTTCTATTAATTCATTTATTGTCATTGTGGTCGTCTCCATAATTTTATCTATATATTACCATATAGGACGATATAGATATCTAAAACTTACAAAATCGAAATTTGCCGCTAATGTAATATCTTTATGCATTAAAAAATATTTTTATGGAAAAACATAGATGTGGTTGGTGTGCTGGTGATTCTTTATATGAGTCTTATCACGACAACGAATGGGGAGTGCCATTACACGATGAACAACTTTTATTTGAATTCCTTATTTTAGAAACCTTTCAGGCTGGATTAAGCTGGATTACTATTCTAAAAAAAAGAGAGAATTTCAGGCTTGCTTTTGATAATTTCGATTATAAAATTGTTGCCCAATATAATGATGTTAAGAAAGACGAATTACTCCAGAATGCAGGCATAATTCGTAATAAACTTAAGGTTAATTCGGCTGTTACCAATGCCCAAAACTTTATGAAGATCCAAGAAGAATTTGGCAGCTTTGACTCTTATATATGGAGCTTTGTAGATAAAAAACCTATTGTAAATACCTGGAAACATCATAAAGAATGTCCTGCTAATACAGAAATTTCTGATCAAATTAGTAAAGATCTAAAAAAACGAGGTTTTAAATTTGTAGGTTCTACTGTGATCTATGCTTTTATGCAGGCTATCGGAATGGTAAATGATCACACTATTCATTGCTTTAGATATAAAGAAGTTTAGAAATGGCTGGCGAAAAGAATTTAATAACTCTGATCCAAAAAATGACTCCAGAGCTACAGCCTGGAGAATATGTTTTTGCTACAGTAAAAACAATAGATACGATCCCAAGAAAAGATACAATTTGTGAATTCAAAGAAAAAGAGGGTATTACAATTGTTCTAGAACGTAAAAAAGCCGACAACCTTAACTTGGACTATAAATTTGTTGCCTCGTGGATAACTTTAAAAATACATTCTTCACTAGATGCGATTGGTCTTACCGCTGCATTTTCAGCAGAATTAGCAGCCCATCAAATAAGTTGTAATGTGATTGCAGGTTATTATCATGATCACATTTTTGTTAATAAACGTGATGGCAAAAAAACAATTGAAGTTCTTAAAAACTTATCTAAAACCTATAAAGGTTAGTTATTAGTCTCACAGCTTTACTCCAAAAGACAAATCTCCTGCATCTCCCAATCCAGGAGTTATATAACCTCTATTACTTAATTCCTCATCTATTGCAGCGATCCATAAATGTGTATTTTTCGGAAAAACATCTTTAATGTACTCAACCCCTTCTCTAGAACCAATAACAGATATGATATGAATCTGTTTAGGTTCTCCATGGTTCTTCATAGCCTTAATAGTATTCTCTAAGGTTTTCCCGGTAGCCAGCATTGGATCGGCTAACAATAATGTCTTATTTTCTAAAGATGGTGATGCTAAATAATTAACTACAACATCAAAATCATCTGTGCCTTCACGATGATCTCTATATGCTGATATAAATGCGTTCTCTGCAGTATCAAAATAATTAAGAAGCCCCTGATGTAATGGCAAACCTGCTCTCAAAATAGAACATAATACTAGTTCCTTTTCTGGAATTGAAATTTCCTTGGCACCTAAGGGAGTTTGAACAATTTCTAGGGTATATGCTAATGTTTTACTTAATTCATACCCTAAAACCTCGCCGATACGTTCTATATTCTTTCTAAAGCGCATAGTATCTTTTTGTATGGTACTATCTCTAATTTCGCTAATAAATTGATTTAAAATAGAGTTTTCAGTTTCAAGGTTATGAACAATCATACAGGATAAAATTTAATTTGCATAAAACTACTTTAAAAATTCCATAAACGTATCTCTAGGAACTTCTTTTGCTCCTAAACTAGCTAAATGATCTGTATACACCTGGCAATCTATTAATCGTACCCCTTTTTGTTTTAAAAGTTCAATCAACTTAATAAAACCATATTTCGAAGCATTACTTACCTTGGCAAACATACTCTCTCCACAAAACACTTTTTTTTCTTCTAACCATATTCCATATAAGCCTCCTACTAATTTCTCATGCTGCCATACTTCTACAGAAATAGCACACCCTATTTCATGCAATTGTATATAAGCCGTTTGCATGTCTGATGTAATCCAGGTTCCAAATTGTTCAGGGCGGCTTATCGTCGCACAATTATCAATTACTTGTTTAAAATCCTTATTAAAAGTAATCTCGAAACAATTTTTACGTATCAATTGTCTCATGCTTTTACTTATTTTGATGTCTTCAGGATAAAGCACCATTCTGGGATCAGGACTAAACCATAAAATAGGTTGATCCTCATCATACCAAGGAAAAATTCCATTATGATATGCATTTAACAATCTAGGTATGGAAAGATCTCCTCCTATGGCCAATAAACCATCTTCATTAGCAGCAGATACCGTGGGAAAATCTATGGAATCATTAAGTATATACAAAACAGAATTCTAAATGTTTCTACAACGTTAAATATCAAATAGTTGTTTGAATTGACCAAAAAAATCGCAATATTTGTTAGAACCTTTTAAGATAAATTTTGTTCATCATTGCTTTTTTGAGTTTTATTAAAAGGTTAACCTAAAACCACAATATGAAAAGTCCGATACTTATGTATCGGACTTTTCGCTTTTATATTTCGACAAACCTGCCTTACTGGCTGGGTTCCGTATAATATCTATAGGTATTGATTTATCTAAAAAGGTAAATCATCATGATCTTCTTCTTTAAGATCTGTTGCAGGTTCAAATGCATCTGCTGGTGGTACTGCAGAAGGAGCAGAAGGAGCTGCTGCTTGTGCACTTTCTATTCTCCATCCCTGGATCGAGTTAAAATATTTAGTCTCTCCCTGAGGATTTACCCATTCGCGACCACGTAAATTAATACTTATCTTTACATCCTGACCTACCTGAAAGCTGTTTAATAAATCACATTTATCCTGAACAAACTCTACCATTATATGCTGTGGATATTGTTCCTCTGTAGTAACCACTACCTCACGTTTTCTGAAACCATTGTTTCCAAAAGTTTGTGTCTCACCGACCATCTTTACTTTACCTTGTACTTCCATCTTTGTTAATTATTGTATTGCTACTAAAATATTCCAGGCAGTATTAATATCATCCTTATCTAAATACTGCTGTGCAAATTTATGAATTTCTATTAGGTTAGCATCCTGAATTTTATCCTTAATATCACTATTGTTATTAACAAATTCGTCTACCTCTATGTTTGTGGGTATTCTTTCCACATTTGCTAACTTACCAAGGTCATTACCAGTTAACACCTTGCTGTTTTTTACGCTTTTTGGTAACATATCTATACCAATACCTATAGTACTTAAGGGTTTTGGCACTTCGAACATCCCCATATTAGCTCTTGAATACCAGTTACCTCCCATACGAGCGACCTGATCAATTTTATGTTGATCAATTTTACCATCACTATCCAATATATCTTTTTTAACGTGCATCAGCAATACCTCGCAAATAATAAGATTTCCTGCTCCTCCTTCATCGCCCATTGGCAGTATCTGATTCACCTTACATTCGAATTGCACTGGAGCTTCACCAACTCTAAGAGCTTTTACTTTCTCTGAAGCTACCATCGTTAAACCAGCTTTCTCAAACTCATTTACTCCTTCAGGATACTCTGTACTTGATAAAGACATTTGCTGCACTATATCATAATTAACAATATTTATCACAACCTCTTTGGTAGCTATTGCATTGTCCAACGTATGTTTAGTAGTATTATCCCTAACTCTCCGTGCTGGTGAAAAAATAAGAATCGGCGGATTGGCACTAAAAACATTAAAAAAGCTAAAAGGAGAAAGGTTCGGATTACCTTCTTTATCAATAGTACTTGCAAAAGCGATGGGCCTTGGCCCAATTGCTCCTAGCATCATTCCGTGTAATTTTCCGGTGGAAACTTCTAAGGGATCTATACGTAACATAAACAAATCTATTGCACAAAGATAATTAAAGTTTGGAGCTCTTAACACACTATTGTTTGGTTTTACTTACCTTGTATTAAAACAATAAATTAGTTTTAAAACGTTTATATTTAAGATTTAGTAACACAACTTTTTATGAATTTTTCTGATGAGCGTAATCTAGCTAGTTATTTTATAATATTCGCGGTTCTTGTGATTACTGGTCTTGTATTATGGAATACCTCTTTATTTCTTCAGCGATTAAAAAAAGATGAAACCATCAAAACGCAAGTTTGGGCGCAATCATTTAAAGCGTTAAGCAGTTCGGGCATAGATGGATCAAGTGATATTAGCTTAGATGATTATCTAGAGCTATCTAATCTAATTAACAGCACCAATACTACAATTCCTACGATTATAACAAATTCTGATGGTAAACCCAGAAGAGATCCATCTTCTGGCAAAATAGATATTTTAGGATCTACACTTAATATACCTGATGATATTACAGAAAAAGAATTAATAAATTATTTAGAACGGATGAAATCCGAAAATGAGCCCATTGCTCTGGACCTAAAAGGTTCGGTTCAATATGTGTATTACGGAAATTCTTCTATTCTAAATAAATTGAAATACTATCCGATAGCTATTGCATTAATTATTTTTCTATTAATTGGTGTTATCTATTTCTTTTTTACCACCTCTAAAGCTAGTGAACAGAATAAACTGTGGGCAGGTATGGCAAAAGAAACTGCTCATCAGATTGGAACACCTCTTTCTTCCTTAGTCGGATGGAATGAAATACTAAAGGTAGAAAACGTGAATCCAGAATACATAGTGGAAATAGAAAAAGACATTTCCAGATTAAAAGTAATTACCGAACGTTTTTCTAAAATAGGATCTATTCCTAAATTAGAAGAAGTAGATATTGTGCAAGAAACCAGAGAAGCATATACTTATTTGCAATCCAGAAGTTCTAAATTAATTAATTTCTCTATCAACTTACCTGAAGAATCTATTCCTGTGCATCTAAATTCTCAACTGTATAGTTGGACCATAGAAAATCTAGTGAAAAATGCAATTGATGCCATGCGTGGTAAAGGAGATTTAAATGTTGATCTATCTTATGATTCAAAACGTGTTTTTATAAGAATTAAAGATACCGGAAAAGGGCTTCCTAAAAGTAAGTTTACTAAAGTTTTTGAACCTGGCTACACCTCTAAAACTAGAGGCTGGGGACTTGGACTTTCGTTAGCCAAAAGAATCATTGAAGATTATCATTCCGGAAAAATTAAAGTGCTTAGATCTGAAATAGGTAAGGGTACTACTTTTCAGATTACATTAATCAAATCTGATACTCCTATTATAACATAATTCTCTTCTAAACGTTATATATTCTAAATTAAGAAAAGTGAAAACCGAGTATATCATTTTAAAAGAAGCTGTGCTTAACAACAACTGCCCTGAATGTTATTCTAAGGAAAGTTTATTACTATCATTTAAACAAAGAAGACAGTTTTCCAAGTTTTTTAGTAAAACTAGAGGAGAGATTATCGAAAGTATGGATTGCAAAAAATGTGAAACCACAATTTTTCCTGGACGCTGGACTGATGATATTGAAAGGGTTTATAATTATCATAAAAAAACAATAAACTCTATACCTTCTGGTATTCGTTTTACCAGATCATTCTATCTTTTAATACTTATAGCTATTATCCTAACAGCGGCATTATATATCTTCCTAAATCATCCTGAACTTTTTCAACAATAGCGTATTCTTATAACCCGAGTTTGGCGTAAGAAAATTTATGTCAGTCAGATTTCTATGACGTAGCCAAACGATTTTGATAAAAAGTCTCTAGATCAGACTGAAGTTTATAAATATTGACCCATTACTTTTCGTAATTCATCAGAAATTTTAAAAGTTTTATCTATATTAAAATCAAAACAAACCGCTACATCGTGACCAATGGCGCATAATGTACCATCATCATTGTACAATTCGTGATACAAGCCAAAACTAGAGTTCTTTATGAATTCCACTTTTGTTTTAATCAATACATTTCCCGGAAAAAATAATGGATTCTTAAAATCACATTTGGTTGATACTAACATAGGTCCTTTTTTAGTTTCGGCATGTAATTTAGCCAATCCAGACACCTCCCAGAACTGAACACGAGCACTTTGCATGTATTTCATGAAATTCACGTTATTCACATGCTGATATGTGTCCATCTCGCTCCAATCAATTCTTAGCTGTAAGGACAATTTAAACTCTGATGTAGTATTCATTTTTATAAATTCGATTGAATCTTTGCCGCTAATTCCTCAAACTCATCTCTCGTCATCGATACTTTATGCTGAAATGTCATTTCCTTCATATCATTAAGTGGTATGAGATGCACATGGACATGAGGAACTTCAAGACCTACTACAGCAATACCAACACGCTTACACGATATTGATTTTTCTATAGCCTTAGCTACTTTACGAGAAAAACGCATTAGCTCGATATACGTTTCTTCATCGAGATCAAATATTTTATTCTCCTCTTTTTTAGGAATACATAGGGTATGTCCTTTGGCATTAGGATTTATATCCAAAAAGGCATAAAAACTATCATCTTCGGCAACTTTATAAGAGGGGATCTCGCCATTAATGATTTTAGTGAACAGGGTAGACATTCGTTAAAATTTTAGTCGGTTTATCAACACGAAATATAGGGTATTTCCGTCAAAATAAAGGCCGTAAAAAAACCTTTCTCATTTTTTTAAGAAAGGTTTTTCGTAATAATAAGCTATATTTTACTTTCTTGTAATTTCTACTATATCGAATTTCATAATTCCATTAGGAACTTGAATTTCGGCTACGTCACCCACACTCTTACCTAAAAGTCCTTTACCGATAGGTGAGTCTACGGATATTTTACCTGTTTTAAGATCGGCCTCACTTTGTGCTACCAATTTATAGGTCATCTGCGCTCCATTCGTTTGGTTTTTAATTTTAACCGTTGAATGTATCAATGCTTTTGAGGTGTCTAATTGAGACTCATCTATTAAGCGTGCTCCCGACAAGGTTTCTTCTAATTTAGAAATTCTCATCTCTAATAATCCTTGTGCCTCTTTTGCTGCATCATACTCAGCATTTTCACTTAAATCACCTTTATCACGAGCTTCCGCGATATCCTGTGATGCCTTTGGCCGCTCTACGTCTTTAAGGTTATTTAATTCGTCTCTTAATTTTTTTAGCCCCTCTGCAGTGTAATAAGATACTTTGCTCATAACTTCATCGTTTATATAAATACAAAAAATCCCATGGCCATGGGACTTTAACTATAAACAAATATAATAAAAAATAATACCGAATCACATTTTTACCTAATTTGGTCGTTTAAAAAAAATACGCATAGATTCATAAAGAATATTTTTATTTTTAATTCAACAAAAAATGAAAAAAATAATAGTAATAGTTTGCTTTTCAATACTTATAATTTCTTGTAGCAATGATGATGGTCGTTCTAACAATCCTAATCTTCCATCTATCAGTTTTAATCATACTATAAATCTAGATTTACCTCAATTTAATAGTCTTAAATTCCCTGGCAACTCTGAAGTGATTCGGATTGACGGCGTAGGCATAAAGGGAGTCATCATTTATAACGTGGACAATACGCTATATTCTGCTTTTGAGTTAAGTGATCCTAATATGATCCCTAGCAGTTGCTCTGCACTAAATATAAATGGAATTCGAGCAGAATCAAATTGTGGGAATGATAACGCTTACGAAATCATAAATGGTCAGCAGTTAGAAGGAGAAGGCGGGTTTCCTCTTCTAAGATATCGAATCAGTAGAGAAGGAAATACTTTATTTATATCTAACTAATAGGAAGACAATCCATTTTTCAGATTAATAAGGTGAAGATCTTTTCTTTGCTCAGTAATAATTTGGATCGCCTTTTTGCTTCTCAGACCAGATTGGCAGCAAACTACAATTGGTTTGTGATTATTTAATTCTAACACTCTTTCTGAAAGAGTGTTTAGTGAAATATGTATTCCTCCAATATTAAAATTTTCATGTTCCTTTGATGTTCTAACATCTAAAACTTGATAATTTTCAGGATTTTGTTTAAGTTCCGTATTGGAAATTTCTTCAATAATATTTGAATTTATCCCACAGAAGAAGTCGTAATCATCTTCTAATTTACTAACTTCTATATCTTTATTTTTTTTGAAGTTTAGAATTTGCTGTTGCATTGTTAAGGTATCGAAATACAGTAGTTTCCCACGTAGTACCTCACCTAAACCGGTAATCATTTTAATCACTTCATTTGCTTGCAAACTTCCAATAATTCCTGGTAGCACTCCTAAAACTCCTATATCTGAACAATTAGGAACTGCTCCTGGCGCTGGTGGATCTGGAAACAAACAACGATACGTAGGACCATCGTTATAATTAAGTACAGAGACTTGCCCTTGAAACTTAAAAATTGATCCAAAAACCAATGGTCTCTCGGTTAGAACGCAGGCATCATTTACTAAATATCGTGTTGGAAAATTATCGCTTCCATCTACGATAATATCATATGCTTCGAAAAGGCCTAATGCATTATCAACATCTAATTTCTCTTCATATACCTTGAAAAAAACAAAAGGGTTTAACCTGGATAGTTTTTCTGAAGCTACTTTAGCTTTGGATTTACCAATGTCATCAATTGTATATAATATTTGCCTTTGAAGATTGGTTTGATCTACCTCATCATCATCAATAATTCCAATCGTACCAATCCCAGCTGCTGTAAGGTACTGTAAAATGGGGCAACCCAACCCACCAGCACCAATAACTAATACCTTAGCTGATGCTAGTTTATTTTGTCCTTCTTCTCCTATTTCATCAAGGATGAGATGACGGTTGTATTGTATTTTTTCTTCTTTGCTCAGCATATTACAAAACTAGCCTATAAAGATATTACAATTTATTGCCAATTATTAGCCCAATCTTTCCAAACCACCTCTAATCCTTTAGATTTTAACATGGTCACAACCTCTTCTGTAGAACGTTCATCAGAAATCTCAAATTGTTCTAAAGATTTTGGTTCAACTATGTATCCTCCAGGGTTTGTTTTTGATTCTGCACTAATAGATGTGATCCCTAGGTTTACAACATTTTCTCTAAACACTTCACTCTCTCTAGTAGACATGGATAATTCTACATCTTCATCTAACAATCGAAAAGCACAGATTAACTGAACCAAATCAGAATCGGTCATTTCCACTTTTGGTTCTAAACCACCACTATGCGGTCTTAATCTTGGAAATGATATAGAATACTTTGTTTTCCAATACGTTTTCTGTAAATATTGAAGGTGTAATGCTGTAAAAAAACTATCTGCTCTCCAGTCTTCCAATCCAAAAAGTGCTCCCAATCCTATTTTATGAATCCCCGCACGTCCTAATCGATCCGGTGTTTCTAATCGATAATCAAAATTGGATTTTCTTCCTTTAGGGTGATGTTTCTTATATTCTCCTTTATGATATGTTTCTTGATATACTAATACTGCATACAAACCATTATCGATTAATAATTCATACTCCAATTGATCCATTGGCTGGACTTCTATGGTAATATTAGCGAACTTAGATCTAATTAAACTGATGGCATTATTAATATAATCTACTCCAACGGTTCGATTTGCTTCTCCCGTAACCAATAAAATATGATCATATCCTTTAGTTTTCAAAAAACCTACTTCTAGTAAAATTTCTTCATCTGATAAAGTTCTTCTTGGGATTTTATTAGTCATACTAAATCCACAATACGTACAAATGTTTTGGCATTCATTACTTAAATACATCGGAGCATACATCTGAATAGTATTGCCGAAACGTTTCTTAGTAATCTCAGAGCTTATTTGAGCCATCTGCTCCAAATACGGTTTAGCTGCAGGAGAAATCAAAGCTTTAAAATCTTCCATCTCTCTTTTAGAAGTATTTAATGCGCTTAGAACATCTTGATCAGTTTTACCTAGTATATCAAATAGCGTATTATCCCAATTATATTGATCAAATATGTGTTTAAAACTGGTATCCGGTATGAGGTATTTGGTATCAAACATTATACAATTGCTTTTACTAAGTTGAACAACATTTTTCTTATTTGTATTGCCTGATTTAGCAAATCTGAAGCTTGTTTTTCATTTATATAATTTAGATCTTTCGATAAAATCAAGAGGTATTCTACTTCTGAAATTGATCCAGAAGCGATTCTCAAGTACCTCGCAAATTCTTTACTAGAATCGTATCCGCAACCTTCGGAAATATTTGTTGGAACAGAGGAAGAAGCTCTTCTAATTTGTGATATAACTCCAAACTTTTCTTCATTGGGAAACCCATTAGTAACATCATAAATTGACAAACATAGCTTGTGACTTTTCTCCCAAACTTTTAATTCTTTAAAATTCCTCATTCCTAAGCTCTTACTTTTTTCATAACTACACAGCTACTCAAAGCTGATACCCGTAACCTTTTTAACCTTCAATTAAAAAACTTGTTAAAGGACTGCTTGCTTCTGCATATCGTTTTACTGGTGCTAACTTTGCATTATAAGCAATTCTACCAGCTTCTACAGCCATTCTAAATGCATTTGCCATCTCCACCGGTTGCTGGGATACTGCTATAGCAGTATTCACTAACACAGCATCCGCACCTATTTCCATTGCATGCGATGCGTGAGATGGACTACCGATACCAGCATCAACAATTACAGGAACATTACTCTGATCTATGATTATCTCTAGGAAATCTATTGTTTTTAAACCTTTATTACTTCCTATTGGTGCTCCTAAAGGCATTACGCATTGCGCACCTACCTCTTCTAATCGTTTACACAAAACAGGATCAGCATGTATGTACGGCATCACTACAAAACCAAGTTTTACAAGTTCCGAAGCAGCTTTTAAGGTTTCAATCGGATCTGGCAATAAATATTTAGGGTCTGGATGAATCTCTAATTTAATCCAATTTGTTTCTAGAGCTTCTCTAGCTAATTGAGCTGCAAAAACAGCTTCCTTAGCATCTCTCACACCCGAAGTATTGGGTAATAAATTAATTCTAGGGTGATCTAAATGATTTAAAATATCATCATTCTCATTCTCTACATCAACACGCTTAAGTGCCACAGTAATCAACTCACTCTCAGAAACAATTAATGCTTCTTTCATTACCTTAGATGAACTAAATTTTCCTGTTCCCGTAAACAATCTAGAGGAAAACTCTCTATCTGCAATTTTTAATATATCCATTGTTCTTTTTAGCTTTCAGTTACAGCTATAAGCTTTGTTATATCGCTTATTCTTTTTTCTAAGTCATCGTGATCCGTTAACATTTCAGATACTGCAATTCCATTAATCCCTTTTTCCAAAATTTGGGGGATATCGTTTTTCTCTATTCCACCAACCACAACTATCGGAATACTAATATTATTAATATTCAATTCTGAAATAACTTTCTGATATCCTTCTAATCCTATATAATCAACTCCATTCTCTATATGTTTTAAACAATCTTGAATTGTATTAGCTGTTCCACCTATAATAAAATTATCGCCCAAAATAGCTCTAGCTTCTTTAGAGCTTATATCGCTTAACTCTAAATGAACGCCATCTGCTTGAGATGCTTGCGCAATACTTACTTGATCATTTACAATCATAATAGCACCATACTGATCGCAAACTTCTCTACATTTTATTGCTGTTTCTAAATAAACAGCTAAGTCAACATCTTTAAGTCTTAGCTGAATCCATCTACAACCAGCTTCGCAGACCTCTCCGATATTTATCAAATGTTCTTCAGGAGTGTTTCCTTGTGATATATATTGTAATCGCATCATATTCTTAATTATATTCTATGATATCCCAACAGAGTTTTATTAGAGCTTAAAACTTTCTCAGTATATCGCTTTGCTCTATAGCAAGCTTTTAATATAGGAAATCCTAGTGCTAATTGAGCAGTTATGGCTGATGATAATACACAACCGCTTCCGTGCTTTTCTGTTATATTTTTATTTTTTGGATTCAACACAAAATATCCTCCTTCTCTGGTAAATAATTCATCTTTCCCTACCTTTTTCTTTCGGTGTCCTCCTTTTAACAAAAGATTAGTTTTACTACCAACATGCCTAATTGTTTCTTCTATGGTTTTATCTGTATAAAGCTTCTCTATTTCATCATAATTGGGAGTTAATAAGTAGATTTTCTTCAATACTCCCTCAAAGTGGTTTTCGATATTAACTCGATTTAAATCGGGATCATTCGAACTGGTATTTGAAGAATGGAAATCAAAATTAGAACTCGATTTTAACACAGGATCCAAAATTATTTTAACAGTTGAATTTTGCTCAATCAAAAAGCCTACAATTTCTTCTAAAGCTTTCCAATCCTTGACAATTCCAATTTTCACATAATCAATAGAGAACTTTTTAAACAAAATTTTTATTTGCTTTTTTATAATCTCTATATCGATCCAATGACACTCCTCAAAATCTGTATCATTCTGAATTGTATTTCCTGTACAGACAGCAAACCCATAACATGTTAAAGCTTCAAAAGTTTTAACATCAGCTGTTACTCCAGCTCCAGAAGATGGATCAAAACCTGCTATTGTGAGTATATAGGGGCGATTTTGCATTTACACGTTAGTTTAAACCTTTTACTACTTGATTATTGGTTTCCTTTATTTTTAAAAAGCTATCTATAGGATCTTCAGTATTCCAAACACCTCCTAAAACCCCAACTCCTTTAAATCCTAAATCATAGGTTTTTTGTAATGTAGACTCATTAATCCCTCCCATTCCAATAACAATATGATTCAGATCATTTACATCGAATCCTTTCCCTTCATAACCCGCTTTAGAAATTGACCCAAAAACAGGACTTAATAAAACATATTCAAAATCAGCAGGGCACTCTATAATAGCTGATTTAGAATGAAAAGAACTTGTCACCGAGAAACCCTTATTCCTATAGATCTGAATAGTTACTTCTAATGCATCTTCTAAATCTATTCGAGCTTGTTCTTGTAAATGTATTCCTCGCAATCCATATTCCTGAGTCAGTTCCGGAAATTCGTGTATCATGATTCTATTATGATACTTTGTTTCTATTTGATCCAATAACGAACGATATCCATCGATCGTAAATGTTGGTTTACGAAGATGTAATATTTGTAAACCAGCACTGAACAATTCATTAATCTGATCTGCTTCATCGGATACTAGTTTTTCTGAGGTAAGTACAATTATCATTTTTTCAATATCTAATGTTTAATTGCTAAAGATACACTTCACTTCCTTTTTCTTTAAACTCTTCCGCTTTTTCTTGCATACCTTCTTCTATAGCTTTTTGATCTTCGATTTCTTTCTTCGCTGCATAATCACGCACCTCTTGCGAAATCTTCATTGAACAAAATTTTGGGCCACACATACTACAAAAATGCGCTATTTTTGCCCCCTCAGCTGGTAACGTTTCATCATGATATTCTCTAGCTCTTTCAGGATCCAATGCCAAATTGAATTGATCTTGCCAACGAAATTCAAACCTGGCCTTACTCAATGCATCATCTCTATGTTGTGCTCCTGGATGTCCTTTTGCCAAATCCGCAGCATGTGCTGCCAATTTATAAGTAATTACACCAACGCGAACATCTTCTTTGTTTGGTAATCCCAAATGTTCTTTTGGCGTCACATAACACAGCATAGCAGTACCATACCAACCAATCATTGCAGCACCAATTCCTGAAGTAATATGATCATATCCTGGAGCAATATCTGTTGTTAAGGGTCCTAACGTATAAAAAGGAGCCTCTCCGCAAGCCTCTAATTGCTTGTCCATATTAGCCTTAATCATATGCATCGGTACATGACCTGGTCCCTCTATAAAAGTTTGCACATCATGTTTCCAAGCGATTTTCGTTAATTCACCCAAGGTTTCTAATTCTGCAAACTGTGCTTCATCATTAGCATCTGCAATACATCCTGGACGTAATCCGTCTCCTAAAGAAAATGCTACATCATAAGATTTCATAATCTCACAAATATCCTCGAAATGTGTATACAAGAAACTTTCTTTATGATGCGCTAAACACCATTTTGCCATAATGGATCCTCCTCTAGAAACAATTCCGGTAATTCTTTTTGCAGTCATAGGAACATACGCTAAGCGTACTCCTGCATGAATTGTGAAATAATCTACTCCTTGCTCTGCTTGTTCTATTAATGTATCTCTAAATATTTCCCATGTTAGATCTTCTGCTTTACCATTTACTTTTTCTAATGCTTGGTAAATAGGAACGGTCCCGATTGGTACTGGAGAATTACGGATAATCCACTCTCGGGTTTCATGAATATTCTTTCCCGTTGATAGATCCATAATATTATCTGCTCCCCAACGACAGGCCCAAACTGCTTTTTCTACTTCTTCTTCTATACTTGAAGTAGTTGCTGAATTACCAATATTGGCATTTATTTTCACTAAAAAATTACGCCCCAAAATCATGGGTTCAGCTTCAGGGTGATTAATATTAGATGGTATTACGGCTCTTCCTCTAGCTACTTCTTCTCTTACAAACTCTGCTGTAATTACTTCAGGTATACTAGCTCCAAAATCTTGACCTGGATGTTGCTTAGCTAATCGCTTTGCTTCTTGTATTTTTTGATTTTCTCGGATTGCAACATATTCCATTTCTGGAGTAATAATTCCTTGTTTCGCATAATACATTTGTGAAACATTTTTTCCTGATTTTGCTCTCTTTGGTTTACGCAAATGGTTAAATCGCAAATGATCTAGGGAAGTATCATTTAATCGTTGGTTACAATATTCTGAAGAAAAACTATCCAACTCCTCCACATCACCACGATCTAACACCCATTGTTCTCTAATAGGTTCTATACCATTATGAACATTTATTGTTTTAGCGGGATCGGTATAAGGCCCGCTCGTATCATAAACTGTTATAGGCTGATTCGGTATTTTCTTGCCCGTAAAACTATCCAGTGTATCATCCAATGCTATTTCTCTCATTGCCACATTAAGCTGTGGATGAATCGTTCCTGATACGTATATTTTTTTAGAACTAGGAAATGGTTTTGTTGTAATTGTATTTCCTTGTGGCGCAGTATCTTTTTTCTTCATAGATAGTAAATTTTGAAAGACTCTTTGTTATCTTGATTTTTATTTTGTGAATTTTAAATAATCATATTTTAACCTCCTTGTGTAGCTTGTATAATTGTAACAATATCATGTTCTCTAACGACCTTCTGATTCCAATTTTCTTTAGTAATAATTTCATTATTAATAGCTATTGCAATTCCGTTAGTAACAATACCTAATTGCTCCAATAGTTTTTCTATTGAACAATTTTCTGAAATAGAGTAAATTTGATTATTAACGTTTATGGTCATCTATTTAGATTTAAATCCATAAACTTTAGGTAAAGACCTATTTTGAGAAGAAACATCAAATTCTTATAACTTATATAAGAAATGATATTAACTTTTCCCTTCGTCAGTATTAACTGCATCAGGTTCAAAGGGTATTTCTCAGACTCCTTTTTGGAGACACCCCTAAAGTTTATGTTATAAAGGTAATGAAACTCATAAAAACTGCAGAAAATACTACAGTTTTTATGAGATATTTACTAAAATTTTAACGTCGCTCCAATTAAGAAGTTAATTCCTGCTTGTGGGTAAAAACCTGCTCCTTCAACTGTAGTTACTGTTCCTGGGTTTGTAAAATCATCATCAAAGGTGAAAAAATACCCATTCGACACATATTTCGTGTCAAAAATGTTATTTACCAAACCGGTTAGTACAATAGATTTAAAAACAGGAATATTTTTAATTTCATAAACTACATTCAAATCATTGATAAAGAAACTATCTAATTTAGATGTTTCACTATCTATATTCCCCATATATTGCTCTCCCACAAATTTAGAAAGAAATCCTAGTTGAAGATTTTTAACGGGTTGATAAATAAACATATTACCTGCTACAATATTCGGAGAATAGGAAATATTTGTATTTCCCAGATTTACTAAGCTACCATCTCTAGAAGTAACAAAATCTTTATTTTTATTAGTACTTATTGCTATATTAGGTTTTACTATAAATTTATCTGTGATTGTAATATCTGCATCAATTTCAACCCCAAGACGAAAGCTTTCTCCACTAGTAGCTCTTATGGGTGCTCCTACATCATCCAATGCTCCAGTAAGTACTAACTGATCCTTATACCACATATAGTATACATTAGCATTTACAATGGTTCTTTTTTTATTAAATCTCCAACCTAATTCTATATCATTTAATCTTTCTGCGGTATTAATGCCATTTTCAAAATCACTCCTTCTTGGCTCTCTATTAGCTCTTGCATATGATGCATACAATTGATGCGCGTTATTGATCTGATAGGTCGCTCCTAATTTTGGATTAAAAAAATCATAGCTCTCATCAACTTCTAAAGGAACACGGTCTGATGTTAATCCTGAAGTTTCATAACCTACAAAACGGCCTTGTAGATCTAGAAATGCATTCCATTTATCATTAACTCTATAGGTAGTTTTTCCAAAAATTGTGAATTCGTTTTTCTGTCCGTTACCAAAATAATAATTATCTCTAATCTCTGATCCTCCAGCATTTTGAGCCCAAATCACTTCTCCAAAATGATCTCCATCATAATGGCTATAAAATGCACCAAAATCTACATCTAGATTGTTGTTTTTGTAATTCGCAGAAGCATTTACCACGTAAAAATCATTATCCAACCATCTACGACGAATTAAGTCTGTAGTATTAATTGTCTCTCCACCCAAAACAATTGGAGTAAAATCATAATCCGCAAAATCTTCATCTTCTTTATACTGCTCAAAAAACCCTCTACCATAGGTATAGTTAAGTCCCAAGTTTGTAGACCAATTGTTGTTATACTTTTGGTTCCAATGCAATTGATAGTGATCCTGCTTATAATTATCTACTTCATTATCATAAAAACGAGTATCTCCATTCTCATCAGTATATTGACCTGCAGGATTAAAAGTACGATCACTATCTAAAGTTGCTTGATCAATCCCAAACCAAGATTGATACGTAATTTCATGTCCTCCAAAAGCTACTGCTTTAATCAATGTATTATCATCCACATAAGAACCTTGTAAAAAATAAGATTTAAGGTCAGACGAAGCTCTGTCGATATATCCATCTGATGCAATCGCAGATAAACGACCTGCAATCTCTATATGGTCGTTTAGCAATCCTGTACTAAATTTAAGATTATGTCTTCTTGTTCCAAAGGAACCAAATGAATTAGAAATTTCTCCATTTGCTGTTTCTGAAACAGCATCAGTCAATAAATTCAAACTTGCTCCGAAGGCTCCAGAACCATTGGTTGAAGTTCCAACTCCTCGCTGAAGCTGTAAATTCTCTATTGAAGATGCAAAATCCGGTAAATTTACCCAAAACGTTCCCTGACTCTCTGCATCATTAAATGGAATACCATTTAAAGTCACATTAACTCTAGAAGCATCACTTCCTCTTACACGAATGTAGGTATATCCAACTCCTGCTCCTGCATCGGTAGTAGTCACAACTCCTGGCAAATAATTTAATAAAATCGGAATGTCTTGCCCTAAATTACGAGTAGCTAATTCTTTTTTAGATAGATTGGAATGAGTAATTGGTGAATCTGCTTCTACACGAACAGATTTTACTAGAACTTCGTCCAGTTTTTCGATTCCATCAGTTATAGAATCTTTTTGCTTTTCTTGAGCAGATACGCTTATACTCAACAAAAAAATAGTAAAACAAAATAATACGTTTTTCATTCGTAAAAAATTATTACGAATAAAAGGGGTAATTACTCTAATGTTAAAAATTAAATTTATAAAATGTACTGACTATACACAATACTACTTACTATTCCCCTATAGTAACTAATACATCAAAATAGAGATATTAGCTTTCGGCTGTCCCTTGGCAGCATTACCTGCCCAGGTTCATCGGGTATGATCTCAGCTTCGCCCTAAAAATAATTTTCAGGTTTCGGCACCCCTTTGAGATTTTGCCCCAAAAATACTATGTTTAATTCATTTATCGTAACTTTATTCTGTTTAAAAACAATGCTTCAGTTTTTTTGAAGTTAGTATACTATGAAAAACACAAAACGTTCTATTACGTTAAAAATAATTGCCGGCTATACTTTGGCAATTGTTCTTGCGGTTATTGCCTTCTGGATTATCTATAGACAGTTTCGTAATTACTCTGAAATTACGAAAATCAAAAATGATAATAATGAAAAGTTAGTACTTGTCGGAGAAGCAATAACTGGACTATATGAGACGGAAAGTTTAACCAGGAATATAATTCAGACTTCAGATACCGAAAAATTTGAAGCATACAAAATAAAGATTGATTCTATCATCACAACCATTGACCAGGTGGGAGGAATGTCTTTCGATGAATTTCAATCTAATAAAATAGATAGCATCAAAATACTTATTGATAGTAAGAACAAAAATTTCGAGAAACTTATTGCTATATACGAACAGCGAAAACAAAAAGGTTTAAAAGAAAATGTAATTGATCAACTTAAGAAATCTAGTAAAGAATATGGTAATTATCTTGATCTAGATAAACGGATTAAAAATATTAAAAAACAGAATCCTGCTACAAAAAGACTTGTTAAAAAACTAATTGACTGGTCTAAAGAAGACAACCAAGAAAGACTTACCAATCAAACACTAGATTCCGTTGCCAATCATTTTTACAAAGTATTAATAGAGGTAGAAGAAAAAGACAGGAGATACGAGCGTCAGATTACAGCTCGAGAGAATAAGCTCTTAAAAAACGATCAAATTATCACCAAGCAACTTCGTGATTTAATGGCCGCAATAGAGGATAGTGAAAGAAAAGAATATGTAGCAAAACTAGAACGATCCAATAATATTCTTGACGGAACTGCTAGGTTCATCATTATTATCACTGCTATAAGCTTATTAATTGCAATCCTATTTCTCTTTCTAATTACTAAAGATGTATCCAAGAGTCAAAAGTACAGAAACGAATTAGAAGCGGAAAAAACGTACAAAGAATCCCTTTTAAAAACCAGAGAATCCCTAATTAATACTGTAACGCACGATCTACGTTCCCCTTTAAATACTGTAATCGGATATTCTGATTTGTTAGAAAAAACAGGCTTAAATAACAAGCAAAAACATTATTTGGGTCATCTTAAAAAATCATCCGATTATATTCTACATTTAGTAAACGACCTCCTCGATTTATCTAAACTTGAAGCGGGTAGAATGGTGATTGAAGAATTACCGTTTTCTCCTAAAAAACTAATCGAGAATACTATTACAAGTGTTATTCCTGTAAATGATAATAAGAATTTAGAAATCTTTACAAATTCAGACAAAGAGCTTAACAAGAGGTATTTAGGAGATCCTTTTAGAATTAAACAAGTACTCACTAATTTATTGAATAACGCTTACAAATTTACGGATCAAGGATCCATAACAATTGATAGTAAAATTACACAGAATGGTCTTGCCGAAAAGGAGCTTATCATTTCTGTAAAGGACACTGGTATTGGAATAACAAAAGAGCAACAGAAATATATTTTTGAAGAATTCTCTCAAGGAGATGATGATACTGAAAAAAAGTATGGTGGTTTTGGCCTAGGATTAGCTATTACTAAAAAAATAATCAAGCTTCTTGATGGTAAAATCAAGCTAGAAAGTGAACTTGAAAAAGGAAGTGATTTTAGTTTTTGTATTCCTATTAAGCTTGCCAAAACGCAAATTCCTGAGGAAGAAAATGAACCCGTAGAAATTCAACATTTCACCAATAAAAAAGCTCTTATTGTGGATGACGACCTTAGCCAATTAGATTTAACCAGTGAAGTTGTATCCTTGATCAGCTTATCATATGATATCTGCGAAAATGGTTTAGACGCTTTAGAGCTTTTAAAGAAAAACAATTATGATCTAATTCTTACGGACATACAAATGCCCAAAATGGATGGATTTGAACTTCTAAAGAACATTCAAAATAATCCAAGTTATTCAGACTTGCCAATTATTGCCTTATCAGGTAGAACAGATACCTCTGCATCAGAGTACGAAAAAGCTGGTTTTTCAGGAAGTCTCCGAAAACCGTATGCTCCACAGGCTTTGATTGATTTGATCGCAAGTATTTTAAAAATCGATGCTGTCGATCTTGATCAAGAAAACGCTATATCTGATCACGATAAAGAAGCTAACTACTCTTTAAGTGACCTGATGCTTTTTGCTCAAGGAGACACAGAATCGCTTTATGCTATTTTAGAAACTTTTTGTAATAGTACAGTTGATCATATAGCGGAGCTAAAATCCGCCATTAATAATCAAGATTTCGAACAGATTAAAAGGCTTGCTCATAAAATGCTGCCGATGTTTAAGCAAATAAAAGCAAAAGAGATTGTACCAATTTTGGATACCTTAGAACATCAGGATAATTACGAACTGAACTCTAAAGAAATCCTTGCACTTACAGAAGAAGGAGTGTATAAAATAGAAGATTTAATAGATAAGCTAAAAGTTAAAAACTAAAGACTTATGTCATATTGTTTTAACTTATTATAAAGTGTCTTTCGATCTATATCTAGCATCCGCGCCGCCTTTGCCTTATTACCGTTTGCTTTCTCTAAAGCATCCAAAATTAATTCTTGTTCGTTTTGATTCTTAAATAAACCATAAGTTTGTTTAGCATTATGAGAAGCATAGGCAACATCATTAGGCAACACATCCATAGTAATCATATCATTCTGGGAAAGCAATACCGATCTTTTTACAATATTTTTTAACTCTCTTAGATTTCCTGGCCAATCGTATTTCTTAAATGTATCTAATACTTCATCAGCAAAACCAACCACATGCTTATCCAACTCCTCATTAGATTCTTCTAAAAAATAATTTGCAAACAACATCAAATCTTCAATTCTATCCTTTAGTGGTGGTACTTTTATTGAAAACTCATTTAGCCTATGGTATAAATCCTCTCTAAACTCTCCTTCTTTTACTGCATTACTGAGATCTTCGTTTGTAGCTGCAATAACACGGATATCAACTTCTATTTCTTTATTACTACCTACGGGTTTAATTTTTCTTTCTTGCAATGCTCTCAGTAGTTGAACTTGCAATTCATAACTAAGATTACCTATTTCATCCAAAAACAACGTTCCACCATTAGCAGCTTCAAAATGACCTACTTTATCGTTTACTGCTCCAGTAAAAGATCCTTTAATATGACCAAAAAACTCACTTGATGCAATTTCTTTAGGAATCGCTCCGCAATCAACCGGAACAAAAGGTTTATCTGCTCTTTTGCTAGTCTTATGGATACTACTAGCCACATACTCTTTTCCCGTACCGCTATCACCAATAACAAGCACGGACATTCTAGTCGGAGCCACTAAAGCAACATATTCATTCAATTTTTTAGAAGCATCGCTTATGCCCTTTACAAAAGAATTGTTTGAAGGAGTAATCTCTTCATCTTTCCTAGCTACTTTCTTCTGATTTGGTTCAGGTTCATCAACATGAACTTTTAACGCTTTTTCGATAATCTGAAGTATCCTATCAGGATTAAATGGTTTAGAAACATAGTCAAAAGCACCTTGTTTGATAGCGCTAACGGCCATATTTATCTCTGCATAACCCGTCATAATTACTACTTGGGTCTTAGGATTTTTGACTCTAATATCTTCTAACAAAGTGATACCATCTCTATCTGGTAATCTTACATCTGTAAGTACAATATCAAATATATTCTCTTGGATCTGTAAAACGGCTTCATTACCAGAAAACGAAGTAGACACCTCATATCCTTTTTTTTGCAAAAAAGTCTTAAGCATCGTGCAGAAAGCTACATCATCTTCAACTATTAGTAATTTGGACATATTGATATCATTTAATTCTAAATGTATTCTATAAAATTAAACATTAAAAACATTTAATTATTCTCTAACATCAAAGAAACGTAAAAAATAAAAAAGAGACCCTTGGGATTGGGTCTCTTTTTAGCACTAAACAACTTTATATCGTCTTTTGGTTGCAAAACGATATCCTTTTCTACCCCTAGATTTAAGATTTGTCGTCTGGCTTTATCCATTCGCCATTAGCGCTTGCAAATACAACTTTTGTATAGTTATCTTTACCTTTAAGAATAATTTTATAAGTATTATCCTTTGAAATATATGCTTTGTATATACGTAAGTTTTCAAAATCTCTTGCTGCCGCATCTTGAATACTCATCGGCAATTCTACAATTTCAATCTGAGTATATTCCTGTAGTTCATATTCATAATCCATAAACTCCCATCCATCATTTTCAGCCAGCTCATCTTGTGCAATCACTCCTTGTGCTGATATAATACTAACTACTATAGCGATGATCATTTGTAAATTTTTCATTTGATTATAATTGTAAAAACTATTTTACGATTATATATAGAGGAATAATTGTTCCAAAAAACAAAACTGTCTAAAAAAAAATTAAACACTTGATTTTAAGCGTTTTAAATACAGTCCCAAGGATTCAAAAACTGTAGAAAGCTGTAGAATCCACACAAAAGTGTAGAAATTTTACACACTTATGTTTACAGAAATGGTTACTCTAGAGGTTTTTTGCGATTGGATTTTTTTAATGCCTGTCTTTTTTTACTATCTAATCGTTTTCTAATAGAAGATTTAGAGGGTTTAGACGCTTTTCTTGGCTTAGGAATATACAGGCTTGCTTTTAAGATATCCAAAAACCTACTAATTACAAACTCTTTATTTTTGTGTTGACTTCTTGTATCACCGCATTGTAAAATGAGTTCTCCTGATTTAGTAATTCGTGACTTCAACTTATTGCTAATTCGTAACCTTTCTTCATCAGTAATTCCTTGAGAATCGGTTAGATTAAAACTAAGTTCCACTTTAGATGATACTTTATTTACATGCTGTCCTCCAGCGCCTGAACTTCGAATCGCTTTGAATTTTAATTCACTTATAATAACAGAAATATTCATGAAAAAAGTCTTACTTGATGCGCGGACTTTAATAAATCATTGACTGTTTTTACTGGATTAAATGTGGTCAACGGAACTTCTACAAAAACACTAATCCAATTTGCCATTGCCCCATTCCACAATCCTGGTAACTCTAAAGCTTTAAGCACTTGACCATTAAGAGACTTTGTTGTTATAAAACCTGCATCAGGATCAACAAAATCAAGTAAATTAAATTTATTCCCTTTGTAATCACGAACACCGCAAACGAGATCTACAGGGTTAAAATGAGTGGCACTTTTCAAAATATCTCGTTGTCTATTATCCTTTATATTTATCTGTGGTGTTTCTATTATCTGTAAAATCAATCTTCCATTTTCTCTTTTTATCCAAAAAGGACCTCCTCCAGGTTCTCCTTCATTGATTACCATACCACACACTCTAATAGGCCTGTTTAATGATTCTTTTAAAAATTGAAGTTTATACTTTTCTGAAAACTTATCAAAATCCAAAGGCAATCTCACATTAAGCTGTTCTACCAAAAACTTCTTAATATCCTTTAATTCTGCTTCCGTTGGAACCTTTTTATCAATAGCGTTTAAAACCCTAAACGCTTCATCCTGAATCTCAATTAATTTACCTGCCAATATCTTTTTATATCCAGATACCTCATCCTGATATTTACGCACTACTACATTATCAATATTTTTAATATATATAATGTCTGAATCTAGATCATTTAAATTTTGAATTAACGCACCATGTCCACCTGGTCTAAATAATAGTGATCCATCTTCTGTTCTAAATGGATCATTATTTTTATCCACAGCTATAGTATCTGTTTCTGGTTTCTGAAAAGAATATGTAATTATGAAATTAGTATTTGTTTCTGCTTCTACTTTTTTCTTTATTCTTTCAAATTCATCTTTAAATGCATCCAAATGCTCTTTAGAAATAGTAAAATGTAGTTTGGAATCACCTTTGACATTTTTATTATACCCAGCCGCCTCAAACAAATGTTCTTCAAAAGAAGTCGATATACTATTGGTATACTTATGAAAAGGTAATAATCCTTTTGGGTATGCTCCAAAATTCAATCCCTTTTCTTTCAGCATCATTTCTACAAAAATATGAAGTTGCCTTCCTTCTGACAAAGATTCGAAATTAGGATATGAGCTTTTAACTTTTTGCATTACAATATCATAAAAAGGAAATTTTTCTAGCCCGATCAAAAAGAGCCTTATTGCATTTGCCTTTTCGTGATTCGTATATGAATTCAAACTTTCTTTTTGATATTCATAATTATCCAAAAATTTAAATAATTCTTTGAACATCCTAGTAGCGGCTCCAGAAGCTGGAACAAACTTAGTGGTATCTAGATCCGAAGATCTCGATTCATACAGCTTTGTTAACTCGGTTTGATAATGCTCAGAAAATCTTAAAATTCCATTATCCAAAGTAGCTGGACTTCTTAAAGCCACAAAAGGAATTTCATTTTTAAATGTTTCTATCTGAGATAATATTTTCTCAACAGTTAATCCTTTTGATGTAATCAGTTTAATATCTTTATCCGTAATATTCACTTTACTCCTGTATTAGTTGGTCAATGATATTTTTAGCTTTTTTAAAACGAGATTCTGAATCTCCTTTTAGGGTAATATAATTACAATTATATTTTTCCAGAGATTCTTTAAAACGCAAAAACATTTCTTCTCTCTGATGTGGTTTATCTCTTAGGTCATCAGGAACCCAAGGTGTGTCAATATAAGTCAAAAGATACAAATCATAGGTGTTTTCTAATGAAAATTTACGTATCACTTCCGGTACCGATCCATTATAATATGCTTCAGAATACACTTCTATTTCAAGAAGATTAGTGTCGCAAAATAGTATTTTATCTGATTTTTTAGCAAATTCGTTTTCTAACTTCATTTGTCCTTCAGCGATTGGGATCAAATCTTCATAAGTACAAACTTCTTTGGTAACATCCCACTTTGACTGAAGGTATTCCCGCATATATTCTGGTACCCAAGAGCCTTCATAGTGTTCTGCCAATTGCTTAGACAATGTTGTTTTACCTGTTGATTCCGGACCAAACAATACTATTTTTATGCAATTACTAGGGGTTTGTTTAAGCTTTTCTTCCATGCTAAATATCCAAAAATTGCCATAATTGTAAAGATTAAATACTGAAAACTGGTAAATGTAAATCCTTTATAAAAGTACAAGGGAATTGAAATAATATCACCTATTATCCAAAAAATCCAATTTTCAATTTTCCTTCTCGCCATCAACCACATACCAACAAAAAATACTGCAGTGGTGAACGTATCTACATAAGCAGTCCAATCATTCCATTTATCAAAAGTTTTATAAACGATATAAACAAAAATTAATGTTCCTACAAAAATCATTAATTCAATTATCTTTTCTTTAGAATTTGTTCTAGAAATAGGAGTTGTATGCGTTTCATCAACTTTTCTAGTCCAAACATACCAACCATAGATACTCATTATAAAATAATACGCATTGATCATCATATCCCCTAACAAGGACCATTTTAAAAGTAAATACACATAAATCGATGTGCTTACTATACCAGTGGGATACACCCATATTTTATTAAACCAGGCAAAAAAAACGCTTGTTATTCCAAACAATACAGCAATAATTTCTAAAGAAATATCAAGTGTAGAATATTCTGCATACTGTCCAAACAAAAAATCAAAAATTTGGCTCATAATCACTTCTATTGCTTTTTACCATTTTCATGTACACTAAGACATGCTCCATATCTCCGAAAGCTTGCTTAATTTCTTCTGTCAGAAACGGCATCACCTTATCATACTCTCCATATACCTGAGTACTTAATGGATTTTCTAAAATCTCAAACTCTGAAGCACGTAACCTTTTAATAAATCTAATTATGTGCTCTTCGAAATCACTTTGTAAAGGTGTAAGTGTTAATTCTACTGATATTTGCATATTTATTTATTTGCCACGAATACACGAATGTTTTTTATAACTTTATTATTGTTTGCATAATTAGTTCTTATATAACATCCAAAAACTAAGTTTCAGATTGTCATAAAACAATCCTTTGATAATCTAATCTTTCAGATTCGAAATTAGCAAGAATCGCTAATTTATTTCCTGAAACTTTTAAATAATTTAGACATTGCGCTATATGAGCTTCATGTGTGTATTTCACAGATTTAATTTCCAGAATAATTTTGTCATAAACCACAAAATCAGCATAAAAATGATGTTTCAAAACAATATCTTTATAGTTAACATCATATCTCTTTTCTCTTTCAAAGGGAATGCCTCTTGCATTAAATTCGTACTCTAATGCATCTCCATAAACAATTTCTAAAAATCTCCTCCCAAATTGTTATGAACCTCAAACAAAGCACCTAACACCTCATAGCTTTCTTTTTTGTGTATTATAATCCCCATAAAATATTCGTGCATTCGTGGCTTAAAAATTATCACTATTCATACGGTAAAGCATATACACAGGTAAAGCCATCAAACTCTGTAAATGTAATATCATAATGACTAATCTTATCCTTATGATGAATACTTCCCGCTGTAAATGGCATATTAAGATCAAAAGGCATAATATGAATATTTTGTTCAAAACTTAATCCTGCTGTTCCATATAATTTATACAAAGACTCTTTTGCTCCCCAAATGATGGTCAATACACGTGTTTTTTCTTCTTTTTGTTGATCGACAAATTCTTGCTCTGACTCCACAAACTTATGAGCGATTCTATGAATTTTTTCACGTTGTTTTTCGATATCAATCCCCACCAATTTATCACTAATAATGACTCCTGCATATTCATAAGAATGTGTTATAGAAATTTGTTTTCCATCTTTTAGGTGAGGTTTCCCAAAATCATCATAATATAAATCATGGTCTGTATATCCAAAAATTGCCAATAAATGTCTAATACTCATAAAACCGCGTTTATGCATATCAGACTTCATATTATCTACCCTTTTCTGACAATGATCAGTTAACTTGATTCCTTCAGACAGAAGTTCAAAAGATTCTTCTATCTTCCAAATCAATATATTAGTACTATCATCTACTGTTATAGTTTTGTAAAGAGGCATGTGAATTATTAAAGTTATTATGTACCTTTGCAAACCGAAAATCAAGAACCAGTGTCTTGATTTTCAGGAGACGAATTTAGAATAATTTAGTGCGAAATACTAAAAATATTGCACTTCATAAACATAAAATAGATACTATGAGTACCAAAACAATGCCTTATGTTCCTTACAAGGTTAAAGACATTTCATTAGCTGCCTGGGGAAGAAAAGAAATCGAACTAGCAGAAGCTGAAATGCCAGGTCTAATGTCACTTAGAGAAGAGTATAAAGATGAACAACCACTGCAAGGTACGCGTATTGCTGGTTGTCTTCATATGACTATCCAGACGGCAGTGTTAATAGAAACTTTACAAGCCCTTGGAGCAGAAGTTACTTGGAGTTCTTGTAACATTTTTTCTACACAAGATCAAGCAGCTGCAGCTATTGCCGACGCAGGAACAGCTGTTTACGCTTGGAAAGATATGACAGAAGAAGAATTTGACTGGTGTATAGAACAAACATTATTTTTTGGTGAAGACAGAAAGCCATTAAATATGATTCTTGATGATGGTGGAGATTTAACAAATATGGTTTTAGATCGTTATCCAGAATTATCTGCTGGGATCAAAGGATTGTCAGAAGAAACAACTACAGGTGTTCACCGTTTATATGAGCGTGTAAAAAATGGAACTTTAACTATGCCTGCTATCAATGTTAATGATTCTGTTACTAAATCTAAATTTGATAACAAATACGGATGTAAAGAAAGTGCAGTGGATGCTATTCGTCGTGCAACAGATCTTATGCTAGCTGGAAAACGTGTAACCGTTTGTGGTTATGGTGATGTTGGTAAAGGTACTGCTGCTTCTTTTAAAGGTGCAGGAAGTATCGTTACTGTAACAGAAATTGATCCTATTTGTGCTTTACAAGCAGCTATGGATGGTTTTGAAGTAAAAAAACTAGAAACTGTTATTGGAAATAGTGATATCGTTATTACTACAACCGGAAACAAAGATATTGTTCAAGGACATCATTTTGAAGCTTTAAAAGACAAAGCCATTGTATGTAATATTGGACATTTTGACAATGAAATCGATATGGCCTGGTTAAATAAAAAATACGGTCATACTAAAGATACTATCAAACCTCAAGTAGACAAATACAATGTAAACGGAAATGATGTAATCATTCTTGCTGAAGGTCGTTTAGTAAATTTAGGTTGTGCAACAGGTCACCCAAGTTTTGTAATGAGTAATTCATTTACAAATCAAACTTTAGCACAAATTGAGCTTTGGAAAAACAGTGAAAAATATGATAATGATGTTTATATGCTACCAAAACATCTAGATGAAAAAGTAGCAAAATTACATCTAGCCAAGATTGGTGTTGAACTTACTGAATTACGTACTGATCAAGCTGAATATATTGGCGTAACTGTAGAAGGTCCATTTAAGCCAGAACATTACAGATACTAAATTAAACTGTCGGCGTTTCTAGATATTCAGATCGCTGTGCTTTTAGAAAATAGATATAGCCCTTACCTTTTTTTGGTAAGGGCTATTTTTTTACCTATTTATTTTTTCTAAATATATAACTCATCCATACAGGATCATTTTCTTCAGATACTACAGATTGACGATCTACGAACTCCCAATTGGCAGCGTTCATATAATTTAATAAATCCGAAGTTCCCTTTAGATCCTCCAGCTGCTTAATCGTTATCTGTTTTCCTTCTAATGATTTTTGCTCCTGAACTTTTATTCTTTTTACTCTCCCGCTGTTATTTGCTTTCTGTATTACGATAACTTCTAGATAATCATACTTAGGGATATCCTGAGAGATTACAGCTGTTGTCATCAACAAAAAGGTTAAACAACATGAAATTTTTATAATTTTACTCATGAAAAAATAATTTTATTTGTTTAATTTAAACAAAAAACCCTTTCCAAGCTAACTTGAAAAGGGTTAATCTTTATTACAAAGGAAATATCCTTATGCTTCAAAAGGAACTATTGAAACATACGATTTATTATCTTTTTTCTTAGTAAATTTAACTAAGCCGTCAATTTTAGCGTGTAATGTATGGTCTTTACCAGCGTATACATTTTCACCCGGCTTGTGTGCTGTACCTCTTTGTCTTACAATGATGTTACCAGCGATGGCAGCTTGTCCACCAAAAATCTTAACACCTAAACGTTTCGATTCTGATTCTCTACCATTCTTAGAACTACCAACTCCTTTTTTATGAGCCATTTTCTTAAGGTTTTATATCGTTAATAATAACGCGATTATTTTACAATCCCGCCGTCTAATTTATCTTGCCATTCTTTTAACTCGTCCCACTTACCTTCAGCAGCCATTTCAGCTTGCTTTGGCCAAGTATCAGGAACGTGATTTCCACGAACATCTTTAATAAACTCA
The DNA here is from genome assembly GCF_947500065.1 of uncultured Aquimarina sp. Taxonomy (GTDB): domain Bacteria; phylum Bacteroidota; class Bacteroidia; order Flavobacteriales; family Flavobacteriaceae; genus Aquimarina. Next base: position 611,858 of record NZ_CANMQT010000002.1, read on the forward strand.
GCAATTTCTTTTGGATCAGCTTTTGCAAGATCAGCAAAAGTAACAATACCATTAGCTTTTAGAGTTTCAGCGATTTTCGGTCCAATACCTTCAATCTTTTTAAGATCATCCGCTTTAGCTGATTTTTTAGGAGCAGCTTTCTTTGGAGCTTCTTCCTTTTTAGGAGCAGCAGCCTTAGCTTCTACTTTCTTTTCAGCTTTTGGCGCAGCTTTTTTAGTTTCCTTCTTAGGAGCAGCTTTCTTAGCTCCAGAGGCTACTATACTTTCGATTATGATTTCAGTCAGAGATTGACGGTGACCATTTTTAACACGGTATCCTTTACGTCTCTTTTTCTTGAAAACAATAACTTTATCACCTTTAAGGTGTCTCGTGATTTTTGCTCCTACTTGAGCTCCATCTATAGCCGGGGCGCCTAAAGTAACTTTATCTCCGTCTGCAGTAAGAAGAACTTTGTCAAAAGAAACTTTGTCTCCTTCTTCTCCTGCTAAACGATGAACAAAAACTTTTTGGTCTTTTGCAACTTTAAATTGCTGCCCTGCTATCTCTACAATTGCGTACATAGCGTAACGTTTAATTAATTTGTTATATCTAAAGAACTGTCGCTCATCCGAAAATAAGCGGGTGCAAATATACTCCTAATTAATTAACTAACAAATATTTTACGCCTTTATGGGATGTGAATTATGTTTTTTTTTAATATTCCAACTATCTTTAAATAACTGCATAAAAGATAGGGTCAATACAAATGTCGTTGCAAAACCCATAATAGCTGCCACAAATACCACTATTCCTACTCCTACATGATAATGAGAACTCCAGTTAGCAAGCATTTCTGGGAGAAAGTTAGTATTGATATTGGTAACATAAATAGCAAAGAAAATAATAAATATAAGAGTAGCATTAAACCCCGTAAACAATCCAGCCATAAAGCCTTTTTGGTATTCAAAAGTGTTTCCTTTTTCCTGTTTATAATCCTTCATCGCTTTATACAATCCGAATGCTACTATAATTCCATTACCCAAGCTAAAAACAGGATTAGTTTGCACCCCAATTAATGATAAAATTAAGAAATACGCAATTAGCCCAATTGCAATAAGAACACCATATTTAACAGGGATTGTAGACTTTTTCATAATTTCTCTTATTTGGATTTAACAGAAATTTATGGATTATTAGCGGTTTTCAGGCTTAAAAAACTGTTAATTTATTACAAATAAGACATTTAGCGCATTATAATTCTTTTCCGTCAAAATCGTAACAAAATGCGATCTTTGCACACATATTCAACAAACAAAATTATTACTAATGAAAAATAAACTTTACACAATCGCTTGTGGACTCCTGATAGCAGCATCTGGTAGTGCACAAGAAGTAGAATTTACAGAATATGATCTAGATAATGGTCTACATGTAATTCTACACCAAGAAAACAAAGCTCCAGTAGTAACTGTAGGTGTTATGTATCATGTAGGCGCAAAGGACGAAGAAGCAGGAAGAACAGGTTTTGCTCACTTTTTTGAACATCTTTTATTTGAAGGAACAAAAAACATAGAAAGAGGAAAATGGTTTGATATCGTTTCTGCTAATGGTGGAAGAAATAACGCTAATACCACTCAGGACAGAACCTATTACTACGAGACATTACCCTCTAATAATCTAGAACTAGGATTATGGATGGAATCTGAGCGTATGCTTCATCCCGTTATTAATAAAATAGGAGTTGACACTCAGAATGAGGTTGTAAAAGAAGAAAAGAGACAAAGTTACGACAATCGACCATACGGAAAAGTTCAAGCGACTACCGCAAAACTCATGTTTAAAAAACATCCTTATAATCATACAACTATAGGCGAAATGAAGGATCTAGATGCAGCTAAACTCGAAGAGTTTATTGCATTTAATAAAAAATTCTATAACCCCAATAATGCAACCCTAGTTGTAGCTGGTGATATAAACATTGAAAGCGCAAAAAAAATGATTTCAGATTATTTTGGAAGTATCAAAAACAACAATGAGAAAACAACGCGACCAGTTATAAAAGAAGAACCTATTACCGAAGAGTTTTTTGCTAAAGAAACTGATGCGAACATTCAAATTCCTGCAAAAATTTTGGTTTATAGAACTCCTAAGAGAACTGATAAAGAATCATATGTCCTAGATTACATTTCTACAATCCTAACCGGAGGCAATAGCTCTAGAATGTATAAAAGCATGGTAGAAGATAAAAAAATTGCGTTACAAGTTTTCGCCTTTGCAAGTTCTCAAGAAGATTACGGAACCTATCTTATGGCAGCATTACCTCTTGGAGATGTAGGTTTAGACAAACTTCAGGCTGAGATGGATGCTGAAATCGAAAAACTACAAAATGAATTAATTTCTGAACGTGAATTCAACAAACTTCAGAATCAATTCGAAAATAACTTTGTGAACTCTAACTCCAGTATAGAAGGTATTGCAAATTCTTTAGCAAGATATAACATGTTACTTGGTGACACTAATCTTATTAATAAAGAAATAGAAATCTACAGATCAATCACCAGAGAAGACATCCAAAATGTAGCTAAGAAGTATCTGAACAAAAACCAACGTCTTAATCTTGACTATTTACCTGAGTCAAGTAAATAATAAAAAAGAATATCGTAATGAAAAAAAATATAACCTTTATAATAGCATTTTTACTGATTGCAATTAGTGCTCAGGCGCAAATAGATCGATCAAAAATGCCAAAATCTGGACCCACTCCTGTTATTAACTTAGGAGAACCTTTTACATTTAAAATGGGTAATGGACTTACTGTTCTTGTGGTAGAAAACAAAAAACTACCAAGAATTACGGTTAGCTTATCATTGGATAACCCACCAAATACAGAAGGAGATAAAGCAGGAATAGAAGGAGTAGTATCTCAAATGATGGGAAAAGGAACCAAAAGCATCAGCAAAGATGCTTTTAATGAAGAAGTTGATTTTCTAGGTGCTTTTATTAACACAGGAGTATCTGGTGGATTTGCGCAATCACTATCTAAGTATTCTGACCGTATCATTGAACTTTTTGCCAAAGCTTCATTAAATCCAAACTTTACACAAGAGGAATTGGATCTTGAAAAGAAAAAATTAATTGAAGGCATCAAATCTGGAGAAAGTAGCGCAGAAGCAGTTGCCAATAGAGTAAGAAGTGTTCTTGCTTATGGAAAAAATCATCCCGCCGGAGAGTACACATCAGAAGAAACAGTAAATAACATTACGCTTGCTGATGTAGAAAAATACTACAGAAACAACTTTGTACCTGCAAATGCCTATATGGTAATTAGTGGTGATATAACAGCCGAAAAAGCTCAGAAATTAGTAGAAAAACATTTCACCCCATGGAAAGCTGGAAAAGCACCATCATTTGGAATTCCTGAGGTAAAAGATGCACAATACAGACAAATCAATTTTGTTGATATGCCTAACGCTGTGCAGACGGAAATGGCTGTAATGAATATTTCTGACCTAAAAATGGCTGATGAAGATCATCATGCAGCACTTGTGGCAAATTATATCCTAGGTGGTTCATTTGGTAGTTATATCAATATGAATCTAAGGGAAGCGCATGGATACACCTATGGAGGAAGATCTACACTCCCTAGAAACAAAAACTTTAAAACTGCGTTTAGAGCTACTGCCAAAGTAAGAAACATGGTAACCGACAGTGCAGTAGTAGAAACGCTGAAAGAGATTAAAAGAATCCGAACTGAGGAAGTAGATGATGAAATGCTTAAAAATGCAAAAGCTAAATTCTTAGGGGATTTCATTTTAGCTTCAGAAAACGATAGAACAATTGCATCAAGAAGCATCAATATTAAAACTCAAAATCTTCCAAAAGATTTTTACGAAACTTTTATTGCTAAAATCAATGCAGTAAGCAAGGCTGATATCAAAAGAGTAGCTAACAAATACTTTAACTTAGATAAAGCCAGAATTGTATTAGTCGGTAAGGGAAGTGATGTTATTAAAAACCTTGAAAAAATTAGTTTCGATGGAAAGAAAATTCCTGTTTTATATTTTGACAAATACGGAAATAGAGTAGAAAAACCGGATTATAATGCTGCCACACCAGAAGGCGTAACTGCTCAATCCGTTTTAGATAACTATTTTAAAGTAATTGGAGGTAAAGATAAACTGGAAGCTGTTCAGTCAATATACTCCACTTCAGAAGCATCTATGAATGGCATGACACTAGTAATGGATATGAAAGTCACTTCTAAAAACCAAACGATGACCGATGTTAAAATGAATGGTCAATCAATGAGTAAAAATGTTTTTGATAGTAATAAAGGCTATTTTATGCAGCAAGGTCAAAGATTAGATTATACTGAAAAACAAATTACAAATGCTAAAAATGAAGTATTCCCTTTTCCAGAACTTAAGAATACTACTGCAATTTTAGAAGGCGTTGAACCTTATGAAGGTGGTAAAGCTTATAAATTAAAAATGAGTGAGCAGAAAACCACTTTTTTTGACACAGAAACTGGGTTAAAAATTAAGGATATAATTGTTCAGGAAATGGCTGGACAAACAATATCCTCTGCAATGATGTACAGCAATTATAAAGAGATTAATGGAATTCAGTTCCCACAGGTTACATCGATATCTTTTGGACCTCAAAAAATAGATTTCAACTTAAAAGAAGTAAAAATCAATGAAGGTATTACAGAAGAAGATTTTAAATAAAATCTAATCCAAAAAATGACATAATGAAGGTTCGTTCTTTTTTAGATCGGACCTTTATTTTTTACGATTTGCAATGTATACACCAAGAATAATAATCCCTGCAGCGATTACCTGATAAAAAGAAAACTCTTCTCCATCTAATAATCCCCACATCAAAGCCACTATCGGAATTGTATAAGTAACAGAAGTAGCAAAAACAGGACTACTCATCTGCACTAATTTATTAAATAACACTTTAGCAATTCCAGTTCCTACCACAGCAAGTACAGATATATACATCAAACTCGTATGCATAGAAGCATTGTCTATTATTTTTTCATCAAAGAAATCCGAATAATACAATACAATCAAGGAAGGGATAACAAGTACAATAAAGTTACCATTAGCAATTGCCATAGGTGAAATTTGCTGCATATATCGTTTTATAATATTCACATTTGTTGCATAACAAACAGAAGCACATAACACTAAAGCTGCATACCAATAATTCTGATTTGGGTTTACTGAAGCTCCTTCCCATATTAATGCTAAACACCCTATTAAACCTACAAAAACCCCTATTAATTGATTTTTATTAAACCGTATGGAAAAAACTAATACTCCTAAAATTAAAGTGACCAAGGGAGTTGTAGAATTAAGGACAGAAGCTATGCCGCTATCAATTTCAGTTTCTGCAAAAGCAAATAAAAATGCTGGAATAAATGTGCCTAAAAAACCAGAAATAACAATCCATTTCCATTCTTTTTTCTTGATAGTCCTCATGCTCCTAAAACCTATAAGAAACAAAAAAACAGCTGCAAATAGTGTTCTTAAGGCTCCTAATTGCATTGGTGTTAGACCTATCAAAGATTTTTTAATCAGAATAAATGAACTACCCCATACCAGCGATAGTATGGCTAAATATATCCATTTTAGTTTTGCGTTTTGCATTGCCCATTTAATAAGCTGCAAAAATCACTAAAATTATGAGAGTAGCGATATAGTAAGTAGAAAAATTAACTAAGGTTTAGCGTTATTCCTTCCACTGAACAGTCTCCATAAAATGAATAATATCATTTCGCAAGTACTTTGCTGCCGGAAGGATAGAATCATAGTTTGGTTTCACCTTAAAATAAACAGAACCTGATACAAAATTCCGTATACTATCCGTTAAATAAAACTGACAAGTAGAAGCGGCATTTCCTGTCACTTCATATATCCTACCGTAAACTTTTTTCTCTGGATAAACAAAATCCTTTGGTTGAATAGCATCCGCTTTTATAAAATGTTCTTGTGTTAGGTTTTGCGCATCTCTTAATAAAGAATCTAGATTCTTATTGATATTATAATAAGATATATATACAGTAGCATTTAGTTTTGGGTACTCTATATTATACCAACATTTTTTATTATTCTTTGCTCTTTCAAACTTAGCAGCATTGTTTTTTTCAAAAGTATAAGAGCAATCTATTAAGGCCTGCTCATAGCTTGGAGTAGGATAAGCCAATCTCAACATTCCTTTGGGTTTTGGCAATGTATCGCCTCCACAAGAACACAAAGCACATAGAATAATACCTACTAAAAATTTACTCAGTCTACACTTCATTAATCGTTAATTTTATCCTTTTTATACGTTTATTATCTAAGGATTCTATCTTAAAGGAGTATTGTTCTAATGTAATTACATCTCCTCTTTTTGGAAAACTACCAGAAATCTCTAATAACAAACCAGCAATGGTTTCTGCATCTCCTTTTTTGCTTTCAAAAACAGAATGATCTTCTAACTTAACTACTTTATAAAAATCTTTTAATGAAGTTCTTCCTTCAAAAACATAGTTATTATCATCTAACTTAGAAAATATCAAATCTTCATCATCAAACTCATCACTAATATCACCAACAATTTCTTCAATGATGTCTTCTAGTGAAATCAAACCACTCGTTCCTCCATACTCATCTACCACAATTGCCAAATGATTCTTTTTATCCTTAAAATCATTCAGTAAATCATCTAACTTCTTGTTCTCTGGAACAAAATAAGGTTCCCTGACCAAAACGACCCAATCAAAATTTTTATGATTAATATAAGGTAATAAATCTTTGACATAAAGAATCCCTATTACCTTATCAATACTATCTTCATATACCGGAATACGAGAATATCCATTCTCAATAACTTCCGGGATAATTTCTGAATATTCCAAGTCTTGATTAAGCGCAAAAATATCAATCCTTGGCTTCATAACTTGTTTGGTATCCGTATTACCAAAAGACACTATACCTTCCAAGATTTTTTTCTCTTCAGAAGTTGTATCAGTATCAGAAGTCAACTCTAGAGCTTGTGATAACTGATCAACGCTTATATTTGATTTTTGTTTCCCTAATCTATTATGAATACGTATGGTAACACTTCGCATAGGCAAACTAATTGGAGTAATAATCCAATCCAAAACTCTTAATGGTCGCGCCATAAAACTGGCAAATTTTACCTTGTTCCTACTTGCATATATCTTTGGTAATATTTCTCCAAACAACAAGATAAGAAAGGCAACTAAACCTACTTCGACAACAAATCTAACGCTTAACCATTCTAAACTTGGAACGACTATATCATCAAGACCCTTAAAATAGATCTCACCGAGTGTGTCGAAAAGCAAAACTATAGCAATATTTATAAAGTTATTCGCCACTAGTATTGTAGCTAATAACTTCTTTGGTTTACTCAATAATTTTGAAATTATCTTTTGATTGATCGTTGCTTCTTCCCCTTCTATCTTTAGATCAGAAGGAGTCAGCGAAAACAAAGAAACCTCGCTTCCTGAAATTAAAGCAGAACAAATCAATAGTAATATAAGGACAAGCCAATTAATTGCCTGCATAGAATCAAAAGCAACGAATAATATAAATAACGGTTCGGGATCAGGGTCCAAATTATAGCTGTTTAGTTAACATATTAAAACGGAAGATCATCCTCTTCTTTCTCTGTTGGCGAAGATGAAACCGACTGCGAATTATCAACAGATGACTCACTTACTGTTGGTTGTTTTTGTGCAACTATTTCAGCTTGCTGACCATCAGTCTTTGGAGTTAAGAATGTAAAATCGACACACTGTATTTCAGTATTATATCGATCTTTTCCTTGTTCATCTTGCCACTTTCTTGTTTTAAGACGACCCTCAATATACACTTTATCACCTTTTTTCAGGTATTTCTCACAAATTTCAGCGGCTTTATTTCGCACCACAATATTATGCCATTCTGTAGAAGTAACTCTTTCTCCTGTAGCTTTATTTACATAAGAATCATTAGTTGCCAACGGAAATCTACCGATACAGTTCCCTCCTTCAAAATAATGCATCTTTACTTCATCACCAGTGTGGCCAATAAGCATTACCTTATTTAACGTTCCAGACATACTCTTTATTATTTATAGTAAATGTAATAAAAAAGCATCATACCTAAAAAAAGCTATCTATAAAATTACCCAATAATATAGGGACTGGATATTCGCTGATTTTCTGTATTTCTACTAAGTCTAATTCTCCATTAATTTCAGGTTTTTTATCTGTTTTTATAATATAAAAACGGGTATACAGATGCTGATGAGAAAGCTTATGAATTTTAAATTTATCTTCAAAAAGCGTAATCTCATAATCCATGTTATTCAATAAACTTTTAAAATCAGCATGTCCCTTTATGTATATAAGGTCTACATCTTTATCACTTTCTATCAACGGAAACTCATATAAATTTTGCCAAATCCCTTTACCCGTTCGTTGCCTTATAATAGTTTGCTGATCATTTACGGAAAATATCAAATAATTAAAGTATCGTTTTTTTACTTTTAATTTTTTAATCTTCACTGGCAAGGAGGCAACCGTACCCTTTTTTAATGACTCGCAACTATCATTTAGCGGACAAACGATACAATACGGATTTTGTGGCTTACATTGTAAAGCACCGAATTCCATGATTGCCTGGTTATAAGTTGCTGGTTGTTCCGGATCAATGAATTCAAAAGCAATTTTTTTAAACTCTCTAATTCCTTGAGTACTATTAATAGGAGTATCGATATTAAAATACCTAGACAAAACCCTATATACATTACCATCCACTACAGGAACCACCTCTCCATAACATATAGAAGCTATAGCACTTGCAGTATAATCTCCTACACCTTTTAATTTTAATAAGTCATTATAGTTATCCGGAAAAACACCCTTAAGATCAGTTGCTATATATTTTGCAGTAGCATGCAAGTTTCTGGCTCTAGAATAATAACCTAAACCCTGCCATAGTTTTAGCACTTGCTCTTCTTCTGCTTTTGCTAAATCAAAAACTGTTGGATACTGACTGGTAAATGACAAATAATAAGGTAATCCTTGGGCAACTCTGGTCTGTTGAAGTATAATTTCACTTAACCAAATGCGGTAAGGATCGGAAGTTTCTCTCCATGGCATCGATCTTTTGTTTTGTAAGTACCACGAAATGAGTTTTTTAGGGAAAATCATAACAAAATCATAAGTTTTGTAAAATTAAACCTTTAAAAGATGATAATTTCATCTTAAGTATTGATATTTTGGATTTTAAATTGCTATATTTGCCCCCTTGAAAATTTAAAAACCCCTAAATAGGTAATATAATGACTAAAGCAGATATTGTAGCAAAAATTTCAGAAAAACTAGGAATTGAAAAAGGAGATGTTCAGGCAACTGTTGAAACCTTTATGGAAGAAGTAAAAAGTTCTTTAGAGAGCGGAGATAACGTATACCTAAGAGGTTTTGGTAGCTTTATCATCAAAACTAGAGCTGAAAAAACTGGCCGTAACATTTCTAAAAACACTACAATCAAAATCCCTGCACATAATATCCCTGCATTTAAGCCGGCAAAAGTATTTGTGGAAGGTGTAAAAACTAACGTAGAAGTTAAGTAAAAAATTAATAATCAATAAATAAGATCGCACTATGCCAAGTGGTAAAAAACGTAAAAGACACAAGGTAGCTACGCACAAGCGTAAAAAAAGAAGAAGAGCTAATCGCCATAAGAAAAAGTAGTTTTCTAACTACTTTTTCTATTTAAGAATGTTCTTTGAAATCGAAATAGAGTACCTTATATCTCTACCTTTATAAGACTTTGTTTCAACGGAATTATTAAAATTCCTGTGAATAAAATTTGTTTAATCCATCTGTCTCGAAAATATCGAGGTGGATAAAAATCTAATTAGAGTGAACAAAGAATTGATCATTAGATCTGGTTCCTCTACTGATTTTGCCTTATTAAAAGATGGAAAACTAGTTGAATTACATAAGGAAGAAGACGACAGTAATTTTGCAGTGGGTGATATTTTTATTGCCAAAATCCGCAAAGCTGTCCCAGGTCTTAATGCCGCATTTGTTAATGTAGGCTATGAGAAAGATGCATTTTTGCATTATCATGACCTAGGTCCTCAAGTATCTTCTTTACTTAAATTCATTAAACGTGTAAGCACAGGTAAATTAAGAGATTATTCTTTAAAGGATTTTCCTTTTGAGAACGATATTGATAAACACGGTGTTATTACAGATGTGTTAAAATCAAATCAATCGCTATTAGTACAAATAGTAAAAGAACCTATTTCTACAAAAGGCCCTCGAATTAGCTCAGAGCTTTCGATTGCCGGTAGATATATTGTTTTAGTACCTTTTTCCAACAGAGTTTCTATTTCACAGAAAATAGAATCTTCAGAAGAAAAAGAACGTCTAAAAAGACTTGTAAAAAGTATTAAACCAAAAGGTTTTGGAATTATTGTTCGTACTGTAGCAGAAGGCAAAAAAGTAGCAGAACTAGATAGAGATTTGCAAAACTTGGTGGATCGTTGGGAGTCTATGTGTAAAAAATTATATAAAGCACCCCATCCATCAAAAATTTTAGGTGAAATGAATAGAGCGTCCTCCATATTGAGAGATGTTTTTAATGACACCTTCACTTCGATCGTTGTAGACGAACACGATCTCTGCAACCAAATCAAAGATTATCTGCAAGAAATTGCACCAAAAAAAGAATCAATCGTAAAGTTACACACGTCTAACGTACCGATTTTTGAAAAACACGGTATCGAACGACAAATCAAAACAAGTTTTGGTAAAACAGTATCCATGAGTAAGGGTGCCTATCTTGTAATCGAACACACTGAAGCAATGCATGTTGTTGATGTAAATAGTGGTAATCGATCAAACAAGGCCAAAAATCAAGAAGACACTGCTCTAGAGGTCAACCTAATCAGTGCATCCGAAGTAGCCCGCCAACTACGTCTTAGAGATATGGGAGGTATTATTGTAGTCGATTTTATTGACATGAATAATGCTGATAACCGCAGAACACTCTTCAATCACTTACGTGAAGAGATGAAAGACGACAGGGCGAAGCACAAAATTTTACCACCAAGTAAGTTTGGTTTGATTCAGATCACGCGTCAACGCGTGCGACCAGAAATGAATATTAAAACCCGTGAGGAAAATCCTAACGGAGGAAATGGCGAAATTGAGGCGCCAATAGGTTTAATAGACAAAATAAAGGTTGATTTAGAAAAGTTAATTAAAAAAGAACATAAAAAGCTAACGCTTAGCGCGCACCCTTTTATTGCAGCTTTTTTAACTAAAGGATTTCCATCCGCCCGATCTAAATGGTTTATAGACCATAAAAGATGGGTAAAAATTATACCTAGAGACGCTTACACGTATTTAGAATATCATTTCCATGATAAAGATGGAGAAATGATACAATAAAAATAAAACCCAGCTTACTGATGTAGGCTGGGTTTTTTTGTTTACTATATTTGCGTTTATGTATCAAAAAATACCTGAATCTATTACAGTAACCGAGGCTATAAAAAAAATGGAACATTATTGCGCCTATCAGGAACGTTGTCATAAAGATATAAATGACAAGCTATATACTATGAAACTTATTCCAGAAGCAAAAGAAAAAATCATTTTACATCTTTTAGAACATAATTTCCTAAATGAAGAACGTTTTGCTAAAAGTTTTGCAAGAGGAAAATTCAGGATCAAGAAATGGGGCAAACAACGAATTGTTAGAGAATTAAAATTCCGACAGATTTCTGAGTACTGCATAAAATCTGCATTAAAAGAAATTCCAGAGAACGAATATCTCAGCATATTTCATGAACTTGCAGAAAAAAAATTCGCTTCTATCTCAGAAACAGATATGTATAAAAAAAGAAAAAAACTAATTGATTATCTTCTCTATAGAGGATGGGAAAACCAATTAGTTTTTGAGAAGGCTAAAGATTTATCAGAATAAAACGTTGCCTAATTGTTAGCGCTCAATAATTCAATGGCTTTATCTATTCCACTATCTTTTTCTTCTACAAAATCAGCATTAGAAAATAATGGAACTCTATTCTCTTCAATTGGACCAACCCCGACAGCTTCATAAACCACGCCTTGAGCATCACTATAGACTTCATTAGACAATCCGATTAATGCTCCATTTGGCAATACATGAACCAGAATATCAGAAAAAACACCATTTGTATTATCTCCTACTATTGTTACATAAGGCAAATCCTTCAGACACAATGTAAAAATCTCTGCAGCACTTGCAGTTAATGGGCTTGTCAATAATACGATATCACCTGTAAACTGAAAATCTCCCTTAGGAGTTACAGATATAGAAGTACTCTCTGTAAAACCATTTCCTAATCTTGCCTTTTTAGAAAAAGCAGGTTGTCCTTGCTCAACAAATCGCGATGCTATCTCTACAGATACCATATCATATCCTCCTCCATTAAAACGAGTATCTATAATCAATTTAGAAATCTCTGCATTCCTAAAATCATCCATCATTTTATCTAAAACAATATTCAACGTTTGCAACTCTGTACTCTCATCAGCGCTATAACCTTCCATACCAAGAATATTAACATACCCAATAGTACTACCCATTAAACCCCAAGCAATATTTTCACTTTGATCTATTTCAAATTCTCCTCCAAAATACTTTAATGCTATCACTTCTAATCGTTGATTATAAAGCCTATCATAATCTTCTCCTGAATCAATTATTAAATCTCCGCTTAGACTAGCATTTAATCGCTCTAATAAACCCCGTAAGCCCGCATCTATTCCAATGTTATTTTCTTCATCATCGATTGCAACATGACCATCATTTAATAAAAGTACTAACTCTCCAATAATTTCATAAAAATTCTCAGAAGTTACTTGTTCCCGTAAACTTTGATATTGCGACCAATCCACATTTCTAGTTTCGAAAAAAGCATAATAATCATTGAAGATATTCCAGAAATGATCAAAATTCACTTTCGGATCTTCAGTCTTCGAGATTTGATCCGGTAAACAAAACTCATTTTGATTTTCTAACCTTGTAAATTTAATATCCGAAGCTATTAATTCTGAAGTACCTATCAACTCATTAGTATTTACCATATCTAATGTAAGACCGGCGAATTCTTCTGCTTTAAAGTCTTCATCAAGAATTGAACACCCAAAAGCATTCACATTATACATAACATCTTGACCATCTTTAAATTCAATAATATATCCTTTATCGGCAGCTAACCAAAATCCATTTATCGTTTCCTCTACAACTATTGGTGTGTCATCGTCCGATTGACATCCAATTAAACCAACCAAAATTAACCACAAAAAACACCTCTTTAAAAAATCTAAAATCATACTATTACGTTTTAAGAATTACATCACTATTGACAATGAAAAAATCAATCAGTTGCACACAAAAACCCTTTTCAAGAAAACTAAGGGCAAAGATCAATTAACTTCTGATTGAGTTCAAAACTAGGAAGTAAACAAAGAATCAGTGTTCCGAATTATTAAGATTTAAAAAATCAGCACCTTTTTATGATTCGTTTTAAACTGGTTTGGAGTTAATCCAGTTTCTTTTTTGAAAGAAGTATAAAATGTAGTTTTAGACTTGAAACCTGCTTCTAATCCTATTGCTAATAGACTATATTTATCAAATTCCTCATCAAGTATCATATCTTTTACCTCTTTTACGCGATAAGAGTTGATATATGCTGTAAAATTCTTTTTAGTTACATCATTTACAATCTGAGAAAGATAACCAGAACTAATATTTAAAGCCTCACTAATCATTTCTTGATTCAAATTAGGATCGCGATAAATACAATCCTTTCGTAATAAATTTTCTAATTTTTGGAAATACACATTGTTTTCAGAAAATGAATTTTCAGAAATTGAAAGCTCTGTTTTTTTATCCATTGCATCATTATCAGAAACACTGACAACATTCTTTTTATTTGTAAGTTTCAATGAATAAATTCCGTTATATACAATCCAAAAAATAAACAAGGACGTTTCAGAACATATTATAGAGATCCCAATATGATAACCAATATCAAAAATCATGTCAGCGATATCTATCAAAATCCAAGAAGTAACCAATAAAAATTCCCAAATACATAATCTTTTTAACCACTTACTATTTTGGTGATTTATATACTTTTCTCCATTGAGAATTCTATATGCCCAGATTCCAATCACAAAATTAAAGGAATAATAACCAAATTCTTGAATGTCAAAAATCCAATCATAAACAAATGCTTTATACTCCCATGAATACCTATACCATTCATAGACATATTCTAGATTAAAAATAACATTTATTATTACCGAGAATAAAAACGGGATGTATAATAGAAGAAGTTTCCGATCTCCTATTAGATTATGATCAATTGATTTTAGTATGTAGTGAAAGAAAAAAACTGGAAATAAAAAAATCCACTCTATATCGTATAAAATTAAAAATTTGGGATATTCCTTATATATTTCTAATGCATCGAGATACACATTAAGCATCAGGAAAGACAATATCAAGATTGAATATCCTAAATATTTATTCGTTTGGCTTTTAAAATATGGAGAAAATATAATCGCAAAACCAAAAAGAAATCCTTGAGAAGCACTTATTACCAATATAATATTCACAAATTCCATGCATAGAGATTATATGACCTTCTGCTAATAAAGACAAAAACTAATCAAAAAAGTTGCACGGTTTCCCTACTTATGAATTATACCTCCTATTAGTTCTCTTGACAGCCACTTCATTTTTATAATCCATCCATTTCTGACCACCAATCCTACGCATAACATTATCGAAATAACGCATAAAGAAAATATTGTATGCTGCTTTATTCATATTCCCGAATCTAGTAGCCATTGCACGAATACTCATTGAAAATCCAGGAGTAAGATAGGTCATCTGATGCCAATATCCTTCTGGCATATACAGTGTCTCTCCATGTGTAAGATTTGCTATATATCCTTTAGCTTTTTTAAGAGCAGGCCATTTTTCCATATCAGGATTTGTAAAATCAATCTCCTGATGTGCAATTAATGCATGGGGCACTTTATATAGATATTTTGTTTCTGATGGAGGAAATAATATACATTGTTTCTCTCCATGAAAATGAAAATGGAGAATATTACCCAAATCAATATCATAGTGCATGAATACCTTAGACCCTTCGCCACCAAAAAAAAGGTAAGGCATTTTTTTTAGTAATCTTAAACCGATTTCGGGGTACTTATAATCTTCCCTAAGCCTTGGTACTTCCTTTAATAAGTTATATAGAAAGATTCTATAATTAGTAGGTTTTGAATTTAGCAAATTTACATACTCGCTCATTTTCATGCTTGTATGCGGTTCATTAAACTTAAATTCAGAATTTATGGGTCTATCATCAAATAATGGCACGGTTTTATCGCCAGCAACCTCATTAATATATTCTAGGTTCCATTTTTTATAAGCTGGCCAATCCTCTATTAGTTTCTTAATTACCACAGGTTTCTGTGGTATAAAATATTCTTTAAGAAATTCTTCTTTGGTAATTGACTCAACTCTTGGTATTTGCTCTAAATTTAATTCCACTGATTATGAAAGCCCATAATGGGCGCTTATTAAAAAATTAATTAATACCATTTGGTATAAAAAATAGTTAACATCATGGTTTGTTAAATTTGAAGTTCGCAAAACAACATCAAGATTTTGAGTTATCAAAAATTTCTATTATTGTTTATTGATCTTTATAAACAGTTTCTTTAGCTTTCTGCTTGGCAAGTTCATTTTTTTCAATGGTATGATCTGGTCGTGACCATTTAGGCTTTTCTCCTTTAGCTTCAAACATAGAATCTTCTGCTTCTACAGTATCTGGTTGTGCCTTCTTAACGAATGGTTTTTGAGGGTTCAATCCTAATTTTTTGAACATTTCCATATCCTCATTTACATCAGGATTAGGAGTTGTCAATAATTTATCTCCTGCAAAAATCGAATTTGCACCAGCAAAAAAGCACATGGCTTGTCCTTCTCTACTCATTTCTGTTCTTCCTGCTGATAATCTTACCTGTGTTTGTGGCATTACAATTCTGGTTGTTGCTACCATTCTTATCATATCCCAAATTTCTACAGGTGTTTGATCTTCCATTGGTGTACCATCTACAGCAACTAGTGCATTAATTGGCACCGACTCTGGTTGTGGATTTAATTTTGCCAAAGCAACTAACATTCCTGCTCGATCTTCTGATTTCTCACCCATCCCTATAATACCTCCACTACAAACAGTAACGTTAGTTTTACGAACATTATCTATTGTTTCTAAACGATCTTCATAACCTCTAGTAGAGATTACTTCTTTATAATATTCTTCTGATGTATCTAAATTATGATTGTAAGCATATAACCCAGCTTCTGCAAGGCGTTGCGCCTGATTTTCAGTAATCATTCCTAGCGTACAACAAACTTCCATTTCCAACTTATTGATAGTACGTACCATTTCTAACACATCATCAAACTCTGGACCGTCTTTTACATTACGCCAAGCTGCTCCCATACAAACTCTAGAGCTTCCAGAAGCTTTAGCACGTAATGCCTGTGCTTTTACTTGTTGAACACTCATTAAATCATTTCCTTCTACATCCGTATGATATCGTGCAGCCTGAGGACAATAGCCACAATCTTCAGGACATCCTCCTGTTTTAATGGATAATAAAGTAGAAACTTGTACCGTGTTAGGATCGTGATATTCTCTATGAATTGTTGCTGCTTCAAACAGCAATTCCATTAATGGTTTATTATAGATATCAAGTATTTCCTGCGATGTCCAATCGTGTCTAATAACGCTCATAAATTAATGGTATGTGAATTTTCAAAAGTAATTGTTTAAAATCAAAAAACACAAATTAGCTTTATCAAATTCGATAGTTTTAATAACAATCTATTTTTTATTCATTTACATTTTAGAAAATGACTCTAATAAAATACTAACGGCATTTCCTCCAAATCCTACAGCATTCACAATAATTTTATCCATTTTTTCAGGAATTCTTTTATGTTCTATAAAAGGGACTGGAATAAATTCCTGATGTTTCATCATCAAAATTGCCAGCTCCATACTCAGAATTCCACTCGCTCCAAAGGTGTGACCAATTTTCCACTTATTAGTGGTTAATGCGGGAAGTTCTTTACCAAAAACGGCCTTAATAGCATTATACTCTGCTTCATCACCTTTTACTGTTCCGGGAGCGTGTAAAACTATTGCATCGATTTCATCTAAACTAGTGGTCCCTATAGCCATTTTCATAGATCTCTGAAAACAATCTGCATCAGTAGATATTGATATATTATGTATTAAAGATTCTGTTGCATATCCAATACCTGTTATTAACGCCAAAGCATTCTCTTTGACACCATTTTCTAAACAAGCAATACCCGCTCCTTCCCCTAAAAACATAGAGTTTCTGGTTTTATCAAAGTTCATTGCCTGACAAGGGTAAGCTTCCTTATCAGCAGAAGCATATATCTTTAAAGCTTTCATCTGAGCAATCGTAAATGGAGTCAATGGGGCTTCACTTCCTCCAACTAAAAACTTATCACTTAAACCAGATTGAAGCCATGCAATACCATTCAGCACAGCATGCAAGGCTGTGGAGCATGTAATAGAATGACTAATGTCTGGGCCTTTAGATCTTAAATCTTGAGCAATCCAAGAGGATATATTACCCAAAGTAGTGGTAGGCGAGCTCAATGTAGAAGATTGGTTTGTCTGTAAAAATTCTTTATGATATTTCTCAAAAAGACTTGTTGCTCCTCTAGAAGAACCAACATTAATCCCAAAATTAAATTCCCCTTCCCAATTTGCTTCTTTTATGGCATTTCTAGCAGTAAAAACTGCAAATAAAACAGAATCATCTAAAGAAGCATACAGTGAATTTTCCTTTTTAAGTTTTTCAATTTCTTCCTTTGCTACCGAATTTAATTTAGCCACAGGAGCCAAATCGCCCTTAAAATCTTCAAAAGTAATCTTATGAGATGATTCTTTATATAATCTCCAAATCTCTTTAGAAGTAATTCCTAACGGAGAAATAGATGAAATACCGGTTATAGATACAGGGTTTTGCAACACTTAATTTTTCAGCAAATGTAGGGGTTTGTTCTGGTATGTTCAACTGTAAATTTACAATAGATAAAAAGAATATGAGTAAAAGAATAGTATTCCCAAATTACTTCTTAATTTCTAAATTAGCATATCCATTGTAACAAAAAAAGGGAAATCCATACCTATATAGTAATAAAAAGCACTACATCTTATGGAAGAACACGCACCAAAAAAAAGTTGGTTTAGCAGAAATTGGCCTTGGGCAGTGCCTTTAGGGGGTTGTCTTACATTAATCATCATATTTTTTGTCTTTTTAGGCTCTGTTATATTCGGTGTTTCTAAAGCATTTACAAATTCGACACCTTATCAAGACGCACTTATTAAAGCACAAGAGGATGAATATATTGTTCAAACACTAGGAGAGCCCATAGAAACTAATGGTATTATGCAGGGTGAACTTAATTTTAAGAACAATACCGGAATGGCAGACATTTCTATCCCAATAAAAGGCCCAGAAGGAGAAGCCAGAATCTATGTTGTAGGTACTAAACAAAATGATAAATGGACTTATTCCGAACTCTATGTAATTATAGAGGAAACCAACGAACAAGTTGATTTGTTATGGGGAGAAGGTCAAAACAATGAATAAACTTTTTTAATTAAAAAAAGTAATTTATGATTAAAAGATTAAACATCACTAATTCAATTATTACATTTGGATTTCCCTTATTGATCATAATTTTGATGATTGCAATTACGAAATCAAGATTATTTGAATTAAATCCAGGAGCTTTATCAATAGGAATTACTGCTGATCTTCTTTTTACGGTTCCTTTTATTTATTTTCTATTGATCAGAAAAAAGAACATCCCAAAAATCACAGTCTTATCATTATTCGTCTTAGGAATTGTAATAACAACTTTTATTATCCCTAAAGAAAATCAATTGTTTTTGGATCAAATTAAAACTTGGTTCCTGCCTTTTTTAGAAATTGGTGTTTTTACATTTATCTTATTTAAAGTAAGAAAAGGTCTAAAATCATATAGGGTAAATAAAAACGAGAACAGTGATTTTTTCTCTACTCTAAAAGTTACTTGCGAAGAAATATTGCCAGAAAAGATTGCCATGTTACTTGCTATGGAAATAGCTATTTTCTATTATGGTTTTATCTCCTGGAAGAAAACCAAACTCCAAAATAACGAATTCTCTTATCATAAGAACAGCGGCACGATCTCTATTTTAATTGCACTAATTCCAATAATTGCAATAGAAACATATGTGTTACATATTCTTCTTATGAAATGGAGTGTAGTAGCTGCTTGGATAGTAAGTGGATTAAGTATTTATTCTGGAATTCAGATTTTTGGATTTTTAAAATCAATGTTTAAAAGACCTTTTTCTATTGAAACGAATACAATTCATCTACGATATGGAATCTTAAGTGAGGCTAATATAGACATCAACAACATAAAATCTATCGAGATTTCTTCAAAACCAATTGAATTTAATGATACTACTCGAAAACTATCTCCGCTAGGTGAATTAGAAAGTCATAATGTAGTAATTAATGTAAAGAATGAAAATGCTATGATTGGTCTCTATGGAGTTAAAAGAAAATTTAAGACTTTAGCTTTTTACATTGACAATAAAGAAGAATTCAAAGCTGAATTAGATAAAAAAATTTCATTATCAGAATAAAAAAAAGGGATTAATAACTTATTAATCCCTTTTTCTAATATTTTTAAAACTACCAGACTATTATTGCTTATAGTTATAATCTGCTCTGAATATTGATGTTGGCTCACCGTCTGCTGTAACAGTCATTGTAGCAGAAGATGGGTAGTTATCCGCATCATATACATAATCAATTGCTACTTGTCCTACTGTTTCACCATCTTCATCTTTATAAACAATAGACTTGATATTGTTTAAAGGAAATAAAGCACGTGCTCTAACAATTTCAGGGCTTTGTGGCATCATACTAAAGTTTAATTGAACTCTATCTAACACTTCGATCAAACCAGCTGCTTCAAATGTGTAAAAATATGGGTTTGGTGTAGCATCATATGTTATTGTAGCTATATACTCTTCAATCACCTCTTCTCCAGTTCCGGTAGTTGGATCATACACATAATCCTCTTCAAACACTCTAATAGAAATTGGGTTTCCGCTTTGATCATACTCTAAAACATCACCAGATTCAAAAGCATCGTAAGGATCTTGGTAAAGCTCGCTAATGCTAAAAGGTTCCTCTCCACCACTAACAGTAGATAAATCATCATTGCTGTATACTAAAACACCCGTATCTACACCATTAGAAACACTCGTAACTCTATTATTTGCATCATATTCAACTATAAAGTCATAGTCTTCTTCATCAATCTGAGCTGAGTCATACTCAATCTTTTCGATAAGCTTTTTAGCGGTATCTCCATTTGAATTATTAAACTCGTCTGTTACAGAATCACTGTCACAGCTTGCAAAAATGGTAATCACGGATAAAAATAAAAGTTTTTTCATTGTAAATTAAATTGGGTTTTATTGATATTATTAACTTGATAATAGACCTAGTCTATTCTTAATAGTATCAAAAACACCACATTTGTTACCTTATAATTCCCTGTATTTTTAAATTATCTCATAACTTTTTGTTTATAAAGAAGATAGAAGTACCAAGATTGCGTCATAAATTTTATTCAATTGATCCTTCGTTATCACGTAAGGTGGCAATATATAGATGGTTTTACCCAAAGGACGAAGACAAACCCCATGTTCCATGAAGTGATTAAAGATCTCATACCTTTTTTTACCATAACGATCCATTTCTATATTGAGATCTAAAGCATAAATAACTCCTTGTTGTCGTGTAGTTTTTATTTTTGGATGTTTCTTTATTTTAGAATCAAACTCTTTATGCGATTTAATAATAGTTTCAATATTTTTCTGAATTTCTTCAGAAGCTAAAAGTTCTATTCCCGCAATTGCCACAGAACAGGCTATTGGATTAGCAGAATAGGTATGTGCATGGAAAAAGGCTTTACCAACAGAATCATCTAAAAATGCATCATATATTTCTTGTGTACAACTTGTAATCGCCATTGGAACAAAACCAGCCGTTAATGCTTTAGACATTGAAATAATATCTGGTTTGTTTTCTATATATTCTGACGCAAAATTTTTCCCGGTCTTACCAAAACCCGTCATTACCTCATCTGCAATAGTGATGATATGATTAGCGGTACAGATTTGAAGAATTTCATTTAAATATTCTGCCTCAAACATATGCATCACATTAGCTCCTTGAACCAATGGTTCATAAATAAATGCTGCTACATTATACGTAGAAATGATTTCTGACAATTCCTTTATAACTTCTTCAAAATTCTCCTTATTCGGAGTTGGAATTCGTTGTACATCGATAAAAAAATCTTCAAAAGGACCATTATACACAGATAATCCTGATGCAGACATTGCTCCAAAAGTATCTCCATGGAAACCATCATTAAAAGCAATGATTGTATTCCTTTTTTCACCTCTATTAAAATGGTATTGTAATGCCATTTTAATTCCTACCTCATTTGCTGTAGAACCATTATCAGAGAAGAATATCTTTTCTTGATTATTCGGTAATATTTTGATCAATTCTTCAGAAAGTCGTACTGCTGGTTCATGAGTAAATCCCGCAAACACAATTTGATCCAGTGTACGCATTTGTTCATTAACCTTTTCAATAATATAAGGATTACAATGTCCATACATCGCTGTATACCATGAAGCTATTCCATCAATATATTCTTTTCCCTCATCGTCATACAACAAAGCTCCTTCCGCTTTAACTATTGGCAATGCATCCGGATGTAATTTATGTTGCGTAAGTGGATGCCAAATATGTTTTTTATCTCTTTCTTTTAGACTCATAAGACTTCTAATGTATCTCTAAATAATGCTGCATATTCTTTAACCACCATCGTATCAAAATAAGGTTCATTATCAATTCTACCAATAACTTTAACTCCTGTCATTTTTTTTATAATATCCTCAGTAGTTACATGTTCATCTCCACTAAAAACAATAACCGGATCGAAGCCTTTATCTTTCAACAATTGCACCGTCATTAACGTATGATTAATACTACCCAAATAATGCCTAGAAACAACAATCACCTTATAATCAGAATCTATAAGATCAAAAATCGTATTTTTTTCATTGAGAGGCACCAATAATCCGCCAGCACCTTCAATCACAATGCTGTTCTTGGTTCTTGGTAATTCCACTGTTTTTACATCTATTGTAATTCCATCAATTTCTGCAGCTGCATGTGGACTCATTGGAGTTTGCAGAGCATAGCTGTTTGGATGAAATTTTGATGTAGTATTAGACACTAACTCCTTTACTTTATCTGTATCGGAATATGTTAGATCTCCCGCTTGAACAGGTTTAAAATAGTCCGCTTCTAATGCTTCTACTACTATTGCAGATACAATCGTTTTACCTACATCTGTTCCGATACCTGTAATAAATATTTTTTTTGAATTTGTCTCAATTCCGTTCGACATGATAGTGTCTGTTTTTAATTTTGAACAAAGGTAGCTAACAACTCTAACACTTCTGCAATTTCTTCTTTTGTATTATATGAATGTAAACAAAAACGCAATCGTTCTTTACCTTCAGAAACGGTAGGAGAAAGAATTGGTTTTACATCAAAACCATTTTCCTGAAGATTTTGAGCTATTTTTTTCACCTTTTCATTACCAGGGATTATACAACAATGTATTGCAGAACTACTATCTATAAATAGAGATTTCAGATTGACAGCTTCTAGTTTTTGCTTAAAAAAATGAATGTTTTTATGAAGTTCATCAATTTCTACTGTAAATTCCAATTCTTTATAGGCAGATTGGATAGCTGCTAAAGAATGTGGTGGTAATCCAGTGGTATAAATAAAGCTTCGAGCAAAGTTCACTAGGTAACTTTTTAATGCTGTAGATCCTAGAATTACTGCTCCATGACAACCTAACCCTTTTCCGAATGTGTTTACTCTTGCAAATACTTGATTCTCCAATCCTAACTCCTGAAGAAGGCCAACACCTTTGGCACCAAATACTCCCGTTGCATGTGCTTCATCTACAATGAGGTGATAATTATTCTCATTACAAAATTTAGCAAACCCCTTTAAATCTGGCACATCTCCATCCATAGAGAATACCGACTCGGTAACTATATAGGTTTCTGCATTATCACCGTTTACTTTTCGAGTACGTTCTATGTTACGGCGAAGGTCTTCTATATTATTATGAGCAAACTTATAGGATTTAGCATTACTCATTGTTATTCCATCACGAATGGACGCATGGATAAATTCATCATAAAAAATGATATCACCTCTTTGTGGTACTGATGAAAAAAGACCAACATTAGCATCGTATCCAGAATTAAATATCAATGCCGATTCTGCATTATGAAAATTTGCTAATATCTCTTCTGTATTGGAATATAATTGATGATTTCCAGATAATAATCGAGAACCTGTAGCTCCTGTTTTATGAATTTTTTTCTCTATTAATATCTTATGAGCATTATCAAAAATTCCTTTGGACGAGGAAAAACCTATATAATCATTTGATGAAAAATCTATCAAATCATTTTGCTCCGGAAGTTTCCGTAATGCATTATTTTCTTTTCTATTCTCTAGTTTTTTTTGAAGTTTTTTTGGAAAACCATTCATGCTGTAAAAATACAATAAAATGATACTACTGTATACTCTTTACTGGTCATTATAGAACCTGAAAAACAACAACTAAATATTCTTTTTTGATAATAAATTATTGTTTTTCAATAATTTTTGTATATTTGTTATCGTAAAACGATAATAAATATGAAAAAAATACAAACTATTACCATCTCATTATTAGGAATATTTTACTTAATTGCTATTACCGCTATCTTCAACTTATACAAAAGTCCTATTTCTATTTTTAAAGATTTCCGAGAAATTCTAAATGTAGATATCTCTATAGGGGTCTATGTGGTAGTTAAACTTCTTTGGGTCATTTCTATTGTAATAGTAATTGGAATTCTATTTTCGGCTTACAAACTAAGTAAGACTATAGACAAATGGTCAAAAAGCAAAGAACGTGAATCGAGTTTCATTATAAAAGATTTCAAAACTATTGGAAAGACATTAATAATTACAGGAGCTATAGCTACTAGTCTGATGGGTTTTCGTTTATTGGAAGACTATGCTTTTATTAAAGAACATCTTATTTTAGGTATGAATCTTTTAGGAAGTCTTTTCATTTTATCATGTGGTTTACTCTTCACTTTATTTTCGGAAATACTAAAAGTCAATCAGTTATTAAAAGAAGAAAACGAATTAACAATATAGATTATGAAACTAAAAATGTTTGGAAAAAAATCATTATCGACTGTATTATTTCACAGTACTCGATTAATTATGATTGGATATGGAATTTTTCTGTTATTCATTATCATCTCCTTAATAATGAATAATTTTGTCATCACAGAAGCAAATGATCTTCAGATACACATTCCTTTTACAAATTCTATTATCAAAGGTGATTATAATCCAATTACATTTATTGGTATCTCTTGTTTCTTAGTGTTTTATACTTCCTTTTTCTTTGTACTATCTTTAATTTTTAAAACGTTTAGTGCTGAAAAACTTTTTACAGAAGAAGCTATAAAATACCTGAGATGGTTTACCATATTAAATCTAATTTTACCAATAGCTTATGCAGTAGCAGGAATTCTAATTAATAACGGAATCACGCTTGACGACATAATTCCTGGACTATTACACGTTGGTTTAGGTGTTTTTGCAGCATTTATCGCTACCATATTCAAATTAGGATTTACATTACAAGAAGAAAACGAATTAACAATATAATTATGCCAATAATCATAAACCTTGATGTTATGCTCGCTAAGCGAAAAATGAAGAGTAAAGACTTGGCAGAAAAAATAGGCATCACCACTGCAAACCTCTCAATTCTTAAATCAGGAAAAGCAAAAGCCATACGATTCTCTACGCTAGAAGCAATTTGTGAATCATTAGAATGTCAACCCTCTGATATTTTAGAATACCAACCTTAATCCATCTATAACTATCATTAAAAATCAATCACTTCTTTTCAATTCAATAATTACTTTGTTTAAAATTGTTTCTACAAATAGGGTTTTATAGAACCTCCTAGATTCTAATTATCAACTTCAATCTGTTGAGCTTACAAAAAGTTTCGACCGGCTATTCCCTTGTCTTATTTTAAAAGTTATCATTATGAAAAAATTAAAAAAAATCCGTGTATTTGTTTTATATCCAATCTTAGTAATATTGCTCATCCTACTTACTCTTATCATTTATAAACTCAATCAAAGCACAGTTACTTTATCTGAAAACGGAATATACACCTTACTTCAAGTTCCTATCAAATCAAAATTTATAGACGTAAATATCAACTTATCTGGTGCTGCTGATTCCACAAGTTTTACTAAAGACTTCCTTGAAGGACCGATTGTTACTTATGATAATAACCAAGAAATTTTAGTAGACTGGTTTTATAATGGTAAAGTATACCATAAAAATCATAATAGTACCATCAAAGGTTTCAGTATAAATAAAGGCGATAAACAACTTGATTTCATCTTACCAAAAATCAGCAAACCTACTATTGAAATCAGTAATGTCCCAAATAAAATTGCTTTTATTAGTGATATTCATGGAGATTACGAGTATATGGATTGTATTTTGAAGAATCTAAATATTATTGATTTTGATGGAAATTGGAATTTTAATAAAAATCACTTAGTCATTGCTGGAGATATGGTGGACCGTGGTAATGAAGTTAGCAGTGTTCTATGGAAAATAGTCGAACTATCAGAGCAAGCAAGAAAGGCTGGTGGTATGATTCATTATATTATTGGTAATCACGAGCAATATATACTAAGAGGGAATTTTAGCCGAGTAGATCCGGTTAACCTTTACGCAATACAACAAATGATGTCTTTTAAAGATGCTTTTTCTGATAAAACTTATTTAGGAAAATGGTTAAGAACTCGACCAGTTGTCATTAAAATTGGCGATATAATCATTACCCACGGAGGAATAAGTTCTGATACTGCTTCCAAAAACTTTAGCTTACAACAACTTAATCAAGCTATGTGGGATTACTGGGCAAATAAATCGGTTGACGATAATATGAAAGAAGCTATTTTAGGAAAAACAGGGGTCACTAAATACAGAGGTTATATAAGACAAAATGACGAAGTCAAGAAAACAACTCCACAAGAGATGAACACTATTCTTAAAACTTATGATGCATCTCATATCATAGTTGGGCATACAAATGTTCCTAAGATTGAGCCTCTTTATGATGGAAAAGTATATGATATAAATGCTATTGAAACATCTTCTCAAGCTTTGGTTTTTGAAAATAACACGTTAAAAATTGTAGATATTGGTATAATTAAGAAAGAGAATACTCATACTATGTATCAGAGAGATTTTTCTTTTGGCAACATAAATGATTGGAAAATGATATTCTTTACCTTAAAAAATATCGCCAAACTATCAAGTATCCCTCATCCTTATTAAAAATTAATAACCTTATAATACAATGAAACTGGTATTGACATTCTAAAAACAGTAAACAAAAAACTGTAATTGTTACAGAAGATAATCTAGTTACAATTACAGTTTTTTTGTTCTATTCTTATTTGTTAAGCCATTTCCAAATCTTTCTTTGATTTCCTATATAGGTAAGAGTTAAAAATGCTTCTTTTTGCAAATCTAAATTGTCTATCAGAGTTAATCAGTTTTACATAGATGTTTTTAGGAACACCAAAGTATTCATAAGTGGTACCATCTAAAAATGAAATTTCTAACAACAATCCTTTATGTTGGAAATCTGCTATACCTGATTCAGATATAGTTCGATTATATGCTTCTTGATTAGCTGCCTTTGTTTCTGGTGCAATACTTACCAAAAAATGATACCCATCAATGATCTGTCTGCTTTTTTCTTCAGCTTCCTCTTTCATCGGGTTTCCCTCAAGAAATTTATCCGGATGCCATTCCTTTACTAAATTTCTATAGGTAGTTTTTAATGTTTTAAGGTCTATTTCTTTTTCAACAGAAAACAACTTCTTGTATTCATTAACACGCTTCATAAACAGGGTTTTTCTAAATCAGGCGCGAAACTACGTGTTTTAATTTTAAAATAGCCGTTTTTCCTTATAAAGACCTTTATATTCTTATAAGTCTCAATGAGATATCTAAAAAAGAGGGTTATCTCTTTTTCTTTTTAGGAATTTCTGTTTTAGAAACCTTAGTATCTGTATTTTCTATAATATAGCTGGCTAATATTTTCTCAATCAATTCTTCTTTTGTGAGGTGATGAAAAACAGTTTTAATTTTTTCTTTAAACTCAGCTGACAGATCATGATTAGGCTTTGTTTTAAATATTTTCTTAGCCCATAAAAGTCCATTATTTTCTTCTATACTCTGAGCATCTGCTTTTTTAAATTCCTTAAAAGTGATTCCTAATTCTTCTGTGAACTCTTTTAAATCTTCAGTTTCTTCTTTTTGTAATACGGTTAACGATAACCCTTTAGCTCCAGCTCTTGCTGTCCTTCCGCTACGATGCACATAGGTCTCATAAACATCTGGTAAATGATAATTAACTACATACGATATTTCTTTTACATCAATTCCTCTGGCAGCTAAATCTGTGGCAACAAGGATATGTATATGACCTTCTCTAAATTGCCCCATTATTCTATCACGTATAGGTTGTGATAAACTTCCGTGAAGTGCCCCAGAAGAGAATTTATTGATGGCCAGATTTTTTGCTAATTTATTAACCGCTGCTTTTGTTTTACAAAAAATAATACCTCGTTCACCTTCTCTAGCGCTAAGAAAATGCATTAGAACTTCTAATTTCTCTATCGGCTCTACAACCACATACTGATGATCAATTCCTTGATGTCCCACAGTATCCATATCTGCACTAACCTGAATTACATGTTTAGACATATAATTCTGGATCAATTGCTTTATAGTTCCTGGCATTGTAGCGGTGAACAAAATCGTTCTTCTTTTCTTTGGCAGCACCGCAACGATTTCATCTAACCCTTCTTTTAGAGAACTAATCATTTCATCAGCCTCATCAAGAATTAAGTAATCCGCACTTTTTATATCGATCTTATCTCGTTTTATTAAATCAATTAAACGTCCTGGAGTTGCAACCACAATATGAGTAGTATTTGACAAACGTTCTATCTGTGGTTTAATAGGAATTCCTCCACATATTGAAGCTATCGAAATAGTGGGTAAATATGTAGAAAAAGACAGTAAGTTATCATAAATCTGTTGCCCTAATTCTCTTGTAGGAGCAAGGATTACTGCCTGTATTTTTGGAGTATCCAAATCAATCAACTGCAGTAAAGGCAATCCAAAAGCTGCAGTTTTTCCAGTTCCAGTCTTTGCTAATCCGACAAAATCATCTTTCTTTTGTAATAAAATAGGAATTGATTTTTCTTGAATATCTGTAGGAGTAGAAAAGTTTAGGTCCGCTAAACTCTTTTGCAAAGGAGCAGCAACTCCTAAATTAAGAAACTGATTTGACATAAAAATATTTTCGGCAAAGATAGGTGTATAATCCTATCTTTATATCTAAATCTTAAAGTTAAAAAGATGGCTATTCAACATCTAAAATATACCACAGTCACATCTCATAAAGAGTTGGAACAGATCCTTCTACTTCAACAAAAAAACCTAGCTGCTTCAATCTCTGAAAGTGAAAAAGAAAAAGAAGGTTTTGTTACAGTAGAACATGATTTTGATCTCTTAATGAGCATGAATAACCAAGAACCCCATATCATTGCTAAAGATCAAGATATTGTTATTGGCTATACATTATGTATGACTTCGGATTTCGGGAATGATATTCCTGTACTTAAACCGATGTTTAGGCAAATAGAGAGTTCATTAGATCAAGATAAAATGTATATCGTTATGGGTCAAGTATGCATTGATAAAGACTATCGTGGTCAAGGAATATTTAGAGGTTTATACCGAAAAATGAAGCTAGAATTACAGGGAAAATACGATCTCCTTATCACAGAAGTAGCTGCAAACAATGTACGTTCTTTAAACGCACATTATGCTATCGGTTTTAAAACACTAGTGATTTATGAAGCTGACCAGATAGCCTGGCATCTTATCTATTGGGATTGGAAATAAAAAGAGAATTAATGTTTCTACTACAGAATAGTATACAACTGCATTTTCTTTTCTAGAGAAGAAAACTTGTCTAAACAGTTATTAATATCCGCTATCGTACATATTTCTTAAAAAAGCCTACTCTTAATGATCCCCTTATAAGATTGACCAATGGGAATAGTAACATCTGTGAGTTTGATTTGATTACCAACAATACTTTTTATTGCTATTACGCTAACCATAAAAGAACGATGCACTCTTATAAACAATTCGGCAGGTAATACAGTTTCAAAATGAGATATGGATTCATGAATTAATAGCATTTCTGTTTGCAAATACAATTTCACATAGCTCCCGTAACTTTCTAAATACTTAATTTGGTCTAATTGAATATGGTGTGTTTCCTTATCTCCCTTAAGAAAAATACTGGTATTGGTAGCTTCAGCAACCGTTTTGCTTTTTTGTGGAGATTGTTCTTTTACTTTAATTACCTTGGTATATGCTTTTAGAAACCGCTCAAACGAAAATGGTTTTAACAAGTAATCACAAACTTCTAATTCATAACTTTCTACTGCAAACTCTGAATAGGCAGATGTAATGACTATTAATGGTGGATTAGTAAGTGTCCGTAAAAAATCCAACCCTTTTAATTTTGGCATTTCGATATCCAGAAAGATTAAATCTACCTGATTCTTTTGTAAAAATGCTAACGCATCGATCGCGTTATAACAGTTAGCAACTAAACTTAAATCGCTTAGCGAAGCTGCATAATCCTCGATTATGTCGTGGGCTATAGGTTCATCATCAACGATGATATAATTCATAATTAGATAGTAATGGTTAATTGAGCTTTATAAACATCTCCTTCTGTTATAAAATTTAATGAATAGGAAGTATCATATATAATCTCAAGTCGTTTTCTCAGGTTTTCTAATCCTATTCCTTTTAGTTCGTTTACGGAAGATACATCATAATTATTGATAACCTCAAATATAATTTTACCATCCTTAACTTCGAGATTGATATGTACAAAAGCGTTATGCATCAAGGAGTCTACACCATGCTTAAAAGCATTTTCTAATAAAATGATGAATAGCAATGGAGGAATCATAATGTCTTTTTGCTGTACCTGCTTAACAAATTGAATATCAACTTCTTGATGATGTCTTATTTGCTGAAGTTCGATATAATTTTCTAAGTATTCGATCTCCTCTTCCAGATGCACTTCCGTTTCTTTTCCTTTATAGATAACATAACGCATAATATCCGATAGCTTTAAAATAAGCTCTGGAGCTAGATCAGATTTTCGTTTTGCCAACCCATATAGATTATTCAATGTATTGAAAAAAAAATGCGGATTGACTTGCTGTTTTAATAGTGCCAACTCGGCTTTGGCTTTATCTGCCTTTAAGTTTTGAAACCATTTCCATTGATCATAGATCCATAATAATACAAACAATGGTAAGGGAAATAAAAACAATAAAAATATATCCATGTTTTCTTCATGTGTTCTATACCGAAAAAAAGCTATGAATAAAAAGAAAAAAGTGAACAACAAGGTATAAAGGCCTATAATCAAGAGCCTATATCTCTGAAAAAACTTTGGTGCCAAAATATAAAATACACCTAACCAAAATAGAGTGAGTAGTATAAAAGTAATAGGGTTATCAGGTACATTCATATAATGATCGATCGTAAACATAATGATAAACACTATTGAAAGTAGTATTAGCTTTATCAAAAAAAAAGTACGCTCCTTTAGAAATGAAACTGCATTTCTTTTCTTATACCTTTGCATATACCAAGACCATAGAATATAACTACTCGTAATAAAAAACAGAAAAACACAGCTAACAGCTACTACTCTATACTCCAGTGGCTTCCCAAATATAAAGCCTAATAGAGAAATCACCCAACTCGCCACCATCCAATAAAAAACCTTCTCTTTTCTATGAAAAAGCATCGCATTTGTAATTAAAGAAATCACAAGACCCCAAAATATAAACCCTATTATATTTACCAAGATCTCCTCTGGATCTATCCTAATAAAGTCAATATACTCTAGCGCTTTTATTAACACAAAAAGTATACTAAATCCATATAGAATCGCTCTATATTTTCTTAAAAATGAAATCATAAATCCAAAAGTAACAAACCTATACATATCTCCATAGTTATATGAACCGATGCCTTTAAAATTACCACGAATACGTTATTTTTTGTAATGAATGAGATTCATACTCTTTTTTGAGGCTTCCATTCAACATAAACAGTGTCTATACAAATTATTGGATTTCTTTTCTAACTCATTTTATGTTCGTATCAGAATCAAAACTAATTTTTATGAACACACTACAGATAAACGATATATCAAAGACATATGCCAATGGTGTAAACGCATTAGATACCATTTCATTGACTATCAAAAACGGTCTATTTGGATTATTAGGTCCTAATGGGGCAGGAAAATCTTCTTTAATGCGTACCATAGCCACATTGCAAGAACCAAGCTCAGGAAATATTACATTCAATGGTATTGACATTCTGAAACACCCTCAAAAATTGAGAAGTCAACTGGGATATCTACCACAAGAATTTGGAGTATACCCAAAGATTTCTGCACAAAAACTATTGGATCACCTTGCTATACTCAAAGGAATCCTGAACAAAAAAGAACGTAATGAACAAGTAGATTCTTTATTACAACAAACTAATCTATATCAAGATCGTAAAAAAGCAGTACATACTTTTTCAGGAGGAATGCGTCAGCGATTTGGTATTGCGCAAGCTTTATTAGGAAATCCCCGATTAATCATTGTAGATGAACCAACGGCAGGGTTGGATCCTGAGGAACGCAATCGTTTCTTGAATTTATTGAGCGAAATAGGAGAGCATATCATTGTTATTTTATCAACACATATTGTAGAAGATGTAAAAGATCTGTGTACTAATATGGCTATTATGAATAAGGGAAAAATCATTACTCAAGGAATCCCTACTAAATTAACTGAACAACTAGAAGACAAGGTTTGGTATAAGATTATTGAAAAACAAGACCTGAAGAGTTATCAATCTGCATTTCAGGTTATTTCTACTCGTTTATTTTCAGGAAAAACACAACTTCATGTGTTATCTGACGAAAGACCTGAAGCTGGATTCGAACGTATCAATCCAGGATTAGAAGATGTGTACTTCAGCACACTACAACAATAAAACCACCCTCAAAAAATATATCCGTCATGTTTATACAACTTATCAAGTTTGAATGGAGATACCATTCTAAACAATTATCATTCTATATGTTTTCGATTATCTTTTTCCTCTTAGGATTTTATATGTCTTCTGGAGGAAGGTTAGGGGCAACAGAATTGGTAAAAACTAACTCCCCATATCAAATTAGTTTTTTTATTGGAATATTTAGTCTCGTATCAGTTTTTGCTACTATGTTTTATTGTATAAACGCTATGGTTAGGGATCGGCAATACAATGCGGAAGAAATTATTCATAGTACATCCGTAAAAAAACAACATTTTTACTGGAGTCGCTTTTCAGGAGGGTTTTTGGTCAGTCTATTAGTTTATACGCTTATGCTTTTAGGTTTTGCATTAGGCACTTTTTTTTCAAACAATCCCGATGGTATTGCGCCTTTTGTATTGCACCATTATATTTATATATGGAGTACAATGGTGTTACCTAATTTGTTTATTCTAACCGCACTATTATTCTGTTTTGCGGCACTTTCCAGAAAAGCATTACTCGTATACATCGGAGCTGTTTTTATCTACGCATTATACTGGGGATGTTCTATATTTTTAAACTCTCCTATGCTAGCCCAAGCTGTTCCACCATCGCCAGAAAATATGGTCATTGCAGCATTAATGGATCCGTTTGGCTTGTCCGCTTTTTTTGAACAAACCATGTACTGGACTCCTTTTCAAAAAAATAATCAGTTAGTATCTTTTTCAGGATTTTTCCTTTGGAATAGAATTGTTTGGCTGTCTTTTTCCATAATACTATTAACCATTACCTATAAATTATTTTCTTTTCGAAAAGGAATTCGAAAAATAAAAAAAACAAAAAATGCGGCACAGGAAGTCATTCAGAAAAAAGAATATATTCCTGTTTTGACCTATTCAGAAACTACTAAAGCGCAGTTATTAGGATTCCTATCACTAACAAAATTAGAATTGAAAGCTATTTTTACAAGCCTACCATTTATCGCTATACTTTTAATATGGATTTTGATAGCTTTTACAGAAATTTATAGTAAAGTTTATGAAGGAGGAGCCTATCGCGATAGTCTGTATCCAGCAACCTATCTTTTGATTGAACAAATAAGTGATCCTTTGCCTATCATGGGATTGATTTTGATCATTTTTTATAGTGGAGAGTTGGTGTGGCGAGAACGCAGTTTGCATTTTAATTCTATAACAGATGTTACTCCCGCATCCAATAATATCTTCTTCTTTTCAAAATATGTAGCGCTATTATTACTACCAATCCTACTAATTTTTATTGGAATTTTGATGTGTATTGGCTTTCAAATTGCAGGAAATTATTATCAATTCGAATGGACACAATACATCCATCTATTTTATTTTGAAGGAATCGGATTGATTTTTTACGGGATTGTTGCATTGTTTATTCAAAGTTTAGTATCCAATAAATATCTTGGAATGTTCCTTTCAGGAATCTTAATTTTTTTATTAGGTAGTTCTTTAAGTAATTACATAGGAATCGAACATATGTTACTGCAATTAGGAAAAACTTCGCCGATAGTATATATCGATATGAATGGCTATGGAACTTATCTAGAACCTTTTCATTGGTATGCTTTATATTGGATGGCTTTTGCAGGAATTTTAGTGCTGCTAGCTTTTAAATTATGGAGGCGAGGCATTATTTCAAATTTTAAATTTCGAATACAACAATTGTTTTCTAATTGGAAAAAATCAGAAAGAAGTATTGTTTTTGGGTTTCTTATTGTTTTCATCGGTGCGGGAAGTGTTATTTTTTATAACACGAATATTATAAACGAATATATTCCTTCTAATAAACAATTAGATTTAGCTGAAGAATATGAACGCAAGTTTAAACAATATGATGTACTAAAAGAATTGTATCCTGTCACTATCAAAACAACAGTAGATATTTATCCCGATGCCCAAAAATATACTGTAAAAGCCGATTACATACTAAAAAACAAGAGCAATTCTACAGTTGATCTTGTTTTTATCTCACCTAGAGAACCGCTACAATCTGTTTTTTTAGAAAATGCGACATTAATTGAATACGACACTATTTTCAAGACCTATTTATTCAAATTAAAGGATCCGCTATTACCAAAAGAGCAGCTAAAATTTAGATATGAACTTATTGTACAGAATGATGGTTTTGAAAGACGAGGTGCTATTGTCGAGAATGGTAGCTATATAACCCATTCCTCTTTTGAACCTTCATTAGGCTATCGAAATAGTAGAGAAATCCGAAATTCTTCAGAACGAAAAAAAAGAGGTTTACCTGAATTGAAAGAAGAGATCATTCAGCCTAACGATCTCCATAGTATACCGGATAATCTTATTGGCAAACTTCCTTTCGAAACTATCGTGTCTACGCAATCAGATCAAATTGCTATTGCACCAGGAAATTTAATTAAAGAATGGAAAGAAGACAATAGAAACTTTTACCATTATAAAGTGGATGGTAAAATATCTCCATTATTAGGATATTTTTCTGCCAAATATGAGATAGAAAAAGAAATATATCAAGGAGTTAGTATAGAACAATACTTTCATCCGGATCATGACATGAATATTGCCTCAACTATGAAGGCTAGTAAAGAAGCTCTGGATTATTGTATTAAAAATTTTGGAGATTATCCGTATGATCATCTTCGTATAGCAGAAATACCGGCATATTGGCCATTTGGAGGGCAAGCTTTACCAGGAACTATTAGTGTGGTTGAAGATCGATTTTACTTATTAGATCAACGGAACACTGATGTCTTTAATCTAGTTGCTAAACGTACTATTCATGAGGTAGCACATCAATGGTGGGGGCATATCTTAACGCCTAAGATGACTGCGGGAAGTGGATTTTTTATAGAAGGACTCGCCAAATACACAGAAATTGCTGTGATGGAAAAACATTATGGTAAAGGTGCATTATGGAACTTATCAGAATATTCTAATAATCGATATTTTACGGGACGTTCTTACGCTTCTAAGATGGAACCACCTATATATCTATCCGATGGAGAAAACCACCTGCTTTATGGTAAAGATTATACGACTATGTTAGCCCTCAAAGAATTAATAGGAACAGAAAAAATAGATCATATTCTACAAAAAATCGTATCGGAATACGGAAACAAAGAAGAATTCGAAGTAATCACATTAGATTTTTTGGAAGAAGTATATCAGGTTACACCTGTGGAATATCATAATTTGATTGATGATTGGTTTAAACGAGTTATCACATATGATCTAAAAGTGGACAATGCTTCTTATAAAGAATTACCAACAGGTAAATTTGAAATTATTCTAGACGTAACCACCAAAAGGTTCGAAACAAAAAATCAAGGCAAAGATCTAGCTATATCTATCAATGAACCTATCCAAATAGGACTGTTCACCAAACACCCTAAAAAAATTGAAGTAGGAGATGAGATTCTATATTTAGAAGCACATCAATTCGATAAAAAACATTCTAAAGTTAAGGTAATTGTTGACGAATTACCGACATATATCTCTATTGACCCCTATGGAACGCGACTGGACAAGAATAGAATTGACAACATAATTCGTTTATA
Source organism: uncultured Aquimarina sp. (assembly GCF_947500065.1). Classification (GTDB taxonomy): domain Bacteria; phylum Bacteroidota; class Bacteroidia; order Flavobacteriales; family Flavobacteriaceae; genus Aquimarina. Next base: position 648,031 of record NZ_CANMQT010000002.1, read on the forward strand.
ATTTTCTTAAATAAACGATATAACCATATATAACTCCTAATTCTAATGGATAAGAATTAGGAGTTATACTTATTAAACTACCTACAAGTTTATCATTTCTTCGAACCGCTCTATATATTCTTCTTCATACTCAAATATTGCCTTAATATGTTTTCCTTCAATTTCCCAAAATTGTGTATTGGATTCATCAGAGACTTCATATAGTTTCTCTCCTAATTCAAAAGGAACCTGTTGATCAATAACACTATGAATAATCAATATGGGTTTGCTGATCTTTTTTATCTCCTTTTCAGCAGAAAAATCATTATTCATTAACAAAGGTATCAACCATTTAAAATTCTCTAGACCTAGTGCACCTGCATACACCTTTCCTATATCCGGAAATGAATTAAATGTACCTTCTAAAATTACTCCCGTTATCTTATCATTGCGTTCTGCCGCATTCATGGTAGCAAAGGCTCCTCCTAGCGATTGCCCCCATATAAGTATTGGAGTGTCTTTTACATTTTTATCAGTCACTATTTTATCAAATACATACAAGCTATCTTCTTTCAGTGTTAACGAATTATTTGCCACCCCAGTAGATTTACCAAAATTTCTGCGCTCAAAACTAAACACCTGAAATCCTTTTTTGACTAATATTTCATAATATTTTTGAGATGTCATTAAATGCATCCCTTTACCTGGATAATGTATAATAGTTGCTCTTGGTTTCTGAAAATCGGGTTTAAAAAGCACACCATGCAATACAGTATTCTCATCGATGTCAAAATAATATTCCTTATGATTTATTCTGGATTCAAAATTATCATAAGCTATACCATTAGTTTGATAAATCATTTTATCTGTATACCTAGAAAATCTTATATAAACTACAGTTCCTACTACAATGAAAATCATTATTATGATAATCACTTTCAATGTTCTTATAAATTTCTTCATTCTTAATATTTCTAATTGTTTATTACATCAAATAAACATGCTATGCTCCACACGAAAAAAAGAATGTTATGATTACATACTTTTCGTGGTAAAGAAATATTTTTTGTGGCGAAATTTTATTGTTATGTGGTCAACTTATATGAGATTTCACATTATCAAAGTAGGTTTTAGATACAGGAACAGCATCTTTTATATATTGTAAATAAACACTTCCATTCTGAGCATTACCTTCTAAAGAGATTATGTAGTTAGGATTAACAATGTATGATCTGTGTACTCTTATCATATCTTCTAATTGTTTAGATACCGATGAAAGCGTATTGCGCATTACTTTTTTCTTCACTTCTGATCCTTCGTGATAATAAATATTTATGTAATTATCTTCTGACTTAATATAAATAATATGCCCTAATACGACTAAAAACGATTCCTTTTTCAAAGAACTTTTTAGCAGCACAGCCTTTTCTGATTCTGAACTAATTTCCTTTTCATTCTCTTTAATTTTACCATAATAACGTCTTAAAAAAATGGACAATGTGGATAAGATTATTCCAAAACCTAGAAACATCAATCGAAACCAGTTCATAAAAAAACTAAGATATATATGTTCAGGTTTCTTATTTATGAATAGTTCTGTATAAAAAAAAGCAATAACAATGGCTATTGAAACGTATAGAAAAGAGAATATCAACTCTTCGCTCCATTTCCATATTTTAAAATTCACATAATACCATCTTGATAAGGAATAAAGAGAAGTGTAAACTACCAAAGAAATAATGCCGTATCCTATAAAATAAAGGTCCTTATGAGGATGATTAAAATTACTCGAACCGAAAGGTTGTAAAAAGATTAGTATAAAAACTACCAGGAAACTTAAAATAACGGAAATCAACACATGATTTCTGAAAGATGTTGTATATGGAAAAGCTTTGTTTAAAAACATAAAAAATCCCTATTAAATTATAATAGGGATTAAATATAATCATCTGAAATTGTAAATACTATTACTTAATCAGCAAGTACAATAACTTTATTATCTTTCATTTCGATAGTTCCAGAATTTATAGGAAGTAGTGTCACTCCATTCTCTTTAGTGAATTTCTCAGCCACTTCTTCTTCTAAATTCATATCTCCGTAAACCTTTACATTTCCTTTAGCAAGCAAAGAAACAATAGGTGCGTGATTATCCAACATCTGAAACTCTCCATTTACTCCTGGCACTGCAACTGAGGTTACTTCACCACTAAATAAAACTGCTTCTGGAGTTACTATTTCTAAATACATATTTTTAAAGTATTGAGTATTGAGTAATTAGTATTAAGATAGTGATAAGCAAAACAAATTATTCTCACTACTCATTACGAACTTCTCAGTACTATTTATGCTTCAGCTAACATTTTCTCACCAGCTTCGATAGCTTCTTCGATCGTACCTTTAAGGTTAAACGCTGCTTCTGGTAAGTGATCTAATTCACCATCCATAATCATAGTAAATGCCTTAATTGTATCTTTAATATCTACTAAACATCCTGGGATACCAGTAAACTGCTCCGCTACGTGGAATGGCTGAGATAAGAAACGTTGTACACGACGTGCACGTCCTACCGCTAATTTATCTTCTTCTGATAATTCTTCCATACCAAGAATAGCAATAATATCTTGTAATTCTTTATAACGTTGTAAAAGCTCTTTTACTCTTTGTGCACAGTTGTAGTGCTCATCTCCTAAAATATCAGCAGTAAGAATTCTTGATGTAGAATCTAATGGATCTACGGCAGGATAAATACCAAGCTCAGCAATCTTACGAGATAATACTGTTGTTGCATCTAAGTGAGCAAATGTTGTTGCTGGTGCTGGATCCGTTAAATCATCCGCAGGTACATAAACCGCCTGTACAGATGTAATAGATCCTTTCTTAGTAGAAGTAATACGTTCCTGCATCACACCCATCTCTGTTGCCAATGTTGGTTGGTAACCTACCGCTGATGGCATACGTCCTAGAAGTGCTGACACCTCAGAACCTGCTTGTGTAAAACGGAAGATATTATCTACGAAGAAAAGTACATCTTTTCCTTGTCCATCTCCAGCTCCATCACGGAAATATTCCGCAATCGTAAGACCCGATAAAGCAACACGAGCACGTGCTCCTGGTGGCTCATTCATCTGACCGAATACGAAAGTAGCTTTAGATTCTTTCATTACTTTTTTATCAACTTTAGAAAGATCCCATCCTCCTTCTTCCATAGAGTGCATAAAGTCATCACCATACTTGATAATTCCTGACTCTAACATCTCACGAAGTAAATCATTTCCTTCACGAGTTCTTTCTCCTACTCCTGCGAATACAGAAAGACCACCGTGACCTTTTGCAATATTGTTAATCAACTCCTGAATCAATACTGTTTTACCTACTCCAGCACCTCCAAATAATCCAATCTTACCACCTTTTGCATAAGGCTCAATAAGATCAATTACTTTAATACCTGTAAATAAAACTTCAGTAGAAGTTGATAAATCTTCAAATTTAGGTGCTTGACGGTGAATAGAAAGACCATCATCTCCTGCTTTAGGAAGATCTCCAAGACCATCAATCGCATCACCGATCACATTAAATAGACGTCCGTACACATCTCCTCCGATTGGCATCTGGATAGTAGATCCTGTTGCTACAGCTTCTACACCTCTGCTTAATCCATCACTGGAATCCATCGCAATGGTACGCACAGTATCCTCACCAATGTGAGACTGAATCTCTAACACCAACTTGGTACCGTCTGCTCTATTAATTTCTAACGAATCGTAAATTTTTGGTAATTCAGTACCGGCAGCGAATGCTACGTCTATAACCGGACCTACAATTTGTGATACTTTACCCGTAACTTGAGACATTATATAACTATTTAATGTTTAGTATTTAACTATTTCAAAAGATCTTAATTTTTGTAATACAAAATACGACCTTTTTTCAGGCTGCAAATATAGGCTTTTAAAATGAAAAAAATAGCGTCTTTTATTTTGTTTTTTTAATGCACAAATCCAAAGCTCATTTACAATCCAAGAACTATTGATTTTACAAGGCTTTTATTTGATTTTGAAATCATTAAATTGTACTTTTCCTACAAACAAAATCTTACTTTTTAATTTTTTACACTATGGAAACTTATGCCGAAGCTTTAACTTATGCCATACCAGGATTCATAATTCTCATACTTATGGAATATCTGGTAAGTAGATGGAAGGGAATCCCAGTTAACCAGGCCATGGATACCATTTCCAGTATTAGCTCTGGCATTACGGACTCCTTAAGAAGTTTAACCGGACTTGCCATAATTATCATTAGTTATGATTGGATGGTAGCTCAAATCGCTTTGATTGAAATCAAGTCTTCTGTTTTAGTGTATGTATTAACGTTTATAGGATTGGATTTTGTAGGATATTGGTCTCATCGTTTCAATCATACTATAAACTTATTTTGGAATAGACATATTATTCATCATAGTAGTGAAGAGTTTAATCTAGCATGTGCATTGCGTCAAAGCATTTCGGCGATAGTCTCCATTTATTTCTTTCTCTACATACCTTTAGCATTATTAGGAATACCTGCTAATGTGGTTGCTCTAGTTGCCCCTATACATTTATTCGCTCAATTCTGGTATCATACAAGATTAGTTAACAAAATGGGAGTTTTAGAGCATATTATTGTAACCCCTTCTCATCATAGAGTTCATCACGCTATAAATGATGAATACCTTGACAAGAACTATTCTCAAATTTTTATTTTTTGGGATAAACTTTTTGGAACATTTCAGGAAGAAATACCTGAAAAACCACCTGTATACGGAGTAAAAAAACCAGTAAACACCTGGAATCCATTCTTTATTAATTTCATGCACGCATGGGGTATTCTTAAAGATGCTTGGAGAACTAAACGTATTATGGATAAAATCAGAATATGGTTTATGCCAACTGGATGGAGACCTGAAGATGTTAAAGAGAAGTATCCTATCCAAATTATAACAGATCCATATACCCGAGAAAAATATAAAACAGAAAGTTCCTTATTCCTTAAGTTATGGTCTTGGTTGCAATTAACAGCTACAATAGCATTATTATATTATTTATTAATAAGTTTTGGTGATCTAACATTTATACAAATTATAGAATACGCTATCTTTTTATTAGTTTCCATATTTGCGTATACCTCTTTAATGGATAGACATGTTATTTCTATTTATGCTGAAATAGCAAAGCTAGCTTTAGGAATATATTTTATAAGTCAGGAAAACGGTTGGTTTGGAATAGATCAACTTTTATCCGGAGCGACCTATATAGTATTAGCATATATGATTCTGTCCTTCATAATGTCTGTTTATTTTCAATTTTTGGAAAGAAAACATATTACTGGGACACATAAGCAAATCGCATAAAAAAAGCCAGCAAGAAAATATTTTCTTGCTGGCTTCACATTCTTTATATATAACTAATTATTGTAATAATGGTGAATAAAAAGTTGGGTAATCCGCTGCTTTTACCATAGGAAGATTCGATCCATACGTAGTATTAATCGCTTCCATCGTTTTATTTGCTATAAATGCATAACCACGAGCAGTAGGATGTACTCCATCCAATGAAAATGCCCCTCCAAATACTAAATCACCTTGTAAAAGAAATTCATCGAAAGAGACCCCTGTAGAAGCGACTTCTACAAGCAATGCATTTGCATCTACAAAAGCCAATCCAGCTTGTTGTGCTGCAGCAGAAATCGTAGTATTAAATGCTGCAGTTGCCACAGCTATTTCTTCTTGTTCTTCTGGTGTTAACACCCATTTATCAGCTAAAGGAATCGCAACTCCGTTTACCGTTTGTGGATTCCCAGGAATAGCTTCTGTACCAATAAAACTACTAGATGGCAATACTAAAAGATCTTCGGCTGTAGCCTGTCTCATACTAACTAGAGCAGCATTAATAGCTGTCAAATCAGTTAAATCCTCATCAAATATAACCACAGCATTTCCTTCTCCTTCACTAAAAGTTATTTTTCTTCTAGCCATTTCAGTTGTTGCTAATTGTAATGAAGTCATATCTGATGTAGCTGGGAAAAGAGCTCCTAAAGTTCCTGGATTAGCAGTTAAAAAAGCCAATGCAGCATCTAACCCACCATTATATGCCCCATAAGCACTAGCACTATTTAAAAAGCCAGCAGTAGCTGCATCTAATGGAACCGGATTATGAGGTACCGTAGTAAAATGAGCGATGGAAGTTACATCAGGAATATTTGCTATTACCCCTTTTGCGCCACCAGATGTTAAGGTAGCTACTAACGCATTGTATGCCCCGTTAAATGTCCCTGTATCTGTAATTGGATCAGTCCCATCACCTCCGGATAATGCATATCCTAACACATCATTATTTCCAATCCAAAGAGAGAAAAATGTAGGGTTTTGATCCATCGCATCTTCTATTACAGATGCATTTGGATCAGAAGCCATACGCACAAAATACGGATTCGCAAGTGGTGGGTTTAAAGCTAAACCAGCTGCATTACCATATCCATTAGCTAGTAAATGAAAACTTTTAGCACCAGGGACTCCCATATTATTAAAGCTTGAGCCAAGATTTGTTGTAGCCTCAGTTCCTGGCGTTTCTGGTGTAAAGTCCAAAATATCCGGAACTATACCCAAAGGATAAGGGCCAGAACCAAAGTCATCATCTGGATTAACATCACTATAAAAATATAATCTAGGTCCAAAACTACCATTCGCCATTGGCATACCACCAAAAAGGAAGCCACCAATATTATCACTCATCAGAGGTTGTGTAAATGTTCCTCCTCCTGCTAATGCAAATTGTTGTGCCAAAATATTAGGCATTGAATTTTCTTGTCCAGCAATGAATAGTGCATTATCAGTAAATCCTGCTGTTAAGGAATTCCCTAATGCAACATATTTAGAAAAATCCGCTGTCCCCGAAGTAATTACTACTTCTTCTACTACCGGAGCATCATCGTCCGATTCACACGCTATAAATCCAAAAACCAGTAAGATTAATAGCCATTTATATTGAATATTCATATGTATATTTCTTAAAATCATTTTTTATATTAATTACAAGTTGTTTATAGATAAACCTATATAGTATTGAGAACCTATAAAACCAGTTCCAAAAGCAGTAAAATACTCATCTCCTCCTATATTGGTAGCTCCAGCTTTTATGATAGTTTTCAATGCTGGTATTCTATAATTTATTTGCGCATCAACTACAGAGAATGAAGGAACAGTTCCATCACCAAATGTTGCTTCCCAGAAGTATTCATCACTCCATCTGTAACTAACATTAAAACCAAAGTTTTTAACTAGATTGGTGTGACCCAAACTTGCTTTTATCTTATGTTTCGGTGTATTAAAACTAGTTCGGAAATCAGAATCTTGATTTCTGTCAAAATCTTGTTCTGAATAGGTATAGTTGGCTCCTAGATCAAAACCATGAATTTTTTTAGTAATTCCGACTGTTGCTCCGAAAGAATTTATATCTACGGCAGAATTAGTGTACGTCTGGTACACCTTAGTATCGCCATTTTGTAAAGCTAATAAAGATAGTGTACCATCACCAACTTCTCCATATAATGGAACTAACACATTCTCATTAGAAATAAAATCTTCATAAGAATTGTAATATGCACTCATATCTATTATAAATCCTTTTATCTTCCCTCTATATCCTAACTCAAATGCAGTAACTTTTTCTGGTTGTACTATTCCGGCATCAGCTTCAGTAGGAGTTCCATTAAGTACAGAGTTTAAAGAAAATGAATTTTCATATGCTGCTCTACCAGTAACCGATGCTGTTGCTGATCCGGTAATATTTTGACCATTTCCACTTAAGGTAAAACTTCTAACATCTCGATCCAAATTCTCTGGAGCAGATCCTACTAGAATTGCTCGACCTACATCCAATCCAATAAATAAATCCTGAGTAGTCGGATTTCTAAAACCTGTTTGCGCAGACAAACGAATATTATGATTTCTTTCTTGACCTGCTGTATATCCAAAAGATAACCTTGGCGAAAAATTACCATCAAACAATTCAGACTTATCATAACGTACAGAACCCGTTATCTTTAAGCGATCATCCATCAATTTCTTTTGAATCTGTGTATATACACCATATTCAGAATAACGAATTGGACCATCAAAATCTGTAAAAATAGTTCCCGAAGAATTTAACTTATACTCTCTAAATGATCCTCCAACTTGTATATCGGCAATGTCACTAGTTATATGACTAAAATTATAGTTTACATCTGCATGTCTTAACTGGGTAGCATCCTGAAATTTAGATCCTGTAGCCAAATCCGGATCCGAGATCACTTGTCTAAAAGCACTTTCGAATCCTGGAGTACCTGGAATCAAACGACCAGTATCGGCTGTTTGCCTACCTATCAAATGCGCTTGTTCTGGTAGCACACCAGCTAATGAAGCTTGTACAAAAGCACCAGCATATTCTCCAAACCACGTTTGATCATCTTTCCAGGATCTATTAATATTAATTCCTGTAAATCTTGTATCATAAGAATCTCCAGCACTTTCGTCCGTTATATATCCTCTTACAAAAAAGTTATTGTTCTTAAACTCTAATTTATGTTGTTGTAAGAAAAAATTACGAATAGAATACCTATTAGCACCTTGATAAATAGTTGTTCCTCTACCTATTTTTGCTTGGTAAATAACCTCAAAATCATTAGCAAAAGGCCTGTAATGCAAAGCAGCATCAAATTTTATACTTTCCGCTTTGTAATCATTAAGATCGCTTTCTAGATACCCCGTTCTACTAACATTTTCGTTTGGCAACAGGTTTTCTGCTCCAGCAGGCAATACACCTAAATTAACCAGCGCTACTCCAACCCCTCTAATATTAGTACTTACTTCATCTCCATACACATTTAATCCATCATAATCTGGATCTAACCTAGTACCTGTAACAGGATTTGCAGAAACATCTACTTCGCTCTGTGCAAACCAATCTGTACCTCTTAGGTAAGAAAAATTAACTTTACCTGCAAACTTATCAGAAAATGCATGTGCAACTCGTATACCATAATCATAAAACTCATTATCTCCTGCAGCATCCTGAGAAGTAATTCCTCCTTTACCATAAGCACTTATACCTTGATGATCAAATGGATTTTTACTGGTCATAAATAAAATACCATTAAAAGCGTTTGCTCCATAAAGAGCAGAAGAAGCTCCAGGCAGCAATTCCACACTATTCACATCTAATTCTGTCATCCCCAGAAGATTTCCCAACACAAAATTCAATGCCGGTGAAGCATTGTCCATTCCATCTACTAATTGTACAAATCGAGTATTAGCAAACGAAGCAAAACCTCTAGTGTTTACAGATTTAAATGTTAAACTATTCGTATTAATATCTACCCCTTTTAAGTTCTCTAACCCATCATAGAAATCAACCGCTGGAGTATTTTTGATTTCCTTAATTCCAAAACGTTCCACACTTACTGGTGATTCAAAAACTCTTTCTGGTGTTCTAGAAGCCGAAATAATAACCTCATCTAACTCTGTTCCTTCTTTTAAAGTAATTGTTAAGTTACTTACACTAGCGGTAATATTTACCGAATTAGCCTCAAAACCAACGCTACTTACTATAATAGTAAATGGTGGTGCTTGGTCTAATGTCAATGTAAATAATCCATCAAAATCTGTAACTGTCCCTACAGCCGCTCCCTGTAATGAGATATTAGCCCCTGGAATTGGTTGATTATTATTATCAACAACAGTCCCACTAATAGTTGTTTGTGCAGTAGAAATAATGCCCATAAAAAGCATCATTACCAACGTAATTGTCCTCATATCCTAAATTAGTTTTTATGTTATGACAACAATATACGCTTTTTTAGTAATTCTATAAAAAAAGTTAAAATCTTGTGTTTTCCTTAAGAATAGCATTATTCAATTATTAATTTCACCTTATTTCCGGTTAAACAGTAATTTTATTTGATACTATTCACGCATAATAAAGTGCAGGTTTACAACATGTTTTATAGTTTTCACACCTAGAAAAAACAACACTTAAATTTCCAATAAATCGCATCAATAAAACAAAAAAACCTGTCTGAAATATTTTCTCAAACAGGTTTTTTAAAAGCTTATTTATATTGATTCTACTATAAATTGTTTATAGACAACCCAATATAATACTGAGAACCAACAAATCCTGTACCAAAAGCAGCAAAGTATTCGTCTCCTCTGATATTTGTTGCTCCCACTTTAAGAACTGATTTTAGTTTTGGTATTTTATAATTCATTTGTGCATCAATTACAGTGAAAGAAGGAATCTCTGAAGAACCAAAAACAGCATTCATCTCAAAAATAACACGATAAACACGTAATATCCCTACATTTTCATCAACTATCCTAGATGTTGAGAATAAAAAATCCCTGTTTAGAAGACTAAACAGGGACTATATTAAAGATAATAAATGTATTACCTAAAATACCATCTATTTTCAGGTATTAGAAATTATTAATTGTCAATCCAAAATAATACTGAGAACCTATTGAAGCGGTTCCAACTGCCGTGAAGTACTCACTACCACCAATATTAGTTCCACCAAGTTTAAGTGTGGTTTTTAAAGTTGGTATTCTATAATTAACCTGAGCGTCAAAAACTGTAAATGAAGGAACATCTCCCACAGCAAAAGTGGATTCCCAAACATACTCATCACTCCATTTAACAGCGGTATTGAAACCAAAGTTTCTAAATAGGTTATCATGTCCAAAACTTGCCTTAGCCTTATGCTCTGGAGTATTGAAGTTCGTTCTAAAACCTGGATCTTCATTCTGGTCAAAATCTTGCTTAGAATAAGTATAACTGGCATTAAGATCAAAATCTCCAAACACTTTAGCACTTACTCCTAAAATTGCACCATACGAATTAATATCAACATCAGAATTGGTAACTGCCTGAAAACCTGTGAAATTTCCTATTCCAATCGCTCCTTGAGCTTCAGGAGTCCCAACGTTACCGCTCAATGGGCTTACTACATCAATTGTAGAAATAAAATCTTCATACATATTATAGTAACCACTTAGATCAAGCAATAGTTTCCCAAAATCTGCTCTATATCCAATCTCAATAGCCGTTACTCTTTCTGGTTGTACAATATCCGGATTCGCTATTTCCAGCGAAGCTGTTCCTCCTGATCTTATAAAAGCTTCTACTGATTGTGCTGTATAAGAATTTTCATAAGCTGCGCGACCAGTAATCGCGGTACCATTAATAGTTCTTGCATAACGATCTAAATTATCTGGAGCAGAACCTACAATAGCTCCTTCACCTATATCAAGACCCAAATATAAATCCTGAGTAGTAGGGTTTCTAAAACCAGTTTGGATAGAAGCACGAAGATTACGGTTTCTATTTTCACCTAGTGTATATCCCACAGAGAATCTTGGCGAAAAATTACCGTCAAACAATTGAGATTTATCATAACGAACTGATCCCGTAAGCTTTAGTCTTTCGTCTAGTATTTTTTTCTGAATTTGTGAATAAACACCTATTTCGGAATAATTAATTGCACCATCAAAATCCGTGTAGAAAGTACCTTCGGAATTTAAAGAATACTCTCTAAAAGATCCTCCAACCTGAATATCTGCAAAATCATTAGTAACATGACCGAAATTATAATTTGCGTCCACATGTCTTAATTCTGTTTTAGAAATAAATTTTGATCCCGTTTGAAAATCAGGAGTGCTCGTAACTTCATTAAAAGCATTTTCAAAACCAACAGAACCGGGTTCTAATCTATCTCTATCTGCAAACGCTCTCGCTGCATTATGTCTCTCTATATCTGTACCTAAAGTAGTTGCAAATGTAGTTCCATATTCCTGAAACCATAGTTCATCACTTTTCCATCTTCTGTTAATATTGATTCCTGTAAAACGCATATCATACGTGTCACCAGCATCTTCTGCAGATATATATCCTCTTACAAAAAAGTTATTGTTTTTTACTTCCAATTTATGTTGCTGAAAAAAGAAATCCTTCAAAGAAAATCTATTAGAATCCTGAAAGATTGTCTGACCTTTACCTAATTTACCCGCATAAATAATTTCAAAATCATTGCTAAAAGGTCTGTAATGAATTGCTCCATCAAACTTAATACTCTCTGCATTATAATCCGTCAAGTCTGATTCATCATACCCTGTTCTAGTTACCACTCCAGCACCTGGAAGCAGTGTTCTAACCTCATCTCCATATACATTTAAACCATTGTATGCAGGATCTAATTCACGACTTTCGCCTGGGTTTTCAATATTTTCCTTACTAACAGCAAACCAATCTGTACCATTCATATAAGAGAAGTTTACTTTAGCAGCAAAATTATCTGTAAAGCCATGAGCCATTCGGATTCCAAAATCATAGAATTCATTAGTACCAGCTGCATCTTGAGAAGTAACACCTCCTTTGGCATAAGCACTAATACCTTGCTTTTCGAATGGGCTTTTACTATTCATAAATAATATCCCATTAAATGCATTGGCACCATATAAAGCAGAAGATGCTCCAGGAAGCAATTCTATGTTTGCTACATCAAGTTCGTTCATTCCAATAAGATTACCCAAAGCAAAATTCAACGATGGTGAAGTATTATCCATTCCATCTATTAACTGAACAAAACGATTATTAGTAAACGAAGCAAAACCTCTAGTGTTAATAGATTTAAACGTTAAACTATTAGTATTCACATCTACGCCTTTCAAATTTTCTAAACCATCATAGAAATCTACAGAAGGTGTATTTTTAATTTCTTTAACACCAAATCTTTCAATACTTACAGGTGATTCAAATAAACGTTCTGGTGCTCTAGAAGCTGATATTACTATTAAATCGAGAACATTACCTTCTGAAAGAATAATAGTTATTTCTCCTGATTCTGAAGTTACCTCTGCGGAATTGGATTCGTATCCAATACTACTCGCAGTAATCGTAAAGGGTGGTTTTGTAGTTACTGTCAACGAAAAAAGACCGTCAAAATCAGTAACTGTTCCTATAGCATCTCCTTTCAAAGAGATATTAGCTCCAGGAATTGGTTGATTAAAGTCATCGACTACTCTACCACTTATTGTAGTTTGAGCATTACAAATAACGCATACCAATAGCGTTACTATAAAAGTAATTTTTTTCATAAATAGGTTATTTTAAAGTTTAAGTTTGTTTGGGGAACTTAAATTTGTTAAAACGGCGTTTATCCGTTTTCGGCCGCGAAACTACTAAAAAAATAGTAGTAAAAAAGAATTTTTGTTGATTTTTTATCGATTAAACACAAAAAAGGACGATGTATCGTCCTTTTTTGTGTTTAAATAAGTAATTTTATGTATTTTAATTGCTATTCCACCGTTACTGATTTTGCCAAATTTCTTGGTTGATCCACATTTTTATCCAACATAACAGCAATATGGTAAGATAACAATTGAAGTGGTATTGTTGTTAAAAGTGGCGTAAGGAATTCTATAGTTTCTGGTATCTCGATAACATGGTCAGCAAGTGCTTTTACTGTTTCATCTCCTTCAGTAACGATCCCAATAATCTTTCCTTTTCTGGATTTAATTTCTTGGATATTACTAACTACTTTTTCATAATGTCCTTTTTTGGTGGCAATTACCACAACAGGCATATGCTCATCTATCAAAGCGATAGGACCATGTTTCATCTCCGCTGCAGGATATCCCTCAGCGTGGATATATGAAATTTCTTTTAACTTCAAGGCACCTTCTAAGGCTACAGGAAAGTTATACCCTCTTCCTAAATACAAGAAATTCTTTGCGTCCTTATATGTGTCAGCAATTTGTTTTATATGCTCATTAGATTCTAAAGCAAGTTTTACTTTTTCTGGAATACGTTCTAATTCCTGAAGATAGTAATGGAAATCACTATTAGAAATTGTACCTTTTCTTTCTGCTAGCTTTAAAGCAATTAATGAAAGTACTGTAATCTGTGTTGTAAAAGCTTTCGTAGAAGCTACACCAATCTCTGGTCCTGCATGTGTATAAGCTCCTGCATGTGTTTCTCTAGAAATAGAGGATCCAACAACATTACATACCCCAAAAACAAATGCTCCTCTTTCTTTTGCTAATTTAATAGCTGCCATTGTATCGGCTGTTTCTCCACTTTGTGATATAGCTATCACCACATCATCCTGATGAATTACCGGATTTCTATATCTAAACTCTGAAGCGTACTCTACCTCAACAGGAATTCGTACCAACTCTTCAAAAATATATTCAGCTACAAGACCGGCATGCCAAGAGGTTCCACAAGCAATAATTAGAATACGTTTAGCATTCAGTAATTTTGCCAAGTTATCATCAATACCTGCCATTTTTATGATCCCTTCGGCTACTCTCATTCTACCTCTATAAGTATCACTAATAGCGCTTGGTTGCTCATAAATTTCCTTAAGCATAAAGTGGTCATATCCACCTTTTTCAATCTGCTCTAAATTAATTTGTAATTCCTGAACATAAGGATCTACAAGACTATCGTCTTTTATATTTCTTACTTTTATACCTTTTTTACGGCGAACAATAGCCATTTCGCCATCTTCAAGATATATTGCATTATTAGTATACTCTATAAATGGAGAAGCATCAGAAGCGATGAAAAATTCATTTTCTCCTACTCCTATAGCCAGAGGGCTTCCTAATCTAGCCACAACAATTTCATCAGGTTTTTGCCTATCAAAAACTGCAATAGCGTATGCTCCGATCGTTTGATTTAAGGCTATCTGTACAGCCTTTCCTAATTTTACATTCTCTTTAGTCTTTACATCTTCAATCAGATTAACCAGTACTTCGGTATCTGTTTCAGACGTAAAAGTATATCCTCTATTAATTAGTTCTTTTCTAAGTGATTCATAATTTTCTATGATCCCATTATGAATAATCACTAGGTCACCAGAATTAGAATAATGAGGATGGGAGTTTACATCATTCGGCACTCCATGAGTGGCCCATCTTGTGTGTCCAATCCCAACGCTACCATCTGTAGAAATTTCTTTTACTAATCTTTCTTCTAAATCTGCTACTTTACCCTTAGTTTTCGATAACTTAATATCCTGACCGTCATAAAGAGCTATACCAGCAGAATCATATCCTCTGTATTCTAATCTTTTCAATCCCTTTAATACGATTGGATAGGCCTCCCTATGACCTATATATCCTACTATTCCACACATGGCTTTATTTTGTTTGTCGGTTAATTACTTTTTGATTCTGTATAAAAAATATCAAGCTTTAAGCGTTTTTCTTCTGGAACATTGGTTCCATTTCCATAAAGAATTGTTCCTTCATGAGATATTATAGATGAAAAGGGGATGATTTCTTCATCTGTATTAGCGGGGATAAATCCTTCAGCATTTGCTGAAATATTAACATTTTGGGATACTGATAATCCTAGTTTTACATTGTCTGTATCATCATTTAAAATATTGATGATATGCTGCGTCAATCTAATTTTATAAAACTCTCCTTTTTCATCACTATCTCTACTAATCCTTCCTAAGTGATTAGTAACAGATTGCACTGGGTTTGTGGTATTAGAGCTTGAGTCAACCAAATAATCAATAAGAACCACTCCAGTTTCAAGATTAAAAACATACACTCTTTCTGGTTCTGCATCTCCAGAAACCACTTCATCCTGATTTATATAAATTTTCATGCTGGCCTCATTAATCAACCAATCTTGTCTTTTTAGAAAGTCTAATTCATTTTCCGATTCGCCATTTTCGTTAGTAACATTACCATTAAAAAAATCTAATACAGCATAAGATCCTTCTCCTCCTTTGAGATAAAGGTTTTCTTCTCCATTGACCATATCTTGATCATCTAATTCACCAGAGATAGTAGTACTAAAATCAAAATCAATCCCGTTTACAATATTATTTAAAAAAGTAAGTGGCAAATTTCCTTCATCCCTAACAGTAATTAACTCTGTTGTATCCCCATCATCATCTATATCATCTGTATCCGCTACTTCTGTATCAAAGGAATAATGCAATGTAATATTTGCACTGGTTATATCAAAAAAGATAAGACTTCCGTCTTGGGTTATAGCTTCGGTTTTAAAATAAATACCTCTAAAGTAATTATTAAAGTTATTCGCATTACTTAATTCTATACTTCCTTCTTTATCTAAGAATAATCCTGTAAAATAATCTATAAGTTCCTGATTACCTGTTCTTGTATTATCGGTACTAGGGTCATTATCTGGATCTGGATTCAATGCTGTTGCTTCAGCTGCAGCATCATCAGAGATTAAAGCTAATCTCAAACCAGGAGCTAATCTTGTAACTTGGGGATCATCATTACCGTCTGAATCATCATCCTCACTAACTAATCGTAGTTCATTCGCTGAAGGTGCATAATTATCGACTGAGAATAATAACTTATTTTCTATAATAGGTCCAAAACTTTCGATATCATTAGAATAATATATTTGCCTTTCTTCTGCTTCATCACCCACACCAAAATTCCTCAAGAAATAATCTGACTGATAAACAGACAATCGTATGTTCTGTGATCCATACACAGAGTCTAATTCATAAGTATTTGTAACTTCTCCTTCATCATCTGTATTCGTTTCCGTAAGTTCACTAAAATACGGCAAACTTAGTACGACACTATCCAAAACTGGATTATCACCAAAAACGGGATCCAATCTACTAGGCAATACCTGAGATAAAACATTATACGTTGATTGACCATAAACTGGGTCATTGTAAACTCCGATTAAATAATTTGGCAAATTACTGGTTTGTACTTTTTCAAATCTTTTACTATACCCTAAAGGAATAGCAGCATATTGATTATCCTCAAAATTTACATCTCCGATTACCTCGCTTCCAACTGAATTAAAATCATCATCACACGATACAACAGTAAAAACAACAGCTACTATAGCTGTTATTTTGATCAAAACATTTTTCAAATTCATAATAGTTCCTTTTGCTATACCAATACTTCTGTCTGATAGAAGGCTTCATAGGCATCCGCAAATTCATCTGGTTTTTTATATTCTAGTACAGGTTGATCTATGGTTTTTAAATGCTTAGAAAGTTCTGCAGGGATTTCTTCTGACCCAACTATTATAGCATCAGAATTATCGATTGCTACTTTCATCACATTATTATAGGTTGGTTTAGCTAAATCAGTGATTTTTTCTTCATCTATCCCATCAAACTTAACCTTCTCTAACATATTCTTATCTAATGTTCCCTTATACCCGTGATCGTATACCGAAGTTACAATCTTACTATGGTTAAACAACGGTTCATTAGCATAATAATTTCTAAGATATAGCGGCAACATAGATGCCAACCATCCATGAACATGAATTACATCTGGAGACCAGTTCAATTTCTTAACAGTCTCAATAACTCCTTTTGCAAAAAATATTGCTCGTTCATCATTATCTGGAAATAAATTTCCTTCTTCATCAGTCAGAGTCGCCTTTCTCTTGAAATAATCTTCATTATCAATAAAATAAACTTGCATCCTTTCTTTCGGGATGGAAGCTACCTTAATAATCAATGGCATATCCAAATCATTAATAACAAGATTCATACCTGACAAACGAATTACTTCATGCAGTTGATGTCTCCTTTCATTAATATTTCCATATCTCGGCATAAAAATTCTAATTTGCCCGCCTTTACTGTTTACCATTCTAGGTGCTTCAAAAGACATTGATGAAATCTCTGTCTCTGGTAGGTAAGGTATTACTTCTGATGATACGTACAATATCCTCTTATCTTTCATATGATCTACTTTTCTCGTCTCCTTCGGAATAAATTTTTGCAAAATTACGAAAATTTATGTAGTCTGCCAGTAATATCTTATTTTTGCACGCCTTTAACTTTTAGATAAATGCGGGTATACGAGAAAAGACTGGACATTGAACAGGATGTTGCAGACTTACATAAACAAAATAAAAGCATTGGTTTTGTCCCAACAATGGGAGCTTTACACAATGGTCATCTGGCATTAGTGCAAAAAGCAATCGATGAAAATCAAGTTGTCATCGTGAGTATATTTGTTAATCCTACTCAATTTAATAACTCAGAAGATTTAGTTAATTATCCACGCACACTAGAGTCAGATATAGAACTTTTATCCAAATTATCTAACGATATTATCGTTTTTGCTCCACAACCAAAAGAAATATATGGATCAGAAACAAATTCTTTTAAGTATAACTTTAATGGATTGGAACATGAAATGGAAGGCAAATTTCGTCCAGGCCATTTTGATGGAGTAGGAACAGTTCTGAAACTTTTATTTACTATTGTTTCTCCAAACAACGCTTATTTTGGTGAAAAAGATTTTCAACAACTTCAAATTGTCAAAAAATTAGTTGAGATTGAAAAAATGTCAGTAACAATTATTGGCTGCCCTATTTATAGAGAAGAGAGCGGTTTAGCATTAAGTTCTCGGAACAAAAGATTAAACAAAGAACAACTTGAAGAGTCTCCTTTGATTTATAAAATTTTAAAACAAGTCAAAGAAGATTTTGGCACAAAAAGTGTTCTAGACTTAACAGATTGGGTTTCAGAACAATTTAAAAACAACGACACGCTATCGCTGGAATATTTTGAAATTGCTAAAGTTTCTGATCTAAAATCGATAAAAAGAAAACGAAAGAACTCCAAGTATCGAGCTTTTATTGCAGTTTTTGCTGGAGAAGTTAGACTTATTGATAACATTGCCCTAAATTAAAAATAACTAAATTTGTAACATGTTTGTACACGTTGTAAAATCAAAAATTCATCGCGTTAAAGTAACCGGTGCCGACCTAAATTATATAGGAAGCATAACTATTGACGAAGATTTAATGGATGCTGCTAATATCGTAGAAGGTGAGAAAGTGCAGATCGTTAATAATAATAATGGTGAACGTCTGGAAACCTATGCCATTCCAGGACCTAGAAACAGTGGAGAAATCACGCTAAATGGAGCAGCTGCCCGAAAAGTAGCTAAAGGAGATATACTCATTCTTATCACCTATGCAATGATGGATATTGAAGAAGCTAAAAAATTTAAACCATCACTTTTATTTCCTAATGAAGAAAATAATTTACTAAAGTAAAAGAGTGAACCCTAAACTTATAAAATTCCTGAAAATAATACTCCCATTTATGTTGGGAGTTTTTTTAATATGGTATTTCCTTAGTTCTGCAACTCCAGAATACAGAACCCAATTATTACAAAACATTAAAAATGCTGATCCAATTTGGGTACTAATATCGTTAAGTTTAGGTATTATTTCTCATCTCTCGAGAGCATATCGCTGGAAATTTTTGCTAAATCCTCTGGGCTACAATCCTAAATTATACAACAGCTTTATGGCAGTAATGGTAGGTTACTTAGCCAATCTGGGAGTTCCTAGATCCGGAGAAGTATTAAGAGGTTTTACGGCATCTACTTACGAAAAGATTCCTTTTGAAAAGGCTTTTGGAACTATAGTTTCTGAGAGAATAATAGATCTAATTATGCTTATTCTGATAACCACTATGGCTGGAATTATACAGACGGAGTATTTACTTAACTTTCTTGAAGAAAAAAACATTAATCCTTTACTTACACTAGGGATAGTTCTATCACTAATTTTTATTGGTTTTTTAGGCCTTCAGGTTCTTAAAAAATCTTCTAATAAATGGATTGTGAAAATTAGAGATTTTGGGATGGGTTTATTAGATGGAATGAAAAGCATTTTCTCCATGAAGCAAAAATGGGCTTTTCTTTTTCACACTATCTTGATTTGGTTCTTGTATGTACTTATGTTTTATGTTGTGAAATTTGCCGTTCCTAATTTGGATAATGCTTCTATTGGAGTAATCTTAGTAGCATTTGTTGTGGGATCTTTTTCTATGTCCACAACTAATGGAGGTATTGGAATTTTACCATTCCCAATTGTTGTTGGAGCAGTTTTTGTGTTTTTCGGTTTTGAAAAAAGTAATGGCGAAGCTTTTGGTTGGATTCTATGGGGTTCGCAAACTGCAATAAATATTATCGTCGGGGCGTTATCATTTTTATTCCTCCCAATTTTAAATAGAGGGAAAAAACATAATCAAAAAAAAATAAACCCCTTAGAAACAATAGATTGATTATTTTTTATCAACTAGTCATAAAATTTTAAAGGTTTAAAATAATTTATATATTGTCGCTTGCTTAACCTTAATCTTACTACTTATGAAGAAAAGTATATTTTTAATTCTTATATCCTTACTTACCACTATCTCTTATGGTCAGGTAAAATACGAAACATTTAGATCTATTAAATTAGATCAAAACAGAGATTTAAAAATCCAACTTCCTCGTAATTACGAAAAAAATGAGGATCAAACATACCCAGTAATTATCGTATTAGATGGGGATCACTTATTTGAGCCTGTAGCGGGTAATGTAGATTATTTCTCCTATTGGGAAGATATGCCTGAATCAATTGTGGTTGGTGTTTTGCAAAGAAAAACAAGAGAAGAAGATTGCAGATATGATTTAGCTAGTTATTTACCTGAAGGTAAAGGTGCTGAGTTTTTTGAATTTATTGGCCAAGAATTATTGCCATACATTAATGAAACTTATAGAACTGCTCAACTAAAAATGATTGTTGGTCACGATTACACTTCTAATTTCATTAATTATTTCCTGTTTAAAGAAAATCCAATTTTCCAGGCTTATATTAATCTAAGTCCAGAATTAACACCTCCTATGGAGGAGCGTATTTTTAATGTACTTAGCGGAGCAAAAACGGATGTGTGGTATTATTTAGCAACCGCTACGAATGATGCTGAAAATATCAAGAAAAACTTGATCACTGTAAACGAAAAACTATCTACTATAGAAAACCCTGAGGTTAATTATTTCTTTGACAATTTTGATGAATCTTCTCATTACACTCTTGTTGGTCGCGCAATTCCGAAGGCGCTAGAGACTATTTTCGAAATGTATCGACCTATAAGTAAAAAAACTTACAAAGAAGATATTCTTACTTTAGAGACATCTTTATACGACTACTTAGTAGATATCTACGATACTACTGAGAAATTATATGGATTTAAACGCCAGATCAGAGTCAATGATTTTATAGCTATTTCTACTGCAATAGAAAAAAAGGAATTATGGGAAGAGTTAGAACCTCTTGGAAAATTAGCGATCAAGGAACATCCAGAAACTATGTTAGGACATTATTATCTTGGTTTAGGTTACGAACAACTTGGAGAACCTAAAAAGGCTATGAGAGCATATGAAAATGGATTCTTATTAAGTGAGATTGCATTTCTGACCAAAGATTATATGTTGGAAAAAGTTAATAAAATCAAAGAGGATTTTGGTTACTAATAAACGTTTCTCCTTTTTGAAATATAAAATAAAAGATCCCAAAATTGGGATCTTTTTGTTTTCACATCCATAAGAAAATCAACTTAAATAATAGTATTTTTACGATCAATTTATAAGCTATGGCCAAAACTAAAACCGTTTTTTTCTGCCAGAATTGTGGCGCTCAATATGCTAAATGGCAAGGACAATGTACTTCTTGTAAAGAATGGAACACCATAGCCGAAGAAGTTGTTCAGAAAGCTTCAAAAAGCGACTGGAAAGACCCTAAAACCTCATCAAAAGAACGCAGACTCTCGAAACCACTAAAAATCTCTGAAATTGATACAAGCCACGAAGCTCGATACAATACAGATGACGCAGAACTAAATAGAGTTCTTGGTGGAGGATTAGTTCCAGGATCACTTACCCTATTAGGAGGAGAACCTGGTATAGGAAAAAGTACACTATTATTACAGATTAGCTTAAAACTACCTTATAAAACATTATACGTTTCTGGCGAAGAAAGTCAAAAACAAATTAAAATGCGCGCAGAGCGCATACAATCCAAAACAGATAATTGTCTAATTCTCACAGAAACCAAAACCCAAAATATTTTTAGGCAAATAGAAACAACTGAACCGGATATTGTTATTATTGACTCTATACAAACGTTACATAGCGATTATATAGAAAGTAGTCCTGGAAGTATTTCGCAAATTAGAGAGTGTACCACAGAACTAATTAAATTTGCTAAAGAGACTGCAACACCAGTTATTCTTATTGGTCATATCACAAAAGATGGAAATATAGCAGGGCCTAAAATTCTGGAGCATATGGTAGATACAGTACTTCAGTTCGAAGGAGATCGTAACCATGTTTATAGAATTTTGAGGGCATTAAAAAATCGTTTTGGTTCCACATCAGAATTAGGAATTTATGAAATGCTTGGTAATGGGCTAAGAGAAGTAAGTAATCCGAGTGAAATTCTTATCTCTAAAAAAGAAGAAGAGTTGAGCGGAACAGCTATTTCGGCAACTGTAGAAGGTATGCGACCATTGATGATAGAGATACAAGCATTGGTTAGTACAGCAGTTTATGGAACACCTCAGCGAAGCGCTACTGGATATAACTTAAAACGACTCAATATGATCCTAGCGGTCTTAGAAAAACGCGCTGGTTTTAGATTAGGAGCAAAAGACGTATTCTTAAATATAACAGGTGGTATTTCTGTGGATGATCCAGCAATTGATCTTGCCGTAGTCTCGGCTATCTTATCTTCAAATGAGGATATCCCAATCCCAAAAGATTACTGTTTTGCAGCTGAAGTTGGGCTTGCAGGAGAGATTAGACCTATCAACAAGGTAGAACAAAGAATTCAAGAAGCAGAAAAGCTAGGTTTCTCGACTATTTTTGTTTCTAAATACAACAAAATCCCACAGAAAAACACTCAGATTAATATTCAGCTTGTAGCCAAAATAGAAGATGTGATAGCCTACTTATTTGGTTAATGTTTACGGTGCAGGATTAGGTATCTGTGCATGAACATCATTTATTTCGTTTATAATCTCATCAGATAATAGTACATTAATACTGCCTATATTTTCTGTAAGTTGCTCTATAGAAGTAGCACCAATAATATTACTGGTTACAAAAGGTTGTTGATTTATAAATGCTAATGACAACTGAGTTAAGCTAATATTGTGCTTTTTAGCTATTTCATTATATAATCTGGTAGCTTTATAGCTATTCTCATTCATATACCGATTGTAATTAGGAAATAGATCTACTCTTGAATTTTTCGGAATTTCCTCCAGGTATTTACCCGTAAGCATGCCAAATCCTAATGGAGAATACGGTAAATGACCCATATTTTCGCGATGTAAAACCTCTGCAAGACCAACTTCATCTTTTCGGTTTAATAAATTATATGGGTTTTGTACTGTAATCATCTTGGGCGCTCCGTTTCTAGCTTCTTCTGTGTATCTCATCAACCCATATGCCGTTTCATTAGAAACTCCGATCTGTCTTATCTTTCCTTCTTTTACAAAACCATCTAGATGTTCCAATACTTCCGAAAAATTATCCTTCCAATCATCATTTTCATCATGAGTATATCCAAGTTTACCAAAATAGTTAGTTTGTCTTTCAGGCCAATGCAATTGATATAAATCTATATAATCAGTTTGTAATCTTCGTAAACTTTTGTGGATAGCATCTTCAATCTCTTTTTTGTCAAAACCTCCTTTTCTTATGTGCGCAGAAAACTCAGCTGGTCCCACAATTTTAGAAGCAATTACTACTTCATCTCTTTTTCCAGATTTTTGTAACCAACTTCCTATTATTCGTTCTGTACTTCCTTGAGTTTCTTTTCTAGCTGGCACTGAATAAAGCTCTGCTGTATCTATAAAATTAACACCTTCACTAATTGCATATTCTATTTGCTCATGACCTTCGGATTCTGTGTTTTGCTCTCCCCAAGTCATAGAGCCCAAGCATATTTTACTAACTTTTATATCAGTATTTGGTAATGTGGTATACTTCATTCTTTAATCTGTTAATTTTCTAGATACACGAAGGTCAAAAGTAAAAACTCTCCTTTTAGTTATTCAAAAAATTATCATAATAAAACTCCCAAAGTGAGAACTTTATCCACATTAGTGATCGAAAAATCTACATATAAATTAACTGCCAAGCGCCAATAAAAACTATTAAACATCTGATTATCAGACACCTGTGTTTGTTTTGAAATTTTCGGAACAATTTTTTCAATAATATAGGTATACGTAGAATTTATACCAACCAAAAAAAAAGAGGTGCTATTATAACCTTAATTAAAGGGTTTGTTTTTCCCAAACCCTTACCTTTTTAACCTGAAAAAGAGCTTCTGAAAATAAGGAGCTCTTTTTTTTTATAAAACTATTCTGTAAAAGTAAATAGTTAAGACAATCTTGTTTACAAAAATGAATTTATATATTATTATATACAATTTAGTCAATTTTATGTATATTTTTATATCTTTAGTTCGTATTTAACTTCATACCAAAATATTGATACGAATCTATGCTAACTACATATTACAAAGACCTAACCCCAGAGAAAAAGCAATTTGCTATACATAGAATAGCTTCTAAGACTGATTTTACTGAAGAGATTGTTAAAAAAGTATTACAGCGTTATAATCCTTTAATGGAAATACAAAAAAACAGAATCGTAATTAATCGCAACTCTTATCAAAAACTTATTCGAGAAATACATAAGGAATACTCACTTTCTGGATAAAAAAAACGGATGCAGTTACCCCATTACCACATCCGTTTTACAACTAACCAACCTAAAAATTAATTCCTCACTCAACCAACACTTATTATTTCTTAGATTGATATAAAAGTATAGCAGTTATACCATTTATAAAACTACGAATGAGGGAAGCAAGGTTTTGAATGAGGGAAATAGTCAATTTTCTTATGCAGTAATATACATTGCGATGTAGAGATGATGTTTTATAGCCTTAATAATTCAGAAAAAATAGGGAAACTATTACTTGTCTACGAGTAATATGAGAAGATTTCTTCTCTTGAACGAGAGTTAGGATGGGTACTTTACGTAAAACATCTCCCTTAATCCCTCTTCGAAAGAGAGCAGTATTATATGAACTAAAAATCAAACAGATTATGTGGTCACATTTTTTTGATTGATCTATCATTTTTATAAACAAAAAAAGCGCTTATCGCGCTAACATTATGACATTGGTAATATTTCTATTACTTTACCATATACATTTTTGGTCCACCCATTGATGCGACCTCGGTTGTTACCGATTAGTAATCCTCGTTTTACATTTTTGCCCTTGACTAAATGTGTAAAACAGTTTCCTCTTACTTTACAAAAGACAATATCTCCTGCTTTGCAATCTTCCCAATTTACGGGTTTCAATACCACAGGTTGTTTTGATTGTAAGATTGGTAACATAGAATTACCGGGTTCTTTGGAGACAATTGTCTCACCATTCAATAGTTTTTGAATTTTCCAATTCATCATCATAGTTTTAAAAATTAATATTTAATTCAAGAACTATGGAGTATGGTTTTACAAAGAACGTGTACGTGAGTACGCTGCAAAGATAGATGTTTTTTTAATAATCCTACTTTAATACGAGTTAGAGAGAATGATTTGTATTTCTAAAAATCTACTTTCGATAGTTCAGCAGAATTCACAGAAGTACAATTTCTATATAAAAAACATCGCTATATAGCAGTAACAATAGAAGCTTCTGGGATTAACTTTTCTATTAAATAAGCTCCTAAATTAAAATTTTGATTTGCTCTGTCTAATACCCAGGCATCAGAGCTTATAACGATATCATCCGAATCTGCTAATACTGTATCCGGGTTATTATCTAAATATATAGTCCACGGAAATTGATATTTCTCTGCCAACTCTTTAAGCTTTGTTTTCAATCTACCACTATTAGATACTGGAGTATCAAAATACCAAACTATAGTAGTTACATTTAATTCTTTTAAAGTATTCCCAATCAATAAGAGGGCTTCTTCGGTTTTTTTCACTCTTTTATACGAACCGTGTACTCCTGAAACATCTCTGTAACATCCATCTAATCCTTTAAAAACATATGCTCCAGACATGGCGTTTTCTATAATAATGAGTAGATTAAACCCATCAATTGCAACGGTTCTATCCTTCAGATTACTTATAGCTGTGCTTCTCTCTCTT
Source organism: uncultured Aquimarina sp. (assembly GCF_947500065.1). Taxonomy (GTDB): domain Bacteria; phylum Bacteroidota; class Bacteroidia; order Flavobacteriales; family Flavobacteriaceae; genus Aquimarina. The sequence goes on from NZ_CANMQT010000002.1 coordinate 674,096, forward strand.
CGTAATACAGTCTGTTCTTCACTAGCACTCATGCCTTGTAATGCTCTTTGCTGCCTAGCATTAAGTCTGTATCGATTGCCTACTAATTGTAATGATGATTTTTCTGCAAATCCTCTGCTAAGTAAGTAACACATATCTTTTGCCGCCTCTCTTAGCTTTTCTTGCATTTTTGGATCACCGAACAAACGATCATCACTAGCTTCTTTTCCCCGGTTTCTGACAGGCATTTTTATTTGGAATATGGTTAATAGGTATACTATTACTCATTCACTTTTTTGGTGACACCGCATTTTCTGCGAACAGTTCTTTCAGAGAGCGCTGCCGCATTTCTTGCTTGTTCCTCAGAGCGACCGTCTTTAATTATAGCATCATACACTGTTTTATTTTCCATAAGACCTTGTATGATACAATTAAAACCCGGACTGTCTTTACCCTTATAAGGACTCTTTTTTTTGGGCTTTGTAATCAACTCCCTGAACAATCTATCTTTTAACACTTTATCCTGTTGAACCTCTACCACAAATTTATATAGTATCTCTTCTTCATCTGAATTCATATCACTCACTTTATCCAAGACATTGGAATACTGATCATTCGTGAAATCAAAATATTTATAAAAATCGAAGTAGTTGCTTTGACCTTCCTCATCCTCCTGTACCTCTTCTTCACTTTGTGTTTCTTCTTCGTTTTGGTACTCTTCTTCGCTTTCTTGGCTCACTCCTTTAATTACAGATAATAGTAATATTACAAAAATGGATAACCTCTTCATTTGCTTTATAGTTTTAAATTAATTGGGTATTATAAACGTCTGGTAATGTCCTTTTGTTATCTGTCCTCTTTATTTTCACGCTTTTTACTACATGCATAATTAAGGATTTTATTTTTGTTTACTAAATTCGTGGCATACTTTTTGGAATCTTCAAATTAAATTGGTTATTTTAAAGCGATTTTTTAAGATAACTTTAATACTAAATTTATATTTATTCCGTTTTGGAATACGTGAAATCAAATACGTAGTTTTGATACTAAATTATATTAACACCCAAATATTATGAAAAAATTATTTCTACTTTTACTTATGGTAGGCGCAGGATTAACTAGTCAGGCTCAAGAAGATTGGACTAAAATGACTGAAATTTTTGATCAGGTATATAGTCTTGCAACAGATCTGAATGTACAAACGGATAAAGTAACCGCACAAGGAAGTGTCATCTCAATTGTTACAGGAAAAGGTACGGTATCTGTTGAAAGAAAACTAGATCCTAAAAAAGCTAAAGAATTGAAGCATTATCAATATAACTTACTAACTTCTGCTGGAAAAGTTGTCGTTTTAGACAAAATGAATGCCGAAAGAGTTATTGAAACTTTTCAATCAAAACTTTTAAAACTGAAAGAAGAGTTAAGAGTGAATCAAGATGCAGATGTAGAAGATATTCTTAAGAGTTTATTCTAATAAATATATCTTACAACATAAAAAAAGCGGTCGATTGACCGCTTTTTTTATGCTCTATAGTTACATTATATATCGTTCAATAGCTTGGAGATTTCGTCTAATTTAGGTGTTAGAATTACTTCTATTCTACGATTTTTAGCTTTGCCCGTTGATGTATCATTAGAAGCAATCGGAGAGTGTTCTCCTCTTCCCGCAGCTGTAAGGTTCTGCGCATCTATTTGCTGATTTTCTAATAATAAATTCACAATCGCTGTAGCTCTTTTGGTAGATAAATCCCAGTTTCCTTTTAACTGACCATTTCCGGTATACGGCACATTATCTGTATGCCCTTCAATCAATACTGCGATATCAGGATTTTCTGCTAATACAGATGCTAATTGTTTTACAGCCTGACGGCCTTGCGTTCCTACTGCCCAACTACCAGAGTCAAACAATAATTTATTCTCCATAGAGATATATACCTTACCATTTCGCTCTTCAACCGTTAATCCTTTTCCTTCAAAGTTTCGTAAGGCTTTAGAAATAGCAGTCTTTAATGCTTGCATTTTAGCATCTTTTGCTGCAATCAATCCTTCTAGTTCATCTACTCGTTTAGAACGACTAGCTAAATCCCTTTGTAATTTCTCCAGTCTATTTCGCTCTGCAGCCAGTGTTCTTTCTTTTTCTTCTAACTGAGATAGTAATTCCCTATTTCTCTTGTTATTTGCATTAAGCGCATCCGCACTATTTCTACCTAATGCATCGTAAGAATTTTTTAGGTTTTCATAATTAGCAGAAAGTGCATCATACTTGGATTGTAACGCATCCCTTTCTGTTCTAGTTTTTTCGTATTCATCGTTAAGCTGATCCATAGCTAACTTATCAGCTTCGCTGGTCCTTTGTAAAGCTCTAAACTTGTCCTCCAGCTTACGATTATCACGTTTTAACCGTGCATATTTACCTTCTAATTCTTTATGTACTTTAGAAGAAACACAGGAGGTAGCAAACACTCCTAAAAATAATATTATTGCAATTCTTTTTATCATATTTTTTATATATTTTTAATTTTAACAGGTTACAAATTCCCTCACCCCAACCCTCTCCCACAGGAGAGGGAGTTATAGTTTTACATATTCAATTCCACCATTATTGGACAGTGGTCACTATGTTTTGCCTCTGATAAGATAACGGCTCTTTCCAATTTATCTTGTAGTGGCTGAGCCACCATTCCATAATCCAAACGCCAACCTTTATTATTTGCTCTAGAATTAGCTCTGTAACTCCACCAAGAATAATTATGTGGTTCTGAATTAAAATGCCTAAAAGAATCTATAAACCCACTATCAATAAAACTTCCAATCCATTCTCGTTCTACTGGCAAAAATCCTGATACATTTTTATTACGTACTGGATCATGAATATCAATTGCTTCATGACAGATATTATAATCTCCTAGAATTACTAAATTAGGATGAGATTTCTTTAGATCATTTATATAGGTCTGAAAATCATCCATAAACTTTAATTTATGCTCTACACGTTCTATATTAGAGCCACTTGGCAGATATAGACTCATAATAGAAACCCCATTAAAATCGACTCTAAGGTTACGGCCTTCGTGATCCATATAATCGATTCCAGTACCGTATTCTATATGATCTGGCTCCGTTTTAGATAAAATAGCTACGCCACTATATCCTTTTTTCTGAGCACTATACCAATAGTTATAGGAGTATCCTGCTTCTGCAAAAACATCTAATTCTAGTTGTTCTTTATTAGCTTTGATCTCTTGTAAACAGATCACATCTGGATCGGCTTGTATCAACCAGTCTATAAATCCTTTTTTTAATGCCGCTCTTATTCCGTTTACGTTGTATGATATTATTTTCACTTGTTTATTGTTTAAACCTTTAATTACTTTTTATTTTAAATTTCCCTCTTGAGAGGGATAGCATTTCAGCTTGCGCCGAAGGCAAAAGCTAGAAATTCTTGGGTGTGTTGGGAAAAAGCTCATTTACTAATTCTAAAAAAACACACCACTAACCCCTACTTCGACTATGCTCAGCACAAGTCTCAAGAGGGGAAATTGCTTTTCTTATTCTATTCTATACTTTTCTCATTATAAACCTTATTTCGATCTAGCTCAATACTATTATCTAGAGGGAATGTTTTTTTCTATACCAAAACAAACTTAGTAAGATCAGTGCTAAAATACCAAATCCAATTAACCAATATGCATAATTATTATCTTGAAATTGAATTGCAGTAGTATCTCCTAACAAATAGAATCCTCCCCAATAATATGGGTGATTCGTTTCTTCGTTTGTGGTTGTAAGAAATTGTAATTTTGCTTGTTGTAATGCTTCCGCCTTGTTTTTCCCTTCTTTAAGATAGGTATAAAAATATTCCATGATTTTAGGAGTCGTTTCATCAGATATTTCCCAGTTAGTAAGCAATAAACTTTTGGTTCCTGCATACTGAAATGCATTACCCAAACTCATAATCCCCTCACCTTTGGCGATTTTACCAGTTCCAGTATTGCACGCACTCAACACAGTAAGTTCTGCAGGGATATCTAATGCAAACAATTCGTGACTATACAGATAGCTATCTTCTAATGTATCCTTACTTTTTGTAAAATAGAGTTTAGAATTTTCCGGGCGTTCATTATCCACATCTCCATGTAATGCTAAGTGCAAAATATTATATGATCCTGCATGTTTTTTAAAGTTTTGTTCTGTTGCTTCAGATCCATAAAAATACTGTCCATCTACAATATTTGCTATCGCTTTAATCTCTTCACGAGTTCCTGGTAAATCCATGCTCGAACTGCGGAAAGCTTTTAGGCTTACGTTTCGAGTACTTGAAATAGTATCTCCACTAGAAAAAGAAAAGGCTAAGCATTCTCGTAACTCATTAGAAACAGACTCTTCCTTTATTTCATTATCAAACAACAATGTAGCCGAATTAGCATACGAAATAGCATATTCTTTAAGAAGATATGGCCAGTCTTTGGGGTTATTAGAAGCATTTTCTTGTGTTAGCAATAAATCAAAATTAAGATGCCAGAGAGGACCATCAGGAACTATGATTAATTGATTACCTACGAACTGATCTTTTAGAGGAACAATCAATTTTTTATATAGTACATGTGAACTATCTTTATACTCCTCATAGTTTTTAGTCATTGAAGCCCTAAATTGTTCTATTCGCTCTGTAAGTTTTGGAGTTGATAATTCTTGTACGGCAATCTTATTTTTTGAAATTGTAAAAGCATACGTAGTACTATCGGCAGTAAAAAACTCTAACAAGGTAGTTTTATCATTTAGTCTTTTCTGAACATCCGTAACCGAAATCACCTCATTCTGATACTTTAATTGATGATATTTAGGATAGTTTTTCTCCAAGACCTCAGTCAATGAATCTTGTTTTCTGAAGATATCGAAGAGTTTGTTTTCGTAGCTAAACAATTTTGCAGAATCTGTTTCTTCATTGAATAGCTCTTCGTTAACCTTAGATTGATAATAAGCTTTATTAATCTTTAGGTTTTTTTCCAGTTCAATCAAACTTGAGGATAAGCCTGAAAAGATTTTGGCATCAGAATCAAGTAAAAGGTCTTTTAAGCTATTATATTTACTTTTTTCCGAATTGTAGTATGCTTCTCGTAATAAGCTTTTATCACTATTATCAGAATATAAAAGTAAACCTGCTCGTATTGCTCCTTCAGATACATTTTTCGCCGTTTCGGAAATAAGTAATTTCTCTTTATAATCGAACAAATAATTTCTTATGATACCGACCAATGTGTCTGCTTCTTTGTACTGCTTAATACTTTTTTTAAGATAAATAGTATCCTTTTTTTTAAAATAAAGATCTTTATAAATCCCTGCTTTACCTTCACAAGCATATAAAAAGGTTTTAAAGGTTTTGAAATCAGTGTTCTCAATTATTTCGAAACGAGATTTATGATCTTTAATATCTAAAACCTTATTATAATATGAAATCGCCTGTTGATATTCTTTTTTTCCTCGATAAGAATTTCCAAGATGATTATAAGCCATTAAAATTCGATAGTCTATTTCTGATACTTTCTTTCTATAAATTTTTAATGCTTTGCTTTGATAATATAAAGCTGAGTCGTATTGTTTATTTGTAAAAAATAATTCTCCAATATTCAAATAATCCCCTCCGAGGTCTATGTCTATGTGGTCACCTCCAAAGATATTAACCCTAATCTTTTCAGATTTTTTGTAATAGTTCAGAGCTTGCTTAATATCTCCATTTAAGAAGCTAATTTGACCTAAGTTTTTATAGGAATTAGCAATATTAGGGTGATTTTCACCAAGCGATTCTTCCCAAATATTCTTTGCTTTATTTGAGTAAAACAATGCTTTTTCATACTGATTGAAAACCATATAAATGCCCGCTATACTATGATAAGTTTTTGCAAGTATGTCACTATTTTTCTCAATTTTTAAAGAAATTTCAAGAGTCTTTTTTGCGTAAAAAAAGGCCTTCTGAAAGCTTCCCTTATCTTTATATTTATAGGACAAGTTGGTATAATAAATCATAAGTTGAGGATTATATTCCCCGTGTACATTTTTGGCGATTTTTATTGCTTTTTCTGAAAATTCTATTGACCCATCCAGGTCACTTTTTTTATATAATACATTTGAAATATTGTTATAGAAAGAAGCTATGTTACTGTGATTTTCTCCCGAAACTTTTAACTGAATTACCAAAGCACTCTTATAATAGGATAAAGCTTCATCATCTTCTCCTAATCTTTCATAAATGGTTCCTATATTATTATAATACCTTGCAATTTGTGGATGTTCTTTTCCTAGTCTTTTTTCTTCTAATGATATTGCTTTTTTCATAAAATCGATAGAAACATAATAATCTGCCTGTATGTAATAAATCCTTGCCAAATTATTGTATGAAAAAGCAAGATGAGGATTATTTTTAGTACTATCTACCTTTATTGCACTCTTAAATTGTTCTGTAGCTCTACCAAATTCATTCTTTCTTGTATACACTTGACCTAAATTATTATAAGACTTAGAAATTCCAAAATCATTCTCATTAGAAATCTGTATTTCTAAGGCTTCCTCAAAGAAACTTTGTGCTTTACTAAGCTTTACATTCTTTAAATAATATTGGCCCATATTGTCATAAGCTTTCGCTTTTTCAAGGTTATTTTGATCAAGGTATTTATTAGAAATTACCTTTGCTGATTTTGCAAAACTCAACGATTTTTTATATTCCGAATACTCAAAATAACTTTCAGAAACCCCATTAAAACATCCGGCAACTCGTTCCCAAGCCTTTACTTTTTCATATATGGGCAATGCTTTTTTAAAATATACAATAGCACTATCCAGTTTACGATCAGTTAATAGAGAATCTGCCTTCTTAAAATATTGATAAGCTAGAAGAGTATCATTTGTTGTTTTTGACTGAGAAAAAGTAATACCAGTAAAAAATAAAAAAAGGGCGATGGTTTTTAGTGAGTTCATGCGGGTATGTTTATAGAAACAAAGATACTACAAACAATAAACCCCTTAACCCCTCTCAAGAGGGGAATTTCTTCTCCTATACCAAAACAAACTTAGTAAGATCAGCGCCAAAACACCAAATCCAATTAACCAATATATATAATCATTGTTATGGAACTGGATCGGAGTCCTATCTCCAACTAAATAAAATCCTCCCCAATAAAACGGTTGAGTTCTGTTTAGGTTTGCGTTACTCAAATATTGTAATTTTGCTTGCTGGAGTGCTTTCGCTTTACTCATTCCTTCTTTTAGATTGGTATAAAAGTATTTCATCAACTCTGGAGTGGTTTGATCAGATACTTCCCAACTACTTAACAACAAACTCTTCGTTCCTGCATACTGAAAAGCAGTTCCTAAACTCATAATTCCTTCTCCTTTGGCTATTTTACCCGTTCCCGTATTACACGCACTAAGGACGGTAAGTTTTGCAGGAATATCTAATGCAAACAGTTCATGGCTGTATAATAAATTATCTTCTATAGTATCCTTATTTTTTGTGAAAAAGAGTTTAGAATTCTCCGGCCGTTCATTATCTACTTCTCCATGTAAAGCGAGATGCAAAATATTATACTGACTTGCATGTTGCTTAAAATTTGCCTCTACAGCTTCTGATCCATAAAAATAATTTCCATCGATGATATCGGCAATGGCTTTGATCTCTTTACGAGTTCCTGGTAAATCGTCTCCTGTATCTCTTAGGGTTGCTAAACTCATTGTTTTGCTATCCAATACATTCGTGCTATCAGAAAAAGAGAATGCCAAACATTCTTCTTGGTTTTCTGACGTTTCTATAAGGTTTTTATCTTCTGAAAATAATAGTGTAGCAGAATTAGCATAAGAAATCACATACTCTTTTAGTAGGTAAGATAACTCCTTTGGATTATTAGAACCATCTTTCTGACTCAATAACAAATCAAAATTAAGATGCCACAGCGGCCCATCCGGAACGATAATCAACTCATCACCTGCAATCTGATCTTTTAAAGACATTATTAATTGTTGATGAAGTTGGAAAGCCAATTCTTTGTATGCTCTAATATTCTTATCAATAATTGTTGCTCTTAATTTTTCTACTTGCTCTGTAAGTTTTGGGGTTACAAGTTCTTTTACTGCAATCGTATTCTTCGAAATCGCAAACGCATAAGTGAAGCTATCCGCAGTAAAAAACTCTAATAATGTTGTTTTATCATCCAGTTTTTGTTGAATCTTATCTAGTGAAACGACATCATTATCATATTTTAATTGATGGTACTTAGGATACTTACTTTCTACAACCTCGGATAAAGAATCTTGCCTTCTATCAATTTTAAACAATTCGTTTTTATAGTCTTCAATTTTTACAGAATCTATTGCAGTTTTAGATTGTTCTTCGGCAATCTTTGATCGATAAAAAGCACGGAGAGACTTTAGAGATTTTTCTAATTCTAATGTTTTTTCCGGTAAGCCCATAAAACCCTTCGCATTGGCATCACTAAGAAGTTCTTTAAGTATGTTGGACTTACTTTTTTCAGTATAGTAAAGTGCTTTTTCTATAGCTAGATCATCCTTCGTTTTTTGATAAAACAATATTTGCGTCTCGATAGCATCTCTATAAACTTCTTTGGCTTCCTTGGCAAAAAAAACCTTGTCTTCATATTTCTGAAATGATTGTCGCACTCTGTCAACAAGAATATCTATATCTTGGTATAGGAGAATACTTCTCTTAAGGTCTAGTTCCTTATTATTCTGTTGATATCGTAATTGTAAAGTTTTAGCTTTTCCCTTTAAGCTTTTTAACAACAATTGCCAATTATAATAATTATTAGGGTCATAAGAGTCTTGAGTACTGTTTTGATAGTTCTTTTTAGAACTTGCATCTAATGCTTTGTCATAATTAACAATCGCCTTATTATATTCCTTTTGATTTTGATAAACCTCCGCAATAAGATTATAAGAATCAGCTGTCAATAAATGATTCTCTCCATAAGAACTCTGTAAAATCTCTAACCCTTTCTGGTGGTATACTAATGCATCATCATTCTTTTTATTCGAATAATATAGATCCGCAATATTCTTATATACACTTACAATTTTAGGATTATCTTTTTCAAGACTTGCACTGTATATGTCTATGGCTTTCTTATAATATTCTAATGCAGTATCATAGTCCTTAATTTTCTTATGATAATTACCAATGTTTTGATATCCCTCGGCAACTAAATAATGATTCTCCCCAAATGCTGTTTTATAGATCTCTATAGCCGTATTATGGTATTCTACTCCATTTTCTAATTCATTCTTTTTACTATAAATAGTACCAATATTGCTATACAAACTTGCTACATTGACATGCTGTTCTCCATAAATTTTTACTGCAATATCCAATCCTTTTTTACTGTACTGTAACGATTTCTCATAGGCTCCTTTTTCAAAATAAGCGACACCCATACTTTCATAAAAGAATGTCAATTCGTACAATTTGTTTTTATTCGTAAAAATTGGTTCTGCTTTTAGATAGTAGCTAATTGCCTTGTCATATTGATTAAGGTTGGCATAAGTTATGCCTATATTAATGTAGCTATATCCAACATATAGATGATCTTTTCCTGAGCGATTGATGGTAACTTCCAAAAACTTTTGATAGTATTCTAGCGCCTTGTCAAGCTTGCCCATATCATCATAAACCATCCCAATATTATTATAAGACCCTCCAGTATTGGAGTGATTAGGATCCAACGTTTTAAGGTTAATTTCCAAGGATTTTTTGTGATATTCAAGCGCTTTTTGAAATTTACCTAGTTTTCTATGAATCAAGCCCAGATTACTATAGGATATCGCAATGTCCGAATGGTTTTCTGGTAACAGCTTTTTTCGAACATCCAATGCTTTCTTGTAATACACAAAAGACTTTTCGTAGTTGGGCGTTTTCTCATAATAAATAGCAATATTATCATACGCATTCGCAACCATTTTACTATCTTTTTTAAGATACGTATTACTTATTTCCAGTGCTTTTTGTGAGTTTTGAAATGACTTTTCCAGCTCGTGATTACGCCATTGATTTTCGGCAATTTCATTATAACAAGACATTACTCTTTCCCATGTTTTCGATTTCTTATATATGGCTAAAGCTTTATTGAAATAAACAGTGGAACTATCTAAGTCTCGATCTACTTGTAAAGAATCTGCTTTTGTTAAATATTGATACGCTAAAATGGTATCATTTGTTGTTTTAGTTTGTGAAAAAGTAATACTAGTAAAAAAAACAAAAACTATGATAGTTTTAATAAGATTCATCTTTGATATGGTTAAAATCAATTGCAAAGATATTCCAAAATTGTAAAAACATAGTGCAGCTTTATCTTTATTTATCATCCAAAACCTCAATAGTTTTCTTTGGTTTTTTTGTTCGGATTCTGATAGTCTCATATTTCCAGGTTGCATCCTTTTTATTTGCTATAATATCCATTTTCCCTTTTTGCTTTGATCCTTTGATACCTACTGTTATAATTGCTTTATCATTCACCGTATACCTAACCTCTCCTTCCAGAAGTTCGAAAAAACCAATAGGCTGCACCTCTCCTAATAATGCAAGTACACGCTCATCATCCTCTACCAAATCAAATGCATTGTCATAAACAGATGAATCTACCATTGTTTTAGTAAAATCTCCAATTGGTTTTCCTAAAATAATCAATACGGTTATCACGAATCCAGATACCATCATACAAATTCCTAATATCCAATTTCGGTTTTTACGCCACCAACTTTTTTTATATATGTATTCGGTCATAAATTTTTGTTTAAATTATTACAGACAGATAAAACTTAATGCTATTTTTATCGTTATTCATACTACAAAAACCTTTCCAATCAATAGTTGTTGCATAAATCATAGTAATTTATGGGGTTTACACGACCTCTATACCTGAAAAACTTTAGTTTTGTATCGATGCGCATTTTTACCGTTTTAGGTTTTTTATTTTTCTTCAGTACTAGTACTTTACTTGGACAAGATACTTCTGGAAATTTTAGAAGTAAAAAAGTCCGAGCTAGTGATACTATTCGTATTGATTCTGTAAGTATCAATCCTTTTGGTTTTAAATTACTTTCAAAACAAGGTATTGCTATAGATAGCACCCTATATAAGGTTAGTTTTAAGAGAGCATCCATTATTATTTCTTCACAGATACAGTCACAAAACGATTCGATCACCGTACAATACTATCGTTATCCAGATTTTTTAACTAAAAAATATTTTGAATTTGATCCTGCTATCATTGTTGAAGAAAGTGGTGATCTACAGAAACTGTATAGTTTATCAGAAGCTAATAATAAAAAAGAGTTTAAACCTTTTGATGGACTTACTACCAATGGAAGTATCTCCAGAGGAGTAACTGTAGGTAGCAATCAAAATACCGTATTAAATTCTGAATTGGATCTACAGATTTCAGGCAAAATAAGTGATAATATATCGCTACGAGCATCTATACAAGACGCTAATGTACCTGTACAGCAAAGCGGTTATTCTCAGAACTTGGATGAATTTGATCAAGTTTTTATAGAATTGTATAGTAAAAACTGGAATATTAGAGCCGGTGATGTTCAATTACAAAATACCACGAGTTACTTTAACAGGTTTACCAAAAACGTGCAAGGAATATCTATCAATGGAACCTTAAACCACCCAGATTCCAAAACAGATTTATTTGCTTCAGGAGCTCTGGTAAGAGGCGTATTTACCAGAAGCCAGTTTACCGGACAAGAAGGAAATCAGGGGCCTTATAAACTAACTGGTCCTAACGGAGAATTGTTTATCCTCATTGTTTCAGGTAGTGAACGTGTGTATATAAATGGCTTACTTTTGGAAAGAGGAGAGAACAAGGACTATATCATTGATTACAATGCCGGAGAAGTACGTTTTAATCCAACCTATCCAATTACATCGGATATGAGAATATCCATAGAATATCAAACTACAGAACGTAATTATTCGAGAATCATCGTCTATGGTGGTGGTGAACATACTAGTGAAAAATTAAAAATAGGTGCATTTGTATATTCAGAAAATGATGCAAAAAACCAACCTTTACAACAGAATCTAAGCGATCCACAAAAAGAGATTCTATCCAATGCTGGGGATGATACTACTCAGATGATTTCTCCATCAGCTGTTCCTGATGTATTTAGTGAAAACAAAATCCTCTATCGTAGAGATATTATTGATGGTCAAGAAGCATTCGTGTTTTCTAATAATCCGGAAGATGAACTGTTTAACGTTCGCTTTTCACTAGTAGGCGATAATCAAGGTGATTATATTGTGGGGGACGTAACTACGATTAGCCGTGTTTTTGAGTATGTAGCTCCCATTAATGGGATTCCTCAAGGTAATTTTGCTCCGGTTATTCAATTAGTAGCACCTACCAAACTTCAGACAGCAGTGATTCAGGGTTCTTATATCCCCAACGAAAAAACATCTGTTGGATTCGAAATTTCGGGAAGTAAAAACGACCTAAACCTATTTTCTGACTTAGATGATACTAATAATGACGGTGTAGCTGGAAGACTTCAATTTAAACAACGTATTTTTTCTAGAGACAGCAGTTGGACAATGAATACATTTGCCAATGGCGATTATATTCAAAAAGAATTTAAAAGTATTGAAAGAATTTATAATGTAGAATTTAATAGAGATTGGAATCTAAATAATCCTATTGGAGATCAACAGTTTTTTACTTCAGGTGTAGAAATTCTTCACCCAAAAAAAGGATTTACCAGGTATTCCTTTCAACATCTTAATTTTTCAGAAAGCTATAATGGTAATCGACACTTGTTAAACACAGAACTTAAGCTAAACAAATTAAGTGTTTCTTTGCACTCAAGCTTGCTGAATAGTAAAAATGCTGAGTTAGATTCCAGATTCTTCAGAATGTACAGTAACCTAACCTATAGTTTCCCTAAAAACTGGATTGGAGCTAAAATAGCAACAGAAGAAAATAAAGAAATCAACCTCAGCGATCAAACCTTTACCTTAAACACGCAACGGTTTAAATCTTATGAAATCTATAGTGGGGTAGGTGATAGCACAAAAATTTATGCGGAAGTTGGATATAGACATCGTATCAATGACAGTGTTAGAAACAATCTTTTGGATAAAGTGAGCACCTCTAACACCTATTTTTTAAAATCTAATTTACTTAGTACTAACAATACACAATTATCACTTTTTCTGAACTATAGAACACTAAACAATGAAGATCAAAATCGTGAAGATGAACAATCTTTGAATTCTAGATTGTTATACAATCAAAAATTCTTTGCTGGTAAAATTAATTGGAATACTGTTTTTGAAACCAATAGCGGAACATTACCACAGCAAGAATTCACCTATGTGCAAGTAGATCCAGGGCAAGGAACCTATACTTGGAATGATTACAATGACAATGGAATACAGGAATTAGAAGAGTTTGAAATCGCTCAATTTACAGATGAAGCTATCTACCTAAGAGTGTTATTACCAAACCAACTTTTTGTAAAAACACATCAAAATCGATTAAGTCAAATTATTACATTAAATCCTCTTTCTTGGTCCGGTTCAGAAAACAAAACAAAAAAAATATTGTCACATTTTTATAATCAAACTTCTTACATAGTAGATCGAAAAAACCTGCGTGATGACAGTTCTTTTGACATCAATCCATTCCGAAAAGATGATGATGAATTAGCACTTAATCTAAGTTTTAGAAATACACTGTTCTTTAATCGAGGAAAGCAACGATACACTACCTCATACACCTTTCTTTCTTCTAAAAACACTAATTTACAAGTTACAGGGCTTCAAGAAAATATTATAGATAGTCATCAATTAACATTTGCTCATAAAATGGCAAAAACTTGGCTTTTTGACTTAAAAAATGAACTTATCAAAACTGAAAGTATTTCCGAAAACTTTAGCAATAGAAATTACATATTAGAAGGCTATAAAATTGAACCTAAATTATCTTATTTACTTTCTCCCCAAACACAATTTAGTGTCTTTTACCTCTTAAATGATCAAGATAATATTTCAGGAGAAGAAGCTTTGTCCCAGCAGAAACTAGGGGTTTCTTTTGCTTATGCTAATAAACAACAAGTATCGATTACAGGCGAGTTTAATTATTTTAATAATGATTTTACAGGAAATGCTTTTTCTCCTGTAGGATATCAATTACTTAATGGTTTACAACCTGGTGATAATTATACCTGGTCCGTTTTAGCACAAAAAAAATTAACCAAATATCTGGATCTTAATATTTCATATTTAGGTAGAAAAAGTGAAACTACAAGTACTATTCATACAGGTAGCGTGCAGCTTAGAGCATATTTCTAATTTTTTTTCTCATCTTTATATAAAAAAACTAAATATACATTACAACTCTTAAACCTAAATCAATACAACAATGAAAAAAAATCTCAAAATTTGCATCATACTGGTTTCCTTATTTTTATATAGCTGTATCACTACTCAAGGAACTGACGGAAAAAAGGGTGAAGATGGAAAAGATAGTTCTCAACTTATAGATTCTAAAGAAATGATAGAAAAAGGGTTTATCAAAGGAACATTATCCATTAGCAAATCCGAAGGTTGCTCATATATTCTTACAGTAGAGAAATATACAGATAAGTTAGATCCTATAAACATTCAAGATTTTTTTAAGGTCGATGTGCCCGAAAAAGTATGGGTGAAATACAGTGATTTAAGAATGAATAGTAGATGTAGCGAAGCAAGACCAGTCTCGATAACAGAAGTAAACAAGCGTACTGATTAATTTACAGAAAACTTAACTGATTTTCCAGTTTTACTACTACCTAATCTAACAAAGTAAATCCCAGAACTTACGTAAGACATATCAAGCAAATATGTAAACCTGCTATTTGCATCTTTCTCGACAAAATTGGAAACTATTGTTTGTCCTGTAATAGTGAATATGCTTAATCTGAGAATGTTGTCTGCATTTGCATCACTCATAGTGATCAAAAACCGATCATTAGGCTGACTAATTACCGTAAGATCAGAATTCGGACTTGTATTCTCGCCTATTTCTACGGTATAATCATGAGTAGTCCCAAACTGCATAGAACCACAAGGATCATTAAGATCTGCACCATTATTTGTATTTGTATCTCCAGCCCTAACTCTTAGTAAATGAGTTCCCAAAGGCGCATCAGCATCTAATGAAAAAAGAAAAGTCTGACCAACATTTTCTTCAGCAATTACTTGATTACCTATAATCATTTCTTCATCTTCAAAAATAGTATCATCATCATAATCTATCCATAGGGATAATTGTTCTGAATCGCCCTCCGCAAAACCTACCTGAACAGTTAATGCGTACACTCCTATTGATCTATCAAGATTGATTACCATATCCGTAAAATCTTCATAACCACTTCCACATTCAATATTTTGATTAGAGATATTTGACAATTCAAAAGAGGATAATCCATCACCAAATCTTTGACAATCTGAGCTTGGAGAACATAATCGATGTTCAATTACCCTTGTTATTACATCATTATTAGTGTCCTCATCTATAGCCAAAGCAGTTCCTATCTCAAATGTATAGCTTGCAAATTCTGATAAGTCTGCAGTTCCTGTAAAGGTGTATTCTGCAGATTCTCCAACTGCTATGGTTCCTGTATATATTTCATTGACAGGAGTTCCTCCATCCAGTGTATAAAAAACTGGAATATTAGACTGAGGAAATCCTCCATAATTTCTAATTACAATCGTAACAATTTCAGTAGAAGAAAGACCTCCTCCTGATACTGGAGACACCAAACTGATTACTCCTACATCATTAGGAAATAGATTAGTAACTTCTTTCGTAGCACAATCATTCTCTGGTGTTACATCTCCAACTTGGTTTGTTTCTGCTGAAATAAAAACATTGTTCCCAGCTGTTAAATCCGCAGTCGTATTAAACGTAAATGAAGCTGTTTGTCCAGCTGTAATAGATCCTGTGAAAATCTCGTTCACAGCCGTTCCACCATTAACAGAATAACTTACAGGAATATTACTTTGTGTTGTGGTACCAAAATTTTTGATAGTAACCGTTATAACTTCAGAAGTAGTAAAAGTAGCATCTTCTGGAGTATCAATACTAATAACACCTACATCATTTGCTACATTCTCTGCAATTTTAAATACCCCAACAATATTTCGAGCATTATTTCCAAAATTCTCGAAATATTCTGCAATATGCCAGAATGTTTGATCATCAATAGGGTCTACCGTAATCTGCGCATAATCACCATAACGATTTCGAGTAGTCCTATCCACATCAGTACCCACAGCGATTGTTTGTTCTGCAAAAGTCATGGTTCCTAAAGGGTCATCCGCCAATCGCCCAGTATATCTTACGGAAGCAAAACTATCAGTATTAGCACCGTCATCTATAGTTCCCATGGTTGTATACCCCATTCCGATATTACCAAAAATATCCATAGCCATACTTGCACACCAAGCACTTTTACCTCCTGGAGAAGTATATGTTCCTTCCTGAAAAACAGCCCATGGCTGACCATCTCCATTTTGTCTAAGTTCATACCATCTAATTGCAGATATATTATCCGTGTCTGGACGATCATCGATATCTACCGGAAAGTTAAGTACAACAGCATTATAATCACAAAACCTTCTGTAGTTAGTAGCATACATTACAGTCCCTTGAAGCACATCAATATCTTGACCATCAGTTCCGGGTTGCGGAAGATTAGCAAAAGAACCACCATCAAATGTAGAATCAAAAGGAGTTATATTTCCATTACCTACCGTTAATTCCTCTGCTTCAGTTATTGTAGATTGTTGTGGGTTAATCCAATCAATACTAATTGTCCATAATTTTAATGCATCTTCATTAACTCCTTCCCAAGCATCATCCTGAAAATAAATAATCTTAGCATCTCCTTTAGGTGGAAGCGTGCTACCAATTGCATTAAATGACGCTGGGCTATAAAACCCTCCCACTCTTGCTCCTGGTAGAGGAAATCCTATCATTTGAGCAGTGTCAACACCTGCTAGCATTTGCTCTCTATCAATAACATATACCACTTCACTCGTCATTTGCTGTCCCTGATCTTTATTAGCAGTTATATAATAACCATCTGACCATATAGAGAATTTTGGATAATCCGGAAAAGTATTTCCTGTTCTGAATCTATATGTAAACCAACCGTCATTTACAGGATCCGGTCCCATACTTATAGCTATTAAAAATCCGTTATCCGGATTACGAGTACCACCGACTCCATCAAACTGTGTTATCACAAATCGATCAGCAAAACTATCATAAAATACTATTGGATCTCCAGTTGTTTCTCCCGGCCATATATTTGCCAAAGAGGTAGAGGGTACTAAAACATTTCCGTTTCTGTCATGTATCGCGAATGCAGAGTTTTTAGCACTTATATAATGATTAGGACCTATTGCCCCTGTTGGATCTGATGGAGAAGTTGAACTAGAATTAGATTCAAAAACTAATGAAGGTGTTCTATTAATCCTTGTATTACTTGCATTTTTTTGTTTTCGTAATAAAGGGTCTCTTCCTTTTGGTAACCCTTTGCCTGGTACAATTTTATTAGCATCTGCTCTCTTAGGATTCACTTCTCCTTCTCGAACCACTTCAGGAATCAATTTCTTACCAATCAATGATCTCACTTCTTGCATATAATCGGAAGAAGTAACCAATGTAGCAGTAGCGGTTTTTTTATCTTGAGAAAAACCAACTATACAGAAAAACAAAAAAGAAAAGAAAGCTATCCTTTTCAGTAACATAAGAGAATTTTTAAGATGAGAATTATCTCGATTTTTGGTCTAAAATACAATTAAACTTCAAAATATGGCAAAAACTAAACACTTAATCCATACTTGTAATAGGAAACAAAGGAGATTTCTTACAAATGAAACCTCCCTTGTTTAAATAAAATAAATTATGACGAGTGTTAAATTAGCTTATCTAACAATTATTTTCTCAGTTATTCTATTAGAGTTATCTCCAATATTTACTATATAAACACCAGAAGCTACGCATAAGATATCTACATCGTACTTATACACTCCTTCTTCATTCTTAACTATATAATTAAACAGGTAAATCCCTTAAAACCCTAAAAAATTAATAATTGAACAAAAAAAAGCCGCTCAAAAAGCGGCTTCTTTTTTATTATTGGTAGTTTATTTTAACCAAAATTCAGGATCTACTTTTTCTGATATAATAGATTTTAGTTCTGAAATCGGAACACGCTTCTGTTCCATAGTATCTCGATCTCTTACAGTAACCGATTGATCATTTAATGTATCATGATCTATGGTAATACATATTGGAGTTCCAGCAGCATCTTGTCTTCTATAACGACGACCAATAGCATCTTTCTCATCATAAGCTACATTAAATTTCCATTTAAGATCTTCTACAATCTTTTCCGCAACCTCTGGTAATCCATCTTTTTTAACTAATGGTAGAATTGCTGCTTTTACTGGCGCTACCACAGCAGGCAGTTTCAATACGACTCTGCTAGATCCATCTTCTAATTGTTCTTCTTGTAATGCTGTAGCAAATACGGCAAGGAACATTCTGTCTAACCCTACAGATGTCTCTACAACATAAGGCACATAGCTTTCTTTTAACTCTGGATCAAAAAATTGTAATTTTTTACCAGAAAATTCTTCGTGTGCTTTTAGATCAAAATCTGTTCTGGAATGAATCCCTTCTAATTCTTTAAATCCAAAAGGGAAATTAAATTCTATATCAGCAGCTGCGTTTGCATAATGAGCTAATTTATCATGATCGTGGAAACGATAATTTTCTTTTCCTAAACCTAAAGATAAATGCCAGTTTAAACGTGTTTCTTTCCAGTACTCATACCATTTCATTTCTTCTCCTGGGCGTACAAAAAATTGCATCTCCATCTGTTCAAACTCACGCATCCTGAATATAAACTGTCTTGCTACAATCTCATTTCTAAATGCTTTACCTGTCTGAGCAATTCCAAAAGGAATCTTCATTCTACCAGTTTTTTGAACATTTGAGAAATTAACAAAAATACCTTGCGCTGTTTCTGGTCTTAAAAACAAATCTGTAGCGGACTCCGCAGAAGCTCCCAGTTTAGTACCAAACATTAAATTAAACTGTCTAACATCTGTCCAGTTTTTTGATCCTGTATCTGGATCTGCAATACCTAATTCTTCTATCAGAGCTTTCACATCAGCTAAATCTTCATTTTCTAAAGATTTTGCCATACGCTTCAATACTCTCTGTTGTTCCGAAAGATATTTTACCACTCTTGGATTTGTAGCAACATATTGTTCTTCATCAAAAGAGTCTCCAAAACGTTTTTTAGCTTTTGCTATCTCTTTTTGAGCCTTTTGATATTGTTTTTCGGCATAATCCTCTAACAATACATCGGCTCTATATCTTTTTTTAGAATCTTTGTTATCAATAAGCGGATCATTAAAGGCATCCACGTGACCGGATGCTTTCCAAGTAGTAGGGTGCATAAATATTGCAGCATCTAGTCCTACAATATTCTGATGCATATACACCATACTTTTCCACCAATACTCTCGTATGTTCTTTTTTAGTTCTGCTCCATTCTGTCCGTAATCATATACCGCACTCAATCCATCGTAGATCTCACTAGAACCAAAAATATACCCGTACTCCTTAGCATGGGCTATAACCTTCTTAAATTTATCTTCTTGATTTGCCATGGCGCAAAAATAACTGAATTTACATGAATTGAAAACGAATTTATTTAATTAATGATGGGATAAAGGAATTTCTGACAAAAACATAAAAAAACCACCGTATTACTAATAACATGGTGGTTCGTATATATATTTTGAAAACTCTTCTATTTCAATTCAAACTGCGTATTATCAATCATTCTAGGACCAGAGAATAAGTTTACTACATAATTTCCTTTTACTAACTCTCCTTCAGCAGCATCTACCAAAACACAAACATCTAAAGCATCATTTTCATAAAAAACTTTATTACGTCCACTATAAGTAAGTACAGCATCATCAAAGTTTACAGAAACTTTATCTCCAATTAAATTATTTTCAGGATTAATTACCTGAACAAATAAATCTTTATCGCCTTTTTCTGTTAATTTATTAGGTGAAAGCGTAAAACATACTCTAACTTTTTCTGCTCTACTCGATCTAGCTGTTGTAGTAATTTTACCACTATTACGAACTCTAACACCTTCTGCTTTGATACCTGAAGCCTGTAATGCAGATCCTCTTTCTACAATTTCTGCCAATTTATTATTCTGTGTTGCCAAAGAATCAGAGAACACAATTCTTTCGGATAAAGCTGTATTAGTACTATCTAAATCAGTCGCTAACTGAGCATTAGCTGTTGTTAAACTATCTGCAAGTTTAAATAATCTTTCACGCTCTTTTTTCAGCTTGCTTACTTCTCTTCTGTATCGTGCTATCAATGCTACATTTGCATCATAGTCCTTTAAGCTATCCAGTAAAACAACAACACGTTGCTTTTCTTTAAGTAAATGATCATCCATTACTTCATTTAAAGCAATAGCATTATCATACTTTGTTATCAATTCCCCTAATTCGCTTTCAATTAAATCCTTTTCTTGTTGCAAAATTGCTTTTTCTCTCTTTTCTTCGTTGTAAAACTTATACGTGAAGATCCCCAGAATTAATAATAGAGCTCCAAGAACACCAATTAGTATCTTAAGGGTCAAGTTATTGTTTTGAGTTGTCATAATAAATTTCTAATTTTTGATGGTTACGTTAAATAGTAAATTTAGTTAAATATAGTAATTAATGTTAATTGACCTAATATGCTAAGCGACTTGGCTTATTTATTTTATCCTATATATTGTGCTGCTTGTGACAACCCCCTACATAAAAACGAAAGGATCTTGTGCACTTCCTGCAGACACAAGCTCCCATTAGGTAATTTTCATAAAGTAAACGCTAAAAAGATCGAAAAAGTATTTTATGGGCGAGTCAAAATAGAAAACGCCACCTCTTTATTGGTGTTTGAAAAGGATGGTTTAGTGCAAAACCTCATCCATAATCTTAAGTATAGAGGTAGAGAAGAAATAGGAAAAGAACTGGGTATCTGGCTAGGCCAAGAATTAGCTCAATCCACTGTTTATCAAAATATTGACACAATAATACCTGTACCTCTTCACCCTCGAAGATTAAAAGAAAGAGGGTTTAATCAAGTAGAGGAATTTGGAAAGGAAATCGCTAAAAAACTTAACGCAGAATACATTGATTTTGTTTTGAAAAAAAATTCCTACAATCAAAAACAATCAAAAAATAGTCGTTTAACACGTTGGAAAAACACTTCTGAAACATTTGGAGTACAGAATGAGTCCTTATTGATAAACAAACATATTTTAATTGTTGATGACATTGTAACCACAGGCTCTACTATTGAAGCGTGTATACAGGTTCTTCAATCAATTCCTGGTATCAAAATAAGTATTGCAACCATGGCTATCACCGTGTAGATTTTTTGTTTGTTATAAATAGTCGTTTCTTTGTGTTTTTTAAAATTGTAATGGAGCATATGTATAAAAAATCCTATACGTTATTATTAACTGCTTTTTTCTTATTCTTGATTGTTAGTTGTGCCAAAAAAGGTACTATAACTGGTGGAGAAAAGGATGAAATTCCTCCAAAATTTGTGAAGGCAACTCCTCCTAACTTTTCAACAAATTTTGATAAAAACGAAATTCGGATATATTTTGATGAATATATAAAATTAAATGATCCTCAGAAACAGATCATTATATCTCCTCCAATGGATCCCAAACCAGAGATAACACCATTAGGAGGTGCTAGTAAATACATAAAAGTTAAATTTATAGATACCTTATTAGAAAACACCACATACAGCATCAATTTTGGTCAGAGTGTAGTAGACAATAATGAAGGCAATCCTAATCCTTTTTTTAGGTATGTTTTCTCTACAGGAAATTCTCTGGATTCTCTAAGAATACAAGGAGTTGTTGGTGATGCCTTAGAGAAAAAAGCAGATCCTTTTATAACCGTTGCTTTATATGAGGTTGATGAAAACTACACCGATTCTTTAGTGTTTCATGAAGTCCCGAGATATGTAACAAGTACATTGGATAGTATTAGTTTTGACCTTGACAATTTAAAAGAAGGGAAATATAAATTGATTGCTTTAAAAGACGCTGCAACCAATTATACATACCAACCAAAGCAAGATAAAATTGGTTTTTATGAAGAAATAGTAACGCTTCCTGCAGATACAGCAAAAGCTTTTAAAATAGATTTATTTAAAGAGATTTTAGACTTTAAAGCCCTAAAACCAAAGCAAGTATCTAAAAATGAAATTATTTTTGGGTATGAAGGTCTTGTAGATTCGATGAAAATCCATTTAGTAAGTAAAGCTCCGGAAAATTTTGAAACCAGAATTCTACCTGATAAAGCAAAAGACACATTACACTATTGGTTTAAACCTTTTTTTGAAGCAGATTCTTTAATTTTCGAAGTAACCAATGCAAAAAATTACAGAGATACTTTAGTAACAAGGTTTAAGGATCAATACAAAGACTCCATAAAATTAACTAATAATGTAAAAGGAAGTTTAACTTTTAATCAGGATTTTACACTTTTTTCAAACACCCCAATTGAAGCTATTGATGAAAAATTCATCTCATTAATAGACAAAGACACTTTAGAAATTCCTTTTTCTGTACAATTGGACAAAATCAAAAATGAAGCAGTATTCACTTTCGAAAGAACAGAAAGTAATGCATATAAAGTACAATTACTACCTGAAGCTATTACCGATTTTATTGGCAATGTAAATGATACTATTAATATCAATTTCAGAACTAAAAAACTAGCAGATTACGGCACTATCTTTTTTACACTTCAAAATGTTAAACAATATCCGGTTATAATTCAGGCAACCGATGAACAAGGAAAATTTATTGACGAAAAAGTAGTAACTAAAGAAGAAACTACTGTCTTTGACAACTTAGATCCAGGTAAATACAATTTACGTATCATTTTGGACGCCAATAAAAATGGAATATGGGATACGGGTAATTTTCTAAAAGGGATTCAGGCAGAGCAAGTAGTGTACTATCCTCAGCCAATCGAGGTTAGAGCCAATTGGGAATTAAAACAAACTTTTATTTTGGAATAATCCGAAAGCTATCGGCATCTTCCAAAAAAGGTAACTTTTTGCGAATAGTATCGATGCGAGATTTATCTAACGTTACAGGTAAGATAGCTTCTTTTTCAATTGGATTTTCTTCTAAAACAGAATTTCCTAATACATCATAGACTGCAGAATGACCATTGTATTCATATCCTTTACCGTCTAATCCCACTCTATTGACCCCAATGCAATACGACATATTTTCTATAGCCCTGGCTTTTAGCAGAGTATCCCAAGCATTTATTCTTGGTTTTGGCCAACTAGCAACATAGATAAGTAAATCATATCCAGATGTATTTCTTGCCCATACAGGAAATCTAAGGTCATAACAAACTTGCGGTTTAATTTTCCATCCTTTATAATGAATAATCACCTCTTCATTTCCTGCTGTAAATACTTCCTCTTCCTTAGCTAAGGTAAATAATTGATGCTTATCATATTTCTGAATTGTACCATCAGGTTTCACAAAAAGAAAACGATTATAAAATTTTCCGGAATCCTGGATAATAATACTTCCCGCAATAGCACACTCTTTTTCTTTAGCTAATTTTTGTAACCAACTAATAGTTTCACCATCCATGGTTTCAGCAACTTCAGCGGCATTCATGGTAAATCCAGTATTGAACATCTCTGGCAAAATAATCAGATCTATATCATTATGTATGGATTTGATCTTTTCTGTAAAAACCGCCCTATTCTGAATCGGATTTTCCCAGGCTATATGAGATTGGATTAAGGCAATGTTTAAGGTAGTGTTCATAGTCTAAAAATAATGAAATTTGCCTTTTTCATCTAACATTTTTTAAACCATCTTAATTAAAATATAGTATAACCAAAAGCAATAGAAAAAGAACTGTAATTAGAAGACCAAAATGTATATCTCTTAAAAAGATCTCTATTAAATCCATATCGAGCTTCAACACTGTACTTATTTTTATATCTATATCCAAAACCAAAAAACAAATTATTCCAAACATCCGCACTCTTCACGGATTCAACATTATTTGACCTATTATTTTTGAACTCTAAAATATCCGAATTAAGATTAAAATCTAAAGTAACACCTCCTAAATTTGCAAACAATGCAGATTTATCGTTTAAAAAAAAATAACGCCTAACTCCAATAGGAATTTCTATAGAACTATAACTCGCTTCTACTTCTCTCTCAGAATCTAATTCATCAGAATGGTATGATTGAAACGTAGGTTCAAAAATAAGAGACCACCTATTGTTTTTAAAAGGAAAAATATATTCAACTTCAAGACCGATCCTCGGCCCTAGTTTTCTTCCAAAATCAAATTCCTCAAAGCCTGCCTCAGGATTACTGGCTTTAAAGGAAGCAAAAGAAACTCCTGGTCTAATACTTATATTTAACCCCCCTTTATTTTCTTTTCTTTTAACTATTATATAATTTGGATCAACACAACTGTTATACTTTTCAAAATATTTAATTAAATCATTTCTTTTGTATTCTAAATTTGACAACTCCTCATACTTGGTTTTATCGCATCTTACATTCGTCCATAGTGTTCGTTTATACTCATCATTTTTAGTGACTTCTGAGCCTTTTAAATACATCTTATAGACAAGCTGATTAATTTCAACTTCTTTTATCTCATAAAAAAACCTTACTAAATTACTTTCCTTGTACGAATACAGGTTTGCTTCACCTGTTACCAAAACCTTTAAGAAAAGAGTTTCTTTCTTAAAATCAGGGTTCATTTTGCCATCCAAAAAACTTAATTTATCACTTGAACGGCCCATCTTAACAGTAAATCTTTGGTATTTAGTTTTATCAGTAATGACGAATTCCGAAACATTTGCAATACTATTATCTAAGGACTCCGAATCAAGTGATAATTTATATTTAAAAGATGTAGGGTTATTTTTCCAATCCGAATTCCTTATAAAGCAATCAGTTTTTGTTCCATCATTAGATATAAAATATCCTTTTTCATATCTAGTCTGGCCGTAGCTGTTAAATGTAAAAATTGTTATAAAAGCAAGAAGTAAAAATTTATTCATAAGTAAGTATGAGAGTCTATGCTCTCAAATTATTTTAAGGTTAAATACACAAGGGTCTTAAAAATTTCGAGCGCAAATTTATATTAAAAATCTATTTCTAATCACTAAAAACAGGATTCATTAAGATCCTTCTTAATACAACTGTTGATTTCGTTATAAGTATGTGTCAAGACAGAGCAAAATGTTACCCTGTTATTGGCAAATCTTCTCTGGAGTTTGATTTTTTAACCTTGTATTTAACTGGTATGACACTATAGGACTTAATGTTATGAATAGTTCTCTTAGTCAACAATAACCTCATCAAAATGAGCTACCTTCTTTTTTGAAGAAATTGAAATTGTATCAATTTGTGACCTCTCTATTTTATTTATATTATTTTCTTCAATAATGAAATCTATTTGAGTGATACTTTTATTCGATACATTAGAAAAGTCGGATTCTATTTCCTGCATATCCGAAACTAAATTCAATTCAAAATTCTGGCCAGCAATCAAAAGATTTGCTCCCTTCCATGTTTTAATATGAAAACTCCCTATAACAATTGTTTTTACATAGTAATAACCTGCTAACTCAACAACATCCATATAGATCTCATTCAATTGAGATTTAGCAAATAGCGTCCCTTCTACTTTAATTATAACATCTTCAGTATAGGTATCGACGTGCAATTTTTCCATAGCTTTTACATTACCAAGAGCTGCTTGCACTTTTAATATAGAACGTTTTAAACCCATAATTCTCATTTAGACTCCAAAAATAACTTTTCATTTAAAATAGCTGCCATTCTAACTTACATTTTATATCCTATTTTATTTACAAGTTTTAGATTGAATTAAAACAATGATAAATATGTTATTTGATAATCAAAATTTCATAACCTAATAATCATCAATATTTGAACTGTTTCCTCTCGTCATTTTTCCAGAAAATCCTTATTTTCGCACACTTAATAGAAAGAACGATCAAATGAGCACGAAGTTTCCTGAGTATAAAGGACTTGACTTGCCAAAAGTGGCAGATGATATACTAGAATTCTGGCAGCAGAATAATATTTTCGAAAAGAGTATTTCTGAGCGTGAGGATGCGACTCCTTTTGTATTTTTTGAAGGACCACCATCCGCGAATGGATTACCGGGAATCCACCACGTAATGGCTCGTGCGATTAAAGATATTTTTTGTCGTTATAAAACCCAAAAAGGATTTCAGGTAAAACGTAAAGCTGGTTGGGACACCCATGGACTTCCTGTAGAATTAGGAGTTGAGAAAGAATTAGGTATCACTAAAGAAGATATCGGTAAAAAAATCACTGTAGAAGAATATAATGAAGCTTGTAAAAAAGCGGTAATGCGTTATACTGATATCTGGAACAATCTTACCGAAAAAATTGGATATTGGGTAGATATGGAAGATCCATACATAACCTACAAGTCCAAGTATATGGAAACAGTATGGTGGTTACTTTCGGAAATTTATAAAAAAGGGTTACTGTACAAAGGATACACTATTCAGCCATATTCACCAAAGGCAGGAACAGGATTAAGTTCACATGAACTTAATCAACCAGGAACATATCAAGATGTAACTGACACAACTGTGGTGGCTCAGTTTAAAGCTAAAAAAGAAACACTACCTTCATTCTTAACAGATGTGGCAGGTGATATTCATTTCTTAGCCTGGACAACTACTCCTTGGACATTACCATCGAATACCGCATTAACTGTTGGGCCAAAGATTGATTATGTCGTTGTAAAAACTTTCAATCAATATACTTTTGAACCGATTAATGTGATTCTGGCTAAAAATCTAGTTGGAAAACAATTTGCTGGAAAATTTATCTTAGCAGAAAATGAAGAAGATTTAAACTCATTTAAAGAAGGTGACAAGAAGATTCCATATTTCTTACTAAAAGAATTTAAAGGAGCTGATCTAGTTGAAATCCGTTATGAACAACTGTTAGACTACGCAACACCTCATGACAATCCTGAGAACGCTTTTAGAGTGATTTCTGGAGATTTTGTAACTACGGAAGATGGTACAGGAATTGTGCATACTGCACCTACTTTTGGTGCAGATGATGCTATGGTAGCTAAACAAGCTACACCAGAAGTTCCACCACTACTGGTAAAAGATGATAATGATAATCTTGTACCACTAGTAGATTTACAAGGTAAATTCACAAAACATATGGGTGAATTTGGTGGTAAATATGTAAAAAATGAATATTACACTGATGGTGAAGCTCCAGAGAAATCTGTAGATGTAGAGATTGCTATCAAACTAAAAATAGAAAATAAAGCCTTTAAGGTTGAAAAATACGTGCACAGTTATCCCAACTGCTGGCGTACAGATAAACCTATTCTATATTATCCATTAGATTCTTGGTTTATAAAAGTAACCGATTTTAAGGATCGTATGCACGAATTGAATCTAGGCATCAACTGGAAACCAAAAGCAACTGGCGAAGGACGTTTCGGAAACTGGTTAGCAAATGCTAATGACTGGAATTTATCTCGATCTCGTTTCTGGGGAATCCCATTACCGATCTGGCGCACAGAGGATGGTAAAGAAGAAATAATGATCGGTTCTGTAGAAGAATTGAAAACTGAAATGCAAAAAGCTGTAGATGCAGGTGTTCTGGAAGCCGATATTTTTGCAGATTTTGTTATTGGAGATATGAGTGAAGACAACTATAATAAAGTCGATCTTCATAAAAATGTAGTAGATAAAATCACCTTGGTTTCTCCATCGGGAAAACCAATGAATCGAGAAAGTGATTTGATCGATGTATGGTTTGATTCTGGATCTATGCCGTATGCACAATGGCATTATCCTTTTGAGAATAAAGAAAAAGTAGAGTCTGGCGAAAGAAAAGCAGATTTTATTGCAGAAGGTGTCGATCAAACTCGTGGATGGTTCTATACACTTCACGCTATAGGAACTATGATTTTTGACGATGTAGCCTATAAAAATGTAGTCTCTAATGGTTTAGTCCTAGACAAGAATGGCCAGAAAATGTCCAAACGATTAGGGAATGCTGTAGATCCTTTTGATACATTAAAAGCTTATGGTCCTGATGCTACCAGGTGGTACATGATCAGTAACGCTAATCCTTGGGATAATCTAAAGTTTGATTCTGAAGGAATTGCAGAAGTACGTCGTAAGTTTTTCGGTACTTTATACAATACATATTCGTTCTTTACACTATATGCAAATATTGATAATTTTACTTATGCTGAAGCTGATATTCCATTAGCAGAACGTCCAGAAATTGATCGATGGATTCTTAGTGAATTGCATACGTTAATCAAAAGTGTAGACGAGTATTACAATGAATATGAGCCTACAAAGGCTGCCAGAGCTATTTCGGATTTTGTTCAAGAAAACTTGAGTAACTGGTTTGTTCGTTTAAGCAGAAGAAGATACTGGAAGGGTGATTATCAGAAAGATAAAATCTCTGCATACCAGACTTTATATACCTGTATGCTTACCGTAGCAAAACTGGGAGCACCAATCGCACCATTTTTTATGGATCGCTTATACAAGGATCTTGTTTCTAATTCAGCACAAGAATCTTCTGAAAGTGTTCATTTGGCACATTTCCCAGAATATGATAGTTCATTTGTTGATAAAGCTTTAGAACATAAAATGCAAAAGGCACAATCTGTATGCTCTTTGGTTCTTTCTTTACGACAGAAAGAAAAAATCAAAGTGCGTCAGCCACTACAAAGAATTATGATTCCTGTACTAAATGATGAGGATAAAGCTGAAATCAATGACATTGCTGGTCTCATAAAAAGTGAAGTAAATGTTAAAGAAATAGAGTTACTCGATGATGCTTCCGGTATATTAGTGAAGCAAATAAAGCCGAATTTTAAAAATTTAGGCCCTCGTTTTGGAAAAGATATGAAATTGATTGCCAATAAGATACAATCTTTTGATCAGGAAACAATCAAAATTCTTGAACAAACTGGAAGTTTTGACATAGAAATTAATAATAAAATTATTACATTAGGAACCGATGATGTAGAAATCAGTTCTCAGGATATTGAGGGTTGGCTAGTTGCAAATTCAGGATCTCTTACAGTAGCCTTGGATATAACCATAACTCCAGAGCTCAAAAAAGAAGGGATTGCCAGAGAACTTGTAAACAGAATCCAAAATATTCGTAAGGATAGTGGATTAGAAGTGACTGATCGTATAGAAGTTATAATAAAAGAGAATAAATCTATACAAGATGCCGTTGCAACTAATGAAGCATACATCAAGAATGAAAC
This sequence comes from uncultured Aquimarina sp., assembly GCF_947500065.1. GTDB lineage: Bacteria > Bacteroidota > Bacteroidia > Flavobacteriales > Flavobacteriaceae > Aquimarina. Next base: position 703,587 of record NZ_CANMQT010000002.1, read on the forward strand.
CTTAACCGAGACAATTGAATTTGCAACAAATGTAATAAATGGTACAGAAATTGCGTTTGACGACATTGCAACCCAATTGGTAATTAAAAAACAATAAGAGTATGGCAGCAGATGTAAAAGTAAGGTATAGTGACGCCGATTTAGCGATGTTCAAGGAAATCATCGTTGACAAAATGGAAAAAGCGCAGAAAGATTTAGAATTACTTCAGAGCGCTTACAAAAATGATGGTAATAATGGTACGGATGATACTTCTCCGACATTTAAAGCTTTTGAAGAAGGAAGTGAAACCATGTCTAAAGAAGCAAATACACAATTAGCAATTAGACAGGAGAAATTCGTACGTGATTTAAGAAATGCAATTCTACGTATTGAAAATAAAACATATGGAATCTGCCGTGTAACCGGAAAACTTATTAATCCAGAACGATTAAAGCTTGTTCCGCACGCAACACTTAGTATAGAAGCTAAGAATATGCAGAGCTAACAAACCATAAAATATCGTAAATTTAAAGTGCTTTCTAAATTAGGAAGCACTTTTTTTTATTCCCATATGTAACCTTTTTAAAAAACTAAGGTATTACTAATAGAAGCTAACCAAAAAAGAGTGACATCTTGAAAAATTTAACTGACGAAGAATTAATGGTTCTGGTATCTAATGGCAATTTAGATATGATGAGTATCCTTTTCGAACGATATCATATAAGAATTTTTAATTTTTTATTAAAAATGACAAGAGATCGAGATATCAGTCAGGATATTACTCAAGAAGTTTTCTATAAAGCCATAAAATATAGAACTTCTTATAAAAAAGGTAAGTTTTCCTCTTGGATCTATACTATCGCCAGAAATATCTTTTCTGATCATTATCAAAGTCAGAAAAATAAGGAGCAACGATTAGATGAAATTGAATACAAAATAGAACGAGAAGAAACTGATGGTATAGAAAAAGGTGAAATTAAAGAGCAATTAAACAAAGCATTAGGACGATTAAATCAGAATGATCGAGAATTGGTCATCATGAGCAGATATCAAGGTATCAAATATCAAGAAATTGCGGAAATAACAGGATCGACAGCAGGAGCTGTAAAAACCAAAGTACATCGAGCAATTCATAAACTAAAAGATCATTACCTACAAAATGTATAAAGACATGAACTGTAAACAAATAGAAGAACTACTCATCGATCATCTAGATGGTAATTTAGACCAGAAAGAGCATCAAGTAATTACAGCTCACCTTACAACTTGTAATAGTTGTAAAGAATCATTGCAAGAACTACAATTAGTTTTTGATGAAATTGATAATGATCCGGAGGAATTACCAGATGCAAGTATGAAGGTGAATTTTGAAGAAATGCTTGAAAAAGAAAAAGGCAAATTAAACACACCTACAGTAGTTACATTAGATCAATCGTCCAAAAACTACTGGAGAACAGCATTACAAATAGCCGCTACAATAGCCTTAGTTTTTTCAGCATATTTCTATGGAAAACAACAAAACAATGATTCCTTTTCGCAGGAAATGGCAGTATTAGAAAAAGAAAAAGTACAATTAAAGCAGGAAGTAACCATTTCTCTTATTGAAAATGAATCCGCCAGTATGCGTTTAAAAGCAGTAAACTATGCGGAAGAATTTGAAAAACCTGGAAATGAGATATTAAGAGCTCTAATTAATAAAATGTTTTACGATGATCATATTAGTGTGCGACTAGCTGCAGCAGAAGCACTTATTAAATTTTCGGATTTAGAAATGGTACGTAAAGCACTAATCGATGCTTTGGAAATGGAACAAGATCCAGGCATGCAAATTGAATTAATTCAAATACTAGTGTCTATGCAGGAAAAACGCGCAATTCCTTCTATGGAAAAGTTGCTTCAGAACGAAGAAACACCTAGTTATGTAAAAGATCAAGTAACTATTGGTCTACCAAGTTTAATTTAAAATTTCAATCAAAAATCAATAAAAAAGAACAGATGAAAAATATAGCAATTGCAATAGTGCTTTTTATAACTATTGGACACATACAAGCACAAGGGGATTATACACAATCCTTACAAGGAATTAAAAACGTGACAATCGGATCAGAATCTGGAGTAAAAATAAAAGCCCACGATAAAAATGAATTGTTGATTATAGGGAATGGTCGCAAGATGCCTGAAAAAGCAAAAGGACTAAAAGCTGTATATGCTGGAGGAAGTGACAATACAGGTTTTGGAGTATATGTACAAAAAGAAGGAGGAACACTGATCGTTAGAAACCTAAAAAATATGCATAGCAAAACACTAGAAATATTTCTTCCTAAGAGCATCAACATTAAAGTAGAAAGAAGCAATTTGGGTAGCTTGGTTGTAAATGGCTTTTCATCAGAAATCGAAGCTACAACTAATGTCGGTAGTATGACATTTAGAGATGTTACCGGTCCTATAGTTGCCAAAACAGCTACTGGAGAAATTAATATTGTATTCAACAAAGTAAGTCAGAACTCACCAATTTCTTTGATTTCCGCAACTGGAGCCATTGATGTTAGCCTTCCTAATAACACCTCAGCAAATCTAGAAATGAAAACAACAATGGGTGAAATCTTTACAGATTTCGATATTAAATTTCCAGTTCCAGAAAGTGGTTTGAAAGTAGTCGGTGGCAAGAGAACTATAAAAACAGAATTAAATAATGGCGGAGTAGAAATCAGCCTAAGATCATCAACAGGTAATATTTATCTGAGAAAACAATAAAGAGGTCATACATCAATCAAAAACAAAAAATCATGAAAATTTTAGTAAATCTTATCGCATTATGCTGTATAACATTTCAATTAAATGCGCAAAAAGTAATTGAAAAAGAAATCACTACTTCTGCCGATCGAATTAACATAGAGTTCAAATTTGCTGAAGATATTGTCATCAAGACCTGGGACAAAAGTAATGTCTACCTTAAGGCCGAAGTAAGTATCAATGATGGAGAATTTGATAATTATTTTGATCTGAAAATAGACAACTCTTCTTCCGTTTTAGACATAGAATCTAGTTATGGTGATTTATTCAAAAAATGGAATAAAGAACGAGGATCTAATAATAAGAATAATTGGGGCCCTTGCAATAACTTAGATATGGAATCTAATTACACACTTTACATTCCTAAAAATGTTAGTTTGAGAATAAAAAGTATATCTGGGAATGTTATCTCAGAAAACTATCAAGGAGAGCTAGAAATTGATATTATTAGTGGAAATATCGATATCAAAAAGTATGGTGGAGAATTAACTCTAAAAACCATTAGTGGCGATATTGATATTAATATTTCTCAATCCAAGTTATTGGCAGAAACTATTACCGGTCTTATCTATTCTGATAAAGAAATGGAGTTTGATCAGGGAAAAAATAGAGTGGTAGGCAGTAAGGTAACGGGAACCTTTGGCAACGTTAAAAGCAATTTACATCTTAAGACAATTAGCGGAGATATCTTTTTGAGAAAACAATAGTTTCTAACCAAATACATCCAATCTTAAAGCATTAAATTTCACCATGTGGATAAAACAAGGAAAAAAGCTACCTTCGAAAAATATGAAGAAGCTTTTTTTCTTTTTTCTTTTTATTCAGCTGTCGGTATCGATACAATCTCAATCAAGTTTTAACAAAAGCATTGACGCGACTGACCTGACGGAAGTTTTTATTATGTTAGATAATACATTTGAGGTAGAAGTAACCAATACCTCTGAAAACAAAATCATAGTAAGTGCTTTATCAGAAGGAGAATATCAAAATAATGTATTGATAAATGTAAAGCGGAAGGAAAACGCTCTTACCATTCTTGATGACATTCAACCGTTTTCTGAAAATCACAATGACAAGTTAAGTGCTCATAAAGTAATTGTATTGAAAGTAAAAATACAAGTACCTCAACATCTTAGCGTAACTATTACATCCAGACTTGCTTCTCTGGAGTTAAAAGCCAAAATAAAATCATTGTTTGTAGAGCTTAACTCTGGAGATTGTCTACTACATGATTTTATAGGTAATGCCATCGTTAATACCTTGGAAGGAGATATTACAGTATATACTAAAAATGCAATAATTAATGCATCAACCAAATCAGGAGTGATTAACTCCGATAAAATTTTTGGAGAACATCAAATCAAATTAAAATCCATTACTGGAAATATTAGTGTTTACAAAACAAAATAAAACACTATTTTTGTCCGTCAATGTATGAAATAAGAGAAATTTATGTCCCTAAAGAAGTCTATTTTAGTTATAATCTTAGTTCTGCTAATAGATCAGATTTCCAAAATATATATCAAGACTAGTTTTACACTACATGAAGAAGTACCTGTTTTTAGTTGGTTCCGAATTGTATTTGTAGAAAACAAAGGAATGGCTTGGGGATTTGAACTTCCTGGAAATTACGGAAAACTTGTGCTTACATTATTCAGATTGGTTGCGATTACCGGTATTGGATATTGGCTATATGACTCTGTTCGTAAAAACAGTTCCAGAATCCTAACATTTTGTATTGCTTTAATTTTTGCTGGGGCTTTTGGGAATATTATAGACTCAATACTTTATGGAGTTATTTTTAATGCGAGCACTATGACTCAAATAGCTGAATTTATGCCAGAAGGTGGTGGATATGAAAGTGTGTTTTACGGGAAAGTAGTAGATATGATCCAATTTACTTTTTATGATGATATTTTACCAGAATGGATTCCGTTCTTTGGTGGCAAACCTTTCTCCTTCTTTGACCCTGTATTTAATGTTGCAGATTCTGCTATTAGTATTGGTGTGTTCTTACTCTTAGTTTTTAACAAAAGAGCTTTCCCAAAGAAAGAAGAAGCATAATCACTTAAACTAAGATTTTTTCAAAATCATCTAATTTAATCGGTTTAGTTAGATAATCTGAAACCACTTCAATAGATTTTGCTCTATCAATATCTCTGCTGTCAATAGAGGAACTTACTACATACAACGCTATTTTTTCGCTGATTTCATGCTTGATTTTTGTGAATTCTCTTAAAAATTCCCATCCATCCATAATGGGCATATTAAGATCAAGGAATACAACCTGAGGAACAATCTTTTCTTTTGTATCTTCTATAGAATCAATAAAAAAATCTAATGCTTCCTTACCATTATTAAATACGATTACCTTTTCCGACAATCTCTTTATTTCAATAATTTTACTAACTAAATTAACGTACATGTTGTCATCATCTATGATGCAAACACTCTTCATAATATGGGGCATGCTGGGGTAAAATTAAAATCTTAATACACTATAACTACACATGACATTAAAAATTGCGCATCATTAGTTAAAAGTATATATGTCTGATGGTGTCACACAATAATCAAGTTGAATATCTGTGGTCAAAACTTCGTTAATCCCTTCTTCAGAAGCAAAAAAAGAAAGTCCAATTTTAAGAGTTTTAGGATCACACTTGGCTAAAAATTTATCATAAAAACCTTTGCCATAACCCACACGATTTCCTCTATGATCAAAAGCTAATAATGGAATAAAAACTATTTCTATTTTATCTTCAGGAATTGGGATTCCATCCATTGGCTCAGGAATGCCCCAAGAATTTACCTTTAGTACTGTGGAATCAGTAAGTAAGATATGCTCTAATGTATTATTCTTAAAATTACTCTTAGACACGACTACATTTTTATCTTTTCCTTGTAAGATATGAAGTATAAATTCCGTGTTAATTTCTTTATGTTTCTGGATAGATAGAAAAATATGATAAAACGATTGCTCCCAAATTGGTAACTTCAGTAAATTATTTGCAATATCCATGCTTAAATCATCAATCTCTTGTTCACCGAGTTGGGATCGCATTTCTTTATACTTAATCCTTAGTTCTTTCTTATCCATTTGTTATGAAGCTAATTCTCTTGTAATCCTAAAAATAGCATCTCCTTTATACACGATAGGAGACTCATTCACATTAATTATATATCCAGGGTTTGTAGCTTTTACTACATGTCTCATTTTACCATATGGATCTGTAATTGTAGCTAGTATTTCTCCTTTATCTACATGTTTGCCAATTGGAATTTTAATATGTAATAATCCACTATATTTCGCTCGTATCCAAAAGCTTTTTTTAATAACGATGCTGCTTTCTGCTTTACTGGGTATGACAAACTCCGGTTTCAACATTTCCAGATGCTTTAATATCCTCATAGTACCAAGTACGCCTTCTACAGCAATATCTCTGTTACTGTTTTGAGATTTTCCACCTTCAAACAATAAAATATCTACCTCTTTTTTTGCACATGCAGAACGATAAGATCCGTCCAGATTTTTGGACAAAAGAATAAATGAAGTATCAAATACTTTGGCCAAAGCCACAAGTTTCTCGTTTTTAGGATCAACTCTAATATGTGGCGCATTAAATCTACTTGCTCCTCCTGTATGAAAATCCAAACAAAAATCTGCTACTGGTAAAATTTCATTGACAAACTGATATGCAAAACGACTAGCTAATGAACCATTTTTAGTTCCTGGAAATACTCTATTAAGATCCCTTCCATCAGGAAAAAAACGGTTCATGCTTAAAAAACCAAATACATTAAGAACAGGAATACATATAACAGTTCCTTTTGCAGGTTTGTTAATTTTTTTGGCGATAATCTGACGCACAACCTCTACTCCATTAATCTCATCTCCATGAATTCCAGCTGTAATTAATATTGTTGGTCCCGATTTTTTTGATCGTTCAATAATGATAGGAATTTCTACTTTTGTAGAAGTGTATAGGTTAGCTATATTAAAATTGATTGTTTTGCTAGTACCAAGCGGAATATTTTCTCCTAAAATACTCAGGATATCGTTTTCTTCAGTTGCTGTCATATTGTTTATACACTTCTTTCTATAAAACGAATAATTGATTTCGCGATATCTTTTCCAGTCGCTGTTTGAATGCCCTCTAAACCTGGGGAAGAATTTACTTCTAATATAAGCGGTCCTCTTTCACTCTGCAGCATATCAACACCTGCCACACCAAGTTTTAAGGACTTAGCGGCCTTTATTGCAGCATTTTCTTCCTCATCTGATAATTCGATAATTTTTGCACTACCTCCTCTATGTAAATTTGATCTAAACTCACCCTCTTTCCCCTGTCTTTTCATAGCACCAACCACCTGTCCATCAACAACTAATGCTCTGATATCAGAGCCCTTAGCTTCTTTAATATATTCCTGAACGATTACTCTTGCTTGTAATCCATTAAATGCTTCTAATACAGATTCTGCTGCTGTTTTAGTTTCTGCCAATACAACTCCCAACCCTTGCGTACCTTCTAACAACTTGATAATAAGCGGCGCGCCTCCTACATGAGATATAACTTCAGAAACATCTTTAGAATAATTTGTAAATACAGTCTTGGGCAATCCCAAACCAGCTTTAGAAAGAATCTGGAGACTTCTTAACTTATCTCTAGAATTTACAAGTGCCTGAGATTGTATGGTAGTAAAAACATTCATCATCTCGAACTGTCTTACTACCGCAGTTCCATAAAAAGTAATAGAAGAACCAATTCTAGGAATTACCGCATCTACATGATCCAATTTTTTCCCTTTATAATAAATTTCAGGTTTTTTCTTTTCAATCACAATATCACAACTTAATGGATCAATTACCTGAACATTATGTTTACGCTTTACCGCTGCTTGAACTAGGGCATTGGTAGAATACAAACTCGCACTGCGAGATAATATTTTTATATTCATTCGGATTTTAAATTATAAGATTGGTCTTCTAACTGCGGATCTACCAAAAATTTTCCACTGAGAAATTTACGACCAATTAACAAAGGAAAACGCATATCATCACGAGAAGATAATGTTAATGTTATAGCATGTGTTTTGCCAAATAAAGTGATTTTTGTTCTAATAGCATATCTAATTTCCACTTTTCCATTACTACTTTTAACTGCAGTAATATCATAGTTCTTAAAAGTGAATTTTTTGCCATTATACTCGGGATGAGTAGGGTCAAGAAAACGACACTCTAATATATGACCAACCTCTTTGATTTCTTTACAATGTATTGAAGATGTATAAGCACCTGTATCAACTTTCGCATCAATACCTTCTAAAGCCAAAAGGGGAAAATCTACTTTATCTGTCCTTCCAATTATTTTTTTCTGATCCTTCAAAAAAATACCTTTAAAATAATATAATTACTAAAGTAATAAAAAACCAGAAGCATTCTATATGATAATTCTTTTTAATAGTTAAATTGAACTTTAGTTTTTAACATAATATTCCTATTAAGTGTGTTTAATAATTCCAGTAAAGCGCTAAATTTACGCTTAGTTTATGCAAAAAGCTTCATTAGAAATACAAGTCAAAATATTGCCAACAGGTCCTGGTGTCTATCAGTATTACGATAAAGATGATAAATTACTGTATGTAGGCAAAGCTAAAAACCTAAAAAAAAGAGTTACTTCATATTTCACAAAAAATCACGATAATTATAAGACTAAAGTGTTAGTTAAAAAAATCAACTCCATAAGACATATAGTGGTTGAAACAGAAACAGATGCATTACTATTAGAAAACAATCTTATCAAAAAGCATCAACCACGTTTTAACGTGATGCTTAAGGATGATAAAACATATCCATGGATTTGTATTAAGAAAGAACGTTTTCCCAGAATTTTTCCCACTCGCAATTTAATAAAAGATGGCTCTGAATACTTTGGCCCTTATACTAATTTCAAAACAGTAAATACTCTTCTGGATCTTATTAAAGGTTTATACCAACTAAGAACCTGCAACTATGACTTATCACAAGAAAAAATAGATAGCGGTAAATATAAAGTTTGCCTGGAATATCATTTAGGCAATTGTAAAGGAGGTTGCGAGGGTCTGCAAGAAGAACAAGAGTATCGTCAAAATATAGAAGCAATTCGTCAAATTGTAAAGGGTAACTTTAAAGATTCTCTGAATAGATTTCGAAAGCAAATGTCAGATTATGCTGAAAAAATGGAGTTTGAAGATGCCCAGAGAATAAAAGAAAAAATTGAAGTACTAGAAAAATATCAGGCAAAATCTACTGTTGTTAATCCTAAAATAAGTAATGTAGATGTATTCTCTATAATTTCTGATGAATCATACGGCTACGTTAATTTTCTCCAACTTTCTTATGGTGCAATTATACGGTCTCATACCACAGAAATTAAAAAGAAATTAGAAGAAACCGACAAAGAACTATTAGAACTAGCAATCATCGAATTAAGACAACGATTTGGATCTATGTCCAAAGAAATATTTGCACCTATTAACGTTGATGTTGGGGAGAATATAAAAATTACGGTTCCGCAACTTGGAGATAAAAAGAAAATAGTAGACTTGTCGTTGCGAAACGCAAAATATTATCGTCAGGAACGATTCAAACAAATCAAAATTATTGATCCAGACAGACATATAAAAAGGCTGATGGCCCAGATGAAAAAAGATTTAAGGTTGCCGGAAGAACCCAGACATATAGAATGTTTTGATAATTCTAATATCCAAGGAACCAATCCTGTTGCAGCTTGTGTGGTATTTAAAAATGGCAAACCAAGTAAAAAAGAATATCGTAAATTCAATATTAAAACAGTAGAAGGCGCCAATGACTTTGCTTCTATGGAAGAAGTTGTATATCGTCGATACAAACGATTGTTAGATGAAGAGCAGCCATTACCACAATTAGTAATTGTGGATGGAGGAAAAGGTCAGCTCTCTTCTGGATTAAAAGCTTTAGACGATCTTAATCTAAGAGGTAAAATAACTATTATCGGAATTGCAAAACGTTTAGAAGAAATCTACTATCCAGGAGACTCAATACCTTTGTATCTTGACAAAAAATCCGAATCCCTAAAAATAATACAACATCTTAGAAACGAAGCCCATCGCTTTGGTATTACTTTTCATAGACAAAAAAGAAGCAAGGAAGCTTTGAATACTGAATTGGATACTATTCCCGGAATAGGAGAAAAAACAGTCGTAGAATTATTGAAACATTTTAGGTCTGTAAAAAGAATTAGTGAAGCCACAAAAAAAGAACTTAGCGAAGTAGTGGGAGATTCGCGCGCAACCAAAGTGTATAATTACTATCTTACTAAAAAAGAATAAACCCCTTATGCAAATTACCTCAAAAAAAATATTAAATATTTTATTAGTGACTATGGTATTCTTTGCATTTAACACCTTGTTTTCTCAAAATAAAAGTACTTCTGAAATTCAGATAAATCCTAACGAAGAAGATATTAAGGTTGGATTGGTTTTAAGTGGTGGTGGTGCAAAAGGTTTGGCTCATATTGGGGCTCTAAAAATTATTGAGGAATCTGGTATTAGAATAGATTATATCGGAGGAACCAGTATGGGAGCAATTGTAGGATCATTATATGCTTCTGGATACACTGCCAAAGAGCTAGATTCTATTTTCAGAATTGTAGATTTTGATGTGTTGATACAGGATGATTTGCCTAGAAGAGCTAAAACTTTTTATGAACGTGAAGATTCTGAAAAATATGCACTCACCCTTCCTTTTGATCATTTTAAAATAGGACTACCACAAGGCTTATCAAAAGGACAGAACTTTTTTAATGAATTCTCCCGTTTAACTTCTCACGTGCACGATATTAATGACTTTAGCAAGCTACCGATTCCTTTTTTCTGTATGTCTACCAATATTGCAACAGGAGAACAAATTCTACTCGATAAAGGATACTTACCAGAGGCAGTTTCTGCCAGTGGAGCACTACCTTCTATTTTTAGTCCTATAGAATTAGATGGTATTCTAATGACCGATGGCGGTGTTGCTAATAATTATCCTATTGAAGAAATACGTAAAAAAGGAGCAGAAATCATAATCGGAATTGATGTGCAAGACAGCTTAATACCAAGAGAGCAACTAAATTCTGTAACCAATATTATGTTACAAATAAGTAATTTCCGGACAATTAAAGCGATGAAAAATAAAATGCCGCAAACTGATGTATACATAAAACCATCTATTTCTGATTTTTCATTAATAGCCTTTGATCAAGTAGATAAAATTATTGCTAATGGAGAAAAAGCTGCTTTTGCCAGTTATGAAAAATTGAGAGCCATAAAAAGACGTCAAAAAACTTCTCCTCCCAAAGTAACAGTTCCAAAAAAATCAGATACGCTATTCATTAACAGCTTGGTAATATCAGGAAATGAAAGATATACAAGATCCTATATCAAAGGAAAACTAAAACTAAAAACACCCAAAACTACTACCTATAAAAAATTATATGAAGGTATTAATAATCTGTCTGCAACAGGTAATTTTGACAGGGTAAGTCATCGATTAACCGATACAGAAGCTGGCAAAGAATTAGTTCTTAATGTAAAAGAATCTAAAAACACTATGCTATTACGTTTCGCATTACATTATGATGACTTATATAAAACAGCTGCCTTGGTAAATTTTACCAAAAAAAGCTTACTTTTTAATAATGATGTCCTCTCATTCGACATAGCTTTGGGAGATAATATTAGATATGATTTTGATTATTATATAGATAAGGGGTTCTACTGGAGCATCGGATTGAAGAATAGCTTTAATCGTTTTAACAGAAATGTCGAGTATGATTTGGTACGAGAAGATTTTAATTTACCTGATATTGAAGTCAATAAGATTAATTTAGATTTTTTAGATTTTAAAACCCAGTTCTATTTAGAAACTTTATTAAATCAAACTTTTTCATTAGGAGTTGGAGCAGAGTATAGAAGATTTAGACTTATTTCTGAAACCATAGGAGAAGATGAAGATCAATTACCACGGTTTGTTTTTGATAATAGTGATTATGGAAGTGCTTTTGGTTATCTAAGGTTTGACAGTTATAATAACAAATATTTTCCTAGTTCAGGTTTTTTATTCGAAGGAGATGCTAATTATTATTTATTAGATAACAATCCCAATAGTGAAGACAGTAATTTTGTAGTTGCTAAAGCTAATTTTGGCTATGCTTTTAATCTTTTTAATAAAACATCGGTTAATTTAGAATTAAGTGCTGGCGGAAGATTTGGAGAAGAAAACCTTAGAAGTCTTAACTTCTTTGTTGGTGGTTTTGGAGCAAAAACAATTAATAATAATGTTCCATTTTATGGATATAATTTTTTGAATATCGTAGGAGATAGTTATGCCAAAGCGGCCATTACTTTTGATTATGAAATTTTTTCAAAAAACCATATCAATGCTTCTGCTAATTACGCAAATGTTGGTAATAATTTATTTGATAATGGTCAATGGCTGGAATCTCCTGAATATTCTGGATATGCTTTGGGTTATGGCTTAGAAACTTTTGCCGGGCCTATACAAATAAAATATTCATATTCTCCAGAACTAAAGGAAGGAGAATGGTATTTTAGTGTTGGTTTTTGGTTTTAAAACAAATTACCTAAAAAAGACGGAAATATTTCCGATATTTGTAGTATTATGAGTCTGTACTGGCACGATTTACTATTGCTACTACACTACCTTATCAAGCGAAATCCGGAATAAGGCAGAGGTTTACTATTGCATTACTTTTTTTAAAACATAATAGTTAATACCATAATCTTAAAAACATGCCTTTTTATCATTCTTTAGGTAAAATACCTCCTAAGCGTCATACCATCTTCAGAAAACCTGACGGTAACCTTTACTATGAACAATTATTTGGAACTATTGGTTTTGATGGAATGTCCACTAATTCATACCACAATCATCGTCCTACTCAAGTAAAAGAAATAAAAGGAAGCTATAGTGTAGCTCCCGAAATTGCTATTAAAAATAATATTAAATCCTATCGATTACACGGGTTTAAAATTAATCCAGAAAAAGATTATTTACAAAGCAGAAAAAATGTACTTACTAATAGTGATGTAAGTATTATTTTATCCGCTCCTCAGGAATCTACTTCGGATTACTTTTATAAAAACACGGATGCTGATGAATTAATTTTCATACATCGTGGAAGTGGTAAGTTTAGAAGTCATTTAGGAAATCTGGATTTTAAATATGGGGACTATATTTTGATCCCTAGAGGCACTATTTACAAATTAGATTTTGACACAACTGATAATCGATTATTTATAGTAGAGTCCAGAAGACCCATTTATACTCCAAAAAGATATAGAAACTGGTTCGGGCAGTTGCTAGAGCACTCCCCTTTTTGTGAAAGAGATCTAAGGACTCCATATGAATTAGAAAGCAATGATGAAAAAGGAGATTTCTTAATCAAAGTAAAAAAACAAGATGAAATCTTTGACATGATCTATGCCACGCATCCTTTTGATGTAGTAGGTTATGATGGATATAGTTTTCCTTACGCGTTCTCAATTCATGATTTTGAACCCATAACCGGAAGGATACATCAACCACCTCCAGTACATCAAACTTTTGAGACAGATGCCTTTGTGGTTTGTTCATTTGTTCCTCGATTATACGATTATCATCCAGAAAGCATTCCTGCTCCATACAATCATAGCAATATTGATAGTGACGAAGTGCTCTACTATGTAGACGGTGATTTTATGAGCAGAAACGATATTGATGCTGGTCATATCTCATTGCATCCTGCTGGAATTCCACACGGACCTCATCCTGGAGCTGTAGAAAGAAGTATTGGTAAAACTAAGACAGATGAACTAGCTGTAATGGTAGATACCTTTAAACCTCTTATGGTAACAAAGGAAGCGATGGAAATAGCTGATGATGACTATCACAAATCTTGGTTAGATTAAGTATAAAAAATATAAATATTGATCAATGTTGAATTATAGAAAAGATATTACCGCTCACCTTAGAGCAATGTGGTAGGTTTAATAGAAATATCCTAAGAGTTTCAGAAACAAACACATTTACTAATTATCAAATTAAAATATTATGTCAACAAATATAACACCTCAAGATTTAGAAAAAACCGTTCCACAAGCTGAAGATTTTTTACCTCTTTTAGGAACCGATTATGTAGAATTATATGTAGGTAATGCCAAACAAGCAGCATACTATTATCAAACTGCTTGGGGATTTCAACCGATTGCATATGCCGGATTGGAAACTGGCCTTAAGGATCGTGTGTCTTATGTTTTACGCCAGGACAAAATAACGTTAATTCTTACTTCCCCTTTACAACCTGATGGAGATATCAATAAACATATCAACGCTCATGGAGATGGAGTCAAAGTTGTTGCGCTATGGGTTGATGATGCTACAAAAAGTTACGAAGAAACAGTCAAGCGTGGTGCTGAATCCTATATGGAACCAACCACAAAAGAAGATAAGCATGGAAAAGTAGTATTCTCAGGAATACATACTTATGGAGAAACGGTTCATATTTTTGTAGAAAGGAAAAATTATAACGGAGTATTCTTGCCCGGTTATATGCCTTGGAACAAACCCTTTAAAACAGAAGATACTGGTCTAAAATTTATCGATCATATGGTAGGTAATGTGGGTTGGAATGAAATGAATAAATGGTGTGAGTTTTATGCCAAGGTAATGGGGTTTGCTCAATTAGTATCTTTTGATGATAAAGACATTTCTACAGAGTATACCGCTTTAATGAGTAAAGTAATGAGTAACGGGAATGGAAGAATAAAATTCCCTATAAATGAACCAGCTGAAGGAAGAAAAAAATCTCAGATCGAAGAATATATCGATTTTTATAATGGTGCCGGTGTACAACACATGGCATTAGCTACAGATAACATTATAGAAACAGTTTCTGCTCTTCAAAATCGTGGAGTAGAATTTCTTACAGTACCTGCCAGTTATTATGAAACTGTTCTGGATAGAGTTGGTGAAATTGACGAAGATCTTGAGCCCTTAAAAGAACTAGGGATTCTTATTGACCGTGATGATGAAGGATATCTTCTTCAGATTTTTACCAAACCAGTGCTAGATCGACCAACCATGTTTTTCGAAATAATCCAAAGAAAAGGAGCGCAATCATTTGGTAAAGGAAATTTTAAAGCATTATTTGAGGCTATAGAAAGAGAACAAGAACAAAGGGGAACTCTATAAAGTTAGAGACTCATTTAAATCCTTTGAATAATCAAAGTAACCTTTGTTAATAAATTGCGATTATTGAAAAATAATCGGTTTCTGCCTAAATTTTTGTTAAATATGATAATAAAAAAACGTTTTCGTTTGATAATTATGCAAAAAAAGCTGATGTTTGTATTATAAGCGGAGTGGTTACTGCTTATACCAAAAACAATAATTATTCTCATAATTTAAGTTTTTAGTTGGTTAATAAAAGTAAAAGAGAGCTGTGGTGGCTCTCTTTTTTTATTACTTTTTTTAGGAATTAAGTAATACTCCCTATTTTTATCTGTTTATATTATATAGTACTTTTGGAATAGATATTGTAAATACCAGTAATAATCGTATTTATGTTAAATAAAACAACACCCAAAATAGTTATGAAAAGATGCTTACTTTTGTTTTTAATCTTGATTGCAACTTCTTCTATTGCTCAAGAAAACCATAGCTCTTTTGATACTGGAGAATGGTTTAAATTCAGAATTCACTATGGATGGTTTACAGCTAGTTATGCTACCTTAGAGATTAAGGAAGAAACTCTTAATAATATGCCTGTTTATCACATTGTTGGCACAGGTAAATCTTCAGGTCTTTTAAGCGCCTTCTTTAAAGTAGAAGATTATTATGAAACCTACATAGATAAAAACGAAGTCAAACCTTATCGTTTTATTCGTAAGATTAACGAGGGAGGGCATACTAAAGATATTGAGATCAATTTTGATCACGAAAACAAAAAAGCCCTGGTTTTTAATAAAAAATATAACAAAAAAGAAACATTTACTACCAACGATAATATCCAAGACATGATGTCTTCGTTTTATTACCTAAGAAATAATATTGATGTATCTTCGCTAAAGAAAGGAGACGAGCAATTCGTTAATATGTTTTTTGACAATGAAAACTATTTATTCAAATTAAAATTTCTTGGTAGAGAAACTATTAAAACCAAAGTCGGAAAAATTCGTTGCCTTAAATTTCGTCCTTATGTACAAGCAGAAAGAGTATTTAAGGAAGAAGAAAGTTTAACAGTCTGGGTAAGCGACGATGATAATCGTATGCCTGTAAAAATTAAGGCTGATATTGTTGTTGGTTCCATTCAGGCGGATTTGGATGCTTTTAAAGGACTTAAGCATCCCTTTAAAATTGTTATAGATTAATGGACGAATCCATAAAACCCGAGATTGCCGAAAAAATAAAGCAACTCGAGAAAAAATTTAAAAATTCCGGTCAGGATCTAGGATCCTATTTAGACGGTTTACTACACGATCGATACCTTACCTATTGGGATTATATTCATTTGGACACTTTACTTAGTTTACAAATCCCGAGAACACATTTTCCTGATGAGGAAATCTTTATTATGTATCATCAGATCACCGAACTTTATTTTAAGCTAATTATTCATGAGCTAAAACAAATCATTGATGATAAACTTCAGACAGCAGAATTTTTTACTAAAAAATTAGATCGAATCAATAGATACTTCAAAGTGCTGATAGATTCCTTTGATGTTATGATAAAAGGAATGGATAAAGATCAATTCCTAAAATACAGAATGTCTTTATTGCCTGCTAGTGGATTTCAATCCGTTCAATTCAGAATGATTGAAATATATGCTACTCCTTTAGCAAATCTAGTCAATAGCAAGGAAAGAGATCAATTTTCTGAGGAAGATCCTCTGGAAGAGACCTATGAACATTTATACTGGAAATCTGGAGCAACGGATATTAAAACTGGTGAAAAAACGCTTACGCTTAAGCAATTCGAATATCGATATACTCCAAGAATGATGCGTATTGCACATCAGGTAAAACAAAGTACAATTTATCATAGATATCTGGAACTTCCGGAAAAAGAGCAAAATAATGTGCAGCTTATTAATGCATTGCGTACTTTTGACACCAATGTGAATATTAACTGGTTATTAATGCATATGGGTGCCGCCTATAGATATCTCAACAGAGATAAAGGCCAAGTATTGGCTACTGGAGGAACCAACTGGAAAAAGTTTTTACCCCCTAGTTTTCAAAGGATTATATTTTTCCCTAATCTTTGGAGCGCAGAAGAAAAAGAAAATTGGGGACAGCAATGGGTTACCCATCAATTTAATACCACAAAATAAAGTCAGTTGAAGAATTTAGGTTACATGCTACTTATTGCAGTAGTATTGATTTCATGTCAGCAAGAAAAAAAAGAAGAAACTGTTATTGTTCCGGAAGTAATTAAAGAAGAAAAAGCACCTCCGATTATCAAAGAATTTGGCTACAATCTTAATGATTTTAATGTAGTTAGAGATACCGTTCGACCGGGCGATAGTTTTGGAGCTATTTTAGACAGTCATGGAATTACCAGAGCAAAAGTTTTTGAAATTTCAAACAAAATCAAAGACACTTTTAATGTAGCAAGAATCACTGCAGGAAAAGCATACACACTACTTAAATCTAAAGATACTACCGAAAAAGCACAGGTTTTTGTGTATCAAAATGGACTTATAGACTATACAGTTGTTGACTTTAGAGATAGCATTATTGCCAGAAAAAGTGCTAAGCCAGTAAAAATAGTAGAAAGAATAGCCTCTGGAACTATAGAAAGCAACCTATCTCAGACCTTTGATGATATGGACCTTAGTTTTCTGGTTGCCTATAAAATGGCGGATATCTACGCATGGACTATTGACTTCACTCGACTTCAGGCGGGAGATCAATTTAAAGTTATTTATACAGAGAAATACATAAATGACACAATACCAGCAGGAATTGGTGAAATCAAAGCATCTTATTTTGAACACAGAAGCAAACCCATATATGCTTTTCAGTTCGAAGATGATACTATCAATAACACATCAGATTATTTCGATCAGGATGCAAATAACTTACGTAGAGCATTTTTACGAGCACCTGTTCAGTTTAGTAGGATTTCATCAAGATATAATCTTAAACGAAGAATACGATATTACGGAAACAAAATAAGACCACATCGTGGAACAGACTTTGCTGCACCGGTTGGAACTCCCATCTTGGCAACTGCCGATGGTACTATTACCAAGTCAGAACGAAAAGGAGGAAATGGTAAATATGTGAAAATTAGACATAATGCCACTTATGACACTCAATACCTACATATGAGCAGACGTGCTGTAAAAGTAGGAGAATTCGTAAGACAAGGAGATGTTATTGGATACATCGGAATGACAGGAAATACAAGCGGACCACACGTATGTTACCGTTTCTGGAAAAATGGTAAAGAAGTAGATCCTTTTAGAGAAGATTTGCCTGCATCAAAACCTCTTAATGATAGTTTACGACCTGCTTATTTTAAGCATATAGAACCAATGAAAACAAAATTAGATAGTATTATATTCAAACCGAAACAAGAAATTTTATAACCACATGGCATTACCAACTATAAATCCCACCACCACAAAAGCTTGGGAAGCACTGCAAAACCATTATGAGCATATAAAAAATTCCCATTTAAAAGATCTTTTTGCACAATCTCCAGATAGAGCTGAAAAATTCTCAATGGAATGGAATGATTTTTATGTAGACTATTCTAAGAACAGAATTGATGAAACTACCAAAAAACTTTTAGTAGATCTTGCTAAAGAAGTACAGCTTGACAAAGCAATACAAAGTTATTTTGAAGGAGAGATCATAAATGAAACTGAAGAAAGGGCAGTACTTCATACTGCTTTAAGAACTCCCTCAAACAAAACTGTTAATGTCGACGGCAAAAATGTAGTACCGGAAGTATCTAACATAAAAAACAAAATTGAAACATTCTGTGATAAGGTTATTAATGGTGAATTAAAAGGGTACACAAACAAACCATTTACAGACATAGTAAATATAGGTATTGGCGGTTCAGATCTTGGGCCAGCAATGATCACTGAATCTTTAGAATATTACAAAAATCACCTAAAAGTACATTTTATATCAAATGTAGATGGAGATCACGTACACCAAAACATAAAAGATCTTAATCCCGAAACTACATTATTTGTAGTAGTTTCCAAGACTTTCTCTACTCAAGAAACATTATCAAACGCTACTACCGCCAGAAGCTGGTTTACAAAAAAAGCTTCTCAAGAAGCAGTAAGTAAGCATTTTGTCGCGGTATCAAGCAATATCCCTAATGTAACTGAATTTGGTATTACTGAAGACAATATTTTCCCATTGTGGGATTGGGTTGGAGGTCGTTTTTCGCTTTGGAGTGCAGTAGGATTATCCATAAGTCTATCCGTAGGATACAAAAACTTTGAGTCCTTATTAGAAGGTGCACATGAAATGGATGAGCATTTCAGAACTGCGAATTTCGAAGAAAATATACCCGTTATTTTAGGAATGCTTAGTATCTGGTACAACAATTTCTTCGGTGCAGAAAGCGAAGCCATCATACCATATTCTCAGTATTTACATAGATTACCAGCCTATCTACAACAAGGGATTATGGAAAGTAATGGAAAAAGTGTAGATCGTAATGGAAATCTTATTGACTACCAGACAGGTACTATCATTTGGGGTGAACCAGGAACAAATGCCCAACATGCATTCTTTCAGTTAATTCATCAAGGCACGAAACTTATTCCGGCAGAATTCATAGGTTTTAAACATCCCTTATTCGGAGATAAAGATCATCAGGATAAATTAATGGCTAATTTCTTTGCTCAAACCGAAGCTTTAATGAACGGAAAGACTGAAACCGAAGTTCTTGAAGAATTGAAATCCAAAAATCTTCCTGAAGCCAAACTAAAACAGTTAGTTCCGTTTAAAATTTTTGCAGGCAACAGACCTACCACCTCCATACTTATTAACAAATTAACCCCTAAAAGTTTAGGAGCATTGGTATCTATGTATGAGCAACGAATTTTTGTTCAAGGAGTCATCTGGAATATATTTAGTTATGATCAATGGGGTGTAGAACTAGGTAAGCAATTGGCTACAAAAATTTTAAATGAAATCGATAATTCGCAGATTTCTGACCATGATTCGTCAACAAAAACACTCCTAAAAAAGTATTTAAGTTAATTTTTTATTAGTTAATAACTTTTGAATATTTTCAACAATCTACAAATCAATTAAATACAAAATAGAGTTACCTTAAAACCGTTAAATTTTTATGTAAAAATTTTAACATTAAGATAAACTTAGATTGCGTAAAGATTTGTTCTTTTGCGCCAAACAATTAACTCAATTCATTATAATGAAAAAAATTACATTTTTATTTGTTGTAATTCTTTTGGCAACGGTCTCAGGAACCCTTGCACAAGGAACAGTAACGGGAACAGTATATGATGCTGAATCGAATGCTCCACTGCCTGGAGCAAATATTTTAGAAGTAAGAACTAATAATGGAACTTCATCTGATTTTGATGGTAAATTCTCATTAAAAGTTACTAATCAAACAGGGACGGTTAATGTCTCTTATGTTGGCTTTGGATCAAAAAATATTCAATATGACGTAACCAATGGAGATGTTGATTTAGGAATTATCACTTTATCACTAGATAACTCTCTAGAAGAAATCGTAATTGTAGGAACAGGAGTTGTCGATTTAGCAGAAAACAGAAAGACACCAATTGCTGTATCTACAATTAAAGGAGAGGATATTCAATTAAAAGCTGCAGGTAACGTAGAATTTACGGAGACAATTAAAAATACTCCTTCTGTATACGTTTCTAATCAAGCAGGAGGATTTGGTGATAGTCAGATTTTCTTAAGAGGTTTTGATAACACTAATACTGCAGTTTTATTAAATGGTCAACCTATTAACAGTCCAGAAGATGGTAGAATTTTCTGGTCAAATTGGGCTGGTATGTCTGATGTTGCAAATGCAGTTCAGGTTCAACGTGGTTTAGGATCTTCTAAACTAGCAATCTCCTCTGTTGGTGGTACCATCAATATTGTCTCCAAAACTACAGATCAAAGGAAAGGTGGTTTTGTTAGATTATTAGGAGGTAATGATAGTTACGGAAAAGCAACAATTAGTTATAACTCTGGTTTAACCAATAGTGGATGGGCATTTTCAGTTTTAGTGGACAACTGGCAAGCACACAGAAAGTATGCTGAAGGAACTGCCGGTGGAGGACAAAACTATTTGTTCTCGGTAGGGTATAAGCCTAATGACCGTAATACTTTTAATCTCTTGATTACTGGAGCGCCTCAGTGGCACGAACAAAATTTCTCTCAAGATTTAGAAGTATTTGAAGAATTTGGTGAGAAACATAATAGAAACTCAGGTTTCTTAAATGGAGAACGTTATACTGAAAGAAGAAACTATTATCATAAACCTGTTGCCAATCTTAACTGGGATTTTGATATTAATGATCAATTAGACTTGTCCACCGTATTGTATGCCTCTTGGGGACGTGGAGGTGGAACTGGAGGTCTTGGTAGAGGTAGAGTTCGAGTTAATGACAACAATAATGATAATATCGACTTTGATCGAATTGTTGAAAACAATATCGCAACCGCAGATAGTGATGGTTTTGGAAACTTTGGAAGTTCTTATATAAGAAGATCCTCTGTAAACAATCATAACTGGTATGGATTACTTTCTAACTTAAATATTGAATTAGAAGAAAACTGGGCATTTAATATTGGTTTTGATGGAAGATTATACCACGGAGATCACTTTAGACAAGTTAACGATTTATTAGGACTTAATGGTTTCGTAGATAACTTTAGAACTGATAGACCAAGTGACTATGTGTTTACGGAAGAATTCGAAGCAAATCCATGGTCTGCTTTATTTGATTTTGCAGACGAAGAAAATCGTACACAATTCGATTATTCTGAAGATATTAATTATTTAGGTGGGTTTGGTCAAGCTGAATATTCTACAGACAAGTTTTCTGTATTTGCTCAAGCAGCTGTATCTACTCAATCTTACCAAAGAGATGGTCGTTTTGTAGGAACTGGTAACGGTTTAGGTAAATCTGAAAAATTAAATAAAGTAGGCTACAACTTAAAAGGAGGAGCTTCTTATAACCTTACTGCACAGCACGCAATATATGCAAATGCTGGATTCTTTTCACGTCAGCCATTCCTTGACAATGTATTTGCTGATATTAGAAATTCAAATGACATAGTAGAACCAGAAATCGATAATGAAGAAATTACAGGTTTCGAAGCAGGATATCGATTTAGAGGATCAAACTTTGCCTTAAATATTGATGTTTACAGAACTGAATGGGCAAATCGTTTCTTAAACACTAATGGTCCAGAGCAATCAAATGGTGACTTCACTACTTATAGATTAACTGGAGTTGGGCAAATTCACCAAGGACTTGAATTCGATCTTGAATATAGACCAAAAGGTGGAAAATGGAGAGTGAAAGGATATGGTTCTATTGGTAACTGGAAATTTGAAGGAAATTCTCCTTTTACTCTTACTAATGATCAAACAGCAACTATCATAAATACTGGAAATATTGACTTAACTGGAACTAAGGTAGGTAATGCACCCCAGACTTCCTTTGGTGCCAGTGGATACTTTGATATTTTAACTAATTTATCGTTTGATGTTGATTACAACATATATACTGACTTATTCGGTTTTGTTGACCCAGAAGATGTTGTTCAGGCATCATTTAATGGAGAAATTTACCAAGCTGATAGATTACCTTCGTACGATCTTGTAGATGTAGGTATTACTTATAAATTTTATTTTGGTGATGATAAGCTGACATTTAGAGGAAATGTAAAGAATTTATTTAATTCTTCTTACATTAATCAATTAGACTCTTTCGGTTATTTCTTAGGAATTGGAAGAACTTGGAATGCTAGTTTAAGTTATAAGTTCTAATAAAATAAGTTATTAAAATTAAAAAACCTCGCTCAATTTGAGCGAGGTTTTTTTATACATTATGTTTACCTTTGGATAAACTAAACACATCATTCATTATGTACGAAGCAATACAAATCGTTCACTCTTATTGGGCATATCTAGTTGTTCTTATTGTAACTCTTGCCACAATTAATGCATTAATCGGTTTTTTTACTAAAAGAGAATATGCACCTAAAGATTTTAGAATATCACTTTTTGGCTTAATCGTGACACACCTACAGTTAGTAATTGGTATCATCATATTCTTTGTTTCCCCTACTATTGTTTGGTTTACTGAAGGTATTGGAATGGGTGAAATTATGAAAGACCCTTTATTAAGGCTATATAATGTAGAACACCCTCTTGTAATGATTTTAACGGTGGTTTTTATAACTATTGGATATTCTAAGCACAAAAAGAAGTTAACCTCTACTCCCAAGTTTAAAATGCTGGCAATTTTTTATACAATAGCTTGGATATTGATGCTCTCAAGAATTCCTTGGGCGAACTGGTTTTAAGAACCAAAAGCTGTTACTACCAGCTTTCTAGAGCCCCCATCATTTCGATGTTCGCATAAATAAATTCCTTGCCAGATTCCTAGATTCAATTTCCCACTGGTAATAGGTATTTGTATAGAAGTACCCATTAGTGAGGCCTTAATATGAGCAGGCATATCATCAGAACCCTCATAAGTATGCACATAATATGGAGCATTTTCGGGAACTATGCTATTCATATGACTTTCAAAATCCTGCCTCACAGTTGGATCAGCATTTTCGTTAATGGTTACACTAGCCGAAGTATGCTTTATAAACACCTGTAATTGTCCGATTTCAATCTTATTAATTTCTGGAATTTCAGAAAGCACCTCATCTGTAATCAGATGAAAACCTCTGGAATATCGTTTTAGCTTAATTTCTTTTTGGAAAAATTTCATAAATCAAGATCTTCAATGTTAATTCTAAGTGCCTTCATTATTCCGAAAAAAATGTAACCTATTTTAAGCTCTTTTTCTTTAGTAAAATCGCTAGGATTTATATACTTGAAAAGTGTGGAAAGTTCGTTCCCAATATTTTCAGATAAATCATTATCATGCTTTATAGAAGGAAGAACAATATCTAATTCTAACAACCATTCTTTAAAACCTTCTAAACCTATTAATACATTTTCTTTCGAGATTTCTTGAGAAGATTTTATTATTAATACTGCTTTCAAAGATGCTATAATTGTTTTTTCAAAACCTTCTTCTTCAAATCTATTAATAATTAAGCTCAGTAAATACTTTCTTTCGTTGATATTTGATGAAAAATATTTTTTAGATATTCTTGTTAAAAAAGAGTAATACACTTTTAATTGATCTTCTAAAAAACAAGGTACTATATTATTTAAATCAAGTAATTTATATGCCAATTTGTTTTTAAAAAATTCTTCCTCGGGTAGAAACATAACTATGGATTCGGAAATTAGATTGTCAAGTCCAAAATAAAAAGTAGTAATACTACCTGATAAAATTTCTTTTTCTAATGATGAAGAATATTCTATTGCTTTATACTTAGTTCTGGTAACCGGAGAAAACTTATTGATATAATATAGGACTAGTGAATCTTGCATAGCCATAAAATCTTTGGTTTTTAGAAGTAGCTGCTCTTCAAGATCATCAATATACTGTTTGAAAATTTTTCCTCTATAAGATCCACTTGTATGAAAAGGGTATATTAATTTCGAAATGTAATCAAACAAATGGTTGGATAATCTATTATAGGCAAAAAATGATTCCGAAGGATTTTGTTTTCGAGTATCAGTAAGGTTTGCAGCTATATTATGTAAAAAAATATGATTCGCATTATAATTTGGTAAACACGCTTGGGTAAAAATAGAATAGATTTTTTGTATAACCTCAACAAAAGAAATCCCTACCCCTTTTTTATCAATTATGATCCTATAAGAACTAATAGAAGAAAATACTTTACCTGCCATAGGTGAACCATTAAAAGCTGCCAGAACCAAATTAATAGTATCATTTAGATTAACAATGCATATGTCAAATTTTACCCCCTTATGTTCTGTATGAATTTGAAAAGAATCTACTTCTGATAAAACAATAATATCTATATCGGAATTTTTATTATAAACTTCTCTTACATCTTTAATATTATAATTACTTCCAACAAGAAATACTGTATTTAATTCAATAGATTTAGTTGCATTGGCCTCGATAAGAAATGCTATATCATTAAGTAGATGATTGGAAATTTCTTCTTTCATTTAGTGATAATCCAATTTAAAACAAAATACGACCTATTTTTGTAGATCGTATTTACTAAATTAATATGTTTTATTTAATTTCTAACTTTCATAACAATCCCAATCTCCTTGTCCAGTAGGTTCGCATTTTCCGCTACCAGAATAATAGCCCCAGCCACCATCAGTCCCTCCACAATTTTCATAACATTCTTCCAGAGTATCAAATTGCCCTCCATTAATTGCTTTTCTTTCCTCTGCCGTCAATTCTCTGCTTCCTTGTTTTTTGGACGATAACGACTCCTTTAAAGATTTTAAGTTTTTCATATTAATAGGTTTTTTTAAGAGTTAACAATGATATTTAAAACTATTTTCTCCCTTAAAATTACTGTAAAATCAACCATTTATAAGATTAACAACTGTTATATTGTTCGTAAAAAAGTGTTATACTTTGTTAAGTTTATCTTCAAGGGAGTTTTAATAAGAAAATTTAGTTCCTTAAAGGCTAAGGTCATTTTTCTTATTTAATACAAATATTACAATTACAATGTAGTCTCTTATTTTAAACTACTATACCTTTGCCTCTTAAATTTTAAGCTATGGATTTGTCTCAAATAAAACTGGTTGCAACAGATATGGATGGTACACTTCTCAATTCAAGAGGAGAAGTTAGTCAATCTTTCTATTACCTATTCGATGAACTAAGAGATTTGGGAGTCACTTTTGTTGCGGCAAGTGGGAGACAATATTATAGTATAATACATAAACTAGATACCATCAAAAATGATATGATTGTTATTGCGGAGAATGGTGCCTTAACAATGCATAAAGATCAAGAATTACAAACCACAGAAATTGATCGTCAAACATATTTAGATTTACTAGACGTTACCAAAGATCTAAAAGGGTCGCAAGTAATATTATGTGGCCGTAAAAAAGCGTATATCGAAAATTATGGGCAGGACTTTGTAAATATGCTTAATGAGTTTTACGGTAGGTATGAAATCGTAGAGGATTTATCCCAAGTAGTGGATGATCAATATCTAAAAATTGCTATCTGCAACGAAAAAGGGGCAGAAAAATATCTATATCCATCTCTTAAACACTTAGAAAGCAAACTAAAAGTAAAAGTTTCTGGCAAAGTCTGGCTTGACTTATCTCACAACGACGCCAATAAAGGTCATGCACTCAAAAACCTTCAAAAAAGTCTTAATATCTCACCTCAAGAGACTATGGTATTCGGAGACTATAATAATGATCTGGAAATGATGTCTCAGGCTACCTATAGTTTTGCGATGCAAAATGCGCACCCTAATGTAAAAGCCGTTGCAAATTACACTACTAAAAGTAATGATGAGAATGGCGTAGAATATATGCTAACCAAGATGATCGAAGCAAAAAAGACAAAACTTATTTGATACTAATTTTTACTACAACATTAACTATTCTTAGATTGACATTTTAATTATGAAATGCAAGCTAATACAATAGAAATGATAAAAAAGTAAACGTATATCGGTTGCTTTGTAAAAAAATTCTGCATAGCGAGTTGCGTTATAGTTATTTGTTAAGTTTTGACATAGAAGTTAATCTAGGGATCTATATCAAGTACAAATATATATAAAATAACGAAAAAACAACACTTAATCTGCTAAAAGTGCATTTTAATCATCATAAGTGTAGTTGAATATAATCTTTTTCCTACTTTTTTAAACACCTCTTTTTTCAATTAAATCACAATTGACTATACAAATTGATTCTTGTTCCATCAATTTGATTTACATCAATACTAAATAATCTTGAAGATGGTATTTTAGAAATCCGACTCTCTTCATATCCTCCTAAGATCAAAAGCTTTTCCTTATGATGATACATCTTGGCACCTTGCAAATATAAATTAATAAGGTATTCATTAAAGATGTTAGTAGTAGTATCCAGAGTATAAATTTTTCCATTTTCAAAAAAGTAAATCACGTGGTCGCTACTTGTTATAGCTGGATTCTTAATATTCTTTGATAAAATTCCTATATTTTTCCACTTACCGGTAGTCAAATTGAACGTATGTAACTTTGACGGCATATTATGATTATTAGAAATTTCAATCGTATATATTTTATCATCTATAAGCACCCCTTGTATTTCGTTTAAAAAAGGAATATTACCTAATTCATACCAGAGACCGGTTTTCAGATTATAACTATGAATTTTATCGGAATAACTCTTTTTACCATTTTTATTTATTTTTACAGAACCACCCATAACGATAAGATGGTTATTATACAAAAAAGAAGCAAAATCAACTGCCTCATGTGGGTTGGTATGATCGACAGAAATTTTATTATTTTTAAGATCAAAAACTTCAATTTTAGAATCAAGATATTCGTATTTCCTACCAACAGATAATTGCTTCCCTCCTAAAACATATATTTTATCGTTATAAAAGTGGATATTATGATACGCCCTTTTTCTAAATTCCATACGAGATTCGTTCCAGACATCCGAATCAATATCATAAACCATAAGATCTCCTTTATAACCTTGCCAATTTCTACTTCGGAAAAAGGATTTTCTTATAAACTCAGAAAAAGGTGTAGTTGGATGTGTTAAACTGGGATCAAGATCGATAGCCTGAATTTGAGAATTTACATTTGAAGAAAAATCTCCTCCCAACACATAGATTTTGTTATCCTGCAACACCGAACCAAATGCATAAAGTGTTTCTTTCATATTTGAAAGAATCTCAAACTTTAAAACGGGTTTCAATTTTCGGTCAGCGTAAATTTCAACTTTGCCAAGCTCTTCAGGATCCGGAGTAAGATATATGGTTAGTCGCTTTTTTTTAATATCCGAATATGGTACTTCTTTTGTTTTATACCCCAAATAAGAAAAGTAAAGAGTATCATTATTTATGTCATTCAATGGTAAAACAAACTTACCTTTAAGATTAGTGACAGTTCCTCTTTTCTGATTTTTCACATAAACGTTCACACCGCCTAAGGGGGTTCCATTCTGAGTATCTAAAACAACCCCTTTAATATTCTGTGAAATTGACAAAAAAGGAATTAATAAAAGTATAACGATGAATTTTCTCATGATTAGATAATTTAACAGGTGGATAATTATCTAAATATAAGAAACTAACTAACAGTTAACCAAAAACTTAACTGCCTATTAACGATTGTAGAAGCTAACACTAGTCATTCAATTTCAGTACTGCCATAAATGCTTCCTGAGGGATTTCTACATTACCTACTTGACGCATACGTTTTTTACCTTTTTTCTGCTTTTCTAATAACTTACGCTTACGTGAGATATCACCACCATAACATTTCGCTGTAACATCTTTACGCAATGCTTTTACTGTTTCACGAGCAATAAACTTTGCACCAATCGCAGCTTGGATTGGAATATCAAATTGTTGTCTTGGGATCAGTTCTTTTAATTTTTCGCAGATCTTTTTACCAATACCGTAAGCGTTGTCCTTATGCAGTAAAGCAGATAATGCATCTACTATATTTCCATTAAGCAACATATCCACTTTTACTAGTTTTGAAGGACGCAATCCAATAGGCGTATAATCAAAAGAAGCATATCCTTTAGAAACTGTTTTAAGTCGATCATAAAAATCAAATACGATCTCCGCTAGTGGCATATCAAAGGTCAACTCCACCCTCTCAGTAGTTAGATAGGTCTGATTTGTAATCTCACCTCGTTTTTCAATACATAGAGACATTACTGAACCTACAAAATCTGACTTGGTAATAATAGTTGCTTTTATATAAGGTTCTTCTACACGATTCATAGAAGAAGGGTCTGGTAAATCAGTCGGATTATTTACAATGATAATATCATCAGGGTTCTTATTGGTAAAAGCATGATATGATACGTTTGGAACTGTTGTAATAACCGTCATATTAAACTCGCGTTCCAAT
This sequence comes from uncultured Aquimarina sp., assembly GCF_947500065.1. GTDB lineage: Bacteria > Bacteroidota > Bacteroidia > Flavobacteriales > Flavobacteriaceae > Aquimarina. Next base: position 732,637 of record NZ_CANMQT010000002.1, read on the forward strand.
CGTTCCTGGATGATTTCCATATGTAACATTCCTAAGAATCCACAACGGAAACCAAATCCTAATGCTGCAGAACTCTCTGGTACAAAAACCAAAGAAGCATCATTAAGCTGTAGTTTTTCCATAGAAGCTCTAAGCTCCTCATAATCTTCAGTATCTACCGGATAAATACCCGCAAATACCATAGGTTTTACATCCTCAAAACCTGCTATAGCATTCTGAGTAGGCGTTTTAGCATCTGTAATAGTATCACCTACTTTTACCTCACGTGCATCCTTAATACCTGTAATTAGATATCCTACATCTCCTGTTTTAATAGTCTTTCTCGGAACTTGATTTAGTTTCAATGTTCCTACCTCATCCGCAGAATAATCTTTTCCGGTAGCAACAAATTTAATCTGCTGACCTTTTTTAATTTCACCGTTAACCACCTTAAAATAGGTTTCAACACCTCTAAAAGAATTATAAACCGAATCAAAAATCAATGCCTGTAGTGGTTCATCAGGATTACCTTTTGGAGCGGGAACTCTTTCTATAATCGCCGTAAGAATTTCTTCAATACCAATCCCTGTTTTTGCACTCGCAGGAATTACTTCCTCTGCCTCGCACCCAAGTAAATCCACGATATCATCAGTTACTTCTTCAGGATTAGCACTTGGCAAATCTACTTTATTCAATACAGGAATAATCTCTAAATCATTTTCTAATGCTAAATACAAATTAGAAATTGTCTGAGCCTGGATACTTTGTGCAGCATCTACAATCAACAAAGCACCTTCACAAGCAGCTATAGAACGAGAAACTTCATAAGAGAAATCTACGTGTCCAGGAGTGTCGATAAGATTCAGAATATATTCCTCTCCTTTATACGTGTACTCCATCTGGATCGCGTGACTCTTGATCGTAATACCACGTTCACGCTCTAGATCCATACTATCCAATAATTGCGCTTGAGCCTCACGAGCTGTAACCGATCCTGTAAAATCCAACAATCGATCTGCTAACGTACTTTTACCGTGATCAATATGCGCAATAATGCAAAAGTTTCTTATGTTTTTCATGCTATCTCTTCAATTATTCTTTAGGGCGTGACCCACAAGGGTCGGGCTTTCCGTTTCAATTCCTCGCACTTCCTTTGTCAGGCTGCGGGATTTCCTCTACAATCCCTCACGCAGTTTCCACTACTGTAATGACTTGCAAATATAATCGATTTTAAAAGGTTTATATCATCTATCCAAGCATTTTTAGACCAGTTAGGTTTTAGAACGTGAAGATTCCTTATAATTCGTACTTTTGCCTCATCTTTAAATAACAAATAACCAAACAAACAGAGATTGTGGCAAAGATTGGAGACATAAATGTAGGAGAATTTCCATTGTTATTAGCACCTATGGAAGATGTGAGTGATCCACCTTTTCGTGCCCTGTGTAAAGAACAAGGTGCCGATGTTGTATATACAGAATTTATCTCCAGTGAAGGACTTATTCGGGATGCGGCAAAAAGTGTTATGAAGTTAGATATTTATGAAAAAGAACGGCCTGTAGGGATCCAAATTTTTGGTGCTAACCTAGATTCTATGCTAAAATCTGTAGAAATTGTAGAAGCATCTGGCCCTGATATTATCGATATAAATTTTGGTTGTCCGGTAAAAAAAGTAGTCAGTAAAGGTGCAGGAGCAGGTATTCTAAAAGATATCGATCTTATGGTTTCTTTGACCAAGGCCATGGTAGAACACACTAAATTGCCTGTAACTGTGAAAACCAGATTGGGTTGGGATGATAATTCTATAAAAATTGTGGAAGTTGCCGAACGATTACAGGATGTTGGTGCCAAAGCGATAGCTATTCATGGTCGTACACGAGCACAAATGTATAAAGGTAATGCCGATTGGAAACCTATCGCAGCTGTAAAAAATAATCAGAGAATGCATATTCCTGTTTTTGGCAATGGTGATGTAGACAGCCCTGAGCGTGCTATGGAAATGCGTGACGAATATGGTCTAGATGGTGCTATGATCGGACGTGCGAGTATTGGATATCCTTGGTTTTTTAAAGAAGTAAAACACTTTTTTGAAACGGGAGAACACCTACCACCTCCAACCATAGAAGAACGCGTTATTGCTGCACGTAGACACTTAGAAATGGCTATTGACTGGAAAGGAGAAAAACTTGGTGTTTTCGAAACACGTAGACATTACACCAATTACTTCAAAGGAATTCCTCACTTTAAAGAGTATCGCATGAAAATGGTAACAAGCGATCATTCTATAGATGTCTTTAGTACTTTTAATGAGATTCAGGAAAAGTTCAGTGGATTTGAATTTGTATAAATGCTACCCTGATTAATAGTTCACTAACTTCTGATTAATTCTACTGGACGCTAGCAAGGAAGCTACAATACCAATAACAGTAATTGTAAAAAACACTATCACAAAACTAGTTACGGTAATCTTAGTAGGATAAGGTAAAGAAGGGGTGATCATTAATAATCCAAACTGCTGTTGACATACAATCAGTATAAAACCTAAAAGAAGACCTAATAATGCTCCTAAAATGGTCATCAATGATCCCTGAAACAAAAATATTTTTCTAATTTTTGGTAAAGTCGCACCTAGATTATTTAGTGTTTTGATATTATTCTTTTTATCAATTATCATCATAATAATTGCTCCGGCTACATTAAACAATGCAATGATTGCTATCAATGTTATCACCAAGTAGGACGCTAAATTCTCGGTATTTAGCATTTTATATAAGGTGTCATTAAGCTGTATTCTATTTTTAATAATTACCTGATTCTCAAAAAGGGCTAGTATATCTTTCTCAACAGCTTTTTCATCTACACCTGGAGATAATTTAAGTTCTACATGAGTTATTTCATCCTTAGGTAATTTTAATAAATCCCTTGCTAATCCTATAGTCGAAAAGACATATTTTTTATCTAGATCTTCATTTACCGTATATATACCGGTATTAACCGCTGTTTTTTTCCTAAAAGCCTTGGAGGGATCTCTAGGAATTCCTTTTCCAGGTTTTGGAACATATATATTTAAGAAATTAGTGTAAATCTGTTCTACACCCATACCCAATTCTCTACTAATTCCATAACCAGCAACTACTTGAGCATCATTACCCGTCAACCATTCTCCTGCAAATACGATACTATCAGTTTGGATGACTTTTTTATAATTAGCATCTACACCTTTTATAAAACCTGTTTTTTGTTTGTCTTTAAATTCCAGAAATACACGTTCTTCTATAATTTCGGAAAAATTAACAACTCCTTCTATAGAAGATAATTTCTCTTTTTGAGCATCGGTAAAAACAAATGTTTTTCCACTTGAAGGAAAAATCTTTAGATCGGGATCAAAATAAGAAGAAAACTGAAGACTAAAGTCTTTTAACCCTGCAAAACCACATAACACTAAAAATAATGCCATCGCACCTATAACTACGCCAGCAGCTGCAATACCAGTAATAATGTTTATTGCATTACTGCTACCAGGAGAAAATAAATAACGCTTAGCGATGTAGTATGAAAATTTCAAATCGTTAAAATACCGAGTCTAAATAAATTTAATTTTTGAATAAAGATAATAGAATAAAGGTTTATGATCTCCTTATTATTTTTCAAACACTATAAAATCTTACTTCTTCTTGCGCTTTGGCAATAAATCAGGGTTTTCTAATGGGTTTTCTTTTCCTTTTATTGCCTTATCTATATTATCTATATACTCAAGAGAATCATCTATATAATAAGATAATTCAGGCATACGACGAAGTTGATTTCTAGTACGCTGCGCTACCTGATGTTTGATTTGCGACTTTACTGCATTTACCTCATTCAATACTTTTTCTCCTTCATTATGAGGAAAAACACTCATATATACTTTTGCTATTGACAAATCTGTAGTTACACTTACCTTGGTAACAGAAACCAAAATCCCCTGTACTCCCGCTTCACGCAATGCATGTTGTATTACATCCGCGACATCACGCTGCAATACTCCACCTATTTTTTTCTGTCTGTTTGTTTCCATGACTGCAAAAATAGGTAATTATGCGAGTTATACCATTTATCCTTAGCATTTACTAGGATAAAACATGCTTTTTTCGCTTTAGCGAAGAAGAAATAGTAATTTTCTTTTCCATTAAATTCAAATAACAAATGATATCATTATTTTCTTTTGTTATAAAAACCTTTACTTATCGCTATTTTGTACTTTTACTTCTCAGTTATAACAACATCTCATGAAATGAGCCATAGAAATTAGGTTTATACCTTCCAGAATGATTCATGGCAAATTACATCTGACAATAAAAAAGAATAAAACAAACAGATGAATCATATTAATAAAATAGAACACATAGGTATTGCCGTAAAAGATATTGATCAAGCCAATACATTATATGAACAACTACTAGGTATTCCTCCATACAAACAAGAAGTTGTAGAAAGTGAGTCAGTAATCACTTCATTTTTCAGGATAGGCGAGAATAAAATAGAACTGGTGGCCAGTACCAAAGAAGATGGTCCTATAGGAAAATTTATTTCAAAAAAAGGAGAAGGCATACATCATATTGCTTTTGATGTAGATGATATCGAAAAAGAATTAGAAAGATTAGAAAAAGAAGGTTTTCAATTGATCAACAAAACCCCTAAAAAAGGAGCTGATAATAAGCTGGTTGCATTTGTACATCCCAAAACTACGAATGGTGTTTTAGTAGAGCTTTGTCAGGAGATAAATTAAATCATAAAAATGTTTGGCGTGTTTGAAGCAATTACTTAAATTTGCCCTCCGTTTTAGGTCCCATAGCTCAGCTGGTTACCAGCCTACCTGGCGGTAATGGCAGGCAGGGAGCATCTGACTCATAATCAGGAATTGGATTTAGAGTAATAAAAACATATTTTTATGTATGTTTACGTTCTTAAAAGTTTAAAGGATAATCGTTTTTATGTAGGAATGTCTGAAGATATTGATAGGCGTTTATTAGAACATAATTCTAGAAAAACAAAAAGCACAAAAGGGTATCAACCTTGGATAATAATCCATAAAGAAACATACCCCGATAGGATCACTGCTCGTAAAAGAGAAAAATATCTAAAAAGTGGATATGGAAAACAGTGGTTAAAAAATAAATATAATTAGGTCCCATAGCTCAGCTGGTTAGAGCACCTGACTCATAATCAGGGGGTCCTTGGTTCGAGCCCAAGTGGGACCACCGAAAAGCCTTAGTGAAAACTAGGGCTTTTTTTGTTTAATACAACGAAACAAATCAAGTCTATTTTAAAAACTTGGTTAAATTTTGTTTATAAACACTCCCTACTGGAATATAGATATCATTAATTTTTATACGATTACCCTCGATAAAATCAATTTTTCTTGTAGCAATTATATAAGAACGATGAATTCTTATAAAAAGATTTTCAGGAAGTCTATTTTCAAAATTCGTCAACCTATCTAAGGAAACAATAGTTTTATCCTTTACATAAATTTTCACATAACTACCAATACTCTCCAAGTATAAAATAGCGTCTAATTTTACTTGATGTGTCTTCTTATCTCCTTTGATAAAAATACTTTCTTGATGATCACTAATAGACGAAGAGGTTTGGCTGGACGAAGATTTGGTTGCACTCTCCAGTTCTCTTCTATTTTTAGAAGCCTCCAGTAATTTTTTTTGTTGAACAGCTTTATTAACAGCTTTTAAAAACCGTTCAAAACTAAAAGGCTTAAGTAAATAATCCTGAATAGCTAGTTCATACCCTTCCATGGCATATTCTTGATATGCAGAAGTAATAATAATCAAAGGAGGATTATTTAAGGTTCTTAAAAATTCCAACCCTTTTAATTTTGGCATATTTATATCCAAAAATATTAAATCAACTTGATTTTCATTTAAATAATCAATGGCTTCAAAAGCCGAATAACATTCTTTTGCAATGTCTAAAAATGAAAGATTATCGCAGTAATTATTAATTACTCTATGAGCTAATGGTTCATCATCTACTATTAAACATTTCATTATAAATATAGTTTTAGGTCTACACTAAATAGTTTTTCGTTTTTAACAATTTTAAGCTCGTGAGTATTGGGATAGATTAATGCAAGCCTTCTCTTTACATTTTCAAGACCTATCCCCTTTTTTTGTTCTTCAATAGAATTATTAAAATTATTTTCGATGTAAAAATGAAGCGTATCATCATCATTTTTTAAGCTTACATTAATAAATGCTTTTTTATCCAATAAATCAAAACCGTGCTTAAAGGCATTTTCAACGAACACAATTAAGATCATGGGAGCAATCTTAATATTCGCATTACTAATTTGATTTTTTAAAGTAATTACTCCTCTTTTATGATGCCTCACTTTTTGTAAAGCAATAAAGTTTTCAATATAAGTTAGTTCTCCTCCTATAGAGACTTCTTGTTCTTTGCAATCATAAATTGTATAACGCATCATTTCTGACAACTTCAAAATAACAGAAGGTGTTTGATCTGATTTTTCTAAAGACAACGCATATAAATTATTCAGTGTATTAAAAAAGAAATGTGGATTAATTTGATTTTTTAAAGACGATAATTCTAAATGCAATTGATCATTCTCTATTTGTTTTATTGTAGACAATTGTATAAACCAGCGATAAGCGATATGTAATAATGTCGTAATGATTAACAATAAGACAGTACCTATAACACCTACTCCATAATTAGGTTTTTCATCAGCTTTATTAAACCAATTTCTATCTATCCAAGGCTCTCCAAAACCTAAAACATATCCCCAAACGACAACCAAAACGATAACTATAACTCCATAAACAAGGTATTTTTTCTTAACAAGAAAGTTAGGTATCAACCAATAAATATTGAAATAAATAGGAGGTGCTATCAAAAGAAAAATACTTGAAGAAGTTTGTAGAAAAAATTCTGGCAAAGAATCAAGTGAAAGATTTTCTTTCGAAAAGAAAACCATAATTATGGATAACACTATTGCAATACTCAATAATATAATGAGATGTATCACAAAACGCTTCTTATTTATCGTAATCATATAGCAAAAATAGAATTCATCAGATGAAGAACCTATTCAAATCAATGAAAAGCCAAAAACCATCAATGAATTTATAGCTTTCGTTAATGAACTCAGTTTATTGATGATTTATCGTCTTCTACCTACTTAAAAAGGTGAGTTCGATAAATTAAATAGTAAGACGTTAACAATTAGAATTTATTTGTTCCATAATTAAAATAGAACAAAAATGAATCTAATACTCAATGATTTAAATAAAACATATGCTAATGGAGTCAAAGCTTTAGATAATCTTTCACTGGAGATATCTACAGGTATGTTTGGTCTATTAGGCCCCAATGGAGCAGGAAAATCTTCACTAATGAGAACCCTATCTACATTACAAGAAGTTGATAGTGGTTCAGCTTTTTTAGGAGAAGTAGATATTATAAAAAACCCAATAGCACTAAGAAAAGTTTTAGGGTATTTGCCGCAAGAGTTTGGTGTTTATCCAAAAATTACAGCAAAACAGTTGTTGGATCATATGGCAATATTAAAAGGTATATCTATAAAAAAAGAACGAAAGGAACTAGTAAACTATTTATTACAAAAAGTAAATCTATATGATAAGCGTAATAAAGAAGTGAAAGGTTTTTCTGGAGGAATGAAGCAAAGAATAGGTATCGCTCAGGCATTAATTGGCACTCCAAAATTAATTATTGTTGATGAACCAACTGCTGGTTTGGATCCAGGAGAAAGAAATAGATTTCATAATCTTTTAGCAGATGTTGCCAATGATGTAATTGTTATACTATCCACTCATATTGTAGAAGACGTTAGAGAGTTATGCCAGAATATGGCAATAATGAATTATGGTAAAATAATTTGTAAAGGCAAACCTCAGCACGTTATAGACGAACTAAATAATAAGGTTTGGCAAAAGCTCATTAATCGCAATGAACTAGAAAGCTACAATAATACGCATACAGTGATTTCAAATAAAATGGTTGGAGGTAATCCCTTAATCCATGTATTGAGTGATGAAAAACCTTCTGAAGGTTTTCAGCAAGTAAACCCAACATTAGAGGATGTGTTTTTTGCAAAGATCAATTCCACCATTAACTAAAAATTCTACAATTATGTTTAGAACATTCTTTTTAAAGGAAATCGTAACAGGTCTTAAAAGACCTATGATTTATATATTTTTAGCAATTTTTACTATTATATCGGCTGCTGGTACAGTTAATTTAGATATTACTTTTGGCGGTGCTACGGGGAACGTTTTTAAAAATGCTCCATATGTCGTTAGTATGTATACCGCCAACTTATGTATTATAGCCCTACTAATTGCCACGGCATATTTTAACAATGCAGCCTTAAAAGATTATCAAAACAATTTCTCCGGGATCTTATTCAGCACATCCATAAATAAAGCAAGTTATTATTTTGGTAGATTTTTTGGCAGTTTGTTTTTAGCAACTACACCTTTATTAGGCGTGTTTTTAGGATTCTCTATAGGTACCGAAATAAGCCTGGAAGCAGGAATTGAAAACGCTAAAACAATTAGCGTCTTACAACCCAAAATATTTATCAATAACTTCTTGTTGTTTGTTTTACCTAATATGTTTGTTTCTGGTGCAATAATTTTTGCTATTGCTAACAAATGGAAAAGTACCATCATTTCATTTATTGCGACCATTATCATCATAGTTTTCTATTTAATCTCTGGTACATTCATAAATGATATTAGTACAGAAGGTTTAGCTGCATTAACCGATGTAATTGGATTAAGAGCCTATACGATAGATACCAAATACTTTACTCCAATTGAGAAAAATACTGAAGTGGTGTCTTTTTCTGGATGGTTACTCATTAATAGATTGCTTTGGGTAAGTATAGGAATAGGAACGCTAATGATTTCTTATTTTTCTTTTTCATTTGTTCAAAAACAACAAAAAATCAAAAAATCAAATAAGAGATCTACTAATAATGAATCAACACAAATATTTTACCTTCCTAAAATAAATAGCAGCTTTAATTTTAATACATCCTGGTTACAATTTGTTAGTTTTTTTAAGAGTAACCTTTACACCATTTTAAAAAGCAATACCTTCAAAATAGTACTCTTTTTTGGTGTGCTTATATTAATAAATAAACTAATAAACGGATTTGAATATTATGGATTACAATCCTATCATGTAACCAGCAAAATGTTGGCTTTCAATCGACCTATTAGTACAATAATGGGGATGATAATACTGGTCTTTTTTAGTGGTGAACTGGTCTGGAGAGAAAGAAAAAACAGTATTAATGAAGTAATTGATAGCACACCTCACATCTCATTAACCATTCTTTTAGCTAAAATTAGTTCACTAATTACGATTTGTCTTCTGTTCGATATCTTCCTAATTATAACCTCTATTGTATATCAACTATTCAATGGATACACAAATCCAGAAATAGGTATTTATCTACAAGATTTTTTATATGCCGGGTTACCAACATACGTTATTTGGTCATGCATACTAATAAGTCTTCAAATCTTTATAAACAGCAAGTATCTGGCGTATTTTGTATCCATATTACTCATTTTTTTAATTGAATTTTTAGTTATTGATATTCTCGGTATTAAATCCTACATGGTAAATCTTGGGTTTTCGCCAAGCTATACATATTCTGACATGAATGGATTTAGTAGGGTCTTAACCGCCACAAACTGGTTTAATATATATTGGATTCTGTTTGGACTCCTATTAGTTACCATTGCAAGCTTATTTTGGATCAGAGGCTCTATAAAAGGAATCAAAAACAGATTTACATCTGCTAAAAAACACATTACTAAAAAATACGCTCTTACATTCTTTATTTGCGCATTCTTATTTGGGCTAACAGCCAGTTTTACATATTACAACACCCAAGTTCTTAATACGTATCACACTTCTATTGAGATTAAAAAAATGCAAGAATCTTACGAAAAAAAATATAAAAAGTATGAACACGTCATGCAGCCAAAAACAGTGGCGATACAGTATAATGTTGATATTTATCCAAATGAAAGAAATATAATTTCTAAATCAATTGTAACGATCGAAAACAAAAGTAATTCTCCTATCGATTCTCTTCATTATTCATTGTTTTATTTCCTGAGAGAAGGAAATGAAAACGTCGGATTACAGAAGTCAAATTGGATAAAAAAAATTAGCATTCCTAATTCAAAACTAGTACTAAATGACGAAGAATTAGGGTATCAAATTTTTAAACTAGAGACTCCTCTAGCTCCAAATTCAACAATGGATATTATTGTGGATACAGAATATATAAGTCAAGGATTTGAGAATGAAATCTCTAATATCAGAGTTGTAGAAAACGGTACTTTCTTTGATTCTACGCATATATTACCATCCACAGGATACGAACCTTATAATGAGTTAATGAATGAAATAGATCGTAAAAAAGCTGGATTAAAACCACGAAAGCCAACAACTACATTAGAAGAAAAAGACGCTGAAAACCTAAAAGAAAACTATATCACCAGAAAAGCATCTGATTGGGTCGATATAGAAACCATTATTTCGACTGCGGATAATCAAATAGCTATTTCACCGGGTTCTTTACTTAAAAAATGGGCTACCGACAGAAGAGTATATTTTAAATATAAAAATGATCATCAATCCATAAATTTTACCAATTTTATGTCAGCAAGATATGAGGTTGCTAAGAAAAAATGGAATGATATTGATATAGAAGTATACTATCACAAAGCGCATCACTATAATGTTAGTATGATGCAAGATGCGGTAGAAAAATCATTGAATTATTACATCGAGAACTTCGGACCTTATTTTCATAAACAAGCAAGGATTGTTGAAATACCGAAATACTACAATTTTGCTCAAGCGTTTCCGGGAACAATGCCTTATACAGAAGGAGGAGGCTTTATTACTAATCTCACCAACAAAAACGACAATAATGTTATTTATTCAATTATTGCACATGAAATGGCACATCAGTATTGGGCACACCAAGTGATTGGCGCTAATGTAGAGGGAGCTACTATGTTATCCGAAAGTTTTTCGGAATATGCAGCGCTAATGGTGATGAAAAATGAGCTAAAAGATGATTTGAAAATGAAAAAACTTTTAGCGTACGATTTCGAAAGATATTTAACCGGCAGAAGTAATGAAACACAAAAAGAAGTACCACTGATAAAAGTTAAAGATCAAGGATATATTCATTACGGTAAAGGAAGTTTAGTTTTGTATGCATTGCAAGATTATATAGGCGAAGAAAAGGTAAATGAAGCTTTAAAGGAATTTTTAAATGCTTATAAATATAAAGAAGCACCTTATCCAACTACCTTAGATTTCATCACATATTTAAAACCAAAAATCCCAAATCATTTACAATTTCTTCTAACAGATTGGTTTAAAGAAATTACCTTATATGAGTATCGCATAAAAAAGGCTACTTATACAACCTTAGATACAGGGAACTATGAAGTAAACATATCCATCAATGCCTCAAAAATAAAAATTGATAGTCTGGGTAAAGAACATAAAGTCAATCCATATAACTGGGTAGATATAGGTTTGTTTTCTGAAGATAATAACAAGCTTTTAATTTCTAAACGCGTTTTGATTGATCAAGAAGAAATGAACTTTACTTTTGAAGTAGATCAGCTTCCTGTTGAAGCAGTAATAGACCCTAAGAGGTTATTAATTGAGCTAAATATTGATGATAATACATATCAGATAGAAGAAAGCAACTAAATTTCTCCATAAGGTATACCCTAATTTAAAAGTAATATACGATGTTCCCGCTCATATAAAAAACCAGAAAACCATATGATTGCACTGCTTAGTGCAATCATGTGGTTTTTAAGAGAAGATTCTATACATAATGATTTAAATACCATCAAAGCTTAATTTTTTTTTAAAATAAGCCTTATTGGTATGTATAAAATAATTAATCAGGTATTAAACCCGTTTTATACTATTCAGGCTGATAATCCGGATGTCCGGTCTGCCATAATAAAAAGGTCATCACTTTTGCGAGTTCTTTTTCTCTTTTATCTGGTGCAGTTTCAAAACCATGTCCGCCTTCAAAATCTGTATCAAATAAAATCAGGTTATCAGCATGACCTTCATTTACAATTTTTGCAGCAAATTTAGCGGGTTGAGACGGAGATACTCGAGAGTCCTTCATCCCCGCTGTAAGATACAATGATGGATATTGAACCTCATTTTTAATATGATGGTAGGCATCCATTGCTAATAAGCCCATGAATTCAATAGAATCTTTTACGGTTCCATATTCTTTTGTATTGCTCTTCCCATTAGGACCAAATTCACGACGCAAAGTGTTTAATATACCTGCTCTGATAAATGCAGTTTTAAAAAGATCCGGTCTTTCTGTAATGGCACGGCCAATAGTAACTCCTCCAGCGCTGGCTCCCCATAATGCTGTTTTATTGTTAGTCGTATATTTTTTATCGATTAAGAATTCAGTACACGCGATTAAGTCTTTCCAGGAATTAGGTTTGGTTGTTTTATATCCTCCTAAATGCCAATCGTTTCCTTTTTCTCCACCTCCACGCACATGTGCCGTGACATAGATCCCACCTTCTTGGAGCCAGTATAATAAATAATCATATAGATAAGGAGAGTTAGACCATTTATAAGCCCCATAGGCATTGATTAGCATTCGATTTTGCCCGTTCAATTGGGTTCTTTTTTTATAGATAATTGATAGAGGGACCATCACTCCATCGTGAGAAGGCACTTCTATTTCTTCGACAATGACATCATCTAAGAAATCATACTTGGTTATCGGTGCCAGGTTTCTGGAAGTAAATTCGTTCTTATTTAGATCAAACAAATAGGTTTCTTTATAATTAGTCCATCCTTCGATAGTCATCCATATAGCAGCGTATTCTTTTCCTTTAGAAGATATGTTGATATGTCCAGAGGCTCTAGGAAGCACTATTTCTCTATTTTCTTTATCGGTATGGCCTTGAAAATACAATTTGGCTTCAACCCCATTTTTAGTTTTAACAACATAAATACCATCACTTGTTACTGCAAAATCTGAGATGACCATGTCCTTGGTTTCATCCACCAATACTTCAGGATTATTAAAATCCGGGCTACTTAGATCCGTTTTACAGATTTTAAAATTAGAAGCGTCTTTTGAGGTACGATAATAAAAATCATTGCCAAACAGGAAAAATTGACGAATCTTATCTTCCTTCCCATAAAGTTTTTTCCAGCTTAACTTTTCATCAGATAGATTTTCAATTTTTTTATAATAGGTATCTCGATATGAGCTTACATTAGCAATAGCTAAAAGAACAAAAGGGTTATTTTTATTCGTAAAATAAGTGATGGGAGAATCTCCAGAGTTTATTTTTTCAGAGAAAAAAACCTCTTGATCTTTGGATTTTTTATTTAAACGATATGTTTTTATTTTTCGATTTAAACCATAATTTTCATTTTTTGGATCAATAACAGGAGTATGCGTATATATAAAGCCATTATTGTCTGGCAACCATTCTATACCTCCTAAACTGTTAGGTAATGCGTTTTTTGCTACACCAGAAATTATTTTTTTTGAAGCGATATCCAACACCACAAGTTCTGAATACTCTTCATCGTTTTTGGTCAAGCCAATTACCAATTTTTTTAAGTCCCAACTGGGTTGGATATAATTGATCACATACGATTGAGAAGAAGAAGAAGAAGAAGAAGATTGATAGGCTGCCGGATCGTATAACAGTTCTTCTACATCAGAAAATGTATTTCTTTTATATAGTTTCGCTATTTTTTCAATGGGTAATCGCTTTAGGTAAAAGTATTGATCCTGATCAGTTATTTTTATTTTGGAGATAAATGATTGCTCTTTTTTCTTATGGCTCTTAATAGCATTAAAAATGGTATCAAAACCAGGGTTTGCGGCAAAAGCTAGGTCAGCTACTTTTTTTTGATCTTTTAACCAGCTGATGGTTGTAGAATCCTCTAGGTTTTCGAGCCATCGATAAGGATCTTCAATTTTTTCACCAAAATAAGTATCCACCACTTGGGACATTTTCAAAGTATTTGCTTTTTCTGTTTGTTTACATTGGGTAGTAAGAATCAAAAGTATGAGTAGCCCTAATTTAGTTTTCATTAATATGATTAATTAAACACCATTTGTTTACTACTTTGTAAACAAATGGTGTATGTATAAATTATGATTATGCCATCTGTTTAGTTTGAGTATCTGATGAATTATCATCATCATCATCATCATCCATATAATAACTAGTACCACCAACAATGGATCTTAAATTATTTAGTTTGGTGATTTTAATCTTGTGTAATTGCAGTTTGTTGCTCTCTTTTTTCATTTGTTTAAGTTTTAAAAATTTAATGATTTGTGTAAGCCCAAAACTACAATTAAAATGAACAAAATAAATCTCATTATTGCTTGAATTTATAAATTCAAACCTATTTAAAACTATAAAAAACCTAGATAAATCAACCATTAAGATGCCTATGCAATTGTTTTAAAAAGAAGGATGGATATATACCTGTTTTCTTATAAAACGCGTTTGAAAAAGACTGTGCCGTATTAAAACCAAACTCATTGGCGATAGCTTTAATGGTATATGATCGTAACTTTGTATCTTCTTTAAGCTTTGTCACTGCATAATCAATTCTTAAATTATTCATATAGTGTGCAAATGAGGTTTTTCTCTTCGCATTGATAATTTTTGATAAATAGGCACTGTTGGTATTCAATTCTTTTGCCAAAGAACTTAATGTATATTGCTTTTGTACAAATTTTTTGGAAGCTTCAAAACGATCTAAACGAGTTAATATCGTATTGACTACATCATCAGGAAGGTCAATTGTTTTTTCGTCAGCATCTTTTATATCAATCTCTTTTATAACCGCACCCTTTTCGGGATCCACAATCGTATCAGCACTCTTTTCAGAAGTTTGATGGTTGGCCAATAATGCTTTAAAACGGTTTTTGTTTACAACATTTTTCCTCGCAAAATAAATAACGCCAAGTACTAAGCCTATGGAAAGCAATCCTAAAAAGACACTAGTGTATGTCCCCAAACTTTTTTCTTTCTCAAGTTCCTTAATTAATTTTTCTTTCTCATAGAGTAACTTAGGTGTGTCATAGTGTTCTACAATTTTTCTACTTAGATTTTGAGGGCGTTTTTTTATGATATTATTGACAGCTAATAATTTTTTAATTATTTCTAATTGTTTATCCGTATTTCCATCATCCTGATATTTTTTCAATAAAATCTCATAGGCATTTCTCACCTTATAAATCACTTGAGGTTCTTTTTTATAAATAGAATCCACCTTGTAAAGATATTGCAATGACTTTGATGTATTATTTAAAGAATCATAAACCTCACTTATATTCAAATATGTAGTGCAAAGAGATTTCTTTTTACTTAAAATCAAAGAGCTTCCTTTGATTAAGCTATCTAAAGCTTGGGGGTAATTCTTTTTCAACACTTCTGCACTTCCTGATGAAAATAAAAAATAAGGATATAAAAAATGATCTTCTGTTTTTAAACTAGCATTAATTCCTGTTTTGCTCCAAACTATAGCAGAATCAGGTTTATTTGAAAGAATATAAGCGTTTGAAAGTGCATATAATGATTTAAGGTATTGCTCTTTATGATTTTCTTGATTTCCTGTCTTTTCAAAAAACCTCATATTCTTTTTGAAAATCAAAAACGCCTCACCACTTTCATTAATATTATTCTTAAGCAGCCCGATATAGTGTTTTATCACTAGCTGCTTAAAGTCGTTTTTTTGTTTGCTATAGTATTCATTGGCTTTTAGATAATTTTCTAATGCGCCATCATGATCTGCGATATAATACAGCTGAATTCCCTTTTGCAGATAGCCTTCTGCTGGATATTTAATATCCTTTACATCTTTAGTGATCTGTATGATACTATCCGCGTAAGCAACAGCAGTTTCAGAATGTGTAAAAGATTCTGATAAAAAATGATAGGCATCAGCAAGCACTATTACATCATTAGTAGACTTAATCGTATCAATATAGGCATTGGCAAGATTTGTCTTTTTAATCTCATCGGATTCCTCCTTAATTTGTTGTTGATTTTGAGAAATCCCCCCCAAAGAATCCGTAAAAGTGTCTTGTTGCGCATACATAAACAAGCAAAAAAATGAAAATGTAAGCGAAAACAAAATTTTTATCTCGTTGTTAGTTTTCAAAGTGATATTGAGTTAATTAGATAAAAGCTTAAATACTATGTATGGTAGGATTGCTGCGAAAATACAACTTTTTAATGTTTTTAGAATTAATAGTTTTAAGGAACTTTAAATTTATAAATCTCAGCTCTAAATTTATAAATCTCAGCTATGAACATTTGCAATCAAGCATAAATACCCTATAAATTTGGAGTATCAAACAACGTACGATTATGTACTTTTAAAACACCGATTAACAATTACCTTTTTCCCAGTTGTTTTAAAATAACATTCCCTACGAACAAATCCTAAAGAGATATTGTATACGTATCCCTTGCTATATACCTGTATATAGTGACCCTGGATAGGTATGTACAAAAAAAACTGTCTACCCGCAGGATACATCAATGTTTATACTATTAAAATCAAATAATTATGAATACTGTAATAAACAAAAAACAGCCAATTACGGGAACAGGAGACCGCTATGGTCCAATAGCTTAAAAAGGGGGCTTACAATAAATCTGATCCATATGATCTATACCATTATAGACATTGAATAACTGGATAACGTATGGTAAAAAAAGGGGTATTACCATTAATTCATCACACATTTTTATACACATCATAAAACGACCTTATCATGGATATTAATAATCAAATCATCGACTGGAATTCGCCGGACATATTAATGCAAATAGCTAATCACATTAAGAATCCGCTGCGATCAATCTTAGAAGCTAGCAGTAAAATTGTTGGGCAAAAAAGAGGACAAGATACTACCGACGTAGCACTACAGAATCATAGTACAGAGATTATTATTTCTAACACAAAAGAATTGTCTAAACTGATTAATGAAGTGGTAAAAGCGGCACAATCCAAATCTGTAAATGTTGCGGATAAAGAGGTTCCAACAATTTTTAAAATATATCAATCAAATACCACTGTACAATCTAAGTGCAAGGTAACAATAGATGCATCGCATATCTCTAAATCAGATCATTCCTGGCTTTTTAATTTTGAAAACCTGGTTTTTAAGCAAATTAAAAACGGTCAAATGAATCTATATGATTTATCCTTTGCGTTGGCTATAAGTGAAAGGCAATTACATCGCAAAATCAAAAACCTGGTTGGCTTAACGCCTAATAAATACATTAGGGTGCTGAGACTGTACAAAGCCAAACAACTCATTGATCAATATATCTACGATACCATATCCGAGGTATCCTATGAGATCGGATATTTTGATACCCATTATTTTTCCAAACTTTTTTATCAACAGTATGGGACTTCACCAAAAGAATTACTAGCATCAAAAAGATTAATAGAGTAGGCATCAGTATTGTTATTCTCTTTTTTTCTAACAATGTATTTGTGTACTAACTGATGCTTGTGGCACACCCAATATTATTGGGTGTGTTTTTTTTATAAACAGCCTCATAAAAAAACTCTAATTGTCAGTCTCACCAGTATTCTTGTCAGTTTTACATCATTGTTACAAAATATCTTAGCATTCAAAAGAAATAGACATAAGCACTTAAAACTTAATTAAAGATAAAAGCATGAAAAAAGTACTTTTCTTATTAGGACAACTTAACGACCTGGACATAGAATGGATGATCCAAAATGGTAGCAAAAAAAGTCTAAAAACCAACGAAGAACTCATTAGTAAAGGCCAGGATATACGTAACATTTATATCATTTTATCTGGAGAATTAGCGATTACTGACGGAGATCATAAAATTGCCGCTATCGGTCCTGGTGAAATTGTGGGTGAAATGTCTTTTCTAGAATCACGTCCTCCCTCTGTATCTGTTCTTGCAGCAGATGAAAGTGTGGTTTACAGTATTTCTAGAGACCTAATGAATAAAAAATTAGACTCGGATATGGCGTTTAGATCCAACTTTTATTATTCGCTGGCACTATTTTTATCCAATAGACTTCGTAAAACCACTAATAAATTAGGGTACGAATCTCCCGAAGAAGAAGATATAATCGACACCAATGTATTAGATGGAGTAGCCCAGGCTGGTGCTAGATTTAGTCAAATACTAAACAAGTTCTCTGAGGTATAATTTAGAATTTTATGAATTACAAAGTAGTATTATATAATTTGGCGCTGTTATGTACAATAACATTCTATGGACAAACATCTCTGGAATGTGACCTTGTTCAATTAACAAAATGGACTTTGGATAAAAGTCCTGTAATTCAACAAAACGAACTGCTGATTCAGAATGCCGAAGGAAGCGTACGAATACAACGCAGTATTTTTGATTATCAATTAACTGCTGGATTTTCTCTAAGCAAGGATAAAAATTATTTGTTTGATGGAGATCCAAGAAATAGTGTCATTGATACTGATATTATAGAAACTAATACTACTGGGTTTTCCTTAGGATTACAACGTAGATTCAGAGTGGGTTTACTGGCAGCCGTAGAACTTGACTATGATCAACTGTCAGATGATTTTACATTGAATCAATTTGGTCAGCAGGTTAACCCGTTTCTATCCAACCATACAGTTTCTTCTACTCTTTCGTTAACTCAACCACTAATTAGAGGCAGAGGAACTAAAGTGACAACAGCTTTAGAAAAGGCATCATTATTACAGCTGAAAAGTAATGAAAACAATTATGAATTCACATCATCCTTAGAGTTAGCACAGATGGCTATCGCCTATTGGCAATACCTAGCAGCCTATAAAAACACTATCATTTTTAAGGAAAATGAAGAAAGAGTGCGTAATGTGCTGCAGATTACCGAAGAATTGGTAAAGGCAGATAAAAAACCAGCTGGAGATTTGATTCAGATTAAAGCAGACCTTGCTAATCAAGAACGACAAACTACTCTTGCAAAACAAGATCTACATAATACTCGGTTAAACTTGGGTAGAGTTATTGGGTTAAGCGATACTGACAGCGAATTGCTCGGAGTACCAAAAAACGGGTTTCCTACTATTGAGGAATCTGGATTCGAAACAGGTCTTATAACTAAATCAATGATCGAAATTGCTTCTAAGAATAGAAAAGACCTAGAGGCATTTGAAAAAAATAAAGAATCTGCGGAATTACAACTAAATCTTGCAAATAATAATTTGAAACCCCAATTAGATCTCACCGGATTTGCCACGTATGGTGGTATGAATATGGGTAATGGCCTGGATCAGGCTTTTAATACATTAAGTAATAGACAAGGTAGAAATTATGGGGTAGGATTAAGATTAAATTTTTCTTTTCCGCTAAACAACAACTTAGCCAAAGGAAACTATACACTTAGCAAAACCACACTGAGAGATCAGGAAATTGGCTACAATGATCTTCAGCGAAATATTGATCTAAATGTAAATATTGCGGTTAATAACCTCAAAAATTATGTGCTTGTTCTCGAGAAAGCAGCGGAAACTTTGAAACATTCGAAAGAAGTATTTAAAAATGAACAAATAAAGTTTCGAAATGGGCTTACAACCATCTTAAATCTGATCTTATTTCAGGAACGGTTAACATTTGCACAAAGAGATTATTTACTAGCAAAACAACAGTTTGCCGTTGCGATTGTCAATCTTAGATTCGAAACAGGAACATTAATTTCTATGACAGATAACACAGTGTCATCAGTAATTGATACTTCCATTTTTTATAGCATACCAAAATAACATAAATTAAAAACACATAGCATCATGGCAGCAGGTTTCTTTAGAAAAGCAGCATTAGAAAAATTGTCTACTCCAGAAAAACTAGATCAATTAATTAAAGTTTCTAGCCCTAAAGGTTGGATCGCTTTATGTACTATCGCACTAGCGCTAGGAATGGGTATAGCTTGGTCTTTTTTAGGCAATGTAAAAACAAAACTCAATGTAGTGGGCGTTTTATTAGGTGGAGAAATCCATGAAGTAGTTGCTACCTCACAAGGACAACTGATAAGCCTTAATATACAAATTGGAGACATAATCAAAGAAGGAGATGTTATTGCCACCATTGAACAACCTGAATTGTTTCAACAAGTCGAAGAAGCCAAGGCTTCTCTTAAAGAAAGAGAATTTGACTTACAACAATTACTTTCTTTTGGAAATCAAGATTCTCGCTTACAGGAAGAGCTAATAAAGCAAGAACATCATACGATCGAATTACAGATACAATCCGAAAACAAGACCTTAGATTTTTTAAGAAATCAATTAGAAACAGAAAAAGGATTACTTAAACTAGGTTTGATTACAAAACCTCAAGTTGTTAATACCGAACAACAAATGGCATCCACCGCAAATACAATAGAATTCCTTAAAGGTCAAAAAGTAATGACCGCTAGTCAACAGCTAAACATTGATTTTAATCTAGAGCAAAAAATAAACTTAAGTAAACAGCGAATTACAGAAACAGAAAGACGTTTAAAACATTTACAGGAACGTTATGACATACAAACAAATATAAGAAGTTCCTATGCAGGAGAAATTGTCGAATTATTGACAGATGCAGGCATAATGGTTAATCAGGGAACCCCTTTGTTTAAGTTAAAAAATCAAAGTAGTGTTACTGGAAACAAATTAAGAGGAGTACTATATATCCCTTCTCAGGACGGTAAAAAAATTAAAGAAGGTATGGAGGCTCTTATTGTACCTTCTACTGTACAGCCACAAGAGTACGGATTTATGAAAGCTAAAGTAACCTATGTTTCTGATTTTCCAATTACGCAAAAAGGAATGATGATGACCGTAAAAAACGATCAATTAGTAGCTGGTTTATTAGCAAAAGGAGCTCTTTTTGAAGTCTATGTCGAATTTGAAGAAGATCATGAAACATACAGTGGATTTAAATGGACATCAGCTAAAGGTCCAGAAATAGCAATAAACGAAGGTACTTCTTGCATGGGAAAAATAACAGTCAATACAGAACCTCCGGCAACCATGGTTGTTCCCGCTCTAAAGAAATTCTTTGATTTATACTAATACTTAGAAATTATGAGCAAGAAAAAAGAACCTAGTATAGAAAAGCAAGCGCACCCTGTTAAAACACCTACAGTCTTGCAAATGGAAGGGGTAGAGTGTGGAGCCGCTGCATTGAGTATAATTCTTGGGTATTATGGGAAATTTGTACCATTAGAAAAATTAAGAATCGCTTGTGGGGTATCCAGAGATGGATTAAAAGCTACTAATATCCTGAAAGCTGCAAGAGAATTTGGTTTAGAAGCAAAAGGGTACGCAAAATCAATTGAAAAATTGAAACAGCTAGAGATGCCTGCAATCATATTTTGGAATTTTAATCACTTTCTGGTAATCGAAGGATTCACAAAAAATAAGGTGTATTTAAGTGATCCTGCTCAAGGGCGATATCATGTAAGTCACCAAGAGTTCGATGATGCATTTACAGGAGTAGTAATGACTTTTAAACCTGGAGAGAATTTTGAAAAAGGTAATGAAAAAAAAGGATTACTCGGTTCTCTAGCTTCAAGAGTTGCGCATTCAAAAATGAGTATATCCTATATTGTTTTGGCGAGTCTTTTTTTGGTTATTCCAGGCCTGGTCATACCTTCTTTTACTAGAATATTTATCGACAAATATTTGATAAATGGAATTTCAGAATTCATTATGCCGCTACTTTTAGTTATGGGAGGTGTTTTGATTGTTAATACGCTGCTAGTTTATCTTCAGCAATATTACTTATTACGATTAGAAACAAAACTAGCGCTTACAACATCTAGTAAATTTTTGTGGCATGTATTTCATTTACCGATAGCATTTTTTACACAACGATATAGTGGAGAAATAGGGAATAGAGTATCCCTAAATGATAAAGTTGCAAAATTATTAAGTGGAGACTTAGCTAATGCCGCTTTAAATACCATCGTAGTAGTATTTTATGCCATATTGATGTTTTCTTATGATGTAGTACTTACCATCATTGGTATCACCATGGCAACCTTAAATATTATTGCATTACAATTTGTCTCTAGGGCTCGTAAAGACAGTAATCGTCGTTATATGAATGAAAATGGTAAGCTTTTAGGAACAACAACTTCAGGAATAAGCATGATTGAAACCTTAAAAGCTTCTGGTAGAGAAAGTGATTTTTTTACAACCTGGACAGGATATCTGGCCAAAGTAATGAATGCACAACAAGAATTAGGTTGGTTAACAACACGTCTTAATATTATCCCTCCTTTACTAATGTCATTAACTACCACTATCGTATTGGGTACAGGTGCTGTGAGAGTAATGGATGGTCAAATGACTCTAGGAATGCTCGTTGCCTTTTTGTACTTAATGAACAATTTTATGGGACCTGTAAATCAGTTAGTGCGTGTAGCAAGCTTGCTTCAAGAAACAGAGGGAGATATGGGACGCATTGATGATGTGCTTAATTATGAGACCTCTGATGAATTTAATGTAGAGAAAGCAGTGGATGAACTCATCACAGAAGATAAAACACCTACCAGCGCAGCATTACACAACTTGGTAAATAAAGAAAAAATAAAGGGTAAACTGACTGGACATTTTGAAATGAGAAATATCACATTTGGATATAATACGACCATGCCAGCATTAATTGACGATTTCAGCCTAAGTCTAAAACCAGGTAGCAGAGTAGCACTAGTAGGAGGCTCTGGTAGTGGTAAATCTACAGTCGCCAAATTAGCCTCAGGATTATACGAACCCTGGAAAGGAGAAATACGTTTCGATGATGTATTAAGAAAAGACATTTCTAGACATATAATTACAGAATCTGTCGCAGTAATAGATCAAGAAGTTTTGATGTTTAAAGGTTCTATACAAGAGAATATAGCTTTTTGGGATACTAAAATTCCCGAAAAGCATATTATTCAATCTGCTCGTGATGCAGCAATTCATGATGTTGTAGCTGCAAGAGCAAACGCATATGATAGTGAAGTGACAGAACGAGGAGCCAACTTTAGCGGAGGGCAACGTCAGCGATTAGAGATCGCAAGAGCCTTAGCATTAAATCCTTCTATCCTAATTATGGATGAGGCTACTAGTGCTTTAGATCCCAAATCCGAAAAAATAGTCATGGATAATATTAAAAAGCGTGGCTGTACCTGTTTAATAGTAGCACATAGGTTAAGTACAATTATGGATTGCGACGAAATAATTGTTATGGAATTTGGAAAAATTGTAGAGCGAGGAACTCATCAAGAGTTAATGAATAAAAAAGGCACTTATGCCAAGTTAATTGACTCAAAATAATTGTCCGATATGTTAGAAAACGATAAAATAAAACTAGAAGTAAATCAATCATTTGTCCTAAAAGAGCATGATCGGTTTTGGATGATAATCTCAGGAAAAGTAGATGTTTTTTATGCTGATATTGATGAAAACGGAACGTACTTGAGTACGTTAAACTACCTTCATAGTGCCAAGTCTGGCGAGTTATTGTTTAGCTTAATATCATCAAAAAAACACGAAAAAAACATAAAGTTACTTCTTGTTAGCAAAGGAGCAACATTGCTCTCTATAAACAAAAATAGACTAGTAGATATCGATTCTTTTTTTCTAAAGAATATGATTGATAAATGGATTTTAAAAACTGCTCATCAAATACAACAAGTCAACGCTCCAAGATTATATACTCCTTTAACCTCATCAAAAACAGTTTCTCTAAAAAAAGAAGCAATTGTATATCCTACAAAAGGATTAGCTTGGTGCTCGATAAATAGTGGGAAAGTTGCCAAATATTCCCAAAATACCGTATTAGATTCAGAATTAGAATTCAATTACCCTTTTGCTGTATCCAATTCTCTATGGGCAACATCATTAGTTGATAACAGCGAATTAAAAGTAGTAAGCACTACCGAAGTACTCAAGGATGAAATATTCTTTATGTTATCTATAAATGATTTACAAAACCATTTATATACAAAACTGATTAAAAATCACAAATTAAAAATTCAAGAGGAACTACTTCGTATTACTGAAAAAGTAACTTCTGAAGAGTCTAATTTAACAAAAACATTAAGCCAATTGCGAACTATTGTAATGGGTGAAAAAGACAAGGAATCATTTTTATCTGTTGATAATGAAGGTCTCAATAGTACTTTATTTTCTACCTGTCAACTCATAGGGAATGCTGTTGGATTTCAGTTTGAAGCTCCAAAACATATAGAGTCTTACAAAAAAAGTACTACAAATCAGTTATATGCTATTGCACAATCATCAAAAGTAAGAGTTAGAAAAATAATTCTTCGAGGTACATGGTGGAAAGAAGAGAATGGTCACCTACTCGCTTTTGATAAAAAAGATCAGAAACCTGTAGCGCTGATTCAAGAGACACCAAAGAGTTATCTTCTAAAAGATGTCTCTACAGGAGAAACACAAAAAGTCACTCATGAAATTGCGAATCAATTAGAGCCTATTAGTTACATGTTTTTTTATGGTTTTAATGATGTGATGACTTCCGTAAAAAAAATCGGAAAATTTGCATCGCAAGGCATTAAAAAAGACGCTAAATACTTAATAATTGCAGCTTTTGCAGGTAGTTTAATTGGGCTATTAGTTCCCATTCTATCCGGGATCATGTTTGATGATGTTATCCCAGATGCAGATAAATCGCTACACTTCGAGATATTTGCCATCATGTTATTACTAGGACTGGTGACCGCAGGATTACAATTAGTCCAAGGTGTATTACAACTTAGAGTGGAAACCAAATCAAGTATAAATATGCAAGCCGGAGTTATGGATCATTTGTTAAGACTGCCAGTAACATTTTACAAGAAATTCTCGGCCGGAGATCTTACCAACAGAGCATTAAGTATTAATGGAATACAACAAATTCTATCCAGTACTGTAATGACAGCAGTGTTAAGCGGAACTTTTTCATTCGTAAATCTAATTCTTTTATTTTACTACGATTCTAGTCTTGCTTGGATTGGTATAGGTTTAGCTATTCTAGCTATAGCCTTTATGACAATTATAGGTTGGATGAAGCTTAAATATGATCGCCAAATTTCAGATATTCAAGGAGATTTACAGGGGTTCCTTTTTGAATTTTTATCCGGAATTTCTAAAATAAGAATCACAGGTGGAGAAAAAAGAGTTTTCACATTATGGGCAAATAAGTTTTCTAAACTAAAACAATTAGGGTTTAATTCAGGAAGCTATCAAAATTTTGTAGAAGTTTTCAATAGCTCTTATCCATTATTCACCAGTATTTTCTTTTTTGCCTTTATATATTACACCGTGAGTAACGCAAGTACGGCAGGCACTATAATTTCTGTTGGGGCATTTATGGCGTTTATTAGTGCGTTTAATCAATTTCTAAATGATTGCTTAAGAATGAGTATGGCACTCATAACATCTCTTAATATCGTTACACTATATGAGCGTGTTAAACCCATTCTAGAAGAAACACCTGAATCATCTGAAGGTACTACTGATCCAGGCGAACTATCAGGAGAGATAGAAATGAACTCAGTATCATTTAGATATCAACAAGAACAACCATTAGTTTTAAAAGATTTGTCATTTAAGATTAAGCAAGGAGAAATGGTAGCATTTGTAGGAACTTCTGGATCAGGAAAATCTACAATAATGAGATTGTTACTAGGGTTTGAAGAACCCGAAGCAGGCTCCATATATTACGATGGAGATGCATTTGACTCTATGAATAAAGATCTAGTACGTAAACAAATTGGAGTTGTACTTCAAAATGGGGCCTTAATGCCTGGAAGTATTTATAAAAACATCGTTGGAAATTCTGAGTTGACACTAGAAGATGCTTGGGAAGCAGCACGTATGGCAGGTATGGAAGATGATATTAAGCAAATGCCTATGGAATTACATACCGTGATTAGTGAAGGGGCTGGGACATTTTCTGGTGGGCAACGACAACGTTTAATGATCGCTCGTGCTATTGTACATAAACCAAGATTGTTATTTATGGATGAAGCGACAAGCGCCTTAGACAATAGAACTCAAAATATAGTTTCAGAAAGTTTAGATAAGCTACAAGCCACAAGAATTGTGATTGCACATAGATTAAGTACTATAAAAAATGCGGATCGCATCTATGTTTTAGACAAGGGAAGCATTATAGAATCTGGTACTTATGATGAGTTAATAGAAAGAAATGGGGTGTTTACAGGCTTAGCAAAAAGACAAATAGCATAGAAAGATTTTGAGATGAATGAAAAAGCAAAACGTTTATTTTTAAAAGATTTTGTCAAAAGCGAAAGTGCTATTGATGAATTAATTATATATTCTAAAAATAAATTCATTAATACAAACAAAAAGCATTCTCCTTTAAATGATGAATTCATTAAAACTTGGGAATCGTATTATAATGAATCAAAAAAAATCGGAGCTTTTGAAACTTTGAAAAAGCACTTTGTTCAATTACAATACCCAGTGAAAACTGGAATTTCACAAACAGAGGATTATACCAATACGACATTAAAGGGGAAACAAAAACTAAATAAAGATAGTTTAAAACTCAATCATCCGGATCTCATTTCATTAAAAGTATATGAGAGTACCATGGGCGATAAAATTCCTGTAATTATTGTCCCTAACGACGACGATTTCAATACTATTATTTGTGCATTGTCTAACAAAAATGAACCTAAAGAATTACCAAATTCTATGGGTGCCTTATTTATTAACGGAATTAATAATTGGCATAGAATAACTAAGTTAAAAACCAATTGGTTAAAAAGTAATCTATTAGGAAATTGGAATGAAGAATTTAAAAAAAACATACTTCCTAATCCAGATTTATTTAAAGATAAACTCATTGTATTAAGCACCAAAGCATATAGCGGTGTTAAAAGTGAATGTATTGGAGTACCTACAAGCACTTGGAAATCTTTATCCCTAATAATTAGACAAGAACATGAATGTACTCATTTGTTTACATTACAACAGTATGGTTGTATGGCTAATAACATTCATGATGAAATTGTGGCAGATTATGCCGGAATCACAAAAATATTGGGTCAATTCAATAAGAAATGGTTTTTACACTTCATGGGTTTAGAAAGTTACCCCAATTATAGAGAAGGAGGTCGTTTACAAAATTATCAAGCTCCTTTAAAGCTCTCCCAAGAAGCCTTTGATGGTTTAAAAATAATTGTGAAAAAAGTGACCGATACCATTTTTAGTTTCGATACTGCTTTAGGAAGAATTGCAAATGATCACGATGGACTGGAGAGAATTATGAGCATTTGTGAAGTAGATATAATTACTATGGCGTCTCCTAAAGGAGTTGAAAAACTATTAGATAGATATCACGGTAAAAAAGAAGTCAAAGAAGTCAAAGAAGTTAAAGAAGTTAAAGAAATTACTGTATCATGTTAAAAAAGAGCGAAAAAATATTAGGAGAAGTGAATTCGCTTTTACTGCAGGTATCTAAAGTAATGAAGGTAGAGAGAAGCTCTCTTTTTTTGTTAAATAAAGATACTTCTACTTTAGAAAGCCTTGTAGCACAAGGTGTGAAAAATATCATTATTTCTGTACCTGTCGGAAGAGGGATCGTAGGAACGACGTTCAAAAAAGAGCATCCAATTATTGAAAATAACACGCAAGAAAGTGCCTTATTTGATGGTTCTTATGATAGACAACTACATTTTACAACAAAATCAGTCATATGTGTTCCGGTTTTTAATGAAAACGGAGTTGCTATAGGTGCACTTCAATGTCTCAATAAAAATGAAGGTGTTTTCACAAAAAAAGATATTAAAGTCATAAACAGTTTTGCAGCAGCCGTTGCACTTATTATAAAAAATAGTGAGTTATATCTAGCCAGTGAACATATCAAAAACAATTTTTCAACCTTATTGGATGTTTTTAAGGCAGTTTCTTCAGAACTAAATTTAAATAAGCTTATTCAGGTTGTTATGAATAAAGCAGCTGAGATTACGAATGCAGACAGAAGTTCTCTTTTCTTAGTAGATGAAGAAACAGGCGAATTATGGACAGTTTTTGCAAAAGGTCTAGAGGACAAGACCGTTAGAACAAAAAAAGGAATTGTAGCTCAAGTTGCAAAAAGTAAAAAAGCAAGTATCGTTAATGATCCTTATAATCATCCACATTTTGATATTTCTGTTGACAAGAAAACAAAATACATAACTAAATCTATAGTAAGCGTTCCTGTTTTTAATACCCAAAATAAGGTTTTGGGAGTTATACAGGCTATTAATAAACATAAAGATGCTTTTAACGAAAATGATTTAGAAATTTTAACAGGATTTGCTAGTCAAATACGTATTGCTATAGAAAATGCAAAGCTATTTGATCAAATTCAAGGGATAAAAAACCATCTAGATATTTTGGTTCAAAATCTAGATAATGGCATTGTTACAGTAGACAAATCCCTTAAAATAAACACAGTCAATGACACCTTTATCCGAATGTTTGGTTTGAAAAAAGCACAAGACTTAACAGACATACATATTAACGCTTTAAAAACTGAATTAAGATCATTATTTACATATTGCGAAGAAACCATCTGCACAGGGAAAAAAAATTATCACGAAGAACTAGAAGTAAAAATCAACAGCGAGAAATCAGTGACTGTAAATTTAAGTGTCTTACCCATGCAAGATGCTAAAGAGAATATTATAGGCGCTATTGTTGTTTTTAATGATATTTCCCAAGAAAAACGAATACAATCTAACTTAAGCAGATATATTCCTAAGCACCTGGTTAAAGAGGTAATGAATCACGATAATTTATCTTTATTAAATGGGAATTTTTCTAAATGCAGTATTTTGTTTTCGGATATCAGAAATTTCACAACCTTAACCGAAGAATTTGGTGCCATACAGATTGTAGAATTACTGAACAAATATTTTGAAGCAATGATCACTTCAGTATACAAATACAATGGAATCTTAGACAAATATATTGGAGATGCAATTATGACCGTTTTTGGAGTGCCATATGCTAATATTTCTGACGCAAAAAATGCTGTTAATTGTGCATTGGATATGTTTTCTATGCTTGCCAAATTAAATAAAGAAAATACAAAATTACCCATCTTAAATATTGGTATTGGTATTAGCACTGGAAATGTGGTTTCTGGGAATATTGGATCCAAAACACGTTTTGAATATACAGTTATTGGTGATTCTGTTAATCTGGCAGCCAGACTAGAAAGTGCCACAAAAATATATGGAATCAACCTCTTAATTTGTGAAAACACATTCAATGAAATAAAAGATGCTTTTCACTGTAGAGAAATTGATACCTTACTGGTAAAAGGGAAGCAAATACCAGTGAAGATTTTTTCTGTACTAGATCAAAAGAATAAACCCCTTACTCAAAAACAACAGGAGTTTAATGTAAAATATTCAAAAGGATTGGCTCACTTTAGAGACAATAAATATCAAAAGGCTAAACAATTTTTTAAAGAAGCAGATGCTCTAATGCCTAATGATTCTCCTACTAAAGTTCTTCTAAAAAAGTGTAACGAATTTCTTTTAAATACTGTTGAATAGTTAAAATAATTCCTAATTTCTAAACAGAAAAAAGTAGGTTTTATCAGTTATTTTGGCGCTTTTATACTTCATCTAGCGGATATCTTTATATCCTAATCAGTAAACTATATTAGTATGGAGGGTAATCGTGAAGAAATTATGAAGTTACTTGAAGAAATGGCTATTGCAAATTCAAGTAAACAGGACATTTTAAAAATTAAAAATCTACTCCTAAAATATAACAAAGGATTCCGTTTAGCTAAGGAAAAAGAATTTAATAAAGCACAAAGTGTTTTCCTTAACGCAGATATTGTCCTGCATTATCAATTCAAGGAAGGTAGTTTTGAATATTATTTTATCCAATTGTTCGCAATATCATCAAAATCATATTTAGAATTTAAGATGAATAACAAAGAGCAAGCAATTGTACTCACTAAAAAAGGTATAGAATACTCAATTCTCTTACAAGAGTATCAGTCATCTCATAATATAATGGGAGTATTTATATCACAAATGTTAGAGAACTTAGCTAAAATCCATTTGTTAAGTAAAGAAACTAAAGATTGGTATGATATAACATTAGAGAATATTCATTTCCTCTTGAATTTTTCTAGACCTAGAAATTGTCAAGATTTTGATATCTCAAGGTTCAAAAAAACACCGCTGCAGTTAAGGTATTCAAAACTTATATCAGTTTTAAATGATGTATTAATCAACATTACCAAGTTTAAAGTAACAAATGGTCAAAAGTTGATAGAATCAATAATCATTAACGATAAGTCAGACCCTATTATTACTCTAATTGATTCCTGGGTCGAATTAAACGTTTGTATAAACAAGCAACATACACAAACGGATGTATTTAATACAACGTATAACAATTTTTTAGAATCAGAACATAACAATTATGATTTACAAAATCTAAAACTATTTTTAGAATACAGAATTAAGGAAGAAGGAATACAACTTTATGAAGTGGTTTAAAAATGTTTGGCCCATTTCGATTATTAGTTTACTCTTAAAACCGCAATCAATTGTCCACAAACATTAAAACATCAGAGTTGTTAATAGGTTTTTTGTCAGTTCTTTTGACATTTTTATCATTCATATCAAAAGTATCTTTACACTAAGTCAATAATAAAACAAGCGTCATGGAACTTACTAAAGAACAAAAATTATTTCAAACCATTATACACAAGTCTTGGGAGGATGAGACTTTTAAGCAAGAGTTAATTACAAATCCAATACCTACAATAGAAAATCTGGGTAATGTATCTTTAAAAGTACCTGAAGGTAAAACTATTATTGTTTGTGATCAGACAGACGAATCTATTGTATATATAAACATTCCCGTTAGACAAACAATAGATGATATGGAACTCACTGAGGAACAATTAGAAATTATTGCAGGTGGAGGTGATCCTAGTGCAGTTCTACAAAACTCAGCAAACCCTAATCCTCTTCCTGGTGTTGGTATAGTTGGAGGTTAGGATAAGATATCAAATAATGCGCAAAGCAAACAGCACATATTACCCTAAAAAAGAGAAACAAAAATTAAGAATGTTTCTCTTTTTTGTTTCAATATCATTTTTTCTAATAGGCCAAGCTCAGTCTAAAGTCGATGGAAGAAAGAGTATTGCAGACAGTTTATTAACGATTAGTAAGCAAGAAGTAAAAAAAGGTGATTTTGATAAAGCGCTTACTTCCGTTGAAAATGGGTTGACGATTTTCAAAGAAATAGAAAATGATAAATCTATAGGCGATTGCTATAATCAAATTGCCACTATTCATTATTATCAAGGAGAATTTTATAAAGCACTAACAAACTTTGAGCATAGCAAGTCATATTTTAAAAAGGCCAATTTTGAAAACGGAATTGCTTCTTCTACAAACAATAAAGGCGCTATTCACTATTATTTAGGAAATTATTCTAAAGCCTTAGATCATTATAAAATAGCCGTAAAACTTCACGAACAACTAAACAATGAAGCCCAAGTTGCTGGAACCACTCAAAATATAGGTAATATCTATTTAATACTTAAGGATTATACAACTGCTAAAAAGTATTACAAAATTGCCGAAAAAATATATAGAAAAACAGCTAATGAAAAGGCACTTTCTTTAGTGTTAAGTAGTATCGGAGATATTGATCTAAAAGAAGAAAACTACGACGCTGCCTTACTTAACTTTGAAACTTCTTTAGAGTTAGCAACTAAAAACGAAGCAAAACAAACCCAGGCCGAAGTTCTTTTCAACATCGGAAAATTATATGAAGTAAAAAATGAACTTGAAAAATCATTAATACACTACAATCAATCCCTAAAAATCTCCATAGAAACAAAAAGCAGTCTTCACGAAAGCTCCGCTCTTATAGCCTTAGGAAGTATTAAACATAAGCTTGGTAAAAAAATCGAGGCTATAAAAAAGTGCGAAAGTGGTTTAGAAATAGCAAAAAAAGTAAATTCAGTTTCCATACAAGAAGAAGCCTGTAAATGTTTATATGATGCGTATAAATCAGTAAACAATTCTTCCAAAGCATTGCTATACAATGAGCAAATGTATCAGTTAAGAGATAGTTTAAATTTAAAACAAACTTCAGATAAAATCTTAAACATGGAATTTGAAAAGAAAACCATTCTAGATAGTATCTCTAATGTTGAAAAAGAAAGAGTTTTAAAACGTAAACATAAGGAAGAAGTAAAAAAGAAAGAGAAGCAACGTAACATATTTGTTGTAGCTGTTTGTTTTGCAATCATCATTGCTTTTGCCATCCTGAGTAGGCTTAATTATGTAAGGAAATCGAAAGCCAGATTGCAGGTTGAGAAGGACCGATCAGAACATTTATTACATAATATCTTACCGGAAGAGGTAGCCGAAGAATTAAAAGAAAAAGGATATGTAGATGCTCAGGATTTTGAGACCGCTTCTGTACTCTTTACCGATTTTAAATCATTTACCGAAACGGCCTCTCGCCTAACACCTCAAGAATTAGTTGAAGAAATAAATGTCTGTTTCAAGGCTTTTGACGAAATCATGGAACAGTATCAGATCGAAAAAATCAAAACTATTGGTGATGCCTATATGGCGGCAGGTGGAATACCTAAGCCAGATGTCAATGCTGTTAAAAATACAGTTCTGGCGGCAATCGAAATGCAAATATTCGTCGCAAAAAGAAAGCTAGAAAATGAAGCTAAAAACAAACCAGCTTTTGATATGCGGGTTGGTATTCACGTAGGGCCAATAGTAGCTGGAATAGTAGGAGTTAAAAAATTTCAATACGATGTTTGGGGAGACACTGTAAATATTGCAAGTCGTATGGAAAGCAATGGAGCTATAGGAAAAGTAAATATCAGCCATAAAACTTACCTCTTAATAAAAGATCAAAAAGACTTGGTTTTTGACTATCGTGGTGAAATTACTGCTAAAGGAAAGGGTAAACTAGCAATGTACTTTGTTACACTACATCATTTGATGTCGGATCAGACGTAACCTAAATTATAAGAAACAGTTTTGTCAGTTCTTTTGGCATTTTTACACCTAAATAGACAGATATCTTTACACCATCATTAACAAAGAACATAAAGTATTTGAATATGAAACTTACAGATAAACAAAAAAAGTCTCAAGAATTATTACAAAAAATAATAAACAAGGCTTGGGAAAATACTGAATTTAAAGAGGAGTTAATAGCGAATCCTATTGCAGCTATAGAAAAAGCAACTGGAGAGCGAGTTCGTTTACCTGAAGGAAAAACATTGGTTGTAAAAGACCAAACAAATGAATCTACGATTTATATCAACATTCCTGCAGAACCTAAAATGGAAGATATGGAGTTGAATGAAGAGCAGTTAGAAACTATAGCAGGAGGAGGTAGTATCTGGCCGATATCCATACCTACGTTGCCAACCGATCCTGATCAAGATGGGTATTAACACAATCATTTTTGTCAGATCTTTTGGCATTTTTAACAAGAATTAAAGAACTTATTTTACATCGAGTTAGATCAGTAATAACAATTAAAATTTTACATTATGGAACAAACAAAAAATCAAAGATTA
This sequence comes from uncultured Aquimarina sp., assembly GCF_947500065.1. Classification (GTDB taxonomy): domain Bacteria; phylum Bacteroidota; class Bacteroidia; order Flavobacteriales; family Flavobacteriaceae; genus Aquimarina. Next base: position 766,350 of record NZ_CANMQT010000002.1, read on the forward strand.
CTTCAAGAAGTAGTTGTTAAAGCTTGGGAAGATACTGCATTTAAAAAAGAATTTGTATCAAATCCTTTAGAAGCTGTAAAAAAACTAACAGGAGAAACTTTAGAGCTACCTAAAGGAAAAGAATTAGTAGTTATAGATAGTTCGGATGAAAACAAAGTCTATGTAAACATTCCAACAAAAAGTGTTCCCTTAGAAGATGTCGAATTAAGTGATGAAGAACTAGAAAAAGTGGCTGGTGGTACTATGACGGATGATACTATTATAGATTCTTGTTTCGGGCCTTGTGGAGATGATTTCCCTTGGTTGACCTATTAAAAAAGTAACAAATCAAAATCAAATATACATTAACATTAAATTTTAAAATTATGAGCTTACAAGAAAGTCAAGAAAAAACAAATGAATTTACACAACAATTAATCAACTTATGTTGGGCAGATGAAAACTTCAAGCAAGAATTAATTTCTAACCCAAGAAAAACGATTGAAAAAATGGGAGCTAACGTTGCTGGTGATGTAAAAATCGCTGTTAACGATCAAACAGATGCATCTGTATTTAACATTAACATACCTCCTACACCTGAGAGTGTTGAGCTATCAGAAAAGGAATTAGAAGCTGTTTCTGGAGGAAGTGATTACTTTAGTTCTTGGTTTTGTAATAATGATGTTACTATTATCAACAATTAAGAATTACAACTTTAAAAGGCGCAGAAACTTCTGCGCCTTTTAAATTAATTAAACATTACTTTTTGATGCAAAACCTTGATTTCTTCAGAGAATTAAATACTGCTACTTTATTTCCATATGAAAAACTAACTCATAATCGGAAATATACTTCTATAGAAGAAAAAGAGAATTTTTTCTATATCGATCTACTAAAAAAAAGTATCTGTAAAAATAATTCTGAAGAATCCTTCAAGAAATATTGTGTTTTAAATAATTTCAGTCAAAAGGACTTACAGGTATTAGTTTCTGAAAACTTACATCAAGACAAGAAACTTGCTGACTGGATATACGTATTAGAAGAATCTTTAGAATACATAGATATTAGTACAATTTCGTTTTCAAAAGAAACACAAGAGGTTCCCTTTCATCAATTACTATCTCCATTTGTTGAGTTATGCTTTTTCAATCTTAGAAAAAATTTAATCGATAAGGGAGTAAAGGAACCTACCTCTAAAGTAATCAACCGTTTAAAAAAAACATTATATAAGGAGTTATTTATTCTTTCTAACGCAGTTTTTTTTGAAGAATTTTCAGATTTTTTAAACGACAGTAAAAAAAGCACCTTTAATCCAAATACTGAGGAGGATTATTGTTATAAGAAATTTATAGAAAAAAATATAGAAGATAAACTCCAAACCATCTTCGTCAAATTTCCTGTATTAGCCAGGTTAATTGCAACGAAAGTTCATCGATACACTCTTTTTGTCACTAATTTATTTGAAAGATTTGCTAAAGATACATTAGAAATTGAAAGTCATTTCAAAGTAAAGCTAGGGGATATCAAAGAAATCCATCTGAACGCTGGGGATCAGCATAATGGAGAAACTACAGCTATATTAGAGTTTCCAAATTCATTTAAATTAGTTTACAAACCCACTAACCTTTCCATAACATTAGCATACAATCAATTTTTAGATTGGATTAATCAAAGTTTAAATGAAAATTTAAAAAGTTTTAAAATTTTAGATAAATCAGATTATGGTTGGATAGAATTTGTAAAGGCTTTAGAATGCAAAACTACCAAAGACGTTAAAACCTATTACAAAAGAACAGGAATTTTGTCCGGTATGGCATATTTCTTAAATTCTAGAGATTATCATTATGAAAATGTAATTGCTTCAGGGAATTCTCCGGTCTTGATTGACCACGAAACTATAATTGGCCCTGAATTAAAATCTAACCTATATGATAAAGCAAACAAGTCTGATAAAACCATTTTAGAAAGCATGTTACTCCCTAGTTATGAGGAAGATATAACTAAGAAATGTGGTTTCGGATCCATTAAACAAAAGAATAATGGAAACTTTGTGTTTTACAAAATAATAAATTGTAACAAAGATAACATGAAGAAAGCACCTCAATTTGGTGCTCAAAGAAATGATTTAGTCCATATTCCAAAAAAAGATAATGAGTTACAATTTCTGGAAAACTACAAATCAGATTTTTTTGAAGGATTAAATTCCTTTTATAATTTAATCTTAGAAAACAAAGAATTTTTAATCTCTAAAGAATCACCTTTAGAACATTTTGAAAATAAAAAAATAAGACACATTATTAGACCAACAAAGGTTTATGCAAAACTATTACTACTATTGAACAATCCGAAGTATCTAAAAGATGCAACGGCCTATGGTTTAAAATTAGAATTATTAGCAAGAACTTACCTAATGTATGATCTTTTAAGTATTGATATATTAGGATCCGAAAGAGAGCAAATAACCTTAGGAGACATTCCTGTATTTTACACTATTTCTTCATCTGACCATATAACCTTGCCAAATGGAAAAACTGCGAATCTATTTGAAAAAAGCGCGGTGGCAAGTGTAAAAGAAAACATCAAAAATGCTTGTATAGAAGATTTAGAGCATCAGATAAGTCTCATAAATGAAGTGCTGTCTTTATCTCAAGGTGCCAAAAAAGTAGCCCAGACCATTTAATAATAAGCACGCACTTCCTAAAATTGATTCTCGAAGACACTTTTCACAAGTTGTTTTGTCATTTTTAACATTAAATCCAAAACTATCTTTAAGTTATAATTTAAACTTATAATTATTATGAAGACTAAAAATCTGAAGACTACGAAAAAAATTAATTTGAACAAAATGAAAATCGCTACGCTTTCAAAGGCTGAAAAAAATCAAGTTAATGGAGGAGGGGGCATCTACTTCTTTCATTCTTGGATCTGCTGGGAAACTGAAGAAGAAGAGGAACAAGAACAATGTTAACACGTTGATAATTAAGGGGAATATTGTTCTCTCTACCTTGATTTTCGGGTAAAACTTAAACTTTTATGTATAACTTTAAATGATAAATATTATGAAAACTAAAAATGAGAACTTTGCAAAAAAAATTAACTTGAGTAAAATGAAGATTGCTTCTCTTTCTAGAGCTGAAAAAAATCAAGTTTTAGGAGGAGCAAGTTGGGCTCCCATGCCAAGCTGGTTCTGCGAAAAAGAAGAAGAAGAAGAAGAGTGTTAATAAGCTGCATAAGTTTCAAGTAAATTTATTGCGTAGATATAATTTAGGTGGGCTTTAAAACCTACCTAAATTTTTTCGTTTAATCTTAATAGCATCCTTCTCCATAGAAGATTTAAATTAATAGTCTTTAGAAAGCTCTTCCTTAAAAACTATTATAACTGGAATGTATCTCGAAATTAAAGTATTTGATATCGGATAATGAAAGAGTTTATAACTTGTTGCTATCAATATAAAAAAGACTTTACAATTTCAAATACAATTGTATTTTTGTGAAATGCCTGAGAAAAAGTGTTTAAACTGTAATTACGATATAGAAAATAATTTTTGTTCACATTGTGGACAAAAAACATCTACTCATCAATTTTCTTGGAAATACTTTCTTATAAATGACTTCATTTACGGAGCTTTTAAGCTTGAAAAAGGATTTTTTTTTACAATTAAAGAACTTTTTACAAGACCTGGGCATAGCATAAGAGAGTATGTTAAAGGTAAGAGAGTGCATCACTTTAATTATTTTAGTTTACTACTTGTAATCCTTGCAATAAACCATTTTATTGGGAATTATTCTTCTGTAAGAGCAGTAGATTTATACGGAGCAGATGAAGTAACAGGGTATCTAAAAATTTCCAGAGATTATAATGCAATTATAAAAATATTGTATATCCCCTTTTGGTCCGTGGTAACTTTTTTATTCTTCCGGAAAAGCAAACAAAAATATATTGAAAACATTGTAATGAATATGTATATGATGTGCGGATTGTTAACCATATACCTTTTATTTTCTTTACTTACTGTATTTTATGCTAACGTTGAAGGTTTAAAAACAATTAAAAGTTTTATACCTCTATTTACATTACTGTATTTCACGTATTTTTTGTATCAATATTTTTCTGTTTTTCAGTATAACAAATTTCTTCTTCTATTCAGAATTTTACTAGTAGCTCTCATACTAATGTTTATTCAATCATCAGTAATTAAAACAATTAACGAAATTGGAGAACTATTTTTTTAATGAATGAAATTTTTACTTCAGATTCTTTTAGATAATCAACTCCTCTAATAAGTTTGATTAACTTCTAATCCTTTTTAACAGCTTCTTTGGCAACTTTGACCTTAAAATCTAAACTATCTTTAGTTAAAACTTTAAATAAGTACTATGAAAACTAAAGATGAAAATTTTGTCCAAAAAATCAAATTAAACAAAATAAAAATTGCCACGCTTTCCAGAGATGCAAAAAAACATGTTTTAGGAGGAAGTATGGATTTTCCGAGCTTTTTCTGTGAAGAAAAAGAAAAAGAAATATGTTAAAACGCTTCAAGTAAATTTATTGTGCAGTTAGAATTCAGGTAGGTCTTAAAACCTACCTGAAATTTTCATTTAATTATAAGAGCATCGTTCTGAATGGAAAATTTTAAACAATAAACAAAATTGGAGAGCTATTTTTTTAATGAATTAAATTTTTACTTCAGATTCTTTTAGATAATCAACTCCTCTAATAAGTTTGATTAACTCCTAATCCTTTTTAACAGCTTCTTTGGCAACTTTGACCTTAAAACCTAAACTATCTTTAGTTAAAACTTTAAATAAGTATTATGAAAACTAAAGATAAAGGATTTGCAAAAAAAATTAAATTGGACAAAATGAAAATTGCTACTCTTTCCAGAGATCAGAAAAGACAAGTTTCAGGGGGGTGCGAATTAGAACTTACCTGGACGTGGGTACTTTGTTGTGTAGACCCAATAGAAGAACTTAATTCTGTTTCATGTTAACTTTTCAAATAAATAAGAACACTGTTTGTTTATCAATCTTCTAAACACAACAGTGTTTCTTAAATTCTATTAAAAATAGAATATGGCCTATAATTGATGTGCTCTTAACCCGAGAATTTTATGGAATTCACGCAAGATTTTTTTTAATGTATCCTACTAAGATTCAAAATAGATTCTAATTATTGAAACGACACAATAAAATCTATTTACTATTTTTTTATCAGTCTTTTTGTCATTTTTATCAGGAAAACAAAAGATATCTTTAATTAGAATTCAAACTGATAATTATTATGAAAACTAAAGATGAAAATTTTGCCAAAAAAATTAAATTGGATAAAATGAAAATTGCCACGCTTTCTAGAGATGAAAAAAGGCAAGTTTCAGGAGGATTGCTATGGACATGGCTAGCTTGCCCAATGGATCCTACTGATGAGAACATAGCTAATTAGTTACTTTCTTGAAAACTGTCATCTATAGAGAGAATTTTACGTTTTTCAATCCTATAAAAACCTTATCCACTGTCAAAATTAAAGTAAACAGAAACAGGCTAACCAAATGAAAAGCAATTGATTAAACATGTTTTGTTAATAAAACATAATAAAATAATTTTTAAAATAGAATCATCCACTATACATTTACTTTTTTAGATCACTACATTCTGGCATGTTTTTTGGGGAAAGAACATCAGTAATGATAAAGGGAATACAAATCAAAACTTGTGATTATGCAGTATAAAGTAATTGATACCAAAAGCCAACATTTTGGCAAAGTATTGGATTTTAAGTCGTGTGCAGATGTTAAAGATTTAGGTGGCGTAATTTTAAAAATAGATGAAGAAACATTTTCTCTCTTTCGATTTAATGAAGTAGAAAAAATAGACACGATTCTTGCTAGCTAAAGAAGTATCTTCTATCTATTCTTCAGATTTTAAACGAATTGAAGTAACCTAATTTTTCTTATTGTACTACTACTGGATTATCTTTTCTAAAGAGATGATCACATCATCAATCCATATATTACGTGTTCCACCACCGGTTTGATAATCTACCCAACCTACTAGTAAATTTTCCATAACAGGAAACTTCCATCGACCATTAGTGCCATTTTCTACACAACCTTCTCCACTGCCAACTACAGTAATAGATCCTATTGATGCGCTATCCAACCATAATTGCATAGTATCTTTGTTTCCATTAAAATACCATTGCAGTGTAAACCATTTACCTTCTGGTATTTTTGTTTCAGCATGTTTCCAGCAGTCACTTTTTACACCTTGTGTTTCATAATTAGCCATCAACTTTTTATTATGTTGACCACCATAACGAATTTCTGAAAAATAATCTACACCTTTTACTTTACCAGAACTTTGGATCATCGTCCAATGGATTCCATCAGGAGAAGCTTCTTCTACATACATTTTTAGACTCCCATAATATGCATTATCCTTTAGCGGAAAAATATGATCAATACCCAAAAAAGCACGATTTTGATAACCTTCACCAGTAACAAAATGCACGGACTTGCTACCACTAAATGATTTTGTATCATCAACAACTGCAATACCTTTACCTGTTTTCTTCCAAGGTTCTTCTGGTGTTTTACCAACCGTATATTCTTCGAAGCTATCTATATAAAGAACGTTATTAGTTTCATTACAGGAAAGGAATGACATGAAAATTATTAATATTAAAAATCTTTCCTTCGTTTTCATAGATATATCTACCCTAATTCTGTAATTCTTTTTACATATTTACCAATAACATCAAACTCTAAGTTTACAATAGTACCTATTTTAAATGTACTGAAATTGGTATGCTCGTACGTAAACGGAATAATTGCTACGCTAAATTCATTCTTTTTAGAATTCACAACTGTTAGGCTTACCCCATTAACAGTAACCGAACCCTTTTCTATGGTAATATTACTCAAAGAAGGATCATACTCAAAAGTAAAATACCAACTCCCATCTGCCTCTTTAATATCTGTACAGACAGCAGTTTGATCTACATGACCCTGCACAATATGACCATCCAAACGAGCACCCAGTTTCATACCTCGTTCTAAATTTACAACCTGTCCTTCTATAAGATCACTAAGGTTTGTCTTGTCTAATGTCTCTTTAATTGCAGTAACAGTGTACATATCGTCTTCAATTGACACTACTGTTAGACACACTCCATTATGCGCAACGCTTTGATCAATTTTTAACTCAGAAGTGAAATTCGCACGAACAGTAATATCTAAATTTTCCTGATCCGTTTTTAGATTAGTAACTGTTCCTAATTCTTCGATGATTCCTGTAAACATAAATGCGAATTATTTAGTTAAATTTGTGACCTCAAAATTTGTGGTCTGTTTTTCAGATTTCAAAAATACTTATAAAGTAGATTATAATGAAGAAAGAAGAAAAAATAAGATTAGGTATATCTATAGGTGACCTAAATGGTATCGGAAGTGAAGTAGCGCTCAAAACTTTTGAAGATCCGCGAATGCTGGATTTCTGTACTCCCGTAATTTTTGCATCTGTTAAGATTCTTTCTTTTCTAAAAAAGCAATACAGCCTTAATGTGAATCTTCATGGCATTGATAAAACTTCTCAAATTCTGGATGGCAAAATAAATGTGCTCAATGTATGGAAAGAAGGAGTTGATATTAATTTTGGCCAAGAGGATGAAAAAATTGGAACATACGCTATTAAATCATTAAAATCAGCCACTACTGCACTAAAAAATGATGAAATAGATGTACTGGTAACTGCACCCATTAATAAACACAGCATCCAATCTGAAGATTTTAATTTTCCAGGACATACGGATTACTTAGATCAAGAACTTGATGGAAACAGCTTGATGTTTATGATCACCGATACATTAAAAGTAGGATTACTTACTGACCACGTTGCTGTAAAAGATATTGCGGACACCATCACCCCAGAACTTATAGAACAAAAAATAGACACCATTTATAATGCCTTAAAGCAAGATTTTGGGATCAGCAAACCAAAAATAGCAGTTTTAGGGATCAATCCTCACAGTGGAGATAACGGTGTAATTGGCAAAGAAGATGAAGAAATACTAAAACCTACCATTAACAAGATTAATGAATCTGGTAAATTGGTATATGGCCCATATGCTGCAGATAGCTTTTTTGGTTCGGATAGTTATAAAGCATTTGATGCAATTGTAGCTTCATATCATGATCAAGGGCTAATTCCTTTTAAAACATTATCCTTCGGAAAAGGTGTTAATTATACTGCTGGATTAAATAAAGTACGTACTTCCCCTGATCACGGGACTGCTTTTGAAATTGCAGGAAAAAACAAAGCGGATAACGGATCTTTCAAAGAAGCTGTTTTTGCCTCTTTGAAAATTTTCAAAAACAGGCAAGAATATAGTGAACTGACTAAGAACCCATTAAAAAAACAGCCTCGAAAACCTCAATTTAAAGGAAACAAAGAATAAGAATGTGAGTATTGGAGAGATGAGTCTCTAAGGAATTAACTAGAATAAGATCTAAAAACACGAAAAATATAAAACTTAATATCTTGCCAACAGATTCTCTTTATAAATTCTTATCTATTTTTGGGTTAGTTTCGATGCTTTACTGCTTCTCGTATCCTATTGATATATTCTTTCAATTACACAAAGATATTAACGTTAATGACGATGAATTTTTTACTAAAGAAATCAAGTAGAATTATATTCTTTAACTAAGAAAGATTCTTTGGGTAATGGAATAATTTAGACGTTTAAATAATATTTCTGAAGAAATACCTGTTATTTATTTACAGATGCGCTTAATTGCGAAAAAAGAAAAATGGCAAACAAGAAATTCAAATAATACGATTACTGGGTTTCAAATACTAGGGATTTTATCAATGATTGTTATGGTATTTGGTGTAATTCTATGGTATAAAAAAGATAAATTATTTAAGGATAAGATTACCAAGAAAAATTATGAAGATGCATTGGAAAAACCCAAAATAAAAGAAAATTCTAAACAAGAATTTGTCGAAACCGGAGATGATAATGAACATAAAAATTTAGACTCAGATACAAATCTTTGATCCAGTAATTTGTACTAAAAAGCGATCTCACAAACTCAAATACTCATCTCCTAACTAGCTAAATACTAACTTTCTGATATAATTTTATTTACAAAAATGATTTCATAACGATTTTTTGTTATCTTTGCACCCGCCTTTGCCGAATTGGCAGAGACTCGAAACTGACGATGAAATGAAACCACTAAAAGAGTTTAATATCCCTTTTGTTGGACTGAAGCAAGGATTACACAAGTTTGAGTATCAAATTGGCAATACGTTCTTCGAACATTTTGAGTATGACGAATTTAATGCATCTGCAATAAAAGTCGATCTGGAGTTTAACAAGAAAACAACTATGTTAGAACTTCAGTTTGTAGCTAATGGCACAATAAATGTCAATTGCGATGTCACCAATGAACCTTTTGATTTACCTATTAAAAATGAATTCTTTTTAGTAGTTAAATTCGGAGAAGAATATAACAATGAGAACGAAGAGATTCTTATTATTCCTTACGGAGAATATGAAATCAACGTTCAGCATTATATATATGAGCTTATTGTTTTAGGAGTACCTTCTAAACGAGTTCATCCTGGTGTCGAAGATGGAACATTAGAATCTGATATACTAGAAAAATTAGATGAATTAAGCCCAAAAGAGGAAACATTAGAAAATAATAACGAGGAAATTGATCCTCGTTGGGATAAATTAAAAAACTTATTAAACGATAAATAATAGCTAAGCAATGGCACATCCTAAGAGAAAAATCTCCAAAACAAGAAGAGATAAGAGAAGAACACATTATAAAGCTACTGTACCGCAAATAGCTACAGATCCTACAACAGGAGAAGCACATTTATACCACAGAGCACATTGGTTCGAAGGTAAATTATACTACCGTGGTCAAGTAATTATTGACAACACGGAAGAAGAAGTAGCATAAGCATACTGTTAAAATTCTAAAGAGAACTCTCACAAAAGTGAGAGTTTTTTTGTTTTTAGTTGAATATGTGTCAAAATCCCGTTATTTTGCGCCATATTTGCATGTAATTTAGTAATTTCAACCACTTTTTACGCACTTTGTGTGACAAGTACTGAAACGAGCTAAGTAATTTATTGATGCTAATTCCTGCGATGCAGGCACGCAACGGAGTTATTAGCGAATTCTATCTGAAACTAATATAAGAGAGATTCAGATGAAACTAAAATCAAGATATGAGTAAAATCACAGCCGCTATCACAGCTGTAGGCGCTTATGTGCCGGACTATGTGTTATCTAATGATATATTAGCAACCATGGTCGATACAAACGATGAATGGATCACTTCTCGTACTGGTATTAAAGAACGTAGATTACTAAAAGAAGAAGGTAAAGGAAGTTCTTTCTTAGGTATAAAAGCAGCAGAAGATTTAATCGCTAAAAAGAATCTCGACCCCAAAGAGATTGACATGGTTATCTTCGCAACTGCTACTCCTGATCTTCCCGTAGCTGCAACCGCAGCATACGCCGCTTCAGAAATAGGAGCAACCAATGCATTTTCTTATGACTTACAAGCAGCCTGTTCCAGTTTTCTATATGGGATGTCGACTGCAGCAAGTTATATTGAAGCAGGAAGATATAAAAAGATTTTGTTGATTGGAGCAGATAAAATGTCTTCAATTATCGATTATACTGATCGTACTACTTGTATCATTTTTGGTGATGGTGGTGGAGCAGTTCTTTTTGAACCTAATGAAGAAGGATTAGGACTACAAGACGAATATTTGCGTACGGATGGTGTAGGACGACAATTTCTTAAAATTGAAGCTGGTGGTTCTATTTTACCTCCATCAGAAGAAACGGTAGCAAATAGACAGCATTTTGTTCAACAAGATGGAAAATCAGTATTTAAATATGCTGTTTCTAATATGGCAGATGCAAGTACCAAAATCATGGAACGTAATAATATCAGTGGCGAAGATGTAGATTGGCTTATTGCACATCAAGCGAATAAACGTATTATCGATGCTACTGCAAATAGAATGAATCTGGACCCTAACAAAGTTCTTATGAACATTCATAGATATGGTAATACAACCTCAGCAACATTACCATTGTTATTAAGTGATTACGAAAAACAACTCAAAAAAGGAGACAACATAGTATTTGCCTCATTCGGTGGAGGCTTTACTTGGGGTTCTATTTTCTTAAAATGGGCCTATAATTCCTAAACAACTAAAACACACAATACCCAACATTATGGATTTAAAAGAAATTCAGAATTTAATCAAATTCGTAGCCAAATCTGGGGCTAGCGAAGTGAAGTTAGAGATGGAAGATGTAAAAATTACTATCAGAACAACTTCAGAAGAAAACAAAGAAACAACAATTGTACAGCAAATGCCTCTAGGTAATGCAGTCCCTGCTGCTCAACCAGTAGCACAAGTACAACAAACTGCAGCACCTGTTGCTGCTGAAACTTCAGCTGCAAGTAGTGAAGAAGACAATTCTAAATACATCACTATAAAATCTCCTATCATAGGAACACTTTATAGAAAGCCATCTCCAGACAAGTCAAATTTTATAGAAGTAGGAGATAGTATCAAAGAAGGAGATGTACTTTGTATTATCGAAGCGATGAAGCTTTTCAATGAAATTGAAAGTGAAGTTTCAGGTAAAATCGTTAAAGTTTTAGCTGATGATAATTCTCCTGTAGAATTTGATCAACCATTATTCTTAGTAGACCCATCATAACCCAATTTTAAAATTCCAATTGACAAATCCCAAAATCCAATAATATGGAATTTGGAACATGGAATTTGAGATTTTTAAATTTAGAACGTTATGTTTAAAAAAATTCTAATTGCCAATAGAGGTGAGATTGCAATGCGTGTAATCAGAACCTGTAAAGAAATGGGTATAAAATCTGTAGCAGTATATTCTACTGCTGATGCAGAAAGTTTACATGTTCGTTTTGCTGATGAAGCTGTTTGTATTGGTCCAGCGCCTAGTAGCGAATCATACCTTAAAATGTCTAACATTATAGCAGCTGCAGAAATTACAAATGCAGATGCTATACACCCAGGATACGGATTCTTATCGGAAAACGCCAAATTCTCTAAAATTTGTGAAGAGCACGAAATAAAGTTTATTGGTGCTAGTGCTGAGATGATTGACAGAATGGGAGACAAAGCATCCGCTAAATCAACTATGATCGAAGCTGGAGTTCCTTGTGTACCAGGAAGTGAAGGTGTTATCCCTGACTTCGAAACATGTATAAAAGTAGCTAAAGAAACTGGTTACCCAGTAATGCTTAAAGCTAGTGCTGGAGGTGGAGGAAAAGGGATGCGTGCTGTTTGGAAAAAAGAAGACCTGCAAAATGCTTGGGAATCTGCTAGACAAGAAAGTAAAGCTGCCTTTGGTAATGATGATATGTACATGGAGAAACTTATTGAGGAACCTCGTCATATCGAAATCCAAATTGTAGGTGATAGTAATGGTAGAGCATGCCACTTATCTGAAAGAGATTGTTCTGTACAACGAAGACATCAAAAACTTACTGAAGAAACTCCTTCTCCATTCATGACAGATGAATTAAGAGAAGAAATGGGAAAGGCAGCCGTAAAAGCGGCAGAATATATCAAATATGAAGGAGCCGGAACTGTAGAATTCTTAGTAGATAAACATCGTAATTTCTACTTTATGGAGATGAATACTCGTATTCAGGTAGAACACCCCATAACTGAGCAAGTAGTAGATTATGACTTAATCAGAGAACAAATATTAGTAGCAGCTGGAGTGCCAATTTCTGGTAAAAATTATTATCCGCAGTTACACTCTATAGAATGTAGAATCAACGCCGAAGATCCTTACAAGGATTTCCGTCCTTCTCCTGGTAAAATAACTAATTTACACCTTCCTGGAGGACACGGAGTTCGTATTGATACTCATGTATATAGTGGATATACTATCCCACCAAATTATGACTCTATGATTGCTAAATTGATTACGACCGCGCAGACTCGTGAGGAAGCAATCAATAAAATGAAAAGAGCTCTTGATGAATTTGTGGTAGAAGGAATAAAAACCACGGTTCCTTTTCATAGACAATTGATGGATCATCCGGATTATGTTTCTGGAGATTATACAACCAAGTTTATGGAGGATTTTGAAATGGAAGAACCAAAAGACGACTAATCAACATTTAAGCCTCAGCAATGAGGCTTTTTTTATGAACTTATACGAATGGATTTTAGCTATTGGGAATATAAAACATGGATATCTAATGTAGATTTTACCATCATAGGTAGCGGAATTGTTGGACTTACAAGCGCACTTTGCCTAAGAGAAAAGTTCCCAAAAGCTAAAATTCTTGTTCTCGAAAGAGGAATTCTTCCTAATGGCGCGAGTACAAAAAATGCAGGCTTTGCTTGTTTTGGAAGCTTATCAGAAATTCTTGATGATCTCAACACACATTCTGAAGAAGAAGTTCTACAACTCGTGCAAAAAAGATATCAAGGACTTAAATTGTTACGTAAAAACCTTGGAGACTCAATTATTGATTATACTCCCAATGGAGGTTATGAACTTTTTACTGCATCAGACTACAATTTATATGAAACCTGTCTTTCTAAAATTGAAGATATCAACGCTTTATTAAAGCCTATTTTTAATAACAATGTGTTTCACAAAAAAAGTAATGTTTTTAATTTTAAAAACATTCAATCTCAATATATCGTAAATCAATTCGAAGGACAAATTGATACAGGTAAAATGATGGAAGCACTATTACACAAGGTTCAATCGTCTGGTATCAAAATACTAAACAATTGTACTGTAGAGGCTGTCACCGAAACTAATAGTTTTGCAGAAATAAAAACGAATCATTTTACGTTTTCATCTAATAAGGTATTAATTGCGACTAATGGTTTTGCTTCTCAATTAGGACTTAAAGGTGTCAAACCAGCTCGTGCACAGGTACTAATTACCAAACCAATAGTAGATTTACATATCAAAGGTACTTTTCATCTGGATAAAGGCTATTACTATTTCAGAAATATTGACAATAGAATCCTTTTTGGTGGAGGAAGAAACCTAGATTTCGCAGCTGAAGAGACTACAAAATTAGGGCAAACCGAATTAGTACAACAAAAGTTAGAAGATATTTTACAACACGTAATCTTACCCAATATAGATTTCGAAATTGATCATCGATGGAGCGGAATTATGGGAGTAGGAAATCAAAAAAAATCCATTGTTAAACAAGTTTCTAATAATGTCTTCTGTGGAGTGCGACTTGGTGGAATGGGTATAGCCATTGGTAGTCTTGTTGGCACGGAATTAGCTGATCTTTTATAGACAGTTACTTTATTAGTTAGCTATGAAAAAGATCATTCGTTTTATCTTTAAAGGTTTTTTAACCTTCTTTATCCTTAGTATACTATGGGTACTTGTATATAAATGGATTGATGTTCCAGGAACTCCGTTAATGAGTATTCGACATTTTCAATCCGAAAATAAGACTTCAATAAAGCACCAATGGGTTCCATTAAATGATATTTCTAAAAACCTACAACTTGCAGTTATCTGTAGCGAAGATCAACGATTTATAGAACACCGAGGTTTTGATACTAAAGCAATCCAAAAAGCAATTGAAGCACATAAAGCAGGTAAACGACTGCGAGGCGCTAGTACAATCTCACAACAAACCGCAAAAAATGTTTTCTTATGGCCACAGCGCAGTTGGATCCGTAAGGGACTAGAAAGTTATTTTACTTTTTTAATCGAAACCTTCTGGAGTAAAGAACGTATTCTAGAAATATATCTAAACAGCATAGAAATGGGAGATGAAATTTATGGTGCTGAAGCTGCTGCAAAATTCTGGTTTAACAAATCCTCAAAAGATTTAAACCTTAATGAAGCAGCTGCAATAGCTGCTATCCTTCCTAATCCTAGAAAATATTTAGCTGACCCACCATCTACGTATGTTCAGAAAAGGAAAAATTGGATCATACTGCAAATGCGTAATTATGGCTCCTTTTCTTTTTCAAAATAAAGCAACATTAAAAAAAGATTATTTCTAATGGGTAGGGTAAAACCTTAGTGATCTGTTCTATAATAAAGCCCCTAAAATTCTTTATTATGGAAAACGATTTGAGCAATAATCCCTTTTTACAACAATCTAATGGGATAAAAAACAGCCTTTTAATTCCTTATTATCTAGGGAATCAAATCAATAAGCAGGCGTCTAGTTACCTCAACACTTCTCAGATAATAAACCTGAATACTAAAAACCTTCCAGGAATTCCAACTGTTATTTCGGGAAAAATCTATACTAAAGACAAAGAACCAGTACCAAATGCAAAAATTGAAATTTGGCACGCAGATGATGCAGGTGCTTATCATAATGAAGGAAGTTTTTATTTCCCTTCACAAACAACATTATCCGGATGTATTACCACAAATGAATCCGGAGTTTATAAAATAAAAACCATCCGTCCTGGGGTTTATGGATATAGAGCAAGGCATTTTCATTATAGAATTTCTGCAAAAGGACATAGAACATTAGAAACTCAAATTTATTTTAAGGATGATCCCAGAGTTCTAATCGATGAAATTGCATTGGTAGCAGAAAATTGTAGAATCATAGATTTTAAATTTAATAGCATAGGCTATCTAGAAGCTAACGTTTCTATTTTTTTGCCCAGAATTTAGTTTGAATTATTTTTTATACGGTAGAGAGGTAGTCCAATTATGGGCTGCTTCTCTTTTTTTCGATATAATACGCTACAATAATATTTGTACAATTATCGAGGTTATTCTATATTGAAATTTAAACCCATTTTTTTGAAAAAAATAAAAGAAGAACTATACGATCATTGTGAGCAATTTGTGCAAGATCGCCATAACCGCATTCAAAATAGGATTTCCAATATACAGGAATCATTGACCTCTGAAACAAAAAGTAGCGCTGGTGACAAACATGAAACCGGAAGAGCTATGCTTCAGTTAGAAAGAGAAAAAGCAGGGGCGCAATTAGCCCAAGTACAGCAGTTACAGGAGATTTTAGCTAAAATCGACACACACTCATCTTCTAAGGTTATGCGATTAGGAAACATTGCAAAAACCTCCAAAGGAAATTATTATTTAAGTATTTCAGTAGGAGAAATCACTATTGATAATGCCGCCTATTTTGCAATAGCTGCCAATACTCCTATTGGGAAATTGTTGTTAGGAAAAACAATTGGAGATCATTTTAGTTTCAATGGAAATGAGATAACAATAGAAAATATACTTTAAAAGAAGTCTAAAAAACAGGATCATATTCCTGACATTAATATATCCCTGAAAAGTAAGTAGTATAAATTTGTTAAATGTGATAGCATAAAAAAATGATTTTAAGTAAATTGCTGCCTCACAAATTATCATTCTAAATGAAGAAGCTTTCTTTATTACTTCTAATCGTAGTAATCGTTTTTGGGTGCAAACCGTATCAAGATACCAAAATCAGAAAAGGTCAGATGACTTATGAAGAATTTAGGGCTCAACAACGATCTTTCCCCAGTAAAGATGGTATCATAAAATATATCGATAAAGGAAGTGGTCCTGTAATTGTGCTACTTCATGGAGTTCCTACTTCTGGTTGGTTATATCGTAAAATGATCGATCCACTAGTAGCAGGAGGTTACCGTGTTATTGTTCCGGATATGTTAGGCTATGGCGCTAGTGATTCTCCTGAAGGATATAAAATTTATAGTGAAAAAGAGCACGCAAAAAGGCTTCTTGCGCTCATGGATGGATTAGGTATCGAATATTGGTCGCACGTTATGCACGATGTAGGTGGTGTATGGACCTGGGAACTTTTTAATCAGGCTCCAAAAAGAATTGAAGAACTTATCGTACTAAATACGCTACTGTATGAAGAAGGTTTTTATCCACCTATACGATTTAGTCCAGGTCCCGCAGCTAAAGCTGCCATGTGGTCTTATCGTAATGGAGTTACCACTAATACGCTATTGAAAACACTCTTTAAGGAAGGTCTTAAAGAAAACACATTAAATGAAATAGATGTAGAAGGCTACAAAACTCCATTGTTAGAGGGTAAAACTGATGGGATGTACTATTTCTTTACTAGAACTTGTAATTACTTCCCTGACTACTCCTTAGTTTTCGAAAGTATAGATATTCCTGTCGCTGTAATTTGGGGGATTCATGATACTATGTTGCAATGGACTCCACAGCAAACCAAAGTGGCGAATGCTCTTAAAATAGATGAAGCAGATATTCATTTTATTGATGAAAAACATTTCATCCAAGAGACAAAAGCAGAAGAGATCTCCTATAAAATTCTGGATTTTCTTAGATAGTACTAGTTAGTTAAGACCAGCATTCGTTACCCAATGCTGTAATTCTATTCTAAAAACAGTGCCATTTATTAGTTCCTGTACCTGCTCAAGCTCATCTTTACTTATAGCTAAGTCAATTTTATCAGATGGTGTTCTAAGTAACAATGACCTACAATTTTGATTTCCTTCGCATTGGTCACAACACTGAGACTCTTCAGTAATTCTGCATGCTTCCGAAAAATCCTTTAGCTCATTTAGCGTAAGTAAAAATCCAATATCTCTAAATACCAATTGAACTTTTGGTGAACTGGTAGCTTGTTGCTTTTTCCAAAAAAAAGAAATACCAACTTTGTTACTGTAAATTTTATCAATAGCACTCATCCTGAATCGTATTTGATTCAAAAATATTAAATTATTTAGAATTAATCTAAATAAAAATAAATTAAATTATATCTTTAAGTTTCAATTGTAATGATACAGTTCCATTCCATTCATTTTCATCAATCGTATAGGCAACTTTAAATTTTTGGCTTTCTGTGATTGTATTATATTTTGGCCCAAGATTAAAACCAATGGCTCCAATAGCTAATCCGTTTTTCTGTACTTTACACTTTAGATGTTTCTCATCAGCTCCAACACATTTTGCATATCCAGTATCCTTTACATTTTCAGTCATAAAAACTGGCGTCATATTTCCTGGTCCAAATGGTGCGAATTGTTTTAGAATCCTAAAAAACTTAGGAGAGATCTGGTCGAATTCCATTATCCCATCTATCAGAATTTCTGGAGTCAATAATTTTTTATCAATAGTAGTTGATACCACCTGTTCAAATTTTTGTTTGAACCCTTCGTATTGCTCTTCTCTAAGTGTCAATCCAGCAGCGTATTTATGACCTCCAAACTGTTCTATGTGTTCCGAACAAGCATCCAAAGCATTGTAAACATCAAATCCTTTTACGGATCGAGCAGAGGCAGCAAGTTTATCCCCACTTTTAGTAAAAACCAACGTAGGACGATAATAGGTTTCTATTAATCTGGATGCAACGATTCCGATAACACCTTTATGCCAATTTTCATCATATACAACGGTAGTGAATCTCTCTTCCTCAGTATTTTGGATTATTTGCTCTAAAGCTTCCTCTGTAATACTTTTATCCGCATCTTTTCGATCACTATTATACGTTTCTATTTCTGAAGCATACTGCATTGCTATTTCAGGATCTTCTTCCTTAAGTAGGTTTACAGCATGTAATCCATGTTTCATTCTTCCTGCTGCATTAATTCTAGGAGCTAAGGTAAATACTACATCTGTAATCGTTAAAACCTCTTTTTTAACTTGAGAAAGCATTGCTTTAAAACCTGTTCTTGGATTTTGATTAATCACTGTCAAACCAAAATATGCCAATGCTCTATTTTCTCCAGTTATCGGAACAATATCTGCAGCTATTGCAGTGGCAACCAGATCCAAATATAATAACAAATCCTCTATAGACTGTCCTTGTCCAAAAGCAATTGCCTGGATTAATTTAAACCCTACTCCGCAACCGCATAACTCTTTATAAGGGTATTCACAATCTTCTCTTTTAGGATCTAATACTGCAGCCGCAGCCGGAATTGTAGTTCCTGGTCGGTGATGATCACAGATAATAAAATCGATGCCCTTTGATTTTGCATATGCTACTTTTTCTATAGCTTTAATTCCACAATCTAATGCTATAATTAAAGAGATATCATTATCAGAAGCGTAATCAATTCCTTGATAAGAGACTCCATATCCCTCTGCATAACGATCTGGAATATATGTAGTCACCTGAGATGATATCGTTTCCAAATAAGAAGACATTAATGCTACAGAAGTGGTTCCATCTACATCATAATCTCCATATACCATAATATTTTCTTGATCTGATATTGCTTCCCCAATTCGGGAAACAGCCTTATCCATATCTTTCATTAAAAAAGGATCGTGTAAATCTTCTAATGATGGTCGAAAAAATCTTTTGGCTTCATCATAGGTTTCAATACCTCTCTGGACTAATAATGAAGCAATTATTGTATCTACATTTAGTTCTTTTGCTAAGTTATTGGTTATTGTGGTGTCAGTTTTTGGTTTTAGGGTCCATCTCATTGGTATTATCGTTCCGAAATTATTTAAAAATCCAAAGTACGAAAAACATCCCTACTCCTTTCGGTTTCATATTAGTTTTGTATTTTGGTTTGCTAAAAATTATTAATACCGCTTCTCAAATGAATTAACCATATAAAATTGTTTCTTTTGAACTCATACTTCGTTACAAAATTGATCGATAACTAAGGTTATCCATAAATTTTCTTCCTTGTCTGAAACCAAAATAATCTAATTTAGTATTTCGGCAACTCCATTTGAGAATCGATATAAACTCAAAAATACATATACACATGCCATTAGTAACACCTTTATCAGCTGATCACGATCAGGAAACCAAAGAATTGGCTGAATTCTTTAATGAAACACTTGGGTTTTGTCCTAATTCTGTATTAACCATGCAGCGAAGACCTGCCATCTCTAAAGCTTTTATCAATCTAAACAAAGCAGTTATGGCCAATGAAGGTCGTGTAACTTCAGCTTTAAAACGAATGATCGCTTGGGTTAGCAGTAATGCTACAGGTTGTAGATATTGTCAGGCTCATGCAATTCGTGCTGCAGAACGTTATGGTGCAGAGCAAGAACAATTAGACAATATCTGGGAGTACAAAACACATGCTGCTTTTAGTGATGCTGAGCGTGCTGCACTTGATTTTTCCCTTGCTGCAACTCTAGTCCCCAATAATGTTGATGAAGCTATCAAAACGGAGCTTTATAAATATTGGGATGAAGGTGAGATTGTAGAAATGCTTGGTGTTATCTCTTTATTTGGTTACTTAAATAGATGGAATGATTCTATGGGAACCACCGTAGAAGAAGGGGCCATCGAATCAGGTGAGCAATATCTTGGGAAACATGGTTGGGAAAAAGGAAAACACGTATAGAGTTTGTTAGATGATTGGATTCTTAGATCATTAGACAATTAGAATATTTGATCAGACCTCACAGTCCGCCTCGGCGGACTGTGAGGTCTTTTTAACTTTAACTATTTGGTTTTATAAATAATGTGCAATTAAATTCCCTCCATATTCAAAAAAAACATAATCAATATCTTCTTTTAAACCAGATTCTTTATAAGTGTTTAACCATTTAGATATATACTTTCGGTCTGTTGGTTCTTCAACCCATATGGAAGAATTTGCGATCAGTACTGAAGAGCTTGTAACACCTAATAAATCCAAAGTCTCTTTAGAAGGTTTTATATTAGTTTTTATTATTAACCTTTAGCATTAAGTGAGTAAGGGTTTTTCTTATACCTAGAGGGAGTTACTCCTTTTATTTCTTTAAATTTTCTATTAAAATTAGAAAGATTTTTAAAACCGCTATGATGCGAAGCTTCTAATATGGTCATATCTGAGTCACTTGACAATAACTTACATGAATTCTCAATACGTACTTCTAACAAAAACTGAAGGAAAGTTTTACTTGTTCGTTGTTTAAAATAGCGACAAAAAGCATTTGGAGTCATATTTGCTATACCTGCTGCTTCGGTCAGCGAAAAATCTCTATTAAATTCAGTCATAATTGATTCAAACACTTTTGCCATACGTTTTCCTTCATAATTTGTATAAATTTGTTTAGAAACAAATGACGATATGGTTTTAGTTTCGGCCATATTAAGAATTTTTAGGATTTTAAGAAAAATCGTAAAACGTTCTAATTTATTATCTGTTTCAATAATCTTAAGAAATTGTTTTTTTAATTTATCCTTCTTAGACAGTACTTTAAGTCCATATGATACCTCTTTAAAAAAAACCGATAACCCTTCAAATTCACATAGTTCAAAAAAGGAGTCACCAAATGATTCTTTAGTAAAGTAGATTGAAATTCTATGAGATTTTTCATCAGAAAAAGTGCTTTTAAATACATGGGGAGTGTTACTTCCCAAAATTAAAATATCACCTGCCTCATACTTGGTTACCTTATCTCTAACTATCAATTCTCCTTCTCCTGAAACTATAATTGATATTTGTATTTCTTTATGCAGATGTAATCTATCATATAGAACCATTTCTTTATCCTCCAGAACTATTAAAGTACCTATCGAGGAATTTGGCACTTTAAAGGGTAATGCTTTTGTTTTCATTTTTAGTCAAAAAAATCATTAGAATCGTTTAATATTCTTTTCAAATAAAATAACAGAGTTGCCTATTTAGCTTTTCCATAACTTTTGTTTGAAATAAAAGCTCCATATTTATCCGGACTCATGAGAAAAAGTTGAGTTTTTCTAGAATCATTTCAAAATACTGAATACACCAGTCTTTGAATAAATAAATATCGTGTTTACAGTTTTCTGCCAAAAACATATTTCAAAACTAGGCCAATACCTTAATAACTGCTAATATTTTTACATCAAGATATGATACTATTTTATCAATATATTGTTTATCTATCAGGCAATTTATTGACTTAACAAAAAATAACATTAGTTATTAAGCCTAATAAAACACTACCTAAAAGTCATTTATTGTCTAATAATTATAACGTTTAATTCAGCTTAAATACATACAATAAACATATATTATTCAATCATTTAAATTGTATCTTTATATTCAAATTAAAGTATTTATTGATGGGTGTCCATAGAGAAATTACACCACTAAAAGAGAATGATTGTTTTTTAGTATTAGATAGAAAGCTTAAAAAATTTAATTTTCCTATTCACTTTCACCCCGAATATGAGATTAATTTTATACGAAACGCTAAAGGCGCAAAAAGAATAGTTGGGGATCATATTGGAGAAATAGAAGAATATGAACTTGTTATGCTCGGCCCTAATGTATACCACGGATGGGAAAATTATAAAAATGATACGACCCAAGTATTGCACGAAATCACCATCCAATTTCCTAGATACTTATTTAATTCTCAGGTTCTTAATAAAAACATTTTTAAACCCATTAAAGAGTTATTTAAAAATGCAAATCAGGGCATTTTATTTTCTGATGAGACTGCAAGAAATGTTGAAAGTAAACTTAAACTTATTAGCATAAAAAGTGGTTTTGATAATTTTCTGGATTTTCAATCTCTGCTATACGATTTAGCTATCTCCAGAAATAAAAAAATGCTAACTAACATCTCTTTTGAGGACCAAAATGATTTTCACAACAGTAAACGCATTGAAAAAGTTTATAATTATATAAAAGAGAATTATGATCAAAAAATTAAAGTTGAAAATGCTGCATCCGTAATAAATATGACTGTAATATCGTTTAGTAGACTAATCAAGCAACGTACTGGCAAAACGTTTATTGAATTTGTAAATGATTTACGTCTAAGCTTTGCCACTAGAAAATTAATAGAAACAAACGAGAGTATTTCTGAAATTTGTTTTAGTTGTGGGTTTAATAATATTTCTAACTTCAACCGTATATTTAAAAAGAAGAAGAATTGTACACCCTCAGAATTTAGACAAAACTTTATAGGTACAAGAAATTTTTTCTAATACCACTTGTATTTTGAATTTACTGTAATCAAAGTATATATGGTATAAATCATTTTCGAGATATTTTACTACTGATATTTCTAATTATGAATTGATTCCTTTTTTGGGATGTACAATTACATATTGTTTGATCAACTCCTAAAAAGTGCTCTGAGTGGTGAATATTTTAAAATTTCATGTTTTAATGAGATATGAAAAAAAATATCTAAACAGAAATAATCTTTTCCCTTACTGCTTTTATGATCAATCCAGCGGTATTTTTTACTTCTAACTTGGTCATTAAGTTTTTACGATGTCCTTCTATAGTACGTACACTCAGAAATAATTCTTCTGCAATTTCCGCAGTTGTATATTCTTTGGTAATTAATTCCAACACCTCTAACTCTCTTGTGGTAAGATGATAGTCTTTACCAATTACTGGCGGCTTAGCCGATTTGTTTTTAAGCCCTTTTAATAATGCCTGAGACACAAAAGGATTAAAATAAAAGCCTTTTTCGCATACGGATCGTATCGCATCTTCCAATTCTTGCTGATTCGTGTCTTTTAATAAGTATCCATTAGCACCCACCTCCATCAGATAAGATATCATTCGTTCTTCCTTATGCATAGTGAGTATGATTACTTTCATATCAGGATACAACTCTCTAATTTTTAAAGTTGCATCTACTCCATTCATTTCCTCCATTTCTAGATCTAGCAATATCACATCAGGAACGATATTATTTAATTTTGCTAATAAATCCTTCCCACTCACAGCTTCTAGAACCAGCTCTATATTATTCATTTTATCCAGCAATGACTTGATTCCTTCCCGGAATAAATTATGATCATCTATTAATCCTAGTTTAATAATTTCCATGGGTATTTATTTAGGTTGTTAAGAGTGCTTATAACATTTATACTATGGTATTTCCAGCCGAACTTTCATTCCTGATTTTTCTTCCAGAAAACTAATCGTTCCGGACAAAACGGATAACCTACTTTCTATATTTTTTAGTCCCAATCCCTTTCTGAATTGAAGTTGTTTTTCATCCAATCCTTTTCCATTATCTTCATAGACTATAATCAATACATTATTTTGATTCTTCATTTCAATCTTTATACTTGAGGCTTCTGCATGTTTTAATGTATTGGTAATCAACTCTTGTATAATTCTATAAAGATTTAACTCCTTTGTTTTGGCTACACTAGAAGTTGTATTATTAGTAAATGAAATTTTAATCTTTCCTGAGTCTCGTACTGTTTGTACCAAGCTATCAATAGCCTCGATAAATCCCAACTTCTCCAATACTACAGGTCTTAAATCTTGAGAAATCCCTCTAACACTTCTAATCATGTCATCAAAAAAACCTCCGATTTTATGAGCTATTCCTGTTAGCTCTTCTGGCGCTAACTCTGGTGTTATCTGCCCAATATATAATTTGGTGGTTGTGAGCATCGCTCCTACATCATCGTGCAGTTCTTTGGCTATTCTGGTTCGTTCAGCCTCCTGGCTTTGGATAGATGTTTTAAGCAATTCCTTCTGATAATCTGATTCTGCTTTTTGATACCTTTTTTGCTGAGCCAGTAACCTACGTTGGTATATAATAAAAAACACAATCACCGATAGTGATAATAAAAAAATCACTACCATACCGATGATGATGATCTTTAACGTTATTGCTTCTTCGGGTTCACCCATAGCGCAGTAATATAAAATAACATTAGTACTATGTTTACAATTGCATGAAGCCCCCAAACAAGATAACTTGCCTCTGTAGACCCCTTAAACATATTATTATTAATAAAAAACAGTATTAAGTTACTGGAAAAATAAATCAAAAATCCAGAATTGATCCAAAACATAGGATTTGTTTCTAACGCACTATATTTTACTTCTTTCAATAAAGTATAAAAATAACTTAACGCAAGAAATATTACGATTACTCCCAAAAGTGTTGTAACGTTAGAATTAAATGTCTTTAGATCCTGAAAAAACAAGGTGTTAACAACCGCAAATATTGTAAAAGCAGTAGCTAAAATGATGAAAAACTGTTTTGAAAATGTTTTTGATAATACGGTTCTATATATGTTAATGATCAACAAAAACTCTATGATTGAGTAAAAATGATACAACGGTAAGTTATTTATTTTTTGATACCATAATATGTTAGCAATAAATTCAACTACAAAAACAACTACAAGTAAGTAAACTAGTTTTAGTTGTATTTTATGTAATGACTTATACTTAAATATGGATAATACTAACGGTATAACAACTATAAAAGATGAAATTAGGCGTAAACTATCAAAAAGCTCTTTACTCATTAGTATTTTATTTTTATATACTATTCTTTAGGACAAGTAGGTGGACAAGGACTAGAATACTCTATAAAAACTTCTTCATCTCCAAATTCTGCTAATCCATGTCTTGATATAATTTCTGTTTTTACTTTTTTCTTAGGAATAACTCCCAATACAGGTGTAAATGAAATCATATTACGATTCTGAAATTTATTCATATCAATCCCAGGATACATTATAAATCTTTTAATATTATTACGAAATGTACCATTAAAAAGCTCTAATACTAGATCACTACTAACATCAAAAAAATTAACGCGCATTAACAATCTTGTTCTCTCATCTTTTGCCACAAAAAGATCGTCAATTAGATTATCCTCTACATTATTCCAGTTTGCTACAATCATTTCTTTAAAAATACCCGGAACTAACCTTCCTCCGCCGTCCGCACTTTTATTATTCATATGTAATGGTTCCGATTCATAAAATTCGGGTATAAGAGAAAAACAAAAAGGATGCTTTCTGGTAGTAGTTGTTATTTCTATGATGGGACAAAACGTGAATTTGGTTTTATCCTCCTTTTCCAAACTCATAAAAATTCGAATACTTGTAATATCTTTTAATTTATTTAAGCATTTCAAATCACTATCACTCATCATAAAACGATTCGTACGAGTATAGTAACTACTTGATGATTTAGTGTCATTATTTAATCGCTGAAAATGTCTTGCTAGTAACAAAACCTCTTCTTGTTCCCATCGTTTTATATTATCCGATTGTTGCTTAGTCAGTGTCTGATCTAGTTCTATTGCTTGTTCCATTTGTGTGAAAATTTATTACGTTAAATTGGTTTATCCCTTTAAAACTACATAAAAAACAAGATTGTAACTAATAATGATCTAATTAACGGGTAATAACCATTAAAAAACACGTATTTACCACGTGCTTATAATTTCTGTTTCACACGTATGTATGTATCAAAATTCATTTATACGTACTATTCCTTGTTTTTAGAATCTGTAATTCTACTGTGCGATTACGGCAAATACCCGTTTTAAAAAACGGAAACTTCTACGCTCTTGAGAAACAAATAGTTGCAATAATTTTGAATGTGATTAAAAACAAAACATTAAAAGAGTAGCTATTTTTTTTGATTACAACGGCGGATTCGAAAAGCCAAATTATAAATAGAGTAGAAGTATAAAAAAACAAATCATGGAATTAAAAGAAGCGGTATTATCTCACTTAGACGCAAAACAAACAGGATCTATTCTTATACGATGCGAAGGAGGATATGTGGCACGATTTACACTTTCATACCAATTAAATGGTAAAGAGTTTAGCAAACACTCAGGAGACATCTCACTAGGCGTAAATAAGTCAGAAACTATTCCAGAAGGAGCGACTTCTATCCACCTAAAAGTGGAAGAAAACTGGGCGTTTGGTTGGTCTACAATTTTCACAAAAAACTATGACAAACCGGTAACAGAATGTTATAAAGTTTATGGAACAACATTAGATCCTAAATATGCAAAAATCTCTTGCTAATAGCATATGCATTTTCAAAAACAACCTGAATCTATCGATTCGGGTTGTTACTTTTTAAAATAATACAGAAAGCTTTTCCAAAGTAGGTATGCGCTCATCAAAATGATCAATATCGCCCATATCCAATAGGTCCCGATTGTATTTTCAGCAATAGCTTGTGTATCAGAAATCTGAATTACGCCTTCTCTTTCGAATTGTTTGGTAAATAAGTAATCTAATTGAAGATAAGTACTTAACACAGACTGTAAGCCTAAAAACAGAATTACAACTACTTCTAACTTTCTACTTTTGAATAACGTAATAATAAATAAAAGCACAGCAAAACTACTCATTACTGCAACTCCCCAAAAAGACCTGATCCATATAAGCAATGAAAGTATCATGACACCTATCAATATTCTAAGAGCGATCATGGAACTTCTATGTGATTTTGCTGATGCAATTAATAACGCTCCAACAACTGCTGGGCCCAATAATCCACCGGCAGCCACCAATGCATTACCAATAAAAGGTGCTAAATAGCTTCCTCCTAAGTGATAGTAGGCAACACCACCACCGTTTTCGTAAATCTCTAAATACTCAAAACTTCCACCTACTAACAATGCGGTAAGTCCGTGACCCATCTCATGAAACCATGTTCCTAATAATCGAAAAGGATATTGAACCCATCCGAAATATGGTAACTGCCATAATACAATAACGACTATGGCAACAATAATGATGGTATAATCAAAACGTTTAGAGATACTTGTAATTTTTAAATTTATTTACTGTCTTTAAAACAAAATATGTAATTTTATATTTCACAAAATTATTCATTATGAATTCTTCTATTCTTACATATCTGTTTCTAATTTCGGCTTGCTTTCTAACTATTGGTGTTCATAGTCAAGAAAAAGTTACAAAAGAAAAGAATAACTTTATAGATACACAAAGCCTTACTAATTATAATCAGATGCCTGTTTATACTCCTGAATCTAAATCCAAAATGCCCGTTCATAATCCCAATTATGAATTAGACAAACAAATTAATTTGGCGTTGATTGAGGATGCAAAAAAAGAAGAGGTCCTGATCGCTGCTACTCTAAATACTGATCCTTTTTCTTCCTTACTAATAAATCCTGAACAACAACTATCATTAGGGGAGATTGCTAAAAAACTTAAAGGAAGTAACTAGGTGAAATTGAATTTACTTCTCTATTAATGGCGATGTATTAAAAGAAATCCCTTCCCAACCAGATTTCATAAAATTGCGAATGTTTTGATGATCATTTCCTTCTGGATGCTCTATAACATTTTGATAATGCTCTCCAAAACAATATAATGTTTCTTCCTTAGTTAGATTTTGAAGTTTCGCAAAAGAAAATAGTTTACAAGAACCCGAATTTTGTCCAGCTTCGTTGATTACTTCTCCATTAGTAAATGATACCTTTTCAAAAATATAGTGTGCATCTATGACACTCATTGTCTCCTGAAAAAGAATTTCTTTTGGAGTACTTCTAAGTTTTTTAATAAATTCTGATATAGTCATATATTATTTATTACCTGCAACAACAATAACAATTTCTCCTTTGGGAGGTTTATTTTCAAAATGAGAAAGTACTTCTTTTGCAGTTCCTCGAACTGTTTCTTCGTGGAGTTTACTTAATTCTCTTGATACTGAAACTAATCTACCTGCTCCAAAGTATTCTACAAAACTCCCAAGTGTTTTTATGAGTTTATGAGGGGATTCATAAAAAATCATGGTTCGGGTTTCTTCAACCAATACCTTCATTCTGGTTTGTCTTCCTTTTTTTACCGGAAGGAATCCTTCAAAAACAAACTTATCATTAGGCAAACCACTATTAACCAAAGCAGGAACAAATGCAGTTGCTCCAGGCAAACATTCTACTTCAATTTTATTTTCTACACAAGCTCTGGTCAATAAAAAACCAGGATCACTAATTGCTGGTGTTCCTGCATCACTTATTAGTGCAATATTTTCACCGCTTTGTAATCTTCGGATAATGCTTTCTGTGGTTTTGTGTTCATTATGCATATGATGACTTTGCATGTGTGTCATGATTTCATAATGCTTTAGCAGTTTTCCACTGGTGCGAGTATCTTCGGCTAGGATTAGATCAACTTCTTTTAGTACTTTAATAGCTCTAAAAGTCATGTCTTCGAGATTGCCGATAGGAGTCGGGACTAAGAATAATTTAGACATGTATCAGGGCCTTACTTTTTTTCCGGTTACATAGGATATAATAAGGAATATCAATCCCAAAGTAGCAAATAACCCTTGTCCATCATCTTTCATATAATGTGCAGTATACGCTAGTACCATATCAAAAAAGAATCCTGCATACGCCCATTCTTTTAACCATTTTATTTTATTAGTAAGAATAGTAATAATTCCTAATATTTTAGCAATCGCAAGTGGAATCACTATATAAGTAGGATATCCTAGGGTTTCAAAAAAACCACGTACCATTTCTGTATTTCTAAAATACATTTGTGCAGAAAATAGCATAATTCCACACATCGCAACAGTAGCAATCCAGTAGATAATTTTCATATAAATTATTTTTATTTTTTTGAGAATCTTAGTTACTAAAAAGAATAATACCTATCTAAAATTCATATTTGTTGGTTACAATCTCGATAAAACGCTCTTCATATTCCTCTTTCCCTTTCCAATTATTATAATCCGGCTTCACCATGTTTTTAATAAATTGTCGCGCTCCACTCTTACTGTTTAGTGTGTTAAGTTGGGAAAGTACTCGGTTATAATCAGTAGAACTACCATCAAATAAATGTTTTATAAAAGCCAATCGATCATTTAATCCAATGTTAATTCCTTTTTTTAATTGATCATTTAATGATTTAGGTTTTTCGTCTATGTCATTTACTTTATCTAAAATAGGCATGCTCTGCGGAGCCATTCCTATCTCTTCTTTATCGTTTTTCTCAAATACAGGCTCAGATAATGAAACATTTTCTTCGGTAAATTTAGGCACAGGTACAAAAAGATCCTCAGTCACTTTTTCATTAATCTTTTCGATAATAATTTCAGGTTTTTGTTCCTCAATTTCTTCTACAAATCCTTCAATTGTATTATTCCCAAGATTAAACATGGTTTCTGAAGTATCCTCTAACTCGGGTTCTTCATGAAGGCTTATAATCGGTTTAGGCGCTACCTCTTTTATAATTTCTTCTTGAATCTCTGACGTATTTTGCCCTTCTAAAACACTTTTGATCTGCCCTATTGTGGGTTGAACATCTTCAAAATGAGACTCAGTAAAGTTTAAAATACTCAGTTTTTCATATAGCTGTCTCGCCTCTTCTTGTAATTGAGGTAAGGTTGATCTGTCCTTAAGCTGTAATATCCTATGAGCAATGCTTATAAGTTCTGCTTCCAATTTCTTCTTCATAACTTTCTTGTTCGTTTGGGCTATGCTTTTTGTTTTTTAATAAATTTACCTCATCTTTAGAGCAATACCAAATAATAAAACGAAATGAAAAATTGTTTCAATTATGATTTCAAAATTCATTTGGTATTAAAGGAGTAGGGTTTCTTTTAATTGATGCTGAAAAATACAAAATGTTTCTCGAAAATACGGTAAATCATAAAGAGCAATTTGGCTGGATAGAAGTGATCTGTGGTTCGATGTTTTCGGGTAAGACCGAAGAATTGATCCGTAGACTGAAACGTGCGCAATTTGCCAAACAAAAAGTTGAAATTTTTAAACCAGCCATTGACGTCCGTTATGATGACGAAATGGTGGTTTCTCACGATGCTAACGAGATCCGTTCTACTCCAGTTCCTGCTGCAGCGAACATCAGAATTTTGGCAGATACTTGTGATGTAGTAGGAATCGATGAAGCTCAGTTTTTTGATGATGAAATTATAAGTGTCTGTAATGATTTAGCAAATAAAGGTATTCGGGTAATAGTTGCTGGGTTGGATATGGATTTTAAAGGAAATCCTTTTGGTCCTATGCCTGCACTTATGGCTACTGCAGAATATGTAACCAAAGTTCATGCTGTTTGTACTAGAACCGGTAATCTTGCTCAGTTCAGTTATAGAAAATCTAAAAAAGATGACTTGGTGTTACTAGGGGAAACTGATGAATATGAACCACTAAGTCGCGCAGCTTATTATAAAGCTTCTCTTAAAGAAAAAGTGAAAGAGATCGAAGTCACTGATCCTAAAGAATTGTTGAAAAACTCTGAAAAATCCAATGAGTAGTGTAAAAGAAACCATTCTGGAAATTAACCTGGCTCATCTTACTCATAATTATACCTATCTAAGAAGTAAGCTCACTCCAAAAGTTAAACTCTTGGCAGTAGTAAAAGCTGCTGGTTATGGCAGCGATGCCATAGTTATAGCCAAGCATTTAGAAAATATAGGTGCAGATTATTTTGCCGTTGCCTATGTTTCAGAAGGAATTGCGCTTCGAGATGCGGGGATACAAACTCCAATTCTGGTACTACACCCACAACCTGTAAATTTTTCTACATTAATAGAATATCAGCTAGAACCAAGTCTGTATAGTCCACGAATTTTAAGAGAATTCATTGCAATAGCTGAAGCTAAAGAACAAAAGGAATATCCAGTACATATTAAATTCAATACAGGATTAAACCGATTAGGTCTTTGGGAAAATGATGTGGATTATATCATGGATCGCTTAAACAAAACAAGCTCCATCAAAATAAAATCTCTATTCTCTCATCTCGCTGCAAGCGAAGATCATAATGAAAAAGAATTTACAATAAACCAGATCAATTCATTTAAGAAAACCGCTTCTGAAATGATTGATAAACTGGGCTATACTCCGATACTTCATCAATGCAACACTTCTGGAATATTAAATTATCCCGAAGCACATTTTGATATGGTACGCGCAGGAATAGGATTATATGGCTATGGAAACGAAGCTATTTATCGCGATCAATTAAAACCAGTAGCATCATTAAAATCTGTTATTTCTCAAATTCATATGCTAGAACCGGGAGAAACATTAGGTTATAATAGAGCTTTTATCGCTGATGGTTTTATCAAAACTGCTACCATCCCAATTGGACACGCCGATGGAATTGGGAGACAATACGGGAACAAAAAAGGTTTTGTAACCATAAACGGTAATAAAGCCTTCATCATTGGCAATGTTTGCATGGATATGATAATGATAGACATTACCAATATTGAGTGCAAAGAAGGGGATGAAGTTATTATTTTTGACAATGAATCTTCTGCTGCCTTAATAGCTGAAAGTGCAGGAACTATCTCTTATGAACTTCTTACTGCAATTTCTCCAAGGGTAAAACGTGTCATTATCGATAATAATTGAATTTCATCGAAAAAAGAGTTTTTTGAAGTTTCTACAATTCTTAATTTGTCTCTTAATTTTTGTTAAATTAGTAGCATACTAATTATCTAAATATAATAAAATGGGATTTTTTAAAGATTTTAAATCTTTCTTGTTAAAGGGAGATATCGTAGCATTAGCAACTGCTGTTGTTATTGGAGGAGCATTTAATAAAATTGTGGGTTCCGCCGTTGCTGACATTATTATGCCTATAGTGGGTGTGATAACAGGAGGAACTGATTTTACGCAAAAATTTATAGCCTTGGATGGAGGAGAATATGCGAGCCTGGCCGCAGCTAAAGAAGCTGGAGCAGCGATTATGACATATGGAAACCTTATTCAGGCAATTATCAACTTTATCATAGTTGGTCTTTTCATTTTTATTGTTCTGAAGGCTTATGAAAAATCTAAGAAAAAGGAAGAAGCTGCTGCTCCTGCGCCCCCAGCTGGTCCTACTCAAGAAGAGTTATTAGCTGAAATTAGAGATTTACTTAAAAAATAACATCTCATTATTTTATGAATTATCTATAGCTACCGCTATACTACATATTCTAACTAAACCACTCAAGAAATTGAGTGGTTCTTTTTTACACAATGTTACATAAATAACAAAATGTTTAAATTGATGTTATTTAAAGAAAAATAATTACCCTTATAGAAATAATTACCACATTTGCTGGAATTTAAAAACAAAGACCGATTTTTGTATCATTAAAAGTCATTAATAAATAAAACAGATGAAAGTAGCTGTTGTAGGTGCCACTGGATTAGTAGGTACTGTTATATTAAAAGTATTAGAAGAACGTAATTTTCCGGTAACGGAATTAATCCCTGTAGCTTCAGAAAGATCTATAGGTAAAAAGGTATCTTATAAAAATCAAGAATTTACAGTAGTTGGATTAGCTACCGCTGTGGAAATGAAACCTGATGTAGCATTGTTTTCTGCTGGTGGAAGTACTTCTCAGGAATGGGCTCCTAAATTCGCGGATGCTGGAATCACAGTTATTGATAACTCTTCTGCTTGGAGAATGGATCCAACTAAAAAGTTGGTGGTACCAGAAATAAACGCTAAAGATTTAACTAAAGAAGATAAAATTATTGCAAATCCTAATTGTTCAACTATACAATTAGTGATGGCATTAGGGCCATTACACCAGAAATATAAGATCAACCGTGCTGTCATTTCTACCTACCAATCCATTACAGGAACTGGAGTGAAAGCAGTTCAACAGTTAGAAAATGAGTATGCTGGTGAAAAAGGTGAAATGGCATATCCATATCCAATCCATCGTAATGCTATTCCACATTGTGATGTATTCCAGGAAAATGGATATACTAAGGAAGAAATGAAATTAGTCAATGAAACTCAGAAAATTCTTGACGATCGTACCATAGCAGTAACTGCTACTGCTATTCGAATTCCAGTAGTAGGAGGACATAGTGAGAGTGTAAACCTTGAATTCGATAATGAATTTCAGGAAAATGAGATTCGTCAGTTGTTAAACAACACTTCTGGAGTTACTGTACAGGACAATCCGGATACTAATACCTATCCAATGCCTATCTATGCAGAAGGAAAAAATGATGTTTTTGTAGGTAGAATCAGAAGAGATCACTCTAGAGAAAATGCTCTTAATATGTGGATTGTGTCGGATAATCTACGTAAAGGAGCTGCTACAAATGCAGTTCAAATTGGAGAATATCTTTTGGAAAATAATTTAATCGGCTAAATAACCAACCTTTATTATAAAACCCCTTGTTATTATTTATATAACAAGGGGTTTTATTTTGCTTTACTATTAGCTGTTCAAAAACTACTCTCTAACTCTAGGAACATATATATGTTTTCCAAAAAATAAGGCATTCAGAAAAAGACGATTAGTACCGTACCAAGAACCTCTAAAATTAGGGTTATCAGCAAATAGAATTACGCGACCACTTCCTATATTACTTACAATAAGGGAAGCCGATGGCTTTAAATAATTCTCGTAGTTAGCTGTAGATATATATCCATCAATATGGGCATTCTCTGTATATTTTGAAACGGTTGCATAAGGATTCTTACTTGGTACAATAAACACTTCATTGTTTTTATAAACTGGCAATGAAGTATCTCGATATCCAAAACCTAAAGGGTGAGTAATATCCAGATCAACTTCAAAAATTGCACCTCCTACTCGTTCTCGTCCAATATTTTCACCTGCATCCACATATGGTAACCGTTTTACAACTTTATTCTTTGTAGTGTCCTTTTCTTTTTTGGTTAGCTTCTCTTTCACGATTTTCTTATCAATAACCCATTTCGAAGCGTTTGCAATAGTAACTAACGTATTTCCATGAGACACCCAGTTTTGTATTTTTTTCTGTTGAAGAGAATCTAATTGCTGGTATCTTCCAGAAACCATAACTAATGTATTATATTCTTTTAAAGGAACTCTATTAAACATGTTCATTCTTAACTTAGTTATTGGCATATGAACTCGGGTATCCAATAAATGCCATACCTCTCCTGCTTCATAAGAATTTATTCCATCTCCAATCAGTAATAATGCTTTGGGAGTATCCAGCTTTCTAAAATTGCCACTTCCTAAATCAATTCCGGAGGTACTAAAACCAGTATTGGTACTAAAAATGGGAACATTAAACTTTTCTTGTGCTTCTTTTATTATTGTAAATACTTCATCACTATTTTTTTTCTGTTTGCTGACAGGAACCAAAATGCTTCCGTAATTAAAACTTTTGTTTCCATTGGAGGTTATAATACTAAAGGGTTTAAAGGCCGAAGCTACAAGTAATCCCTTTGATTGCATAAAGTATAAAGCGGCCGGTGCATTATAATCATCCCAATCCATTATATAGGCATAATTAGATTTTGAAACCTTCGAAACATTTACTATTTCTTCAATAGAAGTTACTTCTTCTCCTAATTTTATAGATTTCAACCCTATATATTTCATATTATAAAAATTGGCTATACTCCAGGCTGAAGCGTCATAAAACACACTATCACTATATTTATTATAGGTTTCAAAAACTGTCTGCACCATTCGTTTTTGGGGTTGCTTTACGGGTACTATATATCGTTCTCCTTTTTTATAAACCTTTATTTTATGAAGCAATAATTTATCAATAAAAGCCTTATTTCTATTGTGATCGTACGCATCTCCAAACTCATAACCCGCAATATTGTTCTTTGCTACATCTGTCACTGCAGATTTAAAAAAGTCCTGTTGATACTTACGCAGTGTTCCTTTATTTTCTACGGCAGCTTTGATAGTAGCCATACTAGAAGTATACTGATTACGGATTGTAAAAGGAAAGGAGATGGTTCCATACTCGGTATCCTGCAAATGTCCTCTGGAACTAGCTTGTTCGAATAACAATGCCAATGCACCTTGTAAATCAGGATAAGACGAGCCATAACCTGGATATGTCCCATCAAAGGCTTCTTTTGTAAAATAAAAAGATCCTATATTATCCAAAGCACTAGAAAAATAAGGAGCAAATAGATTATTTAGATTTTCGTAGTTCTCTTTTGGCATAATAGGATCTAAAGAACCTATTGGCTTCATTGGTTCAAAAAAATAGGTGCTATTCGTTCCCATTTCGTGAAAATCAGTTACCACATTTGGATACCATTCATGATACCAGCTTAATTTTCCACGACTTTCAGGATTGATACCTAATAGCCAATCTCGATTAAGATCAAACCAATAGTGATTGGTTCTACCACGAGGCCATCCTTCATTATGCTCAGTATCATATTGATCACTTACCAATGGATTTCCTTTAAACTGATTCGCCCATTGAGTATGTCTATCACGTCCATCTGGATTAATCGTAGGATCAATAAATACGATAGCATTTTCTAGATATGTTTTTATTTCAGAACTATTAGATGCGACCAAAGTATATGCAGTTAACATGGCTGCTTCCGAACTAGAAGGTTCATTACCATGAACATTATATCCTAATTGAACGAAAATTGGCACATCATTATAATTTGTTGGATTAATAGAGGTTTTCGTAAAGGCTAAATGTTGTTCTTTGAGTTTTGGCAGATTATTTAAATTTTCGGGTGTAGAAACTGTCAGTATGATTAATTTTCTATTCTCATGAGATTTTCCATAGCTTTTAACAGATGCTCTTTCTGATAATTCGGCAAGTTTTGTAAGATACCCTACAATTTGATCATGACGTGTATGTTGTTCACCTATTGGATACCCCAGAAATTCTTCGGGTGTGGGGATTTTAGTATCAAAAGGAGCTTTATCTTTTAAAAAATAGTCTTGTCCAGTGATGGGCAATGTAAATAGCAAACAAGCTAAAAAAGAGAGTATTACAATATGTTTGAGCTTCATTATTTTAAAAATTAAAATTATGATAATTTGTTAGGTTTCAGTAGGTGTAAGATATTTTTTTAACTCCGGTTTCTAACAACATTTGTAAGGTTTTTAACATTTCTCCTTCTAATACACCACTTAATAACAAAAAAATAAAACAATGAATACTAAAATAATTTTAGCCTTAAGAATCGTATTAGGAATCTTATTAATCATTTTTGGAAGTAATAAATTTATCGGGTTTTTGCCTGATTTTGAATTTGCCAATCCAGATGCAGGAATTTTGTTTGGAGCATTAGCGGGTAGTTATATTCTTAAAACTGTCGGACTTATTGAAGTAATCGTCGGCCTTTTATTAGTAAGTAATAAAGCAGTACCATTTGCTTTAGTACTAATGGCGCCTATTTCGGTAAATATAGTTCTGTTTCATGGAACTCTTGACCCTGCAAATATAGCGCCCGGAGCATTTGTTTTTCTAGTAAATGCATTCCTAATTTATACAAATTGGAACACATTTAAAAACCTATTCTAACAGGTTACTTGCATAATTTTACTGGTATAAAAGTAAAATTTTTCGTTTCTTAGAGGACGTAAAATTCCGACTGCTCTACATAAATGATCAGAAGAGTTGCTAAACCCCAAAGCAACGCTACAAATGTGTAATAACTATATGATCATTATTAGAGCAGTCTTTTTTTATATTTTATTTAGCATTTAGAGTAAGTAGTTTTAATAGTTTTGTGAATCGGACTACATTGATGCTAAAAATTATTTACATCTAAAAATCTAGCTTATCATGAAAAAAACACTTTTAATGTTATTTTTGATCGCATCTATCATAGGATGTAAAAAAGAGACAAAAATAGAAACTGCTAAAACTATTATTCCATTGAACTATCCCGAAACTAAAAAAGTAGATACGGTAAATACTTACTTTGATACTGAGGTCAAAGATCCTTATCGCTGGTTAGAAGATGATCGTAGCGAA
Source organism: uncultured Aquimarina sp. (assembly GCF_947500065.1). GTDB lineage: Bacteria > Bacteroidota > Bacteroidia > Flavobacteriales > Flavobacteriaceae > Aquimarina. Next base: position 803,774 of record NZ_CANMQT010000002.1, read on the forward strand.
GAAACTGAAAATTGGGTTACGGAACAAAACAAAGTTACTTTCGGGTACCTAGATAGTATTCCTTTTAGAGATCAACTAAAAAAGCGATTATCTAGCTTATGGAACTATGAAAAGGTTGGAGCCCCTTTTAAAGAAGGAGACTATACCTATTTCTATAAGAATGATGGTTTACAAAATCAATATGTGATCTATAGATTTAAAAATGAAGGTGACGAACCTGAAGTATTTCTAGATCCTAATACCTTTAGTGAAGACGGAACAACTTCTTTAGGAGGCGCAAGTTTTTCTAAAAACGGTAAACTCTTAGCCTATGCTATTTCTGAAGGTGGTAGTGACTGGCGAAAAGTGATTGTTAAGAATGCAGAAACCAAAGAAATTATCGAAGACACTTTAGTAGATATTAAATTTTCAGGAATGTCCTGGAAAGGAAATGAAGGCTTCTACTATTCTAGTTATGATAAACCTAAAGGAAGCGAACTATCTGCAAAAACAGATCAACATAAAGTATATTATCATAAACTGGGAACGCCACAAAAAGATGATCAGTTAATTTTTGGAGGTACTCCTGAAGAAAAACACAGATATATAGGCGGTCGTGTTACAGAAGATGACAAATACTTACTTATTTCGGCAAGCACCTCTACATCAGGAAATAAACTATTTATTAAGGATCTTACTAAACCTAATAACAAACTGACCACTATTTTGGATAACACAGATAGTGATACTTATGTTATTGACAATGTAGGTTCTAAACTATATCTGGTTACAAACCTAAATGCTCCGAATCAAAAAATTGTAACTGTAGATGCTGCTAATCCAACACCAGAGCACTGGAAAGATTTTATTCCTGAAACCGAAAATGTATTAAGTCCTAATACTGGAGGTGGTTATTTCTTTGCAGAATATATGGTAGATGCAGTATCCAAAGTATTACAGTATGATTATGATGGAAAATTAGTACGTGATGTAGCATTACCTGGTGTGGGAACCATAAGTGGTTTTGGCACTAAAAAAGAGGAAAAAGAATTGTACTTCTCATTTACTAATTATAAAACTCCAGGAAGTATCTATAAGTATAATATAGCTGAAGGTACTTCAGAATTATACCGTAAGCCTAAAATAGACTTTAATCCAGAGGATTATGAAAGCAAACAGGTTTTCTATAACTCTAAGGATGGTACTAAAATTCCAATGATTATTACTCATAAAAAAGGAGTAGAACTTACTGGTAAAAACCCAACCATACTGTATGCTTATGGTGGATTTAATATCAGTCTTACTCCTTCTTTTAGTATTACTAATGCCGTATGGATGGAGCAAGGCGGAATTTATGCTGTTCCTAACCTAAGAGGTGGTGGTGAGTATGGTAAAAAATGGCACGATGCAGGAACCAAAATGCAAAAACAAAATGTTTTCGACGACTTTATTGCCGCAGCTGAATACCTTATCGAAAACAAGTATACTTCTAGTGAATATCTCGCTGTAAGAGGAGGCTCTAATGGAGGATTATTGGTAGGCGCAACGATGACACAACGTCCGGATTTAATGAAAGTAGCATTACCTGCTGTTGGTGTCTTGGATATGTTACGTTATCATACTTTTACTGCCGGTGCAGGTTGGGCATATGATTATGGAACTGCTGAAGATGACAAACAAATGTTTGAATACCTAAAAGGATATTCTCCTGTACATAATGTAAAAGAAGGTGTGAAATATCCAGCCACTCTAGTTACCACGGGAGATCATGATGATCGTGTTGTGCCGGCACACTCTTTTAAATTTGCAGCAGAATTGCAAGCAAAACAAACAGGAACAAACCCTACATTGATAAGAATTGAGACCAATGCAGGTCATGGAGCTGGTACACCAGTAGCTAAAACAATTGAGCAATATGCAGATATTTTTAGCTTTACACTTTACAATATGGGATATGAAGTCTTACCAGAACAAGTAAAAGATGAAATAAAAGGATAATGTTTTTTATCTACAAAATTAAAAGATCCGTTTTCTGAAAAGAAGCGGATTTTTTTGTTGAAGTTATTTATATTTGAAATATGCTTACAGTCCAAAACGTTTCTTTCGCTTATGATACCGTTCCGGTTTTAAAAAACATCAATTTTACAATTGAAAAAGGGCAACATATCGCACTCATTGGAGCCAGTGGTTGTGGAAAAAGTACGTTATTAAAAATAATTTATGGGCTTTTAGATGTAGATCAGGGAACGCTGTTTTGGGATGATCAAAAAATATTAGGCCCTGCCTATAATTTAGTTCCTGGACAAGAAAACATGAAATATCTTTCTCAGGGATTCGAGCTGCAATCGTATCGTACAGTTGTTGAAAATATTGGTCAACATCTATCTAATTTCGAACCAGAATTAAAGATTGGTCGTGTCAATGAATTATTAGAAATAGTAGAAATGACTCCATTTGCTAACACTAAAGTGGAAAACTTAAGTGGGGGACAAAAACAAAGAGTCGCACTAGCAAAATCATTAGCTAAAAGGCCTCAATTACTACTATTAGATGAACCATTCGGAAATATTGATAATTTCAGACGTAGTTCTCTGCGTAGAAATCTATTTGCATACTTAAAAAGAAATAAGATTACCAGTATTACCGCAACTCACGATAAAACTGATATACTATCCTTTGCCGAAGAAACCATTGTAATTCATAAAGGTGAGATTGTAAACAAAGGGAACACACATAACATCTATAATAACCCAAAAAACTATTATATAGCATCGCTTTTCGGCGAAGTAAATCAATTAACAATTACTACTTTTTTACCAAATTCCAGTAATGATGATACAATTCTATTATACCCTCACGAGATACAAATAGTAGAAAATTCCGATCTAAAAGCCAGCGTAAAAAAATCTTATTTTAATGGAAATCATTTTTTGATTGAAGCTGTATTTAAGAATCAAGTCATTTTTATTGAACATTCAATTGCCATAGGAGATTCAAAGAAAATTGGAATCTCCGTCTCCAAAGAAATACTTAGCGCTAGAATTAATAATAATTAACCCTTCTACTTGCATCTTAAAAAGAAAAGAAAAATCATATTATTTTTTTTGGTCAACCAATTTTAACGAAGACTAATTTATCCTCTACGGATTCTATTTCTTACGATTCTAATTCACTTTATTAAAATACTTTTACAGTTGGTAGATTTCATACATCTCTCCAATAATTATTGTTACCTTTTAAACTATTAACTCTTAAAACCAACAAACCATGAAACGTAAATTATTTTTTTTAAAAACTTTAGCATTCTTGTTTATTGCTAATATCGCAATTGCACAACAATCAAATCTAACCGATAGTTCTATTGCCAAAGCCAATGTCCCAGATATAGGTTGCACTGGTGAGGATACTTATGACCAAGGTGTAAGAATTGTTCCTAATGCAAATTCGTGGAAGGATAGCTATCAAGCAAATGGCTTTTGTTTCTGTAAATCTTCTTTTGATCACGGTGTTGGTAATTTCAAAATCAATATCAACGGGCAAGAGATAAATATTAAAGATATCTGTGATGAACTTAAAAAACATCCTAGTTTCCGAGATATAGCAAATGGGGATCCCAGATATAATACCATACAATGTGGTAACGAACCTGGACATGACGACGCCATTACCATACAAGGTAAAAGAATTAAAGATGAGAAAGTTTGTCCTGGTCGTGTAGACCAAGGTAGTCAAGGGTGCCAATGTAAAGGACCTAAATTCGATATGAACTGGTTAAGTTCCAGGCCTCGATTTGGCGGAGATGGTGACGGAAACAATACAGGACCAAATACCTCATTTACAACTCCATCAAACAATGCCTCTTTTTCGGCTCCTGCAACAATAGAAGTAATTATCACAGCAACTGATAGTGATGGTGTTAGCAACGTACGCTTATATCTTAATAACTCATTAGTTCGCCAAGAAAATGTCGCTCCATATACATGGAATAATAACAATCAGGACAATGCTCTAAAAAATCTAGGAGAAGGAAATTATACATTAAAAGCTGAAGCTACTGACAGTAAAGGAGCTAAAACAACAAAAACTATCACATTTACCGTTGGAGATGATAATGGAACAGATGGTTTCGTAACAATACTTGGACAAAGTATTAATAAATATGTTAGCTCTGAAGGCGGTACAAGAACGATGCAAGCTAACCGAAACTCTGCTGGTGCTGATGAACAATTTATTGTTGAATCCGCAGGAAATGGTACTGTAAGTTTTAAAGGCAGCAATGGTAAATATGTGGCTTCTGAAAATGGTAACCAACCAATGAACTGTAATAGAAATGCCGTTGGATCGTGGGAAAGATTTACATTAGAGTCTCTAGGAGGTGATCTTTATGCCATTAAAGGAAATAATGGTAAATATGTAAGTCACGAAAATGGTAATAAAGCCATTAATTGTAACAGAAATGCAATTGGCGCTTGGGAAAAATTTATTATCACTGGCTTAAACGCAAATAGATTAAATGAATTAGTTAAAGAAGATATAACACCATATTCCATTAGTGTATATCCAATTCCTATGACCTCTGATGATATTAATTTAGTCATCTCATTACCTAAAAAAGTAACCTATTCTTCCGTTGAGATTATAGATCTAAAAGGAAACAGGGTTGCTAAAAAGAACATGGGTGCTATGGAATCCGGCACCAGATCTATTTCATTAAATGAAATGAAACAACGTATGCTTTCGAGTGGACTTTATATTATAAAGGTACGATTGGATGATACTGTGATTACTAAAAAAATAACAAAGTAATACATCAGTCTTTAGATTTTTTGAAGCGGATGGTCATTTTTTGATCATTCGCTTTTATTATTCTTTGTTATAGTGTTCCAACTTCATTTCTCTACCATCAAACACTGCATATGTATAATGTACAATCCAATCCCCAAGATTGGTGTATTTGGAGTTTTCTTTTAATTCAATTTCCATAGGAAGATGTCTATGACCAAAAACAAAGTAATCTGTATGTTTAGTTTCTAGTTTTCGCTTACAATATTGTACTAACCATTCATTGTCTTCTCCAAGAAATGTAACATCTTCATCACCGGAGATCAATTTATTTTTTACAGAAAGGTATTGTGCAAGTTTCACCCCTAAATCTGGATGCAACCATCTAAAAAACCATTTGGCAATTGGATTGGTAAACACTTTTTTCATGCGTTTGTACCCCTTATCTCCAGGTCCCAAACCATCTCCATGACCTATTACAAATGTGGTATTATTAAAAATGAATTCTTGTGGTTTATGAAATACCGGGATGTTTAATTCTTCTTCAAAATAACCATCCATCCAAAGATCATGATTCCCTACAAAATAATATACCGGAATTCCTGAATCCGTAATTTCTGCAAGCTTCCCTAATGTTCTTGTAAATCCTTTGGGAACCACTGTCTTGTATTCAAACCAAAAATCAAAAAGATCTCCCAGCAAAAATATAGCTGCTGCATCCTTTTTAACTTCATCTAGCCATCTTACGAACTTTTGCTCTCTCGGAAAACTCTTCTCTGTCGTAGGAGCTCCTAAATGATTATCCGATGCAAAGTATATCTTTTTACCTTCTAGGAATTGAATATGGTGGGAATTAGCTTGCTTCATCTAAGAAACAAATATAGTAGTTTTACTTTAGGATTTGCCAGAAATAAAACAGCGAACCTTTATTTCTTATTATGCAACTTAATAGCTTCTTCCTTGCTTGTTACGTGGAGTTTTTCATAAATATTACGCACATGATATTTTATGGTGTTAAGACTCACTTTAAGATCTTCACCAATACCTGCATAACTTTTTCCCTCTGCCAATAATGTCAATACTTCATTTTCTCTATCTGTTAGCTGATCAAATTTCTTTTCCCGAAAAGATTCTACCACCATACGTGCAATATTGATACTCATAGGAGCACCACCATCATTTGCCTGATACAGCGCTTGTAATAACCTTTCTTCTCCGCTACTTTTGGTTAAATACCCTACAGCACCAGAGCACAAAGCGTCAAACACATATTTAGAATTCTCATGTACGGTAACAACAATAATAGCAACTTCTGGAAGAATCATTTTTATTTCCTTTATCCCTTCTATTCCAGTCATTCCTGGTAAAGTAATATCAATCATTATGAAATCAGGACATAATGCCTCTATCTTAGATAGTGCATCTTCGCAATTGGTAAAAGCTCCAATTACAGTGAAATCATCAGAATTATTAATGATTTTGGTATACGATTGCAATACAATCTCATAATCTTCTATAAGAACAACTTTCTTCAATTCTTGGTCTTTTTATTGTTTTGCAAAGGTCGATGATTATTTCCGGATTCTTCTCACCCTAAACGGGTAGTACTATCTAAATTTTCCTCTAAACAATATTTCGGTTTTATTTTCTGAATGTATGACTAATTCTCCATTAATTTTAAAAGCTCTCTTCCTCATATTAATCAAACCATTCTTTCGTTTTAATTCTGATGAATGAAAACCTACTCCGTTATCAGAAAAACTGATTTTTAGTATATTATTATGTACATAAAACCCTAAAACCACTTCAGTCGCCTTTGCATGTTTTAAACTATTTGTCATTGCTTCTTTAAAAAGCAGCAGTAATTGTCGACTCCAATAATATGGGAGTTTTATATTTTCTTCACTTAAATGTTTTTCTACCTTAAAAATAATACCCTTATTCTGAAATAACTCTTCTCCAAAATCTGTAAGATAAATCATCAATTCTTTTAGATCATCACTATTGGCATCAATAGACCACACAAAATCTTTTATCCCAAAGTACAAATCCTTAGCATCTTTTCTTACCTGAGATATCATATCTATAGATTTAGTTTGTTTCAGTTCTTCATCCTTCATCATAAGCTCAGACATCACTGTAATTCCGGCTAATTTATTACCAAGTTCATCATGAAAATCTTGTGCAACATTTTCTCTAACTGTTCTTAATTCTTGTTCAAGTCTTAGCGATTGTGCTATGGTATCTTGTAATAATTTATTCCTATTATTTACTCTTCTTAACTGAAGGAATATAATAGAAGAAATCAATATTGTACTTAATGAAGAAAGTAAAAGAATAAACCATAATTTCTTAAACCATAATTGTTCTATAGAAAATGGATATTCATTAGAATACACCCAATTACTGTTTGGATTTCTAGATCTAAATTGAATATTATAATCTCCTACTCCATAATTATTTATGTCCAAAACCTTATTTTCAAAAGGTCTCCAATCTTCTGTAGAATTCGTTCTATACGCCGTCGTAACTTGTTTTCCTGAATAATCAATTACATCAACAATAAACTCATTATCCATTTTATTAACAATCAAGTTTGGCGGCGTAATAGGTTTAAAAGCTTCTGTGTTATCTATTCTTACTGCTCTTTTATTACCAGCAATCCATATTTGGTGATCATCATCTTCTATTATCTTAGAAACGTAAGAAGATTGCAACCCTTCTTTCTTTCCAAAATTGTAAAACATCTCATCCTTGTATATAGAAAACCCTCTTTGCGTAGCTATCCAAACCGCCCCGCGATGATCTATATAAATATCATTAATCTTAGTATTATCTAATCCATCTTTTTCATCCAAGTATTTAATATTTCCATTCCAATTGATTCTAGAAAGGCCCGCATTTGTAGCAACCCAGATTCCTGCTTCTTTGGTATATCTGATTTTTTTTATATTTAATGTTTCTTCTCCCAGGCTCGCTGTTATTGTTCTTTTATGCTGATGCGAAACAAGATCATAAACTCTAATTCCAAGATTTGTTGCTACCCACGCCTCTTTATTTATTACCGCTAAATCATTAATTATAATATTGTCATTTTCCAAAGAAACTCTAGTTCTTTGTTGATTCTTATCACTTGAAGAAAAAAGCATACTAACATTGGATATGGCAACACCTTTTTCTTCTTTTATATGGCCTTCTCCATTTACCATTTCATGATTATCAAAACTATTATCAACAGACGTGCTTCTAATTAATTGAATATGTATTTTGTTATTTTTTACCTTCTCATTTCTAAACCCAATAGCTTCAGAACTAAGTTCTTTAGAGGTTAGTTTTTTTGTTATTTTATCGTAACCATAAATGCGATTTAATCCTAAGAAGAAAATTTTTCCATCCTTAGTAGCAATATCAAAAATATCATTGTCATCAATTACTTTTTCTGACAGGACACGGTCTTCTTTTGATAATTGGTATAACCCATCAGATTTAGAAGTAATCCATATATTTTCATCCTTATCTACATAGATATCGCTTACATTAATCTGATAGTCAGGCTTTCCAGTAATATTTTGAAATGTTTTATTTTTAAAATCACGAACATAGATTTTATCTTCTCCAGAAGAAGAATTTTTAATGACAAAAACCTCACAATAAGAAGTTTTAATAAATCTATGAATTAAGTTATCATCAAAATCGTGTTTATCTACTCTTATAACGCCATTAATATTGAAAATATACAAATCATCATGAGATGTAGCGTAATAATGCGTTGCGTCATATTTCCCGAAATCATGAATGTACTTATCTTTCATAAATGGAAATACCAATTCAATTTCCTTCTCCGATTTATATCGATAAATCCCTTTTAGGAGTTTTTTATCTGTTCCAGAATATACGCCTCGATAGAAATAAACTTGATCATCCACAAAAGCTGTCCAACTGTTTGATATTTCTTTATTGCCAAGGTCGAACTTATCTAGTATGGCATCACCATTTCGATCAATATAAATTGCCAGATTTTTTTTTATGAATTTTAATCCCTCTTCTCTCTTATAAAGAATATAACGCCCAAAATTAGCTCCTAAAACATCCTTGCCTATCCGATAAACTCTATTTATCTTCTGAATATTATCGTTTTCTATCTCTGGTATAAGTATAGAATCATTTTTTATAAAATGAAGCCCTCCTTTCCAGGTGGCTATAGCTAATGTATCAGTCGCATATTTTTTTATATCAATAATGTAGTTAGATCTAAACCCTTTAGAACCATCCAATACTTTAAATCTATTACCATTAAACTTAGCTAGTCCATCATCTGTTCCAATCCAGATATATCCATCATCATCCTGAAATAGCTGATATGTAAAATCGTGTGGTAGCCCATTGTCCGTTGTATAATGTGTAAACTTCACCTGAGAACATACAAAAAACGGCACAAAACCTATTATGAATAATAAATGTCGGATCATTTAACCATTTAATAAGAAACTTAGTAAGCCCAAAACAATCCCATCTGGCTTGTTTTTACTGTAAAAATAGTCATTAATATTTTTAAAAAAACTACCCATTTCGGGTGGGAAATAGTTACAACTCGTATCTTATTTTTGAGAAGTTAGTTACTAAAAAGTATCAATCAAAAACAGAATAGTTCAATACTACTAATAACTATTCATTATTAATTATGTTGAGGAAAAGACTGTCTTTTTAAGGGTGGTCTTTTTTATTATATGTTATCACTAGCATACCATTCTGCAAAAGAAGTTTCTGTCTCCTGAAGTTTTAAGGAATGTAGCTTTATATTTTCTGGTAACCTAGCGCTTATCTTACTTGCAAAATCAATTACCATATTTTCACTAGTAGGTTGATAATCCACTAAAATAACATTGTGATCTCTTTGCTCTAATTCTTTTGCTAACTCTATATGAGGAGTGTTCTTGTTAAAAACGGTAGCGTGATCAAACACATCTTCAATGTCTTCTTTTACAATTTTCTTAAGATCTCCAAAATCAATCACCATTCCCAATTTTACATGAGATGTATCAGTGATAGGGCTTCCGATAACAGTAACACTTAATTTATAACTATGTCCGTGAACATTTTTACACTTCCCGTCATAACCATATAATGCATGACCGGTTTCAAAAGAAAATTGTTTGGTGATTCTGATCTTACTCATTTCTTGCTTTGTAACTTTTTGCAAAGTTAGTGAAGATTATCTTCTCTTTCTTTTATTATAAAAGTAAACCACTACTAAAATAATCCCCATTAGTAAGAATAATCCATTACCTCCTAAAAAACTTAGTATATCCATATTTTATTTTTTGAATTTTTTTAACGCTTTCTTAGTAAATTCTGAAAGTACCAATTCACCAGAAACTGCAGCTCTTTCAATCAATAATTCATTCCAATGATTAGTCCCTTTCCAATTTACCACTTTCATTTGCTGAATAGCTTGCGGATTATAGTTTGCTAATTTCTCGGCAAACAACTGAACTTCTTTATCAAGTTCTCCAATAGTTTCAAATACTCTAGTGAATAATCCTTGCTCTTTTGCCCAATAGGCATTTTTCCATTGAGAAGCATCCCATGCCAATGCTTCAAAAGCTGCTAATCCTATTTTTCTAGATACTGCGGGTTCAATTACAAAAGGCCCGATCCCAATAGTTAGTTCGCTTAGTTTTATCGAAGCTGCTTCTGTTGCCATACAATAATCACAAGCTGAAGCTAATCCTACTCCTCCACCAACTGTTTTTCCCTGTATTCTACCAATAATAGGTTGTCTACATCTTCGCATTGCATTAATCACATTAGCAAATCCTGAAAAGAACTTTTTCCCTTCCTCTAGATTTGTAATTGATACTAGTTCGTCAAAAGAAGCTCCTGCACAAAATGCTTTTTCTCCTTCTGATTTTAAAATAATTACATGAACAACAGGGTCATTAGACAAAGTATCAATCGCTTTAGTCAACCTATCTAATAATTCAGATGGAAAAGAATTACTTGCTGGATGTCCAAATTCCAGTGTCGCAATATGATTTTCTATATGTGTATATAAACTTCCGTTGGTTCGTTCAGTAGTCATAGTGTTAGATTTTTGATAAAAATAGACAATATTTTAAATTCTGAAACCAAGTAGTATCGTTGAGTTTAAAACACGTATTTCCACGTATTTATACTTTTCATCCCTAAGCTTAACTTTGTTCTATGAAGAAAAAGTATATAGAAAAATTCAGATTAGTTGCTGTGCTGGTTTGTCTTTATGTAATTATTGCTATGGTATTCTTAAAACTTACTTTCTAGGTAGCGGCCAATCGATAATATTTTTTTCTGAATTTTATTACTAACGCTACCCCTCTTATTAACATCCAGACAGAAATTGCGATCCAAATTCCATAAAGTTTCCAGTCAAAATATCTAGCAATTAATAAGGTAGGAATAAAACCAAGAAAAGTGGATCCCAACAATACATTACGCAAAAAGCCAGTTTCACCGAGTCCTTTAAATATTCCATCCCCAACAAAGGCCAATGCATTTATTGGCAATGCAATTACTACTAAATAAAAGAAACCAGTAAATATAGCTAGTACTTCTAGGTCTTTAGTGAAAATCAATCCTAACTGTTCTGGAATTAACAAAGCAAGTCCGCCTAGCAAACAAGCTACTATGATTCCATATATATTCACTTTCTTAGCCATTGTAACGAGATTTTTATAATCTCCAGCCCCCAATAATCTACCTCCTAAGATATTACCCGCACCACCATATCCGTCAATAAAAAAAGCAAAGAACAACCATAATTGTATTGCAATACTATGTGCCGCAATATAATTAGTGCCTAAGCTTGTTGCTTCTCGCACCGCCAAAAGCAATGTTGTATTTAATGCCAATGAACGAATAAAAAGATTTCCGCTCATTACTAAAAAACGTTTCATTTCTGGATGCCATAGTTTTTCCAATCGAAGCGACACTTCTGTCTTTTTAAGGAGTAATATAAGTGATAAAACGGCCATTAGAACTTGCGAAAATAAACTTGCCCATGCCGCACCTTCTAGGTACATTGGTTCTAAAATACCTTGTATTCCATACACCAACGCAAAATCCAATATAATATTAGCTACAACTCCAATAAGTGCTATAATCATAGGCCAAAACGTGTTCTGTAACCCTCTGAAAATTCCAAAAACAGCAAATACAAACAAGGATAAAGGAAACCCCCAAACTCTAATACTATAATAAGAAATACAATAATCTAATACTAGACCTTCGGCTTTTAGAAGTATAAAAATTTCTTTAATAAAAGGAACTGTAGCAAGAAGAATAGTAACGCTCAAACCTAGATTAAAAAGAATTGCCTGTGCGGGTAATGTCTTTACCTCATCCAATTTTCCTGCCCCTAAATACTGTGAAATGATTGCTGAAATAGCAGCACGAGTTTGCGCCAACACCCATATCAACATAGATAAAAATGATCCCACAATCCCGACTGCAGCAAGAGATTCTGTGCCATTTACGGGTATATTACCCACAATCGCAGTATCTGTTGCTGATAATACGGGTTCCGCAATTCCTGCAATTATAGCAGGAATTGCAAGTCGGTTTATATTTTTAAAACTTATGACACTGCTCACAATACTAGTTCGTAACAATAAAAAGGATGCTCACTTTGCTTAGGGAAGAAAATATCCCCTAACTTCTTATATCCTCTGGTTTCGTAAAAACTTTGATTTCTTTTATTCTGGCTAAAGGTATCCAAACGAATGGATTGATATTCTTTCTCTTCTGCATACGATTCTGCCCAACTCATTAATTTTTGCGCATATCCTTTACCCCAATACTCCGGATCCACTGCCAATCGATGAATATATAGATTCCCTTGATTATCTGTTAACCATTTAATCGGAATATATTCATCATCCATCAATTCAGTAAGCACAATAATACCTTTAATCCGATTGTCTTCCTCCAAAACATATAATTCTTGTAATTCTATATCTTTCTCAAAACGAGATCGGGTAGGGTAGTGTTCATTCCATTGATAAATTTCTCTAGCTATCATTGCTTTAGCACAGGACTGTGTTAGTTTATAAATAGCATCTAGATCAGAAGGTATAGCTTTACGAATCATACTTTTTTACAAACGGCAAAAATACAAACTATTCTTCCGCAGAAAGAGATTTGAAACATATCTAGCCATCATTTTATATAAACTTTAAGAAAAGAAATCATACCAAACCTATCTTCAGCTTCTGAAAATAGAGTTTTGCTGGTCAAAAATTGTAATTTTGTAACCCAAAACACAAATCAAGTTTAGAAATGAAAAATATTCTTGTCCCTTTAGGGCTATCTGAAAACTCGGTTAGTATAGCTCGACTTCAATATGTAATTGATTTTGCAAAAGAACTTGGAGGAACAGTATATGCTGTTCAAGTTTTCAAAGAATTACCTAGATCAGGTAGTCTTCCTTCCGTAAATAAAACCCTTAAAGGGATTTCTGTGAATACGATAGAAGAAAAACTCAATGCGGTTGATAAAAAAGGTGTTACTATTATTCCATTACCATTAGAAAATGATTTGTTAGAAGCTATTCCGGAGTTTAATCTTAAACATTCTATTGATTTAATTGTTTTAGGTCCGGAAAGCAGTGATATTAAGAATCCATATTTTCTTGGTGAAACTTCTGGGAGCTTATTAAAAAAGACAGAAATACCGGTATTAATAATTCCTGAAAATTATGCGTTCAAACCAATAACTAAAGTTTTAATGGCTATCAAATCGGGAATCATTAAAAAACAAAATACGTTATCTCCCATTATAGAAATTTTGAATACATTTAATGCTGAAATGAAATTGCTTCAGGTAAAAACATCAGAATTCTTGCCAGAAGATGCCGAGTTTCAAAAGGATCTAGCTAAACTTATTAGTTCATTTAAATCCTCAGAAAATGGAACTTTATTTCAAGGAGTTCTGGAGCATCTCAATGAAAATTACCCTGATCTATTATGTGTATTTAGACGTAAAAGAGGGTTCTTTGCAAAACTTTGGGAAGAGAATACAGTACTGAAAAAAGATTTTGAAAGCAGAATCCCTTTATTAGTTCTTAAGGGTGCTCTGCGTGATTAATAAACTTTGGAGATGTAGCTTCCTCCTACGCTACGCTTCGGCGGACAAGCACTTCGCTACATCACAGCAAGAAAAATGGGGATGTAGCTCAGCTGGCTAGAGCGCTTGACTGGCAGTCAAGAGGTCGTGGGTTCGACTCCCATCTTCTCCACCAAAAAAAACAAACGGTTATGAAGATACCTTCATAACCGTTTGAATATAAATCATTCTTCTTATCAATTCACAATCAATTTCTTTACTATTGATTTTTTGACTTTATATATCTTCAGAAGATAGACTCCTTTACTAAGACCACTTAAATTGTGCTCTTTTTGTTTAATATTATTAATACTTTTTATCTGTCTTCCGGACAAATCAACTAAAACAATTCTTCTTGTATCACTATAGTCCGACACTATTATATTTACAGAACCATTACTCGGATTAGGAAAAACTTGAATATTTTCTGTTTCATCTCCCAATGTATCCTCTTCAAAAAATCGCTGTTCACAATCAGAGTTAAAGCTTATCCAATCTAACTGAATATTTCTACTCGCATCATGAAAATATAGATAGACCACATGGTTTCCTGATCCAGATACATTAACCGTTTTCTCTACATAATTATCCCATCCTCCTGTATTTTCAGGGTAAATTTCAGCAATATTATTACTATCCTGATTGTTATCAATTCTCACCTTCATATAACCGTTTTCATTATTTCCTTTAGAGTATCTAAACGTAAATTTACCTCCCGATATATCAACATTGTCAAATTTCATCCAATGAGAATAACTAATATTCGTTACAACTCCATTTTCATTATTCAATTGATAAAAATTAGCTGTATTATTTTCTGCCTGAATTGTATCGCAATTTGAGCCATCCGGATTACTATCGGATTGTTCAAATCTCATCCAATTAATATTGTAAAGTCCGCCAGAAATATCTAATCGTAATACCTGATTCGTATTTTCGCTTGTAATTTGAACATTTTCTATTAGTACATTTTGCCATGATTGCCACCCATTCGTATTAGGAATAGCTACTGAACCTAAATCTGCTGTTCCTAACTTTAGAGCTAAAGATTTCGAATTATTTTGAGTACTTGCCACTCTTAAAACTATATCATATGTTCCAGGAGTAACATCTCCTATAGTATACTCTAACCATTCTCCATTAGCTGTCCATCCTACATTAGTGCCACCGCCATTATCGGTCGTATTTTGTAGATCTACACCCTCATTTGCTCTTCCCTGACCTCCATTATTACTTGAATCAGAATCATTATACGCAACTCCTTGACCTCCATCATCATAATCTTCTGCCTCTATTGTTCCAGGAATAGTATGACTTCTAAATGGTGATTGCGTAGGATCAGGATCCACCGCGTCTCCTTCATTTATAACCACGTTACCCAAACTTGTAGGACAATCGTTATTTCCCCAACGCACCCATACGTTATAGGTTCCAGGAGCAATGTTATTAAATGTCGCAGAACCAACATTATCATTCACACTTAAAGGATACGTTATACCACTATCGATACTAAACTCGATACCAGTTCTTCCTGAAATATCAGAAAAGGTAAAAGTGATTTTTCCATCATTAGCTCCTTGCGTAGTTTCGTCAGTAGTACTTACAGTTGCAGTGGGAAAAGGTGTTCCATTGCAATCTGGAGTATCTACATTATCTGTAATTGCTTTAAAATTTCCCGACAAGTGCATAAAACTCATCATATATAACAATCCATCGTAATATCTAAATTGACCTGAAGGAATTGGAGTATCAAAAAACTCATCTACAAATGGCCATACTTTTGAATCTTCAAGAGCCAAAGCTCCAACTGCATTACAAGCCACCAAACCAGGTGAATGATCACTATTTCTACTAAAAGAACCATCCAATGTCCATAAGGTACTATATCCAGGTTTATCTTTAAAAAAATTGATCTGCTTGTCAATTATCGGTTGTATACTATTTTCATTTTTTTGAAACCAAGCAAAATCAAATCCCATATTCATAATATTTCGCCAAGCATCAAACTCAAAATTACCGTGATTTCCTTGATTTACCGGTCTTCCATCAAACTCTGAATAATCCGGCATTAATCCAGTCTGAGGATGCGCTGCCCTTGGAAGTAAATAGGTGCGACTTACTGTTGCCATCTCTGCCCATAATTGATTATTACTAGCTGCTTCTCTAGCCCATATTTCATAAAAAGCTGGAAGATGGTACGATGGGTCAGTAAAACTTGCAGAATTACCACAAATTCCAAATACTATCTGTTTTTCATCTTGATCTACCAAACCTGTAGGACATGCTCCTGAACTAGGAGTTGGTTTATTAAGCATACTATCAAGAATATAGTTCGCCTCGGCTCTATAGTTTATAGCACCGTTACTTCCCCATAGTGCATCAGCAAAGAATAAAGCTGTTACAAAATACTCTTCTCCATCTGGTGCTGAATTTTGATCAATCATAGAAAAGTTAGATCGATTTAATTGCCATGAGAATAATCCTTCTCTATCTGTCCCCACAGGATGTTGACTATATTGTTCTGCAAAACGCCATAACTTATCAAATTGGGTTTTCTTACCCAATTGAACACAAATCATCATTCCATAAGACATGCCCTCTGATCTTATATCATTATTTCCTGTGTCCAAAATATAAGCCATATCACTACCCACTTCATAATACAGCCTTTCATTAGTACTGTCCCCATTTACAAAATATTGATTCCAAATCGCGTTTACTTTTTGTTGCACTTCGGTTTCCGATTTTCCAGACTCTACAAACATGTTTCTATATACTCCAGATTCAAATGAAGGCACTGAAGGAATAACTGGAGCTGGTCTAGGTGGAGGAGGAGATCCCAAAAACGTAAAACTAATTCGATCTAAAAATGTATCATTGGATCCAGTATCTGTTAGTAATTCTAGTGCGAAACTAAGAGGATTAGTCCCTGAGATAGTCACTTCTCTTGTACTATTAGAAGCAGTAGTTCCAGAAAAACCAAACGCACCTAAGCTATTGCCATCTACCGTTAAGTTAATCTTGGCTTCACTATTGTCAGAAGAAGCTCCTCTTATTTCTACTCTATATAAACCAGGTAATGTTGCTAAACTAACAGTACCTTGCGCTTTATCTCCATTGCCATAAAAACCTACGCCATTAAAAGGTGAATCAATTGCTCCCGCATAAGGCCCACTTATTGTCATATTCTCAACCTGCAATGTCTGTGCAGATATTAATGAAGTAAATAATACCATCATTAAGATATTAGTAATCGTTTTCATACTTGTTTGTGTTTATGAGTTTATTAAATTTTGTTTGTCTTACTTATGATCAGATATTGTATTAGTTTTTATGTGTATGATTTTAAATAACTAATACTTCATATTGAAAATAAGACGATGTATTTCTCCTTATTGAGCATCCCTATAATCTGTGTTTTTTGATAGATTATATATAATTAACCTATCAAATTTTTGACTGTAAAGCGTTATAGAGCTCCTATTAGATTTATAACTAATCTATGGTTCAAGAAGATTAAACATAATATTCAACTGTGCTAAAGAGAGGTGAGATAAAAGAAACAGCATAAAGAATATTTAATGTCAGATTTCTATCTACAATAGCTATGTAGATAAGCATACGATATAGTATGCTTTAAATTAAAAGGTATACGATAGTTTTCATAAATGTTTGTGTTTTAGTTATTTCAATTTTAGTTAGTCTCTAAAGGAGTGCACTCCCTTATTTAATTCAAAATGAAAATAGTCTGACAAAATATATAATGTCAATTCTCCTATTTTCAAAAAATATTTTATCCATTCTTTTGATATACTCGAACATAATCTATTATTAAAAATGTTGGATATTCTGAAGGAATAGGTGCCTCTGAAGGTAAATTACCTCCTACTGATAAGTTCATTAGTAAAAAGAATTCATCATTAAACGGATACGGTTGTCCAAAAGTCTGTGATGGTGTTATAGAATGGTATGGAACATCATTAACGAGCCAGGTAATCTTATCCTCTTCCCAAATAATAGAAAACACGTGATAAACTTTATCATAAGTTTCGGCTGGAGCTTTGTATTTAACTGAGTTAAATCTATGATTACTTAGATTACTTCCATAGTGTGCCGTTCCTAAAATTTCTGTTTTATCTTCTCCTAGATATTCCATAATATCTATTTCTCCACCTCTAGGCCACCATTCTGCAGGATTTTGAACTTCATAATCTTTATTAAGTAACCATAACGCTACCCAAGTTCCTGTAGCAGAGGGCATACTAGCACGGATATCAATTCTACCATATCTAAACTCAAATTTATTATCTGTATGTATTCTTGCTGAGGAATAATCTTTCCCTCCTATATTTTCTTTTTTAGCTTCAATAATCAAATTATCATCTTTCACATAGACGTTGTCTTCATCATTGGTGTAATATTGAAACTCATTATTACCCCAACCACATAAATTAGGACAACCGTCTCCTATATGAAAACTCCATTTCTCAGCTGATATATTTTCTGAACTAAATTCATCATTCCACACTAGTGTATATTCATCGTAATTATCAGAAGCATCATACCCTGAATCCGGAATTACTAAAGATCCTGTAGAGCAACTTGCGCAAGAATTCCCTCCACAATCTACTCCTGTTTCGCTTCCATTCATAATTCCATCATTACAAGTTATATCAGGAATTGGTTCGTCTATAATAACCGCCACTTCTTCTTTTGGAGTAGAACAAGAAATCAACAAGCTAAAAATCAAATAAGTACATATTGTTTTATTCATCATTTCTTTTTTTTATACATCTCATCATTACCCTTATATTCAAACCAATCAAAAACAGCGCTATTATTACTTTTGTTCCCTAAAGAAGTAGTATACATGCCATAAATTGCACCTACAAATCCTCCTGCTACTTTCGTGCTTACAAATTTTGCGTCTATTCCTGATTTCAACAGCTTCCAATCTTCTTGATCTTCTGCATATAGGAAATCATAGGTGTCATTATTGGCTACAATTTTAAGTCTTACATAATTTTCCGAAAAAATAGGCGTCGAAACTATTTCTTCCATAGTAATCTCTGAAGACCTAAATAATTGAAGAACCGGTATTTTGTTTTTAACAGATTTGCATAAATAATAATAATGAGATTCATTCTGAAAAATCACCAATCCAGACTTCTCGTTTTCTTTTTCAGCCGTAAATTTCATGAGTACAGTTACGCTTCCCTTACTATGCTGTTGTCGGTGACCAATAAAACTAGGGTTTTCCTTTTCGGAACAGCTTTCTGGTCTGGTTTCTATTTCTATTAATCCTTTTTTTATTTCAAACCATTTGTCTTTTGGCGTTCTCAGAAAAAGCCAGTTATAGCCTAAATCCGTGTGATCAAAATCTTCCTTAAAAGAAAAATTACCACTGTATTGAAACCCTTTCGATTCATTAATCACATTTGAAGGAGTTGGATAATTATATTTCACAGAATCACCACCTAGATCAAACATTGGCCAATTATCCTTCCATTTAATTGGAGCCATAAATGTTTCTCTACCCGTATTATAATGATCATTATCATAAGGTCTACAACCTAAAAAAACTCCAAACCAATCACCATGATCTGTTTCTACAATATCAACATGGCCAATAGAGGTAACCGGAAATTCCCGATTCGGATTCAAATGTCTTTGGGTAAGAATTGGATTTTTATCATAGCTCTCATATGGACCTAATACATCTTTACTTCTGAACACTACTTCTGAATGCCCTTCCGCAGTTCCTCCTTCTGCAGCAATAAGATAGTAATATCCATTTTTCTTAAAAATATGAGGTCCTTCAATCCATATTGGTTTCTTAGAAAAATCTGCTCCTCCGTTTATCAAGATTTTCTGTTCACTTACAACTTTCAGTTTATGGATATCAAACTCATTTATTTTGATCGTTCGATGTCCATCATATAATGGTTTATTACTTGGTGCAGTACTATTATAAATTATATAAGCTTTTCCATCAGTATCAAAAAACATAGATGGATCAATTCCATTAACTTCTGGAATCCAAACGGGGTCAGACCAAGGACCACTTGGATCGGATGCAGTTACCACAAAATTGTTTTTTCCATCTACAACTGTGCCTGTTATATAATATAATCCATCTTTGAATCTTATTGCCGGTGCAAAAATGCCTCTTGAAACTCCTAGACCGTCTAAATCGAGTTGTTCTGGTCGATCTAATACGTTTCCTATTTGTTCCCAATTGACCAAGTCATCGCTTTTAAATATTGGAATCCCAGGGAAATAAGCAAATGTGGAAGTTATCATATAGTAAGAACCTTCAACTTTACAAATACTTGGATCTGGATAGAAGCCAGCCAATATTGGATTCGTATATGTATTTTGTGCTTGCCCCAAAGAGCTTACAAAAACAAAAAACAGTACATATAGGTTTCTAATATTCATTAATAAACTGATCATTTTAGACATTAATGCAATGCCTTTTTAAAACTATGATATGCAGGTTTTGCTTCTAAGTTATCATCAAAAAGACAGGGCCAATCATTAATCTTAAAGAAACTTTTCACCCAACTATCTCTATCCGTAAAACCCCAAAAAGTAATACCATATTGTTGCTCCTTTGGAACTACCCTTTTATAGATATCCACGAGGTTTTTATACTTTTCTGCTTGAGCTATTTTCATTTCTTCAGTTAACTCTTGATATTTTTGAACTCCTCCGTTTTTAGTATCATCATGCTTATTAAAAATAATGTCTACTTCGGATAAATGAATTAACAGACCTGTTTCTGCAGCCTTCTTTAGCGCATGTTCGATAACCTCACCAGGAATATCCATTCGAATATGCATTTGAAAACCAATACCAGAAATAGGAACATTTTCCGATTTTAAATCCTTCACCATATTCAATACTCCCTGAAGTTTTAAAGTATCTCTTTCTATATTGAAATCATTATAAAACAATTTTGCATTAGGGTCTGCCTCGTGAGCATATTTGAATGCTTTATGAATATAATTCTTACCTAAAACATTATACCATAACGTTTTCCTATAATCTCCACCTTCTGTTTCTAAAGCTTCATTTACTACATCCCATCCTTCTATTTTTCCTTTATATCTCCCTACATAATCCAAGATGTATTCTTTTAAAAAATTATCTAGCCATAAAGTATCTTTTCTGCCTTTTTCTTTAACCCAATCTGGTGTTCCACTATGCCAAACCAAGGTGTGTCCAAATACTCTTTGTTTATTCTTCTGAGCATAAGCCATCATTTGATCTACTTTATCCCAGTTATATTCTTTTTCATTAGGTTTCACATTGTACATTTTCATGTCGTTTTCTGCAGTAATACTGTTGAAATTCTCAATCTGAATCTTTTTTAATTTAGCATCTGCTTTAAGTTGATCAAAATTAATTGCGGTACCAATAGGAAAACTTGAAACATCCTTTAATCCTTGACTCTCCAAGAAATTAAATGAAAGAATAGTCACTAGGAATGTACATCCTATTAGCGTATAACAGAAATATCTTTTCATTATCAAAATTTAAAAATTCTTGTACTTATATTACCATCAGCATAGCTCTCGCATACTAATTAGCAATAAAAACCCTGTAAATGAACTTTTGAATTTTATTTACAGGGAATTATGACGATTGTAGTTAAATGAATAATTCAGGTATTTATTGAAATCCTTCTATAACACCTTCGTATGCTGGTTTTGGGTTGAAGTTATCATCAAAAAGCAAAGGAAAGTCTGGTACTCCCCAGAAATCTAACAACCATGATTCATTATCCTTTAATCCCCAAACAGTAAATGCGAATTTGTTTGCAGTTGGTATATCGGTATAAATTTCAGCCAGT
Organism: uncultured Aquimarina sp.; assembly: GCF_947500065.1. Lineage (GTDB taxonomy): Bacteria > Bacteroidota > Bacteroidia > Flavobacteriales > Flavobacteriaceae > Aquimarina. Next base: position 825,531 of record NZ_CANMQT010000002.1, read on the forward strand.
TCCTTATATTTATCCTTCTGTAAAAGAGCTCTTTCAGAACTAAGCGCTGTTACACTACTGTTTCCTTCTGGATTAGTTCTAATATCAATTTCTGCAAAATGCATCAAAAGATCTCTTGACACCGTACCATCAACTACCGCTTGAATTTCACCTCTTGCCGGTCCGTTGTAAGAGATATGTAATTGTGCTCCGATACCGTCGATTAAATTTAATGTTTTCAATCTATCAGCAATTGCAAACATTGCTGCTCTTTTACCGCTATCTGATGCCATATTATAATCATTGTAGAATAAAAGCACATCTGGATCTACATCTCTAGCCATTTGATAGCATTTTTCGATAAAATCATCTCCCATTCTCTGTCTAAAAACACTATTACGAAGGGCATTACTACCATCTTCTATCGCCTCATTTACAACATCCCAAGAACGAACTTTACCTTTATATCTTTCTAAAACGGTTGTGATATAATCCCTAATCATAGCCTCAAACTCAGCATCTGTACCTGCAAAATTCTCCACCCAACTTGGCGTAGCATTATGCCAAATTAACGCGTGGCCGTGGACATCTATACCATTAGCTACACCATAATCTACTATAGCATCAGAAGGACCAAAATCATAAGTTCCTTGAGAAGGATACATAACATTCATTTTCATTTGATACTCAGACGTAATGTTATTAAAATCTCTTCTTATAACTTCATCATGCATTCCTGTTAATCTATTATCTCGAACAATGGTTCCAACAGAAAAGTTCTTAGCCGATCCCTTTAAAGTACTTGGATCTCCTCCGCCACATACGCTATTTGGACAAACACCATCTTCATCTACTCTTACAGTTTCTGATGCTTCCGTAAAACCAGCTGTATTTGTAACATATAGTTTTATTGTATAACTACCTACACCATCTAGTCTTAATTCTTCTAGTCCAGGTTCATCAGGAACCAGATCGCCTGTTCCAAAATCCCATTCACTGGTAAAATCTCCACTACCCTGAGTAGTATTGTTCAGTAAAATCACGTTCGGATCTGTTGTAGAAATACTATATGTAAAAGATGCTTGAACCAAATCTGTTCCTGATGGACTAACATAAATAACCTCATCATCACTATCGCAGGCAGAAATAACCAACATTATTAAAAAAGCTAAAAGCTTATATATTCTAAAATTTTTCATATTCAAAAACAATTATTTATTGAGTTTAGGACTTTTATTAAATTATCTAGGTTAGTCTTTAACTACCTTTATACTATCTACATAAAATGTACCACCTGTTGTACCCATATCTAAGGCTATTAAGGTAGTATCAGAATTGGCCGTAAAAGTCCAAGAATATTTTGTCCAATCGTCTGTTGCTGTATAATCTCCAGCATATTGATCTCCTGGACCTCCCGGATTGGTAGAGAATCTCACAACTGCGGGATCTCCTTTAATCCACAGTGAAACTGTATAACTATCTCCATTTACAGTATCGAATGCATCACAAACAAATTGTGTTTCCCAAGGATTGCCATCCGCTGGATTTACCACCTTAAGTCCTCTTGATCCTGCTCGTACTTCAACTGTTTCCTCTAGCAACCTCTCGGCACCATTAAACTTACCCCAATTCGTAAAGTCATCTCCACTTCCTTCTTCTAAACCTCCATTAAGTAATTCACTATCATTGGATGGTAATGGTAAGGCTTGATCTCCTGCAACCAGTTCTACTGCGTCAATAACAAAAGTACCTTCTGTAGTACCCATATCAAGTGCTATAAGGGTAGTTGCAGAATTTGCTGTAAATGTCCACGAATATTGTGACCAATCAGCTGTTACTGTGTAATCTGGGCCATATTGATCTCCTGGACCTCCCGGATTGGTAGAGAATCGAATCACTGAAGAATCATCTCCTTTTACCCACATAGAAACTGTATACATTTCTCCATCGGTTGTTGTAGCTGCATCCGGTACAAATTGAGTTTCCCAAGGGTTACCATCCGCTGAATTTGTAATTCTGGCTGCTCTAAAACCTACTAAAGCGCCAGTTGCTGGTTCTTGGGTTATTCTATCTCCTCCATTAAATTTTGACCAGTTATCAAAATCATCATCCGTTCCTTCGGCGAAATAACCGTTACTTAACAAATTCTCCGGATTGAACAAAAATCTGGTATCATCTGGAACAGGAAGTGTAACATTTATATCCTGTGTTGTAGCAGCGTTACCGTTAGCACTAACAACGGTAAGTATCACTCGTCTGAAACCATCTGAATCAAATTGATACTCTAAAGCTCCTTCTGCCGCATCAGCAACTTTTGGTCCATCCAAACCAAATTGCCAAAAATTGTAGAAATTTTCTTTTCCTGGGGTAGTATTTTCAAAAAAATACACGCTACTATCTTCAGAAGACTGTGTAAAGGTAAATGATGGTTCTAATACCACAATAGTAGTTTCGTCTTCATCACAAGACCACACCAAAACACAAAAGATAATTGCAAACAGAATTCTTATCCCTTTCATAATAATTTTATTAAAACAGTTAGTAATTATATCATTAGCTTTTTTTGAATATATTCATTTAACAACTCCTCCAATAGGTATTTCTAAAAGTGAGAATATTAAACAAAACTTCAATAAATTAACATTTCATTAATGTTTCCTTCAAAATTAATTTTTCAGAATTATGAATGATGTAATATATGTGTCGTTTAATGATAAAAATGAAGCTTTTTACCACATTTTGTTACTAATACCAATACTTAATGATAGTTTCTGAGAATAATACGTTTGGAAGTACTAACTACTAAGTATGTTTTTAATTATATGATTTGACATAAGGTTTGAATCTCATAAAATCAGCTGCCATTCTCACACTGATTAAAGGAGGATAATTGTATGATTCTACTTCTACAATATTATATTGTAATCCTGCTTTTCTTGCATATTTAAAAATTTCCTCAAAATCTATTTTTCCACTAGCTCCTAACTCTTTTTTATCTTTTACATGCCAGCTAATAAATCTCCCTGGGAAATTTTTGAAATAATATATTGGATCTATATTGGCTTCATGCATCCAAAAGAGGTCAGATTGAAAATAAACTAAACTTGGATCTGTATTTTCCAATATATAATCATATATGACTGTATCTCTTATTTTTTGAAATTCTTCTTTATGATTATGGTATAAAAATCGTATGCCTTTTTCTTTACATTTCTTACCTATTGTATTGAAATATGAAGCATATTTCTTCAATCCATCTTTCTTTCTTAATAATTCTAAATTAATATTTGTAGTGGTTATATATTTAACTCCAGCTTCTATTTGATCTTCTATACAATGATCCCACCACTTCATTGTTTCATCCGGATTTTTTGTGTCCAAATCCTTAAACACCATGGAGCCTTCTAATCGTAGATTGTTTTTCTTAAGTAAAAGTCTAAACTCTTTTGGAGTAAAACCATAAAAATGCCCTTGATCATATCTATGGGTTTCTACAAAACTATACCCCATTTTTCCAATCTTTTCTATCGTTCCAACAGGATCTTTTTTCATATCGACGTCAACTGAAACCAAATGTATTCCAAAGTTTTTACTGAGATTATTTTTTCTGAAATACACTCCTTCCCAGTCATTTTCTTTACCAGGAGCATCCCCTTTTAGAGATAGTCTTCCATCATCTTCAAAACAGAAAGTTACTTCTTGGACATAGTTTTCCTGAAAATCATAATCCGTCATAACCAAGTCTTTGTATGATGAAAAGTATCCTTTACCAATGAAGTTATCCGCAGAAGTATTAGTTCCTAAAGCTACAATTTGATCTTCATTAGCATCATAGCTTATTACTTCTGATAAAATTGAAACCCAATCTTCTTCTTTTTTCTGAAATACCTCAACAAATAAGGAGACACCATTCATCTTTGGAGTCACTAAAATCTTCATATTAGGATGATCGCTTACTTTTAACGAACTTAGACTATCGCCATTATACCACTCTCCAATATATTGCTGAAGTAAAAAATTTTGATTCTGAATTTTTATTTTTTCTTGTCCAAAAGAAAATTGAATCATCAATAAAAGAGGTATAATGATTATTCTTCTATTCATCTTGTTCATTTTTTTGTTTATTCAATATTTCCACATACTGCAGTTCGTCATTATTTTTGGCTATGATTAAAAACGATTTATCCTCCACTTTTACGACTTCCATATCCTTTACATCACCTGGTACATGGAAGCCGCTTTTTTTGGTATGAACAGGAATGAAATTTCCATTTCCATCACCACTTAAAAAAAGTCCATTTCCTGCATCATTCCTAGGAGTCTCTACTTCTGAAGAAAATAAATTCCCTACAATAAGAGCATCTAAATTTCCATCATTATCATAGTCGTTAACTAAAATCTGATTGATGCTAGATACTTGTGCTTCTATGGGTAACTGATGGATTATAAATTTTCCATCTATGTTTTCTAAATAGACACTTGCAAAAGATTTTACCTGGTAATGTAATCCTGATTTTAAAGATTTTTCTGGATAGATATCACTTAGTGTTGCATTAGAAAAGCTCTCATAGTCTTTAAATTTTTGTTTAATTCCTGGTATTTGTTGCGAAGAACATTCTCGCCCTCTTACAGGATATTGTTTCCCTTCATTATAATAACTTAAAACGATATCCTCATTTCGATCTCCATCAAAGTCATTAAAGAAAATATCGAACGTTTGATCATCGGTAGCTTTATACTTATAATTTAATCCATTATTACCTACTAAATAATCGATATCACCATCGTTATCAAAATCACCTTGTTTAATACTCCACCACCATCCTAAAGTATCATCGTTTAATCCAACATCTTTGGACACTTCTTTAAACCCATCTGATTTCATGTTTTTAAATACACGAATTGGCATCCACTCTCCAACAATAATAATATCCAACCAATCATCATTATTAAAGTCGGTAATCACAGCACTTGTTGCCATTCCTAAACCCTGAAAATCATCAGGTTGTATTTCGCTAAAAAAGTCAAATTTAACTTCCTTGTTGTCACTGTTGTTTTTAAGCAAATAACTAGTAGCCGGACTCGGGTAATTACCAGAAACCTGTCTTCCTAAAACCAACAAATCCTTCTTACCATCTTTATCAAAATCTGCAGTATAGACTTTGGATCCACTAGTTAACATTTTTGGTAAAGCACCTTGATCTTTTACAAAGTTTCCATTTCCATCATTTACATACAATCGATCCTGAAGGGCTTCAGAATCCGGCATAAATTCATAACCTCCGCTAACCACATACAAGTCATTATCTCCATCATTATCCGCATCAAAAATCAAGGCTCCAATATCTTCATGTAACTTATCATTTATCAATGCTGGAATTACTAATTCTTGAAATCCATTGTTTTTTTGAATAAAAACACTTCCTGAATAGCCTGAAGCTCCTCCAACGAAATAATCATCCAAGTCATCATTATTTATATCTCCAACAACTAACGCCGGCCCCAAAGTTGACATTTTATGAGGTAGTAAAACCTGTTTCGCAAAATCATCATAATTGTTTTCTTGATGTTTATGTTGTAAAAACAATTTTTCATTACTTACTGTTGTAAATAATTTTTCATTCTCTTTTATTGTTTTCGGAATATCCTTTACTATAGCTTCTGATTGCTTTAAGGTGATATGTTGATTCGTTTTTAAATCTTTTATATTTTGAACTTTCCCATCCGTCCAGATTACTTTTAATTCATCGATTTTTTCAAGATCGCCAACTCCAAAATGTATTTCTGGCGCAACAGATGATTGGAATCCTCTAGTTAGTGTAAGCTCCTGCATTTGTATTTCCTCACCAGTTTTTATGACCACTCTGTTCCCAATACCAAAAGTATTGTTTGAGCTACCTTCAAAACTTATCTTCAAATAGTTATTAAATTGAGTACTCCTATTTTCAAAAATCGTTGCTATATCGTCTATATTATTTGTGATTATCTCTAAATCACCATCATTATCCAAGTCAACATAAACGACACCATTAGAAAAACCTTTGTCTTCTATTCCCCATAGATCATTTACTTGTTCAAATCTTAAATCTCCTTTATTACTAAACAGAAAATTCTCAATTTTTTCCGAAGGAATTTTAAGGCTAAGGTTTAGTAAAGAATCTTTTGTGATTTTATTATAATCTATATTATTAAAATAGTCATTGTTATTGATTTCACGTCTTGTACCATTGGATATAAAAAGATCCTTATGACCATCATTATCAAAATCCGCAAACAACGGTCCCCAACTCCAATCTGTTGATGATGTGCCCGTTATTCTTGAAACATTAGAAAAATGAGGAACACCTTCTTTAGTAAATACTCCGGTATTGAGCTGTAAACTGTTTTGCATATATTGATAATGAAATCCAGCATTCACAACATCCCAAAATAACTTAATATTCATACTAGCCATGTTTGCTTTTTTTCTTCGATTAGTTTTAGCATCCATATCTACCTGAAAAATATCTAGATTCCCATCATTATTAAAATCAGCAATATCTACTCCCATACCATAAAAAGATGTTTGAGAAGTTGCTTCTTTTAGTACCTCTTTAAATGTTCCATCTTGGTTATTGAGATACATATAATCCGGAGAATTAAAATCATTTGAAACGTAAATATCTGGCCAAGAATCATTGTTCAAATCTCCAATAGTGGCACTTAATGAAAGTCCAAAACTCCTTAAACCTGATTCGTTAGTAATATCTATAAAAGCACCTTTTTCATTTTTATAGAGATGATCAGATTCATGATCCTTTACATTTTTCATTCTATTAGTATAAACAAACGTTGGTGAATTGAATTTAGTAGGAGGATAATTAGCTACATATAAATCGAGATCCCCATCTTTATCGTAGTCAAAAAATGTTCCTTGTACACTATTACCAATATCAGCAACTCCCATATCTCGGGCTTTTTCAGAAAAGGTTGCATCACCATTATTTATAAATAATTGATTCTCTTTAGTAGAAAATTTACCTCCTACAGAACAATAAATATCTAAAAATCCATCTCCATTTACATCGGCCATAGTAACACCCGTATACCATCGATCATCTCCTTCCAGACCCGCAGTTTTTGTAATATCCTCAAACTGTAAGTTTCCTTTATTTAGGTATAGCTTATTCTCGACTTGATTTCCGGTAAAATAAACATCTATAAGACCGTCATTATTAATATCTCCTGTAGCGATTCCTCCACCCATATACAGATACGAGTAAGTAAAGTAATTCAGAGAGTCATTTTCTGTAAGATGGTTTGCAAAAGAAATTCCTGTTTTATCCGGACTAATTTTATAAAACAGTTTAGTATCAGTTATAACTTCTTTTTTACTACAACCGTAAAAAAACACCAATAGAAATATCAAAAAAACATAGGGTATAATAGGGTTATATTTCATGTACTAAACAGTTTTTAATTGATAAGTGTTTATTCTTTTTTCTTCTGAAAAATAAGTCTTCTGGATATATGTATCTAATTTATCCTTTTGATGTTTTTTCACTAAATCACGATGATATCTTCGTCTTGTTTACCATTGACAAGCCTTTAACGTAATTAACCGCGAAAACAGCACATAATCGTGCTGTTTTCTTCCAATAACTATTTCAATTAACTCTAAATATGATACTAAATTAATATCCTGGATTCTGATCTTCTGATCCTAAACTAGCATTTGTGCTAATTTCTTGATCTGGAATTGGCCATAATTCGTGTTTACCAGTCTGAAATCCAAAACTTGATAACTCTGATCCAGCCATTCCCCATCTTAATAAATCATCAAAACGAACTTGCTCACCTGCAAGCTCAACTCTACGCTCATGAACAATTGCTTGAAAAACCTGTTCTTTAGATAAACCGGACGATAAACCAGATAACCCTGCTCTTGCTCTTACTTGATTTATTAAAGCAATTGCTCCAGCTTGAGTCCCAACCTCATTTTCGCATTCTGCCATCATCAATAAAACATCTGCATACCGAATTACTTTTGCATTAATCCCTGACTCCTGAACTTCTGAAGTTTGCTTATAATAGTTTTGATATTTTTTCCAGGCAGCTGGACGAACATTTCCTCCATTTTCTGCAAAATCTGATGCTACCAGCGTATTGTTTCCATTATTATATATATCGCCAACAACGTAAAAACTTCCTTGAAATCTATTATCTCCTGTTTCAAATTCTGCTCTTAAATCATCTGAAGGATATACGTTAAACCAGTCTAAAACTCCATAATCCTGACCTCTAAAGGTTGCATGGTTTGCTCCTTGTCCTACAACATTAGAATCCCATTTATTACCTGTTCCAAGATTTATATTATACGCTACTTCAAAAACTGATTCTATACCGTGTTCAGTTTCTTCTTTAAAGTTATCAAAATACTCTGTTTCTAATGCATAACCTGACATACTTCTAAAAGAAGTTAATGCATCTCCGTACTGTTCTTGATATAGCAAAACTTTACCAAGAAATGCCTGAGCTGCTCCTTTGGTTGCTCTTCCTCTTTCCTCTTCTGCTTTTGATAACAAATTAGCAGCGGCAAACCTAAGATCATCAATGATAAGATTAATAACATCTGATTTTGGGCTCTTTGGCAACCCTTCTGGACTAGAACCATCAATTCTTAGAGGTATATCTCCAAACCTATTAACCAATAACCAATAATAATGTGCTCGTAAAAACCTAGCCTCCCCTAAAAATTTATTTTTTACCTGATCTGTCAATACTGCCTCCGAAAGATTACTTATTCTTTCTTCATTATTAATTACAAAATTTGCTTTATTAATACCTCGATAAGAACTATCCCAATAATCTGTTATAAATTGATTGGTAGCGTTATAGGTATACTCTGCATACGTTCTTTTGTCACCTTCTTGCTGACCATTACCTGCATTTTCTTGAGACATATTATCCAACATATACCATATTAGACGTCCATATAAAGCAGGTGTCTGTAAGTTTGCGTAAGCTGCATTAACGGCGGATTGCACTTGCTCTTCAGTAGAAAAAAAAGTGTCTGGCGATAATGCATTCGGATTTACTAACCCAAGGTCTTCTTCTGAACAGGAATTTATTATTACTAATCCCAACAGAAATGTCATAATTAACTTAATTTTTTTCATAACCTACATTTTAAAATGAAACTTGAACTCCAAACAAAAAGGACTTAGGCTGAGGATACGTCCCTCGATCGATTCCTATATCTCCATCCAGTCTTAGTTCCGGATCCAAACCTGAGTATTCTGTTAATGTGTAAATATTTTGTCCACTGATATACAATCTGAGTTTTGAAAAATACTCATTGAATAAATCATTAGGTATTGTATATCCAAGCGTAACGTTTCTTAATCTTGTAAAACTACCATCTTCTACATAACGATCCGAAATAACATAATTAGACTCTGATCCATTGGTCCTAGGTTCTGTTCCATTTGTATTAGTTGGTGTCCAACGATTTTCGTAATAATCTGTACCTACGTTGAATGGACGTCTAGTTCCTCCTGTAAGATCCACAAGATTCGTATTAAAAATTTCGCTCCCATAAAAACCTGAAATCAATACAGATACATCAAAATTCTTATAGCTTGCATCTAATGATAATCCTGCGATTAAATCTGGATAAGGATTACCAATATCAACTCTATCATCTGGAGTAATTTCTCCATCTCCGTTATGATCAATATATCTCACATCTCCTGGTTCAAAACCAGAAAAGCCATCTGCATCCACTTCATCTTGATTGCTATATATACCATTACTTTCAAGCCCATAGAAATAAAACAATGGATCTCCCACACTAACTCTACTAATATTTCCACCAATTCCTCCACCTCTAATACCAAGTGAGTAAAATGGTACATCTTCTAATCCGGCAATAGAAATCATTTTATTCTTAGACGTAGAAAAATTAAGATTTGCTGACCATTTAAATTCTCCTTCATTATCATTATAGCCAAGTGTTACCTCAAAACCAGTAGCCTCTGATTCTCCAAGATTAACTGCTTGTGAATTATTTTGATTACCATTAGATAATGCTGTAGGAATATCGATCAATAAATCCTCACTATTATTCTTAAAATATTCAATAGTAGCGGTAAATTTTTCGCTGAAAATACCAAAATCAAGTCCTACATTTAGAATTTTCTTTGTCTCCCATTGTAAATCTGGATTTTCGTTACCTTCCTGAGTCACTCCTTCTCCTACAGTTCCTCCGATCGGATATTGAAAACCACCGACAAGTGCTGGTGCAAATCTATAGTCCCCAATTTTATCACTACCTGTTGTTCCATAACTACCTCTAAGTTTAAAGGTGCTTATTGAAGTATCCTCGAAAAAATTCTCTCTTGCAAGGTTCCAACCTAATGCTACTGAGTAAAAATTACCCCATCTTTTATTTTCACCAAATCTTGAAGAAGCATCTCTTCTATAAGATCCTGAAAAAAGATACTTACTATCGTAGTCATAATTGATTCTAGCTAGATAACCTAACTTATTAGTTTCTCCAGATCCACTGCCGGCACTCAAGAAATCATTATCTACAATCTGATCAACTTCATCTGTCACTAAATTTCTACTACCTGCTCCAAAATTCTCTGATTTAGATTCAAATTTCTCAGCAAGAACTAATAATTCAAGATTATGAACATCCGCAATCATTGTTTTATACTTCAGACTATTTGTAAACATTATGGTTTGTCCTTGTTGCGTAAATCTTCCTATCTGAGCAAAATTTTGAGCGTGCGTAGTACTTCCTGAAACACTGTCATCAGAATAAGAAGGAACAAACGATCTATTATTGAACTGAAAGTAATCTAAACTTACCTGAGATCTATAGGTCAACCCAGGCAGAAGCTCATACTCTCCATAAATATTTCCTATGACACCTAACGACTTATTAATAGATTGTCCTAATGTCTGTACTCTAACAGGGTTCTCTGCATCTTGACCATCTGCCGATGAAGAAGGTCCTTGAAATCCTCCAAGGTTATTAGAATTAAACACTGACAAATATGGTGCAGCCTTAATTGCATGTTCAATCAATGTCCTTCCGCCACCTTGACGTTCTGGTCTTTGCTTGGAAAAAGCTAAGGACATGGATTGACCCACTTTGAGTTTACCAAATTTTTTGGATCCACTACCTCTAAAAGAATACCTCTCAAAACCAGTTTCTATAATGATACCTTCCTGTTTTTGATATCCTCCGGAGAAAAAATAATCACCGGTTTCATTCCCTCCAGAATAACTAACATTATAATCTTGCATAAAAGCTGTTCTAAAAATCTCATCCTGCCAATCTGTATTGGTTCTAAAAGTCTCTACAGGACGATTCGGGAAAACACCAAATTCACCAACATAATTAAGATAATCTATAGTTTCTAAAACATCATAACGCTTTGCTATACTTTGAAAACCCGTATATGTATTAAAATCAAGTCTACCTCTTCCTTTTTTCCCTTTTTTTGTTGTTACCACGATTACACCATTAGATCCTTGAGCTCCATAAACAGCTGTTGTAGAGGCATCTTTTAAAATAGAAATAGATTCAATATCATTTGGGTTTAATCCTGATAAATTACCAGTAATTACACCATCTATGACAAATAAAGGTGTGTTATCTCCCAAGGTAGCTAACCCTCTTATAGAGACTGATGGAGTACTACCTGGCACACCTGCATTCGCTATTGTAAGACCTGCTGCTCTACCTTGTAATGCAGATTCTGCATTAGTTACTGGTGGTAGTTCATTGAGATCCGTTAATTCTACTGTAGAAATTGCTCCTGTTACATTAATCCTACTTTGGGTACCATAACCTACTACTACTATAGCATCTAGAGATTCTGCTTCTGGATCGAGAGAAACATCTATTTTTGTTTGATCACCGACTACTATTTCTACCGTTTGCATTCCTACATAAGAAAAGACAATTCTATCCGAAGGCTTTACATTACCTATTATATACATTCCGTCAAAATCTGTAGAAGCACCATTAGAGGTTCCTTTTACCACGACCGTTACCCCAGGAAGTGGCAAGCCTCTCTCATCTTTAACTGTTCCGCTTATACTATTTTCTTGCGAAAAAACCTGCTGCGTCCCAATTATAATCAAAGCAATAATTGCGAGTTTAAGCTTTATCATATGATATTGTTTTTGGTTGTTAATTATATTCGTATTACAATTTTGATTCCTACCTATAAGAACACCTTACAAGCTATTCGAATTCTGTTACTTGGTATAGAATCTTTCTTTTGTTTTCAATTTTCTATTTATCAATAATTGTGATTGTTTTTGTTAATACTTTTTTAGTCTCTGAATCTAGATCATTTGTATTATTGGGTTGTTTTCCTCCAACATAAAATTGAATTGACCCTGATTTAATATGTTCTTCTCCTTTGGTAGAAATCAATGCATACTGTTTTGGAGTAACTTCAAAGTTTATTTTTTTTGTTTCTCCCGCCGCCAAGTGAATTCTTTTGAACCCAATTAAAGAATGTCTAGGTCCTTCTTTATTTTCTTTTTTATTATGAGCTAAATACAGCTGAGCAACCTCATCTCCTTTTACATCTCCAGAGTTTGTTATTTGAACTGTTACTGAAATATTTTCATTGGATTTTATCGCATCATGTATTTCTAATTCTGAATATGTAAAACTAGTATATGACAATCCATGTCCAAACTGATATAAAGGATCTCCATTGAAGTATTTGTATGTTCGATTCGTCATATCATAGGATTTAAAATCTGGAAGGTCTTCGACTGATTTATAAAATGTAACAGGTAGTCTACCAGCTGGATTATAATCTCCAAAAAGAACATCTGCAATTGCGCTTCCTCCAAACTCTCCAGGATACCAAGCTTCAAGAATAGCAGGGACATTATCGTCTGCCCAATTAATGGCAAGAGCACTTCCGTTCATTAATACTAAAACTGTTGGTTTACCTAAAGCGTGTATTTCTTTCAATAAGTTTATCTGAGATTGTGGTAAAGAAATTTCTGATCTATCTCCTTTATCAAAACCATCTAAAACAACTGGCATTTCTTCTCCTTCTATATCAGGAGACAATCCCAAACAGAGCACTACAACCTCTGATTTTTTAGCTGCCTCAATTGCTGGAGACAAAAGATTTTCATCCAATTTAGACCATAACAATTGCGCTTGCGGATCTGTATGATAATTATAATATTCTATTTTAATATCATATGATTTTCCAACTTCTAGTCTCATGTCCAGATATTTCATTTTTGGCTCATGATCATCCTTAAAATCCACTTTAAGAGAATCATTTACATAAAGTTTACCAGCACTACTAGCTCTCAATCCTATACGATACTCTCCACTTTCTTCTGGAACTATTTTTCCCGTCCATTTAACTGAAAAATTATCTGAAACTGCATTCTCAAATGGTTTTTTTGAAACCCAAATAAAATCAATTATACTATCATTCCTTGTTACTTTTGGATCTCCTTTCCACTGTTTATTATCGAAATACTCTCCTTTTAACCCAACATTATCACCGTTTCGCAATGCTGATGATGGTATTGGTTGCAATAGTGGCCATCCTTTTGCAATATGGCTTCCTTTGGCATAATGTACTTTTGCATTAGGTAATTTTTCTTTAATCGCTTTAAGAGGTGTTATATTGTTAAACGGAGTTCCATGATAATTTCCTAACAACACTTGTTTTGCATTTGCATTAGGACCTATTACTGCAATAGATTTAATATCTTTTTTTAATGGAAGTAATTTACCTTCGTTCTTTAACAACACCATTGATTCTCTGGCAGTTTTTTCAGATAAGGCATAATGCTTATCGCTACATACTACATCATACGGTATTTTAGACCAGGATACGATTTCTTGTGGATCAAACATCCCAAGCTTAAATCGCGCTTCCATAAGTCTAGATAATGCTCGATCTACCTTATCTTCATCTACTAATCCTTTAAGAACGGCATCACTTAAGTTTGGATCGAAAACATTTCCACAATTTAAATCTGTACCTCTACTTACTGCTAATGCTGAAGCTTCAGCAGGGGTTTCGACTAATTCATGCTTATTTGGTTCCCAGAAATCGTTGATAGCCCAACAATCCGAAACCACATAACCATCAAACCCCCACTCTTTTCGAAGTATATCATTTAACAATAAATTACTTCCACAACAAGCTTCATCTCTATATCTATTATAGGCACACATTACTGACTGTACATTCGCTTCTTTAATAGCAGCTTCAAAAGCAGGTAAATATGTTTCTCTTAAATCTTTATCTGATGTATGATAATTATCTTCGTGTCTCGATTTTTCTGGTCCACTGTGGACAGCAAAGTGCTTTGCCGTAGCGACCACTTTAAGGTATTTTGGGTCATCTCCTTGTAATCCTTTTATAAAATTGACTCCCATTCTGCCAGTGAGATAAGGATCTTCTCCATAGGTTTCTTGACCTCTTCCCCATCTAGGGTCTCTGAAAATATTAATATTAGGTGTCCAAAAAGTAAGTCCTTGATATATTCCTCTTTTATTTTCCTTCACAAAGCGATGATGCTTTGCTCTTGCCTCATCAGAAATAACTGTGCCTACATCAAACAATAATGGAGCATTCCAAGTAGCTCCCATTCCAATAGCTTGCGGAAATACAGTAGCTTCTCCAGCTCTTGCTACACCGTGTAAGCATTCATTCCACCAATTGTATGCAGGTACTCCTAAACGTTCAATAGCTGGAGCATCATATCTCATCTGAGACACCTTTTCTGAAAGAGTCATATGACTTATTAGATCACTCACTCTTTCACTAGTAGGTAGTTCTGGATTCTTAAATTTGTATTCTGTTTCGTTTTTTGTTGCACATCCAATATTCAATTGAAGAATAATTGAAACAACAATCAGATTGTTAACCCTGAAAAGTTTTTTTAGTATTTTTTTAGATTCTTTTCTTATCATTATTATAAGTTAAAGCTGGTTCTTTTTATGACATTAGATCAAGTATAAAAACGAATAATCCGAGTACTACCAATATTAAAAATATCTCTCCCAAAATTTTAATTTTAGCGTATTTCCTCTTCATGTCTTTTGACTAATTCATAATTTTTTAACAATTTATATACAGGATTAAAAAAACAATGCCACGGATAAAGCATATGATAAGACATTTGTTGCATCTAGCCTTTATACAAGGCTTTTACAACATTTTAGTTAGTTGAAGCAACAATAGTTACAGTTGATTTTGGCTAATAAAAGACCTAATTAAGAAGAATATAGATATTTGTTCTTTTCATTGACATTTCTACAATTAATGTTATCGTACATTAAAAATATCTTAATGTGAATTAACTAGCTGTAAATTAATCCTCTTATAAAAAATACTAAGTAATACTTTGGGTATATTTAAGACAGAATAGGATGGAAGTATCAATTGTTAATGTGCTTTATCCCTTATCTTATAAAAAAATATGGAAGTACTCTAATCGGGTTATAACGATATAGAAATTACTTGATACTAAGGTTCAATTATCGTTACTTCTGTGGGTAATATTCCAAAATGCATTTTGAAACACTTTGTAAAATAGGAAGGTGAAGAAAATCCAACTTTATAGCAGACTTCACTAACATTTGTAGAACCGCTTTCTAAGATTTGTTTAGCTTTTTGCAATCTAATATTCCTTAAAAATTGATTAGCTGTTTGTCCCGTTAGTGTTTTTATCTTTCTATAAAATTGACTTCTACTCAGGTGAAGTTCTGATGATAATGATTCTACACTTAAATTGGGGTCACTTAAATTTTCATAAATATGATTCAATACTTTTTGGATAAATTCTTTATCAAGAGATGTGTTATTTTCATTAATTTCAGCATCACTAATATCACTAAAGTACTTGTTAAAAAGTATTTGTCTGATCGAAAGCATTTGGGTTAAGTAAGATTTTAAAACCCTCATATCAAAAGGCTTACTAAGATATACATCTGCTCCAGATTCAATTCCTTTTAATCGATCATCAGCCATCGTTTTTGCGGTAAGCATTAGAATAGGAATGTGGCTTGTTTTTAAATCTTTTTTAATATTCGAACAAAATTCAAAACCATCCATTTCTGGCATAATTACATCCGTAATAATTATATCCGGCACCTCTTTTTTGGCAATTTCAAGGCCTTCATTACCATTTTTGGCATCAAAAACTTTGTAATTGTTACTTAATTCAGTTTTCAGATAGTTTCGTAACTCAATATTATCCTCAACAATTAGTAACCTATTGGATTTTTGCTCTTCTTCTATTTTATTTTCTAAGTTTTGATTGTGAACATTACTTATAAATTTAGTTTTTAACAGAACATCTGAATCTTCATCATCTAATACGATTTCGCTTTCGCTGAAATGTTTTTTGCCTAAAGGTAATATTACCGAAAATGTTGTTCCTTCATCAACAATACTGTCAACTTCTACCTTTCCTTTGTGTAACTCTACAAAACTTCTAACAACCTCCAAACCAATTCCTGTACCTCCATAGTACCATTTGTTTAGGTTATCTACTTGATAAAATCGCTCAAATATCTTATCCAGTTGTTCTTTTTTAAGACCAGGACCAGTATCAGACACACTAATTTCGAATGAATGCGATAAAATGTGATCATTAGCTTTTTCTGAAAGAGTTTCTTCAGTTTTTTTTATTGAAACGGTGATCTGCCCTCCTTCTGGGGTAACTTTAAATGCATTAGATAATAAATTGAAAATAATTTTCTCTAGCATACCTATATCTACCCATACTTTTAGTTCTGGAATTTCATGGTTTATAGCCAGATCTATTCTTTTATTAGAAGCCTCCACAACAAAATGACTTACTACATCTCGTATAAAAGTGATGATATCAAGTTCTCTTGCTTTAATACTCAATTTATTAAGTTCAAGCTTTCTATAATCCATCAACTCATTAATTAATCTATATAATCTATCCGTATTTTTATGAATTATCAGATGTTTTTCATTCACCTCCTTTGGTAAGTTTAACTCTTCATTTTTGAGTATGTCTTCGAGAGGATTAATTATCAGTGTTAAAGGAGTTCTAAACTCATGAGATATGTTGGTAAAAAATTGTAGTTTTTTATTATGAAGTTCTTCTTCTTTAATTCTTTTTTCCCTTTCATATCGTATTAATTGCTTCTCTTTAATTCTATTTTGTGTTACTTTATTTAGAAGGTATATCCCAAGTAAAAACAATAAAACATATGACAATAATGCCCAATTCGTTTTCCACCAGGCTGGTAAAATCTTTATATGTAAATGCAGTGGTGTTTCGCTCCACTTGCCATCATTGTTGGCTACTTTTAATTTAAATATATAATTTCCCGGATCTAGATTGGTATATGTAGCACTTCTAGTATTCTCCACATAATTCCATGAATTCTCTAATCCTTCTAAATAGTAAGCATATTGATTTTTCTCAGGACGTGTATAATTAATACCTGTATATTCAATCGTAAAAACCGATTGCTCACTACTTAGTGAAATACTATCCGTCTCTGAAATTACTTTTTTTAAAGGAGAGCCTTCCTCATTAGGGTATACCTTTTTATTAAACAACTTAAAATCGGTAAGGTATAAACTAGTCGAGCTATTATTGGTTTTTATATCCTCTGGATTAAAGTAGTCAATCCCTTTGTAGTTTCCGAAATATATAGTTCCCTTTTTATCTAAAAATGTTGCATTAAAATTAAAATCATTTGATAATAAGCCGTCATTAATATTATAATCAATAATGCTTTCATTTTCAAGATCTAATTTATGAATCCCCGCATTACCACTTATCCAAATATTCTTATGTTCATCCTCGATAATTGCAGAAACATTTTCCTCCTCTAATCCTAATAATTCATTATACCAAATAAAACTATCTTTATCTAAGTCATACTTACATAAACCAGCTCCTCTAGTACCAATCCAAATGGATCCATCAGTGCTTTCATAGATTGATAGTATATGGTTTGTATTTGTTTCGTTTTGGTATTTACTGCTCATTTTCCCTCTTAGGTATTCGACAGAAAACTGATCAGTATTATTTTTACTTACTTTATACAATCCGATGGTAGTCCCAATCCACAAATTATTATTCGAGTCTACTAATACTTTACGAATATCACTAGTATGAATCCCGTACTTAGTGAATTCTTTTGAGGTATGATACGTAAAATCTTTTTTAACAGGATTATAAGACATTAATCCTCCAGAAAAAGTGCCTATCCAAATGATCCCATCAGCATCTTCGGCAAAGCTTAATATACTATTAGAAGCTAATGCTCCGTTAGTATTCTCTCTAGTATAATTAACAAAACTTGTTGTCCCTTTTTTAAGTAAAAAAACACCACTATTCCAACTTCCTCCCCAAACGTTGTCTTTACTATCTATAAATATGGTTTGTATATCATATGCAGAAAGATTTGAATAAGGTTTATTACTATTTTTATTAATATGAATGAACTTCTGTTTGTTTGGATCATAAACATCTATTCCTCCTCCATCTGTACTGATCCACAATACACCCGATTTATCTTGAACAATACCGGTAACAGAACCTGCTTCTAATGAATTAGGATTACTTGCGAGGCTTTCTATATTTTTAAACTTATCATATAGTTGGTCATATATTGCGATCCCGTTATTATAATATCCTATCCAAACACGTTCATTACTATCCATAAATAATGACCATATAGAATTAGATTGAATACTATTCTTATTGTTTTTATCAAAAAGATAATTTTTTATTAACGTTCCATTGGCTTTAAAATGAAACAACCCATCGTTTTCTGTACCACAGATTATAGATCCATCTGCATTAGAAATCAATGATAATATCCGTTTTGTTGAAAACCGAAGATTTTTAATAACATAAATATCATCAATTCCTTTGTCTATTTTATATGCTCCATCAGATATACTCCCTAACCAAATATTGTTGTTTTTATTAATTAGTAATGATTTAATAGGAGCAGAGACTGATTGCAAACCTTTTTCTGTAGTAAAAACCGAAAGACCTAATGTATTTGCTTTTGGATCATATGTTCTCAATCCATAATTGGTGGCTGCATATATTTTTCCTTGTTGATTTCTCTTTAGGTCATTTATGTCTATCAAACTTTGCTCGTCATCAATATCCACATTAGCAATCTGTTCTATTATCTGAGTTTCTAGATGAAACTTAAACAGCCCCTTTTCGAAAGTTCCTATAAAAATATTACCCGCATTATCCTCAGTTATACTACTAACCGCAATATTAGATCGATTAAAACTCTTTAATTGAGAAATAATATCAATTCTTTTAAATTGATCTAGTTCTCTATCATAGAGATCCAATCCATTTTCTGTTCCAACCCATAGTCTATTCTTTTTATCAACATATGAGCAATATATTAGACTACTGCTTAGAGAAGTTGTGTCTTTTAATTTATGTTTATAGGATATGTAATCTATCCCATCATATCTATGCAAACCGGCTCCATTGGTTCCAATCCAAATAAAGCCATAGTCATCCTGGATTATAGTAGATACAGCTATTTTGGAAATGCCATCTTTAATATTTACAAAATTAAAATTACCGAAGTTCTGTTGTGACCAAAGGCTAACTTGACAACTCCAGCAAAGCAATACGCATACTATAACTTTTCTAATATCCATAAATTTATATTCCTTTATCTAGGAATAAACTTGACATCTTGTGTCATTATCCATTTATCCATTTCAAATCCATCTTCTCTCATGGAGAATGTAATTATATGATCGCCTGTATTTTTAATATCAAGACTAATTGTGTGTTTTACTCCACAATGATTATCTGGAACTCGTTGCGCAGATGACCAGGTCCATTTGTCTTTTCCTTCGCACCATTGCATACGAGCTCCACTCTCTGGCCATGTGCCGTCTATGCCAACATGTACACCATTATCTTCTGTTCCGGTAGAAAAAGCTCTCGCCCAAATATAATATTTTCCTGGAGTCTTAACATTTATTTTATAAGCTACGATCGCTCCATTACCTGGTGTTGGAAAAAAGTTTTCTCCTATTTTTAAAGGATCTTGATGCGTAATTCGAGTATCTGGTAATGCCTCGATATAAGCGGTATTACTTGCTTCTATATAATGGTTGGTTATTCCTTTTTCAAATGGTAAAATGGTGTTTTCGGACCTCTTATACCAATCTCTTTTGGTTCCATTTGATGAACTATATTGATATTTTTCAGCTTCTATATCTAGAAAACCATTTTTTTCTAAAAACGGTTTTGCCTTCTTAAGTTGTTCTTCCATAGAAAGGTTTGCAGAAGTAAAAGTTATACTACGCCACCTTCCTCTTGACCACGCAGTCTCACCATTTTCCGGTATTTTTTTATTAGTAGTAGCAATAGAACTGATTTCGATAATATCATTTTCTGAAAGATACCATCTATCGATATTATGTCTAACACTTGCGAAACTTTTAGTTGTGCTAGGATTAGATATCGTATCTTTTATAGATCCATTTATACGCAATATATAAACCGATTCTCCATCATTCTCAGCCAGAGAAATAAAAGACACATCATACAACCCTTCTTTTCCTGGAAATATGGACTTTGCACTTGCAAACTTATTACGTTGATTTTTATCTTCTGTATTTATTGCCAAAGCTTTATTATCGATATCCTTATAATAAACAGCTTTATCCAAAGAGTTCTGAATAGTAAAATCATTCAATGCTTCCAATTTTATAATACCCTCTTTCAATAAAGAATCTGATCGCTTTGTTTTTTTGGTAGCATTAAGAATTGCTACCCAATCTTTTTCGCTATTAGGAGGATACCCAATAGAAACTGTTTTACCCCCTTTTACTTTTATTATTGAACCATTTTTCAGTTCTCCTCCTTTTCTTGGATTATACCACTTTATAGAAAACTCCTTTTCCACACCATATAAATCAATAATACTTTCAGTTACCTTAGGGAGATAAATCACATAGGTTTCTCCATTTTTTGCTAAAACATAATCATCTGGATTATTTGTTAGTTCATCAACAGATTTCATCTTATTAAAAGGGACATGGTTTTTAAAAAAATCCATTGCATACTTTGTCTGATCCCACAAATTACTCCTTGATCTCCAATCTTCACAGTTCAAATCATTGTGAGCAAATTTATATCCAAAATACCATTCTACACCTGCTCCTCCAGCCATTAGATTACCCCATAATACTTTAGAACGTATTTCATTATGTTCCTGATTATCTACATCTGGTTTTGCACCAGTATCTGCAGGACCTATTTCATCTATATTAACAACCCAATCCTTTTTTGACTTTCTGGATACTGATATCCATTTTTTTGTAATTTCATGCACCTCATCTGGATTATGAACTTGTAAAGACGATCCTTCAAGAAAATTATACCCTAATAATGGTTTTAGTATTTGATCTTGTTCTTTTTTAATGGAGTGAGTATGTAAAGTCACAAAGTTTTTATAGGGATCATTTTTTTTGATATATGCGGCCATTGTTTTACGATCAGCATCACTCTGTCCTTTAGGAGACCAATGCACTGGCCCATTTTCTTCACCTAAATTCCAGATTACTCCCAAGTGATGAGAAAATCTTGCTATTAATTCTCTGTAATATAATTTACGCTGAACCCCTAGTTCTCCAATATCCAAAAGAAGTTCATTTTCTGTTTCCTGAGTTATAAAATGTAGAGCTACACCTAGTTTTTCCATATGGTCAAAAACAATTTCCCATTGGTCCAGTTTACTACAATCAAAGCGATAACGTTCATTGACATTGTTCCAAGGCCATACATCTTTACCGTCTCCTTGTACATTCATTATTAAGAAATAAACAGAATTCATTCCTTTTGAAGCTAAATAATTTAATGCCCCAATAATATTTTTTCCTTTATCCTTTTGCCAGGTTGGATCTCCTTGGTTCCAATCATTCTCATGCGGTTGGTATTTATGAGAAGGAGGTGTTTGATCGAACTCATAAAATCCTAAAAAATTCTCTGGACTCCCAGCTCCTCCTTTTATAAAATATTCTTTACTTCCAGAAAATTGAAGATATCTTTCTCCTACATATTGGAGTCTACCTTTCCCTCTAAAATCAGTGTCTTTTTTATCAGTATCGGCAATAAGGAATTTTCCTTTTAATCCATCAAACATTACGGATTTTCCCGCATCTGGATTGTTATTTATTGCAATCTGATCGCCCTTTCTAAATGAAACTTGGTAACTCCATTCACCCACCTTATCAGGAGTAAATCTCACTTGCCAAACTTTACCTTTTTTTGCACTAGTATGAGCAGCTCTTCCATCAGCCGCAAAAAAACCTGGCACTGTATATACTTTTTTGCTATTTCTAAAAGTAACCGTAAGCCTATAATTTAAGAAAGGGTTTTCTTCATCATTTTCATTGAGCTCACTACCTTCAAAACTTAAAGTAACTTTATGCCATTTTTTTAATTCCCCTTCCATAGCTACTTTGTAATCCTGAGAAAACATAGAGTTCATTGTAAAAATTACAATCCCAATCCCCAAAATTATTTTATACAGATACCTCATGCTATCATCCAGTGAAATAGGTTAGTATTATAACGACAACCACGACTAATAGTACTGATAGGATAATATCCATCTTTGTGTAACTATTTTTTGTTTCATCCTTTTGCTCTTGAGATAACGTGCCAAATGCAAGGCCTTTAATGGTATTATAGTCAGGAGCTGTAGTTACTAAACTTGTTACTACACACACTATAATTGAAAAAATAAACATAAAGATTGCCATATGAGCAAAGTTAATTGTGGCAAACTCATATGTAAAACCGGATAAATCATCTTTTACAATTTCTGCTGTAATTCTTAGGGCAGCTATCAAAAGGCCCGAAAACAATGTGACAATAGCGGCTTTAGAGTTTACTCTTTTCCAAATAATTCCTAATATAAATACTGCTGTAATAGGAGGTGCGATATAAGACTGTACACTTTGAAGATATTGATACAAGACACCTCCACCTATTTTGTTCATAATAGGAATCCAAATAATTCCTAAAACAACTACTAATGCTGTCGCTACTCTTCCTATGTTTAATAACTCTTTTTCTGGTGTAGTAGGTCTTAATTTTTTGTAGATATCTATTGTAAATATGGTGGAACAAGAATTAAATACTGATGCTAAAGAACTCATTAATGCGGCCATTAATCCACCAGCAACTAACCCTTTCAATCCAGTTGGTAACAGCGTCTTAACTAGAACTGGAAATACTTCATCGGCTTTGTCATACGTTAAAACACCTTGTTTTGCCAACGCAAAAGCTATAATACCAGGAATCAGAAATATGAAAATTGGTAATATCTTAAGATATGCACCAAAAATGGCACCACGTCTACCTATTTTTATGTTATTTGCTGCTAATGTTCGTTGAACAATATATTGATCAGTACACCAATACCAAATACCTACAATAGTTCCACCAAACAACAAGCCTGTCCAAGGAAAATCCGGATCTGACATAGGTCTCCACATATTAAAATGATCAGAACCTACTGTAGTTTTTAGGTTTTCCCAACCTCCTACTTCTTGTAATCCTAGATAGGTGATAATTAGTGAACCTGCAATCAATACTACTGTTTGTAAAGTTTCTGTATAAATTACAGCTTTCATACCTCCAACTATTGTATATGCTCCCGTAAAAACAACAATTCCAATAGCTCCATACCAAAAAGGTATTCCCAATAATTCTGAAACTACAATTCCTCCTGCATATATAGTAACCGATACCTTAGTAATTACATATCCTACTAATGAAAAAATAGATAAAAACCAACGTGATCTACTATCGAATCTTTTTTCTAAGAATTCTGGCATCGTAAAAACTTTACTTCTCATGTAAAATGGTAAGAATAACCAACCTAATAATAGAACAATCCAGGCGTGTAATTCATAATGAGCCATGGGCATTCCTGATTCAGCTCCTGTACCGGCCAAGCCAACTACGTGTTCTGATCCTATATTAGAAGCAAATATTGATGCTCCAATTACAAACCAACCTACATTACGACCTGCTAAAAAATAATCTGCAGTATCTTTATTTCTTTGTAATATTACCCAGACTGCTACTCCGATAAGTGCTAAAAAGTAAACACCTAATACTATCCAATCTAATTGTTCTAAGACTGATTCCATAAATCCTTTTTGGTTAATTATATAATTTGTGTTGATTAATAATTCTAGTAATTCAATTCTAAATGAATGCCCACTTATGATACTACTGCAGAAAATATTTGCAAACTGATGTGTTATTGGCAGTTTTTAATAGCATCGTTTAACAAATCATTTAATTTTTACTTAAAATTTTACTAAAAGTCAAAACTATTGTGTGGTGCTTCAATTAAATGGAAGATTTGAAGCAAATACTATAAATCATGGTGCATGGAGGCTAATACCTATTTAAAAAAATCGATTTTGTTCTTATTAAGAATCTCAAATAGTAAAATTAAGAAGAGAAAAAATGTGCAAATAAGTAAAAAGAGAAATATCTGTTCTTTTATAAGTTTCTAAACTTTATTTCTACTTATACGAAAACCTTGATCAGGCCCAACACCATTTGCTTCAAAGTATCCTCTATCATTAGTTTTACAATGCTCCTCAACACCAATCCAACCTCCACCTCTCTGAGAACGAAACTGCCCTGGAACAATCTGATCATCTTCATACCAATCATCACACCATTCCCTTACATTACCTGTCATATCATACAAACCAAGTTCATTAGGTTGCTTGGTACAAACGAGATGTGTTCTACATTGATTTTTTTCTAAAAAATTATAGTCCCAATTCTGAGTTAAAATAGTATTACCACTATTTCTCCAATACCAAGCTATTTCATTAATATTATTACTTCCGCTATATGAATAATTTTCACTTAACTGACCTCCTCCTGAAGCATATTCCCATTCTATTTCTGTCGGTAGGCGATACCCATTTGCTTTGGGATTTTTCTTAACTAACCACTTTATTTTATCAAACTCAGATGTATTAAACTTATCTATAGAATCCTTGTAAATTTTATAATAAGGTAACAACCCTCTTTTTATGCTTTTTCTAATGCAAAACTCTACGCAATCATACCAACTTACCATTTCGACAGGTAGACTATCTCCTTTAAACCTAGAAGGGTTGTTCCCCATAATTTCTACCCACTCCTTTTGCGTAACTTCATTTTTGCTCAAATAAAAATCCTTTACGTGCGCATTTTTCTGATATAAATTAGATTCTTTATTTATAAACGTTCCTCCTTTAACCAAAATCAAATCATCATTAAATACTCTTTTCGTTTTTTCTTCATCGCAAGAATTAAACATATATAAAACTCCAACAAAAAAATAAAGCAAAATTCTTCTCATTAATAAATCACTCTTTTAATTACCACAAAAAAAAGAACATAAGACCGTTAATCATTACGATCTTATGTTCTTGTTTATATTTATTACCAAACAGTTGCATTAATTTTTCCCCAACCACCGCTATAAGATTCAATACCGAAAACTTGATAATCAAAATTTCTAAGATTACCCCATTGAGGTTTATGTCCACCGTGAGTATTCCAATGGTTTATGTGTGCCTGCATATTAACTTGTTGATTGGATCCAATGGGAGCACCTCCATTTTGACTTATGTATTGATAGAATGTTTTGGTTCCTAAAATTGATGGAGCATTTGATCTCAATTGTTTTTTAAATTGATAATTTTTTCCATTGGCATTAAAATTCTTATTTTGATTTTGACCAGGAATATTTCCTCTTTCTACTACATAATATTCTATAAGAGGAGTTCTTGTCCATCCATATACACCCACAAAATTGTACGATCCTTGCAGTAATCCAATATTATAGTTTATGCTTCTTCCACTACCTGTTGACCAACCTTTACCTCCTACAATATCTTGATTGTTTTTGTATTCGATTTCGAAGTTACCTCCATATTGATTTGCATATGGAAACCTGAGTCGACCCCATCCACCTTCTTTATAAATGGTCCAAAAATATCCTTTATTATTTCCATCAGTACGGCCATCACTGATGTAACCATTACCATCAATAGATTTTTCTTGAGTTTCTAAAGTTTCTGGAAGATTATCAGAATTTAAATCATCCGAACAACTCGTAAATAAGAACAAACAAAATAGCGAAATGCGTAAAAAATTTTTCATGATTAAATAATTTTAAATTAGAATAATTCAAAAATTTATATTCAACTATCATCAATAATGTTTAGAGACAGCGTAATTATGAATACAAATGAATTTGTGTTAAAAATTTAGTTAATACTCAAAATTAGAACTACATGATAAAACAGTTGATAATTTTACTAACTTAAAATTAAATTCTACGAAAAGTTTTCGTAACCACCTGACACCCTATACTCCAATCAGATACTTAGTTTATTTCCATACTAATTAACTAAGCTATTTCTATAAATAGTTTTTTTAGAATTCAAGAAAAAGCAATAGATAACGCTAACACTTTAAACCGCTCTAAAAAATTCTCCAATAAAATAT
Source organism: uncultured Aquimarina sp. (assembly GCF_947500065.1). GTDB lineage: Bacteria > Bacteroidota > Bacteroidia > Flavobacteriales > Flavobacteriaceae > Aquimarina. Next base: position 852,099 of record NZ_CANMQT010000002.1, read on the forward strand.
TTGAAGCAATGTGTATTAATTATGTTGCAATTAGAATTTGGCATCCCTACAAATTGAATTATTAAGATTACTTTACAAAGAAGGTTGATTTACCTGGTTTTTACGAATACCTTATAAAAACCTTGTATAAAATTTTGATGCCTCAAAATATAAAACTGATAATCCCTATTTATCCAAAATTTATCCAAAAACAATTTTTATCAATACTTAGCGTATGAAAAAAAAGAGAATTACCTTAAAGGATATTGCAAAAGAATTCAATGTATCCATTGCGACCGTTTCGAAAGCTCTTAACGATAGTTATGAAATTAGTACTAGAACTAAGTCTATGATTCAAGAATATGCAAAAGAGCTTCAATATAAATCTCATAATAGTGTATTTGCCAATGAAAAGCAGAAAAACACCAAAACAATAGGAGTAATTATACCTAATATGCTTAATCATTTCTTTACCAAGGTTTTTGTTGGTATCGAAAAGATCGCAACGCAAAAAGGATATAATCTTATCACTTGTATTTCTAACGAATCCCGTGAAAAAGAAGTGACGGCTATGGAGCTTCTAAAAAATTCTAATTTAGATGGATTCATATTATCAATTGCCGAAGAAACTCAAATCAAAAAAGACTTTAGTCATTTTCAGAATGCAATTAATCAGGGTATTCCAATCGTAATGATAGATAGAATAACTGATGAAATAGAATGCGATAAAGTTATTGTAAATGATGAGGATGGTGCATATAACGCTATTAATTATTTCATCAAAACAGGTTGTGAAAATATCGCAATCGTGTCGAATATACATCAACTTAGTGTTGGAAAACTAAGACTAAAAGGCTATAAAAAGGCACTTTTAGAAGCAAATATGCCCATTGATGAAGATTTAATACTTAAGGTTGATGAATTCAATGATATTGACACTTTATTAAAAATACTGCTGGATTCAAAAAATGTAGATGCCATATTGTGTCTTGAAGAAGATTCTGCTATTAGCACATTAAAAATGGTTATATCTAAGGGATACAAAGTACCAAATGATATTTCTATAATTGGTTTTACTAATGGAATACTTCCTCGTCATGTAACACCACCTATAACTACCATAAGTCAGCACAGTACGTATCTTGGCGAAGCTGCAACAAAAATTCTAATCGATAAAATAGAAAATGAAAACATAGGAACTTCTTACACAACTAAGGTCATTAAGACAAATCTTATCGAAAGAGATACTACTAGAAGTCTATAAGTCAAGTTTCTTTATTCATAATTGTTCAATAGCATCTTTAACTTTATTTACTGGAAGTTTGCACATTCCTTCTTGACAAACGTACACATAGGTATCATCCTTTACGTATTTATTCTTAAATAGTGGGATTTGGCTTTCTTTTATTGCTCCGGCAATAATGATATTGGGGATATATATATTATCAAATTCCTTAATAAAACTATCAGCATCTTCTCCAATGATAGCAACCTCATAAAATGGATATACTGAGTGAAGTAGTAACGAATTCCAATTAGAATAGTTACTAGCATTTTCTTCTATATTTACCAACATCGAGGTTAGCATTTTCTTAGACTTTGCTAATAAATCTCGATCATAATACAAAAGTCCTAAACGAAATTTATTATGTGCTACAACTGAATTTGGAGAAGGTAATACACCATCATTTACCTTAACTATTTTAGAAATTAGCTCATCATTTGTACTAAATTTATACATCTCCGAAGAACTATCTTTAAATAGTTCTTCTGTTGTTCTATTTAATTGTATTGCTTTTTCCAGATATTTAATATTCATAGTAGCACTATACAAATCAATATATGCGCTTGTTAAATAAGAGTAATCTTCAATAAAACCATTCGTTTTTTTACTGTTTTTTTTATAAGAATGAATGAGGTTTCCCTCATTATAACCTTCTTTTTGAATAAAACCTGAAATTGCTTCAGCCTCTTCAAGAAATTCTTTATTTCCCAAAGCCATATAGGCATTAGTATACCCTTTTATAAGCAATGCGTTCCAAGAAATTATTATTTTATCATCAATACTAGGAACCATTCTTTGCTTTTTTGCTTCACTTAACCTTTTTATCCATTCATTCTTATAATCATTTAGATTCTTTAATGAAATCTGCTGTTCATTGGCAAAAGTGCTATCTGTTTTTGATCTATACAAAACATAATTCTTTGTGTCTAATTGATTCTCTTTTTTTATCCCAAAGTATTCTGAAAAAATAGCATAATCATCTTTTAATAATGATCGTAATTCTTTTTCATTCCAAGTATAGTATTTACCTTCTTCAGAATCAGTATCGGCATCCATAGCTGCATAAAACCCTCCTTCTTTATTTTTCATTTCTCGATGTAAAAAAGCAGTTGTCCCTAAAATTACTTCTTTAAATAACGGTTTTTTGTAAACTTTAAATGCTTTTGAATATAAACTAAGTAATTGAGCATTGGTATAAAGCATTTTTTCAAAATGAGCAACCTTCCAATATCTATCTGTACTGTATCTAAAAAAACCTCCGCCAACGTGATCATAAAGACCTCCCAAAGCCATTTTTTCTAAAGTGTTTTCAACATAGTCCAAAATTTCATTATCCTCTTCTAGTAACGCATAATCCAAAAGAAAATCTAGATTACTAGGCATAATAAACTTAGTTTCGGTTTTCTCTCCACCCCAAATAAGATCCCAGTTTTTTCTCCAATTTTCTATGCTATTTTGTACAACTGCTTTTGACAGTGAAGCATTTTGTTTTATTGGTTCAATTAAGTTAATTGTTTGTATTCCTGCAGTAACATTTTCTGCGTAATCTTTTAATTTTTGAGGGTTTTGTTTATATAACTTTACTATCTGTTGTAACGTATTGTTCCATTCCTCCTTGGTGTGGTATGTTCCTCCATAAATGGGTTTTCCATCTGGTAGTGTTATTACATTTAACGGCCAACCTCCACTTCCTTTCATCAATTGTAGTGCCGTCATATATACCTGATCGACATCAGGTCTTTCTTCTCTATCTACCTTTATATTTATAAAGTTTTCATTCATTACTTGTGCAATGGATTCATCTGTAAATGTTTCCTCTTCCATCACATGACACCAGTGACAAGACGAGTATCCTACACTTACCAAAACTAACTTATCCAATTGTTTTGCCTCTGAAAGAGCATCAGTACTCCAAGGTTTCCAATTCACAGGGTTATGAGCATGTTGCAAAAGGTATGGGCTAGTTTCTTCAATCAATTGATTAGTATACTTATGAGTATCTATCGCTACTTTTTTTTTGCAAGAACACAGCAGCAATAAAACCGAAAAGAATATTAATGAAAATCTATTCTCTTTATACTGGATATATCTTTTTATTTCTGTTACGGAAACCCTCATTAACATGCAATTTAGTGTTTTCAATAATATCTTAGATACAAGTAAAATTAAAACTAGTTTTGTTCTCATAATACTCTCCTGTCTTTAGTAATGATGAAGGGAAGTGACTATGATTAAGCGCATCGGGATAATTCTGGTTTTCAAGAATATTCAGGTGTGTTATTGTCTCATAGTTGTATTAATTTCCTTTCTCATAATCCTCCAAGAATTTTGCTAAACCTATATCAGTTAAAGGATGATTTAATAAACCTGTTATCGATGACAAAGGTCCAGTCATTACATCAGCTCCTATTTTAGCGCAATCTATTACGTGCATCGTATGTCTAATAGATGCTGCAAGAATTTTAGTTTCAAAACCATAATTATTATAGATGTGTCTTATCTCTGATATCAGATGGAGTCCATCCGTAGAAATATCATCTAATCTTCCAAGAAAAGGAGATACATACGTTGCACCTGCTTTTGCAGCAAGTATGGCTTGTCCAGCAGAAAACACTAAAGTAACATTGGTTCTTATACCTTTATCCGAAAAATATTTACACGCCTTTATACCATCCTTTATCATAGGAAGTTTTACCACAATCTGCGGATGTAAAGCTGCCAGTATTTCACCCTCCTTTATCATTCCTTCAAAATCAGTGGATATTACTTCTGCAGAGACATCTCCATCAACTATGTTACATATTTTTTTATAGTGATCAATTATGTTTTGTTTTCCTGTAATATCCTCTTTTGCCATTAGTGATGGATTCGTGGTTACTCCATCTAAAACCCCTAAAGACTGGGCTTCAGATATTTGATCCAAATTAGCTGTATCAATAAAAAATTTCATACTCTTTTTTTCTATATAAGATGTTATGAACTCAAACGGTTCATTAAATGTATTGATTAATAATATTCTCAAATAACTCCTGCTTTCCGCTTTGCAAAGAAAGCTCACCGTTATCCGATGCTATTTCATACAAGTCTTTCAAGTTTAATGCTCCATTTTCAAAATCTTTCCCTTTTCCTGTATCAAAAGAGCTATATCTATCTGTTCTTAATTTTTCGTACGATGACGAAGAAATTATCTTATCTGCCGTAATTAAACCTCGTGCAAAGGTATCTGCTCCTCCAATATGCGCTAAGAATACATCCTCCATATCAGTAGAGTTTCTTCTAATTTTTGCATCAAAATTAACTCCTCCTCCTTGAAGTCCACCTGCTTTTAAAAATACTAACATCGCTTCTGTTACTTCTAAAATATTATTAGGAAACTGATCTGTATCCCATCCATTTTGATAATCACCTCTGTTTGCATCTATACTTCCTAGCATTCCTGCACTTGAAGCAACTTCTATCTCATGCTGAAATGTATGCTGTGCTAAGGTCGCATGATTTACTTCTATATTTATCTTAAAATCTTTGTCTAATCCATGTTCTTTAAGAAACCCTATAGAAGTAGCCGTATCAAAATCATATTGATGTTTAGTAGGCTCCATTGGTTTAGGTTCAATGAAAAAAGTTCCTTTAAACCCTTGCGCTCTTGCATAATCTCTAGATATGGTTAAAAATTGAGCCAGATGATCTAATTCTCTCTTCATATCGGTGTTAAGCAAAGACATATAACCTTCTCTTCCTCCCCAAAACACATAATTCTCACCATCTAATGCTATCGTTGCATCAAGTGCTAATTTAACTTGTCCACCAGCTCTCGCCAATACATTAAAATCAGGATTGGTTGCAGCTCCATTCATATATCTAGGATTAGAAAAACAATTTGCAGTACCCCATAATAATTTAATCCCCGATTCCTTTTTCTTCTGTTTCAGGTAATCTGTTATAGTAGCTACTCTTTTTTCTGATTCAGAAAATGTAGGTCCCTCTTGTATCAAATCGAAATCGTGAAAGCAGAAATAATCAAATCCCATTTTAGTAATAAATTCGAATGCAGCATCTGCTTTGTCTTTTGCTGCTTGAATGGGATCTGAAGATTGATCCCAAGCAAAATTTTGCGTTCCCCATCCAAATGGATCCGCTCCTTGACCACAGAAGGTATGCCAATAAGCAATCGCAAATTTAAAATGTTCTCTCAACGTTTTTCCAGCAACAATTCTCTCTGGTTCATAATATTTATATGCTAAAGGATTGTCTGATTCTTTTCCTTCAAATTTAATTTCACCTATTCCCTTAAAATATTCCTTATCTCCTAGTAAAACCATTATTTATCTTTTAAAATTCTATTTAATTCATTTTTCCATCTTTGATAGGCCAACTGATAATCATAACTATTATGTAAAGGATGAGATGTCATTACCCTATCATTATTAGTTATCATACCTCCGATATCATCAAATGATCCTTTCGTTATTGGATATAAAAATCTAAAATCTATTATGATTACAATCAAGAAGTCTTATAGATGAACGAAAACTCTCAAGCAAATTTTCGTAAAAAGGAATAACAAAAGATCTCTCTGACACTTCAAGACAACCTTAAAAGTATCAGCAATAGAAAAAGAAAATAATACTTTTTAAGTATAGCTTTGTATATTTCTAATAAGCATATATTAAAATAAAGTTATTCACGTCATTGATTATTCAGGCTCATAAACAGAAGGTCGCCGGCTCGATTTCCGTTCCCTTCACTATCAAAGACAGAACTTTACATTTCTATTAAGCTTTTTTTAACCCTAGTACAGAATAAGATGGGTCTTAGAATATCATTTATCTTGTAGTAAATTACTTTTGTTCTCATGGTACAAAGTTTCAGTGTTCCAACTATCAGAATTTGTGTTGAAAAGATTCCAATACACTTCGGCAATTTTATCTGGATCATAAAAAGTTCCTACTGCTACGAAACCCATGATGGTTAAGGTTCCTATCTGGATTTTTTCTGATTGGACTTCTTGTGACAACAATTTTACTAAAGTCAACAACGCAGCTTTTCCAATACTAAGTGAAGCATAATCCTCATGCGGATAATGGGCAAGTCCACCACCTGTAAACAATAGCTTGCCTCCACCATTATTAATCATATTAGGTAGCGCAATTTTGGTGACCCTTAGAGCACCCATCACATTGATATCGAAATCTTTATGAAAATCATCAGTGCTATAGCTCAGTGCAGTTCCTCCTGAGGCCTTAAAAGCATTATACAATACCATTTTAGGTGCACCTTGTTTGATGACAGCCAGATTGATTTGATGCTCCAGCATTTTATAGTTACTACTATCTGCCTCGAAGACCGAATTACGGATTCCTAGCTTGTTCAGTTCTGCACTATATTGTATGAGCTTGTCAGCAGAACGTGAAATCAAAGAGATTACATAACCTTCCTTTCCGAATTTTTTAGCGACCGACATGCTGATTCCCGGACCCGCTCCTACTATGATAATATGTTTACTTTTCATACTTTTTCTATAGTCTTTTAATACATAGTTTTACTTCTAGTGTTTTTATATCTTCTGTTAGTGTACTTATACTTATTTACCATTTATTTTATTTATATGTGCTGAAATTATCCTACAAAACTTGTGTCCAGTGTTACTGAACCTTTGTTACTCATTATTGATGTTATTTCAGCTATTATTGAAACAGCGATTTCCTCTGGAGTTTCTGCGCCTATAGGTAGTCCTGCAGGACTATAAATGCAGTCCAAAAAAGACAATTCGGCATTTGGCAAAAAATCTAGTATCTGATTTTCTAATTGCATTTTCCGCTTGGTAGACCCCAATATACCTATATATTTAGGTGGAGCAGGAGCCAATTTTAATAAGTACTGAAAATCTTGAGAGAAACTATGTGTCATTAATACAACTGATGTATATGAATCAATAAAATTAAAATTGATCGTTTCAGGAGGTTCGAATTTTACGGCTTTTGCACCAAGGAAATTAATTCTGTTTTCAGGGTTTTTACTAGATGTTATAACGATAACATTCCAGCCTAAAAATGAAGCAGCTCTACAGAGTTTTATTGCATCGTGTTCAGAGCCGATAATTACAAGCTGAATATCAGGATTGATGGTCTGATTAAACTTTTCAAAATAATTTTCTTCAGGAAGAACAAAATATTGATTAATTGAAATTTCTATCCCTTTGATATAAAAGAGGGATCCGAAATTGCCCTCGATTTCATCCATTTTTCTATAAAAAGAGACGATTTCAAAAGATTCCCTTTTTTCAATTGTATTTAAAATTAATAAACAATCATTCTTATCTAAATGAAAAGGCTCAATCAAAATATATAAAAATCCTTCGCATCCTAATTTATATCTTCCATCATAGGAAATCACTTTAGATATATTTTTATCGAAAACACTAAGAGCACTGCGATATAACTGCTTTTCTACACAACCGCCGCTTATGGCTCCCATCATAGTACCATCTTGAGCGATTACCATTCTCACACCTTGTTTCCTGTAAGAAGAGCCATCTAATCCAACTAATGAGACCAAAACTGTTTTGATCCCCTTGTTTTCTGAATCTTGATAAAAGTTTAAGATGTTCTTTAGCTCAAATGATTTCATCGGGTCTTAAATAATTAGTTTTAGCAATCCAGAAAAAATAGATTATATATTCTAAGTTGGTTTGCTTTTCAATTTTAATTCCGTTCTTTTTTTATTAATTCTGCTGATTTGTGTATAGCCTTTCTTACTCTACTATAAGTTCCACATCTACATAGATTGGTTACAGAGTTATTAATATCTTCATCACTTGGGTTTGGTTTTTTTTCTAACAGTTTGACTGCAGACATTATAAAGCCGGATTGACAATACCCACATTGAGGTACCTGTTCTTCTATCCAAGCTTTTTGTACAGGATGCAATTTTTGTCCATCAGAAATTCCTTCGATAGTTGTAATTGATTTATTTGCTGCATACTTAAGAGGGAATGAACAGGACCGTACCACTTGGTCTTCTACATGCACTGAGCAAGCACCACAAAATGCTTTACCACAGCCAAATTTTGTTCCCTTGAGGCCTACACTATCTCTAATCACCCATAGTAACGGAGTTTCCGGATCATCTTGGACTTCTGTAATTGTACCATTTATTTTGAATTTTATCATAATGCTGTAAATTTTTTAATGGGTTTTTGCGAGATGGGAAGAAACTCTGAATAGTAACGGGTATAAATACCATGCTTTTTTAAAGGCAAACTTCTAAAGCGTTCTCCGGTTGCGGCGAATATGGCATTACAAAGTGCTGGAGCTGTACAGATAGGTCCTGACTCTGCGATACCACCTATTTTTTCTCCACTGTTTACAAAAATGGTTTCTATTTTAGGGTTAAATTCAGGCATTGCCAATATGGTATAATCGTTAAAATTACTTTCAGCTGTTCGACCATCTTTAAAATTTATTTCAGAAGTTAATGCTGCAGTCAACCCCCAAACAATACCACTCTCTATAGATGCTTTTGATATCCCTACATCCAGCACTGTACCACAATCTATAGCTGTAGTAACCTGATGTATATCCAGTATTCCGAAAGCATCTATTGAGATCTCCACCGTCTGTGCTACAAAGGATTCAAAAGAATGTGTAATAGCTACTCCGTGATAATGGCCTTTCCTTTTTGGACCATACCAGTTCGAGGCTTTAGCCACTGCATCCAGTACAGCTTTTGAGCGTTTCTCAGTCACTAAATTTTTCCGATATGTGATTGGATCAATATTGCTTTTTGAGGCCAATTCATCTATAAAACACTCTACAGCAAAAACATTTGGTCCATAGCCAGTAGTTCTCCAAACCGAGGCAGGAGGTGGAATTCGTAATAAATGTGTACGCATTCGATAATTAGGAAAATGATAAGGTGTTTCTTTGGCACCTTCTATAATTGAAAAATCTTCTCCTTCATATACATGGGCATAGGCCGTTGCCGCTTGGATTACAGAAGGTGATATAAGTTTTAAGTCCAATGCTGTCGGATATCCTTGCTCATTTAATGATGCTTTTAAACTTTGCATTACTCCAGGTCTATAGAAGTCATGCTGCATATCATCCTCTCTGGACCATAGTAATTTAACCGGTTTTTGGATTTTTTGCGCCACAAAAACAGCTTGATAGATATAATCTGCTAGCAATCTCCTCCCAAAACCTCCTCCTAAATACGTGCGATTGATAGTAATATTTTCTTTAACAAATCCTAATTCCTGAGATACTAAAATCTCTGCCATTTCTTGACCTTGGGTAGGTGCCCAAACCTCTACTTTGTCTCCTGTTACTTTAGCTGTAGCATTCATAGGTTCCATGGTAGCATGACTTTGCCATGCACTATAATATTGGGCTTCATGAGTGTTTTCCGTTCCATTTATGATAGCTTCAGAATTACCTTCGTTTAAGGTCTCGAACCATTCTGAGCCAGACATCTTTTTCTCATAGGTATTGTACAAAGAATCACTATCCATTTTACTATTTGGTCCTGAATCGTAAATAATGGTAATTGCATCTAATGCCTTTCTAGCTTGCCAGTAACTTTCTGCCACAACAACAACACCTTCTTTTTTTGGAAACCCAGGGCGGTATGCAACTACTGGATTAGCTACCGGCATTCTAATTAAGTCGACAAAACCTGGCATGTCTCGCATATTATTCTCCTTGATCTCTTTTATCTTTCCTCCAAAATATGGACACATTTCAATGACTGCATAAACCATTCCTGGACGTTCTACATCGATGCCAAATTCAGCCCTACCAGTCACTTTATCAGGTATATCTACTCTAGGCAACGATTTGTTTCCAACAAGTTTCCATTCGCTACGCTTTTTTAAAGTTGGGTTTTTAGGTGGTTTAAGTGTATTCGCTTTTTCAACAAAATCGCCATAAGGTGCTTTTTTAGTAGTTCCCTTAAGAAATATATAGCTCTTCTTAGTGATAAGGTCGTTAACTGATACTTTCCATTCTAAAGCAGCAGCTTCTTTCAACATCTCTCGTGCTGTAGCAGCGGTCATCCGTAACACATCGTGGAAGGCTCTAACGCTTTCTGCATTACCTGTAAACTGAAATTTGAACTTTGGATTTTGAAAAGCAGGATCTGTAAGGCCTCTTTCGATACTTACCTTGTCCCAATCCGCATCTAACTCGTCTGCAAGGATGGCGGGTAACGTAGTTCTTATTCCTTGCCCCATTTCTGCTTGGTGAGAAACAAGGGTAATCCCATTGTCTTTGTCAATTTTCACAAAAGCATTTAAAACAATTTGAGCTACGGGGTTATCTTCTCCTAGAGGTAAATAAAATCCTTGAAGCAAAAGACCGCCTGTCGCTAACCCAGTTGTTTTTAAAAAACCTCTACGAGAAACTTTTGTTACGTTTATCTTATTGTTTGATTTCATAATTATCAATCTTTATTTTTTGGTACTTCAGCTCCCGTTTCCAACCATTTTTCCAATATCTCTACAAATTCATCATGTGAAATTGGTATCGGTTCTCGACCTGGCCCAGGATTCCAACCCCATAATACCAGTGGGTCATCCCTCATGTGCTCTACCAGATCCTTTGGTGACATATTTCCGTTTTGTTTCTTATCTAGCAATCGAGCTCCCAGTTCAACATCGTTCAAACCTATCCAACCCATAGAAAGTGGAGCTAGGTGCCATCGTGATACCAAAGAATCATTAGGTTGAGGAGCTCCTGGTACTCCAGAAACCAGATTATTAGAAGCTTGATGACAGCTTGTGCATTTCATTCCAGTCATTCCACTATCCTCAGGTCCACGTTGCACATTAAAAAGATGCTTGTGCATATCATCTCCTTGTCTCGGATGGTTATCGTTTGGATGGCAATTGATACATCTAGGATGTCGCAATACCTTGGTTATTTCCTTAAAATACTGTAATGATTCTTCTTTTACTGAGTTTTCATCTATTGAGACATACCCATTATTGTTGTTTAATTTGCATCGTACCATGCTTACTAAAAGTACTAGGCACATTGTAGTCAATAAAACTAGTCTTTGCCATTTTGGATTTTTAACTAATACTATTTTTTTTAAAAATAAATTCATTCTTATATACCGTTTTTAAAGGTGAAACCAATATTGATAATAGAGTCAAACTTGGGACTAGAAGTTGTAACTATCGATTCATAGGTCATAATCCATCCAAGCCTCACAAAAAGTTTTTCGATTACAGGAATTAAGAGGGCAAAATTTCCATAGGCGTGATAATCATCGAATTTTTCCAAGGAGGGTTGTATCCAGCATTCGTATTCAAATCTTGGTCCTTTTGATAATTGAACCAAACCAAATAAGCGAGGGGTAATTCTCCAAGAATTTTCAGTGTCGTCAGTTATTCCATTTATACGATCATCAAAGGTTAAATCATAATTAGTTCTCTGATGTATGATGGTGGTTGTAAACTCTAGCTTGAAATTCTCTTTATCTATTAGATGTATACCACCACCGATACCTGAAAACCATCTAAAATCAATAGCTCTTGTGTTACTTAATTCGAATCCACCTATAGCCAGTGGGAAGTATTTGTCCGTAGGGTTTAATCTAAAAATGTTATATGTAAAAAAATCATTCTCTTTAATTTCTCTCCTTACTTTTCCTACCTGGTAGTTCATTACCACACGATCGGACCATGCGCTATTACCTACAGTAAAAACACCTAGATTATTGAATAATACCCGCTGATTACCATCATCACTAATAAATCCAGAAGCTGTTATGTCATATGTCCATGTTAAACTATCCCAAGCCACAGAGGTATTTTGCGCATTTAGATAACTAACATTCAGTAAAAAAAAGATCGCAACCAAAAATTGGATGTGATAGCATTTTCTCTTTAACCTTGCGACCTTTAAATTCATTCTTCGTTACATACAATTTAATTGTTGTTATTTTTTAATGTCCTTACTAAAAAATTCAAGTACGTCCTTAACAAAGAGCGCTGGTTTTTCTACGGCGGCAAAATGACCTCCGCCAGACATTTCGGTCCATCGTACAATTTGGTATTCGTCTTCCACCCAAGAACGTGGGGGCATGGCGTTTTTCAAATCCTTTGGAAAGTTGGCAAAGGCCGTGGGAACGTTTACCTTTTTTCCAGGGGTGGGATGAAATATCCCGTTGTTTTCTAAGAAAATTCCGTGATACCACCAAACTGAACTGTCTATGGTATCGGTAAGTGCATAAATCATCACGAAAGTGGCCAGGTCTTTCATCGAAATGGCCGTCGTAAGATCCCCTTTGTGGTCTGTCCATGAATAGGCCTTATCCAATATCCACCCGGCAATACCCACCGGATTATCATGAAGTGCAAAAGCAACCGTGGTAGGTTCTTGCGCCTGCATAAAAAAGTAATCGAATTGTGCCCTTTGAAATTTTTGACCATCATCGAACCATGCCTGTTCTTCCGAGGTGCGATTTTCGGGTTGTTTCCAATCCCATGGAATAATGTTCATATGAAGACCCACTACATTTTCCGGATATCTTGCTGCTAATTGCGAAACAATCAATGATCCAATATCGCCCCCTTGGGCACCAAATTTTTGATATCCTAGAACTTGGGTCATCAATTTGTGATATAGATCTGCCGTAGTTTTTGGTCCTATCACCTTATTCTTGGCTAATGTCGACCAGCCAAAACCTGGGACAGAAGGAATTACTACTGTAAGAGCATCTTCAGAGTTGCCTCCAAATTTGGAGGGTTGTGTCAACCTTTCAATAATGTGAAGAAATTCGAATACTGACCCAGGCCAGCCATGGGATAAGATTACAGGTCTAGGATTATCTCCCTCCCCTTTAACATGATAATAGTGAATATTATAGTCGTCTATGTTTACTCGAAATTGATCAAATTTGTTCAGAGCTTCCTCTTCTATGCGCCAATCGTACTCTTTCAGAACAAAGGTTCTAAAGGTTTCCATAAAATTGCTGCTAGTGCCTAGATCCCATTTGCCAGTAGCGAGTTTGTCGGGGAATTTTGTGTTTTCAAATTGTGTCAATACCCGGTTTAGCTTTTCTTGTGAAATATTAATTTTATAAGATTCCGGTTTTCCTACTTGGCTCAAAGCTGCTTCAGAAATCAGTAGTGATAAACACATAATTAGAAGTAGGAATTTGATTTTTAGTGTTGAATACATTGTGTGTGTTTTAAGTTTTAGTTTGATTTGTTTTTTTTGATATCTTCTGTATGATGTGCATCTTTATAAATAGATAAATAATTTATAACCATACATCTTAGCTTTATGTCTTTAATAATGAGTATGATAAGTCCAAATAAAAATGATATACTTTTTACACATAGCTTTTAAGGTTATAAAAAATGGTCACTTGATTAACTCTTGCGAAAAAGAGTATTGTTTATAATGAATTTATAAGCAAAAAAGAACAATGTCAAAACTAATCTACCAATAAGATAATTTCATCTACGAATTATAGAACTAAAAATACCTTATGCGCTTTCGTGGTCTATATTGTATCTGAGTTAATAATTTTCATTTCTAATACATTTCTATGTGTTCTCTGCTTTTCTAGAATCGTGCCATTAGTGAACAGTTATTTAAGAATTAATTTAAATTACTGACAGTCAAATCTTTGTGTTTGTTTTTTGATTAAATTTTAGTTAAGTTTTCTATTAATGAAAACATTTAAAAATCCAATTTTTTGGAGATTTTGTTATATTATTTAATAATTTTGTAAATAAAGTTTGAAATGGCCATGCCGAAGAAAAAAGAAAGTAGTGACAAATTATACTCTAAAGAGTTGCTTAAAATAAGCACCGCTTTACTTAATAATATCACTGGTAAAGATTTATTACGGACGATTTACGACACCATAAAGCCTATCTTCCCATTTGACAATGCAGGATTATTCCTAATTAATCACGAGTTGGATATTTTTTGGGAGATTTTGGAAGAAGGTGTATTATCTCAAAATGACTTACAGGATTCTTTGGCAACAAATGATCTATTAGGACCTTTTGCCTATACAGGAAACCATCCCGATACTTTTTTTTATGCCAAAACCCCAGGTATATATAATGTGGAGGCTCAGTCGAAAATTTATTCGAATCCCCAGTGGGAATTGATGAAAGCACATGGTCTAAAGGAAATGATTACAGGCTCACTTATCGTTAATGACAAGAAAATCGGTTTTTTCTGTTTTAACAGTAAAGAAGAAGGTTTTTACACAGAAAAAGATTTTGAGCTATTTGAGGCTATCGGAAACCAATTGGCTATAGCCGTAAGCAATATAATAGCCAATGAAGAAATATTACTACAGCAAAAACGAATAGAAGATCTGTTGAAAATCAGTAAAGCCGCAACTAAAATACAAGATCGAGGGGAATTACTTAAAGTGATTTTTGAAACGATCCAACCTATCTTTCGATTTGACTCTGCGGGTCTTTTTATCATTGATAAAGAACTAAACGAGCATTATGAGATACTGGATGATATCGATATCTTGGGAGATGAAGATACCTCGCAAAAAGAGCTCATAACAAGTAATCTACTAGGTCGGTTTACGCACAAAGACAGTGCTGTCGATTTTTTATCTTCCACTGACCATCCACAACTTTTTACTATTAAAAAGGATCAGAAAAAATGGCCCCATCCACAATTTGATATCATGTACGATGCTGGTCTGCGCCAAATCATAGGCATTGGACTGCGCAGTGGAAAAGAAACCTTCGGAATGCTTTGCTTTAATGCCAAACAAGAAGATTTTTTTTCGGAAAAGGACTTCCCGTTCTTTCAGGCAATATCCGAACAGGTTGCTTTGGCAGTCAGAGATTTACTTGCTAAGGAGCAAATATTGCTCGAAAAACAAAAAGTAGAGAACCTATTAAAAACCAGTGAGGCAATCAGCACCATTGCTACCGAGAGAGAACTGGTTGACACTCTATTTGGAATTATCAAAGAAGTATTTCCATTTGATGAGGCTGGTTTTTTTGCTCTAGATTTTAAAAATAAGCTGGAAAAAGATTATATCATAGATTATGGTTTAGTGAGTGATGTGAATAAGGATATAAAGAACGCTGGATTATCAGGCTGGAAACAAATGACGAAAGTAGTAGCTGATTTTGCTGAGAATACTCCTGTTATTTATGATGTTTCTGAATTGTATGAGCGCTTTGATCATCCTGATTTTGAGTTTACCAAAAAAGAGCCCTTTACGTCTATTATTGCAGGGCCATTAAAAAACTCGGAACGCACCATTGGGATGCTATGTTTTTGGACCAAGAACAAGGAAGGGTATCGGCAAAAGGATATTCCCCTGTTTAAATCCATTTCTGATCAGTTAGGTGTGGCTTTGGATAATTTGACCAAGAAACAGCAGATTGTAAAACTGAACCAGGAACTACAACTGGAGCGAGATTATCTTATTGAAGAGGTCAAGACCGAACATAACTTTGAGGAAATCATAGGAAACAGCCCTTTATTAAGGGAGATCTTTAAAAGCGTGGAAATGGTTGCGCATACTGATGCTACCGTACTGATCGAAGGGGAAACAGGTACAGGTAAGGAACTGATTGCTCGTGCTATACATAATAGATCTGATCGTAAAAAGAAACCTATTGTAAAGGTCAACTGTGCCACCTTGCCTAAGGAACTAATAGAATCCGAGCTCTTCGGGCATGAGAAAGGAAGTTTTACGGGAGCCTTTGAGCGGAGGATCGGTAAATTTGAACTCGCCAATAAGAGTACTTTATTTCTAGACGAGATCGGTGAAATGCCATTAGAACTACAAGCTAAATTACTACGTGCCATCCAAGAAAAAGAGATCGAACGGTTGGGAGGAAAAGAGACCATTAAAGTAGATGTTCGTATTATAGCTGCCACCAATAGGAATTTATTAAAAGAATCAGAAAAAGGCAAGTTCAGATCAGACCTTTACTATCGATTGAATGTTTTTCCTATTCGAATGCCAGCATTACGAGAACGCATGGAAGACATTCCCTTGTTAGCCACCTTTTTTGCGCAAAAGTATTGTAACAAGCTTAACACGAATTTTATAGGTATCAAAGAAAAAGCAATGCAAGAGTTATTAGTGTACCATTGGCCAGGAAACATACGCGAACTGGAGAATCTAGTGGAACAGGCCTGTATTTTAAATCAAGGAAAAGCCTTATCATGGGCTAGAGAATTGGTGCCTTTAAAATCGAAAAGAAGATTATCCAAAGAAAAACAGGGTTACGGAAACTTTGATATTAAAGCTATCAAGGAAGAACAAGAGAATAAAGAACGTGAAGCCATTTTAGAAACCCTCAAAAAGACAAATTGGCGTATACGCGGAGATAAGGGAGCGGCAAAACTATTGGGTATTAAGCCGACTACTTTGGAATACAGAATGGCTAAATTGGGATTGAAGTAGTCAATAATAAATACTAAAAATTAACAATAACACCTAGGGCTTCATCAGCATCTCTATGAATAAAATTGGCGGTAGTTTAATATAGTTTTCAAATCACTATGACGAGCAATGTGATTCAATAGGTTTTTCTCTATATCACTGTTGACTGAAATTATTTTTAAGTATTTGTTTAGCAACTTTATCACATTCCGGACCTTTCGGAATACTTCTTCGTAATTAGCAGCCATTATAATAATAACAAAATTATTATATATTCAAAATCTAGCAACCCTGCCAGGAACTCCCTCTTAATGTTGCTATCAAAACCTATAAAATAAGATTGAATAGCACGGTTTCATATTTGAAAATTTTAGTGTAATCAATAAGATTAGTGCAACAAACCCTTATTTTTGATTAGAAAGTTTTAACAACAGTTATTCTATTTTATGAAAATTATAAATACATCTATTGGCTGTTTATTATGTTTTTTGTTTTTTTCTACCACTATTTTATCCCAAAATAGAAAAATAGATAGCTTAAAAAATGAATTATCAATTCATCTTCAAAAAGATACTGTCCGAGTAAAAATTCTGAATCACTTAGCTTATTATCACTACAGGAACAATCCTTCTCAGTCATTAACGTATGCAGAACAGGCTGGACAACTTGCTGATGAGATAAAATCTATAAAAGGAAAAGCTCGTAGTTTTTATATGAAAGGGATTACTTATATGGAACAGTCAGATTTTGAAACAGCTACCGATTACTATAACAAAGCAATAACACTATATACTAGAATAGACGATTTAAAAGGACTAGCTGGTTGTTATAATGCTGTAGGAGTTCTAAATAAGTATACAGGTAATCTTAAACTTGCTCTCGAATATTATAAAAAAGCTTTAACTATAAATGAAGAACTTGGTGTAAAAAAGGGTATTCCTAATTATCTTTATAACATAGGTAGTATTTATGCTGATACAGGTAAAAACAAAGAAGCTTTAACTAATTTTGAAATAGCACTAGATTCATATAAAAAGGATGAAAATCAATATGGTATACTAAGTTGTTTAAACGCTATCGCTTTAGTGCATGAAGATCAAGGAAATTATCCTCTGGCTGTAGAATATCATAATAAGTCATTAGAAGTTGCCAAAAAATCTGGGGATTCCTTAGGTGTTTTTCAGTCTTTAAATAATGTTGGAAATGTTTATAGACAACAGAAATTGTATGATAAGGCATTGAGCTTTTATAATCAGGCGCTAAATATCCAACAGGCTAGTCGCAATATCAAAACCATTAATGCCATAAAAAATAATATGGCCGGAATTTATGTCGATAACAAAGAGTTTGCTATCGCTATTCCTTATTTTATCGAAGTAATTAAACTTAGCAGAAAAATTAAGAATACAGAACAGTTAGCTATCAGTCTTAATGGTTTAGGTCATGCCTATTTGGGAATCAAAAAATATCCAGAAGCTTTAACTAGTTTCCAAGAATCGAATAAAATTACTTCTACTAATCAAAAACAGTATGACTTGGTAGCATCTTATATTGGTATGTCGACTGTATATTTCTACATGAGAGATTATGAGTTAGCGTTGGTTAATGCAGAAAAAGGAGCTCAGTTATCAAAGAAATACAAGTTTTTAGCACACGAACGAGATTCTTATGAATTACTATTTAAAATAAATAATCAACTAAAGGAGCACAAAAAAGCTTTTGCGAGTAATCAACAATTAAAAGTATTAAATGACAGTCTTTTTAATAGGGAAAATATTCAGAAAATTACACAAATAGAATATGAGTATAAATACAAAAATGAACTAGAGTCTGCAGAGAAAAGAGAATTAAAGTTAACGAAAACGGTAAACACTACTTTTCAAAATTTAGAAAAATCTCGACAAAACTTATTACTTGGTGTAATTGCTTTTTTACTAACAATTTTAATTTTGGGAGCCATTATTTTCTTTTTAAAATTAAGAAATGAAAAATCTAAAACCCAAAATATAGCAATTGAACAAAAGTTGCTGCGCTCACAAATGACACCTCATTTTATTTTCAATTCGCTTTCAGTACTGCAAGGCATGATTCTAAATAAAGAAGAAAAAAAATCCGTTTCGTATTTATCAAAATTTTCCAAATTACTCCGTATTACTTTAGAAAACTCTAGAGATAAAACAGTGTCTCTTACTCAGGAATTAATTGCTGTAGAAAGCTATTTAGAGCTTCAGAATATGGAAGCAGAACAAGCTTATGAATATACTGTTTTAGTAGATGATATAATAGACAGTTCCTTATTTAAAATACCGCCAATGCTGATTCAACCGTTTATTGAAAATGCTATTGAGCACGGTTTTAAAAATCGAAAAGAGAATAGGGTAATTGATATACTTCTTACGTATGCAAATAAAGAGTTAAGGTGTATAATTAAGGATAATGGGATTGGAATTGATGCTAATCAAGAAAAAGAAAATAGACATAAAAAATCATTGGCAACAACGATAACTTCTGAACGATTAAAAATGTTGTCTAAAGATTTTAAAGTGAAAGGCTCTGTGACTGTCGAAGATAGAAAGAAATACAATAAGCAAGGAACAATAGTTACCTTAGTAATTCCTTATAAAATAGAAATGGTATAATGAAAGCATTAATCGTTGAAGACAAGGCATATATTAGAAAAGGCTTACTGAATTTGTTACAATTGTTAGAAACAGAAGTAGAAGTAATAGGTGAATGTGAGTCGGTAAAAGAAGCAGTGGTAGTTGCAAATGCTTGCAAACCCGATTTAATTTTTTTAGACATTAATCTTACGGACGGTACTGGTTTTGATTTTTTGGATGAAACCGAAAACCTCCATTTCAAAGTAATATTTATTACCGCTTACGAAGAATATGCGCTGAAAGCTTTAAAAATTGGAGCTGTTGACTACCTTTTGAAACCTGTAGATATAGAAGAGCTTAAAGATGCTTTAAACAAGGTAAGTAAACTGTCTGTTAATACTCAAAAGCAACAAATAAAGACAGCAAAACAAGTGTTTAGTAATGATTCAGACACATTAATACTATCGCTGCAAGATTCTTTTCAAATTATTGATTTAAAAGAGTTAATGTATTGTGAGTCAGATAAAGGATATACTACTTTTTACTTGAATAATGGTAAAAAACATCTAGCCTCAAAATCAATAAAAGAATTTGAGGAGCAACTGACGCAACACTCATTTACAAGACCACATCAATCATTTATTGTCAATCTGAAATTTATTGAGAAATATGATAAATCCGGGGTCATTTATTTAAAAAATGGTAAAAAAATTCCTGTTTCTACTCGCAAAAAGGAAAACTTTATAACACGCCTTTTTACTTGGAATAAAAAGTAAAACATACTTCTCTTTGTTTATGTAAAAACGCTTATCAACGTAAACACATCACTTATTACTTCAACGTATTTGAATATGGATTCCCTATTTAATAATAGGATATCACGCTATACTTTTATCTGAAATTATAAGGCATCGTATAATAATTTGGTGCTATAAAACAGATAAAAATGAAACTTGAAATTAAACTACTCGTATTAACGACAGCGATTTTCACATTGTTTTCATGTGGAATTGGAACAAGTGAGCAATCAGCGGATGCAAAAGGATTTGAAGCCATAGAAAAAGAAATTAAAAGCAAATTTGGTGATGATCCTTATTTAACGGATTTAACAATTACCTACAATAATTCAATCGGAAATATTATTGGAGTAACTATTACGGATGCACCAGAATCTTTAAAAATGGGACAATGGAATTTTACACAAGGTAATTGGATGCAGAATTCAGAAATATCTTTAGAAGTTCCAGAAGGAAGTAAAGCAGCAGATTTTATGTTTCAATTAAACGATGAAGTTAACCTTTCAAAATTAGGAGAATTAGTTGAGAAATCTAGAAAACAATTAAAGGATGAAAAAAAGATAGAAAATCCAATATTAAGCACTGCTCATATCTTTTTTCCAAAAAACGGGGATATCTCTAAAGCTGAATATTATGTTAATCTAAAACCAGAAAATGGAGGTACAAACTTTAGGTTTATTTATAAACTAAATGGAGAACTCATTAAAATGGATTATTAAAAAACAAAAACAATAATCGTTGTTGTTTGTATTTATTAGGAGAGAAAATTAGGATGTTTTATTCTAAAAACTAAAGTAAAAAGAACTAGTTATTCCCGTAAATAAAAATGTAAAAAGGTACAATTCAAACATTAACTTTTAAAATTAAAAATCATGAAAAAAATATTACAAAACTTAGGAATTACACTATTAATAATGAACTCGCTAGCGGCTCAAGACTGTGCTACTCAACCATTCTGGTACGAAGATTATGTAGTCTCGGGTAATTTTACTCAAAAAAACTCTGGAGATAAAGTGATTAATGATGTTGTGATGCTATGGAACAGGCAATTTATGGGAGATTTTAAAATTGATGTTTTGGTAAGCAACGGTAATGGAGAGCGCATTTTAAAAAACGGTACTAATTTCATTGATTATGATTTAGCAAATGTCAATGGGAGAATGCTTAGAGGGGATTTTGATAACGATGGTCATATAGATGATTTCATTTTAATCAATAAAACAGGTGTTTTCAGTATGCGTTTCGATCTTTTTAAGAGCGATGGACACAGTTCACACCCTACGTTTACTCAGAGTAGTGTGTATTCTTTGAACGGATATGATCCTGATAAAATAACAGGAAGAGTAGTTTCGGGTGATTTTGATAATGATGGATATTGGGATGATATAGCTGCTTTTTACGACTATGGGAATGGAGAAACTAGAATTCATACGTTTCGATCCAACGGAAGTACTTTTGTGTATTCCAGTAGTCAAGGATGGTGGAATAGTACTGGTTATACAGCTACTAGAGTTACAGATCGTGTGGTTTCTGGCGATTTTGATCGTGATGGTACTGTAGATGATATTGCAGCATTTTATGACTACGGTAATGGAGAAACCAGAATTCACGTATGGTTATCAGGAGGAACAGGTTTTGACTACCAAAGTTCTATTGGATGGTGGGGTGCAACAGGGTATACCGCCTCTAAAATATCTAAACGAGTTGTGTCACTTAATATAGATCGCGATGGGAAAAACTATGATGATATTGCTGTTTTTTATGATTATAATGGTATACCTACAATGCATGTTTTTGAATCGAATGGATCTTCTTTTGACTATTCAGGGCCTAGCGGATGGTGGACTGGTTCAGAAATAACTACATCATTTTTTCCGAATCCAATTCCAGATAAAGCAGACTATTTGAACGGCAAACTAGTAGATTATGATTCAAGAAGTTCAAGTCTAACCCAAGGGAAACCATCAGATATAATAGGTTTTCATACACATATGAATCTTAGATATCGATTTTGGAGAGCGAAAAAAGCATTATTACCCAAAAATAGAATTAGTCATTCTCAACTAAGATATTGTGAATCTAAAAACCTAAACGAAGAGTCAAATACTGATGAGATTTTGATTAGTGCATATCCGAATCCTACAAAATCATCGACTACCATAGAGGTGTCTGATTCATTAATTGGTAGTACTACTGAAATCCAAATACACAGTTTATTCGGAGAATTAATCTTTTCGTCAAAAGTAAATTCTTCCAAGATTAATGTAGACCTGTCTAATGAAAAACCTGGTGTTTATTTAGTGAAAGTAATAGGTACTAGAACAAACAGTGTGTTAAAAATTGTAAAAGAATAAAACATAAAAAACTAACATTAGAAACTGAAGTGGTTTAAACTATTTGAATCAAATCAAAAAAATAAATCACTTCATTCTAAAACTTTATACAAATGGAAAAAACAATCAAAATTAAGAACGAATATAATTCACTAGATGCGCTTCATGATTATTTAAAAACGGCATCTACTCTTGAGAGTAACAAGGAATATGATACTTGGGAACATAGAACAGATGAAAATGGACAAACAGCACAATGTCTTATTCTTAAAAAAAGCTCAATGCATGGAATGAAGGTGTATTTTCAAAATGAAAACACACTAAAAATGAATTACATTATACCTAATAAAATGATGAATGCTTATTTTGGAAAAAGCCAGAAAAGATATCAAAACATATTAGAAATAGTTACTGGAAAAATTAAAGATGTAATACTTGCTCCTGCTCAGAATAAAGCCTTTAAAGAAATGGAAAATGTATTTAGTAAAATCACTGCTTAATGAAATCTTTACTAATTTTTGCATTGCTATTATTGACTGCCAATTGTTTTTCACAAGAAGAAGAATGGATTAAAACAGAAGGAAAGATTACAGAAATTAATAAACACAGAGGCCGCTACATGAGAGAAACTGCTATTGTGAAATTTAATTTAGAGAATGGTAGAGAACAATTAGGAAATGTGCAACTTTCTATAATTCCGTACTTAGGAAGTACGAAATCAGTAGGAGATACTATTACAATTAATTATGATAGAAATAATCCTGTTATTTTAAAAACCAATTTTGGTAAATTACTGTCTAATTACGGAATGTACATATTAGTCTTTTTAGGAATTGTTTTTTCAATCAAACCGTTTCTTAAACAAAAGAAAAAATAAAATTTTGGAGTATCTTACTTAAAATAAAACAATGTTGCATTCGTAATTTCAACTTACTTATAACTAAAGTTTATGAATAAATTATTACTAAGTTTACTTCTATTCATTTTTGTATGTTGTAAAAATTGGTCTCAACATGAAGTTGATATTCTGAATTTACAACAGAGTTTCGTAACCAAGAATGAAACAAAATTTTTAAATCACTTCCCGAAAGATTTTAATCAATTTCACAGTTATTTTGGGTGGAATGCAGTCACTAATGAGCCTGAAAAATTATACGAAGCTTGTAATGATTACATTAATTATTGGTTTGATTTACTGAATAAGGCGAAATACAAAAAACACGAAAGCAATATCATTGGGGTTTGTACTAATGGAAAATGGGAAGCAGATGGAGTTAATTATTTTCGGGATAAGTCTATAAATTATATCAAAGAAAAACAGAAGTATTATTTAATAAATGACCTAAATGATCCTGAGGCTAAATCGGTCTTGTTTTTTCTTTTCGATTCACCACATCCGCAGTATGATGCTGATTTTGCTTCTAATTTAAGTACTGCAAAACAGCATATAGTATATAAGCTATTTAAAAACGATTTGTTTGATCATGATGATATAGATGGAGATGAAACATTTTTAAAGCAAAACAAACCTAAATTAGCTACCGTTGATTCTATAAGCATTGGTGAATTGAAACAATATATGGAGGAAGAGTTGCCCACTATTTTTGATTATTACAAACATGAGAAAATAGATGAAGTAGACGTATGGTCAAATAAAATGTTCGGAAGATGTTGCTCGAATACTGATCTAACTTTTAATGAAAATTTATTTTTTAAAATTAGCTCTAATTTTAATGATGAAAAATATCCATTTACAAATTTATCAGATACTCAATATTTATCAGCCTTTGTTTTTAAGCCGAATTCAAAAGTGAAGATTGATTTACTACTAGATTTAAGTGCAGATAAATCCTATTTAGAAGGCGAATATTCAAACAAGAACCTACTTAAACCTGATGAGATTATTATGAATCCCATAAAATTGAGTTTAATCAATGGGTATGTTAAATCAAAAGCACTGTTTTATGAAAATGGTAGAGTTAAAGAAATGAAAGTATATGTTAATGATACGTATGTAGAAACTATAATTTTACTAGATACACCATTAATTCAAGAGTTTACAGTGAATACTACTTTTAAAACAAATGATAACATCACTTTAGAGCCTAACACCTATTATAAAGGAACTAAATACGATGATATATGTATTTCAGAAGTGCAAACAAATCTAGGTGAAATAGCGCTTCCTGATCTAAATAAAAAATATAATCTTATGGAATTAATGAACAAAAAATAGAGCATGCCTTAAATAAAAATGAAGAAATCGATTTATACAATACTCGTAATACTACTTCTTACCGGATTAGGTTTTTATTTTTATGATGCACAAAAAGTGCTAGAAACTTATAACAGCCCAAATGGTGAATATGTCTTAGTCGTAAAAAGGGAAAATAGTGTTTTCTCAACAACAGCGATTGGAGATGGCGGCAAGAGCACTCCTGTAGAAATTATTCTGAAAAATAAGTACGGAAAAGTGATAGGTAAAAGTAGTAGTAATAAGAATTGTGGAGTTTTATGGTTCAGTATTGAAATAGATTGGGACATGGAAAACGAAGAGGTATGGTATGGAAAATCTAAAACCATACATCTAAAAACGGGTAAAGTAACATGTTAAAAGGGTATATCATAATCACCGTATTGCTGGCAATTGATTTTTGTCTGTATGTCTTTATAGGAGTTTCATTGTCAGGACAATTAAGTGATAAGATATTATTCTGGATTTGGTTGATAATGACCATAATCGTAGTAATAAAATTCTTTACATATAAAAAGTGGCTCAAATGGTATTTAGGAATCGTTGGTGCCTTCATTATTTTAAGTGTAATCCCTATGGGAATGCCTTTTTTCGCGTTAATCGAATTTGCTACCAATACCAGTTTTGAAAGACGTATTGAGGATTATAGATTAAGAGACGGTGAAGCTGGCTTAATTGATCAAACTTCAATTATAAAAGTTGTCAGAAATATGGGAATTATTGAAATTGAATTTGATGAAATTGAATTTGACAATGATACTAAGAACTATTCACTTTTTGATGTAGGTGGAATTCGCTTATTAAAAGAAAAGGATGATATGTTTTTTGAATTTGAAATAAGTAATGAAACAGTTACCAAAAAAATAGGAAACAACAGGTCTAATTATATGCTATGAATGTTTTAAAACAAGTTTTTAATTATTTGATTTGGATAGTAATATCATTCCTTTCTGCGTTTGGATATGTGCTACTAATTGTAGGGTCAAAACCAAATTCTTCAAATAGTACTATTGATGCAATAGGACTTGTGATTTATTATGTTACCATATATAAGCTAGTACCAATAATAGGAGCAATTATAGCTATGCTATATATACTTACTGATGTTTTTTATCTAAAAAGTAAACTCAAAAATAATCCTAAAAGAATAATCATTCGTTTTCTGGTTATCATATTCATAACGCTTTTGGTAGGAATAATTCATTATATCTTAGAGAAAGCAATTGATGTTATTTAGAAATTCGATAACAGTATGCGAACTCAAGTCTCTTTATTAAATGAAAAGATGATACAGAACTTAAAAAGAAATTAGAGAAAGCTAAAAAAGTAAAAACTGATATAAAAAGATGAAGCACAGATTGATTGAGATTATCCGGTTTATTTATTGTTTATTTTTAACTATTACTTTAATTAGTTTCTCTTCTTGTTATGCACAAAAAAATAAAAGGATACACACCGTTAAAGTTGGATTGTTAACAGATTCAATTTTAACTCCCTATATGTATTTTAATGAGATAGTAGTGACTTCTGAAAATAATAATCTTCTAAAAAACATTCAAAGTCTATCAGAAAATAAAAGTTTAAACTCTATAAAGCCTGAAGAGCGGATACGCAAAAAAATTGAATTATATAATTTCTGTAAAGAAGCCAATCTTTCAGATTGTAATTACACTCCAGAAAGTTATAAAGTTTTATCTAAAACATATAATATTCTAAATATCGAATATGCCTATAATGCATATAGTAATCCTGATGAATATTTTAAATATGCCACGTTTAATTTAATAACTGGTGAAAGGATAACCTATAATAAAATATTTAAAAACCCACCAAAAATTTTAAACGATTATAATAGTAAATATACTTCTGAAATTAAGAGTTACTTAAAAAAGTTAAACACAAATGATGAGGAAGAACTTGATGAATACAATTTGTATAAAGAACATTTAGAAACTAGAAACTCTTTTAAATTAGAAGATTTAAATAATCTTGAAATAATTTATGATCCTATCAAAGGAAAGGTTACGCAATTAAAATTTCATTATAACGGGCAAGGTGGTTACTATAGACAATACTTACAAAAAGGTTTTATAGATTTTAATATCGAAGAATTAAGACCATACCTAACAGATGAGTTTAAAAAACAATTAGAGATATGAAACAATTAAGATGAAATTACAAGCCTTAAGAATACCTTCAGGATGGAAAGTTAATTGGAATTTGTTTTGTGAACAAGACATCAACGAAGACAATTGTTTATATGAGTTTTCTAGTTCAACATTACTCTCTATTTCTAATACTCAAATTGGTAAATGTTTAGAGTTGATTTGGCATCCAAAAGGAGATTTGAATGGAAAATACATTTTAGAAGTTTTTAACCTTGTTGAAAAGTACAACTCAAAGAAAAAGATAGTAGAAAAAGTTCCCGAAATCCTTGAACCTGAAACCACGTTTGAAAGTCAAAATAGAATAGAAATAGTTAACAAAATTGAAGAATTAGTAATGGAGTCTAAACAAAACATCTAAAAACAAATGGGAATACTAATGATCATTTTCTTATTGGTGCTAACAATCACAGGTTTATTGCTGCTTTTTAAACTTCTTAAATGGGTTTTTCAGAGGAAAGCAAGGGTTATTTGGATGCTTTTTTTATTAGTAGGTATTGTTCTTAGTGTAACTATCCATAGGTTGTTTTTTGTAAAAATGGAGCTTATACAATCTAAAGTATATCCTGATTTATACCTCATAAAAAATCCTGTTAAAGATAAAAACGCTGTAAATAAAGTCATAAGAGAAAAGGTAATCCAGTTGAGCATTAACCAATTTAAGAGTACTGAAGCATCTAAAGAAAGTGAAACCTATACCTTACGTTTTTATGAATACAGCAAAGGTGACTGGGGAGAAAACGGCACTGCTTATTTTATCGAACACAAAGAAAAACCAGGTGGTATGTTGCCAGAACTATTAGAATATTACCCAGAATATCTAATGGCAAAATTCAGCATACAGCCATGTAAAGAAGATAGTTCAAGTTACTTTGGAAAACTAGATTACTATAATGAAACGAAACGAATCAAAATAGATACGTTATTAAATTCGTGTAAAAGATGAAAAACTTATATATCTTAATACTACTTACGCTTATCTCTTGTGCTAAAAACACAGAAGAAAAGAAAGACACTATTAAACAAGCTGCAGAATCATCAGCTGTTAAAGTAGAAAACGCAGTAGGTACTACTGCTGAACATACTATAGAAGATATTTCGGGAGTATATGAATTGATACAAGGTGAAAACCATATGATTGGTTCAGAAAACTTTGAAATGTATAAAGCAGCTATTGTTATAGATAGACTTTCTGAAACAGATTTCGGGTTCTATTCAGCCTATAAAGTAAAGGACATTTCTCCAATAGGAGATTTTGGAATCTTTAGAAGCTTTAAAAGTAATTTTTATAAACTAGCAATCTGTGATGAGAAAAAAGTTGAGGGATATACCAAAGATAATTTTACAAATGGATTGTATTTACATAATAAGGTATTTGTATACAAAAAAGGAGATTCATTAGGGATTGTTCAATACGGAAGTAATTTTAGAAATTATATGTTGTACAAGAAAAAGAAAAATGAATCTAAGTTTTATATTTCTTTGGTTAAGACAATTAAGAGTGCTAAACAGGATTATCAGAAATACCTTAAGGAATATGAAAAAGCAAAAAATTATGACACCGCTAAACTGCAAGTAAAACACAGTTTCAATGGTGAGGTTTGGAATACGAAACACCTTCACGATGAAGATTATACCAGTTTTGAACACACGTACTCATATCAAAACCCATATCAAGAAGGTACCTTTATACAACAAGATGCTGTTTTTAAAAGTCAATTTGAAAACTCAAGTTTTCACAGTGTAATCAATAAAATTAAAGCCAAATCAATTCCCTTAATCGATAACACAAATTTTGATGATTTTATAGAAAAAGAAGATTATAAAAAAGTAGACGAAAAAGGATTGAAACTAGAAGAAATATATCCCGATTTTTATAAAGAAGGCTACAATTATAGAGCAATCGCTTCATATAGAGTAGAAATATCCAAAGCATTCCATTCTGTTGTAGTAACAATTCTGAAAGGCGATCATGAGATGGAATCAGTATTGATTAACTATGATTTAGAAGGAAATATTACTGATTCTAAAATCATCTCTTATGATGAAATAGCAGAAGGTCAGTCAAGAATTGAATCGAAAATTGAGGAAAATAAACTAACAGTTAACAACATCCTTTGGGTAGATAAGAAACAGGAAACGACAGAAGTGTTTGAAATTGATACACTAGGCAAAATTAAACCTGTTACTTCAACCAATCCAAATGTTGACCCTAATGATACAAGTCTTGCTAACAGCGTTATACAGCAATTGAATTTAAACAAACAAAAAGTTAAATCAGATTTAATTGTTTCAAAAGTCCAACCAAATAACAGCAATGAAACCATTGTTGTTATTCCTGAAATTGTAGGAGAAGAAGATGAGCATTTTTTAGAGCTTAATAGTCACGTAGTATTAGTAAATAATACGACTAGGAAAATAACACACAAATACTTTGAAAGTTATAAAACAAACGGATGGACTTCAGATGCTATAGAGTTAAGAGAAATCACAATTGATACAGCGCCTTACAACATTACAGATGACAAAAGGGCTTTTGGGATACGAGTTTATTACGTAGGGTCATCTAGGGCAAATCCATACGCCAACAAAACCATTTCCTTGTTCGTAAAATCAGACGATACTTTGAAAAAAGTGTTACATAATTATCATGTAATGGACTACGGAGGAGAATGGGATACGAGTTGTTATGGTGAATTTATAGATGTTAAAAGCACATTAATTATTTCTGAAGAAAAGACGAATGGATACTTTGATATACTAATAAAAAGTAAAATTACCGAAACTAAAAATACTGAAGATGAACATGGAGAATGTGATTCTAAAGAAAAAATCAGTACCGAAAAAACTGTATTAAAATTTGATGGTTCAGTATATAAAAAATTACTAGATAATGATTAAAATATTATTTTTCAGCACATCATGTCTATTGACAACCCTATCTGGGTACGCTCAAAACAATAGTTTAAAAGCACAATTACAACTATTACAAACGCCTTTAGATTATGAGTTCCCTCTAGATAGCATTAGTTTTTCAGAAATTAAAAACGCTAATTTTTTAACTAAAAGTGGTGACACAGCTGTGTTTAATGCCAATAGCAAGAACATACATTTAGTAGATGTTAATAATGATGGTCAAAAAGATATTATCTACCAAGATAACAGACATTATCGAACCACTGTAGTATTGATAAAACAAGATGGTGATTTTGTCGAAATATGGAATAGATCAGGCGCATTAATTGACATAAAACAAGGAAAACAAACAACTATCTGTGTTTTAAGCAGTGCTATAGGTTGTTTAAACGAGACGTCGTTATTAGAATTAGCAATTAACAATGACAACACTGTTGCCGAGAACATTATTGCACTTCATACAGATACAAAATTAACAAAGTTAAATACCACATTCGAACAAAAAATAGTTTCAGGAATCTTAAGAACTCAGCCCATTATAGATGATATAAAGAAAAAAGATCCTTGTACAGGAGATCTAAAAAAAGGAAATCAACTAAGAGTCATAGAAAGCGAAGATGCAACAGTGATTAAAACAAAAGATGATTGGTGCTTATTAGTTTTTAAAGAAAAAGATCAAAGTAGTATTGGTTGGATGAAAATTTAATTTTTATGGCTCAATCAAATAAAAAAAGAGGGTTTAGGCCTATTAAAATTAAAAATATTGATTTTAATTGGCGTTTTCAAGGAACCATTGATGTGAGGCCTAATGGTCATAAAAATAACATTTTGACGATAGACTTTGGGTGGTACGATGTATGGGAATATGTGAACGACATAGAAAATGAACCACCTGAGTTTGAACCCAAGATTGTAACTCCAAAATTTGTAAGTGATTCGATAAAGTTTGCCTTAAATAATGGATGGAATAAAGAGCTGCCAAATAACAAGTTAAATATCATCTATAGAAACAAAAAACATAAAATTATTGATTGATTTTTTAAAGTGAATAAATGTAACTGAGTAAACAAACTAAAATGACTTATGCGCGTATAAATATTAGATTTGATTCAAAATACTCAGTCTATACTAAGACCAAAGAATTAATCGAATTTATTAAAACTATCCCTGAATTAATGCAAACCGATAAAATCCAGTTCGGAAATAAGGACAATTACCCTTGGGGAGTAATTTCATTAATAAAATGCGATGAACATGGATGTTTTAGTTTTGATAAAGGTGAGTACTTAGAGGAAGTAAACTTAGTAGAACTAATATTTGATAACAAAGAAGAATCACTAAATCATTATCTGGAAATTGGCACTAGAATAGCGAATAAAATGAATTGGGAAATAGTAGAAGATTATTAACCAAATAAAAAGAATATATGAAACTAAGCAATTCATTTAGTGGAGCATTAAGGACCTTTTCTTATTTTATGGCAAGTGGAACACACTATCAATTAAAAGGTATTGATTACTTAAAATTATATGGAGAAGAACCAAGTGCTATAGAACAAGTCTTTGCCATATTTGCCAACGTAATTGAGTTAGATGAACATGGAGAGGTACTCAATGCAAAGTATGCAGAAAAAAGAGCCGTTGACTTCCTCCGTTCCTATTGTGATCGAGAATTTAAAGTAGAACCTCCTTATGAAGATTGGGAAACAGAGTTGTATTGATGTCTAAGTAATCACATCTCATAATTCTCAAACCTCTTTAGTACAAAGCTAAGATCAAAAGATAATAAAAAAGACGTTTTGGGTAAATTTAAAACACGGAATATTAGTTAAATAATTCAACACTAGTCAAAATTGAAGATGAAACATAAACAAATTATAGATAAAATTGGTTTTGAACAGCTTGCTCAAGCAATAGAAGAAGATTTGGCAAGGTTAGTTAATTACGCAATGGCTTTTAAAAAGGGAGGAAGCATAGATGGTATATCGCTATATGTTTTACCGCTAATGTTAGCTCGCTGGAATTGTGTTCTATTAGCAGAAAATGGCATAGCTAAGCATTATAAAGAAAAGGTATTTCTGATGTTAGCAACATTACTTCATAAATTCGGGTTATCGGACAATAGCATAACTGAGGAAGCAATTAATGCAATAGATACTTTAAACAATGATATCGTTTTAAGTGATGATTTTCATAGAAAATCTCAGCAAATAAAAGATTTCCTACAAACAAAACCCTTAGAGTTAAAAAGAAAGCCACGTAAACCTGAAAATAGCACCTTTTTTAGAGCAAATGATATTGTTTCAATAAAAATAGATCATAGATACTACGCTGCTTACATCCATAAACTGACTGGAGTAAATGAAGCTCCTATTCTCGAATTTTATGACAAGATATTTGAAAAAATCCCCCAAATAGAAGAATTAAAGGATTTAAAAGCCAAAGGAGAGAAATTTAATGATGGAATAATTCGTATCTCTAATTTCGCAATTTATGGAATGAAATATCAACCTGATTTAGCAAATCAAATTCATCTAATAGGCTCAAGTAAAAACTTGGATATTGTACCTAACAATAACCATTTAAAGGAATCAATAGGTCTTTTTACAGTTAGTAATTTATTTTTTATACAAAAGACGATAAAAAAAATGTTTAATCAATAATAAAAACTATGTACAAATAAAGGTATAAACGGTATCAAACAGCTGGTTTGTACTATACATTACAATATAACTGTGTAAAATGTTAGAAATGGAAAAAAATGTTATTGATATCATAAATCGGGATTTTAAATCAGAAGAAGTAATGTTGGTCATCAATGAACTTTCTTCAATTACCTTAAATCACGTAATGGCAGCATCTGAATATAATCTAAAAAACACTAGAGTATCTATTCTGAAATTAGCAAAAGGAAATATCAATGAAGTTATTGAATTGACTAAAAGCGCTAAGATTGACTTTCGTGATGTCATTATGTGGGCTACTCAAGAAGAATAAGTATGAAAAAGAAGAACATAAAAGATAAAGGACAGTTATGCGATATAAAAAACACCAGAATGATAATCGCTTTATTTTGTATGCTGTTTTGTGTATCCTGTATATCATCTCAGGTACAAAAAATGAAAAATCATATGCATACAGAATTCATAGCAAAAGTTGGAGCTGTTTATGAAGAAACACCAGATGACAACCCTTGTGCAGGTAGTGAGATCTATCTAACATTGCTATTTGATAAAAAACAAGTGTATGTCGCTGAAAAAGAAATATCATCCTGTGACAAAGAAACTATACATGAAATAGGAACATTTGATTGGAAATTAAAAAATGGTAAAGAAATAAAGATAGATTTTATACCGCAAAAAATCCAAGGAACATACGCCGAAAACTTACTTTTAGAAGTACGGGATAAAAAAATAATAGGGCGCATAACACATTTAAATGGAAAAGTTATCGAGTATGTTTTCAAAGAGAAAAACTAAAATGAACATTATAGGAGAAATATTAGATACTAATAAATTGAAGACAGTTTACGCAGTTTTTGAAGATAAAAAAAGTGTCGAGAGGTATAACAAAACATCCCAAAACGAATATCATGTAATAACGATTGATACGGTATTTCCCTTCTTTCTTGTTGAAGAATTTAGTGGTGAAGAGAAGCATTATCAATATATTACTAAAGATGAATTAGAAAACAGAATTCAAAAAATCAAATCCTTAGATCATGCTACGTTTGTGTATTTTAATTTATGGCGAATAGATAAGAATATGTACAACAAAGATTTTCCCAACGAACCCATATTAAGAGGCATAGACTTTCACATTCATTTTACAGATATAGATATCAAAGAAATTGAAAACAAAGGTTTTGATGCCTATTGGGGCGATATTAGAATAGCTTAAACAAAGTAGAAAAATGAAAAATGGATGTACCATAGCAGATGCAATGAATACGTATAACACTGCATTAAAGATTATACTATCTAAAGGATATAAAATTTTTCTTATACCTGATAAAAGAGAAGAATATATGGGTGATTTCTGCGCAGTTAAAGGCAATCGTAAATTCATTGGAGGTGATCCACTAAGAGTATTAGGACTTGTTTCTATTTGGGAGAATACTGGTGATGATTGGCAAAACAGTCATTTTTCTAAGCAAAATATAAGTGAAGAATCTTTATATGATAAAATCCTTTCTAGAGCATATCCCGATAGTGTTGAAGATTATAACAATTTATCAGATAGAGAATTTACAGACTTTGTATTGGATTATAGCATTTTTTTTAAAGACGTTTTAGATGAAAAATTTCCTAAAAATCCATCAAGGAAAGAAATGTTTCAATTAGTTAGCACATTTTACTTAGAATAAAAATTAAAAATGGGAACAACAAAAACAGAAATAGAACAAGCCATAAAAACACTAAAACTAAAGCAAGGAGATATTTGCTTAGTTTCAGATGTTAAAAGCTTGTATTTAGAGCTGTTAATTCACTTCGTAAAATCAGGCGATAGAAGATGGTGGTGGGAAAGTTTTAAACAAGAATCGTTTCACTTTAAAGAATATGAATTTCCATTTCAGCAAATAATCAATATTATCCCCAAAGATGTAGATACTGTTTGGCTAATGGTTGAAGATGACGAAGAGAAATATTATCCAATATACCATTGCAAACCATCCGTAATTGCCCAGTTGATAGGAGAATGTTCGGCTTTCGAATATTATGTAATCGACAAAAATAAACAATGGTTGTTATGCGAAAATCATAGTGATCAATTGATAGGTGTTGGAGAGCAGTTAAGAATTATAAATAAAAATAAGTTGAAGTAACGCAAACTATGTCTAGAGCAGATAAATATCAACTAAAACTACAGCAAGAAATTGACAGCAGAGCTAGTTTTATGAACACTACAAAATGGAACTTGTTGTTTTCAATTATAAAAGGTTTAGACGCTCCTTATATTACTCAAGTAAAGCTTCTTTTAGATGATAAAGTACGTGAACTAAGCATATCCAATCTAGAGCATTTGATCAACCAGAAGTATATAGAAGAATACTGGGGAGTTTTTGAATTAAAAGAAATAGAATGGATCTTGATACCTTCTGAAATTATAGTTGAACGTAAGCATCGAGAAGAATTTTTAGCACCAAAAATTAAAACTCAAAACATTGAATTAATAGAAAGAACACTACAAACAGGAAAACAGTTTGAATATGAGCTATCAGAATTGGGATTAAAAATTTACGGTTATAAATAAAAAAACCACTAACAAACGAAGGCAATTAATATGAAAAATAAACTCAGATCATTTATACTACTTACTATTTCATTATGTTTTTGTCTCAGCGCTTGTAAAGACACACCTACAACTCTCGAAAAAACAGCGAGCGATACAGAGCTTAAATCAGAAAAGAAAAAAGAAGAGCCTATAAAATCTCAATTAGAGAAAAAAACGCCTACCTCAAGTAAATTGAGTAGCGCGTTAAAACCCAATGAAAGAATAGAATTCGGTAAAATGTATACAGATACCGTAAATTTTATACGATTTGATGATAATTCAGATTATTGGTATTTTTTAGTTCAAAAAAATAAAGATCCAATACAAATAATGTATCACGCCGATATACCCATAAATGAATTAATAAAAGGAGATAAAATACTAATAGAGTGGGAAATGAAATCTTTACAAGAAGCAGGAGACGAAAATATTACATATGTAAAACCCTATTTAGTTTCATTCAAAAAAATCACCTCTACAAAACCCAGCGATAAAAATATAAAAGTGTTATGGCGTGAAACACTTTATGATGAAAGTTTAAAAACAGATGTCAATACCATTGTGCTTAACAAAGACTATCAAAAAAGCATCGCTAAACCCGAAAGAGCAGCTTTGGGCTATGTAGCTACGTTTATAGGAAACGAATGTGAATGGGATGGAAAAACAAATGAAAACAGAAGTAACCTTAAATGCAAATTATTATCATATTTAGATTTGGGATATCAATGCTCTGATAAACACTTAAATTTTTTGAAAAAATCATTTTCAAAAGATACGGTAGCCCTAAAAAAACTTAAAAGGTGTCGCACAATACCCAATACCGCTACTGTACAATCAACATTTAATACAATATCGATGAAAACCAATACAAAAGAACAAACGATATTGATTAACTATGAGGTTACAGTAATAAATATGCGAGAAGATAATGTATCCAGTTACACCAAAATTGACACATTTAAATATGATCAAGATCAAATAATATTACTTAATTCAGAAAAGATAGACAACAACTCGTCGGCTAATGTCACCGATAAGAATAATAATTCGTTCGTAATATCCTGTGGATCTGGATGTGCTATGACTTATTCCGAAAGCAAAATTGTATCGGAGAACAATGTAAAAGAGGTAACATTTAAAGTTGAAATGTATATAAATGAAAAGTTATCTGAGAAATACGATCAAACCTATATATTCAATTGCGATGCCTCAAACGAAGGAATACAATTACAATTAAAAGGAGATACAAATTATAAGATAGAAGACGAACATCCGGAAATTCAAGAAAAACTAAAATCGTACATAAGCAAGTTATGTAACCAATAGCCTTAAGAGATTATTATTAATGAAACTAATACTCACAGATAAAAACAACGAGCATAAAGCCGAAGTGCTTGTAGAAAGTTTCGAGGAGAATTTGGTACAAGGCATTATTGTGTCTCATACATTTGATACGAATTTGATTCAAAAAATTACAGAGTTTGAAGATCTGGTAAACAGTTTTGTTATCGGAGAATTATTAGACGAAATAACCGATCAATTAGACGCCTATGGATGGGAGGTAACTGGCAAAGATTGGACGATTTATGCTTTTCAAGTATTTGAGCTGAAACACATTTCATTCAGAATTAAAAAAAACAATAGTAATGTTTTTTCTAGTGTAGATTTTATAGCAGAACTGTCATTTTTAACTACTAAGCTAGGTGGCAGAAAAAACCCTGTAGCATCTGGTTATCGACCACATATAGAATTCGAAGAATATCCAGAATATCTAACTTCTGGGCAGCAAACGTATTTAGGGCAAGAAACCGTTGCTCCTGGAGCAACGGTACTAGCCGAAATCTCGATCTTGAGCAAAAATTATTTTGCCAATAAGTTGTATGAAAATATGACATTTAAATTTTGCGAAGGGCCGCATACAATGGGATATGGAAAAATATTGGAGGTTGTGAATTTGAGTTTGAAAATTAAATAGTCCATTTTTTTACAGATTTGAATAAATTATTTGTAGTAAATTAACACATATAGATTGCAACGCTACGAATATGGATTGACTATAGATTTATAAAACAATTGTATTTAATATAGTAGAGTGTTATTATTCATATACTATCAAATTAGATGTATAAAAGGAATAAAGGTATTTATACAAACAAGTTAGCCACCATACAGAAACGAAATGAAAATAAACCTAATTAATATCTTATTTCTAACAATCACTTTATTTGAGTTATATAATACAGTGTATTCTCAAAATACGGATATCTGGTCTGGTAATTTCATTTTGAAATCTTCAAAATCTGAAACTATCGACTCTATAAGAATAAGAAGAACTAATGATGTAAACAAAGATGATGTCGCTAGTAGATTTGAATCTGATTTAAGTCGGTGGAAAATAACTTCGAAAAACGACAACCATCAAAATGAAGTAATAGCAAGACGATTCCTTTTTGATATAGAAAATGATGAAAATGAATATGAACAATTTGATTGGACTGAAATGTATTTAAAAAGAGAAATAGAATGTTTAGATGCAGGTCATTTTTTTATTTGTCAAACAAAACCAAATAGTAACGTCAAAATTGAAAATGAATCCTTTTTTACCAAAACAGGTATTTTCGGAATAAGGCTGCATTATGGATTATTTGAATTAGAAAAATATGAATAAGCTTAAAAAGTACACTAGTAAACATTAGCTATAGCTCATTGCGGCTAAATCCCTTAATTGAAATTCATAGCAATTTTGCAATCTTATGGATGCATTGTAATGTTTCCTTAGGGAAATTCTGGAACAAGTCATACGTAAATCGTTAGTCACAAATAAAAAAAATCTCTAATAGATGGATTATAAAGAAATTGAAAACTGGATAAGAGAGAATATAACAAAGAATGGAAACGTATCACTACATATTTTTTCTAAAGAAGAGAAGATTTTTGAAAGTCCGTTTGGTTTT
The DNA here is from genome assembly GCF_947500065.1 of uncultured Aquimarina sp. Lineage (GTDB taxonomy): Bacteria > Bacteroidota > Bacteroidia > Flavobacteriales > Flavobacteriaceae > Aquimarina. The sequence continues at coordinate 890,054 of NZ_CANMQT010000002.1, forward strand.
TCTCAAGAACAATCTGAATTGATTAATCTCAATGGATTTCTAAAAAAAATCGGAAAATCTTTAACTAAAGTTAGACAAATTAAAGCTGTTTTCTGGTTCAAAATAAATCTAATTGACAATGCTGTTTCAGATCTAGTTGGATTAGGAAAAATAACCGATTTGAAGGATTTAGAGTTAATGTCAAGCTTAATTATGTATGATAAAGCTGACCAAAACGGAGATGTAGTTGTTGGGATATTTGATACATCAAAAGAATGGTTAATAAAACTAACAAATGACCAAGACGAAAATAGAGTTTATATACGGTTGTATGGGAAAGGTAAAATAATTGAATTGTTGAAAAACAAAGCCAATGGCTAACCATAGCCGAGACGTTAGCAGTAATTACCTAAATAAATATCATTTATTAATGAAAAAAGCAATTATACTTCTATTAGTATTTCAATTTCAATCCGTTATCAGTCAAAAAACTTTTGAACAAATCATTGGTGAAATTCCTTTTTATCCAGACTTTGGTTATTATGATAGTGCCGAAAAAAAACAAGGGTTTTCTATACAAAATGAAACTCAACTTTTAAAAAGATTAAAACTTCCTCCTTTAAAAAATAGAGAATATTATATTACAGGTAAATATGAAATAAACAATTTAATTGTTCTGTTCTTTTCAGAATATTCGGTTTACGAAAATATTCATTTTGCTATACTTCTTGATACATCATTAAACATAATAGATAGGTTAGAAGAAACTGCTTATAGTAATGAAGAAGGTTTTTATGGAGTAAACTCATGGATAGACTATAATATGTTAACTGTCAATATTCATAATATATATAACAATCCAGAATACGTAACAAAACAATATTCGATTACAGATAGAGGTTTCATCCCTATAAAAAATCAGGTTATTATAAAAACACCATCAGGAATTAGAATACGTAATAAACCAACAACAAATAGTGCTGTAATAGCTACTGCACCCAATCTAGAAGTTTTTGATTACTTATCTCACGATTCAGAAGTAGACTCAACATCTGTGTTTGATAACGGAAAATATTTAAAAAATAGGTGGTTAAAAATTGCTACAAAAGATTCTACACAACAATTGGGATATGTTTTTGGTGCGTTTGCAAAGAGGCATATTGAGGTAACTACTAATGAATATAAGGTGATTCTTGATGAAATATCGGAAGAAGAATTTCATAAAGAAAAAGATAAAAACAAGAGTACTCCATCTATCGAAAAAATAACAGCTGTTAAAAAAATAAAAAGTATTTTAAAAAATCAATTAATCGGAGCGTATGATGAAGATAATAGTTTTATTATAAAAAAAATAGTGGCTGACAACGGTAAGGAATTCAGTGGCCTTTATGAAGAAGAATGTGAGATTATGGCATACTATCCTAAATATCATTATTTGTTATTAGAATGTGGTCATTCTTCTGACTATTTAATACATCTAAAAAATGGAGAAGATGATATTAATCGAATAGGAAATCCGGATTATTACCTATCATCTCCACAATATACATTTCGTTTAAATGGCTATTATAGTGGACAATCGCACGTTCATTTTTTAGAAAAAAATAATAAAAATGCCGCTCCAGAGTATATGTTCAGTATTTCAAGTCTTATTCAGTCAGATTACCTAGAAGCATATTTTTGGAAAAACAATAATACGATTTTATTAAAAGCTGAAAATATGTATTATAAAATACGATTACAAAAGCTTTAATTACTTGGTCTACATTGTTTGCTCAGAGCGTGATGCATAATTAAAAGATGAATATATCACAAAACGACAAGTAATTATATCCGCGCTATCAAATTAGAAGTATGAAATGAATAAGAGGTCTGACAACTTGTTGAAATAGTAAATGCGTATGAAAAATAATTTTGAGATAAGAGCAGTAAAAAAGGAGGATAAAAAAATAAGCTTCGATTTTTTTATAGATGGAAAAGCACTGTCCGAATGGTTACATATTAGTCGTTTTGATTTAGCATATTCTGATTTTGATTTAGATACACTTGAGGTTGATACATCTAAGTTTCTGAATTACGATAGAACAAAAATCAACAAAAATGCTGTTGCTCAGTTCTTAGGAAATAACCAACCATCCAATCAATTTGATACAAACCGAATTGTGTTATATAGATGTCATTGTGGTAGTGATTATTGCGGTGTTATTTCATTTATTTTGGATAAACAAGATGATTTGATAATCTGGAAAGAGATCACCTACGAGAATGATGATTTTGAATATGATAAAGAGATGGAAAACAGAGGAATACAACCAATAAAGGAACTGAAATTTTCCAGAAAGGAATATGAATTAGAATTTGAAAACTATTTAGGAAAATACTGTGTCTGATATGGTATAAATAATAGAGATGAAATGAACCTAAAATATAAAATACAATGGCTAAAAAAATAGTATTAAATCTTAATATACTAACTATTATAATCTTGTTTTTTAGTTCTCATGGAAAAGCACAAGAAATGACGAATATTTATAAGACAGAACTAGAAAGTGAAACTTGGATAACTGACAAAATATTAGGGTTAGACCCTAACATTAAACAATACAACTTAACAAAGTTTATTGAAAGAAAATTTGCAGGGAATCTGACTAGTTTTGGAGATAAAATGGTTTTTAATAGTAGTTATGTTGCACCTTGTGCGAATGACAATTTTACAACAGCAATTGGAAAATATGAATTCTTTGACAAAGAAAAAATAATCATTTCTGTTGACACTGTTACGTATTCTGGTGAATGGAAAAAACCAACGGAGCTCAGAAAACCAAAAAAAATAATTTTTTTAATCTCTAAAGTTGATGAGACAATAATCTTTACAAAACAAAGTGATTAGAAAAACGGACCAATAACTTAATCAATCAAATGATACATGGCGTATACAATTAAAAAAACTGAAATTATTGACTATTCACCAGCATCTTTAAAGGATTTCGAATTATTGATGTATGAATATATAGACAACCTACATTTTACTTTAAACCCCAAAGAATGTTTGAAAAATGCGGATGAATATATTGCGATTGCCAAAGAAAGATTTCTAAAATCTGGTTGGGCAGGAGACGGCAATATAGAATTAATTTGGGTACCACCTTTTATGCTAAAAGATCAAAATGGGAAAACTTTATATTGGGAAAAAACAAAAGGGATTATTGTCTGGCATGTGAAACAAGAAAGTGATGGAATTTCTTGGTTGTTAATTCCAAGTGAATTAAAACTAACGTAAAAAACCTCATCTTCAATCGTAGATAACAATAATGAAAATTAATAATCCAGTACATATTAGTCTAAAAGACTTTTTTCTAAAAGAACAATTTGACATTATAAAAGTTGGACAAACAAAAGAGTGGATTTTAAATAATTTTCCTGAACCTGACGATGATACTGATATGGGAAATGGCTTTAGTATTATCAGATATGGATGGATTGAACTTCATTTTGACCTTGATAAATTATTTCTAATATGGTGTGATAGCCTTCCTTATATAGAAGACAGTGATCAAATTAAATATGATAAATGGATGCTTGCAAACCTAGATGAAATGACATTAGAACACATTCAAAAAAGCCTTAATTCAGAAAGCGTTAATTATTTAGTAAAGTTTAACACTGAAGAACAGCATGTTATTGTCAAAATAAAATATAGTGGTGTCAATCTTTGGTTTCATCCCGAAACCGAAAAAATGAGTAAAGAACTTAATAAATATAAACTATTTGCATTTGGGAAAAGTGAAGAAGATTATGATAACTTTAATAGAGGTTTCTAATATAGAAATTATGATAACAGGATTTGAAAAATAGAGAAATGGAAATTAATTACAATAACATACTCAAACTTTTAAATGCTGAGTCAAAAAAAATAATAGAAGAATTACGAATAAATAGGACTCAAGATTTAGTAGCTAGAAAAAAAGAAGTTGATAATGCCATTACATGGTTAAAAAAAGGAATGGATCATCAAATTCATCCAGATTTGAATATTGTTATGATACCCGAAAAAACGACAAAAACACCATCTTCTGAATATCGGTTAATAGAGGATCATGAATCTGACGAAAGAAAATACTGGACAGAAGTTAAACTCGATGATCAGGAATTAAGACCGATGCCTGGGAGTTTTTTAATGATCAAATATAAATGAATCTACTAGAAAAAACCATACATAATTTGGGGTTCATAAGAACCATACATCATAACGAGCAAATATTTAAACTAGTTTGTTTGATACGTACAGAAGACAGACGTCCTTTTCAGGCAGATTGGTATAAAGGAAAAGAGTCTTATCTAGTAGCAGTAGATGAAAATGGACATTTTTTCCTTAGACATTCTGGAGGTTATATTTTTAAGTTAGATCCAAGTACTAAAAAAGAACAACAGATTGCTAAAAGTGAAAATGAATTTATCAATATAATAGCGTGGGATTAAAGGACTAACCCGATTGAAGGAACATGAAATTCTATAAAGAAAAAATATACATAGAAAAAGAAGGTAAAAAGGTATATGGTGAAAGATTACCCGTAATTATTCATAATAATGGATACTACTTGTCAAACATAACTGTATTTGAAGATGGATTCATCGATTGTTGGGGACTTAAAGATTTAGCCCAAATCGAAAGTGAAATCAAGTCAGGAAGACTGTTGCAAAATATTCCAGATGATGTCGAATTAGAATGTAGTTTGGGAACTATAAAAAGCTCAAAGTTTATTCCTAAAAAAAGCAATGAGGATTTCATTAAAGAAATTGAAGATCTCATAAATGCTCTTAATAATCGGGGTACCAGAAGAATAACTTGTGAGAATTCATTTAAAAATTATCTGATCGAGCCATCAGAACTCAATTTAAAAAGCCTAACAGATGCATATAATGATTTGCCCTCTCATCAAAAGGTAATATTCGAATATATTGACCAGAAAGACCCTTTGTGTAATTTAATGAATGGAAGAGAAGAATTCACATTAGCATATAGAAAATCTATATTAAAACATTATTTCAAGATAGAATTGTAAAAGTAATGGCACTCATCTAGAATCAATATGGAAGATCAAATACTACAAATAGAAAAACTACTAAACATAAAACTTCAAAAGCACGATTATAAAAAAGAACATCAAGTAAATACGTATAGTACCTGGACACAATTAGAAGGTATAAGAGAGTTAAAGTTAGAAAATTGTAGCATTGATGATATTAAGTTATTATTACCATTCTCAAAAAACTTACATACTCTAAAATTGATAAATTGTACCATTGGTAGTATTTGTGATTTGTTTTATTTTGAAAATTTATGTAATCTAACGCTAGACAATATTGACATTCAAGATTTAGAGAAAAGCTATACAAATAAAGATTGTAGCATTAATTATCAAGGATGTTTGATGGAAATAAACTTAGAAAACATGAGCATCAAGCATTTAGGTGTTTTAGAACCTATGGCCGCAAATTTGGTTCATGTTTTTGTTACCAATTGTACTATTCATAATTTTTATGAGGTAAATCTATTTCCTAAACTCTATGACTTACGACTAGATGGTGTAATTATCAAACAATCTGCTGAAGATGTAATTTATGAGTCCGATTCTGAAAGAAATTTTACTTGGTTATCTCTTTTCAACATGGAGTTCGAAGATATTAATTATTTTATTCCAATATCAAAAGGTTTGCATGGGATTACAATCAATAATTGTACTATTGGTAGTATCAGAAAATTAATTGAATTTACTAGTTTACAAGAATTTGAAATAGATGCCTCAACGATAATTAAAGATATAGCATCATTTCGGCTTAAAGAATGTATCATTTCGGCAAACGAAGATGATGATGATTCAAAAGCATTAGATTTTAATTTAGAAAAACTAGGAGCTATAGCTAATAGTATAAAAACAATCACTTTTAAAAACGATACGATATCTAATCTGTCATATCTTACAAATTTTGGTGCATTGACAGCACTAAAATTCGATCGAGTTACGGCAAGATTAGGTGATTTTTTACCCATAGCAGCGCAAATTAGTTCTTTAGATTTTTCAGAAACAACTATTAAAAATAGATCACAAATACAGCAGTTTAAGAATCTAGAAGTTTTAAAAATAAATGCCGATACTGCGGAGCAGAGTTTTGTAGATTTCAAAACACTTTTGCCTTTAAAACATCAATTAAAGAAATTAGAGCTTTGGGAATTTTTAGATGGCGGTATTAAGAACTTAGAGCTAATAGAAGAGTTTACAGCACTAGAATCTGTTTTTATGTTATATGCTTCAAAAAAAGTGGCAAAAAGTGTTTTTACATTACCTAGTTTAAAAAAGTTATCGATCAATATTCGAGCAAAAAAAACGCAAACATTTAATCTAAAAACTCTTAAGAATATAGAAGAACTCTATATAGAAAATAAAAATCCAATTGCACTCAAAAGTCTTGCAACTCTTCAGCATTTAAAAGTATTAAGTCTAAAAGATTTTTGTAGTGCAAAAGGGATCCATAAAATTAAAAAACTTCAGTATTTAAAGATAAATGAAGCAATAGATATAAGTGAGCTACCTGCAATAGAAACACTTACAAAATTAGAAATTGATGTAGATGAGACATATCAAATTTCAGATCTAGAGCAGTTCCCTAATGTAACAGATCTTTCAATAAAAGGAACGAACAAAATAAAACTAGGTTATTTGCCCAATTTAAAAGTGTTAGATATTTCCAGCACATTCCCAAAAGAGATTGATTTTTTAGAAAGTTTACCCAATCTGGAAAAACTGTCTTTAGAAAATAACTGTCTAACTGAGGTAAAAGGCTTAGATAAACTTACTAGTTTAAAAATGTTGAATCTTTCAGAAAACACAATTCAAAATATAAATGGTTTAGCAAATTTAAAAAGTTTAGAGTATTTGAATCTATATGAAAACAAAATCTCTGATATACGTATATTAAATAACCTGCCTAGTTTAAAGCAAGTTAATATAGCAGGAAACCTTATTGAAAAACCAGAGGTTTATAAACAATTGAACAAGCCCGAAGTAGCTATTTTCTATGGGTTACCCAAAGTACCTTTTTGGATATGGGAAGACCAAGATTTTGAATTGTAATAGCTGTACAAAACAATACATAAAATGAACTTAGAAGAAATAAAAAAAGAAGCAACACAGTGCAAATTTGATGATATAGCATCACTATCCATAAAAATTGCTGAACTCAAGGATAAAGGGGTTGCATTTTTAGGTTGTGTAGCTTTTGTTCAGGTAAACCAAAGTATTTCTTTAAAAGAAGCTCAAGAATTAACCTTGATGCTAGAAGCATACACCAAAGGCGAAAAGAGAAGGATCGAAGAGGGAATTGACGTAATGTTAAGTGATTTTAAAGAAGAAGAATAGTTATGGACAAACTTAAAAACATAGAAAAAGCACTCAATATAACGTTTGAAAAACACGACTATAACAAAGAACAAACCAATGTATACGAAACTTTTGGAGAAAACAATAGAGTAGCTACTTTAAAGGTTTATGATATAAGTATAGATAATCTAGATCTCTTTTTGCATTTGGTTAAAGAAGTATCCAGGTTAACCTTTGTCAATTGTACAATTAAGGATATTAGTGACTTAATTAAGTTCGAGAAGTTGTACGAATTTACATTAGACAATGTTACAATTACAAACATCGATGAGTTGTATCATACTAAAAGTTGTACTACAGCATACGATGGAAACTTAAAGCATATCTACTTTAATAATATGACCATAAGTCATTTAGCAGTATTGCAACCTATGGCAAAAAAAATAGATCATATTTTTATTACAGATTGTATAGTTCATAATTTTTACGAGGTCAATCTGTTTCCAAAACTATATGATTTACGCCTCAATGGCGTGACCATTAAACAATCAGATAATGATATCATTCATAAAGCAAATCCCGATAGGAATTTTATACGCATACGTTTAGCTGATATGACCTTTGATACTATAGATCTGTTTTTACCAATATCAGAAAATGTAAAACATATTGACGTAAATGGATGTACTATCAATACAATTAGAAATATCGATCAATTTTCTAAGCTAGAGCGTTTAGAGATTGATTCTAGTACAGGTATTAAAGATCAGGTACTATCTAAAGATAAAGCAACGACGTTTACCATAAATTACTGTATAGTAGGTGAAGAAAGGTCTTATCCAAAGGCAAAAGTCAACTTGCAAAACTTAGCGTCTATAGCACATTATATCAAAAGTTTAGAATTTCATCAATACGTACCTGATGATATGCTTTTTTTAACACATTTTACCCAACTCGAAAAATTAGAATTTACATATAGTGCTGTTACCATTAGTAATTTTATACCCATAGCACATAAAATAAAAGAAATTCATTTTAATCAATCTGAGTTAAAAGAATCAGATCAGCTTGCAAATTTCAAACAATTAGAAAAAATTACATTTTATACCAATCCGCATGAAAAAGGATTGATAGATTTTAAAAAACTATTACCACTAAAACATCAGCTTAAAAAATTAAGAATAAATGAGGATGAAGTTGCTAATATGGAAGCTATTAAAGAGTTTACGGCCTTAGCATCTTTAGACGTAACAGTAGAATCAATAGAAGCAGCAAAAAGTATTTTAGCATTTAAAACCCTTAAAAAATTACACATCTATGTAGATATTGAACCTGAACCAAAAGATGCTGTCGTATTAGATGTAAGTGCTTTGAAAAAATTAGAATCCTTAGAGTTTATGTTTTATTACGCTATCGATTTTAGAGGTCTGGAGAATTTACAGAAGCTAAAGTATTTTAAATTTTATGGGGATTTAAAAAACACGAACTTAGATACCTTACAGAACCTAAAGTACTTACGGTTAGATGAAGATACTGATATAAACAAAATACCTAAAATCGAGTCGCTTACTACCTTAGAACTTGATATTTCAGAAGAATCTAAAATTGATACTTTAGAACAGTTTCCTAACTTAGAGAATCTAAAAATACAAGGAGGTAATAAAATTAATTTAGGCAAACTGAGTAAACTTAAGGTATTGAAAATACAATTGGACTTTAATTTTGCCGACACAATATGCTTTGATAATCTAACCAGTCTTGAAAAACTAGACTTAAGTTGCAGTAATATAACTCAAGTAAATAATTTAGAAAAGTTTACGAATTTAAAGGTATTAGACTTATCAGAAAATGGCGGGATAGAAAATATAGATGGATTAAGAAATCTCAAAAAATTAGAGGAACTCAATTTATATGATAATAAAATTTCGGATATCAGTGTGTTAAATACATTGCCATGCTTAACAGAAGTCAATTTAGAAAGTAATGAATTAGACAAAAAAGAATTTTTACAACAACTAAATAAACCAGAAATAGCCATTTTTTATGGGTTGCCATATGTGCCCTTTAGGATATGGGACGATCAATATTTTAAATTGTAAAAATGAAAAAATTGAAGGTATTTATCTTTTAGGATACTAGTATGAAATATGAACTTAATAAAGGGGATTTTGTAAAAATTGGTAATGATACAGGAGTAATCGTTTCTCTTGCAGGAGAAAAAGATACGCCTGCAGAACATGTAGGGGTTTGGTTTGGAGAAACAAACGAAAAAGAAAAACCTAAATATAGAACAGTGCCGATAGATTATTGCAAGAAATTAAATTCAATAGATGTTTATCATTGATTAAAACCCAAATCGTTGGGAAGAATATATAATAGACAAAACACTTACGATACATAAACAATGATACGATTAGATGAATCACATATTTGGAAAAAATTAAGCAGTCCATATGGGAACTCAGAAGTAATTCCATCACTAATTCACGAACTTTCAAAAACGTTGAATAAAAAAATTGCAGATGAATTAATCTGGGAACATATTTATCACCAAGGATCGGTATATGAAAATACACTTGCTACGATACCTCATCTATTAAAAATAATTGAAGAGTCCGATGATATCGAATTTAATATTGATGTATTAGCTTCTCTAGGAGTCGTTTTAATTTACCTTGACAATGTATCAGAATTAGAACAAATATTTGAAGAGGATCATCTTAATGAAAAAGAAAAAAATAGAATTCAGATTTCATTTATAGATTCAATAGAAAAGTTTAGAAGCCTTGTAAATAAATATTCACACAATACTGAGATTTTGGATGAAGACTCCAAAAGGTTTTATTTAATCGCATTTTTAGTTTCCATAAAAAGACATAAAGAAGCTGAAATATTTAAGACCTTTAATATCAATGACGAATATATTTTTGTGTGCCCTAATTGTGAAGAAGAAACTTTTTTATGGAATGAAGAAAATGTTTTAAACGCATATAGCAGAGATCCCACGTTAAATAAAAATCAGGAAAAATTAAGAATTGATGTAAATAAGTCAAACACAAATCTAGAGTGGTTAGAAAAACCAATTAATCTAATGAATATAAATTCACTAAAACCATTAATCCCCTATTTTAAAGGAGATACAAATTGTCATAGTTGTAATAAAAAACATAACGTATTCACAGGAATAATGAATAGTATATAAAAACTATATTCAAATTACTAAAAAATGTTTTTCAGAATGGGGATTGTATGGAGATGGAGAAATTAGAATGAATTATAGCAATAATGTAGATATAGAATGAAAGATAAATTAATCCCATTAGAAATGATAAAAGATGATCACGAATTCTGGAGAGGAACACGTTTTCGGCACTATGGAGTCGGTTTAAATGTAGAAAGTAAAGAAGATGATTTTTATGAATATATGCTTGCCGAAATTCCTGGAGAAAGGGATTTTATGTTATTAACTTGTGTTGAAGGATATAAATCCGGTTGCGCATTGTCTTTGGTTAAAATACTAGATGATAAAAGTAAAATTGTGGTAACCGGAAAAGCTATTAAATATTCGATGGGTACTAAAAACACATATCTAAAAACAGAACAACTATGATAGAAAATTGGAAAGACACTGCATTTGGTTCTGATTTTGGAGGTGATTTCTTAGAGCTAGTTGAAAATATAACTAGTGATACACTTACTATGAATTTGATATATACCAACACCGATGTAAAAAAGTATATTGATAATCCAGATTTACTTAAAGAACGAACTGATAATAATGTGCAATTCACAAATTCAAAATTCGAACAATACATTCATTTCGAAGATTTGATTATTGCACTTTCAGTAATGATTGTAGAAGCTGAACTGAATGGAGAAATTGATTTAACGAAAGCATACGGTAATAAAGTACTGAAATTTCAAGCCGAAAAAGAGGAAATCAAATCAATACACAGCGCTTTACAAACAATTTATAATAGTCCAGACAGCTATGTTATGTTCGAAATGTGTATGGAAGAAGAACGAGAAGAAACACTCACCGATATAAAAAATATACTAGCAGCTTTTGAAAAAATAATGAACTAAAATGGAGATAAATTTTGACCTTATTGGAGAAAAAAGCACTCCGAATATTGACTTAATAAAGAATATGATCAGTTTTTCTATACCAAAATCATACTTAGAATTTATTGAAAATCATGGTTTCGGAGTTGTTTCAGAAAATGTTGAATACCTGAACATAATAGCACCAGATAAAAACTTCTTTGAAAATAATTTTAAAGAAGATATTGATTTATGGGAATGGAAAGACAATTCACAAAAAGACAAAATACATAATAGTCTATTAATCGCTCACACCTTTGATGGCCAACATGTATACTGTACTGAATCTTCTTTTTTGATACTTCCTAGATTCGAAACTCCAATTGAGTTCTATACTTTTAATGAAGTAATAGAATATTACACGAAAATTTATAATATGGTTAATACAATCAAATATAGAAGTCATAAGGGATATTGAAAAAATGAAAAAAATTAGATGAGTTTAAAAATAATTGCAGAAAAAATAGTCGGGAGAAGCCTTTTTTCAGAAGAAGGGATAAAGAAATCTGGTATTCTCGAACAAGAAAAGCTATTGAATATCAAAATCCCATCTGCACTCCAAGAACTGTATCTTACCTTAGGAAACAATGCATTATTTATTGATGGATTTCATCATTTTTCCAAAATTACAACACTATTTGTTAAAGATAATAAGTTAGTATTTCTTCAAGAAAATCAGTCTGTAGTGTATTGGGCTGTTGATTTAACCGATTCAAAAACAGTGTATCAAACTACCGATCAAAATTTTGATCAGCATGTTGAATGGTATAGTGAAGAACTACGTTTAGATCAATTTATTGAAATGATCTTATATATTCAATGTGTTATGTCTGATGAAAGTTTTCATGCAAAGGCAAAAGCGGATTTCAATATTTTGCATCTCTCGATATTAGTGAATATTATAACAATGAAAAGTCTAAGAATTTTATAGATAATCTAAACAATGATTTTAGAGAAATAATAAATGGTAATGGATTGACGATCTATTGGAACCCTGAAACAATACTCATGTATTTTCTCAATAGAGAAAATAAAATAAGTGATATGATATTGACATGTACAAAAAATGAAGATGTACTTGATAGACTGATTGATGAATATGGATTTGGTGAACTATAAAGCGAATATAAATTGTCGCTCTACGGATATAGATTCGTTATTGTATTAAAACAGTAAGATGTTTACTATTACAATAATATTAGCAAACAAACAGATGCACAGTTTGCTAAAAACAAATTAAAAATATTTTGAACATAAGAGATCGATATCAAGAAATAATCAAAGGAATGGAGTCTGAGGACAGACTTATTCAGTGGGATACTATGGTTACATGGTGTAAAATATGGATCGATGTTGAAAAAAAGGAATTAAAACCACTTCTTGATTTGATAATCGATATAAAGGAAATTGGTTTTTGGGATAGTTTTTATCCTAGCCAATCTCACCGTGCTTTAGGGATTTGTTTAGGTAAAAACTATACAGAAAGGTATGAATTACCAATGGTATACATTAGTTATAATCCTACAGAAAAAAACTTTGCAATTCAGTATCAAAAAGGTCAAGGCGGAGAGACTATCAGAACAGAATGTGGAACTAAGGTTTCTAAAAACGAGTTTAAAGAAATACATGAGTGGTTGAATAACAAAACCTGTACTCGTGTAAATTATAATAAAAAGGAAGAGTCTAAAATATATATAGATTTTAATGCTATGATAGAGCGCGATTTGATTCTGTTATCAAAAACTGATTTCAAAAAAGACGCTAATGGTAATACAATTCAATTAAAAGAAGGTATGAAAATCAAAGTATATATGGATGATAGAGATGAATTTGATAAACGAGATGATTTAATAGCTTACGGAACAGTAGAACAAAATAACAGTGGAGTATTTACAACCTGTAAATGGAATTTTCGTGTAGATACAAATGGTATTCGTCATGAATCAGAGTTATCCCAAGATTAGTGAATATGATTACAAAAAGTGAATTAATCAATGATGTATATATAGCATTTATAAATGTAAAACTTGAAGATGGTATTGGATTATGGGAAGCGCAAGGACATGACGATAGATTAAGTCTTGCAGCATGTAAAAAACTAGGAGCTAAAGATGAAACAAACGACTGGAAAAAAATTCCTTTGATTCATTTATATCAATGTAGTAGTTCTTTGTCATTTCTTGATGCTAAAGGTATGCTATTTCATTTTCCAATGTATTTATTGTTCGCTTTGGGAGTTTTTAAAAAAGAACAGGAAGAACTAGTATTGAAAGGACTTACAAAAGGTTGCTCAGAATCTGATATTGAAGGAACGTTAATATCTATTACAGATTATAAAAATGATATAAACGACATTCAATACAAGCATTTCTATACGGAACGTTTTTCGTTATTTAATAGTGAACAATTAAGATGTATAACGAAATATCTAGAATACAGAATGCTCGAATTAGAAGTATACTATAAAACGGATGCTGCTAAAAAGTTTGGTGTATTACCTACATCTATTAAGTATGACAAAGATTATATACAATTGCAGGAAGCTATATCTTGTTGGGTTAATAAATTTAAAATCAAATAAGTATGATGAATTTTATAGCTAACAAAAAGAGTCTTGTTATTGTGTTCTTATTATTTTCAATATTAAATAGTAACGCACAGCAAGATGACATCGTGTACTTTGCGAATAATGCAATTGCAGTAAAAAAACAAAACGATTCTATTTATTTTTATAACAATTTAGGAGCAATAAGAAAGATAATTAGCCTTAAAAATAACAAATCAACCCCTTTTGGATTGCCAAAAGAAGTTCAAGAGATTATCTACAATGGAGAAATTCCTGAAAGAATAGGAATTTCTGGAGAAACATTCCCTACGTATTTATATACGCAACGGTATTCTGATGCAGGAATTGTACTTTGTTCTCTACGTATTTACTACAATGAATTAGGTTTAAAAACAGGATATGAAGAAATCTGTCCTGACGATACTGGCGGTTCTGATTATCATTTTGGAGGTAAAAACCTATACAAATACAATAAATATGGGTTTCAAACAGAAACGGAGAACATTGTATATATATACAATGATAACGGACAATTAGTTGAAAAAAATAATAGAAATAGTGCTTCCAAAAAAGTGTATCGCAGTACCAAATATGAGTATAAAAAGGGTAAACTATTAGCCTGTGTAATACATAAAATAAACTCAAACCCAGTTTATAATAAAACAGTGAACCTGAAATATATGTACAATACTAAAGGCTTGTTATCAGAAATTATAAAAAATAACAGACAAAAAATTGTAATCGAATATAACAATCATAATAAAGTAACTAAGGTAAATGAAGTGAAAACTTGGAAAGACAAAAAAAAAGAACACACCTATCTAACCTACTATTATAACGCAAACAAAAAAATTGAAAGAATTCAAATTGACCATCAATATAGTTACCCTGATCAAGATCTGCGTTTTATGTATGATGACGATGAGAATTTAGTTCAAAAAACTTTGAATGGGAAAATAATTGAGAGCTTCGGTTATGATAAAAAAGGAACCTTAATTTACACAGGAAGTAATGAAAGATGGGGAAAGGATAAAGTTTATGTAAAATACTAACCTAAGATAATCCGGGAGAATTTAACAAAATGCTATCAAATGAGAATGAGAAAAAGAAAGAAAAAGATAATATTAGGAAGTACACTGATTTTTATAACTCTAATTATTTTAGTTCTTACAGCAAATTATTCCATTGAAAAAAATGCTAAAAACAAAACATTCTCAAACGTATCCAATATTAAAAAGAATAAGGTAGGACTTGTACTTGGAACTTCCAAAATTCTTAAAAATGGCCGAATAAATTTGTACTTTACCTATAGAATAAACGCTACAGTCGAACTATATAAAAAAGGCAAAATTGATTTTGTTTTAGTAAGTGGAGATAATGGTACTAAAAATTATGATGAACCCACCGATTTTAAAAATGAATTAATAAAAAAAGGAATCCCTGCTAATAAAATCTTTCTAGATTATGCTGGATTTAGAACATTAGACTCTGTGGTAAGAGCAAAAGAGATTTTTGGCCAAATAAGTCTAACTATTATTTCACAAAAATTTCATAATGAACGAGCAATATATCTTGCAGAAAAAAATGGAATTTCAGCAATAGGATTTAATGCAAGAGATTTGAGTGGGAAATATGGATTAAAAACTAGAATTAGAGAATATTTTGCCAGAACAAAGGCTTTCTTAGATATCACATTTAAAGTAAAGCCTAAGTTTTTAGGAGAGAAAATTCAAATAAAATAAGAAGATGAAAAATAAACGCAACCTCATAATATTGCTTATTGGATTAATCACTTTTTTCTTTATTTGGATGTACATTCAAAGAGTAAACTTTGATTACAATACAGAAAGCAAATTTTTTTCTCCTGAAAACGGAGTTGTTTATCAAGAACAGGCCAAAGATGTATATGGTATTCTTGCTCTTATCGGATTGATTTTAACAGGAGTACTTATTTATAAAAGAAAAACATAGATAGGTAAAATTACTTAGATAATCATAGCACATGAACATAACTGAAGCTAAAAAATTGGTACATAAAGAATATACTTCTGATACAGGATTGGACCTGCTTTTTAGAATGAGTGCAGATGTAGAAGAAGAACGAATAACAGCTTTTTTAGATGCATTAAAATGTATTGAACAATATTATGCAGATAAAAAAACTATCGAAAAAAAGTTAGTATACCAGCTCTTTAGTATAAACCAAACTTTACGAGCCAGTATGGGACATTGGAAAGTAAGTAGACCCAAAGGACTGGATCAAGATACTTGTTTGAAAATTTTTGACGGTATACGCAGCATTTTTTCAAAATAAATAACATAAAATGAATCATAATCTAATATCCATTTTCGAAAGAATAGCAGAAGCAACAGCTGATGAAGAAGATTGTAGTTTCTCAGTCAAAGAACTATGGAAATGGGTAGTTTTTGATTCCGAAAATATAGAATTAAATGATTCTCTGACGATACATGAACCTTCAGGGATCGCCATTAAAGGAAGAGAATCAGCGCTAGATAAAACGATTTGTATACAAGGAGAATATTTTCTTTTTGATTTTATCGGTCATGCACCTTCATATAGGCTGATCACTGCAGAAAGCCCTCAGGATATAGTCAATCTGGTGCTGTCTGATTCAGGTATTTTTAATTCATTTACAACCCTACAAATGCCCATTATCAAAGGTGAGATTTGTAGCCTGAAAGAAGTAATAGAATTGATTCATCAAAATGAATTAGAAGAAGAGATATACTTTCAGGAATTGATAAACGATTTTCAACAAATAATACCTACAGAAATAACCAATAACACATTTTATAGTGCTTCACAAGAAGCTGGAAATTGCATTGTTAAATACAAAAACAAAGGGATATCTCAACAAAAAGCCTACGATATCGTATTTGCAATTAAGCTAGTATATCGTGCTATAGGAATTGATCAGGTAGATGATTTTATAGATGAAGTTTTAGATTATATATGTGGTTATATAGGAAACAAAGAACTGTGGATTTGGGATAAAAAGTTGTAATTAGATTTAAAAAAAATGAATAAAATAATTTTAATACTTATAGTTTTAATTTCTTCTTGCACTACCAGTGTAAAAACAGAGGAGACTAAAAATGAGCAAAATACTCAGGCAAAATTTAAATTAGCAAAATCAGACTATACAATACTTACATATACACCCCAATGGCATTGGACATTTAATAATGTGAAACCGTCTCAATTACAAGAATCTGAGTTAATTGAAATAGAAGAGATTTTAAAATCTGCTATCCAAAAACATAATCAAACGCAGAAAAACCAACTCATCGAACACAATAAAAATAATCCAGATGATACAATTACTCAGACCTATTATGAAGTGCAATTACAAGGATATATGAGGCAATATGTACCTGTCATAAATAATAAAAATCAAAAAGAAGTTTTTATTAATTTCTTTTGTGATGCTACAGATGAAAAAAATTGGCAAACAGAATTAGTACAAATAGAAGACGGCGGAAATTGTTACTACAATGTAAAGATTAACCTGGTAACAAAAGAATATTATGAATTTGAAGTAAATTATAGTATATAAAACTGAAACGAAAATAAATGATAACAGTTGGATCCGTAACAAGAGAAGAAGCAACAGCTATTTTTCCGTTTTTACAAGAAAAATATAGAGGAAGAAGAAAAGAAATTAAAGAGTATACACATACGTATCCAGAGTTTGTTTTTTGGATATATCCAGATGGTAAATTATTTGATGCTAAAGAAGCTCATAAAAAAAATACACCTAAAGGTTTTGACTATATTTTGCAAGATGAACCTAATTATGGTGGTTTTTTAAGAGGCAGATTAGCCCGACAATTCGAAGAACAAATTATTGTTATCTACTGTGATCCTGAAGTATTGCATATGAATACAGAAAAAATAAATCAGTTTCTAACCGGAATAAAAGAAATCCCATTACCTATAGCAGATACAACATTGGTTATTTCTGATAATGGAGATATATATGGTACCATAACCGATATAGAAGAACGATTAGAAGTTATTGATTGAAAATTTGATATTATTTTACAAAAACAACATTGTCATATGGCTTTAGATTTTCACAGATTTGATAACAACGAACATTTATTTGGTTTGGATGATAAGCAATATGCTCATCTAGAAAACCTGTTTGTAGAGTTTAAGCAAAAGACAGGCATATATATTGATCCATATAGAGATTCAAGGTTATCCGTGGATCATCAAAAAACAATGCTGAAAATAATAGATGCTTGGATTGATGTAGCGGATCTTAACAAAGACAAACCAAAGACAGTAACTGTTATCTGGTTTAGAACATGGATGGATTATTTTTCTAATAAAGGTATTGATATAAAGATATTAGGAGACTGAATACATTTTTAAAAATAAACAGAAAAAGTTTCAACAAATTGATTTTTATAAACCATAAATAGTGAAAGAAAAAGAAGCACTTCAAAAAATAAAAACACTAAGAGAAAAATTGTCCATTCCTTTGGACGTTGCAATGCAATTGATGAAGGAAAATAATGGTGATATATTAATGTGCGAACAAGAATTTCATAGAAACAATATTAATACTATTTGTAGACTTGCTGAATGCAATGAAATAGTTGCAGAAAAATATTATCAAATTTGCAATTTTGATATAGAAAAATCTATTAAAAAGATTCACCAACAACTATTTTTTCTTACTACAACACCAAAAGAAGCTGTTGATAAAATAGGGTTCATACTATGGGCAGAAAATGAAAATCTTGATACATATGTAACTTCAAGAGACAGAAGCCTGTTTATTCAGACTAAAGATTTTGACTATGTTATGGATGTTTTTAAATCCGTTTTCCCAATTAAAGATCAAAAAGGGAATATAATTGACAATCATTTTAGTACGACAAGCAGTAACTTTTTTGACAACAAAACAAGTCGAATTATTGTAAACCGAATAGCAAAAATCAATACCAAAAACGCTAATGTAGAATCTTTTTTGAGAGATCTAATCAAATGGTTTAATATTCAATTAAGATACGCAGATACTATAGTTGTTTATGGGAATTTATAAAGATTGTATACAATAATAAAAATAGAATTTTAAAAATGAACAAGCCTCTAGTTGCAATATGGGATACTGTAGGGTTCGGGATTATTATAGGATTTCCAACAGGAGTTTTGATAACGAATCAAACAGGAGGAATTGCCTGTTTACACCCTAAAATGGAAGGTGTTTATGTACCATTTGCAAATGATTATAAAGAAGCATCCAAAGAATTTTTAAGCCCAGAAATTGCGCTAACAGATTATTTTAAAGGCGTCAAATATAAAGGAAGTGGTGCTATAAAAGGTATTGATCTAGAAGACGTAGCCATCATAAACGAAATACTCACACAGTTTAGTTTACATAAAATGATAACTATAGATCTAGAAAAACTACACGAATCTCACGAAGCCTGGGTTCATATAAAAATTAGTTATGATAGTGATCTAGATATACTAAAAGGATTTTCTGAACATGTTTTAAAAGGAGTATTAACTTGGTCTAATAGTGATTAATACCTGTTGTTGTTTGAATTTATTGGAAAAGAAAATAGAGTTTTTTTTGTTTCAATGAAGAAGGAAAATCAAGCATAGCTGGGCTACGGTTTATTTTTATCCTAAAATTGAGGCATAAAAAAGAACATTTTATTACGGTAAATTCAAATGATAAATGGTATAAAATGGGGTTTGAATATAAAATAATAGCAAAGTTTACTGAGAAAGAGATTTCAGAGATTAAAAATGTATTAGAAACAAGTAAAGATTTTGATAAAAAATACGAGTTTAATACTAAAGTCTTCTGGGATTTTAGGCAACTTGATAACAAAGGTAAGATGCCAAATATTAGTGTATGTTTTGAAAAAGATGGAATTTACGTTTGTAGGTATGATGGAGGTTATTTGTGGAAAAATCTAATTCCTTTAAAAAATTATATAGAAAGCAAAAAAAATAAATACACAATACTTGACTACCAAGAATAGCAAATATGATGAAGCCATTAAAAATAGATAATATAAGTCTCTCTGATTTTGGAATTAAAGAAATGTCACTTGGAGAAAATTATGATGAAATAAATATTGTTTCAGATGGTTCCATTAGAATTAGTGATTTAGAAAAATACAATGAAACACGAATAACAATAAAAAAATGGAAAAAATTAAGTGTAAGTAAATACATAACAAAAAACCCATCTACCGATGGGTATTATTTGAAAATAGATTGGATAAATAGCATTGAAACATTTGACTGCATTCAAGAAATTCTTCTTAAAGAAGAAACAACATTAGTATTAAATGGGTTTAGTAAAGAAAGTGATGGTTGGCTGACTTATGAATTTTTCGAGTTTGAGTATGAAATAACAATAGTATCAAAGTGAAAAGTCAAAGCAAATACAACATATACACCTCTAGTGATCTAAAAGAGATGACTTTGTTTGAGCAATACAAATACCTTACAGAAAACGATGTCGATATAGTAAAACTCAAGCAACAAATAAGAGACATTGTAATGCGTAAAAAACTATCATCCGTAATGAATGATACAAAATGGCTTGAATTGCAGCAAGGAATAGAAGATTTACCCTTTCCTCCAGCCTATAACGAAAAATTGGTACAATGGGATAAGGCTACATTTAGTTTTAAAGATATAGAAAAAGAGCCCGCTTATTTTGGTGATTGGTCTATTTACTGGGAAGAAGGACTTCCTATATTCTTTACTATCGAATGGCTTGAGATACGACCTAAGCATCGAAAAGACCAAGGGCGTTTAGTTCCACCAAAAATAATAGATGAGACAAAAGAAGTAATTAGTTTACTTAAGAAACTAAACATACCTTTTGAAGAAGAAAATGGAACTATCACTATATATGGTTATAAATAGAATGTGCACATGAAGTTAAAAACACCTATTGAAATAGACCTATTAGAGTTTTTTAAAACAGGAAAGTTTGATTACCTAAAACTAGGACAAACCAAAGAATGGATTATAAATAATTTCCCAGACCCGGATTGTTATAGTCCTGATTTTTTAACTGAAGAAGTCAATATTTGGACGTATGGTGGAATTGAACTTTTTTTTGAAAATGAAAAACTCTATTTAATCTATTCTGATTATTGGTATGAAGGAAAGTTAGAAAGCAGTAATCAAATAAAGCTTAACAAATGGATTTTTGAAGATATAGACAAGCTAAATCTAGCATTTGTATTAAAAGTATTAAACACCCATAACATTGATTACAAGAAAAAAACAGATAAACTAGGTGTTCTTTTAAGATTGAATAGTGGAATCGAATTAACTTTTGAAAATATAAATGATATTGAGGATATAGATACAAACGACTTTCATCTAAGTTCATTTGGATTAGTAGCCGAAAACCCAAACCGATGGAAATAATATCATGTAAACAATAACCTATGAATTTTGACTCTTTAAAAAAACAAATAAAAACAGTAACCAAAGCTGCTTTTTTAGAAAATGTATCTAACTACGGTAAAGACATCTGTGCATTCGCTTTGGTTAGTGATGATGGTGCTATGACAGTAGTTCCTTTCACCAATACCGCTACCCATTTACAAAAAACACAAAAAGAAGATCCTGTATATAAAGAAGTATATGAATTTGAACCTGCCGAATGGTATACATCAGATGGAGCAAATGAGGAAATAAATGCTATCTGCAAGATTCTAAATCAAGAAGTTTTAAGTGACAATATAGATTTTGAGAGTTTTAAAAACCAATTATTTGAGACCTGTGTAGAAGTTCTAGAAGAGTTACAACAAGATAATTTTTTCAAGGACAGCTTACAGAAAGACATTTTAGTGTTGTTTAGTATCTCTGATACAGATGAACCAGAAGAAAAACTAACAAAATGGGCAAAACGAACCAATACCAAAACTCGTGGAGAGGCGTATGAAGCGTATCAAAATAAAGTATGGGAATAAAAAGCAGATAAGGAATGATAAAATTTACTGAATGCCTAAACGATACCTGGGATTATTTCTTCTTAACAGATCCTGCTAATTTATTACAGTTCAAACAAGAGAATAACTTATCAGATGATTTAATGAACGAATTTACAACCAATGAAAGTGCTGAATTGGCTACCCAAAATGGCGTAATAATTCCTATGAGTTCCATTAGTAATCAACCATACACCATTTTCTTCAATACTAATAACCAAACTTCCGAATTTGAGAAAGACACAAGTAATTTATTGTTTAAAAAGAGTGGATATGTATTGAATGTAATCAATAAAGAAGTTTGTTTGATCACTGTACCCTATCTAAAAAACTGGACGCTAGAAAATGGAATAAATCGTTTAAAAGAAGCAATAAAAATAGGAGTAAGACAAAGTGTTACGCTTCAAAACGGTTGTTACACTGTTACTATTTTGGGAGGTTTTACAATACAAGATACCATTGAAGAAGCTACATTTGAGTTTCAAATCAATCCAATAGCAAAAGGAACACAAAGTAAGGTTACGGATCTTGGGTTTCCTTTTATAATAGAAAAGTAAAAAATACAATGAGAGAATATTTAGCAACATATCAAGATAGAAGAGGGACAGAAGAGGTTATTATAAAATCCGATGGTAGTGATATGCGCTTTACACTAAGAGGGATTAATTTTGAAGGACAAGATTTTGAAATGTTGGAAGCAGAAAAGATCGATGATGCAAAATTTGATTATGAAATGTTTCAGGATGGATCAGGAGATTTAACCAACTTCAAGATAACAGTAACAATTCCTATTTTACTTTTTGACTCAATCAAAAAAAATAAGCTTACAGCACCACTAACAGTCCATGTAGAAGTTGGTGAAACCACAACTATTAAAGGTTTGGATAGTGAACTTACCTGTTTAGCGTTAACTACAACCTTCGGAGAATTTACTGTTGAAAAGAAATTAGAATGGATGGAAGATGCATTGATAGCAATACAAAATCAATTACCAGAGCATATCTATTTGAACACCTGTTTGAGTTGTAAATACAGTAATTATAGTCCTTATGGTAATGGAATGTTTGGTCATATATATTGTTTTAAAAATTTAAAGAAAGAATTAAAACAAGTGAAACACAAACACGATTTACTTCATATGTGGACCGCTGAAGCTGCTGATAGAGGAGATATATTTTCGGTACAAGAAACCTTTGATTGCCCAGAACATCAATTACCTACAAAAGAGGACTGGTATTACAAAGACTGGAGAAAAACAATATAGATTATGGATACTATAGAAATCGTAAAACAAAGTAAATTTTATACCGAACTCAACTCGTTGTTACGAGAACAATTCGACACTATAAAACGAGATATAGATCCAGTATATGAACAACTATTAGAAGAACGAAAGTTTCCATATCCATTGCCGATAATTTGTCAATTTGAATATAAAGGCTGGGAAAGAAATGTACAATGGCGATTAGAGTTAGATTTTGATGAGTACCAATGGTCAAGTAAAACAATAAAACCTCATTTTCTAAATGCACTCGTGTTTTTAGAAATAGGAACAGAATTACTACATTTTAAATACCAACTATGTAGTTCTTTTAATGATTTTCTAGAACCAAAAGAAACTGAAAAAATAGAATTAGAAAAGCTTAATGATACTAAATATGTCTCAGAGAAAATAAATGAAGTACAACAATTTTTGGATGGTCTATCTAGGCTTTTTATACAGGAATTAGAACAGATAAATTTTTATGAACTAGAATATATGGAAGATGACGTACGAATGAATAAAAAAATACAAGACAAATGGAAAGAAGGAGCAGTTGTCGGATATGATTGTATCACGTATGGAGATGGTTATATGGTAATGGCAAATACATATTGTGTAGAAGATAGTGAGACAAATGAAGTTAAAAGACATTGGTTCCCTTTATGCGATACTACACTTACAGGTATCGAAAGATATGATGAAGATATTTGGAGTGAAATAGATATCTTTCACGGTTCTTTTACACATAAAGATAAGACAATCGTATTTGGAGACGGAGCAATGGGTAATGAAGGCTATGTAGCTTCTCTTAATGAAGATAAAACATTAGACTGGAGCATATTTTTCACATTTTCCAATCCAATCATAAAAGCAAAAGTAGCTGTTAATTATTTAATATGTTATGGAGACACAGGATGTGTAATAAAAATAAACTTAGATAACCTAACTGAAATTAATGTTAGCTATGAAGATCCTGATGACCTATTAGATGCTATAAACAGAGAGTTTCAAAATAGAAACATATAAATCTCAAAAAAACACAAATTAAATTTGCTAGTTGATCATTGTATAAAAAAAACAACCCTCAGGCTAACTACTTCCTGAGGGTCTGAATTGAAACTAAATTATAATATTTAACACAAACTCAACTTATACATAATTATGATTGTTTCAATTTTGCTATATTTTCTTGGTTAGGTTTTACGCCGCGAATATAAGAGCTAATCTTTAAATTTCTTAACGAAATTTGAGTGGTAATGAACATTTAACAATGCCATAATATCTCATTAAAATTATTGAGATTAAATCACTAAAAACCAACCATTTCTATATATTAGTGTCTTTTCTCACCAATTTGTTACCATATTCTTAGCGATTTTTCAACTAAAAATGGATACACAGGTAAATATTTGATATAAATCAATCAAAGTTCATACCAAATCTCGAAAGTAAGGGTTAAAATTTTAGGATAAATAAAAGAACCCTCAGGTTAACTACTTCCTGAGGGTTAGATTGAAACAAATCTGTACTAATAATAAAAATACACAAACTCAACTTATTATTATACTATGATTTTATAGTTGTTTCAATTTTACTATTTATTTTGATAATTAAAATACAAGACTCTTAAGGTAACTACATCTCAAGAGTCTTGAGGATGAAACTATATCGCAGTTTAATCACAAACTCAACTTATTGGCATAACTGGACTTAGGTTTCATTTTTTTGCAATCTTAATTTTATAAGTTTTCTAATAGTTCTATTTTATTGAACAGTTACCGAAAAGGAAACTTCAATGTCTGTTTCTCCTCCAAAATCATCTCTTGAATCTCCCTCTTTTGTAGTTGGTTCATGAATTAAAAAAGCTCTTACAATTCCCGTAGTCGCATCTGTAGAAGACCAATCTGTAGAAATATTAATTCCAATATTATTAGAATCTATGGTGTCATCAGAAGCATTTGTAAATGATAATCCACTAACTGTAGTTTCATAGAAAACAAAGTGCTCATCTTTTTCTGCGATAACTTCTTCAGTGATATTATCTACATCACTCGGATTAGATTCATCTAAAAATTCAATTTTAAAATTATAAGTCGTATTTGCAGATAAGGTAATCGCATCTTGGGTACTTTCTGTCCACGTATATACTTCAGGAGCAGTTGTTCCCGATTCTAAAACTGTTAATCTAACTGTTGTGATCGTCTCTTCTTCATTAATCACTGCCGGATTATCATCATCACTACTACAAGAAGTAAATACTATCGTAGATAAAAATAATAATGCTGCTAATTTGTTAATTGTTGTTTTCATTTGTTAAAATTTAAAATTTAAGTTAAGTGTAAAGTTTCTTCCAACGTTATCTGCATAATAACGCTGTCTATTAAGGTAATCTCTATAATTTGTATCAAATATATTTGTGACACTCATTCCTAGGGTTAGATCTTTTGGGTTCCATATATTAAATGTATAAGTCCCAGAAAGATCAAAAACGGTATAGCTTGGTGGAGGTGTAGAAATATCCACTAATGCTGTTTGCTCGACTCCATTTTCAATAAAGTCAATATCAAAATTATTATTGGGAAATCTGGTTTGCTCCAAAACTGTATTATTCCTCAATTTTAAATTCCATTTTTCTTTTTCATAGACCAATTCTGATCTAAAATTTGGAGCAGGCATATTTATGAGAGGCTCATCGGCTGTGGTATCTTGACCATAAATGTATGAGAATGCAGTATTGAATTTAAGATTCTCCATGATGTTCACACCATAGTCAATATCTATTCCATACAGTAAAGCATTGGTTTGCTTATATTCCCATACAGGGAAAGATCCTCTTATAGTAAACTCTATACCTGTTGGTTCTAATAAGATAAAATCATTAATACTACTTATATAAGGAGAAACAGTCAAGCTTCCTAAACCGAAGACGTCCTGATGTTCACTACTTATGGAAAACTTCAATGCTTTTTCCTGATCAAAACGTAAATCACCTAATTCTATAATAGCTGCACTATGATGTAATCCATCACTAAACAGCTCTACCGGATTTGGAGCTCGATTGGCATAAGAAGCATTGAACAAAAATGAGTTTTGATTCCCATAAGAATAGTTTATTCCTGCAGAGGCAGAAACACTACTATAATCAAAGTTAGGGTTCGTTAACCATTGATCACCGGCATCTTCAATAATTAGATTTGCAAACTCTGTATTATATCCTCGCTCATCCCAAACATCTTTTTCATAAAACTTTTTAGCATCAATATTTACAAAATCATATCGTACTCCAGCATCTGCGATAAGATTTTCATTTATCTTAAATTCTGTAATAGCAAAAATTCCTGCGTTTGTTTTCTTATAATCCGGGATCAATCTCCTCACACCTGTATCTGGATTAGGAGTATTGATTTGATATGAATACTGAAACCCAATATTCTTTGTAAAATTATCATTAGAATCAAATAAGAAAGAACCTTCAAGACTATGTGTTAAAAGTTCCAAATCCAAACTTGCTTTATCTCTATCATCTCCTCTTCTTATATCAAACTCTTTTCTATTATTAAACTGAAATGAGTATTGGAGGTTTAAACGTCCTAAATTTTTAAAACGATTATACACTTTTAGTTTTGCCAGATGATGCTGCGTCTCTTGTTTTGGCGCATTAATATCATAAGTAAAATCATTAATAACCAACGGCTGAGAACTATTAATAGCTCTAACTAAATCTCCCGTATTTCCAATATGCGATGCCCTTAATATTCCTTGTGTTGCATTATAAAAACTATAATACCCTTCAAAACCATACGTAAAACTTGAGTAACCAAAGCCAGTAGAAAAACTTTGTTCTCTGTGTCCTGTATTACTAAGTATGTAGTCTGGAGCTTCACTATCACCAAAATGTTTTAAAGTACCTTGAAACTTAGCTCCCCACCCTTCTTTAAAACCAAGATTAAGTGCTGTATTAAGTCCACCACCTCTTCCATTACTACTTAGAGCTAGTTGTGCTTTTCCGAAGATAGTATCTTGTAATGTGGTTAATTTATTTTCAGCAATAATAACTCCTCCTATTGCATTTCCTCCGTACTGTAGTGCACCAGCACCCTTTATAACCTTTAGTTCATTAAAAGCATTGATGTCTAGATTAGGTGAATGTTCCTCTCCCCATTCCTGATCTTCCTGACGAACTCCATTATTAATCATAATAATCCTACTACTATGCAATCCTTGTATCACTGGTTTCACAATAGTATTACCAGAGCTTAAGCTATTTACTCCCGATATTTCTTGCAAAGCATCACCAATAGATAGACTACTATATTGATCTAGTTGTTTTCTATTTAGCTTGTCTTCCGTCTGGCTATTTGTTGTTTTCTTTTGGGCAGAAGATTCTACATCCACTTCTTCCAAATTTGTATAGTGATGCTCTAAATAAAAATCTTTCTTTGATACATCATTTAAATCAATAGTAACGACCTGAGAATTACAATCTACGTGAGAAATAGTGAAAGCATAAGAAGTACCACAAAGTCCTATAATTTTATAGGCTCCATTACTATCCGTTTTTATAGTTGTACTATTATATGTTATTGTTGCTCCTTCTAGAGATACACCATCGTGAAAATCAATTACACGACCAGAAAGTGTTTTATCACATTCTTGAGCGAATAAAAAATTAACTCCTAGAAGAAACACTAACATTAGCGTGTTTCTTTTCATTACTTAAAATAAAAGTGAATATTATTGCTGTTCGCAATAGTAAGTTTGGTTCAATCGAAAAAATAAATAGAAATCTACGCTGCTGGAGGCGCTTTGTTTAAAAAAGAGAACTTAGTAGATGAATCAACATATTGTTTCTGATAATAATTTTTAACAACATCAGAAGGGATAATTATTGATTTAGGAAGTTCTATAATATCAGTAGAAGTAAAATCGTCATCAATATTTTCTGAAGCAAGTTGACATATCTTACAATCCATATCATTAGCATCGTGACCTACTGCATGTAAATCCGCTAATTGTATAAAACTGAAAAAGATCAGAAATACAGAAGCAATGATATGTTTATTAAACTTCATATTAGCAAATAAACAAAAAAAAATCAAACTGCTTATGAATTCTCTAACCAAAGTCTGTTAAAGTATTGCAAATTCTGTAGATTTTTTAACGATTATAGCTAAATCCAAAGATAAATGTTTCTCATTCCATGGGTGTTTAGCGCCAAAAACGTGATCCGCTCCCTTCACTAAAAACAACTCGCTTTTAGGGTTCCAACTATGTAAACTTTCAGCTTCTTTTACATTAACCGTAGAGTCTTCCGTTCCATGAATGATTAAATGTGGAACTTCTATTTTGTTTGCCGCTTTAGAAATAGTTAGCCTTTCTTTATTTTCCGCAAAAGATGTATAAAACTGAAAATAATGTGGCATTTGTTGTTTCGTTCTACCATTCTGAACATAAAATATTCCATCATTTTTCCAGGTTTGGAATGCTGCTCCAATCGGAAATCTATTTTCATAATCAGAAACGCTTGCCCAAGTAATTAGTTTAGTAACTCTAGAATCCTCTGATGTTTTAATGGTAGTAATACCTCCAGCTCTTGAATGCCCTATCAACGTTATGTTATTAGGAGTTATAAATGGTTTGTATTCAGAATCAGAAGCTGTAGCCCAATCCATAACAGATTCCAAATCATCTAATTCTATTATATAATTATTATGTCCAAACGCCTCTAAGTCCGGAAAATCTATTGGATGCTGTATAGTTCCTCCATTATGAGAAAAATTAAATTTTATAAAGAAAAATCCGGCTTCTGCAAATGCATTTGCCACTAAATCCCAAGCTCCCCAATCCTTAAACCCCTTATATCCGTGGCAAAAAATAACAACTGGTTGTTCTTGTTTCTTATTGTCGTAAAAAACATCAGTCAAAATTGGTCTTTGATGTTTCCCATTTATAATTATATTCTTTCTCTTTGTAATCATTTTACACTTCTTTCTCTGTAAAAGGAACTTCTAAGGTAGAAATTTCCGTAATTAGTTTCTTAAGCTGTAACAAATATTCATCGAATACTTCAGTAGTAATTTCATAATCAACTTTTCCTCTTACAGATGCTTTTGTTCCGAATTTCAGAAACCCTTCTTTAAGATTTTTAAAAGAAATAATTCCTGCCTGAAAAGACCTTGATAGTGATTTTTCATTATGTTGCATATAGGCATATGCTAGTATTTGTATTGCTTTACTATACTTATAATCTTCAGTAATTACATCCCAATCCATTAAAACTACATCACTTTTATTGACTTTACCTGTTTTATAATCAATGATTCTTAATTGTCCATCTAATTCATCTATTCGATCTACTTTCCCTTTAATACATACAGGAAAATCAAGCTCAGGAATATTTAATTGAGTTTTTAGATTACTTTCAATCGCTATAATTTTTATTTGAGATCCTGATTTTATAATCTTCTCTTCAGCTTTCAAGAAGTTATAAATATATCTTTTAGCTACTTCAAAAATAAGCAGGTTTTTACCTTGAGTTATATCTAATTTGGAATACTCTTTTCGGAACTGATATTTGATTTCAGCGTCAATCTGAGTAATCATTGTTGCAATATCCGCTACCGATACAAACCTGTTTTCTAAAGGTTTATATAGATTTTCCAGCGTATTATGAATGACAGTTCCTAAAGTATTCGCCGCAATAGTTTCTTCGACCTGATCGCTTTCTCCGATTCCTAATACATATTTATAATAAAAATCAATTGGGTTTCTAATATAGCTTGTTAATGCAGAAGGAGATAATCCATTGACAGCTAATTCCTTTATTTTTTTTAGAATTATATTGTCTTTTGCTATAACTAATGGTGCTCGGTTTAGTTTTGGTATTTCTGAAGATGCTATGTATTTAGATAACTTATGCTCCTTTATTTTATCAATTTCTAACTGGTATAAAAACCTGCTTTTTTCTCCTCCACCAACACCTTCATCTTCAGTATTATATATAAGATATACTGTTTTTGCTCTTTGAATTAAACGATAAAAGTGATATGTGTATATCGCGTCTTTTTCTTTATATGTCGGAAGATTATAAGCCCTTTTAAGATCGTACGGTATAAAAGAATTCATGCTTTTCCCTGCAGGCAAAACCCCTTCATTAACTGAAGTAATAATTACTGTTTCAAAATCCAAACAACGGGATTCTAGCATCCCCATTAATTGTAGTCCACTAAATGGCTCTCCTCTAAAATCCAGTGTCTCGGAATTAATGATATCTTTATATAAATTATATAAGGAGGATATTGTTGTGATATATTTATAGGTCTCACACAGCGTTAATAATCTATTAAATACAAGATGAAAATGATACACATACTCTAGTTCTAGAGGATCTTTCTCTTTATCTAAACCTTGTTTTAATAATTGAACTATTTTTCTGCATTGTTTTATTGCTTTTAACGCATTATCCCAAGGAGAAAATAATATTTCTAATATCCCTTTTTCCGAATCTCCTGTTTCATTTTGTAATTTTTCTATCGTAACAAATACCAAATTTTCTCTAGAGATCTTACTGATCAATTGATTAGCTAAAGAACCTAATAACCAATGTGCAGGCTGACTATTTAGAATCTCCAGAACAGACTTGTAGTATAACCCTTTAGGATGAACTGTTTTGTGCAACGCGAACAATAATTCAAAAAAAGACGCCACAGGAACTTCTCTAAGCGGTAATCCCATTGTTATATTCAATGTATTGATGGAATCTGGTAACGAGTTAAGTACAGGCAGCAACAATGATTCATCAGCCAATACCAATGCTGTTTTTTCCAAATCAACAGAAGGAATAGAAGTAAGTATCTGACCCGCCAATTTGGCTTGACCAATATTTTTGGGGACACCTATTAGTTTAATATCTTTTGAAGAAGAAAAATTATCTCGGATCCATTTAAAAGGTTTTTCCTTATAATAATCCCACTTATTTTTATAATCCCTTAGAAACAAAGAAGCCTCGTGATATTTGTTTTCTAAAAAGAATGTATCAGCATCCCAATACACCTCAGCAATATCAGATTCTAATAATGACTGAAAAATAATTTGCTCTGCATTATTGAGTGCATTAAATCCAACTAAAATATGTTTTTGATCATTTTCTTTAATATAATCAGTTATGTTTTCTGAAGCTTTTCTATATAACAATCCCTGATAACCAACCTTTTTTTCTAGTAGCTTATTCTTAAAATTAGTATAATACTCAGATAAATTGTTCCAGAAACTTATATACTTCTGTATTAGTTCTGTTTTTTCCTTTTGAAGATACCAATGATTTAAATCTTGTATGCCTGATAGGTATGAAAAAAAACTCTCATTATCGATGCAGTATCGATCAATTTCATTAAAATCATATATTAAGGTCTGTGCCCAGCTACTGAATGTCTCAAGGTTTTCTTTTTCTAAATGCGTATGTGTGTTAAGATAGGTTTCATAAAACTCAAACAAGGTTTGAGTTCCATCAATCTGACGTAAACCAGATAGTTGAGTAATAAATTCTTCTATACTAAGAATAATTGGGGCGAGAAAAGTTTGATCAGCATATTTCTGAAGCAACTCTCTTTTAAGAAAAAGCCCTGCTCTCTTGCTAGGAAGTATAAAAATAAGCTCACTTATGTTGTGATCTTTTTTGTGTACTTCTGATATAACTTCTTTTAAAAAACTATCCACCCTTTAAAAATAAAAAACGTCCCGAATAATCGGGACGTTTTATCAATGTATTATATTATTTAGTGAAAAATAATTACTTCACTAAGTTGATCTCTACACGTCTGTTTTGTGCTCTACCAGCTCTAGTTTTGTTAGATGCAACTGGTCTTGATTCTCCATAACCAACAGCAGATAATCTGAACTGATCGATACCATTACTAGTTAAGAAAGTCTTAACAGCATTTGCTCTAGAATCAGAAAGTTTTTGATTATTTGCTTCTCTACCTTGACTATCTGTATGCCCTTCAATAACGAATTTAGCAGTTGGATATTCTTTAAGGATAGCGATGATATCATTCAATACTTTAGTAGACTGATCTTTGATAGTTGACTTACCTGAGTCAAATAATACTTGAGCAGCATACTCATTTAAAGTTTTCTGGATTTCTTCAGTTACTTCAGGACAACCATTGTTAGCAACAGTACCAGCAACATCAGGACAGTTATCGTCTTTGTCTAATACTCCGTCACCATCTTTATCTTGGTAAGGACATCCGTTGTTAGCAGCAGGACCAGCTTCGTTAGGACAACCATCTTTAGCGTCAGTGATTCCATCACCGTCAGCATCAGGACATCCATTTAAGTTAGCTAAACCAGCAACTGTAGGACAATCATCTTTAGGATCAGCAATTCCGTCACCATCAGTATCAGGACATCCATTAAATTCTGCAGTACCTGCAGTATCAGGACAGTCATCTTTAGCATCAGTGATTCCATCACCATCAGTATCAGGACATCCGTTAAATTCAGCTAAACCAGGAACGTCGATACATTCGTCATCTTTATCAAATACACCGTCACCATCAGTATCCTTACCTCCGAATGCGAAAGTAATTCCTGCAGAGTGTTGGAAGTGAGTTGGAGGATAGTTACTAACCTCATAGTCTTCAAATACGTGCTTATAAGTAGTTTGTAAATTGAAAGCTAAATTTTCAGTTAACCAAAGATTAACCCCTAAAGAACCATTTAAAGTTCCAGCACCAATCTCATCAAGCCAAGTGTATCCACCACCTACTCCTAGGTAAGGATCAAACCATTTTGTTTTTAGAGCATTTTTAAAGCTGTAGCTTATTGTTCCATCCGCTGCATAATAAGATAAGTCATCTACTGTCTGATCTACTCCTGCTTCATTTTCGCCATATTTGTCGATTTTGTTAACTGTACCTGCAACGGTAAAAGTAAACCCATCTCCTATATATCTACCAATCGATAATTTAGATACAGATGGAAGAATGTTCCAGTGGTCACTAACGTTAAAATACTCGTCAAAGATTTCTCCCTGTACAGGTAAATCTCCTCCGGTAGGAAAGATATCAACAGCATTAACGCCAATCGATACTGCCCAAGGGTTGTTTTGATCTTGTGCATTCGCAGTACTAAACCCAAGTACTAATAACGAAGCCACTAAAAATCTGCTAAGATGTTTCATATTCAATAATTTAATTTTTAAGTGTTAATTAGAGCAAATGTAATATGTTAAAAATTACTGTCAAAGACAAAACTAATAAATTTTTCTTAATAGGCCAGTGTATATCGACCTTTGCGAAGTTTTTAAAGCTTTATTTTAAATCTTTAAGTGCCCCTCAAATGTGAAAAAAACGGCTTATTTAGGTGAAATTTATGCTTGTAATTTCCTCAATTACGCTACAATTATAAGATAAAAATATTTTTTATCAGTAAATTTCTACTAGTAATTACGAAAATAATTATTATTTATATATATTTTAAAGTGATCTCATCATTAAAATATACCAGTATCTTATCACTTAACCTGTACCCTATTTCTTGTAGAAGTGAACCGTATTTTTCCAATTGCTTAGCATGAGAACTACTGTACTCACCTGTTTTATAGTCAATTACAGTTGCCGCCCCATGTATATCGATGGTAACTCTATCTGGTCTATATATCTTTCCATTTGATATGATATCCCTTTCGTTTAGCACTATATTGTCCTCAGAAAAATATTTAGAGAGTGACGGATGGTCTAATACCATTTTTAACTCGTTATAAACGGTTTCTTTATCTAAAAGACTAATCATACCTGTTTCAAAAGCATTTTCTACAACGCTTTCCAAATCTTGATGCGTATGTACAAATGACATCATATCATGTATTAGATTACCTTTTTCTATAGCAGTTTCTTGTAAAGTATCCCATAGTTTACCTGAATTTGTAACAACATTCACTTTATATTTCTTACTAGAGTTTTCTAATTTGGTAAGCTTTATACTTTTTACTTTAGAACTACTGGATATAATTTCCTTATCCGGCTTCTGGGGAGCACCAAAATTATATACTAACTGTTCATCGTTCCATCTGCCAATATGTTTCAAATAATTAATAAGTTTTCCCGAAAACTTATTTGGATTACTTTCTCCTCTACTATTTATCTCTGCTTTAGAAATAACATATAATTGTTCTTCTGCTCTTGTTAGAGCAACGTATAAAAGATTAAAAGCATCTAACTCTAATCGGGACTGATGTTTTTGAACAATGTTTTCTGCTTGAGAACCATATTCAGAAAGCTCTTTATTATAATTGACAAATACCTCTTCGAAACCATTGAAATCTTTTTTTGAAACCGGCAACCAGGATTTGGGCTCTATTTCTCTGTAAATATCAATATTGGCATACGGATAAATAACACAAGGAAACTCTAGGCCTTTAGATTTATGTATTGTCATTATTTGAATTGCCTCTTCACCTTCTGGCGCAATTATACTTAGTTTATCTTTTTTGTGCTCCCAGTACGTTAAAAACCCAATAATTCCTTCCGCATGTTTTTGGGTATAACCAAATATTACATCTAAAAGAAATTGAACATATGCAGGTGATATCGATGTAAGTTTAAAACAGTTTATAATATATTCTACCGCTTCATAAAAAGGTTTTACATCCAATTGATGAAAGTTAAATTCTATTCCAAATGATTTAATTGCATTACAGAATGCTTTTTTGTCTGTAAATACCAACTTCTTTAAAAAGGAGTGTTTATTTGGTATAGAAAACTGTTCCGTTATAAAATGTATTACGTTTGTTTTGGCAGCAAGCTCATCAGGTCGTATGAACCAAGTAAGCATATCTATAACAAAACATACTCTCGGATCATTTTTGAGCAATAACGTTTCTGACGAAATAATAGAAAACCCTTTTTCAGTAAGAAAATCTGCAATCAAAGCTCCTTCTTTTTGCTTTCTTGTTAGAATACAGATTTCATTAAGTAAATATCCTTTTTCTTTAAGTTTCACTACTGATTCATATACTTTTTCGGGATATATTTCATTTTCTTCTGCTGCATTTTTAGCCTTGATAAAAGAAAGTTCTACATACCCTTCTTTTTTCTCATTGTACTCCTGATTATTTCCTAATAGGTATAATTTTTTATGTAAATCATCGCTAAAATCATTTGATAAAAAAGTAAACAAATCATTATTAAACTTAATTATCTCTTTATGACTACGATAATTTTTAGGTAAATTAAGAACTCTTTTTTCTTCAATAGAAAATGGGTTTTGGTCTAAAGAAAGATTAATGAACTGTTCTGCTTTCCCACCGCGCCACCTGTAAATTGCCTGTTTAGCATCTCCTACTATAGTCAGTTGCCCTCTTTTACCGCTTAGCGTCTCTGATGAAATTGCATTATCAATCAAAGGCACAATATTATTCCATTGTAACTCTGATGTATCTTGAAACTCGTCTATAAAATAATCACGATAACGCTCTCCTAATCTTTCATATATAAAAGGAGCCGGTTGATCTTGAATAGCTTCACTAATAATTCTATTAAACTCCGATATTAATAAAATACTCCTTTCCTTTTTTATTTTTTGAAGCTCCTTATTAATAACATTCAAAACGGAAAGAGGAGTAAGGTTATTAATTATATTTTCATATAACTTTATATAAAGTATTTGTTGTTTTGTGTCTAAAAACCCTTCTTCGATTAAAGGACGAATGCTATCTATCGATTCTTTTTTATGGTCATCTAGCTTAGCTCCGTAGAATGAAGCTGTTTGTATATTCTGTTTCCATGCAGCTTTAAAATCTAATTTGGTTTCTCCTTCTGCAAGCTTCTGAAAATGATTAGGAATTGATCCACGTGTGAAATCTTTATATTCGATTCCAGCATTTTCTATTTTATTCAGAATTTCTTTTGAATTAGAAATAATTTCTCTCTTAGTTACTAAGACTTTATGTTTTAAGCTTGTTTTTAGGTTATCAAAATCATCTGCTGTCTTATCCGAAAGATTATCTAGATGTGCGCGATCATTTTCGCTAAACAACAGACGAGCTGCTTTATTAAGTTCAACCGTAATATCCCAACTTTTATCATCCTCTAATTTACTTAAAGCAAAATCTATAATTGTTTCAGTAAGTACCGTGTCGTCGCCTACTTTTGCTATAACTGCATCTACTGATTCTTCAATTAATGATTCCGTATCCATTTCAATTTCAAAATTCATTGGAATTCCTAAATCACGTGCAAAAGTTCGAATTATTCGATGAGTAAAAGTATCTATCGTTACTATATCAAAAGCAGCATAATTATGTAGAATACTTTTAAGAACCCGATCAGCTTTTTGCTTAACTACTTGTTCCTCTAGCCCAGTTTCTTGAATTATATCATTTAATAAAGACTCATACTTTGGTGATAATTTTGCATTCCGAATACCAACGAGATTTTCCAAAACTCTGGTTTTCATCTCTGCAACTGCTTTATTAGTAAAAGTAATTGCTAAAATATTCTTATAAGCATCCTTAAATTCTCCTGTTAAAAGCGCTATTAAGTAAGCTTTTACCAAGGTATACGTTTTCCCCGCACCTGCGGCGGCATTATAAATAGTAAAAGGATATTGAGAATTCAAGTTTGTTTTTTTACTAAAGTATCAAAAAAGACTAGTTTTTGGCTAGTAATAATCACTAAAAATAAATTGAACACAAGTATAGCATAGAAAGGGGTTAGGAAAACTTTTAATTTAATTAATTTATAACAAATATTAATTTTTATTCATCACTCTTATTCCTAAATTTGGTTTCATTTTTTCTTATTAACTAAAAAATAGATTATGTCATTCGAATTACCAAAATTAAACTATGCCTTTGATGCATTAGAACCTAATATAGATGCCCGTACTATGGAAATTCATCATGATAAACATCATGCTGGTTATACTAATAAATTAAACGCAGCTATTGCTGGATCTGATTTAGAAGGTAAGACTATAGAGAATATTCTTATTAATTTAGATATGTCTAATGGCGCAGTTAGAAACAATGGTGGTGGTTACTATAACCATGGTTTGTTCTGGGAAATTATGTCTCCTAATGGAGGAGGTGCTCCATCTGGCGAACTTGCAGAAGCTATCAATAATTCTTTTGGTTCTTTTGATGCGTTTAAAGACTCTTTTTCTAAAGCAGCTGCAACTCAATTCGGTTCTGGATGGGCGTGGTTATGTGTTCAAGAAGGTGGTAAATTAGAGGTATGCGCTACTCCAAATCAAGATAACCCATTAATGCCAGGTATTGGTTGTGGAGGAACTCCTGTTCTAGGATTAGATGTATGGGAACATGCATATTACTTAAATTATCAAAATCGTAGACCTGATTATATCAATGCATTTTTTAATGTGATTAACTGGGATGAAGTTTCTACAAGATATGCTCAAGGAAAGTAATATCCTATAGAACAACAGTAAATAAAAAGAAAAGAGTCATATAATAATTATATGACTCTTTTTATATATGATTATTTTACAAAATGTTCTAAAATAAAAAAAGGTGGAAAGTCCACCTTTTTTTGCCCCAAATCTACCATGAACTTAACCTACTTATGCTATGGCTCTGCTAATATATAGCGTTATTTCGTTGCGTAAAAATGTTTTAGATGAAAGGTCGAAATATTTGTTGAACTACACAAATTAACTGATTTTAACAACGAGGTTTTTCATTTTTTTAGTAAGCACGCTCATTTTTACCTTCAAAGAAGTTTATAAAAGCCTTATTTACAACTCGATTCCCACCTATAGTTGGATAGTCCCCTGTAAAATACCAATCACCAAGGTTCTTAGGACAAGCCATATGGAGGTTATCTACTGTTTGATAAATGATCTTTATTTCTGCATTAACAGTCTTATCAGAAAGTAATTCAGCTATTTTATCACTTATTTCCTGATCAGAAAAACCTTCATAAATTTCCTTTACAAAATTCTGAACCTCTTTATCCTCTAAGTTTTCTTGAGCTTTACA
This sequence comes from uncultured Aquimarina sp., assembly GCF_947500065.1. Taxonomy (GTDB): domain Bacteria; phylum Bacteroidota; class Bacteroidia; order Flavobacteriales; family Flavobacteriaceae; genus Aquimarina. The sequence goes on from NZ_CANMQT010000002.1 coordinate 928,354, forward strand.
TTTCTCATATACCTGCTCTACTAAATCGTAATTTCCATTTTCTTTCAATAGTTCTAAGGCCGCCTTAAATGCTATAAGACCTTCGAGTCTTGCCATATCGATTCCATAACAATCAGGATAACGAATTTGTGGAGCTGAAGAAACAACAATAATCTTCTTCGGTTTCAATCTATCGAGCATTTTAAGAATACTCTTCTTCAAGGTTGTACCTCTTACAATACTATCATCTATAATTACCAGATTATCTTCAGGTCTTACTACTCCATAAGTAACATCGTATACGTGAGCTACTAGATCATCCCTACTACTGTCTTCTGTAATAAATGTACGTAATTTAGCATCTTTAATTGCTAATTTCTCTGTTCTTAATCTAGGAGAAAGTATTTCCTTTAATCGTTCATCTGTTAATGAATCTTTTTCAGAAAGTATCGTCTCGTTTTTTTGTTTATTTAATTCATCCTGCGCTGCTTCCACCATACCATAGAATGATGTTTCGGCAGTGTTAGGGATAAAAGAAAAAACTGTATTAACCGTGTCATGATCAATTTGCTTTAACACTTGCGGCATGATTAGTTTACCCAGTTTCTTTCGTTCCTCATAAATTTCGGCATCACTTCCTCTAGAAAAATAAATACGTTCAAAAGAACAGGCTTTTCTTTCTAACGGTTCAATAATTTTACTTATTGATGTTGTTCCATCCTTCTTAACGATAATAGCTTTTCCTGGATCTAATTCTATCACCTTATCAAAAGGAACATTAAACACTGTTTGAATCACAGGTCTTTCAGAAGCTACTACCACAATCTCATCATCCTTATAATAATAGGCAGGTCTTATTCCAGCTGGATCTCTAAGAACAAAAGCGTCTCCATGGCCTAGCATTCCTGCCATCGCATATCCTCCATCCCAGTCTCTTGAAGATTTCTTAAGGATTTTAGCAACATTTAATCTTTCCACAATTTGTGGAGATGCATCTACTTTGCTGTATCCTTCTTTTTTAAGTTTCTTATATAATTTGGCCACTTCAGAATCCAAAAAGTGTCCAATTTTTTCCATCACAGTTACCGTATCCACATGATCTTTAGGATGCTGACCTAATCGTACTAGATTATCAAATAGTACATTATTATTAGTCATATTAAAATTCCCAGCAACGATAAGGTTACGATGCATCCAATTGTTTTGTCTTAAAAATGGATGTACACTTTCTACACTATTTTTACCAAAGGTACCATAACGAACATGTCCTAAAAGCACTTCTCCTATATATGGAATGTTTTGTTTCTGTAGTTCTACATCATCTGTATACTCTGGATGTTCAACTAACTCCTTATTAATCCTATCATTAATCTGCGAAAAAATATCCTGAATTGGTTGAGATTCACTGGAGCGAACTCTACTTATATATCTTTCTCCTGGCGGTGTATCTAATTTAATACTAGCAAATCCTGCTCCGTCTTGTCCACGATTATGTTGCTTTTCCATCATCAGATACATTTTATTTACTCCATAAAATGCACTTCCGTATTTTTCCTTATAATACTCTAATGGTTTTAATAGTCTAATAAATGCTATTCCGCATTCATGTTTTAAGGCATCACTCATTGTATTCCAAAAATTCTATTGTTGTGTTATAGTAGGTATCTCCCAAATTAAAAAAGCCCTTACACAAAATGAGCAGGGCTGATTATTTATCATCAAGACAATTCTATTTCGAATTGTGTTAGTTCCCTAAATTGTTGAAGTCGCTTCTGAACTTCTTCTCGCTGTAAGCTCTCCATTCTTTCTGTACCAAATTTCTCTACACAAAAAGAAGCTAAATTAGAGGCATGGATAATTGCTTTTTTCATATTCTCAAAAGAAATATCTCCAGTTTTAGCAATATACCCGGTAAAACCTCCTGCAAAGGTATCTCCGGCACCAGTAGGATCAAAAACTTCTTCTAATGGTAACGCTGGAGCAAAGAAAATTTGTTCATTATGGAATAATAACGCTCCGTGCTCTCCCTTTTTAATAACTACATACTTAGGTCCCATCTTCGCTATTGCCCTTGCAGCCTTTACAAGTGAATACTCTCCGCTTAACTGTCTTGCCTCTTCATCATTAATGGTAATAACATCTACTTCTGCAATAACTTTCATTAAATCCTCTAATGCATTATCCATCCAAAAGTTCATCGTGTCCAAAACCGCTAGCTTTGGCTTAGATGACATTTGCTTTAAAACGCTCAATTGAACTAAAGGATGTAAATTTCCTAGCATGACAATTTCAGCATCTTTATAATCATTAGGAACGACTGGATTAAAATCGGCTAGTACATTAAGCTGAGTATCTAAGGTATCTCTAGAATTCAGATCATTATGATATCTTCCGCTCCAGAAAAAAGTTTTACCTCCTTTTACAACTTCTATCGCAGAGGTGTCAATATTTTTCTTTTGAAGCATTGTTAGATATTCCTCCGGAAAATCTTCTCCTACGACAGAAACAATTGCTGAAGGTATATTAAAATTAGCTGCAGAAAGACCAATATAAGTTGCGGCTCCGCCTAAGATTTTGTCTGTTTTACCAAAAGGTGTTTCAATAGCATCAAAGGCTACAGTACCTACAATAAGTAATTTGCTCATAAAATAGCGTAATATTTTTTTGCAAATATACGCTTTACTTTTGAGTAGTAAAGAGATTGAAGTAAACTTACTTTATACTAAATCTATATGTGTTTTAGCTACCTCATATCCATTAATTTCTATTTATATTATCTATAAATAATGAGCAATCTTTCCTAAAAATGTAATTCATACAACGAAAAACACCCCTAATACAATCAAAATGTCATTTTACACAAGGATATATAGCTTTCACCTAAAACTCAACTACTTTAACTTAGATTTTAACTTAAACACAAACTAACATTAAAACAATTATGAAAAATCACAAATTAACAGCACTCGTCTTGTCTGTTTTAGTATCATTTTCATTACTTAACTGTGAAAAAGATTCTGAAGAGATTTTTGAAACAAATCAAGTTATAACTGAAAAAGCCGCCCATGTATGTATCGAAAAATGGGATGCTACCGACGGTTCCAAAGCTGCCAGTCTTAAAGCAAAAGAATGGCAAACCGGCCAAACTATCCGAGTGAAATTTTTAAATGGAAATAATTTTGTTCAATCCAAAGTAAGACAATACGCTGTAGCTTGGGAAAGTTATGCGAATATTAAATTCGAATGGGTATCTTCAAATAGCAGTGCAAACATCAAAATCGGTTTTAGAGAAGGACAATTTGCTGATGATGGCGGGTCTTGGTCTTATTTAGGAACGGATTCTAACAATCAAGCCCATAGTATGCATTTCGGATGGTTTAACAATAACACTTCTGATACAGAATTTAGAAGAACTACAATTCATGAATTTGGACATGCTCTTGGATTAATCCATGAACATCAAAACCCTGTAGCGGGAATTAACTGGGATAAAGAGGCAGTATATGCATACTATGCTGGACCTCCTAACAATTGGAGTAGAGCGCAAGTAGATAATAACCTATTTAGACGTTACGAAGCAAATATTTCTAACTACAGCGCATATGATCCACAATCTATAATGCACTATCCTATTCCTGCAGAACATACTACAGATGGGGTTGCTGTGGGAAGTAATACTCAATTGTCAGCAACGGATAAATCTTTTATTGCTACTATATATCCAGGTACTACCACTGGTGGTGGTAATTGTGATGGTGTAGCAGCATATAATAGTAATGCTTCTTATGCTGTTGGAGATCAAGTAACATATCAAGGAAATTTATACCAAAGAACAGCTAGTGGATGGAATAATCTAGGAGCATGTGAAAGCGCTCCTAGTGCTGACATATGCGATGGCGTAGCAGCATATAATGGTAATGCTTCTTATGCTGTTGGAGATCAAGTAACATATCAAGGAACTTTATATGAAAGAACCGCCAGCGGATGGAATAACCTTGGAGCATGTGGTAGCTAAATAAAGGTTAATTTGTTAACCAATAGCTATTTATATTAAAAATAGAAATGCCCTGTTGTATATTTACTTCAGGGTATTTTTTGTGTGATTTATTACTATAATGTTACTTTTTAGAATCTGTATTTTTTTACGTTTTTCACGTAATAAATTTATGTTTTTTTTATACTTTCTTTCAAATATGTTTGGATTCCTATTAAATTTTTGTTAATTTTATAAGATATTTAACAAAAACTCAACTTTATTATGAAAAAAAATAAACTGGCTAGACTTGCCCTAGCTACCCTAGTTTCATTTTCTCTGTTTAATTGTGAAAAAGATGCCGAAGATGTATTCGAAGAAAATCAGATTGACAACGCAAAATTAGCCCATGTCTGCATCGACAAATGGGATTCATCTGATGGTGCCAAAGCGACCAGTGTTAAAGCAAAACAATGGGAAACAGGTCAAACTATCCGTGTAAAGTTTTTAAATGGAAGCAACTTTGTTCAATCCAAAGTTAGACAATATGCTGTACAATGGGAAAGCTATGCAAATCTAAAATTTGAATGGGTTTCTTCTAGCAGTAGTGCTAACATCAAAATTGCTTTTAGAGAAGGGCAATATGCTAATGAAGCAGGTTCATGGTCTTATTTAGGAACTGATTCTAACAGCTATGCACATAGTATGCATTTTGGATGGTTCGATAATAATACAACTGATGCAGAATTCAGAAGAACAACAATTCACGAATTTGGACATGCTCTTGGATTAATCCATGAGCATCAGAATCCTGTAGCTGGAATAAACTGGGATAAAGAAACTGTTTATGCATATTACGCTGGACCTCCAAATAACTGGTCTAGAGCTCAGGTTGACAATAATCTTTTTAGACGCTATGAAGCAAATATTTCTAACTACAGTACATATGATCCATTATCAATTATGCACTATCCTGTTCCTGCAGAACATACATTAGATGGAGTTGGAGTAGGTTCAAATAACCAATTATCTGCAACCGACAAAACTTTTATTGGCTCTATTTATCCATTTCCTGATACAGGAGGTGATCCATGTGCGGGTGTAGCTCCATATAGCGGTAGTACTTCATATTCTACCGGAGATCAAGTTACCTATAACGGAGATTTATATCAAAGAACTGCTAGTGGATGGTCGAATCTTGGAGCCTGTGGCCCTGTTAGTACTGATCCTTGTGATGGTGTAGCCGCATATAATGGCAACGCTTCATATTCTACTGGAGATCAAGTTACTTACAATGGAGATTTATATCAAAGAACTGCTAGTGGATGGTCGAATCTTGGACCGTGCGGTGGTTAAAAAATATTATTATAATTAAGATAGATTAAAAAAACAGAAATGCCCTAGATAAAAATCTAGGGCATTTTTTTGTAAACAAAGTCATCATACTATAGTAAGCATAATTTTACTTCCTACCAAAATCAGCTGGAATCTCACCCCATGCTTTGGTTTCCCATTTAACTATTGTAGTAGTGTACTTATTTTCTTTAAGCCAAGATATTGCGCGATCCACCAAATCAAACATCTCCTTGTTTTTAGAATTGCGTTCTAGTTTTGTTTTGCAGGTTTTTCGTTGTACCCAACCCATGGCAATTCTAGAATCTGTGTATAAAATTCGATCACTACCCTTCTTTTTTAAGTACGCTAATCCATGCACTAAAGCTAGAAACTCTCCTATATTATTTGTTCCTTGTGGAAATGGTCCTTGATGAAAAAGCTGTTTTTCTGTCTGTGTATCCACACCTCTATATTCCATTTTACCAGGATTCCCACTAGAAGCGGCATCTACCGCAATAGAATACAGATTAGGCTCTCCTATTTTTTTTAGCTGTTCAGCAGTAAGTGAAGATTTTGATTTACTCTTTCCTTTATAATCTTCATAATCGCCATTATACGCTTTCTTTGCTGCATCAAAAGATTCAAATGACTTGTATTTTGCACTAGCATATCCTTTGACAGCTGCTTTGCAATCATCCCATTTGGTGTAAATTCCAGGTCTATGACCTTCCCACACCACATAAAACTTTTCTTTCTTGCCCATATTTAGTTGACAGTTACTAGTTAATTGTTATTAGTTGTGCGTTAAGGATAACAGTGGCATCCTTTTTATTGGTTTTCTTAGGTGTCACACTGAGCCTGTCGAAATGTTATCGAAAGCCACCAATAAAAAGATACAATGTACCTGCCTGCTTACCGCTGGTAGGCAGGTAGCCCGCTCGAACGCCAACATAATTCTTATTATTTTCAATCTCTCAAATACTCACAAACTACCTCAAGCCTCATCCCTTAATCCTAGTACCTTCTCTATAACGACAGGAAAATGTTTATATTCTAATGTATGGATTGCCTTAGCCACATCCTCGGCAGAGTAATTAGGCGCTACAGGAGTTTTTGCCTGAAAAACAATAGCACCTTCATCATAATGTTCGTTTACATAATGAATAGTGATACCACTTTCTTTTTCCTTATTTCTCACTACCGCTTCGTGAACATGATGCCCATACATTCCTTTTCCTCCATATTTAGGAAGTAATGCTGGATGAATATTAATTACCTTATTAGGGAAAGCATCAATGATCTTTTTTGGGAAAATCCATAAAAATCCTGCCAGCACAATAATGTCAGGTTGTGCGTCCATAAGTATGTTTAACACCTCATTTGTGTCATAAAATGACTGTTTGTCAAAATGTAACGCCTTTACATTCAGGTCATGAGCACGTTTCAAGACTTTGGCACGCAGGTTGTTAGAGAACACATGTGTAATCTCAGCATTTTTTCGTTCCTGAAAGTATTTAATAATATTTTCGGCATTGGAACCAGAGCCGGAAGCAAAAATGATAATACGCTTCATAGTATGATATAGTTGTTGATTAGAGAGCACAAAAAAAATAATTATTATCCATTTTTAGGTAGCAAAAAGCCAATACTTCCATATATTTGATAAAATACAAATACATTTTTATAGGATTGTGGGGTTTTAAAATAAAGTTTTTTATTTTTGCCACCTAATTAAAAAATTAAAATTAAACATTATGTCAGACATTGCATCAAGAGTAAAAGCGATAATCGTTGACAAATTAGGAGTAGACGAAAATGAGGTTGTAACTGAAGCTAGCTTCACAAACGATCTAGGCGCTGATTCGTTAGACACTGTAGAATTGATTATGGAATTCGAAAAAGAATTCGATATTCAGATTCCAGATGATCAAGCTGAAAACATTGCAACAGTTGGTCAAGCAATATCTTATATTGAAGACGCAAAGTAATAACTTCACAACACAATATGGATCTTAAGCGAGTTGTAGTCACAGGACTAGGGGCATTGACGCCCATCGGTAACAATATTGAAGAATATTGGGATGGATTAGTACATGGTAAGAGCGGTTGCGCACCCATTACATATTTCGATACCGAACATTTCAAGACTAAATTTGCTTGCGAACTCAAAAACTATAATCCTACGGATCATTTCGAAAGAAAAGAAGCACGTAAGCTTGATAAATTCGCGCAGTACGCAATCGTTTCTTCAGAAGAAGCAATAAAAGATGCTGCTATCGACCTTGAGAAGGTAGATAAATTTAGAGTTGGTGTTATCTGGGGTGCTGGTATTGGTGGATTAGAAACTTTTCAGGAAGAAGTAATTGGTTATGCCAATGGGAATGGAACACCTCGTTTCAATCCTTTCTTCATCCCAAAAATGATCGCTGATATTGCTCCAGGACATATTTCTATCAGAAATGGTTTTATGGGGCCTAACTATACTACGGTTTCGGCTTGTGCCTCTTCTGCCAATTCAATGATTGATGCTTTAAACTATATTCGTTTAGGGCACTGTGATATCATTGTCACTGGAGGAAGTGAAGCTGCTGTTACCATTGCTGGTATGGGAGGGTTTAATGCTATGCATGCTTTATCAACAAGAAATGAGAGCCCAGAAACTGCCTCTAGACCTTTTGATGCTACCAGAGATGGTTTTGTATTAGGAGAAGGTGGTGGAGCACTTATTCTTGAGGAGTATGAACACGCTAAAGCACGTGGTGCTAAAATCTATGCAGAGGTTGTAGGTGGTGGAATGTCTAGTGATGCTTATCACATGACAGCCCCTCATCCAGATGGGATTGGAGTAGAACGTGTAATGCTTAACTGTTTAAAAGATGCAGGTGTAAAACCAGAACAAGTAGATGCTATAAACACTCATGGTACATCCACTCCTTTAGGAGATGTAGCAGAATTGAAAGCAATTACTAAAGTTTTTGGTGATCACGCACCTAGTATGAATATAAATTCAACAAAATCTATGACTGGACATTTACTTGGTGCAGCTGGAGCTATAGAATCAATTGCTTCTATACTTGCTATGCAACATGGTATAATTCCTCCAACAATCAATCACACTACTGTGGATGAAAACATAGATAACAGGTTAAATTTAACTTTAAACAAAGCACAAAAACGTGAGATTACGTATGCAATGAGCAATACATTTGGCTTCGGAGGTCATAATGCTTGTGTATTATTTAAAAAACTAGACGAATAATAATGAGTGTTATTCGCAACATATTAAATTCCCGCTCTGACAAGAACGGGAATTTTTTTTCAAAAATTCAAAACATTCTAGGATTCAAACCTAAGAATATAGGTCCTTATGAAAAGGCTTTTACTCACCGTTCTCTAAATTTAAAAGATAAAAAAGGGAATGCTGTTAACTACGAAAGGCTAGAGTTTCTGGGAGATGCTATGCTGAGTAGTGTTATTGCTGCTCACTTATTCAAAGAAGTTCCTGAAGGTAATGAAGGGTATCTTACTAAGATGAGAGCTAAAGTGGTAAGTAGAAAACACCTGAACGAACTAGGAAAAGATCTCAAATTAATTGATTTGGTTCGCACAAATATTCCAAAATCTCAGTTTGGCATCAATATTCATGGTAATTTATTTGAAGCTTTGATTGGTGCGATTTACCTCGATAGAGGATTTGTTTATTGTGAACGTTTTATACATGAAGCTGTTATCAATCCTTATGTTGACATAGAAAGCCTAGAAGGGCAAATTATTAGTTATAAAAGTTTATTGATAGAATGGTGTCAAAAAGTAAAAAAGAACTTTAACTATGAAATCTATGAAGACACCGGAAAAGACGAAATGAAACATTTTGCAGTAAAACTGTGGATCGATGAAAAAGTAGTAGCAAAAGCAAGAGCGACTTCTAAGAAAAAAGCAGAAGAAAAAGCTTCAAAAAGAGCATATTTTGCATTCCAGTCAAAAACCAATTTTCCATAAAACTGAACCTTTATTTTATTTCTTTTCTAAAAAGGTGTTAATTGATTATAAAATTGGCATTTTACCTTCTCTTTACACCAAGCTAAGCTAAAAGATACTAACTCAATCGTTTTCGTATAATATCTTTATGTTTTATTAAACTTCTACGGAGATTTTATTTGTATATTTCTCGATAATTCTTTTAAAAGATAAATTCTGATGGCAATCCAACGGTTAATTTTAGACACCATTGTGGATGATGATTATGATCTAATTGCTATTCATTGTTCGTTAGCATCATATCGGTTAGCTTTCGCGTTAAATAAATATATGGATCTTCGGCTTTTCCGAAAAAACCAAGATATCAAATTTGAATATGATTCGCATTCAGCAAATTTTCCGCTGTTTCAATATGAGGATCATTTTCAATACAATACCTATAGCCTTTTGGGAAATAAATTTAGAACAAAGATTGAATCAAGTACTTCTGCTGTAGAAGGCTTATTTTCTTCAACAGAGGAGGATAACTATGTTATTAAACATCTAATTCCAGAATTAAAAAATGTGGATTACTTTCTAAAAATTGAAACTGAAACTTCTCAATTTTCAAGTAAATCATTAACAGCTAAATTACTTTCTATTCCACAAATCATAACAGCGTATGTTGTGGATTATACTGAACTAAAATCAAAGAACAATTTAATATTTGAATAATGCCAAAAACAAAAAAAACTAAAATAGTGGCAACACTTGGACCTGCTACCAGTACCAAGGATGTGTTGAAAAACATGCTCGATGCAGGTGTTAATGTTTTTAGAATAAACTTTTCTCATGCTGACTATGAAGATGTAAAAGAACGCGTAAAAATGATACGTGATTTAAATTCAGAACACGGTTATAATGCATCTATATTAGCGGATTTACAAGGGCCTAAATTAAGAGTAGGTGTTATGAAAGGTGATATCATTGTTAATGATGGTGATCTTATTAATTTTGTTACAGGAAAACCTTTTGAAGGTACTGCGGAAAGTGTTTATATGAACTATTCTAATTTTCCTAAAGACGTAAAATCGGGAGAGCGAATTTTACTAGATGATGGAAAATTGATTTTTGAAGTGGTTTCGGCCAATAACAAGGACACTGTTAAAGCTAAAGTAATCCAAGGTGGGCCTTTAAGATCCAAAAAAGGTGTAAATCTCCCAAATACTGATATTTCCTTGCCAGCGCTTACGGAAAAAGATATAAAGGATGCCATTTTTGCTTGTAACTTGGAAGTTGACTGGATAGCATTATCTTTTGTTCGCCATGCCCAGGATCTTATTGGACTACAAGATTTAATAAAGGAACATAGTGAACACAAAATTCCTATTGTAGCAAAAATCGAAAAACCAGAAGGTGTAGAAAACATCGATAAAATCGTTGCGTATTGTGATGGTCTAATGGTAGCTAGAGGAGACCTTGGAGTAGAAATTCCTGCTCAAGAGGTTCCATTGATTCAAAAGAAACTAGTTTTAAAGGCTAAAACAGCTAGAATACCTGTGATTATAGCTACACAGATGATGGAAACCATGATTGATAGCTTAACACCTACTCGTGCTGAGGTTAATGACGTAGCTAACTCTGTAATGGATGGTGCTGATGCTGTTATGTTATCTGGAGAAACATCGGTAGGTAAGTATCCTGTGCAGGTTATAGAAACTATGACCAAAATAATTAATAGTGTAGAGAATTCTGATCTGATAAAAGTTCCTCAAAACCCGCCACATATAAGAACAAACAGATTTATTACAAAATCTATCTGTTATCATGCGGCACATATGGCTAATGATATTGATGCTAAAGCGATCTGTACATTAACCAATAGTGGATATACTGCTTTTCAGATCTCTGCGTGGAGACCAGGAGCACACATCCTAGTATTTACTAGTAATAGACGTATACTTTCTCAGCTTAGTCTTCTTTGGGGAGTAAAAGCATTTTATTACGACAAGTATGTGAGTACTGATGAAACCGTACAAGATGTAAATAAGTTAGCCTTAGAACGTGGCTTTGTTGAAAAAGGTGATATGTTAATTAATCTTGCTGCTATGCCAGTAGTGGAAAAAGGAATGGTAAATACATTAAGAGTTTCGCAAACATAAAAAACACCTTTTCTACTAATATATTAAACAAAAAAGGCTTCATATATGAAGCCTTTTTTGTTTTAATCCAGATTATGCATTAGAACTTTGTAATGAGAATTGAAATTACCATAAAATATGACATTTTCTAAGTTTTAGCATAGCATCGATATGGTTACACTTAAAAATGTAGTGAAACAGTATATTTTGCAGTGATTTCAAGGGGTAATAAATTTTCTAATGTATAATGCTGGTTTAAGCTGCACTAAAAATGGATTCTAACTCTCCAATAGTAACAGGTTTAATTAGATAATCTTTTATACCATTAATGCTTTTTGCTTTTTTAATATCCAGTGGATTAATAGAAGAACTCACAATATATAGTGTTATTACTTTTCCAAAATTGTTTTTTATAGCAATAAATTTTTCTAAAAACTCCCATCCATCCATTACTGGCATATTGAGATCTAAAAAAATTATTTCAGGAATACTTTCTTCATTCATATTACATAGAATGGCTTCAAAATAACCTAAAGCTTCCTTTCCATTTTCAAAAACCAATAAATTCTGACAAAGATGTTTTGCCTCAATAATTCGTTTAACTAAATTCACATAAACAGTATCATCATCGATAATGCATGCTACTTCTATTTTATCGCCCATTATATAAGAATTGTGTGTATTTTAAAATTCAATAGTAAAAGTCGTTCCAATATCAACTTCGCTTTCTACATCTATAGTCCCATCCAGAGATTCCACTTGATTCTTTGTTAAGAACAACCCAATACCAACTGCGTCTTTGTTATAATGAAAGGTTTTATACATCCCAAACACTTTATCTTTAAAAAGTGCCATATCAATCCCCATTCCATTATCTGAAACTTTTAGATACTTATTTCCTTTATCAATATATGTTTTTATAATGATAATAGGGTCTCTATCAGGGTGTTTATATTTAATAGCATTAGTCAATAAATTCAGCAAAATACTTTCCAGATACGCAGGTATATAATCGATCTCTTCGACCCCACTAAAATCAGAACGTATTTGACAATTACTATTACTAATCACATGGCTGATTCCATTAATTACTAGTTTTAATGCGTCTTTAAATTTTACAGGTACTCTTTCTTGTTTATTATTGGTTTGTACAGTTACAATTTCATTAAGGTGTTCTATCGTTGTATTTAGATTGGATGAAATAGTCTTTACCTCTTTTATCAATTCTTCTTTTTCTTTAGGATCATCAATATCCTCTATTAGCTGAACTAAAAGAGATAAGTTACTCGTGTGAGATCTAAGGTTATGAGATACAATATGCGCAAAATTGAATAATCTAGAATTCTGAGCTGCTATAATATCTACAGATTTTTGCAGACTAATTTCTTTTCTTTTTATATCATCAATATCTTGAAAAACTCCACGGATACCAATGATTTCTTTACTCTCATTATACATTGGTTTGCCAATTGCTCTTGCCCAAAACTCTCTCTTATTAGCAGTAACCATTTTTATTTCGGTATTAAACGGTGTTCCCACCATAGCACAATTAAAAAAACAATCTGCTGCCAATTGTCTACAGTCCTCTGTATAATAGTTTGCGGAGTCTTTTAAAGAAGGCCTATAATCCTCAGGATATTCTAATATTCTATACGTTTCAAAATCCCAAGAACTTTCTTTTTTATGAAAATCTACATACCAACTACCTGTAGCAGTCATTTGGGCAGTCTCTTTATAGTAGAAATTATCTTTTTTGATCGTTTGATCCGGTTCAAGCTTTATTTCAAAGAAAAACACGAAACTGGTTTCAGCTTTTATATTTACCGGCAAAGCATCATTGGTAACACATCGAAATAATTGATATTTTCCTTCTGTATTCAGTATCTTAATATGTTGCTTAAAGTTTATAGTGTTTATTCGATAATTTAGAAAATTATCCCTGAAAACATCTACATCTTCTTTATGAATAAGATGTTCTAAAAAATAATCAAAGTTCGACTGAACATCATTCTTAGAATACCCAAGGATTTCATAAAATCTATCAGACCAATTTTCTCTATACGGATCGCGAAGTAACTCCCAATAACCCGTATTGAAATCTTGCATTACATTGTTAAAAAGTTCATTCTGGAGCATTTAAAGTCGGTTAAAAAATAATGATTCTAACAATATAAGAATTTCTAATTGTTTTCTTCAATTCTGTCTAACCTTATAGACAATGCTTTAGTGGAAATCTGAACCTCAATAAATGATAATAAAAGTGAAATCATCAAGGCAAATAAACTTATCCCAAATATTAAATTGGCTAAACTATTTTTTTCTACATATAATAAAAACATAGTGATTACACTGGTAAGAAAACTAACAATAGCAATGGCTTGCATGTTTCTTATCAGCCACAATCGCTTTCTGAGGTTTTTAATTTGCAATACTGTGTTTTTTGATGGCGAGGTCAAATACTCTTTATGTAGCTGACGTATCAGAGCCGCTATCGCCAGATATCTGGCGTTATACGCTAACATTGTTAAAGATATTGCTGGAAAAAGTAATGCCGGAATACTCATAGTAAGTGTCATAGAAAACTTTTTTATTGACACTAATGTACTTCAAAACTTATATTTCACTTGCTTTTTACCTAATAAATGATCTTTTACCAGATTAAAAACTTCATCACCATATATTAGAAAACAAAGTAGTGAACAAGTCTGGCTTGTTCACTACTACAAATCCTAAATAACAAATATTAAAGTCTAAAGGTTATTCTGGAATATTAAGTATTGCCGTTATGTCTTCATAGGACATATTTTTGAAATCTTCTAACGACTTGGAATTATTTATAGTCGCTCCTCCAGGAATAATTATGTATCTGAAAACATCATTAAGAAAGGGTTCTCCTATATCGTTGATACCTATTCCCTCCACACCAATGTTAAGTGTTCCAGCGGTTATAACCCGGAAGAAATAGTTTTCGTTTAAAAAACCATGAAATGTAACCGGAACCTGATAGATTGTGTTGGTTGTACTTCTTGCATATACCAGAATAGTACCTGTATCTAAAATCTCTTGTGTAATTTCTGGAGCGTCAATATTAAACGCGTCAAAACCATCTGTAATATCATTTTCAAAACCAGAATCTATCCAATCAGAATACATTACGTTTGCCGTTCCTGGTTCTCCTTGATCACCTTGTGGACCTTGTTCGCCCTGTTCTCCTTGTGGTCCAATAGCACCATCTTCTCCTTCACAGGAAAAAATCAATGCAGATAAAATCACTACAGGAATAAGCCTCACTAAATTTGTCATTGCTTTCATTTTTTTACGATTTAAAAATTAATACAACAAACCTAGTAATGGAAAGAAATCCAAATGTCCGAAAAATTTGAAATTCAAAGAATTTGGACAATATTTAGGGGGTTTCCCTATATTCTTTGAGTGAAATGCCCCTATGTTTTTAATATTAATCTTAGCAAGTTTCTTTATCGTTTGACTACATTATTATTGTGTAAACCTAAATGCTCCCCTAACGTTTTCAATAGCATTATTTTGATCTAATCCTTCTCCCCATTGCCCAGTAAACGTAGCAGCTGGCGAACCATTTCTAGCATTCATAATACCCTTCAGTACTCGATTATTAGCATTAAAATTAATTGTTATCAGTGATTCATCTATAGTCCAAGTTCCGTCCATAGAAATTATATCACCATCACTAGTTCCTAATAACCCTACTGTACCTTCTTTTGTGAAGCTTATAGAATTATTGGAATCAATCATAGATGTATCTGGATTATCAGATATGTCGTCATTGAAACCACCATAAAACAAACCTTCAATAAAAGTGTTATTTATTGTGACCGATATTGTTGTGCTTTCTAATGAATTGGATGCTGTTATAAAAACCTCTGTCTCACCTAGAGGGATTGATCTATCCCAAGAAAGCACACCTGTTTCTTCATCAATAGATAAATTTCTATTAAATAAATCATCTGGTGCTGTAATTGGTAATGTCGTAGCAGAAAATGTTCCCTTTTCTCCTGACCAATTTACTACTGGAGGTGCAGTTTCTCCTGCTTCTAAAAATAAGGTTTCAATAAAATTGTTTTCATATACGATTCTTAAATCATTAGAATCATCATCATTATTGCAAGCATGTATGATTATAAAAAATAGTAGTCCTCCTATATATTTAATTGTTTTCATCTGTTCTTCAGTTAAAAAATTAGTGTTAATTTTATAATAGAACAGCAAACTTTTGGGTACTAAAGTTTACTGTTCTTTTAATAGGGATGATAGCAGGTAAAAAAGTTTTTAAATCATTTTAATCGTTTTCAAATCTGAATATTCCCATCAAATTTTCAATATTATTATTTTGATTTAACTCTTTCCCCCATTTCCCACTAAACAAAGCTGCTGGCAAACTATTTCTTCCATTCAAAAAACCTTTCATCACTAAGTTTTCTCCGGGACTATTTGTAGTTATATAGTTAATAGTTATGTCCCCATCATCTGCTGTCCAGGTTCCTGTTCCGATAAAACTCACATCGCTATCACTAGTAGATGATAATGCAGCAGTACCATCTTTAGATAGTATCAAAAAAGTATCATTTTCTATGGTAAAAAAGTTAGGCTCATCCGATGTATCGTTATTGAATCCACCAACAAAAAGACCTTCAATAAAAGTGTTATTTATTGTGACCGATATTGTTGTGCTTTCTAATGAATTGGATGCTGTTATAAAAACCTCTGTCTCACCTAGAGGAATCGATCTGTCCCAAGAAAGCGCACCTGTTTCTTCATCAATAGATAAATTTCTATTAAATAAATCATCTGGTGCTGTAATTGGTAATGTCGTAGCAGAAAATGTTCCCTTTTCTCCTGACCAATTTACTACTGGAGGTGCAGTTTCTCCTGCTTCTAAAAATAAGGTTTCAATAAAACTGTTTTCATATTCGATTCTTAAACCATTAGAATCATCATCACTAGTACAAGCATGTATGATTACAAAAAACACTAATACTCCTATATACCTAATTGTCTTCATTTCTAAAATTTTAAAAATTACATAACAAACATAGATATAGGCTGCTTTTTGAATATCCCATATATTTGATATTCAAAGAATTCGGACGTATTTACGGCAATTATCGTATAAAACAATCGTTTAAAATCGTCATCTATTTATATCAAAAATTTCTCCCGAATCGTACATCTCCTTTAGCTTTTCTATTGATATTCCATATGAGAATTCAGAATAATTTTCGGGCTTATTGATTTTGAATATTCTACTCTTTTTACTTATTTCATATTCATTGGGAGACACAAACACACTATCCCTTGAAACCGCAATTACTTTTAAAGTAGAATAACTTCTTGTTTCAATTTTGTATTCATAAATATCACCGTTCATAGGAGATGCTATGTACTCTCCTGCTAACTTTTTATTTTCCGCACTTGCATAACTGCCCCAAGCAATCAAAACTATAAGTATACCCAATCCTGCAAATTGCCATATCGGTCCTTTAGTTTTATTTTTTAAGATATCGTACTCCCTTCTAATGGGTTCTGGCATCTCTTTAGTTTTAAGAACATTTTTACAATGCTGACACTGAGAAATTCCTTTTTTACCAATTGGAAATAGTGGAATCCAGAAAATATGAGCATGTCTTCTGAATACACTTAATGTCAAAGAGCCTTGCGTACTACAACTTGGACAAATAGCTGTTTTAGATTGTTCCGATTTTATATGAACTGCTCTACTTCCATAAATTATCATATTCTTTTATTTTAATGGTTTACAACAAAATGAAAACAATAATGTTTTTTTAGAAAGGCAATGCAAACCTTACGTTTTAAAAAATAATTAAATCCCCGAGACTAGATCTTGGGGATTTTTAGATTACTATTCCAAGTGATTATTGGATATTAAAAAGGGTTGCAATTTCTTCGTAAGACATGTTTTTATAATCATTAACTGATTTTCCTGCAGCTACTCCACCAGGGATTATTACATATTTGAAACCCTGAAAGAATGCAAATGCACTAGTGGTACCATCCAATGTCGCCACCTTAATCCTTAAGGTAAAACCTCCATTAAAACTAGCAACCTCAAAACCATAAAAATCATTTTCCGAAACATGTATGTAAGGAAGTTGGTTTATCTCAGTGACTATAGCACTAATCTCTCGTCTACCATAAACTAATAGTATATCTTGAGTAAGGTCAAAATCGCCAAGACCTAATGTAGCCAACAATTGTTCATTGGTCTCTTCTGCTAATCCGCCGCTGTTGTCATAGTCTCTAGCTATCCAATCAGAATAAATCACATTCGCTGTTCCTGGATCACCTTGATCTCCCTGATCCCCATCAAGACCTTGATCTCCTTGCTCTCCTTGTTCGCCTTGTTCGCCTTGTGGCCCAACTGCTCCATCTTCTCCTTCACATGAGATAATACCTACTGATAGTAATAAAACCACTACACATCCAATTAAATTTTTCATTGCTTTCATTTTATAAAAGTTTTTTATGTTAATGAAGCAAACTTAAAAAGAGAGTGTATTTCAAATATCCGAAAAGCTTGAATTTCAATGAATTCGGACGTTTTAAATAGATGTATGCAAAATTTAAAACAGTCTAGTTAATTTTGATTTCTCATGAATAATTCCATTTTCTATCTCAAACTGAGACATTTCAATGGTCGCTTTAGTATTTTGAATTAATTTACGCTTGTTTAAATCATACTTTTTTGAATCTTCGAATTTTGCTCCCATTTACTGTTTTTTTCATATCCAGAAAATTCTTCTATCACTATAATTTACTTTTAGATACTAGTTTTTTACAAGAAATGATTTGTGTCAGTTCTGATCCAAGTCCTATTTCCTCCCAAAGATGAAGATCTTCTTCAATCGAAAGAGGGTTTTGATCTGATTGAATGTATTTCTTAATAGATTGAATCTTAGGGTCGGACCGTCCATTGATTTTTAATATTGATTTACCGCCTGGAATACTGATACTACCTTCATATTCATAAAAAAACACAATCACTTTGTCTCCTTTTTTAACATCTACCTGATTAAAACAATCTGAAGCAATGAATTCTTCTTCTTGATAGGTTTTGTTTTCAAGGTTACCTGCTATAAGTACTTCATCTATTTTTATGATTCCTGTCTGGGATACATATCGTTCTTGCTCTGTTTTTTTATAAATCTCATCAATTGTTCCTAGAACAACCAAACTATATTTTTCACCACAATTACCAATAAATGGTCCTGATTGTAGCCACCAGTACGTATAACCTATAGTAAGGGTATCTCTTAATTTGGTTTCTATACTAGAAATCTTTTCTGATTCCGAATTCCTTGATTTATTATAGTTACAGCTTAAACTAAAAAAACATAGTAAGCATCCTAATAAAACCTTATTCTTTTTTACAATTGAGTTCATTTGAACTATTTTCATCATAATTACTCTAGTGAAAAAGTAACCTTAACATAATATTTTGTTGGTTCTTTTACAGCAACTACATTATAATATTTGTATTTATTATTCAGGTTTTCAATTTGGATAATCTCACCAACCTTTTTCCCAATATTGACAGCTATTTGGTTAGCTGTATTTCTTGCATCATTCACTGCTTCTTTACTTAGTGTTCCTATTTGTTCGTTAGTCATCTGTTTAGCTATAATGTCTACTTTTGTATTGGTAACACCTTCTATTTTTTTACTTATAATTTTCTTCACTTCATCTAACGAAGTTGTTTTATAAAAATAGAAAGCAGAAGTGGTATAAGCATATGAAGAAATACGATACATTATATTCTCTTTACTTAAAGCAGCGGCAAATTCCTTTTCTAATTCGCTCACTGTTTTTCCTTTTATATTTCTATAAGTATCACCTATAACATCTCTAAACTCTACATTAACAATATAGGTCTCAATTTCATTAATTTTATCCGCTTCGCCAAAAACCGAAATAGAATGTTCTTGTTGTGCATATAAAAAACCGTGGCAAAGTATGAAGACTAAAAGTATTTTTTTTATGAAGCTCATCGCGTATTTTTTTTAATGTTTATTATAAATATTTAGTTGTTGATCTAATTAAAGAGAATTTTTTATTCTACTTGAACATGTTTTTTCACTATCCAAACTCGTTGTCCTTAAGATAGTAAGGGTGTTCTAAAAACTCACAAAAATCAAGATGATTATACTTTTTATTATAATCTATTCCATTAAATCATGTTCATACGTTTTTTCGTAAATCCGAATTGAAGGTAAGCAGCAGTATTTACCTAAATGTCCGAAAAGTTTGAATTTCAAAGAATTAGGATATTATAAAGATTTAAGTAATGGATAAATTTATAGACAGATAACTAATTGTTTTAAGGTTTAATGTTACTAAAACTTTGTTCCGCGAACTTTAATAGCATATACCAGAATGATAATAAAGACAAGGATTAAAAAGAAAACTACTGTAGGTATATTGGTCTGGTTTTCATCTATTTTCTCTTGTTCTTTTACTAGCGTTGTATCAGTTTCGGTTTCTAAATTATCCTTCAAAAAAATAGTGTCCTTAGGCAAGAGTTTTAGATTAATAGTATCATTTGGTTTGTTTTTTCGATACTTATTTTCAACCATCTCAATTGAAGTATTTGTTTCCTGAATTCGAGCTCCAAGTGATGGTTCTTGATAATATTTTTTAGAAAATTCCTCTTCCGGGTTTTGACCAAGTTGTATCCATTCTATTTCATCGTTACGAATCCTTTGATAAAAATCATTTCCTTCTGCTATTTCCTGTTTCAAAAGTTCTTCTAACTCTTGTGTGGTAAACCTTTTTCCTCCTTTTTTTGTGTATTGATGATACAGGGCAAATGCTACTTTTTGTTCATAAATACTTTTTGTTTCTGGTTGTTTACTATGATAAGAAGCTTTAAAATAAGCTCTTGATGCTAATTGCCTGGCTCCATTTTTCCAACCGTTAGCAACTAATAAATCTCCTAATGCTTCTAATAAAACTGGCGAATCATAATTGCCAAATTTCATCATTCCCATAATACCTTTAATAGCTCTATCAAGCTCTTCTTTAGGTAATATGTTATTTTCTAAAGGAGTTTCTGTTTTGCTACTATATTTATTAGTTAAAAAAGTATAAAAATTATCTAATTTATGCCTCGGGAAACGCTCAAAACTAGGACTGAAATCTACAGACAAAGGCAGTACTACTTTTCCATTCTTCATCCTACTTAATACATATTCTACTAGATGTCGTTGATATATTTCTCTTCCGAAATGAGCATTAGGATTGATCGCAATTGCTTTATCTATATAGGTTAACCCTTTAGAAAATTGGCCGTCATGGATATAAAAAGTTCCTAAATTGGCGTATGTTTTATAGTTTTTTGGAGCAATACTATCTTTTTTCAGAATAACCTGAATCGCCTTTGAGTCATTACCGATTTTTGAATATGCAACCGCAAGATCATCGTATAGTTCTAAACTATCAGGAAACTTCTGAAGCTTTAAAGTTCTATCTTGTATTCTCCATTGATAGAACTCAGGTGAGTGCCTCAAAAACTTTCCTGATATTAATTCAATTACATCTGGAAATTGTATTCTTTCCATCTCTATAGTGTCATAATCCCAAAAACAAGAATACCCAAAAAAACAAGTAGAAAAGGTACATACTAAAAATAGTGCAAGTCGTTTCATATCATAAATTTAAAAAAAGGATCCTCATCACTGTCGATTAGGTTAGATAATGAGGACCCACTAGTAATGAAAAGCAATTGGACAAAAACCTAATCATTACACACTCCTGCTATTATTCTAACTTAATAACCCAATAGTCAAAATCTCCTGTAGTTCCTTCTCCGCTTCCGGTAATATTAGTATACCAAGTACCCGTTGCGATAAAACCATCATCTGATGTTTGCTGAATAGAAAAAGCATAATCATCTCCTTCATCACCTAAGTTTTTTTGCCATACAATAGCTCCATTAGGTTCTAATCGTATAATCCAAAAGTCTGAAGCTCCATTATTATCTGCTACATCTTCATCATTAGAACTAGAATTTCCTATAGCAATATATCCTCCATCATTGGTTTGGTGTATATCACTTATGCCCTCTGATCGAGAACCACCAAAGGTTTGTTTCCATTGTATATTCCCAGCTATATCAGTTTTGATGATTATAGCATCATTACCTCCTTTATTTTCTCCGATATCTCCATCGTTAGATTCAGAATATCCCGCAATTATGTAACCTCCATCTGACGTTTGTTCTATGGATTCTGCTTCTTCATTTTCAGTACCTACAAATGATTTCTCCCAACTAAGATCTCCTGTAGCATCTAGTTTTGCGATCCACATATCTCTTTTGTTATCGTTAGTTTCTGTATAGCCTGCTATAATATATCCTTGATCGGTAGTCTGATCCACAGAAAAGGCAATATCTCTTTGTGAACCTCCTAAATTGGTTTCCCATTGAAAAACTCCTGATGCATTCAGTTTTATAACCCAAGCATCAGATTGACCACTTACATCAAACTGATCCGAACTTGAAAACCCGACTGCTACATATCCTCCATCTGATGATTGAATAATCGACTCAAGAATATCATCACTAGAACCGCCCACATTGTTTTCCCATTCTATTGATCCTGATGCATTCAATTTTACAATCCAAAAATCACGCATGCCATTATTCGCTGATACATCTCCATCACTAGAGGAAGAAAAAGCTCCTACAATAAATCCGCCATCTGTGGTTTGTTTTATATCATGTACTGTATCATTATTGGAGCCACCTATATTTGTTTCCCATTGTATGGTGCCTTGACTATCTAGTTTTACAATCCAACAATCTTTATTCCCGTTATTTCCTGAAACATTACCATCATCAGATTCTGAGGAACCAGCTACAATATAGCCTTGATCATTTGTTTGCCAAATACTATATGCTTCATCATTACTTGTACCTCCTAAGGATTTTTGCCAAGCAATAGATACCATCGTGTCTATTGTTTCATTTGTTGTAAATGTAAAAGTACTTTCGAAAACACCATTATTACCATCAGAAGCGATAACGGATCCGTTATAATTAATATTGGGCGAAAGTTCCTCTAATAAATACTCTGTATCCGTAATAGAGGAGGCGATTTCAGTTCCATTTAACATAATCTCATATGAAACGACATCACCATCTGGATCGATAGCAGAATTCCAGGTTAATAATGCGCTATTATCAGTAATTTCAGTGGCTTCTACAGAAAAATCTTCTGGGTTTTGATTTTGAAGTGAGGTAATTGTTTCATCATCATTTTTGCAACTAATGATTGCTAGACCCATTAGCATAAATAGGTGTAAAAAATTATTCTTTTTCATCATATTTATTTTTATTATCTGAAGTAATTAAATCACTCATAAGGATGTCTCAAACATCTTTATGAGAATCGTATTTGATTATTGAGTTACTCTTGTAATAAATTTAAATAGGATTGAGGCGAGAAGTATCCAGAAAGTTTGAATTTCAAAGAATCAGGACATTTTCAACCAGTTTTTCTATAACTACTTGGTGAAATTCCTGTCATTTTTTTAAATGAACTATAAAATGTGGACTTGGAATTAAATCCTGATTCTAAAGCAATACCAACAATAGTATAATTTATAAAATTGATATTCCTTAATTTTAACTTAGCGTCTTCTACTCTAAATGTATTTATATAATCTGCGAAATTTTTGCCGGTTAGTTTATTGACTAATTGGGATAAATAATTGCTGCTAATTTTGAGTTTACCCGCCACACTATCTAATCCTAAATTAGGATCTCTATATAATTTTGCTTCCTTCATTAAGAACTCTAATTCTTTATAATATGTATTATCATTTGTAATATGACAAGTTGCGCTATTACTGCATATCTGTTTTAGCTTTTTTTCTGTAAGTTTTGCTATTAAATGAAATAAGAATACATGATCATTGGTGAAAAAATTCTTTTCTGAATGTTCAGAATCTAATACACCTATAATCGTGCCTTCAATACATATTGGTACTGATAACTCTGACATTCTAGAAGCATCATCAATAATATATGCTTTATTTTTACGTACATCATTGATACGTTGATATCTTTTTGATTTGGCAACATTCCCAACAATACCATCTCCCATTTCTATTTTTATTGGACTTACAATCTTTTTCTCTCCATTATTTTTATTCCCAAAAGCAGCTTTTTGGATTAAATACTGTTTTTCTTTATCAAGCATATAGATAACACAATCTTCTAAGTGAAGGTGAGAAATACAATTTTCTACAATATCCCAGAGTACATCATTAACATTGTTCTTTTCAAAAAGTGACGTCGCAAAATAACTTAGTATAGAAATTGTCTGAATAGGTGCATTATGTAAATAATCTTCATCGAATTCCTGAAAAACCTCATCAAGATAAGGTATGGATAAAGTAGTTTTTTTATGTGCAGATGGTTCTTCCTTTTTAGTATCTGTTCCTCTCTTATGCTGCTTTAGATTTAAAGAAGTTTTTTCTGGAATATTATTCTGATCAAACGAAATATAAAAATAATTGTCTAGTAACAACAAGTTTGATTTTTCTATGAACACATAAAAAAGGAAAATAGATAAAGTCACAGGAATAACCCAAAAGTTTATTCCCATACGTATATCACTATTTAATAAAGGTTCATAATTTTTTAATGTATAAAGTATACTTGTAATAGTTACAAATAGCATACAAGGTTTAAAAAGTTTATGAATTGTTTCTGAGGCATTTTTATTGCCTGATTTTTTCTGAATGTCCATTTTGATTTTTTTTGTCCTTACCAAAAACTATTCGTATTAAATCTCAAAAGAGAGACTATAAAATTCAAATCGTTTTTGATTGCTTTCAATTATAAAAGCAAGGTAAAACAAGAATCAAATGTTGTGTTGTACTATCGTTACCATTACTTGTACTACAGTTACATGAATGTATTATCTACTGTAAATAGAGCGATTATATCCGTTATTTTCTAGATTCAGAAGGAGGTTTTCCGAATTCTTCCACATATACTCGAGAGAAATATGCTGGATCCTTAAACCCTGTTTGATATGCGATCTCTGCAATAGAATATTCTTTATTATTCAATAAATCACGCGCATGTTGTAATCTAATTTTACGAATAAATTTTGTTGGAGACATGCCTGTTAGGTTTTTAATCTTTCTGAATAAATGGACTCTACTCATATGTAATTGTTCTGCCAATACAGGTATACTAAACTCATCATTATCCATATGGTCTTTTACAATATCGATAACAGACTGCATAAAGCCGTCTATAACTTTATTTTCTGAAACGTTCCCTACGTCCTCTTGATCATACTTTTCTCGAAGTTTCGTTCTGGTATGAATTAAGTGATTTACTCTAATCAACAATTCTTCTCTATCAAAAGGCTTTGCCAAATACGCATCTGCTCCAATTTTTAAGCCTTCGATTTGACTATGTTGGCTCGCCTTAGCAGTTAAGAAAATAAGAGGAATATGATCTGTGGCAATATGACTCCTAATCATTGAACCTAATTTAATACCATCCCATTTAGGCATCATAATATCAGAAATCACAAGATCTGGAAGATGTTCTTGACATAACTCCCACGCTTCCTGACCATTATTGGCTAATACCACCGTATAACTTGATGCCAAACAAAATTGAATATACTCTTGTACTTCTTTATGATCTTCTGCTACTAAAACTATTGGTAAAGATGAATCCTGCAGGATCAAATCTTCTTCCGAATTCAGAAAATCTGAAGATACGATCACAGGCGTACTTATTGTAAATGTAGTTCCTAATTCTTCTTTACTTTCTACTCTAATATTCCCTTTCATTAGTTCCACAAGTTCTTTGGTCAATGTTAAACCTAAACCTACTCCGTTTTCATTTTCGGTTTGTGATCTTGTAAAAGGGTCATATAGAATTTTCATGAAATCAGAAGAAATTCCAATACCCGAGTCCTTAACAATAACATTTATCCTAGAACTATCTTCATCTTCTACATAGTTTATTTTTAAAGACACTTTTCCTCCAACTACATTATATTTAATAGCATTAGAAACTAAATTTGTAGTAATTTTTCTCCATTTATCTTCATCATAATACATATGTAATTCTTCTTGATCACTAGAAAACGTAAGTGAAATTTCTTTTTCCTCGGCAAGGGATTTAAATGAATACAATAGATACCGCTGAAAAGAAACAAAATCCCCAAGCTGCTCATTCATCTCCAATTGATCTTCTTGCATCTGTGCTATTTCCAAAATTTGATGTACTTGATTGGATAAATGATTTGCTTGGTTTTCGATCTGATGTAAATACTTATCTTCTTTGTTCGAAGTATCTTTAACAGATCTATTTCTTATCTGATCTACAGCTCCTAAAATAACTGTAAGAGGAGTTCTAAACTCATGAGCAATCTGATTAAACCATCGTGTTTTAACTTCTGCTAAACTAGAAACATGTTCTTTCTCGGTTTCAGCTATTTTTCTTCTTAATTGAATTTTATAAAAAGTATAAATTAATAACAATAAAAATAGGCTATATGCCAAATACGCAACATTGGTTTTATACCAAGGAGGTAATACTAAAACTGATATTGGTTCATGTAGTACTTCCCATTTATTTTCCGAACTAGATGCTCTAACATGCAATTTGTATTTTCCTTTGGGTAAATATGATAATGTAATTAATCCTTTTTCCTGTACTGGCAACCAATCGTTATGAAACCCTTGTAACCAAAACTGATATCTAACATTTTCTGGTTCTTTAAAGGTTAATGCTAAAAATTGAAAACTAACATTCTGATCTTCAGAACGCACCCTAATTACATCATTTAATTTATTAGGAAAATGATTGGTTATGATTGTATCCTTACGATGCTTTACATATGATGACCAAATCAAATTAGGTTTGTAATCTGAAGCGACACTCAATTCTTCTGGATGAAAATAGTTCACGCCTCTTTCACTTCCTGTCCAGATATATCCGTCTGCGGCTCGATAAATAGAACTCAACAACATGGAGTTATCGTATAAACCATCCTCGACCGTATACGTATTGAATTCATTTGTTGTAGGATTAAATGATGTAATCCCATGACTTATGGTACTTAACCATAATACTCCATTCTTATCACTGGTAATATTTAATACTTTATCATCTGGCATCTTATCATCCCTCATATATCTCGTAAATTTCTCTTCTTCGATATCCATACGATTTAAGCCACCATCAGTTCCTATCCATAATTTGCCATCATTTGTTTGGTGTAAAGACATCACCAAATTAGAACTAACACTACTATCATCATTCTTATCATGTACAAAGCGTTTAAAATTAGAATCAGAAGATGCTACAAATTTACTAGCATTAGAAAGTTTAACAAGACCTCCACTTATAGTGGCTAACCATAAATTGTCTTTTTTATCTAAAAATAAATCAACAATTGCTATGTTCTTCTTAGTTACCTTAAGTCTAAAATAACTTCCATCAGTCGTATCATAGACCATCATATGATTCCAGTGTGTAATCCACAAACGCTTATTTGCATCTTCAATTATTCTCCAAGGACTACTTGGCATTTTTTCAGATTCAAAAATTTGCTCAACTACACTCTCATTTTTAGCGTCTATTTTTAAAATTCCAACAAATTCATTTTTAAACAACCCATAAACAGCACCATTAGAAGCACAAGCTAAGGATGTCATTCTATAATCAGAGATTTTTTTTAATGGTGTTCCTTTAATTTTATCCCAAGTATATAATCCATCAGGTAGGGTAAACCACATTTTACCTTCACATTCTACAATTTCTCTAGCATTTCCAACAGCCCCTAGAATTGGATGTCTAAACGGTTTGTTCTCTATAAGCTGAAAAGCACCTGCATTTGTTCCTATCCAAAAATCATTATCTCTATCCTGAAAAATACAAAGTAACCTTAAGCGTTTTGAAAAATCATATCCTAATAAATCCTGCGCATCAAATACTATTTGCGTTTTAAAATCTGGAGAAAATTTCCATATTTTTTTCCCGGCAGCTAGCCAGATCCAATCTCGATTATCCTGAAAGAAAAATGACTTATCGGTTGCATTACTAATATAAGAGCTATCAAAATCTAACCTCTCTTTTACCCATCGATCATTTTTTTCCTCTATACTATATAACTCATTAGCTATATATACTAATGTCTTATTATTAGATAGTGTGAGAATATTAGAAATGATTCTTCCTTTAAATAGATCTAACTTTTTGGTAATAGTATCCTTTACCTCGAATAATCCTTCATTACTTGCAATTAATGATCTTCCATCATTAAGAACTGAAATATTTGATGATCTTTTATTATAAACTCGTTTTAATGTCTGACTTTTAGGAGTATACTTATAAGCACCACTTGTAGAAGATATCCAAAGATTTTCTTTTCCATATTTGGTCAAATTATTGACCATCAATATATCTTTTTCACTCTCTAATTCCTCAAGATTTTCGAATACTCCGCTATGTGGATCCAAAATGTCGATTCCTCCTCCTAGAGTACCTATATATAGTTTACCATCACTTAGCTGAAGAATTGATCTCACCCAATTACCCGTTAGGCTTTTTGGGTTTTTTGATGTATATGTGTATTTTTCATACGATTGCCCATCAAATCTATTAAGGCCATATTGAGTGGCAAACCACATAAAACCATCTTCGTCCTGAAATATATCAGAAACCCAATTATTAGACAACCCATTAAAAACATTATATGATTTAATGTTATAAGTAACCTCCGCTTGTCCAGAAACATCCAAACACAATACTATAAAGCACGCAACAAATACTACTAATTTATGAATGCACTTCATGGATTTTTATAAGTCTAATAAAAATTAATTGGGTTTATTCCTTATTGTAAAAGAACAACTTTTTTTACAATATCTAGTTTTAAGATAATGGTATAAAGAGTTTTGAGTCAATGGATAGTTTTGGATTATTTCATTTCTAAAGAAGTTTCTCTATACTCTTTTGGGGAAATACCTGTATGTTTTTTAAACGCATTATAAAAGGTTGATTTAGAGTTAAAACCGGATTCCAAAGCTATAGCTAATACTGTGTAATTCGCAAAATTTGGATCTTTAAGCTTAGCTTTAGCATCTTCAATACGAAAACTATTCACATAATCTGAAAAATTAGATCCACTTAATTTATTTACCATTTGCGACAAATAATTACTGCTGATTTTTAACATTTTCGAAATACTTTCTAATCCCAAACTAGAATCTCTATATATTTTGGCCTCCTTCATCAAAAAATGAAGTTCTTTAAAATACAAATTGTCATCGGTGATGTTGGTAGTATTCTTGATATTAATCTGAGCAAGCTTTTTTGCAGTAAGCTTCGCAATTAATTGAAATAAAAGGATATGGTTTTCGTTAAAAAATCCTTCCTGAGAATGTTCTGAATCTAAGACTCCAACCACTTCATCATCAACAACAATTGGAACAGCTAATTCTGATCTACGACTAATATCATCCACAACATATCTGCTATCATAGGTTACATTATAAACACATTCATATTCTCCTGATAACGCAACTTGTCCTACGATTCCTTCACCTAAAGAAATTTCTATTGGGCTTAGTATTTTACGCTCCCCCTGATTTTTATTACCAAATGCAGCTTTCTGAACCAGTACCTTTTTTGATCCATCTAATATATAGATGATGCAATCTTCTAACTGCAGATATGCGATACAATTCTCTACAATATCCCACAACACATCTTCAAGCTTATTTTTATCGAATAAAGATGTAGAAAAATAGCTTAGTATTCCCGTAATCTGAGATGGTTTGTCATAATGAATCAATTCTAACTCTTCTTCCGAAAACATATGATTAAGTCCAGACATTCTAAAATTCTGAATTGCCTTTTGCACTGCTTCTTCCTCCGATTCATTTTTTTCAGAGACTTCATAAATATGCTTTGACCCTAAATATAAAAATGTATAATAAAACAACATATATAAAATCCAATACGGATAATATGGAACATGGCCACTTATATCTTCTCTTATAAAAAATAGAACAATAGTTAGTAACCAAATAACATTGAATGTAATAAGTATGGCAACAATGGTTTTAATCCATTGCGTTTTTTTCTTTACTTGATTAAAAGATAATTTCCCAATTTTATTTTCATACTTGTGAATAATCAGAAGGTTCCAAATACTAATAATAATATTGAACGTCAGTGCTGTGTTTTCATCAACTTCGGTATGGATTATTGTAAAAACCTCTTTCGAAATCCAAGCATAATCTAAAAAAACGTTAATCTTAAGTACTGTATATAACGCAAAAAAACCTATAAACGGAAGAAATAAATAGTTTCGATTCCTTTTATATAACTCTTCTTTTTTTAGATAGTAACAAATAAACGCAGTAAAATATACTGGTGATAAATATTGAAACGGCACAAAAAAAGCCAATATCCATGGATATGATTTATGAAGTCCAAAATCCATGAGTAATACCTGTATAATTACAAGATTAGAAGTAATCAAGAATCCATAAAAATACCTTAAGGTCTTATCTTTTTTCCAATACTGAACGAGTTTCCACAGTGCGAGAACAACAAGTACGAGGCATCCTAAAAAGATAACCGTATTGTAGGGGTTTACTTTCATTACGTTGGTTAATAAACTTTTATAAAAGGTAACAAAAAAGATTGATTGTCTTTATATAATTGTCCAAATAAATTCTAAACGTAATAAATTTATATATCTGTTTTTATTTTATCTCAAAAGGAACTTTTTCTGTTTGTTTTCCATCAGAAATAACTACTTCGTATTTTCCAACAGGAAGGTAATACTTTCCATTTTTCTTTTTAGAGATCTCTTCATCAGGAAATTCTTTTAACAATGCTTTCCTTCCTTTATCAGAAATTGTAAGGTCATACTTGGTATAATTCAATCCTTTATCAGAATCAGACGAAAACTCCTGAAGTGTTTTACCGCTTTCTGTTATAATCTTAACAGATATGGTTCCAGTTTTATTTGCATAATATTTTAGCGTGGTAGAAGGTTCATAAGCATCTAACCACTTGCTCCAAGAACTTCCCCAACGAGGTGAAGCCTTTACTGTACTGGCTGGATACAAATGTAAAGCCGAAACAAGAACTTCTTCATTTAGATTTTGAAGCGGTTCTATATTTGTTTTATAGATGCTTCTACCATGAGTTCCTAATAAAAGATCATTAGCTTCTGGCTGCACAACAATATCATGAACTGCAACATTTGGTATTCCTTTAGAAAATACTTGCCAGGTACTCCCTTTATCTAATGAAACATAAGCACCATTATCGGACCCAACATATAATACATTTTCATTTTTAGGATCTTCTTTGATTACATTAACTGCTGATATTGGTAAGTTTCTCCCAATATTAGCCCAAGTTTGTCCATAATCATCACTCATATAAACATATGGTGTAAAGTCATCCCATCGATATCCATTTAAACTTACATAAACACGTTCTTTTTTATGAGCAGAAGCTACAACTCTAGATACCCACAAGTCTTTTGGAAAACTATCAGAAATCTTACTCCAGTTTCCTCCTGCGTTTTTGGTAACATAAACCAATCCATCATCACTACCCGTATATATCAACCCAAACTGAAATATTGATTCTGCAATTGATGTTAATGTACCATAAGCAACATTTCCTTTTTTACCACCATTGGTAAGGTCATCAGAGATTGCAGTCCACTCATCACCTTGATTCATGGACCTCATCAATTTATTTCCACCTAAATACAAAATATCTTGATTGTGTGGAGATAATAAAATAGGTGTTTGCCAATTAAACCGGTATGGAGATTCTCCTAATTCATGTTTTGGTTGAATATAAACCTGATCCTTTGTTGAACGATCTAATCTAAAATAATTTCCAAACTGAAACCCGGTATACACAATATTACTATCTCGATTATCAATCTGCACTTGCATACCATCACCGCCCATAATACTTTTCCAAGGGTAATGTCCGCTTTGATGCCATGAAGCATCTTCTCCTGCATTCACAGAACCAACCCATACCCCATTATCCTGTAGTCCTCCATATACATTATATGGTTTCTCATGATCCACATTAATTGCATAAAACTGACCAACACTCGGTTGATTAGCTTTGATCCAATTCTCTCCATCATCATAGGTAATATTTACACCTCCATCATTACCATTTACTAGGTGATTTGGGTTTTTAGGATTTATCCAAAGGGAATGATGATCCGCATGAACGTTTTCTGCGCTAATACTTTTGTATGTTTTTCCTCCATCCTTAGATTTTAGAATAGGTACTCCTGAGATATAAATGTGATCTTTATTAGATGGATTTACCTGTATTTGAGCAAAATAATAGCCATAGCTATAGAAAATATCATCCAGATACTCTTTATGTGTTTTTTTCCAACTCTTTCCTCCATCATCACTTCTGTATACTTCTGCTCCAATCACTGGAGTATCAAAAAGAGCCGCGTTTGCGTTTTCTAAATACTTTGCCAGGTCTATAGGTTTTACAGAACCACTACGAACCATTTGCTTCACATTTTCTGCACGATATTTTTCCTGAAATCCATTAGTTTTCAAGTAACGATTCAGCTTTTTATCTTCTAAACTTAAAAAAGCATCTACAGACATTGTTTTAAAATCATCCTTAGTTAATCCAGAATCTTTTTCTGTTTTATCACTTTCATCTCTTCTAAATTGACTATCGTGAACTGCATACACAGTGTTTTCATCAAAAACCGCTAATCCTATCCTTCCTACACCATCTCCTGTAGGGAAACCGCTTCCTTCTATTGAGATTTTATTCCAAGTATTCCCTGCATCCATACTTTTATAAATATCAGAACTAGATCCATTTCCTTCAAAATTCCATGCCTTACGATCCTTATCCCATGCTGCAGCATACATAACATTAAAATTGTCCGGAGCATAAGCAAGATCAATAATTCCTGTCTCATTATTAATAAACAATGTTTTTTTCCAAGTAGTTCCTCCATCGGTTGTTTTATATATTCCTCTTTCTTCATTATTAGAATATAGATGACCTGTAGCTCCTATAACTACCTCATCTGGATTTTTAGGATTTATTACTATACGCCCAATATGATGAGAATCTATAAGTCCAACATTCTTCCATGTTTTCCCTGCATCCTTAGATTTTAGAATTCCTACTCCAGCATACGATGATCTAGACGAATTATTCTCTCCTGTTCCAACCCAAATGGTTCCATTTTTCCAATCAACAGCAATATCACCTACATTGATGGTTTCGGCATTATCCAGAACAGGTTCGAAAGTCGTTCCGTTGTTTATAGTATACCATAATCCACCAGAAGCATAAGCAACATAAAATTCTGTTGTATTTTCTGGATTTACATCAACGTCTACTACACGTCCACTCATTACAGATGGTCCTATGTTTTCAAAAGGAACATTCTTAACAAGAGAAGATTTTTCCAGTTCTTTTTTCTGTAATAATGCTTTTTGAATCTCGACAGCCTGCGTTGCTGGTTGTTGTGAAAAAATAGAAATACTAATAAATAATAGTAAAAAAGTTGAAATGTATGTTTTCATTATGATGGAAGTTTAGTTGGCTGAAAGTATAGAATGCTACTATAGTGTCAAAATTTTTAGATATTGTTTAACAATACATCGAAAATAATTCTTCAAAAAGAAATTCTCAAATCACTTGTTTTTTGCGTTTGTCGTTGTTTTTTTGTTAATTTATTGACAACTAATCAATAAACTAAATAACCATGGAAGAATACTTGCCATTAATTATTCAATTAATCAGTGGAGCCGTAGGCGGAAATATTGCTGGCTCATTATTAAAAAATGCTTCTTTCGGAAGAATTGGAAATTCAATTCTGGGAATTCTGGGAGGAGGAATAGGAGGTTATTTACTTAGTTATCTAGGAATCGATACTTCTGGCGGAATGGATATAGCAGGAATACTAGGTAGTGTTGCTGGCGGTGGAGTTGGTGGTGGAGTTTTAATGGCAATTATAGGTTTTGTTAAAAAAGCGATAAGCAAATAAAATACTAGTTTTAGCTAAAAAAACACTAGGTATTTAGATACTTTAAAAAAGGAACTCAAATCTTATGAGTTCCTTTTTTATTACGTAAATAATTATTCTATTTTTGAAAACACATCTTTTTTAAAAATAGACATCATGAAATATCATCAAATAGATAAAAACCTCTTTATAAAAAACAGGAAGAATTTTGCGGCTAAAATGAAACCAAATAGTATTGCTGTTTTTAATAGTAATGATATTTATCCGATTAGTGCAGATAGTACAATCCCTTTTGAACAGCATAGAGATATTTTTTATCTAAGTGGAGTAGATCAGGAGGAAAGTATTTTAGTCCTTTTTCCTGATGCACCAAATGAAAAGCATCGTGAAATCTTATTCTTAAAAGAAACCAGTGAATTAATCGCTATCTGGGAAGGTGAAAAGTTAACCAAAGAAAAAGCTTTTGAAACTTCTGGAGTAACAACAGTATATTGGTTACAAGATTTGGAGAAAATATTCTTCGAGATTATGACACAATGTGACACAGTCTATGTCAATACTAATGAACATTATAGAGCAAATGTAGAGACTGAAACCAGAGAAGATCGTTTTACAAAATGGTGGAAAGCTAAATACCCTGCTCATACTGTTGCCAAAAGTAATCCCATTTTACAACGCTTACGTTCTGTAAAAGATCCAATAGAAATTGATCTCATGCAAACCGCTTGTAATATCACCGAAAAAGGATTTAGAAGATTGCTTGGTTTTGTAAAACCTGGAGTGTGGGAATATAATATTGAAGCGGAGTTATTACATGAATTTATAAATCACCGATCTAAAGGTTTTGCATATACTCCAATTATAGCTAGTGGTAACAATGCCAATGTTTTGCATTACATAGAGAATAACCAACAGTGTAAGGAAGGAGAGCTAATCTTAATGGATGTAGCAGCAGAATATGCTAATTATTCTAGTGATTTAACTCGTACCATTCCTGTTTCAGGTAAGTTTACAGATCGTCAAAGAGCAGTATACGATGCGGTTTTACGAGTAAAAAATGAAGCTACTAAGATGCTAGTTCCTGGAACAATCTGGGCTGATTATCATGTGGAAGTGGGCAAAATTATGACTTCAGAATTATTAGGTCTTGGACTTATCGATAAAGCTGATGTTCAAAATGAAGATCCTGATTGGCCAGCTTATAAAAAGTATTTTATGCACGGCACCTCTCACCATATTGGATTGGATACCCATGATTACGGAATCTTAACAGAACCTATGCAAGCTAATATGGTTTTTACTGTAGAACCAGGTATTTATATTCCTGATGAAGGTTTTGGAGTACGATTAGAAGATGATGTTGTGATAAAAGAAAAGGGGGAACCTTTTAATTTAATGGGGAACATTCCTATCGAAGCAAAAGAAATTGAAGAATTGATGAATCAGTAAGAAACTAGATTCATTCTTTTCTAATGAAAAAAAACCAGATTACTTTTAAAAGTAATCTGGTTTTTTTATGACTATTTTTTAACATTTTGTAGAATATTTATGATTGTTTTATCGTTGCATACCAAAACGTTAAAGAATTACAATGCAACGAATGAAAATTACAGCAGGTCATCAACAGGCAATGCCTTATTTGGTAGTTAATAATGCAGATGATTTTATAGATTTTATCAGAAAAATATTCAATGCTCAGGAAATGATTCGCAAGGTGGATACTGCCTATAAAATCGAACATTCTGAGGTTATGATAGGAGATGCTACAATAATGATTACTGAAGCATCTACAACCTATCCCGCTCAACATACCTCCATGTATGTATATGTAAAGGATACAGATCAAACCTATTACAATGCAATAGATGCAGGCGCCATATCCTTAATGCAACCTATGGAAGAAGATTATGGAGCCCGCGGAGCCGGTTTCAAAGATCCTTATGGTAATACCTGGTGGATCGCTACTCTAAATTAATCACATCCTAAATCTGCTCTGGATGTGTCATCATTATTTGGAAAACAATTTCCAGAATTAATTGATTCAGGAACATATCTGTTCAATTCAGGATCTCTCAAGCTATTCGAAATAAAAGAAGTCATATCATCGATTTCTTCTTCCGTAAGATTTATAGTTCCAAATTGAGATGCTAAGTTCTCTGCTGGAACCTCTGTATTTTGCGGAGTTCCATCATTTTTATAAGATATCACATCTTTTACAGAAGTAAAAGTTCCTCCGTGACCATAGAAACCATTGTCTACTAAATTGTATAATGTTGGTGTTTTAAATTTATAATCATCACTTGGGTTATTCGTAAAATTACCTCTTCCTCTTTTTACATTCTCGATATTCACGTCATATAATAGTAATGCATCATTAGAGTTCTCAAAATCCCCCATACCAAAAGAATGAAAACTTTTATCATTAAGTGCTGGTCCCGTATGACATTCATAACATTTCCCATTTCCAAAAAAAGCAATAGCTCCTCTCTTCTCTGTATCGCTTAAAGCATCACTATTCCCTTTTAACCAATCCTGCCAAGGAGATCTATTTGCTAACAATGTTCTTTCATACGCTGCAATAGCCAAAGCTGCATTATCTTTCGTATATCTTTCACTTTCTGCTACATCTGGAAAAGCAGCATCAAAAAGGTTTTTGTACCCAAAAGTATTTACAAAATCTACATCAATTTGTAGTCTATGTACTTTTTGTCCTTTGATTGCCTGCACTTCTACTCCTTGAAATCCTAAAAAATTTTCTTGAATTTCTGTCCAACTAGCTTCGGTACCAGCATTAGTACCTGTTCCTCCGAACTGTCCATTCCAAAGCATAACATCCTGATACGCTACATTAAGCAATGTTGGCGATCGCAAAGGTTGTATATCTACAGAATCTCGAGGAACGTTAGTATTAACAACTCTATCTTCTCCTCTTATACCAAAACCTACTCCACATTCACCGATTCCTTGTCTTAATCCTGCACTAAATCCAGCCGAAGCCTGGTGACAAGACGCACAAGAATAAGTCCCTTTCATCTCGTCAATTTTTGGGTTTCCTCCAGTAGCCGTTTCATGAAGTAATAATCTACCTAAGGCAACTTTCTCACTAGTAATTGGATTTAAAGGATCTTGTGGGATACTGGCATAGTCATTACTCTCAGGTAATATAAAAAAAGCAGCTCCCTCTCCATTTGATGCAATATCCAGCGTACTTAATAACTCCGTATCTAAATTCGATACGATAGGGATGTAATCGTCTTTGGTACAAGAGGAAATTAGTAAAACAATTGCTCCTAGAATCGGTAATTTTTTCATTTGATATTATGTTTCCCTTTTAGATTAACTTTTTGATTTTAACTTTCTTAAAAAAGTGTTAAAACGCAAATTTAATAAAAAAGGCAATACCGTATGCTATTTACTTTTTAAAAATACTGCACATTTACTTTGAAGATTTTTCTTTAATAAAAACGTTACTAATGATAAGACAAAATATAGCAGGCATTAGCCAAGCTAAACTATATCGCCCAAGTGGAATTAATTCCAAAATGGCTTGTACTTGATCTTTAAGCCCAATAGATCCCAAAAAATCCGGCAAACTAAATATAATAGTAACAATAACAACTGCTCTGAATACAATTGAAGAAGTAAATTTATCTGGTAATACATTTAGTAGTATTAATACAATAGTAATTGGGTAAATAAACATTAAAGCAGGAATGGCTACTACTATTATGTCATGTACATCCAACTGTCCCATTACCACACCTAAAATACACCCTATAACAGCAGTTATAATATATGCTTGATGAGATTCTCCAAATATTCCTTTTATAAAATCTGCTGTCCCTGTTACAATTCCAACGGCAGTCGTAAAACAAGCAAGAGAAACCAGAACACTTAGGAAAGTGCTTCCTATATTGCCTAAGGTTTTTAGACTAAGGCCTGATAATAATTCTGTACGACTGATTTCCTGTTCGAAAGCTCCATTAAACAGAGCTCCATTAAATATTAACCCTGCATATACTATAAAAAGGCCTATTCCGGCGATTATCCCTGAATTACGTATTAACAATCGATTTTCTTCAAAACTTTTTCTTCCCTTTAACTGAAGTGAAATTATAATTACTCCACCAACCACAACAGCTCCGATTGCATCAAATGTTTGATATCCTTCTAATAACCCTTCTACAACAGGAGTTTCAAAAACCGAACTATTCATAGGAGGATGTGTAGAAAAAATTCCAATGAAAATAATACTCAGAATTACAATAAAAATAACAGGAGTAAGAAACTTACCGAGTATGTTCAGAATCTTTGAACGGTTTAATACAAAAAACAGTACAATGCAAAAATAGACACTACTTGTTAACAAAGAACTTGTTCCAAAAAAAGGTTGAATAGCCATCTCATGAGTTACCGATGCCGTTCTTGGTGACGGTAAAGCGATGGAAATAGCGTATACTATAAAACAATAAACAAGGCTAAAAGTAGGAGAAACTTTTTTTCCAAAATCCAACATAGTTCCTTGTAGTTTTGCATGTGCAAAAATACCAAATAGCGGAAGTACAACTGCAGAAATAACAAACCCAATAGTAACCCAAAACCACATGTCTCCCGCCTTAAAGCCAAGATTGGGAGGTAAAATTAAATTTCCTGCCCCAAAAAACATGGAGAACAATGCAAATCCTGTTATAAAAGTTTCTTTATTAAATCGCATTTGGTTAGGTTTATGTCGCTTTAACGAATATTGATAAAAAAGTTGAAATATAAAATTTCAAAATGACATTAGCATATAAAGGGATTGAAATTAATTATCACATCTCAGGAAAAGGTACTCCCTTGGTTTTTTTACACGGTTTTTTAGAAAATTCAACTATGTGGAATGATGTTGTTTCTTATTTTTCTGAAACACACGCCTGTATCACAATTGACTTATTAGGTCACGGAAAAACAGATTGCCTGGGTTATATTCATAGGATGGAAGATATGGCAGAGGCTGTAAAAGCTGTTTTAGACATTACTATAACAGATAAACCAATACTTATTGGTCATTCTATGGGTGGGTATGTTTCATTAGCATATCTAGATCTGTTTCCAGAGATGATATCCGGAATCGTCTTGCTAAACTCTACTTCTTTCCCCGATAATGAAGAAAGAAAGATAAATCGTAGCCGTGCCATTGATATCGTAAAGAAAAACCCCAATGCATATACTAGCATGGCGATTGCTAATCTTTTTGCAGAGGAAAACCGTTCTAAATTTAGTGATCAAATTGAGACTATAAAGAATGAAGCCTCTAAAACTCCTCTTCAAGGAATTATTTCTGCTCTGGAAGGCATGAAGATTAGAAAAGATCACACGAAGACCTTGTTAAATTTTAAAAAACAAAAAATAATTTTTGCAGGAGAAAAAGATCCAGTATTACCATATCAACAAAATCTGAAAGAATCAAAGCACTCTAAAACGGATGTAATCTCCTTTAAAGGGGGGCACATGTCTTACATCGAAAACAAAGAGGAGCTTTTAAAATCTTTACATCAATTTCTAAAAAAAAGCTGATATATTCCCGTCTTCTCTAGAGAGACATCTCTTTGAAAAAAAATCAAAATCCAGCATGATTTATCCGACGAAATACAATTTTACAAGCCAAAAACACTATAAAATACATTTTCCAAGCAAAATTTCAAGTTTTTTTAAAATTTTTTCTTACAAATTGTTGTTAATAACTAAAAAAACATTATTATTGTATTGATAATGAACTTTTAACCCCCACAAAGATGAAGAAATCTACCCCCAATTCGTCATTCTCCATATCAAAAATATATTGCGCTTTATTCGGCCATGATTATGTTACTTCAAAACAGGTAACTCATCACATAAAAGAATATACCTGTTCTCATTGTCGCGAACAAGCAACTACTAATAGTAGAGGAAGATTAGAAGTAATGACTCCAAAGCTTAAAGAAATTAATGATGTATTAGCATCTGTTCATGCTAAGAAAACTGCACGAAACAAAAGTAAATTAAACCTTCAAGCTGCTTCTTAAATTATTCTTTTATAGGATTCCATCCTTGCGCAGTTAATTGAATTTTCTCATTAGCTCTTGTAACTAATCCAATTCCACTTTTCTCATCGGTCATATGACCTATTACTGTTAGATTAGGGTTTGCCTTAATCTTTGGAAAATCCTCTTGTTTAATAGTAAAGAGTAATTCATAATCCTCGCCTCCACTAAGTGCCACAGTTGTACTGTTCAACTTAAACTCTTCACAAGTAGAAATCACCGCAGGATCTAAAGGTATCTTTTCTTCGTATAGATTTACACCAACTTTTGATTTAGTACATAAATGTATAACCTCTGAAGATAAACCATCGCTTATATCAATCATACTTGTCGGTTGTACTTCTAATGCTTTAAGAA
Source organism: uncultured Aquimarina sp. (assembly GCF_947500065.1). GTDB lineage: Bacteria > Bacteroidota > Bacteroidia > Flavobacteriales > Flavobacteriaceae > Aquimarina. Next base: position 968,261 of record NZ_CANMQT010000002.1, read on the forward strand.
GTTCAAGAATATCTTTACGCGCTTCGGGTTTTAATTGTCGTTCTATTAAATATGAATACTGATCTAAATCTGGTTGAGAATTAGGATTTGCTTTATATACCTGTTTTTCTCTTTCTAAAATCTGCAGGCCTAGATATGCCGCTCCTAAATCACCTGTAACTACTAAGAGATCTTTTTCTCCAGCGCCATCGCGATATACTATGCTTTCTTCATCTGCATGACCAACAGCAGTAATACTAATCATTAACCCAGTAGTAGAAGAGGTAGTATCTCCACCTACTACATCTACATTATATATTTTAGCCGCAGTTTGAATTCCAGCATATAATTCCTCTAATGCTTCTAAAGGAAACCTATTAGATACGGCAATAGATACAGTGATCTGTGTTGCAGTTGCATTCATAGCATACACATCAGAAAGATTTACTATCACTGCCTTATAACCTAAATGTTTTAATGGCACATAGGATAAGTCAAAGTGTACTCCCTCAATCAACAGATCTGTAGTTAATACACATTTTTTGTTTTTAAAATCCATAACAGCTGCATCATCTCCAATACCACGAATAGTAGATTCTTGTTTTATTTCAAAACTATTTGTCAAATGATCTATCAGTCCAAATTCTCCTAATTCAGAAAGGGATGTTCTTGATGTATTTTTATCTTCAATCATAATTGCAAAGGTAGGGAACAACCTGAATTCATTATATAAAAAAATCCGGAATTAATCTGTTTGTTTTAGGCTTTAGTGTCAACAGTCATAATTTTTTGTTACCTTTTTAAACAAAGTTTATCAAAACCGAATAATCTAATCCAAATAATTAATTCTAATAATTTTAAGTTTTTATAACGTATTTAAACCTTAACTATAGTTTTGATAAACTATGGATTTTTAGGGTATTCCCTAGGTTAACTGTTATATATATGTATTCTTACAACCTAATAATTAATTCAAATACACCAAGCATGAAAAAATATCTTAGTACTATAATATGTGTTTTGATCTGTTTGTCTATTATTAGTTGTAGTAATGATGACGAAAACAATAACAACAATCCCATCAGCGAATGTACTACTGTAATTTCAGGAGGGATTTATCCTAGTTGTGGAATTGACTTCGTATCTTCTATATCCCTTGCAGAAATGGGAGCCACAGGAGGAAATGATAGCTGGGGATGGACAGACAGTGATGGTAAAGAGTATGTCATTATGTGTCTTAATAACGGAACAGCTTTTATTGATATTTCTAATCCCGAAACTCCAATATATTTAGGAAAACTTCCTACTGCTACACAAAATAGCTCTTGGCGTGATGCTAAAGTATATGAAAATCATGCTTTTATAGTTAGTGAAGCTGTTGGTCATGGAATGCAAGTTTTTGATTTAACTCGATTAAGAAACGTTAGTAATCCACCTGAAACATTTACCGCAGATGCACGGTATACAGGTTTTGGTAATGCACATAATATTGTAATTAATGAAGATACCGGTTTTGCATATGGTGTAGGAACGTCTACATTTGGTGGCGGACCACATTTTGTAAATATCCAAGACCCTCTGAACCCTATAGCAGCTGGTGGCTTTATTTCTGATGGTGGTGATGACTATAGTCACGATGCTCAAGTTGTTACTTATAATGGACCTGATACTGATTATACCGGCAAAGAAATATTAATAGGAAGTAATCAGATAGAAATTGTAATCGCGGATATCACTGATAAAAACGATCCAAAAACAATCTCCACTATCAATTACGCTAATGTTGGATACACTCATCAAGGTTGGTTTACAGAAGATCAACGATTTTTCTTGTTGGGAGATGAACTTGATGAACAACGTATAGGTTTTAATACCAGAACGATTGTCTTTGATTTTGAAGACCTTGACAATCCAAAGTTTCACATGAACTATACCGGTCCAACCCCATCGATTGACCATAATGGATATGTAAAAGGGAATAAATTTTACTTAGCCAACTATAGAGCAGGTATTAGAATTATTGATATCTCTGATATTGCCTCTAGCACTATGAGTGAAGTTGCCTTTTTTGATACTTTCCCTTCTAATGATGATGCTGGTTTTAGTGGTGCCTGGAACGTTTACCCTTATTTTGAAAGTGGGAATATAGTGATCAGTGATATTGGCTCTGGATTCATATTAGTAAAAGAAAGTACTCCTTAACAAACCATACAATTATTACATAAATCCCTATTAACTATATTCTTAAAAAACTCAACCAATGAAAAAAATAATTCTACTTAGCTTAATTTTTTCGTCATTTATTTTGCAATCTCAAACATTGTGTGATAATGGAATGGCAGCTTCATTTCCTTGTAATGACTACGATCTTTTATCCCAGATTTCTTTAGCAACTATGGGGGCTGGATCTGCTAATGACAGTTGGGGTTGGACCGATCCTACAAATGGAAAAGAATATGCAATTATTGCTTTGAATAATGGAACTGCTTTTATTGATGTTTCTAATTCTATTAATCCTATATACTTAGGAAAAGTACCAACAGCCACATCTAGTAGTTCTTGGAGAGACGTAAAAGTATATGAAAACCACGCATTTATAGTAAGTGAAGCATCTAATCATGGTATGCAGGTGTTTGATTTAACCCGATTACGAAATGTAACCAACACTCCTGAAACATTTACAGCCGATAATAGATATACTGGTTTTGGTAGTGCTCATAATATCGTTATTAATGAAGATTCTGGATTCGCGTATGCTGTAGGTACCAGCAGATCCGGAACATATCAAGGAGGGCCTTTATTCATCGATATTCGCGATCCTAAAAACCCGGTTGATGCAGGTGGTTTTCTCTCCACAGGAGGGGAAGCTTATAGTCATGATGCACAAGCTATAATCTATAACGGCCCAGACACAGATTATACAGGTCGTGAAATTTTAATAGGAAGTAATGAAATTGAAGTAGTGATTGCCGATATTACAGATAAAGCAAACCCAGTGACAATAGCTACTATTAGTTATTCTGATGTGGCTTATACACATCAAGGTTGGTTTACTGAAGATCAACGGTATTTTTTACTAGGTGATGAAGGTGATGAAAGTGCAGTAGGCTTTAATACTAGAACAATTATTTTTGATTTTAATGATCTTGACAATCCAATATTTCATATGAATTATACTGGTCCTACGGCTGCAATAGATCATAATGGATACGTAAAAGGAAATAAGTTCTATATGGCTAATTATAGAGCTGGGTTACGTGTTATTGACATTTCAGATATTGCAAATAAAAATATTTCGGAAATAGGGTATTTCGACAGCTTTCCTTCAAGTAATAATGCTGGTGGTGGTGGTGCTTGGAATGTATATCCATATTTTGATAGTGGAAATATTGTAATCAGTGATATTAACTCAGGTTTTTTACTCGTTAGACAAAGTAATACATTAAGTGTAAATGATTTTACAAACAAATCTGATTTTGCCATGTTTCCTAACCCTACAAAATCAAGCGTTACAGTTAACTCGGGAAACGAGTCTCCTTTAGAAAAAATAGAAGTATTTAATATTCTTGGAAAGAAAATGAGAGAAATTACCAAATTTGACAATGCTAATAACATAACTATTAATTTAGAATATGCGCCTGGAATTTATTTAATTAGAATAAACGATGCAACAAAAAAATTAGTTATAAACTGATGTCTAATTTTTGTTGAAAGTTAGACCTTAATTGTATCCCTGGTTTAATGACTCAACAATTATTAATAGAATATATATCAAAAAACAATTAAATATTGATTATAAGGCGGTTAAACCAGCAAAAGAGTGCGGAAAGTTAGGAATGAGTTTGGGATTTTTTAAACTAATTTTGTGTAATACGCTAGTTTTCAAGAACTAGTTTAAACTAACTACAAAATTACACAAACTCATGAAAAAACTAGCCTTAGCTTTTTGCTTTTTGGTATTTACAATTATTTGCCAAAGTCAAACACCTTGTACAAACGGATTTGCCGGGTCTTATCCATGTAAAGATTACGATCTTATGTCTAGAATCTCACTTTCTCAAATGAACGCTGGCGCTGGAAATGACAGTTGGGGATGGACAGATCCTCAAACATCTAAAGAGTATGCAATTATTGGTTTAAATAATGGTACCGCATTTATAGATATATCTAACCCTACCAACCCTATCTATCTTGGTAAATTACCAACTGCAACTAGCAATAGTTCTTGGAGAGATGTAAAAGTCTATAGTGATCATGCTTTTATCGTAAGTGAAGCTTCAGGTCATGGAATGCAAGTCTTTGACCTTACTAGATTGCGTAATGTTTCTAATCCTCCTGCAACTTTTACAGCAGATACTCGATATACTGAGTTTGGTAATGCACATAATATTGTAATAAACGAAGATACTGGTTATGCCTATGTTGTTGGAGCTCAGAGAAACTCTGGAACCTATAGAGGAGGTCCTCTTTTTATAAATATCCAAGACCCTAAAAACCCGGTAAATGCTGGTGGATTTCTATCAGGTGGACAACGTGCGTACACTCACGATGCTCAAGTAGTAACATATAGTGGACCAGATACTGATTATACTGGAAGAGAAATTCTTATCGGTAGTAATGAAATCGAAGTCGTAATTGCGGATATAACGAATAAATCTAATCCTACTACAATAGCAACTATAAAATATTCTGATATCGGATATACACATCAAGGTTGGTTTACAGAAGATCAACGATATTTTATACTAGGCGATGAAACCGATGAACAGGGAGTAGGTTTTAATACAAGGACTATAATATTTGATTTTCAGAATTTAGATAACCCGCAGCAACATATGATATATAATGGACCTACACCTGCTATAGATCATAATGGGTATGTAAAAGATAATCTTTTTTATCTCGCTAATTATCGTGCAGGTATTAGGGTGATAGATATTTCTGATATAGGAAACAAAAACATGACCGAAGTAGGTTTCTTTGATACATATTCTTCAAGTAATAGTGCTTCATTTAATGGTGTTTGGAATGTATATCCTTATTTTGATAGTGGAAATATAGTAATAAGCGATATAGAGGGAGGTTTTTTCTTAGTTAGGAAAAGTGAGCCTGGAGATGGCGGAGGCGATGATTGCGCATCAGTAGTGGCTTCTTTTCCGTTCAATGAAAGTTTTGAATCTGGTTTTGGATCTTGGCAAAATGCATCTGGCGACGACCTTAATTGGACTAGAAATTCGGGAAGTACTCCTTCAAGTGGAACAGGACCAGCATCTGCTGCGGATGGCAATACCTATATATATGTAGAAGCTTCCGGTAATGGAACAGGCTTCCCAAACAAAAATGCGATTTTAAATTCTCCTTGTTTAGATTTCACGAATCTTGCATCCCCAAGTTTTACATTTCAGTATCACATGTTAGGAAGTGCTATTAACAGTTTAACAGTTGAAGCAAGAACTAGTAGTCAAGGAAATTGGTCATCTGTTTTTAGCAGGAATGGGGCTCAAGGAAGTAACTGGAATACTGAAACAATAGATTTATCCTCCTATTCAGGAGAAGCAAGTGTACAATTACGGTTTAGTGTAGTAACAGGAAGTGGTTCTCAAGGGTGGCAAAGTGATATTGCCATAGACAATGTTAATATTGCAGATGGCGATACTCCTCCTCCTACATGTGATGGTATCGATTTTAGAGATTTTCAGATCACTCCGTTCTCCAATCAGGACTCAGCTGGTGATTTTGTTGTAAATAATACTGGAACAACGCTATCTTTAACCAATAATACTTGGAAATATATTCCTTATAACTATACGGTTACTCCCAATACTGTAATTGAATTTGAATTCAGAAGCTCATCTCAAGGAGAAATTCACGCTGTTGGTTTTGAAAATGATAATAGCCTGACTTCCACAAGATATTTCAAAGTACATGGTACACAGAATTACGGTATTATCAATTATGACAACTATTCTGGCAATAATTTTATAAAGTATGTAATCCCTGTAGGAAGTTTCTACACCGGAACAATGGATCGATTGGTATTTATCAATGATAATGATAGTGGTTCTGGTAATAACTCAGATTTCTCTTCTGTAAAAATCTATGAAGGCTCTTGCGGAAGATCCGATAATGTACAGTTAGTAACCTCTAATATCATTCCTGTTTTTGGGGATGAAGATGAAGATATAATGGCGTTGAAAATATATCCCAATCCAGTATTTGGACAAGTCTTAGAAGTATTTTTAAATATGGATCAAACAGCATCCTATGAGATTATATCTATTACTGGACAATTGATAAGTAAAGGAAACGTTACCAAAACAATAGACGTCTCAAGTTTGAATCCTGGAATTTACCTTCTAAAGGTATTTAATAATGATAATCAGATTACCAAACGTTTAATAAAAAGATAGTTTAATATTGAATAATAAAAAATGTGCAAATCAAAGTTTTTTTACAAATCCTTATTAATTTTTATTGTTCTAAGTATTGTAGCTTGTAGCAGTGATGATAACACAACTTCTCCCTCTCCTACCAACCCTGAAGAAGGGTTCCAGGGCGAAGTTGATTGGATCAAAACCTTTGGTGGTAGTGGAGAAGACGACGCTTTATCCATCGTAGAATCCGAAGATGGAGGGTATGTTGTTTTTGGTTATACCCAAAGTACCGATGGCGATATTACCGATAAAACAGCCACTGATAGTGACTTTTGGGTAGTAAAGATGTCTGATAATGGAACTATTATCTGGAGTAAAACCTATGGAGGTACAGGAGACGATAGAGGTCAGAAAATAATTAAAACCAATGATGGAGGCTATGCTTTGGTTGGATACAGCAGAAGTAATGATGGAGATGTTAGTACTAATGAAGGCTTGCAAGATTATTGGATTGTAAAAATTAACGCGGTTGGAGAAATACAGTGGGAAAAATCTTTTGGATTTCCTGGACTTGATCGTGCTTTTTCAATTGTTCAAACCAATGACAATGGATATTTTATAACTGGATTTCTGGATGTATCCGCTAGTAATGGAGAAGGTAATGATGATTTTCAAAAACATGGAGTTGGAGAGTTTTGGGGAATTAAATTAAATGCTGCAGGCGAAAAAGAATGGAGGCGTTATTTTGGTGGAACGAACAACGATCGAAGCTATGATGTTGTACAAACTGAGGATAATGGGTTTCTAATGATCGGGTCTTCAGAAAGTGATGACTTTGATATCACAAATAGTAATGGAAGTTATGATTTTTGGGTAGTAAAGGTAAATACCGAAGGAACCAAAGTTTGGGAAAAATCTTATGGAGGTTCAGAAATTGATGTCGGATATGCTATAGCAACCACAGGCAATGGAAAATATGTTATTGTAGGAGACTCCAGAAGTAATGATGGAGATATTTCTGAAGCTAAAGGAAATGCGGACCTCTGGATGATCCAAATTGATGGCAATGGGAATCTCATTTGGGAAAAATCATTAGGTGGAACCGAGTTCGATACCGGAAGAGGTATTCATAAAACGCAAGATGGAGGTTTTATTATCACTGGTAACTCCAGAAGTAATACTGGAGATGTGAATGAAAATCAAGGTCAAAGTGATATCTGGAATATTATAATAGATAATAATGGAGATGTCACCTGGAAATCAACCGCAGGAGGAAGCTTGTCTGAATTCGCAGTAGGATGTATAGAAACTAGAGATAAAAAAATCATTGTTGCTGGTAGTTCTGAGAGTAATGATATAGATGTTCCTAATAATCGAGGAGGTAAAGACGTTATAATTATAAAATATAAATAAGCATGAAAAAGTTCTTAATATTACTAATCACACTAATAGTGATAACATCTTGTAAAGATGATGATGATGCTAAATTTGGAGCATTAAATGTCGATTTCATTAACAAGGCAGGTTCAGATCTTATAACCCTAAATGCTGGATTCTATACTAATATGAGTAACGAAACTTATACTGTTTCTGAATTAAAATATATCATTAGTAATATTGTTTTGATAAAAGAAAACGGCGAAGAGTTTATATATCCAGTTGCAGATAGTTACTTTTTGATTAATGAAGAAGTTTCTTCTAGCAAACAAATTACTTTAGATGATATAGACGCAGGTGTTTATACTAAAATTAGATTTGGAGTTGGAGTGGATCAATCTAACTACCCTCTTAATGGAGTAACAAATTTCATTCCTACTGCAGAAGAAAGTGGCATGCTTTGGTCATGGTCTGCTGGATATAAATTTGTAAAGTTCGAAGGCTCTTTTACTCCTCAAGGAGGTACCAGTAGTGATTTTCTATTACATATAGGAAGTCACGGAACAGTATTAGATAACTATAAAGAAATTACATTAGATATATCCAATACACTTACAATTGGTGATCAAACTACATCCAACCTGTCCATTGAAACGGATGTTGCTAAAATTTTTGACAGCACAAATACATATTCATTAGAGCAAAAAAGTGATGTTCAGGTGGATCCGGTAAATGCCCCAATATTGGCAGAAAATATAAGTACTATGTTTGCAATAAATAATGCTTCTAATTAAATGGTAAAAAATATAGGTTACATAGTCTTAATTATTTTCGGAGTCGCGTGTGGTTCCGACAAAGAAGATTATGTACCTATTTCTCAAAATCCAGAATTAGCCTTTACTATACCCTCTAATTTCCCAGAGCCGAGCTATAACGTAACCCTTAACCCACCTACAGAAAAAGGTTTTGAATTAGGTAAAAAACTATTCTATGACGGTCGTTTATCTTCTGACGGTGTGATTTCTTGTGGGTTCTGTCATATTCAGGATTTCGCTTTTACGCATCATACACATATCGTAAGTCATGGAGTAGACGGAGCGCTTGGCACACGGAATGCACAACCGCTTCATAATCTAGCCTTTATGAATGAGTTTACCTGGGATGGCGCTGCGATACACTTAGATTTACAACCAATTATACCGATCACCGCAGAAGTAGAAATGAATGAATCTTTTAGTAGTATTCTTAAAAAACTTGAAGAACAACCAGAATATGTAACACTATTTAGAGAAGCATTTGAAGATCAGAAAATCAATTCTGAAAATCTACTTAAAGCATTATCACAGTTTATGATCATGATGATTTCGTCTAACTCTAAGTATGACAAAATTGAAAGAAACGAAGGTTCTGTTTTTACCGCGAATGAAGCAGCGGGATTTGAGTTGTTTACATCTAAATGTGCGTCTTGTCACGCAGGAACATTATTTACCGATCAATCGTATCGAAATAATGGGTTAGCTATTGATCCAGAATATAACGATATCGGCCGAAACCGAGTAACTGGTCTAACTTCTGATCTATACAAATTCAAGGTTCCTACACTTAGAAATATCGAATTAACCTTTCCATATATGCATGATGGAAGATTAAAAACACTACAAGATGTGTTGGATCATTACAGTGATGGCATGGTAGATTCTGAAACATTAGATCCTGTTTTCAAAAATACCGATGGTACTATTCTGGGAATTTCTATGACTGAAGAAGAAAAACAACAAATTATCTCCTTTTTAAAAACACTTACAGACGATGATTTTGTGAATGATACTCGTTTTTCTGAATTCTAACATTCTTTTCCAAAATTCATCATAGTTTATCCCTATTCTAATATATGTTAGATAAATGTTAGGTTATGTAATTAAAACCTACATATGTAGTATATTTGCATTCAATTTAGAATTAATCTATTTTATATTAGTATGATTAAAGTATCAGACACAGCTAAAAAGAAAGTCGTAGAATTGATGAGTGATGACGGTTATGACGCTACTTTAGACTACGTTCGTGTAGGTGTTAAAAGTGGAGGTTGTTCCGGTTTATCATATGACTTAAAATTTGATAAAGCTCAGGAAGACGGAGATAAAGTTTTTGAAGACAATGGTGTAAAAATAATTGTCGATAAGAAAAGTTTTTTATATCTAATTGGTACTACCTTAGAATATTCTGGTGGACTTAATGGAACCGGTTTCGTTTTTAATAACCCCAACGCTAATAGAACCTGCGGTTGCGGAGAAAGTTTTTCCCTTTAAAAAATTAAAAAAAGATCCTAAAGTCAAACGTAGGATTTAGTGATATGGCATATACTGAAGACGACTTAAAAAAAGAATTAGAAACCAAGGAATATGAGTATGGATTTTATACTGATATAGAATCTGATACGTTTCCTGTTGGCCTAAATGAAGATATTGTTCGTGCGATTTCTAAGAAAAAAAATGAACCAAAATGGATGACAGACTGGAGACTCGAGGCATTCCGTATTTGGGAACAGATGGAAGAACCAGAATGGGCAAATGTAAATTATGAAAAACCCAGTTTTCAAGATATCGCCTATTATTCTGCTCCTAGTAGCAAACCAAAATATGACAGCCTTGATGAAGTAGATCCAGAATTATTGGATACATTCAAAAGGCTTGGGATATCTCTGGATGAACAAAAAAAATTAGCTGGTGTAGCTGTGGACATTGTTATGGACTCTGTTTCTGTAGCAACTACCTTTAAAGAAACGCTTGGTGAAAAAGGTATTATTTTTTGCCCTATTTCTGAAGCAATACAAGAACACCCTGAACTTGTAAAAAAATATATCGGTTCTGTTGTTCCGCAAAAAGATAATTTTTACGCAGCCTTAAACTCAGCCGTGTTTAGTGATGGTTCTTTTTGCTATATTCCAAAGGGTGTAAGATGTCCCATGGAATTATCTACATATTTTAGGATTAACCAAGCTGGTACAGGTCAATTCGAGCGTACTTTGGTAATTGCTGATGAAGGCAGTTATGTAAGTTATCTAGAAGGATGTACAGCCCCATCAAGAGATGAAAATCAATTACACGCTGCAGTTGTAGAATTAATAGCGCTGGATGATTCTGAAATTAAATATTCTACTGTACAAAACTGGTATCCTGGTAATGCAGAAGGAAAAGGTGGTGTATTCAATTTTGTTACCAAGCGAGGTATTTGCGAATCTAATGCAAAAATTTCTTGGACACAAGTAGAAACAGGTTCTGCCGTAACATGGAAATATCCTTCCTGTATACTTAAAGGAGATAATTCTGTAGGTGAATTTTACTCTATTGCTGTTACTAATAATTATCAGCAAGCGGATACGGGAACTAAAATGATTCACCTTGGTAAGAATACTAAAAGTACAATTATATCCAAAGGTATTTCTGCAGGAAAATCCCAAAATAGTTATCGCGGATTAGTACAAATTAATAGCAGAGCAACTAACGCAAGAAATTTTTCTCAATGTGATTCTTTACTTATGGGCAATGAATGTGGCGCACACACGTTTCCATATATTGAAGCAAAGAATAAAACTGCTCAGATAGAACACGAGGCTACCACAAGCAAGATCGGAGAAGATCAAATCTTTTACTGTAATCAAAGAGGTATTGATACAGAAAAAGCGATCGCTTTAATCGTTAACGGTTTTAGTAAAGAAGTATTAAATAAATTACCAATGGAATTTGCTGTAGAGGCTCAAAAGCTTTTAGAAATTTCTTTGGAAGGTTCTGTAGGATAGTTTTATGATTACTAACGACTCATTAAAACCTAAAACATTAATGAAAAAACTAATTTTCTCCATACTTGTTGCTACTAGCATACTTTCTTGTAAAGAAGCTAAAAAACAAGAAGTAACTGAAGAATCATCAGAAATTGAAACTGTTACTAAACCAGAAATTAAATTATATACCTTTGATGGAGGAGATATCGGTGTAAATAATCTAAATCTTTTCGCGCAAGGAGATACATATAAAGGCGATTCTCTTCAATTAGGAAATGCTTTTTATTTAGTTAAGCACCCTAAAGGAATTTTGCTATGGGACACTGGATTACCAGAAGGTCTTATTGGTAATCCCGCGTATACAACTCCTGATGGTGCATTTACAATTTCCAGAAAAGATTCAATTACTAATCAATTAACATCCATTGGTGTATCTAATGATCAAGTAAACTATATTGCTTTTTCGCATATACATTTTGATCACACTGGTGCAGCTAATAACTTTTCTGATGCGCTTTGGCTAGTACAAACTCCAGAATATGATTACGCTCAAGGAGAAGAAATTAAAACCAATGGTTTTTATGCTCCCGATTCATTTAATACGCTTGCCAATGTAAAAAAACTAAATGGTGATCACGATGTATTTAATGATGGCACGGTAATTATTAAATCATTGCCAGGTCACACACCTGGACATCAGGTTTTATTTGTAGATCTTCCTAATCATGGACCTACGCTACTATCTGGTGATATGTATCACTTTACCAAAAATAGAAACGATAAAATAATACCTCAGTTTAACCATGATATCCCTTTGTCAGAAAAAAGTATGGTACTATTCGAACAGTTTGTAAAAGAAAAGAACGCAAAAGTTTACATACAACACGAATTATCTGATTTTTCCAAAATGCCAAAGGCTCCTCAATTTTTAAATTAATATGAAGAATTTTTTTATAATACTTGTCCTTAGTTTATCTATCATATCGTGCAAAAACGATACTAAAAAATCATCTGATACTGAACCATCTCTAATTCGTGGAGAGTTCATATTAATTGACAATGCAGGTGTTATTAAAGGTAAAGATTTTATTTATGGTGTAATCATCGATGATATGGCCAATGAATTAAATAAAAAAATAAAACCATTGCAACGAGAAGAATATGATATGGTACCTGTAGTGATCAAAGGTATCATAAAAGAAAACACAGAAGATGGTTGGCCAGAAGTAGTTGAAATAAAAGAAATTGTTGGTGTAAGTGAGCCAACTTCAGAATTACCAACAAAAATAAAGTCTTCGGATTCTATACAAGAATCAAGTGGAGCAGGACATGAAGGTCACAATCACTAAAAATTTATTTAAAAAAGAAATAAAAACACAAGATGTTAGAAATTAAGGATTTACACGCTAGCGTTGAAGATAAGGAGATCTTAAAAGGTCTTAACCTAAATGTAAAAGCTGGAGAAGTTCACGCAATAATGGGTCCAAACGGTGCTGGAAAAAGTACATTAGCCAGTATTATTGCGGGAAAAGAAGAATATGAAGTGACAGAAGGTAACATTCTTTTAAATGGTGAAGATATAGAAGAATTAGCAGCAGAGGAAAGAGCTCATAAAGGCGTTTTTCTTTCGTTTCAATATCCTGTAGAAATTCCTGGAGTTACTGTTACTAACTTTATGAAAACAGCAATTAATGAAACAAGAAAGGCACAAGGACTAGAGGAAATGCCTGCAAAGGATATGCTGAAGAAAATTCGAGAAAAATCTGAATTATTAGATATCGATCGTAAATTTTTATCTCGTTCTCTTAACCAAGGGTTCTCTGGTGGAGAGAAAAAACGTAATGAAATATTCCAGATGGCGATGATGGAGCCTAAATTGGCTATTTTGGATGAAACAGATTCGGGATTAGATATTGATGCTTTACGTATTGTAGCTAATGGTGTAAACAAACTAAAAAGTAAAGACAATGCTGTTATTGTAATTACTCACTATCAGCGTTTATTGGAGCATATAGTACCTGATTTTGTACACGTTTTATATGATGGAAAAATAGTAAAGTCGGGAACTAAAGAATTAGCTTTAGAATTAGAAGAAAAAGGATACGATTGGATTAAAGAAGAGATAAACGCATAGTTATGGAGCTGAAAGAAAAATTAATATCTTCTTTTCTTGCTTTTGAAAACACAGTAGATGTAGATGCTCCTGTTCATGATATCAGAAGTCAAGCTATAAAAGTATTTGAAGAAAAGGGCTTCCCTACTAAAAAGGAAGAAGCTTGGAAGTATACTTCACTAAATGCTATTTTGAAGCATGATTATAGTATTTTTCCAAAAGAAGAAAATGCACTAGAATTTAAAGATGTAAAAAAATACTTCCTTTACGATCTAGACACTTATAAAATTGTATTTATTGATGGTAAATATTCTTCCCATTTATCAGAAACTACTCACGACAAGATTGATGTTTGTTTAATGTCTTCGGCGCTGAGTCATGAAAAGTACAAGCCTATTATTGACAATTATTTTAATAAAATTGCTCCTGAAGACGGTCTTACTTCTTTAAATACCGCTTTTTCTAAAGAAGGAGCTTATATTTATATCTCTAAGAATAAACAAGCAGACAAGCCAATACAAATCATTCATTTTTCTACAGGAAAAGAATCAACACAACTTCTACAACCTCGTAATCTTATTGTAGTTGAAGAAAATTCACATGTACAGATTATTGAACGTCATCAAAGTTTGACTGCTAATCCAGTTTTAACAAACTCGGTTACAGAGATTTTTGCTGATAAGCGAGCCTTTGTAGATTACTACAAAATCCAGAATGACAATGAAAATGCTTCGCTGATTGACAATACATATATTGAGCAACAAGCGCAGAGTGTAGCATCAGTGCATACCTTTGCTTTTGGAGGAAATGTGACCAGAAATAATTTAAATTTCTATCAGAAAGGAGAAGGAATTGATTCTATCCTTAATGGAGTTACTATTATAGAAGGTAAGCAACATGTGGATCACAATACATTAGTGCACCATACTGAGCCTAATTGCGAAAGCCATCAGGATTATAAAGGTATTTTCGATGAAAGAGCAACGGGAGTATTTAATGGTAAAATCATTGTAAACAAAGAGGCTCAAAAAACCAATGCTTTTCAATCTAATAATAATATTTTATTAAGTGATAAAGCAACTATTAATTCTAAACCTCAGCTAGAGATTTTTGCGGATGATGTAAAATGTTCTCACGGTTGTACCATCGGTCAATTAGATGAGCAAGCTTTGTTCTATATGAGATCTCGAGGGATAGGTGAAAAAGAAGCAAGAGCATTATTAATGTACGCTTTTGCCAATAATGTACTGGAAAGTGTAAAAATACCTCAACTTAAACAACGAATCAATAAGTTGATTGCCAATAAACTTGGAGTAAATCTTGGATTTGATTTGTAATTAAAATAACAGACCTGTCAGATTTTAAAAACCTGACAGGTCTCATCATACTATTCTCTACCTCTTCATATATTTGTTGAGGTTTTTTATTTTACAGAAGCTACTATTTCTTTTAAAAATGTATTAAAATCCACACCGGCATCACCAATCAACCCGAAACGCACAATAACTAAATCCTTAGAAGGGATAATAAATACACGCTGTCCCTGAAAACCATTAGCAGAATACATATCTCTGGGAGCATCCGGATAAAAACCTCCTGCATTGAGCCAAAAATGACCGCCATAATCTCCCTCTGATGTTGGACTTGGAGTCGTTACATAATCCACCCAATCAGCATTAAAAATTTGTTCCCCGTTCCAATTTCCTTTACGCAGATATAATAAACCGAATTTTGCCCAATCTCTAACCGTTGCCCAGGCATAAGAAGACCCTACATAATTACCAGCCATATCCGTCTCAATAAGCATAGAACGCATTCCTATTTTATCAATAAACTCACGATACGGAAAATCAAGATATTCTTGATAAGTATCAAACTGTTTTCTCAAAATCCCTGATAGTAAATTCGTAACACCAGATGAGTAATACCAATATTCATTAGGCTTATAAATTGCCTCTTTATCGATCTGAGCGATTGTCATATCTTCATCTATATATAACATGGTTGTAGCGTCAGAAATGGATCCATAATCTTCGTCCCAGGCTAGTCCGCAATTCATCTGTAATAAATTATGAATGGTTATCTCCCTTCTTTCATCTCTCTGCCATTCTTTTATGGGTGCTTTCTCATTAATATCAATCTTGCCTTGCTTTTGCAATACTCCATAATTGGTGGCCAATACACTCTTAGTCATAGACCATCCCAGTAAAATCGAGTTCTGATCTAAACCATCTGCATACTTCTCTGCGATAATCTGATCTTTATGAATAACTAAAACCGCTCGTGTTTTTTTGATACTTTCTCCTTCTTTATCAAAAATTGAAGTAACGGTAGTATCTATTTTATGATAATCAACCGTATCAAAAATAGTATCCTTCTGTGGTAAATCTCCATACGGGAAAGATAAGTTAGTTGCGTTTTTACTTCTATTGGGTACTAAATAAGGAGCTGTTTCATCAAAATCATCATCAATTAATACACTCCCTAATCCTTCTCTATAAATCGCTTTTCTTTCTTTTAACCCAAAAACGGATGCGATTGCAGATTTTTCAGTTGTAAGAACCTCATCATCTGCTAGGTTAACTGGAGCGAAATTATTGTCATTAATATCCGTAAATTCTACACTACGATTTCCAATAAAAACAGATGAAGCCATATTCTTCGCAGAATATCCAGTAAGGATCGTTAGTTTAGGGTAATTCCAAAAAGCAGCTACAACAAAGACCCCAATCAATCCTATAAATACTACCCCTAATTTTTTTTTAAATCCTTTCATTGTGTAAAGTGTTAAATCCTTTTAAAAATAAACAATATCACGTAAAAATAGTTGCTATTTTTGCAGAAAGAAATTGATATGTTAGATGTACAGAAAATACGAGAAGATTTTCCAATTCTTAAGAGAGAAGTAAACGGAAAACCTTTAGTATATTTTGATAATGCTGCCACATCCCAAACTCCTCAAGTGGTAATTGATGCGATAGTAGATTATTATAGTAATTATAATGCTAATATTCATCGTGGAGTACATACATTATCACAGGAAGCTACAGATGCTTACGAAATTGCTCGTAAAAAAGTACAAAACCACTTTAATGCAGAACATGCTCACGAGATCATACTAACTTCTGGAACAACGCACAGTATTAATATTGTAGCTACGGGTTTCACCAACTTACTTACTAAAGGTGATGAGATTATCGTTTCGGCTTTGGAGCACCACTCTAATATTGTGCCCTGGCAAATGCTTTGCGAAAGAACTGGAGCTGTTCTTAAGGTTATTCCTATGAATGTAGAAGGAGAACTCGTAATGGATGTGTATGATCAATTACTTTCTGAAAAAACCAAACTGGTTTTCACCAATCATATCTCTAATGCCTTAGGCACTATTAATCCTATAGAAGAGATTATACAAAAAGCTCATAATGTCGGCGCTGCAGTGCTTATAGATGGAGCGCAGTCTTGTCCACATATTAAACCTGATGTTCAGGATCTGGATGTAGATTTTTATGTAGCTTCTGCTCATAAACTTTGTGGACCAACAGGTGTAGGTTTACTATACGGAAAATCAGCATGGTTGAACAAACTACCTCCTTACCAAGGAGGAGGAGAAATGATCGATCAAGTCACATTCGAAAAAACAACATACGCTGGTCTTCCTCATAAATTTGAAGCCGGAACACCAAATATTTGCGGAGGTATCGCATTTGGAGTTGCCTTAGACTATATGAATAGTATTGGTTTTGATAATATTGCTGAGTATGAAAATGAACTATTAGACTATGGAACTAAAAAACTTTTGGAAATCGAAGGTTTAAGAATCTATGGAACTTCTAAACACAAAACCTCTGTTATCTCCTTTAATATAGACAATATCCATCCGTATGATATAGGTTCTATTGTGGACAAATTAGGTGTTGCTGTTCGTACTGGTCATCATTGTGCACAACCAATTATGGATTTTTATAAAATCCCAGGAACGATTCGCGCTTCTTTTTCTTTTTATAACACCAAAGAAGAGATCGATATTCTGGTTGCATCGGTTAAAAAAGCGAAAATGATGCTTTCTTAACATTTTATTAGCAAACTAATGAATGTTAGTTAGTTAACATTTAATTATGTTAATTTTTACAGTTTTTAAGTATAAAGTTTGTGATTTTTCTGTAGAAATTTAAAAGTATTATGCTTGCATAGTATCTGTTTTAGGGATAGTTTTACGTAACTAACCAATAAATAGATTACGCAAATGAAAAATTTTTTCTTCACACTACTCGCTTTTACCCTAATGACTACCAGTGCTATAGCTCAATATGGCGTTGATTCAAGTTCCAAAACATTTAGAGATGCCGATCGCAGAAACCGTAGAGTTAATGCAAGAATTTATTATCCTACTACGGCTCAAGGAAATCAATATGAGATTGCGGAAGGACAATTTCCTGTTATCATTCTCGGTCACGGTTTCCTCATGGGATCTGATGCTTATCAAAACTTTTATGATACTTTAGTTCCTAGAGGATACATTGTCGTTTTTGTTAACACAGAAGGTTCTTTTTTCGCAAATCACAGAGCATTCTCTGAGGATCTTGCTTTTATGGTTAATGCTATTCAAGGAGAAAACGATAATACAAGCTCCGTACTTTATCAATCCGTAGCGGATAAAAGTGCTTTAATTGGCCATTCGATGGGTGGTGGAGCCGCTACTGTAGCTGCCTCTCTTACCGATGTAGAAACATTAGTAACCTTTGCTCCTGCTACCTTACGATTTGACACATTAACACCAGCTTCTCAGGTAACCACGGATGCCATTGTTTTTTCTGGAAGTGGCGATGCAGTAACTCCTGCTGATGAAAATCACATTCCAATTTATAATAGTCTAGGTTCATCTTGTAAGTATTTCATTAATATTTTAGGTGGTGCACATTGTTATTATGCAAACAGCAACTTCGCTTGTGATTTTGGAGAAAATAGTTCTTCTGGAGATATTCAGATTACAAGAGATGAACAACAGGAAATAGTATTCAATTTTCTTAATTCTTGGTTCGACTATAAGTTAAAAGGTGATTCAAGTGCAGAACAGCAATTTACTAACGACTTACAATCATCTGATGATATCACACATGAAAATGATTGTGCAGAAGGAGTTAATACGTTATCGTCTGTAGAAAATGAACCTACCATTTTAATTACTCCTAATCCAGCATCAAGAAAAGTGACGATTGGAACTAAGAATCAAAAATCATTTGAAAAGATCGAATTTTATAACCAACAAGGAGTTCGAATATTTACTTCATTTAACAACGAAATAGATACTTCAAACCTAAAATCAGGTAGTTATATCGTAAAAATATTCACCAAAAACACAGTTACTACCAAGCAATTAATTATTCAAAATTAATTTTTTTTCATTTAATTTAATTTGATTAACAGTGTCCCGAATGGTGTATAAAAGTTATACACTGTTTGGGGCTATTTTGTTTCTTACAATAGACTATTCTAATCATTATTGCATTTAAAAACTATAGGATAAACACTTCCTTTGTTTTGATCATAACAACCTTCCCGAAGAGTTAAAAGCATTAATAAATACTATTTCATCATCGACAGAGAGTATAGAACAACTAGATTTGGTAATTTAATTTATCGTTCTTTCGTCCATCAAAATAAATTGGTTTAATAATCAATTTTTAGTTCATATTGAAAACCTTGATTATGCCCGTTTCTTATTGTATTTTTACACAAAAATTGTAAGCATATGTCTATACAAGAACTTCAGGAAGAGATTGTTGATGAATTCAGCATGTTTGATGATTGGATGCAACGTTATGAGTATATGATTGATCTTGGTAAATCCCTTCCTTTAATCGAAGAGAAATACAAAATTGATGAAAATATAATAAAAGGTTGTCAGAGTAAAGTTTGGGTCCATGCAGAAATGGAGGATGACAAAATTGAATTTACAGCAGACAGTGATGCTATTATAACCAAAGGTATTATTGCCATTCTAATTAGAGTGTTTTCTGGTCAACATCCAAAAGATATTATAGACGCCAATACCGCTTTTATAGATGAAATTGGTCTAAAAGAGCATCTATCACCAACCAGAGCAAATGGATTGGTAAGTATGATCAAGCAATTAAAAATGTATGCCATTGCATACCAAACCCAATTAAGTTAATTCGTCTTTTACTGTCAGGATTTACCAAAAATAGACGACTAAAAATATACTATGAGTGAGACTAATATAGATACAACAGAGCTTGGAGAAAAAATTGTACGAGTTCTGAAAACAATTTATGACCCTGAAATTCCTGTAGATATATATGAATTGGGATTAATATATGATGTTTTTGTTAATGAGGATTATGATGTAAAAATTCTTATGACACTTACATCTCCTAATTGCCCTGTTGCAGAGTCTCTGCCTGAGGAAGTGAAAGAGAAGGTAAAATCTTTGGATGCTGTAAATGATGTAGAATTAGAACTTACCTTTGAACCAACCTGGACACAAGATCTAATGAGTGAAGAAGCAAAGTTAGAGTTAGGAATGTTATAGGTTTCGAATAATTATTTTACCTATTACAAACTTTACTACATTTTCTTAAACCTGACATACAACAGAAATGAGCCTGGAACACTATCGTAAATTAGAAAAGATGTATTTGCATGCAAATATCAATACCAAAATCTATGATACAACTACGGTCAAAATTTCGGAAGGAATATCAGAGATTGGGTTGACTATATCAGAAAAATATTTCCACGCGTTAGGAGCAATACACGGTTCTGTATATTTTAAAATGTTGGATGATGCTGCATTCTTTGCCGTAAATTCTTTAGTTCAGGATGCTTTTGTACTTACCACATCCTTCACTATTAATTTAGTGCGCCCAATAGATAGTGGTATTATTAAAGCTATTGGAAAAATAAAATTCAAATCCAGAAATCTCTATGTTGCTGAATCCATTTTATATAGTGAAGATGGTAAAGAAATTGGTTTTGGAACTGGTAATTTTGCCAAAAGCAACATTGCACTAACCGATAAAATAGGGTATAAAATCTAAAACGATGGCAGAAGAAATTATCAATAGAGTTGCTAATAATAAAAATCTAATCACCATTAATCTGGAAGACTATTATCCAGAAGGAGAACGTCTATTGTTTGATATAAAAGACTGGCTTTTTGAAGGTTTTATTCTTCGCGAAAAAGACTTCAGAGAAAACGTGTCTAATCATGATTGGAGTCAATATCAGAGTAAGTATGTTGCGCTACACTGCTCAACAGATGCTATTATTCCAGGTTGGGCATATCTTTTATTAACAAGTGAGTTAATCCCTTTTGCCAAAAAAGTTGCTGTTGGCTCCTTAGAAGACATAGAAACGATTCTTTTTACACATATTATCAATACGCTGGATGTTTCAGAATATCAAGACAAGTTTCTGATCATTAAAGGATGTGCTAATAAACCTGTTCCTGAAAGTGCCTACATAGAACTCATCCAAAAATTGCAGCCAATTGCGAAAAGCATCATGTATGGAGAAGCTTGTTCCTCTGTACCTCTATTCAAGAGGAAATAGCTCATTTCATCCCATAAAACTGTTTTTTGTCGAAAATTCTAATTACAGTTATATTGAATTAAAGCGAAAAACGTTACTTCAATTATATTTGCCATCGCAAAATTTTACATAAATCTTGAACTTGTTTTTGCAAAAGTGTGTAGATATAAGATGCTTCATATTGTAAAAACAAACTACTTAAAACTATTAATTATGAAAAAAACTTTAGTAACATTAATTCTTATAGTAACTTCTACTGTATTATTTGCTCAAGAAGAAACTAAAGAAGAAGGACCAAAAGATGGTTGGACAAGAGCTGGAAATATCAGCTTTATTTTTAATCAATCGGCATTTAATAATGACTGGCTTGGTGGAGGAACATCTAACATTGCTGGAAATTTAGCATTGTCCTATGACTTCAACTATAGAAAAGGAAGCTTAACATGGGATAATAAAATACTTGCAGATTATGGTTTAACTAAACTTAAGGATCAAGAATTTACTCGTAAAACTAATGATCGATTTGACTTTAATTCGTTAGTAGGTAAACAACTTAAAGATTCTAATTGGTATTATTCATTTTTCTTAAACTTAAGAACTCAATTCGCTCCTGGATATGTGTTTAGTGAAGACGCTGCAGGAAATGAAGTAAGAACAGAAACTACTCACATTTTCTCTCCTGCCTATCTTCAGTTTGGACCCGGTATGTTGTGGAAAAAAAGTGATAATCTTAAAGTAAATATAGCACCTGCTACAGCTAGATTTATATTTGTTGATAAAGATTTTACAGCAGTAGACCCAACAGACCAGGCGGCATTAGATGCATATGTTCCTTATTTTGGTGTAGATGCTAATGAATCTTCTCGTTTTGAGTTTGGTGCGTCTATAAACGCATATGCTAAATTCGAAATCATGAAGAATGTGTCTATGGAAAACATTTTGAACCTATATTCTAATTACCTCGAAGATCCACAAAACGTGGATATTGATTATACAGCTAATGTAGTAATGACAATAAATAAATACTTATCTGCTAATGTTACATTTCAAGCAATTTATGATGATAATGCTGTTGGAGCATTTCAGATTAGAGAAGTGTTTGGAATTGGTGTGAATTACGGATTTTAATATATACTATCAACAAAAAACCCGGTTCTCCTATAGAACCGGGTTTTTTGTTGATTATAATTAAGAGTTTAACCTATGAACTCCATATGAAACTCGTATTGATCTTCTCCAATAGTTTGAAAACCGCACCTTTCATATAAATGTCTTGCTGGGTTTTCCTTAAGCACTTTAAGAATTAATTTTTTATTCAGAGATCTGGATAATTGTATCATATGATTAAGGAGGAATTTACCTATTCCTCTACCTTGATGATTTGGCAGTATCTGAAGCTGAAGAATTTCTATTGTATTACTAGTGTCTACATACTTTAGCACCCCTACTTTCTCTTCTTTTTGTTTTACAATAAAAGAGCTGTTAAAATGAATCTTTACTCTAGACAAATGCTCTTCTTCTGATAGGTACAGCCCTGCTTTTTCTAGATGTTCAAGCATCGTTAATTTCCTTAACTGAAATAAAAATGTTCCATCCTCATCTTTTGCTTTGACCAGTTCTATGTCCATCGTTCTTTTTTCTTGGTATAATTTCCAAATAAATATACTATTCTTAAAAAATAAAAGTTCTTATAACTACAACAATCACTCGCTACGAAATAAATTTTTAGTTCGAATTAACCATATTTGAATAAGCTATATGCATAAAGTATATTTGTGCATTGATCTATGATTTTCACCATGCGAAAGATTACATTGTTTGTTTTTTTATTCATTTCTGTGTTCGAAATAATCGGACAAGATAAGAAAGAGGTAAAGCAATTAGATTCTATACAGGTTCGTTTAACTAGGTCATTAGATCGTTTACTTCAAGATACACCTAAAGAATTAAATATAATTGTACTAAAAGATCTTTTAAAAAAACTAAGCCCTAAACCAGTTAAAAAACCTCACATAGGGTGGAAATCTTTTGGTAAGTTTTCTTTTTTCTTCAATCAATCTGCTTTTAATTACGATTGGCAAGGTGGTGGAACATCTAATGTTGCTAGTAATATTGCTCTTAACTATGAGTTTAATTACAAAAAAAATAGTTTAACCTGGGATAATAAAATTTTGGCTGATTATGGTCTTACCTTTTTGAAAGGAGAAAATTTTGCTCGTAAAACCAACGATCGAATAGAACTTAATTCCCGATTGGGACAACGAATTGGTGAAAGTTTCTGGAACTATTCTCTTTTTGTCAATTTCAGATCTCAGTTTGCTAAAGGATATAGTTTTAGTAAAGATCCAGATACTGATGAAACTATTCGTACAGAAGAAACTCATTTCTTTTCTCCTGCTTTTATTCAAATTGGTCCAGGATTGCTTTGGAAAAAAGGTGATAATTATAACATCAATATTGCTCCAGTAACTTCACGTATGATTTTTGTAGATGATCAGTTTACTACCATTCCTGATTATGAGGATGGGGATTATTTTGGAGTAGATGCAGGCAAGAGTTCCCGATTTGAATTTGGTGGATCTTTATCTGCATATACTAAGTTCCAGGTAGTAAAAAATATCACTATGGAAAACACTCTAAACCTATACTCTAACTACATAGAAGACCCATACAATGTAGATATTGATTATACGTTAAACCTAAACCTAGTCGTCAATAAATACATTTCCGGAAGTTTTGTCTTTCAGGCAATCTATGATGACAATGCTACAAGTGGATTTCAGATACGAGAAGTAATCGGATTAGGTCTTAATTATGAGTTTTGATGTTTTTCTAATTACTCCTCTACAAACTCGGGATATAAAAAATTATTATAAGGAAAACGAGTAACGTGTATGTCTCTTACTTCTTGATATACTCTTTTCCTAAACGTATCTATATTTTCTTTATTGATAGCAGATATAAACAATGCGTTGTCTCCTATTCTACTCATCCAGGTTTGCTTCCATTCCTCTAGTGTATAATGTATTTCCGTTCTTTCTGTTGTTAGATCATCTTCATCAATAGTTTCATGCTTATAAGCATCAATCTTATTAAAAACCATGATAACTGGTTTATCAAGACTATCAATTTCTTCCAAAATCTTACTCACAGAATCAATATGATCTTCAAACTGAGGATGTGATATATCCACTACATGTAGCAATAAATCAGCTTCTCGCACCTCATCTAATGTACTTTTAAAACTTTCTACTAACTGCGTAGGTAACTTTCTTATAAACCCTACCGTATCACTTAATAAAAACGGAAGGTTCCCGATTACTACTTTTCTTACAGTAGTATCCAGTGTTGCAAAAAGTTTATTCTCTGCAAAAACATCACTTTTGGCAATCACATTCATTAATGTAGATTTACCTACATTGGTATACCCTACTAGCGCTACACGTACTAATTTACCGCGATTACCTCGCTGAGTAGCCATCTGTTTATCAATTGTCAGTAGTTTTTTCTTCAATAAAGAAATACGATCTCTAACAATACGACGGTCAGTTTCAATCTCTGTTTCACCAGGGCCACGCATACCAATACCACCTCGTTGACGTTCTAAATGCGTCCATAACCCAGTTAATCGTGGTAAATAATATTGACATTGAGCCAATTCAACCTGAGTTCTAGCATAACTTGTCTGAGCACGCTGAGCAAAAATATCAAGGATCAAGTTGGTACGATCGATGATCTTAGCTTTTAGAATACGTTCAATATTACGTTGTTGTCCGGGAGTTAATTCATCATCAAAAACCACTGTTCCAATATCATGCTGTTCTACATATGCCAGCACTTCTTCCATTTTACCAGATCCGATAAACGTTTTAGGATTAGGTACATCCATCTTTTGGGTAAATCGTTTTACCACTTCTCCACCAGCTGTATACGTAAGAAATTCTAATTCATCCAAAAATTCAGTAAGCTTATCTTGATCCTGATTTTTGGTAATAATCCCTATTAAAACTGCTTTTTCGTATACTGTTTCTTCCTTTTCTATCATTAGCTATTCCTTCTTCAAACTTATATTATATATCATTCAACTTCCTCAAGTATACTCCAAGTGGAAATTGGGTCCTGCTATAAGCAGGATAAACTCAACTAATTATTTTAAATGCGCTTTATAGGCTTCCTAAATATAGTTTCATTTAATTAATCCACAAAGGTACAATATTGTCTGCATTTGAATTTGTACATTAGATGTTTACAACAAATTTTTATTGAATGTCTTCAAAGCTTTATTTTAAAAAGAAACATACGAATCTACATACAGTTGCTTTTTACAACTTAGAAAACCTATTTGATACCAAAGATGACCCTAATACCTTAGATGATGATTTCTTGCCAGACTCAGAAAAGCGATGGAATAAAAAAAGGTATGAAAAGAAGCTATTTAAGCTTGGGACAGCAATTTCTAACATTGGATTTGCCAAAACTGGAAAAGCTCCGGTCATTTTAGGTGTTGCTGAAGTTGAAAATAAAGCTGTTTTAGAAGATTTAGCCAAAACTAAGCACTTGGTTAACAAAAACTACGGTATCGTTCATCACGAGTCTCCGGATGAACGTGGAATAGATGTTGGGCTTCTATATCAAAAAGAAAATTTCACAGTTATAAATTCAGAAAGTGTTCAGGTACTAGTCAATAATGAATATGGGGAAAGAGATTTCACTCGGGATATTTTATGGGTAACCGGAACTTTGCATAAAGAAGAAATTCACATTTTAGTGAATCATTGGCCCTCTCGCAGAGATGGAGCCGAATCTACTTCCTACAAGCGAATTGCTGCCGCTGATAAAAATCGAGAAGTTATACGTCAAATTATGGATAAGGATCCCGAAGCAAAAATCATTGTAATGGGTGACTTTAATGATGATCCTAATAGCGAAAGTGTAAGAAAGCACCTAGTGTCTCATGATTTTTATAATCCTATGGAAAGACTACATACACGCTATCAAGGAACACTAAATTATAAAAGTCAATGGAATTTATTTGACCAGATTATTTTCAGCAACAATTTTCACAAATATGAAGAAGCAACCCATAGCTTTTCTGAAGCTAATATATTTGATGATAGTTTTTTAAAAATCCATAAAGGTAGATATAAAGGGAATCCTTTTAGAACCTATACAGGAAGAAAGTATAGAGGAGGATATAGCGACCACTTTCCTGTATATGTTCATCTAAAACATAATTAAGTCTCTTGCTTTTAATATAGATACGTAGTTCCCATAGAAAAATACCCAATAAACACCTTTCTTATACAAAGGGATTTCACTTTGCAAACATAGGTGATATACCCCTTTTTGTTCTAGCGACAAACCCTTTAAAAAACAGTAACACCCTGTTTTTCAATTCATTGTTTTGCGGAAATTTCCGCAAAACTGTTTTCTTCTTTTGCAGATTATAAACCCTATTCTACTTTTGACTCAGAGTTTATAAGAAAACATTTATAACTCTAATTTCACTCGTATGATACGATTGATTATAAAGATCATCCATCTATAGGATTAGAAATACAACTGGCGCCAAAAGTAGTTTCTACAACAATAATCTCTCTATACTACACTGTGAAAATCAGGATGCATTAGCATCCAAAAACTAAACATATCAATTTAATTATTCTAAAAAACCAAACAATGAAAAAATTATTTTATGCATTACCAATCATAGGTTTATTGTTCTTTACATCTTGTGATAAAGATGAATCTAACGAAGTCATGGACGAATCAGCGGTAACATCAGAGTTTTCTTTGAAAAGTATCTATGATTTTCATAAAGATATTACCATTACTTCGGACGAAGGAAGTACAGGAACTGTTAGAGTCTATGCCAATGATGAAAATTCTTTAGCAGATTACTCTAGTGAAAACCTAACTTTAATGGAAATCAATCAGAATGAAACCTTAAAACAAAGTTTAATTCGCCATAACAAACTTGATCTAACACAACCTGATACAGATGAGGATATTGATGATCAAAAAAGTGATTCATTTGAAGAAAATGGTGCCGATATTGCTTTTGAATTAGTTGCGCTTACTAAAGCTAATTCTGCATCAAAATATGCCATCAACTTTAATCATCCACAAAACGATTATGCTAAAGCTAGCTGGGGATATTATACACACTATAGCTCTGTTAATCAAGCTCAAATAGCTGAGATCGCTAGACATAATTTCTGGAGAAAAGTGTATTATGGTCTTAAGTATAAAGCATATAGCAACAGCAGTTGGGCAACTATCCAAAATGAATGGAGGTTGATTAAGAACAATCAAAGTTTTTCTCATACTAAGAACCCTTGCTATCAATTTAGAATGCGAGTAAAAACAAAAAAGAATAGTGCTTATTCAGTAACTTTTGATTACTAATATAATATACTAGAAACAAAAAACTCCCTGAAGAATGTCTTCAGGGAGTTTAATTATTTTGATTTATTATCTAAAGTTAGTTAGCATCAATACTAATCTCATCTAACTCATACGTTCCATCGAAACCTTCATCTCCACTTCCTGTATATCTAAAAGCAATATATATAGTACCTGTCTCACAAGATAAGTCTACATTACCAGACTCGATCCAGTCTCCAAAATTATCACTGTCCTGAACTATTGTAGCATCAGGAAATATTCCCCACGTTGCAGCTGCAATATTAGCTTCAGTTCCATCCCAATCTCTAGAAAACAAAACATCCATTTCGCTACCATCAGAAAAACTGTTAGACGTTTGGAACCTAAAAGTCTCTCCATCCTGAGCGTCTAAATCAATCTGAGGTGTAATCAACCAAGCTATGGTACTATCATCTCCAGATCTAAAAGAACCTGCTCTTGCAGAAACTCCTAAAGAACCATTGCTTCCTCCAGAACTCCAAGCTTCCCAACCTTCTGTTCCTGCTTGGATGTAATTAGTCCATCCATTTCCAGAAATAAGAGAGTTTGTACTTTGAGTTTCGAAATCATCAGAGAACAAATTCGTGTTTCCTATTACACTTGCTAATCCACAAGAAATTTCTTCTGGATCACAGCGATCTCCATTATCAAATGCTAAACCTGTAGGGTCATTTAATACTAAATTAAATTCATCTCCAAAGAAGTTTTTCGTTAAAACTCCTTCAAAACTTCCTTGTTGATTTGGTAATTGTAATCCTTTAAAATCTGCAAAAGTACTTGTGCTTAAAATCGCTGTTGCTCCATTATCACAACTCTCTAAGTTTCTTTCTCCATCAAAATCATCACTTGCCTCTCCAGCAAAAGTTAGTGGATTATCTCCTAGTACATCATTTCTATTAAACTGTACATTGTTAATCTTAACATATAAGTTAGTAAGATCATCAGAAAAATCAGAGATCGCAATTTCTAAAGGAGTAATAGCAGCTACCTCTGCAGATCTTATGATTACTTCTTCTTGAGAAAATGATGGTATTTGATCTACTTCTGTACCCGCTAGCACTCCTAAAGTAGCAACTCCATTTTCGATACCAGCTGACAACCCTTCAAGTTTAATAAACACTTTTCTTCCAAATTCATATGAAGTAAATAAAGGGTTAACATCTATTAAAACTCTAATTCCTGCAGTTGGACTCTCTGCCTTATCTTGTATAACAAGTTCTTCGAAAAAATTACCTGCTTTATCACTTGATACTACATACCCAGACATAAACTTATCTGAATCTTCAAAATTTACTGCATCGCCATTAGCTTGCCCTATTTCTCCTAATACACTTCCTACATCAACAATTAGGTTAGCATCAATATTTGGCTCCTCAATATTAAGTCCAGGAGTCTGAAAATCGTCGTCTTGTACACAAGCAGTAAATGTCACTGCCAAAACCAAAACGCTTATTAGTTTTTTTAAATTAATTGAATTCATTTTATAATATTTTTTTGTTGTGTTCATCATTAAAATCTTACGTATACATTAAGGTAGTACGAAGTACCAAATCCATAAAAATATCTCGGACCAAAAACAGGTGTTTCACGTTGAGATTCTTCCAAAGCTAGTCTGTAATTACCATTTCTAGCTTGCTCAAAACCTCCTGTTTGATATTGCTTGTCAAAAATATTATTAATAGTAGCAAAAAATCCAATATAATAATCTTTTACTCTCCAGGACTTACCTCCTACTGCATTCACCAGTATATAATCGTCAAATTGCTCTTGTCTTAATAAATCTCTTGCAATACTCTCATCATAGTCATTAAATGGTAAGCCATCTACATCCTGATTAAAGTTTGATGTTCTTGCAAAAGGACTCACATCAATATACGCATTAGAGAAATAATTCGCTGTAGTACCAAACCACCAGAAATTAGGATCTCTATACTCAAAACCTAATTGAGCTGCATTTTGGGGACCACCTGCAATACGATAATCTTTTAGTGCAGATTTACCTTCATAACGAGTACCTTGTAGTCCTTCCGTAATTTGTTCTCCTAGGAATGAGCTACTCGTACTTGCTAAAAATAAGTCAGGATTATTATCATATGTAAACTGTCCAATTGCTGCCGCACCTTTAAGCTTTATTGTTGGCGTTATTTGATATTCTATTCCTAATTCTGCTCCAAAATGTTGTTTATCTATTCCTGTAAGTATTTCCTGAACAAAACCTGCATCAGATCCAGAAATTGCCTGCGTAAAGAAAAACGATATATCAGTCGCGTCCTCAATTTTAGTATAATATCCTGTAACTCTTGCTTTCAGTTTAGGTGTTCTTAGAATATAACCAACATCTATAGATTGCACTTTTTCACTTTCCTGAGTACCAGGAATTGATTGTTCTGCTTCTATTAATTGTGCAATTGTTCTGTTGTTTTGTCTTGAGTTTGCAAAAGAGTTACGAATTGTTGGTGCTTTTGTAAAATACGTTCCATGAACATCAATAAGATTACGTCCGTTAATCTTATAAGTAAATCCACCTTTGGCACCATAGTTAGTAAAATCCAATTTATCACTTTTCCCAAAAGATCCTAAACGTCCTTCACCAGGAAAATATCCGTTTTCGAATAAACCTGTTCTTTGATAGGTAGTTTGAGAAACATTTCCTCCTAAAAAGAAATCAATTTTACTAGTTTTAAACTGTGCCTGAGCAAAACCACTTATAACATCAGCATCAATCTCAAAATTATAATCATATCGATCACCAACACCAACGATTCGGTTACGATTACGCAAATCACT
This sequence comes from uncultured Aquimarina sp., assembly GCF_947500065.1. GTDB lineage: Bacteria > Bacteroidota > Bacteroidia > Flavobacteriales > Flavobacteriaceae > Aquimarina. The sequence continues at coordinate 998,649 of NZ_CANMQT010000002.1, forward strand.
TTGTGCTCTGTCAGCTAATTCTTCTGGAGTAAAACCTAGATCCACTGGTACATCATTATCAATGTTGGTTCCAAAAGAATCTACATCCAAAAATCCTGTTCCTCCCAAAAGATCAATTACCTCTGCAAAGTTTTCGCTTTTTAAGGTTCTGTAATTAACAGCTCCATTAATACTGATATTATCCGTTATCTGGCTATTTAAAATTGAGTTAAAGCTCCATTGTGTATCATCAGTTCTATCTTCATACAAAATATAAGTAGCATTAAGTCCTTGCGCAGCACTTAATTGATTGGCTTGTATCAATTGGTTCCAGTTTAACTGACCATCTCTTACAAACGCTTGTTGTGCTAAGAAAGCATTCTGAAAGTCAAGAGTAGTAGGATTAGGATCATCTAAGAATGAACTAGGCAGGTAACTTTGATGAATTGGGTTGGTATCTCTACTAGCTCCTGCTCCTGTATATGTCTCCTGTCCGTTAAAGTTTACTAAGTCCGTTCCTCCGTTATCTAAACGACTATTTCCGATTTTACCAGTCTGGTAACCAATATTGGTGTTTAAGGTCGTTTTGTCCGTAATATTCCAGTAATGGTTTAACATAAATACTGGTTCTTCTATTTCACGAACTCTTGAGTTTTTCTTTTCTCCATCAAAATAACCCCAATTCGGATTATATTGTCTTCCTTTTAAATTAAAAACCTCTTCTGTAATCGCAGTAGATCTTCCTCTTCGGTTTGGTGTATAAAAACTAGTAACATTTATACTATGTTTATCATTGATCTTTTTTTCTACAGCTGCAAAAATTGAATTAGCATCATATAGTGTTCCATCTATATAACCTTCATTACCCATTCTACGGGCTAACGAGATCGTATAGGCCCAACCATTGCTCATCAAGCCTGAACTATAGCTAGCCATCATTCTACCTGTATAACTTCTATTTGATGCTGCATAGGATAATCTACCACCTTGACGATATTGAGAAGCTCTCATTATAATATTTGTCGCTCCAGATAAGTCTCCAAACGTATAATCGTTAGCAGCAATTCCCATTGTGAATTCCTGGTTTCGCTGCACATCATTCAGTCCTCCCCAGTTACCCCACTGAGGTCTTCCGTTATTAAGTTTGTTCATTTCAATCCCATTGATCAACACTTTTGCATTTTCATTACCAAGACCTCTTGGGCGGAAAAACGTAGCGCTAAAATCAAATGCTGCTGCACTAAGAAACACATCTCTTGAAGCTTGTAATAGTCCCGAGATATTTGAAGATGCGTCATCATCTCCTTCGTCTAATTCATTGTCAGAAAGGCTAATAGTACCTATCTGAATTTGTTCTTGATTTACATCATAGTCCAGATCTATAGTTTTTAGATCCAAAACACTTCCTTCGTTAATAATTACCGGATAACGTTTTGTAACATATCCATTTTTAGATATTACAGCAATTTGTTCTCCTAAGGGTAATTGTGCATTTCCAAAATCAAATTCTCCCAAAGCATTTGTTGTCGTAGAAACCTCAGTTCCTTCGATAATAACTAATACCTGCGAAAGATTTTCATTTGAAGATGCGTCAACAATTTTACCCTTTAATCCTGTTTGCTGAGCGTAAGAAACAGCAACAGAACTTAAAAAAATCATTAAAAAGAATAGATTCTTTTTGAGTTGTGACACTTTCATTAATTGTTATTTTAGTTAAATATTTAACATTTCTGCCGCGCAAAAGTACATGTTTTAAATAGAAAAGCTAATTTTGGCTCAAAATTTGGAATACATTTTACAATAAGTTAATAATCAATTATATAATGAACTCAAAATATTTGCTTACCCTTGCTTTTGTACTAAGCCCTATTCTTGTTGTTTTCTCGCAAGAAAAGAAAACGTATAAAGTTAATACAATTGCTTTTTATAATGTAGAAAATCTTTTTGATACTGAAGATGACCCTATTACCTACGATGATGACCGAACACCAAACGGAAAAGATCACTGGACAGAAGACATATATAAGGACAAATTAAAAAACATGGCTAAGGTTATTTCTGAAATCGGTTCTGAGGTAACAAAAAATGCTCCTGCCATTTTAGGAGTAGCAGAAATAGAGAACAGAAAGGTTCTTGAGGATTTAGCTAATGAACCTGTTCTTTTACCTAAAGATTATGGAATTGTACAGTTTGATTCTCCGGATCGAAGAGGTATTGATGTAGCTCTTTTATATCAAAAATCTCTTTTTAGACCTATTAATACTAGTAAACATGAGCTTTTAATTTACAACACTAATGATCCTACTAAACGTGTATATACCAGAGATCAATTATTAGTTAGTGGATATCTTGATGGAGATTTGATTCACGTAATTGTAAATCATTGGCCTTCAAGAAGTGGTGGTGAAGCTCGTAGCAGACGTAAAAGAGAAAAAGCTGCAGAATTAAACAAAAAAATTATTGACTCCCTTTTTGATATAGATCCTTACGCTAAAATTATAACCATGGGAGATTTAAACGATGACCCAGACAATAGTAGTGTAAAAAAAGTACTAGCTGCTAAGGCAGAAAAAGAGGATGTAAAATTAAAAGGGTTGTACAATCCAATGTATAATATGTCTAAAAAAGGAATTGGTTCTCTTGCTTGGAGAGATAGTTGGAACCTTTTTGATCAAATTATTGTTTCTAAAGGTTTACTTGATAAAGATTATAGCTCTTATAAATATTACAAAGCAGGTGTTTATAATAAAAACTACCTAGCCAATCCACGTGGAAGATATAAAGGATATCCGTATAGAAGTTTTGCTAATGGTGCATATACTGGAGGATATAGTGATCACTTTCCTGTATATGTATATCTTATTAAAGAAGATAAATAAGTGTAAATAAGTGTAAATAAAAAAGGTGTTCGAAATGAACACCTTTTTTTATATCGTTTCTTTAAACTAATTAGTTTCCAGCATCAGCGCAGTCAGCAGGTAAAGCTGCTAATTCATTTGTATATGCATCCGCTGCACCACAGTCACTAGATCTATAAACATCAATAGCGCTCTTAACAGCCTCACAAGTTGCGGAATTAGCACTACTCTCATAAGCAGCTAAAGCAGCTACAACGGGAGCTCTAAGTTCAGAATCAATAGTGTCACATGCAAAATCAATAACATCATCTTCTCCACACGAAGTAAATCCTAAAGCCATACCAAAAACGGCAACAAACATAAGTTTTTTCATAATTTGGGTTTTAAAAAATTAAATTTTAAGAAGGCGAATATATAGGATTAATTTTCAATTAACAAAAAATTTTGTTAATTTTGTGTCGTTTGACGGAAAAAACCTACTTTTTGTCGTTTTCAATTCACTTCTTCTACATCTATTGGCTTACCAATATATACTAAAAAACTATCCTCATTAATCTGTTCCATTTTTTCGCTATAAGCAGAAATAATTCTAATATTTCTATCCGAATCTTTAACAAATAAAGGAATAATATCTTGATCTTGTTTTGTGATTTTAATCAAAGAACTATAGTGCGCATCATCATTAATTTTAATCTCTTGTATACCAGGATATTTCTCCGCCAAACCCATTAACTTATTATAATCATCCGTATGAGAAAACAAGCCTTCATCAGGATTATTTTCTGGGTCATTCATTTCCTCAGAGCTCACTAACCTAAAAGATCCGTTCTCTCCAAATTGATCTTTGAATTTGTTAATAGCAAACTTATTAATGTCTGTATTACCTGTAAGAGCCATTAGAAAACCTATGTCATTTAATTCTATATTATTGTTCAATTGATCATTATATATACTTCCTTCTAAAGCTTCTAATCCTAAGGTTTTGGCTTTTTTAATATTATCTCTGTTACTATCTACTAATACTACATGACGATGATTCCTTTTTAAATATGTAGCAATTAATCTCGAAACCTTTGACGCTCCTATAATTAATATTCCTTCAGATTTTGTTAGGAACACACCTGCTATTTTAGCGAATAACCTTGCTGTGGTTGCATTAAGTAGTACAGTTCCTAATACAATCATAAAAACTAGAGGAGTAATATACTCTGCCTCTGGCACACCATTTTTGGCTAACTTTAAACCAAATAAGGATGCAATACCCGCTGCGACAATTCCTCTTGGCCCTACCCAACTAATAAATAATTTTTCATTTATTTTCAGCCCAGAATTAATAGAGCTTAAAAACACGCCCAAAGGTCGGATAATAAAAACAACCGCGGCAAAAAGCATAATTGCATTCCAGTTAAATATTAATTGTAATTCTTCAATATTAATGTTTGCTGAGAGAAGAATAAATAAAATTGAAATTAATAAAACACTTAATGATTCCTTAAAATATAACAGCTCTTCCAAATTCGGAAGATTCGTGTTCCCTAAAACCATCCCCATAATTACTACGGATAGCAAACCCGATTCATGTGCAAAAGCATCTGATAAAACGAATACTGCAAGCACCGTTGCCAAAGTAAAAACATTCAATAAATAATGTGGAATTACTTTTTTCTTAATACCAAAAGCTAAGGCATAAGCAAAGGTGAAACCAAAGGTGAAACCAAACAACACAATTTTTCCGAATTCTATAAAAGCAGTTTTTGTAAAAGTTCCACCTTCTCCGGCACTAATAAATTCAAAAACTAAAACCGCGACCAATGCTCCAATCGGATCAATAAGAATCCCTTCCCATTTAAGTATTGCAGAAACATCTTTTTTTAGGGGTATATTCCTTAAAATAGGAGTAATCACTGTAGGACCCGTCACAATAATAAGGGAAGAAAACAAAAATGAAATCTGCCAACTTAAGTCAAAAATGTAGTGAGCAGCCAGTCCTGCACCAAAAAATGTTACCACAACTGCTACCGTAATTAACTTAAGAATTACCGGTCCCACATTAAGAATTTCATCTCTTCTTAGCGTTAATCCTCCTTCAAAAAGAATAATACCGATCGCCAATGAAACAAAATAAAACAAGCTCTCTCCAGGAAATAAGCCTTCCACTCCATTCCAGATAGGTTGAATTAACTTAGTGCTGTCTTCTGTATATAAAGTTGCTATTGGGCCCACTAAAAGTCCAATCAAAATAAGAGGTAATATCGCGGGGATTTTAAATTTCCATGCTACCCATTGTGCTAAGATTCCTAAAATAATTATCCCTGCTAGCTCTACCATTTTTTTGCTCTAATTATTATGACAAGCAAAATATCGGAATTTTTTTACAAATATATATAGCATTCTCAATTTTATACTTCCAAAAAATAACAGTATATTCTGGCCTTAATTTTTTTAGCAATATAACATTGACCGGACTTTTAGATCACAAATTTAAAACAATACTAATAGGAGTAGCATTTTCTCCCAACCTTAAGAACAATGTATATGAAGCTATGAGAATGGTCGATTTCTTTGATTCTAACATGATTCTTGTTCATGTTGGTATAAAAACAAAAGAAAAAGAAGCCACTATAAAAGAATTAATCTCTGGTTTTTCTGACGATACAGAAAAAGTAAAAATTATCTGGCGAGAAGGAAATCCTGTTGATGTGATTATAGAAACTGCAAAAGAAAGTAATGCAGATCTAATTATGCTGGGAGCAACACCAAGAGAGGATTTTCTGAAGTTTTATATAGGATCCATCGCTAGAAAAATAACCAGAAACGCGCACTGCTCTGTTTTATTACTTATAAAACCCTCAGAAGACCTGAGACCTTGTCATCACGTAGTCGTAAATGGATTAAAAGATGATAAAACAAAACAAACAATTTTTTCGGCTTTTGAAGTTGCCCAAAATCTTGGTGCACAGCAATTAACAATTGTAGAAGAAATATCTCAACAAGAGGTTCAAGTAGTGATACAAGATGATAAATCATTACTAAAAGCAACAAAAAGAAAAGAACAAATAACCAAAAAGGAGCACCTTAGAGTACAAGACATTGTTAATGAAGTTCCTGAAGATTTTAAATCTGGAATACATATTAAAACGCAACCCATATTTGGAAAAAGAGGATATTCTATCGGTCACTATGCTCGTGTTATAAGTGCAGATTTACTTATAATGAATGCTCCAGGAAAAACAACTTTTTTAGATCGAATTTTTCCTCATGACATTGAACATATTTTAGCTGAACTACCAACTGATGTGTTAATTATTAGATAAATGAAAAATTTTAAAACTAACGCATCTGGATTTTTATCCAGCTTACCAAAAAATATTTTTTCTGGTTTTGTGGTCTCGTTGATTGCACTACCTCTCGGATTAGGCTTAGCCTTAGCATCAGAAGCTCCTCCTATATCAGGAATAATTGCTGCTGTTGTGGGAGGAATTATAGTTTCTATATTTGGTGGTTCTAATGTAACCATTGCAGGCCCTGGTAATGGATTGGTTGTAGTATTATTAGGTGCAATTACTACATTAGCAGATGGAGATTTGTATCACGGATACCTTTTCACACTAGCAGCGATTATATGTTCTGGTGTTTTAATGATTCTTATAGGAGTTTTGCGATTAGGAATATTAAGCGATTTTTTTCCCTCTTCTGCTATTCAAGGAATGTTAGCGGCAATAGGGATTAGTATTTTTGCAAAACAATTTCATGTAATGATGGCGAATACTGGGGCAAAAGGAGACACAATCTCTCTTCTTGTAAACATCCCAGATAGTATTGTATCCTTATTTTCTCCAGAATATAGTCACCTTTTAATAGCTGCTGCTGTAGGCATAATAAGTTTGTTAATAATGGTTTTTTATGGTAAAATTCGAAATAAATACCTTCAGTTAGTTCCAGCTCCTATGTGGATTGTTTTATTGGTAATTGGATTTAGTTATTACTATGAGTTCTTTTCTAAAGACCCTTATCCTATAGCTGATAAACTTCTTGTACAGATACCGGATAAAGTGTTTTCTAACTTTCCTTCCCCTGATTTTTCATCGCTATTTCAGTTTAAATTTATTGGAGTCGTTGTTGCAATCACTTTAATTTCTAGTATAGAATCTTTATTGAGTATTAAAGCAGTTGATAAGCTTGATCCTGAGAAAAGAAGATCTAATACTAACAAAGATCTTACGGCATTAGGAATAGCTTCTATTGCTAGTGGTTTTCTTGGAGGATTAAACGTAGTAACTGTAATCGCCAGAAGTTCCGTAAATGTAAACAATGGAGGTAGTAATCGATCTGCTAACTTTTTCCATTCAGTATTCTTAATATTATTTGTAGTGTTGTTTCAGGATCAACTAAGTAGGATTCCGCTAACTGCATTAGCCGCAATTTTAGTGTATACGGGATATAAATTATCCGCTCCAAAAAACTTAAAAGATGCTGCCAAAATTGGTAAAGAACAACTAATTATTTTCTCCGCTACTATAATCGGTACTATTACTACAAACTTGATAAGCGGTATTCTTATTGGAATTCTTACCACCTTAATAATTCATTTTATACTTAATAAAAGTGTAATGCTCTTTGCTCGAAACCTCTTTAAACCAAATGTTCTTATGTTTAAAGAAGAAGTACATGGAACCTATTTTGTGAGTGTCAAAAACTTTTCTAGCTTTCTTAATTATTATAGATTAAAAAGAAACTTGGATTCAATTCCTGAAGATGGTGATGTTGTGGTAGATTTTTCTTATTGTGATTTTGTCGATTATACTGTGCAGGAAAGTCTTTTTGGGTATCAAGAAACTTTTCAAAGAAAAGGTGGCTCTTTTGAAATTACAGGTCTTGATAAACACGGTACTGCATCAGAACATCCTCTTGCTGTAAGAAGTCTTATTTCTTTTTCTAAAAAATTTAAAATCGGATCTAATCTTACTAAAAGACAAGAAGATTTACAAAAAGTTGCTGATGATTTCTCTTGGAATTACAGCCCAAAAAAACAAGAAGATACTACCATTTTAAATAATTTTCTGTTTTTCAAAATCAAAAAAGTAAAATACATTTATAACAGTATAGTCAACAAAGATTCTTCACTCAAAATTTCCGATGTAGAATTTTCTGAAGGTGAATTTATTGCACGAAAAGACATTAGAACCACTATTTTGACCATTGATCTAAAAAAGAAAATTCCAATTTTTACTTTGGATCGAGAAGGATTTATAGAATTTGTATATAAAATTGCTGGGTTTAAAGATATTTTGATTGATGATCATGCTGATTTTTCTAAACGTTTTTATCTTTTAGGAGAACATACAGAAAACATTAAATTATTTTTTACTGATGAATTAGTGCTGTTTTTTGAGAGTAATCCCTATTACCATATCGAGTCAAACGGTCGAACTTTATTGCTAATGCGAAAAGAGCGTGTTGCAAGTGTTAAGGAAATTAAAGCACTATTAGATTATGGAATTCGATTAGAGAAAGTTATATCTCAGATTGATTTTGATGAAATATTGTTAAAAAGTCTACAAATTAAATCCTGATCCTTGTCATTTTTTCTATTTTGCAAAGATTTTTATATGAATTATGAAACGAACCAATAGAAAATTTTTGATTTGCATCGAAAATAATTATTTGGAGAATTCCATGTGACATCTAAAACAATATTATCAACACATGAAATTACACGCTGTAAAAGCAGGAAACTTTAAACTTGATGGTGGAGCCATGTTTGGTGTCGTTCCAAAAGTTTTATGGAATAAAACAAATCCAGCCGACACCAATAATCTGATCGACATCGCTGCCAGATGCTTATTATTAGAAGATGGAGATCGTTTGATTTTGATTGACACAGGAATGGGAAATAAACAGTCAGACAAATTTTTTGGTTATTATTCTCTTTGGGGTAATGATAACTTAGATAAATCTCTAAAAGAAAAAGGATTTCATAGAGATGATGTTACAGATGTTTTTGTTACCCATTTGCATTTTGATCATTGTGGTGGTGTCGTGCAATGGAATAACAACAAAACAGGGTATGAACTGGCCTTTAAAAATGCTAAGGTTTGGAGTAACGAAAACCACTGGAATTGGGCTACAGAACCCAATGCTAGAGAAAAAGCGTCTTTCTTAAAAGAAAATATTCTTCCTATTCAGGAAAGTGGACACCTTAACTTCATTTCTAGAACAGGAGAAACATTCCAAAAAAATACAGAATTGGGGTTTGGCGTGCTATTTGTAGATGGTCATACAGAAAAACAAATGATCCCTCATATAAAATATAAAGAAAAAACAATCGTGTTTATGGCAGACCTTTTGCCTACAGCCGGTCATGTTCCATTGCCATATGTTATGGGATATGATACCAGACCATTACTAACATTACCTGAAAAAAAATTATTTTTGGAAAATGCGGCCACAAATAATTGGTACCTGTTTATGGAACACGATGCACATAATGAGATTATAACCGTACAACAAACCGAAAAAGGTGTACGATACAAAGAAACTTTTACTTGTAATGAAATATTTAATTAATAATGCTATGATTCCCAAGTCTAATAAAATAATAATCACCTCTGTTGCCTCTGCAATGTTATTGAGTAGTTGCGGAGCACCTTCTATAATTTCTACACCAATAGAGAATATTGACACAATTCCATTAAAAAATGTTGTATTAACCGAAGCACAATTAAAAAATTGGAATTCTTCTGATTTAACGATTGATACCATTCCTGGAATGAGTGTTAATCGAGCATATACTGAGTTGATCAAAAATAAAAAAGGCCAAACTGTTATTGTTGCTGTTATTGATAGTGGTGTTGATATAGAACACGAAGACCTTGATGGTGTTATCTGGACCAATGCTAAAGAAATCAAGAATAACGGAAAAGACGATGATCAAAATGGATATATTGATGATATTCATGGATGGAATTTTCTAGGAGATTCTGATAATGAAAATCTAGAATATACAAGAATCGTAAAAAAACTAAAACCAAAGTATGAAGGAAAAAATTTAGCTTCCATCAGTCCGTCTGATAAAGATGAATACCAAATTTATATTGAGGCCAAAGCAGAATATGAGAAGGAATATCAAGAAGCCCTTGGTAATAAAAACCGATATGAACAGATATTGCAGCAAGTTAAGACCTCACACGAAAAGCTTACTGAAACATTAGGAAAAGAAAACTATTCTCAACAAGAATTGCTTTCAGCAAAAGCTGAAACTCCCGAAATGCAACAATATGTTGCGATACTTTCTCAAATGTTCGGGTTTTTAGAAAAAGATGAAACCATCCCAGACTTAATAAGTAATCTAAAGGAAGGTATTGACCATTTCACAGAACAACTGAATTATCACATTAATCTTGATTTTGACGGAAGAGCAAAAGTAGGCGATAATGTTGATGATATAAGTGATACGACTTACGGGAACAATAAAGTAATGGGACCTAACCCTGAAAAAGAAGGAATAAAGCATGGAACCCATGTTGCTGGAATTATCGCTGCAGAACGTAATAATGGAAAAGGAGTTAATGGAGTTGCTAAAAATGTAAAAATAATGGCAATCAGAGCAGTTCCTAACGGAGACGAATATGACAAAGACATTGCGCTAGCTATTCGATACGCAGTAGATAATGGAGCTAAAGTTATAAACACAAGTTTTGGTAAATATTATTCTACTCATCCTGAATGGGTAAGAAAAGCCATCAGATATGCTGGAGAAAAAGATGTATTAATTGTTAATGCAGCAGGAAATGAAGGAATAGATCTAGACCAAAAAGCTGTATACCCTAACGATCAAACAGATAATTCCTCTGAAATTTCTAATAACTTTATTACCATTGGCGCTTTAAATTACGAATACGGCTCTAACCTTGTTGCCAATTTCTCGAATTACGGAAAAAATAATGTAGATGCTTTTGCTCCTGGTGTAAAAATATGGGCTACTACTCCATCTAATTCTTATGAATATCTTCAGGGAACCTCAATGGCTGCTCCTGCGGTTTCTGGTGTTGCAGCACTCATAAGATCTTATTATCCAAAACTAAAAGCAACTCAAGTAAAACAAATACTAATGGACAGTGGTCTAAGTACTACTGCTAGTGTAGTAGTCGGTGGAGATACTACCAATTCAGATAAGTTTACAGAATTATCTAAATCAGGTAAGATGGTAAATCTATATAATGCTCTTATTTTGGCAGAGAAAATATCTAAATAAAAAAAAACACGTTATGTTTAAAATAATCTCAATTGGATTCTTATTATCCGTATTAGGTGTTTCGGCGCAGAATAATACAAGCTACTGGCAACAACACGTTGATTATACTATGAACGTGGATATGAATGTTGACAACTTTCAATATACAGGAACACAAGAACTAGTATACACAAACAATTCTCCTGATTCATTACATCAAGTATTTTATCACCTATACTTTAATGCATTTCAGCCAGGAAGTGAGATGGATGTGCGTTCTAGAAATATTCCAGATCCAGATCCGAGAGTAATGGATAGAATTAATAAACTTACTCCTGAAGAAATCGGGTATTTAAAAGTATCTTCCTTAACACAAAATGGAGCAAAAGTACAATATGACGTAGCTGGAACTGTTTTAGAAGTGCAATTGAATAAACCAATTGCACCTGGTGAAAAAGTCACTTTTTCTATGAATTTTGATGGGCAAGTTCCTAATCAAGTGCGTCGTTCAGGGCGCAATAGTAAAGAAGACATCGCATTATCCATGACTCAGTGGTATCCTAAAATGGCAGAATATGATTTCGAAGGATGGCACGCCGACCCATATATTGCTCGAGAATTTCATGGTGTTTGGGGAAACTTTGATGTAACTATCAATATTGATAAAAATTATATCATAGGAGGATCTGGATACCTTCAAAACCCTCAGGAAATAGGATATGGATATGAAAAACCAGGAACAAAAGTAAAACAAAAAGGAAAAAAATTATCGTGGCATTTTATAGCTCCTAACGTACACGATTTTACCTGGGCAGCTGATCCAGAGTACATACACGATGTAGTACAAGTTCCTGATGGTCCTGTGCTTCATTTTTTATATAAAAATAAAGAAGAATACCTAGAAAACTGGAAGAAACTGCAGCCTAAGTCTGTAGAGCTAATGAAATATTTCAGTAAAAACATTGGAAAATATCCGTATGACCAATATTCTATTATCCAAGGAGGAGATGGCGGAATGGAATATGCAATGTGTACTTTGATTACTGGAGGAAGAAACTTAGGAAGCCTAATAGGAGTAACAGCACACGAAATGGCGCATGCCTGGTTTCAACATATATTAGCTACGAATGAAGCCAAACATGAATGGATGGACGAAGGTTTTACTAGTTACATTTCAACATTAGCAATGAACGAAGTAATGGAACAGAATAAACCAAATCCTATGGAAGGAATGTACCAAGGATACCTACAGTTGGCAAATTCGGGAATAGAACAACCACAATCTACACATGCTGATCGCTATAGTCGAAATGGAGCTTATGGAGCTTCAGCATATGCTAAAGGAGCTGTTTTTATGGCCCAACTAGGATATGTTATAGGAGAAGATAACTTATCAAAAACTATTAGAAGATACTTTAATGAATGGAAGTTCAAGCATCCAACCCCTAATGATTTTAAGCGTATAGCAGAAAAAGTTTCTGGAATGCAATTAGATTGGTATTTAACAGATTGGACTCAAACCACTAATACCATAGATTATGGTATAAAGGAAGTTTTGGAAAAAGAAAACAATACCTCAATAACACTAGAACGTATCGGATTAATGCCAATGCCAATAGATTTGTATGTAGAATATACAGATGGGACTCAGGAATCTTTTTATATTCCATTAAGACTGATGAGAAAGGATAAAGAAAACCCTTTTCCGTCAATGAATCGTACGGTTTTGTCTGATTGGGCATGGACTAATCCAACATATTCATTAAATATATCCAAACCTAAATCAAGTATAAAATCTATTAAAATTGATATTACAAAACAAATGGCAGATATAAAAAGTACTGACAACAGTTTTTCTCAGTAAATAATAACATCTCTAAAATATTCAAAAGGCGCTTTATATAAGTTTAATATAAAGGGTCTTTTTTATTTGTATCGCCTTAACACATTCATTATTAAATCATAAGATCTTTTCTTTTTTGTTAAAAAAGTACTTATTTTCGCCATATAAAATATGTTATTATCATTTTTTAGGGTTTTAACCAAGTGAATTGTTATATATAAGTGTTAGAAAATACTCTGTTAATGATTCTTAAAGTCCATTTAACTAGGAAAAATGTAATTATTGATTATTTTCGAAGACAAAATTGTAAACATAATTAAACCATTACGTATGAAAAAGGTAAAATTACTAATACCACTTTCCTTAGTTTTGATTTCTCTAGTTGTTCTAGTTACTTATTTTAATAAGAACGAAACGAACGTAAATCAAGCTAAAAAAGAATTTATTCCCTTAAAAAAAGAGGGTGAAAAGAAAGGAAAAACGATCGAACAACGTCGTCGTTTTGCAGAAGAGAGATTAAAGCATGAATTCAATCTTCAGGCAAATCCTAGCACAGGAAAAATTCCTAAAGAAGAAAAAGGTAAAGAAATTATTGCTTCTAATGATTTCATGACTAGAGCGAAAAATTCTAAAGCAAGTAGTAATGCTTCTTACATTTCTAGAGGACCTTCAAACCTTGGAGGAAGAACTAGAACTTTAGTAATTGATAGATCTGACAACACTAGTAATACTATTATTGCAGGTGGAGTTAGTAGTGGAGTATTTAGAACTACTGATGGAGGAGCTAGTTGGTCAAAAGTATCTTCTAACAATGAAATACACAACGTTACTACCATTGCTCAAGATCCACGAAGTGGTTTTGAAAACATTTGGTATTATGGTACAGGAGAAGCTGCTGGAAATAGTGCAAGTGCTGGTGGAGCAACCTTTTTAGGTCAAGGAATCTGGCAATCTACGGATAGTGGACAGAGCTGGACTCAATTGCCTAGTACGGCTTCTGTACAAGAACAAAATGATTCTCCTTTTGATTTTATGTATAAAATTGCAGTGCATCCGATCACTGGTGATTTATATGCTGGAGCAGGAGGTGCTATTAGAAGGTTCGATGGTGCAACTTGGACTGTTGAATTAGATTCTGGTGGAAATTTCTTTTCTGATTTAGTAATAACAAGTACAGGAATAGTATATGCTGCATTTTCTGGATCTTCTGTAACTAACAATGGAGTATGGCAGTCACCTACAGGTGTTGGATCTTATACAAGAATTGGGTCTAATCTTACACCTGGTTTTGGATCAACCGGAAGAATGGTGCTAGCTGTTGCTCCTTCTAACGAAGATGTTGTTTATGCGTTTCATACTTCTAGCGCACCGTTTGAAGCAAGGCTTTGGCAATGGAATGACGGTTCAGATAGTTGGATAGACAGAACCTCTACAATGCCTGATGAAGCAGGAGGAGACTTGGCCGGAAACGACCCTATTGCGGTTCAAGGTGGATATGACTTAGTTGTTAGTGTAAAACCTGATGATGAAAACTTTGTCGTTATCGGTGGAACGAATGCATATAAAATAGAAAATATAACTACGGATCCTACATTTATAAGAATTGGAGGATATATTAGTAATCAAAGCTATGGGTTGTATAACCTTGGTGGTGGTGATTCACACCATCCAGATATTCATGCTTTAGAGTTCGATCCTAATAATCCAGATATTTTGTTCAGTGGAACTGATGGAGGTATTCATAGAACAGATCCTACAGCAGCAATTGTTGCTTGGACTAGTCTAAACAATAACTATCAAACATATCAATATTATCACGTAGCAACTGATCCTGATGCGACTTCAAACATAGTAATTGGTGGGGCTCAAGATAATGGTACTACAGCTGGAGGTTTCGCTGCAAGTCCTGATCTTACTACAATGTCTAGTCAAGCGGGAGGAGATGGAGTTGCTGTAGCTGTATCTAGAGATGACGCTTGTGTTCCTTTCTTTTTAGGTGTTCAAAATGGTGTTATATTCAGAGATTGTCCTAATGGTGGAGAAATAACTCCAGATGGTTCTACTAGTCAATTTGTTACTTATTTCTACCTTGATGAAAGCAACAATAATGCATTATATTATGCTGGTCAGAATATTTTGTATAGAACAAATGAATCTAGCGCTGTAACATCTTTGACTTGGACTAATTTAGGCACCTTACCTGTTGGAGAACGAATTAGACAAATGAAAGCGACCTGGGGTACTTATAATGCTGCTTCAAGTTATTTACTAATCGGTGGAAATCAAGGTTCTTTGTTTAGATTAGATGATCCTCAAAATGCTACTGATGTGTCTTCTGCAATAGAAATAACTCCTCCTGGTAGACTTGATGGAACAGTAAGTGGTATTGCAATACACCCAACCAATAGAGATATCGTTATGGTAACTTATTCTAATTATGGGATTACGAATATTTATATCACTACTAATGCAACAGCAGCTACCCCAACCTGGACAGTAGCTGAAAGGAATCTGGATGTTTTTTCTATAAGATCTGCAATGATTACTGAGGTTGATAATGAAACTAGATATTTTGTAGGAACCGCAAGAGGGTTATATACTAGTTTAGATCCTATTAATACAGATTGGGAGATAGAAGCTCCTGACCAAATTGGTTTTGCTGTAATTAGTGCTTTAGCATACAAGCCTTCAAACAACAAAGTTTTGGTTGGAACTCATGGTAATGGAATGTATGAAGCAACAGTTGTTTCTACTGCTCTTTCTGTAGAAGAATTTGATTCACCAGATTTTAGGTTATTAGCTTATCCTATTCCAGCTAAAGATATATTAAATGTGGTAGTCGAAAATTCATTTGTAAAAGGTGATTTAGACTATACAGTTTTTAGTATTGATGGTAGAATAATAAAAGAAGGAGTGCTAAATGGTGATAAACAAGTTAACGTGAGTGATTTAGCTCAAGGTAATTATATTTTGCAATTAAATTCTGCTTCTAGTAAAAAAGCTATTGTTTTTAATAAGGGATAGATTCTTTAAAAGTTTTTAAAAATCCGCTGTTAGGTATTCTAACAGTGGATTTTCTCTTTACAGCATATTCATCCCAAATCTTATCTGTATTTTTACCAAAATATGAAAGCAACTTTTGGTAAAAATGAACGACTGAAAAGTAAAAAGGAAATAGAGTTTCTTTTTTCAGAAGGGAAATCTATTTCCAAATATCCTGTTCGTCTTATTTATAGAAAAACTACTTTACAAAAAGGAGAAGGTATCCAAACTGCTGTTTCTGTTAGTAAACGTAATTTTAAAAAAGCAGTAGATCGAAATCGCATAAAACGTTTGCTACGGGAAAGTTATAGAAAAAATAAGTATCTTGTAGGCAACAACACTACTCATCAATTTACTTTTATGTTCTTATATACAGGTAAGGAAATGCCTGATTATATAATAATTGAATCTAAAATAAAAGAAATAATACAAAAGTTCATTGCTAAAGAAATTAAAACATCATAGTTTTAAACATCTTGTAACTTCATAAAAAGATGAAACGTATGAAAAAGAAAATCCTTTATCCTGCAGTTGCAGTTATTATTCTGTTATCTACAGTAAGTTTTAAATCCGATTTTTTTGAAATCGCGAAACAGATCGAAATTTTTACTACCATGTTCAAAGAATTAAACATGAATTATGTAGATGAAACGAATCCTGCAGAGCTTATGGATACTGCTATAAAAGCCATGTTAGACGATTTAGATCCATATACTAAATATTGGAATGAACAAGATGTAGAGGCTTCTAAAATAAGAAATGCCGGAGAATATACAGGTATTGGTGCTTCTGTAAAAACAGTTAAGGATAAAATAATTATTGTCGAGCCTTATAAAGATTATCCAGCCGATAAAGCTGGTCTAAAGGCTGGAGATGAAATTATTAAGATTGGTGATGTAACTGTGTCAGATTTTGAAGAAGATGCAGGAGAACTTCTTAAAGGAGCTAGTGGTACCAAAGTAGAAATCACTTACAAAAGACAAGATCAAACAAAAACCACAATTCTTACCAGAGAAGAAATAGAAGTAAATGCGGTTCCATTTTTCGAATTGTTAGAAGACAATACCGGATATATTGTACTATCTAAATTTAACAATAAAGCATCTTCAGAAACAGTTGCGGCCTTAAAAGACCTAAAAGCTAAGGGTGCCGATAAAATTATACTGGATCTTAGAGGAAATCCTGGAGGTTTACTAAGTGAAGCCATCAATGTAACCAACATATTTGTTCCTAAAGGAGAGTTAATCACAACAACCAAATCAGTTGTAAAAAAATATAATAAAGAATATTTTACAAAAAAATCTCCTGTCGACATAGAGATCCCGTTAGTCGTTTTAGTGAATGGTAGAAGTGCTTCAGCCAGTGAAATTGTAGCGGGAAGTATTCAGGATTTAGATAGAGGTGTTGTTATTGGTGCCAGAAGTTTTGGTAAAGGATTAGTACAGCGCCCTAAGAAATTAACCTATGGGACACAGCTAAAAATAACAATATCACGTTATTATACGCCTAGTGGAAGGTGTATTCAGGCTCTAGATTATTGGAACAGGGATGAAAACAATAGAGCGGTTCGTATAAGTGAGCAAGATTTTAAAGCTTTCAAAACCAAAAAAGGAAGAACCGTATACGATGGTGGAGGAATTCAACCAGATATCGAAATGGAAACATCAAAATTTAGTAATATTACTACTTCTTTACTTCAATCAGATGCAATATTTGACTACGGAACAAAATACTATTACTTACACCAAACAGAAGATATAACTAACTTCAAGTTTACTGATAAAGACTATGAAGATTTTAAAAATTTTGTAAAACAAAGTGGTTTTAATTACGAAACAGCCACAGAAAAATCTCTTAAAAAATCATTAGAAGTTGCTAAAAAAGATAAATTAGATCAGGATATTTCTGAAAGTTATAATGCTTTACTTGCTACTATAAAAAAATCTAAAGCAAAAGGTTTAGATACTTTTAAAACAGAAATTGCAAATCTACTAACAGATGAAATTGTTAAACGTTTCTCTTATAGAGAAGGATTGTATAATTACTATCTAACACATAATCCAGAAATTAAAAAGAGTAAAGAAATTCTGGGAAACAAAACTAAATATGATAAGATTTTAAAATAATTATTTCTTACTGTAACGCTATTTTAGGACGTCACAACATATAAAATAAAAAAACCAGCGTTCTTGCTGGTTTTTTTATTCTTATCTTATCATTGCTATATGTGGAATACCATCTTCTAAATATTCTTCTCCTATTTGTTTAAACCCATGTTTTTGATAAAAACTATTGAGATAACACTGAGCTGATATTTTAATTTGTTCAGTACCGAAGATTTCTTTTATTCCTTCAATACTTTTCTTTATTAAATCATGTCCATAACCATATTTTCTTTCATTTTTAGACACTACTACTCTACCAATACTAGCATTTTCAAAATAATCTCCAGCATCAAAAACCCTTGTATAAGCAACTATTTCATCGTTTTTATATCCAATTATATGAAGTGCTTGTTGATCTTTATTATCTACATCTTGATAAACACAATTCTGTTCAACAATAAATACTTCTGCACGTAAACGTAAGATTTTGTACAATTCGGAGGTAGAAAGCTCCTCAAAACTTTTTATTTTAAAAAATATATCACTCATCAAGAAATACTATTAACACATCGAGATTTTATTAACCCTGTTCTGATGTCTTCCTCCTTCAAATTCTGTTGCTAAAAAAGTTTTAACCATTTCGATTGCCTGAGGCAACGATGTATATCTAGCCGGAATACTAATTATATTTGCATTGTTATGTTGTCTGGTTAATTCAGTGATTTCTTTTGTCCAACATAATCCAGCACGTACATTTTTATATTTATTTGCTGTCATGGAAACACCATTTCCACTTCCACATATTAGTATTCCAAAATCTACAGCTTTAGTATCAACATCTTTCGCTACTGGATGTACGAAATCCGGATAATCTACACTGCTATTCTCATCAGTACCATAATTTACAACCTCAATTCCTTCTGATTTAAGATATGCTACAATTCCAAATTTATATTCGGTTCCTGCATGATCGTTTCCAATAGCTATTTTCACAACTTTCAAGTTTTATTATTATTTAAAGTTCTACGATATATATTGTAAACAAAGATACTTCAATCTAAAAAAAGTAAAGATCAAAAAATCAACAATTTAACCCAACCTCACCTTAATGTTAATAACTCCTTGTCTTGTGTTAACATAACTTGTGTATAAATAGTTCTTAAAATTGAGCAACTTTTTTTGGTAATGTTCTTTTTTATTAGAATACACTGAGAGTTCTTAAAAATCAAAATTAAATAGCCTCTTTTTTTAGATAAGTTTTTAAGTATTAAACTCATCTTATGAACTACGGTTATACCATAAAACTATTAATAAAATCATGTGTTTATAAACTATTAACAGTTGTTAATTAAATTTAATTATAACAACGTTTTCAATCATTTAACCTATTAATATCCTGTTGATATATATCTGAAAATTCAATCTAACTTAACAAACAAATAAAATTTAGTAAAGTTATACCGCTATCAACACTACATAATAATCATTATTTATTTTTTTAAATTTAGAAAAAGAAAAAGTATATATATAATATATGTTGAAAACTATTAAATATAAGATTAAAAGAAATTATATAATTCTAAGATGTGAATTAGTGTTTAGATCATCTATTATTTCTTGTACTCTTATTTGATCTTTTTGATGAATTTTAAGATTGATTCCTCCAAGTGCATTAGAATAAAATGGAAAGACTGTAATCATAGTTTCATTCTCAAAAAAATAAGAAATACCTTCTCTTTCCAAAAGAAGTCGTAATATTGCATAATCGTTTGGATACGTAAAGGTTGCAATTGTAATAAAATCTTTCATAGAAATAATCCAGATAATAGATTATCTAAATATACAAATTATATAAAAATAAAGAGTTAATTAATTTGTGTAGCTTCCTTATCAGAGTGTATAGCACCATTTATTTCTGATTTCTCATTGGTATCTGTTTTCTGATCCATTGTATCTCCAATATAAAGCGTAGAATAATATATACCTAATAAAAATATTAGTGTAAACAGAAATATAATTTTATGAATTTTTTTGATTTTAGGTATCATATACTTAGTACCAAACGAACAAATAACAATCTTGGTATTTTAAAATTAAGTAAATTTTAAGAAAAATAACAAGATTTGTTGATAATAGTTGTTTGTAATATACTGATTTACAGATAACACATTTTTTTAACTATAAACAAGAACAAAATTTAATATTTAATAAAAGTTTACATATAAAACAACTTACGTTAAAAGATAAGCTGTAATTTTATATTATATTATTTAAAAGACATTAATGAAAAGACAAAAAAGAAGAGGAAAAAAGTCTCCGAAAATAGAAAATATTACCCAAGGAATACTCAAAATACTTAAATCAGAACCTGGCAAAACATTTAATTATAAGCAGATTGCTGCTAAATTTGGAGTGGATGATGCTAGTAGTCGAAATCAAATTATTAAGAAATTAACGCAGTTAGCTGCTAAGAAAGAAATTGAAGAAATTGATAGAGGAAAATTTAAGATTGTACCAAATATCAATACATATTCAGGTATTCTTGAAATAACTTCTAAAGGAACAGGATACGTAATTGTAAAAGATCTGGAAGATGATATTTTCGTACCTAATAACAATCTTAATAAAGCTCTGAATGGGGATGAAGTAGAAGTATATATTTACAAACGAAAACGTAGAGGTAAGAGTGAAGGAGAAATTTCTAGAGTTATTTCTAGAAAAAAGGATGAGTTTGTAGGAGTTATCGAAATACAAAAAAATTATGCATTTGTAAATATGCATGACGCTAAGATGTATACTGATATTTTTGTTCCTAAAAATAAAATTAAAGATGCAGAAGATGGTGATAAAGTATTAGTGAAATTGGAAGATTGGCCAGAAAAGGCGGATTCACCATTTGGAAACGTTGTAAAAGTACTTGGTAAACCAGGAGAACATAATACAGAAATTCATTCAATATTAGCTCAGTATGGATTACCATACGAGTTTCCTGTAGAAGTAGAAGAGTATGCAAATAATATAGATACTTCTATCCAAGAGTCTGAAATCAAAAATCGTAGAGATATGCGTAAAACGCTAACCTTTACAATAGATCCAAAAGATGCAAAAGATTTTGATGATGCATTATCTTTTGAGGTTTTAGAAAATGGAAATTATGAGATTGGAATTCATATAGCAGATGTATCACATTATTTGAAACCAGGAACAATTTTGGATGATGAGGCTTATGAAAGAGCGACTTCTGTGTATTTAGTAGATAGAGTAGTTCCTATGCTTCCTGAGGTACTATCAAACAATGCTTGTTCTTTAAGACCGCACGAAGAAAAATATACATTTTCAGCAGTTTTTGAACTTAATGATAAATCAGAAATTAAAAACCAATGGTTTGGAAGAACAGTTACTTATTCTGATGCACGTTTCGCATATGAAGAAGCGCAACATATCATTGAAACCAAAGAAAATACGATTCCATCAGATATTTCTCTAACAGGAAAAGAATATAAAACTGATCAAAAAATTGCCGATGCAGTATTAAAAATGGATGAATTAGCTAAAATCATGCGTGTAAAGCGAATGGGAGATGGAGCTATTTCTTTTGATAAAGTAGAAGTAAAGTTTAATCTAAACGAAGAAAACAATCCAGTGGGAGTGTTTTTTAAGACTTCTAAGGATGCAAATAAACTTATTGAAGAGTTTATGTTGCTTGCTAATAAAAAGGTTGCAGAATTCATTGGAAAGCAAAATCCAAAGAAAACTTTTATATATAGAGTCCACGACGAACCTAATGATGAAAAGTTAGCTGCTTTGCAAAATGTTATTGGACGATTTGGTTATAAACTGGATTTAAGAGATAGAAAAACTACTACTAACTCACTAAATGGATTATTAAAAGAGGTTCAAGGAAAAAAAGAACAAAATCTTGTAGATACTTTAGCAATACGAAGTATGAGTAAAGCAGAGTATACAACACATAATATTGGACATTATGGATTAGCTTTTGATTATTACTCTCATTTTACATCACCAATAAGACGTTATCCAGATGTTATGGCACACCGTTTGCTTCAACATTATTTAGATAGTGGAAAATCTGCATCAGAAGAAGAGTATGAAGAACGATGTAATCATAGTAGTTCTATGGAAAATCTGGCTGCAAGTGCAGAAAGAGATTCTATAAAATATATGCAGATAAAATTCATGAAAGATCATGGAGATGAAGAATTTCTAGGAGTGATTTCTGGAGTTACCGAATGGGGTATTTATGTAGAGATCATTGACAATAAATGTGAAGGAATGATACGTCTTAAAGATATAAGTGATGATCATTATGTTTTTGATCAGGATGAATATGCAGTGATTGGTCAAAACTCTAAAAAAGTATATCAACTAGGAGATGAAGTATATGTAAAAGTAAAGAATGCTGATCTTGTTAAAAGGCATTTGGATTTTACTATTTTAGGAAGTAAACAAGAAAGAGAATAAACAATATATTACGTCGTTTATTTAAAAAACAAATCATACACAAATCAAATTTAAATTTATAGGCAATGAAAAAAGTAGTATTTCTTTCGTTATTATTTGTTGTATCTATTATGAATGCACAAAGTGTAATAACAAAAAATGTTGGAGATTTTAATGAACTTAAAGTTTTTGATAAAATTGAAGTAAAACTTCTAAAAGGATCAGAAAACAAAGTAGAAATTTCTGGAATTAGCAGAAAAGAAGTAGATGTAGTTATTAAAGATAATGTACTTAAGATAAAAATGTCATTAAGTAATACTTGGGATAATAACGATACTAAAGTGATTGTGTATTATACAGATATTTCAAAATTAGATGTAAATGAAGGAGCTAAAATAATGGTCAAAGGAACAGTAACGGCTACTGAATTGGATCTGAGAGCACAAGAAGGTGGAGATATATATGCAGAGATTGAAACGGATAAATTATTAGCAAGAGCTGTTAGTGGAGGAGGATTACATCTAGAAGGAAGTGCTAAAGAGCAAGAAGTAACGGTAAAAGCTGGAGGACAATTTATTGCAGAAGACTTAAAAACTGTAAGAACTCAAGTAAAAATCAGTGCTGGTGGTAGAGCAAATGTAAATGCAAGTGACTACGTAAAAGCTAATACAGCTGCAGGTGGTACCATAAGAATCTATGGAAACCCAAAAGAAGTTGATGGAAAAAAAGTATTTGGTGGTAAAATTATAGAGGTAAACTAAGTTCTATTTTCTAAATTTGTAAGAAACACGCTTACATTATATGTTTCAAGACGCTCAAGCAGCAATACCTTTAGGATTTTTATTAGCCTTTTTGATAGGTCCTGTATTTTTTGTGTTATTAGAAACGGCCGCTATAAAAGGATTTAGGGCTGCATTAGCAGTCGATCTAGGTGTAATTGTAGCGGATATAGCATTTATCTTAATTGCTTATTTTAGTACAAATCAGATTTTGGAAAAAATAAAAGATGATCCTGCATTATTTATTTTTGGAGGAATGTTGTTATCTACCTATGGAATTATTTCTTTTATAAAAGAAAGAAAAAACTATAATAAATTAAGAGACACTTCGGTGGAGATAATTAATAAACATAATTATTTTACTTTATTTATAAAAGGGTTCTTATTGAATTTTATAAATATAGGAGTACTAGGGTTTTGGTTAAGTATTATTATTGTGATAGGTCCACAATTAGATATGAATACGAATAGAATAGTAATATTTTTTATCATTGTTCTTGTTACATATCTTATTGTTGATATCTTTAAAATGCTATTAGCTAAGCGGTTAAAAAGAAAATTAACACCTAAGAGAACATATATTATTAAAAGAGTGATCAGTATTTTTATGATTGTTTTTGGAGTTTTCTTAATTATTAAGGGAGTGTTGCCTGAGACTATGGAGAAAAAAATTCAAGATAAGATCGAAAAAATTACACCAGAATCGAGATTTAAATAAAAAAATCCTGTAAATATTTACAGGATTTTTTTTTGAGGTGTCGAGCGGATTCGAACCGCTGTAGATGGTGTTGCAGACCACTGCCTAGCCACTCGGCCACGACACCCTTTTTGTCTTCGAGGGCAAATGTAAAAAAATTTATGATTACTTCGGTTTTATTTATCTTTTTTTACTCCTAGTAATTGTAACCATCTGCACATTTCCTCCTATTGGTGGATTAATCTTAGAAACATCAATCGTTACTTTATCAACTAATGGTAACTCATCCAATATACGTGTTAAAATTCTTTCCGCAGCATGTTCTAACAATTTAGAACGAATAGCCATTTCTTCTTTAACAATATGGTTAAGGTGTACATAATCCACAGTATCAGAAAGATGGTCAGTATTAGCTGACTTATTAAGATTCGCATTAACTTTTAAATCAACACGGTAATCAGAACCAATTTTTTTTTCTTCTACAAGACATCCATGATATGCATATATCTTGATGTTTTTAAGTTTAATTAACCCCACATAATTTTTTTACAAAGGTAATAGAATCTTTGGTAAGAATTCATAGGAAAATAACCCTTTTCTATAAATGCATTATCACAAATAAATAGATATTATATAATTGTTGTGTATCATTAGAAATATTAGGTAGTTTTGTATTTTATTTTTTACCAATGACAGAAGAAAAAAAATCACTCAATTTTTTAGAGCATATTGTAGAAGAAGATTTGGCAAATGGGATGAATCCTAAGGATTTACGCTTTCGTTTTCCTCCAGAGCCCAATGGATATTTACATATTGGTCATACGAAAGCAATAGGGATAAGTTTCGGATTAGGAATTAAGTATAATGCACCCGTAAACTTGCGTTTCGATGACACAAATCCAGCCAAAGAAGAGCAGGAATATGTAGACGCTATTAAGAACGATATTTCTTGGTTGGGATATCAATGGGATAAAGAGTGTTATTCTTCTGATTATTTTCAGCAATTATATGATTGGACTGTAGCTTTAATAAAAGAAGGAAAAGCATATGTAGATAACCAATCTTCTGAGGAAATTGCAGCACAAAAAGGAACAACTACAGAACCAGGAATTAATAGTCCGTATAGAGATAGATCTGTTCAGGAGAATCTGGATTTATTTCAAAGAATGAAGGCAGGTGATTTCGATGAAGGTGAATATGTAGTAAGAGCAAAGATTGATATGGCCGACCCTAATATGTTGATGCGCGATCCATTGATGTATAGAATATTAAAAAAATCACATCATAGAACGGGTGATGAGTGGTGTATATACCCTATGTATGATTGGACTCACGGTGAAAGTGATTATATAGAAAATATTTCTCATTCATTATGTTCTTTAGAATTTAAACCACATAGAAAATTATATGATTGGTTTTTGGATCAAATACATAATAAGAATATAAGGCCAAAACAAAGAGAATTTGCACGCCTTAATCTTAGTTATACTATTATGAGTAAACGTAAATTACTCAGATTAGTTAATGATGGTATTGTAAAGGGCTGGGATGATCCTAGAATGCCCACAATTTCTGGTTTAAGAAGAAGAGGATATACGCCAACATCCATAAGAAAGTTTGTAGAAACGGTGGGTGTGGCAAAAAGAGAGAATGTAATTGATGTTTCATTATTAGAGTTTTGTGTGCGTGAGGATCTTAACAAAAAAGCTCCTAGAGTAATGGCTGTTTTGGATCCTGTAAAACTTATAATTACTAACTATCCTGCAGGAAAAGAAGAGTGGTTAGAAGCAGAAAATAATCCAGAAGATGAAACTGCTGGTTCTAGAGAAATTCCTTTTTCTAAAGAATTATATATAGAAAGAGAAGATTTTAAAGAAGAAGCTGGTCGTAAGTATTTTAGACTTACATTAGGTAAAGAAGTACGTCTTAAAAACGCATATATTATTAAAGGCGAGAGTGTTGTAAAAGATAAGGACGGTAATATTACTGAAGTTCATTGTACATATGATTCTAAAAGTAGATCAGGTAGTGGAACTGAAGAATCTAAGCGTAATGTAAAAGGAACATTACATTGGGTGTCTATACAACACGCAATTCCTGCAGAAATAAGGTTGTATGATCGCTTATTTAATAATGAAGCTCCTGATAGTCATAAAGAAAAAGATTTTATGGAATTCTTAAATTCGAATTCATTAAATGTAATTACAGGATATGTAGAACCAGGTCTTAAAGAAGCAAAATCATTAGAACAGTTTCAATTTCAAAGATTAGGATATTTTAATGTGGATCCTGATAGTACGCCAAATGCATTAGTTTTTAATAAAACAGTTGGTTTACGCGATACTTGGGCTAAAGTTAAACCTGCTGAAAATAATCAATCAAACAACACTCAACCACAGCAAAATAAGCAAAGAGAAGTATCTGCAATCGATGAAATCAAAAGAGCAGGGAAGAAGTATACTAATTTACCGGAAGACAAAAGAGAGGCTCTTAAAATAAAGATTTTGGAAGCAGCTAAGAATGTAGATATTGATGAATTAGTTCCACTTTATGGGACTGCTGCTAAGAAAATAGGAACACGAATTGTGGTTACTATAGCACTAGGAGTTGTTTTAGAAACTAAAGATCTAGAGCCTGATCAATTGGCAAAAGACTTTATTATAAAAGGGAAAGAAGATACTAATGAATTATTAAGTGAAGAAGCAGAAATAATAGGTAATAAATATGGTTTATAGTTTTAAACTAATGTTATAAAAAAAGGATGATAATTATTTTATCATCCTTTTTTTTTCAATTATCAGCAATTTGTTCGTCCTGAGGAATTTCTATTTCCGTTTCAAAATTCTTAAATATTTTCTGTGTTTCGGGATCATCTATTAATTTATTGGATTCAATAAAATACCATTTTTCTTTCTTTTTATCATAAAATCCAAATAATGAACTTTTTAAAGTAACGAGTCTTCCGTTAAAATCCATTTTTATGGTGTTTTTTACAAGACAACGATGTTCTTTTTTTTCTTTTTTGATTTCTGTTAATTCATCGATTTCCGAGCTTTTAATTTTAATTTTTTGAGCAGTCATGGTTTGAAAAACCTGTTCGATATCTTTTTTTAGTTGTTCTTTCCCGTATTTTTTGGAAATTTTAGGATGTGTATATTCTAAAAGTGTATTAACATCTTTTTTAAGTGAAGCTTCAGAAATTACTTTTGCATCTCGTATAGCTTGTTTTTTTAATTTATCAATGTTTTGGGAAAAAATGCTTCCTGAGACAAGTAGAAGTATAAGTAGGTAATTTTTCATTTTCATTTTTTTGTAAAAGTGCTCTTTTTTTAAGCAATAAAGAACATTTATTGTTTTTAATTTTAATATTGTTTTTTTTTATTAAAATTGGGTTTATATTAAAGACTCTAAGCGAAAATAAAAGTTGCACAATATGATTTTATGTCTTGATTATATAAAAGCTCTTAAATCGTACTATTTTCATTTTTTTGTAAAATTAATGATTTGCGCACTTAGATATTCGTAAAATTTATAAAAAATAAAACCCGATCAGAAATTGTGATCGGGTTTTGTTTTTTTATAAAGTAATTCTATGCTTCTGGCTTATTTCCACCAAGCCCTTTTTTAGCATTTTGTTTTTTCATTTCTTCTCCTATTTGGTTTGAAGCAGTAAATGAAGCAATCATATTGTTTAACATATCACTACCAGCTTGTGGAGAGTTTGGTAATAATATTAAATTACTATTTACGTGCTCTCCTATGGATTGTAGTGTATCATAATGTTGTGTTACTACAATTAGGGCAGAAGCTTCCTGAGAATTAATACCAACATTATTTAAAACATCTACACTTTCTTCCAAACCTCTAGCTATTTCTCTTCTTTGGTCTGCAATACCTTGTCCTTGCAACCTTTTACTTTCTGCTTCTGCACGAGCTTTTGCTACAATTTTAATACGTTCTGCTTCAGCTTCATATTCTGCTGCAACTTTTTCACGTTCTGCCGCATTAATTCTGTTCATAGCTTCTTTTACTTGAAGATCAGGATCAATATCGGTTACTAATGTTTTTATAATATCATACCCATAATTAACCATGGCTTCATTTAATTCACTTTTTACAGCTATAGCAACATCGTCTTTACGCTCAAAAACATCATCTAGTTTCATTTTAGGAACCTCTGCACGAACTACATCAAATACGTATGATGTAATTTGATCATGTGGGTTTTCTAATTTATAAAATGCATCGTATACTTTTTCTCTAATTACTTGAAACTGCACAGAGATTTTTAGACGCACAAATACATCATCTTTAGTTTTTGTCTCTACCAGTACATCTAATTGTTGTATTTTAAGATTAATACGGCCCGCAATACGATCAAAGATTGGTATTTTAAAATGTAATCCAGAAGTTCGGATACTTAAGAATTTACCAAAACGTTCCACGATCGCTGAGGTTTGTTGTTTTACAGTAAATATTCCGGATATTATAATTATAAATCCTAGAATTATAATCGGTATAAAATATAGTCCCATTGTTTTTAGATTAAATGTTATTAGATGAAATGAATTTACTAATTAATTATAAATCATTGTATTTTATTTTGCTATAGTTATCATAGCTGTATATCCATAATTGGTGAAAGAAACAGAAATTATTTCCCATCCTTCTGTCGAAATTTTATTTAAGGCATCTTCTACCTTTTTTTTTAGTTTTTCTAAAGACCAGTTACTGGAAATTTTAATGACTTTATATTGTTTTCCCATAGTTGACAAATTTTATAATGGTTACTCTATATGTATACATTTTTATAAAAATGTTACATGTCTTAAAAAGGATAACCCACTATCCGATTGAGGATAATGGGTTATTTATTAGATATATAAATAGGATGGTATTAATTTTTCTCTATGATGGATTCAATTCTTTTAATAGTTTCTTTTTTACCAATAATTGCTGTTATATCAAAGAGATCCGGCCCTTGAAGTGATCCTACTAATGCAATACGAAGAGGCATCATAATTTTTCCGAATCCGATTTCTTTCGATTTTATCCAAGTTTTCACAATATTGGAAACGTTTTCAGAGTCGAAATCTGTAATATCACTAATGATTCTGATCAACTCATGCATAAGCGTAGAAGTGTCATCTTTCCATGCTTTTTTACATGCTTTTTCGTCATATTCAGAGGGTGCTATAAATAAAAAAGAACTTAGGTCCCAAAGGTCTTTAGAAAAAACAGCTCTTTCTTTTATTAGGTTTACTACATCTATAAGATTAAATGTGGTCGTAATGTTTTTCTCAGAAATGATTTCTTTTAATTGTTCCACGTGTACGCTAACATTTGTCTGTTGAAAATGTTGTTGTTGGAACCATTTTGTTTTCTCAGGATCAAATTTAGCGCCAGCTTTATTTACTTTTGAAAGATCGAATTCATTAATCAATTCTTCTAGTGAGAATAATTCTTGCTCTGTTCCAGGATTCCATCCTAGAAAAGCCAGCATATTAACTACAGCTTCAGAAAGGTATCCATCTTCACGATATCCTGATGCGATTTCGTTTGTTTTTGGATCTGTCCATTGTAAAGGGAAAACAGGGAATCCTAATTTATCACCATCTCTTTTACTTAATTTTCCTTTACCAACTGGTTTTAGAATTAATGGTAAATGAGAAAAACTTGGAGCTTCCCAGCCAAGGGATCTATACAATAAAACATGTAGTGCTAAGGATGGTAACCATTCTTCTCCTCGAATTACATGAGTAATTTCCATTAAATGATCATCTACAATATTGGCTAGGTGATAGGTAGGCATACCATCACTTTTAAACAATATTTTATCATCCAATACATTGGTGTCTATTTTCATATCACCGCGCACTTCATCCGTTAGATGTAAAGTTTCATCTTGCGGACATTTAAAACGAATTACGTATGGATCACCAGAGTTAATTTTTTGTTGAGTTTCGTTTTCCGAAAGAGAGATTGAATTATTTAATTTTGTTCTATTGTGCCAATTGTAGATAAATGTTTTTCCTTGAGCTTCATCATTTGTTCTGTGTTCATTAAGCTCATCAGAAGTATCAAAAGCGTAATAGGCATGACCATTTTCTATTAATTGATCAGCGTATTGTTTATATAAATGTTTACGCTCACTTTGTCTGTAAGGACCAAACCCACCATCTTTTCCGGGTCCTTCATCAAAAGGTATATTACACCAATCAAGTGCTTCTGTGATATAATCTTCAGCGCCAGAAACGTACCTGTTTTGATCGGTGTCTTCTATTCTAAGAACAAAGGTTCCATTGTGTTTTTTTGTAAAAAGATAATTGAATAGGGCTGTTCTTACACCACCTATATGCAAAGGTCCTGTTGGACTTGGGGCAAATCGTACCCTAGTTTTTTTCGTCATGATTTCGTGTTTATACCTTAATAAAGGTGTATAAAAGCGATGACAAAGATACAATCTTAAATAAGTGATTTAAAAAGATTTGTTTCAATAAATCTATAAATAATTATATAGTTATTATCAAGGTTTCATTTCTTTCGGAACTCTTTTGTTCATTAACATAAACCATAGAGGTGGAAAAAATGATATGACCATTGAGGTTGGATAACCATAGGGGAGTTGTGGACTTTCTTTATGGTGATCCAGAAGCTGGTATTTTTTAGAAGCTCTGTAGTGATGATCGCTATGTCTTGTTAGTTCAAAAAGTAGAATGCGTCCTAATAAATGATTAGAATTCCAAGAATGAATTTCACGAACACGCTCATATCTTCCAGAATCATTTTTCTTTCTAAGAAGACCATAATGTTCAATGTAGTTGATAGTTTCTAATAACAAGAAACCGACAATAGCGCATGATAAGGCTACAAGTAATCCTATAAATCCAAAAGTTGTAAAAGTAAGAGAGAGATAAATAATGGTAATAATCAAATACCATAGCATGTCATTTTTTACAGATAAAAAAGATTGGTTGTTTTGTTTTAATAATTTGATTTGAATTCCCCAAGCACTTAGATATTGTCCAATAATTGATGTGAACCAAAAAGAATAAAGAGGTTGATTATATTTAGCTGTGGCCGGATCTTCATTAGTAGCGGCTTTTAGATGATGTCCAAAATTATGTTCTATATAAAAATGCATATATAAAGAAGGGAGTAATAAAGCTTTTGCGATAAATCTTTCTTTGGAAAATCGGTGACCAAGTTCATGTCCAACGTTAATTCCGTTAGCACCAAGAACAATACCGGTGGAAAATATAATACCTATTATTTCATATGTTGCTAGACTTAAATTGCTTACTGTATACAATGCATAAAATAGTATCATATATATAATCGGAAGATTGATATAAAGTAACCAATCAAACAACTGTTTTTTAGACTTCGATAAACGCAAGTCGTCATCTAAATTGTCCTCAGAAGAGGATGTAAAGAGCTCTATGAGAGGAATGAGACCAAATACATAAATTGGAGTTAAATAGGTATATATGCCTTGTAACCATATACTTAATACTGCAACAAAGGGAATGGTGTAGGCAGATATGTATTTTAAATCTTTCATAACAAGTTATATACTAGGGGTTTGAATTATAATAAATATAACAAATCTATAAGAAATAAAGTTGTAGTTTTATAGATTACTGAAAAAGAAAAGGCAAGAAGTATGGGTAATTTCGAATTCATAAAAGAGAAATTAGAACAATTTATCAAAAAATTTTATTTGAATGAACTAATAAAAGGAGTAATACTGTTCTTTGCTATTGGTGTGTTATATTTTTTGATTACACTTTTAATTGAATATTTCTTATGGTTAAATAGTACTTGGCGTACGATATTGTTCTGGTTGTTTATCGTGGTAGAACTATCGCTTTTTATTAAGCTAATCATGCTACCAATAGCTAAGTTATTAAGAATAGCTAAAGGAATTGATTATGTGAATGCTTCTAAAATAATAGGAAATCATTTTCCTGATGTAAATGATAAATTATTAAACCTCTTACAACTTAGCGAGGACAGCAGATCATCGTCATTATTGTTAGCGAGCATAGAGCAGAGGTCAATACAATTGAAGCCGATACCTTTTAAATTGGCGATAAACTTTAAGAAGAATGGTAAGTACTTAAAGTATGCATTGATACCAATTGCTGTTTTTTTACTAGTAAGTTTGTTTAATAAAAACAATTGGTTTTCAGAAAGTTACGATCGAGTTGTTAATTATCAAACTGCTTACGAACCACCAGCGCCTTTTCAGTTTTTTGTGGTTAATGAGTCATTAAATGCTTTAGAAAGTAAAGATTTTGTTTTAGAGGTTAAGACAACTGGTGAGGTTGTTCCAGAAAATGTAACAATTAGCTATAATGAGGAGGTTTATTTTTTGAAAAATACAGGTGTCGGTGCGTTTCAGCACACATTTGTTCAGCCTAAAAAGCCTATTGATTTTGTGTTATCTTCTAATGAGGTTAGTTCAAGAGAATATTCGTTAGATGTTGTACCAGTTCCAACGTTATTAGACTTTAGAATGGAATTGGATTATCCAGCATATACTCAAAAGAAAGATGAGTTTTTACAGAGTTCAGGTAATGCGGTAATACCAGAAGGAACTAGGGTTATATGGAAAGTAAAGACCAGAAATACGGATAAAGTAAATATGGTTGCAAATGATTCCGCGATGATTTTTGATAGGAAGGAATCTGATTTTTATTATGAAAATGTATTATATGCAGATTGGGATTATCAAATCACAACTTCTAATGGAAATATTAATGATTATGATAACCTTTCTTTTAATATAAATGTGGTAAAGGATCAATATCCGGAGATTAACTTAACAGCTGAAAAAGATACTGTAGATAATAGCACTATGTATTTTTATGGAAGAGTAAGTGATGATTATGGTCTTAGCAAGTTGAGGTTGGTATACTATAATAGTAATATGGAAACGGATAAAAAGAATGAGAATTTGGAAGTAAATAGTTCTGTTTTTGATGAGTTTGTTTTTGCGTTTCCAGGGAATCTTGTCTTAAAAGATGGTGTTAATTATGATTTTTATTTTGAGGTTTTTGATAATGATGCAATACATCAATATAAAGGCACAAAAAGTCAGGTTTTTAGTTTTAGAAAGTTAACAGATAAGGAAGAGGAAGATAAAAGATTAAATGAACAAAGTGAGGCGATATCTGGTTTAAATAAATCATTAAAGAAATTTAAAGATCAAGAACAAGATTTAAAGGCGTTGAGTAAGTTGCAAAAAGAGAAGAAGCAATTGGATTATAATGATAAAAAGAAGCTCGAAGATTATTTGGAGAGACAGAAAGAGCAGGAGAAGATGATGCAAAATTTTTCCAAAAAGCTTAAAGATAATTTGGAGCAATTGGATGACAAAAAGGAAGAAGAACCGTTCAAAGATGCGTTGAAGGAAATGATGGAACGGAATGAGGAAAAGTTAAAGAAAAACGAAAAGCTTCTTGATGAAATAAACAAGCTTGCAGAAAAAATGCGGAAAGAAGAGTTGACGGAAAAACTTGAGGAATTAGCAAAAGAAAATAAAAATATTAAGAAGAATTTAGAGCAATTATTGGAGTTGACTAAGAGATATTATGTCATTGAAAAACATGAGAAGTTAGCTGAGAAATTGAAAGATCTATCTGAAAAGCAAGAAGAGTTATCTGAAAAGAAGGAAGAGGAAAACACCAAAGAAAAGCAGGATGAATTAAACAAGGAGTTTGAGGAATTTCAAAAGGAAATGGATGATCTTAGGAAGGATAATAAAGATTTAAAAAAACCAATGGACCTGGATCAGGATAAGAATGAAGAGGATGACATTAAAGAAGAACAGAAAAAGGCTAGTGACAATTTAGAGAAAAAAGAAAAGTCTGAGGCAAAGAAAAATCAGAAAAGCGCTGCGGAAAAGATGAAGCAAATGAGCAGCGGAATGCAAATGCAGATGCAAATGGGAGGTGGTGAACAGCAGCAGGAGGATATGGAAATGTTAAGGCAGATCTTAGATAATCTTGTTGATTTTTCAATAGAACAGGAGGAGCTAATGAAAGGTTTTAAAGGTATAAATATTGATAACCCAACATATTCTACTAAATTAAAAAGACAAAGTATACTCCGCGAAAATTTTATTCACATTGATGATAGTCTATATGCACTGGCTTTACGTACACCACAGATATCAGATAAAGTAACAGGAAAGTTAACCGATATAGAATTTAATATGGATAAATCGCTGGAGCGTTTGGCGGAGAATCAGTCTATTCAGGGAATAGCGAATCAGCAATATGCGGTAACTGGATCGAATGATTTGGCTTATTTTTTAAGTTTAACTTTGGATCAGATGCAAAACAGTATGTCTGCGGCTGGTAAAGGTGAAAGTGGAAGTAAGTCACAAGGCTTTCAGTTACCAGATATTATTAAAAAACAAGAGGAGCTGAATGAGAAAATGAAAGAAGGAACAGAGAAAGGTAAGGGTGAGAAAAAGAGTGAAAAAGAAGGAGAATCTAAAAGTGAGGGATCTGGAGAAAATGGTGAAAAAGGTGAGAACGGAAAGAGTGGAAAAGGTAAAGGAGGTAATAAAAATGGAAAGGACGGAAAGAACGGAAAGAACGGAAAAGAGGGAAAAGGTGAGTCTGAAATGCAAAAGGAAGATATGAATGGAGAATTGTATGAGATCTATAAACAACAACAACAATTGAGAAATGCGTTACAGGATAAGTTGAAGAAGGAAGGCATTGGCAAAGGAAAAGGAAGCGAGTTGTTGCGTAGAATGGAACAGGTAGAAGGTGAGTTGTTGGAGAAAGGTTTTAATAATGAAACATTAAGCAAGATGTTGGATTTGAAACATGAATTGTTAAAGCTAGATGACGCTACTTTAGAGCAAGGAGAGGAAGAAAGAAGAGAAAGTAAAAGTAATACGAAACGCTTCAACAACGACAATAGTGAGCAAATACTTAGAGCAAAACAATATTTTAATACTACTGAAATATTAAATAGACAAGTATTACCTTTGCGGCAAAATTATAAGCGCAAAGTTCAAGAATATTTTAAGAAGGTAAATGATTAGTTTTTTTTATGAGTCCGTTGAGTTTGATTTGAAGGAGGAAGCAATTTCTTCTTGGTTAAACAAAGTTATTATTTCTGAGAAAAAGAAGGAAGGAGAGATTAGTTTTGTTTTTTGCAACGATGATTATTTGCTGAAAATTAACCAAGAATTTCTGGATCACGACACCTATACGGACATAATAAGTTTTGATAATAGTTTGGGAAATGAGATGTCTGGAGACATCTTTATTTCTGTTGACAGAGTGATAGATAATTCTAAAGTTTATAACGTTTCTGAAGACGAAGAAATGAAACGTGTTATGGTTCATGGAGTCTTGCATTTTTGTGGTTACAAAGATAAAACGGAAAAGGAAAGTTCTCTTATGAGACTAAAGGAAGATGAAAAACTAGCGATGTTCCACGTGGAACATCGCTAGTTTTTCATTAATATTTTGTTCCACGTGGAACAAAATAGGGTTTAAAAATTTACTGTTCCACGTGGAACAAATGATAAGATAGTATGTTTGATAAGGAGTATGATGTTATAGTAGTGGGTGCTGGTCACGCTGGAAGTGAAGCTGCGGCGTCAGCCGCAAATTTAGGCTGTAGCACTTTGTTAATTACGATGAATTTGCAAAACATTGCTCAGATGAGTTGTAATCCTGCCATGGGCGGGATAGCAAAAGGACAAATAGTTAGAGAGATAGATGCACTTGGCGGGTATAGTGGAATTGTAAGTGATAGAACCGCTATACAGTTTAAGATGCTAAATAAATCAAAAGGACCCGCAATGTGGAGTCCTCGCGTACAAAGTGACCGAATGCGTTTTGCCGAGGAGTGGAGGATGTTGTTAGAGCAAACTCATAACCTAGATTTTTATCAAGAAATGGTGAGTGGGCTTATCGTTAAAAATGGAGAAATAAAAGGTGTGCGAACTTCTCTTGGTATAGAGGTAAAAGCGAAAACTGTTGTTTTAACAAATGGAACATTTCTAAATGGTTTGATTCATATAGGTGATAAACAATTTGGTGGTGGTAGAGCAGGAGAAAGAGCGGCTACAGGAATTACGGAGCAACTTCTGGATCTTGGTTTTGATTCAGGAAGAATGAAAACAGGAACACCTCCTAGAGTAGATGGAAGATCGTTAGATTATTCCAAGATGGTTGAACAACCAGGAGATGAAAGACCAGAGAAATTTAGTTATACAGATTTATCTAAACCATTAACGAATCAAAGGTCATGTTATATGACGTATACTTCTCCAGAAGTTCATGATTTATTGAGAGAGGGTTTTGATCGTTCTCCAATGTTTAATGGAAGAATAAAAAGTATAGGTCCTAGATATTGTCCATCTATAGAAGATAAGATAAATAGATTTGCTGATAAGGAAAGGCATCAGATGTTTATAGAGCCAGAAGGATGGAATACGGTAGAAGTATATGTGAATGGGTTCTCTACATCGCTGCCAGAAGATATTCAGTTTAAAGCATTGAGATCGGTTGTTGGTTTTGAAGGAGTGAAATTTTTTAGGCCGGGTTATGCAATCGAATATGATTATTTTCCCCCAACTCAGTTAACGCATACATTAGAGACTAAACTTGTATCTGGTTTGTTTTTTGCTGGACAGATTAATGGTACTACTGGATATGAAGAAGCCGCTTCTCAAGGATTAATGGCAGGAATAAATGCCGCATTAAAAGTTAAAGAGGAAGAAGCTTTTACAATTAAAAGAAGTGAAGCATATATAGGTGTTTTAATAGATGATTTGATCACAAAAGGAACAGAAGAACCATATCGTATGTTTACATCTAGAGCGGAGTATAGAACTTTGTTAAGACAGGATAATGCTGATTTCAGATTAACACCTATGTCTCATAAAATAGGATTGGCCTCTGATGATCGATTAAGAAGAATGCAAGAAAAAGAAAGTAAGTCTAAAGCTTTTGTTCAATTTTTTAAAGAGACAAGTGTAACACCAGAAGAAGCAAACCCCGTTCTTGAAGAAAAGAAATCTTCATTAATTAATCAAAGTGGTAAGATGTTTAAATTATTTGCTCGACCACAAATTACATTAGAAGATATTAAACATTTCGAAAAGGTTTCTGAATACATCAAAGAAAATGAATTGGATAGGGAAGTTTTAGAACAAACAGAAATACAGGTAAAATATTCAGGTTATATCGAAAAGGAAAAAAATAATGCTGATAAACTAAATCGTTTAGAGAATGTTAAAATACCTAAGAATTTTGATTACACAAAATTGAAATCGCTTTCGTACGAAGCTTGTGAGAAAATGACAAAAATACAGCCGGCAACAATTTCTCAGGCATCGAGAATTAGTGGTGTTTCTCCTAGTGATATTTCTGTACTTTTAGTCTATATGGGAAGATGAAAAAAGGATTATTTTTTACACAAGAAAAACCTTTTAAGGTGAAGATACTTGGAGTTTTGATTTTTGTGATTATTGGTTATTTATTAATTAAAGGAGATAGTTCGTTATCACAGGTTTTGATTTTATTGAGTATTGGGATTACGCTATTGGGTTATTCTATTTCTTATGAAGTTAAAAAAGGTTTCGATGTCTATAGACATTTTATGTTTTTAGGTGGGACAATTTATAAAGCTAAGACGGATTTGGATTTTCCTGAGTATATATCTGTTTTTTCCGCTTCTTTTAAACAAGATAATGAATGGGGTACCGTTTCTGCTTTAGGAACACAAGCAAAACAGAATTCATTTGTAATTAGACTGTTTAATGGAAATAATAGATTCACACTATTTAAAACCAGTAATTATCAAAATGCAATAGGTAAGGCAAATCAGCTTAGTGAATTATTGGGAGTAGAGATTCATGATGCAACAAAACCATAGTTCCACGTGGAACATTTTTTATTTAGCTGGTGTTAGATCGAAACTCGTTTTTTTAGATAAAGTTTTATAGACATTAAAAATAAGATTAAAGAACAAGATTATATTAATATTTCCTCAGGCTAGTAATGAATAAAGAAAATTTAGATTTATATATAGAGTGTCAAGATCATACTGTATCAGGTGAAAATTTCAGATTATATAAGGATAAAGATCATGATATGTTGGTTACACTCCCCAAACCGGACGGCGAAAGTTTAGGGAGGTATTATGAAAGTGAAGATTATATTTCTCATACAGATGCTAAACGGAGTCTTTTCGAAAAACTATATCATATAGTAAAAAACTATTCACTTAATAAAAAAGTAAGACTAATATCTGATTTAAACAAAGGAACCGGAAACCTCTTAGATATAGGTGCAGGAACAGGAGATTTTTTGGTGGAAGCTAATAAAAAGAACTGGGAGGTTTATGGAGTAGAACCTAATTCGAGTGCTAAAATATTAGCAGAAAAGAAAGGAATTATTTTACAATCGAACACAGATGGTTTAGTTTCTAATAGTTTTGATGTGATTACGATGTGGCATGTACTGGAACATGTTCCAGATTTGTCATCTCAGATAAAGGAGTTAAAACGATTACTAAAGCCTGGAGGTTATTTGGTGGTGGCAGTTCCTAATTTTAAATCATATGATGCAAGTTATTATAAATCTTTCTGGGCAGCGTATGACGTGCCTAGACATCTTTGGCATTTTTCTAAAAACTCTATACAAACGCTTTTTGAGAAAGAAGGAATACGGTTGGATAAAATTGTTCCTCTAATTTTTGATTCGTTTTATGTTTCTCTATTATCAGAAAAACATAAAAATGGAAAAATGAATTTTGTAAAAGCTTTTTGGATAGGCTTGCTTTCAAATGTTAAAGGAAAGCAGTCAAAGGAGTATTCTTCTCACATCTATATATTAAAAGGACTGTAATTTTCTTTTTTAAGAGGTTTTAAGGCTTTTTTAAACCACGTTTAGATAAACTGTCTTGTTTTTTTTCAAAAAAGCCTTAAAAGAGCTCATTTTTGATCAATTTCTATTGTTTTTTACAATGGCTTCTTTCTTATTCATTGTTTTTTCTTATATCTCTTTAATTTGATGAATGAATGGGTATAACATCACATGAACTTTGATATTTTTGCGCAGAACTAAATTTTAATATAATGAGAAATTTTATATGGGTTGCAATTGCATTAATAGGAATGACTTCTTGCAATCAACAAATTGAGAAAACAGGTTATGTAAATAACACGAAAGTGGTATCTGATTTTAATGAGATGAAAACCGCTAAGGATAAGTGGACAAAAAAGAATAATGAAGTTAGAGCTGAGTTAGAAGAAAAAGCGAAGCAATTTCAGATTGAGGTGCAGGGATATCAGAATATAATGAAATCTATGTCTACGGCTAATAGAGAAAAGAAGGAGCAGGAGTTATTAGTAAAACAACAAGGATTACAAAGAGAGCAGCAAACTAGAATGCAAGAGATTCAACAAGGTAGTCAAGTAGAAATTGATTCTATTATCGCTAAGGTTGAGAATTTTATAAAAGAATACGGTAAGAATAATGGGTACACGTATATTTATGGAGAAACCGAAGTAAAGAATATATTTTATGCTAAAGAGGAATTAGACCTTACTGATAAAATTATATCAGAATTGAATGGTGATAAAACCTCAGGAGAGGAAAAATAAACATTCAACTCAGTAATATAAGTCCCTACTAAATTATGGTTTAGTAGGGTTTTTTTTAGATAATTTGAGGGAATTTTCCCTTAAAAAATATGCTTTCACTCTTCTTGTTATGGTTCAATTTGGGATAAAATAGAATTTTAATTAGTAACTTTATAACTGTTTTGCTGCTTGAGTTTTAACTTTAAAATACTGCTTTCTATGAAGAAAATTTACGTATTGTTTGTTGTATTTTCCTTTTTATTATCCAGTCATTTTGAGCTTAATGCACAGCAGATTAGCATGCCTGGATTTTATGTGTGCACGGCAAGTTCTTGTGATAGTAGTAATACCAGACCGATTGCGTGTGTAAATCAAAACACACCTAATCGTGCAGCATCAGCAGAATATAATGGACCCTCAGGGTTTTTTGATTCCGGAACAGTATTCATTTTAGAATTGTCAGATGCTAATGGTGTTTTTTCTGATGAAACGACAAGGGAATTAAAGCGTATTCAATCCTCTTCTTCTTTAGGGTCTGGTGCTGAAATCGATTTTGGATTATTTGATATGCCTCAGGATCTTAAAGGAGAGAATTATAGTATGAGAATTAGGGTACCAGATCCAGAATTTATTGGAGATATTACAACGGGGATCCCGATTTATTATTTTGACTCTAGTGATGAAGGAGGAGCTACTTTAACAGGTCCTAATATTGAAGCAAATAATGTAGCACTTTGTCAGGGTGAACCAGTAACGCTAACAGCACTACCCGAAGGTTTTCCTGCCTATATTTGGAGACGTAACGGAACTGTTATTTCTGGTGAATCATCTAATATATTGGAAAATGTAACACAACCAGGAGATTATAATGTGGAAATTGACTTTGGTTCTTGTAGTAGCTCTTTCAGTTTCAACTCAGCAAATACCAATGTTTTTCTTTTTGATACGAACAATGTTTTTATTAATGAGGAAGGCGCAGCACCACTATCATTTTGTCCAGA
>NZ_CANMQT010000003.1 GCF_947500065.1 uncultured Aquimarina sp.
GCTGATCTGAGTATGAATTAAAGAACTTTTCTATAGCTTTCTTATCATTATTAATCTGATAATAAGCTAAGTCTTTATCTTTCTTAACACAAATGTCTAAAGTTGTACTACTAATATCAATACCAATAATTTTACTTTTCATAAATTAGCTTTTGAATGAAACAGAAAAGAGAAAGAATCATCAATAACTTAACTCCTTAATAATGGGCTTTAAATCCCTAATTTCTATTTGAGTTTTGATGATAGAGGAAGAAAAGTCTAAATCGAAATATGAGTTTATCTCAGAGCGAAAGTCTTAGTTTACTTTTCTTCCTTTTCTCTTTCTAAAATTAATCCTTTTTATTTATTTGCTAATCTAAAGGAGCGGAGTCGAGAAATAACCATCCTTCGATTTCAGTACATTTCGACTCCGCTCAATGTGACAGTATAGTAAATATTGTGCTTTTCAGACTACCTCTTTATTTTTTTAAAGCTCCCAAGGATGATAGCATTCACAAAGGTATTCTATCATGCCTGGATCACAAGGAGGAGCAAATGGACATGGTGTAAGAATGCCATTTCCAACAATCTCCTTTTGTTGATTCTTGTTTAATACTTTAGCACTGTTTAGGTTTAAAATGTTTTTTAACATAATTAAGGTTTTAAGAGTTAAAAATTGTTATGAGATTCTAAATGTATAACAACAAATCTATACGTTTAATTGTGTGAAATTTCCCCGTTTATTATAAAGTTTTATTAAATTTAGTAGATTAATTATGTATCCTATTACCATAGAATTAGAAATACCCTAGCATTTCCTTAACCGTTTCTTTATATTTTCTACCTACAGGAACCTTGTTTCCTTTTAATTCTATCTCAATCGGAGAAAAAGCATCTATATGATCCACACAGATCAAAAATGATCGATGAACTCTTAAAAACTTATCCGTTGGGAGTATACTTTCTATGGAAGATATGGGTCTATGTGCAATAATCTCTTTAGAAATTGTCTTCACCTTAATATAACTTTTTAGGCTTTCTATGTAAAGAATATCTTGAAGGTATATTTTCTGCATTTTTTTCAAAACCTTAAGATATATATAAGGGTTAGTTTCTTGCATAGTACCTTGTTCTTCTATACGAGTTTCGGATATAGGTTTTGATTGCCGATATACTTTGTTGACAGATTTCAAAAACCTAGAAAACTCGATAGGTTTCAATAGATAATCTATTGCATCAAGATTGTAAGCATCTATAGCATGATCTTTATATGCGGTAGTAAAAATAACCGTTGGAGCAGGAGATAGATCTTTAAGGAATTCTATTCCGGTAATCTCAGGCATTTGTATATCCAAAAAAATTAGATCAATATCTTCTTTATGCAATACATTAAACGCTTCATGCGCACTACTACATTTAGCAATCAAGTCCAGATCATCAATACGTGAAATAAAGTTTTCTATAACATCTCTAGCAAGCGGTTCATCATCCACAACCAGGCATCTTATTTTTTGGTTTTTCATATACAATATTAAATAAGATTTAATTTCAGAATAATTTTATAATGCGAGTCTGTTTCACTTTTTATAATTTCATATTTATCTATGTATAACAATTCCAAACGTTTTTTTACATTAACCAAACCTACACCTGTTTTTTCACCAATATCCTTATGAGCATTTAATTTCTTGGTGTTGTATACTGTCATTATTAACACATCTTTATCAGCTTTCACGCTTATCTCTATAGAGGATATTTTATCATTACTAATCCCATGCTTGAAAGCATTCTCTACAAAAGGCATAAGGATAAATGGAGCTATTTGATTATCCTTATTCATACTAGTTGTAAAATGAATAGTGTTACTGCTATTAAGCCTTAGTTTCTCCAGATCAATATAGTTTCTTAAGTATTCTATTTCTTTTGATAAAGGAACTTTCGGCACATTAGCTTCATATAGCATATATCTCATTAATCCTGATAAACGGATAAGTGCATCTTCTGCAGCATCAGATTTCTTGATAATTAATGAATAGAGGTTGTTTAACGTATTGAATAGGAAATGAGGATGTATTTGATTTCGTAGTTGAGTTAATTCTGATTTAAA
Source organism: uncultured Aquimarina sp. (assembly GCF_947500065.1). GTDB lineage: Bacteria > Bacteroidota > Bacteroidia > Flavobacteriales > Flavobacteriaceae > Aquimarina. The sequence continues at coordinate 2,087 of NZ_CANMQT010000003.1, forward strand.
CTGCTCTCTTTCTAATGTTAAAGTCCTTTTTTGCTCTTTGTTATAAAATCGTACAAAAACAAAAATTATAGGAATAATGGCAGCACGGTTAATATCAAAAAAATTTCCCATAATTTCGGTTATATTATATATTTCAAAATGTGTCCAATCTGGAAATATATAAGGTCTACTAATTCCCCAAATAGGTCTTTGCACTAAAACAGTGACCAATAGTAACCAAATTGCGTAACTAATACCAAATACAAATAGATTTCTTTTTATATAAAATTTAGGAATTAAAACGTAAAGAGCTACGTAAACCACTAACATTCTTGCGGGCAATAATAAAGCCTGTACTGTAAGATGAATCTGGTAGTTATTATTAGAACTCGCCCAAATAAATACTAAAGACAAATTAAACCCTAACCAGTATAGAACGTGTCTACTAATCCTGTATCGTAATTGATTGCTGTAAAAAAAATCTGTCATTATTCGTGTTAGTCGCGAAATGTAAGAATAAAATTCCAAACAAATTAACACTTCGCTATTGATAGTGTCGAACTACTTATTACTGTTTATAAACAACAGTTTGCTGTGTATAAATGTCAATATAGGCTCAAAAAAGAATTATAAACTGAAATAACATAAACAACCTGTTTTTTGTTGCTATAATCTGTTGTTTGTTTAATCAATTTTAAGAAGCTATTGATTTTTAATAATATAGGATCTCATTTGAACAATTAGTACAAAACTAGTATGATTTTATTTAAAAAACGGTTGTTTTCTGATACACAATATATCACCATAACCACGTATCGAATACTTATAGAATTATGAGATAAAAACAATCTTCCTCAATCACATATTGATAATGACTTGCCACTTAACTAACTATTTAATTTAAACTATTAGAATCAAATTAATGTATGAAAACAAAACAAAAACTAGTATTACTTTTAATCACTTTTTTTTCCTTAGGGATTCAAGCACAAAATGAAGTTAGTGGTATTATTACAGAAAAATCGACTGGAAATTCTATTCCAGGTGTAAATGTTGTTATTAAAGGAACAACCAATGGGGCTGTATCGGATTTTGATGGTAAGTATGTAATTAATGCTACTACCGGAGATGTGTTAGTATTTTCTTATTTGGGGTTTAAGAATTTTGAAATAATAGTGGATACTACTATTATTAATATTGCACTAGACGAAGATGCAGCAGCATTGGATGAAGTTGTTATTATTGGATACGGTACAACAACTGTAAAAGATGCTACAGGAGCTATCGAGAAAGTAGACTCTGATGAATTTAATCAAGGAGCTATTTCTTCTCCAGAACAATTAATCACCGGTAAAACTGCTGGAGTTAATGTAATCCCACCTGGAGGAAGACCAGGACAGGCAGGAACTATCAGTATTAGAGGAGGAAACTCTTCTTTGTCAGCTAATAATAGTCCATTAGTGGTAATTGATGGAGTACCCATAGATCAAGGAACAACAGGAGGTAATGGAGTATCAGCGCTAAATAGTATAAACCCCAATGATATTGAGAGTTTTGTGGTTTTAAAAGATGCTTCTTCAACGGCCATTTACGGATCTAGAGCTTCTGCAGGTGTTATATTAATTACTACTAAAGGAGGAAAACTAAGCTCCCCTTTTAAAATACAAGTAAATACCACAGGATCCATAGGTATGGTACAACGAACAACCGATGTACTTAATGCAGATCAATATAGACAAGTTGCTGCTAATAGTCAAAATGCAGCATTAATTCTACCTTTATTAGGTAATAGTAATACAGATTGGCAGGATGAGATATTACAGGAAGCTATAGGAACAGATACTAATATAACCTTCAGCCAAGGTTTTGGAAGTACATCTTACAGATTTTCTGCGGGGTATACTACCCAAGAGGGACTGGTGAAAACCTCTAAATTTGAGCGTAGTTCTGCTTCTGTAAGCTTGCTTCAGAAATTGTTTGATAATAGTTTGTCAGTTGATTTAAATATTCGGGGAGCACTTACACAGGATGATTTTGCCAATGGAGGAGCTTTAGGATCTGCAGCACAATTTGATCCTACGCAATCTGTATTCAGTGGATCAGATGCCTATGGAGGGTATTGGGAGTGGTTACAACCTAACGGGAACCCAGAACCATTAGCTCCTAGAAATCCTGTTGGATTATTACAGCAGTTGACTAATACAGCAGAAACAGAAAGAGCTTTAGGTAATATTAAATTAGACTATAATGCTCCGTTCTTAAAGGGATTAAATGCTAATATAAACCTAGGATTCGATTATAATGAAGTAAGTGGTAACACCAATACACCAGCATCTTCTGCTTCAGGATTTCTTTCTCAAGGAACTGTAGGTGATTATGGAAGTATAAGAAGAAGTACGCTCGTTGATTTTTTCCTAAACTACAAAAAGGAAATCGAAAGCATACGCAGTACAATAGAATTAACAGCTGGACATACATTTCAGAAATTTTATAGAAAGAATTATAATAGTAGCACTCCAATGGTAGGAGCACCTATTGAAAATAGTTTCGCTACTCAGAATGCTTTGGAATCGTATGTTACTAGATTGCGCTATTCTTATGATAGTAGATACCTCCTAACGCTAAGTTATCGATCGGATGGTTCTTCTAGATTTAGTGAAGATAATCGCTGGGGTAATTTTTCTGCAGCTGCAATAGCGTGGAATATCACTGAAGAGAATTTTCTTAAAGATTCTAAAACCATTTCTAATCTAAAGATACGATTGGGATACGGAGAAACTGGACAACAAGAAATTGGTGTAGATTTTGGGTACCTACCTGTATATGTTAATGGTGCGGATAATCAGCAATACCAGTTAGGAAATACATTTTATAATACAGTACGTCCACAAGGATATGATGAAAATATCAAATGGGAAGAATCCGAAACTTATAATATTGGGTTAGACTATGGTTTTTTGGATAATCGAATTTCGGGAAGCGTAGAATATTTTACAAGAGAAACAAGTGATGTTTTAAACTTAATTCCGATACCATCAGGAACAAATCTTACTAACCAATTAACAACAAATATTGGCGATTTAGAAAATAGTGGGTTTGAGTTTACTATTAGCTCTGATATTATTAGAAAGAAGAATCTAAATTGGAATGTGAGCTTTAATGCATCCTATCTCACTAATGAAATCGTAAAATTGAACATTGTAGATGATCCTTCATTTATAGGTGTTCCAACAGGTTTTATTTCAGGAGGTATTGGAAATACGGTACAAATACATAGAGTAGGTTCTCCACAACGATCATTTCTATTATATAAACAAGTATATGATACCAACGGAAGACCTATAGAAGGTGTTTATGAAGATATAAATGGTGATGGAGTCATCGATACAGGAGATCTAAACATAAACGAAAGTCCAGCTGCAGATTATTTATTTGGTTTTTCTTCTAGTACCAGCTATAAAAATTGGGATTTGAATTTTACAATGAGAGCTAGTATAGGAAACTATGTTTATAACAATGTAGCTTCTTCTACAGGAAACGAATTTGGTTTACATTCTCTAGGAACTAATAGAAATGTACACGCATCAATATTAGACACAGGTTTTAGAAATAACCAGCTATTATCTGATTATTACTTAGAAGATGCATCATTCCTAAAAATGGACAATATAACATTAGGATACAATTTTAAGGATGTTATTCAGGATGATAAAATAGGTTTACGATTACAGTTGACTGTACAGAATGTTTTTACCATCACAGGGTATGATGGTATAGATCCGGAAATTCCTGGTGGGATTGATAATAATTTCTTTCCTAGACCAAGAAATATCGTGTTTGGAGCAAATATGAACTTTTAAAAAAATGAAAATGAAAACAATTAAAATTTTAAATAAACTCATTAGTGTATCTACAATTTTGATACTATTAATGTTACTAGTTTTAGCATCATGTGCTGATGAATTAGATCTAGAACCGTTAAGTGCTCAAACATCCGAAATTACTTTTGATAATCCAGAAGCATACAAACAATTCTTAGCTAAGATTTATGGAGGGATTTCTCTGACCGGACAGGATACGAGCGGAAACTTTGATGATATTGCAGGAATCAACGGTAATTTTTCTAATTATCTACGTTTGCTTTTTACAACTCAGGAACTAGCTACTGATGAATCTATTATCGCTTGGAATGATCAGACAATCCACGATATTCATAACCATGTATGGACATCCTCTGATGTATTTATTACTGCAATGTATGCTAGAGTTTATTTTCAGGTTGGTTTAGTTAATCAGTTTTTAAGAGAAACAGAACCAGGAGCACTCGACGGTAGAGGAAATGTAGATGCAGCATTAAGAGAAGAGATTTCTGGATTTAGAGATGAAGCACGTTTTATGAGAGCTTTTAGCTATTGGCATGGAATTGATATGTTTGGCGATATTCCATTTGTCAATGAGAATGATCCTGTAGGAGCATTTTTTCCAGAGCAAATGTCCAGGTTAGATATGTTCAATTATATAGAATCCGAATTATTAGATATTGAAACGCGATTACCAAATCCTCGTCAGAACGAATATGGTAGAGCAGATAAAGGATTTGTATGGATGTTATTAGCAAAATTGTATTTAAACGCAGAAGTGTATACAGGCACAGAGAGATATGCAGATGCTTTAGAGTATACCAATAGAATCATTAACGGAGGTTATAACTTAGTATCTAATTACAACTATCTCTTTTTAGCGGATAATGATCGTAATGGCGCAGAGGATGAAATCATATATCCAATACTTTTTGATGGAATTGCTAATGGATCTTTTGGAGGTGCAACATATTTGGTGCACGCTGCTATTGGTGGAGATATGAATCCTGCTGATTTTGGAGTAAATTCTGGTTGGGGAGGCCTTAGAAGTACGAGTGCTTTTGTTGCAAAGTTTGATGATATTTCAGGGGATACAGATACAAGAGCAATGTTCCATACTAGTGGCCAAACATTAGAAATAGAAAACCCATTTGATTTTACACAAGGATATGCAGTTACTAAATATCGTAATGTAGATGTGAATGGCGATATCGGTTCTGATGCTTCAGGAAATAACGTAGATGTCAATTTCCCAATGTTTAGATTGGCAGATGCGTATCTAATGTATGCCGAATTATTTCTTCGAGGAGGAGGAGGAGATGCCAGTACTGCAATTGGATATATTAATGATCTTAGAGAAAGAGCTTATGGAGATACTAGTGGTAATGTAAGCGCAGCTGATTTAAATTTAGATTTTATTTTAGATGAAAGGTCCCGTGAATTATATTGGGAATGTCACCGTAGAACCGATTTAATCCGTTTTGGACAATTCTCTGATCAAGGAATATGGCCTTGGAAAGGAAACATAGCTGCAGGAAGAATTACAGAAAAGTTCAGAGACTTATATCCAATGCCTAGTGCAGAATTGAATGCAAATCCTAACCTTATTCCAACTCCAGGATATTAATTAAATAGTATTAAAATCATGAAAATTTTATATAAAATAGCTATCGTACTGATAGCATTCATATGTATCATATCCTGCGAGGATAATGATGATCTTGTAACAATTTCTCCCACAGCTTCTACTGGAATCCCCGTTTTCTCTAATAACAACATTATACTAGATAGAAATAATGAAAATGAAGAAGCAGTATCAATTACATTTCAGGAACCGGATTTCGGATATAATTATGGATCTATAGGGTATCAATTATTATTTGATTTAGTTGATGGTGATTTCAGTTCAGCAGAGATTAGAGCAGTAAGAAATACTTTTTCAGAAACATTAACCACAACAGAACTCAATCAAATTCTAATAAATTTAGGAGCTAATCCTGGAGAAGCAACAGAGCTTTTTGTGAAAATTGAAACAGTATTGTCTAGTGATACAAGTTGGTTTTCTGATCAGAGTTCATTAATAGTTACACCGTATTTATCTGCATTAGATTTATCATCTAGATGGGGATTGGTAGGAAGTGCAACTATAAATGGTTGGGATGGACCAGACATGCCATTTTACCAATCTACGGATGATAGTGAACCTGCAGGTACTTTTGTTGCCTATGTTGATCTTGTTGATGGTGCAATTAAGATAAGAGCAGATAATGCCTGGACTACAAATTATGGAGATAACGAACCAGACACTACTCTAGAATCAGGAGGTAATGATATTATAGTATCTGCCGGAACCTATAAAATAGTTTTTAATGAAAATTCATTAAACTACTCGGTAGAACCCTATTCTTGGGGATTAGTGGGAGATGCTACTATAAATGGTTGGGATGGACCAGATATGCCATTGACATATGATCCTTTATTTGATAATTGGAAAGCCGAAGTGAACTTATCAGATGGAAATATTAAAGTACGATTTAATAATGATTGGGAGGTAAATTATGGTGATGTCGATAATGATGGTGTATTAGAACCAGGTACTTTAAATAATAATATTCCTGTTACCGCTGGAGAGTACTTGATTACATTCAATCCTAAAACATTAGAGTACAGTTTAAAACAAATTTAATCTTCTAAAGAAAATATGTAAGTTGGGTTTTCATCTTTTAATTGTTTTAGATAAAACCTGTTTGTTTGTGTTGAATTAGTTTTTATATTATTTCAACAAAAAAGGGACTAGAACCACATAGTCCCTTTTTCTATTGATAGTAAATAGTAAAGTTTTGTATTGTAAGATTAAAAAAAGGATAGCGCTTCTATATTCAGGTAGGTTATATACAAGGTAAGTAGATGAATTAACTGATCTAAACCCAGAAGAGGAAAAAAGATTCGAGGGTTTTCTCGATAACGCATAGTGAGTTTGCTGGTGAAGAAATCTGTGAAACCGTGCAATAAACTATTTATTAAAACATAAGTAATAGCAATTTTTATAGGAAATAAAAACACCGATAAAACTCCTAGTATAACCGTATAGACTACAACGTGAATTAAAAGCCATTTCATTTCTTCACTTTTTCCCAGAGCCATTTTAGAGGTTTGAAATGCAAAATCTCCCATCCAGTGCGCTATTAGAATCCAGCTAAAGATCATAGCTAAAAGATATCAATTCAGGCTGTTATAACCTAATTGTTTAGACGAAGTTTTAATAATTGTAGCTAAAAACATACAAAAAGAGCGTAAACTTAAGTATATTGTAGTATAAATAGTTTTGAACCAAATTGTGAGCTTTTTACTCTTTTATGAGATGAATATGCACTGATGTGCAATAGGTATATATCAAAGTTTAATACTATCAGATGTTTCGTACTTTCCGTCATCGATTGTTATTTTGGTTTCTGGTTTTCATCAGCTTTAGCTTTGTGATTATCATGCTTTCTATTACCTATCTTCAAAAGCGAGAAACTGTATTGAAACGAACCGAAGCGATAGAGAAATCTTATGTAATGCTTTTAAAAAGTGCAAAAGCTCAACAAGATTTTTTTAGTCATGCAAGTAGGGATCCTCAATTCTTTAAAACAGGAGAAAATCAATACCTGGATCAATATCTTACCATGTTAGATAGTACTAGAGCGTATTTAATGCAAGTGGATTTTGAAGAAGAATCAGCATTAGTTGGGGGTATTGAATTTATAAAATCCGACATAGCAGAGATAGATGCTGTTTTTTTGGAACTTATCGAACAAATCCAGGCAAGAGGTTATAAAAACTTCAATCTGGAAGGTTCCATGAGAAAAGATGCACATTGGTTAGAACAAATCAATGAGATTTCTACTGAAGATATTCTTTTTCTAAGACGATATGAAAAGGATTATATTATGCGTAATGAATCTGTTTATGTGACTAAATTAAGTGCTTTGGTGACTAAACTAAGGCAACAAACTATAAACAATAGGAGAATATCCAAAGCCCGAAAAAAAACAATTTTATTTTATTTGGATGGCTATCATAATAAGTTTATTCAATTAGTAAAACTGGATCAACGTATTGGTATAAGAGATAATGCAGGTTTAAAACAAAAATTGGATCAACATATAACTATATGTGAAGAAGACTTTAGTAATCTAGTTTTATATACAGAGGAATGGGCAAAAGCAGAATTTAAGCAACTTACGATCTATTTTGGGGTGATTGCTTTTCTATTGTTGATCGTGAGCATATGGATCAGTGCGTTAATCTCACGAAAAATAACCCGACCACTTACAGATCTTACTAGGCATATTACCAGATTTGTAGATAGTAATTTCACATTAGAGACGGAACATCCATTAATACGTACAGATGATGAAATAGGAAGCCTTACTCGTAATTTTTCTTTTCTTAAGGATGAGGTAATTTCTCGATTAAAGTTTTTTAAGCAAAAAGTTGATGAACGTACAGAGGAATTGGCAACTGCAAATAAAAGATTGCTTCGCCTTAGTGAAGCAAATAGTCGTTTTGTACCACAGGAATTTCTTCAGAATCTGGGTAGAGAGAGTATAGAAGATGTGCAATTAGGAGATCAGGTAGAGCGAGAGATGACTGTAATTTTCTCTGATATTAGAGAGTTTACTAAAATCTCTGAATTATTGAGTCCGCAGGAGAACTTTGATTTTCTTAATGAATATTTAAGCGGAATTGTTCCCATAATAAAACGTAATGGAGGATTTATAGATAAGTTTATAGGAGATTCTGTAATGGCCCTATTTCCCGACAATCCTGATGCGGCAATACAAACTGTTTTTGAATTTGAGGATTTTATAGAAGAATATAATCAAAGACTTCAGAAAAACATAGCACTTCCAATTCAAATAGGAACAGGAATTCATACAGGTAAACTAATTTTAGGAACGATAGGTCATGATCACAGGTTAGAAACAACAGTGATATCGGATGCTGTTAATACAGCTTCACGAGTAGAGGGTCTTACCAAATATTATGATGCAAAAGTTATAGGAACCGAGCATACCTTATCAAAGCTTAAAAACAAAAAATCATTTCATTATAGGTTTCTGGATACTGTTCAGGTAAAAGGGAAAACTAATACATTATCAGTATATGAATTTATAGGTCCTGGAGAAAAAATCAAATTAAGCTATCTTAAAACTTATAATAAAGGAATAAAGTTTATTGAAAATAAAAAGATTAGGGAAGCAGCTGTAATATTTTCTGAGCTGCATAGAGTAAATCCTAAAGATAGAGCAGTAGAAATATTTTTTGAAAGATGCGAAAACTACTTAGAAAAGAAAACATCCTCCTGGGATGAAATAACACATATGATTACCAAATAATAGTGAATGAAAAAGAAATTTGACCTTATTGTCATTGGCTCAGGTCCAGCTGGTGAAAAAGCTGCAGCAAAGGCAGCATATTTTGGATATAAAGTGGCTATAATAGAAAAAGAACGTAGGTATGGAGGTGCAGGAGTGCAGACTGGTACGCTACCATCAAAAACACTTAAAGAGACAGCTTTGTATCTCTCTGGAATTTATCAGAAAGGTATATTTGGAGTAGATAAACAGATCGGAAGAGAAACAGGAGTACACGATTTTTTATACCGTAAAAATATTGTAACAAGTCATATGCACAAAACAGTAGCATATAACCTAAAAAAACACGGAATAGAAGTTTTTGAAGGTTTTGCTAGCTTTATTGATACTACACACATTAAAATATCTGGAGAATTAGAGCAAATTATAGAAGGGAAATATATCCTAATAGCTACAGGGTCGTATCCATATCATCCAGAGAATATACCCTTTGATGATAAGCGTGTTTTAGATTCTGACTCTATTCTTAATATTAAACGATTTCCAAAATCTATCTGTGTATTAGGAGCAGGAGTAATTGGTTGTGAATATGCCACTATTTTTGGGGCAATGGGAGTGAAGACCTTTATAGTCAACGATCATGATAAGATTTTAGGGTTTCTGGATTCAGAAATTTCTGAAGCACTTGTAGAACAAATGCGAAAGAATGAAATCAAAATCTTATTTAATAACTCAGTGACTGAGTTCGAAATTTCTGAAGATGAAATGCAGCCACTTAGGCTAAAATTAAGATCTGGAGAGTTTCTTAATGTAGAGATGTTTTTATTTGCTGCAGGCCGCAGTGGAAATATAAGAGGATTGAATTGTGAAGGTATTGGATTAGAAACGGGAAAACGAGAAACGGTATTAGTTAATGATAAATTTCAGACAAATATCCCTAATATCTATGCAGTTGGTGATGTAATTGGTTTCCCAGCTTTGGCCAGTACTAGTATGGAACAAGGACGTCTGGCAGTTACGAATATGTTTGACACAGCAGATTTAGAATCTATGGCAGATGTTTTTCCCTATGGGATTTATACAGTTCCAGAAGTCTCAATGGTTGGGATTACTGAGGAACAGGCTAAAGCTAGTAATATTGATTATGGAGTTGGATACAGCTATTTTAGAGATACAGCAAGAGGCAAAATTATGGGTGATAATGACAATGGATACTTGAAATTAATTTTTGATAAAAAGTCTAAAGTGATTAAGGGTGTTCATATTATGGGACATTTTGCTACAGAATTGATTCATTTTGGAATGCAATTAGTACAAGAGAAGAAAACACTAGATCATCTTATTTCTACAGTGTTTAATTATCCCACATTACACGACTTGTATAAATATGCTAGCTACGATGGATTAGGCAATATTGCAGGTAAAAAGGTAAAGACAGCCGGAGAGATGATATAGTTGTTTTACATTTTTTTAATTAAAGAATACACTCAAGAAAATTTTTGGTTTTGATAGGATTTATTATGTAGATTCGTCACTCACATTTTTTTATAATTTATAATCATAACTTAATAAATAATACTTGGTGAAGTATATTTTCAGACTTCTTTTTGCGCTAGCCTTAATCACCTCTTGTAGTAAAGGTACAAGTGATCAAAAAGCATTATTTATTTGTCTGGAAAAAGGCCAAGCTATTGGTAAGCTGATTAAAGAATCTAACACAAAAAAACTTAGTAGAGTTTTCGATAATGTCCCTAATGTAGATTATCTAATAGAGATACTTGAGGATAACACGATGAAGCATGAAAAGTATGTTCTTAATGGACCTAATATATTTTATAACCCATATGGGGATGAATATATTTACACCATTTTTGCCAGTAAATGGATTGATAACAATACAGAATGGGGGCTAAACGATTATCTTTTTGTTCTACAGCTTGCTTTCAAATATGACGAAGTATCAAAAAAAGTTTCAGTAGAAAAAAATAGAGTTTTAAAGGATCATGCTGGTTTTAAAACGTGGTGGTACTCATTTATGAGGTCATATAAAGAAAAAAGCTGTAGAAGAAAGGTATGGGCTGATTTATATGGTATTGTTCCGCCACCGCCACCACCTCCTGTAGTAGAAGATTGGATTTCAAATACAAATAAAAACTAGTCGATATAAACAGGTGTTTCTACCCATAAATAAGTTGGATTATCTTATTAGATTTATTGTTTTTAAAATCTTCAATAAAATGATGAAATCTAAAGTTATTCTGGTTACAATATTATTCGGATTTACAATTATCATAAGTAGTTGTGACAAAAGAAACAAGACAAAACAAATCACATCTGAAGATGTTGAAATCGTAAAAGATTCTATACTATTCAGTTTTTCTTTTGTAGGATGTAATAGAGTACAGTATGCGGATTGGCATAATGACAGCGCAACTAATGCATCTACGGCAAATCTTTCCGTATTAAAAAGAATATTTGAGGATGTGACAAGTCTAAAACAAAAACCGTCTTTATTTTTCTTTTTAGGAGATTTAGTACTAGCAGAGTCTGATACTATTAATTTAGATGCACAATTAAAGGCATGGGTGCAGTTATATGAAAATAAAGCTTTTAGTACTATTAGTGATTCTGGAATAGAGCTTGTCGCTGTGCCTGGAAATCATGAAATGCTGTTTTATAATACTAATGATAAAAAGGAATATCCGCTAGCGGGTTCTACTCCTGTATGGATGAAATATATGAAACCATATATGCCTGCAGATCGTAATTATATTAAAGGTAATGATAGCCTTGTTAATCAAATGACTTTTTCCTTTGCTCGTAATAATGTAGGGTTTGTAGTAATGAATACGGATACGTATAATCCAGGAACAAAAGAAAATCTTTATGGCTATGAAGGGTTAATACCTACACAATGGATTATTAATCAAATTGAGCAATACAAACAAAACCCAGATATAGATCATATTTTCGTATTAGGACATAAACCATATTATGTTGATGGTAAACCAGAAACAGGGCACAAGGGATTTCCTGAAGGCCCAATTCTTTGGCCTGAATTACAAAAAAACGAGGTAGTAGCTATGCTATCAGCTCATGTTCATGATTATCAAAGAATGCAACCTGATGGTACAGGAACCTATCAGATTATTGCAGGAAATGGTGGAAGTGATGGTAAAGCAGCTTTTTTTGGATATAGCACAATTAATATTCTAAGTAATGGAAATGTTCAGTTTATTTCTAGAGGATTTGATAAAGGGAATCCATACTATGAGGATGTACCAAATAATAATATAAAAGTACAAGATAGTACTATGCTAACTTGGTCTAAAAATGGTAATCCATATAACGCAAATTAATCATTCAGATTCCAGTTATATTCTAGATACTGAATTTTTGCTGAACCATTAGCTTTTATAGTAGCATATCGATTTATAAAAGGAATAATACCTTTCTTAAAATCACTACCGTACCACTCGAAAATTTTACTGATCTCTATACTGTTCTCAGTGATTTTGTTTTTGGTAGGGTCGTTAATCCATGTGCTGGATAGTTTGTTTAATTGACTATAAAGTTTGCTAGGACTGAAGGCTTCATTTAAAAGTTTTGGACAGGATACTGCTGCACAATTAAAAGCAACATGTAATCTTGGTTCATTAAAATTAGGACGAACAATTGTATTTTCGATTTGATTTAAGGAATAGATTTGATTACCTGATTTAACAAATTTCTTATCCCAAGGTTTTCCTCCATTAATATCCTTAATGCTTTTTATTGGGTAAGCATTAGCAATCAATTGTACTGTTGCAGCGTTATATAAATTAAACCAATATGCTAGTTTCTCCTTCTTTGTCCAATCCTTTTTCGGAGAAGTAACTTGGAGATGGGATAGGTATTTTTCTATAGTGGAAATATTAGATTTAAAACCATTGTAATTTACTTTTCCCTTAGAAGAAACGTACTTTTTGGTCAATTGGTTCCAAACAGAATGATCAGGTCTGATTTTTTCAATTTCTTTTTCTATAATTTCTTCTTTAGGTGTTTCTTTTTTGGGAAGTGTTTCTGGAATAACCTCTTTTGCAGTTACTTCTTCTTTTATTGTATTAGAATCTACAACGGAGTCAGGTATAGTATTATTATTTGTTTCTTCTTTATTTACTGCGGTATCTTGTAATTTCATATCAGAGGCAGAATTATCTATAACTGTAGCTTTCTCTACTTGATTACGAATCGTTATCTCTTTTTTATCAGACTTACATCCTGATATGGCGATGAATACTAATAGGAAATAAAATCTTTGCATATTGGTTATTTCATTACTGTTAAAAAAAATAGTCTGATTTTAAATTTAACACTTACTTTTTTAAATATTCATAATTCAAAGGTAATTTACTTAAGAAATTTTTAATTTATGTTTTAAGTGTAATAAGGTCAATTATTTAAATGATTATAAATGTTCATAAGATTTAAAACAAAAAATCTTTACCTTTATAATGAATTATTTTTATAATTGGAGCAAAGGGAACAAATAAAGAATAATTTTTTCATTAAGAATTTAAAGCAAGGAAACGAAGAAGCTTTCAAAATTCTTTTTGAGCTTTATTATGCAAAATTGTTACATATTGCTATAGGGTATGTTTATAATACGGAAGATGCAGAAGAGATCGTTCAAGATGTATTTCTAAAAGCTTGGAAGAAAAGGAAGGATATTAAAAGTAATGTAAACGGTTATTTATTTAAGATCACAAAGAACTTATGTTTGGATTATCTGAGATCTAAAAAATATAAATTAAGTAGTTCTAATAATACAATCCAGTTAGAAGCTTTTATTAACCATAAGGCTCTTAGTGATGATGGATCATCTTCTATTGTAGAAAAAGAATTAGCCCTTAAGATTCAATCAGCCATTGATTTACTTCCAGAAAAATGTAAAAACGTTTTTGTAAAAAGTAGAATTGATGGTAAAAAGAATAAAGAAATATCTGATGAATTAGATATTTCAATAAAAACAGTAGAGAATCATATGTCTAAAGCCATCAAGCATATGAGAGTTCATCTTAGAGAATTTTTATCTTTTTTCTAAAATTTTTAAAAACAGCTTAGGGGTAGTTTCATTTTTATACGTCTTTATAAGTATAAGACAATAAATAATGGAGGAAAGGGAACTCATAAAATTTATCAAAGGAGAAATTAATCCTGAGGATAAAAGCGATGTGTTAAGATGGATTGGTGAAAATCCGGCTAATCAAAAAAGATACAATCTTCTTAAAGCTACATATATTGCTTCTACTTTGGATGCTGAAGAAGATATAAATAAAGAGAAAGCATATCAGCAATTTTATTCCAGAAAAGTTAGCACTAAACGACCGTTTAAATACGTTGCTATTGCTGCTTCTATTATAATCATATGTATTGCTGGGTATACGTTTAATTCTTCTACAGGTGATAATTTAATAGTAACTACAGTAGATTTTTTTGGCAGTGATATAAAAAGCATAGCTACAAATTCTGGAGATCAAAAAACAATTATACTACCAGATGGATCTACCGTAATTATGAATGCAAAAAGCCATTTAACGTATCCTAAAAAGTTTACAGATAGTATTAGAACCGTAACATTAATCGGAGAAGCTTTTTTTGATGTTAAGCGTGATACTACAAAACCGTTTATAGTGCATACCGATGATATAAAGATTCGGGTGTTGGGAACATCTTTTAATATAAAATCATATCCAAGTGATGAAAAAGTAGAAACAACACTGGTTACTGGCAAGGTAGAAGTATTAAAGCAAAAAAATGAGACTCCCGTTGTATTAAAACCATCTCAGCGAGCAATTTACATTAAGAATAAAAGTAGTATTGAAGTTGATAATGTTGATTCAGAAAATATCATCTCGTGGAAACAAGGAAAGCTAATATTTAATAAAACACCATTAAAACAAGTAGTTCAGGATCTTAAAAGAAAATATAGTGTAGAATTCATAATACAATCTGATACACTATTACAATATAAGTACACAGGGGAGTTTGATAATCTTTCTTTAGAGGAGGCATTAGAAATCCTTAAGCTTTCATCACCTATTAATTATAAACACTTAAACAATAAAATTATGTTAGAATCACAGTAATTGGAAAAACATGATCCAAAAAAAAGAGGATGCGGCAACATCCTCTTTAAAGATCATTTAATTAGACTCACAAATTTGAATAATTAAAATCACACAAAATTATGAAAAAAAATCTATCCGGTAACTTTCTTTCCGGGAAAGACCTTATAAGAATTATGAAAATCTATTCGCTTTTGCTTTTCATTACTATTTCGAAGATATTTTCATTTAGTTCTTATTCTCAAACTATTTCTATATCTGTAAATGAAGTTAAATTACAGATGGCGATTGAAGAGATAGAACAAAAAAGTGAATATAGTTTTTTCTACAATAATAGTTTAATTGATATTTCGAGAAAAGTATCAGTAAAAGCTGATAATGAAAAAGTTAGGGATGTTCTAAGAAAACTTTTTAAAAATACTAATATAGATTATCAACTTTATAAAAACAGTATTGTTCTCTTTCCAAAAAACTCTAAAACCTCAGTGCAAGAAATCCGAAAGTTTTTAGATGATATAGAGCAACAGGAGGAACAACGAAAACAAAAGTCAAGTGAAGAAGTAAGTAAAATTGCCATAGATTCAAACCAAGAAAATATGGTTGAAGGAATAGTTGTGGATAATTCTGGAAACCCTTTGCCTGGGGCAACAGTTCTAATTAAGGGCACAAATACAGGTGTCCAAACAGATTTTGATGGTATTTTTAAAATTAAAGCTAAACCTGGAGATATATTAGTAATCTCATATGTTGGTTTTAGGGCTAAAGAAATTACAGCAACAAAAGAACTTCTTAATATTACATTAGAAGAGAGTTTAAACGAGTTATCCGAAGTAATTGTTACAGGTTATGGTGTACAAAGAAAGTCAAGAGTTACTGGTTCAGCCGTAAACCTTGATCTTAATTCAATTACAGGAGTTCCAAGAGCGGCTATTCAAGAAAGTATACAAGGAAATATAGCAGGTGTTCTAGTAACAGCAAGTAGTGGGCAACCAGGAGCAACCCCAAATGTTAGAATAAGAGGGGTTGGATCATTCGATTCAGCATTTCCTTTATACGTTATTGATGGGTTTCAAACTACTGATGCAAATGTAGTAGCGTCGTTAAATCCTAATGATATAGAAGCAGTATCAGTATTAAAGGATGCCGCGTCTACTTCGATTTATGGTACACGTGGGGCTAATGGAGTAATTGTTATACAAACAAAATCAGGACGTGATGGTGAAACTAAAGTTTCTTACAGTACTCAATCCGGGTTTTCTTCTGCTACTGTTGCGGATAGATTTAAACCATTGAATACTTCTGAATTACAGGAGTTATTAGTAGAAGGTGTACAGAATGCAGGAATAAGAAATAACGATGCTGAAGCTCTTGATTTTTTAGTAGGTAATGGGTTTAACCCAAATGTTAATACCGATTGGTATGATTTAATAACTAGAGATGGATTATACCAGCAACATGATCTATCCATAAGAGGAGGTTCAGAAAAAACGAAATTCTTTTTGTCTGGTGGATATTTTAATCAGGAAGGAATTATTTTGGCTTCTGGGTTTGAACGTATGAATTCAAGGCTTAAATTGGATCACCATTTCACAAATCGTCTAAAAGCTGGCGCCTATATTTCGTATAATAAATCAATTTCTAAGGTTAGACCAACTGGAGGAGCATTTGCTAACCCAGTGAGATCTATATACAGAATCAGACCAGATATATCACCAAATAATGATGATGGTACATTTAATTTTGGTTTTAATAGTACACATAATCCGATTGCACAAGCACAACAGGAGATTAGAAAAAACATAACACACAGAATTTTGGCTGGAGCTAATGTTTCATATATGATTGTAGATGGACTATCATATGAATCACTAATTAATATGAATCAAACTTTTCAAGATCAGTTTTTAAGACTTCCTGCTGGCTTTGGAGATGGAAGACCGACTGGTCGTGGTGAACAAGATTCAAATTTTTTATTCACTTGGTTATTTAGAAATATGCTAAAATATAATCAAAGCTGGAATGATCATAGCCTTTCTGCTTTTGGAGGATATGAATTACAAAAAGTGAGAAACAAATTTAGTGACCTTACGGTTGAGAATATTCCGGATGGTTTTGAAGACTTGAATAATGGTAGTCTCCCGACTGAGGCTTCAACTGAAAAAGTACAATCAGGTTTAAATTCGGTATTTCTTAATGCAGAATATTCATATGCGGATAAGTATTTAGTTAGTGGATCGGTAAGACGTGATGGATCATCAAGCTTTGGATCTAATAATAAATATGCAAATTTCTGGTCCGTGGGAATTGGATGGAATGTAGCTAACGAAAATTTCATGAATCAAGTTGATTTTATTAGTACATTAAAGTTTAGAGCCAGCTATGGAGAAAATGGTAATGATCCTGTTACCGGAATATTTAATTTATTTTCTGTTAATGATTATGATGGCAATCCTGGATTGGTTTTTACAGATCTTGGAAATCCTGATATAAAATGGGAAGTAAATAAGCCTTTAAATATAGGATTAGATTATTCGTTCTTTAAAGGAAGAGTACAAGGTAGTTTTGATTGGTATAAAAGAGAAACAACAGATCTTCTGAGAAATCGTCCAATATCTTCAACCAATGGAGATACCAGCATTGCTGAAAATATAGGGTCTATGGAAAATACTGGTTTTGAATTTGATATTACTACTAAAAATTATGTGGAATCAAATAGTGGATTTAGTTGGAATACAAATTTTAACATAACAGTGAATAGAAATGAAGTGACCAAGCTTTCTGGCAATGATGAACCAATTATTGGTACTACAAGTATTATAGCTGTTGGAGAAGACTTTGAAACATTTTATTTACCTGCATATGCTGGAGTAGATCCAGCAAATGGTAATGCTTTATGGTATACTGATGAAACCAGAACCGAGATAACCTCTAATTATAATAATGCTAATCAAGTAATTATTGGTAGGGCTACACCAGATTTTTATGCGGGTTTAAGAAATACGATATCTTATAAAGGGATATCTCTGGACTTTCAGTTTTATTCAGCTTGGGGAGGATTGGTATATGATACCTGGAATAGGTTTACTAATAGTGATGGATCGAGAAGGTTATCAACTACAGGAAATGTGAGCAGAGGTACTTATGAAAGGAGATGGCAGAGACCTGGAGATATTACAGATGTTCCTGCTTTTGTATATGGAAATACACAAACAGGGAGTTCTTCACAACGATCTAGCAGATTTATCTATGATGGATCTTATGTGAGGTTAAGGGAAATATCATTAACATATCAAATACCTAATTCTGCAATAAGTAGTATAGGGTTATCAAATGCTAGAATATATTTAAAAGGAAATAACCTTTATACTTTTTTGAAAGATGATAGATTAGAAAGGGATCCTGAAGCAGGATCAGATGGTAGATTGAATCAAGAAATTCCTATTTCTAAAGCTATATTTTTAGGCTTGGATATAACATTTTAAAGACACGAATTATGCAAAAGAATATATATATAATAATAATAACTTTATTTGTATTCACATTTATTGCCTGTGAAGATACACTAGAACAAAGACTGTCAGATTCAGTAGACGTGAATGAAGCAATTGTAGATATCAATTCATTAAACCTTGCAGCAAACGGAGCATATAGCGTATTTGCTAGTTCTAACCATTACAATCGTAGTGTTTTATTATTACCGGAAATTATGTCGGACAATGCATTTATTGATGCATTTGATAATACGGGGAGATATTTAGATTATGATAGCTATACCGTAAATGCCAATGATAATTTTGTAAACCCTTTGTGGAACAACCTAACCAGTATCATTGCCAACACTTCAATAATCATCCAAAAAGCTAATGAAATAACGTATCCCGAAACTGTTCAGGAAGATGCAGATCAATATATTGGAGAGATGTATGCATTACGAGCATTAGCGTTTCATAATTTTCAACTTTTATTCGCTCAGCCATACAATTTTACATCAGATGCATCTCATCTAGGAGTTCCAATTCCTGATTTTGAATTATTAGGAGATGGTGGAAATATTCAGGAGCCATCCAGAAGTACTACTGCCGAGGTTTACACACAAATTGTGAGTGATCTAGAAATAGCAATCGACCTGATGAGGGCAGAATCATTTCCCTTTAGAATGGATGTTTATGCCGCAAAAGCATTATTAGCCAGAGTGTATTTACATATGGAAAATTGGACAGAAGCAAGGGATATGGCAAACGATGTCATAGAGAATAGTGGTAATGGATTATTAACAAATCAAGAGTATGTTGCTAGTTGGGGATTAGACTCAAACTCAGAGACTTTATTTGCTATAGTTAATAATGAAACTGATAATTCAGGAACGAGTTCTATAGGTTATTTTTATCTTACTTATAAAGATGCTTTTGCTACAGATAATTTTAAAAACACACTTAATGATACGGATGTAAGAAAAGAATTGTATCCCGCTGATGGGTCTGTAAACCTGGTGACTAAATTCCCGAGGAATAATGTGCAAGATGATAATATTCAAGTGCTTAGGCTTTCTGAAATGTACTTAATAAAAGCAGAAGCACATGCACAACTTACCGAAGAAATAGAATCAAGAGAGGCTTTGGATCTAATTATTCAAAGGGCAGACCCTATGGCAAGTCCATCAGCAGAAAGTGGACAAGCTCTTTTGGATAAAGTCATTTTAGAACGAAGAAAAGAATTAGCCTATGAAGGTTTTAGATTATATGACCTTACCAGATACGGAATTACTTTTAATAAATTCAGACAAGATGCTGATCCGATTATGATTACAGCTCCTGAGGACAGAACCATTTTGCCAATTCCAATTGATGAAATTAATGTGAATCCTAATCTTGCAGGACAACAAAATCCTGGGTATTAATTAACTAATAAGAAGATCATGAAAATTTTAAAAAATAGTGTTATAGCTATCATAATCAGCTTATTTTGTGGTTGCGATGCTAATGATAACGAGGTAATATTACCTTCTAATTTCAATTATATTTCTTTTACGACTGATACTATTAACGTTATAGAATCTGATACAGGTTCTATAACTGTATCATTTGTATATTCGGGGCCACTTTTATCTCAAGACCTTACTATAAATTATATGATCTCTTTCCCTGATCAGAACGCAGCTCAGGAAGGAGTAGATTACATATTGCCGGCTGGTTCTGGAAGTTTTGTACTTCCTGCCGGAGAAACCATAGCAGAGGTTACGCTTATAGAATCTCTAATCAATGATGATCTTTCTATAGGGTCAAGATCAGTGATATTCAATCTAGAATCGGCAAATGGTTTGATATTAGGTAAACCAGATAATAGAGAAGCTAAAAGTGTAACGGTAACTGTTGGAGAGGATGATTTATTTGAGTTTGGATATTCCAGTTTTGAAGATGTACCAACATTTGAAAATTTTAACCAATATCCAAGACCTGCAGGAACTGTGGATCCTCTTTTGAATGTTCAGGATTCGGATGCGTCATCAGAGGTTCCATATGTAAGTTACCCTGTAAATACTGGTAGTGAATTAGGTTTTACTGCATCTTTTCTGGCTGCAAGCGTGAGTGCCATAGAACAGGAAACTATGGGAGTTTATAACAGTACTGTTATTTTAGCAAACCCTGATGTGTTTCCGTCAGGATTAACAGAACTTGTGGATGGAAATCAAGCATATGTAACGTCGGATCTAGATGGTTTTGTTACACTTAGATTTGATGAGATTATCGGTCTAAATCCTAATGTAACGAATGCTGTGTTAGATGTAAAAGTGTTTTTTGGTACAACAACTTGGGAAACCGAAGACGGAATGGTAATTTATTACGAAACCGCTGATGGCTTAGGAGATCCAATACTTTCTCTTTTTGATGATGATGTTGAAGCGGCAGAAGGTACGTGGCAAGAGTTAAGAATACCCATTCCAGAAGATAAACTAACTACTGGGAGGTTGGTAGTTACCTTCAGAAATGGAGCCAATACCGAAATGATTATTTTGGACTCAATATCAATAAAGGGAATTCTGTAAAGTTTTATTTTGAATTAGTTGATGATAATGAACTTGGTTTACTTTCATAAAATCAAGTTCATTATTAAATGATCAATACGCTAATCAAAATTAGAGCGTATCAATACTATTTTAAGTTCCTAAGAATAAAATCTAACTTGGTATTTGTGTTTAGGTTTTGAGTAAAAGAATCTGTCATATGACGACTCTTTTTGGACAGTCCTAATTGCTGTAATCGATCAATAGCATTTTTGTTTTCTAAAGTTACCTTTCCAGTTAGTAATGCATCCATGTCTTGATTAGAATAATAATAATCATAGACTTTTTTAAGACCTGTCAGGTAAAGGTAATCCTTAGTGAAACCACCACCACGATGCACTCTTAGTGTTATTTGCCAGGCCGTTTCCTTATCGAGTTTATATTGGTTATATAGTAGATCAAAGGTGTCCTTAAAATCATATCCTTTAATCAGACTATCTGCAGCAATAACACGATAAGCTAATTCTTTCATTCGTTTTAACGTTAAACAACCAGACATATATTCACTAAATACAGCAAGTCCTTCCTGAGTTTCTGTATTATTAACAAAACCATTAGAAAAAATCTTTAGTGGTTGGCTTTTTCCATTAAAAGTAGTAACCATATGTACTCCTATCTCATGATTAGCAAGTACCTTTAAATCATTATCACTAAACTTATTGTTTTTCTTTAATACCAGTGTTTCTGACGCATTCAGAACCATTGCAGCAGCAGATATATGCGTAGACTTTTTAATATTAAAGTTAAAATCATAACGCTCTGCAAATTTCATGAAGTATATTTCAGCATCAGTCGCAGAATGTTTTTTGGTGAATTCTTCTTCTGGTTTTTCATCTTCAAAATGAAGAATGAATCGAGCATTCTCTACATCACGTTCTTTAGGAGTTCCGAAAACTTTTAAAGAATTGTAATAGAAGTTATTACCACTACCAATGGTTTCTATACATTGGATTAATCCAGAATATTCATAAATGATATCTTGATATAATTTTCTGATTCCTTCATCTTCAATACGTTCTAACCGTTGACTGAAAAATAGACGTTGTAATTTATAGGGGTCGAATTTTATTTTTCGATAGTTAAATTTTGGATTAAAACGATATTTACAAGCAAAAAAGCTCTTTTTTTCCTGTTCAATATTTAGTGGATTCAGATAATTAAGAAGTTCAATGTTCTTAACAAGTCTATCAAGATTTTGATCAATTTCGAATAAATCTGAGTATGTGTCTACAACATCTTCGATCATATTGTTTTTTTAACTAAGTACAAAAATAATAGATTAAGTTTTCAGAAACACTACTTTGGATCAATAAAGCTTTGATAAAATAATTGAGCATGTTTAGGGAGTCTAACTTTTAGTTCTTGTTCGATCGCATAAACTACTTCGGGATAGATAATATAATCCAATTCGTGGCAATATATTTTAGAAAACTCAGTCGCCAGTACCAAAGTATTAGGAAAATATTTAGTAATGTACTTTAGAAAATATCCATTTCCTTGAAATGTATCATTAATAGCAGCGGTCATTTCTGTTGCATTTGGAAGTTTAATTTCTGATAGTGTTTTACACCAAGAATCTATTAATGAAGAAAATCTGTTATTATCTATATTAGTTGTTCCAAGATTTACAACAGGAACATCTCTATCCCATCTTCTTCGGTTATATGAGTGTATATCGTACACAATAGCCCCATTATATTTGGATTCAATTTTGGAAATTAAGGCGTGAACTACCTCATAAAAGTTCTGATGTTTTTTAAGAGAAAATTGTTTCGCATCAGCAGTTAATGGGTTCTCCCATAGTTGTTTCCCCCAAGCATCTTCATAAATAGCATTTTCGGGGTCTCTATTTAGATCATATTCAAATCTAGAATCACAACCAGCAATCACTATAGGATGACTCTGTATCATTTGTTTTGTAGCTGGATCTTCTTCATACCATCGTTCAAATTCAGTATGTAGGCAATTATCCCAAAGTTCTTTTCTAAACTGATGCCCGTCATGAACTGCTCCACAAATATAAAAAGTGTAAGAATCAATTTTAATAGAAAATGAATAATCTTCTATGATGGCATGAAAAGGTTCTTCAGCATTTATTTTACGGATGATTTCATCAATAGAAAGCTTAAGCATCGTCTACTGTTTTTCTGAGCTTAGCTTTTCTATCGAATCGATTAACTCTTTGTACTACTTTATCTTCAATAAAATCCACTACTTTTTCTTGTAATCTTACTTTATACTTTTTGTTGATATAAGTAATTCCTCCTGGACTCATTACATTTACTTCTACCAGCATACCGTTGATAACATCAATACCTACAAAATATAATCCATCTTTAACAAGTTTAGGACCTATTAAACGACATAATTCTTTTTCTTGTTTTGTCAACGAATGCTTTACCACAGAACCACCTGCAGTAACATTAGATCTATGATCATCCGCTCCGGGAATTCGACGCATAGCACCAATAGGTTTTCCATTTAAAATAAGAATACGGACATCACCTTGATCAGCTCCTTCAATATAATCCTGAAGTATGACATAGTTACTAGTTCCATCTTTATTATCTATATAAAAATCTAATAGAGAACGGATACTTGTCATAGCTCCTTTTTCTATTAAAATAACACCAGAACCACCAAAACCGTTTAGAGGTTTAAGGATCATCTTATCGTTTGTAGATTCTTTAATCATGTTAATTAAGTAATCTTTGTTCTTAGTTACGTGAGTTCTGGGAATAAAATGGGTGTCAATATCATCAAAAGCAGCAGTATAAAGTTTGTTGTTGGACCTTCTGATTCCATCAATATCATTCATGATAAAAACATCGTCTTTTATAGAATCCAGAAAATTGAGCATAATCATATCAAGAGGAGGATTACTTCTTAAAATGATGGCATCAAACCCTGCTAGGGGCAGCATTTCATCCCTAAAGGTAGTTTTGATATAGAAAGATTTCATAGAAGAGGAAATCTTTTGTTGTCGATTAATCACTTTACAAAAAGAATACGTAACACTATCTCTTATGGTAAGATTTGATGGTGTAGCTAAAGCTACTCCATGCCCTCTCTTTGCAAATTCGTGAATTAATGTTAAACTTGTATCATTTTCGGGATCAATTTTTTCCCATGGGTACATTAGAAAACAGACGTTCATGAGCAATATGTGTTTTAGAAAAGAAAAATAATAAATTTTGCGTTTAGATGCCTAAAAAAGTATTAAAACTTAAAAGAAATTTATCTTAATTGGATAGTTATCTACAATTCAAATCAATCTGTACTTCATTTAACTTATCCCAAACAGGATGATTAATTGGTTTAGGGGAGATTCTAAATAATACTAAATGCTTTTCTAAATTTTCACAAAAACTATATGTTGCTACTAGGTTTAAATTTACTTCTTTGTTGGCGGTAAATGCATCATATGTTATGATTTTACCGGCAAATGATTGATTGTCAACTTTTTCAAAGAAAGCTTTGGTCCTAGAAATATTTTTTAAATTTCCAGATTCTGGCTTCGAAACTACATCTGTTAGACCATCAAAATAGGCTTCCATCTCTGATTCTAAGCTGCTACTAGATAATTTTGGGTCTTCATCCAGATACCAAAGAAATGAGTATGTAAAATACTCTTCTGAACCTTGTTTACCCCAACCAGGAGCAAATCGAACATATTCTGTACCTTTGTAATTAAGAGATGGGGCAAATGATAATGGAAACACTATGGTTTCTTTCCTCCAATTATCAGGAGCGAGTAAAGGATCAATAGATGAATCTTTCTTTTTACATTGTGTAAATGTGAAAAGGAGTATTACAAAAAATGGTATAGTTTTTGAAACTGACATAATGAGATTTATTATTTATAAACTTAAAAATACTAATTGTAATATTATTTATTGTTTTATAAATTTGCTAAAAGAAGGAAAAATACGAATACAAAAGTTTAAAAATGAAATTATATAGGTTTAAAACACTACTACTATTTATTTTTTGCATTCAGATTTCAATGGCTCAATCAGAAGCTGATTTGAGAGAGGCAGAAATAATTAACATACAAAAGGATATAGTGGGTAAACTTACTGGATATATTCCAATAAAAGGTAAGAAAAAGCTATCAAGTCGTGCTAGTAATTCAGAAAGAAAAACTACAGCAGATTATTTATTCAATTCTCTAAAGAGTATGGGACTTAAGGCTAAACGAAATAGCTATAACGTTCAAGATAAAAAAGGGAACCAATATAGTGGATCTAATATCTATGCTGAGATACCAGCAACAAATGAAAGTGATGAGTATATTGTTTTAGGTGCTCATTATGATACTGCTAAGGGTAGTCCTGGAGCAGTTCATAATGCTACAGGTGTTGCTTTGACTATTTATGTTGCGGAAAAATTAACCAAATTAGCTAAGAGAAATATTAATTTTATGATTGTATTTTTTGATCAACAGGAAACTAATATGATTGGTTGTAGAATGTTTGTCAAAAAATTACAGGATGATAAATATAATATAAACTCTATGCATCGTGTAGATTATGTTGGTTGGGATAATGATGAGGATAGAGCTATAGAATTGTTGGCTTCTAACATAAGTTTAGAATCTGCATATCGATTAGAATCTGGAGTCCCAGTATTTAAAAGAAGAGTATCGACGCCAGAAACAAGAGTTTTCGCTACCTTAGGGTATGATACTATTACGATTACTGCAGAGTTAATGAATGGTGATAATTCGCCGTATGTGCATCAGTCTGAAGATAAGTATATTACCGTTAATTTTAAATATCTAGCATCTACATCAGAGATTGTCTATAAAGTGATGAAATCTTTGTCAGAATAATAAAAACTATAAAAAAAATGTTTTAAAGGAGTTCTTTTATGTAAGTAAGAACTCCTTTAATTGTTTATAATCATTTGTCTTAATGCGTATCTTCTGCTTATTCATTACTTTTTGAATTTGAGCTGGTATTAGAATTTTAGTATGTAAAGTTTCTTCCACAATATCCAAAAACTTAACTGGATGAGCAGTTTCTAGAAAAACACCGTATTCATTTTCCTGTAAACCGTATTCCTTTAATCCTAAATAACCAACTGCTCCGTGAGGATCAGCAATATATTTGGTTTTAGAGAACACCTCTTTCATAGCATCTTTGGTAGCATTATCATCAAAACTATAAGCAGAAAAATTATTTTTTAAAGACTCAAAATTATTGTCAAATAATCGTTGAATTCTTATGAAATTACTTGGATTACCAACATCCATAGCATTAGATATAGTAGCTTTCGACGGTTTGGGATCATAATCAGATGTCTTCATATATCTAACTACAGTATCATTAACATTAGTAGCTGCTACAAAATGTTTTACAGGAAGGCCTAATTTATGAGCTACAATACCTGCGCATATATTTCCAAAATTACCGCTAGGCACAGAAAATACAATTTCTTTCCCTTTGCTTTTGAGTTGTTTATAAGCAAAAACAAAATAGAATAATTGCGGTAACCATCTTGCGATATTAATAGAATTAGCAGAAGTTAATTGCATGTGATCCGTAATACTTTCATCTAGAAAAGCCTTTTTTACCATATCTTGGCAATCATCAAATACACCATCTACTTCTAGAGCAGTAATATTCTGACCCAATGTAGTAAGTTGCCTTTCTTGTATGTCACTTACTTTTCCCGATGGATAAAGAATAACGACATCTACACCTTTTACACCAAGAAAACCTTGCGCAACGGCCCCTCCAGTATCTCCAGAAGTAGCAACAAGTACCGTAACTTTATCATCGTTATCTTTATTAAAATATTCAAGACATCGAGCCATAAATCGAGCACCTACATCCTTAAAAGCCATTGTAGGTCCGTGAAAAAGTTCCAGAGTACCGATGTTTTTATCGATATCAATTACCGGGAAATCAAAACTTAGTACATCTTTAAGAATATCTCTTAACTCAGTTTCTGGTATCTCATTGCCTACAAATTGCTTTATGGCTTGAAAACCAATTTCTATATTATCAAGATTTTCGATAGTATCAAAAAATGATTGCGGAAGAGGAGTTATACTTTCTGGGAAATATAACCCTTTGTCTGGAGCCAAACCTTTAATAACAGCTTCAGAAAAAGATACTTTTGGAGCATTATTATTTAAACTATAGTATTGCATTGATATTCTGATTTATTATTGTGAAACTATAGCAGAAAACTCGATCTCTACCAAGATATTAGGATCTATTAATTTAGAAACTTCTACCATTGCTGTTACTGGTTTTATTTTTCCGAAGTATTCTCCGTGAGCTTTACCAATTTCTTCCCACTTAGAGATGTCTGTACAGTAAATTCTGGTACGAATTACATGATTAAGATCAGCATTTAATTCATTTAAGACTTTTTTTACAGACTCTATAATGGCAATCGTTTGTTCATATTCATTGGCTCCTGGAGCCGTTGTTCCAGAAACTTCTATGGTGTTTCCTATTTTTATAGCTCTCGAGTATCCTACAATATCTTCCCAAGGAGAACCTGTGGATATTTTTTTAATCTTTGTCATATCAATTAATTATTTTGACTCCTTGATTATTAATTTTAGAAATATGAATATCAAAATCAAGTCCCGTTTTAATATATACTTCTCTAATTGCTTCTGCCACTTTTTTTGCAGTATCCATACCTTTACTTAAAGCAAAGATGGATGGGCCAGAACCCGAAATTCCACAGCCTAAAGCACCTTGTTTAATAGCGGCTTCTTTTACATTTGCAAACTCGGGTATTAAAATTGAACGCATAGGCTCTATAATTACATCTTCTAAACTACGACCGATAAGGTCGTAATCTTCTGTAAAAAGTCCGGATACAAGACCACCAACGTTTCCCCATTGATGAATTGCCTGTTTTAGCGTTACATTTTGCTTAATAACAGATCGAGCATCAGAAGTTTTTACTTCAATTTGCGGATGGATTACGGTCATTACCAAATCTTGAGGAGTATGAAGTTTGATCACATCTAGTGGAGCATAACTTCGAACTAACGTAAATCCACCCAGAAGGGCAGGAGCTACATTATCAGCATGAGCATTTCCGCTAGCAAGTTTTTCGCCTGCCATAGCAAATTCAACTAACTTATGGGAAGTAAAAGGGCTCTCTAGAAGATGATTCACTGCCCAAACAGCGCCTGCGCTGCTTGCAGCACTACTACCGATACCACTACCAGCTTTGATTTTTTTATAAATCTCGATATCTACACCGATTTCATTTTTACAATTTTTTAATAAAGCTTCTACAGCAACACCTGCAACATTCTTTTTTGTATCCAGTGGTAAATCAGCTCCTTCAATCTTAGTAATTCTAACTCCAGGTTCTGACGTTAGTGAGATGATCATTTCATCACCTACTGTATCCAAGCAGCATCCAAGTACATCAAAGCCACAAGAAAGGTTGGCTACGGTGGCAGGAGCAAAAATCTTTATACTTTTCATTTTTATCTGGATATTTATTTTTTACCAATTCTAATGATATCTGCAAATATACCAGAAGCTGTAACTTCTGCACCAGCTCCAGCACCTTTTACAATTAGAGGTTGTTTAGGGTAACGATCCGTATAAAAAAGAACTATATTATCACTTCCTTCCAGATTATAAAAAGGATGATCAGTAGGAATATGCTGTAATCCTACTTTTGCTTTTCCGTCTTCATATTGTGCTACATATTTTAAACGACTCTCTTTTTTGTTTGCTTCATCAAGAATTTTTACAAAATGAGATTCGTTAGTTTTTAAGGACTCGAAAAAATCATCGACACTTGTAGTGTCTAAACTTTCTTTTGGAAGAAAAGCTTCTTTTTCGATGTCTTCTAATTCCAAAATTTGTCCACTTTCACGTGCTAAAATTAAAATCTTACGAGCCACATCAACACCACTAAGATCAATCTTGGGATCTGGTTCGGTGTACCCTTCTTCTTGTGCCTGTTTTACCACATCATAAAAATTGACTCCTTCTTTATAATTGTTAAATACAAAATTAAGACTACCAGACAATACTGCCTGAATTTTATGAACAGTATCACCAGAAGCAATCAAATTGTTTAAGGTGTCAATGATTGGTAAACCTGCTCCAACATTAGTTTCATAAAGAAAAGAAGCACTGAATTTACGAGAAAGTTCCTGTAACTCAGAATAATTAACATATTCATCAGCACAAGCAATTTTATTACAAGTTACCACTGCCATGCTTTCTGCTAAGTAATTTTTATACACTTTAGCAATATCCGGGTTAGCTGTGTTGTCCACAAAAATAGAATTACGAATATTCATCTCTTTAGCGGTACTGAAAAACGTTGAAGAATCTGCTTTTTCTCCTTCTGCAAGTCTATCCTTCCAAGAATCTAATTTGATACCGTTTTCATCAAAAACCATGGTTCTTGAATTAGAAATTCCGACAACACGTATTTTAAGACGAAGTTTTTCTTTTAAATAAGTCCGCTGTTGCTCCAATTGATCTAGTAATTTACTACCTACATTTCCAACACCTGTTATGAATAGATTCAGTTGTTTAGTTTTTACTTCAAAAAAGCGTTCATGTAAGATATTTAAAGCCTTTTTAATATCTTTTTTCTCAATCACTACAGAAATATTTTTTTCTGAAGCTCCTTGAGCAATCGCTCTAATATTCACATTGTTTTTACCAAGTGTGCTAAACATTTTCCCACTTAATCCTTGGTGATGATACATATTATCTCCTACTAATGCTACAATGGCGGCATCATTTTCGATTTTTACAGGATCAACTTTGTGCTTTGTAATCTCAAATTCGAAGGCAGTATCCAAAACGATCTTTGCTTTTTCTGCATCAACAGCATCAACAGCTAAGCAGATAGAATGTTCAGAAGAAGCTTGTGTAATCAGAATTACATTAATGTTTTCTAAAAATAAAGCCTCAAACAATCGTTTAGAAAAACCTGGAATACCTACCATTCCACTTCCTTCTAGCGATATCACCGAAATGTCATCGATATGACTAATTCCAGTAACAGGTTTTTGTCTATTGGTTACTTCTCGTGTAATCATTGTACCAGCATCTTCCGGCTGAAATGTGTTTTTGATTACAATTGGGATGTCTTTATCTAAAACAGGATGAATAGTAGGAGGATAGATCACTTTTGCACCAAAATGAGATAATTCCATGGCTTCCTGATACGATATATGAGGCACTGGCTTAGCTTGTTTTACTAGTTTTGGGTTAGCTGTATACATACCACTAACATCTGTCCAAATTTGTAATTTATTAGCTTGTACAGCCGCTGCCAAAATTGCTGCAGTAAAATCCGAACCTCCTCTTCCTAAAGTAGTAGGTTCTCCTTCTGCAGTTCTTGCTACGAAACCAGGAAATAGACTAATCTGATGTTTGTTATCTTGTGCATATCTTTTTATTCTAAAATTAGTCTCTTCATAATCTATCGTGACTTTTGCTGCATCGGTAGTGATTATATAATCCCTAGAATCTTTAAGAACAAGATCCAACCCTTTTACCTTAGCTGCTTCAGCTATAATGAAGGAAGATAACATTTCGCCAAAACTGGCAATTACAGATTCAGTTTTAGGAGATAATTCACTTAATAAAAAAACTCCTTCGCAAAGGGATTCCAGTTTGTTTAATTCTGATTTTACTTTACTAATTATAGAACTTTGAGAAACCACTGGAATCAGATCTTTGATAGCTTCTAGATGCCTGTTTTCAATTGTTACAAGGGTGTTTTTATATTTTTCATTGTTAGAAGAGGCTTCATTTCCTGCCTGTATTAAAAGATCTGTTATTCCTCCTAGAGCAGAAACAACTACATAAAGAGCTCTATTATTAGATTGTTTCTCAATGATTTTTATAACTTTTTCTATTGTTGCAGCATTTGCAACTGAAGAACCTCCGAATTTTAGAACGTTCATATAATATTTTTTAAAAGATGTAATTGATAAAGGTTTTCGGTAGTTTCTTTACGTAAAATAAACTACTTACTTGATTTCTATAATATATAAATGATTAACCCCTAAGGGTAATAATAGTAGTTGTAGTACCTGTAATAGAAGTGTAGGCGAAAGCCGCTGTTGTTTCTAACGCGAAAAGTAAAACCGAGATTGAAACCGTACTAAACATTAGTTTGCTTTATATTAAAGTTCAAATGTATAATTTTTTATTTTTGAACAAAATAAAATCGTTCGTAATCATAAACTTTTATTGATCTTTTAATTTATATGTAGATTCGTTAAAGCATTCTTAAAAAAAACAAACTAAAAGGCATTATTAGATCATGAAAAGCGTATTATCCAATAATTAATAAAATTTATACTTGTGAAAATATTTTCCGCTAGTCAAATGCGAAAAGCAGACGAAGTTACAATTCAATCTCAAAAGATTACTTCTTTAGAATTAATGGAGAGAGCTGCTACTCAAATATTCAATGTTTTACATCAACGATTACAAGGTGCTCCGATTCCGATTCATGTTTTTTGCGGTATTGGAAACAATGGAGGTGATGGTCTAGTTATCTCTCGATTATTAGTAGAGCATGGATATCATGTTACAACATACATCGTTAATTTTAGTGATAAGAGATCGGAAGATTTTTTGGCAAATTATGATCGATTAAAATCCATAGGAACAGAATGGCCAACACAGCTAAAGTCTGAAGAAGATCTCCCGAATATTAAACAACAGGATATGGTGATTGATGCGATCTTTGGTATTGGGTTAAATAGACCTTTAGTGCCTTGGGTAATCAATTTAATCAAACATATTAATGCCGCTAGATGTTTTACATTATCAATTGATGTACCTTCTGGCTTATACGCAGATAAAGCTCCTGATAATCCAGAAGGTGTTATTTATGCTTCTACAACAGTTACTTTTCAATTACCGAAATTAATATTTTTCTTACCAGAAACAGGTCAGTATTCTCAGGATCTGGAAGTTATAGATATTGGATTGAATAGAGATTTTATCGCTCAGACTAAAGGTTTTGCGGAGTTGATAAGTAAAAATGAAGTACTGTCATTATATAAACCAAGACATAAATTTGCGCATAAGGGTGATTATGGACATTGTCTTATTATAGGCGGTAGTTATGGTAAAATAGGTAGTACTGTCTTAGCTACAAAATCAGCGTTACGTATTGGAGCTGGTTTAGCAACGGCATATATTCCAGAGTGTGGATACGAAATTCTACAGACCTCAGTTCCAGAAGCTATGGTCATTACGGATAATGAGGACGATTATATATCTAAAATAAAATTTGATTTTGATCCATCTGTCATAGGAATCGGAATTGGACTTGGTATTCATGAAAAAACGACACAAGCTTTTGGTGAATTTTTGAAACAAAATAAAACAATGTTGGTTGTCGATGCTGATGCGATCAATATTTTAGCAAAAGAACCAGAGTTGTTGCAGTTTTTGCCTAAACGAACAGTACTAACCCCACATCCTGGTGAATTAAAGCGTTTAATTGGTGAATGGAAAGATGATTTTGATAAAATTAATAAAGTAAAAGAGTTTTCTGCAAAATACGATTGTATTGTTGTGATCAAAGGAGCAAATACTATGATTGTCTATAAGGATGATATATATGTGAATACTTCTGGGAATCCGGGAATGGCTACAGCAGGAAGCGGAGATGTTTTAACTGGAATCATTACTGGGTTAATTTCTCAAGGATATGATCCATTACACGCAGCGGTTTTTGGAGTGTATCTACACGGTAGTTCTGGTGATTTGGCAATTCAAGAAACTGGTTATCAAGGATTGTTAGCTAGTGATATTGTTTCTAATATTGGAAAATCATATTTAGAATTGTTTAAACAGCCAGAACCAATTCAACCTCAAGCCTGATTGTACCTAAAAAAATAGTGGTTTTCGCGTACAATTTTGTTTGCTTTTTATAGTTATGGGTATTGATGATTTTTATAATTTTATCTCATTAATTAAAAAGCAAAAAATGATGACAAAAAAAATGATGGCGATTGCAACAATTGCCTTGGGACTATTAGGTGTTTCCTGTTCTAGTGATGATGGACCAGCAGTGGCAAATATTGCTATTGAAACTATTGGTTTAGAAAACTTAACAGGTGGATCCACCTATCAAGGATGGTTAATAGTAGATGGTCAAGCTGTGCCTACTAATCGATTTACAAACCCTGCAGGAACTGTAAACCTTACGGTACTAGCCTCTGATCTTGCAGATGCTACGGAATTTGTTCTTACTGTAGAACCAGTAGGAGATACTGATAATGTACCTTCTAATGCTAAAATATTAACTGGTAGTTTTAACGGTTCTAATTCTGCAACACTGAGCTTTGCACCAGTTGTTGCTGATCTTTCTAGTACAGCTGGACAATTCTTTCTTGCTACTCCAACAGATGACGTTGATGATAACGATGAATTTGGGGTATGGTTTATGAATGGAACGGGAGCAGGATTAACATTACCTGCATTAGCAAGCGGTTGGAAATATGAAGGTTGGGTTGATTTTGGAAATAAAATCGTTTCTACAGGAACGTTTTCTGATGTAGATGTAACAGATGATGCTAATTTCTTTAAAGGTTCAGGTGGAGTAGTTCCTAATTTTCCTGGAGAAGATTTTCTTGTGATTCCTAGTCAAATTCCTTTAACTGGTATAACTTTTCCTGCTGCGGTAACAAGCAAAAAAGTTTATATCACAGTAGAGCCTTTTGAAGATAAAGATCCAGCTCCATTTTTTATTAAACCACTAAGTGGAACTGCAGGAATTACAACAGGTGCTGCAAACCCAGTTTTAATGATTTCGGATAACTCTGTTCCTTCTGGTAGAGCAACAAGACCAAATTAAATTATAGCTTGTTCCTATAAATAAAAAAAACTCTCGAAATTCTCGGGAGTTTTTTATTTATACACTCTTTGTTCAAAAGATAGTAGGAAGAATCCACTGAAGAGTTTTTTTGCTTTTTCAATTTCTGTATTAGGAAGCGGATTATTATCCAAAAGTAATCCTGCTAATGGATATTTTTCAGTTTCAAAATCTTTAGGAATAGCTTTTATTTGATTGTTATTGATATGCACCATTAATAAGGATTTTTGGGTTGTGAAAACCTTAGGAAGCTCAGCAAACTGATTGTATCCTGCGTGTATTACCCATACTTTTTTCATGCTACCTAATTCAGCAGGTAGATCTTTTAATTCATTATGATCTATATAAAAAAATCGAATTTGACTCAGTTCTCCAATAGTGCTAGGGAGTTTTTTCAACTTATTGTGATCGATCCACAAAGAATACAACTTAGGTAATTTTCCTAAATAGGAATAACTTTCTTCATCTTGTATGGTGTTATAGGACAAATTCAGATCCTTCAGATTCTTGAGAGTTGTTATATTCTCTGGTAGTTTAGTGAGCTTATTGTTTTTTAGATTCAAAAACTCAATCGGTAACCCAGAAATTTGTGTAATTGCTTGCTCTAGATTAAGAGCAGGATTATGTACTAACGAAATTTGCTTAAGATTTGGAAACAATTTTATAGATTCTGGGATTGTTTTAATACCTAAACTATCAAGGATTAATACTTCTAGGTTTTTATGAACTGCCAATTTATGTAGACTACCATTTATATCTAGTTTAGCGTTATTACTTAAGTTAATCATTCTCAAGTCTTTTAAGTCAGCTATTGTTACAGGCAATTCTTCAAGATCCTGATTACTAAGATCCAGTCGATGAACTTTTGACAGTTTTTCTGAATCAATTTCTATATGAGTTTTACTATAAAACGTCGTGTAAGTGCCACAACTACAAAAGAGCAATACAAGGGAAGTGGATACATGATATATTATTTGCCTCTTAATCATCCGTAATGGTTTTATAAAATATGTTTCCGCTTACTTCTAAATAGATTTTATCCTTTGTTTCTACAAGCCATGGAAATCTAGGATTTAGTCCTAATCCATCGTGAAGAAGATTCTGAATGTAAGCTCCAGCTTTTTGACTATTAATTCCTAGTTTAGAATGTATAGAAAAATCATTTTCTTGATAAGTAGCATATCCATATAGATTTCCATAAAACAATTCTTTAAAAGGAGGCAATGTAAACCAAACGTTTTTACGTCCATCATCTGAGTTAATGGAATTTCGAGGTGATTGACTGTAATCAGGTCTTGCGGTGAATAAATCAATTCCGACTCCAAATTTTTGTACCGTTTGTGGATTGATTATTTCTGTAAAACCAATATCTAAGGAACCTGTAACTCCATAATCTGTGCC
Source organism: uncultured Aquimarina sp. (assembly GCF_947500065.1). Classification (GTDB taxonomy): domain Bacteria; phylum Bacteroidota; class Bacteroidia; order Flavobacteriales; family Flavobacteriaceae; genus Aquimarina. Next base: position 37,719 of record NZ_CANMQT010000003.1, read on the forward strand.
TGCACCACTAAACCAACCTATGCTAAAGTCATTCTGAAAACTAAGATGAATGTTATGATTGGCGTTACTAAAGCGCATCAATAATGCTCCACGTTTTAGTCCATAAGACTTTAATAATCCAGGAAGGTAATCTTTACTAAACCCAAACCCTAATCCATTAAAACCACCTTTTCCTTTTGGATTAAATAAGATAGAAGTATTCATATTAGACAGAGAAGATCCTAATAGATTGTTGTTTTTTCCTATACCGGCTAATGCAAAAAACTCGTATGAATACCCCAATCCGGAAGTTTTTACCGTATGTCGCTTTATAAATTGATAGGAAGCAAAAGATAATCCACTTTCTATAGAAATATCGCCATAGTTTAAGGTACTAAAGCCAAAAGCGCCTAGTTTTAGCCATTGATTTTGGTTACCTAAAGTGATTTCAGCTTTTATAAGTATACCGCCATCAGCATTAAATCGTTGTGAGTATATAAAAGAACAACTCGAGAATACAATGTATGTAATGCTTTTCCTTAGCCAGTATATATTCATATTATTTTCTGGGATGGAATGTATTAATGACTTCAGTTAGGTGACTTCTATCCAGATGCATATATATTTCTGTAGTTGTAATACTCTCGTGTCCTAACATTAATTGTATGGCTCTTAGATCAGCTCCATTTTCTAATAAATGGGTAGCAAAGGAATGTCTGAACGTATGTGGGCTTATATTTTTATGGATTCCTGCTTTTTCAACAAGTCGTTTTACAATCGTAAAAATCATAGCTCGTGTAAGTTGTTTTCCTCTACGATTTAAAAACAATGTATCCTCATGTCCTTTTTGAATATTAAGGTGATTTCTTTTTTCATTTTTATAAATATTGATATACTTCTGCGTTATTTCTCCAATGGGTACAAATCTTTGTTTATCACCTTTTCCGGTGACACTAATGAATCCTTCATCGAAAAATAAATTAGAAAGTTTTAAATCAATTAATTCACTAACTCGAAGCCCACATCCATAAAGTGTTTCTATAATAGCTCTATTACGTTCTCCTTCGGCTTTACTTAGATCTACATGGGAAATAATCGTGTCTATTTCTTCTAGCGATAAGGTGTCTGGTAGTTTTCTACCTATTTTAGGAGCTTCAATAAGTTCCATAGGATTGATTTCTCTATAATCTTCGAAAACTAAATAATTGAAAAAACTTTTTAAACCAGAAATAATGCGGGCTTGAGATCGCTCATTTACTAGTTTTGCTGTTTCATAAATAAACAGCGTCAGTATATCCTTTTCTATCGAAAGTGGTGTCGTATTAATATTATTTTCTTCAAGATATTTAATTAATCTTTGGATATCCAAACTATAATTGATAATCGAATTATTAGAAAGACCTCTTTCGATTCTTAGGTAATGTTCATAATCTTTTATAGCATGATTCCATTTCATTTTTCTAATATAAAAAGAAAAACCCATCCTAAAAACAAATTTAGGACGGGTCTTTATAATTTTAGAATTATGTATTAAAACTTATACACCAATCCTAAGTTTATATCGTCAAGATTAACTCCGATAGAGAAAGTGTCTGTAGATTCTGCACCATTCACATCTGACTTAGTAGATGCATAAGATAAAGCTCCCCAAAAAGCTTCTAAAGCAAAGTTATCACTTATGAAGTAGCTTACACCAGGTCCACCACCGATTCCAAAACCATCGACTGTTACGTCTACACTTGCAATCTCTGTTTTGATAGACAAATAATCAACTCCAAGTTCCCCAAAGATTGAGAATTTGCTAGAAGGAGTAAAGTAATACCTTCCAAATGCACCACCATTAAAAGTGTTTATTTTGATCTCATCAGTAAAAGGCGCTTCTTGTTTTTGTGCGTTATATCCTATTCTAGCTCCAACAACAATGTTGTCTGATACAAAGAAACCAACTCTAGGAGTAATTTGGAATGCTGTGGATTTAACATCACCATTAGATTGTGAGCTATATCCAAAAGATCCGGATACAAAAATATCTCCTTTAGCAAATCCTCCGTCCTGTGCATTGACAAAACCTAACGTAAATACTGCTACTGCAGTTAAAATTAATTTTTTCATGATAATTGTTTGTTTATATTTTATTACACCCATAAGTATCATTTATTGAGTATTTGTTACCAGGTTTTTTATTAAAATTTCAAATAAATTATCCTTGTAAAATCTAACATTTTAATAGTCAATGAATAAGGATTTATTTTTATTATGATAATATGAGTTATTTATAAGGAAGAGTAGTATTCTATTTATGCATATTAGTATTTTTATGTTTTAGTAAGTAAAGGTTTTTTGGTTTCCTTTTACCTTGTTATAAAAAATAAAGCTACTTTTGGGTGTCTACTTATTCTTAAAAAAATGAAAAGAAATAGTTTTTTACTCATTATAGTAATCTTAAGTTTTGTTAGTATTAATGCACAGAAATTAAGTGATGAAGATCCATTGTATGCTCGTGCCGGGTTTAAAGGAGGTGTTAATTATAGTAGTATTATTGGTGATGCTGATGGAACAGATGCACGAGTGCGTGTACATCTTGGTGTAGTAGTGGAATATCCTATTTCTAGTAAGTTTTTTCTACAAGGAGAACTGTTATATTCTGCTCAAGGATATAAATTGGATGTAGCTGATCAAGAGCAGAAAATTAGTCTAAATTATATTTCACTACCAATTATAGCAAAAATATATGTTACAGAATCTATTAGCCTAGAAACAGGTCCGCAATTTGGATTGTTGGCTAATGTAGGGAATGAGGATATAGCAGATGATGATCCTTTTTTTGATTCTTTTAATAGCTTTGATATTAGTTGGGGTGTTGGTGCTGGCTACAAACTAGAGAGTGGTCTATTTTTTCAGTTGCGATATAATCTTGGATTATCTAATATTAATGACACCAGTATCATAGACGTTACTAATCAAAATTCGGTTGCTCAATTATCGATAGGATATTTATTTAAGACAAAAAATAATCGAAGAATCATACGAGAACAATAAAAATGAAACTTTTACTATTAAATGGTCCCAATCTAAATTTGTTGGGTAAAAGAGAACCTGGTGTATATGGGAATCAATCGTTTGAAGATTTTTTTTCTGAATTACAATTACAATTTAAGGATATTGATTTAACGTATTTTCAGTCTAATATAGAAGGCGACCTTATTACTGAAATTCAAAAGGCAGATGATATGTATGATGGTGTTATTTTAAACGCAGGAGCCTATACGCATACTTCTATTGGTATTGGTGATGCGATCAAAGCTGTCGCAGTACCTGTAGTTGAAGTACATATATCCAATACATTCGGCAGAGAAGAGTTTAGACATCAATCTTATATTTCTCCAAATGCCAAGGGTGTTATTCTTGGTTTCGGTTTACAGAGCTATGCATTAGCAATTCAAAGTTTTCTTTAGCAAATATGTACAAAACCTATTTTAATTGGAGTAGTGGTAAAGATTCTTCGCTGGCATTATATTATATAATGCAACAGGATGAATATAATATTTCTACCCTGTTAACTACTGTTAATAAGGATTACGAGCGTGTTTCTATGCATGGTTTACGAGAATCGTTGTTAGATGCTCAAGTAAAAAGTTTAGATCTTCCGATACTTAAAATTAAACTTCCTGCAGATGTTTCTATGGCTTCCTATAATGAAGCCATGAAAAATAATGTAAATGACTTAAAAGCTCAAGGGAATACTCATTGTGTATTTGGCGATATCTTTTTAGAAGATCTTAGACAATACAGAGAAGACCAGCTGAATAGTATCGGGATACAAGGCGTATTTCCTCTTTGGAAACGAAATACTAAGGAATTATTACTAGAATTTATTGATCTAGGCTTTAAAGCAATTACAGTTTGTGTAAATGCAAAATATCTTGATGAGTCATTTTGTGGTAGGATTTTGGATGAATCATTTTTAGAAAATTTACCTGAAAATGTGGACCCTTGTGGAGAAAATGGAGAATTTCATACGTTTGTATTTGACGGTCCAATATTCAATCATCCAATTAATTTTGAAATAGGAGAGAAGGTACTCAGAGGGTATACACCTTCGGATGATGATAATGATAATTGTTTTACGGATGATAAAGATAAAAGTTGGGATACTTCATTTTGGTATTGTGATTTGTTACCAAAATAGGTATGACATAATATCTCATTTTAAAAGATAATGGGGCTTTATCCCCTTTTTTATGAAGATTATTTTGTATAATTTTAAGAGCACACATTTATTCTTAAAATTATGCCGTTAATAGAACCAATCATTTTATCAGATACTGATACATCAGAAGCTACAGCAGTATTTGAGCATTGGCTTACACAGCCAGCTATTTTATGGGTTGTTTTAGGTACTGATTCTATTGCAAAGATGGCTGTTGATAAGGCTGAAGAATTAATAAATTCTAATCAATCTGTTTATCATAGTTCCAGAGTCATACATGCAACAAATCCTTCTTTAATATTAGAAAAGTTAAAAAACTTGACCGTAAATCCTAAACTCAGGACACCTATTAAGTGGGATCGTTTAGATGATTATGTAATACTTTCTATTTCTGTGAATACGGATATGATAGGTGCCATAGTTTTGAAATCCAAATTCCCAAATCAGCCCAGAGGATATATCAACAGAATCCTACGCAAAGCTGCTGCTTGTGATGCAGTTTAATTTTTAATTTAGTACTCATTTAATATAAGATTATGAAAGCCTGTCATAAGATATATAGCATAATCATTGCTTTGTGCATATGTTCATTAGTATCTGCACAAAAGCAAAATGTTATCAAAATCTCTGAAATAGATCAGGATGGGAGATCCCTTGATAATCAAACTGGTGAAATAAAAGAAGAATATTTAAATCCCAAAATTGTAGATATAAATAGTGTCTTAGATATAGCGCTAAATAAAACAATCTTAATTGGAAAAATAGGAGACGATTCCTTATTTCCTGTTGAGCTATCGGATAAAATCACCAAAATCTATACTGCTCTGCAAAATAGGAATAAAAATATGGAGGAGGTGCAAAAGTTAGTAAATACCTATGATTTTGAAAAATTCCTAGATACTCGAAACGATGATGGTAATAAGTATTTTACAAATTTGGGTAATGTTGTTAGAAACATAGATAAAATAACTGAGATAGATGATCGAATTGAAGATATGGCAGATTTTCAGTTTTCGGAAATGGGGCCTTATGCTTCTGTGTATGCTGCAGCAGAAGTGGTTTTAGATGAATTAAAAGAAGAGATAGAAAATATAGCTGATGAAAATGGAGTGCACATACAATTTGGTGGTTGGATTATAGCGAGAGGAAAACAAACTCCATTAAATATTCCTGGGTTTGATAATAATGCTCCGCAAGATCCTTTTGAAGTAGATCGCTGGAGACTTATGCCTACTCCTGAGCAATTGGCAGAATTACAGAAGTTACAAGATCTGGCGATAGAAAATAGAGGAAAAGAAGATGAGATTTTAAAAAGTATTGCTAAGAATCACTTAGATCAATTGAGAAGTGTGTTAGATAAAAAAATGCAGGAGTTACAAAATGAAATTGACGAAGAAATAGAAAGAATCAAACAGATTTCATTGAATATAGCTGATCAAAATCGTTTTAATATTTTAGTAGGTCAAATAGAGGAAGTAGAAAAATCTATTAAGAAAATTATTGATGAACTCAACATTCGTAAAGAATATTATGTAGGTATTGTTTCTGGAGATCAAAACATTAATGTGAATGAATTTTTAGCAAGAATTCAAAGTGACATACAATATTTTAGGGATGAAGGCAAAAAACTTTTAGATCAAATTGATGGAGTAGTTAATTCTATAAATGCAATAGTTGGGAGTTTATCTACTACCATCGCAACACTTAAAACTGAGTTCAATAATTTAAAAGATGAATATACTAGGAGATATATTGAAGTAAAGAATACAATTAATAGTGATATTGAAGAGTTTTTACAAGGAGAGAAACTTGATTTTGCTGCGTTAAAATTTAGTGATGAAGTATTTAAATTTTCCTTAAAAGATTTACCAGAATCTGCATCTTTTGACCTTATTAATTCCGGTGTGCGGGCAGATGGTGATCAATTAGCATTTAAATTGGAAGTAAATTCTAAGAACGGGGTTGTTTATACAGAAAACAGAAGGATGTTTATGTTCAAAGTTTTGCCTCATATAGAGGGGACTGTGGGGGTTATTTTTGCGGACCCATTAGCTAGAACTGAGGTTAAAACGCAATTTCAAATGGCGCCATATTATAATTTAATTCTTAAAGGTTTGTGGGATCAAAAATTCAGAAGAAAGAGTGTAGCTTATAATAGGATTTTTGATTGGGGGATTGGGTTACATATTTCAGCCCCTGATTTTGATGGGGATGATGTCCCGGAACTAGGAGCGGGGATCGTGGTTTCTATTCTTAATGATTACGTGCAATCTGGAGCTGCTATTAACGTGTTTACTGGCGATCCTTACTGGTTCTTTGGTTTACGATTACCAGTGCCTTCATTTAATATTGGTTCTATACCAGGTCCAAATTAATACTGTTTCGAAGAAGATATGAAATATAAAAAAAGCACCTTACTACTTTTAGTAAGGTGCTTTTTTATAAGATGTAAAATAAATTATAAATGTATCACTTCATCATACGCATCAGCTACAGCTTCCATAACAGCTTCGCTCATTGTTGGATGTGGGTGAATTGTTTTTAATACTTCGTGCCCTGTAGTTTCTAGTTTTCTACCTAACACAGCCTCTGCAATCATATCTGTAACTCCAGCACCAATCATATGGCATCCTAACCACTCACCGTATTTTGCATCAAAAATCACTTTAACAAAACCATCTTTAGTTCCTGCAGCACTTGCTTTACCAGAAGCTGAGAACGGAAACTTACCAATTTTAAGTTCGTAACCTGCTTCTTTGGCTTGTTTTTCAGTCATTCCGACACTTGCAATTTCTGGAGATGCATATGTACATCCAGGAATATTACCATAATCGATAGCCTCCACGTTCATTCCTGCTATTTTTTCTACACAAGTAATACCTTCAGCAGAAGCAACATGAGCTAATGCAGGACCATGTACGACATCACCAATAGCATAAACACCTGGGATATTAGTTTGATACCAGTCGTTCACTACAATTTTATCTCTATCTGTAGCGATGCCTAATTCTTCTAGACCTATATTCTCTATATTCGTTTTAATTCCTACAGCCGATAAAACAATATCAGCTTCAAGAATTTCTTCTCCTTTTTTGGTTTTTACGGTAGCTTTTACTCCATCGCCACTTATATCTACACTTTCTACAGAAGAATTAGTCATTACTTTAATTCCAGCTTTTTTAAAGCTTCTTCCGAATTGTTTAGATACCTCTTCATCTTCAAGAGGAACCAGGTTAGGAAGAAATTCTACTATAGTTACTTCTGTTCCCATAGCATTATAAAAGTGTGCAAACTCTACACCAATAGCTCCAGAACCTACCACAATCATTTTCTTTGGTTGAGAATCCAAGGTCATTGCTTCTCTATATCCAATTACTTTTTTACCATCCTGAGGTAAATTAGGTAGTTCTCTGGATCTAGCTCCTGTAGCAACAATAATATGTTTTCCTTCATAATCAGAAGCATTTCCATCTTTATCGGTAACTGTTACTTTGTTATTAGCTTTTAACTTACCGAAACCTTCGATTACGTCAATTTTATTCTTTTTCATTAAGAACTGAACACCTTTGCTCATTCCTTCTGCAACACCACGGCTACGTTTTACAACAGCATCAAAATCTTTATCAAATTTTTCTACAGTCAAACCATAATCAGAAGCATGTTTTAGGTAATCAAATACCTGAGCACTTTTTAATAAGGCTTTTGTTGGGATACACCCCCAATTTAAACAAACACCTCCAAGGCTTTCTTTTTCAATAATAGCAGTTTTAAACCCCAATTGAGAAGCTCTGATAGCAGTAACATAACCACCAGGTCCACTTCCTAATACGATAATATCATATGCGCTCATAAATGTGAATTTTTTGAAGACACGAATTTACGGATAATTCGGTTAACCTAAAAAGGATTTGTAGATTCCATTTTCATAATAATTACTTAATAAAACGCATAAAAAAACACTATCATTAGGATAGTGTTAATTTTTTGAAACATTACTTATTTTTTAGGAGCAATGCTATATATTGTTGAATTATAATGTGTCTTTAGAATTCTAAATTTAAAGCAGATTGTACTGCGTTGAAATCTGATAAATTGATATCCGTATTTTCTGCAAAAGAAGCCGGTACAACTACAATTCTAAATGTTTGGTTATCGGTTAAATTAGCAGGAACTAAACCTGGGTCATTACTTTCTAAAAGTACATCTACATCTCCTGAAGTAAAGTTAAATCTATAAAGTACTGTAATTTCACCGCCACTGCCATCATCTAAAAAAATAGTAGCAGTAGGTAATGGTTCCCATACGTCAAGTCCGTTATCAACACCTTCTAATCGATACACCAATACTACATCCGAATCAAAAATGTTTTCATTAAAAAAGAAGCGATGCCCAAATTCGTTTCCTGGATTAAATGTGGTAGTAAACTCAAAAGTTTGTCCAATTGTATCGAAATCTACATCATCGTCATTTACGCAAGAAGTGAATACAAGAGTCGATAAAAATAAAAGTGTGAAAATCTTTTTCATAATGTGTAATTATTTGTTGTTTTGATATTAAAGGTATACATCAATAAGTGTTCCAAAGTATAAAAATGATACTCGGTTACGATTTGTCAAAACCTATACTTATTGAGTTTACACAGTATCGTTGACCGGTTGTTGTTGGTCCATCATCAAAAATATGACCTAAATGGCTACCGCAATTAGTGCATAAAATTTCTGTTCTTATCATTCCATGTGTAGTATCTTTTAAATACTCTACACTTCCTTCAATTGATTCATCGAAACTTGGCCATCCACACCCAGAGTCAAATTTTGATGTACTTTCGAACAAAGGAACTTGACAAGCCATGCATTTATAAGTTCCATTTTCTGAATGAATATTATATTCCCCTGTAAAAGGACGTTCAGTTCCCTTTTGTCTTAGTATTCTATATTGCTCTTCGGAAAGTTCTTTTTTCCATTCTTCTTCCGTTTTCTGAAAAGGATATTTGCTCATTCTTTAGTTTTTTTTGGTTCAAAAGCCAAAGCATCGCCATTGATACAGTGTCTTTTTCCTGTTGTTTCTCTTGGTCCATCGTTAAATACGTGCCCTAAATGACCTCCACAGGTTGCACATAAAAGTTCAGTTCTTGCATAGCCTAATTTATAATCAGTATCAAGAGATACATTTCCTTTTACAGATCTATCAAAACTAGGCCAACCAGTACCACTGTCAAATTTGTGTTCACTTTCATATAAAGGAGTATTACATCCAGCACAATGAAAAGTTCCTGCAGCGTACATTTTATTTAGAGGACTAGAAAATGGTCTTTCGGTTCCAGCCTGTCTAAGAATATAATATTGTTCGTTTGTAAGAATTTCTTTCCATTCCTTATTTGTTTTAGAAACTGCGTATTCCTTCTTTTCTTTTTGGACTTCTTGTTGTGCATTACCAGTACAACTCATAGTTAAAATACTGATACATACTATTAGGATATTTTTCATTTTCTTCAGATTAATATTTTTATAACTATATAGTCGTATACGAATACAATCAATAACATTAGAATGATTATTCTTTCACAAAATTAATGATCTTACCGATTACAGTTTGATCTCCAAGTATTTTTCTGTGTCCTAATTTCTCGGTCAACAGTAATTCACCATCTTCTAGTTTTTCCATAATCTCAAGAGCCGCATTATAATGAACATCTACATCATTTTTATCGTGAACTACCAATGTTGGTATTTTTACACTTTCAGCAGAAATCGCACCAGAATAGTTGTTAAGATCTTCTCCGTAATGTGCGTCAAAATATTGCTTTATTAATTTACCGGTCTTCTGACTTAACTGTAGATTCTTTACAAAATCTTTAGTTACCTTGGTAATACTATTAGCAGTACCAATGATCACTAGTCTTTTAATTCCTAAACCAAATTTAGTAGCTCTTAATAATGACATTCCTCCCAGTGAATGTCCTACTGCACCATGGAAAGGACCGTGTGTTTTTTCTAATTGATGAATTGCCTCAATAAAATGTGGCATAGTACTTCTTTTACCAGGAGATTCCCCATGTGCCGGAGCATCAAAACTTACGGTGCTATATCCTTTTTCTAATAACTGATCAGCTATCTTAGAAAGTTGAGTGCCGCTGCCAGACCATCCATGTACTAACAAAATCTTCTTGGCTGAGTTCCCGTAATTATAAACAACAATTTCTCTATTTATCTTTTCTATTTTGATGCTTTCTTTCTGACTTTTTATAGCCATACCTCGTTCTCGTTCAGGTCTCGTGTATTTAAACGGAGTTAAGAATATACGGGCTCCAAACCGAGAAGCTAAAAAAGGCGAAATCCAGTTTAATATTTTTCCTGTATACAAAATTGGTTTAGGAATAAGCAGTGCTTGTACAGGTATTAGATCTTTATTAATCTTAGCCATTAGCTAGTCTATCAATTTTAATTTAAAATTAAAAGAACAAACGCAGTTGTAAGAAATATTATGAATAATTAACACTTTTGAGAAGATATGTTTGAATCAAACGAAATATATTTCACAAAATCTTTTATATAAGTTTATAAAGTGTTTAATTTTGTAGCTTATTTTTAATTAGATGCAAATGCGGGTAGAACCCTCTGAAATACAAAAAAAGGAACAAAAAGTACTTTATGATTATCAGGCCAGAGATATAGATAAGATTTTTGGGCGTTTGCAGGAATTTCCTGAAAATTATAATTTATTATATCAGCTCCCAACAGGAGGAGGGAAGACCGTTATTTTTTCTGAAATTGTACGAAGATATATAGAGACCACAAAGAAAAAAGTGATGGTGCTTACGCATCGTATCGAACTTTGTGATCAAACTTCTAAGATGCTTACAGAGTTTGATGTGAAAAATAAGATCATTAACAGTACTGTAAAAAAGTTAGAAGATCAAAATGAATATATGTGTTTCGTAGCGATGGTAGAAACACTTAATAATAGACTTAATGATGATCAATTAGAGATTGATAATGTTGGAATGGTGATTATTGATGAAGCCCATTATAATTCTTTTCGGAAGTTGTTTCGTTTTTTTGATACCTGCTTTATTTTAGGAGTTACTGCGACTCCATTAAGTTCTAATATGAAACTTCCTATGAAGGATAACTATAGGGAGTTAATTGTAGGAGACACGATTTCCTCACTTATCGGGAATGGTTTTTTGGCCAAGCCTGTGACCTATACATATGACGTAGGCCTTGGTTCTCTTAAGATCGGTATGAATGGTGATTATACGGTAAAATCTTCCGAAGATCTGTATACAAATGCATTGATGCAGGATAAGTTGTTGAAAGCCTACGAAGAAAGAACAAAAGGGCAAAAGACCTTGATTTTTAACAATGGAATAAACACTTCCATTCAGGTGTATGATGTTTTTCATAGAGCAGGGTACCCTATAAGGCATTTAGATAATACCAATAGTAAACAAGAAAGAGCAGATATACTTAAATGGTTTAAGTATACTGATAATGCTATTCTTACTTCTGTGAGTATTTTGACTACTGGTTTTGATGAGCCTACTGTAGAGACGGTAATTCTTAACCGAGCTACTAAATCCTTAACACTCTATTTTCAGATGATTGGTAGAGGATCTAGAATACTTCCTAAAAAACCAGAGTTTAATATTATTGACATGGGAAATAATACAGCTCGCTTTGGCCTTTGGAATGGAGAGATGGATTGGCAGTCTATTTTCAAATCGCCGGATTTTTACTATGATAGTCTGGTTAGTGATGATGAGATAGAGCGTAAATTTAAATATGTAATGCCCGATGAAGTAAGAAAAGAATTTAGTAATTCTACAGAAATAGATTTTGATATTGAAACTGAATATACGAATACTAAGAGATATGGTTTGCGTAGTAAAAGTGTTTTAGAAAAATCCATAGAACAGCATGCTAAAATGTGTGTGGAAAATAGTGAAGATGTATTTGACGCACGAATTCTTAGCAAATTGCTAGATCAGGATATAGAGTATAGAGTTCGCAGATATTCATATTGTATTAGTAAAAGCACCAAAAATTATAGAGACTGGTTGCAGGAGGATTATGGAAGAAAACTACGATCCAAAATCAATAAAATGTTTATAGAATAACATTTTATTCTACACTTTTACAATTAATTTTCCTTTGTTTTTGCCAAAAAATAACATATTCAAAGCTTCTGGTAATTTATCAAAACCTTCTATAATAGTTTCATGATATTGTATCAAACCATTTTGAACCCAAGGAATCATTTCTGAAAGCATTTCGTCCATTCTATCGTTATAATCTCTTGCAAGGATCCCTTTTATAGTAGCTCTTTGGTATAATATTTTGTGGAGAAATCGAGGACCCATTTCTGGGGTATCTAAACCTCCCAAATATTGTGAAATCTGCCCACAAATAATAATTCGTGCATTAAGATTGATGTGTTCAAAAACAGCATCAGTAATATATCCACCAACATTATCATAGTATATGTCTATTCCTTCTGGAGATAGTCTTCGTAATTCTTGGTGCATTTCTTTTGCCGTCGGATATTTTTTGTAATTTATTACTTCGTGTGCACCTATGATTTCTTTAAGGAATTTTGTTTTTTCCTCTGATCCGGCGATACCAATAACTTTACAACCTTTAATTTTGGCAATCTGCACTACAACTTGGCCAACCGCTCCAGAAGCACCAGAAACAACAACAGTTTCTCCTTTTTTTGGCAAACCAGTTTCAATGAATCCAAAATATGCAATACGTGCGGGCATGCCTAAAACACCTAAAGCTGTTGTGACTGAAACCTCTTTAGGATCTAGCAAACGAAGGTTGCTAATTTCTGTAATTGCATATTCTTGCCAACCAGTATACGATAATACCCAATCTCCTTTTTTCAGAGTGGTATTACTATCATTAATTCCAACTATTTGACAGACAACAGCTCCTCTTTGAACGGTATTCAATGGATGTGGTTCCTCCCAAGTATTGTTTCTAGATTGTTGGATCCGCATATAAGGATCTATACTAAAATAAGCAGCCTTTAGTATGGCTTGTCCTGATTTTAAATCCGAAATAGTAAGTATATTTTCTTCTAAAGTATAATGGCTTTGATCAACAGATTTCTCAGGTATTTTACTATATATCCATTGTTTATTTTGAATTTTTTTCACTTACTGATATTGTTTATTTTATTATCTAAATTTCTATTTCACCAATTAAATAAGGTACTGAATGCCCACTAAGAAAAACACGATCTCCTTCTAATCTACAATCTATTTCTCCTCTTCGTTTAGATAATTGTTGTGCCTTTAATTTTGTCTTGCCAAGTTTTTCTGCCCAAAAAGGAATCAATGCAGCATGCGCTGAACCAGTGACAGGATCTTCCGTAGGTATATCTGAATTAGCATCAAAAACTCTGGATACAAAATCCGAAGTATTTCCTTCAGAAGTAATTATTGTACATAAATAGGGGAGTCCCTTGAGGAGTTCTAGTTTAGGTTCTTCTGCTAAAATTTCTTCTTCAGAACTAACGGTTATTATTAGATCTCTTCCTGCATAAGCTTTTAGAGGTCTGGATTGGAACGCTTCATATATCTCTTTTGGGATATCAACTGGTTCAGGAGGTCGAGAAGGAAAATCTAGTGTGATAGTACCGTTATCTTCTTTTTTAGCCTTTAGAATACCGCTTTTAGAAGAAAACGTTACCTCAGTAATGGATGTATCTATGTAATTAAAAATAACATAAGCCGATGCTAAGGTAGCGTGACCACATAAATCAATTTCAGCATATGGCATAAACCACCTAATTTCATAAATGTCATCTTTTTTTACAAAATACCCTGTTTCAGCTAGATTGTTTTCTATTGCTATATTTAATAAATTCTGATCATCTAACCAATGCGGTAAATGACAAATGGCAGCTGGGTTTCCTCCAAAGAGTTTCTGGGTGAAAGCATCTATTTGATATATAGGAATCTTCATATGTTTAATAAATTTTTAGAATTTGACCAGTATTATTATTAGTTAGTATATACTCGTATATTTTTATAACATCTTCGATTTCAACAGGAAAATATCCTGCAAATTTTTGGTCTTTCGGAAAATCACCTGCGATGGCTCCAGGAGCCACAGTATTAAGGCGAATACCATTATTTAGCTCTTGAGAAGCGGCATTAACGAAACTATGAATTGCACCATTAACTAAAGAAAGCGCCACAGCATTAGGTTCATAGTGTTCTGCAAGAATACCAGTAGTAAGTGTTATAGAACCGTTCTCTTTTAAATAGTCCTTGGCTATATGTACAAGATTTACTTGTCCCATTAATTTACTATTAATTCCAATGTAATAATCTTCCTCTTTAAGATCAGAAAGTGATTTCCAAGAAGCAGTTCCAGCAGCATTAATAACTGCATCTAATTGTGGTAGTTTTTCAAAAAGAGATTTTATAGAGGCTTTATCTGTTATATCAATAGGGAAGTAGTCACTATTTCTATGTGCTCCATATACTTCATGATTTTTTTTAAGCGAATTGTAAATTTCTTTTCCGATGGTTCCTGTTGAACCAATGACTAATATCTTCATAATTATATATTTAGTTTTGTAAATATGTATGAATAAATTTTTTATAGATTATTTGTTATTTCATTAATATATTGTTGGATTACCTTTTCATTTCTTTTAAAATAGGTCCACTTTCCATGTCTAGTGGGTATCAATAACCCAGCTTTATTCATGGTGGCTAAATAATGAGAAATAGTAGGTTGTGATAAACCTGACTTATCCTGAATAAATTGACCACAAACTCCAAAATCAAAATGACCTAAATCAGAGTGCGGCGGGAAATTCGTAGCTGGATTCTTTAACCACTTCAGTATATCTAATCGAGTAGAATTGGCCAAAGCCTTGTTTATTTCTAATATCTGTTTTTTATCCACGCATCAAATATACATATTTAATTTTGTAAATATGTTATAGTTGATACTTTAGTTTTAAATATTCAGAATATTTGATTAGAATTAATCGTTATGAATTAATACACTAGTGTATTTGTTCAGGTTTTTTAAAACCATTTCACTTCCTTTAACAACAACTTCCAAAGGTTTTTCTCCTTTATAGACAGGTAGTTCAGTAACTCGAGAGAATCGTTTATCAAGACCACGGAGTAAGGATCCTCCTCCTGTCAAAAAAATACCCGTTTTATAGATATCAGCAGAAATCTCTGGAGGAATATTGGATAAAGTATCAAGTACTGAGTTTTCTATTTGAGATATTGATTTATCCAGACTCCTTGCTATTTCTTTATAAGTAATATAAACCTGTTTAGGTTTACCTGTTAGCATATCTCTTCCTTGTACCGGAATTTTTTCTGGGGGTGATACTAATGTATCTATTGCAGAACCAATCTTAATTTTAATATCCTCAGCTGTATTTTCTCCAATGTGTAAGTTGTGTTTTTCTCTTACATATTGACTAATATCGTCATTAAATACGTTTCCCGCGATTTTTACAGATTGACCTGATATAATTCCTCCAAGTGTTATCACAGCTATTTCTGTAGTACCGCCACCAATATCAATTATCATGTGCCCTTTTGGTTGTAATACATCAATACCCGCACCAATAGCTGCGGCCATTGGCTCAGAGATCAAATATACTTTTTTTGCATTAAGACGCCTGGCAGATTCCTTAACAGCCCGCATTTCTACTTTAGTGATTCCACAAGGAATCGCGATAATCATTTTATAGGATTTAATAAAAATAGCATTGCTAAGATCCGATAGTTTTTTGATGAGAATTTTGAGCATCTTTTCTGATAAGTCAAAATTAGCAATGACTCCATTTCTTAATGGATAAAAGGTTTTGATATTTTTATGTATTTTTCCACGCATAGCGCTTGCTTCCTTTCCTACGGCAATTATTTTACCGCTAATTCTGTTAACAGCTATAATAGAAGGAGCATCAATTGCTATTTTACCTTTATGAGTTATGAGTGTGTTGGTTGTGCCTAAATCTACTGCTATTTTTTCGGTTAAAAAGTCAAAAAAGCCCATGGTTGTGAGTTAAGTTAGTATTGATTTGAGTTGTATAAATATTAGTTGATGAAATAGTATTTATACATTTGGGTTGCTAACTCATAATAACTCAGATATACATATAATATTGCAGGTGATTTGTTTTCGCACTGATAATCAGTTGGTTATGTGTTTTATTTATGTTGATTATATAATTATCTTTTTATTTATGTAAAGTTAGAAAGTTGCTCAGGAAAAACTGACAATAACTTCTCTATCACATTATTTTAGAAGTCTTTTGCGTTTTATTTGATGTCTCGTAAAATTTTTGTCGCTAACTATCGTTTTCCAGATAGTTTCTTTTATTTTTGCTGCTAATGATGCGTAAATACATATTTCTGGTAATAGTTCTTTTTACCACCTTGACCTATTCACAAATAGGAGGTAGATATACTTATCAATTCTTGAATTTGGTTTCTTCTCCGAGACAAGCTGCGCTTGGTGGTAAGTATGTAACGGGCTATAATATGGATCCCACTTCTGCAATGCTTAATCCCGCTGCTATTAATATCGATATGGATAACCAATTAGCAGTGAACTATGTGAATTATATTGCAGATGTTAATTATGGATCTGTTTCATATGCTAAAGCTTTTGGAGAAAAGAGACGAGTTTTCCATGCAGGAATTACCTATATTAATTATGGTAATTTTGATGGTTTTGATGAAATTGGAAATGAAACTGGAGATTTTGGTGCTGGTGAAGTAGCAATATCAGTTGGATATGGATATGCAATTCCTAATTCGAATTTCCATGTTGGTGCCAGTGGTAAATTTATCTCATCAAAACTAGAAGAGTACACTTCCTTGGGAGGTGCTTTGGATTTGGGGTTGATTTATCATAATCCAGAGTCAAAATTAGATTTTGGATTTGCAGTTCGTAATTTGGGAACTCAATTTACAACTTATGCAGATGTAAGAGAAGATTTGCCTCTATCTGTAGATATGGGGGTTGCCCAAACACTTAAAAATGTACCAATTCGATGGAATTTGACGTTGGAGAACTTACAAGTTTGGGATGTTGCTTTTAGAAACCCTGCTCGAGATATTACGGATCTTGAGGGTAACGTAGAAGCTGATGATCCTAGTTTTTTGAATAATGCTCTTCGTCATATGGTTGTGGGATTAGAATTTTTTCCAGATAGTGGGTTTAATATTCGTTTAGGGTATAATTTCAGGAGATCTGAAGAATTAAGAATAGTAGATCAACGATCATTTGCAGGTCTTAGCGGTGGATTTTCTCTAAAACTTGGTAAGTTTAAATTTGCATATTCTTATGCTCGTTATAATTCTGCAGCTTCCTCCAGTACTTTTGGTGTTAATGTAAATCTTCAATAGTGGAAAAAAAAGTAATAATAGCAATAGATGGCTATTCTTCTACGGGTAAGAGTACCGTTGCTCGACAATTAGCAAAAAAGTTAGGATATATATATGTTGATACAGGTGCTATGTATCGTGCAGTGACGTTATATGCAATGCAACATAACTTCATTGATCAATCTCACTTTGATAAGGAAGCGCTAGAACAAAGCCTATCTTTAATCAACATAAGGTTTGAAGTTAATTCGGATACAGGTCTTGCCGAAGTAGTGCTTAACAATAAAAATGTAGAAAAAGAAATAAGAACACTCGAGGTTTCTAAATTAGTAAGTCCCGTAGCGGCTATTTCTATGGTTCGAAAAAAATTAGTAGAACAGCAACAGTTAATGGGTAAAGACAGCGGAATTGTAATGGATGGTAGAGATATTGGTACTGTTGTTTTTCCGGATGCCGAATTGAAATTATTTATGACAGCAACTGCAAAAGACAGGGCAGAGCGTAGATATAAAGAGCTTTTGGAAAGAGGAGAAGATGTTACTTATGAAGATGTTCTAAAAAACGTAGTGAATAGAGATCATATAGATAGTACAAGAAAAGACTCTCCTTTGCGCAAAGCAGAAGATGCTATAGAAATTGACAACTCTAATCTTACTCTTGTTGAGCAATTTGAACAAATTCTTGCTATAGCAAAAAAAGTAATTGCGAAATAAGCTAGTAAACACTGAAAGTGTTAGTGATTTTTGTTATTTTTCTTTTTGAATTTATACAATATAATTCGCTATTTTGATAGTAGATATAATTGCCTTTTTCTACTCTAATAATTCGGAACATTCATTATTATTTGTATTGATTGGCTTAAAAAAGACACTTTTTAGAATAGAATATGTTTAAGCTTATAATGGTCAATATAAGAAAATGATATATTGATTTCAGAAGTATTGGTGTAGATAAATAGCGTAAAAACTATTCCGAATCTTTTGATTCCCTAAGTTCATAAAATGTCATTTTTCCTTGTGCCCATTCTATTAACTCTTTTTCGTTGTCTTTCTCTTTAAGTATTAATACTCGTTTAAGAATTAGAACTTTATCTTCGAAGTTATATCTTAAAGGTATTGTTGTATCCGTAAAAGCTTCATAAAGTGGAGCTTCCTTAAGTATTTTATACTCTTTGCCATTATTCATCACCACAGTTTTCTGAGACTCATAAATAATATTGGTTTTGGATAAGACCTGCCCATAGCTAGAAATCCCTATTGTTAAAAAAAATGAAAATAAAATTGACTTCATAATTCCTTATAGATTTGGCGGGGTAAGTTTACGGTAAAACCGCAAAGTTACACATTTTATTGCTTTTGACCAGTAGATTTAAACAAACACTTATATTTTTAATCTTTATATCAAGTGGTTAAAACCTATTTGAAATATTTATAGATAATAAAAAGGCCATCCAAAATAAGTTTTGGATGGCCTTTAGATACTAAGTATGTTTTAAATTTTATCTTATAGATTAGGGATAATTAATTCTTGATCTGGATGAATAACATCAGGATTCTTTAGAATATGAGTGTTCGCAGCAAAAATTTCTTTGTACTTCATTGGATCTTTATAATAGTGCTTCGCTATTTTGCTTAAAGATTCTCCACTTTTTACAGTATGTCTATGATAAACAGAGTTATCCGCTACATCAATATTCGCTTCGATATCAGACGGAGCATCTCCACCAATTTCTTTTATTTTATCCCAAATTTGATTTTTTTCATATTGAGTGTTTGCAGTTCCTTTTACCTTAAGAACTCCATTATCTTCAGATACATCTCCGTTTTGGATATTTAATTCTTGTCCAAGATCCAAAACATCTTGATATTTTGCTTTAACCATAACTAAGTTGATTTTTTAAATTATTAATTAGATTTACTCAAATATAATAATTTATAAAATTGATTTTATATAATTTCCTGATTAAAAAACGTCTTATAATCGATGAAATGCATAATTTATCTATATTCGAATACTTATAATTAAAAGTGACTATGTTTCGAAAACGATTCTACTATCTCATTCAGCTTCAATATTTAGGTTTTAGATATCATGGATGGCAAAAACAGCCAAATGTAAATACTATACAACGGATGGTAGAGAGAACTATTAACTATGTGTTGGAAACAAAAGATTTTAAAGTATTAGCCGCTGGGCGAACAGATGCCAAGGTTTCTTCAAATGAAGCTTATATTGAATTGTTTGTAGATCATACGCCTCTAGAACTAAAAAACTTTTTTGATTTATTTAATCAAAATCTTCCTCAAGACATAAGAGCTATAAGTATACAAGAAACTGATGAAAAGTTTAATATAATTCAGCATCCCAAGATTAAGGAATATATATACTTGTTTTCTTTTGGTAAAAAGTTTCATCCATTTAGTGCTCCTTTTATGTATAATATTACCGAAGAGTTGGATATTGATGTTATGATCAAGGCGGCAAAATTATTCGAAGGGAAACATAATTTTAGATCTTATTGCCATAGACCAAATGAGCATACTATTGTTCACGGTGAAATCAAACAATGCGAGATTGTAAAGAATACAATATATACAGCTAGTTTTTTTCCTGAAGAAAGCTATTTGTTAAGAGTAAAAGGACAAGGCTTTAAAAGAAATCAGATTCGATTGATGATGGGCGTATTGTTGGATTTAGGAAAAGGTAAGGTAGATATTAATTTTATTAAAAAGACATTGAATCCTGATGCAGATGAAATTGTTTTAGAACATATTGTACCAGGTTCTGGATTAATATTAAATGCTGTAGAACTTAAAAAAGAATAATATGAAAGTAGTATCTACCAATATTGGAGAACCTCAGGTAATTTCTTGGAGAGGGAAAGATGTAAAAACAGGTATCTATAAATATCCAGTTAATCAACCAATCTTTCTGGATACGGAGGATGTAAAAGGAGATCATGTGGTTGATAGACGGGTTCATGGTGGTGTAGATAAAGCTTGTTATTTATATGCAGCAGAGCATTATCCGTATTGGAAAGAAAAGTATCCTGATCTTGACTGGAATTATGGAATGTTTGGAGAAAATCTAACAGTTCTTGGACTTGATGAACGAATTATTAAAATTGGCGATATATATCAATTGGGAGATGCCATAGTTCAAGTTTCACAACCAAGACAGCCTTGTTATAAACTGGGAGTGCGTTTCGGAACACAGACAGTTTTAAAACAGTTTATTGAAGCGTTGTTACCAGGTGTTTATCTTAGAGTTTTAACTTCTGGTTTTGTCAAAATGGACGATGTTTTGATTCCTCAAGAGGTGTCAGATGATGGAATATCCATCCGGGATATGTATGTGTTATTGTATGATAAAAACTCACATCTGGAATTAGCTAAAAAGGCACTTGATAATCCTTTTATTACTATAAATAATAAAAAAAGTATATTAAACAGATATGGAAGTTCTATTTCTAGATAATTTATGAGTTTAAAAAAAACAAAAAACCTAATCATTGGTGCTGGACCAGCTGGATTAGCTGTAGCTGGTCGTTTTAGAAAGCAGAATATTCCTTTCGAAATAGTGGAGCAAACCAATAAGATTGCTTGGAGTTGGCATAATCACTATGATCGATTATTATTGCATACAGTAAAAGAACTTTCACATTTACCTCATTTAGAATTCCCTGAAGATTATCCTAGATATGTTCCTAGAGCAAAGCTGGCTCAATATTATGAAACTTATGCGAAGCATTTTGATATCAAACCTCAATTTAATGTGGAAGTGCACTCTATAAAACGAGAAAATGATCATTGGCTAATAAATACCAATAAGCAAAGCTACCAAACAGAAAATGTTATAGTGGCTACTGGAGTGAATAGAGTTCCTTTTTCACCTGTATGGAAGAATCAGGAAAGTTTTAAAGGAGCGTTTGTTCATAGTAGAAATTATAAAAACGCAAAACCTTTTATAGGCAAGAAAGTACTCGTAGTAGGTATGGGTAATACTGGAGCCGAATTGGCGCTGGACTTAAGTGAGCATAATATTGATGTTACGGTTTCTGTGAGAAGCCCTTTACTGATCGTTCCTAGAGATATTAATGGACGTCCAGTACAATTAACCGCCAAGAAATTAGAAAAATTACCTTTTGGGTTAGGAAGATGGATTGGGAAGCAGGTAAGAAGGATTGTTATAGGTGATCTTTCTAAGTATGGAATTTCAATTTCTAAAAAAGATCCTATTGATCACTTAAAACAAACGGGAAAGACTCCTGTAATAGACCTTGGAACCGTGAAACAGATTAAATCAGGTAATATTAAAATTGTTGGTGATATAGACTCATTTTATGAGAATAAGGTTCAATTAAAAGAAGGAATAGGGTTAGTAGTAGATACTATAATACTTGCTACGGGATATCGTGCTAAAGTAGAACAGTTTATCGAGAATACAAATGGATTATTGGATCCGTATGGCGTTCCTAAAAGAGTCATTGGAGAAGGAGAACATAAGGGACTATTTTTTGTCGGTTTTGATAATTACAAACTAGGAGGAATATTAGGGACCATAGTTAATGATTCTAAAACTATTGTCGATGAGATTTTTAAGAGATATAGATAACTTCACGGTTTACCGTGTATTAGATGTATCATTATTATACGAAGTTTGTCATATGTTTTTCAAATTTACTATATACATATTCATAATAATTATGCTCTTTATTTCATGTCAGTCAAGAACAGAAATGAAAAAAGAATCCCCTAAGTCCGATTCGATAACTCAACTGAAATCGGAAAATAAAGATATAATTCCAAACGAAAAAGATACATTAGAAATATTTCAAAATCAATCAAATCAAGAGTCTGAATCATCAAAAATAAATGAAAATGAGAGTTTTACAGAATTTTTTTTTGATAATGAGCATCTGTATTCGAGTACATTCATATCTAAACTTAGATCAGCCAAAAGAATGAAAAAGATTGAATTTACTGAAGATGTAATGATTTTAAATGAAGAAGATACGGTTCAGTTCCCGGAGTTTCCGAAGATAGATAAGAGAAGCGTACTTACAGGTAGAAAAGATGATTTAGCAATTGCTTTAACCATTAAAAGAATAAATTATACATCTATAGAATATAGAATTGAAATGGTAGAATTTGGTAAATCAAATAAAATGGAAAATGGAATTGCAGATTTAGGAATATATTTTTTTCTTGGAAGTGAATCTGATACAGATCAGCGTTCAAATGTAGGATATTTTTCAACAGAATATTCAAATTATAAAGATTCCTGCTACACGAAAATAAGAATTGGAAATATAGATGATTCTCCGGAAAAACCGCTTCTAGCAAAAATTGTTAAAAATTGTAATGGCGAAATTAAGAACATAGACTTGGATAATTTTCCAAATTTAAGAGAGAAGTAAAATGAAAGATAAATATTTAATCATCATGCTTCTTTTCATTGGATACCAATCATTAGCTCAGGAAACCTTTCGGCCATTTATCGATCAATATGGAGATAACCTAGT
This sequence comes from uncultured Aquimarina sp., assembly GCF_947500065.1. Lineage (GTDB taxonomy): Bacteria > Bacteroidota > Bacteroidia > Flavobacteriales > Flavobacteriaceae > Aquimarina. The sequence continues at coordinate 60,813 of NZ_CANMQT010000003.1, forward strand.
TTGGGATAATTTTCCAGCTATTTCTGAAGATGGTTCACATTATCTGATTATCTACAATGAATATTCCTGTTGCATAGATTTAGGATTTACCTTGAAAAAAATACACTCTAAAGATGGGAAAGTTTTAAGTGAAATTAATTTATCACCAAGCGAGGAAGCGCCTGATTTTATGGTTGAAAAACAAAAAACTATTTATAGAAATGTAAAACAACTTTTGGCAAGCAATGATTATCAAACATTAAAAGAAGTTGGGGGATTCAAACAAATTTCAGATGATAGTATCTATCTTGAAATTGGTATAGAAAACCAAGTGTATAAAAGTGAAAAATTTATCATATCTCAATTACCTTCTAATGGTTTTTGTTGTAACGGAGGCACTGATATAAAGGAAGATTGTCTACTAGATCAAACGATTATAAATGTTTCATTATCCATTAAACATCATATGTTATTGATCGTAACCGGGTTGGCGCAAGTTGCAGATGGTTGTGATCAAGGTCCCTTTTATCAGATGATTCCTATTGCTAAGGAGTAACTATTTGTTATTATCTAAAACAGCTAAAGCCAGTTTTATAGTATTGTAATCCATTGCCTGTTCAAAATGTTCGAAATATGGTTTTAGTGTATCAGGATTATCTAGCGTTTCTTTTGCATCTTTTACAGCATTAATATCTTCTTTACTTACAAATTGTTTTAAATCAATATCTTCTCCATCATTATGTAACTTCATAATATGAGAAAAAACAGTTGACTGTGCTAGTTTTCTTTCTTGTGAAATTTCTTCTATTGATAATCCTTGCTTATATAAATTCAGGGTTTCTTTATAAGAATTACCCTTGTTTTTGTTGGTTTTTTTCTTCTTTTTGGTTTTTTCTGTAGAAAAATCAATAATAGCTTTGATAAACTTATATCCGTAATTTTGCATTTTTACTTTCCCTACACCACTAATTTGCATAAATTCTTCATCACTCATCGGTCTGGATTTTTCCATTTCTTTTAGGGATGCATCATTAAAAATCTGATATGCAGGAATACCGGCTTCTTTTGCTAGTTCTAATCGTAGTTCTCTTAGTTTATCGAATAGGCTAGTTGTTTTGGTTTTTGTAAGTTGTTGGGTGGCTACTTCTTTAATTTTTTCAAATTCCGCCAGATTTGCAAGACTCACCGTTTCACTTTCAAAAAGCACTTTTTTAGAAAGTGCCGTCAGTTTAAGCTTATTATTTTGATGAAAGGCAATTTCCAGATACCCTTGATTAATCAGTTGAATAATATATTGTTGCCAATCTCGCCAAGAAATATCATTAGCAATGCCATACGTTTTTAGGCTTTGATATCCTTTATCCAATACGATTGCATTTTGAGCGCCTCTAAGCACGTCTATTACAGTTCCTATCGGCTCTTCTTCTTTTATTCTAGCAACTGTTGATAATGCTTTTTGAGCAATAATGGTTCCATCTATAAAACTAGGAGGATTTTTACATACATCACAATTACCGCAATCTTCTTCAATTAATTCTCCAAAATAGCTAAGTAATATTTTTCTTCTGCAACTAAGAGAATCTGCATACTGCTTCATTCTGTCTAGCTTTGCCATTTGGACTTCTTGATTACCAGACATATTTGCAAACTTTTGTAATTGTACTACATCAGCATAACTGTGAAAAAGTACCGTAGCAGAAGGTAATCCGTCACGGCCAGCTCTTCCGATTTCCTGATAATATCCTTCAATATTTTTAGGTAAATTATAATGAATTACCCAACGTACATTAGATTTGTCTATTCCCATACCAAAAGCAATAGTGGCACAGACAATCTGTACAGTGTCATTAATAAATCCCTCTTGTACCGCGGATCTTTTTTGATGATCTATACCCGCGTGATACGCTTCAGCAATAAAACCTTGGCTTTGTAGTTTTTCTGCCAGCATTTCGGTAGTTTTTCTACTTAAACAATAGATAATACCAACATCATTTGGTTTATCTTCAAGAAAAGCCATAATCTGTTCGATTCTTTTATTTCCAGGACGAACTTCTAAACTAAGGTTTTTACGATCAAAAGAAGCTAAAAATTGTTTTGCACTCGATATGTTTAGTTGATTACAAATATCTTGTCGAGTGGCCTTATCAGCAGTAGCTGTTAATGCTATTACTGGGCTATCAGGAAACTTGTTTTTCAGATAGCCTAATTGCGTATAAGCTGGTCGGAAATCATGTCCCCAAGCCGAAATACAATGTGCCTCATCAATAGCAATTAAGCTGATTGTAATTTGAGAAAGTATAGTATCCAGAAAACTTAAACTCTCAGGAGCTACATACAGTAGTTTAATATCTTTATCTAAAAGTTTTTGATAAATTTCCTGTTGTTCATTTTCATTTTGACTACTATTTACAAAAGCAGCTTGTATACCATTAGCTAATAATCCATCTACTTGATCTTTCATCAGAGCAATTAGTGGGGAAATCACCAAAGTAATACCAGGAAGTAATAGAGCTGGCAATTGGAAACAAATAGATTTTCCGCCTCCAGTGGGCATAATAACCATATTGTCATTGCCTTCAAAGATAGAGTTAACGATCTCTTCTTGTAAAGGGCGAAAGCTGTCGTACCCAAAATATTCCTTTAATGTGCATAAGATTTGTTCTTGTTCTGGCATAAATGCAAAGAAAGGAAAAAGGTTTCAAAAAATAAATGATGTAACCAGTGCTTATTAACTTCTTTTTATTTTTTTCATCCTTACAGGTAAACCATCTTTTGGAACTTGTAACGGAACAGGTTGTACAGGCATTTCATATGCTTGATCTACAGACCATTCATGAGACAGTAATAGAGTGCTAATTACATATTTTATCTGCATTTCTGCAAAAGAAAAACCGATACAGTAATGAGCACCTGCTCCAAATGGAGTATAGGTATAAGGGCATTTAGTGTGTTCACTTCTTTCTTTTGAAAATCGTTCGGGGTCAAAGCTGTTCGGACAAGACCATACGTTTGGATTGTGATGATTTTGCTCAATATCAACCGATACATGTGTGTTTTTAGGAATGCTATATTCTTTATAATTAAGATCCTTAGTAGCTACTCTCCCTACAGATGTAAGTGGAGGAAAACGCCTTAGTGTTTCTTTTAGTGCTAATCCAAATTGTTCTAATTTTCTAAGATCTTTTGCCGTAAAATCATCACCATGCTCTTTATAAAAATCAATAGCTTCTGTTCTTAATTTATCCTGCCAATCTGGGTGTTTTGCAAGGAAATAACAAAAACTAGTCTGTGTACTGGCTGTAGTGTCGTGTGCGGCCATTAAAATAAATATCAGATGATCAATGATTTGTTCATCGTTTAATGATTCACCGTCTTCATTTTTGGCAGTTGCCAGAATACTAAAAAGATCTTTTTTTGGATTATTTTTTCTTTCTGGCAATAAATCTTTGAAGAATGCTACTAAGTATTTTCGAGCTTTGATTCCTTTAGTATATGGGGTAAAAGGTAGTTTAATGGGTAGGGCAGAGCTAGCATCAACAATATCGGTTATGGCTTTATTAATCTTAGTAAACTGTTGGTTCTTATCAATCCCAAAAAAAACTTCTAAAGCAATCTCTAATGTGAATTCTTTTAATAATGGAAACATTTTAGGATGAGGATCGTTCCATTTTTTAATATGATTTGGAACAATATTTTTCATCATATCTAAATATCCTTCCATAGGTTTTTTCTTAAAAGCTTCCGCAATAATGGAACGATGATGTTTATGTTTTTTGCCATCCATTAACATCAAGCCATTCGGAAATAAGTCCTTTAATAACAAATCCCACGCTTCTTTACTATTAAAATCTTTGTCGTGTTCTACTAAAGTGTAACGAGCAGAATCTTTATCATGGAGCGTGCAAATCTCTCTATTTAAGATCCTAACTTTATAAATATCCCCATATTTTTTTAACTTTTTTTGTTTAAACCTATGATAGTTCTTAAAAAAAGCCATTAAATCTCCCCAAGGCAATAAAGATGAAGTTTTGCCAGGGATTTCTGATAAGTCGGGGTTTTTCATGAAATTGGATTTGTGAGATTTTCTTATAAAACTAACAAAACGAAAATAGAATCATAGAATACTTTTTAATATTTAATTTTAAACGTGCTGATCTAATAAAATTGTATTACCATCAGGATCGATGACTACAACACTTCCTGGACCGCTTGAATTCTCATCTGCTTCTTGTTCTAGTTTGATGCCTTTGTTTTTCAAATCTTTTTGAATTTCTCTTACATCATCAAAACTTTCGAGTTTATTAGCTGCAGTATCCCACCCAGGATTGAACGTCATAATATTGTTTTCAAACATTCCTTGAAAAAGCCCAACAAGAGCATTTTCATTTTTCATAATCAAATAATTTTTTTCAATATCTCCTGCAAATACTTCAAATCCTAAGTTTTCATAAAACTTTTTGGATACATGTATATCTTTTACGCTCAGACTAATTGAAAATGCTCCTAATTTCATAGTTCTTAATTTATATGGTTTAGTTATTTAATCCGTAGTATTTTACGAGTAAAATACTCAGGTTAGTGGTGTTCATAAATGTTTTGACTCTATGAAAGTTACTAATTTTTTTTAGATAACAAACACAAAAAAAGGGTTGACTAATTAATCAACCCTTTTTAAGTTCGCTAGTAGAATATATTAAATCTGACTTAATCCACCATCTACTTCTAATTCTATTCCGTTTATATACGAAGCATCATCTGATGCAAGAAACAAAGCTGTTTTTGCGATTTCTTCTGAAGTTCCGAAACGACCAAGAGGCACTTGTTGTGCAAATCCTTTTCCCATTTCGGTTACAACGTCTTCTGGAAGCCCCATTTTTCCGTAAAGTGGAGTTTCAATAGGTCCGGGAGCAATTGCATTCACTCGTATTCCTCTAGATTTGACTTCAGATGTAAGTACTCTTTGATATGCTCGTAAAGCTCCTTTTGAGGCAGAGTAGATCCCTAATCCGTCAAAACCTTTTTGATGTACAATGGAATTTGTAAACAAAATCGTACCACCATCATTGATATGTGGTAATGCTTCTTTTGTGGCAATAATAGGACCTTTGACATTGATGTCGAATATGTGATTATAATGCTCTTCAGTAATATCTGTGGTAGGAGTAACAGGCGCAATTCCAGCATTTAGAAAAAGTATGTCAATTTTTCCGTATTTGTTAGTTGCTTCCTGAATAAGACGTTTATTGTCTTCTGCTATTGCTACATCTGCTTTTACAGTAATAAAGTCACCTTCTAACTCTTTAGCGACTTCATCCAGTGCTTCTTGTCGTCTTCCAGAAACCACTACTTTAGCTCCTTCTTTAAGATATAATTTAGCAGTTGCTAATCCAATACCGCTATTTGCTCCTGTGATCACGGCTACTTTGTTTTTTAATTTGCTCATTTTATATGTTGTTTATTTGAAACAATCGTTTCAAATTAAGTTAAAAAAATATTAGTATAGTACTTTTAGTACTGTTTTGATTATGTTTTGTAGATCCTCTTCATTTTTATTTAAAATACCTGTCATTCTCAATCCTTGAATAGAAGTATATAAGTACAATGCGTATTGATTGGGATTCTGATCAGTGTTAAATATCTTTTCCATTTGACCTTTACTAACAATATCTTCAAGCATTGCAATCATTCTATCCTGATTCTTCTCTATGAATGATTTAATAGTATGATCTTGATTCGCCATTTCAGATTTACAATTAACAATAAGACATCCTTTTCTATCATCATCTCCAATAATGTCATTAAGAGTTAATTTAAAAATAGCTTCAATAGCATCTGTAGCATTATAAGCTTCCGCTAGACCTTTCCCAAAATTTTGATTAGCACCTTGTTGATAGAAGGCCAATACCTCCATAAATATACCTAATTTACTCCCAAATGAATTATAAATACTAGATCGATTAAGATCAGTAGCGTCTACTAAATCTTGCATAGAAGTGCCGTTGTATCCTTTTTTATGGAATACTTCTGTTGCTTTCTGCAAGACATTGGTTCTATTGAATGTTTCTACTTTTGGCATGTGTTAATGAAATGATCGTTCCAAAATTAATTATAATTCTGAGTTCCTAATGTTATAAAAATACTAAAGTTTTAAAATTTCTTATAAAACTAACTTCATCATAACATCTGTTTGTTTCTCGGAACCTAGCATAAATGTATGCTTATCAAAGGTTTTGAACCCATTTCGTTCATAAAACTTGATTGCTCTGGTGTTTTGATCCCAAACTCCTAACCAAATGAATATAGCCTTTTTTTCTTCAGCAATTTTCATTACCTCGTCAAAAATGTATTGTCCCACACCTTTGCCTTGATAAGATTTTATCACATAAATCCTTTCAATTTCTATGGAATTTCCTTTTATAACTTCCGTTTGGGCTGTTCCGGAATTAAGTTTTACATAACCAATAATTTGATCGTGATGCATGACAAAGAAAAATTGAGATTCTGGATGTAGAATTTCATTGGTGATTTTTTCTAATGTAAATTTTTGACTTAAATAATAATGAATATTTTCTGGCGTATTATGTGGAGGACCGAAAGCATCATAGAATGTTTTACGACCAATTTCCAGAAGTTTATGGTTATCCTCAGGAAGAATTTTTACTATTTTTAATTCTTTGGATTCCATAATTCAATTTTTTTAAACAATTCGTTTAATAACTCTTAACTTATGAGTATATAAACGTTTTTCTCCGTTAAATATACCTGTATGATCTATACGATCCACACGCACTTTACCGTGCGCATGGATGATATAGTTATCTTTCATAATAATACCTACGTGTGTAATCATACCTTCATCATTATCAAAAAAAGCGAGATCACCTGGTTCGCTTTCTTCAATAAAACTTAATGGTTCTCCTTGTGTCGCTTGTAAAGAAGCATCACGTAAGAGTTTGTATCCATTTAATTTGTACACCATTTGGGTAAAACCACTGCAATCAATACCAAAGTTTGTTTTGCCACCCCATAAATACGGAGCATTTAGAAAAAGGTACGCGGTTTCTACCAATGTTTCTTTTGGTCGCATATCAATGACTCTATTGCCATCATATTGGTGTTTGAAAAAATCTAAAGCTCCTAATGAAGATCCTAGTACTATAGGCATTAGTTGATTATCTTCACAACTTACAAAATCAATTAAATCAGCTGTAAGATTTAAAGATTTTGTATCGAAATCTTTGTATTCTTCTTCAGTAATTTCTATATATTGTTTATTGTCGATCCAACCTTCATAGGCATCGAAAGCCAAACGGATTCGACTCCATTTTTTTCGTTTTTCTAAAACTTTAAAGTGTTCACCATACAAAACCTGAGATACCATTTCACTTGGATCACTTGGTTCTAAACGTAAAGGGACAATACTAAGATTGCAAATACCGTATAGCATGAATGTTTATAGGTACTAGATATTAGACATTTAATAAAATTACTACTTATAGGTTGCTTAGCTTTTTAGGCTATGCACGCTCAATTACCATGGCAGAAGCACCACCGCCACCGTTACAAATTGCTGCTGCTCCGGTTTTAGCATTATTTTGCTCTAAGACATTCATTAAAGTAATCAGAATACGAACACCAGAACATCCTAATGGATGACCTAAGGAAACCGCTCCACCATTAACATTGGTGTTAGAATCATTTAATCCAAGTATTTTCATATTTGCAAGTCCAACAACAGAAAAAGCTTCGTTAAATTCAAAGAAATCAACATCATCTAATGTAATTCCTGCTTTTTCAATTGCTTTTGGTAATGCTTTTGCAGGAGCAGTTGTAAACCATTTAGGTTCCTGTGCTGCATCTGCATAACTTTTAATTTTTACTAAAGGTTTTAATCCAAGTTCGGCTGCTTTTTCCGCACTCATCACTACAACAGCTCCAGCACCGTCATTAATGGTAGAAGCATTAGCAGCAGTAACTGTTCCGTCTTTTGAGAAAGCAGGGCGTAAAGCTGGGATCTTCTCCATTTTTACGTTTTTATACTCTTCATCTTCTGTAATCATAACAGGTTCTCCACGACGTTGTGGTACGGGAACAGGTACAACTTCATTTGCAAATTTACCTTCTGACCAAGCCTTTGCTGATCGTTCATAAGATTGAATCGCAAAAGCATCCTGATCTTCTCTACTAAAATCGTGTTCTGTAGCACAAAGATCAGCACAAACTCCCATGGCGTTTTGATCATATACATCCACCAAACCATCACGTTGCATACCGTCTTCCAGTGTTTGGGAACCAAATTTATGGCCAGTTCTTAATCTTACATAATGAGGAATTAAACTCATATTTTCCATTCCACCAGCTACTATAATATCCGCATCTCCTAAAGCAATAGCTTGCGCTGCATGCATAACAGCTTTCATTCCACTAGCACAAACCTTGTTAACAGTAGTACAAGGTACAGAATCGCTAACACCAGCACCTAAAGCTGCTTGTCGGGCGGGTGCTTGTCCGTTTCCGGCTTGAACCACATTACCCATAAAAACTTCCTGAACCAATGAAGGATCTAAATTAATCTTGTCTAATGCACCTTTGATAGCTATTGATCCTAATTGGGTCGCAGGAACTGTAGATAAACTCCCTAAAAAACTGCCTATTGGTGTACGCGCTGCTGATACTATTACAACTTCTTTGCTCATTATATTTGATTTACTATATGTGTATATGTTATTTTGCGAATTTAAGGATTTTTGAAGGATATACATAGTTAAGTTATCCATAGGATTTATAAAGCTTGAATTAGAAGAAACTGCTATTTTCTGAGCTTCTTTGTACTGACTTATTTTTTAGTACTTTTGAGTAATTTATATCAATATTCTAGTGAAAAATTTTTTAAATAATTTTTATAGAAACCAATCCTTTTTTTATAAAGGTTTTCTTTTTATAAGTACTTTGATTCTCATAGTGTATTTATTCCCAAAAGGAGGAGTGTTTAAGTATGAGTTTACGAAAGGTAAGCCGTGGCAATATGAAAATTTATATGCTCCTTTTGATTTTGCTATAGCAAAAACTCAAGAAGATATAGATGCTGAGAAGAAAAGAATTAAGGATAATAACATTCCTTATTTTGAATATGATACTATCGTTGCCAATACTTCTAAAGATGCTTATGATGCTGCATTTAAAAGTAATTTAGAAATCCTAGATCAGAGCAGTTCGGCAAAACAAGCAAGGCTTTTTGGTAGGATATTACTTAATGATATTTATAGATATGGTGTTTTACAGGAGTCATATTCTTATGAAAGCAAGAGACAGATATTTCTAAATAAGGGAAATAAAGCTGAAGCCATAACTTTTGGTCAAATATTAACTCCTAATTCTGTTACTTCATTAATTAGTTCTAGAATTGATAAAAGCGAGTACGTCAAATTTAAAAGTGGCTTTGTCGCGTTGTTTTATGATTTGGTTAAACCTAATGTATCCCTTAATCAGAAATTAACTGAAAGTACACTTGATAATGAATTGGCTCAAGTGCTAACTACTAGAGGAAGCGTTTCTAAAGGTAGTAGAATTATAGCTAAAGGGGAAGTGGTAGAAGGTAATAGATTACAAATATTAACTTCTCTTAAAGCGGAATATGAGTCTCAAGTTTGGAGCGATAAGAATTTTTATTGGATTGTTTTTGGATACGGTATACTAGTTTCTTTAGCGTTACTGATGTTGTTGCTTTTTATTAGAAAATACAGAAGAGATATTTATGATAATAATACGCAAGTTACTTTTATAGCATTTAATATTCTGATCATGGTTTTGATTACTACGCTGGTCGTAAAATATAAGTCAGATTATACATATATAGTTCCCTTGTGTATTTTGCCATTAATTTTAAAAGCGTTCTTTGATTCAAGACTTGGGTTATTTACACATGTGGTAACCGTGTTAATTCTCGGTTTTGTAGTTCCTAATAGTTATGAGTATACTTTTTTACAAATTATAGCGGGTATTGTAACCATATTAACTATTTCTGAATCCTATAAAAGAGCAAACTTGTTTATTACTGTTGGTCAGATCACTATGATTTATATTTTAGCATACCTTGCTTTTCATATAATTCATGAAGGAAGTGTTAGTGATATTGATTGGACAACTGTTGGTTTATTTATAATATGTGGTTTTGCAACATTAATTGTGCATCCATTGATTTATGCATATGAAAAAATGTTTGGATTAATATCCGATGTTTCCCTTTTAGAGTTAAGTGATACCAATTCTTCTTTATTAAAGGAGTTATCAGATAAGGCACCGGGAACATTTCATCATTCTCTTAATGTTGCCAATATAGCCGAAGCTGCGGCCAGTGAAATAGGTGCAAATGTGATGTTGGTTAGGGTAGGAGCACTATATCATGATATTGGTAAAATGGCAAACCCTACTTATTTTACAGAAAACCAAACAGCATCTGGGAATGCACACGATGTTTTGTCCCCAAAAGAAAGTGCTAAAATTATTATAAACCATGTGATTAGAGGTATTGAAATAGCCAAAAAGAACAAATTACCAGATCGAGTTATTGATTTTATAAGAACTCATCATGGAACAAGTACGGTGTATTATTTTTATATGAAGGCCAAAGAAATTAATGAGAATGTGAATATAGAAGATTTTCAGTATCCAGGGCCGAAACCTTTTTCTAAAGAAACAGCAATTTTGATGATGAGTGATAGTGTAGAGGCAGCTTCCAAAAGTTTAAAGAATCCAACTAGTAGTTTGATTGATTCTTTTGTTGAGAAAATTGTAACGAAGCAAATGGAAGATGGACAATTTCTTAATGCTAATATCACATTTAAGGAAATTCAACAAGTAAAAAAGGTATTCAAACGTAAATTAACGAACATATACCATCTTAGAATAGAGTATCCAGAGTAGTAATTGAGCCTGTGAGTGATTGAGTAAAGGAGTTTTTGGCTATTTCTAAATGATACATTGTATGAGCCGCGAGTTAGATGAATATGCTTCATAATAATAGTATTTCCACTAGTTATAGACTGACAATCCAACAATCCAAAGATCCTAACTCTTCAAATACTTTCCATCCATCCAGAAAGTTCCGAATGGAATTACAGAACATAATAAAACAATTCCTAAGGTTTTATTATTCCATTTTTTTTCTGGTTTTACTAAAAAAGCAAATACGATATAAATAAGAAATAAAAAACCGTGTGCCATACCAATCACTTTGTTAGGTTCTGGTGATGCGAACAAATATTTTAATGGCATAGTGATAAATAAGATAAGTAAATATGAAATTCCTTCGAGATAACTAATTAACCTGAAAATACTAACCATAAAATTTTATTTAATAAAAGTAATACACAAATTTAAAACGTTATAGATATAGTTGTGCTATCTATTATCTATTTTTTATTACTATAATCTAATTCAAATACTTCAAGATCAAAATAAGGAATAGCCGATAATAAATGATCAAAAATATCCGCTACTATTTTCTCATAGTTTTTCCAGACTTTATCATTACTAAAAGCATAGATCTCTAAAGGAGTACCTTGAGCAGTAGGAGCTAATTGTCGACTCATAATAGTCATTTCATTATTGATATACGGATGACTCTCTAGATATGATTCTACATACTTTCTAAACACCCCCATATTTGATAGGTTGCGACCATTCATTAAAACTTCCTTATCAATTTGATGCTCAGTATTAAAAGATGTTACTTTATGCTGTGCTTCTTCAAGATATTCTTTAATTATTTCTACTTTTTTAAGACGATCTACATCATTTTCTGATAAAAATTTAATACTCGAAGCTTTTATTAAAATAGCTCTTTTAATTCTTCTTCCACCAGAATCCATCATTCCTCGCCAATTCCTAAAGGATTGAGATGTTAAGTGATAGGTAGGGATCGTGGTGATAGTCTTATCAAAATTCTGAACTTTTACGGAGGATAGATTGATCTCAATTACATCTCCATCTGCTCCATATTTAGCCATTGTAATCCAATCACCAATTCTTACGGTATCGTTTACAGCTACTTGTATACTAGCAACAAAACCCAGGATAGTGTCTTTAAATATCAGCAGTATAACAGCAGACATAGCTCCAAGAGCTGTTAAAAATGTCCAGATAGATTTTCCAGTAATGGATGAAAAGATAAAAATTATTCCAATTAGCCATACAATAATCATAAAGACCTGGACATAACTATCTATTGGCTTATCCTTAAAAGATTCTAAGGATTTTAAGAAATCCCTAAAGGTTCTAAGAATACTTCTTACAATCCAAATGACCAGAGCAATCACAAAGATATCAAAGAGAATTTCTAAGTAACCTTCTGCAATAGGAAAGGCTATAAAAAGCTTTGGTATTATCCATATACTTATCGATAATGGTATTATATGAGACAAATAATCGAAAGTCTTATTCTTTACCAAATAATCATCAAAAGTGTTTTTTGATTTAGAAGCGTATCTTTTGAAAAGGTTTAAGATTACTTTTCTAATAATTCTATCTAAAACATATACGATTATTAATAATGCGAAAAAACCTATAATTACATTTAGATACTCTGCTATACTTTCAGAAACTCCATTGTTTACTAGGAGTTTATAAAAATAACGTGTTAACTCTTCCATAAAATATAAATCAATCAATAATTAGATAGTGTGCAAATTAAGCTTGAAGAGTTTTCCTAAACAAGTTTATACCAGATTAAATATTGCAACTGCATATAAGTAGAATCTAACAAAGCGTAATAATCCAAAAAGTAAATAGTTGATAAATGGATACTTTATCATTCCTGCGGCAATACTAGTAATAGAAAATGGTATTGGAAGTAAAGCTCCAACAACGATTAAAAAACCACCCCATTTGCGAGTGTTTTTGATATGTTTAGCCATTTTTACCTCCAGATAATCATGCACTGAAGGTATTTTAGTGATTAATTTTCCAATATAATAGGATATAATACCACCTGCATATGATAACATAGCTAATATAGTGAGGTATAAAATTGGACTGGATGCTTTATCACTCCAAGCAATAAAAATTTCTGGAGGGATCAAGCCTAAAAAAGATTCAGACGCAAAAAACACGCCAAAAACTATATAATCAGCGTAATTTTCTGTTACATAAATCAGTAAATCATTGATATTAATAACGAAATAGTTAAGCAGCAGCAGGCCTGCTATAAATAACAGTATTGGTGGTAGTGCTTTTTTTAAGCTAGTTCCTAAGAATTTATAGAAACCTGTATAACTATAATATTGATGCAGTAATTGCAATCGTGTTTTTTTTACAGATCGGGGATTCATTTTCATAACAATTTTTCCACAAGGGGACAAAAATAATATTTAATTGATTTTTTCACGTTTAAAAAATCATAAAGTTTGTCGAAAATTTGTTGTTATAATTACAATATATGAATAGAATCTTATAAAATTGTTGTTATAATTAATTTCATAAACACTTTAACCTGTGTATGTAAACTAAAAAAACCCTGAAAAATCAAGGTTTTTTTATTATATATCAGAGAAAGTATTCGTTCTATTTATATTCTAAGCATTTAAGGCATCCCTATAATCAGCTAAATCCATAACATTCATCTTGTTTTTTAAATCCTTAAATAAGGAAATAAGGTACATTAGACTTTCAACAGGATTTACATCATCACTTTTTTCTAATGGTTTTTCATTTTCTTCACCTTCTTCTACATCTTCGATAGGTTCATCATCAGGAATCGGGATTAAGAAACTATCATTTTCTTCGATATGTTCGTAGGTAAGTCTTAATACCTTAACCACTAGAGGTACTTGTTGTTCTAAAGCATAGGATCTCAATGCTTTAAGATCTTCAATTAGTGTGTTTGTATTGATTCCGGATTTTTCCAGATCTGTCAGAATTTTGTCAATTAATTTGAGTGCCTTTTTATTTTCCAAGGATTATAGAATTAGTTTGGTTTAAAAAATGATTACGGCAAATTTAACTCTTTATGTAAATCTTTAAAATCTTTTAAAACAATTAATTTTTTTTTTAATGTTAAATAAATTTTTTTTTCAAAAAGCAACAATTGATGAATGGAGGAATTTTCCCTGTAATTAACTGTTTTATAATAGGTTATTCAGTAAAACGCCTTGCTGTGCTAGTATTCCGGCTAAAGTTTGAGGTTTAACCGTAACCAAAATTCGTTAATCCTCTTTATCTTTGAAAAGTATTCCAATTACAATTTTTCCCTTACTTTTTTTGTTTTCCCCAACACTTACCTCCTTGAATACAGGAGGTAAGTTCTTCTTGGGGTATTTCGTATTTAAAATAAATCAACAGTTAGATCCTTATATTCTTCTTTAATTGTTATTAATAATTTTCTTTTTCCAAGAGTACTAACTTTATAAACTTTTGTTCCCGTTGTCCAGTTTTCTTTTCTTATAGTCTGTGGCATCATCGGAAAACCATAGCTAAACGTAGATCCATCTGGTTTTGGGCCGATAACTAAAAAGTTATTCCTTGTTAAAGAATTGTTTTTAATTTTAAACTTTATATAGTTTGCGGAAGGATTTTTAGCTTTATTCTTTTTAATGGCTATTTTTTTCGCATCACCTTTAATCGTTTTAGGAGTATTTAAAATACTAAGTTTTGCATCTTTGCTTAATTTGGTGTCTAATTCGTTTGTAATATTCACTTTTGCAGAACCACGACTCCAGATATCTACTCTTGCATTTTCTGCAATCAGACCAGATGCATCAATAGCAGCGAGTTCTGCTGCAATGCGTAGTTCTTTTGTTTTACCATCTATAAAGATTTTACCTATTGGCGCTATAACCTGAATATAATCATTATCAAGGTTAATAATTCTGGTTATATCGTGAGTTCCGCTTTCTACTCTTTTTATATTAGGAGCTCCGATAATTATTTTTGCATTTTCTGAAGGCTGTATCCATTCTTTTTGGTTCAAATGTAAAGTACCATCTACTACTTCTTTCTCTATGTAATCAAAAAGATTAGCATCTGTGGTAATTGTAAGACTTTCTTCTTTAGATTGATCAATAATTACTTGAGCATAAAAATTGATCTTTATGTTTTCAATGGTAGTAACATCAAAGGTTTTGGTTGTAATTTCTTTATTTCCTTTTATTTGTGCTGTGGCAGTGAATCCAACTACTAGTAACACTATATTTATAAGTTTTTTCATGATTTTATATTTTGAATTAAGTTTTTAATAATGTTGTGATTAGTTTTTAGTAAACCACTTTTTTGTGATTAAATAATCGATTCCGAATCTCCCAGAACCTAAGATTAAATTGTAAATAGCTATCCATAAGAATCCAAATGCGGGTAACATACCCCATATTCCGCTATCGGATTTCTGGAAGATGATTGCGACTAACATGGTACACATAATGAAGAAAGAAGCGACTCTGGTTTTGAAACCTAAAGCGAGGAATACACCTCCAATAGCTTCACTTGCTGCACCTATCCAGGCAAAGAAGACTGGGGACATTGCGAAAACTCCTCCGTATTCTGCAATATCTTTTGGAAACCACTCTACAACTTCTAGAAAAGCAAGATCAGGAGATCCTTCAGGACTCCACGGTACTCCGAATTTACTTCCTCCAAAATTTACTGCTAATAAATAGCCACAGATTATTCTTGGGAGTGCAAATAGTAAATCCGAAGACCAATGTTCCATAGTGATCGGAGCGATAATTTTTTTAATTACATTTTTCATGACTGAAATGATTTTAGATTATTTGATGCTCCAAATGTCTTAATCAGTCTTGAATCCTGCGCCCCAAAACAAAATAGGACGGCTCAAATTATAATTTGAGCCGTCCTATTTAAAGTGAGACAGTATGTTAACGTACTACTTTTTAGCTTCTAACAGTACAATTTCATAATCAGATTTTATCGTTACACTTCCTTCTTTTACAGTGGCTGTTGTTCCAGAATAGGTGTCTGTTAAAACAGCACCATCTTTAAAGATTGAACTAACTTTTAAGGTTTTTGTACCTTTTCTTTGGTTTAATCCTATTACAACACCATCACTGGCATTAGCTTTACTGAAAGTTCTAGAAAAAACATAAGGAGTTTCGCTAATCATTTTGTGTTTTCCTGCACCAATCGCTGGATGATCTTTTCTGAATTTCCCTAGTTTTTGCCAATGCTGTAATAATTCTTTAGTTTCTTCTTTTTCTAAATCATCCCAGTTCATATTAGATCTCAGTGTTGCATCTCCTTGTGCTCCTTCTATGATCAAAGATCTTCCTGTTTCATCACCATAATATACCTGAGAGATGCCAGGAGTTAATAAAAGTTTAGTAGCAGATTCAAAGGTTTTATTTCTTTCCTTATCAAATGGGTCTCCATCATCGTGAGAAGTGATATAATTCATTACGCTTTTACCAATTAAACCCGTTTGCATTGCAGCACTGTATTTACTATACAATTTTTCATAGCTTAATCGTTTTGCATCATATTTGAACTGAAAATTGATTAGGTTATCAAATCCATTAGCATAATAATCTACTTTACGATCTCCAAAATCATAAAAACGTTTTCCATCAATTCCGTATCCATATAATTCTCCTAGGACATAAAACTCATTGTTATCTAATACTTTATTAGGATTGTTTTTCTTCCATTCTGAAAAAGCAAGCTTAGCTTGTTCTGCTAATACGCTCCAAACTCCTTCTTCTACGTGTTTTACTGTATCCACACGATATCCATCAATTCCTAGTTCCTTAACATAATCAGTTAACCACTTAATGATGTAGTTTTTTGGAGATCGTTTAAGACCTGTTTTAGCAAAAAAGATTTCTAATTCATCCAACTCCGCATCAAGTCTTCCTTCTTTTTTCCATTTAGCAACCAATGCTTCTGGGAGTTTTACTTCTTGATCACTCTCTGTTTTTATATCAGGAAGATTCTCCACTAAAGTACATTTTACCGCAGTTTCGTAATCTTTATAGGTACATTGTGGACCGGTACGTACCCAATCATCCGACCAAACGGGATCTTTATCTGTTACAGGACCTGTGTGATTGATAACCACGTCCATAAGGATTCTAATATCATTTTGATGAGCGACTTCAACTAATTTTTTAAGATCATCATAGGTTCCAAAATTTGGATCGATGGTGGTCCAGTCTTTTGCCCAATATCCGTGAAAAGCATAGGTGTTACCGGTACCCTCATCAACACTTTCATGAATTTGTTCTACCAAAGGGTTTACCCAAAGTGCGTTAATCCCTAAATTCTTAAAATATCCATCTTCGATCTTTTGGATGATACCTTTTATGTCTCCACCTTCAAAACCACGTAAAACTCCTGTTTCTTTAGTTCTTTCCAGAACTTCATCATTGGTAGGGTCTCCATTTTTAAATCTATCAGCAAGAAGGAAATAAACGTTTGCGCCTTCCCAAATAAAAGGCATACTTTCTGTTGCTACTGGTTTAATAGTTTTTGATTCTGTAATTGCGGTTTTTTCTGATGTTTCTTTAGTGTCACTTTTACAAGAAATAAAAACACTAAATAATATCAAAAAGCTAGTTGTTAATAAATGCTTCATGTGTTTGATTTTACGTTTCAAAATATTCTTTTTTTCCAAAATAATAAGTGGTAATAGAAGATTTGAAACAATAATAAATACTGGTTTAAGCTGCTAATCTATAAAAATGCACATAAAAAACCATGTCTAGGGAATTGCGAAATTCATAAAAATCACAAAATCAAGGGTTGTTTTGTGATGCTAAATATTGAGAAGGAGAGGTAGTTGTTAGTTTTTTAAAAACTCGATTAAAGGTTGCTTTACTATTAAATCCACATTCATAAGCAATTCCTAATAATGATAATTGTTGTTGTTTTCCTTCTTGGAGCATTGTTTGTACGGCTCTAACTCGATATGAGTTTACAAAATCATTGAAGTTTTTATCAAATCCTGTATTGATGGTATCTGATAAGGTTGGTGCAGGGATTTTTAGCATTTTAGAAAGTTCCGTAAGGTTCAAATCAGGATTAAGAAAAGGTTTTTCATTTTCCATAAATTCCTGAATTTTTTCTTTATTCTTAAGGATGTCTTCACTCAATTCAGTTGGTTGAAGAGTAGTGTTTTCTTTTACAGTGACTGAAAAGTTTAAATTATTCAATTTATTAGTGTCCGTAAAATATCCTTTAATTCCGATGTAGATAATCGCCACTGCAGTAAAAAAATGATACCACCATCGTTGAGTCCAATGTAAGTCAGTAATAATGGAGTCAATAACTCCTTGAAAAACACTGTATAAAAAGAGAAAAGAATAGATGAAAAGAAAATTTCTAATCCAGTTTAACTCTAAACTATAGGTGTTAGAGAAAAACTGCTGAATTTTTTTTCGATACATGTAATAAAGTTGAATAGTAAATGCCAGATATAATAACATCTGTAGATTCTCCACAATTCCGATCAATGGATTTACATATTTTTCATCCAGAAACACTTTTAGATACCCATTTTGTGTATCACCAAATCCCGGTTGAGCGGCATCATATACAAAAATAGAAATCTTATATATGACATATATACCAACGGGAATAAAGTGTATGAAATCCTTTTTTCTAAATCTAAAATTAGAAGTGGTTATGGATTTGACATAAAAATAAAGTAAGGGGCCTGTCGCCAATGATAAGGCAATAAGCCAATAATTAATTTTTGTAGTACGATAGGTATCATACCAATCCATAAAACCAATAGTATAGGTTGTTCTATGATATCCCGTAATAAAAATGAGTATGGCCAATATTAAAGCCGAAACATATTTCTTTTTGAAATATCTTCCTAAAAGAAGGAAAGCAAACACAAAGGCTTGTAATACCAATAATAACAATGGTGTACTATATAAATTGAAAGATGGAAATTCTAAAGGTATTGGAATTGGCATAATGCTAATTTAAATAATTCACAGAAGTATTTTTTATTTTTTTTTTAATTAAAATACTGTTCCTTTGACTATAATTTAATTAGAATGACTAAATTCAAAGCTTGGATCTCTGCTGCAAGACTTCGCACCTTACCTTTATCTGTATCTGGAATTATTGTTGGATCAGCAATGGGACATAAAGATAAAATAGAATCATTAGATGGTTTTTTTTGTTGTTTTGGGTGTCCGAATTTTTATATTACCGATATTTTCTTTTTAGCTATACTCACGACCTTAGGATTACAAATACTTTCTAATTTCGCTAATGATTATGGAGATGGAGTAAAAGGAACTGATAATGAAGATAGAGTAGGGCCTCAACGAGCGTTACAGAGTGGTGCTATTTCTCAAAAAGAAATGTTTAGAGGTATTGTTATTACTGCGATTATCACATTAGCTCTTGCTATTTTACTCATTTACGTGTCTTTTGGGCAAGCATATTTTTTGTATTCAGTTTTCTTTTTTCTTTTAGGTCTAGCAGCAATCATTGCAGCTATAAAGTATACAATGGGGAACTCTGCTTACGGTTATAGAGGTTTAGGAGATGTATTTGTATTTATATTTTTTGGACTCGTTAGTGTGGTAGGATGCTATTTCTTATTTACCAAAAATTTGCAATGGATTGTATTTCTTCCGGCAATAACGATTGGTTTTTTAAGCGCGGCTGTATTAAATCTTAATAATATGAGAGATCACGATAGCGATAAAAAAGCTGGAAAAAACACGATTGTAGTAAAAATGGGATTGATTAGAGCAAAAATGTATCATTATTTCCTAATCCTAGGAGCCATGGCGGTGATGCTTTTCTTTTTATTTTTCACCTATGAAGATTATACTAATTTACTATTTTTAATAGCCTATATACCATTATTAGTTCATTTAATTAAAGTTGTTAAAACTGAAAACACAGTGAATTTAGATCCTGAACTAAAAAAAGTAGCATTATCAACTTTTTTGTTAGCCATATTATTTAGTTTAGGTCAGATTTTATAATTTAGTGACACTGAGTTTTAAAGAGCTTGTAAAGCGAATTTAAAATTGTTAATGGAACTTATCCCACTGTAGAGCGGGATCTATATATAATAAGCAAAAACCTCACACAATGAAAATTACTTTTTTCGGTCATAATACGTTGTTGCTAGAAATCAAAGAAACTAAAGTATTAATTGATCCTTTTATTTCGGGTAATCCATTGACCAAAGACAAATTAAACATCGACGATTTTGAAGTTGACTACATATTATTAACTCACGCTCATCAAGATCATACATTAGACGCGGAAGCTATTGCAAAAAACAATAATGCAATCATTGTTTCTAATTATGAAATTGCTACACATTATCAGGCAAAAGGTATAGAGGTGCATCCTATGAATCATGGAGGAAATTGGGAGTTTGATTTTGGGAAAGTAAAATACGTAAATGCAATTCATACAAGTAGCTTTCCAGATGGAAGTTATGGAGGTCAACCAGGAGGTTTTATTATAGAAGGAGAACATAAAAATGTATATATAGCAGGAGATACAGCACTTACAATGGACATGAAATTAATCCCTTTATCTACTAAATTGGATCTAGCAATATTGCCTATTGGAGATAATTTTACTATGGGAGTTGACGATGCAATTATTGCTAGTGATTTTGTAGAATGTGATAAAGTATTGGGGGTTCATTATGATACCTTTGGATATATAGAAATTGATAAAGATGAAGCTAAAAGAAAGTTTTTTGCTAAGAATAAAGATCTTATGTTGTTAGAAGTTGGTGATAGTATCGTATTATAATGAAAGCGACCTATTATAAACACATTTTAGAATTTAAAAGACCAAGTGGTACTTCTCGAGGAGTATTGAAAACAAAAGAAACCTGGTTTATTGTTATTACTTCTGAAGGAAAACAAGGTATTGGTGAATGTGGTATCCTAAGAACTTTAAGTATCGATGATAGGCCTGATTATGAAGAAAAACTGAAGTGGACATGTACTAACATTAATCTTGGCACTAATCAACTCTGGAAAGAGCTAAAAGAATTTCCTAGTATCCAGTTTGGCGTGGAGATGGCTTTTAGATCTTTAGAAAGTAAATCACCATTTTTATTATTTCCTTCTAAGTTTACTAGTGGAGAAGATACTATTCCTATTAATGGATTAATATGGATGGGTGAGAAAGAATTTATGAAAAATCAAATTACCGATAAATTAGAGCAAGGGTTTGATTGCATAAAGATGAAGATAGGAGCGATTGATTTTGAAGCAGAATTAGAACTTCTTTCTTATATACGTTCTCAGTTTTCTGAGGATACCATAGAACTTAGAGTAGATGCTAATGGTGCTTTTAATACAAATGATGCACTAGAAAAGTTATCGAGATTATATGAGTATCAACTTCATAGTATTGAACAACCAATTAAGCAAGGACAGCAAGCAGCAATGAAAAAACTATGTGCGGCAACACCTTTGCCAATTGCACTGGATGAAGAGTTAATTGGCATTTTTAGTGTAACAGAAAAGAGAAAACTACTACTAACTATACAACCTCAATATATAATTTTAAAACCAAGTTTGATAGGAGGGTTTAGAGGTACACAAGAGTGGATCGATATAGCAGATGAATTAGGCATAGGGTGGTGGATTACAAGTGCATTAGAAAGTAATATAGGATTAAATGCTATTGCCCAGTATACCTATAGCTTACATAGCGAAATGCCACAAGGGTTAGGAACAGGAAGTCTATATACTAATAATATAGAAGCTCCTTTGATAGTAGAAAAAGGCACATTGCGATATGAACCAAAGAACGAATGGAAAGTATCATATTTAGATTAATAAAATAATTGTAGATGTATATAGAACAAGGAAGAAAAGGAAAATTGGGAATGTGGAAGTATCTTCCAATACCAATAGCTTTTTTAGGTTTAATGGGATTAAATTTTTGGTTAGCATCCATAATGGATCTGGATATGAATGCCTTTATGGAAAAACAAATCCTAGCTAAAGGTAAGAATAGGTTTTTTGCAGAAAACCTTATTGTTTTTGCCGTATTCCTTGGAGCATTATTTTTCTGGGTAAAGTATGTTCATCAGCAAAGCATCAGATCGTTAACTACTTCCAGAAAAAAGATAGATTGGAAACGGGTCTTTTTTATGTTCGGATTGATGGCACTATATATATTAATTACCACAGGAATAACCTATTTCATGGTCCCAGAAGATTATGAGATAAATTTCAATGCTGAACCATTTTTTATTCTTGCTACAATTGCTATCATTCTAGTCCCGATACAAACCAGTTTTGAAGAATATTTGTTTAGAGGATATTTGATGCAAGGTTTAGGTTTGGCAACAAAAACAAGATGGATACCATTATTATTAACTTCTGTAATTTTTGGACTAATGCACTCCGCTAATCCTGAAGTAGAGATGATTGGTCCTATTATTATGGTATATTATATTGGAACCGGATTTTTTTTAGGGATAATAACCCTAATGGATGAAGGTTTAGAATTAGCATTAGGTTTTCATGCAGCAAATAACTTGGTAACTGCCTTGTTGGTAACATCTACCTGGACAGCTTTTCAAACAGATTCTTTATTATTGTATACAGCAGAACCGGAGATTAATTTTGAGATTATGATTCCAGTATTGGTGGTATTTCCTATATTTTTATTGATTTTAGCTAAAAAGTATAAGTGGTCTGGATGGAAAGATAAGTTGTTTGGAAAAATAGAAGCAGAACCTTTACTAGAGGAAAAATAACAAATTCATAACACATAATTTACGTAATCATAACCTGTGAATATATTAGAAAATTGAAATTTGGATATGCTAACAGAAGACACTTTTTCTACTCCTAGGGTACATGAAAATTTCAGTATCAATAAACAGTCTCTAGATAATTTAGGCTTAGAACGAATTGCGTATGATTTTATTAAAGAAGGAGAATTTTATGAACAAGAAGTTGGTAGTTTTCTTTTGGATTGGTTGAATGATAAAGATCATATTATAGTTCAAACATCAGGTTCTACAGGTAAGCCTAAGAAAATAAAAATATATAAACAGCACATGATCAATAGTGCTAAAGCTACTGGTAAATTCTTTAAGGTAAAAGAAGAAACTACCGCTTTATTATGCTTGCCAGCTACATATATTGCCGGAAAGATGATGTTAGTGCGTGCAATGGTTTTAGGATGGAAAATTGATTTAGTTCCTCCCAAAACCAATCCTTTGGATACTGTGTATAAGCAATACGATTTTTGTGCAATGGTTCCTTTACAACTTGATAATTCTATCAATAGACTACATTTGATTAAGAAGTTAATAGTAGGAGGAGGAACAGTGTCTGAAAATCTTAAGGAATTAGTCCAAGGAATTAAAACAAAGATTTTTGAAACCTATGGAATGACGGAAACGGTAACTCATATTGCTGCCAGAAGAATTAACCCTAAGAAAAAAGAAAGAAAAGATGCCAAATATTTTAAGGCATTACCTAATATTACTTTAAGTGTAGATGAAAGAAATTGCCTAATCATAAGAGCACCTCAATTAAATGAAGAATTGATAGTGACCAATGATGTTGTGGATTTGAAAACCTATAAAAAATTCATCTGGAAAGGAAGACACGATAATGTGATTAATAGTGGTGGTGTTAAATTATATCCTGAAGAGATTGAAACAAAACTTCAATTGCTTATTGGACACCGTTTTTTTATTACCAGTATTTCAGATGATGTCTTAGGTGATAAGCTGATTTTAATAGTAGAAAGAGATGGTGATGTAAAGGTAAAAGAAACTTTAGAAGAAAGAATAAAACATATACAGACGATATCCAAATACGAAAATCCAAAGGAGATTCATTTCTTACCAAAATTTATAGAAACTGATAATGGTAAGGTACAACGCACTAAGACACTAGAGCTTATTTATAATAAACTATCCTAATTACTTAAGGATTTTCCCTCAGTCAAATTATCACTTCCCTAAATATAGATTGTAATTAGATACATCTCAGCGTAGTTTTATTTCATAATTAAAAACAATCAATTATGAAATCACTACACTACCTTATCTTATTATTCTTTTGTATGGGAATAACTACTGCTCAACAAATAACGGTTGCAGGAACCGTAACAGAGGATGGAACTGGAACTCCTTTGCCTGGAGTAAATGTCCTTATTAAAGGTGCTAACACAGGAACACAAACAGATTTTGACGGAAATTACAGCATTCAATCGACCATTGGTGATATTGTATCCTTTTCTTATTTGGGATATGAAAACCAGGATATTAAAGTAGAAAAAAATATGACTATTCTTAATGTTTCGATGATTATATCCGCCGCAGAACTGGATGAAGTTGTAGTTACAGCTTATGGTGCCCGAAGAACACGAAAAGTTATGGGGTATGCGGTTTCTAGGGTTTCTAGTCAGGAAATTTCTAAACCTAGATCAAGAAGAGAAAGAAAAAGAGATAGGAAAAATAAACTTAGCGGAAAAATAGCCGGAGTTTCAATAACTAGCAATTCAGCTAATGTAACTTCAAGTAATGCTATTAGAATCAGAGGTAACAGCAGTATTTCTAATACTCAGCAACCTCTTTATATTATAGATGGAATAGCCATAGCAAATAAAGATGTAGCAAAGATTCAGCATATTAATCCTGCCAAAATTGCTGATGTAAAAGTTCTAAAAGATAAAAAAGCTACTTCTCTATATGGAACAAGAGCGATTCATGGATGTATTGTGATTACCACACATAAAGGGAATTATAAAATAGAAAACAATGAATCATATGAAGAGATTGTGGAAAACAGCTTTGAAAAAGTAAAAACATCTCCTTTATCTACATTTTCTATCGATGTGGATAAAGCGTCTTATAGTAATGTAAGACGAATGATTAATAATGGGCAGCAAATTCCAGCAGATGCAGTAAAGGTGGAAGAAATGATAAACTATTTTGAGTATGCTTATAAGCAACCAAAAGATGATCATCCTTTTGCAATTCATACGGAATACGGTAATACTCCTTGGAATACTGAAACTCAATTAGTGAAAATTGGTTTAAAAGGAAGGGAAATTCCACAAGATGCAATTCCTGCATCCAATCTGGTATTTCTATTGGATGTATCCGGTTCTATGAATCAAGCTAATAAATTACCATTACTGAAGAAAGCTTTCAAATTATTGGTAAATCAATTAAGAGAGAAGGACAAGGTTTCTATAGTAGTGTATGCAGGAGCTGCAGGAATGGTATTAAAACCTACATCTGGAGCATATAAAAATGAAATTAACCAGGCATTAGATAATCTTAGTGCTGGAGGTTCTACTGCAGGAGGAGCTGGTATTCAACTTGCCTATAAGATTGCACAGAAAAATTTTATAAAAAATGGTAATAATCGAGTGATTCTTGCTACAGATGGGGATTTTAATGTAGGAATGAGTAGTGATAAAGATATGAAAACTTTAATAGAAGAAAAACGTAAATCCGGAGTGTTCTTAACGTGTTTAGGTTTCGGAATGCATAATTATAAAGATAGCAAACTAGAGACTTTGGCAGATAAAGGTAATGGGAATCATGCGTATATAGATACTATGCAGGAAGCTCAAAGAGTTCTAGGTAAAGAATTTGGAGGAACTCTGTATACAATAGCTAAAGATGTAAAGATTCAAGTAGAATTTAATCCAGCAAAAGTTCAGGCATATCGTCTTATAGGATATGAAAATAGAATGCTTGCAGATGAAGATTTTGTGGATGATACTAAAGATGCTGGTGAATTGGGTAGTGGACATACAGTTACTGCGTTATATGAAGTAATTCCGTTTGGAGTAAAAAGCGAATACCTAATGCATATTCCAGAGCTTAAATATACAGACGCTGAAATCACTAAAAATTATGGTGATGAATTATTAACAGTAAAGTTTCGATATAAGAAACCTCAAGAAAACAAAAGTATAGAGATGGTACATGTACTGAAAACTAAAGAAAATAAGGTGTCAAAGGATTTTAAATTTGCAGCTTCTGTAGCATGGTTTGGGATGAAAATCAGGAAATCAAAATACATTAGTAATGAAGATATTAAAGATATCATTGCGTTAGCGGAAGAAAATAAAGCAACAGATAATCAAGGATATAGAGCAGAATTTATTCGGTTGATGAATAGCTATCAGGTAATGTAGTCTCAATTAAACGAGTTCATATTCTGCTTGTTTTTGACATATGTTTTTAGAAAAGTGTTGATGTAAAAGAAAATAGTAATAACTTATACTTTATTAATCTTATATAATAAATTAAATGAAAAAGATTGTACTATTAATATTGCTATTAACTATTACATATGGTTTTAGTCAGGTGTCCAATGGGAAAAATTTTATTGATCAAAATTATATTGATGTTACGGGAAGAGCAGAAATGAAAATCATCCCTAATCAAATCTATTTAAAGGTGTTTTTGAATGAAAATGATAATAAAGGGAGAGAGAAAGTAGAAATACTAGAAAAGAAAATGATAATGACACTAAAAGAAATAGGTATTGACATAGAAAAAAATGTTTCAGTAGCTGATTTCTCAAGTACCTTTAATTTTGGTTTCCTTAAAAAGACTGATATTAGAAAAAGTCGAGAATATCAAGTTTTGGTTGAAGATGCTGAAAAAGTAGGGAATGTTATTGCTGCGTTAGAGAAAAATAATATTTCTAACGTTTCTGTTGATAGAGTTGATCATTCTGATATGGAAAAATTTAGAAAAGATGTGAAAATAAAAGCGATTAAAGCAGCTAGGGAAAAAGCGATTTTCTTAACAGCGGCGATTGATCAGGAAATAGGAAAAGCTATTTATATTCAGGAATTAAGCAATGCATATCAACCTTCTCAATCAAACATAAATTATCAATTAAATTCTAATTCTTATGCTTCCAGAAGGGCAATAGCTGAAGTTCCCAGAGCTAGTTTCAAAAAAATTGAGCTTACATATGGTGTATCTATAAAATTTATATTGTTGTAAAAGAAAGTAATTTATTTTATGATAAAAGAGACACAGGCAAAGCATTGCAGGTGTCTCTTTTTTGTGATACATTTATTCAATATAATTATTTCATCTAATTTTTATCCTAATTATTGATATTGAGTAGCATAAAATATCCAAATTTATGGTAACGTTTAGCACATTAAGGAACTAATTGTTAGAACCGTCAAAGTTTGACTTACCGAAGTAATAGAATTTTGATTATATCATACTTGTATATGAAAATAAAAAACACACAAATTATGAAACAATCATATATTCTTATTGGAGTGCTATTTAGTTCGTTACTTTTTTTTAATACTTCTTTTGCGAATATTTCGAAGGAAAAAGATATCGTAATTTATTGGGATGCTTCTCTTTCACAAAAGAATAAGGATATTAACAAAGAACTAGAGTTTCTAGACGCATTTTTTCAAACTTTTCCAAACTCCAAGGTTAAACTAGTTGTTTTTAACACTTTGATTACGTTTAAAGGAGATTTTGATGTGAAAACGGGTAATTGGAATCCCATTAAGTCACAATTACAAAAAGTTACCTATGACAGTGCTGCCAGCTTTAGCCTAGTAGACACAAAGGTACAAGGAGATATGTTACTCTTATTTTCTGATGGTAAAAGTTATTTACAAGATTTAAAATCTAGTTTGTACAGTCCTAGAATAATTACCGTTAGCAACCAAAAAGATATTGATAAGAAATTTCTATATGAAACGGCTTTTTACAACAGAGGTTATTATGTAAATTTACTTGAATCTAATATAGTAGAAAGTGTAAAGGCTATTAAAGAAGAAAAGATACTACCAAGATTGAAATTTGTTTCAAAAATTGATACAGATAAAAATTATATAAAAGGAACTGTGTTAGATGAAAAAGGAATATTGTCCGGTGTTTCTGTTACCATTGTAAATAAAGATATAACAACGATAACAGCAGAAGATGGTAGTTATACAATTCAGGCAGATCCTGGAGATGTATTGTTGTTTAATTATGTTTCGAAAAAAAAGATCAGTATAGAAATAGGAAATGAAAAATTAATCGATGTACAGATGCTGGATGCTGGTAATGTATTGGAGACAGTTTTTATAAAATCCAATAAATCTGATGACGGGCAAGAAAAAGTAATTATAGGGGACAGAATGGTTGATAAGCGTTCATTAGGTTATGATGTTCAGAATATTAGTGCTGATGAAATAAGTGATGATGAATTTACATTGGGATCTGCTATGGCTGGAAAGTTTGCTGGAGTAAAAATGGGAAATAACAATGATGCGGGTCAAATGCAGATTCGTGGAGGGTTTGGATCTTTTGTATTGACTAATTATCCTTTGTTTGTTATTGATGGTGTTCCAATACCTCGCAGTTCGATAACTTCTAGTGCAAACATGGATTTTATAGATCCTAATAATATTGCCGATATTACTGTCCTCAAAGGATTAGCAGCAACGAATAGGTATGGTTCGCTAGGATCTAGCGGAGTAGTAATTGTGACTACTAAATCTGGAAAATCAAAGTATACCCCTAAAAAGAAAGAAGAAGAAAAACTTGTAATAGACTATAAGATTTTTAAAGATAATCTGGTAGTTGAAAATCTTCCAGTTTCTAATTATATAAAGAGATTAGAAACCTTTACTAGTACTGAAGAAACATATAATCATTATCTGTCATTACAACCAACAAAGTTAGACGATGTAAACTTTTTTGTGGAGAGTGCTTCTTATTTTTTTGATGAAGGGGCATCAGATATGGGGATTCAGATTTTATCGAATTTAGTAGAGTTATTTCCTAATGATACTTCTATTTTAAAAATTGTAGCTTTTACTTTCGAAAAGTATCAATTGTATGATAATGCACAGGAGATATATACTCGTATTATTAAAGTTTCTCCGTCATTATCACAAACTTATTTTGATGTAGCTAAAAACTATGCACAAGGAAAGGAAAGTCAAAATTCTATTGATCAATTTAACAAAATAGTAAATCGTAAAATAAAGGAAATACCTTCATTTAGTGGTTTAAATGATCAAATCTCTAATGATTTTAAATTATTATTATCAAAAAGAAACCAAGGTTGGAAGACTGAAAATATACCATCAAAATACTTTGTGTTACCAAAATATGACGTACGAGTAGTTGTAGAATGGTCCCATCCTCAGACAGAATATGAGTTGCAATATATTAATCCCAAAAAGCAATACTTTAATCTTAGTCACACCTTAGAACAGAACAAGAAAACCTTATTAAAAGAGTTAAAAGGAGGATATAATTCGGAAGAATTCGTTTTATCAGAAACGGATAAAGGAGAATGGTTTCTTAATTTAATTGTTCCTGATAATTATAAACCTGATTCTAAAGCCCCAAAATTTGTTAGAATTAAAGTGTATTCCAATTTTGGTCGACAAAATGTAAAACTTACGACACATCTAATCAATTTGGATACTATAAATAGAAATATAATATTTACCAGTTTTAAAATTTAGCACACTGATCATTATGAAAAAACAGTTATTAGTTATTTTATTGTTGTTTACCTGTCTTATCAATGCCCAAATTCTTCCAGAAAGGGATAGGGCAGAAGTAATAGATCAAATTCTGGCAGATCGTTTCAATAACCTATTACCAGAGTTAATGGATCGAACAGATATGGATATGTGGATATTGATTTCTAGAGAGTATAATGAAGATCCAGTGCTTCGGACTATGCTTCCTGCTAAATGGTTAAATGCTAGGAGACGAACCATATTAGTTTTTTATAGAAATAAAGAAAAGAATACTATAGAACATCTTGCTGTGGCTAGATATAATGTGGGGAAATATATTGATTCTGCCTGGGACAAGGAGAGACAACCAGATCAGTGGAAAGCATTAGTAGATATTATTGCAAAAAGAGACCCTAAAAAAATTGGAATTAATTATTCCGAACATTTTGGAATTGTAGATGGTATTGTGAAAACTGATTATGAGGAGTTTATGAAAGAACTTCCTGAGAATTATAGAGCTAGAGTTACTTCTGCTGAGAAATTGGCCATTGCCTGGATAGAGACTAGAACAGAACAGGAAATGGAGATGTATAAGGAATTGGTTAGAATAACACATGATATCATAGCGGAAGCATTTAGTACCAAGGTTATAAAACCAGGAACAACTACAACTGATGATGTAGTATGGTGGTTGCGCCAAAAGGTAACTGATATGGGATTAAAAACCTGGTTTCACCCTACCGTGGATATTCAAAGAGCAGGAGAGGCGTTAGAAAGTCATATCACTTCCTTTTCTAATCGTCCCGATAAAAAGATTATTCGCAAAGGAGATTTAATTCATTGTGACTTCGGAATTACATATTTACGACTAAATACAGATTGTCAGCAGCATGCATATATCCTTAATAACGAAGAAATGGTTCCTCCAGAATTTTTGACTAAGGCTTTCTCCGATGGAAATCGCATTCAGGATATTTTTACATCAAACTTTGAAACTGGAAAAACAGGAAATGAGATTTTATTAAAATCCTTAGAAGCGGGTAGAGCAGAAGGTTTAAAACCGTCAATATATACACATCCGTTAGGGTTATATGGACATTCTTCCGGTACAACTATTGGTATGTGGGATTCTCAAGGCGGTGTTCCTGTTAATGGGGATTATCCATTATATGAAAACACAGTGTATGCTATAGAATTAAATACTACTGTAACTATACCAGAGTGGAAAAAAGATATCAGAATTATGCTTGAAGAAGCTGGATTTTGGGGCGCTAAAGGCTTTAGGTATGTTAATGAAAGACAAACTGAATTAATTACTATTCCCAAGAGATAACGTCAAAAAAAACATCCGTAAAATATAATTTTACGGATGTTAAAAATTCTTAGAATTAATTTATAAATAAACTATAAATCAATTTCCTCAGTAGTACCATCAGGATATGTCACTGTTGCTTTATTATCACAAGTACCATCTCCATAATTAATAGAAGCAGATAAATCGTTTTTGGTCATTACTAAAGTTCCTGTAGTAATATATCCACAACTTAGAGTTCCTTCTAATGTAGGATCGGTAGATAATGAATAACTATCAGCATTTAAAGTTACTGTCCAGTTTCCACCAAGAGTGTAGGCGGCATCAGCATTACCAAGTCCAGTAATTGTATAGGTTTTAGTTCCTTGTTCTGAAGCAGTTGTTCCATCTGCTAAAGTGATTGATAGGTCAGAAGTAACAGTATATGTAAAACTTCCTCCATCAGTAGTGTCTAAAGAATAGGAAGTAGTTTTACTTCCATTAACTGAGTTTCCTGCAAATGTTAAGTTATCAAAAGTTATTGTTGTAGAAACTGCATTGTTTTCTATAACAACACTTACGTTAATAGAACCACTTATAGTTTCGCCATCCTCGTTAGTACAATCAGTGAAAGTAAGTGTGTATCCCGTATCGGTAACACTAAATTCTGCACAATCTGGTCTTCCAAATTTGGAAGAAATTTCGGCATTGGATCTATTCATAGAAATATTATCCAACGTCATGTCATCAATGAAATTAGAAATCTTTTCTACTTCCAGACTTTTCATAACATCTTCTTGAGTAATATCTGGATTAGCATTACTATTACTATCATCGTCACTACAACTAACAATGAATAGACAGGCTAGTATTGCAATACTTAATACTTTAATTTTTAAAAATGGTTTGTTCATTACTTTTGCTTTTAAGTTATAAATATTGAACTAGATAATACGGATTTTAGTATGTTATGAATAATATTTTTAGCAATAAAAGTGGTACTTATAGATAAATATATAAAGGCGATGCAAGTATGCATCGCCTTTGGAATATTCTTTTAAAGAAATAAAAAACCGTTATGCTATTTGGCACATTCCCCAAAAACAAAAGAATTCTTCATATTCAAAACCTGGTAAAGAACTTAAAATATTACAATCAGTATGACTATAACAACGCATACCAGTGTTACCTCCATTAATAGATTTTTGTGCTTGCTTGTTTAAAACTTGAGCGCCTTTTACTTGCATTAATTTTTTCATTTTTTTAAGATTATTTGTTTTTATTAGTGTAGCAAACATTTTAAGACAGTTGCTGTTTTCTGTCTGTTTTTTCTAGAATTTTCTTAATTTTTGATTTTAATTGAATCTGTTCAAAATACTCTTACTTACTATTTAAGTATATGAACATATAGAAAGTGTAATAGGATTTCCATTGATTATTTTTTCAACTCCGCAACTACCTGAGCAACAATCACTATCATCAATGCATCTTCTTGCTACATTTTGACATCCATAAGTACCTCCTTGAATTGATTTTTGATGCTCTTTATTAAGGATTCTAACTCCGCTTACTTTTAAAATATTACCTAACATAGTTTTATGGTTTTAATTAATTGTAGTTTTAAAATAAATAGAAAGCTCTTGATTATGGGCATCTTGGATTACATGGAGGATCAATAGGATTTCCATTTCCACCACCTGGTCTTCTTACAGTTCTGCCATCTGCCCATTTTCTTGCTACTGGATTTACTACCCAAATTCGTAATCCACTACTAGCAAATTGATTACGTTCATAGGCCGATCCCAATCGTAATGTAATGACCTGTTGTCCTTGAGCATTTGTTGTTAAAGTACGGTTAGCTCCTCGATAAGTTCCTATTATACTAGAGCCAGAAGTAGTACGCACATCTACATAGGAGCCGTTTTCAAAATTAGTTCCAACAATCCATATACAATAATTATCCGCACAACCTGCTCCTGCACTGATTATTTTTGGTGTTCCGTTTCGTTCGACAATAGCAGCATTATAGGTTCCCAAAAATAGATTAGAATTTGGGCATTGACTATTGTATATATATTCTTGGACTATATATCCATTAGGAATTCCGTCTACAGAACATACTATGAGGATGTCAGAGTTACTTTTTTCGCTAATTTCACTTTCTATTAAGAGGTTCTCTTCGAGAGTACCATCATCTTCTTTTTGACAACTAATTACCGCTAGTATAAGGAGCGCGAATACAGCTTTTTTTAAAATATTTTTCATGAGATTAATTTTAGTTTTAAAATGATTTATGATTCTCGTCGACTAGAATACATTCGTAAAACTATAGGTAAAACATTGATTATAAAAAGGAAGGAAAGTCAGTTTTATAAATTTGATGTTGTTTATGAACAACGTATCTGTATGATTTATTTATCCATGAAAAAAGCGATTTCTTTTACTCAAGAAATCGCTTTTAGGTATTTATATTTTGTAAATATTATTGTTTTTTCATAATAGTACCGTAATACTGAATATTGTTCACCAAAAGGCCATATGTATATATTCCTGCAGGGAGCGCACTATTGGAATACGATATAGTTGCGAAACTATTATCTGGAGATTCTATGTAACCTTGTTTGCCACGAAAATTCCCTTTTTGATCATAAATAGTTAAAATAACTAAAGGATGAGATTCATCACTTACAAAAAATGTGAAATTTACGGTATCTTCAAATGGATTGGGATATGCTTTTATAGTAGTGTTACCTGATTGTATTTGGGGGACGTAATACCTAAGTCTATTATTATAACTATCTCTTTCGAATATATCATCATCGGCATCCGCTAAAATATAAATGTAATCGTTAACAATGTTTTGATAAGCATTACCATCAATTGGCAGGGTAACAGATTTCCGTTCTCCCTTGGCTAATGGTCCTAATGTTATTGAACCTAATAACCGAAATTTTTCTTCTTTTTTTGAATAAAAATTAACCTTAGATTTCTTGATCACATCTTTTTTTCCACTGTTTTCTATATAACTTTTAATTAGTACTCCTTCTCTAGAAATCCTTAGGTCATTTCTTAATATTTCAGCATTAGTTACCTCGAGATCCGCTAAAAAATCTGAATCATAAATATCTATATCTATACTTTCTTCATCTACTATCGTATTATCAGAGTTTTCTTCTACTCTTAAAGTAAATATATGATCTCCTGTTGTAACATTATAATTATTATTTAAAAGGTTTAATTCAAAAAAGCCAAGGAAAATTTTATCTGTTTTTGTTGATTGTGATCTAGTAGGAGGAGGAATTATAATAGGTTCTAATGTTGTATCTATAAAGTTTGGAGATACAAATAGAGTAATACTTTTCTCTGTGGATAGTTCTTCTGATTGGGTGGAATCATATACTCCATATATATTTAAGGTTACGGATCCGTGAATCAAGACTTTTAGATCTGCTATATCCGATGGATTAATTTCTATTTCTCCAGAGTTTACATTGACATCTACATCTATGTTTATTTCAGAATAATCTTCATGGTTTTGTCCATAAAAATATGTTGAATAAAAGATCAAGAAAATTATAGTGGAGAGTAATTTTTTATAATTCATTATAAAGTTTTTTTGTTTTTGTATTGTAAAAATAAAACTTGTATAGTTAGAACTAAGAACATAAGGATGTTAGAAACATCAATTTTATAAAATTGATGTTATTTTTTTTATATTTTTAAGAGATGATACCCTCGTTTTGTTGTTTCGATATATTTATTTCTGTTGTCACCTTCTTAATATAATATGAATGACTTAGTCCCGTTTGTTTTTTAAATGCCGAAGCAAAAGTATTTACACTTCCATAGCCCAATTCACCTGCAATAGCTTTAATTGTATAGGAACGAAATTTAGCATCAGTATCTAATCGATTCCTAAAATATTTTATTCTTAATTCATTTATATAATCATTAAATGATTGTTTTTTATATTCATTAATTATTTTAGATAAATAGGTTGTATTTGTTTCTATGTTTTTTGCTGTGTTATAAAGGTTACAATCAATATTCAAATAAAACGTTGTTTTTTCTAAAGCAGACAATTTTTGTAATAAACTCTCTGCTTTTTTGTCTGTTATGTATTCCTTTTTAGCAACACTTAAAATTTCTGGTTCTAATTTGAATTCCTGTATTCTTTCCTTTTTCAGCTCTTCGTATAAAAGCTTATTTTTTTGTTTGGTTTTGAGGTTATAGATTAAGGCGGCAATGGCAGCAATAAGAGCAAGTAGAAAACTAATGATGTAAAGTGTGTTTTTAGAGATAAGATCTTGATTTTGTTCCTCTAGATTTTCTATATCGTGATCATACAGTTTTTCCTGCGCACTCATTTCATTTTGATATAATGAATCGACAATTTTAGTATATGCCGTGATATATTTAAACTGTAAATCGGTATCATTTAGTTTTTCGCCACATTTTTTTGCTAGATCAGAAGCTTCTCTTATTTTTTCAACTTCAACATTCTCTTTTATATGTTCAAAATTGTCAAGTAATAATTCTCTAGCTTCTTTATATTTTTTTTGCGCATAAAAACAAGTTGCTATATGTAGGTTAGCTGTAAAAAGATCAGGGTCATTTTTTTTGTTTCCTTGTAAAATATCAGATTTCGCAATAGTTAAGTAAGAAAGTGCCTTGTTATATTTTTTCTTTCCAATATATGCTTCTCCTATGTTAAGGTTAAAATCAATAATATATTCTTTTAGATTATGCTTCTCGGCGTATTGCAATCCTTTATAATCATAGTTTAATGCCTCATCATAGTTATTCATCTTATAATAACAAACCCCAATGCCTTGGATGGTAGATAAGTATTTGGCATGATAATTCTTCTGAGATTTATATGCTGGTTTTTGAAGTAATTCCAGTCCTTTTTTTAAAGAAACCAAAGCTTTTTCATTTTGACCTAATCGTATTCGAATTTGACCAATACTTACTAAATTATCAATTTCATATTGCTTAAGATTATATTTTTTAATAACCTCTTTCATATATAGGTACTGATTCAGTGCATTTTTACGATCCCTTTTTTTTTGATATGCACCGCCAAGAATTGACAAGCCACTTATGATATAACCTCCATAGTTTAATTTCTCTCCAAAGTGCACAGATTTATTACCATATTGAATAGCTAAATCATATTTCTTTTTCGAATACGCTATATTCCCTAAATAGAAGTTAGCCCAGAATTGGATCGTATCGTTATCTTCTTTGATACCTCGATCTAAATAAACTTTATAACCTAATTCGGCCTGATCTACGTCTATATTTATTCTTTGAGCTAGAAAAGATTGTATAGAATCAGTGTCTTTTTCATTGGAAATAAACGCTATATCAGCTTTAGAGATATTTTTTTCTTGAAAAGCTAATCCTTTATAGAAAGATAGCAAGAGTATTATTGATAATAAGGGTACGGTAATAACTCTCATAAGTAAAAAGATAATATATCTATAAAAGATTAAGATGTATTTGATTTAATGTTGTACAGTAATTGGATAAAATACCCAATCACTGTAAAATCACTAAAGTATAACTAATACTTTAGTTGAACATTAACATTCTTTATTTTTTACACCTGTATAACTCCTAGGTTAAAAGGTTTTTCAATAGGAGCGTGGTCGGCAGCTTCGATACCCATGGAAACCCATTTTCTGGTGTCTAACGGATCGATAATTCCATCTGTCCAAATCCTTGCTGCTGCATAATATGGAGAAATTTGTTTGTCATATCGAGCTTTGATCTTATCGAACAATGCTTTTTCGTCTTCCTCAGATAGTTTTTGACCCTTCTTTTTTAAAGAAGCTGTTTCAATTTGTAATAGTACTTTGGCAGCTTGCGTACCTCCCATAACTGCTAATTCGGCACTTGGCCAAGCACAGATTAATCTCGGATCATATGCTTTACCACACATAGCATAATTACCGGCACCATAAGAATTACCAATAACAATGGTGAATTTAGGAACCACACTGTTACTAACAGCATTTACCATTTTTGCACCATCTTTTATAATACCTCCATGTTCACTTTTACTACCTACCATAAACCCAGTAACATCTTGTAGAAAAACTAAAGGAATTTTCTTTTGATTACAGTTGGCAATAAAGCGAGTAGCTTTATCTGCGGAATCAGAATAGATCACACCGCCAAACTGCATTTCTCCTTTTTTTGTTTTCACCAATTTACGTTGATTGGCAACAATACCAACAGCCCAACCATCGATACGAGCATATCCCGTTATAATGGTTTGTCCATACCCAGATTTATATTCTTCAAAGTCTGAATCATCTACCAGTCGATGAATGATTTCCATCATGTCATATTGTTCATTACGTGCTTTGGGCAAAATTCCGTAAATATCTTTTGGATCCTTTTTAGGTTTTTCAGCTTTGATTCTATTATAACCCGCTTTATCAAAGTCTCCTATTTTGGAAACTATATTTTTTATGGTATCCAGTGCATCTTTATCATCTTTCGATTTATAATCTGTAACACCAGAAATTTCACAATGTGTTGTTGCACCACCTAAGGTTTCATTATCAATACTTTCTCCTATGGCTGCCTTTACAAGATAACTACCAGCTAAGAAAATACTTCCTGTTTTATCTACAATTAATGCTTCATCACTCATTATGGGTAAATATGCACCTCCTGCAACACAGCTTCCCATAACAGCAGAGATTTGAGTAATCCCCATACTACTCATAACGGCGTTATTTCTAAAAATTCTTCCGAAATGTTCTTTATCTGGAAAAATCTCATCTTGCATCGGTAGGTAAACTCCGGCACTATCTACAAGATATATAATGGGTAACTTATTTTCAATTGAAATTTCTTGAGCTCTAAGGTTTTTTTTACCAGTAATAGGGAACCAGGCACCTGCTTTTACAGTAGCGTCATTTGCAACTACAATACATTGCTTACCACTAATGTGTCCTATTTTAATAACAACTCCACCACTAGGACATCCACCATGTTCTTCGTACATATCATCTCCAGCAAATGCTCCAATTTCTATTGCCTTAGAATCATCATCTAATAAATATTCGATTCTTTCTCGAGCAGTCATTTTGCCTTTGGCATGTAACTTTTCTATTCGTTTTTCTCCACCACCTAACTTTACTTTTGCCAGTTTTTGACGTAATGCAGAGACCAAGAGTTTATTGTGATCTTCGTTCTTATTGAAGTTTATATCCATTTGTGTGTATTGTTTGCACGAAAATACAAAAATCAAGTAATTTTTAAATGATAAATAGTAAAACCAATAGTGCAGATATATTTTCAATAGTAAAGTTTCATAAATGTTAACTGTGAATACTATGATATTTTGTTTTATAACAGTTTGCTAACAATTGATTATTAGATAATTAACAATGGTGAGGTGGTTTTATAACTAACTTAAAACCAACTATTTAAAATACTAATCTATAATCAAAACTCAACTATGAAACTATTTAAATTAAACACGTTCTTTTTCTTTATTTTTATTACTCTTTCTTTTGTTGGCTGTAATGTAGAAGATGAATCTTTTTATGAGGATATCTCATCAATTCCTTTAGAAATAAATGATGAAATTAAAGTCCAGACAAATTATTATGATAATGAAGGCCCTCATGAACATAATTTTACAGAAAAAAGAGCTAATGGCTTTACAGAAACTTATGAGTCAGGTTCTAAAGGTAGTTATGCCGGCGGTAGTGTAAATCTATCTTCTTCGGGTAGTTGGTATCTAAGTGATGCTCTAATTGGAACATTATCGAATGACCGTAAATTTGGTGCTAAATCAGTTAGAATTAGGAATACTGGATATGCAATTATGTCATTCAATATGGATAATGGAGCACAAACTGTTAGAATTCGTCACGCTAAATATGGAAGTAACGGAAATTCTAATTGGCGTCTTATTGCTTCTTATGATAACGGTTCTTCTTGGTCTTATGTAGGATCTACAATTACCACAAACTCTACGACTTTAAATACTGTAACTTTTAATGTAAATG
Source organism: uncultured Aquimarina sp. (assembly GCF_947500065.1). GTDB lineage: Bacteria > Bacteroidota > Bacteroidia > Flavobacteriales > Flavobacteriaceae > Aquimarina. The sequence continues at coordinate 99,570 of NZ_CANMQT010000003.1, forward strand.
AAACCAGAAGTGTGCGTTATGGTGTATACAAAACATCTGGAGGTTCTAATCGAATTAATATTGATAATTTTGAAATTACCACAGGATCCACAGGAGGAGGAGGTTCTGCATCCAGAGATAGTAACATCACTTTTGGTAATCCATCAAATGCTGGTTCGGGTGCTACCAATTACTATTTATCAAAACCAGATTTTATTTTGTCTTATAACAATAATAGAGGAACTGCTAATTGGGTTAGTTGGCATTTAAGCACTGCCTGGACAGGAAATGCTTCTAGGTGTAATTGCTTTAAAAGAGATACTTCATTACCAAGTAATTTTTTTAGAGCTGTTTCCAGTGACTACACGAATTCAGGATTTGATAGAGGTCATTTATGTCCATCAGCGGATAGAACATATACTTCAGGAGCTAATGAGAATACTTTTTACATGAGTAATATTGCTCCACAAGCGCCAGATAATAATCAAAGGAGTTGGGCTAATTTTGAAACATATCTAAGGTCTTTGACTTTAGAGGGCAATGAAGTACATGTTATAGCTGGAGTTGCAGGAAGTGGAGGAACAGGTAGAAATGGTTTTGCAGCTACGATTGATGGAGGTAATATTACGGTACCAGATTCATTTTGGAAAGTTGCCCTTATTTTACCAAATGGTACTAATGATATCAATCGTGTAACCACATCTACAAGAGTAATTGCGATAAACGTTCCTAACGATCAGGGTATAAGCAGTGATTGGACTCAATTTAGGACATCCGTTAATTCAATCGAAAACCTAACGGGATATGATCTTTTGGAGAATATTACAAATTCTGTAGAATCTGTTTTAGAATCAAACATTGATAATGGCCCATCCAGTTAGGTATATTTCTAACTAAGTAAAAACGGGTATTTAGAAATTAAGTACCCGTTTTTTGATAAATCATTTTTATAACTATTTGTGTAACAATATGTAAGGTATTAAAGTAACCGAAGATCTCTTTAAAATCCTGTTTTTTGACGATAAAATACCGATATTTGCATGCTATTTTTGATTACAGATTAAGAATGGTTAACTAAATAACTTGCTATGGGAATGAATAAAAATACGGTATTGGCGTGGGCTACATTTATAATGATTTTAGCTGGACTGGGGTTGATAGCTTTAGGAGCATTTAGATATAGAGATGTTTCCGGATGGGGATTCGCAGCAGTTGGCGTAGGATTTCTGGCAAATGCCTGGGTGTTCAATGCTTTAAAAGGTAGAGTATAACTACTTTTTTAACACAAATTAATTAACTAATATTATATTAAAATTTAGGGGCTTATGTCTGATGATAAAAAGATAATCTTTTCTATGTCTGGAGTAACAAAAACGTATAAAAGCGCAAATACTCCAGTTCTAAAAAATATATACTTAAGTTTTTTCTATGGTGCGAAAATCGGAATCCTAGGACTTAATGGATCCGGTAAATCTACATTATTGAAGATAATTGCTGGTACTGACAAGAATTATCAGGGAGACGTGGTGTTTTCTCAAGATTATTCTGTTGGATATTTAGAACAAGAACCACAGTTGGATCCGGAAAAAACAGTATTAGAAGTTGTAAAAGAAGGAGTGGCCGAAACTGTTGCTGTGCTGGATGAGTACAATAAGATCAATGATATGTTTGGTTTAGAAGAAGTCTACAGCGATGCTGATAAGATGGAAAAGTTAATGGATAAGCAAGCCAAATTACAGGATCAGATTGATGCTAGTAACGCTTGGGAGCTTGATACTAAACTAGAAATAGCAATGGATGCTTTAAGAACTCCAGATTCTGATAAGAAAATAGGAGTTTTATCTGGTGGAGAGAAAAGAAGAGTAGCGCTTTGTCGTTTATTATTACAAGAACCTGATGTATTGTTATTAGACGAACCAACCAACCACTTAGATGCTGAATCTGTTCATTGGTTAGAGCATCATTTGGCGCAATATAAAGGAACTGTTATCGCAGTAACTCACGATAGATACTTCTTAGATAATGTTGCAGGTTGGATTTTGGAATTGGATAGAGGAGAGGGAATCCCTTGGAAAGGAAATTATTCTTCTTGGTTAGATCAAAAATCTAAACGTTTAGCTCAGGAAAGTAAATCAGCTTCTAAACGTCAAAAAACGTTAGAACGAGAACTAGAATGGGTGCGTCAAGGAGCAAAAGGAAGACAAACCAAGCAAAAGGCGCGTTTAAAGAATTATGATAAATTGATGAGTCAAGATCAAAAACAGCTTGACGAAAAACTAGAAATATATATTCCTAATGGCCCACGTTTAGGAACGAACGTTTTAGAAGCAGCTGGAATTAGTAAAGCGTATGGAGATAAACTGTTATATGAAGATCTTAATTTTAAACTTCCTCAAGCGGGAATAGTAGGAATCATTGGACCTAATGGTGCAGGAAAGACTACTATTTTTAAAATGATTATGGGAGAAGAAACTCCTGATAAAGGAAGTTTTTCTGTGGGTGAGACTGCTAAGATCGCTTATGTAGATCAAGCACACTCTAATATTGATCCTGATAAATCCATTTGGCAGAACTTTAGTGATGAGCAGGATTTAGTGATGATGGGTGGTAAAGAAGTAAATTCCAGAGCATATCTAAGTCGTTTTAATTTTGGTGGAAGCGAGCAAAACAAGAAAGTATCTACACTTTCTGGTGGAGAACGTAATCGATTGCATTTAGCAATGACTCTCAAAGAAGAAGGTAATGTCTTACTTTTGGATGAGCCGACCAATGATCTTGATGTTAATACTTTAAGAGCATTAGAGGAAGGGCTTGAGAATTTTGCTGGTTGTGCCGTAGTAATATCTCACGACCGTTGGTTCTTGGATCGTATATGTACACATATTTTAGCTTTTGAAGGAGATTCTCAAGTTTATTTCTTTGAAGGTAGTTTCTCGGATTATGAAGAAAATAAGAAGAAACGTTTAGGAGGAGATTTGATGCCAAAACGAATTAAGTATAAAAAACTAGTAAGGTAGAGTCTGTTTGATATATGAGTGTTTGGGTAGGAAAATCGTAGGTTGACCACACTACCTGTCACTCAAAGGAAAGCGTACTTGCCTCTAACATACTCAAATACTATACAATGCCATTAAGAAATATTAAGGTTATAGCTTTTGATGCAGATGATACTTTATGGGTAAATGAAACTTTTTTCAGAAAAGCTGAAGAAGAATTTTGTGAACTTGTATCAGACCATCTTCCTAAAGAAGAAGCGAATAAGTTGCTTTTTGAAGTAGAAATGCAAAATCTTGATTTATACGGGTATGGTATTAAGCCATTTACGCTTTCTTTAATTGAAGCGGCAATTAAGATTACTAATGGTAATATGGATATCCAGCTTGTAGAAAAACTGATAGAAAAAGGAAAAAAAATGCTACAAGAACCGGTAGAATTGCTGGATGGTATTGAGGAAACTCTTCAATACTTATCTGAGAAATACCGGTTAGTGATGGCAACCAAAGGTGATTTGTTAGATCAGGAAAGAAAGTTAATTAAATCGGGATTATCAGCATATTTTCATCATATTGAGATAGTGTCTGACAAAACAGAAAAGCAGTATCAAAAGTTGGTACATCATCTGGATATTAAGGAATCTGAGTTTTTAATGGTTGGAAATTCCTTAAAATCAGATGTTCTACCGGTACTTAATATTGGTGCGCATGCGTGCCATATTCCGTTTCATACTACTTGGGCACATGAAGTACATAACGGCACTATTGATCATCCTAATTTTAAAAGCCTTACGAAGTCCGGTGAACTATTGCAATATTTGTAATGAAAAAGAGAGCGTTAGATCTTAATAATTGGAATAGAAGAGAACATTTTGAGTTCTTCAGTGGTTTTGATGAACCTTTTTTTGGGATTGTATCTACTGTGGATTTTACCAAAGGATATCAGGAAATTAAAGACAATGGATATCCTTATTTTCTATATTATTTGTATAAAGCTCTGAAAGCTGTTAATACAATAGATCCTTTTAAATATAGGATAGAAGAGGAAGAAGTATATGTGTATGATCAAATTCATGGTTCTGCCACGATAGGGCGCGAGGATCATACCTTTGGATTTTCTTTTATAGAGTTTAATGAAAGTTTTGATATTTTTCTAGCTAATGCCCGAAAAGAAATAGAGGCAGTTAAGAATAGTACAGGATTGCGTCATAATGATAATGCAAAAAGAATAGATACTGTACATATCTCATCGATCCCGTGGTATAATTTTACCGGAATTTCACATGCTCGACATTTTAAGTATAAAGACAGTGTACCCAAAATTTCCTTTGGAAAATATACCAAAGTAGATGGGAGAATTAATCTTCCTATATCTATCCATGTACATCATGGGTTAATGGATGGATATCATGTTGGTGTATACCTCGAAGAGTTTCAGCGATTATTGAATGAATAATTTAATTTTATAGAGAAACCTTAAGGCATATTTAATTAAAATACTACTTCACATAGTTCTGATTCCATGTCTGCTATAAATTTATCAATCTGTTCAATAGATACATTAGGCATACAAATAATATGAGATTGTCCATTTTCTGTAGCTAATTGCCATTTATTAATAATCTCTTCACTAGGAGCAGGAAAAATAATGGTAATAGCATTATCATTTCTCCAAGCTTTAATTCCAAGTTTTTTTAACTTGTTTTCTGTGTATAAAGCAACCGCTAGACTATGTTCTGTTCGTTTTTTGAATCCTTTAACTCCTAGTTTTTTTATAGCGTACCATAAAAATAAAGGAGTATGTCCATTTCTTGATCCGGTTATGGTAGCATCAGAACTGCCGATGTATGCTATGCGCCTTGCGATTCTATCTCGATTATCTTTTTTTACAATAACAACGCCTGAAGGCATTGGTGATCCAATAAATTTATGACCACTAATTGAAATACTATCGATACCATCTTCAAAATCAAATTTTGGACGAGGAGTTATAAATGGAGCAAAACCTCCTGCTAAAGCTGCATCTGCATGAATGTAACTTTTTTCAATAGCCATATCATCTAGAATAGATTTAATCTTTCTTGTGTCATCCTTAGCTTCGGTCATGGTTGTACCAATATTAGCAACTACTATTGCTGGTTTATGTCTTTGGTATCCAATGGCTTCTTTTAAATCTTCATAATCCATTTCCCCGTTTGGTAGAGATTTTACGATAACATAATCAATATTGAGCAAGGTTACATTTTTCTGAATACTATAATGTGTAGCTTCAGAAAAATAAACCATTCCTTTAGGATATAATTCTCTCGCTACATATAAACCATATAAATTTCCTTCAGAACCACCATTCGTAACATATCCCCAAATATCATTTTCATGAGCCCTAAACAAATTAGCAAAGAAATTTACCACCTCGCGCTCCATTTCTCTGGAATCAACCCGATACGTAGATTCACTAAATGGATCACCTAAGTTATTTAATGGAAACTGTAGAAATGGCATTAATTCAGAATAATCAAAATCTTTAGAGACAGGATATCCCAGAAAATTATGAGTTGTATTTTTAATGCTCTGGTATAATTGATCTAGTTGTTGTTGTTCCTCATTATGTAATTTCATGGTACCGTCTGAATTTTGCGCAAAAATATAGACTGTAGATCTATTTTCTAAATAATTATATAAAAATAGAATATTAGTCTTTTTAATGGTGGTTTATAGTTTTTTGTTCTTTGTAAAGTGTTTTATTGCATTATTTATAGAATATTGTTCCATGAAGAAATTTAGAAAAGAAGTATCACAGAAACTTCGAATAGATTCGGATTTTAGATAAAGATTATTTCATTTTTTTTAACTTTATTTTAAACCTTTTAAGATGAAGCGTGTCCTAAAGATGTAACATTAAAGCAACGGAATTATGAGAATAAGTAAAATTTTAGCAATAGTATTTGTTTTTGGAATTACAGTAGTAGGTTATACTCAAGAGAAAACTGTAAAGTATGGCAAGAATAAAGATGGAGAAAAAGTAAAAGTGGTAAAATCTAAGGATGCTGAAGGTAATAAAAAGGTTAAGATCGCTAAAAAAGATGCTGATGGAAATGTAAAAAAAGCGGTAGGTGTAAATCAAGCCGATGGAGATACATATAGAGGAGTTGGCATTAATAAGGCAGATGGAACTAAAAAAAGAGCAGCAGGAGTAAACAAGGCTGATGGTACTAAGAAACGTAGAGTAGGAGTTAATCAGGCTGATGGAGATACATATAGAGCTGGTGGCGTAAATAAACCTAATGGTACCAAAAAGAGGTCCGTTGGTGTGAAAAAAGTAGATGGAACCGTGAAAAGAGCATCTGCGGTTAAGAAAGCAAATGGTAACAAGAAAAGTAAAATTAAAAATGGAAATGCCACGCAAGCAAAAAAAGCTGGAAGAAAAGTTTCTAAAAATAAAAAGAAAATAAAAGACAGATATTAGTAATATAGTAGAAAGAGTGAAAGGGATGTCTAATAGCTAGACATCCCTTTATTCATATAAATAACCGTTATTTATTTATACAAATGATGTTATTGTTTATCGATATACATATCCTATAACACCCTCATAGGCGTATCCTGCGCTTACACCTTCATTGTAATTTGTAGTATATAAATGATCTGTGTTGGAAGATCCATAAAACCTGTAGAGCTTTACTCTTCCGCTACCTCCACTGTTATGAATGTAAGCAGCTTTTTGAATATTTCCATATAGAGTTCTAACGCTATAATCTCTCCATCCTCTTCTCAAGAGATTGAATTTTTCTGCACCACTAGTGGTCATTACAAAATCTCTGTTCCCCGGACTAAGTAAAAGAAATAACTGTTTGGTTCCTGAAGGAGCTGCTTGATTAAAATCATAAGTTCCCAACTTAAAAGGCCTACCTTCATAAGTCCCGATTCCAATCCCAAGATTTAACACTCTATAAGTGTGTACTGTATTTGATCCACCAGAATAATAACGGCTTACAGCAGATATAGCGCTTGCTTTGCCTAGAATGTCTGAAGAAGTGTCAAGATCTTCGGATACTGTGTTTTCCGCTTGAATTTCATCTTTTTCGCAAGATGTAAAGGTCATTGCAGCAAATATTGCTGTACATACGATTGATAACTTTAATGTAGTTTTCATAATTTAAAATGATTTATGTTTAGATACATCAAATATGTGTCTTATAACATCTTTTTAAATTATTCTGTGGAATTTTTAGGGGAAATTGTGGACTAATGTTGTTGTTTGAGTGACGTTTGTTTTATATTGATTTTTTTAGCACCAAATTCAATAAAGTATTGCCGTAGTTGGGTTACTGTAATACTGTTTGCAGTTCTTTTACCTCTCCGGATTGCATGTTTTTTAGTTGAATATCCCCAACTCTTACCCTTACTAATCGCAATGTTGGGAAGCCTACAGCGGAGGTCATTTTTCGTACTTGTCTAAATTTACCTTCTTTTAATGTAATAGACACCCAACTAGTTGGTCCGTGTCTTTCATCTCTTATTTTTCTTGATCTTTCTGGGAAAAGTGGAGCTTCATTTATTTTAAAGGCTTTACATGGATTCGTTATGTACTTAGTTCCTTCGAAACCGATTTCTACACCATTTGATAAGATGGCAATGGCCTCATTGGTTATATTCCCATCTACTTGAGCATAATATTCTTTCTCTACATTACCACTACATATATAATTACTTGTTTTTCCATCTGTGGTAAGTAACAATAAGCCTTCTGATTTTTCATCTAACCTACCAATAGCCATAGTTCCATCAGGAAAATCAAAAAGTTCACCGAGTAATCTTTTAGAATTTTTCTTTTGTCCATTGTTCACAAACTGACTTAAGTATCCATAAGGCTTATATATCATAAAATGTTTATGATCTTCCTTTTTGTCTTGTAACATTACTGAATATAATTATTAAATGCATTCAAATGTAATGATTGTATAATAGCTCAGGAAAACTTTTTTGGTTCTTTAGGTTAACCTTTGTATTAAAAGAGTAACTAATTAATAATCAGTTTTACTTATCTTTTTAATAATTAACTAAACAATTACCATTATGTCAATTCATTTGATTGGTCAGCCATATAGTCAAGATATTATTATAGGAGGATATGGTTCAGGAAGAAGTAGAAACAGAGCGCCTAATTATTTTGCTCCTAATCTTTTAGATTCGTGGGAACATGATCGAGTAAGAGGTTTCTATCAAATGGTAGAGGATGAAGATTTAGTAGATATATGTTATATGTCTCAAAATAATGTTTCTATTAATATATACCGGGTTATACGATCAGAAGTATTATTTGTGGAAAGAACATTGGATTTAATACCTTCTGGACATTTAAGATGGTTAAAAGAGCGTAAACCAGCAGGTATAATTTTCGCTAATTCTGCAGGAAGAGGAAGTTCAGAGAGGTATACAGGAGGTTTAAATCCTGGTTATGATGATAGAAGCACTTCTTTTTTTGATGAAAGAGAAGGTATTTTGATAACCTATGGTGCGTTATGGAGATATCAAAATCTAGGAATTTCTCCAACATTACTTCACGAAATAGGGCATGTAATGACTCATGCTGGTAAAATCAGTTATCGATATTTTTCTGAAACCGCTAGAGAAACCTTGTCTAATACTAGAGTTTCTAGAAATCCGGGAACTTTAGAGGCATTGTGCAATGCATATATGTATTTTATCTGCTACAGTAGTTCAGTTCCATCGATACGACTGTTTGGTAGGAGACCACAAATATTGGAAAGAAGTTCTGAGACTCGTGCAGCGTTAAGGAGATGTCCTGCTTTTTCTTCACGAATGTTATCTCCTTCAGAAATAATGAATTTTAGAGAAAGATAATCACTAAATATTTCTTAATTATCGATGATTTCTATCCTGATATAGATTAAATTACTTATAACATTGCCTAAATTAAAATGTATAATCTATCTTTGTAGCAAATAAGTACATGATATCTTATGTACATAGTCGTTGTAACAACTGGGGTAATTATTAGGTAAATCATTCTTTTAGAATTGTCTTTTTCCAATCATTCGTTTAGTATTTCGATGACAATTAATGTTTAACAAATAAATTACAAGTAGACCGAATGGCAAAATCGCAACAGACATTTAGCAAGATTGAAAAGGAAAAAAAGAAAATAAAGAAACGCGAGGAAAAGCAGAAAAAGAAAGAGGAACGTAGAGCGAATTCTAAAAAAGGAAGTGGTTTCGATAATATGATTGCTTATGTTGATGAAAATGGCCACCTTACTGATACTCCACCAGATCCATCAAAAAAGAAAAAAGTAAAAGCTGAGAATATAGAAATTGGTATTCCTAAAAGAGAACATGTAGAAGAGGATCCGATCAAAAAAGGTAAGATTGCCTTTTTTAATGATTCTAAAGGATATGGTTTCATTACTGAACAGGAATCTCAAGAAAAATATTTTGTACACGTTAATGGTTTAATGCAGGAAGTAAGAGAAGGAGATAAAGTGGAGTTTGAACTAGAGATGGGGATGAAAGGATTAAACGCCGTAAGAGTAAAAAAGATTTAATTTTGTTCCTATAGAATAAAACTATTTTCATAAAACTATAAAAGCATTTACAGATTAGAATCTGTAAATGCTTTTATTTTTGACATTATTTTCGATTAGGGTACCAATCTAATTGTATAACCTCTATGGTTTCATTACCATTATTTACGATTTCTTTAAATTTAGCAATATCACTTAGTCCTTGAGTACCTCTGTAGTGATAAGGATAAATTTGTTTTGGTTTAAATTCTAAAACTGCATTCGCAGCACTTTCTACAGTCATTGTATAAGGTAAATTCATGCAAACAAAAGCTTTATCGATATTTTTAAGAGCTCTCATTTCTGGAATATCTTCTGTGTCTCCAGAAAAATACAAACGTTCATCTCCTAAGGTAATTACATATCCATTACCACGTCCTTTATTGTGAAACTTTAATGCTTCTTCTCTTAAATTATACATGGGTATGGCTTCGATTGATATTCCGTTGACATCTTTTATTTCTCCATTATTAATAATAACCAATTTCTTAGTGTAATTTGCAGGAAGTTTTTCGGCAACAGCTTGAGGGACAACTAATTTTGATTTAGAGAGATTAAGACTGTCCAAGGTTTCTATATTCATATGATCTCCATGAATGTCGGTTATAAGAACGATATCCGGAAGTTTTTGATTTTCAAAAGCTTTGGTTCCACCAGTGGGATCTATATAGATGGTTTTTCCTTTGTATTCTAATACGGTTGTAGCGTGTTGGATAGGAATAATTTTCAGATCAGAAACCGATTTTTTTGCTGACTCATTATCAGTTACAACCGTTTCTTCTATAGTTGTGTTCGCTGTTATTTCTTCTTTCTTAGTTTCCTTGCAACTAACTATGAGTAGACTAAAGATACATAAGAATAGGGTATATGATTTCATTACATTTGGTTTTAGTTATCTTAACAAGGTATAAAATGACCATAAAACCGGAAACATTTTAATGTAAGATTAACTATCTATCCATAACTTAATAGCCATGGCGATAACCATAATCACCAAAAAGACCTTAACGATTCCATCTCCTTTTTTTACAGACCATCTACTGGCAATCCAACCGCCAGAAGCATTTCCAAATGCAAGGACAAATCCGTATAGATAATTTATTTGATTGTCAAAAGCAAAAATGGCTAATGCTCCGATCGTATAGATAAAAACTACCACAGCTTTTACAGCATTTGATTTCACTAGATTCATTCTATTGATAGAAGTGAGTGCTAAAAGAATAAAAATGCCTACACCTGCTTGTATAAAGCCTCCATAAATCCCAATAATAAAAAAAGCAAGAATGGATGCTATTCGATATTTACCTTGAATTCGTTCTACAAAGTCTTCGAGATTTACTTTGGGTTTAAAAACCATAAATAATACAACTATCAACATTACAATGGCTAATATTCTATTAAAGGTTTCACCTTTTATATCAATTGCTATTCTTGCACCAATTAAAGATCCAACAAGTGCTGATAAACCTAGATAAATACTAAAGAAAGTAGGTTGTATTCCTTTGCTTTTAAAACCTGCTACAGAGGTAATAGTCTGGATAAAAATCCCAATTCTATTGGTTCCATTAGCAACAGATGGTGGTAACCCCATAAAAATTAACATTGGTAGTGTCAACAAAGATCCACCTCCTGCAATAGTATTAATGACTCCGGCAATGAAACCAACTATGGCTAGAAGAATAAGAAGTAATGATTCGTTCATTAGGTTATGTTACCGTTCAAAAATAAGTAAATCTAAAAAATACTGATGCTTTTTGTAATTCATTTAGTATAAATTCTTAAACTGTCGTAGATTTACCATACCAATTAAAAATTAGAGAACAGTCAAAGCGATACACAAAATACTTCCAATTTTAGAGTCTTTTAAAGGCTATAATAAAGCTACTTTTGGTTCTGATGCTATAGCAGGTATAACGGTTGGAGTTGTTCTTATTCCTCAAGCTATTGCGTATGCATTGTTAATGGGGACACCACCGATATATGGGTTGTATGCTTGTCTAATTCCATTAATTCTGTATGCATTTTTCGGAACATCGAGACAGTTAAGTATTGGACCAGTGGCGGTTACCGCTATTTTAGTGATGAGTGGGGTTAGTCAGATTGCTACACCTTTTACAGAGGAGTTTACTAATTTGGTTATTTTTTCTGGGTTGCTGATCGGGTTGTTGCAAATAGGATTGAGCTTATTAAGGATGGGGTTTTTAGTGAACCTTATTTCTCAACCTGTAATTTCAGGTTTTATCTCTGCAGCGGCAATTATTATTATTATTTCTCAGCTTGGCGAATCACTCGGGATAGAAGTTCCAAATTTTGAGTACACTCATGAATCATTGTGGTATGTTGTGCATAATCTCTCTTCAGTGCATTTTATTACGTTTGGTATGTGCTTGGGATCTATATTGGTGATGTATGTTCTTAAGAGATGGAAAAGGTCATTTCCAGGTGCACTTTTTGTATTGATTATAACTACTGTTATTACTATTATTTTTGATTTGAAAAGCTTAGGTCTTTCTGTGATAGAGGATGTGCCTAAAGGTCTTCCATCTTTCAGTATTCCCGAAATGAGCTATGATTCTATGGTTGCGTTAATACCTTCAGTACTTACAGTAACTTTTATTGGCTATGTAGGTAGTATTGGTATTGCTAAATCCTTAGAAATGAAGAATAGAGATCATATGGTTCGTCCTAACCAAGAGTTATTAGCGTTAGGGATTGCTAAGTTGGTTGGAGCATTTTTTCAGGCAATTCCTTCTTCCGGAAGTTATAGTAGATCAGCTATCAATGATGAAGCAGGAGGAAAGACTACTGTTTCTTCCATAATTACGGTGATTATGGTGGTTATTTCTTTATTGTTTTTAACTTCTTTCTTTTATTACATACCCAAAGCCGTATTAGCGGCTATCATATTAGTTTCTGTTTTTGGTTTGATTAATTATAGTGAGGCGAAACACCTTTTAAAATTAAGAAGAAGAGAGTTTATCGTAATGATTATTACGTTTGCCGGAACCTTGATTTTTGGGGTAGAGAAAGGAATTTTTATTGGTGTGATATTGTCGTATATTTTTTTACAATACTACAGCTCCAGGCCTCATGTAGCAGAATTAGTAAATATTCCAGGGACTAATTATTATCGTAATATTAATAGATTTCCAGAAGCAACACGATCTTCTAAGTATTTGATCATTCGATTTGATGATCAATTGTATTTTGCAAACACTAGTTATTTCAAGGATGCAATCTTAAGTTATATCCAAAAGCGTGAAGCATTGCCTGAGTTTTTAATTTTAGATAGTACTAATATTCATGATATCGATAGTACAGGTTTACATATTTTAGAGGATGTACATCAATACTTAGAGGAATTAGGTGTTCAGCTATTAATCTCCGGAACCATTGGACCTGTACGAGATTTTCTCAAAAGATCAGGGTTTACAGATAATTTAGGAGGAGAACATAATTTCCTTACGATTGAAGATGCTGTAAATTATACAGAAAATAAAAAGATACAGAGAAACTCTTTAGAAGTTGCTGTTCAATATAATAAGAATCGATCTTTTCTGGATTAGTTTTAGTTATAGGTGTTCTATAATACTAAAGAGCTAAAGTTCGTTTTTAAGATTTGGAAACTTCAGGTTTCTCATTAATTTTTTCTGTAGAAATGATTTTCGCACTGCTATAACCTCCAAAAACTAAGCGTTTAATTTGAAAATCAAACGTAATGGTATAGTTGTTTTCTATCATTTTTATTGGACTTTCTGGATGTAATTTCTTGAAATCTTTTAGATTTACATAGATCCAGTCATTGTTTCTTATTGCAGTTTTTAGGAATACTCTTCTTCTTTTTAGAATTAAAGATTCAAAAGAATATCTAAAAAAATCATTATGTCCTATATCGATTAATTTATACTTTATTGTCGAAGTTCCTTTAATGATTTCTGGATGAGTAATTTGGTATCTCAATAAAATGAGAACAAAGCATGATGCTAATGCTATTATAATAAATAGTAAAATTTTCATTTATAATTATTAGCAATACTATTTCTCATACACATGCATTTTCATTCCAATACCGTAATTCATAAAGCTCTTTTGTATTAATGTATTGTTTTCACTGTACTTTTTATCAAAACGCTGCCAGGTTCTATTTCTAAAGAATATTCTTCTGGTAAAGGTAATATTGTCTTCTATTTTATTGGTGAAAGGTAGTAGTGGTCTAAATGTAGTTGAAACTTTTACAATTCCTTTTCTAGTCTCTACCTCGTGATATTTTTTAGTATGCTGAAGTTTTCCTTCTTTATCTGTATATCCCAGTACTTGGACAGAAACGAAAAGACCGTTTTTAGGGATAAATACTTTGTATTCTGAGATATCAAGTTCGAAATTAGTCTTATCCTTATTAGTTATCCTAAAAATAATATCATCACCTGATAACCTTTTACCTGGAAAACCATTATGATTTTCATAAAACTGCATTTTAAATAGTGTAGAAAAAGATTGCCTTCTTCCAGAGGAAGATCCATTAGAGGATTCCATCATTACAGGTAGATACACTGATGCGATTTTAGTAGATTTTAGAGGGTCTCTTGGGAAAAATACTGCTATTTCGGATTCTACTGTAGGTAACCAACATCTAAAGTAGTCATCGTGTATTTTAGAGCTTTTTTTCTTTGTTTTGTATTTTCCTAGGTTTTCAGCTTTTACCACTACTTCTTGAAGTTCAGCTATATCCGGAACCATTAAAATGGTTTTAGGTAAATTATTTGTGCTTAAAGCTATTTCTTTATGTCCAAGTGCTGAAATGTATAAAGAATCGATGTCCTGATACCGTTTTTTAGAGAATTTAAAAACTCCATCCTCATCTGCAAACAATCCATTACCATTACCAAACGAAATAGTTGCATAGGATATGGGGAATTTTTGTATTGAATCCTGAATTGTATATACTTGGCAAAAAATGCTGTTAGATATTAGTAATACAAGTATTGGGAATACTTTTTTCATAGTAGGTTAGGGGCATTAAATATTGCGTTAAATTAATAAAAATAATTTAAAAACTGTCTTTGATTTAATTAGTCTCATAACGCTCAATCATTTTTATCATTAGATTTCTTAATTTTTTATAATCAAAAAGGAAGCCAAAAAAAAGAAAATCCTCATTATGAGGTATCTATTTTTAAGAATAACGTATTCAATGTTTAGCAAATAATATAATAGCAAGTTCTATCTTTGATTTATATTATATATGTATTCTATAAGCTTAAAAATTACGCATATTTGAAAAAAGCTATTTATTTTATGATTCTAAGCACCATATCCTTTACGGTTATGAATCTGCTTGTTAAATATTTAGTTGGGTTTAGTGCGTATCAACTTGTTTTCTTTAGATCTATAGGTACATTATTCTTTACGATGCCTTTTCTGTTCTACCATAAAATTTCAATACTAGGAAATCAAAAGAAACTATTAATTTTTCGTGGTTTAGCAGGAGTAACTTCAATGGGATTGTTTTTTATGTCTGTCGAGTATCTAAAAATTGGTTCTGCAGTGTCGTTACGATATCTTTCTCCAATTTTCGCAACAATATTAGCGGTTATTTTTCTTAGAGAGAAAGTAAAAAACATACAATGGTTATTTTTCTTACTTGCCTTTGCGGGTGTTTTAGTAATCAAAGGTTTTGATACGGAGATCAATTCTTTTGGATTATTATTGATTGTTTTATCCGCTTTGTTTAGTGGTGTAGTATATGTGCTAATTAATAAAATAGGAGTAAGAGATCATCCAGTAGTTATTGTAAACTATTTTATGTGGATTGCAACAGTTTTAGGAGGAATTCTTTCTGTTTTTAATTGGAATAAAACCCCAGAAGGGATGGAATGGGGTTTATTGCTAAGCTTGGGTGTCTTTGGTTATTTTGGACAATTGTTTATGACAAAAGCTTTTCAATCACAGGTTACCAATAAAGTGGTTTCACTAAAATATATGGAAGTGATTTTCACTATGATTGCTGGGATTTTCTTGTTCGGAGACAAGTATCCTTTACTAAGTATCTTAGGTACTGCTATGGTAATTACAGGCTTAGTTCTAAATATGTTTTATAGATCTAAATAAAACATAAAGTACTGTTTTTAAAGTAATTATACATCTTTGTTTAAACTATCACTCCAGGTTTTTTATTCAGTCCACATTGTTCTACAAACTTGTTGGTAAATACTTCTCTTGCATCCTCATCCAATAATTCATTACGAGAATCTATCCAGTGTTGTACAGTAGCACTACCATACATTTTTTGTATTCTATTGAAATTAAGATTAAAATTTATTTTACCCCAATGTAACGTATAAGGTATGTTTTTAGTTTCAAGTCTGTTCCATATTTTTTCATAAAAGTTCCGGGTTACCTTAGAATCAACTCCATCTAATTCCAATACACAAGATTTTGGAAATTTTGTAAACCCTAATAATGCCTTTGTTCCTTTTACGTATCGTAAGGAGATTCCGCCAGGAAAAGGATTGCCGTCATCAATGATGTCTAGTATCTCTTGTACAACTTTCACACTGTCTTTAATATCTATGCCTAGTGCAGCACTGGCTACTTTTCCTCTGAACTTAGTGTTGTTGTATGTTTCGCCTATAGTGCCTTCTAGTGCGGCTGTTTCTTTGTATGCAAGAGGAAACAATAAATTTACCAGACTTGGCACTAATTTTACAGACAATGCTCCTAGACTGTCCATCATGGTTTGTATTAGGCCTAATAAGTCATCACCATATGTTAGCCCATTACTATCTCTGGTTCTACGGGTATAATCATCACGATATTTTCTTTTATAGGCAACTTTTATAAATACGCCTTTATCTTTATTATTTGGCTTGAAGTCATATGGATTTACGAGTACTTCAAAATGATATAGTTCTCGGTCAGGAGAAAACTGTGGAAAAGGTAGCAGGTCTTGGATAGCTGAAAATTCCTGAGTTGTCATGGTATTTTTTAACGCATCATTATAAGCAATTTTATCAATCTTGTGCTCTTCTAATAAAAACTTAGGTTCTGTTTCTATCAATACTCCATGGATGAAACCAAAACTACCAAAACTTACAATAGCTGAATTAAACATAGTATCATCCTGAATTCGTTCTGCTCCTAGCCAATCTACAAATTTATCAGACATTACTGGATTAGAATGGCGCTCTAGCCAAATATGTCTATCCTTGCCAACAACTAAATGTAATCCTACTACAAAATCTTGTAGTGCTCCAACATTAAATGCAGCACCATGTGTTCCTGTTGATAAGGCTCCAGCAATGGTTTGTCCGTTACTAGCTCCAGAAGCTTTAATAGATCTACTAGGTCTTTTTTCTTTCTCAAGTTTTGAGTTTAATTGTAGTATTGACATTCCGCATTGGGTGAAGAATAGATTTTCGGGTATTCCACCTTTATCAAGATATGTGTCCTCAACGTATGATTTTGAAACAGAAAAAGAAAGGCGTAATGATTTCGTGTCGATAATTCCGCCTTCGGATACTGCTACTTTCGAAAAAGACCAGCCACTGCCCATAGCTCTTAGTCTGATTTTGTTTTTGATAGCATGTCCAATCAACCATTGAATGTTTTTGGTAGTTGCTTTATATTTTTCAGCACTTTTAGATAAAGAATGGTCGTTTCTGATTTTAAAAGATGCGTCCTTAGTTAGTTTTTGTGTAAAGTTCTTATGCCTGTTTTGCCAAGATGTGATCGGTAGTATTTCTATGCCTTTAGGTAACGCCATTTTAATAGTTTTTAATTTTTATACATTACAAATCCTCTATAGGTGTGTCTACAGGAGCACATTCCCATGTTACAGTCTGTGGTACTACGATGCCAATGGTTATGGCTGATATTAAGATATAGCCTAAATTGGTGGAGCTCGTAACTGAGTTCATTTTTTTTGATTCACAGTCGGGATCGATGTCTTTTGGTGTTACTAGTCCCCATGCATAACTCCAGGAAGTTTTAGTGTGTTTTGCTACTGAGTCACTGTCATACTCACTGACAACACGTGTGGACATACAGTTTTGGAAACACATCATAAGTATTAGTAATACACTAATACTTCGTAATCGAATATAATTTTGCATACCTCATAGTTTTTAGAGGCAATTTAGACGTGATTGGGAGTGAATACGTTAGGTGTTAAAATTAAACATATAAAAGATATTTAAAAAGGGGGTTTTAACTGTTTTTTTTGTCAGTATTTGATGATTTATAGCTAAAGATAAATGTGATATTAAAGTATAATTTTTTATACATTAAATTATTTTAAGCATTTCAAAGTATATTAGTATATACTTTAGTATATTTGTATTAGTAAATACTTATTAGGTATATTAATTTATACTTAAAGTAATTTATCAATTCATAATGTATATTTTTATATACTTAAAATTGAAAATATGGATTTAAATAGACTTTCTGATGATGATGTCTTATTAGAACTTACACAACGTGTAAAAAAAAGAAGGCTCAATCTCAATATAACACAAGAAGAGCTTTCTAAAAAGGCAGGAGTTCACGTGCAGACAATTAAGAATTTTGAATCAGGTAAGGCGACAACATTACTTACTTTTATCCAGATTTTAAGAGCATTTGGAGAACTTGATGCTTTGAGTTTGTTTTTGCCGGATCCAGGAATTAGTCCTGTAGAGTTACTAAAATTAAAAGGTAAAGAAAGAGAACGAGCTTCAGGAAGCTCTAAAGGAAAATCAAATAAATCATCATGGTAGATGTTATCAAAATAACACTTTGGGGTCAAGAACTAGGAGCTTTAAGTTGGGATACCGATAAAAAGTATGCTTCTTTTGAGTTTTTTTCTGATTTCCTGAAGAATAATTGGGATGTTTCGCCAATACATATGCCTATTCGTAATTCTGAGAAACGAATATATAGTTTTCCTCGTATTAATGAGGATACTTACAAAGGGTTGCCAGGAATGTTATCGGATGTATTGCCCGATGATTTTGGGAATCGCTTGATTGATCAGTGGTTATTGCTAAATAACATTCCTAAAGCTCAATTTACACCTTTGGATCGCTTATGCTATATTGGAACTCGTGGAATGGGAGCATTAGAATTTCAACCTGCAAGAAATATAGGTAAGAAAGTATCAAGTACCGTAGCAATAGATAAACTCGTAACGCTTGCTCAGAAAGTATTGAATTCACGTGAGAAGATAGAGCTAAACATTTCTGAAACTGAGCACCTAAATGAATTGATCAAAGTTGGTACTTCTGCTGGAGGGCAAAGAGCTAAAGCGATTATTGCGTTTAATCCCGAAACCAATGAAATCAGATCAGGGCAAACGGATGTTCCAGATGGGTTTGAACATTATCTCTTTAAGTTTGATGGAGTGGATGATGTGTCTCTAGGTGATCCACAAGGATATGGTAGGATCGAATATGCATATTATCTGATGGCTTTGGATTGTGGAATTGATATGGAACATTCTCAGCTGTTCGAAGAGCATGATCGAGCGCATTTTATGACTAAACGATTTGATCGATTACCAAATAACGAGAAATTGCATATGCAAACATTGTGTTCTTTAGCGCATTTCGATTATAAATCTCCAGGAACATATTCTTATGAAAACGCATTCGAAATCATGAGAGAACTTAGATTACCTCATCGGGATGCTATTCAATTGTATAAAAGGATGTTGCTAAATGTCATAGCTAGAAATCAAGATGATCATACTAAGAATATTTCATTTTTGATGAATAAACAAGGAGTTTGGAAACTAGCTCCAGCATATGATATTACTTATTCTTATAATCCTACAGGTATCTGGACAAGTATGCATCAGATGTCTATAAACGGAAAAAGAGATAGTTTTACTACAGAAGATTTACTTAATGTAGGGAGCAAAATAAGCTATAAGAATAGCAAAACTGAAATACAGCAAGTATTAGATGTAGTCAATAATTGGAATTATTATGCCGAAAAAGCAGGGATTCCTTCTAAACAGGCAGATACGTTGCAAAAAGCCTTTAGAACAAATTTATAAAGATGTACAGTTTTAAAAAAAAAATATGATACATGAGTTTTAAAAATAAATCCAAATTAAATTATATAACTACTAAAGGAATATTTTACATAACACTATTAGTTATCGCTATTACTATACTTTGTATCTGGCAATTTGGACTTGGAAAAGAAAGAACTATCATTGAAAATTCTATACTATCCACAACGATATTATCAGTTGTGTTTTTTCTTTTCATAACAATTGGTTTGTATAAGGGAGTAAAGCTAAAAGATAATTTAGGGAACATGACAGATCGTTTAAAGCTTGATAAGGACGATATACCTGATGTTTTCGATATAGAAATTGAGTTACCAGATATTGCAGATGGATTTGAAGAAATAGTATTGAGTATTCTACTTTGGATTTTAATTACTATAGTAATAGGATTATTATTATGGTTATTTGGAGGAGTCTTGTGGACTATGGTAATTGTATTTTTAGCAATGCTTTACTGGATTTTCTTTAGAGCATTGCGTTTAGTTTTTAAAAAATCTCCAATATGTAAGAGTAACCTAATGAAAAGTATAGGTTATGGATTTAGTTATACACTATTATATAATTTTTGGATTTATATAATTATTCTTATTGCAGAATTCCTAAAACAATAATAAATGAGCATACGAGTACCAAGGAATTTGGTGAATTATTTAGGGCAAATTATTCAAATTTGGTTACAATAAGTGGGGCAAAATGTTTTAATATAGAAAGTAAATTAAGAATCATGACACCCATACGCTCAAAAAAATCGTGAACTACTAATTAAAATCCTCTCTTAGATAGAACATTAGTTTAGCTTTGTCTGTAAAACTTTTTATAGTAATGATTTCACCATTTAGTTTGTTATAAATTACTTCTGCAAATAGAAAGTCTATATAAAAAACACTATAGTAAAAATCTCTGTTAGCGTCATTGATGGAAAATAGGTGAATTCCCTTATTCCAAATGTGATGATATTTTTCTGATAAGTCTTGCGAATTAAACCGCGTTTCAAGGGTAGTTTTTTGCATAAGCAGGGTTTTAAAAAATTTAAGGCAGCTCTAAACTACGGAAAAACCGTAAAAAAACAAAGACAAAAACAGAAAAAATCTAAAAATTCCCCATTTGTTACTAGTAAATTTATTAAAAGCTAACTAAAGAAGTCGAAATAATCAGTAGCGAGAATAGAATAATATCTTATTTTCGCATCCGAAAAATGTATAGTATTGGCTACTGTTTCTCAAAATATCTTTCTCACCAAAAAGGAAAAATTGCATTGCATTTCTTGTGGTAAAAAAATACCATTAGGAAAATCTTTTGTTGCAGAAAGTGAAAATCATAAAGGTACTTGTTTTAGTTGCTCACCTTTTCTAGGATATGTGCTATTACCTCCTGGTAATGCTGCAATGACCAGAAGATCAAAGAAGTACTCTACACTTTGTGGCGTAGTTTTGGCTTGGAATCAAAAGAGGAAACGATATGAACGTAGAGGACAATTAGTAGAGGAAAGTGCTATAGAAAAAGCACGTATATCGTGCGAGAAAGATCAAGCTTCTAGAGATCTTAAAAATAAAAAAGCGGCAATTGTAAGAGCGGAGAAGGATCGCGAATTTATATTTAATTTTGCATTGGCGATTAGAGCTCAATATCCTAATTGCCCAGAAAAGAGAGAGTTTGAAATAGCTTTACATGCCTGCGAAAAATATAGCGGAAGAGTAGGACGAACTGCTAATGCAAAAGAATTTGATCTTAAAATGATCGACTTGGCTGTAGAAGCAAATATAAGACACACCGAAACCAATTATGATGAGCAGTTTGGCAAAGGGAAGCGCAAAAAAGAGATTAGATCTGAAATCCGATCGGATATTAATGCTGTTTTGAAAAGATGGAAATAACCTGATTTTCAGGGTTATATTCTTTATTTTTAAAAATTAAACAATATAGTATCTAATAAATGGCTAAAAAAGGAAGAGAAAAAAATACTCAGAATAAAGCTAAACATACGAAGCTTATGAACCGTAAAAAGAATAAGCTCCGAAAAGAAAAAGAGCTCAGAGCAGAACGGTTAAAAGCAATTGTGAAAAAAGCGAATGCGAATGCGTCTAAGCAAAATGAATCCAATAATGAGTAAATGTTATTGTGGAAGACAGAAAGCATATGATCTCTGTTGTGGTAGTATCCATAAAGATAGTACGATAGCATTTACTGCAGAAGACCTAATGAGATCCCGCTATAGTGCATTTGTTTTGGCTAATGGTGATTATTTGATGAAAAGTCACCATAGTTCTACACGTCCTTTAAAAGAAAAGAAATCTATCGTAAAATGGGCTAAATCTGTAAAGTGGGTAAAGCTAGAAGTTTTACATACCACTAAAGGCTCTATATCTGATGAAGACGGTGCGGTGGAGTTTAAGGCTTTTTATTTCGAAAATGGTACATTAGAAGTAATCCATGAAAATTCTGCATTCGTTAAAGAGAATGGAAGTTGGGTCTATTTAGGAGAAGTTTAATAACTACTAATTAGGAATAAGTAATCAATGGAATTATACGACAAGATTATAAGGATCGTAGATGCAAATTTTATTTTTTGCCTATTTCCATTAATACTTACTCTAATTCTAATAGCGTTAGTCTTCAAAAATAGATTTAAAACAAAACAAGCTCTTAATTTGATACGATGGAGTATTGTTATCTATACCGCAGTATCAATTCTTCATTTTATAATCGGAATTACTTTGTTCCCAGACGAGTTTGCATTTATTAATAGGGCAACAGGACTATATTGGGTAATATATTGGTTGATGTTCTTTTCTTCCACGATGCTACCTTTTACATTATTGATTAGAAAATTAGCGACCAAACCTTGGTATATTTTGTTTATTGCCGTTTTCATGAAATTAGGAGTTTATTTTGAACGTTTTGTTATTATAGTAACAAGATTACACAGAGATTATCTTCCTGATAATTGGAATTTGGGTTTTTTAAGCTTTCCAATGTTTGCCTTTATAGTGATATCCTTACAAGGCTTTGTATTAGCCATTTTGTTATTACTCTTTTTTGAATTAAAGGAGCGAAAAAGGACTATTTAAAAAATAGTATAGCCTTTCTAAATCTTTATAAATTCTCTTTCTTCAATAGTATATATTCTATTTAGAATTTCCCTCACCTAAAACTTTCTTATCCTAAAAGGGTAACAAAATAATTCCTCTAGTATATAAAGGTGTAGTGTCAAAAAGCGCGCTTGATATATACATTACTTTTTGAGGTCGCCGAAAATCATCAAGAGTAGGCAAAATCTAAACATACAAATAATGAAAAAGGTATTCTTATTACCCAGAGGCTTAGAAAAATTTTCAGCACAGGAACTTAAAAACATGAAATACATTTTAGGTGGAGTTGAGAATGTGCCAGATGTTATATATTTCCCTACGAGTGGAGGTAGGCGATGTGCAGAAGGTCAGGTTTGGTCTGATACACTACAACGATGTGTTGTTGTAGCAGTAGGAGTTCCAGACGGACCTAGGTAAAATTAATTAATAAAAGGATTGTTTATAAAATCCTTATTAAACTAAGCGAAGCCAGAGAAACTTGTACAATTGTTTTAAATCTGAACTTCGCTTAGTACTATAAATAAACTACACTAATCTCATAAAAAAACACTCATGCAATTCGATGCTTTAATACTCAAAGTTGCCAGTAGATGCAACCTTAATTGTTCTTATTGTTTTATGTATAACCTAGGAGATACTACCTATAAAGGGCAACCTAAATTTATGTCCTATGATATGATTGATTCAATTCTGGAGAAGACAAAAAAATACGTTCTAAAGTATGATAAAAAAGAGTTTTCATTCATTTTTCATGGAGGAGAACCTTTATTAATAGAAAAAAAATTCTACAGAACTTTCGTTACCAAGGCTAATGCAATTCAGGAGCAATTGCCAAATGTTGTTTTTAAATATGATATACAGACAAACGGAGTATTGATAGATGAAGATTGGTGTGCATTATTTAGAGAATTGCATATATATCCAAGTACTAGTGTAGATGGAACTCGAAAAGCACATGATATGTTTAGAGTAGATCATAAGGGTAATGGAAGTTATGATGCTGTTTTTAATGCGGTAAAATTGCTTAAAAATCAGATTGGATACGCAGATACGGTCTGTGTAATTAATATCGAAGAAGAACCAAAGGCTATTTATGAAAGTTTTAAAAAGATGCAGGTAAATTCTGTGAATTTTCTTATTCCTGATTTCACACATAATAACTTTCCTTTTGATACAGAAAAAACTGAAATGGCAGATTGGTTGATTGCACTATTTAATATTTGGATAAAGGATCAGGATAGATATAAAATACCAATGTTTATTGGATTGATCAATAGGTTATTGGGGGTCACGGAGAATATTAATAATGAATCAGCAGTATTAGTCATTGAAACTAATGGCGAAATTGAGGCAATTGATTCGTTAAAAGCCTGTGGTCATGGATTTACCAAATCTGGAATGAATGTGTTATCCCATGATTTTTCTGATATTAAAAACTCACCATTAGGAAAATTATATTTTGAAGATAGTACGACTAAATTATGTGCTAAATGCCTTGATTGTCCGATTAAAGAAGTATGTCAAGGAGGAAGATTAGTACATCGATTTAAAAAAGAAAATGGTTTTAATAATCCATCTGTTTATTGTAAAGATCTTATAAAATTTATAGCTAATATCCAGAATACGCTGATCGATTTTTTCCCAGAACTTTATTCTAAAGAGAATATAGATAGCATGAAAACCGATGAAATAGTGAGATATGTTAACGATACGAATAAGAATACGCTTATAAACTCAACATATACGGAAGAGTTAGAGTATTTTGGCATAAAGTAATATAACAGTGTAAAAGCAAAGCATTTCATATTGATATACAAAATGCTCTGTTTTATACATTATGTTAAAATTCCTAAACTTTGCAGAAGGATACAAAATCTGTTATTGGATTTGGTTCTCCCTCACCATTAGTTAATGCAACCGTTGCCGAAAGTGATATTGTATATGCACAAGGCAACAGATCATTAACGGTTTGTCCTGCAGGAGTGAATACTAATTGAGAAGTACCAAATGTTTCTGGTGCGGCCATTAATGGTATAGCCGGAAAACTAAAGCTTTGTCCAGGTTTGTTTGGTCCAACAATGGATAATGACACGGCTTTCAGGTTTTCGTTTCTTGCACTATATTTCACGTTTAAATCAGTAGTTATTTTACTACAACCATCAGAATCGGCCGAAACGATCTCTTGTACGTCTACAGAGACAGCAGCGACTCTGTTATTTACAGTTTTCGGTGCCCAACTACCATGTCTATTTACATTGTCGTATTCTGCATTAAATATCGCAATAGGTTTAGATGTTCCAGCAATAACCTCTGTTGCAGCATTATTAATTTCACGTTGCTTCATTCTGATTGCAAAGTATCTATTCAATAAATGAGGTCTTGCAGGTGAAACAGTTGGAGCGCCAATGGCAGATGTTGGCGAACTCATGTCAATAGATGTTAATCCTGTTAATGCTACTGTATTTAGTTTTAAAATTTCCGCATCCTGATGAGGCTCAAAATTAGAATTCTGTGGAACGGGAATCCAATTGCCATTAAATGAAATTGATAATTCTGGAGCCAGTGCATTAATGTGGTAAGGCTCTTTATCCACTGGATTCATTGGATCACCTGTTAAGGTAAATAAATTACCAATTACCGTTTTCGGAATCATATTCGGTACTACTGCTTGCCAACCTCCAACCGTTGGAATATCAGTAGGTGCAGCCACTTCCTGATATTCGAACATATATTCCATAGGATTACCATTCAGTGTTTTACTAATAGTTCCTATTAAATTAATAGTTCTATAAAATGCATAATCGTTAAAACCTGGACGTAAGGTTTTACCATTGGCTGTGTTAATCTCAGACTGAATATGTATTTTTTTTAGTAACCCAAAGTTTGTAAAGGATGCTGGAATTGGATCTGGTATTATATCGAGGTCATCCACACATAATTCGACACAAAGGCAATGTCCTACATTATCTCTTTTATCGGCATCCGTCTCTATTGCTATTCTAGAATTACCTATTTCTAATTGAAAATATACATCTGGACCACTATTAAAAGGAGGAAAAGGTGTTTCTACATTGATAATGGGAGAAAGGAATGTTTGTTTAAAATCTATGCTGGTATAATCAATCCTAAAATATCCTGCACTATTGGTAATTCCGCTTCCTAATTCATCATCTGTAAACCAATCAGCATCTAGTGCAATAACCTTTACTCCAGGAATAGGTGTTTTCTCGTCTAGGCAAGAAAGTAAACGTCCGCAGATTACCCAAGCATCAAAAAGACCTCTAATGAAACACCAAAATCTGGAATTGATGCAATACTTCCAAGCGAATATCAAATCATTATCAACTTCTCTCCATTCTGGTTGTACTGTAGTAATTGTAAATTGTATAGGTTCTCTGTCTTCACTTTTTTGATTAGGAACTCTTTTGGTTAGAACATCAATTACCAAAGGACCACCATAATCCTGATAACTATCATCTAGCACAGTTTCATAATTGCCCTTTTCATCTATTTCGGCCTCTGCCAGTAATAATTTTGATTTAGCTTTTATAACTGTATCTCCTAATACTTCTAGTGTTTTTTTAGGGTTAGCCGCAACACCAACTACTCCAATTTCAAGGTTTTCTACCTGATAAAAACGTATAGTTGAACCAATTAATGGTTCTTTGCAATCTCTGCATATCCTAGCAGAAAGATTGCCTTTTAATATAAAACTCATAGTAATTTGTTTTAAGATTTGTATGAATATGTCAAATCTATCGTCTTATAACTGCTTTTAAAAGAGTTAAATAACTAATAGTCAGCAGTGTAAAAACCCTATTTTTGTAATATAATTACTTACATTAATGGTAAGTAATGCCAATTTTAAACTACTAGAATATTTAGTAAACTCTTTAATTTTGATATGAAAAAGCATATAGGTCAAAAAGATCATTCGATGGGTGAATTTGCTATTGTGGATCAATGTAGCTTAAGAGGGCACTTAAAATATGTGTATACTACTGGAAAAGAAGTATATCGTGATGGTCGTAAGACGATACATTGGTGGAGAATGCCTTATAGGAAGTGCATGTACCAGAAAATTGGGTAGAGGTGCAGGAGTTTTTATGAGGAATTGTTTGTAGTTCCTCATTACATAGGGATAGGTATTGGTAATCTAGTAGGGTATAGTATGTTTTTAATTTTAGGAGCTAAAAGTGAATAATTCCTTATGAAATAAAGTCAAACAAGGTTTGAATCTATTTCCCAACAATAATCTGTTAAAAACTTGTTTTCTTTTTCTCCCAAAAAAACAAGTTCTTTGTTGCCGGAAAAAAAAGAGTCATTGGAAGAACAAGTTATAACAACGAAGAAATTTACGCGAAATAATTTCTTCAAGAATACTTATTGTGTATTTAAAGGAGTTCGATTAAGAGAGATCTCCAGAAGAAAACTGCATTATCGTAGCGAATCTGGTAGTACGTACTATTATACTACGAATGGAGTATATCGATTATCCAATCATTGGGGTAGAGCTGCTAAATGCAATTGGCGACTGGTTTCAGAAATTCCTGTAGAGATAGATGATCTTCGTTTGGGATATGCAGATTGGACAGATTTCAGAGAAAATTTAGATGAAGATGTAGATGCGTATTATATTGCTGTAGATTTCGAAACTAAAACAGTTAGTTATAAGCATAAAGATAATCCGGCCTACGACCAGATAGCAATTGTTAGGCCTGTAGATGCTACCCGTAAACTGATTAAGCAAATCAAAAACCTCTTAGAAGATCATAAATGGGCTAAATATTATGACTATGATGATTTAGATGAATTTCGAAAAGAAGTAATTCTGGAACTAGTCAATACTAATAAGTCATTGCAGGAGATACGACAGGAATTGGCAGCTTATTAGAAACGATATTATTCTGGCATCACTACATAACTATCATCATGCTGAACTTTTGGAAATTGTTTGTTTCGCCATTGATTTTTTGCTTCTTCTAGTTTTTCTTTACTAGAAGAGACAAAATTCCAATAGATATGTCTTTCTTCAGGGAATGGTTGACCTCCAAACAATAATAAATGTGAGTTTGGTTCTAAGATAATGGAGCAGCTATCTTCAATTTTTGAAACCAGCATATTTCCTTTAGAAATTACATTTTCACAAGCTTGTATTTCGCCATCCACAATGCAGATGCCTATTTCTCCTTGTAATTCCCCTTTAATTTGCAATTCATAGCGTTCCGTGTTTTTTACTTCTACCATAAAGAGCTCTGAATGTACCGGTAATGGAGATTCTTTGCCATATCCTTTCCCAGCTACCAATCTAAACTCAGTAGTTCCATCTGTCCAATGCGGTAAATCGTTTTTATCCAAATGATGAAACTCTGGTTGTATATCTTCTAATTCTTTTGGTAAAGCAACCCAGATTTGATAACCGTGTGTTAAAAATTCTGAGCCATCTCTCATATCCCTAGGAGTACGTTCTGTATGAGTAACTCCTTTTCCTGCAATCATCCAGTTCACAGAACCAGGAGATATCCGCTGATTGGTTCCTATACTATCCTGATGTATAATCTCACCATCTAATAAATAGGTTAAGGTAGATAAACCGATATGTGGATGTTGATCTACATCCATGTACTTTCCTTTTTTAATCATTGTAGGTCCCATATGATCAATGAATATAAAAGGTCCAACCATTCTTTTTTTTCTGAAAGGAATAAGTCTGCCTACCAAAAAATCACCAATATCTCGACTACGTTCTTCAATTATTAATCCTTGATTAGACATTAAAACAGTTTTTTTGACGTTTAGAACTTCTAAAATACATTTTTTGACAAGAGTATTTAGTTAAATATATATTAAGTAGCAATACAATAAATATGGGTATGAAGTAGGTTAATTTATTTTACTATCTTTTCCCGACCAATCTTAAACAACCTAAACTAACCAATGGAAATATTTTCTTCTTACAATGTAATCATAGGCATTTCTTTGACTATTATTTTATCATTTATTTTTAACGGAATTGCTAAAAAAACGAATATTCCAGCGGTGTTGATGCTGATTATTTTAGGAATCATTTATCAATATGGTATCAAAGCTATTGGAGGAGAGGAGATTAATTTCTTTCCTATGCTAGAAGTATTAGGGATTGTTGGTTTAATAATGATCGTACTGGAAGCAGCATTAGAATTAAAATTAAAACGTGAAAAATTAATTCCTATTCTAAAATCGTTCGCTATTGCTTTAATTGGTCTCGTTGCTTCGGCTTATGTTGCTGCGGTAGTATTAAAAGCCCTAATAGAAGGGATGACCTGGCAATCTGCATTATTGTATGCTACGCCCTTATCTATTTTATCTAGTGCTATTATTATACCGAGTGTTGCAGGATTATCAGAAGCTAAAAAGGAATTTCATGTGTATGAAAGCACGTTCTCTGATATTCTGGGGATCATGATGTTCTATTTCCTTACAGGTAAGTTAAATCCTGCCGAAGATGCTGGAGTTGCAGGTTTTGCTTTCAATTTAATTCTTACCATTATCATTTCTTTAATAGCGAGTTACGGAATTATTCTAATTTTTCAGAAGATCAAAAGCCAGGTCAAGCTATTTCTATTAATCGCGGTTTTATTGTTGTTATATGGTTTGGGTAAAAAGATGCATTTATCTTCGCTGATAATCGTATTAATATTCGGACTTGTGATCGCCAACATGAAGTTGTTTTTTAAATGGAAGTTGGAAGGTCTCTTGGATTTCGAAAAAGCCAAATCCATTTATCATGAATTACACGTAATTACTGCAGAAACGGCTTTTGTGGTAAGAACATTATTTTTTGTGATTTTTGGAATTACCATCACACTTTCATCATTACTAAACCTTAAAGTTACTTTAATTAGTATCTTGATTATTATATCTATTTATGTAATCCGATATGGGTTGTTGCGATTGTTTGTAGGTAAAGATATTTCACCGCAAGTATTCATTGCGCCTAGAGGATTAATTACAGTGCTTTTATTTTATGCAATACCAGTAGAAGCAATTATTCCAGGATTTGAACCTGGAATTTTACTGTTCGTAATTATTGGAACCAGTTTAATTATGACAGGTGGAATGATACGAGACAAAAAAATAAAAGGAGCAATACCAACTCCTGAAGAAATTGAAGCTGCAGCGGATGCAGAAGTCGAGTTTATAATGAATACTACTACAGATCTTAGCGAAATAGAAGAATCTTCTTCTGAGGACAAAGAATCTTATGAATAAGCATTACTATGAAGCGATTACATAGACTGACGGCAATCTTAGTAAAATTACAATCGAAAAAAGTTGTACAAGCTTCAGATTTGGCGGACAAGTTTGATGTTAGTATACGTACCATTTATCGTGATATGCTGGCATTGTCTGATGCAGGAGTTCCTATCGGAGCAGAGGCAGGTACTGGTTATTTTTTAGTGGATGGATATTCATTACCGCCAATTATGTTTACAGAAAAAGAAGCCAATGCTTTAATAACAGCTTCTAAAATTATACAAACAAATAATGATGAGTCGTTAATTTCAGAATATACTGAAGCTATTGAAAAAGTAAAAGCAATTCTCAATTCAACTCAAAAGGAGAAACTAGAGCTTTTAGAAAAACGAATCGTTAGTCCATCTTATAAAAAGTCTCCTTCTAGCACTTATTTATCCGTGATTCAGAAAGCGATTACGGATTTAAGAGTATTAGAAATTCAATATACTGCTGCATCGCAAGAGTATACCAAGCGTTCAATAGAACCACTTGGAGTATATTTTACCAATTCCATTTGGGTACTGATTGCTTACTGTAGATTACGCAAAGATTATCGGGAATTTAGAACGGATAGAATTGTTAATCTGATAGAAACTTCGGAACTATTTCCTCCTAAATTTTTCACGCTCGAAAATTATTTTAAAAAATATATGGAAAATTAGTGATATACTACTGACATAAGGTTGTCACAGGTCACTTGTAGTTTTGGCTAAAATTAATAATGTATCACCTAATTCACACAATTATGCTTAGTATGTTTTTATGCTGTGCAACTACATTTAGTCAAAATCAAAATCTTATGAAAAGTAAACCTTATGCAATCGAAGTTGTATTATTCGAAGTCAATCCTGGTTATTCCAAAGAGCAGGCAAAAACTGCATTAACCTCTTTAAACGATATTGTAAAATTATACGATGGATTTATAGATAGAACAACTGCCAGTAATGATGATGGCAGATATATTGATCTATTATATTGGACAGATATCAAAGCTGCTAAAATGGCTGGTGAGTCAATTATGAAAAATCCGGAAGCTGTAGCAATCTTTCAAGTTATTCAACCAGAGACTATGCAGATGTTTCACATGGATGTTTTCAATCAGTTCGAAGAATAATCTTATATTTAAAAACCATTGTTTTGTTAGACTTAAAACCAATCACACATCATAATAGCATGATTCCTGAACATATTCTCAACAGAAAAGGAGCAAGGAGTTTTAAAGATCTTGATCAAGAAGTTATAGACTATCTAAATCAAGGCCTTATAGAAACCGCCAATCTTATGGAATGGCTCGCAGTAGATCAATTAAAATTATTAAAGCTAATACTTGAAGAACTAGATAAACCACAATGGTATGATAGTTTTTATGAAGTTGTTTCGAATCAAAAAAAGCCAAGCGCCAATGCTAATGCCAAAGTAATTGGAATGACTTTTTCTCAATTAACTAATGATGGCAAGATCATCGATTATTTATCTAATCATACTTCTGATATACCTAGGTGTTGGGCGGCTCAGTATTACAGTGCAATAGAGATGTCTATAACAGAAAGGTTGCATACTATTAAACCGTTTGCAGCGGATCCTCATTTTGGGGTTAGAGAAGTTGCTATTTTTGCAACAAAGGAATATATCATTCAGGATTTGGATCCAGCAATTATGATATTGTCTAACTGGACAAAGGATGATGATGAAAATATTAGACGTTATGCAGTGGAAACAACTCGGCCTATAGGTGTTTGGACCAAAAAAATAGATGATTTAAAAGAATCTCCAGAAAAAGCAATAGATATTTTGGAACCTTTAAAATCGGATACTTCTAAATATGTGAAGGATGCCGTTGGCAATTGGTTAAATGATGCCAGTAAAACCAGACCTGATTGGGTAGGAAATATTTGTAATCAATGGAAAAAAGAATCTTCTAATAAAGATACTGCTTACATTATAAAAAAAGCTTTGCGAACGATTAATAAGTAGTTAAAAATGAGTTATTAACTATTATTGATTTCGTAACTATAACGTTTTATTGTGAAATCAAAAATTAGAATGCTATATAATTATTAAATTATCATTAAAACTCACCCTTTTTCAATTCTTTTTAGTTAAATGTCTTAATGTTTTTTATAGTTTTAAACTCCGATAGAAGATATTAACAATAGTTTATTTTATAAAAAGAATAGTTGATGAGAGTACTTCACACAAGTTTAGAGTGTTATCCTTTGGCAAAAGTTGGAGGGTTAGGTGATGTAGTAGGTTCCTTACCTAAATATCTCACAGCCTTAGATTGTACTACTGATGTCATTATTCCTTTTTATAATAATGACAAAATTAATCAACTTAGTTGTGAAGATGTTTATTCGGGTACATTGAATCTGGGTTCTGATAATTATGATTTTACAATTAAAAAAACAATCTCTAAAGCATTTGGGTTTCAGGTGTATTTGGTACATCAAGAAGAACTTTTGTATAGATCCGATGTCTATAGTTATGATGATGACACGGAACGATTTGTAGCATTTCAACTAGCGGTTCTAGATTGGTTATTAGTGGCTGATGTGCAACCAGATATTATACATTGTCATGATCACCATACGGGATTGATACCCTTCTTGGTTTCACAAGTAAACAAATATCAAAGTTTAAGAGATATACCTACTATACTTACGATTCATAATGCTCAATACCAAGGACAATTTGGATATGATAAATTAGAATATATACCACAATTTGATCTTCATAATATTGGATTATTGGATTGGGATCATTGTATCAATCCATTGGCTGCCGGTATTAAATCCGCTTGGAGAGTAACTACAGTTTCTCCTGCTTATATGAAGGAACTGCAGCATCAGGCTAATGGTTTGGAAGGACTTTTGTCTCATGAGAATCCTAAATGTGTTGGGATTTTAAACGGAATTGATCATGATACCTGGGATCCTAAAACGGATCCAATGGTTATAAAAAACTATGAAGCAAAAAATATAGTTTCTGGCAGAAAAGCTAATAAAGAATGGTTGTGCCAGGAGTTTAACTTGGACATAAACAAACCACTATTTGCGTTTATTGGGAGGCTTGTATATGAAAAAGGAGCCGATCTGTTGCCAGAGATAGTATCAGAAGCATTGCAGCACTTGGATGCCAATATCCTACTATTAGGATCTGGCGATCCTGTTGTAGAGTCACGATTACAGGAATTAAAAGAACGCTTTCCGAATTCATATAATGCATATATAGGTTATGATGAAAAACTATCACATATTATATATGCAGGAGCTGATTTTCTACTAATGCCTTCGCGAGTAGAGCCTTGTGGTTTAAATCAATTGTACGCATTGCGATATGGATTAATACCTATTGTTAGACGTATAGGAGGGTTAAAAGATACAGTGATAGATATTAGTGATCATGGTTTTGGAATCTGTCATGATCAAGTAAACGTTCAGGATGTTTACAATTCAATAAAAAGGGGAGTTGAATTGTATAATAATCAAAAACAATATAGGGAAATACAAAAAGAAATAGTAAAAATTGATCATTCTTGGAATAATTCAGCAAAGCAATATATCGAATTATACAAATCTTTAAAACAACTAAAATGATTAACAAAAAAGTCCTCGCGATTATCCTTGGTGGAGGGCAAGGAAGCCGATTAGCACCATTGACAGAAAGCAGATCAAAACCAGCTGTATCCATTGCCGGTAAATATCGATTGGTGGATATTCCAATCACGAATTGTATACACTCCGATATTAAAAGAATGTTTGTACTTACACAATTCAATTCTGCTTCTCTAAATAGCCATCTCAAGAACACTTATATTTTTAGTTCTTTTAGTCAAGCTTTTGTCGATGTACTTGCAGCAGAACAAACTCCGGATAATAAGACATGGTTTCAGGGCACTGCAGATGCGGTTAGACAATCCATGCATCATTTTTTAAATCATGATTTTGAATATGCATTGATTTTATCTGGTGATCAATTATATCAAATGGATTTTAATGATATGATTGAAGCGCATATAGAAAAAGGAGCAGATATTTCTATTGCAACTTTACCTGTAAATCCTAAAGATGCTACGGATTTCGGAATCCTAAAAACAGATGAGAATAGCTTTATCAATTCCTTTACAGAAAAGCCAAGTGCGGATAAATTACCTGGTTGGGAATCTGAGGTGAGTGAAGAAATGAAAAATCAGGATCGTCATTATCTGGCGTCGATGGGGATCTATATATTTAATAGACAACTGTTAGTTGATCTTCTTTCTGATCCTAGTAGAATTGATTTTGGTAAAGAAATTATTCCGCAGTCTATCGATACTCATAAAGTATTAGCGTATCAATATGAAGGATATTGGACTGATATTGGTACAATATCTTCATTTTTTGAAGCTAATATTGAGTTAGCAAATGATATTCCTAAATTTGATTTGTTTAATAATGACCGAAATATTCTTACTAGACCACGAATACTTCCTCCATCAAAAATATCAGGAACTTTATTGAATAAAGCAATGATTGCCGAAGGCTGTTTAATACAAGCAAAGGAAATCGAACAATCAGTTATAGGTATTCGATCCAGAATAGGTAAAGATACTGAGATAAAAAACACCTATATGATTGGTAGTGATAAATACCAAGATTTAGAGGAGTTACAAACGGATGTTAATGATAATAGACCTTATATTGGAGTAGGTGAAAGATGTAGTATCAATAATGCTATTATTGATAAAGATTCTAGAATTGGTAATGATGTTATTATTAATGGAGGATCACATTTAGAAGATAAAGACGATGAACGATATGTTGTTAAAGATGGAATAGTTGTCGTTAAAAAAGGAGCAGTAATTCCGGATAATTTTAGAATACAATAACCTTTTTTTACTTAAATGATTACTTTATATTTTTATTGTAGTTAGCTATAAATAAATGAATTAGTTTTTGTTATGTCGAGTAAACTGAGATTAATAATCAGTTATATATGAGTAAAGTAATAACACATAGTTTATTTTCTGAATTTGATATCAATCTTTTTAAAACAGGAAAGCACTATAGATTATACGAGAGGTTTGGATCACATATTACTACAGTTGATGGTGTAAAAGGAACGTACTTTTCGGTTTGGGCTCCATCGGCTAAATCTGTTTCTGTTATAGGAGATTTTAATTTTTGGACAGAAGGAGAGCATCAATTAAATGTTCGTTGGGATGAATCAGGAATATGGGAAGGTTTTGTTCCAGAAGTAGGAAAGGGTAGTATCTATAAGTATAAAATTCACTCTCATAATAATGATATAAAGACTGAAAAAGCCGATCCTTATGCTCGTAGATGTGAGCATCCACCAAAAACCGCATCCGTAGTTTGGGAAGATTCTTATGATTGGAAGGATACAGAGTGGATGAAAAAGAGAAAAAATAATAATGCTATTGACGCTCCTTTTTCTGTTTATGAGGTTCATTTAGGATCGTGGAAAAGAAAAATTGATGAAAACAGGTCACTTTCTTATGTGGAATTGGCCGATGAATTGGTTTCCTATGTAAAAGAAATGAATTTTACTCATGTGGAATTGATGCCAATTATGGAGTATCCATATGATCCTTCTTGGGGATATCAACTTACAGGATATTTTGCACCTACTTCGCGTTTTGGGTATCCAGAAGAATTTAAACTGCTCGTTGATAAATTACATCAAAATGATATTG
Source organism: uncultured Aquimarina sp. (assembly GCF_947500065.1). Classification (GTDB taxonomy): domain Bacteria; phylum Bacteroidota; class Bacteroidia; order Flavobacteriales; family Flavobacteriaceae; genus Aquimarina. Next base: position 135,241 of record NZ_CANMQT010000003.1, read on the forward strand.
GAATCTTACTGGATTGGGTGCCATCTCATTTCCCTGAAGATGCTCATGGACTAGGCTATTTTGATGGTTCTTGTTTGTATGAACACCCAGATAAAAGAAAAGGATATCATCCAGATTGGAAGAGTTTGATATTCAATTATGATAGAAATGAAGTAAAAAGCTTTTTGATTAGCAATGCTATTTTTTGGTTGGATCAATATCATGCAGATGGATTAAGAGTAGACGCGGTAGCTTCGATGTTGTTTTTGGATTACTCAAGAGAAGAGGGTGAATGGGAGCCTAATATATATGGAGGTAGAGAAAATCTTGATGCCATTTCTTTTATGAAGGATTTAAATAAAGAAGTTTATAAAAGCTTTCCAGATGTACAGACTATAGCAGAAGAATCTACTTCATTTCCTATGGTTTCTAAACCTACTTTTGTTGGAGGACTAGGTTTTGGTATGAAATGGATGATGGGTTGGATGCACGATACCTTGCAGTACTTTGCAAAAGAATCGATTTATAGAAAGCATCATCAAAATGATCTTACTTTTAGTATGACATATGCTTTTACAGAAAACTTTATGTTGCCTTTATCTCATGATGAAGTGGTGTATGGTAAAAAGAGTATCCTAGGCAGAATGCCAGGAGATGAGTGGCAACAGTTTGCTAATCTTAGATTGTTATACAGTTATATGTTTACGCATCCAGGAACTAACCTGCTTTTTATGGGATCAGAGTTCGGACAAAGAGATGAATGGAATTTCCAAAGTAGTTTAGATTGGCACTTATTACAATATGATTATCATAAAGGAATCAAAAATCTAATTACGGACCTTAATGCATTATATAAAAAGTATCCAGCATTATACGAGAAACAATTTAACGCAGATGGTTTTGAATGGATAAACTATAATGATCACGAAAATTCTGTAGTAGCGTATATACGAAAAGGAAATAAAGAAGAAGATTTTTTAGTGGTAGCTTGTAATTTTACACCAGTACCTAGAACTGGCTATCGTATTGGATTACCAACCGAAGGAAAGTTAGTTCAGTTATTTAATAGTGATAACAAAAGTTATGGAGGAACCGGAGATTTTATAACGAATGAAGTTGCTATAGAAAAAATGAACTGGCATCATAGAAAGTATTCCGCAGAAATTAATATTCCTCCATTGGGATCTATTGTATTTGGAATTAATAGTAGTGCTAAAAGCTGATAAACCATTAGTAATATTAGATAATATCTAAAACTTTAAAACTGTCATAGTAAACAATTGTTAATTGATTTCAGTTTCAAACGTTTTCGTGAAATTTTCTTAATAAATACTAATTAAAACAATTTATTTATTGCGATAGATATTGTTTTTTTACAAAACACAAGAGTAAAAGAAAAAGAAACCAACCAGCTATGATAACCAATACAGAGTTAGAAGTTAAAGGGAATTTGTTTCCTGGAAAAATCATCTCCTTTTCACAGAACGTAGATAAAATTAATTTTACTACAGAAAATGGGGTAATCCTTCAAGTGACCATTATACGAGGAAGTGTTGTTCGTTTTAGATATGCTACAGATAATAATTTTGAAAATGATTTCTCGTATGCTATTAGCGAAAAAGGCGTAAGAGGGTATAGTGAATTAGAAGTTAAGGAGCTGGAGGATGAATACGAGATTACCACTAAAAAAATAACGATTTGTATAGCCAAAGCAAACATACATGTACTCATAAAGGATAGAGAAGGAAATATCATTTGTAAAGATGATTGGGGTTTTCATTGGGAACAAAGCTATGATTATGGTGGTAACATCGTAAAAATGAGTAAATCGGCTCCGCAAGGAGAATGTTATTATGGATTAGGTGATAAACCGATGCATCTTAATTTAAAAGGAAAACGAATTGAGAACTGGGCTACAGATCAGTATGCATTCGGGAAAGATCAAGATCCTTTATATAAGAGTGTTCCATTTTATATCGGAATGTATGAGGAAAGAGCGTATGGGATTTTCTTTGATAATACATTCAAAACGTATTTTGATTTTTGTAATGAACGCAGAAATGTAACTAGCTTTTGGGCTCATGGAGGCGAAATGAATTACTATTTCTTTTATGGTCCTAACATGCAAGACGTTGTTACCAGGTATACAGATCTTACCGGTAAACCAGAACTACCACCATTATGGGCATTAGGATACCATCAATGTAAATGGAGTTATTACCCAGAAAGCAAAGTAAAAGAGGTGACTACTAAGTTTAGAGACCTAAAAATACCATGTGATGCCATTTATCTGGATATAGATTATATGGAAGGATTTAGATGTTTTACTTGGAACAAAGAGTATTTCCCGGATCCTAAACGAATGGTCGAGGAGTTAGCAGAAGATGGTTATAAGACCATAGTAATTATAGATCCAGGAATTAAGATTGATGATCAATATTGGGTATATCAAGAAGCCATGGAAAAAGATTATTTCTGTAAGCGTGCTGATGGACCCTATATGAGAGGGAAAGTGTGGCCTGGAGAATGTTTCTTTCCTGATTTCACTAATCCCGAAGTAAGAGAGTGGTGGGCAGGATTATTTAAGGAGCTTATTGATGAAATAGGGGTTAAAGGAGTGTGGAATGATATGAATGAACCTGCAGTGATGGAAGTTCCAGGAAAAACATTCCCTGATGATGTACGTCATAATTATGATGGAAACCCTTGTAGTCATAGAAAAGCACATAATATTTATGGTACACAAATGGCGAGAGCTACTTATGAAGGTATCAAAAGATTTGGATATCCAAAAAGGCCCTTTGTAATTACCCGATCAGCATATTCCGGAGCACAACGGTATACTTCTTCGTGGACGGGTGATAATGTAGCAACCTGGGAGCATCTTTGGATTGCTAATATTCAGGCACAACGCATGAGTATGAGTGGAATGTCTTTTACAGGTAGTGATATTGGAGGATTTGCAGAGCATCCTACAGGAGAATTATATGCTCGTTGGATTCAATTAGGAGTATTCCACCCTTTCTGTCGTACCCATTCATCTGGAGATCATGGTAATCAAGAGCCTTGGACCTTTGGTGAAGAAGTTGTAGATGTTACCAGAAAATATGTAGAATTACGTTATCAATTACTACCATATTTATATACAATGTTTTGGGAGTATGCAGAAGGAGGGATACCGATGCTAAAATCATTAGTGTTATATGATCAGTTAGATCCGCAAACACACTATAGAACCGATGAATTTGTATTTGGTAATCAAATATTAGTGTGTCCTGTGCAAGAACCTAATGCAAAGGGAAGAAGATTGTATATACCACGAGGAAATTGGTATAATTACTGGACTCGAGAGTATGTAAAAGGAGGCATGGAACAATGGGTAGATGCTGATTTAGATACAATTCCTCTATTTGTTAAAGAAGGTGCTATTATTCCTAAATACCCAATCCAACAATATGTAGGTGAGAAGAAGATTGAAGAATTGAAATTGGAAGTATATTATAAATTAGGAAATAAAGAAGTTTCTAAAGTGTATGAAGATGCACAAGATGGTTATGACTATACCAAAGGGCGATTCAGTTTAAGAAGTTTTGCTTTTACAGGAAAAGAGAATGAAGTTATCATTCAGCAGCATAAAAATGGTACTTATATTACCGATTATGAAAGCATGAAGATTGAATTGATTGGATTACCTTTTCAAATAAAAGAAATTGAAATAGATAATGTCGTAGTGCCTTTAAAAGATCTAAAATTTGATATAAAAAACAATACAGTAGTGGTTCCCAAAAATTTTGCAGAATTACATATTATTGCTAAATAAAAACAGTTTATCGATAATTATTGTCATATATAGATTTTAGTGTATAAATACTTGATTTTTTATTGAAAAGGAAGTGTTGAATTTTGTAATTTTAACATACAAAATTTACATCTATCCATGAATATTATGAAAAAGAGAAAATTAATAGTTGCATTAGGATCAATATTTCTATTTCTTTCTTGTGCAACCAATCCTTTTACGGGTAAGCAAACATTGGCTCTAGTACCTAATTCTCAGATTTTACCAGCAGCTTTTGCTCAATATGATCAGGTACTGAAGGAAAGCAAGGTGCTTAAAGGTACATCAGATTCCGAAATGGTTAAACGTGTAGGTCAAAAGATAGCCAAAGCAGCAGAAAGATGGTTGAATGCAAATGGTCATCAAGGTTATTTGAATGATTATAAATGGGAGTATAACCTAATAGATGATAAAGCAGTAAACGCTTGGGCTATGCCTGGAGGAAAAATAGCTTTTTATACAGGAATCTTACCAATAGCCAAAACTGAAACAGGTGTAGCTGCTATTATGGGTCATGAAGTAGTGCATGCAATCGCCAATCACGGACAGCAACGTATGAGTGCAGGACAAATCCAACAGGTGGCTGGAGTAGCTACTACAGTTGCTGCGAGTGGGCAGAATGAACAAACGCAACAAATTATAGGAACTGCTTTTGGATTAGGAAGTCAGTTAGGAGTTATGTTGCCATTTAGTAGAAGTCATGAAACAGAAGCTGATAAAGTAGGATTAACTTTAATGGCTATAGCAGGGTATGATCCTTCTGAAGCTGCTGAGTTATGGAAACGTATGAAAGCAAACAGTGGAGGACAAGCACCACCAGAGTTTATGAGTACACATCCATCAAATGATACACGTATAGCTAATCTTACAGCTTGGGCGCCGGCAGCAAAGGCTGAAGCAAAGAAATTTGGTGTTACCACCTTTAAATAATTGTAAACTTTCAATTCTTAAAAAGATTATACTTATTTTAGAAGCTGTTCCAGAATAACCTGGAACAGCTTTTTTTTATCATATGCGAGAAGTACTTCCTAAAGGACATAAAAAATTATTAAACGCCTGGGCTTTTTATGATTGGGCGAATTCTGTATATAATCTAACTATTTCATCAGCAGTGTTTCCTATATTTTGGGGAGCACTGACAATTATTAGAGATGATCAAGGTGAAATTGTAAGTGATACAGTCTCTTTTTTAGGATATGATTTTAATAATGATTCTTTGATTAGTTATGTTACGGCATTAGCTTTTTTATTGGTCTCATTTATTAGCCCTTTTCTTTCTGGAATTGCAGATTATGTTGGTAATAAAAAGAACTTTTTAAAATTCTTTTGTTACCTAGGTGCATTATCTTGTATTGGATTGTATTGGTTTTCTTTAGAAAATTTGTTTTTCAGTTTGTTGTGTTACCTTTTTGCACTTATTGGTTTTTGGGGTAGTATCGTTTTTTATAATTCTTATTTGCCAGATATAGCATTTCCCGAACAGCAAGATGCTATTAGTGCTAAAGGATATTCTTTGGGATATATTGGTAGTGTGATACTATTGATAATTAACTTGGTAATGATATTAAAATATGAATGGTTTGGTTTTGAGAGTGAAGGTGTGCCAACTAGGCTTTCATTTTTAATGGTTGGAGTTTGGTGGATAGGTTTTAGTCAATACTCCTATTATTATTTGCCTAAAGGAAATAAAAAGGAAACATTATCCAAAGATGTCTTGTTTAACGGATTTAAAGAATTAAAATTAATATGGAATAAGCTTAAACACAATATCCGATTAAAACGATACTTGTTAGCGTTTTTTGTATATAGTATGGCTGTTCAAACTATTATGCTTATCGCAACATATTTTGGTATAGAAGAGTTGGATTGGGGAGATCAAGATGCAACAACAGGTCTTATTATAAGTATTCTGTTAATTCAATTAGTAGCAATTGCAGGAGCATTTCTAACTTCAAAAGCATCAGGTAAATATGGTAATATAAAAACATTAATAGTTATTAATTTTATCTGGATTGTAATATGTATTTATGCATATACAATTACGACTCCTACTCAATTTTATTTCGCTGCTGCCATTGTTGGTTTGGTAATGGGTGGAATACAAGCATTATCAAGGTCAACATATTCAAAATTGTTACCAGAGAATGCCGTAGACACTGCATCTTATTTTAGTTTTTATGATGTTTCTGAAAAGATTGGTATTGTAATAGGAATGTTTTCTTATGGTATCGTGGCACAATTAACAGGAAGTGTTAGATATTCGATTTTATTCTTTATCATATTTTTCGTGATTGGTGTATTGTTACTTTTTAGAGTACCTAAAGAGAGAGAGTAAATTCATTTTTTGTTATAATTAGTTTAATACTGTTAAATTCTGTTAACAGTATCAAGTTAATATATGATAATATTGTTTATTTCGTTTTAGAACTTATGTACATTACATTGATAACTTTTAAAACCAAAATCTTACCATGATACTGTATCAAAACTTTCAAATGATTTTCATCTAAATTCTTTGCGTTTTATCTAATTCTCATACATAATTGTAAAGGAATTTTAGTATAAATGTTCAAATGGCACCACATTTGTATACCAATCAACCAATCATTTTAATTACACAAATAATTTTATAATTATGAAAAAAATAATTCTAGTATTAACAATTGCGTTACTTGCTTCTTGTTCCGCTAGTAAGAAAACAATCATTGCGGCAAAAAAAACATTAAAAGGCGAGTGGTCATTGGATAAAATATCCTACGATCGTTCAGGTGTTTTTGAAGTGAAATTATATAATGATGCTTCTGCAGAATGCCTTACTGGTGGTATTTGGAAATTTATTCCTAATAATAATACGGGTAAGTATACAGTAAATGAAAATCAATGTACTTCAACAGGAGCTCGTAGTTTTAGGTTTACGATCCCAGAACCTTCAGAGAATGGAGATTATAGTTTTCTTTTTAAACCTATAGACGAAAAGAAGAGAAGTACCAATAATAATAAAGGGTATCGAATGACTTTAAAACATTTGGATGATACTACAATGACCTGGACACAGACCGTAAGTCTAGAAGGCAAACCGTTTGTGATTACAATGAATTTTAATAAACTACAATAACTCAAATCTTTACACAATGATTAAATCAAATTTTAATAAAATAGCATTCGTACTTATAGCTGTAGTTGTTCTAAGTAGCTGTGATGCAGTACAGAACGCTAATAATACTCAAAAAGGTGCTGTAATTGGTACAACTGCTGGAGCTGTTCTTGGTGGAGTACTTGGAAATAACATAGGAAACAAGGAGAATTCAGTATTAGGTGCTGTAATTGGTGGTGTAGTAGGAGGTGTTGCTGGTGGTGTTATCGGTAAACAAATGGATAAACAGGCACAGAAAATAGAAGAAGAGATTCCAGGAGCAGAAGTTACTCGAATAGGAGAAGGAATTGATATTGTTTTTGATGAAAGGAGTGGTGTGTATTTTGATACAAATAAGTCTAATATTAATACCAAATCTAGAGAAAACCTAAACAAACTTGTTGGGATTTTTAAAGATTATCCAGATACTAATATTATAGTAGAAGGACATACCGATAGTTCTGGTGATGATGGGTATAACTTGGAGTTATCCAAAAAACGAGCTAATTCAGTGACCAGTTATCTAATTTCTCAAGGTATTAGCGCTACAAGGTTAACAACCTATTTTCATGGAGAAACTTTACCTAAATATGATAATGCGACAGCAGAAGGAAGAGCAAAGAATAGGAGAGTGGAGTTTGGAGTATTAGCAAATGATAAAATGATCGAAGATGCTAAGAAAAAAGTAGACTAAGTTATACTTTATATTATACGTGAAATTCCCAATAGAATATATTTCTATTGGGAATTTTTTGGTTATAAACGAACCCTTTACCCTGAAAACAGGGTGCTTGTTTTCACCATTTATGATGTAGTTTAAAGAGTGTTATATAATGATATTTGTACTATACAAATCATAATAACCTCTTTAACTCTAAACCTTGAGAACAATTCTAATAATATGTATATGTACTCTTCTATTTAGTTGCGGTGCGTCGAATAAATTAACCAGAGCTGCAGAAAGTTCAATTAATGGAGTATGGATCTTAAAAGATGTTGATTTCGACACAGATCTTAAAGGAACCTATAACGTTACTGTGCTAGATAATATTCCACTGAAGTGTTTGGAAGATACTAATTGGGAATTTATTTCTAATAACCATACTGGTAGCTATGCTTTATCGGGTTCTTCTTGCCCGAATACAGGTAATCAGAATTTTATTTGGTCAATTCCTACAGAAATGTATGGGTTTCATCATAGTATTATGCTAAAACCTGTAAATCAACAAATGAAAAGTGATATTAATAATAAAGGGTATCGTATGCAATTGTACGAACTGGATATAAATAAAATGATATGGAGTTATGATATGATTGTGGATGGAGAAAAATTTACAATCAAACTAAATTTCAATAAACAATAAATAATACTCAAAAAATAATAACCAACAAATAATATAATACGTATGAAATCACACAAAATCAAAAACACGAAAAGGCTAGTATATTTAGGAATACTATTGATTACTATGGTAAGTTGTAAATCCATGAAAAACGCAGAATTAGGTGGGTTTATTGGAGCAGCAGGAGGAGCAATTATAGGCGGAGTTATAGGAAATAATGTAGGAGATGGAGATACCGAACTTGGAGCGGTTATAGGTGGAATTGTTGGAGCTACAGTAGGGAGTATTATTGGTAATCAAATGGATCAACAAGCCAAAAAAATAGAAGAAGAAATGCCGAGTGTTGCGGTACAAAGAGTCGAAGAAGACATTAATATTGTTTTTGATGAAGAAAGTGGTGTCTATTTTAATACCAATAAACATGATTTAAATGAGTCATCTAAAGAAACAATTAAAAAATTAGCGAAAATATTAGAAGAATATCCTAATTCGAATATCTTAATAGAAGGTCATACCGATAGTGTGGGAAAAGAAGAATCTAATTTTCTGTTATCAAAATATAGAGCACAATCGGTTAGAGATTATTTGATCGCTGAAGGTGTTGATGAACAAAGATTTACGGTTAAATATTATGGCGAGTCACAGCCCAAATATGATAATGAAACTACAGAAGGAAAATCGAAAAACAGAAGAGTAGAGGTAACTATTTCACCAAATGAAGAGTTAAGGCGACAAGCAGTTGCTCAAATAAAAGAGTAAAATACTGTAATTGAGAATGATAAATCCCGACTTAATAATCGGGATTTTTTTATGCTCAAAATTTATGTATCTTCAATCGATGGATGGTCATACACACATACTAATTATAGGAGGCGGTTTGGCTGGTTTAATAAGTGCCATTCATCTGGCAAAGTCAAAAATACCTGTTATACTTATAGAAAAAGATGTGTATCCAAAACATAAAGTTTGTGGAGAATATATTTCTAATGAAGTATTACCGTATTTAGAGTTTTTAGGAATAAATATGCCGGAGTTGAATCCTGTGAAAATCTCGGAATTGAATATTAGTACTTTAAAAGGCAAAGTAATCAAAAGTAAACTTCCTTTAGGTGGTTTTGGCATAAGTAGATATACGCTGGATCATTATCTATGGAACATGGCTAAAGGCTTAGGAGTGCAGACAATGAATGATCAGGTTCTGGATATCAGCCGTGATAATAACAAATTTCAAGTAAAAACGGCAAACAATGGCATAATAACAAGTGATTATGCTATAGGAGCTTATGGTAAGCGTTCTGGATTAGACAAGAATTTAAAAAGAGATTTTAGTGAAAAAAAATCTCCTTGGTTAGCTGTAAAAGCTCATTACAAGGCGAGTTTTGATTCTAAAATAGTGGCGTTGCATAACTTTGAAGGTGGTTATTGTGGATTGTCTCTTGTGGAAAATAATACTGTAAACGCTTGTTACTTGGTTAATTATAATAGTTTTAAAAAACATAAAAATATTAAGAGTTTTGAAAACAAAGTGCTTTGTCAAAACCCATATCTAAAAGATTTTTTCGAAAACTCAGAACCAGTATTTGAAAAACCTATAACGATTAGTCAGATTAATTTCGATAAGAAAAACCCTGTCGAAAATCATGTTTTTATGATAGGTGATGCTGCAGGATTAATACATCCTCTTTGTGGCAACGGAATGGCAATGGCTATTCAAAGTTCACAGATATTATGCGAATTATTGATTAAGAATTATATCTTAAAAACATATTCTTCTGAAGAGATGGAGAATCTATATGTAAAACAATGGAATGCCACTTTTTCTAAGAGATTATTCGCTGGTAGAATATTGCAAAAAGTGTTATTAAATAGTCAATTTCAGCAAGTTGCTCAAAGTGTAGCGAATAGGATACCATCGATTGTTCCTCAAATTATAAAACAAACACACGGAAAGCCTTTAGTATGCTAGTGGATCTTACACATAGAAGCGATGAAGAAGAGTTGATGGATGATCCAGAAGTTAATGAAACGGATTTGAATACGGCGCTTTCAGATATTTCGAGAGTTAATCGATTATTAGGAGGTAATCACATCACAATAAATGCAGTCTTAGATCGAATAAGAAAAAAGGATGGCTCAAAGGAATGGGTTGTTATGGATTTGGGGTGCGGTGATGGGGAGATGTTAAGACAATTAGCTAATGTTTTCGAAAAGAAAGGCATAAAAGTAAGGTTAATAGGAATCGATAATAATGATAAATGTTTATCGCAAGCTAGAAATCTAAGTACTCCATATAAGAACATAGAGTTTTATAATAAAAACATAATGAACTTAACTAAGGAGAATTTTTATTGTGACATTGTCATTTGCACATTAACATTGCATCATTTTAAGGATGAAGAGATAAAAAAAGTACTTAAGAAAAGTATGGAATTAGTTTCAGAAATAGTCATTATTAATGATATCCATAGAAACAGATTGTCATACTATTTATTTAAAGTGTTTAGCTATTTTTTTATCAAAGGATATATTGCGAAAAATGATGGATTAGTGTCTATAAAAAGGGGTTTTAAAAGAAAAGAATTAATATATTTTGCAAAAGAATTACAATTGACTAGCTATCAATTACATTGGAAATGGGCGTTCAGATATCGCTGGATAATTAGTAATTAAAAATTAAAGGGAAATAAATTGAGTGTAAAAATAACAACGGTTGCTAAACAGCTGCCACAATATGTTAGAGAGACAAAAGAGATAATTCCTTTCGTATCACAATGGCTTACAGGTCAGGAAGATCGTTTTAGGCGAAAGGTTTTGAAAATCTTTGAAAATGCTGCTGTAGACAAACGATACGGTATTATGAGTATTGAAGAAGTTTTTACGGCAACTTCTTTTGAAGAAAAAAATGACATCTATATTCGAGAAGTAAAAAAGCTAGGAGAATCGGTCGTAAAAACAGCCTTAAATAAAGCAGGATGGGATCCAAAATCTTTGGATTATATCATTACAGTTAGTTGTACAGGAATCATGATTCCTTCGTTAGATGCATATATTATTAACACATTAGGTCTTAGGCAAGATATCGTGAGACTTCCTGTTACAGAAATGGGATGTGCAGCGGGAGTTTCCGGGATAATTTATGCTAGGAATTTTCTGCAGGCCAATCCAGGTAAAAGAGCTGCTGTTATAGCGGTAGAATCACCAACAGCTACATTTCAGCATACGGATTTTAGTATGGTAAATATCGTTAGTGCCGCTATCTTCGGGGATGGAGCAGCCTGTGTTTTGCTATCATCCGAAGAAGAGGCTATTGGTCCAAAGATTATCGCAGATGAGATGTATCATTTTTATGATGCTACGACAATGATGGGTTTCAAATTGACAAATGGTGGATTACAGATGGTGCTGGATAAAGAGGTTCCTGAGAAAATAGCAAAGCATTTTCCGGATATTATACATCCTTTTCTAAAAAAACATAATAAATCTATAGAAGAAATTGACCATTTAATCTTTCATCCAGGAGGTAAAAAGATAGTGCAAACTGTAGAAGGTCTTTTTGGAGAACTTGGGAAGAATATTGATGATACTAAGTCGGTATTGAGTGAATATGGTAATATGAGTAGCGCCACTGTTCTTTACGTTTTGGAACGTTTTATGAATAAAAAACCTGCCAAAGGAGAAACAGGCCTTATGCTTAGTTTTGGCCCTGGATTCTCTGCCCAAAGAATATTGTTAGAGTGGTAAATATGATATCGAATAGTATGAAAACAAAAGCTATTTTACTTTTATTGTTAGTGTGTAGCACATTAGTAGTTGCTCAAAAACAATTTAATGATACAATCCCTTTTAGAAATGATCTGGGATTAATTATTATTCCAATTCAGTTTAATGGTGTAGAGAAAAATTTTGTTTTTGATACAGGAGCTTCGGTTTCAGTTGGTTTTTCTTGGGTAAAGAGTGAACTCGTTAAGACGTCAAAAACATTAAAAATAACTTCATCAAGCAGAAAGAAAAGTAGATTACGATACTATAAGAGTGATTCTGTAAATTTGGCCTCTGCAAAAATCACAAAACATAGAATTCTAGCGACCAATGATAGCAATATATTTTCTTGCTATAATATCGATGGAGTTCTAGGAGTAGATATTATAGCGCAGTTTAATTGGGTAATCAACTATGATCAAAAATATTTGATTATGCGTGCTAAAGACTTCTTTCCTGATAGTCTTAAAAATATGCATAAGATTGATTTCGATTATGATAATAGGAGGCCATATGCTTTTCTGAATTTTGGTAATGAGCGACTACGCTTTTTATTAGATACAGGTGCTACTTTTTCTGATATATACATTAAGGATTATAGTCGAATACAAAATATAAACCATACCAAAAGAGTAGTGTATACTGGTTTTTTTGATTTTAGAGGCACTCTAAATAAGTCAAAATCCACTATTATGAGATTTCCATCAGTTACTGCAGAGGATATAGATGTAGATGGCATCTTTGAATTTAGTAAAAAGAGCAGTAAGATTGGTAATACATTATGGAAGGATAACACTTTGTTCTTAAGCCTGGAAGGAGATATGTTGTATACAGATCATAAAGAGATTAAAGAATCCCGTAAGGATTACGGTTGTGCTTTTGTATATGATAACAATAGAATAACGGTTGTAAAAGTAATTGTAGATAGCGAAGCCTGGGAGCAAGGATTAAGGCAAGGAGATGATGTGCAAATGATTAATGGGAAAACATTTGATGATTTCTGTAGTTTACAAAAATTTCAGAAAGAGGTATCTGCTAAGGCAATAGATTTAACAATTACCCTAAAGGATGGCGTCAAAATAATTCTTAAAAAGAAAAAAGTATTGTAGATATGAAAAATACATGGATGTATCTGTTTTTTATTGTTACGCAATTAACAGCCTGTACCAAAAATGATGATTCTGGTGTAGAGACTGATATTTCATCACCAGAAGTTACGGCAGCTGTCACAAATGTTTCTGTTACAGGAGATGAGCGTAGTTATACGTTTAATGTAGAAATAGAAAGCCCAGATTTGGGATGTAATCAATACGCAGATTGGTGGGAAATCATTTCTGAAGATGGATTGCTGTTATATCGAAGAATATTAACACATAGCCATGTAAATGAACAACCTTTTACACGATCTGGAGGTCCAGTAGATATTGCTAAAGATCAAATAGTGTATATAAGAGCACATATGAATACTAAAGGATATGGCGATATTGTGTTTAAAGGAAATGTATTAAATGGTTTTGTGCAAGAAACTCTAGAAACTAGTTTTGCAAGTGAATTAGAAACAACTCAGCCATTACCAGACGGGTGTGCCTTTTAAAAAATAGTAAAAATTTTGACAAAAGAACAAATCATTGAAAAATTACCTTATCAAGCTCCTTTTTTGTTTGTAGATGAAATTTTGGAAATAGATAATGATGGTGTTAAAGGTTATTACACGTTAAAACCAGACGAGTATTTTTATGAAGGACATTTTAAAGATCAGCCTATTACTCCAGGAGTTATTCTAACAGAAATTATGGCTCAAATCGGTTTAGTGTGCTTAGGAATGTTTATACGTAAGGATCAATTAAATGAAGAAGAGATTCAAGTAGCAATGAGCAGTACTGCAATCGATTTTTATAAATCTGTGCTACCAGGAGAAAAGGTATTAGTAAAATCGGAAAAACAATATTTTAGGTTTAATAAACTAAAGTGTAAGGTAGAAATGTATAATGAAGAACAGAAATTAATAGCAAAAGGCGAAATAGCCGGAATGATAGTTTAATAAGGGTTGGTGTATGAGTTTTGGGTATTCAATAGTGAAATTAGTACTGAAGTTAAAGGGCGTAAAAAGGTCTTGGTCAGAAGATCCTATCAATTATAAAAAAAAGAGAAGAGATGATATTCATGTTTCTAATAAACAATTGGTAGGAGGAAAAGAAACGACAACTTTAAAAATAGCGAAGAGTATTGTACAGGTTATTGAACCCAAAATGCAGGACAAAGATCTTTTGATACTCTATTTTCATGGAGGTGCTTTTGTATATGGTCCGACTAAAGAACATTGGGGTTTTATATCTAAAATAGTTTCTAAAACTAATAGCATAGCATGGTTAGTCGATTACCCCAAAGCACCAGAAAACAATATAGAGGTAATCACTAGTAGTGTTTATGAAGTATATCAAGAAGCTTTAAAAAGTCACAAAGCATCCAATATTGTTTTAGTAGGAGATTCTGCGGGTGGTAATTTAATAATAACCTTAGTACAACGATTAATAAAAGAAAAACTAGAACTTCCGAATAAGATAATACCGATAACACCTGTAATGGATGCTAGTTTAACAAATCCTAAAATAAAAGAAATAGATCATAAAGATCTAATATTAAGCATGAAAGGTGTTTTATCTGCAAATAAGATGTGTGCAGGCGAAAAATCATTAAAAGATCCTATTATTTCTCCTTTGTATGGAGATTTTAATAATTTCCCGCCAGTATATCTATTTTTAGCAACAGACGATATATTAGCTCCAGATCAGGAGATTTTTATTGAGAAATTAAAAAGGAGTAATGTTGTTTTGGAAGTAATTGTTGGAGAAAATATGCCACATGTTTGGCCGTTGTTACCTTTTATGTCTGAAGCTAAGATGGCGTTTAAAAAAATAGTTACTATCATTAATTCTTCTAAATCGTATGGATAATAAACGGATAGTGATTACAGGTTTAGGAGTGGTAGCTCCAAATGGAACGAACGTTTCAGATTTTAAGAATGCGATCAGAAGTGGTACCTCAGGTATACAATTTATTGATGAATTGAATCAATTAAAATTTTCATGTCAAATTGCTGGAAAACCAATATATAGGAAAGATTACTTAAATGATTACTTTAATAGTGTTCAGTTAAAAGGTTTGAATGCTTCTGGTTTAGAATATGGGGTAATTGCTGGATTGGATGCTTGGAAAGATGCTGGATTAGCAATCACAGATAAAACAGAAGATCCACTTTGGGATGCAGGAATTATATTCGGAACAGGTGTGTTAGGAGTTGATAAATTTAGAGAAGCAATTTATAAAGTAGATGAGGGTAATGTAAGAAGATTAGGAAGCACATCTGTTATACAAACCATGGCAAGTGGTATTAGTGCATTTTTAGGAGGTATGATTGGATGTGGAAATGTAACCACGACCAATTCCTCTGCTTGTAGTACAGGAACAGAGGCAATCTTAATGGCATATGATCGTATTATGTCTGGAAAAGCAGAAATAATACTAGCGGGGAGCACTAGTGATAGTGGACCTTACGTTTGGGGAGGTTTTGATGCTATGCGAATACTGCCTTATAAGTATAATGAAAATCCTACTGCGGCTTCTAGACCTATGAGTGCAACTGCTAGTGGTTTTGTGCCAGGAAGTGGAGCAGGAGCACTTGTTGTAGAAAGTTTAGAAAATGCTCAAAAAAGAGGAGCTAAGATCTATGCGGAAATATTAGGTGGTCATGTAAATAGTGGTGGTCAGCGAAGTGGCGGCAGTATGACTGCACCTAATAGTTTGGCGGTAAAAGAATGCATCAAACAAGCAGTTATTAATTCTGGAATTCATGTCAATGATGTCGATGTAATTAATGGCCACTTAACAGCCACCACAAAAGATACTATAGAGATTCAGAATTGGAGCGAAGCATTAGGTAGGAAAGGAAAAGATTTTCCGTATATAAATTCATTAAAAAGTATGGTGGGTCATTGTTTAGCAGCATCAGGAAGTATAGAAAGTGTAGCTACAGTACTTCAGCTAAAAGAGGATTTCGTTTTTGGGAATATCAATTGCGAAGATTTACACCCAGAAATTGAGGCTATCGTAGCAAGGGAAAGAATTCCCACTAAAACCTTATCCAAACACGTTAATATTGCGGTAAAAGCTAGTTTTGGATTTGGAGATGTAAATGCTTGTATTATCTTTAAAAAATATTCATAATCATAAGTTCATGACAAAAGAAGAATTACTATCTAAATTAAAAACTATTATAGAACCTTATGTTCAAAATCAAGAAGAATTTCAGCATCTTTCTGAAGATACTAACTTTATTGACGATTTGGAGATCAATTCTGCTAATCTGGTAGATGTAATTTTGGATGTAGAAGACGAATTTGGTATCGAAATAGATAATGATGGTATGGATAAAATGCTCACAGTAAAAGCATCTATACAGGTGATTCAGGATAAACTAGTAGCCAAATGATAGGTAATGATATTGTAGATCTCGAACTCGCTGCCGTACAAAGTAATTGGCAGAGAAAAGGTTGGTTACAAAAAATCTTTACTGAATCAGAACAAAATAGAATTTGGAAGGCAGAAAATCCTAATCAAATGGTATGGAAGTTATGGAGTATGAAAGAGGCTGTGTACAAAGCACATCAGAGACGTTTTTCATTATCTCCCAAATACAACCCTCGGGATTTTATCTGCGCAGATACATTGGTAGGTATTGATACGTATTGGTATCAAACTGTTTCAAAACAAACAAAAAAGTACGTTTATACCATTGCGTATACTGATGACACGAATTTCATTTCGAAAGTTTTTACGGATAAATCTTTAGAGTATAAAAAAACACTTCAATATTATATTGCTGATATATTAGATGTGAATCTATCCGCTGTCTCTATAAAAAAAGATGACAATGGTATTCCTGGCGTCAAAATACATAATAAATTTACGGATATCCCTCTTTCTTTATCTAGTCACGGCTCATTCTCGGCTTTTACCATTAATTTGTAATAAAATAATATTTGTTTTTATACATTTGGTTTTAACAAATTCAATAATTCATTAATCAAAACAATTGCACATATTATGTCATTTCCTAAATCAACTATTGTAATAACGGCTATTACAATGGTTCTGTTTTCCTGCTCAAAAACAGAACAAGAAGCTAAAGTTTCGGATGCTTCAGAAACAATAGAATTTAAAATAGATTACGAAAAATTCACCTTGGATAACGGTTTAGAAGTTATTCTACATGAGGATCATAGTGATCCAATTGTCGCGGTAGCTACGATGATGCATGTAGGTTCTAATAGAGAAAAACCTGGTAAAACTGGTTTTGCCCACTTTTTTGAACATATGTCATTTAATGATTCAGAGAATACACCTGTTGGAGCTAATAGAAAACTAATTCCGGAATGGGGTGGACAAAGAAATGGAGGAACCTGGAGCGATGGAACAGTATATTATGAAGTAGTTCCAAAAGATGCGTTTGAGAAAATCTTATGGATAGATTCAGATCGTTATGGATACATGATTAATACGGTTACTGAGGCAGCTTTAGAAAGAGAAAAACAGGTGGTTAAAAATGAAAAACGTCAACGTGTAGATAATGCACCCTATGGATATACAGATGAAATCGTAAGGAAAAATCTATATCCAGAGGGTCATCCATATAGTTGGACGGTAATAGGATCATTACCAGATTTACAATCCGCAACACTAGAAGATGTTAAAGAATTTTATAAGCAATATTATGGCGCTAGTAATGGTTCTTTAGTTATTGCTGGAGATATTGATATCGAAGAAACTAAAGAATTGGTTAAAAAGTGGTTTGGAGAGATTGAAAAAGGACCGGATGTTGCTCCGTTAAAACCAATGCCTGTAAGTTTATCAGAGAGCAAATCGTTATATTTTGAAGATAATTTTGCAAAACTTCCTGAGCTAAGAATGGTATTTCCTTCTGTAGAGGAATATCATAAAGATGTTTATGCACTACAGATTTTAGGACAATTATTGACCGGAAGTAAAAAATCGCCTTTATATAAAGTAATTGTGGAGGAAAAGAAATTAGCTCCAAGACCATTTACCTTTCAACGATCAAATGAATTAGCTGGAGAATTTACATTTGGAGTACGTGCCAATGCAGGGGTAGATCTTGATAGTGTTAAAGCTGCTATAGATGAAGGGTTGGCTAGATTCGAAAGAGATGGATTTGATGATAATGAATTAAAAAAAATCAAAGCGGAATTAGAAACTGGATTGTATCAAGGGTTTAGTGAAGTATTAAGTAAAGCATTTCAATTAGTACAAGACAATGAATTTAATGGTGATCCAGGATATATCACGAAGACCGTAAAATTGACAAATGCAGTTACTAAGGATGATATTATGCGTGTATTCAATACATATATAAAAGATAAAAATTATGTAATGACCAGTGTTGTTCCGAAGGGACAATTGGATCTTGCTGTTACAGACTCAAATCAGGCTATTGTATGGATTGAAGAGGTTAAAAATGATGTTGCCAGCGAAGAAGTTAGCCAAGGAGAGGAAGCAGTTTATGAAAAAACACCTTCAGCACATGATCGTAGCGAACCTAAATTTGGAGAACTGCCATTGTTTAAGTCTCCAGAAGTCTGGACAAGTCAAGCGGCTAATGGTGTTAAAATATTCGGAATTGAGAATACAGAACTTCCGTTAGTGAATTTTGACATTACTGTTGCAGGAGGACATCTTTTAGATCCTATTGATAAAGCGGGAGTTTCAAGTTTAATGACGAGCTTGATGATGGAAGGAACAGCGACTAAAACACCAGCCGAATTAGAAGAAGCTATCGGTCTATTAGGGGCATCTATTAATATGTTTAGCTCTAGTGAAGAAATTAGAATTACCGCATCTTGTCTCTCTAAGAATTTTAAGGAAACGCTGGCATTGGTAGAAGAAATTATATTACAACCACGATGGGATGAAAAAGAGTACAATCGATTAAAACAAGCTTTACAAACGAGTTTGAAAGGTCGTGAAGCTAATCCTAATGCAATTGCATCGGTTAATTTTAATAAACTTGTATATGGAGATCAGCACATCTTAGGAGTGCCGAATTCTGGTACACTGGAGACTATTGATAATATTACATTAGATGATGTAAAAGCTCACTATAAGAATTTTTCTTCTAAAAATGCGGTTTTCCATGTTGCAGGAAACATAAATCAAGAAGAAGTAAATACGGCATTATCATCCTTAGCATCAAATTGGAATACCGAAAAGGTGGAAATTCCTGATTTCAAAACTGTTGAAAATAACCAAGTAGATCAACTATATTTTATAGATGTTCCTAATGCAAAACAATCCGTAATTTTTATTGGAAACTTAGCATTATCATCGACTAATGAAGAGTTTAATAATTTAGAATATGCAAATGAAATTCTAGGAGGAGGATCTAGTGGTAGATTGTTTCAAACTCTTAGAATTGAAAAAGGATATACTTATGGAGCATATTCTGGTATCAGAGGACTAAAAAATATAAGTCCTTTTACTGTAAGAACAAGTGTCCGTGCAAATGCTACCTTACCATCATTAAAAATCATTGAAGACATGATTACTAATTATGGAGAAAGTTTTGATGAAGCCTCTGCAGAGATTACAAAAACAAAAATTCTGAAAGGAAGTACCAGAGCTTATGAAGGCTTGGGAGATAAGCTTAACATTCTCAGAGAAATGAGTAAATACAATAAACCAGCATCGTTTATTGAAGATGATCAAAAAGAATTAGTTGCTATGACAGCGCTAGATTTTAAAGCGATCATAGCCAAGTATATTCAGGAAAACAAAATGATATATGTAATTGTAGGCGACAAAGCAACACAATTAAAAGAAATTAAAAAATTTAATAAAATAGTCACAGAATTAGATATTCACGGACATAAAATCTAATAACAGACTAATATTGTATTTATTAAAATGGTCGGATGTAAAAACATCTGACCATTTTATTTTTATAGGGGTTTTGCCCCTCATAAATACCGTATTTATACCCTTACACACCTTGTGAATCATCAGTATCTTTACTAAAGGGAAAATGAATACACAAAAACAATTCAAAATGATTACAGAATTAATAACTAAAGGGGAAGATAAACGTGATAATAAGATTGAAATTACACGTTTAAAAGAGATGAATATTGTCAATAATGGACTTTTGAAAACCTCAAAAAAGCTTGCAAAAGCTTATAATATAAATATATAAGGTATCATTATGATATATTTGATGAGAGCATTAAATATGTTTAATAGTATATTTATTTAAGGATTGGGAAATCAAAAACAATATTCAATTTGTTTTTCTCCCTTTCATCATGAATATTTACACCATAATCGCTAGTATATATAGTAGTTTTACCTAAAAGGTTTTTTGTAATATCAAGGGTGAAATTAATAATAACTTCTTTCGTAATACCTTTGATAGTAAGGTTACCGATTACTTTGTAGTTATTATCACCAAAATGAACTACCTCTTTACTTTCAAAGGCTATTTTAGGGTATTTCTTTTTGTAAAAAAACTTTTCCCACATCAGATGTCCATCTCTTAAAAAATTGTCAGTATCTAGAGTATTTACAAGAGCTGTACCTTTAAAACTAGCATTGTCAGAATCTTCAGGATTAAAAGATATTTTGAAATCAAGACCACTAATAGTACCGCCAGTCTCTTCGGAAACAAAATCAAAAGAAATTTTTGCGTTTTTTTTATCGAACTCTAATTTGATAACATCATTAATAAGCGCATCTTCATGTCCAACATAACCATCAGAAACATTAGTAATATCATTAGAAGAAGCTGGAAATTGACCATATCCGAAAGTGATCAAAAAGACTAAGAAAAGGACGAAATTAATGTAGGTTTTCATATTGCAAGTTATTTTTTATAATATATAAATAAACAATAATTATTCCAAAAGCTTTAACAGATCAAAGGTTCTAAAACATTTAAAATGAGGTGAATAATTATAATTTGATGTTAACGTTTCTATTTAACTCTGAAAAAAAATATAACTTAGAAAGGAAATTGAATACCAGTCAGGTAACTAAACCATAAACATTTACATATGGAAAGTCAAAAAAAAGAGAAATCCTGGTCAAAAAGAAAGTTTGCAGATTTCCAAAACAAGTATCGTCGATCTTCTAATTTCGGATATGGATCCAAGAGAGATAAATTTGCTATCGCTGGTGATGGTGAATTGTCCGTTCCCGAAAAAAAGAATACAGACGATAAAGGTTCTACTAACTAATAGTTATTGTTTTATCTTTCTCATGGAAGCTTTTAGATATAGTAGAATCCCAATGGATATTGCAGCACAAATCGAGAACCCTAAAAATAAGGGGAGTGCTGTGTTTTCAACAAATCTTCCTATATAAGTACTAATAGGAACAGCCATTAGTGTGCTTATAAATCCCGTTATCGCAGCCGCAATTCCTGCAATATGACCAACAGGTTCCATGGCTAATGCCCTTAAGTTTCCAAATAAAAATCCAATCGAAAAGAATTGTAATCCGAAGAAAATTAATAAGACGGTTACATTAGGATTTGTAACTCCATAAAATAAGACAATATATAATAAGGAAATACCAAAGAAAGCGTATAACGAAATAGAAACTAGTTTTTCCATTCCGTATTTTAGAACCAATGTGCCATTCAAAAAAGTTGCAGTACCAATAGAAATAGCTAATAACGCAAAGATATACGGGAACTCATCTTTTAGTTGATATTGCTGTTCGAAAATTTGCTGAGAGCTACTAAGGTACACCAAAAAAGAACCTACAATGAATCCAGAAATAAGGGTATATCCAATGGTTGCTTTATAGTTAGATAATTCTTTTATTCCATTAATAAAAATACGTGGAGAAAATGGAATTCGTTTAGAAACTTCTAAGGTTTCAGCTTGTCTTTTCCAAAACCAGAGAGAAACTAATCCACTAAATATTAATTGAATATAAAATATTGCTTGCCAATTATAATGATCTAATACCGTTTTTCCTAAAGCTGGAGCAATAATAGGAACCAGGATAAAAACTACAGTAATAAATGACATAATACGAGCCATATAATCGCCACTGTAACTATCACGAATCATAGCAATTGCAATAGTTCTGGGAGCAGAAAGGCCTATTCCTTGAAGAATCCTACCTGCTATCATAACTGTTAGGTTTGTGGCATTAATGCACATAAAACTAGCTAAAATGAAAAGAGCGAAACCTATATATACAACAGGTTTTCTACCAACACTATCCGAAATAGGTCCAAAAATTAGCGGACCGATACCTAGACCTAAAAAGATCATAGTAATCAGTAATTGATTATCTGCTAATTCGGTTGTACCAATATTAATTCCAATGATATCTAATGCGGGTAATAGCGCATCAATCGCCAACGCTACAATAGACATTAATGAAGCCATCAGGACAATGAATTCTAACTGTGCATATTTCTTTTTGAGCATCCGGCAAAAGTAGCTCATTTAGTAATACATTGTAATATTCATCATTGCTATTTAACCTTTATTTAGTAGCAACGTATTTTTAGTATTAAAACTGGATTTAATTTATTGATCGTTTTGCATTATCAATTTCAAAATATGCAAAAGCTTTTTTAAATTATTTTTCGATTAAAATCTTTCGGTTAATTATCTCTTTTCCATTTGTAATCTTTGCGATATATAATCCAATTGGTAAATGTCCTAAACTGATTGAACCGATTCCATTTTCTATTTGCTCATTATGCACTGCTTGACCTACACTATTGAAGATGTATATTTTAGCAGTTTTCGAACCATCAATACTAATATGAAGTAGATCAGAGAGCGGAATAGGATAAAGATTAATATAAGTTTTTTTAATTTCGTTGGTTCCTAATCTAGAATTTTCGACTGTATCAAACCTCCATTGTTGATTTTGATTGGTGCTACCAGAGGTCCATAGATATACGTTTTGATCAATAGCGCCGCCACGGTCACCATCTAATGAATAATTCGTTCCTCGTTTTTGTAATCGATAATGTCCTGAACCAGCATCTATTTTTTCCCATTGCTGACCATAGTCTGAAGCGTCACAAGGTTGTAGTGTCACATCTTGTCCATTAGTACCTCCAGATCCTCCATCTAAGCATACATTGGTATTGTATTTTTGATATGAATAATAACCTCCTCCGCGATCAATTTCTGTCCATGTTAAATTATTATGCTGCACATTGGTATACAATTCAACACTTCTGCCTACAACAGCTCCGCTACCACCATCAATAGCAAATCCGGTAGCATTTCTTTTTATTAATTGGAAGTTGCCTCCACCAGTCGTAATAGCTTCTCCATATACTTCTACTTCAGCAAGAGATAAAGTACCATTTCCATTTATTTGCACTTTGATTATATGACCAGTTACTCCACCTGCATTTACAGTGATTGAAGGGTTAGGAGCAGAGGTAAAAGACTTAGAAAATGTAGTGTCTCCATCCGAATTTATAATAGAGACGGTATAATTTGATAACCTGTTTGTACAACAATCGGTTCTATTAAAAACGACAATTTCATCAATACTATAACTGGACTCCAGATCCACTTGCCACCAAGGGTTTACCTCTGTTTCTGTATGAGTTACAGATCCTCCTGACCACGATCCATTGGTATTATTGTCTATAGCTCTTGGAGCAGCACCTCCATGTGCTTGATTGGTCGATGACTGTGTAGCTGTTCCTCCTAAGGCGAGGTTGTCTGATCCTCCATTATCATTATTTCTGGAAATTTTAATACTATTAAGATTAAATGAGTTAGAAGCTCCACTAGCCAGAACTTTCATGCTTTGTACCCCTTTAGATAATGTGATTCCTGTTTTAACTGTAAGATCATTCCATATTTGTGTTCCTCCCGTTGCAGCTAAGGGTACTTCTCCTGTTTTATCATTGCCTCCAAATTCGAATTTGATTTTACCACTGGCACTGTTCGCTGCGTAGTTTATAGATATATCATAGGTAGCTGTTTCTGGCACATACACTGTGTATGCCAACCATTCTCCTGAGGCTATCCAACCTATATTATAACCACCTCCAGTACGAGTTTGTACGTCTACATTTTCATCAGTACGATATTGATTTCCAGAATTACCATTAGAAGAATCTTTATAGGTTCTTCCTTCTCCAATCACAGGAGAGTAATCATAGTTTTCTGCCTCAATGGTCATAGGTAAAACATTCATATTATAATCAGGTAATCCGGCTGTAAACCCACTGATTGGATCTCCATAACAACCAGATGGCCTCCTATAAGTCAGACCTCCCCAACCAAGAGCATCATTGGTCCAACCAGCTTGTTCATATCCATCTATTTCTATTGATTTGTCTCGAGCACGTAATGTCCATTTCGCTTCATCTTCTGATTTAAATCCTCTACCGATATAATGTCCTACAGACATCTCCCAATTAGGACGATTTTTTGTAAAACCTCCAATACCGTCTGGACTTATAGACTTACTGTACCATCTTTCAGTTCTATCAAAACCTTGAAGAAAAGTACTTGGTTCCCAGGGAGAGGTTTGATCAGGATATGAAGCTAGATATGATACATTATAACGTAATGAATATTCTAATCCTAATAACAAACGATCATCTTCGTGACTGTATAAATCATCTCCTTGATTCCATGCCATTTCTGCCATAGCGTTTAATAATCCCAAACCAAACATTACATGTGCTTGATCTCTAGATGATTCTTGACATTGCCCCGTCTCATAAATATAATTGGTCAATACTTCATTATACCCATAATCAGGGATAGAGTTTCCTTGTGAAGTATTATAGGTATCTACGTGTTCTCCTGAATCAATAAGATTTGTGTGTGTTCTTGGACCTGATGGATACGATAAATCATCAGAACGGTGTGGTTGTCCTTTTATATATCTAAGTGCACGATCATACATGATTTCGTTATCCAAAAAGATTCCCATCGCCATAACCGTACGCCAACCTGACAATCCCTGATTACCGTGACGTCCAGGATCTCCTTGATAGGAACTCCAATAAAATGTGCTATTAGACCTGATATCAGAAGGAACGGTTGTGTTAGAGTATCCAGGATACACTAACATATCTTTAAACTTTTGTATATCAGATGCTGACCAGTCAGAGTAGGTGCTTTTTATAATTTCTGCGGCTTCAATCATTATATGAGCAATACCGCCACTTAGTGCTTCTGTTCCGTTACTGGTTACTGATTTTAAATTAGACCAAGCTTTAAAAATTTCTATTGCTTTTTCGGCATGTCTAGTATCTTTGCTAACATACCATCTAATGGCATTATAATATGCAGCACGAATATCACTATTCCAAGCATTATAATTGGTTCGAGGAGAATCTCTTGCTAATAATGTAAAGCTTTCATTTCCTTGAACATTATAATTATAGCTGGATTTAGAATCAGCAATCATATTTTGATAGGAAGTATACCAAGGGTCTATTTTTGCTTCCACCATATATTTCATCCTATCAAGATCTGATTTCTTATGGGATATGCCAGGATGTACCATCTGAGCTTCTGCAAAATGTATAGCTATGATGTGAAAAAAGAATAATAAAATGACTTTTTTAATAGGATAAGAGTAGTTCATTGTGTCAATTAGTTAGTTGGTTAATTCTTTTATTGGTTAACCAAAATTTATTTTGGTCAACCAATTTATAAATATATATAATCATAGAGTATAGGTAGGTGTCTCTTTAGAATTCGTAAGTACATTTTTAGAATACGCTGGCGATGAAGCTTTATAAATTTCAAAATTAGATTAAAATAGCGGTCAACAACGGAACCATAAAGGATAAAATTCGTAAATTACGGTATGAAAATTGATTATTAACTTATTGTAAAACAAAATGATAGAGAGATGAGGAGTTTAGTTTTTATGTTAATGATAGGAGGTATGCTGATTGGATGTAATAGTGCTAAAAAGACAATAGTACCAACCGCAAAAAGTGAAGCATTGCAAGTATTGATTTCGAAAAAAAGCTTTAGCATTGAATCGGATTGGGCGTATCCATTGAGAACAGCCAGTATGAATAGTATTGCAAATAGTGGATTACTTCCACCTGGAAGTTCTTCTGGTGGCATCACTTTGATTGGTAATTCGAATCATATTAAAATTTATGGAGATAGTATTGCTATGAATTTACCATACTTTGGAGAACAACAACTTCCTAGACGGTTTACACGAAATGGAGGAGGTATTGTATTTAAAGGGATACCAGATCATTATGAAGTGATAAAAGATGAAAAACGACAACAGCATGTAATAAAATTTTCAGCAAATAATAATATGGAATCTTACAGAGTGATTATCACCTTATTTCCAAATTGGAGTAGTAACATTACCGTAAATAGTACTCATAGAACTTTTATTAGATACGCAGGAACTGTATCTGCTTTAGATGCTGAAAGTAAAATAGTTACTAATTAAGATTCGTGTATAAAGTTTGATGATTAATATCAGTACATTAAAGTATGTATTACGACACCTCGCATAAAATCAATATTATCAGATTGTAT
Organism: uncultured Aquimarina sp.; assembly: GCF_947500065.1. GTDB lineage: Bacteria > Bacteroidota > Bacteroidia > Flavobacteriales > Flavobacteriaceae > Aquimarina. The sequence continues at coordinate 161,887 of NZ_CANMQT010000003.1, forward strand.
ATTTTACTGATTTATGAATACAAAATCAAAAATACTCCCATCATAATACCAAACAATGGAACTAATTTTTTTCGTTTGTTTTTTTCTTTAAAAACAAGTCCACCTATAACAACAGCAATTAATATCTGACTTCGCTTAATAGCGGATAATAGCATAATTAAAGCATCAGGATCTTGTAAAGCTTTAAAATAAAAATAATCTGCTGCTTGTAATAAAACACCAACCGCAATGATCGTCCAGCGCCAGGTGAATTTTTTTCGCTTTTCAGTATTAGGAAACCAGGTTATAGATAAAATACCTACTAAAATTAGTACCGTATATGTACAAAACCAAAATTGTAAAGTTTGAGGATTCAATGATAAGTTCTGAATCAAGAACTTGTCATATAAACCACTAGAAGCTCCTAAAAATGTTGCGCCTATAATAGCAAATACCCATTTATTTCTTTTAAAGTTAATCCCTTCTTTTTTTCCTATTTTAGAATATAGTATAACGGAAAAAATAATAAGAAAAAAGCCAATCCATTGCAACAAATTAGGTTTCTCTTGATAAATTAAAATAGCGCCAATAAAAGTGAAAAAAGGACCAGCAGAACGTATCGGAGTTACTATGGTTATTGGTAAATGCTTTAAAGCTTGATAAGCCAGTACCCAGGATGTTGTCATTATAATCGATTTTATAAAAATAAAACCATGTGTCTTCCAGGAGATATTATCAATATGAAATCCTATTTGTTGAGTATATTCAGGAAAATAGATGGAACCTATAAAAACAGGAAGAAGTAATAAAAGTCCTGAACCTATTGTTCCTAGAAGTACAGGAAAAACTTCATTTCCTTGAACCGCATGTTTTTTACATAAATTGTGTAATCCCAAAAAAAGCGCAGCCAATAGGCCTAAATACATCCACATGGCGCGAATATAAGTTTTTAACTCATTTTGTAATTAGATTACTAGTACAATTTGAAATTAGAAATATAAAATTATGTTTACTAATGAAATATCGTTATCATTTTATTTGAATGTATAACGTTGTTCTTCTGTTGAAGATGCGTTTAGCAATTGGTTAAATGTTTTAATAGTATTAAAATCTTTGGTAATCTCTCCAGAAACTGCTATTCCAGAAATACCTGTTTTTAATATGTCAGTAACATCTGGTACAGTAATGCCACCAATACCAATAATTGGTGTTTTAGTTTTTAAAGCACCAATAATTTCGGTATAACCGTTTAAACCTAAAACCGGACTTAAATTGTCTTTTGTTATAGTGTATCTAAAAGGACCTAAACCGATATAATCAACTTCTTTTTCAATTAATGTTTCGCAATCTTTTAGAGTGTTTGCCGTTCCACCAATAATTTGCCAAGTATATAAATCTTTTCTCGCTATTGTAGGACAAGTGTCTGTTTTTCCTAAATGAACACCATCTGCTTTTACCTTTTTTGCTATTTTATAATAATCATTAATAATTAATCTGGTTTGAAAATGAGATGTGATTTCTCTAGCTTCTTCGGTTAATTTTAAGATTTTTTTTTCTGAAAGATTTTTTAAACGTAATTGTACTAATTCTGCACCAGATGTACATGCTTTTTGAATGTTTTCCAGATGCATTTTTGGAGAACTTCCTTGTGATATGTAGTGTAGTTTTGGTATAATCATGTTTTAGTTTTTGTTATAGATCAAAAATCAGATACAATGCTAAGCGGTTACTTTTTTAGCGTATTCCATAAAATTAGACTCAAAGCGTTTCAGTTTTGGGTGTATTTTTTCTGAGTATAACACAAACTGACATTTTTTAATTACTCGAGTAATGGAAAGAATAGCTGTATATGCCGAATTTTCAGTTAAAAACTCAGCATCATCTACACTAAATATTTTTAATTGAGACGTACTTACTCCGTTTGATAAAAACAACTTATTAAGTGTCTTAGGTGTGGAAATAAGAATATCTATACCTTCAAAAATTTCTGATTTTATCAAATCAATATGAAACTTTTCGTGGGCTATATATACTCGTAACGAATTACGCTTAGTATATGCTAAAAAAGTGTCATATAATTCCGCAGCTCTTTCTTTATTTTCTACAAGAACTATAGCTCTTGGAGCATTTCCAACTGCCTCGCATTTTAATTTTTGCAAGGTAGTAAGTATAAGTGTTGTTGTTTTTCCACTATCTTTTTCGGCTGTACAAAATACATTGGCACCGCTTTTTATTACAGGAATACTCTTGCTCTGAAAAGAGGTAGGTGTTGCTATTTCTAGATACGCTAGCATCTCTAGTATGTTGGAGTGTAATTTTTTAAAAGGCATAGTACTTAAGGAGATGACTGTTTTTCGCGAAATATTCATTATGATCAGGGCAAATATACTACCTAGAAACTAAATAAATGGATGTAATTACTTTTTCTATTACAGTGTAATAGATACTACACTATTTCATTCCGAGTAATAGACTTATGGACTAAAATGATTTCTCCATACCGATTTAAAAGGTAGGAGAGAGGTGATAAGCCAAGTGATAAATAAGTGTATAATTTTCAATAAAAAAACTATAAATAAAATGTTAGGAATGCTAGTATAGCATCTCTGGGCTGGATAAGTCTTCTAGATTTTGATGGACGAGAGATCTTAAAAAATTGAAGTTATGTTATTTTTTATATAACATAATTATGAATTTTGTAATAAATTAAGAATAAAATTAACAGTTATATAAAATTAACTATATTTGCCGCATTCAATTATTTATTATTCACGCATAATACTTTTAAACTATTTGGCGCAAATTATTTAACACAAATTAATTAATCTTAAAACTTTCGAAATGAAAACTCAACTAAGCGTTACGAAAAAAACCTTATTGCTTTTAGCAATTACATTTATGACCACCGCAGCTACCTATGCGCAACAGGTTATTAATGCCACCATTCAGAATGATGGAAGAACAAGACAATACCGGCTTTATGTTCCCCAAAGTTACGATGCAAGTAAACCCGCTCCACTTATTTTAAATTTTCATGGGTTTACCAATAATATTGATACACAGTATAACCAAAGTGACTTTAGGCAATTGGCAGAAGACAATCAATTTATATTTGTTACCCCTCAAGGCTTGGGCTTTTTAGCTGGATGGGCAATAAATAATAATTTTGGGGGTAATGAGGACGATTTAGGATTTTCTGATGCTTTAATTGATAAAATCCAAGAAGATTATAATATCAATGAAAAACGTATTTATGCGACTGGATTTTCAAATGGTGGTTTTTTTAGTTATCGACTAGCTTGTGAATTAAGTCCAAGAATTGCGGCTGTTGCTTCAGTGGCTGGAAGTATGACAAGAAGTTGGATAACTAATAATCAATGCCAACCCCAACATCCAACAGCTGTATTGCAAATAACAGGTAGCAATGACAATGTTATTTCTATAAATGGTAATGGTTCAAATAATTCTATTCAGCAAGTAATGGAATATTGGGCTGCAGTTAATAATGGTGACTCCACACCTGACATTATTCAATTAGGAGGCGGATCTACTCGTTCTATTTGGGATAATGGAGATAATGGTGTGACTGCAGAATTTATTAGAGTTCAAGGGAAAGCACATAGCTGGAATGGAGGAAATGTAAGTACTTCTCAAGAAATTTGGGACTTCTTTTCGCGATTTGATATCGATGGAGCAATTGATGGAACACCGCCGCCACCTCCTCCAACGGATACTTGTTCTGGAGATATATCTTCTTTCCCTTTCAGTGAAAGTTTTGAAAATAATTTTGGTGATTGGAGCAATGCTACATCCGGTGATGATATAAACTTCACAAGAAACTCTGGAGGTACTCCTTCTAATCAAACAGGACCAAGTAGCGCAGCGGACGGAAGCACATATGTTTATGTTGAAGCATCTGGCAATGGTACAGGATTCCCTAATAAAAGAGCGATTCTTAATTCACCATGTCTTGATTTTAGTAGTTTGACTACTCCGACACTTAGTTTTCAATACCATATGTTTGGAAGTGCTATAAATAGTTTAACTGTGGAAGCAAGAAAAAATAATGAAGGAGCCTGGGAATCTGTGTTTAGCAGAAATGGCGCACAAGGTAATAACTGGATTACAGCTAATGTTGATCTTGCTACATTTGCAGGAGATGCTAGTGTACAATTACGATTTAATGTGGTAACAGGATCTGGTAATAGTGGATGGCAAAGTGATATTGCCATTGATGCAGTAAGTATTCAAAATGGTTCTGGAGATCCAAACCCAACCTGTGATAGTATTAATTTTAATGATTTTGCAATTACTTCTTTCTCTAATCAGGATAGTGCAGGAGATTTTTCTATAGGAAGTGGTGGAGATGCGTTGTCTTTATCAAATAATACTTGGAAATACATTGGTCTTAATTATACAGTAACGGCTAATACGGTTATCGAGTTCGAATTTAGTAGCACATCCCAAGGAGAAATTCACGCAGTAGGTTTTGAAAATAATAATTCCTTAACATCGTCACGATATTTCAAAGTACATGGTACTCAAAATTATGGAGTAACAAATTTTGATAACTATTCTAGTGGTACGACAACATATGTAATACCAGTAGGTGCTTTCTATACAGGAGATATGGACAGATTAGTATTTATCAATGATAACGATGCTGGTTCAGGAAACAATTCTATATTCTCTAACGTAAAGATTTATGAAGGATCTTGCGGAGGCTCTCTAGTATCAGAAAGAACTAATGATGCTATTGATTTGACCCCTATTTTGGGTAACGAAGATGAAGGTATAAGTACTTTCAAAATGAGCCCTAACCCGACAATCGATCAATTCTCTCTTAATATAAACTCAGAAAGTACTAAAGAGATAATGGTTAGAATATATACTATATTGGGACAGAAGAAATACGAAGCTAGATTAAATTCTGGTGTAAACAATTTCTCTGCCAAAAGCTTAGGGCTTAATACCGGAATTTATGTAGTAAAAATCCAATCCGAAGGAAATAGAGATGTTACTAAAAAACTAATTGTTAAATAAAATAATTAAGTACTAACTAATTATTCATGAATAGATGCTTCAATTTTATGATTGAAGCATCTTTAGATTTTAAGAATGTTATACTTCGTGATAAAGTTAGTGTAAAATGAAACTATTTATAACTTTATTTAGTGATAATACCTATTATAAAAACAACTTTATCTTTTAGCGTTCATAAACTAATTCTACCATTTATAAAAATACAGTGCAAGAATTTGTATTTAACCATTACATTTGTTTTGTGCAGACAATTACAGCAATAGTTATAGATGATGAACTAAGCGCAAGAAATGTGTTGAGTAATTTATTATCCAGAACAAATAAAAACATTGAGGTTATCACTACCTGTGGTAATCTGGAAGAAGGTGTTGAACAAATCAAGAAATTTAAGCCTGATGTGGTTTTTCTTGACGTACAAATGCCTAATTATGCTGGCTATGAAATCGTGAGATTTTTTGATGTGATTAATTTTGAAATCATTTTTGTTACCGCTTTTAACCACTACGCTATAAAAGCTTTTGAACTTAATGCTATCGACTATTTAGTAAAACCCATAGAACGCTCAAAACTCGATAGTACTATTGAAAAAATAGAAGTAAAACTAAAGCAGAAATCTGCATTAACCGATTATAATATCTTACTTAAATCTATAAAAGAAAAAGATTTTAATAAAATTGTAATTCCCGAACTTGGTGACAGGCGAATTGTGAATCTAAGTGATATACTAGCGATACAAGCAGAAGGAGCTTACAGTAAATTACTGTTAATAGGAAATAAAACTATTATTGCCAGTAAAAACTTAAAATATTTTGAAGAAATTTTACCAAAAGACGCCTCATTTTTTCGTGCGCATCGTACATGGATTGTAAATTTAGATCATGTAGAATTACTTAATAAAACGGCTCAAACTATCACTATGATTGATCAAACGGTCAAAGTGAAGATTTCAAGAACAAGGATTGAAGCATTTCAGAAAAAACTAAGTTCAAACCCCTTAAATTGATAAAAAAGATTACATTCATAGTATGTCTCATTTGTGTTTTTAATAGTGATGCGCAAGAACCTGTTTCTATACAACTTTCAGAAAAAGATGGCTTACCGGATAAAGAGTTTTATAATATAATAGAAGATGATAAGGGCTTTGTTTGGTTATGCGCAGATAAGGGTTTTTTTAGATACGATGGTAAACACTTTGTAAATTATAGCAATAAACAGCAACGTGGTCTATCTGTTTTTGGTGTCAAACAAGACGCATCAGGTAAGATATGGTGCAACAATATCTCGGGTCAATTCTTTTATGTAAAAGATAACCGTTTAGAATTATTTATAGACTTGAGTGAAGAACTAAAAGGAGAACTTGCCGAGTTCGAAATTTCAGGCTCTAATTTGTTGGTCTTTTCTGGGAGTTTCATTCTTACCATAGATATTAAGGATAAAAAATACAGCAAAAAAATACAGAGCAAAAAGAAGTTCGGATCTCCATTTAAAATTGATGATACTTTTTATGTAGAAGATAATGATATCATTTTAAATCTAAAATCAAACGTTAATATAGCTCCATTGTTTCAGATACGTGAATCGGCATTAAATAAATCTTCTAAAAATAAACGAGGTAAATCAAGGTTTTTCAAAATAGGAACGTCTGTATTTTTTAATCAAAATTTAAATGATAAAAATGTGTTTTTTCAATATGATTTACACTCTAAAATGGCGAAACCCATTTATGAACTAAATGATATTTCAAACGAAAGAATTTATGATTACTTTGAAAATAACAACGAAATATGGATTGCTACTAATTCTGGAGTATGGATCTATAAATTGATTTATGGAAAATTGAATTTTGTCAAACGAATTTTTGGATCGCTAAATGTTTCAAAAATAATAAAAGACAGTGCACATAATTATTGGTTTACTACTTTAAATAACGGAGTTTATGTTGTGCCAAACATCGCTATAGAGATCAGTGACCTTTCTACAAAAGATGCTAATATAACCGCTCTGGATAAGGTGAATGATTCTGTTGTTGTTTATGGTACTACAAAAGGAAATGTTGGGTTTTATAATTTAATAACCAACAAAAATACAAGGATCACACTACCAACAAAAGATAGAGTTTCGGCAATAAAGTTCTATCATTCTTATAATCAATTATTGATAGGTAAAGATATAAACGGCTATGTTTTAGACTATGATTCACTGAATATTGAGAAAATTGAACAGTTTCAAACTGTTAAAAGTATATGTATTTTAGAAAACAACACGCTTCTTTATACCGATTACTATAGAGTTGGACTGATAAAAGAAGGTAAGTTTAATGAACAACCAACATTTATTTCTAGAAACAAAAGAACCTATGCTTCTCATTACAATTTTAAAACAAAAGAAACACTGATTGCATACGTTGATGAACTCAAAGTTTTTGATACTTTATGGCAATCTAAGACCATTAGATACAAAGACAAACCTATTTTTGTAAAAACCATAAGCCAAACTTCTGATGGTATTATTTGGGCAGGTACGTTTAAAGATGGTGTTTATGGTATCAAAGATAATGAGGTTAGACATCATTTTTCGACTTCAAGTGGTTTAACATCCAATAATATTCAAAAAATTAAAGGCGATGCAGATGGATTGTGGATTGCCTCTGACAATAGTATTCAATTACTTAGTTTAAAAACTAAAACATTTAAAACGCTCACAAAACGTGAAGGCGTTCTATCTTATGATATAACTGGTATTGAAATATTTGATAATAAGGTATATTTTGCCTCAAGTAATGGTTTGTTTTCAATTAATAGTGCGAATAGCTTCAAAAATCAGAATCCTGAAGTGTATTTTAATGCATTTAAGATCAATGATACGGATACAAGCCTTACGGATAAGTATAAATTAGATTATGACAAGAACACTATCGAAATTGGATTCAATGTAAATGGTTTTTTGTTCAATCACAAAGGAACTTATCAATATAGGTTAAAAGGACTTAATGATAGTTGGTTTATGACCACAACAGGAGTAAATTTTGTGAAATATAATAGTCTTCCTGCAGGGAATTATACTTTTGAAGTAAAACCTTATCTCGAAAATTTTAAAAATAATAGTGCTACAAAATCATTAGATTTTACTATTAGAAACCCCTTTTGGAAAACGTGGTGGTTCTTTCTTGGAATTATAGTATGTTCTATCTCTTTGGTCACATATTATTTAAGAAAAAAGATAAAAACAAAAGAAAAGGAACGTGAGGCCCAACTCGAAAAAATTTCGTTAGAAAAAGAGCTATTAACTATCAACTTAATGGCCTTACGTTCTCAGATGAACCCTCATTTCATATTTAATTCATTAAATTCTATTCAGGATTTAGTCTTAAAAGAAGACACTGAAACTTCTTATGACTATATCGTTTTGTTTGCTAATCTTATACGGAATACTTTAACATATTCAAATCAAGATTTTATAGCTGTTGATCAAGAATTGGAATTTTTAGAAGTTTACCTAAGACTTGAGAAATTACGTTTTGGAGATTCTTTTAATTATACCATTTCTTATAAGGGAGAACAAGACTTATATATCCCGTCTATGATGATACAACCTTTTCTTGAAAATGCTTTGGTGCATGGTTTATTACATAAGGAGGGACAAAAAAGACTTAATGTGTCGTTTGAGTATAAAGAAGATTATTTATACTGTGTAATTATAGATAATGGGGTAGGCAGAAAAAGGGCAGAGGCCATAAGAAAAAGACAAGGTAATCATCACGAATCTTTTGCTTTAAGCGCTATTAATAAACGTCTTACTATTCTTAATAAACGTTTTGATCAAAACATAGGCTATGTCATTGAAGATCTATACGACGAACATCGCGGTGCTATAGGCACCAAAGTTATTTTAACGATGCCTAACAAGAAGAGTTTATAACAAATATAATATCCAGACTGTGACTTTTTTCACTTGATGAATCCAATTCGCAGTTCATAAAGTGGATTGATGAAATTTTATATTCTAGTAGTTAATTAGCATAAATATTAATTATTAATGATATAAAATGGAAAATTTAAAAAAGGGATTATTTATTTTAATAATTGGACTGCAATTAGCATCGTGTGGAGGTAGTGATGACAATATTGAAGATACTCCAAAAGACAAAAGCATTACAAAAGCCTATTTCACAAAAACAGTCTCGAACTTTAGAGACACCTATTTTCTTTTTAATTTAGGAGATGTAATCAACAACTCTTGGGATGCAGAGATATCAGTTGAAGGATATAATAGTGCTTACAGTTATGAAATAAAAATTAAAGGAGATGTATTAAAGGAAGAATATACGTTACCTCTTCAATTTTCAAACACAGAAGATGATACTAACCCAAGTATAAACATATTAAACTTTACTAAAGAGTTATTTGAAGCTAAAGTAGATACTTACAAAGCTTTTATTATAGAAAAAGAAAGTAACACCGAATTAGAAATTAATATTCCAGCCATTTCACCTGATAGACCTTACATTATGGTTGACGGAGATGAAGATGGTTTTTTATATAATTTTTTCTTCTCTGTAGAAAGAAATACAAGTTCTGCAGTTTTGATCGAATTAAACTTACCGACTAGACAAAGATTCGATTTTTTCTTTGGAGGGTCTTGGGCTCTTGCCAATGGCCTAGATTTAAGTGTTGAAATCTATGATTTAGACTTAAATAAGTTAGGAGAGGTTGCAACAAATAGATTTGTAACAGACAATAATGTAGTAGGTTATTCATTCATTACATCAAATTTTACAACTTATATTCCAAACACAGGAGAATATTTTTTAAGATTAAAAGGTTCTTCAGCAAGCGAGTTAAGATATAGCCCATATCAAAAAATTAACATAACAAAATAAATCATGAAAAAAATAATTTTACTTACCATATGTGCCTTGTGTACAATAACCTTGCAGGCGCAAAAATCATTCTTCGAAGCCCTTGAAGCCAATGGGGAAAATGCAATTTACGAAGGTTTTACTGATATATCGCCAAATGGAGGAGGCACCTGTAACTTTGCAAGGTCGTTACCTAAAGTTAAAGTAAGCATACTGCGAATAGGTGGTGGAATTCCTGTTGGTTTTGTTGGAAAACCAGTATCAAAAGATTGGGGAGAAATTGGCGAAACAGAATTAAGTGATTATGGTAGAATGGACAGTTATCCTCATACCATGAATATGAAACATACCTACACAAAAGAAGGGTATGTTATTGTAGATGACATTATTTTTATTTTAGATAAAATTCCAGATGGAGGAGTACCTTCTGTTAATGATATAACTAAGGTATATGCACTGGTTAAAAATGGTGAAACTACTACTAAGAAAAAAAAGAAAGGTGGTTTTCTAGGAAAAATGAAACAAAAGCTTAACAGCGCGGGACTTAGCCCAACTCATAAATACTTAAAAAGTATAAACCTTGTGGAAAAATTTACCAATTATGTAAAAGCTATGCAAGCAAAACAAACTGCCTATACACTTACAGCTAAGGATAAGAGTGATATTGCTAAAATTAAAGCAGCACGTAATGCGGGAGATGAAGAGATTAAACGTTATAACGACTCTATAAAAGCAACACCTGAGTACAAAGATTTACAGAGAAGAATAAAGCAAAACGAGGAAAATTATCAAGGCGCAAAGGCAAGAAATAAAGTAACACTACGCAATAATACAGGGAACACCATTTATATAGGTAAATCTGGGAGTAGTAATCGAGGTACTAGAATTGATAGTGGTAGTACAGCAACTTGGAGTTGTGATACAAATGCTTATTTACAAATAGAAACAAAGTCTGGTGGAAGCTACAATTATAGTACTACAACTAATAAGGTCTATAGTGCAAATTCGGGATGTGGTTCTACGATAGCTATTAATTAATGACAATAAATTATCTTATCGTATTTGTTTTACTCTTTACAGTGTAAGCTCAAAAAGGTAAAAACAATGTCTAAGAAGAAAATTAAAAAGTTTATTGTATAAATAGCTAATTCGTTACAACATTTTATAAATTATAAACCCCTCAAAATTCAATTGAATTTTGAGGGGTTTAATTTTACTGGAACTCATGTTTTCTTCTTTTACAAAGCCAAATTGCTATTTATAAAGTTCTTTACAACTATGTTATACGAGTATAGTTTCTTTGATTTTATAAAACAGATAAATTATTTAAGATGAAAAACAAACTACTTTATTTTATGCTGCTTGCAGTTTTTACTATTAGTGCAAATGCGCAAACCTTTGATTGGGAAACTGCAACAATAAATGGATCCAGTCAAAACCCAAATTCATCAGTTAGTCAAGTCGTTAATGGACGGTACTTTGTAGTTTTTAACGCACCAAGCTTAACGCCTATTTTGTTAACAACAGCTGGTCAAGGTACATCAGGCTTATCGGTAAGAAACCAGCAGAATGAACTCTCGGTTCAAATTGGTGTAAATGAAAGTGTGGGCACTACAGTTAATGGACTTAATATACAAAGTATTAAGGTGTTTGATGTAGCTAATAATCAAGGTTGGACGTTTAATTCTCTTGATAATCAGGGAAATGTTTTAGAAACTACAACATCTACAGTAGGGCAAAATGCCGTAGTAGTAACTTTAAATTGGACCAATGTTAAGCTAATAGAAATAACTAGGACAAATGGCTCTCAAACTAATTTTGGTGTAGATGATATCGTGTTTACACCCATATCTCCCCAACCAATAATTTATGTCAACCAAAATGCAACAGGAAATAATGATGGAACTTCTTGGGCAGATGCATTTACAGATCTAACTAGTGCTATTGCTTTAGCTAGCTCATCTAACGAAATTTGGGTAGCTCAAGGTACATATGTACCAACTGGAGGAACAGGGAGAAATCGCACCTTTAGTTTACCAGATAACGCAAAATTATATGGTGGTTTTATAGGTACAGAGACAAATATTTCTCAACGTAATTTTAGAACTAACATTACAACTTTAAGTGGTGATTTTAACAGCGATGATACTACTAACTTAATAGATACTGAAGCTACGAGGCAAGATAACTCATTTCATGTAATAACACTAAAAGAAGATGTGAAAAATATAATTGTAGACGGATTTACTATTTCTGGCGGAAATGCAAATGGGATTGTATTATCTGATTGTGCTGTAACACCTAGTGCACAATACGATAACAGAAGAGGTAGCGCTTTATACACGCAACCTTACAATTCTGGAAGTATTGAAGCTGAAATAGTAAACTGTATATTCGAAAAAAATACAGCAAATGATACTGCTGTATTTTCAAGTTTTTATCCTTGTGGCGAGCAGAATATTTTATCTACAATTAACTTTGAATCTTGTATAGTAAAAGATAATTATTCTGATACAAATTCAGCCTTTTTACTTAATGGTAGCGATGGGTTTAATCAAAAATTAAATTCTGTAATAAATAATTGTTTATTCTACAATAATATATCAGCCAACGGGGCATCTGTATTTTATATTACAACCAGCGGAGCGGCTAATCCAGGACCAGAAGGTATAAATGTTAGGGTTGTAAATTCTACATTTTCTAATAACACAGGTGTAAATGGTAATGTAATAAGAATAAATAACAATAGTGGTACAAGTTTGCAATACTATATGTTTAACTCTATTATTTGGGGTAATGGTTCTACAGCCCCTTTTTTAATTTCGGGCAATACCACACAAGTACTAGCTACTATTGTTGAAGGTGGACAGCAAATAGGAATAAACAGTAATCCTTTATTTGTAAATGCATCTCAAAACGATTATAATTTACAAGCAACATCCCCTGCAATAGATAATGGTGATAACTCTTGGATTCCATCAGGTATTACTGCCGATTTATTGGGTAACCAACGTATTTTTAATACTACGGTAGATTTGGGAGCTTATGAGTTCGATTCCCCTCTATTAAGTACCCAAGATAATACATTTTTAAAAGGTTTCGTGGTTTATCCAAATCCTGTTAAAAACTCTTTCTATATCCAATCTAAGACAAAAGTAAATAGTATTACCGTATACAATTTACAGGGTAAGGCGGTAAAAACATTTACACAAAGTTTACCAATGTATGCTATTGATGAACTATCATCAGGAACTTATTTTATAAAAGCGGAACATCATGATGGAATTACAGTTGAAAAAATATTTAAGCAATAATTACATTGAAAATTTAATAATAAAGCACAGGCTAAAAGCAGTTCTGCTAATTATGTATACTGCACTGTTTGTTTTTGTGTTTTCTTTGTTTTCATAGAAGTATCACTGGTTTTATTGAAATAATTTAAATTTTTGTGAAACAAATATGTTTTGAATACAACGATCTTCTTTTAAATAGGTATAGCGTATAATATAAAAGCTTTCAGAGGTTTTTCTGAAAGCTTTTCTTATAGTATAAATCCAGAAATTTATTTTCTCTAAACCTAAACTCGGAAAGTACTGTAGAAACTATGGTAAGTATTTATACCATATTAGGACAGAAAAAATATGAAACTAAATTACAACCAGGTGTAAATAATTTCTCTGCTAGTAACTTAGGACTCAGTTCTGGTATTTATGTAGTAAAAATCCAATCCGAAGGCAATGAAGATGTTACTAAAAAACTAATTGTTAAATAAAATAATTAAGTACTAACTAATTATTCATGAATAGATGCTTCAATTTTATGATTGAAGCATCTATTATTTTTAAGTCACACAGAATTATAGTTTGTTGTTATTTAGGTATGTTTTTAAAGCTTCTCTATAACTACTACCTACAGGGATTTCGGAATCATTGATTAATACACATTTACCATTGTACTGACTTATTTTAGGTAAAGGAACAATGTATGATTTATGAATCCTCATAAATTTATAGGTACTTAATACTTCTTCTATTGATTTTAATGTTTTTAATGCTAAACAATAATTATTTCCAATAACAATCTTAGCATAATCTTTTAAGCCTTCGATGTAATCAATATCTTTTACTAGGATTTTAGTAAACTCATCACCTTCTTTTACAAAAAATGAAGGTTCTAATGTGTTGTGATTTGCACCTTTTTCTAAATCTTCAAAACGAGTAATCGCTTTTGTAAGACGTTCAAAAGAAATAGGTTTTAAAAGATAATCCACGACCTCCAAATCAAAACTTTCAACGGCATACTCACTAAAAGAAGTAGTCATTATGAACTTAGTATTGTCCTTAGAAAGTTTTACAAGTTCAATCCCAGAAATTTCAGGCATAGCAATATCTGTAAAAGCAATATCTATATGATGTCCTTGCTTTAAGTAATTAAAAGCTTCCACAGAATCGGTAAATGTTTTAACCAATTCAATATTAGAAAATCGTTTTAAATGGTGGGCTATAACATCAATAGCTAAAGGTTCATCATCAATTATTATCGTTTTATAAAATTTCATTTAAGTTAGTGTTATTTTAAGCTGTGTTGTGTAGTTTTCTTTGGTACTACTTATATGTAAACTTGATTTTTTGGGATATAACAATTGCAAGCGTTGCTTTAAGTTTTTAAGTCCTTTCCCTTTACGGCTACTTTCTTGAAAATGCTGTTTATTAAAAAGACTATTTTCAACAGTAAATAAAAGTTCGTTATTCTCAATATTCAAATTGATATTTACGAATGCATCTTTCGAGTTGGTATAAAATCCATGCTTAAAAGCATTTTCTACGAGTGTAATTAAAAGAAAAGGTTCTATGAATATCGAATCATTGATGGTGTTATTGATCGTAAGTTTAATACGTGCATCTTTGCCAAATCGTATTTTTTCTATTGCTATATACTTTTTGATAAAATCTAACTCTTTAGTCAACGGTACTTTATTAAGATCTGTTTCATCCGTTAAATAGCGCATCATACTAGATAGTTTTAGAATATAATCAGAGGTGTCTGGATGGTTTTTTAAAGACAAACTATACAAAGAGTTAAATGCATTAAACAAAAAATGTGGATGTAATTGGTTACGCAGTAATTGCGCTTTCGTTTGATTTAATTCGTTTTCTAATTTTCTATAGCGATTAAGGTATTCTAATCGATTTACAAAATAGATGAGTGAATAAAATAAAAGTACTTGTCCCAAAAAACTTGTAAAGTATTCGAATATTTTACGAGATCCATCGCTCTTTCTTTTTTGATGAAAACTGTTTTTAAGTTTATTAATTTCACTCAAGAAGACTTCTTTATTTACTTGAACTTTATCCTCTTTTTCGTTGGAAAGCATCTCAGTTTCTATTCTTTCCTGTATTCTGTAATTTTTAAGTGAAGCTAATGTTATAAGAAGTATAACAAACAGAATTATATATCCTATTTTTTTCCAAATACCTTTCAATTTTAGTATATAATAATATAAGGAATAGCCAATAAAAGCGCATAAAAAATTCTCTACAGCATCACTTGTTAAAAAGAAAAGCCAATTATCAGGAAGTGAAACGAAGGCTCTTCTTAAAAGGCTAAAAGTTATAAATCCAATAAAAACAGCATTAAATGTAATTTTAATTGTCTGTATAGTTTTATGTGATAGTTGTAACATTATTGACCATTAATAAATTATAATATAAATATAGAGAAATGCTCTTCAGTTAAGTCGAGTAGGAGATGAGTATTATCTATTGTGAACTCAGGTTTGTCGATAATATTTTTAAACAAAGTCTAATAAAGATACGTTTGATAAGATTTTAATTTAAAAATATGAGAACTTACTTTGTACTATTTGCTTTATGTTTCATTTCATTAATTGGGTTTGGTCAGCAATTGCAATTAGAAAAAGCATCTCCTTTTACAGCGGTTACATGGGAAAACAAACAACCAATTGTACAATTCAATAATGAATGGTATACTTTAGAAAAACTTGATATATATACTACTAAAGAATTGTTAGATTTTTGCAAGAGTCAATTTGGTACTAAATGGAAAAAACGTTTTTCAGAAGATCTGATTGAAGTACTAAAAAAAATGGGATCTCGACCAAAAGAAAAAGTAAACCTAGTACTTTCTTTTGGTGAACAACAAAAAAATGTAATAGGAATATACAGCTTTGAAAACAGGCAAAAAGTTTTAAAATATAATTACCAAATTGAAAACAAACGGAATAAGTTGAAAAAAATAACGCTTTCTCAGGCTATTGAAGATATAGAAGAGTTTCAACAGATTCTTGAAAAACGTTCTTCATATGTACAAGTATCTAGTTATAATTATAAAAGTGCTATAAACTCGTTAAAAACTAAAATATCGATTTCAAAAAATGATATCGATATCAATTATCTAGCATATGAATTAGCAAAAATAATGGCCGAAATAGGAGATAGACATTCGAGTGTTAAAAATGAATCTTTTATAAAAAAGGAACATCCCACATATGCATTGCAATTACCATTTTCAATAGCTGCGTTAAAGGGAAAAGCGATAGCTTTAAAACGCATAGAAAAAGAAGGGATATACGAATATTTTCATCCTGATTATCCTTATATAAAATCTATAAATAATGTAGCTATTGATAGAATGATAGACTCATTAGTGTATAGATCTAAAAAAGCTCCAAAAGAAACAAAATTTAGAAGGGGACTGTCTGAAATACAACAGCTTGGAAAACTTTACTTCACTAATAACTTACCGTTGCCAAAACAGATTAAAGTTGTTTTCACCAATGGTAAAAAAGATAAAACAGAAATAGTTCAACTACAAAAAGAACAGTTTCAATATTACTCTAAATTAAAACAAAACACTTTTCTAAAATCCAGGGATATTAAAGAAGGAAACTTTAAACAGATCTCTAAATTATTAACAGGGAATATTGGCTATATATCATTACCGGAAATGTATCATTTTGGTGAAATTGAAGGTTTAGAACAATGTATTAACTCAACACTTGCTGCTTTTTATAATACAAAGGCACTTGTAATAGACCTCAGATTTAATCCTGGTGGAGGTAGAGATTTAATTCAAAAATTGGCAAAGTATAATATTCCAAAATCAAACGCTCCTTGGGTTGCTAATGTGGCTTATTTGCGGACTGAAGAGAAGGCGAATATTCATACATCTATGTCTAATCGATTTTTATATAGACATACGTCAAGTAATTTTAATGCTTTTGATAAAAAAGCTATCGATGAATTTTCTAAAGACTTTGTATTACAAAAGGAATTTGATTCATCAAAATTCAGTAACCCTCATTATATGGTTTTAGAAAGCGGAAATATGCCATATGCGAAACCGATTTATATCCTGGTAAATGAGCATAGTTTTAGTGCTGCAACAGTTTTTACCAGCGCATTTAAAGGGTTGCCTAATATTAAGATAGTCGGTGTTACTACAGATGGTTCTAGCGGAAACTCGAAAAAGATGAATTTAAAGCATTCAAAAATCCGAGTTAGAATTTCCACTATGTTATCGTTTCAAAGAAATGGAAAAACATTAGATGGCAACGGAACTAAACCTGATATCTATATTCCGGAAGACGAAGAACAGGTTCTAAAAGGGAATGATACTCAGTTGAAAAAATTGATTGAAATTATTAATAATAGATAGAATATTACGAATCGTATATTATCAATATATGTTAGAATAGAAATTACTTCGAAGAAAAATCCTCTTCAAAATTACTCACGAAATCATCAATATATTTTTTATCTCTATCAGCTGTTCTAACAACTAAATAATGTACTCGTTTAAGGCCATTAACACCAATTTGTTTGTACGTAACATTATCAGGTAATTTAAAAGGAGTTAAAACCCATTTAGGTAAACACATAATTCCCATATTTGCTGCTATCATTTCTAGACAAATCTCAGTGTGAATTCCTGCAGAAATTTTAATAGGATCAACGTTATTAGGTTCAAGAAAATGCTTATAAACCGAAACTGTTGATAATGGAAATGATTGAATGATTAAATGCTCATTCAAAAAATCAGATGCTTCAAGAAATTTTTTCGAAGCTAGTGAATGTTCATTATTCATTAAAGCCATTACATCATCTTCATAAAATTTTATAGACAACAATTCTTTAGAAGAGGAAGGTGAAGTAACTATAGCGATATCAATATCTTTCGAAAGTAATTTTGTAAATGACTGATGAGTTGCTTCGGTTAATTCTATTGTTATTTCTGGGTATAGAATTCCCATTTTCTGTATAAACCTTGGTATACCTTGATAAAAAGTAGAACATTCAGTACTTAATCGTATAGTACCTTTAGAACCTTCTTTTATATGCTTGATATTATTGAATCCCTTCTCAATGGATTGAAGAACTTCATTTGCCAACTTATAAAGTTCCTCTCCTTCTTCAGTTAATTTCCATTTGTTTCTTGACCTATGAAATACCTTAAAACCAAGACGTTCTTCTAATACAATCAATTGGTGACTTAATGCCGATTGTGTCAAAAATAACTTTTCCGAAGAATTAACAATATTTCCTTCTTCTGCAATCGTCTTTATCAGCCTAAAATATTTTATCTCCATAGATACAAATTTACAACATTAGACCTTTTTTATATCTGAAATATAATCATAGAACTATTGAAAATAATTCAGTTAGACAATATGTAAATGGTATAACACAAGAAATAAAGATACATATCATAAACTTGAATAATGAATTGTTTAGAAATGAAAATAATTCATAAGTTCTTCAAAAACTCTTCATATAATTTTCATAATGATTTCTTCCATTCAATATAACTTTGATTCCATCTTAAAAGAATATCTATGGTTAGCTGTTATCTGGATTATACAATTGATACGTTCAAAATCAAAGAATTTATTACCTACGCTAAAATGTGGATTCCTTTAGTAAATAAATTTGGAGGGCAACATCATGGGTATTTTTTACCACATGAAGGAGCAAGCAATAAAGCGTATGCGTTATTTAGTTTCTCTTCGTTAGCCGCTTATGAAAACTACAGAATAGATAGCCTTTTGGACGATGATTGTATTAAAGCATATGCCTATGCAGATGAAACAAAATGTATAATCAGTTATAAACGAAATTTTCTAAAACCCATATTTAATTAAACAATAGAATTATGAATAATCAAATTAAACATTACGAAAACAAATTAGCCTACGAAATGGATCCATCAGACTTATATGCAGGGTTTGAAAATGGAGAAGATTTAATAGCATTAGACACTAGACAAACATTCGGATATGACAAAGAACATATTCCAACAGCTATAAACATTCCTCATAGAGACATGACTGATGAAACTACAAAGCATCTAGATAAATCCAAAACATACATTTGTTATTGTGATGGTATCGGTTGTAATGCCTCAACCAAAGGAGCACTCAGAATGGCGAGATTAGGTTTTAAAGTTAAAGAGTTGATAGGAGGTATAGAATGGTGGAAATTTGATGGGTATGCTACTGAAGGTACAAAAGCAGTTTCGGGATCAATGTTCGAATGCGCTTGCTAATGAATATACCAATTATTCGATTAGCTAAAAAAGAGGATATCCAGCAGCTTGTCATTTTATGTAAAGAACATGCTACCTACGAAAAAACGAATTACGATGAATCACATAAGGAGAAATTACTTTCTGAACATCTATTTCCATTAAATGAAAATATCAAATGCTTGGTCGTTGAACAAAACGGTAGGTTGCTAGGATATTCCACAATTCTCAAACAATTTTCAACCTGGGATGCTAACTTTTACTTTTATATGGATTGCTTATTTCTTACTGAAGAAGCTAGAGGGAAAGGATTAGGTAGCATGATGATGAAAGAACTAAAAAAATATGCGCTCAAAAAAAACTATAACTTGCAATGGCAAACTCCTTATTTTAATACAAATGCGATTGAGTTTTATAACGCATTAGGAGCGGAACATAATACAAAGGAACGTTTCTTTTGGAACATAATATAAATAGATATGAATATTAATCTTAATAATAAAAAATTCAAAGCTTTGGATAACTCCAGTAATGGTGATGTTACTGCAGATACAATATTTCATTATAGGCAAGAAGGTGATAAAATTTGGGCTTCCTATGCTGGAGGAAATATTGAATTAGGGACATTAATAGGGAAATTAAATGATAACAAGATCATTTTGATTTATCAACAATTAAATCTAAAAGGCGAATTTTTGACAGGTGTTTGTAATACTGAAATAACCATTAAAAATGAAAAAATTCAATTAAACGAAAAATGGCAATGGACTTGTAAAGATTATTCTAAAGGAGATTCTTTATTAGAAGAAATTAAATCTTCATGAAACCAGAAACATTAGCTATACATCATACAAAAGACAGTACTGAAGAAATTAAAGCAGTAAGTTCTTCCATACATCTATCTACGACATATCTACGCAATGAAGATGGGCGTTTTACAAATGATTATAGATACTCAAGACTAGATAATCCAAATAGGCGCCAATTAGAAAAAAGTTTGGCTATCCTGGAAAAAGGAGAAGTTGCCTATACATTTTCTTCAGGAATGGGAGCAATTAATGCTGTTTTTCAATCTTTAAAATCTGGAGATCACATACTGATTCCGGATGATGTATTTTTTAATGTACATATGCTTCTTAACGATGTATTCAATAGATGGAATTTGAGATTAACCAAAGTTGATATGTCTGATTTAGAGGATGTTTCTAAAGCTATTCAATCCAATACTAAATTAATATGGATAGAGACCCCTTCTAATCCTTTATTAAAAGTAATCAATATTGAAGCAATTGTAAAAATAGCTAAGTCTAATAATATACGTGTTGGTGTTGACAATACGTGGCTGACACCAGTTTTGCTAAATCCAATTGAATTAGGGGTAGATATTGTAATGCATTCAACTACAAAATATTTTGGTGGACATAGTGATGTTATGGGAGGTTGTTTAGTTTTAAAGAAGAATAATGAACTAAGCGAAAAAATAAAACAAATTCAATTATTGTCGGGTGCAGTTCCATCTCCTTTTGATTGTTGGTTGATCATTCGTGGTATTAAAACGTTGCCCTTACGAATTAAAGAACAATCCAAAAGTGCTGAGAAATTAGCCAATTATTTAGAGAGTCACCCAAAAATTAAAAAAGTAAATTATCCAGGATTAAAGAACAATGCACAGTATGAAATCTCAAAAAAGCAAATGAAAAATGGATATGGCGCTATGCTTTCGGTACTAATAAGTGGAAATAAAAATACAGCAATTAGCATCTCTAATAATTTAAAACTATTTACGACAGCTACAAGTTTGGGAGGTGTGGAAAGTCTTATAGAACATCGTGAATCTGTTGAAGGACCTCATACAACAACCCCAGATAATTTACTACGCATTTCTGTAGGACTTGAACATATAGATGATTTAATAGCTGATTGGGAACAAGCATTAGAATAAGAAACAAATGAAATAACTGATCTTATAGATAGGATTATATAAAAGTATATCGCTGATGAATATTAAAACTAATTTAGATCAACCTATAACAAATTTTCGGTCACAACTATATCAGGCAGCTAATATGGTTGCTGATATGTATTCGAATATCGATAATCAAAAAGTCTATAATAACCCCAATCCACAAGAAATTAAAGATTTTTTTAAAGAGTCAATCCCATCAGATTCATCAGAAGTAGAAGATATTCTTTCTATTATAAAGAAAAATGTCATTCCAAATTCTACAATACATTACAGTCCTCATTTTTATCCTTGGGTAACATCTTGTGCATCACAGGCAAGTATTATTGGTGATTTTTTAGCAACAGCATTAAACGTAAATGCCACAACTTGGATGAATTCTGCTGCATCAAGTGAAATTGAAAAACAAGTTATAGAATGGATTGGTCAATTTTGTGGTTATAGCAATAATGCTTCAGGTGTATTTTTAAGCGGAGGTTCTACTGCAAACTTAACAGGAATACAAGTTGCAAGACGACTAAAATCAAACATTGATATTTCAATAGATGGATTAAAAGAACAATCACAATTTACGGTATACGCATCTGAGGAAACCCATTATTGTATTGATAAAAGTATAGATGCTTTAGGAATTGGGAAAAAACATCTGCGAAAAATTGCTACACTTTCTGACTTTACTATAAATGTAAAGGAATTAGAAGCTCAAATAAAAGAAGATTTGGCATTTGGTTATACACCAATGTGTATTGTGGGAAATGCAGGTACCGTGAATACAGGAGCCATTGATCCTTTATATCAGTTGGCTGAGTTATGTGAAAAATATGATGTTTGGTTTCACGTAGACGCAGCATATGGAGGTTGTGCGGCCAATTTGGAGGCTACAAAAAGCTCATTCAAAGGTTTAAATCAAGCAGATTCGGTTGCTATTGATTTACATAAATGGTTGTTTGTTCCTTTTGAAGCTGGATGTATTTTGGTAAAAGATAAAAATCATTTAAAAGAAACTTTTAGTGTGATACCAGAATATCAAAAGTTTGATTATAATCAAGAGTTACAAGTTGATTTTTCTGAATATAGTTTTCAGCAATCTAGGAATTTTAAGGCCTTAAAAGTTTGGATGAATTTTAAAGTTTATGGTCAGGAAAACCTTAAACAAGCAATAGACGGTAGTATTAAAGTAATGAATTTCTTAACAGTGCTCATTCAAAAATCTAATGACTTTGAGTTTATGGCTAGTGGTTTATCTATAGTATGTTTTAGATATATCGGTAATGATAAGAAACTAAATTTAGAAGAAATAAATAATCTAAACCTTAAACTTGTTAAATTAACTGAAACCGATAAACGTGTTTTTATTAGGGAAACGACGTTAAACAGAATGGTAGTTCTAAGAGCTTGTTGTACTAACTTTAGAAGGGAAGCTAAACATGTAGAGTATTTAATCGATGTTTTAAGATCTTTAGGTAATCAATTAATTTAAAAATAAAATAATGAAAACATATATAGTAGATTCATTTACTGATGAAGCATTTAAGGGTAATCCAGCAGGAGTTTGCATTTTAGATAGTACATTGACTGAAGAAAAAATGCTGCTAATTGCACAAGAATTGGGATTATCTGAAACAGCGTTTATTCAGAAATCAGAAAAAAGTAATCAATATTCTATTAGATATTTCTCACCAAAAATGGAAATTCCATTGTGTGGTCATGCAACGCTCGCAGCATCTAAAGTAGTTTTTGAAATAACTGATTGTGAAGAAATTCATTTTATAAACATCCAGGATATTGATTTGTACATTCAGAAAGAAGGTAATGAAATTATCATGGAATTTCCTGTGTATAAAACAATACCTTCAGAAGTGCCTTCCGCTTTATTAAAAGCTCTTACTATAGATGAAATTAAAAATGCTGAATACAATGTAGAGACTAATATTTTGCTTTTAGAAATTAACGATTCTAGAAAACTTAAAGAATTAAATCCTGATTTTAATGCTCTTTATAAATCAACGAATAGTTTTAATGGAGTATTAGTGACAGCAGCAGCGTCATCTAGTAGTGAATTAGATTTTTATTCCAGATATTTTTGGCCTTGGAGTGGTACCAATGAAGACCCTGTAACCGGAGGTACACATACTTTTTTAACGCCCTATTGGAGTAAGCGGTTAGGAAAAACAAAAATGAAATCTTTTCAATCTTCAAAAAGAACTGGCTTTATGGAAGTTGAACTAATTAATGATAAAAAGTTCATCATAAAGAGTCAAGCAGTAATTGTATTTGAGGGAAAATTAATGGTATGAGAAAAACAATAAAAGAAAGAGTGTTGGTAAAATACTTTCCCATTTACTATTAGGAAAGTATTTTGCCAATACAATAAAACTAAATGTTTAAGATTACTTTCGTATAAGACGCTTTATTATACTTCCCTTTTCTGTTTCAATGTTTACAAAATAAACTCCCGACTTTAGTGTTGAAGTGTCAAAATTATTTTTGAATGATTCCCATACCTTTTGACCAGTTATATTGAATACTGTTACTTTCAGGATCTCATTATTATTAATACTAACCATTCCTTCCGTTGGATTCGGGTATAACACAATGTTCTGAAAGCCAACATAATCATTCGCGGATAATGTGGTGTTATCAACTGTCACTGTTCCAGTAATCGAAGAAAATGGAGCATCGATATACAGATTTCCTGCAGCATCTTCGAGTGAACCGCTTGTAATCGTAATGTTATCAATATCAGAAACGGCAATAAGGCCACTATCCCCTGATAAAACAGTATAGGTAAAATCTATTTCTGTGGAACTTTCGAATTCATTATAGTTAGCCACTCTGGGTATTCCACCAATTGTAAAAGGTATTGAACCGTTGAAACCGTCTTCCGCAATATTTTCGGCAAAGGTGACTCTTATTATAATATTATCTCCTTCGATTGCCGTTCCGGGTATTGAACTATTGCTAGAAATTAAGGCACTATCAATACTAGGTGCAGTTGTATCAACCAGCACTGATCCAGTTACAGAAGAAAATGATGCATCTACGTATGGATTCCCAACATTATCTAGTAATAGGCCATTAGTAATATTAATATTGTCAGCAGGTAATGCCATAACAATACCATTATCTCCTGATACAACTGTATATACAAATTCTGCTTCTGTTGCAGATAATAGGCCATTAAAACTTGCGATTTTAGAAACACCTCCTATTGTAAAAGGAACTGTTCCTGTAAAACTGTTGTTTGTAACATCTTCAGAAAAGGTAGCCTTCAATTTTATGATGCGTCCTGCATTGGCAGGTTGAGTAGATGAACTACTTGAAATTAGTAGATTATTAATACTAGGTGATTCAGTGTCTACTATAATACTAGCTCCACTTACAGAAGAAATTGGAGCATCAACATAAGAATTTCCATTAGCATCATTTAATGAACCTGTTGTAATTACAATAGAATCTGTTCCTAGTACGACTACAGGACCATTATCTCCAGATACAATTTGATATTCAAATTCTATTAGAGATCCGGATAAAAATATATAATCTGCAGACCGTGAAACTCCTCCTATTTTAAAAGGGATATGGCCCACAAAAGAATTATCGGTAGCTGGTTCAGAAAATACAGCTGATATTCTTATTTTATCTCCTTCTAAGGCTAATCCCGGTATAGCGCTATCACTGGAAACAGATACAAAACGAATAATAGGTATTGTATCCACTATAACCATTCCGCTTACAGAATTAAATGAGGCACCTGCATATTGGTTTCCTAAGTTATCCTCAAGTGAACCAGTAGTAATTGTAATAGCATTGGTATTTAATACAGATACAGTACCATTTTCTCCGGCAGCAACCACATATTCGAATGTCGCAGTACTCCCAGATACACTGATGAAACTAGCGGTACGTGAAACACCACCAATTGTTAAAGGAACTGAACCCATAAAGGAATTATCAATCAGATCTTCAGAAAAAGTTACTGTTACTATTATACTTTCTCCATCTATGACAATATTAGTATCACTGCCTGATAATGTAGTACTTAGGATTATTGGTGTCGTATCAACTATTACTATACCACTTACGGAGTTAAAAGCCGTATCAGCATATGAATTTCCTGCAACATCATCTAATGAGCCAGATGTAGCTGTAATTATATCAGTATCTAATACTGAGACTGGACCATTTTCTCCAGCTACAATTGAATAATTGAATATTGCCGTTGTTCCAGAAACTTCTGTAAAACTAGCAGTTCGGGTTTCACCGTCTATTGTAAATGGAATATAACCCTGGAAAGAATTATTAATAACTATTTCGGGAAAATTAACAGTAATTATTACATTATCACCTGCAGCTTTTCTTCCTGATTGATTTGCAGAATCAGTAGAAATTACTGCATTTGATATTGCAGGTATAATACCATCAATATAGGTATTTGTAGTAATAGGGAAACTATAATTTAAATTTGCGGGTACATTATTAGAACTACTAACAATAGAACCTCCATTCGTACCCATAAAAGTTAAAGTCAGCTGACTTTCTGGATCTAGTGCTACTACAGTGTATTCAAAGGTTAAGGTCGAAGTTCCTGTTCCCGTAGCATAAGATGCTTGTCTCATTCCTGATGGTGTTAATCCTAATGATAAACTAGGAGTACCTCCTGTAAGATCTACATCAACATTTTGGTTAAAAGTAACCGTAAATGTTGCTTTTTCGCCAATACCATTAGTTGTGCTAAATTCATTTATTGCCGAAATTGTTAAAGGAGTTGCATTTGTAAAAGAGATAGTATCTATATGACCTCTATCTTCTAAGGCACTTCCTGTACCATCTTTTGAGTATCTCCATTCTATGGTATTTGTATAAGCTGTAAGATTTATTGTTTTTGTTGCCCAAGCTACGTTACCAGAGATTTGTTCATCTAAAACACCATTTACATACACTTGCAAAAAATCATTGGCTTCTGATGAAACTCTCCAGTCAAAAATAACTTGACTTTTGCCTGATACTGTTGTAGAAAATGAAGATATTTGATTGTCTGTAATAGTTCCAGAAGTTGCGGCATCTGTGCCGTCATTTGACCAAGCTCCATTAGACCCCCAAAAAGGTTTTGTACCTCCAGTTGTGAATGTTTCAGTAGTATTTTCTACAGCATTAGCTATTGTTGTGTTGGCGTATTTGTATTGATAGAATAGATTCATGTTAAATGAATTCGAACCTATAGTTTGATTAGCAGTTGTGAATACATCTTCTATGGGATTCACAAAACTATAATTGCCAGATGTTTGTAATCTAGAGTCATCTCCACTACCATACACACAGTTATCGTCAATGACAGAGTCATCTTCCCAAGCATCGATACGTCCTATGATCTCTGTTGCAGCGGTATTACTTTGATTACGTACAGCATAGTTTCCCGTTTGAGTTGCAGCACTACTAGAACTTTTTGCAACACAGCCTGAAGCTGTTTCTACTGTATTTACATTATCTCTAATCCATCCAAGCCAAGCATATTCTTCTTCTCCAAATTCGTTATTATCATTTGCGTAAAATGATGTTATTCTACTTTCATAATCAATATTTTGAGCAAAAATATATGATGAAAAAAGTAAAAATAGTGATAGTAATGTTCTTCTCATAGATTTGGTTTTTTTATGATAGTTACTTAATAAATTTATTGAGTATTTCTTGATGGGACATATCTGTGTCCAAATTGTTATGTAAGTATATCATTAAACAAAAAGAAAAGCTAGTTTTACAGGTATGATATTTCTAGTACTTCCTCATTAAGTAATTGATAGAAAGATTTTTATGAGTAGTGTTCTTTTATTGCACCTGTGACTAATGATTTTAAATCGATCCGATTTTTGACACCAAACTTTTGAAAGATATTGCTAATATGTGTTTTTACTGTACTTAAAGAAATAAAGAGTTTTTTAGCAATCTCATTATTGGATAACCCTTCATAAATACATTCTAAAACTTCTAATTCCTTTAATGTAAGAGGTGTTTCTGAAAATTCATTTTTTTTGAGAAAAATAAAATATGGATCTTGACTTTTGATTTGAGATTTTGTAATACTTATTTCTTCTTCAAGTGCGCTTATTTTTTTTTCATTTTCATCAGCCTTAGTTTTCATTCTAAAAGTGATGGCATAAGTAAAGACTAACATATCTATAGCGCTACCAATTTTAACAATTTTATCTTCTCCAGTAACGGGCCACCATCCAAATCCATAACCTATAAAATAATATAGTCCTAAAGGCATCAGTATTAAATACCCAATAACGTAAAATTTAGCATAAGCATTTTCTTTCCAATAATAGATTCCTATAATCCATAATACTAACATCGTGCAAATACCTAAAGAATCTGCAATTGCTACAATTTTAAAATTATCAATTATTGAAAAAGAGAAATAAGCGATTGCTAATAATATAGGGAAACTATAAGAGAACTTAACAAAGGATGGCATCCGTTTCTTTAGGCCAAGAAAATGGATAGAGAAAGCAAGTAAGCATATCTCCTCAATTACATGAAAGACAAGTTCTATTTCTCCTAAATTTATAAAAGGCCTAAGTAAATGAGGTAATGTTCCATCAAACATAAGTAAATTGAACATTAATGTAAATAAAAACCCAAAGTAATAGAGATAGTACGGGTTTTTGAACTTAAAGAAGTAGAATAGGTGAATTAGTAAAACAATCAATGAAATACCATAGAAAAAACTTAAATAAATGAGAGAAGTTGTATTATTAGTATTGAAAGTCTTTTCAGATACAATTTTTAAAGGAAAGTTTGCTCCCTTAGGAAAGCTTACTTTCATATAATATGTGTTTTTCAGATCATCATGGTTAATAACAAAAGAGGGAAATTTATAGTTAAATGCTAATTCATCTTTCACTACGATATTTCCAGTTTTTGAAACATATCGAAGTTTATCATTAACCAAACTATATAGCTCTATATAATCAATATTGTGTGTAGGTACGTATACTACAGCTCGGTCAGGAAAACCAGTTGGATCTATATTTAGACGGAACCAATAAGTACCATTTTCAATCCCAAAGCTGTTACTTGATGGCATCTCTAAAAAATCTTCATCAAGAATATTTTGCAAATTAGTATCTTGATTATTATCGTGATGATAAGATAGATCAAATGTTTGAAAAGCAAATACTGGATTAAAACTAATTAATAAAAATAGAGATATTCCAAACAAGAATGAGTGCCTATTATTTATGAGCATTATATTTGGTCAGTTACAAGCAATCAATATAAATTTCTTTGGTTAAGAAATTTAAAACAACTCTCCAGTTTATTTAGTTTATGATAGTTAATATAAATTTTAAATAACTATAATAAATCAACTAAAACAGGATGCAGGTAGATTTAACTATCAAATTATTATGGCTAAACTAATGCTTAATCTGTTATTAATAAAAAGTAATTCAATTTTTTTTTAAATTTTATAGTAATCTTAAAAACATATCAAATTAAGAAAATATTAAACATAAAATGTGATTATCAAAATTTAGTAATCCATAGCAAAAAACTTTTACAAATTGATCTCAGAATATGAGATTACTATTTAATACTGGATAGGTATATCCAATAAAAAATAATTATCTCGATTATTTATTTTAATATACATAAGGAATTCATCTATACATTGACTTAGTTTTTTCTCACCAATTGGCCTCTTACTGGCTCACCTATTTCTACAAATACATTATCTTCATAATAATTTAAAAATTGAATAGGAAGTCCAACACCATTTGAACTATCAGATGTTGTTTGCAAATGATAATGTAAATGTGGTTCAGTAGAATTCCCGCTATTTCCAACTTTTCCAACTTCCTGACCTTTCTGAATAGTATCTCCTATGGAGACAATTATAGAATTCTTTTTAAAATGTGCCATAAAAGAAAACTCTCCATTTAAGTGATCAATTATGATATAATTACCAGGAGCTTGTCTTCTATTAAGAGCCCCAGGAATATTATCTTCAATATTATTTTCCATAGCTATTATTTTTCCATCACCAGGCGCATTTAAACGTTTACCAAAACAATAATAATCTTCATTTTGAGTACCATCGCCAGTAAAAGAAGTCCTGTTTACTATTTGAAGAATGTCCATAGCATATCGCTCATTACGATTATTAAAATGTTGATTCTGTACAACTGATCTTCCTCCCCAAACTACATACCATTCGTTTTCAAAAGGCAATTCTAAAGCTGTTTTTGTTTGGTAATTCAAAAAATTATCTTCTTCAGCTTGTCCTTCATCTCCTATTAAAGTATCAGTACAAGAGCTCAATAATAAAATCAATAAAAAAGAAAAAATATAGGTTATAAGTTTCATGAGTTCTAAAATTTATAGATGATACCAAGGTTTAATTGATGTTGTAATTCTCTATATGCACTAGGTACTTGAAGTCTCTTATAATTAAAGTTATAAGCTGCTATTATATCAAAGCTATCTAAAAGTTTATAGCCATATTTTAAATTCCATAAAATACTTTGATAACGATTGAAGGAATACAGACCTCCATTAACATTAGTAATTCTACCGAACACAAACGGAATAGTAATTTTTGAGGATAGATATTGTTTTTCATTTAGTTGATATCCAAAGCGACCAGCAATACTAAACTCTTGTTGTAAATCAAAAGAGTCACTGTAATTATAAAAAAAAGAAAAATTTGATCGTGATTGTACCCCTACATGTATTGATAAAGAACTTTTATTATAAAGTTGTTTTAAATATGAGAATTCTAAACCTGCTTTTAAAATTTCTGTATTAAAATTTGATAATCTATCAGTTTTTAATTCCGTTTTCCCTAGGAAATCTAGACCTATTTCAAATATATTTTGAGTTTTACTTCTGCTTTCATAGTTCAATTTGTAAACCATACCGTTATAATCGTATCGTGCTACAGGCGCAAGTTCTAGATTTTTTAAAGAACCTAAATTAGCTCCTATAGAAAATTCAAGTCGTTTCTTTTTAGTATTGGTTTCTGTTTGGGAAAATCCAATTGTATAAGAAAGTATAAAAACTGAAATTAGAAAGAACAGTTTTGTTTTCATAGAAAGTGAGTTAAGTAAAGAAGAAAATAGAAATTAAGTTTAGAGAATTCATTTAAGGCTTTTTTCAGAGCCATGGTTGATGGCAGTTATTCTGTTCCAAATAAATCTATGAAGATTGGAATTATATTATCACCACTAGTGGTTTGATCATGATCTCCATTTCCTTCGATTATAGTAATTTGTTTAGACTCCATAAATTCAATTTCTGATGCCGTAAGTCTACCAACAATTTCGTCCGTTTTTCCATAAACATATGTGATTTTGGATAAATCTTCAAAAACGTTAAAAAGCTGCGTATACCTATACATTGTAAATCCAGCAATTATTCTGGCAGAATTCCTTTCTATTACATCTTCATCTGGAGTTGGAGATACTACAGGGTTGATTCCATTTTCAAAAAATCCAAATCTTCCTTCACTAAGTCCTTCCCATATGACTTCATCAATATCTAATCTATTTGCTACAATTAGATATTTATCAGCGACATCTATTCCTTTTTTTGCGATTAGTCCTTGTGTCACTAATCCTCCAAATGAACTTCCAAAAACATAAACGGTTCTACCGTCATCTTTGAAATACTTAATAACTTTATACAGCATTTCGATACTTTCAGTATTAAAATTAATAGCCTGATCTAATGTTATATCATTGTTGTCTAATATGCTTGGATTTAAGGTTTGTGCCTGGTGTACATTTACTGCTAAAAATCCTGTAGATCCCAAGATTTGTATGATTGCTTCAACATCATCTCTATGAAGTTCATCGTCCGCACCGGATTGTGCATTGACTATTACTATAGGTGCATTTTCATCTCCTTCGAAAACAATTAAATCTTTAATTTCCTGAGATATTCCAAGATCTGGTTCTACAATAGGAGGTTTCTCATCATCATTAGCACAAGAGAATATAAAGATTGTTACATATAGAACTAGAATTAAATTAGTTTTTTTGATCATCCTTGTTGCTTTTTGAAGTAAAAGAACAGAAAAAGACCGTTTAAAAAATAATAATTTGATAAGCGTAGAATATTTATTGATGAACGTTGCATGACATTTTAATACAAATAAATTATGCTTTACTTTGCTCAAAACAATTAAATGAATTTATTCAAAACAATAAGAATTGTAGGAGTACACCTATTGATCTGGTTATTGAATTATTGGTTTATTGCTATTGGATCGGATTTTAATTGGAATGGTTTTACTTATACTTCTGGTAGTCTAAGGTATGCCTATGCTTATGGTCTTTTTTTTAATGCCGCCTTATTTTATATGCAAGTATTTTGGTTAGTTCCGAAGATTTATATGCATAATGAAAAGGTGAAATTTTATTTGTTTTCTATTGTTGTAATACTAGTGATTTCTATTATTGAAACTTACTTTGATCAATTACTTTATGGTTTTTATAAAATAGAAACAGAAGATTTGCTAGGAGGTTTTATAACTAACGCTATATTTCACATAGTATATAGTATGGCTGGTTTTTACTTTCTTTTTAAATTAGAACACAAAAAATCTGAAAAAATAAAGCAACAACTTTTAGAAGAAAGTTACAAAACAGAATTAAAATACTTGAAAGCACAATTGAACCCTCATTTTCTATTTAATGGTATCAATAGTGTCTACCATTTAATTGGTAAAAATAATGACTTAGCTAAAGATACTTTACTCCAATTTTCAGAGCTACTACGTTATCAATTATATGAAAGTGGAACTACCATTTTGTTAGAAAAAGAACTTGATTATGTATCACAATATATCAAAATCGAAGAAACCAGAAGAGGGTCTGATATCCAACTAGAGTATACTATAGATTTTGAAAATTCCACCAGAAGAATAGCTCCTTTATTATTAATTCCATTTATAGAAAATGCATTTAAACATTGTAGTAATCATAACGATAGTGTTATGAATACGATTTATATAAAAATTATAGAAAAAGGAGGTACGCTAACATTACATATTACGAATAGTTTTGATAATTTAATTTCTGAAAAACCCATAGGTGGAATTGGATTAAATAATGTAAAAAGACGAATGGCATTATTATATCCAGATAAATACCAATTAGATATTAGAAAGGAAAAAAACAATTTTGTTGTTGATTTGACCATTATGCTATAAGAAACAAAAAATGAAAAGAATTAACTGTTTAATTATTGATGACGAACCGATAGCTCGAGAAGCTATCGCTGAGTATTGTACAGCGTTTTCATTTTTAAATATTGTTGCACTGTGCAAAAATGCTTTGCAAGCAAATCAATATCTACAAACACATCAAATTGATTTAATTTTTTTAGATATCAATATGCCTTTATTATCCGGAATAGATTGGCTAAAAGACATAAAAGATTCTCCATTAATAATTATGACAACCGCTTATTCTGAATATGCCTTAGAAAGTTTTTCATATGATGTAATAGATTATTTAGTAAAGCCCATTTCATTTGAACGTTTTCTGCAATCAATTAATAAAGTCAATAGGTATTGTGAAAACGAAACTTCAAAAGAGGTGCTATTTATTAAAAGTGAGAAACAGCTTAAAAAGGTTAATATAGATAATATATTGTTTGTGGAAGCAATGCAGAATTATATTAAAATCGTAACATCCGAACAATCCATAACCGTTCATATGTCTTTAAAGACGATTAAAGAATTATTACCAGATTATTTTATACAAACTCATAAGTCTTATGTAGTATCAAAATATAAAGTAGATGAAATTGTAGGGAATCAAGTTATTATTAAGGATTATAAAATCCCTATCAGTGTCCGTTTAAAAAAAGAAGTATTAGGTAGTTTTTAATCATATTATTTTATTTGTATCTGCAACTATCTGTGAGTTTATTCTGTAAACACACCATCTCAATATTTATATCCTAAATTCATCAAGTTTTTAACTCAGACTTTTTTTATTTTTTCAAAATTTCTTTAAAAATGTAATGATTTGCTTCTATAAATAAATATAGAAGCATATTACCTTAAGTATCTACACAACTGGTTCTATAGTGTATACGTACCCTTCATAAACCTGTTACATCAAGAAAAAATACAGCTAAAGAATAAATATCACAATTCAAAAGCCTTTTACGATGATTGAAGCTAAAGTTGTTTCATTTTCATTCTAGTAATCGAATATTTGATCATCGATTAATCAAAATCTAACTTTTTCTAAATAACTAAAATATGACTCCAGCAGCAATTTTTTCCATAGCAGGTATGATCACTATGCCTATGTGGATACTAATGATTTTTTTTCCAAAATGGAAAGTAACCAAATTCTTGATTGATTTTAAAGTAATCCCTTTAGTACTGTCATTACTATATGTGATTCATATTTTTCAAGCTATACAAATAGGAGGGATGATGGATTTTGGAAGCCTAACATCTGTTATGGCATTGTTTACAGAAGAAAATGCCGCTTTGGCTGGCTGGATACACTATCTCGCTTTTGACCTTATCGTAGGTATGTGGATGCTAGATCAAAATAAGAAACTTGAGCTTCATCAATTAATAATGGCTCCTTGTTTGTTCGCAACATTTATGTTCGGTCCTCTTGGTTTTTTGCTTTTTAAGATTATTAAAACTATTAAACAAAAACAGTCATGAAATATATAAAACAAATACTCACCAAAGTAAGGAATCAAAGTCCTATACTTTATGGAATTGTAATGCTCCATTTAACAATAGCAATTGGTTGCATCATAGGTTTGTTTATTGATGATAGGACCGTGTTGGGAGTCAATACATGGATTAAACCATTAAAATTTTCAATTTCCATTGCCATCTATATTTTTACTGTAGGATACCTTATTTCTTTATACCCTTATTCTAATAGAAAGAAAAATATTCTTAGCACTATTGTTTCGTGGACATTGCTTATAGAAATGCTTATTATAGGGTATCAGGCATCACAAGGCGTTCAATCTCATTATAATGAATCAAATGTATTAAGTGCTTTACTTTTTTTAGGAATGGGCATTATGATAGCGATAAACGTTTTAATAATGATTTTGTTTATATTCGATACGATTAGACTAAAATTAAACACTACAAAATCCATTCAATGGGCGATATTAATAGGATGGATAGTGATAGTTGTTGGTAGCTGGATAGGTGGACAAATGATAAATCAATTATCTCATAGCGTTGGAGTAGTAGACGGAGGAACCGGATTACCATTAGTTAATTGGAGTACCGTTGGAGGAGATTTGAGAATAGCACATTTTTTTGGATTGCATGGTATACAAATAATACCGTTATTCGCATTATGGGTGTCCAAAAAATGGAAAATAACTAATAGAAAGCAAATTATTGCAGTAACTATCTTTGGGCTATCGTATGCCTCATGGATTGGATTTGTATTCTATCAAGCTAAACAAGGAATTCCATTAATAAGCTTATAAATCATGATGTTATTTAATAAAAAGAAACGCATACAATACTTAGGATTTAATGATGTTTGGTTTTCTGTCATTGGTATTCTAATTTTAAGTGTTATTACAAATTTCCTTTTTAATGATACTACAGGAGAACAACCTTTTGGAATACTATTTATAAGTTGGAGTGCTTCGCTATTCTTTACAATTTGTGATTGGTTTATTTTACGAGTTATTTTGATTTCATTACGAAAAAAATATCCTGATTTCCGAGATGATATAAAACGTATTGTAATCATTCTTGTAGCTATAATTAGTACTGTAATAATCGTAGATTTCGTTGGTGGAAATTTATTACCTATCATTTTTAATTTATTTGGTTTAAATGCTAGTCATACAGTACAATTAAAGGTACTTATACCAATTATATTAATAATCATTATGACAATGGCAATATATGAGGCGATTTATTATTATGTACGACTTAAAAAATCAATTCGGGAAGAAGAACAAGCTAAACAAGTGATGATTGAAGCACAATTAGATACGCTAAGAAATCAAGCACAACCACATTTTTTATTCAATAGCCTGAATACATTACGTGATATTATTGATCAAGATTCTAAAGAAGATGCAAAAGGATTTGTTGATAACCTATCTGATGTGTATCGTTTTATATTAGAATCAGCAAATACTAATTTAATAACGTTAACTGAGGAGTTAAAATTTACGAGAGCCTATATTCATATCCAATCAGAAAGATTTGGTGATAACCTGAAATTGAATTGGAATATTCCAGATAATAAATTAATGGCTATGATAGTTCCTATGAGTTTACAGCTTTTAATAGAGAATGCTATAAAGCACAATATAGTTTCTAAAGCAAAACCATTAATTATAAAAGTTGAAATAAATGATAACTGCCTAGTAGTTAGTAATAAAATTCAAGCTAAATCAACTCAAATATCATCAACAAAAATTGGATTAAAGAATATTCAAAAACGATACGCATTGATTTCAAGTGAATCACCCGATATCATAAATGATGGAAATCAATTTATCGTTTCTCTTCCTTTATTAAAATTATCCGATCAAAAGAAATACTATGAAAATACTAATCATTGAAGATGAACCTCGAGCGGCTAATCAATTACAAAATTTAATACATAAAAGTGCAGTAGATTTTGAATTATTGGAGGTTATTGATTCGGTCGAAGATGCTGTACTATGGTTTAGAAATAATACAACACCTGATTTAGTATTTATGGATATTCAATTAGCAGATGGCTTAAGTTTTGAGATTTTTCAGAAAATAGAGGTAGTGGCTCCAATTATTTTCACAACAGCTTTTGATCAATATGCTATTCAAGCGTTCAAAGTAAATAGTATAGATTATCTATTAAAACCTATTCAGCAGAATGAATTGAATGCGGCATTAAACAAGTTCATGAAATCTAATACACCATCTACGATAATTGAACCTGTAATTCTAAAAGAGCTTCTAAACAGTATGCAAACCCCTCAACAACGATCAGGTATACTTGTTAAAGATGGAAGTGGATTTGTTCAAATTAGAACTTCAGAACTCTTATACATATATTCTCAAGAGAGTATCACTTTTGGTGTAACACATAGTAAACGATATATTATTGATGAAACTATGGATCAATTATTTGATTCATTAGATGATACTAAATTTTATAGAATTAATAGAGGGCAGATTATCTCTAAAATGTCAATCCAGAAAATAGATCCTTATTTCAACCACCGCGTAAAATTATCTATTTCAAATCCTCGGGATCAAGAATTCATTGTTAGTAGACAAAAGACCAGTGATTTTAAAGAATGGATGAACAAATAATGTTCCTGTGATGTTTCAAGTACTAAATACAACACTTCAACAAAAAGTACTATTCTTCGCGCTATAATAAGACAATCTTTGTGATATAATAATAACCTTAAAAATTATATCATGAAATTAAAACTTATAACAATAATGCTTGTGCTAACAACTGGAATACTTTGCGCACAATCAGATAAAAACACAAATTCTCACCAAGAAATAGCACAGAAAACTAATGAGATTTATGATGATCTAGTAAAGATTAGAAGGGATTTACACATGAATCCAGAAATATCTAAACAAGAAAAAAGAACTTCAGAAATCGTTGCTGAATATTTAAGAAATTTAGGATTAGAAGTAAAAACGAATGTTGGAGGATATGGAGTAGTGGGAATCCTAAAAGGTGGTAAAAAAGGCCGAAAAATAGCATGGAGAGCAGATATGGATGCTATAAAAACAGACGAAGCAGATGTTGTAGATTTTAAATCTAAGAATGAAGGAATACGACATATCTGTGGTCATGATGTACATACCACAATAGCTTTAGGGATAGCGAATGTTTTATCGCAACAAAAAGAAGATCTAGAAGGCACCGTTTATTTCATTTTTCAACCCGCTGAAGAAACCTTTACGGGTGCAAAAGATATGATTGAAGACGGTCTTTTTGATATTATTAAGCCAGATGAAGTTTATGGACTACATATTGGTCCAGAAGCATCAGGAGTTATTAATGTGAAGGCTAATGAGTTATTTGCGTACATAAAAACACTCAAGGTGAAATTCAAACCTAGCGCCAATGAAAAAGAGTTAGAAAACTTTATGAATACTATATTGAAAGGTTATGGTCGTAATATTGAACAGAATGGTTCACCATGGGATATCATCAATAAGATTTCAGATCCAAAAATAGGGTTGGCAAACAAAGAAACAATTTTTAAGGATTACTTTATTTTTCAGGGAGCAAGACTTAATACAGATAATGGGGTTACTTTTTATAATGCTAGTTTTCTTGAAACTGATGTAAAAAAAGTGAATAGCACACCTCTTGAAATAAAAAAACAAATCCTCAATTCTAAATTTAAAGATGCTTTTATCTCCATTGAATATTCAAAGGATTATTCAGGAACTCCTATAAATGATCCTGAACTTACAACGATTAGTGCAAAGACACTTCGCAATACGTATAAGAAGGATATGGTGAAGCAATTGTATGGACAAACTCCTTATTTTGGCGAAGATTTTATATTCTATCAGCAAAAAGTACCAGGAGTTTTCTTTTTCTTAGGAGGATCTAACATTGAAAAAGGCATTGTTTCTATGCCACATACACCAAATTTTGCTATAGATGAAACAACCATAAAATTTGGTGTGCAATCGTTTGCTTCTTTAATCTTAGAAAGAACTAACAGTAAATAAAACAATCACTTTTTATTCATCAATATATTATCAAAACTTCTGAAATAAATTCAGGTCAAAAAACCGCATCATGAAAAAAATACTAATCATACTCAACCTATTTCTATTTTCTCAACTATGGTCTCAAGAAACTTTAACCACAGCTCAATGGCAAGAAGATCTTCGTTTTATTCAAAAAACCATACATAAAGATTATTCGTTTCTTTTTGTAAAAACAACAAAAGAAATTTTTGATACCGAAGCGGAAACATTATACAAAGACATTCCCAATTTACAAGAACATGAAATTATTGTTGGGATGTCTCGACTCATATCTTTATTCAAATACGGGCATACCTATGTTAGTTTTCATCAAAAGCCTTTTGAATTTTCACAATTACCTTTCAATTTATATCAGTATAGTGATGGAATTTATATTCAGGGAGCGCACAAGAACTACCCAGAAGCAGTTGGGGCAAAGGTCATAGCGATAGAAGGGAAACCAATTTCAGAGGTTCTAAAAGCAATTGAACCGACTGTAGAAGTAGAGAATTCACAATATTTTAAAGCATACGGAATTAATAATATACGATATCCTGAAGTATTACATGCTCAAAAAATCACAAAAACCCTTCAAAATAAGGTGGCACTTACGTTAGAGAAAGATGGAAAAGTATTTACACAATCTTTTACTGCATTGGCTAAAGGAGAACGTGTGCCTACACATCGAGGCTATGTTCATCAAAATGAAAATTGGTTAGATGCCAGAGATCAATCAACAACACCTTTATATTTACAGCAGCTAGATAAGGTGTACTTCTCTGAATACTTAGCCAAAGACAAGGCGATGTATGTTAGACATAGTAGAATTAGAGATGAAGCCGAAGAAAGTACCAAGGATTTTTACACCCGTGTTTTAAATGAAATAGAAACGAACGATACCGAGAAACTAATTATTGATTTGCGTTTAAATGGAGGTGGAAATAACTATTTAAATAAAGATGTTATAAAAGCTCTTATTAAAGCTGAAAAGGTAAAT
The DNA here is from genome assembly GCF_947500065.1 of uncultured Aquimarina sp. Lineage (GTDB taxonomy): Bacteria > Bacteroidota > Bacteroidia > Flavobacteriales > Flavobacteriaceae > Aquimarina. Next base: position 201,020 of record NZ_CANMQT010000003.1, read on the forward strand.
AAAATTGGAAAGCTATTTGTTATTATTGGAAAACGAACCTTTTCTGCTTGCCAAAACCTCGTTAATGAAATAGACAATTATACCAATGTTATTTTTGTGGGTGAGCCCACAGCAGAAAATATCAATTTTTGGGGTGATAACCGTCCTGTAACACTACCAAACAGTACTATTGATATCTCTTTGTCGTATTTATGGTGGCAAGATAAGCCGGCTTTAGAAAATGCAGATTGGATAGCCCCTAGTATTCCGGTTACTATGAGTTTTGATGAGTATGCAAACAATCAGGATCCTGTATTACAAGCAGCATTAACGTTTGATGTACCTGATTTTAAGCCTAAGCCAATGGATTATGTCGTAAGCTTGTATTTATCTGGGCAAACACAAAAGTTGGCTGAAGAACTTCCTAAAATGATTCAAGACCCACTGTATGCTTTTTATGATTTTGAGACAGGGCTAATTGCACTAGGAAACATTTTATTACAAAGTGGTCGTGTACCACAAATTCAGGCTTCCATTCAAGTATTTTCTATGATTTTAGAGTTATTTCCAAATTCAGCAAACGCTAATAAATATCTAGGAGAATCGTATATCGCAGCAGGAGACACTCAAAAAGCAAAAGAAGTACTCAAAAAGGCTATTTCTTTAGATACCGATGGAGCAATAGGTAAAGTTGCTAAAGAAATACTTAACGAGATTAATTGATGAAAAACAACATTAAGAAGACCTCTAAATATAACAAGTGTACAGAAATTATAATCTGTACACTTGTTATATTTTATATATGAATAAGTTACTCTATCGCAATAATATTCTTCTTAAACAATACAGTAGAAACCAAAGTCATTCCCAAACCAATGGCTAATAGAATTCCCATTTTAGGAAGCATGGCAATCAAAGGTAATTGTCTCCAAAAAATATCAAAGAAGCCTTCAATTCCCCAATAATTAACGCTAATAATCGCAATTTTTTGCATGAATGCTGGCATCATATTAATCGGAATCATACTACCTCCAATTGCAGACATCAGAATAATAATAATAGTACTCATTCCTTGTAATTGCTGACGTGTTTTTACGGTAGACACTAAGAAAACGCCAAAACTAGAAACTGCAAACGAGATGCATAAAATCAATAATATCAATGAGAATACATCCATAAAAATTGGTAATCCGAATGCTAACCAAGCAAAGACAAACATAGCGCTCAATTGTAAAATAGAAACCACCATGGCTGTTCCCATTTTTGCCAATAAAATGTACAATGGTTTTACAGGAGCAATTAATAGACGTTTTAAAGTACCTGCTTCTTTTTCATCTAACAATCCACCGCCAATTGCAGCAATACTAAACAACAACATCATGATTGCAGTTCCTCCTACAGCTTGTACCAAACCGGGATGTGCTTTGGTAGAGCTCTCTTTGATTAATGAAGTGGTTTTTAGTTTTATATTGTTAATCACATCTACTTTTCCTAAGTGATATTTGAACCCTTCTTTTAGAACTGAATGTATAATTCGCATCTGAAAATCTCTTGCTGCGTCGTATTTTAATTCTATAGGCAAATCTGTATCAGCAGCGACAGCATCAGAAAATCCTTTTTCAAAAATTAAAGCGGCTATATTCTTCCCTTTTCTGACAAGGTCTACGGCTTTCTCTTCTTCAGAAGTAATCAACTGAATGGTTTTTATTGAATTTAATTTTGCAATTAATTCTTGAGAAGCTGTTGTCGCATCTTTATCCACAACCAAAACCTTTAAAGGTTTTGGGGGGCTTTTCTTTTTTCCAACACCACCAAAAGCAAATGCAAATAGCGTAATCATAATAATAGGTAATAAAAAAGTAACGAGGATCCCTTTTTTATCTGAGAAATATAATCTTAGATCTTTTCTTAAAATAGTAAATATCATACTAGTTATTTTATAATTGATGGATATGAGGTTTATTAATCTCTTAGTTGTTTTCCTGTCAGGTTTAAAAAGATCGCTTCTAGGTTTACTTTGTTAAGTTGTATGTCTTTGATACTTAATTGCAATTCATTACACGTTGTAATCACTTTAGAAAGCTCTTGCACCGTAGTTTCTACCAATAACTTGTTTTCGTTCTGCGCCACTGTATAAGGAAGTAATTCTCTTAGTTGATCTACATTACTTTCAGAAAGGAAATTAAATTCGAACTGAATGCTTTCTTTGGTCTGCACCAATTCTTTCAATTGAGATTGAGTTCCTTGTGCGATGATTTTGCCTGAGTCTATAATTGCAATACGATCGCATAAACGTTCTACTTCTTCCATGTAATGTGTAGTATAGACGATGGTCATTCCTTGCTTATTTAAGGTTTCGATTACTTCGAAAATGTGATTTCTACTTTGCGGATCGATTCCTACAGTTGGCTCGTCCATAAATAATATTTTCGGATGATGTAATAATGCCGCAGCAATATTGATTCTGCGTTTCATTCCTCCAGAATAGGTTTTAATCAAATCTTTTTTCCGATCTAACAAGCCAATCAATTCTAGGGTGGTATGGATTCTTTCTTTCAGTATTTTGGAAGGAATTCCATATAAATCTCCCCAAAACAACAAGTTCTGATATGCAGAAAGGTCTTCATATAAAGATATTTCTTGAGGTACAACACCAATCAAATGTTTGCATTCCTTTGAATTTTCTCTACTGTTTTTACCATCAATATGAATAGTTCCTGCATCACTTTTTAAAATAGTACTCATCATATTTAGTGTGGTAGATTTTCCAGCTCCATTGGGACCTAAGAGTCCGAAGATTTCTCCTTTTTTAATGGTAAAACTAATATCGTTTACTGCTTGTATGTTTTGAAATGATTTGGAAAGGTTTTGTACTTGAATCATAGATAGTTTGCTAATTGATTATTCAAATGTCGTCTAAGCATTTCGATCTATAGAATTGATTTTACTGAATTGTATTTTTTAAAGGATGAATTGTGTGTAGAATGATTTACTATATCTTTATTTTTAATAAATTTAGAAGAAATTAAAGTATTCAGAAAATCAAGTTGACCATAAAATACCAACCTCGATTTTGTTGAGAATTTAATAGTCTTTATATGACTAGAGATGTTATAGATATAAATGATTTCACCATTTTGGTTGAAGAAGCCCAAGTAAATAAGCCAACAATAGACTCCTGTTTTTTTGATGAGCCTATTATTGCTGTAGCGTTTTATGGATCCGGGAATGTCGATTTAACAGTTAAGTACATCGAAACAAAAAAAGAGTTTAATCACACTAAAGGATTAGCACTTTCATTTTATGCAGACGAAAAAGTAGAATTTATACATACAGTTTCTGCATTAAAACCATTACAATGTTTGGTAATAGCAACAACCGCAAAAACAATTGAAAAACTTCCAAATGAAGAAGGCGAGTTATTTAGTGAAATGCTCAACCAATTAGTAAATCCATCAGACCATTACGTTGAAGGACCAAGCTTTATAATGACACCAGAAATGCAATCAATTGTAGATTCGCTCTTTAATATTCAATATACTGGAAAAACAAAAATGATGTTTTTTAGAAGCCAAATAACAACATTACTTTCACATTTTTTTGGTCAATTGGCATCTTTGAAAACTGAAAAAATAAATACTTCTGAACGTAAAAAATTGAATCATGCTAGGGATATCTTATTGGAAAATATTGATAATCCACCTTCTTTAAATGAAATTTCTAATCAAATAGGGCTGAATACCTTTAAATTAAAAAAAGAATTTAAAGCCTTCTTTGGCGTTCCTGTATTTAAATATCTTCAAAATGAACGTCTGACGTTAGCTCATAAAATGATTAGTAATCAAGAGTCTACTGTTCAAGAAGCAGCTTGGCACGTTGGTTACGACAGCTTGAGTTCTTTTTCTAATGCTTTCGAAAAAAAATTTGGTTATCGCCCAAGTCAGATTAAGTAGTATCGTTTCTATTTTTAAATGAATATAACATTTTTAATAGAGAATTGTGTCCGCTCCTTTTCGAACAAATCTTTATCCTTTTACAACAAATCAAACATATACCTTCACAGTAGTTTTGTATCATAATTTAAAATTAATTAGATATGAAACTTACATACGCAATTTTATTAGGCATCGCCATTTGGATTATCGGCATACTATTTTATTCAATTTCTTATTCAGTATTCATTTTAGAAAACCCAGATATACAAGCAAACATCGTGTTATTTGTAGTAGTGATGCCATTAGTTTGGTTTGGCTGTCATTTCTATTATAAAAAAGATAATAAAACTCACGGATTAAAAGTTGGTCAGACACTATTGTTAACAGCGGTTGCCTTAGATGCATTAATTACAGTTCCATTTTTTGTGATTCCGAATGGAGGAAACCATTATAGCTTTTTTACCTCTTTAGGTTTCTGGATTATAGCTTTCGAGTTTTTAGTAGTAGCTGCACTTTATTGGTCTGCACGGGTATATTCTAAAAACGCAACAGTAAAACTATAAATTATGGATTTTACTTTTCAGAACATCTCAATTATTGCGTGTACACTTTTAACAGGATTATCAGCAGGTTTATGTTTTACCTGGTCTAACACGATTACAATTGGAATCGGAAATTTAGAAAACTATGGGTATTTGAGTGCTTTTCAACAAATGAATAGAACCATATTGAACCTCACTTTTTTTAGTGTCTTTTTTGGTCCTTTCTTTCTTGGACTAATCAATTTGTATGTTTTTAAGAATGCTTCAAATTCATTAGTCTGGGCATTACTTTTAGCAACGATAATTTACTTTTTTGGAGTAGTGTTAGTAACCATTTTTGGAAATGTGCCACTGAATGAAATCCTGGATGAAACGGATTTAATTTCGACAAGTGCCGAAGACTTAAAAACGTTGAGAAATACTTTTGAAGTTAAGTGGAATCGCTTGCACTTGATTAGAACTATAAGTTCAACTAGTTCTTTTCTATTACTATTATTGGCACTATTGGCAAGAAAATGAAGACAATATAAGCAAGGTGTAAAACACTAAAAAAAAGTTCAATGATGTTTTTAAAGCAAAATACTATTGAACAAAAATTAATAATAATAAATTAAGATGAAAAATCAAGACAACATTTTAGTAATTGGCGGAACTGGAAAAACAGGACGTAAAGTAGCCAACAAGTTAATAGATTTAGGACATAAGGTTAGAATTGGTTCACGTTCTACAATGCCAGCATTCGATTGGGATAATTCAGAAACCTGGACTGAAGCATTACAAGGTATGGACAAAGTGTATATTACTTTTCAACCAGATTTAGCAGTTCCTGGAGCTTTAGAAGCTATAGAAAAGTTGACGAAAAAGGCAAAACAAAGTAATGTAAAAAAGCTAGTGTTATTATCTGGAAAAGGAGAAAGAGAAGCAGAACTTTGTGAGCAAGTCGTTATTCACTCCGGAATGGATTATACGATCGTTCGTGCTAGTTGGTTTAATCAAAACTTTAGTGAAAGCTTCTTTTTAGAGCCTATTTTAGAAGGATTTGTAGCTTTACCACAAGCAGACGTTAAGATACCTTTTGTGGATACAGATGATATTGCAGATGTTGCCGTCGAAGCATTGTTAAATGAAAAACATAATGGAAACATTTATCAACTTACAGGGCCAAGATTACTTACCTTTAGGGAAGTAGTTGCAGAAATTTCTGAAGCTATTGAAAAACAGATAACGTTTACATCAATTTCTCTTGCAGCTTATGTAAAAGCAATGAAAGATCAAGGAGTTCCAGAAAATTTTGTGTGGTTAGTAGAGTATTTATTCTCAGAAGTTTTGGGTAATCCTATTATTTCTGAAATCACAAACGATATAGAAAAGGTATTGGGAAGGAAGCCTAAAGATTTTTTAGACTATGTTAGGGAAACTGCGGTAACTGGAGTTTGGAATGTAAAAACAGAAATACTTAAAACGGAATAAACTATGCCACATTTTGTAATTGATTGTTCAGAAAATATAACAACCTTAAAATCACCAAACGAGATTATGCAGAAAGTATATGATTCAGCAGAAGCAACAGGACTATTTGCAAAAGGTGATATTAAGGTCAGGATAAATCCATTTAAATACTATAACAATGGAAGCCCTGATAAAGATTTTATTCACATTTTTGGAAACATAATGGAAGGAAGAAATAGTATACAAAAGAATATGCTTTCTAAACGGATTATTTCGGAACTGAAATTAATGTTTCCAGAGGTTTCAATTATTTCAATTAATATTAGAGATTTTGATAAAGCAGGGTATCGAAACCGCTTGATGGATTAAATATTAAATCAATTTTAATTATAACATCAATAGTTTGAAGAATAAAACTATAATAATAGTGATTAGTCCAAGAAGCATTTTTTTTCGCAAAACAATAAAGTGGTTGGTATGAGTAATTTTATACTTTGATAACCACTTTTGAAATGAAAAACAAAAAAAAATATTTTCAAAAAAAAAGTAAAAAAATTTTTTGATATTAGTTTTTTATTAAATTTGAAAATAAACAATAATGAGTCCATTAAGGACGCATTGCCTACATAAATGGAAACGTTTTTCAGATTCGGGCTTAGGAGCATAAAGAAGTCTACTCCAAAAGCTGCCTCAGGGATGGGGAACCGAATTCTCAGGCTGACTTCCGAAAAATATGCTACTGCACTAAAATCTTTAGAGCGAATAAAATTCGTTCCCTATACTATTTCCATTATTCGGGTATGAGATAATTAAAATAAATGGTGTTGCCATTTATTTTATCATTTTCTATTTTTTTAAATCTCGTATAATGGAATAATCCATACGGTTTTCGGCCTTTTTTAGTCTGTGTTCCCAATGGTGAATTTCATCTGCAAATCAAAAACAAAACAGATGAAAACAAAATATATAGATCTTATCGATCAAACCTTTCATTTTCCTCAGGAAGAATTTAAATTGGAAGATAACCAATTACAGTTTCATGATATCAACCTTATGGAGTTGATTGCTCAATATGGAGCACCTTTAAAATTCACATATCTCCCTAAAATATCCGAAAATATTAACCGAGCAAAAGGTTGGTTTGAAAATGCAATAAAGGATAATAATTATGCTGGTAATTATAACTATTGTTATTGTACAAAAAGCTCGCATTTTCAACATGTATTGAACGAAGCCTTAAAAAATGATATTCATATAGAAACTTCTTCAGCTTTTGATATTGATATCGTTGAAAACTTAAAGGCGCAAGGTAAAATCAATGACGATACTTATGTTATTAGCAATGGTTTTAAACGTGATCAATACATACAAAATATCGCGCGATTTATGAATAATGGACATCGTAACTGCATTCCAATAATTGATAATTATGAAGAATTAGATCTGTTAAGTGATGTTATTAATAAAGATTTTCAGGTTGGTATCCGTATTGCCGCGGAAGAAGAACCAAAGTTTGAATTTTATACTTCTAGATTAGGAATTGGGTATAAAAATATTGTGTCTTTTTATAACAATCAAATTAAGAACAATCCAAAAGTGAAACTTAAAATGCTTCACTTCTTTATTAACACGGGTATTCGTGATACTGCCTATTATTGGAATGAGCTCTTAAAATGCTTAAAAGTGTATATCAACCTCAAGAAAATATGCCCATCCTTAGATAGTTTAAATATAGGAGGTGGTTTTCCAATAAAAAATTCTTTGGCATTCGATTATGATTATCAGTATATGATTAATGAAATTGTAAATCAAATCCAAATTGCATGCGAAGAAGCACGAGTAGATGTTCCGAATATCTTTACAGAATTTGGAAGTTTTACCGTTGGTGAAAGTGGCGGTGCTATTTACGAGGTACTATATCAAAAACAACAAAACGATCGTGAAAAATGGAATATGATCAATTCTTCTTTCATTACAACAATGCCAGACACTTGGGCAATAAATAAGCGTTTTGTGATGCTTCCTATTAATAGATGGCAAGAAGAATATGAACGCGTGTTACTTGGTGGGTTAACCTGTGATAGTGATGATTACTATAACTCTGAGCAACATATGAACGCTATATATCTACCTAAATATAAAAAAGAAAAACCATTATATATTGGTTTTTTCAATACAGGGGCATATCAAGAAACTATTGGTGGTTTTGGAGGATTACAACATTGTCTTATTCCACAACCTAAACATATTTTGATAAACCATGACAAGAATGGAAATCTAACTACAGAAGTTTTTGCTGCACAACAAACCTCAGAGCAGTTATTATCTATTCTTGGATATCAAAAAACATCCAAAGAAGATGTTTTAGAATATTCGCAAAAAGAAATAATTATCAATTCTAATTAAGCAAAATCATTAAATCCAAATATTTTTACAATGGAAATTAAGAAAACATATGCTGGTATTCCAAAAGAATATGCTGGCTATGATACGTCAAAAGTAGTATTAATCCCTGTTCCTTATGATGGTACTAGTACTTGGGGCAAAGGAGCAGATAAAGGCCCTGAAGCATTTTTACATGCTTCGGAAAATATGGAACTTTACGATATTGAAACGGATAGTGAAGTATACAAGCAGGGTATTTATCTCACAGATCCATTGGAAGAAAATAGTTCGCCGGATGCAATGGTTACGGCTGTACACAATACTGTGAAAACTAATATTAAACGTAACAAGTTTGTCACACTTTTTGGAGGAGAGCATTCTATTTCTATAGGAGCTATACGCGCTTTTGATGAATGTTTCAATGATTTAACAGTGGTACAAATAGATGCTCATGCTGATCTAAGAAAGGAATATGAAGGTTCTAAATACAATCATGCTTGTGCACTTTATGAGGCTAATGCGAATACCAATCTTATTCAAGTTGGGATTCGTAGTATGGATGCTTCAGAAAGATTAGTGATGAACAATGAAAATGTCTTTTTCGCTCACGAAATGGCTACGGATGATTACTGGATGGATAATGTTATCGAATTAATGACAGATAATGTCTATATCACTTTTGATCTAGATGCTTTAGACCCTTCAATTTTGCCTTCTACGGGTACTCCAGAACCAGGAGGGTTATTTTGGTATGAAACTCTTGAGTTTCTTAAGAAAATATTTAAAGAAAAAAATGTGGTTGGTTTCGATATTGTAGAATTATGTCCCAATAAAAATGATAAATCTTCAGATTTTACTGCTGCCAAATTATACTATAAAATGTTGAGTTACAAATTTGCAAAACAGGATGAGTTTGAGGAAAATGAAAACTTGTATAGCTATCAAAAAGAAAATAATATCAACAAATTAAAGTACGATAAAGATGAAAACTAAAGGGTCAATCTCACAATTTATAGAAAAGTATTATTTGCATTTTAATGCCGCTACAGTTGTTGATGCAGCCAAAGAATATGAATCTCAAATTAATAAAGGAGCTAAAATGTTAGTTTCTCTTGCAGGTGCTATGAGTACTGCAGAATTAGGAAAAATATTTGCAGAGATGATACGTCAAGACAAAGTGCATGTTATTTCTTGCACAGGAGCAAATCTTGAAGAAGATATTATGAATTTGGTAGCACATAGTCATTATAAACGTGTACCAAACTATCGTGACCTAACTCCACAACAAGAGTTTGATTTATTAGAACAAGGATTAAATCGTGTCACAGATACGTGTATTCCGGAAGAAGAAGCTTTTAGAAGACTACAACAACATATTTTTAAAATATGGAAAGATGCTGAAGAAAAAGAGGAGCGTTATTTTCCGCATGAGTTTATGTATAAAATGTTGTTGTCTGGTGTACTAGAGGAATACTATGAGATAGATATTGAAGACAGTTGGATGTATGCTGCTGCAAAAGCGAATATACCCATGGTAGTTCCTGGATGGGAAGATAGTACAATGGGTAATATTTTTGCTAGTTATGTTATGAAAGGTGAACTCCAAGCCAGTACAATGAAATCTGGTATTGAGTATATGACTTTTCTCGCAGATTGGTATACAGAAAATTCTAAAGATGGTATCGGGTTTTTCCAGATAGGTGGCGGTATTGCAGGAGATTTTCCTATTTGTGTAGTACCAATGTTATATCAAGATATGGAGCGAACGGATACTCCATTTTGGAATTATTTTTGTCAGATAAGTGACTCAACTACTAGTTATGGATCTTATAGTGGAGCAGTACCCAATGAAAAAATCACTTGGGGAAAGTTAGATATTGATACCCCAAAATTCATTATTGAATCAGATGCTACCATTGTAGCACCTTTAATATTTGCTTATCTCTTAAATATGTAAGGATATGAAAAGATCAAAAAACAATCATTTAAAAAAAGTTATTGTTGACTTCAAAAAGTTAACTAATAATATTTTAGATTTACTGGTAACGAAATACCCCGATGGATATGATGATAAGGATATCATTACGTTTAGAAACGCGCAAAACGAAATCGTAGAATGTGTAGAAGTAAAAACTGAGGATACTTTATATCTAGTTAAAGTAAGTAAACGACTAATTAGTGCGATGGAAGATCATGATGATGAGTATGATGAGAAGAAAACTGAGTTCCCAGAACAATTAGATACTGAAGAAGATTAATATAGCGGGTCAGCTAAGTCATATAAGCTCGCTAATAACTCTAAAGGTTCTTTTTTATAAGATTATAGCTAAATTCAATAAGTCATAGATCTTCGTTTGGAACGTATAAAGGTGCTTTTCAATTAAAACGTGAAGAAAATAGAGATATTAGAACCACTTCGCTTTTATGTCTTTGTATTTAGTTCTTCCTATAGGTATAAGTTGCCCATTTTTTAGCTCGGCCATATACTTGCTTCCAGATTCTACAATAATTTCCTTTATCTCTGATATCTTCACTAAGTATGATTTATGGATTCGTTCAAAAGAATATGATAATAATTGTTCTAGCTTTTCTAGTGATTTATCATGTAGTTCTTTTTTTCCATCAGCCAAAAAGAGTTCGGTATAAACACCAGCTCCTTTTATATAAAGTAAATCCTCAATTGGAATTAGTTGTATCCTGCCTCTTCTTTTTACAGCCAAAAATTTAATCTCATTCGTTTTTGTTTTTTCTTTTGTAATGCTCCGGTTTAAGGCTTGCTCCAACCTATCTCTGTTAAAAGGTTTAGGTACAAAATCCAACACCCCATATTCAAAAGCAGCAATTGCCTGATCTTTATAGGCGGAAATTACTATGGTGTGAAAAGATTCAGAAACTGCTGTTTTTAATAGGTCAAAACCATTATCACCGTTAAGGTTTAAATCCAGGAGAACGAGATCTAATGAGCTATTTTCAATAAACCTCAATGCCTCATGGAGCGTGTTAATGTGTTTTAGCGATTGTAAGGCATCGCCAAAAATATCACGAGTCATTCGTTCGATTCTTTTTGCGATTCTTGATTCATCTTCAACGATTAAAATGTTCATCTACTTAGGAATATATTTTTAAGGTATTTTTCCAACCGTGATTTGTTGGTTCGGAGGTGAAATCCCAGTTCGAATGGTAACTTTCTGTAAGTCGAGCCTTTATGTATTTCAGTCCAGTACCTTCTTTATTGTTCGTTGATCGCCTCACGTTAGCAGCAAACGTCAAAAAAATATAACATTTATAATGACTATTCGATTCGAAAATAAGTTTAAATTTAATACTATTATCTTCCAGAGGCAAACTATGCGTAATTCCGTTTTCCAAGAGTGTGTGAAGAATAGCAGGAGGTACTTTTTGATCAAGGTCGATGCCTTCTTCTTCCAAAGAATAATTTATTTCTTTCCGGTACTCCATAATCTCAAGATGTGTTCGGCAAAGCGCTATTTCTTGCGAAATAGGGATCAGTTTTTGATTTTCTATCTGATTAAAGAGATCAAATTCTTTGGCTAACGCTTCTATAAACAAAACTCCTTTCTTAGGTGATTCTTCCACCCAATCTATCAATGAGGTCAAGGTGTTCATTAGAAAATGAGGTTGAATATTCTTTTTAAGTAATTCCAGACGAAGCCGTGTCGATTGAATGAGGGAGTTTTCATAAGCCAACCGTTGCTCTTTGATTCTCAGAGAGAGTAAATAAAACATACCAAGGAGGATAAGGCTGAAGCCTGCGAATAGGCTTTTGTTAAAGGGAGTGACAAAACCTATTGGCACGGATAGTAGGAGGGTTAATAATACGAGACGAGCACCCTTCATCTTTTTATAAACCCCAAACATCACAATCCCAAATGAAAATAACCACATGCTTAAGGCCATATTATTGGCTGTCAATTCGAAGACATGTCTTGATAGGAAAAAGAACAATAGAATTCCTGCATAAATAATTAAAAACAATTTTCGTTTGGGGAAAGGAAACTGCATGGAAAAATAGAACGGAATCAAAAAAGAAATACCGAGCATTAGAATGCCTATAATTTGTAAACGTACCACGTGTAGACTGTAATGAATAACCACATAAGCTTTCATGAACTCGGCCAATATCAATGTGAAAAAGAGAAAACAGCTAATACTGAAAATTAATGTGGCATATTCCTTTTTATTACTTAGAAAAAGAAATAGAAAATAGAAAGAGGCGATAAGAAAGGCTCCTGCAAAGAGATGCATATAAGAAGATTCAATGAGTCGATCATTTAATAGATCGTCGTAATAGTCCATCTTTAATTCCCATATTCCTAAATGATCCGGGAAATAATAAAGACTTGAACGTATGGCCAATAGATGTTCGCCTTTTCCTGTTAGATGAGTAGGAATGCTAAAGGTAGCCCACATTTTACCTTCTGGGGGTAATACCGCTTCCTGACCTGGATTCCCATTTTTTCCAATCAATACCCCATCCCAAAAAACCTCATATTCTCCATAAACATCCAGTTGGATTCCATAAGGTTGTAATGAATCAGGTGCCTTCAAAATATCAATTCGAGTCCGGAACCAGTAAATCTGACCATCCGGCACTAATCTTATGCGTTTTTTCCAACCCTGATCATTCCAATTTTTAGCAGCCCATTCTTGTTGATCTCCGATCTGAAATACAGTTTCGTATTCCTTGTGAACAGGATTTTGAGAACAAGCTGTCACAAGTAGTAAGGTGGATACTAAAAGAAAATAGAGTAGAGGTCTCAAATTCATTTGATAAGGTTTACTGATGCAAGCTAATCATTATAAATAGCTTCTTGGAGCAGTTCATTTATACATAGAGCAGTTGACAAAATTTACATTGAATTCATGGAAGAAAAATACAACTTTTGTATGATAAAGAACTATGAAAAATACATTGACATCGACAAAAGGGACTATTTCAAATAATTTTGAATACTGATAATCACAAAAAAAAAGACTTAACCTGAAGAAACACTCTAAACATACAAAAGGAAGAAAATATGAAATATGTGAAAATCTTATCCATTTTTTTGATTTTACTATCTGTGAATGCTTATTGCCAGAATAGTGAAAAATCTAAATCAACGTCTTATACAATTGGGTATGCATCCATTGAATCAGGTAATGTAGAAATTTATCAAAGAAATATTGAAGGTACATCAAATATTAAAAGTACAAATGAGAAAGGTGGTTACTTAGCTTGGTCTCCTGATGGAAAACATTTTGCTTTTTATCACAAATATGATGAAAAAAAAACGTGGTCTATACATACAATGAATAGTGATGGCACGAATAGGAAGAGATTAACTCATGAAAAAAACAAATGGGATAATTCACCAGCATGGTCACCTGATGGAAGAAAAATTGTTTTTTCAAGAGCATATAAGGATACGGATAAAAATTGGCAGAAAGAACTTTGGATTATGAATTCTGATGGTAGTGAACAGGCTCAAATAGAATCATTAAATGGTGGTGGCCCTTATTTTACATCAGATGGTAGGATAGTCTATCACTCAGAATTCAAAGATAAAAAAAATGAAATAAGCATAGCAGATATTGATGGTAACAACATCATTCACTTGACAGATAATGAATCTGAAGATTGGCATCCAGAGGTTTCACCAGATGGCAAGCAAATCGCTTTTATGTCTGACAGAGATGGAAATCATGAAATTTATGTAATGAATATAGATGGTTCTAATCAAAAACGATTAACGAATAATGATGTTGATGATTGGTATCCATCATGGTCTCCTGATAGTTCTAAACTAATTTTTTCATCACTTAGGGATGGAGAAAAAGGTATTTATATTATGAACAAGGATGGTGATGAAATAAGAAAAATTATATCAAATGCTACAAGTCCGGCATGGTTAAAAATCCATCAAAGTAATAGCCAAGATAAATTACCAGTCCTCGAAGGTCCTTATCTCGGGCAAAAACCACCAGGTTTAATTCCAGAAGTTTTTGCGCCCAGTGGACTTTCTACAGAGCATCGTGACGGTAACGGTTTCTTCACACCTGATATGAATGAATTCTACTTTACAAGGAGAAGCTTCAAAGACGGAAAATGGTCATTAGTTGTCTTTAAATCCGAGAACAATCGGTGGCGCGAGTCTGTGATGGGACCTAGGGTGGGTAGACCCATTATTACTCCGGACGGTAGGACTATGCATTTGGGCAAGCATTATATGGAACGTACCGAAACGGGATGGTCGGAAGTAAAAAGTCTTGGGCCCATGTTCGACCGAGAAGACTGGGGCATCATGCGCTTGTCTGCATCCGCCAAAGGAACCTATGTTTTTGACGATGCTAAAAATAATAATGTAATCCGCATATCAGCTATCAAAGACGGCAAGCGTGAAGAACCAAAACTACTCGGTAAGAAAATTAACACAGGTAAATGGACAGCCCACCCATTCATCGCCCCAGATGAATCCTATTTAATGTGGGATAGTGAGAGAGAAGGTGGGTATGGTGATTCTGATTTATACATTTCTTTTCGACAGAAAGATGGTTCATGGGGTGCTGCCATTAATTTGGGAGATACAATAAACACAAACGCTTGGGAAGGTGGAGCATACGTAACACCAGACGGAAAATATCTTTTCTTTAACCGATATATAAGCGAAGAAAATGCGGGTATGTATTGGGTTGACGCACAAATTATTGAGAGCCTTAGACCTCAATAACAACTCATTTAAAAAAGAAGAAAACATGAAAAATATAATCTCAGCACTGTTAATCATAATTTTTTTTCAATCATGTGCAGAAGAATCAAATACGGATACTACAGTAGATTTAATTAAAAAGGTAGAAACTAGCCTCACAACTCGGGTATATATAGAAGGTGATTCAACATGGTCTATAGAAGAACGTATGACGCACTATGGAATTCCAGGTGTTAGTATTGCTGTGATACATAATGGTAAAATTGCGTGGACAAAAGGGTACGGTGTCGTGGATAAAGAAAGTCAAACCCCAGTAACTACACAAACACTTTTCCAAGCAGGAGCACTGAGTATTCCTGTAACAGCCTATGGTGCATTACGTCTTGTAGAACAAGACAAAGTAACATTAGATGAAAACATTAACAGCTACTTAAAGTCTTGGAAATTGCCAGAAAATGAATTCACCAAGGAAAAGAAAGTAACCATAAGAAATCTTTTAAATCATTCTTCAGGAATATATCCTCGTATAATAGGAGGACATAACTATAGTATAAATGAAAAAACGCCAACACTTGTGGAGATACTAAACGGAATTTATCCAGCTAAAAATGAGCCAATCTCCGTAAAGAAAGAGCCTGGTGAAAGTGTTCGTTTTGAATATGAACACTATGTGCCTATTCAACAAATGATGCTCGATGTTGAGGGTAAGGGGAAAACATTCCCAGAGATTATGCATAAACTCGTGTTACAACCCTTAGAAATGAACAACAGTACGTTTAACCAATCACTTACTACAGAACAATTAACGATGGTAGCAACAGGTTATTTACGAGATGGTTCTATGGTAAAAGGTAGAAGAAATATATATCCTTCAATGGCTGCATTTGGATTATGGGCAACCGCTGAAGACTATGCTAAATTTATAACCAACATACAGCAAACCCTAAAAGGTAAGCGTACTAAAGGATTATCAAAAGATCTAACAGAATTAATGGGCACACGATTTGGAGCCCAGAATTCTGGTTGGCCAGCTAGCTCAGCTTCACACGGGTTAGGGTTTCAACTTCAAAATAGAAACAATGAAATCTACTTAAGGTATGGCGGAATGAATGCAGGTTTTTTTGCTGAGATTATGGCTCATAGAGACAAAGGTTATGGTGTGGTTGTATTCACTAATTCCAATTTTCCACAATTCAATGCTGAAGTGATTCGTTCTGTAGCCCTAGCCTATGATTGGGATGGTTTTGTTCCGGTATATAAGAAAATAGAAATTGAACTGTCTTTAATCGATAAAATTAATGGTAGATATATATCCAATGGCAGAATTTTAAAAGTTTTTCAAAAGGACAACAAACTGTTCTATAAAAATATACTTAACATAAAACCTGAAGAACTAGTCAAAGTCTCGGATAGTAGTTTTGTGAGAAGAAATTATACTCGACTTATGCAATTCATGCCAAATTCTGAAAACAAAGCGCTCAATTTACATTATATTAATAACAACGATGGGTCAATAGCATCAACCTATATAAAGATGGATACTGATAAAAAAGAACCCGTAGAATTTCTTCTTGAAGGTGAATTTGAAAAAGCACTTAATGCATATAAAACCAGAAAAGAACATGACGCTACTTATCCTACAGTTACTGAAGACTACCTAAATGATCTTGGTGATAGTTTTTACCACGAGAATAGATTGAAATTAGCACAAAACACGTTCAAAGTGAATATGATGCTCTATCCAAATAGTTTTAAAGTATACGACAGTTATGCAAAAGCCTGCAAGAAAATAGGGGAAATTGATCTGGCCATTTTAAATTATTCGAAATCACTTGAATTAAATCCTCAAAATAACAATGCTAAGGATAAGCTTAAGGAATTACAAAAAAGTGAATAAAATGAACTTCCATTTTTTGAATGGATTTCAGGTTACAAACATTTATAAATAAAAAAATATGAAAAATAGTGTCTCAGTTCTCTTCATCATAATTCTTTTACAATCATGTGGATCACAATCAAATACCGATACTGCAATTGATTTAATTAAAAAGGTAGAAACAGGTCTCACAACTCGGGTATATATAGAAGGTGATTCCACATGGTCTATAGAACAACGTATGAAACACTATGGAATTCCAGGTGTCAGCATTGCAGTAATACATGATGGTAAAATTGCATGGACAAAAGGTTATGGTGTCGTGGATAAAGAAAGTAAAGTCCCTGTGACAGAACAAACCCTTTTCCAGGCAGCAGCAACTACTATGCCGGTTACGGCCTACGGAGCATTGCGACTTGCAGAAGAAAATAATTTAGCCTTAGATGAAAACATTAACAGCTACTTAAAATCTTGGAAAGTGCCAGAAAATAAGTTTACCAAAGAAAAGAAAGTCACTATAAGAAATCTTTTAAATCATTCTGCCGGAATACATCCTCGTGGTACGGGATCATATAATATAAATGCAAAAATTCCAACACTTGTAGAGATTCTGAATGGGACTCCTCCAGCCTCAAACGAGCCAATAACAGTAAATAAAGAGCCAGGCGAAAGTGTTCGTTTTGCATACGCTAGCTATGTGTCCATACAACAAATGATGCTGGATGTTGAGGGGAAAACATTTCCAGAAATCATGGATGAGCTTGTGCTACAACCCTTAGAAATGAACAACAGCACATTTAGTCAATCTCTTACAGCAGCGCAATTAGAGAAGGTAGCAACAGGTTATTTACAAGATGGCTCCGTGGTAAAAGGCAGAAGACATATCTATCCTGTTATGGCTTCAAATGGATTATGGACAACTGCCGAGGACTATGCAAAATTTATAACCCATATACAGCAATCAAAAGAGCTGACAGAATTGATGGGTACACCATATGGAGTGCGTAATTCTGGATGGTCAGCTACACTCGGGTTAGGGTTTCAGCTTTTCAATAAAAACGGTGAAATCTACTTAAGGCATCACGGATGGAATAGAGGTTTTTATGCTGAGATTATGGCTCATAGAGACAAAGGTTATGGTGTGGTGGTGTTTACAAATTCAACTTTTCCCGAATTTAATGCTGAAGTGATGCGCTCTATAGCCCTGGCGTATGATTGGAGTAATTTTGTTTCGGTTCATCAAAAAATGGAAATTGAAGAGTCATTAGTTGAAGAAATTGCAGGGAGGTACCAATCCGATGAAGTAATTGTGGAAATCTATCAAAAGGGCAATCAACTGTTTTACAAAAACATACTTGACGAACAGGGAGTAGAACTCATTAAAGTATCCGATAGCCTTTTCGCCCGAAGAAATTCCAGCCGATTTATTCAGCTTAAATCAGATGCTAAAAATGGAACGATCAATTTACAATATCTGAATAGAAACGATGGGGCCTTAGTTTCAACAATAGTTAAGGTTCCCAATTATAAAAAGCATCCCGTGGAATTCCTTCTTGAAGACGATTTTGAAAACGCACTTGTAGCCTATAAGAATTTAATGGAACTGGATCCTACCCATCCAAGTGTGACAGAAGGCTATATAAATGACATTGGTTATGATTTTTACCACTCCGATAGAATGACACTATCACTAAACACTTTCAAAGTGAATATGATGCTCTATCCTGATAGTTACAAAGTATATGATAGTTATGCAGAAGCCTGTATGAAAGCAGGAGAAACAGATTTGTCAATTTTAAATTATACGAAATCACTTGAATTAAATCCTCAAAATAACAATGCCAAGCATATACTTAAGGAATTACAAAAAAGTGAATGAAACAAGCTTTCATCTAATTTAATAGTGCTTTATGATAGAAATAGTAATTAACAAGTCATTCCAAACATTTATAAACTAAGAACATTATGAAAAACATAACAGGACTACTACTTTTAATACTTCTTTTTCTTGCATGTAAAAACGAGTCAAAAAAGGACTCTGATACCTTAAACACTGCACCTCCAAAATATGAAACGTATAATTATTCTGGATTTACAAAAGAAGAAATTTACGCAATCCATAAACATATTTATGAAGGTGGGGATTGGACGGTATATGGTGATACCGAGCGGTATTTTTACCTAAACTTCTCCGAAATAAAGAATCATTCACGCATACTTAGGTCAGATACACCAAAAATTCTTGAAGAAACACCGAGAGATGATGTGAAAAATTTCATTACCTCAACAGATTTAAAAAAAGGAGGTGGACTATCATTAAACGACTATGTACAGCAAGTAGAAGTTAATGGGTTAATTATAATTCATAAAGGCAAAATCGTCTTTGAAGGTTACCCGAGAATGTTCCCAACCGATTTGCATATTAATATGATAATAACCCAAGTTTTTGTGAGTACTTCAATTGCTATTTTGGAGGATAGAGGTTTAATCGATACTAGCAAACCCATTGATTACTATTTTGATGCCCTTAAAAATTCAGGGTGGGAAGGTGTTCCGGTACTAGATATTCTTTCCATGAGTTCCGGAATTGATCGTGTCCCATTGGATACGTATGAGGTGAGTTTTGACCCCATTAAGGATTTAGCTACAGCAAAGTCTGCTACGCCATCAGGAATGGAGTACCAATGGTCGAATGCCGATGCTATGGTATTAACGCTACTTGTTGAAAAAATTAGTGATCTTCCTTTTCGTGATTTTGTGGAACAGGAAATATGGAGAAAGATAGGATCAGAACATAGTGCCCTTTTAGCAATCAATAAGAATGGGACCTCTGCTTCATATGTTGATGGCATGTCAACAACACTTCGAGATCTTGCTAAATTTGGTCTTGCTTTTACGCCTAGTGGTAGAAAGAGTGCCAATCCAATAATTTCTGATGCGCACTTATTTAAAATACGGAATGTAAATAAAAACCTCAAGGAGACTTCACGGAATTTTAAAGAAACGATATATAGCAGTTATCAATGGGGTGCAGTATTCGATGATGGTGATTTTTATAAAGGAGCACATGGAGGTCAAGGCCTTTATATATCACCTTCGAAAGATTTGGTTATTGCATTTTTCGGAACTTCTAATACTGATCGTCAAAGGAATCAACTTGAAGTCATTTCTCGACAGCTTTCCAAATCAGGACTATTTGATCTTGAATAAAATGACCAACAAAGATATAGTACATCAAATATCTAGACCTTAGTAGACAATTATAAACTATGAAAAACAGAAAAGGAAACTACTTTTAATAGTTGTATTGACTCTATTTTTAAATGCTTACAATACTAAAAAAAACAGAAAACGAGGAGTAAATGTATCTAGAATCCTGATGTGAATAGCTATAATTTTTTTATGTTTAACATCCTATGCTTAAGTGGAAGTAAACAAAGCTATCTTCTTATAGACAGCTTTGTTTATTGTGTATATAAATTATTTAGTTTTCTAATATTTCTATAGCACGATCTATTCCACTATCTATTCCTTCTTCGAAATCTGAGGTTGACAAAAATGGCACTCGGTTTTCTTGATTTTGGGGACCAATACCAACTACTTCAAAAACTTCTCCCTGTGCATCACTATATATTTCATTAGATAATCCTACTTCTGCGCCAATAGGCAAGATATGTGTTAGAATAGTAGAAAAAGCACCATTTGTGTTCTCTCCCACGATGGTTACATATGGTAAATCTTTCATGCATAGCGTTAAAAGTTCTCCTGCACTTATGGTAAATGGACTCGTAAGTAATATGATATCTCCAGTGAATTGAAAATCTCCTTTAGGTCCTACGGAAAAAGATTTATTTTCTGTAAAACTGTTACCTAATCGAGCTTTTTTGAAATATGAAACTCGTTCTTGATCCATAAAACGAGAAACCATATCTAACGCCGCTGTATCGTAGCCACCATCATTAAAACGCATGTCGAGAACTAGTTTAGAAACTCCGGATGCTGAAAGATCATTCATCATTCTATTTAATACAATATTTAATGCTGAGAGTTCATCAATAAAATTAGTTCCATATCCTTCCATTGTTATGATATTAATGTATCCAATATCATCATTGATCAATCCCCATATGATATTCTCATTTTCATCTGTTTCAAAATCTCCTCCTAAATAATCGGTAACAATGGTTGCTAATTTTTCATTCCCAAGATCAAAAAAATCATCATAATTTTCTATGATGAGATCTCCACTTAGGTTCTCATTGAGTCTTTCCAGTAGTTTTGGATCTCCTGATTGAATTTCAATGCCATTGTCTTCATCGTAGATACTTACATGTCCATCTTCTAACAAAAATGCTAACTCTTCTAAAACATCATAGAAGTTATCCGCTGTTACTTGATCTCTCAAACTCTCATACTGAGACCAGTCTACATTTCTGGTTTCAAAAAAAGCATAGTAGTCATTAAAAATATTCCAGAAATGGTCAAAATTTACCTTTGGATCTTTTGTTTCAGAAACCTGATCAGGGAGACAAAATGGATTTTGATTTAATAATCTAGTAAATTTCACTTCTGAATCCGATAAATCTGTAGAGGCTATTAGCTCATTTATATTTATTAGGTCCAATTTTAATCCAAAAAAATCTTCAGGAATAAAATCATCATCCTGAATGGAACATCCTACAGCATTTATATTATAAAATACATCTTTACCATCTGTAAACTCAAAAATGTATCCTTTTTCAGCGGATAACCAAAAACCGTTTATCGAATCTTTAGCTGGTGGAGTGGTATCATCATCTGATTGACAAGAAGAAATAAATAGCAGCAAGAAACATACAGGCCATTTTTTAATAATAACGAAAGGGATTTCTTTTTTGATTATATGTAATATCATAATTTTTGATTTTTTTTGTGAAGTAAAATATTGTGTAAATACTAAGGCAGCGTTTTACTAAAACTGAAGAAAATAGAACCTAATTCTTATAAGACTGTATTTAGAAACGATATCCAATTTTAAGATTAATATAAGGTGTCAAACCAATTTCTCTGCCAGTCTCGTTTCCAAAACCAATCCCACCACCAACTCCAACTTCATAATTAAAATGATTACCAATATTTCTTCTAATTCCCCAGCTTACTGCTGTAAATGGATGACTAGATAAATTTCTATTAGTACCAGTATCAGAATGGTCATAAAAATAGTAACTACCTCGTAACGATATATAATTACCACTGTTACCATCTATTCTTTTACCTTGACTTGCTCGTTTTTTTAAATTATAGTACCAACGAGGTTCTAATGCTACTATAGGTAATGAATAACCATTACCAACTTGAGTATCATTACCATCCGTCCATAAACCTACAATTGCTATTCCTATTTCACTTTGTAAAGCAACTTGATTGGATATTTTTAATTCATTATGAACCCACACGCCCATAACTCCGATTTGAATTCCAAAGGTTGATTTTTCCACGGATACCTCTTGTATATTTTGAGAAAACCCGAAATAGGAACTCATTATTAAAATGGAAATAAAAACTACTTTATTCATACGAAACATTATTTATGTTTTTTGATTTACTGATGTAAAAGTATCAGGATCAAAAAAATAATAAAGTAATTTTGCGACGGGAGAAGTGCTAAAACAGTAGAACTATACGAATCAGGACGTTTTTTGAAGTTTTCTATAAGCTCCTGGAGATACCCCTAAACTAGTTTTAAAAATACTATAGAAGGCACTCTTAGATTTAAAACCAGATTCCATACCAATGGCTTCAATAGAATATTTATTAAATATCGGATTATGCAATAGATTTTTAGCAGTTTCGATTCGATATTCATTTACAAACTGAATGATGCTTTTATTGATTTCCTGATTTATAATCTGTGATAAATACCCTTCACTTGTTCCCAATCGAGTTGCTAGATCTAATCGACTTAAAAGAGGATTTTTGTATAACTCTTCTTCCTCCATTATTATATAGAGCTGAGTAATGATCTTAGAAGCTGTTGTTTCGCTTACTTTCTTTTTTGTTTGAACATCATTCGATGTTTTTGACATTAAATATTGGTGTATTTCGTCTTTTTGAACAACTATCTGTAGTTTGAACACTCCATAGTACAATATCCACCACGATAAAAAAGAAAGTAATATCCATAAAAAATCCGTGGTATATTCTGAATCGAATACATAAAATTCTATGTTGGATAAAAGCCAACATATAATAACACATACAATAAAAAGGTTTAATCTTAGTAACCATCGTTTTTTATCTTCAGAAATAGTAGTAGCTCTTTTTATTAATTTCCTTCCCCAAAGAATTAAAAATGTATTATAGGCAAATGATGCTTGGTCCATAATATCAAATACCAGATCATCAAAACTTATATTATAAAGGTTAAGAACATTTCCTAAATAAAAAACAGTTTCTATAATAAAAGAACAGATAACAGGAAGATAGAGCAATTTACGCCAACTTTCTTTAAGATATTTATGCTGAATTTGAATCAGAAAATAGGTAAATAAAGTAACTCCAAACAGATACTCCATTGTAGGATTATTTAAAAATTCTAAAACAATATTTTGTATATCAAATGACCCTAGAAGAGTCAAACTTGTTAGTAAGAATATTGATAAGGCGAGATAGTTGTTAGCACGACTCTTATAAAAAGAACTAGTAACTAATGCAATACTAATAAAATATCCTACAATTCCACTAGCGATAATAGCAATAATAACAATGTCTAATATTATTTTATTCAATCTTTATAGAAATTAACGACATTAAAATTCAATGAGAAGCGTAAATTATTTTAGCATGAATCTTTCATGTCTTCAATACGCTATACATCCATACCAATAACTATAAATATTCTGAGATATTACAAGAGTTTTTATAATTGATCAAAAATCAGCTTCTAATATCTATTGGAGGTATGACTAGTTACATTAATAGCTACCAATGAACTAAATGTTTTTTTTAATTAATGTAATATTTATCTTGCGACTTGATGACAGTATAAGATCAAATTCGTGCAGAATGGTATTATTATTTCATAAATACATGGTATAGTATTTATTATCAGAAGTTTTGGATAATCCTAATAATGCTGAAATCACCAATAACAAAATTATTATAGGAAGAAAAACAATTGACTTTAAGGAGTATGCACAGGAAACTGTGACAACAAGAACTTGGATTCCAAAAGCCATAAAATGAGTCGAAATTTATCAACCAAAAAAATGAACACTTTGAATCTAAAAATGGAAGCAACATTACTTTCCTTTTTTAATGTCTTATCCAGAGATAATTATCTTTTTTATAAACTATATCCTGGATTAAACCAAAAGATAAATGAAAACGACCTTCTTATATTTAGAAGGTCGTTTTTTGTGAAAATAGTGGGTAGGAATACACTGATTACATTACCAGAAGTACACTACTAATTCGAATTATTTTCAAACATGATCATTATTCAACTAATAATCTTAGGACACGTTTAGAGCCTGAGCGATCTAAAATCCGCACTAAATACAGTCCGGTTTTAAGATCAGAAACATCAATAACCATACTTTTTGTGTTTTCAATTACTTGTAATGATTTTATTTCCTTTCCGCTGAGATCTGAGATCGTGATTAAGCTATTCTTCAGATCTGTTTTATTTTGTATAAAAATGCTTGATACTGCTGGATTTGGTGACATACTAAAAGAAGGCTCGTCCTCATTGTTCATTCTATTTGTTACTGTTGTACAATCAGGAGCAGTTGATGAATTACTAAAATAAATAGTATATCCATCTGCCACCAATACAAAGTTTCTTTCGTCAATAGTTACATAGTAATCTCCGTCTAAACCAGAAATACCTGTACCCGTTAAAGAAATTTGCGGACTTTCTTCATTAAAATTTTGAGTAGCATCCGAAAAATCAATATACCAAGGTGCGGTATTTAAATTAAATGAAAACTGATACAAACCATTATTAGCTAAATTCCAATTTAGAGTAAACAAAGTAACATTGTCTAAATTTGGACCGCCAACACCTAATACATACACATTTTCATAAGAAGTATTCACATTAACCAATGAAGTGCTTATTGGTGTATCAAAAGTACAATCACCAGTCGGTGGTCCGATAATGATATCTTCTTCCACTGTTATCGCTATAGAAGCAGTGTCAGTAGCACCATTACCATCATCTACGGTAAGGGTAGCAATATATTCTCCTACGTTGTATACGTGAGTAGAAGTGATTTCTGTTCCAGAATTACCATCTCCATAATCAATACTATATGTTAATAAATCTCCATCAGCATCGGTGGATCCAGAAGCATCAAAAACGACTGTTAATGGAGCTACTCCAGTATTTGGACTCGCTGTTATAGCTGCAACAGGAGCGGTATTTGTAGGTCCTGTAGGATCATCACAATCAGGAGCAGTTGCCGAATTACTAAAATAAATAGTAAAATCTCCAGTAGTAGAAACTAATACAAGGTTATCTCCGTCAACGGTGGCGTAATATGCACCATCCAAGCCAACAAAACTTGAACCTGAAATAGTGATTTGAGGTTCCGCGGAATTAAAGTTTTGAGTCGAAACAGATATTAAATTGTTATACCAATCTGGAATACCGTTGTTGGTACTTAGAGAAAATTGATATAAACCATTATTTCCTAAATCCCAGTTGATAGAACTATTCGCAACATTATCTAAATTTGGTCCATTATTTCCTAATACATAAACATTTTCATATGAGGAATTTATGGAAGGTAATGCCGTTGCTCTTGGTGTATCAAAAGGACAAATTATTTCTTGGCAGTCAGGGTCTATAATTAAACTAATCGTTTCTGTTACACCACTACTAAACTCACCATCACTAACAGTAAGTGTTATTGTAGCGCTCTGTAAGTTAGTATATGTATGAGAAACTTCAACACCTTCAGCAGTTGTTCCATCTCCAAAATCCCAAGAATAGGTCAATGGATCTCCATTAGGATCATAAGAATCAGCCGCACTAAAACTAACATTAGGGCCCCCACATCTTCCATTATCGCTTGTAAAAGAGGCAATAGGAGGTAAAGGTTCGGATGTTGCTCCAAAATCAACATCACTGGTTGAGTAAAATGCTTCTTCAGTAAGTGAGCGTTGCCAAATACTGTAGATTACGTGCTTACCGGTTCTTGCTGGTAAAATCACATCAATATTATCAATAGCTGCAGCTGGTCTTGGATCTGTTTCTACAAGGAGTTCTAAACTATCCCAAGTGAGCGGTTGATTTGGTGCCCAATCTGCTTTTGTAATATAAACTCGATAGTACAAAGTTTGATGTGGCGCAGAATTGGTCCAAGTTACCGTAAATGGACCAGGAGTAACCGATGTCGTTACCCAATCATCTCTTACTTGATCCAATCCCCCGTATTTGTCAGGTCGTCCAGCACTGGCTAGGTTACCATCCATAATAATATCCATATGCATTCCGTTAGCATCCATTCTGGCAACTTCGTTCCAATCATAAAAAGCTTGTGTACCCCAACCAATGATTGCATCTTGGCAGGCAGGTGAGTCTGGACTTTCAGGATTTTCTTGAAAACAAATCCAAACCCGGCTTGGTGGACTTGTTACTGTTCCATGTGGAGAAACTGAGTGATTAGGAATTAAGAACAGCCCTGTGCATAGTAGGATCTGTAAGGAACGTCTTTTTAAATGAAAACCTATAGTTTTTAGGATCTCATTTCTTTGAGGTTTTTTTTTCATGATAGTTTTAGGTTTTAAGAATTATGGTTTGTGCCGATTGGTCAAAAAAATAGTGGCACTGTGTGCGTTCGTATAGTTTGCTTTAGCTTCTGTGCTAATACGTTCTTTGTTATTAGTTTATAACAGACATATTATTAATGGAAAACTCTGAAAAAGCGAAAAATTAGTACAGCCAATGTTAGCCGATTTACTAAACTATGTGCCATCAGCGGCGCATCATTGTTTATTTATATTTCGCTTTATTACGTGATAAAAAACATATCAAACATAAATTTTAGAGGTTAAATGAAACGATTATTATTAATTTTTAATCTTACTGTCGTCTATCATAAATAGCAAACAAAATTTGATTGTTAGCCAATTAACATGCTAACCATATATTAATACAGAGTCTCTTTTAAATTTATGAAAATTGTTTACTAAAAAGAGAATAATTAGATGAAATTATTGGTTTAGACACCTTTATAAAGTCTTAACAGTTGTTATTTATATAACAATTATATCATAATTTACTACTATCATAGTGTTTCAAGAAGAGTAT
This sequence comes from uncultured Aquimarina sp., assembly GCF_947500065.1. Lineage (GTDB taxonomy): Bacteria > Bacteroidota > Bacteroidia > Flavobacteriales > Flavobacteriaceae > Aquimarina. The sequence continues at coordinate 228,193 of NZ_CANMQT010000003.1, forward strand.
TAAAATTATATTGACTGCATACTATAAGTTCATATTCATCTTATGTTAAGAAGAGACTAAGAATGAAAAAAGAAAATCAAGCTCAAAAACCTTAGTTTTTAAGTAAAAATATATACGTTAATGATAAAAATCGGCAGATTTATTATGAAAAAAAATGTTTTTTGAAATAATTTGTAGACATACATTATAAAAATAGTTAAATTATTATTTAAAAAATAACAGACAATATTTTTTCTCATAGACAATTATGGAATAAAAGGGATGATTCACTTAACATATTTCTAAGAGTTTCTATTTTTAAACACTTTGAAAAATGAGTAGATAAAAATGTGTAAGTAATGTTATAAAATAAAAGCCCCCAATATGTTGAGGGCTTTTGTTTTGCCAAAATTTTTAGTTAACAAAGTATTTTCTTCTAACTATATACCTTATTCATTCACAAAAACTTTGGTCATTGATTTTTTACCTGTTGTTGATTCTAAAGTCAATAAATATAAACCTGAAGCCACATCACTTACATCAATTGTATAAGTAGATACTTCAGAAATACGATCAGACTTAAGTATTGCTCCGGTAAGGCTTACAAGTTGTACGATAGCTCCATTAAGGCTAGAAGTTCCTGAAATATTGATTACAGAGTTTGACGGGTTAGGAAATACTGTAAGCCCTAATTCGTCAAAAGAACCAACGGATAGCGTAGCACACGAAGGTTCTGAGTCCGTTAAACTAAAATATATCGTAAATCCTTTTGTTTTAGAAACCATGACAAAATTACCATTATCTACAGTAACGTAATAAGAACCATCTAATCCTTCAATTTCAGTATCTACAAAGGTCACTTCGGGATTAGCTTCTGCAAAATTATTAGACATTTCTATAAACGAAGTATACGTACTTACAGTTTGATAATCAAAATTATATAAGCCCTGGTTATTTAAATCCCAATTGATGAAAAATTTCTGAAGATCACTAAAATCAGGTCCATTATCACCAATCACATATACATAGTTATAAGTTTCGTTTAATGTAGGTAAAGGAGCTGTTCTTGGTGTATCAAAAGTACAAGGGTTTTCCTCACATTCTGTATCTGCTATTAAGTTAATTGTTTCTACGGCACCACTACTAAACTCCCCATCACTAACAGTCAATGTAACTGTAGCGCTCTGTAAGTTAGTATATGTATGAGAAACTTCAACACCTTCAGCAGTTGTTCCATCTCCAAAATCCCAAGAATAGGTCAATGGATCTCCATTAGGATCATAAGAATCAGCTGCACTAAAGCTAACATTAGGACCACCACATCTTCCATTATCGCTTGTAAAAGAAGCAATAGGAGGTAAAGGTTCTGATGTTGCTCCAAAATCAACATCACTTGTTGAGTAAAACGCTTCTCCGGTAAGTGAGCGTTGCCAAATACTGTAGATTACGTGCTTACCGGTTCTTGCAGGTAATACCACATCAATATTATCAGTTTCAGCTGCTGGTCTAGGATCTGTTTCTACCAGGAGTTCTAGACTATCCCAAGTGAGTGGTTGATTTGGTGTCCAATCTGCTTTTGTAATATAAACTCGATAATACAAGGTTTCGTGTGGTGCAGAATTAGTCCAAGTTACCGTAAATGGACCAGGAGTAACCGATGTTGCGACCCAATCATCTCTTACTTGATCCAATCCTCCGTATTTGTCAGGTCGTCCAGCACTGGCTAGGTTACCATCCATAATAATATCCATATGCATTCCGTTAGCATCCATTCTGGCAACTTCGTTCCAATCATAAAAAGCTTGTGTACCCCAACCAATAACAGCATCTTGGCAGGCAGGTGAGTCTGGACTTTCAGGGTTTTCTTGAAAACAAGTCCAAACCCGGCTAGGAGGGCTGGTGACCGTTCCATGAGGAGATATAGATTGTACAAAAGCTAATGATAAGGAGAGACAAATTAAAGTCTGCCAATATCTTCTTTTTACATGTTGGTTTCTTAGAGTTTTTCTTTTCATGACGTGATAGTTTGTGTTATACGATTTCATCGCTACATAACCATAGCGATAATGTCTTCGTAACTTAAATTTTGTCAGTTTATTGCGAAAAGGTTATAAATGGCTTGATGAATTTGATTAAAATCTTGGAGAAAAGAAACATTATATAAAATAAAAACACTTTTAATTTATTATACTGGGATTAATACAGATTTCATTCCAACAGTTTCCTAACAAAATGTTTGTTTTATTAGAAATAAGACGCAAATTGGCTTTTATATAGTTACTCACAGTTTGATATATGATACATAGAATTTAGTGATTCTGCCAAACAGAAAAACTAAAAATATGCGTTCATCTACCAAAACTTCATCAGACAAATTTTATATGGATTTTACTTCTAAAAAATCTTCTTCAAAACTGGATATAAAATCATGGATATACTTCTTATTTCTATACTTTGTTTTTACCACTAAGTAATGATTACGTTTTAAACCATTTTTACTAATGCGCTTAAAAACAACGTTTTCAGATAATTTAAAAGGAGTTAATTGCCACTTTGGAACGCACATAATCCCCATATTTGCTTCGATCATTGATAGTGTAATTTCGGTAAATGGAATAGCAGAAATCTTTTTAGGATTCATTTTATTAGGTTTTAAGAAGTGTTCATAAACAGATACACCTTCTAAAGGAAAAGAATTTATCAATAAGTGTATATCAGAAAAATGACTTGCTTCCAAATATTCCAAGCTATTGAGTAGGTTTTCTTTATGTATAACAGCAAAAATCTCATCTTCAAAAACTTTAATACTTGTCAATTCTTCAGAAGTAGGTTTAGATGTAACAATAGCAATATCTATATCTTCAGATAATACTTGTGATATCGTTTGATGTGTTGCACCAAGAGTAACATCTATGTCAATTTCTGGATAAAGCATTCCCATTTTTTGAATGAAAGATGGAATAGAATGAAAAAACGACTGACATTCAGCACTCAATTTGATAGCACCTTTGGAACCTTCCATAATATGTTTGATGTTACTAAAACCTTCATCAATAGACTGGAATAGCTTGTTAGCCAATTTATATAATTCGGAACCTTCTTGGGTCAATTCCCACTTATTTCTAGATCTGTAAAAAACTTTAAAGCCTAAACGCTCTTCTAACTCACGCAATTGATGACTTAAAGCTGACTGTGTTAAAAACAACCGCTCGGTAGCGTTAGCAATACTGCCTTCTTCTGCAATCGTTTTTATTAATCTGTAATATTTGAGTTCCATACCTACAAAGATAGAATAGTTGGTTATAAATTATAGTTGAAATAATTTCAACTACAGTTTCAATTATCTCAATTTCAAAACTATATAAACCTTACTATTCATTATAGTTTTGTGTAAGCTAATTGTAAGATTATGAAAACAATAGGATTGATAGGAGGGATGAGTTGGGAATCATCAAAACTGTATTACGAGTTTTTAAACACCAAAGTAAAAGAACTATTCGGAGGCTCACATTCCGCAACATGTGTGATGGTGTCAGTTGATTTTGCCGAGATCGAACGATTAACTTTTAAAGATGATTGGGACGCCATAGGAGCACTCATGAAAGCTGCAGCGCAACAGTTAGAAAGGGCAGGAGCGGATATTATTTTACTTTGCACAAACACCATACACTTAGTAAGTCATTATATTTATGAAAATGTAAGTATCCCGTTTATGCATATTGCTACAACGACTGGCGAATCTATCCAAAAAGCAGGTTTAAAAAAAGTAGCATTATTAGGAACGAAATTTACGATGGAAAAAGATTTTTATACTAAAACATTGATGAATGATTTTGGGCTAGATATTTTAATTCCTGATACACGTGATAGACAAGTTGTCCATGATATCATTTATAACGAATTAGTAAAAGGGCAATTTACAAACACTTCAAAACAAATAATTATTGAGGTAATAAAAGAACTACAAAAACAAGGTGCACAAGGTGTTATTTTAGGTTGTACAGAATTACCTCTACTAATTTCAAAATCAGACGTGGATATTCCAATTTTTGACACAGGAAAAATTCATGCGCATACAGCTGTTGAATGGAGTATAAATAAGTAATAATGATTGGAACAATTTTAATATAGCTACTAGAATTCCAAAATAAAACAAACAGCGGATACTATTAATCCTTAATCAAAAAATCATGAAAACAACGATATCTTTATCTATTGTTAGCCAATTCTTTTTACTAATTACAGCTATTTCTTTTTCGCAAGAGAAACAATTAAAAGATCATGTGCTTTTCTACAGTTCTTTTGACGGAAAAACAACTGCCGATATAGCTGTGGGTGATGCAATGATGTATACAGCCGAAAGCTATAAAAAAACGGCGTATGCCAAAACAGGCTTGCATAATCCTGATGTAGTTTTGGCTAAAAATAAAGGTCTGACTGGTGATGCGCTTCACTTTAAAACGGCAAACACCTCTGCTATTTTTTATAAGGCTTATAAAAATGTAGGGTATAATAGTACATCTTGGAGCGGTACCATATCATTTTGGTTGCTATTAGATCCCAACAAAGACTTAGCACCAGGTTATTGTGACCCAATATGCATTACAGATGTTAGATACAATGATGCGGCCTTATGGGTAGATTTTACAGATGATAGCCCAAGACAATTTAGACTAGGAGCAATGGGAGATTTAGATGTTTGGAATCCAGAAAATAAAAACGATGAAACTAAGTGGAAAAAGCGCACTGTTACTGTAAAACAACCTCCTTTTGAGAAAGGAAAATGGACTCACATTGCTATTGTTTTTACAGAAGTAAACACAACAAAACCTACATTCAAATTATACCTTAACAGTAAATTTATGGGTGTTATAAAAGATGTTGATGATCCTTTTACATGGGAAGTAAAAAAAGGAAAAATCATGCTAGGTTTAGGATACATTGGTTTGATGGACGAACTGACTATTTTTGATAAGCCACTAAATCCTAAAGAAGTAACATCTGTTTACGAATTAAAAAATGGAATAAAAACGTTATTTAGATAAACATATAGAAGACTGCATGGAATAATAGTTAAAATATAGAATCAATAACTCTCAAAGCAAGAGTAGAGAGTTATTGATTTATTCCTTCACAGTTTTAATAATTGAATTGAATCTAATTTTACTTTAGCTGCTTCGTACGTTTTTTTCAAGCTTTCACTGTTTTCAAAGTACTTTCCATAGGTCTTTGCCTTTTCAATAGACTTCATTGTTTTTTCATAAAGACCATTTTTGTAATAAGCGATGTGCTCGTATTCTGCAAAATAAATGTCATTTTTAGTTTTTGCTCCATGCTTTTTAGCCAATTCTAGATATGCTAATGCCTTCTTATATTGTTTCTTTTGATAATACATAACCGACATAAATTCATATCCTTTAGGTAAATTAGGAATTAATTCAGTACTCTTTTGGTAACATTCCAAGGCTTTATCATATTCATCATTATAATAATATGCCATCCCTAAAGACCAAATAGCAGCGGCGCTATCAGGATACATATCTACTACTTTTTGAAAATACTTTTGAGCTTTTAGGTAATCCTCTTCTACCAAAAGTGAATACTCTGCCTGTATTAGATTCCGTTCAGATTTCAATGTAGAATTTTTAGAAAGATTGTAGGCTTTAGTAACCAGTTTTTTATATTCTTCTGGATCCTGTACATAAAAACCACTCATTAAAACACCACTTGGGTAGTTGGGATCTAATTCAATAATTCTTGCTGATTTTTTTTGATACTCTTGTTTGTTACCATAAAAATAAAAGTTTAATTCTAGGTCGTTTAAGAGTTGATGTACTTCTGGTACTTTAGAATCTACTGCTAATGTAAATCCATAGGCGTTTAAATCCGAAGGTGCATATTTTTTTACGAATTCATCTTCGATTTCACGTTCTGTTTTTTGTGTTTGACAAGAGCATAGGCAAATGGCTAATAATATAGTGCTTAACTGTTTTAACATAATTATTTTTTTAATTAATTTATGTCAAAAATAGATGCATCATACATAGCTTTTTTAAAAAATAGAGAATGGTGGGTTAAGTAATGATAAAAACAGAAAAAGGGTATAGCAATTGCTTAGATTAAGACATTTTTAGTACTGAAGAGACCTTCTTAATATAACTTGATCCTACTGGGATCTCGAAGTCTTCTATTTCTACATCTTTTTGAGTATAAGCAGTTACTTTATTTATAGCTATAATATAAGAACGATGTGTACGAATAAATAGATGTGAAGGAAGTTGTTTTTCTACTTTGCCAATATTACCTTTTACTACTATTCTTTGATCTTTGGTATGAATCCTAACATAATCTTTTAAGCTTTCAATATATAGAACATCATCAAATACAATTTTAATATGTTTCTTATTTACATTAACATAGAAAAATGTATTATTTTCTTTTTGGTACTTTGTTGATTGATTTGTCACTTGAGTTCTTTCATAATAGCGATCAACAGCTTTTACAAATCGATCAAAAGAAATAGGTTTTAATATATAATCTACAATGTCTAAATCATATCCCTCTATAGCATATTCTCTATAAGCCGTAGTAATAATTACTTTTGGAGGGTTTTGTAGTGTTTTTAGAAAATCTAACCCTTTTAAAACGGGCATTTCGATATCTAAAAAGAGCAAATCTATCTCCTCTTTTTTTAGTACTTCGAAAGCTTCAACAGCACTGTAACAACTAGCTATAACATCTAAATCATTAAGTGCTTTTATATGATTTTTCAGTAAATCTATTGCAGGAGATTCATCATCAACCAATAAGCATCGTACCATATTAATGTATGTTTAAAGTTAGTTTTAAGCTAAAAGACATATCAGATTCTTCAATTTTAAAAGTATGTTGTTTTGGGTATATTAAATCTAATTGTCGTTGAATATTGGTAAGACCAATTCCGTTTTTATAGGTTTCTGTCTGATTACTGAATTCAGTATTTGGTTTTGTATTCCAAACACTAAATTCTATATGAGTATCTAACTGCAATAACTCTATTTTTATTTTTGGTTTTTCTACACTATCCCTAACACCATGTTTAAAAGCATTCTCTACTATAGATAACAGCAATAATGGTGTTATTGATAATCCATTTTTAGAAAGTTTTTTTTCAAATTTCACTTGTAATCGTTTACCATATTTGATTTGCTCTAAAGCTATATAATTATCTATAGTATGTACTTCTTCTGTTAAAAGAACTGATTGATGTTGACTTTTGTATAGAATATAATCTAATATTTCAGAAAGTTGTAATACCATATCTGGTGCTTTAGGAGATTTGGCTATCACATAAGAATATAAATTATTTAATGTGTTAAATAAAAAATGTGGGTTAAGCTGCGCCTTTAGATATTTAAGTTCAGTAGCTATTTTTTCTTTTTCTAACTGAAGTATTTTCTCCCTTTCTAATTCTTGCTCTTTATTAGTTTTAAAAAAAAACATAATCAATGCCGGAAAATGAAACGAAAACATGGAAAAAGGAAAATCTACAAAACTAATTAATGGGTAAGGGCCTTCAGAACAGTACTTGTCCAAATGATAATATCCTATTAACCTAAATAAAAATACGGATAGTATGATCATAAAAATCATAGACCCTCCAAAGGCAAGATATTTTTTTTTCTTTAGATAATACGGTACCTGCCAATTATTAAAGGCGTAAGCAGCCATGATTATTAAAGGGAACTTAAATAATGTTGTTTCTAAAGATTGTTCGAACAACTCAGAACTACTAGAAGCAAAGACATAAAAGAGGAAAATTATAATCCAAAAAACTATATGCGTTTGGATAATCTTTTTATTAAAATTCATATTTTGAAATATAGATAAATTATAATTTTAATAATTATAAAGTATATGTTTATTTACCCTAAGTCTACGAAGGGGAGATAACTGTATAAAAACGCAAAAATAAGAAGGTATTCGCTATACTTAGTCAGTTATTACCATTTCGTCTATTTCATGAAATATGGCAACCGTTGTTTTCTATATTGGCAATTCTTATTAAAAATTAAACCTACTATGTTAAGATTTAAAATAATAATTACAATAATGTTTATTGTTGGAACATTGTCTAGTTGTTCATCTATAAAAAGATTAAACGATACACCAATTGGCTTAATAAATAACGTCTCTTACAAAGACTCATCATTTGATAATCCAAACGCATCTAATGGATTTTTGGTAGAATATGAAAATCGTGCCTATGGAGTTACCGCTAAACATATTCTTATCATGGCAAAAACAGACAAGATGAAGTTTGTTGATTTTGAAGGAGAATTAAAACAATGGCGAATGCATCCTAAAAATGATAGTAAGAACTATGTTATTTTAGATAAACTCTTAAGTACAAATAAAAAAGATTCACTTACCTGGAGTTATTTGGATACCAATTGGGACACTTTTAATGATTGGTTAGTGTTTTCTGTTAAAGAAAATAAAACAAAGTATAAACCTTTGAAATTTAGAAAAGAGCCACTTAAAAAAGACGAAAATGTGTATGTAATTGGCTGGTCATATAAAGACAGTGTTGGCCCACAACGAGTGTATACCTATAAGTTTAATGAGATAGAGGGTAATTACTATAATTTAAAGCAGATAGAAGGGCCTAAAAGTTTAGGAGGATTAAGTGGTTCGCCTGTAGTAGATAAAAAAGGAAGAGTAGTGGCTTTGGTAAGTTCTGGTTGGGAAGATGAAAAAACTAAAGAGGTTTTTATACAAGCTACCAGTATGAAAAATACCATTGAATTTATTTCTCAATTAGAGTGATCTTAAACCTTTCATAACAACAACAAATCTATATATCAAAAAGATTTATGAGAAAAGTATTAATTATAATAATTATACAAGTTTTGTTTTCAAATTTAGCAATTGGGCAATCAAAGGTGACTATTAAATTAGATAAAGGCCAAGTACTTGATGTGCTACTCAGAATCAATGCTGATAATGTTTCTGAGAAAACGGAAAATAGGTTTTTTGAAAAACTCGTGCCAAGAGCTTTTGAATTAGGTTATCATGGGATTCCTTATGAAATACATATTGACTATCCAGCTTTGCAAGGAAATCATACACCAGATCACATATTGTTTGGGCGTTGGGATTCACTAAAAAACAGAGAAGATACTATGGAAAAGTTAGTACAAGAATTTCCAGATTTTCATGAGTTAAGAAGGGAAATCTGGGCTAGTTTATATGCAGTATTTTTTAAAGTCCCAAGAGATCTGTCCTTCTCTTTTCAAAAAGGAAAATATTATGTTATTACATTTTATTGGAGCGATGAAAAGAAAAAGTTTAAGAAATTCAAGAATAATTGGCTAGGCCTCATACAGAAATATAAAGGCAAAACAATATTGGACTTATATGATGGCATATCGTCAATAACGAATTATTATTCGCCTGATTATATGAATATATCCGAATGGAATAATGAAGAAAAGTATAGAGAATTTTATCGAGAGAGTCTTAAAATGAACAATCTCGGAATTAAAAATGTACATCAGTTCGGGTTATTGCCAAAGTTCAAAAATTGAATATGTGACTTTTTGGATATTGCCACATATACTGTAATCCTCCATCATTTCATTTCGGCGGATACGTGTACTAGCCAGCTAGTCTTGAGCTGTCATACTGAGCCTGTCGAAGTGTCGAAAGTATAGGAGGGAAGCACAATGTGTATGAAATGAGATGATTTTAAAAGTCATTCAAGTCTATCATATTATGCTTATAACTGTTACCTATAGGTAGTTCTATTTCACCTATTTCTATATCGTGTTTGGTATATGCAGTGACTTTATTCTTATTTACAATATAAGAACGATGTATTCTTATAAATCTAGGGTCAATGCGTTTCTCAAAACTTGAAATACTTTCTTTTACAGTTAGCGTTTCATCAAGAAAATGAATCTTAATATAATCCTTTAAACTTTCTATATATAGTACATTGTCAAAAGAAACACGTATTTTTTTCTTTGCCTTAGTTACATAAATACCTTCTGTGTTTTTAGTGTTTTCTGTATTATTTATTACTATATGTTTTTCCTTTAGTTTTAGAAATTTTTGAATGGCAGAAAAAAAACGTTCAAAAAAAATAGGCTTTAATAAATAGTCTACTGCATTTACCTCAAATCCATCTAGGGCATATTCGCGAAAGGCAGTTGTAAAGATAACTTCGGGTTTATGGCTTAGGCTTCTAAAAAAATCTACACCTTTTAATTGTGGCATTTCTATGTCTAAAAACAACAGATCAATTTTCTCTTTTGCTAACACAGAACTAGCTTCTATAGCATTCTTACAAGAGTCTATAAGTGTAAAGTTTGGTAGTTTTTCTAAATAGGTTTCAATCAATTCTCTTGCTAAAGGCTCATCGTCAATTATCAAACAATTGTAGGTCATATAACATTTAGTTTTAAATAAGCAGAAAATGAACTCGAACTATTTTTAATAATTAAATTGTGCGCTTTGGGGTACAACAATTCTAATTGTTCTTTTATATTCTTCAATCCTATTGAAGCTACTTTCTCCTTCTTTTTTATGGTTTGTGGAACACTGTTATCTATCGAAAAGACCAACTGCTTATGTTCTTTTGAAATTTCTATTTCAATATTAGCTTGATTAATTTCTTGAGCGACACCGTGTTTAAATGCATTTTCGACAAAGGTCAACAACAAAAGAGGTGCTATTTTTTCATCACCGTTTACATTTTGCGTAAAACTTATTTTGACCCTATCTCCATAACGTATTTTTTCTAAAGATAAATAGTTGTTAATGAGTTCTATTTCTTTGTCAAGAGTAACATACTCATCATTACATCGGTATAAAATATAATCTAAAATATGTGATAACTTTTCAATCACTTTTGATGTATCATCAGATTTTTTAAGCGTTAATGCATGAAGGTTATTTAGGGTATTGAAAAGAAAGTGTGGATTTAATTGATGTTTTAATGCAGCTAGTTCAGCAGTTTTTTTCTGTTGGTTAAGTTCTAGCAAGTGTTGTTTTTCCTGATAAAGCTTAAAAACCATTATTAAAAATGTCGGATATAATAAATACAATGATTTCGATATAAACTCACTCACATTTGTTAGCCTGCCTAAAAACGAAGCATCTGTAAATCGTTTTATGTAATTGGTATACGTAGAGGGAAATGTTACTTCAAAGTAGTACATATAAGTTAAGGTACAAACAGAATAAAAGATGAGCAAGGTTATGATTGTAGTGATCACAAAAAGCGAGGTTTTCTTTTTATTTAAAATATAAGGGACTAAGAATTCAATAATAACAAACGCCAATGCAATTTGTAGTACTGTACGTATGGTATAAGTGATAAGTAGCTCATAAGTCGTAGTGTGATACCAATTCGATGTGGATGCAGAGAACACAAAAATAATTACCCCAAAAACAAGATATTTTAATCTTGAGGTTTCTAAAAGCTTTTGAATTTTTTGTTGCATCCGATTATTTTATAATAAAAATACGAATTATACTCATGTTATTCTCCACATGAATACAAATACCTATTTAGAGATGTCTAAAGTGCGGTTAGTGTAGACAAAATTATTCAGAGGGTATAAATCAGCTATTCAACATCATTAAATCCCTATTTGATTGCGCTACAAGAAATGAGCAATTTCTTAAGGTATTTTGCTCGCAATATTAAAAATCAAATAAAATTTAAACGCATTAAAATGAAAAGTATTCAAAATTTAATTGCTTCAAAAAGAAAAAAAATTATAAAAGATATAGCTTTGGTTTTACCTTGTTTGTTTTTTGTTTCTCTACTAAGCGCTCAAACAGCAATTATAAATGGAAAAATTTTAGATAATAAAACAAAAGAACCATTACCGTATGTAAATGTCATAATTAAAAAAGAGGGGAAGATTACTACAGGAGGAATAACTAATGATAATGGTTTTTTTTCAATTAAAAAAATCCCTTATGGCAATTACATGATTGCTTTTCAATACATAGGTTATAATGAGAAAGAGCTTGAAGTAAATTTATCTGCGAACAAAAAAACTATAGATCTTGGCAACATTGCCATAGTTGAGGATGCCTTATCGCTTGATGCCGTAGAAATTACAGCAGAACGCTCAACCATCGAACAAAAAATAGATAGAAAAGTAATTAATGTGGGTAAAGATTTAACCACAACTGGTGCATCTGCTAGTGATATTATGAATAATATACCTTCTGTTAGTATAAACCAAGAAGGAGGTGTATCATTTCGCGGTAATGATAATGTTCGCATTCTTGTTGATGGAAAACCTACCAATATTGACCCAAGGGATTTGCTACAACAAATACCAACAACGTCTATAAAAACTATTGAATTAATTACGAATCCTTCGGCAAAATATAATCCAGAAGGTATGAGTGGTATTATTAATATCACTCTAAAAAAGAATGCCAATTTAGGTTTAAATGGATCTGTAAATCTTGGATTTACTAATGGAGAACGATCACGTTATAATAATGCATTAAATCTTAATTATAACAATAAAAAAATTAATGCCTATGGAAATTATGGTAATCGTTTTGGAGATCGAGTAACAAACGGAACTGTAACTCGTACAATAGAAGAAACGAATCAGCTAACCAAAAACATTAATAATCAAACATCACATTTAATTAAAGTTGGTTTAGATTATTTTATAGATAATAAAAACACCTTTTCTATTTACACAAACCAGAACATAGCTAAGCGACAGTCTGATGGCAAAAAAGATATTAGTTTTTTTACTGCACCAGAACAAAATTTTAATCAATTAGATGATTTAAATACTGAAACATTAAGTGCTTCCTATAATGTTGATTATAAACACATCTTTTCTGATAACCATTCTTTGGAATTAGAGGCTGATTATAATCGTATAACTAACGAAGCAGCCAATGCCTTTAGTTTTTTTGGTAATACCCCTATTAATAATTATCAAGAGACTATTGATGATAATCGAAATAACACAGTAATAAACCTAGATTACGAAAATGCTATCAATGAAAATTCTAATATAGAATTAGGGTTAGAAACACGTATTAACTCAGTAGAGAATTCTTATGTAAGTGATCGCATAGATTTTAGAAATTCAAACTTCAATTTTGATAGAAATATCTATTCATTCTATTCCACATTTAGTCAGAAATGGGAAAAATTACAATATAATATTGGGCTTAGGTTAGAGCGATATAACACCGATAATAAATTTATAGAAGTAGGGGATGAGGCTAATACCTTTTCCGATAAACAATTTAATATATATCCTTCTGGGTTTTTAAAATATACTCCTAATGAAAATGGATTGAATAGTTATCAACTTAGTTTTAGTAGACGTGTAGACCGACCATCATTAAACCAAATAAATCCAATCAGGCAAATAAGTACACCACAAATAATTTTAAAAGGAAATCCAAACTTATTACCACAGTTTACTAATTCAGTAGAGCTAAACTACACCAGAAAACAAGAAGGAGGTAGTTTAACTTTTGGAGGGTTTTACAGAAGAATTAGTGATGAAATTAACAGAAGAGGTTTTTTTGATGATGAAACCCCAACAGTTTTGATTTTGGATTACGCTAATTTTGATAGCACAAATGCCTTTGGTTTTGAATTTTCTACAAATTACAAGGTGAATGACTGGTGGCGTTATAACGGAAGTGTAGATATTTACACAAGAAAACAAAAAGGGATTATTGAAAATGAAGAAGTAGAAGTAAAAAACACCCTATTCAATATTAAGATCAGTAATAGTTTTAAAGCTACAGAAAAACTTTCGTTTCAACTATTCACTTTGTATTCTGGTAAGCAGCGTGTTTTACAATATGAACTTAAAGATAATTTCTTTATGAATGCAGGCGCTCGCTATAACTTTGCAAAAGGAAAAGGTACTATAAACCTTAATTTTAATGACATTTTTAAGACCCAGCGTTTTGCTTTTAATGCATTTCGAACAATTATTCAAGAAGGAGAGTTTAGGCAAGATAGTCAATCGGTATATTTAGGATTGTCATATCGTTTTGGGATTAAAAATAAAAATATAAAACGTAAAAAACGTGATGCTAATGAGAAAAAAGATAAATTCTTGTAATTATAAATTTAAGAGATAATCAACAAAATAGCTGCTTTTATAAGCTTAGATCTATTGATAAAAGAGCATAGCGTACTTGATATAATAAAAAGTGTAAAGGCTGGGTATAAAATATACTCGGCCTTTACTAATTAATCTGAATAATTTGCTTTCCCAGCGCTTCATCTCGCTAATAATATCGATGTGTTCACTGAACCTGCCTAAGTATTGAAGTGCTGAAGTGTTATCGAATGTATAGGAGGGAAGCATACTGTGTGTGGAATAGTTTAAAATTTATAAACCAAGTAAATCCATTTTTTCTTTTTCATAGCGACTATCTTCTGCTGGATAACGCAAAAGACTTTCATACTTACCAGAATCTTTTGCTTGTGCATAAATAAGGCTTTCACCAGCAAAGTTTGTTTTAGTTTTATAAAGAGGGTCTTCATAAGCTTCTGTTACAGAAATTATTTCCCAGCCTTTAGATTTAAACATTTCAATTAAGTCATCTATAAATAATGCTGCTGCTAAATTGTGGTGTAATAAAAGCGTATGCTTAATCGATCTTCCATTAAGTTCTAAAGACAATTTTTCATAGAATTGAGTACGTTCCCAAATATGATTTAAATAGAATTCTCTAAAATCACTTATATCAGCAAGTGGATTCTTCCTTAATCGTTTGACTAATCTGCTGTCAATATACCAATCTGATGCATCAATAGTTACAAAACCATTTCTATACTCTTGACTCTCTAAGAACTCACGAAACGCATCTACTTTTTTTTGAGTATTACCTTCTTTTAAATACGGAAACCTAAAAAACTTGACGTAATTAGAGTATTTGCTTATCATTTTGTCATTTTTAAGCAACTCATTTTTAAAGTCAGTAATCGTAATATTAGTATTATTAAAATTGGGATGTGTATAGGTATGATTTGCAATTTTATGACCATCATTATTCCAACTTTCTAGTAATTTTTTTCCTCTTGCACCAGGTTTACCATTTCCTGTCACAAAAAACATAGCTTCTATATTGGCATCTTTAAGTTTCTTTAAAAGCATTCCGTTCCATTCGTTAAAGGTGTAATTTGGTCTATTGCCTAAAGCGCCATCATCAAAAGTAAAACTTACCCTAGACTGGCTGAATGTTTGTACTGTAATCAATAAAGTAATTGCTATAATAAACTGTTTCATTTTTTATAATTTTAGTTGTTATAATCTATCGTATTGCTGTCCTTTTTTACCTTTATAACGTTTTTGATTCCATCTGTAAATAAAGGAAATATTTAACTGTGGTACTCTAACTTGTGAACTTGTTTCTTGGGTGAAATTATCGCCGCTGGTTCTAATATTCCACTCCCAACTATCAAAAACATCTTTATAATTGATACTCAATGAGGCATTATTATTAAATAAACTTTGGCTCATTCCAAAATCTAGTCGATATAATGCTTTTCGAGATAATTGACCTCTATTATTGGCACCTCTAAATCTGTTTTGGAATTGAAATTTAAACGAATTAGATACCTTAAAACTAAGATGAATCCTACCACCAAGAGCAAAACCATTTGCATCAAAACTTGTAGTTTCATAACTCCCTTTTTGATGGTAACCATTTAAAATGATTTCATTATAAATACTAAACCAGTTAATTGGTTTGTAAACAAAACCTAATTCGAGCCCGTATGATTTATCAGTACCAATGTTTACTATTCTTGTTACGAAGACTTCTTCGGTATTTCCGTTAATGGTAATATTTTCTTTTTGAATAAAATAATCCATCGCTTGATTAGTTCTTCGGAAGAATAGGGTTGGAACTAATGAGAATTTATTGCTAAACTTTGCCTCAAAAGCCAATTCTGTGAGAATAACGTATGATGGGTTCACCTCAGGATTACCTGCCAAAATGTTTCTAGCATCACTGAAAGAAGAAAACGGAACGATTGCATTTCGTCTTGGTCTTCTAATGCGTCGTGAAACTGAAAATCGGATAGTACTATTTTGATTAAACTCATAATTAAAAAAACTTGACGGAAAGACATCCGTATAATTTCGTGATATTTTTTCAGCATTAAAATTAGAATGAATATCGATACTTGTCGTTTCTGTTCTTAATCCAATTTGAAATTTGAATTTATCAATGCTTTTAGCATATTGTCCATATAACGCGGTCACATTTTCCCTATACTTGGTTTCATCTGTAAATTCAGGAATTATAGTAACTATATTGTTATCTAAACGCTCTACTGTATAGTTATTATCAATAGTGGTGAATCTACTCCTTCCTCCAAATTCTAATTGTGCTTTATTTTTAAGAATATGTACATAATCTAGGGCAACTGTAGAACGTTTATCATTAATGTTATTGTCTATTTTATCGTTAGCATTTATTGTTGATTGTGGAGAAGTAGTTACTTCCAGAATAGCAGAATTACCGTCTTCAATGGAAGATTGCGTGAGTGCACTCAGTTTTAGCTGAGTGCCGCTATCATTTAACTTTATTATGTATTCACTGGCAACGAGAAAGAAGTTATTTTTAAACTTTTCAGAATCTAAACGTTCAGAAGTAGCGGATAAATTAGCATTGTTATAGTCTTCATAAGCAATGCTCTTAAAGGTGTTTAAGTCAGCAAAACGATATGTAACATCTGTAGAAATAGAATGTTTCGAATTGAATTTATATTCGCCTCCAAGATTATTCACCGTATAAAATTGTTTCAGTATTTTTTCTGAAGCCTGAAAACTTTCTGAAGGGAAAGATTCAAAATTTTCAAGTGCTAAGGAACCTGTAGCTTTTGGTTCAGAATACCCCAAACCGGTATTAACATACCAAGAATAGTTTTCGTTTGCTTTGTTGATGTTTATATTAACTCCAGAATTTAAGCGTACACCCGTAAAAGATTCAAAGCTAGCACTCAATCTTTTTTTATTTCCTTTTTTTAAGACAATATTAATGATGCCTCCAGAACCTTCGGCACTATATTTTGAAGATGGATTTGTAATCACTTCAATCTTATCAATCGACGCAGCTGGAATAGTACGCAAGAGTGATGCTGTATCTGTCAAACCACTAATACGCCCATCAACTAAGATTGTAACGCTACCATTACCTCTAATATTTATTTTACCATCTACTTCAACTTGAACAGAAGGGACATTTTGCATTACATCAATAAGGCTTCCACCACTTACTGAAAGGTCTTTTGAAACGTTGTAAACTTTCTTGTCTAATTCAATTTTATAGTCGGAAGTATTAGATTTGACAACGACTTCATCTAGAGCAACATCAGTATTAATGATAATATCTCCAAGATTCTTTTTGTTTTTCGCACTCGTTAAATCTAGCAATGAAATTGTAGGAGGTAAGCGAACTATAGAGATTTCAAAATTATAGACCTGTTTAGGTACTTCTATTGAGAAATTACCATTTTCATTTGTCAAAGTTCCAAAGATAAGTTCAATGTTGTCTTTAACTTTAAAAATAACATTAGCATACAATACTGAACTTCCAGACGTATCTTTTATAGTTCCTGAAATGGTAATGTTTTGGCTAAATACATTGCAATAGAAGCAAATACAAGAGAGAAATAAAAGTAATGACTTCATAGTTGATTTAAGTAATTAATAGGATGTAGTTGTCCTATTCAGCTTGAAAAAGAGAATTAACTTTTGGTCAAAAGATAATATAGTATAGGGTGAACTATTTTTTAATAAAAGAAAGGCATTGTAATAGTTATTTTATAGCCTTAAGTATGGAGGTTACAACTTGCAGCTGTCCAATTTTACTAGTTAATAACTGTCTGTCTTTTCCATTCGTTAAATAACCAAGCTCAACTATGGCGATTGGATAGTTTACATTTTTAAGTAGATAATAATCCGCATTTTTTACTTCCACCTGGTGATCGTCAAAGCTATTAAAAAGGTTAAGAGCTAGTTCTTTAGATTTTTCTTTTTGGTTATTTTTGTCACTCACGAAAATTTCCATTCCATTTTTATTTTTGTTCTCATTTGAGTTCACGTGCAATGAAATAACAACATCTGGTTTCAATTTATTTATGTTTTCAATACGTTCATTTAAAGTGAGGAACTTGTCTGATTCCCTAGTCAAAATTATTTCAACATTTTCATTTTTGTTTAGCTCTTTGATTTTTGTAGCAATATGTAATGCAATTTCCTTCTCTTTTAATTGGTCTACGCATATACCGCTGTCATGCCCGCCGTGACTTACATCTATGACTATTATTTTATTGTCAATACTTGTAAAAGCAAGAGTGATTGTTACACATGCTAATCCGATAAATTTTGAAATCTTTTTCATTGTTTTCTCTATTAAGTTTATAATGATAACCAACTATTTTATAAGATGTAATGGATTTAGGTACTTCGGTTTCCGTTCAGGAAACTGTTCTTGGATATCTTTGAGGAATGGTTTTTCAACTTTCCAAGCATATTTTCTTCAGCTTTGTCAATTCATACATAGGGCAAATATATAATTAATTTTAAAAGTATTACTAAAAATATAGTTATATTACTATATTTATAGTAATATGTTTTTTTAGCTCGTAGAATTTTTGATCAATAACGAGCTATTATGATTGCTTTAGTGAACCAATTATAATAGCCAGGAGAATGATGTCACTGGATTATCGTAGTAAATCAGATAAAACAAAATGCTGTTAATTACCAAACCGCCAGCCCGCTCACAAAATCAAAAGTTCATTAGACCTTCTGGATGTTGACTTTGTTTTTTGGAACGGCCGAAAGCTGAAAGTCTAGTAGATCTTTAGAAGTAGGAGCGAGGAACTTTTATTTTTGAGTTTATAACTCTTAAATAACTTCACGATAAATATCAAAACAAATATTAAGATAGTAGCTTATATTTTTTATTTTTAGAGTTCATTTTTCAATGTCATCTAAGCTATGTTTCTAATCAAGAATTTATCAATTATAATTATTTTTTTATGCATTTGTACATCTTGTGTAAATAAGCATTATCAAATTGAGGACAAGAGTATTGTCATTGGTAATGCTGAGGAATTCAGGCTTAGGTTAACTCCTTATGGGCAAAAAATGATTCGTGTACAATATGCTTTGCCTAATGAAACTTTTTTCTCAGATGATCATTACGAAATGGTTGCGTCTCACGATTTTGATGGCACATTAAAAATCAATGAAACAAAGAATAATTATGAAGTTTCAATAACCGACAATCCATCGTTAAAAGTAATTGTAGATAAAGAAACTCTTAAACTTGATTATAAGTATTTTGATACATCAATATTAAAAGAAAAGCAGCGCTTTTCCCCAATTAACGATACCATAAATATATCATTTGTAAGTGATTCAACCGAGCACTTTACGGGGCTTGGTCATAGCTATTATGGTAGATCAAAAAGCCTTGATCTTAAAGGCGAATTGCATAAAAGAAATTACGGAAATCATGACTATGAGCAAGCACCTTTAATAGTTCCTTTTTATATGTCTAGCAAGGGGTATGGTGTGTTTCTGAATAGTACTTTTGAGAACTATTTCAACTTTGGAAAAGATGAAACATATGAATTTGGTATTAATACATCAGGTTTTAAAGGTCAAATGGATTACTTCTTTATTCTTGGCCCAACTATAAAAGAAGTATTACAAGAGTATGTATCATTAACTGGAAAACCAAGATTGCCACAAAAATCTATATTCGGGCTTCAACTTTCTGATAAAGGTCATGACCATAATTCTGACACACCATCTGATGAAAAATGGTGGAGAAATAAGATTGAAACCCATAAAAGTGCAGGTTTTCCATTAGATCATGTAGTTAATGATAATAGATGGCGAGCTGGAGGAGGCAAAAGATGTGAGTCTTATATAGAATGGGATAAGAGCAGATATCCAGATCCTGCAAACTATCAAAAATGGTTAAAGGAAAACGGTTTAACTCTGACTGTTGATTTTAACAGGTGTATTGGACAATTTAGTGAAGGCTGGAAACCAGAATTTAATATTCCAGTGACAGATTCCATCAATTTTAAAGAAAGTGCGCCAGATTTAACGAATCCAGAATTTAGAACTTGGTTTTGGGATGTTTTTTATAAAAAGACACTAGATCCAGCATTAGATTTTCCCGGAGATGGTCTTTGGATAGATGAATTTGATGAAATGGGAAATGCACCTAAAAATATGGTACTGGCTAATGGTAAAAGTTCTGCTGAAATGCGAAACTATTGGTTTTTCTTAATAGCCAAAGCCTTGGTGGAAGACGGTTGGGACAAACAAATAGGAGAAGAGAAACGACCTTATGTTTGGGTAAGAGGAATGACGGCAGGCGCACAGCGTTATGCCACACTTTGGAGCGGAGATATAAAGCCTAATCACCAAGATATGAAATTACAAATTCGGGGTATGCAGTTAGCAGGCTTATCTGGTTTTCCGTTTTGGGGTCACGATGCGGGTGGTTTTTACGATTGGGATAAAAACGTTGGTCCAGACGAGCAGCTATATCAGCAATGGTCTATGGCTATGGGTGTTTTTTCGCCTATTTGGAAACCTCATGGTATGGGAGCATCTAGATGGCCGTTAGATAGATCTAAAGCATCACAAGAGGTTGCAAAAAAATATAGTGATTTAAGATATTCACTTATGCCATATACGTATTCAAATGCTTATTTGGCTCACGACACAGGAGTTCCTCTTGTTAGAGCGATGGTTTTAGATTATGGTGATAACGAAAACGCTTGGCATTACGATCTACAGTATTTATGGGGAGAACATATGCTTATTGCGCCTAATACATCAACAGAGAATCTAGTTAAGATATGGTTACCAAAAGGAGGTTGGTATAACTTTTGGAATGACACCTATTATTCTAACGAAGAGAAACTATCTTATAAGATTGAGAATGACGAATATCCTATTTTTGTTAAAGCAGGCGCTATTATTCCAATGACACGAGCTGCTGAGAATATGTCTAAGATAATCAATGACGAACTTATTATAAATATTTATACAGGAGCAGATGGAACGTTTACACTGTATGAAGATGATGGTAAAAGTGAAAAATACCGAACTAAAAAAGAACTGCGCCAGACCGTTTTTACCTATATTAATACAACTAAAAAAGTAATTATAGAAAAATCAGAAGGGAGTTTCGATGGCGCAAATTTATCTAGAACATACACGATTGTAATTCATGGTTTAGATAGTGAAATGAATGTAAAAGTTAATGGAAACTTATCTAACAACACTGTTTTTGATACAGAGAAAAGACTATTATCTTTAAATTTAGATGTGTTTTCCATGACTGATAAACTAATAATTGAATTGTATTAGCCTTCTGTTTTAGTGTTTTCAAAATTAATTGTACCAATAATTTAGTTTTATAAAGCAATAGAGTGTTTGGTAGCGAATAACGTTACCCTTGGATGTGATGCTTCAGAGCTTGTGTTATATACTAAAGCGATTTTCATATAAATTACATATTTAATTAACTGTATACTTCTTTGTTATAAGTTTTATTGAAGGCTATTTAAGTACACTGTTTTTTTTCCTAGACTTTTATCAAAAGTTGATAATAACTTTAGCGTATCAAGAAAAGAAGATAATCATCAGCAATTACATTTACATTTTTCACTTCCTATTTTATATAGAACTCAAAACTAGGGGTTTTTACTTATTTTTTAACAAATGAGTTCTTATTAAATTTAAATATTGTAATCGTCATTTTCTTACCCTGTTTTATTAACTGATTTAAATTATAGATGCATAACCGATTTAAGTATGTGTTTATATTAACTATAAGTAATGAATTTTAACAAATAGAAAATGGGAGACAAAACTTATTCAATTTTTGGCGCAGGAGCAGCCGGCTTATATACAGCATGGAGATTACTTCAAGGAAAACCAGCAAATGCAAAAGACAAATCGAAAATTTTAGAAAAAGGAGACACACTAGAATTATACGATTGGGGTAAATATCAATTTTCAGAAGAAGAAAAAGGAACCCGAGAAGCAGGTGCCAGAGTTTGTACTTGGCATTATAAAGACGATCCTGACGCTTCTTATTTAGAATTAGGTGGCATGCGCTATTCTGCTTGGGATTACAAAAAAACAAAAAACAACCCAAACCCTAATGACGGTAACAACCCCGGACATCGATTAGTAACCAAAACCATTAGTGAAATTGGTCTGGAAAAATATTCTGTACCTTTTAATGAAGCAAGTGATCCGCTTTTATCATTAAGAGCAAAAAGCACATATACATCAGAAATTGATGCTAAAAATCCTGCTCCATATAATGTAAATAATTATGGTGCAGATTCAGGACCAGACGATGGTTTTACTAAAATCGAAAGTGTGGGAATTAACGTTTCTGAGGATGCATTACCACCTACAAGAAATGAATGGTGCAAATTTTATGAAGAGGGAAAAATAACAAAAGATTTAGGAGATGAATCTATCTTTAAAAAAGGACAAAAATTAAAAGATATTGGGTATTGGAATTTAGCCTATGATGTTTTAGGGCAAGAAGGTTTTAGTTATTTAGCAGACGGTAATGGGTATTCTTCAAATGTAGTAAATAGTAACTCTGCACAATCTTTTGAAGTTAATAACGAATTTACACCGGGAACGCTTTACAAAACATTAACCATTGGCTATTCAGGTATTTTTGCTACACTTTTTCAAGAAATTGTAAAACTTGCAGAAGAGAAAGGCATCTGTTTTGAGTACCATCCAAATACAAGACTGCGCTCTATTTTAGAAAATAAAAATGTAATTCATTATACAACAGCGAGTAGAAAAGAACCTTCTAAAGAATTAGATTCAAAAACTTGTGATGCAGCATTTTTGGCGATGGGAAGATATGCTATTGATTTAGTAGCCCAAGCTACACGTTACATGAATAAAAAACGAGGCGATTTTGACGTCCTAAATGAAGATAAGGTGCAGTTGTATTTAGAATCCGTTTTAATGCAGCCTTCGTATAAAATCGGGATGTTCTTTGACACTCCCTGGTGGAGAGACGATATTGCTTCACCTCCAAAATATCCAGCAAAATTAAATAGTTATTTTTTAACTCAAGTAGGTATTAAAGCGCTTAAGAAAGATAAATTTCCTACCAAATACATAAAAGCAATAGAAAAAGCAGCGTCTGAAGCGGCAAAGGCAAAGCAAAAGGCAGAGCAACAAAATAAAGCTTACGATAATTCAGTAACGTCACTTATAGATGTAACCTATACGACAGAAGTTGATTTTTTAAACGCGGCAGAAACTATTGTAGAAGCAAATTTTAGTTATAAAGAAAAAGAACAAATTACTAACACAGCGCATTTAGATACTATTGGGCCAAGTGCTACAGATATGCCCATTAGACAAGTGGTTTACTTTGGAGACAATGCACGTAACAAAAAGGGTGAAAAAATCTATGGAATTTTAGCGAGTTATGACGATATACAATACACAACTTTCTGGAAAGCTTTAGAAATAGGACCAAATAGAGAACGTAAAATAGCTGAATCTCAAGATACGCAACCATTAGAAGGGCCACGTAAAGCTCCTGCAATCATGGTAAAAATGTTACGTAAACAATTGGCAAGCTTGCATTTTGGTTCTCAAGCAAGTTATACAGCGGTTCCGGAACCTTTAGAAACTAAATATATGGATTGGTCCTTACCGCCATTTAAGGCGGGATATCATGCCTATTATTCTCATTATAATATTGGAGATGTACAGCAAAAAATACGTAAGCCATCATCATTAGTAAAAGGTAAAGACAGTAATCTTTTTATTGTTGGATCAACATACTCTAACGATCAGGCTTGGGTAGAAGGTGCTTTTTGTACGGCAGAATCCGTTTTAAACGATTTCTTCAATATAGAAAAACTAATAGACGATTCAGCCTATCCATTTATTTGTCCAGAGTAAACATAATATCAGAAAAGTATTAATCTTATAAAGTAAATTATTATGAAAAAACCACAACAATCTTCGGTAAGACCATACAAAGAATGGGAGGAAGGACTACCCAAAGGGAAGAACAATGGGACACAGTTTGGCATTTTGTCAAAACTTAATGGTAATTGGGTGAATTGGAAAGGTGGCCCAACAGGATTACATACGACTCCTATGCCATCACCCGGTTCATCATCAGAGACCATTTTTGGAGTGTTCCACTTCAAATCTCAGGAGTACCGAGAACAACTCAAATTTACACAAGTAAATGCACCTGTCCGCAACCGTGCAGGGTCTAACGAACAATTTAACGGAGCTGTTAAGTATGAAACTGCCATTATAGATAACAATAACGATCTTCAGCACTTTGAGGACGGAATGTACCTATGGCTGGGAGATCACCAGATGCCTTGGAGTGAAAAGAGTCCGTATCAAAACCCAACTACAATGTTCAAGCATACAGCGGATGCTGAATCAGTGAAAACAGATGGTGCTGAACCTGTATTTGGACCAGGAGAATTGGGGCCTCAATTTGTGCCTCCATATCAAATTTCTCGTTCTGGTGTGATTCCTCATGGTACGACCATCCACTTAACAGGTAATATAACGGAGTCCGGAGAAGGAAAGGCTCCTCATATTGCTGACCTCTGGGAACAACAATATTTGTCTGTATCGCCAAGTATGGGGATCAATCCTGAGAAGGATCTGATTCCAGGATCTCTTGAGAAGCCTAAATGGACAGAACTCCCTCGTGAAGAACAAAACCCTGATGGAGGCATAGGTAACAGCGGTGTAAACAGTGGACGTGCTTACTTCGAAAAGATTTTTAACTACGACCAGTTCGGTGCGAAGTTCCCATACACAGTACAGCCCAATCTGAAGTTGAGCGATGCCAACGAAGGACTAGAGTTTAAAAAGTACGATATGATCGAGCTGGACTCGTTTCACAACACAGGTGTTCAAGGTGCCACTATAAACAATGTGATGATTGAGCGCTACTGCAGAGTTGCCCGAATGCGCTATCGCATGTGGATAGAAGAGGTGTATGATGAGGAATTTGGAGGAGTGATCGAACAACTACAGTACGAGCAAATTGTAGACTTTGAGTTCCAGTTTGGATCAAATGGAGGTACAACATTATGGCCTCATATCCAAGTGAATACACTACGCCGTGAGAAGGATGTTCCTGCGGATAGACGCTTACCATCTATCAAACTACCAACAGAAGTTCATGATGAGGAAGTACTCAAAATGTCTAATGCTAGCAGCATTTGTCCAGTGATGCGACACACTCGTGACTAAGCAAACTTAGCAAGAGGCACTCAATAGTATAATTTTGCCACAGACAACTGGCTCAATAACACCATATTTAGGTGTTATTGAGCCTATAAAAAATCTACTTATCAAAAAATGAATCTTAGATTCACGAACACCTCTAGAAGAATAGAAACCTTGTGAGCTAAATATTTCTTTAAAATAGGTGGTGATACACTTATTATGCGAGCCAACCATTGTTCAGCGTAGTCGAAGTATCAGAAGGATAGTGTTATGTGTAATTATCTATTTAGTTAATTTATTTAATAAACTGTATTCTGATATTGCTATATTTATGATTCATAAAATTCACTGTTTACTGTTTTTAATCGTATGAAAAATATAGATGAAAAAAGGGAATTTCTTCTTAACTATTATCAAAAGTATAAAGCCTTTAGTCTAAAGGAAATAGATGAAATTATAGAACATTATGAATATTTTGAAGTTGAAAAGAATGAACACTTACAAGAAAATGGCGAGTTTTCGAAATACACCTATCTTGTTATTAAAGGCATGCTTATAAATTACACTTATGACTATAATGGTAATAAAGTTGTACTTAATTTTATTCCTGAAAAATATTGGGCAGGTGGCGGAGAACATTATAACCTTAAAGATGTCAATATTCAGGCAGTCGAACTAACACAATTATTCAAAATTAAATCTACAACTTTAGAAACACTTTATGAGAATAATGATAAGTACGCGTTTACTGAAGTTAGGCTCATTAGAAACGCCTTCAAATCTTTAAAACTACGAATGTTCAATAATGTATCAAAACCTACAATCTATAACTACGAACAGTTATTAAAAAAGTTTCCTAATATAGAACAACGCGTTCCTCAAAAATATATAGCTTCCTATTTAGGTGTTACACCACAGTTTTTTAGTAAAATGAAAAATGACTTTATAAAGAATAATCAGTAAGAATTCTTTTTATTATAAAGATTTTATTTCCATCAGTCGAAGTTAATGTACATTAACTTTTAGCGTTCTATTGCATCATAAATTTGTACTTATAAAACAATAAGTATCATTTAGTGATGAAAAAACTCTTCTTCATTTTTAATTTCTTTTTGCCTTCTGAATGCCTTCGGACAGCAAAATTATTTTTTAAAAAACTATAAGTATGGAAGCAATAAAAAGTTTAGAAAACTTAATAACTAGGGTAGGTCAAAGACCTAAAACGGGACCACAAATTCCACATCTTCAGCATACAGATAATTCTAGTGTCGAACTATTTGAGGAATTAGCAAATTGGCTTTTTTCATTAGAATATATAGAAGAACGTGAAACAGTAATATCAGTTAGAGGAGCACGAGCAGCTTGGATTAAAGATGATTATCCTAATACCAATTTCGATGTATTAAAGACGGGTAGGGAGTTTACGCATATTCACCCTTTAGATATTTATGGTGGAGGAAGTCAGCATTTATCACTTAAAAGAGAAGATTGCGAAACAGTCATTAAAAAGGGTTGGGGAGAATATCATCCTTTAGACCCAAGGATTTATCCAAATAAAGACTATGGACATATTATGATCTATGCACCAAGAAACAAAGAAGAATTAGAAACAATTAAAATAATTACAACTGTTTCCTACGAGTTAGTAACTAATCAAAATTAAAACATTATGAAACATTATATAACTACTATTATAATAGTTCTTGTAGTAAGTACAACAATGTATTCACAAGATGCAAAAACGTATGCAGAAGTAGAAACAAAATCTTTAGATGAACTTTATGCAGATGCAATAAAAGAAGGTGGCGATTTGGTTCTAAGAGCAGGTGGAGATAAAGAGGATCAAGCCGATTACTATTTAGATATGTTCAAAAAACGTTTTCCAAAAATTAAACTCACGCATAGTGTTGATCTGAGTTTTTATCATGCTTCACGCTTCGACAATGCAAGAAAAGAAGACAACAAAGTCAATGTCCCAGACGTAATACAGTTACAAACATTGCACGATTTTGATTATTATGCCGAACACGGATTGTTGGAATCGTATAAGCCAAAGAATTGGGAAAAAATTTACCCAGATTATAAAGACCCACACGGGAATTGGGTTGGTTTGTTTGGTGTAGCCTTCACCAATGTTTTCAATAAGACAATAATCGATCAAGATAAAGCACCACGAGATGCGATGGATTATCTCGACCCAGCGCTGAAGGGGAAGATTATCTTGACTTATCCGCATACTGATGATGCTGTCTTATATCAATTCTGGAATTTAAAACAAAAGTATGGTTGGGAGTATTTAGAAAAATTGGTTGCGACTGAACCAACCTGGGTACGAGGTACATCAATGCCTTATGTGGCTATTAACAATGGTTGGTATGGCGCGAGCTTTACAACGTCTTGGGCATTCGTGCCATGGGAAGGAAGTGATACACGCCTTATCTTGCCAAAAGAAGACTATTTTCTAACGTGGTTCCAAGTTGCTGCTATTCCTGCTGATGCAAAACACAAGGCTGCAGCCAAGCTTTATCTAAACTGGATGCTCTCTGAAGAATTTCAGGGTAAGTGGCTACAGTTTCCTGTAAGGATGGATGTGGAATCACCTAGTGGTTACAAGTCTGTACAGCACTACAACACATCTCCTGCGGATTTCCATCGCTTCATGTTGAAGCGTGACTTGGTTGAACGTTTTCGACTACAGATAGAGCAGTTAGTCGGCCCAGCTCAGGGGCCCGCACCGCTCGAAATGGATTATAACACAAAACCTGAAAGAAAGAACTAGTAGTTATCAACTTCATCTGAAAAAAAATGAAAACAATACATAAGGTAGTAAGCAAAACAACTTTAAAAATCAGATGAAACAAACTTGGTGCTTATAATATGTTTTTTAGGTATATCTGCTTTGCTTCCTACTCATGCAAAGCAGGATAGTTTTAATACAACATCAATTAGTTTATTTAGAGCAGAAGACAATTATGGGTATTTGAAGTATCAAAACTCAGATTCAGTTTATGTAGAAATGGAGGAACATTTTCATATGTAACTATAAATAAATCATATAAGATATAATGAATAAAAAAAGCATAGTATCAGTTGTTGTCTTTAATAAGATAAAACGAACATAATAATTTTAGAAGTAAAGTAATACATCGCTTCTCTAGAATCGCGTATTTAAAAATTTGTAGCTACAGTAATTCTTATTTTGCAATAGGTGCTTCCATGCAATGTTCGGGTATTCCAAATCCATCGATTAAAGCCCCTATATGTGGTCGTAATTCTGTAGACAGTCGTTCTACACGTTGACGTAGTGCTTTAGACTTCGTTCCACTAATATAGCCTTGTTCTAAATACCAAGAAGCGTCTTTCCGCAATTCGTGTAATGCATACAAAACACCTATTTTGCGAAATAACAATCTATTTTTTTCATCTTCAATGGTGTCTGTAAAGTCTACAAAAGTAGTATATGCCAATTCCACACTATATGCTTTCCCTAAAGCCAGTAAATGCGTTTGTACCTTTAAAAAAGCTTGATACGAGGGAATTCCTTTTTTTACATAATCTCGAATACGCATAGCAATTGTATACGTCAACCTTCTGGTACGATAATCAAAAGCGTGTTTATGAAACTTTGAACTATATAAATGATCTTTGTCTGTATTATTAGTGTATGCAGGGTTAATCGTACTTAATGTATCTCCAATTCTAGCACCTAATAATTTAAGTACGGCCGTAAAACCTGCACTATTAAATTCGGATTTAAAATCCGATAAGACACCTTTGGCAGCTAATTGCAGTAGTACATGGTTATCACCTTCAAAGGTTGTAAATATATCAACATCACCTTTTAGATCAGCGATTTGATTTTCCATCAAATATCCCTTTCCGCCACAGGCTTCTCTACACTCTTGTATGGTGTCATTTGCAAACCATGTAATGATCGATTTAAGTCCGGCTGCTTGTGTTTCTATCTTTCTTTTGTCCAGCACTGATGTATCACTATACGCTTTCATCATATGCGTGAGTGTAATATCGTATACATAACAGCTGGCAATTGATGGAGTTAAACGTAATTGGTGGCTTGGATAATCCATTAATAAATCTTCCTGCACCTTTATACTGTCATTAAATTGTCTTCTTTTTAGCGCATGTTTTACAGCAATGGCTAAGGCTTTTTTGGCGCCACCAAGTCCGGCACGAGCAACACAAATTCTACCTCCAACCAAGGTGCCTAACATAGTAAAAAAACGTTTACTTGGGTTTTCTATATCAGAATGGTAGGTTCCATCGGGTTTAATATCACCATATTTATTTAACAAATTCTCCCTTGGAACCCGTACTTGATGAAACCAAATTTTACCATTATCTACGCCATTGAGACCTAGTTTGTATCCATTATCTTCTATCGTAACACCAGGCATCAGTTTGTGTTCTGCATCACGAATAGGAACTAAAATAGCGTGAACACCATGGTTTTTCCCTTCTACAATCAATTGGGCAAAAACAGAAGCCATTGATGAATGTAAGGCATTCCCTATATATTCTTTGTTATCATTTTTCCCAGGTGTGTGAATAATAATACTATCCGTTTCCTTGTCGTACGTTGCTGTAGTTTTAACCCCTCTCACATTAGATCCATGCCCCGTTTCAGTCATAGCAAAACAACCTAAAAGATTGGCTTTTCCAGTTTCAGATAAGTAGGCATCATGATGTTTTTTGGTTCCTAATTTTTGAATACTTCCTCCAAAAAGTCCAAATTGAACCCCAAATTTCACAGCCATACTGCCATCTACATACATCATGTTTTCAAAAATAGCTGCATATCCAGGCATATTCTCAGTTCCTCCATAAGGTTTAGGGTACGCCATGGCGCCATATCCTTCTTTAGCCAAAAATTTTACTTGTTTCAATACATGTGCCCTAAACGTTTCCTTATCTCTTTTTACATCCCATTTAAAAATAGGAGCTGTTAATAGATTTCTAAAGGAATCAACAACAGCAACATGATCTCCTTTTAGTATGTTATCTATTGCAATAGGATTGTAATAATTAGAAGTAATTTCTTTTACGATCTCTATTTCAAATAAGTGATTATAATGGTTTGGTTGAATACCGAGATTAATTTCAATATCTTTTAAATGCGAATTAAAAGGACATTCGGCAAAATGATGACATATCATTTTTTGACTAAACGTAGAAAGCGGATACGTGTCACTTTCTACTAACTTTATTTTTGAATTAGAAATTACTTTTTTCCAATTCTTAAGTTCCTGATAGGGAGGTGGAGTTTTTTTATCTAACCATTTTATGAGGTAATCATAGTCTTCTTTTTTAAGTGTATCATCTTGTTCTATTGCTTTTTTTACGACAGAAATTTCAGAATATGACAATAAATCATCAGACCAAATCACATAAAAAAAAGGTATGTATTGTAAAATACCAGGAGAATAAATTTTTGCTACCATATTATAAATTTACGACAAATAGCATACATATAGAATAGAAAAAAGAATAGAATAAAGGATAGAAAAGAGGTCACTCCAATCACGGATAGTTACAATCGAGAGTGTAAACTAAAATTTGAAACTCCTAAAAACCTTTTTTATAAATTAATGGCCAAATATTGCACATGTAACTTGAACCTAAATAGTTACTAATACTTCATTGTCTTTGTGAGTTCTCAACCTTTCTGATATATTCTGTAGGAGTAAAACTTGTTATTTCTTTGAATGCCTTATAAAAAGTAGATTTAGAATTAAACCCAACATCAAACGCTATAGAAATTAGTGTAAATTCCTTATGGTCATTTTCTTTGATTCTTTTTGAAAAATCCTCAACTCGATATTCGTTAACCAGTTCGTAAAAAGTTTTTTTATAGATGTTGTTTAGAACCCAAGACAATTTATTGGTTGTAGTATTAATTTCATTAGCCAAAATAGACAAACTTAATTCTGGTCTGCGGTATCCTTTTTCTTCCTCGAAGTAGGCTTTAACCAAGTTTTGAATCTTTTGTATTTCTTTTTCATCAAGTATATTCTTTCTTTTTGCTATATTTTTCTTAATAGAGGGAAAACGAATTTTGAATATTTCTGGATGTTTTAAATTATAAAAACCTACTATATAAATCTGTATACCAAAGATTAAACATGATATATCCCAAATCATTCTAATATCAATTGGTAATTTAACAACAAAGCGTTCAACAATGCCTAACAACCAAAAAATCATATAAATTAACAAGCCAATCAGCATGATCTTTATATACTTTACAATAGTTTGATTAAAGGATAGTTCTTGTCCTTCATTCTTCTTATAGTAATTTAGTAGTCTATTAGATTTGAATAAATAAGCCGAGATGAAAACGAAAAATATGACGTCGTTACAAAACAATAAAGTGTTAAAATAACTGCTTAAATCCTTTATTGAATCATAAATATAAATATGAAAAAAACAGTATATTAAATACAATAGTGCTGGCAAATAGTGATAGTATGCTAACTGATAGTTTCCATTTTTATAAAAAAGTAACCGCCTAATATATGTATACACTAAAGGTCCAATAAAAAGATAAAAAGTATTAATGATATTACCATATAGCCTCA
Source organism: uncultured Aquimarina sp. (assembly GCF_947500065.1). GTDB lineage: Bacteria > Bacteroidota > Bacteroidia > Flavobacteriales > Flavobacteriaceae > Aquimarina. The sequence goes on from NZ_CANMQT010000003.1 coordinate 260,084, forward strand.
AAAAATCTCTTTCAAATTGATGGCCCATAGCTCTTTCGAATAAAAAAAGACTATAGATAGCTAGTAAGTACTGTATAGCCCTATTTGCTCCCGTATGTTTTTTAGGGACATACTGAATAGCAAAAATCAAAAAAATACACTGGCCAATAATTAATACCAGAAAAAGCTCATATAGAGATATACGCATCCACTCAAAATTTTAATATTTCAGATAGTCAGGATTTAATTTTTATGTATGTACTGACTAAAAAAAAAGTCTGACACTATAGTTTAGGACATCTAATAACGACAATCGTTACATCTGATGACAAAAAAAAGTTTTCTTTACAAAGAATTAATGTGAAAAACTACTGCATTAATTTAATACAGTTTTTAAGAATATTCTTGTATGAATTTTGAACTCAATGAAAAACCCAATACCTAACAATAAATAAAATTAATTTATAGTCATGAAATCGAAGTATCTTTTAGTCCTTATTGTATGCCTATTAATATCATGCAAGAATAATAGTCAATCAAAATCAAGCAATTCATTATCAAACGAAATAGAGAATTTATATTTTTCAACAGTAGATTTCACAAAAATTAAAGGTAAAATAGAGAATTATTCAAAAAGCTTCGACTTACATAACGATTCTTTCCTGAGTATTATTTTCACCTTAGATAAACCATTGATAGAGAATCTTCATGAATTAGCACCAAGTCTATCTGAAGAAGAATTGTTAAGCAAAGGAAATTTTCAATTTTCATATTTGGTAGATGGGAAAATAATTTATGTAGAGAACTTAAACACCGGAGCGGGGCCAAAAACCAGAAAAACTGAGAAACTTAGACAAGTAATACCATTAGTAGCGCCAGAACAAATAAATTTTTGGGGCTGGTATATGTGGCAAAGGTTTATGAAATTTAATGGAGGGCAAGATGCATTTACAGAAGGAAACCATATGTTGAGTATCGAAGTAAGACCCTATTTAAAAGGAGATGTATTAAAAGTTGGTCCTCTTTTAGCAAAAGGAGCTATTGCTGTAGAAGTTCCTGAAATAGTTATAGATGAAAGTTTAGTTCCTGTTCAGAAAATACAACCTAATAGTGGTTGGAAAATTTCTAAAGATAATTTTGATAGTTCTAAAATTGAATCACTTAATAGAAAAATAGCAGAAGGTAGGTTTGAAGATATTAATGGAATTGTTGTAATAAAAAAAGGCAAACTCTTAATAGAAGAATATTTTAACGATGCAACAAGAGATAATTTACACAATACTAGGTCGGTAGGGAAATCATTTGCTTCTACAATACTAGGGATTGCTATTAAAGATAAATTCATAAAAGATGAAAATACTTTGCTAAAAGATTTTTACGATTTAAAATCTTATAAAAATTATAGCACAAAAAAAGATTCTGTAACTCTAAAATCACTTTTAACCATGAGTTCTGGATTTCTAGGTGATGATTGGGATGATGAAAGTCCAGGTACTGAAGATAAGATGCAATCTACCGATAACTGGGTGAAGTTTGCTTTAGATTTACCCATGCATAAAGACAAGATTATAGGCAAAGACTATAATTACTTTACTGCTGGTGTTGGTTTGTTAGGGGATATCATTCATAGATCAGTTCCTGATGGACTCGTTTCCTATGCCGACAAAAAATTATTTACGCCATTAGATATTACCAATTATAAGTGGTTTTATACCCCGCAGAATGTTGCATATACAGGTGGTGGTATAGAATTACGTGCTGTGGATTTTGCTAAATATGGGCAATTATATAAAAACAAAGGGCTTTGGAATGGTAAACAAATCTTACCTGAAGAATGGGTAGAAAAAAGTTTAACCAAACAAGTATCACAATCTTATGCTGGTATTGAAAATGGCTATTATGGTTACCTTTTTTGGAATAATATATATAAAGTAAATGGTAAAAATTATGAAGTTTCTTTTTGCGCTGGTAACGGAGGTAATAAGATTCTTGTTTTTAAAGACATTCCTTTTGTTGTTGTTATCACTACCTCGGCATATGGTAAACCAGGTGCTCGCATCGATGTTGATAAAATGATGACTGATTATATATTACCTGCAATAATAGAGAAACAATAAAACCGGTTGATACGTTGCCTGAATTTTGCCTTGAAACATTAAAAAAGATTAATTGAAGTTCTACATATAACAAGTGTATAAGTCGACATGTTCACTGAAATGTCACACTGAACTTGTCGAAATGTTGTCGAATCGACAGGAGGGAAGCGTAAAGAGTGTGAAACCGAAAATTGAGGTTCATGAACTCAACTAAAAAACAATAGGAAAGGTGTGAATAAATGGGAATCACCTATTTTATATTTTTGCTAAAACTTCTAATTTTTTAAAAACAATAACTTTATACATAGCACTAACTGGGACTTTATTATTTTCAATTAACAAATATGTTCTTGTTGCCTTTGTAACTCTACTCAAATTGGAAATATATGATTTATGTGTGCGTTGGAAATTTTCAGATAATAAGGTGTTGATATTAATAAGTGTTTCGGAAATCAAGTACATTCTTGAATCCGTAAAAATTTTCAAATAATTTCCAAAACTTTGAATATACAGAATTGATTTAAATGGAATATTAACAGGCATACCATCATGTTTTATTTGAAGTTCATCATTGCCACTATTTTTTTTAGGTTGTGTTATTTTTGAAGCCGAAACTTTGTTAATTGCTTTTAAAAAGCGTTCAATTTTTATAGGTTTCAATAAATAATCTACAACACCATAATTATAACTTTCTAACGCATATTCAGAATATGCTGTAGTCAAAATAACTTTAGGCGGTTTTATCATAGACCGCAATATTTCCATGCCATTAAGTTCTGGCATTTCTATATCAAGAAAAATGAGATCAAGGTCATTTTGCTGAATGAAATTGATAAAATCAAGCGGGTTTCCTGTACTTAGTACGATGTCTAAATTGTCAATTTTAGAGCAATATTCTTCTAACACTTTACGTGCTAGTATTTCGTCATCTATAATACCAACTTTAATCATTAACTGTTTTTTTTAATATCGAAACTGCTAAATCAATAGATAAATTTACATGATATTTTTCTTCCTTATCATCAATTTCTAATACGTGAGAATTAGGATATAAAAGATTTAAACGTCTTCTCACATTTTCGAGACCCAGTCCTGTTCTTTTTAATGAAGAAACTTTGTGAGGCTTTGAATTATCAATACAAAAATGAAGCGTAGAGTTTTTTATCGAGGCAGAAATATCAATGGTACTCTGTTCATTCGTACTTTGGGCACCATGTTTAACAGCATTTTCGACAAAAGGGATGAGCAACATCGGAGAAATCCTTAAGCCCGACACGTCTCCGTCAATTAAAAATTCAATAGTACAACGTTTACTCAATCTTTTTTCTTCAAGTAATAAATAATTTTCTATAAACTCAAGCTCTTCTTTTAATAAAACGGTCTCTTTTTTAGAACTTTCTAGTTGATACCTCAATAATTCTGAGAGCTGCATAACAAGATCAGGAGTTTCTAATGATTGTTTCCGTGAAAGCGAATAAATACTATTTAAAGAATTAAATAAAAAATGTGGATTTACCTGTGCTTTTAAATAATTAAGTTCCATTTCTTTTTGTAATTTTTCCTTCTCGTCAGTTTCTCTTCTGAATAGTATATTTCTTCTTAAAAAAAAGACAGCCATTCCGGCTCCAGTAGTATAAATTAGAAAAAATATCATTTTATAAACACCATACCAGCCATCCTTCACATATCCTTTCAAATAGGCCCCAATAAATACACTCCCAATAAGAAGTATTGTATATAAAAAATAACGTCTCTTATCAAAAAAAGATGGAATGAAAATAAAATGATTAATCCATATAATCCCCATAATGGCAATTGTATAATTAAGGCTATGTAAGAAAAAAGAATAATTAGTATCAAATCTATCCTTAAATGCCCACATACTTAATATCTCAAGTATAAGTACTAATAAAAAGGCGCCTATATTTATTAGGATTGTATTTTTTAATGACCTGTTAAGCATAAATTCAAAATAATAATCGGTTAAATATACCATCTATGCACAGAAATCATCCTAATTATTATACAAAAGCGGGATATCAATGATGAAATGGTTTTATCATTTAATTATTGGGTTCATCCTATTAATGGATTTAGACATTGAATATACTATACATTTATTCAATATTTAAGTAAAAGAATAAACAATGAGAAATTACAACTTTATTATATTAATACTTGTATTTACACTATTTTTCAATTCATGCAATACTAAAAAACAGAAAGTAAACGAAGCTGATTTTCCTCGTTTAACAGAGCAGAGTGAACCAGCAGTTACCTTAGGCGAAATATCTTCACTTCAGTCAAAAGTGTTAAACAAAACTATTCCACTATCAATCCATTTACCCGAGAACTATGATAGTTCTAAGAAAACCTATCCCGTGATGTATATGTTGGGTTCAGATTACCGAGCTCGGTTCGCCATGTTAGCTTCTACACTAGACTACATGGGCGAGGGACAAATTCCTGAGATGATACTCATAGGAATAGATCTACCCGAAGGAAATAGTATTTTGTTGCCAACAAGGAAAAATAAAGACACAACAATTCCGGATAATTATATTAACTTTTTTGAGACAGAGCTGATGCCGCACGTTGATAATAACTATCGGACGGCTCCGTTCAAAGTGCTTTATGGCGGTTCTAACAGTGGTTTTTTCACTGTTTACACGCTGCTCAACAACCCCCTTCTGTTTAATGGCTACTTCGCAAGCAGCCCATCAATTATGCACATACCGGCAGTGCTTCAACAAAAAATAAAAACTGGTCCGTTAAAAACGCTTTCGGAAAACAGATCTCTACACATCATTTATAGCGATGAAGAGGGGTTAACAAATCACGTTTCTGAATTCTCTCGTGTTGTAGCGGATCATAAACCAGAGAGTTTTACCTATAAAGTAGATGAATTGGTGAACCAGGGTCATGTACCAGCGATGGATTTCACACAATTCCTTCTTGCGTTATATCCTGACTTCAATCCCTTCAATCCCGGTGAAAACCTGGAATCATTGGATACAGTGACACAACATTTCGATAGGTTATCAAAACGATACGGGTATGAAATCAAGACACCAATATCGGTCATATTTAACCTTGGTTTTCACACGATACTAAGTAAGGATTTAATTGCCGCAGAAGAAATCTTTCAATATTCCATAGAAGTGTATCCTGAAGGGAAGGAATCTTATCTCGGAATGGGTCTTGTACGAAGAGCTCAAGGTCAGCTTGAAAGTGCTAAGGTCATGATCGAAAAAGCACTGATAATTGATCCAGATTTTTCACTTGCTAAAAGGTGGCTACAAAGACTCTAGAAATGAAACTTGGCTTTATTCATCAAAGAGCTATGAGGTGGATTTATGAAATTAAAAAAATAAATAGGCCAATTGGCTTGATCACAAATCAATTCGCTAGGAAAAACAGAAAACATGAAAATTACTAAATTATTAATACTAACATTGATTATATCGCTACAGACTGTCTTTGCCCAACAAAGTAGTGTGATAAAGAACATACAAAATGTAGAAGGGGCTTCATTGGTATTACCGCAGATTCAAATAGTCCCCATAAAAGATTCTAAGACTGCAAAAAACTACGAACTCTATATAGAGTTGCCCGAAGATTATGCAGAGAATACGAACAAAACGTATCCTGTTCTTTATTATACCGATGCTATGTGGCATCTCGAAATGCTATCTGGCTCTGCAGAATTCATGCTAGAAAATGTTATTCTAGTCGGAATTTCCTGGCAGAAGGACGTTGCAGAAGATTTAAGGCAACAATATGGAGCTCACGCCAGCCGATTTACCGATTATTCATTCTGGAAAAAAACCAACCCTAATCATCCTAAACTCAAATTTGGCCAAGCCGAAAATCACTTGGCATTTATTCGCAACGAAGTTATTCAATATGTAGATAACAACTATCGTACCGATCCAGACAGTCGTTCCTATTTCGGGTATTCACTAAGCGGTGCATTCGGTGCTTATATAGTATTAACTCAACCCGATACTTTTGATAATTACATTCTTGGTAGTCCATTAAACAAAGGCCTAATCCCTTACCTTTCTGAGATTAATACCAAATTGGGACCGATCGAGTCCAATAAGAACAATCCATTGCACGTCAACGTATATATCGCCTATGGTACATTAGAAAAAGAAAAGGACGAACCTATAGACGAATATTTAGAATTGCTGAAGAATAGAAAGAATTTAAGTTTATCTGTGCAAAATAAAACAATGGAAGGCGATCATGGAACCGCTTTCCCCAGGGTTGCTGTAGAAAGTGTCGCTTGGTTGTCATCCTTGATGAGTCATGTTTCAACAAATAGGAACGAGGTCTCATTCTGGTCGATTCCACATCTTAATAACCCATATATCAGTCCAACACCAGAAGACAGAAAAGATGGAATATCAGTGGATACTTTATCGGTAAATAGCAATGACCAAAAGGCAATCCTCAACCTGTCAAAAGAAATTTTTGAAGGCAAACATGGAAGCTATGATGCTTTGCTCATTTCACATAAAAACAAATTAGTTTTTGAATCCTATTATAAAAAAGGACGTGTCAATTTACCACATGGACAGGCATCAGCAGTAAAAGCGTATACCAGTTTGGTTTTGGGTAGAGCAATCCAAATGGGCTACTTATCCATGGAAGATCTAAACAAACCTATGATTAGTTTTCTAAAAGATGTCGACCTTAAAAAATTTACCAAAGGTGCCGAAAAAATCACACTTCATAAGGCATTGACCATGCACGGAGGATTGACTATAGATAGCGATACATGGAAAGAAATTGAGAAAGATTCTGTTCGATTAAAAGGCCAAGGGCTGGTTCAGACACTTCTTGAGGAAAGCGGACCTATTACTCCAGAGTCTCAGACGTATTTGTATGGTAATTTTAATCCAATGTTAGTGATGACGGTCATCGACGCCGTTGTTCCAGGAACGGCGGAGAACTTTATTAAAACTGAGCTACTCGACAAACTCGGTATTACAAACTATAAATGGTCAACTCATATAAGTGGTTTGCCAGAAGCGGGGTGGCGTGCAAGTATCATGTCTCGAGACATGCTCAAATTGGGTAATTTGGTTCTCAATAAGGGTACATTAAACGGCGAGCAGCTTATTTCTGCAGAATATCTTGCTAAAGCCACCAGTGGCATTGTGAAACCTACTCAGGACTGGATGCCTAAAGACTATCGTTACGGCTATTTTTGGTATCAAACACTCGTAAAAGTAGGTGATAAAAGTTATGATACCGCATTTGCTTGGGGAGGCGGAGGACAACGTGTAATAGTGATAGAAGAGCTTGATTTGACCATTGTAATTTCTGGTCATGATGGTGAAGATGACAAAATAATGACTCAAATTTCTGAAATCATTATACCAGCGTTTGTTGAACAATAATCCCATAAAAACTTTTTTGAATGATCATAACCTGCCTGCCAGACGGCAACGGCAGGCAGGTATGTGAATTATAATCTACGGCAACATTTGGATAGGCTCAATGTGACAATTCTACATAAACTTCACGGCAAAATAGTGATAAACAGCAATCGCTGAGAATCGCGTATTTAAAAATTTCTGGGTTGTGGTGAGCGAAGCCGAACCATAGGAGGGAAGATTAATGTGTTTCAAATGAAAACATAGCTTTGATGTTAAAATTATACACTGTATATTTATGTTTTTAATTCAAATAATATGGAAAATAAATATGCAAATGGCTACGTTTTTATGGCTTCAAGTTTAGATGGATTTGTAGCGAGACAAGACAATTCTTTAGATTGGTTAATGAAGTATGGCGTAGATGAAAATGATAATAGTTTTGAGGAATTCACCAAAAATATAGATGTGTTAGTAATGGGAAGTGGCACATTTAAAACTGTACTTGGTTTTAAACAATGGCCTTATAAAATGCCTGTATATGTTTTGAGCGGAAGATTAACTCAAGATGATGTTCCAGAATCATTACAGGAACAAGTAAAGATTAAGGCTTTAAATCCTAAAGAGTTAATGCAACTTCTTTATGAGAAAGGTCTTAAAAAAGCTTATATAGATGGTGGTAAGTTAGTACAATCATTTATTAATGATGGTTTTATTAAAGAAATAACGCTCACACAAATTCCTATTCTAATTGGTAAAGGAAAGAGATTATTCGGAGAATTGGATAAGGATATTGATTTAGAATTAATTAATTCAAAACCTATGAAATTTGGCTTTATACAAAATCACTATCAAGTATTAAATAAATAGATATGACAAGTAAATCATTAGGTAGACCAACAAATGATGAATTGATATTGTCAAAAGATCATATTTTAAAAGTAGCGCTTAAAGTTCTTGATGAACAAGGAGAGATTGGGCTTTCATTTAGAAAATTAGCGAATGTGTTTGGAGTGACTGCAATGGCTTTAAAACATCACGTAGGTTCACGTCAAGATATTATAAAAAGCCTTGTAGAAGTTGTATATAAAAATGTAAACGAAATTACCATAACTGATGATTCTAAAGAAGTGATAAGAGCATTATTAGATAACTATTGTAAATGTGTTTTTAAGCATCCAAATGTATCAAGATTATTACTAATAGACCATTCTCTAATTAATAAAGAATTAATTGAACTTACTAATTCAATTAGAAAACATGCCATTTCATTAGTTAATGATGAAACTGAAGGTATTCTATTGGCAGATTTAATTGTGGATTACACACATGGTTTTGCATTAGCTGCAGCTTCACAAAATGAAAAAACGGATTTAGGAGTATTAACTATCAATGACTTTTATAAAGGTATCGATTGGATATTTGCAAGAGTTTAGAAAAAGACTATTTATGATTCAATTGAAAAATGAGAATCTAGAAAATAGTATATAGTTGTTAATTTTGGTTTCTTGTATCATAAAACTACTTTTTCATAATTACTCATCATAGGTTTCTATAATAATGATAAATAGTTATGACACATTAAATAGTGTATAGAGAGTAGGTTTTGAAATATTCTATTTTACATAATATAAATTATAGTACACGTAACGATATCCAGAAAGTCCGGTGGACTTTCGATATTGTTGGCGAGATGGCGCGCTGGATGGCATTGCAGGTATTTTATTATGTAAAAGCCAATTTGCGAAACGTTAAGCTCATTCGTAGCTATAATGTAATACTATGTAAAATATCCCAGGATAATTCTATTTCATAGTGTTCGTAGCTGCTGGGGTCATCATAATTTTTAAAAAACTATTGTTGAAACATTCTGCTCACATTTGTAGCTATAATTTGCCGTGGCGCCTGTTGTGTTACTAAACCCCTAAAATATGGACGCTTATTTCTCCTATTGTTTTACCAAAATTTTATGAGGCCAAGGCAAGCATCGAGATTCTGTTTTACATAATTATATACTATCAAAGTATTTGTATTTAGTTATTTATAACCTCGTTTAAAATCTTACCTACAATATCTCTATATGCAACACTTCTTGGTTTTGTATCTTCAGCACCCCATTCTTCAAGAGATAGTATTTTTTCCTCTCCATTTTTTTTATGGTATGGTAGAAATTGAAATTGACTTAAATCTGCACTATTAGTTTCTTTAAAGTTCTTCTCAAGTAATGCCCATGACCTCCATACACATTCTTTCACCAAAATACACATTATCTTTTTTGACGGATCATTAATTGCCATTTCTATACCTATTTTAACTTCATTGTCAATAATATAATCAGAGGCCATAAAATTTGCAGAAACCATATAAATAATCAAATCAGCCTCCTGCAATTTAGTTTGTATTTGCTCATCCCATTTCCCAGCTCTAATATCCTCACATGCCCATTCTGTAATAGTGTCATATCTCACTAATGGTGCTAAATGAACCCTTAATTCATCCTTGTAATCTACATCTTTTCGTGAATACGATATAAATACGTTCTTAACTTTGCTACTTCTATCTAGTAATGACATCTCCAATGAATTTAATTTTCGTTTAACTTTTGTTTGAATACATTCTCCATAAAACACACCTTCACTTATATTTATTTTTGTTCCTTTAATATCAAAAAAACAACTATTATCTGTTGAAAGACTTACATTCTGGTAATCACCTCTGTCACCGTTTATACTATCCTCTCCTCCATCAACAAAAAAGTCAAATAGTTCTTGAGAAAATTTTGTCAAAGAATTTCCATTTTCAATATGGAATATTACTTCCTGACTTTCTCTGTTAAAGTGCATCAAAACTTGTACATTATAATTCAGGTTCTTAAATATTAAACCATATTTCCAAATCGAACTTTCATCAATGGCTTCTTTACCATATTTTGAAATAAAATTGAATACCGCACCTTCATGTAAAAAATCTTCAAATCGAATACAAAATGTATATGGTAAAACATCCAATAGTGTATTTTTTAAAGCGGAATTGTTTTCAGGAAGAAATTGAGGAACTATAAATTTCTTAAAACTATCTGAGAATGGGCTTTGAAATATCAAACCGAATTTTGTCATTAGATTAATGAATAATTCAGCAGCCTCTTCTTTTAAAAGATCTTTTAGATCATTGTAGTCTACTACTCCATTATTATTTTGCATCTGTACTTTAGTAAGTACCTTATTGTAAATCCAATCTGAAAGTGATGGAGGATTTGAAAACACAAAGCTTTTTAATTCTTCAGATTCTCTAAAGTGTAAAATTCTTCCAGTGTATTCCAAATAGTTAAGTAAATAAGCAAATTCTTCATTTGAAAAACTTGAGGCATAGTTATCTTTAAACTCATTTATATCCCAATATATTTTTTCTGGGTTCGTCTCTTTATCAAGTTTTTTTCTAACCGAAACATTTTTCTTAGAAAGATCTTTGAATTTACTAGCATGTTCTTTAATTAAATGTTGGAATCTTTTAATGAAGTTATTTACTGTTGGTTCCCATTTTGATGATTTATTCAAAAATTCAGATATATCAATAGCAAATGTATTATGAAATGGGAGATCATAAAGATGTGCTTTTTCACTTTTTGGAAAAATAATTTCATCATTCTCATTTTCCCATACATTTTGAATCATTAACTGTGGACTACTATTACCGAACCTCTTAACAGTACCAAGCCAATATGGATAATTATCTTTTCCTATTGAATCACGCCAAAGAATTATGTTAATATCATAAGGTCGTAAGAATATTTTATGAGTCCCATGGTGGTACGATTGTCCTCCAAAATCCCATAAGAGTGCTGAATACCCAGAATTTCCAACTTTGTATTCAGTTGTTTTGGTTCCATGAGTTGAAACATGATCATGTACGAATAAATTGCCTAGTAGCACATTAAACAATTGAGTTTTACCAATTCTTTCCGTACCTATTATATTTACTTTGACATGTTTATTTTCTTCAAGGCCTCCTTCATCAATGCTAATCTTAAAACCAATTATTCCATTCAAATCATCAAAATCAGAGAGAGGTAATTTTAATTTTTGATTTCCACTCAACTTTAAAACAGAAAGTTTTCGCATTTTATTAACCGTTAACTCTTTAATATCCGAGATTTCATTATTCCTTAAATCAAGATGTCTTAAGTTGTGAAGATGTCTAATAGGGCTTAAATCAGAGATGTTATTTTTTGAAAGTATTAAGGTTGTTAATTGTGGTAAATCCCGAATGATTCCAATATTTGAAATTTCTGTATTACTTATATCCAATAACTTCAAATCACGAAATCGTCTTAAAAATCCTAATCCAGAGTTAATAGGGTTTATAATTTTAAGTGTCGTAATCTTATCATTATCATTAATATCGTATTCGCCAATTAAATCATTTTTTATTAACGATTTATGCATGTACTCTGAATCAATCTCATCTGTAAATGACAATTGTACTTTTACATCAAAATGTGGAATAAAAAGGATTTCATTAGCTTCTTTCATTTGTTCTATGGGTATACGAACAAAAGTTGAAAAATCTGTAGGAAGCCACCAGCGCCTTATTTTGCGATTATATGGCTTAATTTGTATTGCATTGTAATGAACGATGTATTTACGTTGGATCCATCCAATATTTGCTAGATCTTCAATTTCACACATTTCCCATTCAGAACTGAATGAACCGATGGTATTTACTGAATAGTTTGCATTACATAAATAAAAATAATCTCCTATTTGTGCATGTTTAAAGTCCTCAGCCTGTGTATACGGCCTTTTCCCTTTAGCTTTAGTATCTTTATGTATAACAGCTATCTTTCGTTGTTGAAAGTCTCTTACTTGTTCATAAGTGAATAAACTACCATGCGATAACTTGTGAATTGGGTTTTCTATATTGAATACAACATTTGAATCCTGAAATCCATTTTTATATTGGTTAATAGTTTCCCGAATAGGATTATCCTTTGATGAATTAGCAAGCTCCCTAATTCTTGATTGAGTGATATTAATTAAATATAATTGATCACGTCTTCCGAATAAAATCAAGATATCCGCTCCAGAAATATGGGATTTAATCTGTTCAAACCAAATTCGTTTATCACCCCTTGTATTTGATCTATATAATTGAGATTTTGTGATAAACACTTCATCTTCAAGAAGAAAATTTGTTGGAATTGACTCTTTAAAATCTGCACCGAATTTCTGCTTATCATAATCGTGCAGTTGCAAATACAAAAGTAAATCACGAATTGTTTGTGTAGCATCTAAAATACTTTTCTCTAATGCCGTTTGGGTAACTTCTATCTGTGCAAAAGGAATGTTAAGAGTCTTAAAATATTCTAGCTTAGACTGTTCAGATTTATTTAATTCTCTCATACATACAAATGTAAGAGTTTTGTTATAAGATTAGATTATAAATATTACTTGGAGGAAACAATAAATCCAAACTATTAGGCTTAATCTTAAATAAAGGTCCTTTTTCAACAACTCTACCTTTTGAGTTTCTTTTGATTAAATGGTCTAAAGTAATAATTCCTTGCTCCAATAAAATATCAAATTGTGATACAATAGGTTTTCTTGTATGCTCAACTTGTTTGTATTGAAAATATTCTTTTCCATCATCGTAAATTGTATCGGCGGCTACCCAGAATGTTTCTTTATGCTTTTCAAGTAGCCTTTGATGTAACTTATCCAATGTCCAAACTACAAAGTCCCCTACTCCTTTTTGATTGGAGTTTTCAATAAGTTGATTTATGTCTGGATCAACTTTTAAAGTTAAGCCTTGTGAATTAGTTGTTATTGCAGAAACAGTACAGTATAATTTAAAATCTTCTTCTCTCCAATAACCAAAAGCATTTAATATTTCTGCAGATCTTTTAAATTTACTTAATTTCCAATTTGGAACTTGTGCAAATAAATTTTTCCTATTGCCTTTATTGGCTCTGAATGATTTTAATTCTATTCCTTTATAGTCAGGAAGTTTAGAAGAATTAATATCAATCCCTAATGCCGTTTCTAATGTTCTTCCAACAGAAGTATCTGCATTTACCATTGATAATATTGGACCACCTTTAGCAAGATTGGTTAACATATTTAATAATTCTTTTGAAACTGCATTTTCAATAAAATTAATCTCTTCAATTAATTCCTTTATTGGGTTAATAATAGCAGAATCTATTAATTGCTCTATTGGCAACTGCGTTAAATTAAGAACGTGTAATTTACCTTCAAAAGCAATTAAAGCTAAAATATCATTGGGATTAGAATATTTAGTTAATCCACTAAACCATATTCTGGGATCTCCTTTTTTTGTTTTTGGTCTATATAATGAAGTTCTTGATTTATTAACTTTATCAGTTTCATAAATAAGAGCATCTATTATTATTTTATTTTCTGGTCCTTGTGCTTGTAAGTTATAATCGTGAAAATTATTCTTCCTTAAATAATTTCTAACTGTTCCAGTTGCATCCATAATAGACTTTTTAAGTCCATTTTCAGTAGGTTCAATTAAGGTTAAAGAGATTGAGTTTTCAGTTAAAACTTTAAGTTTTTCTTCTTCTGGGTTAGTTAGTAATCTCATTTAATATTTTTCAAGATTTCGTTTGCAACTGCTCTAGCTAAAAGTGGAGGAACGGCATTCCCAACTAAAGTATATTGAGGTAATTCTGTTTTCCTATTATTTCCACCAGTAGAACGTTTCCCTTGAAAAACAAATGAATCATCGAAAGATTGTAGCCTAGCCATTTCCCGTACTGTTAATGCTCTTGGAGAATTATAATGTATATAATCATCTGGGATTGTCATAACTGTTGGACTTTGACTCTCTGGCTTTAATACATTATAGTTTCTTTTTTTAGAAGACAACCCACATTTGTTTAATTCAGCTTGAGCATTTTTATAGTCACCTTCTTTTAAGATTATATCAAGTCGTTTAATTACATCATCTCCTTGATTACTTGTTTTGTGATTATGAAGTATGTCAAATACTTTTTCTCCATTATTTAAAGCTTCAGTACTCTTTACATAGAATGGTTTTTTTGCTTTTGTAAATCTGCCATTTAATCTTCCTTTTTTACTCCATTCAGCAAAAGTTTTTCCTTTTGTTTTTAATGGTTTTCCATCAATTGAACGATTCTTAAGGAGACTTTTCATCTTTTTGGCTGTTCCATTATATTGTTTGGAAATATCAACCAATTGATAATGATGAACCTCTTCGTTATTCCCTATAAAATCTAAATCATATAATGCTTCAAAAACAGAAACCTTTTCTTCTTCAGTAACGGTTGCAGGAATTTCAGATATGAATTTTTGGTCTTTTCTACATCCTATAAACAAAACACGTTCTCTATTTTGAGGAACTCCATAGTTAGATGAATTGGCAACAAAAGGTGCTTCAATTCTATAAAGTCTTATATCGTTTATGATTTCATCTAATTGAGTGCTTTGTTCCTTATTACAATATTCGCGAATGATTGTAATACAATCATCTATGTTTAAAACGTAAATTTTTAATGCTTGGATAATATCATTACAAGGTTTTTTAAAGTCTTTAGCAACGTTTAATCTACCAAATGCTTCTTCTATCTTATTTATAACCTCGTTTGAATCAATATCAGTAAGAAATTGAGTAAAAGAATCTACAAAATAATCATTGTCAATATTGCAGAAATCTTTTTCTCGTATAATATCTCGTTTTAATTTCTCCCATTCTTTATTTCTAACTAATAGATTGAATCCGTGTCTAATTGTGCTAATCCTTTCGTCAGTTTTACTCGTTTTATAATCTGCAATATCTGGAGTTAACTTTTTGAATTTAGAATCTATGGTTTTTATATAAGTCTCTTTTGCTTCTTCAGCTTTTATATCAGTAAACTGTTCAATTTCAATTCTTTTAATTAAACAATCTAAAAGAAAATCATTATCAATATTTGTCTTCTTTAATGATTTAATAAAAGAAGTTAAAGCTGGAATTTCTTTAATATCAACTATCGAATTGATTTCTTTAAGAATAAGTTCTTTTATTTTTCCTTTCTCTTTTGTTAAAATACCTTTAACATTCTCCATAATAAAATACTTCGGCTGAAGCACTTTAATTACCTCTAAATAATGAGAAAATAAGTCATCTTTTTTATCAAATTTCCTTCTTTTTCCTGCTAAACTAAAACTCTGGCAAGGTGGTCCACCACAAACAACATCAACTTTTTTACCTTTAGTTTTGGAAAGTAGATTGTCTAAAAAATCTGGTTCTGTAATATCTTGACATAAAAAGTCAGCATCTAAACCTAATTGATGGTTATATCTAACTACGTGAGTTAATTCGGAATTTTCATTGATATCATTTGCAACAAGAAAATCAAAGAATTTGTTATTATGTTCTGCTTGAATGAAGCCTTCACTAAATCCACCAGCTCCTGCAAATAAATCCACGAAAGTAAATGGCTTGCCATAAAGAGATATTTGTTCTCTAACTATATTAACATTATGGTCTTCCTTATATGCCTTAACAAAATCAGTAAGTTTTGATTTTATTTCTTTATTAGAGTAACTGTTCTTATATGTGTTATTGAACAATTCATCTGCTCTTTCTTTTAAGTAACCTAAATAATGATTTATTTCAGTAACTCTTTCTGCTTTTTCCTTGACAAGTTGAGTCTCTTTATCAAAGTCTTCCGGTTTAATTTTTTCACCAGTTGAGATTTTCACTTGTTCAGAATTACAATTAATTCTTAAATGAATTGGAGCAAATCCTTTTTTGTCAGATTTATCTAGATAGAAGTTTATAGTAGCCATAATTATATATTGCGGACGTTTTTACGGACACGGACAAATCTACGGACAGTTAATAAAATATCCAACTAAATATTGAAGTATTTGCAAATAATATCATTCCACACACATTCCACTACTCTCCTATCGTCGCTTCGTAAAAAGAGTGTTCTATTAAGTTTAGTAAAGAAACATTTGGGAATAAATTTTTTCAAGAAAAGTAGTAACAACTTTCGCTTTTAACCAAAGCTCAAGTTACATAACGCAGAACATTATAGTACAAATGTATATTGTAGCAAATTGGCGGTCCGCCGCGGCGGATTGATATAATTGCAGATATAACGACACCGTTAGGTGTTTTATGTCGTCAATATTTAGTGATACAATCTAAAATCAAGTAGTTCACAGGCTTTGTAATGTCTTTGATGCAACTCTTCTACAACATCTAGCATATTCTCATCTTCTTTAAATAAGTTAAAGAATGCTATATCAAGATTTGAGCTAGTTATTCCATTATATTCATTTCCATACCCAGAAACACCTTTTGCACCAGTGATATCCAAAAAATATTGTGCTTCTTCTTCGTTTAAATCTAGAACTTTTGCATTTGAAAAATGTAAAATCTTTCCTTTTAATCTTCCTTCAAAAATTTCTGCAATTTCTTGTAGACTATAATAATAGTCATTCAAACAAATACTATTTGCTTCACCTGTTATAACGAGGTAGATTATTTCATAGTTTTTAAAATTATGATCATCCGAGACCAATGCATTTAAACTAGCTTCTAAACCTTCAATGGTATCACACGTTTTATAAATACTAGCTACGCCATATTGCGAAGTCAATTTTTCTAATTTTTTTTGTGCTTCGGTAATCTTGTCCGTTTCTATATTGTGAACCGCTTCTAAACAATAAATGAAATAATCTATATCTACAAATTGTTCTTGGGATAATTGCTGTCTTTTCTCTAACAAATTTTAAGGATTTATGTAACGTATATAAATAGCAAAAATAATATAACTCTTTTATTCTTTTTAACCATTTCATCTAAAAACACCTAAAAACAATAAGCTATTTTAAAATTTTAAAACCACACATAGTATTTGAATTAATAAAAAAATACTAAACTAGAATATAATTATCAACTGCATAGGCATTGTTTTAGAGAAGTTCGTGTATCTTGTATAATAGTACACATGATAATATTTAAATATCCACCGGATAATTTCTTTTGTCACGTACAATACTTTGGAAACTGAATAAGAATTATTAGCCTCTTTATCTATTTTTTCATTGTGTCTATTAATTCTATAATTTTTAAAGACACAGGCTTTGAAGATTGAAAATTTTGTCCCGTAACTAAACGTCCATCTGTCTCTACAGTAAATTTTCCTCGTTCGGAAAATTTAAAATCACCTCCTCTTTCTTCAATTGTTTTTTTGATTAAAAAAGGAAATGTTTTAAAATACGGCGCATTTTTATTTTCATAATCATCAGGATAACCACTTACTCTTTTACCGTCAACTACATATTTTCCATCTTTTGTCTTTAAATTAACGATGCCCGCTGTACCGTGACAAACTGAAGATAAAATTCCGTTATATTTTTCGTAAATATCCATCGCTATAGTTTGAATTTCTTTATTTTCTGGAACCCCAAACATAGCAGCTCCACCACCAATATACTGAACAGCCTTATATTTTGAAGCATCAATTTCTGAAGGTGATTTTGTGTTCTTCAAAACATTCATAAACTGCGTGTCATATAGATATTTTTTACTCATCTCGTCTGATGTATTAATATAGGCTAATGGCACCGCACCTCCTTTTGGACTCACAAAATCGACAGTATAATTTGCTTTTTTGAAAACATCATATGCATTTATAATTTCAGAAAAACTATTCCCCGTAGGTATGTCTGTATTTGCATAATAATGAGCGTTAGAAACAACAAATAATACAGCATTCTTCTCTATTTCATCGACCCTTGTTGCTGTTTTACTAATAATCTTCCAATCATTTTTAAACTTTTTGAGCAAGAACAAATCAATATATACCCACGCTCTATTAGGACCAGCAATTTCAACTTTTGCCGTTGCTATATCTTTTGTAACGGTAACCTCTAAAATTTTAGCGTCTCTCCCATTGAACTTTCCCTTTTCAGCGGTTTTAAAAAAGTCAGCGTATTCACTTGGGGAATATCTTTTGAAATCTCCATTTCTGTTTGTTAGATATAATGTAGCATTGTCTGCAAAGGCACTTAGTAACATTTCTTTCTTATTATAAGAACTGCCTTCCATATACTTTTGAAGTGTTTTTACTACAGCAGGATTATGTGATCCTTCTCTGTATGTGAACGCATCGCTTATTGGATAAAAATCCTCTGTTATCATAGAAGTGTTTTTTCCGTTTTTTCGCTTTATTAAAAAAGAACCTCCCCAAACTACTTGAGGATACTCTATAACTTGCCCTATCATTTCGCCTAAAGATGGAATAGTGCTTTTAAATTTTTCTATAGCTTCATCTTTTGGTGCCCAACGGAATTCTACATTTTTATTTGTTGGTAAATCATTAGTAGTAGATTTAGCGACATAAACCTGCCTTACACTTAAAGAATTATTAAAGTCAAATTTA
The DNA here is from genome assembly GCF_947500065.1 of uncultured Aquimarina sp. Classification (GTDB taxonomy): domain Bacteria; phylum Bacteroidota; class Bacteroidia; order Flavobacteriales; family Flavobacteriaceae; genus Aquimarina. Next base: position 278,968 of record NZ_CANMQT010000003.1, read on the forward strand.
TAAGTAAAAACACCTTTAAGGTTTGGTTTTGTAATGGATACTCCATATTTATTTGAGATACTATCGATAACTTCATTTATAGTGTGTCTTTTCTCATAAAATGCACCTATTGTTATCCAACCTATTGTTGCTTTTTTTAATAAAACATCTCCGTTATCATTAAGAATAACTAAATTAATAGCTGATGTATTCACATCTTCATTAGTTTTAGATTGCGCATTTATACATTGAATTGTAAGAAGCATTGCTACTACTAGGACATACTTTTTCATATTGACTGTTTTTAATCCGGATTATTATTAATATGCAGTAAATGTCTAAGGTTTAGACTCAACTTCCTACTTATATCACGATGTTGGCATACAAAATGGGCAGATTAAATATATTTTGGAGTATGTGCTAAATAAAAATTATCAAGGGATGTGTTGCGCTTTCGCGAAAGCATAACACATAAGCAATCTTATTTTTGCTTTGAAGAATTGCGATACTGTACAACGCATAACGCAAGTACATTATAGTACAAATGTATATTGTAGCAAATTGATGGATGCTTGCATTTTACATAGTTGCAGATATACGCTGCATTAGCCCAAAATAACATGCGACTCCTGTTATTATTGATTACAGAATAAATTAAAACAAAAAGCGATCCGAAGACCGCTTTTTTAATGATTTTGCTAATCTATACAAATAGCATTTCCCATACAAAGTGCAAAACACCTATCGCAAGAACTGATCGTTCCGTCCCAACCATCATTACCGCCTTCAGAACAGCTGCAATATGCAAGACCACTACTGATTTGTGCTTTACCGCCAACAATTTGTTTTTGCTTTGTTTTGTTTAGAACAGCTCCTAAATTTGAAAGATTTTTTAACATGATTAAAAGTTTTAAGTTTATATGCTAGCTGTTACTAATTCAGGGAATTTGTTACCCAACAAAAAACAAAACTTTATTATTTATACAAAAAACCTACTCATAATCCTTCCACCAAGTTTCTTTCAGTTTATCATTATCATCTAAATAGATGGATTCCCCGATTCTGGGTGTTATCATATTCATGTTTAATTCTTTAGCTGTTTTACTAACACGCTCTATGGGATCTTTCCAGGTATGCATTGCTAACTTAAAACCTCCCCAATGAATTGGCATAATTGTTTTTGCTTTTACGTCTAATCCTGCTTGTACAGTTTCTTCCGGAAACATATGTATATCTGGCCACATTTCATTGTATTGCCCGCATTCTATCATTGCAAAATCAAAAGGTCCATATTTTTCGCCTATTTCCTTAAAATGTTCGGCATATCCGCTATCTCCACTAAAAAAGATGTTTTCATTATTAGATTGTATAATCCATGAACTCCACAGTGTTTTTGTTCTATCCGTAAGGCCTCTGCCAGAAAAATGTTGTGCGGGTGTGCATATAAAATTTAATCCTTCGAATGTAGTTTCTTGCCACCAATCCAATTCTATAATTCTGTCTTTTTCGACACCCCATTTTTGTAAATGAACCCCTACTCCTAGCGGTGTATAGAACATCTTTACCTTGTCTTTTAATTTTTTAATAGAACCATAATCCAAATGATCATAATGGTCATGTGAAATCAGTACTGCATCTATTCTAGGCATTTTTTCAATTTCAATAGGTAATTCCTTACTAAAACGTTTACCTCCTAATATAGGATGCGGCGCTGGAACGTCACCAAGCATAGGATCTATCAATATCGTTTTGTTATTTATCTGAACTAAAAATGAAGAATGCCCAAACCAAATAAGACGTGTATTCCCTTTGAATTCTGCAATATTTAAAGAATCTATTTCTTTTACGGGTAAATCACCTTCAGGAGCTGTATTGGGTTGAGATTTCAAAAAGCCTACAAGACTTTTCCCCATATCCCCAAAACTCATATCTAATTGAACTTCATTGGTATTCACAAACTTTCCATCTTTATAGTTTATAGAAGATCCATACCTAACTTTTTCTTTATTAGTGGCTTTTCCTCCAAACTCAGGGCTTATATTGATAAACAAGACCACTATTAGTAGCACTATTCCTATAAGAATTCCGATACCTATAATCATTCGTTTTATATATTTAAAAATTTTACTTTTCATTATGTTATGTAGCATGCGTTTATTTTGTTTTTCTCAAGAGGTACTATTTCATAATCGAATAAATATTCTTTTTTAAGTCAAAAAAAATTCAACTTTTTATAGCATTCCAAGCAAATGAAAACATTACATCTGTATCTTCTTCATTCAATTTTATCTTTTTAGTGATAATGAGATTAACAGTTTCTAACAAAATAGCCCCTATAATAGATGCTAAGATTTCATTATTTATATCCCTAATTAACCCTTCCTTCTTCCCTAATTCGAAAAGATCTATTCCTAATCGGTTTTTTGTTTCTTTTATAACTGCAGGAATCTTGTCGTAGTACGGAGATTTCTTTACTTGCGTGATGAAATGCATCTCCTTACTATGATTGATACTAAAGTGAATCCAGTACAACCACATGGTTTTCATTTTCAGTTTAAAAGGTAAATCTTCGGTAATATCCTTAACACTATTCTTGGTTTGACGTGCTATTAGTTCCGTAGCGATTGATACTATTAAATCTTCTTTACTCTCATAATAGACATAAAGTGTAGAAACAGAAATACCTACTCTTTTAGCAAGTGTGGACATCTTAACACCTGCAAAACCCTTATCGAAAACAATATCCAAAGTGTTCTCTATGATGGCTAACCGTTTTGTTTCGTCTTTTACTCGCACTTTGCAAATATATAATTATAAATCGAATATTTATTCGATTATATGCTTTTAGGAAATATTTATGATTTAAATGAATATTTAGAAAATTGATGTTTTATTTAATCAGGATATAATAATAGTCGTTCCGTTCTATGAAATGTTATTTTGTTCACGAATGCTTTTGGCGGAATTACTGTTGCTTCAAAAACCACCTCATTAGTTATCATATCTACTTCTATCGATTTACCTACGGGTCGTGCTCCATCTACGATATTACCTGGAGAAAATAACATATGGTTTTCGGCTTCCAGATAATCTACGTCAGAGACTATTCGTGAATACGTATCTGTACCTCGCTCCTTGCCATATTGCCATACTTGCTGGATTGTACGATTTTCTGTATTAATCTTATAGGATACTGCACGACTATAGGTATTTATTTCTGAGAAATTTCTATTAAAGCCATTATCGAAAAGAATAATATTCCCATCAGGCATTACTTTGGTAGCATGCTGATACCAGTTCCATTCAAAATCAAGATGATTTTCATCACCATTTAAAACCGCATGACTAGTAATTGGAACTCCAGTAGCATCCAATGGCTGTAATAAAAATTGCGTAAGGTCTATTCCATTTCCTGCAGTGCTCCAACCTTTATGCGCACCCATAATCCAAACCACTTCATTATCAGCAGTAAGTTTAACAACTCCTTGTGTTCGTCCGGATATAATGATACTGTCATCAAATGGGTCATAACTCACACCATTTACGTGAATCCAATCAATCGCATTATCTGTTAATGTTGTTCTTTGATTATCCAAAGATTGGTTGAGATTCCACTCATTTATCACCTCTTTACTGTTTCTATCAATTTCTATGATATAATCCTCTATAGTGCTTTCTCCATATTTATCTACAGAAACCAAGAAATTTCCATTTGGTTTTTCGAATACTTCATGATGAAATCTATAGCCTGGCATATCCCAGGTATTCACAATAGTACCAAAAAGGTCTACTTCATATATCGCATCAGGTTCTCTATTAGCAAAATAGAAGTTACCATTAGCAAGACGATGCGGCCCGTTATCATAATGTAAGTTATTTAAATCCGGATGATTTATATAATCTAAATACCAACGAATATCTCCGTAAGCATCGAACATAAATGGTCTAAATGGATGTACATTCTGACTATAACCATAATAGTTTACCATCGTCATTCCTTTGGCTATTAGATCTCGCTTAGCAGTTTCTATACTAATCATAGGCATATCCGCTATAAGAGGATTTGTGCTGATTATATAGGTTTTTATACCCAATTCTACTCCATCAGAGTTAAAAAAAGTGATTCTAACGCTGTTTTGAAAGTCAGCATAAAGTCCGTGAACAGGTATTTGCAAGGTCGTTCCTAATTCCGGAAAATCTTTTACAACATCAGAATCTTCACCATTTTTTCCTAGCACCCTAATACGCACGCGAACTATCTCGCTCGTTGTCAAAGAAATCATAGCAGAAAGCGGTGCGTATCCCGATGGATTTAGAGTTACTTCTTCCTCTATTACTATTCCAGAAGGTAGAGAATCTATAATTTCAGGGGTTATTACCGTTGTTTCATCTTCTTGACATGAAATAAAAATGAACATACATAGACAGACTAGTATTCCAATTCTTGGACGCAGACTAAAACTCATTTGTGTATAAAACTTAAGTTAGTTGAGTAACGAATTTATATAATTTATAAAGGAATGATCCTTTATTTATGGTAAAAACGAAAATTATTACACAGTATTATGTTGTAATATGTATTCTTCATTTTTACTGCTCAGCTAACTTTCATAGTCGTATTATTATTTTAAAAGAAATTTCAACTTATAAGATAGTATTATTCAGAGTGTTTAGTAAATATTTTAGTTTAATCATTTTTTAATAAAATATAGCTGTTAATTAAGAATGCTTTAAGATAGAATATTGTATCTTAAATGTTTTACTAACAGATGTTTAGCTATACCAAAATATTGCTGGTGTTTTTTACAACACTTGTGTTTTCAGCACGTAGTTGTGTTCGGGATACGAGTACTTCTTATGCAAAAAAAGATGTAACTTCTTCAGAAGAAAAACCACGCCCAGTTAATGCTGATAAAAGCACATTTGAGGAGAATTCTGAAATTACACGAGCAGTTCTCATTACTCATTGTGGTAGTTGTCACCAAAGCTCTCTCGATACCCATAAACCGGAAGCGATTAAGATTTTTGATCTTGATATGGCTGCCAACTGGCATACTTCATTGTCTGTAGAGAATCTACCGGGAATTGCTGACCGCATAAAAAATAAACCAGCAATTACTTCACAACAAAAAGAAGCAATCGATACCTTCTTAAAATTAAAGGAATGGCAATCGAAGCAATAAACCATTAAATTTAATAAAAACCTTACGAGAACAAGTAGAAATAAAATCAGTTCTATAAACGTATTATAGAACTGATTTAAAATAATTGAGATTGTAGGGCGACAAGCTCAATTGACAGGGGTATTTTACTGGTTTTATTTTTATCACGAACGAAAATTCATATTTCCTGTTATCCCAACCTTCTATGTATCAGGTAAAATCGAAGCCGAGCCTTGAGGAATTCATGAGATTATACTTATATTATCTACTCCCATTGCACCATATTGTTAAGGTCTTGCTTATCAAACCAATAACCTCTTAACATAACACCTTCCGGAGATTCTAAAACTTCTAGGTTTTCTAAAGGATTAGATGATAATAGTACCATATGCGCCTTATAGTCTTCTTGTATTTTGCCAGCGTAGTAATTGTTATCAATAAAGAGATTAATATACGCTCCTGCATTGGCAGTTCCTGCTTTTAATGCCTCGTATTTGCTTAATCCTGCTTTCGTCAAGTTCTTAATTTCATCAATTGCTGATTGACCTGGCGCCAATCCAGGAAACCCAGTATCAGTACCTACAAGAATCTTTACACCTGCCTTATGAAAATGTTTAACTATTGGAAAATACAATTTATACACTTTTTCTATATATCCTCTGCTATCTACATCTCTTGAACCGTACCAATCTTGTTTATATAACTTTAAAATTTTAGAGTGTAAACGCTTGGTTTCTGGCAACTGCAATATAGAATCCATAACCTCTGGTTTCCCCCAAGTCTGTTCTATTTTTTCATATGCAACCATATTTGCAGTTAACCAGATATTTTGTGCTGCTGCTTTCTTAGCAAAATCTATTATCTCTTTTTCATCAAATTCTGTGAACTGTGTATAGATAAACTCTTCTGTATGTGCCATAGATTTTTGCCCTATTCGTAGCGCATCATCTGCAGTTAAATTTCTAGGAATATGACCCATTGCGTGAACGCCTTCCCTCCTAGCTATTTTTATCATATGTTCAAACTGGGGTATCGTCATTTGTCCATATATTTTGATGAAATCGTATCCCTTTTCTTTATCTTCTATAATTCGTTCTTCAATTTTAGCTAAGGATACTTCTTTAAAATTTGGACGATTTAGTTCACGTACTACTCCTCCACGACCAGCAGTATATATATCAGGACCTAAGATTTTATTATTCTTGATATTCTCTCTTAATTTTAAAACTTTCTTGGAGCCACCAAGATTTAGTACGGTAGTTACACCACTATTAACATACGCTCGGATCCATTCTTCAGAACCTTTATGAGTTAAATGTACATGAGTGTCTGTTAAACCAGGAATTAAATACTTGGTATGATTACCATCAATTATTTTCGCTCCATCTGGTATCTGAATATCTGTACTGGCTCCAATTTCTATGATTTTATCATTTTTTATGAGAACAGTCTGAGACATTTTGGGAATCGAATCCTGCATTGTAAGTACATGTACATTTATAAAAGCTTTAATAGGTTCTTGTTCTTTTATGGTAAAATTTTGTGCATTGTTTGTACATCCCCATAAAAGACCAATTATCATGAGTGTGTATTTAATGTTATTCATTGTTTCTATATTTAATTAAAGAAATTACATATCTACTATAAATGGGTATCAATACTCACTTTTCTACTTCTATCATTTGCATTTTTAACCGATTCTAACATCTTGTCTAGTGTAGATCGATCTATAAGATTTCCATTAATAATTACCGATTGGATCTTTCTGGTATTATTAATATCTTGAAGAGGGTTATTATTTAACAATACCAAATCAGCATCAAAACCTACTTCTATTCTACCTGTATTATTTTGCATCCATTCCCCAGCATTTCGTGTTGCTGTTTGTAACACTTGTTCATTATTTAATCCTACGTTGCTTAGAGAGGTTAACTCATCGTGTAGTGAAAAACCTGGAACAGTACAAGCTCCATTAGAATCAGTTCCGGCGATTATGGTCACATTGTGTTTTAATAATGCTCTAGCCATAACATGTATTGCCTTCGCATATGCGTCCCAGAAAACTTTTACTTCTTTACTTCTTTCGGGATCGTTTTTGATCTCCAAATTTTCATAGGAATTATTACCTGGAAGCCATCCTTTTCCCATTCTAGAACCTTCTACTATGCCTGGGTTTACATATTCCAATTCTATTTCTTTAATAAAATTATCAAGATCAAATTTTTGTTTTGGAAAGCTTTCTATAATCCAAACAGTAGAAGAAATTACTATTTTATTTTCCTTTAGCTTTATGGCAATTGCATCAGCATTTTCATTGAGGTACTTTAAATAATCTTCAGTATTGTCAGTATACAAGCCTCCAAATTCCGTCATGGTACTTTTTGTAATCTCTTCTATATGCGCTAATTGTGTTTGTCCAGAATCATAAAAATCATCTAAACTAACGTCATATGTTAAATGTCCTACAGTTGGTATATTTTGTTTTTTCGCTTCTTTCACGATCGCATGATAAATTTCGGGGCTTAAAAAAGAACTCAATTTAATAGCGTCATAGCCTTGTTCTTTATACTTCGTAACCGCTTTCTGTGCTTTTTTGACAGTGGTATAATTATGTTGAGCTCCAAACCATTTCCTTATTTTTCGCATTAATCCTTTTCTACTTCCAACTTTTGTTGTTGCTACATATATTTTAGGACTAAGAGTTCCGCCTTCGGCTTCTTTTCTCCATGCTAAGTGTTGTTTCGTTCCAAACATTTCGGCAATGCCAGTAACTCCATTAGCAAGATATAGTAAAAGATCATTTTTACTTTTCTTCAAATGCGCATGGGTGTCTATAAGCCCTGGAATCAAGTATTTTCCTGTACCATCAATTACGGTATACTCATTAGAAATTACATTTCCTTCAGTAATAGATTGAATTTTTCCGTCCTTTATCAATACGGTTAAACTGTCTGTCATCTTGGAGCAATCTGCAGATAGTACATTGACATTCGTAATAGCTATTGGGTTGGATAGTGTTTTAAAAACTGAAGCGTCTACTATTTCTGTTTTTGCTCCGAGATGATGATTGATTTGTGATTTAACTCCGATACAGGAACCTATACTAATAACCATTACTATCAGCAATGTTCCGATTATCCATTTTTTGATTGATCTACGTTTCATTTGTTTTTTGATGAATTTTAAAGTGATTGTTAAAACGTACAAAAGAATAATAAATAGGATTATTTAGGGTCTCATTGCTTCTAAAGAGACAAAAAAGGGATGAAGTAAGGATTATTAGTGATGTTTGATATATATTATTTAGTACTACAATCCCTTTCTATTTAAAGAAGTTAATTGCGGTATTGATTAGTATAAACTTCTTTTACAGCCTGTAATATGTCTTCCAATGCTGTTCTGTGTAAATATTTTCAATTAGGAATTACCACCTAAATCTTTCTGGAACTATTTCAAGCTATTCTTAAATTCTGAAGGGGATTGTCCTGTTTCTTTCTTAAACAACCTATAAAAACTTGCTTTGGATTTAAAACCACATTCATACGCAATTCCTTCTATGGTATAATCCGTATATGAAGGTGAAGCAATCAATTTCTTAAATTCGTTGATACGATATGAATTGATAAAATTATAAAAAGAAATTTTGACATATTGGTTTAATAAAGCTGACAACTTTTTATCAGTTATACCAATTCCAATAGCTAGTTTGTTCAGCGTTAATTCTTCGTCTAGATATGGTTTTTCATTTTCCATATGATATATAAGTGACTTTTCTAATATCAAAAACTCAGATTCTTGCTGTTCAGTTATTAATTCTTTGTTTGGACTGGTAACAATATCATTTTCTAACAAAAAATATGGAATCAATACTTTGGATTGTTTGATACCGTAATAGGCACCATAAAAAATAGAAATCGACGTAAATAGCATTATAGTATTTTGTGTTCGCCATCCTAGATAACCAAAAAATAATTGATACCCAGCAAAAAACAGATCTATAATAATGACAATAAGAGGTGCTATTAATAGATAGCGAACCCAGATGAAATTGTTATGTTCGATATATGAATAATTACATTGTAAAGCGCGCTTGAATCTATAAAAAGTTTTAAAACTTATATATATGTATATTAAAAATATAACATCTAGCGACAAACGTTTTACAGGCATAAGATATTCCTGAAGAACGTTTTTATAACTAACAAAGTATTCTTCGGTAATCACTGCAATTTCATAGGGCAGTGAAACAAAAAATACAAAAAGAACAAACGGTATTAAATGGATCACAGCATTTTTTAATACTTTTTCATCTTTTAAAAACAACGATTGAATGTATAATAATAGTAGTGGTCCAAGAGCCAATTTTACGCCTAGAGTAAGTATAAAACCAATCCTTAATAAGATGGTTATATTATGGATTGAAGCATAGGATTCTAGGATAACGATAATTAGCAATCCAAAAAAAGCGATTAAAATTGATTTGGGTAGTCCCCGATCTTTGGATTTATATAAAATATACATATAAATGCTTGCGACAAGCATTCCGGCGATAAAAAGGAAATCGTAAACTAATTTCACCTATAATTTTTGATCAAATATAAGTAGTAAATATTTTTTAAACTACTATAAAAGTGTTGAATTACAGACACCTGAAAAATGGTAGATTAATAACATATCTTCTCTCCTACACTTCTAAAAGTTTACAGTACAAATGAGTTATTTACTACATATCAGCATTGTACTGTTAGGTATAAATATCAATAACCCGACAATCACACGACATTATTAAAATGTCGTGTTTCTGAGAGTTATAAAGACTTAGTTTTACTCTCATCAATCCAATAGCTATGCAAAAAATCGAAAGACGTTATGATCTTGATTGGTGGCGTGTAATCTCCATCTTTCTTGTTTTTTTACATCATATAGGAATGCCTTTTAATGGTGATGATTTTCATATCATGAATGTTGAGTCCAGCAAATTACTAGATGATATCATGGTGTTTTTTGAACAGTTTAGACTACCATTACTATTCATCATTTCTGGAACAGGAACAGTGTTCGCTTTCTCTAAACGAAGCTGGAGACAGTTTTTGAAAGAGCGTGCTACTCGGTTATTAGTTCCTTTAGTTTTTGGAGTATTTATTATTGTGCCACCTCAAACATATATCGAGCATATTGAATCATATACTTCTTATGCAGAATTCTATACAAACATTCTAGAGCATTTGGATGTGAATCACCTCTGGTTTATTGAAAACCTGTTTTACCTTTCTGTAGTAAGTATTCCTTTTATACTTTGGATAAAATCAACCCATTCGAAATCTTTCAAAACTGTTTTAGGTAATTTTTGCTCAAAACCACTTGGTATATTTGCTCTGGTGATACCTCTTATCATTCTCAAGGTTGTTGCTAAGAAATACTTTCCGGAAGATGACAAGTCTATTACTAATCTGTCAACTACCTTATTTTATGGATATTTTTTCATAATGGGAATTATATTAGCGGGAACACCAATTTTATGGAGCTTATTTAAAAAATATCGAAAACTAAATCGTGCAATCACAATTTTAACAATCATTATATTTTATACTTATTATTTCTTACCAGAAGGTATTGCAGCTGCTTATTGGGATATTCCTACTAGATGGGATATTTGGTATGGTCTGACTTCACTGATAAGTTGGTCTGTTATCATTACTTTATTAGGATATGGTCAGATTTGGTTAGCTAAACCAAGTAGTTTATTGAAGAAACTTAACGAAGGTATCTATCCTTTTTACATCCTCCATCAGACTGTTCTTATTATAATAGGATACTACATTTTACCACAATCTTGGGGCATCCTATCAAAACTTTTGGTTTTAGCGCTTACATCCTTTGTAGTTATTCTATTTATCTATCGCTGGTGTATATACCCTTTTAAATTTGCTCGTTTTCTTTTTGGTATCAAAACGGCTCCAAGGATAAAAGTCAATCGTAACGACCTCATACGGCACAACAAAAAGCAGCAATCTATATCATCCTGAAATTATAGGAGTGGCAATTGAAGTAATAGCTCATAATTTGATAAATCAGAAACTATGATTCAAAATAAAAAAAGTCCATCAATATTGATGGACTTTTTATTAAACTTGAAAGTATATGTATGTATTAGATAACTTTTACGTTCACTGCGTTTAATCCTTTGTTACCTTCTTGTAGATCAAATTCAACTGTATCGCCTTCACGAACTTCGTCTACTAATCCAGAAATGTGTACAAAGTGATCTTTGTTAGCACCTTCTTCAGTGATAAATCCAAAACCTTTAGCGTCATTGAAGAATTTTACTGTTCCTTTATTCATTGTAATGTAATTAAATTAAAATATTGTTTTAAAATGCAAAAGTGCCCCCTTTTTTTCGATATACAATAGATTAATTGACTTATTTTCAATTTATTATAAATATTCGGTTATTATATCTACTAATACCAAAGTTAAATTTTATCTTTTCTGTATCTAGATGGTGTCACTCCTTCAAACTTTTTAAAGGCACTGTTAAAAGAAGAAAGACTGCTAAAACCTGTATCAAAAGCAATAGAAGAAATAGTGTATTTATCACCTTCTTTACTAGAAAGCAATTTCTTAGCTTCCTGGACTCGGTAATAATTAATGAAATCATTAAAGTTTCGCTTAGCATATTGATTAATTACAGAGGATGTAATTTGCGAACTTTTCCCTAACAGTTTACTAAGTTTTACTAAAGATAAATCAGGTTCAAGATATAATTTTGTATCAGTAATAAGTTTTGATATTTCATCAAATAACAGATTATTATCATTCGCTTTAAACACATCACCATCCAGATCCGTTGCTTTTAATTGATATGCTTTATAACTTAAAAAGTAGATAATTACAGAATATAAAATAGGACCAACAATATAAGGAACCGTTTCATCTAGGATATTTAATACATAGGTCATCCAAATAACAGCAAAACCAATACTTAGTAGATGTAGCCAATTAAATATAGCTTTTTGAGATTTTGTTTGTAACCCTTGTTGATATTGTTTCTTTGTATTCTTTAAAATCCACAAACCTAAAGCAATATAGAAAGCTAAATGTAGGTATATAAAAACAAGACCACTCCCGAAAATGATAATGACTAGTTTGCTATTTTCATACCATTCTTTGGTAACAAAAAGGCTTGCAATAAAAATAAAAGCAAACGGAATGAGTTCTAAAAAATAATATTTTGGTAGTTTAAAATCGGCACGTGTCATCCCCAAAATATACCATCTAAAAAGCGGGCCAATTAATAAAAGAAATGCCAACCCTATAAAAATAAAAATAGGTTCTAAGCCATCCCCAAAATTGAGCATTACAGATTTCCCTATTCTAAAAGCCATAAAGATGAGTATCAATCCAAGTATACGATTGGTTAATGTCTTTTTCTTTTTGAAAGCAATTAAATGGCAAGCAAATAGTATTCCATGCAAAAGTCCTGCACTACTAATAACAACCAATAATAGATCTAAAAAACTCAATATATTATTTTTTCCAAATGTAGGGATATTTGATATCTCAAGGAAGTACAAACTCGAGTAAGAATTTGTACTTCCTATTTAATAATAAAACATCAGTTATTTTTTAACCTTCGATATTGTTCGATGTACTTTTTGCATATGATGTTAATCCTACGAGACTAAAGAAACGTCCAATTTTACCTTGCATAGCAGCTATAATACCGTGTTTTGCAATAAGTATTCTTGATAAAGGTTTGTTTTCCGAAGCATATAATTGTTTAATTAATTCTTTGGCTTTTTTAGATCCTTCTGCATCGTATACTTTTAAAACATTAACTGCATTTTCTTCGGCTGTAATCTCTCTGTATTTGGGTGTGTACCCTAATTCAGCAATCATAGTTTCCGCTAATATCCAGGTAGACCATGGGTTTTGTCCTGTTACTAATTTTTTATCGTGGCTAATGTTTTCCAAATACATTGCTCCTTCATTGAACTTTCCTCCTTTTGCTACTAATTTATCTTGCAAAAGAAAAGGAAATATCGTTTCTGCATCGGGTATCAGTAGTAATTCTTCTTCATTTGTAAAACCACTAACCCTTTTGTTTTCTATCAACGGACGACCAGAATCCAGTGTTACATTTACCAACGCAGCGGGTCCGTGACACACGGCACCAACTACTTTATTCGATTGATATAAATATCGGACAATAGATTGGATAGATGTGTTTTCCGGAAAGTCAAACATAGCTCCTTTTCCACCAGCAAAGAATACCGCTTCATACTTGGCAGGATTGATATCTTTTACAGGAATTGTATGCTTTGCTTTATATTGAGCAATACTATCATTTAAGAAAGCATGATCAAATTCACCCATATCTTCATCATCAATTACTACTGGTGGTTCTCCTCCTAATGGACTGGCAATATCAACCTCAAAACCATTCGCCTGGAACACATAATAAGCACGTGACAATTCTGTTAATTCATAGCCAGTGCTTTTATCGCTATTTCCCATTTTATCTGTACTGGTAACAATTGCTAATATTTTTCCACGTGATGGGATAATATCCTTTGATACATAAGGTAAATCTGATATTTGTGTAGTAGTTATATCAGTATTGTTTTCTGATGATGGTAATAGGCTAATAAACCACCAACCAAAAAGAAAAAGAGAAACAAGGATACCCGTGAAACTAAGTAAAACCCATTTAAGAATTCGATATTTTTTAAACATGATATTGATTTTAGAATTATAGTACGAAGTAACTTGAAATGAGTACTAAACACTGTCGAAATGATAATTTCGTCAGAGTAAAATATGTTTTAAAGATCTTATTGAGCATCTAACATATAAAAAACTTAAGTCAATATATAAGTAGTGACGGATACTAATAGTTGTGCTAATTAGTTCATTCCTTTTTCTCTATTATCAAGAAAAAAATATGATATGTTATTGTGATAAAATGTTAATTTTTACATTTAAACAACCATATTTAACAATTACTAAATCAGCTTGTTATAGATAAAATAAACATTCCAAAAATGTAATTTTACATAATAATAAAAACAGGTGTTTTTACCTATTATTTCCCCGTGTAGTTTCACTATATTTACTAGGCACATTATCATTTTTTAATCTTACTAACTCTTTATAAACCTATGAGATCAAATCAAACTCGCCATCTACGACGTTTTATTCGTTTAGCAAATCAAGAAGAATCTACACTATTTAAAACTCTAAGAGCAGATGGCAAGCCACAAGATGCATGTGGTCAAGTCAACATTCCTTCAGAATTTAATGCTAAAGACTGGTTAAGTTATTTACTACATATAGATGCAGAATTAGAACATGGATTGATGGTACAATATCTATATGCTGCCTATAGCATGGGTGGAGATCATATAGCCGAAGAACATCGAGAAAGTGTTCGCCAATGGCAAGAAATTATTTTAGGTATTGCAAAGGAAGAAATGGGGCATTTTGTATCTGTTCAGAATGTACTTCGCGTAATTGGTGCTGCCTTGAATTTTAATCGACAGGATTTCCCTTGGGATACAGATCTTTATCCATTCCCTTTTAAGCTGGAACAATTCACAAAAACTTCTCTTGCTAAATATATTTTCGCAGAATCACCAGCTAATTGGTTGACGATTACACAAGACGACGACAAGGAAACTAAAGAAATAAAGAAAGAGATTAAAAAATTGATAGAAGATTCGGTTGGAAAAAAGGAATTAGGTGATCCTATAAGTTGCATTTTTAAAGAGGTACTCGCTATGTTAGATCCAGACTCTGGTTATATTCCGGATGATGTATTTCAGGCAGATACCTATCCTTTTCAAGCAAAGTTTGATGAATGGGGACGTGGATATAAGGATGGAGCACGTGGAGATAGTATGAAAGCTAATCCTAAAGGAGCTCCTAATGTTCTGGTGGCTCCACTCCTATCAAGAACAGATACGATTAATGCAGTAAAAGAAATTGCGGAACAAGGTGAATCCACAGAGGAAGTAGGAAATGAGCTTTCTCATTTCGAACGCTTTCTAAGTATTTATAAGCAATGGCGTAAGTTACCCGAAGATTTTATGCCTTCTAGAAAGGTAGCAACCAACCCTACCATTGGTGATAGTGGAGCGGATCTTTCTTATTCTCCTTCTACCGGACAAGTATCAAATCAAGAAATTGATTATATCACAGATCCGCTGGCACAGGAATGGGCTAGTTTGTTTGATATACGATATAGAATGCTATTAACATTCTTAACGCATAGTTTTTTGCTAGATGATGGATATAATAATACCGGTGCTTTTTCTCCCAGAGGAGCTATTATTCATGCTACTTTTGGTGAGATGTATAATTTGAGAAGTTTATCTCACGTACTCATGAAAATGCCTTTAGGGGACAATTCAGATAAAACAGCTGGACCTCCATTTACAATTCCGTATACTATGGATCTTCCTATTGGAGAAAGTAGTCGTTGGAAAAAACACCAAGATCTTATTGAGGCTTCAGCAGTGTTGATTGAAAAACTATTGTTAACTGCCGATGATACACAACGCACCTATCTCTATTCATTAAAAGAAGCGGATCAAAAACTCAATGCAATTGCAGATCAAATTATTAATGTAGCTGTTTAATCACAATCAAAAACAAATCATGGAAATTTTAGACTTAAGAATATTACCTCCTATTGCAATTGGACGACTTGGATCTTCAGAAATACCTATGGATGCGTACACCCTAAGTGTTAGTGATGAAGCACCATTGGACTTTAGAACGATTATACCAGAAGATTCGCTATCCATTGATCCGGAAACGGGTGTTATTAATACATGTTTACCAAATAAAATCATTTTTAAGGATTCTAATAATGTCTCAGATAAAAATGGAGTAGTAAGACCAGTGGCGCCATTTCTAGAAGTATTTGCTATTACTAGTGATAATAAAGAGGTATTAGTACCACTCACACTTGATCTTTTAGAACAAGCAGGGCACTCATTGTCCGATATTTCATGGCATATTGATATAGCAAATATCAAATTGTATAGAAGGACACAGAATAATAAGGACAAAATTAATGCAGAGCTTTGTGATATTACTAGTCATGAACGTATTCCTCTAGAAGGATACTGTGATAATTTTATACCAGGAAAGGTTTTACCTTTAGGTCATATCCAATTTGTTCAACCTACTGCAGAGTTTCCTCAAATTAGACTTCGCTGGACACCGGGTCCTGGAAAAGTGTATGGTTCATCAAAAGAACGGATAAATGAAAATACATTACAACCTGAACCTGATCCATTATATAAAAAATATGGAGATGATTTCTTAATTTATGATGAAACTAAGGATTGGCATGGATATGAAGAAGGAAATCAAAAACGCCCTATATTAACCAATCCAGCACAGATTTTTGCAGGATATAATAATAAGGAAGGACTTCGGGTAAGTTGGGGATATTTAGATGATGAATGTGATGGTTTTGCATCAGTTCATCTAAAGAAAAATGAAAAAGAAACCTTAAAAGCACGTGCACATATTAGTGCTGGTCCACCAGCCTATGCACCGGATACATTACCAGTTAGAGTAGTAACAGATGAATTAGAGCAAATTTTATTAGGACCTGATATAGATAAAGAAGTTCCAATAGAGGAAGCAGAAGAAATCATTCGTCGTGCATTAGAAACCGTACGTATTATGAATACTGCTATTATGAATGGAAATCCATATAATGGCAAAGCCAGAATTGCAAGTACTATGTCTGCTCAGGATTCTAATGATTTTGGACGTATGTTTGAACCGATTATGGCAACCTCAATTGTTGATAATCTTGCCGTGCAGGCAATCCATGACCGCGTATTCAATGGGATTAGTACCGGCATGGCTCCTTGGTTCGAAAATGCACTAAGACGTCCTGATAAAATTGGCGATTTATCGAATGAAGAACGTCGTAAAATGCCAGCTATGATGAGAGGTGCCGATGGAAGAGCTCTTTGTTTTACTCATCGTCAGATAAATACTATTATAAAATCTGCTGCTTCGGCCATGTTTCAGGAAGCAGATAAAAGATTGAATCATACTGCAACAACTTCTATGCTCGTAAAAGATGTAGTATCCCAATTACATTATAAAGCTTTAGGGAATCCTTTTTCGGTATTACCAAGAACTGCTATATCTAACTGTTTTCCTGGACTAGAATTTGATTTCAGAAATCTATGGAGAAGAGCTTTTAAAGGACTTTTATTATTAGAGAATAATAATTTTGTGTTAAGCGGTGAAGGAGATTTAGACAAATTAAAATATCATAGATTGGTTGGATTACATTATGGAGATACTAAACATCCAACAACGGTTATTACTACGGGTCCAACATTTCCGAATAGCGGTAATAATACACTTATAAACACCTCTAATCCTAATGGTGTTTCGTTTATGGAATGGTCAAATAACTTGGCGGAAGTATTACAATTACAAGGACAAAAGGTTATTGGTTATTTTACTAAAAAAGAGTCCAATGAAGAAGTGGTTTTTACTGCAGATCAGTTACATAAGGATAATGATGCTTTAATAACTAAAGAACTAACTGTAAATCATTTTTTTAATCAAGAGAGTGCTGCTTTTAGTAACGATATACTCGAACCTGGTGAATTAACACAAGGACTCTGTGCTCCCTGGCAAAATGATTATCGTGAATGTGCTTGTTATTACTGGGCAGCCAGTCGTCCGGATTATGTAAATATAGAACCTGGTGCAGACGGATTAAGTAAAGGAGATAACTGGATGTCTAAGAAACGATCGGGAGCGTATATACCAGATGATCGAACAGATAGTAGATTAGTAACCTATGATGATTTATTTGAAAATTGGGAAGGTGAGTTAAGCTTCATTGTAAAAGGACGAGATGCATTAGATTCTGATGGAGATAAAAGCGATTTGCTAGTATGATTATAGAAGATAAACAAACTTTAGCACAAGCTATGGCACAAATCATAGCAGCAGATTCTAAACCAATTTCTCCTAATGCACATTTTATACGTGGAGCAAAATCTAGTCAGCTATTTATTCCCAATGGAAGTCGGTTATTTTCTATAAATCAGACAATTGAAGATTCAATACAATCGCTTCTGGAATTAAATGACGAACAAGCTATAACATATCGGTTAGCAGCTATGGGTATCTCTCCTACTCCATATATCGATGATGTACCATTACAAGATCCTCCTATGCATGCATTATCTTTAGCAATTGCACAAAAATGTAATATGGGTTGCACCTATTGCTATGCACAACAAGGTGATTTTGGTGGGCCATCAAAAAAAATGACTATAGACACAGCTAAATCGGCTATTGATCTTTTAATAGATCAAAGAAAACCGAGAGAGCGTGTACAACTTACTTTTTTAGGAGGAGAACCTCTAATGAATCGAGATGACATACAGCAAGCAACTATATATGCAGTTAATAAGGCTAAAACCAAAGATGTAGATATACAATTTTCTATTACCACAAATGGAACATTAGTAAGAGAAGAAGATGCTATTTTCTTTGAGAAATATGGTTTTGCTGTTACTGTAAGTTTAGACGGATTAAAGACGGATCATGATAAGCTTCGCCTCATGAAAAATGGTACAGGAAGTTATGATAAAATCATGAAAAAGATTGAACCTTTACTTCGATTGCAAAAAAAAATGCAAGTATCTGCAAGAGTAACTGTTACTTCCCAAAACATGAATCTTGGTGATACATTGGATACATTTATCGAAATGGGATTTCATAGTGTGGGCTTTTCTCCACTTTTGAAATCTAGTGATGGAGAAAAGGAAATGTCTAAGGAAAATCTTGAGAATTTACTTACCGGAATGATTGATTGTGGTCTTCGTTTTGAACGTGCTGTATTGCAAGGAAAGCGGTACCCTTTTTTGAATATGATTAATGCATTAAAGGAAATTGATAAAGAAACACATCGTCCATATCCTTGTGGTGCTGGAGCAGGATATTTTGGAGTTTCTGCCGATGGAGAATTATCCGCTTGTCACCGATTTGTTAATGAACCCAAAGGAAAAATGGGAACGGTAGAAGGAGGTGTTGATCCTGTACTACAAAATACATGGTTAAAAGAACGTCATGTACATAATCAATCGCCTTGTGGTCAATGTTGGGCTCGTTATTTATGTGGAGGTGGATGTCATCATGAAGTAATTGACCGAGGAAGAACAGCGTGTGATTATATTCGGGGATGGTTGTACTTTACAATTCAATCATATGAAAGAATAAATAGATTGGTTCCTGATTGGAATGCTTGAATAAAACTAAAAGATGCATAACCATTATGACATATGTATAGTTGGTGCTGGACCTGCAGGTACTACTATAGCAAATCGTTTGGCTGATTTTGGGTATAAGATATTAGTTGTCGAGAAAAGTAATTTTCCAAGGCAACATATTGGGTTATCACTTACGTCAGGGATTCATCATTGGCTAAAAAAATTAAATATTGAAAAAAAAGTAGAAGCATTACAAGCTATAAGGGCCATGAAATCCACTGTTTTATGGTCATCCGAGGATCCAATAATTAAAGAGTTTAATCAAGAAAATGCCGGTTTTCATATAGATCGTGGGCATTTTGATTCATTATTATTGGACGAGTGTAAATTAAAAAAAGTAACGATAATACAACCTGGAACGATTCAAAGTTTACAACAAAAAGAAGATGGCTCTTGGGATATAAACGTTTTAAGTGGAACAAAAGAATCTCATTTTTTATCATCATTTATTATAGATTCTTGTGGTAGAAAATCAATTTTTAAAGATAAAAGAATAGCATATCTACCGAAACTAATGGCTACCTATTCTTATTGGGAATCAACTAGTAAAATAGATCTCCATTCTTTTATAGAAGCTGGAAGTGATTATTGGTATTGGGGAGCACCTTTAGATAAAGGTCGTTTTGTTCTTTGTATTTTTTCAAATCCTTCGGCACTAAAAGAAGCTTCTTTTATTAATCAATTCTATAAGGATACTTTATCTAAATCAAAATTTGCCAAACATATCATCGATTCCTATGCTATGGGTGACATTTCTGTTTGTGATGCTACACCTTATTTTGATACCAATGTAATCGGGGATAATTTCATTAAAATTGGTGACTCAGCATATACAATGGATCCTATTTCATCGCAAGGTGTACAAAAAGCAATAAAATCTGGAATTCAGGGAGCTATTGTTGTGAATACTATTTTAAAGAAGAAAAATACATCTTTAGCACTTCAATATTATAAAAACTTGATACAATCAGAAGTAAGAAAGAATAAGCAATGGACAACAGATTTTTATAGCGAACAAGCCGTGTTTACTGAAGGCGTATTTTGGGAATCCAGAAAAGTATCAAAAGTAATTTCAAATACTAATCATTATATATCACTGAAAAAAAATGACATACTAAATTTAAATACGCAAGGAACATTTGTATCGGTTCCGATTTTAGGGGAAAAAGAAATTATAAATAAGGAAGGGTTCTTGCTAAAAGGAAACGAAGACCCTTTTGTTTTTGTGGATTCTCACCATATCATACCATTACTCAAATTGATACATGGAAAAACCCTTCAGGAATGTATAAAAGCTATTAGTAATGTATTGCCTAAACAGAATCCTATGAAGTTAACAAAATGGTTAATATATCAACAGGTCTTGACCCATCATTAGTATCTCCTCCACTAAGCTTACTGTTTTTTTTAATTCAAGTGTCTAGTTATATTTTCAATAAATAAAAATCATGAAAAAAGGCCATCAAATTATGATGGCCTTTTTTAAAAATTGAAAGTATATAATTAAATAACTTTTACGTTCACTGCATTTAATCCTTTGTTTCCTTCTTTAAGATCAAATTCAACTTCATCGCCCTCACGAACTTCATCTATTAATCCAGAAATGTGTACAAAGTGATCTTTGTTAGCACCTTCTTCAGTGATAAAACCAAAACCTTTAGCGTCATTGAAGAATTTTACTGTTCCTTTATTCATTGTAATGTAATTAAAATTATTATATTTTTGAAATGCAAAGATCGTGCTATTAATTTGATATATAACTAATTAATTTCATTTTTTTTTACATCCCTAAAAAGCATAGTTAATCCTTCCATCCCCAAGGTGCCTCCGGGACTGATATTGTTTTTTTTAGATCCATAACCACCTTAAAAACACGCTCTGTGCCTAAGCGTTTTAGATTATAAGTAAATGTTGATTCATCTATTGTTATCCACCAAACATTGGTTGCTGCTCCGGGAATCATTTTTTGAGTATGAGCATCCGCAGGAAAGAATTGAATATTGGATTTCCCTTTATTAGTTGTCGTTCCTCCATAAAAGTTAATATCATCCTCTGTACCATCTTCGTGTCTATGGTCATGTTTTAAAGAAATACGATCATTTGCATAGGTTAATATCCAGGTTCTGGATTTATCATCTCCAACGAAAAAAGGGATTTTAATAACAGTATCACTACAATAACGGACATGCATTATCAATTTTTTGCCTCCAAAATCTTTGTCTTCTTTAGGTTCTACTAAGGTTCCCTCATAGGCCTTATTACAATGTGATTGAAGTGTATTCCAAAACTGTTTTGCCGGATTAATCTCTTGTGATTGTACTTGCATAAAAACTAAGAAAGCACAAGCAATGAGTCTAATTTTATAGATCATAATAATTCTTTTTAAGAAGAATGAAAGATACTACTTATTATACATCGAACAATGAAATGGTATTAGATCATACCATTACTTAGATTAATGGCCGTTATGACAGTTTCTGAAGTAGATATTCTTGCTGGAACTGGAATGAGTAGAGCTTCAGGTGTTTTTGAGTTAGGTGTAAGAGTAAGAAGTACTTATCCTCCAGTTACCTATGCACGTGGAGAAAAGAAAGCATCAGATGGTCGTACACTGATTTTAGGAGAATGTATTGATTGATAACTTCTAAATTTTAGCAATAGAAAAAGTAAAAGTACTCCCTTTGCCTTCAGAAGAAGTAACAGAAATGTCTCCACCTAAGTTTTTTACTATCTTTTTTACGGTTGCTAATCCAATACCGGTACCTACATTACCATCCCTATCCTCTACTCCAACAACTGTAAATAAGTCAAATATTTTGTCTAAATAATTTTGTGGTATGCCATTACCATTATCATTTACAATAAATTCATAATCATCTTGCAAATCCGATACTTTAATATCAATTAAAATTTCGGGTTTAGAATTATATTTTATTGCATTGGTAATCAGATTTACTAAAATTTGCATTAACGCCGTTTCATTTGCAAATAATTCCTCTATATCTGAAGAAATAGTAAACGTAGCTTTATGTTCTGAATCTGTTATTTTTTTTAGTTCTTCAAAAAGATGATGAAGTAGTATTTTCTCTTTTCTGTTTTTTATTAAATCGTCGCTTTTGTAAAACTTTAAGATACCATCAATATAATCTTTTAAGGAATATGATGAAGTCTTTAAATATTCTAAATACTGTAAAGATTCTTCATTAAGTTTATCCTTATTATCATCTTCTAATAATTCTGTAAGTGAAATAATATTAGCTAAAGGAGATTTAAGATCATGCGATACTACACTAGCAAATTTTTGTAAGTCGTCATTTCTTTTTTCCAGCTTATCCCGAAGTTGCGTAAGTTTTAGATTTTGATATCGCTGTTCAAATAAGCTAACTACCTGTTTAGACATCGCAAGTAAAGCCATTTTCTGTTCAGAAGTCAATTCTCTTGGTTTAGTGTCATATACACATAAGGTACCTAATTTAAACCCTTCAGAATCGATTAGCTGTGCCCCTGCATAAAAAATAGCCTGATGCTCCGTTACCAAAGGATTTCCGTGAAAACGTTCATCTTCTCTAGAATCCTTTATGATAGTTATAGGATCGTCTGAAGTAATAGCATGCCCACAAAAAGAAATTTCACGTGGAGATTCATTAAAAGGAATTCCATGATGTGATTTTAAAAAATTACGATCCTTATCCATGAGCGTTATAAGTGATATAGGTACATCACAGATATAGGACATTATAGAAGTAATATTATCATAACTTTCTTCTGGTAAAGTATCCAATAATCCATACTTTTCTACAGCAATTTGTCGTTGTTTTTCGTTTTCAGGGAATTTAGGTGCTATCATTGGGGTAAATCTAAAAAAATAATCTGATTTTAATCTCTGGTTATACCGTATAAATTACATAATCAATTTATTAAAAGTCGTAAGATTCAAGCTTTTCTTACCATAGATCAATAATTTAACGCATATTTATTTTGAAATTTGTAGAAATAAAATCAAACAATACTTAATTAGCTGTAATAATAAAATATAAATCATGAAAAATTTTGAATTATACGTACCTACCAAAATGATTTTTGGTAAAGGGCAAATCGACAAACTAACAACTGAAGTACCAAAAGACAAAAAGGTTTTACTACTTTATGGAGGAGGAAGTATCAAAAAAAATGGTGTTTATGATCAAGTAGTATCAGCACTTAAAGATCATACGGTTATAGAATTTTCTGGAATTGAGGCAAATCCTGAATATACTACTTTACTTAAAGCATTAGAGGTTATAAAGAAAGAAGATATTGGGTATATGTTGGCAGTTGGAGGTGGTTCTGTTATAGATGGAACAAAGTTTTTATCTTCAGCAGCGTTATATGAAGGGGATAATCCTTGGGACATTTTGTCAAAAAGAATTAGAACACTAAAAGGATTACCATTTGGCACAGTACTTACATTACCTGCAACGGGTAGTGAAATGAATAGTGGTGCTGTTGTAAGTAGATCAGAGACAAATGAAAAAATGGTGATGGGTGGACCTGGATTATTCCCAGAATTTTCTGTTTGTGATCCCACTGTTGTTCATAGTATAC
The DNA here is from genome assembly GCF_947500065.1 of uncultured Aquimarina sp. Classification (GTDB taxonomy): domain Bacteria; phylum Bacteroidota; class Bacteroidia; order Flavobacteriales; family Flavobacteriaceae; genus Aquimarina. The sequence goes on from NZ_CANMQT010000003.1 coordinate 303,020, forward strand.
CCAAAAGGCAATTAGCCAACGGTATTGTAGATGCTTTCACTCATGTATTAGAACAATATATGACGTATCCTGCAGATGCATATCTTCAGGATCGTTTTTCTGAAGGAATTTTACAAACTTTAATAGAAATTGCTCCAGCTATTATTGAAGACCCTAGTAATTATAAAGCTGCTTCTAATTTTATGTGGTGCTGTACTATGGCACTAAATGGATACATCCAAAAAGGAGTTCCTACAGATTGGAGTGTCCATATGATTGCACATGAACTGACAGCTTTTTATGGTATTGATCATGCCAGAACCTTAGCAGTGATCTTACCGAGTGCCTATACAAAAAAGTTTGAGCAGAAAAAGGAAAAATTAGCTCAATATGCAGAGCGTATTTTTAATATAACTGAAGGAAGTATAGAAGAAAAAGCCAGAGAAGCTATCAAAAGAACCGAAAGCTTTTTTCAATCATTAGGTATTGATACTCGATTAAGAGATTATACTGATGACTATGATGGATTCTCGAAAAAAGTAGCAAAAAACCTAACGGATCATGGAATGACTTCTTTAGGAGAACATCAAGACATAACTCCCGACATTGCCGCCGAAATTGTAGAAATGGCATATTAAAGCATCTACCTGAAAATTAATATATAGCCTTGTCTAGATAGTATATAGACAAGGCTATATTATTATTTAGAATTATGATAATTGAGTCTAACTATAGAATTTACATAATACAAAAAGGCAAATGTTATCATAAGAAATAGTGGTGTTTTAGGGACCTCAAATGAAAATGATTTAAATAAACCGCTATCATTATATATAACTTTAAGTAATAAGCTTAATACTATTATTATCAATACAGAACAAACTATTAAAATGGTTCTGAACGACCACCATACGTATGTGTTTTTAGCTTGTTGTTTAACTTCAATAGCATTCATTAATCAACATTTTTATGATCTATAGAGTTAGATGAATTATCACTAATTTTTCTTCTAAAATTATAAAAAACACAATCTTCCATCTATAAAAATGGTTATTACATATCCTTAATATGGTCTTCCCATTCATTTAAAAAAAAGATCTAAAATTTCATATTTCCTGTTACAATTTGCACTAAATTTAAATCAATTAACCATTTAAATTAACACAAATGAAATTAAAACTCGTATTACTAACGGCGTTTGTTATGGTCTGTTTTATGACTCAAGCACAACAAACTGGAACCAAAGCATTCTATCATGGAAAAGTATCTTCTGTAGAATATGTTTCCTCAATCGCATCAAGACCCAATGATCTTATTCCTCCGGATAATTCCGTCAGAGAAGCAAAAGATAAAAGATCATTAGGAAATCAAATTATCTCGGGTAAAGACCCACAAACTGAAAATGATTATTTTTTCAAAAATAAAAACGCAATGGAGCAAAGTGTACAAAGAGCTCCTGCTAGCCTGGTTTTTGATACTTATACATCCAACTCTCAACCTACAGATCCTTCTATTGCTGTAGGTCCTAATCATGTAGTTGTCGTGTACAATACTGGATTTATGATTTATGATAAATCTGGTAATCAACTCGTTGGGCAAACATCACCTAATCCCGCAATTTTTCCTTCAGGAGGTTGTTGTGATCTTACAGCATCTTATGACAATGCAGCGGATAGATGGGTACTATCATTTTTAGGATCAGGTGCTCAGGTAGCAGTTTCTGATGGACCCAATCCAGTTACCTCTGGATGGTATGTTTATAACATTTCAGGAATACAGGATTATCAAAAATTATCGGTATGGAGTGATGGATATTACATTACCGAAAATACAGGTGGAACTAATAAATTATGGGCATTGGAAAGAGATGCTATGTTGGCGGGAGATCCAAATGCACAAATTCTAGGTTTCAATCTTCCTGGAATTGTTACTAGTGGTTTTTTTAGCCCTCAAGCACTAAATGTAACTGATGGCAATTTGCCTGCTCCTGGAGGTGCTACTATCGTATATTTACAAGACAATGCTTGGAGTGGTGTATCAGTAGATCACATTAAAGTATGGACCGCCGATGTAAATTGGAATAATCCAGGAAGCTCTACAGTGTCGAGTCCTCAGCAAATCAATACTACTCCTTTTATTAGCGTTTTTGATGGAGGAAGCTTCGTAAATTTATCACAACCAGGAGGAGGTACTTCTATTGATGCGTTACAAGCTACTATTATGAATCAAGCTCAATTTAGAAAATTTGCTACTCATAATTCTGCAGTGTTTAATTTTGTAGTAGATGCTGATGCTAGTTCTGGAGAATTAGCAGCTATACGATGGTATGAATTTAGACAAAGTGGAGATAACCAACCTTGGTCTTTGTATCAAGAAGGTACTTATACGGCTCCCGACGGAAGACACGCTTGGCATGCAAGTTTAGCAATGGATGGTCAAGGAAATATTGGAATGGGATATACTTCTATGTCTGGTCCTACTACTCCATCTACAGTAAGAGTGAGTTCTTATTTTACAGGCAGATTAAATTCTGATCCTTTAGGAACTATGACTACTGCAGAAGAACTTATAGCAAATGGAACTGGTAATATTCCTGGCACACGATATGGAGATTATAGTAAAATTGATGTAGATCCATCAGATGATTCTTCGTTTTGGTTTATCAATGAATACGTAAATAATGGTAGAAGAGGTGTTGTCGGTAAATTTCAAATCGAAGCAGGAGTTCCGGATACTGAAGCACCTTCGGATCCGACAAATTTAACAGCTAGTAATATCACATCTGGTGGAGCCACACTTAACTGGACCGCTTCTACCGATAATGTTGGAGTAGCTCGTTATAATATTTCCATTGGAGGAACTGTGGTGGGGACTTCTACAACAACTAGTTTTGATGTTACAGGACTTTCTCCTTTAACATCGTATACTGCTTCTGTAAATGCAGAAGATGCGGCTGGAAATGTTTCTGGAAATGTAACTACTTCATTTACTACTATAGATGGAAGTACTACAGTTTATTGTGATTCTGCAAGTACCAATGTAAATGATGAGTTTATCAGCAATGTTCAGCTGAATACGATCAATAATAACTCTGGTGCTCAGTTTTATTCAGATTTTACGTCAATTTCAACTGATTTAAATGAAGGTCAAACATACACAGTAACCGTTACTCCTACTTGGACAGGTACTGTATATGCAGAAGGTTATGCGGTTTGGATTGACTATAATAACAATGGAGATTTTGACGATGCAGGTGAATTGGTATGGTCTAAAACTGCTTCTACAGATACTCCTAATAGTGGATCATTTACAATACCAAGTGGAACTTCTGAAACTTCAGTGAGAATGAGAGTTTCTATGAAATACAATGCCGTCCCTACTTCTTGTGAAACGTTCACATATGGAGAAGTTGAAGATTATACTGTAAATCTAGGAACTGATGGACCGGGACCTGGACCATCTGGAGAAATTGCTGCATATTATTTTGAAACTGGTTTAGAAGGATGGACCGATGGCGGAAGTGATTGTGCTCGTATTAATAATAGTGCTCGTGCTTTTGAAGGAGATTTTTCCATTAGACTTCGAGATAATAGCGCATCTTCTAATGCCGTATCCCCTGCTCTTGATTTAACAGGGAATACACAAGTATCTATTGAGTTTCATACTTTTGCAAATGGTATGGAAAATGGAGAAGATTATTTTGTTGAATTTTTTAATGGATCATCATACCAAGTTATTGGTCAATATGTCACTGGTACTGATTTTACCAATGGAACGTTCTTTACAGATACTATAGTTCTTGATGCAGGAACCTATAACTTTAATGCAAATAACAGATTCCGTATTCGTTGTGATGCAAGTGTAAATAATGATCAGGTGTATTTTGACCAAATCATTATTACTGGTGATAACGCAAGGGCAACTACATCTCCAAGTACACCGGATACTACAGTTGATTCTGCTGAGATTGTATCGTTTACCAGAAAAGCTGATAAAAGTATTACATTATATCCAAGTCCAGCAACTTCGGTATTGAATATAGAAATTGGAAATGGTAACTATGATGAGATTGTTATGATTTCGACTACAGGAGCAATTGTTAAGAAGATCAATCCAAACGTAGATTCTCTTTCTGTAGATGTATCTCAATTTGCTTCAGGAATATATTTTGCAAGATTCACAACTTCTGAAGGATTAGCTATTACAAAAAGATTTGTTATCAAGAAATAATTGATAATAAAGTAGCCAATAAGTAGTACAAAAGGCTGTTCATATTATGGACAGCCTTTTCTTTTAAAAAAACCGTTAGGATATTAACTTAATCAAATTTTTAAAGTATTTGTGGAATTGTACAAACTATCTCCATTGCAGAAGAGATAAACCAATTCCAAAAGTTGTTTGACTATGGTTATAATCTATTAAACTTTCCCCATATCCATGAAATATTTGTGCATGAATTTGTAACTGACCTAAAACCTCAATTGCATAATCTAGTCGTATACTTCCTCTATTTTTGTTTCCACCACGTAAAGAATGCTTTGCTAGTATACTTATGTCATGCTTTCCTTTGGAAAAAACTGTTAAAAACTCTGTTCTACCAACATAGTTTTCTATTCCTGGATTATTATCTTCGACAGTATCTTCTGGTAATCGCCACCAAGGTCTAAGCATAAAACTCCAAGAAGGATTTTCCCAACCGAACTGTAATATAATTCTATTCCAGCTTCTGGATAAAGGATTCGATCTCCCATTACTTTGATGATTTATTCCTATACCGGCTAATACTCCATTCAATCCTAAAATTTTATAAGGCGTTGGAAAAACTAGCATCAATTCGGGTTCATAATTAGTTTCCCTAAATGGTCGAGAAATATTAGCACTATATAGTTGCCATCTAGAAGATTGAGTATACCCAACCCAAAGATCACCGCCTATTTTTTTTCCAAACAAATTTCTCACAGCTCTGGTCTTAAAGCTTATTTGAAATTTTAACTCAGTATCAGAAAAATCAGAAGCTTCTTCTACTGAATTAAGAGGGTTTTCACTAATTGGAAAGTTATTTATATCAGTAGTATAGTTAGCTAACAAAAAATAAACCGGTTTATATGGTTCAATTTTAAAACGTTTTATACTATCACTTTTTATTTGCCATCTTTTGGAAAGACTTCCTTCCGAATCTTGAAGAATGATTTGGCTATGACTAACAGAAAATGTGAGAACCGATAACATTACGGTAATTATTACTTTCCTAAAAATCTTATTGATTGGTGCTACCACTTTTTTCAATTTTATAAAAAAACCAGTAAGCATTTAGATTCTTACTGGTTTTTGATCTTTTAATAAACACAAAGTTTATTTCTCTATTCCCTCAAGGTCTAGCATAAATGCATAATTAAGAGCAGTTCTCTTGTATCGTTCAAAACGCCCAGATGCACCACCATGGCCTGTTTCCATGTCGCAATCCATAATTAATAAATTATCATCTATCTTTAGCTCTCTAAGTTTTGCTATCCACTTAGCTGGTTCCCAGTACTGTACTTGGCTATCCCAGTATCCTGTTGTGATTAATATGTTAGGATATTCTTTTGCTTCAACGTTATCGTATGGAGAATAGGATTTCATATACTCATAATATTCTTTATTCTTAGGATTCCCCCATTCATCAAACTCGAATGTTGTTAATGGTATCGTTTCATCCATCATTGTAGAAACTACATCTACAAAAGGCACAGCAGCTACTACTCCATTCCAAAGTTCTGGTTTCATATTCAAAATTGCACCCATTAATAATCCACCTGCACTACCTCCATAGGCATACATGTGATCAGAGCTAGTATATCCTTCTTTTACAAGAAAATCACCTACGTCAATAAAATCGGTAAACGTATTTTTCTTTTTTAATAATTTACCATCTTCATACCAATATCTACCCATTTCTTGTCCTCCTCTAATATGCGCTATTGCATATACAAATCCACGATCTAATAAACTAAGTCTGGTAGAACTAAAATAAGGTTCAGTACTACTTCCATAAGAACCATAAGAATATAATAGCAATGGAGTACTACCACTTTTTTGTGTTCCTTTTTTATACACTAAGGATACAGGGACTTTTACCCCATCTTTTGCGGTAGCATATAAACGTTCAGACACATAATTTTCCTTAGAGAAATTAGGATCTAACACTTCTTGTTCCTTTAAAATTGTTTGCTCTTTAGTATCCATATTATAATCGATGGTACTATTGGGTGTCGTTAGCGATGTATAACCAAAGCGTACAATATTTGTATCAAAATCTCTGTTTGTTGAAGTATAGGTAAGATATGCTGGGTCATTAAAAGAAATATAATGATCATTATCTCCATTCCATTTTCTTACCCGAATAGTACTTAAACCATCTTTTCTTTCATTAAGTACTAAGTGATTTTTAAACACTGTAAAATCTTGTAACAAAATATCTTCTCTATGTGGTATTACATCTACCCAATTCTCCTTACTAGTAGCAGTAACCGGTGTTTTTACTAGCTTAAAGTTTTTTGCGTCTAGATTGGTATTTATATAAAAATGATCTCCGAAATGGGCTACACTATACTCTAAGTCTCTCTCTCTAGCTTGTATCATCTTCCATTCTCCACTAGGAGTATCTGCATCCAGATATCTATATTCTGTAGAGAGTGTTTGATAACTACCACTAATAATATACTTATCAGATCTCGATTTGTATACAAAAGTGCTAAACGTATCATCTTTTTCATTAAATATTAATTCATCCTTTGATTGATCTGTTCCTAATACATGCTTATAGATTTTATTAGCTCTTAATGTTACAGAATCTTTAGAAGTATAAAAGACTGTTTTATTATCATTGGCCCAGGCAACACCTCCAGTAGTATTTACTAATTTATCCGAAAGTATTTCATTTGTTTGTAAATCTTTAAAATAGATAGTATATCTGCGTCTAGATACAGTATCAACTCCATAAGAAATCATTTTGTTATCAGGGCTAACAGACATACCACCAAGTGAAAAATACGAAAGCCCTTTAGCCATTTCTGGTCCATTGAGCATAATTTCTTCTTTTGCGTTATCTTCTAATTTCTTACGACAATACAATGCATAATCCATCCCTTTTTCAAAACGGGTATAATAAGAATAACCATTGTCATTATATGGAACCGATGAATCATCTTTTTTGATTCGTCCAACGATTTCATCAAATAACGTTTTCTGAAGGCTATCGGTATGTTTCATTGCAGCTTCTTTATAATCATTTTCTGCATTTAGATATTCCAATACATCCTTAGTTTGTGCATCTGGAGTTTCGGCATTCTTTTGTTCATCACTTAGTCGCATCCAAAAATAATTATCGATGCGTGTATCCTCGTGCGCGGTTAACTCTTCCGCAATTTTTTTAGCTACCGGAGCATCTAACGACTGATGGGGTCGTAATTCGGGTTTTTCTTCTGTTGCAGTATTACAAGCTATAAAGAATGCTGGCAATACTAAAAGTAGATTGATGATTTTAGTTTTCATATGTAATAGTATGATTAAATAATAAAAATGAATATTCAAATTATTATATACAATTTGAATTTTATGATTTAAAAATACTAGTATTCTGCAACAATTAGCAATTAATTTTATTTAAAAAAGAATAAATTTTATTCTAATTCAGGATATTACCATAAATAACAAACGAATTCTAAATCATTCCCTACGTATTCTAAAGGTTGAATGATTCCTTAAACGTGTACGTTATTTTTACTTCTCATTAAATTGGTCAACCAATTTATAATTAAACCTAATTCGATACAATCGTATTTTGAAAAATAAAAAAAATATTTTTTTCATAACAAAATTGACATAAATATTCCTCCTAAAGTGAAGGTTGAGATATGTCTAAAAATTAAAATAATTTAATTATGGACAAAACAAACTACTTAATTAATATAACAAAAGTTTTTATCTTGTTAATAAGCCTCTCGTTAAGTGCTGCTGATATAACAGTGCCTTTAGGTGGGAACATTCAGGATGCACTCGATGATGTAGGCTCTAGCGGAGGTGGTACTGTAACACTTGCTTCTGGCACATTTACGATTACTTCTTCACTTAAAATATCTAGTAACACAAAACTACAAGGTTCAGGTACATATGGCACTACCATTAAGACAACTCAAAATATAAAAATGATTGTTCAATCTGGTTATGGCTTAAAAAACATTACCATTCAGAACCTAACTTTAAATGGTACCAATGCATCTGACGGTGGAGGGATAGAAATTATCTCCTATGGCGCTGATCACGATACGGTAAAAATATCAAGTGTTCGTTGTTACAACACGGGATGGGGAGTGCATATTAAAGGTGTTAAAAATGTTTTAGTAGAGAACTGTGATTTTAGTAAAAACGGAACAGCTGGTAAAGAAGGTTTTGCACATAATATGTACCTAAGGAGATGTTATGGTGCTGTTGTTAGGAACTCTACATTTAACAACTCTACTTCTGCAAATGGAATTAATATTTCTTATAGCGAAGATATTGAAATCTATGATTGTGAAATGTCAGGAAACTATTTTAGAGGAGTACGTGCTGCAGATACTGAAGGATATTTGGTACATAATTGTATTATCACTGACAATGGTGATTTTGGATTAGGTGCAAATAGTGAAAACTTTACTACAAGAGATATTGATTGGAAAAATAACTGTGTAGCAAATAATGCAAAAGACGGTATTTATGCTAAATCTGGAGCTACTGGAAAAATTTTAAATTGTAATTCTTATGGGAATGGAGACGATTATGACGTTACCAGTGCGGTTTCTCAGTCAAGCAATATAAGTGATTCAAGTGAAACTTGTGAAGATACTGTAGCTATTTGTGACAGTCACGATGCATTTTCACAGATAGAAGCAGAAGATTTTTGTGAGCAATCAGGTATACAAACAGGATCTACTAATTCCTTTGTAGGCTGGGTAAATAATGGCGATTGGGTGCAATATGAAAATGTTGATTTTGGTTCTGGAGCAAATTCAATAGAAATTTCTGCATCCAGTGGCACTTCAGGAGGAACTATCGAAATAAGACAAGGAAGTGTTTCCGGAACTTTATTGGGAACTGTAGAAGTTACCAATACAGGTTCTTTTACATCATGGGAAACCTTTACTGCGAGTATATCACGAGTAAGTGAAGAACAGGATATTTATTTTGTATTCACTGGCGGCAATGGGTATTTATTAGATATCGATTGGTTTCAGTTTTCTGAGGATACCACAGCAAACCCTTGTAATTCACCATTGGCAGATGTTACACCACCTTCTAACCTATCTTCTGGTATTAATTATAAGTATTATGAAGGTAGTTGGAATTCACTTCCTAATTTTAATTCGCTTTCACCAATATCAACTGGAGTTGCTTCAGCAATTGATCTTAGTAATACCAGAAGTCAGGATAATTTCGGATTAACATTCGATGGTTTTATAAATGTTCCAAGTGATGGAAGCTATACATTTTATACTACTTCTGATGATGGTTCCTCACTTTGGATTGATGGAGTTAAGGTAGTAGACAATGATGGATTACATGGTGCACGTGAAGAATCTGGAACAGTTTGTTTAGAAGCCGGGCATCATAAAATAGAAGTTCAGTTTTTTGAAAAAACTGGCGGAAATGTATTGTCAGTAGCTTACGAAGGGCCTGGTATTTCGAAACAAAATGTACCTACTTATTATGCAGCTACAAATAACACAATCACTATTCAAGAAGATGAAACTGGATTCTGTTCTTATGATGGTTCAATAGACAACAATCATACGGGACATACAGGAACAGGGTTTACCAATACAGCTAATGCAATTGGTAATGGTATAGATTGGAAAATTAATGGATCAGCTGGATCATATACCCTTACTTGGAGATATGCCAGTACCAGTAACAGGTCAGCAAAATTAGTTGTTGATGGATCCACTGTAGCAAGTAATATTGCTTTTAATACTACAGGAAGTTGGACTGGCTGGGATACAGAATCAGTAACAGTGAATCTGTCTGAAGGAGTAAAAGACATACGTCTCGAAGCTACTAATAACTCAGGACTTGGTAATATTGATTATATGGAAGTAACAGGGTCGAATGTCTCTGCATTGGCTTGCACACCTATTGGTGAGGATTGTTCAGATTTTTTTGGTGGACTTTCAATTACACAAACGAATCCTGGTTGTAGCAACAATAATGGTCAAATTATTGTCAATTTCGAAGACTCGGATGTGTATACACAAATTCAATTAAGTATTGATGGAGGAAACTCATACCCTATTACCGTTAATGACAATGCTGGCTCTTATAGTTTTACAGGTTTAAGTAATGCAGAATATCAAGTAGCTGCTAGATATGCAGGTGGAGATTGTGAATACAATATAGCGCACCTCATTCTAATTCAGGATTGTGGAGATATTCCTTTAAATCCTGGAGGAGTTTCTTGGCATGATAGTTATGAAGCTAATGGATTTTGCTGGTGCAGTACTAATTTTGATCATAATTTAGGGAGTAAAAAGGTAATCGTTAATGGAACTCAATACAGTGTAGTTGATATTTGTGATGAATTAGAAAAGCACCCTTTGTTTAGATCCAGAAATAATGGAGACAATATATATAATGATGTTCAATGTGGAAATGGACCTATAAATGACTCTAGTGATGAACCATTATGTCCAGGTAGAGTTGATATGGGTGTTGAAGGATGTTTATTACGAGGTGTGCGCTGGGATATGGAATGGCTTGCTGGTAGAGATCGTTTTAAAACAAATAATAAGTTTCCTGAAGATATAGCAAAGGAAGCTCCTTTAGTATATCCTAATCCTTTAAATAACTCGGATTTATTAAATATCACTGTTTCTGGTTTAGGTACAGCACGAGTAGAAATTTATAATTTAGCTGGTCTACGAATACATTCGGAAAATATTAAAGGCGAATCAGCAGCTTTAGATGTACATAACTTGACAGCCGGTGTATATATCATAAAAATCCTAGACAATAAACAATCATATTTTAGTAAAATAAGTATTCAGCGGTAATTGCTTATATACTATATTTTAAAACAAATAGTCTAATGTTAAGATGGGGAATTCAGGTTAATTTTTAACTCTGAATTTCCCGCCTTTTAATTCAATTGTAGCTTTATTCTTTAAGCTATCTGATGTATAATGATTTGTGAGAACATCATTTAGTTTAAATAGTTGATTAGGAACTATAATTTCCTTATTCAAAGCGGTAACATTATACGTTTTAAAACCTGACTTTGATCCTGAATTATAGGATAAATTTGCTTTTTTATTCATTTGTGTTTTCTCCAATCTTTTTGGTTGTTCCACACTTTCTTCTAAAGAAATTTTAATTTTCTTTATTCTATTAAAATCTGTTGGTGAAGATAGCTGGTATATTCTATCTATTTTTTCTAATGCATTGGCTAATATAATTTGCTTATCTATCTTTCTATTCTCCGAAACCAATGCACCTAAGTCAGAAAGTCCTTTGAAAAATTGAAGTTTAACAAATTCCTTTGATAATACTTTATTGGCATCTTTTTCTGCTTTAGAAATTTTTGCTAAATAATCCATCACCGTTACTTCGTTTTTAAGCAACTTATTTTTAGGGTTTTTAAATTCTTTTCTCCAGTCAATTATCATTTGAATTCCTTCGAGGTCCTTTTTCTGGTTAGAATTCATTGAAATATTATATTTTTTCTTAATGTCATTCATCAGCATATCAGCATCTTTTATCAAATCAAAGGATAAATAATCCTGAACAGACTCCTTGTAAGAATTAATGGCATTTTTATCCTGATTTAATTCATGATACACATCCCCTAACATTCTTCTTAATTTTGGATTCACTATTGGTCCTAATCGATTATCTATTGCGTTACTTAACTGAAATCTAGCATTGGCAAACCCTGCCCCATCCCATTTTTTCTTACTGTAAAAAATACTTCCAAGGGTGATATGATATTTTCGGATCATACGCAAGTCGTTCTCTCCATAAGCTGCTCCTTTCATATCAAAAAGTCTAATTATAAGCTCGTTTAATTTTTTGTCAGAGGGATCTAACCTTTGGTTATTATTATATAATTGCGCCATATCCGAAGCCACAACTGTAAACAATGCCTTATCGTCGTTTCTAGTTTCTTTGAGAATAACTTCCCAAAATTTTTCTGCGTTTTCTACATTTCCTTTGAAGTTTTCTTTTACTCCTTTTGCATGCATAATTTTATAAAAAACTGATTTTGGTTCGATCTTACTCGATTCTCCATAAGAATAAATTTTAGGGCTATATCCTTTCCAAAATTTAATACTATTAGTATCTTCTACCTGAACAACTTCTATTAAATCTTGAAGTTCATCTAAGGCATTGTAAATAGGGTTTTCCGCTCTAGATCTAATTTGCTTTTTAGGGAATAATTTAGTTTTTAATCGAAGTACTTTAGAAGAACTTAACCAGTTATTATTCGACATTATATAAGACCAAAACACCAAAGATTCTAAAGCTTTTTTATACTCTTTATTATTAAAATATAAAATCAATTCTTTTCTAAGGAGTTCTTCTGAATAATTTGGCAAGTCAATTTCCTGACAATCCAATGCTAATTGCCTAATATCTTTCCTCATAACACAAGAAAACTCGTATTTGGTATACAACGCTACCATAGCACCACAAGCTTTTTCAGAGAAAGGATCTTCTTTATATGCTTTTTTATAATAATCACAAGCTTTTTGCAAGTTATTATCATCTTTATACATATCACCTATTTGCACATAGATATTGATCCTTTCCGCAGGATATTTTTTGGCCATTAATTCTAATTTTTTAATAATGGACGGATCAATATCTTGTACCGCTATCAATTGAATAAAATTAGACAAGGCGGCTTTATTATTTGGGTATGAAGTTAAAACTTTCTCATAGTAAACGATAGCTCTTTTTTGGTATGCCCTACTATTCTGATTATCTTTAAGAGAGGCTTGCTGATATAAATAACCAGTAGTGAAATTTAATCCCGCTTCACATAACTTGACATCAGCAACCTCTTGGCAATACGTTTTTTTATCTTTAATATGTGCTGCTGCTTTCTTTACTTCTCCATTATTAAGCAAATCATCAACCGTTAGATTGACATCTTTTACTAATAATTCGCTACTGGTTATAGAAGGTTTTACAGTATCCTGTCCATAACAGTATCCTAATGATATTGTCAGGAATACAATCAAGAATAAATTTTTAGTTTTCATTTTACTCTATGTTAGATTCAAAAAACTCACTAGAAGTAGCAATGGTGCTATATACTTTTCTTCTATATTTCGTTACGAATATCTTACCATTAATAAGCTCCATTACTGGTAATTCTTTTAGCTGTATTCTTAAACATCCCATTAGTGGTAAAGGTATGCTTGTCATATTTTCCTGAACAACTCCAGAAAACTGAGCTTCTTCATGTTTGGATATCGTATGAACTCCATTATTAGTTTTGCCATTAACAATTACTTTAAACTCACTATCTATGGGCTCCATCATAAGTGCTTCTTTTTTAAAAGGAAGAATTGCCTCTTTAATACCTGAAGTATTATCAATATAATAGTGATCACTATCCGGAATAGTTATCGAAATCTTGTCAAATAAAATACTCACTAGTTCTTGATTGTACGATTTATTTAAATAAGCTTTCCAATCTTCTTGTAATTTGTCTAACATCATTATCGCAGAACTCTGATATGCATCAAACTCTTCGTAATCTAGAAACTGCCATTCGTGTGTGAATACAGAATCTTCTTGATCTTTTAATTCAAAAAACAACCAGTACTCTTCATTAAAACCGGTACTACCAACGTTTTTGTTTTTTAATGTTATGGTTAGCTCATTAGAAGCAGATTCTTTAAAGAATGATACAAATCCTATATACTCATTTAATCCATCAATAAGTATTGGTAAAGCGTTGTTTTTCATTTCATCAATATCGCTTTCAAATATTTCAAAAAATAAATTATTCGTTGCAATATCAAAACTTACTTTTACTTCTGGTTTCTGTGCTTGTACGTGTAATGCAAAAAGTAAGAGAATACCCATGATCCTCCTATTAATTATTATTTCCCCCATAATATTGGCATTAAAATTTAAACTTTAATAATTTGTCTATATTATCAGTTTTAGGACCTATTTTATAAGATTGTTCATTAATAATAGTACTATCAGATTTTTTAATAACCTTTATAGATATCCTATCATTTTTATCCAAATCAACTTCATTATAGATTTTTATTTTTTTCCAGTGATCCGTCCATTTTTCCAAAATATTGTCTCTAATTCCACCCTCCACAAAAAAATCTTTCCAAATTTGCTCGCGTTGCTTAGTGATTTTTAGTTTTCGCTTACCCAACAATATTGCACCACTATTAGCCAAAGTACTATCTGTAAACTTCATAGAACTACCATTTTGCTTTTCTATCTGAACCTCTACACGATATTTATTCATTTTACTTGACAATCTTGCATCAAATCGAATCAAAAACAAAGGCTCTTTTAAAAAGCTTTTTGGATAATACAATTCTTTTTTAGAGAATGGTGAAACAAATAATGGTAGTTCTTCCATGCCTTCTGGAACAATTTTCACAGAATCTCCCATAAATGTTGTCCATATTAAAAACCTTGTATCCCCGATTGGATTCAGGCTTTTTTGGCGTCCTTCTTTATATTCTTCACCACTAAATAAGGTTATTGGCACTTGATCAAATTCAGAATTGCCGTGTACCCATATAGATGTTGTAAAAACCCATAAAAAGAGCGTTATAATTCCAAGACCTATCAAAAATACATTGCCAAAAAGTAAAGATCCTATGGTGTTTTTAAGTTTACTCGATTCCGTATTTATAGCTTCACCAAGCCAATCTCCCATTATTTTACCAGAGATGGTAACCGTTACCAATATTATAGCCACCAATCCAGATTCTTGTATTTGTCCAAGATGATAAAACATCCACCAAATCAAAAGAAAGATTAATGTTGGTAAAATGATCAACCTAATTCCATACTTCCGGTACATTGGATATTTAGGATATTCCTGGTTATATTCTTTTTGAATCTGTTTTTTTACTTCTTTACTGTGTAATTCAGAAAAAATCTCAGTGTCTCCATCTTCTTCCCATTTCTTAAAAACCTTCCAAATGATATCAATAGGAATAACATAAGCTCCCAAATCATCATTAGCACTACGAGTCATTTGTACAATCCCAATAATGTCACCAGTTTCTCTTTCGATTAAAGCGGCTCCACTCATTCCTGGGCGAATCAATCCGTTCGCAAAAACTAATTTTCTAATAACATCTGAATCAATTTCTTCACCATTATAATTCAGACTTACTGCTTGAGGTACATTGCGTTTAAGGTCTCTATCTTTTTTTTGAAAACCAAATGCTAAAAATTGACGATTCTGAAGATCACTAGAAATGTCATCACTATTTGGTAATGCCATCAGAGCGTGATCTTTTTTGGCTATTTCTATAATAGCAACATCTGGATACTCTTTTTTTAATGATTCTATTTCAGTTCCAACTTCATTCCCCTTTTTATTCGACTCTTCGTATATTTTGGAAAGATATACCTTAGCAGCATTCTCTTCCCATTCAAAATGCCCTGGTTGTGTAACATCAGGGAATAAAATTTTTATCGTATTTATATCATCTATTGACTTCCTTATAACATGAGCACAGGTAAGCACTTTTCCAGGAGCAATAAGAGTTCCCGTTCCTATAGAGTTTGTCGTACTAATAAGTACTGTTCTCTTTTGAAACAGTTTAATTAAAGTGTCGGCCATTAGATGATATTGTTGCAAAAAGGTAAGAAAAATTGGGGGAAATAACAATAATCATTAATTTACGATAAATTGATTGTTCCTTTCTGTTCAGACAATAATTATACTGTTTAATTTAGTTGAAAAATTCAAGTATGTCAGATACTATATCTATAGAATTATTTCCTGCAGGAAACGGCGATGCAATACTTTTAGATTTTGGAGAAGCACTTATTCTTATTGACACAGGATACATCTCTACTTTTCGGGATCATCTAAAACCTAGATTAAAAACACTTCATTCCGAAGGACGTAGATTAACAAAGTTTGTAGTAACTCATATCGATGCGGACCATATATCTGGTGCCATCGCTTTTATTAATGAAAACGGAGAAGCTAATAATCCATCTGTTATTGGGATTGATGAAGTTTGGTTTAATAGTTATCGCCATCTTAATTTTGAAGATAAGGAAGAGGGTGATCTAAACGGAAGTATTCCTGATATACCAATCGTTGGTGGAAAAGAAAGTATTGAAACAGAAAATGAAATTCAATTAGTAAGTTATGAGCAAGGAACATCGTTAGGTAGTTTACTTCTAAAATATGGATACAAATGGAATACTACTTTTAATTCGTTAGCAGTAAAAACTGATCAACCATTAAAACTAAAACTGTCAGACAATCTAGAATTGACATTACTGGGTCCCACACAAACTTCTTTAGATAAAATGGCAAATACATGGTATCGCTATCTAAAAAAGATATTTGCAGGCAAGATCAATCAGGATTCATATTTTGATGATGCTTTCGAAAAAATGATGGAGGAAATGAGACAGGCTGATCTTGATGAAGCTATTCTTGACGAAGAAATGTTAGTATCTACTTTCGGAGATTGGGTAGAAAACTATAATAAACCTTGGGAAAAAGAAGACAAATCCCCTACTAACGGATCGTCTATTATCTTTTTATTAGAATACAGAGATATAAAACTACTCTTTCTTGGTGATGCTATTCCGAGTCAAGTAGAAGAACAATTAAAAAAAATGATTCCTGAAGATCAATTTCCACTACAGATAGATGTTCTTAAAGTTGCACATCA
Organism: uncultured Aquimarina sp.; assembly: GCF_947500065.1. Classification (GTDB taxonomy): domain Bacteria; phylum Bacteroidota; class Bacteroidia; order Flavobacteriales; family Flavobacteriaceae; genus Aquimarina. The sequence goes on from NZ_CANMQT010000003.1 coordinate 319,927, forward strand.
TGGCGCATGGAAAAATAACAGTCCTGAACTTATCAAAATGGTTCAGGCTAAGTACTATCTTTTTTCCAGTAATGGAAGAAGGCATCGACATCCAAATTTTGAAACCATGGCTAGTATTTTGAATAATCACCCTGTAGCATCTTATAAAACGTTCGTTTTTAATTACAAGCAAGGCGATCGATTACTAGATATTGATGATGATATGAGTAAACAAAAATATAATTATGATACACTTTGGCCAGATGTAGATGAATGGGGAAATGGTGTTGATGGATATGTGAAACTAAGGATATAATAATTCTACAATTTGATGCAATACATCTAGCCCTTTAATTTTGTAAGTAATGTTTGTTTTATCAACCAGCACAATATATTTAGATTTATTTCTTAAACTATTTATAAAGATAGATTCAATCTCAAATCATTTCTCGTAAATTATACCAATAAACAATTACACATGAATACATCTTATAAAATATTGACTATCGCACTTCTATTATCAAGTGTAATATTAGCACAAAAAACAGATCCTGTAATAGATGGAATTATCAAAGAAGCTAATGAAAACTCTAAACTAGAATCCTTAGCTCATGAACTTACAGATATTATTGGTCCTCGTTTAGTTGGTACTCCTCAAATGCAACATGCAAATGAATGGGCTGTTGCAAAATATACCGATTGGGGTATTAGCGCTAGAAATGAAAAATGGGGAGAATGGCGCGGATGGGAACGAGGTATTACTCATATAGATATGGTATATCCTCGTGTTCAAAGTTTAAGAGGAACACAACTTGCCTGGAATCCAAGCACTTCAAAAGAAGGTATAACAGCAGAATTGATGGTATTACCTGTACAGCTAAAAGATTCTCTGGATTTCGAGAAATGGTTGACTACTATTAAAGGAAAGATTGTACTTATATCCATGTTACAACCTACAGGACGTCCTGATTATAACTGGGAAGAGTTTGCTACAGAAGAATCTTTTACTAAAATGAAAGATGCGCGAGATATTCAGACTAAAGCTTGGCGAAAAAACATGAAAACGACAGGGTATAACAATAGAACCCTACCTGCTGCATTAGAAAAAGCAGGAGCAGTTGGAATCGTAACTTCAAACTGGTCAAGAGGATTTGGAGTAAATAAAATTTTCGGTGCTCGTACAAAGAAGATTCCTACTGTAGATCTTGAGCTAGAGGATTATGGGATGTTATATAGGCTTGTAAAATCTGGTCAACAGCCAAAAATTAATATTGTTGCAGAATCTAAAGAGTTAGGAAAAGTACCTACTTTTAATACTATTGCAGAAATTAAAGGAACAGAAAAACCTAATGAATATGTAATTCTTTCCGCACATTTTGATTCTTGGGATGGAGGAACTGGAGCAACCGATAATGGTACAGGTACCTTAGTTATGATGGAGGCAATGCGTTTATTAAAAAAAATCTACCCTAATCCTAAACGTACAATACTTGTTGGACATTGGGGTAGCGAAGAACAAGGATTAAATGGATCAAGAGCCTTTGTAGAAGATCATCCAGATATTGTAGCAGGTGTTCAAGCATCATTTAATCAAGATAATGGTACCGGTCGTGTAGTTCGTTTGTCTGGAGGTGGTTTTCTTCATTCATATGATTACCTAAGTAAATGGTTAGCAGCAGTTCCTGAAGAAATCACACAACATATAGAAACTACTTTTCCTGGTACTCCTGCGAGAGGTGGTTCTGATTATGCGTCTTTTCAAGCAGCAGGAGCGCCAGCATTCAGTTTAAGCTCATTAAATTGGTCCTACTGGAATTATACGTGGCATACAAATCGAGATACATATGATAAAATCATTTTTGATGATGTACGTAATAATGCTATTCTTACAGCTATACTTACCTATATGGCTAGTGAAGATCCTGAAAAAACCTCTCGAGTAAAAAGTGTTCTTCCTATTGATTCTAGAACAGGAGAACAAAGAAAGTGGCCAACACCGCGATCACCAAATCGTGCCGGAGGAATGAACTAGGTACAATTGGATATTCTTTTATGTAAGAATATTTTGAATAATGAGGCTGTCCGAAAAGCACAATATTTACAATACTGTCACATTGAGCGGAGTCGAAATGTACTGAAAACCAAGGATAATTATTTCTCAACTCCGCTCGAAATGACATAGAAATCTAGTTTTTAGACAGCCTCTTTATTTTAATCATTTTATAGAACAATGAATTAGGCATCTATATTTCGGAAAGTATAATTACATTATTCTCTCTTTTTCTATCAATTAACTTATTTTTAGGATCAATACTAATTTGACTTGGTTTTTGATCTACTATAATTTGTAATTCTGTAAAGTGTTTGGTGATTTTATGTTTCTTTAGATATATCAACTCTTGATTCCCATTGGTACCACTTGCATATACTCCTATGTCAATCCAGTCGTTTACCGGAATGTTCCTTTCGTTCTTAATATCGACTATTTTATATTTTTCTAAATCTAAGTTCAGTTTTACTTCGTACTGATTCTCAGAAATCTTGTTATAAGTCGCTTCAGTTATCTTACTTTCATGCAATGTAACGGTTTCAAATAAATCCGTTATCACATATTGCAAGCTGTCTGCGGTTACCTCTCTAAAATATGGCAGTAAATCTTTGGTAGTAGCATATCTGTTAGTTTTGATCTTTTTTAAACCTTCAAAACTATCCCAATCTCTAACAAATCTTTTTAAAGCTATATTCACACTATCCTCAGAAATATAATCTTGTAAGGCATACATATTAATCAATCCTTTATCATAATAGATATATTCTTGACCTGATTCTACCAGATTTAGAGGCATTTCTTTAATTTTTTCATTAGTTCTCGCTTTTAAGTAACTATTAATTCTAGATTGTAAAAACTGCTGTACTTTTTCCTCAGGATATTCTTCTTTCAAAACCATTAACGCTGAATATTGTGCTAAGGTTTCTGAAAGCATAGCTTTACCTTGTACATTGGCAGGATTTACCTGATGTCCCCACCATTGATGCGCCATTTCGTGTGCAGTTACATAAAAGGCCATATCTACATCTTTCTTATCATCAATATCCATAATAAAGCCAATGTTTTCTGAAAAAGGTACCGTATTTGGAAATGATTGCGCTCTACTTTTATAGCTGGTAGATTCTACAATTCTCATTTGACGGTATTGATACGGGCCAAAATTTTTATTGAAATAATCAAAAGACTTTTTCATACCATTCATCATTCGATCCAAATTATATTCGTGCCCTTTATGATAATATATATCAAGATTTACGGTTTGATTAAAGTTTGAATCTTCTGATGTCCATTTATCGCTCATTACCTGATATTCTGCAGATATTATAGAATAGAAATTAGACATAGGTTTATCCATTTTATAATGAAAATACTTACGATTACTTTCCTCCCATTCGTTCTGCAAATAACCCGGTGCAATGGCAGTTTGATTTATATCAGTCCCAATAATGATTTCAAAATTAATTTCCTCACCATCACCAGAAGATAAGCCTTCTAGAATAGCTTTGGGATCATCTATTTTGGCCCTTCTCATTTTTGGTTTTAAACCATATTTCTCACGCTCTGATTTGTCCTCTAATTCAATATATTTATTATACCCTATTGTTAGTAAATGAAAATTACTTAGCAAGGTTCCATTATATACAATATTAGTACTTTCGTTTTCTGCAAAACCTTTAGTGATATGCGTTTGTTTGAATTCCATTTTAACAGAATCACCTGGCTTCAAAGGTTGTTTTAATTCATAAATAGAGTACCCATATAGTTCAAATTCATTATTTACACTAGCTCCTGATTCTATAGTAAGATATTCAATTTCCACATGATCATTTGGTGCTTTTTGTATATGAATTTCATTGATAGTTGTACTGTGAGGATTACTAAGCATAAAATACCCTTCTGCCGTATAATTTCTTTCGTATGGATATAACTCTACTTTTAGGTTAACATCTATAATTTTAGGTTGTAAGAGTTTATCATATTTCTCAAGCTTTTTTTCATAATCAACTCTATGTTTCTGCTGTGTAGTAATTGTCGAATAATTATTAAGAATATTCGTGTTATAAAATATATAGCAACCAGATAACAAGAAAACTGATATCATCATAATTCCAAACCGAATTAATGACTTTGTAAGTCTTAGTTCACTGGATTTATAACGCTTTATTATATTTGTTTCTGTACCTCTTACCGATAGAACAATCCCAATAACAAACAATATTGCCGAAAATGCTACCCAATAGATTTTAAACCAGATATAAGGTTCCCAAAAATGACCATAACCATTCATATCCGAATACATTCCTAAATCTGGACCTCCAAATATGTATAGACTGTGATCATAACCCAATACACGCAGGCCTATTGTCCAGCAAAAAGTAAATATGATAACCAAAATATGTGATAAAAACTTATGGTTTACTAAGACTTGAAAGAAAAAGCACAACACAGTAAAAAGGAAAAGGAAAGGAAATATTTCAACAAAAAAACCTGTAAAATACACTCCTAGTTCATATTCATAATACCCTTTTGAAGTTTGGAAAATAATACCTGCAATAATCATCAAAATCATTATCAAGGTATATGCTAGGATAAGCCCAATAAACTTACTCGTCAAATAGATAACATCAGATACAGGCAATGCATCATAAATAAGACTCAATCTGCCATCTCTTTCTTTCCAGATCAATTCTCCGGAATAAAATATAATAATTAATATGAAGAACAATAATGTATTCTCTAATAACTCACCAACAATAATATAAGTAGTTGGATAACTTTCTACACCAAAAGAAGTGTCTAGATTTATAGAGCTAATCAGGATAATCCCTAAAGCGCAAGCAGCAATAACCCAGAATGGTGCTGATCTTAGTATAGATTTAAAATAAAATAAAGAATGCTGAAACAACAAGGTTATCTTATTTGGATTTACTGTAGCTATATTACCTGAATTTAGTATAGCATCTATTTCTTTAGCCGTTTTTGCTTCTTGACCAGTAATGATTGTTTTAAGTTTTTTTACAATACCATTTTTAACAACCCTAAAACTAAATCTATAATAACCAATAACTAAAACGATTACTCCAATTGTTATCCATAACAGCCTATTATACAGCAACATTCCTTCCATAGAAAGTAACATTGTGTTTCGTTCTGTTACATTCCAATACTCAGTAACCAAACTAATTGTTTGAAAAGAAAATGGTTCTAAAAGCCCAGATAGGTATAAATTTTCAGATCCTTGAGCCAATTGCATTGAGAATATGTATACCATAAAAAATAGTATTCCTTGCGTATAGACAACCATTAATTTTCTACTTAAAGCTCCGCTTACAAAAAATATAGCACCTCCAAAAAATAACGTGGGTACTATCAGCATAAAAAATGGCTGTAAATAATGCCAAAAATTAAAGATTAATAAAGTGTCACCATCTCTCCATGGTAGAAAATCACTTATAACCATACCCAAAGGCATAGCACAGTAAATAAAAAACAACACGATAAAAGAACCTAAAAATCTACCCAGCAAATAATCGCTTTTTTTAATAGGATTCACAAACATTAGTGATTCCATATTATGATCAAAATCACGTAATGCAGCTACTCCCATAATCATAGAGGTAACCATCATAAAGAATGCAGAGCTAATAGTCATCGTTCGTGCAATAACATATGGTGCATTTCTTTTGATAGGGTCTAAATTACCTTCAAAAATGATGTCTACTGATAGAATAGAATACAATAATAGAATAAAAAAATATAGATAGGTATCAGGACGTTTTATCCTGTATTTAATTTCAAATTTGAATATCTCGAATAACATAGCGAATACGTTTAGAATGAAAGAATTGGATGAAAATGGATTAAATTAACTACCTAGTTATAAGGTGCTCCAAAAATATTAGAGAAGTATACGTGCTCTAAATCCGCTGGGATTGTATCAAATCCATTTCCTGGATTGTTTTTGCTCAAAATATGTATTACAGGTTTACCCAACATAAATTTTTCAGCGATTACTGTATATTCTTGCTTATAAATCTCTAGCTCTCTTTTTTCTATAGTTTTATGATATATAGTACCTTCTAGTTCCTCAATTGTTTGTATTGGATTTCCCTCCAGAAGTACTTGCCCTTGGTTGATAATAGCCATATTAGTACATAATTCTTTTACATCATCTACAATATGAGTTGATAATATAACTATGGTATTTTCACCAAGTTCGCTAAGCAGATTATAGAAACGATTACGTTCTGCGGGATCTAGTCCTGCTGTAGGTTCGTCTACTATAATAAGTTTCGGGTTAGAAAGCAAAGCTTGCGCAATCCCAAATCGTTGTTTCATTCCACCAGAAAACCCTCCAAGGTTTTTCTTTCTATGATCATACAGATTTGTTTTGTATAACAATGCTTCAACAACCTCTCCTCGTTGTTTCTTATTAGATAATCCTTTAAGTACAGCCAAATGGTTTAGTAAAAACTCCGCGGATACTTTAGGATATAAACCAAATTCCTGTGGCAGATATCCTAAGACTTTTCTGATTTCATCTTTTTCTGCTAATACATTTATATCACCAAGTGTTATAGAACCCTTATCTGCATCCTGTAAAGTTGCTATAGTGCGCATTAATGTAGATTTACCAGCTCCATTAGGTCCTAATAACCCAAACATTCCAGTAGGGATATTTAGTGAAACATCTTGTAGTGCTTTAGTACCGTTAGTATATGTTTTTGATAAATTATTGATAGTAAGTTGCATCTCTATTTAGTTTAAAATAATTAATATTAATTACCCGTAATTGATAATTCTTCTCCAGACAGTGTTCCTCGCTTAAACTCACCAGATTCCCAAAGCAATAATTCTCCAGAGGATCCACTTTTCATGTTTGCATCGATCACAAGTACTTTTCCCTTATAGCGAGTTTCAATCTGTTTGTGTGTGGTATGGCCAACAATAATATGAGTGGCGCTAAAATGTTTTAGTAATTGATCTATTTGTTCTGTAGTAGCCAATTCTCCTTGAAAATATCCTCTGTAATAAATAGGACCATTTCCATGATGAAGAAAGTTTCCTAACTCCGTTCTAATTTTTGGTAATTCACTTGCAACCAATTCTTTTTTAAACTCTTTATTAATAGTATCTATTGATAGTCCCTTAGAAACGATATCCGGATGTAATCCACCGTGTATAAACATCATATCATTTATTTTCATCAATACTGGACGCGTTCTTAGCCAATTTCCCAGAACAGTTCCTTTGGTAAAAAGAGAATCCAAAGGTGTATCTAACATCTCAGCAATATCTTTGTATTTTGGGTGAACTGAACGAAGATTACCGTTAAGTACCATTACATCATGATTACCTAGTAATACATGGAGTTTGCCACCATACTGTTCTGCTTGTTTTTCTAGATCATATAAAAACCATAATACTTCAGTTACACGAGGTCCTCGGTCAAAAATATCTCCGACAACTACAAAATGACCATTTCCAAAACTCCATTTTTTATCCTGATCTATAATATTATTCTGTTGTAATAATTCTATAAATACCTGATACTGTCCATGAATATCACTAGTCGCAGCAAGTTTGAAATTCCCGTTATATTCTAGTTTTTTCACTTCGGTTGGATTAGCATCCCATATTATGGCTTTCATACCATCATGCTCAATAGTTTGGGGAACTTTATTGCTGATTCGTTTAGTGTATTTTTTCCCTTTACTTACCCAAATAGCTGTTCTTTTTGTTCCATTTTCTATTACATAAGGCCCATCAGAAGGCGAAATATAAGGTAGATGTAGTACCTCTAATATTTCTTTAATATTTTCTTCTTTTGCTAAATCGTAAGCACTCTTTTTACTATCAATTTTTTTAGTAGGGTCTGCACCTCTCTCTATCAATATGTTCAGTGCTTTTACATCTCTTCCTTTAATGGCAAATATCAAAGCTGATTGTTTTTCTATAGTTACATAATCCAAATCAGCATTATGATTGATTAATTCCTTCATCATTTCATAATTCTGATATGCTACAGCGTACATAAGTGGCGTAATATCTCCTGATATTGTATTGGGATTAGCACCTTTTTCCAATAAATATTTAGCCACAGTATTGGTTTTATCTTTTTTAATAGCATAACAAAGCAAAGTGTATTCCTTGTCATATGTTTCATCAATATCATTCCCTTTATCCAAAAAAGCTTTTACTGCTTTGACATTGCCCAGTTTAATACTTTCGTGAATGTCCTTCCCTGAATTTTTATCACTATTATTCTTAGCATTCTGAAGAAGTTGCTTTTGTGTTAATTCCCGATGCATATTTAGAACCAATTCTTTTCTGCCTTGAGCGTTCCAGATACCGGTGATTCCTTTGGGTGTAATTTTACCAGAATAACTTCCTTCAGAATGAATTATAAAATTTAATATTGAATCTGTAACAACAATATTTTGAATTGGTAATGTTGCTACTCCTTTTGAAACTGGTCCCATAAAACCAATTATTTCACCTTGATCTGATTCTTCGAAACGCCATAAGATTCCAATAGATCGTTCTTCGTTTACTATAATTTTGCCTTCCCATTTCCCGAGAATACTGGTTTTATTATTTTTCTTTGATGCTTCTTCCTGAGCAATAATTGTACTATTAATAGTAAATAATAGTAATAGGTAAATTCCGAAATTCAATATTTGTGTTTTCATTACTTAAGATGTGTTATGATTTAAACTGTTCGCTTTGATTGAATGATTGCTTAGCCAAACATATTAACAAGCTGTTTTATAAATAAATAATAGTGATCAATCGGATATAAACAGGTACACAAATACGATTTGCAAGGAGTAAGTAAGTTGATCCCTAATTTGGTATAGTTTATACCTAGATAAACAGTGTCTATCAACTTCTTTGGTGGATATACATTATTTAAGTAATATTGGGTATGATGTTACAAAATGATAGATATAATCGAGTATTTATAACACTTAGTATATTTGTGTTTTCTTTAATAAGTGGTACATTCTTAATAACACTGGATATTAGGTTTACAGGAGTTTTATTAACGTTTGCTTCTATTGGTACACTAGGCTATTTATTATTGTATTGGTTTCTAACTAGAAAAAACTACATAACTGACATACAAGCTTTAATACGGAAGGAAATTTCAGTAATTGCGATACTATTAGGAGTACTGTATTTGACAGGTGCACTAGAGTCTGATCCAACTCATGGAGTACTTAGTATATTATTTGGACTGTCATTTATTTCAGTAGTTCTATTTCTTTTTATGAAGTACCGCATTAACAAAAAGGAAGGCAAAAGCATTAAAAACTGGAATGTTCCTAAATTGAGTTTTTGGTCGCTGATGATCAATATTTCAATTGTTCTTTTTATTATCGTTTTCTACACATTTGAGACCAAAGCAACAAAAGATGGTAATCTTGTACTTTTAGAAGATGACCAATTAGTAATGGATCTCTTAGCTCCTGTATTGTTTTTAATGATTTTGGTTTTTATATTAAACTGGTTAATCAGACAAATTAAATCGATCATCAGACTCAAGAATGAGAAAACTAAAACGGAACTATTACATTTAAAAAGCCAAGTCAATCCACATTTTTTCTTTAATACACTCAATAATCTGTATGGTTTAGTAGAAGAAGATTCGAAAAAAGCCCAAGAGTTGATATTGAAATTATCAGACATGATGCGATATAGTATTTATGAAGGAGAACACGATTTTGTAACTATTAACAAAGAAATGGAATACCTTCAGAATTATATCGAGCTTCATAAAATGCGGTATCATAAAAAAACCGATGTACAATTTAATTGTGATATCAAGGATAAAGATACAAAAGTAATGCCTTTGCTATTTATAATATTACTGGAGAATGCATTTAAGCACGGTTTGGAAAATCTAAGAGAAAATGCCTACGTTCGTATTAATCTGAACTCAACCGGTAAAGAAATTCATTTTGAAGTAGAGAATAATTTTGATACTGCAGAAGTAACAGAAAACCCTGGTATTGGACTTAAAAACTTAAAGAGAAGACTTGAATTAGTATATCCAAAAAAACATGCGCTATCTTTTACAACTACAGATGACGTATACAAAGTACAATTAACATTGAAGCATATATGATTAAATACTTAATTATAGACGATGAACACATTGCCCACGGAATTATAAAACGTTATTGCGATTTATTACCAAACATGGAGTTAATGAAGAATTGCTATGATGCATTAGAAGCTTTTGAATACTTAAGTACCAACGAAGTAGATTTAATTTTTTTGGATTTGAATATGCCAAAATTAAAAGGATTTGAATTTTTAAAAACACTTCCTTCGCCTCCAAAAGTTATCGTCACTACGGCTTATAGCGAATATGCTTTAGAAGGTTATGAGCTTAACATTGTAGATTATCTGCTTAAGCCCTTTAGTTTCGAACGATTTTTGAAAGCAGTAAATAAAGCAGTTACATCCACATCAAAAACAATAGCTTCACCAAACATTCTTCCAGAAACTCAAGAGAAAAGTATTTTTCTAAAAAGTAACAAAAAATATATACAGGTTTTACTTAGTGATATACAGTACTTAGAATCTGCTGGAAACTATGTTAAGGTAATCACTATTAATGAAACCATTACCGTCAGAGAAAAAATTACCGATTTATTAATATCATTAGCCAGTGATGATTTTTTACAGGTACATAAATCTTTTGCAGTAGCCAAAAAACATATAAAAAGTATCGAAGGGAATAGAATATTAATTTCGGATCATATCATACCCATCGGAACCATGTATAAAACGAATGTTATTCAGTTATTGAAGTAATTGATTAGAACTATCTGATGAATCTTTAAAAGATATAGTATCATTAATAAATACTAAAACCTCACAGCTTTTAATACATTGTGAGGTTCTATATGTTCTATATGATCAATATTATCTAACACGCGCTAAATTAATTTGCCCTATTTCGCTCATTATCACTACCAAACCCTCTGTTTTTAATAGTAACTTTCTTGTTCCCAAAGCTATACGTCAATGAAAATCGTGCATTTCTACTACTATAATTTTGACCATAGATAGTTTCTACACCATTTATCTCTGATGATAAATTACGTAAACTTGCTGTGTCAAAAATATCACTAAATACTAGCGACACTTGTAAGTTATTGTCTAAAAAACTCTGTTTTAATCCAATAGTAACATTGTACATTTTATCTACATCATACAGTAATGATTTAGTCTTGGAAGCATACCAAAAATCTGCTTGTAATTTTGTGGTTTTTCCTAATACAAAGGTGTTACTTGTTGAGAAATAAAATTGATTTCCATTTTGAGGACTAGAATTAAGGTCATTATCGAGTTCTGTATTCTGAAGCGAAAACGAGAAATAATTTTGACTTTTCCACCAAGACAAACTATCAAAAGTATATGTTTCGCTTATTTTAAAAATAGCTGTAGTATAATAATTTCGTCTGATAATTGTTTGAATTTCATTTTCGGCATCAGCGGAAAATAACGTGCCAAAACCATCAGTAGTTAGACCATAATATAGGTTAGTAATTAATTTTCCTTTGTAATTATGTGCCAATGTAAAACGATCTGTAAATGATGGCTGTATAAAAGGATTTCCTTCGGAATATGCATTACTATTAATAAAGCTTCTAAACGGATTTAAATCTCTAAAAATTGGTCGATTTATCCCTTTCCCATAATTAAAGGAAAAATTATGATCGTCATTCCTCTGATATGATGCATAAAATGTAGGAAATACTTTTAAATAGTTATTTTCATTTCTCTGATTTAATGTGATAGAATATCCACTGGTTTCTGTATTCTCTAGTCGTAATCCTGCTTTAAAATTCCATTTGCTATTTATTGTTTTTGAGCCATTTACATACAATGCTTGTACATTCTCTTTATACTCAAATTGATTGGATAGATTGGTGTCAAAAACTGGAAATCCGGTAATCGTATTAAAGTTTTCTAAATCATTCAGTGTGGTAATAAAACTTAATTTGGCACCATAAGAAAGGTTCACAAACGTCAGAGGATGTTCAATATCTACTTTTGCACTGTAATTTTCTATATTCTGATTAGAGAAATTCTGTGCCGCTTGATTAATACCAATGAATTCATTGTTAGAAGAAAATGTATTTACTATGTAATCATTTTCCAAAGAATTATTATATCGAAAATAATCAAAATCAACAGAAACTTTTCTCCCTATGGTATCGAGTAATGTTATTACATGGGCATTCAGGACATGACTATTTACTCTATCACTTCTATTACTATTATTAATCAACAAGGAATCTACGGAATTCTGATTATTCAAAATGTTTGTAATACCATTACCCTTAGAATCAGGATGATTATAATTACCTAGGTACTGCCCTCCTATTTTGATTTTCTCTGAAATATCATATTCTAATGAAAAACGACCAGAATAATTATTCTTTTCATCTTTTGATTCGGTATCGATTTCCCATGTACTATTCGGAAATAGAATAATACTGTTTTCTTGATTACGGATATTTCCTTTACTCCCATTTGCAGAAAGTATTACCCTAATTTTATTCTTATTATAGAAAAAACTATTGCGCAATGTTGTGAAACTAAATGTATTTTGATTATAAGTAACACCAGAAGTGTTCTTCCACGAGTTTCTTCTACCCTTTTTATAAATAATATTAATAATACCTCCATTCCCAACGACTTCATATTTGGCAGGTGGATTGGTAATGATTTCAATCTTTTTGATATCATCGGAGGCCATAGAATCTAGAAAACTTATTAGATCTTCTCCAGTTAATTGTAATAATCTACCATCAATCATGATCCGTGATGATTCGCCTCCAATCATGCTGATATTATTATTTTGAATTCTAATACCAGGAGCAACTCTAAGTGCATCCACTGCATTGCCTCCCGCAGCGGCAATACTATTTTCTACATTAAATACTAGCCTATCCGTTTTTTGTTCAATTAACTTTTTCTGTGATGTTATAACCACTTCATCTAGGTTTTCTGCATCTTCTTTAAGTACTATAGTTCCTAAATCAAGGTTGTTTTCTATCAAAAGTTCCTTTTTCCAATCTTGAAAACCAATAAAACTTATAGTAATTCTATATACCCCTTTTTTAGTTTCTATAGAAAAGAAACCATTTTCATCTGTAATACCTCCGCTATTGATTACCATTTCATCATTCTGATTGGTCAGGAATACATTTGCAAATGGCACAGGTTCTGAATTATTAGTTACAGTACCCGTTAGTTGTAATTGTGCAATTCCTAAAAAAGATGATAGTAAGGAGATGAATAGAATACAATTTTTCATTTTGTTGTTTGTTTTAAAATTTAATTCAAAACAAAAATGAAAGGAAAGCTTCAAGTATGCGTACAACTAAAGAAAGTAGTACTATTTTATTTGTTAGAAATTGGTATTACTTTTTACAAAGACGTACTACTTTATTGTAATCAATTGATTATGAGATTTTTTTACGGTATTGTGTAGGTGTAAAACCCGTATGTTTTTTAAAAGCCGTATTAAATGGAGATTTAGAATTAAAACCAACATCATACAAAATCTCAAGAATAGTTAGCTTCTCATTAAGTGGATTTTCTAGTAAGGTTATTGCCTTTTTTATTCGATATTCATTAATGAAATCGAAAAAATGTTTTCCTATATGATGATTAATCAAAATAGAAATATCCTTAAACGGAAGATTGAGCTGGTTTGCCAATTTATGTATGGTCAATGAAGAATCCAAATAAGGTTCTTCTGTTTCCATATATTTTTGGAGTTTCTCTACTTGTACAATAAACTTATCATCTGAGGTTTGCTTATTTTCGCTGGTTTCAATCAAATTTTTCACCAACAAATGTTTGGTATCAATACTTCTAAACAACTCTGGATAATACATGCTTTTAAGTACAATCCATGACAAAAACCCTAGTAAGAGTAATGTTAATATGATTCTCATCATATTTAAAACTTCTATATCATCACCAACATATTTATAAATTTGTTTAGCAGTCGAAAAAACAAAAATAAAAGATAGTAGTAATGTTAATTGATATAACCATTTATAATTAAACCTATTATTGTTAGAATAACTTTCTAATAATAACAGCTTATACTTTTTAAGTGTCATAAATATTAAAATAAGATAGGTTATAGACACTATAAAACCATAAAGCGAAGAAAACTTAACTTCTGGGTTTGAATGAAAATTATTTGTAAAAATTATTCTTTCTTCCTCACTAGCTAAATAAAATCCAGGAGCATAAAGTAAAATCTCAATAGCAAAAGGTATCAGATGTAAAAGGTGTTTAGGCTGAAGCTTAAAATCCGAGTAAACGGATGACAATACATATAAGAACAACAGTGGACTGGACAAAAATGCAATTTGATCCCGAAGCATATTTAGAACTAGTGGAAGTTCAATGTATTTTGCATAAAAGAACACACTAATATGTATCGCAAATATGGTAAAATAAACACCCATTAATCGGTTACCAACCTTGTTTTTTGTCTTAACAGTAAACAAGAAAATGGCAAGTAATAATGCGATAAACACAATGACAAGGGTGATGATTCCTAAGAGAGAAAATTTATCCATTAACTTTTAAACGTGTTTAAAAAGCTAAAATAAATATTTACTCTTAACTTATAAGTAAATCTCATTATTTTATAAACCCAAATTATTGCTCTTGATAATAGTTGATTCGTAAAAATGCAAAACAATCTTTAATAATTAAGAAACAAAGGTGTTCCTTCTAGTGATCTCATACTAAACACCATCTATTTTATTAAGTACTATCTTTCTATATGATTTGCTGATAGGTAATTTACTGTCATTTTTTAATACCATTTGATTACCATCGATTAATTTAAGTTTATTAAAATTTACGATAAATGATTTGTGTATTCTTATGAAATCATTTGATAATTTTTCTGCAAAATCTGATAGTGTCGTAGGTGTTAGAATCATTTGATCCGTATATATTTTAATGTAATTTCCGTAAGCTTCTATATAATTAATAGCATCTAAATCCAATTTAATTATCTTTTTGTCACTCTTAACATATATAGATGTAACAACCTCTTCTTTCTCAATAACAATATTGGTATTATTGTTAGTCAACTTTTGTTGAACCTTTAGCACAGCTTGTAAAAAACGTTCTAAGGAGAATGGTTTGAGTAAGTAATCTGTTACAGATAGTTCAAAACCTTCTACTGCATATTCTGGGTAAGCGGTAGTAATAATCACTTGTGGTTTTTGTTGCATTGTCTTTAGCAAACTTATACCCGAAAGCTTAGGCATATTAATATCCAGAAATAATAAATCTATAGTGTTTTCTTGTAGAAACCCCATAACTTCAAATGCATTCTTACAAGTAGCTACTACCTCTAAATACGGTATTTCCTTTATATAATTCTCTATTATCTGACGAGCTATTGGCTCATCATCGGCTACTAAACACTGTAATACTTTCATCTAAAAATTAAGTGTTAATTCTACTTGATGTGATTCTTTTTGTTTTTCAATATGTAACTGATGTTTTTCTGGATACATCAAATCTAATCGTTTTTTGGCATTTTGTAAGCCAATACCACTTTTTCCTTTTTCTAAATTATCCTGATTAGTTTCTAATGTATCAATCGTGTTTTTACAACTAAAAATAAGTGAGTCCTCTCCTACTTCAATATTCACGATAACTTTGCTTTTTACATTTTGTAAAACTCCTAAATGCTTAAAAGCGTTCTCTACAAAAACAATTAGCAACATTGGAGCAATCGTTTTACCTGAAGGATTACCACCTATCATAAATTGAATATCAGCCTTGTCTTCTAAACGGATTTTCTCTAAAGAAATATAATTTTGGAGATATTCGATTTCTTTTTCCAAGGGAACAAACGTATCTTTTGTTTCATATAGACTATAGCGTAATAAATCCGAAAGCTTCAACATTAAATCAGGTAGTTTTTCTGATTTCACAACAGATAAACCGTATAAATTATTCAATGTATTAAATAAGAAATGTGGGTTTAACTGCGCTTTTAAAAGCTTTAATGCTGCTTCCTTTTCCTCCTGACGACGAAAAAAACTATCTCTAGCAAGCTTTAAAGCAGTACCAAAAAGTATAACCAATAGTACAGCTCCAAAAACATTTAAGAGCATTTTCCATTGGAACTTATCAAATAAGTCACTTAAAAGAATGACTCCCAAGAATGTGAAAAACAAAATATTAAGAAGAAATAAAAACACTCCTAATAACCTCTTATTATTAAAGAATAAGGGCAATATCTTTAAATTACTGATATAAATGGGAGGCATAATAAATGCAATAAAACCTAAAGTAGTAACAAATCTATTTTCTGCCTGGATAACCATCATAAAAATGAGCATTAAAAACAACCATACTACAATGTTCTGTACAAACCTATTATCTACCCAAGTATCTAATTTTGACATAATCGTTTAGTGAAAATTTACCATCAAAAATAGGTTTTGATATTTGAAATAACACTTTTTCATGATGTAAGTTACCCGTTTTGGTCTAAATGGTTCCATATTCGTGTTGAAAGGGTTTTTATCCTAATATCACTTTACTGTCGCTACTCATCACTCTTTTTTTATTCTCCAACTAAATTAAATGAGATTTGACCTAATCAATTACAAAATCTAAAAATATGATAGCGTTCGTAAAATTTTTAATCGAGATAACAATCTCAATTATAGAAAGCACAGGATTGTGTTAGAAAATAAAATCAATTAAAAAACAATTACAATTATGAAACTAGAAATTCAAAACATATCTAAAAAATATAATAGAAATAAATACGGGTTAAAAGATTTTTCTATCACCATAGAAAAAGGAATATTAGGGCTCTTAGGGCCTAATGGTGCAGGAAAGTCTACGCTTCTTAAAATGATAGCAACGGTAAGTAAACCAACACAAGGTGTTATTATTTTAAACAAAAACAATATTCTTAAAGATGCTAATTATATGCGAAAGCAATTAGGATTTCTTCCTCAGGATTTTGGGGTGTATCCAAATCTTAATGCATTCGAGTTCTTAGAATATATAGCTGCTATGAAAGGCATTGGAGGCGCAAACATTAAAATCAAAATCGAACAGTTACTAGATGGATTAAATCTATTAGACGCTGCTAAAAAACCTATCGGGAGCTATTCTGGAGGAATGAAACAAAGAATAGGGATTGCTCAAACACTTCTTAATGATCCTAAAATTATAATTTTCGATGAGCCTACAGTAGGTCTCGATCCAGAAGAACGTGTACGTTTCAGAAACCTTATCTCTGATTTAGCGCAAGACTGCATTGTAATCTTATCATCACATATAGTTTCTGATATTGACACTATTGCTGATCAAGTAGCAGTAATGAAAAACGGTTCTTTAATATCTCAAGGAAATCAAGAACAACTTATAAAACAAGTTGATCAAAAGGTTTTTGAAACCATGATTAGTAAAGAACAATTGGAAAGCTTTAAAAACAACCAAATTATAGTTAGTACTTCTAGAAAAAATGGAAAGCTAAACGTTAGATATATTTCGGAAACTCCAATAGAACATTCTATCTCTCAGCAAGCAAATCTAGAGGATGCATATTTATACTTAACTAAAACAAATTAATACCATGAAAAATTCAATAAATAAAAAGACAATTGTAAGAATATCTCTTGCCACTATAGTATTTCTAATCGCAGTTCTGATTTTCCTAAAAAAAGTACATATCGGAATCTATAATGCTCACTAATAAATTTGCTATGAAGACATTTTTATCAACTATAAAATACGATTACCTACAACGTACCAGAAGCTATAGTTTTCTAATAACATTATGTGTTAGTTTAGCCATTGCATATACTTTTGTGCCAGAACCAAACGCTACATATTCTACCATAAGAATTGCCAATCATGTTGGATGTTATAATGCGGCTTGGTTTGGGTATGTCACCGCAATAATGACTAGTATATTTTTATCATTAGTTGGTTTTTATTTAATAAATAACAGCATTAACAAAGATGAAATAACTAAAATAGGTCAAATAACAGCCTCTACTCCTATATCGAATTTTAAATACTTAACTTCCAAGGTGTTAAGCAATTTCTTAGTGCTATCAACCATAGTACTAATTGTTGCTGTCATGAGTGTTATACTTTTCTTTTTGTATAACGAAGGATATCCTTTTGAGGTTTCACAGTTTTTAATACCGTATCTATTAATTCCAATTCCCGCTATGTTTTTTATAGCAGTGCTTGCAGTAGTTTTTGAAGTATTCTTCAAAAATTATTCTATCATTCAAAATATAGTATTCTTTTTTTTATTTTCGGCGATAGCGTTTAATACATCTACAAATGAAGCTCAATACGCTTTTGATCCATTTGGCACTAAAATAGTAATGCATCAATTGGAAGCTAGTGTTAGAAGTATTTTACAAACAGATGAGCAGACTAGTTTGAACATTGGATATGTTATAGGAAATATAAAAGACACAAAGAAATTTGAATTTAATGGAGTATCGTTTCCTTTGTCTTTTATAACAAGTCGCGTGGCATGGTGTTTATTGGGTATTACTTTAATTGGTTTTATATCTCCTTTTTTTCATCGATTTAATACAAAAGAAAGGTCTAGAGGCATCAATTCGATTCCAAAAGTTTTTCAAAAATTGAGGGATAAAGAAATTACATTATCCAGTTTAGAAAAATCTAAGATTGATTATGGAGTTTTTTCTCTAGTAAAAACTGAATTAATAATGCTTTTTAGAAAAGGAAAAAAGTGGTTATGGGTTATAAATCTAATTGGGTTTGTCTTGTTAGCAATTACTCCTATCAGTATTGCTTATCCACTAATCCTCCCTATTTTATGGTTTTTTCAAGTACATAGACTTTCAGAAATATCTTCAAAAGAAGCTTATTACAATGTTCATTATTTTGCTTTTACTTCATACAGACCATTAAGAAGATTATTAGCCTCACAATTAATTGCTGGAATAATAATGCTACTATTGTTAGCGCTTCCTTTACTAGTTAGATTAGCAATAACACCTGATATCTTATCCATGATTCATATTATAATAGGATCGATTTTTATTGTTTTGATGGCATCTACCTTGGGAATACTAACTAAAGGAAAAAAACTATTTGAAGTTTTATTTTTTATGATAACCTACGCAAACATTAATAAAATACCCTTTACAGATTATTTCGGTGGACTGATACATAGTTCTAATTACCTTTTATCATTAATAGTAATAACTGTAACTATAGGAATCATTGGTTTCTTAACAAGAAGGCATCAGTTAAGAAATTAATGCTACTCTTTGCACTCTGAATTCGTTACAATAAATTTCATTCAGTAACGAATTCAGAGTGTAATTGATAAGTACCTTCTATTATGAATTATAGTAAGGTTTTACTAATGAAAAGGTTATTTTTTGTTTCATAAAAGAAATCATCAAATTCTCTTTTCGAACCAAAGGTTCTTTACCCTTTCTGAAGAAACTTTAAACCCGCTAACATCATCTTTATAAATTATAAAGTCCAATATTCCAAAAAACCAGGTGTTTCCTGTAAACTTAGTACTATCTAGCGCTGTAAGTTTAGTATTGTCTTGTCGTTGATGACTGGCAATTAATTGACCATCTTGTATCAATAATTCATAGTACGTATTTAATTCTTCACTGTAATATATACCTGTATACTTTTCCAGAATGGATGTATCAATATCATAAGTTATTCTTTTTGCAGAATTAACAGCTCCATTATGATCAAAACTTAATGTATTTACTGTCCCATCCTTATCCTTTATAAATGTAATTATAGCATCTATTCTTCGAATCCTGAATTGAGTTTCACTAAGTGTTTCTAGAGGCAGTGTTCCTTGCCCAGTAGCTGTAATAAATAGGCTTCCCTCCTTCTGATTGAATTCTAATACAAATCCAGGTTGCAATTGAAACTTTCCTTCATATTTATTCAAGATTTCTTCTGTGGCAGCGACAGTTGATAATACTTTTGTATTTGCTTCGCTTTTTAACGATTTAAGGTCATTACTTAAATATAGATCTGCAATACGATATGCCTTTTCTTCAGCATTTAAAGAACCATTATTTGTTAAAACTACAATGGATAGTTTTTCATCGGGAAAGCGCAAAATCTGACTTTTGTATCCAGCATCAGAGCCTCCATGACTAATAACTTTGTGATTTTTATATGAATGTACTACCTGACCTAAGGCATAAGATAATGTATCCCCATTTTTTAATACAGTAGGAGTAATTAATCGAGTTATCATCTTTTTATTACCAACTTTTGGGTTTTCAAAATTCTTCAACCATTTACTTAAATCTTCTGTAGAGGTTCTGATACCAGTAGGTCCTACAATATCTTTTGAATTTCTAATAGCTACTTTATACGATTTACCATCATAATAATATGGATATGATACATTATTAATGATCTTACTATTATCTTCAAATACTACCGTATTTCTCATTTCCAAAGGCATAAAAATATGATCTCTCAGATACATATGAAATGATTGTCCCGATACCCTTGATATAATTTCTGCCAATAATATATATCCTGAGTTATTATACAAAAAATCTGTCTCTGGTGGAAAATTAAGCTCTTTTTGTTGTTTAAATAATTTGAATACATCTTTTTTTGTGATAACATCTTCTATATTCCAACCAGCCATTCCTAATAGGTAAATTACACCTCGTATTCCATGAGTATGTTGTGCGAGATTCTTTACTTTTATGGTATATCCAAAATCTGGAAGTTCAGGTATGTATTTTCGAATATCATCCTCCAAGGATAACTTCCCTTCTTCTTCGAGTAATAGTGCTGCAAATGCGGTAAACTGTTTAGAATTAGATGCTATATTAAAAAGACTGGAGGTTGTATTAGGGATGTTATTTTCTATATTTCCTAAACCATACGCTTTTTTAAAAATAACAGTTCCATTTTTGATAACTGAAACTGAAGCTCCAGGAGTTTTTCCTTGGTTCCAGGCACTAAATAATGCATCTATTTTTTCAACTTCTACTTTAGAGTTTTGAGATTGTAATACATTCATTAAAAGCACGTAAATGCATATTGAAATGATTTTTATACCTATTCGTTTTAATTGTGTCATAAGTGATTAATATTGATTGATGAAATGATTGTTTTGATTATAAATTCTAATTGGTGATAGATTAGTTTTTAAGTATTTGTTTTCCTTTTTTCCAGCTTATAGTTCATAATAATGCTGATTCCTCCAAATAAAAATGTCATAGAAAAATAAAATACCGGATGATATTTTTCTAACACGAATAAATTTATACAGTATGCTACTAAAATTCCCACAGCAATACCTATAAGTAACATTCCATATTTTAATGATTGGGCCAAATCTCTATTCTTATTTGTTAATTGAGAAGCACTCACTCCATATTTTATCATAGCAATACGTTCTCTATGCTTCGAGGTAATATATATGTAAATGATTCCAAACACAGAAACTAAAAAAGAAATAGGTACTATAATATTTCCATCCATATTCTTAATTTTTAATGGTTATCTAATAAGATGCACTTTTTAGTTATAAGGTTACACATTGTAGATAATGATTGATTAATAATTTGATTAAAACAATATTAAGTGTAACCATTAAACATAAAATAGCATCCTAAGTATGGATGAGCTCAGAAGAAGACTTTATATATATCGAAAAAATACAGCAAGGTGATTTTGAAGCATTATCGTATATCGTTGATAAGTATAAGGATATGGTGTATAATATTGCTTTAAAAATTGTAAAAAACAGAACTGAAGCAGAAGATATAGCTCAGGAAAGTTTTATAAAAGTATATCAACAAATACATGCTTTTAAGAAAGAATCTAAATTCTCTACCTGGTTGTATACTATTACCTATAGGACTGCTCTGTATGATCTTCGAAAAAACAAAATCAATACGCAAACGCTCATTAATGAAGATCATGAGAAATTAAAATCCCCAACTATCTCTCAAGAAGAAAGCTTACAATATAAAGATAAACAGTATTTTGTAAAATTAGCCATCGATTCATTACCTGGTATAGAAGGGCTTCTAATTACCTTATTTTATATTGATGAAAATAGTATTGAAGAAATACATGTCATTACCGGTTTATCTAAAGCGAATATTAAAATTAAATTATTCAGAGCAAGAAAAAAGCTGAAAAAAGAATTGAATGGCTTATTAAAAGATGAATTAAAAAATATTCTATAAAATGAATAAAAAAGATAAACTTCTAATAAAGTGGATTAAAAATGAACGATTAGAACGCCCTAATACTGATTTCACAAGAGATTTTTTGAAAATGCTTCAGGAAAATGAAGCTTTTTTAAGAACAGAAGATGTTGTTATGAATAAGATCTTAAATCATAATACGCTAGACCCTGTTGATAGTGATTTCACAAAAAATGTCGTTTCTCTCATAGAAAAGAATGATGATAATCAGGTAATTGAACCTTTGATTTCCAAGAAAGTTCTAGGAATCATCATTTCGAGTATTCTTCTTACTTCTTTCTTTTGTGAAATTTATAATAATTCAGAACAAATGGAAGTAAACAGCGTGTTCTTAGATATTATTTATTCTGCTTTAGAATATATAAAAAAAACCCCTATTATATTAGTATGTATTATGGTTAGTGCTGTATTTATTTTATCAATAGAAAAAATATTTCAAACAATGCGCAATGTATTGCCTGATAATTAAGTGTTTATAAATTAATACTGAATGGACAGCATATCATTCAATATTAATATAAGATTAAGTAAACCCATTAAAAGCTTTTGATGTAGGTCGTTTGTTTCAATTCATTCTTCGAAATTTAATTCCTGCGATATCATAAAGTTTATTTAAAACTTTCATATCCAGTACCCACCACTACATATGATGGGTATTATTTTTATATATTTATATCCATATTAGCTCACACAAAATATCTCATGACATCTCCTAAACTCCATACTTTCTTAAAAGTACATTTCTATGTTATTTTATCATCTTTTGCAATTTCTTGTGGATCCGACACGAAAAACAATGATTTAAAAGAAGCACTAACTTTTTATGCCTCTTTTGATAAAGGTGTAGAAGCTGATTTTGCCCTAGGTGACCCACAATTATATACAGTTCCTTCTCGTAAGGCTCGAGATTCTGCTCAGGTAGGACTACATAAAAAAGATATAAGCATAGCCAAAGGGCAAGGTTTACATGGCGATGGATTACTATACGGCTCTGATAGTAAGGGGTATATCTATTATCCTAGTACTGATAACATTGCTTACAATACTCAAGATTGGAGCGGTGCTGTATCTTTTTGGCTAAACCTTGATCCAGCTACTGATCTTGATCCAGGGTATTGTGATCCAATTCAAATTACAGATGTTAGTTATAATGATGCATCTATATGGGTCGACTTTACAAAAGATAATCCAAGAGATTTCAGGCTTGGAGTTATTGGAGATAAAACAGCTTGGAAAAAGGACACCACAATTTCTGATAATGATGACCAAGATTTTATTAAACAATTACTCCCAGTTTCTAAACCACCTTTTGCCAAAGGAACTTGGACACATATTCTTATCAATTTCAAAGGATTAAATACAGAAAAAGGAGAAACTTCTTTATATATTAATGGTATATTAAAAGGAGAGAGAAATGGAATTACTGATCCGTTTTCCTGGGAACTGGATAAATCAAATATTTATTTGGGATTAGGATATATTGGATTGATGGATGAACTTTCTATATATAATAGAAATCTTACCCAAAAAGAAATTACCACATTACATGCATTAGAAAATGGAGTTCATACGCTTCTAAAATAAAAACTCACCTACTTCACAACCTATTATAAAATTAAAACTATATGCGTTTTA
Source organism: uncultured Aquimarina sp. (assembly GCF_947500065.1). Lineage (GTDB taxonomy): Bacteria > Bacteroidota > Bacteroidia > Flavobacteriales > Flavobacteriaceae > Aquimarina. Next base: position 343,903 of record NZ_CANMQT010000003.1, read on the forward strand.
AAATCATAATCTTCAGTATTACTGCCTTGCTCTTTTTTTCTTGCAAAACAGAAACAAAAATAAAAACCAGTGAAGAAGAACAACGATGGAAATCTCGTGCATTCAATACAACTATAATAAGAGATGATTTTGGAGTACCTCATATCTATGGTAAAACAGATGCAGATGCTGTTTTTGGACTTTTATATGCTCAATGTGAAGATGATTTTAATCGTGTAGAACAAAATTATATTTGGGCAACAGGACGCTTAGCCGAAGTTGAAGGAGAAAAAGCTATTTACAGTGATTTAAGAGCAAAGCTTTTTATGACAGAAAAAGAAGCGATAGCAAATTATGAAAATAGTCCACAATGGCTTAAGGAACTATGTATTGCATTTGCTGACGGGATTAATTATTATTTAAAAACACATCCTGAAGTAAAACCTCGATTACTTACTCATTTTGAACCCTGGATGCCTATGTATTTTAGTGAAGGTTCTATAGGAGGAGATATAGAGCGAGTTTCTACTCGTAAAATCAGAGCGATGTATGAAGGTGGTATGGAAATGCCAATTACAGAAGAGCTTTCGCTACAAAAAGAAAAGGAAATGTTAGAACCACAAGGTTCTAATGGAATAGCAATTTCTGGATCATTAACACAATCCGGAAATGCCATGTTGTTAATTAATCCACATACTTCATTTTATTTTAGAGGAGAAGTACATGTGGTTAGCGAAGAGGGACTAAATGCATATGGAGCTGTAACTTGGGGGCAGTTTTTTGTGTATCAAGGTTTTAATGAAAAGACAGGTTGGATGCACACTTCTACATATACGGATGTTATTGATGAATTTATTGAAACAACCATAAAGAAAGAAGGAAAACCAATGTACCAGTATGGTGATGAACTGCGTCCCGTGGAACAGTATGATGTTACGTTAAAGTATAAAGAGGGTGATATTATAAAAGAAAAAACATTTCCAGCATATCGCACCCACCACGGTCCTATTACACATCTTAAAGAAGGAAAATGGGTAGCTACGGCTCTAATGTGGGAACCTGTGAAAGCATTAGAACAATCTTATATACGTACCAAACAGAATGGATATAAAGGGTTTCGTACTATGATGGATATAAAGACAAATTCATCAAACAATACAGTCTATGCTGATGCTGAGGGAAATATTGCGTACTTTCATGGTAATTTTATTCCGGTTCGTGATCAGTCTTTTGATTACACTAAAGCGGTTGATGGAAGTAATCCCAAAACCGATTGGAATGGATTACATCCTGTTGATGAGGCGATAACACTCTTAAATCCTACTAATGGATGGCTTCAGAACTGTAACTCGACTCCATATACAGCAGCATTAGAATTTAGTCCTAAAAAAGAAGAGTATCCTCGCTATATGTCAATAGATCGTGAAAATTTCAGAGGTGTTCATGCGATAGAACTACTAAAGGGTAAAAAAGAATATACCATAGATAGTCTTATAGCATTGGCGTACGATCCATATTTACCTGCATTTGCAAAATTAATTCCTGGATTGGTAGAAGCATACGATAAAATAGATAAAACCAAAGAATTGGGAAGTAGTATCGAAATCTTACGAAATTGGGACTATAGAACTTCAAAAGAATCTTTAGCAATGACATTGGCTCACTTTTATGGAACAAACTATGCCAAAAAAGGAAAAAGACCTGAAGAACGTATTAGCGATATGCAACTCCTTACCTATTTTGGTACACAATCACCATTAGAAGAAAGAATAACCATATTTAAAGAAACATTAACACAATTAGAATCTGATTTTGGAGGGATTCTTCCTTGGGGTGATGTAAATCGTTTTCAACGTATTAATGGAGATATCAGACAACCATTTGATGATAGTAAACCAAGTACAGCTGTTGGATTTGCCTCAGGACGTTGGGGAGCACTTGCTGCTTATGGAGAACGTTATACAAACAATACCAAAAAAATCTATGGTACCAGAGGAAATAGTTTTGTTGCGGTTGTAGAATTTGGAGATAAGGTAAAAGCTAAAACCAGTTTGGCTGGTGGTCAGAATGGAAATCCAGATTCTCAACATTTTGATGATCAAATACAACCTTATGTTGATGTACAATTTAAAGATGCCGCTTTTTACAAAGAGGATGTCCTAAAACGTGCTAAAAAAACATATCATCCTGGTGAGAAATAGAGTTAAATTAAAAATTTAAATAATATCCTTTAATTCTTCACATAACAAGTGATTACAAAAAAAGCAACAAATCATAACACATCAACATTATTTAGAAAATCGATAACCTTTTGTTGAGGCATTTCACAAGGTTTTAATAATTCTGAAGTGGATGTGATATAATAATTTAAGCTGATAAAATCATTTCCTTGTAATTCTTTAGCATATATCTTGAAGGATTTTCCTTTATTAAAAACCTCTTTAGTAATGCTATACTTTTTGTTATTATAGATTCCTTCAGAATATCCAATAGGAATTTTTTGTATCGCTTCCAATACCATAATAAATAAGTTAAGAACTACAGGACAACATCGAACAACCAGCTTTATCCCTAGCCCAATCCGGACGTTTCACGAACCATTTCTCATATTCTGGCTGTTCACTATAAGGTCGTTTTAGCATCATATATAACTCATCAATCAAACTATAATCCCCTTCATCTGCAGCATCAATAGCTAACTGCGCCATATAATTTCGAAGAACATATTTAGGGTTGATATTATTCATTTGATCTTTTCGCTGGGTATCTCCTATTTGTTCTTTTTCTAATCTAGCATCATATTTTAAAAACCAATCATTCCATCTATTTTTAATATCATTTTCTATATCATTAAGATTGTAAAAGGCATCTTTTATTATAGCATACCAATCAGATGCTTTCCCTTTCTTAAAGTTAGCTAACTGCCTAAAAAAAATCGTCATATCAGTCTCTGCGAGCTGCAGTAACTCTTCTAAATCCTGTATTAAAAGATGATCATTTTCCTGATCAGAAAACAATCCAATTTTAGTGATCATCATATTCGCATATGATTTCTTATAGGTTTCTTGATAATCATTTAATGCTTTTTCTAAAGGATCTACTTCTTCTATTAACGGGTATAATGCATTAGCAAGTTGATACAAATTCCAAAGAACTATTTCCGGTTGTGTTCCGTATCTATAACGTTTAAACTGACTATCTGTAGTATTAGGAGTCCAACCGTGATTATAATCTTCTAACCATCCATAAGGACCATAATCAATTGTTTGACCTAGGATAGACATATTATCAGTATTCATGACTCCGTGAACAAAACCAACACGTTGCCAATCTATAACCATACTCAAACTTCTTTTGCTGACTTCTTTTAGAAGTGCTACATAGGATAGTTTACCACGCTCTTTTATTTCAGGAAAAAAATATTTTATCGTATAGTCAGCAAGTAGTTTTAAGTTCTTATGATCCTTATGAGCTGCTAAGATTTCAAAGTTTCCAAAACGAATAAAAGAAGGTGCTACACGGCATACGATAGCGCCTTTTTCATAAGCCGAATTTCCATCATACAGCATATCTCTTAGTACTTTATCTCCTGTCGTAGCAAGGGACAATGCTCTTGTCGTTGGTACACCTAGATGATGCATCGCTTCACTACATAAATACTCTCGAATAGAAGAGCGCAAAACCGCTAAGCCATCTGCATTACGAGAATATGGTGTCTCTCCAGCTCCTTTTAACTGAATCGCCCAACGTTTAGAATTATGAACTATTTCTGCCAGATTGATTGCACGTCCATCTCCCAATTGTCCTGCCCAGTTGCCGAATTGATGCCCTCCATAATGCATGGCATATGGCATGGTATTCTCTATAACCTTATTACCAGTCATTATCTGCAAAAACTCTTTTGACTGAACATATTCTTTAGAAAACCCTAACTCCTGCCTCATTTCTTCTGAAACATGTAAAATCTCTGGATTAGCTGTTTTCTTTGGTTTAACATAAGAAAAACATGCATTCCTAACCTGTCTCCGGTAATTTTCCTGAATTGGATCTGAAGGTAATTCTTCAGAAAAAGTATTTTGTATATTAAATTTCATTTTTAATTTTCTGTAATCATATTCTAAAAATAGTATGATATATTTTTTTAGTTTCTAATATAGAAATATAGAAACCGCCATTACTCCTATTATCGCTATTGGAACAATAATTATGATATATACATAAGAAATAACGATTCCTTTGACCAAAGCCGATAACCAAAAACTTTTATAGAAGTTTTTCAGCGCAAGAACGAGATAAATAATAAACGACAAAAAGAATAATACTTTCAACCATATTGGTATTTCTAATATAGCATTGGTCAATATTAGTAAGCAGAGCGATGTAAATATAAATGTAAAAAAATAGAAACTAAACACCATATGATGCGCAAAAGTTGCTCTTTTCCAATAAAATATTTTTAGAATGAAAGCAAATAATGGTAGCATTAAAAACATAGTAATAGGAATGGTGTCATATAATGTTTTCAAGATACCACCTCCTTTTTGTTCATAAAACTTAAGTATTTGAGTATAGAATTTTTCAGTGATAACTCCGTCATCTTCTTCAAGCCCCATCATTTTCAATTTCTCATTTTGAGGAGCACCTATATCTATTAAGGAGTCTAACTGTTTTCGTTTAAAACTGAATGAGAGATTAGATGAGTTTTGTTCAGCGGACATCACAGAATCAAGGATTTTAAGATCTTTTTCTGCTATTTTAGAAAGACCCACATTCTCTGTTAATGCCTTTTTTGCAATTTCCAAACCAATAGAATCTTTCTTAAATTGTATCGAATCTAAAGTAACCTCTCTACCAAATTCTTTTTTAAATGTTTGATTTAGATTATCATCAGCTTTTCTGATAATAAATGAAAAAGCGAAAAAGAACACAACCGAGACAAAAAGATAAAACTGTGCCGGATGCAAATATGAAAGACGTTTTCCATCAACAAATCGCCTTGCCAAGACACCAGGTTTGGTCATCAACGGAATAAAACTTCTAAAAAAACGAGCATCAACGGCAAAATAATTACCTATAGTATTACTAAACAGTACTCCAAACGTAAGTTTATCGGCTGTTTCCTGTCCACAGTATGGACAATAATCAAAAGATTCATCAAAAGACTTTTCACAATTTTTACATCGATCGGTTGTTGGCATTCTAAATCGTTTTTTTTAAATGTACAAAAAGAATTTACATATTTAATTTGATCTTCATCAATCAATTCCTTTATATACTAATTACTTTATAGCAATAGTACTATATATTATGTTCTAAGAAAATAGTATTGAATCTATTTTTGCAAGTGCTTAACAAAAATCAATATATTTTCTTGTATTTTTGATCGAAATCAAAAAATTCACATTCACACATCTTTTATGAAAAAAGTAATTTCCGTTTTAGCAATAACGGCACTCATTGCGGCTTGTGGTACAACAAAAAATACTACAAGTACATCCTCAGAAACAAAAAAAGTAGTTAGTAATCCTGTTACTTATGCAAATACAATAACTGCTGAAGATCTTAAAACAGCTTTATACACCTATGCTTCTGATGAATTTCAGGGTAGAGAAACTGGAAAGCCTGGACAAAAAATGGCTATTAACTTTTTAAAGGAGCATTACATAAAATATGGTGTTCCTGCTGCAAAAAGTGATGGCAATTATTTTCAAGAAGTACCACTTGATATAATGAAAAATCCGGAAGTGGCTCTAAGTGTAAATGGAAAAGATTTCAAATATCTTGAAAATTTAATATCACTTTCCGCAGGACCAACCGGTACATTGTCTACTGAAGAAATCATCTATGCAAGCTTTGGAATTGAAGATGAAAAGTTCTCAAACTATACTGATATTGATGTCAAAAATAAAATAGTTCTTATTAAATCAGGAGAACCAAAAAATGCTGACGGCACCTTTACTATTTCTGGGACAACTGATGCATCTAAATGGTCTAATATGAGACAACAATTCTCTGCAAAAAGAGATGTTGCTAAAGAAAAAGGAGCAAAAGCTGTATTCTTTTACTTTCCTGAAGTATATCAAATGGCTGCTGCACAATTCGGAAACGCTTCTGGTAGAATGTCACTTTCAGATACTACGGAAGAAGCTTATTTCTTTCTTATTAATAGTGATTTAGGTAAAAGCTTCCTGAATGATATAGATACAAATGATAAATCGGCTGTTCTAAAAACTAAGATGACCTTAGATTATAAAAACAATGCCGAGAAAATATCTTCAGAAAATGTAGCCGCATTTATTAAAGGATCTGAGAAGCCAGATGAAATCATTGTGATATCTGCTCATCTAGATCATGAAGGTATAAAAGATGGTAAAGTATATAACGGAGCTGATGATGATGGTTCTGGAACAGTCGCTGTTGTAGAAATCGCCGAAGCCTTTGCCAAAGCAGTAAAAGACGGTAATGGACCTAAACGTTCTATATTATTCCTAAATGTAACTGGTGAGGAAAAAGGTCTTTTAGGATCTCGCTACTATACAGATATGGATCCCATTTTTCCATTAGAAAATACAATTGCCGATTTAAATATTGATATGATTGGTCGTACAGATCCTAAACGTAAAGAAGGAAACAGAAACTATATATACCTAATTGGTAGTGATAAATTAAGTACTGAGTTGCATAACATTTCTGAAGAAGTAAATACTAAGTACACGAATGTAGAACTTGATTATACATATAATGATGAAAATGATCCTAATCGTTTCTATTACCGATCAGATCATTATAATTTTGCAAAAAATAACATTCCTGTGATCTTCTATTTTAATGGTACTCATGATGATTATCACCAACCAAGTGATACTCCTGATAAGATCGAGTATGATTTATTAGAAAACAGAACTAGATTAGTATTCTATACTGCTTGGGAATTAGCAAATCGTGAGAATCGAATTATTGCTGATAAAGCTGAAAAAAAATAATTAGGACTTATATTATTTCCTAAAATAAAAAGAGGCTTGATTAGATAATCAAGCCTCTTTACTATTTATAATAGCATTTGAATCAGTTTTTTTGATTAAAATGTAAAACATACGTGGCATTAAATCCAAAAACAAAATTCCCATCACTAAGGTTAAAGTTATTAGGAGTTTGTGTAATAAATGCATCTTCTACCATATTTCTTGCATTCGTCATCTGAAATTGAAGCATTAAATCACTCATTTCCCAATTTACACCCAATACAAAAGCATCATAAGTGTCAATTGACTTCATTGGATTGGTTAAATAGTAGTACTCTGATACTATAGATACATGACCTCCTACTTTATACCTTGCTCCTATTCCTATTGCAAAATGATTCTGTGGATCTTCTTCGAAACTAGAAGAACCTTTATGAATAAAAGTTGGTGAGAGTTGCAATGAGAATTGAGGAGTAAATTTACGAGCTATCAAAACCTGACTAGTAAATGCCATCCGATCTATAAACTCATCAGATAATGGTATACCACCATAAGATTCATTCTTTTTGCTTCTATATGAAGCATTTTGAAAAAGTGTAATACTTAATGGGATGCCTTTTTTATCTCTTCTTTGACGTACAAGATTATATTTTAAGAATCCATCAAAAATACCATCTAATGTGGATCCACCAACTCCAAAAGTTAATCTATTTGATAAACCATATTCTAAAGCTATTCTTGCCGTCCATTTATCAGCAACAAAACTTTGACTTGGATAATCTGGAATATTCCAGAACAAATTCATCGCCTTTACTTCTAAAACTCCTTTTCTTCTATTTTCAATTGAGTGTCCTAGTGAAATACGAGTTCCTTTGAATGTGGCTATTTCATATTGAGGTTTATCTGGATATTCTTTCTCTAGTTTTTCCAGTAAATCTTGGGCATTTATAGAACTACCAAATCCAATTAGTATAACTATAAATCGAAGAAAAAATTTATTATTTCTCATATGACTGATATTCAAATCTGAATTTAATTGATATAATTTTAGCAATATTGGGTGCTAGAATCGGTGGAATCTTAATATCAAAATCTTTAACAACAACTTCAAAATCACCAGTTATGATATACTTTCCATTGATATTCTCAATATTTGTTTTAATCTCGACCTCTTTAGCAATATCTCGTACCGTAAGTGTTCCTTTTACCATTTTAGTCTGAGTACCTTCCACTAAAGGATCAAAATCAATAATAGTACCTTGAAAAGTAGCTTTCGGATATAAATCAGATTCGATATAACTTTCATTAAAGTGTTCGTGCATTAATGATTTCTTAAACACAAACGCATTCATCAACATACTTATGGCTATCTCATTTTTTGAGAAATCAATTATACTCAAAACTTGATTGTTTTTCGCTTCTATATTTTCTACAGAAGTATAAGAAAAGAAAGAGACATGTCCTTGACGTGTTATAACTTGATCCGATATTTCATCAGAGTTTATAAAATTTGTCAAAAGAAATAGTAGAATAATGATTCTATTCATTGCTTTATTGGTTAATCAGCATACAGTTTAATAGGATGGCGTCTTTTAGAAATCCTTTACAAATTCCTTTGATCATAACTTTCTGACCTCTTTTAAGGTTTTTCACTTTCATAATTTGATTAGACTGCATATCACACAGTACGCCAGAATGTTTATTTTCACCATACAATATTACTGTATTTCGGTTATTTAAAAAAGTAACTTCCTTTACAATACCTTCTACCTCGATAATTTTACCTTTGTAAATTGAATTTGCATTTTCCTCATTCTTAATAAATGATACCGTAAGCTTTTCAGAACTTGTATTTATTTCTGTGGATATGTTGATTATATTAATTTTCGGTTTATTATAATATCCAAAATAAACACAAAGGCTTCCTATCAAAAATAGAGTGAAAAGTAAAAAAGTTATTTTGTTTTTTTTATTCATTTGCTATATGAAAGCTATTATTTATTCTTTTACGTAATATGGAAAACACATTCCAAAAATGTAAAAAAAATCTATCCTTTTTGAATGGTTTATTTCATTCTTTTTCTAAATAATAATTCCTGGCAAATAAATAGGAATTAATACACTCTTGAAAAAAAACTTTTATAAGAATGAAAAATAGAGTTTAAAAAGGAAAAAAAGACATTGAAATGAGTTATAATTCTTTCTTGATTTAAAAACAATCGCAAGAAAATATAGTATTTTCGTTTTCAGAAATTCGTTAAGCATATAGTGGTATATAGCTTTTGAGTATCCAAATCAGATTATTAAACAATGAGAAAAGACAGATTATATTTTTTAACTTTTATTTCCATATCCGTTATTTTTCTAATTATTGCTTCATTTGGTGTAAAATACTTCATTAAGGTTAGTGCTAATCAATTAATTGAGATACAATTAGAATCCAGTAAAAGAGAAGCTAATGAAATAGCTAAATTAATCCATTATCAAATAATAGATGGAACAGACAAACAAAAGATTATAAGTAATGTTCAGGATGTCATTGAAAACACTCATAATCAAGCCTCTTTTATTTGTTTATTTGATTGGTCAGGAAAAGAAGTATGTCATCCAGATATAACAAAAGTTGGTCAAAAAGTAAATTCTGATCAATCACTTCTTAAGTCATTAAACGAAGAAAACAGTTCTGACAAATTATATTATCTTCTACTTAAACAAAAAAAAGAAAGTGATACTATTCCTGGTATTAATACAGAATCAGAAATTGTTTATATATCCCCTGTAAAAGATTCAGATCTAATTGTTGCTGCTCATATCAATCTTAATAAAATAAGTGTGCAAATCAGAAAGCTAAAAACAAGTTTTTATACCATTTTTGCTCTAATGGGTGGATTGATTATTCTATCCTCCTTTTTTGCGGTTCGAATTATTGGAAGTTATTATGAAAAACAATTAGAACAAAAAAACATAAGCTTAGAAAGTGAATTACTTAACCTATCTAAATTAAATACGGATCTTATCGCATATCAACAAAAGGTAGTTGAAAATATCGAAGAAGAATCACTAGAATCAATGGTAGAATCTTCAAAAGAATCTGGTAAAAAGAGAATTCTTACCTATATCAGAAACGAATTGGTTCCAGTTCCTATAAATAACATATCCTACATATACACAGAAAACACAATAACATACATTGTATGTTTTGATGGCAAAAAATCTACTAGTAATGATAGCTTAGATGATTTACTATTGAATTTGGATACTTCTCTCTTTTTTAGAGCAAATCGCCAGTTTATAATTAGTATTACTGCGATAGCAAAAATTATTAAATATGGAAATAGCCAACTTAAAATTTTGATCAGAGATTCGGACGTTGAAATAATTATAAGTAAAAACAAAGCGGCAGAATTTAGACAATGGCTAAATATTTAGTAGCCATTTGTCTTTCTTACAATAGCATTCTTCTCTAAGTTTATAAACATAAATTGGTATTTCCCTATCGCCCTTATAACTAGTGGTTTTGACGGATACAGAATCTTTTTTTTAAAGACGATTTAGGTAGACATTAGGTGAACATTTCTTGAAAAAACAACTTAATACACTGCAAATCAAGTTTTTATATTTTGTTTTCTTTTGCGATTTTAATATAATTTTGAAAACAAAAACTCCATTGTAATTTCAAAGCTTTTTTTTCCTTTTCAAGACTATTTTTTCCTTCTCACACACATTAATTTGATTTTACCTCCCTCATTGATTGTTATTTGTGGCATAAATCATAAATAATTTAAAATGAAAAAATCAATTTTCTTATTACTCGTTTCCATATCATTATTATCAAGTTGTAGTAGTGATGATACAGATCAACAAATCATTCCAGAACCAGAAGCTAATGCTGTACAACTAGCTGACAACGATATACACGGAAAAATACTTACTGATACAGAAGGTATGTCACTTTATTTCTTTTCAAGAGATTCTAAAGAACAATCAGAATGTAACAATGACTGTAAAACAGCTTGGCCTATATTTTATAAAGCTGATTTAACACTAGATGATGGTTTAGATGCCAATGATTTTGGTGTAATTACTAGAACAGATGGAGAGAAACAGACAACTTATAAAGGATGGCCATTATATTATTTTGCTAATGATAACGCAGCAGGAGATACTAATGGCGATAAAATAGGTGACAACTGGTACATTGCTAAACCTGATTACTCCCTAATGTATGCAGAAGCTCAATTAGTTGGTAGAGATAGTGATGGAAATGATCTAAACTTTACCAGTGAGTATGTTGCCGGAGATGAACTTACATTCTATATGACAAGTAGTACTGGTAGAACAATCTATGCTTTTGTCAACGATGCCAAAGATGATAATAATTATACTGCACAAGATTTTTCTAATGATGGAATTTGGCCAATTTTCCATATAGATATAGATAGGTTACCAAGTATTTTGGATGCTAGTGATTTCGGAACTATAGATGTTTTTGGCAGATCACAATTAACCTATAAGGGAAGACCTCTTTACTATTTCGGACAAGATACAGAAAGAGGAGATAACTATGGAATTAGTGTTCCTTCGCCAGGTATATGGCCAGTAGTTAATACAGATACGACATCACTCTAAAAGAGTAAGTTTTAGGTTTATTTATAAGTAGTTAGTTAGTTGGTTATAAGAGGAAGTGTAAACATAATTCCTTCCTCTTATTCTCAAATCATAAATGATATAAAAAATGAAGAAGATAATCCTATTAATCATTACTCCTATTTTATTTCGATTACTACCAAAAAGTAATTAAATATTAACAATGAAGAAGCCTTTATCATCAGTTTCAAAAAAAAAAATCAACATATAAAGTGTTTAAGTAGGTTAGTTAGTTGATCATCAGGAGAAGGGTGTTTTTTTTCTCTTCTCCTGTTATTAAAACCCATTACAAATGAAGAATATTTTAAAATTAAAAAACATACTTGTACTGATAGTACTTATTACTTTTTTTTCGTGCGAGAATAATGTAGAGGAAGAATCTGGTGTAATCGCAGAAGAATCGTGCGATCCCACTATTTCTTTTACAGCTAGCATTAAATCAATTATTGATAACAACTGTATTCAATGTCATGGTGGTAATCGATTTCCTGATTTAAGAACCCATCAAGGAATAAGTAATAGCGCTGAAATTGTTAAAACACAAGTTGTTAATAGAACAATGCCTCAAGGAGGATCATTAACCAATGATCAGATAGAAATGATTCGTTGCTGGATAGAAAGTGGAGCATTAAACAATTAAACCTAAATCTTATGACAAGAAAAACAAGAATAATAGTCATCATTTCGATGCTGATTATAGCCTTAATAGGAACGTTTATTTACACCGCTGTATATAACAAACCTCATATAGATGTGTCAGAAACTGCACCAAACATATCCATAGAATCTAGTGTTTTATTGGATGATTTTCTAAATGATGAAACACAGGCGAATTCAAAATATTTAGATCAAATAATTGAGATAAGCGGTGCCATATCCGAAATAACCACCAATAAAGATGGTAATGGGATAATTACTTTGAGCAATGAAAACTCTATTGGCAGCGTAATATGTCATTTATCTCCAGAAGAAAACAAAAAAATAAATAGCTTAAAAAAAGAACAAAAAATCACTATTAAAGGTATCTGCACTGGGTATCTAATGGATGTAATATTGGTAAAATGTGTACTTGTTTATTAACATTTAAATTTTAAAACTATGAAATCAATAAATATATTATTATGCTTTTTCCTTTTCTCTACTATTTCATTTGGACAAGGAAAATTCTTAACTAAACAAGGATATGCCTCCTTTTTTTCTAGCTCTCCTGCAGAAGATATTGAAGCTAACAACAATCAGGTGCTAAGTATCATAGATACATCAACAGGGACTATCGCTATTTCTATACTAATGAAATCCTTTATGTTCGAGAAATCATTGATGCAAGAACATTTTAATGAAAATTATGTAGAATCTGACAAATACCCTAAAGCCATTTTTAAAGGTCAAATTCTGGATTTCAAAAACATTGCTGGAAACGAACAAGTAGTATCTATAGTCGGAGATATCACGATTCATGGTGTTACTAAAAAATTAGAAACTCAGGGTAAAATTAATAAAACAGAAGGAAGTATAACGTTAGCAGGAGATTTTCCGGTGAAGGTTGCTGATTTTGGAATTAAGATACCATCCGTAGTTGTAAATAATATCGCCGAAACTATAAAAGTAACATTCGAATTAGATCACAAACCTTATAAAAAATAATATGAAGAAGCTTTTAATGGTTTTTACTCTATGGGCAATTAGTTCACATACATTTGCCCAAGATCTATTCGATATTTTAGAGGAAGAGACTCCACAAACAAAAAATTATACTACTTCGACATTCAAAGGAACCAGAATATTAAATGGTCATTCTGTAGAGAATCGAAAAAAAGGAACCTTAGAGTTTGTAATATCTCACCGATTTGGGAGAGTTAATCTAGGTGCTGATGAGTTATATGGGTTAGATCAGTCTAATATCCGTTTTGCATTTGAGTATGGCTTATCAGATGACATTATGTTAGGGGTTGGTAGAAGTAGTTTTGATAAAACATATGATGGGTTTGTTAAGTACAAGTTCTTAAAACAAAGTTCTGGTAAAAATTCATTTCCATTTACAGCATCTCTTTTTGGAAGTGTTGCATACAGGACTTTAAAAGATTTTGATCCAGAAAATGAACCTAGTTTTAGTCAAAAGTTATCCTATGTTTCTCAAGTACTAATAGCTAGAAAATTCAGTTCAGGGTTTTCATTACAAATTACTCCAACTTATATCCATAGAAATTCTGTAAAAATAGATGAAGATCCTCATGATATTTTTGCCGTTGGTATTGGTAGTAGAATAAAGTTAACAAATAGGGTTTCTATAAACGGAGAATACTTTTATACAGTAAATCCATTAGAATCCATTAACTCTTCTAATTCATTAGCTTTTGGAGTAGATATAGAAACCGGAGGACACATCTTCCAAATAATCCTCTCTAATTCTATAACGATGATTGAGAAAAGCTTTATCACTGAATCCACTGATGATTTTTTTGAAGGAGATATACATCTAGGTTTTAATATTTCTAGAGCTTTCCAAGTTGGGAATAAGAAAAAGAAAAAACTGAAAGCAATGAAAGAAGCCGGTCTGTAAATAATTATTAAATGATCTAAAATGTATAGAAAAAATTATAAAGTTAAAGGAGAAGATGTGGATGATTTTATGGTCATGCAAGATGTTGCTTACCATAATTACACATCATCTTTACTAAATGCCTTCTTGCTGGAAAAAGGATATTCTAAACGAAAAAGAGAAATGCTTAAGATTGACTTACAAGAATCCATAGAATCTTTAATATTTAGAAAACACTTAATGTTCACTCAAGTTTTTTTTGTGAATTTAGAACTTTTGGATGTTGATTATAAAGAATGGAAATTGACTTTTAGAAACCGCTTTTTTAATGCTAATAACGAATTATGCGTAACGGCAAATACAAAGCTATATTGGTTTGATAATGCACAACAAGAAATTATTAAACCGCCTAAAAAGATTATAGATCGACTGCTTAATTGAATTATCTATTATTCACAAAAGGGGATAAAAATTGCTGTGAAGATTTTTTATAATTAAGTGGTTAGTTACTGGTAGAGGTTGAATTCTAAATCAAAATAAAGAATTCAGCCTCTTTTACTATAATCTTTTTAAAGAATTACAACATTTCAGCAGCTTCATCATCCTGAATTTCATCAAGAGAAAGGTTTCCTCCAAATATAACTTTCAGGTTTTTGATTTCTTGTCCGCCTAATTCTTTACCATTAAAATTCACCTGTTTTTCTTTCATTTTTCAAAAATTTAATATTGTTTAAAAAAACTGTTACCTCAAAAGTATGGAACGATATAACAGCTTTTACCACCCTTTTCGGGTAGTTTTTATAGATGTTCAATGGTCTAAAGTTTAGAGGGAATTTATTTAACTCCTATTACAAGAATTAATTATAAGTCTATTATTGGCATTTATTTAACTGTAAACAAGATTCATTTTTACTAATTTTAAAACCATCGATCTATTCATAAATCACACATCATGAAAACACTCATTACTTTCATTATTTCATTGATCCTATCTTTTTTTGTAAGTAAAGCACAAGCTAATTCCTCCTTAAAAGCTAATTTTAAAACTGGAGATCCAGGTATAACTTCTATTCACAAAATGACTTTTGGTCCAGAAGGAATTCTTTTTATTGGCGATAGTAATACCGCTCAGATTATAGCAATTGACCTAAGTGCGCACCCTAAAGTCGATAACTCTAAAGTAAAACTAGATCAACTAGACAAACTAATATCTGATATGATGGGGACAACTATCGATCAGATTCAGATCACTGATATGGTAGTAAATCCGGAGAATAATAACATCTATCTTTCGATTAATCATAGTTCTGGTGTACCCATACTATTAAGGGTAGTAGATAATGTATTAAAACAAGTTCCTCTGGACAATGTTTCTCATAGTAAAACAGCTTTACAAAATGCCGTTTCCGAAGAAGCAAAAGACCGTCGCGGTAGAAAGTTACGTAAATGGGCAGTGGCGGATCTTAAATATACAGAAGGAAAAATTCTATTATCCGGTTTAAGTAATCAAGAATTTGCTTCTACTTTTAGATCAATTGATTTTCCATTTAGTGATAAACAGGCATCTAGTTCATTAGAAATTTATCACGCTGCACACGGGAAATATGAAACCCACGCTCCTATAAAAACATTTATCCCAACTAAAATCAATGGAGATTCACATATAGTTGCTGGTTATACGTGTACCCCATTAGTAGTTTTTCCAATGAATGAAATCAAGCCAGGTAAACATCATAAAGGAAGAACAGTTGCTGAATTAGGAAGTGGAAACTCTCCAGTTGATATGATTGAAATCGAAAATGAAGGAAATCGTTATTTACTTATTGCAAATAGCAATAGACCACTAATGAAAATGGATTTTAAAGATCTTGCTGCCTATAAAGATTCACTTACCACTCCAGTGACAAAAAAAGGTGCCGCAGAAGGTGTTGACTATGTAAACCTACCCTATGTTAATGTACAACAACTGGATAAATTAGGAGATGGTTTTATTATTATACAAAGAGAATCTAACGGAAATTTGGCGTTAAAAACCGGAAACAGTTGGTGGGTAAAGTAATGAAACAAGATATTCCAGTTTCATCATTATTAATTGATATTTTATAGTGAAGAATCTCATCTGTATTCTATGGACCCTTATAAGTATAGCTCCAGAAATGTTTGCTCAAACATCACTGGAGTTTATTTTTAATGAAAATCAAATAACCATTTCAAATAGTGAAGTAATTACAGAAAATATTCTTGTATTTAAAGGAGAGATTCCTGAAGATCAGTTACCTGTCACCACTTCGATTCTAGGAAAAATCGTTAAAAAAGAAAAAGAAATTCATTTCATACCTATAGTACCATTTGGATGGAACCAAAAATATACTGTATTATATAATCATACAATAACACATTTTTCATTGCCAGTTCCCGAAAATTATGAATTCCTATCAGTAAGCAAAATATATCCTACTTCTTCTAGATTACCTTCTAACCTTTTAAAATGGTATATCAGGTTTTCAAAACCTATTAATACGGCTCATATATATGATCATATAAAATTCGTAAACGCATCTGGAGATACATTATCAAGAGTGGTGCTTCGTTTAGAGAATGCTTTGATTTCTGATAATGCCACGCTCCTAACCCTATGGATAGAACCAGGAAGACAGAAACGCGATCTCATTCCCAATAAACAACTAGGTCCTGTTTTTAATAATCAAGAAAATTATTCTTTGATAATTTCCAAAAATATTAAAGATAATAAAGGTGTATCCATGCAAAAAGATTTTATACACCCTTTTCTAATAACGGATACGGATAGAGTAAAACTAGCAATAAATACTTGGGAAATTAATTCTATTGAAGCTAATTCTAGAGGCAATCTCCTAATTAAATGTGATGAACCAATAGATTATGGAAGTAGTCTGAATAATATTACTATTCTCAATAGTAATGATCAAGAAGTCACAGGTACTTGGGATCTTTTGAATCAAGAAAAAGTAATAGCATTTAAACCAAAAGAGCCTTGGAAAAAGGATAGTTACGAGGTTCATTTTGATGCAGGTATTGAAGATTTAGCAGGAAACAATCTTTACCGATTATTTGATAATGAATTACATACTATATCGGACAAAGAAATTCCTATTGAGAGTTATAAGTTAGAATTTATAATAAAATAAAAAAAGGCAGTTTTCACTGCCTTTTTTATCATATAAGTAGGTATTTCATCTCAATAGTAGTTTTGAGACTCATTTAGGGTTTTTAGTTTCCAGCTAAAAGCACGAATGAATTACTTGAAACTGGAGATACATTATAGCTATTCACATTTTTTAATGTTTTCATATATTTTTCTGCCTCAAGAAAAGCATTTTCCATAGGGCTAATAGTCGGATTATTATCCAGAGTAATCGTTTTAGCAATCACTTCTCCATTAGTGTACTCAATTGTTATTTTCCATCTTTTAACTGAATGAAAATTTTTAGAGACTAAAGAATTTTCCTCTTTAACATTTTTCTCCGCTTTTTTATTTTTTTCTTTTTCATTCTCCGAGTTTGTTGTTGCATACCCTAAAGACACACAAAATAATGCAGTAATAAGTAAGAGTTTCATAGGTGATGATTTTTGGTTACGTTTCGACGAATATACATATATAATTTGATTATTCAAATATTTTTTTAATAAAATTTTATTTGAATATTAAAAAAACACATGTATATTTGAATTATGGTAAATAAGAACTTGAAAAGGCTTCTCAAAAAAAGTAAGGGAACTAAAACGGTATATGGGATTTCTAAAACTTTAGGAGTAAGCCCACAGGCTGGAGATTATGTTGTAAAACGTAAAAACCTAGCAAAAGACTTTGAAAGACTGCAAAGAATTGCTGATTATATGGAGGTAGACATAAAAGATATTATAGATAAGTACAAATAACTGATCACCAATATTTTACTTACAATTATTATTCTCAATACGTGTTTTTTGCTTGACTTACTTATTAATCGATAATACTCGTTTAGGTGATTGGAGAAATTATAATCAAACTTTTATACTTATCTTTCAATAAAAAAACCAATCTAAACAACATACTTTTTAATGAGATTTATCTTCATTGTTTTCTTGTCTTTCCTATATAATTCCTCTATCACTCCAGAAACCTATATCGGAAAATGGCAAATAGAAGGTGGATCTATTATAGAAATATATAAAGATGGAAATCGTTTTTACGGAAAAATAAATAAACGTGCTGAGCGTCCAATTTCCAACCTTAATGGTTTAGATAATAATAATCCTGATCATAATC
The DNA here is from genome assembly GCF_947500065.1 of uncultured Aquimarina sp. GTDB lineage: Bacteria > Bacteroidota > Bacteroidia > Flavobacteriales > Flavobacteriaceae > Aquimarina. The sequence goes on from NZ_CANMQT010000003.1 coordinate 362,318, forward strand.
TTAGACAGCGTCCATTATTGGGTATGGATATACTTAATGACTTAAATTTTGAAGATGGAGAATTGTCCGGAGGAACAATTTATAATGCGGATAGTGGAAAAACATATACAGTGAAAGTCTGGATCGATACGGATAATACAGATACTTGTTATATCAGGGCTTATAAGGGCTTTTTATTCAAAACCTTTGAGGCAAAAAGAGTTAATCACTAACTAAAACATCCCTTACTTACCTCCTATTAATTCTCTTTTTAGATTATAAGATCTACTAGATTCTATGCGTACTATTACCATAGTTTATCACTTTTTTTATCACATAAAATAATTGATAATATTAACAATTTTCATTCGAAAAAATTCTTAAAAATATAGTATATTTAAAGGTACGTCCTTTATTGTCAATGCATTACATCTTTTTTGTTTGGCAAACCACTAGAATTCCTATTCTAACAACCGTTTTAACCCTTTTAATTCTATTATTACTATGAGTATCGTAAGACCAACCCCAAAAGGTAAGGTAAGAAGACCTAACTTCAAAGACCAATACAACAATTATATTGGTGGAAAATGGACCGCTCCTGTTAAAGGCCAATACTTTGACAACATTTCTCCTGTTGATGGAACCAGTTTTACAAAAATTGCTAGATCAACTGAAGAAGATATTGAACTCGCTATTGACTCAGCCTGGAAAGCCGCTCCAGAGTGGAATAATTCCTCTGCTACCTTTCGTAGTAATTGCTTATTAAAAATTGCTGATGTAATCGAGAAAAACCTTGACACTCTGGCTCGTGCCGAAACATGGGACAATGGAAAAGCACTACGTGAAACTTTGGCAGCCGATCTCCCACTAGCTATTGATCATTTTAGATATTTTGCAGGTGTAATTCGCGCAGAAGAAGGATCGGCTAGTGAGTTAGACCATAACACTTTGTCGGTTAACATCTTAGAGCCATTAGGTGTTGTTGGTCAGATCATTCCTTGGAACTTCCCTATATTAATGGCTACTTGGAAAATAGCTCCTGCTCTAGCAGCCGGAAATTGCGTAGTATTAAAACCAGCAGAACAAACTCCTGTAGGCATTATGATCCTTATGGAATTGATTGAAGGAATACTCCCTGACGGTGTCCTTAATGTAGTAAATGGATTTGGTATTGAAGCAGGAAAACCATTAGCTTCTAGTACCAGAATAAAAAAAGTAGCCTTTACAGGTGAGACTACAACTGGTCAACTTATCATGCAATACGCTTCTAAAAATATAACTCCCGTTACACTGGAGCTAGGTGGTAAATCTCCAAATATCTTTTTTGAGAGTATTATGGAAGCAGATGATGAGTTTTTTGACAAATGTATTGAAGGCGCTGTGTTATTTGCTCTCAATCAAGGAGAAGTATGCACCTGTCCATCCAGAATATTAATTCAGGAAAGCATTTATGATGCATTCATAGAACGCGTTATAGAACGCACGGAAGCAATCGAACTGGGACATCCATTGGATCCAGAAACCATGATGGGAGCACAAGCGTCAAACGATCAGTACGAAAAGATCCTTAACTATATCAATATAGGTAAAGATGAAGGATGCGAAGTACTATCAGGAGGTAAAGCTGCTTATGTAGAAGGATTAGAAAATGGTTTTTACATTGAACCTACTTTATTGTTAGGAAATAATAAAATGCGTGTTTTTCAGGAAGAAATCTTTGGTCCTGTAGCTTGTGTAACTACTTTCAAAGATGAGGCTGAAGCTATAGAAATTGCTAATGACACTCTTTATGGTTTAGGTGCTGGTGTTTGGACTCGTGATATGCATCAAGCTTATCAGATATCCAGATCAGTACAAGCTGGTCGTGTATGGGTTAATTGCTATCACACATATCCCGCTCATGCGCCATTTGGAGGTTACAAAAAATCTGGTATCGGCAGAGAAAATCATAAAATGATGCTTAACCATTATCGTCAGACTAAAAACATGCTTATTTCTTATGACAAGAAACCAATGGGGTTCTTCTAAAATAAACTGTTAATATGACGTCACGTGTTAAGATTACAGAGGCTGCAAAGGCTGTGATTGATACCCTTACTAAGAAACATGGGGAATTGATGTTTCATCAAAGCGGAGGATGCTGTGATGGGTCATCGCCTATGTGTTTTGAAAAAGGGGAATTGATGATCAACGAAACTGATATTTGGTTAGGAACCATACATAACTGCAATTTCTACATGTCTTCAGATCAATTTGAATACTGGAAGCATACACAATTAACTGTAGACGTGGTAGAAGGTCGTGGATCTAGTTTTTCTTTGGAAATTCCTATGGGAATTAGATTTATCATTAAATCCAGAATATACAGTGACAAAGAAAGCAATGAATTGAGTCCTATTCATATTGGTGAGATGGTATAACAATTTACAGAGATCTTAAAATCATAAGAAAACAGGCTGCTAAAAACAGGCTGTTTTTTTTTAAAACAATAGCTATTAAAATAATTCTACAGAGTGCTATTAGATCACATGCTTGCCTTCAATTAAAAACTGATACCTGGTAGAAATTACTTTATAAATAAAAAGAAAAATTAACTGGATGACACTCATAGTATAAAGAACGTCCTATTAAATTTCCATTTTTTTCATCGTGTTTTTTATTTTATCAACTTGTTCATTTGTGAAATCCTTTCTCATATGGGGTCTAAATTTACTCATGATATTTCCCTCTATTGTAGAATGATACAAACCTAAAGAATGACCAATTTCATGAGGTGCTGTCGGTGTATATAAAAACTCATCAGTAATTAAAACTCTTTGATCTTTTCCTATTCCGGCTATTGTTAATGTATTAGCTCTCTTCATAATATATATGGTTATCCTGTTTTTATTATATGAATTCTGTGTTTGGGCTAAGAATACCCTTGTCTCTTCTCCTCCATTATCTCTTAAATCATATAATTCATCGTCTATCATGATTGCAATATCTCCTTTTTCTAAACCTATACCATATCTATGAAAAAAGCTTCCATTTAAATTATTAATAAAATCTGTTTCATCTAAATTATAAGAAGATTGGTTGGATACCACAGAAGGTTGGATATAAATGATATCTACTTTGATGGTTTGTTCTAGGGTATTAGAAAAAACTTGCTCAATCTGAAAAGGAACATAATCATCTTCTACATTACAAGAAATAAAAAACAAAAAGGCAAGCGTTGCTACAAATGACTTCATAAATTGAATATTAGATATTAAACATTTTCTGTTAATGAGTCCTACGCATTCCCAGCGCTATGAAGCACAATTGAATACATCTTTCGAGCTTGTTATATATGGGTAATTCTGATTATAGTCGTAGCAACAAAAACTATAAATCATCGAAGTATGATTTCGCTCAAATCGAATTTTAGGTAAGCCAATCTATAACGCAATATCAATACTTATCGCACTATAATTAAGTTTGTGTGAGAATATCTTTGACGAATAATTCATGTAAATATAGTCATTAAAAAGATATAGAAACAGGGAATTTTCCCCCTATATTTATAACGAAAAACATCACTTATAGTATTTCATAGGGTTTACAAATGTATTAATTTTGATTTTTTTTAAGGGAATTAACACTTTATTAGAGTTAAAACGAGATAAAGTATATGATTAGGATTGTTAACATATCAAAAGAATAAGCCTGACACATAAAATCTGTTTTCATAATATTTTGAATCGCTCAAAAAAGAAATTATAATCTATATATTTACAGCTTACTAATTCTGGTTTTATTTTGCATCCTAACAACATTCATAATTCATCTTATGAGTTTGACGCTCTATGTGTTACTCATCAAGAATTATCAAATCATGTTTTGATAACTTCTTATGGTAATAAGAGTATTGATTTTTCTGATAATCAAGCGGTAATAGAGTTAAACAGAGCTATTCTAAAGCATCATTACCATTTGAATGACTGGAGTGTTCCTGAAAACTATCTCTGTCCTCCTATTCCTGGAAGAGCTGATTACATCCATTATATAAAAGATCTACTTAAGGAAAATACTAATAGTGATCAAATAAAAGGATTAGATATTGGTGTTGGTGCTAATTGTATTTATCCAATTCTGGGATCGCAAATTTATAACTGGAAAATGGTAGGCGTAGATATTAATATAGTAGCAGTTAAAACTGCTAAAGAAACTATTGATCTTACTACAGATTTAAAAAACAATATTGAAATAAGGCATCAAACGAATAATGCCCATATATTCGAAAGTATTATTAAACCTAAAGAATATTACCATTTTTCTATGTGTAATCCTCCTTTTCATTCATCAGAAAAAGAAGCTACCAAAGGTACATTGCGAAAACTAAAAAACTTATCCTCAGGTGATACCCAAATCAAATCTGTTGAACTAAATTTTGGTGGTCAAGCCAATGAACTGTGGTGTAATGGCGGAGAAGCTTTATTTATTAAACGAATGATCAAGCAAAGTATACTCTTTAAAACTCAAGTTGGTTGGTTTACAACTTTGGTATCTAAAAAAGAAAATCTATCCAAAATCTACAAACAACTCAATAAATTAAAAGCTGTTCATAAAACAGTAGAGATGTCTCAAGGAAAAAAACAAAGTCGATTTGTTGCCTGGAAATTCCCGAAAGAATAAGAGATTCTATTTTTAAACGATTCCAGCAAAAAGAACTTATTCTGGAGGTCTACCGTGAATTTCTTCAAATTTAGTATCGAAATTTTCTCTTAAATATGCATTCAGCTTTTTTCGGTAATCATCCTTTAACCAAGATAAAAAATTATAGGTACTTCTACTGATACACTTAGCATAACTTTGTATCCTATGGTCTATATCTTCACCTAGCATTTTTGCTAAAGCTAAAGCATCGTATACATCCTCACTATTTTCTATACAAATCTTTGCGTGTTGTGTTATTGATCTTTCCAAAACGACTTTAGAGGATTCTCCTTTTCTAACAGAATCTTTATAGGTTTCCTTAATATCAAAGTATACCTCTTCAGAATTGGCAAATTCAGCTCTTAATTCTTCGGGCATTTCATGTCTGAATTTATTTTCGATATCCTCATCATTAAGGAGTTTATCCATATAATAATCAGGCGAATTAAATATTTTTTGCCAATCTAGATCAGCTCCCCAAGGACCAAATCGATGATGATTGTTTCCTAAGTCAATAACATTAAATGTAGATTTGTTCTTTAGGATTCGGGAACCACGACCGATCATCTGATAATACAAAGTCAATGATTTTGTAGCACGATTTAGGATAATGGTATCCACTGTAGGCTCATCAAATCCAGTTGTCAAAATACTTACAGAAGTCAAAATAGCGTTAGGTGTTTCCTTAAACCATTCAAGAATCTGTTTTCTTTGTTTTTTAGTAGCTGTGTTATCTAAATGCGCTACAGGATATCCAGCCGATCTAAAAGTATCAAAAACGTGTAATGATGTATTAATACCATTATTAAATATTAAGGTTTTCTTACCTTTAGAATGCTTTTCATACGCTTGTAACAACTGCGTTAACATGGTACTATTGGTATATAAATCCTCAGAAGATTTTACGGTATAATCCCCGTTAGATCCTACTTCTAGAGAAGTTAATCCCATATTATATGCAAACACCTCTGCTCTGGCCAAAAATTCATTCTCGATTAGAGACTCTATAGTTTCACCAACAATTAGTTCGTTATAATTGTCTTTCATTGGCAATTTTATATTCGAACTTAATGGTGTGGCCGTAACTCCTAGAATAAAGGACTTTTCGAAAAACTTAAATAACTTCGTAAAAGAATTATAGTGTGCTTCATCAATAATTACTAGCCCAATATCAGAAATATCTAACTTACCTTCATTTAACCTATTATTTAAGGTTTCTACCATAGCAACAAAACAACTATACCTATCTTGATCTTCCAGATTCGCCTTACTGTCAACTACTTTGTTATCAACACCAAATCCTGTAAGCATCTTAGATGTTTGCTTACACAATTCTATACGATGCGTCATCACTAGTACTTTTCTGTTATGATGCTTTAGGTATTGTCTTACTATCTCAGAAAAAATAACTGTCTTTCCACCTCCAGTTGGTAATTGATATAATAGGTGGTAATCTTCCGGAGCATCTTCAAAACTTTTAAAAATTTTATTAATGGCTCCTTTTTGATAGCTATATAAATCTTTTCCTCTTTTTTTCTCTTGTAATTCTGTAGTTGACTCCGACATACTTTCTGATTTCTAGGGCTGCAAAACTACTTCCTTTTATGCATTTTTGCAGAATATTTATCATAAAATATGAGATTATTTTTTTTCAATTTGTTTTTAAATGAATAAAACTGGATATCTACAGCTAATTATTCTGTTATAATTGTTACCTCGAAATGTATCTCATCTGAGATTAAATTATCACCTAAACCATCAAAAATGCTACCAGATCTGTAAAACATATTCCATCGTGTTCTATCTATTATAAACTTTGAAGCAAAGACTAGTTTTTCATCATTATACGTTATATGAGCATCAAATTCTATAGGCTGTTGTACATCTTTAATTGTTAGATTAGCTACCAAAGATATATTAGAATCATCAGTATATTTTATGCTTGTTATTTTAAGTGATGCTGTTGGATATGTATTCGTTTCAAAAAAATCTTCATTTTTTAAATGATCTATTAGGGACTGACTATATTCTCCATCCGTATTTATTATCGTATTCATATCTATTACGAAATCACCTCCAATAAGCTTTCCTTCATCTTTATAGAATTCCCCACTATGAAAAGAAACCTTTCCATAATGTCCATTACTTTGTAGTTTATTAAAACCTTCCCACTTAAGAATACTTTTTTCTTTATCTATTTTCAAAGCATCTCCCTTTTTCACTTCAGCAATTGTTTTCTTTTCTACAATATCTATTAATTCAATATCATAAAGTAATGTAGAATCCGGATGTGGAAATGTCATATTCCCCATTCTTTTACTTAAAGAAGGTGGAACAATAAGTTTTCGGATCTCTCCTTTTTGCATTCCCAACAGACCCTCATCAACACCTTTTATAACCTGATTACCTCCTACTAGAATTTTAAGAGGTTCTGGTCTATCTCTAGAAGTATAAACTATAAAGTCATTAGTGTATTTTGTAGTTTCATGAATAAGAACTTCTTGTCCTTTTACAACTGCCATACCTGCACCCGGTTTGACAATTTTATATTGAAGTCCAGATTCTGTGGTGATAAAATCTGTTTTTTTTGAACATGAAAATATGAATATGACTATGATTACACCTAGATACATTTTAATACTATTCGTATTCGCTTTATTGTTTTGATTCCTTTGATTTTTTTGATTGTCTTTCATCAATTTCATTATTTTAATTTTAGTTATAACAAAATTAGATCACAGCATACGCTACTATGCTAAATCAATTGTAAAAAAGTGTATCGTAAAAGTAAATTTTCCGTTATTTGTAAATAAGAAGCTTTTTAGAGTGAAAAACATTATTAAAATATTAAAAATAACTATTGTCTTACTAATCGTGGTAATGACAATGCATAGCTTTTCTCCAAAAGAAGATTCACTTTATCCTGAAAAAATAAAAGTCGCTCTAAGAGCTGTTGGTAATAAATTATTATTGAAGAATAATGATCCTCTATCATTGGTATTACCAATAAGAGAAATTTCTGATTATACATTTGAATTATCTTTTGAAAAAGAATTAGCTATTGATCCAGAAACTTTAGTCTCTATTATTGATGCTGAATTAAAAAAAACAGGACTTCCTGAGAATTATATTACTGAAGTAATTCAATGCAAAACTAAGGAAGTATCCTATAGTTATGAAATTCTAGGGCCTTTAAAAGATAATGAAATTCCTTGTTTAGGTAGAAAACTTCCTGTGAGTTGTTATACCATTCAGATTATTATGTTACAAGAAGAAATTCCTTCTCTATATGGCGCTTTGAGTAACACATATACCCTATCCTTATTAGTATTGCTTGTTCTTTTGATTACAGGTACTACCTTATTCAAAAAGAAATTTAAAGAAAATATTGCGGTAGTTACTTCTAATCACATCCCGATAGGTAATCTGTTATTTCATCCTAATGAACAGAAATTAAGTAAAGATGGACATGAAATTACATTAACGGTTAAAGAGAGTGAACTTCTGAGTATTTTTGCACAACATCCTAACCAAATTGTTAAAAGAGAACTACTAATTAAACAAGTATGGGAGGATAATGGTGTTGTTGTGGGTAGAAGTCTGGATATGTTTATTTCTAAACTACGAAAAAAACTCGGTAAAGATTCTGATGTGAAAATTGTTAACATTCATGGTGTAGGTTATAGACTAGAAATAACAACCTAAAAAAAAAATTAGGATCAATCATAGATCTATCAAACGTATAGGATGCCTTGTGTTTTTTACAAGGCATCCTTGATTATATCTATTAATGATGTTCTTCTTTTTGTCCAAAAGGTTTTATAATAATACCTGCACTAAATATGAATCCATCTGTAGGCGCATAAATTTCTGTAAAAGTTGGATCAGTAGTTGGAGGTAATACTAATGGAGAGAATCTGCTTTGTCTTCTATCTGTGAAATTTTCGAAGTTAATAAAAACTGTTCCCCAGCTAAAATTACGCATCCCTAATAATCCCATTGTAATAAAATCTGTTGTTTCAGTTCCATTAGAAAGTAACTGTTTTCCTGTATAGTACGTTTCGTAACCTATTCTCCATTTTTCATTCTCATACATAACCACACTACCGGCATTATTTCTTGCTGTAAGTGGTTTTTGAGGATTACCATTAAGATAATTTAAACGTGTATCAATAAATGCATAATTAAGAAACCATCTAAAATCCTTATAGGTGAACTTGATATTAGTTTCTGCACCTTTACTTACGATATCATCTTGCGCATTTTCAAACTGAAAAAAACCTGTACTAGTATCTGTTAACAATAGACCTTCTTGTATTGCTGTCATATAAAACAATTGATTTATAGAAAAACCTATTTCATCTGTAAGGAAAGTTTCATAATTGAAATCTAGATTTACTCCATAAGAACGTTCTGCATCCAAAGCATCTTTGTCAATTGCCAACACATTATTGAAATTAATAAATTCAGCTTCTTCAGTAAAGATATCCGGGATTTTATATCCTAATCCTCCACCTATTCTACTAGAAAAGGAATTGTTTGATTTATAAAGTAATGATATTTTAGGTAATGGAAAAAAACCCCAATCTTTTGCATAATCTGCCCTAAAACCAGTTTCTAATATCCAGTTATCAGAAAAATCGTAAATATTGTTTATAAATAATCCTGCCGTTATATCTTTCTGATCGCGTTCTAAAGTGCTAGATTCCTCATCAAAATCAATGGTATATAAATTTGCACCTAAAATCCAATCCGCCCTTGTGCCTTGTTTATGATAAGTTATTTCTGTAAATGAGTTAAACTGATCTCCTTTAAAGTTTAAGCTTGGAACAGTAAGATTTCGATTAAAATATGCAAAACTATTTTTTATATTTAATGATCTTACAGAATCTATTTCCGTTGTATAAACTAGTTGTGTGCTAATACGTTTAGAAATATTTTCTTCTGTGTACAGATTATTATTCCCATCATTTTCGATCCTATCAATAACTCCTCCGATTCTATCATCATAAGTTCCATTTACACCAAACCAAAACGTAGTCTCATCAGATGGATAATAAAACAATTTTGGATTAATCGATACAGATTTCGTCAAAGGTAGATTACTGAATCCATCATCTTCCGGATCATACGCTTTTTGGTAATGACCTGATCCATATAGCGTGACTCCAAATTTTTTATTTCGTTTGCTATAAAAAACATTTCCCGTTGTTCCCAGTGCATGTGTTTGTGTAAGCATAATATCTAGATCAGCTTCTTCTTCTGGTGTTTTAGAAATCATATTGACTAATCCTGCAATAGCTCCTCCTCCATAAAGAGTAGAGGAACTTCCTTTTATAATTTCGAATTGTTTCAGATCTAAAGGAGGTATTTGCATAATACTTAATCCACTAGAAAAACCTCCATACAAAGGAAATCCATCTCTTAGTAACTGAGTATATCGTCCATCTAATCCTTGAATTCTAATATTAGAATTCCCGCTGCTTAACGATGTTTGCTGCATTTGGATACCTGTACTTTCTCTAAGAACCATAGAAATATTGGTAGCATTCATGGCATTTTTCTCACCCAGTTCTTCTGCTCCAATAAACTCAATTCTTGTTGGTATTCTTTTTATAGTACGGGTACTACGATTTGATTGTAAAACAACCTCTTCTAAAGCCTCTCCATCTTCCTTAAGATATATGATTAATATATCAGCATATGGAATTTCTATCTTTCTTTCCAGAGGTTCAAAACCTAAAAATGATATTGTAAAGTCATAAGTTCCGTTAGGAAGTCCATCAACTCTGGCCATACCATCAAGATCGGTAACAGCCCCTTTTTCTAATGTTTTTGCATAAATAGTAGCTCCAATAAGGGGTTCGCTATTGGATGCTGCTAGTATCTTTACTTTTAACGTATTCGTCTGCGCATTAACATATGCACATAGTGATATAGAGAGCATTATGCTCCATATTATTTTTTTCATTCTAAAATTTTGTGTTTTTAATTTGCTAAATTTAATCCAAGACTACTATTATGTAAAAGCCTATTATGTATTAGCTAATTGATTGAGGCGGATGCCATATATTAGAAAGGAAATAAAAAGTATACTCTGATTGATACAACAAATCCTTTTTGGAAATGATACCAGTCCTTGTTGCTACTTTAAATTGTTTTAACAACTCATATGTAATAGTTACTCCACAACATGCACATATACATATTGATGAACACGAATCATCTTCATCTTGAGAATGATCATGAGTATCCGTAAATAAAACTTCCTCTTGATGCTCAGAATTAAACACATCGGAACAAGGCATAATCGTTAAGCCTAATATAAAAACAGATAATATGATTGTAGAAAACCTCATTTCGTATACAAAGATAAATGAAATCTAATCCAATCGGGTTGCAAAATTTTACAAATTACAATTTCGCCCCAACTAAAATCCATATCCGTTTATCTTCTTCTTTTTTCCATCTACCGAAGTCTTTAATTTCTGTTTTAATAGTAAAACCAGCTTCTTGTAATTCTTCTTTTACATAATGCATCGCTAAGGTATGTGCATCTGTTTGTTCATCTCTTGATTTATTAAGCAAGTGTTTTTTGAATTTTTCTATGAGTACGATCTTCCCTTCGGGTTTAAGAGCTTTTTTAACGTGAGCTAATATTTCTTTATAATCATCCATTTCATGATATGTATCCAAAATGATTACAACATCCAATGAATTATCTGGTAATTTTGGATCATCATAATCTCCTAAAATAGTTTTTACATTTTTCAGTTTTCGTTTCTTCAGATGCTCATCTAGTTTCTCTAACCGATCTTTTCTTACATCTACAGCATAAACCTGTCCTGTTTCCCCTACTTTATTAGCTATATGAATTGACAAATATCCTTCATGACAACCTATATCCGCAACAATACTGCCTGGATTGATTTCTGCAATTTTAAATATCTCCGACACCTTCATCCAGGCATCTCTCTCTTCCCAATCGTTCTCTTTATATTGCGAATAACTACTGTTAAAACCAATTAAAACTAATAACACCAAAAACTTTTTATGCAAACTCATATATTCTACATTTTATGTTGACACTGATTTTTAGATGGTTACCAGAATCAAAATACAGCTTAATTAAGTTGTAAATACATTTTTATGAAAAGTTTATATTTTTTTTACATTTAAAAAGTGATATTAACCTATAAACTATGTATGATTACATTTTTATTATTATTCTAATCTATTATAGTAGTTAACTTAATCCATGAGAAAGGAATTATTTTCAGCATTAAAAGTATACATAAGTACCTGGCTACTAAGTCTAGTTCTTTTTATTATTGGAGCCATGACCATATCTGGGGTTACTTTTTTAGATTCTTTAGGTTATTTTGGAGAAGCTTTAACAAGAATAAATTTCATCATAGCGATACATACACTGTTCTTAATATTATATGTTTCCTTTTTAATTTTCAGATACTTCATACGAATACAAAAAAAGAAAGGTTTTAGAGTAATGATAACTCGTTTTTCATTACAATTATTTACTCCTGCTTTGATTCTATTTGGTGCTTTCAAGTTCATTATAATTAAAAATAGTTCAGAGAATTTTCAATATGACTGGATTCCTTCTGTAGAAAATAAAAGTGGTATTTCTAATAATTTATATGCAGTCGATGGCAAACATCGTGGAATGACTGTATTCGGTTGGAACGATGATAATACTGCTGCTATTGATGATCTAATTAGATCTAACATAGAATGGGTTGCTGTGGTTCCATTTTTAGATCAAGAAGATGAACAGACATTAGAAATGAGAAAACCAAAAAAGGTCGGTCAATGGTCGCGAAGGGATAGTTTATTTATCAAAACGATCACAGAACTTAAAGAAAAGAATATTCACATAATGCTGAAACCACATCTTTGGTTAAGCTCTGGATGGAGATCTAATGTAACACAATCTAACAGTACTGATTGGGATACTTGGTTTGCATCCTATCGTGTAAATATAATCCATTACGCCAAAATGGCTGCTAAAACTAATACGGAGTTACTTTGTATAGGTACAGAGTTAAGAAGTTCTCTGCAGGCTCAGCCAGAACAGTGGAAATCTCTCGTCAAGGAAATTAAACAAATCTATAAAGGTAAACTTACATACGCAGCAAATTGGGATGGAGAATATGAATATCTAGATTTTTGGGATGAACTCGACTATATAGGTATTCAGGCTTATTTTCCTTTAACTGAAGGATCTCATCCAGACATTAATACAGTTAAAAAAGGTTGGAAAAAGCATATAGATATGCTGGAGTTATTATCAAAAAAGCATCATAAACCTATATTATTTACCGAAATAGGATACAAAAGTGAAGCTTCGGGAACCATAAGGCCTTGGGAATGGGGTTCTGCACTAAGTGTTTTGTCAAAACAAAAGTCTGATAAAACTCAACAAATCGCATATCAAGCATTATATGAAGAACTATGGGGTAAATCTTGGTTCGCAGGAACATATATATGGCAATGGAACACGAGATCAAAAAAAGAAAACGCTCCTACTAACCTAGACTTTTCTCCTAGATTCAAACCCGCAGAAAATACCATAGCTAAATGGTATAGCACGACCAGCTGTGATTAAGATTAAGATTAAGATTAAGACAAAAATTTCGCAGGATTATCCCGTGCAATAATATCAAATTCTTCTACAGTCAAATTACCCGTTGTTGTAGCAACCAGATTCTTCTCTGCGGAATGATTTCTAACTACATAAAAATCAGTTCCAAATAAAACTTTCTTTCCTAATTTAGGATGATTAATCGTTTGCCTCAATAAAGGAAATATTCCTTCGTCATGTAATATGTAACTAATATCTGCATATACATTATCGTGTTGTAACATTATACTGCAGATTATTGAATACCAATCGACATATTTCCAGCAATCCTGAAGTTTTTTCCAACTAAACCTATTATCAGAAGTGTACATAAAATTTATGCCTGTATCTGGTTCTTTGATTAATTCATTACTATACCCATACCGATCCAGTTCTAGATATTTATTCCATTGATCTTCTCCTCCAAAATGAGCAAAACAAATTTTCAAATGAGATAGGTTATAAGCTAATTCGGTATTTAGATCTTTATATCCAAAAAGTTCCTTAATATCCTGATCACACTGACTTACTAAAATTCGTAATAATTCTTCTTTTAACAGTACCAAATAATTCATTGGGTGTGTAAAATTTAAAGAAAAATCTTTGTTTTTAGGTTGTGGTAATAATAATGGTTCATAAATCTCATTTTTAAGATTCACTATTTCTTTAAAAACCGGATGAGATTCCCATTCTTTTTTCTTTGATCCTCTATAAAAAATAGTTCCTTTAATACAATGTGTCATTATCGGTATACCATTATCAGCCGCATATTTCCATAATGGCAATAACGCTTCGTCAAATGGGTAATATCCCAAAGCCGGATAAATCTTAAATCCATCAAACTTTTTATCCTCGATATATTCTTTAATAAAACAATCTTGCAATGTTACCTTACCATTATTAAAAGTATATTTAAGATGATCCTTTTCTTCTTTTATTCTTCTTGGCTCAGCAAAAACAAACGGAAGAAATGCATCCTTATTAGTGCTACTTTCTTTAATATCTGCCAATTCCTTCATCTGATGTTGGTAAGAATTCTCAGGTTTTAATTTTCCAGCTCCCATATACTCCATATCCATTGGTAATACAATAAATTTTGTTCCTGGAGTATATTGTTCTTTCATTGAGGAAAAAATTCTACTTTGATTTTTATATAAAGTAAAACGACCTAATAATAAATATCTTTCCAATAAATCTTTTGTCATTTTACCCGGAAGGATAGAAAAAAACTTGACTGTTCTAGTAAGAATAAACCAAATTAGATTTCGTCCACTTTTAAAATAACTAAATAAAATAACAGAGATAAGAATTTGCAGATATACATTTCTTATAGGAAACAACATTTTATGATCTATCAACCAAGTCTGAAGTTTAATGATATACCCTATTATTTCGTTTTGCTCAGGATTGAAAATTAGTGATAACCATCTAAATAGAATAAACAATACATGAATTGTGAGTATCATTCCTGTCAAAGACAGAAATCCAGAAAGGATTTTGTTTCTCCTTAACTTTATGGCTTTAATTACTCTTTTGCGCCTTTTTTCTATGTATGGATCTTGATATTTTTTACTATTACTTCGAATACTATTCTTATATAACTTAAGGATCAATGAAGTATTAAGTAAATAACTCAATGGCCAAGGGACAAATGTTTTAGCAAGATACGGAGGAACGTGCTCTCCTCTAAAAATGTGCGTATGACAATTTATTACCGGTTTCTTATTAGGCGATGACATATGTTTGATGGTTTTATTATCCGTAATTTACTAAATACAATATCGGAAAACATCTTACATAAAAACATACCCAAAACCCTGTATAATTAATAAAACAGGATATTGCTAATGTGAAAGTAAAAATGGGACTTCCAATATATAGCTCTAAAAAATTGGGGAAATAAACTGACGATTATTGCGTATTAAATTAATCAGAAATATTCATTTAAAAAAATTATAATAATTGTTTTTAAGATAACATTCCTCTACCCTTATCAATAACGATGCAAAATTCAATTCATTAATACGCAACTAAAAAGTTGCTTATTAAATTTTATTCACTATATTTGCAACCAACTAGTTGCGTTTTTAGTTTAATTTTAAAACCTTATACAATGAAAGATCAAATCGTTAAAGAACACATTTTTAAACATTCAATTGACAAAATTTGGAATGCCATTTCCATTGCGGAAGAAATCTCTACTTGGTTTATTCCAACAGATTTCAAAGCAGAAGTTGGTTACAACTACACCTTCAACTCACCAGATAAAGAAAACTGTGAGCAGATTACGGGTACTGTAAAACAAGCTACGCCATATACATTAATTTATACTTGGATTGTAGGAAACACAAATATAGAGACTACTGTTAAGTGGCAATTAGAAAAAATTGAAGGAGGTACTAAACTGTATTTAGAACACTCAGGTATTTCTAATTACATCGGCGAGACGGCTGTTACCATGTTTACTAGTTTTAATGGTGGATGGGATAACTGCATTAACGAACTTTCCGGATATTTAACAAAGGAAGTACATGCAGGATAAAATAACTAAAATTCTCAAAGCGGTTGCGGATCCAACCAGACGCGAAATATTTCATGCATTAGTGATAGCAGCTAGTGCTTTACCGATTACTCATATATCCAGTCAATTTGAGATGAGTCGTCAAGGAGTAACCAAACATCTAAAAACATTAGAGGATGCTGGTTTGGTTAAAATCAATTCCAAAGGACGAGAACGCTTTTGTTTTGCAGATACCAAACCTCTAAAAGAAGTAAATCAATGGTTACAATTCTATGAACAATTCTGGGATGACACACTAAGCAATCTGGGTACTTATCTAGATGAAAAAGCTTAAACTGTTGTATACATTTTATTTAATTACAAGTATTTCCATTAACAACTATATCTCCCGTCTATAAAGTTTTAGACGGGAGTTGTGATTATATACCTCAGAAGATGATTATGAATTATCGAAATAGTTTGTAAATTGTTAAACCAAACTACCTAATTGAACGAACAAAAATTTATACTATTATTAAGAGAAGGACAACAAAAAGCTTTTGGCAAGTTATTAAACGATTACGAGCAAAAAGTTTTTAGTACTTGTATTTCGTTTGTTCCCAATAAAGAAGATGCTGAAGACCTTACGCAAGAAGTTTTTGTTGAGATTTATAATTCAATTCATAAATTTCGTGGTAAATCAAAATTATCAACTTGGATCTACAGAATATCGGTCAATAAGAGTTTAGAATTTATTAGGAAAAATAATACGAAAAAACGCTTTGCTATTTTACAAAACCTTTTTAATAATGACATAACAGTCGATAAGACGTTAAGTTTTACTGAGTTTAACCATCCAGGTATTTTGATAGAAAATAAAGAAAGGTCAGAAATTTTATTCAGCGCAATTAATAGATTACCTAAAGATCAAAAAATAGTATTTACTCTGAATAAAATTGATGGATTATCATATAAAGAAGTCTGTGAAATAACCAACAAAAGTTTATCCTCTGTAGAGTCATTGCTCTTTAGATCAAAAAAGAATTTACAAAAACTATTATATGATTTTTATAAAAATGACAATAACAGCAAGTTTTAGAAAATAATATCATCTAAAGAAATAAGAACCATTATATTTAAAAGTGAAAACAAAAAATCACATACAGAATCAAGTAGAACAAACAATAGAAATCACCGAAACCATTTCTAAAGTGCAACCATCCCCTTTTCTAAGAGAAAAGATGATGAATCGTTTATTTAATGAAAAAGAAGAGATTTCGATTTTTAGTTGGTTCACACCAAAATATCAACTGATAACATTAACGTGTATCGTCCTACTAAATGTATATGTAATAGCACAGTACAATAAGTCTAACTATGATGAGAATGTATCTAATTTTGCACAAAATTATGAGCTTTCCATAAATGAATCTCTTTTTAATTAAAGTGAGAAATACTAAATCAAAACCAGTGAAAAAAAATAATATCTTATATATTCTTTTAGCTTTTCTTATAGTTATTAATGTTGTTTTTATTTTTATGATTTTGCAAAAACCGCAAAAAAACAGAAAACATCCTGGTGATTTTATGGCACAAGAACTTCAATTTGATGATGCGCAGATGGAAAAGTTTGAAATACTAAATGAAAACCATAGAAAAAAAACTAGGGCTATTCATAGAAATATTAAACGATTAAAAGATCAATTATTCAGTAATTTATCTACTGAATTGGTTGATTCTTCTATAATTGATTCTATTACTGATCTTATTGGTCAAAAGGAAAAGGAAAAGGATATCGCTACCTTCTATCATTTTAAAGCAATTTTTACTATTTGTGATCAAAAGCAAAAAACTAAATTTAATAAAATTATTAAAGGAGCATTACATAAAGGACCAAGACGACAACATCCGCCGAAACATTAGAATTTTACAATTCTTGATTTTTTTATGGGTGACGCAAGTTTTTCTTTTAAAAGGTATCTAAAGATTAAATCAAAAGATTCATATTTATGCAAAACTTAAAGAAATTATCATTTGTGATTATATTATCTGCTACAATTTTTGTTGCTTGCTCTGGTGATGATAACGGAGATACAGATGAAACAATTGACCCTATAGCTACCGATTATGATATTACTTCCATTTTAAATAAGTTTAATGGAACAGGATTATCTTATGAAGTTAATGGAAATACAGTTACATTCACTACAGAAGGCGTACCGAATCATACAAGTCCATATTGGCCTACTAATAATCCCTTATATGAAGCTTATAATGGAACGAATACTAATTTTCAATTAAACCCAAATACAATTTCTTCTCAGAATATAGTATTTACAATTACGTTAAATCCTGCTGAAGCAACTACACATGCCGCTACTGGGCTTGGACCTATTGGAATTTCGAGAAACGGAGTTGCGTTTTATAACCAATATGCTGGACCAGATGAACCATTAACTAATGAGATTGATTCTTTTGATCAATGGTTGGGTCATCCACAAATGTCTGGTCAATATCATTATCATATAGAACCAACGTATTTAACGGATCAATTCGGTGATGATGCTTTTTTAGGATTATTAGCTGATGGATTTCCTGTATATGGACCAATAGAAAATGGAAACGAAATTACAAATGCTGATTTAGATGAATATCACGGTCACAATGAACCTACAGCAGATTTCCCTGATGGAATTTATCATTACCACATTACAAGTGAAGACCCTTATCTTAATGGGAATGGATATTATGGAACTGCAGGAAATATTTCTAATTAATTGAATACAAAAACATTTCATATTGTCATTGTTTTATTTTTTGCACTTATTGCCTGTCAGAACAATAACAATGAAATAAGAGTAGAGATTTCAGATCCGGAATTAATGTTACAAAACGGAGTTTTACATTATAAAAAATCTCCTTTTTCCGGATCTGTAGTCTCATATTTTTCAAATCAAAAATTAAATTCTAAAATTCAATACTTAAAAGGTAGAAAACACGGATATGAAACACAATGGTATCCAAACGACACTATCTCAATAGAAAGATACTATCGTAAGGGTCTAAAAATAGATGTTCATAAAGGATGGTGGCAAAATGGAAGTAAAAAATTTGAGTACCATTTTAATAAGAAAGGACAATATAACGGTAGTGTAAAAGAATGGTATAATACTGGACAAATTTATAGAGATTTTAATTATCAAAACGGAAAAGAATCAGGTTCTCAACGTTTGTGGAAAAAGAACGGAAATATAAAAGCCAACTATGAGGTGGTCAACGGTGAACGTTTTGGATTAATTGGTTTAAAAAAGTGTTATCGTGTAACGACTGGAAGCAATAAAATAAACTAATAATAGTATTTGGAAATAATCCTATATTTTGCCCCTTACCTATGCCCAAAATTTTTGATTGGGAGCTTTTAAATTAACCCTAGAATAAGAATATTTGAAATCAATGACAAAATATTTTGCAATAGTAATAATTACAGTTTTCTTTTCTTGTACCAACGACAAGAAATCAAAAATTGATACAAACAGTACTAATAAAAAAATCGTGTCTCATTTACCATATTTTAACTCTATGGATTTCACTCCGAATTGGGATAAAGGAACGCACAAAATTCCAAAGTTTTCATTTTTGAATCAAAATGGAGATACCATTACCAACAAAACTTATGATGGTAAAATATATATAGCAGATTTCTTTTTTACTACTTGTCCAGGTATTTGTCCTAAACTAACAAAAAATATGTCTTCACTTCAGGAATATTACGGAAATGATGATACTATTATGTTATTATCTCATACAGTAATGCCCTGGATGGATACTGTAGATAGATTAAAGGAATATGCTTCAAAAAATAACATAAAACACCCTAAGTGGAACGTAGTCACTGGAGATAAAGATTCATTGTATACTATAGCTCGAAAAGGTTATTTTGCTGACGAGGATTTTATTAAAACCCAAGACTCAGATAATTTTATTCATACAGAAAACTTTATTCTGGTAGATCCCAAAGGTCATATAAGAGGTGTTTATAATGGCACTATAGAAATTGATGTCAAAAGACTTATTAGACATATAGAAATTCTAAAAAAAGAAGTCTAATTACCATTAATCTAAACCTATAGAATCGTATATCTGTACTTTATTCCATAACGGAGATGATTCTTTAATAAATAACAAGTGCGCCTCCTCACTTTGATACAAATCTTGTTCTTCTTTGGATGAAAAAGTAACTACAATTGCATAGGTATACGAATTATCAACCACTTCTCTGTCGGTTCCTGCTGGAGTTCCTACAAAATTCGTTTTAGCATATTTTGACGTTTTTAGAAACTTATCTAGAGATTCTTCAAGAAGCCTTCTGTCTTCTTGATTATTAGGGTTTTTAAGCCATATGTAAACAGTGTGCACAAAGTTTTTATCAAACGTATCCGATTCCTTTTTACAAGAAAACATAACACCAATTAAAAGCAAGAACACAGATAGTCTGTATATATATATCAAGTTTATCTTAGATTTCATTTTATGTGAAGATTAGTTACCTGATAAAAATACAAAAACATTACATTTATTTACTTACCTATAGTGACAATAGGTGTATTTTAAAAATTACAATAAAGAAACTATTTGTATTTTAAAAGGTTTCTGCATAACTTGTTAGTACAACAACTCAATAATCAATACATTATGAATACAACTAACAAACTACCTATTTGGTTTTGGATCATTGGTATTATCGCTTTAATATGGAATATCATGGGAGTAATGGCATATTTGGGGCAAGCTTACATGACAGAAGAAATACTTAATGCAATGACAGAAGCTGATCAAAATTTTTACAACAATCAACCTGCTTGGGTTACAGCAGTTTTTGCAATTGCAGTTTTTTCTGGGCTTTTAGGCTGCGTTGCTCTTCTACTAAAAAAGAAATTAGCAATCCTTCTTTTTGCAATATCATTTTTAGCCGTGATCGCTCAACAGGTATATAATTTCGTTATACAGGATTTTATTGAGTTAACTGGTCAAAGATTATATATGCCTATTTTGGTAATTGTAATATGTGCCTTCCTGTTATGGTTTTCAAGATTTTCCAAATCAAAAAACTGGATTTCATAAACATAACAACTAAACGAATAAAATACTAAAAACCAGTATCTTTAATTAGATACTGGTTTCTTTTTAAAAAGAAGTTAGAAACTATTCTTCAGTTTGTAAGTCCTTTAGTATACTTTCTGCTTCATTGATATTTTTTCCATAACATTTGCGTACCCATTTGGTGAAAAACACAAAAAAAACAATTCCTATAGGAATAAAGATTAACAAAGGCCAAATATTCTTTATACCAGTAAACATATCTTTTCCTCCCATTATTTTAGAAGTTACAGGCAGGATTAAGAATAGTAGTAAAAAACTTAAATAATATGAAGTTTTTTGGACGGACTGGAATTGTTTTTTGTTTTTTGTATACTGTATTAATGTATCCTTATAACTGTTTTTATAGAAATTAATTCCACTCATTTTACTAATCGATCTTAATGATAGTATAGGTAAAACCAGTAAAATGATAGCAGATGAAATACCAAATAAAATATTGTACCAAGTTTCTAATTTAGCAATATTAGCAAAAATTAATATTGCACCACTGAAGCAAATAATTGTTCCAAATATTTCGGGATAGGCAATTTTATTCCATTTTTTCTTGTATTGTTCTTGTGTCATCATAATAATCATTTTATCAGTTAATTTTTTTTGTTTTTCTAATTGGCCACTTATTTCAGACCATACTTCTTGCATTTCTTCTAATTCCATAGCCCTTTATTTTTTTACTATTTGAGTTTTCAGTTTTTGTTTAATTCTAGATATTCTAGTGCCTACGTTTGATGGGGTTAACCCTGTAATCAAAGCTATTTCTTCATATTTCTTCCCTTCTAATAGCAAAAGAATTAATCCTTTTTCTAAATCATTAAGCATCTTGATATAAGCATAAAGAACCTTTAATTTCTCCTCGAACTCAGTATTGTAATTTTCTGTTTGCTTCAATATTACCTGATCTATCCCTACTCTACTACCATTTCGTTTTTCTTTCTTTAATCGTGTAATTGCAGTGTTTAGAGCAACTCGATACATCCAGGTACTTATTTTTGAGTCACCTCTAAATGTATCATAGGCTTTCCATAATTGATACACGATTTCTTGATATAAATCCTGTTGGTCCTCTGATTGATCCGTATAGATGGTTGTTATTTTAAAAATAACACCTTCATTGTCCTTAATAATCCGAGTAAACTCTTCTTTTTTACTCATATTGAGTTTGTTTTTATAATTAGTATCCTATGCTTTCAAAAAATCACAAAATATTTCAAAAAAATTATGGAAACATTAAACTAAATATATTCAATAGCCTGCAAATACTGATAAAACTGAAGAGAATAAATAATTAAAGAAATTATTTTTAACATGAGTTCGATGTAACAAAATGTATAGACAAAGTCTAATTGCTTGTAATTATCGCCTTATATTTCCTCTCCATCTGGGAGAGTATTAAGGTGAGGGTTTTTATTATGAAAACCCTTTTCTTAATTCCAACGCTCCTTCCCGCCCATCGCTAAGCGCTGTCGTTCAAGGAGAAGGAACTCTTTTAGATTGTAAAACACTGAATAACAGTGTTTTTTTATATCGAGCTCAGATTTTTAGGATATGATAAGCTAAGAATGTGATATTCTATGACCGAATTGATACATGGAATTAATAGTATAAAAAATGTATGTTCCTCGTAAGAATAGGATCTTACAACACTATATATTTATAAATATAAAAAAGAAAATGTGTTACTCTTTTACCACAATAATGGTAGCTTTTACTCCAGTGGTAAGATTCCATTCGTTAGCGGTAACGACATTACCTAAATCATCGTGTAATTGAAACTCTGCGGTATTAGGTCCTGAAGTTCCTTGATTAAGAGCTTCTATATCAATCTTATTAAATCCTTTAACAAGGTTGATTTTAAAGCCCTGAAAAACAGCATCCAAATAAACATTAGATCTAACGACATCATCATTTACATAAATTCTGACTAAATCTCCATCCACTGATTGGTGATCTCTATAGATGAGATAAACATATTCTGAATTACTTTTAAAATCCCCTAAGTATTGATCAGTTTTATACTCTTCTTTTATTTCCTTGTCTTTTTGGAACCATTTTGGAACGACTCCATGATTTGGCTTTAAAAGACCATTATCACCGGTCATATCAAAAGGTTTTTGCGTTCTATTAAATCGCAATGAATCTTCCAGGCTATTATATAAAGTAAAATTATTTTTTGGTTTCGTTAAACCAGGAGTAAGACTATACTTACTAGTACTTAGATTACTATTATTATCAATTTTTAAAGATGATTTAGGTTTTTCTATTTGTGCATTTATAGAAATCCCAAAAAACATTAATAACACCGATATAACTGTAGATTTCATCTTCATTACTCCTTTATCAGATATGGTCGTTAAAGATAACCATTCCCTTACTTTTTTTTGTTATTTGTTATCAAAAAGTCGACCAAACTAACAATTTATCCAGTTTAAATAGAAAAAAAACAAATTTTACAAAAAAATACCTTTTCAAATTTGTAAGATAAATCCGATATCTCTTATTTTGCATAAAAATATATAATGATTTATTATGTCTTCGGAATTCTCTCTGTTGTAGCAATTCTTTTTTTAGGTTATACATGCTACCTATTAACTTCTAAACTCCGGCGCAAAAATGAAGAGTTAAATTTATTGAATGATTCTACTAAGCAAAAAGTTCAAATCAATCAAGAGTTTATTTCTTCTTTAAGTCAGGAATTAAGAACTCCTTTATATGGAATCATGGGGTTAACCAATATTCTAGTAAATGAACATCCTGAATTAAAAGATAATAAGAACCTAAAATCATTGAAATTCTCAGGAGATTATTTATTAACTCTTATAAATAACATATTACAGGTCAATGTTTTGGAATCTGAAAAAATTATAACTGATAATAAGTCTTTTAATTTAAGAGAACTTACCCAAAATATTATAAATTCTTTTAGTTATGCCACAGAGAACAGTGACAACACATTACACTTAGATTTTGATCCTGAAATTCCAGAAATGCTTCAGGGAAAGCCCGCTATTCTTTCTCAAATATTAATGAATCTTATTAGTAACGCATTAAGATTTACAAAGAACGGAAATATTGTTTTTTCTGTTCATCTAATTAACAAAAAAGGAAATAGTAATAATGTTTCTTTTAAGATAAAACATGACGGAAATGAAGTTTCTAAAGAAGATGAAAGATCTATTTATCAAGAATTTATAGATATTGAAAAAGTAAAAAAATCATATCTCGGAACAGGTTTAAACTCTACTATAGTCAAAAAACTAGCAAAGTCGTTAGGAGGTGAAATGATATTACAAAATAATTCACAAGCTGGTTCTGAATATGCTTTTGTTGTGGATCTGGAAACAATTAACCCTGATAGTAAAGGTACTAATGAAAATGTAGGCAATGACAAACAAAAAGCTCTTATTGTTGACGATAATAAGCTTAATTTATTAGTTGCTGATAAAATTCTTTCTAAAGAGAATTTTGAATGTACAACCATAGATAATGGTTTTGATGCTATAGAATTAGCAAAAAATAATTTTTATGATATCATTCTAATGGATATTAATATGCCCAAACTAAATGGGATTGGAACAACGAAAAGAATCCGTGAATTTGATAATGAAACCCCAATAATTGCATTGACTGCAGTAGATGTTACACAGTTAAACAGGCAGATTATGCAAGCCGGATTAAACGACTATATATTAAAGCCTTATGACAAAAACATATTGTTAGAAATGATACATAAACACGTACAAAATTAGGAGCCTAATAAATCAGAATCTCCTGTCCTACATTTAGCACTGAATTGTATCTAATCTCATTTATTTTACATATTTCGGACACATCAATATCATGTTTTCTTGCTATTCCATGTAATGTATCTCCTTTCTTTACAACATATATACTTTTTGCAGGAGTATCATTTATGATTTCCTCTATATTTGTTTGAATCACAATTTTACTCTGTCTGGTGGATCTATGAGATCTAGGAGTCATCCATTTTTTAGTAACTGCAATTTCTTCTGATCTAACCTTGGTTTCCTGAGTGAAATCAAAAAGATATTCGGGATGGATACTTTTACCTTGATATCTTACTTCTAAATGAAGATGACTTCCTCTAGCATTACCAGATACTCCGCCTTTTCCGATTACTTGACCTTTTTCCACAAGATCATTTTCCTTAACTAAATATTTAGAGAGATGTGCATAAACCGTCTCTAAACCATTGTCATGTCGAATTACTACAGTTCTTCCATGACCACCGTGACGTCTAGCGTATCGAACCTTCCCACCTAGCAAAGCTTTCACATTATCCCCTGTTCTAAGATCAATATCAATGCCCTGATGTGGTCTGCCTCTTCTCCAACCATATCTAGATGTCACTACCATTTTATGTTCTACTGGAGAAGAGAAAACGGTATCTTCAAAATGCAATACAAAAGGATCCTTTAACTTCTTTTTCCAGAATATATTGAATATAGTATTATTCCAATCTTTCTTATAGACTTCACTAAAATCCTTTGATTTGGCTACTTTTTTTAAATTACTATTAGCAATAATATTTTGTTGATTAACCTTGTAAATAGGTAAATATGCAATAGTACCTCCTAGTAATAATCTTTTATAGTTCAACAATTTTTTATGCTCCGTATGATTGGTCTTTTGAGCATTAATTGCTGTAAATGAGATACATAACAGAACCCCTAGTACTATTAGTTTTCTTTTATTCAAAAACATGAAATTTCAAAAATTTTAAAATTTAAAGTAAAGTTGATTCTGGATGTTTCGTTTTGTTATAAGACGATAAAATTTTTATCTCGTTACAAAAACAATAATATTTACATTTTGCAGAAAATTTATTCATCATAAAATAAAAAAAATTAAAGTATTGTTATTCAGTTTATTATAAAAAAGTGACCGGTAAATTTACCGTAAAAATAGTACGGTATCCTAATTTTAATGTCATTTTTTAACATTTTTTAAGAATTTACTATGAAAAGTTTAGTAGGTGGAATTATAATAAAACCTTTAACAAGTAGTTTTAGTTAGCGTATAAAAGATTAATTAAATAACCATGAAAAAAGTATTCACACTAATCGTATTATCGGGGGCTTTGATGACCACCTCTTGCGTATCCAAAAAGAAGTACCTAGCGCTAGAGACTGATTTAAACAACACTCGAAGTACGTTACAGAAAACCACTGTAGAAAAAGAAGAATTAGAATCTAAATTTGCAAAAATCGAAGCTAGAGTTTCCGATTATAATGCAAAAATTAATTCATTAAGAGATTCTAATAATGAGAAAATGGTAATGGTGGATAACCTTGCCGTAATTTCTAACAACACTAAAGAGAAAATGAAAGAAACATTGGCTCAAGTAGATCCAGAAAAACTTCAGGGAGCTAGAACTCTTGAAGATTCTATGAATCTTGCCGTTTCTCACAATTTAAAAAATTCTCTAGATGACAGTTTGAAAGAAGATGAAGACATTTCTATCGATATTGATAATACGGTAGTAATGATTTCTATATCTGATAAAATGTTATTTAATAGTGGAAGTTATAGAGTAAGTAATAAAGCTAATGATGTTTTAGAGAAATTAGCACAGGTAATTAACTCAGAGCCTAGTCTTGATGTTATGATTGAAGGTCATACTGACCCAAGAACAATCAGTACTCCTGCACTAGAGGATAATTGGGATCTAAGTGTTAAAAGAGCAACCTCTATTACTAGATTATTACAAAAAAAGTATAACGTAGACCCTGCTAAGTTAATTGCTTCAGGAAGAAGTAGCTACCAACCTTTAGTTGAAAATGATACTGAGGAGAATATGGCTATCAACAGACGTACAAGAATTGTATTGTTACCGAATCTTGACAAGTTCTTTGCAATGTTATCTTCTAACTAGAAGAAAAACAATCAAAATAGAAAAGGGATGTATATCAATACATCCCTTTTTTTTTATATCAAAAAATGAATTTACTATTATTTTGAAGTATACTCTAATAATTTTTCATCTAGCATATTAAATAACAAACTATTATCTTTCTGTTGATATTCATCAATTCTATTTTGAAAGTTAGATAGATCATTCAAAAATGATTGTAATCCATCTACTTCAAAATCTTCCAGCATTTTTCCATATCCTAATTTTTGTATATAAGCTCCATTTAGATATTGTTCAAATTGATTTTTAATAGGCACAGTACATATGGGTTTATTCAAGAATAAAGCTTCGCTAATAAATGAATACCCTCCATTACAAAAAACAGCCTTAGCAGTCCTAAAATTGTCAATAAACTCAGTTTCACTAAATTTCTTCAACGCTACATTACCGTGATTTTCTTCTTTGTTAAATCCATATAACAAGAAATTCTCGTCCGTAAGTTTATTTAATATGTCAATCATTATTTCTTGACTACAAGAAGATTGATAAATTAATATATGATTCTTTATCTCCTGATCTGCTTCTAGAATTTCTTTTCTAATTATTGGTGGAACTAAGACACTATTCTTCTTTCTTAATTCAATATCAAAAAAAGAAGATATTAAATAATGATTGCAATTTGGAAGTTTTGCTTTAACCACTGCTTTTGCAATTTTATGGTTAATTCTTTCTGATTCAGGTATTTTTATATCAATCTTACCTCGATCAATAATCTGCATATTATCAATACTAATTATAGGTATTCTATGATATTTAGCATAAACATATGTAAAAGATTCAAAATCGGATATGACAATATCTGGGGTAAAGTCACCTTGAAGAACCTTATATTTTTTAAAATTCGCAACTAAATTTTTGGGTGCATTTTTTATAATATTAGCGGATGTTTTAGATTTAGAAACTACACCGTCTTTATATGAAAATTGAAATCCTTTAATTTGATACGTTTGGTTTGGAAATATTTTCTTGAGAAATAGATACGCCTTATCACTTGAGACAATTCTTATTTCGTGATTTTTAACTAAATGTTCTAGAATTACTTTCGCTCTCGTTGCGTGTCCCATCCCTTCGCCTGGAACTCCGTATAATATTTTCAAACTGCGTATTTATATTTTATGGCAAGTATTAATCTATATATGTATTTACACTTGTTGTTAACTTACAAGAACTATGTAACATTTTCTTAAATTTCAAAGCTAAATGTTCATCATTAAATTTCATCGCTTCACTGATACTATTAGATAAAATCAATTCTCCTATAAGATATTCTACAAAATAGGTTTGTTCATCTGTTAACAATACATATTCAGTCATATTACATTCTTGTTTTCAAGCTAGAGTACGTTTTGTATATATGGATATTAAAAACACATCTCCTACTATTATCAAGTGTCAAATTTACTTTTTATGATTATTACTTTTATTGATAAGCTAAGTATGTTATTAAATTCTTATTCACAATCTCTCCTAAAGAAATTATAAAGGTTTTTTTTAATAAATAAATCTCATAAAATTTTTGTAACTTATTAAGATTCAAAACTTAAATCACTCAATCATGAAAATATTTGTATTGATTCTACTCGGCTTATTTTCTACTTCTACAATTCATAATACGCATGACACTACGCCAATTGACTTCTATAACCTAGAAGGAGTGTGGAATCTAAAATATCAATTGCTATATGATGATAACCAAATTTCTGACACCATTTTTAACACCAATGGATATAGGCAGGTAAAAATGTACAGTAAGGGTAAAGTAATGTGGACACGATTCGATCCTGCTGATAGTAATGAATGGTTTGGATATGGATCTTATATAATTAAAGGAAATATACTAGAAGAGCGATTAGAATACGCATCTGGCCCGATGATGAAGATTGTTGATACCACAAACGTTTTTAAATTTGAATTAATTATGGATAAAAATTCATACCAACAAATTGCTGTGGATGAAAACGGTCATTACTCTCAAGCTGAAAATTACACAAGAATTGAATGAATAATAATGTGTTTTCTTTTAAAAACATTTAAAGGAAAATCTATATCTCTTTTTAAAAGAAATTCTTTCCTCCTACATAATTAAAAAAATGAAGGGGATTACCCCGTTGATTTGGGTTTTAAGCCCCTTTTTCTACATATTATTACACCTTACTTTTGAATGCAATAAAAATGTATGGTTTCATACATTAATTATATACTGCTCCTAAAACTATTTCTTTTGCAAACTTTTATGAAAAGGTTTGTGACAGCCCATCCCCTTAAAATAATCTTTCAGTAAAGCAATTTAAATAATTAACCATAACTAATGTATTACAATGAAAAAAATCAAATTATTTACACTTTGTATGATTACTCTGGCAATAACTTTTTCTTGCCAAAAAAAAGAAATTACTGAAGAAGTACAAGAAATAGTTTATGAACCCACCAAAGAACAACTTGATAAATTATTCGGTATGGGCGTAAACATTGATGATGTTTCGATAGAAGAAATCACCACATTAGATGGAAAAACCTCTAAATATTTAGTCTCAGGAGATATTCTGGTTCCCATTTCAGGTTTAGATTCATATCCTGAGTTAAAGTCTCTAGATGGTAACAACAAGCAATATAGAGACATAAATATCGTATCTCCAAATTATAGAAATATTGATATATTAGGATATACCGGTGGTAGCTTTGCTTTGACCTCCAAGATGCAAACGGCTTTACGATGGGCGGTTAACAACTATAATGCATTACCTAATAGCCTTAACTTTAATCTTACATTTGGTACAAATTTTGGTCCTGCGGATATCGTAGTATACAAAATAGATGTTGCAGGTGGTGGTGGTAACGCAAGTTTTCCTAATGCCTTAGGTCAACCCTATAAGTGGGTTCGAATCAATTCTGGAACAGATGCATTTACAACCAATGTAAACGAACACGTAATTGGACACGAAATTGGTCATTGCATTGGATTAAGACATCAGGATTGGTATAATCGTCAAAGTTGTGGATACTCAGGTCCACTTCCAGCTGAACCACCGGCTATATGGATTCCTGGCACGCCTATTTCACCAAATGCTGATTCTCTTATGTTAGCATGTTTTGGCGCAAGCGAAGATGGGGAATTTACAGAAACTGATAAGACAGCATTAAATATACTCTATTAGAAAACCAAATAAATAATCCTCTAGGTGTACCTAGAGGATTGTTTATTAATAGTAACTCAACTGTATTTATTAGTAATACATACAATATCCATTACTATTACAAGTTCCTGCATCACATAAGTCACCATGTGGAGTTCCTAAACAACATCGAAATCCCGACTGATAGCACGTTGAGCGAGCCGAACCTAAAATTTTAACCTGATCTTTTTTTGTTAAGGAGATAACTCCTTTTAAATTTAAAATACTTTTCATTTTGAAAATACATTTTTTAAGTTAATAATTAATATTCATTGAGAGTATCGTTACACTATTTTACCACTAATAGTTTAAAAGTTTTATACCCATTTGCAATAACTAATACTTTATAAAAACCAGGTTGCCAATCCTTAACGGAAATAGTCTTTTGGAAGTTTTCATTATCAAAAAACTCATCACTATGATACACATTGGTCTTTGTAAATATATTTTGTACAGTTATCGTAAAGTTTGTTTCCTTTGATAGTGTTACGCCAATATTTACGAACTCTGAAGTAGGGTTTGGAAACATTTTTATTGTTAATTCTGGTTTACGTAATTCCCGTTTTCTGGAAATTTTTCTTATATTTCCTACACCACTAAGCTCAGAAATATATAATGCAGTTCCGGTTCTATTAGCAATGATTCCTGCGGGATAAGAAAAAGTTGCTTCTGTAATATCTCCATCCATATCTCCATTAATACTTCCCGCAAAAATTGTGACATCATCTACTTTTCGAGGATTAATCTTATAAATCTTATGCTCTCCGTAAACGGTACCAAAAAGTGAACCATTAGCATAAGCAACAAAACCCAAAAAAGGAAAGTCTGTACCAGAATCAGGCACTGTGGCAATGTATTCTAACGCTGGGTTTCTAGAAGTTAATCTATATATTTTTCTATCCGTAAAATTACCAATATACAATGCGCCTCTTCTATCAAAAGCTAATCCTACTGGTGCATTAAGTGGTGCTCCTTTATACAATACTTTAATCGTTCCATCTGGCAACAACTCTTTGATTCCATTATCGCGTACATCGGTATAAATAATAGAATTTCTATACCTTGACGTAATCATTCCTGATGGAATACCATCTACAGGGAAACTTTTTATCAAATTCCCTTCTTTATCATATTTATGGATAATAGAAGCGCTATATTCTGCAATGAAAAGGTTACCCTGACGATCAAAAGCTAATCCATTTGGGTTAGCCAAACCAGAGACAAATACACTTACTTCTCCTGATGGTGTAATTTTATACACTGAATCTCCAAAAAAATTAGAGCCGTATAAATTCCCTCTAGCATCCAAGGCTAGCGCATCATCTACAACCGCATCTGGAGAATTTAAAACTGTAGTTACTTCTTGACCATAAGTGACTAATGATATAATGACAAATATTAAAACATAAAATTTCCTCATTTCCTTGTTCTTTTAGACTATTTAAATTAATGATGTATTCGTGTGATTTGAATTTAAAATTATTCGTTTTTGTTATATCACTACATCACTTTGAAGTAGAATGCCTTTTTTTTGAAGTGAATGAACAGTATTTTGATGTGAATGCAATTATTACGTAATTGGCTTATTTTTTTTATCTAAATTGTTCTCTAATCATATAACAAAAGTGTAGCTAAACTATAGACATGAAAATTTCGGCATTAATCATTGATGATGAACCTTTAGCAAGAAAATTGATAGATAATTTACTTGAAACTGTATCTAAGATTGATGTAATTGGTACGTGTAAAACTGGTAAGGAAGCAATTTTGAAGATTAATACATTAAAACCTGATCTCATCTTTTTAGATATAAAATTAAAGGACATGACAGGTTTTGATATTCTAGAAGGAATTTCAACAAAAGCTCCTATAATAATATTTGTTACTGCTTTTGATTCTTATGCTTTAAAAGCATTTAATTTTTTTGCTTTCGATTATTTACTAAAACCTTTTAATGAAGATCGATTTTATGTCTCTGTCAATAAAGCAATTGAAACTTTTCAGAGAAAAGATACTTCTCAATTACAGAAAAAAGTTAATGATCTGATACATCATGTTAGCACTACTGATAAAACAACTAATATTGGTCCTATTAAAAAACTGCCAGTTCCTTTAAGAAACAAAACCATATTTATACCTCCAAATGATATCTTATATATAACGGCATCTAACTATTATGCAGAAATATATACCGAAAATAAAAAATACCTTCTCAGAGAATCTTTGCAGAACCTGCTAAGTATACTAAATCCCGAACATTTTATTAGAATCCATCGTTCTACAATTATCAATATTGATTTTACTCAGGAGCTTATAAATTCAGGTTACGGTGCTATTGATGTAAAAATGAAAGACAGCAATCAATTTAGAATCAGCAAGAGTTACAAAAAGGAATTTTTAACCAAAATGGGAATATAAGTGAGGAAATATATAGATAAAAAGCTATTCTTAATCCTTATGGGATACGTGGGAGCCTATAAAACAGTAACCATAATTCAGGAAATATTTATAAACTATCAGGAAGAAAAGGTTTTTGAAAATATCGAATGGTTTAGCATAATTATGGAACAGCTTACTGTTACGGCAATCACTATCACTCCTATTGTTTGCATTGTTCTTATCATAACTAAAATTATGATTGATCGTAATTATAAATGGATTTATATCATTTCTATTCATTTCGTATTATCTTGGGTTTATGGCTTACTCGTTACTTTATCAGGTGTAATCTATTTGTCGATTACCGACGGAGATGCAACTTCTTTTTCTGAAAGTGAAATTATATCCCTCCTTATCTACTCATCAGGTCGTGATTTTCTAGGGTATGTCGGTTTTGTTAGCATAATTTACTCATATTATTACATCAATAGAACCATTAAAATAGAAGTTCAAAAAGCACAACTATCAGAACAACTTACTAATGTTAAAATGGAAGCACTAAAATCTCAACTGAATCCTCATTTTCTTTTTAATACTCTAAATAGTATTTCTGCTTTAATCAAAGAAGACCAAAAAAAAGCTCAGGATATGATTGTCTTTTTAGGAGATTTATTAAGAGAAATTTTAATCATTAAGAACGAAAACTTAATTCCACTGCATCAAGAGATATCCATATTAAACAAATATATCGATATCATGAGAATACGCTTTTCTGATCATCTAACAATGGATATTCAAATAGAAGAAGGTATCAAAGATGTACTAATTCCAAGTATGATTATTCAACCAATTATAGAAAATTCATTTAAACATGGGTATTCTTATAACGTAGAAAACCTCAAAGTAACACTAAATATCTACAAAAAAGACAATAAACTATTCATCAATATCACCAATAACGGAGAGATGATAGATGATATTCAATCTGTAGGAATGGGTATAAAAAACATAAAAGATCGATTATTTACCCTCTACAATAAGAATTTTGATTTCATATTTAGAAACTTAAAAAATAATACTGGCGTAGAAACTATTATGGAAATACCTTTAGAAC
Organism: uncultured Aquimarina sp.; assembly: GCF_947500065.1. Classification (GTDB taxonomy): domain Bacteria; phylum Bacteroidota; class Bacteroidia; order Flavobacteriales; family Flavobacteriaceae; genus Aquimarina. The sequence continues at coordinate 395,873 of NZ_CANMQT010000003.1, forward strand.
TGGGTAATTTGGCATATATATAATGATGAATTCTTTTATAAGTTCAACCAATACGTAATTTTTAACACAATAGAACGGGTTCTTACATCAAAAGCAAAACGATCCATTGGATCCACATCTCCTGTTAGATAATTGTCAGTATACACAAGAATTAGATCTGATACTGGTGCAAATCTCCACTGAATACGAGCATTAATATTGGTATTATCATTTTGTGAATTGTACTGTGCAAAAACAGAAGTAAACAAGCTTTTAGAAAAAGTATAATCTATTCTAGGACTAATCAAATAAGTCTCTCTTGTACCTTCTAAATGCGGTAAGTCGAAAATATTAACAGCGTAGTTTAATGAAAAAAAGCCTTTGGGTTTAAACCTTACATTAAAACCTCCTCTTGTACCATAACGCCAACCGTTAAAATACTCTCCAATGTAGGGGTTAAAATTCCAACTAAATATTTTCCGTCTATCACTTCTATAATTACCAGTGAAACTAACCCAAGAAAAATCTTGATCAGCTGCTAACTCCGCAGAATCAGTTCCTGTTGGATCAAAAGGATCAAATAAATACACATAACTATGATTCAGATTAAATCCGAAGTTCGACCTTTGAGTTAACTCTCCTCCCCACCCAACAGATAAAAAATGATCCGTTTTACCAAAACCTGGGCGCCAAAAAATATCTGCCTCTATTCCATAATTATGGTTATTCAAAAAATCATTTTGAGGATAATAACGTAATTCTGCACTTGGATTTACCCTGAAATAATCTGTTCTAGGTACAAATCCAACTTCTGCATTATAATCCTCATGAACATATTCATGTTTCCACAGAGCGCCAAATTTTCTTGTATTATAATTCAAAGTAGTTCCCTGAGCTATTGCAAGATCAGTTTCCGGAGAAAACGTTCCATGAACAAAACTCTTACCAAACCAGGTATTGCTCCGAGTAGAGTAATTATAATCAATACCTGCCATTCTATTATATCTGTTGATATCTAGCGTATCCAGATTTTCATCAAAATTAACCGCTTGTTTATTAACAGCAATAATTCCGATATTTGATCGCACTCCTATCTTGCGTTGTGCAACGGCTACACCAAAATTAGTGCCAGGTATCCCTTGGTTTTCGCTAGATGCCGTTTGCATATTCAACAAACCAACTCTTGTTTTAGGATCTAACTTCCCGCTAATACGCAATCCACCATATATTCTATTTTGCACCAAATCTTCAGTAATAACATCCTCAGCAGCTCCAATACGTCTAGAAAAAAAAGGATTGATATTAGAAAACCCAAACTGTCCAAAAAGATCAGCGTTTTCTAAAAAAAACTGTCTTCTTTCTGGAAAAAATATCTCAAATCGATCTAGATTGGTAATTTGCTCATCTACTTCAACTTGCGAAAAATCAGGATTTACCGTTAAATCTAAGTTTAATCCTGGTGTTAAAGCTATTTTAACATCACCACCGATTTCAAAAATTTCGTCAGTAGGTGTATCATCTTCATAGTCTTTATTAATCCCTGAAGATACAAATGGTATTAAGGAAATTGCACTGCTTTTGGTTGTCAGATCTTCTTCCCAAATCATATCAGCTGTATAGGCTAATGTAAATACTACCTGATTACGTGGCGTTCCTGGATATGTACTAATTTCATTGGATTGGGTATCAAAACGATAACTAGTAAAACCCCATTTTTTTGAAGGGGTTGGATATCTAAACGTACTAAAAGGAATCTCTAGTTCTGCAGTATAATATCCATCATATTTTTTTGCGCTTCCTCTCCACTTATTATCCCAAGAAGTAGAAAAGTCTTGAAATACATTTCCTCCGTTACTTATAGTACCTTCTCTTAAAACACCTTCGGGATTAATTCCAAAATAAAAAGCGTTAGTCTCATCGTCGAAAGTATCAAACAATAACGTAATATTATCATTTCCTCCTGCTCTATAATCTCTCCTTAAAGATTCTACCACCCAATCATTTCCAGCAGCATAACATTTGATACCTATGTACAAGTTTTTTTTATCTGTACACATGTATATCTCTGTCCTTGCTACAGCAGGTAAAGAATCATTAGGAAAATATTGTGCAAAATCTTTTGCTGGGGTTAATTTAGTCCAGATAGCCTCATCTAATTGACCATCTATTTCCATGTTCTCATTCGTAGTACCTACTTTGAATGATTTTTTTTCTGTGTTTCCTGATTGAGCAAAATTTTGATATCCCCAACTAATGAAGAGTACAATGATCCAAAACCTCATATTGAAATTTTCGTATTTATGTTTAATCTTTTCCTGTTTTTGATATTGAATTCTCAAAAATAGAATACGAAAATTAACTTTATGTTAAAATTATTACAAACAACAAGAAGAAAAATGAGGTTTTTGAAAGTACCAAAAAAATAAAGTTAACTACAGTTCCTGTATCTGTCTAATCATTTGATTCGTAAATCCCCACTCATTATCATACCAAATCATGATCTTAACTAAATCTCCATCTACCACTCTAGTCATCGATGCATCAACCGTGGATGCATATGGATTCATCTTAATATCAGAAGAAACTATAGGCTCATAAGTAACATCTAATACTTTCAGGTATCGATCCGTTTTAGCTTCTTTCTGAAGTATTTCATTAATTTCTTCTGCAGAAGTATCTCTTTCTGATATAAACGTAACATCACTTACAGAACCAACAGGAACAGGAGTACGGATTGCTATACCATCAAACTTACCTTCATATTGTGGCAAAGCTTTCGTTGTAGCAATAGCTGCTCCCGTGGATGTTGGAGTTAAATTAACTGCTCCTGCTCTACCCATTCTTGGATTTTTCTTAGAGGGCGCATCTACTAATGTCTGAGATGCTGTATATGCATGAATGGTATTAAGTATCGCTTTTTTGATTCCAATAGTTCTTCCCAAAATCTCTACAACAGGACTTATATTATTAGTTGTACAACTTGCACATGAAAATATGGCAGTTTTTCCATCTTCTGTATTTACTCCGTGAACAACAGTAGGTGTATCTTTACTTTTAGTAGGACCTGATATAACAACATTAGTGGCTCCAGCTTTGATATGCTTTTCTGCATCTTCTCTATTCGTAAAGAAACCTGTACTCTCTATTACTATATCAATATTATTTTCCTTCCAAGGAAGTTGTTCTGGATCTCTTTGATTAAAGTATAATATTTTTTGTCCATCTACGTGTAAATGATCTTCATGAATACGTACTTCTTTATCATAGATACCATATACACTATCATATTTTAAAAGATACTGAGCATTATCTACGGACATTAAGTCATTTACAGCTACTACTTGTAAACCTGGTTCTTCCATAATCACTTTTAGCGCTGCACGACCTATTCTTCCGAATCCATTAATTGCTATTCTTTTCATACTTTTTTATTTTTTTGTTGGTTTAAAATGTGGTTATAAACACCCTATAGTTGTCGTTTAAAATGACTAAATATTACATATATTAATCTATTAATGATACTCCATTTAAATCAGTCGTCAATACATCACTCATATAATCAAAATATGGGCGTAATAACTCGAAATGGTATACTAATTTATCTAGAAAATCCGGAGCAAATACTTCTTTATCCGTAAACTTATGCTCTACAAAAAATGATTTATTCTTAATCAAATCAATAGCAGGATGATCTTTGTTAAATCCTTTGGGAGCGGTCTTAACCTGATACCCAGTATTAAAACCATTAAATGCTTTACTAAAATCCGAATTAGACAAGATATCTCGAATTTCTTGATCATCCATTTCGAATTCTTTACGTATACGAAGTAAATCTTTTGGTTCTGGGCTAAAGAATCCTCCAGCCATTAACGAATTACCAGGTTCTAATCGTAAATAATACCCTCCTCGACGCTGTGCTCCCGCCCTGCTAAAACTAACGCTACGATGCACATTATAAGGTGTTTTATCCTTACTGAAACGTACATCTCTATTAATACGGAAAACCTTTGTTTTCTCTATCTCATCATGTTCATTGAGTCGTTCGGCAACTGAAGCATAGAAAGCCTTTAATTCTTTTTCATTGGCTTGATAACGTTTTTTATGATCTTGCATCCAATCTCGATGATTGTTCTTTTTTAGATCTTTTAAAAACTCAAAGGATGATTTTGGTATGATAGTCATAAAATTTACTTTAATGCTAAAATTACTAAAATCTACTTTCTAAGAAGAAGTTTAACTAAACTTTAAATAACATAAGTAAACCTTCCTTAGAATAAATCAAAGAAGGTTATTTAACTAACGGTATGTGTGCGCTATCAGACTCAGGTTTTTAAAGTAGAAATTCTATATATACTTAGATTAGAATTGTTCTAATAAATAGTTTATCAAATCGGTAGTAGTTACGATTCCAACTAATTTACCGTTATCAATAACGGGTAATGCATGAAACTCTTTTTCAGCTAATATCTCCGCAACTTCTTTTATAGTGGTAGTAGAGTTAACGCTTACCAAGTTTTTAGCCATTACTTGTTCTATAGTAAACATTTCATAAACTACAGTATCTACATCATTATCATTAATAGCATCGGCAAAACTTATACGAAGTAAATCTGTATAACTTAACATTCCTATAATTACATCACCATTGACTACAGGTATGTGACGAATATTATTTTCTTTGAATAGCATTTCTGCTGTTTCTAAACCATTTGTGCTATTTAGTGTAATGACATTAGAAGTCATAATTTTTGAAATGGGAGTTCTTTTTTTCATTGTAAATTGATTTAAAAATGATATCCAAATGTAGTTTCATATTCCAAAACAAATTATGACATATATCAGTAAAAAATACAATAAAAAGCCATCCGGTTTTAATGTAAATCAGCGTATGAATCTGCTATTATTTTTATTAACTAGAAAGAACAAGTCCCAATAAGGATTGGTTTCTTTCGTTTTTTTAACCAAAATTTATGGATTACTATCAATTCTAACCGCTCTTTGTTATAATTACCACAAAAATGTAAGTATTTACAAATAAATAAGACCTCATTATTTCTTTATTCTATATATTTACTAGACTTTTCAAAAAAGGCACTATGACTAAAGCTAAAGATCAAATCATAGCTAAGATTAAGGAGCAGAAAAAAAATCCTAATCTAAAGCTAAAGCTGAAAGAAAGAACTGAGTATTTTACCAATCTACTTTTCTATACCCTATTCGATTCAGATACCGAAGTAGAGAAAAACATTGATATTTTAGAACAGACCTTCGAAGAACTAATTGATCTTGCCTGTTGGAAAACCGAAAAACCATGTAGTAAAATCTGGCAATCTTATTTAGATACATTACCAAATATTTTACAGAAACTGAATAAAGATGCGGATTCTTTTATGCAGAGTGATCCGGCTGCAAATTCTATTGAAGAAGTATACCTCGCATATCCAGGTTTTTATGCTATTGCTATTTATAGATTAAGCCACGAACTATTAAAGTTTGGTTTACCTCTAATTCCTAGATTGATGACAGAATATTCTCATCGATTGACAGGAACGGATATTAATCCAGGAGCAGAGATTGGAGAATCCTTTTTTATTGATCATGCTACGGGAATTGTTATTGGTGAAACGGCTATTATAAAAAACAATGTAAAAATATATCAAGGTGTTACACTAGGTGGTCTTTACGTAGATAGAAAATTACGCAATGTAAAAAGACATCCAACAGTAGAAGATAATGTAACCATTTATGCAAATGCAACCATACTTGGTGGCACTACTGTCATTGGAACTAATAGTACTATTGGTGGTAATGCATGGATTACATCATCGGTACCAGAAAATTCAATTATATCAAATACATCAGAAATTAAGATTAAAAAAGTTGTTTAATGTCTCATAGCATTTTAGACCTAATCGGAAATACGCCTTTGGTAAAAGCTACTTCCCTAGTTAAAAACCCTAATATTACTTTATATCTAAAACTAGAGGGACACAATCCTGGTGGAAGTGTAAAAGATCGTGCTGCATATAATATGATCAAATCTGCATTAGATCGAGGTGATATAGATCAAAGCTCCAAACTTATTGAAGCAACAAGCGGTAATACAGGTATTGCATTAGCAATGATTGCTGGAATCTTCAAATTAGATATTGAGCTTGTAATGCCTGAAAATTCTACTAAAGAACGTGTACAAACCATGCGTGCTTATGGAGCAAAAGTTACGTTAACTTCTGCCGATGTTGGTATTGAAGGAGCTCGTGATTATGCTGAAGCCAAAGTAACTGAGGAAGGATATGTTATGCTAAATCAGTTTGCTAATGATGACAACTGGAAAGCACATTATAAAACTACCGGACCTGAAATCTGGAAAGATACGGATGGTACCATTACTCATTTTGTCTCTTCTATGGGAACCACAGGAACAATTATGGGAACTTCTACCTATTTAAAAGAACAATCTCAAAGTGTGCAGATTGTAGGGGTGCAACCCACAGATGAATCCCGAATTCCGGGAATCCGAAAATGGCCAAAAGAATACCTCCCTAAAATTTTTAACCCATCAAAGGTTGATCAGGTTATTGAAGTAAGCCAGGAAGAAGCTACAGAAATGGCTAAAAGATTAGCGAAAGAAGAAGGTGTCTTTTCTGGAATGAGCAGTGGCGGTTCGGTAACGGCAGCACTAAAGTTAGCAGAAACATTAGATAGTGGAGTTCTGGTAGCAATTATTTGTGATCGTGGAGATCGATACCTAAGTTCTGATTTGTTTTCATAATACAACGATATTTTAAAACCTATATTAACCAACCAAAACCATTTACAAACCATAAATATCAGCATATGAAACATGTTTTCATGTATTTTCTTGTTTTATCTACTATAATATCCTGTTCAGAAAAGAAAGTGACTTATACAAGCTTTACAGAATACCCAACTCCAACAGAAACAAGCCTTTGGCTTGAGTATACTAAAGAAGCTACTACTTTTAAAATATGGTCTCCTATTGCGGAAAAAATACAGCTACACTTATATAAAGAAGGTGATGGCGGAACTCCTCTAGAAACTATTGGACTACATCGAGAAGGGCAAGGAATCTGGACCCAGCAAATTAATCGAGATCTACATGGTATGTACTATACCTATCAGATTATGATTGACGGAATATGGCTAGAAGAAACTCCAGGTATTTATGCAAAAGCTACAGGAGTTAATGGTAAAAGAGCCATGGTATTAGATTTTGAAACAACTGATCCTGAAGGATGGCATCAGGACAAAGGTTCGGTTGTGAAATATCCTAATGAAGCTATTATTTATGAACTACATATTAGAGATATGACTATTCACCCTAAATCAGGATCTACTACGCCAGGTACATATTTGGGATTGGTAGAACAAGGAACTAAAGGAACCGATGGTATTGTAACCGGAATGGATCATCTAAAAGAATTAGGCATCACCCATGTACACTTATTACCAACCTACGACCACTACTCTATTGATGAAACCAAATTAGACACACCACAATTCAATTGGGGATATGATCCTCAAAATTATAATGTCCCTGAAGGTTCATTTTCTTCTGATCCTTATCATGCCGAGGTAAGAATCAAAGAATTCAAAGAAATGGTTAAAGCATTTCATGACAATGGAATTGGAGTCATTTTAGATGTTGTGTATAATCATACTGGAAAAACAAAGAACTCTAATTTTAATTTAGAGGTTCCTGGATATTATTACAGACAGTGGGAAGACGGGAAACCATCAGATGCTTCGGCTTGTGGTAATGAAACAGCTTCTGACCGAACAATGGTACAAAAATATATCACTGAATCAATAGTATATTGGGCAAAAGAATATCACTTAGACGGTTTTCGTTTTGACCTAATGGGAATTCATGATATAGAAACTATGAATAAAGTAGCAGAAACGGTAAAAACTGTAAACCCTAATATTTTTGTATATGGTGAAGGCTGGACTGCTGGAGATTCTCCCCTACCCGAAGAAAAAAGAGCTTTAAAAAAGAATACTCTGAAAATGCCACAGATTTCTGCTTTTAGTGATGATCTAAGAGATGGATTAAAAGGTTCTGTTTTTAAAGAAGAAAGTACAGGGTTTGTAAGTGGCGCTAAGAACGAAGAAGAATCCGTTAAAATGGGAATTGTAGGATCAATTAAGCATCCTCAAATTGATTATACGAAAGTAAATTATTCAAAAACTCATTGGGCTAACGAACCATGGCAATCTGTATCCTATGTCTCCTGTCATGATAACCATACGGTATATGATAAATTAAAAATCTCTAGAATAGATGCTACTGAAGAAGAACAAATTGCAATGCAAAAATTGACTAATGCAATTGTTATGACTTCGCAAGGCATTGCTTTTATCCATGCTGGAGCAGAAATGTTACGTACTAAAAATGGAGAACATAATTCCTATAATCTACCGGATAGCATTAATCAGATAGATTGGAACAGAAAAAAGATATATACAGATGTAGTTGAGTATTATAAACATCTTATTATGCTTAGAAAGGAACATCCAGCTTTTAGAATGACTGACGCGAATGCCGTTAGAACTAATCTAGAGTTTAAAGAAGATAAAAATGGATTGATCAGCTATCAGATTAGTAATAATGCTAATGGTGATCGTTGGAGAAACATTTATGTAGTATATAATGCGAATCCTGAAGCTGTGATTTATAGACCAAAAGGAGTTTGGAAAATTGCTGTTTTAGGTGATTCTTTTGATTTGGAAGGAACTAAGAATGTAAAGGATAAGATTACGGTGCCTCCAATATCAATGATGGTACTATTTCAAGAATAACATACACTATAGATATCTTTATTACATATATTTGAAGGTTGTATGCCACAAAAAAATCTCTGAATAAAGAAATGAAGGTTATATCGGTAAGAGAAAATCCAGAAAGAAAAAACGAGGCAATAGAATATTTTCAAAGTAATTGGAAAAGTGTATTGCCGAAAATATATGAAGATTCCATAAATCATTGTATTAACGCAACGAATCCCCTTCCACAATGGTATTTATTAGAAAAAGATGATGAAGTAATAGGTTGTGCTGGACTAATTCCAAATGATTTTATAAGTAGAATGGATTTATATCCTTGGGTTTGTGCTGTATTTATTGAACAAAAACATAGAGGTAATGCTTATAGTTCGTTATTAATTAAAAAAGCTAAGGTTGACGCTAAAGAATCAGGATTTGAAAATCTATACTTATGCACTGATCACATCGGGTTTTATGAAAAATATGGATTCAAATATATTGGTCAAGGATATCACCCATGGAATGAGGAGTCTAGAATTTATAAATTAGAATTATAATAAAAAGCGGCACACAACACCAAGTATAGTTCATTGTCTGAAATTCCTACTCGGAGTTTCCTTATTGCTGAACTTAGGTTACGCACTTTTCTCTATCTTAGTAGCATAGCAACGAACCACGCACAAAACGTTTCCAGTAATGCCTAAAACGGATTATGAATAAACTTAAGGACATAAATTTTGGAGATTTCCTATCATTTAAAGCTTCTGACGGATTTTATCGTGTATTATTTTGTTCCAGTGTTCAAAAATCAAGAAGTCCTTACTATTTCAACTTTTCCGCTACAACAATTAAAGCAAAAGAGAAGCCTACAATAAATGACATAAGAAATTCAAAGTATTATGGAAAAGGAAATCGGAATGGATATAAATTTGAGAATAATGAATTGGAAAAAATCTGGGATTTACATCCAGAAATTAAACCGAATTATTTGGGAACTTATGAACTACTTATAACAAGAAAAAACTTTATGTCTTTTAGAGATAAATTTGAGCTAATTTCAAATCTACCAATATTGAAAAACTTAAATAAGAATGGAAATGGTGGAATGAATGCGAGTGAATTAAATATTTTAGATAACTTTTTTGTTAATCGAATTGAGAAATTTATGACAGAACAGAATCAGGAAGAGTACCTTACTGAAGCAATACTTAAATTGGACTATAAAAAAGAAAGCACATACTGGCAACAATGGTTATAATTCATTGTGGCAAAAAACTAAATCAATGTTTAATTTATAAATAAAACGGCTCGATTTTGACGGAATAATCGTGTGGATGGTTCCACGGCGGCATCATAGCCTAGGCAGTTACCTTCAAGTTGAACAAAATCCTACTAAACAATGACTATTAGAACAATTCACAAAATCTTGACCTTTTGCATCGCATCAATTTGGATTGCAAACGGATTATTTTGTAAAGTTTTAAATCTTGTTCCGAGACACGAACAAATTGTTGCCCAAATTTTAGGAGCTGATTATTCTAGAGTTTTAACAATGTTAATTGGTCTTTCAGAAATAGTAATGGCTATTTGGATTTTAAGCAAATTTAAGTCAAGATTAAATGCAGTAACTCAAATCCTAATAGTCGGAGTAATGAATACTTTAGAGTTTATTCTCGTACCGGACTTATTACTTTGGGGAAAACTAAATTCTTTATTTGCCTTTGTATTTATAGTCGTTGTATATTTCAACGAATTTTACTTGAACAAAAACCTAACTGAACAAACTTGATATGCTTTCATTCTTGAAAAACCATCCTTTTGCGGTAGAATCATTTTTTGAAAGCTCAACAGTTTTAACTTTCGCTGTTCCAAAGGAGCAACTACAAAATTTAATACCCGAATGTTTACAACTTGATACATTTCAGGACAAATGGGCGTTTGTGGCAGTTGCAATGGTGCAAACAAAAGATTTACGACCAAAAGGATTTCCTAAGTTTATGGGTAATAACTTTTTTTTGATTGGCTACCGCATTTTTATACGTTACACTTCCAATAAAGGAAAAAACTTACGCGGTTTGTATATTTTAAAATCCGAAACTAACAAAAAGAAAATGGAATTTATGGGCAACATATTTACCCATTACAATTATACAACAACTGACATAACGCAATCTGAGAAAGATCAAACAAGAGAATTATCTTCAATTAAATCAAACTTTAAACTTACATTAGATAACATAGGACAAGACGTTTCTTTACCTGTAAACTCACCATTTGCAAACTGGAAAGAAGCAAGAAGATATGCTGGACCATTACCTTTTACTTTTACCTATAATAAAGAAACCAAAGAAGTATTAATCATTGAAGGAGTAAGACAAAACTGGACACCAAGTCCAGTTAAAGTAATTGATTACAATTTTGAGTTCCTGAACACCATAAAACTTGAAAAACCTGTATTAGCAAATGCCTTTGTAATTAGAAATATACCTTACCAGTGGAAAAAAGGCAAAATTGAATTATGGAAATAAAAAGAAGGAAATTTCAAGGAGTATTAAATATTTTAAGCTTCAACAGGCACTTTTATGTATTTGGCTTGATAGCGTTAGCTATAATAATCACAAGTTATTTGGTCTTTAGTTGGTCAAATCTTTTCTTTTGGATTATTATTTTAGCTTTTTTATATGGTTTAATAATGCCGTTAATCGTTTCAGCTTACGTTTATGATTTTTCGGGCTATTATAACTTCGATTGGTTGCAACGTTTTAATCTGACCGATTCCGAAGACAAACAAATTTTAAATATTAATGCTGGCTTTGATGAAACAAGTTTTATAATCAAAAACCATTTCCCCAAATCCGATTTAAAAGTTTTTGATTTTTATAACTCAGAAAAGCATACCGAACCAGCTATAATAAGAGCTAGAAAAGTGAGTTTGGTTTATCCAAATACACAACAAATCATTTCAAACTCTATTCCACTAAAAGATAATTCTGTCGATTTGATTTTTTTATTATCGGCTGCACACGAAATTCGTTCTCAAAACGAAAAAATCCAGTTTTTAAAAGAATGTCACCGAGTTTGTAAATCCAATGCCAATATAATAATGATAGAGCATTTGCGAGATTTCCCAAACTTCATAGCATTTTCCGTAGGATTTACTCATTTCTTTTCAAAAACAACTTGGAAAAATGCTTTTAACGTGGCTGGTTTTTCAAAATGTACAGAGCAAAAATTTACACCTTTCATGTCAATCTTTAATAGCTGCCCCTAAATGCAAATTCATATACATATAATTGGTGTTCTTTTAATTGTTTTGGCATTAGTTCATAGTATCTTTCCGAAGTATTTTAACTGGGGAAAGGAGCTTAAATCTTTGAGTTTAATAAACCGTCAAATGATGACTATACATACGCTTTTTATTGCGATTATAGTGTTTCTTATGGGGATACTCTGTTTGACATCATCAAACGAGCTAATTGAAACTAATCTTGGAAAAAAAATATCCCTGGGGCTTGGTATATTCTGGACTATTCGATTATTTATACAGTTTTTCGGATATTCGACTGACCTTTGGAAAGGTAAAAAACTAGAAACCTCAATACATATTTTGTTTTCAATATTTTGGACATATATTAGTTCAATATTTCTGTTTAACTTTTATAATTGAAAACAAAAACTATCTATAATAATAGATGATATTAGCAATTTAAAGAGCAATCCAATAGAAACTGCCCTTTTAAGTAAGACACAATACTTTCAAAAAGTAAAAGTTAGTAACCAATGTATAAGAAAAATCAAAAAACAAGATAACATTTCCTTCTGCTAGGATACATACTCATAACGTTATCATTAATATAAGAATTGAATGGAAAACGAATTTCAAGACGTTATGTCTCAACGGACTGACGAGGAATTAATAAAAATATTGACTGTAGATATAGGGAAATATAATCCTACAGCAATCGAAGCAGCGGAAATTGAAATAAAAACACGCACTATTGATAGTAGTCGATTTGAGGAAATAAAAGAAAAAGCAGCCACAGAAAAAATTGCTAAAGAAAATGTCAATTCAAACATTGTTAGTTCTGGAATTCGTTTTCTAAATTTATTAATTGACTCCATTATTTGCTATATCCTTATAATTATAGCTTTCTACTTTTTTGGTTTTGTTATTGCACCTATTATCACTACTACTAATAGTTTTATAATTATAATGATTAATTTAATTATAATATTTGGAACTTTTTTTGCTTACCATTCAATAATGGAAATCAAATTTCAAAAGACAATTGGTAAATTTATAACAAAAACAAAAGTTGTAAAATTAGATGGGAAAAAGCCTGATAATTCGGATATTATTGCACGGACTTTTTATAGGTTGATTCCTTTTGATAGAATCTCCTTTTTGTTTACAAAAAATGGAATTCACGATTATCTGTCAAAAACCAGTGTTATTAAGGATGCTACAGAATAAAAAAAACCTATGAAAGATATTAGAAGGAATGTAAGAATTATGTTCATAGTACTTGTAATATTCATATGTAACAAGTTTTTTTTAAGACCTTATGTGATTAAAAACGATTTTCCAGAGTTTCTTAATGTTTTCGTATTGTCATTTCCAAATCTATGTGAGGCTATTGTAGGTGGCTTATTGATTACTAACATAGGGCTTTTAGGTAAGCAGAGATTTCTTAAAACGAGTTCTAATATTACGGAAAATCACGTATATCTATTTGCTGTTCTAGTTACCGGATTATATGTATTGCTTCAAGAGTTTAAAATACATAATCTAGGTGGTAATAATGTATATGATCCATTCGATATCCTTTTTTCTATAATAGGATTAATTATAGTATCTTTCATTCTATTGTACTTCAAACCTGTTATCTCTATTCAAAAAAAGTAAAAAACAAATGACGAAGAACCAACAAAATAAGATACATCCAGATTTTCTTCGTTTCTTAGAATTAAAAGAACAGAATTTGATAGAACTATATAAAGACTTGAGAGCCTTTATAATGGATTTATATCCAGATACTAATGAATTACTATATCACACACACGCGCTAACATCTTTATATTCTATTTCCGAAAAAATGTCGGATGGCTTTTGTATGATACCTATTTATAACAATCATTTGAATTTAGGTTTTAACAAGGGCACTTTACTTACCGACAAACACAACTTACTTACAGGAACAGGAAAACTAATCAGACATATTCCTGTAAAAGAAATAAGGGATTATCGAAATGACAAAGTAAAAGATTTGGTTAAACTGGCAATTGATTTTGCCATCGAAGACATGGGCAAACCAACTAAATCTATCGGACAAACAATCTCGAAAATAAAAACCAATACTAAATAATGACAATTCGTAAGTTGTATATTTATAATACTCAGTGATTTTAGTCTAAAAACTTATAAAACCTGAGTAGGAATGTATGCGACTTAGTTATATTTTGATTCACCAGCATATCTATTAAGTCTTATTAGAAATAACAAAAAAATAAAATAAATGAGATTTATATTGGGCATATTAGTTATAACATTAATAAGTTGTGGCACAAAAAAACAACAGCAAGAACAACAATTTTTGAAAGATATTTCTATCAATCAAATTGACGGGAATGTTGAAGCCTTATTGGAAGATACTTTGATAAACTCTTTGTCCATAGGTATCTATTATAATGGAAAAGAAATAACCAAGCACTATGGTGAATTAGACAAGGGACAAAAAAACCAACCTACCAATAAAACCATTTATGAAATTGCTTCTGTAACTAAAACTTTTGTAGGTACCATTATTGCTCAAGCTGAAATTGAAGGAAAGCTATCAATTGAAGATGATATCCGAAAATATATTGGAAAACAATATAAAAATTTAGAATTTGAAACCAACCCAATAAGAATTAAACATCTACTCACTCATACAAGTGAACTACCCAGGTTCCTTCCAGAAAACATAAATGATTTGTTTACAAATATGGATGATGAACTACCATTTAAACTAGCAGAAATTGAGAAGGCATATTCAAAATCAAAATTCCTTAAAGATTTAGAAAACGTATCAATAACTGCCGCTCCTGGAACTAGGTTCGCTTACTCAAATGCAGATACAGAATTGGCCGCATATATACTGGAACAAATTTACAATAAATCATTTGATGAACTTCTTATTGAAACTATTTGTAAAAAAGCTAATATGCCAAATACCAGAATACGTCTAAATAGAAAACAAAAGGAAAATTTAGCAAATGGCTATTTTGGAGGTAGTGGTAGAATAGCTCCGCATATGAGTACCAGTTTGTGGGGAGCATCAGGAGCTGGGAAATCTACAATAGTTGATTTATTGAATTACATAAAATTACAATTAGATAAACAGAATAAACCAGTTCAGAAAACTCACCAAACTCTCTATGACAAAGAAATAATATTTGGAGATCCTGATAATAAAATTGGATATTTCTGGATAATCAATAAAGATGAAGATTTCGGAAAGTTTTTAAGTCATCATGGAGGAGCGAACGGAACTCAAAATTGGTTAGTTATATATCCAGAAATAGGTTTGGGAATTTCTATTATTAGTAACCAAGGACATTTTCAAACTGGTGGAAAACTATGGAATATAATAGAAGTAATAACTAATGAAATAAGAAAAAACCACAGTAAGGATTAAACATCAATAAGATAGATTTTTTTAATACTATTAACACATCAAGGTCATGATATAATAGTCGCTACAATAATTTAAAATATTAGTTGTTGTGCTACTGGCCATATGATACCTAGCTTGCAAAAACGACATTTATATTAACCAATCAGGTACGATATCTGGACAATATCACAGATTAGTTAGCAAAAGGTCGTTTACTTTACATAATTATCACATCTATAATTAAACCTTTTTATGTTTATCTGGTCTTACTACTAAACATTAAAACATTGTAGTATGAAAAGTATAAGAATCCAAAAACTAGCATTACCCTTCTTAGTAGTTATTTTCTTAATAGGAAGTAGCTTTACAACAAACGTTATAAAATGGGAACATTTAGGTACCAGAACTGTAAATTATAAAGTAGATAGAGATGTAATTAAGGTTACTGCAAAAGATGGTACATTTAAGAAATTAAAACTAAAGGTTACCAATGGCTCCCTAAATATGCACAGAATTGTTCTACAATATGGTAATGGAGAGAAACAAGTAATTAAAGTAAAAAAGAACTTTGCAAAAGGCGGAACTACCAGAGTTATTGACCTAAAAGGTAATAAACGAATTATAAGAGATATTACTTTTTTTTATGACACTAAGAACTTATCAAGAAAACGTGCAAAAGTTCATGTTTTTGGAAAACACTAGAAATTAAAACATACATCTAAGTCTACATTGGTTGGAGTACATCATACGTAAATTTATACCACTTCAACCAGACTTAGATCTAGTATCTTTTTTATTATTCAATCCTAATTTAATTGATAATATGCACACTTAAGATATGCTCCTTCAGGAAAACTAACTGGATGATCTACATCGTGATACGTTTTATCAAGTAGTGTAAAACTTCTTCCATAACCGGAAATATTATCTTCACAAATTTCAAAAAACTCCTCTGCCACTACTCTTGATGAACAAGAAGCTAAAACTAAAATTCCTTTTTTATGTACCAATTGTGCTCCTAGTTTAGCAAGTCTAACATAACTATTTTTCGCTTTGTTAATTTCACTTTCCCTTTTGGCAAAAGAAGGTGGATCGATTACCACAATATCAAATTTCTTTTTCTTGCTAATTAAGCCCTGTAACCCTTCGAAAGCATCAGCAACCATTATAGTATGTCTTCCTGAATGCGTATTTAAAGAAGCGTTATCCTTTGCCATTTCTAGAGCTTGTCTACTGATATCTATACTTACAACCTCTTTTGCTTTACCTGCTAAGGCATGGACGGAAAAACCTCCTGCATACGAGAACACATCTAACACAGTCTTTCCTTTAGAAAGATCTCCTACTTTTTTACGATTATGTCGGTGATCCAGAAAATATCCAGTTTTATGTCCTTTAATCACATTAGCAGAAAATAATACACCATGTTCTTTAAAAACGACCACTTCTTTTTCTAAGCTTCCATAAATTATACTACCATCCTCTAAATTGTATGTTTGGCTTTCGGTTTGTAAAGATCTACTTAATCTCAGTACAACAGTTTTACATCCTGATTGCTGTATCAAATGAGGAACAATCCAATTTAGATAAGGAAACCAAATATGCGAATACAGTTTTACAACCAAAACCGAATCATAAACATCAGCTATAAAACCTGGCATTTGATCATTCTCCCCAAACAATAACCTATAGCTATTAGTAGCTGTTTCTAATAAAGGTTTTCTTATTGATTTCGCTTGTGTGATTCTATTGTTAAACCACTCACTATTGATCTGCGCAGCTTTTTTAAACTGAATAATTTTTATTCTTATTGGAGAATATGGGTCATATAATCCAATAGCTAATATTGTATTCTTTTTGTTATCGTATATTATTGCTAAGTCACCTGCCTTACCTTTTATACTTTGTTTAAGAATACTCTTTTCAAAAATCCATGGATGTCCACGCTTAACCATCTTTTCTGCAGAAGGTTTAAGCTTTATTGCTATTCTTTGAGTCTTGATATCAGGAACTATATTCATAATATGCAAGAATAATACTATTTTTTAGCTTATGAGAATTATAACAAATAAAAACGGGACTGTTTATACAAACAATCCCGTTTAACCAAAACTTTTTAGAATACAAACCTTTAACAGGCCTGACATCTTACTTTAGGTTTAAGAGATTTTTCACGTGTAATACATTCGTTGGTCATAGAAAACATGAATTTCAAATCAAGTCTGGTTTACAAGTTAAAAGTAAGGTATTTATATAACTTACGGCTGCGTGTAAACCTCAAAAAAAGTGGAGTAAAATAGTCCTATTACCTTATAAAATTAGAAAAGCGCTCATCCCAAGTAGTATCAGGATAAACGCTTAAAAGATATCGTTCGAACTTGTAATTATTTAGTAAAGTAAATCTCGCTTTTTGATTGCCAGTTAAAAATAAATACTTTTCTTAAAAAGCACTTATCCTAAGATGTATCAGGATAAACCCTCTTTTCAGTATTTATTCAACTTTTGGTTTATCTGGTAAAAGATATTGTTGATTTCTTTACTGTTTACACCTATATGACGAACATTGTTAGATTTTGTTACATTTTTATTTTATTTATTTTCAAAGTAAGTATCTAAAAACCAGAAACAACCAATAAAAACAGTACATTCCAGCTATTAATTATTTTTTAAAAAATTCAAATTAATTTTTCTTTCAAATATAAGAACCGGCTAAAAAAGAGTTGTCAAAAAAAAAAAATGACTATAATTTCTTAGCATTCTTTACTTTGCTTTTGGTCAATGCTAGTTCTAATACTTCACTCATTTCTTTTACATAATGAAATTTTAGTCCTTTAAGATATTCAGGTTTTATTTCGTCTATATCTCTTTTATTGTCTTCGCAAAGTAATATTTCTTTAATATGTGCTCTTTTTGCTGCAAGGATTTTTTCTTTAATCCCTCCTACCGGTAATACTTTACCTCTTAAGGTAATTTCACCTGTCATAGCAATACTCTTCTTCACTTTTCTTTGGGTAAATAATGACACCAATGAAGTTAACATTGTTATTCCCGCACTTGGTCCATCTTTTGGTGTTGCACCTTCAGGAACATGAATGTGTACATTATAATTACCAAAAATCTCTTGATTAACCCCTAATACATCTGCATTTGCCTTGATATATTCCATTGCAATGGTAGCAGATTCTTTCATTACTTTCCCTAAATTTCCAGTAATGGTAAGGTTACCTTTCCCTTTAGAAAGAATCGATTCAATAAATAAAATATCACCTCCAACACTTGTCCAAGCTAAACCTGTTACCACACCAGCCACTTCGTTATTTTCATACTTGTCTCGCTCTAATCTAGGAACTCCAAGTACCTCAATAACATCGTCATTGCTAACTTTTACATTATATGATTCTTCCATTGCAATGTTCTTAGCTGCGTATCGCACCATTTTTGCAATCTGTTTTTCTAAACCACGAACACCTGATTCTCTTGTATATCCTTCTACAATTTTTTCTAATTGAGCTTTTCCAATTTTAAGATGAGATTTATCCAATCCGTGCTCAACTAATTGTTTAGGGAGTAAGTGTTGTTTTGCTATTTCTACTTTTTCTTCTATGGTATATCCTGTCACATTAATGATTTCCATACGATCACGTAATGCCGGTTGTATGGTATTCAGACTATTAGAGGTTGCAATAAACATTACCTTAGAAAGATCAAATCCCATTTCTAAGAAATTATCGTGGAATTCAGAGTTTTGCTCAGGATCCAAGACCTCTAACAATGCAGAAGAAGGATCTCCTTGGTTACCAACAGAAAGTTTATCAATTTCATCTAAAACAAACACAGGATTACTAGTTCCTGCTTTTTTAAGACTTTGAATGATTCTACCAGGCATAGCTCCGATATATGTTTTTCTATGCCCTCTAATCTCTGCTTCGTCACGTAATCCTCCTAATGAAATACGTACATATTCTCTACCCAATGCTTCTGCAATTGATTTGCCTAAAGAAGTTTTACCAACTCCAGGAGGCCCATAAAGACATAATATTGGGGATTTCATATCATTACGAAGCTTCAGAACAGCTAGGTATTCGATAATACGTTTTTTTACTTCATCTAAACCATAATGATCACGATCTAGAATTTTCTTAGCACGTTTCAGGTCGAATTTATCTTTACTAAATTCATTCCATGGTAAATCAAGAAATAAATCAAGATAATTACGTTGAATAGAATACTCCGCTACCTGAGGATTCATACGACGCATTTTAGACAATTCTTTATCAAAATGTTTCTTTATATCCTCATCCCATTTTTTATCTATACTACGAGCATAAATTTCCTCTATTTCATCTTCATGAGAAACTCCTCCAAGTTCCTCCTGGATTGTTTTCATTTGCTGGTGCAAAAAATATTCTCGTTGTTGTTGGCTCATATCATGTTGAACCTTATTCTGAATATCGTTTCTAAGTTCCAATTTCTGAAACTCCAGATTCATATATTTCAACGTAGCAAGTGCTCTGTCTTTTATATCATCAATTTCCAGTATTTTTTGTTTCTCATCAACTGGCAAATTAAGGTTTGAAGAAACAAAGTTGATCAGAAAAGAATTACTCTCTATATTTTTTATTGCAAAAGATGCTTCAGATGGAATATTAGGACTTTCTTTAATAATTTCTAGAGCTAGGTCCTTAATTGAATCAATAATTGTATTAAACTCTTGATTTTCTGTAGAAGGTCTAGTTTCAGGTACCTCAGAAATTTTTGCTCTGATATAAGGTTCTTCTTCTAAAATTTCATCAATTTTAAATCTCTTTTTTCCTTGCAGAATAACTGTTGTATTTCCGTCAGGCATCTTAAGAACTCTTAAGATTCTAGCCACTACACCAACTTTATTTATATCCTTTGATGTTGGATTCTCTACCTCTTCTTCTTTCTGAGATACTACACCAATAGTCTTATTACCGTTATTAGCTTCATTAAGAAGTTTTATTGATTTGTCTCGTCCTGCGGTAATAGGGATTACCACACCAGGAAATAGCACTGTATTTCTTAATGGCAATATAGGTAACGTCTCTGGTAATTCTTCTTTATGTATTTCTTCTTCATCTTCAGGTGTCATTAAAGGTATTAATTCTGCGTCTTCATTTATTCCTTGAAATGACAAACTGTCAAGAGTTGTTAATTTGGATTTCGTCATAAGTATATATCAAAGTCATTTTGTCATTAAGTCAAAATAACATGCTTTAAAAATTTAATAAAACTGAATTTAGAATAGATAATATTAACAAAATAAGTCATTTATACCTGATTCTACTTAGATAAGTCAATTGTTATGCCATAAACTTTAAAAAAATATTTTTAAAACTGTAACAAAACATATCAATCTATATCTTTATATAAAGTAAACTGAAGTTTTTGACACTAACCAAACTAAATACCGAGCAACTCGTAGAAAGATGCCGTAAATGCGATCAGGGAGCGCAGATGGAAATTTATAATCGATACTATAAAGCAATGTATAATACCGCTTTTAGGATTATAAAAGATTCAGCAGAAGCTGAAGACATTATGCAGGAAGCTTTCTTAACAGCATTTACAAAGTTATCGATGCTAGAAGATGGTAAAGTATTTGGATCCTGGTTAAAAAGGATAGTTGTCAATTCGAGTCTTACAATATCTCGTAAGCGTACTATTTATGGTGAGGTCCCTTTAGAAACCGTAGAATATGCACTTACAGATGAAACAGAAGGGGTTGTAAGAGAGGATTTGACTAGTGTTAAGGCAAATGCAGTTTTAGATACATTAAAAGAACTAAAAGAAAGTTATAGTACTGCTTTATCATTACACCTAATAGAAGGCTATGATTACGAGGAGATCTGTGAAATTTTGAATATATCATATTCCAATTGTCGTACACTCATTTCTCGCGCGAAAGAAAGTTTACGAAAAAAATTACTAGTTGCATGAAAACCGAAGATGAAATAGAAAAATTATTTGAACGCATGGAAAATCAACTTGATGTATTTGAACCATCAGCTGATCATAAAGTACGTTTTTTAGAAAAATTACAGGAACAAAACAAAGTAGTTCCCCTAAAACCTAAGAAGCGAAATTGGATTAGACCATTAGCTATAGCTGCTTCTATTGCAATACTCATAGGTATGGTATCTGTAGCTCCTATATTTAAAACGCATGATGAAGCTGATTTAGCAAGTGTTTCTCCACAAATGGAGGACACCCAAAATTTCTTTACAGTTGCTATTAAAACGCAGTTAGAAGAAATAGACAAAAATTCATCGGCAGAAACAACCGAACTAGTTGAAGATGCGATGAAACAATTAGAAAAATTAGAATTGAGTTATGAAATTCTAAAAAAAGATCTAGTAGAAAGTAGCAATGATAAAAGAGTAATCAGCGCGATGATTAAAAACTTTCAGAAACGTGCTTCATTACTAGAAGAAGTGTTAGAAAAAATTAACAACGTCAACAAATTAAAATTATCAGAAAATGAAACCAATATACTATAATATAATCTGTTTATTATTTCTTGTACCTTTCGTTTCCTTTGGAAATGGGGATACCAAGATGAAAGGAAAATATACTAAAGAAAAATCTCTTAATAAAGAATTTTCTGTGGATAGTGATGCTTTATTAAAAATAAGAAATGATTATGGAAACCTCGATATAACTTCTTGGGATCAGAACAGAATTGTAATGGAAATTAACATTAAAGTTAATGGAAATGATGAAGAAAAAGTAATCAAAAAATTAGAAAGTATCGATGTAGTTTTTGAAGCTTCTTCTCAATTAGTAAGTGCTAAAACAACCTTTGACAAAGATGGTAAATCTTGGTGGTCCAAATTCTCTGATGGTTGGGGTGGAAATAATTTAAAAATGGAAATTAAGTACACTGTTAAAGTTCCTGCTACCAATAGCGTTGATCTTAACAATGATTATGGAAGTATTACACTAGACAAAATTAAAGGTAGTGCAAAAATAAACTGTGACTATGGACAGATAATTATTGGAGAGTTATTAGGGAATGAGAATTACGTTAACATCGATTACACAAATAATAGTACCATAAGGTATATGAAAAACGGAAAAATCAACGCCGATTATTCTGATTTCACCTTAGAAAAAGGTGGCGAAATAATGCTAAATGCTGATTATACAAAATCCAAGATAAAGTCCGTTAAGGGGCTTAATTATAACTGTGATTATGGAAGTTTAAAAGTAGACAATGTTGGGTTTTTTAAAGGAAATGGAGATTATCTTGACACCGATATTGGTAATGTAAGTAATTCGGTAAGTATTAATTCTGATTATGGTTCTATTAACATTAAAAATTTAGAGTCTACAACAAAAAATGTAACCATAAGAACCGATTACACTGGTGTAAGTATAGGATATGATTCTAATTTAAATTTTGATTTTGACATCAAAACATCATATGGAGGTATAACTCTCAGCGACGATATCAATGTTATGAAAAAGAACAAGCAAAATTCTAGTAAAGACTATCAAGGATATCACGGTCAAAAAAATAGTGGGAATTTAATCAATATCTCTACCAGTTATGGTAGTGTGAAACTAAGAAAAAATTAATCATCAAATATTCAATCAATTATGAAAACAGTAACAGTAATTTTAAGTATAGCCTTACTAAGTGTATCCTCGCTGCACGCTCAATGGTGGGGAAACGGCAACAAAGTAGAAGGAAATGGTAATGTCGTAACCAAAACCAGAAATCTATCTAGTTATGATCAAGTAAAATTAAAAGGTAGTCTTGATGTAGCATTGGTATCAGGAACAGAAGGAAACATCAAAATCGAAGCAGAAAGTAACTTAATCAAACATATCGTTACAGAAGTTGAAGGTGATATATTAAAAATCTATGTGGAGAAGAACTATTATCTTAAGCCAAGTAGAAATAAGATAATACTTATTACCGTACCTTTTAAGGATATTTCTAAGGTAAGTTTATCAGGATCTGGAGACATCTATTCGGAAGATGTTATTAAGGCAAATTCATTTGAGACAAGAGTTTCAGGTTCAGGAGATGTTCGCTTACATGTAGAAGCAAATGAATTAGAAGGTTCTGTCTCTGGTAGCGGAGATCTAACATTAAAAGGTTCGACAGAAAACCTAGAATTCAATGTCACTGGCTCTGGAGATGTAAGAGCATATGAATTAAGAGCAAAGAATGTAGATGCATCAGTTACTGGTTCTGGAGATATCAAATTAACATCTACACATTCCTTAAAAGCTCGTGTAACCGGTTCTGGAGATATTGATTATAAAGGAAATCCAGAAAAAGAAGATAAAAAAGTTTCTGGATCAGGAGATATTACAGGACATTAAAAGAAGCATATTTCAATAATCCGAAAACTGCTTAGGAGGTTTTACTTCTTAGGCAGTTTTTTTTACGTCTAATAATCTTTACTTTTGTAAGTAACTTGTAGTAAGTTATAAAAAACACTCATATTAAATTAAAGTTCATATCTTTAGTTGACCCCAAAACAAGAACGAACACCTTGCAATTTTTATCAAAAAAAGAAATTCATCTTAGAGAAATCCTGCCAGAAGGCTATGTGGATATTCATTCTCATTTATTACCTGCCATAGATGATGGAGTAAAAACGGTATATCAATCCGCTTACATTATTGAACAATTTGAAAAATTAGGGGTTAAAAAAATCATTACCACACCGCATATAATGCAAGAAGTATGGCCAAATACATCGGAGACTATTCGAACTAAACATACGGAAATGCAAAAAGCATTATCCTCTCTTGATATAAACGTAACATTAGAGGCAAGTGCTGAATATATGCTGGATGATTTATTTTACAAAAGAATAAAAGAAAAAGATATTATCCCTTTACACCAAAGGTATCTCTTAGTAGAAATGTCCACCTTTAATCCTCCTATTAATTTAAATGAAATTCTTTTCGAAATTAAATTAGCAGGGTTCACTCCTATTCTGGCTCATCCCGAACGGTATTCTTTTTATAAAGATGATATTAATAAATTTATACAATTAAAAGAATCTGGTTTTTTATTTCAACTTAATCTGCTTTCAATGTCCGGATATTATGGAGAAAAAGTAAAAAACATGGCTGCAAAGTTACTTACCGAAAAGCTTTTTGATTTTGCTGGTTCAGATGTACATAATTACCAACAGTTCGAAACATTAGAAAAAGGATTTATACCAAAGTACGCAAAAGAAATTTCTAAATTAATGAGACAAAATTGTTCTTTTAGTTAATCTTTTGCTCCATATCCATAACCGTATCCATAACCAACTTTATCACCAGCTGCATTAAGAAGTACTGCCATATTAGGTAAACGCTTTTCTCTATAGAAATTCTCAGGAACCTGCAGAATTCTTTTGTCAGAATAATTCTCTCTTACAATATAGATACTTAAATCTGCAAAATGTCCAATTAACAAAGTATCTGTAACAAGACTTACAGGAGCTGTATCGACTACTATATAGTCATAATTCTCTCCTAAATACTCAAACATCTCTTTTACCCTATCATTCATAAGAAGTTCAGCAGGGTTTGGTGGAATAACACCCGAAGGTACTACAAAAAGAGGATCATTTTCACCTTGTTCATATATTACATCTTCAGGTTTAATATCCAAATTCATAATGAAATTAGTGAAACCTGGAGTATCTTTTCCTTTTGGAAGTTCAAAGAAATTATGAAATTTAGGGTCACGAAAATCTGTTCCTAGGTATGCTATTTTCTTTCCAGAAATAGCTAATGTTTTTGCCAAGTTTGATGAAACTAACGTTTTACCTTCTCCAGAAATCGTAGAGGTTACAAATATAACCTTACCTGTTTCTTTATTAGTTCCGGCCATTAAAAATCCTAAATTCGTTCTAAGAATTCTAAAAGCTTCTGCTACAGATGATCTACTATTTCTGGAAACAATAATTTTACTTTTCTTACTTTTAGTTCTAGGTATAGCACCTAGAATTGGCATAGAAAGTGCTCTTTCGAGATCTTCTCGAGAATTCACCTTAGTATTAAATAAATCCTTTAGATAAATAGTTAAAAACGGTAATGCTAGCCCGAAAAATATTGCACCAAAAAAGATCATTTTCTTATTTGGAGAAACTGGATATGAACCTAATGTAGAGGCTCTATCAATTACACGCGCATTAGACAATGTTATATGACTTGTAATTTCTGCTTCTTCACGTTTTTGTAATAAATAAAGATATAATTGCTCTTTAATTCCTTGTTCACGACCTATTGCGGTTAATTCTTTCTGTCTTAGTGGAGCATTATATAATTTCCCACTAAAGTATTTATCCTGAGTCCTTAAACTGTTTAAACTAATATTAATAGAGCTTTTTGCGCCGTTTAAACTTGCTATTAATCCTTGTCGTAATGAACCAATTTGCTCATCTATATTTACAACTACAGGATTTTGTTCACTTGATGATTTTAATAATCTCTTTCGCTGTCTTATTAACCCATTATATCTTGCTACAGTAGATGTTACAGAAGGATCATCAAATCCAAGTGTAGAAGGTAATATATCATATTTACCATCTTGACTAAGAACAAAACGTCTTGTAGATTCGATTTTTCTTACTTGTGTTTCTAGTCTATTAATTTCTTGAATATTTCTGGAATCTATATCAGCTACACGCTGAGTTTGTGCAGATACATCATTAGTTAATCCAAATTTAGACTTATATCCTGCTGCTTCATCATCAACTTCGGATAAATCTCCTGAAATAAGTTCTAACCTTTCATTAATAAATCCAGCCGTTCTAGCAGAAGTTAGTTTCTTATTTTCAATAGTAGATTTATTATATTCTTCTACCAAATCATTAATAATATCCTTAGCTTTTTCTTTTACCGGATCATTTAGAGATAATTTAACGATAGAAGATCCTTTACCAATAGTAATAACCGATAACTTGTTTCTATAACTTTGCGCGACTATGTTAACAGGAGTGATTTTAATATGAATAACCGTTCCTTTCTTAGATTCAATGCCTTCTACACTAGGAGTTATTACAATATCTCCCACACTTGTATTTATTGTTTTACCGAAGGAATGATCACTTAATTTTGTTCCTTCTTTATCAACAAAAGAAAAAGAAGTTTCTGAATTGATAAGTACTCTAAAGCTCTTTGATTTAGTATGTACAACGGAATCCGCTGACAAAAAATTAATTTCTATCAAAGATTTTGGATAATTCTCAGCCTCAAGAACTCTCCCTTTTGTAAAATACTGAACATTAAGCTTTAAGTTATTAACAACATTGGTAAGTAATGTTCTTGATTTTATAATCTGAATCTCGTTTTCGATTTTATTTTGGCTATCATCCAATAACCCTAAATCTTTAAAAGCCGATAATTCTGATTCACTAACACTTTCTTCCTGAGAAATCAGTATGGTTCCTGATACATTATATTGTGGAATTGTATATCGTATATGCAGATATGCCAATGTACCAAAAACTACAACACTCAGCACAAACCAATACCAATTTTTTACATATTTTAGAATTTCATCTCTAAAATTGAAGCTTGATTTTGGAGGACTTACAAAAATGCTATTATCAGAATTATTATCAGAAATCATAAATTTTCTATCTTAAAATAAGTGCCAATGCAGCTAAACCTACACTTACTACACTCAAAACAATTCCAATCGTATTATCTCTTCCTTTAGAAACCTTTATTCTAGCATCATTAGGCTCTACATACAATACATCATTCTGAGCCAAATAATAAACTGGCGAATCAAAAATAGATTTAGAAGTAAGATCTACCTTATGATAGGTATTAACCCCATCATTTTCACGAATCACCATTACATTACCTCTTTTCCCCATAATAGTTAGGTCTCCTGCTAAACCGATAGCTTCAATAATCGTTACCCTTTCATTAGGAATTGTAAAAGAACCTGGTTGGCTTACTTCACCAATAACTGTAATTTTAAAATTCTTAAGTCTAACATTAACAATAGGATCTTTGATGTATATTTTTAGCTTTTCCTTCAGCATATCTTTGATCTGCACCCTAGTCAAACCAGATATCTTTAATTTTCCTAATACCGGAAAATCGATATTTCCTTCTTCATCAATAAGATAGGTTGGCTCTACTCCTCCATTTCCACCAGAACTGGCACCAATATCTCCAGTAGGAGATGGTAAACTAGCTCCTTGCATTAGATTAAAAGGTCTTGCGGCATCCATATCAGTAGCTGAGACCAAAATACTTACAACATCATCCACTTTAAAAACTGGAGTAAATGAATTTGTAGAGTTAATTTTTTCTAAGTTCTGAGAATCCTGAAAATACACAACATCTGTAGGTGTTTTACAAGAAAAAATAATTGTTGATAGTACCAACAATAGTAAAAATTTGTATGAATGCATATTATAAATGCTTTAGGATATTTCAATCAACGAACAAAAGTATAATAATAATCTCGTTTATTATAACTATTTTAAAAAGAAGACTAAACTAGTACTTTCTGTTCCTTATTATTGGTTTCATTGTTCTTGATATCGATACTTTCGAAGGCAGAGTTCTTAGATATAAATTCTGGTACGATTTCCTTAAGTTTTCCAACAATTTTATGATCTTGATTGAACAAATTCATAATACATAGATCATCGATCTTATCCATAACTAATGGACAATCAGCGTCATCAAATTTGCTGATCATGATTTTCTTATGGTATGTTGGTAAGGTATTCTCTGTATCAGCTAAAAGTTCTTCGTATAGTTTTTCACCAGGTCTTAATCCTGTTATTTCTATATCAATATCATTAGGATAATTAAGTCCAGATAATCTAATCATTTTTTGAGCTAAATCAAATATTTTTACTGACTCACCCATATCAAAAATAAAAATCTCTCCTCCATTACCCATTGTTCCAGCTTCAATAACTAATTGAGAAGCTTCAGGTATTGTCATAAAGAAACGAGTAACATCTTTATGAGTAACTGTAAGTGGTCCTCCTTTGTCAATCTGTTTTTTGAACAAAGGAATTACAGAACCATTTGATCCTAAAACATTTCCAAACCTTGTTGTAATAAATTTAGTCTTACTTGTTCTATGTAGACATTTTATATACATCTCAGCAACTCTCTTAGTAGCACCCATTACATTTGTAGGGTTTACTGCTTTATCCGTTGATACAAAAACGAATTTATCTACACCATACTCCGATGATAAATCTGCTAATTTCCTTGTACCCAGAACGTTTATCTTAATAGCTTCACAAGGATTATTTTCCATTAATGGTACGTGCTTATACGCAGCTGCATGAAATACCATATTAGGTGTAAAACGTTCAAAAATAGTTTCAATACGTTGATGATCTCTAATATCAGCAACAATTGGCGTAAAATTACTAACTCCTTTACTCAAGAGTTCTTGTTGAAGATCATATAAAGGTGATTCTGCCTGATCCACTAACACCAAATGCTTATAATCATAAAAAGAAGCTTGTCTAACTATTTCACTTCCTATTGATCCTGCAGCACCAGTAATTAATATCACTTTATCCTGAAGTTCTTTTTTGATATTTTGATTTTCTAAAGCAATAGGAGCTCTATCTAATAAATCTTCAATCTGAATTGGCTTAATCTGAGAAACATTTAATTTACCATCAATCCAATCATTTATAGCTGGTATAATCTTCACCTTCACTGATAGCTTAAGTAAATTATCAGAAATTTCAGATAAACGCTGTTTTTCTATATGAGGAATTGACACAATGATCTCAGTGACATTATGTTTTGTAATATAATTCTGTGTAATGATTTTAGATTTAAATACTGTAATACCATTGATTGTTTTTCCAACTTTCTGTGGATTATCATCTATGAAACCAACTACGGTTACAGATTTATGAGAATCATTAGTGATTGCAGCTAATGTAATCAAACCAGAGTCTCCTGCTCCATAAATCATAACTCTAGAAGAATCTCCTAGTTTTGATTTAATATAATGATAGCAATATTTAAATACTAAACGACTAGTGGTAAGCGTAATAATATTTAGTAGATAATGAACACATATAATAGATACAGGAATATTAAGAAGCTCAGGTATTAACGATAACCTACTAGAAACCATCAATGCCCCGCTTAATGATATCAAAACAGTTACAGCCAAAAAGAGATTATAAGCATCTCTCATACCCGTATGTCTTACAACTCCTTTATAAGAACCTATCATTAAAAAACTAATCCCTGCTAAAATTGTCATTACTGGAATTTGGTATACCAAATTAGTAACCTCAAAATCCAGTGTAATACCAAATCTAACTACATATGCCAAAAAGAAGTTTAAAATAGTAATTGCAATATCGATAGATAATACAAGCCATTTAGATGCATGCTTATGCGAGTTATTAATTATATAATCCTTTATCATCTCAATATATTTTTAATTACCGATACAATTCTAAATAAATCTTCTTCTTCAAGGTTAGACCCGCTGGGTAAGCAAAGTCCTCGATCAAATAGGTCATCAGAAATTCCATTGAGGTAAGCATCACAATCCGCAAAAACAGGTTGGAGATGCATGGGTTTCCATAGTGGTCGGGATTCTATGTTTTCTTCGGCTAATGCTAACCTTAACCCTTCTCTTAATTCATAAGAAGTAGTTTCTATACAGGTTAACCATCTGTTAGAATGAAAACCGGTAGGCTCTACCAAAAATTTAATTTCAGTAGAGTCTCCCAAATTATTTTTATAAAAATTAAAATTATTCCGTCTATTGTTTACGTGTTTTTCTAATACTTCCATTTGACCTCTACCAATTCCAGCAATAATATTGCTCATTCTATAGTTATGCCCTATTTCAGTATGTTCATAATGTGGTGCATTATCTCTTGCTTGTGTTGCAAGGAAAATAGCTTTTTCTTTATGTTCTAGTTTTTTCGCTACTAATGCTCCTCCTCCTGAAGTAGTAATAATTTTATTACCATTAAAAGAAAGTATCGCGATATCTCCAAAAGTTCCACAGTTAACACCGTGATAGGAACTTCCTAATGATTCTGCACTATCTTCTAAAACAGGAATTTTGTATTCTGATGCTATTTTGTGAATCGCATCTACATTATATGGCATACCATATAAGTGCACAGCAATAATAGCTTTTGGTTTTTTTCCTTTAGCGATTCTATCTTTTATAGCCAATTCTAATTGTTCAGGACAGATATTCCATGTCTGTGCTTCACTATCAATAAAGACTGGCTTTGCTCCCAGATACACAATAGGATTTGCAGAAGCTGCGAAGGTCATAGTTTGACACAACACTTCATCCCCTCGTGTTACACCTAAAAGTTTAAGACCTAAATGTAAAGATGCGGTACCAGAACTTAGTGCCGCTGCATGACAATTACTCCCTAGATAATTCTCAATATCTTTTTCAAAACCATCCACATTTGGCCCTAATGGTGCAACCCAATTAGTCTCAAAAGCTTCCTTAATATAACTTTGCTCCGTTCCCCCCATATGTGGTGAAGAAAGCCATATTTTCTTGGATTTTACTGTATTCATAATTTTCCCCTGTTAATTATTGAACAATACTTTATCCTCAATAATTGTAACAAAATTGTTACAATTGCTGACATTCTTTTTCATGACAATCTAATAAAATGTTAGGAAGAAGGGGGTAGCACTTCCAAAAATTGTATTTTACTCTTACTTGCTTTAACCGATGCTAAAATAGTTCAGTTACATTTAATATCATCGGAAAAACTATTTTTTTAGATAGAATACTTAAAAAAGGCGTTTAACAGCATAACTACTTCCTAATAAACCCTTAAACAAGGGGTTTACCGTAAGAAAAGTACTATATATCTCAACTATAAATACAAGTAAAAACCTACAAAAGGATTCATTTTGTTTAACTAATCTTGTATAAACTACACTTTTTAACATTTTTTAACTAACATTTAACAATAATTTAGCCGTAATTTCCTACTTCAATCAACAAGTAAAATAACACTACAATGATACTTAGTAAAATTTAATAAATCAGCAGGAAATCACCTGTTTATAAATAGGGTTTTTGCCCCTTACAAATTTGCTCTTATAATACCTTGAAAGGCTTGTAAAAAAGGAATTTTAGAAAAAAATAAAATAATTCTTGATTTATTAAATTAAATAAACAAAATTTACGGGCTTCAAAAAAATAAACGAATCCCCTAATATTATATTAATGGTGATGCATGTTATTTAATTCTTTAGATTTTTTCATCTTTTTACCGGTAGTTTTTATTATTTACTGGTTCTTTTTTAGCAAACACTTAAAACTCCAGAATATTTTTATTCTAGTAGCGAGTTATTTGTTTTATGGAATGTGGGATTGGCGTTTCTTGTTTCTTATTCTTGCCAGCACTACTATTGATTATATGGTAGGTCAATACATCTACAATAGTGACTCTACTTCGCAAAGAAAAAGATGGCTATGGGTGAGCGTAATTTTTAATATTGGGCTTTTGGGGTTCTTTAAATACTACAACTTCTTTGTTGATTCTTGGGTTGACTTTATTAGCATTTTCGGCTATGAACTAAAGAGTTCATGGACTTTGCAAATTATACTTCCTGTTGGTATATCTTTTTATACGTTCCAGACGATGTCTTATTCTTTAGACATTTACTACAAAAGACTTACCCCTACTAAAGATTTTATTTCTTTTGCAACGTTTGTAAGTTTTTTTCCACAATTAGTGGCTGGTCCAATTGAGAGAGCCTCTAATTTACTCTCACAAATTACAACAAAAAGAACCTTTAAGTATTCTCAATGTACTGAGGGCTTAAAACTAATAATCTGGGGACTTTTTAAGAAAGTAGTAATTGCTGATTCTATAGCCCCCATAGTAGATGATATTTTTGCTAATTATGGTAGCTATCCTGCCTCTACTCTCATACTTGGTGTTACATTATTTAGTTTCCAGGTATATGGAGATTTTAGCGGATACTCTGATATTGCTATTGGTACTGCTAAATTATTTGGGATAGAATTAATGTCTAATTTCAAGTTTCCAAGTTTTTCAAGAAATGTAGCAGAATACTGGCAACGATGGCATGTATCATTATCCACTTGGTTTAGACATTACGTTTACATTCCGCTTGGAGGTAGTAGAGTAAGTAAACTAAAATCTGTAAGAAATATTTGTATTATCTTCTTGGTAAGTGGTTTTTGGCATGGAGCTAATTGGACTTTTATTGCTTGGGGAGCAATTCATGCACTTCTATATATTCCGGTTTTCTTAATGGGACGTAATCGGATTTACATGAATAATGTTGTAGCAGAAAATAGCTGGTTTCCTTCTTTTAGGGAAATATTACAGATACTACTCACCTTCTCTCTGGTAACATTTTCCCGAGTGTTTTTCAGATCAGAATCAATAACAGATGCTTTTGGTTTTTTAAAACAGATATATACCAATTTTAGTTTTGAAATATACGAACATCCTTTAGGATACCGTATGATAGACTATTTTATATTACTAGGGATATTTGTTTTGTATGAATTTAGAATCAGAAGAGATGAGCGATCCCCTTTTAAATTTAAATCAAAACTAGTACGATTTGTCGCCTATACTTTAGTAATTTTAGGGATGCTTCTTTTCTTTGATGATAATATCGACAGATCTTTTATTTATTTTCAATTTTAAAACTTTAAAAGTATACAAAATAGAACTGAAACAAAATGAAAAAACTTATTCTAAAAAGCGGCTTATATGTTTTTCTGGTTCTTATTTCATTAGAATTATTAGTACGTGTTTTTCATTTAGGAAAAGACACTCCTACCAGGATTCTAGATGAACATAAAGTAGAGAAATGGATGCCTAATCAGAATGGTTTTTCTGTTACAGGAAACAGAAGACAAAATTTCTCTGAATACCATATAAACAACTCAGGATATAACTCTTATAGAGAATTTAACCCTACTAAAAACAAAATTGAAGTTGCTCTTGTTGGAGATTCATTTATAGAAGGATTTCATCAAAACTACTATAACTCTATCGGTAAAAAAATAGAGAAATCTATACCAGAAATCGAAGTGTATGAATATGGATATGCGGGATATGATTTTGCAGATCAGTTGCATCTAGTAAACGCCTACAAAGAACAATTTGATGCAATTGATCATATAATTCTTGGAATAAAATTCTCTAATGATCTTACAAGAGGAGAATATGAAGTAATAATGGGACGATTGGCACTAGAATCGCCTATGAATAGGCTTCTTAAAAAAAGTAAACTACTTGTCTATTGTAAAAGCATTGGCATTTTAGACCCACCTCAAAGACTCATGTATAAGCTAATCAACATCTTAAAACCTGCAATTAAAAAACAAGATGTAAACAAAGAAGAAGTTTTACGGATTAAGAATAAGAAAGAAAAAAAATACTTAGCGAATTTTAATAGTTTAATTGAAAAATATGGCTTTGATAAAAATCGTTTTACATTACTACTAGATTCACGAATTACTAGTAACCTCTTCTTATCCTATCTAGACAATAACGACTTTAACTATATTGACTTTTCAAAACACTTTGAAGAAAGTGATCAAGCTACAACTTTGATCTATGATAGACATTGGAACAATAACGGAAGAGCTTTAATTGCAAAAGCGATCAGTGAATATCTTAAAGAATTAGAAATTAAAAAGTAGTAACTAACTATTAAACACTACTTTTTGCATTTTAGCACTTCCAACAATTAAATAGGATTTTTCTTTTTCAGAAACTTCTAACACTCTAACATTATTAACGTTATCAATACTTGTGTATAAGAAATCAAATACAATTCTTCTTAACGGACTGTATTCTTTAGTATTATAATCCACTATTTTAAGATCTTTGTCATATAGCGCCTCCTCTATAGCAGAAACCTGATATTCATCAGTAGGAATAACTGGGTTTTCCTTTCGTTTTGCTTTATACTTTTTATAACGAACATAGGCAACCTTAAATACAAACTCCTTAAGTTTTACTTTCAGACATTCTATATTTCCTTTAACGAATCCTACAACAGATTTTTTTGGGTAGATAATTTGATGTTCAAAATTATATATATGATTACACCACTCTCTTTTATAACTTAGATCCCCCATCCCCATTTCATAGGATTTGTGATTATTTTCAATCAACCAATCTAACTTTTTATAAATCTCTACACTACCTAAACTAAATTTAGAATAATCAATATCATAAGAAGATATTGCACTAAATAATCTGTTCTGAAAATGATGATTTAAGGAAACTATAATAGGTTGATCACCCTCAAAAGCAACAAACATCGATGCCTTTTTTTCATTGATTAAAGAAAAGTACATCTTTTTATAATGATCCCACCTTAAAAGACTTTGACTTACATCGTTACGCTGCTCAAACCTTCTAATTAACATTTTTTCTAAAGAATCCATGAAGAAAGCATATTCATCTTCTTCTATCGATCCATAATAGGTTTTATAAGAAATCTGAAAGCATGACTCTAATCGTTTCACTCTTCTCCTTATTGCTTTAGCATTGCTTCTAAAACGATGTTTTATATATGCATCAGCATTTGCAAACCCCTCAAGAAAAATAGCATACCCTTTAAAAAACTGATCCACCTTTTTTATAACAAACCTATCATTTTTAAGACTTGGTTTTAAATAGTCTGGTATAAAAAAAACGGAATATATCGTATCTGGATTATGCACCAGGTTATCATCATAATCAGGATTGATTAATGGTTTTTCATTTTCTGAAGGACGAACCTCTGAGAATAGTTTCGGGATTGAACATTTTTCAAAAAGTTCGAAAAAGTAATCTATATGCTCTTTTCTCATCTATTACTTAATCTATAATAAGGAAAGAAATAATTTTTTAGATCTTCTTTCTTAATATTTGTATATTCTTTGTCGGAAGACAAGCACAGTTCATCATACAACTGCTCATTTACTATTTTTCTTCCTGTACAAAATATCACATCTTCATCTTTAGGGAAAAGTGATTTCTTATTCTTGTATAATCCATCTCCATCTTTCATTCCACCTCCAAGGACATAATGTTTCTTACCATTTTCCACAGCCCACTCTATTACCTTTACTCTTAAAAAGTCATTAGGTCTATAGCTAAAATACTCCGCATTTGTACCGCCTAGAAATGCAAAAATTACATCCTTATAATTTATAATAAGTTCGACAGAAATAGGTATACCTTCATAATAAACAACAACGATAGAAAAATTATCCAAATTGGATAAAATCAAGTCTTCAAAATATGCACTAGAGAAAAAGTAAATACTATCCGCGTTATTTCTGGTCATAGTAGCTACATAAATATCATTAAATATTTTTATAACTTCCTTAGTTATTTGATCTTTATGAAAAACTTTAAAATCTAAATCATAATTTATTGCTTTTCTATAGTTGTTCCTTACTTTAGGTAAAAATGCATTCCATTGATCTTCAAAATTATCTAATAAACGACCTTTTACATTAGACAGTGTTTTTATTAAAGAACCCGAATAATTCTCATGATTTTCATTGAGGCTAAAACGCACAAATTCTGTTATAACATTATTCTCGTTGTACCAAATATCTACATGTTTCCAAAATTCTGCAAGATCGTTTGAGGTTACATTTTCATTAAATAAAGGGCCACTATATCCATAAGGACTAATAACATCATAATAAGGATAGTCCTTTTCATTTATTTTTATCTTCCTTAATACAAAGGGCATCAGAATGATAGGAGCACCATCCTTTTCAAACAAAAAGCATCTCAATTCGTCAGAATCTTTTTCAGAATGACGAAGGTGTTCTATAGAATAATAAACGTTATTATTCCACTCTTTTTTTAGAAGTGACTTATATTTCACAACTTCAGAACTATCATCAAGATTTTTTATTAATATTCTGTAATTTTCCTCCAATGTAAAAGTTTTAATATGATTGATTTTATTTAATGATTGATTTTATTTGCTAGTTTTTTACTACATATTCATCAAAATAGTTATAGATTTTCTCAGCTAAAACTTGTGATAACCATATAATTCTGCCACAATGCTCCACATGCCACACTGCTTTTCCTTCAAAAATATTACCCGCTAATAAAGGTCCCACAATATGCAAATTGCTTGATGCTTCTAAAGACTCATTTACATCAAAACCAATTTTAGACTCATTAGGGACACACAATTTTTTATTTACAATTTTGCTCAATAATGGTGGAATATCTGTAGCATCTAAATTTGTACTTCCAATACAGTTAAAAACAATGTTTATCGAATCTTCACTAGTTACATTAATTCCGGATTTTGTATCTAAATATTCTAATGAATATTTATTATCAGAGTCCTTTTTAATATCCACAAATCTTCCTGCAATATGATCAAAGCGGTTTTCTTCTTTTAGCCTATCGATTGTCTTGGAATAATGATACCCTGCACATCGTTGTCTTCTTCCTATATCATTTCCGTATCGGCAAGCAAATTTTCTCAATTCTTCTTGATCTAACTTTGTCAAAAGAGAACCAAAAGCTTTGGATATAATATCAACTGTAGAAGCTGCTCCTAAGTTAATTTCGTCAGCTAAGTCTAAATCTCTGTAAGTAGCTTCTGCTATTTGTTTCGCGGTTAAATTTTCACACTCGACTAGAGAAAGTAAATTTTTCGGAGCATATTTCTTTTTTCTTTCCTCATCAACTATAGAATCTGGAGATAATCCTTGAGTAGAAAGCAACGTAAACTTATTAATTTTAGATTTTATACTTTCCAAATCATTTAATTTGTAAAGCATTTCTAATCCACTAGCATTTGCTCCTACGATCAATGCGTTACATTTTTTTTCTGATGTACTCTCCAAGAACACTTCTACTTTCTTTAGTATTTCTTTTAGGTTGGGTTTGTATGGATTATTAATAAAGATTAAATTATCTTCTATAATTAAATCCTCTTTTTTCCATAATTGAACAGTTGGTAGTGAACCAACAGAAAGAATCACTTTTTCAGATATGATTTTTTGACCATCATCAAGAGACATCACATATCCATCATTCTTTTTATCTAAATCAATTACTTCTGTATTGATGAAGTTTATGGATATACTATCATTTTTTTGAGCTGCCTCAATATTGTTTTTGACTTTCTGATCAATATAGCAACCAAAAAAACGACGAGGAATAAAAAGATCCTCCCATTCATTATTCTTGAGTTTTTCTTTGTGCGTAGAAAGCCATTCCGAAGATAATTCACCACCTTCAGATCTAAACTCTTCTAATAGCCATTCTTTATTTTCGTTAAGCCATTTAATAAATTTGCTTAATTCTGGCTCTGGTAAAAAGTTCTTTAAAGAGGTAATTAATAAAACTGAAAAACCAGATCTTATACCATAAGGTATTCCTGTATAAAATTCCGGATATTTTTCAATAATAGTTATTGATATTTTCTTATTAATCGAATTGGTTTTTAATTGATCAAGAAAATGTAAAATAGTAAATGACGATGAGATACCAGAACCAATAAAGGCGATATCTGTGTGGTTAGTTTTAATTTCAAAATCCATAAACTATGGTTGTTTTGTTTTTATTACGCGTGCTGGATTACCAACTACCGTAGTGTATTCTGGAACATCTTTTATAATTACTGTTCCTGCCCCTATTAAGGTTTCTTTACCTATTTCTTTAACACCTGTCATAGCAGTAACTCCCATACCAACATAAGCATTTTTTCTAACATTAATTAAAGCGCCTATGTTAACACCAGAAGACATAAAAACTCCATCTTCTAAGGTTACGTGATGTGCTATGGTACTATCCATGTTAATCATAATATAATTACCAATAGTTGTATGTGGCATCACGATATTACCTGCTAACATATATACAGCTTCACCAATTGTTACATCTGGTGCAATAGACACCGTATGATGTAAAAAACCAGGAATACCGTATCCTTCTTTTTTTAAAGTGGATAAATACTCCACTCTTACTGCATTCACTCCTATAGGACAATAGACATCTTGAATTTTATTTTTAAATTCATCCAAAAACAAATCCTTATACTTACCGATAACGGGTATATTAATCACTTCTTTACCTACCAACTCCGGATTATCATCGATAAAACCAATGATATTTACACCTGCCTCTTTAAGATAGGAAGCATACACCTGTCCTTGGGTTCCTGCACCAATTATTACAGCATTTTTCACTTTAATATAATATAGTTTTTAGTGGTTTCTTATTCTATTTGGTTAATTATTACCTGTAAAAGTAGGCATATTTACATTTTCACCGCTATTAATATCTTCTTTAAACAAAACTTTCTTAGCCGTCATAAGAATAATTTTAAAGTCAAGTTTGAAACTCCTGTTTTCTGTATACCAAACGTCTAATTTAAATTTATCATCCCAAGAAATAGTATTTCGTCCATTTACTTGGGCCCAACCTGTAATTCCAGGTCTTACATTATGTCGCTTTTTTTGAAAATCATTATACAATGGTAGATATTTCACCAAAAGTGGTCTTGGACCTATGAGACTCATATCTCCTTTTATAACATTAAACAGTTGCGGGATTTCATCCAATGAATACTTTCTTATAAACTTTCCTGTTTTTGTAATTCTCTTTTCAAAAGGCAACAACTCTCCTTTTTCATCTTTTTTGTCGTTCATACTTTTAAACTTGATAATCTTAAAAACTTTTTCATTTTTACCAGGTCGTGATTGAAAAAAGAACGGTTTACCATTATTGGCAATAGCCAACAACACTATAAGCACCAATATAACTGGTGATAACAAAAGAACACCTATAAAACAAAGTGTAAAATCTATCAAACGTTTTATAAATGAATTGTACATAAAATCTACGCTTGTAATTCTGATTCTATACTATTAATTAAATCCCCGACATTATTCATATTCATAAGATCCATTAATTTAAACTTAATACTAAAAGCTTTTTCTACTTCTGTAATAATCATCATATGTGTAATAGATTCCCATCCATCTACATCATTTGCTGTAGTCTCATTGGAAAGTTGGAAATTTTCATGTTCTAATACTGAAATGAATGCTGTTCTCACTTTAGATAAAATCTCTTCTCTATTCATTAATTGGTTATTTTAGTTGTTTAGCTTATATTAAAATGTTTTTTTAACTCTTTCCTATCAATTTTCCCATTAATACTGTGCGGAAATTCTTTTATGAATCTCACATGCATCGGAATCATATAACTAGGCATCATCTTTTTCATATGGTCAAATATATATTCAGTATCAAATTCTTCGGATTCAATTGCCAAACCAAGCTCTGCATTGCCAAGAGAATTTGTAATATCCAGTGCTACCATATTCACCTTTTTATCAGATCTAGATTTTGCGTGAAATTCTATTTCTGCAAGTTCTACTCTATATCCTCTAATTTTTACCTGAAAATCTGCTCTCCCTACATATAAGAAGTCTCCTTCTTCGTCTTTTAAGCAAAGATCTCCCGTCTTATAATATCTTATATTTTTATCATTTTCTTTTCTTGTGAAAAAACTTTGAGCATTTCGTTCTTCATTTTTCCAATATCCTGGTGTTATTTGCGGTCCACCTAAGCATAATTCACCAGTTTCACCAATAGCAACTTCTTCATTGTTTTCATTTACCACAAGATACAATGTATCTTTTTGAGGAGTACCAATAGCTATAATGCCATTATGTGATTTAGTATCTGTTTCTTTATGATATGGATAAAAACCACTATATACTGTAAACTCAGTAGGTCCGTAATAATTGAATATTTTACAATTCGGAAGGCAATCACTCCACTCTTTTGCGATTTCATCATGTAAAGCACCACCTCCAAAACTACAATACCTTACATCAGGAGCGTTTATTTCTCCAAAATAAGGTCGCAGATAATTGATGATAGACGGTACCATCGTCAGAACCGTAAGCTTTTCTTCATTAATCAATTTAAAAATGTAGAAATACTTAATAGCTCCTTTAGGAATTGTATACATACAAGACCCTGCCAATAAAGGAAATAAATACGTTACCACCGAAAAATCAAAGGTAAGTTCAAACATCTGTAAACATCGATCCGATGGAACAAGATCGAATGTTGGTTCTGCATCAATTGCTCCTACTAAAGCCTGCACATTATCAAAAGTAATAGGAACTCCTTTGGGTAAACCAGTAGTACCTGAGGTGAACAAGATATAAGCTAATTGATCACCAGAAAATTCTTTAAGAACAAGATTTATCTCTGCATCTACTAATCCTTTAGAAGCAATAACTTTATAGTTATTATAGTCGGTAGATTCTGATGAATCTATTACATATTTTGTTTCTGTTAGCTCAAAGACTTTTGCATTTCTTTCAAAAGGAACGTCAGGATTAACAGGAACATATGCCTTTCCTTCTAACCAAAGTGCAACGATACCTGCATACGTTTGAAGATCATCATTGGTGACAAGACCAATAAGTTTTTCAGAATCTTCTACAGCATTTACTACTGCTGCTCTTATTTTGGATATCTCTAAAGCAAACTCTTTATATGTATGAAAAGCACCATTAATACACAACACATTGTGATCTGAATGTTTCTCTATTGATTCCTGTAGTTTTTTTACAAATTCCATATTGCAGTTAATTATACCTTTGGTTTAATAAAAATGTCCATCACGATTTAACATAGCAAAATTCTCAGCATCAATCTCCGTCTCATTATGTGCTAACCCTTTTTTAGTTACTTTATGGGTGAAAATTGTTCTATATCTTTTGGTTATATTATCGGATAATTCTGTATCATCTGTAAATATGAATGTTGTTTTCTGCTTAATAAAATTTTCTATTAATGCATCTACACACAAATCATAATTCTTATTATCCTCGACCAAAAAATATTTAACATTAAATTCATTATAATTTATAACATAAGATAAAAAACCAATGATTTTATCTTCTTTTATAATTTTCAGATTATGAAGATAAATATTATTACTAATACCTGTTTGCAGAGATTTATGAGGATGCTTATCAGGTACAGGAGTTTGTAAATATTGGCTATCATTAATCTGCCAATCAACATATTCTTTTGACTTGTAAATCAAGTCGTTATCACAAAGAGGTTTAATAAACTTCCAAGTATCATCATCTAGTTGATTAACATACTCATACGAAAGTGTTTTTACATTGTTCTTTAATTTAGATCTATTTAAAAACCGTATAATAGCTCCAACAAAACTATCTATTCGATCCAGTATGAACTTGAAAGATTTTAAAAAATTAAACCTTCCTATCAACATAGAAGCATCCAGACTAAAAAATATAGTATGCCTTAATCTCGAAGCTATTACTTTAAAAGGTTGTTTCTCGTAAAAAGTATTGACATTTTCCGCATAGGATTTAATCAATATTTGTTTTCCTGTAAGATTAACAGCTTCATTATAGATATAGGTACCTAACACTGTGTCTTTATATGTTTTATGTACCCACCACGATATCATCCAATATACCTTTTTTGGTGTACCATCCTTTACGTTTAACAAGTCCGGAAACATAAAAATAAATGAGATCATCTTGTCTCCTTCATACCCAATTACACCACAATAATCATCATCAGTGATTCTATTATTAGCAACTAACCATAAAGCTTTACTCTTTGGTAATGGAGCAAGATCATTCTTCCAATAGGTGTTTTTATCAATAGCTTCACTTAACATTTTTTTTGTTAAGCCTATAACTTGTAAATCTTTACTCATTTTCTTCTGACTAAAATAACTAATTAGTTCGTACCATTAAACCATTCTGATGTTAGCTCGTTTGACATATTAACATCTTCTTTTTTCAAAACTTTTTTTAATGTAAGACCTAATATTTTTAGATCTAATAAAAAACTACAATTCTCCACATACCAAACATCATACTCGAACTTCTTTTTCCAGGTAATCGAATTTCTACCATTTATTTGTGCCCAACCTGTAATTCCTGGTCTTACATTATGTCGTTTTTTCTGCGTTTCATTATAAACGGGTAAATATTCTATTATTAAAGGTCTTGGACCTATTAAAGACATATCACCTTTCAATACATTTATTAACTGTGGTATTTCGTCTAAAGAAGTTTTTCTCACAAAGGTTCCCACTATAGTCATTCTATCTATATCAGGTAATAAATTACCTTCATTATCCTTCAGGTCATTCATTGTTTTAAACTTGATGATACTAAATATTTTTTCAAACTTACCAGGACGTCTCTGAACAAAAAAGGGTTTTCCGTTATTAGCAAAAGCAAGAAAAACGATCAATATCAAAAAAACAGGTGCAATCAGTATCAACAGAACCAAAGCAATGCTAAAATCAAGAACTCTTTTAAAAAAATATTTATACACCTTTTTCTAGTTTAAAAATGACAATACCCTAAACCTTGGAAAAATTCCAGGTCATACTTTTACACTTAAAAAATGGGGGAAATACAGTAGAACAATGATTTTTATCTGTCGAGGGGAATGCAGTGATCATCATATCTATAATTCTA
Source organism: uncultured Aquimarina sp. (assembly GCF_947500065.1). Taxonomy (GTDB): domain Bacteria; phylum Bacteroidota; class Bacteroidia; order Flavobacteriales; family Flavobacteriaceae; genus Aquimarina. The sequence continues at coordinate 438,820 of NZ_CANMQT010000003.1, forward strand.
CATTTAGAATCGGAGGCAAATATACAATCTATATTTTATTTTTTAAATTTAAATTAACTACTTTTTTAATAAAAATCAGATGTATTTCAATATCGTTTTTAGGACTGTTTAAATCAAGGCTTCATTTATTAAATGCTCTTTGTTTACGAGAATTCAATAATGATATATGAAACTATATACAAATAATTATGATGCAGTTATTTGTCTTCTTTTTTTGTAAAAAGAAAAAGAATCGTTTTAATCTATAACGAAAAAGATATTAACTACAACTGACTATACTCTTCTAGAATAGCATTCCAAACATATTTTCGTTCGTATTTCTCACAAATCATCTCTCTTGACTTCAAAGATAATTGATGACAATACGCTTTATCAGAAATAAATTTCTTCATAGCATCATAGAGCGCCTCAGAACTTTTCACCGGAATAATTACACCATTTACTTCTTCAGAAACGATTTCGTTACATCCATTAATATCTGTAACAATACTAGGCAATCCCATAGAACCGGATTGCATTACTACATTAGGAAAACCTTCTCGGTAACTAGGAAAAGTCAAAGCATTCGATATAGCAAAAAACGGACGGACATCATGTTGCCATCCAACAGAAATAATATTCGGATTATTATCTATTTCATTTTCAGTTTCAGGCAATAAAGGATCTAATTCTCGTTCATAAGTACCTACCAATAGTAGTTTAGTGTTTTTATGTTCATCATTTAATTTCTTAAATGATGTTATAAGTTCATTGACTCCTTTATCCTTTACAAATCTCCCTACAAATACAAATACAAAGTCATTCTCATCAATTTTCAGTTCCTCTCTTAACTTTGTATTATCAGCATCTGAATATTGAGATGGATCAAAATGAGAAGTATCTATTCCATTAGAACTTCCATTAGCAATAACCTTTAGTTTTTTGGCGCTTGTATATTTGTTTTCCAAAATAATATCATTAAGCCCAAAAGAATTTGGATAAATCATTGTAGCACAAGCATATGTCAATTTCTCAACAGTATCCAACAACACTCTTTTTGCACCAGTTGCTTCTAATAGAGGCAATCCTGCTATGGTATGTAATCGATGTGGAACTCCTGCAATTTTTGCGGCCAACATAGATAAAGTACCTGCTTTAGGAGTGTGACTATGTACAATATCAGGTTTTTCTTTTTTGAAAACTTTATATAATTGATATACCGCTTTTAAATCCTGAATCGGTGTTATTTTACGAGTCATTTCTACCGGAATCACATTAATTTCTTCCTGTTTAGCAACTCTTTCTAAAATATTTTCTTCTCTACTAGATACTCCAATTACATCATAATACTGTGACATAAATTTTAGTTGTCCTTGAAGCAATCCTCCTAGAGATCTAGGAACAGTAGTGACACGAATAATCTTTCCCCTATTTTTCACTTGTATAAATAAAAATGTCTGTTTTTCATTGCAAATATATAGATATAACCACCTTTTAAAGTTTTTATTCTAATTCTTTTTTAACATATAATTATTCAATATATTGGATGAATCATAGGCTTATGGTAAGATTGAAAGATTAGAACCACAACAAAAAGAAGGAAAAAACTTACAACAAAAATTAAAAACTCCTATTATTTCAGGGAATAAATACATTACACACATGCATCACTCATATCACCTCTTAGTTTACAACTCATTATATACTTCTCAATTGGGTTTTGGATAAACCTTCATTATATTTTACGGTAAAACCATAATTATTTAAGTGTTTAAATATCAATTATTTATACTTTGTAAATTTTAACATTTTTTTTCGACGTAATACACAATAACGTCGATAAACATCCGTTATGCTAGCATCAAAAATAAAATGAAACTAAAAAAATAACCCCCCAACCAAATGAAAAAGTTACCCTATTATCTATTAATCCTAATGACTTTCTGTTACATTTCTTGTAGTACAGAAAGTATTGATGAGATTGTCGCTGAAGAGGATGAAGAAATTATTGAAGAAGAGGACAATGAAGAAGAAGAGGAAGAAGAAACCGATGTTACTTCGGATACGCCATGTGATTTTGACCTTTCAGGTATTGCTGCCAATTCCACAATAACAATAGATTGTTTATTGGATTTAGAAGGGCTTACTATAAATTTGCCCGCCAACGTTAATTTTGATTTTGAAGGCGGAGATATTTTTAATGGTACCTTAGTGTTTTCTGGAGGATATATCGATGGAAGACTTCTAAATTCTGATTTAGGTACTGAAGGAGATGTAATGCTTAAGACTCCTACTTTTAAGTTTACCGCTTCTAGATGGAAAAATATTGTACAAGGACAAACTAACTCAGACATCGCTCTTAAAAATACTGCTGAGTTTGAGAAATTAATGTTCCGTATTAAAGATATGGGTGGAACGACATTCGAAACAAATGTTTTTGATGCATTCTTTGAAACTACCAAAGTAACTAGTACAACTTCTGATCAAAATTTTTATGCATCTGTAGAAGCTATTAATGTTCCTTCAAACTTTCACTTAAAAATGTCTGACAATACTAAACTACGCCAGTTTCCTGCTGGATCCAGAATTGCAAACGGAGCTATTCTAGCAATTAGAGATGAAGATAATGTTACTGTTTCTGGAGGTCATTTAATTGGTGATAGAAATGATCGTATATATGCAGCTGATGATGTTGGTTTATATGGCACTCATCTTCTTCATATACACTCAGGAAGAAACGTTACTATTGATGGTGTTAATTTTCTAGAAGGTTCTAAAGGTGCTCTTGCAATTTATTCTTTAGGTTTTAGATTTAACCCCGATTATATTCCTACTTACGGTATAAAAGTTATTAATTGTGACTTTAAAAACATTCGTAGAATGGGGATCGCCCTTACTGATGGTAGCGATATTCTTATTGAAGGAAATACATTTACAAATGTTGGACAACCGATGTCTGGATCTGATGGTGGTGAAGTTGGTTATGCAATCAATATTGAAGCCTTTAGAACAAGAGATGCTAATGGTGTCCTTATGGAAAATGAAAGAGCTTTTGACATCCTTATTACTAGAAATACGGAGATTAATAGTAGAGTTGGATTTACCGCAGCTACTATTGGTCAGGATATTACTATAGATGATAATGATATTGAAACAAGATGTATCATATCATTAGCTTCAGGAACAAAAATCACTAATAATAGATTCAATGCATCCGCAGCGGCTGCCGAAAGGTTTGCAATTTTTGCAGCAGGTAGTCATAGTGAAACAGTTTTTGACAATGAAATAGCTAATAATGATATAACTGGTTATGCTATAGGTATTGCTACTGACACAAATGATATTAATGTACACGATAATACAATTACTAATGGTGAAATCGGGCTACAATTAAAAGATACGTCGGACTCAATGTTTCATAACAATACAATCAACGTAAATGGTACTGGGATTAGTGCAACTAACACCTTTGCAAATAATACATCTATTAATGACAATGAAGTAACAGCTGGTGGATTCCATTTATTTCTTACAGGATTTAATAATACAGCAGAGTCTAATGGGTATTCAATCACAGTAGAAAGAAACAAGTTCTTAAATTCTAAAAAGATTACCATTAATAATGCGAATGGAATTACATTTAGGAATAATGAAGTTACAGGTGGTATTGAATTAGGAACTTCTTCTAATATTGATATTTCTGCTAATACAAAAATAGATCCTAATGATAGTGATGGTATTCGTCTATTTGGAACTCATTCTAATGTTTCGATTACTAACAACAACATATTAGAACCATCTGGAGCTGATAGGTATGACTGTATTAATAATAATTCAGACACTCCTAATGCAATTACCTTAAGTGGTAACACTTGTGCTTCGAGATAAGATAAACGTGTAATAGGTATCTTATAAAATCAAAAAATCCCAAATATAATAGGTATTTGGGATTTTTTGATTTACAATTCTATTTTAAAATTTCTTTTGACCGCATCAAACTTACCACTAGGACCTAGAGGAATATCTTCCACAACCTTTATGTGATAGTCTATATTTTGACCTAATCTATCTTTAAGATTATGTACCAATTTTTCTTTCATCGAATCATCAAAATTCTGATCGGCAATTAAATTGACAATAATCTCTTCTGGAGTTTCCTGTATAATTTGGCTTTTTACAATACCTTCTAAACCTTTATAAGCCGTATCCATCCTACCAACATATCCTTTTTCTTTAGTCCAAAGAATATCATCTTCTCTGCCAGTTAGTTTTTCTATCATAGGCATGGCGCAACCACAATTACAGGTTTTTCCTTCCTCAGAAAGTAATACAGTATCTTCTATATTATATCTGATCAAAGGTGTTTTTAAATTTGTAAAACTAGTAACTACCAATTGAGCAACTTCTCCTGGCTTTGCTTTATCTCCTTTTACATTAATAAATTCGAAGACCCCAGAATCAGTATTCTGGTGTAAATTACCTTGTGTACATTCTGTAATAAAAGGACTGCCTTCACTAGAAGCGTATTGATTATATACATGACAATTAAAGGCTTTTTCAATCTCCAGCCTTTGGTAATCATATAAAGTTTCTGCGGTAACCGCAATGGCTCTAGGAGTAAAACTTAATGTCAAGTTGTTTTGATTAATGAATCTACTTATGATATAAATTGCCGACGGATACCCATCTAATAATAACGGTTTAAAACGATTCAATTTTTTTACATAATGAAATAAGTTATCATCTGTCAAATGATATGTAGACATTAGTAATTGATTCTCGAAATAATTGTAGACCCAAAACGGAGGTTTTTTTGTATTTGGTTTTACCATTAATCTACCAGAAAACCGAACTTGTTTTACTCTTTTCGTTTCCAGACCAATCGCTTTATGAAATCTCCTCCATAGGGCAAACGATCTATTAATAGATTCGGTATCCAAATAATTAATCGTAGGAGCACCAGATGTTCCACTAGTATATCCAACTCCATCCGTATTTCGATTTTTGTTCACCAATAGTTCAGGATTTGTCTTTCTTTCAGATTTTGTTAGAATCGGCATTTTCTGTAATACTTCATAAGGATTTTCTTCAATATCCTTTAAATCGATTCCTAGTTCCTTCATTATTTTACTATACCAATCAGAATATTGCAATGCTTCTGATAATAGAAGTACTAATCTACTTTTTTGATATGTATTAATAATGTCTCTATCCGCTTTCCATAAATCAATGTATTCTTTTAAAAAAGTATCAAACTCTTTAGTATACCGTTGTTTTGAATTCTGAAAAGCCTTTATATTAAGTAATATGAATTTAAAAGGGTATGGTAAACTGTTATATATTTTTTCTTGCATTTTCCCCATAACTACAGTCTTACTTGTTCTTTATAAAATTCCTGAATCTTTTGGGTATTCGAAACGATATCATAATTCCCTTTCACTATCTTCTTTGTATTATCATTCTTTTTAGTAGCATCTATTTCCAATATCTTCTTAGCCCAATATTCTGCAGGCTTATCTATTGAAAGAAACTCAATATCATCTGTTAAACTTACTTCGTTAGTAATGCTATCAGAGGCAAAAACTTTGATTCCTGCCGCTTGCGCTTCTATAAGGGTAACCGGAAGTCCTTCATAAAAAGAAGGAAATACAAACACATCAAACATCTGAAACAATTCAGGTACATCCGCCCTTACACCTAAAAAATGTACACTACTATCAATAGCCAAATTTTGAGCTTCCTTTTCCATTACTTTTTTTAACGGACCATCCCCTATCAATACTAAATCACAATCTGATTTTTCTTTTAATATTTCAGAAAAAATCTTTAATAAAAAAGAATGGTTTTTTTGACTTGCAAATCTCCCTACATGACCTATAACTAAACGATCTTTTACATTTAATTCTTCCTTATACTGTTTAGCAACTGATGCATTGTATGCAAACTTTTCTGTGTCAATTGCATTATTCATTGTTGTAAACAAAGTTTTATCTCCGAATAACCACTTCCCTGCTTTATCTCCACAAGAAAATAAATGAGTAGCGTCTTTTTTAACCTTCTTTTTTAATTGAAGCTTGATTAATTTTTTAAACGTTTCTTTTACTCTTTCCTTTTGAGAAAAAAGCGAAGTAAAACTAACATCATCTATAGCAATATGAGCATGTGCGATTCTACAAGGAATATTAAATTCTTTAGCAATTTTTAAAGGAAAACAGCTAAATGTATTCAAATGAGAATGTATGATTGAATATTCATTATGTTCTTTAAAAAAAGATCGTAGCTTATTATAGTAATCTCCAGGGAAAAGTGGATTAATTGGATCAAATCGATATATCTTACCTCCTAAGCTTTCTATTTCTTCATCAAAAGCGGCTTTCTCTTTTCTATGAACTAAGAAATCAAATTGCACCTTGTTTCTATCAATTTTTCTATAATAATTCATTATCATAGATTCCGCTCCTCCTCTATTCAGGATTGTAAAAACCTGTAAAACACGTATAGCTGCCATTAAAATTCTCCTTTTGTTTTATATCGTATGTACAAGTTTAATAGTATGCCAAATGGTATCGCTAAAATGGTAGTCAACTTCTTAGGTGATTCATTTATAAAAGATCCATTTTTAGTAAATATTGCACTAGAAACATAATGTATTGCATTTTTAAATTGATCCTTAAAGTTTTTAGCTAGTTTCATTCTACTTTTTCTAGAAAAAGCAAAACCTTTAGGATGTCTTCTATATTGTTTCAGGATATTCATACTTGATCCATCTTCCATATATTCAACCTCACATAATACCTCGTTAATTGGTAGCAGTTTATAATCCTGATCAATTAACTGGTACAAATACCCAAGTGGAACAAAACGTTCTCCTTCAAAAATAGGATACGCTGGATACTTTTTAACGACCTCTGTTCTGTACACTAATTTTTTATCTCCTAATACTTTGTGCACATTGTACAAATCATACAATGTAGTTTCCTTTATATGCTCAGGAATCTTTGTACCTATTATTTTTCCTTCGGGATCAGCATCTAATCCTACCAATCCAGCATATTCTGGTTTATCTTTTATTTTTTCCCAAGCAACAAGAATTTTTTCGATCGCCTCTTCTCCAATACAATCATCACTATCAACACATACATTCAGTGTTGTCTCCGTAAGTCTATATGCTGCATTATGACCACCATGCATTCCCAGATTTTTCTGATAATGATACTGTATATCAATTTTTTCATCTTTAATCCAAGATGCTACTAACGTTTCTGTATCATCAGTAGAACCATCATCTATGATTAACCAAACAAAATCTTGATTAGACTGTTTTATTAAACTCTCATAACACTTATGCAAACAGTAAGCCCTGTTATAAGTAGGTGTAAATACGGTTATAGTTTTCATTAATTAAGTTGTTGTTAGTGATTATCCCCAATATAAATAATACATCATATATGTAAACGAAAAATAAGCTACCACTACTTTCCCGATCATAAAATGTTGATTTTTAAAAAAATTCTTTTTTAGGAAAGGATATATAATGATGATCCCCATCATAAACCAAGATAAGTAAGCAAACCTATTAGAATAATTTGCTTTAATTACCAAAATCCAAAATCCATTACAAATCAGGTACGTATTTAGAAGTTGAAAATAAAATTTATCTTCAAATTTCTTTTTATAAATAAAATACCATCCAGCAAATACCGCAAAAGCACTATGAAACAAGAAATCCCAGCGAAATCCTGTACTGGCAAACGCACTAGCATCGACCTCTGATGTTAAATATCCTGTAAGTCGATCATCTCCAAAACCTAAACTAGCGAAAAGCGTAACCCACACACTCCCCATCACCAGAGACAGAGGAATACAAAAAAGCCATCCTTTAAAAAATGTTTTTGGATTGTTGTAAAAGTTTGTGATGATGTAAGCAAAAATTGGCAGAAACAATGTTTTATGAAAAAAAGTCGCTGCGATAAAAAACAACCCCATTACAACTTTATTTCTATGATAACACAATCCCCATAAAAAAAGCGATGTTGCCGCACCGTTTCGCATACCATTCACTCCATAGGTCCAAAATGAAAAAGAAACAATAAACATCAAAAAGGAGTAATACCAATATTGACCAAATAATGTCTTGGATATCTTATAGAGTGGAAATATGTAAATGAATGCACAAATCGTAAAAAAGGTATGTGCAGAAACGATCTGTGCTAAGGTTTTCATAAATACATGCCAACCATAATCATTCACCTCCGGAATCTCTCCTCCTAATCTATACCTATCAAATGTGACTATATAATTAACCGTATCACCGAATATCCCACTAATAGGTCGCTGACCGATATGTAGAATTAGGAAAATCAATAAAAAATATCCTGTGAAATTTATAAATATGACATTTTTTTTCTCACTAATTTCTAAGATTCTTGTGTGCAATAAAGTAAAAACAACCAAGAAAAAGCATAAGTTAATATACAACGGATAGTAAAACTCTAAAGGCACAAAAGTATTCATCTTACTTAGCGTTTTTTTACTATTATGTTATTGCTATTCTGCTTCACTTTTTTGATTTATTCTTTCCTTTTGATCTAAAATCGAGATTATACCCGTTTTCCATCTTGTTTAATAATGCGAGCAGGATTTCCTACTACTACACAATTATCCGGAACATCTTTAACCACAACAGATCCTGCTCCAATAGAACAATTATTACCTATTTTGATATCGCCAATAATAATAGCTCCCGTATAAATCGATACGTTATTTCCTATTGTTGGTCTTTTACCATTCACTTCTCCCACTGTTACCAAATGATTCACGTATAAATTCTCACCTATTGAATCTGCATTCAGAATTGTACTATATGGATGTCCCGTCAGCACTCCGCCTCCAAGCTTCGTACTCATATCAATTCTAAAATACTTTTCTTTTTTACAATATATATTTAACATACTAGATACGATACCTCTGTTTCTAAAATAAAACAAGGTTCTAAAGTCTGGAGAATTAGCCAAAAAGTTTAAAAGCAAAGATACCTTCCCTCCTTTTGCTCCTTTTGCTGATGCCCATCTTTCTATATCCCTATCAATAACCTCTTTGTTTTTACTCATTTGATAAACAATCACATGAGGCAACAAAAAAATCTTATAAATATTTAAAATTAATGATCTCATTCCTAATTTATTAAATCAACAAACATTTTTTGCCAAAGATTCATTACGCTAACAAGTTGATATTTATTTGCATTTTTCCTAGCCTTTTTACCCATTTCCTGAATATTATTTCGATTATTCATTAATTCATTAAGTCCATTAACAAATGTATCATTATCATAAGCTGGGACCAGAATACCCATTTCTTCATTTATAATATTTCTTGGACCATAAGGACAATCAAAGGATACAATCGGTAAACCACAAGCTTGTGCTTCTAATAAAACCAAAGGAAAACATTCATTATGTGAGGTCATCACAAAAATCGAAGATTGTAACATCTCTTCTTTAATCTTATTCGTAGATCCCATTAATTTTATGGTATCGCCAATACCTTCGGTATCAATTTTATCCTGAAGCATTCTTACGTAACCAGGTTCTCCACTACCAAAGATATGAAGTTCCCAGTCTTTTCTAATATTTGCAATCCTTTTCCAAATATCTATTAAGATATCATATCCTTTTACTGCAGCAATTCTTCCGGCTGTTATCACCTTGTTACTCGAAAGTTCTGATACTGTATCTGGATAAAAAGTTAATGGATTTGGAATAACAACAGTGTTATTACTTTTATAAAAACTAGCCTCATCCTTATTCAGAATAACTAGTTTATCATATTTCGATTCTACATAATCCGCAAATTTGAAAAAGAACTTTTTAAAAAGACTTGGGTTTTCACGTTTATCTTTTTCAATAAATTTTGAATAATGAAACTCTTTAACCTTTGGTATCCGTTTCATAATAAACGGAACAAAATAAGTATCTACACTATGACTACAGACTACAACTACATCTGGTTTTATTTCTTTTATTGCAGATTTAGTTCGTGAAATATGTTTAGGTAACTTTTTTAGGTTTTTAGGATGAAAATATGATTTTCGCCTATTATAATTAATTCCTAAATCCTTAAAAATTATCTTTTCATCAAAAGTATAACAAGGTATTTCTTCTTTTTGTTCTGTAGTAATGATATGAACTTCGGTATTCTCTTGCGCTGCAAAATAATTTGCCTTAATAGAAAGCACTCTTTCAATTCCACCGTGTAAGTATACTTGATCAATGATAAAGACTATTTTCATTTTGAAGAAGTATTGGTTAAACTCGTAAAAAGGTCATCCCATTCTTTAGCAATAGTTTCTGGCAGGTATTTTTTTACAGCTTCTTTTGCTTTAATTCCCATGGACTTTCTATTTTCTTCATTTTCAATTAAAGAAATTATTCCATCAGAAAAGGCATCAATATCCCCATTGGCAACTAAAAGTCCATTCACTTTATCCGTAATTATATCTGACGGTCCATAAGGACAATCATACGAAATACAAGGAACACCATACGCCATTGCTTCTGTTAGTACCATACCAAAACCTTCGAACCTAGAAGACATCGTATATATAGAAGCTTGTTCGTATTTTTCTGCAATATTTTTTACTGGTGGATAAAAATTCACCGTTTTTGATATACCTAGATTGTCAGCTAATGCAGCTAAACCTTCTGCTTTGCTAATAGTGCCATAAATATCTAATGTCCAATCTGAATGTTTTTCGATAACTTTTTTCCAGCTTTTTAATAATCTATCATATCCTTTTTGAAAACTATGTTTCCCGACAGCCAATACTTTTTTATTTTCTAACGTACTCTTTGCTTTTGGATAAAATGATAAAGGGTTAGGAATAACCTTAAGGTTTTTAAAAGACCATTCTTTAAGATTTCCATTGGTTAACACAACAAAATGATCATAATATCTACCTCCAAAATTCATGAAGCTAAATTTAATAGCTGTACTCATTCTTTTAGTCAGTGATCGTTTTCCTTTCTTAATTTCAACACTTCTAGAAACATGTCTTTCATAAATCATTGGACATGGCTTTCTTAGCACTAAAGGAACAAAAAAACCTTTTAAACCATCATCACATACTGCGATAACATCTGGATTTAATTTTTTAATTACGCTGCGTAAACCAGACGCATATTTATACATTCTTGTTAGAGGATTTCCTTTTGCACTTACATTATGATAGGATAACTTAGCGCTGAAATCATAGAAAAGCTCATTTGTTTCTTGATTTAAAGTAACTATATGAATATCATAATCATAATCTTCGGCTAGGGTACTTGCCTTAATCGAAAGCACTCTTTCTAGTCCCCCTGGACCATCTATACGATTGACAATATATACAAGTTTCATTAAAATTTACTTTAGAATAATAGGTAAGCTTCTTTGTTCTGATTATTTTTTAATGACAATATCCAAATAAGGGTAACAGAAACCGCTAGTCAAATTTTTATTGAGTGATTTTAAAAATTTAATATATCGCAACCCTTTAAAACCAACTTTGAGAAACGCCGATTTTTCAAATTTCATTAAGCTACTTACTACGTTTAATTCTTTTAGTGGGGCAATAGCCACTTCGAACTCGTGATAACTAGCTCCTCTTCCCCATCTTTGGAATTTCATCATACTTTCATCATCTAATTCTCTATAAGAATCTTTAAAATTCTTTCTGCTTGAGAACTTAGAATAATAATATCCTAATTCATCAGGAAGCCAATCATAAAAAGGCAATGCTGCTGTATGAGAATCATAATACCACAATCTATTTGGAGTTTCAATAACTGCAAGATATCCTCCTTTAGATAACATACCCCAAGCTTGTTTTAACGACTCTAATCGTTCGCTCACAGTCATATGTTCTAAAACCGCATAATAAATAATAAAATCAAATTTTTTATCTTTAAAATTCTCTTCAATTTCTTCTCCATTTACGTGATGTAATTCTGCTTCATAGCCAGCAATTCTCATTCTATCCTTTGCTACGGCTAATGCACCAGCATCTACATCTACTCCTACTACTTTCGCTCCTTGTTCACTTAAGGCTAATGTAGAAATCCCTGTTCCACATCCAATCTCTAGAATACTTGCACCATTTAAATCTTGTACACTATGCAACCAAGGAGCAATTCGATTTCTATTATAATATAATCGTTCAAAAAGCTGCCCGCTTATAGCCATATTATATTCTTCCTTCGATAATCTACTTTTAGTATTACCCCTATCTATATAATTCTCTTTAAGCGACTTTGTTAATTCTTCTAATTGCTCTTTTGAAAATGCTGTATGTTTCTGTTGCATTTTTTTTGGAGCTGTAAAGAATTTTTCTTTTAACAGTTTTTTGAATACCCTTTTCATCGTTTGTGTGGTTGATTAGATTTTACTTGTTACTTTTTCTTTTAATGCATTGGCAAGATCGTGGTGTTTTTCGAGGTTTTTTACAATGGTGTCGTTGGTTATTTTACCTTCTAATCCAAAATTAGAAGTATATGCTCCTGTCTTACTATCGATATCTATTCTGTTAAACAATTCCAGAATACCGTCAAATCGGCAAGAGTCTACAAAACTATCAAATCCATTAACAAAAATTACTGGTGTTCCCATTGCTAAGCAAGGTAATGCACAATGAATTCTTGAAGTAATTACTAGTTTTGCTTTTGCATACTTACTTAGAAGATCTTCTGCCATTGCAAATTTCTCTTCATCTGTATATGTATTAGATGGTGGTTCTTGGTTAATAAATGTGGCAGTATCTAATACTTCTTTACTGATAAACTTTTTAACATGGGTATCTTTTTTTCCTAATTTAAAAGCAGATCCATTAAGAATATTCTTTATCGTAATTTTAGTATTGTAAAATACTTTTTCTGCTCTTGGGTAACTATATAAGGGATCTACGATATAAATATCATCTCCTCTTTCAGAATCATCCACCTTATAACTATCTAATGTCAGTGTAAGACAGCCTGTAAAATATGCATCAATCCCTTTCGACTTAAGGGTATCAGCAGTAAATTGATCTCTACATCCTATAGGTTCATGCTTCTTTAAATAAGCAATGCCTTTTTCACTTAACATTGCTGGAGCTGCAGTATTATTCATATGAAAGGATACAAATACAGGATCTATATTCTCTGATGGAACCCAATTATGAATGTTATGAGTAAACCATCCATTCATTATTAGTTTAATAGGATCACCTTTATAATCCCCTAATCGCTCCCTATTTAATAGCATATCAACTTTTGGTAAATATTGCTTAGCCGCTAAACTTTGAATATTATCTCCAACATTGAAGAAATTTTTATTCTCATCGTATGTAAGTAGTCCGTATTTCATGAATTCTACAATTTACCTAGTTTTTTATTCTATTTGAATTTTCTATATATCGTTTGCAACCAAGGAAACTTATTTCTGATGATAAACTTTAATCTATTAGTTCCCTTATTCGCATTATTAATTTTTTCTTCTAACAGTTGATCAACTTTTCCGTTTCTAAAATCATTCATCTGTTTGGTTTCAGCATCTATATCTTCAAAAACAAAAAAAGTATCCACATTTTTCGCTTTTTCCATAAGCTCCCACCAAAAATATTGTACTCCCTTGCTACCAGAACCTATATGCAATATTTGATAAATCTTGTCATAAACACTTCCATCAACTTTGAAACCGTACTCATTTGGGTTTTGGTTATTCAAAATAAGACCAAGTATTGTTCTGAAGCATTTCTCACAATAGCTACAATTGAATTCTGTTCTTTTTTCAGAATAGCATACTCTTAATCTAAATCTCTTATTTTTCTCAGAAGCGAATTTTGCAATTAAGTCTACCTTATCTTGCCTCTTCAATTCATAACCATCATGAAACACTTTGAAACCAGATCCCCAAGTTATTTTCTCATCAATATCTGGTGTAGATCCCCAATCAATATCTATATGATCCGTATAAGAAGATGCAATATGTACTGAACCATAATTATTTACATATGATAATGGAGCAATTGATCCTACCAAAGCCAATCCATGTTGTACTTTTCCCCACCATCCAATATCTTTCAATAGAAGCTCTACTTGATAGGTATAAAAATCCCTAAGGTTCGTTTCTATATATTCTTTATTATTATCATTAAGCAGCTCTTCACTTTCTATAAAACCGGTGAAATCGTTCCATTGATCTTTATCCTTTATAGTGATATCCGCACCGTGAAGTGTAATTAGATCAGGTTTTCTATCATAGATCCTAATATAGGTAGCATATGCATCTACTCCTCCACTAAAAAGCATGGAAGATTTAGAACCATCAAGAGAGTTTTTTACTAATTTCTTTGCAATCAATTTACCTTCAAAACTATTAGCAGGGTCTCTTTTAGCAAACTCCAGTTTTATTTTCTCCTGTGCATTGTAAAAATCTTCATCTACTTCATCTACCTCGATATAAAAACCAGCAAACCAAGCCATTGGTAATACATTAGATAAAAATGGAATTACTGCAATACTTGCTGGAGTAACACTAACATCTATCTGATATTTAGTATAAAAAGATTCGTTTTCTACAAACAGTTTCTGGATATTAGAACCAACAGAATACTCGTAGTTGATCTTTCGACCTTCTTCTGAATATGTAATTGAATGTAGCTTTACTGTATCCATTCCTTTAATTTATTTTCGTTTCAATAAAGAAACTATAGGTTTTCTAAATAATTCTTTTTCATATTCTAGCATACCAATAGAATACATCGTAAAGACAAAAACAACGGTATATGAAATCCCTTTTATTATAAAATTAAACCATCCTTCTCCAGGAATATAATTAATAAAGTAACCTACAGCAATTACTAATAAAACTACGATTAGCGTTTTATATAATAACTCTTTAAAAAAACGAATAATATTTAATCCTATCTTATTATGGTAGTAAAAATTCATAACGTTTTGTACAATGATCCATCCTGCAACCAATCCTACAATCATTCCGACGGCACTATAATCTATTGCTAAGAAACCACCTAGTATTACTCCTAAAATCATAAAGACAAGATAAAGAATAGCTTTAAAAGACAATTTATTTTTAGCCTCCAGTATAGAATTTCCAAATGCTTGTAATAAAGGGAGTGTATATCCAATCATGATAATAAGAGCAATCATATAAATCTGTCTACACTCTTCTATACCATATCTACCATCTGTAGAAGAATCTCCTCCGCCAACCCAAAGATTGATAAACTGTTCTCCATACAACATAAAAGCTCCAAAAATATACATCAATATGATAAAAGACAGTCTTCCTAATTTAATCATCATATCGGTCAATTCCTCACCACTAGCATTATTTACAGACATCTGCGTTGCCCTTGGTAAAAAAACACTAGAAATCGCTGTAGAAAATGCTCCATAATAGGTTCCTAATGTAATCCCTAATCCATATATTCCTAAAACTTTAGGTATACTAATAGCTCCTAAAACCCAACTACCAGACTTCCATTGAAGCATATTGACAATTGCGAACAGAAAAATCCAGCTCGAGTACTTAAAAATCTGAAGTATAAAGCTTTTAGATAATTTATGTAATTTAAATCTTACTTTAAGCTTAACCAATACATAATATGCAGATACTGAAATAGTAAGAATATTGAATATTGTATCAACAATAACCAAAGCAATCGCTCTTCCTCCAAAAAACAAAACGGCAACAATCGTTAAGGATCTTAAAAGATATCTAATAATCCCTACGGATTCTGGAAATACAAACTTTTCGTATCCTTTACAAATACCTGTAAATATCATTCCCGGAAGTTGAATAGCTAAATTAAAAATTAAAACTACGAACATTAATTTAGCAATTCTCAGCTCTTCTGTATTGAATTTCGTAAAGTACGAATCAATAAAGAAGTAAAATATGGTTCCTGAAATAACCACTAGTGTAGAAACAGCTAAATATAATATTCTAACAGTTCCTAGAAAATTTTCCTCTCCTTCTTTATCTTTCTCAGCACGATACTTAGCTACAAAACGAACTACGGTATTTGTTAATCCAAAATCCAGCAAGGCAATAGTACCTATCAAAGCTCCGATAGCATTAAATATTCCGTACTCATCCTTTCCTAGATAACTAACAATCAGAGGTGTAATAACAATCCCGATAACATTAATCAAGAAGATCTTTAAATACGTAAGTAAAGCTCCTTTTTTTAATTGGCTCAATGTGGTTGGTTTAAAAAGTTGTTAGTCTTATATAGTAAAAATTGTTCCCCTTACAATCTTCCGTGTACTTCTTCTTTTAATATACCTTTTACATCATACAAAACACCCTTAGGCTTAAGCAATGATTTTAAATCAATATCCAAATATTCTTTATGCGCCACAGTCAATACAACAGCATCAAACTTTGATCTTGGTAATTCAGTTATAGTTTCCAAGCCATATTCATGTGCTACTTCTGAAGGATTTGCCCAAGGATCATAAATATCGATATTTGTACCAAAGCTTTTTAGGTTTTCTATTACATCCACTGCTTTTGTATTTCTTACATCTGGGCAGTTTTCTTTAAAAGTAATCCCCAGCACCAACACCTTAGCGCCTTTGATTTTAATATCATGATTTACCATCAATTTAATAACCTCAGAAGCAACATACTGTCCCATGCTATCATTTAATCTTCGTCCTGCCAGAATAATCTCAGGATGATACCCAAACTCTTGTGCTCTTTGTGCTAAGTAGTATGGATCAACCCCAATACAATGTCCGCCTACCAAACCTGGTTTAAAAGGTAAAAAATTCCATTTTGTACCTGCAGCTTTCAAGACTTCATTGGTATCAATGTTCATCAAGTTAAAAATCTTAGCTAACTCATTCACAAAAGCTATATTAATATCCCTCTGTGAATTTTCTATTACCTTAGCAGCTTCAGCAACTTTAATAGTAGGAGCTAAATAGGTACCCGCTGTAATTACAGAAGCATATAGTGCATCTACTTTCTTCCCTATCTCTGGTGTGGAACCTGCTGTAACTTTTAGAATTTTTTCTACAGTATGTAATTTATCTCCTGGATTAATACGTTCCGGAGAATATCCTGCGTAAAAATCTACATTAAATTTCAATCCACTAATTTTTTCCAAGACCGGAATACATTCTTCTTCAGTAACACCTGGATACACGGTAGATTCATAAATTACGATATCCCCTTTTTTCAAAACTTTACCTACAGTTTCACTAGATTTATATAATGGGGTTAGGTCAGGTCTATTATTTTTATCTACAGGAGTAGGAACAGTAACTACATAATAGTTACAATCTTTTATATCTTCTAAATTATCAGAACAATATAATCCCTGATCCATTTGAGAATTATTCTTTAATACGGATTGTAAAACTTCATCTTCAACTTCTAAGGTAGAATCTGTTCCTGTTCTTAATTCTTCAATTCTATTTTTATTAATGTCAAAACCAATTACAGGAAATTTTGTTGCAAACAGCCTAGCTAAAGGAAGTCCTACATATCCTAAACCGATGATTCCTATTTTAATATCTTGCATCTCTGTGGTTATTTAGTTTATTTATCAGTTATCTAAGGCTACTTTAAATTATCCCAGTACCATTTTACAGCTTCTTTTAATCCAGATTTCATATCAAACTTTGGATCATATCCAAGAAGTGTTTTAGCTTTATCTACAGAAGCTAAAGAATGTGGCACATCACCTTTACGCTCTGGACCTTTCTTAACATCTACATTTGCGATTTCTGAATCAAATTCCGAAAGATATTCCTTTAATAAAGTTACTAATTCATTCAAAGTAGTTCTTTCGCCAAAAGCAGTATTATATACATTGTTTAGAGCCTCTTCATTATCCGAAACTATAGCTCTTAAATTCATCTGAATTACATTATCGATATATGTAAAATCTCTGGAAAAAGATCCATCACCATTAATCACTGGTGATTCATGCTCCATAAATTGCATAACAAACTTAGGAATTACAGCTGCATATGCTCCATTTGGATCTTGTTTACGTCCAAAAACATTAAAATATCGTAGCCCTATAGTATCTAGATCATACGTTCTTTTAAAATTATCTGCATATAACTCATTTACATACTTTGTAATAGCATATGGAGATAATGGTTTTCCAATCTTGTCTTCCACTTTTGGTAATGCTTTTGAATCTCCATAGGTAGAAGAACTTGCTGCGTATATAAATCGCTTAACTCCGGCATCTCTGGAAGCTACCAGCATATTAAGAAAGCCTCCAACATTTACATCATTACTGGTAATTGGATCATTTATTGATCTCGGCACCGACCCCAAAGCAGCTTGATGTAATATGTAGTCTACACCATTACATGCTTTATGACAATCTTCTATAGCTCGAATATCACCTTCAATAAATGTGAAATTTGAATTTTTAATAATTGCGGCTAAGTTCTTCTTGTGTCCTGTAGAAAAATTATCTAAACCTACTACCTTACTACCTTTTTCAAGTAATGCTTCGCATAGATTTGACCCAATAAAGCCTGCTGCTCCTGTAACCAAAACAGTAGAAGAACTTAATAGTTCTAATTGATTAGTGTTCATGTATTTTATATTAACCCTTGATTTTTAATCCCTTACACTATGTTTATCACATAGACTGCGCGAAATTAAGATTTAAGAATAGAAAACACAACTTATATCAAAGGGGATTTTAACCCTTAATAAAACGTCTAATGTTCCGTTGACCCATAAAAAAATCAATTCATCGATTAAAAAAAAGATAAAACAATGTAAATCAATAACATAACTTCTTACTCATTTTTATTAACAAAAAACGTTTTCGGAATAAAAACAGGTATTAATACGTACATAAATCAATCAACGCTTTTTCAAATCTACTTTTAGCCAAATACTGGGATTCTAAGCTCGGCTCAAAAGGAATTGGAGTTTCTATACTTGCCACCCTTTTTACAGGAGCATCAAGATATTCAAAACAATGGTCCATAATCAATGCTGAAACATCCGAAGCTATACCTCCAAACATCGAATCCTCTTGCAAAATAATAGCTTTACCTGTCTTCTTTACAGAAGTTGTAATTGTTTCTATATCCAGCGGTTGTAAAGTTCTTAGATCAATAACATCTGCTTTAATTCCAGCATGTTTTTCTAATATTTCCAATACCCAATGTATTCCTGCTCCATAACTGATAATCGTTATTTCGTTTCCTTCTTTTAGTACAGAAGCTTTACCAAAAGGTATAGTATAGTATCCTTCTGGCACTTCTTGCCTAATACTACGATATAATGCTTTATGTTCAAAAAACAATACTGGATTAGGATCTTCAATAGATGTCATTAACAATCCTTTTGCATCTGCTGGAAAAGCAGGATATACTACCTTTAAACCAGGAGTTTTTGTAAACCAAGCTTCATTAGTTTGACTATGAAAAGGTCCAGCACCAACGCCACCTCCACAAGGCATTCTTACTACTATATCCGCAGATTGACTCCAACGATAATGCGATTTAGCCAATAAATTTACAATAGGATTAAATCCTGAAGAAACGAAATCAGCAAACTGCATTTCTACAATTGCTTTTGTACTATTAACAGATAATCCATATGCAGTAGAAATTACAGCAGACTCACAAATAGGAGTGTTACGAACCCTATCTTTTCCAAATTCTTCGACGAAACCATCAGTGATTTTAAAAACACCTCCATAATCAGCAATATCCTGTCCCATAATAACAAGATCAGTATATCTGCGCATTCCTTCTTTTAAACTATCTGAAATTGCATCAATAAGTCGAAGTTCTTTTGTAGATCTTCCAGGTAGAATTTCTTTAAATTCAAATGTTTTGTAGACATCTTTCAGTTCTTTTTCTAAAACAACTTGAATTTTCTCTTCCTCATTAGCTCTTTGCCAATGCTCTTCTATTTCAGTTTTAATAGCTAATCGTTTCTGAAGATCATCTGCTTCCGAAAGAATCCCATTATCTATAAGATATTCCTTATAATTTTCTATTGGATCTTTTAATGCCCATTGTTCCATCAATGCTTCTGGAACATACTTAGTACCACTAGCTTCTTCATGACCACGCATTCTAAAAGTTTTGAACTCTAATAAAACAGGTCGTGGATTTTGTCGTATACTTTCTGCTAGTTTATTGACATTATCATAAACCTCCAAAATATTATTACCATCAATTATATATGACTCTATACCATATCCAACACCACGATCTGCAAGGTTCTTGCAATTGTATTGTTCACTTGTTGGAGTAGACAATCCATATCCATTGTTTTCAATACAAAAAAGTACAGGTAAACTCCAAACTGAAGCTATATTCAACGCTTCATGAAAATCACCTTCACTAGTTCCTCCTTCTCCAGTGAATACAGCAGTGGCTTTATTATTATTTTTCAAAAGATTACCTAACCCTATTCCACTGGCCACTCCTAGCTGTGGTCCAAGATGTGAAATCATACCTATGATATTATACTCTTGTGTACCAAAATGAAACGAACGATCACGGCCGTTAGTAAAGCCATTGGCTTTACCTTGCCATTGACTAAAAAGTCTATACAATGGAACATCACGAGTAGTAAAAACCCCCAAATTTCTATGCATCGGCAAAACATATTCATTCTTATACAATGCAGCCGTTACTCCTACTGAAATAGCTTCTTGACCTATACCACTAAACCATTTAGAAATTTTTCCTTGCCGAAGTAGTATGAGCATTTTTTCCTCAATTAATCTCGGTTTTAACATTTTGACATACAAAGAGATTAATAGCTCATCACTATACCCTTTTTTATCAAAATCAAATAACAATTTCTCTTCTGCCATACTGTTCAAAAATCAATAAATCTTAATACTCAATAGTTTTCCTAAATGGAAAATAGCAAAGTAAAAGTAATTATTTTTATTTCAGAAAAAACAACCAAATAACAATAATATTAAGTAGTTGTTAATTTAACCCTAACAATTATATGAATTAACTAAATTTACTAAGCTTTAGTGATAATATGTGAAAAAATAATTATTTTGACACTTATCCACTATATTTAAAAAAAAGATATCATCTATGATGTGTATTTAATCAAATACATTTATTTTAGTTAAAGAAAATTAAAGAACCATGAATAATATACCAAGTGTAGATCTTTCTGATTTTTTATCGGATGATCCATCACGTAAACAGAAGTTTGTTGATGAAATAGGGAAAGCCTATGAAGAGATAGGTTTTGTTGCATTAAAAAATCATTTTTTAAGTGAAACCTTAGTAGAACAATTATATAAAGAAATAAAGAATTTTTTTGCATTACCGTTAGAGGATAAACAGAAATATGAAATTGAAGGATTAGGTGGACAAAGAGGATATATCTCTTTTGGAAAAGAACACGCAAAAGGTAAGAAAGAAGGAGATCTGAAAGAGTTTTGGCATTTTGGACAAGAACCAGATACTGATGCAAATTTAATTGAAGAATATCCTCCTAACGTAATTGTAGACGAACTAAAGGATTTTAACCAGACCGGAATGGAAGCATACAGAATGCTTGAAAAAACTGGAATCTATGTATTAAGAGCTTTAGCTATATATATTGGCTTGGATGAACATTATTTTGATCATTGGGCGAGCAACGGTAATAGTATTTTACGCCCTATCCACTATCCTCCTATTACGTCAGAACCTAAGGGTGCTGTCCGCGCGGGAGCGCACGGAGATATTAATTTAATTACTTTATTAATGGGAGCTTCTACTGGTGGTTTACAAGTTCAACGAAAAGATGGAGAATGGATAGACGCTATACCACAAGAAGATGAATTAGTAATTAATGTTGGAGACATGCTAGAACGCCATACCAATAACAAATTACGTTCTACTATACATAAGGTAATTAATCCTCCAAAAGAACAATGGGACAACCCTAGATATTCTATTCCATTCTTTATGCACCCAAGAAGTGATATGAAATTAGATTGTCTGGAAGAATGTATTACAGAAGATAATCCAAAACAGTATGAAGATATTACTGCTGGAGATTTTCTGCATCAGCGATTAGTAGAAATTGGATTGATTAAGAAGTAATTTTATAGATGGACTTAAAAGATCAACTAAAAAACTTATTTCCTGATCACGAACCTATTGAAGAGGAAAAAGATTTGAAAAAAGATGATAATATTTGGATGCAAGATGATCCAATTATCTGTAAATACGAAAAAAGAAAAGGGAAACCTATAACTATATTAGAGGGGTATACCGGTGCTGATGAAGATTTTAAGAAGCTTGCCAAAGAAATAAAAACAAAATTGAGTGTTGGAGGTAGTTTTAAAGATGAACGCATTATTATTCAGGGAGATTATCGGGATAAAATAATGGATATCCTCAAAACAAAGGGATTCAAAGTAAAACGAGTTGGCGGATAACATCTGTCAAACAAAATTGAAATACATATACTTGGGGGCTAAAACATTACATATTACCAATGGCGATAGTTTAACTGATCGTTTAAAAGAACTTAATCTTGTAGATGGAGAATTCTTAGTATGGCGAGAAATGCTTTGCGAAGGACCAACGGATATAAGAATTGAAACGAATAAAGCTATTGAAAAACGAAAGGCTTTTCTTAATAAATATTACAGAATTCCTTCTGAGGATTATGAGGAAAAATTTGTAACCCAGTTAGATAAATTAAATACTCTGGAAAAGTATGATGAAATCATACTTTGGTTTGAATATGACCTCTTTTGTCATATTAATATGATTGCTGCCATCAGTTTATTGCTTCGAAAAGAAATAAAGAACATTCCTATTTATCTAGTGTGTAGCGGTCGAGTTGAAAACGCTAAAAAATGCCTAGGATTATGCGAGTTATCAGATGGCCAACTAAAAAAGCACTTCGCAAATAAAGTCTTATTAAACATTAATGATCTAGAACTAGCCTCCCACATTTGGACGCTATATTGCGAATCGAACCCAAACAAGATAGCAGGACAGATCAAAAAACAATCATCTTTTGATTATTTGTCAATATGCTTGAGAGCACATTTACAAAGGTTCCCTAACATGCTTACTGGCCTTAACACACTAGAGCACAATATTCTGGAAATGGTTGACACCTATGAAATCAAAAACATAAAACAATTAATGGGGTACGCCCTTGAATATCAAGGATTTTATGGATATGGAGACATGCAGATGAAGCGGGTTTTAGCTAGGCTTTTTCAATTTTTTGATCAAACTAAAGACCGTCTTTTATTATCCGAAAGAGGGAAACTTGCTTTACAACAAAAAAAGAATTTTTATAACACACAAATGTTGGATTGGCATTATGGAGGAGTTAAAAAATATGACTACTTATATAATGATGAAACACATAATTTATTAAAATTATAATATGCCTATAGCCGAATCTGAGCTTATCCTCAATCAAGATGGTAGTATATATCATTTAAACCTAAAACCGGAACACCTTGCCAACACTATAATAACTGTTGGTGATCCAGATCGAGTAAGTAAGGTTACTCAATATTTTGATACTATAGAATACACAATCAGTAAGAGAGAATTTCATACTCAAACTGGTACATATAGAGGAAAAAGGATTACCGTAATATCTACCGGTATCGGCACAGACAACATAGATATTGTTTTTAATGAATTAGACGCATTAGTCAACATCGATTTCCAAACAAGAGAAGTCAAAAAAGAGCATACTTCTCTTAATATTATTCGAATTGGAACCTCAGGAGCTATACAACCAGAAATTTCAATCGATAGCTTCATAGTTTCCCAACTTGCAATTGGATTCGACAGTTTGCTACATTTTTATGAAAGTAAAAATATTCAGTTCCCGCAAATTTCAGAACCTTTGATACAACACCTAGATTGGGACAACGATAAATCAACTCCATACGTAGTGTCTTTTGATAAAAAACTAGGAAGACATATGCAAAGTGACCAAACAAGAAAAGGATTTACAGTTACCAATGTTGGATTCTATGGCCCTCAAGGACGGGTTTTACGGTTAGCCACATCGGATGCTGAGTTAAATGAAAAACTCGCTTCCTTCAGGTATGCAGATAAAAAGATAACAAATTTAGAAATGGAAACCGCTGGTATATATGGAATGGCAAAACTTCTTGGTCATCGTGCTGTATCCATGAATGCAATGATAGCAAATAGAGCAACAGGACAGTTCAGTAATGACCCAAAAAAAGCTGTTGATAACCTTATCAAGTATACTTTAGATAAAATTGCGAGCTATATGGATTTGATTTAACCTTTTGTTAAAATCAAACCATTCTAGATAACTTAACTTTAAATATGGATTTAAAAAAGTACCCCTATAATGATAGGGACGTAAATTGGTTAAGTTTCAATGAACGTGTCTTGCAAGAAGCTGAAGACGAATCAAACCCTTTATATGAAAGGTTAAAGTTTTTAGCAATATTCTCTACTAATTTAGATGAATATTTTAGAGTAAGAGTTTCTCGATTGCGACAAATAAAAAGAATAGATAGAAAACTAAGAAAAAAACTTGCTTTAAAACCCAATAAACAGGTTAAAGAAATACTAAAGCAAGTAAAAATTCAACAGGGAAAATTTGGTGGTATATTCGTTAAAAGCCTTATTCCAGAACTTGCTAAACATAATATCCATTTAATTGATCAACATCAATATGATTTTGATCAACATCAATATGCAACCGAGTATTTTATTTCTAAAATCCTACCCTTAATTAATCCAGAAATTATTGATTTATCGAAAGTAAACTCTACATTTCTTGAAAACAATAAACTATATTATTTACTAACATTTGAAAAAGAAGATCAATTTGGAATTGTAAATATACCTTCAGATACTTTAGAAAGGTTTGTATGCTTTCCCTCTGATGGTCAAAATACGCATATTACCTTTCTGGATGATATAGTTCGACTTAATTTAAATCAAATTTTTGATGGTCAAAAAATAAAAGGGTGTTTTCAAATAAAATTATCAAGAGATGCAGAATTGTATATAGACGATGAGTTTGAAGGTGTTTTGGCAGAAAAAATAAAAGAATCCCTCTCGCAACGTTATGATGGGCAACCAACTCGTTTATTATTTGATGCTGCATTACCTAAAGAATATAAAAGTAAGATTCGTAAGTCCTTAGGACTAGGCAAAATCGATATGATGCCGGGTGGAAAGTATCACAATTTTAGTGATTTCTTTAGTTTTCCGGACCCCACAAATAATCCCTCTTTACATTATCCCAAAGCAACGGAAATAAAACACAAAGAATTTGAGCAAAACAGCAACTATTTTGAAGTAATTTCTAAAAAAGATCAATTAGTACATTTTCCATATATGTCTTTTAATTATGTTCAAAACTTTATTAATCAAGCAGCCGAAGATCCTAAAACTACAGAGATAAAAATATCCTTGTATCGCGTTGCAAAAGAATCTGAGCTTACCTCCTCCTTATTAAAAGCTTTAGAAAATGGTAAGAAAGTTACCGTATTTGTAGAAGCCAAAGCACGTTTTGATGAAAAGAACAATTTAAAATGGGGGAAGATTTTTGAAGAAAAAGGAGCATCCGTTTTTTATAGTTACCCAAAAATAAAAGTACATTCTAAAATACTTCTTGTCAAACGAAAGGAAAATAACAAAGAAGTATCCTATGCTTATATCGGTACTGGTAATTTTAATGCCAAAACATCCAAAATTTATTGTGATCACGGTTTATTTACAGCGAATAAATTAATTACTAAAGAACTATCCGAAGTTTTTGAAGTGTTATCCGGCAAAATGATACTACCTAAACCCAAAAATTTATTGGTATCTCCTTTTACAACAAGAATACAATTTGAAAAACTTATTGATAAAGAAATTTATAATTCAAAAAATGGTAATACTTCAGGTATTACAGCCAAATTAAATAGCCTAGAAGATAAAAAGATAATTAATAAACTATATGATGCTAGTAATGCTGGTGTTAAAACCAAACTATTAGTAAGAGGTTTTACTTGTTTAATTACTGGTTTAAAGGACATTAGTGAGAACATCCAAATAACTAGTATTCTTGATAGGTATCTAGAACACGGAAGAATATATCATTTCAATAATAATGGGGATTCAAAGATATTTATTGGTAGCGCAGATTGGATGACGCGTAATTTAGATAAACGTATTGAAGTTTTAGTTCCCATTTTAGATAAAGATTGCAAAAAAGAGTTAAAAACAATTTTGGATATACAACTAAATGATAATGTAAAGGCAAGAATCCAAGATGCAAATGAAACTAATAGCTACAAAAAGAAAATGGACGATAAACCGTCCATACAATCTCAACATAAAATAAGAGAATATCTTAAAAAGATACATGCTCCTATCAATATACTAACCAAATAATATTTTTAAACTTATTAAAAAATTAGTAGCTAACAATAAAGCGATAAATACCACAATTCCGTTTTCCAACGTGTTGTTTTTTAATTTAGCAACTTTAACTTGAGCACTTTTATTTCTTAAAAAATTCTTTTTCATAGCAAATATTGTTTTATTTGGTTTTAATTACTTCAAATATAGTCGTAATTATCAGATTAATATTTCAAAGGTACTGATAATAATTCTTATTTGACGATAAAAAACAAATATAATCGACGAAATACACAATTATCATATATTTTATACCATAATAGCATGCATACTATAAAAATAGGAGGCGTTCCCGAACACTTCAATTTACCATGGCACTTAACAATTGAAGAAGGTGCTTATCTTGAAAATAACATACAACTAGAATGGAAAGATTTTCCTGGAGGAACTGGAGCTATGTGCGAAGCTCTTAGAAACAAGGATATTGATATAGCCATTATACTTACAGAAGGAATTGTAAAAGATATCATTGCTGGTAATCCTTCTAAAATTGTACAAACATATATAGAATCTCCATTAATATGGGGCATTCATGTAGGGCATGATTCTAAATATAACACCTTAAGTGATCTAGAGAATACTTCGGCTGCTATAAGTAGATATGGATCAGGATCTCATTTAATGGCTTATATAAATGCGCAAAAAAATAATTGGGATACGACTTCGTTAAAATTTGAAGTAATAAAAAATCTAGATGGTGCTGTAGAAGCTTTGACAAAAGGGAATGCAGATTATTTTATGTGGGAGCATTTTACAACCAAACCATTAGTAGATAATAAAACTTTTCGTCGTGTAGCAGACTGTCCCACTCCTTGGCCGTGCTTTGTCATTGCGGTAAGAGAAGAAATTTTAGAAACTAAGAGCGAGCAAATAAAAAGCATTTTAGAAACTATCAATACTACTACCAGTGATTTTAAACAAATCCCAAGTATAGATAAAACACTCTCCCATCGATACGAACAACAATTAGAGGATATTAGAGAATGGTTAAGGATCACGGAATGGAGTCAATCTTTAATTCATAATAAAACATTAAGTGAAGTTCAAGATCAATTATATAAATTAGACATAATTGGCAAGGTAGTTGATTCTAAAAATTTAATTTTTGAGATGTAAGCAACCTTTTTCTTGTTTACTCATCTTACTTAATAGGAAAACAACTTATATATTATGAAACAGACATTAATAGCGATTATTATTTTATTCTCATTCCAAATTTCTTTAGCACAAGACCAATCCAATCTACCGCCAAGAGATATTAATAAAAATGAAATTAGCTTAAGCCCTATCAATATAATTGCTTTTGGAGCTTTAGATATAGGATATGAAAGAATCTTAACAAATAATACTACCCTAGGTTTTGATGTATTCTATAGATTTAGTGATAATGTCGATAATGATGATGACGTTATTGATAGAGATGGAATTTTTGATAAGGAATTGGCTGTAACAGCTCGTTATAAGTATTTCTTTGGCAATAGAATTGCTAGAGGTTTTTACGTAGAAGCATTCGGAATGTTATCTTCTGGCGATCATGACAATTATGTAGTAGTCTATGATGATCTAGGAAATTTTGTTAGTTCCGGAGATATCGTAGAAGAATACACCGATTTTGCTTTAGGTTTTGCTGTAGGTGGTAAATTTGTTACCAGAAACGGTTTCTTTCTTGATATAGGTTTTGGTATTGGACGAAATTTATTTAATGATAAAAGTCCAGAAATTATAGTAAGACCAAATCTATATTTAGGATATAGATTTTAAAATTGTCTAACCAAATGATCAATCATACTTTGCTATGATTACCTTCATATACTTACCTCAAACAAAATTACACTAATCCAATTTGAGTAACCAGTATGTTTACAGGTATAAAATCTATAGATAAATAAGTTTAGGCTATATTTTTTACGACAATAAAATGGTGTTGTAAAAAAAAACTCAATTATAATTCTTGTTTTATTAATTGTGCAAACTATGGTTTCTCAGGAAAAAACAAGTAATCTACCAAAACGTGAAACTCAAAAAAAAATAATGATCTAAGCATAAACCTACATTATTTTGCGATTGTCGTAGGCATAAATATAAATTATGATAGGGTACTTAATAAAAATGTAACTATAGGCATAAGTTTTTTTTAAGGCATATGGTAACTAGGATGCTGTTGATAATTCGGATATTGACATTACAACAAAAACGAATTTCTTAGCCATTCCTAATATTAAATACTATGTTGAAAAAAGATTTGCAAGAAGATTTTATCTTCAAGGGTTTACAATGATTTCTTCCGGCAAGGTAAATACTTTTAGAAATAATAATCCTGTATCAGAAGATGTTGATTTTACTGACGTGGCTTTAGGGATAGGTATAGGAAATAAAAAAGGTATTAAAAAATGGTGTTTTTATTGATTTTGGAATAGCGATTGCTTACAATTTGTTTAGTAAAAATAGTCCTGAATTACTCGTTCACCCAAATTTATCACTAGGATATCGATTCTAAAGGTAGGGTTTCGGATTCTATAAACGTTATATATTAAAGGAAAGCATGACATATTTACAAGTTTTTAATAAATCTATTTTGTATCATTAATTAAATAAGATAAATCTCTAAGATATCTTTAAATCACATATCTTGTTGATTTCCCGTATAAAAAGATTTAAATAATTTTGTACATTTGCCGAGCCTACCCCAATAAACCAATTATGAATATGCACGCAACCTTTTTTAGGTATTTGCATCTAATAGTTAACTAACAAATCAATTATGGTAACGTTTCTGTTAATTCTGGTAGGGCTAATAGCATTTAATTTTATTTTGTTAAAATTTAGTATTCAATCTGTTGATGCTGATAAAAGCAAAGCAAAAAGAATTAAATCTACAACTACCAAGGATACTATTAATAAGACCAAGACAGCTGAAATTGCAAAAGCTGCGTAGTTAATCTACCATTGAATTGGTGATTGATTCGTCTTGATAAGATATTCATTTGTCTTACTAAAATGTTTGTTTCCAAACCAATATCCTCTATTGGCGCTTAAAGGCGATGGGTGTCCACTGTTTAGAATACAATGTTTCTTATTATCAATTTTACGTCCTTTTTTCTTGGCAAAACCGCCCCATAATAGAAAGACTACGTCGTTTTTATTTGCAGAAACAGTTTGAATAACAGCATCCGTAAACTTTTCCCAACCTTTACCTTGATGCGATCCGGCATTATGAGCCCTTACTGTTAATGTAGCATTAAGAAGTAAAACTCCTTGCCTAGCCCAACGCTCTAGATTACCAGTAGATGGAAAAGCAATATTTACATCCGACTCGATTTCTTTAAAAATATTAATTAATGAAGGAGGTATTGCAATCTCATCATTCACAGAAAAACACAAGCCATGAGCTTGACCAACTCCGTGATAAGGATCCTGGCCTATTATAACAACTTTTACATCATCAAAACTACAATAATCAAATGCAGCAAAAATTTCAGCTTTTTCAGGAAAACAGGTTTCAGTCGTATATTCTTCTTTAATAAAGTCAGTTAATTCTTTAAAATATGGTTTTTCAAACTCATCAGAAAGTTTTTCTTTCCAGCTATTATCAATATTTACATCCATGTTAGTATCAAAAAAATATGCAATTGTTTACATTTGCTTCGCTATAAAATTATAACAAATACTTTTTTAAAAGTAAACTCATATTGAGTTTTATAATAAAGAAATTAACAGAAAAAGAATATCTCCTATAATTAGGAACAACAGCATGATCCGTATTTCCGAAAAAACACTTAAAGATTTAGAATTCAATACAGTACTTGATCATGTAGCTGATTTATGTAATACTGACTACGGAAAAACGAAAGCTTTACAAATCGTTCCGTTAAGTACGAAAGAAGACTTACATATTTCATTACAACAAGTATTCGAATATAAATCCTCCTATCTAAACGATTCTAAGATACCAAATCACGGATTTGATAGTATTGATAAAGAATTACAATTATTAGGCATTGAAAACACTTTCTTAGAAGCATTTAATCTTAAAAAGATAACTTCTATTAGTATAACGTCTAATGGTTTATTAAGCTTTTTCAGAAAGTTCAAAGAATTATATCCTATACTCTACCAGACATCCACTGAAGTTACTTTCACTAAAGAAGTTATCAATCTTATTGAAACTGTTGTAGATAAGTTTGGTGAAATTAAAGATAACGCCTCTCCTACTCTTAGTGTCTTAAGAAAAGAAATCAATGAAATACAAGGGAAATTAAATGGGAGTTTTGGAAGAGATCTTACCCGATATAACAGTTTAGGATATCTAGATGATATTAAAGAAAGTGTTGTTGACAACCGAAGAGTGCTAGCCGTTAAAGCTATGTATCGTCGTAAAGTAAAAGGTTCGATAATGGGTAATTCTAAAACAGGAAGTATCGTATACATTGAACCCGAAGCTACATTACAATATAGCAGAATGCTTAGTAATCTACAGTATGAAGAGCGCGAAGAAATCGTTAAAATACTTAAAGATCTTACCAATAGAATAAGACCATTTTCGGAATTATTAGAACAATATCAAGAATACCTTAGTGATATTGATATTGTAGCTGCAAAGTCGAAATATGCACATAAATTAAACGGAGTATTACCGAAAATAACTGAGGATCGAGAATTAACGATAAAAGATGCATATCATCCATTACTTTACTTAAATAATCAAGGAAAAGGAGAAAAGACACACCCTCAAACAATTTCATTAGATAAAAACAATCGAATTATTGTTATTTCTGGACCTAATGCGGGTGGAAAAAGTATTACATTAAAAACTGTAGGACTACTTCAGATTATGCTTCAAAGTGGTATGCTCATTCCTGTTCATGAATATAGCAGAATGTGTTTATTCAATAGCATACTTACAGATATTGGTGATAATCAATCTATAGAGAATCACTTAAGTACTTATAGTTATCGATTAAAAAACATGAATTACTTTCTCAGGAAATGTAATAATAAAACCTTATTCCTTATTGATGAGTTTGGTACAGGTAGTGACCCAGAACTAGGAGGCGCATTAGCTGAAGCATTTTTAGAAGTCTTTTATGAGCGTGAGTCTTATGGTATAATCACTACCCATTATGCCAATCTAAAAATGTTGGCTAATGAATTACCAAATATGACTAATGCGAATATGCTTTTTGATGCTAAAACCTTGGAACCATTATTTAAATTGTATCTAGGAGAAGCCGGAAGTTCCTTTACTTTTGAAGTGGCTCAAAAAAATGGTATTCCATATAGCTTAATTAATAAAGCTAAAAAGAAAGTAGAACGAGGAAAAATTCGTTTTGATAAGAGTATTGCAGACCTTCAAAAAGAACGATCAAAGCTTCAAAAAACAACATCTTCTCTCAAAACAAAGGAACTAAAAGCCGAAGAAGAAAAAGAACGATTAGACAAGGTCAATCAACGACTACAACTAAAGTTAGAAAGCTATCAAGAATTATATGATAGTAATCAACGTATGATCTATTTGGGTCAAAAATTAAATGAAATAAGTGAAAAATACTTTCACAATAAAAAGAAAAGAGAACTTATTGATGAGTTCATGAAGGTTGTACAAGTAGAAAACTCTAAAAGAGAAAAACAAACCGTTAAGCAAAGGAGAGCCAAAAAAGTAAAAGAAGAAAAAATAGTAAAAGAAGTAGAGAAAAAGGTAGCTGTAATAAGAGAAAAGAAAAAAGAGGAAAAGAAAAAAGAGGAAAAGCTAGAAAAAGCAAAACCAAAAGTAATCCTCAAGATAGGTGACAGAGTACGAATGATTGATGGAAAATCAATAGGAACAATAGATACTATCGAAAAAGGAAAGGCTATAGTCAATTACGGAATTTTCACCACGAATGTTACAATCGAACAGTTAGAATTCGTAGAACGAAAAAAGTAAATACTTTAGTCTAGCATAACGCTACTCAATAAATAAACAATAAGGCCACTAGTTTAATTAACTAGTGGCCTTTTTAGTAGGTTAAGCTCAATCGATTATTATTACTTCCCTCCTGCTAGCAATACAAAAGAATTACCAGACACCGGCGATACGTTATAACTTTTTACCTTTTTTAAGGTCTTTATATATTTTTCTGCTTCTACAAACGCTAGTTCCATAGCGCTAGAAGACTTGTCTTCAGCAATCTCAATAGTCTTTGAAATAATATCTCCATTAGTGTACTCTACCGTCATTCTCCACTTCTTAATCGAATGAAAATTCCTTGTGACTAAGGTGTTCTCCATACGCTCTTCCTTGTTTTCTTTTTTCTTTTTTTCCTTCTCATTTACTGGATTCGTAGTTAAAGAAGCGGCATTGCCAAATGTTACGCAAAACATCGCGATTGCTAATAAGAGTTTCATTTTTAGTGGTGTTGATTTGTATGATTCGAATATACAATTAATATTTGATTATACAAATATTTTTTTAATAAAAATTTATTTGTATATTTAATTCTTGTAATACGGAAATACAATGATTAACAGGAAATTAAAAAGACTACTCAAAAAAAGTAAAGGAGCTAAAACTGTATATGGTATTTCTAAAGCATTAGGCATTAGCCCTCAGGCGGGAGATTATGTAGTAAAGAGAAAAAATCTAGCAAAGGATTTTGAACGATTACAGAGAATCGCGGATTATATGGGTGTAGAAATTACTGATATTGTGGATTATAAAAAGAAATAATAGTCAAAAAAAACTTCCTTCACTACTCCTAGTTTTACTTTAACGACAACAACTAAAAGTAAAAAGCATTATAATAAAAGGTTTTAATTATTTTTGATGCTCACTAAATCATTTTATATGCAGATTTACTTATACTTGTCTATTTATATAGTTTTAATTATTGGTTTATCCGTATATATCTCTAGATCTTCTAGTAAAGAGGATTTTTTAATTGGAGGAAGAAATCGTAATAGTTGGACAATTCTATTTTCTAAATTTGCAGGTGCAATTGGTGTAAGTACATTGATTACATACACAGGCTATGCTTATAAGTTCGGTTGGGGACTTTTTGCAATGTCTATCGGCTCTGTAATTGGTTATCTTTTATTTGCTTTTTGGGCAGCTCCAAGAATCAAAAATTTATCATTACAAGGTAATTTTTACACACAAGGTGATTTACCTGCATTCGTTACAGGAAATAAAACCACCTCCCTAATTACTAATGGAATTACTATTGTTGTTCAGTTTTTTTGGGTACTTCTATCCTTAGCAGGAGGTGCTAAAGTGATCGCCTTTTTTGATCTATTTTCATACGATATTGCATTGCTTATTACAGCCTCTGTGGTGTTAATTTACGTTTTATTCTCCGGTTTTAAAGCAGTAATCATCACTGATATTATTCAAGCTATTATAATCATTGGTTTCTTATGTATTTTAATTTTCGGAATGCTTGACATAAGAGAATTTGATACTATTTTAGAAACTTCAACAGGTAAAAATGTACAACTTGGTAGTATCATAGGACTGGTTTTATATGGAGGATTATCCGTTTTTGGTTTAGCAGACAGATACCAACTTTGTTATGCCGCAAAAGATGTAAAATCATTAAAAAGAGGAATGGGTTTTGCTATAATTCCGGTGTTATTTATTGCTTTTTTGTTATTACTTATTGGTTTATATGTCTATAATCAAAATACTAATTTAGATCCCGATACTGTGTTTGTATTTGCTATGCAAAACTTAGTCAGTGAGTCTTGGATCCCTATACTACTGGTTCTTTTCTTTGCTGGTTTAATGAGTACAGCGGATACTTCTATTTTTGCGGTATCCTCTCACCTAGTTTATAAATCGAAAGAAGATCAAAAAGTAAGGTCTTTGCGGTATGCAACCGTGATAACAGTTATTATAGCTTATGTTACTGCGCTATTCTGGAAAAGTGTTGTTGATATTACTATTGTGGGAGCAGCACTTAGAATGACCCTTTCTATTGCTATGATTTATGTTATTAATAAAAAGAAAAATAGCGGACGTTTTATTGCCAGTGCATTAGGAGGAGTCACAGGTTTACTTATAGGTTTGGTTGCTTTTGGACCAAAACCAACTATAGCAATCACAGTTCTTTTAGGCTCATTAATTGGGTTAATCTATAGATCCAGATAGTCCTGTTAAAGTATCCTTAAACCTAAATACTGAGAATTTTATCTTTTTATATTTGACGAATCACTCGAAATTAGTATTAAACCCATATTATGCGAAAATTACTTTTTGTAATAACTTTCAGTATTGTGTTTTTACACATAGCTGAAGCACAACAACCTAAGAAACCAAATTCTGTAGAAATTCATGAAGCAATCAAAAAACTGAACTTTTTAGGTTCTGTTTTATATGTTGCAGCACATCCAGATGATGAAAACACAAGGTTAATTTCCTATATGTCTAATCAAGTAAAGGCAAGAACTGCATATCTATCTCTTACTCGTGGTGATGGAGGTCAAAATTTAGTAGGACCAGAAATAAGAGAATTACTTGGTGTAATAAGAACACAAGAGCTATTAGCTGCTCGTAATACAGATGGTGGGGAACAAATGTTCACTCGTGCGAATGATTTCGGGTACTCCAAACATCCTGATGAAACTTTAGCAATTTGGGACAAAAAAGAAGTTTTAAGCGACGTAGTTTGGGCAATCAGAAAGTTTCAACCAGATGTTATTGTAAATCGCTTTAATCATAGAACTCCAGGAAGCACTCATGGTCATCATACATCTTCTGCAATGCTTAGTGTAGAGGCTTTTGATATGGTAGCTGATAAAAACATATATCCAGAACAATTACAATATGTAAAAACATGGCAACCCAAAAGGTTGTTCTTTAATACTTCATGGTGGTTTTACGGAAGTAGAGAAAACTTTGAAAAAGCCGACAAATCTAATCTTCTAAACTTTGATACAGGTGTTTACTATCCAGATTTAGGACTTTCTAATACAGAAATAGCTTCCCTAAGTCGTAGTCAACATAAATCACAAGGTTTTGGAAGTACAGGAACACGAGGATCACAGACAGAATATATTGAGTTAATCAAAGGAGAGCTACCTAAAGACAAAACCAACATTTTTGAAGGAATTGATACTTCATGGAATCGGGTTAAAGGAGGAAAAGCTATTGGTGATATCTTATATCAAGTAGAGAAAAATTTTGACTTTAGAAACCCTGCTGCTTCTGTTAACCAGTTAATAAAAGCGTATCAATTAATCCAACAGCTAGAAGATCCTCATTGGAAAACAATAAAAACTGAAGAAATAAAAGATATTATTACTGCAACTACGGGGCTCTATTTAGAAGCTGTAGCTACAGAATCTTATACTACTGAGAATAGTGAGGTAACCGTTAAAGTTGAAGCTATCAATCGAAGTAATGTAGTTATCCGCCTAAAATCAATTGATATTTTGACAGTTGGAATTTCAGAAAACCCGGAAACGATTCTTGAAAATAACAATAGAAAAAATTATGAACTGAAAGGAAAAATAGTTTCGAATATACAATACACGACCCCATATTGGTTAAATAGTAAGGGAACACTAGGAATGTATAATGTTACGGATAGAAAACTGATAGGTACACCAGAAACTAAACATCAAACTGAAGCTATATTCTATCTAGAAATAAACGGAGCCATTATTCCTTACCAAAAAGATGTTGTTTACAAAACTAATGATCCTGTAAAAGGTGAAGTATATAAACCTTTTGAGGTAATACCTGCTATTTCTGCTAGTATAAAGGATAAAGTGATCATTTATGCAAATGGTCCTGCTAAACAGATTCCTGTTATTATAAAATCGGCAGAACCTAATACAAATGGAACCGTTTCTCTCAAACACCCTGAAGGTTGGAAAGTTTCTCCAGAAACGATTAATTTCAATTTAACTCAAAAAGGTGAAGAAAAAACAGTTGTTTTTACACTTACCGCTCCTCAAAATCAAAGTGAAGGATACATTTCGCCTGAAATAAAATTTCAAGAAAAAACATACTCTGATGAGGTAGTAACGATTGACTATGAACATATACCATTTCAGACTGTAGTGTTGCCTTCTGAAACCAAGGTGGTTCGATTGGATATCAACAAGAAAGGTCAGAATATAGGATATATTGAAGGTGCAGGAGACGTAGTTCCCGAAAGCTTACAACAAATTGGATATCAGGTAACAACGATTGCCCCAGAATCCATTTCTGAAAAGACATTGCAACCTTTTGATGCTATAGTTGTTGGGATACGAGCTTACAATACAGTAGAAGCATTAAAATTCAAACAAAAACATCTTTTGGAGTATGTGAAAAATGGAGGAAATCTTATCATTCAATATAACACCAGTCATCGTCTAAAAGTAAAAGAAGATCTAGGCCCCTATCCATTAAAATTATCCAGAGATCGAGTTACTGATGAAAATGCGACTATAAAGTTGTTAGCCAATGATCATCCTGTATTGAACACTCCTAATAAAATCACCAATAAAGATTTTGAAGGCTGGGTTCAAGAACGTGGGTTATATTTCCCTAACGAATGGTCTAAAGAATATATACCAATCATTTCTGCAAATGACAAAGGTGAATCCGAGAAAAAAGGTGCGCTATTGATCGCTAAATACGGAAAAGGATACTACGTATACACAGGTCTAAGCTTCTTTAGAGAATTCCCTGCAGGAGTTTCTGGGGCATATCGATTATTTGCAAATATGCTATCTTTAGGAAAATAAACAACTAC
The DNA here is from genome assembly GCF_947500065.1 of uncultured Aquimarina sp. Classification (GTDB taxonomy): domain Bacteria; phylum Bacteroidota; class Bacteroidia; order Flavobacteriales; family Flavobacteriaceae; genus Aquimarina. The sequence continues at coordinate 475,961 of NZ_CANMQT010000003.1, forward strand.
TTATGAAAGATTCAAGTACCAAAATAGTCTGGAAAAAATTATATACAATTATCTTAATTGCTAACATAGTATATTTATTTTTTTTCTATTGGATTACAATTACTTTTTCATAATGTCCTGATATATGTTACTCACATTTCATAACAACTTTTATACTTACAACAGATAACTATCATATGCAACTTATAGATTGGATTGTACTTACCGGAACTTTATTGTTTATTGTATTATACGGTGTTTGGAAAACCAGAGGTAGTCAAAATGTACAGGATTATATTCGTGGCGGTAATGAAGCCAAATGGTGGACTATTGGTCTTTCTGTAATGGCTACTCAGGCATCTGCAATTACTTTTCTATCTACTCCAGGACAAGCATTTCATAGTGGAATGGGGTTTGTTCAATTTTATTTTGGGCTACCTATTGCGATGATCATTATATGTCTGGTGTTTATTCCACTATATCATAAATTAAAAGTATATACTGCGTATGAATATTTAGAAACCAGGTTTGATTTAAAAACACGTACGATTACTGCCTTTTTCTTTTTAATTCAGAGAGGATTAGGAGCTGGTATCACCATCTTTGCTCCTGCTATTATATTATCTGCTGTATTAGGTTGGGATCTTATCACCTTAAATATCATTATAGGAGTATTAGTAATTGTCTATACTGTTTCTGGTGGAACTAAAGCCGTAAGTGTCACTCAGAAACAACAAATGGCTATTATATTCACGGGAATGTTTATTGCCTTTTTTCTAATCATTGGTTACCTACCAGAAGATGTTACTTTTTCTAAGGCTTTGGATATTGCTGGTGCTAGTGGTAAAATGAAAGTATTGGATTTTTCGTTTGATCTTAGCAATAGATATACGGTTTGGACTGGTATTTTAGGAGGAACATTTTTAATGCTTTCTTATTTTGGAACTGACCAAAGTCAGGTACAACGATATCTATCCGGTAAATCAGTTAAAGAAAGTCAATTAGGATTATTATTTAATGGATTACTAAAAATACCTATGCAATTTTTCATACTATTGGTAGGAGTTATGGTATTCGTTTTCTATCAATTTAACGCTGCTCCTCTTAACTTTAATCCTGCGGCAGCTATTGCCATAGAAAATTCTGAATATGCAGATGAGTATAAAGAGTTAGAGAATCAGCTTGTTGAAATTCAAAATTCTAAAGAAATTTCTATCCAAAAATTTTTAAAAGAAACAGGGACCGAACAAAAGTTAGAGGCCAAAAACGTTATAATTGAATTAGAACAAACAGAAAAAAATACTAGAGAAGCTGCTAAAACACTAATTAAAAAAGCAGATTCTGTTGTAGAAACAAATGATAAAGATTATGTTTTTATTCATTTTATACTTAACAATCTCCCAAGAGGGCTTATCGGTCTATTACTGGCTGTAATATTATCCGCGGCTATGTCATCTACGGCTTCTGAGTTAAATGCGCTGGCATCAACAACGGCAATTGATCTGTACAAACGTAATATAGGAGAAGAAAAAAGTGAAAAACATTATGTTACGGCTTCTAAGTTTTTTACACTTATTTGGGGGTTATTAGCGATTCTGGTCGCCTGCTTTGCGAACCTGTTTGACAATCTAATACAACTGGTTAATATTATAGGTTCTGTATTTTATGGAAATGTACTTGGTATATTTTTACTAGCCTTCTTTGTGAAATTTGTGAAAAGTAATGCAGTTTTTACTGCTGCAATTATCACACAAGCAATCATTATTTATGTTTGGTGGCAAGACTGGTTACCTTTCCTTTGGCTTAATGCGCTAGGGTGTGGAATCGTAATGTTTCTAGCTATTTTGCTGCAAGTATTCCTACCAACCAATAAGACAAAACTTGATACTATATAATAACCTAAGTATCATATAACTTTTAGTTGCTTTAATTCCTTTAATGAGTTTTAGAGTAACCTTTTGATAAAGTTTGTATTAAGTTGAGTCGAAATATTAGGGATTATGGAAGAAAATTCTCTGACTGACATAGATTTTCCAAAAACGAACTTAAATCCGACGTAAGAAAATCACGTCAATTCGAGTGATCTGACGAAGGAAGATTGTATCGAGAATAGTCATTTTCTATCCAAAAAAGCTATTCTCGATACAATTTTTCTCCATTTCATTCTGAAAAACCACTCGAATTGACGTTTTTCAAACATTTTGACTTAGGTGGAACTCACGTTTAGAATAAAAAATGAGGCTGTCTGAAAACTACAATATTTACTATTCAGTCATATTGAGCAAAGTTGAAATGTACTGTAAATCAAAGGTGATTGCTTCTCGACTAAGTTTATACTGAATCTTGTCGTTAAATGAAAACTTCTTTGTTTAACATAAGGTTTCCTAAATCAAATCATGGTTTATAACAAAAAAAACGGGAAGCTATTTAAATGGCTTCCCGAATCATTTTTAAATATCAATATTATATAATATTGACCAATTACAATTTAATATCCTTTTTGTCTTTTTCGTAATTAAATAGGTGGTCGATATCCATTTCTTTAACATCACCTAACTTAGATAACGCCTTCATATTAACATCCTTTTTATTACCAATCACCAATACATTATAATTTTCTCCACTAATGTTATCATTAAAAAATGATTTAAGATCAGCAAGCGTCATATTTTTAATAGTATTATACATCTCCTCACGATTATCATTATCTATCCCTCTTTTCTTAAGACTCTCGTATGTCCAGAAGATATTAGATTTTGTAATACGTTGCGCAGCTATCTTTTTAAGGGTAGCTTCTTTTGCTTGATTAAATTGCTCTTCTGCCTCAGGCATGTCTGTCATCAGCTCCATCATCGCATCAACAGCTTGTGGCATTTTATTAGCTTGTGTTCCTACATACGCCATTACATAATCTGATTCTCCAGCTTCTCTAGCTTGACTATAGCTAGAAAATGCCGAGTATGCTAAAGATTTAGATTCACGTATTTCCTGGAATACAATAGAAGATAATCCACTACCAAAATAAGTGTTAAATAATCTAGAAGCTGCCATTTTCTTAGGATCAAACTCTGCTCCTTTTGCTAATAATAACATTTCACTCTGTACCATATCATAATCCACAAAGTACACATTACCACCAGTTTCTTTTTCTACATATGTTGTTTTCTCCGGATAATCTACTAATTCAGATGCTACGATATGATTTTTATCTAAAGAAGCAATTGCTGCATCTAGATCTTTACCATAATAGAAAATACGTTGTTTGAAATTACGTAATTCTTTTACTTTATCTACTAAATCCTGTGGATTAACAGCTTGTAATTCTGATGCAGTATAAATATTACGTAAACGAGAATTCTCTCCATATTTACCATAATTCATAAGACCATTCCAGAAAATATTACCCTTCTGAGTTTTTCCGTCCTTACGTCCTTTCAATATTTTATCTACATATTTATTATACGTCTCTTGATTAGGCACAGCATTGTTCCATAAGTGCTCTAATAATGCTAATCCACCATCTAGGTTTTCTTTTAATCCAGAAATACCTACATACGTCTTATCATTAGCAGAATTCACATAATAGCTAATTCCTAATTTATAAAACTCTTGCTTAAGCTGCTCTGGAGTATATTTATCAGTTCCTAAATAATCTAAATATCCAGCGGCAAGTGATACCTTACGGTCATGATCTTGTCCCATATCAAAAATGATATTAAGGTTAAACAAATCATTATTTGGATTTTCTATATAAGATACTGCTAAACCATTACTAGTTTTACTCTCTTTGATTGCAGCTTTATAATCTACATATTGAGGAGTTAACGCTGGAGCTTTTGTTTTATTAAACTCTTGTAAGAATGTTGATTCTTTACCTCTGTTTAATTCGATAGGTGTAATACCTGGGTTTTCCACCTTTACAATACTCTTATCTTCTCCTTTTATCTTATGCACTTCTACATAATTATTACCATATACATTATTTGCAAATGCTACTACCTGCTCCTTAGTAATCTCTTTCATTTCATCTAGCATCACCAGTCTATTTTTCCAATCTTGGAAACCGATAAAAGCATCTAAATATGCGTATGCTGTAGAAGAGGCATTTTCATACTGTCTGATTCTAGATAAACGTAAATCATTAATTACAGCATCTAATAACCAATCTTCGAATTCTCCTTTTTTGATTTTTTCAATTTGTGCCAGTAGTAACTCTTTAACCTCATCTAAGGTCTGATCCTCTTTAGGAGAACCATATAGTAAATGGAATCCATAATCATTATCAAAATTAGTAAATGAAGATGCATTCTGTACTAATTGCTTTTGGTTTAGATTTAAATCAATTAATCCAGCTTGAGAATTTGCAAGCATATAATCAATCAAAGTAACCATTACTTCTTGATCTGTTCCTTTTCCTTCTGTTCTAAACGCTACATAAATAGATTCTGCTGTAGGTCCGTATACTTCTTTTTTAACAGAAGCTGTAAGTGGAGCCATTTCTGGGAATGTAGGATGCGTAACTTCTTTCTTTTCATATCCTCCAAAAGAAGCATTCACCTTCTTTATTGTAGCATCAAAATCAAGATCACCTACTAATATTACTGCCATGTTATTAGGTACATAATATTTATTAAAATATCCATGGATTGCTTCCATAGAAGGGTTTTTAAGATGCTCTGATATTCCGATTGTAGATTGAGTTCCGTATGGATGTGTTGGATACAAACCTTCTAAAACAGCAAAATACTGCTTACGTCCATCATTATCTTGTCCTCTATTAAATTCTTCATATACAGCTTCTAATTCCGTATGAAATAAACGTAACACTAATTTGCTAAAACGCTCACTTTCTACGGTTAACCATTTATCTAACTCATTAGCTGGTATTTTATTTACATATACCGTTTGTTCATTAGATGTAAAAGCATTGGTTCCTTCTGCTCCTAATGAACCCACCATTTTATCATATTCGTTAGCAATAGAAACTTTAGAAGCTTCTAGAGAAACCTCATCTATCTTCTTATAAATCTCTTTTTTCTTTACAGAATCTGTTTCTGCTTTGTGAGATTCATATAAATCAGAAATTTGTTTTAAAAAAACGCTTTCTTTTTCAAAATCCTGAGTTCCGATTTTATCGGTTCCTTTAAAGACCATATGCTCTAAATAATGAGCTAAACCTGTATTATCTGCTGGATCATATGTAGATCCTGCACGCACAGCTATTAGTGTCTGAATTTTTGGTTCTTCTTGATTTTTTCCTAAGTACACTTTTAGACCGTTATCCAATGTGTACAAACGTAATCCTGTTGGATCATTTGCAACAGTTTCATAAGAAAAACCAGCCGCATCAGTATGCTGTTCGACTTTTAGTTCTTCATCAGAAGTCGCATCTTGATTAGATGAATCCTTACAATTACTAAGCACTACGGCTATAGCTAATAGTAAGAGAAATTTTAATGATTTCATTTAAATAGTTTAAGTTAATGTATGTTTAATGTTCTATTAAACGCAAAATGTTAACGTGTGTTACGTTTTTTGTGATTTTTTTAACACAAACAGTCCAATAATTGGATTTGATGTACTTAAAAACTCAAATTAACCTCTTAAACTATAGTAGCATGAATCATAATACAAAAAACGGGAAGCTATTGATAAGCTTCCCGTTTTAAACTATTACAATAATTTAATTACTAACAATTAATAATATCATTCCAGCTACAAGCCTGCCATTCATCGAATGATGCATGAGCACACCTTCCATGACTATTTAAACAAGTCATAAACCCACAAGTTGGTAAACAAAGATCTTGTTCAAGCTTTCCTCCACTAATAGTTTTTTGCTCTGTTTTACTTAACGTTTTTCCTAAATTTGAAATGTTTTTTAACATGATTTATATATTTAAAATTATTATTTACTGACAATAAACTGTACAAGAAGCTCCTGAGAAAAGACCTCCTTCATTGAAATTCATATAACCGGTAAGACCTTGAGCTTGACAGTTTAATAGATTCAAAGCATTCGAACACTCAACCTGTGGTGAATCGGTTAACAATTCTACGATCATACCAGCTACCGGTAGAATCAAACAAGGCCAACAAAATTTCTGTGCAACATCAACTTGATTATTATTAGTACTTAATTTGATCCCTTTTAACGTATGCCCTAGACTGGTAATCACATCAAAAGTATATCCTCTACCGGATTTTGTAAGATTAACTATTTCAATAAATTCTCCCGTCTTAACATGTTCAAGTCTTTTTATACCTCTATGTTCTGAAAACGTTATTTGATTCATGAATTCTTCTGAAGGAATCATATTATATTGGAATCTTCCTCCTTCATATTTTGCTGCCTCTCCTTTATCATTAACCAAAAAATGATAATCCTCATATGAAACACTATAATCTGAAGAATTGCGTTTTTCTAGCGATACATTTTCTAATGCTTGTGTTTCAATACTATCGTCTTTAGAACAGCTAATAACAAATATTGATAGGCAGAATACTAAGATTGATTTTTGAAGTATATTGAGATTTAATTTTTTCATTTTATTAAGTATTTTTAATTAAGTTTTATTTTATTTTTTTCTGAAATTTAACGTGAATTACTCTTCACAGCAAAATGAATGAATTTGTGAATTACAAGGTGTTAACCCGATTACTAGACCACTACCGGGATCAACAACCGTTACATTGTAAAAACACATATGTTCATCTTCTGAAGGAGCATGTAATAACCCTCCTTTAATTGATTTCTGCTCGTTTTTATTTAGCCTCTTTCCTAAGTTTGAAATGTTTTTTAACATGATTAAAATTTAAAATTATGATGAATACTATGATCATTTAATGACACTCATAGCTTATGTCTATTCTTCGCGAAAGAATGTTTTATAACCAGAAAAAAGAAAATGAATCCCTTTTACTAATTATACTGCCCTGTTACCATAATTAGGATTCTGTTACCCAAGAAAATTAGGTTTTATTGTTAAAAAAGTATTAAACTAATAATCAAAGCAAAAAGCTCTTACATTTCTGTAAGAGCTTTTTATTATTATTTGTTTTTATAATCAATGTGCTTCGAAGTTATAAACTTCGAGCAGCAGAGTAATTTCTTAAATGTTTTATTTCTTACTCATACCGGTACTAGTTACAAACTAGCACCAGCGTGGGAATTTCTTCTAAGAAATGTCAATTTGTATTTTTCTTACCCATATCTATAATTTCTTTTAAATCTTTTTTGCTAACTTCACTTAAAAATTTTGAATTACTTATAATTTCCTCAATATCAATAACATTTGAAAAATCTAAAAATTGACTATAATAATTAATCGTATTCAAATACCTGTAAAAATAAAATGGTTCTGTTTTTTCTTTATTCAAAGTCTTTGAAACTTTTTTAAAGTATTTTAAGTTTAAATCCCCAGCTAAAAAAAGGTTTATATTAGTTTGAAATTTAACCAAATTATTTGAAGTTCTTTTACTTAATAATTTGTTTAAATTTAAATAATTAACATTAACTTTTTCTTTATAATAAAACTCATTCATAAAATCTAGAATACTTAATTTTAACAAATAACTTTTTCGCTTTAACAAATCATCTATTATATAATCATAGAATTTAACAGAGTAATAATCTATGTTAATTGCTAAATCAATTAGTTCCATTTTATGATCCATTGATATATTTTTTTTCATATTTACATTGATATAGTCAATGTAAATATGAAAATTTCTATCAGATTTAAAACATGAATAATTAGTGATAAAATAATTTCTAATCATTTCATCTTCAAGCAGCTTTATAATTTGATTAGCTTCTAACTCTTTTCCTTTACTTATTAGTTTTAAAATATCTTTCATAATAAAATTACCTTACATCTCCTCGACCCCTGTTTTTTCCTTTATTTCTTTGTCCTCTTCTCTTTTGTTCCTGTTCTATTCTCTTTTTAAGTTTTTTATCTCCACTTCTTATCGCTTCCTTCATTAAGGCTGCTAATTCCTCATCTGATAATGGAGACAATTCATCATCCCATTTTCCAGTTTTTCCTTTACCCATTTGATGAATATAAGAATCAACCAAAGCAACATCATTAACAGTAAAACTTTGTATTACTGGTGGTGAATAAACTCCAGAAAAAGGCACTGATCTAGCGTCATATCTTGCAGTTGTTGATATTGGTCCTACAGTGGGCATATATCTTGGAGCTCTGCCATTTGGTAATACATGGTCAAGATACACAAAACCAGCTAAAGGTAATACTCCTATTCCAAATGCAGCAGCAGGTGCAGCGGCAGCGGTAGCTGCACCTGTTAAAGCAGGTGTTGAAATTGTTGGTAAAGTAACAGCCGAAGTTTCAGCCAAATTTGCAGTTAATGCAATTAATAATGCGGCTGAATTAGCTTGATTTAATTGGGTCAAATTTGAACTATTTCTATTAAGCGTAACCTCATCTAAACCTTGAATACCACTTGTATAATAATAAGCATAAGAACGTGCACCCCCATCATCAGGAATAAAGTTAGCTATTGGGTGAGGGTCTGCACAGTCAGTACATCCGCCATCAGGGTCGACCTTACTGATTGGATTATTACCCATACCAAGATATGGACTATAGAACTCACCATAAGGATCTGTCGTTAACCACCTACCTATTCTACTATCCCAAAGTCTTAATTCAAAAGCGTTTAAACCAGTTTCTGAGTCTTTCTCAGCAAATTCTCCTTGATACCCATATCGATAATCTCCTTCAATATTTTTATTGGGCATCGGCATCCCAAAAGGATAATAATCTGTTTTGCTAGTTAATGACAACGCATTGTCACCATCTTTCATCACCACAGCTCTTACATTCCCTAAATGATCTGCAAGCTGATATACGTATTTACCATCAGAACGAGATCCGTTATCTCTCTTAAAAACACCTATCCTACCAGCACCATACACTGGATGTTCTTCTAGTTTCATCTGTGCGCGTCCTGGTCTGTAATAAATTGCCATTGGACTACCTGCTATATCTCTTACATAAATAGTCTGTATTAATTCACTGCCTATAAATGATTCTTTACGCACACGCTGTCCTCGATCATTATAATAAAAAGCAACTTTTTCCTTATTGGCTACCTGTAGATGTACATTATCTATCTCGGCACTCTGATATAATTTATTGTATGCATTTAATATTCCAAAACCATTAGGGATCTCTCCATCATTACTAATATCTATGATAACATACACTTTAGCTCCTGTAGCCAGAAAATCAAAATTAATATGATCTACAATTCGATCGCAATAACTATGGGTATGATCCTGTGGGTTTATTACTATGGTTTCAATAATAGATCCATCTTCTTGCTTTAGTGTAATTGTGACACCTGCATTCATATCAATTACCTGATCAGATATGATACCATCATTAAAAACAGATCCCAATAATTGCTTTTGAAATAACAATACATCAAATTCTAGCTTATGATGCGCATTTGCTACCGTTTTAAAGTCTGTTTTAATCGTATAGGTATTATTGGGTTGTACCCTATTATAAAAGTTAAACTGTAACCTACCTTGATATGGGTCGCTGTTATCAAAATCTACGCAATATGGCGGTATATTGACTTCTTCATGAGAAATTGGTTCCCCGTTTATAATTTGTGGTAGTAACCCTGTAAAAACATCTTCCTGATCAGATTGGTTAGCTATAGAAACATGCCTCAATCCTTCAGATACCGTCCAATTACTATGTCTACCAGCTGTATTAAAATCTTCAAAAGCAAGTGTATGATACGTATTGGTATCTGTAGTAGTTAATTCACTAATTTTAGTAACCAATCCTGCAGCGTTATAGGCATACAGCACTTTATCTTGTTTATTGATTACCAATTGCCCTATACTATTATAGATATAATTACCTGACTCCTGATTTTTCAAATCGTTATATCGGTTTACATTGGTATTGTCATTTGTGTCCTCTACATGGTTTAATTGATTATTAATGCTACCGTAATGATATGTAAAATCATCCATCGCATTTGTACCATTGGCATCGGTAAAACCATTACGTTTTAATGTTTTTATATTACCATTAGCATCATAAGTTATATTACTAACTTTATAATCTTCGGCATTTTTGGTGTTCTCGTTTCTATAATTCGCATTAGTTAACCAGTTGTTTTTATTATAACTATATGAATAGGTACTAGGTTGTCCTACTTGGTTCTGCCACTGTACCGCTTGTATATTGCCATTAAACTGGTTTGGGCTAGATGCATTTACTTGGGCAATAGGTGTTGGTGTATTTGTCCTTGTATAATCATTTCTATAATACTGAAGTGTCATACCAAAAACATCTGCAATAAAACCATTGGCACCATCCTGTCCTGGATCATTTTTCGTCTGTAATGAAGGGTGATTTATAGCCTTAAGTTGTCCGTTAAGATTATATACGTAATCTACACCTTGTAAATTTTCAGCTAATTCTTTTCTAATTAATTGTCCTGTCTCATTATAAAAATACTTTGCCTGCTCTTCAAAATTTTCATTATCAATAGATGTAGCAACTCGTATCAATTGTCCACCTACATTATACTCATAGTTGTGAATAAATCGTTCATCTTTGCTATGTCTTTGATAATCCACTTGTATTACTTGACCTGTAATAGCATCATAGGTATAATCTGTTGTTTTCAAACAATCTAAGCCTGGTATATTTTGTATAATCCACTCTACTCTTCCGTATACATCATAACTGTACCAAGTTGTGGTTGTTTCTGGAGATTTTGTCTGGGTTTTTGATACATTACCTGATAAAAATGTTTGCTTGTATTCTTTTTCGGATAAGCCACATTTATTTAAATAATCAGCTAAAGATTTGTCCGGCATATCATACAAGGTAAAATGCTGCTCGAAACAATTTCTATCATCTAATCCATCCTGTACATTCACCAATGTCTGTATATCGATCCCAATTGGTACTGGAGGTAATACTGGAGTTTCTGTAATAAAGACTGCGTTAATCGCATTATTATTGTAGTTAAAAGAAGCATCTACTGCTAGAGGTCCAGAAGAATTGCCTGCACTTGTATAAAAAACTGTTCCATTTTTTTTATAAGTCACTATTCCATCTTGTCTTTCTACCATAAAAGAATCTAATGGACTAAAGGTTCCAAAGTTTATAATCTGACTGCTTCCATCTCTAATAAAATCTCCATTTTCATAAACCTGAATTGCACTTACACCTCCTACGTTTTTTAAATTAATTCCATAGGTAATACTTTGATAACCTAAATCTAAAGCAGCATCTATTGGTGATAATCCTACTACTACATCATAATTACCTACTTGAACTTGTCCCATTAGAGGCTTGAATGATACATTTCCGTTTTCATCAATGGTCTCTACAGAATGAAATCCTGCATTCCATCCATCTGGAGCCAACACTTTTTTGTAGGTTGCAGATAAACTTTGTTGACTACTTATCACCTGAATGTATTCCGAAAAAGCTAAGGTAATTGTAGATATTGTTGGAGGATCAGGAGTGAAAGGATCTACAGGAGTTTCTGGTGCTAAATAAAACTCTATGTCATCAGACTTGTATACACCACTTTCAATGGGTCTTCCTAATCGATCGTAATTAGTATATGAAAATTCATCATTCGCATCTTGCTTTATATTCTGAGAAAAACGTATTTGACCATCTTTTCTATAAATAAACTTAGCTTCACCTTCATCCGGACTTTTAGTCTCCAATAACTGCCCTAGTGAATTGTATGAAAATTCACTTTTAAGATTAGAACTTTTAGGCTGTGTAGATTTTGTTAATCGTCCAGCTTTATCATAATAATTCAATGCATAGTCATAATAGTTCTGGCAATGACTCACACCATATTCTCTGTTTTCTTGATCAAACAAACTAGGATTATCGTTCAAACCATAAGATATATGATAGGTTCCGCTCCATGGTGCTGGAAACGTATGTATAATACCATATCTTAGCTCTACTCTGTAAAACCCTTGGGCAGTAGTATACACTCCAGGATTAACCTGCATTACGATTTCTTCTGTAATTAAATCATATACTCTATAATAAATACCTTCCGGTAGATTATCATATGAGATTTCAATACGTTCAAAACTATCAGCAAACTCCTCTTTTTTATCTTTTATGCTCTTTCTAGAATTGGCTTTTTTCGATTCATACTCCTGAATTCGCGCACCAATGCAATCATTAATGTCATCACCAGAACTTATAGTGCCATCTACATTAGAAAAGCAATCAGAAGTACCACTAGAACCTCCTGAGGTTGTTGTAGTCGTAGTTGTAGTCGTACTAATATTTGTATTTAATAATGCTATATTTTGACATCCTTGAGGCATATGGAAATCTACCCAACCTTGTTCTTTTATTATGATTCTATTGTTAGTTGTGTAGTTATTGACTCCTTCTTCATTTCCACTTCTTGCCGAGGCCAATACATTGCCATCACTATCCGTAAAAACGACATTTTCAATTCCATGTGCATCTCTACTTATGGTTTTTGTAGTAATGACATCCTCGTAATTAGGATTATTAAAAGCACGTGATTTAGAGAGTTCTTGCCCTGCAGGCATGCTAAACGTATAGGTTTGAAGCCAATTACCCTCAATCTTATTACCTCCTAAAACTTTTTTTACAGTACCAGGATTAAGTTTACTATGAATAGTTCTACTAAACGGATAGCTCGTATTATCCTGATATTGATTTGTCGTATTGTTATTATAATACGCTCCCAATTTACTAGAAGTACTAACTGTTTTTGGGTTTTCTATAAAACTACCTTGGTCAAAATCCGATGTTTCATAATTTCCAGAATTTTCCTTCAAAAAATTAATATCATATGTAAATAACCCCGAACTGTTTAAAGGTGCGGATAGTGTACTAAAAGATGGTCTGCCTTGATAATCATAGAGAACTTCACTACCCCAAACTTTTCCAGATGACACATCCCAACTTTGGCTTTGAGTAGGTTTACCATAATCATTAAAAAATCCAACACTTTTATGTAAAGTCTGCCCAGAAATATCATAACTAATACTACTAATCCAATTAGTGTTATCTGTGGGACTTGGTGGTGTTTCTTGTGCTAACAAACCTGTTACAGAAAATAAGCAACTACAAAAAAGAACGTAAATAAATTTAAATTTCATCAGTCTATTGTTTTAGTTTGTTATTTAGATATAGTTTTCACCTGTTTAACTTTGTTATCGTCGCAACAACTACAGTCATTTGAAGCGCCGTTTTTATAATTGTATTTATACTGATTGATTAACTTAAATCCTCCATCAGTTTCTGGTAAATCGGCTTCTACTTCTTTAAACAACCTACAGAGTCTACCTGCATTATCATAAACATATTTTGTTGCCATATTATTAGCATCTAAAACATAGGTTAACTCATCGGTATTTTGATCATATACATAGGTATTAATACTAGCATAGACAGGATGTATCCTGAAATCATCTATATTTATTTGAATTCCTTTATACCTATCAGAAAGTGTTAAATACAAAGTATTCTCAGAGCCATCCAAAAACTCATAATGATTAAATTGATACCATCTTCCAGCTTGTACGATTTCTCCATTAAACGCTATTGACTTTCCATTAATATTAAGCCTCATCATAGTTGCCGCTCTAAGAGAATTAGCCCAAACAGAAATCTTATAATTATCCTTAGCGTATTCACCAGATCTCATTCTGGTTTTAAAGCCTTTATCACCTGCTCCGATTCTTAAAGAAAACTGTCCTGTATGTGCATCACTTTCATCTCTTAAGTTTGCTCCTTGAATATCTTGATCCAGATATTCGCCATCAATATTGTATTCTGCACTAGAAGCATACAGTTCTGTATAACTTGCGTTACCACTAGCAACAACCTTAGTTTGATTTTCAGCCATTTTAGATGAGACATAATTACCATTAATGTCTTTATTTTCTATCGGAGAAGACCAATGTGTATACCTTGTAGTTTCTGATACATTATTCCATTTTTCATTTGTAGGAGTCCCTGTTGTCCAATCAAAATAGTTGTTGTTTTTATTAACATTCGTAACGTAACTACCATTAGCCACATTGATATCATCTTTCCAAACAAAAGATTTATGCTTACGCCATACATCATTTAGCTGTTCTTCATTTCCTTTATAATCTCTATAATTCCATGAGTTATTCCACGTTGTTATATTGGCGTTGAGTGTTTTCCATCCTCCTGATGCCCCTCCGCTATAAGACCAAGATGTAATAGACATGGCTTCTTGAGTTAACATATTTTTATTTGATGGGTTATCTACCTTAGAACCCATTTCCGGATATTTGGCATAGGCTGGTACTCTTTCACTATATATAGATGAACCATCCGCTTGAGTAGTTTTACTAGTTCTAAAACTACCTAACCAGGGATCAGGGTTTGAATATTCTGTTTCGAATTTGTTATTTCCACCAATTAACACAGTTTTCTTAAGCATATTATTATATTCTGTCCTTGAAGAAACACTTAATAGTTTTTTACTATTTAAAACAGCTGTACCATTTGAATTAGTGGTAAATATGGTTTTCATAGAATTAAAGGACTCTTTAATATGACCTTTATCAGGTTCATTACCCAAATTGGTTCCATTGGTGAATTCATTAGAAACTTTATACATCAAATGATTCTTACTATTATATACCTCCATTGATTTAAGTTGTCCTAATATTGCTGTATTTACATGTATGTCTACAGTTTTAGCTTTTCCATTTGTAATGTCTTGTTCATTTACTTTTGCCCAAAATAATTTATCCTCCTGAGGAGACTGTGCCTCATTGGTTTCCATTGTTATTTCAGGATTAAAAATATTGAACACTGGTTTTAGAACATGATGCTGATATCTATTTTTTGTATAATAGGAACCGTCTTCTGCTGTAGATTTTACGGTTACATACTCGTACATAACTCCAGGTGGTGTAAGTTCCGATCTATAAGGCACATATTTAAGTCCTTTAACAGGAGCAAATGAAGTAATTCCTGAAGATCTAGGCTGGTTATTATTATTGATTTCATATGGATTTGAGTAATCGTATTGTGTTCTATAGCTTGTATTACCATCTGACACCTTTATTTCTTTTACTCTTAACCCCCCGCCTGTTTCATCTTCTGGAACTTTACTAGCTAATAGATTATATATAATTGAATGAGCATTATCATTATTAGCTATATTTTCATCTACCCAAGCTAATTCATAACGATTTTTGTTTTGTCCTAGTGAATATTCAATATCATTTTTTACTATAGGAGTATTAAAAATATTATTTACACCTTCCCAACCATCTGCACAATTTCTTATTCTAGCCGTAACTTTTATTCTCATTTCATCGCTAGACAATTCTAGTATCTGAGCTTTCTGCTTTAAAATATCTATTGCTGCTCTTCTATAACCATTACCTGGATAGTTTCTCATTTTAGAATACCAAACATCTATAAAGAACTTTTCATTAGAATAGAAATAATCTCTAAAGTCAAAATCATTATTACCCAAAAGCGTATTATCTTTTTCTATTTTAATTTCAATTTCACCATTTTGATCACAGTATAAATTATTAGTATTATAGAATGTAAACTTTAAACCCTCTTTCCAATAGCGACGGGAAAACGCTTCAGTCCAATAATCATCCTCTTCATAATCAAATTCCACAGTACTTCCTATTGGAGACGTTATTTCTTTAAGGTTCCATGCCTTAATTTTTGGTATTCCTGCTTCTTCTCCTTTTAAGAAGCCCCAATTGTCAATGACACTATTTTTGTAATCCACAAATTCAGGAACTGTATTATTACCATGTGCTCCATCTAAAGATAAATTCTCCATTGTTTCTAAGTAATACTCAAACTTATAAGGAGGCATTATTTCACTATTGCCTTTCCCATTCATTCTTATCTCATTTAATGTTAGTTTACCATAAGGGTGACTTACATTTGTTAAACCAGCAGGAAGCCCTTTTGAAGATGGTGAATTGGGTGCCAAATCATAATTATATGAGAAGTCAATTACATTTAATGCGTTTTCTGAAATAAAGGTATTTGACAGATCATTAACATCAAATACAAGTGATTCATTATGAATACGGTAACTATAACTACTTCCATATGCTTCAGCAAAATATGGTGATTCCCATTGTGGGGAATGCCAACTATCTCTTGTATAGTTTGACAAACCACTCCCTAGAGATCCAGAACCATTTTTGACTAAATAATTAGCGTCTTCGGTTTTTAAAACGATTATTTTATCAAGTTTAAGAGAATATTCTCGTGCATAATTTACAGACCTTTCTCTAACATGAATATTTGAAGTATGATTCATACCAGAATTTTCCCCAGTAGTACTTAAATACCCTGAAGAAGTAACATTACTATTAAACCAAAAGCCTAAATTTTTTCCAACAGCATCATAACGTATATCTTTAACAAAAATAGCTGTGTGTTCTTTTGACTTTATTTTATCTAGATAATACAATTGTTTTCTACCAAATTGGTAATGCCCTTTATCTTTTGTTTCAACTTCGCCTTTTAAATTTGTGTAATAATCCATAACACCATCTTCATATGGTGATCTCCAGACAAATCCATCAGACCATTTACCATATTCAAATTCAATCCAAAACCCATAATCCTCTTCATCTACTCTGTTATTATTATTAAAATCAATATAGTCTGGACCCGTAACAGCTGTTAATAACCAGTGTGTTGCAAAAGGAGTATATTGCCTGTTCTCTTTAACATTGGCAGCATCACTGGTCTCAATTAAATTTCGTTGTATTCTTTCAAAATGATAAACAGGTAATGAATAATGATAGGTTTTACCATCTGTTGAAGTTATTTTATATGCACCTATTCCATTTGGAGAAAAATGAATATCATTTTCTCTATCTGTATTATTTAAATTTGAGGGGATTATCAAACCTCTAACATTAGTTGCATAATTACTAGTTATTTGGTTATTAGTAAATGTTTCAATGAAATTTGGAGACTTTGCTCTACCTGATACATTATCATCTGTATAAGAATTACTTAAATTTAAGCCACCTTGAGTCACATGATCTGAAAGATTATTTCCTGAGCCTAATATTGTACTTGGCTCCACTAATTCTTTACTAGAAAAGTGACCATCAAAATAAAAATTTAATGTGTTGACACTATTATGTGATTGTCCAAAATGACGTTGAGAAGCATCAGAAACATTCCCATGATGCCAAAACGCATGAATATCTTGTCCATTTGCATTTTGTGTCTTCACTCCCTTAGAAAAAATGGATATATTATCTAATATTCTAGGTGTAATTTTACCGCTAATTCCTTGAGCGCTTACTCCATAATTATCATATCCTGCGAAAGTAAAATTTGGTTTTTCGATTAATTTTGAATAATCTGCCAAAAACGTTTCTTCAGCCTGAGGAATTTCTGTGGAATACGCATCATAACCAAATTGTCTATTTTGATAATCATTTAAACTTCCTTGTTCATCAGCTATTATATCAATATTAGCAAGATTGTTATAATCCCAACCATATAACACCCCCCATTCTCTATTCTCTTGACCCTTTCTTAAATGAATATCAACCTTCTTCTTTGTATACGCAACACCTAAAACACCAACACCTAACACTGCACTAGCTCCAAATGAATCTGATTGTGTATCAATGCTATAATCTCCTTGAGAAAAGGAATCTGAAGATTGGCCATAACTTCCACCATAACCAGCGTAACTTCCACCAATAGTATAACCGTTGTCATTAAACGATGCCCCAACACTCCATGCAGCTCCTGTATCCGTTTTTCCTCCTACATTTATGTTGTACGAAGTGTCACCTGTATGTGTGTTATAACTAGCGCCTAACCCTACGGAAGTACTTTTCGTTATATTCTGAGAATACCCTCCATTAATACCATAACCTGTTTTAACCTGATCACCTCTTCCTCTGGAATCTCTTACATATGCTTTATCAAAAAATCTATCCCACATTGTTACGGTTAATCCTTTTCCTTCACCCCAACTAAACTCAGTCCCAGAAGAAACTATACCATCAAAACCACCATAACTTACTCCAATAGAATGATATTCTTGTTCTGTATGATAAGATGTAAAGTTAATTCCTACACCTGATTTCCAATCATCTGGAATACCTTGAACACTTCTGTTAATTGCTCCTGGTGTTAAATACCAACCTAAACCAACCCATGATGCATCAAGGTCAGTAGTAACTCCTGAATGATAAGAAAGTGAAACAGGATAACCACCAATAGATAATACAGGTATAGAATATGACATATCACCAGATAATAGATTTACTACTCCATTAACATCTATGGGTTCAAAACCTCTAGCATCCGGAGATGTTATTCCTTGAGCATATCCAGTTATACTATAAATGAAAAAAATCATTACTATAACTGTCAATAATACCTTTTTAAACTTCTGTAATATTCCCATTAACCTAATTTTTAAATGATAATTGTGGTTCATTTTTTATAATGTTAGTGTCAACTTTAAACTTGACTTCTCCTGTGTACAACCCTAAATCTTCTATCGTAAAACTCAAAGTTTCTTCTTTTAATTTATTATCTTCTTTTGGATAGATAAATAGTATACTTGTACTCCTACTCATGCCATACAGCCTTGGGTATACGAAATCTACCAGCGCTATTGTATCTTTACTTTTCGTATATAAATGAACTTTTTCATTCATCCCAAATGCTAGCTGGTTTACCATAGCTCCAAACTCGTTTCTATCTCCAGCCTTTTCATTAAGTAATTCTTGGTTATTTTTACTCATGCTCAAAATAAAATAGAGGTGTTTATTATATTTCTCTCTTAATGTTTTGACTTTAGCATCTGTAATAAGATTTCCTATTTCTTGCTCTACTAAAAGATCTGTTGGTTTATAGATTAACTGAAAATCATACCCGTTAACCGTCTTATTTTGAGTAAACCCATTTTCTTCAACCATTATATACTCTAGTAGCTCTTTTTCAGTAGTGAAGGTTCCACTTGTACAACCATATAAAAACACTCCCAGAAATAATAGAATTCCTAATTTCATATACATGATGAGTACCTTTTTATTTACCATCAAACTCCGTATTTAAACCCTCCAATACTTCTGGAGTTAAATCCGCAGCTTCAGAGGCATACATAACATTTCCTGAGCCACTCGCCCCAAAAATGATCTTGTATCCATTTTTCTTTCCGTATTCTTTTACATAGTCATTAATATCATTAATCACTGTTTGCGTAGATTTTTTATCCTCTTCCTGGATTTGTTTTTGAATAGCTTGTTGGTAATTATTAATTTGTTGTTGTTTGTTTCCTAACAATTGCTGTTTAAGCTCTAGTTCTTTTTTAGATAACTGAGAACGTTCTTTTTCATACGTTTTAATTTCGTTTTGCCAGTCGGTCATCAAACTATCTACATTAGCATTAAGCGTTTTTGCTTTTTCTTCAAAAGTTGCACGCACTATTTTGGTTCTTTTATATCCGTCAAGTAACTTATTGACATCTACATACACCTGTTCTGAAGATGATTGAAAGTGAAAAAATGAGAAAATTCCGAAAGCTAATGCTAAAACAGAAATGGGTAATGACAACTTATTCATAGTTTTATTTTAAGGTAAATCACACTGTTATATATTGTCTTTATAGAAAGTATTGCTACTGCCAAAAGACAACTTTTACTAATTATGCTGTCTTGTTACCATAACCCATAATTTGTTACCCAAAAAAATTATATTTTTTTTAACAATAACCAAATAACTATAAATCAAATATTTACAATTAAAAAAAGCCTTTACATTTTTGTAAAAGCTTTTTAAATAATTTATTTTATCTGATATATTTATGACACAAAAAGAAAAGAAAAGTGACTAACTTTTACTACCCACATGAAAATTATCTTTTTTTAAGAAAGAATACTAGAAAACTGATTATCAGCACTAAAAGAAGAGATAAAAGAATTCCATACAAGAGCATGTTTGAAGGAAACAACTCAGTCTCTGAATCACCAATCAGCACAAATGTTGCCCAATAATGTGGAGATGCGTCTGATAAAGATGCAGATTTTAGATAGTTTATTTTGGCATTATGCAGTGCTTTGGATTTGGTCTGACCTTCTTCTAAATTATTATAGAAACTCTCCATGATCTGAGCGGTAGATTTATCATTGGCATTCCATAACGATGAGATTACTGTATTCGCACCCGCATAGAAAAAACCTCTTGCCAGGCTCATTACTCCTTCACCCTCTGCTATTTCTCCCAAAGATGTATTACAAGCACTTAGCACTACCAATTCTGCTTGATTTCTTGAAGTATACAGCTCATGATATTCCAAATTAGTATCATGAAAAGCTATCTGAAGGTTATCAGAAAAATTGGCATGTGTAGCCAAATGAATTATTTTGTAATCTTCTGTATTAGACAAAAAATTCTGTTTAGAAGCTTCTTTTTCTCTATAATTATCTCCTAATACATGCTTAGTGATACCTTCTATCTCATTACTACTATTGCTAATATCTTCAAGATCATCGTGCGTAAAATTTACAGGAGCAAAACTTACTAAATCCTTCGAAGATGCTCGCTTCACAGTAGCATTATGCTCCAAAAAAGACATAGAATACGCATAACTTACTTCGTTGTCTTCAATGAGGTATCTATTTGTATTTTTATCCACTATTAAGGATTCGAAGGGAATGTATTGTAATGTCCCATCAGGAATAATCACTAGATGTTTTTGATCCAAAGACATGGTAATTTTGTCCTTTGGAATCAATAAAGTATATAGCTCTGAAGCTATTTCCTGAAATCTTAATCGGTCTTCTTCAGTCTCAAAAGGCTTGGATAATTGACTTCTATAGTTTCTAATCAGTTTTTTCATCTCACTTAACGCTCCTATTCTAATGATTTCTGTTTGGGTTTTAGAAGTAAAAACTGCATACAAAACACTATAAGAATCATCATCTTCGTCCTGATTACAAACATAAGATATAATAACACTCTCGTCATCTAAAGTTTCTTGAACTTTCTTTAAACCAACAATACTTGTAGTTTCTTTTTCTTTGTAATATTCTGGAAACAAAATCTTCAAAGAATCTTCTTGTTCTTGATATTGTTGTTTCAATTCAAATCGTTTATTCTCTAAAAATCTTAAGCTATCTTGGTATTTTTGATTTTCAATACGTTTTTCCAGATCCAAGATCTGTCTTTTAAGTTCATTTTCCTTATCTAAAACGTCATTAGGTAATTGTACTTTTTCTGTATTCTCAAGAATATCTTCCGTTAAGAGTAGTGCTTTCTTTTTTTCTGAAAAATAGAATCCTTTTTCTCGATCATTAAGAATTTCACAAACCAACATTCCTTTTAAATATATTTCTGAAGCTTCTTCTCTCCAATATAATCTTGATCCTTCTTCTGCACTATCTTTTAGAAGAATATTAACCAATTCATCAGCAGACAACAAATTAGCAAGCGCAAGTTCAATATGATTCCTATTATTTTCTTTTTGATATAATTCTATAAAAATAGTTGCTTTCTGAATCAATGCAGACAAGACATTGTCCTTATTACTTGAAGTTTCTAAGTCCTTCAAACTGGGTAAAGTAGTAATATTCGAATCAATATGAATACTTGCTGTAAAAGTTTTTTGAATATTATCTAATGCCTTTAGATACTTTTTCTTTACCAAGTAATAATTGCTTAAGTTATGATAGATATCAGCTTTTTCCTCTTCATCAGTACAATATCTTAAACCCGTATTCAAAAAATAGAGTGCGCTATCTTTTTGAATCTCATTTTTTGATTCAATATATAAATTTCCCAAATTGGTATACAGGGTGTTTACTGCAGAAGAATCTTCAACTTCTATTGCTTCTTTTAGATTTTTGTAATAATATTCTTTTGCTTTACTAAAATTAAATCTTGCATAGGAATTATAATAATGTGCATAGCCATTATTCATACTCATATAATTTCGTAACCCATAGAATGAATTAGATGGAGCTTCTTCAAAAAGTTTATTTGCTTTATCCAAAACTTTTAATTGTAAATCTAAACTACTTCCAGTATCAATTTCACTTAATACTTGAGAGTAATCGATATATTTTCTAACTAAAAGTTGTTTTTTATCCAATTTTTCTAATAGATAAATCCCACGCAAATAATAATCTTTAGATTTAAAAAAATCACCAATCTCTCTATAATACCTTCCTATTTCACAAAAGGATTTTGCAGTACTATATTCATCTTTATCTAATGCGATTACTTTTTTATGATAGACAAATGAATCCTTATACTTATCCAATCTAGAATAATAAAGAGCAAGATTATACAATGCTTTTGCATATTTATAGTCTAATATACCTAGTTTCTCATATATAGCTATTTCTTTTTTTGCATATATAATAGCTTCGTCATATGACCGACGTTTATAATATTCTATAGAAAAATGATGAGCAATCTTAATTATTTCTAATTGCTCATCATTTTTATCATACACATTGATGATACTATCAACTGTTTTCTGAATTTTGGACATATCAATGCTATCATCATCAAATAATGATACATAGTATTCATATGTATTCTGCGCCTCGATCGACTGCAAAAAGCATAAGAAAAGTATATTAATAAACAGCTGTTTATTGTATAGCAAAATTATTCCCTTTTATAAGTGTAACAATTTACACTCAACAAAGCTTTATCTACAGGTTCATTATCGGTATCTAAATCTGGTTTTGGTCTTTTCTTATCATACTCTATTGGATCTAGTGTCCAGGTCTCAACACCATCTAAATCACAAAGTTGAACATCTAATAAAAGTCTAGATTTTCTATACTTTTCTCTTAGTTCCCTTTTAGTATCTTCGTCCGTTCCTCTAACATAAATAATTAGAACTTCCATTGTTTTATCAACTATTACAGTTGGTCTACGCTTTTCTTCATTTAATTCTTCAAGGCTAGAGTCATCTGTAACTGAATCAGTGCTGCAACCAATCATACAAATCATCGTACAAATAATTGTAACTTTATTCAAAAAAAATTGTCTAATCATTATCTTACTTTTTTAAATTAATTTAATTTCACCCTATTGGTTACCAAAATACGATTTTTGTTACCCAGGCGAAGATAAAAAAATTATTTTTGCTACGGATTTACACCCAATTAATGACGGAAAAAACACAATACTTAACCAGTTTATTAAACAATGATGCTAAAGGCATCATGAAAATATATACTATAGTTTTTCCAAGAGTTAAAAAATTTGTAGTACAAAACAAAGGTAATCAGCAAGATGCAGAAGACATTTTTCAAAAAGCATTGATCCAAATTACTGTTAGATACAGAAAGGAAAGATTTGAAATAAACAGCAGCTTTGAAGCCTATTTATTTACTTCTTGCAAAAATTTATGGCGTAAAGAATTAAAAATCCGAAAAAACAGGGTAACAAATAGCGAAATTATAGAACTAGTAACTGAAGAACGAGATATGGCACTCAGTATTTTAGAGCAGGAAAGATGGGAATTGTTTAATGAAAAATTAAATAAACTATCTGAAAACTGTAAAAAAGTGCTTACCATGTTTTTCAACAACACTTCTTATGAAGAAATCGTAAAGAACATGGAGTATAGTTCTGAAACCGTTGCAAGACAACGTGTTTTTAAATGCAAAACAAAATTATCAAATACAATTAAAGATGATCAACGCTTTAATTCACTCAAAAAATTATGAGTATGGAAGAAGATATAGTAATTCATAATTTTCTCAGGCATACACTTTCTGAAGAAGAAAGAAATGAGGTGTTGCAAAAAATGGAGCATGATGAAAGGTTCCGTGAAAAAGTAAATTTTGAAGAACAACTTTTTCTAAATTTAAATGATACTGAATGGAGCATTAGTAAAAACACCAATCATAAAGAAGTAGAAGAATACGAAAAACTACTTAAAAATGAATCTACTAAGGTATTAACCGATACAATAAGCGCTGTAAATCATGAATATCAACTAAAACAAAATAGAGGAAGTCAATCTTGGCTTTTATATACTGGTATTGCAGTCGTTTTGGTTATTATTGGCCTTACGGTACTTTCGCCTTTTAAGACATCATCTGATGAGCTTTATGTACATTTCCTAGATGTATCAGAACTACCTTCTTTGGTAGACCGAGGAAATAATGACCAAAAATCACTTATCCAAGCGCAAAAATTATTTGAAGCTAAGGAGTATGATCAATCATTAGATATTTTAGAGAAAAAACTTCCTACTATTCAAAAAAACAAAGCAACCTTATATCTTTATATGGGAATTTCCCAAATGGAATTAGACGAATTTGATAACGCAGAAAAGACTTTTGATAATCTTATCAATAGCGGACTTATGGATGCTCCCAAAGGAAAATGGTTTAAGGCATTATTATATATCAAACAAAATAAGGTAGAAAAAGCGAAGGAACTTCTATCCGAAATAGCACAGATACCTAACAACTATAAATCTAAAGAAGCTTTAGAGCTTTTAGAACAATTATAAACTAAAAAATCCATTCGTCTTTAGGTGAATGGATTTTTTAGTTTTATTAAGTTCATGCGTTATTTCTTGAAAAACGCTATTTACTTTTTTAGCCTAATACTTCAGCTACTTTTTTACCAATTTCTGCAGGAGAATCCACTACGTGAATTCCACATTCTCTCATAATTGCTTTCTTAGCTTCTGCAGTATCTTCACTTCCACCTACAATTGCACCAGCATGTCCCATAGTACGTCCTGCAGGAGCAGTTTCTCCAGCAATAAATCCAACAACAGGTTTAGAAGTACCACTTTCTTTAATCCATCTTGCAGCATCGGCTTCCAACTGTCCGCCAATTTCTCCAATCATTACAACACAACTTGTTTCTGGATCGTTAATTAATAATTCTACAGCTTCTTTTGTAGTAGTTCCAATAATTGGATCTCCTCCAATACCGATAGCAGTAGTAATACCTAATCCTTGTTTTACAACCTGATCAGCAGCTTCATATGTTAATGTTCCTGATTTAGAAACAATACCTACATTTCCTTTTTTGAATACAAAACCTGGCATAATTCCAACCTTTGCTTCACCTGGAGTAATTACTCCTGGGCAATTAGGACCAATCAAACGACATCCTTTATCCTTTATGTAACTAGAAGCCGTAATCATATCTGCTACAGGAATACCTTCAGTAATTGTTATTATTACTTTAATTCCTGCATCAGCAGCTTCCATAATAGCATCTGCAGCAAATGCAGGTGGCACAAAAATAATAGTAGTATCAGCACCAACTTCTTTAACTGCTTCTGCTACAGTATTAAAAACTGGCTTATCAAGATGTTTTTGTCCTCCTTTACCTGGAGTTACACCTCCAACAACATTAGTACCATACTCAATCATTTGACCTGCATGAAAAGTACCTTCACTACCTGTAAAACCTTGAACTATTATTTTAGAATCCTTATTTACTAGAACACTCATTGCGTTATGATTTTTTAATTTTTTTTAGCAGTTTCAAAAGTACGCTTTTGAACACGATAGTTAAAATGAAAAATCAAAAAAAATCTATTTTTTAATTTTTTAATTTCTCATTACATAAGTTCTATTCCTCTTAGAAAAAAATTAAGTTAATTTCTTTATTATAAAAAACTACTTATTAAGAAATGATTTTATGTTTTCTGGAGTATTATCTCCTTGTTGGCTAATCTGATACCCTCTATATAATTTACCATCTTTTAATTCCCATATAGCAATAAAATGGGCGATAGCTTCTTCTTTATCAGGTCTTTCTATAGTTTTAGCAACATATGTATATCGGATGGTTACCATTCCGTTTTCTTCTAAAAGATGGCTTATTTCACATCTAAAAGTCTCAAAAGAACGAGACATTTCTTTAAACATCATCTTGATGTCTTCAAAACTTTTTTTATTGTAACCAAAACTACTATTCCAGTTTAACTCAACTTCCGGATGTAAATATTCAGAAAAGGCTTCTATATTGTGAATCAAATCCGTTTGATAAAAGGATTGAACTACCTCTTTTGCTGTTTTACTCATTATTCTTTAATTTTTCTATTATTTCGGGTATTTGCCTAATGGCAGCAATTTCTTTATATTTTTTTCTAAAATCATCCGCAGGCGTACCAAAATAACTTTTATTTCCTTCCAATGATTTACTTATTCCGGATTGCGCAGAAACAACCGCTTTTGTTCCTATAGTTATACCACTTGTCACTCCTACTTGTCCCCATAAGGTAACTTCATCTTCTATCACGACACAACCAGCAATTCCAACTTGGGAAGCGATCAAACATTTTTTTCCTACGACAGTATCATGGCCTATATGTACTTGATTGTCTATTTTTGATCCTTCTTTGATTGTTGTATCTCCGGTTACTCCTCTATCAATGGTGCACAAAGATCCTAAATCAACATTATCTTCTATAACAACTCTACCTCCGGAAATTAACTTATCAAAACCTTCTGGCCTTTTCTTATAATAAAAAGCATCCGCTCCTAATACAGTTCCCGCGTGTATGGTTACATTATTTCCGATAACAGTTCCATCATATAAGCTTACATTAGAATGAATCAAACAATTATCACCAATGACCACATTATTTCCAACAAAGGCACCAGGTTGGACAACAGTATTGTTTCCTATCTGAGATGTTTCTGATATTATTGAAGTTGCCTTTTCAAAAGGTTTAAAATACGTAGTTAACGTATTAAAATCCCTAAAAGGATCATCAGAAATAAGTAAAGCTTTTCCATCAGGGCAATCCACCTTTTTATTTATTAGTATAACGGTTGCTGGACTTTCTAAAGCTTTGTCATAATACTTAGGATGATCAACAAAAACTATATCACCTGGAGTTACCACGTGAATCTCGTTCATTCCTAGTACAGGAAAATCAGGGCTACCCACAAATTCTGAAGATATTATGGTAGCTATTTGTTTAAGCGTGTGTGCTTGAGGAAATTTCATTTTATAATTACAAATTCAGCATATAATTCCTGAATTATTCTTTAATACGTTCCTTATATGTTCCTTTTTCAGTCTCTACTTTAATCTTATCTCCTTCATTTATAAAAAGAGGAACCATTACTTCAGCTCCAGTTTCGACAATAGCAGGTTTTGTAGCATTGGTAGCTGTGTTTCCTTTTACTCCAGGTTCTGTAGAGGCTACTTCTAAGATTACACTTGCTGGCATATCTACAGAAAGTGGCATTTGATCTTCAGAGTTTATTATTACAGTAACCACAGCTCCTTCTTTTAACAATCCCGGTGCATCAAGAGAAGATTTCTCTAATGTAATCTGATTATAATCTTCAGTATTCATAAAATGATATGTATCACCTTCTGCATAAAGAAACTGAAACTTATGAGTCTCTACTCTAACTTCATCAATTTTATGTCCGGCAGAAAATGTATTATCAATTACTTTTCCAGTGGTTACACTTTTCAATTTTGTACGAACAAAAGCAGGGCCTTTTCCTGGTTTTACATGTAAAAATTCTATAATCTTAAATATATCGTGATTGTACTTAATACACAATCCGTTTCTAATATCACTAGTACTTGCCATTGTTATTTTTTATTACTTATTGTTATGTCTTTTTTCTAATAATAGTATCTAATTAGAAAAATATCCCTTCATAATACCTCTCTGAGAGTTTTTTATAAACTCCAATACTTCATCTCGTTCTGGAGTAGCTTCCATCTCTGCCTCTATAATCGCAACAGCCTGAGAGTTGTTATAATTACTTTGGTATAATATTCTATAAATCGACTGTATTTCTCTTATTTTTTCTGTCGTAAATCCTCTTCTTCGTAATCCTATCGAATTTATTCCTACATATGAAAGTGGTTCACGAGCCGCTTTTGCATAAGGAGGTACATCTTTACGAACTAAAGAACCACCAGTTACAAAAGCATGATTACCGATACTACAAAATTGCTGAACCGCAGCCATACCAGCTAAAACCACATAATCTCCTACATTGATATGTCCAGCAAGTGTACTGTTATTAGAAAAGATGCAATTATCTCCTACGATACAATCATGTGCGATATGACAATACGCCATTATCCAACAATTTTTACCGATTTTGGTTTTCATTCTGTCTGTAGTACCCCTATTGATAGTTACACACTCTCGTATAGTAGTGTTATCTCCTATTTCTGTGGTCGTATCTTCATCATTGAATTTTTTATCTTGCGGAGTAGCAGAAATTACTGCTCCGGGAAAAATACTACAATTTTTACCGATACGAGCACCTTCCATAATAGTAACATTAGAACCAATCCAGGTTCCTTCTCCTATAACTACATTATTATGTATGGTAGTGAAAGGTTCGATCACTACATTTTTTGCAATCTTTGCTCCAGGATGAACGTATGCTAAAGGCTGATTCATGTATTATATTTTGATGTTTTCAGATACAATATAGTTTTTATATAGTATACTAAACAATTATTTTGATTTAACAATTTGTGCCATAAGTTCTGCTTCTGTAACTAATTTTCCATTAGCATAAGCAAAAGCTTGCATATGACAAATCCCTCTTCTTATTGGGGTTAGTAATTCTAGTTTGAATATTAGTGTATCTCCAGGCAATACTTGTTGCTTAAATTTAACTTTATCTATTTTCATAAAATAAGTCAAATAGTTTTCTGGATCAGGAACAGTACTTAATGCTAATATTCCTCCTGTCTGTGCCATTGCTTCTACCTGCATTACTCCAGGCATCACAGGTGCTCCTGGAAAATGACCAACAAAAAACGGTTCATTCATTGTCACGTTTTTCATTCCTACTACATGACTATCAGACATTTCTAAGATTCTATCAATCAACAAAAATGGTGGTCTATGCGGAAGCATAGACATAATCTTATTAATATCCATCAAAGGCTCTTGATTCAAATCAAACTGCGGAACCTTATTTCGTTTTTCGATTTTTATAATCTTAGAAAGTTTTTTGGCGAACTGAGTGTTTACATAATGTCCAGGTTTATTCGCTATAATTTTCCCTCTAATACGAGTACCTATAAGCGCAAGGTCACCTATTACATCTAGTAGTTTATGCCTTGCCGCTTCATTAGGATAATGAAGTGTTAGATTATCTAATATCCCATTAGGTTTTATCGCAATGGATTCTTTACCAAATGCAACTTTTAGTTTCTCCATAGTATCAGGACTTAATTCCTTATCTACATAAACTATAGCATTATTTAAATCTCCTCCTTTAATCAAACCGTGTTCAAGCAACATTTCTAGTTCGTGCAAAAAACTAAATGTTCTGGCATCCGCTATTTCTTCTTTAAATTCTGAAAGATGTTTTAACGACGCGTTTTGGGTTCCTAACACCTTAGTCCCAAAATCAACCATAGTTGTAACCTGATATTCATCTGATGGCATCACTATAATTTCACTTCCAGATTCCTCATCTGTATAAGAGATCACATCTTTTACAATATATTCATCTCTTTCTGCTTCTTGTTCTTCAATACCAGCTTCTTCTAAAGCTTTTATAAAAAACTTACTGGAACCATCCATAATAGGTGGTTCTGAAGCATTCAGTTCTATTAAAAGGTTATCGATTTCTAAACCAACACAAGCTGCAAGTACATGCTCTGATGTCTGAATACTTACACCATTCTTTTCTAGATTTGTGCCTCTTTGTGTATTTACTACATAATTAGCATCCGCCTCTATAATCGGATTTCCTTCTAAATCTACACGACAAAAAGAATATCCATGATTCTCGGGTGCAGGTTTAAAAGTAAGTGTAACTTCTTTTCCAGTATGAAGCCCTACTCCTTTGAGTTCGACTTCTTTTTGAATGGTTCTTTGTTTATTTGCAACGGCACTAATCATTGTCATCTATCTTTTTCTCAAGTTTGTATACTCTATCTACAATTTTGGGCAAATTTTTAAAATGTACATAAGATTTATTATAATCAGAGTACCCTAATGCCGGAGATCCTTGAATAGCCTCTCCGTCTTTTATATTTCTTCCAATACCGGATTGTGCTTGGATTCTAACTCCATTACCTATTGTAAGGTGTCCTGCAATACCTACCTGACCTCCAATTAAGCAATGCTTTCCTATTTTGGTAGATCCGGCTATACCTGTCTGAGCAGCTATTGCGGTATGTTCCCCAATCTCGACATTATGAGCTATCTGAATTTGATTATCAAGCTTTACTCCTCTACGAATAATCGTTGACCCAAGCGTAGCTCTATCAATAGTAGTTCCTGCTCCAACATCTACATTAGACTCGATAATAACATTTCCTGTTTGTGGAACTTTACTATATTCTCCTTTTTCATTAGGTGTGAACCCAAATCCATCTGCTCCTACAATAACTCCACTATGAATAACACAATTATCACCAATAATTGATTCTGAATATATCTTGGCTCCAGCAAAAACAACAACATTATCTCCTAACGTTACATTGTCTCCTATATATACGTTTGGATAAATTTTTGCATTTTTACCAATATTTACATTATCTCCTAAATAAGAAAATGCACCTAAATACAAATTCTCACCATATTTAGCTGTTTCGGAAATAAAACTAGGTTGTTCAACGCCCGTTTTATTAAGCTTCACCATATTATAGTAGTCTAATAATTGAGAGAATGCTTTATAAGCATCTTCTACCCTTATTAAAGTAGTCTTAATATTAGATTCTGCTTCAAATGTTTTATCTACAATCGTAATTGACGCATCCGTAGAATATATGTATGGGGTATATTTGGGATTAGACAAGAACGTTAACGAGCCTTGTGTCCCTTCTTCTATCTTTGCTAGTTTTGATACTTCTACGGTTTCATCTCCTTCGACTTCACCATTTAGAATACCTGCAATTTGTGTGGCTGTAAAAATCATTAGCGACAAAAGTATAAAAAATGTGTTAATCTATGTGCTTTGGGTAACATATAAAATATTTAGTTACAGGTTTTGACAGCGCCTTTAAATTAAATTGATCCGTAGCACTCACAATATCAACTATTTTGCTCGATTTATATAAAATATTTATATTCTGCTTATTTTGATGATATGCTTGGTTAGAAATCGTTCCTGTAAAAACAAAATAACGAGCTTCTTCTTCAGAAATTTCATACTTTGTCTTAAATTCATCAACACGTTTTCTTATTTTTTCTTCACCAAAACTTTTCTTTTTTATCTTTATTTTTAATAAATCTCTATCAATAATCATATTAGATAGATTTCGCAAAACGAAATCTTCTGATGTTGTCCATTCTTTCATTGCCGATATAATATCATAATCATCCAACTTTGAAAAAGTTTCTAAAACCTCAATGGTGAAATTATCTGCTGTTATCTTATTTTCTAAAAAGAACTTTAGTGCCTTACTAGCATTTAGATGCACACCACGATCAACTAATTCTTTTGCCCTTTTCAATACTCGTATCAATAAACTTTCTGCCACCAGACTTGTTTTATGCAAGTATACCTGCCAATACATAAGACGTCTTGCTAACAAAAATTTCTCTACAGAGTATATTCCTTTTTCTTCTACCACCAACTCATCATCTACTACATTAAGCATGGTAATTAAACGTTCACTATTTATATTTCCTTCTGCAACACCAGTATAAAAACTATCTCTCTTTAGATAATCCAATCGATCCATATCTAATTGACCAGAAATTAGCTGATAAAGAAAATTACGATGATACTCACCCTTAAAAATTTGTATGGCAAGCGTTAAACTACCGTTAAATTCTTTATTGATTTTCTCCATGAACATTAAAGAAATGGATTCGTGGGTTACTTCATTCACAATACTATGTTCCATAGCATGAGAAAAAGGCCCATGTCCAATATCGTGCAATAATATAGCAATACACAAAGCATCCTCTTCTTCCGAAGAAATACTAACTCCCTTAAAACGAAGGACTCGCACAGCATTCTGCATTAAGTGCATACATCCCAATGCATGATGAAACCTGGTATGATGGGCACCTGGATATACTAAGTACGAAAGCCCCATTTGGGATATCCTTCGTAACCTTTGAAAATATCGATGCTCTATAAGATCAAAAATTAGTTCATTAGGTATGGTAATAAAACCGTAAATTGGATCGTTTAATATTTTAAGTTTATTTCTTTTTTTCAAGTTTACTATACTTTTGTTAACAAATATATACGTATGAATTCAGAATTACGAATTAAGCAATATGAATTATACTATATCTTGTATGTTTTATAAAAGAAACTGCAATAACTAAGAAAAGAAACAGTCAATTAAAAGAGATAATTGATGATTATACGATTAATAACCGGTGTTATACATAACTATCATAATCATCTATAATAACGAATAAAAAAAATAGCGCATAATGAGCAATATAAAAATACTTTGGGTAGATGATGAAATTGATTTACTGAAACCCCATATATTATTCTTAGAAAAGAAAAACTATGAAGTGACCAAATGTCAGAGCGGTACTGAAGCTTTAGAGACTTTAGAAGACGAGAACTTTGACATTGTATTTCTTGATGAAAATATGCCTGGGCTTTCAGGTATTGATACTTTAGCAGAAATAAAGGAGAAAAATGATAGCCTTCCTGTAGTAATGATTACTAAGAGTGAAGAAGAATATATTATGGAAGAGGCCATTGGAAGTAAAATTGCCGACTACCTTATTAAACCAGTAAATCCAAATCAGATTTTACTAAGTTTAAAGAAAAATTTAGATCACTCGAGGTTAATTTCTGAAAAAACTACATCTAACTATCAACAGGAGTTTAGAAAAATAGCAATGGATATGGCTATGGTAAACTCATATGAGGAATGGGTAGAGTTATATCAAAAATTGGTATATTGGGAAATTCAACTAGAAGATATTGAAGATACAGGTATGTTTGAGATTCTAGAGTCTCAGAAAGTAGAAGCTAATTCGCAGTTCTGTAAATACATAGATAAGAATTATCCAGATTGGTTTAATGGTGATGAGGATACACCGATCATGTCTCACACATTGTTCAAACAAAAAGTGGTTCCTGAAATCAGTAAAGATCAGCCTACACTATTCATTGTTATTGATAATCTAAGATATGATCAATGGAAAGCTTTTGAACCTATTGTAAATAATTATTACAAAAAGGAAGAAGAAATATCATATTGTAGTATTCTGCCAACAGCTACTCAATATGCTCGTAATGCCATTTTTTCTGGGCTTATGCCAGCAGACATGAAAAAAAGACATCCAGACCTTTGGTTGGATGATGTGGATGAAGGTGGTAAAAACATGTATGAAAATGATTTTCTTACTGCTCAATTACAACGACTAGGTTTAAATATCAAGCACGAATATTATAAAATCACTAATGAAAGATCTGGTAAAACATTAGCAGCAAACTTTAAAGGACTAAAAGACAACGATCTAACTGTGGTTGTTTACAATTTTGTAGATATGCTATCGCATAGTAAAACAGAAATGGAAGTGATCAAAGAGCTTGCTTCTAATGACAAATCTTATAGATCCTTAACTCAGAGTTGGTTTAAAAACTCTCCGCTATTAGATATGATTCAGCAAGCCCAGCAGATGGGTTTCAAATTAATAATTACAACAGATCATGGAACCATTAATGTAAAAAATCCTTCTAAAGTAATTGGTGATAAGAATACCAGCTTAAATTTAAGATACAAAACAGGTAAAAGTCTTACTTATGAAAATAAAGAGGTACTAGCTGCAACGAATCCCAAAACAATACACCTACCCTCTATAAATATGAGTAGTTCCTTTATCTTTGCAAAAGGAGATTATTTCTTTGCATATCCTAATAACTATAATCATTATGTAAGTTATTACAGAAATACGTATCAGCATGGAGGCGTATCTTTGGAAGAAATGATAATCCCTTTTGTAGTATTAAAACCGAGGTAAATATCTTAAATAAGAAATAGAGTCATAAGGAGTATGTGGTAACAAATTTATTGTAAGCTATATACTCCTACTCATTTATAGTTTTAAGTCATTTTAAATCATATTGTAGTGAACATCACATATAGCTTAGAAGATCTAGCACAGACTGCACAAAAACTCATCGATAACGCTAGTAACAAAACCTTACTGTTTAATGCAGAAATGGGTGTTGGTAAAACAACTTTAATCAAAGAAATCTGCAAACAATTAGGTGTAACCGATATAATATCTAGCCCTACCTACTCTTTAGTCAATGAATATAAAGGAGAAACAGATCTTATCTATCATTTTGATTTTTACAGAATACAGCATGAAGAAGAAGCTTATGATATTGGATTCGAAGAATACCTAGATACGGATGCTTGGATATTCATAGAATGGCCAGAAAAAATAGCTAATTTATTACCAGAAAATAGTGTTAAAATTAAAATCGAGCTCCTCGACGATGGTAAAAGAGTACTTACATTAGGGTAAAAATATGTTAAAAACAGAGTTTTGGCAAAATTTAACAGATTTACTCTTTTTCTTACAACAATAATAAGTTATTTTTATTGTTGATTTTTACTAGTACTTAATCGATGAAAATATGAATTTTGACAGAAATCACGTACCAGCTATACTTTTTAACAGTAACAAAAGTGGCGCCTTACAGCTTGCAAAATTACAATTTTTTTGATTGGAACATCCAGATGAATTTCATCTATGTTTGGGGCCATAACTAATTTAAACCCTATAACGATGAAAATCACAACAACTATCATTTTTAGCTTTTTCTTTACCCTAGCAACCTACATGATCTCCGATGTAGATGAAAAAAACCAGACACAACCCATTACCTCAACCACACAAAATGACAACATCATCCAAGGAAAAACACCCCCAAAGTCAGCCCCAAAGAAAAAAATTAAAATACCTGGGAGCAAGTAGTTTATTAGTCTTTTTTATAGCAACAATACCTTTTTTATTTTATATTAATGATATTTTCCCAGATGGAGCCATCTGGGAAAATTCATTTTTCACGTACCAAAGCAAATATTATGAAAGTGTTAATGTATTTGTATGGATTGTACTTGGTAAGTTTATCCCATTAACTCTATTTATTATTTGGTTTTTTACCTGCAGGCATTGGTGGTATTTGGTCATTCTTATCCCGATTTCATTGTATTCTTTTCAACTAGTATTTATTATTTTGGAAGATTCCGAACAAATAGATAGTAACCATTTTTATTATTTAATCCCAGTTGTAATAATTATATTAAGTATTGTATATACAATTCGAACTAAGGTTTTTGATAAAATTCATGGTATTGATTTATCTGAATTAACCACATTTAGTAAATCAAATAAAAAATACTGGTGGAACCGATTTCGATAGTTAACAAAGAGTTATTAAGGTTTATATTTAAAATATTAAGAGAAAGAAAGTTTTAAACATATTGCTCTTATCCATTTGTTCATAAACTCAGTAACTCACCTGCTACATAATTTGCATGCTATTCTTTTTTATTCGTAATTTGAGATACAGAATATCACACAAATGAGCAACCCAACCTCTCCTTTTACCAAAGAGCAACTCCTGCCACAGGAGGAAATGTTAGAAGTAGCACGTAAAAAAGGCAAACTTTTTATAGGTATCCCAAAAGAAACCAGTTATCAGGAAAAACGTGTTTGTCTTACTCCTGATGCTGTGGCTGCCTTAACAGCCCACGGTCATAGAGTATTGATTGAAACCAATGCAGGAATCGGAGCTAGTTTTACAGATCAAGAGTATAGCGAGGCTGGAGCAGAAATAACAAATGATACAACTAAGGTTTTTGGTTGTCCTATCATCCTTAAAGTAGAGCCACCTTCTATAGAAGAATTAGCACATATCAACCCACAAACTGTATTAATCTCTGCGTTACAGCTCAAAACACAATCCAAAAACTATTTTCAGGAGCTCGCTAAAAAAAGAATTACTGCCTTAGGATTTGAGTTTATTAGAGACGCTGATGGAGCGTATCCTGCAGTGCGTGCATTAAGTGAAATTGCTGGTACTGCTGCCGTATTAATTGCTTCAGAACTCATGAGCAGTGCTACCCATGGTTCTGGATTAATGATGGGTAATATCAGTGGTGTACCACCTGTGGAAGTAGTTATTATTGGTGCAGGTACCGTTGGAGAATTTGCTGCAAGATCAGCAATCGGCTTAGGTGCTAATGTAAAAGTGTTTGATAATTCTATTACCAAACTACGTTGTTTGCAGACTAATGTAGGCAGACCTTTATACACGTCTACGATACAACCCAAAAACTTATTAAAAGCGCTAAGACGTTCTGATGTTGTAATTGGTGCGGTTAGAGGAAAGAATCGATCACCGATTATTGTATCAGAAACGATGGTGGAACGTATGAAAACCGACTCCGTAATTATTGATGTTAGTATTGATATGGGTGGTTGTTTTGAAACCAGTGAGGTGACATCACATGATCATCCTACTTTTGAAAAACATGGAGTAGTTCACTACTGTGTACCCAATATTCCATCTCGCTACGCTAAAACATCTTCTTTATCAATTAGCAACATCTTTACTCCTTATTTATTACAGATTGGAGATGAAGGTGGTATAGAAAATGCGGTACGTTTTGATCGCGGGCTAAAAAGTGGCTTGTATTTCTATCACGGAATTCTAACCAGTAAATCTATCGCGGATTGGTTTGACTTATCATATAGAGATATTAATTTGCTTATTTTGTAAAAAGGAGTTACAAACTTACTAAGTATCAAAGAAACAAAGGGTCTTGTATTCCCATAAAACCCAACAATACAATACTGTATATATTTTATATTTAACAATCTAAATCTCACACACTCACTAACTCAAAAACTCACCTACTATACTATCAAACTAAAAAACTTTATTTACTTTTGAGCACTGAATTTTTATAGCACATGAAACTAGCGCATCGACTGGGATTTTACTTTTTTGGGTTTATCATTGGATTATTTTTATTATTCTTTTTTCTAGGAGGAAAAAAAGCCTCTTGTGACTACACTCCTACCGCTAGAGTACTTAAAAACATCAGGATTAAGGAGCGCGTATTTTCTGAAGAAGCATTAACTGCTATGCAAAACTATAGTATAGATACTGCGGATATCTCTAATATTCTAAAATCAGGAGATGTAGATTTTGGTAAAAGCAATACTGAATTAGATTCTTGTAACACGTATTTTATAGAAGGTGAAGCTAAAGAAAAAACTATTGGATTACTTATTGCTAATTGTGATTCTATAGCTAGAGTGAATACTTTAGAAATCATGAAGTAATCAAAGCTTCTTACTCATCACCCAAAACTCAAAATCCTCTTTACCTATACTAAAAGGATGATCTCCAACAATTTTATAGTCATCTCGTTTATAAAAAGCTACTGCACGTTCATTAGATTTTAAAACGGATAACCAGATGTATTCACTAGTATTACGTATCGCTTTATCAAATATTAATTGATTTAATTGAGCTCCGATTCCATTAGATAAATATTCTTTTAGAATATAAAGTTTCTGAAGCTTACATACTTGCTTAGAATCAATAAATTCTGATTGTGTCCCTAATTGGATTTTAGCATAACCAACAGCTATTTCTCCATAAAAAGCAATCCAATACACATTATGCGACTTTGTAATACTGTTTTTTAATTTTTCTATAGAAAATGTCTTTTCCAGATAAGTTATTAGATCATTTCGATCTCTAAAAAGATGCCCAAAAGCTTGATCAAAAGTCTTCTTTCCTAAAAAAGAAATATTAGAGACATCATCTATTGTCGCTATACGTATGCTAATATCGCTCATATTTTATATATCATATTTGTAACAAAAAAGAAAAACTAAACACATATACATTACACTACATTAAAATCAAATTAAATGAAAGACGGCACTGGAACTACTATAGCATCACTCGGAGGATTACTCACAATATTAGGAATGACTATTTTAAGTGATTTTCATATTATTAAGTTTATTGCTTTAGGTTTAGGTCTTATTCTTGCAATCATTGGTGTCTATCTAGAACAAAAAGCTAAAGAAAAAAAGAAGTCTCAATCCTAATACATTTTACTATCGCTCCCTCGGGTTTGTATCTCTAAGTCTTTCAAGTAGCTCTTTAAATGTATCCTGATCAACCGGTTTATAAATTACTTTAGTGCTAACAGGATATTTCTCCAATAGATGAGAAGGTCGTGTAGGTCTTTTGGTAAAGCCTCCTTCACAATTAGGGCATACATTATACAAAACGGTATCCACACAATCTTTACAAAAAGTACATTCAAACGTACATATCATCGCATCCTTACTTTCATTAGGCAATGATGTATTACAATTTTCACAGGTAGGTCTTATTTCTAACATAGTTATAAAGTTACTATTCTTGAATTAAAATCAACTTCTACTTTTTATATACTTCAATACTGCATCAGGAACCTGAACTCCTTCTATCAAATCAGATTCAGAAATTGGATCACTAACAGTTTGTTTAATTGGTATTACACCTGCCCAAATAGGTAAACTATGATCCTCTTTTTCATCAACAACCCCTTCTGCCCTTACCTTAGCAGAAGCTGTATCAATTTTGATTGCCATCACTAATGTAGCACTAAACTCTTTATCATTGGGTTGTCTAACATTATCCCAGTGTCCCGGAACCATATGATTTAGGATGCATTCTAGAGCATTCATCTTTTCTTTGGGATCTTCTACTTTACGAACTTCTCCGAAAACATTCACCGAGCGATAATTAGCCGAATGATGAAAAGCAGAACGAGCTAATACTAAACCATCAAGGTGAGTAACAGAAATACTAGCATTTCCTGCTTCTAATAAATTAGTTATCATCCTGTTTTTTAGAGATCCATGAATATAGATAGTATCTCCTTCTCTACCATAAGCAGTTGGTATTACAATCGCGGTATTTTGCCAAGCGTACCCAACGTGACATAAAAAAGCATCATCCAGAATTTTATTAATTTCTTCTACATCATAATTTGCTCGCTTGGAACCCCGAATTACTTTATTGAGTGCTGTAACTTGATATTCTGACATTACTTGTTCGTTTTTTGATTAAAACCGAGATTATGTATTAGAAAATCTATTATAACTTAAAACTACTTCAAATAAAGTCGCTACGCTACGTTTTTAAATTTAACCATAGCGATGCTATGCTAAAACTTATAAAATGTCTGTATTTATAGCATTTTTCAGTTTCATAACGAAGTTCCAATACATACTCTCGATTAAATTCAAAATTAGTAGTTTTATGGCGTGCTATACTAATCCAGTTTTTACATTATGAGTAGTCCAGTTATATTTCCTTTTAAAAGCAATATTAATTTAGACAGAAAATCCAATAGACACCTCTATCTACAACTATGTGATCAGATGATTGGGTTTATTAAATCCGGTAAGCTAGCTCCTTCCACAAAACTTCCTGGATCACGTAAACTATCAGACGATCTTGCTATTCATCGTAAAACGGTAGTCTCCGCTTATGACGAACTAATATCACAAGGTTGGATAGAAAGTATTCCTGCAAAAGGAACTTTTGTAAGTCAGGATTTGCCAATTATTAAACCTAAAAAACTTCAGGATTCTTCTATTCTTCTGGAAGCAAAAGATACTGCAGGTTTTACGTTTAAAAAGCGAAGACATCTTATCAGAAAAGGGATAGAAACTATTCAAGCCACACTAAAAGTAGATGATGGAGTTCCTGATCATCGATTAGCTCCCATTGATGATATTGCCAAAATCTATAGAAATATTACTAAAAAAGCACATCACAAAAAACTACTTATCTATGGCGACATCTATGGCAATATAGAACTACGCAAAGCATTAGTTACCTATCTAAATCAAACCAGAGGTTTAAAAATAAACATAGACAATGTTTTGATTACCAGAGGAAGTCAAATGGGTATTTACCTAGCCAGTCAATTATTACTAAACAATAAAAAAATTATTATTACAGGGAATACTAACTATATGACTGCCGACAATACTTTTATAGAAGCTGACGGCATTATAAAACGAGTTGCTGTTGATAAACAAGGGCTTGACACTAATGAAATTGAAAAGGTTTGCAAAAAAAATCAAATTAGTGCTGTATACGTGACTTC
Organism: uncultured Aquimarina sp.; assembly: GCF_947500065.1. GTDB lineage: Bacteria > Bacteroidota > Bacteroidia > Flavobacteriales > Flavobacteriaceae > Aquimarina. The sequence continues at coordinate 516,109 of NZ_CANMQT010000003.1, forward strand.
TCATCATCACCATCCTACTACAGTGACATTATCTGCAGAACGACGTATGCATTTATTGGATTTAGCACAGCAATATAATTTTGCAATCATAGAAGATGATTACGATTATGACTTTCACTACAACAATGCTCCTATCCTACCATTAGCTTGTAATGACTCTCAGGGAAATGTAATATATATTGGTGGTTTCACAAAGATTATTGCTCCTGCATTGCGAGTTGGGTATTTTATTGCTCCAAAAGAGGTTGTTGATGAAGCTGCAAGATTAAGACGTATCTTAGATAGACAAGGAGATACTTTATTAGAACAGACATTAGCAAGAATGATTCAAAACGGAGATGTACAACGACATAGTAATAAAGTACGAAGGATTTATAAAACACGCCGAGATTTGTTTTGCCAGCTATTAATGGAAAAACTTACTGACTTTTTTGAATTTGAAATCCCAAAGGGCGGAATGGCTTTTTGGGTAAAATTAAAGAAACCATATCATTGGGACTTAGTAATGGTAGCATCGCAGAAACAAAATTTGACATTCATAAATGATTGGAGACGCTATGACAATGACAATTCCGGTCATAATGGCTTCAGAATGGGGTTTGCCGCATTAAACGAAGAGGAAATTGAGGAAGTAGTGGAAAAATTGGTACGTGCAATGAATAGTATTAAAACATAAATTTTACATCATTTTTACCAGAATCTCTTTCATCATTTTTGCAGCTAAAAATGCGGTCATATTTTGGGAATCTCTAGTAGGATTATATTCTACAATATCAGCGCCGATTACTTCAGTTTCTATACTTTGTATTAAGTCGATTACTTGTCGTGATGATAATCCTCCAGGCTCATGATGTGACACTCCTGGTGCAAAAGCAGGATCAAACCCATCCATATCCAAAGAAATATATAATGGATTTTCAAATTTCGGTATCAATGATATATCATAATCTTTCATCTGATGAATCTCTACGTTGAATTTTTCTGCTTGAGCTGCTTGATGTGGATTCAATGTTCTAATACCAACCTGCACTAATCTGGCAGCAAACCCATTTTCCATAATTCTTGCAAAAGGACAAGCGTGAGAATATTTATCCCCTTCATATTCATGATAAAGATCTGCATGTGCATCGATCTGTAAAATATCAAACTTCTTATATTTATCGTGATACGCCTTAATAACAGGGAATATAATTGAATGATCTCCACCTAGCGTAAGAATCTTATCGTGGGTATCTAGATGTTTTTTCGTGATTTTTTCAATATCAAAATACTCAGTAATTTCGAAATCACCTTTATCCTCAATACTTGGAATATCTATACTAACTCCGTTTTCAGCACATAAATTAAGAGATCCACAATGTAAAATCTCTCTGATTATAGGTGGCGCTAGTTTTGGACCTTTCTGAAATGAAGACTTATCATCAAACTGTATTCCTTGTACAACTATTTTATTCATCTATTATATCAGTTTTATAATTAAACTTAACGCGCTATATCTATTTTATAACCAAATCATACTTCCTTAACAACCCGATTAGTCCTTCTTTAGAAAACGTAGCTTTCTTTAGTCTATTCTGAGTAGGATCTATATCAAAATTAAATGCTGTACTAAAGTCTACTTTTTCCGCATTCGTTCGTTCAAAAACTGCATTGGTAAAATCACAATTTTTAAAACTTGATCCGGTAAGAATAGCCTCAGTAAAATCTGCTCCAGTAAGTTTACAATCAATAAATCGAGTATTCTTAAGTTCGAACCCATAAAAAGAGGCATAATCCAGCATACATCCATTATATTCTACAGAAAACATAAAATCGTCACAACCACTAAAATTTGCCCCCAATAACTTACAATTTTCAAAAACACATTCATCTCTGAATGCTGCTTGTTTCATCATTACTTTCGTAAAATTACAATCTGTAAACGTACATTCTAAAAATGTAACTACCGATATATCTGCTTCCGTAAAATCACAATTGGTAAACGTACAGCTATCGTATTCTTTATTAGTTAATTTCTTATTCGAAAAGTCTTGATCAGTAAAAGTTTGGTCGACTATTGAGTTATTCATTAAATAGAGAATATGTATTATTATGAATTTCCATTTACACTAAAATGGCAAGAGAAAGTATTAATTAACCCTCCAAGGCGGATTCTTACGATTATCTCCTGCATAATATAAAATGATTTGATTTCCGTCAGGATCCTTTAGTCTGGCTTCTTTCCATAACCAACTTTGATCTTTCGGTAATTGATCAAAGTGAATTCCGTCCGCTATTAACCGTTCTACTTCTTCTTCTAACCGTTTCGTTTCAAAGTATACGTAAACACCATCACCTTCCGGTAATTTCTCTACTTGATGAACAGAAAAAGTAGCATCTCCTTCCATACACTCAAAACGTGCATAATGCGGCAAAGCTTTTACTATAAGTTGTAAACCAAGCTTCTCATAGAAAGAAATAGATCGTTCTACATTTACAGATGGAACAGTTACTTGGTTTAGGTTCATGGTTTTTGGTTCGCAATTAGCAGTATGCAGTCAGCAGAAAAAAACTGCTTACTTAAAACTGCCAACTATTATAACTTTCTTCTTTTTCTTTCTTTAGACAATAAATCTAATTCTCTAGTAGTTTGTCCTGCCACAGAAGTATTTTCTTCTGCTCTTCTTATCAAATAAGGCATCACATCTTTAACCGGTCCAAAAGGCAAATATTTAGCAACATTATACCCTTCTGCAGCTAGATTAAAACTAATATGATCACTCATACCATAAAGCTGTCCTAACCATACTCTGGGATCACTCTTAACTATTTGTTGCTTTCTCATTAGTTCTATGGCTTGGTAAGAGCTTTCTTCATTATGAGTTCCAATAAACACCGAAATATCATCTAGATTCTGTAATATGTATTCTAGAGTCGTATTAAAATTAAGATCAGTGGCCTCTTTACTTTCACATATCGGAGTTGGATATCCTTTCTCTGCTGCACGATCATTTTCTTTTTCCATATAAGCACCGCGTACAATCTTCATCCCAATCTTAAATCCAGATGCTTTAGCTTCCTGTTGCAACTTTTTTAAGTATTCAAATCTATCGTGTCTATATAATTGCAATGTATTATAAATAATTGCTTTTTCTTTGTTATACTTCGCCATCATTTTGGCAACCAATTCATCAGCAGCATCCTGCATCCAGCTTTCTTCACCATCTATTAACAAAGGAACATCACATTCATATGCTTTCTTACATACTTGATCAAAACGTTCCTCTATTCTACTCCATTCCTTTTCTTCTTCTACAGATAATTCAGTACCCTCGGTTTTCTTTTGCCAAACCAAAAAACGTCCTAAACCAGTAGGTTTAAAAACTCCAAACGGAATCGCTTCTTTTTGATCGACAAAATCTAGGATTTGCATTGTTTTATCTAATACATGATCAAACTGTTCTTCTTCTTCTTTACCTTCTACAGAATAATCTAATACAGAAGAAACTCTACCTTTTGTATACATTTTTTCTACGACCGGTAAGCAATCTTCTTCATCAACCCCGCCACAAAAATGATCAAAAACGGTTGCTCTAATTAATCCTTTAACGGGTAAATGTGCTTTTAATGCGAAATTAGTAACCGCAGTACCAATTCGAACTAGCGGTTCATTGGCAATCATTTTAAAAAGAAAATAAGCTCTCTCTAGTTCAGAATCACTTTTTAAAGCAAAAGCAATTTCAGTATTATCAAACAAAGTATGTTCCTTCATTGACCATCATTTTATAAATTCGTAACAATATGTGTAAATTTCTTAAAATAACAATGGTATTATCACTTACCAACTATTTGTTTTAAGATATCTGCAAATATAGAACTTGGAAGTTTATTTTATTACAAATTCTGCTTAATTTCACAGCCTATTAAAACACCTTTTATGAAGCCCATAGTTTCTAAAGATTCTATCGTATATTTTAACGACGAATGTTATACCGCTCTTAATGCTTATTTAGAAAAAGCAAACCACTCTAAAATTTTTATTCTGGTAGATAGCAATACCTATGAGAACTGTTATGCTCATTTTATGAGTAAAATAGAAAAGGAATATGAGATTGAGGTTCTCGAAATAGAACCAGGAGAAATCAATAAAAACATCGATACCTGTAGTAGTATCTGGAGTGTATTGGCAGAATATGGCGCAGATAGAAAAAGTCTACTTATAAACTTAGGTGGTGGTGTAGTAACCGATCTTGGAGGTTTTATTGCTTGTACCTATAAGCGTGGTATTAGCTATATTAATGTTCCTACTTCATTATTAGCCATGGTAGATGCTTCTGTAGGTGGAAAAACAGGTGTAGATCTTGGTAATCTAAAAAACATGGTAGGTGTTATTAGCGAATCTGAAATGGTATTGGTTGACACTGAGTTTTTAGGAACGTTGCCTGTTAATCAAATGTGTAGTGGTTTTGCAGAAATGCTGAAACACGGATTGATACAAGATAAAGGGTATTGGGAAAAAATGAGCGACCTTTCTAAACTTACCACAGATGATCTGGATCAATTGATTTATGACTCTGTAGTTATTAAAAATAAAATCGTTTTTGAAGACCCTACAGAACAAAACATCAGAAAATATCTGAATTTTGGTCATACTTTAGGGCATGCTATCGAATCTTTTTATCTAACACATCCAGAGAAACCGGAATTATTACATGGGGAGGCGATCGCCATCGGAATGATCCTAGAAGGGTTTATTTCTGCGGCACAATTATCCTTAAAAGAAGAAGAACTCATAATTATTAGTCAAGTAATATTAGCTACCTTCCCAAAAGTGGATATTGATCCTAACGATTATAAAGAGATCATGGAGTTGCTTATTCATGACAAAAAGAATGAAAAAGGAAATATCTATTTTGTATTACTGAATACAATTGGTGAGGCAAAATATAACTGTACCGTAGACAATGAGATAATTATTGATGCTTTCGAGTATTACGCTTCACTTTAAGAAAAGTAGTTTTTGACAGATTCCTTGTAATACTATACTATTTAATATTATCAGTAATTACACAATATTAGCAAGTTTCGGATTGTATGAATGCTCTAATATTATAAAATTTGTGCATCTAAAATAATAGTAAGATGAATATTAAAAACTGTACCATAAACGACATTGACGAAATATTTCGTCTTTATAAAATAGCTTCAGAGTATCAGAAATCAAAAGAAGGAGTAATCGTTTGGCCAGAGTTTGAAAGGAGTCTTGTAACTAACGAAATTGCAGAAAATCGTCAATGGAAATTGATAATTGATGATCAAATTGCTTGTGTATGGGCAACTACTTTTAGCGATGAGCAAATTTGGGAGAAAAAAAATAGTGATGCTGCGGTTTACATCCATCGTATCGCAACAAACCCAAATTTTAGAGGAAATAGTTTTGTAAAGATTATTGTCGAATGGGCTAAAACATATGCTAATGATAATACTAAAGAGTATATAAGACTAGACACTCTAGGAAACAATACAAAACTAATCGAACATTACACAAATGCTGGTTTTAGTTTCTTAGGAATGTTTGACTTAAAAAATACCGAAGGATTGCCAGATCATTACCACAAGGCTCCTGCTTGTCTGTTTGAAATACAATTAAACAACTAGAGTATTTACACTACTGCTTCTTGTTTATCATTTCTACTTGAATTTTTATGATATCTTTGATACCAATTAAAGCACTATATCTTGAAAAAACGACTCTTTAAACTCCTCAAAATATTCTTTACCAGTCTATTGGTTATTGTCATCTTCCTTATAGCAATACTATATTTCTCTTTACATAAAAAAATGCCAGAAGGAACACCAGGACCAGAAGCTGATAATTTTGCCTTACAAATCCAAAAAGCAGTACAACACGACAAGTATGTGAATACCGATTATATACAATGGACTTTTAGAAATAAAAACCATTATCTATGGAATAAAAAATCAGGAAAAGTTGAAGTAAAATGGGAAGATTACACCGCTAATCTAGATCTTCAAAACCCTAAAAACAACGCTATAGTGCAAAACAACATTCCTTTAGAAAGTACGGAAAAAGACAAACTACTAGAAAAAGCTATGTCCTATTTTAATAATGATTCTTTTTGGATTGTCGCTCCACATAAACTATTTGATGAAGGAGTCACCAGAAAATTAGTTGATCTCGAAAATGGTACTAAAGCCCTACTTGTAACTTACAGTTCTGGTGGCACAACACCTGGAGATTCATATTTATGGAAAGTAGATCAAAACTACCTTCCTACTAGCTATCAAATGTGGGTTTCTCTAATTCCATTTGGTGGTATCGAAGCTAGTTGGGGTGATTGGACTACTACAGAAAGTGGCGCGTATTTATCTCAACAACATAAAGCACTAGGTATTGGAATTCCGATAAGTAATCTGAGAGCATGGAATGAGTAGAAATTTAGTGTCAAGATTTAGTAGTGAGCACAAAGTGGTCAGTATATAGCATATTAAAACATATTTTTTTAACGTTATTTTCCCTATGAGAGAGTAGGTTTTGATATAAAGGCCCCTCATCCTAGTCTTCTCCCCAAGGAGAAGGAACTTACACGTATTACAAAACACTGAATAATAATAAATTCATATTATTTAGTTGAATATTCTATCTCAAAATAACAACGACACATAAAACTTAAATAGCAATACCAGTAATATCACCGAAATGATATTAAGAATCAATCCTGCTTTTACCATTTCAGATACTTTTACATGACCACTAGCAAATACAATAGCATTAGGTGGTGTTGCCATTGGCAACATAAATGCACAACTCGCTGCCATCGTTACTGGAATTAATAAATGAAGCATAGGTATATCAAGTCCTAAAGCTATTCCTGCAACAACAGGAACAAAAATTGCTACTAAGGCTACATTACTCATTAGTTCTGTCATAAAGAGCATAAAAACAATTAGTAATAATGCAATTACTAATAAGCTTAACCCTTGATTAGCTGCAATCGTATTAGCAACCAATTCTATCAAACCTGCGTGTGATAAACCACTTGCTAATGCCAATCCACCGCCAAAAAGAATAAGGATTCCCCAAGGTAGTTTCTGAGTATCCTTCCAAATCAAAGTAAACTCACCTTTACTTAATTTAAATGGAATTACAAACAATGCAAAAGCTCCCATCATACTAATACCAGTATCTGATAACTTAAGATCTGGAAAAAATCCATTAATAGTAGTTCTGGAAATCCATAAAAATATAACTACACAAAAAATCGTAAGCACTCTTCGCTCTGTGCGTTTTATTTTTCCGAGTTTTTTTAGTTCTTGGTCTATTACGTCTTTAGATGCTGTAAAATTGGTAATCCTATTTGGATATATCCATTTTACAATCACAAAATAAATAATCCCAATCATCAAAACAGAAAAAGGAAATGCCAATAGCATCCAGTTAAGGAAAGAGATTTCTATTTGATATTCATTCTCTAGGAAACCTACTAATACCGAATTTGGAGGTGTTCCTATAATAGTTGCCACCCCACCAACATTAGCAGAAAAAGCAATACCCAACATAATACTCAATGCAAAATTTCGATCATTTTTAGTAAAACCATCTTCATCATTCACCAAGAGCTGTATCACAGACAATGCAATAGGTAACATCACCACTGTACAGGCAGTATTACTGATCCACATACTCATAAAAGCCGTGGCAATCATAAACCCAAGAATTACTCGATCAGGACTGGTTCCCGTAATCTTAATGATAGATAAAGCTATTCTTTTGTGAAGATTTACTTTCTCTAAAGCCAACGCCATGACAAATCCACCAAAAAACAGAAAAACAATAGGACTCCCATAGCTCTGAGACACTGTTTTTAGGTCTAAAACACCGACCAGCGGAAATAATATCAACGGAATCAAGGCGGTTACTGATATAGAAACCGCTTCTGTAATCCACCAAACAATCATCCAGATAGCCACCGAAATTACCTTATCCGCAATTTCTGAAACCAATGTAACAGGAAGATTAATCAATATTAGAAACAATATTGGACCAGCAATCAGTCCGATTTTTTTGATTAGTGGATATGTCGTCATTTATTTTTTGCTACTTCCTGTGAATTGTTGTGACTTATTACTGAACAGCACATTGAATGTAGTCAAACTCCCATACATACGTGTAATATATTGTTGAAGATCAATCTTATCCTGATCATCTATTACTTTAGAGCTATTAATCTTTTGTTCCATCACACGAATGCGATCTCTAACCATCACGATTTTATGAAAAAAGGTGTCTATTGGAATTTCTTTAGAAGTTAGATTCGTATCACCTGGTTCTAGTATAATCTTACCGCCTTTCCATTTATCAGCAATAGGAACAATTTCGGAGATATCACTATAGCGTTTTAATAATTCTCTAAACGTTTTTTCTACTTCATAGAAACTTACCGTATCCACTTCATCCTCTACTCCATCAATCACTTCAAAATCCTCATCTACATCAATGGTTTCTAATCCGTTTTCTATAAAAGTTACCCAATACATTTTTGCTGTCACATTGGTCACTACACCTAATCCGTATGTTGGGTGTTTAATTCTGGAGCCTATTCCTAATATCATCGGTATTTGTTTTTAAGCTAAAATATAAAAGTATGATGGTTTAATCCATATGATACATTGGAAAATCTATTATAACCCTAAACATAGTTGATAAAAATTCCCTATAATTCTCACCCTTCGGCTACGCTCAGGGTTCAGTATTCTCGTAACTCGTGCACTGAGCGGAGTCGAAATGCAAATATTCTCAGGGTTCAGGAAAAAACATCAGCCGAGGACTGAGGCTCTCGAAGTCCGGTTATTCTCAGGGTTAGAGAGCTTCACCTTTCGGTAAACTCGGTATTCCCTTTACTCGTGCACTGAGCGTAGTCGAAGTGCAATTATTCTGTAATCACCTTTCGAGAACATCAAGGTTCGATTGTTCGAAACTTAATTATTAGTTAACACCCAAAGTTCAACGGCTTCAGAAGAACGCCAGTGTTGATCTCGTTTCGTTTTTTCAGAAGCAGTTTTCACTGTCTTTTTATAACATTTTTCTAATTGAAATCTTCCACCTTTGGCTAGCTCCTTTTCTATTGGATGGTCTTTTGTCACCTTAGTTATTTGAGCTAAATTAGAAAATATGATGACGAGCTTTCCTTCTGGTAGTAGTCTTTTTTTTGCTTCCGAAAAAAAATCAGGAAAAAGATTTTTATTATAATAAATAGCCTGGTCATTACTATCATGATTGTGAGATTCGGGTAACCACGGTGGATTAAAAACAATCAATTCTGTCTGCTTTTCCCAAGCGCCAAAAAGATGTCCAAAACTTAACGCTATCTTTCTAGACAATTTTGTGTCTCCCATAAACTCTGTAAGTCCAACAATTGCATTGGGATTTGTATCTGTACCAAAAACTTTCTGAAAACCATATTTTACCATTTGGAAAGAAAGTACGCCACTCCCAATACCCACATCTATTGCTGATTTTTTGGGTCCTTTATAGCGTTTCAACCAATTGTCAAAAAGTATTAAATGATCAAAACGTGTAGGGAAATAAGTACCGTAATACGGATGTATTTTATTTCGTAATACAGGAATAGAAATTCCATTTTGGAACCATTGCCAAGCACTATTTAAACCTTGAACTTGAGGAAAAGGCAATAAGAAATCACTAGTTTCAGGATACAGTTTTTTTAACCAACCTATAGACGGTGATTTTTTTACGATCAATGTATGAGCTACAATTTCTATTAAAATAAGATTCGATAACGTATGATATGCTAAGCGGTACTCGCGTTGCTCCTTAAAAGACGTACCGGGAAACTTTCTTTTAAGATGTATTTGCAACTCCTTAAGAAGGTCCAACCCATTGCTATAAAACGCCGTTATCAGTATCGGTGTACCAGCTTCTAATGCTTTAATCGTATGCCTAACATTTGTGCCGCGATTAAACAACTCTAATTCCGCTCCAGATACAATAGGTTCTGGTCTGTTTATTTTAATATCTGTAGTCATTTATTGTTATTACTTTCTAAGAGACAACATCTTATGTATTGTGTAATTCTATAATTGTTTTGTAATCTCCTGTTGTTCATTATGAAAAAAATGTTAAAGAAAAGCGTCAATTCGAGTGATTTTCCAAAATGCAATTAAGACAAAATGCCTGCCCGCCTCTGGAGGGTATCGAGAATAGCTTTTTGGATCCAAAATCCTATTCTCGATAGCTCTGCTGAGCTTGTCGAAGTACACTTCTTCTTTCAGTCGAAGCACTGGAATAGACGAATTTTGAATAGAAAAATCAAAATGCATAACGGGTAATTCTGTAGTTATTTTATAATCATATAATACTAAGAACTGGTAATACCCTATGTGGATACTCCTTATTACGATTTTGGAACCTAAGAATCGTATCTTTTACAATAACACCTTTATCAACATTTATAGCATTTTTAATGGTTTTATTTTCATTCCAACTTTCACGACCAGATATTACAGAAGGGAGATGTACAATTAATGCGGCAGAAATGGATCTTGATGCACTTTCCCAAAAATAACTCGGTGTATGATCTACTGCATAATAATCCACTCCATCAATTGATATCATTGGGTTCTTAAAAGTTGTAGGCTTTGCAAAATAAAATCCCATACCTTCATCACAACTCACATCTATAATTAATGTACCTAGTTTAAGCATCGATTTTTCTTCTTCTATTACATAATCAATCGGATTATCTGTATCCTGATAGGTACCATTAATTATGATTTCGGATTCATTGATTAAATTTGATAATGGTCGTTCTGATCCATCGTGCTCTACAACAATCAATCGAGGCTCGTTTTCATTTCCTTTTCTGATTCTTGTATAGTGTACATCTAAAACTTCTTCTCTAACCTCATGATCAGGTCTCTGAATACAGATCGTAATATCTCTAAAACCATGTGCTTTTAACGCATAAATCGCACCTCTACTTACAGCGCCAAAACTAAAAATAATCACCTTCCGTTGATTTCCATAATGACCATCAATCCCCTTTAATTGCAAGGCATGTATAACGGCACTATATCCTGCCATTTCATTATTTTTATAAAAAGTATGTCTTCCCATTTGTCCATTAGGGTTCCATACATACATATCCTCAAAAGCAATTAAGGTTAACTTTTTATCGATTGCCGTTTGTGTAATTTGCTTTTGTTGCGCACAATGAGGATATCCCCAAATAGTACCACCATCTTTTAAATCTTCTAAATCAGACAAAATAGGTTTGGCAATAATAGCAGAACCAATATCACGTAATATTTCATCTCGCGTAGCTATTCCACCAGTTAAATCACTAATCTCATGATCTTTCATATTAAAAGGTGCGCCATACCCTTTCTCAAAAATTAGTTGTCTTCGAATATCTTCTGGAAGTCTTTTTAGATGTTCTGGATGAATAGGGACACGCTTTTCATCTTCTTTTTTTGAAGTTCCGATAACCCCCATTTTTAACAAAGCCATATTTTTTTTGAATTGAAACGAGTTGCAGAGTAATGACGTTAGCAAAGCGTAAGATTAAAATCACTATTAAATAGTTACTTACTAGCAATCAGGCATTAAGTTGGCCACTAGAGTTTCATTAATCAAAATAAGAGCTTTTAAACAAAGCCTCAACCATTCGCTGAAGTAGTGCGAAGAGATAATTAATATCAAGAGATAAATAATACTATCTCAAAGATACTTTATTAAAACCCTATTACACGCACAATGTCTCAGTATTATCTAGTAATAGCCGTTATTCTTTGAGTTTACTATAAAACAGAAAGCATACATAACAGTGTATACTAGTAAACACAATGGAGGAAATTTCCCTGTATTCGGAATCCTAATACAAGTACACTTCGGGTTCGTTTGGAATCATCCTTCGACTACCACTTCGACAAGCTCAGTGTGACAGCTCAGGGTTCGAATACCGAGGGCTGTACTTCGACACGCTCAGCAGCCGCGTAACCAAAGCCGATTTTTTTTGTAAAAAAACATTACAAAATGAGGGTAAGATTCTTTTTGCAATAGAACATATTGGTAATAATATTATAAAACTTAAATCATGAAAAAAATCACAACTTTATTATTAGTAATAATCGCATTTTGGTCTTGTGATAATGACCTGGAAGAAAATCTTTTACAAGATACAAATGCGCTTTTAGAAAGAGATGCTGATACAGAATCTTCTACTAAAGATATTATATATATTCCAGCTAAAGATGGCGGGAAAATTGCATTATTGAAATATGATGAAAATTTTTACTCTTGGGGAGATATGCTTTTGAATAAAGATCAAATAAAATCCTTATCTATTCCCAATTATAATAAATCGGTAGCAATTAGTAACCTTTCTAAAAGATGGAATAACCTATATGTTCCTTATAGATTTCATCCTAACTTTTCCAGTACCGCGAACGTACGTGCTGCAATGAATAGGATAAGAAATCGATTATCGTGCATCAACTTTGTTGAATTGTCTTCTGGTCAAACAGCTGATAGTTTTATAGAATTTAGAGATATTACTAATGACCCTGATATTGGAGGTAACTCTGCTTTAGGGAGACAAGGAGGTCTACAGGTGATTAATATAAATCCTAATAGTTTTGATCGTACAGGAACTTCTGTACATGAAATAGGTCACGCTTTGGGATTATTTCATGAACATGTTAGAGCCGATAGAAATAATTTTATCATTGTAAACGAAAACAATATAGATCCATCACGACTTAGTCAATTTCAAATACCTCAAAACCAGGTTGTGGAAGGAACCTTTGATTTTACGTCAGCTATGTTGTATGGTAATACTGCTTTTCTATGTGATAACTGTACAGGAAATACACTGACTAGATTAAATGGAGGGACTTGGGATAGAATGAGGTTTTTTTCCGCTGGAGATGCTGCAACTGTTGCTATAATTCATGGCTTTCAAATAGATGAAAGACGTTTAAATAATAAGTCCTTTGATAGAATTCTTATAGACTATGAAGCCTCTCAAGACACACAATATCGAGAAGAAGAATTTTACTTGAATTTTAGTTCTAATCTTACATCTCCACTAACGGTTAGATATGAAATTGTAGAAACGGTTTCAAATGTACAAACACATCCTAGTGGTCAACAAACGACTATTACTAATCATACAGTAACTTTATCTCCGGGACAAAGCTCGTATTTAATTACAACACTGGTTACTATGGATCAATATTATGATTATGGAGAGCCAGATGGTCCTCAATACACGAGATCTTGTAACTTATTTGATTATTGTGGTCCTATATTTTCCAGAAGGTAGATAAAATAGTCACTTACAATTAAAAATGCTGTCTTAATCAAACTAAGCAGCATTTTTTTCTTTAAATATTCGAACTCATTTCTACCCGAGGGCTGAGGCTCTCGAAGCCCAGTTCACCTTTCGGCTCCCACTTCGACAAGCTCAGTACGACGGCTCAGGGTTCGATATCCGAGGGTTGAGGCTCTCGAAACCCGACTCACCCTTCGAGAACCTCAGGGTTCGTAATGAGTTCAGAATTCAAATAAGAAATATAGCACTTCATTCATTGACAATTATAACTTTTTAGTACCTTGCTTTCTACATATGATTCAATTTATTTTAAATAATGAGGTTATTCGAACATCTGCTAATGCAGGAATAACACTTCTAGACTTTATAAGAGAACACAAGCAATTAAAAGGAACAAAAATTGGTTGTCGTGAAGGAGATTGCGGTGCTTGTACAGTTTTGGTTGGAAAACTAACTGACAATAACCTCTCCTATCAAAATATTACGTCCTGCATTTCACCTCTGGGTAATGCCAACGGAAAACACATTGTAACGGTAGAAGGAATTAATTTACCGGAAACGTTGAATACAGTACAACAAGCTATGACCGATCAATACGCTACACAGTGTGGATTTTGTACTCCAGGTTTTGTAGTTTCTATGACTGGGTATGCTATGCAGAACGGCGAAGGTAGTTTAGATTCTTGTAATGATGCTATAAGCGGTAATATTTGTAGATGCACCGGATATAAATCCATTGAGAAAGCAGGGCTGCTAATAGAAGAGAAACTACGAGAAAAAGATACTAATGATACCATCGCATGGTTAATCAAAGAGGAGTTTATTCCTAATTATTTTGAATCCATTCCACAAAAATTAAAAGATCTAGCACCACAAGTAGTTACTGGCGAAGGAAGAATAGTTGCTAATGGAACAGATCTATACGTTCATAATGCCGATCAACTTGCAGAAGAACAAGTTCAGTTAATAGCTGATGATAAAACTCTGAAAGGGATTCAATGTACAGATTCCATGTGCACAATAGGTGTTAACACTACCGTGACTGAACTAGTAGAAAATGAGAAATTACAACTGCTATTTCCAAAGCTAAAGTCATTTCTTAAACTAGTTTCTTCTGAACCTATACGCAATATGGGTACTTTAGGAGGAAACTTTGTCAATGCTTCTCCTATCGGGGATATGACAATTTTCTTTTTGGCACTCAATACTACCTTAACGATACAGAACGAAACCAACGCTGAAAGACAAATACCTTTTAATGAGTTTTATAAAGGATATAAAACTTATGATTTACAAAAGGGAGAAATTCTAAAAAGTATTTCTTTTGACATCCTAGAAAATCAAGACGCTTATAATTTTGAAAAGGTAAGTAAACGAACACATTTAGATATAGCCAGTGTAAATACTGCTGCTAAAATAACCATAGAAAATAATGTGATCAAAGCTGCACATTTTTCTATGGGCGGCGTTGCTCCTATCCCAAAGTATCTATTCGACACTAGTAATTTCTTGATTGGAAAAAAAATTAATTCAGAAACCATTAAAGAAGCAGCGTCAATTTTACAGTCAGAAATTGCACCAATCAGTGATGTACGAGGATCATCAGATTATAAGCGATTATTAGCACAACAATTATTCTTTGCACATTTTATTGAATTATTCCCAGCAAAAGTTCAACTTCAAAAACTGACTGTATCATGAAGACGATGAAAAATATTGACAGTTTTACGCATGTCCGCGGAGAATCTCTATTTGTAGATGATTTGATTACCAGGCAAGATACTTTGTATGGATTGGTATTTGATTCACCAAAAGCGCACGGAAAAATAAAACACGTAGATTATACGAAGGCGGAACAAGTAGAGGGCGTTGTAAAAATATTTACATACAAAGACGTTTTGGGCGAAAACCAAATCGGTGGAATTATTCCTGATGAACCTTTATGGGCAGAAGATGAAGTTCATTTCTGGGGACAACCTATTGCATTTATTGTAGCAACATCTGAAGCCATTGCAAAAAAAGCGCGTCTGCTTATTGAGATAGAAATTGAAGAGTTACCTGTAATTACAACAGCAAAGGAAGCTAAAGAAAAACAAAGCTTTATCAATGCACCGCGTTCCTTTACACTAGGAGATACGAATGCTGCTTTTTCGGGTTGTGATTATGTAATCGAAGGCGAAACCTTTTCTAATGGTCAGGAGCACCTGTATCTAGAAACACAAGGCTGCTATGCTGTTCCGCAAGAAAATGGAAGTATCAAGATCACATCCTCTACACAAGGCCCAACAGCAGTACAAAAAACTGCTGCTAAAGTTTTGGGAATACCCATGCACAAAATAGAAATAGATGTTATCCGATTAGGTGGAGGTTTTGGTGGAAAAGAGGATCAAGCAACGCCTTGGTCTGTTATGGCAGCAGTTGCTGTGCAACATCTAAACAAACCTGTAAAATATATTCTAAACCGCCACGATGATATGCGTATGACCGGAAAACGTCATCCGTATTCTTCTTTTTTCAAAATTGGACTCGATAAGAGTTTAAAGATAATAGCTTTTGAAGCCGAGTTTTTACAAAACTCTGGTGCTGCAGCAGATTTATCGCCTGCAATTGCTGAAAGAACATTATTTCATGCAACTAACAGTTATTTTGTTCCTAATGTCAGCACAACAGTGTATAGTTGTAAAACGAACCTACCACCCAATACAGCATTTAGAGGTTTTGGTGGTCCCCAAGGAATGTTTGTTATTGAATCTGCTATTGCCAAAGCAGCAGATGCAATAGGAGTTGATAGACGAAAAATTCAGGAAGCTAATTTATTGGCCGAAAATGATGAATTCTCTTATGGTCAAATCGCAACAAAAGTTGAAGCTCAAAACACTTGGTTTACGGCAAAAGAAAAATTTGACCTTGATGTACTAGAACAAGAAGTCGCTGACTTCAATACAGATAATGCTCATTTCAAAAAAGGAATCTCTTTAATGCCCGTTACTTTCGGAATTTCATTTACGAACACGATGATGAATCATGCAAGAGCATTGATTCATATCTATCAGGACGGTAGCGTTGGCGTGAGTACAGGAGCAGTAGAAATGGGGCAAAGCGTGAATACAAAAATGTTACAAGTTGCTCAAAGTACCTTGGGTATTTCTGCTTCCAAATTAAAATTAGAAACAACCAATACAACTCGTGTAGCCAATACTTCGCCTTCTGCGGCAAGTGCTACAGCAGATTTGAATGGAAAAGCTGTATACAAGGCTTGTATCGCATTAATCGAACGATTGAGCAAAGTAGCAGCTAAAATGATTGCAACAGATGTATCCAAAATTTCTTTTAAAGAGGATTATATTTTCGTAGATGGTAAAAAATCAAATATAAGTTGGGAAGCGACTGTAGCTCAGGCCATGTCAGAAAGAATTGCCTTAACTGAAAATGCACATTATGCAACACCCATAATTCATTTTGATAAAACAAAAGAAAAAGGACATCCTTTTGCATATCATGTATATGGGACTGCAATTACACTAGTTACCGTTGATTGTGTAAGAGGAACTTATGAAATAGATGCTGTAAAAATTGTACATGATTTCGGAAAAAGCATGAATCTCGGAATAGATATCGGACAAGTGGAAGGTGCACTCGCACAAGGAATTGGCTGGATGACTATGGAAGAAATTGCATATAACAACAATGGACGATTACTATCAAATGCTTTATCGACATATAAAGTGCCTGACATATTTTCGGCACCAAAGGTAATCGAAACCATACCTGCAAAAACGGAAGGAAATGATATGGCGATCCAAAAATCTAAAGCTGTTGGCGAACCTCCATTAATGTATGGAATTGGTACATATTTTGCCATCCAACAAGCTGTAAAAACTTTCAATAAAAATTATAAACCAAAGTTTGATTCACCATTTACCCCAGAAAAGGTATTAATGGGATTATACGAAAAGTAATAATTTTGAGGAAGCCCATAAAGTTGCAATACACTACGTCTAATATCTTAAGAGGAGCTATCATCTATAGTTCTGGAGATTTGATTGCCTCCTTATTACTAGGAGAATTCTCTATATATCGATTATTAGGAATGATGTTATTGGGAGCAACATTATATGCCTTAGAAATTCCAAACTATTTTGCTTGGATTGAGCGTAAAACAAAGGACACACAAGGAATAAAAAAAACACTTGTTAAAACAGTATTAGCAATACTCTATTTTAATCCGTTATGGATTGCGCGTCATTTGTTATTCATCAAACTTTTTTCTGGTAATTTTAATCAAATCAACTTAAATTTACTGGAAATAGCAGGATTATCATTTTTAGTCAACATCCCTATATCGTTTGTGGCTAATTATTTAATTCAAAATAAAGTAAACCTACATTGGCGATTTTTGGCTAGTGCTATCTTCTCTGCTTTGATGGCTATTTATTATGCATTAAGCGAAGTGATTTTCAATTAACAAAACGTATGAAATTCTGGCAACATCTTTTATCAAAATTACAAGATACCCAAAACGTATATCTACTAACTGTTATAGAAAATATTGGCAGTTCTCCTGGTAGAAAAGGATTCAAAATGCTGGTCGCTGAAGATGGTTTTATTTTTGGTTCTATTGGTGGCGGTGTTATGGAATTTTCGCTAGTTGAAGAAGCTAAGGAATTACTACACACTGGTGATTTGAAAATCTTTTTGAAAAAACAAATACATCAAGGCCATAAACAAAATGGCTCTGGAATGATTTGTTCTGGAGAACAGACTGTAGTCTTTCACCCATTAAATGCTCAACACATTTCTATTATTGAAGATATTCTAGATTGTTTGCAAAACAATGTAAAAGGAACGTTTGTCGCAACACCTACTTCAATCGGTTTTTCTAAAGAACAACTAGCCAATAAATTCGAATACCGGATAACATCACCTCTAGATTGGTTTTTTAAAGAACATATAGGTTTTACAGATACATTATACATTGTTGGCGGAGGTCATGTTAGCGTAGCAGTTTCTGAACTGTTTGTTACTCTTGGATTTCATGTAGTAGTTTTTGATAATCGAGAACACCTAAATACACTTGAATTAAACACTAGCGCCCACCAGAAATTAATAGTAGATTTCAATGAAATAGCAAATTACGTTTCTGAAGGTTCAGGCAATTATGTAGCTATTATGACCAACAGATATATCGATGATAAATTAGTACTAAATAAACTTATTAGAAAAAGCTTTGCATACATAGGTGTACTTGGTAGCACTGCAAAACTAAAAACAATGTGGGAGGTTTTACAAAAAGAAGGTATTGAAATGTCCGAATTAAACATAGTTCACGCACCTATTGGACTTGCAATAAAAAGCCAGACGCCTCATGAGATTGCAGTAAGCATTGCTGCTGAAGTTATTAAGATCAAAAATATGAACCAATAATATATTTTGTTTCTTAATCTAAAAAAATTACATTTCCACTCAATATTTATTCATGATTAAATGGTCAAAAAATCTTACTATTTAATCAAACTATAATACAAAATTAAGACACATGACTGAGGAGGATAAGAAATTTATGAGACGTGCAATCGAACTTGCAGAAAATGGTATGGATACCAATACAGGAGGTCCATTTGGAGCAGTGATTGTAAAAAATGGTGAAATAATAGCAGAAGGATGTAACAAGGTTACCTCACAGAATGATCCTACCGCACATGCAGAAGTAGATGCGATCCGCACAGCTTGCAAAAAATTAGATACTTTTCAGTTAGAAGATTGTATTATTTATACTTCTTGTGAGCCTTGCCCAATGTGTTTGGGAGCTATCTATTGGGCTAGACCAAAAAAGGTGTTTTACGGATGTACTCGCGAAGATGCTGCTGACATTGAATTTGATGACCAATTAATTTATGATGAAATTGCAGTAGGTATTTCTAATAGACAAATAGAGTTCACGAACGTATTGAGAGATGAAGCGTTAAAAGTTTTTAAGAAATGGGATTCAAAATCTGACAGAACAGAGTATTGATTTAAGATTAATTGCTTTACTTCTATTCATCTAGAATTACCTTTCGAGAGCCTCAGGGTTCGTGATCTGAGGACTATACTTCGGTAAATTCAGCATCAGCGGAGTGTATCAGTAAACTGAGCATATGCGGACTGAGCGGAGTCGAAGTCCAACTCATATGAAATTAGGATTCGAGTGCCTAATCCTTCTGTGTAATGACTTTTCGAGTTCGTTTTGTGGGCTGAGGCTCTCGAAGCACACTCTTCAAATTATAACAGGTATTTAACAATTGTAAAAGCCAACCCCATTTTACTAAGAACTATCAAATAACTACATTTGCAATCTTGGTTAAAAATTTATGGCAATATCAGATGATAATATTGAGGTTTTAGGTGCAAGAGTTCATAATCTTAAGAACATTGACGTAACAATACCTCGTGAAAAATTAGTAGTAATTACCGGGCTTTCTGGTTCTGGTAAATCATCACTAGCTTTTGACACAATTTATGCAGAAGGACAACGTAGATATATCGAAACATTTTCTGCATATGCCAGGCAGTTTCTAGGTAGTCTAGAACGACCAGATGTTGATAAAATAGATGGCCTATCTCCTGTAATTGCTATTGAACAAAAAACAACTAGCAAAAGCCCTAGAAGTACCGTAGGAACTATTACCGAAATATATGATTTCCTAAGACTTCTATTTGCACGTGGTAGTGATGCCTATAGCTATAACACTGGTGAAAAAATGGTAAGCTATAGTGATGAACAAATTAAAGAACTAATCCTCAAAGATTTTAACGGAAAAAAAATCAATATACTTGCTCCTGTTGTTCGCTCTAGAAAAGGACATTATCGAGAGCTTTTTGAGCAAATTGCTAAACAAGGTTTTGTAAAAGTTCGTACAGATGGTGAAATCAAAGATATCACCAAGGGCATGAAACTAGATCGTTATAAAAATCACGATATAGAGATTGTTATAGATCGTATAGCGGTCGCAGATGACAAGGACAATTCTAAACGTTTGATGGAAACTATCAATACCGCTATGTATCATGGTGATGATGTACTTATGGTTATTGAGCAAGGATCAACAGAAGCACGATTCTTTAGTCGGAATTTAATGTGCCCCTCAAGTGGGATTTCATATCCAAACCCAGAGCCTAATAACTTTTCATTTAACTCTCCAAAAGGTGCTTGTCCAAAATGTAATGGAATTGGAAATCTCTATGAGGTTAATATCAAAAAAATCATTCCTGATGATTCTAAATCCATTAAAAGTGGTGGTTTAGTGCCTCAAGGTCCACAAAAGAACAACTGGATTTTTAAACAACTAGAGTTAATCGCTCAACGATATGATTTTAAACTAAGTGATCCTATTAAAAAAATCCCTGAAGAAGCGATGGAAGTCATTCTTTATGGAGGAAAAGAAAAATTCAGTATTAATAGTAAAACACTAGGCGTTACCAGAGAATATAAAATTGACTTTGAAGGTATCGCCACTTTTATTGATACTACTTATACCAATAATGATTCTACATCTTTGCGCAGATGGGCAAAGGATTTTATGGATAATATTGAATGTCCAACATGCGATGGATCCAGGCTTCGTAAAGAATCTTTATACTTTAAAGTTGGAGAAAAAAATATAGCTGATCTAGCAAATATGGATATCAGTGAACTGGCTACATGGTTCAAAGACCTTCCTGATACACTTAATGAAAAACAAAAACAGATTTCAGGAGAAATTCTTAAAGAAATCAATACCAGACTACAATTCTTAATTGATGTTGGATTAACTTATCTATCTCTAAACAGAAGTAGCAAATCACTTTCTGGAGGAGAAGCACAGCGTATTCGTTTAGCTACTCAGATTGGCTCACAATTAGTTGGTGTACTATATATTTTGGATGAACCAAGTATTGGACTGCACCAGCGAGATAATGAAAAACTAATTAATTCACTTGTTCAACTAAGAGATATAGGAAATTCGGTTATCGTGGTAGAACATGATAAGGATATGATTGAACGAGCAGATCATGTGATTGATATTGGTCCTAGAGCAGGAAAACACGGAGGTGAAATTATCAGTGAAGGTACTCCTGAAGATTTAAGAACCCATGCAACATTAACCGCTGATTATTTAAGTGGTAAAAGACAAATAGAAGTTCCTGCAAAAAGAAGAAAAGGAAATGGTAAGAAGATTTCTTTAACAGGTGCTACCGGAAATAACTTAAAAAATGTATCAATAGATATTCCTTTAGGTAAGATGGTAGCTGTTACTGGAGTTTCTGGTAGTGGTAAATCAACACTAATAAACGAAACCCTATACCCTATTTTAAATGCATATTATTTTAATGGTGTTAAAAAACCAATGCCATACAAAAAAATAAAAGGTCTAGAACATGCAGATAAAGTAATTGATATTAATCAATCTCCTATTGGACGTACACCAAGATCTAATCCTGCTACGTATACCGGAGTTTTTTCTGAAATTAGAACATTATTCTCTAAAACTCCCGAAGCTATGATTCGTGGATATAAACCGGGACGTTTTAGCTTTAATGTCACTGGAGGAAGATGTGAAACATGTAAAGGAGGTGGTTTACGTGTCATCGAAATGAATTTTTTACCAGATGTTTACGTGGAATGTGAAACGTGCCAAGGAAAAAGATTTAATAGAGAAACTTTAGAAATAAGATATAAAGGAAAATCTATTTCTGATGTATTAGAAATGACCATCAATGAGTCCTGTGATTTTTTTGATCAAATTCCCAAAATATTCAGAAAACTAAAAACAATCAGAAGTGTTGGCTTAGGATACATTACCTTAGGGCAGCAATCCACTACATTATCTGGTGGCGAGGCACAACGAATTAAATTAGCTACAGAATTATCTAAAAGAGATACTGGAAATACTTTTTATATATTAGACGAGCCTACAACGGGTCTTCATTTTGAAGATATCAGGGTATTAATGGAGGTATTGAATGAATTAGTGAACAAAGGAAACACTGTGTTAATTATAGAACATAATCTGGATGTTGTAAAAATGGCAGATTATATTATCGACATTGGATATGAAGGAGGAAGAAATGGAGGCGAGGTTGTAGCAAAAGGAACTCCTGAAGAAATTATTAAAAATAAAAAAAGCTATACCGCTAAGTTTTTGAAAAAGGAATTAGCATAGTTATAATATCAAAATATAAACAATTAATAAAAAGCTACATCAGTTATTCACTGAAAGCTATAAAAGATAATTTATGAGAAAAGAACAACACCACAAGGGATGGAATGAAATAAAAACAAATGATTCTTGGGCTATTTTTAAGATCATGGGAGAATTTGTGAATGGATTTGAAAGAATGAGCAAAATTGGACCTTGCGTATCCATTTTTGGATCTGCCAGAACCAAAACTGATGACAAGTACTACCAACTAACCGTAGATGTAGCTCAAAAAATTGTGGAGCATGGATATGGAGTTATTACGGGAGGTGGTCCTGGTATTATGGAAGCTGGTAATAAAGGAGCACATTTAGGTGGCGGAACATCAGTTGGACTTAATATAGAACTACCATTCGAACAACATGACAATCCATATATCGATAGTGATAAAAGCTTAGATTTTGATTACTTCTTTGTTCGTAAAGTAATGTTCGTAAAATACTCTCAGGGATTTGTAGTAATGCCAGGAGGATTCGGAACATTAGATGAGCTATTTGAAGCGATCACTTTAATACAAACCAAAAAAATTGCAGTATTTCCTATTATTTTAGTAAGTACTGAGTTCTGGGGTGGACTAATGGGCTGGGTTAAAAGTACTTTATTAAGTAAATTTGGTAATATTAGTGCAGGAGATATGGATTTGATACACGTAGTAGATACGCCAGAAGAAGTATTGGACATATTAGATAAGTTCTACGGAGAATATAATTTAAGTCCAAATTTCTAAGAAACATATCTTTTCGCACAAACTCAACAAGCTCAACAATGAAAAGAATATTAATAATCGTTATAGTGTTTTGTAGTGCTCAAATTTCATTTGGGCAAGCTACTATTAAGACTATGTTTTATAACGTATTAAATTATCCTACAGCACCTCCAGACAATAGAGAAGAAATATTAGAAACCATTATCGATAGTTATGAACCTGATATTTTTATGATATGTGAATTGGAAACCGAAGCTGGTGGTGATGAAATATTGAATAACTCCTTAAACGACGATAATAACAATTATTCAAGCGCTCCCTTTTTATTTAATTTTTCTAACTCTGATGTAGAACTACATCAATTATTATATTACAACAATCAAAAGTTTACCTTAGTACAAAGTCAAAGACTAATAAATGCGCTTAGGGATATTAATTGGTATACCTTGGAATTAATCTCAGACAATCAGGTTAATAACCCAATCAGAATAGAAATTTTCATCACACATCTTAAAGCTAGTAGAGGTGCTGATAATGAGGACAAGCGTTTCGATATGGTAAAAGTATTTACAGACAACTTAGTGAACTTAGATGAAAACGCATATGTGATTTTTGCAGGAGATTTAAACGTATACTCTTCTAACGAACCCGCTTATCGAGAATTACTGGATCGAGATAATAAAATTGTTATGGTGGATCCAATTGATGCTCCTGGTGAATGGTCCAGTAATGATACTTTTACAAATATTCATACCCAAAGTACGCGAATCAATAGTGATGATTTTGGTGAATTTGGAAGTGGTGGCGGACTGGATGATCGGTTTGATTTTATCTTAATATCAGAAAATATGATGAATAGTTCTGAATTAAGTTATATCCCTAACACATACGATTCTTATGGTAATAACGGCAATTGTTATAATCAGCGAATTGACGATGTTGACTGTACAGGATCATTTGATAGTGGATTAAGAGATGCTTTATACAATATGAGCGACCACCTACCAGTGGTTATGGAATTGCAAGTTGATCAACAATTTTTGAGTACTCCGGAGTTTGTAGAAACTACAAAAACGATACAATTAAACAGTGGTACTATAATTGATGATCAATTATCAATACAAATTAATAATAACTCAGCGCCAATTGATTTCAAAATTTATGATACTTTGGGACAAGAAATAAAATCATTTTCTGCAGAAGGAAACAGTGTTACAAATATCTCTGTTTCTGAATTAAATAATGGAATATACTATCTTGTGCCAACGAGTATCTATAGTAAAACGATTAAATTTTTAAAGAGAAGTTGAGCATTTCCAGAATATCACATATTATTTTAACTCTTTTTGTATTGCAAGCTGTATCAGCTCAGCACAATATTGCTATTGATGGAATTCTGGATACTGAAAATAAGGTGCTCTCGATACAACAAGAGATTAGGTATACCAACTCGTCAAAAGACACATTACAAGAAATTTTTCTGCACGATTGGGCAAATAGTTTTTCTAATAAGACAACTCCTTTAGGAGAACGCTTTTCTGAGGATTTCTTAAAAAGATTCTATTTTGCAAAGGATTATGAGCGTGGAGCAACAGCAATCGAATCTATAACAAATACGACTTCTAAAAAATTAGCTTGGGAACGTTATGACCAAACTCCTGATATAATACGATTAAAAATTGATCAACAATTACTTCCTGGAGATAGTTTTACTTTTTATTTAACCTATAAAGTAAAGCTCCCAAGTGAAAAGTTTACCCGCTACGGTTATCGCAAAAATGGAGATTTCAGTTTAAAATACTGGTATATAGTTCCTGCTGTATATGATACAAAATGGAACATATATAGTCATAAAAACCTTGATGATTTATATGCGCCTTTGGCAGATTATAAAATAAACATAAAACTACCGTCCTACTATAATCTTACCAGCGAATTTGATCAAGAAGATTTATTTAATTCAGACGATCAAACTAAGACCATACAACTTTTAGGAAAAAACAGAAATGAGGCAAACCTTTACTTGGAAAGAAATAATTCATTTTATGATTTCCAAATGAATGGGGTAAAGCTGATCAGTAATATAGAAGACAATGATTTAATGCCAGAGATGAAAAGTGTGGCAACAAAAAGAATCATTAAATTTTTAGAAAATCGATTAGGCCCCTATCCTTTTGATAAAATATTAGTCTCAGAAAATGATTATAAAAACAATCCTGTATATGGCTTAAATCAATTACCTGATATATTACGTCCATTTCCTGATGGATTTCAGTACGAAATTAAACAGTTAAAATCTATTACTGAAAGTTATCTGGAAAAGACATTACTTATTAATCCCAGATATGATGCCTGGATAAAAGACGCTATACATATTTATTTAATGATGGCGTATACTGAACAGTATTACCCAGATATGAAAATCATAGGAAACCTAAGTAAAATTATTGGTATTCGCTGGTTTCATGCGGCAGATTTAGATTTTAACGATCAGTATTTCTTGGGATATAAAAATATGGCCAGGTTATTTCTGGATCAACCACTTACTGAACCGCAGGATAAACTTGTGAAATTCAATAAAAATATTGCCAATGCGTATAAAGCAGGAATTGGTTTTAAATATTTAGAAGATTACTTAGAGGATGATAATGTTCTAGCAGAAGCGGTTAAAGAATATTATGCGAATAACACATTAAAACTTACAAATTCTACGGAATTCGAAAAAATCCTTAATAACCTGACTCCAAAAAATATAGATTGGTTTTTTGAAGATTACGTTCCTACTAATGAAAAATTAGATTTTAAAATTAAATCAATTAAAAAGAAGGGCGATTCTCTAGAAGTCACCATAAAGAATAAAAGAAATAATGACATGCCTGTTTCATTAGCAGGATTGAGAGATGGGCAATTGGTTTCCAAAACCTGGGTTACCAATATCACCGGAAAGAAAAAAGTAAAAATTGCCAACGAAGATATTGATAAGCTAGTATTAGATTATGATCAAAATATTCCAGAGGTAAATCGAAGAAACAACCACCGAAATCTAAAAGGAATATTTAATAAACCAATACAATTTAGATTTTTACAGGATGTTGAGGATCCTACACGTAGTCAGGTATTTTATATTCCTGAATTCGAATTTAATAATGTATATGATGGTGTAACTATTGGTTCGAAATTCTATAATAAAACATTCATAAGAAGAGATTTTGATTATAGAATTACTCCTAGTTATGGTTTTCTTTCGAAAAAACTACTTGGCTCTGCTTTTTTTCAATACAGAGATCAGGTTGCGGATTATGATCTTTATCAGATCAAATACGCGTTTAGTGGTAGCATGTTTAGTTATGCTCCAGATCTATTATTCAGACGCTTCTCCCCTTCTGTGGACTTTTATTGGCGACCACAAGATTTAAGATCAAACGAAAGACAGCGATTATCCATAAGAAGTATAAATGTATTTAGAGAGCGTGATGATATTAATCCTGTAGAAACTCCTGATTATAGTGTTTTTAATGTTAGATATCGATATTCAGATTTCAACCTATTAGATTTCACTTCGTATATATTTGATTATCAAATCGCCAAGAACTTCAGTAAATTATCTACCACTATCAACTACAGAAATGTGTTCCTTAATAACAGGCAAATAAATCTACGTTTGTTTGCGGGAGCTTTTATATATAATGACACTCAGAAAGATGGTGATTTTTTTAGTTTTGCCTTAGATAGACCTACGGATTATCTTTTTGATTTTAGTTACTTAGGACGTAGCGAAGAAACAGGTTTGGTGAGTCAACAAATCATTATTGCCGAAGGAGGGTTTAAATCTCAATTAGAATATCCATTTGCCAACCAATGGATCACTACACTTAATGCCAATACTAATATCTGGAACTGGATTTATGCCTATGGAGATGTAGGGTTTGTTAAAAATAAAGGAATATCACCAAAATTCGTTTACGATGCAGGTGTGCGAGTAAGCCTCGTTGCCGATTATTTTGAACTTTTCTTCCCGGTAGTTTCTAATAATGGTTTTGAAATCGATCAACCGAATTATAACGAAAAAATAAGATTTATTATAACACTAAGTCCGCAAACTCTTATTAGTCTTTTCACAAGAGAATGGTATTAGTGCTTATCTAATAATTTTTATATAAATCACTTTCTTTTTCAATGTTTCACTTCAAATTTCTTTATTAAAGATATTTTTCTGAAGAAGACATTTCTTTTTTAGGAGTAGTTTCCACTAAAAATCTCATTAAGAGATAAAGACTCAATACATGAGCAATATTAATAAACACGGTAAATATTTTACTTGAATAAAACAGCTCATTTATTGGTAATAAAGACACTATAAATATGCACAAAAAAGCCACTACAATTAATTTCAAACCTTCTTTAGACATATCTTGTACATATATAAGATAAGACACTAATAGGTATAAAGTAGAGCCAATTAAACAAAAAACCACCTCTGGAATCGCCTTTTTAACCACATCGATCAATAATTGAGAAATGGCATATATCAAATACGCAACTAATCCCGAACTAACTAAAATAGGTATGGATAAAAAAGTATTACGTTTGATATTTTTAATCAATAAATACTTCCTCAATGCCAATGTACACGATATAAAGTATATAGATGTCAAGATACATATGGCAGCAAAATTTTGAACAAAATCAGTGTAAATAAGCGTATCGCAAATAATCATGGAAATTAAACTAAGTATATACCAAAAACTCTTGTTTATCTCCCGTTTGAAATATATAATCCCTATAGAAACTATGGTTAGTGGTAATGCATATGCTAGATATTTTCTATCAAAAAAAACAGCAATTATTATAACAACTGCAAAAGTGCAGTAGAACAATATATCTGTTAGCTTTATACTTTTCAAAAATTCTATATTACATTACTAAGGATCCATCACAACCTAATGACGCCAATTTAATGACACTGATAGTCTATTTTTAATATCAGTTCTAATTTATATTTTTTTTTTGATTCGCAAGTAAAAAAAGGCAGTTAAGTATAATTTATACGTCACAGTAGCAAAAACACACTTTATATGATATTTCAGAAAAATCAAAAATACGGCTAGTTTATAGTAACATTATTTAATAAAAATTTAAATGTGAAAATTTTGAATATTTGTTAATCAAGTCTTAAAATAACCAGCTAAATAAAGAATTCACTAAAGAAAAACGATTTTAAATGAATTATCCTTAACAAATTTAATACTTCTTGCCTTGGAAATGCCGTGAATTTTAGCTAAATTTGCGCACCGTAAAACATCGTTCACATGCAGCCTGAAACAACCATTACACCTAATATTTCATTTGAAGAATATAGAAATCAAATACTTAGAGATTATAAAATTGCTATAACTAGTAGAGAGTGTAGTTTGTTAGGAAGACGAGAAGTACTTACGGGTAAGTCTAAATTCGGAATTTTTGGCGGTGGTAAGGAATTACCTCAATTAGCAATGGCTAGGGTTTTTCGTAATGGTGACTTTAGATCAGGATATTATAGAGATCAAACATTCATGATGGCTATTGATCAATATACAGTAGAGCAATTCTTTGCTGGTCTATATGCACATACTGATATCAAAAAAGAACCTTTTGCTGCGGGTAGACAGATGGGTGGTCACTTTGCTACTCATAGTCTTAATGAAGATGGGTCCTGGAAAAACTTAACCGAACAAAAGAACTCAAGCTCCGACATCTCGCCTACCGCTGGTCAAATGCCTAGATTACTAGGTTTAGCACAAGCATCCAAGGTGTATCGTAATGAGAAAAGCGTAGAAGGACATACTAATTTTTCGATTAACGGAAATGAGGTAGCCTGGGGAACTATTGGTAATGCAAGTACTAGTGAAGGACTTTTTTGGGAAACTGTAAATGCAGGAGGCGTTTTACAAGTACCTATGGTTATTAGCGTTTGGGATGATGAATATGGTATTTCTGTTCACGCAAAACACCAAACTACAAAAGAAAATATATCTTTAGTCTTAGAAGGATTCAGACGTGATGAAAAACACGATGGATACGAAATCATAGTGGTAAACGGTTGGGATTACCCCGCTTTAGTAGAAGCTTATGAGACAGCAGAAGACTTAGCCAGAGAACAGCATATTCCTGTTATTGTTCATGTAAAAGAATTAACTCAACCACAAGGTCACTCTACATCGGGATCACACGAGAGATATAAAAGTGAAGAACGATTAAATTGGGAACGTGAACATGATTGTAATAAGAAATTCAAAGAATGGATCATTGAACACAATGTAGCTACTTCTGACGAATTACTTGAAATAGAAAAATCTTGTAAAAAAATAGTTAAACAAGGTAAAAATAGCGCCTGGAACGCATATATATCAGAAATTAAGGAAGAACAAAAAGAAGCTTTAATTCGATTAAGAGCTGTTGAGACCAACAGTACAAATAAAAATTTCATTTCTCCTCTTGTAAAGACTTTAGCTGATAAAGATGAGCCAATACGCAAGGATATTCTTGAAGCAACAAGAAGAACATTGCGTTATATCGTTAAGGAAAGTTTTTCAGAAAAAACTGAACTTCAAAACTGGATTAATAATTATATAGCAGAAATCCAACCTAAGTATAGTGATCATCTATACAATGAATTCGATAGTAATGCAGTTCAAATTAAGGAAGTGAAACCAGAATATGCTTCTAATGCTGAAATCGTAGACGGTCGAGTAATTCTTAGAGATAATTTTGATCAAATATTCAGCAGAATTCCTGAATCTTTAATCTTTGGAGAAGATAGTGGTAAAATAGGTGATGTTAACCAAGGACTTGAAGGATTACAACAAAAATTTGGAGATATAAGAGTATCCGATGCTGGTATTAGAGAAGCTACCATTATCGGTCAAGGAATTGGTATGGCTATGAGAGGTCTTAGACCCATTGCAGAAATACAATACCTAGATTATATTTTATATTGTATCCAGGGATTAAGTGATGATCTTGCTACTTTGAGATATAGAACATTTGCAAAACAAAAGGCTCCTTTAATTGTTAGAACAAGAGGGCATCGTTTAGAAGGTATTTGGCATTCAGGATCTCAAATGGGTGGTTTAATTCATTTATTAAGAGGTATCCATATTCTTGTACCTAGAGACATGACAAAAGCTGCAGGGTTTTACAATACTTTACTAGATAGTGATGAACCGGCTGTAGTTGTAGAATGCCTAAATGGATATCGTCTTAAAGAAAAAATGCCATCAAACCTATCCGAAATAAGAACACCACTAGGTGTGGTTGAAACGGTAAAAGAAGGAAATGACATAACACTTGTTTCCTATGGATCGACTTTAAGGTTAGTAGAACAAGCTGCAAAAGAATTGCTATCAGTAGGAATTAATGCAGAGGTAATTGATGTACAATCTTTGATTCCATTTGATCTTACTCAAGACATTGTAAAAAGTGTTGCCAAAACGAATAGAATCCTTATTATCGATGAGGATGTTCCTGGTGGAGCTACTGGGTATATATTACATAAACTTATTGACGAACAAAATATTTATCAATATCTGGATAGTGAGCCACAAACACTTAGTGCAAAGCCACATCGTCCAGCATTTGGTACTGATGGAGATTATTTTAGTAAACCATCTACTGAAGATATTTTTGAAAAAGTTTATAGCTTAATGAACGAAGTTAATCCTATCGAATACCCTAAACTAAGATAAACCGGAAACTTCTAAGCAAAATTGTAAAATCTTGTTTCTTTTAGAAGTATTTCATTTCTCAAGACTTATAATCCCCTCAGTGATGAGGGGTTTAAAAGGGATTTTCTATTCGTATACGCTCTCCTTCTTTATAAGAGATCACAAATATATTTTTATCAATAATCCCAGATTGAAGTAGGATTTTTCTAAATTTTTGAGCTTCTTCGAGGGTCTCAAAAATCCCTAAACTAAGCTTATAATAATAAGTGTCATTATAAAAAAGAGTGTTTGTGAATTTTTCTGAAACGAAAGAAACCTTATCTTTTGTAAACGACTGAATTTGTACAGAATATACAGTATCCTTATTAATTAAACTTCTATACAAATAAAGGTCTTTGATATTTTTAATATCAGATTGATCATTTTTCAATTCGTTTAACTGGTTTTTAAGTCCATTAATTTCTGATTGAAAAGATGAGAATTCTTTATTGTCAATAGCAACCGAACTATCACTATCCTCAACCCAAAATATTGCATAAATTATTAATGCAATTGTAATTATTAACAAAACAGAACAAAGCATTTTCAACATCATTTTAGATGCTCTGTTTTTTTTGAGTTCTACTGATTTATCGTTTAGAAGATCTTCTAACTTCTGTTGTTCTACCTCAGCTTTTTCTATCTGATAATGCAACGATAAGAGATCTTCATTTTTAATATCTGGCATTTTGTGGGGTATTAAAAGAGACTTATAGGCTTATGGTAATTTCTGTTTTGTTATTTTATATACAATTCCATCATTTATTTCTAAAACCATAATGGGATTATTATTAATAATTTTTTGAAAAGCTTTTAACGGAAAGCCTTTCGATATTTGATTTATATCCTGAACACGAACTTTATCGTTTAGTTCTAATCTTCTTAGTTTTGCGCTAGCGTTCGATACATAATAATTATCGTACAAGAAATATAATGTATCACCATTTTTATCAATATCATATTCAGCTTCACCATTCTCCTTAGCCTTTTCTACAGCTTTCTTTCCTTTGAAATATTCTATAAAATCAACTTCGATAAAAATCACTCCATTTGTTCTAAATGCTCTTTTTACATAACAATGCTTTCTTTCAAATTTTAATTTCTTAACATCATCAGCTATTGTCATTTGATTATTACGATTGATAACATTACCTGAACTATCAATTGACACCTCTTCAAGACTATCCTTTTCAGAAACTAAATTAGTTTTATAAGTAGCAATATCAGATTTTAGCTTTGTTAACTCTTCTTTTAATGAATCATTAACTCTCTGTATTTGATCAATATCAGTTTTGGAATCAACATCCTGATCATCAGAGAAAACAAAATCGTTTTGACTTAAATAATACATACCTCCAGACATTCCGATCACAACTACCAGAAAAAATATCATAAAAACAAAACTATTCCTTTTACTTCTTTTCAATTCTTTTGAAATTGAAGCAAGACGATTCTCCAGCTTCTGCTGTTTCATTCCGGATTTTTCAATCCTATATTGTACGGATAATAATTCGTCTTCTTTACTTTTCATTATTTAATCAAAATTTGAAGATTCTATCATCTTATGGTATCCATTTAATATCTTTAAAATTGGGCTTTCTCTTTTCTAAAAACGCATTTCTACCTTCCTTAGCTTCCTCTGTCATATAAGCCAATCGAGTAGCTTCACCTGCAAAAACTTGTTGTCCAACCATACCATCATCAGTAAGGTTCATAGAAAATTTAAGCATTTTTATAGATGTTGGAGATTTCTCAAGAATTTCTTGAGCCCATTGATATGCCGTTTCCTCTAGTTCTTCGTGCGGTATTACTGCATTTACCATACCCATTTCATAAGCATCTTGTGCAGAATAATCTCTACCTAAAAAGAAAATCTCACGAGCTTTTTTCTGTCCAACCATTTTGGCTAAATACGCAGAACCATATCCTCCATCAAAACTAGTTACATCCGCATCTGTTTGTTTAAAAATAGCATGTTCCTTACTCGCAAGTGTAAGATCACACACTACATGTAAACTATGCCCTCCTCCTACAGCCCATCCAGGAACAACTGCAATAACAACTTTCGGCATAAACCGTATCAATCTTTGCACCTCTAATATATTTAGTCTATGCATCCCATCTTGTCCAACATATCCTTGATGCCCCCTTGCTTTTTGATCACCTCCGCTACAAAAACTATAAACGCCATCTTTAGTAGATGGCCCTTCTCCAGAAAGCAATACCACTCCTATAGAAGTATCTTCTTGCGCATCATAAAAAGCGTCATATAATTCACTAGTAGTTTGAGGTCTAAAAGCATTCCGCACATTAGGTCTGTTAAATGCTATTCTAGCTACTCCATTAGATTTCTTATAAGTTATATCTTGATATTCTTTTGCAGTTTTCCAGTTTATTGAACTCATTATATTTTTTTTAGTACTATCAAAAATAATACAATATATCGTATCGACCTATATCAATTATGGAGTTAAATCTAGTTAAAAAATTAATATTTTGAATATTTCATTTAAATTAACACTGGTTTAGCACGATTTTTGATATTTTTAATCAAAATTCATAAAGTAAAAATTATTATGAGAATCTTCTTTGGATTAATTTTAGTTTGTATGAGCTTTACTTCTTTTGGACAGGAAAAACCAACATTCGCTGTAGAATGGGAAGAATTAAATGTGAAAATATCAGAAAATACCGATATGTATACGCTTGAACATAGAGAGATTACTCCTTCTCTATCTTATATAAGTCAAAGAATTGCTACTGGTAATTATTATTTAATGGAGATTAATCTAGCAGTAGACTTGCGCAGACAGCATTTAAAAAATGATGCACCTGTTCTTCTACTTCCAGAAAATAAATTCATACAATCTGATTATTCTGTTGCATTACCAACCACGACCAGTGTTCAAAATAATTTTAGAGTATCAATTACAGGCAACGGAGGATATAATAGCAGCAATACCAGCAATGGTGGTATTAAAAACAATGCTTATAGAGATGCCAGTTCATATACCGGAATTTATTGCCCAGTAACCGGAGTTCCTTTAACATATTAAAGTTACGCAGCTACATAAAATGATTTAGATTCCTTATTGAAGAAATTAGATTATTCTGCTAAACGAATACCATCTTTTTCTATTACGATCTTTTTAGCCTTATACAAAGAACCAATAGCTTTTTTGAAGCTTTTTTTACTCAACTGAAAAACATCCTTAATATCGTTAGGGTCAGATTTATCATTAAGGTCAATAAAACCTCCACTTGATTTTAGTTCATCAAGAATTTGCTGTGCATTAGGCTCTATTGCCCTGTACCCATGTTTCTGTAAGGTAAGGTCAATCTTACCATCTGGGCGTACTTTTTTCACAAAACCTTTTAGCTGATCTCCTGGAGTTATCTTTTGAAAGATCTCATCTTCATAGACCAATCCCAAATGTTTTTGGTTTACAATCATATTCCAGCCAAATGGAGAAGGATGAGATGCAATCAAGTCCACTTCATCAAAAGAGGATAATAATACTAAAGAGTTATCTAGAAAAGCATTCGTCTTACTTGACCCTACCAATCTGTTTGTCTCTTTATCTAAATATACATAAACAAGATACCAGCTATCCACTCTCATTTTAGAAGCCTGCTCTCTAAAAGGAATAAAAAGTTCTTTTTCTAATCCCCAATCCATAAAAGCACCTATCTCAGAAACTGTTGTGCATTTTAGATATCCAAAAGAATTAATAGTAGCATACGGCTCTAAAGTTGTAGCCACAATACGTTCCTCATGATCTAAATATAAAAACACCTTAACCTCATCCCTAATCATAAATTCATCTGGGACATATTTATTAGGCAACAACACTTCATTTCCATCATCATCACTGAGATAAACTCCTTGTTCTCTCTCTCTTACAATTTCTAGTGTATTATATTCACCAAGCTTCAGCATGTTTTATTTTTTGCGCAAAGATAATTCTTTAATTTTCCTATTAATAATATTAAAACAAAAAAGGTGTCCTTTAAAGAACACCTTATTATTATTTTTAATATCTGCTATTCTATTTGTAAACAGATTCTTTTCCGAAATGTTTTGCCAAAAGGTAATAAACTACTGCTCTATACTTATTACGGTTAGACTTACCATATGCATCCATTACAGAAGCTATAGCTTCATCTAATTTTGGTCCATCAGAAAGACCTAACTTCTTGATTAAGAAATTCTTCTTTACCGTATCTAATTCTGCTTGATCACTTCCCGATACCGTGGCAGCATCTTTATTATAAATAGAAGGTCCACAACCAATTGTAACTTTTGTTAAAAAGTCCATATCTGCTGTTTGACCGATTTTATCTTTGATATCAGCTGCGTACTTAGTTATTAATTCGTCTCTTTTACTCATAAGGTGATAATGTTTTAGGTTTTAGTTAATTTATTATGTTATCTCAAATATAACTTATTTATAAATGAATAATTCATTTATAAATTATATTATATAGGCATTTTTAGACAAAGTGCTTAAAATAACCGATTAAAACACTATCATTTACTTTTCTTGGTGTAAAAATTTCTAATAATTGTGGAGCATCATTACTACTATAAAGGTTTTTCATACCATTTACCAATCCATTTATTTCAGTAACAGAAGTATATTTTACCTGAAACATACTACATAATTGTTCTGCAGTTAAATTATGCTTTGTTTCGAAATAAGTACTAAAATTATCACTTTCTGATTTGCCAGGCAAGATTCTAAAAATCCCTCCTCCACTATTATTAATTAAGATGATCTTAAAATTACGAGGGATAACATCATTCCACAATCCATTACTATCATAAAAAAAACTTAGATCACCTGTAATAAGGGTTGTAGGAACTCCATAAGCAACAGCCGCACCAATTGCAGTAGATACGCTACCGTCTATACCACTTGTGCCTCTATTACAATATACCTTGAATGTAGCATTAAGCGAAAACAACTGTGCATATCTCACAGTAGAACTATTACTTAACTGAATTATCTGATGATCTGGAATGAGGTCAAATATAGTTTCAAATACTTTAAGGTCCGTAAAATCTACATTCTCTAAGTATTCGGCATGTCCTACTCTTCTTTGATCCCTTATAGAAATCCAAGAAGATTTATAAGTGTTTTTTACTATCTCAGCATTTGGCAGGAAATCGGAAAAAAACGAATTCGGATCCATTTTTATATGCTCGGTTAAACAGAAATAAGTATCATATGCTTTCTTCTCATCTACATGCCAATGAACTGCTGGTTGGTAATTCCTAAAAAAAGCCTTGATTCGTTTAGAAACAACCATTCCACCAAAAGTCAATAAAATTTCTGGTTGCAAAGCTCTAAACTCCTCTTTACTCAAAGAAGTGATTAACTGATCAATACAGTTAATATGAGACGCATGATGAATATTAGATGTTGTTTCAGTCAAAACCAAAACAGAAGGATCCTTAGCAAAGTGATCAATCCATCTCTGATCAATACTATCTGGTGAATTAACACCAATCAATACTATTTTACGAGTTGCTTTATTCCATTCGGATACCATATTAGATCGTAAGGTATCAGAAATACGATGTTCGATATACTCTACCGGAATATTCTTTGGAGAAATAGTTGGCTCCTCAATGATATCATATAGTGGTTCATAAAAAGGGACATTGATATGAACTGGACCATTTTTTTCTATTGAAACATTCAGAGCGAGATTAATCTCTCTTTCGTTATGTTTTTGTGCTTCGTGTTGTTTCTGTTTTACCTTAAGATCGTCAACCTGTGTTTCGGGTACAATTTCAGAATATAAATTCGCTGAATATAAAATATGGTTTTCAAATACATTTTTCTGACGTATCGTTTGTCCGTCGCCAATATCTATGCGTTCAATAGGTCGATCTGCACTCAATACTACTAAAGGAATATCACTATAAAAAGCTTCAGATATTGCTGGATAATAGTTTAACAATGCGCTTCCTGATGTACACACCAATGCTACAGGCTTCTTAATCTGTTGTGCGATTCCCAGTGCAAAAAAAGCTGCACATCGCTCATCCACAATACT
Source organism: uncultured Aquimarina sp. (assembly GCF_947500065.1). Classification (GTDB taxonomy): domain Bacteria; phylum Bacteroidota; class Bacteroidia; order Flavobacteriales; family Flavobacteriaceae; genus Aquimarina. The sequence goes on from NZ_CANMQT010000003.1 coordinate 553,196, forward strand.
ATAACATTGCATATCGGGGTTTTCAGTAAAACCAATAGTTAAAGGTGCATTTCTGGATCCTGGAGATATAACAATATGATGAATTCCCTTTGCTTCGCATAAAGCAACAATAGTCTGTGACAAAGGAATTTTAGAATATAAACGTTTCTTCATTCGAAGCGCTAAATTACAATATAGCCGTAATTAAAGCCAACCTTTTAGAACTATTTTAATGTAAAACCTTTTTCATTGTTTCTGTTTTTCTCACAGTTTCTTCCCATTCTTTTTCTGGAATAGAATCTTTAGTGATTCCTCCACCTATATAAACTATTGCTTTATTCTGTACTATTTCCATACATCTAAGATTGACATATAGATTGGATTCCGATTTTCCGCTTTGAGTTATATTTAACTCACCCAAAAAACCTGTATAATACTTTCGATCATACTGTTCATTTTCTAATATAAAACATCTAGCTTCTCTCTTAGGCAGACCACATACTGCGGGTGTAGGATGCAATACCTTAATGATATCTTCGATATTAGAGCTTTCGTTTTTTAAGGTACCTTTAATATCTGTTCTAAGATGTAGTAATGTACCAGCTTTATAGGTATACGTCTTAGATTTTTCGATAGTATTTACTTTAGACAAAAGTTCATTTAAAACAAAATCAGTAACCATAACCTGCTCTTCTATCTCCTTCTCACCCCAATCGACTTCTAATGAATCAATATACGGTTGTGTACCCGCTAAAGCCATAGTAAAAAACGTATCATCTTTTATAGTGATTAAAGTCTCTGGTGTTGCTCCAAGCCAAATCCCTATATCCGGATGATACCAACAATACACAAAAGCATTAGGATAATTGTTTATTAAGAGTTGAAAAGCATCTAAAGGATCTTTATGCTCAAAAAGAACTTCTTCCTTTCTAGATAAAACTACTTTCCTAAAAGATCCTTCTCCAATAGCTTCAATCCCACTGCAAACCAACTTCATGTGCTTCTCTTTCTCAGTTTGATTTTGATCAGCAAGCTTTAATTTAGTAGGATTAATAGTATCTAAAGCATTCTCAGGAACTACAGCACTGTAGTAAGCACTTTTATCTATAGGTATTACGATTGCTTTATCCTCACTATCAAATGGCGCAAAAACAAAACCAGAAGTATTGTATGAATCTAGTTCATGTAAATGATTGTCGTTTTGAAGAAAACTGTGTAGATTTTTTTCTCCAGATTTTCTATACACAACAAATGGTAATTGTTGATCCAATTGCGATTGGATTTTCAGGTATAAAGCTGAAATATCCATATTATTTTGATTTAGCCAATGCTATGGTCGTTAATTTTACAATAGAGATCAAGTTACCTTCTTCATTACGTAATTTAATATCCCAAAGTTGAGTAGTCCTACCCTTATGTACAATCTCTGCTCTGGCATATACATATCCTTCTTTAATGCTTTTTACATGATTAGCAGAAATCTCCAAACCTCTAATATAAAATTCTTTAGTGTCCAAAAAAATATGTGAGGCAGCACTACCAACACTTTCCGCTAGAGCAACCATAGCACCACCATGCAATACGCCATCTGGTTGATGAACCCTAGGAGTTACAGGCATCTTTGCTACTAAATAATCAGCACCTACCTCACAAAAAGAAATATCTAATGTCTCCATCAGTGTATTCTTGCACATTTTAGCACATTGTTCCAATATTTCTTCTTCAGTTAATTTCATAAATTTAATTTTAAGTAAAAATAAACAATGACATTAAATAATTCTAACTATATTTATGTATTATTTTAACGAACGTTCAATAAAATGCCTAAAACGAAAACATCCAAAGAAGAAGTTCTCAGTAAAGTCATTCCAGTACTGAGAGAACGAGGTATCTGCAAAAGCAGCATGAGTGAGTTGGCTAAAGCTTGTGAAATTCAAAAATCACATTTTTACTACTACTTTAATAATAAAGAGCAATTAATCAAAGAAGTTTTAGCGACCGTAAATAGTTATTTCAAGCACAATCTATTTAAAGTGATTGAAAACAACACACTTACAATTGAACAAAAGCTTAAAAAAGTTCATGGGCTTATTAATAAAATGTTTAAAAACGCGAATAGTGGCTGTATTATGGCAAATACAGCGTTAGAAACTGCCCATCTTGATCCTATTTATAAAGATGAAATAAAGCATTTTTTTGAAGATTTCATCTCTGGTTTACAGATTTTGCTAGAACCTAACTATTCTAAAGAAGAATCATTATCACTAGCGGAACAGATGGTTCAAGATCTTGAAGGCGGCATTTTATTAATGCGTATCTATAACGACCATAAATATATCAACAATGCAGTTTCCAGAATGGAAAAAATAATATTAAAGAAATGAAAACATATTATAAGATTGCAAAAAAACCTTTTTTTGGACGTTTTATGATACCATGGAAAAACCCATTATCAAAAGAACAAATTAAGGAATGGGACTCAATATCATTTAAAAGTAAATCCGGTGCCTTACTAAAAGGAATGTATGCATCTTCAAAAAAGGATCATTCTAAAGCCACTATAGTATTAGGGCATCCTATGGGAAAAGAAGCTAAAGGTTACTTCCTGAAAAACGGATATACCGATATACTAAGAAACCATGGATACAATGTATTCATTTTTGATATCAACGGTTTTGGAGAAAGTGAAGTTGGTAATTTTAATTATTATGAAGACATCATTGTTGCTGGAAACACTGCCAGAGATATATTTCCGAATACAGCATTGGGTTATTTAGGAATCTCATTAGGGGGACAATGGGCTACTATTGCTTTTGCAGAAAAACATCAGTATGATTTTGCCATTGTAGAAAGTGCCGCTAACACCTTGGATGATTTCTGGGTACAATATCCTTTTGCCAATTTTGCATTAAAATTCATAAATACTCTGGCACCCAAACTACGAAAGAAAATCCGAATGATCGACAGGATTAAAGAAGCTCATAGCCTTCAGAAAGTTCTTTTTATATATCTCGATAAAGATGAACTTATTAAAGATGATGCTGGATATCATTTCAACAAAGCAATACCTATAGCTTCAGAATTGCATATTATTTCTAATGCAGCACATGCTCAGATTCCAAAATCAAAATCTCGACATGATTATTTCAATAAAATAGTTTCTTTTTTCGACTATCAAACCGAGCTATACTTAAAGCAAAAAACAATTTTAAAATCTTAGTTAATGGAGTCATACACTATTCAATCCACCGATGGATATCCTATTTCTGTTCATGAATTTGTTCCGAAATCATCAAACAACAAAACCATTGTATTTGCTCCTGCTGTAGCTGTTCCTCAAAAATTTTATTTCAACATAGCTACATATCTGACAGAAAAAGGATGTAATGTCTTTACCTTTGATTATCGGAGTATTGGATCTTCAACATCCAAGAGCATTCAATCTTTAAAGGAACATGGTTTCTTTTCATGGGCAATGGATTTCAAGGCCGTTTCTAAACATGTTAAAGAAGAGTTCCCTAACAACTCACAATATATGATAGGTCATAGCTACGGTGGAAATAGCGTAGGGTTTAGTAACGCTTTTCAATATTATGACAAATATCTTACTATCGGATCTCAGTTTGGGTTTTACAAACACTTTACCCCTAGAATGCGCGCATTGATATATCTCAATTTTAAATTTTTCGTTCCAATTACTACATCCGTTTTAGGATACTACCCTTCTAGTTGGTTTGGATTAGGAAAGCCTTTAACTACAAAAGCCGCAAAAGATTGGGCTACTTTCCTTTTGCACCCAGATTCTATGCTGCATTTTACCAAAGGTAATTCTGAAACCTATTATCAAGACATAAAGGAACCCATGTTACTAATTAGCATTGATGATGATCTTTTTGCGCCCAAGAAATCAGTAGATATCTTAAGCAATAGAGTATATAGTAATGCTAAAACAATTAGAAAACACTTAAAACCATCTGATTATAACCTAAAAACAATTGGTCATTTTGATTTTTTTAGAAAGAAAAATCAAGATATCTTGTGGCCTATAATAGATGAATGGTTCCAATTATAAAAAGTAATTAATTATGCAAAAGGAGGTTGTTTACCAATCCACAAATACATATGACATCTTAAATGAGTTAACTTCTGAAACGAAAACAGTTTGGTTAGTCTTTCACGGAATTGGTTACTTAAGTAGATATTTCATCAGATTGTTCCAAAGCCTAGATCCAAAAGAGAACTATATTATTGCACCGCAAGCGCCTTCTAAATACTATAAAAACAATGATTATAAGAAAGTTGGTTCTAGTTGGCTTACCAAAGAAAATACACAAACTGAAACTAAAAATGTTCTTAATTATATAGATTCTGTAGTCGAAGCAGAGAATTTGCCTTCTACGGTTAAATTTGTTGTACTAGGATACTCGCAAGGAGTAAGTATAGCAAGTAGATGGATTGCTAGCAGAAAAATACAGCCTGATGCATTTGTGATGATTTCTGGAGGATTTCCAAAGGAATTAGGAAAAGAAGATTTTACATTTTTAACCGAAAGAACTAAAGTTACTCACATTTTAGGAGAAAAAGACCCTTATTTCGAAATTGACAAAGTACATGCCGAAAAAGTAAGAGTAAAAGGGATTTTACCTCAAATAGAATTCAACACCCATTCTGGTGGTCATGAACTAAACATTGATACTTTAAAAAATATTGTTTAAATTTAAAAGAGATTTAAATTTAAACTTATTTCAATGACAAAAAGCACGCTACTTTTTTTTATTGGCTTATTTTCATTTTCTACAGCTTTTTCTTTTGCTGACTATTATATAGATAGAGTTACTGGAGAACAACTAGGGTCAGATGGGTCAGAAACAAATAACCTAAGAGTTATCGATATAAGAGAGTGGAATTACGTTATTGAAGAAAAAGGAGGAACCAATTCTGCTCCAGGAATTCGAGAATTACATAAAAACAGTTATGTAATTACTTTTGATGAAAATCAGATACAAAAAGAGATTCAGGTTATGGCTGATGATACTATGAATGAAGGGTTGGAGAATCAAGTATTCATTGTTTTAAATGTAAATAACGGAAAAATATTTGCATTAAGGGACTGGGAACCAGAACTCAAAACTAACAAACAAATCATTATTAATACTTATGGAGTTGGCCCAAACAGCGCTCCAAGAGTTAGGGAAGGATTGATGCTTCTAGCCCAACTTCATGGACACCCTAAAGAAAAACGGGATGATAAAAGGAACATTACATCTGTTTCAGAATTAGATGCAGAGGTAGCTAAGGAATTAGGAATTACCATTTTCGCAATTGATGCATTTCATTCATTTGACATTTCTGAATCCAAAACATTCTATAATCACTCCAAAGCACTTCATATACATAGCGTAACAAAGGAAGGTATGATTAAAAATTTTATCGGTCAGACTTTTGGAAAAAGCGGAGTAAATACTTTCAATTTTTCTAATTATTTTGATACTGTTTTAAGAACAAATAAAAACTCTGAGGTATTATAATACTTTACTTACCAATCAAACTTCTGGTATTAACAGTATCATAAATAATGGTCAATTTTTTGATTTTATTCTCAGGAGTAAGTTCTAAAATATCCACCACTTTAAATTCGACAACTTTGCCATTTTTTAATGTCCACACATAGTCAAAAAGTAAGGAAATTCTGTTTGTGTTTTTCTCAAAAAACAATCCGTCAAAAAGAAGTTTTGAAGAAGTTGTATCCTCTGATAAAGATTTATAAAATTCTGTAGCAGGCAAAACACCATAAAGAGGAGATACTACAATACCTTCATCCACAAATAGATTAATCACATTATCTATTTCTCCTCTTTCCAAAAAAGAAAGATATTTCTTAGCTACCTCTTCTTTAGTCATTGTCTATTACAAATATCTTTCTTTAATGATATCCAAATGATGTTTTTGGTGACCAGAAAGTATATAACCTGCTGCTCTTGTACTCATTGGACTACCACTCGCCTCTCCTATTTGGGTTAGCATATCCTCTGTAAACCTCTTAAACAAAGCAATTGAACTGTTTCTTGTTGCTTCAAAATCTTCTATAAGTTCCTGTTTACTATAATTATTCGCATTAGAATTAGGAACATATTCATCTTGATCAAACCCCATCAATGAGCTTTTATCGTTTCTTGCAAAGCGAAGTGCGCGGTAAGAAAAAATACGTTCTGTATCGATGATATGTTGTAATACTTCTGCAACTGTCCATTTTTCTTCTGCATATGCATAAGTCAATTTTTCATTAGAAATTGAATTAACAAAGTTAATAAAGCTTTGTTTACCTAGCTGTAAAGCATCTACAATAGTAGTGCTTTCGGCTTTATCTATATAAGTACCATAGTAAGGATTATATTCTTCTGGCGTAAGTAAAGATTGCATAAATAATCATTTAGAAATAGAGTAGAAATGTACTAATTCTTATTGCATTCTATAATTGTATTAACAGTTCTTTATTATCTACGTCTATAATTACTACTCAATCGCTTTTTGTTTCTCTAATTTACGTGCTCTAAAATATAAAAACAACGGAAATGCAAATGCAATAGCCACCATAAATGTTAATGGAATAAATATCCACCAGTGCTTCATTTTTAGTTTAATCGCCTCTGGGATATACCAAACAAAAAAAGTAAACACTACCACCAATAAATCTGCATTAAAAGATTTAGCCGGAAATGTAGTTTTTGTTTGTGCAATATAATTTAAGAGAGAAGTATCTTCTGCATTTAAATAAAATTGAATATTAAAATACCAAGTATAACACAATCCCACAATGGCTAAAAACAAAAATGCATATTTGAGTTTCATAAGTATGATTTTTTTAAAGTGTATCTAATTTAAAACATATTTACTAAAACAAATCCTCTAATTAGATACTTTTATTACTTGGTATCTATAAACTTCATAGCTTCGATAATATTTTTATCTTTAGTCAAATCCTGAAAATTAGCCTCTTTAATGATCTCTATTTCTGGTTTAATACTTTGGGTAAACAGAGCGGATCTATCTGTAGCATAGCTCAGTGTAATTGCTGCTTTTGTTTTAAACGGTAATTCAAACAAATCATTGGCTGTAGTCAATCCATAACTTTCTTCGCCTATAATCACGGTATTTTTTCTTCCCCTAAAACCCAATGCAACAAATTCTCCAGCACTAGCTGTCATAACACCAGTAATTAACGCTACCGGAATATTAGTTTTTGGTTTAGCACCTGTCTTTACCTCTGCTTGTATTTTTTGATTTTCATAATAAACTCCATTAAGCAATCCTGAACGGTTTGTTACATTTTTATTTGCATCCAAATACAATGATACCGTATTATCACCTATTAAGTGATATAACCCCGCTAACATCACATTAGAGTTTCCTCCTATGTTTAATCGTAAATCAATAATCCATCCATCTATTTTTTTAGCATTGTCCAATTTTATGATAGCGTCATATATTTTTTGGGCTCTCTCGTTTAATTCCTCTTGTGTTGCATTTAATAATAGCATCCCTGGAATAAAAATATAGCCGTATTGATCACTAATTAGTTTTACCTCAAATTTGGGTTCCTTAGCATATGCCTCCAATAAGCTTTTATGCAAATCTTCTTGTGTAATTTGTCTTTTGAGGTTACTTTGGTAAAGTCCTTTTTCCGAAAACAACAATAAATGATTTCCTTTAATCGTATCAAAAACCTTTGAGCATACTTCTAACGACTGCTCAAATGTATTACTCTTTAAGGCTTCTTCTTTTATATAAGATTTTACCTGACTCCAATTAACGTTTTTTCGATACAAGTAATTTGTCTCTAATTCTTCAAAAAAATGATCATAAAAGACAGTAATGCTGTCTTGTACAGATACTACTTTTTGCTGACTGTACACTTTTGAAGAAAATACAGAAACACTAATAATTGCTACTAAAAAAAATCTATTCATGAGTTTAGTTTTAAAAATTTTATGTTTCAAAACTATAGGCTTTTAAAGAAAAAAAAACCTCAAAACCGATTGACAATGTCCAGAAAATAAATACTGGACATATTAATTTTTAGAATTCGATTTAAACTGAGTAGGAGTTACACCGGTTAACTTTTTAAACACTGCATTAAATGAAGATTTTGAACTGAAGCCTGATTTCTCCGCAATTGCTAATAATGTAAATTTTTCTTGTTCTGAAGACACTAGCAATAATTTTACCTTTTCTACTCTATAAGTATTTACAAAATCTGTAAAAGACATATGATAGGTATCATGGATATATAAGGACAACTCTTTTTCAGGAATTGATAACAAAGAAGCTAAATCCGAAACTTTAAAATTTTGATTGGTAAAAACTTCTTCTTTTATCATATAGTGTTCTATTCTATTTTTTAATAAACTATCAATCTCCTCTTCCGATTGATCTTTGAGATTGAAAGTTTTAAACAATAGATTGGATTTGGTAAAACCAATGAAACCTATCCAGTATATGTAAATAGAATTTAACACTAGTATTATATAATAAAACGCTCTACTATGCTCGAGTCCCAAAGCATGTGCTACTATTTGATGCAATAAATTAAGAACAATTACCAAAATAAACACCCAGGAAAATGTAGACAACCATTCCCAATTTTTACGTGTTGACACCGAACCTTTAATCTGGCCTTTATTCTTCTGTATAAACTTTAGAATACTAATCATGACCAATAAATTAAAAATTAGGTATGCAAACTCATTGTACAAGAAAAAACCAGCTTCATAAACTTTTAAGAATATATCCTCATCAACACCGCTAAGAATTATCACATACCAATACAATCTCAATACTCCATATAAAACGGCTGGGAGAAACAAGAGGTATTCTATAGAAGAAACGCCATTTTCTTTCTTTTGGATTAAGCTTTTTACATAAAAATAAAATCCAACTGCAATTAGGTATTTATAGGGAAATGGAAAAGAGGTTAAAGGTATAAAGCCAATCCTATAAATATTCATATACAATAAGGCATATGTTAGATTGTAAAAGGATAAAGAAAACAAAAACAACATATAATAATTAAATGCTCTCTTATTATCTTTTCTTTTAGAAAGTAAATAAAGACACAATGTAAAGCCTTGTATTGCTCCAAAAAGAACTATGATATTTAAAACGATATAGTCTATTGTATTACTTATTAGTAATGAATAATGTTTATGAAAGCTTTATAAGTTGTATAATAAGAAACAAATATATAAATCCGACAAACATAAACATTCTTTAGCCATATAGATTATGATAAAATTTTATTCATACCTATGTTTTTTCTTCCATTCCAAGAATTCAATTTCCTCTTCGGGAGTTAATTTTAGACGTTCTTCTTCTGAGTTATCTATACTCCATACTCCAACAATTAACCAAAACATTGTACCCGTTAAAAGTAAAATTAATCGTTGCTTAAATCTTAATTTAGAGTTTTCTTTAAATAAACTCAAAAGACCTGTATCCTCTGCCAAACTATTAAAAATAATTAGTGGTGCAAAAACGAAAATACTCACCTTTTTTAGTATTGAATAACTTTTGTCTTGATTTTCCTCAAATGTCTCACCTAATTCCTGAAAATATTCTTCATCCAATTTATTCCAATTAGGTACTACTTTTTCCTGTTCATCTTGAGAAACATTTCTTTTTATTAATTCATTTCTTGCCTGATCTATTGCTTCTTTTTGCCAGTGACCCTTACCCGAATTAACAATTGCTATTAATTCTTCAGTGTCTCGTATAGAAATTGGCGGATTAAATTCAGTCATCAAAAATATGCTAATATCATTTGTTTTTCAAAAACGTAATCACTGCTTCTGCACTTAAACTCGGACTTTCTTCCATTGGAACATGTCCTACGTCCTTCATAATGAATAAGGTATCGTTAGGTAAATCATTATGGAATTGATATGCCTTGTCAACAGGAATTAATTTATCTTGATCACCCCACAATACTAGAGTCCTTTGCTTAATTAATTTAATGCTTTTATAGGTAATTGTATTCTTTTTCCGCTCTAACTTATCTATAAAGGCTTGTCGATTACCTTCTCTTAAGGTAAGCTCAAAATAACGGTCAATAAGTTTATCGGTTACCTTGGTTTTATCAGCAAACACATTTTCTAAACTTGATTTTGCCACAAACCTTGGTGTGATAAACGTGAAGATATTTTTGACAACAGGGATTTTAGCAATCTTAAAAGCTACCGGAACACTTTTTGCTTTGGATGGATAGCCTGATGCATTAATTAGTATCAATTTATCAACCATTTCAGGGTATTTAGAAGTAAAACTCCAAGCAATACCTCCTCCTAGGGAGTTTCCTCCAATCACACATTTTTTTACTCCGAGGGAAGTTAAAAAATGCTTTAGAAAATCTACATAATTATCAATTGAATAACTTCGATCTGGAAAAGGGCCCGTAAGTCCATATCCAGGTAGATCCATTCTTACTACCCGAAAATCTTGCTTTAATTGAATTGTCCAATCATTAAAAGTGTGCAGACTAGAACCTGTACCATGAATCAGAACGATTGGAATTGAATTTTTTCGATCTCCTTCATCACGAAAATGTACATTCATTCCATCTACAGAAATAAATGAAGAGGGTGCTCGAGCATATTTAGCTTTTAAATCTTCCAAAGGAATATCCCGGTAACCATAGAGAACAATAATAACAATTGTTAGGAATCCAATGCAAAAAAACAATAGTTTAATAGTCTTAATTATCAATTTCATGGTATTCTGTAGCAACTTAAAAATGGAATCTGATGTTTAACATATTGTCATAGCCACATAATTATTTACCTAGCATCAGACATTTCTCTAAAGGTTTTATACATTTTTAGTGTAAAACCACTGTATCATCATAAATATACAAGAACCTTTAATAAATCACTAATTAGCTGTAATCTTATAACTATTATTAAATATTAATCAAACAGAAAAAACAAACCAGGTGGAAGTATATGCTTCATTTATACAAACGTTTATTCTAAAACAATTTCAATGTTTTATTAAAGAAATATAAAATTCACTAAACAAAAAACCACAACCGAAGAACAGCTGTGGTTTTAAGTGAATTTTATATGCTCTTCTTACGCAGAGTTACGACTGGCATTAATATTACCAAATAACGAACGAGTTACCATTTTTTCATAGATTTCCAGATCTTCTATGTCTTTACCGGTTCTATTAATATCTTGAATTTTCTTCAGTGCATATTGTTGAATTGTAAGCAAAGGTAATACGATATTTTCTCTGATATCAATAGAAGCTTTACCCGCTGGTTCATTTTCCATTAATTCTGAGTAGCCTGTTAATTTTAGTAAAAGACGTTTGGTTAGTTCATACTCATCATGGATAATATTCCAAAAAGCTCCGTATTCTTCATCATCTTTCATATACGCAGTTAACTGAAAAAACGATTTGGTCAAACTCATCATACTATTACCTACTAATGCTCTAAAGAACGCAGATCCTTTGTATAGTGCAATGATTTTATCAAACTCTCCGCGATCTTCATAGGTTTTTAATGCAGTTCCTACTCCGTAAAAACCAGGGACATTCTGTTTTAATTGACTCCAGCTACCAACAAAAGGTATCGCTCTCAAATCTCCAAAATCTAAGGTACTACTTTTACTACGTTTAGAAGGACGACTACCAATATTGGCTTTTCCGTAGTACTTAAGCGTACTCATATGCTCCAAATATGGTAAAAACTTAGGATGATTTTTAAAATCTACATACGTTTCATAACTGACATCCGCTAATTCCTGCATTGTATCTTTATTTTCTTTAGAAAAAAGATTTGCTTCATTATCGGTCAATTGATTTTCTACACCAGCACCTAATAACTGTTCTAAATTATATTGACAAGAATCTAAGGTCCCGAAATTAGAACTGATCGTTTGTCCTTGTACTGTTATTTGGATTTGTTCATCTTCTACGGTAGGACCAAGTGATGCATAGAACTGATTTGTATTTCCTCCTCCTCTAGCTGGTGGTCCTCCACGGCCATCAAAGAATATAACCTTTATATCATATTTTCTTGATATTTCGGTCAACGCTTCTTTAGCTTTAAAAATACCCCAATTTGCCATCAGGTATCCACCATCTTTCGTTCCATCAGAGAAACCAAGCATAATGGTTTGTTTCATTCCACGACGTTTTAGATGTTCCATATACACAGGATTACTATACAATGTTTCCATCACTTGATGCGAAACCTGAAGATCCGGAACCGTCTCAAATAACGGAATTACATCCACCGTAGGTTGTTCCCAGTCACTTAACCTTATCATAGCAAAAGTTTCCATCACATTAAGAACACTTCCGTTATTACTAATAATATAACGATTAGCTCCACGTTCTCCGTTATTCTGTTGTATGGTTTGTATGGCATAAATTGACTCGATCGTTGCTCTAGCCATGTCATCGTCTAATACAGATGGATCAAGTTTTCCTGTTACATTTGATAATACTTTAATCTGCTCTTCTTCTGATAAAGAATCATAGTTGTCTGGAAAAAAACCTAAACCTAACTCATTTGTTTTCTTTACAATCCCTGTAAGTACATTATGATGCACTCTGGAATCCTGACGAATATCTAAGGTTCCGAAATGGAATCCAAAAATCTTTACTTTATTAATCAAATCTTGTAATTCTTCTAAAAACAAAGACTGGTGCTTACTGATCAATTCTTCTCTTACCTCCAACAGCCCAGTCATCAATGTCTCTATAGACAAAGGTTCTGCCGTTTTAGCATAATAGAAATTTTCATACAAGGCTTGTTCTAAAACACCTAATTTATCTTGTAGATTACCAAAAGTAATTCTACGTTTAAGCTTACGTATATCTCTATAATAATTTATCAAGATGGTTTTACGTAATCTCTTAGCTACTTTCAGGGTAGTTTCTGTTGTTACAAAAGGATTACCATCCCTATCACCTCCAGGCCAGAATCCTAAATTAATAAGATCGTTTTCGAGATCTTCTCCCTGAAAAATATTCTGCTGGATATAATTATAGATTGTTCCCACGGAATGATAAAACACATTTTCCAGATACCATATTAAACTCACCGCTTCATCATACGGTGTTGGTTTTTCTTTTTTGAAGAAAGCTGTTTTACCTAACTGTGCTAACAACTTTTTAATTCTTTGCGAGTCATTACCTCGGATAGCAGTATCAAGATCATGAATAATTCCCAATACGGTTCCTGGATAAAACTGTGTAGGATGCGCAGTTAAGGTAGGTCTAATTTTAAACCTTCTTAAATAATCTTTTAATTCTTCCAATTGCCCCTTTGCCTGTGCTTCTTCCTTTATACTTCTTAAAGTACCACGTCCATCCATATTATTAACAATAGGAAAGGCGGCGTCTTCTATAGCATCAAATAATACTACCTGACGTTCTATATATTGTATAAATCTAAATAGAAGATTGTGCTTTTCCTTATCTGAAGGATTATCTTGATATAACTTAAAAAAGCTTTCTACAATTTCCGAAGGATTTTTCTTTTGATCATACCCTTTTTCACATACTTCATTAAAAAGTGGTAGTAAAACACCTGTGTTGGTGATCTCATCAAAAGGTAATGTAATAAATATACTATTGTATATCTGATACTTAGTAAGAACGTTGTGGTTAAAACGTTCTATTTTTGGTTGTCTTGCCATAATTGTGGTTACGAATATGGTTGATTAATAAAATAATGCTACAATAAAAAACCCTCTAAGATTGGTTCCTAAAGGGTTTATATGTTTAAATAGAATGCCCTTTACATCTCTTGAAAAATAGAATGCATCAAGCGTTTCTTATCATTAATGCTTTCTTCTAACGAAATCATAGTTTCTGTACGGTACACACCATCAATATCATCTAATTGAAAAATGATATCTTTTGCATGATTAGTATCTTTTGCTCTTACTTTACAAAAGATATTAAATTTACCAGTCGTTATATGTGCAACGGTTACAAAAGGTATTTCTTTAATTCTCTGCAATACAAATTTGGTTTGTGATGTATTCTGAAGGTATATACCCACATAAGCGATAAAAGAATATCCTAATTTTTTGTAGTCTAAAGTTAATGAAGAACCTTCAATAATTCCAGCTTCTTCCATTTTCTTAACACGCACATGAACAGTACCAGCCGAAATAAGTAATTTCTTTGCAATATCCGTAAAAGGTGTACGAGTATTTTCAATCAACATGTCTAATATTTGGTGATCTACTTCGTCTAATTTAAATTTTGCCATAGTAATTCTAATAATTTTCCCGATTAATTACATTGCAAAAATAATAGAAAAATAATGTTTTCATACATTTTTTTTCAACTTTTTCTCAATTCTGTTGAGAATAATTCATCTTTTAACAGGAATTTTAACAACTCCCTCTCTAGAGCTATTTCCGGAACTATCTGTACTCTATCGATTTCGGAGCTTATATACCGGCTAATTACCCTCTTTTTACCAACTATTTCTCTATGTCCATAAAATTTTCTTAAATCCGCAATTTTAACAATTTTTGGTATGAATTTAATATGGTTTTCGGATAATTCCTCAGTATACTGCACAGCTATATCCACATTTTTGTTATCGACCACAACATCTCTAATAATAATATCAAAAAAACATTTTCCATTTTCCGGAATATCAAAGTATTCTTCATATTGATCTCCAGTCACATTCTTATCTGATATATACTTAACTCCCGTCATCAATGCATAAAATATATACGATCTGGTTTTTTCCCGATCATAATCCTCTTTATAATGTCCTGCTTCAAACAGTATCGTAGGTATCCCCATATCTGATAAAGTATCCCCTACGCAATTAATATTAAAGCCATCATCGTATCTCCCAACACCATTAGGTATATGATGCTGTAGCACTGAATTCATTTCTGCGATGATTTCCATAGCTACTTTACGACAAGGAGTAATAGTACGTTCTTTATCTCCAGCAGGTGATAAAAAAGAGACTGTAGCAGGAATATTAGTATCTCCTACACTAAAAATAGTACGTTGCCCATGCAGATTGAAAGCATAATCCGGTTTAATATCGCGAATTACATCACTAAGTATAACACTTTCCTTTTGAGTTTTATTTTGAGCATCTCTATTTAGATCAACTTGATTATAGTTAAGTCTTGTATATGCTTTTGCTCCATCTGGACTTAATATAGGAATGATATATAAGGTACAGGAAGCTAAAATCCGTTCAGAAAGTTCATTAGAACTATCGGTAAGCATATTAAGAAAGTCGAACACAGCCTTTGTAGTAGTACTTTCGTTTCCATGCATTTGTGACCAAAATAATAACTTCTTTGGCCCATTACCGAGTTTTATAAGGTGTATAGGTGCATTATTTTCTGAAGTACCAAGAAGTGCTATCTCAACTTTTTTAGAAAGACTATTTAAAAGAGGAGTAATATGTTCTAAATGTATGTAACGTCCTGATAAGGAAGGTTCTTTATATATATTGAACCAATGAGATAATTTATCAATATCCATAAGCTTATTAAAGCGTCTAAATTACTACTGTTTACTGAAGATTCATAACAATTGTTTTAGTTTTTACATATGTAAACTGATGAAGGTTTTACAATTGTAAATTAGATTTATTTACATATGTAAACAAGTTGAATATTATGATTGTTTAAGATGTTAAACAGGTTTTTAAGACTTATCTTTAAAAGTGATTTAATAACTAGCAAATAAGTTTATATTTTATTGAATTTGGTTTAATTGTCTTGTTTTCAATACTTAAAATAATATTACTTAAAGTTTTAATTCACATAATATCATTTTGATCTTTAAGTAAGTTACAATTGTAAACTTATGTTTCTACGAGATTGTTTACCTTTGTAATCAACTTATAAATCAAAACTCGTTTACAATGGTAAACACTACCGCTTTTGGAAAAAGAATACAGGAAATCATGAAATTTTACCATGTTTCTGCCTCCGGATTCGCAGATGCCATGGGCGTGGGGCGTTCTTCCATTTCCCATATTCTATCTGGTAGAAACAAACCTAGTCTTGATTTTGTTATGAAAATAACAGAAGCATATCCAGAAGCTGAATTATATTGGTTACTATATGGGCAAGGTACATTTCCAAAATCTGAAGTAGTACATCAACCAAAAGAAACACCTCCTCCAGTTACACCAGTAACTCCTACTCCTATCGAAACTCCAGATGTTACAGAATCGGAACAAGATTTATTCTCACTACCAGAACCTGACGTTCAAAATAATATTTCGGATATCTCCAACAAAGCAGAAAAACAAATCATTAATAGCATTTCTAGTAATAAAGAAATTAATCAAATTGTATTTTTCTATATGGATGGTACTTTTGATATCTATAAGAACTAAAAAACTCGACAATTTTTCTTCTCATTGCTGTAAAATCTGTTGAAATAGATTTATTTTCGTTTATCCTTATTATTATCCTATGAAGCGATTTGCTTTTTCTTTACTAGTTTCTATATTCTTTACAAGTTGTTATCAGCAAGAACGCAATTGTACAGATTTTCAAACTGGAACTTTTGAGTTTGAAACCTATCTTAACGGAGAGCTTGCAAAAACGACATTTGTTCGCAATGATTCTATCGAAATAGATTATTTCCAAGGCAAAAGTGATACCGCAAGTATTCGCTGGATCAATGATTGTGAATATATCGTAAAGAAACTTCATCCAAAAAATATGGCTGAAGAAAAAGCGATTCATATGAAAATATTAACTACTGATAAAGACACCTATACTTTTGAATATGGACTAGTAGGTGCTAAAAAAAACAAACAAAGAGGAACCGCTAAAAAAATAAAATAATGTTAGAGATTTTCACCACTGCTGATGCCTGGATCGCCTTGTTAACATTGACTTTTCTTGAAATCGTTCTTGGTATTGATAACATCATATTCATTTCACTTGCTTCAAGCAAGCTACCTCATGAAGAACAGAAAAAAGCAACCAATATCGGTTTACTCTTAGCCATGGTTATGCGAATTGTATTGCTTTTTGGTATTTCTTTACTTGTGGCTATGGAGGCTCCTTTCTGGCATATTAATCTACCTTGGATCGAAGCTGGAATTAGTGGTCAGTCCCTGATATTATTTGGTGGGGGAATGTTTCTACTTTATAAAAGTGTTCATGAAATTCATGAAAAAGTAGATGAAAAAGGAGAAGAAGAGAAAGAAATTAAAGAAAAGAGCTCTAGTTCACTATCCAAAGCAATTGTACAGATTACGCTGATCAACGTAGTGTTCTCTTTTGACTCTATACTTACAGCAGTTGGTATGACCAATGGATTAAGTGACAACCCAACAGACGCGCTAATTATAATGATTATAGCGGTTGTGATCTCTGTTTTAATCATGATGTTATTTGCTACACCTGTAGGTCGTTTTGTTAACAAACACCCTTCTATTCAGATTCTAGGGCTTTCATTCTTGATTCTGATTGGATTTATGCTGATAGCCGAGGCTGCTCATTTAGCACATCTTCAAATATTTGATTCGGAAGTTGGAACGATACCAAAAGGATACCTGTATTTTACGATTGCATTTTCTTTATTTGTAGAGTTTATCAATTTTAAACTTCGAAAGAAAGGAAAACTGAGCGGGCAAAACAATTAGCATTTAAAAGAAATTATCGCATTTTTGCGTAAACCAATAAAAGTGATCTCACTTATTGACCGAAACAAATGAGTAAATTAAAAGAACTACAAGATCGCAGTGGAACAGTATGTGAACTATGTACTGCTGCCGAGAACTTATCAGTATATGATATTCCTGAATCTCCTAATGTAGGGCTAGATTCTAGTATTTTAATATGTGAAACCTGCAAAGGACAAATTGAAGATCCATCAACAACGGATCCTAATCACTGGCGATGTCTTAATGATAGTATGTGGAGTCAGATTCCTGGTGTGCAAGTAATGGCCTGGAGAATGCTTACTCGATTAAGGCCTGAGGGTTGGCCGCAAGATCTTCTGGATATGTTATACCTCGAAGAAGATGTCTTAGTTTGGGCAAAAGCTACAGGAGAAGGCGATGATGAAAGCACTACAATAAAACATATGGATTCTAATGGAGCTACACTACAAGCAGGAGATAATGTTGTACTCATTAAAGATTTGAATGTAAAAGGTGCTAATTTCACTGCTAAAAGAGGCACAGCAGTTCGTAATATTTCTTTAGTACATGATAATCCTGAGCATATAGAGGGTAAAGTGAGTGGTCAGCATATCGTGATTTTAACGAAGTTTGTAAAAAAATCTTAGGGTAATCTATATTTTATATAACAAAAAATCCTGAGTAAATACTCAGGATTTTTTGTTTTTTATACATTGAGAAGTAAAACTAAACACTAAAACCTTTGCTTAAACAAACCTTTTTTAAACATCTTACAATCAGTTGTTTAAAACAATTTTGTTTGCTCTCCATCATCCTCTTCCTCAGTATCTTTATCTAAGGAAATTCTATTACCCACCCCAGTACTATCAGAAGCTTCTTTTTTCGAATTTGGAGTCACCGCCTCTTCTTCTATCACCTCTATTTCTTCTGCAGGCAACTCTTCAGGCTCATCATACGGTAATGAATCCAATAAATTTATCTGCCTTACTTTCTCTGTAGTAAGTTGATTTCCTTGTGCCTTAATTCCTTTTACAGAGATAAAATCCTCTAAACTTATTTCATCATTTGGTTTCTGATCTTTCCCTCTTAGTTTATTGTATACTATTTCTGCAACAGGTCTGTGATCTGTAGAAACAATTTCTAAAAATGATTTCTGATGATCCGAAATAAACACATCTTCTCGGTCTGCATTTTCAACTAAAAATCGTTTAACATAATACTTTTCTTTTTCTCCATCCCAATAAATAGCTGAAATCGGCTTCATAGGCTTCCATTTCTCAAGCACCACCATATCAGAATCAAAATGCACTGTAATCTCAGGAACAATAGCTTTTACCATACCTTTTTGATTAATTATCAATAAACGATCTTCTCCTTTAAACTCACCGAGTAACTCTCCTCTTCCATCTACATTGAGTCGTTGCACTGTGTTATCGAACCATATTTTACGAGGCTTTAAAGTAGAAACTCCTTGTTCCTTTAGTTCTACCTTCTTGATATTGTATTTGGTAACAATATTTCCTTTTACACCTCTTCCTTTTATTAGTAGGTCAGAAAAATCAAGGTCAAATTTCAATTTCTTAACACTTCCCGCTTGACGTAAGAAAATAGCAATCACTTCTGCTTCTCCATTAGGATTAGCAGTGAAATAAATAACTTTAGAACCTTTTTTTCCTTGTGTTAAATCGTATTCCTTATCTCTTGTTACTCCGGTTACTGCAAATCGCTTTACATAAGCTGCTCCTCCTCGACCGTCTTGATAAATCATATTATAAATCGTACGCTTATCTTTCTTTTTAAATATTGCAATATGTATAATATTTTTACCGACAAAAGTTTTAGCGTCAACTTTAGTAATCATGAGCTTGCCATCTCCAGTGAAACAAATAATATCATCTATATCGGAACATTCTGTTACATATTCATCTTTACGAAGTGATGTTCCTACAAATCCTTCTTCTCGATTTACATATAGCTTAGTGTTTCTAATAACTACCTTGGTGGCTTCTATGTCGTCAAAAATTCTTATTTCAGTCTTTCGCTCCCATCCTTTACCATAAGTACTTTTCAATCTTTTAAAATAGGATACAGCATATTCAATAAGATGTGCTAAATGATGTTTTACCTGAGCAATATCTTCTTCTAAAGCTTCAATCTTTTGTTGTGCCTTATCGATATCAAATTTTGAGATTCTTTTAATTCTAATTTCTGTCAAACGAACAATGTCTTCTTCGGTAACAGCTCGTTTTAAATGTTTTATATGTGGTTGTAGTCCTTTATCAATTGCCTTTATCACTCCTTCCCAGGTTTCTTCTTCCTCAATTTCGCGATAAATACGGTTTTCGATAAAAATTCTTTCCAATGATGCAAAGTGCCATTGTTCCTGCAATTCATTTAACTGAATCTCTAATTCTTTTTTCAGCAATTCTACGGTGTGATCTGTAGAGCGCCTTAACATTTCTGAGACTCCAATAAAATTAGGTCTACTATTATCTTCAATTACACAACCTAACGGAGAAATTGATGTTTCACAGTTAGTAAAAGCATATAACGCATCAATAGTTTTATCCGGAGAAATACCACCAGGAAGATGCACCAGTATCTCTACTTTTGCTGCCGTATTATCCTCTATTTTCTTTACTTTTATCTTACCTTTTTCATTAGCTTTTAGAATAGAATCTATTAAACTAGAAGTTGTAGTAGAAAAAGGTATCTCGCTTATAACCAGTGTATTCTTGTCTAATTGAGAGATTTTTGCACGCACCCTAACTTTACCTCCACGATTACCATCATTGTAATTAGTAAAGTCTGCTATTCCTGCAGTTGGAAAATCTGGTAAAATTGTAAACCGTTTACCTTGCAAATGCTTAATAGAAGCATCAATCAATTCTAAAAAATTATGAGGTAGAATTTTAGTACTAAGTCCTACCGCAATTCCTTCTGCTCCTTGTGCTAATAATAATGGAAATTTTATAGGTAAATTAATCGGCTCTTTTTTTCTTCCATCATATGATAATTGCCAATCTGTTACTTTAGGATTATATACTACATCTAATGCAAACTTAGACAACCTTGCTTCTATATACCTAGAAGCCGCCGCTCTATCACCAGTAAGTATATTACCCCAGTTACCTTGCATATCAATTAACAGATCTTTTTGTCCAATCTGCACCATCGCATCTGCAATACTAGCATCACCGTGCGGGTGATACTGCATGGTATGCCCTACAATATTAGCTACTTTATTATATCTACCATCATCTAAGTCTTTCATAGAATGTAGAATTCTACGCTGAACTGGCTTCAGTCCATCTTCTATTGATGGCACCGCTCGTTCCAGGATTACATAGGATGCGTAATCCAGAAACCAATCCTTATACATTCCGGTAACCTTTGTAATCACTTCCTGAGGCTGATGCTCTTCAGGAGTTAACTCATTATGTAGTTCTTCGTTTTCGTTTTCTATATCCATACCTTTTTCCGGGGCACTTTTTGTATCCTTATAATTCTTCTTCTATAGTATCTAACTCTACTTTAAGATTTTCTATAATAAACTCTTGTCGATTAGGTGTGTTTTTTCCCATATAAAAAGACAATAATTCTTCAATAGGTTTTTCTTTATCCAACATTACAGGGTCTAAACGAATATCATCTCCAATAAAATGCACAAATTCATCTGGAGAAATTTCTCCTAATCCCTTAAATCGGGTAATTTCTGGTTTTCCAGATAGTTTAGCAATAGCATCTCTTCTTTCTTGTTCAGAATAGCAATAAATAGTTTCTTTTTTATTTCTAACTCTAAATAATGGTGTTTGCAAGATATACAGATGTCCTTCTTTAATAACTTCTGGAAAAAACTGCAGAAAGAATGTAATCAACAAAAGTCTAATGTGCATTCCATCTACATCGGCATCTGTAGCAATAACAATGTTATTATATCTAAGATCTTCCAAGGACTCTTCTATATTAAGTGCCGCTTGCAATAGATTAAACTCTTCATTCTCATACACAATCTTCTTACTCATGTTATAGCAATTCAGTGGTTTACCACGTAAGCTAAAAACCGCTTGTGTATTTACATCTCTTGATTTTGTTATAGAACCACTTGCAGAATCCCCCTCTGTAATAAACAAAGTACTCTCCAGATTCCTATCCTTCTTACTATCTGTAAGATGCACACGACAATCTCTTAATTTTTTATTATGTAAACTTGCCTTTTTAGCACGTTCACGCGCTAGTTTTCTTATACCTGATAGATCCTTACGTTCGCGTTCTGCTTGCAATATCTTACGTTGTATACCTTCCGCTACATCAGAATTCTTGTGTAAAAAATTATCAAGTTTTGTCTTTAGAAAATCATTTATATATGTTCTAACGGTAGGCAGATTACCTCCCATATCTGTAGAACCTAATTTGGTTTTGGTCTGACTTTCAAAAACCGGTTCCATAACCTTAATACTAATAGCAGATACTATAGATTTACGAATATCACTAGCTTCATAGTTTTTACCATAAAACTCTCTTATTGTTTTTACAATAGCCTCACGAAAAGCTGCTTGATGTGTTCCTCCTTGTGTAGTATTCTGACCATTTACAAAAGAATGGTATTCTTCACTATACTGTGTTTTACTATGTGTAATGGCAATTTCAATATCTTCTCCTAAGAGATGTATAATTGGATATAATCGATCACCCTCGTTTATATTATCAGAAAGTAAGTCTTTCAATCCATTTTCTGAAAAATATTTTTCGCCATTAAAAAGTATAGTCAATCCAGGGTTTAGATACACATAATTCTTAAGCATCTTAGCTACATACTCTGTACGATACTTATAGTGTTTAAAAATAGTGTCATCAGGCACAAAAGAGACTTTAGTACCTCTTCTACGTGAAGTTTCATCTAAACTATCTTGATTGGTAAGATTTCCTTTTTCGAATTCCGCAGATGCTGATTTTCCATCACGAGTAGATTCTACTCTAAAAAATTTAGATAAAGCATTTACCGCTTTTGTACCAACTCCGTTCAATCCTACAGATTTCTTAAAAGCTCTGGAATCATATTTTCCACCAGTATTCATTTTGGAAACTACATCCACAACTTTACCAAGTGGAATTCCACGACCATAATCTCTAACAATCACTTTATCTCCTTGTATAGAAATCTCAATAGTTTTACCAGCACCCATCACATATTCATCAATAGAATTGTCTAGTACTTCTTTTAGTAAAATATAAATTCCATCATCCGCAGAAGATCCATCTCCTAGTTTACCTATATACATTCCAGGACGCATACGGATATGCTCTTTCCAATCGAGGGATCGTATATTATCTTCGGTATATTTAGTTTCCTTACTCATAAAATTTTGGGTAGAATGCTTGCTAATATAAGGTTTCACTTACGGAATTAAAATAGGTGCACTACAAAGTAATTAACAATTACAACTTGGTTTTTGTTGATTATTTGACTTACAGCAAATTGAAGAATTTTTAAAAAGTATAAGCTATTCATTTTTTAAAACCTCAAAAGAAAAATACCTGAAGAATACGGGAAAACCCTTACATATCTTTTTGAAAACAATTCAATACTTTTGTAAAACCTCATAAACAACTCATAATCAGTATGAAAAAACTTACTTATCACACATTATCCCTACCTCAAATTAGGATTAATGTTAGACAAACTCTTTACTTAAACACATTCATTATGAAAAAAAGATCAATTTTATTTTTTGCTTTTTCCTTATCATTATTAATTAGTTGTAGTAGTGATGATAACACTGTATTGATTCCATCTGCAGATATCATTGGAACCGTCGAACTCTATGATGATGATCAGAATATTGTTGACAATACAAATATGACCGTTTCTATAGAAGGAACTTCTCCTTTAATAACCGCTACAACAGATCTAAACGGAAATTACAGCCTCAAAAATGTTCCTTTTGATACCTATACTTTAGTTTATGAAAAAGAAGGTTTTGGAACATATAAACGCTTTGATATAGAACATAATGACACTGGTGAATTTACATTAATCCCCGAACAATTAAAACTTGGCCAAATCTCCAATAGTGTTATAACAGAAAGTACCGCAGTAATAAACGGTAACTTCATCGTTCTTACTGTTACTCGTCCCGATACAGAAAACTTATTAGTAAAAAGAATGCGAATATTTTATCACAAAAGCGAGGATGTGAGTAATGAAATTTACACCGAATTTTCACCTATTATAGGAACTACCGGAAATCCCGCTAATCTAACTTTTTCAATAGCTTTTTTTACAAGTTTAGGTTTCGAATCTGGCGAAACTTTATGGTTTAAAGTATATGGTGATAATTTCTATACTAATTCTTATCAGGATCCTGATTTAGGCATTACAGTATTTCCTAATGTAAACCCTATCACTACAGATGCGATTTCTATAGTCCTTCCATAGATGTAACAAGTTTAAAAAAAAATATCTAAACCTTTGTTTTTTAACTATTTATAGCGGAGTCAAAAAATAATACATATTGATTATCCATATATTTCGACTCCGCTTAATGTTACGATAATATGCATCTACAAAAAAAATACTTTATTAGTAATACTTCTTCATATATCCTGCTCTTTTATTCATTAAAAAAACTTTTTTGGTATTTTTAGAAAATGAAACTATTTCAGAAAGTAATACAAATACTTCAAAAACCATTTCCAGAAGAAAGCAGGTCTATTTATTACAGAAATCTTATTTTTCTTAGTGTATTTATTACTTTATTCCTTTACATCTTTCAACCTTTTGGAATTTCTACATTAACCTCTAAAAAGTTTCTTATTTGTCTGGGGTTTGGAAGTATGACTTTTCTTGGAGCTAGTATTTATGAAGCTTTTCTTCATTATATTTTTAAACATAGAAAACAACAAGAAAAATGGACTTTTGGTAAGTGGATACTTGACAACCTTTGTATCATGATCATTATTAGTCTTACAAACTTCCTTTTCGCACGTCTTTTGATAATTGGACATATTAACTGGAGTCTTTTTCCTCAAATGATTTATAGTACGTTTATGATTGGCATCTTACCATTAATTATTATTGGCGGATGGTCACTTTTAAAAAACGAAAAAAAGTATCAAAACATTGCTAATGAAATAAATCATTCCAAAAATGCTATTTCTAAAAGTAATGAAGTTGAGAACCATTCCGTATTTGAGATACCAACCTATCAAATTCGATATATTGAAGCATTACAAAATTATACTAAAATAGGGTTTATAAATTCTCAAGGCAGTTTAGAAGTAAAAACTGAGCGCAGCACTTTGAAACGAATTTTAACAGAAACAGAAGGCACCTCAATTATCAAATGCCATAGATCTTATTTGGTTAACAAAGATGCAATTATTTCTACCAAAGGAAATGCGCAAGGTTTGCTGCTTTCTCTTTCTGATTGTGAAAAAATAATTCCTGTTTCGAGAACACGTGTTTCTTATTTCAGAAACAACTAACCCTATATTTCTTCTTTGTATTTCGTCCCAACAGCATGTAAACAATCACTTTTAGCTTGCATTCCGTCCCACAATTAACCGTCCGTCACATTGTCTTTGGTTCTAAATAATCTCATCTATAAGTTTGAGGTATTAATCTTTAAAATCAATCACCATGAACTGGAAAAAATGGTTAAAATACACAGCAATTTTTTTATTCTTACTAATTTCAATTTCATTAATTTGGATTACTCGAGAAGGTAAGCGTATGTATGGAGGGCTCACCGAGCAAGTCGATTATAAACAATTTAAACCTCAAGAAGGATCATTCGCTATTAAAAACATTAATGTTTTATCCCCTGATGGAGATAGTATTATTTCTAAACAAACGGTCTTAATAGAAAAAGGACTTATCACTGCTATTGATAGTACCCTAAATCTTTCATCAAAAACAAAAGTTATCGATGGTTCAGGAAAATATTTAATTCCAGGTTTAATCGATACTCATGTACATCTTTTTCAAAGTCCAAACGATTTGTTATTGTATGTGGCTAATGGTGTAACCGAAATTCGTGAACTAATTGGAGAAAAAAACCATTTGAAATGGAGAAAACAAATTGAAGATGGTAGGATTGGTCCTAAAATGTTTGTTGCCTCTCCTAGATTAGGAAGTTTTGAATCTATGGAAGGTTGGTTTATGAGTTGGTCTCAAGGTTATCTAAATATAAAAAATGCTAAAGAAGCCAGAAAAACGGTAAAAAGATTATACGATGAAGGTTATAATGGCATCAAAATTTATAGCCAATTAACAAAAGAAAGTTATTTAGCAATAATAGAAACTGCAAATTCTTTGGGGATGCCCGTTTTTGGGCATATTCCATGGTCTCTGGAGCTTAATGATGTATGGACAAATGGACAGAGCGGAATCGCTCATTTTGAGGAATTAATGAACGCACTTAGTAGAGAATTTAGCAGTAACAGAAACATTGGTAGTTTTTATGGTAATGAAGATGATTTTTTAAAGTTTGCAGAAGAACGTTGTGAAGATTTAGCCAACAATTTAATACAAAATGATATCGCTATTACCTCTACACTATGGTTAACAGAAAGCTTTGCTAAACAACCATTTGATATTCATCAAGTTCTTAAAGATGTAGAACTGGAGTATGAAAACCCTGGAATTAGTGAATGGGTTAACTACGTTCCTCAAGGTCTTGGTTGGCTTCCTGAAGTAAACCGTTATAAACTTCCGGAGAATCAAACTGCTGATGAACGTAAACGTAGTAAAAAGTATTGGGAAACATATGCAAAAGGATGTCAAATATTGGCACGTAATTTAGCCAAAAGAGGGGTTACCATTATGACTGGTACCGATGCTAATCTACCACCAGCCGTGCCAGGATTCTCATTGCACGATGAATTGCAAAGTTTACATCGTTCTGGTATGTCAACAGCACAGGTTCTGAAATCAGCTACTAGAATACCTGCAGAAAGATTAAAAAGTAATTCAGGAAAGATTTCGCCAGGGTACATAGCTAATTTAATAATGCTTGAAAAAAATCCTTTAGAAAATATAGCAAACACTAAGACGATTAACACGGTAATCAATAAAGGTCAGGTATTTGATCGAAGTTTGTTGGATAGCATATTAGCTTCGGTAAAAGATGCAAATAATTCCAGCAGAAAGATTAACATCGATACGTTCTTAACAAAATAACATATTAACGATGCAAAAAGGTGATCTTTTCCAAGACCACCTTTTTTAAAAATATATTTGATTTTTTAACCCTATTTCTATTTCAGGTCAAATCTATCGAGATTCATAATTTTAGACCAAGCTGCTACAAAATCATTCACAAACTTTTCTTTTGCATCTTCGGATCCATACACTTCAGCAATTGCTCTTAGTTCTGTATTAGAGCCAAAAATAAGATCCGCTCTAGTACCAGTGAATTTAACTTCTCCAGTTCTACGATCGCTACCTTCAAACAAAGTATCATCTTTTGATGTAGATTTCCATGTATATGTAAAATCTAAAACATTTGTAAAGAAATCATTAGTTAACGTACCAACATTATCCGTAAACACACCATTCTTAGAACCATCATAATTCGCACCTAACACTCTTAATCCTCCTATAAGAACAGTCATTTCTGGAATAGATAACGTTAGCAATTGCGCACGATCTATCAACAATTCTTCCGCAGCTAATTTCAAATCACCTCTCAAGTAATTTCTAAATCCATCGGCTAAAGGCTCTAAATGTCCAAATGAATGAACATCTGTTTGCTCCTGTGTCGCATCTCCTCTACCACTAGTAAAAGGAACAGATACATTATATCCCGCATTTTTAATCGCTAATTCTATACCAACATTACCACCAAGCACGATAAGATCCGCGATAGAGACTTTTCCAGAAAAATCATTCTTAATACCTTCGTACACTTCTAATACTTTTGATAATTCAGCAGGATTATTTACTTCCCAATTTTTTTGTGGTTCTAAACGAATACGAGCACCATTAGCACCACCACGCTTATCAGACCCTCTAAATGTAGATGCCGATGCCCATGCTGTATTTACCAACTGAGAGACCGTAAGTCCTGAAGCTGTAATAGCATCCTTTAATGTTGCTACTTCTGAATTGCTAAGACTTTTTCCTGCAGGAATTGGATCTTGCCAAACTAATTCTTCTGTTGGTACTTCAGGTCCTAAATAACGAGACACAGGTCCCATATCTCTATGTGTTAATTTGTACCATGCTCTAATAAAAGCATCTTCAAATTCTTCTGGATTATTGCGAAAGCGTTGAGCAATTTTCAAATAATCAGGATCAATTTTTAATGCCATATCGGCATCAGTCATCATTAAAGCTTGCCTTTTTGAAGCGTCACCAGCGGTTGGTGCAGTTGGTGCCCCTGAATCAGCTGTAGGAGTCCATTGACTGGCACCTGCTGGGCTTTTTGTTAATTCCCAATCATAATCTAATAATACCTTGAAGAAATCGTAATCCCATTTATCTGGATTAGGTGTCCAAGCACCTTCTAATCCACTAGTAATAGCGTCATCTAACACTCCTGTTCCATAAGTGTTTTTCCAACCAAGACTCATTTCTTCCATAGAAGCAGCATGTGGTTCGGCACCCACATATTTATCTGGGTCCGCAGCACCGTGAGCCTTACCAAAGGTATGACCTCCTGCCGTAAGTGCTACAGTTTCTTCATCATTCATCGCCATTCGTCCAAAAGTTTCTTTCATAAGCTTGGCTGTCTCTAGTGGATTTGATGAACCATTAGGACCTTCTGGGTTCACATATATTAATCCCATATGTGCCGCACCAAGATGTCCCTCAAGAGTTCCTCCTTCAAAACGTTCTTTATTCGCTAACCATTCTGTCTCATCTCCCCAGTATACATCTTGTTCTGGTTCCCATACATCTTCTCTACCACCTGCAAAACCAAATGTTTTTAATCCCATTGATTCTATTGCACAGTTACCCGCTAGAATCATTAAGTCTGCCCAAGAAACTTTATTGCCATATTTCTTTTTAATCGGCCATAATAATAAACGTGCTTTGTCTAAATTACCATTATCCGGCCAGCTATTTAAAGGAGCAAAACGCTGATTACCTGTACCGGCTCCTCCTCTACCATCACCTACACGATACGTACCTGCACTATGCCAAGCCATACGCACCATTAAACCTCCATAATGACCATAATCTGCAGGCCACCAATCTTGAGAATCTGTCATTAAAGCTACTACATCCGCCTTAAGCTCAGCAAAATTAACACTGTTAAATGCTTTTGCATAATCAAAATCCTCTCCCATTGGGTTAGACTTTGTTGCATTTTGACGAAGAATATTTAATTTTAATTCATTAGGCCACCAATCTCTATTTGATGTTCCGCTTCCAGCACTTTCTTTTTGAGGTCCGCCCATAAATGGGCACTTACTAATATCACCCCCGTTGTTAGTATTATCCATAATATTATTGAGTTTTAAAGTATGTCTTCTCAAATTTAATGAATTGCCATTCTACTTTGCATAGATTAATCATATATTTAAATGAATCCGCAATCAATAAAATCTATACTTCATATTTAATCATTTCAAAACTAACCCACTAAATATTTGCGTAACCGAATGATTACATTTATATTCGTAACCAATCAGTTACATTTTAACAATGAGAAGAGATGTTTTTCAGGCTATAGCGGATCCCGTAAGAAGAGATATTATTGCTCTTTTGGCGGAACAAACTCTTTCCATTAATGTTATTGCAGAAAAATTTGATATCAGTCGTCCCGCTATTTCTAAACATATTAAAATTCTAGAAGAGTGCGGTATCATATCTATAAATAAACAAGGTAGAGAAAGATACTGCTTAATTCAACCAAGAAATCTACTTCCAGCATTTCTATGGATAGACCAATACAAAGATTTATGGGAAGAAAAACTAGATTCTTTCGAAGAATATTTAATCAAACTACAATCTAAAACCAAAGAAAATGAGTAATTTAAACAATCGCACCTTATCCTTAAAAAGAACCTTTAACGCACCAATTCAATTAGTTTGGCAGGCTTGGTCCAGACCAGAACATATCACACATTGGTGGGGACCAAAAGGAATGGAAACCAAAATTATTGAACACGATTTTAGCGTAGGTGGAACATGGAAATATGCAATGTTAATGCCTGATGGAAGCGAATTTATAGCCGATGGTATTTACACAGAAATTGTAGAATTAAAAAAAATAATTTCTTCGGCAAATTTTAAACCAATGACTGAAGGTGTTGAAATACAAGCATTATTTGAAGAAGATGGTGATCAAACGAAATTTACTTTTAATGTTGTTCATCCTACTGAAGAGTATTGTCAACAACAAGAAAAAATGGGATTTATGAATGGTTGGGGATCTGTTTTTGATAGATTAAAAACTTTCGTTGAAACTTCCAATCGGTAATGGACTTATAAAGTTTTCTAAAAAACCCCAATTATTATATGATTGAATAAACCTTGACATGCTAGTAAACTACTTTTTCACTATTCCAAAAAAACGATACCTTTAACAAAAATCGCTAAAGAAAAATAAGGTTTAACAACAGGTATTAAGGTTTATGGAAAAAGAAAACTATGGAGAAGTCTCTGCCACAAATAAAGAGTACGATACTATTATCATTGGTTCAGGTGCAGGAGGGCTCTCTGCTGCAATTTGTTTGGCTCGTTCTGGTCAAAAGGTCTTGGTGCTAGAACAGCACGATGTTCCTGGAGGATGGTGTCATAGTTTTTATCTTAATGGTTATCGTTTTACACCTGGAGTTCATTATGTAGGTTTGCTAAATAAAGGAGAGTCCACTAGTACGCTTTATGAAGGACTTGGTATTGCTAATGATATTTCTTTTTTCAGAATGAATCCTAAAGCTTATGAGCACTGCTGGATCGGTGATGAACGTATCGATATGCCTGCTGGATATGAAAACATAAAAGAAGTACTAGCTAAACGCTTTCCTGAAGAAAAAAAGGGAATTACCAATTATTTGAAGCTTGTTAGTGATGTTTGCTATGAGCTACAATTAATCCCCAAAGTAAAAGGGTTTTGGGCACATCTTACGATACCTTTTCGTACTAAGAATATGGGTAAATACAGTGTGTTCAGTTTAAGAAAAGTAATAAAAAAACATATTAAGAGTCCTTTACTTAAAGCCGTTCTAAATATACAAATTGGAGATCATGGTTTACCACCTTCTAAAGCTAGTTTTCCGCTACACGCTGCTGTTATGGGCCATTATTCTAGTGGAGGTTACTATCCTATTGGTGGCGGTGGAGCATTGGTAAAAGCTATGACCAATGCTATTAAAAAACATAAAGGAGAAATAAGAACTAGTCAAAAAGTAAAACGAATTTTACTTGAAGGAGATAAGAAAAAGAAAGCTATTGGAGTACAATTAGAAAATGGCGAAAATATTTTTGCCGACAGAATTATTTCTAATGCAGATCCTGCTAAAACTTTTCTTGATTTAGTAGGAAGAAACAATATCAGTAAAAAACTAAGTAAGCGTCTTAATAAAACAAAATACTCTTGTACTTCCCTAATGCTTTTCCTTACCGTAGATATGGATGTTCGTAAAGCTGGTTTAGATTCTGGTAATATCTGGATGATGGAAAACGAAGATCTCGACACGGTATTTGAAGAAACACAAAAAATAGATCTTTTAGAAGGAGATACATTTCCAGGAATGTTTATAAGTTGTACAACCCTAAAGGATCCTATAAGTTTTGATGGCAGATACCATACGATAGAAGCCATTACTTATATCAATCATGAATCCTTTAATGCGTTTAAAAATGAAAATGATAGACGTTCTGAAACCTATTTATCTTTTAAGGATCAGCTCACAAAAAAAATGATTCGCACATTAGAAGGAGTTATTCCAGGAATCAGAGACAACATTGTACAAAAAGAACTAGGGACACCTATAACCAACGAGTACTACATTAACTCTACTAACGGTTGTGTCTATGGAACGGAAAAAAGTTTCTGGCAAATTGGACCTTTTGCGTATAAATCAAAAAGCGAAATCGAAAACCTGCATTTATGTGGTGCTAGCGTATTATCTCACGGAGTAGCAGGAGCAGGTTATTCTGGTGCAGAAACTGCTGCCAAAATCCTGAAATGTAGACAGGAAGATCTTATACAGCCTGATGATTCTCAAAGTATTCGTATTTATGAAGCTGAAGATGATTCTGAATATCCTGATTGGATGCGCAAAAAGATTCAGGTAAAAAAAGATCGCTTAGCAGCTGGTGTTAGTGGATTTCCGGAAATAGAATAGTAGAAGTTAACAAATATTCTTCTTATCTTTATAACGCTACCTCACCAAAAACAAACTTTGGTTATCATATGTTCACAATTGAAGAATTAAACAACGTCCAAAAACGGAAACAACTTATCGATTTAGCCCATCAAAAAAATATTGATATAAATAAAATATTGGCTAAAATTAGATATGAGGAAGAACTTAGATTCTTACAAGCAGAATTAGTGAATTTTCAAAATTGGATCGCTAAAAAAAAATTACGAGTAGCTGTGATTTTTGAAGGTCGTGATGCAGCCGGAAAAGGAGGCTCTATAAAGCGTTTTACAGAACATCTTAATCCTCGCTCTATGAGAATAGTAGCATTAGCAAAACCTACCGAAATAGAAATAGGACAATGGTATTTTAGAAGATATATTAAAGAATTACCAAATCCAGGTGAAATCGTTTTTTTTGATCGTAGTTGGTACAATCGCGCTGTAGTAGAGCCCGTAATGGGTTTTTGCAATAACAAGCAGTATAAAAAATTTATGGTACAAGTACCGGAATTTGAACATATGCTTTATGAAGATGGCATTATTGTTATAAAATTCTGGTTCTCTATCTCTAAAGAAGAACAGAAAAAACGTTTTGATGCCAGATTAAAAAACCCGCTTAAAATATGGAAATTTAGTCCTGTGGATATGGAAGGGCAAAAATTGTGGAATAAATACAGCCATTATAAAGAACAAATGTTCTCTAAAACTCATACTACGTTTAGTCCTTGGGTTATCGTTAAAACGAATAATAAAAAAACCGCCAGACTAGAAAGTATGCGATATGTACTTTCTCAATTTGACTATATAGGCAGATCGAAAGCAAAAACAACAATCATACCCGATCCAAATGTCATTTTACGATATTATAGATTTATTGAACAGATAGATATTTAAGACATGTCCGAAACTCAAAAAGCAAAACAAATAGATCTTTCTGAAGAAAACTTAACACTCCTAAACTCTCGTGTTGGTCTGAAGTATCTATTTATAGATAAAAAAATTGATTTACAAAAGATAATTCGGATGGCTCAGTATGAAACGGAGTTAAAAGAATTACAAGTAGAACTAATAAAACTACAAGAATGGACTGTAAAAAAAGGAAAGAAGATTATCATACTTTTTGAAGGTCGCGATGCCGCTGGAAAAGGAGGCGCAATAAGGAGAATAACTGCTCATATAAATCCAAGGCAATTCCGTATAATTGCATTACCTAAACCTTCAAAAGAAGAAGAAGGACAATGGTATTTTCAGCGATATGTCAATCAATTTCCTCAGCCCGGAGAAATCGTTTTTTTTGACCGTAGCTGGTATAATCGAGCAGTTGTGGAACCTGTCAATAATTTTTGCACACAACAGCAATATGAAACTTTTATAGGGCAGGTAAATGATTTCGAAAGGATGTTATTAGAATCTGATACTTATCTCATTAAATTCTATTTTTCCATTACCAAAGAAGAACAGGCACGTAGATTTAAGGATATAAAAACGAGTCCTCTTAAAAGATGGAAAATGACCAGAGTAGATGAAAGTGCGCAAGAGTTATGGGATGAGTACACCAAGTATAAGGTAAAAATGTTCGAGCATACGAATACAAAAAAATCTCCCTGGATTATTATTGAGGCCGATAGAAAAACGAAAGCAAGAATTGAAGCGATTCAACATGTTTTAGACAAAATCCCTTATAAATAACACTATAAAAACAAAAACGGGTCTAAATGACCCGTTTTTGTTTTTATAGTGTTATGTTTTTTTGAACTATCCTTTTAACCAAGCATTTCTTAGTGTTAATTGTTCTTTTGTTGGATTTTCAACATCACTTAAAGACTTTCCTTTAGTATAGGATTTAGTTAGTTTTGTCTTTATTATTACCTCTTCTCCTGCTCTATCTAATTTAACTTCTACATCATCACCTTCCTGCCACTGAAGCGTACCTTGTAATACAGAATTGGCATTTAATAACGTTAACTGTGTTCCGTTAACTTCTTTTATTACATCAAACGCTTGTACTCCATTATCTGCCCAAAAACTATTCTCGCTTACTAATTCTGTAAAGAAAATAGTTCCTTTATCTTGATCACCTCCAACAATAATTGCACTACCATTTCTTACGTAATCAGTTTCAATATTTTTAGTACCTACAGAAAGTCCCACTTTTTCAAAGAATTTATTATAGTCGATAGGTGTATTGCCCTCCACATTAGTTTTCAAGAACTCTCCTATAGAAGGATAGGTCATAGAAACAATTTCTTCAATAATTTTATCGTCTTCAAATGGTTTATTTTTTCCATATTTTAATGATAACTCTTTCATTAAAGATAAAATTCCTCGATTTCCATCGCTCTCTTCTCTCATTAATATATCAATACACATACCAATCAATGCTCCTTTCTCGTATACATTCGCATAATTTTTAGCATATGGTTCATTAAGAATGTTTTCACTCATTACTGTAAAACTCATAGCATCATCAAACATACTTGCAGATTCAATTTTACCCATCATTTTTGTATAAAACTCTTCTTCTCCTACAAGATCCTGATTGATCTGAAAAACACTGGCAAAATACTCCGTAACTCCTTCATACATCCATAAATGCTTAGAGAAAGTTGGGTTATTATAATCAAAATAATGTACATCTCCTGAATGCACACTTAATGGAGTAACAATATGAAAAAACTCATGAGACACTACATCAATCATTGCTGACGCTAACGCATCTTCTGGTATCGCTTCAGGTAAAACTACTACCGTAGATGTATGATGCTCTAGTGCTCCGAAACCTGTCGGCGCTGTTTGTGATTGAGGTGCCAAATATAAATAGATATCGTATCTAGGAGTACTATCTATATCTCCTAAATACTTTTTTTGAGCCTTCATCATTTTAAAAACAGTCTCCTTAATTCCTGCAGCAGTATACGTTTTATTAGGTGAATAAACGCTTAAAACGATTTTGATCCCTCCTACTTCAAACTCTTCTACATCTAATTTACCATACATCATTGGATTGTCAGTAACATCAAAATATCTGGCAGCAAAATACTTATCTGTAGTAATTGTTCCATCTTCATTTTTTTCGGAACCTACATTCTGCAAAGCAGAAGTTCTTTGCATATCCGTTGGTGCTTTCACTTCTACTGCATATTGATTATTTTTCAATACATCAAAATAACCAATAAATCCATGTAAGTTTAGCACAAAATTATCTTTCTCTATATTCGTTCCTGAAGGAGAAAAAGGTGTTCCTACACCTGTATTCTCTATATCATAGGTGTCATTTACCAGATATACAATTTTATCTAATTGCTTAGCATTGGTAATTAACCAGGTATTGGTATCAATTTTTTCTGTTGCTAATTCTGCACCATTATAATCCAGCGCTCTAAAACCATCTACAAACTTTCCAAAATCACTAACTGCATATGTTCCTTGCACTACTTTTGGTAGAAAGTATTTTACAGTATCCTGAATAAAACGTCCTGGATTGATAACCACTGGTACTTTATCATCTGTAATTTGTGTTAAATCTACTTTTGTAGCGATTGGTGTTTTAGAAGCAATGTCATTTCCTTGATTAACGGATCCACATCCAATTAGTACAAGACCAATAGATAGTGTGATTAATATATTTTTCATGTATTCAATTCTTTATTATGCTAGACGCAAAAAATTAGTGGGTGTTACAACTTTGGTCGCGCAAAATATATAATTTGTATAGACTTTAACCTATTTTTGGTAATTATTTACCTATACATATCACTTTGGATATTTTAATTGATACACATCGAATACGACTATCGGTTGATCCAGAATCGTTTGATTCTTTAAAAACAACCATCATATTTTTACACGATTCTTTAGGATCCATAGAGCTTTGGAGAGATTTTCCAAGAAGAATAAGTGAAGCAACCAACTGCAACGTACTTTCTTATGATCGTCAAGGTTATGGTAAATCTGATGGCTTTTCTGAATCAAAAAGAGATAAAGAATATCTAAAAAAAGAAGCGGATGTATTAGCTAAACTAATTGATCAACTTGGATTAAAAGAAGTAATACTTTTTGGTCATAGTGACGGTGGAAGCATTGCCTTACTTGCTGCTTCTTTATACCCAAATAAAATAAAAGGGATTATTACGGAAGGAGCACACGTTTTTGTAGAAAATGAAACTCTACAAGGAATAAGAGATGCACAAACTGCATATAAAACAACCAACTTAAAAGAAAAGTTGACCAAGTATCACTATAAAAATACTGAAAACGTATTCAAAATGTGGACAGAAACTTGGCTTTCTCCTTCATTTTCAGAATGGAACATAGAACACTACCTATCAGGAATACAATGTCCTTCTCTTATAATTCAAGGAGAAAATGACGAATATGGTACTTTAGATCAGGTTACAAGTATTCTTCAGAAAACATCCGGGATCTCTGAATCTCTAATAATACCAAACATTGGGCATACTCCTCATAAAGAAGCGACCGAAATTGTAATCGAGAAAACGAGAAATTTTACCCTAAATTTATAAATTTTTGGTAGTACTATTCCGAAAAACATATGAAATCAAATTTCTGAAGAGTTAAATAGCTATTTTTGATTTTAAATCACTTAAAATCTTAATTAATTACTCACATCATGAAATTCGTCAAATCGTTATTAATCGTACTGTTTTTAGGTTCAGTTTTACACGCTCAAGAAAATTTAGAATACCAAAAACCCGTAAAAGAAATCTTAGATTTAGTAGATGTACCTCTTGCACCATCTATACGGATTGATCAAAAAGGAGAACATATGATTTTCCTGTATCGAGATGGCTATAAGACTATTACAGAATTATCAGAAAAAGAAATGAGGTTAGCTGGATTACGAATTAATCCAAAAACCAATATTTCGAGTCGTACCAACTACTATAATAATATTAAATTAAAGAAAACTGATGGTGTTCCCATACAAATAAAAGGACTTCCTGAAAACCCAAGAATAGCTAATATATCCTGGTCACCTGATCAAACAAAAGCTGCATTTACCAATACAACAATTAATGGAGTTGAATTATGGGTTTTAGATATCAAAAACAATAACGTTAATAAAATTACAGATGCCACTTTAAATGCTAATATGGGGTCTCCTTTTAGATGGTTCAAAGATAACTCTGCTTTATTGGTGAAGTTTTTGTCTACCAACAAAAAGGCTTTAATTAATGTAGATGAAGCGATTCCTTCTGGACCTACTATTTCTATTAGCGAAGGAACAAAGGCGCAGAATAGAACGTATCAAGATCTGTTAAAAAATCCAAATGATGAATATAATTTTGAGCAATTAGCTACTTCAGAAATTTTTAAAGTAAATCTTGATGGTTCCAAAAAATCTTGGTCAAAGACTGGAATGATACGTAATTATTCTTTTTCACCGGATGGTAATTATGTTATGGTAACTGAAATTAAAAAGCCATTTTCTTATCTAGTGCCTTATTATCGTTTTCCACAAGAAACTACTGTTTATAAAAGTTCGGGAGAGCTCTTTAAAACAATTAACAAAGTTCCAATTGATGAAGTACGACCTAAAGGCTTTATGGCAACAAGAATGGGCAAAAGATCTATTAGCTGGAGATCTGATAAACCTTCAACTTTTATTTGGGCCGAAGCTTTAGATAAAGGGGATCCTGATATTGAAGTTGAATATCGTGACGAGGTTTTTCAATTAGATGCTCCTTTTGATGGCACACCTAAATCAATACTAAAAACAATTAATCGATATAGCAGTATACAATGGAGTAACGATAAAGAAACGGCTTTTGCATATGATTATTGGTGGAACACCAGAAATACAAAAACGTATGTCTTTAATCCAAATAAAGCTTCTGAAACACCACAAATTATACACGATCGAAATTATCAAGATCGATATAATGATCCAGGAAATTTTGTAAGTGCAAGAAATGAATTTGGAAGATCCGTAGTAAATATTAATAAAGGAAATGTATATCTAACAGGAGATGGCTACAGCAAAGAAGGACAATTTCCTTTTATAGACCAACTCAACTTAAAAAGCAATAAAACAAAAAGGGTATATCAATCTTCATATACTGATAAAGTAGAAAATATTTATTTTGCTACTAATATAGAAAAAGGAGAATTTCTTGTAGGAATTGAATCTCCCAGCGAATATCCTAACTTCTATATTAGAAACATAAATTCGAAAAATGAAATAAAGCAAATTACTGATTTCAAAAATCCGTTTTTAGCAATCCAGGATGTTCATAAAGAAGTAATTAAATATAAAAGAGAAGATGGACTAGAACTATCTGGAACTTTATATTTACCTATTGGATATGATAAAGAAAAAAAGGAGAAAATGCCAATGATTCTATGGGCTTATCCTGAAGAATTTAAAGACAAAAAAAGCGCCTCTCAATCCACATCTAATCCTAATGAGTTTACGTATCCATTTTGGGGTTCTATGATTTATTGGGTGACTAGAGGTTACGTAGTATTAGATGACGCTTCTTTTCCTATTGTAGGAGAAGGTGAGGAAGAACCTAATGATTCTTTCAGAAAACAATTAGTCGCAAATGCAAAAGCTGCAATTGATGCAGTTGATAATTTGGGGTATATTGATAGAAATCGAGTAGCTGTTGGAGGGCATTCATATGGAGCTTTTATGACTGCTAATTTACTATCGCACTCTAATCTTTTTGCTGCAGGAATTGCTAGAAGTGGTGCCTACAATAGAACTTTGACTCCTTTTGGTTTCCAAAGTGAAGAACGAAGTTATTGGGAAGCTCCTGATGTTTACAATACCATGTCACCATTTATGCATGCAGATAAAATGAAGACTCCTTTACTACTTATTCATGGAAAAGCAGATAATAATTCGGGTACCTATCCATTACAGAGTGAACGTTATTTTAATGCATTAAAAGGCCTTGGAGCAACAGCTAGACTAATTATGTTACCCAAAGAAAGTCATGGATATAGAGCAAAAGAATCTATTCTTCACCTTCTATGGGAACAAGATGAATGGCTTGAAAAATATGTTAAAAACAGAAAAGCACCAATATCTGAAGGAACGAATTAACTAAATAAAATGGTGTCAGAAAAGCTTTTTTCTGACACCATTTTATTAAATTCAATTAAGGCAACAAATTTTTAGAAATGATATCTCTAAGGTCGTTTTTATTTAATGGTTTATTTATAATATCATTCATCCCAATTGCCAAACATTCTTCTTGTACCTCTCCTAATTCAGCTGCAGTAAGCGCTATAATAGGAGTTGTTTTATCAAACTCTCTTATTCTTTTTGTTGCTTCATTACCATTAAGATAAGGCATATTAAGGTCCATTAAGATTAAGTCAAAATCTTCCTTTTTCACCATTTGTATTGCATTAAAACCATTTTCTACTATAACGCAATCATACCCGATTAGGCCTAACAAATTTTTAGTTACTATTTGATTAATTTTATTATCCTCTGCCACCAAGATTCTTCTATACACATTGGTTGCTCCATTATTTCGCTCATTAACAGATTGCTCCTCTCCTTCTTCTAGGATTTCTAATTCTAGGTCAAAATAAAATTTTGCTCCTCTTCCTTCATTACTTTCTAAATATACCTTACTATCCATCATTTCCAAAAGATTTTTCACAATAGAAAGCCCGAGACCTGTACCTTCTATGGTATTAGACTCTCTATCTACTTGAGAAAACTTCTCAAAAACAAAGTCCTTTTTATCATCCGGAATACCTACTCCACTATCCTCCACCTCATACCGAATATGAATGGTATTATTTTCTTTCTTAAGAATTTTAATTCTCAACCATATTCTTCCATTTTCAGTAAATTTAGATGCATTACCAATAAGATTTATTAGAATTTCTGATAGTCTAAGTGAATCTACATTTAAAGAGCCAGGTAAGTCGTTAGGAACTTCCAAAACAAGCTCATTGTCTTTGCTTTTAGCTTGGTATTCAAATGAATTTAGTAAATTCTGTGATAGTTTAAATAGATTTGTAGGAGTTTTAGCTAGTCTTACTTTATTAGATTCTATTTTGCTAATCTGAAGGACATTGTTAATTAGGTTTAAAAGATAATCTCCAGAAAATTTTAATGAACCTAATAACTGTCTGTGTTTTTCTAACACATCATCATCCTCAAGTAATAAAGAAGTTATTCCAACAACTCCGTAAAGCGGAGTTCTCAATTCATGACTAACTGTGGATATGAATTGTGATTTTACTTGTGTAAGTTTTTCGGCTTCCGACTTTGCTTCAATAAGCTGTAAATTTTTATCTTTTAATACATCATTCAATTTTTTCTTTGATCTGTATCCTATATATAAGAAAAAGGCAGTAGCAAATAAAAATATCAAACCTGCAGCAGAAATTATATTAATAGTTCTGTTATTCTTTGCCATTTTAGCTTGATACTCCTGTTCCGTTTTAGCTACTTCTAATTCTCTTTTGTATTCATCTATATTAAAGCTAACTCTAGCGATTTCTATTTGTTTAAGTTTTTCTTTGTTATAAACTTTGTCTTTATATTCTTGATAGCGTTTAATATCTTTATAAGCTTTTTCTAAGTCTCCTTGTTTTTCATACATCTCTGCCCTTGCTTCATAAATAAAAGATAGCTCTAATAACATGTTATGTCTATCTGCTATCATAATAGATTCATCAAAAAACTCATTTGCTTCTGGATATTTATTCTGGCTTAAGGCAAGTCTTCCTTTAAGGTAATATACTTCACAATATCCCTCTATATCTTTATTTTCAACTACTAGCTTTCCTGCTTCTTCTATATATGGAATTGCCTCATCAAACTTCTTCGCATCAATATACGTCCACGCTAGATTAATTATTGGAGTCATGTATTCTTTGGAATTATTCAACAATTTCCCTAATTGGGTAGCTTTACCATAAAATTCTAATGAAGCCTCTAGATCCTTATAACCATCAGAATATACATTTCCTAACCCATTATTATTCCATAAAATTAGTAATGAATCATTTGCTTTTTCTGCATATTTTAATGATTTTCTAAAGTATTCTTCGGCGTTTTCATAATCTACAAGTGTTTGATAATTATACGCCATCAGATAATAGGCTTCAGATTTATAATGATCATTATCCAATTCGTGAGCATAATTTGCAGCCATAATTGCATATTCCAAAGACTCCTTTATTTTATAATCGAATGTCAAATTATTGGACGTATCTATCAGAGATTGCAAACTATCATTAATCGGGAATTTAGATTCTTGCTGACAATAAATCAGAAAAGGGATAGCGAATAAAAA
The DNA here is from genome assembly GCF_947500065.1 of uncultured Aquimarina sp. Classification (GTDB taxonomy): domain Bacteria; phylum Bacteroidota; class Bacteroidia; order Flavobacteriales; family Flavobacteriaceae; genus Aquimarina. Next base: position 594,460 of record NZ_CANMQT010000003.1, read on the forward strand.
ATATGTGAATAGTAATATTTTCCTCAAAATATGTTGCTTTTAAACCGTTTAATATTTGCCATATGTAATGATATAAATCACCAATGAATACAATTAATCTTATACGTTAAGGTACTGAAAAAAACTAGAAAACATCTAATTTCTTATAGTTAACCTTAAATTTCACGAGTCAATTAATGGGAATTTTTATTCTTTTTTGTAATAGCATAGACACCTAAAATTACAATACCTGCTCCAATTATCTGAATCATAGATAAGCTTTCTCCTAAGAAGAAAAAAGCAAGTATTATAGTTGATATTGGCCCAAGGCTACCTACAATAGCAACATTAGAAGCTCCTAATCGTGAGATTGCCGAAGAAATAAGATAGGAAGGTATAATTGTAGAAAAAAGTGCCATAAGAATACTTAAAACATAAACTTCCGAAGCATAATGTGTTAAACTACCTCTGTCAAAAATTAAATATTGAATAATAATACATAAAGACGATACAATCATAGCATAAGAAGTAAAAACAATAACTCCAAACTTGGGTATTAACCAACCGCTTCCCACCAAATATGTTGCATAAGTGAGTGCGCTTAAAAAAATTAATGATACTCCAGAAATAAGACCTGGAGTATCCAGTTGAAGTTCTTGCCAAAAAGTAACTAGCACTCCTATATAAGTAATACATATAGCAACCAATTGCTGTTTTGATATTTTATTTCTTAAGAATATTCTAGAAATGATAAGTACTAAAGTTGGGTACACAAACAGTATTATTCGTTCTAATCCTGCCTTTATATATTGCAATCCAAGAAAATCAAAGTAACTGGCTAAATAATAACCTACAAAACCAAAAAATACAATCCACAAATAATCTATTTTTCCAATACTTTTTGGATTAGATGGTCTATTAAATATGGCAATAGCAAAATAAACAGGGAGAGAGAAAGACATCCTAAATAACAACAGATGCTCAGAACTTATATCGTACTTATAAGCCATCTTAACCATAACTGCTTTTCCTGAAAATAAAATTACTCCGACAATTGCTAATATAATTCCTAAGGAGACTTGTTTTGGTTTTTGCATTATATAAAATTAAAAGCAATATTTTCTAATCTTTTTCTCAATCAACAAAAATTACAATGCCCAACAAAAAACCTCTTAGAAAATTATCTAAGAGGTTTGCTATAAAAACAACTTCTATTTATATTATACGTTGAACAAGAAATGCATTACATCTCCATCACTTACTACATATCCTTTACCTTCTACTCCTAACTTTCCTGCTTCTTTTACTTTAGCTTCGCTACCATAAGATACATAATCATCGTACTTTATAACTTCTGCGCGTATAAATCCTTTTTCGAAATCTGTATGAATTACACCAGCCGCCTGAGGTGCTGTAGCTCCTATAGGAATTGTCCAAGCTCTCACCTCTTTTACTCCTGCTGTAAAATACGTTTGTTGATTTAACAACTTATAAGCAGCACGTATCAATACAGATGCTCCAGGCTCTTCTAATCCCATATCTTGAAGAAACATCTGTCTTTCTTCATAATCTTCTAATTCTGTAATATCAGCTTCGGTTCCTACTGCTAAAATAATAACTTCCGCATTTTCTGAAGCAACAGCTTCTTTAACTCTTTTTACATGATCATTTCCATTTACAGCTGCGTCCTCATCAACATTACAAACATACAAAACAGGCTTATCTGTAATAAACTGTAAAGGTTTTACAAACGTTAAATGATCATCATCAGAAACTTCAATTGCTCTAACTGATATTCCTGCCTCTAATCCTTCTTTTAATTTTAGTAATACTGCCTCTTCTTTCTGTGCTTCTTTATTACCAGTTTTTGCAGCACGTTTAATCTTATCAACCTTTTTTTCCAAAGTTTCCAGATCCTTTAACTGTAATTCTATATCAATAGTTTCTTTATCTCTAATTGGATCTATAGAACCATCAACGTGTACAATATTATCATTGTCAAAACAACGTAACACATGGATAATAGCATCCGTCTCTCTTATATTTCCTAAAAACTGATTCCCTAAACCTTCTCCTTTACTAGCTCCTTTTACCAATCCAGCAATGTCAACAATCTCTACAGTAGCTGGTAATACACGCTCAGGATTTACTAATTCTTCAAGTTTCTCTAATCTTGAATCTGGTACATTTACCACTCCAATATTAGGTTCAATTGTACAAAATGGGAAGTTAGCACTTTGCGCCTTCGCATTGGACAAACAATTAAAAAGTGTAGATTTTCCTACGTTCGGTAATCCAACTATTCCTGCTTTCATATTTTTGTTTATATAAGGGTAAAAACGATGTTTTTCCAAATTTTTGAGAGTGCAAAGATAACAGTATTAACACATAGTATACAAATACAAAGTAAAGAGATTATGATTGACAGTAAATTCATATAGTCAGGTATAATGAAAGCCGACTCAAATAATGATTTAATAACGATACGTTAGTTTTTTTGTAATTTTACAATACCAAATAAATAGACCAATGAAAACCTTAAAAAAATCAATTACAATCATGTTATTATTTTGTGCTTTTATAAACTATGCGCAATCGGAAGAAAAAAAAGAAGAAAAAGAAAAAGCTGAGGAAACGAAGGCTAAAGAAAATACTTCTGAAGAGGTAGTTACTAAAATAATTAGAATTAAAGGTGCTAACGGAGAAGAAAAAGTAATTAAACAACAACAGGTGATTACCAAAAAAAGTGAAGTAAAATTAAGTCCTGATGAAAAAGATGGCGAAACTAATAGAACTGCGGTATATACACCACAAAAGGTATCTGTCAAAAACTCTGGAACTACTTCTAATGAAAAATTATATAGCAGCATCCCTGATGGTACAGGCTATATGTTAACGCTTATTGATGAAAAAGGAGAAAAAATATCTAAAGCTAAACCTCTTTCTAATGGGTATTATTTAGTAAACATGGGATCAAAAGATAATTGTCTTGGACATTTTGATGAAGCCAAAAATTTAATTTTAGAAACCTATGACTCTGCAACTGACGCCGTTGTTATTCTTACTTATAAATTAAAATAATCAATAGTAAGTTTTAAGATTTAAAAAAATAGCCTGATGTATAGTATACATCAGGCTATTGTGGTAGTTAATCTATCTAAAATAAATTATAATCCTTTTAATCTAGTTTACACTCAGATCTTTAATCGCTACTTGTCCATATACATTAGAACTAGAATGGCTGCTGCTCGTTGATTGTAAATACGATCCTGCTTTGAAATAATTCTCATCTGCATCCCCGATATCAACCGAGGTAAACAATGTTCTTACTCTACTACCGCTATTATTTAATTCATACAATCTTACTACACTATTTCTCATCGTTAACTCAAAATAGTACTCAGTATCCATATTCATATTAAAATCGATAGTTCTTCCTTGACCTTCTATTTCTTCCGTTACATAGCCTAAAATTCTAAGGTCTACTCCACCCGAATTTTGTCCACTACTTCCTTGAACCTGTACACGAATAACATCATCATAAGTATCATTTCTTTCATGAATTTGACCGAAACATAGTTTCCCTGATGGTGGAAGGTCTTCTATTTTAAATCTCCATTTCATTGAGTGTTCCGTATTAGTAGTTCCATCCCAATAATTACTTCCTCCATTCACTAGTTCTCTTAACTCTGATCTCGGATTGGATGATCCTCCAGAAGTTGGGTTTCCTGGATAACATCTAAATGTTGCATACCCATTATTTTCAAAGAAGAAATGACTTTCATTTGTACTAGCATTATCTGCGTAATTCAATCCATTGTCATTACTACCTACGTTTAGATTACCACTAAAACCATTTAGTTTCCAACCGCTTCCAATAATACTTGCAGCAGTTCCTCCTGGTGGTGGAGGTGGCGGTGTCGTACCTCCTACTTCTGTAAAAAACCATCTGAATTTATCATTGCCATTCCATGAACGTGATTCTACATTTGCTCCATTAGAAGTACTTCCTCCTACAACTCCTATAGATTTTCCACTATCCCTAGATTTCAGCCTATAATATCCACTACCTACACTTATAATTTGCCATTCTTGATGGCTACTACCATTGTAAGATCTTGATTCAATATTAGCTCCATTGCTATTACTTCCATTCTTAACAGTAATTGACTTACCACTATCTATACCTTTAAGCCTAAAATAACCGTTACCAACACTAATAACTTGCCATTGTCTATGGGTACCACTGGCATTACCCCATTGTTGAATATTGGCTCCATTCGAATTACTTTTGTTTTGAACATCCATATGTAATCCACTTTTCTTATTTCGTAGATAATACGTTTTACCTGCAACTGGAGTTGCTTTTTGAAAGGTTTCTTCTTCAAAATTAGATTCTGTTGGTTCTACAAACTCTTCTGACTCACAGGATAGTGTAAGTATAAAGCTCAATAACAAGAACGTTTTGGTTAAGAAAGGAAGAGATATGCCTTTCCAATGGGTTACATGAGTTTTCATAATTGTTAATTTTGAATTATTCATAAGATTTGTGTTAAATGTTTGGTTACCCAATAAAACAATTGGTTAACCAATTTAGTTATGGCAATATTAATGATTTATTAACACAACTCAAACGTTTTCGTAAAATATTTTAAAATTAATTATCAGATTATTAGATATTTAACATTAATTTTAACTTAAACGAATTTCATAGATTTGATCAATTATCATATCCATAACAATGCTTACGAAATATAATTACAAAAAAGACCATCTTTTCAGACAGTCTTTTTGGAACTTTATAGCTATATTTTATTTTAATATGTTACATCTAATGTCATATCCTTAACTCTAACTTCTCCATAAGCACTAGGAGACTCATCAGAATATCCGCTTCCCTTACAATCTGATAAGAACATGGTAGATTGTGTATAACATCCTACTTTAAAATATCCAGTAGAATCTTCTGCGTCCCAATTCTCATCCCAAGCGGCTAGGTTTGGTCTACTCTCATTTACGATTACACAACGAATATTACCATTGTTAACTGTTACTGTAACTCTTAATTGTTCTCCTAAACTGTATGGAAGCACATTCTCCGCAGTATTATTCTCATTCATTACAACATGTAAACCTTCATCATCTGCTCTATATTCTACTCGTAATGGCTCATCTTGGGGACCATGTATTTGTACCATAGATACTTCTGGTTTTTCCACTGGTAAATGCGTAGCTCTAACTCGTACATCTAAATATTGATAATCATCCATACTCCAGTAGTTATCATTACCACCAGGAGTTTGTCTTAACTCTGATCTTGGATAGGAAGAACCACTTGTTGTTGCTCCACCACAATGCGCCTTAAAAACAACTTCATCTCCTTCTACATAAAAATAATCTGAATATGGAGAAGGAATAGCTCCTGTAATATCTCGTATCTCCTCTGCATTTCTATTCCTATCATTACAATCACTACCAGTCTTGCTATCGTTTGTACTATCATTTCCATCTTCATCAAGTGGGAATGTAATTTTCCATTTGTCTAGACTAGATAAAATATCTGACGGATTATTACCTCCTCCAGTATTACCTTGCGGAGTAGCCGTTATCGATTTACTAGAAGATGTATTTCCAGAATCATCCTTAGCTACCACAGTAAACGTATAAGCCGTACCATTTGTTAAACCACTTATTGTTTTATTTTCACCTGTAGCAGTTGTACTTCCACCTGCATACGTAATACTCACATTGCTAAAATCAGAATCATTAGGATTATCCCAACTTAAAGACACTGAACCGTTACCAGCACTTGCATTTAAATTAGAAACAGCTCCAGGAGGAGTTGTATCTCCTTGGTTGCCACCTACTCCATAAATTTCTGTTTCTATAATACTATTCCAACTATTACTAGAATTACCAAAACAAGATATTCTTACGTATCTCGCGTCTATACTATCAAAATTATAGGTCTCCAATCCTTCAGTAGTACCACTACTCCCATTTGTTTTTGCGTCATATACAGTACTTAGAGAAGATGTTGAATTACCCACTCTAATTTTAAAATATGCTCTTCTTTCATCGCCTTTAAACCAAGCAATTTTTAAACTTGATATTGTTTTTGAAACACCTAGATCATATGTGATGTACTTACCGGTATATCCATTTGATGACCATCTTGATTCTGTATTTTGAATTTCTCCATCTATTGTATTTTCCGGTTCATAACCAGTTTGATTTCCGTTGGCAGAGACACTTAATGGTATAATCTGACCTGATTCGGTAGGATCACCCGATTCAGAACTATCAAGCGTAAAATCATCAAAACGAACATCACCACTATCTCTAGTTCCTAAAATGGTTACTGACGATGAACTACCACTATTAAATGCCACAGTAATCTCTTCGTAGCTACTGGTATTAAAATCATTAATTTGACCACCTATAGAGAGTTTTCCATTTCCTTTAACCCAAGCCTTTAGAATATAATCGGTGTTTTGACTTACACTCACCATTTGCTCTACTTTTCCAGAAGAACTATTTACTTTTCCTGCTTTGGATCCAGAATGCTCATCACTAGATATTGAATAATTACTTGTACTTCCCCAATTTGCTTTTCCGGATTCGAATCCTGGGTTTTGAATTGGTACTGAAACTTTAATTTCAGAATCATCTTTTATCCCTTCTAAAATCTCATCTTCAATTTGCTCATTAGTGCAACTTATAGCTGAAAAAAATAGCAATAACAAGAAGATTGAAGTAACGGATAAAAAAGACAACTTACTTTTGACGGCTGGTAATTTTTTCATTTGTTAGTAATTTTTTTAAAATGTTAACGTTTTTCTCTTAAACTACCGATTTGATTAAATTGGGTGACCAATTTTTCAATATTACCACTTTTTTAACATTACTCAAACGTTTTCGTAAAAAAATTATCAAATATTTTTAATATTTATAAATCAACGGTGCTCAAAAAAGTGAATCCTAGACTACATAAAAACCATAACCGAATACAAGAAAAATCCTACAAACATTAGGATTCCAGCAATTAGAGGGAATTATATTTCCCATTGAATCTAAAATTTATAGAACAATTCATTAGATCACAAAAAATATCAGTTTTAATGATTAAAATCATAAAAAAACCAATAAAACAAGGAAGAAATCTTATCAAAGCTGTTTTAGAAAAGTGCAAAAAACGTCAAGTAGCGCTTTTATGTAATTAAAAAACTCTGTAATAAATAACTCAAGTAATATTCCTTTAACATATTAATGAATATATTTAAGCATTAAACCAATTTAAATATATTCAAAAAATGAAAAAATTCACACTCATCTTATTTGGGTTTTACGCAAGTATGTGTTTCTCTCAGCAAACTGTAACCGGTACTGTCACCGATTCTGAAGGTACTCCTTTACCCGGTGTAAATATTGTTGAAAAGGGCACCAGTAATGGTGCTACTACAGATTTTAATGGTGCTTATAGCATTGAAGTCAGCCCAGATGGGACTTTGGTATTCAGTTATGTGGGGATCGGAACCCAAGAAGTTGCTGTAAATTCTCAATCAATTATTAATGTATCTCTTTCTGGAGGTGCGCAATTAGAAGAAATTATTTTAGTAGGTTCTAGAGCATTACCAAGAAGTAATACTACATCCTCCCTTCCAGTGGATGTTTTACCTGCTAAAGAATTGGCTTCTACTGGTCAAATAACATTTGACAAGGCATTACAATATAAAATACCTTCTTTTAATACAGTTCAGACTCCTGTTAATGATGCCACATCATTATTAGACCCATATGAAATTCGAAATATGGGACCTAGTAGAACCTTAATATTAATTAATGGGAAGCGTAAGAATCTAAGTGCTCTATTATATACTCAAACTTCTCCAGGAAGAGGGGAAACGGGTTCCGATATTTCGGCAATACCAACAGACGCTATTAAAAGAGTAGAAATATTGAGAGATGGAGCATCTGCCCAATATGGATCTGATGCTATTGCAGGAGTAATGAACATTATCCTTAAAGATTCTTACAATGATGGTTCTGCAACGTTGCGAACTGGTATTACATCCGAAGGTGATGGAGAGACTATTGGAATTAGTGTTAATAATGGAGCTTCTATTGGAGAAGACAAAGGTTTTTTTAATTATACGGTGGATTTTTCCAAAGTTAGTTTAGCTAATCGTCCAGGAACAGTAGATGCAGATGGAGAGTTTGCAGATTTTGGAGGGCCAAGGATTGGAGAAAGATTAGAAGATATAACTAGTTTCTTGTCCAGAAGCCCTGATGCAGGTAATATTAATGGTTCACCAGAGACAGCTGCTGCAAAATTTTTAGTAAATGGAGGATATGATATCAGTGAAAATACAGAAGTTTATATAAACGCAGCCTATGTATATAAGAAAGTAAATAGTTTTGCTAATTATAGAACTCCATATTGGAGAGACATTCAGGATTTTCAATATTTAGGTAATTTCTTTCCTGGTGCCAACCCATTAACAACGGGAGTTGATTTCACGGATCCCAATGGAAATACATTCAATGGTAATGGATATGACGGATATGTACCTACTTTTGAAGGAGACCTAAATGATTATAATGCAACTATTGGGTTTAAAACTAAAAAGAATGGATGGAATTATGATTTGAGTTTTACAACTGGAGGTAACTCACAGGACTATACAGTAAATAACTCGCACAATCGTAATTCTGTTTTCGTACCAGGTTTTGATGATGCTAATGAAAACGGTGTTCCGGATCCTGGAGAAGAGTTTCTTCCTATTGAATTATATAGAGAAAATAGTCCTGTATCTTTTGATCCTGGAGGCACAAAGTTTTCGCATAACGTTGGAAATATAGACATTGCTAAATTAGTCTCTGATCAAATAAGCATTGGTTTTGGAGCAGAATTCAGGTCAGAAATTTTTGAAATTACAGAAGGTGATCTTGCTTCTTATGATGGTGGTGGTGCCGATTCATTCGCAGGAAACAGGCCAGAAAATTCAGGTAAATTTAACCGTTATAACTTTGGAGGTTATTTTGATGTCTCTGCTGATATAACGGAAGATTTTTTAATAAATGGAACCGTTCGACTAGAAGACTATAGTGATTTTGGAGAAGCTTTTGTTTGGAAATTAAGTTCTCGATATAAATTTTTAGAGGATAAGCTTACAGTAAGAGCTTCTGTATCTACAGGATTCAGAGCTCCTACATTACATCAAATCTATACTCAAAAAGCGCAGTTTAGTTTTGTGCCAGGACAAGGTATTCAGGTTGGTGGTTTGATAAACAATGTTTCTCCACAAGCAAGATTATTAGAAATTCCGCAACTAGATGCAGAAAAATCTACAAACATAACGGTAGGTATTGGTACTAAAATAAATTCAAACATAAACTTTACAATCGACTACTATAATATTGCTGTAGAGGATAGAATAGTTTTAAGTACAGAAATTGGCGCAACGGCTGCAGGAAACACCCCTTTGGATCAGGTGCTACAGGATAATAATTTATCGGATGTAAGTTTCTTTGTAAATGCCATCGATACCAGAACCTCTGGAATTGATGTAGTTGCTAATTATAAAAATGTAAATATTGGTCCAGGGAAACTGAATATTAGTTTGTCTGGTAATTACACCATTCAAAACAAAAGAGATGGTGCAGTTAATAATCCATCTATAGTAGCACAAGCGGGTCAATCTGTTGTCAATGATACACAGGAAGCATTATTTTTCACTTCCAGGCCAGAATACAAAGCTATTTTGGGAGCAAATTATGATATTGGTAAATTTAATTTCTCACTAAATAATACCTTGTTTGGTCCGACTAAATTCAGAAATCAAGGTTTACAAGATTTAGAATCTTTAGTTGGTGGTAATCCCGCTGATAGTGATGGAGGATCAGATTTAGGAGTTGAATTTATGACTAAAGTAGTAACCGATCTTGCTATTAACTATAATGCAACAGATAAAATAACAATTGCATTAAATGTTAATAATATTTTGGATGTATTACCTGAGTGGGAGTTTAAATCACTAACTCCAACGGGAGATGCTGTTCTTAATGACCCTGCAGCAGAAAAGACAGCTTTCAATCTTATAACATTCAATGGACGATATTCGCAAATGTCATATGACGGATATCATTTTAGTCAATTAGGAACTATGTTTAATTTATCATTAAACTATAAGTTCTGATCAGACAATAGCTCAAAGAGAGAATCTTAGCTATAAAAAGCGTATTCATTAATTCGATTCTAAAACCCTCAAAGACATATTTCTTTGAGGGTTTTTGTTTTTAAAAATATCATTATTCAAACATAACCAACTGATTACTAACAATTAGTTTACAACTTTCCCAAAATTATCATAGGATTTTAAGCTAAATAGTGCGCTTTTAGATATCTTTAATTTCATAAAACCAATACATATAATTATATGAAAAAACTCACACTCATTTTATTTAGCTTAATCACAAGTTTAGGATTTAGCCAGAAAATTGTTACCGGTACCGTAACCGATAGTTCTGGATTACCTGTACCTTATGTTAATATTGCTGAAAAAGGATCAAATAAAGGTACTACAACTGATGATGATGGAAAATATACCATTGCCGTAGATGAAAACGCTGTCTTAGTATTTAGTTTTGTAGGTTTTCAGACTCAAGAAATTACTGTCGGTGCTCAGGACAAAATTGATGTTGTTCTTTTAGAAGGAGAAGCTTTAAGTACTATCATTGTTGTAGGATCCAGAAGTCCTAAACGTACCGCTACAGATACACCCGTTGCTGTTGATATCATTGATATGCAAGATATCATTACTAAAAGTGGTAAAATAGAAATTAACGAGCTATTACAGTACTCTGCTCCTTCTTTTAACGCCAATAAGCAATCTGGTTCTGATGGTGCCGATCACATTGACCCAGCTAGTTTAAGAGGTCTAGGGCCTGATCAGACACTTGTTTTAATCAATGGTAAAAGAAGGCATAGTTCCTCGCTTATTAATATTTTTGGTACCAGAGGACGTGGAAATTCGGGAACTGACCTTAATACCATTCCTGCAACTTCTATCAAAAGAATTGAAATTTTAAGAGATGGTGCTGCTGCACAGTATGGATCTGATGCAATTGCAGGTGTTATAAACATTGTTCTTAAAGATAATATAGACAAACTTAGTGGTAGCATAAGTTATGGTGCTTATAATACAAATGCCAAAGGAGATTTTCCTGATGGAACTCCAAATACTGATGGAAATCGTTTGGATACGGAAAATGATGGAAACAGAATAGCTGATGATAAAAGCTTTGATGGAGGTTCTGTAAAAGTTACTGCCAATTATGGCGTTGGCATTGGTGAAAAAGGATATATCAATTTTACTACAGAGTATTTAAGTAAGAATAAAACATTAAGACCTGGATATAGTTTTAGGAGAGGTTTTGGTGAAGCAGCAATAGATGGATTTAATTTCTTTGCCAATGCAAGTATTCCTTTGTCAGATAAGACAGAGTTATACGCTTTTGGAGGTAGAAATTATCGGGATACAGATGCTTTTGCATTTACTCGTAACGATGGTGAACGTGTTGTTACTGAAATTTATCCTAATGGTTTTACTCCTAGAATTACCTCTAATATTATTGACAACTCAATTTCTGCTGGAGTTAGAACAGAAACAGACAGTGGCTGGAAAATTGATCTAAGTAATACTTGGGGAAAGAACAATTTCCATTACTTCATCGAAGGTACACTAAATGCCTCTTTAGAAGAGAATTCTCCTACGGAATTCGATGCAGGAGGGCACAGTTTAAGTCAAAACACCATTAATTTAGACTTCTCAAAGTATTATCCCAAAATAACGAAAGGTTTGAACCTTGCGTTCGGAGCAGAATATAGAACTGAAAACTTTATCATATTTGCTGGAGAAGAAGGATCTTATGCTACTTATGATGTAAACGGATTAGCAATTACAAACCCTGCGACACAAACACAACCTATAGATACTGATAGCGGTCAACTAAGGCCTGGTGGATCACAAGGGTTTCCAGGATATAGTCCTGCAAATGAAGTAGATCGATCTAGGTCTAATTTATCACTATATGCTGATGCAGAATTAGACATTACAGATGCATTTCTATTAGCGGGAGCTGCAAGGTTTGAAAACTATAGTGATTTTGGAAGTACCATTAATGGAAAATTAGCATTTAGAATAAAGGCTTCTGAGAATATTAATATTAGAGGTTCTGTAAGTTCAGGATTTAGAGCTCCATCTTTAGCACAAATCTATTATAACCTAAGATTTACAGATTTTCAAGGTGGTGTAGCTACAGAAACATTATTATCTCCAAACAACAGTCCTGTAACTGCTTCTTTTGGGATTGATCGATTAAAAGAAGAAACCTCACTAAATGGATCTCTAGGAGTTACGGCTAAACTAGGTAGTTTTTCTGCCACTGTAGATGGATATTATATCGATATTAAAGATCGTATTGTGCTTACGGGAACTTTTGAAGCTACAGAAATTGATAATGTTAATGAAGCTCAATTTTTTGCCAATGGTGTTGATACAGAAACCTTAGGATTAGATCTGGTTCTTTCATGGAAAGGAAATTATGATTTCGGAACATTATCTGCTTTGTTAGCTGGAAATGTTAATAATATGTATATCACTGGAGTCAATACAGATTTGGATTCGGATATATTCTTTGGTAAAAGAGAGCAAGCGTTCTTGCTTGCATCTGCGCCTAGAAGCAAGTTTGCTTTAAACCTGAATTATAATACTGATAAATTTAATGCAGGACTTGGTCTTACAAGGTTTAGTGATATTACCTTAGTCGATTTTACGGATTCTGAAGATGAATATGGCGCAAAAATCACAGCTGATCTTACGGTAGGTTACAAATTATCTGATCAACTGAAATTAACCATTGGTGGTAACAATATTACCAATGAATATCCTGATCAACAAAATGACGGAGAAACTGAAGCTGGTGGATATTGGGATTCTGTTCAAATGGGATTCGGTGGTGCATTTTATTATGCTAGATTAGATTTTAGCTTCTAAACAAATTTACTGTCACATCGAGCAAAATAGAAATGTATTAGCTTATTAATCAAAGATAACTACCTCTCGATTTTGCTCGATGTGATATTTTAACTTCCATTAGAATTATTATCCAACTCCTTATCAATTGTTTCTAAATATTCTTCAAAATTAACTAAGTCATTATGTGAACCTCCTTCAACAGTGATCATTCTTTTTTTTGATGAAGGTATGCTATTAAACAATTTTTCACCAGATGTATATGGCACTACTCCATCATCAGTACCGTGATAAATTGTTATATCACATTTTACACGCTGTATAAATTCATTAGAATTGAACTTAAACTTCAAAATATTTTTTACAGGAAAAATAGGCAACCAATGAGAGGTAACATCTTCCATAGAATTATACGGTGTTTCTAAGATTAGATTACGTGGTTTATTTAAAGAAGCAATTTTTGTAGCAATACCTGTTCCCAAAGACCTACCATATAATATTATCTGATCCTCAGTATATTTTTTTAAAACATACTCATAAAATAATTGAGCATCATCATATAATAATTCCTCTTCTGTTATACTACCAGAACTCTTGCCATAACTCCTGTAATCCATCACTACAACATCATATTCTTTTTTTGCAAAAAAAGTTGCTATTTCTCCCCATCTGGAAAGGCTTCCCTTGTTTCCATGAAAATACAGAATTACACCTTTTGGATGTTTGTTTTTAAAATGAATAGCATTCAATTGTTCACCATCCCCCGTTTTCACAAAAAACTCTTCAAAAGGATGATCAAATTGAAATGTGTGATCTAAAGAGAGCTTTTTTGGCTGAAAAATAATTTTATGCTGAAATAAATATAATAAACCTATCCCCATAAGATATATGATAAATGTCCATTTTAGAACTTTTTTAAGCTTGGACATTTACCTTTTTTTCAGCATGTCTTACACCAATACTTGTATTAGAAAGGTTGATTTTTTTCATTTTGGAATTAATAATCTCTCCGAGCATCTTATGATAGGATTCAAAATTATTAAGATTTTTATGCCCTCCACCAATGACTGTATACAATCGGGTAAGCTTGGGCTTAATTTTTGACAATTTAATACTAGATTTAAAAGGAATTAATTTATCCTGTGTTCCATGAATGATATGTATAGGACAATTTACATATTTTAACCACTTATAAGTAGGTATTGGATATCTCATAATCAAAGAAACTGGCATAAAAGGGATAAACTTACCCGCTACCTTACTTAAGCTATAATAAGGAGCATCGAGGATTAACATTTTAGGATTATTAATAGATGCTAACTTAGTTGCGAAACCTGATCCCATAGATCTTCCATATAAAATAATATACTTCTCCTCTACTTTTTCCTTCAATTTATTATATACAAATTGAAGATCTCTTTTTATAGCTTTAAAAGAGCGTCTGCCAGTACTTTTACCAAATCCACGATAATCCAACATACATACATCATATCCATGTCTGGTAAAATCAACTGCAAACTTACCCCAACCTTTTATACTCTTAGAATTTCCTTTAAGATAAAGAACAACACCTTTAGGGTTTTCGACCTTAAAATGAAGGCCATTAATTGTAGCTCCATCTCTAGTTTCTAAATTATACTCCTCTACAACTTGGTTGTTATAATGAAATTCAAAATCCTTATCTAACTTTTCTGGCTTAAAAATAAAATACTCTTGCAAATAGTATAAAGCAACACTCGCTATTATATAAAACGCAAGAATAAGAATTGCTATGTATCCCCAATTTGGCATATTAATATTCTTTTAGATATACTTGTAAGTAACTAATTTACAAAAAATTAAACTTAGTTCCATAAAAAAATCCTGCCGAAGCAGGATCTTTACATTACTTTTATATACCAATCTATTTTATCGTCTGGCATCATATATTCTAAAACGAACACCTACTCGTGCATAAATATCAAAAAATTTACTATCTACATCAACTAAATTATCTGTGAAATCATTCATAGCGCCAACTTCCAGCATAATATCAAACATTTCTCCAATCATCTGAGAAAAACCAGCACCATACACTCCTCCAATTACTAATTGCTCATATTGATCAGATTCTAAATCAACACCACCGAATTCTACACTGGTATTTAATCTAAAAGAAGGCCCAACATTAATAAAAGGTCTAAAACGGTCCTTTCCTCTACCAAACAAATATCTAAATTTAGGATTAAATCCAACTTGTAATACTTTAACCTCAGTTCCTTCAGTACTAAAAACAGGATCTCCAGGAGTAAAAACAGTTGGAAAAAAATCTATCTCACTATTTCTTTGTAAAACTTCAACAGAAAAAACAATACTTGTTTTAGCCCGAACTCCCATAACATAGCCATACCCAGCGTTAAAAAAGAAACCTGTTCCATACTCTGAATCCACATCTTCAAAACTTAATTTAGAAAACGCAGCTCCACCTGTTACTTCCCAGCGATATTGTCCATAAGAAGTGATTGAGATTGTCGCCAATAAAATAAAAAATAGTGTTTTTTTCATAATTTCATGTTTAGATTTGAGGTTAAATTCTAGGCGAAAATACTAAAATTTAAAAAACAGTTATAAAAGCTGTACTAAAATTTTAATTTCTCAATACCATATAAATTAAGTAATGTTTAATTCTAAAATTAAAACATACTAAAAACTATAACTCACACCAGTACGAATATAATAATCAAAAAACTTACCATCATCATTACCCTCTAAAGAGTGAAAATTGGAAAAATTATCCTGAAAATCGTTCATTAAACCAGCTTCAAATAATACTCCAAATTTATCACTTAAAGACCAATTGAATCCTACATTATAAACTCCACCAACGATAAACTCATTGTAACCTTCTTCATCAATATCAAAACCGCTATCTGTAGCCTCAAAATTATATCTCAGCGTTGGACCAACACCTGCAAAGGGTCTAAAACTATTTTCTTTACTACTAAAAAAATATCTGATTTTAGGTGAAAAACCAAATTGCATAAAACGAATACTAGATTCACCAAATACACCTAGGTTAGAATTTAATGCCAATTTCGAATTTCTTTTTAAAAATTCAACAGAAGCTACCAAAGCAATCTTTTTCTTTTCACCGAACTCATATTGATATCCAAGGTTGATAAAGATACTACTGCCTGAATTGGTTTCAGAAAACACCCTATCATCTTCAAGTTTTAATTTCGAAATTGTTATCCCTGATGTTAGTTCAATACTATGTTGTGCTACTATTGTACTTGCTGCAAAACAAATAAAAAATAATATAAACGTAAATCTCATATTTTTTGGGTTAATTAGAAAACTAAAATTCATCAAAAAACCCATCTAAACAGACAGGTTTTTATTAAGTAACTAAAAATTAATTTGTTATTCTTTATGCATAAAAGCTTGTTTCTGTAATAAAAACTCTTCGGTTTCTACAACATCCTCATCCGGAACACAGCAATCTACAGGACATACAGCTGCACACTGAGGTTCTTCATGAAAGCCTTTACACTCTGTACATTTATCAGGTACTATATAATAAATCTCATCACTTACGGGTTCCTGAGCTTCTTCCGAATTAATGGCTTTGCCACCAGGAAGCACAACATCTCCTTCTAAATCCGTACCATCTGCATATCTCCAGTCATCTGCACCTTCATAAATTGCGGTATTCGGACATTCTGGTTCACAAGCACCACAGTTTATACATTCGTCCGTTATTATAATTGCCATAGCTTTTTTTATTCTAAATTTGCATCACAAAAATAACCCGTAAACTAGTGATAAACAAATTAGAAATGGTATTAAATGATCGAATAGTAGCTTTTTCCGAATTAGGTAAGTTCTTAAGTCAATTCAAAAATACTGGTTATGAGAAGATTAGCGACATACAGCGTCAAGGAGATTTTTTTGATGGAATGATTCAAAAAATAGAATCTGCTAAACATTATAATGGTTGGTTTACCGAAGAAAACATCGTATTTTCTTTATCACAATGGAGTAAGACACTTACTAAACCTAATTTAGAACAATGGTTGTCTAATTACTCCTTAGATACTCTAAAAACTAAAACAATCGGAATCATCATGGCTGGTAATATTCCTTTAGTGGGATTTCATGATTTTATTTCGGTACTAATAAGTGGTCATAATGTTTTGGTAAAACAATCTTCAAATGATAATCAATTGCTTCCATATCTAGCATCATATCTAATTGCAATAGAACCTAGGTTTAAAAAACGTATTTCTTTTACTACAGAAAGATTCACTGATTTTGATGCCATCATTGCTACAGGAAGTAATAATACAGCTCGTTATTTTGAACATTACTTTGGAAATAAACCTAATATTATACGTAAGAACAGAAATTCTGTAGCTGTATTAACCGGAAACGAATCTAAAGAACAACTAGCTGCATTAGGAGAAGATATATTTAGATATTATGGTCTAGGTTGCAGAAGTGTTTCTAAACTTATGGTACCAAAAGGGTATGATTTCGATTTATTTTTTAAATCGATTTATACCTATAATGATATCATTAATGGCGCTAAATATGCCAATAATTATGATTACAATAAGGCGGTATATTTAATGAGTAGTTTTAAGTTATTAGAAAATGGTTTCTTAATGCTAAAAGAAGATTCAAGTTATGGTTCTCCAATAGCTACGTTGTTTTATGAAACATACGAATCTAAACAGGAATTACTACAAAAACTCGAAATTGATAAAGAAGCTATACAATGCATAGTAGGTGACAATTTTTCTGAAGACAGCATTGATTTTGGAACTACACAACACCCTTCTCTATCGGATTACGCAGATAATGTTGATGTTATTGAATTTTTAACAAAAATTCAATAAATAATTTATCATTTTGACAATGATTTTGTTTTAGATTATTAGCACCTTTGTGGTGTTTTTTCTTACTGGTTTAAGGAGCCAGAAAATAACGAAAAAAGTAATTAATATAAAACAATAAAAACTACTGATGAAAAAGCACAACTTTAGCGCAGGACCTTGTATTTTACCACAAGAAGTATTCAAAGAAGCATCCCAGGCTGTATTAAATTTTAACGACTCTGGGCTATCCATTTTGGAGATTTCACATCGTAGTAAAGATTTTGTAGATGTAATGGACGAAGCTCGCAGTTTAGCTTTAGAATTACTGGGCTTAGAGGGTAAAGGATATAAAGTACTTTTTCTTCAAGGTGGAGCAAGTACACAATTTTTAATGACTGCGTATAATTTATTGCAATCAAAAGCAGGATATATTAATACCGGTAGTTGGAGTGATAAAGCTCTTAAAGAAGCTAAATTTTTTGGAGAGGTTGTAGAAGTAGCATCTTCTAAAGATGCAAACTATAATTATATTCCTAAAGGATATGATGTTCCTGAGGGTTTAGATTATCTACATTGCACAAGTAACAATACTATTTTTGGTACGCAAATCAAAGATTTCCCAACCACCAATGCACCTCTCGTATGTGATATGAGTAGCGATATATTCTCTAGGCAATTAGATTTCTCAAAATTTAGTTTGATCTATGCTGGAGCGCAAAAAAATATGGGGCCAGCTGGAACTACATTAGTGGTTATAAAAGAAGATATCCTTGGAAAAATAGAAAGACAAATTCCATCGATGTTAGATTACAAAGTACATATTAGTAAGAGCAGTATGTTCAATACTCCTCCTGTATTTGCTGTTT
Organism: uncultured Aquimarina sp.; assembly: GCF_947500065.1. Classification (GTDB taxonomy): domain Bacteria; phylum Bacteroidota; class Bacteroidia; order Flavobacteriales; family Flavobacteriaceae; genus Aquimarina. Next base: position 613,201 of record NZ_CANMQT010000003.1, read on the forward strand.
ATACCTCTATGTTAACCTTGAGATGGTTGAAAAAACTAGGTGGAATTGCGGCGATTGAAGAACAAAACGAGAAAAAAGCAAACCTTATCTATTCTGAAATAGAACTGAACCCTCTTTTCAAAGGATTTGCTGCTAAAGAAGATAGATCAATGATGAATGCTACTTTTTCTTTACTAGATGAAGATCTTAAAGAAACCTTTGATGCAATGTGGACAGAAGCTGGTATTAGTGGCGTAAATGGACATAGAAGTGTAGGAGGATATAGAGCAAGCATGTACAACGCTATGACGATAGAAGATGTTGCTGCTTTGGTAGATGTAATGAGTGATTTAGAACGAAAAGCTTAGTTAACCAACCGATTAAATTAAAAACTAAAAATTCTGAAATAAGAATTTAAAAAATCAAACCTTTAAAATGAAAGTATTAGCAAACGACGGAGTATCTCAAAGCGGTATCGATGCCTTGGAAAAAGCTGGATTCGAAGTGCAAACTACAACAGTTGCTCAGGATCAGTTAGTAGATTATATTAATGAAAATGAAATCAATGTATTATTAGTTCGTAGTGCTACTAAAGTAAGAACTGATATCATTGACAACTGTAGTTCTTTAAAAATTATAGGACGTGGTGGTGTTGGTATGGACAATATTGATGTTGCTTATGCTCGTGAAAAAGGATTGCACGTTATCAATACCCCTGCTGCATCTTCTGGATCTGTAGCAGAATTAGTTTTTGCTCATTTATATGGTAGTGTTCGTTTTCTTCATGATGCCAATAGAAATATGCCATTAGAAGGAGATAGTAAATTCAAGAACCTAAAAAAAGCATATGCTGGTGGAACTGAATTAAGAGGAAAAACACTTGGTGTAATAGGAATTGGTCGTATTGGTCAAGCTACTGCTAAAATTGCAATTGGTGCTGGTATGAATGTTATTGCATTCGATCCTTATATTGAAGAAGTAGATATTCCACTAGAATTTTTTGATGGGCAATCATTAAACTTCAAAATTAAAACCGTTTCTAAAGAAGAAGTTTTAAAACAAGCTGATTTCTTTACATTACATGTTCCTGCACAAAAAGAATATGTTATAGGAAAAGCTGAAATTGAACAAATGAAAGATGGTGCTGGATTAATTAATGCAGCTCGTGGTGGTGTTATCGATGAAGTAGCATTGGTAGAAGCTTTAGAGAGCGGAAAATTAGAATTTGCTGGTTTAGATGTATTCGAAAATGAGCCAAACCCGGCAATCAAAGTATTGATGAATAACAAAATATCATTAACACCTCATATTGGTGCTGCAACTGGAGAAGCTCAAGATAGAATTGGCCAGGAATTAGCAGATCAGATTATCACCATACTTAAATAATTATAAGTATAGTATTACCAAATTAATAATTATAAAAACACCTTTTGCAAAAACTGTAAAAGGTGTTTTTTTGTTTTAATACTCCTTACAACGATAAAATTAACTTTTCGTCTATTATTTCCCTAAATAAACCCAGATCTATTCTATAATCTTAGAATAAAAAAATGTAACTTTATATCACATAATAAAAAATATAAATCATGTCTGGAATTTTAGATCTTTTAAATAGCCCAATGGGAAAACAAATTATTAGCGGAGTTAGTAGTCAAACGGGACAATCTGCCGATAAAACTGGAAATTTATTAAGTATGGCTATGCCAGTACTGATGGGTGCAATGCAAAAAAATGCAGCTACTCCTGATGGTGCATCAGGCTTATTAAGTGCTTTATCTGGAAAACACTCTGGTGGTGGAATTTTAGATAACCTAGGTGGATTATTTGAAGGTGGTGTTGAAGATAATGTTACTAGCGATGGTGCAGGAATTCTTGGACATATATTAGGCGGTAAACAACCTGCTGTCGAAAATGCTTTAAGTCAAAAATCAGGAATGGATGCAGGATCAGTATCCCAAATACTTAAAGTAGCTGCTCCTATTCTTATGGGTGTTTTAGGAAAACAAACAGCTCAAAATAATGTTTCTGATGCTAGCGGATTAAGTAATATGCTTGGAGGAATGCTTGGAGGAGGTCAAGGATCTAAACAACAATCACTTATTGAATCTTTTCTTGATGCCGATGGAGATGGTAGCATTCTTGATGATGTTGCAGGTATGGTGCTTGGAGGTGGTCAGAAAAAAGGTGGCCTTGGAGGATTGCTAGGAGGTCTTTTTGGAAAATAAATATAACACTATAGTGTTTTTTAAATACGTAAAGAGTCTTGATTGGTATCAAGACTCTTTTTTTAGTATTTGAATATTGTATTCAATAGCTTTTCATACAGTTACTTCATAAAAAATGTTAAACCAGAAAAATATGTAATGTACTTTTTGTAATTTGAAACATATGAAGATTATGAAAAATAGTATATACATATGTATTCTAGCATTATGTATCTATAGTTGCGGAACAACTAAAGATAGGAAATTAGATGTTTCCTCCACAGATAATGCCTCTGATACAGTAAGAATAGCTAATGACAGCTTAGAATATGAAATAATTATAATAGAACCTGGCTTTACTAGTTGGTTAGTAACACAACAACCGAGAGGATATTATTCTCAACAGTTTTTGGAAGTAAGAAATCGGCAGTACGTGACTGAATATAATCAAAGAGTATTGCAACCACAACGATTTGATCCTAATTTATATCTACAACAAATTAATTATGAATCACGCACTGATTATGGTTATGAAGTAAATTATTTACTCTACAATTATTTTCTATTTTTTGAACGACAATATCGACAAAAGTTTTTTGTAAGTAGAGGTCAAAGATTTTGACACAGAAAGTTTAAATTGTATTTTTGCGGCATGCAAAAATTCAAAGATCGCTGGGAGATTAATGCGAATTGGCAACTTGTTTTCCCTGTCCTAGGCCTAATAGGTCTGTTTATTTCGTCTTTTTTATTAAGTAAGAAATTAACTTCTGGAGTTTTAAAATTATCAGAAACTCATGATTCTTATTTCCTAACAATATTAGTAATCACTTTATTTCTTTTTATCCCGTTATTAGGGTTAACTTTAAAGATATTTAATGCTTTAGAAAAAAAATGGAATATTACCTATCGATGGGAACTCATAGCTATTTTTATTGCTTTTGCAATTACAGGCTCTACAGCTGCAAGAATTTCTGATCCTATTATTTCATTACTTGGATTTCAACAAGAGTTTACCAGTGGTTGGTTATATTGGCCATTAAGAATATTATTAATATTCCCTATATATCAAGTAATATTACTAATTGTAGGATGGTTGTTTGGCCAATTTAAATTTTTCTGGTGGTTCGAGAAAAAAATGCTTCGCAGAATGGGGTTTGCGAGGTTTTTAGACTAGAAAACAATAAAGTGTTTACTGGATAACTTCTACTTCAATTATTTTAGCATCTTCATCCATAACTCCCTCTTTACTAATCACAAAGGTGTACAACCACATGATAGTAAATGATGGAATAATATCAGTTCCTGGAAGAATCTCTTCTATAAAAGTTAATACCGAAGCTATCTTTCCTTTTTTACCGGGATACATATCCAACATTTTTTTTGCTGCATAAGGAGCCCACAGAATGTCTAAAAATGGTCCGACAAAAGGAATAGCTAAGGAAGCCATTCCTATTAAATCATATACAATACCTTTTTTTAGTAATTTATATTTTTTGTTCTTCATAAGTTTCTATTTATTAAAGATATAACAAAAAAAATGCCAAAAAATTGTTATGTCAAATTTGCAGTAATTAATCTTAAAAACTCAGTTCGGGTTTCGATTTTTTCAAACTGTCCTCTAAACCCAGAAGTAGTAGTCACCGAATTTTGCTTTTGTACTCCACGCATCATCATACACATATGCGCAGCTTCAATTACCACAGCTACTCCTTTAGGTTTTAAAGTATTATTAATGCACTCTAAAATATCATGAGTTAACCGTTCTTGCACCTGAAGACGTCTTGCAAAAACATCAACTATTCTTGGCAACTTACTTAAACCAACTATATGACCATTAGGAATATATGCGATATGTGCTTTTCCGAAAAACGGTAACATATGATGCTCACACAAAGAATATAATTCTATATCTTTAACAATCACCATATCATCATAATCTTCTTTAAACATGGCACTTTTCAAAATTTCTTCAGGATCCTGATGATATCCTTGGGTCAAAAATTGCATTGCTTTTGCAGCCCGTTCAGGAGTCTTTACTATTCCTTCTCTACTTACATCTTCTCCTAGATCTGTAATTATTGATTTAAATTTATCTTTTACGTCATCAGTGACCTTTATATTGTATTCCTCAAATTTGTTATATGGCATTATATCTATATTAGTTCTGTTCTTCTTTTTTTAATTTGCTTTTAAAAGTACGCTGCAATTTACTCAGTTTTGGGTTAATCACAAACTGGCAATATCCCTGATTACTATTTTGATTATAATAATTCTGATGAAAATTTTCCGCATTATAAAAAGCTCCCGATTCTGTTACTTCTGTAACAATAAGATTATCAAAAACACCTTCACTATTAAGGTTATCAATCATAGTTTGTGCCAGTTGTTTTTGTTCATCATCCTCATAAAATATTGCACTTCTATATTGAGTACCTCGATCAGCTCCTTGCATATTTAATGTTGTAGGATCGTGAGTAGCAAAAAAGATTTCTAGTAATTCATTATAGTTAATTACGTCAGAATCGTATTCGATTTTTATTGCCTCAGCATGACCTGTTCTTCCAGAAGTAATTTCTCGATACGCGGGATTCTTAATAGTTCCTCCGGTATATCCAGAAATTACTTGGTATACACCCTCCAATCTCTGAAAAACGGCTTCTGTACACCAAAAACATCCACCTGCAAAAACAGCAGTCTTCAAATTATTTTTTCCCATATTATTGTTAAAAGGTAAATATTGTTTAACGAATGTACATATATACTAAACAGGGCTAATGCTTTTTAACTTTTCATTAGTATGTCGTTTAACTGTACAATCCTAGTTTTGCAAGTAAGTCGAAAAAGTAAGGATTTTTTTACAAAATATGGATATAAAATTACGCCCTATCATCAGTGTGCTATTCTTATTGTGCACAATTATTTCATTTAGTCAGGAAAAAAAAGAGATTATTGCCCAAAGGATAGATACAGCTCCTAAAATAGATGGTATTCTAGATGATGTGATTTGGGAAAACATTCCTGCATCTGGCAATTTTAGTATGTGGCAACCGGGTAATGAAGGGACAATTCCCGACAATATTCGAACTGAAGTTAAAATGGCGTATGATAACAAAGCAGTCTATTTTGCAGCTTATCTATATGATGATCAACCAGATAAAATATTAAAACAATTTAGTCAACGTGATAATGTATTTGCACAGGCAGATTTTTTTAATATATCGATCAACACCTATAATGATGGGATTAATGAGACTCGATTTTTTATAACTAGTGCAGGAACTATTGGTGATGCACGTGCAGATCAGTTTAATGAAGATTTTAGTTACAATGTAGTATTTGATGCCAAAATATCTTTTGACGAAAAAGGATGGTATGCTGAGTTCAAAATACCTTATAACGCACTGCGATTTCCAGAAGTAGCATTGCAAGATTGGAGTATCAACTTCTTTAGACGTCTACAACACAGAAACGAAACACATTCTTGGAATTTTATAGACAATAAAGTAGGGCAACGTACACAATATAATGGATTAGTAAAAGGTGTCGAAAACATAAACCCTCCTGTAAGACTTACCTTTTTTCCTTTTGTACAAGGATTAGCTTCTAGCTTTGATGGAGAAACAGAAACTGATTTTAGTGCAGGATTGGATGTTAAGTATGGCTTAAGTGATAGTTTTACGCTAGATGCCACTTTAATCCCTGATTTCGGACAAGCAGCTTTTGATGAGGTGCGTCTTAACCTAGGTCCATTTGAACAAACTTTTGGAGAAAACAGGCAATTTTTCACAGAAGGTACGGAACTCTTCAATAAAGGACGGATTTTCTTTTCGAGACGTGTAGGTAATGGTCCAACTGGATTTGTTTCGGATGATGATCTTATGGAAAACGAAATAGCAGAAGAAAACCCTTCTAAAGTAAACTTATTGAATGCTCTGAAAATTTCAGGAAGGACTAAAGGAAATCTAGGAATAGGTTTTTTTAATGCGATTACTGAAAAAACTGAAGTTCGTATAACAGATACTATCACAGGAAATCAAAGAAACAAGGTAGTAGAACCATTAGCTAACTATAATATTTTTGTTTTAGACCAGCAGTTCAATAATAATTCTTCCATATCATTAATAAATACTAATGTTACGCGTAACGGAAGTGATTTTAGAGATTCTAATGTTACTGGCTTAGTATGGAATCTGGCAAATAAAGCAAATTCTTATAGATTAACTGGTCGTTCTATAGTAAGTCAAGTAAATCTTCCTGGAGATAATATTGGTGGTTTTAGGTCAGAACTAGACTTTGATCGTATCAAAGGTAAATGGAGATATGGATTTGGACATGATTTATCAAATACCACTTTTGACATTAATGATTTAGGAGTTAATTTCAGAAATAACTTTAACAGTTTCAGAGTTAGTACATCCTATCAAATTTTTGAACCTACTAAGCTATTCAATAATTACAGAATCAATCTTTTTGCTAGACATCGTAGATTATATAAACCAAGTGTCCAAACATCCAATTCAGTAGGTGTTGATTGGTTTTTTGTAACTAAAAAAAGGTTTGGTTTTGGTGGTTTCACCATTTATGATTCTGATACGGATGATTATTTCGAGCCAAGAGTTGATGGCCGATTTGTAACCTATAGCGAAAATCTTGGTGTTAACTTATGGGTGTCTTCTGATTATCGCAAAAAATTTGCTTATGATGTACGTGTTTTTCATCGTAATTGGTTTGAGGATGATCAACAAACTTATAGCATGAATCTTTCGCCTAGATATAGATTTTCCGATAAGCTCTTGGTTATTTGGGCTACGGATTATTCAATAAGGAAACGTAATTTCGGATATATTGATAACAATGATACCGATGTTTTCTTAGGACAAAGAGACATAACTACTATAGAAAATTCACTTAGCGCTAGTTATAATTTTGATCCATATAAAGCAATCAATCTGCGTTTTAGAAACTTTTGGAGTACTGCGGATTATTCTGAAAACGTTTTTTATGTGTTAAATAACGATGGCACCCGTACACAAACAGATTATGATATTTCTGAAAATGATCCTAACACCAATTTTAATATATGGAATCTTGATCTAAGTTTTAGTTGGCGATTTGCTCCAGGAAGTGAGGCTACCTTACTCTACCGAAATCAGATTTTTAATCAAGATGAACTTTCTACAATTAATTATTCTAATAGTTTAGATAACCTTTTTGGTCAGCCTATTAAACATACATTATCATTAAGAGTGGTTTATTTTCTTGATATAAACAATTTAAAAGGTTCTTTTAAAGGATAATCTTGGCGAATTTTAGGATATTAGTTACTTTCACAGTCTTTAGAAATATAATTGATGATAAAAGCTAAGAATATCCATAAGAATTACGGCGATCTCCATGTATTAAAAGGCGTTGATCTGCATATAAAAGAAGGTGAAATTGTTTCTATTGTAGGAGCTTCTGGAGCAGGAAAAACTACTTTATTGCAAATTCTAGGCACATTAGATAGAGCATCTGAGTTAAAAGGAAGTGATCTATCCATCAATAATAACATCATCAATTTCCTATCTGAGAAACAATTGTCAAAATTCAGAAATGAGCAATTAGGTTTTATTTTTCAATTTCATCAATTATTACCAGAATTTACAGCAATAGAGAATGTATGCATTCCTGCATTTATTAAAAAAGTTCCCAAAGCAGAAGCCGAAAAAAGGGCTAAAGAATTGTTAGGTTTTTTAGGTTTAGAACATCGATGTGATCATAAACCTGGTGAGCTTTCCGGAGGAGAACAACAAAGAGTTGCAGTAGCTAGGTCTTTAATTAATAATCCTAAAGTGATTTTTGCGGATGAGCCTTCAGGAAACCTAGATAGTGAATCTGCTGAAAATCTACATCAGTTATTCTTTAAACTTAGAGATGAATACGGACAAACCTTTGTTATTGTTACGCATAACGAAGAATTAGCAGATATGGCCGATCGAAAACTCGTTATGGTAGATGGTAAAATAGTAGATAAAACTTAAAAAATAAGAGATCGCATATATACGATCTCTTATGATTATGTGTTCAAAGTTCTATGCTTTTAGCTATTTTATTAATACAGATATTCTAATGCTCTAGCGTCATTAGCATTAAAAGATCCTGTATAGTTTCTAGGATTAGTTCCTGGAACTGGGCAAGATATCATTAATGAAGTAATATCAATTCCTGTAGGTGTTCCAGGTATATGAATTGCTCCATCAAACCCTTGTCCTTCATTTTGTCCATTATTGCAAACCCTAGAGAACCAATCTGTATGACGTAGTCCAACACAATGTCCCATTTCATGAGCTATTACGTGTGTACTATATCCTACACCAAGATCATCCACATTAGGTCCTATTCTTGCCCATTTATAGTTTCTACCATTTGATGGAAAACCAGCTAGTCCCCCACTACCCAAATCACTTCGTACATAAACCACTAAGTCGGCAGCCTGATAATTAGTACCAAAAGTTAGTCGTAAATTAAGAGAACTGTTTAAATTATTGAAGTTATTAACCGCTCTCTGTAAACCTGCTCTTGCCGTATTGGATAAACCATTACCGCCTCCACCAGTATATCCAAGTACGTCTATTGTACGATTACCACTAGAGATAAGATTATTTGTTCTGTACTGCTTAGTTCCATCACTTAATGTTTCTAGCCCTTCTAAATCCATCAATCCTTCAATTGGAATAGCTAGGTCAGTATCATTAACAAAATAATCTTCAGTACTTCCATCTAAATTCTTAATTGTTTTGATGGATACTTTTTCGGTATTTATACCTAAACTTGAAAGTTTAAGAAGTTGCTCTTTTGTTGGCTCAATTACTTCTACAGATTCATTAGCTAATTCTTCATTCTGGCAAGAAAATAACAATCCGATCATTGTAATGCTTAGCATCAATGCTTTAAATTTTTTCATAATTTGTAAGTTAATTTGTGAAATTTTAATTTAATAGACAAAATATTTGTCTCAATAGTATTCAACTAATTCATAGAACTCTGAACGATAGTTGAGTAAATGTGTTCTTAAATATCTGGCGCAGAATATATAATACCAATTACATCTAGTAATTTTATAGTATGGTTAAGTGCCAGAAGTGATTAATCATCCAACTTATAGTCTAAATATTAAAAATGGTGAAAATGTAAAGGATGAATTATCTGTACCTAGAATTTATATTCTTCCGGAAATAGTGATTAACGCACTATATTTAGATATAGGAAATACATACATAGTATAAAAATAAAACAATAACCGTATGGCGGTTTTTTGATAGTGGTATCATTAAAGTTGAGTTTGTGTTAGTTGAAGCTAATTTCTACAATATTGTAATCCAAATCAACAAATGAATGTCTCAAAACACGATTTAAGATGTCTTAATTCAAAAACAAGACATCACAAAACGCTTATTTTTAGCTATTTGTATTTTTTTATATAATCTAAAGGAGAAAGACCAACTATGTCCTTAAAGTTCTTATAAAACGAAGCTCTTGAATTGAACCCTACCTCATCTGCAATAGCAGAGATACTATATTTTTTGTATTCTTTATTTGTCAATCGGTTTTTAAATTCTTCAATTCTATATGCATTGATGTAGCTTGTAAAATTCTTCTTTTCAATCTTATTAATAGCTTTCGAAATTGTTCTTTCGGGAAGATTAATTTTTCTAGAGAACGTTTTGAGGTTCATTTCTGGATTTAGATACAACTTATTTTTAACTAAATAAGCTTCTATATTATTTAGAACCTCTTCTAATTCTTCTTTACTTTCGTTGACTTCAGGTTGAGAAGATATTACATTATCAATATTGATTTGAATTAAGCTTCCTATAGTAATATAATAAAGGGAAAATAAAGCTGTAGTACAAAAAATTACTGGTAAATAAACACTATCAGGATATATTGATACTAAATTTCTAATCACATTCAAAAAGATACAGAGGAAACAAAATATTACCAACCACTTTAGAGACTTAAATTTAGTATTCTGAAAATGAATAAAAAGTGATTTCTGATGTCTTAAAGCAATCCTTATAATCAAAACGCAAATTGACACAATATATATAGAAGAAATTACCCTGAAAAATTGTAAAAACGCATAATCTTCTAGTATTTCATAGAATTGAGGATTTACAAGTATTGCAATGAATAAAACAGAAAGTGCCAAAAATTCGATAACTGCAGGGATATAATATATTATTTTAGTTCTGGTACTTATTCCTGCAGTTTCTAGAGCATAGAAAAACAAAAAAATAATACTGAGAAAATCAAACCTCACTGGAGCATAGTATATTGCTGGGTTATCAATAAACTTAAATAAAAAGTACATAACAATCTCCACAAATAATGTGAAGAAAAATAATCCTAAGTATCTATTCACGTGTAACTTCTTTGATCTATACAAAAGAAGTACAAATGATATAATTAAAGTTTGTAAGCCACTTATCAAAAATAAAGTATCCTTTGCGTTCATACTGAAATTCTTAATTAATACTCAATTACCTTAATAACTTACTTTATTTGTATAAAATTATCCAATCTAAGTAAACTAACAAAAATTAGTTTAATGGATAACAATTATATCATAACTGTTATATATTACAATTTAATACAAATTTGATTTTAATTAAACTTAGACTAAACGATGTATTAATACAGTATTATTTTTTAATATTGATAATTACTTGGCAAAAAAACAATTCATTATATAGCTCTAATAGATTTTGAAAAAACTAAACAAAACCGAACTTAAAGAATTTCTTGATGAAAAAGCTGCTTTTTATGAACAACCAAAATTTATAGAAACGGACCCTGTTCAAATTCCTCATTTATTTACACAAAAAGAAGATATAGAAATAGCTGGTTTTCTTACCGCTATTATTTCTTGGGGAAATAGGAAAAGCATTCTTAATAATGCCCATAAATTAATGTTGTTGATGGGTAATTCTCCATATGATTTCATAATGAATCATACAGAAACTGATCTCGATAACCTTGAAGGTTTTGTTCATAGAACCTTCAACAGTATTGATCTCACTTATTTTATGAAAGCATTACAAAACATCTATCATAATTATGGCGATATGGAAGGTTTTTTTAAACAGCACAATAATGAAGATTATCTACAAAATGCAATTCATCATTTTAAGAAAGAGTTTTTTAGTTTACCGCATCAACCCAGAACTCAAAAACATATAAGTGATCCCAACAAAAACTCCGCTGCTAAACGAATCAATATGTTCTTTAGATGGATGGTACGAGATGCCAATGCTGGTGTAGATCTTGGTATTTGGAAAAGCCTATCCCCTAAACAATTATCATGTCCTTTGGATGTACACTCTGGTAATGTTGCCAGAAAATTAAACTTGCTAAGCAGAAAACAAAATGATGGCAAAGCGCTACACCAGTTAGATGTTAATTTAAGGTTATTGGATCCATTAGACCCTGTAAAATATGACTATGCCCTATTTGGATTAGGGGTTTTCGAAAAGTTTTAACTTAGAACAATTCTAAAGAATAACATGCTGTTTACATTCTAAACATTAGGGTAATGATAATGTAATAAACATAAAACATCTTCATAAAATTCAAGAATCGACTGTGGCCTACTTTTGTGTAAACAAATTTACACACAGTCATGAAAAATTACTTTAGCCTTACAATTCTTTTATTTAGCTTACTATTCATCTCATGTAATGATGATGATGATACTACAACACCGCCTGTAGGAGATCTAATACAATTAGAAAGTAGATCTACTTCTCCCGTTCTATTAACAAAAATGTCTGGTTTTATGGATATAGAAATCTATAATCTGCTTTCTTCCGAAGACACATATATAACCGACTTTACCTATGGATCCATGGCGGATGGAGCTGGATTGCTTCGCAATACAGATGGCACCTACACATTAATCAATAATATTGAAGCAGATTACGCCATAGCCAGAATTACATTAGATGAAACATTTAAGCCTATAAAAGGAGAACATATCCTTAATGCTGTTGCTACAGCCAATACCGCACAATGTTCTGGATCTATGATTTCTCCAGAAGAACATGGTTTTGGACCAATATATCTTTCTGGAGGGGAATGGGGTGGAAATTCTAAAGGAGTTTTTGCTACGGATCCATACAGAGATCCTTCTGTTGCTTCTTCTCCGAAAATGTTAACTGCTATGGGACAATGGTCTACAGAAAATGCAGTAGCCATCGGAAAAGATGCTTATCCCGATAAAACCGTTGTCTTTATTGGTGACGATAACAGTAATAATGAAATTCCTTCGGGTCAACTGGGAATGTATGTAGGAAATAGAGGAGATCTTGAAGGAGGTAAATTATATGGATTGAAAGTTACTTCTCCTGGAGTTACATATGAAATGGATATGGAAGAAGGTACAGTATATGATATGGAGTTTGTAGAGCTTACCGAAAAAGATATTGACCTATTAGATACTGAAGCCAAATCTAAAGGTGTTATGGGATTCTCTAGATTAGAAGATATCGATTGGAGAAGAGGTACTGCTGCTAACAACAGAGAAGTATACTTAGCAGTTACAGGAAGAGATAAGCCAGATCTTATTGGGAAAGGAACTCGATCTGGAAGAGTTTATAAAGTTGTCTTAAACGAAAATGATCCCACTGGTGCTGGTAAAATCACTTGCGTATTAGATGGCGATAAAATTGGTGGTAAAGCTGAAGCTTTTCATAGTCCAGATAATATCTTAGTTACAGAGAACTATGCATATATACAAGAAGATCCTAATGGAATTCAGGATTTTAAACCAGCTGCCAATCACTATGCAAGACTATATCAATATGATCTTAACTCAGGAGTTTTAAAAGTTGTTTTAGAATGTGATCAGACAACCGCTGCAAATCTAGGATACGGAACCTTAGATCGTATTTGGGAAATTACTGGAATGATTGATATCTCTGATATCATTGGAGTTGATGAAACATTTATTTTGATCACTCAAAATCACGGATGGGAAAGAGCCGACGGGACTCCTTTTACAGATCCTAATGCTAATCCAAACCTTGCAGACAGCAGAAAAGAAGGAAGTATGCTATACATAATCAAAGGGTTAGGTAGGTAGTATACTACTTAAAAACACATAACATTTCACATGCAATTATTGTCAAATTTTAGAATAAACAAAAGGGCTTATCTAACGATAAGCCTCTTCCTATTACTTATCGTATCCTCTTGTTCAAGAGATGTTAAAATTAAAACAGGGAAAACACCTTTTACTACTGTAATGCAGAAACAGTTTGATACGGATATCACATTTGCAATCTCTTACCTTGATAGTATTAAACATAATCCTATCGAAGCTAGTGATCATTTTAAAGAAGCTAAAAAATACTTCAAAAAAATAGAGCCCATTTTATCCAGCCTTGATGTTGAAAACTATGGATTTCTTAATCAACCAAATATACTGAAGGTCGAAGAAGAAGATTTTACAGATATAAAAATCAAATCTCCCAGTGGATATCAAGTACTAGAAGAGGAAATTTACGTAGATCAAATAGATACTATTTCTATCCTAAAGCACGTCAATTTAATCACCAACAGACTAAAGCTTATTAAGAAAAATACCAGCTTTAAGCATGTAAAACAATATCACTTTCTTTGGTTATTTAGAAAAGCAATCACCCGAGTAGCACTTACAGGGATTACAGGTTTTGATTCTCCCGTACTAGAAAATTCACTAGAAGATTCTCAAATAGTTTATCAAAGTTTACTTACCTATTTATCAATCTTTGAAAATGAATTTAATAATGAAAATTTATTTAAAGCTTGGTGTATGGAGATCAAAACTACTTTAGATAATTTACAAGGAGATTTTAATAAATTCGATCGCTATCATTTCATTAAAAACCATACACATAAACAGCTAACGCTTTGGAATCGAACAGTTACAGACTGGAAAGTGGATTTTCCTTTTGAATTAGCCATAAAAAATGATGCTATATCTCTTTTTTCTCCTGACACTTTTAATGTGAATTATTTTGCTGATCAAAGTCAAAAAGAAATTTCTTCGGAAAAGATTTCACTTGGCAAAAAACTCTTTTATGACACCAATCTCTCGGATAACAAACTAATAAGCTGTGCGACCTGTCATCAACCAGAAAAAGCTTTTACAGATGGTCTTAAAATATCTAAAGGAGTAAAACGCAATAGTCCTACACTATTGTATACTGCATTGCAACAGGCTTTTTTTTATGATAAAAGAGCAGGTGGATTAGAAGGTCAGATCATTAACGTAATAGAAAACGAAAACGAGTTTCATACTAATTTAGAAACTTTAGAAAAAGTAGTTTCTAAAAACAGCACATATACTCTGGAGTTTGCTAAGGTTTATCCTAATCGAAAAATAAACAATAATGATATCAGAAATGCTATCGCAAGTTATATAAGAAGTTTGATTCCTTTCAATTCCAAATTTGATAGAAATATCAACGGCATTGAAAATACACTTTCAAATAGTGAAATTAATGGATTCAATCTCTTTAATGGAAAAGCCAAATGTGCTACTTGTCATTTTGCACCAATATTTAATGGAACGGTACCACCAGATTATAAAGAATCTGAAATAGAACTAATAGGTGTTCCTTCAACTAATGATACGATTAATGCTTCAATAAGCAAAGACCTTGGTAGATACGAAGTTTACAAAACACCGGAACGAAAATACTTTTTTAAAACTCCTACGGTACGAAACTCTGAAATAACAGGACCATATATGCATAATGGTGTATACAATACTTTAGAAGAAGTACTGGATTTCTACAATCGTGGAGGTGGCGCTGGTATAGGCATCGATCAAAAATATCAAAGCTTGCCTCCAGATCCTTTGAATCTTACAAAACAAGAGATCAATGATGTTATTGCATTTATAAAAAGTTTAAATGAAAACATATCTGAATATTAGATATTTAATAGCAAAAAAAATAAACTAGGAAGGGAATTCTTAATTTCTAGTTTTTTTTTGTTAATTTTATTAAGAATTGCATCATACAAGGCAATTCTTGATGAAGATGATTGTACCGGAACTCCCCATTAATGAAGATTTTAGAATTGAAGCTTTAAAATCGTTAGGTATTCTTGATACCAAAGCCGAAAAAGAATATGATGATATTACTGCGTTAGCTGCGTATCTATGTGATACCGAGATTGCCTTAATATCATTGGTGGATAGTAATAGACAATGGTTTAAATCCAAACACGGATTATCTATCAGTGAGACTCCAAGAGAACAATCTTTCTGTGCACATACCATATTAGAACCAGAAAAACCCTTAATAGTAAAGGATGCTAGGTTAGATGAACGATTTTATAAAAACCCACTTACAGAAGAAGAAAAAATTGTAATCTTTTATGCGGGTATTCCTTTGATTGATAAAAATGGTTTCCCTCTAGGTACATTATGTGTTATCGACAGCAAACCCAAAGAACTAATTAACAAGCAATTAGAATCTTTAAAATCACTAGCTAATCAAGTTGTTATTCTATTTGAACTTAACAAAAAGAATAAAGACCTTGAGAAAATAGAAGATAAACTTAGAAAACGAAACGAATCTTTAAAAGAATTTGCAAGAGTAATCTCTCATGATCTAAAAATGCCATTGGCTAATGTGATTACCACATCGGACTTATTAAAACTAAAATTGGCAAATAATCTCGATAAAGAGACTTCAGAATATTTTGAATATATAAAACAATCCTCATTCTCCATGAGCGATTATATCAATGATGTATTAGATCATTACGAAAGTGACAGTTTGGTAAAAAACAAACCTGAATCATTTAAGTTAAATTCACTTCTGAGAGAGATTACGGAATTACTTAGTATAAAACCTGATTGTACTATCAATTTTCCAGAATCAAATCCTACTTTAGAATGCAACAAATCCGCACTAAAGCAAATATTTTTTAATCTGATTGGTAATAGCATAAAATATAATGATAAGGAACATATCATTATAGATATAGATCTTACGGAAGATACTATATTCTACTATTTTAAGATAACAGACAATGGAATGGGGATCCCTGAAGATATGATTGAGTCCATTTTTGAATTATTCACTACTGCCAACGGAACTGATAGAAGTGGCAACAAGGGTAATGGAATAGGCTTATCTACCGTAAAAAAGTTAGTAGAAACTCTTGAAGGGTGTATCAAAGTAAAATCCAAACTAGAAGTACAAACAACATTTGACTTTTCTATAAAAAAACCAACCATTAACGCATAGTAGCGATACAAGCTTCGGTGCATTTTTCTCCATCAATTGCTGCAGAAATAATTCCTCCGGCATAACCAGCACCTTCTCCACAAGGGTATAGTCCTTTTATTTGAGTATGTTCTAAAGTCTTTCGATCCCTAGGAATTCTAACGGGTGATGAAGTTCTAGATTCTGGAGCATGAACAACAGCTTCATTTGTAAGATATCCACGCATATTCTTATCAAAAGCTTTAAAACCTTCCTGAAGGGTATTATGAATAAATTTCGGAAAAACCGCTCCCATATCTATCGAACTTAAACCAGGTTTATAAGAAGTCTCCGGTAAATCAACGGATACCTTTCCTTGTGTTAGATCTACTAATCTCTGCGCGGGAACTCGTTGGGTTTCTCCAGCTAAACGCCAGGCTTGTAGTTCTATTTTTTTCTGAAAATACATTCCTGCTAAAGGCCCATATTCCGAAAATTCTTTAAAATCTTCTAAACGTAACTCAACCACAATTCCACTATTAGAAGTTGGTTGATCTCTTTTAGAAGGCGACCAACCATTAGTCACCACTTCTCCAGGACTAGTCGCACAAGGAGCTATAACACCTCCAGGACACATGCAGAAAGAATACATGCCTCTACCTCCAACCTGCTTTACAATACTGTAAGGAGATGGTGGAAGATATGGACCACGAATCTCACATTTATATTGTATCTGATCTATTAATTGCTGAGAATGTTCCACTCTAACGCCTAAAGCAAAAGGTTTTGCTTCAATTTCAATCTGTTTTTTATATAATAACTCAAAAATATCTCTGGCCGAATGTCCAGTAGCTAAAATCACCTTATTTGTATCAATCTTATCACCGTTATGAAGAACTACTGAACTAATTTCAGAGTTTTTAATACTAAAATCCGTTACCCGAGTTTCAAAATGTATTTCTCCTCCATGTTCCTTTATTTTTTCTCTAATTGCGGCAATAATTGCAGGCAATTTATTGGTACCTATATGAGGATGTGCTTCTACTAAAATTTGATCTGTAGCTCCAAAACCAACCAAAAGCTGAAGAATTCGATTTACATCTCCCCTTTTCTTAGAACGTGTATATAATTTACCATCACTATAAGTTCCTGCTCCTCCTTCACCAAAACAATAATTAGAATCTTCATCTACGATATGATCCCTATTGATCGCCTTAAGATCTCTTCTTCGATTACGAACATCTTTACCTCTTTCTAGCACAATTGGTTTATATCCCAATTCTACACATCGCAAAGCTGCAAATAATCCTGCCGGACCAGCTCCAATAATGACAATCTCACTTGCCTTTGACACATCTGGATATTCCGGTAATGAAATAGGTTGTTCTATAAAATCTTCCTGTACATATACCTTAATTTTCAGATTTACTTTAATAGTTTTTTGACGAGCATCAATAGAACGTTTCAAAACCTTTATATATCTGATTTCTTTTAATGGGATACCATTTTTAGCGGATACCTGAGCTTTTAATCGATCAGAATCCGCTGCTATTTCTGGCGGTACTTGTATGCTAAATTCGTATTGCAAAGGATGTTTCTTCTAATATTTCGCGAAGATACAATATTCTTTATCTTCAAAACTTAAATAGATAGGATCTCTAATGTGAATATAAGTAGTCGTTTTAATTACGTTTATATAATGTTAGTAATCTATGTTCGCTTTTCTTCATTTTAGCTGCTAGTCCAAATCTTTGACAGCAGTGCCAGTAATTTTAATTTTTCCCGAAAAAGGTAATGCTTCAGCTTGGTATATCGTTCGCGCTGGTCGTTTACTCTCTGGAAATAATTCCACAAACAATTGATTGATTTCAGGAAGGTCATTCAAATCATTAAAAGCAATATCAATAAATACGATATCCTCTTTTTCAAACCCAGCATTCTTTATAGCTGCAAAAAAATTTGAAAACGCTAATTGAGCTTCCTTTATAGCAGTTCCGGAAACGAATTTTCCATCACTATTTACAGATAATTGTCCACTAACAAAACACATATTATTTACAACTACAGCATGACTTATAGGGTTAGACCATTTTGGTAAGCCTTCTCCTTCTAAAATATATTTTTTTTTATTACTCATAATCATTTTCGATTAATCGCTAATAACCCAAAAATGATTTAAATACATCGAAAATAATTATACACGAAGAAGTACTATTTATTACGAACATAAATAAGTTTAAATTTTCGACTATTATGATCACGTTGATCTATCTCAAATTGTTTTAGGGATTTAAACAAAGGAGTTAATTTTGCAAATCCGAAATTTCTTGAATCAAAGTTAGGTTGTTTCTTAAGAATCATAGAACCTACATCACCCAAAAAAGCCCATCCATCTTCATCCGCTGCATCATCAACAGAATTTCTCAATAATCTTATAATTTTAGGTGTGATTTTATCAATATCTGGTTTTTCAGATTTTTCTATACCATCATTTTTCTCAGGATCCTTTTTCAAGATTTCGAGATAAATAAATTTATCACAAGCTACAATAAAAGGATCTGGTGTTTTCTTTTCTCCAATTCCATATACCACTACACCTGCTTCTCTTAATCTCATGGCTAGTTTAGTAAAATCACTATCTGAGGACACCAGGCAAAATCCGTTAACTTTTTCAGAATATAAGATGTCCATTGCATCTATAATCATGGCAGAATCAGTTGCGTTCTTACCTGTAGTATAACTATACTGTTGTATGGGGTTTATAGCATTTTCCAGTAGGAGATTCTTCCACTTGGCTAAATATGGCTTTGTCCAATCTCCATAAATACGTTTAATGGTAGGAGTTCCATATTTAGTAATTTCTTCCATCATCTCTTTTACATACTTTGCTGGAATATTATCACCATCAATGAGGACTGCTAATTTTGTATCTTTAATCATGTTTTTAAAGGTACATAAATACAATATCTAAAAAAAAACATTCAATAAGTAATCTAATGACCATTAACGAAATATTAAAAAATACGCTGCACCGACCTTGGGAACTACCGAATAAAGACTGGAAGTTTTATCAAGAATGGAATAAAGCAATTTTCTTGCATTGGAAAGTAGATTATGATGAGCTAAGAAAATTTGTACCTAAAGAATTAGAAATAGATTTATTTGAAGGAAATGCATGGGTTTCATTAGTGGCATTTTCTATGGAGAAAATTAGGCCAAAAAATCTACCACACTTCGCTCCTATTTCTAATTTTGGTGAAATTAATATTCGGACATATATCAAATCAGGAAAAAAGACGGGAGTTTATTTCTTAAGTATTGAAGGAGGGAAAAAAATTTCCTGTAAGATTGCTAAGGAAATTTCAGAACTACCCTACCGATATTCTAAGATGAAGAGAAAATCAAATTCTTATGTATCTCAGAATACCGAATTTAACGACAGTTTTGAAATTCAATTCAATCTAGGAAAAGAACAAAAAACTAAATCCAATCTGGACATCTGGTTAACAGAACGATATGCTCTTTTTCAGGATACTAAAGATGCTATTAATGAATATGAAATTCATCATCCTGTTTGGTCTTTACAAGAAATAGAAATTAAAAGCTTAACTACTCATTATGCTCGCTTCGAGAATTTACTGAAAGGAACACCTAATCAAATTGGGTATTCTAAAGGGGTTCAGGTAATTGCTTGGGGAATGCATAAAAAGAAATTAACTGATTATTATTAACTAAGACGTACGAAAGATATTAATACGATAAAATATTTTAGATTTTTAAAAAGTTTGATTTTAAGCTAAATTCCTCTAATACAATACAGAAACTCAGTTTTACGTTTACATACTTATTGATAATAATTCGATAACTATGAAACACATTGAAGACAAAATATCAAGGTTTATAAGTAAAAATCTCAACGGACTAAAGCCTAAAGGTACAATTGAATGTTTTCTTGATGATACATCCTCTATATCTTGTAAAAGCACTTATTCATCAGGTTTACTAAGTCGTTCTGAACAAAAATTCTTTGAAAATCTATCTGAAAAAGACGCTTCTGAATTTCTTACTATGGTAAATAAGCTTATAAAAAAATCTTCAAATAACAATAATCGTTCAATACGTTCCTGCTTAATTAATTTTAATTCGATTAAATTTGAATTCAATTATTATTAAACGAATCAAAAACATCATTTACATCACCATATTTGGAAATAAAAACACTAAACATATTTTCAAGAAACCTAGAACAACAAAAGGAATTTTATAATGACCTATTAGGGTTTCAATGTCAAAAAAATATAGATACCCTCAGTCTTTTCACTCAAGAAAACACATTAATATTCAGAAAGTCCAAAAAAGATTTCTATTATCATTTTGCGTTTTTAATACCAACGGGCTCAATCCATAAAGCAATTGATTTTTTAGAGAATAAAAATATTTCACTTTTACCTTATAAGGGAGAGAAAATAATTCAATTTGATAGTGGTAGCGCTATTTATTTTTATGATAAGGATGAAAATATAGTTGAGTTTATTGAGCGTCCATTAGTAAATTATCCCAAAAGCAATAATTTTTCTATTGATCAAGTGATCAAGCTTAATGAAATAGGGCTACCACATATAGATCCTATAAAAATGGCAGATACTTTGATTAATGAATTTGGAATTAACCCGATCAACAAAAATATGTTACGTGAAAAATTTTGTTGGGTTGGTGACCATAATGGAGTAATCATTGTAACAAGAGAAGGTAGAAATTGGCTCCCAACCGATAGACCCGGAATTGTAAATGATTTCACTATCTGTTATGAAGAAAATGGAAAAGAATACAACATCTCTTTTGAAAACAACGCAATAAAATAAAGCGCTA
Organism: uncultured Aquimarina sp.; assembly: GCF_947500065.1. Taxonomy (GTDB): domain Bacteria; phylum Bacteroidota; class Bacteroidia; order Flavobacteriales; family Flavobacteriaceae; genus Aquimarina. The sequence continues at coordinate 634,496 of NZ_CANMQT010000003.1, forward strand.
AAAGTTATTTTTTACAAAAAAAGCATTGAAAATAGGTTTTAATCCGAAAAAACAAAGCTTTCGTCGATCCTTTCTAATACTGGGATTCCCAAGGTTCATACTTCAAAATGGCATTTATTTCTACTTCAATTACGTTGTTTTAACCTTTTATTAATATATAAGTTTCTATATTTGATTGAACAAACAATTAATTAGACTTATGAAAAAACTATTTTTATTGGCCATTGTGCTTATCGGTTTTACAACAATTTCTAATGCCCAAAGTTTCAAGTTTGGTGTTAAAGGAGGAGTTAATTTTGCTAATGTAGATTCTAGGTTCGATACGGATGCTAGAACTGGTTTTCATATTGGTGCAGTAGCTACATTGGGTTTAGGAGATAAATTTGCGATACAACCTGAAATTTTATATTCCGCTCAAGGAACGGATGATGTAGATGTAGATTACGTAAATGTGCCTATTTTATTTAAGTATAAATTTTTAAAATTCTTTGATGTACATGCAGGACCACAGTTTGGTATCGTTGTTAATGATGGTTTCCAAGCTGGAGAACCAGAAAGTTTTGATCTAAGTGCAGCTGCAGGTGTAGGTGTCAAATTTTTAAAATTCTTTGCTCAAGCAAGATATAATCATGGTGTTACGGATGTTCAGGATGGTATTAGCACTAAAAATAGAACTTTCCAACTTTCTGTTGGATATTACATCTTTTAATAAGAAACTATATATAAATAAAAAAAGCGGAAGTTAAACTTCCGCTTTTTTTATTTATGATCTTTTACGTCTTCTGTTATTATTTCTATTATTACGTTTAGGTTTTCCTTGCTGATTTTTCTTGGGCGGAGCAGCATTATAATCAAAAACAAAACTTGGTTCAAAACCATCTATGGTTTCCTTAGGTAGTGTTAGTCCCAATAATTTCTCTATTCCTTTTACGTAAGCTACTTCTTCCTGAGAAACTAATGAAATTGCCTCTCCGCTAGCTCCTGCTCTACCAGTACGCCCTATTCTATGAACGTAGTCTTCAGAGATATTAGGCAATTCATAATTAATTACATGTGGTAACAAAGGGATATCGAGTCCACGAGCAGCTATATCAGTAGCCACTAGCACTCTGATTTTATTTTGTTTAAAACCGGCTAATGCTTTGGTTCTTGCACCTTGGCTTTTATTTCCATGTATTGCTGCGGATGTGATTCCATTTTTCACTAACTTTTCACTTAGGCGATTTGCCCCGTGTTTTGTTCGCGTAAAGATCAGAACTTGTTTCCAATTTCCTTCAGAAATTAATTTGATGACTACTTCAGATTTTTTAGTTTTATCAACCTGATACATCCTTTGATCAACCTTCTCTGCCGTTGTATTTTCTGGAGCAGCCTCTACAGAAACGGGATTATGTAAAATTCCGTTAGCTAATTTTTTAATCTCCTTAGAAAATGTAGCAGAAAACAATAAGTTCTGTCTTTGCTTAGGCAGTAGTGCTAGTATTTTATTGATATCTCTCTGAAATCCCATATCCAGCATTCTATCCGCTTCATCCAATACTAGAATTTCAGTTTTTGCCAAAGACAGCGCTCTTTGACTATGTAAATCTAACAAACGACCTGGAGTAGCTACCAATATATCAACTCCATTTCTTAGAGATCTAATCTGTGGGTTAGCATTTACACCACCAAAAACGACCATCGATCTAAGATCTACAAATTCGCTATATGCCTTTACATTATCCAATATCTGAGCTGCTAATTCTCTTGTTGGTGTTAATATTAATGCTCGAATAGGTCTTTTTCTAAAGTGCTGCCCTTGTGATAACAACTGAAGTATTGGCAATGTAAAACCAGCCGTTTTACCAGTTCCAGTTTGAGCTGATGCCAATACATCTTTTCTTTCTAAAATTGGTGGTATTGCTTTTTCCTGAATTGGGGAAGGAACAGTATATCCTTTTTTATCGATTGCTTTTAATAAAGCATCGGATAATCCTAATGAATTAAATGACATATAAATTGTTTAAGAAACAACAATCTATTAAGTTATGCCATTTCTGAATGCAGCAGCAAAGGTACACCTTATTTTTAGATACCACTTCGCTTGTAAGTTTGTTAATTAACAAGGAAACTATGTTTCAATTTTATATTAGTAAAACTTCCAAAAATCTTCTATCGATAACAAAATGTTATGTAGCTTTATGAAAATTAAAAAAGTTATGACTAAAACAGGATATCCCGGGCTTTTTGATAGAGTAAAAGCAGTAATTGTAGATTCCATAGTTTTGATCATATTTATGATCATTATCACTGATATCTTTTCTACTTTCGAAAATGTACATGACAATGCCAGAATAATTGCTTTTTTATTCATATTTCTTCTATATGATCCCATCTGTACCAGTATTTTTGGAGGTACTATCGGTCATATCCTTATTGGAATTAGAGTTAGAAGAGAAAACAATCGTAAAAAGAATATTTTATTTCCTGTAGCACTTCTTAGATATCTTGTAAAAGCTTCATTAGGATGGATTTCGTTATTATCAGTTATGAGTAACGAAAAGAGACAAGCAATACACGATTCCATGGTTAAGTCTGTAGTGGTTTATGAGAAATAAAAAAAGAATAATTCTTACCTTAAAAATTCGTTAAGCCTACATGGTCTATATCAAATCTTATAGTATATTTGACAAACATTAATCAAGAATGCAATTCAGACACCCAGAATTTCTTTATGCTTTAGTTGCACTTGTTATTCCTATTATAGTTCATTTATTTCAATTACGTCGTTTTCAGAAAATACCTTTTACGAACGTACAATTTCTCAAAGCGGTTACGATACAGACTCGTAAAAGTTCTCAGATTAAAAAGTGGTTAACACTTCTTGCTCGTTTATTGGCACTGGCAGCACTTATAATTGCTTTTGCACAACCTTTTTTAGCTTCAGAAGAGGTTATCGGTAAAGAAAATGAAACGGCAATCTATCTGGATAACTCCTTTAGTATGCAAGCCAAGGGCTCAAAAGGACCTTTACTACAGCGTGCTATTCAGGAACTATTAAGTTCATTACCAGAAGATGAAACGATCTCTATTTTCACCAATACCCAAACCTTTAAGGAAGTAAGTAAAAAAGACATTAGAAATGATTTGCTTCAGTTAGAATATACTTCGAATCAAATTCCTTATAATGCAGCCTATCTAAAAGGAAAACAACTACTAGGCGATTCCCCAGAAACTATAAAGCGTATCATTATGGTTTCTGATTTCCAACAAAAGGATGAAGCTTTTGATATATCTTTTGATTCTGAAGCCAAAACAAACCTAGTTCAACTAGCGCCCGTGACACGTCAGAATATTGCCATAGACAGTCTTTTTTTACAACGTAATATAAACAATGAACTCGTTCTTAATGTTTTAATTAGTAATACTGAAGCTAATGCAGAGAATGTTTCAATAGCATTTTATAATGACGAAAAACTAATTGCCAAGACCTCCGTTTCTGTACCAAAAAATAGCGCCGCTACCACCCAGTTTAGGATTGATGATAATACTAAAATTAATGGTCGTATTATTCTGGAAGACCCTGCTTTGGCATTTGATAATTCCAGGTATTTTACCATTAATACTCCTGAAAAAATAAAAGTATTAGCGATTAATGAAGAGAACGATCGTTTTATAAAAAACATCTATACTCCCGATGAATTCTTATTGACAAGTACAACATTAGATGCGCTAAACTATAATGATATTGGTAATGCTAATCTTGTATTGATTAATGAGATAAAACAGATTCCGGTTTCATTGATTAATGCTCTTAAATCCTTTAAAAATCAAGGCGGTACTATATGTTTTATTCCTGCAACAGAAGGTAATCTAGCATCCTATCAACAGCTTATTAGTAGTTTTTCTTCTGAAGGGTTATTGGCAGTACGTACTCAGGAAAAAAAGATAACTAGCATTAATTTTTCGCATCCTTTATATAGAGGAGTTTTTGACAAAAAAGTAACTAATTTTCAATATCCAAAGGTAAATTCCTACTATCAGACAGGTGCCAGTAACAATGTTTTATCTTTTGAGGACAGCACTCCTTTCTTATACAAAACGAACGCTGCATACATATTTACTGCAGCAATTAATAATGAAAATTCTAATTTTAAGAATTCACCATTAATTGTTCCTACCTTATATAATATTGGAAAACAAAGTCTAAAACTTTCTGATATATCATACACCATTGGACAAACTAATACCTATGATGTTCCTATTTCATTGGGCCAAGATGGAATATTATCATTAGAATCCAGTGAAGAAAGTATCGTTCCTTTACAACAAAGTTTTGCTACTAAAGTACGTATTACAACAGACGAAGTTCCTTCTAAAGCTGGAATATATGCGCTAAAAGATAAAGAAAAACTAATCCACAATGTAAGTTACAATTACAACACATCAGAAAGTGACTTACAATACTATAACCTATCTACTACTGCAGAATATGAAGTGAGTGATTCAGTAATCACTTTATTTGAGCAAATAAAAGAAGAGACAAGTATTCATGAACTTTGGAAATGGTTTATTATTTTTGCTCTGATTTTCTTATTAATTGAAATCTTATTATTAAAATATCTCAAATGAATCTCTTATTAAAGGCTGCTACTGTAATTGATCCTTCATCGCCCTTTCATAATCAAACGATAGATATTCTAATCGAAAATGGAATCATAAAGGATATCGATGCCTTGATTGAGGCAAAAGAAGATATTGAAGAAATTAAATTAGACACGCTACACGTATCGCAAGGATGGTTTGATAGTAGTGTAAGTTTTGGAGAACCAGGATATGAAGAACGAGAAACTATAAACAATGGACTAGCTGTTGCCGCTAAAAGTGGTTTTACGCATATAGCTCTCAATCCTAACACCTTACCGATTACAGACACTAGTGCTTCTGTTGGTTTCTTAAAAGGAAAAGCATTACAAAATGCGGTCAACCTTCATCCGATTGGTTCGCTAACAGTAAAATCAGAGGGTGTGGATATGGCAGAGCTATATGATATGAGTCAAGCAGGTGCCATTGCTTTTGGAGATTATAAAAAATCCATGCGAAATCCAAATTTGCTTAAAATTGCATTATTATATGCTCAAAATTTTGACGGACTTGTTCTTTCTTACCCTCAGGATAATAATATTGCTGGAAAAGGAATGGTCAATGAAGAAAAGCAAAGTACATTGTTAGGACTCAAAGGAATTCCAGCACTTGCTGAAGAATTACAAATTTCCAGAGATCTTTTCTTATTAGAATATACTGGAGGGAAATTACATATTCCAACAATCTCAACGGCTAAATCTGTTCAATTAATCAGAGAAGCGAAAGCTAGTGGATTACAAGTAAGTTGTAGCACCTCTGTTCACCATTTATTACTTACGGATGAAGAATTAACTACCTTTGATACTAATTATAAAGTATTACCACCACTGAGAACTTTAAAAGACGTTAACGCACTATTAGATGGCGTTAAAGATGGAACCATTGATATGGTAACCAGTGATCATCATCCGATGGATGTTGAACATAAAAAGGTAGAATTTGATAATGCTAAATATGGCACTATTGGCTTAGAAAGTGCATTTGGAATACTAAACAATATAATGAGTACTGAAAAAGTAATAGCACTACTAACTCAAGGAAAATCAATATTTGGAATTAAAAATGTTTCCATAAATAAAGGGAATAAGGCTAACTTATCTTTATTTACACCAAAAGGAAATGGAACATTTACTAAGAAACATATAGTATCAACTTCTAAAAACAGTGCATTTTTAGGAAAAGCTATAAAAGGAAATACCTATGGTATTATTTCTAACAGCCAAATAGTATTGAAGTAGCGTAGTATTTTGTCATTCCTGTATAAACAGAAGTTTACAAAACTATTGTTGCTATTGGATATGAATCTTTAAAACTCGAGGTAAAAAACAAATAAACATAACATCAATCATGGAATCAGATTACGCAAAACAAGGAAAAACAGCAGCTATTGTGGCTTATATTACTATTATAGGAACGATCATAGCTTTTTTTATGAATCAAGATAACAAAAATACTTTTGCTAGTTTTCATATTAGACAGGCCTTAGGCATAAACATTGGTTTTTACCTGTTAGGAGCTTTGGTTAGCATGTTTGATTCCTGGTTAATTTCATCAACATTTTACGTTTTCATATTTGTACTTTGGGTTTTTGGATTGATGACAGCTATAAGAGAAGAACAAAAAACAGTACCTATTGTTGGTCCTTATTTTCAAGATTGGTTTACTTTTATTAAATAATTAATAAGAAAAAAAAGTACTACACAAAATACGCATCAAATGGATAACTCTTTTTTATTGAATTCTTCGACTATTCTTCATATTAACATACAATAAATAACTTAGAGTAATTTAAATTTCCTTACTTCAAATTCTTGTTTCTGAATCAGAACACCTATTAGTTAATACTATATATAAATAGCTGAAATTTAAGCTATGACTAATCAGTATATCATTGCTACTTAATAGCTCTACAATATACTTCCTAAGATTTCATAATATCCAATAAATAAATTTCCCTAAGAATTAAAACTGTAAAAACAGTTATTTCATCATATACATCAGTTATTACTTTAGGGTAAAATCTCTAAAATATATCATTAGATTTAAAGTAATAGTACTTAACGAACCTTTAAAACACTCATTATGAAATCATTTAAGACCAAACTAATTATCAATTTAAAACACCTAAAAAAATTCTTATTGTCTTTACCAAAAGCTAGTGCTGGTGCAATACATGAAAATAATGGACCTTCATATTAGTTATAAATCACATAAAATCTTATGAAGAAATATTACATATTTACTCATTTATATGCCAAAAACGATAGCTTGATCAAGAAGAAAACTTTAAAGCCTATTCTAGTTACTAAGGCTATCAGCTATTTTTAAAGAACCTTAAAAACACTTAAAACTTTACCCATGTGTTATTTATTTACCTTAATTTCTCAAGAAAACTTAGCCTACTAAGCTGAAAAAACCTGTAAAATTTCTTTTACAGGTTTTTAATAAAACAATAGTTAGCAGACTATTCTGTTGGTTTAGGACTCCATTTTAAGAAGTTAGGTTTTACTACTAACATCGCCCATCCCCAGTTTTGTACTCCAC
>NZ_CANMQT010000004.1 GCF_947500065.1 uncultured Aquimarina sp.
GTGGAGTACAAAACTGGGGATGGGCGATGTTAGTAGTAAAACCTAACTTCTTAAAATGGAGTCCTAAACCAACAGAACAATAGACTACTCATCAGAATAAACAATTAAACCTGCGGAATCGGTTTCGCAGGTTTTTTTTATATATTATTTTGAAATTCTCAATTTACAATACTTATAATTACGTAATCTTTACTAAATAAATACGTATTAATACTTAATTTTGAATTACAAATACGTAACTCATGAAGAAGGTAGTAGTAATAGGTAACGGAATGGTAGGTTATAAATTCTGTGAGAAGTTTGTAGCCTCAGAAAAATTCACTGACTATAAACTTATAGTTTTTGGTGAAGAACCAAGGCGTGCATACGACAGAGTACATCTAAGCGAATTTTATGCAGGAAAAACTGCTGAAGATCTAAGTATGTCAGCTGCTAACTGGTATGAAGATAATAATATTGATCTTCATGTTTCAGAAATGATTACCGAGATTAATAGAGAAAACAAAACAGTAGCTAATCATCGTGGAGATACATACACTTATGACTATCTAGTTCTAGCAACTGGATCTTCTGCATTTGTACCTCCAATTGCCGGTGTAGAAAAAGAAGGGGTTTTTGTTTATAGAACCATTGAAGATTTAGAAGCTACCGAAGCGTACGCCAAAAAATTAAAAGCACAAGGAAAAACCGAAGCCGCAGTACTAGGAGGTGGGTTATTAGGTCTGGAAGCTGCAAACGCGGTTAAAAATTTAGGATTAAACGCGCATGTAGTGGAATTTGCTCCAAGACTTATGCCCAGACAATTAGATAAAAGTGCAAGCGATATGCTTCAATCTAAAATTGAAAGTATGGGCTTAAAAGTTCACCTTTCAAAACAAACACAATGTCTACAAGGAGAAAAATCTATTGAAGGTTTACAATATGTTGATAATACCGAACTGAAGGTTGACATGCTTGTAGTTTCTGCGGGGATTAGACCACGTGATGAAGTTGCTAGGGAATGTGGTCTTGAAATTGGTACTCGTGGTGGAATTGTCGTTAATCAGAAAATGCAAACTTCTGACGAAAACATATTTGCAATTGGGGAATGCGCATTACTAAACAGCATGATTTATGGTTTAGTTGCTCCTGGATATGACATGGCAGAAGTTGCTATGCAACAAATTACCGGTAGTGATGCCAAAATGCCTGAGTATATTGACATGTCAACTCAATTAAAATTAATAGGCACCGAAGTAGCAAGTTTTGGTGATGCTCTTAATGAAGCCAAAGAAGAAATAGATGAAATTACGTATGAAAATAAACGTAGTGGAATTTATAAAAAAATAAATGTTTCTAAAGACGGTAAAAAACTTTTAGGTGGAATTTTAATTGGGGATTCATCAGATTATAATTCTCTATTCCAAATTTATAGTAACGGGATGAAACTTCCTGAAGAACCAGAAGACCTTATATTAGGTAGTCGCGGAGGCGATGATGGAGGCCTATTAGGTGATGTAATGGATTTACCAGATGGAGCTCAGATTTGCTCTTGTGAAAGTGTAACCAAAGGACAAATTTGTAGTGCTATAGAAAATGGAGAAGCCACAGATGTTTCCGGAGTAATTAGTTGCACAAAAGCAGGAACTGGTTGTGGTGGTTGTAAACCCATGGTTACTGATTTAACAAATGCTACCCTAAAATCTTTAGGTATTGAGATTAAAGATGGTGTTTGCGAACATTTTGAACTAAGTAGACAGGATTTATATAAAATTATTCAAGTAAAAGGATATACTAAGTTTGATGAAGTACTAGATAATCACGGAAACGGAGGTCACGGATGCGAATTATGTAAACCGCTTATTGCTTCCTTAATGGCTACCATTAATGCGGATACTGCTAATAAAGAATATGCCATTCAAGATTCTAATGATCGTTTCTTAGCAAACATACAACGAAATGGAACGTATTCTGTAGTTCCTAGAGTTCCTGGAGGAGAAATTACTCCCGAAAAGCTAATCGCACTAGGAGAAATTGCTAAAAAGTATGATTTATACACTAAAGTGACTGGTGGAGTACGTATTGATTTATTTGGTGCTACTTTAAATCAATTACCTTTAATATGGAAAGATCTAATTGACAATGGTTTTGAAAGTGGTCACGCATACGGTAAATCTTTGCGAACTGTAAAAACTTGCGTAGGCTCTACTTGGTGTCGTTATGGAATGGATGAAAGTGTCAGTTTTGGTATTGAACTTGAAAATCGATACCGAGGAATTCGTGCTCCACATAAAATTAAAGGTGGAGTTTCAGGATGTATAAGAGAATGTGCTGAAGCCCGTGGAAAAGATTTTGGTTTAATTGCCGTAGAAGGCGGATGGAACTTATATGTTGGCGGAAACGGTGGAGCAACACCAAGACATGCTGAACTATTTGCCGAACAAATTGATAACAAAACTGTAATTAAATACTTAGACCGCTACTTAATGTTCTACATGCGTACAGCAAAACCATTACAAAGAACAGCAGCCTGGCAAGAACGTTTAGAAGGTGGATTGGATTATTTAAAAGAAGTTATTATTGATGATAAACTAGGTATTGCTAAAGATTTAGAAAAAGAAATGGAAACTTTAGTTAACAAGTTTGAATGTGAGTGGACACAGGCTATCAATGACCATGAAATAATGAAACGTTTTAATCATTTTGTGAATAGTGATGAAGAGGATGACAATATTGCTTTTGTACCTATGAGAGAGCAAAAAATGCCAGAACCGTGGAAATAATAAAACAGCTTATAATTTAAAACAACATGGAAGAAATTCTAACAAAATATAAAACTGCCAAATTAGAAAATGTAAAAGTTTGGTTTAAGGCCGCATCAGTGAATGCTTTTCCGAAAGATGGAGGAGCTTGTGTTAAATATAAAGATTTACAAATCGCCGTATTTAATTTTAGCAGACTAAACAAATGGTATGCAAGCCAAAACTTATCACCTGAAAAAAATGAAATGGTACTTAGTAGAGGAATGATTGGTGATCATAATGGAATCCCCAAAGTTGCTTGTCCTCTTCATAAGAAAACCTTTTCATTAGAAACTGGTGAAAATCTAAATGGAGACTTAGCTCCGATCGCAACATATCCTGTGAAAATAGAAGATGGGATTGTGTTTATTGGCTTTGAAGAATAATGTGTTTTTATTACTAAAAACCTTAAATTAGCTGGCATTCTAACACCATTACTTTTATGCCAGCCACAAAACTAAATAAAGCATTTTCTCTTTTTGATAAAGCAAATGCTAATGACCCTAATCAAGAAATCGTAGATGGAAAATCAATCGCTAAAGAATTGATTTATGGTCAACGAATGAGTCAAACGCTGCACAACTTTACTTCAGAAGCATCCGAAGCTTTGCAGTTAGCAGCTAGAGCTCAACATATATGCAGATGGGAAATTCCTAGAAACGACTTTCCAATGGATCGCGTAGGATATTTGAAATGGAGAGAAGAGCTTAAAAAGTTTCATGCTGAAAAAGCCTCTGGAATACTTCAAGAAGTAGGCTATGATCAAGAAACTATTGATAGAGTATCATTTTTGATACAAAAGAAGAAACTAAAAAAAGATGAAGACACCCAAATATTAGAGGATGTAATTTGTCTAGTTTTTCTTAAATTTTATTATGATGATTTCTACGAAAAACACACCCCAGAAAAGGTGATTGATATTTTACAGAAAACCTGGAGAAAAATGTCAGAAAAAGGTCATCAAGCTGCATTAAAGCTATCATATCAAGAAAAAGGATTAGATTTGATTAAGCAAGCTATTGCATAATTTATTTGCATTGAACAAATTAGCATCATTAGATCATCAGACTTTTAATCGCCTAAGTAAAATTTACATTATTGCTTTAGGAGCTATCGCTTTATTCACTATTGGAGCACAATTTTTTATTCAGCAGTATCTCAGTTCTCAAATTGATGATTCCAAAATTATCAATATTTCTGGCAGACAACGAATGCTTAGCCAGAAACTGTCTAAAGAAATTTTATTACTTTCTTATGTTAAAAATGATGAATCAAAAAAACGATATCTATCAGAATTAGAGACAACAATACATCTTTGGAAAACGTCTCATGAGAGGCTAAGAAGGTATAACGATTCAATACCAAAAGGTAAAAATGATAGCACAGAGATAAAACGAATGTTTTTGGTTTTGCAGCCATATTTTGAAACTATATATGAAAACAGTTCACAAATACTTGCTTTAGTAAAGAATGACTCTGTTAATCATGAGGCACTTCAACCCTATCTTGATAATGTAATTTTTAATGAACCTCTTTTCCTTAAACAAATGGATGCCATTGTGTTTAGATATGAAAAAGACGCTCAGGAAAAAATATCTCGCTTAAAAAAAATTGAATACTCGTTATTCGGTCTAATTATTTTAATCTTAATCTTTGAATTTTTTCTATTATTTAGACCTGTTGCGTTAAGTATAAAAAAGACGATATCTAATCTTTTGATATCACAAAAAGATGCCACAGACATGGCTTCTAATGCCGAAAAACTAAGAAAAATTCAAAATGAAAATGTACAAGAACTAGTATCCTTAACCAAAGCACTAGATCAAACCTTGTTATATGCAAGAGTTAATGAACAAGGAATTGTAAAAAACCTGGGAGAACGTTTTGGGAAAGTTTTAAATACAGGTTCAGAATCTGATCAAAAAAACCTTGCAGAACTTATGAACCTAAGTGAACTCCAAGCAAACAGACTGCTTTTACTTATCGCTCAAAATAAAGGTGGTGTTTTTAATGAAGAGTTTGAATTCACTTCTCATCTTGGTAAAAAAATGTGGTTAGACATCTCTATTCTTAATGTTTTCAGGGAATCTGATACCGCAGAAAGATTAGTCCTTTGTTCAGACATTTCTAAAAGAAAAGAAGCACAACTCGAAATTGAAAGATTGAATGACTTAAAATATCAACAAAAAGAAGAATTACAAAAATCTAACGCCAGCCAAATTGTAGAAGCACAGGAAGAAGAAAGAAAAAGAATCGCAAAAGAAATCCACGATAGTATCGGACAGATGCTTACCGCTTTGAAGTTCAATATTGAATCCATTAATACTGACAATATTGAAAAGACAAATCAAAAAATTGAAGGACTTAAAAAGCTATCAAAAGATCTAATATTAGGTATCAGAACAGCCACATTTAACCTTACTCCACCAGAATTAAAAGATTACGGAATTAGCATAGCACTTCAGAAAATGGCAAAAGAATTATCCAAATTAACTGGTAAAAATATTGTCTTTGAGAATACATCTAATCCTGAATTACGCTTTAACTCCTTAGTTGAAACTAATTTATATCGAGTCACGCAAGAAGCAGTAAATAACGCTATCAAATATGCTAAATCAGATTATATACTAATTTCTATAAATAGTTCGGAATCTATATTGAGTATTATTATAGATGATAATGGTCAAGGGTTTGATCTTAGCAAAATACCTACTAAACCAAAAAACAATGCCGAAGGCGGAATGGGGTTGTTTTTCATGAAAGAAAGAATGAATTATATCGATGGAAGAATTTTCATAAGCTCTACTCTTGGAAAAGGTACAAGAATTAGCTTAAATTATAATTTTAGTTAATAAAATTATATATTTTTGCCGTTGATTTATTCCCCAAACAAAAAGAGTGAAAATACATAAGGACAACATAAAGTACCTAATGAACTGGGATTCCAAAAAAATCTGGAAAGAAGAGGTCATTAGTAAAGAGTTTATTAAATATCTCAAAGAAAAAGAGGTTGACAAACTCATAAAAAACAAAGAAACCCAACTAGGGATTATTTCCGAACGAGATATCATTGATTGGATTGAAAAAGAAGAAAATGAAACTTTTTGGAATAACCAGATGAAACACCATATCTGCGAAAAGATTATCAAAGATGATGATGATTATTTTGTAGGTTGTGACTATGAAGATTTCAAAGGTGGATACTTTTTTGTAGCCAGTTTATGGAAAATGAAAAAAGGAGAAAACTTGATAATACTTGAGCATTATCATTAGTTTCTCCTTTGTCTATTTTTAAAAACCTTAAACGTTGTTTGGCTTCTTTTTTATCACATCATTTCTGTAGTAATCTATAATACCATCTATAGGTCTTCTTACAATATTACCAACTGTTAAATGATAAGGCCAAACAGCTGCTCTTATAATATCTTCACTGAAATGTGCTATCGATCCAATGAAGTGAATCGGAACATTCTGGGCTTCAGGGAAACACAATACTCTTGTTTCTACAAACTCCTGAATGCCTTCTGTAATGATTTTATAAAAATATCCATTGCGTTCACTGGTAAAAATAAACTCAGCAAAAGATGCTAAATATGTATTTGGGTTTTCTTTTTTATACAAATTTTCCTTTATAGTATCCGAAGATAGATCAAAACGTTTCTCAAATTCTGCGGCTACTTCTGGTGGCATTCTTTTATAATAATAATCTCTTATTAATCTTTTTCCAAAGTAGTTACCACTAGCTTCATCCATAAGAATATACCCCAAAGAATCTACCGTCATCTTTATTTCATCACCATCAAAATAACAACTATTAGATCCAGTACCTAAAATACAAACAATACCAGGTTCGGTAGTTGCCGCATATACTGCTGCGACCATATCTTCTCTTACAAGAATATCATTAGCATTGGTAAAATAATTTTCAAAAATCTTAGCTAGCATTCTGGTTGGTTTATTGGTACCACAACCAGCTCCATAAAAATGAACTCTATCTATCTTATTTCTATAAGAGGCAAGTTCTTCATTATCCTTAAGTCTCTCTTCTAATAAAGATTTACTAAATACAGCAGGGTTTAAACCTTCTGTACGGGTTTTAAATACAATTTCTCCTTCTTCATCAAGAAGAATCCAATCACATTTAGTAGAACCACCGTCAGCTAATAAAATCATTTTAAAAATTTGTTTGTTGTTGTTGTGTGTGTAAAGAAAAAAGCCCTAATTACATTTAAAATTAGGGCAATATAATTTATTATCCCTATAGATTACCTACATAAGATGAAAGGTCTACCAACTTGGAAGAATACCCGTATTCATTATCATACCAAGATACTAACTTAAAGAAGTTATCGTTTAATGCAATCCCTGCACCTGCATCGAAAGTAGAAGTATGAGCTTCTCCTACAAAATCCTGAGATACTACTGGTTCTTCTGTATATGCTAAAACTCCTTTTAGCTCATTTTCTGAAGCTTTCTTAACTACCGCCTTAAGCTCATCATAAGATACGGATTTCTTAGTTTTTACCGTAAGATCCACTACAGAAACATCTGCTGTAGGAACTCTAAATGCCATACCCGTAAGTTTACCATTTAATTCTGGTATCACTTTACCAACAGCTTTTGCTGCACCTGTAGATGAAGGAATGATATTATTTAAAGCAGAACGTCCTCCTCTAAAATCCTTTTTTGATGGAGCATCTACTACTGCTTGTGTAGCTGTAGCTGCGTGAACTGTAGTCATTAATCCTTCTTCGATTCCGAAGTTATCATTAATTACTTTAGCCAATGGAGCTAAACAGTTTGTTGTACAAGATGCATTAGAAACAACAGTATCTGTTGCTTTAGCATCAGTATGATTTACCCCCATTACAAACATCGGTGCATCTGCTGATGGAGCAGAGATAACAACCTTTTTTGCACCAGCTTTTAGGTGAGCACCTGCTTTATCTAACGTTGTAAAAATACCTGTACAATCCATTACAACATCAACTCCCACTGCATCCCATTTTAATTCTTCAGGGTTTCTTTCTGCGGTGATACGAATCGCTTTACCGTCTACTACAAGACTTCCGTTTTCTACAGCTATAGTACCATCATATTTTCCGTGTACGGAATCATACTCTAATAAATAAGCTAAATGATTTACATCTAACAAATCGTTAATAGCTACTATTTCTACATTCTCGCGTTTAGAAGCGATTCTAAAAGCGATTCTTCCAATTCTACCGAAACCGTTAATTCCAATTTTTAACGTACTCATATTTAATAATTTAGTTGTTTTAATTTAAAACGTGGTTATATTTATACTGAAGTAATATCAGCTACTTTAATTAATCTATCGTGTTTGTGGGTTCTTTTTTCTAAAGCGGTGGTTAGTGGCACAATCGTAACTGTTTTATGAACAATACCTATCATTACTTCGCTTTTTCCTTCTAATAATGTTTCTACCGCTCCTACACCTAATTTGCTAGCTAGTACTCTGTCATAACAGCTTGGAGCTCCTCCTCTTTGTATATGTCCCAACACAGACACTCTTACTTCATAATCTTCTAGGTTCTCTTCTACATATTCTCCTAATTCGAAAATATTCTTGCCGGATTTATCTCCTTCAGCGACAACAATAATACTAGAGGTTTTTCCTGTTTTCTTACTTTTCTTCAGAGATTCTATAAGTCTGTCTACTCCCATATCTTCTTCAGGAATTAATATCTCCTCAGCTCCTGCTCCAATTCCAGCATTCAAGGCAATATCTCCAGCATCTCTTCCCATAACTTCAATAAGAAATAAACGATTATGCGAACTTGCAGTATCCCTAATTTTATCTATAGCTTCCACTACTGTATTCAATGCAGTATCATACCCAATAGTGTAATCAGTTCCATTGATATCATTATCAATTGTTCCAGGAATTCCTACTACAGGAAAATTAAACTCTTCAGAAAGTTTTAATGCTCCGGTAAAACTTCCGTCTCCTCCGATAACAATCAGCGCATCAATATTGTTCTTTACTAAATTATCGTAAGCCTTCTTTCGTCCTTGTTCTGTTCGGAAATCATTAGAACGGGCTGATTTAAGGAAAGTTCCTCCTTTATTTATAATATTTCTTACTGAACGTGCATTCAGTTGTTCCATTTCATTGTGTATAAGACCTTCATAGCCTTTATAAACACCAAAACAATTTACCTGATAATAACTACACGCACGAACTACTGCTCTAATTGCAGCATTCATTCCAGGAGCATCTCCTCCTGAAGTAAGTACAGCGATATTTTTAACTTCTTTTGTCATTGAAGTCAAATCTATCGTTATTGACCACAATAACCTAATTTGCCCAAAATCTATAACGTTTTCGGTTAATAAATTCAGTAATTACTGACAAAAAACGTGCGGTTTTAACACATTTTCATGAATAATGTTAAGGAATAAGTAAAACTTTAAAATAGCTATTGACATTGTTTTGTATTCTTTATCAATTATACAAAAAGCAAAAACGACCTATAAAAATAGATCGTTTTTGTAAAATTTAATATAAAATATTAATTACTCTTGAATTAGAATTAAATACTGCCAAGGGCTTAATTCATATTCTTGTCCCTTAGTTGCATCAATATATTCTCCAAAAAGATAATCTTTAAACTTCCCTTCATATGCTGCTGTAAATTTCACTGGCTCTTTTGTCATATTAGACACGAAAACCACTTTATTACCTTCTTTTTCTCTTTTAAACACTAAAACTTTATCATCTGACGAAGTTTTAATACGAGTATAAGAAGCTGCATTTTTACCACCATTCAATGCTGGATTTTCATTTTTAAGCTTTCCTAATTTCTCATATAATGGAAAGAATACTCCTTTCTTTTTGATAATAGTATCTTTTTCGAAAAAAAGTAATCGCTTATCCATATCATATTCTTGTCCAGAATAGATCAACGGCATTCCTGGTGCTACATAAGATAACGCAGCAAACATCTCTTTAGAATCACCCATTCTTTCCTGAACAGTTCCATTCCAAGAATTTTCGTCGTGATTAGAAGTAAAGTTCATTAAAATATCATCTTTAGCATACATTGTATCTACTTGAATCATTCTTTTATCCCAAGCTTCTACAGTGTTTTCTCCTTTTGCAATATGATTCATTACGTGATGCGTATCCCATCCATATCCCATATCAAATGCGTTCTCCATCAATTCTGGTTCCCAGCCTTCTGCCAGCATAAATACAGGTTTAATTTCCTTAAGTTCCGCAACTGTGTTATCCCAAAAATCAACTGGTACCATTCCCGCTACATCGCAGCGGAAACCATCCACGCCTTCTTCTTTTACCCAGTATTTCATAGCATCAAGCATTCCTTTCCTCATATCTGTATTATCGTAATTGAGATCCGCTACATCGGTCCAATCAGTTCCTACAGTATGTGTTATTTCTCCTTTATCATCTTTTGTATAAAACTCAGGATGTTCTTTTAACCAAACGTGATCCCATCCTGTGTGATTAGCTACCCAATCTAACACTACATAAATACCATTATCATGAGCTGTTTTTACTAGTTCTCTAAAATCTTCTATCGTTCCGAATTCTGGATTAACTTTAGTATAATCAGAAATGGCATAATAACTACCTAGCGATCCTTTACTTTTGGTAGTCGATATTGGATATATTGGCATTACCCAAAGTACTTTTACCCCAAGGGTTTTTAGTATTGGAATATCTTTGGTAAATGCCTTAAAAGATCCCTCTTCAGAATATTGACGGATATTTGCTTCATATATCACGGCATTTTCCATCATAACAGCACTTACCGGAGCTAATCCTTTGTTTACTTCTTCAACAACAGTTTCGACTTTTGCAACTGTTTCTTCTTTTTTTGTCTTTCCGCAGGAAAATATAACACCAGCTAGGGCAAGACATAAAATTATTTTCTTCATTTTTTAATAATTAAAATTATAGATTTATTGTAATGATATGATCATCGATGTTTTTGGAGATATCGTAATATTTTCACTCACATCGATAGTATTGTCTGTAATAATATCTTTTCCTACTTTAGAATCCTTTAACCCTTCTTTAAAACGGGTAATATCGAGTTCCTGACTTTCTGAATTGTTATTAATAACAACCATCACCCGCTCTTTTTTTGTATACCTGAAATACACATACACATTATTAAACGGTATATACTGCAATAGTTTTCCATTATGAACAGCATTGCTATTCTTCCTCCAGTTCAGTACTTTTTTAGTAAATGCATGGAATGCTTCTTCGTCCTTTGTTCTTCCTATTACTTTATCAGAAGCTCCTTCGGCAATAAAAGAACTCCTTTTGTCGTCAGGCCATCCTCCTGGAAAATCTCTACGAATATCACCATCTCCCTTTTTATCCCGATTACCTAACATCCCTATTTCATCTCCATAATAGATCTGAGGGATACCTCGAGTTGTAAAAATTAAAGTCATCGCCATCTTATACTTGTATATGTCACTTTGATAAATCTCATTAATTCTATTAGTATCATGATTACCAGCAAAAAGAAGTATGTTATTAATATCTGGATATAAAAAATCATTGGTAAAATTCTCATAAGCTCTTATCATTCCTTTATCCCAAGAGCTCACCTCTTCATGAAACATTATCGTTATGGCATCGTGAAGTGTAAAATCCATAACTGATGGTAAGTGCGAATTGTAATTATCAATAGCTCCAATTTTACTGTCTTTTTGCCAATATGCCATTTGTGCTTGATCATGCATCCAGACTTCTCCTACAATATTAAAATTTGGATATTCATCCATAATGGCTTTTGTCCATTTAGCAATTCCTTCTTTATCATTATATGAATACGTATCTACTCTAAATCCATCTAAATCTGCATATTCTATCCACCAAATAGCATTTTGACTAATATAATTTAGAAGTAAAGGATTGCTTTGATTCATATCTGGCATTGTAGTATCAAACCAACCATTCATACATCCTTTTGCATCAACTACAGAAGCATTCGTGTCGAATTGAGTTGTCATACGATAATTACTTCTTCTGAAACCTTCTGGCCACTGATGTATCCAATCTTTTGTTGGTAGATCTTTGATCATCCAATGCTTGGATCCCCAATGATTAGTAACATAATCCATAATCAGTTTCATATCTAACGTATGCATCTCTGAAGCTAATCGCCTATAATCTTCATTAGTACCATATCTTGGATCAATTTTATATAGGTCACTTTGCGCATATGTATGATAGGAATATACTGGCTCATTATCCTCTAATAAAGGGGTGCTCCAAAGTGCCGTTGCTCCTAAATCATTCAGGTAATCAAGATGATCTATTATCCCTTGAATATCACCACCATGACGCCCTCCAGGATTAGAACGATCTGCTTTTTCTACTGTATCTTTATGAGAATCATTTGCTGTATTACCATTAGCAAAACGATCCGGCATAATTAAGTACATTACATCGCTACTATCGAATCCTTTTCGCTCTGCGGAACCTTCTCTTCTGGTTTTAAACTCATATCGTTGAGAAAAAACTATTTCATCATTTTCCTTGAAGTTTATAACTACAGTTCCCGGCTCAATATCTTTAGTGTTGATTGTTACAAAAACATAATTAGGATTCTCCGTTTTAGTAATATCATTGATTGTTATACTATCTATTTCTATAGAATACTTGGCTATTTCTTTGCCATAACACATTAATTGCAATTGATTAGATTGCATATTACTCCACCAAAAAGGAGGTTCTATTTTTTCTATCTGCCCATAGGTTAATGAAATAAATAACCCAAAAAACATGGTTAATATTCTCTTCATTGGTTTAATTTTAATTTGTATAATTCGTATTAACTCTGATTAGTGGAATTGAAATAAATACCCCAAAAACAAAAGCCTTTGGGGTATTAAATATTTTCATTTGTACAATTATTTAAACAGTCGTTAAGCTATTCGGAGAGATGGTGAACTCTTTATCATCTACATATATCAATAGTTCATGTTCTCCTTCTAAATTAAAAGTAGTCCCTTCTTGAGAAACATTTACCTTCAAAATACTGCTTCTAAAGTTTACATTAAATGTATATCCTTTCCATTCTTTAGGAATTTTAGGAGTAAACGATAATGTATCATTCTTAACTCTCAAACCTCCAAAACCTTCTACAATACTCATCCAGGTTCCAGCCATACTAGTAATATGAAGACCTTCTTCTACTTCTTTATTATAATCATCAAGATCTAGCCTTGAGGTTCTTAAATAAAAGGTATACGCCTGATCCATTCTATCTAGAGTAGCGGCCTGTATACTATGTACACAAGGAGAAAGCGAAGATTCATGCACCGTAAATGGCTCATAAAAGTCAAAATGACGTTCTAATTCTTCTCTAGTAAATTGATCCTCGAACATATAGAAACCTTGCAAAGTATCCGCTTGCTTTATATATGGCGATCTCAATATTCTATCCCAGCTCCATTTTTGGTTAATCGGACGCTGAGAGGCATCAAGATTATCAACTTTGATTAGTTCTTTATCTAAGAAACCGTCTTGCTGTAGATATACTTGATGTTTTTCTGAGTACGGGAAATACATCTTATCAGCTACATCCAGCATTGCATTTATTTCTTTCTGATCTAGCTTAGTCTTTTCTATAATTCTATCGTAATCTGCTTTATATTCTGACTTTACCTTTTCGATATTTTCAACACAATAATCGATACACCATTTTGCTAAATAATTAGTATACCAGTTATTATTAATATTGTTTTCATATTCATTAGGTCCCGTAACACCTAGGATAACGTACTTCTCTTTATCCGTAGAAAATGTTGCTCTCTGATGCCAAAAACGAGCAATGGCAATCATTACCTCTAATCCCATCTCCGGAATGTAGCTATAATCTCCTGTGTAACGCAAGTAATTATAAATAGCAAATGTCATTGCACCATTTCGATGAATTTCTTCGAAAGTAATCTCCCATTCATTATGACACTCTTCTCCATTCATAGTAACCATTGGATACAACGCCGCTCCATTAGTAAAACCTAATTTTTCAGCGTTTTCTATGGCTTTCTCCAAATGATTATAACGATACTGCAATAAACTTCTCGCTACATTTTGGTTTTTTGTTGCCATGTAAAAAGGTATACAGTATGCTTCAGTATCCCAATAGGTACTTCCTCCATATTTCTCTCCAGTAAAACCTTTTGGACCAATATTTAATCGAGCATCTTTACCCAAATAAGTCTGATTCAGTTGAAAAATATTAAAACGAATACCTTGTTGCGCTTTTACATCTCCATCAATAACAATATCCGCCATTTCCCAAATCTTGGACCAAGCTTTCTTCTGTAAATCTAACAACGCTTCAAACCCTGATTCCGAAGCTTGCTTTAATACTGCAGCACTAGCAGAGGCAATATCCTCTTGCTTATGATTTAGTGAAACTGTATAACCACCAAACTTGTGCAACTCAGCAGTAGTACCTTTTTTAACTTCTACCTCATAGCTTAGACTTGCATAGGTTTTGTTTGTTTCTACGGTAGGGTAAACATCCTGTAATTTTCCGTCTAAGAATAATTGATTCAGCATTCCCGTGCATACATGAAACTCAGTTTTCATGGTTTTTGAAGATATATAGGCAGCATTTCCTTTATGCGATACTTCATAGGTATCCCAAAATTTATCATCCCAATTTGTATCTTCATTAGTAATTCCAGCATCCAAATATGGAGTAAAATGTACTAGAGCATCTTTATTTATTGGCTTTACTTCATACTTAATCGCACCAACTTCATCTAAATCTAAACTTAAGAATCTAGTTGATTTAACCAAAACTTCAGTATCATTTCGTAAAACTGCTTTAAAAGAACGTTGATACCAACCTTCTTTCATATTAAGTTCTCTTCGAAAATCTGAAACCGTTTTACACTTATGAAGATTTAGTTTTTCTCCATTAATTTCCACATTAATGCCTATCCAATTAGGAGCATTCAATACTTTAGCAAAATACTCTGGATATCCGTTTTTCCACCAACCTACTCTGGTTTTATCAGGATAATATACTCCTGCTATATAACTTCCCTGAAAAGTAGGGCCTGTATATGTCTCTTCAAAATTTGCACGCTGCCCCATCGCACCGTTACCTATACTAAAAAGACTCTCTGAGGATTTAACTCGTTCTACATCAAATCCTTCTTCAATTATAGACCAGTTATCTGGTTTAATATAATCCTGATTCATCGGTTCTCTTTTTTATTTTTAGTTTCCAGAAGAATTTACTTATGTATCAAATATCTTTTGTACTTAGGAAATCCTCCGAATTATTCTCAATTTCTTTTGGTTGTAACTAATTGGTTAATGAATTCTTCTTTTATTTCTGTAAAATCTTTAAACACATAATCTGCTTCATGCAACACCTTAGGATCTCCGATACCAATACTCACCATATTAGCAATATTGGCAGCTTGAATACCCGCGACAGAATCTTCAAAAACAACACAATCTTTAGGATCTATTCCTAATTTCTGTGCTCCTATTAAAAACACTTCTGGATCCGGTTTTGCTTTTGACACATCTGTACCATCAACAATCGCTTGAAACTTCTCTTTTAACAATACTTTTTCTAAAATGATTCTTGCATTCTTACTTGCAGAACCTAGTGCAACACCCTGCTCTTCAGTCAACAAATATTCCAAAATCCTAGGTACATCCGGAAGAATTTCAGAAGTATCCATCGTTTCAATGTAGTTCAGATACTCTTCATTTTTTTTCGTCATCAAACTGGTAAAGTCCTTTTCTGAAATGGTTTTATTTCCCCATTCTAAAATTTTCTCTAAAGATCGTACTCGGCTAACTCCTTTTAGTTGTTCATTTTGTTCCTCAGAAAAAGATATTCCAAGACTATTGGCTAAATTTTGCCAAGCTAAAAAATGATATTTTGCGGTGTCTACAATAACACCATCAAGATCAAATATGAATCCCTTTTTGGCCATTCTAAATTTCTTTTGGGTTATATGTAATAGCGTCTTTATTAGTAATCAACAAGTTACAAAAACCTGCTATGATTAGACTAATTCCTGCTACTATCATTGCGTTAATTGTCTCTTCTCCGAGAAGCTTATACGTAAAATTAATTCCCCCTACAGCAGCTATCACTTGAGGTACAACAATAAACATATTAAATATCCCCATAATAACTCCCATTTTTTTGGGATCTACAGAACTTGATAACATGGCATACGGCATTGACAGTATACTTCCCCAAGCAAAACCTACTAAAGTAAAAGAAAGAATTAACCATATAGGAGAGGGAACAAAGTACATAGAGATAAATCCTATCCCTCCTAATATTAAAGAGAATAAATGTACCAGTTTTCTATTTATTCTTCTTTTGGAAGTATAAAAAGCAAGTATTAAAGCAAAGGCCATAGAAGATAACCCGTATATTCCCATATAGCTTCCTACTTCATTTGATGATTTTTGAAAGGCTGTATTAGCTACTTGAAATTTCTCTGCTGATTCTACAACGTCCATGTCATAATTAGATTCAATAGGTGCAGGTGTTTTAAAAACATGTTCTGTAAGTGCTGGATTGGTCAATCCCCACATTGTAAAAAATGCAAACCAACTAAAAAACTGAACTAATCCAAGTTTTTTCATTGTCAACGGCATACTTCCTATGTTCCCAATAATATCCGAAATAAAGCTATTCTTCTTTTGCTTTTCTTTTTCGAATTCTTCCATATCTTCAGGAGGGTATTCTGTAGTAGTAAATACTGTGTAAAAAATACTTACAAGAAAAACAAAAGCGCCTATAGCAAATGCAACTTTTACTGACATCGGAACGACTCCACTAGGAGCAGCATCACTAACACCCAATTGAGAAACCATCCAAGGTAGATTACTTGCTACAAATGTACCTATACCAATAATTAAAGTTTGAATTACAAAACCATAGGAACGCTGAGAATCTGGTAATTTATCTGCTACCAATGCTCTAAAAGGTTCCATGGAAATGTTAATCGAAGCATCAAGAATCCATAAAAACCCAGCTGCCATCCATAAAGCAGAAGAATAGGGTACAAAAAAGAGGGCAATAGAACTTAGGACTGCACCGATTAAAAAGTACGGCCTTCTCCTACCCCATCTAGGACTCCATGTCCTATCACTAAGATACCCAATTATAGGCTGCACTAATAACCCTGTTAAAGGGGCTGCAATCCACATGATTGGGATGTCATCAATTTCTGCTCCTAGAGTTTGAAATATTCTTGACATGAATCCACCCTGTAAGGCAAATCCAAATTGTATCCCTAGGAAACCGAAACTCATGTTCCATATTTCCCAGAAACTTAGCTTACGCTTGTTCATTAAGTAAATATTTGATTATTACTTGATAAGCGCGTACACTTATCAAAACTTATGTTAGTAGAAAGTGAAAATATAAGTTCTGATAGGGTTCAAATATATTATATTATTTTAAATAAAATAGTTTTAGTGTATTATTTTTTTGTGGACTGTCTTTGGATTAGACTCGTATCAATGATTACAGTTTTATATTCTTCTGGAACATCTTCTTCGCCCTCTAGCTTGTCTATAAGCAGCTTTGCGGCTCTAATACCCATTTCTTCTCCGTGCTGACTAATGGTTGTCAAACTAGGGATAAAATGTTTAGATAATATACCATCTGTAAACCCTACAATAGAAACATCATCAGGTATTTTTTTACCTTGTTCGTCTAAAATTTTTGCTGCTGTAACGGCAAATAATTCGTTTACTGCAAAAATTGCATCCACATCTTTATTTTCAAGAAAATCAGAAATCTCCGACTCACAATTATCAATATCTTCTATTTTTAGAATATAGTCTTCACGTGCAGTAATATCATAAGCTCTTAAAGCTCTTAAATATCCATTAGTCCTAAGTTTACCTACACTTATATAATCTACCGTAGTAAGAATAGCTATTTTTTTGCAGCCTAATGACAAAAGATGATTTGTAGCAGTTTGAGCGCCTTTTCCGTCATCAATAATAACCTTATCACACACAAGTTCATCTATAATTCTATCAAAAAGAACAACAGGCATACCCTGGCTCATAGTTTCTTCTATATGATGATAGTCTTTTTTTTGTTGCGTTTCTTTTGCAACAGACAAAATAAAACCATCAGCACTTCCGCTAGCTAACATTTCTAAATTGATTACTTCTTTATCAAAAGAATTATTGGAGGAACATATAATCACGTTATATCCTTTTTCATTCGCAACCTTCTCTACTCCTCCTATTACTGTTGTGAAAAAGTGATGAACAATCTCTGGGATAATAATTCCAATTGTTTTTGTTTTTCGGTTTTTGAGGCTCAGTGCAATGTTGTTAGGTTTGTAGTTATACAACTTAGCGAAAGCTTTTACCTTTTGTCGAGTATCCAAACTTATCTCTACACTATCTTTTAGTGCTTTTGATACGGTAGAAATAGATACATCGAGTTCTTTTGCTATTTGTTTTAACGTAACTTTTTGTTTCATTACCCTAGAATTTTTATTAAAAGTTAAAGATTGGCGCGAAAATATGCCATATGATCAGAATTACCCTTAAAATTTTAACAGGATTTTAAAAGTTATCCACACGCAAACGTTTTCGTAAGGTTACGGCTACACCGTAGCTAAAATTTAACATAGATTTTACATACATTGGCTTTCAGAAAGTGAAAATATAAGGCTAAAAACAATTAAAAACTAATTTAAATTATATGAAAACATTTACTAAAAGCGCATTGTTTTTATTGTGGTTGATACCAATGAGCTTTTTTGCACAGTCTACGGTCACAGGTACTGTTACTGATGCTGGAAATGGTCAACCGATTCCCGGTGTGAATATCATTCTCAAGGGAACAACAAACGGAACTTCATCAGATTTTGATGGAAACTACACCTTAAGTGGTGTTAACAACGGAGACATTATTGAGTTTTCCTATGTAGGTTTTTTACCTCAGGAATTCTCCTATTCTGGAACCGATAGAATTGATGTAGCATTACAAGAAGATGCTGCAGAATTAGAACAAGTAGTGGTTATTGGTTATGGGTCCGCCAGAAAAAAGGATCTAACAGGTTCTGTAAGTACAGTAACTGCGGATGATTTTAACAAAGGAAATATTGTTTCTCCAGAAAACCTATTGAACGGTCGAGTAGCTGGGGTTAATATTACCGCTGGAGGTGCACCTGGTTCTGGAGCAGCTATTAGAATTCGTGGTGGTGGTTCCTTAGCAGCCTCTAATGATCCTTTAATCGTAATTGATGGATTACCTGTAAACAACAATGTAGTTGGAGGTTCACAATCTATACTTTCATCAATTAACCCTAATAATATTAAATCTTTCACCGTTTTAAAAGATGCATCTGCAGCAGCTATTTATGGAAATAGGGCATCTGCAGGGGTTATTATTATTGAAACAATTAAAGGAAGTAAAGGTCTACAGGTAGATTATAATTTTCAATCTGGTATCTATACAGTTCCAGAAACTATAGATGTTTTTTCTGCACCGGCATTTAGGGATGTCGTTAGAGAGCAAGCTTTAGTTAACAACAATATTGATCCTACTTTATTAGGAAATGCAAATACTGATTGGCAAAAGGAAATATACAGAAATGCAGTTTCTACTGACAATAACATCTCTGTTAGAGGTTCTCTATTTGATGTATTGCCTGTTCGATTATCATTAGGACATTTAGATCAGGAGGGGTTACGTTTGACAAGTGATTTTCAAAGAAGTTCTGCTGCATTGGTATTAAACCCCACATTCTTAAATGGAAGTCTTAAATTTAATTTAAACGCTAATGCTACCTTCGAAAAAAGAAGATTTGCAAATGGAATTGAAGGAGCAGCTATAGCTTTTGATCCAACACAGCCGGTCTATGATCCTAGTTCTCCTTTTGGAGGTTTCTTTGAGTATGACAGTATTAACCCAGATGGATCATTAAATAATGTTCTAGCGGCTACTAACCCAGTGGCATCTCTTTTGCAAAGAAATAACAGAAGTGAAGTAGATCGTTACTTCGGAAATTTCAAAATAGACTATTCTTTATGGTTTATGCCTGAATTAACGGCAACCGTTAATATCGGTTTTGATGAGCAAAATGGTGATGGTTTTAATGAGTTATCTCGAGAAAGTAGTAGTGGTCAACTATTATCTGATGGTACTTTAGATGGTAGCAGAACAGATTTTACAAGTTATAGAAGAAACACATTATTTGATTCTTATTTAAACTACAAAAAAGAATTCGGAGGTTTTAATTTAGATGTTACTGGTGGATATTCTTACCAAAACTTTAGAGTAGAAGATTTTAACACAGGTGAATTAAGAGGTGATAGTCAGTCTAATCAAGCAGTAAGAGCATTTGATCCAGATTTGGTATTGGTCGCATTTTTTGGCAGAGCCAATTTATCTGTTAATGACAAGTACTTATTGACGCTTTCTTATAGAAGAGATGGTACATCCAGATTCAGCGAAGATAACAGATGGGGTAATTTTCCATCTGCAGCATTTGCTTGGAATATCTCAGATGAAAACTTCTTAGCAAATTCTCAAACGTTAAGCAATCTTAAACTACGTTTAGGATATGGTGTTACTGGACAGGAGAATATCGGAGCTGGTCAGTTTAATAAATTACCTTATTTAGCTCAATACCAGTTAGGGCAAAACACTTCTCAATATATTTTTGGTAATGCAGCTATCACAGTAGCTAATCCTTCATTAAGAAATGAAGAATTACAATGGGAAGTTGCCACACAGTATAACCTTGGTTTAGATTTTGGATTATTTAATGATCGAATTAACGGATCTGTTGACGTATATAGAAGAGAAACTGAAGATTTATTTATTAGTGGTAGTTTACCAGATGGTGCCAACTTTGGAAATATCGGACAACAAAACCTTGGTGAGTTACTGACACAAGGTATCGAATTAAACCTTAATGCGGATATCGTAAAAAGTAAAAACTTTGTTTGGAACATAAACTATAATGCCGCTATGATCGATCAAGAGGTTGAAAAACTTGTAGGTGGTGAAGATCAATTAGTAGGGCCATCAGTAGGTGGAACCGGTGGTAATATACAATTACACCGAGAAGGATTTGCCCCTTTTTCTTTCCTAGTATTCAAACAACTATATGATGCTAACGGAGCTCCTATTGAAGGTGCTTATGCGGATCTAAATGGTGATAACATTATCAATAGTGAGGATAGATATATTTACAGAAATCGTGACGCAGATGTAACTATGGGATTCCAATCTAATATGACCTATAAAGGTTTTGATTTTTCTTTTAATTTAAGGGCGAGTCTTGGTAATTATGTATTCAATGGGGTATCAAATACGGCTACCTATAATGCCATTAATAATAATGGAACTTTAGCGAATATTAACACTTCTGTATTAGATACTAATTTTAACGTTTTTGGAGACACATTCCAATCCGATATTTATGTAGAAAACGCTTCATTTTTAAAGATGGACAATGTAACACTAGGATATACATTCACTAAATTCTTTGGAGATACTTCTTCTATAAGATTATGGGGTGGTGTTCAGAACGTATTTACAATCACTGAATATTCAGGTTTAGACCCTGAAATCTTTTCTGGAGTTGATCAAACTATCTTCCCAAGGGCAAGAACTTTCTTAATGGGAGCTAACGTAAAATTTTAATTGATTTATTATGAAAATAAATATAAAAACTAATTATTTCAAGTATTTAATGCTGATGATCGGTGTCATCGCTTTAAATTCTTGTACAAGTGATCTAGAACAAAGTCCGAGAGATGACAGTGTTTTCATTGATGAAGAATTCTACTCAGATCCTGGTTCTTATGAGCAAGCAATCGCTGGAGTATATGGAAACTTCTCTCTTACAGGGCTAACAGGGCCGACCTCTTCGAATATTGGTGGACTTGATGCGGGAACCAGTCAATATGGTCGTGGTATTATGAATATGCAAATATTTAGTACAGACGAGATTGTATGGACATATATTAATGATGAAAGTGGATTTATAGATGATTTACAAACATCTACCTGGACAGGTGCAAATACCATAATTCGAGGTTTCTTTAGTAGGGCTATGTACTCAGTAGCTTTATCCAATGAATTTTTACGTCAAACAACTGACGGAAAATTAGATTCCAGAGGTGTTAGCGGAGAACTAAGAACAGAAATAGGAGCTTACAGAGCTGAAGCAAGATTAATTAGAGCGTTAGCATATTATCATTTAATGGATTCTTATGGTCGAGCTCCATTATATAGTGAGAATGATCCCGTAGGGAATGTACAAGGTCCTGAAATGGATCGCCAACAACTGTTTGAGTTTATAGAAGGCGAATTACTAGCTATAGAGTCTGAACTTTCTGACCCAAGACAAAATGAGTATGGTAGGGCTGACAAAGCAGTAGCTTGGGCAATTCTTGCTAAAATGTATTTAAATGCTGAAGTATATATTGCTGCTAATCGTTATAGTGATTGTATTACCTACTGCGAAAGAATAATCGATGGAGGGTATACACTAGCAAATAATTACAAAGACCTTTTTAGAGGTGATAATGATACCAATCAAGCTGTTAATGAAATTATCTTTCCTCTTATAGCTGATGGGCAATTTACTCAGAATTTCGGTCCTACTACGGTAATGACGAACGGTGCTGTAGGTAGTCTTGAACAAAATGGAGAAAACCTTGGTGTAGCTGCTGGAGGTTGGGGAGGAGCCATAAGAATTTCTCCTCAGTTTGCTGAGAAATTTGATGATGCTGCTTTTACAAATGATGAAAGAAATACTATTATTAAAGATGATAGAACAGCAGAGATCACTAATATCACGGATCCTGGAACTGGTTTTGTATTGGAAAAGTTTACAAATGTTACAACAACTGGTGATACAGGTACCGATCCTAATAACACTTTTTCTGATGTTGATTTCCCTCTTTTCAGGTTAGCTGATATTTATTTAATGTATGCAGAAGCAAATCTTCGTGGCGGTGGTGGCGATCCAAACACCGCGTTAGGATATATTAATGATCTAAGAAATAGAAGTAA
This sequence comes from uncultured Aquimarina sp., assembly GCF_947500065.1. Lineage (GTDB taxonomy): Bacteria > Bacteroidota > Bacteroidia > Flavobacteriales > Flavobacteriaceae > Aquimarina. Next base: position 22,853 of record NZ_CANMQT010000004.1, read on the forward strand.
TGCAGCAACTGTTTCTACAGGAGATGTTGATCTTGATTTTATCATTGATGAAAGAGCTAGAGAATTATACTGGGAAGGACATAGAAGACAAGATCTTATTCGTTTCGGAATATTCTCTGGAGGTGGATATAACTGGGCGCTTAAAGGAAATTCTCAAAACGGAATTTCGATTCCAGCGTTTAGAGATCTATTCCCTGTTCCAGATGCAGCAAGAGCTGCGAATCAAAACTTAGGCCAGAATCCTGGTTATTAATTATTAAACTCAATTTTTAAAAATAAAGCAAAATGAAAAAAGTATCAATAATCATGATGGCATTAGTAACCTTAATTGGGTTCAATGCTTGTACTGACGACGACGCATTAGTATTTACAGCACAAGACCCTGTAGAGGCTATTACATTTATAAATTCTGTTTCTTCAGAATATGTATTAACATTAGATGCATTTGACAATACTGCAGAAAGATTCGTATGGCAATCTCCTGATTTTGGAGCTGATACTGCAATAACATATGATCTACAAGGTGCTGCAGAGTCTACTTTTACGACTTTCGAATCTTTAGGAACTACTTCTGCCAATGATATTGCAATAACTGTAAAACAATTATTTGATTTAGCGGCTATTGCCGGACTTGATAATGATCCTGAAACCTCTCAAGTAGATGGGGACGGTAACCCTGTTCTTGACGGTGAGGGTAATCCAGTACCTAATAATGCGGGTGAGTTATTTTTTAGATTAGTAGCTTCTGTGGGAACTACTGATGGTGGACCTTCTACTACTTCTGATGTATTACCATTAAATGTATTCTTACCGGAACCAACAGGAGAAGAGCCAATAATATTATTAAGAGAATTGTTCTTTGTTGGAAATGCTACAGCAGCAGACTGGAATAACAATAATAACAATACTCCAATGACCAGAGATCCACAAAATGAAAATTCTTATAGTTACACAGGTTATTTTGTTGCTAACGAGTTTAAATTACTGGAGATCAAAGGTCAATGGCAACCACAATGGGGACTTGATGGTGGAGGATTCACTAGTAGTGATATTCTTGGAGGAGATCCAGCATCTTTTGTTGTACCAACAACAGGTTATTACACGTTAACGGTTTCAGTTGATCCTGATAACCTAAGTTCTAGCTTTGATCCTTTTGATGAAAGTGCATCCGTAACATATCCAACTATTGGATTTATTGGAGATGCTACTCCTGATGGATGGGATAGTGACACAGATCTTACACAATCTACTTTTGATCCACATATATGGTATGCTAATGGTGTTACACTTACTGTTGGAGAAATGAAGTTTAGAGCACAGGATGACTGGGCTGTAAACTGGGGGAGCAATACCGAATTAACTGGTTTTGCTACTCAAGATGGACCGAATATCCCTGTTACTAGAGAAGGAGTATATGACATCTGGTTTAATGACCTTGATACAAGTTATGTACTTATTCCGATAGTAGAATAATATATCCTTAGTTACCAAAAAGGCTGTGTAATAACAGCCTTTTTTCGTTCTAATCAAACACAATAAGTCATGAAAAGAATTACCTTTATTGTATTGACAATTTGCAGTGTGTTTTTTACATCTGCACAAACATTTACTGTTTCTCCTTCTGCGTTTAATGAAACAGATGAAATTACTATAACTCTCTCTAATTTTGATCCAAGTGCAGAATGGGGAGTTACAGATGTATATCTTTGGGCTTGGTATTTTGATCTGGATGACAATCCTACTGGAGACTCTCCTACAAATGGTCAATGGACAAATTCTGATGAATCCCAAAAATTTACTGATAATGGAAATGGAACTTATTCCTTTTCCTTCACCCCTACTACATTCTATGGTACAACAGGTATTGGTCGTATAGGGTTTTTAGCAAAAGCTGATGATGGTAATGATGGACAAACTGGTGATAATTTCGCAGAAGTTGGACTTTTTCAAATATCTCTTACTTCACCTACAAGCGAAACTACTGTAGTAAATAGTGGAAACGATCTTACTATATCTGCTACCACTACTATAAATGCAGATTTTCAACTATTTGTTAATGGATCTACAACTGCTGTGGATACACAAAACACAATAACATCCTATAGTTTTAACTATAATGTTACTGCAAATGCAACTTTAGAATTAGTAGCTACAGAGAGTGGTACGTCCAATCAACTATCTGAAACCTTCTCAGTAGTTGTATTACCAACAGTAACTGAAGCAGCAGTTCCTGCCGGAATGAAAGATGGTTTAAATTTAGATCCAAGTAATTCGGCTACCGCTACGTTTGTTTTATACGCACCTAATAAAGAGTTTATACATCTAAAAGGGAACTTTAATGGAAATGATTGGACAAGAGATAACACCTATTTATTAAATAAAGATAGTTCTCAAGACCGATTTTGGATTACTTTAACAAATCTTCCTGATGATACTGATATATTATACCAATATGAGATTGACGCTTCCATTACTGTTGCCGATCCCTACTCTACTTTAATACTATCAGAATTTAATGATGGTTTTATAGACAATACTACTTTTCCAAACCTTCCTAGCTACCCAACAGGTAAAACTAACGACGCTGTTTCCTGGTTTAAAACTGGACAAACTGATTATGTTTGGCAAACCACTAATTTTCAAAGACCAGAAGTTACTGACTTGGTTATTTATGAGCTATTAATTCGGGATTTTGATGCTTTACACTCTTTTGATGCAGTAAAGGCAAGACTTGATTATTTAGAAGATCTAGGTATCAATGCTATCGAATTAATGCCTGTATCGGAATTTGATGGTAATAATAGTTGGGGGTATAACCCATCTTTTCATATGGCATTGGATAAATACTATGGTACTCCTACTGCTTTTAAACAATTTGTAGATGAATGTCATGCTAGAGGGATTGCAGTAATTTTAGATGTGGTATACAATCACGCTACTGGTCAAAACCCATACTACAGAATGTGGAATGATTGTAATGGTTGTTATAATGGTCAAGCGACTACAGAAAACCCTATTTTTAATGTAAGTGATCCAAACACTAGTTTTTCATTTTTTAATGACATTGATCACGAGTCAACCGCTACAGAACAGTACATTGATCGATTAAACGAATACTGGTTAACAGAATATAATGTAGACGGTTTTAGGTTTGATTTTACAAAAGGGTTTACAAATACGATTGGTGATGGTGGTTCTTTTGACCAAAGTCGTATTAATATCTTAACCAGAATGAACACAGCGATTCAAGCTGTAGATCCCAATGCATATGTGATTTTAGAACATTTCGCTCCAAACGATGAAGAAACACAATTGGTAAATGACGGTATGATGATTTGGGGTAACATACACTTTAGTTACAACAACGCTACTATGGGCTTTGGTGGTTCCGATTTTGAAGGTGTTTCTTATTTAACTAGAGGATGGACTACTCCCTCCTTAGTAGGCTATATGGAAAGTCATGACGAAGAACGTTTGATGTATAATAATATTCAATCAGGAAACTCTTTGGGATCCTATAATATCCGAGATCTGTCAACAGCACTAGATCGAGTGGAAATGGCCGGAGCTTTTTACTTTACAGTTCCAGGACCTAAATTAATCTGGCAATTTGGCGAATTAGGATATGACTTTAGTATTAATCGATGTGAAAATGGAACCATTGATAATAGTTGCAGAACTAATCCAAAACCTATTCGTTGGGATTATTTAAATGAAACAGACAGAACAGATGTTTATGATACTTATGCTAAGTTAATTAACTTGAAGTTAAATGAAAAAATCTTTAAAACGGATAACTTTACTTTAGAAACTTCTGTAGATACAAGAAAGTCTATTCATCTTACGGATGATACTGCTACAGGAGATGAAATCAAGTATGTAACTATTATAGGAAACTTTAGAACTACAGCTTTAACAATTGATCCTGCATTCCAGGAAACAGGTACGTGGTATGATTTACTCAGTGATACCGGTGAATCCATCACAGTAACAGATGTAAACGCGCTTATTACTTTGCAACCGGGTGAATTTAAGGTCTATGGAAATCAACAGCGTAATTTGAGCACTCAGGACTTTATTAGAGGTATTAGCTTTAATGCGTATCCTAATCCTGCAAAAACAGCTTTTAGTATTGATGAATCTGTACAAAAAGTGTCTATATACACAATTACAGGGTCGTTAGCTAAAAGTTTTGAAGGTGATTTCCAACCGGGAACAAACTTTGAGATTGGAGAATTATCCAGAGGATTATACTTAGTACAGATCCAAAATGAAAAAGGACTAGCAACTACTAAATTGAGTTTAAACTAAAAGTTAGAACTTACTATTATAATTTCAAAATGGAGTGTTTTTTTTTATAAAGCACTCCATTTTTATATAAGAAAACTTCTTAAAAATTCGATGATTCTATTTCTAAATGATTATTTATCAACACTACAACGTTGTAGCGGGTAACATTTTCTGATTTAATGTAATTAATAATAGAACAATGGTGTTATCCTTTTAATTATTAATCTTAAATCAAACAAATCATGAAAAAAAAGTTTTTATCAAAAATCAAAGAAGCTCGATTATTAAGTAAAGAAGAAAGTAAAACTATTTCCGGAGGCTATGGTACTGGAGGCTCGTGCGGTTTACCTAATTGTGCGTATACATTCCAACAAGTAGCCTTACCAAATTGTTTAAGTAATAAGACATATTTAGGGCAGACCCACTGGAACTCAGTTGAATATTGTTCGCTTCCGTAATGACAAAAATTATTCAAAGTTTTTGACCTAAAATTTTTCAAAAACAGCGAGGACAAAAATTTTAAACTTAAAACAGGTTGGTTAGTACCAACCTGTTTTCACAGTACACTATCGAGTTATCTTTCTTTCGAAAAGCGATAAGAAGATATATTTCTTTATACAGATATTTATAAGCCTCTATTAAATTAAACAGTTTAGTTAAAGAAGAAAAAACACTCCTTTTTTATTAAGAAAATTCCTTGAAAAGTCGATAATTCTATGTCTAAATGACTACTTATCAACACTACAACGTTGTAGTAGGTAACATTTTCTGATTTAATGTAATTAACAATAGAATGAAGGTGCTATCCTTTTAATTATTAATCTTAAAATCAAACAAATCATGGAAAAAGGTTTTCATCAAACAGAAAAAATCTTAGTTCTTATAAAGGCTTTATCACACAATCCATAATATTTTATAAATAAAATTAAATAATAATTATTTGTTATTCTATTTGGTATGTAGTTGCAAATGCAAATTGATAAGAATAATAGATGTTTAGGTGGCGCAACCGAAGACCGATTGAGGGTTAATGTCTTAAAATTATGATTTCTCATAACACAAAAAGCGGAAACCGAAAAGCTAATGAGTAGGTGAACAATTAAAATTTATTAAAATGAAAAAAGACTTTTTAAATAGAATAAAAGAAGCTCGATTATTGAGCAAAGAGGAAAGTAAAACTATTTCCGGAGGTTATGGCGGTTATGAAATTGTAACATGTGGTTTACCTAGATGTGTACACGGATGGTATCCTTTAAATATAGGTTGCGATATTCCAGCCTATATGGGGTCAATTGGTGGAGGAAGATATGGAAAATGTCTTTCGTATTAAGTCAATATTTAAACATTTATGAGCATAAAAATCATTCAAAGCTTTTGGTCTAAACCTTTTTTAGAACAAAACTATGACGAAAGTGCTAGATTTAAGGCAGGTTGGCCCAGTACCAACCTGTTTTTTTATAGCACACTATTGAGTTGTTTGACATTTAAAAAACAATATGGGAATGTGACCCTGTATACCGATGACTATGGAAACGAATTATTGAAAGAAAAACTACAAATCCCATATACATCAGTTAGTGCAGAGTTAGAGCGCTTACATCATTATCCGGCTGGTCTATGGGCATTAGGTAAGATTTTATCATACTCTCTGCAAGATCAACCCTTCCTGCATGTTGATACAGATGTGTTTATATGGAAACGTTTTCCTGAATCATTTGTAAGTAAAGATATTTGTTTTCAGAATTTGGAGTTTAATTTTCCGAGATACAAAGAAGTGTTGGATGTGATATTGCGGGAATTTGTAAATGTACCTGATACTTTGAGCAAGGAGTACCTGAAAAATGGAAATATCAATGCATTTAATGCAGGGGTGATCGGAGGGAACAATACCTCTTATTTCAAACAGCTTGCTAAAATAGTTTTCTCATTTATTGATGATAATCGGTCTAATTTAGGTAAAATAGATCTCGGTATTTTTAATATGGTTTATGAGCAAATGCTAGGAATGAATCTAGCTATTGAAAATAATCTAAGCACCAATGCTCTTTACGATGAAATGAATGCTTCTTTTTCTAAAGTGATGCGATTTCAGCTTATCCCAGAAAAAGAATATTATATTCATACTGTAGGGCATGGCAAAAAGTCACCTGTGACTCAAGAACAAATCGAAGCAAGACTTAGATATGAATTTCCTGATGAGTTTCGTAAACTAAACAAATCCTTAAAAAAGAACGGATTATTTGATGATGAATATAAATGTATAGATGAACAACGTTTCTGCTATCTGGAAAAGCACTTCGATTGGTTAAAAAACACATCCTGGGATGAAAAAATAAATACTAAATTTATCATAAACAAGGGTGTTACCTGCAAAGAAAATGAAAATAACGATGTAATACTATATTACAATTCTCCTCGAGACTTAAAAAACACATCCATTAAAATGGAGGATTGGGACTTTTTCCTTTTCTACTTTGAAGAAGAAAATACAATAAAAGATGCAGCGTCCGAAGCCTATGCTGATGAATCTATATCCTCTCAAATGAATAAAAAACAGCTTGAAGAACGATTATTTTCGCTGGTTATGGATCGATCTATGTATAACGAAATCCTATTGCCCGAATTTGTATAACAAACACCTAAATAAATTTTACAGCCAACAATACTATTATAATTAATTAGTGTTAATGAAAGGTTCTATCGCCTACCTATTATATAAATTCTTAAAAATCCACGATTAGGATTCAAAAATTATTCCTACCAAAAAAACAACTGTTTTTGGGGTAACAAATTACCCCAAATATGAACTCATGAATGCGAATCATATAGGATCTGACCAAGTATATAGTATAATCAAAAAGAATTACTTTACTTTGTAACAGATCACAAGACACAAAATTAAAACTCTGAATGCCAAAATTTCCTTTTTATAAACAAGCTGAATCTAAAGATTGCGGACCTACTTGTATTAAAATCATAGCTAAACATTACGGAAAAGTTCTGAATACTCAGAAACTTAGATCCCTAAGTGAAACAACCCGAGAAGGAAGTTCTTTACTTGGATTGAGTGAAGCTGTAGAAAGTATCGGATTCCGATCGCTAGGTGTAAAGTTATCCTTAGACCAATTATTAGAAGTTCCACTGCCTTGTATCGTTCATTGGAACAAGGTACATTACGTAGTAGTTTATAAAATCAAAACTACCAGAAAAGGTGGGATAACAATTTATGTCTCGGATCCTGCACATGGTTTGATCACCTATACTAAGGAAGAGTTTATTAAAGCATGGATCGGTAATAATGCAGATCAAACTACTGAAGAAGGTGTCGCTTTATTAGTAGAACCAACACCAAAATTTTATAACGATAATCTTGATGAAAAAGACGAAGAGTTTGGATTTAAATTCATCTCTAAGTATGTTTTTAAATATAAGAAATTCATCTTTCAACTAATACTGGGTTTAACAGCCGGTAGTTTATTACAATTAATATCACCTTTCCTAACACAGAGTATTGTTGATGTAGGTATCAAAAATAAAGATATTGACTTTGTATACCTAGTATTAATTGCACAACTATCCTTGTTCATAGGGAGAACATTAATTGATGTTTTGAGAAGTTGGATTTTACTTCATTTAAGTACCAGAATTAATATCTCGCTGATATCCGATTTCTTTATAAAATTAATGAACCTACCTATTTCCTACTTTGATGTGAAAATGACTGGGGATTTATTACAGCGAATCAATGATCATAAGAGAATTGAGCAAATACTAACAATGTCATCGCTGAATGTACTATTCTCTATGGTGAATCTAGTAGTATTTAGTATCGTCCTGATCTATTATAGTTTCTCCATATTTGCTGTTTTTGCTATTGGAAGTACCTTCTATTTTGCCTGGATTTTGATATTTTTCAAGAAACGTAAAAAATTAGATTACAAACGTTTCTCTCAGATCAGTGAGGAACAGAGTAAAGTAATCGAATTAGTAAATGGTATGCAGGAGATAAAACTTCATAATGCCGAAAAAAGAAAGCGTTGGAATTGGGAGTTTGTACAGGCCAAACTTTTTAAAATATCCATAGAAAATCTTGCATTAGAACAATACCAAAGTGTTGGTTCTGCTTTTATCAATGAGCTAAAAAATATATTAATCACTGTACTTTCTGCTGTCCTTGTAATCGATGGAGATATTACATTGGGTATGATGTTAGCAATTACATCCATTGTAGGACAATTAAATGCTCCTATTACTCAATTGATTAATTTTCTGAGAGAACTACAAGATGCGCAAATCTCATTAGAACGTCTAGGAGAAATTCATAATAAAGAAGATGAAGAAAAATCCGGTGATGAAAAGATTCGCGAAATTCCAGAAAACTCTGGTTTCGAAATCAAAAATCTTAAATTTAGATATGTAGGATCCGACAAACCTGTATTGCAAAATCTAGAACTTTCTATTCCTGCAAATAAAATCACAGCGGTAGTTGGTGTAAGTGGTAGCGGAAAAACTACACTTATGAAACTCTTATTAAAGTTTTATGAACCCGATGAAGGACAAATATTCATTGGCTCTCATGATCTACAGCATGTATCACAGAAGGCTTGGAGAGATCAATTTGGCGTAGTGATGCAAGAAGGATATATATTCAATGATACGATTGCCAATAACATTGCAGTTGGAGAAGATTATGTCGATAAGAAAAAGTTAGCTCATGCAGTAGATGTAGCAAACATTAAAGAGTTTGTAGAGTCGTTACCATTATCGTATAATACTAAGATAGGAATGGAAGGCGTTGGACTAAGTACAGGGCAGAAACAACGACTATTTATTGCTCGTGCAGTTTACAAAAATCCAAAATTTTTATTCTTTGATGAAGCTACTTCTGCATTAGATGCGAATAATGAAAAGGTAATCATGGAAAAATTAGATACCTTCTTCAAAGACAAAACCGTTATGGTTATAGCACACAGATTAAGTACCGTTAAAAACGCTGATCAGATTGTGGTATTAGGTCAAGGAGAAATCATAGAAGTAGGAAATCACGAATCTCTGATTAAAGAAAAAGGAAGCTATTATAATTTGGTTAAAAATCAATTAGAACTAGGAAAATAACATGCCAGATAATTTAGACGATATACAATTAAGAAGTGAGGAAGTTCAGGAAATCTTAACTCGTGTGCCTCATTGGATGATTCGATGGGGAAACCTGTTAATATTAGCATTAATATTATTGCTATTGTTTCTTTCCTGGATGCTTAAATACCCAGACACAATACCAGCAGAAGCTATTATAACGACAGAAGCTCCTTTACAAAAAGAGCTAGCCAACGTTAGCGAAAAAATCCAGGCTATTTTGGTAAAAGAAGGTGATACCGTTCCAGAAGGAACTCCTTTAGCTATTCTAAGAAATACAGCAAACTACCTCGATGTTTTTAGCCTTAAACGAATGATTGATACTATTACAATCAATAATCGACAGATTGAATTTCCATTTGATCAAATGCCACCTATATTAACTTTAGGAGATATACAAACAAGCTATGCTACTTTTGAAAACAGTTATATAGAATATAGTTTAAATAAGCAATTACAACCTTTTTCCGACGAAAATATAGCGAATCAAATATCCTTGTCGGAGCTTTACAGAAGACAAGAGGGTATCTTAAGTCAAAAAAGAGTAGAAAAAAGTGCCTTAAGTTTTAAGAAAAAAGCATTTGATAGACAACAAGAACTATATGATAAAGGAAGTATTTCTCAGCAAGAATATGAAGCGTCTAAAATTGAATACTTACAATTTGAGAATAACTACAAAAACTATGATTCCCAAATTTCACAGATCAAAGAAAATATAAGTAATGCAAAGAAAACCTCAAAAGGTACAGAGTATAATCAACTAAGAGAAGAATCGAATCTACGTACTAAGGTAATACAATCCTTTGATCTGCTAAAAAAGAGTATAAAAGATTGGGAATTAAGATACCTTCTACAATCAGATATAGAAGGACGTGTTTCGTTTTCTAATTATCGTTTCGAGAATGAAAATGTAACTGCCGGAGACATTGTTTTTATAGTTATTCCTATTCAGGAGTCTTCTTCGTATCTCGCAAAAATAAAAGCACCTACTCAGAATTCTGGAAAAATAAAATTAGGACAAAAAGCGAATATCAAACTGGCAAACTTTCCCGATGATGAATTTGGTATGCTACAAGGAACAGTAGATTATATTTCTATGTTACCAGATAAAGATGGATTATACCTTATCGATGTAAAATTGGATAAAAATTTAATCACAACTTACAATAAAGAAATACCTTTTCAGCAAGAAATGAGAGGTTCTGTAGAAATTATAACTGAAGACCTAAGACTTATAGAGCGATTCTTCTATCAATTTAGAAGTGTATTGGATAAATAAAAATCTAAGCAGCTTTTGGCAAGGAAACAGAAAAAACGCTGCCTTTTCCGAGTGTACTTTCTACCTTTATTTTGCCTTGATTAAGTTCTATTAATTCCTTACATATTCTAAGTCCAAGACCAGTACCTGTTTCATTTTCAGTACCATTGGTTGTAAATGTATCTTCCGCAAATAATTTATTGAGATTAGAAGGATCAATACCAACTCCTGTATCTTCAAAACAGATTTCGTAGTGATCTTCTTTTTCTCTAGATATTAATGCTATAGAATCACCTGGATTACAAAACTTAATGGCATTGGCAATTAGGTTTTGTGCTACGATTCCGAACATATCCTTATCCGCAAAGATGATTGTTGGGTCCAACTTATTAACCAATTTAATGTCTTTCTTTTCTGCTTTAGGCTTAAAAAAAGTAAATTTATTACTGATTACATCAGTTATATCAAAAGTGGTTGGTTTAGCGTTTAACTCTTTCATTTGCGATTTAGACCAGTTTAGTAGGTTATTCAGCAAAATCGAAGTTTGATGCGTTCTATTGGCTAATAATGGAACTATTTCTTTAAATTCTTCCGCAGAAATCACATCTTCTTTCATTAAGTTAAGACTCCCTTCTAATCCGTGTATTTCATTTTTAAGATCATGAGAGATGATAGAAAACAATTTGTTTTTTACCTGATTTGATTCATTAAGTTCATTAATATATCGCTTTCTCTCTTTTCTGGTTTTGATGAACAGCATCATAAAAACCAATATAATTGCTATTACAGCTAAACTAATGAACGTAAATATTCTATATCTAAACAATTCTTCTTTAGTTTTTAGCTCTCTTTTTTCTTGTTCATCAATTAACCTTAATTGTTTTAATTCTGCTTCATATCTGGACTTCGTATTTTCCACTTTCTGAGTTGTCATTTTATACATTCTCTTATCAGAAAGCTCTTGATATTCTTTTTGCCACCTAATGGCACTCATTAGATTTCCTCTAGTAGAATCAAGTTTAAAAGAATATTTATAGTTTTTTAATATCAGAGATATCACATTAGCCTTAATAAGATCTTCTCTGGCTGTTTTTAATAACTCGTCAGCTTTTTGATACTCCCCTTCTTCTAATGCAATAATTCCAAGTTGCTGTTTAGCATTTACCACTATTATCTTATAATTAGCTTGTGTACCAACACATGAAGTAGTGTCATAGTACTTTTTTGCCAAATCATATTCCTTACCATACATCGCTACTTTTGCCATTATACTATACGATTGAGCTGTATGCCTTAAATCTTTTTCTTGTTTGTTGATCTTTAGAGCTTCTGGCAACAATTTTTTTGCATCCGAAAGATTGCCTTTTTCAGCGTACAATAAGGCTAAATTATTCATAACTAACCCGACACCATCACTTTTTAATTGCTTTCTAAGTGCGATAGATTTTTTATAATACTTTTCAGAGTCTGGTACATTCTTAAGTTCTTTATAAACAATGGCCAAATTATTATAGATGCCTGATAAACCTACACTATCGTTTAATTGTTCTCTATATAATTTGGCTTCCATAAGGTAGTCCGCTGCTTTTTCAAGATTCCCTTTATTTTGCTCTATTATAAATCTATCATTACTTACAATTGCTAATCCATCTTTATCATCGGCTTGCTTAAAATGATGTATTGCTTTTTGAAAGTTTTTATCGGATTCTATAGTTCTTTGAGATTCATTATACATGATTCCCTTCAATCTAAAGACTAAACCTAATCCTTTACTGTACTCAATATTCTCTGCTAATTTAATAAGTTGATCAGCCATAGGTTGCGCCCTATCAAACTGATCTTCGTTTACATATTGTTGTAAATCTTTAACAGCATTATTAAACAACACTGAATCTTTCAATGTCTTTATCTCAGAAAAATCAGTTACTCTCGTTTGGCTTTGCGAAAAGCAAAAAAAGCTCATCAAACAAAAAATTAATAATACATAGGTTGCTTTATTCATAGTACTGGGGCTAAAACAAGATTAAATACATTTTTACACTTCAAAATACACAAAAATATCGAACAAAAACAAATAAGTAGTCTTATTCTTACTTTTATTTCATATAAAATATGATTTATAAAAAAAGCCAAGTAATTTTCACAATTACCTGGTTCATAGAGTGTTAAAGAGTTAGCCGATTTATTTTTAATTCTAGGTCAAATCTTGACCAATATTAGGCAGCCTTTGGTAACAATACATAAAAAGTGCTACCTTTTCCTAGAGTACTTTCTACTTTTATATCACCTCTATTAAGTTCTATTAATTCCTTGCAAATTCTAAGTCCTAAACCTGTTCCTGTTTCATTATTTGTTCCAGTAGTGGTAAATGTATCTTCTGCAAATAATTTCTTGAGATTAGAAGGATCAATACCAACGCCGGTATCTTCAAAACGTATCTCATAATGATCTTCCTTTTCTCTAGATATTAGCGCTATAGAATCACCAGGATTACAGAATTTAATCGCATTAGCTATTAAATTTTGCGCTACTATACTTACCATATCCTTATCTGCGAAAATTTTAGTAGTATCTAGTTTATTGATCAATCTAATATTCTTCTGAATAGCTTTGGGTTTAAAAAATGCAAACTTATTAGATATAACTTCTGTAATATCAAAAGTAATAGGTTTGGCATTCAACTCTTTCATCTGAGATTTTGACCAATTCAGTAAATTATTTAATAAAATGGATGTCTGATGTGTTCTATTCGCCAATAATGGTATGATTTCCTGAAACTCTTCTGTAGAAATTTCATTTTCTTTCATCAAATTTAAACTTCCTTCCAAACCATGAATCTCATTTTTCAGATCATGTGATATGATAGAAAACAATTTATTTTTAACCTCATTAGATTCATTTAACTTACTTATCAATCTTTTGCGTTCCTTTCTGGTTCTTACAATCATGATGGTAAATACGACAAAGATCAGCAACAAACCTAATGCTATAAAAGTCAGGATTCGGTATCTAAATAATTCTTCATTCGTTAACTGTTCCCTTTTTTCCTGTGCATCTATCGTACGTAATTGTTCTAATTCTGCCTGATAACGAGCTTCTGTTCTTTCCATTTTCTTTGTAGACAACTCAGTCATCATTTTATCTGACAATTTTTGATGTTCTTTTTGCCAAGCAAGTGCACCAGAAAGATTTACTCTAGCCGAATCTAATTTTGAGGAAAATTGATAATTCTTCAACAATAATTGAGTTGCTCCAAGATCTGTAAATTCCTTTCTAGCCGTCTCTAATAACTTTTCAGCTTTTTTATAATCCCTAGTCTGAATTGCTAAATACCCCAATTGTTGTCTTGTATCCGCTGTAAGCAGATCGAAATCAGTGGTTCTTGATATTTCTAAAGCTGTATCATAATATTCCTTTGCCGTCACATAATTTTTTTCGTACAAAGCTACTTCTGCCATTATACTATAAGAATGCGCTATTGAAGCATCAATACTATCCCTTTTATTAATTACTAGAGCTTCTGGTAAGATCGCTTTAGCTTTTTCTGGTTTACCGTTTTGTAAGTATATAAAAGCTAAATTATTCATCACCATACCAATATTATGAAGCATTCCTATCTTTTTTCTTATGGTAATAGCTTTATCAAAGTATCTTTCAGACTCCACTAAATTGTCCAAACCAGCATAGTGACTAGCCAAATTATTATAGATAATAACTAAACCTGCACTATCTCTTAATTTTTCGTTATACATTTTTGCTTCTAACAAATAATCAACACTTTTCTCTACATTACCTCGTTGGCTTTCCAAAACGGATCTATGGTTAAAAACAATTGCTAGTCCTTTTAAATTATTAACTTCTTTATAGCTTTTTTCCGCATTTTCATAGCTTCTTATAGCTTTCAAGTATTGTTTATTTTTCTTTAAAGCCCTACCTTTAATTAAATACAACTCTCCTAGACCATTATGATATTGTAAATCTTTACCTGCTTTAATCAATTTATCCATAAAATGCATAACTTCTTCATTTTGATTAGAGACTACCATACTTCTAAGATGAATAACCCCATCCTTAAATTGAATAGTATCCGTAATATGATCAAAATTCTTAATGCTTATAGAAGTCTTATCTTGAGCAAAGGTATGTCCAAGTAAAAGCATGCTGGAGATTAATAAAAATACTTTTTGCATATTCGTAAATTTTGGGGTTATTAGATAAAAAATCTAATTTAATCTACAAAATACATTAATTTATTTAAACAATAATAAAAAAGTAGTCTTTTTCTTACTTTTATTTATGGTTTTACTATAAGCATAATTAATTCTGGCCACAAAAATAAGCCTTTCAGATTCTGAAAGGCTTATGAAATATTGTTCCTGAAATTGCAGTCCAGCTATTAAGAATCTTCCTTTATTTGAGAAGAATTATTACTTTTTGAAGCTACCCATTCATTTACTAACTCTTCTAAAACTGTAAGAGGTACTGCTCCATTGGTTAAAATAACATCATGAAATTCTCTAATATCAAATAACTCGTTACCAAGTTTTAATCTAGCAGTCTCTCTCAGCTCCAAGATCTTATTCATTCCTATTTTATACGCTGTAGCCTGACCTGGCATTACAATATGTCTTTCCACCATTTTAACTGCATCACTCTCCGCATTTGGTGTATTATCTGTATAATATTTGATTCCTTCTTCTCTAGTCCATTTTTTTTGGTGTATGCCTGTATCTACCACTAATCTGCATGCTCTCCACAACTCCATTGCTAATCTTCCAAAATCTGAGTATGGATTATTATACAAACCGATTTCCTTTGGTAAAAACTCGTTATACAATCCCCATCCTTCTACATACGCCTGATATCCACCAAATTTTCTAAACTTTGGAATTCCTTCTAATTCTTGTGCGATAGAAATCTGCATATGATGTCCAGGAATTCCTTCATGATATGCTAAAGCTTCCATTTGATATTTAGGCATGGCTTCCATATCATATAAATTAGCATAATAAGTTCCAGGTCTTGTACCATCAGGAGTTCCCCTTTGATAAAAAGCTTTTCCTGCACTCTTTTCTCTAAAAGCTTCTACTGCTTTTACCACAATATCTGCCTTTGGTTTTGTGATAAAGAGTTCATCCATTCTAGATTTCATATTATCTATCAACCCTACTGCTCTTTTTAAATAGGCTGCCTTACCTTCTTCATCATTACTATAATAGAACTGTTCATCTTCTTTCATAAATTTAAAGAAATCCAGTAACGTCCCTTTATACTTAAGTTCCGTCATAATATCCTTCATTTCTTTATGAATTCTGGCTACCTCATCTAACCCCAACTGGTGAATCTCTTCTGCTGTCATATTAGTTGTAGTAGTACGCTTTAGTGCATTGTTATAAAATGCGTTCCCTTTTGGAAATTTCCAAGCACCATCATCCACTGTAGCTCTTTGCTGTTGATCTTCTAATAATGTAATCAATTGATCATAAGCAGGTTTCACATGATCAAGCAACGCCTTTTCTGCTTTGGAAAGCAAAATTGTTTTTTCTTCATCCGCAACTTCCAACTTTGCTACTTTACCTTTAAAATCTAATAATAATGTACTTTCTTTATTAGATGCATCAAAAGGTTTTCCGGAAATTAGATTACGACAATCTGTAAGTACCTTTGCAAAAACAAACTTAGGAGGAATGATACCATTCTTTTCACGTATTTTTATATTTTCTATTTGTTGAACAAACAGCTCATCCATTCCATTGAGCCTGGAAATGTAAGCTTCTGCATCACTTTTATTTTCGATATTGTGCATATTAATTAAAAATGCGGGAATCTCAGCTTGCATTCCATGCATTTGATTTACTGGGTAGTCATAAAAACGATATTGAAAATCTTCAATTGTATTTTCCAAATCTTCTTTCATTAACTTATAACTTAGCTTGGCATCTCGATTAAGATTAGAAACTTCTACAGAATCATTTAAATATCGTAACCTTCTTTTGGCTTTCTCTAAATCTTCTACTCCTTTTTTAGAGGAAACATCATCCCATTTACCATAATCTTCGGTCTTCACTCCTAAATAGGTTTGCGTCATTGGTGAATTAGCTACTTCTTCCTGAAACTGAGCCTCGAACCAATCGTTAAGCTTCTTCGAGTGTTCTTCATTTTTTTGTTCATTAGAAACTAAGGTAGTAGCCTTTTCACTTTCTTTTTTACAACTAAAAACTATAAGTAAAGAACAAAAACATAATAAGGTGAATTTTACTTTATTCATCTTTTAGGGGTATTAAGGTTGGTTAGTATCGTATATTTTATTTTAAAACAGAAAACTCTATTGAAGAATCTCCAAATACCTTGTGAGTCTGTTTCTTAAAATCTGATTCTTTCGCTTCAAAAATATTCGGAACGAAAGTTTGTGGATTCAAATCTATATAAGGAAACCAAGTACTCTGCACTTGAATCTGAATTTTATGTCCTTTCATAAAAGTATGATGCACATCCTGAAGCTTAATAGTTACATCTGTCTTTTGATTGGATACAAATGGTTCTGGATTACTAAAACTATTTCTAAACCTCCCCCTAAGTACCTCACTTCTTACCATCATATGATAATTTGACATTTTTAGATATGCCTGAGTTTCTTCAGTGTCCTCGGCATCAGCAGGATATACATCTATTAATTTCACTACCCAATCCGCAGCAGTTCCAGTAGTAGCAACCTTTAATTTTGCTAAAACTTCACCAGAAAGCGTCATATCATCTGTCAGGACAGGAGTTTCATATACTAATACATCCGGACGACGTGCTGCAAAACGCTGATCGTCTGTCATATATTTTCTAGGTGTAAATACCATTTTTATATCCTCAGTATATGGAACTGGTTTTTTAGGATCACTAATAAACTCAGAAAATTCATCTCCTGTATTTTCTGATAAGTCACTACCTGACAAATACATTGTTTTCTTTTCTGCATTTTTTGGTGGCCAACTTTCAAAAGTATTCCACTCCTTTTTTCCAGTATCAAAGATCTGAATTTCGGATAGACCTGTATTTTCACTTCCATCACCCTTTAGAAAATGGTTGAAGAACTTTGTTTCTACATTTTTCTGAAAATTAAGTGAAATATCATCTCCAAAATATACATTCCCTATCGCCTGTCGTTTTTTATTCCTTGCCCAATCTCCATGGCTCCATGGCCCAAAAACCATGATATTATAATTATCACTATTATTTTCTATTTTTTCATAAGTTTCAAAAGGTCCATACAAATCTTCTGCATCAAATAACCCTCCTACTACCATCACTGCGGGTTTAATATCTTTAAGGTGCTGTATGATTCCTCTCTTCTGCCAAAACTCATCATAGTTAGGATGTTCTTTGAGCTGTGTCCAAAAAACATTATCTTCTTTATAATATTGATCCAAAGTACTAAGTGGACCAGCATCTAAGAAAAACTGATATTGATCTTTACTGTTTAACTCTGGAAACGTATACCAACTCTCTTTAACAGGTTTTGTTTTCTCATAACCAAAAACAGCAGTTGCTCTCCAGTAACTTAATAAATATGCTCCATTGTGATGAAAGTCATCAAAAAAGAAATCTCCAATACATGCTTGTGGAGAAACAGCCTTTAATGCTGGATGCGCATCTAACAAAGAGTATGTTGCATAAAAACCAGGATACGATATTCCCCAAATCCCAACTTTTCCATTCGTGTTTTCTACATTTTTAACCAACCAATCAATCGTATCATAGGTATCACTTGCTTCATCAAACTGTTTATCTTTTTTATTAGGTATATAGGCTCTCATATTGTCATATACTCCTTCACTCATCCAACGTCCTCTTACATCTTGGTATACCACAATATTTCCTTCTTTCATTAAGAATTCATTAGGAGCAATTTTAGATCGAAACTGGTTTTCTCCATATGGACGAGAGCTATAGGGAGTTCTTTGCATCAAAATCGGATACTTCTTACTGGTATCTTTAGGAGAATAAATCGTAGTATGAAGTTTAGTTCCATCTCTCATCACAATATCCACTTCCTGTTTAGAATAATACTCTTTTACATCATAAGTATCTTTTTCTTCAGTTACTTCATCTGTTTTCTGAACCTCTGTTTTGGTAGATATTTCTTCTTTTTTAGCACAAGATGTGATAAAAATCAAAAAGCTAAAAAGGGATAATAATAGTATTCTAGTTGATCGCATTTGTTTGAGTTTAGTTGAATGCTGAAGATAAAAAAATGGAATGCCGACAAGCTTCCTTTTAAGGAGATTTTAACAATCTTATAGGTGTATCGAACTAAAACAAATGAACCTCCAGTATTAACTGAAGGCTCATTGATGCTAAGAACTTACGATATCCCCAAATATAGAGTTCTTAGTGAATTATTGAGGTTGAAAATCAATTTCTATGATATTGTATCCTCCTCTGGAATCTCCAGACCAAGTTACACCTGGAGGACTACTAATCACTCCTTTTCCAAATTGTACATCTTCTAGATTCGACACTCTTCTGATCGTAGTATTCGTATCTGCATTTCCTGTATTTGGTCCTGATTGATTCATAACTTGATCCATACCAAATCCTACAGGTTGATCTTCTTCTGTTCCTGCATCATACAAATATGTTTTAGTACTTAAATCTACACCTGAATATGGAGTGGCTCCATCTTCTCCAAACAATGGCAATCCAGCATTATTATAACTTACTACCCAGTCATTCGATTTTACAAACATGGTTCCAAACCCAAACTTGTAATTTTGTCCTTGTGGCACTTCTATCGTAAAAGTGAAAGATTCTCCTGGTCCGATAGGTCCCATTTCATTGCTTAAAGCTACTGGAATTCCAAAGTCTTTTAAGTAATTATATGCCACCATTCTGTTACCGTCTTCTGCGATTTCTTCTAAACCATTGGATGCTGCTGTTGGTTCTCCTTGAGTAAACCAAGGATCCCTTTCTGTATTAAAAGCATAGATAAATGCTGGCGAGAAAGGTGTTAACGATGATGACAAACGTAACGGAGTCCCCTGAGATCCTTCTTCTGTAAACCAATTGTATAAAGCTCCCGGCATACCATCTTCTGCAATTCCTTCTAATCCAACACCTCTGTCTTCTTCTCCAATCGTAAATAATGGTTCACCTTGAGCATGAAGTACTACAATTCCCGGCGTAATTACAAATCCATTGTCTGAACTTGGTGCCATACCAGAATTAGGGGCATTAATCGCCGTAATGGTTAACGTAAATGTTCCTGCAGAATTTCCGTCTCCATTAGCATAATCCAATACAGCAGTCATATAAATATCTCCTGTATCTCTTCCTGGTACCAACCTAACTAATGGATCTGCATCCGCTGGTCCCACGTTCTCCCCTGCTGGCGGGAAAGTAGCTGGATCATTATCTGCTTCTGTACCTAAATCATATAACGAAAGTTGGCTTGCAATATCGACACCATTAAGTGCCTGTCCATTAGGAAACAAATCAATTCCATCAAGATTGGTTGGTGCTAAAAACCAGTCATTACTATTACCCATCATAGTGACAGGAGTAAATTTAGTTCCAGTAACAGCTTTAAAAGATACCTGATATTGTGCTCCGTTTGTTGTTAGTGGTCCTGGACCACTTGCGCCAACTGGCGTTGTAAACGTATGTACATTTAAGTAATTAATCGTATTACTCAATGTTACGTTAAATGTTGTTGTAGGATTCTCTACATCATTTGCTGCTCCTAGAGATGGATTAATTTCTTCACTCCAATCGGCAGCTGCATCTCCTTCTCCATCATACTCAATACTATAACTATTAAGCCTAACCGTTGGAACAAATTCTCCAGCAGTCCATATTCCTGCAGATACTGCGACATTCTCACGAGCACTTCCTCCAGATCCCCATTGTACGAAATCCATTATTGCTTCTGGATTTGTAAACTCATTTACAGAATATAATCCTAAACCTCCTTGATCATCAGGCATAGTATATGGAAGTACTAAAAACTCTCCAGAAGCTAATTCTATATTTCCACTTTCTGGAGTAACATTTCCTATTTGTACATAAGTACCAGGACCTAAGCATAACCAATATGAACTTAAGTCAACCGTTACATCTCCATTATTATAAATCTCTACTAAATCTCTACTTCCGTATTGTACTTCATTAAATACTATTGATCTTACTTCTACAGGAACAGTTAACATATTTTCGGCTCCGAAAGTAACAGTCGTTGTTTCTGCCCAATTTGCTGCTCCATCTCCTTCTCCATCAAATACAATACTATTATCTGCATTGCTTACCGTTGGCACAAACTCCCCTGCTGTCCATAATCCTGCCGCCACTGCTACATTCTCTCTGGCACTGCCACCAGCTCCATACTGAACAAAATCCACAAGGGCATCAGCATCAGTAAAGGCATTAGCAGAGTATAACCCCAAACCTCCATCAGTATCTGGTAAGTCATAAGATATTACTAAGTATCCTCCTACAGGAATAACAATCTCTCCACTCTCTGGTGTTAGATCACCTATTCTTTCATACGTTCCTGGTCCTAAGCATAACCAGTAATCACTTAAATCAGCTTCTTGATTTCCTTTATTAAAGATTTCAATCAAGTCGGTTCCTTGATATCTTACTTCATTAAAAACCACCTGATTAATTACTTCATCAGTTTCCCCATCTGGTTGTACTACAATATCATCATCATCACTACATGAGATGAATGTAAATAGTCCAACAATTAAATAAATTAAATTTTTTTTCATGATTTATACATTTTGTTTGTTCATCAATATGAAGCAAATATATAATCACATAAAAGCTATAAACGGTGACAAAAGTCACTCCTAAAAGTTAAAAAAATGTTATTTTAAAGAACTGAATGCCAGTATTTTAAATCATAAATTATTAAATAATAACGCATCACAAAGACATCGCAAATTTGCGATGTCTTTGTGATGCGTTATTATAGAATCTACTTAGTTTTTACAGTAAATTCCTTTCGTTAATTCGATATGTCGTTTATGTTGAATTAATAAATTAGTGGCTTGTAATTTCTTGGTTATTCTAGAAACAACTTCTCTAGAAGTACCCAAATCTGATGCTATTTGTTTATGAGACATTTGGATCATATTACAATTTTGAAGTTTGGCTTTTTCGTTTAAATAGTTAACCAATCTATCTTCAATTTTATAACAAACTACTTGTTTAGTCGTATTGAGTAGATCTTCATAATTCCGTTGAAAATCCTTTAGAATAATTTGTGTAAATGATGGATATTTTATAAACCACTCCTTTACTTTATTCATGGGTACGCATAACACCTTAGTATCTTCTTCTGTCTTAGCAGAGAAACGAACTGCCTGTTGATCAAAAAGGTGATTAAAACTAAGGATACAACATTGATTAGGATGTATATAATATAGTAAAAATTCTACTTCATCTTCTTCCGCATACATTTTAATCAATCCGTCTAAAATAATTGGTAAAAAACTTAAGTAACTCCCTTGCTTAACTACATATTCTCCTTTGGGAATATTCTTAAATTCTCCAAAAGACATAATTTCATCTTTTAGATCTTTTTCAATAAACGGGAAACACTGAGATAAGTCGATTTTTTCCATAGACGCTGTTATTTGCTTTAGATAAGGAAAAAGTCGATAATTAAATCTGTCCTTACAACCACGTCATAATAAAAACTTATACCATCATAAGCATTTTATCTTTTGGAAAAATTATTAATTCCTTTTTTCAACCATTTTAGATATTCATTTTCATCAGGAGTATATCCTATTGGAGTGCTCAGATTAGATTCTTGGTGATCAATCAAAACATAGTAAGGTTGTGCATTTGCCTTATACCTGGTAATCTGAAAATCGCTCCATTTATTACCAATAGTTTTAATCTTTTTACCAGTGGTTTTTGAAACATACTGTTCTGATTCTGGAAGTTCCTTTTTGTAATCTACATATAGAGAAATCAATACAATATCATTTTTCAACGTTTTTAATACGGCTGGTTCAGACCATACATATTCTTCCATCTTACGACAATTAACACAAGCATACCCAGTAAAATCAATCAATACCGGCTTATTTACTTTTTTAGCATATGCTAAACCTGCCTCATAATCGGTAAACGAAACAATATCATGTTCACCATATTTTGCTCCTTCCGGAAGTTCTGAGTTCGATAACTGATTTCCAGAACCTCCAAAACCTCTAGGAGATTCACTATATGTTTGAGGCGGAGGAAAACCACTAATTAGCTTTAAAGGAGCTCCCCACATTCCTGGGATTAAATAAATAGTAAATGCAAGGGTTAATAGCGCCAATGATAATCTTCCCACAGAAATCTGTTCTATCGGTGAATCATGAGGAAGTTTTATTTTACCTAATAAATACAATCCTAATACTCCAAAAATAGCTATCCAGATAGCTAAAAACACTTCTCTCTGCAATAAGCCCAATTGCAATACTAAGTCTGCATTAGACAAGAACTTAAATGCAAATGCTAGTTCTAAGAAACCAAGAAATGCTTTTACTGTATTCAACCATCCGCCACTTTTGGGAAGAGAATTCATCCAACCTGGAAACATTGCAAAAAGTGCAAATGGTATTGCTATTGCTAATGAGAATCCAAGCATTCCAATAATTGGTGCGATACCTCCTTTTGATGCCGCTTCTACTAGTATTGTTCCCACTATAGGTCCTGTACAGCTAAACGAGACAATAGCCAGTGCTAGTGCCATAAAAAATATACCTATCAAACCTCCTTTATCAGCTTGACGATCTACTTTATTAGCCCAAGAATTTGGCAACATTATTTCGAAAGCTCCTAAAAAAGACAAGCCAAAAACGATAAGTAACGCAAAGAATATTAAGTTAAACCAAACATTGGTGGACAATGCATTCAATGCATCAGCTCCAAATATTGCAGTAACCACAGAACCTAATCCTACATAGATTACAATTATGAAAATTCCATATATAATTGCATTTCTAATACCAGCTGCCCTTGTTTTACTTTGTTTCGTAAAAAAACTGACCGTCATCGGTATCATAGGGAATACACATGGTGTTAGTAATGCAGCAAATCCGGATAAAAAGGCCAAAATAAATGTAGCCCATAATCCTCTTTTATCACCTTCTTTTCCTTTTTTACTTGTCTCTTCTAAAAAACCAGAAACGTCTTCCTTAGTATTTAAAAGATCATTAGGAATTTCAAATTTTTCTGAATTACTTATTTCCTTACCTGAAAGATTCAAAGTAAACTCTACTATATCAGGTGCTAAACATTTTTCATCATCACATACTCCAAAGAAAACTTCTGCTTTAATAACTTCTAATGAAGGATCTAATCGCCTTACTTTCTGTACAAATACAACCTTATCCTCAAAATATTTGATATCCATTTCAAATACTTTATCAAATTTCTGAATTCCTTCAGGCTCTGTTGTTTTTCCTATAAGTTCATACTTTTTATCTTCATTATAAAATGTGAACTCTGTTGCTGTAGGAGCTATATCATCCGTTTCTACTTCTTGTTGGGAATATATATGCCAACCTTTCTCTAAAATAGCTTCAAAATGTAATGTATACACATTTTCAGATTCCTCTTTGACACTACTTTTCCATTTTATAGGTTCAAATATTTGTGAAAACAACGTGGTAGAAAACAACAGTGTTGTTAATAGTAATAGTATTTTCCTCATTAGGTTATCGTTACTTTTAGTAATTGTTTCGTTTTGGGGCTTATTTTGAATCTATTATCTGCTCTGTAATTTATAATCCATACAATATCACCTCCAGAACATAATAGCCAAACTCTTTCTTTGGCAAGCAAAGATAGTTTTTCATCCTTAAAATATTTACTCAACTTCTTTTTGCCTTTCATGCCTAAAGGATAAAAATAGTCGCCTTCTTTCCATTTTCTTACAACTAAAGGATACTTTAACTTTTCTTTATCTACATAAATAGTTTGTAAATCTGTATTTGATATATCAAAGATTTCTCTAAACATAAGCATTCCAGAGGGAATCATAATCATATTTTCTTCTTCTGGAATTGTATAAATACGATCAGGAACATCCTCTATTATTGGACACAATAATAGGTCGGCTCTATTTTTTACTAATCTATGCGTAGACGAAAATACTTGCTTACCAGATTGTGCAGTTAGTATTTGTAAAATATCATTCCAGGCAGTAAACCCATATTCCTTTAATAAAAAATATAAATATGTTTTTGGATCATCATATTGCTGGAGCTTATGAATTGGTATTTTAATGGTATCTGATTCTGAATATTCAAACACATCTTTTCTGACTCTATCCATTTGATTCTCAACAAATGTACTAGCCTGTTTCAAATGATCTAAAGTAGTTTCGAAGTTTTGTAAAAACTGAGGATTTATAGCCAAAAGTTCAGGAACCACATTATGTCTAAGTCTATTTCTCAAATATTTAGTAACACTATTACTGCTATCTTCTCTCCACTGGATATTATTTTCTTTAGCAAATTCTAAAATTTGATTCCTCGAAAATGGTAATAAAGGTCGCACGTATCTATCATTAATTTCAGGAATACCGGTAAGTCCTTCAATTCCAGTACCTCTTGAAAGGTTTATTAAAAACGTTTCAATATTATCATTTTTATGATGAGCAGTGAGCACATAATCATATTGGTGTTCCAAGAGAAGTTCTCTAAACCAAGTATACCTTAGTTCTCTCGCAGCCATTTGGATAGATATCTTATGGTCATTTGCATATGCTTCTGTATCAAAACTTGTTACAAAAAACGCAACCCCTAATTTATCTGCTACTTCTGAGACAAATTTCTCATCTTCTTCACTTTCTGTTCCTCGTAATTTAAAATTACAATGTGCAATACCAAATTCTAAGTTAAGTGAGCGACAAAGATATGTTAGCGCAATACTATCCAGCCCTCCGCTACAAGCAATAAGTAATTTTCCTTCTTTAAGAAAAGGTAAATAATTCTCTATATGGGTTTTAAACTTCTGTATCAATGCTTCTACTATTTGTCTTAAGACATGCTTCAAATATACGATTTTGTATATGTAGATCAATCTTTCTTTTATTTGTCATTACAATTTGATTTTCAGGTTTTTAACATAATAATCCATTCATTTTTGTTATTTTTAAAGAACCCTTAAAATGTTGATATTATGAATATGATAGATGAAATGCCACAATATTATGAAGATAATCATAAAAAAGAATTCGGTAAAAAGATCCTATCTGTTGTTCCTCATTTGCATCCTTATGTAAAACATCGATTATATATTGCAGAAAGCACAGGTGTTTTACCAAAAAACATGTACTGTTCTAATGGTATTATTGATGATGCTATTGTAAATCTATACAATGAGGATAATCTTGATATTGATATGGATAGGTTATCACTGGAGTTAAAACTTTTTAGAATAACCGATCATCTAATTGACGAGTTATATATTAGCGAAGGCTGGCACCAAAGATGTATTAGTACGAACTATTTTTTAAAAGAAGAACTTAATAAGTTAGAAGAAAACTTTACTTCAGAAGCCGATAATGAGTTAATCATGAATGAAGACCTAAATGACATTTCCTATCATCAAAACTCAGAGAATAAGCAACTATTTATATATGATGATGCAGATTCTGCCATTCTTAAAATAATTCAATCTGAAGATTCTTCTGAAAACAAAAAACAGAAATTATTAGGTAAATTTTATAGTTGGTTACCTTTAGAAACTTCTAAAATCATAGATCTATTTGTTTTCGGGAAGTTAAATTTTGAAGAAATAGCTCGAATCAAAGATATCACAGCGCAAGAAGTAAAAGAAACAATCATAGATGTAAGAAAAAGTTTTAGAAAAAATCTTATATAGTATTATGAGTTGCTAGTTACAGTCCTTCTAATACTTCTCTCATTGCTTTTGCCTTAATCAAGCATTCCTCATATTCTTTATCTGGATCAGATTTAGAAGTAATGGCACCACCAACCGTATATGATATGTACTGTTTGGCCGCATTATACAAAATACTTCTAATGACTACATTAAAATCAAAATCTCCTTCAGGAGTAAAATAACCAACAGCTCCACTATACAAACCTCGTTTGGATTCCTCTAGGTCTTCAATGATTTGCATTGCTGATATTTTGGGCGCGCCAGTCATACTACCCATAGGAAAAGTGGTCCTTATAACATCCACAGGAGATGTTCCTGAGTTAATTTCAGAAGTTACTGTAGATATCATCTGATGCACCTGTTTAAAAGTATATACTTTACATAGTTCTTCTACCGTTACCGAGCCTTTACTAGCTGTTCTCGACAAATCATTTCTGACTAAGTCTACAATCATTACATTCTCTGATCGTTCTTTTGGGTCTTTTTCTAATTCTGAAATTAATCTTTTATCATCTTCATCAACTGGTGATCTCTTTGCAGTTCCCTTTATTGGTTGAGATATAATCCTATTCCCTTCTTTTCTTAGATATCGCTCTGGAGATGCCGATAACAAATACTGTTGATTCATTCTAAAAAAAGTTGCAAATGGAGGAGTTGAAATTTGGTTCAAATGATAATAGGTTTCCAAAGGTGCAATACAACTATTTTCTGCATAAAACTCCTGACAGAAATTTGCTTCATAAATATCTCCACGATGAATATGGGCTAACATTTCCTGGATTTTCTCCTTATACACGTCCTTGGTTATTCGTAAACTTATTTTCACCTTTCCACATGGTGAATCTTCATTGGCGACTTCTATCGATGATGGAAATGCATGAATCAATTTATAATCTTCATCCATTTCATCATCTACCATTCTTAGATACTGAACTTCTAACTCATTATCTTTTAGAAGAAATATTTTCTTAGGTTGAAAAAAATACAAATCTGGAAAATCTAAATAATCCTGATTTTTGGAAACAAGTCTTTCGGTATCATTTTTAAGATCATATGATAGATATCCAAAAATCCAATCAGCTGTTTGTTCCTGATATTCTTTTAATTTATCAAAACCATTATGACAATCCGTTTTAATAAGCGTAAAAGCGTCAATCGCCAAAACGGCATCATAGCTAGCATACTGTTGAGAATACTTATTAGAATCCAGCCACATGATTTCATCAAATTGTTGAGCCCATTGCAATAATTTGAATTTAAATTCCAAAGAATTATCTAAAGTATATGTTTTAGTACTCCGCACTCGTTACTTAATTTGATGCGCAAAAGTACTTAGAACTTCCTTTAATCCCAATAAAAGTGTTTCATCTGTAACCTCATTTTTTTCTGCAGAAAAATTAGCATAAAACGATGGAAAGCTAAAGCTTTCTATAATCTCTCCTCCAAATCGAGGCAACATATTTTTTGCGTATTCCAGAGAGCCTATTCCCCCTCGTTGACCTGGTGAAGTACTCATTAATAATATTTTCTTTCCTTCAAGAAAATTTCTATCTAATCTAGATAACCAATCTATTACATTTTTAAAAAATGCACTCCAACCACCATTATGTTCATTCACTGAAATAATCAAAGCATCCGCTTCTGATATTTCTTGTTTTAATCCTAAAGTCATACCTGGAAATCCATTATCTTTCTCCTCATCTTCACTATACATAGGCATAGGATAATTAACAAGTTTCAGATTTTTTACCGTATGATCCGTAATTTCTGAAGCAACATATTCTACAAGTTTTTGATTAATCGAAGTACTACTATTAGAACCAGCAAAAGCAAGAATTTTTTTCATCATCAATTGAGTTTAAAGCCAAAAGTAACTAAAATCGAAACAGCTACAAAAAACATCAATTTATTGATTATCATATGTACTGAATTCTAACTATATAGTTTATTAAAAATTTTAATTCTAGCTAAAAATAATACTTTACTATATCCTAGAGCATAAAAATATGCTCATCATTTTTTATATTTGAAACATAACTTCAATATATCTTTTATGGATGTACAATCTCAATTATTATTCTTTTTCAGTGCTCTTGGAGCATTTAATGGAATAATAGTAGGATTGTTTTTTCTTTTTTATGTAAAACCTTCTCATAAGAGTCATGTATTTCTTGGTTTATTACTACTTGCCTTAAGTATCCGTATTGGTAAATCTGTATTTTTTTATTTTAACGATGATTTAGCCGATATATATATTCAAATAGGATTATTTGCATGTTGGTTTATTGGTCCACTACTGTATTTTTATGTCAAAACTGCACTAGAAGTTATTGATTCCTTAAGCAAAAAACTAAAACTCCATTTTGTCATCTTAACTCTCATTGCACTCATCCTATTTTTAGTTTTTCCAAGAAGTACTTATGAAAAAACCTGGGTAACGGTATTTATTTATTTTATCTATGCTCAATGGGCAGTTTATGTAATAGCCACTGGACAAATAATTTATAAAAATTATAGAAAGATCAAGCAAGTTAAAAAAGGAGCGGCAACGTTTAGGTTATGGTTTTTAAGTATTTATATTGGTAATGCCATAATTTGCATTGCATTCATTACTGGAAATTACACATCTTATATAGTAGGAGCATTATCCTTTTCGTTTGTTTTCTATTTACTTGTTTTGTTGCTACTGTTCACAAAAAAAAGGAACGAACTTATCTTTTTAAACCCACCTCGATACCGTGAAAAGCGAATTGATGAAGATAAAGCTAAATTGCTTATCAGTAATCTTGAAAAATTAATAACAGAAAACGAATTGTATAAAAATTCGGACATCACTTTATCCAAAATTGCAAAAAAACTGAACATACTTCCCAATAAATTGTCACTGCTACTAAACGACAATATGAAAATAAGTTTCTCTGACTACTTAAATGGAAAACGTATAGAAGCTGCGAAAAAAATGATCCATAGTAAGCTTAATTATTCTTTTGAAGCTATAGGTTATGACTGTGGATTTAATTCAAAATCTGCTTTTTATGTTGCCTTCAAAAAACATACAGGCACCACACCTTTAAAATATAGTAAGTCGATTATTGACTAACGATTTATATTCCTGATTAATAATTCAACACTCCTGATTTATTACCTAAAATCTTTTTAAGGCATACAAAGTGTACCATTGTATAAAGTTTTAATCATGAAAAAAATTGTACAATGTATTCTTACTATTATTATAATGAGTTGCCAAGCCCCTTCTGATAAAAAAGAAAATACTGAAGCAATAATTACTGAAAAATTATCAAACAAAAAACGAATATTATTTGTTACAAGTAATGCTCATTATTATGGAGATTCAGATATTGAATCTACGAATCACTTTCCCGAAATAATTTTTGCTTATGAAGAATTTATAAAGGAAGAATTTCTGGTCGATTTTGTAAGTCCAAAAGGAGGAGAAATAGCTGTAGGGTACATATATAGTTCTGATGCTATCACCAAAAAGTATTTGTATGATGCTGACTTCATGAATAAATTACAGCATACCAAATCTCCTAATCAAATAGATTATCAGAAGTACGCTGCTGTCTATTACACTGGTGGTGGAAGTGCCATGTTCACAGTACCTGAATCCAAGGAAATTCAGAAAATTTCGATGGATATCTACGAAAAAAATAAAGGCATAATATCCTCTATCTGTCATGGTACCGCTGGTATTACCAGTCTCAAGAAAGAAGATGGAACTTTTCTAATTTCTAACAAAAAAATAACTGGATTCCCAGATGCTTTTGAAGATACGAAAGCAAACTATTATCAAGAATTCCCATTTTCTATTCAAGAAAAAGTCATTGAAAATGGAGGGGATTTTAAATTCTCTAAAGATGGATGGGATAATTATTATTTACAGGACGGCAGAATAGTTACGGGACAAGATCCTACAAGTGCTACAATTGTGGCAAAAAAAGTTATCGAAATGATACATAACCAAAATATAAATTAAACATCAAATTTACCATGAGAATACTAAAATTAGTATGTAGTTTCATCCTACTATTAACATTTGAAACCTATGCTCAGCATCAATCTGCTATTCCCCAAGATATAGAGAAAACGATAGATAGTTTATTTAATCCATGGAAGCAACCAAACAGTCCAGGAGTCTCTTTTGCAATCATAAAGGATGGAAAAGTAATTTCTAAAAAAAATTATGGTCTCTCCGATATCGAAAATAAAACACCCATCACATCGCAGACTCGTTTTAATTTAGGACAGAGCTCAGCTCATTATACAGCGTACGCACTTCTGAAGTTAGTTACAGAAGGTAAACTCTCTTTGGGTGATGATGTTCGTAAACATATAAAAGAACTTCAAAGTATAAAACAAGTCATAACCGTAAAGGATCTATTATATGGTGCCAGTGGAATTTATGATTATCAAGCTCTTAAATCAATTTGCGGGTGGGATTATACAGAGAATTTTTCTCAAAAAGATATTTTACGATTAGTAGCATTACAAAAAAAATTGGCTTTTAATCCTGGTACTGACTACTCAGAAGCTGATATTAATTTTGCTTTACTAGCAGAATTAATAGGAAATGTGAGCGGTAAGTCCTTTAAAAATTATATGGAAGAAGATATTTTTAAACCTATAGGAATGACGAATACATTCATCAGGACTAATCTAACCACAATGCATCAAAATGTAGCACACTCTTATAGATCAGAAGATGATAAAACTATTCTTAATAATTCAGGAAATACTGTATTAGGAATTAACAATATGTATTCCTCAATAGATGATTTGATCTTATGGGAATATCATATAAACAGCGCTTCTGGGAATGACCAAAAAATTGTCCAACAAATGAATGGTATAATAAAATTAAACGACGGGAGAACAAATAGTACTAGTTCTGGTGAGCTTACTTTAGGGCAATTATATGGCCATAAAGAAAGAGGTTTATTTTCTACCTATATCTTGGGAAGCGGTAGTGGACATGATAGTTCTATTTTTAAATTTCCTACTCAAAACTATACGGCTATTGCTTTAAGTAATAATGGAGATGGATACAATGGTTACTTAGGAGTAATCGCTGCGCATAATATTCTTGAAGAACATTTTACAGAACCCGAAACAACGAATTTTAATACCCTAAAAACAAAATCATTATCAAAGAAACAACTTCAAAAATTTGAAGGGCATTATTGGGATCAATTAGGAGAATTAAGCAGAGACATTAAAGTAATCAATGATACCTTACGGTATGTAAGAACCAATGGCAATACCAATGCTTTAATCCCGCTAGAAAACAACAAATTTCAAATGAAAGTTCAATTTGATGATAAAATTTATATCGAATTTCCTGAAGACGAAACTGATGTTATGGAGTTTCAATATCTAGGAGCAGAACCGATTCGATTTGAAAAATATATCCTGAAAGCTTATAACACACAAGAAATTAGTAATCTCTTTGGTGGAGTTTATATTAACCATGAATATAACATTATGTATAGCGCGATGGCGGATAATAACAAACTAAAGCTAAGCAATGTAAAGAATGGAGATATCAGCTTTACTCCTATCACATCAATACTGTTTTCTGGCGATAGTTGGTTTTTAAGGAGTATTGAATTTACAAAAGATAAAAATCAAAAGATAAATGGATTCTATGTAAAAAACAACGCTATTAGGAATCTGTGGTTTGAAAAGGTCGTAGTCAATTAAGAAAGTTTTATCTCATTTTAATCTTAAATCAAAAAATCCAACCACTATAGTGATTGGATTTTTTTGTCGGGGTGGCAGGATTCGAACCTGCGACCTCCGCGTCCCAAACGCGGCGCGATAACCGGGCTACGCTACACCCCGATATGGTTATCCTTTTTGCGGGTGCAAATATAAGTAAACTCTTTTGTTAAATCCCAATGAATCTTAAAAACTATTTCATTTTATATGATTTACTTTTCTAAAACATATTTTGTTACCGTAATATTACTTCAAACTATGATTTTTTACGGCTTCTTTTTAAAACCTTTTTTAAGCTCAATGCTAATAAATAACTAGTCTGATCGTATGCTTGATTCACCCTACTTAAATCATTAAAAAGACCTTCTCCTAAAAACCCTCTTATTACTGGTGTTTCAGTAGCATATAATTCTTCATTAAGATTTTCCGTTTTCACAAATCTAATAGTAGTTTTTAGTTTAGCTCTTTGATATATTACACCACCATGATATCCCATATACATCCAATTAGTTTCTACAATAATTGTATAATTAGTATTGGATACATCACTAGTCAATTTTAAATCTGTATAATATTCCGCAGTTTCATTAAAAGCTGTAATAAAAGTATTTAGCCAATCTTCTTTTTTGGAAAGTTCATAAGCTTCTAACCAGCGTTTCCCACCATCAGGAGAAATTTTCTTATTCCAAGCTTCTTCTTTAATTTTTAAAAAATCTGTTTCTGGAATATGATCTCCGTCCATTCTAAAGCCTTCGGGAAAGGTAAACTTTACTCCTACCTTAGTCTCTCCTTTTAAAAATTGCAACTCTTTTTTATCAATTTTTATTCTTTGTCCAAAAGAAGATATACATATAAAGAAAAATAGCACAATTAGTTTTTTATTCATCTTTCTTACTTTACTATTCTTTTTAACTGAAGATTCAACAAATATCCCAGCTTTTTATAACACTCTCCAGTTCTAAGAATGGTTCCAAACTCTCCATAGGCATAATTGCCTATTATCTTTGGGGTAGTGGTGCTATACAAAATGGTTTTAGGGTCAGACTTCTTAATAAACTTTAAAGTAACTTCTAATTTTGCTTCTTCTCTAGCCACACTAGCTCCACCTCCATAACCAGGGTAAAGCCAATCCCCTTCTATAATCAAAAGATAATTTGTTTCATCATCAGAATTTGTAAATCTTAAATCACTATATTTCTTTAACTCGTTATTAATGCTAGATAGAAAATCATTCTGCCATGTTGTTTGTTTTGCAATTTTGTATGATTCCAGCCATTTAGCACCTTTAGAAGATTTCTTAGTATTTCGTCTTTCTTGCATATAAGCTATGAATTCTTGTTCGGACATTAGGTCTCTAAAAAAAGTCATATCCTTCGGAAATGTCAACTGTACATCAACCTTGGTCTCATTTTTTAAAAATTCCAGTTTTTTCTTATCGATTTTAATTCTTTGAGCAGAAGAAATTGTACTGGAAAAAACCAGAAAAAAGAAAATTGTTTTTCTAAACATTCGATAACATATTTAATTGATTTTATTTTTTGATCAGAATACAATTATAAGTTATTTTTAAGAACCAATACTCAATTAGTTTACGATATTTGAGCAAAACTCCACCTTTTGAGAAAAATAATAATATTCCTTTTATTTTCTATTACACACACAATTAATGCACAGTTTGAGATATCTGGATTAGTCATAGACAAGACAACATTAATTCCCATAAATAACGCTACCATATTAGATGTAAAAACCGGTAATAAAGTACTATCTAACAATCAAGGTACGTTTGAACTTCTAAGCAATGGAGTTATCGAAGTTTCTTATTCAGGCTATCTAACTCAAAAGATTATAACTCTTGAAAATCAATCCTTGACTATATCTCTTGTTCCAGAAATTAATCAATTACAAGAGGTATTTATAAATAATCAATCAATACCGTTACTGGAAAAATATGCAACCGATGCAGTCACTACCCTAAACAAACAAGAAATCAATCGTGGTAATACGATCGAATTGCACCCAATCCTAAATAAAGTCCCAGGAGTTTTTATGCAAAACGGGACGCTAAATACTAATCGAATTACTATTAGAGGTATTGGTGCAAGAAATTTATTCGGCACTGCAAATATCAGGACTTATTTTGGAGATATCCCATTAACTGATGGTAATGGAGAATCATCTATAGAAGATCTCGAATTAGCTTCCTTATCAAGAATTGATATTCATAAAGGACCTTCATCTAGTAGTTATGGTGTTGGTTTAGGAGGAACCATCATACTAAGGCCTGAATTTATAAATAATCAGACTATAGAGGCCTCCTTATCAAGCTCTTTAGGAAGTTATGGCTTACGAAGAAATGTTGCAAAAGTTGCCATCGGAGGACAAAAATCGGATCTTAATATCATCTACAGCAATAACCATTCTGAAGGATATCGAGATAATAACACTTACAATAGGAATACAGTCACAGTTACTTCTTCTATATA
Source organism: uncultured Aquimarina sp. (assembly GCF_947500065.1). Lineage (GTDB taxonomy): Bacteria > Bacteroidota > Bacteroidia > Flavobacteriales > Flavobacteriaceae > Aquimarina. The sequence continues at coordinate 57,665 of NZ_CANMQT010000004.1, forward strand.
TTCTGGAGAGAAAAACAACTTTTCTATTATTGCCAGTTATGTTGACCTTAAAGCTGGAATCCCTAGTTCTTTGGATCAAGAAGATTTTGATAACAATCCACAGCAAGCGGCTTTTACTTGGGGGCAATCCAAAGCATTTGAAGATGTTAACTATGGAATTGTAGGACTTTCCTGGAAACATGATTATAACACATCATTTTCGCAACATACCAGTATATTTACTTCTTTCAGGAATAATTACGAGCCAAGACCATTCAATATTTTAAAAGAAGAATCCAACACGATTGGAATTAGAAGTAGAATTGTTGGAACGACTACCTTATTCAAAAAAAAATGGAACTGGACAGCAGGTGGAGAATTATTTTTTGATTTTTACAATGGAAAAACTTTTGATAATTTATATGAAGATTTTCCAATAGGCACTGGTAGCGTTTTAGGAAACCAACTCTCAGATCTTGATGAAAAAAGAAATTATTATAATCTTTTTGCAGAAACCAACATAAAACTGAACAACAAACTTCAATTCAATTTTGGAATACATCTAAACCAGACATTTTTTGAAATTGACGATGAATTTTTAGATGATGGTAATGATAGTTCTGGAAGCTTTGATTTTGACCCAATTCTTTCTCCCAAAATTGGAGCAAACTATCAATTAAATAATAATTTCATTTTTTTCGGAAACATAGCACATGGTTTTTCTACTCCTACTACTTCAGAAACTTTATTACCAGATGGAGAATTCAATCCGAATATACGACCAGAAATTGGTTGGAATTATGAAATAGGTACTCGATACAACTTTTTAGAAGGTAAATTATATGGAGCTCTTTCTGCATATTCTTTAAGAGTTAAAGATTTACTAGTAGCCAGAAGAACTGAGGAAGACAACTTCTTTGCTATCAATGCAGGGAAAACGATTCATAATGGAATTGAAGGAACACTTAATTATAGACTTCTCCAAATGGATAAAGGTCAACTAAATGTATTTATCAATACAACCATCAATGACTATGAATTTGATAACTTTGTAGATCTGGATAACGATTTTTCTGGTAATGATCTTACAGGTGTTCCATCGCATATTATTAATGCAGGAATTGATTTTATTAAGAAAAAAGGAATCTACGGAAACCTTAATTTTCAAGCTATTAGTAAAATACCTGCAAATGATGAAAACACTGTTTTTAGTGATCATTATGAATTATTACACGGTAAAATAGGATACAAAAATAATCTTGGCAAACATGTTTCCTATGACGTCTATTTAGGAATTAATAATATTTTAGACACTAAATATGCCTCTCAGTTACAAATTAATGCTAGAGGGTTTGGTGGTAATGCTCCCAGATATTTTTACCCAGGATTACCTTTTAATATGTATGGAGGCATTAACATAAAATATAGATTATAAATAATTATTATTTGTACTTTTCAAAAGTAAAACCAATTATAGCTATGAAGAATTTTATATTTCTCAAACTATTAGTATTATGTACGCTACTTTCTTGCGCCCAAGAAAAGAAAAATGATATCCCAATAGCTCCTGACCCAAAAAATTATACTACGGAAATTGTGGTTCCGGATTTACAAATTCCATGGGGTATGGTTTGGCTTCCTGATGGAAGCATGCTTATTACAGAAAAAAGTGGTGAATTGATTCATTATAAAGATGGAGTCAAAACCCAAATTGGTAATGTCCCTGAAGTATATAATCGTAACCAAGGAGGATTACTGGATATAGAGCTACATCCTAACTATAGCAAAAATAGATGGTTATATATCACATATTCCTCTAGAGAAGGATCCGAAAAAGGAGGACATACCGCATTAATCAGAGCTAAACTCCAAAATAATCAATTAACTTCTATTGAAAAATTATACAAGGGAACTCCTAATACTACTCGTGGACACCATTTTGGTTCTAGAATAGAATTTGATAATGAAGGATATCTGTATTTTAGTATTGGAGATAGAGGAAACAGAGATGAAAATCCGCAAGATGTAACCAGAGATGGTGGAAAAGTTTATAGATTGAATGATGATGGAAGCATTCCTAGCGACAATCCTTTTGTAAGTAAAGCTGGAGCAAAAAAAGCGGTCTTTTCTTATGGACACAGAAACCCACAAGGAATGGCCATCAATCCTGTCGACGGAAAAATATGGGTACACGAACACGGTCCTAGAGGAGGTGATGAAATAAATGATATCAAAAAAGGAGTAAACTATGGGTGGCCAATTATTACGTATGGAATTAATTATAGTGGATCCTCAATTACGGATATAACCAGCAAAGAAGGAATGGAACAACCAATATATTACTGGATCCCTTCAATCGCTCCAAGTGGAATGGATTTTGTGACCAGTGACAAATATCCTGAATGGAAAAATGACTTGTTAGTAGGCTCTCTCAAGTTTCAATATTTAGAACTTATAGAGTTAGATGACAATAAAGTAGTCGGTAGAAAAAAAATAGTAGAAAATATTGGTCGAGTGCGCAACGTTCGGCAAGCTCCCGATGGATATATTTATGTTGCCGTAGAAAATAAAGGAATCGTAAAAATCATCCCTAATCCCTAATGAATGTTGGTTAAACTAAAGATAAGAAAACGTTTAAAACAAATACTGATTTTAGAAATCATTTCTATTCTGTTTTGTATTTCTATGTTAGCTAAACAAGGTACGTCTAATAACAATGGATATGTCACAAATGTCAAACTGGATTACCAAGAGACAGAACTATCTAAAAGTATTATACGGGGCGAGGAGATTTATGTTGATTTCTGCATGCAGTGTCATTTACCTGATGGAAAAGGAACCCCTAAAATTTTCCCTCCATTGGCTGGATCAGATTGGTTAGTAAATAAGCGCAAAGAGAGTATTCACTCGATAAAATATGGATTAAATGGCCCTATAAAAGTCAACGGAATTACTTATAATAGTGCTATGACACCTCTAGGGTTAGAAGATGAAGAGATAGTAGATGTTATGAATTATATTATGAATAGTTGGGGTAACAAACAAGAAAAAATAGTTACTATCGAAGAAGTGATTGCAGTAAAGAAATAACAGTAATTATAACTCATCTTTAAATCCTGTATTTTAAGAGTTAAAACATTTCATTGATTAAAAACATAACAATCTTAACATAATTTACGTTAAGATTTTTATAACTATTACAAAACATATTCAGAAAGTCTGTAGAAACCAAGATTTATGAAATCTCTATTATTTTTTGCCATCCTTTTCATAAGTTACTCTGGTTATAACCAACAAATAGATTATGAATCTCCTAATAGATATAGATTTAAGTACAGATCCATAGTATACAAAGGATCAAGAATGGACATAACGGCGCAGCTTAGAAAAATAAAAAATGGCCCTAAATTTTCTGGTATTCCAGAAGAAATACAAACTGGACTTAATGAACTTTTTATAGATGCTAAAAGTCAAGCATTCCCTAAAGTATATCGAAAAAAGGCAATTTTATTTCTTGATGCTTTATATAATTATGAGGAGTTCGTAATTATGTACAATGGTGCTCTTTATGAGGTTGTTGAAAAGTTAAAAAGAGATATGAAACGCATCGATTTCAAGCTTGAAAGGCAATATATTAAGTCTAAAACAGCAGTAGACCGCGTAAAAAAGAATGATTCGACGAATACAAAGGAAATAACTTTTTTAAATGAAGAACGACAGAAAAGTTTAATTAGATTGGCAAGTCATCGGTGGATGAAGAAAAAATTTGACGCATATAAAGGCATCAATATTGTCAAAAACCCAGATGAACTTATTACAGAATTTAAGAAAGCAGAAGCTTCATATATATTTTCCCTTTTTAACAAAAAAAGTGTTGATGAGATCAAAAAGTATCTTGAAAATGAAATTATAGATTTTTACTATAAAAAGGCAATTGTAGAAATTGACCCAGAAAAACTTGATCTTCAATACATCAATAAATATAACTAGATAAAAAGAATATTGTTAAAAATATTTTACTAGTTTGCATGAATAAATGTCAACTCTTCCTATAACATACAAGGTAATTGGATTAATGTCTGGAACTTCTTTAGATGGTTTAGATATTGCTTATTGTCAAATAGAAATACAACAAGGTTTATGGTCTTTTTCTATTCTTAAAACGAAAAACGTTGAATATAGCAAAGAACTTAAAAACAAGTTAAAGAACGCAGTAAATCTTGATGCTGTCAATCTACTTGCCTTTAACAACACTTATGGATCTTGGTTAGGCTTACAAGTAAAAAATTTTATAGACCAAAATAATCTTACAGTAGATTTCGTTTCAAGCCATGGTCACACGGTTTTTCATCAACCAGAAATCGGATTAACCTATCAGATAGGTTCTGGTCAACATATTGCTAATTCATGCAATCAAAAAGTGATTTGTGATTTTAGAACCAATGATGTCGCCCAAGGAGGACAAGGAGCTCCGTTAGTTCCAATTGGAGATCAACTGTTATTTAACAAGTACGGTTTTTGTCTTAATCTAGGAGGAATAAGTAATATTTCGTTCGACCTTAATGGTAAAAGAATAGCCTATGATATTTCTCCTGCCAATATGTTATTAAATCTTATTTGTGCTACCATACATGTTGAATATGATGATGGAGGACAGCTTGCCAGAACAGGAACATTAAACAATGAAATGCTAGCATCATTAAATAGACTAGCCTTTTATGAGGAACCCTATCCAAAATCACTAGGGTATGAATGGTTTGTAGAAAAGGTTATTCCAATTATTAAAAACACCGAGGATTCTGTTGAAAATTTATTACATACTTCAGTGTTACACATCACAGAACAAATTGCTAACGCAATAAAGAAAACTGACAAACAAAATTCATCTCTTTTGATAACTGGTGGTGGTGCTAAAAACGACTTTCTAATAGAAATTTTACAACAAAAACTTCAAAAATTCTCCAAAATCATTATACCCGACACCAGTATTATCGATTATAAAGAGGCTTTAATCTTTGCATTTATGGGAATATTAAAAGATAGGAATGAAATAAACTGTCTGAAATCAGTTACTGGTGCTAAAATAGATACTGCTTCTGGAGTTATTTATTATCCAAGTTAATATTTCTTTTTATTCTCACCATTAATAAAAAAAAGGCTATCACTCAAAAACTCGATAACTATTTCTAAATTTGCCAAAAACAATAGGGAATGCTTATTATTGGAATAGCTGGAGGAACTGGTTGTGGAAAAACAACTGTAGTAAAACAAATTGTAAATGAACTACCTGAAAATGAAGTATGCGTAATTTCACAGGATTCATATTATAAAGACACTAGTCATCTTCGATATGAAGAAAGAACTAGAATTAACTTTGACCACCCACAATCCATCGATTTTGAATTATTAGGAGTACACCTAGATGCATTAAGAAAGGGAGAAACTATTGAGCAGCCTGTATATTCGTTTGTAGAACACAATCGAACAAAAGAAACGGTAAAGACTGAACCTAGTAAGGTAATTATTGTAGAAGGAATTTTGATTCTTACGAATCCCCAAATTCGAGATATGTTTGACATAAAAATATATGTACAAACAGATAGTGATGAACGTCTAATAAGACGATTAAAACGTGATATTGCGGAAAGAGGTCGAGATATGGAGGAAGTTTTAGACCGTTACCAAAATACTTTAAAACCTATGCATCAGCAATTTATTGACCCAACCAAGGAGTTTGCCGATTTAATTATTCCGAATAATAATTATAACAACGTAGCTATTGATATTGTTCGTACTATAGTAAAAGAACGCTTGAATTAACTTTTGTACCTTTATAAACTAATAAATTACTGGATCTAAATTGAAGCTAAAACGCTATTTTGAAAAGCTAAGGAATACACCTGCCTTAATACCGATTTTTGCCATATTTTTCAACAAATATGTGTTAATCATTCTGGTATTTGTGGTGTGGATTTTGTTTTTGGACACAAATTCCTGGCTTATTCATAGAGAATTAGATCAAGAAATTAAGGAATTAAAAAATAATAAAGAGTATTACAAAAAAGAAATTGTCAAAGATCAAAAGAATATAAAAGTCCTAAAAGATAGTAGTGAACTAGAAAAGTTTGCAAGAGAGGAATATTTTATGAAGCGAGATAACGAAGAGATTTATATTATTGAATACGAAGACAGTATCCCTAAAAAAAAGAAAGATGACTAAAACTTTGTTCGATAGCTTTGATAAAGTTTCTACAAAAGAATGGAAACAAAAAATCCAATTCGATTTAAAAGGAGCAGATTATAACGAAGCCTTAATTTATAAATCTTATGAAGGGATTGATATAAAGCCTTTCTATAATGAAGAAGATATTACAGGAATTCATAATGATGTTACTAATCCTTCATCCTGGATAAATTCTCAAAAGATTGAAGTTGAAGATGCAGTAACTGGAAATAATGCTGGATTAGATGCTATAAAAAAAGGAGCAGAAAGTATTTATTTTGTTATCGCTTCAGAAAGTATTGATCCCATAACATTATTGTCTAATATCTCCCCAGACATATCTGTTTATATTGAAACTTTATTTTTATCAGCTAATTATATTCGTAAGATAAATGATATTGCCGATAAATCGCAGCTTTCTATTTACCTGTTAACCGACATCATTGGCAATCTAGCAAAAACTGGGAACTGGTTTAAAAGTCTAAAAGAAGATCACCTCGGTTTAGAAAACATTATAAAAGAAAGCTCTAATTTAAAGAACATTATTAGTATAGACCTTAGTATTCTTCAAAATGCTGGTGCTACTATGATTCAACAATTAGCTTATGGATTGGCACACGCTAATGAATATCTTAACCATTTTAAAAATCTTGAAAACAACCCTTTCCAGAAAACTCCTATAGTCTTTAATGTAGCTGTAGGGGGAAATTACTTCTTTGAAATTGCCAAATTGAGGGCTATCAGAGTATTATGGAATTCTTTAGCACAAGAATATAAAATGTTAAAAAAATGTTATATATTCGCCCATCCTTCACACAGAAACAAAACCATTTTAGATTATAATGTAAATATGCTTCGTACAACTACCGAGTGTATGAGTGCCATATTAGGTGGCGCAGACGCTATTCATAATTTGAGATATGATGATGTATATAATCTAGATAATGATTTTGGGGCAAGAATAGCAATCAATCAATTGTTAATCCTAAAAAATGAAAGCTATTTTGATATCGTAAACAATCCTTCATCTGGATCTTATTATATCGAAAGTTTAACAAATCAGTTGTCCGATAAAGCATTGTCTTTATTTAAAAACATCGAAAAAGGTGGAGGTTATCTGAAACAATTAAAATCTGGAACAATCCAGAAAAAGATAAAAGAAAGTGCAGAAAAAGAACAAGAGCTTTTTGACAAGGAAGAAATTATTTTAACAGGAGCCAATACCTACAAGAATCCTGAAGAATTAATACCTCCATTACAGAAAAGTCCTTTTCTAAAAAAGAATATACGAAAGACTTTAATAAGCCCAATTATTAAACGAAGATTGTGTGAGAAAATTGAGAAAAACATTTTATAACGCAAATAATTCATAATTTATTGTTAACTTTCGTAAAAATTAACATTTAAACAACAAACAATTAACAAAACTAAATCTTAATCGATGCCCCAAATGATTAGATCTAGAATCGCTTTAGTAACTTTATTACTATTAACATCTATTAGTTATTCGCAAAATGGTATAAATTGCCTAAGTGTTGACAGCAGTGGACTCTATTCCAAAGCATTCGACGCATTTGAAAAAGACTTATTCGAATATTACAAATTTGGAAACGACTCTATAAAGACATACCGTACTTTCTTAGCAGAAGTAGCAAGTTTATCTCTAGATTTAAGAAAATTACCCTCAGATAATTCTATTCAATTAGCAAGAGTTTTTAAAAAGAAGTCTAATGATCCTAATTCTATTTGGGTTAAATTAAGTGATTACGAAAATCAGGAAGCTACAAAAAAACCATCTCCATACACCCATCCTTCTAAAAAAAATGAAGAAGAAATTCTGATATTTAACTATAGAGGAGGACTTATTCAATGTTTAAAAAACAATAGTGACAGTGATGATTTTCGAGAAATAATAAGTACCCTTGAACAAGATGGAAACGTAAGTACATCTTTAATTGCACAAAGGATTTATTATATTCCTGACACGAAATTTCGTGCCTCCGAAATAAAAAAGTTTATTGCTTTTGATATCTACTACTCTATTCTGATGGTTATCGAAAAAGCTTTTGGTTAATCATTATTGCAATATTCTATCCTAAAGTGTTAACTTATTTTATATTTTCTAAAATAGATCATTAATAAAACCGTAATTTTACGTTTTCAATAATGGCTTATTTTTTTATGAAAACAACAATAATTATATCCATAATTCTTGTGAGCATTTTATGCTCTTGTTACAATAAAAAACAAAATACAATTCAGTGCGGTACTATTTCTAATCAGAAAATTATCAACAAAGCATTTGTTTCTTTCGAAAATGATCTATTTGCATATTATAAATTAGAAAATGATACCATTGGCACCTACAAAAAATTTCTTTCTGAAATTTCCAGTATGTCAATTGACCTAAAGACTATAGCATCCAATAAGTCCAGAAATATTACTGGAAAAATTTTAGAAAATGCTAGCACTGATAATTCTCTTTGGATTTCTTACTATGATTATTATCGACAACCTATTGAAAATAACAAAGAAGAAATTCCAACATCTCAAATACTTGAAAATTTAGATATTGAAACAGAGGAAGAGAAAAAAATTAGAATTCAACAAGAGAATAATATGCTTGTCCTGAACTATAAAGGACCACTTATACAATGCCTTAAAAATAATTCTAAAAATAATGATTTAACAAAAATTATTGAAAAACTAGAATGGATTGGACCTATTAATCCAAAAATAATAGCTGACGGTTTTAATGCCATTAACCCTGAAGACACTTTTCGATCTAAGGAAGTTAAAATCTTTATTGCTTTTGAAATATACTATTACATGCTAATGATTGCTGCGTAGCAGAAACTGAATAAGTTATCTTAAAAATGACCAGAAAGAACATTCAACATATTACGTTAAACAAAGAAAGTGAGCCGCTAAATTCACTTTCAGAAAATAACACGTTCACTACTTCGGAAGGGATCGACATAAAATCAAAATATACCGAAGTAGATATACAAAATCTTAAACATCTGAATTTTGCTGCAGGAATCCCTCCTTATTTACGTGGACCCTACTCTACCATGTATGTAAGAAGACCTTGGACTATAAGACAATATGCCGGATTCTCTACTGCAGAAGAAAGCAACGCATTTTATCGCAGAAATCTTGCTGCCGGTCAAAAAGGATTATCCGTTGCTTTTGATCTTGCAACACATCGTGGATACGACAGTGATCATGAAAGAGTATTTGGAGATGTCGGAATGGCTGGAGTAGCCATTGATACTGTGGAGGACATGAAAGTACTCTTTGATCAAATACCATTGGATAAAATGTCTGTCTCTATGACAATGAATGGAGCTGTGTTACCAATAATGGCTTTTTATATTGTAGCTGCAGAAGAACAAGGAGTAGATCAGAAATTATTATCCGGAACCATTCAGAATGATATTTTGAAGGAATTCATGGTACGTAACACCTATATTTATCCACCTACTCCATCCATGCGAATTATCAGTGATATTTTTAAATATTGCTCTAAAAATATGCCCAAATTCAATCCAATAAGTATTTCTGGATATCATATGCAAGAAGCAGGAGCCACTTGCGATATTGAATTAGCATATACACTAGCAGACGGATTAGAATATATCAGAAAAGGAATTGATGCAGGTCTGGATGTTGATTCTTTTGCTCCTCGCCTATCCTTCTTTTGGGCTATAGGAATGAACCATTTCATGGAAATTGCTAAAATGCGTGCAGCACGCATGCTTTGGGCAAAATTAATCAAACAATTTAATCCGAAAAACCCAAAATCCTTAATGCTCAGAACACATTGTCAAACCAGTGGATGGAGTTTAACAGCTCAAGATCCATTTAACAATGTAGCTAGAACTTGTATAGAAGCAAGTGCAGCAGCTTTTGGAGGTACTCAAAGTTTGCATACAAATGCATTGGATGAAGCTATTGCATTACCTACAGATTTCTCTGCAAGAATAGCGAGAAACACACAAATATATCTTCAGGAAGAAACACAAATCAACCGAACAGTCGATCCTTGGGCTGGAAGCTACTATGTAGAATCTTTAACAAATGATATTGCAGAAAAAGCCTGGAAACTCATAGAAGAGGTTGAAGAATTAGGTGGAATGACTAAAGCTATAGAAGCCGGAATTCCTAAAATGCGTATTGAAGAAGCTGCTGCACGTAAGCAAGCCAGAATTGATAGTCAACAAGACGTAATTATTGGAGTTAACAAATTTCAACTAGAAGAAGAAGAACATATCGCTACTCTGAAAGTAGATAACAATGCTGTAAGAAACCAACAAATTGAAGGATTAACAAAAGTAAAAAACTCTAGAGACGAACAAGCCGTAAAACAAGCGATACATAATTTAACCCAAGCGGCAAAAGATGATGCTCAAAATCTATTATCTTTAGCCGTGGATGCTGCCAGATCAAGAGCAACCTTAGGAGAAATTAGTGATGCCCTTGAAAAAGAGTTTGGAAGATATAAAGCGGAAATTAAATCATTTACAGGAGTGTATGCTAAAGAAATAAAAAATGACAAATCTTTTGCCAAAGCAAGAGAACTCGCTAACCAATTTGCGGATTTAGAAGGAAGAAGACCTAGAATAATGATTGCCAAAATGGGGCAAGATGGTCATGATCGTGGAGCTAAAGTAGTTGCTACTAGTTATGCAGACGTAGGTTTTGACGTAGATATAGGTCCCTTATTTCAGACCCCAACAGAAGCAGCAAAACAAGCTGTAGAAAATGACGTACATATCGTAGGGGTTTCTTCATTAGCTGGAGGACACAAAACATTAGTACCACAAATCATTGCTGAGTTAAAAAAATATGAAAGAGAAGATATTATGGTTATCGTTGGTGGAGTAATCCCTCCTGATGATTATGAATTCTTATTTCAAGAAGGAGCTGTTGCCATATTTGGCCCGGGAACGAAAATTAGTGACGCTGCAATTACTATATTGGAAATCCTGATTTCAACATTCGAATAACTTTAAAGTGCTATGCGCGCATAGTATTTTAAATATAAATTGTAACTTTCACCAAAATAATGATATTATAATACATAACATATGAGCTATACTGATAAAATGCTTCGCGATGGAGCGCTAGAAGGAAAAAATATTGTCGTTACTGGAGGTGGTAGCGGATTAGGAAAATCTATGACCAAGTACTTTATGGAGCTTGGAGCAAAAGTAGCTATCACATCGCGTAACCTTGAAAAATTACAAGGTACTGCAAAAGAGTTAGAAGCAGAAACTGGAGGTACTTGTCTACCAGTTCAATGTGATGTAAGACATTATGATCAGGTGGAAGCTATGAGGGATCAAGTTCTTGAAGCATTCGGATCTGTAGATGTATTATTAAACAATGCTGCAGGAAATTTCATTTCTCCTACAGAACGTTTATCAGCTAATGCCTTTGATACAATTATAGATATTGTACTTAAAGGAACTAAAAATTGCACACTTGCTTTTGGAAAACATTGGATTGATACCAAATATAAAAACACCAATGTATTAAATATAGTAACTACTTATGCTTGGACTGGTTCTGCTTATGTAGTGCCAAGTGCTACTGCTAAAGCAGGTGTACTAGCAATGACTAGATCTCTTGCTGTGGAATGGGCAAAATACGGTATGCGATTCAACGCAATCGCTCCTGGGCCTTTCCCAACTAAAGGTGCTTGGGATCGTCTCTTACCTGGTGATATGAAGGATCAATTTGACCTTTCTAAAAAAGTACCTTTACAACGTTTAGGAGAACATCAAGAATTGGCAAACTTAGCTTCTTACCTTGTATCTGACTTTTCTGCATATGTAAATGGGGAAGTAATAACACTAGATGGAGGTGAATGGTTGAAAGGTGCTGGGCAATTTAATTTATTAGATCAAGTTCCTGAACAAATGTGGGACATGCTCGAAGCGGCTATCCGAGCTAAAAAGAGCAAATAAGTGTAAAAACAAGTCAAATTAACTATAGCTGGATGTCAGATTTTTTATCTGACATCCAGTTTTTTATGCAAAAAAAACAAAGATTACGGGTAACACATCTAACTAATTCTGCACTTATACATATAGAATAAGTAATTCTTAATCTATAATAAAGAGTATTGAAAACCTATTATACTTTAAAGTAGGTATCTAATTAGGTTTCCAATACTCTTAACTAAACATTCAACTAAAAAAATAGTTCAAAGATGAAAGTTTTAACTATTTTTAGCTAATTAATAACTAAAACTAATTCACACTAATAAATCATCAATGAATAGAAAAACAATTTTCAACACATTCTTAGGAGTTTTTTTATGCAGTATTCCATTTTCTGGAATTGCTCAAACAACTACTAGTAAAGAGCTTGGAGCAGCTACTAATGTAAAAAATGAAGGTAAGATTCCTACGGATCCCAATGTCAAAATAGGAAAATTAGATAATGGTCTTACCTATTACATTCGTAATAATGGAAAACCTGAAGACAAAGTAGAATTAAGACTCGTTGTAAACGCAGGTTCCATTTTAGAAGACGAAAACCAACTTGGATTGGCTCACTTCATGGAGCATATGAACTTTAATGGAACTAAGAATTTTAAAAAAAATGAACTTGTAGATTATCTACAAACAATCGGGGTTAAATTTGGAGCAGATCTAAACGCATATACAAGTTTTGACCAAACCGTTTATATTTTACCTATTCCTAGTGATGATCCGGAAAAATTAGAAAAAGGATTTCAAATTATAGAAGATTGGGCTCATAATGCAGAATTGACAGAAGAAGCAATTGATGGAGAAAGAGGTGTTGTATTAGAAGAATATCGATTGGGCAAAGGAGCTAATGAACGTATGCTACAAGAGTATCTACCTATCATAGCCTACAATTCTAGATACTCTGAACGTTTACCTATCGGTACAAAGAAGATCCTAGAGAATTTCAAATACGAAGATGTAAGGACTTATTATAAAGATTGGTACAGACCGGATTTAATGTCTGTAGTTGCTGTGGGTGATCTTGACGTAGCCACATTAGAACAAAAAATAAAGGATCATTTTAGTGGTATTAAAATGCCGAAAAACCCAAAAAAGAGAGAAACTTATGATACTCCTAATCATAAAGAAACTCTTATTGCAGTAGTATCAGATAAAGAAGCCTCTAACTCTATAGTAAGAATTATGTATAAGGATAGAGAGATTTCAGAACCAATCACTAAGGTGGAAGATTATAGAAAAGAAATAGTAGAAGGGGTATTTAGCCAAATGATGAATAATCGTCTTAATGAATTAAGAAACAAACCTAACCCACCTTTTGTATTCGCATTTAGCAGTCATAGTGGAACATTTGCGAGAAACAGAAAAGCTTACCAATCGTTTGCTATGACACCGGAAACAGGACAACTTAATGCCTTAAAAGTAATTTTACAGGAGAACAAAAGAGTTAAACAATATGGTTTTAAAGCAGGAGAACTTGAACGTGCAAAAAAAGATATTTCTGCGCGGTGGGAAAAACAATTTAAAGATAAAGATAAGAGAGAATCTAATAGGATTATAGGACAATATATTAATAACTATTTACAACAAGAACCTATTCCTGGAATCGAATGGGAATATCAATATACAATGTCTCAATTACCTACTGTTACTCTAGAAGAAGTTAATGGGTTAATTAAAGACTTCTTGCATGATGATAACCGTGCAGTTGTTATGACCGGACCAGAAAAAGAAGGTCTAAAACAAGTTACCAAAGAAGAAATTCTTTCTTTATTAAAGGAAGTAGAAACTGCCAACATAGAAGACTATAAAGACGAGAAAGTTCGTGAGAATTTGATCGAGAAAATGCCAACTCCAGGAAAAATTGTTTCATCTAAAAGAGATGAAAAACTAGATATTACGGTATTAGAATTAAGTAATGGAGCAAAAATCACGTATAAGAAAACAGATTTCAAAAATGATGAAATACTGTTTTCTGGGTATAGTTATGGAGGAAGTTCTTTGTATAGTAACGAAGATTATTTGCAAATAGCTCATGGCGGCGGTAGTGTTTCGCAGACAGGTTTAGGAGGATTATCTTTAAATGATATGAACAAAGTAATGTCTGGCAAAATCGTAAGACTAAGACCTTATATTGGTGGTATTTCTGAAGGTTTTAATGGATCATCTACTCCTAAAGATCTAGAAACTTTATTTCAACAAGTATACTTATACTTTACTGATGTAAACAAAGACGAGAAGGCATTTAGATCAGATCTGGAAAAACAAAAAGGTTTTTTAAGCAACTATCTTTCTAATCCTCAAAATTATTTTCGTGAAGAGTTTAATAAATTTCAATTCGGGAAAAATCCAAGATATGTTGGTTTCCCTACAGCTGAAAAATTAGATGCAGCAAACTATGAACTAGCATATAAAAAATATAAGGAAAGATTCGCCGGTGCTGGTGGTTTCAATTTTTATTTTGTGGGTAACGTGGATGATGCTAAATTAAAAGAATACGCAGAGAAATATATTGCTAGTTTACCAAATACGGGTAAAGATGAAACCTATAAAGTATCTGATTTCAGGCCATTATCAGGTGCTCACGAGAAAACCGTATACAAAGGTAAAGACCCTAAAAGTGCTGTAAATATTATTTGGAGAGGAGAAACGGAGTATACTAAATCAGAAGATTTAGCAATAAAAGCGCTAGGAGAAATCCTTTCGATCAAATTAATCGAAAAACTTCGTGAAGAAGAAGGTGGTGTATATGGAGTTGGTGCAAGAGGAAGACTTAATAAATTACCATATGGAAGTTATAACTTTAGTATAAGTTTCCCTTGCGGACCTGAAAATGTAAAAAAACTAACTGATGCCGCTATCACTGAGTTAAAAACAATCATACAAGAAGGACCAACCGATAAAGATCTTGCTAAAATTAAAGAATCTAGATTATTAGAATATAAAGAAAAAAGTAAACAAAACTCATTTTGGTTAAACAACCTTCAGAGTGCTGATTATAATAAATCACCAATGGAGACTGGAGAAACATATGCAGAAACTATTGCTAAGTTATCCAAACAAGATGTTCAAAATGTTGCTAAAAAGTACTTAGATAAAGGACATATTTTGGGTGTTTTAATGCCTGAAAAAGAATAATTCAAACTTATTATTCATTCTAAAGGCCATCTGCTACAGCAGATGGCCTTTTTTATTATGCACTGTTAATATTTTTCATTTTTATAATGTATAATTAATTGTATTTTTATCGCTTAAAATCCAAATCTCCCCCAATGGGTAAAATAATAGCGATTGCCAATCAAAAAGGTGGTGTTGGTAAAACAACCACTTCTGTAAATTTAGCAGCTTCTCTAGGAGTATTAGAGAAAAAAGTATTACTAATAGATGCCGATCCTCAAGCCAATGCGACTTCAGGACTGGGATTAGATGTAGAGAGTATAGAAAAAGGAACCTATCAGATCCTAGAACATACGATCAAACCTACAGAAGCAATTTTAGAAACCAACTCTCCCAATGTAGACATTATACCTGCACATATTGATCTGGTAGCAATAGAAATAGAACTTGTAGATAAAGATGAACGAGAATATATGCTAAAAAAAGCTATTCTGGATCTTAAAACATCGTATGACTATATTCTTATCGATTGTGCACCATCACTAGGTTTGTTGACACTAAATGCACTTACAGCTTCAGATTCTGTTATCATTCCTATTCAATGTGAGTATTTTGCACTAGAAGGATTAGGTAAATTACTAAATACGATTAAAAGTGTTCAGAAGATTCATAATGAGCATCTGGATATAGAAGGGTTATTGTTAACAATGTATGACTCCCGATTAAGATTATCCAATCAAGTCGTTGAAGAAGTACAGAAACATTTTAACGAAATGGTTTTTAAAACAATCATTCAGCGAAATATACGTTTAAGCGAAGCACCTAGTTATGGTGAAAGCATAATAAATTACGATGCTTCTAGTAAAGGTGCCAGCAATTACTTAAGTTTGGCGCATGAGATTATAAAGAAAAATAGTTAAGGATTCATGGCGAAGGCAACAAAAAAACAAGCTTTAGGTAGAGGATTATCAGCTTTACTTAAAGATCCGGAAAATGATATCAAATCAGCAGATGACAAAAATGCTGATAAAGTAGTTGGAAATATTATAGAATTGGATCTCAATAGTATTGAAGTAAATCCTTTTCAACCACGTACCAGTTTTAATGACGAAACACTTCAGGAACTTGCTACTTCCATAAAGGAAATAGGTGTAATACAACCAATTACAGTTCGTAAATTAGACTTTGACAAGTACCAGTTAGTAAGTGGAGAAAGACGTTTTCGTGCATCTAAATTAGTTGGATTAAAAACCATACCTGCATATATACGTATTGCTAATGATCAGGAATCATTAACAATGGCTTTGGTAGAAAATATCCAACGTCAGGATTTAGATCCTATAGAAATTTCATTGTCCTATCAAAGGTTAATCGATGAGATCAATCTAACGCAAGAACAACTAAGTGATCGTGTTGGTAAAAAAAGATCTACAATTGCTAATTACCTAAGGTTATTAAAATTAGACCCTATTGTACAAACTGGCATTCGAGACGGATTTATATCAATGGGTCATGGTAGAGCATTAATTAATATCCAGGATCAACAGCAACAGCTAGATATTTATGAGAAAATCATAGGAGATTCTCTATCTGTTCGTAACACTGAAAAATTAGTTCGGTCTTTAAATAATACAGAAGAAAAACCTGAAACTGAAAAAACTGAAAGTAAAGCTCCTACCTATATCTTAAAAGGAATCAAAGATTTCTCAGAATATTTTGGTGCTAAAATTGATGTTAAAGTTTCCAGCAATGGACGAGGGAAATTAATAATCCCGTTTTCTTCTGAAGAAGATTTTAAACGCCTAAAGAAACTCATTGATAGTGAAAATTAAATCCTTTTATATTATTTTATTACTATGCTTTTGTATTCATCCTTTGTTTTCTCAAGAGGAAGATGAGAATAAGGATGAAGAACTAAAAATGGTTATCGAAGAAGTCGCAGTCAAAAAGAAAAAAAATAAAAAGCTAAGACCCTATGAACCCTTAGCGCCAGCTCGTGCAGCTTTTTATTCAGCAGTTCTGCCTGGACTAGGACAAGCCTATACTGGGAAATATTGGAAAATACCAATTGTATATGGCGCGCTTGGTGCTGGAGTTTATTTTTATCTTGAAAACAACAACACCTATAATGATCTTAGAGATGTTTATAAAGCTAGATTAGCTGGTGTTGATCCGAGTACCTTAAAGTTTGAAGATTTTTCTGATGATCAATTAATTGATTTGCAGAGACGTTTCAGAAAAGATCAGGAATTATCTTTACTTATTACCGTAGGTTTATATGTTTTAAATATCATTGATGCTAATGTAACAGCTCACTTACAACAATTTAATGTTTCAAAAGATCTATCGTTTAAACCCAAAGTAAATTTTAATGAATTCGGTGCAAAACCTAATTACGGTGTCTCACTAAACTATAGCTTCTAAATTTCATAACCAACAACCACAAAAAAATATGAATATTGCTCTTCTAGGATACGGCAGAATGGGTAAAACCATAGAGAAGATTGCGACAGAAAGAGGTCACACTATTGTCCTCACTGTTGATAAAGATGATAAAGAATATGATGTATCTGTTGCCGATGTAGCTATAGATTTTAGTATTCCTTCTGCTGCTGTAAACAATATCACCAATTGTTTCAATGCTGGTGTACCTATTATATCTGGAACAACTGGCTGGCTAGATCATTATGACCAAATTACATCCTTATGCAAGGAAAAAGACGGAGGATTTATATACGCTTCTAACTATAGTTTAGGTGTTAATTTATTTTTTGAATTAAACAAAAAACTAGCTAAAATGATGAACCCAATAGAAGGGTACGATATACATATGGAGGAAATTCATCATACGCAAAAATTAGATGCTCCTAGTGGCACAGCCATTACTTTAGCAGAAGGTGTTATAGAGAACACTAATAAAGATGCCTGGCAATTAGACGAAGGAGATGATAAAACAATAGCTATTAAAGCAAAAAGAATCAAAAACGTTCCTGGTACGCATACAGTCACCTATGCTTCCGCAGTAGATGATATAGAAATCAAACATACAGCTCACAATCGTCACGGCTTCGCACTTGGTGCAGTTGTAGCTGCAGAATGGTTATCAGGTAAAACTGGAGTTTTTGGAATGAAAGACGTTTTAGGATTATAAAAATTGATTAAAACTAACTGAGCATAGAAGAAGTATTTAAGAGAACAGATGAAATACCTTTTATAAATTCAGAAGAAAATCTAATAAATTAAATACCACAATGTGGTTTAAAAAGTGTAACACTTTTATAGTTACATACACTTATACTTAAAATACAAAAAAAATGACACTATCAGAATGGTTTATTTTTTTCCTGGCAGTACAAGTAGTACACTTCTTAGGAACTTGGAAATTATATATTAAAGCAGGAAGAAAAGCATGGGAAGCAGCTGTACCGGTATACAATGCAGTTGTTTTAATGAAAATAATCAATCGTCCTTGGTGGTGGGTTATTCTCTTATTCATTCCTGTTATTAATGTAATCATGCTTCCTGTAGTTTGGGTAGAAACCATTAGGAGTTTTGGAAAAAACACAACAACAGATACTATTTTAGTAATCGTAACATTAGGTTTTTATATTTACTACATAAATTACATGTTAGATGTAAACTATATAGAAAATAGAGATCTAAAACCAAGAACAGGTACTGGAGAATGGATAAGTTCTATTCTTTTTGCGGTTGTTGCTGCTACCCTAGTACATACGTACTTTATGCAGCCATATACAATCCCAACAGGATCTTTAGAAAGAACATTATTAGTTGGGGATTTCTTATTTGTAAGTAAGTTTCATTATGGTGCCAGAACACCTATGACATCGGTTTCTTTTCCTATGGTACACGATACAATACCATTGGTAAAAACTAAATCCTATAATAGCGATGTACAGTATCCCTATTTTAGATTACCTGGTTTCCAAAAAATAAAGCGTAACGATATAGTAGTATTTAGCTGGCCAGTTGATACCGTACGTTTTTTTAGAGATCCATCTGGCATTCATGTATACAAACCTATTGACAAGAAATCCAACTATGTAAAGCGCTGTGTAGGTGTACCAGGCGACTCTTTATCTGTCGTTGATGGATATGTGCATATCAACGGAAAGCAAACCGTATTACCTGATCGTGCCCAATTGCAATTTTCTTATACAGGAGCTACAAAGGGGAAAAGCTTTAATACTCAAAACCTTTACAATCGCTACAAAATCAAAGAAAATGAGTTTGGGTATAATAATACATTCTTTCAATCAGGAGGTTTAACAAACGAAGCAGCGGCTAAGTTTAAAAACCATCCTAATGTAGCTAGTTTAGAAAGAACAATTAAACCTTCTGGAGAAAAAGAACCTGGTATATTTCCTAACAACGGAAAAGTAAACTGGAATAGAGATAATTTTGGAGCTATTTATATCCCTGAAGCTGGAAAAACAGTGCAAATGGATCTAAAAAGCTTTTCATTATACCGTAGAATTATAGAAGTTTATGAAGGTTCTGAAATGGGAATTGACAATAAATTATCCGTAAACGGAAAGCAGATTTTGCTTAACGGTAATCCTATCGATAGTTACACCTTTAAACAAGATTATTACTGGATGATGGGAGACAATCGTCATAATAGTGAAGATAGTCGTGCTTGGGGATATGTCCCAGCCAATCATATTGTAGGGAAACCAGTTTTCATATGGATGAGTTGGGATAGTAATGCCAAAGGTCTTTTTAACAAAATAAGATGGGAACGCTTATTCACCACAGTGGGTGGTAATGGGAAACCCATATCTTATTTCTATTATTTCTTAATCCTATTAGTTGGTTGGATAATTTTTAGTAAATATCGCAAAAGAAAGAAAGCGGCCTAACATTTGTTTTCTCAGATATAAGAAAAAATAATTCTAACTATTGAAAGCCACCCTACTCCATCCTATGTATTTTGGTTCTATTGCGCAATACGCCGCAATAGCTCAATCGGATGAGATTGTTTTTGAAAATCAAGATAATTATCAAAAACAAACGTATCGTAATAGAATGTACATCTATGGAGCAAATGGCAAACTCTTATTAACCATACCTATAAAACATGTAGGCAATGGAAATAAACAATTATATAAAGATGTACGTGTAGAGAATGAATTTCCATGGCAAATGCTTCATTGGAAATCTCTCCAATCTGCTTATCGAACTTCACCTTTTTTTGAATATTATGAAGATGACCTAGCTCATTTATTTGAAAAAAGAAAAGATTTTTTATTGGACTTCAACTATGAATGCATGGAAGTCGTTTGTGATTCCTTGCAATTAGAGCTTCCATATTCCAAAACAGAAACCTATCAAAAGGATCCTAAAGATCTTAATGATATGAGGATATTAGCAAACTCCAAAAAAGTAAAAACAGGCGATTTGGAAACTTACATTCAGGTTTTTTCAGATAAACATGGATATATTCCAAATCTATCTATATTGGATTTGTTATTTAACGAAGGAACGAACGCGCTTACGTACCTAGAAAATCAATTGATTTTCTGATGTTTCGACTAGTAACACACTATGGATTTCATTTTTTAATACCATTAGGTATCGCATTGCTTTTCTTTCCCAAACAATGGAAGAAGGTATATTTCATATTCATAGGAGCAATGCTAATCGATCTAGATCACTTATTAGCTGATCCTATTTTTGATCCCAACCGATGTAGTATTGGTTTTCATTTTTTGCATAGTATTTATGCTATAATTGGGTATATCATTTTGTTGTTTCCAAAAAAAACAAGAATTATTGGTGTTGCCTTACTTTGGCATATTATAACGGATCAATTAGATTGTTGGATGATGTAAATACATCTATTTAGAAAATATTCTTTATTTTTAGTAAAAACTAGTTGTAATCTTTTAAAAACCCAATGTATCCATGAATAGAATTCTACTTTTTATCGTGTTTTTGACTTTTCTTTCTTGCGGAAAACAATCCAAAGAATCAAAAGAAAACACTAAGGATCAAACAACCCTATCAGAAGTTGCAACGGCATTGCCTATTCAAAAACATGCTTCTATACCAATGGACACAACACTAGTAAGGAGGCTTTCTAACAAAGAAACCTCTTCTATTTTCACAAACAATAGACAAATCCAATTGGGTATTTCAAATACATTATACCAAGCATATACCTATAAAGATGATACTAATGAATATTATCTAGTATTAACCGATCATCAAAAGGGTATAAATGAAAACAAAGACACCTTATACGATAATGTATATGCACTAAATTTAACTAATAAAAACTATCGATTTAAAAAGAGGTCCTCTATCAAAGGTGAAATTGATAAAGAATGGGAAACCTCTATAGGTTTCTGGAATCAATACTCACAACTATCTGATCTTGATGGTGATGGTCATATAGACCCTATTATAGTTTATGGTACCACAACTGAAAACATGTATGTAGATGGTAGACTAAGAATAATAGCATATTACAAGAAAAAAAGAGTAACAATTAAGCATCAAAATAGTGAAATCTCTGATGGTAGACTTACAAAAATTAACAAAAACTTTTATACTTTCCCTTTAGAAATACAAGAAGCAGTCAAAGAAAAAATGAGGCTAATGATAAAAAATGGACATGCAGTTTTTGCTGATGACTGGGAAAAAAGCATGAAAAACAGGGCTACACGTTTAGAAAATTTGTAAAAACATCAACAATCATAATTACTTGTAACTGTTACTAAGTAATTATTAGTAATTGTATGATTCAAAATTAAAGTTTAATCCTTGAAGATATAGGGTAATGATCCGAAAGTTCTACATCAAAACTTTTAAAACCTACCACTTCTGTGTCTTCAGGAACTAATATAAAATCAATTCTAGCTGGAAATAATTCAAAATTAAATGTTTTCCCAAACCCTTTACCAGCTTCCTTAAAAGTATCCTGAAGATCTTGTGACTTTATCTTATCATATATATAAGAATATGCCGTATTGTTAAAATCTCCCATCACAATATTCCTGTATGGTGATGATTTCATATGAGCAATCAATTGTTCTGCTTGACTTTGTTGTTTTTTAAACGAAGTCTGAATCCGCTTGAACAACTTCTGAGAATCCGCTTTCGCTAAATCATCAGTCTTAGTACTGATTCCATGAGATTGCAAATGAGCATTATATACTCTTATCGTATCAGAAGGCATTGCAATATCAGCAAAAATGACATTATTAGCAGTCTTCTTAAAGCTTAACGAACCTTTATTTACAAAAGGGTATTTAGAAAAAATAACTAATGCCAATTCTTGACTACGGTGATGAAAATACTCATACTTATGTGGATATTGACTAAAATCTATATCTGGATTGTTATAAAACTCTTGCACGCAAAAAATATCCGGATTTTCATCTTTTACTAATTTAGAGATATCCTTTGGTATAACATCAGAATCAATCCATTTAAACCGATTAAAAGCATGTACATTAAAACTAAACAAGGAAAGCGTATCGTTAATTTCATTAGAAGATTTACCTCTTAACTTATACAAAGAAGATACATGAGAAATCCCAAGAATTAGTACAATTAACGATAACAACATCTTTCGTTTTAGGAGTATTACCCAATACAAAAGAAACAATGCATTAATAACGATCAAAATAGGTACCGTTAAACTCAATACCGATAATAGCGGAAATGTTTGTGGGGAAATATATGGTAATAGATAGGACATCAATAAGGCAAAAGCTACCAACGAGTTGATAAAAAATACGATCTTATTAACCAGTTTTCTCATGACTAATCCTTACCCGCTTTAAACAAAAAGTCTTTTTCCTGTTTGGTTAAGCTATCATATCCACTTTTACTAATTTTATCAAGTATTGCGTCTATTTCAGCTTGATTGGGGTTTTTAACGGTAGCTGATGATGTTTTTTTAGCAGCGTTTTTTGATTTCTTAGCTTTATGCACCGTTTTTAAGGGGCTCTTCTTTCTTGGCTTAAAAAGACTTACGATGGCATCCATGAATTTCTCAAACCAACTCCCTATATCATTTCCTTTCTTGAGTTGACTAGCATATAAATAACCAAATAATGCACCTCCTAAATGCGCTATATGTCCTCCTGCATTACCAGCAGGTATTTGGATAATATCTAGTATCACGAAAAAAGCTGCTATCCACCAAAACTTAACACTTCCTATAAACATTAATCGAATAGACATATGAGGTATATAAGTAGCTGTAGCTATTAATATCGCCATTACAGAAGCGGAAGCTCCTAACAAAACAGAATCCCCAACTTCAGAAAATGCCGGAAACAAATTATAAGACAGCATATAAAGTAATGCCCCAAAAATCGCACCTAAAAAATAAACCGTTAATACTCGCTTTCCTGTGAGATAAGAGACAAAATATCTTCCAGAAAAGTACAAAATAATCATATTAGATGCTATATGCCAAAATCCACTATGCAAAAAAGCATAGGTGATTATTGACCAAGGTTTTGTCAAAAAATCATTAAACTCCTTTGGAAAAACAAACCAGTCCATCAAAAAGCCACTGGAAGCATTAAACAAAAAAGCAAAAGTGTTTAAAAGATAAAACGATACAAACACAACGACATTGATCACTATCAATTTCTCAATGATCGTAAACTTCTTAAACTTCAATTTTAAATCGTCTATCTGTGACATTAATTCCAACGATTTTTATTAAACGAATTCTTTTTCCAGTACCACATTGTAATAAATCCTATTATTGCTCCACCTATATGTGCCCAATGCGCTACATTAGTAGCCCCATAAATACTTTGACCAGTAATTCCTCCAAACAAATCCAACGCGAAATATCCAGCTACTAAATATTTTGCCTTAATCGGAATTGGAATAAACATAATGTACAAAGGTAAATTAGGATACAACACAGCGAAAGCTGCTATAACTCCAGAAATTGCACCAGAAGCACCAACCATAGGCGTTAAATACGAACCTAACATTTGTTGTGTTACTTCTTGAGGAATATCAGGATACACTACATATTTCCCTGTTACTAAAGCATTATTCAAAAAATCCTCAATTTGTATTGCCGAAAACCCTGCTTCTTGATACGCCTGATATCCTGGTAAAAACTGAAAATATGTAAAAAGTATTTGTAATCCTGCTGCTCCAAGTCCAGATGAGAAATACAAAAACAAAAACTTTTTCTGTCCTATAGAATATTCCAAATGGCTTCCAAACATATACAACATAAACATATTAAAAAATATGTGAGTAAATGTAGTTTGACTATGCATAAACATGTGCGTAATGATTTGCCATACCTCGAAATTCTCGTTCTTCGGAAACCATAATGCAAATAATCGAAAAGCCGTATCCCCTAAACTCAATGCTCCTACGAAAAAGATCACATTGATTATTAATAAAGTCTTTACTGTATCTGTAATTCTACCCATCTACTCTTAAAATTTTTTATCTATATCATCTACTGTTAACGTGATGAATGTTGGCTTATTATCTGGTGTCACTGTTGGTTCTGTACACGCAAAAAGGCTATTTACGATATGTTGCTGTTGTTCTTTGGCTAAATCTACTCCTGTTCTTACTGCAATACTACCAGAAATAGATCTTGCCAATAAGTCTGTTAATGAAAAACCACTATCTGGTACTTCTTGTTCAATATCGCTTACCAACTTCTCCAAAAGCACAGAAACTTCACTTTCTGTAGTTACTGTAGGAATTCCTGAAATAGAAACTTCTTCTCCGGCAATTTCTCCAAAAACAAAACCCGTATTTTCTAAATGCTCTCGCACAGATTTTAATAACTCTATTTCTTGTTTAGAAAAGGATAACTTTAGTGGAAACAACAACTGCTGACTCACAGCACTAGCCATTGTAATATTGCGTAAGACCTCCTCATATAACACCCTCTGATGCGCTCTGTGCTGATTAATAATCACCATACCACTCTTAATAGTAGTTACAATATATTTTCGTCTTAACTGATATGTTGTATTATGTTCTAACTCCGCCTGTTGATCTCCATTAAACAAAGAACCCGTTACCTCAGCACTCTCAAACTGTATAGAAGAAAAATCACTTTCGGTAGGTTTAGAAGGTATTTCTGTGGTATCCAAACCAGCATATAGGTTTTCCCAACTACCCGCTGATTCTTTCTTAAAACTCGTATAACTTTTAGTTGAAGAAAATGATGAATCTTCTTTCTTTTCTTCTTTAAATGGATTAAAACTTCGATCCACCTCTATGGTAGGAGTTTTGACTATTTTACTTTTATATTCATATGGAGTATCCATAGATGAATCCCTATTAAAATCCAGCACTGGTGCCACATTAAACTGCCCTAAACTATGTTTTATAGTAGAACGTAGCATTGCGTATAATGCATGTTCATCATCAAATTTAATTTCAGTTTTTGTGGGATGAATATTGATATCAATTGATGTAGGGTCTACTGTAAGGTAAATAAAATAACTAGGATGTGTTTTTTCTTTCAGCAGTCCTTCGAATGCAGAGTTCACTCCGTGATTGAGATAAGCACTCTTAATAAATCTATTATTGACAAAGAAAAATTGTTCTCCTCGAGTTCGCTTAGCATATTCAGGTTTACACACAAATCCAGTAATACTAACTAAGTCAGTTTCTTCATCGACAGGTACTAGTTTTTCGTTGGTTTTTCCTCCAAAAATATGTACAATTCGTTGACGACAGTTAGAAATTGGCAAACTAAACACCTCACTATTATTGTGATACATATCGAATTTAATATCAGAGTGCACCATTGCAACCCTATGAAACTCATCGATAATATGACGTAATTCTACCGTATTTGATTTTAGAAAATTACGACGTGCAGGAATATTATAAAACAGATTCTTAACGCTGATAGAAGTTCCTTTTGGAACTACACATACTTCTTGTGAAGTCACCTCGCTACCTTCTATTTTGATTTCTGTTCCTACTTCATCATCCTCTTGTTTGGTTTTTAGTTCTACATGCGCAATGGCAGCAATGGAGGCGAGTGCTTCTCCTCTAAACCCTTTGGTATCTAGTTGAAATAAGTCTTCTGCTGTTTTTATTTTTGAAGTGGCGTGTCGTTCAAAACTAAGTCGAGCATCTGTAACGCTCATGCCCATTCCGTCATCAATTACTTGAATCAGTGTTTTTCCTGCTTCTTTAATAATTAATTTAATATGAGTCGCCTTAGCGTCAATTGCATTTTCTAATAGTTCTTTAACTACAGAAGCTGGTCTTTGCACTACCTCTCCGGCAGCTATTTGATTAGCTACATGATCCGGTAATAGTTGTATGATATCTGACATTTATTGTCGGGCAGTAAATATGGATAAATCAAAATCAATTAAATATAAAAAGACGAAGATTAGCACAGCTGCAATATAAATGACTCTTTTGTTTATTTCTCTATTTCCTCGATTACGGCTCGATTTCCGATCTTCGCTCCATTGAGACCCAAAGTCAATTGCATTTCTGGTATCACGATATTTAGCAATTCTATTTTCAAAATCATAGATATTTCCTTCACTCTTACCTTTATAATACCGTGGAGTATAGTTATATCTTCGATTTGTTTTTCTCTTAGGGATACTTAATTTCACGTGCTGCTCCTTTCTTTTTATATTATCCAAATATACTTAAAAATGCAAAGTAATCTAAAGCTTTTAGCATTACAATAACATTGAAATATTAACAGCAAGGATAATGCCGTTTTTTAAAATCTGGAAAAGAGAGGGATTATATTAACTAAAGAGAATATGACTTCCTAAAACTTAGCATTTTTACGCAATTGTGCCA
The DNA here is from genome assembly GCF_947500065.1 of uncultured Aquimarina sp. Lineage (GTDB taxonomy): Bacteria > Bacteroidota > Bacteroidia > Flavobacteriales > Flavobacteriaceae > Aquimarina. The sequence goes on from NZ_CANMQT010000004.1 coordinate 84,806, forward strand.
TTTTTATGGCTGCGATAGCCGCTTCTGTACCTTTATTACCGTGTTTACCACCTGCACGATCTATTGATTGTTGCATATTATTATCTGTAAGTACACAAAAGATAACAGGAATATCGTTTTGGATATTTAAATCTTTAATTCCTTGAGTAACTCCTTCACACACAAAATCAAAATGTTTTGTTTCTCCTTGAATAACACTACCTATAGCTATAACAGCATCCAGCATATCATAAGATTCCTGCATTTTCTTACAGCCATAGATCAGCTCAAAACTTCCAGGAACGTTCCATCTAACAATGTTTTCTTTTATTGCTCCACAATCTATTAAAGCATCAAAAGCACCTTGAAAAAGACCTTCTGTTATAGTTTCATTCCACTCTGAAACAACAATCCCAAACCGAAAATTTTTCGAGTTTGGGATCGTAGCTTTATCGTATTGAGATAAATTTTTATTTTCTGTAGCCATGTTTGGTTGACTGTTTATTGTTGATAGTCGATAGTCGATAGTTTTTATGACTTTGTTTTAAAAACTAAGAACTAAAAACCAACAACTGTAAACTACTTAAGCATTCCTTGAGCTCTTCCTAAGTGTACATCAGCTTGATTAGCTTCTACACTTTTAGAAAACTCTTCTTTTATTCTTTCTAAATACGTAATTGCTACTTCTGGTTTACCTAAAGAAATTGCAGTAATTGCAGATTTAAGTAAAAATCTAGGAGTAGTAAAATCATTTGTCTTAGCTTTTACCGCTTTCTGATAATATGAAAACGCCTCATCCATTTGATCCAACTGAGCAAAAGCATCTCCTATTCCTCCTAATGCTAAAGGACCTAGCATTTCATCATCACTCTTAAACTTATCCAGGTAATCGATAGCTTCTTGATACTTTTTCATATTAAGGTATGAAAAACCTGCATAGTAATTAGAAAGATTAGCTGCCTTAGTACCACTGTAGTTTTCTATAATCTCTAAGAATCCGTATTTACCATCTCCTCCATTAAGAGCTAGTGTATATAAAGAATCACTAAGAGTAGTATTTCCATTTACTGCATTATCAAAATATTCTTGCGCTTTAAACATCTCATTAGATGCTTCTAACTCTTTTGGCTCCTGAATATATTTCTGATATCCAAGATATCCTAAAACTACAACAGCGATAGCACCAACAATGATAAATATATATTTTTGATTAGCAGCAACCCATTCTTCAGTTCGGGAAGCACCTTCATCTAAAGTATTAAATACCTCAGCAGTTGTAGAATTGTCTTCTAATTGCTCTACCTCTTCTGCTTTATTTTTTGGTTTGTATCCTCGTTTCTTATAAGTTGCCATAAATTATATTTAATGAACGGCAAAAATAAAATTTTTATTCATAATTAAAAGCGAAAATATTTGTTATTTTTCAATAATTTGCACTTCTTATTTGAGAATTTCTAAAAAGTCGCGACTTGCTGACGATCAGTAATTTATGATTCTAAAATCACTTTCTTTAATCAATTATAAAAATTTTGAATCGGTTAATTTCGAATTTGACGATAAGATTAATTGTCTTGTTGGCCACAATGGAGTGGGAAAAACTAATATTCTGGATGCTATTTATCATTTGTCTTTCGGAAAAAGTTATTTTAATCCAATTACTAGTCAAAATATAAAGCATGATACCGATTTCTTTGTTATTGAAGGGTTATATGAAAAACTAGATCGAGAAGAAAAAGTAATCGTAAGTGCAAAAAGAAGTCAGAAAAAAGTAATAAAGCGAAATAGCAAAGCCTACGATACTTTTAGCGAACACATAGGCTTTCTTCCTCTTGTTATTATTTCTCCAGCTGATAGAGATCTCATTACAGATGGAAGCGATACTCGTCGTAAATTCATAGATGGTGTGATTTCTCAGAGTGACACCGCTTATCTTTCTTCTTTATTAAAGTATAGCAAGGTGGTTTCTCAGCGTAATTCACTTTTAAAATATTTTGCTGCAAACAATACATTTGACCCCACTACTTTAGAAATCTACAATCAGCAACTAAATGAACTGGGAAGTATTATTTATAAAAAAAGAACTACTTTTCTTGAGACATTTATTCCTATTTTCATAAGTCGTTATGAAGCGATTAGTTCTGGCAAAGAATCTGTAGCATTGCGTTATCAAAGTAAATTATCACAAACTGATTTGCTAACACTTTTAGAACAAAACATAGCTAAGGACAGAATGCTGCAATATACCAGTGTAGGAGTACACAAAGATGATTTGTCTTTTGAGATCGAAGGTCATCCTATAAAGAAGTTTGGAAGTCAAGGACAACAAAAATCATTTTTAATAGCGTTAAAACTCGCTCAGTTTGACTTTATAAAAAAACAAAGCCAGGTGAATCCATTGTTATTATTAGATGATATTTTTGATAAACTGGATGAACAACGCGTAGAACATATCATACAACTTGTAGATGATCAAAATTTTGGACAACTTTTTATCAGTGACACTCATGCAGATCGTACAGAAAATGTGGTAAAAAAAATATCTCAGTCCTATAAGATTATTAAGCTTGGATTGTAACAAAAAGAAAACCTATGTTAAAAAACTGTATTTATATATTCGCACTTCTATTAGTTTCTTGTTCGAAACCGGATCCAAAAGAATATATCAAACATCTCTCTGGATATTGGGAAATCGAAAAGGTAATTACATCTGATGGTGTTGAAAAACAATACAATTTCAATCAAAGCATTGATTTTTTTGAAGTAACTAATATGGAAGGTATTCGTAAAAAAGTACAGCCACAATTAAACGGCAATTTTATAGCAACAAGAGATAGTGAAACCTTTACATTAGTTATCGAAAATGACAGTTTAAGAATACATTATAAAACCCCATTATCAACTTGGAAAGAAACATTGATTTCTGCCAAAGAAAATCAGATAATCCTGCTAAATGACGCAGGAAACCTTTACTTTTACAAACCATACACAAAGATTGAATTATAAATGGCAAGGCGACAAAATGATCTCCAAAGCATAAACAACGTTCTCAAAGATTTTGTGAGCGAAAACAAACTTCAGAAAGGCCTGGACAAGGTCGAGGTGCGTGATATTTGGGAACAAATTATGGGTCCTGCCATTAATAAATATACCAGAAATATTAAACTGGACCGCGAAACATTATTCATAGAACTTACCTCTTCTGTACTTAGAGAAGAACTAAGCTATGGGAAAGAAAAAATCATCAGTAATCTGAATGAAGCTTTAGGCAGAGAGCTAATCAAGAAACTAGTTTTGCGCTAGTCTATCCTTTACGAATTCAATTTTGGTCTTACCGTGTGGTGAAGGTTTTCCGTTCTCATCAAGATTGACCATAGTAATCTTTTCTACTTTAATAATTGTTTTTCGAGTTAGCTTATTTCTAACTTCACAAGTTAAAATTAAAGATGATCTTCCAAACTTTACTACATCCATTCCTATTTCTACAATATCACCCTGAACAGCAGAACTGACAAAATTTATTTCTGACATAAATTTTGTTACTACCCTTTTACTTTCTAACTGAATAACTGCATAGAGCGCAGCTTCTTCATCTATCCATTCTAATAATCTTCCTCCAAATAATGTTTCATTCGGGTTTAGATCACCCGGTTTCACAATCTTTCTAGTGTGGTATCTCATATTCCTTTACTTTCGTACAAAGTTACTAAAACACCTGATTTTTTCTATAGATTTATAGCTCTTAGGAAAGAATTATCTTATTCGAAATTTCACTAAAGAATTACTGCTAAATTAGAAAATTTGAATACAGAATGTTACAACTTACATATTTTAATACCAAAGAAGGTTTATCTATTTTATTGAACAACTAATTCTTCACAAAACTCTGTTCCATCAGGACAGGTATCGGTTTCAGTTTTGATACAGATTTGATACGTTCCCGGACTAAACTGAAAAAAGAACATATTATCTGCACCTTGACCACCATCTTGTTCTACGACATCTCCATTAATTGTCCATTCATAGGTGATTACATCAATATTCTCGAAATTGGCTGTGAAATTATAACCAGATGTATTCCCTTCTTGTTCTATTGTGAAAAATAAACTAGGACAGATTGCCTCTACTACAATTTCTTTACAAAATTCCGCTCCATTAGGACAAGAAGGTGTCTCGGTTCTGATACACACTTCATGCACTCCTGGCAACAAATCAGACAAAAGTGTATTATCTCCTTCAATGCCTCCATCAGTCTCCACAAACTGATTGTCAATAAACCATTCATAGTTTAGCTCATCAATTCCTGTGAAACTAGATGAGAAAGTATATGCTAATGTTCCTGATTGCTGTTGAGATTCAAAAAACAATTCCGGACAAAAAGCAGCAACTTCTATTCTTTTACAAAATTCAACGCCTTCTGGGCACATCGCTGTTTCGGTTTTAATACAAACCTCATAAACTCCAGGAGCATTAAAATCCCGTATTAACAAATTATCACCCTGATTGTTTGGCCCATCATTTTCAATAAACTCACCATTGATAAACCAACTATAAGAACCTATAGCGTCAAGGTCTGGGAAATCCGCCTCGAATCGATACCCTAAATTAAAAATATCAGTTTGTTCGAAATTAAAATCTAACTGAGGGCAACGACTCTCACAAGATTCTATCAACCTAAAAAAACCAAAATAAGTATCTATTATAGTTGTACTATCAAAATTAGGAGCGACTAATACATTTACTGGGAATTTAAAATCTGGTTGATACGTTATTTCTTGATTTTGATAAAAAACCAAAAATTCTTGATCTGAAGCTATGCTAGTTTCATTCCCATCAGCATTTAACAAAATAACAGGATAATCAAATTTAAAACAACTATTAAAAAAACGATCAAATTCATCTCGAACAGTATCAAACTCACATTCTCTTAAAATATTTAGTAGCGCTGTTTCATTGGCAATAGAAACCTCCGTATCCGTATTCTTAAAAACAATTTTAATAGGAAATTGTAATCCAGTAATATTAAAATTTATTCCTTGACTAGAGACTACATCTACTAACCCATCATAACTGTCAATCCTAATAGTTGAATCAGTATTATACCCAAGCGTTATTGGATAGACAAACCTAAAACACTGTTCACTTTCTGAAGGAAAAATCTCACCTGAATTAAAACTATTAAGAACAGTTACTAATGAGGTACTTGATATTACCCTATCCGTATTTTCTTCTGGAAAGAATGAATCATCATTCACACAACTACTGAATAATAGTACGATTAGCAATGTGGATAATTTTATGTATGTATTAAAATTCTTCAAAATAAGTTGTCTTTATATAAGTAAAACGTTTATACGTTGATACACCCTACCATACAAACATAATTTTAAATGATATGCGATTTAAAAATTTTAGCCAAAAAAAAACTTTTAAGTTACTACTTAATTATTTTCAATGTATGAAAATTAAATCAAAACCAAAAAATGCTTCAATTTATATCCAAAATGTCTCCAATAAACATACTTCATTTGATAGACTTTATAAAGTAAAATTTAAATACGAAACTTTAATACTTTTCAGAATTCCTTAAAACCAAAAGGTTACTTAATTAAAAAGAATTAACACATCTTTTTTTTAACTAACAATAATTGGTTTTTTCCCCTCAAAACAATAAATTACACTTACTAAAAATCAATCAAAAAACAAACTAACACCTTGTTTATAAAAAGACTACCATAACACAAAGGGAAAATTCATTTTCACAAGAACTTTCTTTTAATTACACACATACCGGCTATAACTTTTAGGGTAAACGGACAAACTTAAAATAATTGACTACATACTTTTAAAACAACTGCATTTCTATTGATTATTAAATACAATAAGAATATCAACACATCAACGTAATAATTACAACTCTAAAGTAGATTTACTTTAGAAAACTACATTAGATATACAAAACATACAGAAGAAACTTCTCATCATTTTAGGTGAGTAGTGACAAGGAGAAAAAAATGACCTGAACACTCCTAAACAAGGTAAGGCAACTCTAAAACTCACACCGATGAAAAAATTAATTACAGGCCTTTTGACCACTTTATTATTCTCTATTCTCATAGGGTGTTCTGAAGACGACTTAACACTTAACGAAGAATCAACTTCTAACGCACAAAGTCTCAAAGAATATGAAATTACCGAGAATGATTTAATTAAGATTAGAAAATTAAATTTCAATACTTTAGGATTAAGGTTAGTCGATCGAAAAAACACTGACGGTACATTTGAAAAATATTATATCATCGAGGAAGATATAATGATACCTTTTGATCAGGTGAATGAAATGATATCATCTAATAATTCAGCAAAGCAATATCATTCTAATAATATAGTAACTAATAACAGAAACATAACTATAAGAGGTGTGAATCAAGGAGCAAATGACCTTACAATTTCTCAACAAAATGCACTCACACAGGCAATACAAAATTATAATGATTTAGATATTGGTCTCAACTTTATTTTAACTTTTGGCCCAAGAGATAATACAATGGATATTAATGCAATCGAGATCATAGATTCTCGTGCTGGTGCTAGCGCAGATTTTCCTTTTAATGGGAATCCTGGACCAGAAGTAAGAATATTCTCAGGAACAAGAAACTTGAATGCTCAAATATTAAGACATATCTGGATACACGAGTTTGGTCACACCTTAGGCTTGCGGCATACAGATTGGTTTAGTAGAGAAAGTTGTGGTTTAGACAGCTCCGAACCCATTAATCCTCCTGGTTTTCCTAATGCAAACGGAGCTAATCATATTCCTGGAACACCTACAGGATTTGATCCAAATTCTGTAATGATAGCTTGTTATAATAATTCTGTCCCTGGAGAATTTGGGGGTTTTGATATTGTAGCATTAAACTTTTTGTACCCTCTATCTTTATCATTAACGGGATCATCACTTATTTGTAATAATTCTACTGAAATTTACAATCTAAATAATACAAATTTTCCTATTACCTGGACAACATCTTCAAATCTTCAGATTTTATCTTCTTCTGATAATAGTATTACGGTAAAGCCTGTAAATAGTTCGTTTAATGGATCAGGGTTTATCCAAGGTACTTCTCCAACTCAAAACATTCGTAAAGATGTGTGGGTAGGAAAAGCTGTTGTAGACTATATTGAATTTGGCAATGGTATTGGAGAAACTGATTATTTTTGTTCTAGTCATTATGGTAATACTTATGATATCTTTCCTAGGTTACCAGGTACAACACATCAAATAAGAGTTCGAAGATGGCCTAGTTTATCTATCGTATATAGTCCATCAACTAATTATTCCGGAAATTCCGGTACACTAAACTACACACCTTCTCCTGGTTGGTATGTTTTCGAAATAAGAAGAACTAACCCTTGTGGCACTTCAGAATGGTTCGAAACCGAGGTTGAGTTTGTAGATTGTTCTAATAACGAAGGTGGAGGAGAATTTTAATTTCTATATAAATTCCTTCATTAGAAACTTGATTCTTTTATGATCTAAGTTTTGGCTTTAATAACCTTGTAAAGTTTAATAAACAAAATTCCCTGGAAGAATGGCAATGCTCCCAGGGAATCAACCTAATTAATCTAACCTAACTAAACTTGTTTATTCAATCACTAATGTTTTACAAAATGTTGTTCCATTCGGACAATTTGGCGTTTCTGCTATGATACAGATTTCATATGTCCCTGCTCCAAACTGATAGTACAAATAATCATCTCTATCATTACTGCCTAGTGTCTCAGAATTCACTACATCTCCATTGATGGTCCATTCGTAAGAAACATCATTCATACCTTCGAATTCTGCCCAGAAATTATATCCAGGTGTATTTCCTTCTTGTTCAATATTGAAAAATAAATTTGGGCAATCTGTTCCTGATTCTTCTATTTCAATTACTTTACAGAATGTTACTCCTTGTGGACAGTCTGGTGTTTCTACAGAAAGACACACTTCATAACTTCCTGGATTAAATTGATAGTAAAAAGGATCATTGTGCCCAGAACTAGTTCCTACATAATCTCCATTTACAGACCACTCTAATGTTACATTATCTATTCCTTCGAAAGCGTTTGGATAAAAATAATACGCAGGGTTATCTCCATCTTGCTCTGCTTCAAAAAACAAATCAGGACAAGTAGTATCACCTTCGATTTCAATAATCTTACAATATGATGTTCCTTCTGGACATTCTGGAGTTTCAGTTTTTAAACATACTTCATATCTTCCAGGAGCGAATTGATAATAGAATCTGTTATTGTCACCATTATTAGAATCTTCTACTAACTCTCCATTAATATACCATCCTAACCACTCAACATCATTAGCTCCTTCAAATTCCACTTGGAAGTAATATGCTGGATTATCACCGTCTTGTTCTGCAATAAAAAATAAATCAGGACATGTTTCATTAACTTCTTCTACCTCTATTACTTTACAATACGAAGTTCCATTAGGACAATCAGGAGTTTCTGTTTTGATACACACTTCATATCTTCCTGGTGTTTCAAACTCCCAGAACAAGTAGTTGTCATCATTCTGATTATCATTTTCTACTACCTCTCCGTTAATAAACCACTCATAACGTGTTTCTTCAATTTCTGGAAAATCTGCTATAAACTTATATTTATTTGGTCTTTCGAGCTGTCTTGCTTCAAAGAAAAGGTCTGGACAAGGATCAGTTTCATCTCGATCCACCTCAATCTCTTTACACACCTCTATAGGACAAGTATCGCTTGCTACTTTTACACAAATAGTATGCGTTCCTTCTTCAAATTGATAATCGAATATCTGACTCGCTATATCATTCAGGTTTCCTGTGTCTACTTCTTCTCCATCAATAGACCAAGTAAATCTCACATCTTCTACACCATCTAATTGAGCTACAAAACGATATACTGCGCTACCTGGCACATTCTCAATATTAATAGTTATATCCGGACACGTTTCGAATTCTTCGTTTTCTTCACAAGAAGTAAATCCTACTAGTAATGTAAAAATCATTACACACCAAATACTAAGTTTTTTCATCTTTATAATTTTTTAGGGGTTGTCAATAGTTAATTTTCAAGAAGCTTTATAACCGCTCCACAATAATGAAACGCAGCTAAAAAAGAATACCCTACCCCCATTCCTACAAAAAAAACATTAAACACCTCTCTTTTTTCTTAAAACCCTAATAAAAATGAGGTCATACATATGCATGACCTCATTAGTGAAATATTCAGAGTGATTCTTTTCTTATCAGTTTATCCTTGATAATCTATCTCAATACATTTCTCTAAGTTACCGCAGGTTTGTGAAACCGCTTTATAACAGATTTCATATTTTCCGGATTGATTAACGTGATCTTGAAGTCTTGCAACTCTAGGTGTAATCGGTGTAATTACAGTACCATCAATTGTCCATACTACAGAACTAGGATCTATATCTGTAATTGATAATGACGTTGCGATAGCAATCTTATCCTCATAATTAATCACATCAAAAACTGAACAATCGATACTTTGCGGTTCTGGTATAACAATGCTCGCGCAATATTCTGTTCCATTTGGACAGTCATTCGTTGCTGCTTTAATACAAACATTATAAGTTCCTGGATTATATGAACTCAAATCAAGTAGATCATCTCTATCCTGATTTTGTAAAGTTTCTGTTTCTACCAATACACCATCAACAAACCACTCATAAACATCTAATTGATCAATCCCAGGAAAATTAGCAAACATCAAAGTTCCCTCTTCAATAAATGATAAGTCAGGACAATCATCTCCACCATTATTATTATCTGTTACCTGGACTGTTGTACAAACCTCTATTCCTTGAGAACATTCATTAGAATTAAACTTCACACATACTTCATAAGATCCAAGGTTATAATCACTAAGATCCAATGTAACAATACTGCCTTGAACCTGTAAATCTTCAGCAGCTAAAAGTTGATTATTTACATACCATTTAAATAAATCAATATCCTGCGTACCACTTATTGTTGCGGTCACCACATTTCCTTCTGAAACAATTGAAAGATCTGGGCAAGATCCTTGTCCATCTCCATCTACAGTAATGTCTTCGCAATATTCAGCACTAGTACAGGTTGGACTTTCAGAAATTAAACAAATAGTATACGTACCTTCTTCTAAATCGTTAAGAGAAAATTTATTATCCCCTTGATTATTAGTGCCTTCATTTTCTATAATGACTTCATTGCCAAGAGTCTCTCCAGTAACTTGCCAAGCATAAAATTCTAGCGTATCAATACCCTCAAAATCAGCAATTAGGTAATCACCTTCTTTTGTGAATTTCAATTCCGGACAACCTTCCATATCCTCTCCAACAACTATATCCTCACAAAATTCTACACCTCCAGGACAATCAGGAGTTTCTGCTTTTATACAAATAGTATAAGTACCTACTTCATATTCAGAAATATCTAAAGTATTGTCACGCTGATCTTCTAAACTCTCGGTTTCTACCAATTGGTCGTTTACAAACCATTCGTATACATCTAAACTATTTATTTCTTCAAAATTAGCAATTAGTTTCCCACCATCTCTTTCAAAAGATAATTCAGGGCATTCTGAGGTTGGATCGTTTTCATCATTTTCTTCACAAGAAGTGAATGCAACTATAAGCCCAAGCATAAGTAGGCAAAGGATTCTAAGATTTTTCATTTTAATTTTTTAATTAAAGATTAAGTAAAAACTCAATTGAGATGTTTGTGTGTTATAACAATAATAAAACGATAAGGAACACGCCTACCCCACCCCTCATTTATCTTTTTTTTGCAATTTCTTTTTTTTGATACCAGAAAAAAATCTAGTTTTGACGTCTAATGAATCCCCAAATGTCTGATAGTAAAAACTCTACTTGTGACGAACAAGTCTTTGATCAATTTTTCAAAAGTCATGCTAAACTTTTGAGAAGTTATCTATATTATAAATTTGGGGATCTTGATCAGGCAGAAGATATTGTGCAGGACTCCTTCATTAAACTATGGAATAATTGTTCAAAGGTATCCATAGATAAGGCAAAAAGCTATGTCTATACAATCGCTACTAATCTAGGAATTAGTATAGCGCGCCATCAACAAGTAAAGTTTAAGCACCAAAAATACATTACACAACGAAAAAGTGATGTTACCAATGAATCTCCTGAATTCGTCATGCTAGAAAAAGAATACATGGAGAAGCTAAAAAATGCTATAGCAGATTTACCGAATAGACAGAGAGAAGTTTTTCTTTTGAGTAGAATTGATAAAAAAACATATAGAGAAATTGCCGAGTTATCGAATGTATCGGTAAAAGCAATAGAGAAATTAATGCATAAAGCTTTAGTGACTTTAAGAAAAAAAATCGGAAATATTTAAAACAGAGGTAGGGTAACACCAAACTTAAACGTTTCTATTATATATAAGCAGATTATGTTTGACAATAAAAAAGATGATATATTCTTATCCAGATGGGTTAATGGAGATCTTTCTCCAGAGGAACTTAGTGAGTTCCAATCGCATCCGGAATACGAATATTATATGAAGATTTTAGCTGGTGCTGATACTTTGGATCTGGCGGAGTATGATGTAGATGCTGCTTTACGTAACATAAAATCAAATAAACAAACTTCTTATAAGAAGAACACAAAACCGGTTATTAAAATTTGGCCTTATTTAGCTGTAGCAGCTTCGGTTGCGGTTATATTTGGATTATTCTTATTCAATTCTAATGACTCATTTGCAACTTCTTATGGCGAACAACTAGCAGTAACCTTGCCAGATGGTTCTGAAATGATATTAAATGCTAAGTCTGAAGCAAGTTTTGATGAAAAAAATTGGAAAACAAACAGAACCGTTTCACTAAACGGCGAAGCCTATTTTAAAGTAAAAAAGGGAAGTAAATTTACAGTTACTACTAAAAACGGAGATGTTTCCGTATTAGGAACTGAATTTAACGTACAATCACAAGCTTCATTTTTCGAAGCAGTTTGCTATGAAGGCAAGGTACGTGTTACAAGCAACCAAGATAATACAATTCTTACAGCTGGAAAAGCTTACAGAAACATTACAAACACGGCCCCTGAACATTGGACGCTTGTAGCGCAAGAACCTTCCTGGATTACTAACACAAGTTCGTTTAGAAGTATTCCTCTACACTATGTTTTCAAAGAATTAGAGGATCAATACAATATCACTATCAATACAAAGAATATAGATACAGATATAATTTATACTGGAACTTTCCCTAATAATAACATAAATGTTGCTCTTAAAACAGTTTTTAGTACCTTAGGTTTGCAATACCAGCTATTGCAAAACGGTAAGACCGTGGTAGTAGAAAATTAAAAGAATGAAGAGACTTTTATGTGTATGCATACTTTTGTGGAGTACATCTGTTTTTTCACAGGAAAAAGCAACTATAATTGATGCGAAAAACTACCCTTTATCGCAAGTAATCCCTTCTTTAGAAAAACAATTCAATGTAAAATTCTCATACATTGATGCAACTATTATTAATAAATCTGTTTCAATACAAACCAATGCTGATACAAGCATAGAGGATGTTATTAAGAGCTTGCAATTACAATCAAAATTAAAATTCGAAATTACAGGAGAAAATTTCATCACTATTAGAAAGTATTCTCAGAATGATAGTGTTACCATCTGTGGTTATATTTATAATGAAAATTCTGAGCCGTTAGAAAAAATTAGAGTATTCTTTAAAGCTTCTAGAACTAACATAACTACCAATGAGAAAGGGTATTTTGAAAACACAGATATTCCTTTTAATTCCGCGATTTTAATAAGTGCGCCAGGATTTAGACAGAAAGTATTAAACTCTTCTGAATTTCTTACTAATGAATGCATTAATATCTATCTCACCAATACCATAGAAGCGCTGGACGAAGTCGTTATTCAAGAATACCTTACCAAGGGAATTACTCAAAATAAAAAAGTAGTAAATATTAACCTAAAGGACATTGAGATATTGCCTGGTCTTACGGAACCGGATATATTGCAGAGTATTCAATTGACGCCAGGTGTTAATAGTCCATTCGAAACCGCATCAGGTTTATATGTACGTGGTAGTGCTCCTAATCAAAACTTAGTGCTTTGGAATGGCATCAAAACATACCATCAAGGGCATTTTTTTGGTATGTTATCTGCTTTTAATCCATATGTTGTAAAAGAAGTAGATTTTTCTAAAAGTGGAGTTAGCGCCCAATATGGAGATAGAATCTCCGGAGTAATTGATATCAAAACTGAAAATGAGGTTGTTAACCGTTTTACCGGAGGAGCAGGGTTTAATATGATCAATGCGGATGCAGTTGTTCATGCACCGATTATAAAAGATAAAGTATCATTACAACTATCCGGAAGACGTTCATATACGGACGTTCTAGAAACATTTACCTATAAACAATTTGCTGATCGTGTTTTTCAGAATACTACCATCGCGGAAACAAACCCACTTAATGAAGTTAAAAATGATTTTTTCTATGCAGACTATAATGCCAACCTGATTGCTAAAGTGTCGGATTTTGACAAAATTGAAGTAAATGCACTTTACAGTAAAAATGATCTTGATTTTAGAAGAAGTGATGATCTTATGTCTTTTAATGATGATTTAGCAACAGAAAATGAAGGGTATAACATAAGCTGGAAGCACAGCTGGAGTGATCGTTTTAACGTTCGTACTAGTGGATATTACACAAGCTATTTGCTGAATTATCAATTCATCACCGGAGCATCTGGAATAACAACTGAAACTGAAAGCAAAAAGAATAGTGTAAAAGATTTTGGTGCTGCTATAGATGCTAATTACTCTCTATCTGATTATCATAAAATTCTTGGTGGATATCAATTTTCGAATAATACTATCAAGTATGCATTTGTAACTACTACGCCTAGCTATGAATTAGTTTTGGATCAAGATGATCGTTTTCTAAATACACATGCAGTTTATGGTGAATATAAATATGAAACCCCTAAAAACTTTTATCTCTCTGCAGGACTGCGCTTAAATCATTATACCGAATTAGATAAAACATTTATAGAACCCAGAGTTTTTATACAGAAAAACTTATCTAAATATTGGGAAGTAAACGCTACAGGTGAATATCGTAGCCAGGCTGTCAGCCAGATTAGAGAATCCGTAGTTAGTGATCTATCCTTAGAAAATCAAGTTTGGACGCTATCAAACAAAGAGCAGTTCCCTGTGATTACTAGTTATCAGTTTACGCTAGGAAGTAGTTTTAAGAAAAACAAATGGTATTTTGATGTAGATACATATTACAAACAAATAGATGATATCACTTCGCTAACGGCAGGTTTCATCAATCCAATTGATAATACCTATCATAACGGAGAAAGTAGCGTCTACGGCATTGATTTTTTTCTAAAAAAGCGTTTCAAAAACTATAAGACCTGGGTAAGTTATTCATATATCAATACTCGAAATAAATTTGAGGATATCAATAATAATGAATCTTTTCCTGGTAATTGGAACATTGAACACACGGTAAAATGGTCTCACTTTTATAAGATCAATAATTTTCAATTTTCCTTAGGTTGGCTCTGGCATACTGGCAAAGCTTTTACCAATGTTGCTGGAGTTGATGAAAGTGGGAATCTGGTATTACTAGATTTTGGAGAAATCAATGGTACGAATCTACCTATATATCACAGATTAGATTTTTCTGCAATTTATGATTTCAAAATAAGGTCTAATCCATATATCAAATATCGAATAGGACTTTCTGTATTGAACCTTTATGATCGAGAAAACATATTAAATCGAGAGTTTAGAACTACCAATTCACTAGACAATCGATTTATTAACTCAGATATTTTTGCTTTGGGGATTACTCCTAACCTAAGTTTTAGGGTGCTTTGGTAGTATTGCTTCTGATAAAAAAATCTAATTGAAAGTCATAAAAAAAACCATCTCGAATCATCAAGATGGTTTTTGAACACTATATAAAATATAACTTTTTTACTAGAATTGCTCTCTTCCTGAGAAATGGAAAGTGCCTTCTATAGCAGCATTATCATCACTATCACTACCATGTACCGCATTTTCGCTAATTGAAGTAGCAAACTTCTTACGAATAGTTCCTTCTGCAGCGTCTTCAGGATTCGTAGCACCGATTAAGGTTCTAAAATCTTCTACAGCATTTTCTTTTTCAAGAATAGCCGCCACGATTGGACCACTAGTCATATATTCTACTAATTCTCCATAAAAAGGACGCTCGCTATGTACAGCATAAAAAGCTTTAGCATCATCAGTAGTTAACTGTGTTAATTTCATTGCTACAATTCTAAAACCTGAAGCAGTGATTTGCTCAAGGATCGCTCCGATGTATCCTTTTCTTACCGCATCCGGCTTAAGCATGGTAAAAGTTCTATTTGTTGCCATTTTAAAAATTTGTTTTTTATCCTATTTCCTAACAATAGGAAATTCTATTCTTTTAATATTTTTTTTTGACCACAAAAGCCAAATGCAAAATTTTGTGCAAAAGTATAGATAAAAGCATCAAAAACAAGAAATTTCCTCATAAAGTACTGCCTTTTATAAAATCAGGTCAAAAAATTCTAATTTTTAGGATATTGTTGTATAAATTCCTGTAAAATTCTATTGTTTTCTCCTCTCATCTGCATAATTACCTTTTGTTTATCAAAATCAAATTTTAAAATCCCAAAACTAGGAATAAAAACTACCTCTCCTACTCTATTTTTATTAGGCTCTCCGTTATATTTGGTATATGCATGGGTTAATCCACTAGATGTAAAATCTACCAATGGATATGAAAATCCAGGTAAATTTATTTTTAAAAATAGGATCATCTTTCGGTACTCCGAGAAAATCATAAAACAACTGTTGGCTTTCTCTTTTCATTTTCCATTCTACTCCTGCATCACTTTTACCATAATCATGATCATCCCAGGTAGCAAGAATAAGAACAGTATTTTTTAATTTTTGATAATCTGTATTATTATTCTGAATTTTATAGTCATTCTCAATTTTAGCCATATCGTCAGAATCACCATAGATATTATCGCCTCCCCAGATAAAAACGTTTGGTTGGTTTTTTTTTAGAATCTCAGCCCAAAAAGGTTGTGGATTATCTTGTTTGTTGCAACTTCCAAAAGCAATCGTAAAATCCGAAGTTTCGTTTTGTACTATGTCTTGACAAAAAGCACAATGAATTGTAAAAAATAGTACTAAAAGTATACTGCTAAGAGTTTTCATTTTGATTGAAATTAGAACTCAATAAAATTAAGAATTCCTTTATTATCATATTATTAATAAATAGTATATTCGCTGATCTATGAATACGAGTGAGATTAAAGAAATAAAAGGACTTTTAAGTTCCCCAAAAAAAATTGTAATTATTCCTCATAAAAATCCTGATGGAGATGCTATTGGGTCTACTTTAGCATTATATCATTATCTAACTGGATTAGGACATGATGCTACGGTTATTACGCCTAATGACTACCCTCGTTTTTTAAAATGGATTCCTGGAGAGAATACCGTTTTAAAATATGATGCTGATACTGAGTTAGCAGTTACTAAAATCAGGGAAGCAGATATTATTTTTACTCTAGATTTTAATCATTTTTCCAGAACTGGAAATATGGAAAGTCTATTAGAAAATACAGATACTACCTATATTATGATTGATCATCATCAGCAACCAGATGATTATGCTACATATACCTATAGTGATGTTGGCATGAGCTCTACTTGCCAAATGATTTATCATTTTATAGAAAAATTAGATGACTTGGATAAGGTCACTGCGGATATAGCAACATGTATTTATGTTGGTATTATGACAGACACAGGTTCTTTTAGATTTAGATCTACAACAAGTACTACTCATAGTGTAATTGCTGATTTAATTGATCGCGGTGCGAACAATACCGCAATCCATGAAAACATATATGATAATAACTCTTATTCTAGATTACAACTACAAGGAGTAGCTCTCAAAAATTTAAAGATAATTCCAGAATATAAAACCGCTTATATAACGTTATCACAAAAAGAATTAGATGACCATAATTTCAAGAAAGGTGATACGGAAGCTTTTGTTAATATGGGTTTATCTGTTGAAGGAATAGTTTTTGCCTTGATTTTTATCGAAAATAAAGGTGAAAACATTATAAAGATTTCTTTACGATCTAAAGGTGATTTTTCTGTTAATGAATTCTCTCGAAATCACTTTGAAGGAGGCGGTCATCATAATGCTGCAGGTGGAAAAAGCAATCTTTCTCTTACTGAAACCATTGAGAAATTTATTAGTATCTTACCTTCCTATAAAAATGCCCTAAATCCATGAGACATTTTCTTCTATCATTAAGTCTTTTAGCATTATTTTTCTCCTGTAAAGCGCCTGAAGCAAGGAAACCTGTAAGTATCTCATCTGGATCGTTTATTAGCGAATCTATAAACAGAAATAAGGAACTTAGCGCTAGAGAAGAAACTAGAATCCAAAAGATTATCAAAGAAGATTCTTTAAATAATTATATTACATCAGATGGTGGATTCTGGTATTATTATGAGAAAAAAGATACTATTTCTACTATTACGCCAAAGTTTGGAGATGTTGTAAATTTCAATTATAACATAAAAGATCTAAACAATGTAATTATATACAATCGAAAAGAGTTAGATACTGTAAACTATGCGATTGACCAAGAAGATTTATTTTTTGGACTGAGAGAAGGATTGAAACTGATGAAAGAAGGAGAAATCGTAACATTTTTATTCCCTTCATATCAAGCTTACGGTTATTATGGAGATGATAATAAGATTGGAACAAATATTCCGTTAATATCAAGAGTAACACTCAATAAAATTACCAAACAATCAACAAAAGAAAATTAAATTTTAACAAAAAAATGAAAAAACTAAATCTTTTATTTTTAGCTCTTATTGCTATAACCTTTAGTAATTGTGAAGAAAAATATCCCGAGCTCGCGGATGGTGTATATGCAGAAATCATTACCAATAAAGGAACTACCGTTGCCAAGTTATATCATGAAGCAACACCGCTAACAGTTGCTAATTTTGTTTCTCTGGCAGAAGGAACCAACACCTTAGTAGATAGTTTATATCAAGGAAAAAAATACTATGACGGTATTATATTCCATAGAATAATTAAAGATTTTATGATCCAGACGGGAGATCCTTTAGGAACAGGGACTGGTGATCCAGGTTATAAATTTCCTGATGAATTTGTAGACTCATTGGGCCATAAGTCTAAAGGAATCTTATCTATGGCTAATTCAGGTCCTGCTACTAACGGAAGTCAGTTTTTCATCACACTAAAAGAAACTCCATGGTTAAACGGAAAGCATACTGTATTTGGTGAAATCGTTTTTGGACAAGATATCGTAGATAGTATTGGAGTTGTTGAAACCAAAAAACCTGGCGACAAACCAGTTTCTGAAGTAAGAATGGAACAAGTAAATATTATCAGAAAAGGTAAGAGCGCTAAAGCTTTTGATGCTAAAGTAGTTTTTGAGGGTCAGTTAAAAGCCTTAGAAGAAGAAAAATTAGAGCAAGAACGTCTTAATAAAGAAAGAAACGCTAAAGTTGCGGCTAAGCATGCAGAATTAAAAGAAAAAGTAACTACACTAGAAAGTGGCTTAGGAATTTATTATGTAAACAAAGGAGATGGTGAACAACCAAAGCTTGGTCAGATCGTTCAAGTCAATTATGAAGGATACTTTGTTGATGGAAAATTATTCGATACAAATGTTGAAGAAAAAGCTAAGGAAACGGGAACATGGGATCATCGTCGTGCAAGTCACCCTAAGGGATATGTTCCTTTAGAAATGCCTTATTCTCCGGATGCTCAAATGATTCCAGGTTTTAGAGAAGGTGTACAGAATATGAAAGTTGGTGATAAAACTGTAATTTTCATTCCTCCTCATTTAGGATATCCAAATGGAAGAGGTCAAATACCTGCTAATGCAGACTTAATCTTTGAACTAGAATTAGTCGGAATACAAGGAGAAAAAAAGTAATACTAAATAACTTATAAAAAAGGCATCTTATTTAAAATAAGATGCCTTTTGTTTTTACAATAAATACTAAAAATTATTTCACAGGAATATTTTGTAGAATTTCCTTTACAAAACCCCAATATTTCTTAGCTGAAGAAATACTTGCTCTCTCATCTGGAGAATGTGCTCCTAAAATAGTTGGACCAAAGGATATCATATCCATATTAGGATAATTTTGACCTAAGATACCACATTCTAATCCAGCGTGACAAGCTGCTACATGAGCTTTTTCTCCATTAATTTTTTGATACAACTCGTCTAACACCTTTAATATTGAAGAATTCATATTCGGTGCCCAACCGGGATAATCTCCATCCGTCGTAACCTCACATCCTATCAATTCAAAAGTTGCTCTAAGTTTATTTACTAAATCCAATTTTGTTGACTCCACACTACTTCTAGTCAAACATTCGATCTTAATAGTACCACCACCAATTGTTACTTTGGCTATATTATTAGAAGTTTCTACCAAATCAGAGATAGATAAACTCATTATATATACCCCATTATGAGCTGCATACAAAGATTTTAGGAGACCTTCCTGAACTCCTAGTTCCATAACACTACTTGGTAAATCAATCTGCTTTAATTCGATTGATAAATTGGGATCTACCGAAGAAAGTTCGTTTTTAATAGTTGAAACTAACTCTCCTATTTCAAACTCGAAAGCTTCGGAATGTATTGTATCCACTACGATTGTTGCAAAACTTTCTCTTGGGATAGCGTTTCGCAAGCTTCCTCCTTTGATTTCGTGGATTCTAAGTCCAAAATTTTCAAAACCATCAAACAACAACCTATTCATAATTTTATTAGCGTTACCTAATCCTTTATGAATATCCATTCCAGAATGTCCTCCATTTAGCCCAGTTACAGAAATAGTATATGCTGATTTCCCTTCCTCTATCTCTTCTTCTTCATAAGCTCTTTCTGCAGTCACATCTACTCCTCCTGCACATCCTACACCTATTTCATCGTCTTCCTCTGTATCTAAGTTTAATAAAATATCTCCTTGTAGCCAATTCGGTTTTAATCCCATTGCTCCGGTCATTCCAGTTTCTTCATCAATAGTAAATAAAGCTTCTATTGCTGGATGAGAAATTTCGTTAGACTCCAGAATAGCCATAATAGTCGCTACACCTAACCCATTATCTGCCCCCAAAGTAGTTCCTCTCGCTCTTACCCAATCACCATCAACATACATTTCGATTCCTTGCGTATCAAAATCAAAGACAGTATCTGCATTTTTTTGATGAACCATATCTAAATGAGATTGCATAACTACAGTTTTTCGATTCTCCATACCTGCCGTAGCTGGCTTTTTAATCAAAACATTACCTACTTCATCTATTTCTACTGGTAATCCTAATGAATTTCCAAAATCTTTCATAAAAGCGATTACACGTTCTTCTTTTTTCGAAGGTCTAGGAACAGCATTAAGATCTGCAAATTTATTCCAAAGTTCTTTGGGCTCTAGGTTTCTTATTTCCGAATTCATATGTCTCGTATGTTTTTGGCAAATGTACATTATGAAAATCTTAATTCAAATGATATATTAAATGTTGTAGATTTACATACTATTATATTTTATTTCATGCAATCCAAAACAAAATTATACCTTACTATTCTATTACCATTACAGATCTTAATTATTAAAATTCTTTCTTTCTTTCCTGAATTTGTTGATCGATTTTATAGTAATGGTTTGTTTGTATATACTTCTAAAGCATTACGATATGCGTTTGGTTGGATTCCTTTTTCTTTCGGAGACATCGGTTATAGTATTTTGATTGTACTCCTAGTCCGTTTTTTATTCAAAAAAGTATTTCGAAAAAAAGTAGCGTGGAAATCTGTATTGCTAGACGTTGGTGCTACTTTATCCATTGTTTACGCATGCTTCCATCTTTTATGGGGAATTAATTATTATAGATTGCCAATGCATGAAATATTAAAGATTAATGATCAATATACTGAAGCTGAACTTGTATTGGTTTCAGAAAAATTAATTGATAAGGCTAATACCATCCATGCCAATTTAGAATCTAACGATACGTTGTCTATAGTAATGCCTTATAGTAAAGAAGAAATATTTGAAAAAACCATCCCTGCTTATCAGCAACTTAACCATATCTTTCCCACTATTAATTATTATCCAAAAAGTATTAAAAAATCTCTATTAAGTGTACCACTGACATATATGGGATTTAGTGGCTATCTTAATCCAATTACTAATGAAGCTCAGATTAATGGATTAATAATTAATTACAAAGCGCCAACCACCAGCTGTCACGAGGAAGCACATCAGTTAGGTTTTGCTAAAGAAAATGAAGCTAATTTTATAGCAGCTCTAACTACTATGAATTATGACGACGCTTATTTTAATTATAGTGGAACCACCTTTGCTCTAAAATTCTGTTTAAATGACCTGTACCTTAGAGATGAACAAAAAGCACTGTGTTTGATAGAGAAACTAAGACCAGGAATTCGAAAAAACTAT
This sequence comes from uncultured Aquimarina sp., assembly GCF_947500065.1. Taxonomy (GTDB): domain Bacteria; phylum Bacteroidota; class Bacteroidia; order Flavobacteriales; family Flavobacteriaceae; genus Aquimarina. The sequence continues at coordinate 106,388 of NZ_CANMQT010000004.1, forward strand.
CGAGAAGTTAATGAGTTCTGGATGCGCTATCAAAATCCATTAGAGCCTATTTTTAAAAGTTCATACGACACCTATCTAAAAGCAAACAACCAACCCAAAGGCATGGAAACCTACAGTTACGTAGTTGCCTTATTAGTAAACTATTATAAAGATAAATTATAGATCTTTAAAATTACTTTGATTTAGAACTCACTTATCAGTTGTTAAAAAATTACTAATTTTTAAGGTCTTTCTATAGCAACAGTTATCTTTAAAACCAATTCATCTTTACACTAACTCTTATGAAAAAACTATTATTATCGCTCTTAGCGATATTTATGGGACTTAATCTTTACGCTCAAGAATATTTTCCAAAAAATGATGGCGTAAAAACGTCCAACTCTAATTATACTGTTTTCACGAATGCTATAATCCATACTTCTCCAGAAACAGAAATCAAGAACGGTACGTTAATTATTCAAAAAGGAAAAATTACACAAGTAGGAACTTCTCTTACAATCCCAAAAAATAGCGTGGTAATTAATTTAAAAGGAAAACATATTTACCCTTCTTTTATTGACCCTTACACAAATTTTGGTATCAAAAAGCCTAAAAGAGAAGGAAATCCTTTTGGAGGAAACCCTCAGTATGATGCTTCGAGAGAAGGTTACTATTGGAATGATCATATTCGTCCGGAAACAAATCCTCTTAAAGATTTCACATATGATAATAAGAAGGCTGATGAATTTATCAAAGAAGGGTTTGGAGCATTAAACACACACATGCCAGATGGAATCATCAGAGGAATTGGTATGCTCGTTGCCCTAAATAATGATGGAACAGAAGGTGAACGATTGCTTAGCGAAGCGTCATCTCAACTACTTTCTTTTTCTAAAAGTGCAAAAAGCAAACAATTATACCCAACTTCTCTAATGGGATCTATGGCACTATTAAGACAGACGTATAACGATGCTAGCTGGTATGCCAAAGGAAATATGGACAATAAAGATCTATCATTAGAAGCATTAAATAGAAATAAAAATCTACCACAAATTTTTGAAGCTGGAAGCAGAATTAATGGTTTTAGAGCTGACAAAGTAGGTGATGAATTTAATATCCAATACATAATTGTTGGTGGTGGAGATGAATATGCTAGAATTGATAAAGTAAAAGCTACCAATGCCAAATATATTCTTCCCCTTGATTTTCCTGATGCATATGATGTATCAGACCCATATATGTCCAACTTAGTAAGTTTAGGTGATATGCGTCACTGGAATCAAGCTCCAACGAATCCATCTGTCCTTGATAAAAACAACATACAATTTTCCTTGACTACACATAAATTAAAAAAAATAGGAGATCTTAAAACCAGAATAGAAAAGGCAATAGCACACGGGTTGGATAAAAAAACTGCCTTAGCTTCTTTAACTACAGTTCCTGCTCAAATTCTTGGCAAAAGTGATGTACTTGGTATTATAAAGAAAGGTGCCTATGCCAACTTTCTGATTACTAATAGTGAAATGTTTTCAAAAGATAACATCATTTATGAAAACTGGGTACAAGGTCATAAAAATGTTGTTACCGATATGAATGTGACTGATATCAATGGATCATATGACCTTACTCTTGCAGGTAAAACTTATGACGTATCAATATCCGGAAAACCATCAAAGCCAAAAGCAGAAGTAAAACTTGGAGAAACCAAACTTGGAAGTAAAATCACTTATAAAGATGATTGGTTATCCATAACCTTTACCGATGCTGACACTACAAAAACACAGTATACCAGAATCGTTACCGCAATCAATAAAAATCCAAAATTTTTAACAGGAAAAGCAATTCTTCCTAACGGTGCCGAAACAACTTTCACAGCAAAACAAAAGCCTAAAGAAGATACTGAAGAAGATAAAAAGAAATCTGAGGATAAAGAAGAAGCACCGAAAGTACTTCCAGTTACCTATCCAAATATAGCCTATGGAACTAGTAAACTTCCAACATCCCAAAATCTATTGTTTAAAAACGCTACGGTGTGGACAAACGAATCTGATGGAATTCTAAAGGAGACTGACGTATTAGTGAAAGATGGAAAAATTGCTGCCATCGGTAAAAACCTTAACTCCGGAAATGCAAAAGTTATTGACGCAACCGGAAAACATCTTACAAGTGGTATAATTGATGAACACTCCCATATAGCTGCAGCTGCTATAAACGAAGCTGGCCACAATTCTACCGCCGAAGTGACAATAGAAGACGTTGTTTCTCCAGATGATATAAATATGTATCGCAATCTAGCTGGTGGAGTAACTTCTATACAAATCCTTCACGGTTCTGCTAACCCAATTGGCGGAAGATCGGCAATTCTAAAATTAAAATGGGGAGAAAGTGCAGAAAACCTAATTTACAAGAATTCTCCAAAATTCATCAAATTTGCTTTAGGAGAAAACGTAAAACAAAGTAATTGGGGTGATAGAGAAAGAGTACGTTTCCCTCAGACTCGTATGGGAGTAGAACAACTCTATATCGATTATTTCACACGTGCTAAGGAATATGAGCAACTAAAAAATAGCGGAAAACCATATCGCAAGGATATAGAAATGGAAACTCTTGTAGAAATCCTTAATGGTAAACGTTATATCAGTTGTCATTCTTATGTACAAAGTGAGATTAATATGTTAATGAAAGTTGCAGAGAAGTTCAATTTCAGAATAAATACATTCACTCATATTTTAGAAGGTTATAAAGTTGCCGATAAAATGGCCGCACATGGTGTTGGAGGATCCACGTTCTCTGACTGGTGGGCATATAAGTATGAGGTAAATGATGCTATTCCTTATAATGCTACAATTATGCACAATCAAGGAGTTACAGTAGCTATTAATAGCGATGATGGTGAAATGTCCAGAAGATTAAACCAAGAAGCTGCAAAGTCTGTAAAATACGGAGGAGTAAGTGAAGAAGACGCCTGGAAATTCGTAACATTAAATCCTGCAAAACTTTTACACATTGATGATCGCGTAGGAAGTATCAAAATTGGTAAAGATGCCGATATAGTATTGTGGACTGATCATCCATTATCTATTTACGCAAAAGCTGAAAAAACAATTATTGAAGGAGCTGTATATTTTGATCTTGAAAAAGACAAAGCAATGAGAAAAACTATTGCACAAGAAAAAAATCAGCTTTCTACTATGTTACTAAAGGCTAAAAACAATGGTTTAAAAACACAACCGCCTAAGAAAAAAGAAAAACAAGAATTTCATTGTGAGACTTTAGAAACTATCCACTAAAATTAATGAATCAAGACATGAAAAACATATCATATATAGTGTTGTTACTACTATTTTCATTTGGAAATATAACAGCACAGCAAACCCCTGCTAAAGCTCAAAATGAGGCTATTACAATTACAGGTGCAACAGCACACATAGGTAACGGTGATGTGATAGAAAACAGTATTATTATTTTTGAAAACGGAAAAATAACCAATATTGGTGCTAATGGAAGCGCTACGACAAAAGGAAAGGTAATTGATGCATCAGGCAAACACATATATCCTGGATTCATAGCACCTAATACGACTTTAGGACTTGTAGAGATTGGAGCAGTAAGGGCTACCGATGATGACAGTGAAATAGGTGGTTTCAACCCTCATATCCGAAGTATTGTTGCTTATAATGCAGAAAGTAAAATTGTAGAAAGCATGAGGCCTAATGGAGTTTTAATCGCTCAAACTACACCTCGCGGTGGATGGATTTCAGGAACTTCTTCTATTGTACAATTAGATGCCTGGAATTGGGAAGATGCTGCGCTAAAAACGGATGATGGAATTCATCTGAATTGGCCAAGTCCTTTTACAAGAGGAAGATGGTGGTTGGGTGAAGATCCAGGTTTTAAACCAAATAAGAAATACAAAGAACAAGTTACAGAAATCAATGATTATCTGTATCAAGCAAAAGCGACTATTAAATCAAGCTCGGGTAAAAAACACTTGCCTCATTTGGCAATGGCTAAAATCTTTGATGGTTCTCAAACATTGTTCATCCATGTTAGCCCTGAAAAAGCAATTCTAGATGTTCTTAGTTTTGTCAAAGAACATGGAATGCAAAAAGTAGTATTGGTACATGCAGACGAAGCATACAAAGTTGCTAATCAGTTAAAACAACAAAATATTCCTGTATTACTAACTAGAACTCATTCTACACCAAATTATGAAGATGATGATTATGATTTACCATACAAAAATGCAAAAACACTAATGGATGCTGGTGTATTGGTAGGGTTAGAAAATAGTGGTCAAATGGAACGCGCTAATGCTCGTAATCTTCCTTTTCAGGCTGGAACAGTTGCTGCCCATGGATTGGATAAAGAAAAGGCTTTGCAATTAATCACTGGGAATACTGCAAAAATACTAGGCATTGATGCTATGGTAGGTACACTAGAAGTAGGAAAAGATGCTACCTTATTTATTAGTATCGGTGATGCTTTGGATATGCGAACCAATCAATTAGAAAAAGTTTTTATCCAAGGTCGTGATATCAGTTTAGAAAGTCATCAAACTAGACTCTGGAAACGATACAGTAATAAATACAGTAAATAATTGAATTTATAATATATGTAAAAAGAGGCGCTTTAATCAAAGCGCCTCTTTTTTGTTTAAATTCCTAGTTTCACCATTTGGTGCTCGCTTTTATACTTAAGCGCCACTGTAACTCGAACTGATTCATATATTTCATCTCCTCCTTTGGATCTCCAAACCGCTTTAACTCCTTCCTTTATCAACCAGGAAAATGAAGGTGTATAGGTAGGTCTAGGAACTAAATGCATAGCATTAGAAGCTTCTAATGCTTCAGCATAGATTTCTGCTGCTAAATCTCCTAAATCATCAGTTACATCGTACTCTGAAATTGTATTATTAGGATAAAAAAAGTTTAAGATTTCTACGACCATTTGGTCATCGTGTAATTTACTCATCGAATAAGGTTTTAAGAGATTAAAAAAAGATTAGCTATTTTGTGTATACAAATTTCGCAAATTTTAACTCCATATCACCCCCCGTTTTCAGTGAAATTCAACTCCCTATTTTTGAGTACATTAACTTTTAAATTCCTTCATATCCTGAAGAGCACTAACTAACATATTGACATGATTTAGTGTACAACTTTCGCCCATTATACCTATACGCCATATCTTACCTGCAAAGTCACCTAATCCTCCTCCAACTTCGATATTATAATCATTCAATAATCTTTTTCTTAGTAACGTTTCGTCATTTCCTTCAGGTAGAAAAACAGCATTTAAATTAGGTAATCGATATTGTTCTTCTACCAAATATCTAAACCCTAAATTTTCCAATTTAGTTTTCAAAACTTGATGAACATTTTGATGTCTCTTCCATCTATTTTCTAATCCTTCTTCTAAAACAATTCTAAGAGATTCCCTTAACGCATATACAGAAGAAACCGGTGCAGTATGATGATATGCTCGTTTAGCACCTCCCCAATAATTTTTCACTAAACTTAAATCTAGAAACCAGCTTTGCACTTTCGTTTTTCTATTTTCCAAAGCTTTTAATGCGTTGTCAGAAAAACTAACTGGAGACAATCCTGGAGGTGCACTTAAATTTTTCTGTGTACCTGTATATATAGCATCTATATTCCAATCATCTACTCTTAGTTCCATTCCACAATACGAAGTTACCGCATCCACCATTAGCAATCCACCTGCATTATGCACCAAGTCGCTTATTTCCTTTAGTGGCTGTAATGCTCCTGTAGATGTTTCAGCGTGAACAAGTGCTACTAATTTTGGCTTCTTACATACATCTAATACTTTTTTAATATCTTCTGGACTGATTACAGTTCCCCAATCCACCTTTACTTTATGAACTTTGGCTCCACATCTTTCTGCGATATCAGCCATTCTACCTCCAAACACTCCATTAATACAAATGATAGCTTCATCTCCTGGTTCCAATAAATTAACCAGACAGGTTTCCATACCAGCACTTCCTGGAGCAGAAACAACAAATGTCATATTGTTTTGAGTCATAAAGGTATCCTGTACCATTGTTTTGACTTCATCCATAATGGTTACGAATTCCGGATCTAAGTGCCCTATTAAGGGTGTGGACATTGCTTTAAGTACTCTAGGATGTGCATCTGATGGTCCTGGCCCCATCAATATCCTATTACTCGTAGTAAGTTCTGTATACATAAAATTAGTTTTTGCGTGTGTTACTATATCGTTTTCGTAAATAGAATTAGATATAGGACATAAAATTAGCTAATTCTAAAAATGTACTTAAACATCAATTTTTACCTCCTTGTTAAAAAATCAATGCAAAATGATTATTTAGCAATATAAAAGATAAATGAAACCCAAAAATTACCACATTCTAAAAATGATATGATAATTTTTACGAAAAAAAGTTTTTGATTTACAAAAAAGAACCCCATTACTAATAGCAATAGGGTTCCATTAAATAATTTTCCTTTTTCGATATTGATACTTCTTACATAGTATCTTCTTTCTCTTCTTTTGGTTTTCTAAATAAAGAAAGATCTAATTTTTCCGAACTTGCACTCGCATTTACAAAATTCCTTTCACTTCTAACATCGCCTACTACACTTTCTTTATATTCTCTCCATTTTAACGTTTCTGGAAGTAATAAACCATCTACATCACTCCAATCCGTATATTCTATCAAACTTATTTTTTCACTACTTTCTTTGCTAAAAAATGTTACTGTATATCCCAAATACTTCATTTTGTGAGAATCCGCATCGTAGTACAAGAAATAATTATCTTTTGGCGAATCACCAACTCCATCTCCATAAGATACTTTATAACCAGGATACAAGGTATCACCTACTTGAAGATCATCTACTTTTTCATAAGAAATACCTTCATCCCCCAATACAAAAGGCATTGCATAAAAATAAAACATTAGGTTATGATAAAAACGAGGGTTCCCTTTAAAATGGGTAGAATCTTGTATAATCCAAGCTTCTTCTCCGTCAAAACCAATTACAAATTTATCAGTTTCTATACGAGCATGCCGAGTCTTAAGATCAGTAGTATGCTTTTCATTACCTTCTGGATTGGCAAGCTCAAAAACAAGTGTATTTTGTTGATCAAAAGTTTGTATTCCTCCGTGAGCAGTAAATACCGCAGCTATATCCGCAGGAAAATCTTTAGAACGATCCGGAATCGTTTCTTCTACTGGTGCCTCACTTACAATTTCTTTTTCGGCCTTTGAAACTTCCTTGCAAGAAATTATAGTACTAATTGCAATAAGTAGTAATGATATTTTTTTCATTTTAGAGTTAAGGTTATTGTTTAAGTATACAATAGTCGTATCATATTCATAGCCTTACAAAATATTACAAATTACTTATTACTTCTTACTTTTTACTATTTTGCCAGCTTCATATATGTGATTTTTATCAGAAAAAATATACTTGCTCTCATTATACTTGAACGTATTCACATCCGCTTCTTCAACAATTTTCCCGTTAAAAAAAACATGATCCTTATCCTTAGTATATCCATATTCTAATTCCTCAAACGTAGAAGCATCAACATCATCCATAATTAATCCATGATAATAAATATGATTATCAATTTTAATTAGAGAAGAATAATCACTAAAAAAGCGTATTTCTTCACTATTTTTAAATGGGAAACTAAATATCTTATTTGCACTATCTATATATACGTAAACATTCTTATCATCTCGAATACAGGAATTTGTTAATGAGATTACCTCTGAAATATTAGCATCTTCTATTTTTAATAGCGGCTTTCCATATCTATAATGATATACAGCCTTTGCATCCATACAAAATTGATAATTAATAACTTCAAAAGATTCATGAGCTACTTCTGTACATTTTATATTATTACGATATATAAAGTTTTTATCTTTTGCAAAATCAAATCCCAACTGCTCATAGGTTTCAGCATCCGCTCCTTCCAGAACTTTAAATCCTTCTGCATCTGAATCATCCAAATAATAAAGGTCATCCACTAATATATACACATGGTTTTTATCCATTGGCATAAATCCAGATTTTACCTGAAAAGATGGAACATGGATTGGAGAGTTTATTGCTCTGGATTTAAAATAAGCATATTCTTCATCTTTAGCATAATCTCTTCCCAAAACTTGAAAAGTAGCCATATCTACCTTCATTTCACGTTTTCCTAATGAAAACCAATTCCCCATTGGACTATATACAATTCCCTCTTTATCTCTTGTGTAATAATACGAATCCGATAATTCTTCGTTAACCAAATTCCCGAAGGGGTTAAGAAAGCGATATACTCCATAGATACACAAAGCACCTATTGATATAAACACAACGACTAGTATCATGATTATTTTTTTTGCCATTGGTTCAAAACTACAAAAAGTAAAATAGGAATATCACCCTATAAACAGTGATTATTAATAGTACCAATTAGCACAAAAATCTATTAGGTTTTTTGCTTCTTCTTTTTAGCAGCAGGAAAGAGAACATTGTTAAGAATCAAACGATACCCAGGAGAATTAGGATGTAATTCCAATTCTGTTTTTGGATCTCCTACTCGATGTTGATAATCTTCGGGATCGTGTCCACCATAAAAAGTAAAGAATCCTTTTCCTTTTATTCCATGAATGTATCTAGCTTCATTATTAGTTCTGTTTTCTCCCAGAACTAATACATTCGATTTAATTTCATTAGGATCATATGCTGTTGTCTGTCCCATAAATCCTTTTACCAAAGCAGTATGGTTCTGACAAAGCATAGTAGGAATTGGATCCCATTTTGCTGAAAAATCCATCAATGTAAAATAATCTGTAGTCTTAGAAATGCGTCGTTTTCGTGTCATATCAATAGAAGAGAACTCATATACATTGGGACTACGTTCTAATGTAAAATTCTTGAAAGCAAAAGTTTTAGTATAGTCTATTTTAGATTGATATCCTGGTTCACTAGGATCTCCATCGAACATAGGCTCACAAATATCAACACCTTCTGCGGCCAAGGCAATCTCAAAACTATCCGTAGCACTACACATAGCAAACATAAATCCACCTCCTACTACGTAATCTCTAATCTTTAACGCAACTCCTAATTTTTCTTGGGAAACTTTTTGATATCCTAAATCATTAGCTAGTTTTTCCGCATTCGCTTTTTCTCTTATATACCAAGGAGCTGCTCTATAGGAAGCATAAAACTTACCATACTGCCCTGTGAAATCTTCATGATGAAGGTGTAACCAGTCAAATAATATTAAATTATCTTCTAATACTTCCTTATCGTATATCGTTTCATATGGAATCTCAGCAAAAGTAAGAACCATTGTTACGGCATCATCCCACGGTTGATTCCCTTTTGGAGAATATACGGCAATTTTTGGAGCTTTTTCCAAAACAACAGCTTCCATATTCTTAGATGGGCTACTAATTTCTGCTAGAATTTCTTCTGTTTTAGCATTGCTTAATAATTCATAAGAAACGCCTCTTATAGTACATTCTTTCCTAATATTTTCTGTATCAGGTAAAAGAAAAGAGCCTCCTCTATAATTAAGTAACCACTTTACTTTAAGATCCTTACTAAGTGTCCAATACGTAATCCCATAGGCCTTTAAATGATTTTGCTGACCTTCAGCATCCATAGGTATTAATACATAGGAAGCATAGGATTGAAAAGAAAGAAAAAATAATAAACTATAAACTATAAACTTATACTTTATTTTAGAAAGGAACGTCGTCATCATCATTAGAATCATTTATGCTACTCCCGAAAGCCTCATCTGCACTAGGAAGATGTTTTGTACTAAAAGGATCTTCTTCTTCTTTACCGTCATTCATTTTAGAATGAAACTCAAAAGGAGTACTAAAGTCATCTAAGTTATCAAATTTACCTAAGTGACCAATGAATTTTAACCTTATATTTTCTAAACCACCATTACGGTGCTTAGCTACAATAAATTCTCCTTGACCTTGGGTAGGTGATCTTTCTTCATCATCCCATTCATCAATCTTATAATATTCAGGTCTAAATATAAATGCTACAATATCCGCATCTTGCTCAATCGCTCCAGATTCCCTTAGATCACTCAATAATGGACGTTTACTTCCTCCACGCGTTTCTACAGCACGCGATAGCTGCGATAATGCAATAACTGGTATATTTAATTCTTTTGCTAATGCCTTAAGGTTACGAGAGATTGTCGAGATTTCCTGTTCACGATTTCCGTTCTTACCACTTCCACCTGCAGTCATCAACTGTAAATAATCTATTACAATCATTCGTATTCCGTGCTGAGAAGCCAAACGTCTTGCTTTAGCTCTTAAATCAAATATAGAAAGAGAAGGTGTGTCATCTATAAAAAGTGGTGCTTTTTCTAAATCTTTTACTTTTACGTTAAGTTGTTCCCATTCGTGTTTTTCTAGCTTACCAGTACGTAATTTTTCTGAAGAAAGACCAGTTTCAGAAGAAATCAAACGTGTAATTAATTGTACAGAGGACATCTCTAATGAGAAGAATGCAACAGGAATATTAGCACCAACAGACATATTTCTTGCCATTGATAATGTCAAAGCTGTTTTACCCATACCTGGACGTGCCGCAACAATAATTAAATCACTGGGTTGCCAACCTGAGGTCAATTTATCTAACTTATCAAAACCAGAAGGCACACCACTCATTCCTTCTTTATTTGATATTTCCTGAATCTTTTTCTTAGCTTGAATTACTAAATTCTGAGCACTCTCTGTTGATCTTTTAATATTACCCTGAGTTACTTCATACAATCTCGACTCGGCCATATCCAAAAGATCGAAAACATCTGCAGTCTCATCATAAGACTCTTCAATAATTTCGTTAGATATTTTAATTAAGCTACGCTGAATATATTTCTGCAAAATTATACGCGCATGAAACTCAATATGTGCTGAAGATGCTACCTTTTGAGTTAGTTGTATAAGATAATATTCCCCACCTGCTAATTCTAATTTTGCATCTTTCTTAAGCTGACTGGAAACCGTTAATAAGTCAATTGGTTCTGAATTTTCGAAGAGTTTGAATATTGCTTCAAAAATGTATTTATGAGATTCTCTATAGAATACATCAGGATTAAGGATGTCGATAATTTCATCTACACCCTTCTTATCAATCATCATTGCTCCAAGCACAACTTCCTCTAAATCAGTTGCTTGAGGAGGTATTTTTCCTTTTTCCAGCGAAATTACGTTCCCCCGACCGTAATTAGATTGCTGAGTTTGCTGTACTTTTTCCATAACCACGAATGTAAAAAAATTGTAAAGAGGCGGACCTTATACAAAGGTAATGAATGTTCACCGGTCTTCAACAAATGGACTGTTGATAACTTAATTATATTGTTAATAAGCATAAAAAAATCTGAAGTCAAAAACTTCAGATTTTTGTGTCAAGTGATTTATTAGGGGTTAGCCTTTAAAGACTCCCATATTAGCATATTTATCCATACGCTTTTCAACCAATTCTTCTGGTGATAAGTTTTTCATCTCATCAAAAGAAGATAAAATTGTATCTCGTACGGTTTTGAATGTTTTTTCACGATCACTATGTGCCCCACCAAGTGGTTCTCTTACGATTTCATCAACTACTTTGAGTTTGGCACTGTCTTTTGCTGTTAGTTTTAATGCTTCTGCCGCAATTTCTTTTTGCTCCCAACTTCTCCATAGGATAGAAGAACAATTTTCTGGAGAGATCACAGAATACCATGCATTCTCTAACATTAATACTTTATCACCTACTCCTATTCCTAAAGCTCCACCACTAGCACCTTCTCCAATGATAATAACAATTATAGGCACCTTAAGACGAGTCATTTCCAGGATATTTCTAGCAATAGCTTCTCCTTGGCCTCTTTCTTCAGCTTCTAAGCCTGGATAAGCACCAGGAGTATCTATAAAACTAACTACAGGAATACCAAATTTTTCCGCACTTTTCATTAAACGAAGTGCTTTTCTATATCCTTCAGGATTAGCCATACCAAAATTACGATATTGTCTTGTTTTGGTATTATATCCTTTTTGTTGTCCTATAAACATGAAGCTTTGGTCTCCAATTTTGCCAAGACCTCCTATCATAGCTTTATCATCCTTAACATTACGATCTCCATGTAATTCTAAGAAAGAATCTCCACAGATTGCATTAATGTAATCTAAGGTATATGGTCTAGATGGATGTCTGGATAACTGGACACGTTGCCAAGCTGTAAGGTTCTTATATATTTCCTTTTTAGTCTCGTTCAACTTCTTTTCGATTTGCTTGCAGGTGTCAGTAACATCAACGTCACTTTCCGCTCCTATAGCGCAAGCTTTCTCAAATTGTTCCTCGAGTTCTTTTATGGGGAGTTCAAATTCTAAATATTCCATATCAAGAATATATTTATTTTATTTTAACTAGGGTTAGCGGACAAATATAAAACAATACTTGTTAAACTAGTATTAAGACCTTTGTCTTTTTATTTTTTTAATGTTTTTAAATATTCCATTTAGCACAACAGTGCCTAATATAATAAGGGCTCCGTAATAAAACCCAGGGTTCATTTTTTCTGAATCACCAAAAATAAAAAAAGCCAGTACTATTCCATAAACTGGTTCTAAATTAATTGTTAGCATCACTGTATAAGGACTTAAGTATTTCATTACCTGAACAGAACCAATAAAAGCATAGGCTGTACAAAAAGATGCCAAAATAATAAGGTATATCCAATCGGATGTTGACAATTGAAAGAAAGAAACAGAAAAACCATCATTCTCGTTTCCAAAAAAGGAAATCCCTATTAAATAGATGGTCACAAAACCTACTCCACTTAATAGTTCGTAAAAAGAAATCATCGACGGCGAATATTGTTGTGCTATTTTTCCGTTTATCAAAGAAAAAACTGAAGACAAAAATGCAGAACATATCGCATAAATAATCCCTAAAAAATAATCTCCTTCTACATTAAAAATAATGTATAAACCAGAAATCACCATAAGACCAAATACAACTTCATACCAAATTAATTTCCTTTTATAGAAAATTGGTTCTAAAATTGAAGTAAAAAATGCTCCGGTAGAAAGAACAGCTAAAGTTATAGAAACATTAGATACTTTTATTGCTGCAAAAAAAGTAATCCAATGCAATGCAATGATTGCTCCAGCTACACATAAAGTAACTAAAAGCTTTTTAGAAATGTTTATGGAAATTTTTCTGAAATAGATGTAGATATAAATAAACCCTGAAGCCATTAACATTCTATACCAAACTAAAGGCAATGCATCAATAGAGATCAATTCTCCTAGTATCGCTGTAAAACCCCATACAAATACGATAAAATGAAAGTGCAGATAGTTCTGAAGCTTAACGTTTGGCATTATACAATAGATAAATTGCTAAAATTCCAAAAGAAACATTCGGAAACCATACCGCTACTAATGGTGGAAAATCAGATTGGTTAGCCATAGTACCTAATACTTTATCAAAAAAGATGAAAATAAAGGCTAACGAAATACCTACAGCTAAGTTAATCCCCATTCCTCCTCTTCTTTTCATAGAAGAAACTGCCACACCTATTACTGTAAGAATAAATGCTGAAATAGGAATACTCCATCTTTTATAAGCTACCACTTTATAACGATTAATATCTGAAGACCCTCTTTTGCTTTCTTTTTCGATAAACTTACTTAATTGCATATAATTAAGTGTTTCCGCAACATAGGTTACTGGTGTAAATTCATCAATATTAAATGGCAAAACTGTATCCTTCTTTCTAGCTTTTTCTATAATATCCCCATCTTCCAATATAGTACGTTTTACAAAATCTCTTAATTCATAAATACTGTCCTTAGAGGTAATTGTTCTTGCTGAAATTTTAGTCACTAACTTATTTCCATCAAAGTATTCTAATGTAAAATTAGTTGCCTTTTTTTGAAGTGGTTTAAAATCATTAGCATACAAAAAAATACTATCGTTTAATTGTCTATATACATTTCTGGTTTCCTGAACTTTTTTACCCTTTTTTAGATAAGAATATTTAAATTCATTAAATCCCTGACTTGCCTTAGGTGCTAAAAACAATCCCATTGCTAACGCTCCTAAACAAATAATAATCGCTCCTATTATATAAGGTCTAAGGAATCTCCAAAACGAAACTCCAGAACTTAAGAAAGCAATAATTTCGGTTTTATTAGCTAATTTAGAAGTAAACCAAATCACTGAAAGAAAAACAAACAATGGGAACAATAGGTTTGCAAAATAGACCGTAAAATCAAGATAATAAGATACAACCGCAGTAAAAGGAACTTTGTGTTCCAACATATTATCAATCTTTTCCGAAAGATCTACTATGATACCAATAGGAATAAATAAAAGAATCATTGCGAAAAATGTTCCTAGATATCTTTTGAGTATGTACCAATCTAATATTTTCAAATTATAATCTTTTATCCATTTGTTTAACCATCATATTTTTCCAGGAATAAAAATCACCCGCCAAGATATGTTTTCTAGCTTCTCGAGTCAACCATAAATAGAAGCCTAAATTATGTATTGTTGCTATTTGTTTTCCTAATAATTCATTTACCGAAAAAAGATGTTTCAAGTATGCCTTAGAATACTCTGTGTCTACATATGTAATTCCCATTTCATCTATAGGCGAAAAATCATCTTCCCATTTTTTATTCTTCATATTCATTGTACCATGAGCAGTAAAAAGCATTCCATTACGAGCATTACGAGTAGGCATAACACAATCGAACATATCAATTCCCAATGCAATATTCTCTAATATATTAATAGGTGTTCCTACGCCCATTAAATATCTCGGTTTATCTTCCGGTAAAATTTCTGTTACTACTTCTGTCATTGCATACATTTCTTCAGCCGGTTCTCCAACAGACAATCCCCCTATTGCATTGCCTTGGGCTCCAGCATTAGCAATATACTCTGCAGACTGTTTTCTAAGGTCTTTATAAGTACTTCCTTGTACAATCGGAAAAAAAGTCTGATCATATCCATATTTAACCGGAATTTTTTCGAGATGTTGCATACATCTGTCTAACCACCTGTGCGTCATATGCATACTTCTTTTAGCATATCCATAATCACAAGGATATGGCGTACATTCATCAAAAGCCATGATAATATCTGCTCCTATAGTACGCTGTATTTCCATCACATTTTCTGGAGTAAACACATGATAAGAACCATCAATATGAGATTTAAATTTAACACCTTCTTCCTTAATTTTACGATTTGCAGATAAAGAATATACCTGATATCCTCCACTATCGGTAAGAATATTTCGATCCCAATTCATAAACTTATGCAATCCTCCTGCCTTTTCCAAAATCGGCGTCTGCGGCCTGAGATACAGATGATATGTATTTCCCAAAATAATATCAGGGTTAATATCATTTTTCAGTTCTCTCTGATGCACTCCCTTTACGGTACCAACAGTACCAACAGGCATAAAGATTGGAGTTTCAATAACTCCGTGATCAGTTGTTATTTTTCCAGCTCTTGCCTTGCTTTGAGGATCAGTAGATAATAGGTCGAATTGCATAATTTTTATTTCGTAGAGCGCAAAGATAACTAACTAAAACTACTTTGATAAAGTGAAGATTGCGAAAACTTTTCGTTATTAACAATAGTATCTTGATTAAAAGGTGATCAGACATTTTGCCACGGTTATCAAAACCTTTATTTTTGCGCCTTAATCATTAAGCCAATTAGCATAGCAATGCCAAAAACACAACAATTAGAAGATTTTGTAACTCAGGTTCGTAGAGATATTCTGCGACAAGTTCACAAAGTAAACTCAGGGCATCCAGGTGGTTCTCTGGGATGCACAGAATTTTTTGTAGCTCTTTATCAAGAAATTCTAGAAAGAAAAGATGGTTTCGATATGGATGGAAAAGAAGAAGATCTTTTTTTCTTATCTAACGGACATATCTCTCCAGTTTTTTATAGTGTATTAGCGAGAAGTGGGTATTTTCCGGTGGAAGAGTTAAACACATTCAGATTAATTAACAGTAGACTTCAGGGACACCCTACCACACATGAAGGTCTTCCGGGTATCCGAATTGCTTCAGGATCTCTTGGACAAGGAATGTCTGTAGCTATCGGAGCTGCGCAAGCAAAAAAACTGAACAATGACAACCATATTGTATACAGTCTTCATGGAGATGGAGAGTTACAAGAAGGACAGGTTTGGGAAGCAGCTATGTATGCTTCTGGAAAAAAAGTGGACAATCTTATCTCTACTATCGACCTTAACGGACAACAAATTGACGGATCAACGGATGATGTATTGCCTTTAGGTAGTCTTAGAGCTAAATTTGAGGCTTTTGGTTGGGATGTTATGGAAATTAAAGAAGGAAATAACATTACAGCTGTAATCGAAGGCTTAAAGGAAGCAAAAAGCAGAACTGGAAAAGGAAAACCAGTTTGTATATTAATGCATACTGTAATGGGTAATGGAGTAGATTTTATGATGCACACACATGCTTGGCACGGTAAAGCTCCAAATGACGAACAATTAGAAATAGGTTTAGCACAAAACCCTGAGACTTTAGGAGACTATTAAGGCATACAAAAGAGATTTCTGTAAAACAGAAATTACTTAAAAAAAATATTCATGAAAAAATATATAGATACAGGAAAAAAAGATACTCGCTCTGGTTTTGGAGTTGGTCTTGAAGTACTTGGAAAAACAAACGAAAATGTTGTAGCACTTTGTGCGGATCTTATAGGTTCTCTAAAAATGGATGCATTTATAGCAAACAATCCGGATCGTTTTTTTCAGATAGGAATTGCTGAAGCTAATATGATGGGAATTGCAGCTGGATTAACTATTGGAGGCAAAATACCTTTTACTGGAACATTTGCTAATTTTTCTACTGGTCGAGTTTATGATCAGATTCGTCAATCCATTGCTTACAGCGGGAAAAACGTGAAAATATGTGCATCTCATGCTGGTTTAACACTGGGAGAAGATGGTGCAACACACCAGATTTTAGAAGATATTGGGTTGATGAAAATGTTACCAGGAATGGTAGTAATAAATCCTTGTGACTTTAATCAAACCAAAGCTGCTACTATTGCAATAGCAGAATATGAAGGTCCTGTATACTTACGTTTCGGAAGACCTAAAGTAGCTAATTTCACTCCTGAAGATCAAAAATTCGAAATAGGAAAAGCTGTTCATTTACAAGATGGTTCTGATGTAACAATTGTAGCTACAGGTCACCTTGTATGGGAAGCATTAATAGCTGCTGAAGCTCTACATGCAAAAGGAATTAGCGCTGAAGTGATTAACATCCATACTATAAAACCACTTGATAACGAAGCTATCTTAAATTCGGTTAAAAAGACAGGTTGTATTGTTACTGCAGAAGAGCATAACTTCTTAGGAGGTCTTGGAGAAAGTGTATCTAGAGTACTAGCTCAAAACTACCCAGTTCCACAAGAGTTTATTGCTACTAATGATACTTTTGGTGAAAGCGGAACTCCAGATCAACTTATGGAAAAATACGGATTAAACGCTGAAGCTATAACAAACGCTGTAGAAAAAGTTATAAAGAGAAAATAACATTCAGCATTTAAACACAATTAATTCTTAGAGCCTTCCATAAAAAAATGGAAGGCTTTTTTATTGGTTATTAGAATAATCTGATGCTATTGTCGTTATAAAAGAAACACTGACCTCTACCAAAAAATAGTTAATTATTTTATTCATCTTTTAAAACTCATTTAAAATGAAAAATGTATTAGTGTTTTTAATTCTTTTCAACTCCTTCGGACTTATCGCACAAGAAAAAGGAATTAACTTCGGTGTAAAAGCTGGTCTTAATTATGGAGATAATGGTAAAATTGAATTCAATGATGTCACCAATGCTGGTAGTAATTTACTATCAGAAAATGCTGATGATCGCGTAGGTTATCACATTGGTCTTTTTTTAAGAGGAGATATTACCGAAAATTTTTATCTAAAACCTGAATTACAGTATACCCAGAACAGTAGTTCTTACTCTTTTAACAACAGAAAATTAGACTATAATCTAAAAAAGTTGGATCTACCTATTTTAGCAGGAATATACCTCCTAGGACCTTTACATGTTTTTGGTGGTCCTTCTTTACAGTACATTGTAGATAACGACTTAGAAGATGTACGATTAAGTGAAGTTAAAAACGAGTTCACTGTGGGTGTTCAATTTGGAGTAGGACTACAGATAAGACGTCTTAATATCGATCTAAGATACGAAAGAGGAATTAGCAAAAACCAAGCTCAGGCAATTGACGAAAATACTGGTCAGGCCATCAGAGTGGATTCCAGACCAAATCAATTTATACTAAGTGTAGCTTTAGATTTGTAATTTCCTAAAAATAATATTTAAAAAAGCCCGGTAAATTTACCGGGCTTTTTTAAATATTATTTTTAGTTTTTTTCATCAGAATCATCCGCATCTAGATGATTTTTTATTCCATCACCATCATCATCATAAAATGTTATTTCATCCAATTCAATAAAACCATCTCCATTAGCGTCATTAACTGTTATTTCATCTCTGGTTAATGTTCCATCATTATCATCATCTGCATCCAAATAATCTGGAACTGTATCAGCATCTGTATCATCGTCTTGATCAAAAACCAATCTATCACCATCAATATCTTCTAGATAAGAAGGTATTCCATCATTATCATGATCGGATTGATTAACTCCATATAACTGGATGTTAAAAATAAGTGGTGAATATAACGGAACTTCTCCACCAGGTGCAGAGGAAGAAAAATATCCTAAACCAGAAGGGAAAAAGACTGTGAAATTACCAAAATCCATATTATAAGTTGCCGTTCCATCTCCATTAGGATCTGGCATAATAAAATTAGAAGCTCCTTTAAAATCTACAATAGATTCTCTCCACCCTTCGATAAGTGCTAATTGATCAAACCATAATGGTGTAACAGCATTGTCAAATACTTTTCTGTCAAGATCATTATTATCTACTGGATCTTTCTGATCAATAATACCATCACCATCAGAATCGGTTTTCCCAGAATCCGTACCTGGTACATCATCATCATCTGCATCACTATCATCTGCAATTCCATCTCCATCTCTATCCGTTCTAACCTCATCATCAATTGAATCCGCTTGTCCATCACCATCCGCATCAACATCTGCTTCGTCTGGGATACCATCACCATCCTCATCTTGATTATCATAAAACAATTCACCTCTATATGTTACAAAGGTAGAATCTGCAAATGTAGGTTGACGTTCAGTTGCAGCACCACTATTTAAATTCAAAACATATATAGTATAATCTACATCTTGTTCTGTAGCAGTATCTTCTCTAGTAATCGTTTTAGTTTCAAGAAACCCTGAATCCCATATTGACGTTTCGCTACTATTGGCTCCAGCTATAGTGTCAAATTTTGTTACAGTATACTCAGGAATATTATCATTGTTTAAATCTACCCCAACTTCAGTATAAAAATGAGTTTTCAAATAGCTTTGAATTATTGGATCTTCATCTGCTTGTTGTTCTGCCCTGTCTCTAGGCGGAACACTCTCAATACCATTATCATCATCACCGCTACAGGCATAAAAGCCCGCCACAACAACACCTATGGCAAAAATATATCTTCTTATATTCATCTGATTGCTTTTTTGAAGGCGCAAGATACAATTTTCTTGTACTTTTGCTTAACTATTATTAGAGATAAAACGTATTTTTTAATCATTTTTTATGCGAGTTGATAAATATTTATGGTGCATCAGATATTTCAAGACACGTAGTATTGCTACAAAGGCTTGCAAAGAAGGTAAAGTTCGCGTTAATGGAGATATTATAAAACCCTCACGAGAAGTATACCCTACAGATAAAATAACCGTTCGCAAAAACCAGATCCACTATGAACTCGTTGTACTAGACACACCAAAAAGCCGACTTGGCGCTAAGCTAGTCGACATATATCGTAAAGACGTTACTCCAACAGAAACGTTGCAAAAACTTGATCTTTTAAAATACTCCAAGGAATACCACAGAACAAAAGGTTTAGGTAGACCTACTAAAAAAGACAGAAGAGATATTGATGATTGGTTTGAAGAACCTACTGATAAGGATAGTGAAGAATGAATTTAGATTCACATTTCTGGAGTAAAAAATACAAGCAACATCAAACTGGATGGGATATCGGATATGCAGCTCCTCCGATTATTTCATATTTTAACCAAGTAGAGAATAAAAATATTAAAATATTAATTCCCGGATGCGGAAATGCTTATGAAGCAATATATTTATTTGAAAAAGGGTTTAGAAATATATACATATTAGATTTTGTAAAAGAAACACTCAATAAGTTTGAAGAAAAGGTTCCTGATTTTCCCAAATCTCAGATACTACATACCGATTTTTTTAATTTAGAAGATCAATTTGATGTCATTGTAGAGCAAACATTTTTCTGCGCATTATTACCTGATCAAAGAAACGAGTATGTTACTAAGATGAAATCTTTATTAAACCCAAAAGGAAAACTAATCGGTGTATTTTTTGATATTAAATTTGAAAAACTAGGCCCTCCATTTGGAGGTAATAAAGAAGAATATCAAGAGTTGTTCTCCTCTCATTTCAAAATTAAAAGATTAGAAAAATGTTATAATTCTATTCCTCCACGTATGGGTAACGAACTGTTTTTTATATTTGAAGTCAATTGAAGAAATTAATACTATAATTACTTATGCAAGCTAAAAACAATATTATCCTAACTCACGAACAAATTCAGCATAAGATTAAGCGGATTGCCTATCAAATTTACGAGACGAATGTAAATGAAAATGAGATCATTATTGCTGGTATTGCTGAAAACGGTTTCATTTTTGCGCAACGCCTAAAAACTATTTTAGAAGACATTTCTGATATTGCTATTACTCTATGTAAGGTCACAATGGATAAATCTTCTCCTCAGAATACTGTTGAAACTTCGATTTCGGCATCAGCATATGAGAACAAATCACTTGTTTTAGCTGATGATGTTCTAAATTCTGGTACTGCTTTGGTTTATGGTGTAAAACATTTTCTAGATGTTCCATTAACCAGATTCAAAACAGCGGTTTTAGTAAATCGTAATCATAAAAAATATCCAATTAAGGCAGATTTTAAAGGTATTTCCTTATCCACTTCATTGCATGAGCATGTAAACGTCACCTTTGGAGAAAATGATCTTGCGATACTAGAATAAAGCTTTTTGCGCTTCCACTACAATTTCTTCGACTGTTTTATCGTCAGTAGAAATCACAAACTCTGCCTGATTATAGTAAAATGATCGTTCAAAAAGATGTTTCCGAATAAAATCCTTAAGATCATCTTTAGAAGTTATATGTGCTATTAATGGCCGTTTTTCCTTTTCCAAGAATAATCTATTAACTAATTCCTGTAAAGAAGTTTTTAGATAAACACTCTTAGCGCTTTTATTATTTTTGATTAATTCTAGATTCCCTGCAAAACAAGGAGTCCCTCCACCTAAAGAAATTATAGAATTGTTTTTGGTTTCTAGAACCTCTTTTAGATATAAATTTTCTTTTTTTCTGAAATATATCTCTCCTTTATCTTGAAAAATTTGATTTATTGATTTTTTTTCTTGAGTTTCAATATAATCATCCAGGTCAAGACAATTCATTTTCAATTTAAAAGCTAAATCCCTGCCAATGGATGATTTACCAGATCCCATATACCCCAATAAAATGATGTTCATAAATTAAAATTTAAATTATTTATGCCTAAAAAAAAGGGCATTTAAAATAAAATGTAAATTTATATTAAATTCTTCTTGAAAAATAAATTAATGATAGTATATTTGCACCCGCATTCAAGGAAAAAAGAATGTATGACCTGGTAGCTCAGTTGGTAGAGCATCTCCCTTTTAAGGAGAGGGTCCTGGGTTCGAGCCCCAGCCCGGTCACAAACAAATGAATAATGATTAAGTTTTAATGATTATTTATTAAAAAGTTCTTTTAAAATATTTGATAATTAATTTATCAATGACCTGGTAGCTCAGTTGGTAGAGCATCTCCCTTTTAAGGAGAGGGTCCTGGGTTCGAGCCCCAGCCCGGTCACTAAAAAAAGTATCACATTTCCCTGTGGTACTTTTTTAGTTTTATAGTATATTATAATTATGCATCTAGTTTTGCCCAGGTGCTGGAATTGGTAGACAGGCATGGTTGAGGGCCATGTGTCCATTAGGGCGTGTGGGTTCGACTCCCATTCTGGGCACTTTTATTTTTATTCCTCAAAATAAATACACGTCGTTTGGTCATTTTCTTTATTCTAAACGTTTATCAAGAATACAAATTTTTCAATTTTGAATTAAAAACCCCTGAATTTTTAGGGTAATTGACTTTTATAGTATTAGCTAAAACATCCGTCTGATAAATTCATAAAAACATTCCCGCTATTAAGATTTGTTCTAAATAAATTTGCCGTTTTAAGTGAGAGCACTACTTTTGCAAAAAAAATCCTTTAAATAATAAAATTAAACATATTTATTATTCACCTCATGCTATTTTGGTTGGCTGGTGATGACGGATTATGCAAAACCTTACTATTTTCTAACACGAATTACTATACTATTAAATATCATAACAAATGAAATACATTTATCTACTAATAACATTACTTATCGTATCGTCTTCATGCAAGAACGATAAAAAAGGTCAAGATTCTCAAGAAAAAACAATCGCAAAAAAAGAGGTTGTTAATGTATATACGCATAGACACTATCCGGCTGATCAAGAATTATTTGCCAATTTTGAAAATCAAACAGGCATCAAGGTGAATGTAGTAAATGCTAAAGCAGATGAATTAATTCAGAAAATGTCTGAAGAAGGAGAGCAATCACCTGCAGATGTTTTAATCACTGTAGATGCAGGAAGATTAGTAAGGGCAAAGGATAAAGATTTATTACAATCTATTGACTCTAAAAAATTAAATGAAATTATTCCAACTAATCTGAAAGATGAAAATAATCAATGGTTTGGCTTAACAAAACGAGCACGTGTTATTGTATATGCAAAAGATAGAATTAAACCAGAACAATTATCAACCTATGAAAACCTAGCTTCATCAACATGGAATAAAAAAATATTAATCCGATCTTCCGGAAATATTTATAATCAATCTTTACTAGCTTCTATAATAGCAAATAATGGAGAAGAATCTGCAAAAGACTGGGCTACCAAAATAGTAGCAAACATGTCTAGATCTCCAAAAGGAAATGACAGAGATCAAGTAAAAGCTGTCGTAGCTGGAGAAGGTGACATTGCAGTAGTAAATACTTACTATATTGGTAAATTACTAAATTCCAAAAATCCTGAAGAAGTTAAGGCAGGTAATGGGGTTGGAGTCTTTTTTCCTAATCAAGAAGATCGTGGCACGCACATTAATATAAGTGGTGCTGGAGTAGCTAAATATGCCCCAAATAAAGATAATGCAATCAAGTTTATTGAGTTTTTAGCTAGTGCTGAAGCTCAAGAAGTATTTGCAAAAGCCAATTATGAATACCCTGTAAACAAAAAAGTAAAACCTTCAGAATTGCTTCAATCTTGGGGATCATTCAAAGAAGATACATTAGCACTATCTTTATTGGGTAAAAACAACAAGAAAGCTGTCATTCTTTTTGATGAAGCTGGTTGGAAATAAATTTTGAAATTACTTAAGGATATATATTTAAAAAGAGATACTAACAAATGGTCAATATTTACATTGGCCATTGTTGTTTGTATTGCCATACCTATTCTCACTATATTTTTTAAATTATTTTCTGGACCAGGTGAAACCTGGTCACATCTAGTAAAGCATGTGCTAGCTGATTATATTCTTAATTCAATATGGTTAGTTATAGGGTGCTCCATATTGACTTTGTTTTTTGGCGTTTCTTCTGCTTGGATAGTTAGTAGATATGAAATCCCTTATCGAAAGTTTTTAGAGTGGATGTTAATTCTACCTTTAGCTATTCCATCATATATAACAGCCTATGCATATGCCGGAATATTTGATTATGGAGGCTCCCTGGAAATACTAATGAAAACAATCGGTATTTCTTCATTCAAGTTAGATGTCATGAATATTTTTGGGCTTATACTTATTTTAAGTCTTTCTTTATTTCCATACATATATGTAAGCGCCAGAGCCATATTTCTATATCAATCAGGAAGACTTATAGAAGCCTCAAAGCTATTAGGTGCAACTGAGCGAGGTACATTTTTTAAAATTGTTTTACCTGTAGCCAGACCTGCTATTGTAGGCGGATTAATACTAGTTTTAATGGAAGTGCTAAATGATTATGGCGCTGCAAAATATTTTGGCGTTAGCACATTCACTACTGGTATTTTCAGATCTTGGTTTTCTCTAGGAGAACCATCAACAGCAGTATATCTATCTGCGATACTTCTTTTTGTAGTATTTATCCTTATTTACCTGGAACGTCTTCAGCGTGGAGCTAAAAGTTATTACAATTCTTATAAAAGTAATAACATACTAAAGAAAAAAACTGTCACTACAAAAAGACAGTTATTGTTATTATGTATTGTTAGTATTCCGATAGTATTTGGTTTTATAATTCCTCTTTCGCAATTAATTTATTGGTCATTCTTAACCTATAAAGATGTTATATCATCTTCATTTTTCATTATTGCGCTTCAAAGTTTAGGTATTTCTTTTTTAACCGCTTTTTTTACGGTATTCACAGCATTAATGATATTATATTTCCCTAAATGGAACCGATTAAAAGCATTAAAAAAGGTTTCTAGAATAACAATCTTAGGGTATGCAATACCGGGCGCAGTTATTGCAGTTGGAGTAATGATTCCTTCCCTTACGCTAGATAAGTGGTTCATAAAAATCGTAAAAGATTTATGGAATATCAAGATAGGATTACTAATCAATGGTACCATTTTAGTTCTTTTATATGCCTACGTTATTCGGTTTCTAGCTGTTGCGTATAATCCAATAGAAGCGAATCAATTAAAAATAGGAAAATCACTATCAGAGTCTTCTAAATTATTAGGAAAAGGAAACATTAGAACATTTTTTAATATAGAATTACCTTTATTAAAATCAGGTGTGATTGGTGCTTTTATTTTAGTTTTTGTTGATGTAATGAAAGAACTACCATTGACACTCATCTTAAAACCTTACCACATAAACACCTTAGCTGTTAAAGCATACGAGTATGCCAGTGATGAGCTTATTATGGAATCAGCCTTACCTTCGTTATGTATTATAGCTACCGGTATCGTCCCCATAATAATACTAAATCGATTGATATTAAACGAAAAATAAAACTGGGTGAGTAACAT
The DNA here is from genome assembly GCF_947500065.1 of uncultured Aquimarina sp. Classification (GTDB taxonomy): domain Bacteria; phylum Bacteroidota; class Bacteroidia; order Flavobacteriales; family Flavobacteriaceae; genus Aquimarina. The sequence continues at coordinate 131,756 of NZ_CANMQT010000004.1, forward strand.
TTTAAAAATAAAACAATTATCAAAATCTTTCAATAATGGAAAAGATTTGGTTATCAACGATATCAATTTATCAGTTAAAAAAGGTGATACAATTGCTATTGTAGGCGAAAGTGGTAGTGGAAAAACTACACTCACTCGATTAATCTCTGGGTTAGAAACTCCTGATAGTGGTACAATTAGTATCAATAATACTGAAGTTGCTTCTGAGCATAGTTTTATTCCTCCTGAGAAACGAAATGTTGGACTTGTTTTTCAAGATTATGCATTGTTTCCTCATCTAACTGTTTTTAAAAATATTGCTTACGGCCTTTCTAAATCAGAGAACAAGAAAACAAGAGTCTCTGAAATGTTAACATTAGTAAACTTAACTGGCTATGAAAATCGATATCCACACCAATTATCTGGAGGACAGCAACAAAGGGTCGCTCTTGCACGAGCATTAGCACCAAAACCTAAACTACTATTACTTGACGAACCATTTAGCAATCTAGATGTAATGCTGCGAGTTCAACTTAGAAATGAGATTTTTGATATTATAAAAAAAACCGGAGTTACTGCCATATTTGTAACACATGACACACAAGATGCTATAGCTATTGCTGACAAAATTATAATATTACAAGAAGGAAAAAAAATACAAAAAGGGTCTATCAAAAAACTATACAAAAAACCTAAAGATTATTATGTCGCCTCTCTTTTTAGTACAATTTCGCAATTATCAGAAGAGGATTTAGCCTGTTTCGGATACAATACAAAAGAAGAAAACAAAAAATACGCAATTCGAGTTAATCAATTTAAAATCAACATCCCATCAGATTTCAACCTGAGTATAAAAATTAACAAGACTGTTTTTATGGGAGATCATTTTATGCACACCACTACGCTACCCAACAATACTGTACTAAACTTTACATCCGAAGATAAATTAATAGATCAAGTAACTATTGGGTTTGACACAGATACAATTTTATCCTTTACTAAAAAAGATTATTAATCTCCATCATTATCTGTAGAAGTAATGATTATAGACAAAACACTTCTTACATCCACACTAAATAATATTCCAAGTTCATCTAATTTTTTGTGTAATACCTCCACTTCATTTGGATTAGTTGTAATTGCTTCAAATAATGACACTGGTATTCCGTCTATAGATTCATAGATCTCATCAATCTTATTTTTAATAGCATTGTTCAACTCATTATTCTTAATAACCGAAAAGACATAATCAGAGATTCCTAATCCATTGGTTTTAAAATAAACCCGTTCTACACTTTGTATATTTTCTCTCAAAATCTCTAGAGAAGAGTTACTAAAATATGCTTGGGTAAGTTCTGGGTTAGTGTTTTCTGAATTCTCTAACCCTGCTGGTTTTCCAATTTTTGTAACTTTACCCGTATCTATAAGATTAAATAAACCATTGTAAAGTCTATTAAAAGAACCATCAATTGCTGTAGCTTGACTATTAACAAACACGCTTGCATAATCTTCTCCAGATTCTTCCCACACATTTAATAATCGACTTGCTTGATTTTTTAATTCTAAAGCTATAAATCTTAAATAATTCTGTCTATTATCTGATAGTGTAAATTCCTGGTTTGTATTCCCCAAAGAATCTTTAAAAACCAAATATTCTAATCCTGATAACGTTTTAGCTTGAGGACTAATAGATGTTATTAGTTCTTCATTAATTTCTGTATTGTCAACAATAAAACTTTCTATCGCGTTAGGTAGCGTTGGCCAATTGTATAACGCTTGATGAAAAAATCGATCTCGTACTTCCCCTATATTGAAAGCGTAAATAGAAGCATATGCAAGTGCAGTGCTTTTCCATTGATTTCTTACCGTTACCAAATTAGTTTCATTAATATCGTTAAGATATACCTCAACAGCCAAATTAAGAGCATCAGTTTGATTCTTAAATTCGTTTACAGAAAGTAGAATATTATTTGTAGCTACATCGTCTAAAAACTCTCTTACTTCAAAATTATTTGTATTCGTTTCTGGATCGTCCTCATTACAAGAAATTATACAACCGATAAGTACTAAAAATATGATTTGTATTTTTTTCATTTTAATAGCTATTGTTTCAATCTAATTATAAAGAGTTTATAAAATCAATCAATTGTTCTCTTTCTTCTTGAGCAAGATTTACAAAATCTTGTTTACTCTGTCCTGCTTCTCCTCCATGCCAAAGTATGGCTTCTTCGACATTTCTTGCTCTACCATCATGTAATAAAAATGTATGATCATTTACTGTAGCAATTAGTCCTATTCCCCAAAGAGGTTGGGTTCGCCATTCTCGGCCATCCGCCTTAAAATCTGATCTATTATCTGTCAATTCTTCGCCCATATCATGTAATAAGAAATCAGAGTATGGTTTTATTGCAATGCCTCCTAATAAAGGACTAAAAGGAAAGCTAGTGGTTTTCTGATTAATAGCATGACATCCTATACAGTTCAATTCTTCAAAAATTTTCTTTCCTTTAAGCACTGACTCGTCTTTAAAATTTCTTCTATTAGGCACCGCAAGGTTAGCTTGATAAAATTGCACATTTTCTAATTGCGTATCCGTTACCTCTGGTTCTCCTCCATTAGGCGCTTGCATACAATCTAATTGTGGAGACGGACAGTTATTCTCTGGAAACATAGATGTAGTCAATCCCATATCACCATGAAAAGCAGAAGTAATCTGTTGTTTTAATGTTGGAGAGTTCGCTTTCCAACCATATCGCCCCAATTGCAGACTATTAGCTTCAACATCCCAAACATAATTTGCTTTACCCGATATACCATCATCATCTGCATCAAACTCATCTTCAAATTTAGTAATCTCAGTATCAGGTAATGCACTTATAAAACCCAAACCGATTGTCTGTTGAGCAACTCTAGGAGACATCAGCACATTGTTTAATGCACCGAATTGCGCATCTACAATAGTATAAATCGGTTTTTGAAGTTCATATGAAGTACCATCAGAATAAGTCCCCGATATCGTTTCATAACTAACATTTACTTTTGCTTCGTAAGGGATTCCATTATTAGCTCTATCCTGTATTTGTAACCCATATTCCGGTACTGGATTCGCAAAACCCAAAGCACCCTGTCCAGCCAAGCTAATACGCATTAAAAAACCTCTAGATGTAGCTCCATTTTCTAATGGACGACCTCTTCCGTCTTTAAAATGACAAGCAGCACAAGCACGTGCATTAAATGTGGGACCTAATCCATCTCTTGCCGTAGTAGATGCTGGAGACGAAACCCAAGATTGATTAAACAAAGAATTACCAGTTGCAAATTTAGCTTGATCCTGAAATGATAATCCTTCAATTTCAAAACCAAAAGCATTACCACTTGTAGAATTCACACCCAATACTCCAGTTAATAACTCTTCACCTTCCTCGTACAAAACCTCTGAAACATCTATGTAATCATCATCTCCTGAACAAGCTATACTTAATACAACAATTAATAGCAAAAAATACTTTTTCATCCTTAAAATATAAAAACCAACAAGTCCTAAATATGATATTTAGGACTCATTAGCGAAAACTAATTTTCAATATAAAACTATAGGCTAATTCCTATTGTTGTTGCCGACGCACTAATAATATCTGCCCATTCTTGTAATGCTATAACACTTTGTAAAACAACTCCTGGAGTTGTATCGGTAGTATTCTCCTGTGTTATTAAGAAATCAAAAGGCTGTGCATTATTAGCAACTGCATTTACCTTTTCTATAGCATTATCAGATGCGTCTTTTAATACTTGCGCTTGATTCTCATCTGCTTGTTTTACTAAATCATAAAATGAAGCTCCAGAAATAGTCGCATATTGACCAAAGATCACATTATAAACTCCTTGTGCGTTAGCGAATATGTCTCGATCTGTATTGTCAGAAAAACAAGAATGTTCATCTTCCTGACCAGAAGCATCAATACCATCAACAGAATTTAAAGGAGCGATAATTCTTTCTGAACTTAATTCATCTCCTGCAATAAAAAATGCGCCATTAATTAACTGCTTTAATGCGACATCCTCATCTAATGCTAAGAAAACCTCGTTATAAGTTCCTCCGACATTCCAAGTATCCACAAGCTTTTTAAGGTCATTCACTAAAAGGCTTGTTACCACTTTAAGGTATTCTCCTCTTCTATCAGCATCATCTGCTGTTGTATAATCTGTAAACAATCTCAAACCTGCTTGATTTTCACTCGGGTTTGTATTATCCTGTCCCCATAGTAGAAATTCAATAGCATGCCAGCCAGTACTTATAGATTTATCACTATCTTCTTCGTTTAATGAAATAAGAGTAGCTTCATCGATAGTTATACTTGTATTACTAATGATACTTGTATATGTACCCGCAAATGGTTCAGTTCCAGCTTCAATATAATCTACATAGCCTTCATCTATTGGCCAAGCATTTAGTTGTCCTTCATTTCCAATTCCCCAAGGTGCGGATGCAGATTCGTCGGTATCAATAGGGCCATTAGCTTCCCTATATGCTTCTGTCTGGCCATACGCTTCTCGAACATTTAGCCAAGCTGTTTTTGCTAATTCAAAATTAACTTCTGATGGTGTATCTACAAAAGTATTAATAGCTGTTTCCATTGTTACAGCCCCGTTATAACTATCAAGGTAAGATTGATATACTAGATTACTATAATTTGCTATTACAGCTGATTTTGTAACTGGATTAACCGTTGTTCCTTGATCATCATCATTAGAACAAGAAAATATACTTGCCAAGATTGTAGCTGAAAAGAATAGGTTAGTTAGTGAGTTTTTCATTACTTATTATTATTTAGACTTAATTTAAATAGAGTGCAAATATATTCAGCTAAACATATAAAACAAATTTATTTAGATTAAATATAAATAACAAAGTGTTAAATTTTAAATTAAGAAACAAATACCAAAAACACATAATTATCTTAAAACCAATAACATAAAATAAAATATGTTTAAATATTACTAGAAAGCTAGTATTATTACTATATTTATAGTTTTATTACTAAAAACATAGTTATATTTGCAATATGAAAGACCTAACTAAGGCAGAAGAACAGATTATGAGATATCTATGGAAGCTCGAAAAAGCATTCTTAAAGGATATTGTTGAACAGTTCCCTGAACCTAAACCCGCTTATACGACTATATCAACAGTTATTAGAACTTTGGTAACCAAAAATTTTATAAGTTTTACAACATACGGAAGAATAAAAGAGTATTATCCTCTTGTTTCTAAGGAGGTATATTTCAAAAATCATTTTAAAGGAGTAGTAAAAAATTTCTTCAGTGGCTCTATAAGTAAGTTCGCCATGTTTTTTACTAATGATGAGGATTTAAATGTATCGGAATTAGAAAAAATGAAACTTCATATTCAAGAAAAAATAGATGAACTAAAAAAAGAGGATGAATAATTTTTTAATATATCTAATTCAAGTAAGTTGTTGCTTAGGTGTATTATACACTGCGTACTACTTACTCTTCAGAAAGTTAACTTTTCATAAAATCAATAGAGTTTTATTGCTTCTTTTATTACCAATTTCTCTATGTTTTCCGTTTCTAAACCAAATGGAGATTCCCATTACCAACCAATCGATAGTAATACCAGATTTTGATGAGTTTTTAGAGTTGAGTCAAATAATAAATGAAGATGTTCAGACAGATATTGAATATCTTGAAAAGGAATGGGATCCAATTCATTTGCTGTCTTTAGTTTATGGTGTGGGTATGTTTATTTGCCTGCTAAGATTACTACTGCCTATTTCACAATTATACAAATTAAAGAAAAGATCTAAAACTTTCGTTAAAGATGGGTTTTGTTTTATTGCTGCAGACACGCCCACTATATTCTCCTGTTTTCGTTGGATTTTCATCCCAAAAGATAAAATAAATGCAATTGATCAGGCAATACTTGAACATGAGAAGGTTCATGTAAAACTTGGACACACTATCGATCTCATGCTAACCGAAATATATTTAGTTGTATTCTGGTTTAATCCTTTTTCATATTTATTTAAGAAATCTATTAGGTCCATTCATGAGTTTCAGGCAGATAAATTAGTTATCAATAATCAAATCAAAAAATCACATTATTTGGAACTCTTGATTAAAAATCTGGGAGCAAAACAAAACGTACAATTACATAGTTATTTCAATCATTCATTAATCAAAAAACGAATAGACATGATCACAAAAACCAATTCCAATCAAAAGAATATTATCAGGTATGCCTTCCTACTCCCGATACTGGCAATACTTTTTATGGCATTTATGAAACCTGAACTTAGTACTACCCATATTACAGAATCGGTAATAACTGAAGAAATCATAATCAACATTCCTCCATCTATCTTTCCTATTCAAAATGGATCTGTAGATGACATTACTGCTATTTATGGTCCTGGATTTAATCATCCCATAAAGAAAAAGAAAGTATTTCATCATGGAATTGATATTAGAGCTAAAGTAGGAACTCCTATTCTAGCTACTGGAGATGGTACTATTGCCACTGCAAAAAACAAGGGGAATTGGGGGAATCTAATAATTATTTCTCACGCAGACGGTTATCAAACCTGGTACGCACACCTGCAAGGTTTTAATATTGAAGAAAACCAGCAAGTCAAAAAAGGACAAATCATAGGTTATAGTGGAAATACCGGATTATCTACTGGACCTCATCTTCATTATGAAGTACAGCGTAATGGAAAAAGATTAAATCCTATGGATTTTCTTAAATAAGAAAAATAAAATAAGAAAAACAGGCAAGTATAAAAAATACCCTTGCCTGTTTTAACATATAAAACTAACTCAACTATAGACTAAAATTAACTCTTGCAAATAAAAATCTTCCAGAATATCCAAACTGCGAAGTTCTTCTAGAATATACAAACTGATCACCTGCAGTTCCTCCTGCTCTGTTCTCATCAGGATACACATCTAATAAGTTATTGGCACCAATAGTAATATTCAGGTTTTCTAAAACCTTTGCAGAAAAAGAAAGATCTGTAACGACTTTTCCTCCATATACAGCATCATCACTTACTACAGCACCATCTACTCTTGGATCCCCATTAAAATCATCTGGATCCGTTACTTCACCAAAGAATACATTTCTAAGTAAAACATCGTATTTCCCAAAAGATAAAACATTTGTCAAACTCAGTTTGGTTCTTGGTTGAGCAAGGGTTAAAAATGCTTCTTCTTGCCCATCAAAGAAACTTCCACTTTCTCCTGCATTAGCAATTCGCCGGGGAACTCTTATTTCTTCTACTTCGGTCTTCGCAAATGTGGCTGACAAATCATTCTTAAGCACCATATCCTCTCCAAAATTTGCTTTATGAGAAATTACCACATCTACTCCCTGAGATTTGGTATCAATAGCGTTCACAAAAAAACGTGCACTGGTTGCTCCTGAATTTTCAAATATCTGGGTTAATTCAGCATCTCCTCCATTTCCGAAACTTCCGCTATATACAATTCTATCATCTATATTGATTAAATAAGCATCTGCAGTAACAGTGAAATTCTGAACTTTAGCAGTAAAACCTAAACTAAAACTACTTGATGTTTCTTCTTTCAGTTTTGCTATCCCAATTAATGCTGCTGCTCTACTATCATTAGTAAAAGTTCCTTGTTCAAAAGGTTGATTGTCTACAAAAACTGTACTGGTTCTACTAAAGAATTGTTGGTGCAACGATGGGGCTCTAAAACCTGTACTATTCGCTCCTCGAACTGAGAAGTTTTCAGTTATTTTATAGCGAGTCGCTATTTTATAATTAAACGTATCACCAAAATCAGAGAAATTCTCATATCTAGCTGCCAGACTTACCAGCCATTGCTCTGTAAAATCAGCTTCCAGATCAATATAACCAGCAATACTATTTCTGTATTTGTCAGTTTCATTATTAGGATCATATCCCCTAAAAACTTGCGATCCACCACCAAGTACTGCTCCTGTAAAATTATTACGTACTAAATCTGCATCGGGAGTTGTACCTGTTACAATATTACCATTAACATCATAACTTGTATAAGAAGCTTCTTCTCCAGCAGTAATTGTATAATTTTCTACTTTATATTCCGCACCCATTGCGACATTCAATCCGCTAAAAATTTCTTCATAAAACCTGCCAATATCCAGATTAGTAGTGTTCTGCATAAAACTTAAGGCTCCTGCATCAAAACTTCTAGGTGTTGCTACTCCTAAGGTTCCGTTACTAGAGTTACCAACAGTAATATCAAAGATGTTAATACCATACGTATTAGAGAAATCTACACTCCACTCTTTTACTTTTCCTTTGATTCCTACAGCAATAGATTTATCTACAATATCTGTTCCTATATTTGGTAAAAAACCATTTGGAAATGCTGGGGTATTTGCTCTACCATCACCTTGTGCTGGTCTTCTATAAAACCCAGATGCCAAACCTTCTCTATAACTAATTCCACCAAAACTGTAGAATTCTGCATCTTCTCCAAGAGGAATTGCCATGTTAGCAAAGAATTTTCCTTCTCGTAATTTGGCAGTACCTACTTTAAACCTAAAATCTGTACGCGTCAATCCTCGAGCCGCCAATTCATCTTCATCCGCATCAAAATCTAATAACCCTCTAAAAGTATCTATGTCTGTTGCATCTGTAACATCTAATGCTGCAATCTGATCTCTAGTCGTCTGATCCAAATAAGAAATATTTTGAGAAGCTGTTTGATAATCTGCTAAGGTCATTTCTGCTACATTTCCCCCACTAGCAGCAAATACTCGTTCTGCTCCATGAAACCCCCTAAAAATATCACCTTGATAATCCCGATTACGCAATGCAGGTTCTCTTGTAGATAAGGATCCTGTAAAATTAATATATCCACCATTCTCTCCTATTGGCAACCCATAATTGACATCCAACACCACTTTTTCACCATCACTTCCACCATCAAACTGATTAGAATTTTTGCTAAAATTAGCTCCTGTAGTTAGTGTAACATCTAATTTGTTTGTTCCTTTCTTTAAAACAATATTGATCACCCCTGCAATAGCATCAGAACCATATTGTGCAGCTGCACCATCTCTTAATACTTCAATACGTTGGATTGCTGCTGTTGGGATCGCATTTAAATCTGTACCAACACTACCAGCTCCTACGGTTCCGTTTACATTTACCAATGCTGTATTATGTCTTCTTTTTCCATTAATTAAAACTAATACCTGATCAGGCCCTAATCCTCTTAATGAGGCTGGATCAATATGATCTGTTCCATCAGAAACTGTTTGGGTTTGCGAAGTAAATGATGGTGCTACATAATTAAGAATCTCATTAACTGAGGTCTGTGGACCTTGTGTAGCAATTTGCGTAATATCAATAACATCTATTGGCACTGCTGTTTCTGTTGCAGTACGGCTAGGATTTCTAGATCCTACAATCACTACATCGTCCAATTTGGCGGATGCATCTTTTAAAGTGACCGAAACAAAATCTTTTCCTGTTGTATCTACTTCTGCTGTTTCAAAACCAACATAAGATATCACCAGAATAACATCATCATCCGATAAATTAATAGTGAAATTCCCTTCAAAATCAGTTTGCGCACCAATGGTAGTTCCTTTTACCAAAACATTAGCTCCTGGTAGTGGACTTCCATTAGAATCTTTTACATTTCCTTTTACTTCCCGAATAATTTTTTCCTTTTCTTGTGTAAATGGTTTCTTTTTTAATATCACCTGTTTTCCCATAATGGAATATGAGATATTGGTATTATCAAAGAGTATTGACAACACTCTATCTATGGTTTCTTTCTTAACTTTAATCGAAGTCTTTTGATCTAAATTGACCTCATCATTAATATAGAAGAACTTATACGAAGTCTGACTTTTAATTTCTTCTAATACATTGGTAATTGCTGTTTGTTCTAAATCCAGTTCTATTTGACCCTGCGAAAAGCCAGAAGTTGCCATCATCTGAAAGATGGAGAAACTAAATAAAACTAGTGTAAGCCTCATTTTTAATACGATTGATTTGTGCGCTAAGTGTGAAAATAGCGTACGGTTACCCTTTTTTTTCATAATTTTGAAAAGTTTGGTTGTTAGTACTCATTTAAATAATAATCAGACCGTAAGGGGAAGTGTTGCAGCACTTCCTTTTTTTTTACGATTGATATAACATTAATGTCAAATCTAGCCTGCTGAAAACTTTTTATAATTAGGCATTAACACTATTCAGCAGACTAATCTTGACCATTGTCTCTTACTTAGGGGGCGATAACAATTCGTTTATTCTCTATAGTGTAGGTAAAATCTATAGTTTCTGAAAACACGTTTAGAATCTGTCTTACATTTTCTACATCAAATTCTCCTGTAAATCGTGTGTTATTTAATCTCTCATTCGTGCTAACGATTTCTACGTCATAAGTTCTTTCTAATCTTTTTATTACTGAAGTAAAAGATTCATCCTGTATGATCATTTTTCTATACATCCAAGCAGTGTATACTTCTGTATTCACCTTCTTTTTATCTAAATCTTTATTCTGTTTTGTATACACAGCCTGATCATTGGGAATTAGTGTTAAAAGCTTTTTATGATCATCTGAATTATTAATTGCTACAGACCCTTCTACTAATGTAGTTTTTACAGTAAGATCTTCTTGGTACGAAGAAACATTAAACTGTGTTCCTAATACTTCTACATCTACAGTTCCTGTGTTTACTATAAAAGGCTGCTCTTTATTAGTAGTAACATCAAAAAAAGCTTCTCCTTCTAGATATACCAACCTATTAGGTTGCGAAGCCGCAAAGTTTTTAGGAAACTTAAGTGTACTGGCTGCGTTTAACCAAACTTTAGTTCCATCAGATAAGCTTAGCTGAAATATTTTTCCTTTCGGAATGGATATTTCTAAATACTCTATTTCCTCACTATTTTCAGTATTAGATACTACTAGCTTATCTCTATCCTTTTTTCCTATGAGTTTGCCATCAGCATTAACTATATCTGTCTTATCATCAAAATCGATATACGTTACAGTGCCATCCTCTTGTACTATTTTGATTTTATCTTCTTCTAAAGATTCTGTGATGACCACATTATTGTCATTTGTTATAACTACAGGATTAGACTTGACTGCATAATATGTTATAACCAAAATACCTGCAAGTACAGCTGCGTATTGCATCACTTTTTTTAGTGAATGCAATGAACGAACTTTACCTTTTTCTTGCTCTCCTTTCTGGATATTCTTTACAAAACGATCATATGCTTTATTTGGATCTACCGAAATCTCTTCTTTAGCTACACTCCAATTAGCTACTTCTTTCTTAAAAATATTTTTATGTTCTTCATTTTCTTCTACCCATGATTTTAGTATTTCTCTATCTTCAGGAGAAATGGTATTCTCTAAATATTTTTCTATTAGCGTTAAGTAACTTTTCATCAATATATATTGCTTTTCAATCTTCTCTACTTATATGATGCAGGAAAAACAAAAATCCCTTAGTCAAAAATTAAAAAGTTTAAAAAACATGTATTAAAAAAATGAACTTTTATAAATTTCAACCCAAGCTGGGATAACAATAAATATGGAAAAACTAAAAGCATTTATACTATCGCTTAGCCATTTAAATTCATCGCTAAATTTTATTTTTTTACATTAGCAAGAGATTATAGATATGAAACACAAAGATGTACATATTGATCAGGAATTGATACAACGCCTTGCTAACGGGGAACATTTAGCATACAAGATTGTCTTTACCAATCATTATAATGAGCTCACTAATTATGTATACAAGCTCACTAATGATAGCACGTTAGCTGAAGATTTGACTCAAAACGTATTTATGCGATTATGGGATAAAAAAGCTACAATTACCATTACATCTTCTTTAAGAAGTTATCTTTTTAAAAGCTGCCATAATGAATTTTTAATGTATTTGAGACAGCAGAAAAAAGAAATTGATGCATTAGATGTCTTGAAATGGGAAACACTATTGGCTATTCATTCTTTACAAGAAAAAGAGCAACAAGAAGCTGATTGGCAAAAAATAGAAAAGGCAATCGAAAAATTACCTACCAAGTGTAGGCAAGTTTTTAAATTAAGTCGTCTAGAACGAAAAAAGCATAAAGAAATTGCTGAAATACTAGGGATTTCTCCTAAAACGGTTGAAGTTCATATTCGTAAGGCGATGCTTTTTTTAAAAACTAATGTTTCTAGTTTTTTTATATAATAAACTTCAGCCAGTTTGAGGTATACCGACCGAAGTTCAAAAAAACCTATTTGGTTTTAATTTCTAGTCTTAACCATTATCTAGGATATAGCTTTATAATAACTTGTTTATCAGTTCCCGGCATTAAACCAGTATTTCTAGTCCATACACTCCCATCTTTTTTGGTCATGGTATAGGTTCCTGGTTTTGCAAAAGCTCCAGGCCCATACATCATAAAAGATTTAAAATTAAAATCAGAAACCCTTCTTGGTTTTGGGGCTTTTCTGAAATTATGACTGTTTCTTGGATTCTTTAGGTTTTCTAAATGAAGATTGACAAAATCATCCCTTTTGGGGTGTGATTGTTCATGATACAATCCTAGGGCATGAAAAAGTTCATGAATAATTGTAGCTTGACTAAGACACCCTCTTCCCAAAGATAAATCCTGAGGACCGTGGTTAGTTACCCTACCCAGCCTAGACCAACATCCTTCTAAACTCTGTATAAAAATATAAGGTTCGTTAAAATCAGTTTGCCTAAAGGTTATGGAGCCTATATAATTTTCAATCCTATCCATAGCTTTACGAATATTATCTTTTTCAGCCTGCGTGAATTGTGTACTATAAATATGATAGGGCACAATAAACTTACCAGTACCATTCTTCTTTCTCCACCTTTTATTTAGCGAATGTACATCGGCACCAACTCCTTTTGCATCAGTATCTACATTTGTGTTTTTTATATCTTCGGGACTTAGCACCATATCCCCCATAATATAATTACCATTTACATAAGGGATTTCTACTTCAGATCCAAAAAGTTTTGTTTTTCTCATCTCTACGTTATCTGGTAATGGATATCCTTTTTCGATATCTGCCTGATCATAAAAAGAGTCTTCTATTACTATATTCTCATCTTCATTTATATTATTAATTTCTTCTATGATGGCTTGATCCACTTCTTCTTTTTGACAACTGATTACCAAAAAGATGATTACTAAATATAAAAAGCTTTTGTTTTTCATAATTTCTGTTTGTGTTCGTAAATGATTTAATTTCACAAATTATCTAATCTTAATGCTTATATTTATCTATCCCTGCTTTTAGATATTTTCAATAAGATTTACAAAATATACTCGATCAAAAACAACCCATTTCTTAAATTTGAAATATCCATTCCTCAAGCTCATTTTCATTATTTACAATCGCTCCCATTTCGATTTCATTATTTTTATTTAACAGATAAGTGGTAGGTGTACTTTGGATATGATAATCCATAAATACTTTTTCATTTCCTTTTAAAATTTCAAAATAATATTTTTTCTCATCTAAGGTTTTTTGAGTATCCTTTACATTTGAATCAAGTTTTATGACCACCACATCAAACGAAGTACTATATTTTTTTGCAAACTTGTTTAGTTCAGGATAATAATCCTCACAGTATGAGCAATCTTCTCTGGTAAAAACCAATAATTTCTTTTTTTCTTTTGTTAAATCGTCTAATCCTACGTTAGAATCTTTCTGATTTTTCAAAATGAATTTTGGAGCCATTATTAAAGAATCTGATTCTTTGTTTACTTTTTGTTCACTTTTATATTTTACAGATAAATCATTTTCTACTTTATTCAACTGTAAAAATACGTGGTCTATATTCTTTTCAATAATGTTTATTCTAACAATACATACAACACTAATTATTATTAAAATCAATGGCAGTAAATAAGGTTTAATTTTCATTTGGTATGTCATTTATTAAATAAAAAGTGATTTATATTCAAATCACTTTTTATTTTTATTTTGCTTAAATATTAATTTTAATAATTTCTACAATTCTTTCTTTCTATCCAAAATTCATAATACTCATCATCCCAATGTACAATATCATAAACTTTATTCCGTCTAATATCATTTGGCCAAAGATCATAGGTATGTTCTCCTTTCGCTAACCAATTACGCGTCCATTTTCCATTTTTATAATAATCAACCTTAAAGGCAGAATTCTGAATCTGTGTGTAAACTTTTACTTTAGTTCTTGTTGCCACTTTTTGGTACTTTAAATACATATCACATTTCTTACCTGCCGGAGAAAAAGCGCTAGCATCCCAAACAAAGTTTTGAGTATTCGTTGATGTTTTTCCTTCCGAAAATGTTGCAGTGCTAGAAGTAGACCCACCTACTGTGTAGTCGTGACTCATGTCCGTACCAATACCAAAGACTTTTGCGCTAATCTTAATACCAAATTTATAGTTCCAATTGCTAGCCGTGGTACTAGCCCTTGACAAAGATACGGTTGTCGCTTCAGCAGTTGTTCTAGATACAATTCTATCTAAAGAAAGTTCTTTGGTTGGATGACCAAATCCTAATCTAGACTCTGCAGTTCTTACAGGTCCCTTGGTTACTTGAGTCGTACTATTTTCACTTTCTTTGTATACAGCCTTTACCCAAAGTCTTGGTTTCCAGCAATAACCATTTTTTTCAGACGGTTTATATTTAAACACCTGGTACAACCCAGTATCTTCATACTTCCAAATTGAAGCACCTCTACAACCCGAATTTAAAGATTGTACATAATTACCTATACCTGCGGCCCATTTTTCCTCTGCTCTTCCAATAAAATCATGTCTTTCAAACAGTCGTTTATGATCATCAAGAGACATTGCTTTTTTTCCTAAAAATGTAAAACCGGATGACTTAGCATTATCATTATTGTCTTTAGTTGACCTTAAAAAGTCTAAATACTGATCACTTGTCATTAATTCTTCTGTACTACTACTAGGTTTTTTGACCATTACATACCGTTTTGATGTGTAAATGTCTTCATCTATATTTTCACTAACCTCATTTGCTTCAGGCATTTGATCAATTAGTTCCTCTTTCTGACAGGATGCTCCAATGAGTAAAACACTCATAGCTATTATTCTTATTCTATTATTTTTCATAATTTTAATGTTTAATGAATTAATGATTTTTTTTATTTGATTTTCGGAAACTTCCTATAAAATAAAACCAACGTTGTATGCTATTTTATACCCTTATGATGTACAACTTTTTAAAATCCCCTATCTTTTTTAGAAAAAAATTGATTATAATTGAACTTTCGTCTTAAAAAACAAATGTTTAATTAGTTTTTTAAAAAAGATTCTTTTAATTAATTTATTATTCTAATATCCTAAAATTCATACATTCTATTAAGGGATTTATTGCTAACCTATTTATGTAGTAAATGATTAAAAAAGCCTGCTCTCACTTAATTTGTATAATTTTCTTTAGTTCTCCAATTTTATTATTTGGTCATAAAATAATACTTGCCACCAGCACAAATTCAGCTGCAAATACTGAAGTTAAAAAAGAAGAATTAAAGTTTATTAACTCCAATATGTTGAAAAATGAGATTACACCCCAAGACACATTTATTAAATCAAGCATAAAAAACAACAGCCCTAAGAGCAATAATATTTCTACACAGGATTCTATAAATAGTTTCTTAAGTGATTACGGACGATTAATGTTTTATTATTATAATCACAAAAGCGAAGACAGCTGTCTATACTATGCGCAAAAAACTCATGATCTCATTATCAATCATAGCTCTAGTATTACTGCTCAACGAAAAGTAAAGGCCTATCATCATCAGGCCTATATTTTAGAAAAATATTACGGGTATAACCCAAAAATTATTAACCTCTATGAACAAGGGTATGAGTTAGCAACAAAAATAAATGATATAAGAGGTATTATGTACATTAGCTTGCAAAGGTTCGATCTTACTTTGCAAAATAATCCGAATAAAGAAGATCTGGATGTACTCCTTCATGAAATGCTAATATTTCAAGAAAAGTTTAAAGATCAGCCTCATTATGCTGATCGTATAAAAAGAATGATGGTATCGATTTATGTTGCACTTAAAGACTATAAGACGGCTCAACAATGGATTCATAAGACTAAATCGACAACAAAGCATTATGATAAAATACTTGCTAAAAAACTATATAGTTACTTTTTATACAAAACTGATAGTATTGACAAGGCGATACAAACAATTAAAACCCCCATCAAATTATTTAAAGATTCTATTGCCTATGGAGACGATTTAGCCCATAGTTATTATTATAATTTTTTGTTTTACAAAGAAATTAAACAAAATAACCTTGCATTACAGAGTTTAGAAGACGCAATAAACACTTCCTTATCTAGAGTATCTAAAGTTATCTATATAGATTCTCTAATTTCTTACTCAAAAAGAAACCAAACTACACAGAACCTAAATGAACTAATTGTACAAAAAAAAATATTATTAGATAAGATTAACAATCATGAATTAAACACTGGGAATGATTTTTTTATAACAAAAATCAAGGAAAAAGATCTAGAAACAAAAAACATAAAACTACAAGACTCCTCGGATGAAAAAACAAGATTGATCTACGTATTAGTAATTCTATTGTTAATAGCTTTTCTTTTTATACTGTATTATAAAAATATTCAACAATTAAAGAAAAAAAATCAAACTATTAGTGATCTAGAACATAGAGAAGCTGAACTATTAGCAAATCAAGTACAACAACGTGAAAATGAACTACAACTAGTAACGATCCAAATGGCAGGCAGAGTAGAAAAACTTAAGCAATTACAACAAGTTATTGATAAAATGGAAGGGACCCAAGCCGAAATCAGATCAACAAAAATAATGATTAAGGATTTGATTAAAACTGGAGAAGACATATCAGGAATAACAACTCGCCTTAAATCTCAATATCCAGGAATATACAGTAACCTAAAAAAATTACATTCCGAACTATCAGAAACCGAAATTAAATATTGTTTACTTACCAAACTTGGTTTATCCATGAAAGAAACTGGAAGCATATTAAATGTATCACCAAACACTGTAAAAAATGCGCGTAATCGTATTAAAAAGAAAATAAACGTTACATCAGAAATGTCACTTAATGAATATCTAAATACTTTAAACAACCGCAAAAGAAATAAGTAAAACCATATTTTACGGAAGTAAGTTAATCCTCCTTAAAGTCATTTTTATTGCTAGAATTAAATTTACAAATTGCACATAAGTCTAGGTATACTCTTGTCTACAAAATTTTCATATCATAGCTGTAATCCTTATACTTATCAAAAGAATTATCCCTCCCATCCTTAAAGAATTTTACAACTTGCATACCTTTTGATAACCTCTTTTTAATAATCTGCATACCCTTTGATAACTATGATTATCAATAAGAATGTTAACGAAATCATAATTTGGAGCAAACAAAAAAAGTTTCTTCATGGAAAAGATTAATTCAGACAGTTATTTGCTAGAAAGATTACAACAAGGGGATCAACAATCTTTTCAACAATTATTTGATCTTTATTATAGTAAATTACATGCTTATCTTAGAAAACTTTCTAATGACAGCAATCTATCAGATGATCTACTACAAAATGTCATGATTCGTTTATGGGAAAAAAGAAAGTCCATAAGGATAAAAAGTTCCTTGAAAAGTTATTTGTATCGGTCATGCCATAACGAATTTTTAATGCATATCCGTAAACAAAAAAAAGAAGTCGATTTGTTAGACACCTTAAAATGGGAAGCATTATCTCAAAATCACATTGAAGAAAAAGAGGATCAAAATAAAGCAAATTGGCAAAAAATAGAACACGCCATAGAACTACTTCCCAGAAAATGTAAAAAAGTTTTTAAACTAAGTCGTTTGGAACAAAAAAAACATAAAGAAATAGCCACACTATTAGGTATCTCTACTAAAACTATAGAAAACCAGATTACAAAGGCAGTTAAATTTATCAAAACCAATGTTTCTAGTTTTCTATT
Source organism: uncultured Aquimarina sp. (assembly GCF_947500065.1). GTDB lineage: Bacteria > Bacteroidota > Bacteroidia > Flavobacteriales > Flavobacteriaceae > Aquimarina. Next base: position 149,787 of record NZ_CANMQT010000004.1, read on the forward strand.
TTGACCGAAAAAACAAACAATCAATTAAAAACTACTTGTTTTAAAAGTTTTAACTCCTCTTTTCGAAATCTTTTTAACAATTATGGTTAATAATTTAACAAGTAATATCTCTCAAATACCTACTTTTTTATTTAAATTTGTTTAACCTTTATTAAAAAAGAGTGAACAACATTAGACAAAATTTTAGTATTAAAGATTTAGAGAACTTATGTGGCGTAAAAGCACATACGATCAGAATATGGGAAAAAAGATATAATCTTTTATCTCCCGATCGTACGCAAACCAATATACGAACTTATAGTCTACAAAGTTTGCAGAAGTTACTAAATGTTACTTATCTTGTTAATAGTGGTTATAAAATATCCAGAGTTTCTAAACTCAATAATGAAGAAATTGATGAATATGTAAGACGAATAGTATCTGATAACAGCACTAAGAATCAAGCTATTAATTCATTAAAAATTTCTATGCTCAATTACGATTTACAATTGTTTTTAGGCACCTATGAACAGTTATCAGAAAAAAGAACATTCCGACAAATATTTACTGATGTATTTATTCCGCTATTGACAGAAATCGGATTATTGTGGCAAACCAATACTATTAGCCCTTCTCATGAGCATTTTATCACAAACCTGATTAAACAAAAATTATTAATTAATATAGAAAAACTTCAATATTCAAAATCTACGAAAACCGACAAAGCATTTATCTTATATTTGCCAGAAAATGAAATACACGAATTGGGTTTACTATATATAAATTATGAAATTTTATTAAAAGGGTACAAAGCTATATATTTAGGTCCTAGCATTCCTTTAGATAGCTTACCCAATATGTTATCATTTCATGAGAATACCACTTTTCTATCCTATTTTACAGTTAGACCTGAAAAGGATAAAATAGGTGAATATGTTCGGAAATTTAATGAAATAGTATGCTCCAAAAGAGAAAGTGAGTTCTGGATGCTTGGTAAACAAACTATGCATATTTCTCATAACAGCGCTCCCAATCATCGCTATTTTTCATCCATAATAGACCTCATTAAAGAATTATAATACATTTATAAATCAACCACTATGTCACAAAAAGTAGTAATCATTGGTTCTGGCTTTTCATCCCTTTCTGCCTCATGTTATCTAGCAAAATTAGGGTATGATGTGGCTATATATGAAAAAAATGATACTGTTGGTGGTAGAGCAAGACAATTAAAAAAAGAAGGTTTCACATTTGATATAGGCCCTTCTTGGTATTGGATGCCAGATGTATTTGAAAAATTTTTTAATGATTTTGATACATCTCCTTCGGAGTTTTATACACTAGAAAAATTAAATCCAGCATATAAAGTATTCTTTGAAAACAAAGAAAATATCATTATAGAGGATACCTTAGAAAAAATCTATGCAGCTTTTGAAAAGGAAGAAGAAGGAAGTTCAGATAAACTAAAGAAGTTTATTACTGCTGCGAAAAATAATTATGATATAGCTATAAAGGAAATAGTTTATAGACCTGGAGTTTCACCAATGGAATTGGTAACCAAAGAAACTATCAAAAAAATAGGGCAATTCTTTAGTACTATTTCCAAAGAAGTAAGAAAAGAGTTTAAGAACAAAAAATTAATTCAGATTCTTGAATTTCCAGTATTATTTCTAGGAGCAAAACCAAGCGATACTCCTGCTTTTTATAGTTTTATGAATTATGCAGATTTTGGATTAGGAACTTGGCACCCCAAAGGAGGAATGTATCAGGTAATTTTGGGAATGAAAAAATTAGCCGAATCATTAGGAGTTCAGTTTTTCACTAACGCTCCGGTTGACAAAATTTTGGTTGAGAATGGTGTTGCCGAAGGAGTTGTTGTAAATAATTCGGAAATCAAAGCAGATATTGTATTGTGCGGAGCAGACTATCATCATGGTGAGACTTTACTAGATCCTAAGTATCGACAGTATTCCGAAAAATACTGGGATCGTAAAACATTTGCACCTTCTTCTCTACTCTTTTATGTAGGATTTGATAAAAAACTGAAAAATATACATCACCATAATTTATTCTTTGATACAGATTTTGATCTACATGCCAAAGACATTTATGATGATCCTAAATGGCCTGAAGAACCTCTTTTTTATGCCAATTTCACATCTGTAACGGATTCTGGATCAGCTCCTAAAGGAAAAGAAAATGGTTTTTTCCTTATACCCTTAGCTCCGGGAATAGAAGATACTCCAGATTTAAGAGACACTTATTTTGATAAAATAATCACTCGTTTTGAAAATTTAACTGAGCAAAGTGTTCAAAATAATATTATATTTAAAGAATCCTTTTGTGTTCAAGACTTTATAAAAGAATACAATTCATATAAAGGAAATGCTTATGGAATGGCCAATACGTTATTACAGACTGCATTTCTTAGGCCTAAGTTGAAAAGTAAAAAAGTACAGCATCTTTTTTTTACAGGTCAACTAACTGTTCCTGGACCAGGAGTGCCGCCATCACTAATTTCTGGTAAATTGGTAGCAGGATTAATAGAATCACAATGTAATCTATCAAGTAAACCAAAACTGCAAATTGTTTGATGTGATAATCATTATACAATATTGTTTAATAGACCTAATCTTAATTTACGGATTATATCCTAAAATTAAATAAAACCTAAAATCTCACTGATGAAAGCTTTATTTGACACCGTTTCTTATAGTTGTAGTAAACTTGTTACTAATTCTTACAGTACTTCTTTTTCTCTAGCATCTAAAATGTTATCGGACTCTATTCGTCAAGATATCTACAATATCTATGGATTTGTAAGATTAGCAGATGAAATTGTAGATAGCTTTCACGATTATGATAAAGAAGTGTTATTTAATGATTTTGAAATCGAAATGTACAAAGCCATTAAGAATAAGATTAGTCTGAATCCAATTCTTAATTCATTTCAGCAAACGGTACATCGATATAATATAGAACCTGCATTATATGAAGCTTTTATGAAAAGTATGCGATTAGATCTTCATAAAACCAACTATTTAACCAATATTGAGTATAAAGAGTACATTTATGGTTCTGCAGATGTAGTTGGACTTATGTGTCTTAAAGTATTTGTTAAAGGAGATGATCAAAAATATAATGAATTAAAAGAAAGTGCAATGCATTTGGGTTCCGCTTTTCAAAAAGTGAATTTTTTACGTGATCTAAAAGCAGATTTCGAAGACCTAAGTCGTACCTACTTTCCTGACACAGATCTTAATCAACTGGATGAAGCTTCTAAACTAAGAATCATAGAAGAAATTCAGAAGGATTTCGATAAGGGTTTTGAAGGTATTATGAAATTACCTGTTGAAGCAAAGTTTGGAGTATACACCGCATATATATATTATAAAAAATTACTCAATAAATTAAAAGCTACTCCTTCTGTAGAAATAAAAAACACCAGAATCAGAGTACCTAATTATCAGAAATTTGGACTACTAGCTAAATCGTATTTTGATTACAGATTGAACCTAATTTAATAATACATTTAAAGAAATTTATCTAAGATGAATATTCTGATTTGGATATCAATTTTTATAGCTACTTTCTGCTTTATGGAATTCATGGCATGGTTCACCCATAAATATGTCATGCACGGGTTTTTATGGTCATTACATAAAGACCACCATCACAAGGATCACAGTAGTTGGTGGGAACGCAATGACCTTTTCTTTGTGTTTTATGCAGTAATCAGTATGTCCTGTATTATGCTTCATGATCCTATCACGTTTTGGGTTGGAGAACCTATAGGTTTTGGAATTTTAGCCTACGGTATTGCCTATTTTTTAGTGCACGATATTTTCATTCATCAACGATTTAAACTATTCCGAAAAGCAAATCATTGGTATGCAAAAGGTGTAAGAAGAGCTCATAAAATGCACCATAAACATTTAGGTAAAAACAAAGGAGAATGCTTCGGGATGTTATTTGTTCCTTTTAAGTATTTTAGAAATTAAAATTATTCCTTTAATAGCTGATCTATAGTACTCCTTACTTTATCGGTATTCCAGTCTGCAGCTCCTATTTTGTGAATAACAATGTTGCCATTTTTGTCCATCAAGTAGGTTCCAGGAATAGGTTTATGAACAAAAGGTTTAGGATGCGCTGATAGGGCTCTATAAATTGGATAATTATAGCTTTTATCACTCATAAATTTATTTAGCTCGGGATCATCATCTTCCGTTAAAAAAACAAAAACCACTTTATCCTTATAATCATTATACAACGCTTGCAACGAAGGCATTTCTGCTATACAAGGAGGACACCAGGTTGCCCAATAGTTTAACAATACCACTTTACCCTCAGCGGTATTAAAATTCATTGATTCTGTATTTACTCCGTGAAGTTTCCAATCGTAAGAAGCTACATGTGCTCGTTCTTCTACAGCTACAAGGCTTGGACTAAACGAAAAAATTCTGGTAAGAAAAATTTGCATCATCCCTCTAGTATTCGGAATAAAAAATAATAATAAAATGATTACAAAAATAAGGTTTGATATATTCTTTTTATTGAATTTCATAGAGGATCAGGTATATATTACCACTTCTGTTTGTCACTAAAAAATGGCTTCCTTACAAAAATATATAAATAAATAAAGCGCAATCATAGATTGCGCTTTAAAACTAACAAAAAAACAATAATGAACTATTGTGTTAAGCTTTCTAAGAGAAGAAAAGCAACGTTAAGTTCACATTATCTTCAATGACAATTATTTCTTTTTCACTTTTAATATTATTAATTTCTTGTTACTTGAATAGAATTTGATAAGCTAAAACAACCTTTCAGGTCGCTTGTATTCATATCCATTGCTAACCCTTCTACTCCATTCTCATATCTTAAGTACCAGATAAAACACACTCCAGCTCCAGCTCCATCAAAATCAACTGTTTCTACCATAGCTAACGTTGGAGGTAATCCCAAAATCTTTCCTTGATCATCCGTAATAACCCAAGTACTATTAGGTCCAACTGCATTCGAACTATCCAATGTTATCCCACTTACCATATCGGGTGTTCCATCTACCATAAAAGTAAAAGGACCTCCAGATAATACTCCTGCACTTGTGTTACAGTTTCTAGTTACTGTAATAGAATTAGAAAGATCAAACATACCAGTAACATCATTGGCATTCATTCCCATTTCCAGTCCAGTAACAGTTCCATTATATCGTGCATACCATATCAAGCAAACGCCTGGTCCTGCTGCATCAAAATTCACTCCTTCTACAGCTGCCAAGGTAGGTGGTAATCCAAGAATATTCCCTTGATCATCAGTTACGATCCAAGTACCATTATCACCAAAAGCATTGGCATCATCTAATGTAATCCCTGATACCATATCTGCGGTTCCATCTACATCAAATTCGAAAGGACCTCCAGAAATAACTCCAGCATTTACAACTTGGTTACGAACTACAGTAATTGAATTAGAAAGATCAAAATCTCCAGTAACACTGTTAGCGTTCATACCCATTTCTAATCCGGTAACTGTACCATTGTATCTAGCATACCAAATAAAACAAGTTCCTACACCTGCGCCATCAAAATTCACACCTTCTACCGCTGTTATTGTAGGTGGTAATCCTAAAATATTCCCTTGATCATCAGTTATGATCCAAGTACTATTCTCTCCAGATGCACCTGCGGCATCTAATGTGATTCCTGATACCATATCAGCATCTCCATCTACGTCAAATTCGAAAGGGCCACCAGAAATTTCACCGGCATTAGCGACAACCACACTATCATCATCGTCACTACAGGAAACTGCGATTAATCCTATCGCTAAGATTCCTATCATTAATTTTTTAAACATTGCTTTTTGTTTTATGATTATTATTACTGTAAAAATAATTCCATAAAACTTTTTAAAATGTTAGGTAGCTAACACTAAGCAACATTTTTCAAACGAATCTCTTTTCTATTGAAATCAATTTGTTTAGATTCTTTTAATTCATTCATAATGATATTTAGTGTAGGTCGAGATGTTCCGATTAGATTCGCAATATCTCTTTGCGTATATGGATGTAGTATTACTGTATCTCCGGTATTAGGACAGCAATATCCAAAATCTTCTTTGAGTTCATCAAAGAATTCTAATAATCTCGTTTTGGTATCCTTAAACAAAAGAAGTTGTAATCTTCTTTCTAGACGCTTAAAACGCATACCAATAAATTTATAGATTTTGAGACTAAAAGTCTGATTATCCCTCATTAGATCATGCATTGTTTGCACTCCAATTGGGCAAATAGAAGTAGTGTTATCCACAGATTGAGCAAATTCAGTTCTTCTATCTTCACCCAAAATTGCTTTTTCTCCAAAAAGCTCTCCACGTGTAAGGATTGCCTTTACTACTTCATTACCATCTTCAGAATAATAACCAATTTTCACTTTTCCCTTTTCGATAAGATATACCTTGTTAGCAGAGTCTTTTTCGAAATAGATGTAATCGCTTTTTTTGTAAGCGTCAAAGTCGTGATCTTTCTTATACTTTTTAAACTTATGAGGACATAATACCTTGAAGAGATTGGCATCCTCAAAAAACCAGATTGCACTCATGATGATTGTGTTTTTTTATAAGTTAGTTAGATATCAAATAATTGATATCAAAGAATATGTCGTTATTAAAACACGATCCTTACAGAAAAATTCGTGAGATTTTGTTTTCATACAAAAACGAATATTCTTCTATTATAATAACAACTTCTTCAAAGGAAACCCTAAATATCCAGGCATAAAAAAACTCCCAAGAGATATCTTTTGGGAGTTTTTATTATTATGTATTTTAACTTATGTTAAAATTCGTTTTCGGATAACAGATAAACTTTCATTAATCATCAATTTACCATCTTTAAAAACTGTCTGAAACAATCCCTGAGTTTCTTCTTTTACCGTACATTGATCTTTAAGAACAATTGCTCCATTAGACCGGAAAAGTTGCATCAACCCTTTTGCTGATTTTTTGGTTCCATCGTCGGTAATAGGGTCTTTAAAAATCTCTCTTCCTTCTCCGTCCACTTCAACATAGGTTGCCTTCATAGCAAACCCAAAAGTATCTCTGGTATTATATTGATAGGTAAAACTTCCGATTCCCAATACTACATTAGTAGATGCAAATCCTTTTTGTTTAAGGCGTTCACAAATCTCGGTTGCTCTATCAATAGTAATACTATCTCCATAAATAGCTCCAATTTTAGGATTTAGCACTTTATACCCTTGCTCATTAGTAGTCCCGCCAAATTCATCCCAAAGTAACCCAATAACTCCTTTAGCGATTACCGGGTCCTTATGTTCGCAACCACAGATGATATCCACAGGATCACCAGAATCTGGTCTGATCACCAGTTTACCATCACGTTCCAAAATTTCATTTTTTAACTTAGGGAGATATTCTGTTAGTACTTTCCAAAGATCCCATGTATCAGATACTACAGATAAAATGCCAGTAGGGTACGTTTCTAATAATCTTCTGAAGGTACCAATCTCATCATCTTTACTACCAGCACACATCACACTATGCTCTGTAGCATTCACACTCCCAATTACTAACTCTTTGGTAACATCGGCATTATAATACATCTCATATGCTTTTGCTACTGGTAATGTGTCACTACCTGAAAAAGAAAGCGCGTGTCCCATACCACTAAGAATTGCAGATTCTGTACCAGACATTCCTCTCATAGAGAAATCGTGACCTTGCCAGGTTATAAACTCTAGGTTTTCTTTATCTGTTTCTGAAGCATACTTACTAAGAATTTTTTGATATTGTTTTGCAATAGTAGCAGAGGTACATGGTTGCCATATAATACTAGAAAGCAGAGTTTCTAGATAATTTGTCAACCAAAAGAATTCTGGTTTTGTATTTACCAATGTAAACATCGGTACTCTAATCGGTACTTCTGTACCTTCAGGTAATCCTTTTATTTCAATAGGTAGATATCCTAAATCGTGCAACGCAGAAATATGTTTAACATCATAGTCAATACCTAAATAATGATCAACATATTTTTTATATTCTAAAACAACCTCCTCTTTTGGAAGATTAAAGAAACTATCGTTAAATCTTTTTATTAAATATTCTTTTACAAAATATTGCAATCCAAAGAACACTACATGATTAATCCCATCTATCCTACTCTTTCTTGGAGTCCAATTAGAATACACTAAGGTAGTTCCATCTGGATATTGTTCTTTATGACCTAATTTGTAACCGTCTGTTAATAGTAGTGGATTCATATAGCTATTTATTTTGCGTTAATTATACGCAAATATAGTTTTTATTTTTAATTTGATAAAATTTTATAAGAATTTTCTTTTAGATGATTCCAGCAGCTAATTCGAAAAATAAGCTAATCCTCACGTATGTTATTCAGATACTCCTTAAAAACTTCCTGAAATTTAATAAGATTTACTTTTTCTTTTTTAAGTTTCTTTCCATTTTTATATTCTTCATAATAGGAGTCGTTTTCCTTCTCAAAGAAACGTACACCAGTGGTTATATCTCCATTATTTCCAATTATAAGATATCCTCTATATATCTCTGGTTCCTTTGAGCGAATATCTTCTTCTCGCTTCATCTCAATTATAGAAGCATCTACTAAAGCTTTAAAAAAAGCTTGTACATTTTCGGAAGTAAATGTATTAGGTTGTTCAAAATAAATATTTGATATATTTATTAAATCTAACCTAGAAGGGTATTCTTCAAAACCACTAGTACCATAACCATATATGTCATTATTTTGATCATATAAGAATAGTGTACTGTTTACTGGTAGGTTTTTGCTTTCGCCTTTTATAAAATATTTAGATCCTATATGCTTTCCATTTATATCATAATCAGCAACCCAACCACTCTCCTTTCTTGATAATCGAACTTGCAATTTCTCTCCTGCAGCGTCTAATGTAGGTGATCCTATAAGAATAGTATCTGCTATTAAAACCATAGAAGTTCTTTGATAATAATGCATTGCAAATACATCAACATGTAATTCTGTTATATTATAATTCTCTATTTTCTTAGAGAACATTACAGAAGATGCTTCTTCGTATTCATATCCATTTATTATTTGACCATTTTCATAAACGGACTTGATGTTTAATTTTGGTTTGTATAGATTCTTTTCATATTCATTATATTCTTCCTCACTCATCTCAATTTCTACCATCTCCGATGATTCATCTATCTCACCTTCTCCTCCTAAAGCCATTTGATAAATATCTAAGGAATATTGAAATTTAGCTTCTCCGTTCTCATAATAATCAACTCTTGGAAATTCATCATTTCCTTTTGAAAAATATCCATTAAAGGGCTGACCATCTTTATAATAACCTTGATATACTTTCTGAGGTTTATCTACAATTACAAAAGAATCATACTCAATAAAATCTTCCATATTTTGAGAATTTATAGTATTAAAAAAGAAAATATACCATACTAAAAGAAAAGGAATCTTACTATTGAAATTGCTTATGTGTCCTAATGAAAATTTCACAGTTTTTATTTTTAGTATTTCGAATGATAAAAATCGCTACTATTTTCTATAAAAACCACCCTGTTTTCAGGTAAAATTAAACGGATTAGTTTCGTCCTTTTTCATCTGGATACAACGAAGGTAATGGATCACTTTGCCAAAATTCTTTAGTATCAATATCGAGTATAGTGACTTTACCCTTAAAAGCAGCTCCTGTATCGATATTCCATAGATTGTATGCTTTTATTGGTGTTTCTATTTTATAATCAGTAGTAGGTGTATGTCCAATATAAATTTCTTTGTAATGATTAAATCGTTTGGGAGAAGTAAGCATCTCTTCTAACGTTTTTTCTTCTACTTTATCGGCTAGTAAGGCTGCTTCCCAAAGCGTTCTATCCCAATAATAATTAGATTCGTACTCTTCTTTACCGACACCATGCATCGAGGTAAATCCAGCGTGGATGAAAAGTCTATTTTCTGCGTCTATATGATAATTCTGTAAATCTTCAAAAAACCGTTTATGCGAATTATTGGCTAACAAACCTGATTGGATATAACTGTTCATTGTCTCTTTTCCTCCGTGAGCCAACCAAACTGGATTGGTAGCTCCTTTATCTAGCCATAAACCGCACCATAAATCATGATTCCCTCTAATAAAAACACATTCATTGGATACTGAAAGATCTATTAATTTCTGTATGGTTTCTGCAGATTCACTCCATCCATCGACATAATCTCCTAAGAAAATCAACTTGTCTTCTGGCGTAAGTTCTGCTCTTTCCAAAACCTGTATTAATGCTTTATAACCTCCATGAATATCTCCAATTACTAGTGTTCTCATTCTATTACATTGTTTTAGCACCTAATTCCTCTACACGACAACTTAACCAATCATATTCAGGTAATTTCTTTAATTTTTCTTTGAATAACAGAGGCACCTTATTTATTCCTAAATAAGTTCCACAGATTTGCCCTGTAATAGAACAATTAGTATCCGTATCTCCTTCAGATTCTATGATCTCGTCAAAAATAAAACTGATATGATTATTTTTTATCTTACTAGCAGCAAAAATGCAAAAGGGAATTGAATTCACTACATAACCATCATTTCCATATTTTTTTGCAACTTCTTGTATTGAAATACTATTTTCTAAATCACTTAATTCTAAAATTCGTTCACGAACATTTGAAGAAGGAAGTTGATCCGCTACTAGTTTGAGTAAGCTGATATCATTTAACCAATTTCCATTTAGAATTGTTCTTATAGAAATAACAACCGCAAGCGCTCCAATATATGCTTCTGAGTTCTTATGTGTAATTGAACAGATGTCCTCAATTCTATTTCTTTTTATCTTATCAATAAAAGCTAAAGGCGCAATCCGCATAGCCGCTCCATTTCCTGCAGCATACTCGCCTCTTCTTCCTGTTTGACTCCAGTCTATACCTATCTGGAGTTCTTGAAAAGCTTTTAAAGTAGAAGCTCCTATTCCTCGAATTATTCCCTTTGAAAAATAATTCACAAAATACTTAGATAGTACTTCTGGTTTTAATTCCAAATCTTCTAACAACGCTTCACAAGTTATTATCGTTAATTGTGTATCATCAGTTATTCTCCATTCTGGTAATTTAAACTTTGGTTTCCCAAACGGATAGAAAGTTTTGTCATCCAATGGCTTTTTTGAAATATTTTCAAACCCACTTCCCATAGCATCACCAATTACGCCCAAAAACATAGAACCTAGAAACTTTTCTTTTTTAGTAATCATACTTTAATCTAGACGATACATTATATCAGTTCTTAATACATATTTTGTTCCTGATAAGATAGGTTTTCCTTCGTGACGCAATGGATGGTGAAACAATAGTGCTTCTCCTAATTTTGGTATAATTGTAACTCCTTCTTCAAAATAGGTTTCACCTCCTACAAAATCGTCATTTAAGTATATAAGAAATGAGAAGAAACTACATTCCTTCTCATTTCGTTTATAACTACCGTCTCGATGCATTTTAAATCGTTGCCCGTCTTCATACTTATAAATGCGAAACATTTCATTAAGGCCATTCGCTTTATAAACCCCAAAATTCTGTACCACATAAGGTTCTAATTGTTTCCATATCTTATCCGCTAACAATTGATCTTTGAACATAATTCGCTGATTGTTGCGAACTCCTTTTACCATCACTTGTCTACCATCAATAGAGACTTTAGCCTCTTCGAATGAAACCTGTTCTCCTTTCTCTATGAAATGATCACACATTTCTTTTGAAAGAAAATCTTCAATTAAAAATATTTCAGGATGTAGTACTTTCTTGGTCATTACTTTTACTTTTTAAACTCGATATACTCTGGAGCAACTGTATCGGTTAACCAGACTCCATTATCGGATTGATAAAATTCAATACCGTTACGATGCATATCTCCCGATCGAACCGTTAGTATGATCGGTACTCCTCTTCTGGAACCTACCTTCATTGCTGTTTCTAGTTCTTCGCTAAGATGTACATGATGTCGGCTCATTTTTAGTAAGCCTTTTCTTCGTATATCTTCTCTGAATTTCCCTACTGTTCCGTGATATAAAAATTCTGGTGGCTGAACAGTTGTATACTCCAAATCAACTTCTATAGAATGTCCCTGATTTGCTCTGATTTTCGTTTCGTCATCATTGAATGCAAAACGTTTTTTGTCATTGGTAGCAACAACTTCTTTTAGCGTTTCTATATTCAGTTTATTACGATATTTATTCGCTTTGCTTATTAATTCGCTTACATCTGCCCAACCGTTTTCATCTAATTGCAATCCTATTTTTCCTGGATTGTGCCTTAGGATAAGGCTTAAAAATTTACTTATTTGTTTAGTATTTGTTTTCATTTTTGTTTCTTTTGGCACTCTGAACTTTTCGAAGGGCCCAGCGTGACACTTTAACTCAATTCCTGAGTTTTATTTATTATTCTTTTTAATTCTTCATTTCCAGGAGGAGTATATTTCTTTCCAAAATATACTTTTGTCATCCTGATTTCTCCAACAATATGGTTATTAAAATCTTCTAATTCTTCTGCCGGAATCCATAGCTCATTATGAGTTGGGCCTCCTACATTTTCCACTTTATATTTTTTAACAAACGATTCTTCTATATCGAAAGCGGTTACAAAACCTGAATATCCAGATCCTTCATCATCCAAGTTCCATTTGGTTGCTATTTCTATCGCATATGCTTCATTCATCACAGGATAGAAAATAGGTTGCCAACTCAATCGCGGAGGAAAATATGTCCATCCACCTGCATGAATTAACTCTAGTTCTTTTAATCCTACAGGTCTATATAATGTTGTTGTTTTCATTTCTAAATTGGTATCTGTCTCTTTTCTCTATAATCATCTAAATTTGCTCTATATTCAGACAATTTAGCCGTAAACTCTACTACCGTATTTGTATTTTTTATATTGTCATAATATTTATTCTTCTTCATAACCTTTTCTAGTTCAAAACACCAATAGATGGTCATTAATGGATTAATCCATAACTCACTCCCTTTTGTTCTATTGGTTCTATGATAGTTACCGTAATTCCCTTCTAAAGCACTAATGATAGAATTAGAGACAATACTTTCCATTCCTTTCATTTTACTGTCTACAAAATCGATGGCTTCTTTATATTTCTGTCCTTCGGGCATTGTGTTTAGTACTTGAAAAGATCCTAAATATGCTTTCTCTTGATCCAATTCTGCCAAGTTTTCTAAAAATCTATAATGTGAAACTCCATGAAAATGATCTACTCCAAACCCAACACTTACTAAAAGTTTCTTATCTACATTCGTCTGAAAAGCTGCCGCCATAGAACAAATATCTTCTTGCGGAGTTCCTAGGCCTTCCTCATCACCAAACATTAAACAATCAGTTCCACCATCCACTAAGACCAATGTATCTATTTCGTGTTTATCTACTAAAAACTGATATGCATCTTTAAGTGGTTGGACCGCTATTCTTTCAAAAGCGTAAATATCCACTAAAACTCCTTGAGATTGAAACCATAACTTAAGATACTTCTCTGGAAAATATGCTGGTATCGTATACACCTGATCTCCAGATCTTATTTTGTAACAAAAAGGAAATACGGATTCTGAATTAGTATCATTTAATCTCGTAAACGAATAATTAGCTATAGTTACTTTTTTACCTTGCTTTATCAAACTAAAATACAATGGCAAAGCAGCGTAAATGTCAAAGCCTCCACCCATTCCTGCCAACAATACATTATTGCTTTCTTCTACTTCCTGAAAAAAAGGTATTTTATCTAGTGTATACATAGTTTTATTATTTTATCCTTAACAATTTATCATATAGCTTATAATTCTCCTCATCAAAGCAAACAAAAATCACCTCTTCTATTTCATCTGAATTAAAGTCATTAACCGTTTCAATAGCAATTTTGGCGGCTAGCTCTTTAGGGAACTTATAGATTCCTGTACTGATGTTGGGAAAAGCAATTGTTCTTACTCCATTATCCATCGCTAATTGCAATGAATTGACATAACAACTTCTCAATAGCTCTTCTTTTATTTTTCCTCCAGTATTCCATACAGGTCCAACGGTGTGGATTACATATTCAGCAGGAAGATTTCCTGCAGTAGTAATCACCGCTTCATCTGGATTACATTTTCCTTGAGCAACTCTAACTTTTCTACAAGCTTCTAAAATTTCAGAACCGCCTTTTCTATGAATTGCTCCATCCACTCCTCCTCCACCTAACAAAGAAGTATTAGCCGCATTGACAATAGCTTCTACTTTTATAGTAGTAATATCAGATTGAAGTAGTTTTAGTTTCATTTTCTACAGAAATTTATATTTACACGCTTCGCAATTTGCTTCTAACTTTCATTAAAATTTTACCTAATTTATTTTTTCCTTTACCATCGCCACCATCTCCCCAATAAGTATCATTCTCAGTATGTTCAATGATTTTAGCATGATTAGTCTTAATCAGTAAATCTGTTAATTCAGAATATTGAGTAAACTTGGCAAAAACAGCATCATACATGATATTATCTTTAATACGATCCCAGTTCTTTTTTATTTTCATCTTTCTTGATCTCCCTAGTTCAGCTGCTTTCATTGGCGAACGACTCTTTCTAATTTTATCTTTATAGGAATTGTTCTCAAACTTTTGTGCTTGAAAGTAATGTTCCGTAGTTGGCCAAATTTCACCATCTATCCTTATTGGATATAATGCGAAATTCGAAAACTCACCCCAATTACCTTTTTCACTATAAAACTTAATTTCTTCCATTTCTTATATCAATAATTTCTAATTGTACATAGCCTTTCTTATTAAAAAAACTCAATCAAAATCATATACATAAACATCCAAATCCTCAGTCAATAAAGTCTGTTCTATCAAAGGTTCTATTTCCGTCCATTTCCCTCCAGCTAATCCACAACCTATTCTTGGCATATGAATACTAGCATCTAATCGTTGAGCTTCTATAGCTATTTTTTCTAAACAAGTTTTTACCGCTTCATATCTAATAGGTACACCTTTGCTTCCTGTTTTTATTCCTTGTTGAGCAATCATATTTCCCACATATTTATCATTAGAAACTTGTATTACCTGAGTTGCTCCAAGCTCAAAATCATTTTTAGCACGATTTCGATGCCATTCTCTATATGCTTTTTCAGGTTCCGGCCATCTTTTAGATATTGCTACCACAAAACCTTTTCCCCAGCCTCCGATATTATTGCATATATGCACAATGATCTTAGTACCTTTGGCTTGCGGTACTGTAGCATCTCCTTTTATATAAGTTATTTGTTTCATCTTTGTTTCGTTTACCTAATCCCTATTCTTCGTTTTGTATCATCCGGAACTTCATATATTTTTTCTCCAGGCACTAATCTTTTAGCTTCCTTATATTTCCCTTCTTTTAGTAATAATCGAATTTTCTTTGTCAATGGAGTTAAGTCGGTTATTTCCTGTATCCATTCTTCATTATATTCTTTTATTAAATCTCTACCAATACCCACCTGAATAGATCTTACTTGCATCTTAGCTCCTTTTAAAGTTCTTTCTGGATCCCATTGAATATGAACTTTTGCATTCTGAAATTCCTTATTCCATAAAGCTCCGCTTTTATAAATTGCTTTATCCGGATCTGTTAGTACTCCTATTGATAAAGCTTTTTCCCAATGGGCTCTCTTTATTTTTATTCCAAGGATATACTCTTGATTGGATTTTGTTCCCCAATTACTTCGCTCCATTAACCATAAATACGATGGTTTAATCCAAGTCATTCGATTAAAAGAAAAAGGTGATTCGAACTTATTATTCTTGATAGCAGGCAACGCAATGGATTTGCCATATGCTTGATATACAGTAACTGTCTCTCTATTATAATCTGCTCTTATTTCTTGAATCATTCCCATTCCTACAAAATTCTTTTAATTTCATTTCTCAAATTCATTTTGAAAAGCTTCTATATACTTTTTACTTTTTGCATAAATTGCAAAAACTACTTTCTCAAATACTCCTCTATACTTTCCTTTTAATAACTCTGAAAACAGTCTCGCTATCATTTTAGGATCATTCTGAAATACTCCACATCCCCAAGCTCCTAAAATCAAAGTTTTATGATTATTTGCCGCAGAAAGTATTAACAGCTTATCAATTCTTACTCTCATTATATCTTCAATCTCGGAAACTTTATCAGCCTCAAATCTTTTAACTACTCCCATATTAACAGCTGCAGCTGTAATTATTGAACTTACTATTGGTTCATCAAATAACGCTCCTTTATCATTTCGTAGAATCGGAACTTTAGGGCTATAAATCATGCCATCTGTATAAATACATGATTTCATTGCTCTATGCGTTTCATAAAATTCTATGGCTGATAGTTGACATGGATATAATCCCGAAGATCTAGCTATACTTTCTTCCTGAGCTTGTGCTCCATTAAAAAAACCTCCTCCAGGATTTTTAGCAGAAGCAAAATTTAAACACATAGGATTTGTGTATCCCGCTGATATTAATCTTTGAATACTGCTAATGGTTGTTTCTTCTACAACTTCAAAAATTGTTTTGTGTATCGACTTTAATTGAAGAGAATACAAAATATCATCCAGTTCACCCGAAGAATGATACATTGTTCCATTTACAGCTTCCTCTTGTATCTTACGAATATATATTTTTTCGTTATTTTGATTAATATATAGTCCTTTATTTACGATTTTTAAAGTTTCCTTTGCTGTTATTTTACGTAATGTCTTTTGCATTTTTTTTAATCTTTAAGCGTCCTTTATGGACTTAGCATATCCCTCACTTCCATCAAAGCAAAACCTAATAGGTTCTGCCCTCTCCATAAATTTGGGTTTTGTGCTTTTTCGTTAGCTTGTCCCATTCCGATTCCCCATATGCGATATCTTGGACTAGCTTCTACAATAATTCTTTTCTTTGTATTCAACAAAAACTGTTTCTGTTCTTCATGCTGAGAGAACTTATGATAGTTTCCTTGTTTTACAATCTCATATTTATGAGTATCCCATATTTTAGGGTCAAAGTTTTTAACCTTTCTACCTAGCTGCTTAGCTTCCATTGGTTGATTACAGTCAATAATCTCTTTCAAAATTAGAGAGTCTTCAAACAATCTGGCTTTTTCAGCCATCATCCAATGCTCTGCTGTTTTGTAGATAATTCCTTCCACTTCGAAGGATTGATTCCACTATTGACTAAAACAGCTTTTACCAATACTTCCATCTTTATTAGGAGTATGTCCCCAGAAGAATAAGTATTTTAAACTTTTTCCTCTATTGAATTGTTCCTGTATATATTGTAATGTATATTTCATTATTTCTTTTATTCATCAATTACCTTGTTCTCGATACATTTTGTATTCATTTCATTACTACAAAACACTCGAACAGACGTATAATTAGATTAAACTTTCATTAAACCTTTCCGTCAAATCATCTATATCTTCAAATCTTGTTAACTGTAGTTTCCAAGTTTCAGGAATTGCATCATATCCATAATACAATCCTGTTAAGCCACCTGTCACTGCAGCTGTAGTATCCGTATCTTCACCCAGATTCACTGCTTTCAGTACAGCTTCTTCATAAGATTCTGAATTAAGTAAACACCAAAATGAGGCTTCTAAAGTTCTCAATACATATCCGGTTCCTTTGATATTAAATCTATCTTGTTTTGAGATATCTTCTTCTAAAATTCTAGAAAACAAAGTAATTTCTTTTGGATTAAATTCGTTTTCAATGGCAAAATCTAGTATTGGTTTTTTAATAGCTTCATAGGCTTCAAATTTATCTCTGCCATTTAGAAGCAATAAGGCATATTCTACATAAATAAAACAGGAAAAAACAGATCTCAAATGCCCGTGTGTAATAGATGAAACTCTTTTGATAATATCATACCTTATATTAATATTACTTTCATCTTTTAGAAAATATACCAATGGTAATATCCGCATCAGAGAACCATTGCCATTAGAATATTCATCTAGTCCGCCACATAGATCAGGTGTCATACCTCTTTTATATTGATAGATTGCATTTTTAGTTGTTATACCAATATCAAAAACGAATCCTCTAGGTGTCCAAAGATTTTCATAAAACCAAGCTGAAAATTTTGAAGCTATATCATTTAAATCGTATCCATTACATAAACTATCCATCAGACAAAAAGTTAATGAACTATCATCAGACCAAGTTCCTTCTGGTTGATTATGTGTACCATACCCGATCATGTCACGAGCAGGTCTTTTATCCATTTGATCTCTATCCAAGAACTCATAAGGTACTCCTAATGCATCACCAACGGCTACTCCAAATATTCCTCCTTTTATTTGTTCTAATAAATTTTTCATTTCACTCTCTTCTTTACTTCATTAATCAATTCTTCTAAACCACTAACTTGTGGCACCTCATGTCGTTCACAAACAATATCTACATTTCCTTTTCTCCAAAATCCATCTGGGCAACAAACAATTAGTTTTCCGCTTCTAGCAAATAACCCCAATTCTAAAAGCGTAATTGGTGACTTGGTATTTTTATCAAAGTACATTATGATCATATCAGACTTTTCTAACGCTTCTAATTCCCAACTTACTTGTTCTTTAAAAACAGGATTGTCTATTTCTTGTTTCCAACTAGCATCCCAACTTGCTCTTCTGGGATTTAACAAGGTTACATTTTCTTTTGACAGCTTCTTGATAACTATATCCTGCCACCTTTCTGCAACACCTACTTCGATACTTCCTGCTAGAAAAACACTAAGATTTTTACCTAGTTCTATTTTTGTTGGTGCTGTGATTACTTTCATGATTATCTAGTATTATTGCCTTTCTTTTTTGCATTGCCCAAAAAAGAAACAAAAAAGTCTAGTCTTATGAAATTTCTACTAAAAATATTGCTCTCTCCACTAAATTAAATTAAAACGTCTTTGAATTATTTAAGCTTTTGTTTTCAAAGGAAAACGTAACTTCAAATAACCTTTTTCACTCTTCATAAATTTAATTTTACGTTTCGTTCACTTCATTTTTTACGTTGAAATTTCAATAGGACGTTTTACATTAATTGAGCTTTTAAAAAATCTTTCATTCCTACTATATTTATTTTTATTTTACCATTAAAATACTCGTGATAATCATCTCTTATTATTTTCTGACTTTTCACCATAGCTAAAGATTCTTTCTTAAGGATATCTATTAAGATTCTCTCCATGTTATTTTTATTGGAATCAATATCTATTACATTAGATAATGATGGATCTACAAAATTCAATACTAATTTTTCATTGTGAACTACAGCATTTTTAATACTAGTATTTATGTGTGCATCTCCAAACGAATACCCTATGATGTACATCTCATTAGTTAACATACAGTCTCTATCAAAAGTTGACTGCATCTGTCTAAAAGGTGATAGGAAAGATTTTTGTGTCTTATGATATCCTGTTACAATATTAGACATCAAAATATTCTTTCCTTTCTCCATTTGTAGCATGGGTAAATCAGTACTATTTATTGGTAAACCTGGATAAGGTTTCAATATAACTTGGGGATCAATTTCAAAACCATTTTCTCTAGTTTTAATTCTCCAAAAAACGGAACCGTGCAAACTATAATGTACATTGCAATCAAAGTCTGATAAAATCTTCTTGAGATCTATATTAACATTCTCTTGAGGTACAAATTCACCTGTATCAAATCCTTCGAAAACTTTAATTCCAACTCTCTCAGAAAGAATTTTAAATACTCGATCATAATTTAAAGTATACATTCTTAGAATTGAATTTTTCGATATTTGCTTCATCCAATTTTGGAAATTTTCATTCAATTCTTTCTTTTCATCTGTCACAACTAATGAATGTCCTTTCGTATGATATGTATACTTAGAAATTCTATTACTAATATCTGTAAGCAGGTTTACTAATAAATGTTGCAAAAAGAACTGCTTTGGAGATTCATTTGAATAAGAATTCTTAATAAAATCTTGGGGAACCTTAGGGATATTAATAGTATAACCATGCTTCTCTTCTCCACCTCTAATTGAAAAATTCAGCAGCTCATCTTCAAATTTAGAATCCAAAAAGACTTTACTAAATGAATTAGTTTTCTTTCTATCTGCATACGAATAATAAATTATGAAATCCTCTATAATGTTTATTATTGTCTCAAAATTAATTTCAGTTTC
The DNA here is from genome assembly GCF_947500065.1 of uncultured Aquimarina sp. GTDB lineage: Bacteria > Bacteroidota > Bacteroidia > Flavobacteriales > Flavobacteriaceae > Aquimarina. Next base: position 169,978 of record NZ_CANMQT010000004.1, read on the forward strand.
ATCGTATCCTTCTTTACTTAAAACCTCATATATAAATTTGGTAATTCTAGTTTCATTGTCTTTACAATAAAAACCATAATCTTTTATCGACTCTGTAAGCTCCCAAGTTGTAGGTCCGCCAAAATCTATTACTGCTCCTGCACCAAATAAAATAACTGTTCTTTTTTTGTCTTCATCCATCATGTTTCCTTCTTTTAATTCCTTATACATATTCTTTTTACATTCCTCACCATTCGATCTTCTCCGTTTAACAAAACTGATTATATGACAGAAAACTGCACCACTTTCTCCTCTTCTATATCTCTAAAAGAATTGGTAGTAAAAACAGTATCAAATGACTTGTTTAATTCCTCAAAGCCTTTGCTAAAAATCCCGTGACTCACTATCAAGCTTAGCTTTCCTGCATTTTTTTCTTTTAACGCTGTTGCCAACCCTAAAAAAGTTCCTCCTCCATCACAGATATCATCCACGATTACACAATGTTTCCCTTTCAGATCTTCTTCATATACTCTAAACCCAGATAGTTTGCCTGTTTTTACATCTCTTTTCTTAGAACATTCTACTACTTCTATTCCTCCTAAATACGCTGATACTTTATAGATCTTTTTTAAAGCTCCACCATCTGGAGATATCAACACCACCTCTTCATTAATCTGATCCAAACATTCTTTTACATAACCATAATTCTCAATCACTTTTACATTATTCAGCAAAGCTGAAGTTACTTCAGAATGCGGGTCAAAAACCATCACCTGGTTATAGTTTTGCGCATTTATAATATCCGCATATACTTTTACACTTAGTGACTCACCGCTAACCATTACTCTATCTTGTCTTGCTGCAGGAAAATAAGGTATTAGCACATTAATCAATTTCACATCCATTCTCCTCAACGCATCTGTAGCAACTAATAGCAAACCAACATCATTAAAAGAATTCAATCGATGTGTAATTGTCACTTCTTTTCCTAAGGACTCTTCAGAAATTTTGATGTGTGGCTCACCTCCATTAAAAACAAAAGAGGTAAATGCTATGGACTTATTAAAAGGAGTAAATGACGGATCTAAATGTAAATACTGCATAATTGTGTTATTTTTACGCAAATATAAAACAGATCAATCTACTGACAAAATATTTTGCGTAAAAAACACAATAAAAGATTAGTTTGATAGGATACTATTTGGGTCCTAGCCTATATTTCGGCAAGTATAGTACGACACACTGGAATAATAAAGAAAGATAAAAGAAAGGTGTTTTTATCACTTCTCGACTCTGCTCGAAGTACAACAAGAACTTACTTAATATCGAAAAGGAAACCTTCTTCTTTAAGTTTGAAGTATTGTTTATGATTGAATTTGAAAAGAGTCGCTGGCCTTCCTCTTCCCTCAGAAATTTTTTCTTTTAGCTCTTCTAAAATACCAAAACTTAGAATTTTCTTTCTAAAATTTCTTCGGTCGATTTGTTTATCCAGAATTGTCATATACAGCTTCTCCAAATCTGAAAATAGAAACTTATCTGCCAATAAATCAAAACCTATAGGTTCATAGGTTAATTTATCACGTAATCTTTTCTTCGCTATATCTAGTATGGTAGCATGATCGAAAGCTAACTCAGGAAGCTCGTTAATATCAAACCAAGCTACATCATTTGCATCTGTATCTGCTTTTATACTATGGTGTTCTGGTTTTACCAAACCAAAATAAGTAATACTCACTACTCTATTTCTTGGATCTCTACCAGGTTTACCAAAAGAATACAACTGCTCCAAATAATCCACGGTAACGTTAGTCTCTTCTTTCAGTTCTCGTTCTACAGCATCTTCTAGGCTTTCATTTTCTAATACCAAACCACCTGGTAAGGCCCACGAATCTTTAAACGGCTCTATATCTCTTTTGATTAAAAGCACATGCAATGCTTTATCTTTGTATCCAAAGACTACTGCATCTACCGCTACTTTAATATTTTGGCGTACCATATACGCAAAATTAAGAATAATTTAAAAAATATTACTCTATAATTAATTCTATTCGTGTTTTTTCTAATCGTCTAGCATCTTTACCTTCTATATTAATAATTACCTCTCTTTGAGTATTAATATTTGTAGCAACTCCAGGAAAATAAAAATACTGATACATATTGGTATCGTTTATGTCAAATTTTGCCTTGCTCATTGCTTCCCTCATTTTTTCACCTTTCAATCCCATTCTTTTAAACAAGCCCAAAACTACCGATTTCATATCGTCCGCATTAATTTTGGATTCTTGTCTAATGGTACAGTATTCATTTTCAAAATCAACATCTTCAAAGAATAGTTTTGCATTTGCTTTTATAGGGTCTCCACCTAGCATATTTGGGAACTCATCTTCATACTCTAATACTTCGCGTATATCATATTCTAATCCAAAAGGAAAGTGTATATACTGTAATTCTTTCAAGACAACTCCTTCAATACCTTCTTTAGAACTATATATGTCAACAAAAGGCTTCATAAACTCCACCATTTTATTATATTTATCTGGATCCTCCTTCTTAAACGTTTCTATTACATCAACAAATACACCTTTTGTTATATCACGAATTTCCTCCCAATTTTCAATTCCAACAAACTCTCCCATTTCAGTAGTTGTATAAATCACTTCTGTAAATTTATATTTAGAAAACTTCCCTACTAATTCCTTAGGAAGTCGATATGTATCACTAAAGTTATTCTTATATTTCCAACTAATCTTATAATGCTTGTCACTAGAATCTATTACCTTAAAACTTGCTATATATTGAGATGAGTCTTTCTTTTTGAGTATTTTCTCTTTCCATTCTTCTTTAATTTTAGTAACCTTATAATCATAGACGTCACCTATAGACCAATATGCTACAAAGGCAACTTTTGTAGTATCCACCTGACTAAACGATTGTTCACATACGAGCATAATCAAGCCTATTAACAAACAACAGGCGATCTTATTTTTTCTCAAATTCATATTTCACGTTTAAAAAAAACTCCCGAAGAATAGTCTTCAGGAGTTTTCTAATAATTTATAGTACCTAAGTAAAACTTAAGCGTTTTGTTTCTTTATTAAATTTAAAGCAGAACCTTCTTTAAACCATTCGATTTGAGAATCATTATAAGTATGGTTTACTTCGATCACATCTTTAGATCCGTCCGCATGAACAAATTCTATATTCAATGTTTTTCCTGGTGCAAAAGCATCTAAATCTAAGAAATTGATCGTATCATCTTCTTGAATTTTATCGTAATCCGCTTCATTTGCGAACGTTAATCCTAACATACCTTGTTTCTTAAGGTTAGTTTCGTGTATACGAGCAAACGATTTTACAATTACCGCCACAACGCCTAAGTGTCTTGGCTCCATTGCTGCGTGCTCACGAGAAGAACCTTCTCCATAATTGTGATCACCTACTACTATGGTAGGAACACCAGCAGCTTTATAAGCTCTTGCTGTATCTGGAACACCACCAAATTCTCCATCTAATTGGTTTTTAACAAAGTTTGTCTTTTTTCCAAAAGCATTAACAGCTCCAATCAAACAGTTATTAGATATATTATCTAAATGCCCTCTGTAACGTAACCAAGGACCTGCCATAGAAATATGATCGGTAGTACATTTACCAAAAGCTTTGATTAATAGTTTTGCTCCTTTTATTTCATCACCTATTGGCTCAAATGGAGTTAATAATTCTAACCTTTCTGAAGTTGGACTTACATTTACTTCTACATTAGAACCATCTTCTTGTGGTGCTAAGTATCCTGCATCCTCTACTTCGAAACCTTTTGGTGGTAACTCCCATCCCGTTGGCTCATCGAACATTACTTCTTGTCCTTCTTCATTAATTAACTTATCCGTTAGTGGATTGAAATCCAAACGCCCAGATACTGCAATTGCTGCTGTTAATTCTGGAGAAGCTACAAAAGCATGTGTATTAGGATTTCCATCTGCACGCTTGGCAAAGTTTCTATTAAAAGAGTGAACTATACTGTTTTTAGGTGCATTTTTAGGATCACTATATCTTGCCCATTGTCCTATACAAGGTCCGCAAGCATTTGTAAAGATTTTAGCATCCAGTTTTTCGAATATCCCTAGAATACCATCTCTTTCTGCCGTATATCTTACTTGTTCCGAACCAGGATTAATTCCTAATTCCGATTTCATTTTTAAACCTTTATCAATTGCTTGTTGCGCAATAGAAGAGGCACGTGATAAATCTTCATATGAAGAATTAGTACATGAACCTATTAATCCCCATTCTACTTGTAATGGCCAATCATTAGCTTTTGCTTTTTCAGTCATAGCAGTACCAACTTCTGTTGATAAATCTGGAGTAAATGGTCCATTTAATAATGGCCCTAATTCTGATAAATTGATTTCTATAACTTGATCAAAATATTGCTCAGGATTAGCATATACTTCTGGATCCGCTGTTAAATGTTCTTTTACTTCATTAGCAGCATCCGCGACACCAGCTCTATCAGTAGCACGTAAATAACGTTCCATTGATTCATCATAACCAAAAGTAGATGTTGTAGCACCAATTTCGGCTCCCATATTACAAATAGTTCCTTTTCCTGTACACGACATTGAAATAGCTCCAGGTCCAAAATATTCTACAATAGCGTCAGTTCCACCTTTAACAGTAAGAATTTCTGCCACTTTTAAAATCACATCTTTTGGTGCTGTCCAACCAGATAGTTTACCTGTTAATTTTACACCTATTAATTTAGGAAATTTTAATTCCCAAGGCATTCCAGCCATTACATCCACAGCATCAGCTCCACCTACACCAATTGCTACCATTCCTAATCCTCCTGCATTTACGGTATGAGAATCAGTACCGATCATCATACCTCCTGGAAATGCATAATTTTCTAACACTACCTGATGTATAATACCTGCTCCTGGTTTCCAGAATCCAATTCCATATTTATCGGATACAGATTCTAAGAAATTAAATACTTCGCTACTGGTATTCATAGCAGACTGTAAATCTTTATCGGCACCAACTTTGGCTTGAATTAAATGATCACAGTGTACTGTCGTTGGCACTGCAACTTTCTTTTTTCCAGCTTGCATAAATTGCAATAATGCCATCTGAGCAGTTGCATCCTGACACGCAATTCTGTCTGGTGCAAAATCAACATAATCTTTCCCTCTTGTGAAAGCTTCTTTGCTTTTACCATCCCAAAGATGTGAGTACAAAATTTTCTCTGCTAATGTTAAAGGTTTTCCAGTTACTTCGCGAGCAGCATCTACTCTTTCAGCAACCTGAGCATACACCTTTTTTATCATATCGATATCGAATGCCATAAGACTTTTATATATTTCCGTTATTTTATTTTTTAAGAATTCTAAGATACAAAATATAGAATGACTATGAAAAGAGTATAAAGAATATAGAATGATTATAAAAAGTATTCTATTGATATAAAAATAAATAGTTTACAAAACTAAAGATCTTACTCTTACTACGAAACGAAAGTAATCCATTCTAAATTTGATTAATTAAACCTAAAACATCTATTATTAGAGCCATAAAAAAAGCCTTAGTACTAATTGTACTAAGGCTTTTAAGCTTATACAAACATCTTTAATTACATAACTAATTGTTTTTGAGATGGTTTAAACTTCGTCAATACAATACCATCAACTGCAGCTTCATATTCTTCCATGGTTGGTGTTCTACCTAAAATTGTAGACAAAACTACTACTGGTGTAGAAGACAATAAAGATTCTCCTTTTTTCTCACCAGAATCTCTAACAACTCTTCCTTGGAATAAACGTGTAGAAGTAGCCATCACCGTATCTCCTGGCGCAGCTTTTTCTTGGTTACCCATACATAAATTACATCCGGGACGTTCTAAGTATAACATATTCTCATACTTCGTACGTGCTAAACCTTTAGGTGCATTATCATCAAATTCAAAACCAGAATATTTTTGCAATACTTCCCAATCTCCTTCCGATTTTAACTCATCCACGATATTATAGGTAGGAGGCGCTACAACTAAAGGAGCATTAAACTTAACTTCACCCTGTTGAGCTTCAATATTCTTTAACATTTGAGCTAAAATTTTCATATCTCCTTTATGGATCATACAAGATCCTATGAAACCTAAATCAACCTTCTTTGTTCCTCCATAAAAAGATAATGGTTGAATATTATCGTGTGTATAACGCTTAGAAACATCTTCATTATTTACATCTGGATCAGCTATCATTGGTTCTACAATCTTATCTAGATCAATAACAACTTCAGCATAATATTTAGCATCTGCATCTGGTTTTAACGCTGATTTAGTTCCTGTTTTAATTTCAGTGATACGGTTATTAGCTTTATCAACTAACCCTTTAAGATCCTGCTTCGGATTATCCATACCCTTATCAATCATAATTTGAATACGATCTCTAGAGATTTCTAATGACTCGATTAACGTATCATCTTCAGAAATACAGATAGATGCTTTTGCTTTCATTTCGGCAGTCCAATCTGTAAATGTAAATGCTTGATCAGATGTTAATGTACCAATATGTACTTCTATAATTTTTCCTTGGAAAACATTTTCACCTTCAAACTGATTTAACATCTGCTCTTGAGTAGCGTGAACAACATCACGGAAATCCATGTAAGATTTCATTTCTCCTTTAAAAGTAACCTTTACGGACTCTGGAATTGGCATAGTAGCCTCTCCTGTTGCTAATGCTAAAGCAACTGTTCCTGAATCCGCTCCAAAGGCAACACCTTTTGCCATACGTGTATGTGAATCTCCACCTATGATTACATCCCAATCATCAACTGCAATATCATTTAATACTTTATGAATTACATCTGTCATTGCATGATATTTCCCTTCAGGGTGACGTGCAGTAACTAATCCGAAGTCATTCATAAACTTCATTAATCTTGGAATGTTAGCTTTAGACTTATCATCCCAAACAGAAGCAGTATGACATCCTGATTGGTAACCTGTATCAACAATTGGAGAAATAACCGTAGCAGCCATCATCTCTAATTCTTGAGAAGTCATCAAACCTGTAGTATCTTGAGAACCTACAATATTAACTTCAACTCTAACATTAGAACCTGCGTGTAATGTTTTACCTGGAGTCGTTCCTACTGCATTTTTATTGAATATTTTTTCAACGGCTGTTAACCCTTGTCCTTCAATAGAAATTTCTTTTGATGGAGCATATACTTGAGGAACATCAATTCCTAAAGTTTTAGCAGCAAAAGTTTGCAACTTCTTACCGAAAACAACAGCATAAGAACCTCCTGCTTTAATAAACTCCATTTTTTGAGGAGTTAATGCAGTCGAGATATCTTTTAATTCTTTATCTCCTTTATATAATTTCTTTGTCTTAGTATTTATGGTAAGTACTGTACCTGTATCAACAGAATACGTTTGTTTTAATACTGCTTCTCCGTCTTCGTCAACAACTGTATTACCTTCAGCATCTTTTTGCTTTACCCAGTTTTTTAAATCAATACCAATACCACCAGTTACACCAACAGTTGTTAAAAAAATTGGTGCAATACCGTTTGTACCAGCGATTACTGGTGCAAAATTAATAAATGGAACATATTTGCTAAAAGGAACACCTGTCCATAATGCAACGTTATTTACACCAGACATCCTTGAAGAACCAACTCCCATTGTTCCTTTTTCCGCGATTAACATCACACGCTTATCAGGGTGTTGCTCTTTTAGGGCCAACAATTCGTTTTGCATGTCTTTATTATGCTCAAACATACACTGACCATGCAATTCACGATCCGATCTTGAATGCGCATCTGCTCCTGGAGATAATAAATCTGTAGAAATATCACCAACTCCTGCGATGTAGGTAACAATCTCTATTTCTTCTTCAATCTCAGGTAATTTAGTAAAGAATTCTGCTTGGGCGTAACTTTCCAAAAGCTCTTTAGCAATAGCACTACCAGCTATAAAAGCATTCTCTAAACGCTCCATATCTGCTTCGTACAAGAATACTTGAGTCTTTAGCACTTTAACAGCTTCAGCGGCTATAGCTACATCGTCACCTAAAGACAAATCTAATAACACCTCAACAGAAGGTCCACCCTTCATATGAGATAATTGTTCAAAAGCAAAAGCGGGAGTAATTTCTTTTACTACTTCTTGACCTAAAATAATTTCTTTTAAAAACTTCGCTTTCACACCTGCAGCACTTGTAGTCCCAGGTAAAACATTATAGATGAAAAAGTTAAGAGAATCGTCACGATGTGCGTTGTCTTTATCTTTGATTTGCGAAATAATTTCGCTTAATAATTCAGCACCATCAATAGGTTTAGGGTGTAATCCTTGACCTTTTCGTTCTTCGATTTCCTCAATGTAATCCTTGTAAGTGTTCATATTAATAGAATTCTTTTCAATGTTAAATGCAGCTCTATAAAATTATAGTTGGTTTATAAATTTATCTTTCCTGCTTGTATAAATTATAATAATGCCATTTGCTCTGTGGCATCTTGGCAAGCAATATGATCCGATGCAAAATTTCCTCTGCTAATATTAAAGATTTTTCGGTTACCTTAAAAGCTATATCAGCTCTCTCGGAAACTTGAGCACAAACCTTTTTTATTGTATCGATATCGAATCGAATATCATTGTATTTTAGGTAATAAAAAGTCCGACAAAAATACGACTTTTACAGAATTTTATTAAACGAATAGCTTCAATAAAGCTTTTTTGCGTTTTTGAAAAAAATATCATATTTATTTATGGAAATCATCAATTATAAGGCCATTAAAATAGTAATCGCATAAAAAAATATCTAATATTTTAATTGCTTTATTCAAAAACTACGAAAACGTTATAGTTAATTATTTAATTTATTGAATTAAAAACAAACATTTTTAGCTTCAAAGCATAAAAAAAAGTGAAGTTGATAAAACTTCACTTTCTAAAATAACGTAAACTAAAATTAGTTCTCTCTTTTTTCTCCTTTATGAGAACGACGACCTTTCTTTCCTTTTCTTCCTCTTTTCTTCTTTATCTCCTCGTATTGTTTTAATTGTTCATCATTGAGAGATGCTTTAAATTTATCTTTCTCCGTCTTCATTTCCTCTTTCTGTGAATTTTTCATTGCTTTTTGATCATCACTTAGGGTAGGCTTTAGCGCTTTATGCTTTCCTCTCCTAGAAAGGTCTTCATTTTTCACAATCGCCAACTGTTCTTCTGTATAAGTTGCATGCAGCGTTTTTTTGTGCGTAGCGTGTAACTCTCTTTGATGTTCTAATTGAGTTTTTTGGTCTTCAGACAAGCTTTCATTAAACTCTTTTCTTAATTCTCTTTTTTGCTTGCGATCTTCTTTTCGATCCACTGCCTCTTCGGATTGTGCCGACATTGTCAGAACTCCTAAAAACAAGATCATTGTGTAGGTTAAAACATTTTTCATCTATCTATTCTTTTTTTATTATTAAACTTTGCTTCTAATGAACGTTCAATACTAAGACTGGTAGGAATGGAAAAGGTTTAATAAAGACATAAAAAATAACAAAAAACTTTAGAAGATCTATGTATATAACCTGATGACAATATTCGTAATCAATTTGTATTACATCATTAGAAGTTAAAAGATTTTAACTCAGACCACTTGATTTCTTTACAAACCCTTAAAAGAGAATTAAAGAAACGTTAAAAATGGGGTTATTTCCCCTTATTCTATTATTTTCGCGCATTCAAATTGAAGATATCTGGCAATGATTTTCCCCAAGTATTCATTACCAAAAAATTCAATTGTTTGTAATTGCACAAAGCCCATTTCCTACTCAAATGGGCTTTTATTTATAATAAAAAAAAGAATATCCGTAATATTCCTAAAATTTAAAATTAAATTCATTTCTCTTCCAAGAATTTCCATACTTCCTAGTTAAAAAATCTTTCATTACATTATTATAGCTTTTTATACTATCACTAATAATGCATTTTGGAAGAAAACATCCCTCAATTTCTTTAAATCTAAAATGATATTTTTTTTCTGTTGTACTGAGAGGAATTATAAAATTTTGTTTTAGTTCATTGGATAAGATACTATCTATTGAACTGTTATCTAATTTATTTGAAAAATCCTGATAAGTTTTCGCAATATAAACGGCTCTCTTCTGTGTTGGTACTCCGGTTATCAATAATGTAGGTTGACCTTCACGAATATGTTTATATGCAGAATTCCTAGAAATAACATCTCCATATAATGTACATTCAGTATTATTAAAACCTTGCTGAGCAACTACATTAATAGAGAAGAACAATGACAAAAAAATAATTTTATACATTCTTCACTTATTTTCATTAAAATCGCCTTTAAAATAAGCTTTGAATAACATCTTCGATGCTAACACCTTCTGCTTCTGCCTTGTAGTTTTTAATCATCCGATGACGTAGGATACCCATTGCAACTGCTTGCACATCTTCTATATCTGGAGAAAATTTTCCTTTAATGGCTGCATTTGCTTTTGCGGCCAAAATAAGGTTCTGAGAAGCTCTTGGTCCTGCTCCCCAATCGATATAATTCTTAACTAAATCTGTAGCTGATTCTCCATTCGGTCTAGTTTTGGAAACCATTGCTACTGCATATTCCACTACATTATCTGCAACTGGAATACGGCGAACTAAATGTTGAAAATCAATAATTTCTTGTGCAGTAAATAAAGGATTAATGGTTGCAGAAGTATCTCCAGTAGTTCTTTTTACAACTTCTACTTCTTCTTCAAAACTAGGGTACTTTAATTCTATTGCAAACATAAACCTATCTAATTGAGCTTCTGGTAAAGGATACGTTCCTTCTTGCTCTATTGGGTTTTGTGTTGCTAGTACGAAATAAGGTAAATCTAGACTATAATTATGTCCAGCTACCGTTACTGACCTTTCTTGCATTGCTTCTAATAATGCAGCTTGTGTTTTAGGTGGAGTTCTGTTAATCTCATCTGCTAAAATGATATTAGAAAAAATAGGCCCTTTTATAAATTTAAAATGCCTAGACTCATCTAAGATTTCACTTCCTAATATATCACTTGGCATTAAATCTGGTGTAAACTGAATTCTTTTAAAATCCAGCCCTAATGCCTTAGATATTGTGTTTACCATTAAGGTTTTAGCCAGTCCCGGAACTCCTATTAATAAGGCGTGACCTCCGGAAAATATTGAAATAAGTATCTGATCAATTACTTCTTCTTGGCCTATAATTATTTTAGCAATTTCTTTTTTGAGTTCGGTATGTTTGCTTACCAGTTTTTCTACTGCTGCAACGTCAGACATATTATTTTTCTTTTTTTAACCAGTTACCGCTAAACTCACAGTCTCTGTACTCACCATTAATTTTTATATATGTATCACTAATTTTTTCTTCCTGCCATTTACGAATTGCTTCAATTTGCTTTTTTCTAAGTGCTAGTTCTTGTATTTTCAAATAGTCTTTAGAATAATCTGCAATGTGTTCATCAAAACGATTCAATACCGTTATTAATTTAAATTTTTTACGGCCTTGACGATCTTGATCAGGAATCACTAATGAAACTTCATTAGTTTTCAATTTTGATACTTGATCGTACAATATAGGGTCAATTTTGGTAAGTTCAAAACGTGTATCTCCTGTTGTAGGATTTAACAATTGACCTCCATCTTCTTTTGTTTCTTTTTCGTTACTAAATTTTCTTGCTGCCTCCTTAAAGTCGATAGTTCCGGATACAACTGCGGTACGAACTGAATCCACAAGTTTTTGTGCTACTTCTACACTTTCTCTGGTAACATCAGGAATTAATAGAATATGTCTTACATCAATTTCTTCTCCTCTAATTTTATCTAGCTGTATGATATGCCATCCAAAATCAGTTAAAAAAGGTTCACTAACCTCTCCTTCTTGTAAACTAAATGCTACATCTTTAAATTCTTTTGCGAATGGTGTCTGACGATTAAGCGTATACTTACCTCCTTTTGATTTGGATCCCGGATCCTGAGAATACAGCACTGCTTTTGTTGCAAAACTACTTCCATTCTCAAGGATATCAATTCTAAACTGTTTTAATCTATCTATTACTTTTTGCTCTTCTTCATCTGGTATTTTTGGCTCAATTACTATCTGAGCAAGTTCTAATTCGGTACCAAAAAGAGGTCTCTCATCTTCGGGAATCTCATCAAAAAACTCTCTTACCTCTTCTGGAGTAATCTCTACATCTTCTACTATTTTGGAGCGCATTTGCTCGGCCAGTCTATTTCCTTTATTGATTTCGAAAAGTTCTTTTCTAAAATCTTCTTCGCTATCTTTTCTATAAAATTTCAATACCTTATCCAAGGTTCCGAGCTCTCTAGTCATATAACTTAATTGCTGATCAACCATAGAATTAACCTCTGCATCCGTTACAATAACACTATCCTGAACTGCATGATGTGCATATAACTTATTCTCGAACAAGCTTCCTGCTAATTCACAACGACCAACATCTTCCGCAGAAACTCCTTCGCTAATCAATTGTTGATATGCAATTGTGATATCACTCTCCAAAATTACATACTCTCCTATAACCGCAGCAACTCCGTCTATCTTAATTCTTTCAAATGGCTTTACAGAATCTTCTTTCTTTTCGGTCTTCTTCTTTACATCTTCTATGATTTCCTGAGCATACACCTGAGTACCTGCACAAAACAGCATTAACACAGCAAGCCAAGTAGCGTTCTTAATTATAGATTTCAAATTGTTTGTTTTTAATAGCATCTTTCGTAATATCCTTTTCTAATTTTTTTATCAGCTCTCGTTTCCTCTTATTTAATATAATCTGTCGTATCGTTGGCTTGATGTATGTCAAAGGTGCTGTTTCATTTTTCTTAAGCACTTCTTTGATTTTAATCATATACACTCCCAAAGAATCACGCAATTGCACATATTTACCATCTTTAAGCACCTTATTTCTATCTTGGTTCTTAAGAATTGGTATTTTATTTAATACCTGATCATATTGAACCCAAATCGAATCAGCAAAAGAAAATGTGGCGAATTCTAATTTTTTACTTCGTAAATCTTCTTCATCCTCTTCATTAAAACGATTAAAACGTGTTTGCGTTGCAACAATATTATTATAATCAGGTGGCAAATGTAAGTAACGTAGCTTTACTAACTCTTCATTAAGAATAAAATTTTCTAAATTTTCCGAATAATAAGAGGTCAGATCATCATCAGTAATCTCCATATTGATCGATTTATTGATTACAGCATCTTTATAAGCATTAATATATAAAGTACTTTTATAATCTTCAACAAGATTATCAAAACCCTGAAGCTCAACTTCTGTTAAGTTTCGTTTAGATTGATCAATAAACAACTGCCTTGTAGCCCAAATATTAATATAGTTATTTATGATATTAAGACTATCTTCTTTGGCAGTATCTTTAGGAACAAGGTCTTTAATATCATCTTTATAGAGATACGTTTCGTTAACCCTTGCTACAACTTCTCTATTCCCTTGTCGATTCACATTTCCGCATGAAACAAACAAAAGAAATAGTACTATGATTGAAATATATCGCATTTATATGGATAATTCTTTTTTAATTTTTTTTAAGGTCTTTTGATTTAATTCAACAGCGTATTTTTTTCTAAGTTCACTTAACCATTTTTCTTCAAGATCTTCTTGAAAATCATTAATAACTTTACCCTTTGTTTCTTCAAAAGTTTTGACTCTCGCCGGCATCACTTCTAGCACCTTTATTAAGGTTATATAATTATTTTCATTAACAATAACTATCTGATCTTTTTTACCAGAAAATTTATCCGTTACATTATTCTCGCCCTTAGTTAATTTTTCTTCTGAAAAAAGCACCATATCCGTATCAGAAGTATTTACCTCTTTTTTAATTTCATCAATAGCATTTCCTTTTTCTATGAGAACCTGTACTTTATCTATCAATTCTTGCTTAGAAGAGGAGGCTTTTACAACCTTATAACTTTTCTGTTGAAGGTATTGTTCTTTTCTGGATTCATAGAACTTTCTGAGCCCGACAGAATCATTTTTTGCTGCGTTCCATATTTTGGATTCCATAAGATCAAACAACAACAATCCATCTCTATACTCCGAAATCACATTAGCAAAATCTTGATTATCTTCCTCTAAATGCTCCTCATAATACTCAAGTAGTATTGAAGATTCATAATCATTATACATAGTTTCTACAAATACTGATACATCCGAAATGTTCGTTTTACCAGTACCTCTTTGTTGCACAAACGTAGCAAAATCCATATAGGAAAAGTTTTCGTTTCCTATAGAAAAAATAGATTTCTTTAAATTATCATCATCATTTGGAACCTCCCATTTTTCTTTAGATATAGTTACCGGCACAATCTTCTTAAAATATGCTATCGCTTCTTCATTTCTCTTTAAAGCATATTTTTCCTTAAGAGAGTTCATAAACGATTTAGTAATTAGTTTTGATCTACTATCCTTTTTAATTCTTTGGGTTAGTTCTCCTTTTGATTCATTAAAGGTTTTAGGAGGATGCTTTTCCAGCAATTTTATGATATGCCATCCATACTTGGTTTTAACAGGTTCTGATAGTTCTCCCGGAGATTCTAAAGCGAAAGCTGCCTTCTCAAAATTTTCAGAATTTAATGCTCCTTGTCCAAACTTATTTATTTTACCGCCATTAACAGCAGTATTACGATCATCACTATATTGTTTTGCTAAAGACTCAAAAGAAGCATCCTGTTTTAATTGTGAACGAATCTCACGGATTCTTTCTTCGGCTTGTTCTTCAGTTTTTTCTTTATCAAAGGCAACCATAATATGAGCTACGGTTACTTCTCCTAATGATTTTTCTTTATTATTAACTTTTACTATATGGTAACCAAAACGAGTTTTGAACGGTTTTGATACTTCTCCCACTGCAGTTGTAAATGCTGCTTGTTCAAAAGGATATACCATTCTAAAAGCTGAAAACCAACCTAAATCACCTCCATTTTTCTTTACAGAAGGATCTTGACTATATTGAACAGCTGTTTCTTTAAAATCAGCTCCGCCTATAATTTTGTTTCTTGCTTCAGTAATCTTCTCGTACGCTGCCAATGTATCTTTGGGAGACGCTCCTGCCTTCACAGTAATCAAAATATGACTCGCATGTACTCTTTCTTGAAGTCGATCATAAGCTTCTTTCACCAATGCATCTGAGGCTTCGGTATCGGTAAGATATCCTGATGAAAGTTGTTTTTTATATCCAGCGAGTTCCTTTAGGTATGATTCTTTTTTATTTAATCCTTGTTCTTTGGCTTCTTCTAATTTTAATTTATAATTAATAAAAAGCTCTAAATATTCGTCGATATCTTTTTGAGATTCATCCTTAACAAGATCAATATTCTTAAGATATACTCTCTTAAACTCAGATGTATATACCGGTGAATTATTAACCATAAGCAGTACCGGATCCTTTTCCTGACCAGATACCAAAGAGCAAAAGATTACTCCTAAAAAAAATAGAATAGATTTTTTGTGCATAGTTCTTTTTAATAAAGTCCCCAATCGGACAAAAATAATAATATTAATGCGTTTTACAAGCTCTTTCTTGTAACGAATCATTTTGGCAATATAGTATTAAATACCTTGAAAACTTTAATGATGTATTTATCCTCTAATTCTGCATCACTATTATTGACAAATAAATTTTTAATAGGGTATAGTAACAAAATTGAAATTGTTTTCTCTCTAAATCAATTAATTGCAGTATTTCAAAGTGATGAAAATAAAGAATACTGATAAAACATTTTATCTAAATAGAATATCTTAGCAAAAAAAAGAAGAGAAAATATTAAAAGATTTATTAATATTAATAATAAACATTAGCACTAAACTTTGGAAAGAAAACTAAAGCTTATTTGGGATTTTAGAGGCCCTGTAGCAAATAAAACAGCAGAACACCATATAATTCACCTTAATGAATACATTATCTCAGAAAAATTATCCATTAATATAACTGGGCAACAGGATATTAATGATATGCATAGTATTGCTTATATGGTTGTATCAGATTCAGAAATGAAAAAAGTTAGAGATGCCTTAAAACCACATCGTGGTCAGCTGTATGAAGAATAGATTTTCAAAAAATATTTGTCTTGGCACGTATATTGTCATAGACCTTTTATATTTGCAAATATTTTAAAAATAAGAATTAAAAAAATTATCATGAAAAATATACTATTTCCAATTTTATTATTGATTATTAGCACACAGGCAATCGCCCAACAATCGAAGGTAGGAACAATCGATAGCGATTTTATTCTTTCTAAGATGCCAGAACTTACTAAAGTACAAACAGACTTAAAAGCTTATAATACTAAGCTAGAAGCTGACTTAAAAGTAAAAGTAGATGATTATCAGGCAAAAGTAAAAGCATATCAAGAAGGTGTGGCTACAATGACTGAGCCTATGAAAAAAACAAAACAGGAAGAAATTATAGCATTAGAAAACGATATTGCTAAATTTCGTCAAAATGGTTCTCAATTGGTTCAATTAGAACAGAACAAATTACTACAACCGTTGTATACCAAAATAGGTAAAGCACTTGAAGAGGTTGCTAAAGCTGAAGGATATACACAAGTCTTAACAATTACTACTAGTGGATTAGCTTTTATAGATCCAAAATTTGATCTTACAAAAACAGTAATGATTAAATTAGGTATTCCTGTAGAATAGTTTAGAACATACATTCTGAAATAAAAAAAACGCTTCAAAATGATTTTGAAGCGTTTTTTTTTTATTGTATTTCCTGAAGTTTATCTTCTATCTGCATAAGATAAATCTCATTATAAACTTCTTTATATGGATCAGATTTCTTATACCCTTTAGACACTAGTTCTTTAGCTTTTTCTAAACATTCTAGAGCTTTAGGCTTTTTTCCAATTTCTAATAATGTTATTCCTTTATAATAATATGACAATGAGGATTTATCATATACTTTAATTCCTAAATCAAAATCGGCAATTGCTTTATCATACTCTTTTAGAGCTGTATAGCTAATACCTCGATAAGGGAATGCAGAAGGATCTATATATTCCATTCCTTCTTCATTTATAGCTTTTGTAAATTCTACAATTGCTTCCTCATGCCTTCCTAAAGCCTGCAAAACTTCACCTTTAAGAAAATTCACGTTATTACCCCAAGCATAGTCAACTTTACCTGGTGTATAATCATCATATTGATTAAGGTATTCAATAGCGCGATCATAATCCTTATACAAATCCGTCATAAGCCAAGATGTATAATACAATGTTTCTTTTGGATCAAGTTCCATTGCTTTTTCCAACAATGGAAACGAAATATGATAATCACCTATTTTACTATGTCCTATTGATTTACCTTGATAGTAACCCGCATTTTTTGGATTCAACAGAATCAAAGAATCTGTATATGCTTGACGTAAGAAGCTCGCTTGGTAATGAAACCCTCTTTCATACTCTAATTCTTTTGTTTTCAAATCCTTTTCAGCTACTGTTAGATCTTCAAAATCATTGTTTTTAAACTCTTGACACGAATTCAAAATCAGAAATAGAAAGCCACTAAGGATATATACGAATAATTTTTCCATCTTTTATTCTAAAACTTAAGTAAATATACGTATCGATTACCTGATTTGATTTTGGATGCACTCCTGGTATCCAATCTTGCAATCCTTTTGTTATGTCAAAAATTTGATCACTGATTGTCGAGGAAAATGTCTTGAGTTTATAATCATAATCAAAAGCTTGATGTTCAAAAAATCCTGCTTTTCCTTCACAATTTACCACGAATCGTACTTGAAAAATTCCTGATTCTTTAGAATTTTCAGGGACTTTATATTTCTGATTTATAATTTTTCTAATGTGATATAATCCCCCATTATATTCAGTTCCATGATAATAATAGCGATCCCTTGGATTATTTTTATTTAAATATAAGTCACATAATTGAAATTTTGTAGCTATTGCTGTTTCTGAAACTTCCGCATTTGTATATATTATTCTTTTAAAAGTTCCATTTTCAAATCCAAACGTTATCATCTTATTATCAGATACTGAAATAATTTGTTCTATAAATTGATAATCCCTGTCACACGCTATTTGATTTCCTTTTTTAAGTAAAAAAACAGCACCTTTATATGAGCGAATTTCATAACAATACTTTTTATACACTTCTTTTTCTGATGGGATAAACCTCATCTTATCTCCCTCATTTTCGAATATAAAAACACCTTTATTTGTTTTCCACGGATTAGATAACAAAATACTTTTTACTTCTTTTACATCTAGACTATCCGTCGAAATTATCTTACTAGCTCTGCTTCTTATAAAATGTAAATTATTATCTACAACTTTAAACTTATTTATAGGAAGCTGCACTGTATCTATTTTCAAAGAATCTTTAGAAAAAGTCAACTTTCTTTTTGCTAAAAACTTTTCTTCATCCATATTTTTATAATACAAACTATCCCCATCAAACTCCATAATAAAAGCATTTGGTTTGTAATAATTCTTATCCATATGGATTGCCTGTACTAACCATTCTCCTTGAACATTTTCTTTATTAAAAGAAAGATTATGATCCCTAGAACAGCTCATAGATATGCAACCAAGTAAAAAAATAATATATACCGTTTTCACTAAATTGATTTTAAGACTAAGTAAACATACAAAAAAAGCAATACGATATTCGTATTGCTTCTTATTAAATTTTCAAATGTATATTGATCTAATTACCTACTATAATTAGGTGATTCTTTGGTGATAGTAACATCATGAGGATGGCTTTCATTAATACCACTAGCTGTGATTTTCACGAAGCGTCCCGTTTCCTGAAGTGTCATTATATCCTTTGATCCACAGTATCCCATCCCGGCACGTAATCCACCAACGAACTGATGTATACTTTCATAAAGTTCTCCTTTATAAGCAACACGGCCTACAATTCCTTCTGGAACCAATTTTTTAATATCATCTTCTACATCTTGAAAGTAACGATCTTTTGATCCTTGCTTCATGGCTTCTACAGATCCCATTCCGCGATAAGATTTAAACTTTCTACCTTCATAAATAATTGTTTCTCCAGGTGATTCTTTTGTTCCCGCTAGCAAAGATCCCAACATTACCGTATCAGCACCTGCTGCAATGGCTTTTGGTATATCCCCTGTATATCTGATTCCACCATCTGCAATAACCGGAACTCCTGATCCTTTGATCGCTGCTGCTACTTCTAGTACTGCAGAAAACTGAGGAAACCCAACTCCTGCTACTACTCTAGTAGTACATATCGAACCTGGTCCAATACCCACTTTTACAGCATCTGCACCAGCTTCTACCAAGTATTTTGCGGCTTCTCCTGTAGCTATATTACCTACTATAACATCAAGATCAGGAAATTTACTTTTTACTTCTTTAAGAACTGTAACCACACCTTTTGTATGACCATGAGCAGTATCGATTACTACAGCATCTACTCCTGCGTTGACTAGCGCCTCAGCTCGATCCACTGCATCACCTGTAACACCAATAGCCGCAGCCACACGTAAACGTCCTAAAACGTCTTTATTAGCACTTGGTTTCAATGTAAGTTTAGTAATATCTCTAAAGGTTATTAAACCTACCAGTTTATTTTTATCATTTACTACTGGAAGCTTTTCTATCTTATTATCTTGCAGTATAACTTCAGCTTCCTGTAAAGAAGTTCCTTCCCCTACGGTAACCAAATTTTCACTGGTCATTACTTCGGATATAGGTCTCTCGTTATTTTTTTCAAAACGTAAATCACGATTTGTAACGATACCTAATAGTTTATAGTTATCATCAACAATAGGAATCCCTCCAATACTATGCTCACGCATATTATTTTTAGCATCTATTACTTTTGCATCTAGAGGCAACGTAACCGGGTCTATAATCATACCGCTTTCCGCTCTTTTAACTTTGCGCACTTTTAATGCTTGCTCCTGAATGGTCATATTTTTATGCAACACTCCGATACCACCTTCTTGTGCCATGGCGATTGCCATACGGCTTTCTGTAACGGTATCCATCGCTGCTGAAACGATAGGAACGTTAATCGTAATATTTCTAGTAAATTTTGTTTTAATACTTACTTCTCGTGGCAATATTTCGGAAAATGCTGGTACTAAAAGTACATCATCATAGGTAAGTCCTTCTCCAACGATTTTGGATTCGTGTGCTGTCATCGCAATTAAGATTTAATTGCGTGCAAATATAAGTCTTTTTTGAAGGAATCCTATAAAAGTATTAGGGTAATCTCTGATTTGTTTTTTTATGTTAATTTAGAAAAAAAATGAACATCTTAACTTTTTATAAAGAAAACCCCAAAGACTCATTAAACACTGGTTTTAAAACGATTAGGTTTTTTTATTTTTGATATAATTTCTAAAAATCGTTAATAACACTTATTGTTTTTTAACATTTTTTTAATATTTAAATAGTATATTTCCTTCGAGTAGATCCCAAATCTGCTATAGCCCCAAAAAAATAACTTATGAGAATTAGTATTAGCCTGCTATTGATATGCCTATGTATCAATATTACCAATGCCCAGTTTACAGAATCCCCTCTTACCAAAGTTCAATTCAAAACATCTAAGAAGACTGAAAGAAAGAAACCCAAAAAGAGTTTATTTACAAAAAGGATAGTACCCATTACTTTAATTGCTTCAGGTATTCTTTTATCGACCACTGATTTTGAGAAAGCATTGCAGAAAGATATTAGAGGTGCTATGGGTTCAGATTTTTATTTTGGTATGGACGATTACACAAGATACGCACCCATTGTTCAGATGTATGCTGCTGATATTTTTGGTGTTGAATCCCGAAATCATTGGTTTGATCAAACCAAAAATCTATTCATATCATCTCTAGTTACAAGCGCTGCTACATCCATTCTAAAACAACAAGTAAGTAAAGCACGACCAGGAGATCCAACTAAACTAAATTCTTTTCCTTCTGGACACACTTCAATGGCTTTTGTTTCTGCTGCTGTTTTATACGAAGAATTTATAGATACTAGTCCCTTACTAGCATATAGTGGCTATCTTTTTGCAGTAACTACAGGTAGTCTAAGAATGATGAATAATAAACATTACTTATCAGATGTGCTTGTTGGCGCTGGTATTGGAATTTTGACTACCAGATTAGTATACCACTATGAACACCTTATTTCATGGAATCCTTTTAAGGGCATGGATGATGTTGCTTTTGCACCCCAATTTACAGGTGACGGATTAGCGTTGTATTTTTCTAAATCCTTTTAAATCTGGTAACTAACAACCTCCTGCATAAGAGAAACTCTCTTTAGATATGTGTTCTAAATAGTCTAGTTTTAGTTTTGTGATTTGTTTAAAATGCAGATAATCATGAGCTAACCAATTGGCAAGAAATTGTTGTGCAGTCATCTCACCGAAATCAGGATGTATCGATATAGTATCCCATTTTGGGCTTACCAGAGAATGCAACCAATTTATTGACGCTTTTCTTTCCCCTAAAAAATGGTTTAACATAGCATCATACTCTTGTTTCATATATTCTCTTTTTAGAACCCAACCTTCAGGATCGATTGGCTCAAATTGTTGATTGGGTGCATTAAGTATATGCTTTGTTCTTTTTCTGAAATCCTCGCGCTCTTCATCATATAAATGACAAATAATCTCTAATAAACACCAACGACTTGGTTTATCTTTCCATATATATTCTTCTCTGGAGATTCCCCTAAAAAGCTGTTCAAAAACTTGTTGATTTCTTGACAAACCTTCAATTATTAATTTGTGATTCATTGTTACTGTTCGATTGTGATTTCTAAAACCTTTTACTAGCCAAAGTATAACATAAAAATAATAAGATACGTGAAGTAGAAGAATCTATTCGTTACTATTCAGTTTTCTATCTATTATTTGATTACAACGTTACTTAGTAATCTACGCATTAAAGACATAAATATAAAACAAAGGGTAACAAACCCCTATAAAAACCAGTCCTTTAACTCTTTATAGATATAAGGATTCATCTTATATTTGACAAACAATATTGATGTTCTTAATAATTATTTGAGTTAGCCAAATTCAATATATGTAGTAAACAAAAAGCCTAAGAAATTGTAACACCAAAAACTCTCTCTTTGCGTATGGGCCAGTCAGAACCGAGAGTAAGAAAAAACTAGATAAATGTAATTGTATACATTTCTGACAACAGTGGAAGTACTCAAAACCAAGTGGTAATTATTTTTTTAGGCTTTTTTGCTTTATGCTTATTTAATTTCAAAACTATTCTATTCTTGAATTTCTTTTTAACATCATAAAATAATCAAAAAGCTGCCTCAGAATAATCCTGAGACAGCTAATTTTAGTTTTAACAGTATTAAATTAAACTATTTTATTAAATACTTCGCTTATCAAGTCGCACGTAATCAACATACATATAAGTATTTGAAAAAAGGTTTATATTAGAATTATTAAAAATTCCAGTATTGGATCCTACATTTAAATTAAATATAATATGATGATCTTTAAAGTTTTGAAGTTTTAGATTACCATTTACATTATTGTTATAGTTCGCCACACGATTACCATCTACATAAATCTGAACTGTTACCCATCCATTTCTATTGATCCATCTTTGTTCATATGTATGCCAGCCTTCATTATTATTATATCTTCTCTCAGCACTTGTGCCTAATTGATTTTGCAAAAAATTAACTCCATAGAACAGATTGCTGGCAAATCTTGCAGAATTCCCAAAAGAATATCCTTCCATAATATCACTTTCGCCACGGGTAGGCCAATTATTTTCATTCACTGTCCAAAACGCGGGCCAAGCCCCGTATGTTTCTGAAAATCCTTTGTAATTGTTACCATCTTTAGCAATTAATTTAATTCTTGATCTTAGCCTATATTCTTCATTTCTTCCGGGATGAAAGTCAAACCAAGATTTTACATGTCCTGATTTATACTGAGATCCTGATTTAAATGCACGTAACTCCAAACTAGATCTACCATCCAAAGTTCTTATCCTTGGAATCCAGGATTCATACTTACATAGATTAGAATTATAGTCATTACGACTAGTTTTTTGCCATTGATTCAAATTACCTCCAGAATTAAAATTATCTGTAAATTGTCTATTCCAAGGTCCAGCTTTTTCACTTATTTCATCTATGCTTTCTATATCATTCGAGGATTCCTCGATGATGACATCTTCCGTTTCACAGGCAGATGTAAAATAAATTAATAGCAAAGCTCCAAAAGATTTGACTAACATTCTCATAATATTAAATTTTTGGTTAATGATTATGTTACCAAATTAAGAATGATTTTATCGATTTATTAAAGAAACGCCTTAAACTATATTGAATATTCTATTTTAATACTAATTCTTTAATAATAACTAAAAACAAAACTCACAAAAGCTAAGATCCTACAAGGATTTATACGAATTTCAACAACGCAAACGTTTGCGTTGTTTTTATCTCATTTTTTTAGCTAGATTTTAAAACATAAGAAAATTTTAAGATGTTTTAATAGTAAAAACACTTAAAATCAAATCGATATCTTATTATTTAGGTCAAAGTTGCATTCATTTTTTCAATAGATAAGCGATTTATTTTCAAAAATTAACATCCAATTATAAAAAATACTTCTATTATATCACTGACACCTGTTATTTGCCAACTTACTTCAAGAACTATTTTTCATCATCAAATAAGAATCGTTAAATGTTTTGAACTCCTTCCCAATTTTCGTAACTTTAAAAGGAACTCCTTAAACAAAAATGGAAGTTTTCTACTTTCTTTTTATGTTACATTTTCTGAAGCCAAAAAAAGTTATACCCTTTCCCCTTCCTTGGTTTTTTTTAAGGCTTTTTATAATTATTAAGTACTTAATACAAAACACAAATCAAAATGAATCCAATAACAGTTGCCAGTATCATCTTTGTAGTTTTCCTATTCGCTGGAATACGTATCGTTTTTGAATACAAAAGAGCCTTAAAATTCCGTTTTGGAAAATATATTAAAACCCTACAACCCGGTTTTAGATGGATTATCCCTATTGTAGAAACGATCCAAGTGGTAGATATCCGTGTAATCACGATTAATGTAATCTCGCAGGAAGTAATGACAGAAGACAATGTGCCTTGTAGTATTGATGGAGTAGTTTTTTTTAAAATCAATGACCCTGAAAAAGCAGTATTAGAAGTTGAAGAATTTAAATTTGCTATTACACAATTATCTCAAGCGGCATTAAGAGATGTATGCGGTAAAGTGGAACTAGATACCATTTTATCTAAACGTGAAGAAATGGGGAAAAACATCAAAAGTATTGTAGAACAGGAAACCAAGCAATGGGGTATTGAAATTATTGATGTAAAAATTAAAGACATTCAGTTGCCGGAAAATATGCGTAGAATGATGGCCAATCAAGCGGAAGCAGAGCGTTCCAGAAGGGCTCGAATCATTTTAGCACTGGCAGAAGAACAGGCAGCTGGCAAACTACTGGAAGCTGGTAAATTAATCGATCAATCTCCTTCTGCCATAAAATTAAGACTGTATCAAACGTTATCTAATATTGCGGCAGAAAAGAATTCTACCATTATTTTCCCTTTCCCGGAAGAAGTATTGAGCAGAAAACCGGAAAAAACTGAATGATATATCAAATCATTCTAGATATCTAAAGTTTAGAATTCCTGTTTCTAATCGATAAGACCACATTTGCGATAAAAATAATCAAAGAAATTAACCCAACAACCAGAATGATTTCGAATTGAATATTTTTAGAAGAAATAATTAAGGATAAAACTATTAATCCTACATGAATTATGGATAAGACTTCTCTGGTTTTTATTCTTATGAGTTGTAATATTCCATATCCAACTAAAAAAAACAACCACAAAGAAGGTTCAAAAAAGTAGAATAAGTTCATAATATTTGAACCCCATCCACCTGTTTGATTAATTCCAGTTGGGAACCTTACTCCTGCAATAAAAAAATGAAAAATCAGATAGATAATCCCAACTAATAGGAACATTGTTTTTTCAAATACGTTTTTAAGAAGTACCATAATATTAGATTAGATTCACTCCCCAATATCTTCATTCCAGATTTCGGGTTTATTTTTTATAAATGTATTCATCAAATCTTCACATTCCTTGTTATCTAGAACAATCACTTCTACTCCATTTTCTTTTAATAATGCTTCAGATCCTAAAAACGTTTTATTCTCACCGATAACCACTTTGGGGATTCCATACAATAGTATCGCACCCGTACACATAGGACAAGGTGATAAAGTGGTATATAAAGTACATTTCTTATAAACAGCTGCTGGTTGTCTTCCTGCATTTTCGAAAGCATCCATTTCTCCGTGCAATACTACACTACCTTGCTGTACTCTTTTGTTATGACCACCACCGAGAATTTTGTCTTCATATACAATGACTGATCCAATAGGCACACCACCTTCTTCTAGTCCTTTTTTAGCTTCATCTATCGCAGCTTGCATAAATTCATTCATAGTGTTATTTATTATTAAAATGATGTTTTAAAACTAATTAAATATCTTATTAAAAAGGAAGTTTTGTCTTTAAAGTTAAGCTAATTGATCACAAATTATGCTATCAAATCTTCAATCTTATCAGCAACAGAACCACGTTCACCTATTCTAATAATTCCCAAAATAACTCTTGCAATAAATCCGGGGTTCGTTATTATTGAACCATTTTTTGTTACTTTTTGATCTCTTTCTGTGATATATAATTTTAATTGATCCTCAGGTGTACCTGCTAACTGTTTTGCAAATTTCCAAGCTCCATCCCTAGCCAGTTCCATGCTGAAATCGACAAAAAAGTTATCTGCCTTACGAAGAAATTTTAGGATTTTTTTTAGTGTTGGCCAGATATCTGCCAAATCATTTTCTACCTCGATTACCAAAGATGATAGAATCTCATTGATTTTATCAAAATCACTTTTCAGGTCTTCAATATTTTTTCCTTTAGACACTTCGGCTGCAGCAATACCCAGGTCCAAGTTAATATGCGCATTTATACCAATCAATAGGTGCTGCAAAACTATTGGCCAATAATCTTTAGATAAATCAAAAGCAATTTTCCAAGAATCTGTAATCGGGTTATTATTCTGATATGCGGTATATGCATCTAGGTACCTACTGGCAAAGATTACATCAAGTTTTTCCATTCTTGGACCATCATCAAAAAAATTATTCGCGATTCCTTCTTTAACCTTAATGGTAACTCTTCTATATAAAGCCGCAAAATATCCTAATGGGTTATTACTAGTTTGTGATGTTTTAATGATATCATCTAAAGAACTGATGACATCGTCAATGGTTTTGATTGGTTTCAAGTTATAGTTTTATAATATTACTAATGTACTAATAATTCTAATTGCATACTGAAATTTCCCGTGTTAACGAGTAACCTTTAGCGTATTAGAATAAATTCAATATTCCATTTTAACCCAGCGTAATTTTCAGTAAATTTAATAACACATTGATTTACAATGAAAAAGATTATAGGATTCTTAGTGACAACATTCATTTGTACTGTTCTTGGAGCACAAGTAAATCCTTCTTTTTATGGAGTAAAATCGCATTATGGTTTCATCATAGCACATTCACCAGAATTAAAACCTATTTCACAAACAAATCCTTATGGTCTGCAAGTGGAATACAGTTGGTTAAAGACAAGCGATAAGGCTTGGAAAACTTGTTTCTGTTATGGTAGGAGTGGTGTTTCATTTGCATATTTTAATTATGCAAATCCCAAGATTTTAGGTAGTTCTTACAATTTAATGTACTTCGTAGAGCCTTATTTCACATATCAAGGTCCTTTTAAATTTTCTTTGAGAGGTTCTATAGGAATCACATATCTCGATAAAAAATTCGATGAAGAAACAAATCCTGAGAATCTACTTTTTAGCACAAATTTTAGCTTTTACTTAGCTTTATCTCTTAATCTTAACTATCATATCAATAACAACTATTCCATTAACCTATCTACTAACTATAATCACATTTCTAATGGAGGACAGAAGCAACCTAATAAAGGAATGAATTTCCCAACGCTGTCTATAGGAATCGATAAAGTAATTAATAATACTCCTTTAAAAAGAAAACCCAGATCCTTGCGTTCTTATGATACATCTCTGGATTATTACTTGGGTTCATTTGCTAGTTTGCGATCATCTGATAGAGAGGCGGAAGCCACTAATCATCTTTTGATTGGATTTATGGGCGGAATCCTAAAACCTATATCCGGTATCAATGGGTTAAATGCGGGAATAGAGTTTTGGTATGATTATTCTGACCGAGAGATCGCTAAACAACAAAATATCAATGATTCTGCTTTTTCCTCGGCAATTACAGCAGGGCATCATTTTTCTATTGGTCATTTTTATTTTCTACAGCAGTTTGGCTTTTACCTAACTCGTCCAAAAAACATTCAGAGAAATTGGTTATACCAGCGGTATTCATTTTGGTATAGCATTGGATCTTCTAAACGTTGGACGATTGGTGGGTCTTTGATTGCCTATGGCAAGGTAGCAGATCATATGGATGGTAGATTGATATACTTGATTAATTGATCTATAGTTTTGTCTCTTAGTCTATTCTATCATTTTCTTTTTTAACTCAATGATTTCTAACAAAATTCTTATTTCTTTTTTAATATTTTTTCGGATAGCAATAAAAGGAATTATCGCACCGATGATGTAAGAAACATCAATTAAAACCATTTGCCAGGTTTCAAAATACAAACTAAACTCTGGAGTAATCATATAAAAACCTATCGTATATAAGCTTATGATACCAAGCGTTACTGGTCCATGAATAGTTTTTCTAAAATTATAAAAAGTAATAGTATCATTAGTCGTCTGTAAGGCATCATCCACCATATTTATTTTTTTTGCTTTAGATACACTAATGATTTCAATTACAATTCGCAGGAATAACCCACCTATCATCAATCCTACTCCTACTCTACTTAATATCGCTCTCACGGGAGCCACAAAATGGAAAAAAACAATTATTCCTATTAAAACAATGGATAACACAAGGATATTTCCATAATGAAACCGTGTACTCCAGCTTTTCTTTTTTCTTATTGATGAGAACAAACCATTGTTATCTTCTGGGTTCTCAATATTGTTTTGATCTTTTTGCCATTGATTTTGCAATGCTTCAAATTCGTTACTCATGATCCAATATTTTTTTAAGTCTTTTTTTTATCCTATGAATTTTCACCCTTACATTCGTCGATTTTATACCCATTATTTCAGATATATCATCATAACCCTGTCCATCTAAAACCATCATAATTAATAATCGATCTAATTCTTCTAACGTACCTATAGCGCGATATAAACTATGATTTTGATCCGAAGTGGCCTCATAAGATTCTTCGGTCAGTGCATGTTCTACTTTCTCTATAGATACCTTTTTCTTGTTTTTTTCTTTTCTAATATATTGTAAACAAGTATTAACAGTAATTCTATATACCCAAGTCTTATGAGTAGATTTACCTTTAAAACTATCCATCGCATTCCAGATGTTGATAAATATTTCTTGTGTTAGATCATTGGCTAAATCAGCATCACCTTTCATATAACCCAGACACATTTGTACTACCATGGGATAACATTGCTTGTATATCGTTTGGAAAAACTCTTGATTCTTCTTACTCATTTACCAAGAACGTATTTACTTTTTCGTAGAATAATTCTGGTTGGTCGAACATAATGAAATGTTTGCTATCCGGTATCATTTCTATAGTTTTATTAGATAAAGTGGCATATTGTTTTTCATAATTTTCTTTTGCAATTTCTATTGTAGGAAAAGCTGCTCCTAAAATCAAAGTTTTTGCCATTACCAGATTCAGTACTTTTCTAAGATCTAATTTCAAAAGATCTGTATATCCGTACACATATGTTTCTCTATCGGCTTTTAGTATCCAGTTAAGTAACGCATCAACTTTATCCTTTTCATTTGTCATATTTTGAGCCATCATCATGGCTGTTTGCTTAAACTGAGTCTCATTCATAGCCAGCATTTGCTTATTATAAGGGCTTTCATATTGAATCTGGCTTTCTGGAACACCCGGCATCATTAATTCACGCATACATGGTATGGAGTCTACAATAACGAGGTTTTTTATCCTATTAGGTAACGTTGCCGCTAAATCTATTGCAAGATTTCCTCCCATACTATGACCAATAATAACTACATTGGTTAACTTCTTTTTTTTAATATATGTGATTAATTCCTTTTTAATGGTATCGTACCAAGGCATCGCAATCGGAGCATTACCATCAAACCCTGCGTATGATATTAAATGATTCTCATGATTACCTTTTAGATGAGTTACAGTTTCATCCCAAATTGAACCTGGGTTGGTAAAACCAGGCAAAAACAGAATGGGATTTCCGTTTCCTGATACCTCCACAGTAATTGCAGGTGCCTGACTAAAAGCTAGATTAACGATTGCGAATAAAATGAGTGTAACTCTAAAATTTTTCATGATGTTTTGTTTTTGATTTTCCCTTTGATGCAAAAGGTTACAAATTGTTACATCACATTTCAAAAAAAATATTTTTTTTTTTTAATACTGTAAATTAGCTTTCAAAAAAATAGTTGCGCATCACGATCAATAACTTATAGAATTGTTATTTTTTTAGCATAGGATTACTGTCATTCGAACAGTTAGCTGTATGAGAGGATATATTGGAAAAATTACCTGTTTTTAAACACAATGATTGTTGACGATTATTTTTTAATCGATTTAAGGTATAATCGCTCTACCTTTTCTCTTGCCCAAGGTGTTTTCCTTAGAAATTTAAGACTGGATTTTACAGATGGGTCGTTTTTAAAACATTGAATATTTATGTTCTCAGCTAATTCTTCCCAACTATATTCAGATACCAGATATTCCAAAATATCTACCAACTTAACTCCGTGTAATGGATTATTCAATTGCTCTTTCATATTTTTTACATTATAGATGCTAAAATAATACTGATTGTCACCTGCATACTCTTTATTTTTATCATTTCTATTACTCTCAAATATTCGATTTCAATTTTAATAAGACAGCTAAGAACCTTCATTGTTAACTACTATTAGAGGTAGGGTATATTATCTAGTTATGCGTTTTATATTAAAAAAGTATATTATGGGATTTTTACAAACACATTTTAAATTGAATTTTAAGCTTATTATGAGTTTTATAAAACAATTACCTTCTTCTGGCGGTTATGCCTTAAGAAGATAGATTTATAATAAGTAAAAAACAACTATCAATTATCCTGCAGTAAAATCAGAATTACTAATGTATTCTAGCGATTTTTCTTAATAAGGCTATTTTATATATACTTATTTCCAGACAGGACTTTCATAACATAAAAAAAGCCTATCAAAATTGATAGGCTTGTGTTTTAAAAAAGTTATGTAGTATATATTAAATTACTTTTACATTTACTGCGTTTAAACCCTTTTTACCTTCTTGTAGATCAAATTCAACTGCATCGCCTTCACGAATTTCGTCTACTAATCCTGAAATGTGTACAAAATGTTCTTTGTTTGAACCTTCCTCTGTTATGAATCCAAATCCTTTGGCGTCATTGAAGAATTTTACTGTTCCTTTGTTCATTGTTAAAATTTAAATTAATTACTTATTGATAAACAAAGATGATGCCAGAAATAATTTAGTATTATTATCATTTAACACCTCTTCGTTAGTTGTAAAGCTACGAATAATAATTTTATATCATTTACGGTAATACCATTGATTGTTTGTTAGATTTTGATTCTTGCCTATTATATCTACTTTATTTTATATATCAATAATTATTTAAAATGGATTGAAAGTATCCTCTTGACCAAGAATGATAGCTAGATAAAAAGAGTTTTTGTTTTTTTATTCTGATTATCATAAAAGGTAACAAATTGGTATTGTCTTTGATCTATAATAAACAAAAGGTCCATTTTGGATCAAGACTATTTGAAAAACAACAAAAAAAAGTTAACTTTATTAGTCGTCAAAGGGAAAAATATTACGCAAATCCAACTCATCAAAACAATGAAAAATTCACACATTATCTTTATTGGTTTACTACTTGTTACTTTTATCACAAAGGGACAAACTCCTATTCAGGGAGGTTATATAGAACTCACTAAAGATGAATACACTGAGCTTATTGAAGTAGATCAAGAAAACGAACTTGATGGTAAATATTATGTAAGAGAATTTAAAGACAAAAAACTGATCGCCATACATAAAATTCAATATCGAAAAGGAAAAAAACATGGAGAATGGGTACATTTTTTGATTTTCCGAAAAAAGGGAACTTTGGATTTATCAACAGTAGAAAACTATGAGGATAATCAAAGAAATGGATATTATTATAATTCGGATAACGGCTTTACTTTTACAGAAGAAGGGTATTATGAAAAAGGCAAAAAAATAGGCTTATGGAATGTTACTAAAGGGACTTCTAAAGAAAAGATCAACTATAAGAATGGGAAAAAACATGGGGATTATTGGCGTCAAGATGCATCTGGTGTTATTGTAAAAGGAACCTATAAAAAAGGGCAGAAACTTGATAATTGGACCATAGAAGATCTTTCTGGTAATACGAGAACGGATAAAGAAGGTACTAGTGCAGCCTTAATTTCTGAAACTTCTATTAAGACGACTGGTGTGCAAACAATTGAAGGTGTTATCCAAAAACCAGATGGATCGATTGTACCTATTGCTGTTGTGAAATTACAACTCACAGATTCTTCTTGTGCATATGCTTTTTCTGATTATGATGGTAAATTTAGTATGGAAATTAATACCGATAAGATTACACCAAACAGCTATTTCGAAATAGTAATAGAAGGGTTTCCTAAGAAAACAATTTCTTTCTCAGCATTCTCCAGTCAAAATACAATTGTCCTTGAAAAAGGAAGAAAAAAAATAAGCTATAACGAATATCGCAACTATTATGAATCCATGAAAGATTGCCAGTAATAATATTGCACAAGAAAAATACTTTTAAAAAGTTAAATACTAATGTATTCAATTCTAAAAAGTTTTATCGAAAATCATAACCCTATATCTAATTAAGAATACGTCCTATTTTTTTTCGTAATAATGATTGTTCTAGTTTAGATTGTGTTAGTTCAATTGCTTGTTGATAGTACTCAACCGCCTTATTAGGTAGCATCAATCGTTCGTGTATTTCTCCTAAAATAGCGTGGTACAAATAATATGTACTCATTATCTTATGGTTCTTTATTTTTTGTATTGTTTTCAATACTTCCTCAGGGCCGTTTAGTTCGAGAATCACTAAACTCCTATTCAAAAAAACTATGGGATCATTATCTATCGTTAGTAAGAGATCATAATAATTCAGTATTTCTTTCCAGTTGGTTGTAGCATAACTAGACGCTGTACAATGTTGATAAGCAATTGCTGCCTCTAAATGATACGTAGATAAAGATTCTCCAAAAGCTGATTGATTCAGATAATTACTGCCTTTAGCTATTAATTCTTTATTCCACAAATTTCTATCTTGATCAGAAAGCAATATTAATTCTCCCTGATCGCTAATTCGGCTATCTATTCTAGCTGTATGAAAAAGCATTAAAGCCATCAGAGCGTACACTTCTGGCAATTGGGTGCGTTCATTATCCAACAAAGATTTACATAACCATAGGGCTTGTGAAAGTAAATCCTTTCGTATCAATTGGTCATCATGTGTAGCATTATATCCTTCGTTAAACATCAGATAAATTGCACTTAATACTACTTTAGTCTTGGTGTTTATATCTTCTGGAAATGGTATTCTAGGTCGTATTTTATGTTTTCTAAAGTATTCTTTGGTTCGGTATAATCGCTTAGAGATCGTATCTTCTGAGGTGAGAAAAGATCGTGCAACTTCTTTCGTACTAAATCCGCAAAGGGACTTTAGAATAAAAGTAATCTGATTTTCGGAAGAAATATCTGGGTGACAACAGGCATACATCATTCCTAAGAAATCATCTTGTATATGTTGTTCTTTCCAAAAATTATCCATCGTACTAGCCAATGTATATTCTGAAGTTAATAGTTTTCGTTCCGGATCTGAAAAATCTATAGTTTTACTATGTTTTTTTCTTCTTATGATATCAATTGCCTTATTTCGTGCGGTTCGATATAACCAGGCTTTAGGGTTATCTGGTATTCCTCTAAACTTCCAGGTTTCTAAAGCACTAACCAATGCGTCTTGCACTACATCTTCTGCCATTTCAATATTCTCGGTGCCGAAAATTTTAATCAAAACAGCAACCATCTTTCCAGACTCTTGTCTAAAAAGATGGTTTAAGGTAGTATCTATGTGATCTCTAGATTCCAACTATAACAGTTATCCCATTGGTGCTATCTCACGAACTTCTACACTACAATCATATTCGAAACTTGGGCAACCTTTTGCTATTTCCGTTGCTTCATCTAATGAATTCGCTTTGATAAGAAGATATCCACCTACCAATTCTTTACCTTCTGCGAATGGACGGTCTGTAACCTTATTTCCTCCTTCGGTCATGGTATTACCTTCATTCATTAAAGGTTGTCCACCTACCAATTTTTCTTCCTTTGCTAATCCACCCATCCATTGTTGCCAGTGTTCCATATGTTTTTGCATACCTTCTGGAGATACAGAATTATATTTTTCTTGCCCTCCTCTTATCAACATCAAAAATTCTTTCATCATTTCTCTTTTTTAATTACACTTCCGATTAAGCCTCATCTGGCCAAACTTCTCTAACTTCTACAGAAGATTCCCATTGCAATCCAGGGCATCCTTTTGCCATTTCGGTTGCTTCTTCTAATGTTTCCGCCATTACGGTGATATAACCTCCTACTAATTCTTTAGCTTCAGCAAAAGATCTGTCGGTAACCTTCTTGCCTCCAGGATGAATAGTTTTTACGGCTGGATAAAGACGTTCACCTCCAACATATTTTTCTTGTTCTGCCATTTGCCCAATCCATTGCATCCACTTTTCCATGTGCGCACCTTGTTCTTCTTCGGATTTAGCATCCCAAACGTCGTCTCCGCCTTTAAAAAGGAACATAAATTGTTTCATAAATCTGTATATTTTATGGTTTATATAGTTCTATAACGAAGTGATTTTTGGTATTTGGACATCCTATTCGATTTTTTTCTCGACACACGTTCTCACCTAATAGTTCTTCTATAGTTAGAAGCCTTACTTCTTTTTCATCATCATCAGCGTAAACCCACCCAATAAAGCAATAATAACACCCATCACTGCCCACAACCAGATTTTGTTTTCAAAAAGTGGTGTAACGACCTTCACTCCTTTCTTCTCAATACCTTCTTCTGTTCCTAGTCCTATTGGTTTCAGTTTCTCTGGAACTATATTAGACATATATTGTAGATCATACGAAGGTTTACCAATTCTAGCATTTCCATAGGTCAGATAATAGGTCGCAGGTGTTGTAAATCGTGTAATTAATTCATACGTATATCCTTTTATCTGAATAGTACTTATTGTAAGTGGTTCATTATCCTGATTATCAATAATCACTCTTAATTTGTCCGTAATCGTGCTATTACATCTAAATTCATTTTCCTCTATAGAATTTAGAATTCCCGAACTAAGATTCTGATAGGTATAGCGCCACTCTTTTTGTGTTTGTATACTATCCCTAAGGTATTCTATACGTACCGATCGATAATAATCAAAATTGTTACTTGCTTCTATTTTTATATAACTAACCGGAACTGCCGTTTGTAAATCGATATCGATTACCGTACTTCGGTTTTGTTTTTTCTCTTCAGTACGCATCGATTTAATTGCATGCATCTTATAATCACCTTCTGTTGTTTCCTGCATGGTGATCTGAGCATTCTTTAACTCTGGTGCCGCAGTTCCTTTTATAAAAAGTCGATAATATTGATACTTAGAATCAGGCAGTTTCAAGCTTGTGAATGAATAGGCTGTCAATTCATTTTTGATCGAAAGGATCCGATATTCATCTATGATCGAATACCATTCTTTAAGATTTTGGCTGCCTTCTAGGTTAACTAACCTATCAAAATTATCCTCTTTAAAAAATAGTCTAATCTGATTAATTGCCTGTTCTGATGGTATCTTAAATGTTACAAAAGATCCCTTGCTTGTCGTTGCTCTATTTATAATTTCGAAATTAACCTGTTTACTAGATCTTTTCTTCTGGTTTTGTTTCAAAATATAAGGAGCTTCTACCGTATCGTTTTCTTTTGTAATTCCATAAATTCTAATATCCGAAAGATCCTGTGATACGTTTTTAAACATTTCATCAGGCAACATAATGCGATGCCAGTTATCGGTAATACCTTTTAGTTCTCTCTTATACGCATAGCTATCGATCTGCCCATATATAGTAGAACAGATGAATAAAAGTACACAACCCAGTATATTAATCTTTAACCTCATCTGTAATAATATGTTTGTATTTATTATATAAGAACGAAATAACTAATAATAACAGTCCTAAAGATACAAATACGATAGTTTTAGAAATCGTATTAAGATGTGATATATCATAGAGAAATAATTTTATTAATGTGACCCCAAAAAGTATAAATGCGATCAAACGTATATGTTTTATATTCTTCCAGAACCCTAAGACAATCAGTAATAATGCATATACTCCCCAAAGGATACTTAATCCTAATTTATCTGAAGATGCATAGCCGGCCATATCCAACCAATGAATTAACTCACTACTAATCATCCAAATGACAGCAATTTGTAATACAATATCAAAAGCGATCTTAAATGTTCTTGTCAGAAACGCTTGCCTCACATATTGATAACAGGCTACCAATAATCCAATACTAAAAAACAATGAGATATATCGGATCCCTATGTAATAAAAACCAGCTTCACCAGATTGGAGTGGCGTCGGATCTAGATAACTTTCTCGCAATTCACTGAGTATGTACAATCCGTTTGCCAAGAAAATAAGCAAGGCGAATAGATTAAGGAAGATATTGATATACCCAAAAACCATATTCTTGATTTTTTTGATGTTTACAAAAGATAAGATGGTTAGGAAAATCAACGTATAGTTAATCAACCAAATACCTCGAAATTCATCCCTACTATCCTCAAAGTCATTCCAATATTCTATGATTTCTAAGAAAAAAGTCATGTACAAAACGAACAGAAACATAGCCGAAATCCACAAAGAAATTAAATTCCCCAAAGTCTTAAATTTTGGCCACGGAAACGGATGTTTTTCGCTGTGAGACACATACAAAATATATCCAAACGAAACTGCACATAGTAACGACGTAAGTACAGAAATATTAAAAAACGGAGTCATTCCGGTTTCTGGTTCAAATGAAGCATACGTGTATTCTACATAATAAAACCACCAATCCTGAACCAAACTAAAAAAGGTCAATGCCATCACTGGATATGCCAGTTTTTCATAGATAGGTACTTTTTTGGTTCTCCCGATCCAAAATAACAAAGCGGCTTCTGCAGCCCACAAAAGTGTCACCCAATTACCATCTAATTGCACGGGAAATGCAATACTGATAAATACCAATACCATTCCTGATGTAAAATAAAACAGATTGCGATCCGCTAATTTTAATTTATAAATAAAGACACTCACCGCAAAATGTATAACTGCATTCGCCAAAGTAAACAGGCCTAATAATTGTTCTCCTACTGGATGTTCTTGTAATATAGAGAATCCGATTCCATAAAAAACAAACGCATTAATCAGCTGAAGTATAACATCTCCTGTACCAAACTTCTCTTTTTTTCTGAGTTTATATACTAAGAATATAGAATAGAATGTAGCAAAAAATACCAATAAAAAGATAGATGCCAGTTCAAAATGAATATCAATTTCATAATCTGAAGCATACCAACCAAAGTAAATCAACCAGGTAAGGAAAAAAGCAGCATAGTATAATGGCTTCCAATATCTCTGTAGTGCTATGAATAGGATCCCAAAATTAATGATCGCCATATAACTAAATAATACCGCTACTTGTCCTGATCCTTCACTCAGCAAAAATGGAACCGCATACGCGCCCACTAATCCTATATGGGCAATCACTTGTTTATTATATTGTATCGCTGCAAATACAGTAAAGACGGTAAATAACAACATCAATATAAATGCAAACAACTGCGGAAAAAGATCATATAAACTATACCCCATAAAGGTGATGAAATATAATATCGCTATCGCACCACTGACCAAGACTGCGCTAAAATTATGATACTTCTTCTTTAGTTTCATCCCAACTGCTATCAAACCAATACCCGTAAGATATCCTAGTATGATTCTTGTTAACGGGCTTATTAAGTCATTGTCGATAGAATATTTTGCTCCAATAGCTACACCAATTACCAAAATAATCACTCCAATTTTGCTTATCAGGTTTTCTCCTATGAATTTTTCTAAGTTAGATTTCCCTTTTGGTTTTGCAACTTTTTTGACTACGGGTCTAGCAATAGGCTGCACAGGTTGTTGTTTTACTACATGTTCTATAGGAGTAATAACTTCTTCAATAGTTTCCTTTACTGGTTCAGCAATAGGCAAGGTTATTTCCTCTTTTGTAATTGGAGTTTCTTTTTGCTGTTCAGAAGTTCTAAAGCTATTTATTTCCTGTTTTAAGTTTAATATCTCTCTGTAAAAACCTTCTTGTTTTTTGGAAAGTATATCCAACTTTTGAAGGAGTTCATTAATGTACTCTTGATTGTCAGCCATGTTAGTTTTAGTATAGAAATGAATACATCATCGTACTATTCATTATAGAAATATAGGTAAAAAAAAGAGTATTGTTACTACTCTAAAATTTCTTCTATCTCGTTATACTCAAAAATATTATTAAAAAAAATCAATTAACCCCCTGAAAAAAGGGAATTATCACAATGGTTTATAGTGTTTAAGAATGCTAAAAAATATAGATCTATGGAAAAGTCTAAAATCCTGTTGTAAATAAATTTCTGGCACCTCTAATACCGCATTTTTGGTATTTATGATATGATTGTGCTGCTCTCTCATCTATCTGAGTTCCGGATTCTTTGACTATCCATCCATCAATCGCTGCTTTTAGCGTATATGCTTCCGGCGCCATAAGATGTGTTGTCCACAATATCGGATTTGCCTTTGCTTTTTTAATCTCTGGAGAAAAATAGCTTTTGCTATAACAAGCTAGAATAATCACATCTCTTGTTTTTGTAACGGATTCTTTATAGGATACATTCACATCAAAATCCATCAAACCATCATGTCCAATAAACGCCAATAAATCTGATCCTCCTCCGAAATCTAACATCTTATCTTTTTCTTTTATTTGTATTGGCATCTGACCATTTGATGATTTCAAAAAATCTTCTATACTGTTTTTAATCTTAGCTCCGTCATATGCCTCTGCTAACATATAGACATCTTTAGTCGCATGCTTAAATAAAAGTCTTTCTAGTATATCCGGATTACTAGATGATACATTTCTTACCAGTTGCCAATCTCTGGTTTTAACTTTAAAAAAAGTCCTCACACCATAACCTGCTCCCCAATATAAATTATTATTAGGATCCTGACCATTTCCAATCTTCTTTGGTACTGGAACAATGCCTTGATTTATATTATCACATAGTGCAACAAAAACGTGTATAGTCCTTGTTTGACCATAAGATGCCTGAGAAAACAGTATCAGTATAAATATCGCTATAATTCTCATTCTCTCATACTTAAAATCAGTTCAACATTTTTTCTCTCTATCTCTGTTAGCTTATTAACTGCGTCGGTATTAGATGGAATATACCAAGTTTTTGACTCAAAATAATCTTGCCATTTCTTTTTAGTAAACATGTATCCATGTGAGGCAAAAATCTCATTTTTGATAATTGCCAATTCTTCTTCAGTTTTATGATCTAGCTCATCTCTCGTAAAAACTCTATAAGAGAATATATAGTTCTCTCTCTCTACAGCTTTTAGGTCTGTATAAGGTTTAGAAAATGTGCCATCTTCTTTTATTGGCTGAAACTCGAGCCATACTTTTACGCCTATCTGCTTCCCGTCACCTAAACAATCCAATTTTTCTCTTGTTTCCTTAAAAACTAACAAATCATCTGAGGTAAAAACAGAAATTCTTGTATCGTCAAAAGAACAATCAGCTATCGTCCTCTCGTATGCTATACTTTCAATTCGCTCTCCAATGCTACTAAATGAAGTTATTGAAGATTGTTCACAACTACCACCTATGTTACATTCTAAAATAGTTGATAGTATAACATAGGTATCTGTCTTAACGACTATTTTTCCTGTTAATAGTTTATTCGCTCTTTCTGTTGGCTGGAAATTAAAATACGTCTCCGCTAACGGTAACGGAATTTCTTTTTTAGGAGTTTCAAACAAAGATAAAAGTTCATTGAATTTGTTTTCCTGGGCATAGATTTTAGTTGAAAGAAAAACAACTATGATTAACACATATCTGATCATAAATGATATTACTTTTTTTATTGATATAAGATAGGTTAGTCGTCAGAAAAAGGGAGGGTATAGTACAAATCTAAAGAAAGCCCATCGAAAATTAACAAGCTTTATGATTTTTTTGAAATAATTTTAAATTGCTTTACCAATAATGAAATTTAAGTCACCTAAAAATATGCCTCTTTTAGGAAACAATTTTTATATCCTTAGACCTTGTCCATTTTCATCATACCATCCGATGAATCAAAAGCAGAAAGGACATATTTCGCAATATATCAGTGTTTCTCTCGATATTGATTAATAATAGAAGCTTCAACCCAATAAATATCCTGATTACTCGTATAAAGAAAGTATTTCCCATCTTTGGTTACAAAAGGGCATAGTTCATGTCCTTTTGTGTTAATAGGAGCTCCCATATTCTTAGATTTAGTCCAGCTTCCATCTTCATTTTTAAAACTGATATACAGATCTCCTCTACCCAGTCCTTCTTTGCGTCTTGCACAAAAAATAACATAAGATTCATCTGGAGCTACAAATACATCTGCTTCATAGCTTTTGGTATTTATCCCATCACTCAATTTCTCTGGTTTCTGAAATTTACTATTTACTTTCTTTGAAGCATATATATCAAAATTATTATTTTCTGAATTACTATTTGAACTAAAGTACATAGTACCATTATCCGTAAATGACATATAATATTCGTCACGATCAGAATTAATATTCGCTCCTGCATTTATAGGCTTAGACCATCCATAAGGTTTTTTCTCGGAATACCAGATATCATGGTCTTTTCCATTTCCTTTTCCATTAAGTGGCATATCTGATATATAATATAATCTATATTCATCTGGCGATAAAAATGGATCATTAAAACCGTATTTTGAGTCCGATACAATTACTTTTGGTGCAGTCCAAGAATCCTTTTCTAATCTAGTATATCTAATCTCTGATTTGCCATTTATATCTACTCCGTAAAAAAACTCTTTACCGTCTTTAGAGAAGACAGAACCAAACTCTGATTCTGAAGGTTTAGAAATTATATTAGGAGCAAAAACTTCTGGTTGTAATCCTGGAGGTTTTTGATTTAAATATAAAAGAGATTTTTCGTTATTTTGGGCATATCCCAATATAGGCAGTATAGCAAAGAAAAAGAGTGTCTTTATTATTTTGAATTTCATTATTTTTTAAATTTTGACAGTTCCTAAAAATGTTATTAATAATACTTCTCAACTCCCCGAAACAAAATGCTTCTTCCGCAGAGTTATTATAAAAATTCGAAACTTTTCTAAAGATTCCTAAGATTTACATTTCAATCAAAAAGCGTTCTATTTGCCTCCTATGTCTCAAAACATGTACAATGGCATGCTCCATTAACTGTTCGATATCATATAGTTGTCCCCATCGTGTTAGCATCTTTTTTTCATTATCGTATTCTTCTATTTTTAAATCTGAATACTCTTCAAATAGCTGTTCATTATACGTAAACATTGCATTTAATGCTTTTTTATATTCTTCTACTGAATTAAGTAGCTTTGCATCTATATAATCAATTTCTTCTCCCAAGGATTTTCTTACCTGAATAGCATATCCATATCCAGCTCTTATCACATGTGATAAAATTGTTTGGATAGATCTACAATCAGGATCCCTGGTTTTATGATCAATAATTATTGTTAACTGCTGATTTGTAACACTAGTAATTGTTTCTTTCAACTCTAAAATTGTTTTTTCGTATTCATCCAACAAAGCGCCAACGGCCCCATTATTCCGGAATTTCTTCATGCATCTTTATAAATTAAAACTGATGAGTATCTATTATATAATACCTACTAAAACTCATAGTGTTACATATCCCTTCATTCTTTATCTATAAAAAAAGAACATTAGAATAAATATGGCAGTATAAATTCAAATTGATATACTTATTTTTTATCGTGTGGTTTTCTGTAGAAAATCTTACTAACAACCTTCCATTCGCCGTCAATTTTTAGCAAATTCATATAATCTATAAATGTAAAAGTAGCGTATTCTATTTCTAACCTAGCACTGGCTGCATGACCAGAAATATCAATGCTCGCAATACTGGTTTTTCTATCCTGTTTAGGCCCAGGTTTCATTACTTTCTTAAAAAAATCGATTGCATTGACCTCCTGATAACCATCATTAATATATTTCATTGTAGCCGTTTTATGAAACGCTTTTTTAAGGGTTTCAAAATCATTGTTCGTACCTCCTTCTAAATAATAATTTACTGTTTGTTCTACCAGTTTACGGTCAGATTCTTGTGCTACTGTGACAGTGATTGTAAGTAGTAAAAATAATGTTAGAAAATTTTTCATGATTGATGATTTTAAATGTATAATTTATTTAACTAGATTATTATTTTAATTGGGTTTTACTGAGTTATTTTGAAATACTTTTGATAATTATATCTGATCCTGAATAGCTATCATCATGATATTCATGCCAATGTCTAATTCTTGGTATAATAACTCCTTTATAATTAAAATCTTTTTCAAAATATAATCGCTCTCCTTTTTTAGGTTCATTCGGAAATACAATCTCTAACCCTACTAATTTGTAATCTGAAGTTCTTATATATATCTTCCAAAATTCAGAAAACACCGCTTCCTTTAATTCTAATTGAATGCTATAACTTTTTTCATTCTTAAAATTAACAACTGTGGTAGCATCAATACTTTTTATGGTTTGATCATTCAGTGTCATCGGTAAACCATACATTATTTGATAAAATTTCTGATATATACTGCTTCTTTCTGGTTGTAATCGATATTTAGCCACCAATACAGAATCTATAGCTTCAGAATTATTTAATAACACCTTGGTAAGTCCATTCTCTTCTACAATATGGGTAGACACATATTGATCTCTATTCCGCTGAAGTTCAAATGAACCAGTAATGTTATTCATTTTTATAATAGAATATCGAACTGGATTTGCTATCCTGGGTTCTTGGATATAAACGTCAAAACTTATTTCTCCCCACAAATTCGAAGGATCATGATATTTTTTACTTTTTTGTAAAATTTCTCTCCCGTTTAACTCTTCTACAGGTACAGAACATCTACTTAAAAAGAACAGTGATCCTAAAAAAATACTTTGAAAAAATATGTTCTTTATTGTTTTCCTAACTATCATTTTAAATGACTAGTAATTTATACACTACTAATCTATAAAATCATTTTTGCAATCTATCCTAATAAACTCTTAATCAATTATAAAATTAAATTCATCAGATACTATATTTACAGTTTGTTTGTTCTAAAAAATAAGCACAAAAAAATAAGCATGTGGTTACATGCTTATTAGGGGTTTATTCTATAATTCTAATTTGTTAACTTATAATTTAGGGCATCTTTTACAATTACTTTTACCCTTTTTCTTGTATTTTTTACAACATTTTTTCTTTTTCCCGCCACAACTAACTTCGCAATTCATTGCCGCACACGGTGAATATAAAGATGGTATTCCTGAATTCTGCACTATAATATAATTTTTATTGAATCTAAATAAAGCGCAAAAATAAAAAAAAAAGACTCTTTTAAAAAGAATCTTTAGTTTTTCTTCAGTAACTTATTAACAATCAGTTACATTATTCTCCAACCGGCTTAACAGCCTGAAAAGTATTGATATCTCTATCAAATAAGTAATGACCTGACTTATCATCTCCAATAATCTTTAATTTATCCAATAACGTTCTAGCGGTTGCTTCTTCTTCTAATTGTTCTGAAACATACCATTGCATAAAATTATGTACATTATAATCTTTATGCTCTAAGCATTGGAAAATAACATTATTGATCTGTGCAGTAACAAATTCTTCGCTTTCTAAAAATATCTCGAACAATTCTCTTAA
Organism: uncultured Aquimarina sp.; assembly: GCF_947500065.1. Taxonomy (GTDB): domain Bacteria; phylum Bacteroidota; class Bacteroidia; order Flavobacteriales; family Flavobacteriaceae; genus Aquimarina. Next base: position 213,387 of record NZ_CANMQT010000004.1, read on the forward strand.
TGATTTAAAATCATCTCTTGGTTTCTCAATAGCAGGGATTACAGCTTTTCCGTTTCTTTCATTAATGAATTTAATCAATTTAGTCATATGCACACGTTCCTCTTCGGATTGTGTATAAAAGAACTCTGCTATTCCATTATACCCATTTACATCAGCCCAACAAGCCATAGAAAGGTATTCTGCAGAAGCTTTAGCTTCATATTTTATTTGGTCATTTAATGATTTCTCTATCTCAGGTATCATAACTTTTTAATTTCATTTTAATTAATTAAAAGTACATAATTTATAATCTTCTAAATAGTTTTTACAAGTGTTTCCGCCTAATTTAAAATCAGACTATTTTAATCTGTTTTAATCTATTTCAATTAATGATCTAATTATATGACTAATATAAGTTAACTAAAGATCAAAAAAATCTGTTTCCTATCCTTCTTTTGGAAGCAACAGAAAAGCACTCATAAATAAACCAAAAGGCACTATTTTTTATGCACGAGTATATTGTGAAATCACCTCAGTGTGTTCAGGATATTTACTCGTTAAAACACTTCTTTCGGCTAATTCAAAATCTTCAAAGTCAAATCCGGGTGATACAGTACATCCCACAAAGGAATATCCTTCAGTATCCTTTACACTTGAAGCAAACCAACAACCAGCCGGAACTACCAATTGCGGAGATTCACCAACATCAAGATTCATCCCTACGGCATATCTGGTATATACTCCTTCTGGAGTAATCACATGCACATACAACGAATTTCCTCCATAAAAATGCCACATCTCATCTTGTTTAATACGATGAAAAGCTGAAAAATTTTCCGAAGTAAGCAGAAAATAAATTCCGGTGCAATAATTACGATCTCCTGAAAACTTATCTTTTAGAGTTTCTTTTGGAATAACGCCATCGCTTCTATAAGTCTCTTTATAAAACCCACCTTCAGGATGTGGTATCATAGTAAGTTTAGCAACTATTTGTTCTACTTTTTTTTCCATACTATTATTTGGTAAAAAAAAGAAGCGACCCAACATATGGATCGCTTCAAAATATATTATAAATCTCTATTAGATATTATGCTAATACTGCTTGCACTTTATCCGCAGCTTCCTGAAATTGTACAGCACTCTGTACATCCAATCCACTGTTATCTATTAATTCTTTAGCGATATCTGCATTAGTTCCTTGTAAACGTACAATAATTGGAACATTAATAGCATCTCCCATATTTTTATAAGCGTCTACTACACCTTGAGCAACTCGATCACAACGAACGATTCCTCCAAAAATATTGATCAATATTGCTTTTACATTCTCATCTTTAAGAATGATTCTAAATGCTTCTTCTACACGCTTAGCATCTGCAGTTCCACCTACATCAAGAAAGTTAGCAGGTTCTCCACCAGCTTGCTTGATTAAATCCATCGTTGCCATAGCAAGACCAGCTCCATTTACCATACATCCTACATTACCATCTAAGTCAACATAGTTAAGTCCTACTTCATTAGCTTCAACTTCAATTGGATTTTCTTCACGAATATCGCGCATATCTACATAATTCTTATGGCGATACAATGCATTATCATCGATAGTAACCTTAGCATCAACTGCCATGATTTTATCATCACTTGTTTTTAAAACAGGATTGATCTCAAACATAGAAGAATCCGATTTAACATAAGCAGTATATAATGCCATCACGAACTTTGTCATTTCTTTAAACGCACCACCACTTAATCCTAAGTTAAAAGCAATACGTCTAGCTTGAAATGGTAATAATCCTACCGAAGGATCAATTTCTTCTGTAAAAATTAAATGTGGAGTTTCTTCTGCCACAGTTTCTATATCCATTCCACCTTCTGTAGAATACATAACCATATTACGACCTGTAGCACGATTTAATAATACAGAAATATAAAATTCGTCTGGTTCACTATCTCCAGGATAATATACATCTTCTGCTACTAATACTTGATGTACTTTTTTTCCTTCTGCTGATGTCTGAGGAGTAATCAAATTCATTCCGATGATTTGTCCTGCTATATCTTCTACTTCCTGAAGATTTTTAGCAAGCTTTACTCCACCACCTTTTCCTCGACCACCTGCGTGTACTTGTGCTTTGATCACATGCCATCCAGTACCTGTCTCAGCAGTTAGTTGTTTTGCAGCAGCAACTGCTTCTTTAGCATTTTGTGCAACAATACCGCGCTGGATACGCACACCAAAGCTGCTTAATATCTCTTTACCCTGATATTCGTGTAAGTTCATAGTCTTATTTTTTACCTTTTGAATAGGAGTCCCAAAAATAGCAAAAGTGAAGTTACTGTGCCAATCTTTTGTGGTAAAAAAAGTTATATTGAAATAGCCATCGCATTCTCTAAAAATTAACTACAAAAATTATCCGAAATTGAACCTTAATTCAATTATAACTCGAAATCTTCAAAATCCAAAGGATCAAAATTCTTAAAGTGTCCATTCAGCTTAATTACTTCTTTAGCACGATTCATTTCTCTAACTACAGGAATCGTTATTTTAAGGTGACCAATAAGATAATTAAGACGTTCTAGTTCACTTCTTAGTTTTAGCAAATGATATTCCTGATATAATGCCAAACCAACCTTATGTGCTACCTGATAACTAACAAATGGAATGTTAAAAATTGGAGGTTTTTCAATGGTTAGTTCTACATACAATATAGCAATGTTTTTTAGTAATTCTTCCTGAAGTTCTTCTACTCCATTCTCTCTATCCTCCAAGTATTCAACCTCTCCTCCTGCATATAGCTTACCTGGTAATTGTTTATGAAAACTTTTAATCCTAAAAACTCTTGTACCTATACAAACTACATCACTAGAACCATTAGGATATCTTTTTTCTACTTTTTGTAAGGTGACCTCGGTACCATACTCCAATTCTTTATCAATATAAGTTGGTACACCAAAAGAGATTCCTTCACCTTCACAATCAGTTATTAACTGTTGATATCGCTCTTCGAAAATATGCAGTGGTAGTCTTTCTCCAGGATATACTACTAATTGTAATGGGAAGAGTGGCAACATTTTTTATTTTAAAAATACTAAATAATGACTACTTATTATGTATCATATCGGTTCAAAAATTGAAAATTCGTTATTTGAAGCTTATTTTTTTTAGGTTTACATAATTTTACACTAATTACGCGGCGCTTAGAGGTAATCTATAGTAAAATTGGTAATTTCGTACCCTTAATTTTAATTAAAATGGAAAACGCAAATTTATTAGCAATCGCAAAAGAATTTGAGAGTCCTATATATGTATATGACTCCGAAAAAATTGTTTCACAATATGAACGCCTAACCAACGCTTTTAAACAGGTGAAACATGTAAAACTTAACTATGCTGTCAAGGCATTGTCTAATCTTGCGATATTAAAACTAATGAATTCATTAGGTGCTGGATTAGATACCGTATCCATTCAAGAAGTTGCATTAGGGCTGAAGGCAGGAGTTTCGCCTAGTAATATTATTTTTACTCCCAACGGAGTTTCTTTGGAAGAAATTGAGAAGGTTTCTGAAATGGGTGTTCAAATTAATATAGACAACCTTTCTATTCTTGAACAATTCGGAACAAAACATCCGAATGTACCTGTTTGCATTAGAATAAACCCACACGTAATGGCAGGAGGAAACAGTAAGATTTCTGTAGGCCATATTGATAGTAAATTTGGTATTTCTATTCATCAGATTCCACATATTCTAAGGATTGTAGAGAATACCGGCATGAACATTAATGGTATCCATATGCATACGGGTAGCGATATTTTGGACATTGACGTGTTTCTATACGCTAGTGAGATACTATTTGAAACTGCTAAAAACTTCAAGAATCTAGATTTTATAGATTTCGGAAGTGGTTTTAAGGTTCCTTATAAAGAAGGAGATATTGAAACTAATATTGAAGAATTTGGTGAAAAACTCACGAAGCGTTTTAATGATTTTTGTAAAGAATACGGAAAAGAATTAACTCTCGGATTCGAGCCAGGAAAGTTTTTAGTAAGTGAAGCTGGATATTTTCTAGCGAAAGTAAACGTTGTAAAACAAACTACTTCTACTGTTTTTGCTGGAATTGATAGTGGTTTCAATCACCTTATTAGACCTATGTTTTATGACTCTTATCATGAAATCGTAAATATTTCGAACCCTAAAGGTAGAGAACGTTTTTATTCTATCGTAGGATATATTTGTGAAACTGACACTTTTGCTACAAATCGAAGAATTCTAGAAATTACAGAAGGAGATATTTTAGCCTTCAAAAATGCTGGTGCTTATTGTTTTTCTATGGCCAGTAATTATAATTCTCGTTTCCGTCCAGCAGAAGTGCTTTGGCATAACAACGAAGCACATTTAATCCGTAAGCGTGAAACTTTTGAAGACCTTACTAAGAATCAAGTAGAAGTGGATATTTTTTCAAAAATCTCTGAACCTGCTTCATAAAAAGAAATTTAATATTTATAAAAAATGCATCTGGATATAATCCAGATGCATTTTCTTTTCATTTTGTATTTTTCAATAAATTTATTCTTTCATACCTGGTTGAATTATAGAAAAGTTTTCATTTGTCTTTGCTTCATCCACCATTCTTTTCACATCGGCAAGTAATTCTTTTGCATTGTACACAATACCATCTTTAATAGTATATTGAACACCTCCTGCTCTAATTATTTTATTCTCGGCTGTTAATCTAATCGCTCCAGTACCGTATAGCACTTTTAGGTTTTTAAGAGGGTTTTCTTTTACCAATACAAAATCAGCTAATTTACCCACCTCAACCGATCCAATTTTATCAGAAACCCCTAAAGCTTCTGCTCCATTTAATGTTGCTGCTCTGATCACTTCGAGAGGATGAAAACCTGCTTCTCTTAACAGCTCTAATTCTCTTACATAAGCAAAACCATACAATTGAAATATAAATCCAGAGTCTGAACCAGTAGTAACTCTTCCTCCTCTATTTTTATATTCATTTATAAAAGTCATCCATAAACGATAATTTTCTTTCCAAACTACTTCTTGCTCAGTTCCCCAATCATGCCAATAAGAACCATGTGAAATTTTACTAGGTTGATAGAATTTCCATAGCGAAGGCAGTGTATAGGTTTCATGCCATTCTGCTCTTCGCGCTCTTTGCAGATCCCTACTAGCTTCATAAATATTAAAAGTAGGATCTAAGGTGAAATCTAATTCAAGAAGTTCATTCATCACCTTATTCCAATGATCAGAATATGGCTTAGCAGCTTGTTTCCATAATTTTCCTGCTTCCTCAAATCTATGTTGTTCATTCTGATAATTATAATCTAAAGGATAATGCTGAATCGTTTTATCCTCGAACAATGCCTCAGGTAATCCATACCAATGCTCCATAGTAGTTAATCCAGCTCTGGCTGAATTAAGAACATTCCAACGAGCAACATCTGTTTGAGCGTGATGGCAAGCAGAACCTAATCCTAATTTTTTATTCTCATCAAGTGCCGCCTTCATTATTTCCGGTGCAGCTCCAAAAAACTTTATTCCATCTGCTCCTTTTTTAGCATTTTCTCGAACCCAATTTCGAGCCATTTCGGCAGTACTTATAGATTCTTTGCTTCCTTGTCCAAAACCAGTATAAGCATAAATACGTGGGGCTATAATTTCATTTTTCTTACTAGCGTTTTTGAGCTTCAACGTCCAATCAATTCCTCTTCCACTGGGTTCTCTAACAGTCGTAATTCCATGCGCCATCCATAACTTAAACACATAGTCAGAATCAGCTCCTTGTGTAACTCCACCGATATGTCCGTGCATATCCACAAAGCTCGGTAAAAGATACATTCCTTCAGCATCTAGCTCCTTTCCTCCAAGCTTTAATTTTGGTCTCTTAGCATCTTCTATTTCAACTCCCGGATATCCAACAACTACAATATCCTTAATGATATTTTTTTCTACAACGATATCTACCGGACCTCTTGGTGGTGCTCCATTACCGTTAATCAGTGTAACACCTCTAATAATCAGCTGAGAGAATGGTCCTTCACTAAATTCTTGCGAGTAAATTTTGACATTACAGACAATAGAAAGGATAAAAAACCCTACGATTAATTTATATTTATTCATATAAAACGATTTATGTGATATCGGATAAATGACAATGTATCTTTAGAAATAAAGTTACCCAATTCTTTATGGATTCATAATATTTTGGTTTAAAGTTTAGCTAAACTCATAAAAAACACTCGCAACCTTCTTAAAAACCATGCTTTTAACACATTTGATTAACAAAATTTAAGATAGATTTTTCTTATTTTTAATCAAATCATCTTCATTATGAAAAAACTACAATGGAATTCATTTACAAAAAAGATCTATGTCCATGCTTCAGCAAAGAAGCTATATGACCTATGGGCAACTTCAGATGGTATTACATCTTGGTTTCTTAAAGAAGCGGAATATATTACATCTACTGGTAACAAAAGAGATCCTTCTGAACGTTTTCAAAAAGGAGATTCATATACATGGTCTTGGCATAACTGGGATGACAAAGAGGAAGGAGAAATTCTAGAAGCTAATGGACAGGATTATATAGAATTACTATTTGGGGGTTGTAAAGTATCTGTCAAATTAGAAGAAAAAAATGATGTGACTATCGTGATTCTTACACAATTTGAAATTCCCGAAGATGATGACAGTAAACTAAAATTACATTATGGTTGTAGCAATGGTTGGACTTTTTGGCTTACAAACTTAAAAGCCTATATAGAGCACGGAATCTTGTTAAATGAAAAAGAGATTGATTTACGAGGACAGGAACTTGCTGGGTATCAATTTGTAAATATGTAAAATTAAAACTTCTTGATATTTCTTATCAAATATTCAAGGCCATTTAACTTAAGCTCATACACTGTCTGCATCTGCTGTCCAAGAGTACCTTTAGGAAATCCTTTATTATGGTACCAAACAATATAATACTCTGGTAAGTCAATAAGAAATCGGTCTTTGTATTTACCAAAAGGCATTTTGGTATTAGCTAACTTGATTAAAAAATCCTTCTGAGATTGGAGATCCATAAATTATTAAGAGAAAATAAACTTATTTGGCATATGCTCTATAATACTTCATTAAATTTTTAACCTTTTTCTCCCATTTTTTCTGACTAGTCTTATTCTTGGAATGTTCTGTTTCTGAATCATATTGCTCTTGCATATTAATTCTCATCCGCTCCACTCTTTTATACATCTTGTTAAGGTCTTTACGGACATCTTTACCAGGTCTATACTCTTTCAATTTCTTGCGCATAATTCTAGCGTGTAATTCTGAAATATCAAAATGTACCTGCTCATGTAATAATAAGTATTTAGTAGACTGACCTTTTTTCACCCATGACAATGACGGGTAACAAAAGCTGTCCACTTCGTACTTCAATTCAATTTTCCCATAATCCTTACTTATAGACCATTGGTAAGTTATTCCTGTATTGACACTAGCGTCAAAATTACTGTCCCATTTAGGTTCTCCTCTAAAATCTGACCAATCTAACTTACTCTTTTCTGCATAAGAAAAACGCTCTACATATCCATGATTAGCAAAAACCAAAACTAAGAGAATAGTAAAAAATTTACCCATAATTGCAATAATTATGCCCTGCTAAAAGTTGTTTATTTCTATTTCAATATCTAAATATACAATACGGGGCAAGTATTGATAATCTTTACTCAAATAGATTTTATTTATCTTAAGATATAATGCTATATCTATCCCAATCGAAACAATTTTTCCAAAATTCAGTAGTTACTTTAGTTTATCAAAATCGTCTTTTAACTATATAACAATTTTCATACCACGACTTTAAAAACACCTAAAAAACTACACTAAAATTTAATCAAGTTTTGTTTTTATCTATAAAAACAAAACAATTCAGAATCTAAAAATAAAAAAAATGAATTTAAAATCAGCTGTAAAATTCATTATTGATGAAATTAATTTTATTCTATCACTGTTAGTTTAAGTTCATCATCGAATTTAATAATATAAGAAGCTTTGTTATAATACCCTCCTAATAGCTTTTTTGCATAATTAAATTTATTCTCCACATACTCTGTTGTGCCTTCAAAAGTTGCCGCATGATACAAATCATCTGCAACACCTAATCGCATTAAAATATCATATGTAATATCAAAACCTCTAACTGCATATTTACTTGGAATAGTTCCATATTCTTTCTTATATCTCTCAACAAATAAAGTCATTCTCGTCTCATCATAATTATCAAACTCCTTATCTATCGATGGATAATGTAAATGTAGTTTAGATAAATATTCATTTTTCACACTATCATCTTCAAATGCATCATCCTTATCAGTTGTAAACAACGTTACCTTATGGCTTTCTACTCTTGCATTCAGCAAGGTTGTTACATTACTTATCATGGCCACATCATCTGATTCAAAAAACACCCAGTTTGGTTTATTTTTCGCCAACACTTTATCAAGATGTACTCCATATACATAATTACCCTCTTCTATTTTGGGCATTTTAGCATCCGGAAACTTAATTAACAACTTATTCTTTATTTCTTCATATTTCTCTTTCCCTTGTTGTACAATAATTACAATATTCTTATCCGTAGAATCCTTTTCTACATATGCTATCAATTTATCCTGAAGCATGATATCTGTCGGTCTAGTTTGAAAAAAATTACTATACAATTTGGATTCTCTATTAGAAATTGGAGAAAACACAGGCGTATCGTATTTTTTTAGCTCTGCCGCAACAGCTTCTACATTGGCTTGATACAAGGGACCAATAACCGCATCCATTTCATCAAAATTATTTTGATCAATCAGATTTTTTATATAGGGTACATTATTATTTCTTTGGGTATCAAAAACGGTTAGATCAATACTAAGTCCTCTAGTTTTAGCTGAATCTACCGCAATCTGAATACCTTTATAAAAATCCAATGCAACTTGTAATCCTCTGCTTCTTTTAATAAAGTCTTCTGTTTCTTGTCTCGCATTAAGATCTAGCGTATCCAACCCAAAAGGAAGCATTATTGCTAATTTCTTTGTTTTAAAATTAGATAACATATTCTCTAGCTTAAGATATTTACCTTCGGGAAAATCAATAGCTAAAGAATCTATCTCACCTCTTTTGGGAAGCGTGATAACCATACCAGCTTTAAGGCCATCTCTTAAATATGGATTCATATTAAACAAAGAGTCTGACGATATTTCAGTTCTTTTAAGAATACTATATATAGTTTCCTTAGGTTGAACTTCGTATAATTCAAATTCTGGTTCAATTATCTCCTCTAATGGAACAAAAATTGTGGTTGGAACGATAATTTCCATACCAATAGGAAAATTAGGATCCATCTCCGGATTGAGTTGGTTCAATTCATCTACAGTAATTCCGTGCCTTCTGGCAATACTATATCTTGTTTCTTTAGGTTTTACAATATACTTTGTGGTTGTAGAAATTCTACTACTTAAAGTATCCTTAGGGGTTTCGACCTCTACAACTACCTCTTCCGCATATATAGGAATTCTGAGCTTATCACGTTTTCTAATTTGTTCAGAGTACAATCTTTTGTTATGCTTTTTGATATCATCAATAGTAATTTCATATTTCTGGGCAATTCCATACAAAGTTTCTTTTCGTCTTACCTTATGCGTTTTAAATCTAACTATTTGACGTATCTCTTCTAATGGTTTTATGCTATCCAATATAGGATCACTAACATTTTCTGTAGCAGTATTTTCCTCTTTGGGTTTTTCCAGAATCGAAACTCGTAAAATTTGTCCAAGATTAATACCATTAACCGCATCCGGATTTAAGACATAAATTGCCTCTTCTGTAGTATTATATTTTTTCGAAAGATTATAAACAGTATCTCCATCTTCGACAACATGAACATTATATTCTTGATCATCGACCACAGGAATGGCTAAAATCTGCCCTTCTTTAATTCCTTCTTTTGCAGTCGGATTTATTTTAAAAATTGCTTCTGGGGTCGTATTATAGCGTTTCGCAATTCTATAAACATTTTCTCCCTGAGCAACTTTATGACTCTTATACTGCTGAGCAAAACCAATAGTGGTAATAAAAAGCACAAAAAAGAACAACAATATTTTTTTCATTCGTTTTAATTTTAATGTATCTGATTCTTAAAGAACCAAAAGTGTTAAGACATTAATTATTTTACTCCCATTCTATAGTTGCAGGTGGTTTAGAACTAATATCATACACTACTCTATTAACGCCTTTTACCCTATTTATTATTTCATTAGAGGTTTTTTGCAAAAACTCATACGGAAGATTCACCCAATCGGCTGTCATTCCATCTGTACTTTCTACAGCCCTTAACGCTACACATTTTTCATAAGTTCTCTCATCTCCCATGACTCCAACACTTTGTACAGGTAATAAAATCGCACCTGCCTGCCACACTTTATTATAAAGATCATTGTCTTTCAATCCATTTATAAATATAGCGTCAACTTCTTGCAAAATACTAACTTTTTCTGGAGTAATATCTCCTAGTATCCGAATTGCAAGCCCAGGCCCCGGAAAAGGATGTCTTCCTAGCAACTCAGGATCAAGATCCATGGACGCTCCGACTCTCCTAACTTCATCCTTAAATAGCATTTTTAAAGGCTCCACTATTTTCAATTTCATGAAATCAGGCAATCCTCCTACATTATGATGTGATTTAATAGTAGCCGATGGGCCACCATTAACAGAGACTGACTCAATAACATCAGGATAAATTGTTCCTTGTGCTAACCATTTCGCATCTTCTATAAGGTGAGCTTCATCATCAAATACTTCTATAAATACTCTTCCTATTATTTTTCGTTTTCCCTCAGGATCACTTTCTCCAGCAAGGGCATCCAAAAAACGTGCCGAAGCATCAACCCCTTTTACATTAAGTCCCATTCCTTCGTACTGCTTTAGCACCGATGAGAATTCATTTTTACGAAGTAATCCATTGTTTACAAAAATGCAATGAAGGTTACTTCCAATCGCTTTATGAAGTAATACGGCAGCGACAGTAGAATCTACACCTCCACTCAGTCCAAGCACTACTTTATCGTTCCCTATTTTTTCTTTCAGCTCCGCTACAGTAGTATCTACAAATGAATTTGGTGTCCAATCTGGTTGAACACCTGCAATATCAATCAGAAAATTATCCAGCAATTGCTTACCATCTGTAGAATGGTAAACTTCTGGGTGAAACTGAATTGCGTAGGTTTCTTCATTTTCAATTTTATATGCAGCATTTGCTACGTCACCTGTACTGGCTAACAACACTCCTCCTGTAGGTAATGATTTAATTGTATCACTATGACTCATCCATACTTGCGAACCTAAAGATATTCCTTTAAAAAATTGCTCATCAGGTTTTATAAAAGATAGATTTGCCCTTCCGTACTCTCTAGTATTAGATGGTGCTACTTCGCCTCCGCTAAAATGTGCCAAGTACTGTGCTCCATAACACACTGCCAGAAGTGGTTTTTTTCCTCTGATCTCTGATAAATCTGGATGCGGAGCATCCTCACCTCTTACCGAAAATGGTGATCCCGAAAGAATAACTGCTTTAAAATCTGATAAATTACCTGGTAATTTATTGAACGGGTGGATTTCACAATAAATATTTAACTCTCTTACTCTTCTTGCGATTAGCTGAGTATACTGTGATCCAAAATCTAAAATGAGTACGTTATTTTGCATAGGCAAAAATAAAATTAAATTGCAACCCCTGAAATCCTAACTGACATAATTTTCAACTTAGTCAATTATTTTATAAACACACCGTCATTTGTCATAAAAAATAACGACTTACTCAGTATATTTATAGAAAAACTATGAAATATTCATTTTTACACAGTCTATTATGCTTTGGCATACTCGCTATTATTACTTCTTGTAAAAGTGGATTAGACACACGAGGTACCAAAGCTTATATAAGTAGCATTAATTCTGAGTCTTTTAAAGCCATTCCCTTAATCCCTGGCAATAGAATTAGTACCATCAAAGTGAATGATAAAGAATCCGAGTGGAAATACGATCTCACTGTTCCTAAAATCAAAGAAGGTAAAAAAGTTCCTTTATTTATAGTCCTTCATGGAGGTGTCGGCAGCAAAAACTACACTAAGTTTAACAACTGCTTAGTAACTCCTGGGTTAAAAGATGCTGGAGGATTTATATTTAGTCCATCCGGAGCTTGGCGAACTTGGACATTGGATTATCTCGAAAAAAGAATTTTAGATTTTATTGATCTTGCAAAAGAACACTGGCCAATAGATCCTAATAAAATTGTATTAGTTGGCTATAGTAATGGAGCTATTGCTGGTTGGCAATATGCTAAAGATTATAACGACATTTTTTCGGCCATGATATTAATGGGTTCTAATTGTAAGGTGAAAGAAAAATTGAATATTCCAATTTATGTAATCCAGGGAACAGAAGATAAGTTTTTTCCTATAAAAAAGGCAAGAAAACGAGTTGCTGAGGCTAAAGCACTAGGCTGTAATATAACTTTTATAGAAGCTGAAGGAAAAACTCATTTAAAAGCCTGTGAATATGAAGAAATATTAAAAACAAGTATCCCGTGGATGGAAAATGAAGTTTGGCAAACCAAGTAAACCAACTTAAATTTTGGCATTGTGCTTTTTTGAGGTTGGTCTATAAATTGACTAACTTTATGATATCAACCACAATCTTATAAACCCATGACCGATATTATATTTTCTTCTATTACAATAGATCTAAAAACGGCTGTTGAAACTAAGACGCATCCTTTTCGATATTTCACACTGGCTACTTCTGATTTTAATAGTATACCTAGATTAAGAACCGTAGTTCTTAGAGATGTAGATGATGATTTGAATATGATCGTATATACGGATGAAAGATCTAAAAAAATTGCAAATATTCAAGCAAACAATCGAGTAAGCCTTTTGTTTTATGATCAGGAACGATTATTACAAATCACTATAAAAGCCAAAGCAGAAATCATTACAGACCACGAGACTATTCAACAAATATGGAAACAAATTCCCGAAAAATTTAGAAAAGATTATTCCACAGAATTATCTCCAGGAATAGAGATCAAAAATCCAGATAAGGTTGATTATTTAGAAGGAAAACATTTTTTCTCAGCAATTAAGATTATCCCCATGCGTATAGAATATTTACGTCTAAAAAGACCTAATCATGTTAGAGTTATTTTTAAAAAAGAAAACCGTAATTGGAAAGGAACCTATATAGTACCTTAATTCTTTTTTATCAATTTGAAATTACTTTGCTGATTACCGGATATTATACTTCCTATGTATAATCCATTAGATAAGTTTTCGATATTAATATTCGTTGATGCAACTGCTGACGGGATTTCACCTTTATACACTAACTGTCCATTAATATCATAAATCAATAAAGATTTTGCTTTCACCACATCAGAAGTAGAAAATCTAAATACATCACTTACTGGATTTGGAGAAATACGAAATGGTATTTGTTGTTCTTGTCCACCTACACTTAATGTGTTTCCGATTACATATTTTATACCTTCTTCTATGTGCTTTATAAAATTAGCATTACTTGTATAATCGCTAGAGTTATGACCTAAAGCAGTATAAAAAGAACGCCCTCCACCATACTCTTTATACCATGAAATAGGTCTGGCTTCATCATAATCATTAGATCCAGTCGACGCTACCATCAATAGATCTATATTACCCGAAAATAATTGTCCGCCATTATTCCTCCAATAATAATATTCTTCAGATTTATTCCAAGTCATCCCCAGAAAATCTACAGCTGGATGAGAATTAACTATGGTCATATCGGCATTAAAGTTATTACTGGTATGATTTGGGCCTGATTGCACAATTCCCCCAACCAAATCATTATAGAAAGGCCAGCTTTTATCACGGTATGTATCGGTAGCTGCGTGGATACCTAAAAAACCACCTCCAGCAGCTATAAAATCTTCAAAGGCTTGTTGCTGAGTAGCATTTAAGAGATTATTACCACTAGTATTACACCAGATGACAGCTTTGTATTGTGCTAAATTGGCTGTGGTAAAATCATTGGCATCTTCTGTTTGATCAGTTGTCCAAAGTCCGTTTGTGCTACCAAGGTTGGTAATCATAGTAACTCCAGCTCCAATCGAAGGATGTGTAAAGCCATTGGTTTTAGTAAATACTAATACTTTATCCTGTGCAGATAGATTAAACAATAAAGAAAAAAATACGGTTGTTAAGAGAATTTGTGTTTTCATGACGATGTGAGTTTATTTTAATAATAACGCAAAACACCAGCTTAAAATTATGATATGAATTAATTGCCTTTTTTAATCTATCTGCTCAGTATAAACATTTTGTATATTACATATTCTGAATTCAATGAAATATATTGTACGTTACAAACAATTATAAAACCACATGAAATTCTTATCAAAAATTATAATTTTAGTTTTAGTAATCTCAGGTTGTTCTAAGAAAAGTGGAAAAAGTTTTAATACATCGGAAAAATTCACCTCAGAATTAAGAGAATTAAAAGAATATTTTAAAATTCCTGGACTTGCAGTTTCTATTGAAAAAGACGGAAATACTATTTATCAAAAGTATTTAGGAGTATCTGACATAGATAACAAAGTAAAATTAGATTCTACTGCATTATTTCCTATTGCATCCATAACAAAAGTTTTTTCCGGCGTTCTAATATCAAAACTGGTAGCACAAGAAAAACTTTCACTCAATGATCCAATCAATAAATTCCTACCTAAACCAATACTGGGAGATTCAATTTTGATAAAACATATTCTATCTCATACTTCGCAAGGCGAAGTAGGAAAAGAATTTTATTATAGTTCTAGATTTGGATTACTAACCAAAGTAATCGAGCAAAGTTCTGGGAAGACATTTGCAGAATTATTGAATCAAGAGATTTTATTACCATTAAAGCTTGAAAATACTTTTTTACTGAAAGATTCAACCCAATTACCTACAGGCAAACGAATAATCGCAAAACCATATATTCTGGACAATGGTATTGAAAATGGTTTTATTGATTTTGGTTATTCTTCATCAACTGGTATCGTTTCTAACCTGAGTGATTTAGCAATTTTCAATAAAGCTTTGGATAACAATTCTTTAATTTCAAAAGAATCGAAAGACAAAATGTTTTCATCATTTACAACCGATTCGCCATATGGATTTGGAATTTTTAATCAAGAATTTCAAAAAACCAAACTTGTATGGGCTTACGGTCAATACGATTGTTATTCTAGTCTCTTACTAAAAATCCCCGCCAAAAATATTACATTAACAATACTTGCTAACAACAGTTTATTAAGTGACCCAGCACGATTAATTTATGGTGATGCTACTTCTTCACTATTCGTAATGAGTTTTTTAAAAAATCACATATTCGAATTCGATAAAATGGAGTTGTTTGAAAAGCAAGACACTATACCGAAAACGAATTTTTCGAATAATGAATTTTATAGAAAAAAGATATTGGCACAAGCATTAGCCGAATCATATATGGCAAGATTTCAGCCGGAAAAATTAAAATCAAGTGCTGCATTACTACATGCTGTTTTTTCTGAATATCCGGATTATTTGGAATATGCAGATTTAAATTTGCTTCATAATTTGTCTTTTTTAAAGGATGTAGCCTTTTATATGGAACTTGGCGAATTCAATGATTTTGATACTCAAATAGAGCGTATCGGAGAAAAAATACTAAATAACCAACCTGAGAATCCATATGCACATTCTTATATGGGTGTCTATTACGATAGAAAAGGAAATACAGAAAAAGCCAAATATCATTTTGAAAAAATAGTAAATGCAAAGAATTTTTCAAAAAACTGGTATACTAATGAAGCCCAAAGCTGGTTAAATGATAATTAGGTAAAAACGTAATTATGGACGACAATTTAGAAGACTTATTTTCTTATTTAAATCAATCTCTACCAAGTGATATTAACTATAGGGAATTATCAAATTTATGCTTAACACTATTTTGTACTATTAGTATTCTACCTAAAAAGTTTCAACCTTTAGAACTAAACAAGGAAAATTTGGCAATCATTTTTTCCAAAATTGCTAAAGAAAAAGAAATGTCCTCTTATCCACCTACTGCTTCACTTTATGGAGCGTCATTTCATAATAGTTATGATAAAGGACACTGGTTAGAGGTTATGGCTAGTGTTCTAAAACTAGGCAATGAACCTGACACAAAAGAAGCTGAAAGATTATTACTTCCTACAGATTCAAGCTTTTTAGTATGATACTTTTGAATAAGACTTCCAAAGTCTAGAGACTTAGTAGCAAGAAAACAAAGGTTAAACTAGTGTACCATATCTACTGCTTCAATTAATCAAAACAAAAACAATAAAAGCTGAATAGATAGCAATAATCCAACATATCTAAACAAACTACTACAACTACAAGAAAAACAATTCCAAAAGCATCTTTTCTCTCGTGATTACTCTTATTTTTACCTCTACTATTATTAATAAAACTCTCATTCTAAAAATAAAATTAAAAAAAAGCAAAAAACAACGGTAACATTTCTAAGTCTCAAGACACATACGTGTAGTGAAGCGAATTAAAATCCGAGATGAGCAAGATCATTGCATTAAGAGCAAAAATTATTGTTAAAAAATTAAAAAGCACACCCTTATCAGAAGAGTGAACCCCATGGCTCGGATATGATAGCGCAGATTTGCAATCTGTGGGGCATATAAGTAAGCGACACCAATAAGAAAATAAAAACAAATACATCCACAGCAATAAAATGCTGTGGATTTAATAAAGCATAAAAATTGATGAACAAAATAATACAAGTACTAACAATCTTCAGTCTTTTAATTTTCAATTCCTGTAGTACTGAAGATGATAGTTATTCACTACCAATGGCAGGAAATGAGTGCCGAATTGTAGAAAGGACATTTTCTTATAACAATAATAAATACATACATTATTATGATGATTTAGATAGATTGATTCTTAGAGAAGCTTATAATGGAGACTCTCTTATTGAAGAGTGGGAATATGTCTATAACGGTAATGCGATAAATGCAAATCGTTATTATTTTTTACAATCACGTACTTTAGATGAAAATGCATCCCACTCCGTATTTTTAAATTCTAACGGATCTGTTCAAAGAAGAGAAGGTAGATCAAAAAATCAATATCTATTTTCTGCAAATGACCCAACATTTATTACAAGTGTGTTAAATCACACTTACAAATACGATGAAGAAGGATATCTTGTAGAGGATATTGCAATCCTCAACCGCTATGAAACTGAAAGTGGAGAATTTCTTCATGAATTTAAAATTGTGCGCGAAAGAACTATAGTAGATGGTAACGTTCAAACATTAATCGAATCTGATTATTATGATCAAGATTTATATCGTGAAATTAGAACTGAGTATAGCTATACCAATGATTCTGGTAATACATATAGTGGAGAGTTATTCTTGGGCACACCTAATAAAAACCTGGTAGAAGAAGTAAAAAAATATAACGAGGACGGTACATTAGATTATCACCATAAATTCTCATATGTGTTAGATGAAAATTCTAATATTAAGGAAAAGGCAACAGAAGACCTTCAAAATAACACTAATCCCAGTACAACATTTTATAACTGGGATTGCAATTAATACTAGTAACGTGAGTTTGATGTAAGAAAATTTACGTCTGTCTGAGTGATTTTCGACAGAAAATTGTACTTCGACTCGCTAGCAGAACTATCGAAGACAAGTAAATTTTAAATCAAAAGCCTAATTTCGATACAATTTTTCTTCGTTTCACTATGAATAATCACTCAATCTGTCGGCTTTTTTAAACCAAGCCTTTAGATCTAACTGAGGTTAAGAGCCCGTCTTCCAAATGGCAGATAAGAAATAATGGCTAAAAACCAGTTGCATTAATTTGTAGCTGGTTTTTGTCTTGCTCTCTATATTATATCACAAACAACCTATTTTAGTGATGTTTCGCAACACATTACTGCTTCAAAACGATAAACTCGCCTTGCAAAGGATTCAATTGTTTTATTAATTCAGGAATTAAGTTTTCTCCGTATTCCAGATACATTTCGGAGAAATTGGTATTTCGTTCCTGTAAACTTTGATTAGGAAATAGTTCATTCTGTATACTAGTCAGTCGCTGTACTTGATCGCTAAGCTTTATTCTTTGGGCTTTAAGCAATCGTTTTTCTAACATATCCAACCCTTTGAGTTGTTTGATCTCTTGTGCCTTTACTGCATTTACAAACGTAACATCTGTCTGCTCTGCAAGCTGATACATTTCTTTAAATTGCTCTTTTAGATGTAAACGTTGTGGATCAAAATTAATATCAATATTGGATATCTGTCGCACTTTACGATTGATCAACTCGTGTTGTTTTAAAAACAATTCTGTATCAGAAATAGCCAATCTTTTAATTTTCTCGGCTTGTTTTTCTGTTTCAATTAAAACAGAATTACGCAATAACAACATTGGAAACGGGATCTGTACAGCTTCAAAATAATCTTTCAACTCCAACCAATATGCTAATTCTCCTCCTCCACCAATATAACAAAGATTAGGTAGAATTACTTCCTGATACAAGGGTCTCATCATCACATTAGGGCTAAACATTTCCGGAGCCTCATGGAGGCTTTTTATTATCTCACTCTTGCTCCAGACTATGTCGGTTTCGTTTACAAAATAGCTGCCCTCCTTTTCTATGATTCGTTCGCGTGATCCTTCAGAAAGATAAAACAGATTGATTTCTCTGGGATTGACCTGTATCTTATATCCCTTCGCTTCTAATTTTTCTGCTTTTGGTAATACATTATGATATGAAACCTGTTCCTCCAGTTCTTTTTCCATAAATGGAATAAAAAGACGCTTTAATTCTCTATTATCTGCATCTACAATCACTAATCCATATGCCGCAAATAATTCATTCGCCAGATATCTGGTAGCGTCTGCTAGATTATCATGTTTCAAATATGCTTCTTCAAAAAGAGACTTTAATCGTTCTGCATTTCTTCCTGATCCAATTTCCGAAGAAAAAATTTCAAAAACTTTATCCAATCCTTCCGTATCAAAAACTCCTACTGCACCACCATCATTACGATTCCATTGTATCTTTTTTCCTTTAAAATTAAAGTAATTGATTTCATCAAAATCGTGATCCTCTGTTGCCATCCAATATATAGGAACAAAATCATATTCTGGATGTTTCTCTTTCAGTGTGCTAGTAAGATTGATTGTAGAAACAATTTTATACAAGAAGTATAAGGGTCCTGTAAAAAGGTTCAACTGATGTCCGGTAGTAATGGTAAAGGTAGTATTCTTGTCCAAAAGATCAATGTTCTTTTGTGTTGCTTCAGAAATAGTTACATTTTCATATTGAGAGGACAAAACAGTTTTTAATACCCGACGATTTTCTAATGGAAAAGATTGTTGCTTTTCCAGAAGTTGATCCTTAAAATTATCAAGTTTTGGAAATCGATGATAAAATTCTTTTAGTTCTGGTTTTTCGTCTAAATAATCACAAATAAAAGATGAAAAGTAATTTGTTTCTCTAAACGGAATACAGTCACTAGGCATAGGGTCGTCTTTTTAGGTCGATAAATATACGGTAGATTGTGATTGCATCTATTTTTTTATATTTTTTTTAGTATTCAAATCTTTTCAAATAAAATTTAATGCTTTCCGAATGACCTAAATTTCAGGTGATTTCAACATAAACCTTTCTTTTTTCAAGTATTTAATAGTCTACACATATTCCTTCTGTATAGCAAGAAGATTAGGATGAGAGGTTTTTACATCATAAACCCTCACCTTGATCCTCTCCCAAAGGGAGAGGAAACCTATAAACATCAAAAACCTAAATTTATGAATATGGGTTATTCTAAATCCTAAAATTTAGTTAATACAATTTATATCCTAAATTTAAGGCGGTATTTTACCAAAATTAAAAGCTCATCAATGAAAAAAATTCTCTTAACTCTATTTGTCATAACCACAACGTTGGTTTATGCACAAAACAATGTTCAATCTCCAGCTTCTTTTTTAGGATATGAAATAGGTAGTCAATTTACACGTCACGCAGATGTAATCACCTACTTTAATCATGTAGCTACTAATTCTAATTTAGTTACCTATCATACCTACGGAAAAACAAATGAAAGAAGACCTCTTACCTATGCTATCATCACTAGCGCTGAGAATCAAAAAAACATTGAAAATATACGACTTGACCATCTTAAAAACACCGGTATCGTAGCAGGAAGTAGTAATCCGGAAATAGCAGTTGTATGGCTTAGTTATAATGTCCACGGTAATGAAGCTTCGAGTACTGAAGCTGCCATGAAAACTATTTATGAGCTCATTACTACCAAGAAAGACTGGTTAAAAAACACTGTTGTTATCATGGATCCTTGTGTTAATCCTGATGGTAGAGATCGCTATGCAAACTGGTATAATCAAACCAAAGCCACTCCTTATAATACGGATCAGAATGCAACCGAGCACAATGAACCTTGGCCTGGCGGAAGACCCAATCATTATCTTTTTGACCTTAATAGAGATTGGGCCTGGGCAACACAAGTAGAATCCTATAGTCGTTTAACTGCTTATAACAAATGGATGCCACATGTTCATGTAGATTTTCATGAACAAGGTATCAATGAGCCTTATTATTTTGCACCGGCTGCAGAACCGTATCACGAAATTATAACGCCTTGGCAAAGAGATTTTCAAGATAAAATTGGTAAAAATCATGCTCGATACTTTGATGCAGAAGGTTGGTTATTCTTTACCAAAGAACGTTTTGATCTCTTATACCCTAGTTATGGAGATACCTACCCAACTTTTATGGGTGCTATTGGTATGACCTATGAACAAGCAGGCCACGGACGTGCAGGATTAGGAATACAAACTGACGAAGGATATGTGTTAACATTAAAAGATAGAGCTGCGCATCATACAACAACTGGATTATCTACAGTAGAAGTCTCCTCAAAAAATGCTACGAAACTAAACGCAGAATTTAAAAAATTCTTCAACAATGCAAGTCTTAAATATAAAAGTTATGTACTTAATGGTGAAGCTGACAAAATCAAAGCGTTAACCGAATTATTAGATAAACATGATATAAAATACGGATATACTAATACTTCTAAAATATCCGGATTTAATTTCAGACAGAATAAACAAGGTAGTATTAATGCTAATGGAGCTTTGGTTGTAAGTACTGATCAGCCGAAAGGTAAAATGGTAAAAGTACTGTTTGAGCCTGATGCCAAACTAGACGAACCTCTAACCTATGACATTACTGCATGGAGCATCCCTCACGCATATGGATTAGAAGCCATTGCTTCAACATCTTTAATTCCTGCAAATGGAAATAAAAAAGGGAGTCAAATAAACAATACAGCAAATGCGTCAGGAGCTGGATATATTTCAAAATGGAATAGCTTAGATGACGCATCGTTTTTAGCCGACCTTTTGCAGCATAAAATCAGAGTTAGATTTAGTGAAAAAGATTTTGCTAATAATGGTGAAAAATTCAAAAAAGGAAGCTTAATTATTACTAAAAGTGATAACCGCAGAACGAAAGGTTATGATAAAACTGTGATTGATATTGCTAACAAACACAATCGTAAGCTGTACACAACAGCTACAAGTTTTGCGTCAAACGGAATAGACTTTGGTTCACCTGATGTGAAACTAATCAATAATCAACGTATCGCAGTTTTAAAAGGTAATTACACCTCTTCTTTAAGTTATGGTGAAATCTGGCATTTCTTTGAACAGCAACTTAAGTATCCTATTACTTCTATTGATACCGATTATTTTAAAAGAACAGATCTGGATAAATATGATGTACTTATCCTTCCTAATGGGTATTATGGTGGATATTTAGATAAAAGCTCACTTGATAAACTAAAAGGATGGATTCGTAGTGGAGGAAAAGTGATTGCCATTGCGAATGCTGTGAATGCATTTGCTAATAAAGATGGTTTTGACTTAAAAAGCAATACACCTAAAGAAGAGAAAAAAGATTCTATTGGTAATCTGATACCTTATGACAAACGTGAGCGTGAAAGAGTTAAAGATTTTATTACAGGTAGTATTTATAAAACCAAAGTAGACACGTCTCATCCTTTAGCATTTGGATATGAAGACACTTATTTTAGTTTAAAATTAGGAAGTAGTTCTTATAAGTTTTTACAAGATGGTTATAATGTATCCTATATAGAAGAACCTACAAGTGTTTCTGGTTTTTCTGGTAAAGATGCTTTCAAAGGTCTTAAAAATTCTTTAGTTTTTGGTGAAGCTAGAATGGGTAACGGAAGCATTGTTTATATGGTAGACAATCCGTTATTCAGGTCGTTTTGGGAGAATGGAAAATTATTTTTTGTAAACGCTATTTTCCTTACCAATAACAATAAATTTAGGATTTAGTTGGTGAGTTTTTGAGGGCGCTTCGCTCTTAGAAATTGAGTCATTAAAAAACACTCACAAACTCAAATACTAACAAACTCAAATACTCAAACAAGATGAATACACAACATATCTCAAAAACACTGCAAACTATAGCGATTTGTTCACTGATTGCTATAACAGGTTGTAATAAAAAGAAAGAAATCGTGGAAAAATCGAATCCAGAAGAAAAGACCTCAAATATATTATTAGCAGAATGGACAGGATCTTATGGAGGAACTCCTGCTTTTGATAAGATGAATATTGAAGACGTTAAACCTGCCTTAGAAAAAGGTATGGAATTAAACTTAGCGGATATTGACGCCATTACTAAAAACACAGAAGCTCCAACTTTTGAGAATACGATTATTCCGTTAGAAAAATCAGGAGAAGAATTGAATAGGGTTTTCACCTATTACGGAATTTTAAGTGGTAATATGTCATCTCCAGAATTTAGAGAAATCCAAAAAGAGATGGCTCCAAAATTATCTGATTTTAGTTCTAAAATATCTCAAAACGAAGTATTGTTTCAGAGGATTAAGACAGTATATGATAATGCTCAAAAACAACCTTTAGAGACAGATCAACAACGAGTGGTACAATTGACCTATGAGCAATTTGCTATGAATGGTGCAGAATTAGATGCAGAAAAAAAGAAGCGTTACGCCGAAATCAATAAAGAATTATCTGAATTATACACCAATTTCTCTAATAATATTTTAGCGGATGAAGAAGGATATGTAACCTATCTTACCAAAGATCAATTAGGAGGGTTATCAGAACCACTAATCAAAGCATATGGCAAAGCTGCTTCTGATAAAGGACAAGAAGGTAAATATGCCATAACAAATACAAGATCCTCTATGGATCCATTCCTGAAATATTCTACCGAGAGAGAATTAAGAGAAAAAGTATGGAAGAATTATTATTCTAGAGGTGATAACGGTGATGATAAAGATAATAATGAAAATATTGCTAAAATTTTAAAACTAAGAAAAGAGCGTGTAGCCTTATTAGGATATGATAATTATGCTGACTGGCGATTACAGAACAGAATGGCTAAAAATCCGGAAAATGCAATGGAATTAATGAATGCTGTCTGGCCAGCCGCTATTGCACGTGTAAAAGAAGAAGTGATGGATATGCAGGCTGTTGCAGATGCTAATAAAGACAAAGTCACTATAGCGCCTTGGGATTATCGATTTTATGCAGAAAAAGTTAGAAAGAAAAAATACGATCTAGATTCTGATGAAGTAAAACAATATCTGCAGTTAGACAAGCTTAGAGAAGCTATGTTCTTTGTAGCTGGAGAATTATTCAATTATAAATTCACTCCTGTTGCGGAAGGTTCGGTTCCTGTATTCCATGAAGATGTAAACGTATGGGAGGTAACGGATAAGACTTCTAATGAACATATTGGATTGTGGTACTTGGATCCATTTGCTAGAACTGGAAAACGTTCCGGTGCTTGGGCAACAACCTACAGAAGTCACACCACTTTTGATGGCAAAAAAACTGTATTAGCTTCTAACAATTCTAATTTTGTAAAACCAGCTCCAGGAGAGCCGGTTTTAGTATCCTGGGATGATGCAACAACATTTTTTCATGAATTCGGTCACGCTCTACATTTCTTTTCTTCAGAAGTACGATACCCTACACTTAATGGAGGTGTTCGTGATTATACAGAATTTCAATCTCAATTATTAGAACGCTGGTTATCTACCGATAAGGTCATAGACAATTATTTGGTTCATTATAAAACTGGAGAACCTATGCCAAAAGCATTAGTCGCCAAAGTGAAGAAAGCAGCTACTTTTAATCAAGGATTTGCTACTACAGAATATTTAGCATCAGCATTGATGGATATGAAATTTCATTTAGCAGATCCAACAAATATTGATGTAGATGCATTTGAAAAAGAAACCTTAACAGCACTAGATATGCCAAAAGAATTAGTAATGCGTCATCGTACTCCTCATTTTGGACATGTATTTTCTGGAGAAGGATATGCAACGGCATATTATGGATATATGTGGGCAGATGTATTAACATCGGATGCAGCAGAGGCTTTTGCTGAAGCGCCTGATGGATTCTATGATAAAGAAGTAGCGGCTAAACTAGTTAAATATCTCTTTGCGCCAAGAAATGCTATGGATCCAGCAGAAGCCTATCGATTATTTCGTGGTCGTGATGCCAAAATAGAAGCATTGATGAAAGATCGAGGGTTTCCAATTACAACTGGTAAAAACTAAAAGGTATCATAATTATTCATTTCTAAAATCTCTCAATGATGGAAAAAGAATCAAACAAAACGAGCAGAAGAAAATTTATCAAAGGATCTACAATTCTTACCGCAGGACTTGCAGCTACTCCACTGATGAGTTTTGCAAATGAAGCTTCACCTATAGACACTTCTGACAACATCTATTTGGTGGGGCCACAAAAAGGATATTCACCTCAGATAGGCACACTACTGTCCACAATGACCTTGATGAGAACCTGGGTTATTGGAACTGTTAAAGATCTTACGGTAGCGCAATTAGATTTTCAAATAGATGATCAATCTAATTCAATTGGCGCGATGCTTTTACATTTGGCAGCGACAGAAAGATATTATCAGCTCAATACCTTTGACGGAATAGAATGGGGTAAATGGGATGAAGACATAAAAAAAGAATGGGACATTGCTAGTGGTTTAGGTAAAAAAGGAAGAGAAATAATCAAAGGAAACTCTATTGACTATTACCTTAAAACACTTGAGGAAGTTAGAGAAGTAACGAAACAAGAATTTGCTAAGAGAGATGATCAGTGGATTATGAAATCGGAACCATTTTTTGGTCGACAACCTACCAATAATTATGCGAAGTGGTTTCATGTATGCGAGCATGAATCTAACCATCGAGGGCAAATGAAGTTTATCATTAAAAGACTTCCTTCATAATTTAGGCAATGAATAAAAGCATACGATTAGAGCCTGAAAAAATTATTGATACAATTTCATTATTGGAGAAACGTATCTCTGATCGATTTCCTAATTCAGGACTCAAGAAAGTATGTCAAGATTTTTTACAAACCGCCCAAGATAGTAAGCAAAATATAGATTGGATTTCCAAACCAAATCTATCTTTGAGAATTTTTGCTTACTTGGTCATATTAATTGGATTAGGTGGATTGATATATAGTATCACTTATATTGACTTACGAATAGAAAACACAACACTTAGCAATATCGTTTCTATATCAGAAGCTATATTTAACGATATCATCCTATTAGGTGCGGCTATTTTCTTTTTAGTTTCATTAGAATCCAGGTTAAAGACAAAACGTGCGCTTAAATCCCTTAATGAACTTAGAGTTGTAGCACATGTTATTGATATGCATCAATTGACCAAAGATCCTAATCTAACCGATTTACCAGAATCTGCCACAGAAAATTCACCTAAACGAACGTTTACCAGATTCGAATTGCAGAGATATCTGGATTATTGTTCTGAAGCTACTGCACTTGTTGGTAAAGTAGCTGCGTTGTATTCTCAAAGTTTACCGGATGAAGCAGTGGTGCGAGCTGTAAATGAAATTGAGGTGCTTACAACAGGTTTAAGCAGAAAAATATGGCAAAAACTTATTATTTTAAACGAATCAAATTCCAATAAAAAATAAAGCGATAGAAATAATATAAAGAATGGCATATAACATAGTTCTTATAGAACCAGAAATACACACTAACACAGGAAATATTGGCCGTTTAAGTCTAGCATCAGGATCAAATTTACATCTGGTAAAACCGTTTGGTTTTGAATTAAGTGATAAAAGGTTAAAACGTGCTGGGCTGGATTATTGGAAACATATTTCGCTAAAAACTTATGAAAGCTTAGATGAATTCTTATCTATCAATAAAGGAAAGAAAATGGCTTTTTTCTCCAGTCACGGAAAAACAGATCATTGGTCCGTTGATTATGAAGATGATATGTTTCTAATTTTCGGAAAAGAGTCGGTCGGTTTACCTACAAATATTATAGAAGCCAATAAAGATAACACCTATAAAATACCAATATTCAACGAACATATTAGAAGTTTAAACCTAGCTAATGCGGTAAGTATTGTAGTGTATGAAGGGTTAAGGAATCTTTCTAAATAAAACATTTAAAAATTATTCGAATTATAATATTCATCAATATGAAAACAATCAAATTTTTAACCGTAATACTTCTTATTTCTGGAGCATTAATTTCCTGCAAAAAAGAAGTTTCTACTAGCGCAGAAAGCACAGAGAACTCTGGTACCAAGGAATTTAAAGTGGATTATGAAAAATTTACCCTAAATAACGGATTGCAAGTTATTTTTCATATCGACCACTCTGATCCTGTTGTTGCAGTAGCATTAACCGCTCATGTAGGATCTGGGAGAGAAATAGAAGGAAGAACAGGTTTTGCGCATTTATTCGAACACTTATTATTCCTGGAATCAGAAAACTTAGGAAAAGGAGGACTTGATAAAATGAGTGCTCG
Source organism: uncultured Aquimarina sp. (assembly GCF_947500065.1). Lineage (GTDB taxonomy): Bacteria > Bacteroidota > Bacteroidia > Flavobacteriales > Flavobacteriaceae > Aquimarina. The sequence goes on from NZ_CANMQT010000004.1 coordinate 240,403, forward strand.
TATCGGAGGATCAGGAGCTAATGGTTCTACCAGTAGAGATCGAACTAATTATTATCAAACAGTTCCTAAAGATGCCCTAGAAAAGATGATCTGGGCAGAAGCAGACAAACTTGGTTTCTTCATCAATACTGTTACAGATCCAGTTTTGGCAAAAGAAAAACAAGTAGTAAAAAATGAAAAACGCCAAAGCGTAGATAATCGACCTTATGGACATGTATCTTATGTGATTGATAAAAATATGTTCCCAAAAGATCATCCATATAACTGGCAAGTAATAGGATCCCTAGAAGATCTTCAGAATGCTACATTACAAGACGTAAAAGATTTCTATAATAGGTGGTATGTTCCTAATAATGTAACCTTAACTATTGCAGGAGATTTTGATACTACTCAAGCTAAGGAATGGGTACATAAATATTTTGATGAGATCAAAAAAGGAGAAGATATTACGCCACTAGAAAAGAAGCCTGCCTCGTTAACTGAAACTAAGAAACTATATTACGAAGATAATTTTGCTCGTCTTCCGCAACTTACTATGACGTGGCCGGCTGTGCATCAATATCATCAAGACTCTTATGCTCTTGAAGTACTATCCACCTATCTATCTGAAGGCAAAAAAGCACCTTTTAACAAAGTAATTGTAGAAGATAAACAATTAGCTCCCAATGTAACTATGTTTCATTATGGATCAGAATTAGCTGGTCAATTTCGAATGATCATTCGTGGATTCGAAAAAGTAAACCTAAATGATATAGATAAAGCAATACAAGAATCGTTTACTAAGTTCGAGGCTGAAGGGATTTCCAAAAAAGATCTTGATCGAATAAAAGCAGGACAAGAAACTAATTTCTATAATAGTTTATCTAGTGTAGTAGGAAAAGGATTTCAGTTAGCGCAATATGAGATTTTCGCAGGAGATCCTGGCTTTATAAACCAGGATGTTAAAAATATACTTGCGGTAACAACTGAAGATGTAATGCGCGTATATAACCAATATATCAAAGGGAAACATTATGTAGCTACTAGTTTTGTTCCTATTGGTCAAACGGATCTAATACTTAAAAACTCTACTTTAGCGGAAGTAGTAGAAGAAAAGATTGTAGAAGGCGCAGAAGAGAACTTTGACTCAAGTATTGCTGCGACCTATGAAAAAACTCCATCCAGCTTCGATCGATCTATAGAACCGGCATATGGAGAAACTCCAAAAGTTGCTATCCCAGAAGTATGGGAGGATACATTAACTTCTGGTATTGAGGTTTATGGAATTGAAAATGATGAAATACCATTAGTACAATTTAGAATGGATATTAGAGGTGGTTTATTGTTAGAAAATGTGGATAAAGTTGGGGTTTCTAATCTTTTGGCAGAATTGATGACTAAAGGAACTAAAAACAAAACCGCTGAAGAATTAGAAAATGCAATAGAGAGTCTTGGCGCGATCTTAAATGTATATGCAACTGATGAAAATATTATTATTAGTGGAAGTACACTCTCTAAGAACTATGATAAAACGATAGCATTAATTAAGGAAATCCTACTAGAGCCTAGATGGGATGAAAAAGAGTTTGGATTAATTAAACAGAGTGTTACCAGCCAAATACAACAACAACAAGCGAGCCCGAGAAGTATTGCATCTAATGAATATTCAAAACTAATATATGGAGCGGATCATATTCTCTCTCATAATAATTTAGGAACAGAAGCTTCAATAAAGGAGATTACAATAGAAGATCTTAAGCAATACTACAATGAAAATATTTCTCCGTCTATAACCAAATTACATATTGCTGGTAATATATCCAAAGATCAGGCAACTTCATCTCTTGCGGAGCTTAACAAAAACTGGTCACCGAAAGATGTTAGATTCCCAGAACTCAAAACTCCCGCGGCTCCAGAAAGATCTAAAGTATATTTCTATGACGTTCCAGATGCAAAGCAATCTATGTTACGTTTTGGATATCGAGCAATGGCCGCTACTGATAAAGATTATTATCCTGCGCGTATTATGAATTACCGATTAGGTGGTGGTGGATTTGCATCCCAACTTACTCAGCAACTAAGAGAAGGTAAAGGATATACATATGGTATAGGATCCGGTTTTTCGGGTGGCCCAACTCTCGGTTCTTTTAACATCTCTAGTGGAGTACGATCCAATGTAACTTATGAATCCACTAGTTTGGTAAAAGAAATACTAGAAAACTATGGAAAAAACTATAACGAAAACGACTTGGAAATAACAAAAAGTTCCTTGATAAAGAGTAATGCCAGAGCTTCCGAAACTTTAGGAGCTAAATTAAATATATTGTTCAATATCAGTACCTTAAAGTATCCTAAGGATTATATTACTAAACGAGAGGATGTAGTAAATAATATGACAGTCGAGGAAATTAAAAAACTAGCGAGTCAATATCTGGATCCTAATAAGATGATTTATCTTGTGGTAGGTGATGCCAAAACTCAAATGAAAAAACTAGAAGAGCTTGGATTTGGAACTCCAATACTTCTAAATGAAAAAAACAAGGATGTTAAAGATTAAAAAATAATACAGTGATAGTTAAACTTGCCGAGACTAATCTAAAAACAAAATTTGGGGAGTATCGTGAAATTTTATTTTATGATGGCCAGAAAGAATCCTTTGCATTGATCATGGGTGATATTAAAGGAGAGGAAAATGTATTATGTAGAGTACATTCTTCTTGCATTTTTGCTCATCATTTTAATAGCATTGAATGTGATTGTAGAGAACAGATGGAGATTTCTCAGCAACTCATCAAAAAAGAAGGTAAAGGAATTATCGTTTGGTTAGATCAAGAAGGCAAGTCCAATGGACATCTTGCGTTACTTAAAAGTATTGAACATAAAAACAGAGGACTGTCACAAGCGGAATCTTATAAAGCAGCAGGTTTTAAAAAAGATGCAAGAGATTTTTCTCCTGCTGCTAAAATTTTAAAGGAGTTAGAAGTAACTTCTATCCGTATGTTAACCAATAATCCAAAAAAAGTATCCACCTTAAGTGAACTAGGTATTAAAGTTACTGGCACCCAACCTACGGTTTTATAATACAATCTACCTTAGATATTTGGAATTTTGATAAGGCTTTAAAATTAAAATAGTGGTGTTTAAAACAATATAAGGATAGAATTGTTTTTCAAAATACATCAAGCTGGTTTCAAAACATCTGAATTACTATTCTAAAAGAGAGGTCTTATGAATACCTTAATTACATGTATTCTACAAGTTTATATGATGAACTATTATGCCTAAATTAAAATAGGTATGACAACATTAAACAGGTATATATGACTGAAATTTATAATTCTTATTTCAATAAATATCCAACTATAAAGCATTAATATCTCCAAATCATAACGTTTACTGAATACTAAGAATAAGAACTATGTAAAGGGTTATTTATTTAAATAAATAAATGAATCAACTCTGTAGTTTTTATTAAATTATTCTTACTAAAAACACTATTACAATAAAATATTCTCAAAACAAACATTCATATACGCTCCAATGTTACCAAATCGTTAATTTGACTAGTATTTCATTTTTATCTTATTTTTAATATTAACCTCCAAAAATTACATATAATCTATTGATTTGTTTCAATAAGATGTCATATACGTAAACTTCTCTCATATTTATTAAACAATAAGCACCAGACACATACCCAAAACCCTTACATACAAGGGGTTGTTAAGATATTTTTAAGAGTTTGAATTGTTTTTTTAGATACATTTGCACCCGTTTTAAAAAAATAAAGAAAAATTTAAACAAACTCATAATTAACTTTTATTAAAATGATCAAAAAAATTACAATTTTATCTATGCTTATTATTGCTTTTGCATCATGTGAAAGTACATCTGTAGAAGACGAGATATTAGAAACAGAAAGTGACAAACCAGAAGTTATCGATATTTATGAAGATGACAGTCACGGTTTAGGAAACTAAAATTTAAAATACCCTCAAAATAAAATTAAAACATTAAAATAAATAAAAATGAAAAAAATTACATTCCTATTAGTATTAGCAGTAGCTACAGCATTCGTTTCTTGTGAAAATGAATCTATTAATGACGAAATAGTTAACGAAGAGATCAATACTAATGACACAGAAGAAGAAGATGGTGAAGAGATCGGAATAGGTAATGAATAATTACTAAAAATCTCTTTTATAGATTAGAATTAGCAAATAAGAGTATATCTTATTTTGAAGGGAAAGTCAAAACGACTTTCCCTTTTTATTTGTATTATTATAAACTCATTAAAGAAAACATGTAGATAGAATAAATAAACTAAAAAAGGATTATGGAATTAACATCTTTTTATGGCAATCTTCTTTATCAAACGGATCAATATCCTATGATAAAAACTCACTTAACCAAAATTGCAGATCGCATGTTAGAGGGTGCACATAATAATCTGAATTTTATTCTTCAGGAAATAAATAATTACCATCCGGATTATCTAGGAACACCTATAGAAACATTGAAAAAAAACAAGTTTACTATAAAAGATTGTCGGGCAACCGTTGCTAACGAATACGGCTTTAAGAATTGGCAGATCGTTGAACAACTAAAAGATCATTACGATCAGAGTTTTGAGAAGGCTGTCAACTTCCTTATAAATGGTGAATTCGAAGCGTTAAAAAAAATAATCAAAGCCAATCCTCAATTAACTACCAAAAAATCAAAATATGGTCATCAGGCAACGTTATTGCATTACACAGCTAGTAATGGTGTAGAAATGTGGCGACAAAAAGTTCCGGCAAACCTGCCTGAAATGACACGATTTTTGATTAAACAAGGGGCAGACCTTAATGCTCTAATGAATGTATATGGAGGCCAATTCAACACCCTATCATTGCTAAAATCAAGTGCCCATCCATTTGAGGCAGGTATTGGAGAAGAGATGATTCGTATATTAGAATAGAATTTATAATAACATCCATATATGACCTCCATAAAAACATATAAGTTATCAGATGAAATGGAAAATCAAATCCTTTTTGAGATCAAAAAAATGGAGGATATTTATGATAAAAAAAGAGGCGAAATCGATACGCCACATCGGCATGATTTCTATATCATAATTTTAGTTTCTAAAGCCAAGGGAACTCACATAATAGATTTTAATAAATTTTTGCTTGAAGATCATCAAGTTTTTTTTCTAAGCCCAGGACAAGTTCATCAAATTAAGGAAGAACAAAAATCTTATGGTTGGGTAATTACATTTTCTAGACAATTTCTTGTCAAGAATAATATTGACTATCGCTTTATTGAAGACATCAATTTATTTCAGGATTATGGCAACAGCCCTCCTCTTCCGTTAAATGACGAACAATTAAAAGAATTGAACACCTACAGTACTCAAATTTTTGACACCTATTATTCTGATACAAAATTCAAATTAGAAGCAGTTGGTGCCTTACTAAAGCTTTTTCTAATTTATAGTAATAATATTTGCAATACACACACAAAAGATCCTCAACAATTACAAGTAGGTTCTATCATTTTAAAAGAATACAAAAAACTAGTAGAAGAACACTTTTTTGATTGGCACAAAGTACATCAATATGCAGAAGCGTTGCATGTAACGCCAGATCACCTAAACAGAACTATAAAATCTCTAATTGGAAAAACTGCTAAAGAGTATTTACAATCTAGAATTATTGTCGCTGCAAAAAGACTTTTGAGTTTTTCTGATAAAACCACTAAAGAAATAGGATATGAATTAGGATTTACTGAGCCTGCCAATTTTAGTAATTTCTTTAAAAAATGTACAAGTTCCCCTCCTTCTCAGTTTAGAAAATAATACCATATCGGATTTTTATAACATTCTCCCGTATTATCATATTTTAGATCGTTATCTAAAAACCCAACTTTGTATTAAATTATAAAGAAAGGAAATATTATGAAAACGATAATGCATAAATCAGATACCAGAGGGAATGCCAATTTTGGATGGTTGAACTCGTATCATTCTTTTAGTTTCGGGAATTACTACAATCCAGAGAGAATGAATTTTGGAGCATTGAGAGTGCTTAATGATGATACAGTATCATCAGGCAAAGGATTTGGAAAACATCCACATGATAATATGGAAATTATATCCATACCTCTAGAGGGTGATCTAGAACATGAGGACAGTATGGGTAATACCGCAGTGATTAAGCAAGGAGATGTACAGGTGATGAGTGCTGGAACAGGTATTTTTCACAGTGAGTATAATAAAAACTCAGATAAAGAAGTAAAGTTTCTACAAATCTGGATAACTCCTGATAAAAAGAATGTATCGCCCAGATATGATCAGATCAGTATAGATGATAAAAATCTTAAAAACAACTTACATCAAATCATATCGCCTAATGCAAACGATACTGGAGTTTGGCTTCATCAAAACGCCTGGTTTCATCTAGGTAATCTGGAAAATGAAAACACGCAGACTTATACGCTAAAAGACAAAAAAAATGGTGTATATGCTTTTCTTCTCGAAGGCAATGTATCTATTGAAGATCAAGTAATGGAGCAAAGAGATGGATTAGGTATTTGGGATGTTGAACAAATTAAAATCAAATCAAATGGTTCTTCTAAAATATTATTAATAGAAGTACCTATTACACTATAAATCGTACACATATGCAACTATTAAAAAACTTAGCATGGCGTTATGCCACTAAAAAATTTGATTCGAAAAAAAGAATTTCAGAATCTGATCTTGAAAAAATAAAAGAAGCCATTTCATTATCTGCATCCTCTTATGGATTACAGACGTACAAAGTTTTAATTATAGAAGATACAGAGATTCGCAAAAGATTACAACCAAAATCCTGGGGGCAATCCCAAATCGTAGATGCTTCGCAATTAATTGTATTTTGTAATTATACAAAAGTAGAAGAAAACGTAATCGATGACTATCTAAAATTAAAAGCTGATATACAAGAATTAAATATTGATGATCTAAAAGGTTATGGTGATTTTATGAAATCAAAAATTTTAGAACTTACAGATAATGCTACAAAAAATTGGACTTCAAAACAAGCATACATTGGTTTAGCAAACCTGCTTGTAGCATGTGCAGAACTTAAGATTGATGCTTGTCCAATGGAAGGTTTTGAGCCAGAAGCATATGATGAAATATTGGGATTATCAGAAAAAGGACTTTCTGTAGCGGTTATTGCCACTATTGGATATCGTTCTGAAGAAGATTTGACTCAGCATAGTAGGAAAGTTCGCAAACCTATCAACAAATTGTTTGAAACTATCTAAGATAATTTTTTAGAATATTAATAAAAGAGGTTTGGTTTTATAAAAATCAAACCTCCTCTTTATATAACAAAGTATTTAGAAACGCCTCTATCTATTCAATCATTAAAAATAAAACTTTAAACTATAATGCATATTTCATTTTTCCTTGATGAATATCCAATGATTTGAACACCTCAATATTACCAAATTGTTAAGTTTGCTGTTTTTTGAATAAAAATGTAAATGAATATATCTCAATAAAATTCCAAAAACAATACATTCAAATAGCTGTTTTTTTTATTAAACTAATAATACCTCAGCCCTCTCCTTTTCATCACTGCGAAAATCTCATGTCTACTTTTCTAACAATTAGAAAAGCGCGATTAATCCTACTACAAACTTGAAGTTTTGTATCTCTTTTTTAAATACTTTTGCGCCCGAATAAAATTAAATAAAAAAAAACGCGTTTAATATAAAACTGTGTCCCCTTAATAAAATAAAGACATAAAGTTCTCTTATAAATAGAATTAGCCAAAAAATCTAAAAGAGTATTACGCACAAATCGAGGATTATTAATAATCCTCGATTTTTTTTTATCTTTAAAGTCAAGTGGAATTCAATTATCCCAAATATGACTAAACTCAGTATTTTTTTTCTTCTACTCCTTTACGCATCGACTCCAACGTCTGCACAAAAAAACGTAGACCATAAATATGCAGAATTTAATTTTTGGATTGGCGAATGGGATGTCTATAAACACGGAACAGATACTATTGTTGGTAAAAGTAAAATTGAAGCTATTATTGATGATAAAGTAATAAAAGAAACATATCGTTCTACTACCTCTAAATACTACGGAACTAGCTTAAATAAATACAATTCTAGAACAGATCAATGGGAGCAATTCTGGGTGGACAATTCTGGTTTAACATTACACATCCAAGGGAATATTGAGAATGGAGCCATGGTATTACAAAATGAAATTAATACGGATAAAAGTACATCATTAGCTAACAAAATATCCTGGCAGAAAAACCCTGATAATACGGTAAGACAAACTTGGCAACAAAGCACAGATAAAGGTAAAACATGGAAAACGGTCTTTGATGGAGATTACAAACCGATTACAACCGATTAAATTACTTCTCCATATAAATCAAAATCCTCTGCTTCATATATTTTAACGTTGGTATATTCTCCTGTTTTTAAATAAAACTTGGATGCATCAATTAATACTTCGTTATCCACATCAGGAGAATCAAACTCTGTTCTACCCACAAAATATGGTCCTTCTTTGCGGTCAATAACCACCTTAAACTCTTTCCCTATTTTTTGTTGATTTAATTCCCACGAAATTTGAGATTGGATCTCCATAATTTCGTTAGCACGATCCATTTTCACCTCTTCAGGAACATCATCTTCTAAATTGAAAGCATGTGTATTTTCTTCATGAGAATACGTAAAACATCCAAGACGTTCAAAACGCATTTCTTTTACCCAATTCCTTAATGTTTCAAAATCCTCTTGCGTCTCTCCTGGATAACCAACAATTAGTGTAGTACGAATTGTCATTTCTGGAACAGCTTCTCTAAATTCTTTAAGCAACTTAGTAGTTTTCGCTTTGGTTGTACCACGACGCATAGATTTAAGTATAGGATCGGCTATATGCTGCAACGGTATATCAATATAATTACAGATTTTAGGTTCTTGCTTCATTACCTCTAGCACCTCCATTGGAAAACCAGTTGGGAATGCATAATGCAATCGTATCCACTCAATCCCATCAACCTTAACCAATTCTCTAAGCAGGTCAGCTAGCTTCCTTTCTTTATATAAATCCAGTCCATAATACGTTAAATCTTGAGCGATCAACACCAATTCTTTAACTCCATTTGCTGCTAATTTTTCTGCTTCCGTAACTAATTCTTCGATTGGAGTCGACTTATGAGTACCTCTCATCAATGGGATTGCACAAAAAGAACAAGGTCGATCACAGCCTTCAGCTATTTTTAAATATGCATAATTCTTAGGAGTAGTTGTTAATCTTTCTCCTATTAATTCATGTTTATAATCAGCACCTAATGCTTTTAACAAGCCAGGAAGTTCTGTAGTTCCAAAATACTGATCTACATCTGGAATTTCTTTTTCTAAATCTGGTTTATATCGTTCAGACAAACAACCAGTAACAAAAACTTTATCTACAATACCTTGATCCTTTTTCTGCACATACTCTAAAATAGTATTTACAGATTCTTCTTTAGCATTGGCAATAAAACCACAAGTATTAATAACTACAACATTTCCTTCTTCTTCATGAACAACCTCCTTGTTATTTGCTTTCAGTTGTCCCATAAGAACCTCACTATCATACACGTTCTTACTACAACCTAATGTAACTACATTGATCTTATTCTTTTTTAAAGTCTTTGTTCTCATATCTTCCGGATAAAGGTTTGCAAAGATACAATGAATAACTAAAGTTTTGGGTATTATTATTAATAACTCTAAATGTTAAAAAAAGTCAATGTTTTAAACCTTTTGTATATTGTAAAGTCCAATCCTAGAATAATCCCCAACCTATGAAAAATATAATGACTCCATTTCTATTTTTACTACTAAGTTTTACGCTTTCTTGTTCTGATAATTCTAATGAAATAATAGATGAAGTTGTTATCGAGAATCCAGATGAGATATATTTCCCTCCCGTTAATTCTGATGATTGGGAAACCACTACTATTACAGACCTGGGATGGAATACTGACGCAGAACAGCCTCTTTATAATTTTCTTAAAGAAAAAGAAACCAAAGCTTTTATTATTCTGAAAAACGGAAAAATTGTAGTCGAAAAATACTTTAACGGAGCCTCTGTTTCTGATAATAATCCTTGGTACTCAGCCGGAAAGACGTTGACTGCTTTTACCGTTGGACTAGCTCAACAAGATGGTTTATTAGATATTAATGAACCTTCTTCTCTATATTTAGAAACTCAGTGGGCAAATATCACAACTGATCAGCAGAATGCAATTTCGGTTAGAAATCATTTGACCATGACTACTGGTCTAGATTATAATGTATCTAATCAAAATTGTACAGATTTTGATTGCCTAACATATCTCAATGAATCTGGAAGTTTTTGGTATTATCACAATGCTGCATACACATTACTTACAGATATCGTTGCTGGAGCTGTGAATATGGAGTATAGTGATTATTTTGACGCAAAACTAAAAAATAGAATTGGTATGAATGGAGCTTGGATCAGCCTTGGATATACTAATATATATTATAGCACAGCCAGAAGCATGGCTCGTTTCGGACTTTTAAATCTAAACCAAGGAACCTGGGATTCTACCCAAATTCTTACTGACCAAAACTACTTTACAGAAATGACTACCACTTCACAAAACCTAAATCAATCCTATGGATATCTATGGTGGTTAAATGGTAAATCTAGTTTTAGAGCACCAGCATTCGAAAATGAATTTGCTGGAGAATTGATGCCAGATGCACCCGATGACCTCATAGCCGGTTTAGGAAAAAATGATCAAAAACTATATGTAGTTCCCAGTCAGAATTTAGTGATTGTACGAATGGGAGATGATACTGGTCAAGCTTTATTAGGCCCATCAAGTTTTGATAATGATCTATGGATAAAAATAAATGCACTTATTAATTAAAATAGTACTCTAAATGTTGCATTAGGTGTGATTCCCAGAGAAGAATTAACGACTTCTTTAGGTTGATTTTCTTCATTGATTCGATAATAGTTACTAATTGTATTATCCTTGTTAGAAAAATTCCAAACGGAAATACCAGCATGACATTTTATCTTTCTGGTTAAAGCAAAATCATAGGTGGCGGAAATATCCAGTCGTAAATACTCATTTAGTCTACCACTGTTTGCTAGATCATAATTAATTTCATTACTTTCTACTTCATTCATAAAAACCGGTCTCGTTGTAGGCAGACCAGAATGCCAATTTAAACCCGTAGATACTTTTAAATCTTTCATTGTGTATGCAACTCCTAATGTTAAAGAATGTGCTATATCTATATTATTAGGAAATTTTCTCTCGTCAAAAGCATCAAAAGTATATTCATTATTCACGTACGAATAACTCAACCAAGAGCTTACATTTTTAAACCTTTTATTTATAAGAAAATCTGCACCAGTAACTACATAATCTCCAATCGCTTCTTCGAACTCATATTGATTCCGAAATCCTTGACTTCTAGCAGTAATTCCTTCTACCATTTTATAATATCCTTCAGAACTAATAAGCCAACCTTTTCTATTGTATTGTAATCCTAAAGAAACTTGTTTGCTTTTAATAACTGGAATATCCTCATCATTTGCTAAAACCCATCTTCGTTTCTCTATACCCAGAAAATCATTCTGAAAATTTATGATTTGAGATGTATTCTGATGTTTAAATTCTCCTAATACTTCGAAATTAAAATAATCAAGAAACTTTTGATTATAACTTAATCTTGGCTCTATTAAATGTGTTCTAAATTTTTCGTTATAACTATATTTTAGGCCAAAATTGACTGAATTCTGTGCTCTCAACCCTTTATAGCCTATCTGTGAAAAGAAGCTATGATTGCGAATTACTCGTACTCTATTTTCCCGAAAAACAGGGTTATCAATATCATTAAGATTAGAGATACCTGTTTCTGTAAGTTGATACCCATTAAGCCAGTTAATATTAGCCCTGGGCGTATAATGAGTATTTAACTTTATTCCTGTTTCAGACACTATATTTTCTTGCAAAAAACGTTGCTGATCCTGAAGATTGGCATTTACAGATTGCAACTTATAATCTGTTTCGTATAGCTGCAGCGATGTTGTAAACTGGTTACTCCAATACCTCTGATACCAAATTCCTCCTGCAATACTATTCTGAACCAGATTACTTTGTCTGGAACTATTGATATTACCAATCATTTCATTTTCGGTAAAAACCAATTCGTTATTTATTCCTAAAAAATTTATTCTAAGCTTATCTTTTTCTGAAATTTTCCAGTTCCATCGAAGATTAATATCATAAAAATCAAATTCTATATCCGTTTCATTATTACTACCTATCTCACTATCTTGAGAAATTCTGTCAAAATACTGTTCATAGGTAGGAGTTTTAATAAGGTTACTTATTGATTTTCTGGCAGAAAGCTGTAACGATGATTTTTTTCCAATCGGCATATCTGTAAAAGCGTCTGCATTGATAAGATTAAACCCAATACTACCTTTGAAATCTGTATTAATTTCAGTATCCGTATTCATTAAAATTGTACCTGAAACCCCATCCATAAACTCAGCCCCCGTTCCATTTTTTATCAAAACGGCTTTTCCTGTAATCGACGGATTAAAGATTGATATCAGTCCAAAAAAATGTCCCGATTGATACATTTTGATACCATCCCAAAGAATTAAGTTTTGATCGTGAGTACCACCTCTGATGTTAATATTAGAAACCGTTTCATCAGCACTTTGTATACCCGGAAGTGCCTGTATAGTTTGTAGTACATCTGCTTCAATTAAACCCGGAAGTATCCCAAAATTATCATATTCTACCTGAAAGGCTCCATCATCCGTTTTACTAATTCCTTTGGTTAGATAGTCTTTAAGAATAACTTCTGCTAAAATTTCAGTTTTGGGCTCCAGATAAATCGGAGCGCAATCTTCTTTTGTAAAAGAGCTAGCAATTCGATAGGTAGTTCTAAACCCAAGATGACCAATGATTATGGTTTCATTATCACTAAAAACCTCTAATTGAAAATATCCGTCTTTATCACTTATCGTAGATGTTTTTTTTCCTCGAATAGTGGCTCCATAAAGAGGATTTTTTGTTCTTATTTCCGTGATAAATCCACAGAACAACCGAGATGTATCTCCTTTGTTTATAGAAACAAAATTATTATTAATGATGGTAAAGACAAGATTAGTTTTTTGTCTTAAAAAATCAAGAACTTGATCAAATGAAAATTCCTGTGGAATACTACTGACAAAAACATTTTCTATGGTATCATCAGCATAGGTAAACTTATATGGAAATTTTGCTTCTAGCTGAATTAATTGATCAACTAAGCGAGTTGAGTCCTTTTCCTCTTTGGTTTGACCATATAAAGGAACATAAAAAATAGTAAATAAGAGAAGTAAAAGTACTTTACATATCTTATTTATTATAACGCAACGTGATGTTATTATTGATATCAATGCTATAAGTCAGATCTAGAGGTAAAGTTATAGATTTTAAACCTTCTTGTAGGTTATTATGAACAAAACCTCCCGTAAAAAGTCTTTTTGTATCGATACCATTCATAGTCACTTTGATATCATATTGTCTTTCGAACTCATTTATAACCTCATAAAATGGAACACTTTTAAAACTACTAATATTACTTAACCATTGAGGATTATTCAAATTAACCGTTTCAAAAGTAAGATTCCCATCTATAACTCTTAAAGTATTACCTGCTGGCAAATTCCGTGTATATTCTCCATGTTTCACTCTTACAAGACCTTCAAAGCATTTAACTTCGAAATAATTTTCTCTGTTTTTCACATTAAACTGAGTACCTAAAACAGTTACCTTACCATCCTTTGTGATTACATCAAAGGCAGATCCTTTTTTTACTTTAAAAAAAGCTTCTCCAGTAAGACTCACTTCCCTTTTAGTCTCCCATTTGTTTTCATTAAAAACGAGTATGGATTTTGCGTTAACCACTACCTCTGAAGCGTCTGGAAGTTCAATAGTTAGCTTTTGATTAGCTAGTGTCTTAATTGTACTATCATTATCTGTGAAGAAAAAGAAAGAAATACCCAATAACACAGCAAATACTGCGGCTACCTTTAATAATGGTCGATACCAATTAGTTTTTTCAGAAACAGCGTTAGCAGCGTTTTCCATTCTGACATACATATCATTTATATCACTAATTTCGGAAACGTCAGAAGCTTTAAAATACTGAGCACCTTCAAGAATTTTGGTATGCATATCATAATCATCCAATTTCTTAAAAGCCTCAAGTTCCGCATCCGTTAATTCGTCTGCCAACCATTTCTTTATTAAATATTCTTTATCCATTTTCATTCTTTCTTCTATATATAGAACAACTAAGTTTTAAAAACTCCTTTTTATTTAAATCCTTCCAGTTCACTTTTTAGCTTATTATAAGCAGTATAAATTCTATTCTCCACAGCTTTTCTGGTAATTCCAAGCATCTCTGCAATTTCAGCATGTTTTTTTCCTTCTACCTTATTTAGTAAAAAAGCGGTTCGTTGGTCTTCTGTCAATCTACTAAGTGCCTGCTGGTATCTTTTCAAAAATTGCTGATGCTCTAAAATAAATTCAGGAGATTCGTTTGTATAATCTTTTGGTTTTATTTCTCTGTGTTTGAGCACCACTTTTTTATGTTTGATAGCATTAAGCATCATATTCTTTGCTACCTTAAATAAAAAACCTTTCGCCTTATCAGGAGTCACCTCTTTACAATGAGACAGTAGTTTGATAAACACATCCTGCATCTTATCATTTGACTCTAATGTCTCTCCATATTTATAATAAAGAAAATTATATATGTCCTTAGAATACTTTCGGTAAATCATCGAAAATATCTTTTCTTCACAAACGTTTTCCTGCAATTCTTTTGACATATTCAAAGAAGATTTGGCGGTAAATGTAGAAAAAAAGAAAAATAATAAAGGAGTTTTTAAAACTTAGTTGTTTTAGTATTCAGAAGACCAACTTAAAAAACCTCAAATATCATGAAAACACAAATAAAACCAATAATTAGTTTTTTAATCCTTTCTTCAATCATTCTTGTTACTGGTTGTAGAACGGAACTTGATGAAGAAATTGGATCCCCACAAGATCAAACGCTGGAAGCAAATTCTAAGGTCGCCGATCTTATATTAAAAACAGTCATGAATGATGGTTCTGGAGATAATATATTAGATGGCTCCAGTTGTTTTAACATTGAATTACCTGTTACTGTGAATGTAAACGGTGTCGATGTATATATTGATTCTGAAGAAGATTTCGAACTTATTGAAGAAATTTTCAACCAACTTGAAGATGATATTGATGATCTGGACTTTATTTTTCCAATTACTATAATTTCAAGTGATTTTTCTGAAATGATCATCGAGAATGAGAATCAGCTAGAACAATTAATTGAGAATTGTGAAGATGATGATGATGATGATGATATTGAATGTATTGATTTTCAATATCCATTCTCAGTTTCTGTATTCAATGAAAATAGCGAACTGCTAGAGACCATCACATTCAATAGTGATAATGAATTACACGATTTCATTAGAGATCTTGACGAAGATGATATTGTAAATATTAGTTTTCCTATAACAGTAATTCTTTCTGACGGCACTGAGATGGTCATTACTAATCTAGAAGATCTGGAAGATATAATTGAAAATGCTATTGACGATTGTGATGAAAACGATCTAAGTGAGGAGCGTTTCACACAGGTAATCACTAGCCAGCTTTTAGAAGTTCAAAAATACAAAGACAACCAAAGTAATGAAACCAATAACTATAGAGATTATGTTTTTGATTTCTCAGAAGATGGTACAGTGTCAATTATGCTGGAAGATAACGATGGAGACCCCAGTAATAATATGATCACAAACGGAACTTGGTCAGTGTGTACCAGAGCAGATGGAGGATTAGATGCTACCCTTGATTTTGGAACTGAAGCCCCATTAAACAAGCTAAATAATGAATGGAATGTCAAAAAAATAAAAGAGAATAGAATTATGCTGGATGACAGAAATGATCCAGGCATCAGTAAAGATGAACTATTCTTTGATAGAGCTTAGATACATAAACCCCGGAATAAAAAGTAAACCAATTATGAGAAATTCATTTAAAACAATAACAAGTGCATTTTTTAAATTATGCATTATATTATTAGTCACAATATCGGCAAGTTGTGAAAATGAAACATTTACTTCAATTGACCAATCAAATGAGATCAAAACAGGAGTAAATGTAAAAATGCTTACCGTATCAGCAGATGGAAATCCTTACACAACCAATTTAATGGCAGGTCAACATCACATTGCAGGAACAATTACTGTTACTTCTGATGGAGTTAATGCATATGTAACCTACAAAACTAATTGCTCTAGCGATGAAGGAGAAGGAGATAGTAGTTCTTTTAAATCTACCAATACTAATGGTAGTTGGACTCTAAAAGCAACACATCTATATGTTGGTACTTGTGAAGATATGCCAATGACTAAAAAAGGAAATCCCAAAATAGGTAAGTTTCCTTACAAAACTGAACATTTTGGTGGTGTAAACGAATATACCTATACAATTCCATTATCTGATATCGGAGAATGCTTTTGTTTAGCTGCACACGCGGAGGTTGACTGTGGAGAATGTACTGAAGACAACAATGATGATGATACAGATAATCCACCAACCGCAACGTTAAAATCAAATGACGATGGAAACAATTACTGCGGTGAAGAGACAGCTTGGGCTACAGGAGATGGGTTTCCTGGAAACAGTTGGGCAATGTATACCGAAATCTGCTTAGAAAATGATGATGATACTGATGATGACGGAGGTCTTGGAGATGATAATGGACCTAGTTAATATTTGTATAATAATAAGATGTATACTTACAATTCAATATTACCCCTAGTTATGAGTGACTAATTGAATATAAGAGGAATTTATTTAAACCTAACAATATAGTACCCATGTCAATATTAAATTTAGTAGAAAAACATCAGATATTAATATATGGAGGTTTCATGATTGTTTATAGCTCCTTATTATTAGTAATATCTTTAAAAATATAAAATAAATCAACAAAACAATTAGGGAAAATTTAGTTGAATTAACGCAATATTATTCAACTTTAAAACCTCTGCTAATAGAGTTAATTTTTCATACGTAAGACCAATTTATCTATCCCAGCAGAGGTTTGAATTATATCTTTATTTTGGTAAAAAAGGAGTTACTCGTAAGAGTTTCTCCTTTTTTTATTAACTAAATTTTAATAGTATAAATACTACTTTTAAAAATGAGTATAAAATGTTGATTTACAGTATTTTACATTAAAAAAACACAAGTTAACAATTACCAAATACACAAGTTTTTATGAAAATTGTTGTGTGTTTCATATTGTTTTAATTACATTTGGGCAAATCATTTAACTCAATTTACATTTTTATGAAAAAAGTATTTTTGGGCTTTACAGCCCTTGCACTAATTGTAACAGCTTGTTCTAAAGATGAAATTTCCGAACAAAATCCAACTCAGCAGGAAATCGTCAAAGAAAACGGGGAAATTACAGGCAAATCCAGAGCATGCCATTCTGATTACAACTTAAAAAGACAGCTAAAAGAAAACCCAGAGTTTGCTAACAAATTGGCAGCTATCGAATCCAGAACCAAAAGCTTTATCAAATCCAAAAGACCAGGAAATGGAAACGGCGGTGGAAATGGCGGCGGAGAAGAAGAAGAACCATCTGTTGACTTCCCTGTAGTTAACATCCCTGTATACGTTCATATAATATACAGCAATAACCAGGAAAACATTAGTGACGCACAGATCAATTCTCAGATTGCCGTTCTAAATAAAGATTTTAGAATGAACAACTCTGATGCCAACCAAATCCCTGCAGAGTTTACAGATAATGCAGCAGACACTCAGATCAACTTTACTCTTGCTGGAGTAACAAGAACTTCATCTTCTAGGACTTCATGGGGAACCAGAGATGATATGAAAAAATCCAGTCAAGGCGGTGTCGACCCAATAGATCCAGCCAATTACCTAAATATGTGGGTTTGTAATATTGGTGGAGGAATCTTAGGTTACGCCCAATTTCCTGGAGGAAGTCCAGATACAGATGGAGTAGTAATAGCTCCTCAGTATTTTGGAAATCAAGGTTATGTAGCAGCTCCATTTGACGGCGGCAGAACAACTACACATGAAGTAGGTCACTACCTAAATCTAAGACACATCTGGGGTGATGGTCGTTGCAGACAAGATGATTTTGTAATTGACACACCTTCATCAGACAGAGCTAACTACGGATGTCCAACATACCCAACAACTCATTGCAAGTCCACTGATATGACCATGAATTACATGGATTATGTAGATGATGCTTGCATGTACATGTTCTCTAATGGTCAAAAACTAAGAATGAGATCTGTATTAGAAGCTGATGGTGCCAGAGCATCTTTAACAAACTAGAACACCCAAAAAGTGTCCACTTACAATTGACACTTTTTAATTTAAAACCTACCCCCAAACAAAATTATATTTTATTCAAACAAATATTTTAATTGTATTTGTTGTCAAACAATTTCATTTAACTCAAAACAAACACTCAACTTATGAAAAAAAGTAGATTTTTACCATTGTTCGGAGCTGCACTACTAACAGCTTCTATGTTTATTTCATGTGAATCTGATTCTACTAACCTAGAAACAATTGATCCACTAGTAAAAGCCAAACTCGAAACTTTAGGTTTTGACACGAAAACCGCTTTTGAAGACACTTTTGACGGTAAACAAGGGATTTCTGTAGAAGACATTTTCCTAACAGAAAAACAAATTGAGCAGATGCTTCCAACAGTTGGTTTCGGAAACGAAAACAACAAACACTACAGAACCACCAACGTAGTAAGCACCCCAAGAGTAGTTAATGTATACATGGATTCTAAATTTAATTCCACCATGCAAGCTGCTTTTGATGATGCATTAAACCGCTACAACTCTCTAGGACTAGACATTTCTTTCCAAAGAGCTAACGGCGCTGGTGCTGATATTGATATTTTAGCACAGAAGCTAAAAAGAGTAAGAGGCGGAGGTGTTATCCTTGGTCGAAGCGCAGGTTTTCCGGATGCTAATGGAGACCCGGCGTCTCCTATTGTTCTAAATTCCGATATCTACAACCCTCGTAGAGGTGGAATTCCTGCAGATGCAGCAACTGTTATTGCCCACGAAATCGGACATGCCATAGGATTTCGTCATACCGATTTTTCAGATCGCTCGTTTAGCTGTGGAGGATCCACAAGCGACGAAGGACAAGCAGGAGTAGGTGCTATCTATATTCCAGGTACACCATCAGGACCAGAAAATGGCTCTTGGATGTTAGCTTGCAGTAATGGATCAGATCGCCCTTTTACTTCTGGAGACAGAACAGCCTTACAAACAGTTTACTAAGAATAACATCCGTATCGCTTAAAAATTTAAGGCTGCTAATTTAGCAGCCTTTTTTTTATGCACTCAATCCATATATATCATTGGCGCTTTTCGCTCCTTAGATATCAATTCATACGCAATACCCAATTGCAGTAATTTTGCTTCAGAAAAAGGTTCTGCTATAAATGTTAGCCCTTTTGGCTCCCCTTTATCCGTATACCCCATTGGTACTGTTAGTGCCGGATATTTAGCAACTGCAGCATAACCTGCGTGATAATTATTTATTGATAATACAGCATCTAGATTATGTTTATCCATATGGATATCAAAATAATTCCGAGCAATGGTCTTAAGGTTTTTCTTTATTTTTTCTAAACCTTCGATTGTAGTACTATCCTGAATAATTCCCTCAAATACCCCTTGTCCATATGGGATTCTGATTAATGTATCTTGCAAATTAAAAGCAACTGCATCTTCAATAGTTTTCACAACTACATTCTTACTTGCATATGAATTGATATATTTAGGTAGATCGTTTTTCATATCAATATTCAAAATACTCAGAAAACCTGGTAGCTGGGTCTGTTCAGGCTCTACCTCTATAATTATTCCTCCAGCAATTTCCACTTTTTCAATAGCAATGTTATATATAGAATCTTTTAATAAATCTTTTATCACCCCAAAACGCTTTCCTTGTAACGTTGAATTATTGACAGAAGAAACAAAATCCTTTTCTGTTGATACAGAAGCCGAATCATTAGGATCTTTACCAATCATAGCATTCAATAAGATCGCATTATCAATAACAGTTTTAGTCATCGGTCCAGGAGTATCCAAAGTACTGGAAATTGGCACAATACCTGACCTACTCAATACACCGATAGTAGGTTTTAATCCTACAACAGAATTCTGACTAGATGGTGATAAAATAGATCCGCTAGTTTCTGTTCCAACAGCTGCTACGCAAAAATTAGCAGCTACCGTAGCACCGCTCCCAGAACTCGAACCCCCAGTTTCAAAAACCATTCTACCATAAGGATTCAAGGTTTGACCTCCAATTGCACTATAACCAACTGGACAGCCAATACACAAAAAGTAAGCCCATTCACTAAGGTTGGCTTTCCCTAAAATTATTGCATTTTGATCTATTAACCTTTTAGTAATAAAAGCATTGCTTGTTTTATTTTCTTGCAATGCGATGGCACCAGCTGTTGTTAGCATATCTTCAGTACCAATATTATCTTTAAGCATGATTGGCATTCCAAAAACCGAATTTACATCAACAGTATTCTTATCCACCTTATCCAATGCTCTCGCTTGTTCCACAGCATTAGAGTTTAGCGATATTACAGAATTTAATGATAAAGAATTATCACTTTCATATTTACGGATTCTATAAACATAAAACTTTGTCAAATCCTCATAAGAAAGATCCCCATCTCTTATGTTTTGCTGAATAGAAGGTATATCTTTTTCAATTATAAATTGTTTTAATCTATTATAATCTTCTTCAGAAAAATAATCCAACTCTGATTCTAAAGATCTCCATATATCATTCTTATCTAGAACTTTAGAATTCACCAATTTAAGATGCATTCTATCTTGTTCTAATTTTTTAGTAGCCGTTAAATCTTCATTTTCATTATAAGATTGCCAAACTACCTTCGGTTGTACTTCTTTTTCTAGTTTTTCTTTTTCCTTTTTACAGGAAACAAAAAAGAGAAGTGTTATAAAAACATATAGTAAGCTTTTCATAGAACAATAGTTATCAAAGTGTTTCGAACTTTGAAAGTATAAAAAAAAGGCGCCACCTATATAGCGTAACACCTTTTTAACTATTTTGTAACAGCTTATATTTTATCTACCAATGTAGTATCTTAAGAGCAATTAATGGATATATCCAAAAACTATATACTAATAAAGCCATCACTGAGATTATAAGTAACTTTAAATTCTCCTTTTTTGAAACCATACATTTTAAGGTGAAAAATACTACTAAAACATATGGAAATACGAAAAGAAGACGTATGAAAATTTGATTCCTATATAACTGATTTGGGATTAGCGGGTTTCTAGAAGAAAACAAAAAAACTATAGCTGAATATACATTTAACCCAACTACAATGACACAATATAAGAAGAGAATTTTAGTTAAAAGGTCTACCCAATATCTATTCACGTTGATTCTGAATCTACTTAAAAAACGAATCTACAAATTCATATTTATTAAATACCTGAAGATCTTCGATCCCTTCTCCTACTCCAATATATTTTACAGGAATCTGGAATTGATCACTGATACCTATAACCACACCTCCTTTTGCCGTTCCATCAAGCTTAGTAACAGCTAATGATGTCACCTCTGTAGCGGCTGTAAACTGTTTTGCTTGTTCGAATGCATTTTGACCTGTAGAACCATCCAAGACTAATAAAACATCATGTGGAGCATCTCCTACAACTTTCTGCATAACACGTTTTACCTTAGTCAATTCATTCATCAAATTAACTTTGTTATGCAATCTTCCTGCAGTATCAATTATAATAACATCTGCATCCTGATTTACTCCTGATTCCAAAGTATCAAAAGCTACAGACGCGGGATCACTACCCATATCTTGTTTTACGATAGGTACATCCACACGATCAGCCCAAACCTGTAACTGATCAATAGCCGCAGCTCTAAACGTATCCGCAGCTCCTAAAACCACTTTCAAACCTTTTTTATTGAATTGATATGCTAATTTACCTATTGTAGTCGTTTTCCCCACACCATTCACACCCACAACCATGATAACATATGGTTTTTTACCTACAGGAATTTCAAAATCCGTAGCTTCACCAGAATTGGTTTCAGAAAGTAAGCTTGCAATCTCTTCTCTCAGAATTTTATTTAATTCATCAGTTCCCAGATACTTATCTCTAGCAACTCGATCTTCAATTCTTTCTATAACTTTAATGGTAGTTTTTACTCCAACATCACTAGTAACCAGAACCTCTTCGAGGTTATCCAGCACATCATCATCTACTTTAGATTTACCAGCAACGGCTTTACTTAGTTTAGAAAAAAAACTAGTTTTAGACTTCTCTAGTCCTTTATCTAAGGTTTCTTTTTTCTCAGAAGAGAGTATTTTTTTAAATAAACTCATGTATTCTATTCAGTATGCTAATAAGTTAATATCTGTAAAAAACTTTAAAATCATATAAATATAAAAAGAAAGAGCCATTCCAATTGAATTGAAACGGCTTCTTTTTAAAATATTTTCTTATGAACTACTTTTTCTTTAAAAAGTCATTCACTGCTTCAGGTTGCATAATTGACTCTACAAAAGTATATGCTCCTGTTTTTGGAGATTTAACCATTTTAATAGCTTTTGTCAACCTCTTTGATCCTGTCTGTAACGATGCTACTGATTTCTTTGCCATTTCTTATTTTATTTCTTTATGAACAGTCATTTTCTTAAGAATAGGATTAAATTTCTTTATTTCCATTCTATCAGGAGAATTCTTCTTATTCTTAGTTGTAATATATCTAGATGTACCTGGTTTACCAGTAGCTTTATGCTCTGTACATTCTAAGATTACTTGTACTCTATTACCTTTCTTTGCCATTGTAGTATCTTTTTAAAAGCTAATTTATTTTGTTAAGAATCCTTTAGCTCTTGCTTCTTTCAAAACAGCAGCAATACCGTTTTTATTTATATTTTTTAATGCTGAAGTAGACACTTTTAGTGTTACCCAACGATCCTCATCTGGAATATAAAAACGCTTTTTTATTAAATTCGCGTTGAATTTACGTTTTGTTTTATTCATCGCGTGAGAAACATTATTTCCCACCATCGCTTTTTTACCTGTTAGCTCGCAAACTCTTGACATCTCTTCTTAATTTTGGTATTATTTCAAAACAGGGTGCAAATTAACGAATTATTTATGGAACCACCAATAATAGTTTTGTAATTTTTTACTCTTTTTAAAAATTTTATTTCAGGGCCTCATTAAAGCCTGAAAATACAAGATTTTCAACTACTATATACAATTATTGATTTATTCTACATTCGAAACAAAGATAACACACTAACACCTAGTCAACTATAACATCTTTAATAAAAAACAGGTGTTTATACCTATATAGTACTTCACATATAGCTATTACTTTTACACCAGTTAGTTTTCATAACTGTAACTAACTACTTGATATGGGGTAATTGAGTAGTAAACAAGCGGATCTTAGGATCCGCTTTTTTTTTACGGATTACTTTAACGAAATAATCGAAACATAAAATTCCTACAAAAACCATTTGTCCTACTAAAAAAAACTTAAAAATCTTTCGGCAAATGATTGATTTTTAAAGCACTAAATTGTATCTTAGAAGCAAATACTATTGCTATGCTCCAAAATAACACTAAAGACTTCATTAGGAAGCATGAACTTGATATAGGATCTTTCTACTTTTACAAAAACTTTTTAGTTTCTGAAATGAATGAAGGAGCTTCTTTAAATTATGATAAAGCCACAAAATTATTTTTGTTAGCAAAAGAATATTACGGTAATAACATTCCTTTTGTTTATATTTCTAACAGAAAAAATTCATACTCTTTTGAACCTACTACTCATTTTAAATCAGCAAAACTGTTTCCAAACCTAAAAGGCTATGGAGTAGTTAGTTACAACTCCATAAACAATAAAATAGCCTCACTAGAACAATCTTTCCTTAATGTTCCGACTAAAATTTTTGATAATTTAGAAGAAGCTAAACTTTGGACAGAAGAACTTATTCTACATGACTAGCAAATAAAAAAGATTAAACATTTCCCAATAAATTAACTATAAAAATGAGTTTTATTAATAATTTTAATCTAAATATTGATAAATCCACACAAAAATAGTATCTTCCAGTTTGTAATTGGAAAACATCTCATTGAATAATGGTTCATAATTTTAACAAGAAGCTTATCAACAAGCATAAGCTTGCTATTGGGTTATTTTATTTTTATAATAACCACATCGTCTCCGAAATAAAAGAAGGAGGCATTGTTACTTTTGAAAATTCTACTGATCTATTTAAATTAATTCATTCTTATTACGGAACCACTACCCCATTTGTATATATTTCTAACAGAAAAAACTCCTATTCTTTTGTACCTACAGGACATTTTAAAACCTCAAAACTATTTCCTAATTTCATGGGATATGGCGTTGTCGCCTATGATGCTATAAATAACAAAGTAGCCACATTAGAACAATCTTTTGTTGAAACGGATACTAAAATTTTTGACACTTTAGATGATGCAATGATCTGGATTGATGAGATAATCTTACCATTACTCAATACCGATTAAAACTGTTACAAACCCAAAACACATTACAACCATGTACTTATAGAAAATCACATAATTCAACCAAATGAGCAGAAGGGATAACACTTATTAATCACAAGTTAATCTAATAGGTATATACAACATTTAACACAAAGCAATAAAAATGCCTGATAATATAAAAGAAAAATTATTACATAAACACGATCTTAATATCGGGTCGTTTTACTTTTACAATAACTTTCTCGTATCTGAAATAAAAGAAGGTATTACATTAAGCATAGAGAATTCTTCCAAATTATTCGAATTGGTTAAAACATATTATGGAAACAAAACACCGTTTTTCTATATAGCTAATAGAAAAAACTCATACTCTTTTGTTCCGACTGGACATTATAAATTTGTTGAACTTTTCCCAAATGGAAAAGGATTTGCCGTTGTAGCATATGACAGCACAAGTATTCGAATTGCAAAGTTCGAAAAATCTTTCATTAACGCCCCTACTGGTATTTTTAGCAACCTAAAAGAAGCCATTGAATGGGGAAAAGGATTAATCACACCAGATTAAAACCATAAACAACCCAATAGCTCTTAAAATTGGTTATAGCTTAATCTATATTAAAAAGAAGTTGTTATATCACAAAGGATTTAAACCATATAAAAGAGTAACACCGATCAAAAAACTTCAATAATTCACCAAAAGACTAAGTTCAATCAATCTTTATTTATTAACTATATCGTTTGAAATTAAAAATAAACCCACAAAACACTGAATAACAGATTTTCACAAGAAATTATGGTGTCATTTTTACGACTTATTTGCCACTAACAAAATTATTCAGATTATGAAAGCTATACAAAACGATAACTTTATTCAAAAATACGACCTTAACTTAGGTACTTATTACTTTTATAACAATTATATAATCGCAGAAATCAAAGAAGGCGCAATAATTACATTGGGAAAGCTTTATGATCTCATACCTATAGTTCAGAAACATTACGGTAACGGACAACCTTTCACCTATATTTCTGACAGAATCAACTCACATTCAATCATTCCTACTGATTATTTAGATTGCCCTCTTATTTATATGAATAATTTTAAAGGCTATGGAGTAGTTACATATAATCAAATCAGCGAAAAATCAATAGAAGTAGAAAAGCATTTTTCACAAAGGCCATTTCATAATTTCAAGAACCTAGAGGATGCCATAAACTGGACTAGAAATGAAGCTATTAAACAATAAGATTAATTTAATTCATTAAGAAGAAGCTCAAATGATTTATTCACGGCCTTCCCAATAGTTCGCTCTCTTAAGTTACTAAACACGAATTTCTCTGAAAAAACACGATTTGGCGTAGCAATTGCGATAAAAACAGTACCCACTTCTACATCTCCATCTCCCTTTGAAGGACCAGCATTTCCAGTAGTTGCAATACTGTAATCAGAATTAAACCTTGTTTTAACACCCAACGCCATTGCTTCTGCAACTTCAGCACTTGTAACAGTGAACTTCTTTATCAAATCCTCATGCACTCCCAAAATATCAGTTTTAGATTGAGTAGCATACGTAACAGCAGCTCCTTTAAAAAAAGATGAAGCGCCAGAACGAGTAGTTATAGACTGTGCTATTTTTCCTCCTGTACAACTTTCTGCAACTGCAAGAAATTGCCCTCTAGAAGCTAACAATTTACCAATCAATGCTTCTATAGATTCATCTTCTTCATAACCTACTATGATATCACCTATTAGTATATGGAGGTCAGTAATTCTTTCTTCTATGGTATCTTTCAATAGTTTCTCATCGGTTCCGCGCGCAGAAAGACGCAATCTAACTCTTCCTAAATTAGGAAGATATGCCAACTTAATGAAAGATGGTAATTCATCTTCCCATTGTTCTATTTTTTTTGCTATTGCACTTTCACCCATTCCATAAGTCAATACTGTCTTATGAATAATAAATGGTCTATTAAATTTTTCTTGAAATCTTGGCAGCACCTCATCCTTCATTAGATTCTTCATCTCAAAAGGCACTCCAGGCATAGACACAAAAACTGTATCATCTTTTTCTAACCACATTCCGGGAGCAGTACCAAAATTATTCATTAATACAGTAGCGGTAGTAGGAACAAGTGCCTGCATTCTGTTAATATCCGTAACTGGAGTATTAATGTATTTCGCAAAAAGTGTTTCAATATGCAATAACACATCATCGTTCTGAATTAATGTATCCCCAAAAAATTCACAAAGCGTATGTTTCGTAATATCGTCTTTGGTAGGACCTAGTCCACCAGTTATAAGCACAATATCTACTCTGTTTTTTGCTTCTTCGAGTGCAGTAAGAATATGTTGTTTATCATCTTGAATGGATGTAATCTGATAAACATCAATACCTATTTTATTAAGTTCTTTTCCTATAAAAGCAGAATTGGAATCGACAATTTGACCAATAAGAATTTCATCTCCGATGGTAATTATTTCTGCAAGCATAATTACTGGAAATCAGCTTTCAAATCTTCAATCGCACCATTAACAGTAGTAACAATATGATCCAGTATAGCCTCAATCTCAGATTTCGTTTTCCCAGATTTAGACCATGCTTCTACTTGTTTTATTTCTTTTAAAAGATCTATTCCAAATAACTGAAGATTTGGCTTCATTTTATGAGCAAATTGATATGCAGTCTTAGGATCATTATCTTTTATCGCCTGTCCCATACCGTCTAAATCCGGAGGTATCTCTTCCAAAAATGTTTGTACTAAAACTGTTATAAACTCATCATCTCCACCGGACAATTCATTCACACTTTCTAAGCTATACCCTTTGCTCATCTATTTAATTCTTATTGAAAAAATTTGTTGCTTTTCTATAAAACCAGTAAGTATATCCTCTGCTTTTACGGCACCAACTCCAGCTGGTGTTCCTGTAAAGATAACATCTCCTATCTTTAAAGTAAAATATTTTGACACATATTCTATCAATTCATCAATTTTCCAAAGCATAAATCTCGTATTCCCCTTTTGAACAGGTGTTCCATTTTTTTCTAAATGAAAATCGATATTATTAACATCCGGAAAATCTTCTTTAGACATCCAATTCCCTATAACAGCCGCGCCGTCAAAAGCTTTTGCCTTTTCCCAAGGTAATCCCTTTGATTTCAGTTTGCTTTGTAAATCTCGTGCAGTAAAATCAATTCCTAATCCAATTTCATCATAATATTTATGCGCGAATTTTCGATCAATATGTTTACCCACCTTTTTAATTTTCACTAAAACTTCTACCTCATGATGTACATCATCAGAAAAATCAGGTATAAAAAAAGGTTGTTTTTTCAAAAGGATCGAAGTATCTGGTTTCATAAAAACCACAGGATCTGCAGGCTTCTCATTTTCTAATTCTTCGATATGATCCGTATAATTACGACCTATACAAATAAGCTTCATAAAAATGGTTATAGAAAATTACAAATTAAGACTATTATTTAATTTACGAAGTCTAACCGCTGTAAGCACCTTTTTAGTGTACAGTGGAAAATCTGCGTTCAGTAACCACCCAAAATACCCAGGTTCATCTTCCATTACCTTTTCGACCAATTTACCTTTATGTTTACCAAAAGAAAAAACCTCTCTACCTTCTTTATCATATGCGATAAATCCTGCGAAATCCGCAAATTGCTTTCTAGAACTAAACTCTGCAAGAAATTTAGTGTCATTTTCTAACTCAGGGTATCTATCTAATTGTGCTTTGAGCACTTCATAAGTAGCATTTGTATCCGCCTCTGCAGAATGCGCATTTTCAAGATCTTTACCGCAGTAAAACATATACGCTGCAGCTAAGGTTCTCTTCTCCATTTTATGAAAAATAGTCTGCACATCAACCGCAACCGTATTTTTCATATCAAAATCTAAATCTGCTCGTAACAATTCTTCTGCTAACAAAGGAATATCAAAACGATTAGAATTAAACCCTCCAAGATCGCATCCCTTAATCATTTCGCTAACTTTATTTGCTAGTTGTTTAAAAGTAGGTTCATTCGCCACTTTTTCATCTGTGATTCCATGTACTTCAGTGGTCTCTGCAGGGATTGGCATCTCTGGATTGACAAGCCAAGTTTTACTTTCCTTATTACCATTAGGGAAAACTTTCAGAATAGAAATTTCTACGATTCGATCTTTAGAAATATTAATGCCGGTCGTTTCCAGATCAAAAAAACAGATCGGTCTTTTTAAATTAAGCTCCATAAATTGATTGTGTGATCCAAAGATAACAGGTATATCTTATAAACCATTATTGTGATACTTTTTTTAACATTTATTGTTGTATCATATTACCTTCACAAATACATTA
Source organism: uncultured Aquimarina sp. (assembly GCF_947500065.1). Classification (GTDB taxonomy): domain Bacteria; phylum Bacteroidota; class Bacteroidia; order Flavobacteriales; family Flavobacteriaceae; genus Aquimarina. The sequence goes on from NZ_CANMQT010000004.1 coordinate 269,514, forward strand.
TCGCCGAATTTACGGGTAACTGTTTCTTCTGTATTATTAAACTGAATTTTGATAGAACCATCAAACTCTCTCACTTCCAATACCTTAATTTCACTACTTAGTGCCAAGCCTATTTCAGACACATATTTAAGAAATGTCACAGAAGCGTCATTTACAGAAATTAACTGACAGATAGCCCCTTCTTCTAACGATGATAATGTCGTTTTAGGTAAGATAAAATATTCTCCAGCTGCATTAGGAATAACTTCTCCATGAGGATCTTTTGTTGGAAAATCCATAAAACGATCCAACTCATTAATTAATTTTTGAGATTTTATATGCTCCAATTGCTCTGCTACATCATGAACTTCATCCCAGCCAAAATTCAAATAGTTACAAAGAAACGTTTCCCATAACCTATGTTTTCGGATAAGACGCACTGCTATGGACTTTCCTTCCTCTGTTAATTCTAACTTACCATATTTCTCACTAACAACATATTCTTTAGCCTTTAGCTTCTTAATCATATTATTTGTGGATGCCGGAGAAACCTTTAAATAATCGGCGAGTTGGTTGTTCCCAACTTTAGCCGAACCACCTTCTATCAGCAGCTGAAAAAGAGCTTTTAAATAATCTTCTTCACTTTTTGTTAAATTATTCAAATTTAATTTGTTAGTCATAGCTAACTTTTTTAGTTTTGTATCATTAATAAAACAAAAGTACTAAACCTAATGCAAATACACAGAATCATCTTAATTACTTTTTTGAGTTGTCTAAGTTTCAACTCTATTTTTTCTCAGGAAACCAACAAACCTGGAACCTTAGTTACCGATCGACCTGATCAAACTGAATCCCCTACTGTTGTACCAAAAGGTTACCTTCAAATAGAAACAGGCGCTTTTTATGAAGATGCGGGAGAAGACGCTTTCAAACAAAAAACTACAACTTTTAATACCACCTTACTTAGATATGGATTGTTAGATAATCTAGAATTAAGAATAGGTTGGGATTTTGCAGAAACCAAAACCGAAATTAATGGTACAGAATTAGATGATGTAGAAAGTGGACTATCTCCTTTATTATTAGGAGCAAAAATTGCAATTACAGAGGAGAAAGGATGGTTACCAGAAATTGGACTCTTAGGCCATCTCTACCTACCATTTACCGCAGGTAAAGATTTTAGACCAGAAAACACTGGAGTTGATTTTAGATTTTCATTTGCACATACACTTAGCGAAAAATCAAGCTTCTCTTATAATCTAGGAGCGGCTTGGGGCGACGATTCTCCTGAAGCAGCATATGTTTATACAATTGTTTACGGATACAGTATCACTGACAGCTTAGGAATATACGCAGAATTATACGGAGATTTTCCTGAAGACAGTAGTGCAAATCACCTTTGGGATGCAGGATTCACATATCTATTAAGCGATTCAATTCAATTAGATGCTACCGTTGGATCTGGAATTACTGAAGGTCAAAATCTATTACTAAGTGCCGGTATAAGCGTAAGATTACCCAATTAATTGTGTTACTATTTAAGGATTTAAAAAAAAACAGCATGAAAAAGATATTAATAATACTAACAGTTTCAACATTCTTATTTTCTTGTAAACAAGAAATAAAAGACCCTAATCAGAAACTTCAGGTAGTAACTACTACGACTATGATCACCGATCTCGTTCAAAACATCGGAGGTGACCTCATATCTGTTCAGGGATTAATGGGATCTGGAGTGGATCCACACTTATACAAGGCTAGTGAAGGTGATGTTACAAAATTGGTAAATGCTGATGTTATTTTTTATAACGGCTTGCATCTGGAAGGAAAACTAGTCGAAGTATTTGAAAAAATGGGAAACCAAAACATGAAAACAATCGCTGTTGGCGAAGTTCTAGACAAAAATACTCTTATCGGATCCGATTACTTCGCTTCTAACTATGATCCTCATATTTGGTTTAGCACGAACAACTGGAAACAAGTTGCTAGTTTTACTATTCAAAAATTAAAGGAGCTAGATCCTAAAAATGCTGAAGCTTTTGAAACAAACGGAAAAGCATATTTAGCAAAACTTGATGTGTTAGAAGTAAAACTAAAGGCAACTATAGATACGCTACCAAAAGAAAAAAGAATACTAGTTACAGCTCATGATGCGTTTAGCTATTTCGGAAAAGAATATGAGTTCAATGTAGTAGGCTTACAAGGGTTATCCACCGCAACTGAAGCTGGAGTGCAAGATGTACAAAAGTTAGCTGCCTTCATTATAGAGAATGAAGTAAAGTCTATTTTTGTTGAAACCTCCGTTCCTAAGCGTACAATTGAAGCATTGCAAGCTGCGGTAAAATCTAAAGATCATGTTGTAACCATCGGAGGAACTTTGTATTCCGATGCACTTGGTAATCCCGGAACACTAGAAGGAACCTACATTGGTATGTTTGAATACAATGTTAATACAATTGTAAATGCATTAAAATAATGGAAAACAAAATCGCTGTACAAATAGATGATCTTACTGTTGCATATAACTACAAACCAGTTTTATGGGATATTGACCTCTCTATTCCCGAAGGAGTCCTAATGGCTATTGTTGGCCCTAATGGAGCAGGAAAATCTACCTTAATCAAGTCGATTTTAGACATTATCAAACCTATAGCAGGTAGCGTAAAAATATATGATAAACCATATAGTAAGCAGCGATCACTTGTTGCTTATGTGCCTCAGAAAGGAAGTGTAGATTGGGATTTTCCTACTACTGCTCTGGATGTCGTTATGATGGGAACATATGGAAGTTTAGGATGGATTAAAAGGCCTGGTCAAAAAGAAAAGAAAGCAGCACTCGAAGCATTAGAAAAAGTTGGGATGCTCGCTTTTAAAAGTAGGCAGATTAGCCAACTTTCTGGAGGACAACAACAGCGTATTTTCCTTGCAAGAGCTTTAGTACAAAATGCATCAATTTACTTTATGGATGAACCATTTCAAGGAGTGGATGCTACTACAGAAAAGGCCATTATTAACATCTTGAAAGAACTTAGAAAAGCTGGAAAAACGGTAATTGTAGTACATCATGATCTACAAACAGTTCCGGAATATTTTGATTGGGTAACTTTCTTGAATGTAAAGAAAATCGCAACGGGTCCTGTCAAAGATATTTTCAACGATGATAATTTGACTAAAACGTATGGTATTAATTACAAAGTAAGTGTACAACAATAATGGATATTCTAGAATATATAGAACTTGTATTTACCGATTACACCCTTCGTACAATTACATTGGGAACAGCTATTTTGGGAGCGATCTGTGGTATGTTAGGAAGTTTTGCTGTATTACGTAAACAGAGTCTATTGGGAGATGCAATTTCGCATGCTGCATTACCAGGCATAGCAATTGCTTTCTTAATCATTGGAGCAAAAAACAGCAATGCCTTTTTATTGGGAGCACTGATAAGCGGATTGGTTGGAAGTTTCTGGATTAGAGGAATCATTAGAAAAACACATCTCAAATCTGATACCGCATTAGGTTTAATCCTATCTCTGTTTTTTGGTTTTGGGATGCTTTTACTTACATATATCCAAAAACTACCCAATGCAAATCAAGCTGGATTAGAAAACTATCTTTTCGGACAGGCTGCAACATTATTAGAGAGTGATGTTTGGATGATGTCGCTGGTAACTGGAGTATGTCTTATAGTTTTACTACTCTTTTGGAAAGAACTCAAAATATCACTTTTTGATGCTGATTATACAAAAACTTTAGGGTTTAACATTAAGTTTTTAGATATCCTGATTACCACTTTTATTGTTATAGCCATTGTATTAGGACTACAAACGGTAGGTGTTGTTCTTATGAGCGCTATGATTCTTGCTCCAGCTGCGGCAGCTCGACAATGGACTAATAGTTTATCGGTAATGGTTATCCTAGCGGCTATCTTTGGAGCTTTTTCTGGAGTTATCGGAACAGCTATAAGTGCCAGTCATAATAATCTATCTACAGGACCTGTTATCGTATTGGTTGCAGCTGTCTTTGTATTAGTTTCCTTTATATTTTCTCCAGGTCGCGGACTATTATTTAGAGAAATCCGTTTTAGAAAAAACAGAAATGATCTTCAATTGCATAAAACGCTTTCATTTATGTACAATATTGCTAGAGATCACGAAGATATTTCACACCCACATGCGATTAAAATATTGAATAATTTTCAAGGGTTTACCAAACGATCTTTGCAGAAATTAGAAGACAAAGATTATGTGAAAATCGAAGGTAATATGTGGTCCCTTACGACATCAGGTTATGATACCGCTTCAAATTTATATAATCAATTAACACAGACTGAAGATGAGTAGCGCACAAATTGAAATACAATTGATTGCAAGCCTAGTAGCTATTGCTTGTGCTATTCCAGGCACATTCTTAGTGCTCCGCAAGATGGCTTTGATTACGGATGCTATTAGTCATTCTATATTACCAGGTATCGTGATTGGATTTTTTATCACACATGATCTTTCTTCTCCTTTATTGATTCTTCTTGCTGCTTTAAGTGGTGTACTTACAGTAGTTTTAGTAGAGTTTATTCAAAAAACGGGTTTGGTTAAAGAGGATACTGCAATCGGTTTAGTTTTCCCTGCTTTGTTCAGTATTGGAGTTATTATGATAGCGCAGAATGCGAACGATGTACATCTAGATATAGATGCAGTGCTTTTAGGAGAACTCGCTTTCGCCCCATTCGACAGAATTATTATGGGCGGAACTGATTTAGGACCTAAATCTTTATGGATTATTGGTACGATCTTACTAATTACTTCAGGGTTACTTTTTGCCTTTTTCAAAGAATTAAAAGTTAGCACATTCGATGCTGGACTTGCCGCTGCTTTAGGTTTATCTCCTGTTATAATGCATTATGGATTAATGACTGTAGCATCTATTACAACAGTTGGAGCCTTTGATGCGGTTGGAGCTATTTTAGTAATTGCATTTATGATTGCACCAGCTGCCACTGCTTATTTACTAACCAATAATCTTAAAAAAATGTTGTTGTTAGCGTGTGTCTTTGGTGTAACTGCGGCAATAGCAGGATATTGGTTAGCACATGGATTAGACACCTCTATTTCTGGATCGATGACCACCGTACTTGGTATTATCTTTCTGGCAGTGTATTTATTCGCACCTAACAAAGGTTATTTTTCTGTATTATATCGTCAAAGACAACAGCGTATCGAAGTTTCTTTACTTACATTTCTACTACACCTGGGTAATCACGAGGATGATGAAACAGAAAGACATGTAAAGCATCTTAACGAACATATTAATTGGCAAAAAGTGAAAGCAAAATCAGTATTGGATCTCGCATTAAAAAACAACATGATTGTTATTGAAAATGATGTAGTCTCTCTAACTGAGAAAGGAAAGCATTTTACTACTGAAGCTATTGACTATATAGTAACGAACAAGAATTCTGAAATTGAAAAAATGAAAGATCGGTTTTTTCTATTTAGAGGGTAGTATTTTTATATAAACTATTCAATATAAGGGAAATCTACTATCTTTATACAAAAAGAAGATGAAACAGATTCTTAGAGCCTATTCTTACTTTGCTTTTTATATGTTTTTGTTTTGCAGCGTACCTAAAGTCTTGGCTCAAGAAAAACAAGTGCATTTGGTTGAAGATATTCAAAAAAAACGTACCATTCTTTATGTTCAAAATGATACAGATTCTGACAAAAGTGTTTTTCTTAAAATAAACCCTATTGGATATCGTAGAAGTGCACAACGACCAATCATCAAAAACATTCCTGCTAACAGCAAGAAACAGATGATCATATTGATTCCACTTACTGATGTACCATCTTCATACACTTATAATCTCATTGTCAATGAAGAATTACAAAATATTGATGCTAAACGACAAAAAGAAAAACCTCAAGAAGTTCCGCCGCAAACCGTATCAAAGTATCATGTTTTTGTTTATACCGAGCAGAATTGTAACCGATGTGATACATTAAAGCAAAAACTAAAAGATAAAAAAATTAATTTTCTTGAGGTTGATATCGACAGTAAAAACAATTTATTATCTCCCGTATTTTGGAAAAAAATGAATGACAAAGGATATACAAGAGAGAATATAAAGTTACCTTTTGTTAAAAAGAATAAGGCCTTATACTACCCTATTCCTGACTTTGATACCTTTATTAAAGAAATCACCAAAAAAAAGAAAAAGACTAAAACTTCTATTTTTAAATAATCAAGTAACATTTCATAAGTTTTATATACTAATTTAGTATATCTATATTATATGAAAACATTTTTAATAATACTTGGTAGCTTTTTATTACTAGGAATTGTCGCTCTGGTTGGATTGTTTTTTTATTTCAAAAATGCCAATAAAATAGAAATAGTTCCAGCTACATCATCATTAGTTACACGAGAAAATATAGATCAAGAAAAAGTAGATAGTATTTTCAAATACACTAAAAACTTTCCGGATAATACACAGTTATCTTTTGCTTTTATAGATGCTGATACTGTTTCTTATTATGGAACACTTCGAAAAGACAAAGTATTTACTACAGTAAAAAATTCTGATGCTGTTTTTCATATTGGTTCTATCACTAAAGTATTTACATCTACATTACTAGCTGATTTTGCAATTCATAAAGAAGTTGATCTTGATGCCCCCATTCAAGAATTCATGGACATCCCTTTAAATAAGATTAAAAAGGAAGGAAAGTCTATCACATTAAAAATGTTATCCAATCACACATCTGGGCTACCTAGATTGCCATCAGGTATGATGATGAGTAGCATAATGAATCCTGACAATCCATATGCCAATTATACTCAAGAAAAACTAAACACCTATCTAAAAGATAAGATGAAGCCTAAACGTATTCCTGGAACTTCTATGGAGTATTCCAATCTAGGAGCTGGTCTATTAGGAGATATCTTGGCAAATATTTCTAAAAAAACTTATGAAGAACTAGTACAAGAACGTATTTTTTCTAAATATAAAATGACTTCATCCACGATGATTCCGGAAAAAGTAGCAGAAAAAACTATTGATGGATTGACTGCAAAAGGTACTATTGCACAACCATGGACAAAACAAACATTACACGGTGCTGGTGGAGTACTCTCTAATGTAGAAGACTTATCTAAATTTGCAATTGCAAACTTTAAAAAGGACACTGTTCTAGATTTTCAGCGAATAAAAACTTTTGAAAAGAATAAGAAAATGTCGGTTTCGCTTGGTTGGCATATTATCACAAGTAAAACTGGTGACGAACTGTATTTTCATAATGGAGCAACTGGTGGTTACATGTCTTCTATGTTACTAAACACTAAAAACAAAAAAGGTGTAATCATTCTATCTAACATAAATTTCTTGCATCCAGATAGCAAAAATTTAGATAAACTATGTTTCACTTTAATGGGTATGCAGCCCTAAACCATATCCTATGGTTTAGGGATAGAATTTATAGATCTCTTTTACATTTATAATCTTGGTAACCACATTCCCATTGTAGCAGCAAAAACTCCGATTCCTGTAAGTACAGTAAGTACTAAAAGAAAAGCAGACATCGCGAATTTAACCGGAATATTCTTTCTTTTCTTTGCATACAGATACATTTCCAGAATAATTAACGGTATTACATACTGTCCGATTCCCAGAAAAGTAAGAAATGGCCCTCTAAATGTTTCTGGATCAAAACCTACGGCTTCACCATGAATAAACAACCACAGCATTAATCCAATTCTAAAAAACCAAACTCCGTTAACTACCAAAAACAAACGTAATGCCCAACGGCGATGAGAATCAAAATTACGTGCCACAGCAGTACGCCAAGCTAATGCTGCAAAAAGCATAATAAGGACTCCATTAAAGCTTACGCTAATATCACCCACTAGTCCACTAATCGTCCCTTTTGTTATCACCATATACACACCGCTGAAACTTATCACAAAAGCAGTTAAAATATATAACTTTCCATTCCAACGATGAAATGAACGAGCTCGATTCCTGATCTGAGCAACAAATTGTAGTGGTCCGCCAACCATCATAATAACAGCCAATAAAAGATGTATTGCAACGGCTATATTTCCCATAGTTCCACCAGGAACATATCCATGAGGCAGTACACGATTCCATTTCATGAAATCTCCATCAATAGCTGCACCACCATAAAAAGCAGTAACATAATATGCAAAGATCCATTGACCTATTACCGCAATTACGAACCAAAACTGAACGGAAATATTCAATGTTCTATTAGCCCATGCATTTGAGTTTTTTAAAGTGCTCACAGCACTAGTAGTAGTATTCATAACTGTTCGTTTTTTTTACTTCGATTACTCGAAACAAATTGATGATTGATTTTGATTGATGATGAATTGATTCTTTATCCTTTTTAAGGTAAAAAACCCGTTGATATTTTTAATTAAGATTTTAGGCGTATTGTTCTGTCTTAAATTTGAAAATTGCTCGTATATAATTTTTCCAAACATAAAGCCATGGAATTACGATAAGATCAATTGGAATTGCTATAAGAAATGGCTTTAGAAATCCTTCTGAAGTTGCATCTAATGTACCTGTAGACCACATAGGATAAGCGATACCTATAAGCCATACTGATTTATAAAATATTTGTAATAATAGTAAGGGAAGCATTTTTATAGGAAATCGAATTCCTAAACCCATTAATGTAGCATAAGCTACCCAAAAGCTATAGGTAACTCCATCGTAAGCTCCCCAGGTTTCGCTAGGATTGATAACTTCTGACCAAGTAGAATACCCCAATGAAAAAAACGTAAGGAGGTATATTATTCTCATAAGTAATAATTGAAGTTTTGAAACTTCTCTACCTGCATTAAGATCTCGTTTCACAAAATCTTTAATAAAATCTTTTAGATTCATAACTGTTCGTTTTTTAGCCCGCCTAAGGCGGATTGATTGATGATTAATTTGATTGATGAAATGATGAATTATATGTTTTAAACAGCCTCTTGAAGTGTATGAGATGTATTAAATCCTTTTACAATAAGCCAGATTACAAACATTAATTGTGTGAGTGCCATTGGCATATATAAATACATAGACCCTGTACCAAAAATTGTCCATAGTACATTGACAAAAATCAATACGGCCGAAAAAACACATAAGGCTGATAAAATCCTAGGAACAAGTTTTGATATATACATCAAATAATAAAAGATGGAAAGCGGAATGCTCGCAACAAGTATATCCATCATATGAACCCATCCTCGAGTTTCTTGTAGTACCCTACCAAAAGCTTCAAGATTAGTCGTGTCAGATATACTAAGATTTTGGTATTGTTCACTGAAAGATACTAAAGATAGTATGACCGTATTATCAATAATACTAATGACGAAAAGAATTATACTAAAACTCAAGTACCAAAGTGCCATACTTTCATGAACCTTCTTTAAAGTTGGTAGAAGCATTATCGCCACACCAATACCTATTGTTTTAGTAACAATATGAAGAAGTGTAGAAGCTAACACCTGGTCAGTATTTTCTGAAATTTTTGTAATAAAGTCTGACGTAAATATTAAAGGACCTAATAAAGAAACATTAATTAAGATTCCTACTACCATTTGTAACAGAAGTAAAACACCTGTTATTCTTCCGATTTTTTTGATTGAATACATAACTGTTCGTTTTTTCTATTTCGATTGCTCGAAACAAATTGATTGATGATTGATTTGATTGATGATGATGAATTATTTGTGTTGTATAAGCGATTATTTTAATGTTAGTTCGAAAAATTTATTTCTTTAGAATTCCCTGTTAATTTTATAGCAGCATCTGATCTAGCTTTGCATCTTACCAATTCATAGGTTACTTCTAAGTCACCAGTACTTTCTCCTCTAAATTCGAGTATTAATTCTTTTCCGGTTACGGCTCCCAGTGTTTTAAAATATGCGGATGAACCGACTTTTATAGTATCTAAATGATGATTAGAAATAAACACCTTAATCGTATCATCCATATTCATAGTTTTTACTTTCTCTATCACTAATGTTTGCTGATTCACCTTTGTTTTGATATGAGGCATAAAGTTTTCCGGAGCTTCAACAGTAATTTTCGATATACTATCTTGTTTGAAATACACCATCATTTTATCCTCTATATGAATACTTCTAAAATCAGATACCTTTCTTGTTTCGGATATAATTGTACCACTATCCTGAATCACTCCTTTTCTAACATAATTATGAGTCGAAAACTGAAGTGTTGTAAAATAAAGGAAGATGGCTCCCAGTATACCTAACAGAATTAGATTACTTCTTTTCATCATCTATATTGTTTACATATTGATCATACGTGTTTTTAAACTCTTCAAACTTTATATCAAGTAATCTCATTTTTTTAAATACATCCGGTAACATTTCCTCCTTAAATTCTTTTCTTTTTATATCTAACACCGTATGATATCCATTTTCTGAAACAAAATACCCTATTCCTCTTTTGTTATAAATCACCTTTTCGTCCTGAAGATGATTAAAGGCGCGTATAGCGGTATTAGGGTTTACTTCTACCATAACAGCAATTTCTCTTACAGATGGTATTCTTTCATCTTCTTTCCATTTTTTGGAAAGGATATTTTCATAAAAGACATCCACTATCTGTAGATAAATAGGTTTGCTGTTATCAAAATCCATACTTACACCTCCTTTTCTAGCATCTTACAATACCCCACAAATAACATTAGTGGCCCCAAAATCCCAACAAAAAACAATATTCCAATTACCGAAAAATCATTTTGGGCTAAACCAAATGCTTCAGAAGCGAATGCATCTCCAAGATGTACGTCATATCTATAATTAAGCATTGTAAATAGGATCATGTTGTAAATGATTACTCCAAAAAACACCAAAACAAAAACCAATAATGTCTTGCCAATCCTATTCTTTTTAAATGCCAATGCACCTACAAGAAAAACCGGTTGAACAATACAATAAAACATGGCAAAACCCAGATATTCTCCTGATAACATCGGTAGCACGTGAAAATCTGTTCCAAAAACAATACCTCCTGCTACAATTGCTAATTGTCCTACAATAAAACTAAGAACGGAAAACACTATCGTATACAAGATGGTCGTAGTAAACCATATTGCTGCCATCCTTTCATATACGGATACTGGTAACACAAAGTATAAATGGTTTGCTTTGGGGTCATGTGATTCTTTACAAATAGAAAATGTAAACAACACTCCTAAAGGGATATAAAATAATCCAAAAACATTGACAAACTCTCCCACAGTAATGTGATAATCTTCCCTTAGGTTAATCAAAAAGAAAACAAAAGCAATAGCACTGACAACTATCAAAGCGGTTCTCATACCACTCTGTCTGATGGTTAGGTCTCGCCGGATAAAATGATATATTCTTTTATAATTAAATTGATGTGTCATGATACCTCTTTTTTAATACCTGATTTATGCTATCCGGTTCATTTAGTACTGCATTAAACAACAACTCCAGATCTACATCTGTTTCATCTTTATCCAACCTTGGCAAAACTCCTTTACCACCCAATGATGGTTCGGCATAAATAATATCATATTTATCTTTTTCTAAGGGTTTGCCAAACCAAAGATGTTCTGAAACTTCGAATAATGACTTATCAAAAACTACCTTAGAATGATCCAGTATCATTAAGTGATTGATCAAGCTGTGTAAATCCCTAACCTGATGCGTGGCTATAACAATGCATTTTCCTTGATCCGCAATCCTCGCTATTATTTTTCTAAACTGGCTTTTGGATGGAATATCTAACCCATTGGTAGGTTCATCCATCAACAACAGTTTTGTATTGGTTGCGATCCCGAATGCTATGAGTACTTTTTTCTTTTGACCAAATGACAGTGTTGCGATATTCTCATTCGGAGAGAGATGAAACTCCTTTATCAATTCATAAAATTGTTCTTTAGAAAACTGTGGGTAAAAAACAGAATTTACCTCTTCAAACTTAGAAACAGGTAACGCTGCTAACTCAAAATCTTCTGGGATTAAGAATATCTCCTGAAGACACCTAATATGTTTTCTGGATATATGTTCCCCAAAAACTTGGCAAGATCCGCCTTTAGGAAAAAGTAATCCTGCAATGATTTTCATTAACGTACTTTTTCCTTCTCCATTTCTACCAAACAAACCATAAATGTTCCCTGAATCAAAATTCAATGACACATCATTAAGAATTGTTTTGCCTTTTGGGTAATAAAATTTTATGTTTTCAATTTTTATCAAAACTAGTGTATTAGTTATCTAGTACACCACAAATTTAGCTAAATCAAATTAATAAACAAGTATTTCAATGATTTTTTAACACCCACACCGGAAGCAAAAACACAAAAAACCCTTATTTAATAGTTATTAACACAAATTCTGACATTAAAGAAATAATATAATATTTTAGAGTAAAAAGCATTAAAAACAAAGAATTCGAACAAGTAATAATACACCTGTTCGAAATTCTTCGCTACAAAAACTCCCAATCTAACTAAGGGTTCATAACAATGGTAAATGTGCAATTAGCCACAAAAATATTTTCTGTTTCCAAACGGGTTACATCAATAAGTCCTTCTAGCATAACTTTTCCAGTGATATTCTCAAAATCTCCTGTGCCATCCATAATATTATCCGTTGTTGGGATAAAACTGGTATTTAAAAAACCTGGATCTGCTGTAGGCGTAAGTGTTACAATATTCTCCGCTACAATTGACCCACGACCTTCTATAAAGAATGTAGTAATCACGTATTCTGTAAAAGTACCATCTTCATTCTCCTTTGATGTAATTGTGCAATCCTCTAATGTTCCTATTACTTCGCCACTCTCTACGTTAGTTATAGGCATAGAAAAACAATTTAATGTTATCGTTTCTCCTAAACTTGGTACCGTCACCTCTTTATCTTGTCCTTCTGTAACTCCGGAACCTAATACTTTTAGAGTTTCGCCTGTACTAGGGACATCTCCTTGATAATCATCATCACTACATGATACGATTGCTACTACTATTGCCAAGAAGGCAATACGCTTCATTTTTTCCATAATTCACTAATTTTTAAAATGTTATAAAATTCGAAGGCGAAAGTAATCGGTAAGTTTTCCGATAGAAAAATTTTGATGTATACCTAAAGTGACCTGTGTTTTATATAAAGTACACTAACATTGGGAAATCCTTAAAAACAAGTAAACAAGAAGTAGACATTCGGATCGAATCGTCTCAATAACAGACACAAATACAATGTTAAAATTAAGAAAACGCTGTAATAGAAAACACGCTATAAGTACAGTTTAAATGTCATTGCTAGCTCAAAAAAGAATAAAAATACTTAGACAAGATTAGAAACTATTATTTAATCGGTAAACTCTTTTTTAAAACAACACCACTTCTGTATCTATCTTATCTTTATTTAACTCAATTATTCTATATCCAAAAGTATTGCCATGTACTTTAATTTCTTCTATATCTTTTTCTACTTGATAGGATCCGGCAGGTGTAATGTACTGTGTTATATTTTCATAACTGCGGTAATCTTCCATATGATAATGACCACAGAAAATAATAATATCATTGATAACTTGTTCTAATAAAGATTGAATCTTTTCTCTTCCTTTTAAGGAAAATCTCTTGTCTACAATAGCGGGTATCGCCAAAACAGGATGATGAATAAACAGCAGTATTTTTTTTGGAGTGATCAACTCTGTTTGCAACCAAGTTAGTTGTCTCTTACTTATAACCTCCGCACTGGAATCTAAAAAAATGAACTTAAAAAAATCATCTTCTTGACAATAAAAAAGTTCATTATGATCTGTATGAGCATCGTTTTTATAATATTTTATCGCTTCAGAAAAATCATCATGATTCCCTAAAGAAATAGATATTTTATAATCTCGTAGAGATTCAAAAAACCAAGAGTTAGATGATTTCTCTCCAATATCTCCTCCATAGACAATCTCATCGACATTTCTTAAAGCTACATCTTTCAGAATTGTTTTCCAGTTTTGTCTAGAATCTACCCCAACACTTATAGGAAACTCTTCATCTACATGAATATCAGTTATATATGCTATCCTTTTAATCATACAAGAAATGTAAGGATTTTATATGATTCTATACAATAAGATCGCTTCTTTGGTCTATTTTATAACACCTATATAACATCCTATAATACGATTATTCTGCTTCCCGAATGACTTGCAATGTTTGATTAAACACTTCTTCAAAATCTGTAGCAGCTGTATAATGTATAAATATCGCTGCTACTGGAGTAACAATATTAAAATCAGTTTTTTCTACATCTCCATTCATCAAGGCTAAACAAGCACGTCCGTCCTCTTCTTTTTCTAATACCGCATGGATTACTCCTTTATATAAATTAATAAAAGATGTCGAATATGAATCAGAAAATCGATTTAACCCCTGATCACAAAGCTGCATAGCCACATCATATTCTGATGAAATTAAATTCAATCTAATACGGTTTAAAAAAGCATTTCTACAAAACATACCTGTACATGCTAGCTCAAATGCCTCCATAGCTTCTTCCGTTCTATCCAAAGTAACATAAGAACACGCTAATAAATTTAAGGCATCAGGAATTTGTTTCATATAAGGTCCTGGTATAGCAGGATTCATAGGGTATTGATCAAAAAAATCACCTAGCAATGTAACCACTAATTCTTCATTACCATCAAAAAAGGCAGTCTGAGATTTTTCATAAAGTTCACCAAACAATTCCATTGGGTTTATATCTTCGCTGTCCAGATATTTCACAAAACGATCCAGGCTTTTATATATCATCTGAAAATCTCCAGTTTCATGATTTCCGAAATATACCGGACAATCCTCATCACTAATATTGACTACCAAAAAATCGGTTTCATCCTCGAGCGTTGAAAAAGCAATATACTGGCACTGATCACTCTCTGACTCTCTTGTTATCCAATCCGAATGTCTTTCCATTAATTCTTCTACTGTGTCCGCAGAAAAGTCCAAATCAAACTCGCAACTCGGATCCCAACCTGGTAAATTAGCAATGGAAGCATCATTATACTCATCAGCTTCAGAAAGGTAAAAGATTTCAAGTCGTTTAGGAACTGAAGTAGTACTACTCAATGATTTTACGGTTTTAAGTATATCAGACATTTATTTTGAATTTTAAAATTAACAACACAAAGATCCATACCTATGTCCTCCTATACTACACTGTTTTCAGTGAAATAATACTTATTGAATGATCCACAAACATCAAAAAAACCACAACTAGTATTGTTGCGGTTTCATTAATATAGTATTCTTGATCATCGCCTATAGAAAAGCCTGTCTTGTCAGTAGGCAAGCTCAGACTGATAATGTTATTTTTTTTAGCATTCTTTGTCAACATTAGAATTTCCCTCTATGGTCGTTAATTCCTTATAAAGAGAACTTATTTATTTACACTCAGCACCTAAAACCTTACCTTCTTTTTTTGCTTTAGCATCCATAGAAACCCCTATTGCGAGTCCAATGGACATTCCTATTGTCATACCTAACATCATTCCATAGATTAATCCATTAGATGTTCCAGAATCATTTCCTGACATTGACCCAAAAACAACTCCGAAGGTCATTCCTAAACTCATTCCAAGAGACATCCCGATGCTCATTCCAATCGTCATATAGTAGCCCTCAGATATCAAGGAAAATTCTTTTTTTAGGTAATTAGAGAATTCAGCAAGTTTTTTGCTATAGTATTTTTTTCTATTTTCTCGATTCACATCAAAATCGAATACATCAAGTTTATCTTCAATCGCTAGTAGTTGCTCTTCAGATAAATTTTTATCTTCTAGCTGCGATAAAATAGCAATGAATTTTTTATACACTTTTACTTCAGATTTAACATCCGTCTCCGTAACCAGATTCTTAAAAAATTTAGAGGCTTCATTAATATTCATAAGTATAAAGTTTACTGTTAAAAATTGTATGCTACTTGATTAGTATCTATATAATTGAATTTGTTACAAACATGACCGACCACTTGAACTCTTATAAATAATATTTAGAAAAAAAATAAAAGAGCAACTACAACCAACACCCAAAACAAGATTCCCAAATAGTATAATATAATTCCCTGACGTTTTTGCTTTTCAGTACCCGGTAAATTATACAAATATTGATAACCAAAGAACATCACAAATAATACTCCGAAAAAGAAAATTAAAATTTTATCAGTTAACGTAAGTCCTTTTTTTGATTCTTTAGGATTTGTCATTAAGTACGTTATATCATTTTTCTAAAGGTTAAACTCATCCTTCCTTTGTCGGTATCAGATTTTGGAATAGCATGTTGCCATTCATCTTGCAGCTCATTGGTCATATAAATAAGTGAACCCGATGTTAATTTATAATCCTTCCTGAATTCTCTATTTTTTATATTTCGAAACCTGAGCGTTCGAGTTTCTCCTATAGAAACTATTGCAACACCCGTTCCTTTAGAAAGAATATCGGTCTGATCAGAATGAAATCCCATGGATGATTTACCATCTAAATAATAATTTAAAAGACAGTTATTTGGTTCAAAAAATAATGCTTTATCAATTAGTCGTACAATCGTTTTCAACTCATCTGTGAATTCTTGATATGGATAACTTATTTGGGAATAGTTATATGCTTTACCAAAACTAGCAGTTTTTCTTGCTGTCATACGATCATCCCATTCAATTGAATCTTTTAATACTTGGAAAAGAGTTGACGGATTATCAATAAATGATTCTATATAAGTTATTCCCTCCATAGTCTTTATTTTTTAGTGTATAGTATCATTGCTTTGGTATCGTCTACAGTCATCTAAATATTATTATTTTTTTGCTTTATCAAACTGTTCCACCAAGACTAGTATATCCTGTTCTTCGTATTTACGTGAAAAATGAACCGGAATTGCATTTTCTATTTTACAGGCTTTCATGATTTCTCCTGATTTTGACGCATAACTATGATAGTTTTTTTCTGCAAATTCTTTATCCTCATCTTTATAAAAACATTCAATATATACTTCATCACATCCTGTAAATTTTCTTTTAATTTTTGAATGATTTTGTTCACTAGCCGCGTGATCCAAAACGACTCCCAACTTCTTACCTTTCTCTACATGAATCAAATGAAATAACTCTTTCGACTTATAAACTTTACCTTCTATTTCTATAATTTTTTCTCCCTCTATAGCCTCATAAGCTTCCTTCAATTCTCGTACCCACTTCCCTCCTTTTTGGTCGTTATCCAATTGTATCTTAGTCTTATCATGAGCATTAAAGAGATATGCAATAGTATCCGTTTTGTGATCTAGTATCTCATATTCAACTACAAACTGTTTTTCTTCAAATATTGTAGTTTTTGAAACCAAGTTTTCATCTTCTTTCTCCCAAATTGGAGGACGTAAAATAGTTGATTTATATTCGCCGTCCTGCAGAATCTCTCTCACTTCGTATGTTATTGCATCTTTGTCAATCAGATTCCAGCAATAACTCAGTATTCTATTTTGAACCTGATCAATAATTCCTTTAGGTCCTGTAATAACTACCCTCCTTTGAACCCCGATCTGATGCCTAAGTATCGTATCAAAATTTACAAAATGGTCAATATGAGTATGACTTATAAAGATTGCATTGGTATTCATACATTCTTTTACACTCAAGCTTTTGGCTTCACCACAATCAACTATATAATTAAATGGATGGTTATCAACTTTTATAAGGATACAGATATCCTCATCTGGTGCACTTTTTATTTCTGCAGTAAACATCTTTTACTTTTGGACTAAGTTAAATTTATATTCTTTTCATATCCCTCGATTTTTTGATTCAATCGATGATGAAGATATTCATTTTTACCTTGTAGAGATACTGATATCAATTTTGCCTCTTCACAGTATTTGCCAATTTTTTCTTTTGTCCAATGTTTTGGTGGCGTTTGCAAATTTGTTATCCTATCAGCTATTTTAACAAGTCCAACTTCTTTTTGTAGCGCATTAATTCTAGCTAAACTGTCTTTCATCCTTTCTTCTTTGGTTGGCAAGCTTTCATTTTTAGTTAAAGCTTGTACCGCAACAGCTATTGCATCATCAAACTCATTTTTTATTTCTTCAAAACTTGCTGTTGTATCCTCAATAGTATCGTGTAAAACAGCAACCTGTACCGCAAAATCAAGATCAAAATTATGATCAGCTTGATACGCCATCAACACTTCCATAGCAACATTAGAAATATGTAACAGATAATTAGCATTTGTACCTGGTACTTTTTGTTCACTATGCTTTTCACCAGCATATTTCATTGCTTTTTGATATAATTCTTGTGTCATTTTTCGATTATGATTTTCATTTTTCTGAACAATTAAAACTAACGTTATAAGTATGTGCCTTAACGAAGCAAAACGTTACCCTACTTTTCTATTTTTCAGAGTGCTTATTTTAATTCATTTCCAAACACGTATTGGTCAAAGTCAATTGCTAAATTGAGTTCACTAATTCTATTGATAGTTTCTCTGTCAAGATGAATTCCTTTATTTCCGTCAATATACTGTTGATTATGAACGGAAATATAAACATTTGCTTTTTCAACTAACTTTCTGATTCCTGCAACATCTTTTTCTAAATCCGTTAAGAGTAGTTTTAGTTTAGAATCTAAATCATAAGCTCTATTTTTAATTGGCTCAAAAGATAGACGACTAAAACTATAGTTCCCTTTTCCAGTTTTTCTAATGTCATTTACACTCCAACCAGAAAATCCTTTCAAATTTGTTAATCCCGAAAGTTGCTCAAAAGTTAGGTTTTCAGATGTTGCAGTCAAGCTTACTTGATTTCCGTTTTCGATTCCGACATTGGTTATTTCATTATTTTCTTTACAGAAATAAACACTCAAAAAAAAAGGCTCCCCTTTTATTGAAAAATAAACAACGTTAGTCTCTTCAAATGATTCGAAATCAACTCGTTCAACTTTTGGTTTTCCATTTTCTATTTCGATATTAAGAACTTCAATATATTGTTCTGTCGTCCCGAAAGTTGGATTTTCTATTTCTGAAATGGCTTTTCTTATTAACTCGTTTTTCAATTTTTACTTGGTTTTATTTATAACGTTTGACATATGGTTCGTCGCGTGTTTAAATAACTAATTTAACAAATAGAAACCAAATATAAATCAGCTAGGGTTTTTGGAAATAGACGAGGGCTAGCAACAAATTATATACGGTCTTGCGTAGGATATTCTCTGTGCTTACTTTATTTTTTTCTATTCTCGCTCAACATAATGTTGATTTCATAAATCACTTTATCTTCTTCCTAAATTACAGTAAAATATAGTTAAAAATCATTCATTACATTCCAGTTCGAATCGCCTCCACAGGGTTCAAGCGTGATGCCGAAATCGCAGGAAGAATGCCTGCAATCAATCCAATGACCGTGGAAACTACTGATCCAATCAACATATTCGTAGACAAGAGTATAAATTCAAAATCTTCGATAAACTGGGAAGCTAATTTAAAAACTAAAAACACTAAGGTTATACCAATAAACCCACCAATAACTGCAAGGATAATAGCTTCAAATAAATACTGAAACAATATAAATCTATTCTTAGCTCCAAGGGATTTCTGTATTCCTATAAGATTGGTCCTTTCTTTTACACTTACAAACATAATATTAGCTATTCCAAATCCTCCCACCAATAATGAAAAGCAACTAATCATTAATCCTATTTTGTTTAAAACACTGGTTATATTATCTATCACATCTGTAAATCCTTTCATTTGATTAACAAAGAAAGTATCTACATTATCTGATTTCAAACCACGCATTAAGCGAAATCGTTGTGTAAGCGTAGTACGGAATTCATCCATATCTATTCCTTTCTTAGGCTTAATAATAATGCGGGGAAATGTTGTCCTATTATTATTCCCATAAATTTTCCTTGCAAAGTTTGTCAATAATAAAACAAAGTTGTCCTTTGAAAAATCTCCCAAGACTGCTCCTTGTTTCTCTAGCACTCCGATTATGGTAAATTTCCGACCATACAACTTCGCCTTCCCTCCGATTGCTTGCTCAGCAGAACCAAATAATGAATTTGCGATTTCATCTCCAATAACAAGAAGAGTAGCCCCTCTATCGGATTCAGATTCAGAAAAGAAACGGCCATGTGCTATCTGAAGCTCTTCTATATCTCCATATTCATAGGTAATAGATGCTATATTTACATTAGATACTGAAGCATAATCATTCTTAATTACCTTAAGTGGGACTTGCATCACAAAAGTAGCCGCTTCAAGATTAGGGGTATTTCTTTTTATACTTCGATATTCATCATAAGTTACATCCGGAAATTGCTGCCATTTCCATTGAGGAATTTCTGTTGGACTAAAAGGAAACCTCATTACAATGATTGTGTTTTTATCAATACCACTAAGACTTCCCTCAATCTCTTGTTTTAAACTATCTACACTTGCTAGAACTGCTATAATTGAAAAAATACCGATGGCAACACCCAAAAGTGACAAAAAGGAGCGCAACTTATTGTTTACAAGCGCATTGATCGCAAAACTGAAGCTCCCTTTTAGTATTCTAAGGTAAATTAATATTGATTGGGCGAAATACTTGGATTCCCCCGAATGGGTTTTATTCTTTTGTTTATACATTCTAGAAATGATAAATGATTAGACATTTGTTGTATCATTTTACGCACTGATGTGCATATTGGCATAGAAAAAATTTCTTTTCTATGCTATGTATAAACTTGAATATTGGTTATTAGAAGTGTTTATTTTTTTTAAAAATATGTACTGAGCAACTATTGAATTTATATTTTGGTATAGCTCAATTTGTAATTTTAAGATAGTTAACGTCTTATTACTATACGCCTTTCTTAAATTTTGATATGTAAGTAATACAATTGAAAATACATTTTCAACAAGAATTTTTCCAGTATAGGCAAACAATTTCGAGTGCTTGCTTCTAAATTCTTTTTCACTATTAATGTATGAGACTTGATTGTATTTTAAAGAACTAACCTCCGAATGCGCAGAACATTCGTTAACCGTCAGACCGAAAATCAGAAGGAGGGAAATCAGATATTTTAAATACTTTATCAATCTATTTTATTCATTTTTGTGTACAAGTTATCATTTTTTTCAAAACATATACATTGTTAGCTGTAGCTTTTATCAAGTTGTAGTTTCATTTCTAACTGTTCCAGATTTTTTTCAAATCCTATTTTTTGTAAAAAAGCATCAATGGGTTTTGAGCTTTTATCTAAATTAATAATTGAAACTGTAGCTCCATAGTCCTCTATTAATTTCGACATTAGAGTTGAAGCTATTTTTCGCCGTTTAAAGTTCTTGTTTATCGCAATTTGTTGCAATCTTTTATTCTTTGGATTATATATAACATATCCAACCAGCTTATTTTTAATATAAGCGCCCAATGAAACATTAGTATTTTTTAATTGATTGACATTTGCCAAGTAGGAGTGATATCCCAAAATGATTGCATTAAGCTCCAGTCGTACTCTTGTAATTCACGAATTTCTAAATTGTTGTTCACGTTTGAAATAACTATTTCTCCCTTGTAGCAGTATAATTCTCTTTCTATTTTATAACCAGATTTTTTATACGATGTAATAGCTTGTATATTTTTGGTAATGACTTCAAGGAATAATTTATTAATTCCTTTTTCTTTTAAAACTGGTAAAATAAAATTGTACATCTGTTTCGTTAATCCAAAACCTCTTTTCTCTGGAATAACTCCTGTTCCTCCATTGTATACTATTTTTTCGCCATTGATTTCGTCAAAACCATGTAATATAAAAGCAATTAGTCTTTCGTCTTCAAAAACACCAACAGATACGCCGAGATTTACTTTATCCGCTAGCATTTTAGAATCTAGCTGTTCTTCTGTTAACTGAAACGGAATAAAATAATCCGAAAACGATTCATTGAACACCTTTAGAATGTCTTTTGTATCTACCCCTATTAACGTATGAATCTCCATTTCGATTTTTAAATTATTACTAACATTTATGTATAGGTTTAGTTCCTTTGGCTATCAACTAAATTAATAAAAGAAAACGAACCAGAGTTTCTTGGTAGTGTGTAATTAATAATAACGTGTTCGTCTATAAGTAATAACGATTTGAATTATAAATCAAATCGTTATTACTTATACACCTTTTTGCACAACATTTTTACAGCTAAAATTGATAGCCAATACGTAAATGCAAATTTATTGCAGTTTCCCCTTTGTTCTTTGTAAATCCCGCGTTTTTAGAAAAAAAATGAATATAACCAACTCCAATACCCGTTTCATAATTAAAATATTTCCCTAAGTTTCTTCTAATTCCCCAAGTTGGAATTATAGATAAGTTATCTACTATTCGTGCATTTTTATCATCTCCAAAGTCAAGAAGTAAATCGTCTGAATGAAAACTTGTTTTAAGAGAAAAGAAATTTCCACTATTGTTGTCTATTCGTTTTGATTTACTCGCGCGTTTATCGAGATTATAATACCAACGCGGTTCTAATGTAATAACGGTGGTCAGCAGAAAACCAGCATCAGGATAAAAATCATCATTATCATAAGCATCAAAGCCTACTTCAGTTCGCAGTGCAATTTGATTTGATAGTTTTAGTTCATTGTAAACCCACAATCCAGCAAATCCTGTTTGAATTCCGAAGATTGATTTTTCTACACTCTGTTTTTGTGGTTTTTCAAGTGTGTTTTGTGATTTTGCAATTAGTACAAGTCCGCAAAACAATAATGTCAATACCTTTTTTTTCATTTTATTATAGTTTATAAATCTAATTGCAAACCAATAAATTTATAATGATTTAGATTGACCAATAGAAGCGTTGGTATGTTATTATATGTTAAAAAACATAGAACAACTTTTATGAAATACTTTTTTTGAATTCAGAAGGAGAGAGTCCTGTTTCTTTTTTGAAAATTCTATTGAAACTGGTTCTTGATTTAAAACCACATTCGGACGCAATTCCAAATAGGTTATAATTTTTATAGATATCTAAGGTTATCTTTTCTTTTACAGCTTCTACACGATACTTATTTATTAAAACATAAAATGTAGTGTTCAAGTATTGATTTAACATTGTGGAAAGTTTTTTGTCTGTTGTAGAAAGTTGTTCTGCTAATTTCCCTAATGTCAAATCTTCATCCAAATATGGCTGTTCAGTTTTTATAATAAGTTCAAGTTTATTTTTTAGGTTTTCAAACGCTTCTTTTTTCTCAGAAGACAATGTCTTCTTTTTCTTCTTAACTTCAGTTTCAGTTTCATTATCTAATAAAAAAGACGGCAATAATACTTTAGATTGGTTTACACCATAATACGCTAAATATGAAACCAGGACAATCATAGCCAACACAGAAATATTGTCAACATTCCATTGAAAATCTCCAAAAAAGGATTCAAATATTTTAAGCCCTAAATCAACACTTATAATAATCAATGCAGATAAAAGCATAATCTTTATCCAATTGAAATCATATTTCGTTAGGTTCGAATATTTATATTCAGTCAATTTTCGATACTTAGATAACAATCGTAATGAAATAATTAAGTATAGTATAAAGTATAAATTATCAATTCTTATAATGCTACGTATAAAATTTGAATGTGTATAGGCAAGTTCGTTTATCTTAAAGTTATTAAACAATATCGTTGGAATCGTAATGCCAAAAGCAAATATGAAAGTAGGAATAAAATGTACAAAAGTCTTTTTTACTAAATTATCTTCTTTTAAGAATAAAGATTTTACATAAAGAAATAACAAAGGTCCTAAAGTAATTGTTGTAATATCGTTTGGTAAAAAGCAGAGGTTTATAAGCCAAATAATATCATGCAACAAAGCATAGAAATATAGAGAAACAAAAAATAGAAGTAAGAAAAATACAATTAATATTTTTTGAGGTAGTTCCTTCTCTTTTATTCTTTTTAGCTTTAATAAAACTATTGCAATAATTACAATGCCTCCCACTAAAAAGAAATCTAAAATTAAATTCATTAATTAAAATTTAGTTTTTCTTAATGTTTGAAACCTAGCGTTTAAAAGACGTGAATTTTTATATTTTGTTTCAACTTATAAATTTTAAAAGCCATACTTCGACAAGTTCAGCACAGGCTTTAAAAATTTAGGAGGCTCGAAAACATACATAAGCACCTGCTTGCTAATCAATTCACTAAATAAAGTCTCATTCATTATTGTAGCATCTACTTATTCCTTTTTTGTTCCTAATAAATATAACACGACACCAGGTCCGGATTTTACTTTATCAATTTCCCAATCATAATTTTCTGTTCCGTTCAAATTCTCCACAAGTCCGTTCATTTCTTTAACGGAATAAGTCCTTAACGAGGAAACAACTCCATCCCACAATACAAACAAAGGTACAATTGGGATTAAATAGGTGAAAATAATGCGTTTGATTTTAAATGGTCGTATGAACGGTGTAACCAATAAAACGCTTATTGGCAAAATAGCATTGCTAAAATACTTGGAACACTTCTTTCCTGTCCTTCAAATACTGCAATCGAGCTATTCGTGTCAATGGCATTTTGCAGGATTAGTTTTGCGTCTTTTGGTTCAAAATGGTGCAATGATAAAAATTGAGTTCTCAATCCTTTTAATTCCTCTGGCACATTTCGCGCATCAACAGGTTTTTCGACATATTCAAAATTGTCCGCGTTTTCTTTTGTGAATTTGAATGCAGGAATATTGGGGTAAAAATCAGTCAGAATTATTTTCAGATCTGAGTTATTCTTTTTCAATTCAGAATTCAACCAAATTAGTCCGCCATCACCTCCTGAACCAAGGTCTACGATCTGATTCGTTTTACTATTTCGTAACCCTTTTTCAATTACTGAAACAATCGGTTTATACATTTTTGTTTTGTTGGACAAAAACTGTAAAAAATCAGTTCCGTAATTCCTCAAAAAAGTCGGAAACCATTTTTGGTCTTCAAATTCAAAAAGATGTACTCTTCCCATTTTTAGTTTATTTAGTCCAATGTTCTACGGCGTCTCTTACATGATGCGTTAGCTTCCAGAAGAGGAGTATATGCTATATCCAAACTGTTAGCGCAAGTTTATTTTTTTAATTCTATTATTTGCTGTTTAGCATACTCTTGAGTTCTTTTATCACCAAATTCGATTGTCTTTTCATAATACTCAATCGATTTTTGTTTTTCTCCTTTTAATTTATAGGCTTGAGCAATATTCGCTAATACAATAGGATCTTTGGGAGCCAATTTTTCCGCTTTTAATAGTGGTTCAAGTGCTTTTTCGTATTCTTTAGTCAGTAAATATGTTATTGAAAGATTGGATAAGCTCTCGATATGATTCGGATAATATTTTAAAACCTCATTTGCGATTTCTCGCATATTTTTGAGCAATTCATCATTTCCAGTATTATATAATTGTAATTGATAGGTTTGAATGTCTAATAGAAAATCTTTTTCAGTGCCATTTTTTTTTTCATTATTTGTCCATGTCCAATTATTATCATTAGTAGAAGAATATTTAATTGTTTTAACAATTTCTGAAGTAAAATTGTTCCAATCGGCTATTTGGCCTAAGGCATATATTTTCCCAAATCTCATGTCAAGTCGGTTTGGATAACTTGTAATTCCTTCGTCAATTTTTTCTAGTCCTTTTCTTAATTCTGTTTGATCATAATGAATTTGACTTCCTAAAAAACCAGCCGTTTTATTAAGACTATCTTTTAAGGTTAAACTTTCACCATTTGGTTGGTTTGTAGTCAATGCTATGACTTCTTTTCTAGACTTTGAAAAATGATAATTAAAATAGCTTGTAAAAAGTTCAGGATCATTGGGACTTGATTTTTTCCATTCCTCAAGAACTTTTAATTGATTTAAGGTATCCTTCGTTTGACAATAATTTAAAAATTCTGATTGATAATTTTGACAAAACCCTATTTGAGCTAATAAAATTGATATTAGAAAAGATATTTTCTTCATTTAATATTTTAATTTGTGCTAACATTCTTGTGTATAAGTAGTGGGGGGGGGTTACGTAACTACTTTTCAAATTACAATATACTTAATTAAACGCAAAAATGGTTTGGATAAAAATCCAAACCGCTATTACTTTTATACATTGTTGGCAACTGGTTTTCTATTCTATTTGTGTCATTTCGTTTAGTATGAATTCTTCGACAGCTCCATCTGTTGCTTTCATATAATCAGCTAAATGTTTGTTGTTCATATGAGTTTGCCATAACTCTCTATTTTCCCAATTCTCAAAAAACAAAAATAGATTTTCATTTTCATTGTCTTGATGTAAGTCGTAGTTAATACAGCCTTTTTCCGCTTTTGTAATATCGATTAATTTTAGTAGTTCGCTTTTTACTAATTCTCTTTTCTCCGGTTTTGCTAAAATTCTTGCAACTATTGTTAATTTTTGATTACTCATATTTTCTGTTGTTATGTTGTTAGATTTATCTTCTTTTGTTGGGTTTGTACACATTATAAAAAGTATACTTATTCCTAAAACGATTATTTTTTTTTCATATCGCTTCTATTACCTTTTTAATATCTTTCCTTGACTTTGGTTTTTTATTCGGTTGGTTAAAATCTTCATTGTCTCTATAACCAATTGCTACTGCCATAAGAGTAGCGTAGTCTATCTGATTTAGAATTTTGTCATAATTTTTAGGTTCAACACCTTCCATTGGTGTAGCATCAATTCCCATTTCAGCACAGGCACTCAAGAAAACCCCTAAAGCCAAATAAACTTGTTTGTCAAACCAAGCTTTTATTTGTTCGTCCGTTTGAGGTTTTATAAATTCTTTGTAATAGTTCACTGCTCCTTTTGGCAGTTCTTGTTCAATTTGTTTTTCGAATAAGTCAATATTGTTGATTCTGCTGAACACCACAACAGTATCACTGTCAAGCACTTTGTTTGTGTTCAACCAAGATACCTCCGAAAGTTTTTGTTTTGTGTCTTTGCTTGAAACAAAAGTAAATTTCCAAGGCTGGCTGTTTATTGAGGAAGGGCTCAATTGTAAAATCTCTTTTAATTCTTCAATTTTTTCATTTTCGATTTTTTTTGTCACGTTATACTTTTTTGTAGTATATCGATTTTGCATTGATTTTATAAAGCTCATATTTTCTATTTTAACTTACTATAATAATTATAGTTGCAAAAGTAAATATAGTATTTTACCTTTGCAATAACGGTCAAAAATGATAGTATAATTTTATGGAAACAAAAGAACCCAAAATGCTTAAATTCAAAGGGAATGAATATCCTTGCTGTGCCAGTTTAACAATGGGAATTATAGGTGGAAAATGGAAAACTGTAATCTTATTCCATTTAATGGAAAAAACTTTACGCTATAATGAATTAAGAAAGGAAATGCCTACTGTGACAGAAAGAACATTGAGCTTACAATTAAAGGCATTAGAAGAAGATGGTATAATTAATAGAAAAGTTTATACTTCCAAACCGCCTTTAAAAGTAGAATACTCACTAACAAATTTCGGTAAAACCTTAATTCCACTTATTAGGTCGATTGCTGATTGGGGTGATTTAGTGGTTGAAAAATACTCTTAGCTAACGATCACAATAGCTTGTTGCAACGCCAAATATATGAATCGAAGCAAGGCAAGTATGCCAGAACCAATCGATCTATCTGCGCATTTTTATTTCTTGTTCAATTTATAAAAATCTAGCGCCTTTGTAAAAAGGAATTATCTTTCGATCGGACAGTAAATTGCCATGATTTATATATCTTGTTGTAGCTAGTTACTTTTATTTATATAGATTATTTTAGGGTTATTCCCGTCTTTGTCCCTTTTTGTACGTCCATATATTCCTATTGCAATGTTATCAGGTGAAGTTGTATTTAGTTCGTTCGGATGAACATAGGTATACATACCATATCCGTGACTAGAAACAATCCAACCTTTTGTTTGATTCAAAGAGGTAACATTAAAATCACCCGCTGGGCCACCAGCACTGACAGGTCCAAATTCTTCCATTAATTTAATAGCTTCATTTTGAATATCATTAACCTTACTAATATCATCAAAAATAATGTAGGTTCCGTTTTTGAACAACACCCAATCTTGAAATTTAGGATTTATAGCAAGTCGAACATTATCAAGTAATGATTTAGGTTCATTTTCGGAGGTTTTCATTTCTATCTTCAAGCTTTCGGATTCTTTTTTATGTTTATTACATCCTACGGTAAAACTAACTAATAATAATGCAATTAAAGTTCTATGTGTCATTTTTCTTATTTATTCCAGATCATTTTATCAGCAATATATTTTGGACATATCACTATAATTGAATTTTCACTTTCGAGATATTCAGGTTTTTTCTCTTTTATTAATTCAGTAACAAGAATAGCTAAATCACTTTGATTTTTAGGGTGGTCAATTTCCATATAAAAATCATATTGCTCCCCAAGGTATAATTTCCCAACTTGTACAGTTTTCTCTTGAATAAGAATTATATAAGTCCCAGAAGCAACCTTAGGAATAGTTTTGCCATCTCCATACACTTTTATTCGATCTAGTTCATTCATTTTTCAATTAGCTACAACGTTCCTTGTATGTTGCGTTTGCTAGCCGAAGGCGGCATATGCAATATACAAATTGTTGTAGTACGTTTTTAGTATTCAACTTTAAGTATTTCGTAGGTATTCTGTTTAGTCAATTCATTTATAAACTTAGATTCACCACCAATGGTTGAGAATGCCAAATCATAATCTGTATTAACGGCCCAATTTCCTTCTTTTGGATAAATCAAACTCGGTGTTAGTCTTAGATTCTCTCTTTTTATTAAATTAGGTAAATCGTGTATTCGACCACTAAACATCAAATCTTTTTCCCAATCCTGAGTTGATAAAAAAGTGTAAAATAACTCAATCTCCTGATTTCCATAAAGTCCGTCAACAACTTTGACTAAACTCACCAAATGTTCTTCATCCATTATTCCTTCTCCAGGATATAACTCATTATTCATTTGTTTATCAAATCTTTTCCATCCAACAGAGTTTAGAATAGCTGTGTTAAGTTCAAAAGAAACATTTTTAAGTTTGTAAAAATCTTTCCAATTTACACGACTGAAATCCTCTTCACGAAATTCATCATCATCATTTTGCATTTCTTTTATTTCACTTTTTGGAACGTTATAATTTATCCAATATGAGTGAAGAGCAATTGCGTAATCTTGAAAGTTATTTGGCAAAGTCAATCTCAGAAAATATTTGATTGGATTTTCCTTTTTTAGATTTATATCAACCTCAATTTTTTCTCCAACAATTGTTGCATAAGGTTTTATCCAATCAGCTATTTCTTTATCAATTAATTCCAATTTTTCTCTTTAATGTACTACAACAAAGTTATATAGGTAATATTACGCATATTCCACTTATATTGCCAATTGCGATCGTTTACGAAGGCATAATAAACATTCAATATACAGGTAGCACTTTTTAAAGAAACTACAATTTATACATATAAAAAAACCACAACAAATATTGTTGTGGTTTTTTATATTATTCAGCATCACACTTCGACAACACTTCTACAAACTCAGTCTTCGGTATGATATGTGATTTTAAAATTCTCTATTTACATCAAATGCTTCTAGGTAGTCTTTTACGCGTTGTACAAACTGTCCTCCTAATGCTCCGTTGACAACTCTGTGATCATAAGAGTGTGATAAGAACATTTTATAACGGATACCTATAAAATCACCATCCGGTGTTTCAATCACAGCAGGTACTTTACGGATCGCTCCTAATGCTAAAATAGCTACTTGTGGTTGGTTGATAATTGGTGTTCCCATAATACTACCAAAAGTACCAACATTAGTCACTGTATAAGTTCCACCTTGGATATCATCTGGTTTTAATGCATTATTACGTGCTCGGTTTGCCAAATCATTTACTGCCTTAGTCATCCCAACTAAGTTTAACTGATCAGCATTCTTAATTACCGGAACAATTAGATTACCATCACCTAAGGCCGCTGCCATTCCAAGGTTAATATTTTTCTTTTTGATGATGGTATCACCAGAAACAGAAATATTAATCATTGGGAAATCTCTGATTGCTTTTGCCACAGCTTCCATAAAGATCGGAGTAAAAGTTAGATTCTCTCCTTCTCTCTTCATGAAATCTCCTTTTACCTTCTTTCTCCAGTTCCAGATATTCGTAACATCCGCTTCTATAAACGATTGTACGTGTGCAGAAGTTTGTACAGATTCTACCATATGATGTGCAATCAGTTTGCCCATTCTGGTCATTTCTATAATCTCATCATCTCCAGATGCTACCACTGGTGTAGCTTTTGGTACTGCCGCTTTCTTAGCTGGCGCTGCTGGAGCAGTTTTTTGCTCTGTTACTGCTGGTGCTGCAGGAGCAGCAGTTTTACCTGCTTTACGATCTTCTACAAATTGTAGAATATCATTTTTAGTCACTCTACCGTCTTTTCCGGTTCCAGCTATATTTTCTAATTCTGCTACAGAAATTCCTTCTGCGGCAGCAATATTTTTCACTAACGGAGAGTAAAACTTAGAACTCTCTGAGAAATCCGCCTTAGCAGTTACAGTTTCCGTAACTGTAGCCATATCGTTTTCGATTACTGCTGCTGTTTCTGGAGCTGAAGCTACTTCTTCTTTAGATTCCTGTGGAGCTGCTTCTACAGTACCTTCTCCTTCTATTTCGATAATAGCGATTGTTTGACCAACTTTTACTACATCATCAACTTCAAAAAGTTTTTCAACCAATACACCTTCTACCTCACTTGGAACCTCACTATCTACTTTGTCCGTAGCAATCTCTAATACTGCATCGTCCAACTCGATAGTTTCTCCAACTTCTTTTAACCAAGTTGTTATTGTTGCCTCTGCAACACTCTCACCCATCTTCGGAAGTTTAAGCTCAAATTTTGCCATATTCTTAATCAAAGGTATTTATTAGTTATATTTTTTGCGAAATTAATAAAAGTTAAGCTCTTAAATTAATTTTCCTGTATTAAAGTTTCTCTAAAAAGTAATCACCTCGCCTTTTCCATCACTAAAATCACTTCCTAACATAAAGTTACACCCTGCAGGCCTAATCTTAAAGGTTATATTCGATTTTTTTAATCGTTGCATTTCACTGATAATCTTACCAAAACTCAGCAACTCATTATCAAAGATAAGTTCGTTATTAGTATATCCCAAATTCTGAGCGGATTCTAAAGAAATAAACTGTACTTCTTTTTTTAAAATAGCTGCAATTTTTTGTCTCAGCTCCTCATTTTCAGAAACCAGAAAATACTGATCAATCACACGTTTTTCGTTATGATGATTTTTAAACGATTGTATCACAGAAGTTAACCGTATTCCAAAGGACACAATAAAATCTAAGAACCAGTTGCTTTTAAAATGCTTGCTATAAAACAATCGCATGGCTCCATAAAAGCGTTTTATATATTCTGTATTACGATCTGTGCTTTCACCTTTATAGTGAATCACGGGTATCGTGCCTATGTAATAGTTTTCTAATCCTTTCTTCTTCATTTTGTATGAAAGATCAATATCTTCTCCATACATAAAATAATCTTCGTCAAAACCCGCCACTGATTCGTAATCTACCTTTTTTACCAAAATAAAAGCGCCTACCAAAATATCGATATCACCAATCCCTGTTTCTGATATGTGGTCGGCATAATAATTCTTCACTTTACCGAGTTTGATCCCAAACAATCTTCTAAAAGATGTTAATGGTGAAGGGACATTACGTTTACTTTCTGGTAAAAAATTACCTGTACCATCAATCAATCTGGGGCCTACCATTCCCATATGAATTAATTTTTCTGATGCTGCCATAATTTGCGTAAACGTATCTTCTGCAACTACCGTATCGGGATTCAGAATACAGATATACTTGCCTTTAGCCAAAGCAACTCCTTGATTATTGGCTTTTGCAAAACCAACATTCTCTTTATTTGCAATAAGTGTAACATCAGAAAAACGCTCTCTAACCATTGCACAGCTATCATCTGGAGAGTTGTTATCAATTACAATAATCTCTGCGTCTAGGGTAGCAACAGCTTTCTGTACACTAAGAATACATAGCTCCAGAAAGTAACGTACATTATAATTAAGAATGATTACGGAAAGCTTCAGAGGATCAGGTTTTAAAAATTAAACATTTTAGGAGCTCTTTAAAGCATTTTCGAAAGGAATCCTATTGATAATACTTCTTCCTAAAGTTACTTCATCTGCATACTCTAATTCATCATTTACACCAATTCCTCTGGCAATAGTGGATGTTTTTATCTCAACACCTTCTAGCTGTTTATAGATATAAAAATTAGTAGTATCTCCTTCCATAGTGGCGCTCAATGCAAAAATCAATTCTTTTACCTCTTCGGATTTTGCTTTTTCTACCAATGTCCCAATTTTAAGATCTTGCGGTCCTATACCATCCATCGGACTTATTTTTCCGCCTAAAACATGGTATAAACCTCTATATTGACTTGTGCCTTCAATTGCCATTACATCTCTAATATCTTCGACTACACAAATAACGCTCTGGATGCGATTTGGGTTGCTACAGATATTACAAATTTCTAACTCACTAATACTATGGCATTTTTTACAAAACTTTACATCTTCTCGTAAAGTCCCTAAAGCCTTCACCAAATGTTGTGTTTGTGTTTCTGGTTGCCTCAAAAGGTGCAATACCAATCGCAATGCCGTTCGTTTACCAATACCAGGTAACTGCGACATCTCGTACACTGCGTTTTCTAATAATTTTGATGAAAATTCCATAGCGGTACAAATGTAATAAATAGTGGTGAGTATTTAAGTATTTGAGTAATGGAGTATCGAAGTATATAACGAATCATCCATTCACTCATCAACTCATTAACTCATAGATGCAAAAACTAGCAAACTCCCATACTATTTTATTACTTTTACCACAAAAGAAGAAATCATGTTTGATGCACTTTCTGAAGAGACCCAGTTAGTATTAGTTGTTATCGGAATAGCACTATTATTTCTTATTGTGAAATGGAATTCTGGACGTAACAAAAAAAAATTGTACGATCGGGACAAGAGAGATTTTAGGAAGAATTATTTTAAAAAGAAGAAAAAATGAACATTATTGATTTTCTATTATTAAAATATATAAATCAATAATTTCCTTCTTCTCAGAGAAGCTTGAGTCAAAACACCCTTATTTTAATCCTCAAACATATAGCAAAATTTAAGTTGTAAGTTATTAGATAACCAAATAACAATTAATAACTCAGTAAAATGAAGATATACACAAAAACTGGAGATAAAGGCACTACCGCTTTATTTGGTGGCACCAGAGTCCCTAAACACCATATTCGTATTGACAGTTATGGTACTGTAGATGAGCTAAACTCGCATATTGGTCTGATTAGAGATCAACAAATAGATGAATTAAGCAAAAAGGTATTAGTAAACATTCAGGACAAATTATTTACTGTGGGAGCCGTTTTAGCAACAGATCCAGAAAAAGCAATTCTAAAAAGTGGCCAGAAACGCTTAAATATTCCTACTATTTCTGCGGATGACATTGAGCTTTTGGAAACTGAAATGGATCGAATGAATGAGTCTTTACCTCCAATGACACATTTTGTATTACCTGGAGGGCATCAAACTGTGTCATTCTGTCACATTGCCCGCTGTGTATGCAGAAGAGCTGAGCGTTTAGCGACTGCTTTATACGAATTAGAACCTTTCGAAGAGACCACTTTACAGTATTTAAACCGACTATCTGACTACCTATTTGTACTGGCACGAAAGTTGTCCAAGGATTTGCAGGCAGATGAGATACAATGGATTCCAAAAAAGGATTCATGATCTCTTTAGAGAGCCTAAAAATTATTAATAGGGGGTACCCCGAAAAATCACGTTCTTATAATTATTGTTTAAATAATTAATTTTTTACTTGACTTTTTAAACTAAAAAATTATTTTTGCAAAAAAATAAACCAGTAAGCATATGTATTGGACTTTAGAATTAGCATCTTATTTAAGTGATGCACCTTGGCCAGCTACCAAAGATGAGTTAATAGACTTTGCAATTCGTACAGGAGCGCCACTAGAGGTTGTTGAAAATTTGCAATCAATTGAAGATGAAGGAGATTCGTATGACTCTATAGACGAAATATGGCCCGATTATCCTACTGACGAAGACTATCTTTGGAATGAGGATGAATATTAAAAAAATATTTAAATAGTATTAAAAGTCTCGCGAGAGGCTTTTTTTTTGCGTAAATTACGCCACTTTTTAAGCTATTATATAGCCTGTAAAGTATTGTATAATATTGCCGTTGAGGCGTTGAGATTACAATAGACCCAAAGAATTGGAGTTTAACTTAAAATGATCTTTCACAGGTTTAATAAGTTAGTTTCATTTCAAAATTAAAATCTCATTAAAAACACACACACCATAAACCATGGGAGTTTTAGATTCTGTATTAAAAGTATTCGTTGGAGATAAGTCCAAAAAAGATATAAAAGAAATTCAGCCAAGAGTTGAATTGATCAAAAAGCAAGAACAAGCCATTGCTGTACTTTCTGACAATGAGCTTCGTGCTAAAACAGTAGAGTTTAAAAATCTTATCAATGAAGCTCGTGCTGAAATTAATGACAAGATAGATTCGCTTACTAAAGAAGCAGATGCAACAGAGGATATCGACAGAAAAGAAGATATCTATGGAGAGATCGATAAGCTCAAGAAAGATGCATATGAAGTCACTGAAAAAACTTTAAATGAAATCTTACCACAAGCTTTTGCTGTTGTAAAAGAAACTGCCAAAAGATTTGCTGAAAACGATACGATAACCGTAGAAGCTACGGCCTATGATCGGGAGCTTTCTGCTGATCGGGAACACATTACTCTTGATGGAGATCAGGCAATCTGGTCTACAAGCTGGGATGCTGCTGGTAAAGAAGTGAAATGGGATATGGTACACTATGATGTGCAGCTAATTGGTGGTATCGCATTACACGAAGGAAAAGTTGCAGAGATGCAAACTGGAGAAGGTAAAACCTTAGTAGCAACGCTTCCTGTATATCTTAATGCGCTGTCTGGTAATGGTGTTCACCTTGTAACAGTAAATGATTACTTAGCGCGTCGAGATAGCGAGTGGATGGCACCTATTTTCCAGTTCCACGGATTAACTGTAGACTGTGTTGACAATCACAAACCTAATTCAGCAGAACGTAGAGCAGCTTATAATGCAGATATAACATACGGAACTAATAATGAATTTGGTTTTGACTACCTAAGAGATAACATGTCTCACGCACCAGAAGACTTAGTACAACGTCCACATAATTATGCAATCATCGATGAAGTTGATTCCGTATTAATTGATGATGCACGTACACCATTAATTATTTCGGGTCCCATACCTAAAGGAGATATTCATGAATTTGATGAATTAAAACCGAAAATTTCTGATATCGTTGGAGTTCAGCAAAAATACCTGACTACAGTTCTTGCTGAAGCAAAAAAACTGATCAAAGAAGGAAACACCAAGGATGGCGGCTTTAAGTTACTACAAGTGTTTCGAGGAATTCCTAAAAACAAAGCATTAATTAAATTCTTAAGTGAAGAAGGAGTGAAAATGTTACTCCAGAAGACTGAGAATTTCTATATGCAGGATAACAACCGCGAGATGCATAAGATTGATGCTGATCTTTATTATGTAATAGAAGAAAAAAACAATCAGATCGATCTTACCGACAAAGGTGTAGATTACCTTTCTGGAAAAGATGATCCTGACTTCTTTGTACTACCTCAAATAGGAATGGAAATCGCTAAGATTGAAGATCTTGGACTTCCTAAAGAACAAGAAGCTGAAAAGAAAGAAGATCTTTTTAGAGAGTATAGTGTAAAGAGTGAACGTATCCA
Organism: uncultured Aquimarina sp.; assembly: GCF_947500065.1. Taxonomy (GTDB): domain Bacteria; phylum Bacteroidota; class Bacteroidia; order Flavobacteriales; family Flavobacteriaceae; genus Aquimarina. Next base: position 305,469 of record NZ_CANMQT010000004.1, read on the forward strand.
CACCCTACGCCAATTATTAAAAGCATATTCATTATTCGAAAAAGATGTGGAATATGTAGTAATGGACAACAAGGTAAAAATCGTTGATGAGCAAACTGGGCGTATCATGGATGGTCGTCGTTATAGCGATGGACTGCACCAAGCAATTGAAGCAAAAGAAAATGTAAAGATTGAGGACGCTACGCAGACATTTGCTACCGTTACACTTCAGAATTACTTCAGAATGTATGGTAAGTTATCTGGTATGACAGGTACAGCGGTAACAGAAGCAGGAGAGCTTTGGGAAATCTACAAATTAGACGTAGTAGAAATTCCTACAAACAGACCGATTGCAAGAAAAGATAAAGAAGATTTAGTATATAAAACCAAGCGTGAAAAGTATAACGCTGTTATTGAAGAGGTAACTGAATTATCTCGTGCAGGTAGACCTGTATTAATCGGTACTACTTCTGTAGAAATTTCAGAATTATTAGGTAGAATGCTTACAATCCGTAAAGTTCCGCATAATGTACTAAATGCAAAGCTTCATAAAAAAGAAGCTGATATTGTAGCAGAAGCGGGTAATCCTGGAGTAGTTACTATTGCAACTAACATGGCTGGTCGTGGAACGGATATCAAATTAACAGATGAAGTAAAAGCTGCTGGAGGTTTAGCTATTGTAGGTACAGAACGCCACGATTCTCGACGAGTAGACAGACAGTTACGTGGTCGTGCTGGTCGTCAAGGAGATCCGGGAAGTTCTAATTTTTATGTCTCTTTAGAAGACAACCTAATGCGTTTATTTGGATCAGAACGTATTGCTAAGATGATGGACAGAATGGGACTGAAAGAAGGTGAAGTGATTCAGCATTCTATGATCTCTAAATCTATCGAAAGAGCACAGAAAAAAGTAGAAGAAAATAACTTTGGTGTTCGTAAGCGATTACTAGAGTATGATGATGTAATGAATGCACAACGTGAAGTAGTATACAAACGTCGTTATCACGCATTATATGGAGAACGTCTTCGCGTGGATCTTGCTAACATGATCTATGATACAGCAGAAGTAATTACCGAAGGGAACAAAAACGCACAAGATTTTAAGAATTTTGAGTTTGAGTTAATTCGTTATTTCTCTATGAGTAGCCCTATTTCTAGTGAAGAATTTGAGAAAAAGGATACATTAACAATTGCAGGAGAAGTTTACAAAGCTGCGTACGAACATTATCAGGATAAGATGAAGCGTAATGCAGAAGCTGCATATCCAGTAATTAAGCAGGTATATGAAGATCCATCTAGTAAATATGAACGTATTTTAGTTCCTTTTACAGATGGAGTAAAAAGCTTAAATGTTGCCACCAACTTAGAGAAAGCGTATGAAAGTGAAGGAAAGCAGTTAATTACAGATTTCGAAAAGAATATCACTTTAGCTATTATTGATGATGCATGGAAAACACATCTACGAAAAATGGATGAGTTAAAACAAAGTGTACAACTTGCAGTTCACGAGCAAAAAGATCCTTTATTAATATACAAATTTGAAGCTTTTGAATTATTCAAAGTGATGATTGAAGAAGTAAATAAGGATGTTATTTCTTTCTTATTCAAAGGAGAATTACCAACCGGTAATACTCAGGATATCTCTGAAGCACGTCAAGTACGAAGAAAAGAAAACCTAGAGACTTCTAAAGAAGAAATTCCTAATATGGATGAGCGAGCTGCGCAAAGCAGAGCTGCAGGACAAACACAACAACGCCAACAAGTAACCGAAACAATTGTACGTGAACAACCTAAAATTGGTCGTAATGATAAAGTTACTATCAAACATGTAATGAGCGGAGAAAACAAAACTGTTAAATACAAACAAGCCATCCCTTTAATTGAAAAAGGAGAATGGGTACTTGTGAATGAATAGATCAAACAAGAACTTAGATAATAATAGAAGACCCCTGAAGTGTAATACTTCAGGGGTCTTTTTGTTTTATTTATACTGTTTCTTTTAGCTAAGTGATCGCTTATACATTGTAAAAAATAAAAATGGTAAATACCCAATAGCAAAAATAAATGCCCCTGCTAATAACAATACTTCAGCTCCCATCCAATGCATCAACTTAAACAATCCAGATAGTCCCACTATAACACCTGAGACACAGCCTAAAATAATTTTCAGTCGTTCTGAAAGTGTTTTTGCGATAGCTACTTTATACCTGTCAAAAGCTAACATTGGAACAAAAACCAATAATAACAATAGAAAACCAGTTATAAAAAGTTTATTCGCACCTGGATACCATAATATCTTAAAAGTGATTCCTGCAGCCAATGTCACTGCTCCAATAAATCCAATAAAATACATCAATCTTTTCATCATAATAATTCGTTTTGAGTTTAATAAAAAAAATGTTTTTCGTTCTAAATCAATCAAACCATTAGGTGCTAATTCTGATATAGCATCTTGTAAAGATTGATCAAATGTTTTACCTGTTTTTAATTCACTTTCTACCACACAACATAGGTGATCTAATACATCATCCTGTAAAGCCTGTAATTTTAAACCTTGTCCATCAACAAAGTCTTTAATCTTCTCTTCCTGTTCAGTACTTAATTTCATATAGCATCTAGCTTTGGGAAAATAACCTTATTAAGAGTTGCCATAAAATCTTTGAGTTCTGCTATATAAGTCACTTTTTCGTCCTCTCCTTTTAACGTTAATAGATAATATTTTCTAACCCTTTTACCTATATACTCCTCTTCGCAAGTCAATAAACCATCTTTTTTCATTTTTTGTAAAGCTGGATACAAGGAGCCATCTTTTAATAAAATTTTACCATCAGAGAGCTCTTTTACTTGTTGAAAAATCTCATAACCATACATTCGCCCTCTTTCGGACAATAGGTTCAAAATAATAACTGATAGGGTACCTTTAAGTAGTTCTTTTGAATACATAGATCAAATATACATAAAATAACAATACATCATAGTTCTATGTATTATTTTTTTGTGATTTACGAATTTTAAACTAAGAAACATTATCAACAACATCATTAAAATAAAAAGCCAGAAGCAACCCTTATAGCTTTTCCTCATCTTATAATAAATTGCTATGAAAAAAATATTGTTCTTACTAATTGTTTCTTTAGTCTTTAGTTCTTGCAGCGATGATGATGAGACTACAGAAATCACCAATCTTAGAGTAAATCATTACAAAACTACGACCAACGGTTTCTTTTTTGGCGGACTAGGAGTTGCTTTATTAGTGGAAGAAGGTAATCAGATTGGGCAAAATAATTTTACTCCAACCTTCAATGGAATTAACAACTTTGATTATGAACTAGGGTCCACATATGATCTAAGAGTGAGCAAAACAATATTACCGAATCCTCCACAAGATGCCTCAAATATCAGAATTGACTTAATTGAAATCATTTCAAAAACACTGGTTTCACCAGATACTGAATTTAAAGTTAGATTAACTCAAAATCATACTAATGGAACATTTAACAATTGGGTTTTTGTAAACCCAGACAATGATTACTCCATAATCAACTCTTCTATAGAAATTATTTGTGAAAATTTATGTGATGAATTATCGACCAAGATCAATAACCAGGAACAATTAACAGGTGTGTTTGTGCACGGAAACACTAATGAATACATTTTAAAAGAAATTCTTAACGAATAAATAGCAACCATTTTTTAGCAACAAAATGACATCTCTATCAATTACCTAAAAAAGACAAAGCGGGTTCAAAATGAACCCGCTTTGCTTTTATATTTTTTAACTTATCCTACATACCCCAAGTATATTATATATCTGTAAGATTCCCTTGAGTCTCAGTAAACTTCTCAATAATCACAGAATCTCCTTTGCTGTTCTCAAGAACATATAATCCCACTGGTAATTGACTTAAATCTACTACGTTCGTTGTTTTTGATAAAACGTGGATAGTATCTTTTACTTCAAATAATTTTAACTTATCTCCATCTTCAAAATCTACTACTACAATAACATCACCATCTCTTTCAATAGATAATTGGTTTTTATTTGGATTCACATAATTACTAAGAAACTCTTGGTCTACATTCATTTCTTGATTCTCCTCTACCTCAACTATTTGACTATCTTCTTCAATAGTAAATTCTTCTTCTTCTAAAATCACCGCACCATCAATCATAAGTTTTTCTTCTTGACGATCAATTACTATAGACTTTCCTGCGTTATTCTCCAATAAGTAAGAACCAACTGGTAATTGACTAAGGTCTATTTGTGCATACGATTTAGATAAAATATGATCTCCAGTCTCAAAGTCAAATAATTTCAACTTATCTCCTTCTTCAAAATCTAACACTTCAATGGTTAAACCATCTTGATGAACTGTAAGTTTGCTATCATCACTAGCAAAAATTGAAATAGATAAAAACAGACTGAATATTAGGGCTGTAACTTTCATAATTTTGGGGGCTTAGAAGTTAAAGTATTACGGTATTACCATACAAGTATAATGCTAAATACTTACGCCACCAACTAGTAATCAGACTTTTAGACAAAACGGTCGAGTTATTCGTTAAACTACAAAGAAAATGTTAAAATAAACACTAAATAATTGATAACCAGTTATTTAAAAATAAAAAACAGAAATAATAACGATTAAAAACACATTTAGAAGGTTAAAAAACACACATTCCCCGTCAAAGGATCAGCTTTTTCTTAAAACTGGAAGTATACTCGCAATACAAAAGAATGACAAAAGTGCTTTCATGAGTAGGAATAATTCAATCCATTATTAAACTAATCTAGTAATCAGGTTAAATTTTCAACAGCAAATTGGGATCTGGACAATTCTGCAGATAAAAATTGAGATCTCTTTTGTTAGACACACCTGGATAGTCACCTATATTATCTTGCAAATCTTTTATAACCTGAAAGTGTAGATGCGGAGCATAATCACCATTTACCGATGCATCTCCAAGAGTAGCTAAGACATCACTGACTTCAAAATACTGACCTACTTCCAAATTAATGATGGATTCAACACTTAAATGCCCATATAAAGTATAAAAGACAACATCCTGTATTATGTGTTTCAAAATAATCGTAGGTCCGTAGTCACCAAAATTCTTATTATTCTGAAAACTATGAATTGTTCCTGCTAAAGGAACAAGCACGGATGTTCCTGCATCACACCAAACATCCAATCCCAAATGAATATTACGTTCCGTTTCTGGATTATGTTGATTAAAATGTATACTTCTGCGATAGATGCCGCGTGTTTCATTATAACCACCATAAGCAACCTTTGATTGATTTACGGTTAAATAATGGCTTATATATCTTTCAAAAGCTTTAGAAGAGGAAACATCAACAGTTTCTAATCCTTGATTATCCATAGACAAATCAATAGAAATATATTCTTCTTTAGAAAAACTTGAATCAACAACAGGGACAAAACTTTTAGATAGACTCTCTATAAATTGAGGAAATGAATTATCAGTCATTAGGCGCTTTTTGAAATCTTTTTAGGTTCTTTAGAAATCCAGTTTTTAGGTAATTGCTTTAATAAAGCTTTTCGAAACTTATGATAATCCACCGTTATCGTATGTCTAGGTGTATTAATCTGTTTATAATGAGGATGTGTTACTTCTCGTTCACATAGTTTCTTAATATTTGATGGCATTTTCCATTCACCGGTTAGATAATTTGCCAACACTTTGCTTTGTAATTCTGATCCAGGCCAGATACAACCTAAAGGCTGAAACATGCCTACAAAAAATAGATTATGATATTCTTCATGGAACATTTTAAGATATAAAGGAACTGGTCCATTGCTATAATCGATCAAAAACTCATCAAAAAATGAATGTTTGAGCACATAACCTGTACAAGCAATAATCACATCAAAATCTTCTTTTGTTTTATCTTTAAAATATACAGTAGTATTATCTAGTTTTTCAATATCTACTTTTGGGTGTACTTTTCCGTGTCGCACTTTATACAAAAGCTCATCATTGATTGTAGGGTGAGTCTCTCCAAACTTCGTCTTTACCTCTTGTAAACCATATAATTTATTTTTTCCTAACATTATCGTAAGTAACCTGTCATTAAACCAACTTCGTATTCGTACTGGAAGCCATGAAGATCTAGCTCCTACAATATCTGAAGGCAAGCCAAAAAAGAATTTAGGAATAATTCTATATCCTCTTCTCCAACTGATTGCTGTCTTCTTACTTACTCTACTCGTTTCTACAGCAACATCACAAGCCGAGTTACCTCCACCTATGACCAATACTTTTTTGCCTACAAAAGGTGCTGCTTTTTTATAAGTATGGGAATGCATAAATTCACCTGAAAACTGACCTGGATACTTTGGAATTCTAGGAACCGAATGATGGCCATTACAAACTACTAAATCTGTAAACTTCTCTATTCTTTCTTCACCGTTCTGTACAATTGTAACATGCCATTCTTCTCCACTTAGCCGTTTACAATATTTTACTGTAGTACCAAATTCTATATATGGATATAATCCGAAATGTTTGGCATACGCCTGGAAATAATTTCTTAACTCTTCGTGAGATGGATAATCCGCTACTGTAGTATCAAAATCATCAAACGTAAAATCCTCATATTGCGACAACGTCTTAGAACTTATAATATGCGTTGTTTCAAAAACACTGGAATGACTAATGTCTTCAGAAAAAATCCAATTACCTCCTACTTCGTGATTGCGATCATAAACGACAACCTCCAAATCTTTGTCCTTAAGATTTTTAAGGGCAGTTATACCACTTGGTCCTGCGCCAATAACACATATTCTTTGTTTCATACTTTATACTGCAAAAACTAGCAATGTAAAATAAACAATGTATTGAAGTTTAAAAAATATTTTGTGAATTTAGATTGATAATCGATATTATTTAGACAGAGTATATCTTGTCTATTCTTCTTTTAATTACGGTTATCTGTACCATAAATAAAATTGCCAAGAATATTATTCCGTACATTGTAGTATTATGAAACTTAAAATCAGCAAATGGATTTTTATATTCATTTATACTGAAAAAAGAAAGATCTAATGTACCTAAGATTGATGTTTCTTCAGATAAGAATGGCAAAGAAACTAATATCCCAATAACCACCGAACTGATAACTACCCAGGCTTTTTTAGAAATTAATGGTTGATATACTAGAGATTTATTAACAGAAGTAGTCTTTATTTCACCCATTATATTTTGCAAAAAGTCTACAGAAGGATGTTCTACTCCTGCTTCTTTTACTAGTTTCTTTATGTCATTATATTGCTCTTCCATTGTTAGTATTAATTTCTGGTGAAACATGATACTTAAGTATCGAATATAGTTTTTTTCTACTTCGATATAGTTTTATTTTTATATTATCTTCTGTAAGCCCTACTATTTCTTTAATTTCCTTTACACTTTTTTCTTCAAAATAATACAGGGTTACAATCGCAGCTTCTTCTTCCGGAAGCTTAAGAATACTATCAGATATTATTTGTTTTCGTTCCTTATCTTGTAAATAGCTTAATGCATTATCCACGATTCCTACCTCGCCTTCGCTTATTTCTTCTATTAGCTCTGTAGAAACAAAACGTTTATTTTTCTTTATAGCGTCCAGACTTTTACGATATGCTATAGTGTATAACCAAGTTGAAAATTTAGCTTCTCCTCTATAATTAGACAAAGACTTATAAGCCTTTATAAAGGTGTCTTGCGCTACTTCTTCAGCCTCTTCTTTATTTCTGATCATTCTATACACCACTGTATACACAAGGTTCTGATAACGCTCTACCAAGGTAGAAAAAGCATTAGCCTCTCCTTCCAGTACTTGCTGGATATAATATTGATCTGATTGATGGTTCATTTACACATAAGACGATACTTTTTTGTTTCTGGTTACACCTTATTCCTAAAAAGATACAAAATATTTTTTTAGACTTTTTTTGTAACCAAGGTCAGATACATAACGTCATAGTTAAAAACGAACAGTTAAATTTTTAAATCTAAAAGTTATGAGTTTTATCGAAGTACTAATACCATTATCTGTATTCGGATGCATCTTTGGTGTTTTTTATTTATTTGTTACCGCTAGAAACAAAGAGCGAATGGCTCTTATCGACAAAGGAGCGGATGCCTCTATTTTTTATAGTAGTAAGGAGAAAAGAGTAACTCCTGTATGGAAGGTTTTCATTCTTAATTTTTCATTATTATTAATGGGTATTGGGATTGGAATTTTCATCGCCGGTATTTTACATTATTCTTTAGGAGTTGAGGAAGGTATTGCTTTTCCAGGCACCATTTTCTTAATGGCCGGTGCAGGATTATTTACAGGTTTTACTATGACTAAGAATCTAGATAAATAAACTATTTTAGTTTATAGAAACTATAAAGACCTATCATTTCTGATAGGTCTTTCCCCCAAATTCTACTTATCTTATTATAAATAAAATAAATTTAATCTTCTAGTTATAAGCTACTGTATACTCATTTTGTTCAACTATTTCGAACTTTTCGACTATCACAGATTGGCCTTTATCATTTTCTAGTATATATTTTCCTGCCTCTAATTGAGCAAGATCAACTATTTCTGTTGTTTTAGATAACACGTGAACCCTATCTACTACTTCAAATAATTTAATTTTATCTCCTTCTTCAAAATCCATTACAGTAATTAGGTCTCCAACTCTATTAATATGTAAAGGATTTAACTCAGAATGAGAATAATAATTTTCTAACTCTTCTTCAACACTCATATCATTAGCAGCCATTCGATCGCTATCAATAGCTACTACATAATCAGTTCCTAATTCTTCCTCAATAAAAATATCAATATCTCTTTTCTCAATTACAACAGACTTACCTTCATTATTTTCCAATAAATATTTACCTGAAGGTAATTGACTAAGATCTATCTGACCTCTTGTTTTAGATAAAATATGATCTCCTGTTTCTACTTCAAATAATTTTATTTTATCACCTTCCTTAAAATCAACAACAAATACAATAAGTCCTTCTCTTTCAACTTGTAAATTATCATCTTCAATTCTTGCGTTAAGATTTGTGAAGAAAAATAAGCCGAAAATAAATACTAAAGCTCTCATTGTTATTATTTTTTAATTGTAATGTTCTTACGTGATTACCTTACAATAATATTGTTAAATTATCGTTTCCCGAAGAAAACAACTAACTTTTAGATCAAACGTTTTTGATTTTCGACCAATGACACAAAAAAGTCTTTTTTGATAGTTTTTAAACACTAATTATTTGATAATCAGCTGTTTATTTTTTGTAAGATTCTTAAATCATAGATTAAAAGCACATAATTTAGGTGAACAAACCAATTAATAGTATTCCTACTATTATAATTTTCTTAAAAAATAGTTAATCATCACTATGATTTGCACAAAAAATTAACATTTACACGAATAAATCACTCGCATAAATGCATTCTCTTTTGATTTTTAATCACTTAAGATAAAACTCAGGATTGATTAATTTCTCGACAATTACTTTTCGTCCATCTTTATCAATTAAAAGATATTTACCTGCTGGGAGTTGACTTAGATCGAAGATTCCTCTTTTAGTTTTGTAGGTAATAATTTTACCTGTTCTCAACTCAAATAATTTTACTTTGTCCCCATCTTTAAAATCGACTACAGTTATAATGTTTCCACTGCGTCTGACGATGAGGCTTTCGTCATTCCCATTATTCCCAAACAAAACTGTAGCACACATTAAAGAAAAAATTAGTAATAATTTTTTCATAAGCTACTTAAATTAGTTTATATGATTTGTATTTTCCCACTTTAAATTTACTGCAAAAAGAGGGTGACAAAAAGAGTCTGGAAGCTTTTTAGTTTAAATTTTTTTATTCTCGACAAAATGCACAAACAGGTACTAAACAAATTTTAGCATGTAATCCTATATTTACAAGAAAAGTCATTTTTACAGGTAAAATTGACCAATAAAGAAAGCTCTACCAATCTGATTAGCAGAGCTTTCGTCAATTAACACACTATTATAAAAATTATTGTAGTATTATATCGCTATACTTAGCATTTATTGTAATTACCTTATCAGTATCTCTGGTTTTATTGAATCCGTTTACAAATACATTTCCAAAATTCCTTCTTGCATTTGCCTCTATAGTTTTTGGTATAGAGATTCTGCTCTGTACTCCGCTATATGCTATATTAAAGGCCGTTTTAGGTAATTTTAGTTTAAAGTCACTATTCTCAACTGCCAAATCTAACGTAGAGAATGATTCTGAGAGATTTGCAACTGTGACTGCTCCAAAACTACCAGATATTGCCGCATTCTCTTCTAATTCTTGAATAAAAATATTACTAGAGTCTGCATTAACTCTAAGGTTTTTTGCCTTCTGAATTCTGCAATTTTTCACATAATTAACAGCTAATCTACCGTTATTCCATTGTTTGATAAGCACAGGAGAATAAGAAGTCCTAATAAATGTACGATCTCCATCAATTACATTAGCCTGCAGACTGGTATGAGATAAAGAGGCTATCATGTTAGTAGTTTTTTCTGCTAATTGAACATTACCGTGTCTGATATTCAATTTTAGTAATGCATCCTTAGGCATTTTAACTTTTACTATTCGATCAATGGTACCAGAATTATTCATTCTAGAACTATATCTATATACCATAACATTAGATCCATTTGTTTGGGTTATCTCTAAATCTCCAGAAAACTGAGAAGCCCAAGCTTGCATTCTTCTAGCAAATTCTTCTCCAGCCCAATCCTGAGAACTAATTGATCCGTTTGATTGGAGCTGCCCTGTACTCTTACTTAATTCTTTTGTCCAATTTTTTACAACACTTTCGTAATTATCGCCAAATTTTTCCTTAATCTGATCTCCCCACTGTTGGATATATTTTTCTTCATTCTCCTTAAACTTACTAGGATCGAAGTTCATACTAGCCAAGTTTTCAGAAAGGGCAGTTGGCATAGGATTGTTTTCTATATTCCTTAGAATAGGCCTAAGCATATCTGAAATAACTGGCTCTAACCTTCTGAATTCAGGTAAATCAGAATTCTTTGTATTGGAAGCGGATATACTTCCAGACCAAAAATTACCAGTAATCGAGTTTATTGTAATTTCTCGACTATTGCCCAATGCTTCTATTCTCCAATTTTGCAACAGACGTTCTTTGTTTTCCTCTGTAATATTATCACCTTCGATATATGCTTCTATCTCTACTGAATTTTTATTCCAAGTTTCAAATACAACTTCGGTATGACTTGTATTTAGATTGATAGTAATATCTTTATTTGCTACAAACTTCTCACTTAACTTATGCTCTCTACTCTGAGCAAACATGCCAGAAAAACATATCAGACTAAGTGCTAAAACATTAAGCTTGTATATCAATGTAATTTTCATTTTCAATTTTTTCTAATTCTTTTAGTTTGTCTTTTAGTCTTTTTAAAAGAGAGAGTCTTAGTGTTAAGTTCTCTATCATTGCTTCAGCACTTTGTACATTAGGACCTACTTCTATTAATTCTTTATTGAGATCTAGATATTCTTTATTTAGATTCTCTAATCGTTTCATAAAACTTTCTACCAATTCTCTGTTAGAATCATCTACATTAATCTGAGATAATTGAAACTTTATACCAGTTAATAAATAGTTCTCTGCCTCTTCATACTCTGGAAACATCTCCGCCAATGAGGAAGTCTGTTTTGTCAATAATACAGTGGCATTCTTTACCTCTGGTGTATTTGTATCAACAATCTGAGTTCCGTTTGCACTATTATTTCCAAACTCATTAAAAGCGAACATAGAAACAGAAAGTATGACTACAACACTGGCCGCAATCCTTAGCCAACCATAATTAAACTTTCTGGCTTTTTTAGGAAGCTCTTCTTCTAACCTCGACATAAAACGGTTCTGATGTCCTTCATTTAAACGCTCTAAAGGAATCCTGTTATCCTGCTTTAATAACTCTCTAATATCCTGTCCCATCTCTTAAATGTTTTAATTGATCCTGAAGCTGTTTTTTTCCTCTATGCACCAAAGTTCTTGACGCTACCGGAGTAATATCTAATATTTCACTAATCTCTTTATGATCATATCCTTCTATTAAAAATAACATCACCGCGTATTTATATTTCTCTGGTAACCTTTCTATTGCGCTTTTCACTTCTTCTACAGTGGTTGAGTCAGATACAGACCAATCATTCTGCTCTTCTACTGTACCCATTACTTGTTCATTAATAGCAACCATATTCATTTTTTTTGCTTTGAGCATATCAATACTCTTATTGATTACTATACGTTTTAGCCATGCTCCAAAAGTCACATCACCTGTAAACTGATGAAGTTTCATAAAAGCTTTGATAAAAGATTCTTGCATCGCCTCTTCTGCTTCAAAAGGATCTTTAAGAAATCGTAATGCCACATAATACATACCATCGCAGTATTTATTATAAAGCTTCATCTGTGCTTTACGATCGTTAATTCTACATTGTTCTATTAGCTCGCTCTGTAACAAACTTATCCGAATTTTGGTTAGTGATTACTTCTTTAAAACTGTTCTAATTACTATTCTCTTCTAAAGACGAGATATAATTCTTACTTGTTGCAAAATTAAACATAAAAAACGCCACAAAAAACAGAACATACTGAATATCAAAATATTAATAAATAATTAACGATAGAAAAAGTAAGTTTTTTCTATCAATACACACTACTTCTGTAAATATAAATTTTACTAATCAATAAAACTTTAAAAACGATGCACGAATCATCCAATCACTACAATAATCAGAACCCCAGAGAGCTGGAGAATATAATTAACCTCATAAAAAAGAATGTAGACTGTACTAAAGACATCATTAATCATATTGATAAATTCCTAGAAAACAAACAACTGCCTAAATCAATCTTGGATGCATTGGTAACTCAGAGAAACGCTTGTGCCGTAAATGTTATGAATTTCACAAGGGTAATGAACTTCATATAGCACTTAATATTTTGCAGCAATTTCCTTGAATTGCTTGCTCATATTCCATTTTATGATAGTAGCGGCTGTTAACATCCCACTTCCCATGGCTCCTCCTACTCCAACCAATGTAATATCCTGGCCGGTAAGATACAGCCCTTTAATATGAGTTCTAGGGCGTAAAGTTCTAGTTTTGTATCGTTCTGGTCCATGAGTAACTCCATATATTTCCCCTTGACTATAATTGCTAAACTTTCTGGTAGATACAGGAGTAGAGACTTCTGCATGAATAATATGTTCATCTAATTGAGGGTATAATTCTTTTAACAAAGACAATCCTTTAGCTTTAAATTTTTCTTTAATTTCATCATATTCTTCTCCTCTATTTAACCAAGGTTTGTCTTCGAATTTATTAAAATCGGGATACCAAGCTCTTCCTATTAACTGAATTGTTGCTTGATCCGGATGCTCTGAAGCCCAACGACTATCTTTTGCTGACGGAAAAGATATGTATGCAAATGACAGTGCATCTTTTGCTAAATTATTTTTATCATTTAGAACGCTATCTGTATCCTTATCTGCGTACCACCATATATTATATTTTGGTAAATTTAATGCCGCATCACTCTTATTAAGTCCTATATACAAGCATAGATGGCAGGTAGAAGGACTAATTTCTTTCAAGCCTAGGTGTTTTTTTTGTAATGCAGATTGATCAAGCAATCGATGAAATGTATTGTGTGCTCCAGCATTACTAATGACTTTCTTACAAGTGTACTCCTTACCATTAATAAATAAACCTTTAACTGATTTTCCTGAAGTAATAATTTTATCCACTTTAGCTTTAATAAATACTTGAACTCCCAATGATTCGAGATTATCGACAATAGTTTCAGGAATACGATTTGCACCACCTCTAGGATAGTAACCTCCTTCCATAAAATGATTGATCACAATACAGTGAGATGCAAAACTACTTTCTTTAGGAGACAACCCATAGTTTCCACATTGGGCACATAATACAGCAATTAATTCCTTGTTATCAGTTATACTACTTAGCACTTCATACGTCGTTCGGCTAGAAATTGATTTTTGTATTCTTCTAAATATTGGTCCCAAAGTAATACTCAATAACTTAGGAAAAGCCTTCTGCATAAAATACAGAAGGTTCTTTTTAGTTGACTTTTGTAGCAATTCCAAATATTTATCAATTGCTACAATATCATTTGGAAAATATTCATGAAATTTTTTTCTAAAATTTTCCTTACCTCCAATGAACTCAAATTTACGACCTCCAATATAGGCCACATCATACGGATCTCCCATAGGATCCCATTCTAATTTATTATCTGACAGATAATTAAAGATTCTACGTAGCCCTGAATCTTCTTCCATATTCCCTACATAATGAACTCCTACATCCCAAACCAAGCCTTTACGTCTTTTGAAAGTGTGTGTAAATCCTCCAGGAGTATAATGCTGCTCTAAAACCACAACTTTCTTTCCAGCTTTCGCTAAAAAAACAGCAGTACTTAAACCACCAACTCCCGACCCAACAATCACATAAGTATCATCAGTAAATACAATATCTGGCGTAAACTTTTTATAGGATTTTTCGACCATAAATGCTTAGTAAGTGCCCAAAAGTAAACAATTATATGTACTTTCATAATCAAAACAAATTATCTTTAATTACCAAACTCCCAATATATGTCAAAGCTCTTGAAACGATCACTACTTATAATCATTGTAATAGTTGTTCTTGGTTTTATAGGACGATCTATTCTAAAATCCAATACTAAAAAACACAGTCCTGAACAAACTATTACACATACAAGTAAAGATGCAAACTTCAGCGTTTTTTATAACAGGCCTTTTAAAAAAGGAAGGGAAATCTTTGGTGGTTTAGTTCCATTTGATAAAGTATGGAGAACTGGGGCAAATGAAGCTACCACCTTTACTACTGATAGGGATATTCTTGTTGATGGTACTGTATTAAAAGCTGGTACGTATAGCTTATGGACGATTCCTGGACAAAATTCTTGGAAAGTTATTTTTAATAGTAAAAAATATAGTTGGGGAGTGAGTTTCACAGATGGCAACCCCTCGCATAATCCAGAACATGATGTATTAACCATAGAAGTCCCCGTTCAGCCATTACTAAATGTTGTAGAACAATTTTCTATCTACTTTCAGGAAGCCAATAATTTTACCATAATGTATATGGCTTGGGATCAAACTGCTATTGCAGTCCCAATAAAATTAAAGTAAATTATTTTCTCTTTGTATTACTTCAAATAATAACAAATTTACTGAAATGAATTTATAAATTTGCGTAAAGCTATTTTGTAACTAAAGATACATATGGAACATCGCGATCAACCATCTAAAATACCTTCTGGCACGAATCAGAATGCGATTGATCGGTTCAAAAAACTACAACAAAAAGAGGTGTCCATATCCAACATATCCGAAGGGATCATCTCAAAAAACACTACAGCGCTTAGTAAAGGAATAACATTAGTAGAAAGTACACAAAAAAAACATTATCAAAAGGCGCAACAGCTTATAGAAAAATGCCTTCCTTATGCAAATAAATCTGTTAGAATAGGAATTACTGGAGTTCCTGGAGTAGGTAAAAGCACTTTTATTGAAGCATTAGGTAATCTACTTATAGAAAAAGGTAAAAAGGTAGCTGTATTGGCTGTAGACCCAAGCAGTACTATTTCTAGAGGTAGTATCTTAGGTGATAAAACCAGAATGGAATCCTTGGTAAGATCTCCCAATGCTTTTATTAGACCTTCACCGTCAGGAAATTCTTTGGGTGGTGTAGCTCAAAAAACACGTGAATCTATTATTCTCTGTGAAGCCGCTGGATATGATATCATCATCATCGAAACAGTAGGTGTTGGTCAAAGTGAAACTGCGGTACATGGAATGGTCGATTTCTTTCTATTGCTAAAATTAGCAGGAGCAGGTGATGAATTACAAGGTATTAAAAGAGGAATTATTGAAATGGCAGATGCTATTGTTATCAATAAAGCGGATGGGGATAATCTTAAACGTGCACGAGAAGCTAAAAACCAATTCAGAAAAGCATTGCATCTTTATCCACTAGCAGAAAGCAGTTGGTCTCCAGAAGTATTAATGTGTAGTGCACTTAAAAACACAGGTATAGAAGAAGTGTGGGAATTAATTTTACGATACCTAGAAGTTTCTTATAAAAAGGGTTATTTTGAAAAAAACAGAATCCAGCAAAATAAATTTTGGTTATTACAAACTATCGAAGAACAACTAAAAAGCTCTTTTTATAACCACCCAGAAATCAAAAAAGTTTTATCCGACAAAATCGAAGCTGTACAGCAACATAAAATTACTCCTTTCGCAGCAGCCAAGGATTTATTAGAACTTAATAGAGAGAATAAAAACAGTAATTCAATCTAAATAAATTGCACCTATTTACATTTTACAAATAACAAACGCTGCATAATAATTTGATTATTATGCAGCGTTTGTTATTTAAGTTACTATTAAAAAGTATTCTTTAAATACAATTACTGTTTTACTATTCTAAATACACCACTTACGTTTTGTGTAGTAACGGACATAAAATAAATTCCGCTCGTTAAATCAGTTATGCTTATTTCTTTTTCAACAGTAATATCAGAAAGATTTATTTCTTTTAGAATTCTTCCGTTTATATCATAAATTTCAGCTTTTATCAATTCAATATTCGTAAGTTTTTTCAAATAAACCATACCATTTGAAGGGACTGGATAAACACTAACATTTTTGGATATAAACTCATTATCAGCTACTGACAACGTTGATTGGGAACAGTTATACACCATCACTTCATCTATATACCAACCAAACAGTCCATTACAACCATCAGTTCCCATTTCAAATCTAAGTTGAACAGTAGAGCTATTAGTCACCCCAATGGAAGATAAATCAATCTGACTTGTACCCCAACTACCTGTATTTGCTCCTTCATCGGCACCTGTAAATGCGGGCTCTCCTTGAAGTGGGTTATCATTTCCTTCTCCGGTTGTTTTCAAAGTATTATTATAAGGACTTTGCATAAATGCTGATGCTGGTAGTAACGTCCATGCACCCCCATCCAAACTATATTTTATATTACCTCCGTCCCAAGTACTTTCTGTTGCTACAAAATGGTTAAATGATAATTCGAAAATTCCTCCTTCTGATACAACTGGAATATTAATAATAGGACTTTCTAAACGTATGATTCCATTTTGCAAATCTGCCTGACAGTTTCCATTAATAGGATCAATTCCGAATATCCCTTGTCCATCACGCCCATTGGGAAGAGAAGATTCTAAAACCCAATCTCTGGATTCCCAAGTTGAAGCATTTTCAGGTAATTGCTCCATGCTCCATCCATTTGTTCCATTTTCCCAATCTTCAAAGAAAATTGCATTTGCAGAAGCATTACTGCATAACGTTACACTATTAGAAAGCATTGGTTGATATCCACAGGAATTAGGTGATTTCAATTCTACAGCTAATAATCCATTTTCCAATTGTACTAAATCATCTGAAGTGATAATCTCAGAAGAAAGTCCGGCAGGAGAATCAGTTGTAGATAGTCCTTCTAAATTTATTCCAATAAGATCTTCTGCAGATGCTTCTAACGCGTTTGTTAAATCCGAAAAATCACTAATTAAAGTAAGATAATTACTCTGAGCTCTCCAGAAAATATGCGCTGCTTTTGTTAAACCTATTGCATTTATCGTTTGTCCATTAAACGTTCCTCCATCTACTAATAGGGCATATAAGTGATTAGGTATACCAGAATTAATATGTACCCCACCATTATCTGCATCACCACATAGGTAATTTAAATCATTTACTTTTGCTGGATCTCCCTTACAATTTGGATTCCACATATCTCTAATAGCACCACCAAAAGCAGAAGCATCTTCACCCATTAACCATCGATCAGAACTTATACAACTTGTACCTGTTCGTAGAGACAAATTTTCATCCGAGTCTTCATAATTATTTAACAAATCAATAGTTTCACCCCAAATATCGGAGAAAGATTCGTTTATCGCTCCAGATTCAAAAGCATATATCAAATTACTAGTATATTCAGTATACGCATGGCCCCATTCGTGCGCTACTACATCATCAGAAGCAGTACCCGTGCAATAATTAGCCGATACACCATTCCAATTTGCATTAGGACAATTTATGTTCGGATTATTATTAATAGTTACCATTTGTGCATCTTGCCCATCGTAAGAAAGATATCCAAAAGCATTTTTGAAAAAGTTATACGTATGACTGGCTGCTTCTAATTCTGTTTGCTGCCATTGATCTAAACTCCCAGGAAATGCATCACCTTCCTGCCATACTAAATTCGAAGTATTTCCTTCATACAATGCTCTATCAAGAGCATGTGCCATTCCAGTTATCTGCTCGATAACTTCACCAGTATGCGCATTTACAAAAACATATTCTCTCACATCATTATCATTTCTTACTTCTATTTCATATGCTAAATATAATGGTCCATTAAGTCCCCTAGTTATTCCTTTTTGAAAAACATAAAGTTTGTTTTTAATAACTTTCAATGTTTCACCTGAATTATTTATCCCTTGATTTTCTATTGTCGCTAAAGCAATAATATTCACTTCAGCTTCACTCAATGCAGGAATTGTATTTAATTTAATTTGAGGAATCACTTTTCCATTTATGGAAGTAATATTTTTGTTTGAATTAAAATG
The DNA here is from genome assembly GCF_947500065.1 of uncultured Aquimarina sp. Taxonomy (GTDB): domain Bacteria; phylum Bacteroidota; class Bacteroidia; order Flavobacteriales; family Flavobacteriaceae; genus Aquimarina. Next base: position 324,185 of record NZ_CANMQT010000004.1, read on the forward strand.
AAATCTTAATTCTCCTCCATATACAGGAACATCGTTATACATTTGTTTTAAAATAACATGTTCCAATCCATGATTATCATTTTTAGTTTCCTCTAAAACTAATGATCTTTTAATAGATTCAATACCGTAAATCGACTTATAATCCTCCAAGAAGTTAAAAGCCTTTTGTTCAATTGTTCCTCCTTTTGATTTCATAGTTTTCCCAGTCGAAAACTTTACAAATTTTACTAATCCAGAATTTTCATCTAGAGTAATCACGGCATCAGTTTGTTGATATAATTTAGCGATGGACGTTTGAACATTCTGGGCATATATCCCTACACTGCAGAATAACAAAAAAGTCCAAAAGGTAATTTTAAATTTCATAGTTTTTTATTGTTGAGTTTAATTGAGTATATTCTAAGTTGTAGTAAATCAAAAACAATAACATAATTTAAATTAACAGTTTAAAAAGAAACTCTTAAAAAATTGATTATTTCTCTTTGTTTTACGATTGCTATTCTTTATCATCTGAATACTATTCAAAAAAATAAAAACAAGTGGTGAATATAACTATTTTTTTCAAAACAAAACGATCAGTATATTTTAGAATATTCAGCTTTTATTAGAACTTAATAGAGAATAGCTTAAGCCTGCATTATGCATTAGAAAATCTATTCCAGCTTTAGATCATTTCAAACACTTACGCTTTGCTTCATTTTTTAATTTAACCATAGCTCTTCGACCCAGCCCAGGGTAAACTGCTATACTGAAATTAAGAAAAAGGCCCGTGTTTATTATCCTTTAAAGTTTCATAACGAAGTTCCAATGCATAATTCGGGTTAAATATCAAATCGATGCACATAGCCTAAGCTCAATTCAGAAAAATCTGCTTGACCTAGATTAGCATTGATATGTGCCGAAATGAATAAATTATTTTTAGGAGCTTTATTAGTATTAATGAGATAAAGCTTTAGTCCCATTCTACTCGAAATTGTTCTTTTTATTTCATAGTACCAATCTAACTCTGCCGGAACATATACATCATTGTATGTTTCACCTTGACTTAATTGCCAATCAATTTTATAAAATGGTTTAGATATATTCAAACCTATTTCAAATTCCATTCCTATATGTCCTAAAAATAGTTCTGCTGTTCCAAAAATCCCATAATTAGAAGCATATCGTACTGGATTATCTCTAAAAAAAGGAAATTGTTCTACCACAAGCTCACCATCATTTTTTATGTAATCATAATAATGCTCATAAAAACGATAATAAAAACCTCCTCCATACTTGAACGTTTTATTAATAATTTTTCCTACTGAAAAAGCACCAGAATATACTTCCTTCTTTTCATTAAATACTTCTGAAAGGACATTTTGTCCAATTCCACCACGTATAGAAAAATACATCTGAGATGTACGTTTTCTTTCTGTTTTCTGAGAGAAATCATCTGCTTCATAGACTATGGGTTTGGCATTGATCTCTGATGAAACACTCAGTAAAAATGAATTAAGCCCTTGATTAGGCAATCTGGTATGTCCATTAGAATGATGCAGATATCCAACTCCTAAACGCCAATTGATTTTATTACTTCTCTTAAAATCATAATATAAGAATGACCTGTATGACCAATTTATTTTTGTAGTAATGGCCTTATTAAAAGGATTAGTATCCGGATCAAATTGTGTGTCCAAATATGAAGCTCCAAACGCAATATGAAGATTAAATCGGTGTGATTTTTTTTTGAGTAAACCAAACTCAACAAATGGCATTAAAGTATATGCAAACCCAACATTTTCTCTATTTCCAAAATCTGTAACACCAATAGAGATACCAGTTTTAGGGTTCCCCAATCGATACATCCATTCTTTTTCATCAGAATTATTAGTCTTTCCAAAATTTAGAAAAAACCCTTTTTGCAAATTGGTTTTCGGAAAAAACGTATTCGCTTCCATTGTCTTACCAATTAAAATCTCAGGAGTTATAAAAAAAAAATCTTTATTTTCCTGATCAGATACTTGTCCATTAACTTGCACACCAATAAGCAAGGTGAATAGATAAAAATAGGCGTATTTCATGTAGTCTGGTTATTTTCTGCAACAACCATAAGATATTCTAAATAAAATTAATTAAACACAATCTTTCTTGGATGGCTAGAAATTTAAAGATGTAAATATGTAGTTTTAATTTCATTAACCAAAATAGTAAACAAAAAAACACTACTCATATTGGTTTTTAATATAAAATCAGATGAGACAAAATCTTATTACTACTAACTTAAAAATCACCAAACCGTATCAGTTATCAAAACTTAGTTCTCCACCAATTTGCTCTTTAGTAACAGCACTGGGAATATCTGTATCCAACGTAGTATCTTCATAATCTTGCATTACACCAGCAAGACGTTCACTAATCTTAACTAAATAAATAGTATCATTAGTTTTCACCTCAACAGCTTCAATGGTATCATTGTGGTGATTTTTAAAATAAATAATATCCCGGTCCGAATAGCCATCGGGAAATTTTTCTACTAAAAGATTCAAAATATCTTTATTCAATTTTTTGTAGTCAACAATTACTCTTTTCATCGTATGGAGGATTAGTTATTTACTTTACGAGTAGTATTATACATTACAATACTTTCTACAATACATTTTGAAGTTTTTTTAATACACTTCAAACAAATTCTCTTCAGATATTATGTGTTATTATTCACACTACAATTTAAACTAAAAAAAATGAAATTCTGAGAAATAAGTTTAAAAAAAGCAAGTATTATCCTCAAAATTTTAACGGCTAAAATGAAACCCTTTACTTCTAAAAGAAAGCATTTATTACAAATAATACATGATTTTTCACGTTATGAGTAGTCATATATTATGATGATGCTTAGAATATTAAAAAAAAGATGGGTTAAGTGGCCCTTGATTGCTTTAGGGGGATTGTTTTTAGTCTTTATTATTTTTTATGGAAGTATCTATTTTGGTTTATGGGGAGATATTCCTACTAAAGATAAATTGAGTTCCTTAAAACAAGCTGAAGCAACTCAGGTTTTAGATAAAGATGGACGCTTAATTGGTAAATATTTTGTCTATGATAGACAACCCATAACTTATGATGATCTTCCTAAGCATTTGATTGATGGCTTAATTGCTACAGAAGACATACGTTTTTATGAGCATGATGGAGTAGATAATGTTAGTTTACTTAGAGTCTTTTTTAAAACAATCTTACTTAGCAATAAATCTTCTGGCGGAGGCAGCACAATTACCTTGCAGTTAGTTAAAAATATTTTTGGCAGAAAAGATTATGGGGCTCTTAGCATCATAGTCAATAAACTTAAAGAATCTATTATAGCCAAACGTATTGAGGAAATATATACTAAAGAAGAAATTCTTACTCAATACTTCAATACGGTTCCATTTCCAGGTAACACCTATGGAATTGAAAGCGCTTCTCAAAAATTCTTCAATAAACCTACTAAAGAACTTACATTGTCTGAAGCTAGCACATTGATTGGTAGTTTGAAGGCAAATCATAGTTATAATCCAAGGCTTTTTCCAGAACGCAGCCAACTAAGACGAGATGTCGTTTTATTACAAATGGTAAAACATAAATCCATTACTCAGAATATTGCTAATAGAGTAATGAATCAAAACATAACACTGGACTATCAGCATTTTAATCATGATCTTGGATTAGCTCCCTACTTTAGAGAGGAAGTAAAAAAAGAACTCTATGAAATTCTGAAAAAACATAAAAAAGCAGATAGTAGTTCATATGATATTTATAAAGATGGATTGATAATTCACACGACCTTAGATTATAAAATGCAATCACTGGCACAAGAAGTGATGAAAGAACATCTTCAAGATTTACAAAAAGAATATGAAAAAGAATATGGTGAAAAAGCACCATGGAAAGAAAACTCTAGTCTTCTTGATAATACGCTAAAAAGATTACCTATTTACCAGAAATATCAAGAACAAGGTCTTAATCAAAAGCAGATTACAGATTCTTTATCGATCAAAAGAGAAATGGAACTTTTTGAATGGGGAGAAAATATTACTAAAAAAGTTTCTATTAGGGATAGTCTACAACATTATCTAAAATTCCTAAATGCTGGAATGATCGCTATTGATCCATCTAATGGTAAAGTCAAAGCATACTTGGGAGGTATTGATTATAGATATTTTAAATATGATCACGTATCACAAAGTAAAAGGCAAGTAGGTTCTACTTTCAAGCCATTTGTATATACTACAGCTATAGAAAATGGTATGAAACCCTGCACTTATTTTCCTCTAAAAGAAGTTACTTATACTAATCTGAAGGATTGGACACCAAAAAACGGATCTGAAGAAAAAGATCCATATCTAAATTACAACTTGGAAATGGCTTTAAGTAATTCTGTAAATACGATTGCAGTAAAAGTAATAGGCGAAGTAGGTGTTACCAAAGTACTTGATCAGATAAAAAAAATGGGAATCACGGAAGAGCTTCCTGAACAACCATCCATAGCATTAGGAACCGCAGGAATTAAAATCAAAGAACTTGCAGGTGCGTACGCTAGTTACGTTAATAATTCTAAAGGAGTACAACCATTTTATATTACAAAAATAGAAGATAAAAACGGTAATCTCATTGCTTCGTTTGAGCCAGAAATATCAGAAGAAGCTGCTTTTAGTGATTATACAAGACAAGTGATGTTAGAAATGATGAAATCTACCGTCAATAAGGGTACAGCTACTAGATTAAGGACTACTTATGGACTTAAAAATGAAATCGCAGGAAAAACTGGCACTACTCAAGATAACAAAGATGGTTGGTTTGTAGGCATCACACCAAAACTTGTTACAATAACTTGGGTTGGAAATGATAATTATGCTATTGGGTTTAAAACAACCGCTCTAGGACAAGGTGCCAATTCTGCGCTACCTATTTTCGGCAAACTTTATCAAAAAATGAATGAAGATACTGTCTTTGATCCTATTACTAAAAGTAATTTTGAGAAAGTCTCTGATAAAGTACTTGATGATCTAGACTGTAAACCAGAAAAACGCGATAATTTCCTGAAGAGACTTTTTAGTAAAAAGAAGAAAAAGAAGAAGTTTAAAAAGAAGTAAAACTTAAAAATGAGCTAAGAATATATTGTCTAAATTATTCTTAATTATACTAGTAATGAAATCCAAACAAAAATGAAATCACACATCTACATTTTCTGTTTTTTATTAGTTATTTCCGTTATAAAAACCGCTGCTCAAGAGTGTAATAACAGCTTACATAATGGTGAAGGGACTTTTTATGATGGTGTAGCAGGAGGTACTTTTGGTAATTGTTCTTTACCTGTAGCAGCAGGAGATTATATACATTGCGCTTTAAACAATTTTGATTATGATGGCAGCAATGCTTGTGGAGCTTGTATCGAAGTAACTGGAGCAAAAGGAAGTGTTATTCTCAAGGTAGTAGATCGTTGTCCAGAGTGTGCTTCTGGTGATGTAGATATGACCTTGGAAGCCTTTTCTATGATTGCTGATGTTATTGACGGCAGAGTTCCAATATCATGGAGGTTTGTGCCCTGCGAAACAACACCTACGAGTGAAACTATTAAAATTAATTTTAAAGAAGGTTCTAGTGAATTCTGGACAGCTATCCAATTTAGAGAGATCAACCACGCAATCTCTACAATGGAATACCAATTACCCGACAACACTTGGAAAAACACAAACAGAGAACTATTTAACTTTTTTATAGAAACTTCTGGAATTCCATCACCAATGAATCTGCGAGTAACTTCAATTCTAGGAGAAGAGTTAGTTTTTGAAAACATCATATTAAATCTAAACGAAGATTTCGATACTGGACTTCAATTCTCTACTCCTGAAGAATGCAATCAAGAACTTTCTATACCAGAATTCGATGTTACTGAAGCAATCATGTTATATCCCAATCCTACATCAAGCATTATACATCTCACAGAAAATGCTAATAAATGGAAGGTGGTAAACAGTTCTGGAAAAACGTTGGATCAAGGTTCTGACAAAGAAATAGACTTGTCATCTTATAGTAATGGTATATATTATCTTTTATTAGAAAAGAAAAAGACTATAAAAATAGTTAAACAGTAGTAAAAGAGATAATTATCAACCTTAAGTTACATGTTGTTTTTTTATAATTCAAAAATTCAACTTAAATAAACAGCTAAACAGATGTTATTTTTTTTAGTCTTAATTAAATGTTTTTTTTGTATCTAAAATATATGCCGGAATAAATCTTTAGAAAAGACCTTTATTAGCAAAAAGAAAAAAAGTAGAGAATAGATTATTAAATCAATAATCACCGGAATCTAAAATACAATTTTGGCAATCACCTCTTCATTATCTTTCTTAGTTAATCTAATAATTTTGGTTTCTTTTATTTCTTCTTTTGATCCATATTTTTTGAATATGGTAACTTTCATAAAAGTTGGATTTTCTACTTTTTGATATCGATCTCCATAATATTTGATTTTAATAAAATATGTTCCTTTGATGGCTTCTTTTAAAGTAAATTCTTCAGGGCCAAATCCCTCCGTCATATCTTGGGAAATATGACCTCCGATGCTTGTTTTGTTATGACTGTAATAACACTCTTCTAAATTTGGGTCTATTATATGTAAATCAATATCTGTATCATTATGATTCCAATCTGTGGTTACCCGAATATCATACGCAACAGGAGATAATAATTCTTTATCTATTTTGCTAAGATCTATATCATCTTTATGTTTATGAATAAGAGTTCTCATTTCATTTTTTGCAATATTTTCGATTCCCTTAAATACACGTCTCTTAGAGTTTTCATAGATCTCACCAGTTACAATACTGTTTAACAAATTCAGTGCTTCCTGACATTTTCCTTCATTTTCATATGCTAGTGCCAGATCTCTATAGGATTGAGAATCTTCTGGTCTCAATTCTAATATTCGTTTAAAAATAAATACCGCCTGCTTATTATAATGATTCGCTTGTAACTGATATCCATACACTTTTAATAATTCATAATTGTCAAAATCTGTTTCTGGTATATTGGATAGTATTCTGGATGCGTATATCTCTTCATCATATCTTTCTCTAAAATGATTAGAAACATCCACAAAATATGCTGGTATCTTAATATATTGCTCTCGTTGTTCCAGATACATTTTATATGCCTCTTCTTTATTTTTTATTTTTCTTAAAACCTCTAAATAATCAAGTATTACTTTTCTGTCCTTTATTGTAAGATCTCCTGTATATTTTTTAAACGAGGAAGTAGTGACATTTGCTCTTGAAGATGAAACATTATTACTAGGTGGTACTGTATTCGCTCTTAAAATCACCGTATCTTCTTCCGTATATATATCTGATGTCGTACCATTATCCTTAACACTAAAAACAATAGGCAATACATAACTCACATCAACAGCTCTGTTTCTTTGTTTTCCCGGTGTCATCTTAGGTAATAACTTTAATACTCTGATTGCTTCTTCTGCCAGTTTATTATGTGGTGCTCTTACTTCTATATTAACAACATCACCTTCTCTATTAATCATAAACCTTGCATATATTCTTTTGATTCCTGGTAACAAATTAAGATTATTAGCTATCTCAGAATTAAATGATCTATTAATTAAATTTTTCACACTATCAGAAAAACATTTCTTTCTGTCTTCATTAGTATTATTTTGTTCACAACCAGGAAAAACTGGCACTTGTTCTATTACAGAAAAAGGTATTGATGATAACTCTTCATCTTCTTCAACATCGGCTATTTCTTCTATTTCTACTATTTCTTCTACGTCATTACGAACCGATTGTAGTAAAGGTTCTTCTACTATTTTCTCTTCTTGTATTACTTCAAAATTTTGTTCAAATAGAATTTCTTCCACAACATCATCTCTAACTTCTGTTGGTGTTCTTACCAGCCTTCTTTTTTCATCATCTTTTGATGCTAGAATCCGATTGTATTCTTCTAATAGTTCTGTTGGGGGCGTTATCTGGTATGTTATGTAATCTTGTATATCTTCTAAAACTATTAACGAAGTATAATCCGTTACTAGGCTATACTTTTTTCCTAAAGCAGTAATTTGTTCCTTATTTTCTTTTACATCTCTCTGTAAATGATTTAATTTCTTCTGAGCCCAGATTCTATTTACATCAACACTTTTTGTTGGACTGGCGTCTATTTTTATTCTTACACTTTTTGTTATTTCATTACCATATCCAAAATTTAACAACAAGGTTTCGCCTTTTGTAAAATCTTTTCCTGACATCGAAAAATCATGTGATAAGCTTACTGGTACATTAGGATATATTTCTCCTTTTTTTGTTTTGGATTCATATCCTAAAAACTTAAATGGTTCATATTTAATAACAGCCATTGCATCAACTATTGATTTTGTTTTCAGATTAATATAAGCGCCATTTGTTATTTCTGCGCTATTTTTTAATACTGAATGATTTGCCTTGACGATGTTATTTACTATAAATACAGGAAGATTACTCTCTATTGAATATTCGCTTAAACTTGTAATACCATCAGAGAACAAGAAAACAGCATCAGAGGTTTGTTTTGTTCCAAACAGAGAATCATACGAGGTTCCACCATCATAGGATAAAGTCTCTATTTTGTTTTTTAAAGATTTCCAATCACCATCTTTTATTCTAAAAGTTTCTTCTGATACTATAAGATTACTAAAAGCTATAAAATCTACATCTATATTTCGGATATCTAAAAAATAAGCATTCAGAAAATCTATTTCTTTTTGAAGGTCTCTGTCTTTCATAGATAAAGAAGCATCCCAATATATAGTAATCCTATTAGCTTTTTCTCTCAACCTATTTTCTGGTTGCACCGTTTTATATACATAAAAATAATTCTCTGAAGTAATTACTTTCTCCGTATCTAATGGCACGGGTATTTTTATTAATAGGTTTTTATTAGGTATGTAGTTCTTTTTAGTTATGGTAGTACTGTAATGTCTTTCCCAATTAGAAAACTCAAGTCCTGATAGCTGCCCTTTCTCAATTATGGGTTTACTTTTTTGATCAAAAACAACCATTTTTAGTGAGAAATGATCTAGTTTATTTTTGAAACCTAGTGGTAGATTATAATAATGTGCGGCATCCGTATATACTAACTCTTGTTCATATGCTAATACAATTCTTTTATATCCATTAGCGGGTATTGGATAAATGCGTGCTTTATATGTGTTTCCTGTTCCTTTTTCTAATAACGCTGGATCAACTCCTCTTCTTACTACTGCTTCAAAAGCAATTCTACCTAACTCTTTTTCTACAACCACAGCTTCTCTAAGTTTACCATTAACATCTAATGCAAAACGAGAAACATCGTGTCCTTCTCCTAAAGGAAATGAAAGTTCTCCTTCTAATACAGTATTCGTAGGATTATAAAAAAGCATATCATAGGTTGTAGTTGCTATATTACCTATAACATCAACATGTATATCCAAAGAAGACAATCCAATTGGTTTATCGGATACTTTCAATACAGGAATTTCCTGAGCGGATACTAAAAAAGAGAATAATAAAAATAGAAAAGAAGCGTATACTTTATTCATAAGATAATTATTAGCTGATGATGAATTTGATTGAATCAAGTTTTATGCCAATTGATCTTATCCTAAAAAATCAGAAAATATTATCCATATCTTTTAATCAAAAGCATCAATAACTTATATGCTCCAACTCCTAAAAGAATTCCGATAGCCATTCCAGTAATGATATCTCCAGGATAGTGCACACCCACATAAATTCTGCTATAACTAACCACAATAGACCATATTACCATAAATGGAAAGATATATTTCAATCTTTTTTGCAAAGCTAAACCTGTAAAAAATGCTAGTGCCATCGAGCTTGCCGCATGCGCGGAAAAGTATCCATGTCGTCCACATCTTTCCGCAATAAATCTTGTAAACTCTCCAACACCTTCTGCTCTACAAGGTCTTGGTCTCATAAACAATACATTTTTAAACAAGTTAGATAACTGGTCTGATGCAGCTATTAACGCTGCCACAATAACCAAAGTCATAATGGTTCCTTTGATTCCGAAATATTTATAGAAAAAATACAAAAGCAAGACATATAATGGAATCTGATATAGTTTTTCGGTCATGAATAACCAAAATCCATCCCAAAATGGTGATCCTAAATTATTAAGATATAAAAACAGGTCTTTATCTAATTGTATAAGTTCTTCCATAAAGCGTTAATAATCAATGATTTTATTAAAAAAAATGATATTTATTCATCGTAACGTTCTATCTCACGATCATAAAAATCATTTGCTGCCTGAAATAAATTTTCAGCTTCGCTTTCTAATTCTTTTTCATCACTTTTATCAAACTCTTCCATCCATTCTACTTCATCATTTTCTAAATTAATGACAAATCTGGGAAACTCTGTATGGATAACAAAGATGGCGTTTGGATAATCTGTATTATCTCCTAATAAGAATTTTGGAAAACTCATATGCTAAAAAATTATAAGTAACAAAGCTACGAAGTTTACAATCAAAGTAACAAAAACAACAAGAGGTAAATTTTTGATTAAAAATTTACCTCTTTAACTTATCTATTATTTTCTAAATCTTTATTCTATAATAATTTGTACTCTAGCGTTAGAACCTAACTCTGTATTATCAATCCCATCACCTTCTTTGGGCTCTGTATTACTAATTCCAATATGCTCGATTAAGGTCTCATCAATTCCATTCTCGATCAAATATTCTTTAACAAAACCGGCTCTTGCAGATGAAAGAATTTCATTTTCAAATTCAATTTCAGAATCATTTGCATGTCCAACTATTTTAATACTATCAAATTTGAATACTTTAAGATATTGTAAATATGAATCCAAAGCTGTTTTTATTTCTTCATACACTTCACTCTCACCTATCAAATATTCGACATCAGAAAAGTCTAAAGCCATATCACAAATATTATCTACATCCACACCTTGCACATCTTGCATTTCTCTTAATTCTACATCATCTATATAGTAATACGCATCGTTAAAAGATCCGCCTCTTAATGATTTTCCATTAGGGTTGTCTGAGAAATAACCTAATGACACATACTTCTCTGTTCCTTTGGCTCTATATACACCACAGACTTTAGTCCAGGTTTTGGTATCACAAATCATCTCTGATGATTCTATATGTAATTTATACTTTGATGTTTCAGTAAATCTTGGAACCCTTGCCGTGAAATACGACCCTATTGAAGAAGTACACGAATTACTTACTCTTCCTTCTCCTAGCGATACATACATATGGAAGTAATAGTATTTCCCAGCTTTTAGGGGACTTGTTAATTTTGCTACTATAGATTCTTTTGTGTTGTTACTTGTTACGTATAGTCCTACTTTTGATTCACCTGTTCTTGGTTCTTGAGGACCAAACTGTTTTAAAAAACCCGGTGCTTTATGATCAAACTTCACTTCACTCACTCCTGGATGATGTGCATCAGGGGAATTTGTCAATGCTTTCCAATTGGCCATAACACCAAAATTCTGCATCTCATGCTTCAATTTTTTAACTGCTGCATTTGTGTTTTCAAAACTTGGGTTAGGGATTAAATTCTGCGCCTGAACATTGTCATTAAAGCAAATAACAAAAATTACAATAAGCAAAAGGTAAAGGTTAGATTTTGGGCTATTCATCTCTTTTCTTTTCGGTTTTAGTTACATTCGAAATATAGTTAAATATTTCTTAATATGAAATATACTTTGACAACTAACAAAAACTAGTCCAAAAAAAGAAACGGAGTAAAACCCTCTATATTGTAACTATTAAAAAAGATTATAAAAATGGTTACGTATTCTCTTTTTTTAGCACTAAATTTTTACTTAAATAATTAAATCTGAAATATAGTAATATTGCTGATGTTGTTAACCCTGCTAGTAGCCCTATCCATATCCCTGAACTTTTATATTCCGTATACAAACCTAAATAATAACTAATAGGAAACCCTACAATCCAATATGCAAAAAAAGTAATTATAGTAGGGATTTTTACATCTTGCAACCCTCTTAATGCACCAAGAACAGCCACTTGGATACCATCGGATATCTGAAATAACGCAGCAATAATTAAAAGTTTAGCAGCAATGCCTATTACCTCTGTATTATCCGCAAAATTTTCTGTATCATTTACATCCAGATAAATTTCTGGTAGTACATTATTGAAAATAATAAAACATAAAGCGAATATTATTTCAATAAAAAATGTTAGTAAAAAGATAGAAAAGGCTATTCTTCTTAATTCTTTATAATGCTGTAATCCTTTTTGATTACCAACTCGTACCATTGCCGCCACACTTAACCCTATGGCAACCATAAAAGTCATTGCGGACAAATTCAATGCTATTTGATTAGCAGCTTGTGGGTTTTTACCCAAAATTCCTGAAATCCAAATAGCTGAAGTAAAAATAGCAACTTCAAAAAACATCTGTAACGCAGAAGGAAAACCTAATGTTACTATTTTTTTTAGCATACTGCTTTGAAGCATAAAGAATTTGATATTGGTTACATATGCTTTTGACTTTTCCTTCTTTTTAAGAAAAACCCACAGAAAGATCACCATAACCAATCTAGATATAAGTGTTCCTACTGCCGCTCCAACAATACCCATTTCTGGGAAGCCAAATTTCCCAAAAATCAACAGGTAATTCAAAATTACATTTACAATATTGGCAATTAGGGTTGCATACATTGGATATCTTGTCATCGATAATCCATCTGAGAACTGTTTAAAAGCTTGAAAAATTATTAAAGGAACTAATGAAACTGCAACTAAATCCAGGTATGGAATTGCTAATTCTACAACCTCAGCTGGTTGTCTCATTAAGTACATAAGCGGTTTGGCTACTAGTACTCCAAAGAATAAAAGGATTCCTAAAGTAGTACATAAAAATAATCCATGTTTGAATGCTGATTTTCCGTTACTGAAATTATTCTCTCCATCTGCTTCTGCTACAAGTGGTGTAATTGCGGTAGAGAATCCAATACCCAGTGACATGGCTATAAACATAAAACTATTCCCCAAAGATACTGCTGCTAATTCTGCAGTACCTAACTGCCCTACCATAATATTATCAATTAATCCCACAAAAGTATGTCCAAGCATACCGAGCATTACTGGTGCTGCCAACTTTAGATTATAGCTAAACTCTTTTGTGTATTGTTGTAGCATTATTTGTTTTTAGAGCTATCAAATATAAGGAGATTACATTTTGAAATATCCAATGATTAACGCAACTTTAATGGAAAAAGAAAAGGCTGCCCTATTCAGACAGCCCTTTCCCACAGTTGAGTTTGTGGTTGAATTATTGTTTAATTACTTTTTTAGAAATAATTATTTTATTTGTTTTTCCTGTTTCCAAAACATTAATGATATAATATCCTGATGACAAATTACTTATGTCTATAGTGTTTTGACCATCTCTTAGGATAACTTCTTTCATCAATACTCCTGTCACATTATATACTTTAATAGTTTTACCTGTTATATCATTCCCAGAAAAACTAATTGTATTAACCATTGGATTAGGATACAACTTAATAGCATCTATATTATTCACATCATTATCACTCCTGTTTGTGGTGTAGGAGATTACCAATGTAGGCTTAGCTACTGATCCATTTTCTTTAGATGCAAATGCAAAATCATTACCCGAAAGTGCATTAATAATTAACGAAAGTTTACCACCAGAGATTGAAGTTGTTTTTAATGGTATCGTTTTAGTACTACCAATTGGAAAATTAGCATTTAACGTTCCTAATTGAGCTCCTTTGCTAGGTTTATTAGAGTTCGATATATTAGTCTCTGTCCAATTATTGCTATTTCCTTTATGGATTGTAATATTACCATTTCCAGCATCAGAATACACTGTGAATTTAAGATCAGCTTTTGTAACAGTTCCATTAATTGAAGAAAGATCAAACATCAAATATCCTGTACGTTTGTTTTGTTCAATACGAAGCATATCAGAATTATATCTAGTAGACCCTTGTAAAAATGCATCATGTATTGGGGACAAACTAACTGTTTGTTCTACAGGTTGAATTTTTGTTGCTATAACCTTATCAACATTGTATAAATATCCAGCGCCTCCTTTAAAGGATAGTCTCAATGTTTTTTCTCCTGAAGTTAAAGAAACAGTGGTAGAATATTTCTTATAACTATGCCATTGTCCTGTAACCGGAACATTTATAGAACCTACAACAGATCCTGATTCTAGAATATCCACTTTACCTCCAACTCCTTGACTAGAAGCATAAACATCTAACGTGTACTCACTAGTCGTATCAACATTTACAATGTAATTGGTAAAATTACCATTTTTAATATATCCCAGATTCTTGCCAGAGTTTGTCCCGGGAGTATTTTCGATACGAACACTACCTGATTTTGACTCGAAATCTTCTGCTTCAAATGATCCTGGGATTTTGATAATATCAATTGGAGGAACTGAATCACCTTTAACAATAATGTTTACAGATTGAGATGTAGTTACTGCTCCATCATTATCAGTAGCTTTAGCCGTTATTGTATAATTACCGACATTACTAATTGTTGTTGAAGTTTCATACGGCGTGGTTTGCTCCGTTGCCACTAGGTTATTATTAATAAAAAATTCAACTTTAGCTATCGTTCCATCTCCATCCGATGCATTAGCACTTAAGGGAATTATTTGACCAACTTCAAAACTAGCACTATTCCCAGGAGAAGTAAGCTCTACGGATGGTGGATTATTAGGGTTGTTATCATCAACTAACCTGTATGAGCGAACCCAATCATAATATGTAGTACGATTATTAAGAGAGTTATTCATTCCATCTTGCCCGTCTTTTGGTGGATTCCAATCATATGTTTCTACTACCATGCGCAAGTACATAGGAAGATTAAAGTCTGCCGCTGGTTTAACTTGTCCAACAAATCTACCATCCAAATAGAATAAAATTTCACTTTTACTTTTCCACCACACCCCATAATTATGATAATTCTTCCAGGATTCTTCTCCAAGTGGAGCTTTGTTTCCTTTTATACCAACTGGTGTACTATTACAATTTGTATTTCTACTATGCGTATTAGAGTTCATATTTGTGATCATATTATTCACCCAATTAGCTCCATTAGAATTAACACCTACTGTCTCCGTAATATCCAATTCTGTGGTTCTAACATCACAACCATTGCCTTCATTACGTTTATTGATTAGCCAAAAAGTAGAAGACATAAAAGTTTTATTACCTTTCATACGTGTCTCATAATATCCATATGTATTTCGGGTTTTAGATCTAACAAGACCCCCATTATGTGTCCATCCATTAAAGGGATTCGTTTTTTTAGAAGCTGAAATTTTGAGATTTCCACTTGAAACAGATACGGAAGATGTTTCAAATCTAGCAGGTCGTCTACCTTCCCATTGAGGGCTATTTATTGCCCATTTGGAGTCGTTAAGAGAGGATCCATTAAATTCATCAGACATCACATCTATTTTTTCCCACTTTTTTCCAGTAGGAGGAGTTGGTTGTGCAAAAGCACTTATCGTTACAAAACATAACAACAAGGTCACTAATAGATTTGTATTATTTTTCATGATTAAAAACATATTTGTTTTATCAATTCAAATAAAATCTAAAGAGTTTTATATATCTACAATAAGGAATAATAACACAATCCTAGAAATCAATTATTACATCAATTAGAATTGTGCTATTATCTCTAAAGCAGATGACAAACGATCTATAATATCAATCGTTTATTCTTTTATCCTTTAAATTTTATCTTTGATTCGATAATAATTAAAGGGTTTTTCTAACGTTTCAATACTTTCTTCGATGAAAGCGTTTTATTCGTTTTACCAGCTTCTAAAATATTAACGATATAATATCCTGATGATAAATCGCTCATATTAATAGTATTTTGACCTTCTTCCAGAATTACTTGCTTAACAAGAACTCCTACAGTATTAAATATTTTGACAGTTTTACCAGCAGTATTTCCAGAAAAATTAATCATATCCACTACAGGATTTGGATAAAGAGTGATTTCATCAGAATTATCAACACCTTCTCTATTAGTAGTATACGTAATTATCAATGTAGGCTTCGCTACCGATCCATTTTCTTTGGATGCAAATGCAAAATCATTCCCTGAAAGCGCATCTATTATAAGAGAAAGTTTATTCCCTGTAATCTGAGCTGTTTTCAATGGTATTGTTTTGGTATTTCCTATTTGGAAATTAGCATTTAAACTTCCTAATTGAGTTCCTTTTCCTGGTTTATTCGAATTGGATAAATTATTCTCCGTCCAGTTGTTACTGTTACCTTTATTGATGGTTATATTACCATTTCCTGGATCAGAATACACTGTGAATTTAAGATCAGCTTTTGTAACAGTTCCATTAATTGAGGAAAGATCAAACATCAAATATCCAGTACGCTTATTCAATTCTACTCGAATCATATCAGAGTTATTTCGAGTTGACCCTTGTAAAAATGCATCATGAATTGGCGATAAAGCAATGGTTTGTTCTACTGGTTGAATCTTTGTTGCTACAACCTTGTCAATGTTATACAAGTATCCAGATCCTCCCGCAAACGATAATCTCAATGTTTTCTCTCCTGATGTTAAAGAAACAGTAGTACTATACTTTTTATAACTATGCCATTGTCCTGTCACCGGAATATCTATAGAACCAACAACAGATCCAGATTCGATAATATCTACTTTTCCACCTACTCCTTTACTTGAAGCATAAACATCTAGGGTGTACTCACTAGTAGCATCGACATTTACAGTATAGTTGACAAAATCTCCGTTTTTGATAAATCCTAAGTTCTTATCAGAAGTTGTTCCCGGAGTATTTTCTATACGAACACTACCAGATTTCAATTCAAAAGCTTCAGCTTCAAAAGATCCTGGAATATCAATAACATCTGTTGGAGGAACTGAATCATCTTCAACAGTTATATTTACAGATTGAGATGTGGTTACAGCGCCATCATTATCTGTTGCTTTAGCTACTATAGTATAATTTCCTAGATTAGCTATTGTTGTAGAAGTTTCATACGGTGCGGTTTGTTCCGTCGCCACTAGATTATTATTGACGAAAAATTCAACTTTAGTAATGGTTCCATCAGCATCCGATGCGTTAGCACTTAAAGGAATGGTTTGTCCTATCTCAAAACTTGCTCCATTTGATGGAGAAGTCATTGAAACTTGAGGAGGCTTATTTTCATCTCCACAATCTACTAAAACCTCAGCAGGACCATTTCCTGTTGGTTTTGTATAACTTTTAGATAACACGAATTTATCCATCTCGAATCCATCTTCTCTCATCGAGAAAGAAATCGTATGAACCCCTGCAGAAGGTACGTCTATGTATATTTTTTCTGCTTCTCCACAATGATTGGCATTAGTACGTTGCTTACTCTCCCAGGTCCATTCGTTTTTACCTGCACACCACTGCATTCTAGCTCCTGATGCTGGCCAATTTCCATCGATACCTACATGGACTCCATTATCCTCTGATCCAGTAGAATGTGCTCGTACCCATACAAAGTATTTTCCTGGAGTCGTAAATTTCACTTTATAATTAATGATTGCTACCTGTCCTGGAGTATTAGAAAAACTAACTCCGTTAACTAGAGGATCGTCGTGTGTAACTCTAGTATCTGGTAAGATTTCTAAATATCCTCCACTACTCGCACCAGAAGAATGATCTGGATCCGGATCTGGACTTGGAGTTGAATTGTTATTACCATCCAAAACATACCACTCTCTATCATTTGTTTTAGATTGGCTATCAAAATGTTCTGCTTCTACTGCTACGATTCCATTTTGCTCTAAAGCCACACACTGATCAGGATCAGTGCCGCCACCATCTTTTTTCTTGATTAATGCAACCCAATCATTATTATCAGGAGCAACTAGATTTCCACCTAGTGTAACCGCATTGGTTAAACCATTACCTCCACGTGGATTATACCACTGTACATTATATTCTCCGTTTCCAGAAGGTAAACTAAGTCCTGTAGAACCTCCATTTGGTCTATAAATCGCGTATACTTCTCCGGCTTTTGCTAAAACATAATCATTATTATCAGATGTTACTCCATCGGAAGAAACCATAGTTGTCAAATTATCTTGCAGATAGCTATTAAAAAATAGCAACGCTCTGGATGCATCAGAATATTTACCATCTCTGGATCTATGATTCTGTGCTGTTAAATCCGTTTGACCTGTACTGTACCCATAGTAGTATTCTACGCCAGCTCCACCAGCCATTAATGTACCCCATAAAACTTGATGACGAACAAGTTTATCGTCTTTACCATCTTGATCAACTCCTATTTGAGCATTTCCTTGTTCATCATTAGCTACTACCCATTTCTTACCTGCATTCTTAGATTTTTCTAACCAACGCTTAATATCATTATGTACTTTACTTTTATCCGTTTGTATAGAAGCTCCTGTAAGCTCTGAATTATTTCCTAACAAAGGATTATATCGCTGATCCTGCTGTCCTGGATATGTGTGTATTACGATGTTATGATCGTAAGGATCTTGTTGTTTTATATAACTAGCAGTACTTTTTACCACATTGTCTGGTATCGTTGTTTCTTCAGTAAGATTCCAGTTAAGGGCTAAATGATGTCCGAAACGAGCTATTAACTCTCGATAATATAATTTACGCTGTCTACCGAAATTATTATTATCCATGATATTATCATTTTCGGTTTCCATTGTTTTAAAATGAAGATACATTCCTTTCTTATCAGCATATTCAAATATTTTTTCCCACTGGGCTAATTTTGAAACATCGAATCTATCCTTATGAACACCCTGATTCCATTGTTGTCCATCATTATAACCATTATAAGTAGAAATAGGAACTTTCAATAAATGAGGAAACACATTCTCGTCATCACCGTGTAGACTCAATGTCAAAAATGAAAAAGCATTCACTCCTTTATCTGACAAATACTTAACTACTCCTAATAATTCAGTTCCTTTTCCTCCATCCCAAGTGTAATTACTTGCATCACTGGCAGCATAATCTTGTTGATGAGGATTCCAATTTTTTCTTCTGTTTCCTCTATTTGGAGTATTATCGAAATCTTCATAAGCCAATGTATTTTCTGGAGCATCAGCACCCGCTTTCACAAACCAGTTCCCATTAGGGTTCGTTGGATTTGTACCTACATGTTGTAAATAATGTTCTCCAACATACTTTAATCTACCTAGATCTTTACTCCTAAAATCTCTACCAGATTTATTTGATTCGGCAATATTAAAAGATCCAGTATCCCCATTCATAAACCCGGCATTGGATCCGCCACCATTAATGGCAACATTAGATCCAGATTTAAATGATACCGACCAATTCCATGTTCCGGTTTGATCTGGTGCAAAGTGTGCTCTCCATTTATTTCCGGAATCACAACTAGTATTTTCTGCATCTCCACAGGCAGCAAAATAACCTGGAACTTTATAGCTTCTATTACTTGCTGGGTGAGTAAACGTTACTTCTAATAAATAATCTGAAAATGGATTTGGGTTCGCAGTCTCTGATGTGTTAGGACCGTTAAAGGTTAAAGTAACCTTGTGCCATCTTTTTAATTCTCCTTCTGGTGTTTGCGCTTGTAGCAAAAACCCAAGAAATAAGAATGTTAGTAAAACGTTGAGTTTAGTTAGTTTCATGATTTAAAATTGTCTTTTGTGTGTATTTGGTTTTAAGATATTTATTCGTTTGTGTAAGTATTCAAAGAACGTTTTTTATTGTGTTTAATTCTACTCTAAAAAACAAATAATCAATTAGTTAACAAGTTTTAACACGTATTAAATAATTTAAAAATTCTCGAATTTAAGATCTCATTTGTTTGTTGTTTTCTGTAAAACTATTAAGCGACCTTTAAAAAATAGAATTCGTTAAAAAACATTTAGAATTCGATTTAATATTGATCCATTAACTATAATTGCTTCTTTTATTTTATCAAAAAAAACAGACGACGCCCTACTAGAAAACATTGGTTTTTAACTTTTTTTTAACTATTTATCCATATGTGTATATTTTTAGAGTGATGACATAAGAAAAGATTTATAAATGTGAAGTGTTCAATCGTTTCTTACACCTAAAATGATTTGACTTAGTCTTAATCCTTAATAAACTGTATTTTATCTTTACCGAATACTGATAAAATATAAAGTCCAGCTGTCATATCGGAAATGATCAGTGGTTCATTATTAGTAGTCAATTTAGTTTTCTTAATAATTTTACCCATGAGATCATAAATGATTACAATATCATTAGTTTCAGCTCCTTGAACTGTTATTTCTTCTCTTGAAGGGTTTGGATATACTGACAAAGCTTTACCTTTTTCTTCGATTGGATTTTCTCTATTATTCAGTGATACTATTTTCCATTTTTGATTAGCATTAACAGTATTAAAATCCCAGATTTGAACATTGGCATTTATAGAACCTCCAGCCCTATCTAAGGCACTTGTACTGCAATGCATTGGCTTTAATCCAAATACACCATTTCCGTTCTGAACTACTTTCCATTTTTTATGGTTGTCATTAGCGTCCGTCCAAGTGGCAACATTTTCTCCATTAGCACAACGAGCATAAGGGACTTCTAAAAACCTATTAGTTCCTGAATTCCTAATGGTATATACGTTATCCCCTTTATGATCAAAAACCCATGCCTGATCATTATATGGATACGGATTACTCATAACGGCACTGTGCTGATCCGCCGCTCTCGATAATAATCGTTGGTTAGATTGCGTAGATTCTATATAGTATGAACCGTTTACTATTAATTGGGCAAATGCGGCAGTCACTGTTACATTATTTATTTGATCACGATCAATTGCATCTTGCCATGAAGTGCTTAAAGGGCGAATATGAGTTTTATAAACATAACCTGATCCAGGTTGTGGTAAATTAGGAAGGTTTACTGTAATTGTTTTCACGCCAGTTCCTTTAGAAACAATCTCTTTTTGCTGAGCTATCCAATTAGTAGATGACCAAAACTCTACTATAACCTCTCTATTTGTAGAGGCCTCATAATTTACATCTACGCTATATAAATTAGCCTGAGTAATTGTAGTTGGAACATCCTTAAAACTAACTTTATCTTCAAATACCTCATTTTGAACGGTCACATTGTTCACTTGATCTCTATCAATTGCATTCTCCCAAGTAGTGTTTATTGGTCTAATATGTAATTTATAAACATAGTCAGTTCCTGGAGCAGGTGCAGTTGGTAAATCGAGAGTTATATCCACAGTTCCTTCACCAGCTTCGACCTCTATTTCCTTTTGTCCTAACCAACTTGTAGAAGACCAGAACTCTATTACAATTTCTCTTTTAACTTTTGCGCTGTACTTTATCTGAAAATCATATGACAATTGAGGTTGAATCAGAGTAGATGGATTAATAAACTCTACAAGATCTTCAATATTATTAACACTACACGATTCTCCAGGAAGTCCATAACAACCATTACCTGTAGGACCTAAATCTGAATTCCAGTTAATTCCAGGAACCCAATTTTCACCTCCGAATTCATACGCCCCAGCATCTGGTGCTGAACCAACAAAACCGTCAGTTATACCAGAGATTGTTCTACCAGCATTTACAGCCGGAGAACTAGATGTAAGTGTAAAATTATTTCCGTTATAATTAGTATACCCTGACTGAGTAATTACATTATTTTGTTTGTCTGCATCTCTTTCGAAAGTACCTTCATCTTCCTGCGTAGAAGGATCATCTTCTGTTCTAACATCGGCAATGTTATTCCATACTTTCACATTTGAAAAAGCTGTACCTTCTTTATGCCAAGCCCCCATTGCCCCACCTTCTGTTTTTACTAAGGTATTATTGAATATATCAATATCCTTACCATTCCAGTTGATTTGAACTCCCGTCCATTCTACATTCCACACCACATTATGGTGAACTGAAAAAGCTTCAGCGTCATTATCCAGATAAATACCAGCGGCTTTTCTCTTAGAACCTCTTGAAGCACTATCGTGAAACCAATTGTGATGTATCTCCGTATTCTGCGGTCCTCCTACAGTATAAAAAGTTGCACAATCATCTGCGATTAAATTACTTCTGTAAACATCATTATAAGCAACCTCACAACGATTTCCATTAAAATTAATACCATCTCTCCCTCCATTAAAAATTGTATTTCCAATAATCTTATTATCATTTCCTCCTCTGGCTACTAAGGGAGCATCATATGATCCTAAATAATTAAAATCATGAATATAATTGTTTTTTAAGACATTGAATCTACCTCCTAAACGCACTCCCGTTGCAGCACTAAAAGCTATTTCGCATTTTTCAATAACATTATTAGTACCATTTACTTCGATACTAGGTTTACCAGCATTAAAGCCTTTAAAAACTCCTTGAGTATGATTCCCATAAAATGAAGAAACACCATATAACTTATTATTATTAGAATTTGTTTTTAACAAAATAGCTCCACCAAAAACGGCAAGGTTTCGAATTTCGATATAACTTCTTCCATTAAGATCAATCCCTGTTTTTCTTTTCCTCATTTGTACGGATCCATTACTAGGCGCTACTCCACCAGGCATTTGTACAAATAATTCTTTGGTTTGGCTATTAAACCACCATTCGTTTTGATAATCCAATGCTCCTTTAACTCCTTCTAGGTAAAAATCTCCTTTATCAGCAGGGGCATGGAAAGTACGTATCCAATTTGGGTTTTTATCCAAATTAAAATTAACTCTTCCCGAAGAGCTACTAGTTATAAATGCTTTCCAAGCGATCCACCCTGATCCTGGTTTATCCCCATAAAAGAAAACCGATCCACCGGTCCAATTGATATTAGGAATTTGGGATGATGTTAAATAGGCATTATTTACTACATTGCTACCACTACCACCTGCATTTCTGAGAGAGTTCAGTGTAAAAGGCTTTCCATCAGAATTATTGGGCCATCTAGCCAGATCCATAGCAGTACTTCCATTCATTACAAAATTTTCCTGACCTAAATTCCAATCTACTTTTACCTTGTAGATTGCCCCGTTATCCTTTTGCCAGCCGCTTAATGCCTGCATAGCACTAATGATTACTTTTTCTCCTTGTTTTGAAGTATACGTTATAGGTTGCCCCGGTTGACCTGAACGCGCAGGTTTGATAATTTCTTCATAAGTTCCTCCACCGATAAAAATAATATCTCCTGGTTGTGCTACTGCAGAGGCTTTTCCTATTGTCTTATAGGGTTGTGATTGCGTTCCTGGATTTGTGTCGTTTCCATTCTTAGAAACGTAAATGTTTTTCGAGTATACAGAAGCCCCTAATATGAATAAAAGGATCCAAGTGCATTTTCGAAAAAAAGTTCTGAGAGTTTGATTTTTTTTCATTGTTAACTGTTGGTTTAATTATAGGATGAAATATAGACTGCGATTGCTTATCTCTATATTGGAGTTTATTATTTGTAAGTATTTTATTAGAATATGTTTTACTAGACCATTATTTATGGCTTCATTTTTTATAATTTGATGACATTTTATAGAGTCTAATAATAAATAGAAGTAGAGAGGTCATAAAAACAACCTCCCTTTATATTTCTAAGTATACTTTTACCTACTTATCATTACTTTTTTTCTAATCTTTTGATTTTTGACAGTATCTATAATTTCTAAGAAATAAATCCCTTGATCTAATTCTTCTAAATAAACCGTTACCTCATCATCTTTGTCTCTTAATCTTTGATTCTGAATTGTATTTCCTACTAAATCCATTAGTCTGATTTCCGCTTTTTCTAAAATTTTAAAACCGGAAACAGTAATGTAGCTTTTAGCTGGATTTGGGTATACCTTTATTCTCTCAAGTCCACTAGTCGTTGCAAATGAAGAAGAAGGTTCAACACCCCAAACTAAATTTCCATTCAAATAGAGGGTTATATTTTTGTTAGGTTGAAAAGCTGTATATGATGGTTTATAAGAATAATCATCACTTTCATCAAAAGAACTCCAGTTCGTCTTGGCAAATCTAGTTTGTATAGGTCCAGAGTTTTGTAAAGATGCTAATGAACCAGCGGTATTATCAAAAGAAACTTGCAAATAATCTAATCCATTCTGTTGTCCAAAATCACCATTTACAAACCCACTACCCAGTTGCGCCCAATCGCACCAAAAATTAAGATTGTTACTATCTTCGGATGTGAACCAATATCTGATAGTTATATCTTGATAAGACACTGCTTGATTACCATTATTGATAATACTAAGATGCGGATTGATCATATTATCCGTAGCATTGCCACGTCCACCATCTATATATTCTAACACTAAATCTCCTGAAGGCACTTCTTCAATTACAGAAATCTCAATTGATTTGATAGCTGTTTGTCCAACTCCATTATTGATACTTAATGTAACAAGGTAAGATCCTATATTGGTAAAAACATGAGATGCTATAATTCCTGTAGTCATACTACCATCACCAAAATCCCAAGAATAGGTTAAAGGGTTTCCTAATGGATCAGAAGATCCTGAGGCATCAAAATTAACAGTTAATGGTCCTACTCCTGATGTCTTATCTGCTGTGAAGTCTACTATTAATTGATCACTAGTAATAGTTATGGTTTTGGTTATAGTATCCTCTAATTTCCCATCGGTTACGACTAACTTTACTTCATAAATTCCTGGTTCTATATATTCATAAGAAGTACTAACGCCAGAACCTACATCACCATTTCCAAAATCCCATGTATAGGTTAGTGTATCATTATCAGGGTCATTAGAATCAGAGGCATCAAAATTTATGGTAATAGGCGCTATCCCTACGTTATTATCCGCAATAAATTGAGCTACTGGAGCTTGATTCGGATCCAGAACATTTATGGTAATGGTAGTGCTGTCTGTTTTACCATCAACATCACTAACCGTAAGTGTTACTATTTGATCACCTATTTGAGTGAAATCGTAAGAAGTTATTATTCCAGTAGCGGTATCTCCATTACCAAAATCCCAACTATAAGTCAATGTTCCTCCGTTAGAATTGCTGGATCCCGAAGCATCTAATGCCACTTGCAAAGGCGCTGTACCTGATATCGGTGTAGCAGAGATTCTAGCTACAGGGTTTGTGCTTCCATCAGGTTCTATACCACTTATCAATTGGCCATTTAAATATAATCCCACTTTATCCCAAGCGGCAAACTCTTTTTTGGTTCCATCATATGAATAATCATTTGATTGATCTGTATCGGACCAGTTGCTATTAGCTATTTTAGGTTCCATTCTTCCGGAACCCGCATTTCTTCCTAATACTCCAGCAGCTGGATCGAAAGTAATTTCTAAGTAATGTTTATTACCTTCAGTATTTACTATTTCTCCGCTGATATTACTACTACCAATCATCGCGTAATCAACAAAGAAATTGAGTGGTAAATCCGTTTCAGTTTCAAACCAGTATCGAATACTGAGATCACTATACGCAACATCTTGAGATGAATTATTGAATAGCCTAAAATGTGGTTTAATAACATTTGTAACCACATCTGCAGAAGCATCTTTATATTCTACAACTAAGACTCCTTCTCCACCTATTTGAATGTTTCGTGGTGTTGATGTTTTTACAACTCCATTTATTCCCGTAGCTACCGAAGTAATAGTATAGTTTCCATCAGCTAATCCCGATACATCTAACTGATAAGGTGCAGTAGTATCTTCTCCTATTAATATTCCATTACTAAAGAACTCTACTTTGACGATCGTATTATTTTCATTCAATAGGTTTGTCTCGATATGAACCGTGCTACCTGTGACATATTTATCTCCCGATTTAGGAGACATTAAGGATAGGTAAATAGCTTCTCCTCCCGACATCGCTTCCATCCTTAATGCATGTTCTTTATAAATAGCTACTTCTACATCACCTTCGAATACTCCAAACTTATCTCTGGGAGTATTATTATCAGGAAACCACCAGAAGCCACTTGCCCCGATCTTATTTTCCTCAATAAAAGCGTACATTTCTTCCCACCATTCATATCGTTCTTGGATCTCTACATTAAACTCTCCTATATAAAGTGGTTTTTTTATGATGTTATGAGATTCATTCGCCCATTGTTCCATCAATTTCATTGTTTGTTCTAATGTGAAATTGGACCAACTCTCTCTTATATATGGATGCGCCGAAGCAAAGTCAATTGATGGAGATTGATGTATTTTTATAAAATCATTTCCTTCATCTCCTCCAAAACCATATTTAGTTCCATGAGCTTCAAGTCCCGTACTTAATAAATGATTTGAGTCTATAGCTTTGATAAACTCACCCATATCATCTACCCAAGCTCTTAAAACATCAGAAGTGACATCATCACCAAAACCCTGATATCGAGGTTCATTCATTAATTCCCAAGCTAAAATCGTAGGATCATTTCGATATTCTACACCATCGTAGTGATTGACACGAGTAAGAAAATACTCAACGTAATTTTTATATCCTTGTACAGCTGATGCATTAGTAAAAAATTGTCCTTGATCATGTTCTCCTGCTCCTTGTACATCGATCCCTTCCCATTTAAGACGATCTTTAATTCCTCCATAGTCGTTCCAATAATTTTCTAATGCAATGATTAGTTTTATTCCGTTAGCTTCGGCTGATTTAATGATATAATCAAACAAAGAAAATTGAGCTTCACTATATACTCCTTTTTGAGGCTCAAAACCATGCCAATCTTCGTGACTAAACCCCCATAGACGCACTACTCTAACACCATTTTTATAGAGTCTACGCATATGCTCATCTATGCGATTTTTGTCCATAAATTGCGTTTCGATATCTCCACTAGAAGATCCATATGTAAAAAAATCATACACATTGGTTCCTGAGAAATAAAAAGGTCTACTATCCAACATGAATTTTTCTTCTTCTACATATACAAATCCCATTGGAGCTACTTTTTGTTTTTGAGCGAGTAATTGCATACCAAACAGTAAGCTCGCTATTACTAAAATTTTAATGTTAGTTTTCATCTTTAAAAGAATTAGTTGAGTTGAGTTTATTTTTGATTTAAGTCTGAATTAATTATTGTTGTTCCAACTACTTCTAACTTTTGGATTCCCCAACCCTAACACACTCCTTTGTTTTGGTGTTATAAAATTCTTCTTTATTGAAAGTTTCTTTTTTAGATTTTTATTCTAGAATCACTGTTGAATCTATTTTTCTTTATAAATCCAACGGTGGCTTCTTTATTTAGTAATTCGTTTAATTACTGTTTTTTTATTCCTCTTAATTTGTATGAAGTACATTCCTGATTGGAGCATATTCATATCCAATTCTATTGTTTTTAGATTTTTTTGGATACGTTTAGATGATAACACTCTTCCATTTATATCTATAACTTTTATGAATGCTCCTTCAAAATCTTGATCACTTTGCAGGATAAGATAATCTGTAACTGGATTTGGAAATGCTTTAACCTCCATCAAATCATCCTCTATAAACGGATTTCTTAATAGGTCTTCGCAATTTGGAGCGCTATTTTCGTTACTGAAATATATAGTATATTCACCACCTTTAGATACCAGTGCAAAATTATCTCCATCCATAGTTACATCATAAGCTCCATCGAAATTTGATATTCCTGTTCCTGAAAAGGTTATCTTAGGCTCTGCTTGATTAAAAGTCTGGTTTACTATACTCGCTGATAGATCTATCCACCAACCTGGATTACCATTATTGGTATTCATGGAACATTGCCACAATCCATTATTTTGTAAATCCCAATTAATTGTAAAATTGGTAACATTACCTAAATCCGGACCTCCTGTTCCTAAAACATACACATGATCATATGAGAAATTTGGTAATGTGGGTACTGGAGTATTCATAGGAGCTCCAAAACTACAGTCAGTAGTGCCTGTTGATTCACTTACGATAAGAGTACGTGTTTGACTATCTGATAAAATCCCATCACTAACTACCAGAGAAATAACATATTCTCCAACAACCGTATACTCATGACTTATATCTACTCCATTTCCTGTTGTTCCATCTCCAAAATCCCATTGAAACTCTAAATCATCTCCATTAACATCCAAAGAAGTTGAAGCATCAAAATTCACCAATAATGGAGTTACTCCAGAAGTTACCGACATATCAAAATTAGCTTCAGGAGCAACATTACCTTCTAGAACACTTATTGTTGTCGGATCCGAAGTAACCGAAGTTATTCCATCACTGATAGTCAAAGTAACCGCATATGATCCTGATATAGTATATGTATGCGAAGGATTCGCTAAATCACTAGTATTTCCATCACCAAAATTCCATATATACGCAATATTCGCACCATCTGGATACACTGAATCAGAAGAGTCAAAATTCACTACTAAAGGAACATCTCCTGAAACAGGAGTAGCTGTAAAACTAGAAATTAGAGTTGGTGTTTCATCATTTACATTAATAATTACAGTTGCAGTATCAGACTTACCGTTTCCATCATCAACAGTTAATACAACTTCGTAATCACCCGTAGTAACAAATGTAAACTGACTAGTAACTCCCGTAGCTGTAGCACCATTACCAAAATCCCAAGAATAACTCAGTGAATCGCCATCTGGATCACTAGAAGCTGAAGCATCAAAATCTACTGATAAAGGTGCTACTCCTGATGTGGTACTAGGATTTATAATTGCGTTTGGTTTCTTGTTAGATACTTCATTGCCATCTGGCTCTAGTCCCCATACTAATTCATCTTTATAATACAATGTTGTTAATACATGTGGTTTTAGAGAAGTCTTTCCTGCATCATATGAATAATCATTACTTTGATTATGAGTCTGAAAACCTGAATGATGTAACCTAGTCTGAATTTGACCAGATTTACTATTCGCATTTAAACTTCCAGAGGAAGCACTAAAACCAATTTCCAGATAATTTTCTTCTAAACTCGAATCAAAACTACCAACAGTTCCTACTACAGCAGAATAATCTATATTAAAATTCATTGCCTCAGTATGTTCTGGAGTATACCAATATCTGATTTTAAAATCACTTAACGGAAGGCTTTCTGATGATTCACTTACTATCTGAAATACTGGCTTTAATTCTGGAGTAGATACTCCTGAGCTATTATCTCTGTATTCTAAACTAAAATCTGTATCTGGAAGATTATTAAATCGATCATCCACTGTTATAGTTATCTCTGTCGAATCTCCAGTGATTTCGCCACTCTCAGTAGCTAATGATAGTGTAATGGTATGCGCTCCTTCTGTTAAACCTGTTACTGGAATTGGTTGTATTTGGAATATTGAGCCTTTTTCTACTCCATCAATGAAATATTTTACATGCTGTCCTCCAGGAACGATATCCCATTTATAAGTAGAAAATTCTATTTCAAAATCTGGTCCCACTAATCCACCATCTGATGGTGACTGAATAATTGCTGTTGGGTTTTGTGGTAATGGATCATTGGTTACAATTACAGTAATTGTTTCTCCTAAATCAGTTACAGAGTTATCACTTCGTTCCATTTGCAGTGACAATTCATGAGATCCTTCGGATAATGCGGTTCCATCCGTAAACTCTCCTTCTGCAGTAATTAGGCCTCGATCCTGTCCATCAATTTTAAATCTTAGTTTGTATTGTTGTGAGGGTAAATCCCAACCTTCTGTATTAAAATCTATTTTTAAAGGTGTATTTACCAACTCTCCATGTAACGGTGATCTAAAAAATACATCTGGTAATGGTCCGATTGGTGTATCTGCATCGCCACCGTGCAGTGTCCATAAAACAGCTGCATCAAACATAGCAAGTCCCTTATCTGTTAATAAATGCATGAATTGATCTCTTAATGGAAAAGCTACTCTTCTTGAAGGAATATCTATGCTTGCCTCATATCCAAATAAAATGGGTTTAGTTCCGGCTTGAGCAACTATTATAGCCTCGTCTGTAGGATTTCCAAAAGGCAAACTCTGAGTAATTGAATATAGAGCTGCCTCATTACCTGCACTTACTGCCATCGGATGTCCTGGAGCCGTAATTGTAATTGATGAAAAACTTTGTTCTGTGATACCAAACCCTGTATTCAACTCTCCTGTAGTCATTCTTAATTTACCATACATAAATGGATTCCAAGTCATTAATGGAACTCTTGCTCCTTCAAGATCATTACCCAGTTCTCTTGGATCAACCGTCGAAGAAATTAAGGCCATATCAAATGGATTAGCAGATTGTGGACTGGTTGCTTCTTCATCAGAAAACAATGTGATTTTAAATCCAAATTGTTGTTCCAATCTAGACTTTATTCTTTGATCTTCAGAGGTAAGGGCATTTTTATCACCAACCACAAACATCACTTTTATAGTGTTCTTAAACTGAACAGTAATTTCTGGTGTTATAGAAGCTGTATTCCCATTGTTATAAAACACTTTGGCATTAATTGTATAATTTTTCCAAAGAATAGGTGTCCACGATGACTCAAAAGGAGCAGTTATCACTTCTTCGATCATTTCGTTATCTACAAAATATTGAATCTTTGTAATTCCATCAATATTAGTATCAACACTCAAAGTTTGTGATTCTGCTCTATTAATAATGAGCCCATCTGCTGGAGAAGCTATTTTTAATAATTGCTCTGATGGCTTGGCTAATTCGGAACCATCAATTTGTTTTATATATGCTTCTAATTGTTTTATTTCACTAACACTTAAAGAAGATGTGGATCCGTGCGCATTGTTATTATTATAAACCGTTAGCACCTCTTCTATAGTTTTTGCTATGCCATTATGCAAATATGGTGCTGTTGCCCAGGCATCTTTTAATGTGGGGACATCGATACCCAGTAATTGCTTATTCAAACGATTACCTGTAGTAGTAATAATTGTACCCACATCGTGTAATTTCCCAGAATTACTATCGGTAAAATTACTTCCGCTATGACAGGTATAACATTGTAAATCTTCAAATAAAGATTTGCCTGCTACTCCATCGGTAGTAAGTGATCCATCATTATTTCTATATGGACTTGGGCTAAAACTATTTAAGGATTCTATATACGCCGTTAACGCATCTAAGTCCGGTGATTTTCCAGTTTTGGGATCTCCAATTGTTAAAGCGGTTGTTCCATCATTAAAGTCTTGGTCATTCATAAAACCTTGTCCTTTGAAATGAAAACGGATATCATTTTCGAAATCTTGAATCTCATCAAAATTAGCACTCCAATGCACTCTTCCGTGAGCAGTTCCTGCTCTACCTATTAGAGAAATTGTATTTCTTAATCCTTCACCTCTATCCGTAAAATCCCAAGTTCTACCATCTTCAGTTCCATCTATATGACAAGTAGCACAACTAACATAGCCATCTGTTCCCATTTTGATATCCGAGGCGTCATAGAATATCTGTTTACCCTTCAGTTCTGTTGCTGACAATAACTCATTACTTACCGTTGTAATCGTAGCTATCTCTTCTAAAGTGCTATTACCATTTTTAATCATATTATCTGCATCAAAAACAGTAATTGAGCGATCCATGAAATTCTTGACAAAAACTCTATTTGTAATAGGATCTATTACTAATCCTTGTGGAGCTTTACCTACATCTTTTTTAAGCAATTCTTGTCCTTTTTTGGGATCTATAACTACAATTCTATTATTCCCTTGCATGGTAACAAAAAGGTAATTCCCAGTAGGAGTATACAAAGCGTATGAAGGTTGCCCATGATTATCAATATCTAACCTATTGCTTAGATTTTCATTATTCATTGTTAGATCGATAGAAGATATTGCCGTTCTTACAATATTGTCAAAAGAAAGTGGTTTTCCATCTCTACTTAAACCTCTTACAATATTATCTTTTTTGGCTACTGACCATGCGGATTGGTTATTTGGATGAATGGTGATTCCTGACACATAATTTGGCAAGCCTCTTCCCTGATTTCCATTATCCTGAGTAAAATCATCAAGAGGAAGTCCAATAGTAGCATTCAATGTGAATGTGTCCAAGTTAATTTTCCATATTTGTCCTTCTTGATCTGGAGAAATAAACTTTGTCACTAACAGTGTTTTTCCTTCTCCATCTATTGCCATTGCTCTAGGTTTTTCTCCTATAGCTAGTTCTTTAAAAATTGAATTGGTGACTGTAGAAATTTCTAATATTTTCCCTGAACCAAAAGTTGATATAAATCCTCGCGTCCCGTCAGGTGTAAAAACAATTCCATAAGGTTGAGATCCTTTTTCTAA
The DNA here is from genome assembly GCF_947500065.1 of uncultured Aquimarina sp. Taxonomy (GTDB): domain Bacteria; phylum Bacteroidota; class Bacteroidia; order Flavobacteriales; family Flavobacteriaceae; genus Aquimarina. The sequence continues at coordinate 356,464 of NZ_CANMQT010000004.1, forward strand.
TGCTATTTTTGTATCGAGAACCCCACTTTTTTGCAGAACATATACCTCATCAGAATCTCTACAAGTAATCCAAGCTTTTCCTTGAGCATCCAATGCTACATTTACAGGATCTTTTCCCACCTGAATTTCATTTATAACAGATAGATTATCAGAGTTTATTAACGTGACTGAATTATTATCAGGGTTCACCGACCACACAACTCTTCTATCAGCATCTACCGCAATAGGTCCTGATTGTGTTGGTAACGTATCGTAAATGGTATCGACAATTACAATTGATTGAGATCCTACTACAAAACCTCCGTTATTATCAGAAACCTGAACCTGTACGAGATAATTACCTGGTTCTGTATACGTATGACTACTCGATTCTCCTATCCATTCGGTTTTAGGAGAGCCATCTCCAAAATCCCATCGATAGGTTAAATCATTTCCATCAGGGTCATTCGCATTAGCTATAAAATTGATTATTGAACCCATTTCTGCGGGAGAAGGGGTATCAATATTAATTCCTGTTATCTCAGGAGATTGGTTAGAAGTGTCACCTCCTGTAGTGAAATAAAATACATATTCCTCCATTCCATTACCCACAGCATCTTTGATTCCTCCTTCTACAAACTTTACCTCATATGTGGTATTAGGTAGTAATTGTTCTTTTGGTGCATAATTTATTACTTGATATGAAGTGGTTGTTACATCTCCTTTAATCGGTGTACCTCCTAAAGGGCTTACTTGTATGGTCTCATCATTTAGCGTTAAATCATTTAATGTTTCATTGATCACAAAACCAATAGTAGAAGAAATAGGTTGGTTGATTGCTCCAGAAATTGGAAAATGATGACCAACCGTTGGAGATGTTTCATCTAATCCATCTTGATGCGCAAAAATTGAAGTTTTATCATCTCCACTAGCTATTAAAATATGACCTATTGGCATCCATTGGTTATCTATGAATTGTAAGGTTTCATCACTTGAGGGTGGAAAAAACTCTTGCTCAATTTCCATAGTTTCAAAATTGAATTTGACTCCTCTATCAAAACGACCAGAAAAACCAAACTCATCCTGAAATATCATATATCGCCCCAAAGTTGCTTGATCAGAATGCAAACTAAAGCCAAGTTTTACATCAGTAGGATCACTGATATCAAATCCAACCAATGCATTAGGCCCCTCATTTCCACTCATAAAAACTAAGTGATTTCTCCATAACTGAAATCCTGTACTATATTGTTCATGTGGAATATCGCCTCCAAAAGATCCTAGAAATTTTATGTTTGTAGGATCTCCAAAATCAAATACACTTATATCACCAGTTTGAGGAGCATAAAAAACATAATTCCCTATTCTAACTACAACATCTGGTAAAGAAACTGAAACCGGAATATCATCTAACTGTTCACCAGTTCTCATATCGAAAACCCTATTACCATCAATAGTATGCGGAAATGTTTCTAGATTATCGTAATTAGATTGTCCATCTTGTACAGTATAAAGAATATCGGAAGAAGTAACTGGTTTCCTATCTAACATATTAGATAGATCCAAATATTTATACCCTGTTCCCTGAACCTCTGGAACAGAATATTCTCGATAAAAAAGATCACCTTCTAATTTCCACCATCTATGACCATTGTTTGCTGCATCACTAAATTGAATTTTTTTTGGTGCTGTTGGATTAGAAACATCCCAGACTCCCGTTCCCGCTTGACCATTAATCATGAGGTAGTTACGATGATACGTATTAATTCTATCCCCTTCAGGAAAATTAGAGAGGAAGGTTCCTGCTGGCCAAGTTTGAGTTGTCATTACTGGTCCTTCTGTTCCATCATAAATATCTAATGAAGATATGACCGCCAGACCAAATGAAATGGATATCGCTATCGTGTAAAAAAGCGTTTTACGAGTATTTTTTATAAACGCCCTCCATCCACGCTTATTTATTGGTGTTGGTCCCATAATAAGTGGTGAGTTTTGTAAAGTTATTTTGATGTACTTTTCTGTTTAAAGAAAAGTTGTGATTTTAAAGTGATTATAAAAAGGAAGAAACTCTATTTTGTAGACAAGTCTCTTCCTTTTTCTATTTTTCTAATTATTGCTTTATGATTTGTTTTGTTACAGTTTCTTTTTGATTGAAGATTTTAATAAAATACACTCCGGATTTCAATTCCGAAACATTTAATGCTACCGTATTTGTGTCGGTAACTGAGGTGACTCTTTTAACAACTTTACCTGATACATCTAATATATCTATTCTTGCACTTTTAAGAACCTCAGGATGTTTAATCGTTAATTCATTCAATACAGGATTTGGGTATGCTTTAATCTCGGATTCATTCTCAATAAACGGATCTCTTAATTGCGTTTCACAATTAGGAGCTGTGTTACTGTTACTAAAGTAAATAGTAAAAGCACCGCTTTTAGAAACTAGTGCAAAATTATCTCCATCAATTGTTGCGCTATACCCCCCATCAAAGTTTGGAAATCCAGTTCCAGACAGTGTAACGCTAGGCTGTGCAGAGTTAAAGTTCTGACTTGTTACATTATTTTTCAGATCATTCCACCAACTAGGAATCCCATTATTGGTATTCATAGAGAATTGCCAAAGACCATTATTTTGTAAATCCCAATTAATCGTAAAATTGGTAACATTACTTAAATCAGGACCTCCTGTTCCTAAAACATAAATTTTGGTATATGCCATATTAGCAATAGTTGGTAAAGGATTGGATAAAGGAGCTCCAAAAGCACAATCTCCACCTGTATTAGATTCGGTAATTGTAATTGTAGTGGTGTCAGTATCCGATATTCCATCCGTATTAGAAACAGTTAATATTGCAGAATAACTACCTGGATTTGTGTATTCGTGGTTTATGGTAATTCCAGAACCTGATGTTCCATCACCAAAATCCCAACTATACACCAATGCACTTCCATCAGACACTGTAGATCCCGAAGCGTCAAAATTGATAATGGTTGGTGCTACTCCACTAGTAATATCAGTAGAAATATTTGCAGTTATTACCGTTGGATTTGTATCAGGGTCATTAACTGTGATGGTAAGAGTTTCTGTATCGCTAAGCGCTCCATCACTTACTGTTAATACTACTTGATAAGTTCCTATGCCCGTAAATAAGTGAGATATACTCTCACCTGTTGCAGTAGTCCCATCTCCAAAATTCCAGTTAAAAGTTAGATTATCTCCATCAGGATCAGAAGAGGTTGAAGCATCAAATGAGACAGTCAAAGGGGCATTTCCAGAGGTTGCATCACTTGTAAATCTTGCTGTTGGCGGACGATTGCCTGTTCCTCCAACTACATTCGGAATAAATGGTGCTAAATGGGGAGTTAACACATCTAATTTCCATTGATTAACACTTGTCCAATCATCTTGTAAAATTCCACCTGTATCTCCAGAATTAGGGTTCATACTCCAAAATGTCCATGAATATATATCTCCCATAAAACCTGTAAACTCTGTAAACCAAGTATATGCGATACCTCCAAAAGCATCTTGATTTTTAATTCCAAATTCTCCTACAAATAGCGGAGAGGTTTCTTCTTCGTATAAATAATGGAAATTATCACTCCATAAACCTGTCATATTTTGTGGAAAATCACTTGCTGTAAACCAATCCTGTTGTGATACTTCTGGGCCATATTCATGTGCAGAATACATTAATTTACTAGGATCTGACAATTGAATAGGGTATTTCTTCGCTCCCATTAACTGTCCTCCCCACCAATATGAATTTCCTTCAAACTCTCCTACGCCTTCTACAATAATTAAAACGTTAGGATTCGCTTCTAGTACAGCATTACCACAACGCTCTGCCGCTTTATTCCAATCGGTAGCAGGATTACTATCACCCCAAGTTGATCCGTGAGGTTCATTATTTAAATCCATAGCCACTACAGCCGAAAAGTCTTTATACCTATCGGCTATAAAAACCCAATCATTAATCCATCGCTGTTCAGAATATTCAGATGTATACCAAACTGCTTCGTTTAAAAAACCATCTGCAGCTCTGGAGTGATTGTCCAAAACGATCTTCATATCATTCTCTTGACACCAGCGCACAAAAATATCTAGTAATTCTATTGGTTTGCTAACGGTTGTTTCTTCTTCATTCATTGGTGATACTCCACTATATGGATCAGTACCATATGAATTTATCGCAATAGTAGAACTTGGGTTTAACATCTCATTACACCAAGGAACTCGTATGGTATTAAAACCTAAATCTTTGATTTGTTGTAATACACTTTTCATATCCCTTGACCATATTCCATGCGGAGAGTAATTTTGTGTTTCAAAACCAAACCAGTTTACACCTGTTAAACGAACTTCTTTTCCAGTTATATCATATAATTTATTTCCAGATGATGTTAGGAAATTTTGTTGTTGAGCGAGAACTTCTGATGCACTGCCAAAAAGCAATAACAGAATTACCCAATAATTTATGAATTGTTTCATGTATTTATTTTTTTCACTATTAAAAATTGTTATGATCTATTAGATCAAAAGTTTAAGTAGAAATATGATCAATTGAAAGAATCCTTAACCACCCCATAGTGATTACATTGGAATCATAAATTCTATAGCTACTTAACTTAAAAAGAGCTAAAAAATAAGAGAGAGGCCATACAACCTCTCTCTATATTAAAAATTAATTTTTTATAATTTTATTTCTGAATTTCTCTCCAGTAGTTATATCATAAATTTCTAAGATATACATACCTGAAGGCAAATCATTTACTGAAAGTCTTGTAGACTTTTGCTTATTAATCATCGTTTCTGTTCTAATCACATTTCCGGCAATATTTATTACCCTAACTCTGGTATTCTTCATATCAAAATTAGTAGCGATTGTAACATAATCCGAAGCAGGATTTGGTGTTGCAGTTACTTTAAATTGATCTTCTGGAGCTTTAATGCTTGGTTCTTCATCTCCAAAAAAGAATCCAAATTCGGCATTCGCCAATGCAACTTCAATCTGTGCCCAACTTCTATGATAACGTTGTGTATAGTCTTCTCCTGCATTATAAGCTGCTTCTACTCTATCAAAGTCTGGATCATTTTTATAATCCGATCTTATGTCTAAGAATGTTACACCTGGTTTAATCTGATCTCCATTAGGCATCGTACCACTAAATCCATTAGGAATATATACTTCTTCTTCAAAGATTCTTTTGAAATCCCCTCTATCCTCTGGAGAAGAAACTCCTTTATCATCTCTATATGTATTCCACATTCTATCTAGTACTTCCTTGGCTAAATCACGAGCATCCGTATCTAAAGTAGCGTGTTTTTGCGTAGCCGCAGCATAATAGATAAGTGCTTTTGCCATAGAAGCTGCCACACCAAGATCTTTACCGTAATCCGTAACAACTACGCTAAGGTTATTGTTACTTCCTGGACTGTCAGGATTCCATGTATCTGGTTCTCCTGTCCATTCTAATGTTGCAGGTATTTCGAAATCATCCGTACCTATAAGTTTTACTTCACTTTTTACCCAAGTAGCCCATTTGTCCATTAAAGATTTTGCCATTGCATCATTCGTGATATAATAATACTCTGCAACTCTTTCCATAGACCAAGCTTGCCATCCGAACCAAGTACCACTTCCTGGATCATGATATACAGGATCTGTATCAAAAGCCATATCGTAAAATGTAGACTTACCTGCTGGATATGGACTATAATCCCCATTCCAACTATTAGTAGCACCACCTGCTATAGCTCCTTCTTTAGACTGCAACCAAGTATAGAATTCCATTTGTCTTTTTAGACTTTCATTCCAATCTCTTTCTCCGTTTTGAGATTTTGGTTTTAACTCATCTACTTGTGTTAACGCGTAAGCTGCCATAGGGTTTTGATACCCAAAGTGACAATGACTAGAACTTATTCTAAATGCCCATTGCGAAGCAGGATCTGCTGAACCACCCCAAGACATGTACCACGACATTAAGTAATGTGCACTGTCATATCCAGATCCCGCTCCACTGGTAGCACTTTGCACTCCCATGGGTTTAAAATATTTATCAAACATTGATAATCTTAAAAAATCTCCCATTTTGGATGCTTTGTCTAAATCTAAACTTCCTAAACTTGCACCTTGCTCTTTTGCATAAACTTGAGCCCAATACATCGCCTGCACGGCTCTGGCATCTGCATCCGGAGCACTTGTATATCTCCATTGTTTTGCATAATTCTGATCTTCAATAAATAACGGAAGATATCCATCTGATCCTCCCCATTCGAAACTCTCCCAAGATGGGTGAGGAACTGTTTCATAAACAGATTCCTGTTCTCCTCTTTGAAAAGTATTGATATAAGAAGGTGTACTAACTCCATCTCCTCGATTACCAAATCCATAGAAGTTATCATTATCTAATAACCAATGCATCTGATAAATATCAGCACCATATGTAGCTGTTAAATCAGGAGAAACCGGATCGGATCCTACTGGTGCACTAAAATTAAGAGGTGCAGGATAATCACTTGGTAGTGGGAATTCACTTGCAAAAGCTGCTGGCGAAGAAGCATTATATGCTCCGTTAGTAGGTTGATCTGCTGTAGTAGGAATTATAAATTCTTCAATTTTATTCCACACATTATTAAGAGGTGCCCAATCTTCTGTTATTCTTCCATTCATAACCTCTAACCATAACCAATATGAATACAACTCACTAGTAGATTCGTGACCATAATCGGGAGCTTCTACTATCAATGTTTCCACAGAGTGATGTGGAGATCCATCAGCGCTAAAATATCCATTAGCAGGATCGTAGAACTCATTTCTCATTTCTATAAAGCGATTGATATATGCGTTATCACCTGTTGGAGGATTAATAATAATATCTCCATCGGTAACTGTAATGGTAATAACCGCTTGATCAACTCCACCGTTTCCATCATCAACTGTTAAAGTAGCGGAATAAGCTCCTATGGAGGTAAATGTATTTTCTACTGTAACTCCACTAGCAGTATTACCGTCTCCGAAATCCCAACTATAACTTAGTGCATCTCCATCAGCATCTGTTGAAGCAACTGCGTCAAAAGTTACTAATAATGGAGCTTCTCCAGAAATAGGCGTTGCAGAAATATCTGCTACCGGATCTGTATTTCCTCCACCAGTATTACCGCAATCGGGTTCAGTAGAAGTTAAACTGAAATAAAGTGTAAATCCACCATTTTTAGAAACCATTACAAAATTATCTCCATCTACATTTACCCAATACGCGCCATCCAATCCAGTAACCTGAGTCCCAGATAATACTGCTTCAGGTTGAGGCGAATTAAAATTATGTGTTAGATTTCCTCTAAGATCTATATACCAATCTGGAGTTCCATTATTCGTATTTAAGGCGAATTGATACAATCCATTGTTAGCTAAATCCCAATTGATAGAAAACTCTCGAATATTACTAGGATCAGGACCTCCTGTACCTAGTACAAATATGTTGCTATATCTATTGTTAATAGAAGGTAAGGCAGAAGATATAGGAGTTTCAAAAGCACAATCTCCATTATCAGTTACTGGGTTTCTAACCACAGCTATTGAATTAGAGAAATCAAAATCTCCTACTAAAGCCGAAACATTTGTATTAGCTGCTAAGCCTTGTAATCCATCTTCATAACTCAAATGCCAAATTAAGCAAGTACCTATTCCCGCTCCATCAAAATCTACATCCTCTATATTAGCAGGTAATCCCAAGATTGTATTCTGATCATCTGTTACTACCCATTGCGAGTTAGCTCCAGTATTTCCTGATAAAGTAATTCCAGAAACATTATCTGCAATACCATCTCCAACTGTAAAGGTGAAAGGTCCTCCAGAAATACTACCACCATCTGGTCCTGTTTGATCAACAGGGTTTCTAACTACTGCTATTGAATTAGAGAAATCAAAATCTCCTACCAAAGCTGAAACATTAGCATTTGCTGCTAAGCCTTGTAATCCATCTTCATAACTTAGATGCCAAATTAAACAAGTACCTGTTCCTGCTCCATCGAAATCTACATCTTCAATATTAGCAGGTAATCCTAATATATTATTCTGATCATCTGTCACTACCCATTGAAAATTTGTTCCAGTATTTCCTGATAAAGTAATTCCAGAAACATTATCCGCAATTCCATCTCCAACCGTAAAGGTGAAAGGTCCTCCAGAAATAGTACCTCCATCAGTTATTGTTGGATTAGAGATACCTCCATCACAATCAGGTGCTGTAGCAGAACTACTGAAATAAATGGTAAATCCACCTGTTTTGGAAACCATTACAAAATTGCCTTCATCAACAGTTGCATAATATGCACCGTCAAATCCTGCAAATCCAGAACCTGCAATTGTAATTTCTGGTTGAGCAGCATTAAAATTTTGTGTCACATTAGGTAAGAAATCATTCCACCAATTAGGAATACCATTACTTGTATTCATTGAGAATTGATACAAACCATTGTTAGCTAAATCCCAGTTAATGTTAAATTTTGCTACATTATCTAGGTTAGGACCTCCGTCTCCTAAAACAAATATGTTTTGGAATTCTGAATTAATTGAAGGCAATGCATCTGGTATTGGTGTATCAAAAGTACAGCTAACACTACCGTCAGTAACATTAATCGTTTTGGTTTCAGAATCTGTATCTCCAGAAGCATTGGTTACAGTCAATACTACAGTTACTTCTCCTACTTCTGTATATGTAGCAGAAGTTGTTACAGTAGATGCTGTTTGACCATTACCTAAATCCCAGCTATATGTAAGGTTTCCTCCTGAAGGATCTGTAGATCCTGAAGCATCAAAAGTAACATCTAATGGTGCTACTCCTGAATCAGCACTTAGGCTAAAAGACGCTATAGGACTTCCATCAGTAACAGTGATTGTTATTGTTTTAGTATCTTCTTTACTTCCGTCACTTACTGTAAGTTTTGCATCATATTCGCCTATTGCAGAATACTCATGAGTGATTGTTACTCCTGAACCTGTTTCTCCATCACCAAAATCCCATAAATACGTTAAAGAATCATTATTCTCATCAGAAGAAGCAGATGCATCAAAACCTACGACAACTGGAGCAATTCCAGTAGTAGGATTAGCAATGAATTCTGCAACTGGTGCTATATTACCATCAAGTACTGTAATTGTTTTTGTAAACTCTGAAGAGGTATTTTGACCATCACTTACCGTAAGTGTTACTAAATACGATCCAATGGTAGTATATGTAATTAACGGATCAACCACCGACGATGTTTGTCCATTTCCAAAATCCCAATTATACGTTATTGCATCTCCATTCGGATCTGAAGAGGTTGATGCATCAAATGACACTTCCAAAGGTGCAGTTCCTGATTCAGGAGTTGCTGTAAAAGATGCCGTTGGCACTTCACCTCCATTAGGTTCTCTTCCTCCTACCAATATTCCATCTGCATAAATAGGAACATTATCTGATATTTGTAAACCACTAGTTAATCCCTGATAAGAAAAATCGTTGGATGCATCCCAAGCGGTTTCAGGTGCGCTCGTAGGTAATGAAACTCTTAATTGTATTTCACTTCTGTATTCTCCTTGTCCTCCTGGAAAAGGCATTCTATCTTGATCTACTTCTATTTCTGCATAATAAATATTGCTAGTAGCATCCCATTCTTGTAAACCGTTGGTTGTTGTATTACCAGCTCCTCGGGCGGTAAGTTCATAATCACTAGCATTATATCCAGCTGCAATACCTTCTGAAATATCAATAAAGTATCTAGCTTTTAATGTGTTAGGAACTCTTGCCGGCCATCCAGAACGGTTATTTAGCCATATAGCTACTTCTGTAAACTTTGCCTGGTCGTTATTCAATTTAACCTCATTCGCAAATTCTAATCCAGGGGTTTCGGCTTGCGGAAAATTAGGCAACGGTGTTCCTCCAAATTCCATCACCATTCTTGCCAATACTCCTTGGTAACAGGCATTATAATCTGTTGCTACTTCGTTAGCTTGAAAATCATCTCTATCCTCGACAAAGAAATCATCAGGTTTAGCAGGACCTCCCATCAAAGCTCCCCACATTGTGTGCCTGGATTCTACTGGATTTGCACTACTTCTAGACCAGCTAGAATGCTGTCCTCTATGGTGCGGTTTTGTTGGCGGATTAACACCGAACCCAGTTACCAAACTTCTATTATTAGGATTATCACCTAATGCATAGTTTACCTGATTTATAGCAAAATTACGATATTGACTACTCTTAGGTGTGTTAACATTATCACTATAAATAAGTGCAGTTAAGGAAGCATTCATAGCATGACGCAAAGATCCCCATTGTGTTAAATGAGCTTGTCCTCCCGGTGAATAATTAACTCCTCCGTTTCCTTCTTGCCACCAATCTAAATGACGTTCTGCATCAGTTTTATATATTTCTTTCCCTGTCAGGATTGATAACAAAACCATATTTCCATAAGACTTATCTTCCCAAACAAGACTCCATAAAAAATCAGGTTGTGTATATTCTGCTTCTGCTTTATCTAGGTATTTTTGATCTCCGGTCGCTTTATATAACCAAAGTGCTCCCCAAGTTAATTCGTCCTGGTAATTCCCTGAAGTATAGGTTCCAACTGCAGGTATTCCACCTTCATCGGTATACAAACCTCTAAAATTATCACCAAATTCATATAATTCTATAGCATGACCTAATAATGTAGCACTATATGCCGGATCACTATCTTTAAAAATGATACTAGCAGAAGCTAAAGCAGCTGCTGTTTCACAGGCTACATCCGTACCAGGGTTACTGGTTGTTAATGCATATGATTTACGCTGTCCATACATTGGATGTACGTCAACCATTTCTGCAGGCATCCAAAAATTATGATCCTGAGATTTACTATCCGCTACTTGTGCATAAAAAACGTTAGGAGAAGGATGACATTTAATGAAGTAATCCGTTACCCATTTAATATTTCTTTTGAAATGTTCAGTTTGATTTGCAGCGTCATACCCATCTTTGTATTCTAAAAACCCCCAGTTAAGGGCGGATACAGAAAAGGCCATAGGAAAACCAAATTTAACATGGTCTCCAGCATCATTCCATCCTCCACTAAGATCAAGGCCCACATCAGCTCCGTCATTGATACCAGAGTCTGATCGCCAACTAATTCTATTCCAATCCGGTAATTTTCCTGACTGTTGTGTTTCATAGAAAAGCAAAGACTTTTGTAAAGCTTCTCCATAATTAAACTGTGCCGATGATTTAGCGCAGAATAAGCACAACAAAATAATCGTACTTATTTTAATTAAATTTCTCATTGTAAGTGTAGTTTTTAGATTTGTGTTTTGTGAATTGTTTTTGAATTTAAATTGTAAAGTTTATAGTATTAAGGTTAATAAAGCGATGAAAAATAGTTCTATGTATATTAGTCCTATGTCTCTAATTATTAATCGATATGACCCAAAGAGAATTCGTATTGAACCCTTTAGTATTCGTTCTTTAAATTGGTCAACCAATTTAAAGAACCGTAAGTATTCTCTTTTTTTAAGCTTAATGTTCCTTAATGATTTACTAAGTAATACTTATGTAAGATCAAAAAGTGATTTACTAAAAGTTCGTTTTGCATTAAAACAAGAAGTGGTTCCTAAATGAAATAACCTAAAAGATAAGGCTATCCGGATGTTTGTGAGTTTGTTCATAGTTAGTTAGTTTTAAATTCAATCTCATTAAAACCATATCACACATAAATTGGGAAAATACCTGATATGACGAATGTTACGTTTACATTTTTTCGTTCGTCGATATACTTCTTTTTCAAACTTGTTTCAACTTTTGTTGCTTTAGTTCAGAAATATCGATTCTAACGATGATTAAAGTTATAACAACTCGAAGGTAAAAATGTGAGACCTAACACCTTAACTACATCTTAACATTTTTTCATCTTCACATACATGGTTTTAGGGATTAATCTCTTAGCTTACTGTTTTTGGGGATTAAAAGAAAACAGGATGCATGATTCTTAACTTCGTTAGCGGAAAGAATTATTTAAATGTTAAGAAGATACTAAGAAAAAAGGGGATAAAAAAAGATGAGAAATTCTTGATTTTACAAAAAAAGAAAACTTCGGCAATGGCAAAACCATAACCAAAATTAACAAAAAATCATTTTTAAGAAATAATTCTTACGAAAATTTTCATAAAAATGTTAAAACCTTAAACAAGAAACAACTTACATTGTTTTTTTATATTTAAAACAATATCAGACAAAAAACATAGATTTCTCTAAATTTTGAAGTTTCATAACAACTGTATGACATCCTAAATACCGTTTTCTACAATGGATCTTAAAAAAAAGAACCATAACGTTCGTACTTATCTTGATTATTATATGTATCCTTTTTTGGATCAATAATACTACCCACACTACCCATTGATGATGTCTGTGATGTCGTTTGATAGTCTGGTATCTGAAGGGCTTGGCTTTTTTTTAGCCGTAATTTCATGCCAGATGAAAGCATTTATTATAATTACTACTAATTGGATTTTATTTACAAATAAGAAATATTTTGTTATGATACTGTTTGTAACTTTTCCCTTTATCCCATATCCCTGTTTGGGTTATTACAATAGCAGTTTTCTTTATATTTAGTGATAGAAATTTTGCTTTAATAGCCTACTTCCACTAATAAACATTAAACTAGAACTATTTTATTCCATATTTATCGAAAAGATAAATTAAGCTTGTCATAGTAGCGGCACCAAGCTCTAACTCGCGTTTATTAATTGCATCAAACGTATCATTCTTAGCATGATGATAATCAAAATAACGCTGAGAATCCGGACGTAATCCTGCCAAAACAATTCCATCTTTCTTTAGAGGACCAATATCGGCTCCACTACCTCCTTTAGAAAAATAGTGAATTAAATAAGGTTCAAAAAGTGGTTTCCAGCTTTGGATCTGAGCGAAGTTTTCATCACTACAATCAAAAGAAAAACCTCTAGGTGTAAAACCTCCCGCATCACTTTCTAATGCAAAAACATGATTCTCTCTTTTATTTTTAGCTACCTCTGCATACTTTTTACCTCCTCGTAATCCATTTTCTTCATTCATAAATAAAACGACACGAATAGATCTCTTCGGCTTGTATCCGGTTTCTTTAAATAATCTCAGTACTTCCATGGATTGCACTACTCCCGCGCCGTCATCATGTGAACCATCTCCCAAATCCCAAGAATCTAGATGACCTCCAACTATCATATATTCATCTGGAAATTCACTTCCGGTAATTTCACCAATCACGTTAAAAGATTCTACATCTTTCCAGCTACGGCAATTCATATTCATTAAAAACTTAATCTTAGGATTTAGTGTTAGCATCGAATGCAGTAAATCCGCACCATTAGTACTAATTGCTGCTGCTGGGATTTTCTCTAAATCCGTTAAATTTCCATAACTCATAGTTCCCGTATGAGGAAAATCATCTAATCTTAAATTCATAGAACGCACTATGATACCAATCGCTCCAAACTTAGCTGCCTCTGCTGCACCAGAATATCGTTGATCTACACATCCACCGTATGCCTCAAAAGTATTTATAAGATCTGCTTGCATCGGGCGATTATAGAATACTATTTTACCTTCAATTTGACTAGTCCCAAGTTTACGAAGATCTTCAAATCCTTGTACCTCTATAATTTCGGCTTTAACTCCTCCTATTGGAGTTGGTACTGAGCCACCAAGTGCACAGATAGGTACATTGGTTGTTTGACCTGGTTCAGTTTCTATATATGCAAATTCTGTTACTCCTCTTGTCCATTTTGGTACCATTACGGATTGCAACCAAACTTTGTCAAGTCCAACTTCTTTTAATTCTTGTTCTGTCCATTCTACGGCTTTTTGAGCATTTAAAGACCCAGAAAGACGAGCACCTATCTGATTTGATAAATGATCTAACCATTGATAACTTTTGCCTTTCAATAATGAGGCATTGTAAAAGCTTTTAATCGCTGTAGAATCTTCTTTGAAATTATCCTTTTGTCCAAAGGAAATAAAAGAAAAACTTATAAAAACAATAAGGACTATATTTTTCACAGAAGTATTTTTATTATAACATTAGTATATATTACCGATACTGGCACTATTATTCATTCTCTAGTTGTTGTTTATACAATTCTATATTGGATTTTGTCTTTTCATCCAATTCAGGTTCTCTGATATCATCAAATTGTATTAAAGTATCATAGAGTGTTCTTGCAACGATATATCTTGCTGTTGGTTTATCATCTGCAGGAATTACATACCACGGTGCATTGGGCAAAGACGTTTTATTTATGGCATCCTGATAACAGGATTGATAGGTGTCCCAGAGTTTTCGTTCTTTAAGATCTCCTGAGGAAAACTTCCAGTTTTTTTCTTTCTTTTCTAATCTACGAAGCAATCTATTCTTTTGTTCATCTTTTGAGAGGTGTAGATAAAACTTATAAATTAATGTCCCGTTTTCTGAAATATGTTTTTCAAAATTTCTAATCTGTTCAAAACGTTTTTCCCAAAATGCGTCATTAACATCTTCTACCGAATTTACATTTGGCAAATTTTCTCCCATAATATATTGTGGATGCACTCTTGTCACTAAAACATTTTCATAATGTGTTCTATTAAAGACAGAGAATCGACCTCGTTGTGGCAATGCAATATAATGTCTCCATAAGTAATCATGCCCCAACTCTAATTCTGTCGGTACTTTAAAACTATGAACCACGATTCCTCTAGTATTAAAATCTTTAAAAACCTCTCTAATCAGGCTATCCTTTCCGGCAGTATCCATTCCTTGTAAACAAATCAAGATTGCATATTTATCATGTGCATATATTGTATCCTGAAATTTACCTAATTTCTCTCTTACCTTTTCTAGTTCTTTTTCGATTTTTTTCTCATCCTCGCCAAGATCATATGTAGTAGGAATCTTCGATAATTCTATTGGCTGAGAAACTCGGAAGTCTTCGTGATTTATTTTATTCATATTAGAATTTATATTATCTCTGGTAAGATACTAAAGTTTTGGATTGATGAAAAAAGAAAAATGTTAAGGAAGATTAAATCCCTAAAGAATAAGTAAGGCCAAAAATAACAGTATCATAGCGTTTTCCAAAACTCTTTAGATTTAGCTCAACAAATATATGTATTGGTGTAGTAATATTATATAAACCTCTTAACTTGAGTGCTGCTGCATGATTGAAGTTTCCAGTTGAGAAAAAAAGACTCGAAGTATCTTCAGCTCTGCTTAACACTTCATAGTCATTTCCTACATAACCAACTCCACCTGTAATACTTAAACCTTCCCAGTGAATCAACCTTACATTATACGATATACCAAATTCATTGTAGACTTCAGTATTTTCAAGTTCCTTGATAAAGAAACGGTTATATTCCGCAATGTATGTAGTTTTCTTATTTGAAGATGTATATTGAAATCTAATATCAAAACCGACCTCTTCCTGCAGCCCAACACTAATGACTGCTCCTAAACCAAAATCGATACTTCCATGTTCATAGATTAAATCTTGCGAAAAGCTTTGAAAGGAAGAAATACATAATAAGAAAATTATAAGTCTTTTCATTGTTTAAAATTAAGCTTCTTAATCTTCTCTTCTTTATGAAGAAGGAATTATTTTAAATACGGTCTAGGTTTCAGAAAATCATCTAGCATCAAAATCGTAACTAAATCCAATTAGAAATGTATCATATTGTCTACCCAAGCTTTTAATATTAAATTCTGCAAAGATATGAACGGGAATAGAAACTTGGTGTAATGCACGTAATTTAATCTGAGCACCATGGTTAAAATCTCCACTTCGAAATGCTATCAAAGCATCATCTTCAATCTCTTCAAAAGCACTGGAATCATTTCCAATATATCCAAATCCTGCTGTAATTGTTGTAGGGTACCAGTTAAATAATATTAGATTTACTCCAAGAGCCAATTCATTGTATCCTTCTACATCCTCATCCGCTCCAATAGAAAACAATCTATTATACTCACCCATATAGGTAGTATAACAATTAGGAGCATACTCTAGTCTAGCTCCTAACCCAGTTTCATTAACAGAACCAAAGCTTTTGATCGCCACTAGACCATAATTTATAGCACTTGGTTCATATTGCGCGTTAGAAGTAAAAGAAAGGCACAATAGTATTACAATAAACAGTATTCTCTTCATTTTGGGGCAAACATATATTAGAGATAAGTCGCAAGATAAGGATTCTTCTTACTTAGCTGCAAAAAGTTTAACATCCTCCTCGCTAACTTCCTTTCCTCCAAGGATAATAAGACGCTCTACTACATTACGCAATTCTCTAATATTACCTGTCCAATCATACTGCTGCAATTGTTTTACAGCTTTTTCAGAAAATGTTTTTGCTGGAGATCCTTGTTCACTAGATATCTTTTTTGCAAAGTAATCTACTAACAGAGGAATATCTTCTCGTCGATCATTCAGCGCTGGTACTTTAACAAGTATAACGGCAAGTCTATGATACAAATCCTCTCTAAAGTTATTTTCTGCGATTTCTTTCTTAAGATCTTTATTGGTTGCTGCGACTACTCTAACATCTACTTTAATATCTTTATCGCTACCAACACGTTGTATTTTATTTTCTTGTAAAGCTCTAAGTACTTTAGCTTGAGCTGAAAGACTCATATCACCTATTTCATCTAGAAATATAGTCCCGCCATTGGCTGCTTCGAATTTACCCGCACGATCTTTATTAGCCGATGTAAATGCTCCTTTTACATGCCCAAAAAGTTCACTTTCAATTAATTCTCCTGGAATAGCCGCACAATTTACTTCTATCATCTGACCTTTAGATCGTTCACTTTTTTGATGTATCCAATGTGCTACTAACTCTTTTCCTGTTCCATTTGGTCCGGTAATAAGAACTCTGGCATCCGTAGCTGCTACTTTTTCGATAATATTCTTAATATCAGAAATGGCATCTGACTCTCCAATCATCTCATAATTTTTGGAGACTTTCTTTTTGAGCATTTTATTTTCTACAACCAATTCTTTTCTATCTAAAGCATTACGAACGGTATTTAACAATCGATTAAGATCTGGTGGTTTAGATATATAATCAAAAGCTCCTAATCGCATTGTATTGACAGCAGTATCCAAATCTCCATGACCAGAAATCATAACCATAGGAACCTCTGGTTTTATTTTTTTTGCAGCCTCCAGCACTTCTACTCCATCCATTTTGGGCATTTTGATATCACATAATACCAAATCAAAATCGTCATTCTTGATTTTTTCAATCCCTACCAATCCATCTTCAGCTTCAAAAACTTGGTATTTATCACTCTCCTCAGATAATATTTTGACCAGCACTCTTCTGATTGCCGCTTCATCTTCTATAACTAGTATTTTTGCCATTATAATTTTAATTTAATTCCGCCTCGCAGATAGAACGTATTTCTATCATTGA
Source organism: uncultured Aquimarina sp. (assembly GCF_947500065.1). Lineage (GTDB taxonomy): Bacteria > Bacteroidota > Bacteroidia > Flavobacteriales > Flavobacteriaceae > Aquimarina. The sequence goes on from NZ_CANMQT010000004.1 coordinate 373,915, forward strand.
GAATTAAAACATTTTCTTGATTCTTATCTCTTAAACGGATTTCATTGCTTAACGTATATCCTCCATATGCAAAAAACAATAAGTGTTCCGTAAAATAATATTCGTACCCTAATGCACTATTTATAACTAACATAGATGCATTTTCTGCTGTTTTGGTTTCTCCATTCTCATCTATAAACACTCTGTTATTCTGTATATTACCATAAAACCGATCCAAACCTACAAATGCCTGCAAAGTATTTGTTTCATTAAAAAAATATTTAATACTAGTCTTTGGTGTACCTAATGCATAGGACCAACTTGGATGAAATCGCTTTGAATAATTAATAATAGGTAAAGGAAAATTAATACTTGCTGGGGATGCATATCGTAATCCTAAAATTAATCTTGCTGATTTTGGGGATGTTTTTTCTCCATAACTTTTTACAAAAAATACGGACCCTGCATATCTAAAATCATCACTTTCTATCCCAGCACCTTCAAGGTTAGATGAAAGCCTTGTACCTAGTTTTGCTCCGAATCTCCAGTTGTTCTTCATCTTATAGGTATACCCTACTTCAAATCCAATTGTATGAAATTCCTCTAAACCATTTTTGTCAGGGATAATTACATCATCATTTAATTGTAAACTATTTAATCTATATTCAAAGGACATCACCAGATACGCTCCTTTTTCATTCATTTTTATAGGGTAATTTCCTGAAAACCTAAAGCGACTATATACATTATCACTTTTTGATTGCGGAATATACGCGTATTCTATCCTTGCCAAATTTGTATCCTGTGATTTCACCCCATTTGTTAAACAGGATATCAAAATACAAATCAATAGTAGGTTCTTATTATTCATTTCTAAAATCTAGGGGCGTCTTTATATACTACTCTTTTGGGTTTAATATAGTGATTTCTCGCTGAGGGAATGGAATGTTAATATTATTTTCTCTAAACAAACGATCAATTTCAAATCTTATTTCACTTTTAGGTATCGATGCCTGAAAGCTGTCGTTCATTGTGAAAACAAGTTTAAAATTTAACGAACTATCCCCAAAATTTGTAAATAACACTAATGGTTCTGGAGTTTTAAGGATCTTATCATTATCCATTGCTATTTTAATAAGCAAATCTTTTACCAAATTCACATCACTACCGTAAGCCACTCCAATCTCAATAGACTCTCTGGTAATGGATCCATTTTGAGTCCAATTATACAATGTAGACGTCAGGTATTTATGATTAGGAATAATTAACACTTTATTATCTATTGTTACGGCACGAGTAGTTCTTAATTTAATTTCTTCTACCCTACCTACCTTACCATCTAATTCTATAATATCACCTACATGTACTGTCTGGTCCACAAAAATGAAAATCCCTGAAATAATATCTTGAATTAAAGTTTGCAAAGCAAGTCCAACACCTACTAATAAGGCCGCAGATGCTGCAAAAATAGCCGTAATATTAAAACCAATACTATCTAAAGTAACCAGAACTATGATAATATAGACAAAGTATTTAGCAAAAGAAAATACCGATACAAACTTTACTTTATCCTCCTGGGGAAGTTTTCGGGTAAGCACTTTTCTTATAAATTTCAGAAATAAGGATGTAACAAAAAGAACGAATATCACAAACAAAAGTAGTCCCACAGTAAGCACGATAGGATCCTTCTCTGACCCTGTATGAAAAATTTCAAAATCCAAGAACTTTTTGATGTTTCCCCAAACATCTTCTTGGATCACTTCCTTAACCTGTTCTGTAATCTCCTCCTGGGTCATATTAATACTTTAACCATTTAAACAACTCTTTGTAGCTTGGTTTTTTACCATACATCAAGATACCAATTCTATAGATTTTGCCAGCAAACCATATCATAAAAATAATACTTCCTATAAGTAATATGATCGATATCAAAATCTCCCACCAAGGAACTCCAAAAGGTATTCGCATCAACATTACAATAGGCGATGTTAAAGGAATCATAGAAAATACAGTAGAGACTGTGCCGTGTGGATTTTCAATTACAGCAAAAAAGCCAACATAAATTCCTAGCATTAATGGTAATATTATTGGTAACATAAATTGTTGAGAATCTGTTTCGCTATCTACCGCAGCTCCAATGGCAGCATATATAGAACTGTATAGAAAATAACCGCCAATGAAGTATACAAAGAAAGATATCACTAATGTTAAAAGAGGCAGATTTAATACGTCCTGCATCAAAAGTTGAAGTTCTTGCTGGTTATTTCCTTGTAATGCTATAGACGGATCAACTCCTCCTGGTTGTGGATCAATCCCGAATAAAGATGTAGCTACCAAAAGAAGAACACCTCCCAATAGTACCCAGATAAGAAACTGAAGGATTCCGGCAAAAGAAGTACCAAGAATCTTACCCATCATTAATTGCATTGGTTTTACTGAAGAAATGATAATCTCTATAATACGGTTAGTTTTTTCTTCTATTACCGATCGCATTACCATATTTCCATAAATAATAATGAACATCATCAATAGATATCCCGCAAAACCACCAAATGCCATTTTAATGTAATTAGACATCTTAGAAGTTTTCTCTCCAAAAAAGTTTTCTATACGAATATTTATTCTCGCTTTAGAGTTTTCTATTATATTTAAATCAAGGCCTTCAGCCTTATAATTTTGTTTTGTTATTTTATTTGCTATAATCCCCTCAATAGTATTCAATATTGAAAAATTCGGTGATTCTTCTGCATAAAACTGTATGGATTCTGAAAGTTCCTTATTAGAAGATTTCTTCGGGATATATAATAATCCATATAGCTTTTTAGAAATCACCGAATCCTTTGCTGTTTCCAGATCAAAATTGCTGTAATTAATATATTCTACCTCATCCGTGTTTTTAAGATCTGTGATGAACAATTCTGTTTCATCAACAAAGGCTATTTTTTTAATCTCATCATTATTGATCGTTGCTAACCAAGAAATCAATGCGACCATTCCCACTACAATCAGTGGACTTAGAAACGTCATCACTATAAAAGTTCTATTACGAACCCGAGCAATAAATTCTCTTTTGATAATTAATTGTAAATTACTACTCATTTTCTGTAATGGTTTTAATGAATATTTCGTTTACCGTTGGTATTACTTCATTAAATCGAACAACCTGCGCTTTTTCGGATAAATATCGTAACAGATCATTTGGAGAAGCATCTTTATTCAATGATATTTTCAGTTTAAGTTGATCCTCTATGGTTTTAAAATTCGCAGGTTCTGTTATAAACTTGTTCCGTAAGATTTCATTCAATTGATTATTGTCTTCTGACAACAGTCCTACTTCAAATGTATTTGATTTATATTCCTTTTTGATATCAGAAACTTTTCCTTCTAATATTTTATTAGATTTATTAATCAAAGCCATATGGTCACATAGCTCTTCAACACTTTCCATCCGATGTGTAGAAAAAATAACTGTTGCTCCTTCATCGCGTAATTGAAGAATTTCATCTTTAATTACATTGGCATTTATGGGGTCAAATCCACTAAAAGGTTCATCAAATATTAATAACTTTGGCCTATGAAGTACAGTTACAATGAATTGTACCTTCTGCGCCATTCCTTTAGAAAGTTCTTGAATTTTCTTATCCCACCAATGGGAAATATCAAATTTATCAAACCAGTATTTCAACCGCTCCTTAGCATCTTTTTTACTTAAACCCTTTAACTGAGCTAGATACAAAGCCTGTTCGCCAACTTTCATGGATTTATATAATCCTCTTTCTTCAGGCAAATAACCGATATCCTTTATATGATACGGTTGTAAAGGTTCCCCATCCAAAAGAACACTTCCGGTATCTGGCAGGGTTATTTGGTTGATAATTCTAATCAAGGTGGTTTTACCAGCACCGTTTGGTCCTAATAATCCAAAAATACTTCCTTTAGGTACTTTAATAGAAACGTCATTCAGAGCAATAAAATCCCCAAACCGTTTAGTTGCTTGCTGTACCTCTAAAAGATTGGTCATACAGAAAAATGTGATTTATTCTAAAATTCAAAAAAACTATGCTAAGTAAGTCAAAATATCAATGAAATGAAATAAATAGCAATATTAAACCCCGATTATACTTTAGAAAATCTATTAATGCTCTCAATTGCTTCAAATACTAACGTTTCACTTTGTTTTTAATTTCACCTTAGGGTGCTATCTCAAAAGTAAGAAAACAGCAATCTTTATTATACTTGAAAACTTCTTCACGAAGTGCTAATATATAATCTAGGTTAAACAGATCATAGTTCATGGTTAGCAAAATTAATAAATTAAATGGCTTTGAAATTAAATCCGAATTTATCAACAAAACCCAAGTCTATAAAAAACAAAACCCACCCTAAATACAAGTATTAAGGATGGGAAAAAAATTGCTATGAAAAAGAAAAATTATCACTAAATGCGCTAGTGATGTTTCAAATATACGAATTTTTATTAAACAAAAATTAGCATATATGAATGATTCCTCTTATCAAGTATCATTACTGTTTTTATGAAAACATATCTTTTACTTTTTCAAAAAATGATTTGTCTTTACTATCAGGGCTAGGTTTAAAATGATCATCCTGAGCCATTCTTTCGAAAAAATCTCGTTGTTCTTTATTTAGTGTTTTTGGTGTCCATACATTTACGTGTACCAAAAGATCTCCTTTACCGTATCCATTGATACTAGGGATTCCCTTTCCTCTTAATCGCAGTATTTTACCACTCTGCACTCCTTCTTCGATTTTAATACGCACCTTACCAGATACTGTATCAATCTCTCTGGATGCTCCCAAGGCCGCTTCCGAAAAACTAATATATAAGTCATAATGCAGGTTATCTCCTTCTCGTTGCAGTTCTGCGTGATCCTGCTCTTCTATTGCTACTAGAAGGTCACCAGGAACACCATTACCAGGTGCTTCATTTCCTTTTCCAGAAACTTTAAGCTGCATACCATCTTCTACTCCTGCTGGTATTTTTATAGTTACTGTTTCCTCAGAAACTTTTAAACCTTGTCCATCGGCATCTGCAGGTCTATGATCAATTGCTTGTCCTGCACCTCCACAAGTAGAGCATGTGGTAGATGTTTGCATCCTACCTAAAATAGTATTGGTGATTCTAGTCATCTGACCACTACCATTACAAGTCGAACATGTTTTATAAGTAGTTCCCTGAGCCTGGATCTTACGTTTTACTTTGATTTTTTTCTCTACGCCATTAGCAATTTCTTCTAATGTAAGTTTGACACGTATACGCAGATTACTTCCTTTTACACGACGTTGTCTTCCGCCACCGCCACTGAAACCGCCACCGAAACCACCACCGCCGAAGATATCTCCAAACTGACTAAATATGTCATCCATATTCATTCCGCCGCCGCCGAAACCGCCACCGAAACCACCACCACCTTCAAAAGCTTGATGTCCAAATTGATCGTATCGTGATTTTTTATCAGGATCACTTAATACTTCGTATGCTTCTGCAGCTTTCTTAAACTTCTCCTCTGCTGACGCATCTCCTGGGTTTTTATCCGGATGATATTCTATCGCTTTTTTACGATATGCTTTTTTAATTTCAGCTTCTGTGGCATTTTTACTAAGGCCTAAAATATCATAAAAATCTTCTTTCATCGCTTATCTTATTGTCCGGTTACTACCTTAGGAAAACGAATTACCTTATCTCCTAATTTATATCCTTTTTCTATAACGTCTACAATCTTACCTTTTAACTCATCACTAGGTGCTGGTATTTGAGTTATCGCTTCGTGATCATCTGCATTAAAAGCATCTCCTGCAGCTACTTCTACTTCGGACAATCCTTTACCCTTAAGAGCTTCTTTTAATTTGTTATGAATTAACTCAATACCTGTCAACACATCCTTATCAGCAGATTTTTCAATCTCTTTCATAGCACGATCAAAATCATCTAATACCGGTAACATAGATTGCATAACATCCTGACCAGCTGTCTTAAATAATTCTATTCGTTCTTTAGAAGTTCGCTTTTTGTAATTCTCAAATTCCGCAAAAAGTCTTAAAAACTTGTCTTTTTCTTTTTCCAAATCTTCTTTTAACTGTGCCTCAACATCTATTTCTTCTACTTCAGTTTCCTCTACTGTTGTATCAAGTACTTCTTCTACTTGATCTTTTACATCTTCCGTATTTTTATTTTTCTTACTCATGTAACTAGTACCTTTTATAAGTTTCTTTTTTGAAGATGCAAAAGTACTGCCATTTTTGAATAAATGTCATAATGTCACAGGAATATTTTAGTATATATTTAAGAGTATTCATTTTCTAAAAAAATAATTTTGGCTTTTTAAAATTATAAACTGGAATTATTATGAAAACCAAATTGATAAACTTATTTGCTATTACTGCAATTATAGTAGCGACTACTTCTTGCAAAGGCGAGAAAAAAAATGAAACCGAAGCTACTGCTGCAGAAGAGGTAGTAGAAGCACCTGCAGAAGCAATAACCTATATAGTGGATAATGCATCTAGCACTATTGACTGGATTGGTAAAAAGCCTACAGAAAATCATACAGGAACTATTAACATTGCAAAAGGTAAAGTAAAAACACAGGATGGAAAAATCCAAAGTGGATCTTTTGTGATCGATATGGCTTCAATTAATGTAACCGATTTAGAAGGTGATCAAAAAGCAGGATTAGAAGGACATCTTAAAGGAGAAGGAGAAGGTAAAGAAGATCATTTCTTTAATGTAGCTAAATTTCCAAATGCTTCTTTTGAAGTAACAGGAGTTTCAGAAAAAGAAGGTAAAACGATTATTGAAGGAAATCTTACTATCAAAGGAATTAAGAAAAATATTTCTTTTCCAGCGTCGTCTTCTGTAGAAGGAGATACGATGACTTTAAATAGCGAGGTATTCACAATTAACCGTACAGATTGGGGTGTGAATTATGGATCTAAATCTGTTTTCGAAAACTTAGGAGATAAATTCATCATGGATGATATCGAATTAAAGGTTAGCTTAAAAGCTAAGAAAGCTTAATTCAAAAAACCTATTTTATAAAAAAGGGTCAACATTTTAAAATGTTGACCCTTTTATGTTTTGTTATTTATTTTATAAGATAAGATCCTCAATTGCCTGAGTAATATTATCATGCTTAAATCGAAAACCTGTTTCTAAAATTTTATCACTACATACTCTTTGACTGCCAAACAACAATATATGCATGTCTCCTAAAGCAAGTTTCATCATAAACTTAGGTACATTTGGTAATACTATTTTTTTAGCTAAATGATCAGCAATAGCATGAGTCAGCTTATAATTAGATACAGGGTTAGGTGCCACTGCATTATACAAACCTGTTAGTTCTTCCTCAACGACATACGTAAACAACCGCGCCAGGTCTTCAATATGAATCCAACTCTGCCATTGTTTTCCGTCACCAAAAACAGCACCTATTCCTTGTTTAATAGGGTTGGCTATCTTAGGAAAAGCTCCTCCTTTATTAGAAAGCACTAGCCCTATCCTAAGAAGACTCACTTCTATATTTATAGTTTTGAACTCATTGACTGCTGTTTCCCATTTTTTTACCACCTCTCCTAAAAATCCAGTATCTTCTTTGAGAGAACTCTCCATATAATAATTCTGAAAAGAATCTGGATAAATCCCAATTGCACTAGCCGAAACGATATGACGTACCGCATGTTTTTCTTTTTTGAGAGATTCTAATATTAAATTAGTGGTAACAACACGACTATTTACAATTTCTTGTTTATAATTATTTGTCCAACGTTTAGCTACGCTAGCTCCGACAAGGTGGATAATTACCTCAACATCTTTAAAACAATCCAAATCTATTTCTCCCAAATTTGGATTCCAATAATATCCTTTATAATTCTTTTCTGACGTAAGCTTATTTTTACTTGTAGTAAGATAATGTACATCAATATCCGATTGATGACATAACTTTACAATCTCCTGACCAATAAGCCCGGTTGCACCAGTAATTAAAACTTTCATAGCAAAGCAATTTCATGCAAAGTAATACGTGCTTTTAAGATAACCAATGTCTTTATTATAGGTTTAACAAACATTAATGAAATACCATCTTTGATTTTTAAAAACTATTAGTAGGTTTTTTATTTTTTTGTAGCTCTTAGCATTTCTCTTTTACCAGGAGGTCCAGGAAGTCTTTCAACAACAAAACCTACTTCTTGCATGGCACGTCTTACACTACCTTTTGCAGAATATGTAACCAAAACTCCATTATCCATTAGTGCATCGTACATTTTCTTAAAAACATCCACTCCCCACAATTCTGGTTGTACTCTTGCCCCAAAGGCATCAAAATAGATTAAATCATAACAATATTGATCTTCTATATCTTTAAAAAACTGTTTTCTCTTAGTAAGAGCAAAAGAAGAAGATATGGTATTAGGTATTTCCCAAGAAGACTCATGAAATGTATCAAAAACAGTTTGATTATCCTGAGCTAACAGCTGATCAACATAATTCAAAAGCTTTACTTCATCCATTGTAATTGGATATGCTTCTACTCCAACATAATTGACTTTTTGGTTGATTTTCAATGCTTCCAAATAGGTTATAAATGCATTCAATCCTGTTCCAAAACCAATCTCTAAAATATTCAATTCAGGAAACTTCTTAAAAGCCAAAATATGATCAAAACCACTTTTTATAAAAACGTGCTTCGCTTCATTAATTGCTCCGTGCTTAGAATGGTAATGTTCATCTAACTCAGGAAAGTGAATAGTAGTAGAACCATCAGAAGTAGTTATAATCTCACGTTTTAGTTTTTCTTTCATTTTAGTTTTACTAAAACTCCATCCGCCATAAAAGAATAGGTTTTCTTAGGTGCAATAATAGCGGCTATTTCATCTTTAGACTTTCCTGCATCCTCAGCTAAATGACGTAATTCTTCAACAGAGGTTTCAGAAACATATGCTTTTCCTTGAACAATAATAGTATCATTTTCAATGTCTTTAGGAACAAAAAAGCCATAATCTTTAAACTTCACCATTGTTTCTTCCTCATTATCCAAAGCAACTTTCATCCAACAACCTTTGGCTTTACAAACATCATTTACTGTACTTGAAAAAGCTATATCGATCGTATCACCTTCATTAAGGTTTTTATATTTTTCTGCTACAGCATCTTTATATAAGACCACATCTGAAGAAATCTTGCCTCCAAAATTATCATATTCACTCATTGCTATATCGGCAACAGAGAAAGATTCTTTTTCTTTTTGAACAGAATTACAAGCTAGGATACATGTTAATCCTGCAAAAAAAAGTGTCATTTTTTTCATAATACATTATTATTAATGATGTTTTGCAAAATTAAACATTTTTAAAATTCTTAATTTACAAGAAAAGGGTATTTTTGTTCAAAATATTAACTAATGTAAGTATCCTATAATTAATAGGACTTAATTATAAGAATACAATAGTTGATAACAAAAACTTTCACAACCTTATAAATAACTATCGGATGAGCAATGCAGTTCCGCAGGAGATTCAAATCACCAAAGTAAATGAGTCCAAAATTGGACAAATAGATTTTGAAAACTTAGCTTTTGGTCAAGTTTTTACAGATCATATGTTTATCTGCGATTATGTCAATGGCGAATGGCAGACACCTAAAATTGTTCCTTATGGACCTCTTACTCTTGATCCTTCTGCTCGGGTCTTTCATTACGGACAAGCCGTTTTTGAAGGAATGAAAGCGTATAAGGATGATAATGGAGATACTTTCCTTTTCAGACCTGATGAAAATTTTATGCGAATTAATAAATCCGCTGAACGTTTGGCGATGCCAGAATTTCCTGAGGAGTATTTTTTCGACGGGCTAAACACCTTATTAAAATTAGATAATGAATGGATTAAATCTGGTTCTGGTAATTCCTTATACATAAGGCCTTTTGTAATTGCTACACAGCCTAGCGTTTCTGCATCAGAAGCGGATGAATATCGTTTTATGATTATTTGTTCTCCAGCGCAATCTTATTATAGCGGTGATGTTAGTGTATTGGTTGCTGAAAAGTTTAGTCGTTCTGCAAGCGGAGGTTTTGGATATGCTAAAGCAGCTGGTAATTATGCTGGTCAATTTTATCCAACCAAACTTGCTAAAGAGCAAGGCTATCAACAGATTATCTGGACAGACTCTGAATCTCATGAATATGTAGAAGAGGCAGGAACAATGAATGTTTTCTTTAGAATAAATGACACTTTACTAACCGCTCCAATTAGTGATCGAATCTTAGATGGAATAACCCGTAAAAGTTTGATCTCATTAGCAGAAAAGCAAGGATATGATTTAGAGGTTAGACCTATAAAAGTAAGTGAAATTGTAGAGGCTGCAACTAACGGAACGCTGAAAGAGATATTTGGAGCAGGTACTGCTGCTGTGGTTAGTCCTGTAAAAGCTTTTGGTTATAAAGGAGAGCATTATGAAATAGAAAAGCAAGAGAATTCTTACGCTTCTCATTTTAAGAAAGCACTCATGGATATTCAATATAATAAAGCAGAAGATGCTTTTGGATGGAGAGTAAAAGTGTAATCATCAAATTAATATTGTCGAATTACGAATTTATATAACTAAAAATGCCTCAAGAAAAATCTTGAGGCATTTTTAATTTATAATTTTCGATCAAGAATCTCTTTGATATTAGGTTTAAAGTAATTTGGCCCTTTCAGCACTTTACCATCTTCACGATAGATTGGCTTACCATTTTTTCCTAATTTACTCATATTACTTCGCTGAATCTCAGTAAATACTTCTTCTATTTTATGCTGCATCCCATGTTCTATGATTGTTCCACATAAAATATATAACATATCTCCTAGTGCATCTGCTACTTCTACTAAATCATTATTCTGAGCTGCCTCTAGGTATTCTTCATTTTCCTCTTTCATTAGGTTAAAACGAAGCGTATTTTTAGATTTCCCAAGATCTGCAACAGGTTCATTTTTATATCCAATCTCAAATGCGGTATGAAATTCTTGAACCGCAGTAATTTTATCTTTCATCTATATAGTTTGAAGTTTTTAAAATTCTAAGAAGTAAAATTAAACAAATATATCGCTGTCCGTCTGAGCTTGTCGAAGACTTTTTCAACATAATAGTTAACTTTACTTCGACAGACTCAGTGTGACAAATTTATCTGAAATGATATGCAAATAACTTATATCTTTGTCCTAAAAATAACTAAATATGTTTAGTACGGGTCAGTGGATATTTGCAGGATGTTTTGTCGTAGCTTTTATCATTTTAATGGTATTTAGCTATCGTAAAGATCTTAAACTACATCGCAAATATTACAAGGGCAGTATTTTTATTCTCATCGGTTTTATTATCTTTATTTTGTTGCTTTTTGTACTAAAGATGTACTTAAGGCCAGAATAAGTAGACTATACCCCTAGTTTTCAATCAAGTAATTGTTTCATTACCAGTATCAAATGATAACTGGAACAGCATCCTTTTGGGGTTTTCCAACACCAAAAAGGAGAAAATACCCTGTATTGGGTATGGAATGCTTTTATTTTTTTAGAGAGATTTGGAGTAACTAAATAACTAAAATGAAATGAAAAACACACAATTTTACCTGAATACTGATGTCAGATATTATCACAATGACAACAAAAACAATCATCAAGTAATCCATGTTGAAACGTTTTCGAAAGCAATTTTTATTATTGGAGCGTGCTTTAATGCAAAAGGGGAAATCTATGGGAATTCTCGTGATCCATCTTATTTTGATAAGATAGATATATCACTACTTACTTTAAAAAATATACACAACTCTAATAAAATGATTTTTTCTGCCGAAATAGCACCTGGAGATAGTAGGTTTACAAAAAAACTCAATATTTACATTAAAAATAATCCTGTTTTTGAGAACGAGTATATATATGATCCTGTTAAAGAAGGTAAGGAACTAACACTTTTGTCTTGTAACACTAATAATTTTTTTGATGTGACTATATATGATTCTGATTCCGAAGAACTGACTCAAAAAGAAAGAGATCTTATCGGTCCTAAAATCTGTCAATTTAGAATTGCTTAATTTTTTAAATAATGTAACTTATAAAAATAAAATTATGAAAAAACTAATATACAATATTCTTCTACTATCATTGATTATTAATTTCGTTGGTTGCTGTGATTATAGAGAACCAGAGTCTAAAAAACGCTTTTATCTAACTTTAAGTCTTAATAATGATTCACCTTACAATAATGAAATTCAAACAATATTTATTGAATCTCCCAATGATAATTCTGGTGATGTTTTTGTAATTGGAACTAAAATTGAGGCAGATAAGAATAAAAATGATTTAGGATATTCAAATATTAAACTGGATAACATTACCTTAAGAAGACTTTCTGGTAGTAACTATGGAATCGTAAGCATTGATGAGAACATCGACGGAAATAGCACATATAAACACATCATTAGAATCACAATTGACAAAATAAAAGATATTCCCGAAAATGATGAGATAACATATGAAAAATCTGTTATTATACCTAGTCTCAATTTAAATGATCAAATCGAAATCACGGTAACTAATTTACATAAACCTACCATAGGTCCAAAAATTTGTCAAAATCAAATAAGCTCGTAAAATTTGTACAAAAGAACCCTTATATTGTTTCTCTTTTCTTTAAGTGTTTGCTTCTCTCAGGACTCAAATGATTATTTTAATAATATACGGACGTTTAATATCGATAGTATTAATATAGAATTCTTTACTGAATCAAATCAAAAGATTTTTTTTCTTAAACAACAATACCTTTATCTTAAGTACGGTGAAAGTTTAGATCCTTCAAACAAAAAGTTCGATCTAAATGCTTCATCAAAAAAACAAAAAATATTCCATCATCTCGCTTATGGTGATTACTACATATACAATACTTTCATTCAAAAGTCTGATAGCATTGCTTTTACCAACTATTTTGATGCCTTAAGGTTTGCGGAAGAACTGGATGACAGAGTACTTATTTGTGAAGCACTTAAACGTATCTTAATTTATCAATTTAAAAATCAAAAGGATATTCCAGCGTTTATTCGGTATGCAAAAAAATACAGAAAATTAGCTTATGATGAGCACGAACGATTCTATGCCAACTATTTTTACATGGGTAGTATTTTAGGCAAGATTTATCATCAAAAGGATTACTCTGAAGATCCTATACCGATAGGAAAAAAGTTTTTAGATATTTCAAAAAAAAACAACAATTATTTTTTCCAAGGTAGATTCTCTCAATTATTAGGAGTTCATTATGACTTAATCTTAAAAAATCCTGAAATAGGAAGAGAATTTTATAATGAAGCTATTTACTCGTATAGTAAAATAAAATATAATTATGGCAAAAAGCATATAAGCGACATACTATACAATTTAGGGACTCTTGAACAGAAAAATGGTAACTTCAAAAAAGCTTTAAATTATCTAAATCAGATTGATGAAACTACAATCGAAAATAGAGACTACAAAGATTTAATCTTTATTAATGATTATAAGTACAAGACATACAAGAAACAAAATCAATTGGACAGTGCTCTTTATTTTCTAGAAAGAAAACATCAGTTGGAGGACACATTGAAACTTATAGATAGAGCCAATCTTGTATCAGAAATTACCACTAAATATCAAATAGAGAAAAAAGAGCAAGAAAATTCACAATTAAAAAAAGATAAAAAAAACCTATTTATAGGGAGTCTCATTTTTTTGATTTTTGGCAGTACTATTGCCTTTCTAATAAATAAAAACACCAAACGCAAACAACGTATTGCAGAACAGGAGCGCGAGATTGAAATCCAAAAAACAGAAAAACTACTCAAAAATCAAGAACTCACTGCGATTGATGCCATGATTTCCGGACAAGAAAAAGAACGGCAACGATTGGCTAATGATCTTCATGATAATCTGGGTAGTACTTTGGCCACAGTAAAACTTCATTTTGATCACTTAAAAAATAATAGGGGCAATCCAAAAATGGAGAATATAGAAGAACTCTATACTAAAACCAATAACCTCCTTGATGAGGCGTACCAAAAAGTACGCACCATTGCCCACGAAAAAAACAGTGGCGTGATGGCGAAACAAGGATTGTTACCAGCTGTAAAAAACCTAGCAAAAAAAGCTTCTAATAGTGATGGATTAAAGATCGAAGTACAGGATTATGGACTAGATGAACGATTGGACAACACTCTAGAGATTTCCATTTTCAGGATGATTCAGGAATTGATTACCAACACCATTAAACATGCCAATGCATCGGAAGTCAATATTTCACTTACCAATCATGATTCACTACTTAACATTATTATCGAAGACAATGGCAAAGGATTCAATGCCAAAATATTACCAGAAAAAGATGGTATGGGGTTGAAAAATATTGAAAAGCGTATAGAACATATGGAAGGAACTTTTGAGATTGATTCTACCATAGGAAAAGGAACTAACATCATCATAAATATACCCATATGATTACTGTAGCTATAGCAGAAGACCACCAATCCCTAATAGACGGGATCCATTTATTACTAAAATATGAAGAAGAAATTAGTATTGTGGGCATGGCTAACGATGGCGAAGAATTACTAACCATCGTAAGAAGAAAACAACCCAAAGTCGTACTCATGGATATCCGTATGCCGAAAATTGATGGTATTGCTGCTACAAAAATTATCAAAAAAGAATTACCACATACCAAGATCATAGCTTTCTCTATGTTTGATCAGGAGGATGCTGTGAGACAAATGGTAGCTGCTGGAGCTTCTGGGTACTTATTAAAAAACTCTCCATTAGAAGAAGTCCTAACCGCTATTCAGGAAGTGATGAAAGGAAACACCTATTATGATGCTACTATAGATCCTTCTTTTTTCTCTGAAGATGTCGAGCAACAGGTAAAAAAACAAATATTATCCAAAAGTGAACGAGAAATACTAACACTTATAGGACAAGGAAAAACCTCTTCAGAAATTGCTGCGATCCGATTTAACTCTGTGTCCACCATAGAAACCCATCGAAAAAATATCATTCGTAAACTAGGACTTCACGGAAAGGGAGAACTACTGCGATATGCCATCGAAAAAAAATACGATTTTTAAAAGTCTGAGACTTGTTTACTATTGATAAGAAAATACCGTGTTATGGGTATTTTTTTGTGCTTGATTGTGAAGTAGCTTTGATAGTATAAATCAAAGCAAATCAGTCATGAAAAAGCTACTTTTAATAATTCTAATTCTAATCATTTCTAAATCTTACGCGCAGGAAAAAGCTGACCCTATTCAGGTGTTCGATAAATTATTACTTGCAATATATAAAACAGACAATGATAGTATTAAAATTAAAACAGATACTATCCCTAAAAAAGGAGAAATAAAAGTTAGCTCTTCTTTTGATAGTATAGCTAGGCTTGATCAAAAGAAAAAAGAATTGGGAAATTTAAAAAAATATGAAGAGTTTTTAAACTATGCTAAAAAACAAGAGTTAGCCGAAGTAAAGTTTAAAGGTAAATTTGGTTTTAGCTTAACGCTAAACAATTCTCAAAATAACGACTTAACTCAATTTAATATCGCTGCAAATATACAACGGGGTTTTTATCCAGGTCATTTAAAATTCAATTCTGATTTAACTGTTCAAATTCAAAATGGAAATTTTGTAGAAAATTTTTCTGACCTGAGTATGTCTTATGATTATCATATAGGAAATAAACTTGACTATGAAGGATATATATTTATAAAACGTAGTACTAATATATTTCTGAATATAAATCAACGATATGAAACTGGTATGGGGTTGGTATGGAATGCTTATACATCTGGAAAGCACTCAAAAAAGGGAAACGAGAAAAATAAAAGAAAACTAACAGTTGAAGGAGTTGAAAAATTAGAAAAAATCACAAACTTTGAATTAAAAGTTGATGGAAGCCAAAACTCATTAAGTTCTAACAAAAAAGATAACGAAAAATTTGTTGTTGCCTTATGTAAAGGTGATCAATGTCCTAGTAAAGGTGCCAAACTAGATCGTAATGAAGAACTTGCCCTAAAAACAAGTTTAAAAAGGACAATTAACTCCATAAAAAAAATGGAGAGTAAAGTACGAATCTCTTTTTTACTTGGTGTTAATTACGAAACAGAAAAGACAAATGAAGACCTAAAACTATTTGGAAAAGATAGTACCATAACTGCTAATTTTGATCCAGTTAATATTTTTAGGTTGGTTGCCGGTCCTAATATTGAGCTTCAATTAGATCAATTTTCTTTTAATTCTAAACTTTATTTTAAACCAGGTATTTCTGACGATGACCTTAACAATACGGTATTTAAAGATGATAATTCTGACAAAGATCGTAAAATCGATTATAGAGCTGAATGGATTAGCTCTGCAAGTATCAAATTTAATAAAAACATTAGCATTACTGCTTCTTATACATATGTACACATTAATGCACCCAGAAGACAATATATAGGTGCTGGCGAGGATGCTCAATTATTTTCTGCTGCAAATAGATTTTCTAATTTCAAAATGGGATTAGCCTATAGTTTTTGACTATCCATGATTCTCATAAAAAAACAAGAACGTCTTTTCTGATAATCTTTGAGAAGGCGTTTAAAATATCCACGACATCACAGAATATAAAAATTAATTTACTATTACTTTGCACATCTATCCTTATTCTTAAAACCCTATGCAGATACTTGTTTTGTTTCTGAAGAAAGTGGTTGATCCATTGTCATAACTTTCGGAAAGCTAAGTTCAAACTTGGTACCTATTCTCAATTCTGAAGAAACCTGAATAGTACCCTTGTTCATCTCTACAAAGCGACTTACTAAATTAAGACCTATCCCTGTACCTTTTTCTCCTCTGGTTCCATGAGTTTTATTTTTTTTCAGCTTAAACAGGTTATCCAATTGTTCTTGAGACATTCCAATTCCAGTATCTGAAACTTCATATATCATGTCATCCTCTTTTTCAAAAAAATTGATTGTAATAGTTCCGTCTTCGGTATATTTCAAAGCATTACCGATAAGGTTTCTAAAAATAATATGAAATGCTCCTTTATCAAAAACTGTGGTCATTTCTGATTCTCCAACAATGTTAATGGTAGTACTCTTTTCTTTGGAATAAGGTATAAAAGCATTTTTTATTTCTTCTAATTCATATGCTACCTCTATATTTTCTGCCTTAAAAGAATATCCATTCATTTGTTCTAAAGACCAATTTAATAGGTTATCCAAAAGATGAGAAAGACTCAAGGAGTTTTCCTGTAACTTATGAGATAGTTCCGTTACCTTATCGTAATCACCTTTATCTATATGATGCTTTAATATTTTACCGCCTCTTTGAAAAGGAATAAGCATATTACGCATATCATGAGAAATCACTGAAAATAGACGATCCTTTACACTATTTATAGAAGCTACTTCTTTATGACTTTCCTTTAATTTTTCATGTGCTAGATTAAGTGCTTTTTGTTGCTTTCTTGTTTTCATATAAGCCCAAATACCTATCAATAAAAGTAACACAGCAAACAATGCAATTGCTGAAAAAATATATTGTTTAGTTTCTGCTTTTTGAGTTTTAATTTTTTGCGCCTGAGATTCTTCGTTAAGTTTTAATATTTCTATTTCCTTTTTTTGAGTTTCATATTTTTTTTCTAAATCTGCAACATCTACTCTAACATCTTTATTCGTAATAGAATCATTTATACTTTCATGTTTTTTATGATAATAAAGTGCTTGTTTATAATCTTTAACTCCCTCA
Source organism: uncultured Aquimarina sp. (assembly GCF_947500065.1). Taxonomy (GTDB): domain Bacteria; phylum Bacteroidota; class Bacteroidia; order Flavobacteriales; family Flavobacteriaceae; genus Aquimarina. Next base: position 391,690 of record NZ_CANMQT010000004.1, read on the forward strand.
TAATACATCGTATAAAAATTAGCTACGTTTAGTCTATTTATAAGTGAATTCCATTTCTTACTTTCTACTTCATATTGTTTTAAATATGCGTACATCTTATTATACTCTTTCTTTTTTTCTTTGGTAATTATTAGACCTGATAAATTTGTAAGTAACGTAATCTCTTTAGCTCTTTTTGTTACATTTTTCGTATTTAAAATCTCATTAGATTTTAAAAAAGCTTCTTCTGCCAAATCATAATCCTCTACGATATTTAAAGCGGCATTTCCCTTATCAGAATATCCAATAGCTAAAGTAGAAAAGTCTGATTTTTTTTCAGAGATTGAAATTACTGAATCTATAACTCCTAAAGCTTTCTCATCTTTTAATTGTATTAGTGATATACTCATTCTAGAATATGCTCTTGACAATGATTTGGTGTCATTTGATTTTCTGGCACTTTCCACAGCAAATTCTAGTGTTTCTACGGCTTTTTCATATTCTTGTAAGCGTTCATAACAAACCCCTTTAGAGAAGTAAGCAAAAGACAATTCAGTTTTATCCTCCATAGTTTCTATAAGAGATATCGCATTTTGTAGAGTTTCTATACCTTTATTATACTGAAATAAAGTAATATGAGATACAGCCTTATCTAAATAGCCATGATGTAATGATTTAGTTTTATTTACTTTTTTAGCCATAGCAATACCGCTATCGCCATAATGTAACGCTTTTTCATACTCAGCGTTATTTCTACTAATATTTGCTTTTGTATTAAAGTATCCAATCCATTCATTACTATTAGGGTTAGCTTCCAACTTTTCTCTACATAAACTAAGAAGGTTAAGAGATTCTTCTACTTTATTTTTATCCACTAAAAAACTAGCTTTTTTTACAGATGCTTGAAGATAGAACTCTGGATTATCTAATTCATTAGCAGCCATAGCTGCTTTATCTAAAGAATATATAATTGAATCTAGTAAAAACTTGTCTTGAAACAATTGAGCTCTTCTTGTCCATAAACGATATTTACATTCTAGATCTGAATTTTGTATATATACTAGAGATTCACTTAACTTTTCATCTAATGAAGAGATCTGATCTATCTGTTTTTGTATTTGATCGCAATCTTTTTCTTGCTGTGTATAAGCAAAAGAACAAAACAATAAAAAACAAAAAACGGTAATAAAAGATCCTTTAAACATAATGAGGAGGATAGTTAGTTATGAAACAAAAGTAGTTTTAAAGTTATCGAAACAATAATTAGCATTTATAAGATTTTTCTTACAATAGGTTTATCCTAAAAATGTAGGGAGTAATCAACAAACAATACCTATAATCAAAAGTTATTTTTGCTTCACTAAACACAAAAAAAACAGAGAAACTAAACTAAATATTTTCCGTAAAAAAACCAGGATTCTATTTCTAAAATCCTGGCGTAATAATCTTATTATTAAACTCTATTTAATTCACTTCTGGTAAGAATCCGTATACCTTGCTATATTCTAGCATTTGAGTTACAAAATCTGTAGGCTGTGTTACATTAATTTTAGTAATCTCTCCAGTATCATTCACTTCAGGAACTAATACAGGGTTTACAAAACCGCTGTAAGGAGCAGATGTAAATTGTTCATTTCTTTTCAGTACTTCTTTGTGGATAGCTTGATCTACTTTCACACCATATCCTTCTACTAAAGCTTCAGCAGCTTTAAAATCTCCTTCAGATTTGATTCGTTGTGTCTCCTTTAATAAACGACCAAAGATTTCACGTAACTTTGCATAATCGTTAACGTTATAATAGGTTTTACCTTCTCTGGTAACTTTTTCGATTACATTATCTTTTGCTCCTTGCTCAAAAGCCCAAGCACTAACCCATTGACGATTACGCATATGTGCTTCCTCTACATCATCACCTAGGCTAAGACGTATCAACTGAGACATCAATCCATTTCTTATATAACCATCATAAGCAGCTTTTCCTACTTTTTCCCAGTCTTCTACTAATCCTAATTCCTGTAATTTCGGATCCATTAAATAATACAACCCTACTAAATCTGCACGTCCTTCTTCCATTGTAGAAGCATAATTCTTTAATGTTTCTTTAGTCTCACCAACTCCTGGATTTAACTTACCAGACGCGTGTCCTACTACTTCGTGTAAAGCGGTATGTAATTTATCTGCCAATTGTCCGTATTTCTTTTCTAATTCATACTCTTCTTCATCGTGCACAAATTCTTTAAGACGACCTGAACTACCTGCATTATTATAAGCTCCAATAATATTACCTAATGATACGGACTTAGATCCAACCGCTGCTCTGATCCAATTAGCATTAGGAAGATTTACACCAATTGGTGTACTTGGTGAAGCATCACCAGCCTCTCCAGCTACCGTTACCACTTTATATGTAACTCCTACAACGCTATCTTTCTTATGTTCATCCATTAATGGAGAATTGTCTTCGAACCATTGTGCATTTTCTGATAAAACCGCCATTTTCTTAGACATATCAAAATCTTTGATTTGTACAATAGTTTCATAGGAACCTCTGTATCCAAGAGGGTCGTTATATACTTCTATAAAACTATTAATATAATCGATATTACCCTCGGTAGCAGCTGTCCAAGCCACATTATAATCATCCCAAGTTTGTAAATCTCCTGTTTTATAATATTGTATTAATAATGCCAATGCATCTCCTTGTGCTTTATTTTCTGCAACACCTTGTGCTTTCTCTAACCATTTGATAATTTCATCAATTGCTGCACCGTATAATCCACCAGATTTATAAACTCTTTCTTTAAGTTCTCCATTTTCTTTTACCAATTGAGAATTTAAACCATAAGACAAAGGTTTTAATGAATCAGGGGATTTCTTATTACTATAAAAAGATACTACATCTTTATTAGTTACTCCAGGACCATAAAAATTAACTGCTGATGCCGCTACATTATCCACACCTTTTGCCTGATTTACTTTTTTAGCATCTTCTTCGTTAAAGATAACATTGATCGCATCCTCTGACAATTCTGTGTTAGTTTCCGTTAGAATTGAAGTCAGATATTCTTTATTGAATGTTGGTTTGATCTTATCATTGCTATAATGATGATGAATACCATTAGAAAACCATACTCTCTTTAAGTAAGTTTCAAAAGATTTCCAATCCTCACTTGTTTTATCTCCCGAAAATGAAGTATACACTTTTTCAAGTGCTTTGCGAATTTTTAAATTATGACGATAGTTTTGATCCCACATAATATCTCTTCCACTTAAACCAGCTTGTGTAAGATAGTATACAAGTTTTTGTTCTTTTAGAGAAAGGTTTTCCCATCCAGGGATTTGATATCTAAGAACTTTTATGTCCGCAAACTGCTCAACAACATAGTCGAATTTTTCTTCTACTATTTTCTCTTCTGTTTCCTCCTTATTGATCTGATCCTGCACACCTGGATCCTTTTTACAAGCGATTAGTATTACACTAATAGCTATAAAAAATATTATACGATTAAGTTTCATTTGTTTATGTTTATTGTTTGAGGCAAATGTAACGAAATAAAAAAAATCCAGATTTTAAATTCTTATTAAGTCTGTATATTAGAATATATGGAAACCTTATAAACTCCAACCTCTTGAAAATCTTCGAACTAAAACCCATTTTAAAAATTGATTATATTAGCTACAGAAACAACGTAAACTAACTAACATGAAAATCATAAAATATTTATTCTTTCTTTTATTACTTATCATTATTGGTGGTGCTGTATATGTAACCATAACAGATGGTAAGTTTCAGTTAGAAGAAAGTAGGGTAATTGATGCTCCAGATGAATTACTTTTCAATACTATTAATGAATTCAAAACCTGGGAAAAATGGAATCCATGGATGAGTAATTCTAAGGATATTATTTTAGCATATGGTAATCAAACCAGTGGTAATGGAGCTTCATATAGTTGGAAAAGTGAAACACAGGAAGATGGAAGTATGACAACAATAAAATCAGCTCCTTTTAGCAGTATCGAACAAAAGCTTTCGATTATCCTACCAGTAGTAGATGAAATTACAAATGACGTTTATTGGAAGTTCGAAAAATTAGAAGACAAAAAAACGAAAGTTACTTGGGGTATAAAAGGTGAACAAGGTTTTATGGAAAAACTATTTTGGATGACAAAAGATAGTACTGTATCCGAAAGCTTAAGGCCTATGTATAGAGAAGGCCTAGAGAAGCTAGATGCTTTTGCTAGCCAAAAAATGAAAGAATATTCAGTAAACGTAGACGGCGTTACAGAACATAGAGGTGGTTTTTACATGTATAGCGCCACAGCATCATCTATTGCTGATATCTCTCAGAAAAGGGCGCAGATGTTACCGGCAATTGTAGCATATGTAAAACAGAACAATCTCCCCCAAACAGGAATGCCTTTTACTCTATATAATGAATTTAATGAAGAGCAGGGAACCGCTATTTATTCTACAGGGATCCCTGTTAGAGAGGAAGTAATTACTCCTGCCGACAGTAATATATCAAGTGCCTTTTTACCAAAACAAAAAGCAGTTAAAACAACTTTAAAAGGAGATTACACAAACCTAAAAGAAGCCTGGGAAGCAGGTTATAAATACATCGCAGATAACGGTTTAGAGCCCAATGATTCATCTCCTGCTTTTGAGGTATATAGAACAGATCCTAGTATACAGCCAAACCCTGCTGAATGGATAACAGAAATATATATCCCAATAAAATAAAATAACATCTATATAAGCTTAAGAAATAAAAAATCAGATATTTTTTATTTCTTAAGCTTATAGATTCTAATTGCATAACCAAATGAAACAGTTAATACTGGTATTTATTGGAGGTGGTACTGGTAGCGTAGCAAGATTCCTAATTAGTAAATATCTAAACAATGAAACTAATGGAATTCCATATGGAACGCTTACTGCTAATGTTTTAGGGAGTTTTCTGATAGGTATTATCCTAGGACTCGCGCTAAAAAATAATGTCTTATCCCAAAATGCGGTTTTATTTCTTGCCACAGGATTTTGTGGAGGTTTTACTACTTTTTCCACCTTTGCTTATGAAAACCATATGCTTTTACGATCAGGTGACTTTATGAGTTTTAGTATATATACTATTGGCTCCTTTGTGATAGGATTTCTTTTAGTATTTCTAGGTATGTGGATCGTAAAGTAGATTCAATAAAAACATAGCGCCCAATTTTTTACAAAAGGACGCCACGCATTAATTCAAAATAAGAGATTTATACAGCAAACTCAAATATTTGTAAAAGTAAAATTTAACCTTATTACTTAACAAAAACCCTCTTACTTTGATTATTACTAATTATAGTTTTTAAGATTTTTATTAAATTAAGCATGGATAAAGAATAATGAGATTTACATCTCATTATTCTTTAGTTGCGTTTAACCTTCAAAATTTTTATTTAAAAACTTAATTAAAATTTTATAGCTTATTAAACCTATAGATTGTCTGAATCGGACCAGCACCACAATCATTCTGAACATCATTTGAAAAAGTAACCTCAAATACAGAATCATCATTAGTATCATAACTAGCATGACCACTTGTACTTGGTCCAAAATAATCTGTACCGCTATTACACGCACAGTTTGTATTTTGAAGAGGTACTACAATTTCATTACATATCAAGTTAAAAGTAAACGGTCTAGGAGTAGAACAGAAATTCGGAAAATTAGGAGTATTAAATACTCTTGCTAATCCATCGGCTGTAACCTCTACAATACCTCCATCATTCAAAGCCGGACCACTACCAGATAAAAAAGGTGTTATTTCATCTATCCTATACATTCCTGTAAAAAGTGATTCGTCAACTGGACAAACCTGAAAAACATTAACAGTTAAGTTTTCTGTAGGTGTTATAAAGTCTGATCCTTCAGAAATTTTTAAAACTAGTTTTTCTGGTGTTGTAGTTACATTATCATCCACTCCATTTATTGTAAGAATTCCATTATATGCATTTGGAGGTACAACAATAGATCCAAAAGAGTATGATGCAGCTCCTGCTGTTGTTTCATCTTCTACAACAGTTACATTAAAAGTTCTTTCTGATGTGCTTAATGTCGTTACATTTACAGTTACATCTATAGATCCAGTAGCGTCTATCTCAATAGGAAGGTCTACCATATTAGAGGAAAACGCGATTAATGTTTGACTTCCATCAAAGATTATTTTATCCTCTTCACAAGAAGATAAGATAATTGTCATTAACAATGTTATTAAAAAATATTTTTTCATAATTCTATATATTTATTAGTATCCTGGGTTTTGTTGTGCTCGTAAACCAGGATTTGCAATTAATTCTGCAATAGGAATAGGCAATGTGAATCTATGATCGGTTGCTGGCAATGAGCAAGCTCCATTAAAAGCGCAATCTAGAGGGTCTTTTAACACTCCTTGATTAGCTCGTTCCCCTAATCTTTTTAAATCATGATATCTATGACCTTCAAAGGCAAACTCAATACGTCGTTCATTCAAAACAGCAGCAAAGGCTTCTGTTTGATTTGCATATACTGGTAACGTCTGATTACTTCCAAATCTAGCATCACGTAACTGCTTTATATAAGAAGCGGTAGAATTACTCGCTCCATTAATATTTCCATCATTTGCACTTGCTTCTGCTAATATTAACAACATTTCAGAAGATCTAAATATTTTTAAATCATTTAATTGTGGGTTGTCACTAGTACCACGATATTTAGAAATAACCAACACATCTTCATTTTCAAAATCAGCAGCATTTTGATAATCCGGAGAGATTATAGAGGAATTGTCAATGTTTACATTAAATCGAATATCATTAGGATCTAACAAGTTAAACAAGGATCTTCCCATTTCAAAATAAGGACTTCCAGCGATTGTAGCGTCAGTAAAAGAAAATCGTGCTCCAGCCCTACCAATCGAAGAAATAAGCCCGGGTGTTCCTTGAGTATCATACGCATCATTTTCTACACGTTCTAACTTAAATATGATCTCCGTATTATTAAAATCAAAAAACATATTCTCATACTGCGTTCTATTCGCTAGAGGATACGATGTTAAAAGCTGACTCGCATAAGAAACTGCAGCTGTATATTGCCCACGATATGCAGCCATTCTTGCTCTTAGAGCTGTTATAAAATCCTGAGACACAAATGTTATGTTTGATTGAGTACTCAATAAATTTTCTGCTCTATCTAAATCAGCTTCAATTAAAGCAAAAACTTCACCATTTGTGTTCCTAGATAACTTCTGATCGATTTCAGGCACAAAATCTACAGCAATAATTCCTAGTGCGTTATCATCAGTTAAATCTGTAGAATAATAGGATAATAATTTAAAATGAGAATAGGCTCTTAATGCATAAGTCTGTCCTAATATATCATCATATTCTTCTTGCTCATCAGTTTCTGGTGTTACAAATTCTGCTCCAGCAATTAATCTATTAGTCCTATTTATTTCAAAATAACCTCTTGCCCAGAATACATTTGCAGCATTAGAGGTAGCATCTAACTGAAATTGATAATCTACAAGTCCTTGTCCCTCATTTGAAACTCCAATAGAAACTTCATCTGTAAACACAGAAGAAAATGCTATGTCCTGTACGTGGTCATAAGCAATGTACACGCCACTTAACCCATCCCTCAAATCTTGTAAACTCTGAAAAGCTACTTCAGGGGTAATTCGTCCTACTTGTTCTATATCTATGGCATCTTCACAACTTGAAAGAAACCCTACACAAAGTATTAGTATAAATCTTAATGTTTTCATTATTATTATTTTTTTATAATTCTATTTCAATTCCGAATGATAATATTCTTGGTGTCGGATATGTTCTTAAACCAAAACGGGCTTCTGCATCAAATCCTCTCCATTCTGAAAACGTAAATAAATTTTCTCCGGTTCCAAATATTTTCAAACTGTTAACACCTGTTCCTTTTAAATACTTTTTAGGGAATTGATAGCCTACATTTAAAAAACGAAGTCTAATATAATCAGCACTTCTTAAAAATCTGTCTGAAGCAAAATCTAGGTTTGTAGCATCTAAACTAGGAACATCTGTAATTCTGTTATCTGGGGTCCACGCATTAAGAATATCTCCTGATAATTGAAAATTACCAATATTATCCCTATCTGAAAAAGCTGCAAGATCATTATCAAATCTATCGACTCCTATCACATAATTCCATTGTGTGGTTAAATAAAAACCTTTATAATCTATGTTAAACCCAACATTACCTGAAGCATCTGGTGTATTATTTTTACCTGTCCATACAGCATCTCTATCAAAATTAGGGTTCTCTGTCAAGTTACCCTCAGCATCCAAAAACAACAAGTTACCGTTAGCCGGGTTTACACCCTTATAACGAACTGTCTTCACCTCATTAATTCTTCCTCCATTTCGACCGATTCCTAAAATTTCTCCTGTTTCGGATGGTAAATCATCCAATTCATTTTCATTATAGTTCCCTACAAAGTTTAAAGTTACTTTTAGGTCTTTACCTTTAATAAGGTCATAAGCCAGCGTCCAATCTATACCTCTATTAATTAATTCTCCTACATTCGCATTTACAGTTCCCTGACCGTTTATAAGAGAAATGGGTAATGATTGAAATAAGTTATCTGTCTTTTTTCTATAAACATCAATACTCCCTCTAAATCTGCTATTTAGCACACCAAAATCTACACCAATATTAGTTTGAGTTACCTCTTCCCATTGTAAAGTATTAACTCCTATTTGATTAGAGAAGATAGCATTTGCACCTCCATAACCTTGTCCATTTCCGAAGAAAGAGAATGGCAAATCTGCTCCTGAAAAATATGTATTACCAGTAATTCTTTGGTTACCAGTAGTACCATGAGACACTCTTAATTTTAAGTCATTAAATACGGAACTTGCCATGAAGTTCTCATTAGAAATGTTCCATCTTGCTCCTATCGAATAGAATGTACCCCATCTATTTGTAGTAGCAAATCTATAGGAAGCATCACGTCTTACCGTTGCAGAAATACCATATTTAGTATCAAAATCATAATCTACATTACCAAAATAAGAAAATAATCCTGCATCCAGTCTATTGGCATTAGCCTGATCGATAAAGAAATCATTATCACCATTATCGTCTATAAAACTACTTCCATCACCCGGAAAAAAATTAACTGAACTTAGCCCCAGTGCATTATATCCAAAACCTCGAAAATGTGCTTTAAAATAATCAATAAAAACACTGGCATCAAGAGTATGTCTCTCAAAAACTTTATTATAATTTAAGGATGTGGTACTATTGAATGAAAATGTTCTTGATGTTTGTTGGGATTGTTGTCCAGTAGGCTCTCCTCTTGGCGCAACAAAACGAATCTGGGTTCTAGAATTTGGGTCTTGAGCGAATAAATTTATGATGTTTTCGTAATCCCCACCAAAATTAATTTTAGCCGTTAGGTCTTCGAATATTTTATAATCAGCTGAAAATCCAGCAACAATCTTAACCTCTTCATCTAGTGTGGTTGTAGTTGATAAGTTATCAATAATATACAAAGGAGTTAAGACTGATTGGAAACCCTGTGCCAGAACATCACTACCAGGAAAATCTTCTGGAGTAAGGTAAGGTACTGAAGAGTTAGCACCATAGAATGGATTACTATTTATAAAATTACTCCCTACATTATTATTGATGTTACTTATTGAATAATTAGCAGTAAAATTGGTTGAGTAATTAAATTTTCGGTTCTTCGAAGTACCACTCAAGTTATTCCTAAAGTTAAATCGTTTCAAGCCGGTTTGTCTTAAAATCCCTTCCTGATCAAAATACCCTAATGACGTATACGATGATGAATTTTCTCCACCTTGAGTAAAAGAAATGTTATGGTTAGTAGTTAAGGCTGTTCTTAAAAAGAAGTCTAACCAATCTGTTTCAGGTTGTAAAGCGATTTCAGCATCAGTTAATGGCCCACCATTGATACCACCTGTTGCTCCTCTTCCTCTTCCAAAATCTCGCTCAAGTCTTAAAATTTCAGGAGTGGACAATAGGTCATAATCATTTCCTTGTAATGTTGCAAAACTTTGAGTTCCGGTATACTTTACTTTTAAACCAGAACCTCTTGTTCCTTTTTTAGTCTTTATAACGATAACACCGTTAGCTCCTCTACTACCAAATATAGAAGTACCTGCTGCATCTTTAATAACGGATATAGAAGCAATATCATTAGGATTTAAACTTCTAAAATTATCTTCATTAATAGGAATTCCATCCATCAAAAACAATGGTTCCGTGTTTCCATTTATTGAACTCACACCTCTTAACTGTACCAAAGAATTAGCTCCAGGTTGTCCACTGGCCGTAGAGATATCTAATCCTGCAACCTGTCCTGACAGACTTTGAATAGTACTAGCATTAGGCCTACCTTCTATAGATTCTGCTGAAATAGTCACAGAAGCTATGATTGATTTTGCCTTTGGCCTTGTTCGATATCCTTCAATAACAATCTCTTCTAAGGCAGCTACATCTTCCTCCATCTTAACATTGATTGTTGTATTATCATCTATAATGACCTCAACGTCTTTCATCCCTATGAAGGAAAATACGATAACCTGTCCTTTAGAGGCTTTAATAGCATAATTACCATCAAAATCTGTTTGGACTCCGTTTGTTGTATTTTTAATAACAACATTTACTCCTGGTAACGACAAATTATCTATCGATGATGAGACATTTCCAGAAATGGATCTTTCTTGTGCATTCATAAAATGTGTCACAAGCATCAGTAACAATACTGATAAATTAACAATTTTTGTTTTCATACCTAATATTTACATAATTATTTCGGTAGTGAAATTGTTATATAAAATTGAATATTCAAACAATGATTGAGGGATCAGATAAGATCATATTGTAATTAGATAGAATAATACAAAAGCTTATATAATTGCATTTTTTATTAGTATTCTCTAAAGGAAAACTACAAATAATTTTAACAAATATTTATTAAAATTTTAAAAGAACAAGAGGCTAACTATCCAGTACTTTATGTTAATTCAGTTTGATTAATTATAAGAACGAACCAAATAGCGCATCAAACAATCAGTAGATATCTAAACAATAAAACTAATGAAATTCGATACAGAACAATACTGTTAATATGTTAGGAAGTTTTCTGATAGATATTATTCTAAGAGTCGCGCTAAAAAATAATATCCGATCCCAACATGCTGTTTACTACTTGTCATAGGGTTTTGTAGAAGTTTGCTCCTTACCATTTGCCTATGAAAACGATATCCTTTTACCATCAGGTGACTTTATGAGTTTTAGTGTATATACTATTAGTTTCTTTGTGATAGGATTTCTTTTAGTATTTTTAGGTATGTGGATCGTAAAATAAAAGATGATTATTTAATAATACCTATCTTCAAGTTTTTTAGCATCGTTTACTCTCTAAAACAACCAAATTTAAATGAAAAAAATAGAAGCAATCATTCGCAAATCAAGATTTAAAGAAGTTAGAGATGCATTGCATGAAATAGAAGTTAACTTCTTTACGTACTGGGATGTAACTGGCGTAGGAAATGAAAAAAAAGGACACGTTTATAGAGGTATTAGTTACAGCACCTCTGATATACAACGTAGATATCTTTCTATAGTGGTATCGGATGAATTCGAAGAAAAAACAATTCAAACAATAATCAATGCTGCTAAAACAGGAGAAATTGGGGACGGAAAGATTTTCGTGTCAGAAATACAAAATACGTACAGAATACGAACCGAAGAACACGGCAATCAAGCATTAAACTAAATTAAAACATTTTTGTTTTGAAAGGCTTATTCATTATGAATAAGCCTTTTCTATTTATAAAACATTTTTTCATTTTGTCTATACCTTATATAGTACTTATATCTATAAAATTCTTAATACAAATCTTTAAAACACCAAATAGTCACTTTCAAATTCTTAAAAAACCGCTTTACAAACATTAATCTCTAATTTTTTAGGGGTGTAAAACAAAAAATACATAAAAATAATACTCAATACCCCTTTTTTTATTGGGGTAAAATTATTTTAACATAGTTTTACAGCTCCAATTAAAAACAAATTAATACCAATTAATGTTTATTATGAAAACAAAAACCGTAACAAAACTTTTAAAAAAAGCATGTCTTTTTTCTTTTGCACTAATTAGCTTTACTTTAATTGCACAAGAAGAAGAAAAAGAAAAAAAATGGTTCGATAACTTTTCAGTTAATGGATCTGTAGATGGATATTTTAGATATAATTTTGGAGCACAAAATGACAATTCTACAGCGCCAGCTACATCTTTTGCTAACGAATCTGGATTTGCCTTAGGTATGGCTAATGTAATTATAGGCTATGAAGGAGAAAAAGTAGGATTTGTGGCTGACCTTGTATATGGTCAAAGAGGAGAAGATGCCGTATTTAATTCTAGTGATTCTGCACAAATTGTTAACCAACTATATGCATACTGGAATGTAACAGAAAAATTCAAGCTTACTTTTGGTAATTTCAATACGTTTCTTGGATATGAAGTAATTTCTCCAACCGGAAACTTTAATTACTCTACTTCTTATATGTTCTCTTATGGCCCTTTTTCTCATACTGGATTAAAGGCTGATTTTGCTTTAAGCGAAAAATGGTCCGCAATGGTAGCAGTTATGAATCCAACCGATTACACAGAAAACAACCCATTTGACACCTATATTTTTGGAGCTCAAGTAGGATATGCTGCTGACAAAGGTAGTGCATATCTTAACTTCAGATATGGAAATGAAGGAGAACCAGGACTTGTAGGACCAACTTTTCAGGTTGATCTTACTACAGGATGGAATCTTGCAGAAAAATTTTATTTAGGAGTTAACACGACTTATTTAACCACAGAGGATCAAGGAGATGCGGATGCATCTGGATTCTACGGAGTTGCATTATATCCACAACTTAAAGCGACCGAAAAATTTACTTTAGGAATCAGAGGAGAATACTTTTCTGTATTTAACAACGGTTTAACTGGAGTAGTAGGATTAGACGGAGAAGGAGACGGTAGTGTTATAGCTGCAACACTTACAGGTAGTTATGATGTTGGTAATCTTACTCTAAAACCAGAATTAAGACTAGATGCTACATCTGAGGATTTCTTCTTAGATAATGATGGTGAAGCTACAAAAAGTCTTTCATCTTTTGTACTTGGAGCCATTTATAAGTTCTAATATATTAATAGTTTAATATATTTGTTTGTTTATGCAAAAGTGCTCTGAGTAATTACAGAGCACTTTTTTTATTTGTTTGCTTCGTGTTTATTATATTTTTTTACTCCAACAGGTATCTCTAATTCCAAATGGTTTTCTTCCGGGGGAATCGGACAAGAGTATCTGGCACTATATGCACAGTATGGATTATATGCCATATTAAAGTCTATCAAAATCACATCGCCTTCTGGAACTTTAAGATCAATAAAACGTCCTCCTCCATAACTAGTTTCGCCATTAGTTAAATCCGTAAAAGGAAGAAAAAGATAATCTTCATACTCTGGTTGTGTTTTTAGTCCCTGACTCTGGTATATATTTAATATCCATTCTTTTTCCTGAAGCACAAAATGAGCTTCGCCATATTTTACATATATGGGCTCTCTATTTGTTGTGGTTTTCATGATAAAAGGAGTTTCGTATGGGGTACGAATGAATTTTGCCGAAACACTATACAAAGTATCAATATCAAAAAAATCTAACGCTTTAAATGTTTTAAAATCTTTAGATGTTAAAGGCGACTTTTCTTCAGAAGAAAAATCTTTATTAAGTTCCTCCTGAAATGTCAGTATTTTTTTAATCGTTGTAGAATCCTGATTCTGAGCTACTATATAGCTGCAGAATAGCATTAGTAAAAAAGATAATCTATACACGGTCCCCTTATTTTTTTGCAAAAGTACAAAGCATTAATAATAAACAAGTTAATATTCTCTAAAATTGTATACAGTTTTTCGACAAAAAGTTACTTTTACCGGTTCTTAACGAATCAACCACCACTACTTTGAAAAAACTTTTACAGAATTATATTGATACTTTTTCTGGGTTATCCAAAGAAATTTGGTGGTTAGCACTCATCACATTAATTAACAGAATGGGTGCTATGGTTATCCCATTTTTATCATTATACCTTTCTGATGATCTATGTTTTTCATTAAGTCAGATCGGTTGGGTGATGACTAGTTTTGGCTTAGGTTCTTTATTAGGAGCTTGGATTGGAGGAAAGTTAAGTGATCACATTGGCTACTACAAAGTAATATTAGGTTCTTTGTTTTTGACAGGCATCTCATTTTTCGTTGTTCAATATTTCTCTAGTTTCTGGAGTATATGTGTTAGTTTTTTTGTTCTTATTGCTATTGCAGATGCAGCTCGTCCAGCTTTTTTTGTTGCATTAAGTGCTTATAGTAAACCCGAAAATAAAACCAGATCATTAACTTTTATAAGATTAGCTATAAATCTAGGATTCTCTATGGGTCCAGCTTTAGGAGGTTTAATTATTGCTACGATTGGTTATTCTGGGTTATTTTGGATAGACGGAATCACCTGTATTATTGCTGGGTTTATCATGATCAAAACATTACATCCTAAAAAAGCCAGAGTTATTGATAAGGAAATTGTAGTAGATAATCCTATCCCTGCTCATAGTGATGGGATATACATCCTTTTTCTAATTGCACTAACCTTGTTTGGATTCATATTTGTTCAATATTTCTCTACAATTCCTTTGTACTACAAAGAAGTGCATTTTTTATCTGAAAGAAATATAGGTCTGATTCTGGCATTAAATGGTGCACTCATTTTTGTTTTTGAAATGCCATTAATTGCATATTTAGAGTCCACATCATTTTCCAAAATTGGAAACATAATAAGCGGATTTATCCTAACAGGAATCAGCTTTATACTATTGGTAATAAGTCCGTGGGCGGGAATCGTAATTATTGGTATGGTGATAGCAACCGTTGGAGAGATGATTTCTTTTCCTTTTGGAAATGCTTTTGCTTTGGATCGATCTAAAAAAGGTAGGCAAGGTGCTTACATGGGATTATATAGTATGTCATTTTCTGCAGCACATATTCTCGGTCACAATTCGGGTATGCAATTCATCAATACATATGGTTATGACAATGCCTGGTTACTAATGGCTGGAATTGCTGCAATTGGAACATTTTTGTTGTTTATTGTAAAGCAAAAAGTCAATAAAGAAAAAACTAAGCATACATTAAAATCTATTTAAGAAATTGTATTATGAAACGTATCTTATATATCATACTATCGGTAGTAATAATTAGTTGTCAAGAAAAGAAGACAGAAAAACCTATTCAAAATATAGAAGAGTCAATTGAAATAACTAAAAAGAAAAAGACTTTCCCTACGTTAGAACCTAACCGTTATAATGTAGCTTTCTTACTAATGGATGGCACTTATAATACGGAATTCACTGCGCCTTTTGATATTTTTCAACATACTCAATATCGTAAAAACATTAAACAAATGAATGTTTTTACCGTTGCCAATACTGATGATTTCATTACCACTTTTGAAGGCGTAAAGATCATACCAGATTATAATTACATAAAGGATTCTTTACCAAAAATAGATATTCTTGTTGTTCCAAGTGCAGAACATCATCTTGATACTGATTTAGAAGATACGGCTATGATTGACTTTATAAAAAAGGTTGACAAAACAGCTACCTATATGACTTCACATTGTGATGGAGCATTTGTATTAGCTAAAGCAGGAATACTAAATAATGTAGTTTCTACAACGTTCCCTAGTGATATAGATAAAATGCGAACCATGTTTCCGGATCTGGATATCAGAAAAGAAGTATTATTTGTTCACGATGGGAAATACATTAGCTCTGCTGGTGGTGCTAAAAGTTTCGAAGCGGCGTTATATTTATGCGAACACTTGTATGGAGCGGAAATTGCACGATCATTAGCAGGAGGACTTGTGATTGATTGGAAATTAGAAGATGTACCTCATTTAAAAATTAAAGATTAGTTCTATACTTAAAGTTAAAGCTTCTCTAAAAACCATTTAGAATCGACAATATAGGAGCGAGCCCACTATGTATGCTTCAGAAAAAATATAATATTTTAAAACCAAGACTTCGGGAATTACAGCCTCAATGAGTGATTAAACTACGATCCATTTAATTTCAAAACAAGATATCGAAAAAACGAGAATCATTTAGAAAACATTTTAATAACTTTAAAGTTAAACTAAACTGGAACTCTAATGAAACTTATTCAATATCTGTTTTTAGTATACATAAGTATCTTTTTCTCCTGTAAACAGGAAGTACAACTGGATTATACACTTCCAGAAACCAGTGAAGCTGCACCCGTGAAAATTGTAGGTGACAGTATTCATGTTAATGGAGATTTAGGAAATTTTACTCTCGAAAAAAAAATCTCTAATATAAGTGAGAACCTCCATCTAATTACTTTTAAATTTTCTTCTAAAATCCCATCAGAATTACCTCCAATAGCTATAAAATTCAATTTCCCATCTGTTGATATCAATGGATATTGGAATCCAAAAATATCAATGGACAAGGTTAATTATTACTATAGTGGTATCACTTCAAAAGCATCCAAAAATGCACCTATACTTTCTTTTTATAATAATGCACTACAAAACAGAATCACCTTCGCACTATCCGATGCACTAAATCAATCAGAAATTATAAGTTACCTCAAAGAAGAAGATGTTCATTTTTATCCTGAAATCAAATTGTTCCAAGAAAAAATGCCAAAAACTACTAGTTATGAAGTTACACTTCGGATTGACACTCGTAATTTACCATATCATAAAAGTATTACTGATGTAGCTGATTGGTGGGCAAACCATCCGGACTATACACCGATGAAAGTACCGGAAAATGCGAAACGTCCTATGTACTCTACCTGGTATAGTTATCATCAAAATATCACAGCAGAAGAAATTATTGCAGAATGCAAAATTGCGAAATCACTAGGTTGTGAGGCGGTAATTATAGATGATGGTTGGCAAACAAATGATGGTAATCGAGGGTATGCATATACAGGCGACTGGAATCCAGATCGCATCCCTGATATGAAAGGTTTTGTAGAAGCAGTACATAAAGAAGGAATGCAATTCCTTCTTTGGTATTCATTACCTTTTATGGGGGAAAAAGCTAAAAATCATACACGTTTTAAAGGAAAGTATCTTAGATATTGGGATTCACAAGGAACTTACGTATTAGATCCTCGTTACCCAGAAATAAGAAAACATATCGTAGATACGTATATCAAGGCTATGCAAGATTGGAATCTGGATGGTTTTAAGCTTGACTTTATTGGATGGTTCACTACTACCAAAGAGACAAAATTAACCAAAGAAGATGGTAGAGACTATGCAAGTGTAAATGAAGCTACAGATGCTCTAATGACTGAGATCACTACAAAACTTACTGAATTAAAACCCGATATTCTCATAGAATTTCGGCAACCATATATAGGACCTCTGATGCGCAAATATGGTAATATGTTTAGAGGTGTTGACGCTCCAAATAATGCTGTCGCCAATAGAGTGGAAACTACCAACTTACGCATTATGGCAAAAAACACCGCCGTTCATAGTGATATGTTTATTTGGCGAAACGAAGAGCCGGTTGAAAAAGCTGCGCTTCAAATATTAAATATTTTATATAGTGTCCCCCAACTATCATTAAAGCTTACAGAAATCTCTGAGGAGCATTTAGATATGATTAGATATTGGTTGGATTACTGGAATACACATCGTGATATTTTAGTAAATGGAGAATTTATCCCATCAAATCCTGGTGCAAATTACCCTATACTTACTGCTATTAATAATCATCATCAAATTACAACATTGTATGAAGATATCGTTATAAGACCCGAAACTTCTATAAACCGTCTGGATATTATTAATGCTAAATCAAGTAAAAAAGTAGTACTCCTATTGGATGAAGAATTCAAAGCTAAACTAACAATAGGTGATTGCCGAGGAAATACTATTATAGAACAAGACATCAAATTATCAAAAGGCCTCCATAATTTTGATGTACCTCCATCAGGAATCTTAAAAATTCAGGTCAAATAATGGTTTTAAGGAAATTGTTTTAAAAATATAAAAGCGTTCTTTTTACAGAACGCTTTTATCAATTTTAGGGCAAATTACGTACTCTCTTTAGCTTCCAGATTTGGGGTCTATCAGACTAATGTCCTCACACCTAATGAGCCCTGACGTATTCCAAACTAAAATTTTAAATCCATACCGTCATACAGTTTAAAATGTTAATTCTGGTCATACACCAAGTGTTTTTAAGTTGAAGTAAAGATACTATAAATAAATTGTTAATTCAAAATTTTTAACGACTAAAAACATTAATATTCGATGAAATACACAAAAACCAATGATTTAGGCTAGTTTACAGAATAAAAAAAAAGAATCTATTATTGCATTTTTGTGTATTAATTCCCGGATACGGTATAAAAATCAGAATGGAGTATAAAAAAAAGCGACCTTATACAAGATCGCTTTCTATTATCGGGTAAATTACGTACTCTCTTTAGTTTTTAGATTTGGGGTCTTTAGACTAATGTCCTCACACTTAATTTATCCCAATGTGCATTCCAAATTAAAATTTCAAATCCATATCGTCATATTTCTTGATACTTTAATTCGTATAATACACATCGTGTATATTTTACTTGTTATAAAGATATAATTTTTTCAATGGTAAAACCGTAGTAAATTTAAAAGTTATTAACAATTTAACGATTAAGTGACAATTAACATCGTTAAAATACACAAAAAAGCTATAAATCATCTAATCGAAATCAAAATATTTCGAACTTCCTAGATATTTTTTGATGATGTTATTATACTCTTTAGATATCCTTAATGCTAAGGTTCCTTCTATTGTATATAGTGATTCTGCATCCTTATATCCGCTCTTAAGCATTTTTTCTAAGTAAAAAAGTGCCGTTTCATTATCCCCATCCGTGACACATAGAGAGATAATATTTCTATATGATTCAAAATCATTTTTATCAACTATTGTACTGAGAATATTTAAAAATATTTTTCTATCTATTTCTTTTTTATCCTTAGGTACCTCTTTTTTATATACAAATAAAGTGTTCTTTAGGAAACCTTTTATCCGTAGCACCATATCGCTAGCATATTTCTCTTCATTTTTTGCTAGTTTATCAAGCTCTTCCATTCTGTACTGCCACCAACCTAAGTTATTATATTGTCTTAGATCTATATCTTCTTCTAATGATAAAATAAAAGTTTGGCGTAAAAATATCTCTTGATTATAATATTTGGATCTTAACCTCTTTCTTTTTTTGTATGCATCAATCTTTCTTATTTCTTTCTGTTCTTCTTTAAGTATATCCACATCAAAAAACAAATCATACTTACTTCTCATTCTAGTTAACTTATCATAAGCTCGTAAATATTCTTTTTTACTTTTTAATAGTTTAACTTCCTTATGATCCTTTTCGTAGCGATTGGCAATCCAGATAGAATCTTTTGGTATACTACCTTTTATCATAGCCTCCATTGTAAAATATGGTAATGCTTGATCTACAACCTCTTCTGGTGGAAATTCTTCTTTTCCATCATATACATAAACATCAGAAGCTACACCCTTTCTTTTTAAATATTTATGAGTATTTAAAAAGTCTCTGTATCTGAAATTTTTATCTCCAACCATTCCTATATAGGAGAGATTCTTATCAGTATTCAACTTCTGATTGTAATTACCTATAGCTACTACACCATTAAGTTGTTTGTATAACAGTGGCAATGAAGTATTAAGAATAGCATCTTCTCCAGCTCCAAAAACATACATCCTTTTATCTTGAATAGGAAAAAGAGAAATAATATGTTTCATGAAAAACAGGACATAGTTTGATTTCTCCTTGACACTTAGTTTTTCAGCATAATTAGATACTACTATTACATATCCCAATTCTTCTGCTGATTTACTAAAAAGATGCGTTAAGGAATTCATATTTCCTGTGCTATCAAATCCAAAAAGTATAGGCCACGCATTATTTAGATCAAAGGATTTTGGCAAGTAAATACTATAAACTCCTTTACTAGAAGGCACCGTAAGAGAATCTACCACAACCCCTTTTTTTAGCTTTAATTCGCTTTGACTATAAGAATATGTTACGAAACAAAAAAATGCACAAAAAAGAATAGTTTTAATAAAATACGGTTTCATGCTACAATGATTTTTACTAAAGAGAAAGCAACAAATAAAATGCCACTTACTTTATTTACTATAAAATAATTCTCACTCCTATACTCCTATACTTCCTAATTCTACACCTTCAGAGTATGCTACTTTAATATTATGTTGGCTGAATGCTCTTTTGATCTCTTGATGAGCAATAAAAGTTACTTCCCAAAAATCATCTGGTTTTACATAAGGTCTAACGGCAATTAAAACACTATGAGAATCAAAATTTTCTATTCCTATCTCTGTAGCTGGGGATTCTAATATCTTTTCTATAGGTTCTAAGGTGTCTTCTATAACCTTTTTTACTTTAGGAAAATCCTCGCTATACGGCATAGTTACTATAATTTCTAGCCGTATAACCCCTTCTCTAGAATAGTTTGTTACTACATCATCCGTTATTTTAGAATTAGGAATAATTAGAATCTTACTTCCTGGTGTTTTTACAGTGGTACTAAAAATACCGATCTCCTTTACTTTTCCGAATTTATCATCTACTTCTATCCAATCTTCTAACTGATATGGTTTCAGAAACATAATTAGTATACCGGATGCAAAATTACCCAAACTTCCCTGAAGTGAAAGACCTATAGCAAAACTAATCGCTGCCAAAATTGCTACGAAACCGGATAGATCGGCACCTAAAATAGAAATGACAATAAAAAGAATGGCAATTTTTAATAATACGGATATAATTGAAGTAAGAAACGGTCGCATTGTATCTGATATATTCATCCGCTTCAATGTAGCTTCTATCAGTTTTAGTATCCTTTTGATAATTTTGAATCCTATCCAAAGTATCAATGCAGCTCCTATAATCCTAGGCGCAAAAAAAACGATTTTATCAATAGCTATCTCTAAATATTCTTGTATTCTATCCATGCAATTTTTAATTGTACCTAAAAATAGGAAAAGAAACTCATTCTTAAACGCTATTCATAAAAAAACGCTCAGAGTTTCACTCGAGCGTTTTTCTTATCTTTTTCCCGTACTATCTTTAGTTTTTAACCTAATGTCCTCACACAAGATCTTGATAAATTCTATACACTTTAATAATATCAAATCTTATGCCAAAATCCAGGAAATTACTATTCTATACTTGTTTTTTATTAGAAATAGCTTCTTTGTATTTTTTAAGTTCCTTTGCTACTCTTGGGGTCATTAAAAATAATCCTATCATATTAGGGACTAGCATTGAAAAGATCATAGCATCAGAAAAATCAGTTACAGCGGTTAAACTTGCAGCAGATCCAATAATTACACATATGCAAAATATACTTTTGTAGATATACTCTACATATCTTCCTCTTCCGAATAAATAAGACCACGCCTGATATCCATAATAAGACCAGGAGATCATAGATGAAAAAGCAAAAAGAATCACCGCTAAGCTCAAAACATAAGGGAACCACGAAATACCACTTTCTAATGCATTTGCCGTAAGTAATACACCTTGCTCATCTGATATTTGAGTTCCAACTTCAATCTGCCCAGTAATAATCAAAACAATAGCAGTCATTGTACAAATTACCACTGTATCTATAAAAGGTTCTAGTAAGGCTACCAACCCTTCACTAGCTGCATATTTAGTTTTCACCGCAGCATGGGCTATAGAAGAAGATCCAATTCCTGCTTCATTAGAAAAAGCAGCTCTTCTAAAACCTTGGATCATTACTCCTACCATTCCACCTGTTATTCCTTCTGCACTAAAAGCTCCATCAATAATTGCATATATCGCATCTGGTATTACCCTATAATTAATAGATATCACTGTTATAACTGCTAACACATATACAACAACCATAGAGGGTACAATCTTATCGGTAACTTTTGCTATTTTTTTAATCCCTCCTATAATAACGATTGCCACAAAAAGTGCCATCACTAAACCAAACAACCACCCTTTTCCATATATAAAGCTATTTTCTGCACCTGTTACATGTTCAAACAATTTAAATGCCTGATTCGCCTGAAACATATTTCCACCACCAAAAGATCCACCCACGCACATAATTGCGAAAATCACAGCTAATATTTTTCCTAAAGTTGTAAGGCCTCTTTCTTTTAAACCTTTGCTTAGATAATACATCGGGCCTCCATAAACAGTTCCGTTTTCGTCAATTTCTCTGTAAGCTACGCCAAGTGTGCACTCTACAAACTTAGAAGCCATTCCTAAAAAACCCACTAAAATCATCCAAAATGTAGCTCCCGCGCCACCAATAGATAGCGCTATGGCAACACCTGCCACATTTCCTAATCCTACAGTTGCAGATAATGCCGCCGTTAATGCCTGAAAATGACTTACTTCTCCATCTTTACCTTCTACTCTAACGGTATCAGGTTGATCTCCGCCTACTGTATGAACAGATTCAGAAACTTCTAAATCACTAGATGCTTCCAGATCATCATACTTTCCTCTTACAATATTTATTGAAGTCAAAAAGCTTCTGAAATTTATTCCTTTGAAATAAATTGTAAAGTAAGAGGCCCCCAATAATAAAACAATCAATACCCAAGGAATACCGACCTCAGAAGTTATAGGAATTTCCGCGAAAATTGCATCTACGAACCAATCTGTAGCATTTTTAAATCCATCATTGATACGTTGATCTATAGATCCTGAATTGATTTCTTGCGCTGTAGTATGAGCATACCCAAAAAGTAAGGTGTACATCGCTATGATTTTCTTCATCTGTTTTTAGTGTTATGATTTCAGACGAAGATTGAATAAAACTAATTATGACAAAAGGTTACGTAATGATGAATTTAGGGAATCAGAATGCTTAAGTATATGCTTAATCAGTATCTGAGCTGCGAATACTAGCGTATTTTAGTAGTTGGTTAGCTTTAGCAAATGCTATTAATTGTTCTTTTCCATCCGCACCACTAATTTTAAGTACTTTCTTAATTTGGTAAATATGAGTTTGAAAACCATCCAGGCTGATATTCATCTCCTCTGCAATTTCGGTATATGATTTACCAGTTCCACAAACACCGAGATTACCTATTACTTCTTTTTGTCTATCTGATAAGGCTATTTTGGTTGATTCTTCTAAGGAACTAATCTTTACATCACTTTCTTTAAGACGTTTTTGTAATGTAGAAATGGTATCTAAGTGACTTTCATTTGCTAATACCAGTTTTTCTTGTTGACTTAGTAATCGTTCTTTTTCTTTGGTAAGAATTTCTAATTCTGTTTGTTTTAATTCTTTTTCCGAAAGAAATTTCCAACTATATAATAGAATAGAAAATAATAGAATAAACAAAAACTTAAATGACAAACCTGTAATCGTCCCCAGTAAACTCCAAAATTCTTGATCGATAAATGCTAGTACTTTATCCTGAGGAATAATTCTGTGTGTCACCGCAACTACTATAAGAACAAATAACAGAAAACAAGGAAACACCATAAATTTCATAGTACGATTTGCAAAAGCCTTATTAAGTTCATTTAATAATGCAAATGCAACGATTAAAGAGATTGGAATATCTATAAGCCATATAAAATTATTACTAATCTCCGTATTACTATAGGAAGTCACAATAAAAACAAAAGCAATCATTATAAGCACACCGCTAAAAAGAGTAACGAATTCTTTCTCTGAAAAGCGCTGTACTAATCGGACCACAATATTACGTTCTTTGTGATGTTCGATAGATGGTAAAGAAAGTAAAATACTAAGTGAGTTTGCCAATGAAATCAATACTCCCATATAAATGACAACTTTATGTGTAGTTTTAATTTCAATTAGTTGAACTAATATAATATTAATAAGAGCACCGAATCCCCATAAAAAAATTGCCAAACCGAACCACTTAATACCGCTAATAGATATTGAAGATTGATTTTTGATTCTTTCCTTGCAGTAAATTCTATGAATTACAAAAGCAGTAATCAAGCATACTATTGCCGTAACATAATATTCTAAGGTAACGTACATAACATCCTAAAGATAATATATATTCTATTTTATTAGTGAAGCGTTTTTATACTTTTTCTTATTTGCTATAAAAATGTAAATCGCTTCAATTTTTTCTATTTAAAATTGGATTATTTTCTATCACATTGGATAAAATAATGTGAGTTTTAGCTTCTCCATATGTTATCAACCTATCTATAAATCCCTGTAAATGAGCCTGATCTTCTAAAACTACTTCCATAATTATATTTTCATTACCTGTAATTCGATAACAATTAAGTACTTCACTAAACTCTGATATTTTAGACAAAAACGGTTTTAGGCGTCCCATAAAAGCTCTCAACGTAATAATCGCTTTTAGCTGATAGCCTGTTTTAGAGTAAGAAACCTTTGTTGTGTATCCTTCTATAATACCGTAATCTTCCATTTTTTTTATTCGTTCTGCAACGGCTGGAGAACTTAGTCCAACATTCCTACCAATTTCTGCATTAGATAGCCTTGCATTTTTTTGTAATAATTGAAGAATTTTCCAGTTTGTGTCGTCCATTATAATTTAAATCAAAAAATAGATTTTACCATATTTTCTAAAGCAAATTAACGATTATACCTTAAAGTAAAAAGCAATATCCTCTAAAATACCCTTAATTTTGGCTTAACAATGGAATCAAGCCCTAAAAACATAAGACTTTACAAGAAAGCTTTGGAAATACTCATATTATCCAAGAGTATTTCTAAATACCTTGTTCATGATTTGGCGCCATTAGAAAAAAACGGAAAAGAAAACCCCTTTATTTATTTTACAGGTGACATTGTAAAAGACTCTGATTCCTTGGTTCCCGAAATTATCAAGGCAGAAAATCAACCTTTTCAGAATGATCGGATAAAACACGCAATTTCATTAGAAAGTCTTACTAATAAGCTTTATAAAAACTGTGAAAGACTTGAACATTCTGAAAGCAATGGTAAAGATTTTATTAAGTTACTCCGTAAAGAGCTCAAAAAATTTAAGAGACTACAAAGTAGTTGGATGATGTCTTTATAAAAAATAAGACTATTTTAATCTCGGATAAATTAGCTTTCTAATAGAAGCTGTAAATTCTTTTTGCTTTTCATTAGGTTGATACAAATCAAAATTAATCATCGAATAAGAAACCGCAAAAATCTGAAACCGTAATCTTTCTAACATTTTTTTTAATTCTGGATCTTCTTTCTTATTTAACTTTTCCAGTTTACCCAATTCCTTTTCCCACCAGGTGATATTAATATTATCAGAGTTCTTGTAGTCTTCGAACAGACGTTTAGTAAATTTTTGTGTTAACTCATTTTCTTTTTTAAAAGCATGAGATACGGATTTTAATAATTTTTTATACTCCTTACTACTATGAACTGCCTTAAGTTTAGTAACGATACTATCTAACGTATACACTGAATTATAAGTAGTCAGAGTACGTTCATAGTTTTCAACAGCCAATAATAAATCATTTTCTTTTTCTGCTTTTGTGGCAGCATCATATACTTTTCTATAACTTTTGTAAATTTCAGAAGCTTCTTTATTCTTTATCCCTTTTAAATATGCTTGAATTTCTAACCAATCAAATGCTTTCAAAATTTGATCCTCAGGTGTCCAGCTATGGTTACCATCATACGTGATTAAAGTATTTGCTAAACGCAATTGCTGCAGATATCCTTTTGCTCGTATCATTTCCTGATAATTCATATCCCTGTTACCACATACGCCAGCGTATGAAAATTTCTGAGTAGTAGGAGTATGAGATTGTTCTAAAGAAAATCCGGCACCACACCCTACGACACCTGCTACCTGATCCGTTAACACCGCAATCGCCGATGCTAGTCTGGATCCACCAGAGAACCCTGACAAATACACTTCATTCTGTTTAATTTTAAAATTAGCATATACAAACTCAAACAAACGATTGGTGATTTCAAAATTGCGATCATATGGACCATTTCTTGTATTATTAGAACAAACTAATATATACCCATACGTTTCTGATGACTTAATAAATTGATTAATTCCTCTTTTACCTTCTCCACCAGGATCAAAAACAAAAACAATAGGAGACTCTTTTTGAACTTCGAAAGAAGTGGGTAAATATAATGCTAAGGTTTCATTAGTTTTTCCTGAAACCAAAACAGAGTCTATTATCTTTCCGGTTTCATAAGTTTGCCCAAACGTTGTTGAACAAATAAACAGTATGGTTATATATCTATAAATCATCTATATCCTAAACAAGTTTAATATAGAAAAAACTAAGGTTTCATCTACTAATTAGAAAAAAAAAATTAATGTTACTAGCTTTTTTAATAACCAGAATCTATCGTATTATACTTTATGAATTGTATGAATTAATCTTTAGATTCTAAAAATGCTTTTTCTTTTGCTGTCAAAACAATTGCATTCGAATTAATCGTATTAGAGGGTAGCATTTTATAAATAGGTTGTTCCAAATCCACCAAACCATTCGTGTCCAACCTTCTTCTTTTAGTTTCTTTTAAAACAAAAAGTTCATTCTTAAAATAAGTATTATACGTATCATTCTCTAAAGATAAAAGAACATCCGCTTCTATACTGAACCTGCTCAAACTATATTTCTCATCAACTTTCTTTGCAAAATTATACGAGATTAACTGGCTTTTTGTTTCATATTGATATTCTTTATTAGAAAAAGTTGAAGTCTTTTTTTTAACATCATTTCGCAATTCTATCTCCTTTACAAATTCAATAATTGCCTTCGTTTTTTTATCAAAAATGAATTTACCTTTTGTACGATTTGCTATTTCATTCACATTTTTCCAATCGGTGGTGTATGAAACCACAATGATATCAGGTGAAGATGTTTCCACAGTTTCTTCAATATTTCCAGAATATCTTAAAAATCCTGAAATAGCTATATCGAGATATGAATTTAACAATAAACTTTTGGTAATAATGTGCCCGCTTGATTCTGGATTAGATTCTCCTTTTTCATTAATATCAAAATCCAAGGGAACGTTCTTATTTTGGCTGACAGTTCCTAACTTAAGCTTAATGTTTTTTTCTAATTTTCGGTTATTAAAACCTGCGTCTTTTGTCCAAATTTTAAGTTCTGAAAGGACTAAACGATGTATACTATCATCTACGATAAGCGTTTCTTTAAACGAACATTCTTTTTCGGTTGAATAATCTACATATAGGTTATAATAATTATCCAACACATATTGTAGCGCTTTCTTTAAGTCGAATGAATTAACAACCACCTCATCCAATTCCATATTATGAGGCTTTAACATGATCCTATCCAATGATTCTATTTCTCCAGAAATTATCGTTAAATCTTCATAGTTAAGATGAGAAATCGTTAGATCTTTATCTCTAATAATAATATTCACAACCCCATCTCCATTTGTATAACTACCTTCTTCTAGAGCAGTATACAACAAATGAACACCTTCTATCGGTTCATTTGTAAATTCATCAACAATGGTAATTTGTTTTGTCTGGGATACCCCAAAAGAAGAAATAAAAAAAGCAAATAAAAGTACTAGATCGGTTCTATAAAAGTTCATGTATGTTTTTTCAATTACAAGATTAATTATCAAAAATCTTGCCGGAACCTACAAAATATTAAATCCATTCAGCGTATATTTTTATTTATATCTTTTACCATGCTTAATTACTATATCTACATCTTGTAACAAACTAATATGGCGTAACACATCTCCTTTTACGGCGATAATATCTGCGTGTTTTCCTTCTGTAATTGTTCCTACTTTATCCGAAACTCCCATCCAAACAGATGGCCAATAGGTAGCTGCCTTTATTGCATACATAGGATCAATTCCGAACTCATTTACCCATACATCCAATTCATTCCAAGTGGATTGACTATGAAATTTCATTGGTATACCGCTATCTGTACCGATCATAAGCACAACCCCAGCATCCATTAATTGTTTGATTTTAGTTTCTAACGTTGGTTTACGTAAGGGTGTTAATTGAAAATAAGGTAAACGATCTTTATGCGTAAAGCTATTTTTTATATCTGTTATTATTGTATCATGTAATCCTCTATGCCACGAATCATTATCAAGATGTTCTCCATGATCTCTTACATATTCATAATTATATAAACCTTCTACTGTTGGGCACCAGAACAAGGGACCAAGATTCATTTGTGCGGTACGTTCTTTTATAGCTTCCATCACATCATCAGGATATCTAGGAGCAGATGATAAACCCGTATGCTCAAAACAATCCACATTAGCCTGAAGTCCGGCTCTTATCTCCTGCGGACGATGTCCGTGAGCTACAACTTTTAATTTATACTTATGAGCTGTATCAACTACTGCTTGCAACTCTGCTGTGGTCATTTGATCCTGATCAATTAATTTGATGCAATCCACACCTGCATCTGCTAATTTTTTAATTTTCCTTTTAGCGTCTTCTACCCCATCAATCCCCCAACGAAAAGCTTCAGTTCCTGGATATGGTTTCTTTTGTATAAAAGGCCCTGAAACATATAAAGTAGCTCCCGGAATTTCTCCTTTATTAATTCGATCTCTAACCGATATACTTTCTTTAAGAGGAGCACCAAGATCTCTTGCGCTAGTTACTCCAGCCATTAATAATTGTTCCGCTGAAGAAGGCATGATTACATTCTCTAATAATGGAGGATATGTTTTATCCCAGTACGAATAATCTGCATGACCATTAATCATGGTATGCACATGCATATCCCAAAGTCCAGGTAACACAGACATACCTTCTGTAGAAATTACTTCTGCATTTGTTGGAACTTTTAAAGTTTTGATTGTACCTACTGCTTTGATTCTATCATTTTCTATAATAATGACACTATTTTTTATCGGGGTAGCACCAAAACCATCAATCAAGGTTCCACCGACTAATGCTTTTAATGAGTTTTGTTGTGCAAATGCGCTACCACAGATAAGTAGCATTATAAGTATTCTTTTCATGATGAGTTGTGTTTCTCTAAAGATAGAAAAACTAGGAGAAAAGAAAAATCTCGTCCTAGGACGAGATTTTATTCATTTTAAGTGTATTTAAGCTCCCAAAACAAGCCTGTCTGCCAACAGGTAGATTTGGGATATAACTCTGCACTTTTGCTTAGGCAAAAGCAAGAGCCAACTTACATATTCCTTCTATACTGTCCTCCTACTTCAAACAATGAAGAAGTAATCTGACCTAATGAGCATTTTTTACATACTTCCATTAATGCTTCAAAAATATTTTGATTAGTAACAGCTCTTTCTTGCAAATCTTTTAACAATTCTGAAGTTTCATCACTATTACCTTTCTGTAATTCATTAAGCATCGTAATTTGATACTGCTTTTCTTCTTCTGTTGCACGAATTACTTCTCCTGGAGTTACGGTTGGTGAACCTTTAGAACTTAAAAATGTGTTCACTCCAATTATCGGAAACTCTCCGTTATGCTTTAAGGTTTCGTAATACAAACTTTCTTCTTGTATTTTGCTACGCTGGTACATCGTTTCCATTGCTCCTAATACACCTCCACGTTCTGTAATTCTATCAAACTCAGTAAGTACAGCTTCTTCAACCAAATCAGTTAATTCTTCAATAATAAAAGATCCTTGAATTGGATTTTCATTCTTAGCCAATCCTAGTTCTTTATTTATAATCAACTGTATAGCCATCGCTCTACGCACAGATTCTTCTGTAGGTGTAGTAATAGCTTCATCATACGCATTAGTATGTAATGAATTACAGTTATCGTAGATAGCATACAATGCTTGTAGCGTTGTACGAATATCATTAAAATCAATTTCTTGCGCGTGTAAAGAACGACCAGATGTCTGGATATGGTACTTAAGCATCTGCGCTCTTGCATTAGCTCCGTACTTATCTTTTAAAGCTTTTGCCCATATCTTACGAGCTACTCTACCAATCACTGCATATTCCGGGTCAACACCATTAGAGAAAAAGAAAGATAAATTTGGTCCAAATTTATTGATATCCATTCCTCTACTTAAGTAATATTCTACATAAGTAAATCCATTAGCTAATGTTAAAGCTAACTGTGTAATTGGATTAGCACCAGCTTCTGCAATATGGTATCCAGAAATAGAAACCGAATAAAAGTTACGTACTTGCTTTTCTATGAAGTATTCCTGTACATCTCCCATTAATCGCAACGCAAATTCTGTAGAGAATATACAAGTATTCTGCGCCTGATCTTCTTTTAGAATATCCGCTTGTACCGTTCCACGAACAGTATTTAATGTTGTCGCTTTAATCTCTGCATACACATCAGCAGGTAATACTTGATCACCAGTAACTCCTAACAGCATTAATCCTAATCCGTCATTACCTTCTGGAAGTTCTCCTTGATATGCAGGACGTGCAACTCCTTTATTCTTATATATTTTCTTGATACTAGCTTCGACTTCAGCTTCTAGATCATTTTGTTTAATATATTTTTCACAGTTTTGATCAATTGCCGCATTCATAAAGAAACCTAACAACATAGGTGCAGGACCATTAATGGTCATACTAACAGATGTCATCGCATGGGTAAGGTCAAAACCAGAATATAGTTTTTTAGCATCATCCAAACAACAAATAGAAACTCCTGCATTACCTATTTTACCATAAATATCAGGTCTATGATCAGGATCGTTTCCGTAAAGTGTAACCGAATCAAATGCTGTAGACAATCGTTTCGCTGGCATTCCTAAACTCACATAATGGAAACGTCTATTGGTTCGTTCCGGACCACCTTCTCCTGCAAACATCCTAGTTGGATCTTCTCCAGTTCGTTTAAAAGGATACAGTCCAGATGCAAAAGGAAACTCACCAGGAACATTTTCCTGTAAACACCATTTTAAGATATCTCCCCAAGCTTGATATTTTGGTAATGCCACTTTAGGTATCTGACTATGTGATAAAGATTCAGTATGTGTTTCAATTTTTATTTCCTTATCTCTAACTTTAAAAGAATAAATCGGGTCTTTATATTTTTGAACTTTTGCAGCCCAACCAATTATTACTTCCCAGTTATGCGGATCTAGGTTTAATTTTACACGATCAAACTCTCCTAATAATAATTTTAAGAAATCTTCATTATCGCTATTCTTAACATCTCTTAGACTGTCTTGATCGATCCCATATTTAGATAAATCTAAAAAATCTAAATTCGCAACACTACAAATTGTTTTGTAGATCCCGTATAATTTCTGGGCTACATCAACCTGTACATTTGCCTTTTTATCATAGGCTCTATTACTTTCAGAAATCTCAGATAAATATCGCGTTCTACTTGGTGGAATTACAAATATCTTCTCCGACATTTCTTTAGAAATATGGAAATCAGATTTTAAATCTGCACCTGTTTTCTCCACTACCTTATCCATAATCGCTTTATAAAGCGTATTCATTCCTGGATCGTTGAATTGTGAAGCTATGGTTCCGTATACAGGTAAATCATCCTGCGGGATATCCCACAACTGATGGTTTCGCATATATTGTTTTTTCACATCTCTTAATGCATCGAGCGATCCTCTTTTATCAAATTTATTGATCGCAACCAAATCTGCAAAATCGAGCATATCGATCTTTTCTAACTGAGTAGCTGCTCCAAACTCTGGAGTCATTACATATAAAGAAGTATCACTATGTTCTAGAATTTCAGTATCGGATTGCCCAATACCCGAAGTTTCTAGAATTATAAGATCAAATTCTGCTGCTTTTAAGACTTCAATAGCTTCTGCAACATATTTGGATAATGCCAAATTAGATTGTCTCGTAGCTAGTGAACGCATATAAACTCTAGGAGAATTAATCGCATTCATACGAATACGATCTCCTAATAAAGCTCCACCTGTTTTACGTTTAGATGGATCTACAGAAATTAATCCAATTGTTTTATTAGGAAAATCAATTAAAAATCGACGAACTAATTCATCTACCAATGAAGATTTTCCTGCTCCACCTGTTCCAGTAATACCTAAAACTGGTGTTTTTGATGTTTTATTTTTTTCATGAATTCGATCAAGGGTATCCTTAGCTATATCAGGAAAATTTTCTGCTGCGGAAATCACACGTGCAATGGATCCAATTTCTTTATCCGCTAGATGATCCGCTTCTCCATTAAGACTATCCCCTATCGGAAAATCAGATTGCTTTACAAGATCATTAATCATTCCTTGTAGCCCTAACTCTCTTCCATCATCAGGAGAATAAATTCTAGTGATTCCGTAGTCCATTAGCTCTTTAATCTCTTCGGGTAGGATTACTCCACCGCCACCTCCAAATATTTTGATATGTGTTGCTCCTTTTTCTTTGAGCAAATCATACATATACTTAAAATACTCATTATGACCTCCTTGATATGAAGTCATTGCAATTGCATTAGCGTCTTCCTGAATTGCACAATTCACAACTTCTTCGACACTTCTATCGTGTCCTAAATGTATTACTTCTACTCCTGTAGTCTGAATAATTCGACGCATAATATTGATAGCCGCATCGTGCCCATCAAATAATGATGCTGCAGTAACAATTCTAACTTTATTTTTCGGTTTATAAGGTGCAATTTGTTCCATTGACAATAAAAGGTGTTTTTAGAGCCGCTAATTTACGAAATACGCAGCAAAAACGATTATTTTTTTAGAATTATATAATTTATTTAACCTAATTGGTTATTTCATTATTCATCGTTCAAATTTAGCATTTATTCTTCTCTAAATATTACAACAAAACCGTAATTACTTTAAGGGATTATATATTAATAATATGTTAACACAATTGTTAAACACTTTTATACTATATCTGGAAAATGATATCTTCCCGAATTATTGAAAACAAATACATTTTAAAAATGAAAATTACATCATCAAAAAACAAGTTGTTTTTCTTATCACTTGTATTCGTTTTGGGATTAGGAATCCAAAACATGGAAGCACAACGTAAGAAAAAGAAAAAATCAAAAAAAGGAGAAACAGAGCAGGTAGATGCCGCTAAAAAAGACTCCAAAGAAAAATCTATTGAAGATCTTACTAAAAAAAGCGAGAAAATCGAAGGTTTATTTACCATGTATAGAGATACAATTGACGGTACTACCCAAATGTTGATCAGTAAAGATCAAATTGGAAAAGAATTCATCTACTTCAGTCAGATTTCTGATGGAGTTTTAGAAGCTGGTGCCTTTAGAGGTGCGTATATGAATAATAAAGTTTTTAAAATCGAAAAGCATTATAACAAGATTGAGTTTGTTACTCAGAATGCTTCTTATTACTTTGATAAAAACAACGCCTTATCTAAAGCTTCGAATGCCAATATCAGTGAAGGAATCATGGCAAGTTTAAAAATCGAAGCGTTGGATGAAGAAAAAGGATTGTATTTAATAAAATCAGATGATCTTTTTCTTAAAGAGACTTTTGAGCAAATCAAGATGCCTAATTTCCCTGGACAATCGCCATTTGCTTTTAAAATAGGTTCTTTGAGTAAAGAAAAAACTAAAATTAAAACAATTAAAAATTATCCGGAAAACCTAAATATAAATAGTCACTATGTATATTCTAAATCCAATATTCTTAATGGAGGATCTAATGCAGTAACCGATGGCAGAAACGTTACTATAAAAGTAGAGCATAGTCTGATCGCAATGCCAGAAAATGATTATCAGCCAAGATTTGATGATCCAAGAATTGGTTATTTCTTCACGCAGGTAACTGATATGACTTCTACGAGTCCAACACCTTATAGAGATTTAGTACATCGCTGGAATTTAGTAAAGAAAGATCCTAGTCAAGCAATTTCTGAACCAGTGCAACCAATTGTATGGTGGATGGAAAACACAACTCCAGTAGAATTTAGAGAAACTATAAAAGAAGGAGTGCTAGAATGGAATAAAGCATTCGAAAAAGCCGGTTTTAAAAACGCAATGGTTGTAAAATTACAACCAGACGATGCTACTTGGGATGCTGGAGATATTAGATATAATGTACTTAGATGGACATCTTCTCCAAGACCTCCTTTTGGTGGATACGGTCCAAGTTTTGTAAACCCTAGAACAGGTGAAATTCTGGGTGCTGATATTATGTTAGAATACGTATATCATACCAATCGTGTAAAATATGATCGATTATTTAATCTTGCTACTAATAGCCAAACTAAGGAAGATGATTTCCCAGCAATAATTAAAGACAAGCACTTATACTGTTCATATGGACATTTAATGCAAGAAAATTCTTTATTCGGACAGGCAGCTCTAACAGCATATGGGGCAAATGACAACGAAATGAAAGGCATGAAAATGGAAGCTATGAAAGAGCTTATTATGCATGAAGTGGGTCATACGCTAGGATTAAATCATAATATGAAAGCAAGTCAGTTGTTTTCTCCAGAAGAATTAAATAATCCTGAATTCATTAAAGATAAATGCCTTACAGGATCTGTTATGGATTATACTGCGATTAATGTTACAAACGACAAATTAAATCAAGGACATTATTTTTCTACAACCGTAGGACCTTATGATAAATGGGCAATTCAATTTGGATATACTCCAGTAAATTCTGAAAAAGAGCTAGAAAAAATCGCCAGTCAATCCACTAAACCTGAATTAATTTTTGGTAATGACGCAGATGATATGCGTTCTCCTGGAAAAGCAATAGATCCAAGAGTAATGATTGGTGATATGTCCAATGATCAAATAACATATTCCATCAATAGAATGGAATTAGTGAACGATATGATGGGTGAGATCAAACTGAAGTTCAGTAAAAAAGGAGAATCTTATCAAGAACTAAGACAAGCATATTACATATTAAGAGGTCAGTACGCGCAGGCAGGAAATGTGATCTCTAGATTTATTGGTGGTGTTTATGTGGATAGAAGTATGGTAGGACAAGACGCGAATGCTAAACCTTTCACACCTGTTAGTTATGAAGATCAAAAAAGAGCCATGAATGCTTTAAAAAAGTATGTATTTGCTTCAGATGCATATAAAGCTCCTAATGATCTGTACAACTATATTGCAATGCAACGAAGAGGATATAATTTCTTTGGAGGTCCAGAAGACCCTAAGATTCATGACCTTGTACTTGGTTTTCAAAAAAGGGTACTTGATCATATTTTACATCCTAATACTTTACAGCGAATTACTGATTCTGAATTATATGGTAATGAGTACAAATTATCAGAGTTTATGTCTGATCTTAACAATGCTATTTTTCAGGCTGATGCTGCAGGTTCTGTGAATACTTTTAGACAAAACCTACAATTAGAATATACTAAAAGACTTATCAATGTAGCCAAAAACTCAGGTGCTAAAGGGCCAAAATACACCTACGCTTCTAAATCAATGGCTTTATATAATTTAAAGAGAATAAGATCTATGGTATCTAATGGTACTGGGAATAAATTATCAAAGGCTCATAAAGATCACTTAAGAACATTAATTAATAATACAATCGAGGATATTAAATAATTTCGATCTAATCATAAATTTGTAAAGGCTGATTTATTACTAAAATCAGCCTTTATTTTTTATAAATAATTCAGAAAAAACAGTCATCCATTTTTAATTATTCAAAAACGATTCGTGCACCTCATCTTTATAAGGAATTAGTATAACCTTTACCTTCTTAAATAGTAAGTTTATATCCGGAAAGGAAAAAATCAACCCAATTGATACATGAAAAAGACAACCTTACTAATTAACTGTCCGGATAAAAAAGGAATCATAGCCACGGTAACAAATTTTATTTTAGCTAAAAAAGGAAACACAGTCTATATCGAACAACATGTCGATCGAGAATTAGGTGAGTTCTTTATGAGATTAGAATGTGAGTTTGATCAAGATGAAGAAAAACTAGCATTATTTAAAGAATCTTTCAATAAAGAAGTAGCCGATACTTACAGCATGCACTGGGAGATGTATAATGCAGAGAAGAAACCAAAAATGGCACTTTTTGTTTCTAAGTAC
Source organism: uncultured Aquimarina sp. (assembly GCF_947500065.1). Taxonomy (GTDB): domain Bacteria; phylum Bacteroidota; class Bacteroidia; order Flavobacteriales; family Flavobacteriaceae; genus Aquimarina. The sequence continues at coordinate 427,851 of NZ_CANMQT010000004.1, forward strand.
GATCATTGTTTATACGACATTCTTGGAAGACATGCTTCCGGCGAGCTACAGGTTAAGATTCCAATTATAGTAAGCAATCATTTGGATCTAAAACCAATTGCAGATAATTTTAATATTCCTTTTAAACACATACCTGTCAATAAATCTAATAAAGAGCAAGCAGAAGAAGAGCAGTTAATACTATTAAAGGAACATAAAGTTGATTTCATTGTTTTAGCGCGATATATGCAAATCCTTTCCGCTAATTTTGTAGATGAATATCTTAACAAAATCATTAATATTCATCATTCGTTTTTACCTGCTTTTCCAGGAGCAAAACCATATCATTCTGCTTATGAACGTGGTGTGAAAATAATTGGTGCTACTAGTCATTATGTTACTTCGGATCTTGATGAAGGACCAATCATAGAACAAGAAATAGTGCGAGTCTCACACATACATAACGTACAAGATTTTATTCTGAAAGGTCGTGATCTAGAAAAGATTGTTTTATCACGAGCCATAAAGCATCACGTAGAAAGAAAGGTATTAGTATATAGTAACAAAACGGTTATTTTTTCATAGCTCGAATATTAAAACTGAGTATACTAATTTTTACAGGTATTTACGTTGTTTTAACCATTTCACCATTTTGGGATTTATCTTATGTCGTGGTAATTTTCTAAGCGGTTTTATCTTTGCTTTATTTTGAATAAGAAGGCTAACCATATCTCTATGATTATTTAAAACGGCAATACATAGTGGTGTTTCTACGTATACACCAGTATGTTTTCCTTGCTCAATTGGCGTTTTATTTTCTAATAGTAATTTTACTGCTTCTATTGAATTCTCTTGTGCTGCTATCATTAAAGGTGTCTTATGAAAATAATTTGATATAGTAGGATCTGCTCCGTGATCTAACAATAACTTTATAACAGCTTCATTACTTTTCCTAATTGCTGACACAAGAGGTGTTTCACCCAAACCAAATACATCTGGATTCTGAAAGTTAATATCTGCCCCAGCATCAAGAAGTATTTTTATCAACTTGATATTATTTTTAACAATCGCCACATTCAAAGCAGAAAAACCTAATTTAGAAGTAGTATTTACGTCTGCTCCTATTTGCAGTAAATGTTTTACTAATGGAATATCTTCTTGAGAACAAGCTTCTACTATAGATACAGTTTCTAATCCAATAATATCATCCAGTTTAAATTCTCTAGAATCTATTGATTTTTCTTGTAGCTTCTCTTCTAAAATATTTTCTTTAAAACTTGCAGGTATCTCTACAGCTTCTGCTGTAGTAATAATTTCTTTTACGGAATCTAAAACAACAAATTTAAAATCTTTCTTTTTAAGATACTTTATACTTTGTTTAAAATACTTTGCAATCGTTTTATCTAAAAACGTAACATAGTTAATAGATTCTCCACGCTTTAAAGATAAGTACGCCATAGCATATGCAATAACTTGATCTGGCAAATATCCTTGCTTACTCATTTTCCAGATATTATTAAATCCTATTTGTTCCGAAGAAAAATTAAATTTTGAGTTCCCTATAAAAATCCCAAAACCGTATACAATGGCCAAAAGATCTGTTAGATACTCATCATTATCCTTAATCCAATGTTCTCCCAAAAGTAGTTGATGCGACAATTCGTGAGCAATTGTAGCGATTAGGGATTCTGGTTTCTTAAGTTGATCATTAGCTATAAAAATGGTCGTTATACCATTTACATTTTGATACATTCCTGTAGCACTTTTCCATCTTCCATTGATATCAGCTGGTGTCGTGAGAATTCTTCCGTCTTTGGTTTTTATAGATCCCGTATTGAATAATTCCACCTGAATATTTACATTCTCTATATTCATCAGTTTCATGATCATACTCAGTAAAAACCTCACATCAGATATAGTACCTTTAAACTCCCTCTGAAAATAAGGATGAGTTGGTAATACAGTTCTTATTTCAGCTTCCTTTTCTCCTATTTTGTCTTCAAGAAATGTAATGCTTTCTTCAACCCATTTTTTATCTTCTAGAGTAATAGGTAATTTCAAGTCTTTTTTCCAAAACATATGTAATCCTCTATGTTATTTTATCACAACGGTAAAGATAAGTCCAAACACCATAGTACTACCCCCTGTTTTCGGTGGTTTTATGTTTCAAATCTTACTATTAAAACTTATAACCTTCAGTCACTTGAAAGTACTTTTAGAAAATATATTAAATGGATAATGATACTTATAGTTTTCTCATAATGGAAAAACATCTTCTGTATTTGCAAATCGGTATCCTTCTTTTTCTAATTGAATTCTTTCTTTGTTGTTCTTATGAATTAAGGGATTCGAATGATTAAAATGGATGAAAATAATCTTGGACTTTATTTCTTTGGATTCGTTTTTAAATAAATCAATCGTTTCCTGAATATAGGGATGAGGAACTTCTGCCATTGGTCTTGGTATTTCTCCATCTTTAAAAAAGGTAGCGTCGATAAATGCATAATCCACTTTTTTAACTTCATCTACAATGTTTTTTTTCCATAACGACCATTTATTAATATCTGGAATAAATAGAGCAGATCTTATTTTGCCATTAATCAGATATCCAACGGTTTCAGAAAATTCATCACGATGCGGAACCAGAAATGGAGTTATCTTTATATTTTCGGTAATATCAATAGGGATTTTATTTTCCAGTGAATTTATTTTTATGTTTTGCAAATCAATCAATTGAGACCAAGGTCCATTATTTTCTAAAAAATATTTCATTTTTGGCATTGCAAACACATTAATACCTTTTGATCCCATTGCTTCTCTTCCAAAATGCATAAGCCCCGTATAATGGCCTATATGTGCATGTGTCAAGAATACTCCATCAATAATAACATCATGCTGAAGATGTCCAGCATCCAACATAGCTAATTGTTCTGGTAAATCCGGCGTAGCTTCTATTAAGAATTTCTTTCTTTTCTGTTTATCTATGATTCCTAAAGAGACAACTAGTTCTTTCTTGTATTTCCCTTCTTTAACATCATTGAACTCCTCAGTATTATCAATATGGGGATAACCGCCATCCTGAGCAATTCCTAAAATAGTTATATATTGATCAAAATTATTCGACACCTTTGATTCTACTTTCGTAAGATCTTCTCTATTTTTGCAAGAGAGGATTGAAATAGATAGTATGAAAAAAATTACCTTTGAATTCATATTAAATCATTATCATCTCAAATCTAATAAGAAATTATGAAAAGAATTTTTTTAGTGCTAGTTATATTTCAACTATCCAGCTGTGCAGAACTGCAGCAAGTAATAGAAAGTCTTCCACAAGAAACTACTGGAGGATTAGGTCTTAGTAATGTTGATATTGGTAATGGATTAAGACAAGCGCTGGATAAAGGGATCGATAAGCAAGTAACTAAACTTACTCAAAAAGATGGTTTTTTCAGAAATGAATTGGTAAAAATCGTATTACCAGATGAATTACGAAAAGTAGATAAATCCTTAAGAGATATTGGCCTTGACAACCTAGCCGATGAAGGTCTTAAGGTTCTTAATAGAGCTGCTGAAGATGCCGTAAAAGAAGCAACACCTATATTTGTGAATGCAGTTAAACAAATAACATTTAATGATGCTAAACAAATTTTATTAGGTAATAATAATGCTGCTACACAATATTTACAAGGCACTACCAAGAATGCTCTTTATGGAAAATTTAATCCGGTTATTAAAAGCTCACTGTCTAAGGTTGGTGCAGATCGTGTTTGGTCCAATATTATTAAAAAATACAATGCTATTCCTTTTACCAGTAATGTAAATCCTGATCTTACGGACTACGTAACTAGTCAAGCATTAGATGGTGTATATAAAATGATTGCGATAGAAGAAGGGGAAATTAGAACTAAACTTAGTTCTAGAACTACTGATTTATTGCGTAAGGTTTTTGCACTTCAAGATCGTAAATAATTCAAATAAGAAAGAATAAACGTACAGTATATGCTTTTTATCGAATCAAACACTGCTTTTGGCGATTTTTTAATTTTTAAGAAAAACTCATGTTCATCAAGTGTTTTGTTAAGAAAACATCAATAAATACTGTTTTTTATTAAGAATAACTCAATTCATCTCTTTATTTAATTCAGATATTCTCAAGACAAACCCATCATTTATAGGGGGTTATTATAATGTAGGGCTCTTTTTTTTTACGGGATTGGCGTAATTTTGCCCCCGATTAAAAACGCGCCCAAAAATGAAAAACTTAACCAAACTTAGCATAGCTATGCTTATGCTGCTGTGCTCTGGCCTTATAGAAGCCCAGGAAAAAACGATAACAGGAATAGTTATTGACGAATCAGGAATACCACTTCCTGGAACCAACATTCTAGTTAAAAACTCTAATAATGGAGTTCAAACTGATTTTGATGGAAAATATCTTATTGAAGCCAAATCAGGAGACATACTTGTGTTCTCTTATGTTGGTTTTGAAACACAAGAAGTTATTGTTACTAAATCAACAGTAATAAACGTTACTTTGAAAGACGATGTAGAAGGATTAGATCAAGTAGTACTTATCGGATATGGTAGTTCTTCAAAAAAGCAAATAACCGCTAGTATATCAAGCATCCGTGCTAATGATATTGCCGATGTGAATACTCCTAGTATTCAATCATTAATGACTAGTAAAGTTACTGGAGTTCAAATAACTCAACTTTCGGGGAGAGTAGAATCCGGAATTAAAGTTAGAATTAGAGGTATTTCTACTATCGGTGCATCTCAAGAACCTTTGTATGTACTGGATGGAGTTCCTTTAATCAATGATGATGAATCGATAAACAACTCTCCTATCAATCCGCTTATCGGACTTAATCCTAGTGATATAGAATCTATTGATTTTCTAAAAGACGCTTCGTCAGCGGCTATCTATGGAGCTAGAGGTACAAATGGAGTTATTATCATTACTACTAAAAAAGGTAAAACTGGTAAAACCAAAGTAACCTTAAATACAGCTTCGGGATGGAGTTTCGCTACTAATAAAAGAGAATTCCTAAATTCTGAGGAGTATGTAGAATTCTACACAGAAGCTGCAGAAAATAGTGGCATTCCATTAAGTGAAATCGAAACACAATTTGATCAATTATCTTTAGGTCGTGACTGGAGAAATAATGAAGTCGATACTGATTGGCAAGATCTAGCATTAGTAGAAGGAATTACACAGGATATAGACTTGTCTGCATCTGGTGGAGGTGAAAAAATCAGATACTTTGTTTCTACATCGTATAACAAAACGGAAGGTATTATTTTAGGAAATGAGCTAGATCGTTATACATTAAGAGGTAAAATAGATGCCGATATTACAGAGAAATCTACTGTTGGAGTAAATATAAACCTCTCTAAAGTAACTATCGATCGATTATCAAATGATAACGCCTTTATTTCTCCACTACAATCTATTGGTCAATCACCTTTAACGCCAGCACTATTAGAAGATGGAACGGCAAATGTAGATGGTAATTCTACATTATTCCAAAACTTCTTAGGACAAGAACAAACTGGAAGATTTGTTACCGATATATGGAGAACAACAGCAAATATATATGGTGATTTTTATATAAATGACTACCTGAAATGGAAATCTGAAATCGGTTATGATGCTAATAACCAAAATGCAGAAAGGTTTTCTGGAAGTTTAACCGAATTTGCATCTGCTGGTGGAGTTGGTACTGTTAGTAATGCGATTACGGAAAGATATATTTTAACCAATTACTTAAGCTACAAGAGAAGTCTGGGAGATATTGTAGATTTTTCTGCCACGCTTGGAGCAAGTTTTGAAGAAACCAATCGTAAGAGTCAGTTTACAATAGGACAAGGATTTCCATCAGATGATTTACAAACATTAGATAATGCGGTTTTAATAACAAACGGTGGTTCTAACAAAACTAAATATAACTTTTTATCATATTTCGCCAGATCACGTTTTTCGATTGCAGATAAATACCTTTTCAATTTGAGTATTCGTCGTGATGGATCTTCTAGATTCGGAGAAGATTCCCAATTTGGTTGGTTCCCTGCAGCATCAGCGGCTTGGGTGGTTAGTAATGAACGATTCTTAAGCAATTCTAACTTTCTTAGTAATTTAAAACTAAGAGGTAGTTGGGGTATTACAGGAAACGCAGAAATCGGAGATTTTGCCAGCAAAGACCTTTACGGAATTACTACATATAATGAACGACTTGGAGTATCACCTATCCAATTAGGAGACAATGAATTACGTTGGGAAAAAACTACTCAATATGACTTAGGAGTTGATTTTGGTTTATTCAATAATACCATTTCAGGAGAATTCGATTACTATAATAAAACCACTAATGATTTATTATTTAATCAACCACTTCCGGGTACTTCTGGTTTTACTTCTATTGTTAGAAATATTGGAGAGATTGTAAATAAAGGATTTGAGATTAATCTTACTGCAAGAATTATTTCTAAACCTTCCTTAATCTGGAATATAGGTGCATTATTTACTCAAAACAAAAATGAAATTACAGACCTTCCTAGTGGAGACATTATAGATGGAATAAATATTATAAGAGAAGGAGAAGCTGTTTCATCCTTTTATCTATATGAATATGCAGGTGTTGATGCTGCTAATGGAGACGCATTATTTTACACCAATACAGTAAATGCAGATGGTTCTTTAGATAAAGTACTAACAAATAGCGTATCTAAAGCTAATAAAATTGTTACCGGAGATCCATTTCCAGATTATCAGATTGGATTTACAAATACGTTAAAAGTAAATGATTTTGATTTTCAATTTACTTTCCAGGGAGAGTTTGGAGCTTCTATTTTTGATCAAGCAGGTAAGTTCTCTTCCGGAAACGGTAAATTCTTGGATAATCAAACTTCAGATCAACTAGATAGATGGCAAAATCCTGGAGATATTACTAACGTACCTCAGGCACGATTAAGTCAGGAGAATGGGCAAGCTGATTCTACTCGTTATCTAGAGGAAGCAGATTTTATCAGATTAAGAAATATTACATTAGGATATACTATCAACCCAACTTTCTCTAAAAAATTCTTTTTAGAAAAAGTAAGATTCTATTTCAGTGGTATCAATTTATTGACAATTACTGATTATGAAGGATATGATCCTGAATCCACTGCGGATTTTAATGGAAATTCTGGAGTAAGAACAGGTGCTTCCTTTTACTCCGCTCCTCCTGCAAAAACATATACATTGGGATTAAATATTGAATTCTAAAAATTCAGTTTTTAAAATTTAATGCTAAAACCTTAAAGTAAAAAACAATGAAAACATATATAAAAATAGTAATCGTATTCGCTCTTTCTGTAATTGCGGTAAGCTGCGAAAATCAGTTAGACATTGATCCTAGTCAGTCATTGACGACTGATGACGCTTTTGATACTCCAGAAAAAGTAATCAATATTCTTGTTGGGGCATATGCCCAAGCTGGGCAAGGAGCTAGTTATGGCGGTCAGATTTATACCATCGCTGAACTATTAGCAAACGATCAAGAATTAAAATGGAATGGAACATTCACTGATCCAGGTGAATTTAACATGAAAGTGATCAATACGAACAATACCTTTGTAGCCAACTTATGGCTAAATGGATATGATATAAGTAACCAAACTAACATTGTTCTTGATAATTTAGATGTGTTTGAAAACCTAGATCGCAAAAATTCTGTAGAAGGTCAAGCTAAATTTTTAAGAGCTGTAACCTATTTCGATTTAGTGCGATTTTTCTCAAAACACAATAACAATGGAATTAATGGAGGAGAACTTGGTGTACCTATTGTAAAGGTTCCTGTTATTCGATATGACGACGTTACCTATCCATCAAGAAATACAATTAATGAAGTATATGAATTTATCATTAATGATCTAGAGGACGCAATTACATTACTCCCTGAAACAAATGGTGTTTTTGCTTCTGCTAATGCAGCCAAAGCTTTATTAGCAAGAATACAATTGCAAATTGGTAATTATGAAGAAGCAAGAGATTTATCTAATGAGGTATTACAATCAGGAAGGTTCTTACTAACAGCAGTTCTTGATGATGCTTATAACAATGATGATAACTCTACAGAAGATATTTTCGCTTGGCAAGTAACTGATTCAGATGGTGCAAATAGTATGAATACATTTTGGGCTACAGATCGATTCGGAGGAAGACCAGGAAATCCTGACATATCAATCGAAGATGCGTTTTTTGGGATATTTGATGATTTCAATGATCTAAGAGCTGGTTTCTTTTACATTGATAACGAAACAGGATCTGGTATTGCATCATTCAAGTGGATTTTTGGTAATGCTAACATACCTTTTATTAGATTACCTGAAATGTATCTAATAAGAGCTGAATCTAATTTTGTTTTGGGTACTGCCATAGGAACAGACCCTATCAATGATGTCAACACTGTGAGAACAAGATCTAATGCATTTGCATTAACAGACTTAACATATGTAGACATTATTCTTGAGAGATTACGTGAATTATCATTCGAAGGACATAAACTTCATGATTTTAAAAGATTAGAAATTCCTGTTGGAGCATTACCTTTTGATGATAGCAGATTAGTGCTACCAATACCACAAAGAGAAAGAAATGTAAACCCTAACCTTGAACAAAACGACGGGTACTAGATACACTAAACTATTAAATTATTTATTAAAAAGGATAGAGCGATATTACATCACTCTATCCTTTTTAGTATTCTATTAGCTAAACTTAACTAGCTCTTAAGAATCGTTTGACTCATTAACCAATACCTTTGTAAAAAAAAGAAAAGAGAACAAATAATGTTTAATTGGTCTAAAGATAAAACTGATCTCAAAAAACTGCAAAAACAGTATTGCAGGCTAATGAAAAGTGCTTATAATCTAGCTATTAAAAATAAAGAAAAGAGTGATCGTTTGCACGATGAAGCAAATCAGATTTTAGCGGAAATCAAAAAAATAGAACATCAGTAGTAATCAATTTTAAACGGAAAATTGATTTATAAAAGACAGCGATTCTTCATTAAAAACTTCTGGCTGTTCGACATTAACTACGTGACCTGAATTCTTAACAACAAAAAGATTAGAAAACTCGTGGGTAGAAACTACCTTTTTTATGGATGGTAAGAATAAATAGTCTTCTTCTCCCATAACATAAAGTGTAGGTATTTTAATATCCTTATCTCTAAAAAAACGTAATAAAGGATTGATCTCAGAAGTTAGCTTAAACCATCTTATAAACTCTTTTTGATATAATTTTTTAGCCTCATTGGCAAAAAGTAATCTAGACTGCTTATGGTTTTTTTTAGGCATGATAATAAAAGCAAAAAACTTATATAAAAACATATAAGGAACCACCGATTTAAAAACAACACCTAGCCTCATCAAAACCTGAGATCTTAAGTTTAATTTCATTATGGCTCCTCCCATAATCATGCTGTTTACTCGTTCTGGATACTTTTCTGCTAAATTTCTTATTAATATAGTACCTAAAGAGATTCCTATAAAATGGGATGACTTTATGTTTTCTTTATCAATCACCTTTACAATATCTTCTGTAATCGAATCAAAGGTGTATTTAGAATTGAAAGCATCTTTGATTGCTGGTTTAGAATCACCGTGGCCTCTTAAATCCAGTAGTAATACATTATACTGTTTTCTAAACTCTCTAACTTGTTTAAACCAGATAGAAGAACTACCTCCTGCTCCATGAACAAAAGTTATCCAATTGGTATTCTGTGGATGATGATATATAGAATAGTTAAGCATAAACAGATTAATTAGGTAAAGATAGTGGACTTAGTCTTCAAAGTAAGTAGTGTTAACAGTAATTAATGTATTGTTCAACGCTCTCATTCTAGTGAAGTGTCCTAAAATAACTGAATGCGCCTACTAGTCTAGATCCATACCAAGAAAAATATTCCCCATCTACTAAAATCACTTTAGAACCTGGAACTATTTTAGCCATTTCACTCTTATGGTCTTCAGAGAAAGGAAAAGGTTCTGACGACAACAAGATAAGATCCAGATCCTCCAAGTTTGTTAATTTTTCTTTAGGGATTTCTGGATAACGTTCCTTATTCCCATACTTGTTTATAAATCCATTGATCTCTAACAAATGATGAATAAAAGTACCTTTACCTGCAACCATCCAGGGTTCACGCCAAATAAAATATGCAACCTTCTTCTGTTGTTTATTTTTCACAAAATCTAAAAAACTCTTCAATTCTGATCTAATCTCAGAGATTAAAGTGTTAGCTTGGTTTGTCTTTGTAAAGATCTCACCATACTGATGAATTAATTCTAAAGACTCTTCAATAGTACTTACATCAGAAACATGAACAGGATATTCTTTTTCTAATACTTCAACAATCTCTTTTGTATTTTCTTCCTTATTGCACAAAATAATATCAGGATTCAATTCACGAATTTTATCCAGATGAATATTCTTAGTACCTCCTATTACCTTCTTTTCTTTTCTTATGGAATTCGGATGTACACAAAATTTGGTTACACCTACTATTTCATCAGACAAGCCCAAGGTAACCAGAAGTTCAGTCTGCGAAGGAACCAACGATATGATCCTTGTAGGAGTTTGTGGCACTTTTATAGTTCTACCTAATTGATCTGTATATATCACACCTTCTTTCTTAACGTACTTATGAAACTATCTAACAATCATAAAAAAATCATAAACCCTTAATAATTAAACTTTTAAAACTAGGAATTCCTACATAAAACTCTTATATTGTAGGAAAGAATATTAATTTTAAAATCTTGGGGCTATGGATTCAGTATTACTTAACATTATTTTTTACGGCTTTTTATCACTTATTGTATTTTTTATCACATATGGACTTGTAGGATATGCGAAACAAGTATTTAAAGCCAATAGGCGTTAATTTTTTAAATCCCTCTTCGAGGGTTATTTCCTCGAAGTTGTTGATTTAAAAGAAAAAGGAAATTGAACTAATATTCAATTTCCTTTTTTTATCTTTTATCTTTTAATATTTCTTCCATTTGCTGCTGAAGTTCCTTAGCTTTTTCACCAGCAACTATATCAAAATCTAATCCATTCGAAGCATATATAATTCCTCTTGATGAATTGATTAACAATCCAATCTGATCATTAATTCCATATTTGCAAACATCTTGCAGATTTCCTCCTTGAGCACCAACTCCTGGAACCAATAAAAAACTATCTGGAATAATCTTTCTGATATCTGCCAAGTATTCTGCTTTAGTAGCTCCTACTACATACATCAAGTTTTCAGAATTCTTCCAGTCTTTAGAAGTTTCTAATACTTGTTTATACAACTCTCTGCCATCTACATTTTTAGTTTGAAAATCAAAAGCACCTTGATTAGAAGTAAGTGCCAGCATAATAGTATGCTTTCCTTCGAATCCTAAAAATGGTTCTATAGAATCTTTACCCATATAAGGAGCAACAGTAACCGAATCAAACTGAAGGTCTTCAAAAAATGCTTTAGCATACATAGCACTGGTATTCCCAATATCGCCTCGTTTCGCATCTGCGATAGTAAAAACCTCAGGATAATTAGTATTTAAATACTGTATCGTCTTTTCTAAAGATTTCCACCCCTTCAACCCATACGCTTCATAAAAAGCAGTATTCGGTTTATACCCTACTGCCAGATGATGGGTAGCATCAATGATTTTTTTATTGAACTCAAAAATCGGATCTTCTTCTTCTAATAAATGTTTCGGGATTTTAGTAAGATCTACATCCAACCCCACACATAAAAAAGATTTCTTTTTCCAAATTTGATCAACAAGTTCCTGAGTAGTCATTTTTTAATATAATTTGTGTTGTATAAAACTATTCTTTTCCATCTACATAATCCTGCAGATAAGCATATCTATCGGTTAATTTACCATCTTGTGTCATTCTTGCACGCTCCAATACCCCATCAGCATCATTATTGAAAAATGCAGGTATTACATGTGTTAAAAACATCTCTCCAAAACCTTCACTAGCATCTTTAGGTAACTCACAAGGCAAATTATCTACTGCCATCACTACAACGGCTTCTGGGTCCTTATAATCTACTTCTTCTTCCTTACCAGGATGGTATCCATAAATTGGGTCAGCAATCGTAGAAGATCTTATTGTTGTAGCAACAGGACCATCAATATCGCAAGACACATCCGCTACCACGCTAATATTAAAATCCGCAGACTTTGCATCTTCTCTGGTATAAATAAAAGGAGCTCCATCTCCAAAAAAGTGACCAGCGATATACATATCACTAACTTTGGCAAATCTCATAAAGTCACTGACATATTCTTGAGGATTGTTATAAAAATCCCTTTTATCAATCACTTGCCCATCTTTACGTTTATTATAATCCAATACATCAATCTGCGTATATACGGGTTGATCAAAAGTAGTAGTTAGATATTCACTAACGGAGACTTCTTTAATCTTCATAGCATCCAGAATTTCTTTGGCACCACATCCTACTTTACCTTTTCCGGTAAGTACAATCTTTATATTTGGTAAATTGATCTTAGATAACTCTGATTCTAATGCTTTTTGATCTGGCAATGTTTCTGCTTTAGGAAGCTGAAAACTATCATTCTTCATGCCTAAGGCTCTAAAACCATTATAGGCACCAACAATACCAGCATATCTACCAAAACCAATAAGTCTAAAGCCTTTTTGATTAATAATTACCTCGTGGTCATATAGCTCTATATTTTTATCCAAGATTGCTTTTAACAACGTTCTATTATAGGGTTGTTTCTTGATTGTATGCGAAAAGAAAAAATATTTTTTATTAGGGATTAACGCATCAATCGGAACTTCTTTTACACCTAACAATACCTCTGTATCAGAAAGATCATCAGTAATCTCAAAACCCGCGGCTTTATAATCTGCATCGCTAAAAATCCTGATATCAGAACTTTCTACCCTAAAAGAAGCCTTAGAAAACTTTGATACTGTGTCAGTAAGACCTTTTGGTGAGAAGACTACCCGACGATCTGGCGGGTTTTTACGTTCTTTGATAATTCCGAATGTCGTCATATAGTTTTGGTATGTATTTTGTTTATGTAAAAGCGCGGCAAAGATATGACAATTATGATTATATTTGCCATCCATTTTAAGTGAGGAGTTCAGAATTTATTGAGATTATCAAAATAATTAAAATTCTTAGTTTCAAACTTTTAATTACAATCGGGGTCGACTGGTTTTGACAGCGAGATTAATAGAGTGGTAAGCACGTCGAGCGCTGGGATATAGCTCGTAAATATCATATTTCAACTTTTTTAAACGGCGAGAATAACTACGCCCTAGCTGCATAATCTGAATTTTAGTAGGATAATGCCTCGGTCTACAAGGTAGACAAGCAGGATACTCTTCAAAAGCCTTGGTTTATGGCGTTTGGTTTTGAGTATCGTAAAAGTAAACCTAGAAGCTATAGTATCTTGATATAGTTTCGAAATTTAATTGAGAATAAGCGATACGTTGGCGGTTTTTGGTCTTTCATATCGACGAAAATTAAACAAAAACTAAGCGTGTAGAAAGCTATTGTATTACTTGTTTGGACGAGGGTTCGAATCCCTCCGACTCCACTTTAATCCCGCCAAATGGCGGGATTTTGCGTATCCGGGGGATTCGGCAGCCGCATCAACTGGCTCTTACGCTGTAAATGTCCACAGGACATTTCCTGATCGCTTCAGCCCTCTCCGACTCCACTTTAATCCCGCCAAATGGCGGGATTTTGCGTATCCGGAGGATTCGGCATACGCGCCAGCTGGCTCGTTCACTAAAAATGTCTACCAGACATTTTCTTGACGCTACGTCATTTCCAAAACCCAATCTTCCAGGTATCTATTCATAAACACTTTTGACGTTTCTTAAAATCTCTTTAGAAAGATCATATCTGACATTCACATTACAGCTATATGATTTCATTGGTTTTATTAAACTTTTAGTAAATTCTTAATATTCAAAATCAATACTCAGCTGAGTTATTAAAAAAACTACCCTTTCCGGGTGGGAAAAAACAACACAATATATGCTAAATTCATTCTTCTAAAACTTTTATATCATGTTAAAAAACATTCTAAAATTAGATGGAGTAGCTGTCTTAAATAAGACACAACAAAGAATTATTAAAGGAGGATCCGTTACATGTGATGCGATTGATGTTGCCAGAGTACTGGATTTACACGACGGTTGTTGGCAAGGAGCTGATGACAATTCGTATCAATGGTGTATGGACTGTGGCTATGCCGTTAGTTGCGGAGGGGCTTGTACTTAATTTTATAACTTTTATTAATCCAATGGTCACTTTTCAAAAACCATAATAGTCTAGTACTTATATTAAAATCCAAAAAACATGAATTTTTCATTTCTAAAACCTTCGAATGTCACCATTCTAAGTAAAAAACAACAAAGCCAAATTGGAGGAGGTACGTTTTATCAATGTAGCTGTCTAGAACACGCAGGGACTTGGACAGCGCATTATAACAATGACAATCAAATAGAAAGAGCTCTTTCTACATATTGCGATGGTCGTTCAATATGCAGTGAAGTGCTTGGCTTTTAAATATCTGTAAAAGAAAAGCCTTTATCAACTTAAGTGTTGATAAAGGCTTTTCTAATCTTCATCCAATTTTCATTACCTGATCAATAGGTGTATTATTAAAGATCAATCCAAAATCTTCAGGAATAACATACATCGTATCCCGACTATACGTGAGATTACTAAAAATTAACACAAAGAATGTTATAAAACAAAAATTACGTTTCATAGAGTATTTATCTGTTTATTTCATCTTCGATCTCCACTGTTTTACTATTATTCTTGTCATAAAGAAAAACAATATCCCAAACAATACTAATAAAGGGGTTCCTATTATGTATAGAAACTGGATCATGCAACCATCACCAGAGCATGGTCTATTACCTGCAGCAATCAAGATTAAAGAAAAAATTGCTCCAATTATCACAAAAACATAAAGAATCCAGAATACTATTTTCATTGATTTATTAAGTTATTTATTTCTAATCATCAATCTATTCAACTTTATTGTCTTTTAGTAGCAAGCCAATTCCCAAAACAAACAGGATGGGTCCAGATATAAGTAGATAATATTGTATCGGCCAGTGCATTATTCTAAATAGTATTCCGAAGAAAAACACGATCACTCCTAATGCCATTATCAATAGAGAAAACACTTTAATTCTAGTCATAGTATTATTTCCTTTTACTGTTATTCTTTTTACTATTAAAAAGCCCCAAACCAATATTAAAAATAAAAATCAACTGACCGATTACAAGAAAGGCAAATCCATAAAACATAGTAGAATCAGGCATACTTGTGTTGGTATAATATGCTTTTCTTGATAAAATATCAGGATTTAAAAACCAAGAGATATAGAACAAATCGAGAATACCAATTATAGTAAAAATCCAATGTAGTATATTTAAAATAGTTAATAGTTTAAATTTCAACTTTAGCAATATCCAATATACAAGACCTATTAACCCAGAAATAATAGCAAAACCAAATAAGATATCCTTTTGAAGTAAAACGTAATAAGTATCATAGATGTATATATCTAATGTATATTCACTCTTGTTGACACCTATTAAAATAAGTAATGACATCAACACCAAAAACAAAATATAAGGTCTTATTAAAAATTTCCCCATCCGCTTATTAAATTTCACAAAGTAATCGTTTCTACGATCCCACTAAGTAAGGTCAATACTCCAAATCCAAGCATAATATAACTCCACAACTTCATTGAAATATAAAAAAAGTGATTATTCATAAAGATTTTCTCTTTTTCCCCATCTACCATAATATGATCTTCACTTGTAAAATAAGTCCATAAACCAGAAATAACTAGCCCTATTCCCATTACTATTTGAGAATCATAATTTGTAGCAAATATCCATCCTATATATTTCTTTAAAATGGTATTTAAGATCGAAGTACTTACTAACGAAACTACCAAGTATACAGGTACTAATATCCCCCTGTTTTTATAGATTACAATCATCGGCTTATTTCTTTATATTATTTAATCCATTCTATATCACCTCCAACTTCACCTTCTTCAATTTCTCCTACTTTGAATCCCAAAACTTCGGTCGCAACCTTCTTAAAAAGGATTTTCCAAGATAACCAATCTTCTTCATCCATATACCCTTCAAACTGAAGCCCACTTGGTTCGATAGAAGCTACAATATATTTTTCTTCTTCCTTAAAACTAAACCAATATGGAATACCTTCCTCTCCTTCACCATCTTTTCCAAAACCCAACCATCCCGGCATCTGAGCATACACTATTTCGATCTTTTCCCAAACCTCTTTAGGAAGATCGTATCTAATGTTCATATTACAACTATGTGATTTCATTGGTTTTATTAAACCTTATTTTTCCGTAAAATTAAAGCAAATCCAGTCATCAACAGAATTTACGTCATATATCTTTAATTGTCTTTGACATAAAAATTGTCCTTCAAAACTTACTATAAGAAATAGAAAACTTAACTTAGTTTATAGCGTACCGTGATGATACGTTCAGAAATAACAAAACCCCTTGCTCATTACAAGCAAAGGATTTTTTCTTTTATAAGAATACAATTCTTTTAAGGACAAGAATTGAAGACATTACCATTATAGCATCCCTGTCCTGGAACACTTCTACAATTATGATGACAATATACTACAACTCCACCAGGACAAATTGCATTACAAGGACCGGTTCCACCACCACCACCTCCACCTTCAGCCAAATATTCCTCTATTCCTCCTCCGGTAATAGACTTTTGATCCTTCCTTTTTATTGTGGTAGCACCCTCTAAATTTAAAATGTTCTTTAGCATAATGAAATTGTTTTAAGTTATTAATACTATTAGTTGGTATCATTTCCTCTAGAAATGTTACCCTAAGTTTTGATCAAATAAAAAAGTATATCAATTCGAATTTATCTATTCAGGATTATAAACAGATCAGAAAGAAGAGTTAATGTAAAGCTCTCTATTTGTTCTATCAACAAAACTATTTCGCTTAAAAAAGTTTGATTTCAGAGGTTTATCACGTTAAAATACAAGTAGAATCATTCAAAAATAGTCGTTTTGAAGTTTTTTTAGAAGTAAAATACTTGTGCCGGAAGTAAGTTAAAACTTACTTTATTAAACATACTGATCCTAAACTACCAATATCCAAAACCTACTAAAAAGCTAGACTATTTGCTTTTCTTGCATAATTCAGGTGTTACGTAACAACATACTTAACAGTGACTTGATGGTTTTATCTTCAGCCAAAAAAGACAACCTTATATCGAAAAACTAAATCCTAAAGTTAAATGAAGACAAATAAGATTTAATTTTATGAGGTTCACACATAAACTTAACACGAATGAAAAAATCAAACCACACCCAAGGCTTTTTCTATATCGTTTCTATCTCAATTTCTTTTTCGCAAAAACACCTGTTTCAGTAGCTTTCTAATAACAGCCTGTAATTAAATTATCACAACAATAAATTCTATTACTGAACCAGAATTATTGTTGACATTTTATCAATAAATCCCAAAAGAAATATGAAAGAGTATGATGTTGTTGTTGCGTATGATGATCCCTTAAAAAGATTAGGAATCAGAGCTATGTTAGAGGCTCCAAAAAACTTGAAGTTTAACTTATATGA
This sequence comes from uncultured Aquimarina sp., assembly GCF_947500065.1. Classification (GTDB taxonomy): domain Bacteria; phylum Bacteroidota; class Bacteroidia; order Flavobacteriales; family Flavobacteriaceae; genus Aquimarina. The sequence continues at coordinate 445,550 of NZ_CANMQT010000004.1, forward strand.
AGATATTAGTGATTTAGAAAATCTGCGAAAGGTTATTGTAAATAACCAACCCGATTTTATCGTTATTGACGCTACTTTAAATTCTAATAATTCTGGAATCGAATTAGCAAAATACACAAAGCTTCATGCCACCAGAACTAAGATTGTCATTATGGCTTTCGTTTTAGAAGAATGGTTAATTAAAGAACTTAAGCATTTAGAGATTAAATGGATTCTTTACAAAGCGGATACTGTAGAAAATCTTACGAAATGTGCAGGTAGAGCTATCCAAAACAAGCCGTATATCAGCCGAAGATTCAGGGAATCATGGTGGAAAGAAAAAGCGAATCCTATTCTGGGAGTTTCAGATAAGTCATATGATCAATTATCAAAAACAGAGGTAAAAATACTAAACCAGGTATCTTTAGGAAAAACCAATAAAGAAATAGCTGTTGACCTTTTCAAAAGTGAAAAAACCATAAAAAACCATCGGCAAAATATTTGTAAAAAATTGCAAATTACAGGTAGTAATGCGCTTTTTAAATACACTATGAAATTAAAAGACGTGTATCATTAAAAATGAGTATATGTACCCATGTTTTTCATAAATAGAGTTTATAATTTTCGAGTTTAAAACTAACAATCCTAATAATCTTTTGAATTTATTAGTTTATTAAGGACTTACTACACACAAACTCATCATTATGAAAAACATTACACTAAAAGCTTTATTAGCTTTATTATTGTACGCTTCATTAACAAATGCTCAGGAGCTGATTCTTAGAAAAAACCAACAACTATTCACTCAGAATATAGAAGATCAAGACCAACGATTATTAAATCGAAAAAAGTCTTCTTTACATATTACCTCCAAAATTGATAATATAGTACAAGATATAAAGTACATCTCTAATGATGTAAAAGCGTCTCCTAATTTTGATTTTTTCCAAGGTTTACAGAGTCCTCATAATCCGGTGATATGGATTTATCTCGAAAGAGAACAAATCGGAGGTGCTTTTAACTTACGCAAAGTGAATTTGAAAAATAAACAGTTAACCACTTTGCAAAGCAAAACAAATGAAAACCGAAAAGATATTGCTTTAAAACCTATCGCTTGGTCTAAAAATCCTAACCAAATTTTCGTTGAAGGTATATATCTAGACGCTGCCGAGGAGCACGAAGGAATTTTTATCTATGATATACAAACGAATAATCTTCGTAAGCTTGTACTTCCCTTTCAGTATAAGTCAACTCCGCTACTTTCGCCACAAAGAGATCATTTTATATTTTCTGGATCTAATGAAAAGAAGTTAGATTATTTACACGGCATTTCAGATATTATCTATGAATATCATATCGATACTAAACAAAGTAAGACTATTACATCCTCCCCAGGAAATCATATGGAAATCTTGGGTTGGAACATCAATTCTAAAAATAGCAAAGATACCTCAGCTAATCAAAAATCTGCTTTATCCTACTACTTACCTTGGGATTTCGGAAAGGAAAACTGTGTGTCGAGACATGGAACTCCTGGTCCTACAGGATCACATAGTCCTGTAGGACAATGCGGTTTTTTTACACCTGGTGGTCATCATGGATATCAAGCAATTGATTTTGCTACTTCCCTTTCTGGAGATGATAATGTAAGAGCATCAGCAGCCGGTACCATTTCTTTTTCTGGAATTAGTGGGAGTTTATCAAGCGGTTATGGTAGATTAGTTATTGTAAGACACAGCGACGGTACGCGCACCTACTATGCCCACAACAAAACATTATTAGTAAGTCAAGGGCAATCAGTACAAAAAGGACAAGTAATCGCATTAGAAGGTACCACTGGTGGATCAACAGGTGATCATATCCATTTTGAGTGGAGAGCAGCAGGAGGAAATTCTCCTACTCCGGGATCTTTCGTTGATGCCGGACAACCTAGACAAAATTATATCTACCGTTCCCAAAATTCTTTTGGATCCTCTGCCGATACACAAGCTCCAACAACATCGATCAGCGCTGTTGGTGGAACTACACAATCTGGTGATTTTATCGCCAATTTTAATGATAATGATAACGTGGGAGTGACACGTAGATTCTACCAAGCATTAGAAAAATATGGTAGTAATTGGTATGCAAATCGTGGTAATGGATTCTTTAATGACAACTTCAATATATTTTACTCTGGATATACCAAAGGAGCTGGTGATTGGGAGATCAATAACGGACACTTACGTCAATCCAACACTTCTTCTGACAATACAAAACTAAATACATTCTTATCACAAAACTCCGAACTCCCTTATTTATATGAATTTTCTGCGAAAACGATATCTACAAATGGGCCAAGAAAATTTGGGATTCATATTATGGCCGATACTCCTGACCAAAGCCAGCGAGGAAACTCTTACTTGATATGGTTTAGTGGAGAAGACAACAAAGTAAGAATCTATGAAACTATAAATAATCAATTAAATTTTAGAGCTATTGATGATGTTCCATTGGATAATAAATGGGCAAATTATAAGATCACATACAGTCCTGGATTTGGTGTTATCGAAGTTTTTAGGAATAACACATCCATATTAAAATGGACAGACCCTTCTCCTATCAAAAACGGTAGTACAATCTCCTTAAGAACAAACAAAACCAGTGTAGAATTTGATGATCTCAAAGTCTATAAATTTAGAGCCGATGCTTCTACAACAGTATCTGCAGGATCAAGTGTTAGTAAAGATATCCGGAGAAGAAATGGTAAAATAAAAAGTTTAGTTAAAGATGCGGCAGGAAATTGGTCTTCTCCAGGGAATCTGGATATTACCATCAGTTCGCTTACGCGTCAAAACACAAGCATTCAGGATGATACTTTTATCGACAATCATATAGAAGTTTATCCTAACCCAACAAAAGGAACTGACCTAACGCTCAGCTATTCATCCTTTGCAACTTCTTATACCGCTATATCCATTACAGATATTACAGGTCGAACAATAAAATCCTTTCGAGAATATACCAAAGAAGCAGGTAACCAATCTATAGATCTTAGTAATTATTTCACATCCATTCAAAATGGTCAATATTTCATTAAAGTGAGCAATGACAGAGGTTCTAAAGTAATTTCTGTTATCAAAAATTAAGTTAGTTAATGTGTGTGTAAAAGGGTTCCTATGTTTTTTGGTTAACAATTATGATAAGACAACTTATCGGGAACCCTTTTCCTTACAAAATAACTCGTAGAACATAACCTCAAAAACACAAACATCATATGAAAACCATAAAACAACTATCATGCATACTCTTATGCCTAATACTGAATTATTCCGTCCAATCTCAGGTAATATCTAACAGTATTCCGATAACTAGTGAAGGAGAATTTAGCAGTCCTGTTTGGTCTCCTCAAGGAGATAAACTATTAATTACAAATCATCATAATAATGAACTACTGATCCTTGATTTAAAAAACCAAAATCAAATTCAATCTATAAAAAATGGTGATGGAATAGGATACCTCGCTAATTGGTCAGCCGATGGAACAAAGATTATTTTCAGAGAAAAACCATCAAATGGATATTTTGCAGATGTAAAAGTAAAAAGTATTGATATCCTCAGTAGAAATGAAAAGTTCGAACAGAACATTCATCCTGATAACACCAAAACAAAACCCGGAAAACAACTTCAAGTATATATAAATCTAGAGACCGCAAAACTCGAAGTTAAAGAAGAGAGCAAAGGTAAACCACAAATAATAACCCCAGAAGATGGACAATTTTATCATCCATTACTATCTCCAAACGGTAAAATGGTAGCTGTTCATGAAGGTGCATCTATATACATATATGATCTTACCGGAAATGAAAAAAGAAAATACGCAGGAAATGGCTTAGTGACCGCTTGGCTTCCTGATAGTAGCGCCATTATAACTTTTGAAGATAAAAGTAGTGATGGGCATACTATTACTTCTTCGGAATTATTCTTAACCACTGTAAAATCAATAAAAAGAACTCAATTAACTTTTTCGGATGACATTATTGAAATGTATGCTGATATTTCTCCAAATGGAAAGAAAATAGCGTATTCAGATGAAAAATCTGGAAGAATTTTTATTGCTGATTTCAATATAAAAAGATAAAGACATGAAAACAATATATACTATTATCTCGATACTACTTACTTGTTTTTTCTTAAGCACTTCAGAGTGTTTCGGACAAGTCATTCTGATTGATCCTGGACATGGATATGCAGCGGATGGAAGTAATCCAGATGGCAGAACGGATACAGAACATGCCACTGCATTATCCGTAGGTTTAAAACTTCGTGACAAAATAGAAAGTAGCTGTAACGGTTGGAGCGTTCGATTAACAAGAACGATTCGCAATAGTAATCCAAGTCTTGCACAAAGACGTGCATTATCCAATAGCCTTAGAGCGGACCGCTTTATTAGTATTCATTGTAATGCAGGAGGTGGCACGGGAACAGAAACTTTTTGGTGTAACCGAAGTAATTCTCGCGATGCTGATAACAGTAGATTCTCTCGAGAAATTCAGAATAGAATGGTAGAAAAAGGTCAATGGAGAGACCGAAGGTCTGTAGAGGATGCATCCTTTATATTTCATTTGGGAGTATTAGTTAGTAATAATGCAGTTGGTGTATTAAATGAGATTGGTTTTGTAGATACTTCGGATGCAAATAAATTGCTTAATGATACCTGGAGAAATCGTTTTACAGATGCATATTTAACAGCTCTTGAAAATGATCTAAACAGCGCCTGTACAGGTGGCGGAGGCTCTGGAGATACTATTGCTCCTACTACTACCATTTCTGCATTAGGTGGCAACACACAGTCAGGAGATTTTACAACTAATTTTACCGACAACGATAATATAGGCGTTACTAGAAGGTTCTATCAGGCTTTAGAAAAATATGGTAATAATTGGTATGCTAATCGTGGCAATGGATTTTTTAATGACAATTTTAATATCTTTTATTCTGGATACAGCTTAGGAGCTGGTAATTGGACAATCAATAATGGACACTTACTTCAATCTAACACTTCTTCTGATAACACAAAATTAAATACTTACTTATCCCAAAACTCAGGTTTACCATATCTATATGAATTCTCAGCAAAGACGATTTCCACAAACGGTCCTCGAAAATTTGGAATTCATATTATGGCAGACGATGTAACTCAGAGTCAAAGAGGAAACTCATATTTAATCTGGTTTAGCGGAGAAGATAATAGAGTTAGAATTTATGAAACTGTAAATAATCAATTGAATTTTAGAGCTATTAGCGATGTTTCTTTAGACAATCAATGGGCTAATTACAAAATCACCTATAGTCCTTCCTTTGGAGCACTGGAAATTTTCAGGAATAACACTTCATTACTTAGGTGGACAGACACCTCTCCTATCAAGAAAGGAAGTTCAATTTCTTTAAGAACCAACAAAACCAGTGTGGAATTCGATGATCTTAAAGTCTATAAATTCAGAGCTAATCAATCTCAAACCATTACGGCAGGATCAGCCGTTACCAAAGATATTAGAAGACAAAATGGAAAAATCAAAAGTTTGGTTAGAGATGCTGCAGGTAATTGGTCTTTGCCTGGAAATCTAGATATAACTATAAGTTCCTTATCTCGTCAGAATACTAATCTGAAGGATGATACTGAACTTGAAAACAACTTTATCATATATCCCAATCCAACAACGGGTAACTCTATTACATTAACTTATAATGCGACTGCTAATCAACAGACAGAAATTTCGGTTTCGGATATTACCGGTAAATTAATAAACAAAATGTACGATACATCTATTGAAAAAAATCAAAGAAGTATAGATATTAGCAAGTTGTTAAAAAACACAAGCTCTGGGAACTACATTATTAAAGTAAAAAATGGTAAAAACATTTTCTATTCTCGAATACTAAAACAGTAATTTTTCACAATCAAAGCATCTAAGAATATTTATATTTTGAAGTGATTATAAAAATAAAGAGATCGTTTAAACTTTTATCAACGATCTCTTTACTTATTATAGCTATATATTAGTTCTTAAGAAGTTTATGAGTGCTAGCTTCACCATCGATTTTCAATTGAAGAAAGTATACTCCTTTTGAGAAAGCACTCATATCCAATTGATATTCATGAATTCCTTTTTTCAAATACTCGTTATTGGTTAACACTTTAACGCTATTGCCTAAAAGGTTATAAAGTACCAAACCAACTCGCTGTTCTTCTTGTAAATTAAGTCTAAAATTAGCCATTGTATTGACAGGATTAGGGTATGCATCAAATAAACTTATTTTACGTTGTAATAATCCATTTTCTCTAGTTACATTTCTACCTAAAATAGTATCAAAGTATGGTCTGTAATTTGATGAAAATTCTGTATTAAAAGTAACATCCCAGTTAATAGACCAGGTCATTAATCCTCTCATTTCTGGATAACCGTTAGCATTAACCATCGTATATCTCCCTCCAAACGGAATTCCTTTGATCAGGTAATCCAATGCTTTTTTTACTTCTGTTGGTGCAGTATATCCACCTCCTGCAGCTTGTGGAGAAGCCGGTATTCCAAAAGCCACCTGATCAGGACGTAGTGCCGGGAAACCTGTCGCGTGACCTGCAACGGGAAATCCTTGTAATAGCATTTCGGTCATTGCTACATGAAAATCAGCATTACCTTGTGAATAACATACGCCATCTAATCCTAGCATACATCCAGAATTATAATCCTGAACATGGATATAGTCTAGTCTATTTCTAAATGTATAAATCACGGGTAAATACGCTCCAAATGAACCAGCATATGTACTATTTCCTCCTTGAACAAATGCCGTTTCCGGTGCAGCACTTAAAATAAAACTCGAATCAAAGTGATTTAGAACAGCTTGCGTACCGGCAATAAAATTAGTGATTTTAGGAGATGTTGGATTTCGGAAATCAGTATCACCAGTAGATAATCCAAGTGAAGTACCTTCAAGATCGATATCCATTCCATCAAAACCATAATCTTCTATAATAGCAATCATGGAATTAGCAAATTCCTGAGCATCTTGTGGTGTGAGAAGCTCTATCCTTCCGTTAGCTCCACCAATCGAAATCAGTACTTTTTGCCCTCTACTTTGTAATAAGGCTACATCTTGTCGAAATTGTGCATCTGTAGTAACATCAGTACTAGGTGTAAAAGCCATATCTGCTTGACCAAAAGTAGCGGGTTCTGCAAATGCTATATTTACGACATCCCAATCGGTAGACACTTCTCCTAAGTTCAATACAGCAGAGCCATTATTAAAATTATGCCAGTATCCCACCATAATATGTTTAGCTAGATCCGACGGTGGCGGAGATGTACCGTCCGTAATAGAAATATTTACTGTAGCAGAAGTAACAGTTTCATTATCATTATTAGTAGCTCTAGCTGTCAGAGAATGATTTCCTAAACTTCCAGATGACCAGCTAATTCCATAAGGAGCTGTAGTATCTTCCCCTAATTTAGTAGCACCATCAAAAAACTCCACCAAAGAAACGGTACCATTTGTATCTGATGCATTAGCTGTTATCGAAACAGCATTTCCAAACGTAAATATTTGTCCAGCATTTGGAGATGTTAAGGACACAGATAAGGTGTTTGACGCTGCAACGATTGAGATATTTATTGCAGTAGAGGTTCTAGTAACTCCATCATTATCTGTGGCAACGGCAGTTATAGAATAATTCCCTATAGCACCATTAGTCCAATTAATACTATATGGACTTGTTGTATCGGTTCCTAAACTTGAATTTGCATTAAAAAATTCTACTTGAGTAATACTCCCATCATCATTAGCACTGGCAATTAACTCAATATCTGTATTTTCTTCAAATGTACTCCCTGCGGATGGAGAAGTAATACTAACACTTGGCGGTTGATTCGTATCTCCTGAACAAGGTCCTAGCAGTGTCCATGGCTGACCGCTTCCTGTAGGACCATTACTTGTCTCTGGATTGTTTTGAGTCCACCAATTCGCAAGATATTTTTTACCATTAAGCTGTACCTCATCGCCTTGGTTATATGTTGCTGACGATGACCATACTGGTATACCTGTACATCCTTCATTTGAAATTGGATTCACAATAATTTCTACTGGCACAGAATTTCCTAATGCACCTTCATTATCCGTTACAATGGCTGTTAAATTATGAGTTCCAATTGTCGAATTATTCCATATAATACTATAAGGACTAGAAGTATCGGTTCCAACGCTTACATTATCGACAAAAAATTCTACAGCCGCAATTGTTCCATCGGTATCCGCAGCATTTGCAGTCATTGTAATATTGGTTCCTTGATCAAAACTACTTCCTTCTAAAGGAGAAGATATAGTCACTACAGGAACATCATTAGCATCATTTGTAATACTAATGGATATAGGACTTGATGCTCCCGTAGCTCCTAAATTATCTGTAACAATAGCTGTAAGACTATGCGTGCCTATTGCTCCAGTATCCCAAACAATACTGTAAGGACTAGTTGTATCGACCCCCACACTTACACCATCTGCAAAAAACGCTACTTGAGTAATGCTACCATTATCAAATGCATTAGCAGAAATATTAATAGGTTCTCCTATTCCAAAACTGGCATTATTTGAAGGAGATGTGATGTTTACTGTTGGTAGTGGATTACTACTATCTAAAGCATCTAAATACGCTCTGTGTTCGTTAGAAAACTCAAAGTTATTAAAGGCATCCCAATTAACAGACCAAGTCATTAAACCTCTAAGATTAGGATAGGTTTGTGTAAGTGTATAGTTCCCTCCAAAGGGAATTCCTTTAATTAAATAATCCAGTGCTTTATGGACTTCTGCTGGTGGAGCAAATCCACCACCTGCATTGGCATTAGCTGGAAGACCAATCAAAACCTGATCCTGTCTAAGGGCTGGAAAAAACTTAGAAGCATCTCTAGTAATAGGGAATCCTTTTAACAACATATCTACTAAGGATACATAAAAATCCGCATTTCCCATCGCATAGAATTGATCATCCAAAGCAGTAATCGATCCAGAATTATAATATTGAACTTGTAAAAAAGTAAGTTTATCTCGTAATGCATGAATTACCGGAAGATAAGCTCCTGCTCTTCTATCAGCTCCAGAAGAAATACCACCATAAAAACTATAGCCCAATTGAACAAAAAATGTTTCTGGTGCCATAGTAAGGAGGAACTTATTTCCAAAATGATCCGTTATTGTATTAATAGCATCGATAAGATTAACAATGCGAGGAGTGGTTGGATTTCGGAAATCATCATCTCCTAAATTTAGTGACAATGATTGTCCTTCAAAATCTATATCCATACCATCAAAACCATAGTTTTCAATAATTGAAATCATTGAACTAACAAATTCATCTCTCTCCGCTATGGTATTCAATTGTACCGTTCCATTTGCTCCACCAATAGAAATCACTACCTCCTGCCCTCTGCTTTGCAATGTTTGAATACCACTTCTAAAATCTGCATCAGAAATATTAGCTGCATCAGGAGTAAAATCTATAAGAGATGTACTACCAGAGACAGGTTCAGCAAAAGAAATATTTACAACATCAAACTTAGAGGATACATTTTCTGGGCTTATAAAACCAGATCCATTATCAAAATTATGCCAATATCCGACAATTACTCTATCTGGTAATTCGCCATCTGATCCTCCTGTAGGTCTAACTCGTATCTCAATAGAAGAAGACGTAGTGGTGTTCCCATCATTATCTGTTGCAATAGTTGTCAATGAATAATTACCCTCAGCAGCGCCAGACCAAGTAAAAGTATATGGAGCAGATATATCTTCGCCCAATTTTGTAGCCCCTTGAAAGAATTCTACTAAAACTACAGAACCATCAGTATCTGAAGCATCTGCCGTAATATTTATGTTATTACCAACTATAAAACTGGCATTATTAGAAGGAGAGGTAATACTTACAACAGGTGATTGAGGTCCAACAGGATTTACTGTTATTGCAACTACTGGTGACGTAGTTACTGCTCCGTTATTATCTCTAGCCGAAACAGTAATATTATAATTACCTGCAGCAGCATTAGTCCAATTTATACTATAAGGGCTTGATGTATCAACCCCAAGGCTTGTTGTACCAGCAAAGAATTCCACCTGCGAAACAGATCCATCTGGATCTGAAGCATCGGCGGTTATTACAATGTTATCACCTTGGTCAAAAACAGTTCCGTTAGCAGGAAGTGTAATACTAACTATTGGTGATTGATTTTGTCCTCCACAAGCTCCGATTAAAGTCCATGGCTGGCCACTACCTGTAGGTCCATTATTAGTTTCGGGATTATCCTGCGTCCACCAATTAGCAATATATTTATTATCATTAAGCTGTACTTCATTTCCTTGAGTATACGTATTGGTTGAGGACCAGATTGGAGTATTTGCACAATCATTTTGAATCAGTGCATATTCAGCTCTGGGTAGGGCTTCTTCTATAATTTTATTAATCTCATTATTAACGTTGCTACGCTCCATAATATTTGCGTAGCTATTGTTACTGCTAAATATCATAATTAGGAGTAACAACGGAATGGGCAAGTATGAGTTTTTGAATAAATAATAGGTATTATTTTTCATGAGTAAAAAGTTTGATTTACGTTTTTATGTTTTGAATTATCTGAACTGTTTCTTCATTGTTGAAAAGATCAAATAGGAGTGATATTCGAAGAAACTAGACAGAAAACACTAGGAATAAGGACTAGGTTTTCTTGAAAAAACTCCGAACATAAACTCAATAATGATTAAGTACATTTCGGAGTCTTTACTTAGAACAATCGTTTAATTAAAGAAATGGCTAATTAAATTCTATATAAAAGAAAAAATTAATTGCAATTCTGTATAAACTCCCATGGTTTACCATCACCTGTATTTTCTGATGGTATATCTCCCTGTGTCCACCATTTTGCTCTATACAAAGCATTTTGATACACAGTTTCTACACCTCCATTATATGCAGTAGAAGAACTCCATTGACTAGAGCTACAGTTACCTGTTCCTCCTCCGTCTCCGCCACCGCCGTTTCCATCTCCATCTCCACAGTCACTTACAAACTCCCATGGTTGTCCGCTACCTGTACTAGAACTTGGATTGTTTCCTTGTGTCCACCATTTTGCTCGATATAATTTATTTTGTTCAATTGCTTCTTGTCCTCCATTATATACAGTCGCACTACTCCACTGTGCTGCATTATCACAACCTGTGCCGTTACCACCACCGCCGCCGTCACCGCCGCCTCCATTATAAGGGGAGTCTGGATAATTTTCTGCATTTGCAATTGCTTGGGATTGAGATACTCCATTAAGCACTTGACTAGCAATATGTAGATATCCATAAGCCGAAGATGAACCTCCATCCAATAGCATTTGCCAAATCATGATTCCATCATTATTAGAATTATTGGCAGCAATATGTGCAGAAAGCCCTGCCATACTCTCATAAGTATACGTATAGTAAGGCCCCCAAGGTTCATTAGGGTAATGTGTTCCTGCCGCAATTGCAAATCCGTATTTTCCCGCATAATGTTTATATGCATCATACATGATTTTTCTATTGCTTGCAGCTCCCGTATTATAACCTTGATATGCTATTAAATCTATTTTATCACCAACTGCTTCCATAACGGGTATCATATGGCCTGTAGTGGCAAATCCAAATAAACTAATAGCCTGATTTGGTGTAGTTGCATTATAAAGATTTGCATCAGATTCTCCTGATAACGTATTTCGATTACTATGTGCAAAAGGAGATGAAGGATCATCATTGTTTACACCTCCTAGAGCACCAACTCCTGCAGGTGCACAAGCAAGAAGATATTGTCCTTTTGGCATAATAGCTCTAGAATTATTAAAAAAGTCAATAAATCGCTGAACATTAATCGGATCTCCTATAGTAGCAAAACTACCATTTGGTTCAAAATCCCAATCAATTCCTTCAAATCCCATATCATCTACCAAATCTTTTATTTCTTGATAATTGATATTGTAAGCTGCATCCGAACCCCAGTAGGTTTCTCCTCCAATAGATAAAATGACTTTAATACCTTTGGATTTTAATGCTGTAACAGATCCTTTTAACGTTGCTCCACCATAAGGCGTTTGAATCCCTGTATTGGTTATATCCAAAGAACCTTTTTGATATCTAAGGTTAGGTCTGGCAAAAGCTAGGAATACATGAGTTACATGCTCTGGAATATCTCTTAATTTAGATCCGTTATCACCAGATGTCCAACTCTCTGACCAGGAAGGAAAATATCCCAATACTATTGGTTCAGTAATCGAGGATTTAATTGAGTTTGGTTCAATTTTGTTCAAGCCTTCATTTTCTATAAAGTTTTCATTCGTACAGGATAAAAATAGCATTGGTAAAATTGCTATTCCCCAGATAAGGTTTTTAAAAAAGTTCATAAAATGTTTGTGTTAAGGGTTAATAATTATATTAGCTATCGTTGATAGTGTAGTTTTTAATCATATTATTCTTGTTTATAAGTTGAGTGTATATTTTTTAAGCAATATCAAAGTGCTTAGCTTTCCTTCTATTATTGGTTTACTTTTTATTTTTAATAATTTCATCCACTATATCCGGATTCAAAAGAGTAGATATATCTCCTATGGTTCCGATATCATCTGTTGCAATTTTTCTCAATATCCTTCGCATAATTTTACCACTTCTAGTTTTAGGCAATCCTGTAACAACTTGAATTTTATCGGGTTTTGCGATAGGACCAACTAAACGAGATACTATTTCCTTTATTTCTGTATGTAACTCTTCTTCTTTCTCATCTTTGTTGTAAGTAATGACATATGCATATAGTGCATTACCTTTTATTTCATGAGGGTAACTTACTAATGCACTCTCTACAACTAATGGATGTTGATTAATTGCATTTTCTATAGGTGCTGTTCCTAAATTATGGCCAGATACAATAATCACATCATCTACACGGCCAGTAATTCTATAATTCCCCTGTTGATCTCTTAATGCTCCATCCCCCGGAAAATAATATCCTGGATATGCTGAAAAATAGACTTTATTATATCGGTCATGATCACCATAAATTGTGCGTGCCATTCCCGGCCAAGGAAATTTTATTGCGAGTATTCCTTCTGCTTCTGTTTCTAGTATTTCGATCCCTTCCGGAGTTATCAACGTTGGTTGAATTCCTGGTAAGGGTAATGTTGCAAAAGTTGATTTTTGTGGTGTGATTCCTGCTAATGAAGAAATCATAATTCCTCCTGTTTCTGTTTGCCACCATGTATCTACTATAGGACAATTATTGTTGCCAACTATATCATTATACCACTGCCATGCTTCTACATTAATAGGTTCTCCCACTGTTCCTAAAACCTGAAGACTAGAAAGATCATATTTTTCGACTAGCGAAGAAGGATGTTTTTTTAATGCTCTAATTGCTGTTGGTGCTGTATAAAAATGTGATACTTTATGTTTTTCGCATACTTGCCAAAATCGATCATAATCAGGATAGCTAGGTATTCCTTCAAAAATAACTGATGTTGCACCAACCGCTAAAGGTCCATATACTATATAACTATGTCCTGTAATCCATCCAATATCAGCTGTACACCAATAAATATTGCTTTGTTTATACTGAAATACATTAAGAAAAGAATAGGCGGTATATACCATATAACCAGCAATAGTATGCACCATTCCTTTTGGTTTTCCGGTAGATCCAGAAGTATATAAAATGAATAAAGGATCTTCAGCATCCATAATTTCGGCTTCACAATAATCAGAAACACCTATTGATTCTAGATGCCACCAAGAATCTCTTCCAGATACCCAATTAATATCTTGAGCTGTATTTTTCAAAATTATTGTAGAATCAATACATGAGCATCGATGCAGCGCTTCATCAACAATATTTTTTAAAGGAATATTCTTAGTGCCTCTATATGCTCCATCTGCAGTAATTAACATTTTGCAAGAAGCATCATTTATTCTGGTAGCTAATGCATCGGATGAGAACCCTGCAAATACTACCGAGTGCACTGCTCCTATTCGGGCACAGGCTAACATTGCCACAGTAAGTTCAATAACCATTGGCATATATATACATACTCGATCTCCTTTTTTGATCCCTTTATTTTTGAGCACATTAGCAAATTGGCAAACCATTGAATGCAACTCCCTATACGAATATTGTTTAGAAGGTTTATCAGGGTCATTTGGCTCCCAGATAATTGCTGTTTGATCTGCATTATGCTCTAAATGCCTATCTAAACAGTTTTCAGTAATATTAAGCTTGGCATTGGTAAACCATTTTGTTTTAGGAATTGTCCAATCGTGCTCCAATACCTTATCCCATTTGCGGTGCCAACCAAAAGTATCTGCAATTTCTGACCAGAAAGATTCAGGATCTGAAACACTTCTGTTATAGCTTTTTTTATATTCATCAAAAGAAGAAATACTTTTTAATTTATGTGTTAAGGATGTTTGCATGTTTCTAAGGTTATTTTAAGGAAAGGTCAGAAGTAATGTTTTCATAAAAAATCATGTCTTTGTCTACAATATTAAAAATGGTGTCGCTTTCTTTTTTATACTTTAATTCTATCGTATTCCAATCAGAAGCCCATCCATTTACTACATTATTGAGGTACACTATTGTTAATTTATGTTTTCCCTTTTTTAATGGAATAGAACTCGTTTCCGGATGTTTTTTTATGTTCTTTTTATAATCTATAACTAGTTGATCAGCAATCCAGACTTGATCCTGATTACTAGAGAAAAAATACACGCCATCTTCAGGAATTTCTATATATCCATTCACGAATACTGCCTTGAAATTTTCTTTTTTAATCTCATGCCCCCAATCGTATGTCTCATTTACATCTTTGAGTGCTGTTATTCTTCTTTCAATTTGGTATGTTGTATCTATTATTTCATTTACATGAACAAAATGTCCTTTTATAGTTTTTGCTGTAAGTCCTTTAGTTAGGTTATTAAGGTTTTCTAAGGAAGGTATTAATTCTCGTTTTTGTAATAACAATTCTCTAACACTACTCATTTTCCCATGAGGTAACATCGAAGCTATTTTTAACGTAGTAGTATTACTAAATGTAAGCGGGTTTGTATATCGATCACTATTCTTATCTGGTATACTGCCATCAATTGTATACACCATTTTTATTGGAACCGTAGTCTTAAATTCCACTGTTGTTTTGTCTTCAAAAACAATATGATTGGCTATAGGCCCTTCTGGCATTGGTATGTGATAATTAATATCATACTGATCCATTAGAGGGTATGTTTTTTCTAATCTATTTAGAAAATCATTATAATTTTTATTAGTATTAGCAGTCCAACCCACTTCTGAAATTGCCAAAATTCTAGGATATAACTGGTATTCAGTAATAGCATTACTATCTCCATGTTCTGCCCAAAAATTACCTTGTAAACCAAGAATATGATGTTTTTTATTTTCTTTGATAGCTTTCGGGATTGGATTATAATTATATACTTTTTCTAATGGAGTATAACTACCAAATGCCATAGGTTCTACTATATGATCTCCTTGATAAAAATTTAAATAAGTGTATGCCGATGGAGTCATAATTACATCATGGTCTTCATTAGCGGCTTTAATACCTCCTTCTTCTCCTCTCCATGACATAATACTAGTTGTGGCTGTTATACCACCTTCTAAAATTTCATCCCATCCGATCATCTTTTTATTATTCTTTTGTAGTATATTCTCTACGCGAGACATAAAGTGACTTTGCAGTTCTTTCTCGTCTTTTAGGCCTTCTTTTTTTATTGTTTCTTGACAAATTTCGCACTGTTCCCAGCTTTTCTTTGGTACTTCGTCACCGCCGACATGAAAATACTGATAGGGGAATAAAGATGACATTTCATCAATCACATCTTCTACAAATTGATATACATTTTCTTTACCTGCGCAAAGGATATTATAGTCTACCCCCCAGATTTCTCTTATCTCGAAAGGACCATTTGTACAGGCTAACTCTGGATAAGCAGCTAGAATGGCTGAGGCGTGACCGGGAATATCAAATTCCGGAACAATATCTATAAATCTTTCTTTTGCATATAGTACTACTTCTCTAATTTCTTCTTGAGTATAAAAACCATGATATTTCTGTGCTGTATTGTCTCCTCTTTTTGCACCTATCTGAGTTAGTTTGGGGTACTTCTTTATTTCCATACGCCAGCCTTGGTCATCAGTAAGATGCCAATGAAACTTATTGATTTTAAAAACCGCTAGCATATCCAATTGTTTTTTGATAAAATCTACTGAGAAAAAATGCCTTGATACATCTAACATGGTTCCACGCCACATAAATGATGGTTCATCTTTGATGATAAGCTTAGGAATATCAATAGATAGACTCTCAGAGTGTTTTTCTTTGGGAATAACTGGTAATAATTGAATAAAAGATTGTAACCCGTAGAATATTCCCTTTGGGGATTTTGCTTCTAAAACAACATGTTCATTTTTGAAATTTAAAATATATCCTTCTTCATTAAGATCTAATGTGCTATTCAGCAAAAGTTGTATACTGTTTTTTTCTTTTTCATCAAGAACAGGGATCTGTAATCCTGTTAAATGGTTAATCTTAGTTGCAAAAAAACCTGAAATAGGTTGTATAGAAGAATCTTCATAAAAGAATGATGTATCACTATTTAATGTAAAACTTCCTTCTTTTTTGTGAATTGAAAGAGGTTTAGGAATAATTGCTATACTATCAGAAATTATTTCGTCTGTAGAGGTTTGTGTGCAAGACCAAAAAAATAATAGAAACCCTATGATTGCGATGCATCTTTTCATTTATGAAATTTTTTCTAGTGAGGTTGGAGTTAGATTAAAAACGAGTGTTTTGATAAGTTTATCAATAGGTCTCTGTATATAACTTCTGACTACATAACCTTTTTCTTGTAATATTTTATTTATTGTATCCTGGGCATAATAAGCAACAGATCCTACAAAATGTATTGGGGCATTGTTTAATTCTTCTGTATATAACATCAAATAGTTTTCAATAAACAGACGGATTCCTTTGTCCAATATTCTTTGAATGAATGGATGTTCTTTATGTTTAAAAATAAAACTTGCGTAAGACGCTAAATATCTATTAGGGTATTGAGAATTATATAATTTTTGAAAAAGCTTGTTGAGATCAGCATCATATTGTTGTGTGAAACTAATGACAAGATCTTCTGGCATTTGGTGCAGATAAAAGCTCTTCAGTAATTCTTTGCCAAAATAATTACCACTCGCATCATCGGCAATCATATATCCTAATGAAGGAGCTTTCTGAATGATTTCATTCCCATCAAAGTAACAACAGTTAGAACCTGTTCCTAAAATTGCAATAATCCCTGGCTCCTTTGTTGCAGCGTATACTGCTCCAACAATATCCTCTTTAATATTAATTATTTTACAGTTTTCAAAAACCTTTGATAAGCATGTCTGTATTTTATAATTAGCTTCTTCAGTGCCACATCCGGCACCAAAAAAATAGATTTCAGAAATTGAATTCTTAAAATATACTATCTCCGATGCTTCCCATAACACATCTTCAATCTCTTTACTAGATAAAATCAAAGGATTTAACCCTTTCGTTTTAGATTTGGCTATATGTTTTCCTGTCTCATCGGCAATTATCCAGTCGCATTTGGATGATCCGCTATCTACTACTAATATCATTCGACCCTGTTGGTTTTATAGTTAAAAGCTAAAAAATTGATATTCGAAACATCTCAATACAGCCTCTATCTGCTAATGTTATATATGCTATTTCCGAATCGTTACTAAATGTTATGTTTGTTGGTTTTTTTCCTTTCAAAAAAAATTCTTTTATCAGTTCTCCTTCTGGTGTGAAAACAACCACAGTACCTTTATCATATCTACATACGAATAGATGTCCGGATGAAGTACAACGCATACCATCCATTCCAAAATCATCAAATTTTGCAAAAAGACGTTTGTTTGTAATATCATTGTTGCTAGTGATATCATATACCCATATGTTTCGCTGAATTGATTCATTTACATACAGGTGTTTTCCATCTGGGCTAACTTCTATTCCATTTGTTGTTCCCATATTTGCTTCGAGCAATTCGAACCCTTTTTCTTCTGTTACTCTCCATAAATTGCCACTATTGTCATGCCAGTTTGGGTCACTGGCATATATTGTTCCATTTGGAGAAATAGCTAGATCATTAGGTTGGTTTGCTGATGGTTGATTTGCTACTACTTTTATTTCCTTATTTTTTGTGTTAATTTTCAGTATGTTATGGTTCACATAGTCGGCTACGTACATTTCATCATTTCCCTTAAACCGTATACCATTACCGATACTACCATCTGGCAACTCTATAAATAAAGAGGTATCACCCGTTTTTGTTACTTTACCTATGGTGCCTTGCTTTTTATAATTTACGGCATAAATATTACCTTCACTATCAGTTGCAGGACCTTCGATACCATCTGTAAATTCTCCTTCTTTTGTAAAATCTTCACTTGTTATTTTTTTAGAACAACTAATAAAAATCAGAAAGAACATAAAATGTTTACTTACGCGCATAGCTCACAAAAAATTAAAAACTTTTTTTTCAAATAATGCATCTTCTGCATTTTTAGTTTTATATCATATTACAACCTTGGCTTACATAAAATGATATCTCTTAAAAGCTTCAATAGCTTCATAATTGGCTAATCCAAGGTTATCATATAACAATGCAGTATTTCTATTTCTATCCTGAGCTCTCATCCAAAACTCTCTAAAATCTTCTCCTTGAAACATCACTCGATCCTTTTGAGACTGATGAAAAAGGATTGCATTTGTTTTCCTACTAACCTCATCAGGACTAAGTGGCACTGCCATTTCTATTTCATGTATATCCCACTCATGCCAAGCTCCTCGATATAACCAAACCCAACAGTCTTTCATAAATTCTTGAGTTTTAAGCCTACTAAGTGATTCAAATATTGCATCTAAACATAATTTATGAGTTCCATGAGGATCTGCTAAATCACCTGCAGCGTATATTTGGTGCGGTTTGATTTCTGAAATTAAACTGGAAATAATATTTATATCTGTATCATCAATTGGATTCTTTTTAATTTTTCCCGTTTCATAAAACGGTAGATCTAAAAAAAAGACTTTATCATCAGGAAGACCTATATATCTTGTTGCAGCATATGATTCCATTCTCCTAATTAATCCTTTTGTTTTTCGCACTTGAGGTGGATCAATATCTCCTTCATTTTTGGATTCAATGGCTTTTACTATATCTTGAAAAATACTACAATCATTACCCGATAAATTGGATAATTCCCTAGCTACTTCTCCAAACTTAAGCGTTTCTTCATCGGTTACTGCAATGTTTCCGGAAGTTTGATATGCTACATATACATCATGCCCCTGATCGATCAATCTGGAAAAAGTACCTCCCATAGAAATAACATCATCATCTGGGTGTGGACTAAATAATAAAACTCTTTTTTTTGATGGAAGTGATCTTTCTGGTCGATTGGTGTCATCTGCATCTGGCTTTCCTCCTGGCCATCCAGTAATAGTGTGTTGTAGATGATTAAACATTTTAATGTTTAATTCATACGCAGAGCCTTCTAATGTAAGCAGGCTGGACAATCCATGATTATTATAATCTTTATCTGTCAGTTTTAAAAGTGGCTTATTCACTATTTGACTTAACCAAGTAACCGCTTTTAATTTTAGTTCCTCTGTCCAAATACACTGATCAACTAACCAAGGGGTTTTAATTCGAGTCAGTTCACCAGCAGCTTCACTATCCATAACGATAGTAACATTTTTATGTTCCTGCAAAAAAGAAGCTGGTATTGTGGAAGTTACATTTCCTTCGATCATTTTTTTTACAATGGATGCTTTTTTATGCCCCCACGCTAAAAGAAGAATTCGTTTCGCATTCATTATAGTGCTTATTCCCATTGTAACAGCACGCTTTGGTACATTTTCTAATCCATTAAAATCTGATGAAGCATCTCGTCTGGTGATGTGATCTAATGTGATTACCCTTGTTCCTGAGTTTTGATGAGATCCAGGTTCATTAAAACCTACATGACCGGTTCTCCCGATACCTAACAATTGAAAATCGAGACCTCCAAATTGCTTAATTTTCATCTCATAATCTATACAGTATTGGTCTATTTCCTCTAGAACAACACTTCCAGATGGGATATTGATATTTTGAGGGTTTATATCTATATGATCAAAAAGATGTTGATGCATGAAATGATAATAACTTTGTTGATTATCAGGGTTCATTGGAAAATACTCATCAAGATTAAAAGTGATCACATTTTTGAAACTCACTTCTCCCTGGCGATATAAATTGACCAACTCCTCATACACTTTAATCGGGGACGATCCTGTAGCCAACCCAAGAACACATGGTTTTCCTTCTTTTTCTTTTTGCTTTATGAGATCCGCAATTTCTTGAGCAACTAGCTTAGAAGCATATGAAGAATCTTGAAAAATTTCACTATGAATTTTTTCGAACTTTGTATCCTCAAACTTACCAACTTGTCTAAATCTAATATCTTTTATCATACTCAATTTTAATTTTGATGTTGTGTAGCAATTACTTTTTTGAGATTACCAACCACATCACGGTGATTTTTGAATCTGTGATGTGATTGTGTATGTATCCTTTTAAATTTTTGTATATGTTAGATCTCTTTCTAATCGATATCCCACCATAAACTGGTAGTCATTTGATCTGGACCTTGATTCTGGATTGCCTGTTGAACATTCACTTCATTAGCTACAATTTCTGTAGAAGAGTAAGGTAATCTTTTGGGAACGCTTCCGTTATTTGGTTCTGTAACGAAAAAAACCGTATTGTCTGTTAATGTTGGAATTAGATTGGTTCTTCTTACTAGAGACCAAGACTCATAGCCATTAGTCAGAAGTGCTAACCAACGTTGGTTCCATACACTGTTAAGTTGTTGCTCTGTTGAACCCGTTAATGTGGCAATAGATTCATTGATTATAAAAGATTCAATATCACCGGCAGGGACTCCCCAAAAACTCATACTAGCTCTAATTCCTTGCTCATATAAAGACTGCGCATTTCCTGAATATCCTAAAAGAGCTGCTTCTGCTTGTAAAAAATAAGACTCAGCCGCAGAAAATACTTGAGTTGGTAAAACATTAGCAACTTCTGTTGTAGAACCTCCTATTATTTTTTCGGATGGAATAGCAAGATCATCTCTAGGAATTATTCCTCTTTGAGATATTGCAGTACCCTCATACATACCTGATGGAGAAGCTTCTGTCATTTGCTCTCTTCTAGGATCGTTATTATCATTAAGAAAACTCATAAATCGACTGGAAAACACCCACTTTGATCCAAGTCCTCCAAAACCCCAATAAACATCTTCAAAACCACCATCAAGGAAAGATAATATCAATGGTGAATCTGATTTTGACACTAATGCTTGATTAGATTCATCAATTAATGGATTGTTTAAGCAATCAATAATAATCGCATCTATAAATGATTGATCTCCTGATTGAACGAATGCATCTCTAGATCTTATTGCTAATCGAAGTCTAAGAGTATTAGCAAAAGTCTTCCATTGTTGTGGATCTCCAGCATACACGAAGTCTCCTTCGGCTCCTGCAATTTCTTCAGTAGAGGACCCAATTGCATCCATTTGTTCTTTAAGATTCGTCAAAATACCCATATAAATATCTTTTTGAGAATCATATGTGGGCTGAGGATTGTCTAAAATAAGTTCATCTCCAATAACTTCACTATAGGGAATATTACCATAGATATCAGTCATTTTCTGATAAAACCATGACATCATAATTTGTGTTACAGCCTCGCCATTAGTATCACCAAGATCCTTATATGTTTTTAATAAATTTCTAATATTTAATGATACTTTTTGATAAGAAGCATTAAAAACAGCATCTGTCCAACCTTGATTATTTTGATACGCATCTCCGCCAAACCAAGAACCTTCAGCATTATAACTAAATTGGTTCGCAAATTGACTAGAATATATTAAGTTACCTCTCCAAGTCAAGAAACGAGGTTCTGCGAATTCGAAGTATTGAACTCCAGCCATAATACCTTCAACAGTAGCACTTTCTGGATCAATTGGATTCGTATTAATATCTTCAAAATCATCGGTACAAGAAAATACCGTGAGTGTTAGTATAAAAACAGTAGCTAATGCTAATACAATATTCTGTTTAGTTTTCATATTTTTTTTATTTACATCAAACATTTTCATTTATAATCATTTAAAAAGTAAGGTTTACTCTTAATCCATGGCTTGAAGCTGATGGTATTCCAAAGAATTCTAATCCGCTAAAACTTGTATTAAATCCAGTTTCCGGATCAAAATTATCCGTATTACTATGAAGTATCGCTAGGTTTCTACCTACATAACTTAGTGACAATTTTGAAAGCTTTAACCCTTTAATCATGTTTTCAGGAAATGAATAACCGAATGTAACTTCTCTCAGTTTTACGAAACTACCATCCACAATCCAGTTTTCTGAAATCTGTCCAACTCTACCCCAATATGCTTGTGGATTTACACCATTTGCTACAACATCAGGATCTAATGTCCCATTAATTACTGCATTGTCTGGAACCGCAATCCCTTGACCTCCATCAAAAAATGCTCTTCCTTGAAGTGTTTCAACTGCTGTACCTTGAGTGTGCCTCTGACTATCAGAGAAAGAATATATATCTCCACCAAAGCGAGCATCAAATAAAAATCCTAAAGAAAATTGTTTGTACGTAAATGTATTCCCCCAATTCAAAAAGGCATCTGGTGCGGCATCTCCAATCTTCTCTACTGCACCAATCTCTGGTAAGCCATTGGCGTCATAAATAACATTCCCGGAAGCATCTCGATTAAATGTAGGACCGAATAAAGCTTGTGGACTTGTTCCAACTTCTGCAGCTAAAATGATTCGTCCATTAAAATCAGAAATCAAAGGATTTCGTGTAATTCCTTGCGCTAATTCTTCAACTTGATTTTCATTAGTAGTAAAGTTTATGTTAGTTGACCAGCTAAAATTTTCGTTTTTTATGATATCTGCTCCAAGAGATAATTCAATTCCTTTATTAGTCACCAAACCAGCATTAATGATCTGATTTGCTGCACCGCTAGAAGGTGTAAGAGTCAACCTAAGAATCTGATCTTCCGTTCTCACACTATAATAAGTTGCTGAAAATTTTATTCTGTTATCTAAGAAACTAGCATCCAGACCAAACTCTAAAGTACTCGATATTTCGGGCACTAGATTAGGGTTTTGAAGCTGTGGACCAGCTCCAGCTCCTTCTTCATTATCACCAAAAAAGAAGAAACGTTGTCCATTAAATAAACCAGAAGAAACATTATAGGTATTTATTAATGAAAATGCTCCTGTTGCATTCCCTGTTTGAGCATAACTACCTCTTAGCTTTAAATTTGATAATACTCCATTACTTTTAAGAGCAGGAATTGCATCTGAAGCTACAAAACTTAATCCTACCGAAGGATAGAAAAAAGAAGCCTCATCTATTGGTAATGTTGAACTCCAATCATTTCTAGCTGTAAATTCTGCAAATAGATAATCGTTAAAACCTAATGTAACGGATCCAAATACAGAATTAGAAGAATTTCTTGCCGAAGCAGGAGCAACAGTTGTACTTTCAAAATTATTTAAAGAAAAGAAATTAGGTATTAAGAAAGTTTCTCCAACAGCACGTAGTGCTTTAAATGAAACATCTGAGTGACTGAACCCTAATGTAGAGGCTAAACTAATATTCGAATTTAGATACGTATTATACGTAAATATTAAATCGTAGTTATTGGTTTTAGATACTGAATTAACATCAGTAAACCTACCATTCCCTGCTATATCAAACGCTCCCAACGGATTAAAAATTTGCTGGCTTGTAGCAATGTGATCCTGAGAAATTCTAGTTAATGCTTTAAGCCCTTTAGCAATATCTATATTTAACTCTAATAAACTTAGATAACGATCCGTTTCATCTTCATTTAATAATGCACTCGTTGTATAATAAGGATTGGTTATAAAAGCGCCAGCCCAGTTATTTGGAGTTCCATCAGGCTCGGTTCTATTATCTCTAAGTAATCCATTAGAAATATTTCTAGGTCTTAAAGAAAGAGCTCTGGTTATATTTGTTTGACCTCCTGTAAGTTCTGGTCTGTTTCTAGCATTCTGATTAATATAATCGATCTTTCCTGTTGCTTTTAACCAATTTGTAATTTTAGCTCCTGCTTTAATACTAAAGTTTTGTCTTGTTAAATTACTCCCTGGAACAATAGATTCGTCATCTGATCGAGCATAACTGAAACGATAATCATATGTATCTGTTCCCTGTGATACAGCTACAGAATTAAAGAAAGAATATCCTGTTCTAAAAAAATCTTTAAAATCATTATCGTTGGCAGCATATGATGCGGTACCTACTCCATCAAATCGCTCACGCTGAGAACCATCTAACCTTGGCCCAAAACTACTTCCATTTGTTATATCATATACCAGTTCATTATTAGCGGTATCAAATATACCTTGACCGTACTCATTCTGAAATTCTGGGGCAACTAATACAGAATTGGCTGTAATAGCCGAACTTATTTCTACAACCGGTTTATCGGATCTACCCTTTTTAGTGGTAATTACCAAAACACCATTAATCCCTCTAAATCCATATAATGCTGTTGCATTACCTCCTTTTAATAAAGATATATTTTCAATATCATTCGGATTCAAATTAGAAAGTGTATTTCCATAATCAATACCATCAGCAAAATCCGCTTGCCCTCCTTGATTATCATCAATAATAACACCATCCAAAACAATTAATGGTTGGTTATTAGGACTCAATGAACTAATTCCTCTTACATTAATCGAAACAGAAGACCCAACTCCTCCTGAATTAGAATTAATATTGACTCCCGCTAATTTACCTTTAATGGCGGATCCAATATTGGGATCTGCTGTCTGTACTAAAGTCTCTGACTTTAACTGTTGGACAGAATAACCAAGTTTTTTAGCCTCTTGTTTTATTCCAAATGCAGTAACGACAATTTCATCTAATTGTTCTGAATCTTGCTCCATTTGAAGATTAATAGTATTCGATTCGCCGATTTCAATCTCAACTGTTTTTAGCCCTAAAAAGGAAAATACCAGAATATTACCTTTAGTAGTTGTAATCTCATATTTCCCGTCAAAATCAGTTTGTGTTCCAATAGAAGTTCCCTTTACTATTATATTTACTCCTGGAAGAGGTATGTTACCTGCAGTATCTGTAACGACTCCAGAAACTTTCTGTTCTTGCGAGAAAATACTATTGCTTAATAATAAAAGAAATAAAAATAGTTTTTTCATGTTTTCACCTTTTGTAATGATTATTTGTTTGCGAAACTAATATAGGAGTTAAGAGAATCTTAAAATCTTTTTTTATGCCAACTACATAAAAACAGCAACAAACGACATTGGGTTTAAGATATCCCGTTTTTCGATTTTTAGCAATTTGCATATTTCTTGCTTTTTAATATAAATAGCAATACTTTTTGCCTGTTTTTAATAATAAATTAAGATATCCTATTTTGTATTTGCAAAAAAATGAAGTTTATGATACTGCCGTAAGTAAGACGATTAAAAAGAAATATCATTTTCTTTTTTGGATTGCTTACTTTATTTTCAATGTGATACGTTGGGGAAGTTATTTCAATGATTATTGGTACTCATTAAAATCCAATTTAGTAGAGTTTCCTCTTCACCTTATCATCGTCTATGTCAATATATATTACCTTATTCCTAAATACTTATTAAGAAAAAAATATTCAACATATATTTTTTTGTTAATCCTAAGTTTAGGAGTTCACTATTTAATAAGATCAGGATTAAATTATTGGTTAGTTACCGAAAATATATGGCCTGAAGCTCAAGGAGAGAATCAACCTTATGGATTTAATCATATTATAGCAGTAACTCTTGGGGAATTATATGTTTTAGGAATTACTTCATCCATAAAATTTAGTGTAGACTTTATTCTGGAACGAAATAAAACCCAACAACTTAGAGAACTACATTATAAAACCGAATTGCAATATCTTAAAGCACAAATACAACCGCATTTCTTTTTTAACACCCTTAATAGCCTGTATGCACTTATCCTTCGTAAATCGTCAAAAGCATCAGAAGTTGTTCTTAAATTGTCAGAATTTATGGGATATATTATTTATGATGCTAACAAAAAAGAAGTGTTTCTATTACAAGAAATACGTTATATCGACAATTATATCGAGCTTGAAAATATTAGATATGGTGAATTGATAAATACAGAAGTTACTATTATTGGCAATATAGATACTATAAAAGTTACTCC
Source organism: uncultured Aquimarina sp. (assembly GCF_947500065.1). Taxonomy (GTDB): domain Bacteria; phylum Bacteroidota; class Bacteroidia; order Flavobacteriales; family Flavobacteriaceae; genus Aquimarina. The sequence continues at coordinate 471,959 of NZ_CANMQT010000004.1, forward strand.
TCTATTGTTTTTACCATTTATTGAAAATGCTTTTAAACATGGGTATAAAAATGAAGGTGTAATGGATTTAAAAGTTAATTTTGAAGTTGATGAAGAAACCTTAATATTTACATCCGAAAACAACTATAATTCTATAGAAACAAAAAAATCTAAAGATGGCATTGGAATTAAAAATGTTGTGAGAAGATTAGATCTTTTATATGCTGAAAACTATAGTCTAAATATAAATACAACTAACGAAACGTATACAGTCACGTTAAAAATCCCTAAGACATGATTATTAAAAGTATTATAATCGATGATGAATACTTAGCGGTAAGTATAATTGAATCCTATTTAGAGGAATTTAAGAACATTGAAATTATTGGAGTTTATAAAAACCCACTAGAGGCTTTACCCATTTTAGAAAAAGGTGAAATTGATGTGGTTTTTTTAGATATTAACATGCCTAGAATGAATGGTATAGAATTCTTAAAAAGCTTGCAAAAATATCCTCAAATTATAATAACAACTGCTTACAAAGAATATGCTATAGAAAGTTATGAATTAGACGTATTAGACTATTTAGTAAAACCAATCCCTTTTAACCGTTTTCTGAAGTCTATTAATAAATTAATGGCAAGGTTTATTTCTTTAGAAAAGGTGAAATCATCTACAGAATTTGCCCAAGCACCACATATTTTCCTAAAAGTCGATAGAAAATTGGTAAAAGTATTTCTAAATGACATCCTATATATAGAAAGCTTACGAGATTACATAAAAGTATCTAGTGTAGAAGGAAATTATGTATCTCACAAATCATTAGCAAGTATTACAGAAGAACTACCTGAAGAAAATTTTATCAGGGTTCATAAATCTTATACTATTGCTATTGATAAAGTAAAATCTATAGAAGGGAATCAGATAGAAATAGAAAACAAACGAATTCCTATTGGACGGAATTATACAATACATGCAAAACAAAGAATATTGAAAAACAAAGGGAATCTTTTAAAAGAGTAATTCTTATATAACACCAACACTTACAAGCACTAAATATCAATTAGGGTAACACATCTTAATCAGCTATTATATTGCCTTTTTATTAAAACAAATTTATATCCGACTACCATGAATTTAAGCACACTCGATTACGGAATCATCATATTTTTTTTCTTAACCACATTATTTATAGGGATCGTAGTATCCAAAAAATCAGGAAAGAGCGCTTCAGAATATTTTTTATCAGGTAGAAATATGCCTTGGTGGTTGCTAGGTTTCTCTATGGTCGCTACTACCTTTTCTACAGATACTCCAAATTTAGTTACCGATCTAGTAAGACAAAATGGAGTTGCTGGTAATTGGGCTTGGTGGGCATTTTTACTAACAGGATTACTAACTGTTTTTATATATGCTCGATTGTGGAGGCGTTCTAATGTAAATACGGATATGGAATTTTATGAACTACGATATTCCGGAAAACCTGGTAGATTTTTAAGGATTTTCAGATCTGTTTATTTAGGCTTAATTTTTAATGTTTTAGCCATGTCTGGCATTACATTAGCCGCCATAAAAATTGGACAGGTAATGCTAGGGCTATCGGCAATAGAAACCGTAGGGTATGCTGCAGTAGTAACTGTAATATTTAGTGCGTTAGGTGGATTTAAAGGAGTAGTTTATTCAGATTTCTTACTGTTCTTTGTTGCCATGGCTGGAGCCATAGGTGCAGCATACTATTGTGTAAATTTACCTGAAGTTAACGGTTTACAAAATTTAATATCCCATCCCAATGTAGCTGATAAAATCTCTTTACTTCCAGATTTTGGAAATAAAGAAGCCGTTATCACCCTACTATTTATACCATTGGCAGTACAATGGTGGAGTTCATGGTATCCAGGATCTGAGCCTGGTGGTGGTGGATATGTAGCACAACGTATGCTTGCTGCAAAAAATGAGAACCATGCTATTGGAGCTACCTTCTTTTTCAATATTATGCATTATGCGCTACGACCATGGCCATGGATATTAGTTGCACTTACATCTTTAATAGTATTCCCAGATTTAGCAAGTATTCAAGAAGCTTTTCCAGATGTAACAGCAGATAAATTAGGGCATGACTTAGCGTATCCTGCAATGTTAACTAAGTTACCAAGTGGACTTTTAGGAATTGTAGTAGCTTCTTTAATAGCCGCCTATATGTCAAGTATTTCAACTCACCTAAACTGGGGAGCTTCTTACTTGGTTAATGATGTGTATCGCCAATTTATAAAACCTAATGCTAGCGAAAAAGAAATGGTAGGATTCGGTAGATTATCGACCGTAGTACTTATGGCTTTAAGTGTTTTATTAGCATTAGCTCTAAATAATGCCGAACAAATATTTACATATATTATAATGTTTGGTTCAGGAACAGGATTAATTTTTATTCTTAGATGGTTTTGGTGGAGAATAAATGCTTGGAGCGAAATCTCGGCTATGTTTTCTTCTGGGATTATATCTTTAATCATAACTAAACCAGAAGTTAATGAAGTTCTTTTTGGTGCTGATGGTATTTTTCCAACTTGGTTTAGTATCCCGTTTGTAGTTATTATAACCACATTTGTTTGGATTGTAGTGACTTTTATAACAAAACCAGATACAGACGAAAAGCTTTTTAGTTTTTACAAAAAGTTACAACCAGGTGGACCCGGTTGGAAAGCAATAATTGACAAAGCTCATAAAAAAGATGTTGCTATTATTACCGATAATAAAAAATGGGCTGTTCCCTCTGGGATATTAGCCATGTTACTAGGATGCTGTTTGGTTTACGGCACCTTATTCACAACAGGTTACGTACTTTATGGAGAATATAAAACTGCAGCAATTACGGGAATAACCGCATTAATAGCAGGGTTTTTATTAAAAAGAATTTGGAATAAAATAGGTAAAAATCTAATTGAATAATCAAAAAAGAATTACACGAGTAAATTTCTTGAATAAAGCCACTAGTATCTTTTATCTGTGGGATACTAGTGGCTTCATCCAGACAACTTATCCATTGTGTTTCTTTCTATATTAGAAGCAGAAAATAAGTTGATTTTTATTGATTTTGCACTTCTTTTATAAACCTATAATAAAGTTATTTATTAAATATGATCTATAAAAAATTCGGGAAATTAGATTGGGAAATTAGCCAAGTTGGATATGGTATGTGGGGTATGGCTGGATGGTCAAAATCTAATGATATCACTTCCCACAAGTCCTTAGATAAAGCTGTAGAATTAGGATGTAATTTTTTTGATACTGCTTGGGGATATGGCGAAGGCAAGAGTGAACGTATTCTATCAAATCTATTGAAACGACATAAAAGTAAACGATTATATACGGCTACAAAAATACCTCCCAAAATAGATCAGTGGCCTCCTAACAAATCATCATTATTAAAAGATATTTATCCATCAGATCATATTATCTCGTATACCGAAAAAAGTTTAAAGAATCTTGATATTGAAACTATAGATTTATTACAATTTCATGTTTGGGAAGATAGTTGGGCAGATAATGATGAATGGAAAGAAATGATTGTAAAACTAAAAAAAGAAGGAAAAGTTTCAACCTTCGGAATTAGTGTCAATCGCTGGGAGCCTTCTAATTGCATTAAGGCCCTAGAAAGTGGTTTGATCGATGCTGTGCAAGTTATCTATAATATATTCGATCAATCTCCAGAAGATGAATTGTTTCCTTACTGTAAAAAAAATAATATCGGCGTAATTGCCAGAGTACCTTTTGATGAAGGTTCTCTTACAGGAAAGCTATCAATACATTCTAAATGGGAACAAGGTGATTTTAGAAATACATATTTTGGATCAGAAAATTTACCTCCAACTATTGAGCGTATTTCAAAATTAAAAAAAATGCTAGGTAAAGAAATGCCGATAGCAGAATTGGCATTGCGTTTTATAGCATCCAATCCAATAGTAAACACTATGATTCCCGGAATGCGACAATTACAAAATGTAAAAGCTAATATGGCAATAAGCAATGGCATTGGTCTATCAAAACAATGGATGTCAAATTTAAAAGATCATCGATGGGATAGAGTTCCTACGAATTGGTCTTGTTAAAAGACTACATGAACAAAGAAAATAATTAGATATAAAAACAGTTCATATGGTTTTAGAAACGTAATATCTATTAAGTCTTGTCGTTTGTCTAAATATTTTCTTTTTGATTTAAGTTCTCTTTAAGTTTACCCAACTCTTAAAAAATACAAATCAACATGAAAAGATCTACAGTACTTCAGTTAAAACTTTTGTTACTTATTTAATTTTCTGAAACTATATTCTACATCTTGACCCTTACTTTCTTTTCTTTTTTGTTAAAACCCTCTTCCACAAAGGAAATAAGTCCGAAATGTATTTAGAAAATCAACAAATAAATACGATAACTCTTACTACAAAATCATCTAAAAATAGTAAACCAACTGTTCTTTAATCTTTAATGAACAAGCTTGTTTTTTAATATGATAAAAGTAGATAAAGCGCTAATTCCTATGCTGTGCTTCCAAATCTTAGATTCTTAATTAATATATAACTTAAAACCTTTTCAATTATGAAGAAAACTCTTAAATTTCTCGGATTTTTTCTTTTCTTGTTGAGCATCGCTCAACCCGTATTCTCACACGGTACTGTTATTTATCCTCCAAGTAGGATTTACAATTGTTTTAACAATCCATCCACCCCTGTCTGCACTCCTTGTGGTAGCGCAATTTATGAATGGAGGGGAGTTTTACAGCCAGATACCAATTTCGGAAACCACCAGGCTCTTATTCCGGATGGCCAAATTGCCAGTGGTGGTAACGGTAGTGCAGTAGATTTTAGCTGTCTTGACGCGTTAAGTAGTGATTGGCCAGCGACAACTGTCAAACATGGATATATTGACGTAGAATGGACAAATACTGCGCCTCATAAGACTGAATATTACAAGGTTTACATTACTCAATTAAATTGGGATCCTACACAACCATTACGATGGAATGACCTAATAGAGATTGGTAGCGTGGGACAAGGACCTGCAGCAGCATCCACTATTATTAGATCTTTTATTCCTGATTCTTATGCCGGTAAAAAAGCTGCTTTAGTAAGTATATGGCAAAGAGATTACAATGATAGCCATGAAGCATTTTATTCAGTAAGTGATATAATCGTTGAAGGTGGCGGTGTTGGATGTACTACTGGCGACGCAATAAATGCTACTTTTACCAATAATACAGATTGTACATTACAGTATTATCAGAATAATTCTTTACAAGGATCTGCCAATGCAGGAGGTTCTTATGCTACAACAACTACGGTAGGAAGCCAGTGGGAAACTCGAAACCCTTCAGGGGATCAAGCAGGCAACTTCACTATTACTTGTAATCAAGCAATCTATAACTCTACAGGACAATGCAATGGAGGAGGTGGAAATGGCTGTAACGGAATAAGTGCCTGGTCCACCAATGCAACTTATGTTATTGGTAATAATGTCGTATACAATGAGGTCGAATATGAAGCCAAGTGGTGGAATACAGGGAAAAATCCAGAACAAAATTCAGGTCAATGGGAAGTATGGATAAATCTTGGAGCCTGTAACTCAAAGTCTAATGTTAATACTAAAGCATCCAATTCTGGAGAGTTAAATTTTATTGTTTTCCCTAACCCAGCCAAAGATATTCTTAATCTGGAGATTTATAATCTTCATTCTTCATCTTCTAAGATTAGTATTAAAGATATTAATGGAAGAACTGTGGAAACCCTACTAGTAAGAACACCTGAAAAAACAAATAAAGTAAGCCAGATAATTAAGCTAAATAATCTGACTTCGGGTATCTATTTTATGCATGTTACTACAGGAAATAAAACGTTGGTTCAAAAGATTTTTGTGAAATAATATAAAAACAGAAATATTATTTTTCACCTTATTCATAAAAGGGCTGTCTATATCTTTCTAGACAGCCCTTTTTATTATCAAGTTAAAGGTAAAAACTTTATAATTTATTACAGTTACCATAGTCCCATGTATGTTTTAGTTCTATTCAATCATTACGTCTGCAAGAGAACTATTTCAAGAATGCCGAACCCTACAACGATATTTTTGAAACCAAAAGGTTTGGGTATTATTTTTTTAACACTAATTAATTGAAAACACTATAAATAGAGGTTCACTATTAATATAAAAAAAAGCAAAACTTTAAGGTTTTGCTTTTTAAATAATATATAACGATCAAAGTATTTTATTTAACCGTTTCCTTTCCTTTATATTTCCATTCGGTGATTCCTCCATCAAGATCATAAATCTTGGTAAATCCAGCTTTTTTCATATAAGCAGAACACTTACCACTTCTTCCTCCACGACCACAATACACAGCAACTGGCTTTGATTTATCAACTTCAGATATCAAGGTCTCAAAATTCTCATCACTAAAATCTATATTAATAGCACCTTCTATATGTCCTTCTGCATATTCTTGTGGTGTACGTACATCTACGAGCTGTACTTTTTCTAATTCCAGCAGAGAGTCCATTTCCTCAACCGTAATAAGCTCTACCGCAGCAGTATCATTGTTATTACTATCCTTGCAATTAAATAATAATAGTGAGAAAACAGTTATGGTAACTATTGTTTTGATTTTCATAAGTAGTATGGTTAGATAATATTATTCGGCAACTTCGCCATCCCAATTCATAAAACCACCGATTAGGTTATATGTAGTTTCAAAACCCATTTGATTCATCAATGCACATGCTTGAGCGCTTCGAGCACCAGAACGGCAATACACATAGTAATTTTTCGATTTATCTAATTTCTCCACTTCATCCAGAAAACCTTGTCCTTGACGTATGTCCAAATTAAGCATATTCGGTATAAAACCATCTTCTACTTCTTCTTCACTTCTAACATCTAGAATTATTGCATTCGTATCATTAGCAATAAGATCTTCCCATTGATTTTGTGTTATATCTTCGGCCATTTTATATTTCCATTTTTTATATTGAACTTTTACCCAAATAATTCATTACAAATATAAGAGTCCTAAATGGATTGTACGAAACCATACATCCATTTATCTAAATATAATTAGATTGTTTTATGCTTTTATACTACAACCAATAGCTTTTGTAGTCTCAACAGGAACTTTCTGCCCTTTTAGTAAGGCATTAATAGCATCTTCCACATATTTCTTATCCGCTGCCGCTGCATCTTTATAATTATTATCGATTGCTCCAATATAACGAACGACATTACCGTTTTCCGTCTTTTCCAGAATATATACATGCGGTGTTTTTGTAGCGCCATATTGTGGATAAATCTTTTGACCATCATCAAATAAATAAGGAAATGTAAATCCTTTCTCTTTTGCTCGAATCTTCATTTGATCAAAACTATCTGTAGGATATGCTTTAGGATTATTAGGGTTAATTGCTATTACTGGATATCCTTTGTTCTTAAAATTTTTATCTAATTCGATAATTCTATCTTCGTAAGCAACAGAATACGGACAATGGTTACACGTAAAAATAACAATGAATCCTTTAGCTTCTTTATAATCCTTTAACGAAACCATAGTATCATCAATATTCTTAAGCTTAAAATCTGTGGCCGTATCTCCTATTATATATCCTGCATCGGTATCAGATACATTAACTTTGTCAATTGCAAATGCACTCACGGCAATTACTAAAACAACTGCTACTAAAATCTTTAAAGTCTTCATTTATCTGTTCTTTTAGGTTTTTATCATTATGAATGGGAACTCTGTATGATATTATAACATCTTTTTTAATTCTCTTTCTAATTCATCATAAGTAAAAGATCGTTCATAAAAATTTGAAGTATTTCCTTTATATATAATGGTAGCCGGTATAGATCCTGACCAATTTTCATTCACTTTAGGAATCCAACTGTTAGCATCTGGATCATCTAACAATACAATTTTACTTTTTATCCTTTGTTTTCTAATAAAAGGGATCAATTTAGACTCTACTTGATTAGGAAGATCTAAACTTACTAATATTACCTCAACCTCTTTATTCGGATATCTACTATTTATCAATTCGAAATAAGGTAATTCTGCAACACACGGTTTACACCAAGTAGCCCAGAAATTAATAATTCGAGTTTTTCCGTCATTAATACTTAATAAATACTCGAAATTCTTAAAATCATAAACAGGTATCTCTACACCTTTGCCAGAAAACACCTTAGTAGTCTCTATCGCCACCTTCTGTTCTCCTTTACAACTTACAAGCAATACGGTCAAGCCTATATAAAAGATCCATTTATGCATGATACTAAAGTATTAAAACGCTTTATTATCAAAAAGGAAATTAACAAGGTTTATGTAATTCATAAAGAGAATTTTAGGATTTCTATTAGTATTCAATCGAACAATAATAATATTAAAGAATAGTAATCATTAGAACTTTAACAAAGAATTAGTATCTATTTATGGTTTTAAAAACAATTAACATCATACATTTGTATATACAAATATTGTACAAACAAATGAATATTGAAGATATCATAAAAACCAAGACGGAACTTCCGCTTTCAAGAAAAGCAATCGTAAACTTATTATATACCGAAAATTGGATAAGTGATCAGATAAATTCTGAATTGAAGGTTTATGATATCTCTATACAACAATTTAATGTACTTCGAATTCTTAATGGTCAACAAGGAAAACCTGCCAACTTATCTACTATACAAGATAGGATGGTTAGCAAAATGAGTAACACTACAAGATTAGTAGATAAACTTATCAAAAAGAATTTAGTAAAAAGAGTTACCTGCCCGACCAATCGAAGAAAGGTGGAAATTACTATAACAAATGAAGGTCAAAAATTTCTAGAACAAGTAAGTCCTGCCATGAATAATTTTGAAAAAAGAATAACCTCCAATCTTTCACAAGAAGAATTAATTCTTCTAAACAATCTATTAAATAAACTTAGAAACTAATTAAGTAATCACAATTATATAAACATTAAATTTTAAAATCATGAAAACCAAACTTAAATCATTAATCCTAGCAGTTACATTAATAGCTGCGACATATTCTTATGCTCAACAAAAAGAAATCAAAGCCTCAGAAAGTTCTATTAATTGGACAGGTAAAAAAGTTACAGGTCAACATACCGGAACACTTAACTTTTCTAGTGGATTTTTAAATTTTGAGAATAATAGCTTAAGTGGAGGAGAATTTGTAGTAGATATGACTTCACTTGCTGTTACAGATCTTGAGGCAGGAAAAGGAAAAGAAAAATTAGAGGGGCACCTTGCTTCTGATGACTTTTTTGGAGTTAAAGATCACAAAAGTGCTAAACTTGTAATCAAAAAAGCCTCAAAAATGGATGGCGGCTATAAGGTTACAGGTGATCTTACTATCAAAGGAAAAACCAACCCTATCTCTTTTGACCTTACCGTTAATAGAGGTTCTGCTTCAACTACACTTAATGTAGATAGAACAAAATATGATATCAAGTATGGATCTGGAAGTTTCTTTGATAATTTGGGAGACAAAACTATCTCTGATGAATTTGAACTAGCAATAAATTTAAAAATGTAATTTTTTTGTTTTTTGAATTACAATAAATTTATATATTTGACTCAAGAAATAAAAAATGAATTTAATCTTAACAAATACCTGGTGGTGGTCATCTTATAACGAAAACGTCGTGAGATAGATCCTGTCATATAGTTAAGTAAACATATCAAAGGCTTGTCAAATCACGACAAGCCTTTTTTTTGTTCTAATAAATTAGGGGTTTTATAAATTATTAATATCAAAATATAACATGAGTTATACATTAACCACACATTTCAAACAAATTCTAGCGGATACTATCACTCCGGTAAGTGTCTACCTAAAAATTAGAGATAGATTTCCTAATAGCTTATTATTAGAAAGTAGTGATTATAGAGGAAATGAAAATAGTTTTTCTTACATCTGTTGCAATCCTATTGCAACTATTAAGATTGAAAATGAAACCATTTATGAATCATTTCCTGATAAAACTCATAAAGAAACCGCTATAACTCATGACACAGATATCCCACTTATCATAGAACAATTTGGGCGGAAATTCCAAACTTCAAAAAGTGATTTCAAATTCATAAACAATGGCCTATTCGGATATATTTCTTATGACGCAGTTCGATATTTTGAAGATATCACGATTACCAAAAAAGAGGATACCTTAAATATTCCAGACTTACAATACAGTGTATATCAAAATATTATTGCTATTAATCACTTTAACAATGAAGCTTATATTTTCGCTCACTGTTATGAATCAGAAAAAAGTAATGTTGCCGAAATAGAGTCTCTACTCAACGTAAAAAACTTTGCTTCTTTCAGTTTTACTACTGTAGACGAGACTACTTCAAATTTAAATGATGAGCAATACAAAGAGCAAGTGGCTTTAGCTAAAAAACATTGTCAACGTGGAGATGTATTTCAATTGGTTTTATCTAAACGTTTTTCTCAGAAATTTAAAGGCGATGAATTTAATGTATATAGAGCTTTACGAAGCATCAATCCTTCTCCTTACTTATTCTATTTTGACTATGGAGATTTTAAAATATTTGGTAGTTCACCTGAAGCGCAATTGGTCGTTAAAGATGATATCGCTGAAATTCATCCTATAGCGGGAACTTTTAAACGAACAGGAAATGATGAGCAAGATGCGAAACTAGCTAAAAAATTATCAGTTGACGAAAAGGAGAATGCAGAACATGTCATGCTAGTTGATCTAGCGCGTAATGATTTAAGTCGCAACGGTAGTGAAGTTACGGTAGACACCTATAGAGAAGTACAGTTTTTCTCACATGTGATTCATTTAGTAAGCAAAGTAACAGGTAAAAAACATAAGGATACAACAACAATGCAAGTCGTTGCCGATACATTTCCTGCAGGAACCCTAAGTGGTGCCCCCAAACATATGGCTATGCAACTTATCGAAAAATACGAAACTGTAAATCGCGACTTTTACGGAGGTGCCATCGGTTTTATGGATTTCTCAGGTAACTTTAATCATGCAATTATGATTAGAACATTTTTAAGTAAAAATCATCAACTTCATTGGCAAGCTGGAGCAGGATTAGTTAACCAGTCAAACGAAGAAAACGAACTACAAGAAGTATATAACAAACTAGGAGCATTAACCAAAGCATTAAAACTAGCTGAAGAAATATAAGGAGCTTATAAACTCCTATACAATAAAATGAGAAAAGTATTAGTAATAGACAACTATGATTCATTTGTGTATAACCTAGTTCACTATCTGGAAGATTTAGGTTGCGAAGTAATCGTAAAACGTAATGACCAATTAAGATTAGAGGATGTAGCTCCTTTCGACAAAATATTGCTTTCACCAGGACCAGGAGTTCCGGATGAAGCAGGACTGCTGAAAGATATTATCAAAACCTATGCAAATACCAAAAGTATATTTGGTGTGTGTCTTGGTCAACAAGCAATTGGAGAAGTCTTTGGCGGAAGCCTGATTAATCTAGACAATGTATATCACGGAGTGGCAACCGAAGTAAAACTTTCGGTATCGGATGAACCTCTTTTCAAAGGACTTGATACTACTTTTGATGTAGGTAGATATCATTCTTGGGTAGTATCAGATACTGATTTACCTTCTTGTTTAGAAGCTACATCATTTGACAAAAACGGACAAATCATGTCTCTAAGACATAAAGAATTAGATGTTAGAGGTGTACAATTTCACCCAGAGTCAGTACTCACTCCCGATGGAAAAAAAATGTTAGAAAACTGGATAAATAATTAATCATGAAGAATTTATTAAATAGATTAATCAATCACGAAATCATTTCTAAAAAAGAAGCCAAACAAGTTTTGGTCAATATATCAAAAGGAGATTATAACCAAAGCCAGATTGCCTCTTTTCTTACAGTGTATATGATGCGTAGTATTACCGTCGAAGAACTAGAAGGTTTTAGAGATGCTTTATTAGAACTTTGTGTTGCTGTAGATCTTAGCGAATACAATCCTATTGATCTTTGTGGTACCGGTGGAGATGGAAAAGATACATTTAATATCTCCACACTTTCTTCGTTTGTTTCTGCAGGAGCAGGTATAAAAGTAACCAAACATGGTAATTATGGAGTTTCTTCTAAATGCGGTAGCTCTAATGTGATGGAACATTTAGGTATTAAATTCAGTAATGACAAAGATTTCCTAAAACGAAGTATTGACGAGGCAGGGATTTGTGTATTACACGCTCCCCTATTCCATCCGGCTATGAAAAACGTAGCTCCTATACGAAGAGAATTAGGTGTAAAAACATTTTTTAATATGCTAGGACCAATGGTAAATCCAGCATTTCCAAAAAATCAAATCGTAGGAGTATTCAACCTTGAACTAGCCAGAATGTATGGGTACTTATATCAAAATACTGATAAAAACTTTACGATCATTCACGCTTTAGATGGATATGACGAAATATCTCTTACCGGAAGTACTAAGACCATATCTAACCATTCTGAAGGAATGTTAACACCTCAGGATTTTGGAGTAAATACTCTAAAGATGGAAGAAATAGTAGGTGGAGATTCTATTGAGGAATCTGCTGCTATCTTTATGAATATACTTAATGGTAAGGGTACTGAAGCACAAAACAATGTAGTTTGTGCTAATGCAGGAATGGCAATCGCTACAGTAGAAGGGTTACAACCTAAACAAGGGTTCGAAAAAGCGAAAGAATCGTTATTATCCGGAAAAGGATTAGTAGCGTTGAAGAAGGTGCAAGAATTAAGCAAGAGTTAAAAAACCCCTTCTCCTTGGACGACGACGTTTAGCGATAGACGAGAAGGAGCATTGGAGTTAGGATGAGGAGAAACACCCTCACCTTAATCCTCTCTCTCGAGGGAGAGGAAACTAAAAATAACTATGAACATATTAGATAAAATAGTAGCAGATAAATACAAAGAGGTTGAACTTAGAAAAAGTCTAATTCCTATTCAGCAATTAGAAAATTCGGTATTATTTGACCGTCAGGCTAGTTCGTTGGCATTAGCTTTACGTAATAGTGAAACAGGTATCATTGCAGAGCATAAACGTAGATCTCCTTCTAAATCGGTAATCAACCAAAAGGTGAGTGTACAAGATGTCGCTATTGGATATCAAGAAGCCGGAGCTTGTGGAATGTCTGTATTAACGGATGGAAAATATTTTGGAGGTTCACTAGATGATTTATTACTTGCCCGTGCTTCTGTAACCATGCCTTTACTTAGAAAAGAATTCATAATTGACGAATATCAATTGTTAGAAGCCAAGGCGTATGGTGCTGATGTAATATTATTAATAGCGGCAGTATTGTCTAGAGATGAGATTAAATCATTATCAGAATTTGCAAAAAGCATCTCACTAGATGTATTATTAGAAGTGCATAATCTGGAAGAGCTTGAGAAATCAATAATGCCTTCTCTAGATATGTTAGGAGTTAATAATCGTAATCTCAAAACTTTTGATGTCAGTACCGATGTAAGTAAAGAATTAAGCAAACATATACCTGATGACTTTGTAAAAGTTTCGGAAAGTGGTATTAGTAGTATTGAAGCGATAAAAGATCTGCAACAATATGGCTATGAAGGTTTTTTAATTGGTGAAAATTTCATGAAAACTGAAAACCCAGGTGCTAACGCCATAGAATTCATAAAATCATTGAAGGCATGAAACTGAAAGTGTGTGGAATGAAATATCAAGAAAATATTGAAGCTGTAGCTGCATTACAACCAGACTACCTTGGATTTATTTTCTATGAAAAATCTCCCAGAAACTTTGATCAAGATATTCCTGAGCTACCAGAAACTATTAAGAAAACTGGAGTTTTTGTAGGTGCATCTATCGATTTTATTTCGAAAAAAGTAAAAAAACACGATTTCAAAGCAGTTCAATTACACGGAAATGAATCTGCTGAATTTTGTAAAGAGTTAACTAATACAATAAATAGACCTGACAGGTTTTCAAAACCTGTCAGGTCTGGAAGAAACCAAATCGAGATCTTTAAAGTATTTTCGATCAAAGATGAATTTGACTTTAGCACATTAAAACCTTATGAAGGTATTGTTGATTACTTTCTTTTTGATACAAAAGGAAAAGAAAAAGGAGGAAATGGATTTACCTTTGATTGGAGTGTTTTAAACAATTATAACACTACTACTCCATTTATTTTAAGCGGTGGAATTGGATTACAAGAAATTGAAAAAATACAAACGATCCTAGAAACAGATTTACCAATATATGCTATTGACATTAATAGTAAATTCGAAATTGAACCAGGATTGAAAAATATAAATGATTTAAAAGAATTTAAAAAAATGCTAAATAATATGCGTGAGGGATAGCAGTGTAAATCCCGCAATCTTGTCATCCTGAGTGTCACACTGAGCTTGTCGAAGTGCTGTCGAAGGAAAACAAGATGAGGAATTGAAACGAATAGCCCGACCCTTTATGGGGCACGCCAAAAAAACAAAAAAATGAGTTATCAAGTAAACGAAAAAGGATATTATGGTGATTTTGGAGGAGCTTACATCCCTGAAATGCTATATCCCAATGTAGAGGAATTAAGATCTACGTATCTGAATATCATGAACGAACCTTCTTTTAAAGAAGAGTTCAATCAATTATTAAAAGATTATGTAGGTCGCCCATCACCTTTATATTATGCTAAACGGCTTTCAGAAAAATACAACACCAAAGTATATTTAAAAAGAGAAGATCTTAATCATACAGGAGCTCACAAAGTAAACAATACCATTGGACAAATTCTTGTTGCTAAAAAACTAGGTAAAAACCGAATCATTGCGGAAACAGGAGCCGGACAACACGGAGTTGCAACTGCAACAGTTTGTGCACTAATGGGTATTGAATGTATCGTATACATGGGTGAGATTGACATCAAACGTCAGGCTCCTAATGTAGCACGTATGAAAATGCTTGGTGCAGAAGTAAGACCTGCAAAATCTGGAAGTAAAACATTAAAAGATGCAACTAATGAAGCTATCAGAGATTGGATCAACAATCCTGTGGACACTCATTATATCATAGGATCTGCTATTGGACCTCATCCGTATCCGGATATGGTAACAAAGTTTCAATCTATCATTTCTGAAGAAATTAAGTGGCAATTAAAAGAAAAAGAAGGACGAGAAAACCCTGATTATGTTGTAGCGTGTATCGGCGGCGGAAGTAATGCAGCTGGGACATACTATCATTTCTTAGAGGAACCTAGTGTAGGAATTATTGCAGTAGAAGCAGCTGGAAAAGGTGTCAATAGTGGAGAAAGTGCAGCTACTTCGCAGTTAGGTAAAGAAGGTATTATCCATGGATGTAAAACTTTATTAATGCAAACACCGGATGGACAGATTACAGAACCTTATTCTATATCTGCAGGATTAGATTACCCAGGAGTTGGTCCCTTACACTCACACCTATACAAAACAGGTCGTGGTGAATTCTACTCTGTAACTGATGATGATGCAATGACTGCTGGATTAGAATTATCACAACTAGAAGGTATTATTCCTGCTATTGAAACGTCACACGCCTTAGCAATATTTAACGATAAAAAATTTCAACCGGATGATATCGTAGTAATTAGTCTTTCGGGACGTGGAGACAAAGATCTTAACACTTATATAGATTATTTCAAATTATAATAATTAGTAGAAAGTACAAAGTACTAAGTATTAAAATATTTTTTATTGATACTGACTACTTATTTGTCATTCCAGCGTAGGCTGGAATCCAAAATGAAAAATAAATGTTAAAATCAGAACATCAATATTCGGTCTACATTCTTAGTAATAAAAAAAATGGAACCCTTTATATAGGGATGAGTAATAATCTGGAAAGAAGAATTTTTGAACATAAAAGTAAAATGATTGAAGGGTTTACAAAGCAATATGATTTAAATAAATTGGTGTACTTTGAAACTCATAAATATGTAAATGATGCTATTCTAAGAGAAAAAAGATTGAAAACTTGGAAAAGACAATGGAAAATTAATCTTATCGAAGAAGAAAATACAAATTGGAAAGATTTAGCATTTGATTGGTATAATTAAAAATAGATCCCAGCCTACGCTGGGATGACAATATAAAGTATAAAAGCAAAAAAATCTGCCTTAGCGGAAATGACAATAAATGAATTACTAATGAACAGAATTAATACAGCCCTTGAGCAAGATAAAAAACTACTATCCATTTATTTTACTGCTGGATATCCATCATTACACAATACTAAAAAGGTTATTCAGGATCTCGAAAAAAGTGGTGTAGATATGATAGAGATTGGACTACCTTTTAGTGATCCACTAGCTGATGGTCCTACCATACAAGAAAGCTCTACAGTGGCTCTAAAAAATGGAATGACCACTAAACTATTATTTGAACAACTCAAAGATATCCGTGAATCAGTAAACATCCCTCTAATTATTATGGGATATTTCAATCCTATGATGCAGTATGGTGTAGAAGCTTTTTGTGCTAAATGCCAGGAAATTGGTATTGACGGATTGATTATACCTGATCTTCCAGTTGCCGAATATCATGAACAGTATCAAGAAACTTTTGAAAAATACGGATTAATCAATGTTTTTCTGATAACACCACAGACCTCTGAGGAACGTATTCGTTTTATTGATAGTGTATCTAATGGGTTTATCTATATGGTAAGTTCGGCAAGTGTTACGGGATCAACATCTGGGTTTGGAAATACACAAGAGACATATTTTGAACGTATCGCAAATATGAATCTAAAAGCCTCTCAGATTGTAGGTTTTGGAATCAGTAATAATGAAACGTTTACGCAGGCAACTAAAACTGCAAAAGGCGCGATTATTGGTTCCGCTTTTATCAAACACTTAACTAAAAATGGAGTTGATAGTATTGAAGATTTTATAAAAGAAATTCGATAATATTTATGAATTTTGAAATTAAAAAATCTTCTGTAGTTTTATAGGTTTACAATATGAACGTAATTAAACAACATTTAGAACCTTCATAAATGATTCCGACTTTATTAATAAGCTTTATATCAATTCCTTTAATAATTGCCATAATTATCATTTTTGTATTTATAAAATGGCTGAAACCCGATTTTTTGCAATTCAAAAAAACTATCCAACAAAAACCAGAAGGATTATTAGATGTAGATGATCGTTATAATGTAGATAAAATCGAAAAGGAAAAAGAATTAAACAGATTATTGGACAAAATAAACAATCAGGGAATTGATAAATTAAGTAAATCAGAAAAAGAAAGATTAGAAGAATTGTCTAAGTAAGATTATTATTCTTTCACGAATAGCTTATCTAGGAATTCCTCTAATTTTTCTCTTTTTAGTTGCTGAACATTAAGTTTAAGTTTTGTAATAAAGCCATAAGAATTACCTTCTACGCTCATCGCCCCGGAAATGTACAACTCATTTTTTTTATCTAATCGTATTTTATTTAGGTCAAGTATTGGATATTTTAGAAAAACCGATGCTACGCCATCACTACCATAGTCCGTATCTATATCACCTGTATTTAATAACTTTTTGATCAATATTTCGTATTCACTATCTAAACTTGTAGAAATAACAAATACCTCTCCTTCTTCATTGACAATAAAACTGGAGTTATAAATATCTGCGCTAAATCCCATTTCTCCCGAATCAAAAAAAGAGGTTTCTAGATTTCCTTTTACACCATATTTACGGATGCGATATACACCTTCAGAATCATTTTCTATTTGAGAAGTATATAGTTCTGCATTTGATAGAACAATATGATCAAAGGATTGATAATCTTCCTCTATAGTGAGACAATAAAGGTTATTAGATGCCATTTGATCACTATCGAATCCTGCTAGATAAGTAGATTGTTCTTGTCCATTATCTACGGATTCAGAATACGCCAGCAATAAATAATCATCCTCCATTGCCGAACAGTTTAATGTAAAATGATGATCATCATATAAACTAGATGATAATGTCTCTCCTATATCTGATAACTTCAGGATAGCAATTTTTTCTTTTTTATTTGGAGCACTAAAATCTTGCACTTTGGCGACAACAATTATTTCATCACTAGATGATGCATAAATATACTGACCATAATTATCATCTAAATTATCTAATATATTTTTTTTATACACTCCGCTACGTCCAAATCCATGGTTAACACTTCCATCTTCATAAAAACCATTTATAGAAATCATCCAACTATATCCACTCCAGAAATTAGATAAAACTAAAATACTTCCATCTGATCGAGCACTCATGCCTACGGGAATAGTATTTTGATTATTTAAATTACTAGAAGTTATATTAAATTGAAGATCCTTTGTACCATTTTTATATAGACGCACTAGGTTTTTCTTAGCATCAGACTCATATAGAACATTAATTTTACCTTCTTCATTAATATTAAAATCAATGATATGAGATGAAGCCATTCCTAGTTCTTTAAACATTAGAATTCCATTTCTCGAAAAATCAGTGTCTACTTGTTGAGCATAACCACTTGCTAGCAGACAATAAAATAAAATAAATAAGTGGTGAATTCTCATAACGAAATATCGTAGTAACTTCATTTAGTCACCTTCGCTAAAGAGGTAAAATTCAAAAAGGAAGATTAGGGGTCTAAAATAAACTTATACAATTATTTTAAAGTAATTAGCTTATTTTTAATCAGTATCAAAAAAAAGAATTAATATACTATAATGCAAGAATTTTCTTAATAATAAAAAATTAATTTTGTTAATACTGAAAACAAAACCATATGAACAGACAAATCATATTTTTACTGTCGCTTCTAATTTCTTCTACTCTTTTTGCTCAGGAGGACTTTTACAACCTCTTATCTGAAGCTTCCTTATCATTAACTACACAGGAAGTAACATATGATCCCGCTTATTTTTCTATCAAGTATCCTAATGGAGATGTACCCAGTGATAAAGGTGTATGCACAGATGTAGTCATCAGAGCTTATCGAAAACTAGGAATTGATCTACAGAAAGAGGTACATGAAGACATGAAAACTAATTTTAGTCTATATCCCAAAAACTGGGGGCTATCAAAAACTGATAAAAATATTGATCATAGAAGAGTGCCAAACCTAATGAAGTTCTTTTCTCGATTTGGCAAAGTGAAGTCTATTTCCAAAAATTCGAAGGATTATGTGCCAGGAGACGTTGTATGTTGGAGTCTGGGAGGCGGGCTTACCCATATTGGATTAGTAGTTAATCAAAAATCTGAAGATCAGCAACGATATTTAATCGTTCACAATATCGGTGGCGGACAAGTATTAGCTGACTGTCTATTTGATTATAAAGTAATTGGCCATTATAGTTATAAGAAATAACACTGTTTTATTACTTTAAAAATAAATTCTAACGTTGATATATCTTAAACCATTTTATGAGAGATGTTTAAAAACCTGTCTTTCCAATACAGACTCTCTTTCCATCTTGTTTCTGTTGAATAGTATTTTATTAATTTCTCCATGTAAGATTGGAACGCATTTTCTAAGATATATCGATATACTGACATGGCGTCTTCTTCTCCTGAAAAATAACTCCCCAATGCTTTTCCTGCATAAAAACCTGAAGCAAGTGCAGATGTAATTCCATAGGAAGAAACAGGGTCATATGCATAAGCTGCATCCCCAACAGCAATCCATTGATCTCCATAAGGTACATCAAGGCAACTAGTTCCTGCTGGCATAATCCGTATCTTTTCAAAATCACATATTATAGGATTCAAGATTTTGGATATGTGTTGTAAACACACTAATTCCTTTTTTAAAAATGCTTCTAATTCTTCTTTCTTAGGAATCTCGTCTTTGGTTGTAAAGAACATTAATGTATATTGATTCGTACCATCTGGTGCTACATACCACCATCCATTCTCGGTAGTTTCTACCATAATTTCTTGCCTAACAACTGAAGTAGTTTTTACACTAAATGTTACAGCAAATTGCGAATCTATAGCTGTCTTATAAACTCCCAATTTACGACAAACTGACGCCTTACGTCCTGTTGCATCGACAATATAAGATCCATTGATGGTTATTTCGGTTAGCATATTACTTATAACTACCTCAACTGCAGCGTTACTTCTGGAAACTGTATTTAATTTGTACCCTTCATAAAAAGCCGTTCCATTGCTCTTAATCTGTTCCCTGAGTTGTTTCTCAAAATACAAACGATCTAATAAATATCCATGTCCGTGTATTCCTTGAATAAATTCTTTTTGTTCTAAGCTTTCTGATCCCCAACAAACTTTATTCCCATAATACTCTATATGTCTTGGATTCTCTACTAAGTGCAGCATTCCTAATTGTTTTAGAATAGGCTTAGCATTAGGAGGTATTGCTTCTCCACATTTTCTTGTAGGTTCGATCGTTGCTTCTACGATACAATTAGATATCCCCATTGAAGACAATGTTATAGAGGTGGCGATCCCTGCTGGACCACCACCTACAATAATGACTTTATAATACGTATTATCTCTCGTCACGTCTAAATGTTCTTCGAACTCTAGTTCTTTCTGGAGCAATTCCTTTTCTTAATAATCCACTTTCTTTTACACTTTCTAATTCTGGAATATCTTCTTTTTCTGCATAAATTACTTGTTCAAAAGTAGGATCCCCACCAGTAAAATGTCGATCAGATTCTTTCCACGAAACATCCGGAAGATACCCTTCTTTGTTATTTGGTATTGCATCTTCTGCCTTAGCTATAATTCCAAGTTCATGCCATTCACTAATCATAAGATTTATTTTTTTCTGATAATTAGAACCAAAATCCCGTAGCCAATCTTGTCTGTAGTCAAAATGTTTTAATCGTTGTGCAATATTCACATCTCCATCCTGCATTCTTAAATAACTCTGTTCACTCAGTACTTGATTTGGAACACGAGCTGCCCAAAAAGAAGGCAATGGTAAATAAGTAGAGGTATCATATCCTGATAAGCAACTTGCTTCATCTGTTTGCCAAGGTACGCCCAACCACCTGGTTAAAGATCCTGGACCACTTTTAGATAAAGGACCATCAGCTGCTAATGCTATTGCAGGTGATAACAAAGGACCAAAATCTAATTTTGTAGCCTCTCCTTTATCTACTATATTTAAACGATATGGTTTTTCCCACATTCGTTTTATACGCATGGGCCAGGTGAGTTCTATTCCAGGATGAAAAGGGCCACCCAAACATTCTTCCAGAGGAGCTTGATTCAAAGAATGTAACTGTTCCTCTAAGGTTTGCTCAGAAAAAGGTATTGGTACTACTGGTTTCCCAGTTGTAAAATCTCCTTTCGCCCATTTTTTTAACCGTTCATATTGTGTTCTCGTGATCGGTAAATCTACGAGTGCTATTTTTTCATATTCTCCAAAACCATCTCCATAAAACGGAGGAACTTTAGTAGGCGTATACTCCGTAGAATCCGGATCTCTAAACCAATTAAATACACGCTGTCTTTCGCTACCAGATTGGTCAGAAGGATCTTGCAGGGCTTTTAGCAATGTGGTGTTCGTGAAATCTGAAGGAGAATTTTTTCCAAACAACATAAAGAACCCTTGATTTACCCATTGAGTCGCTGTCATACGTTCTAGTATTGGATAAATATGCTCCCAAAATACGACACCTTCCTTGGATGGATTGGGGTACCCCATTTCTCGAATAAACAAGTCTTGTACAACATCATTCATAGTAATAACCCCAAACAATCCTGGTCCAAAATTAGGAGGCGTAACAGCAACCATTGCTGGTGTAGCTTCTAAAACAACATCTCCAATATGTACTGTTGCTCTGATTACACCATCACAAGTATCATCATGCCATCCATCATTATTAGCGAAGGTAATAGCGGGCTTATTGTCTTTAGATTGTGCATCACCATTACCAGGAAAAAACAGTAAGCGACCCGCTTCATCCGTTTCTACATGTCCCAGATTTACCGGTGTTCCATAAAACTCTCCATCATCAAAGCTGTTTTTTTCATCCTTAATATTTACACCTGATATTTGTACTGAAGATGGAGTAATTGCTAATTGTTTGCGATCCTCATCAGTGACTTCTTCATTCCTATACGCAGAAGGAATACCTGCTTGCGGTAAATCCAGTGCATTATTAAACTGATACCAAGCTGCTTTTATATTAGCAACATCCACATGCCATTGGATTGTTGCTTCTTTTGCAGTTACTTCTCCAAGGACCTCTCCTGCTGCATTAAAAGCATACACTCTATAGCGTACTACTTGTTTTTTAACACGACCATTGACATCTTTATAACCTCCAGCAGGATCAGGTGCTACTCCTGTAACTTCTGAAGCCATAAAATATTCGGATGAATTTCCTATACGGGCTATGCCAATTGGAGGATAAATGGCCACGCTACTAATTTCATTTTTAATCATTTGGATAGGTTTTGAGTTGTTATTCTTATTTAGTCTGCTATAGATTACATAATATCACTTTAGTATAAAACTTCTATCTTTTGAAGACCTGTTAGGTTATTTAACATATAATCATAGATTTCATAAATCTTCAGTTTCTATTTGCTTACTTTTCATTACTAATTTCATAAGCCTTCAACTGTTCTGCAAAAGCAGGAAAAATGCTGTTATAATTTGTATAATAGCATTCTCTAATCAAGTGACTATCTTCTTTTGGTTTCCAATATCCTTCTTCTGTTAATATTGGAGAAGGCACTACGTGAGATGGAACTGAACCTGGATCTATAAACCAAGCAATATTGATTAAATCCCAGATATTCCAGATTTGTCCAAAAAGATTGTCTTTATCTTTTCCATACCAGGCAAATAACGGGTTATTCATATATCGATCATAGAGTGCTTTTCCTATCGGACCTGAGTCTTTGAACCAAGCTTCCATATCCGCCTGAGACAAGGTTAGCTGTTGGCCGACATAAAATCCAGGAATATAAACCAAGGGAACACCACTACTAAATAGTATTTGAGAAGCTTCTATATCCTGCGATAAATTGAAAGAAGTATTCTGTAAATCAGTAACATTTGTTGGATAACCCGCCGTCCAGGTATACACCACTTTATCTATGATATCAGGCGCAATCATAATAGCCGAAGCCAGATTGGTAGCACAAGCTATACCCATCACATAAATAGGATCATCCATAGAAGCTCCGCGCGCTAATTCTATAAAATGATCAACTGCTTCACTTCTTACAGGACAACCATCTTTTATATAATGCCTTGCTCCTTTTAAAACAGGTACCTCTGGTTTATCAAAAAGCTTCATGAATTCCAGCAGTTTTTGATAACTACTCTCCATTCCTTCTTCAGGTGTCAAGGCAACATGACTTCCTTTTTCTAAAAGACTTTCGGGAGTAATCCCAAGTTTTTCTATAGCTTCTATTTGTCCCTTGTACTTATTTACTAAAGCCTTTTCATCCTCTGTTAAATTATCTGGAGCTGCTTTAATAAGATCATTAGCTCTTAATAAAGCTTTTAATCGCTCCAAAAACGAAAAAGGTGCTGCATAGATTCCTTCAACTTTAATATTCTCGTGAGGCAATAGTAACCAGGTTAATGCAAAAAAATCGTCTATTTCATTATCAAAATCAGTATCAACAACTACTCTTAATGGCTTATTTCTTTTGTTAGGTAGCTGTAACAGATTTTTCATCTGTTCTTCTGTTAATTTTGGGTATTCACTCATATATAAAGTTCGCTTAGTTTTGATTAGTTAACATAATGACCAATCAGGATTTAAGGTTTCGTCTTCTCCCGCTTTTTCTGTTCTGTATTGAATTGAATCTGGGATATCGGTTTTAGGGATGTGAACGTGTACAATAAAATTATCATTAGGATATTTATCAATCTGTTGCAATGCAACATTCAACTCATCTTGAGTCTTCACTTCCAGTCCAATACCTCCAAAAGCATCCGTAAGTTTTGCATATTTCCAATTGTTTAAATCATTGTACGGATACACTTTATTCAGATCTTCCTGAGGGTAATCAATTTTATCTTTTCCTCTGAATGGATTTGGATTTACTAACATTTGTTCGATACCATATATTTTATTGTCCAATACAAAAACCACCGTATTCTGTTCTAAATGATGTTGTGTAGAAACTGCTTGACAGGTTTCCTGAAAAGCACCATCTCCTACAAACACCATCACTCTTTGATCAGGTGCTGCACATTTAACTCCTATCGCAGCGGGAACAGAGTATCCTATAGACAACCAATTGGCCTGCGCTATAAACGTATTTGGTTTTCCTCTATGTAATCCTTGAGCTCCTAATAAAGGGAACCCTGCGTCAACCACTACTGTATTAGTATCCGTGATATAACTGTTCATTTTTGTAAAGAATCGATCATATGTCAACTCTTCAGAAGTTTGAACTGGAGCAGCCTTTCTTAATCCATTACTAATAGCAGCATCCATAGAAAACTTTTTGAATTTCTCTTTTCGCTGCATCAATTCCTCTCTAAGTTCATCTATAAATGCCTCTAGTGACATATTTGCATAAAACTTTGCACCTACCCTAATCCCGGAATGATTTGCCAATACAGTATTATCATCCCAAATATTAAATCCTCCTAGGTTTTTACCTGTGGTCCAGGCACCTATTCCTATTTTAGATCCTGCTTGAGTAAATCTTTCGTAGACATCATCTGGAGATGCATTTCCATTAAAAACACCTTTAAATAATGGATGATCTTCAGAAACAATGGATTTACCCATAATAGAGGTTGTAAACTCAATATCCGTATCTTCTACAAGTTGTAAAAATTTCTTTTGAAGCCCTTTACGCTGAATTTCTACTCCTGCCCAAAAAATAGGTTTGTCTTTTGCTTCAATTAAATCAGCTGTAGCTACAGCTGCACTTTTTGCAGTAGATATACACAAATCACTATGTTTTCGGGTAATAGGGCGATCAGGAATATCACACTCCGAACGCCAAACATCTTCAAAAACCTCTAAGTACACTGGTCTACCATAACTAATCATAGCATTTAACACACCATCTATTTTATAAGGTGCTTCTCCTCCTCCTGTAACTTGTTCTGCCGCAACAGTTACATTACGAAAAACATTAATGTTACTATACATATCTCCAGTCATATGAGAAGCCATCAACCCTTCTCCAAGGTTTTTTGATTGTTCTGCATTTGTTGGGGCACCATTAATCACTAGTACAGGATTATGTTCTACATAAGATCCCGCTACTGGATTCAAGACACTAAATGCTCCAACGCCATAGGTAACTGCAACCGCACCAATACCTTTTAATCTAGCATAGGCATCAACACAGTGTCCCGCATTTATTTCATTGGTATTTCCGATAATCTTAATTTTAGCTTTTGGATCCTCAATAATGGTATTTAGAAAGGGTGCTGAATAATTTCCTGCAACACCAAAAACTGTATCTAATCCAAGTTCCTCAAGACGAAGCTGTAGATATTTTGCTACTGTTATTTTGCTCATTACATTGGATTTTTAAAGTTCTACAGGTGTTTCATTTACTTCTAGTGCTGCACGAATACCAGATTCGATAGCTCCTTCTATCCACGCATGCTTTAGGGATGTATGTTCTCCTGCAAAATGTGCTTTTCCATCCCATTCAGGTTTTTCTATAGCACCTTGTAATAGATTTAATTGTCCTGGTGTAAAAATGGCTGCCTCTCCAAAAGCATACGGATTCTGCATCCAGGATACAGTTGCTGCTCCTTTTATACCATCCACATACTCTGGATCTTCTGATGCATTGGGATTAAATACAGATAAAGATTTAATTCTTCTTTGTTCATCTAAATCGTTTGGCGCGTGTGCTACAGCAATGTTGTCCAATGCATATATATAACGATCCTTATGACTCATAGAATCCCATTTTCTGGCATCATCTGCCCAACAATAGCATGCTAGCATTAATCCATTTCCTTCTTTATTTATATGCTGACTTGGATAATAGATAAAGCGATTAGATAAATCGGTTATTGTTCCACCTCCCACAATATTATATGGATCTTTTTCCCACCATCGTTCTGTAAATTCAATCAATACTTTGGTTGCAGAATCATAATGAAGTTCTCGAATTGCTTTTCTTTTATCCTGTGAAAATTTAGGCCATACATGCACCATTCTGAATGCCGAGAAGGGTATCGTTACGATAACCTCATCAAACTCCATTTCGCTTACAGGTACCTCTTGCTTTTTAAATCCTATTTTTTCGTAGTACGAAGGATCTCTTTTAATTTCTATTTCTGTAGATATTCTAACCTTTCCGTCTCTTAGATAAAGATCTGTCATTCTTGTATCCAAATGAGTAATATCCCTTAACTCATGTTTTTCATAAAAAGACTCTGTAATCACATCTGTTCCTCCTACTACCTGCCAAAACACGGTGTCATTTTTGATAATATTAGATTCAATAAAACTCTGCAAGAAATCATAAGACATCCGCGACTCTAGATTCTGAATTACCGCAATCATTTCTATGGCATTCTCAGAGTAATTGGTGAATTCCTTTAGAAAACGCCTCATAGAGTATTCGCCTAATTTCTCGATTAGTTTAGGCCAGTTTGCTATCGGATCAATAGCTATAAAATCTTTAAGAGGCTGTAATGCGTTATTTAGTAATACATCGGCCGTCTGGTTTTCGTCTGGAACATTTGGATCTTTATTGGTTTGCACATGATAATCCAACAATTTATTAATATCAGCACCTTCTTTATAATACTCACTCTGAACTACTTGTTCATAGTTCACATATAAAAATGAGTTGAATGTTTTTTCAGGAAATGTAGCACTCTCTTTTTCGTAGTTTACATAATCCTCTTCTTTATTTTTTAGTGCTTCTTCTTTGTCTACAGAGACATAATAAAAAGGCTCTAAAGGAACCTTTAACTGCTTGCAATACTCTAGCACCATATTATGAAAATTAGGTAAGCGCATTGCTCCGGCTTCTGCATATAGTGAGCTATCTTCCCAATACTTCTTTCCTTCAGTATTTCTAAAAGTTTTCACTCTTCCTCCAATTCGGGTATTTGCTTCTACAATAGTAACCTTATGTCCCGATTGCCTTAAAATAGAAGCCGCAACCATTCCCGCCATTCCAGCTCCTACAACAAGTACATCTTTTTTCTTGCCTTTGGCTTCAGGAAATCCTGTTTTAATATATTCCAAATATTTCTGAACAATTGGATCGTTGTCTTCATCCAATAAGCTATGTAAATACGTTTTCATGTAAAGTGATTTTAGTGCGGTGATAACCACAAGAGTTAGTCTGATTCATGCTATAATTAAGCACACACCAAATTACTTCATATATTGATGAAATGAAATAGGGGTTTATACGGGAAATTAGGGAGAATTTAGTTGAAAAAATTAATCTTATGGTTCTGTTATCTCAAAAACGGAATAATATTTATAATCATAAAAACTATCTTCAAAGAGTATTGATTGGTACTTTATTATGAAAGAATCTATTTCTTTAGAAGATGTCAGGTTTTCAATAATATACGTTGCACAATTACTTCTTATGTGTTCTTTTTCAGAATCGCCACGCAACAAGTCGACTAACTTCTGAGCTGCTTTACTTCTAGTACGTTTAGATATATCAAACTCAACCACAACACTATATTTCTCACTTACAATTAATTCTCCAACACTAATACATCCATTATCTTTTTTTTCAATCAAATGATCTTCATAATTAGCGTATCTTAAAAATTTAGTTGGCATTGGTTTTTGTAATATTGTATAATATTCTTCATAACCTATAACGAAGGGTTTTTTATATTTTATTTTTAAACGATTAATTGCACTTACTTGTTCAGAAAAGGTATATGGTAAATCATAACTAAATGCATCAAAAAAATTATAAAAGATAAGCATAACAGTCATTACTATAGTAGCAACACTACCATGTTTTTTTTTAAAAAATTCAACAAAAAAGAGTGTGCTGAATATTATAACTGAAGGAATTAAAGGCAATAAATCAACATTAGTTTGAAAATCAAGAGAATTAAATGCTACCCAGAGAAAAGAATAAATAATTAAAAAGATTAATGTTCTTTTTTTTATTGAAGTATCGGGCTTATTAATATTCTTTTTAACTATTTCATAAAGCCCTATTAAAAACCCAAACAAGGCTAATACAAAATGTAATGACTCTAGTATAAAATGAGGGTAAATTCCTTTTTTTATCCAATGGAATGGTGTTTCACCTATATCCGATCCTTCTATTACTAACTTTCTTATAATAGCTTGATTCCAAAAATCCAACCAACCATCTGTAAGTTGTAGATAAAACAATACAGGTAGAACTCCAAGAAAAACTCCAAAAAACAATTCATATAAGACAGGGAGCAATTGTTTAGAATTCCATGGCAACATAATAGCTGTAGCAAATAGACTAACCATTGCTACATGCCAACTCATGGCTGCAAGAGAAAAGAAAAGACCTACCAACAACCAATCTTTTCTATTGAAAAAGTGAATTCCAAGAATAGAAAATAGCAAGACCCAAAGTTTTGGTTCTGCATTTACTCCCGAAAGAATTTGTATATATCCCAACCCACAAAATAACAAGCAAGCAATCGGCGCAGCAAATTTTTCTTTAAATAATCCTTTGCACAAAACAAAAATAGAACCGCATGATGATCCATATAATAAAAGCCCTATTATTCGAGCTGATTCAATCGTATTTAAAGATAGTAACCCACCTAACTTCATTAAGAGTCCTACAATAATTGTTGAAAGAGGTGTATACCCAAATGTAGTAGCTGTATACAATGGATCCCCTCTAAAAACTACTTGTGACATATACAACAGGTACGCTCGGTCAAATAAAATAGGTTGCTCAAAAGGTTTATAGAACATAATCGTAATTGAAATTCCTGTCAAAAACCAAAAAACAAATCCTATATTTGTTTTTTGGCTTAAAAAGCTGAGCGTGTTTTTTATTTTAATCAAATCCATAAAAATCTTCGAAATTTCTTGAATCAAAGTTAACCGTAAATGAATAATTCTGATGATTTTTTTTATGGAAAGAAAGTAATTATTACGGGTTCCTCAGGATTTATTGGATCTCATCTTTCAAGAGAACTAATGTATAAAGGCGCTAAAGTGTATGCGTTTGTTCGAAAACAATCTGATTTATGGAGACTCAAATCAATCTTTGGTAAGATTGAAATTATTGAGGTAGATCTTCTTAATTTTAAAAATACTCATAAGCTAATAGATAAAATAAGACCTAATTACATTTTTCATTTTGCTATTCCATCTCATACCTTACTTCGTGATGCATTGGATTTACGTAGACAAATTGATATAACTAATGGTCATCTCATAAATTTGTTTCAATCAATTAAATTATCGAATATCAAATTAAATGGATTTATTCATGCTTGTAGTGGTTCTGTTTATGAATGGAACAAAAATCATTTTGTTTTAACGGAATCAACACCTTTACAACCTTCAACCCTCAGAGGGATGTTAAAACTCAGTCAGCGTAATCTTTGTCTATATCTTAGTAAAAATGACAATATACCCATAAAACTTGTCAGAATATTTAGAGCGTATGGGCCCTGGGAAACTCCTAGTAAACTGATTGTAAAAGCTTTAGATTCCGAAAGATTAAAAACTCCAATACCATTAGGCAATGATGAGTATAAAAGAGATTATATTTTTATTAAAGATTTAATAGATGGAATATTAGCTTTGACAAAAAGTAATATGCCCAGCGGAACAGAAATGAATTTCGGAAGTAATTCTCAATATAATGCCTCCGAAATTGTGAGTAAATTAGAACAAATTTTGGGTAATGAAATACCTAAATCACTTAATACGTATCCAAAAAACTTGTATGACAAAGGTGATTTTATTGCAGATTGTTCTTTAGCAAAAAAGAAATTGGGTTGGCTACCAACAACCGAAATTGAAAAAGGATTAAAAGCAACTATATCTTGGTATAAAAATCAATATCAATGACCGAAGAAATAGAAATCAGTGTTGTTATCCCTATTTACAAAAATAATAAATCATTGCTTGAACTAAGTGCTAGAATTATAAAAAGTCTTGATTCATTTAAACATGAAATTATTTTTGTCAATGATAACTCTCCTGATAATTCTTTAGAAATATTAAAAAATCTTACTTCGAAATACAAACAAATTAAACATCTTAATTTAACTCAAAACTTAGGACAACAAAAGGCCACTATGCAAGGGCTAAAAATAGCAATGGGAAAGAAAATAGTTGTACTAGATGGGGACTTACAAGACAGACCTGAATTAATACCGAGATTAAATAATTCTATTTCAACAAACAAAAATTCAGTTTTCGTAAAAAGAAAAGGGATATACCAATCTGCAAGTAGAATGGTTACTTCTGTATTGATCAAAAAAGTTGTTCAATTAATTTCGGGATTACATTATAAGGCTGGTAGCTATTACATGTTTGATAGCTCTTTATTACCAAAAGTATTATTAGTAGCTTCAAAATGTAAATATCCATATCTTTCTATTATAGTAGCACATTTTTCTAGTACCATAACCTATATTTCCGCTAATCGAAATAAAAACATAGAGCCATCTAATTATAATTTTGCTACAAGAATAAAGGCAGCTATTATGGCTATTTATTGTTCTTTTTATTGTAGCTATTTCAAATTAAATCCTGACTAAACAAACGTTTCTCATCCATAGTTAAATCATTAACTATTAAATTATTATCATTAAAATTTTCTCTTAATGCATTAATAATCTCTGATATCTCGTATATATCAAGATCTTTATAAAAAGATCTTCTTAAAAAGCCAAAAGAAGCATCATACCTTTTCATTTGTTTAATTAAAAGGGAACAAGGTACCGGATCTCCCGCTAATGGATGTGTAAGTCCCGCGATACCAAATTTTTTGCTGATTTTGGGTCTTAAAACATCAATTGTTCCATCCACGAAAGGAAAAAATATATTTCTAGAACTCCGCTGAATAGAAAGATCATTTAATCCGACAAAAAAACGATGAACTGGCATTTTATCAAGTTGTTCAATTATCATTAATGCCTCATTTGTCTCCAACATAAGGCTTATTTTTACACGATTTTTTACGCAATCCAAAACAAACTTAACCTCATCAACACTTTTAATCATTGGAACTAAAAGTTCACTAGCTCCTAATTCAATTGCCAGATCTATTTCCTCTTTAGACCAATATTCTGGTCCATTAATTCTACATATTAAATTCTTAACCTCTTTTATACCTACAATCTCTAAATCCTTAGCAGTATGTTCATTTACCTGAGTATTATACAGATCCTGTCTATTGGATTTTCCTTTATTCTCCCAATCAACAACAATACCATCTATATTTGCTTCAATAAGCTTGTCTAGCGTTCGAGCGTTCGAGTAAAACGCGAATAATTCAAAATTACTTTTCATAAGTTTCTGGTTTATGAACCACTACTAAACAACTTGATCCAAAAGGAATTTTAATCTTCTGTTTAATTATTAATTTTTCTGGAAATAATAAAAACCTAAATAATCTTCCTAATACACTATATTTATTAATATGTCCTGTGGATTTTCTATTTTTCTCACTCTTAAACCTATTTATCAACAATCTTCCGATAACAATAGGAAGAGGCAGAAAAGAAAAAAAGTAGGTTTTATAATCCATTGTAAAGCCAGTGTCAGAAAGTTTCTTACTCAGACTATTTAAGGTATATCTTCTATAGTGTCCTACTTCCTTATCAAAACTTGAAAACAAGAATTGAAAAGCAGGGACAGTAATAATCAATTTTCCTCCTGGTTTTAGAATTCTAAAAATCTCTGCTAAGAATTTTTTATCACACTCAATATGTTCTAACACATCTAGTAAAACTGCGGAATGAAAAGCTGAATCTATAAATCCAGCATCCATTAGCGATCCATTAATAATATTTTCTATTCCGTTTTCATTAGCATTAATTGCACCTTGAATGCCTGGTTCCAATAATAACGTTTCAATTCCTATTGACTGTAGATATTTAGAAAACTCACCATTACCTCCTCCAATATCAATAGTAGTTTCAATAGGACTACTGGCGATAACTTTTTTGAGGCATTCTAGTCTATGAGAAAACCAAAATGAGTTTTTTTCTTTTTCTTTAATGAGTTCATGGCCATTTATAGTATATGAAACGTTTTTTGCAGCGGGGGTTTTCCATATATCATTTTCACCTAAAATGGCATTTGTAGCCAATTGATCAATATTCATTTTGATTTGGCTTATCCATTTTAACAATCTGAAACGCAGAAAATGCTTTAAATATTCTTAATTTTTCAATAAATTTCTCTACTGCTCGTCCTATTTTTGTATTAACAACAAACGGTGGGAAAAATCCATATTTATTAATAGAAACATTTTTCAACCCTGCATACTCAGAAGCTTTATGAAAATTTTTATTAGTCATCCTTGCCACTCCTTTATCTCCAGCCCAGGACATAGTTGGCGAAAAAACTATCTGAAAATAATATAACGGATTATAAGCGTTTGGTTCTAAAAAAATAATTGATCCTCCAGGTTTGAGCAAACGAGACATTGCTTTGATATAAGTATCAAGGTTCATAAAATGATGTAGTGTAAAAAAGCCTATTACATAATCAAAACGATCATTTAGTTCATTTGGTGCTTCGAGAATATCAGAAGCAACTAAATCAATCGGGAATCGATTTCCATTATGTTCTAACATTTTTTGCAACAATACTGGAGATAAATCAAGCCCAGTAATTTTGTATCCTTTCTTCAATAGAGGGAAGGTGAACTTACCCATCCCACAACCAACTTCTAAAATTTTATCTTCTCGGGTAATTCCAGAAAATCTAACAAACTGGTTTATATGATTATTTACGTAATACGAATCAACAGGAATCATGGTTTTTTTTACCTTGCCTGCATAATAATCTAATTGTACAGAATTATGATGATGTATTCCTGATTTTACTAATTGGTTTGACATATTACTGTAATCTTACTTTATAGCTTTAAAAAGAAAAGGTTCGTTTTTAATTTCTCTAACAAAGTTAGTACTATTTTCACACAGAGATGAGATATATTCGTTTATTAAATAATCGACTCAGATCTAAACAGTATTAGATTAAAAATTATTTTAGTATTTAGCGATATATGATTAAAAATGTAAAACATATAATTGGTATTACGTATTTGTTATTGCAACTAGGTCTAATAATATCTGCCCGTTTTAATTCCAACAGATACTTTGTTTGGGCTCCTCATGATATCCAAACCGAGTACTTTTTAGAAGTCTATTCTTTTCAAAAGAAGCTGAATGATCTGAAAATAAAAGAAAGATATGGATTAAGCTCACACGGATGGATTGATCTGCCAGCAAATCACTTGATTAAATTCATTACAGAATACGAAAGAATACATCCAGATTCGGGCACTGATTCTATACTATTAAAATATAATGTTAATGGTAAAAACTGGAGTACCTGGAGCTATGAAGAATAAAGAAAAATGACTCAATTATGATCAAACATTTTTTTGATTTAAGTAAAACAAAATTCCCTACTAACATTGATTTGATGTATAAATTGATCGTTATTCTACCTATATTTCATCACTATTTGTTCAAAAACTATCTTAAATTACCTTTTCTAGATTTCATAAATGAAATAGGAAATTTTCATTTAATTTATTGGATTGTTATCCTCTTTACTATAATAGGAATTACAATTACCTTATTTAATATTGCTCCTAAAATAGGCAGTGCTATGATTGCTTTCTGTTTACTGACAATAACAATTGGATGTAGATCTTGTTATTCAGATAGTAGATTATACATCGTAAGTCTGTTAATCTTATTAGCTATTTATCAAAAAGATTTTGGTGTTAAATTATTACGTTGGCAAGTTATCATTCTCTACTTTGGTTCT
Organism: uncultured Aquimarina sp.; assembly: GCF_947500065.1. Classification (GTDB taxonomy): domain Bacteria; phylum Bacteroidota; class Bacteroidia; order Flavobacteriales; family Flavobacteriaceae; genus Aquimarina. Next base: position 505,901 of record NZ_CANMQT010000004.1, read on the forward strand.
GGAATAAATAAATTACTCGACCCTGATTGGCAGGTAGGAATATACATGGATAATTGGTTAGATTACAAAATGAATTTCTCTTTATATAAAGAATTTGCGACAATCTTGCCTGATTTATTGCTTGCCCAAATTATTTCCTGGTCTGTAATTGTAATAGAACTATTAATATGTTTTTGTTTTACTAAAAAAACTTATTTTAAAATAGCCATATGGTTAGGAATAGTTATGCATAGTTCTTCTATAGTAATTACTAATCATACTTTTGGTTCATTTGTAGCTACTGTAATAATTTCTTATTTAGCATTTCTAGAGTGGCCAAAAAAAATTATCATTTCTCTACCAAAAACTAAGGTTTCTAGTTTTGTCAAAAAATATAATCACATTATAGATCCGTATCATACTATTCAAATACTGATAAATTCTTCTTCTCAAAAAATTGAATTACAACTTAAAAATCGATGGTATTTAAATTTTATAGCATTACAACAAATAATTATATATACTCCTATCTTTTACTTTTTGGTGGTTTTACTATTAGTATTGCCTAGATATGGTTCAATCAAAGGAATAATTCTATTGGTCATTTCCGTTTTACTATTACCAATAGTTGGTAAATTATTAAACTATCTATTTACAAAGAGCATTAAACATTCTGGAAGTAACTAAGCTTTAAAAAAACTCTCTGTACTGCATCACTCTAAAATCTATTGTATTGAATTTAGGGTTTTTATTTTTTAAATCTTTATAGGATTGTAAACTTCCTATAGATCTATTAGCTGCTCCCGATGGTGCTGTTAAGGACACTGTTTTTATAGTTCTATTTGAATTGTCTCTCGACTCCGCTCGAGATGACAGTTTTGAGGAAAGCTTAAATTGGTGTATTCTAGGAATCTCATTAGAAACTAATTCTAATTGTAATTGGTATTCTTTAAGATGTTTTCTAAAGAAATATTCTGGTCCATTTTTACTATTACCTCCCGTAAATAAAAGTGTATCAATCTGAGGATACTGATGTAAATATGACACTACATCTCTTAGCTGTATTTGTTGCATCCCTAGATCTGAAGCATCAATTTTATCTCGCTGACAGCTATGCACAATATCACACACTCCTATCCCTCGAGAGATTAAAAAATTCTTTCGCTGATCTATTGCTTCTGACGTGGTTTCAAACTTCAAATTCAGGTCAAAAATACGATCTAAAACTGGCCATAATAAACCACTGATACTTCCATAACAAAAATCGACATCTCCTTCTTTTAAAACTCCTGATGTAAAACGCGGTGGTGGTAAAGTACCTACTATTAATTTAGTTGCTCCTTCTGGAAAAAAAGGTTTGTATGGATGCGTATGATTGAACAAAGTTAATTTAGATTTATGATTTACGAATGTAGAAATATTTTGCGTTAAGGATAGAAACGACATCCTTTTATTTTTTTGTTAAAAAAATAAAAGATACAGTGGATAGCCTGATCTGCCTCAGGCGGAAAACGCCCTAAGTATTATTATAAATATAATCAATACTACAGTTCTGTTTTTTAAAATCAAAACTGAAAATAAATAAATGGTTGAAAATCGGCAGCATAAGTTTGGTAACAGATAATAGCCACAATAGTTGCTATTAGACCTTTAATCACAATATTACTTTTAACAAACTGATCTAGCAACCAATTTTTTGTTTTATATGGTAGCCAATGTGTAATATACCCAATCAGCATTACAATAAACACAACTCTGTATTCCCAAAGCACGATTAATGCATTGGTCCAATCCATATTGGTCATTATTGACTGATAGAAACGATCAATATGATCCATACTATTACCTCTAAAATAAATCCTTGTAAAGGTTATGAAAACAAAAGTAAAAGTGATTTTCCATATTGTTGCTAACCACGCATTAGAGTTTTCGTAAGGGCTTATTTTTCGCCAATATTTATAGGCAACAACTCCTAAACCATTAAGTCCTCCCCATATTACAAATTTCCAGGACGCACCATGCCACAAACCTCCGACCAACATCGTGATCATAATATTTACATTCCTATTAAAATGCCAAGCCAGTTTCGCTGAAAATAATGTAACTATGAGTAATACTCCTATTCCTGCAGTAGCGATAATAGCAATACCAAAATCTGCATATGCAAATGCTCCTAAAAAGGTAAAAATAATAATGAATACATACGAAAATATACTTCCGTTACGATTCCCTCCTATTGGGATATATAAATAATCTTTTAACCAACTGGATAATGATATGTGCCAACGTTTCCAGAAGTCTCCACAATGAATTGCTTTATAGGGTGAATTAAAGTTAACAGGTAATTTATATCCCATTAGTAATGCAAGGCCAATTGCAATATCAGTGTATCCAGAAAAATCTCCATAAATCTGTAATGAATATCCAAACATCGCCATAATATTTGTAAATCCAGAAAACATCTCTGGAACATCAAATACACGATCCATAAAATTCATTGCAATAAAATCTGCAAAAAGCATCTTCTTAATAAGTCCTTTGAGAATCATAAAAGTTGCATTACCAAAATCTTCTTTGGTAATATTAATTTCTTTTCTGATCTGTGGTACGAAATCGGCTGCACGAACAATAGGACCGGCAACCAATTGAGGAAAGAAACTTACAAAAAAACCAAAATCAATAATTGAATTCAATGGTTTGATCTGTTTTCTATAGATATCTACACTATAACTTATAGTTTGGAAGGTATAAAAAGAAATTCCTACAGGTAATATAATCGTATCTACTGTAAAATAATCCGCATTTGCCCAGGTATTAGCAAACTGCGCCAGGTAATTAATTACCTGATAATCTGTATTAAAAAGGTTGTTATATGATTCTGTAAAAAAGTATGCATACTTGAAATAACAAAGTGTACCTAAATTAATAATCACACTAATTGCTACTAATACTTTCTTTACTACAATCGAAGTACTATTATAAATTGCTTTGCCTAAAAAGAAGTCATTTACAGTACTAAATAATAGAATTCCTATAAACAAGCCACTAGTTTTATAATAGAACAATAAGCTAATAGCAAAAAGATACGCACTACGGAGGCTCTTTTTACTATATACAATTGCATACAAAAAGTAGATCGCTGCAAAGAATATCCAGAAATCTGCTTGTGTAAATATCAAAGGAAAATCCTCTGAAAAAGAAAAAATATCTTTTAATCTATTCATTAATAATTTGATTCAAAACAGAGTTAGGCATCAAGTTTAATTCTTTTTCCCATGAATTAGTCAATGCCTGTAATAATAAATCTGCTTTAATTCTATATCCCAATTGTGTAAAATGTATTCTATCTCTAGGCATCAATTTATTCTGATACCAGTCTTTAGAGGAATTAAAACCTCCCATTATTTCATAAAAATCCCAAACAGCCATTTTATGTTTTTTAGCCAATTCATAGATAATCTTCTGCATGATTCTTGTTCTAGGGTTTGGGTATTTCCTTTTATAATAAGAATCATTAGGTACTGTAAGTAATACTGCACAATCAGGATTAGCTTTTTGAGCAGTTATAATAAGGTTTTCATAATACTTCCTATATTCTTCTGGCTTAAAATCAGGATGATATCCATCATTGGTTCCTACTGAGACAATAAACAGATCTGGTTTATACAACATCAGTTGATTGTCAAAATATTTACATCTACTGTAATAATTAAAACTTGCTCCGTTTACACCAATTGTAGTATACTCAACACCGCTATTATCATTCATTAATTCCATACCCATCATTAGAAATTCCGGATTCTCAGGATCTCCAATTCTTTGTACACAAAATTCTAATTCCTCTACTATTTGCGTAAGTGTAAACTCTATAAAATGTGCTTCTTTATTTACTTTGGTATCTGCTATCAGCTCAGATTCTTTAAAGTAAATTTCGTAATCTTCACTCCAATTATCATAAAAAATTCTGATCTTATTAAAATCATAGTGTTGGGCATCATAACCTCTATGATTTGCTTTAATCTTAATATTTGCCAGAGAATCTTTAAAAACGGCGCTAACTCCAGCCATTCCCCAAGCAACACTATCTTTTTTTATCGAACAACGATATCCGGTCCAATCGCCATCAAATTCTACATTATAATTACTGGGGTTATTAGTACCTGCAACTTTATACGGATAAATAAACCCACGCTGACCTTTTGCCGTTGGACTCATATGCTGCAGATACGTTCTCAATCTATTTGAATAAATATCAGCCTGAATATGCGATCCACCAATATGAAAAATATGAACATCTTCCTTGCTTCCTTTGGCAATTGTATCCAATTTATGAAATAGTTTGGCAAAAGAAGGAGCATCTTCTGCAAACTTGATTTGATTGGCTTTCCAGTTTACAAAAGGATATTTGTTCTGAATTGTATCCAACACATAATCCTGAGCCATTATGGAAGAACTCATTAAGAATACGCAAAAAAATAATATGCTATGTCTCATCATTTGGTTCTTCTTTTAGGTCAAGATATAGCGCTGTGAAAAATAATTCCGAAATAATTTTAGTTCCTTTCCAGGTAAAATGCATATAATCATTGGCGGTTAATTTTTCGTCCACCCAAAATGGCATAGACCCTTTACCACCCATGGCATCATACATACTCCAATAAGCTACATTATTCTCGGAGCAAGTTTCTATTAATTTAGCATTAAGGTAAGGTAATAAAGGATATGTTTCCATCTTACCATTTACAGGAAGACACATATCCGTAGGACCAATAAATATAAAACTCACATTTTTAGTTCTACGTCTTAACCAATTTATCTGATTCACTATAGATTTAGCATAATTATCAACCTTGGTAGAATCCTTAAGATATGGCATCGTATTACCTCCATATTGCATAATGATAATCTTAGGTTTTAAATTCCTTGTCATCTGGCCGTATATAGAAGCATTAGTACTAGAAAAAATTGTACCTGAAGAACCGCGCATAGCCACATTATCCATCTGAACTCTTGATCCACCATCTAATGTCAACCCATAAAAATCAGGGCTTACTTTACCTTCTACCTCAATTTTTAAATTACTAGGAGTTGTATTCGTTTTTATCTTGTATTTATGATACTTACCATCTGGAATCAGACTGTCTTGTTTAATTATTTTTCCATCATTGTATACAGAAATCTTTACTGGAAAATTACAATTACCATAATGCAAACCTATATTAGTAAATCTTCTGAACTTAGCATATGCTTTTTTAGACTTACCAATAGTCACTGATGCTTTTACTATTGGAAGGGAATCCAACGTAACACTATCTGGTTGAATCTTTTTATGCTCTGTAAATCTAGAAACTGACATATACGCACCATACTTTCTGTGCTTAAATTTCTCCTGTGTAGGATCAAATCTGGCATATCTGAACCAGTTTTCACTAGGTTTTACGATTGCTGCAATTTGATTGTATACTGGTTTTACTGGAATAAATCCAGGGCCACTACCTCCATACATTCCTTGTAACCTGTTACGTATATATCCAGTAATTCTATCGCCTTCGATCTGAGAATCTCCATAATGTATAATCCTACACGACCTAGAAGACAGTTTGGCTTGTAACTCTTTAGCAAAATCAGGATTATCAGCTGGATACCTTATCCTCTCCAATTTCGTTGTATCTATTTTAGAGAAATCTGGTCTTTGTAAACTATCTTTTTTAGCTACTGCATCAGAAGACGTATCCGGTTCTAATTCGGATTCATCGGCTACAGGAACGATGGTTTCTGTAACTTTAAGTATATCTTGCCTGGTAAGCGATGAGTCTTTTTCTAAAGCTAGAAAGGTTTTATAAGTAGGATACTTAAGAGAAATTCCTTCGTAAGAAAACCCGTCTTCTTGTATTTGTTCTTTTTGGATTCCTCCTTTTTGACTTAAAAACATTAGCCCAAACAACCCACCCAATACGAGTATAAGAAATAGGGATATTTGAATAGGTTTGATTTTCAAGGCTATCGGGGGACTTTTCGTTTTTGTAAAAATAGAAAGTTTTTGCGAAATGCAAAGGAAGAGAGACTCTTTTGAAACATTTTTTGACAAAAAAGTAGTCTTTAATAACAATAAAGCCACAATATCAATTGTGGCTTTGTTAAATATTATAATATCACAGTGTATAAACATCCTAAATATGCCAAGAAAAAAACTTAGACATTAAGAATGTTCTAACCTTATCTATGCCCAATCACCAGGTCCACCCGATCCACCACATTGAACAGCGTCATTGATAAAGTAAGGGTAATTCAATGTGCAATATTGACTTGCTCCACTAGGTTGGGATGCTCTACGCGTATTACAATTACAATTGAAGCGACAAGATCCCAAATGAAAAAATGGATAACAACTACCACGTGACAATCCGCCACCACTAATTGTTTGTTGTTCTTTTTTGGTAATTGCTTGAGCCCCTTTTAGGTTTAAGAGATTTTTAAACATAATAAAAATGAGTTAATATTAGTATTCCTTGAACCATTATAAAGGCAATCAAGGTTTTGCCTATCTAAGGAAGAATTTAAAAGAATAATCGAAAGATTATTTAAAAAGAAATCCCTCTTCTAAAGATAGTATAATTTAGGGGAAATATCAACACTCTTCATGAAGCATTGCATTTTATTAATTTATAAAAACAAAAACCTAGCTTACTCTTTATAAGTGTTTTAAAGAAGTACTGGAGCTGTATTTATAACGAAGACATTAACTTCTCTACGTCACTAACTACTGCTCTATATTTGTTTCGATTAGGTTTGGACATATTTTGTGATTCTAAAACAATCTCTTCTAAAATCTCCTTTGCTTCTGTTCTTTTTCCTTTTTCCACAAGAAACTGGGCTAAAGTATAGCGTTCTTCATAATTAGAATATCGCTGATCGATTGGTTTTAAGTTTGCTTCTGCTTCTTCAGACCTACCTTGATTCTCCAATGCTAAACCATAAAGAAACTGACTTCTAGAACCTCTAAAATCTGATCTTGAGTTTATTTGCTCTGCACAAAAAATCACTTTATCGAATTGACTTATTTGAGAATATCCTTCGAGTATTTTTTTAACAACTCCTGCATCTTGATTATAGTTGCCTTTCAAGGCTATTTCATATTCGCCGATACCTGTTTTATAATCACCCATTTCATACAAAGCGTCCCCAAGATGTGTTCGGTTTTGAAATGTATCTGCAAATTCTACTTGTTTTCTAAGATCATTAACTTTCTTAGTAGGATTAACAACATTAACAATTTCTTTTTGAACAACATCAAGATCTTTTTTATTAAATACCTGTGTTACTAAATAGATAATACTACCAATAACAGGCAAGAATAAAATTACAAAATACCAGTAGTATTCATTTCTATTCTTAATAGCATGATAAATACAAAATCCTTGTAGGGCAATAATTAAAAAGTAATACATGCGGGTAAAAGTAGGCAATTATATAATGATATTGAGAATCAAAACACCTATTCTGTCGGATGGAGCGGAGTCGAGAGATAAAAGAACTTATTTAAAGCATTTCGACTCCGCTCCATGTGACAATAGAATATTTTTTTAAGCCTTTTTTCGATATATTATTTTAAAGTGATTACCAAATCATCTGCTTCGACCATAGTCCCCGATTTTAATACTATTTTTTTAATAATAGCATCTTCATTAGCAGTAATCGTAGTTTCCATTTTCATGGCTTCAATAATAAAAAGTGGATCATTCTTTTTTACTTCTTGCCCTGTTTTAACTAATACAGAAGATAATGATCCTTGCAATGGCGCTCCTATCTGTTTTTCATCAGCTTTATCTGTTTTAACATGAGCTATTTTATCTACTTTGATTGAATTATCCTTAATCTCTACATTTCGAGTCTGTCCATTCACTTTAAAGAATACCGTTACCATTCCATCCTCGTGCGGTTCTCCAATTGATATCAACTCAATCAATAGAATCTTACCTTTGTCTAATTCTATGATGATCTCCTCTCCAGGAGTCATTCCATAAAAGAAGTTCTTAGTCGGAATATTCATCACATTACCATACTTTAGATGGTGATTGTAGGCTCCTGTAAATACTTTAGGGTATAGTTTATACGAAAGGAAATCTGTAATATCTAACTCTCTACCCATTCCTTTTTTAAAGACTTTTACAAAATCTTTAAACTCTGTTTCGAAATCTACAGGTTCTAAATGTGCATTTGGTCTATTGGTAAATGGTTTCTGATCCTTTAACACTGACTTCTGAAGATCTTTTGGAAAACCACCTTCAGGCTGACCTAATTCTCCTTTAAATAAACTTACAACAGATTGCGGAAATGAAATAGTTTCTCCTCGCTCTTTTACATCTTCTATAGTAAGATTATTACTTACCAGATATTGTGCCATATCACCTACTACCTTAGAACTCGGTGTAACCTTTACTATATCTCCAAAAAGGGTATTAACCTCGCCATACATTTTGGTGATTTCATGAAAACGATCTGCCAACCCTAATCCTTGCGCCTGTGGTTTTAAATTAGAATATTGTCCTCCAGGAATTTCGTGTTGATACACATCTCCTGTTCCTGCCTTAAGGCCAGATTCAAAAACATAATAATACTCACGAACAGCTTCCCAATAATTAGAATATTCATTTAGCTTAGTAATGTCCATCGGATTCTCACGTTCATGGAATCTAAGCATTTCCATAATTGCATTAAAGTTAGGCTGAGCAGTTAATCCTGAAAGTCCTCCAAGTGCAACATCAACTACATCTACTCCAGCCTCAATTGCCTTAAGGTATGTAGCTGATTGTACTGAAGAAGTATCATGTGTATGTAAATGTATTGGGATATTAATTTCAGATTTTAATGCCGACACCAATTCATAAGCGGCATAGGGCTTCAACAATCCGGCCATATCTTTAATTCCTAAAATATGGGCTCCTGCATTCTCTATGTCTTTAGCTAACTGTACATAATATGCTAGCGTATATTTAGTTCGTTTCGGATCCAAAATATCCCCTGTATAACACAATGAACCTTCTGCAAGACCTCCTGTACGAGTTCTAACATGTTCAATACACGGAGCGATTGATTTCATCCAGTTTAATGAATCGAAAATTCTAAATACATCTACTCCATTTTCCCAGGATTGTTCCACAAATTTTCCTATCAGGTTATCAGGATACGCTGTATATCCAACTCCATTTGATCCACGAATCAACATTTGCAGTAACAAATTAGGCATTGCTTTTCTCAAAGCACGAAGACGTTCCCAAGGGTTTTCCTTTAAAAACCTAAGGCATACATCAAAAGTTGCTCCTCCCCATACTTCCATACTAAATACTTCAGGGTGGTTTTTCGCAAATCCTTCTGCAACTTTCTGCATATCATAGGTACGCATTCTAGTAGCTAATAAGCTCTGATGTGCGTCGCGCATAGTAGTATCGGTAAAATGAACTTTCTTTTCATTTTTTAACCAAGCAGCAAATTTCTCAGGTCCTAATTCTGTCAATAAGTCTTTAGTTCCTTTTTTATATCCGTTAGCCCTATCAAATTCAGGAACTGCAGGAGTTACAAAAGTCTTTGTAGGGTCAATGATTTTTACATCTGGATTACCGTTTACAATAACATCTCCTAAAAATGTTGCTAACTTCGTAGCCCGATTTCGAGATTCTTTTATAACGAATAATGCTTTTGTATCTCTTATAAAATTAACTGTAACAGCTCCTTTTCTAAAAGTTTCGTGTTTTAAGATATTATCTAAAAATGGCATGTTCGTTTTCACACCACGAATCCTAAATTCAGAAAGTGCTCTTCGCATTTTTCTACAAGCTCCATCTAGTGTTCTACTGTTAGCAGAAACTTTTACTAGCATAGAATCAAAAAACGGTGAAATCGTGACGCCTTGATATACACTACCTGCATCTAATCGAATTCCGAATCCAGATGCACTTCTATAGGTTGTTATTGTTCCGTAATCAGGCTTAAAATCATTTTCAGGATCCTCGGTTGTAATTCTACATTGTAGCGCAAAACCTGTTGTTTTTACCGCTTCCTGATTCTCAATTTTTATTTGCGTATCGGATAGTTTATAACCTCCAGCAATAAATATCTGAGCTTTTATTAAATCGATACCCGTTATAATTTCAGTCACCGTATGCTCTACTTGTACTCTAGGGTTTACTTCGATAAAATAAATACTATTGTCATCATCCACCAAAAATTCTACAGTACCAATATTATTGTAATCTACTGCTTTACATATCTTCAAAGCATATTCATACAGATTATCTAAAATACCTTGCTCAACTCCATAAGAAGGTGCATATTCAATCACTTTTTGATAGCGTCGTTGCACAGAACAATCTCTCTCGAAAAGATGTACCATATTCCCATGGTGATCGGCAACAATCTGTATTTCAATATGTTTTGGGTTTTCTACAAATTTTTCCAGAAAAACAGTATCATCTCCAAATGCATTTAGGGCTTCTCTTTGAGATTCCGGATATGCTTTTTCTAATTCCTCTACACTTCTAATCACACGCATTCCTCGACCTCCACCACCAGAAGCAGCTTTAAGCATAACAGGGAATCCAATGCGTTTAGCTTCGTTAATCGCTATTTTTACATCTGTAAGATCTTCTTTATTACTTTGGATAATAGGAATATCATTAGCAATAGCTACTTCTTTTGCCATGATCTTATCCCCTAACGATCGAAGTACCGATACTTTTGGTCCTATAAAAATAATATCATTTTCTTCACAGCTTTGCGCAAAATCGGCATTTTCTGAAAGGAATCCGTATCCGGGATGTATTGCATCCACATTATTCTTTTTTGCAACCTTAATGATTGCTTCAATATTTAAATACGGTTTTAAAGGTTCATTATCTGCTCCTATTTGATATGCCTCATCTGCTTTATAGCGATGTAAAGAATATCTATCTTCATAGGTATAAACTCCTACGGTTTGTAAACCAATCTCTGTACAAGCTCTAAAAATCCTAATAGCTATTTCACCTCGATTGGCAACTAAAACCTTCTTAATTTGCATGATAATAATTTTGTGTTTAAATAATATTTAGCGAACATTCGCTGCGAAGATATTGATTAGAAAGAATACTTCCAATACATTTTAGCCAGAATAAATTAAATAATTAAATTTTATGTTAATAATTAACCAATTCTCTTTATATGTTATCTAAACATTTAAAAGTTACAATTAAAAAGAAAAGTGTCAGTCTAATAGCTTATTTCTGAATCTTATTATAGTATGCTTTCTCGGTTACTTCGGACCATTTAGATATTCTGTTTTGAAAATTAGAATAACTCTCATACACTTCTTTGGACAGTGGATCATCACCTATCATTTCTTGTATAGCTTCATCGGTAAACCCTCTTAACGCATCAAGGGTTTCTTTAGAAAACTCTCTAATTTCTACTCCTTCCTCATTCACTAACTTATCTAGATAAATACCATTCTGCTTATCAAACTCAGATAACACCCATACTTGAGCACGCTTAGAGGCCGCTTGTAAAACAGCCTGTAGATGTGGCGGTAAGCCATCATGAAGATTTTTATTTATAAAAAACTCTAATTGAGATCCGGTTTCATGCCAACCTGGAGTATAGTAATATTTCGAAATTTTATGGAATCCCATTTTATAATCATGATATGGACCAATCCATTCTGTCGCATCAATAACTCCACGTTCTAAACTTGTATAAATTTCACTACCTGCGACCAGAACTGCAGCTCCACCTGCTTTTTCTAATACTTTACCACCAATTCCTGGTAAACGCATTTTTAGCCCTTTGAAATCTTCTATCGAATTAATCTCGCGATTAAACCATCCTCCCATTTGTACTCCAGTATTCCCTCCCATGTAGGGTACCAAATTAAATTTAGCGTAGGTCTTTTTCCAAAGCTCATATCCACCTCCAACTTCTAACCAAGAGGTAATTTGCTGACTATTCATCCCGAAAGGAACTGCCGCAAAGAACTGTGCTGCGGGGGTTTTACCAGCCCAATAATACGCTGCTCCACAACCCATCTCGATCGTTCCCTGAGAAACTGCATCAAAAGCTTCTAAAGGTGGCACTAATTCTCCTCCTCCATATACTTTGATTTTAATCTGACCATTAGAAAGTTCATCTACCCATTCAGCGTATTTCTCAGCTACTTCTCCCACTACCGGAAAGCCTGGTGGCCAAGTAGTAGTCATTTTCCAATGAAATACTTTGTTTGGCTTTGTTACGTCATAAGATGCAGGATTATTCATACTAGCCGGAGGCTCTCCTAAACAGGATAAAAAAAATGAACTGATTAATACCAATATAAATAACCTTTTTAAATTATATGTCTGGAATAATTGTATTAAAATAGAATTCATTTTTTAATTTTTATTAGGCTTTCAATTTATAATTATTCCTAATTAAATGCTATTTCTTATGATAAAAATTCTCAAGTAACAAGAATTCTCTATGTAATAATGCTTCTTTATTTTCAATAAAAAATCATCTCGATTCTAATAAAAGAAATACAAAAAAACTCCCTTCAATTTTATATTAATTTTAATATTTAGAAACTCGATAGGGAATGAAGTTTGATTATCAAACAATGACCCTTATTAAGCCTAAAATTAATAACATAGAATATATTAATGATACACTCCCTAATTCAAAATATGAAATGTCATTATTCAAAAAAAATCATAGAACTTTGTTAATGAAAAAGGATGATTTATATGAAACCATTATTTCAAAACTCCCTATTCAAAATCGAAAAAACTATTGTGAATCTTTAATCTTCAGGACGCAACAAGATTTAACAAATCCCGAATGTCAAATACAAAAAAAAGAATTAAAAAAACTCTTAAAAGCAGCGGAGATAGAATTAAAAAACTTAGATAATATTTTAAACCATTAACCTAAGAAGCATAACAGCAAAACTTATTCGAAATAGAATTCAAAAATATGCTCTAGTTTATGAAAGTATTTTTATTCTATTTCGAATTAAAAATAATCTCTGGAAAAAATATTACCAAACCAACAATGAGTAGCTGAATAATAATAAAAGGAATAATTCCTCGATATATCTGGCTGGTTTTGACCGTTTCTGGTGCTACACCTTTTAGATAGAACAATGCAAATCCAAATGGTGGTGTTAGAAATGAAGTTTGCAGATTTAACGCCATCAAAATCCCAACCCAAAGCATATTCATATCAAAAGCATTAAAAATCGGAGTCACCACAGGAACTATTATAAATACAATCTCTATAAAATCAATAAAAAAGCCTGCAATAAAAATAACTACCATCACTAATAACAAAAACATCATAGGAGTAAGTTGAGAAGACATAATCAATTCCTGAAGATATCGATCTCCTCCTAGTGTTCTAAAAACTAGTGTAAACGTTGTCGCTCCTAATAATATAAAAAATACCATTGACGTTAATCTTGTGGTTTCTTGTGCAACTTCTTTTAATATTTTAAATGAAAACTTTTTCTGTACAATGGTTAGAATAGTAGCTCCCAATGCTCCTATAGCAGAAGCTTCTGTAGGAGAAGCCACTCCCGTAAAAATCGAACCTAACACAACAACTATCAGTAAAACAGGTAACAGCAGCACTTTAAGCACCTTAGATACAAAATTATGCTCTCTAAATGCTGCAATTTCTTCTGCAGGAATACTTGGCGCATCTTTTTTATGAATTGATGACTTTATTAATATATACACTATATATAATCCAACTAAAATTAATCCAGGAAGTAAAGCAGCAGAGAACAATGTTCCTACATCTACCGATGCCGCTCCTCTTGAGGAACTATTGATTGTATCTGCCAATAACACCAAAACAATAGAAGGCGGAATAATCTGTCCTAAGGTTCCTGAAGATGCAATCACTCCTACTGCGAGTTCTGTTTTATACCCTCTTTTTAGCATCGTTGGTAAACTAATTAATCCCATGGTTACAACAGTAGCTCCTACTATTCCGGTTGAAGCAGCTAACAAAGCTCCTACTATTACCACAGAAATCGCTAAACCACCTCGGACTCGTCCAAACATCATCGCCATAGTTTCTAATAAACTTTGTGCTAGCCCTGATTTCTCTAGCATAATTCCCATGAAAATAAACAAAGGTACTGCCATCAAAACATAATTATTAACCACTCCCATAATCCGAGAAGGCAATAAATAAAAAGTAGACATAGTAAAATACTCTGGAGCGAAAATCGAGACACCAAAAGCAAAAGCAACGGAAATACCTCCTAGCGTAAAAGCTACTGGGTATCCCTTCAGGATTAAAATAAAGATAATTACAAATAAGATGATTGCTAAAAACTCCATTAATTATCTCTATTAAAAATGATTTGAATTGATTTTAGCATCTGAGAAATTCCTTGTAGCAGTAAAAACACGAAACCTAAAGTGATGCAAAACTTAAGCACATATAATGCAGGCAATCCACCTGCTTGTGGAGAAGATTCTCTTATCATAAATGATGACATCCCATAATACCAGGAAGAAACAATTACTACATAACACCAAGGTATTAATAAAAAGGCGCCTCCTAAAAGGTCAATCCAAGCCTTGCCTTTTTCAGACAATTTCGTATAAAAAACATCTACTCTAACATGTTTCCCATATTTAAAAGTATATCCTGAGCCTACGAGAAATAAAATTCCAAATAAATAGATCTCTGTCTCGATCATCCAAATAAATGTAAATTGAAAGACATATCGAATGATGACGTCTAATCCAATAACAATTGCCAAAAGAACAGCAACCCAACTTACCAGAGTTCCCATTTTTTCACCAATCCAATCGAGAAAATCAATGGTTTTTTGCATCTAATGATTTATATAAAGAATATAAACGCTGAAGATACTAAAATTAGACACATATAGAAATTGAATGCCTCATTAGTGTTACCAAGAAAAAGATATTAATTTATAACCTAAAATTTATCTTACAAAAACCAGTTCATTTGGTTTAACAGTATGTTCTTCACTAAAACTATAGCCTTCATAATTAAACCCTTTTAAGTCTTCTATTGTTTCTGCTTCGGTATCAATAATATAACGCACCATCATGCCCCTAGCTTTTTTAGCAAAGAAGCTAATCATCTTTAATTTGTCTCCTTTCCAATCTTTAAATTGTGGAGTAATGATCGGAACTTTTAATGCCTTTTTATCAATTACGCTGAAGTATTCATTACTTGCCAGGTTTACAAACAACTCATCATCTTGGAGTTCTTCATTTAACTGTTCAGTTACCTGCTTTTTCCAAAACTCATATAAATTATTCTTACGTCCCACTTTAAGTTTGGTTCCCATTTCTAACCGATAAGGCTGCATTAAATCTAATGGTTTTAAAATTCCATATAAACCAGAAAGTATCCTTAGTTGATCTTGAAGCAAATCCAGCTTATCTTCTGGGATGGTATAGCTATCCAATCCAATATACACATCTCCTTTAAAAGCATACACTGCAGGTCTTGCATTCTCATTAGTAAATGGAAGATGCCAATCCTGATTACGTTGCCAATTTAACTGTGCAAGATTATCACTAATACTCATTAAATCAGACAATTTCTTAGGAGTCTTCTTCTGAAGTACAGCATTTAGCTTTTCTGCTTCCGCTAAAAAAGACGCCTCTGTATATTTTTTTGTCGGTAACGCCGTTTCAAAATCTAATGATTTGGCTGGAGATATTACAATTTTCATTCAGGTAACTTTTATTTTCTCAAAAATACAATAGTGTTCTGATAAATAAAATCAACTAACGTAATTCTTGTCTATTCGGGTATCGAAATGTTCTATATGATAAAACGTTTTAAGTAATATTATGATATATAGCGCTCTTTTTTAAACCAATCAATGGTTTTTTGAATCGTTTCATCTAAAGAAACTTTTGGTTCATATCCAAGTTCTCTTTTTGTTTTTTCTCCATTAAGAAATTGTCCAGCGGACATTACTGCAATGGCAGTATCGTTAAGCAAAGGAAGCTCACCTCCAAACACTTTATATTTTGTCATTTTAATCTTGGATACCATTTTCGCAAGTTGTAAAGAAACTTTTTTTGGCATTTTTGAAAGTTTAGCGGTTTGAACTATTTTCTTAACTAAACCTTCCATCGATATATTTTCGCCTGTGATTAAATACCGCTCTCCTATTTTCCCATTCAGACAAGCTAACAATAGGCCTCTTGCCGCATCGCCCGCATACACTACATTTCTATTACCATCTACATATCCAGGTAATGTTTGATTTACTGTGTTTGTTATTAAACGCCCTGTTGATGGACCATAATCAAACTCACCAAAAGTCATAGAAGGTATACCTATTACAATAGGAGTACCTAATTCTGCAGCTTCTCTGGCTATTTTATCCATTATCCATTTAACCTGAACATATGCTGATTTATTTTGCGGACTTTCAATATATATTGACTCTTCACTACCTATTCCATCTAGAGATTGCGGGATTGCAATTGCGCCTCCTAAATACAACCCTTTTTTTACATTGCTTTCGTTAATTGCATTAACGAAATTATACATTTGATTCTCTGCTGTATTAATTTCAACTTTAAGTGGCTTTGGCTTCGTTGGATAATACCCTCCACAATTCAAAATATAATCTAATCCATCAAATGACTTTTTTAGACTATCACCATCATTTAAATCTGTGACCCGACTTTCAAAACTTAAATCCTTAATAATGGAAAGATTGGAGGTTTCTCTATGTAATACAACTAGCTGGTTTTCTGTATTATCAGTAATAGCTTTTGCGACGTGATGACCAATCATTCCTGTAGCTCCAATAACTCCTATCTTACTCATTTATATTGGTTTTATTTAAAATTAATTCTACCTATAATTAACAACACTAACCAAATTAATAGTTCTTAATATTTGATTAAAATTCAAAGAAAACAAAAAAAGCCTGTCCAAAAGGACAGGCTTATGTTTTAAAAAAGTCAATATGTATATTATAATACTTTCACGTTTACCGCGTTCATTCCTTTTTTACCTTCTTGTAAATCAAACTCTACTTCGTCACCTTCACGAACTTCGTCGATTAAGCCTGAAATGTGTACGAAATGGTCTTTGTTTGATCCTTCTTCTGTGATGAATCCAAATCCTTTGGAGTCATTAAAAAATTTTACTGTTCCTTTGTTCATTATAAATAATTAAAGCGCGAAGATAATATTATTTCCTGAGCATTCCTTGTTTATTTCAAAATAAAGTATTTAGTAACATTTATTTAATATTGAAATCCAGTAATCATAATAGAAATTTTATCTGCTAATTTTTTGTTTTTTTTACTTTATACTCAACATCCTTCAACATCAAATCAAGTGTTTTTCTATCTAGCCATTTCCCTTTAAGCACCACTCCCTCAATAGTTTTGGTGTTTTGTATGTTTTCTAATGGATTTTTATTCAATAACACCAGATCTGCAAATTTACCTTCCGCAATAGTACCACTTGATTCTCTATTTAGATATTTAGCAGGGTTTACCGTTACAGTTTTTAAGGTTTCATAAGGTGATAATCCTGCTTCACAGATCAACTCCAACTCTCTATGTAATGAAAAACCTGGCAAAAACAATCCATACGTATCACTTCCTGCCAATAATGAAACATTTTCATCACTTAATATCTTAGTAAACTTCTTTTGCCATTGTAGCTCTTTTTGCAGTCTAACCAGGGATTCTGGAGCTGTAAACCAGGAATTGGTTCTATAATGAATGCTGTCAGACATACAATAAGCAGCATATTTTTCTGGAAGATATTTTATTTCATCGCTTTTCTTCAAAACCTCAAATTTCTGATCATCAGCATATCGACCAATCATTTCGAAAATACCTAAAGTGGGCGAAACATAAACGCCACTTTTTTTTATTTTGATCGCGGCTTGCTTAAGATATTTAGGATCTTCTTTTTGTTCAGAACTAAAAATATTCATGAATTCTTCTATGTGGGCGATTGATTTCATTTTAAGTGAATATTCTAAAGGTAGCTTTCTTTGACCATGTCCAATAATAGGAATATTATGTTTTGTTGTCTCTTCTATAAGTTTCAGATACATTTCTTTCGGTAAGTTATCTGCTATTTTCAGAAAATCATATCCTCTCTCTTTGTGCATTTTCACCATATTTACAACATCATCAATTGTTTGTAAATCTCCTGCTTTAAGATACGGTCCAGAAGTCACATAATAAGGCGCCAATATTTTGTTGATATTAGCTTGCTCTCTTATTTTTATTTGATCTTGACCTTCATACTCTGCCATATTTCTAGCTGTAGTGACACCATTGGCTATCAATAATTTGAATTCATTTTGTGCATTGTTTTCCAAATGATAATGCATTTCTGCTAAACCAGGAATCAGATATTTATCTTTAGCATAGATAACACTATCTACATCTTCCGTGATTTTAGCCGAAACTGGTTCAATTTTGGATATTCTTCCATTTACAATTATCACCCGTTGATTATATAATACAACTTCCCTATTCATCGGAATAACATTAACATTTTCGAAAGCAATACTTTTTTGTTGAGCTTGTAATATCCCAAAGTTGTATACACATAAAATGCAATAAGAAATAAAGGTTTTACTAAATTTAAACATCTGTTGCTGTTTTGATTATTAACAGTGTCAAACCTAGTAAGAATGATTATTCACAATGTTCAGGATTGTAAGATTCTGAGAAATCCGAACCTATTTTTGTTCCTTTTTAAACGTATTTGGAGACATTCCCGTTTCTTTTTTGAAGGCAGTATAAAAAGTCGTTTTAGATTTAAAACCCGCCTCCATACCAATAGCTAACAAACTATACTTATCAAAATCTTGGTCAAGAATCATCCGTTTTATATCATTTACTCTATAATGATTAATAAACTCAGAAAAATTCATACTACAATTGGTATTTATCTGCTGTGAGAGATAACCACTACTTATTCCCAATCTTTTAGCAACCAAGTCTCTACTTAGATCAGGATTATGATGTATCTGTTCTTCTTGTATAAGGATCATCAACTGATCTATATATGGATTCCTGTCATTCTTTATTAAAGACTTTATATCTTTTGCAGAACTCCCAAGAAGTTGTCTTATCTCATACTGCTCATTAGACAATTTAAATTGATATAGTCCTTTATAAATTAACCAATACATAAAAACTGAAACTGCAACCCATAAAAATGTCAAAGGCATCTTAGAACCAAAAAGAAACCGATGTCCTTCTAAAACAATTCCATAAAGCTCTAAAAAAGACATAAATATCCAGATCCATTTAACCCACTTAATAGCAACTTTTGCGTTAGCATAAAAAACAAACTTGGCTGAAAAAAACATTAAAATAATCGGGAAAATAATTGAAAAGATACTTACTCCCTTATAGAAGTAAAATATGATTTCTTTCTTGTGTACCAAGGTAATCTCATACAATCCAAATATGGTATCCAGAGAGATCAGAATATTTATAATACTCAATAAAACGAATGGAATATATAAAAGCTTACGCTTCTTTATTTCTACAAACGGATGCTTTACTTTCTTTAGAAAAAAAATAAACAATGTTACCGGGTATAGAAACTGCCATAAAAAAAGATCCGAAATCGAAATGATTATCGGGTTTCTTCCTAAATCCCAAAACCAGTTATTTATCCCAATAATGGATAATATTACAAGTGTATACGCTAAATAAGAATGATCTTTATTTTTGAAAAATCTGGAAAACAGAATAATAAGCCCTAAAATGGATCCATGAATAATTCCTATTAGGGTAAAAATTTCTATAAAAGATATTTCCATTTCTTTATTTGAACTCCAATACGCTAAGTATCCAACTGATTCTTAGCATACTTTCTCCAACGCTCTACACATTGCTGCATATCATTAGGAATAGAAGTCTCAAAATTCATTTTTTCTCCGGTTACTGGATGTATGAAACCTAAAGTCCTTGCATGCAAAGCTTGTCTTGGCAGCACTTTAAAGCAATTTTCTACAAACTGCTTATACTTCGTGAAAGTGGTTCCTTTAAGGATTTTTTCTCCTCCATAACGTTCATCATTAAACAAAGTGTGGCCTATATACTTCATATGCACACGGATCTGATGTGTTCTTCCTGTTTCTAATTGACAAGAAACCAAAGTAACATATCCTAAGCGTTCTATAACTTTATAATGTGTAACTGCTGGCTTTCCTTTATCAGCTTCATCTCCTTCAAAAACAGTGTTTTGCAACCTGTTTTTAGGGTGACGTCCTATATTACCTTCAATAGTACCTTCTTCTTCATTCATATTACCCCAAGCAATTGCCACGTATTCGCGCTCCGAAGTTTTATCAAAAAACTGCTTTGCCAAATGTGTCATAGCTTCTTCAGTTTTAGCAACTACCAATAAACCACTAGTATCCTTATCAATACGATGCACTAATCCAGGACGATCACTACTATTGTTAGGAAGATTATCAAAATGATAGATTAAAGCATTAATCAAAGTTCCTGAATAATTTCCATGTCCCGGATGAACAACCATTCCCGCTGGCTTATTAACCACTAATAGCACATCATCCTCATATACAATATCTAACGGAATATCTTCTGGAATCAATAAATTCTCATACGGAGGATGTGAAAACAAAACCCGGACAACATCATTTGGCTTTACCTTATAATTAGACTTTACCGCAACGTCATTAACAAATACGCTTCCATCCTTAGCGGCTTGCTGAATTTTATTTCGAGTAGCATTCTCCACAAAATTCATCAAAAACTTATCTACACGTAAAGGAATTTGCCCTGCTCCTGCTACAACACGATGATGTTCATATAGATCATCTTCATTAGGTCCTAAATCTTCAATATCTGGGTTTTCTTCCAAAAGTACGTTATTTATGTATTTTTAATTTTATTGAGAAAGTCTAAGATTCCCGCTTTCGTCACCTACAACAAGATCAATCGTCGACGTTTTCATTATTTTATCACCTGGTTTCAAAGATTTTCCTTTATACCTAAGCTCAAGCACCTGATCTGAAGGATCTGGTTTATAAGTAATCGAACCTATCTTAAATCCAAGAGCCACCAGTCTTGGCTCTACTTGTCTTCTGGTTTTACGAATCACATCCGGCACCTCAATCTTACGATAACCTGAAGGATTTAGCGTAACATAGATTTTTCTATTTTCTTTAACCATATTACCGGCTACAGGGTTTTGCTCTATTACCGAATATCTAGGAAAATCAGGATTAAAATTAGCAGAATCCTGAACCTCATATCGTAAATCCTTAGATTCTACAAGTGTTTTTACTTCATCTAATGTCTTCTTGCTCAAACTCGGCACTACAATTCGCTGATCGTGATTGGTAGAGCTATCCAACCACTTTAATGCTACAAAACATAAAATCGCAATCATCGCAATTGCAATTACTAGTTGAATAAGAAATGTCTTGCTCCAAATAAATCTAAAAAGGCCTTTAATAAAATCCATGTATCAATTGATAGTTTCGGCAAAGATATAAAAACGGAAACTTTTTAGCTTTTGTTGTGAGATAAATGATATTTTTGTTTGTAAACCATGTTCAATGAAGAAAAATATTGCCATCCTTATGGGAGGTTACTCCAGTGAATTTGACATTTCAATCCAAAGTGGAAATGTAGTATACAAGCACCTGGACAAAGACATATACAACCCATATCGCGTTCATATAACTAAAGATTCTTGGTATTATGTTGATGATAAAAATCAAAAAACCGACATAGATAGAAATGATTTTTCACTACATATAGATGGATCTAAAATCAATTTTGATGCAGCTTTTAATATTGTCCACGGCACTCCAGGAGAAGATGGTCTGTTACAAGCATATTTTGAGTTGATCGGTATTCCGCAAACGGCTTGTGATTTTTATCAAGCTGCTCTTACCTTTAACAAAAGAGATTGTATCAGTGTTCTAAAACCTTATGACATACCAACTGCTAAAAATTATTTTTTAAATAAAGGAGATGCAATCAATGCCAAAGCTATACTAGACACGGTAGGTTTACCTTGTTTTGTAAAAGCTAACAAGGCTGGAAGCAGCTATGGAGTCTCTAAAGTTAAAACCGAAGAAGAATTGCTCCCTGCAATTGATGTAGCTTACAAGGAAGATGATGAAATAATTATTGAATCTTTTCTAAGTGGAACAGAAGTTTCTGTAGGTGTGATTACTTATAAAGGAAAAGATACAGTGCTACCAATCACTGAAATTGTTTCTGAAAATGAATTTTTCGATTATGAAGCAAAGTACTTAGGGAAATCTCAAGAGATAACACCCGCTAGACTTAATGAAGAAGATGAAAAAAAAGTAAAAGATTTAGCTTTGAAAATATATCAAATACTTAAAATGAAAGGTTTCTCCAGAAGCGAATATATTTTTCATAATGGAGAACCTCATTTTGTGGAAATGAACACCAATCCCGGATTTAGCGAAGCTAGCATCTTACCTCAACAAGCAATTGCTGCTGGCATTAGTTTATCAGATTTACTAACCAATACCATTGAAGAAGCAATAAAAACAGGCAGTTAAAACACATCTAAAATTAGAGATGAAACTAATTTTTAACGTGTAACTTTACCTATCTTTATATAAATAATTACAAATCACTTATGAGAAGAGCTGTTTTTCCAGGTTCATTTGACCCTATCACTCTAGGACATTACGACATTATCGAAAGAGGATTGACTCTTTTTGATGAAGTTATCCTTGCTATTGGAGTAAATTCTGAAAAGAAATATATGTTCTCTTTAGAAGAACGAAAGCATTTTATTGAAGAAGCCTTCAAAGGTGAACCCAAAATTAAAGTAATGACCTATAAAGGGCTTACGGTAGATTTTTGTAAACAACAGGATGCTAATTTCATTCTCCGAGGTCTTAGAAATCCCGGAGATTTTGAATTTGAAAAAGCTATTGCCCACACAAATAGAAAACTAACAGAAATAGAAACTGTTTTTCTACTTACCTCCTCTGGGAAAAGTTATATTTCGTCATCTATTGTTCGTGATGTTATTAGAAACAATGGTG
Organism: uncultured Aquimarina sp.; assembly: GCF_947500065.1. Taxonomy (GTDB): domain Bacteria; phylum Bacteroidota; class Bacteroidia; order Flavobacteriales; family Flavobacteriaceae; genus Aquimarina. The sequence goes on from NZ_CANMQT010000004.1 coordinate 528,959, forward strand.
ATTATACAGGGTTAGTACCTGATACCGTAATTGTCAAAAAAACATAAAATTCGCCAAATCCCCAAAACCCATACCTATGCAAACTATATCTAGTGCATATAAATTATTGTTATTCTTTTCTATGGCTGTGATTTTTTACTCTTGCAGCAGTGATGAATCAAACGATAACACTATAGATCCAGTAGGTTGTCTGGATTCTGACAGTATTATTTATGAAGAAAAAGATGGCTTGATTGCTGTCGAATTTGAAAGCATTTCGGATCACAATGATTGGATAAAAGAAAACACAATTACTGGATTTCTAGGAACAAACTATCTAGTTTGGACCGGAGACCAATTTTTGAATACTCCAGGTAATGGTCTTCTTACCTATAAAATAAAAATCAACAATCCAAGCACTTACAGATTTATCTGGAGATCTAGAGTAACAAACGGCACTTCTGGATCCGAACATAATGACTCATGGTTACGATTTGCTGATGCTTCTGGTTTTTATGGTAAAAAAGGAGAGAGTATTGTATATCCCGCAGATACAAATCAATCCCCTACTCCAAATGGTTCTAGTAAAGATGGTTGGTTTAAAATTTACAAAAGCGGTGCTGCAGAACAATGGAAATGGCAATCCTCTACCAGCGATAATGACGCACATGATATTTTTGTTCAATTTGATACATCTGGAATATACACAATGGAAGTTTCTGCGAGATCTACCTTTCACGCGCTTGATAGATTTGTTCTTTTTTCCGAAAATGTAGCGCAAAATGATGCTATAAATGAAACTGCTGTTTTGAGTGAAATAAGCTGTAATTAATCATGAAAAGAAATATTGGAGCTATTACCCTAGTTGTTAAAGAATATGATGAAGCTATTCATTATTATGTAAATAAGCTTAACTTCAAACTTATTGAAGACATTAAACTAAATGATAAAAAACGTTGGGTTACCATTGCTCCTGAAAACAGTTCTGAAACTACAATTCTACTAGCAGAAGCTGCTACTCAAGAACAGAAAAAAGCGATTGGATATCAAACAGGTGGTAGAGTTTTCTTATTCCTACATACTACTGATTTTTGGAAAGATTATAATGACATGAAATCCAAAGGAGTGTCTTTTCTTGAAGAACCTAGAGAGGAAATTTATGGAACCGTTGTCGTTTTTGAAGATTTATATGGCAATAAATGGGATCTTATAGAGCATAAAAATTAAAATCTTAATTAAACCTTCTTCCTAAATCACAGTCATATATACAAAGCCTGTGATTATGAGTACTTCTTTATCAGATAAACAAATACAGCATCTTTATTGGAGAACTGGTTTTGGGATCTCTTCATCAGAGCTAAAATCCGTTAGAAAGTTTTCAAAAAAACAAATGATAGATCGATTGTTTTTAGAGAGTCTAGAGGAGACTCCCCTATCACTTGATTTTGGAGCTTTACTCAAAAACCCAAGAGATCTATCTCGTGAAGAACGAAAGGAATTACGACAGGTTCGGAATAAAAAAATGTTAGAACTCAATGTACTTTGGATAAAACAGCTAGCAGAAACTAAGCAAACTCTCAGAGAAAAAATGACATTATTTTTTCACGATCATTTTGCGGTTCGATTAAAAACACCAAGAGCCAGTCTTCATCTCAATAATGTAATTAGAAAACACGCATTAGGAGACTTTAGAGACATGCTAATGGAAGTTTCTAAATCGCCAGCAATGTTATCATTTCTAAATAACAGGCAAAATAGAAAAAATAGTCCCAATGAAAACTTTGCACGTGAAGTTATGGAACTCTTCACACTAGGCAGAGATAATGGTTATACAGAAAAAGATATCAAAGAAGCAGCAAGAGCTTTTACAGGTTGGAACTTTAACAAGAATGGTTCTTTTGTATTTAGAAAAAATCATCACGATTTTGATTCTAAAACAGTTTTAGGAAAAACCGGAAACCTTACTGGAGAAGATGTTATTAAAATTCTTTTGGAGCAAAAGCAAACCGCTAAATATATCTCAGAAAAAATCTATAAATATTTTGTAAATGAAAAGATAAACCCAGAACACATAGAAGAATTAACAGATACCTTCTACAACGCCGATTACAATCTAGAGATCTTAATGCGAAAAATATTGATGAGTACTTGGTTTTACGAATTTCAAAATATAGGAGTAAAAATAAAATCACCTATAGAATTGATTGTTGGGTTAAGTAAACCGTTTCAGGTTGTATACAAGGATCCTAAAGTCCTTCTATACCTGCAACGAAAGTTAAATCAAACATTATTCCTTCCTCCCAATGTAGCTGGTTGGCCTGGTGGAAGGTCGTGGATCGATAACTCAACCTTGATGCTTCGTCTAAAATTAGCATCTGTGACACTAAATAGCGGAGTGATAGAACAGTATGATGATACTGATGACCAAACAACCATGATGAATAAACAGAAGTTTTATAAAAAGATGAAAACTCAAATTGAGAAGCGAGTAAAAGCAACACCAAATTGGGAAAACTTCCTTACTTCTTTAGAACAAAAAGACAAAAAAGAATTAATCGATTTCATAATACAACCCACATTATCGAATAGCGCATCTACTATGATTGCAAAAATTGATCCCATAAATACCAAAAGTTTTATTATTGAATTAATGAGTTTACCCGAATATCAACTTTGCTAAGCCCTTAAATTATGGACAGACGAAATTTCTTAAAACAATCAGTTTTTGCTTCAGGAATATCACTAGTTCCTTCTTTTCTAAAAGGAATGGAATTCTTATCTCCTAATCAATTATCAGGGTACAAAAACGTGATTATCATTCAACTCTCTGGTGGAAATGATGGCTTAAATAGCATTATACCAATCAGCAATGACATATACCATAGATTAAGGCCTTCTATTGCTAAAAAAGAAGGACAAACCTTAAAAATAACGAATGATCTGGCATTTAATGACAAGCTAAAAGAATTAAAAGGATTATATGACCAAGGAGAGGTATCTATTATTAATAATGTCGGATACCCAAATCCAAACAGATCACATTTCAGAAGTACGGACATCTGGCAAACGGCTAGTGATACTAACCAGTATTTATCAACAGGTTGGGTAGGCAGATATCTCGATGCTAATTGCCAGCATCCGTATCAAGCAATAGAAGTAGATAATTCACTTTCTCTCGCTATGAAGGGAAATAAGATGAACGGTATTGCTGTTTCTGATCCCAATCAGTTATATCGCACAACACGAGAACCTTTTTTTAATGATCTTGTAAACAATACTCATAAAGATATGCTGGATGAAGATAATCAAGGATATCTCTACAAAACTATGCTAGAAACCTACTCTTCTGCGTCTTACATTTATGAAACTTCTAAGATTTATACAACAGATACCGCATACCCACAATCAGCATTTGCTAGAAATCTAAAAACGATTGCCGATTTTATTGTTTCTGGATTAAAGACAAGAGTTTTCTATAGTTCTCTTGGTGGTTTTGATAGTCACGTAAACCAATTAAACAGTCAGGATAGATTATTAGGAATATATTCGGAAGCTATCGGTGCTTTAGTAAAAGATTTAAAAAAGAACAATCGATTTAAAGACACCTTAATACTTACTTTTTCTGAATTCGGTCGTCGTGTCAAGCAAAACGGAAGTCGTGGAACAGACCATGGAGCAGCCAATAATGTAATTGCTATTGGCGGTTCTCTTAAAAAACCAGGGATCTACAATGAAATCCCTAATTTATCAGACCTAGATGATAATGGTGATATTAAATTTAGTGTAGATTTCAGAAGTGTATATGCTACTATTTTAAACAATTGGCTAGAGGTAAATGATCAAGAAATTTTGAACACTAATTTTAAGAATTTAGGGTTTATATAGTTTCTTATTTGATTAAGTTGTTTTAGATTTAGCTACTCAAAAAGTAAATTACTTTTTTCGTCAATCAAATCATAAACATACATCATTCTTACTCACATCCTAATCAAAAATGAAAAACCACATATTCAATGTATTAGTGATTTCTATATCGCTAATATCTAATATTTCCCTAAGTCAAGAAAAACCTATAGATCCATTTGGCCCTATCAGCCCTAAAACTGGTCTTATCATCACTGATGATGCAACTAGGATGCTTATCCATAATAGCTCTGGAGACAGAGCTCATAACTATGTACAGCAAATATCTACTTGGGATCGTCAACAAAACACCAAAGATATCAACACAGCAACAGAGTGGGTTTCTAAAAAAGCAAAAGAATTCGGTTTACAAAATGTAACTATCGAAAAATTTGCTGCGGATGGTAAAACCGAATATTTTGGCAAAAGCTCGGATCCATTTTGGATTGCTAAAAAAGGGGAGCTATGGGCTAAGTCGCCTTACGAATTCAAAATCACTTCTTATGCTGACCTACCAATGTCATTGGCCACTAATAGCTATTCCACAAGTGCAACTGCGGAGTTAGTAGATATTGGTGCTGGAGTTTCGGATGTAGATTATCAAGACAAAGATCTAAAAGGGAACATTGTACTCACATCAAGTAATCCATATCGAGTTATCAGAAAAGCAATTTGGGAAAAAGGCGCCATTGGTATCATATCCTACTATTCTATTCCTTATTGGGACAAACCAAATCGTTTAGAAGGTGATTTTCCTGATCAAGTTGGCTGGAGTGGTATGCCTATGAGTGACGAAAAAGAAAAACAATCTTTTGCTTTTATGATTTCTCAGCGCAAAGCAAAGGAATTACAAGAAGTAATGAGAGCTAATAAAAAAGTAACCCTTTTTGCTGATATAGAAACAGAACATCGTAATGGAGAGCTCAACATAGTAAGTGGTGTTATTCCTGGTTCTAAATACCCAAATGAAGAAATAGTGATTACTGCACATATTGATCATTATAAACCTGGTGCCAACGATAATGCTTCAGGAAGTGCCGTAAGTCTGGAAATGATCCGCACCTTAAATCATCTTATAAAAACAAAACAGATAGATCGACCTCTTAGAACAATACGTTTTCTATGGTTGCCGGAATTTTCAGGAACAGAAGCTTGGTTTTCTAGACACGCAAATGACTCAAAAAAAATAATTCTGAACCTAAATATGGATATGCTTGGGGCAAATTTAACTAAAACAAATTCTTCTTTTGATGTTAGTTTTACTCCTGATTGGAATGCTTCTTTTGTTAATGCATATTCTATGTCTATTGTCGACTTTCTTAATAAATATAATAATTCCAGATATCCCAAAAGAAAAGATTTTCATATCATTTCTATAAATGGAACCAGAAATCATGTCAATGTACATAACCAACCATATACTAGAGGATCTGATCATCAAATTTTTAATGATTTCGGTATTCCAGGGATTGCATTCGGAACCTGGCCCGATAATTTTTATCATTCAAGCGAAGACACTCCAGACAAGGTAGATCCTACTCAACTACATAGAGTTGTATTTTCTGGATTAGCCTCTTTACTTATGACTGCTTATACAGATGTATCACAATTACAGCACATTACTGATTTAGTAGAATTATACGGAATAAAACGCCTGCAAGATGATGAATTTAAAGCTAAAAAAATCATCCTATTAGCAGATAATACTACAATAACTAAGAGTTCTTATTTTGCAGAAAAAATAATACAATTTGGATACGAGAGAGAACGTAAAGCTCTTCAATCCTGTCTTATTTTAAGTCAAGGAAAAGATAAAACAAATAACATTCGGCAAAAAATTGATTTATATAATGAAAAAGAAAAATTAACTTTAAATCAATTAAGACGTACCGCCAAAAAGAAAGCAACTTCAAAAAAAACTTTCTCTTTATCTGCTAACGAAAAAGAAGCTTCACTATTAATCCCACAAAGAGTAGCTGGTAAGGAGTTAGTAACATATTATGCTGCATTATCGACCATTAAAGATGTAACGTCTGTTAATTATAAGGATGTACAAAAAGGGATTAACAATGTATTAAGTGAACTAAGAGAACAAGAAGTTGGAGAATTACGCATTTATGATTTCCAAAATACGATTGCCAGTTACACAAATGGTAAAAGGTCATTAGTTGACATACGAGATGCTATGTTTGCGGAATATGGTATTGAAATACCTATAGATGTTATTAACGACCTATTTGAAATTTTTATAAAAGGAGGAGCCATGGTCTACAAGTAACCAAACCCAGAAAAATGCTCCTATTATTGATTCACAAAAACAACTACACTTTAACTATTTTTAAATCATATTTATCTTACAAACAAAAGATGTACTCCTCTTTTAAATTCGCTCAATTATTAGCGTAAATAGCACATTTTCAATCAGAAAATGTAATTAAAAACAGTCTACACCTAATAAAATGCTTAATAAAAAATACGGTAAAACCGTAAAAATTGTGTTGTTTATCGATATAAAGGATGTCTTCATCTAAAAGATTTGAAATCATTTTTATGACTAACCATTTCAGTGTAAATTTGTTACAAATCAAGTAGTAACTTCATTAAGCCCCAAACAATATGAAAACTATCATTCTTACAATAATCGTTTTATTTTCTTTTTCTAATATAATCGCTCAGGATACTGCATCTATAGAGATAAACAAAGAAGAAAACAACACGGTTAAGAGCACTAAGGTTGATTTTTATGAAACTTTGGTAGCAGTAAATAATTTTGATATCAAAATCAAAAAAATTGAAACGGCAACTACTGAGACTAAAACTGATTTCTACAAGGCTTTGATGATCAAGAATGGTTTTACTACTGATAGCAAAAAAAATACTCGTTTAGCAAATAACGATAATAAAGAAAAAGACAGTATAATTACTGATACCACACAAATTACTGGATTATTGCCGTAATTTTAAACATAAACATGTTATAAACACCACTATCTTCTTGCTTGACATAGTGGTGTTTTTTTTATGTTCATATTTAAAAAAAACAAAACCATCAATACTTAATAGAATATTTTTGATAATTTTAGAAATCAAAAATATTATGATAGTATGCAAATTCATGAAACCGCCTTTGTAGTATCTACATATAGATCACAATATGAAGATGTTAGCAAAGATATATATGCTAAACTTTGGAACAATTCTTCTACCGATAGTTTGATTCCTGAGATTCTAGAAAACGTTTCTACATACGAAGCAATTCTACACAGCCTTAGAAATAGATTTTTTTATGAAAGCATGAAATCTTTTTTTGAAAGTAATAAAGGCGGAACTCTGATTAATTTTGGATCTGGCTTTAGCATGTATCAATTCTTAATGAATGATAATGTTTCAACTATTGAGATTGACAAAAAAGACATTATTGACTACAAAAAGGAAAAAATAGATCAATGGATCCAAGAAAAGAAGTTACCCAATCGTGATATACTATACATATCATTAGATTTTAACACTCTATCGGAAGAAGAAATTGTAAAATCACTAAAACCTCATCTAAAAAAAGAGCCTATTTTTATATTATTAGAAGGAGTATTATTCTTTTTAGACCAACAAACAACGAAAAAATTATTCAAGGTTTTTCGAAACATACAACGATCAGGTGATATAGTGGGAAGTGTATCCTATCTTCCGGAAATAGAACACACCAAAGTTTACAGGAGACTACTTCATTATTTTGATAGTCACAATGACACCAACGACTCTTTTTCTCATCAAACCATATCCAATTCATATTATCAAAACATAGATGGATATACCTTAAAAGAGCACGTTGACGAATATAGTTTAGCAAAGACTTATGCTTCAGAATTTGGTATTAATGACAAAAATCAAATTCTTAATGAAAACATGTATCTGTTAAAAAGAGATTAATTTTGGCTTATCAAAGCCCCACAAATTCCTAACCCAACGACAAGATAGACACCAGCAAGGATAAAAAAGACTTTTCCTGCTTTACGGTTTTTAGTTCTAAAAAGGATCAAACCAATAATTCCTAATAGTACCGGAGGGCCTAATAATATCAATAATATGAAATAAACTATACCATTTAGGTTTCCTACTTCTAATAAAATTGAATTTGTAATCATACCGTCTCTTTTCTTAATTGTTTCAAATACTCTAGCTTATCATCCCTATAAAAAAGATTCATAGTCTCAAAAGGAATAATTTTATAATCCTTATTCACTATATGCACACACGATTTCTTAACAGCCCTTACATCAAAGTTATAAGCATCAATAAATTGCATAATAATAATTCTAAATAAGTTATCATACCCTAAATCCGGCGCATCAATCTCCGGCAAACAACACATAATAGATTTAAGGTTCTCTGAAGCTACATCTACGGAGTTCCCAGTACTAAACAATTCTAACATTTTACCATGCAATTCGGTATCCTGTTCATAAACAATAGTATTCTTACCATTATCTAATAAATCAGCTGGATTAATATATCGTGTTAAAGGAATAATTCCGTCCGCATTCTTCAATGCATATCCCATTACCAATGCATCTGGATTACAAGGAACAGGAATCAAATCATCCGACTCAAAAACAGGGAACTGCTCCAGTATTTTTCTGCGAACTTCTGTTAAAGTAATTCGATTTTCTTGCGTATCAAAATCTTCTAATCGGCCAGCAATCTGAGTGGGCTGTAGAGTTACTCCTCTCACACATTTCTGCTGAGTAGCAAAGGTTATGATTTCTCCTATCTCCTCATCATTCAAACCTTTTTCTAATGTTACTACCAAAGTGGTAGAAAGATTAAATTGATTTAAATTTTCAACAGCTTGTCTTCTTATCTTAGTCAGATCTTCGCCTCTCAATTTTTCTAAAACCTCCCCTTTCAATGAATCAAATTGCAGGTAGATTTCAAAATCAGGCATATATCCCGCTAATCGCTCCACAAACTTCAAATCCTTAGCAATTCTAACGCCGTTTGTATTTACCATTAAATGCCGAATGGGTAATTGTTTTGCGTAATCAAGTATCTCAAAAAATTGAGGATGTATAGTTGGCTCACCACCACTAATCTGAACGACATCAGGTTCTTTTTCATTTTCAACAATCGTATCCAACATTTTTTTTATTTCATCCAGCGTTCGATGTCTACCATAATGCGGTGATGAAGAGGCATAACACGTAGGACAGGTCAAATTGCACCTATCCGTAACTTCGATAATCGATAAGCAAGAATGTTGTTCATGATCTGGACACAATCCACAATCATATGGACATCCATAATCGGTAGTTGTGTTGAATTTATAAGGAAATTCCGAAGGTTTATTATAGTTTCTAATGCTCTTATAATATTCTATATCATCTGCTATCAACACTTTAGATCTACCGTGTTCAGGACATCGTTTTAGCATAAAAACCTTATCATCTTCAAAAACAATTTTGGCATCAATTCTCTTAAGACAAGTTGGACATAAACTTAATGTAAAATCGTAATAGGTATAGTTTCTAGTTGGCATAAAAGAATTTTCGGATGGTTTTTTGATAATAAATTAAGCATAAGATACACAAATACTGAATACTGCTAAGCCCCAGCACTAAAAAAGTATTCGGTTTTAAAAACTCTATCAAAAAACGAAAAAGGAAATAAGAAATCATAAAGCATTTAAAAAGCATACCAGATTCTAAATTGATTTTATTATGAAATCGCTTTAAAAGAATCCATAATAGTAATAGAAAAATCACTTCGAAAAGTGCAATTGGATATCTTAACAAACCATCTCCTAAATCCATTCCAAAAAAAGAGGTTGTCTGTTTTCCATAAGTAAATTCATTAATTCCTGCCAGAAAGCAACCTACTCTACCAATAATAATTCCCAGTATAATAGGAAACGTAAATAAATCACCAGAAGATTTTTCTTCTCCAATTATTTTTTTAGCCAATTCCACTCCAAGCAAACCTCCAAAAAGACCACCCATAATAGTTTTAGCACTTAACAACTGAACTACATATTCCAAACTAAACGACAAAAAAGAAGGGTTTTCTAAAAAACCAATAATTCTAGATCCTAAAAATGCACCAAAGACAGCGCCAATAATTATTGACAATCTATTAGAGGAAGATATTGGGTCGGTTATATTCTTTTTTAAAATTATATAATACCGAAATCCAACAAAAAAAGCAGCGTATTCTAAAATCAAATGGATATTCACTTTAATACCAAAAACAACAGGTTCAAAAGGGACATCCATTTAATACTTATTTCGACTTAGTGATCGAAATATACATTTTATTTATTTCATAGCTTTAGCCATCACGTGATATCTTGGATCATCAATATCATGTGCTATAACACTAGCTAATCTAGGAGAAGCTTTAATCATCAATGCTTGACATTCTTCACTTAGATGTTTTACACGAACTTTTTTACCAGCTTCTTCATACTTACCAACCAAATTAAAAATAGCTTCTAGCGCAGAATGATCACTTACACGAGATTCAATAAAATCAATTTCTACATTCTCTGGATCATTAGCTATATCAAACTTAGAGTTAAAAGCCTGTATACTTCCAAAGAATAGAGGACCCCAAATTTCATATACTTTCGTACCATCTTCTTTAATATGTTTTCTTGCTCGGATTTTTTTAGCATTCTCCCAAGCAAAAGCCAGTGCTGACATAATTACTCCTGCAATTACAGCCACTGCCAAATCAAAAAACACTGTTAGCAATGAAACCGAAATCAGAACAATAGCATCGGTTAATGGGATTTTATTCAATATTCTAAAACTAGACCAAGCAAACGTACCAATCACTACCATAAACATTACACCTACCAATGCTGCAATAGGAACCTGCTCAATTAATCCTGAAGCAAATAATATAAACATTAATAGCGTTACCGCAGCAACAATTCCGGATAAACGAGTACGTCCACCACCTTTAATATTTATAATGGATTGTCCAATCATTGCACAACCACCCATTCCACCAAAAAGACCTGTAACAATATTCGCACCACCTTGAGCAAGACATTCTCTATTAGAATTACCACGTGTCTCTGTTAATTCATCTATAAGGTTTAATGTCATCAATGATTCTATCAAACCAATTGCTGCAAGAATCAAAGCATATGGACCTATAAACCACAATGTTTTCCAGGTCATAGGCACTTTATTAAAAATATCAAACTGAAATTGAGGTAAACCTCCTTTAAGACCTTCTCCTCCTCCATCTTTAATAAAACTACCCACAGTAGCTGCATCCAATTTTCCAAGGATTACTATTGCAGAAACCACCAATATCGCAATTAAAGCTTCTGGTAACTTAGCCGTGGCTTTAATTTTAGGTAATCCCCACATAATTAACATAGTCAACAACACAAACCCAAACATAATCCATATAGAACCATTTGTTGTCAAACTAGTAAAAAACTCACTAAACCAAGTACCCATATCTCCCCAAAAGGAAACATCTTCAGACACCATATCTGGGAACATCCCTAACTGAGAAAGAAAAATCACAATTGCTAAACCATTTACAAATCCCATCATTACCGGATGGGGAATCAAACGTACAAATTTACCAAGCTTAAAAACACCTGCTAACATTTGGATAGCACCCATTAATATCACGGTAGCAAAAAGATAATACAACCCTAATTGTTCTCCTTCAGCACCCATTGCATTTCCTTCTGCAACGAGACTTACCATAACCACAGCCAGTGCACCGGTCGCTCCTGAAATCATACCTGGACGCCCACCAAAAACAGAAGTGATTAATCCGATCATAAATGCCGCATATAACCCTACCAAAGGATCTACTCCTGCTACAAATGCAAAAGCCACCGCTTCTGGAACCAAGGCTAAAGCCACAGTTAGACCAGACAGAATATCATTTTTGGCATTTGCCACTCTTTTTCTTACAAACTCAGTCATAATCAGTCTATTTTGAGGGTGCAAAAATACAGTTATTTTATGTCCTGACAAGTAAAATCAGGTTCTATCTATCTCCAAAACTCAACTAAAACGTTATAGAAGATTCAAAAATCGTAAAACTTAGTATATTTATCCCTTACATATATCACCTATGCGAATTACACTACTCACTATCAGCCTGGTAACGATTATTTCTTGTAACACTTCCCAAAAAAAATCTGCAGAAAATATTGATTTTACCACAATTTTCGAAAAAAGTGACGGTATGGAAACACCAACATACCCAGAAGTGATTACTTATTACAAAAATCTTTCTGAAGCATATCCAGAAATCCACATTCAAGAAATTGGAATGACGGACAGTGGCAACCCTTTACACATTATCGCCTTAAATCCTGATAAAGAATTTGATTTTGAAAAGATTCGAGAAACAAAACGGATTTTATTAATTAATAACGGAATTCATCCTGGAGAAAGCGATGGTATTGATGCCACTATGTTACTCTTTAGAGATATTGCTAAAGGAACTATTGAAGCCCCAAAGAACACTGTTTTAGTAGCTATTCCTATTTATAATATTGGAGGTGCTTTAAATCGAAATACAGGAACTCGCACCAATCAGAATGGTCCTAAAGCCTATGGTTTTAGAGGAAATGCTCGTAATTATGATCTGAACCGTGACTTTATAAAAAACGACACGAAAAATGCACAAACCTTTGCACGGATTTTCCATTTAGTACAGCCTGATGTTTTTATCGACAATCATGTTAGTAATGGAGCTGATTATCAATATACATTAACGCATTTGTTTACACAGCATAATAAATTAAGTGGTAAACTTGGTGATTATCTAAATACTGAAATGCATCCTCAGTTAGAAGCCTCTCTAACTAATAAGAATTGGGACATTACTCCATACGTAAATGTATGGGGAACAACACCCGACAAAGGTTGGACACAATTCATGGACTCTCCCAGATACTCTACAGGATACACTACACTATGGAATACTTTAGGAATGATGGTAGAAACTCACATGCTAAAACCCTACAAATCAAGAGTATTAGGCACGTATGAATTAATGAAATCAATGATTGCCATTACCGAAAAAGATGGAGAAAAAATCAAGAACCTTAGAAAACAGGCTTTTGAAGATTTACCTAAACAAAATACCTATGCTGTAAATTGGAAAGTAGACACCACCAAAACAACAGTTTTTAATTTTAAAGGATATGAAGGAAAGTATATCGAGAGTAAAATCACAGGAGTCAAACGACTAAAATACGATCAAAACGAACCGTACACTAAAGAAGTTCGATATCAAAATTACTTTACAGCAAGTACTGAAATCACTGTACCTAAAGCTTATATAATCCCTCAAGGATGGTGGAATATGAAAGAGAAATTAGATCTAAATAAAATATCCTACAAAACCTTAGAAAAGGATTCTACAATATCCGTAGAAGTGTATCATATCAATGATTACAAAAGCCGAAAAATGCCTTATGAAGGTCATTATCTCCACTATTTGACTTCTGTAATAAAAAGTATAGAAAAAATAGCCCTAAAAAAAGGAGATCTGATTATTCCTACTGATCAAAAAGGGTTTAGATACTTATTAGAAACATTAGAACCAGAAGCTCCAGATTCATTTTTTAACTGGAATTTCTTTGATACTATCTTACAACAAAAAGAAGGATTCTCACCATATGTTTGGGAGGATAAAGCTTTAGAACTATTAGAAAAAGATAAAAAACTAAAACAAAAGTTCGAAGAGAAGAAAAAAGATACTGCTTTTATTAAAAATTGGTATGCACAACTAGATTGGATTCATAAGCAATCTGACAACTATGAAAAAGCCCATATGAGGTATCCAGTGTATCGTGTTTTAAAATAGAAATTGCTATAAATTCAACTTATCTATTTTAACTCCAACACCAGAGGATTGCATCTCTTTTTCAATGATTTCAAATTGGGGTTTACCGACGCTTTTTACAATACTTCCATTTTTTAAATAATGTAAATAATCGCAAGTTTCATACAAAGTAGAAAAAATATGTGATGATAAAACCACGATCTTGTTCAGCTCTTTTAATTTAGTTAAAACCTGATTGATAATAATATTACTGTAGATATCAACTCCGTTAAATGGCTCATCCAAAATAAAAATATCATTCTTTTGTAAGAGAACACCCGTTAATGCCAACTTCTTTTTCATTCCTGTAGAATATGTTTCGGCATATTGACTCAAAGGTAGATCGAAAATATTTTTTTCTTCAAAATCACTTATTTTAATATTTCTAGCGTTACACAATAATTGTAAATATTCTTTTCCAGTAATCTTGGAGAGAAAATATGGATTCGTTGGCAAAAACCCTATGGAGTCTTTTATTTTACCTTCTGTATATTTTACTGTCCCTTTAAAATTTTCCATACCCGAAATAGCCCTAAACAAAGTTGTTTTTCCAGCCCCATTCTCTCCTACAATACCATGAATTTCTCCTGGGCTAAATGCTAAATTGACATCATTAAGCACCTTATTATTTCCGTAATGTTTATGTAATTTTTTAATATATATCATTTCAGTAGTTGATCTAAGTTATTTATAGCCTTGTTATAAAAATAAGGTATCGCAATTACCATAATTGGCGGAAACAAAAGACATAAAACACCTATTATCCCTTGAAACATTTCCATTCCCTGATTCTGAAAAGAATATTTCATCAATAAATACATCATCATATACAAAAAACCCATACACAAGAAAAACAAGGTTATATACCACTGATCAAGATAAAAAATTGATAAAGTAATAAGAATCGGAAGCGCTAACACAAAACTATTTCGAAAAGCTATTAATATTTTATGTTTTAGAAATTCTCTAGAATTCATAGCATGAACCCAAATATAAAATTTAGGATCCGGTTTCAGATAATAGCTCGAACAAACGAAAAAAACTGATACCAAAGAGAATATACCTAAGTTAAAATTGTCCTTATAGACAGTTACAAAAGCTACACCATAAATCAACAAGAATAACCAAAACGTTTTACGAAAACCTACAATAAAATCCGGAGGTCTTTTACCAAAAGGCGTAGGTATTGTTATTGAAATTTTATTCTTTTTATTGGCGAATGATATAGAGAATGTCAGAAAACATGCCAACAACGCTTCTATAAAACACATTTTATAAATTAAAAACATTACAAACGGTGCTACTTTAAGTAAGTTATTATAAACTATAATTTTTTGATAGTTAATTGCTGAAAAATGCTGTTTCAAAAACCTAGCATGTTCGGTGTTACTTAAAGTATAAGCAAAAACAATACTAATCATAACATATATATAATTAGCATATAAAACTTTATCAAAAAAACTTGAAGATATCCAACAAAATAACACGATGATTAATGGGTATCCTATAAAAGGTTCTGTCCCAAAATCCTTAAAAATTCGATAAATACGCTTGTATTGTAATTGGTAGTAATACCTCAAAGATTATTGATTTAAAAAATGAAACAATGTATATCATATGTCATAAGATGAACACAAAAGTTACAATCCATTTCTCTTCTTAACTTCTTAAAATAAATCTTTAAGTGTTAACTATGATAAATAATCATGAGAAAAAAGCTTTTTTATATTCGCATATGAATTAGTTAATGCCTTTTTTGCTTTTTTCCTATTTTTCCATTTTACTTTAGTGATACCTTCTTCTTTCTGAGGCACTAATACTCCATTAAATTCAGTTTTCATCTCAAACCAGTACGTAACCTTCAATCGAAATTCTCCATTTCTTCTGAATACATGAAATGTTTTATATAAAAATTTAGTGATTTCTAAACCTGTTACTCCTGTCTCCTCCTCTACCTCCCGAACAGCTGCAGTTTCTATATGCTCATTTTTTTCTATTTTACCTTTAGGCAAATCCCATTTTCCATTACGATAGATAAAAAGAATTTCATCTTCCGCATTATAGGCTTTACCTCCTCCTGCAATCACTACCGGTAATTTAGCATACAAATGTTCGATAAGCTTATTCTCACTTTTATGATAAAAATGGTATTTCGCCTCCTCACCTTCATCCTCTTTTTGCAAAATATCCCTTATAATTTTAGGAAATTCTACTTCTTTGATATGAATTGTTTCATAATCTTTAATTACCTTTTTTGTAGATAGAATAATAGGCGTATTATTCACAAAAACTTTATACATTTGCAACTATGATTTTTGATAAAAATACAGCAAAAAAAACTGCTGAACTACTATTGCAAATTAATGCAATTAAATTACAACCACAAGAACCTTTTACATGGGCTTCTGGATGGAAATCTCCTATCTATTGTGATAACCGCGTAACACTCTCTTATCCTGTTATCCGGAATTTCTTAAGAGAGAACCTTGCTAAGTTTATCGAAGAAAAATATGGCAAGCCTGATGTGATAGCAGGAGTAGCTACTGGAGCTATTGGTATTGGCATGCTAGTAGCTGAGCAATTAAATCTACCTTTTATCTATGTACGCCCAGAAGCGAAAAAGCATGGAAGGAAAAACCAAATAGAAGGAATTGTTCCTTCAGGAAAAAATGTAGTGGTAGTAGAAGACTTGATTAGCACCGGAAAAAGTAGTCTTAATGCAGTAAAAGCATTAAATGAAGTAAATGCCAATGTAAAAGGAATGGTAGCTATTTTTAATTACGGTTTTGATATTGCATCAAAAAACTTCGAAGAAGCGGCATTATCTTTGCACACTTTAAGTAATTATGAAAATCTTCTGGAACAAGCATTAGACACTAATTACATTACTGAAGAACAACAAGAAACACTACAAAACTGGAGAGTTAATCCAGCAGAGTGGAATCAATAAATTTTTAATCTCCATGAATTTAAAAAGCCCTACAGTTACTGTAGAAAAAACTCAACAAGAAGTATTTGAATTTTTAATGAAAGTTGAAAACTTCGAACAATTAATGCCAGAAAGCAAACAAAAGTTTGAAAAACTAAATGATGTTCGATTTCTTTTTCAATTAAAAGGAATGCCAGAAATCGTTTTGGAACATAAAGAAAATACGGAACACTCAACGGTAATCCTTGGAGCAGCTAGTGAAAAGCTACCTTTTACACTGACTGCTGACATATTGGATACTGGAGACAATAAATGTACGACTCAACTTATTTTTGAAGGTAAGTTTAACGCCATGATGGGTATGATGATCAAAAATCCTATCCAAAATTTCATTAATACATTGAGTGAAAATATTGGTAAGCTTTAGTCTTTACCTTTTTAATATAACAACTTTACTTCTTTCAGATCGAAACTTTTGACAATCTCATCTTCTAAAAGTATTTGAAGCTTTCCGAACGAAGTAATACCTTGAATAATACCAACGAAAGAATTACCCTTTACATCTAAAAATGTAGAGGGTTTATTTTTTCTAAACAGTAACGATTCGTATTCTTCCTTAAGAACTTTAAAAATAGAGGTCGTAAGGATTGAAAATCGATATTCAAGTCTTGTTAATAGTATAGACAAGATTTCATCTAAATCGAAATTCTTACCCAAAAGTTGTTTTATGGATCCTGCAAGCGGAAGATTATCAAAATTCTGTTGATTTACATTTATTCCGACACCTACGATCGCACCTCTTAATCTGCCATTATTAACAAGATTTTCAATCAATATACCACATATCTTAAATCTATCTGACAGAATGTCGTTTGGCCATTTTATAGATAATTTAGGCAACGTTAGTATATCTAAAGTATCATATACCGCCAGCGAAACGGTCATCGAAATATAAAACTGATCCATCACATCAAGTTCATCAACAGGCAAAAACACACTACAGGTAAGGTTTTCTCCTGAATTACTTTGCCAAATAGTTCCCATCTGCCCCTTACCTTGTAGTTGTTCTTTTGCAACAACACAAACGGGTTTTGTGAAATATTTTTCTCGATTCATGTCTCTAAGAAAAGTATTTGTTGAGTCAATGGCATCAACTTTGATTATATGCATAAATAACGATGTGAAAGTTTTTACAAATGTCCGCAAATACAGACATTAAAACCATAAAAAGTAATAACTTTACACAAATTAAAGAAATGCATGACTAAAAAAGAAATCGGTACTGATGAATTAATAACTCAAATTATTAAAGGTATTGAAGAAGTAAAGGGTAATGACATCAGTATATTAGATTTGCGAGAAATCGAAAATACCGTTTGTAGTTATTTTGTTATTTGTAACGGAACTTCTAATACTCAAGTAAATGCCATTGTTAACTCCATCCAAAAAACAGTAAGCAAATCACTTAAAGACAAACCCTGGCACATTGAGGGTAGTGAAAATGCAGAATGGGTCCTGATTGATTATGTAAACGTGGTTGTACATGTTTTCCAAAAACACATAAGAGAGTTTTATGACATAGAAGGGTTATGGGGAGACGCGAAAACAACAACTATTGAAACGAACTATTAAAAAAAGCGTAAATGGCTAAAGAAAATAAAAAAATAGAACCAAATAAAAAACCAAAGTTTAGCGCATATTGGATTTATGCTGTAATAATTGTTGGATTTTTAGCATTAAATTTTATAGGTGGTAGTGACATGGGATCAGCTCCCGAAACTACTCCTTCAGATTTTAATAATTTCTTAAGTAATGGAGAAGTAGAACGTGTATTAATAGTCAATAGACGTAAAGCAAGAGTTTTTCTGACTCAAGAAGCAAAAAGCCAAGAAAAACATACTAAAAATAAAAAGAATTCAATACTACCAACTAGTCCTAATGATCCGGATTATGAGTTCGAATTTGGAGATCTGCAAAACTTCGAAAATGATATTGCAAGAATAAAAAGTGAAAATGGAGTAGCTACTGAGGTAGGTTACGATACGGAAAGTAATATGTGGGGTGATATTTTTATCACTTTACTTCCTTTTGCGCTAATTATTGGTGTATGGATATTTATTATGCGAAGAATGAGTGGTGGCGCTGGTGGTGGTGCCGGTGGACAAATTTTCAACATTGGTAAATCTAAAGCAAAACTGTTTGATCAAAATACTGATGTAAAAGTTTCTTTCGAAAATGTAGCTGGTCTGGAAGGAGCCAAAGAAGAGGTTCAGGAAATTGTAGATTTCTTGAAGAATCCTGAAAAATACACTTCTTTAGGTGGAAAAATACCAAAAGGAGCATTATTAGTGGGTCCTCCTGGAACAGGAAAAACATTATTAGCGAAAGCTGTAGCCGGAGAAGCCAAAGTACCTTTCTTTTCTTTATCGGGATCTGATTTTGTAGAAATGTTTGTTGGTGTTGGAGCTTCCAGAGTTCGTGATCTTTTCAAACAAGCGAAAGAAAAATCTCCTGCTATCATTTTTATTGATGAGATTGATGCTATTGGTCGAGCAAGAGGAAAAAGTAATTTCTCTGGATCAAATGATGAACGAGAAAATACACTAAATCAACTTCTAACAGAAATGGATGGTTTTGGCACAAATACTAACGTAATTGTTATAGCTGCCACCAACCGTGCAGATGTCCTAGATAAAGCTTTAATGAGAGCTGGTCGTTTTGACAGACAAATCTATGTAGATCTTCCAGATGTTAGAGAACGTAAAGAAATATTCGAAGTGCACCTTAAACCTCTTAAAAAGGAAGAAGGATTAGATACTGATTTCCTATCAAAACAAACACCGGGATTCTCTGGAGCTGATATTGCTAATGTATGTAATGAAGCTGCACTTATCGCAGCTCGTAAAGGTAATAAAGCAGTTGGTAAACAGGATTTCCTTGACGCAGTAGACAGAATTGTCGGTGGATTAGAAAAGAAAAATAAGATAGTTACACCAGGAGAAAAACGTGCTATTGCATTCCATGAAGCAGGTCATGCCACAGTAAGTTGGATGTTAGAACACGCAGCTCCTTTAGTAAAAGTAACTATTGTTCCTAGAGGACAATCTCTAGGTGCTGCTTGGTATCTTCCTGAGGAAAGACTCATAGTTCGTCCTAATCAAATGTTAGATGAAATGTGTGCCACTCTTGGAGGTCGTGCAGCAGAAAAAGTAATCTTTGATGAGATTTCCACAGGAGCTTTAAGCGACTTAGAAAAAGTTACAAAACAAGCTCGTGCTATGGTAACCGTTTATGGTTTAAATGATAAAATTGGTAATTTAACATATTACGATTCTTCTGGTGAAAATGAATATGGTTTTACAAAGCCATATAGTGAGCAAACTAGTGAACTAATTGACAAAGAGATTTCCAATATTATCGAAGAGCAATATCAACGTGCTATCAAGTTATTAGAAAAAAACAAAGATAAATTAACTGAACTTGCGGAAGTACTGCTAGAGAAAGAGGTTATATTCAAAGATAATTTAGAGAAAATCTTTGGAGAACGTCCATTTGGTAAAAAAGAAGAGACAATAATAGAGCCTTCATAAGAACAATTATTGTAGTTTTTACTAGTAAATTAAAAAAATCTTAATCTAATGAGAATATTAGATTAAGATTTTTTTATCTTTGAAGGTATTGTTAACCCGTAATCCCCGATCGAATCTAAACATGAGTCTATTTAGAAGAATATTTTCCTCAAAATCTAAATCAGACCAAAAGAGTAAGGAACGTCATGCTGATGATCGCAGTAAGTATATGCCCGAAATCAATCTTCCGGTTGATGAAAGCTTTATGATTAATTTCAAAAGGAATGGTGGTAAATTCTTGTATTGCGATAATGAAGATGAAGTACTTGATTCTTTTGACAAGATTCTATTGGAAAATGATTGGTATGAAAAAGATGTATGCTGCTTCGATATGGGGCTTGAGCATAAATTTTCAGGATTCAATCTTAGCTTTGTAAAAAAATCTCCAGCATCATTTTTTTTTGCTACCTGTGAGTATCTCATCGCTGATAGTGGAGCTATTCTTATCTCATCTAATCAATTAAGAGAAAAAAAGCTAACAGAGTTACCCGATGACTTTATCATACTAGCATCTACCAGTCAATTAGTTAATACCATTGGAGAAGGACTTAAAGGAATTAAAGAGAAAAACAAAAATTCAATCCCCTCTAATATCACTACCATCAAAAACTTCGAACCGCAAAAAGAAAAAGACTTCTTAAGCTATGGAAGTAGCTCAAAAAATCTATATTTGCTGCTGCTGGAAGATTTATAATATGAAGGAACTGCTCACAAGGTCTTTATCGGGATTTTTATATATCTCGATATTATTAATTTCTATATTTATTTCTAAATATACCTTTGTTGGAGTATTCTTAGTCTTTGGTATTATCTGCATCTATGAATTTCAGAAATTAATTCATTTAAAAAAAGCTTGGCTCTACTTAGTTTTTATTGGGTGTCTCCTTTTATTACACACTCCTAATTTTCAAGTTCCGTTATACGCTATTCTAATCACCTTAGGACTCACCATAATTACTCAATTATTTTTAGTGAGAGATCTTATTACTATTAGAATAATCCCTATGTTCGAGAAAAGAAAATACTTTACTAGTATATTTTATCTTATTACATCTATTCTATTTTTAACACTTATACCTTGCTATAATGGAGAGTACAATCCCATAATGATAGCTGGACCGCTTCTAATGATATGGACCAACGATACATTTGCTTATTTGGTTGGTAAAAATTTCGGAAAGCGTAAATTATTAGAACGCATATCACCAAAAAAAACCATAGAAGGTTTTATAGGTGGGTTTCTGTTTACTTTAATAGCTGGATATTTAATAGCATTTTTTTCTGACACGCTATCGGTAAGCGTTTGGTTGATTATAAGTATAATTATGAGTATTTTTGGTACTCTTGGAGATCTTATACAATCTAAGTTCAAAAGGCAAGCTGGTGTAAAAGACAGTGGATCAATAATGCCTGGACATGGCGGGATTTTTGATCGGTTAGATAGTATTATATTCGCCAGTCCATTTTTATACGCATTTTTACAAATATTAAATTATGTTTCATAAAGAAGGTTACAAAATTATTTCAGTTGCAATAGTACTTTTTTTAGGTATTAATGCAGCATCTTATGTGTCGATTCAGATTGATGAATGGATCATTGCTATATTTTCTGTAACATTAGTTTTTTTGATATTAATATTACAGTTTTTCAGAAATCCGAAAAGACATACTGATGTTAATGACAATACCGTTGTAGCACCTGTTGATGGAAAAGTAGTGGTAATTGAAGAGGTATTTGAAAAGGAGTATTTTCAGGAAAAGAGATTACAGGTATCTATTTTTATGTCACCTATTAATGTACATGTTACCAGACACCCAATTAATGGAGAAGTAAAGTTGAGTAAATACCACCCTGGTAAATATCTGGTTGCTTGGCATCCTAAGGCTTCTGAAGAAAACGAACGAACTACTGTAGTTGTAAAAAACAACTTCGTAGAAATTCTTTATAGACAAATTGCTGGGGCATTAGCAAAAAGAATCGTAAATTATGCTAAAGAAGGTGAAAAAGTAAGCCAAGGTTCGGATAGTGGATTTATTAAATTTGGCTCTAGAGTGGATGTTTTTCTGCCAGTAGGAACAAAAATTAATGTTTCTTTGAACCAAAAAGTTAAAGGAGGGGAAAGTATTATCGCGAATGTATAGTTATGACCAATGAGGAGTTAAATATCGCTTTCCAAAAGGCTTTTGAGAAAGCCAGTAGTACTAAAATTGAATTGCCTCCAGATGTTATGCTTCATTTCTATGCATACTATAAACAAGCAATGCATACGGAAGGTTTTTACACTCCATCAGGAGATAGTGAGTTAAGAAATGCTTTTAAGCTTAATGCTTTATTTCAAGTAAAGAATCTTACTCCAGATCAAGCCAAACTAAAGTATATAGAACTAGTAAATAAGTATATTACCGATATATAAAAAAAGCACTTTAATTTTCATTAAAGTGCTTTTTTCTTCTAATAACTTTCTTAGACTATTGCAAACCCGAAAGACTTGATTTTAGTGTCGCTATTTTTGCTTCAGCATCAGCTGCTTTTTTACGTTCGTTAGCAATAACTTGTTCTGGTGCATTATTTACAAAACGCTCATTCTGAAGTTTTTTCTGAACAGATTTTAAAAACCCTTCGGTGTATACTAATTCCTCAGTAAGCTTCTTAATCTCATCTCCCACATTAATCGCCCCAGAAACAGGAATAAAATACTCATTAGATTTCACTCTAAAAGAAAGCGCTCCATCTACTTTATCATTCACATAAGCTAAAGAAGAGATATTCCCCAATTTAGTAACAACTGAATCAAAGGTAGTAGGTGTATTCTCATTATTTACAACCATCAATTCGATTGTTTCCTTAAATGATATATTTTTTTCTTTACGAATCGTTCTAACTCCCGAAATTACATCTGCAGCAACCTCGAACTCTTTTACTAAGGTTTCGTCAGCAGAAGTAATTTCTGGCCAACTAGATACAATTAAAGCTTCCTCTGGAGTTCTATTAGCAATATCTTGCCAGATTTCTTCAGAAATGAAAGGCACAAAAGGATGTACTATTTTTAATGTATCTTCTAGTATTGCAATTACCTCTTTATATGTCTTAGCATCAATTGGGCTTTTATAAGCAGGTTTGATCATCTCCAACAGCCAACCACTAAAATCATCCCTAACTAGTTTATAGGTAATCATTAATGCATCACTAATTCTATATTTAGAATATGCATCTTCTAACTCTACTAAAGTATTTTGAAACTTCGATCGATACCATTCAATTGCTATTGCGGATGATTGCGGTTGTTCGATTACAGAATCTACCTCCCATCCACTTATAAGATTATAAGAATTATATATTTTATTTACAAACGATTTCCTTCCTTGATCACAAAGATCTTCATCAAACATCAAGTCATTACCCGCAGGAGAACTTAACAACATCCCTACCCTTATAGCATCTGCTCCATATTTAGATATTAAATCTAACGGATCAGGAGAATTACCTAAAGATTTAGACATTTTACGTCGTTGTTTATCCCTTACTATACCTGTAAGATAAACATTAGTAAAAGGCTTCTCATTTCTATACTCATATCCAGCAATGATCATTCTTGCTACCCAGA
Organism: uncultured Aquimarina sp.; assembly: GCF_947500065.1. Taxonomy (GTDB): domain Bacteria; phylum Bacteroidota; class Bacteroidia; order Flavobacteriales; family Flavobacteriaceae; genus Aquimarina. The sequence goes on from NZ_CANMQT010000004.1 coordinate 552,871, forward strand.
AAAACAGAATTTCTGGAGCTGTTACTAAATCATTAGTCGGATAATAATAGTTGATTTCTTTATTATCCGGTTCTAAAATACCATTAAACACACTCATTGGCCATAACCAAGAAGAAAACCATGTATCCAAAGCATCAGGGTCTTGTTTTAGATCAGCATCTGTTAAAGAAGTATTACCCGTTCTTTCCTTTGCTAAAATCAGCGCCTCTTCTTTACTTTCTGCAACTACAAAATCTTCTTTACCATCACCGTAGAAATATGCAGGGATTTGATGCCCCCACCATAACTGACGGGAGATATTCCAATCTCTTACATTCTCCATCCAATGGCGATATGTATTTATAAATTTCTCAGGAACTAGATTAACATCTTTATCTAATACCGCATCCAACGCAGGCTTAGCTAAATCTTCCATTTTTAGAAACCATTGATCACTCAATTTTGGTTCTATTACCGCTTTAGTACGCTCGCTGGTTCCTACTTTATTAAGGTGTGTTTCTGTTTTTTCCAGAATTCCTAAACCTTCTAATTCCTTAAGAATCTCCTTTCTTACTACAAAACGATCTTTCCCTTCATAACGTAATCCAAAAGAATTCAATGTAGCATCATCATTAAAAATATCTATTACCTCTAATTTATGCTTATCACCTAAAACTTTATCATTTTGATCGTGTGCCGGAGTCACTTTTAAACATCCAGTACCAAATTCCATGTCTACGTATTCATCTTCAATGATAGGAATTGCTCTATTTGCAATAGGTACAATTGCTTTTTTACCCTTTAAATGTGTAAATCGTTCATCATTTGGGTTAATACAGATCGCAGTATCACCCATAATTGTTTCTGGACGAGTTGTAGCAATCGTTAACGTATCATTACTTCCTTCTATTTTATATTTTAAATAATAAAGGTTTCCTTGTTTTTCTTCATAAATCACCTCTTCATCAGACAAGGTAGTCTTTGCTTCAGGATCCCAATTAACCATCCTGTATCCTCTATATATCAAGCCTTTATTATATAAATCAACAAAAACTTTAATTACAGATGCAGACAAATTGTCATCCATTGTAAACGCAGTACGTTCCCAATCACAAGAAGCACCAAGTTTTTTAAGCTGCTCTAAAATAATCCCACCGTGTTTATGAGTCCATTCCCAAGCATGTTCTAAAAATTCCTCGCGAGTAAGATCATTTTTATCAATTCCTTCCTCTTTTAACTTTGCCACTACTTTAGCTTCAGTTGCTATAGAGGCGTGATCCGTACCTGGAACCCAACAAGCATTGTACCCTTTAAGACGAGCTCTTCTGATCAATACATCTTGTATTGTATTATTAAGCATATGGCCCATATGTAGCACTCCTGTTACATTAGGAGGAGGAATAACAATAGTATATGCCTCTCTATCATCAACTTCAGAATGGAAATAATTGTTCTCCATCCAGTAGCTATACCACTTATCTTCTATTGATTTTGCATCATATTTTCCTTCTAAAGCCATAGTTTGGTCTGATTTTTGGAATTTAGAGTGCAAAAGTAATTATTATATACGACAACGTGAAAGTCTTTCGTGATTTTGAAGTTGGATAAAAAGTAACTACTTTTACAAATTATAAAAACCTACGTTATGAAAAATGTAATGATGATTTTATTTATTGGTTTTCTGGGAATTACCCTAAATGCTCAGGATACTAAAGCAAAAATCGAATTTAAAGCAGAAGTAATCGATTATGGTGAAATCACTAAAGGTAGTGATGGTATTCGCCAGTTCGAATTCACAAATACAGGGGACGCTCCTTTGATTATTTCTAGAGTATACTCTAGTTGTGGATGTACTATACCTAAAAAACCAGAAGATCCAATTGCTCCAGGAGCAACGGGAATCATAGAAGTGAAGTATGACACAAAACGAGTAGGACCTATTCGTAAGACTATAACAGTTTATTCTAATGCAGAGGAGTCTACTAAAGCTATTAAGATTAAAGGCACTGTGCTAGATGATACCAAAAGTGTTCTGGAAAAAAAGAACTAAAAAATATCACATATTTTTTATAGAAGGTTTTACGTTTACTCGTAAAACCTTTTTTATATCACTTTTTTAAGAAAGAACGTAAATTTCATTTCCACACCCATACGGTCTACTTTAATTGTAATTTTTTTACCCTCTTCTGAGTAAAACAAATCATTTAAATCCGAAAGCTTATATAAATGAGACTTACGACCATTTACTTCTAAAACTTTATCGTCTTTTAGCAAACCTGCCAATGCCGCTGGTGAATCTGGCCTAACTTCAGTAATTTTATACTCTGACTCTAAGGAATACACAAAAGTACTTGCGTCCGCTTTATAAACATTAACTGAGATTTTACCGTTGTCCTTGCTTATAAAGCCCAATGATGGTTTAGAAGAACCTTTACGTATATTATAATTCTTTATAACTCGTACTCCACTGTGCTGAACAGTAAGACCACTCATATTATAATAGAATGGCTTATTAAAAAAACCATTCTTTTTAAAAGAGATTTTTTTGTTTGGGTAATCCACAATTAAATTAAATCTTCTTAACACACTACCTCCTATGGATCCTTGACGATTCTTCAATGAGATTCCTTGAATATATAGAGAATCAGGAAAAGAAGCTGTCACTTCTTTTATCTCAAAATCACCAATATAAAAACCGTCCACTTTAGTTTTTTTACCATAAATATCGCCATTGAAACCTTTTCCTAGAAAATCATCAAATGAACTACTTGGAACAGTAAGACCCATTTCTGGGTTCTCAAATAGCCATAATGCGGAACTAGACCCAGAATCTAGCAAAAGATTCACATCAATCAATCCTTTACTAGTTTTATATTTAGCCTTAATTAAAGGTCGCTTTCTTCCATTACTTATGCCTAAATCCGTCTGATAACATTTTCTACACTTTTTATACTTATATGATTCAGGATTAAATATTTTAATAACTTCTTTGGAGTAATTGATATTCAAAATGAATTCCTTAAAGAGATCATACCCTATAATCCCATGAACAGGAAACCCCATTAAAGGTGAAAAATTCATAGATTCATCAAAGATCATATATACAGTATGATCTGCACTATAAGCATTTCCTATTTTCAATAAATTGTTAGTAGATTTAATTGCTTCTGCTGGTTCATCATTTCCTAAACCCCTAAGTAAAATTTTTGAAGCATTTTTTAATTCCAAAGATTCTCTTTTATCAATACTAAAAAGAATAGTAGAACCTACTCCTGTATCCAATATAAAAGATAACTGAACTCCATTAAGCTCAACAGGTATTATAATAAGGTTATTTGCCAATTCAAACTTAATTTTATCACTACGCACACCTTCAGGTAATTTAAAACCCTCTTGTGCACTAAAAGTAAAAGAAGTAAGTAAAAAAAGAATTAGGGCGTTCTCTTTAAGAAAATGATAAAAATCCCAGTACAAAATCTTCATTCCACTAAATATAGAAAAATACTTGAAAATTCCTGATAATAATTAACTTAAATCCTAAATAATTTAAGAAATTTACCGCTATTTTACTTTATAAATTCAAAAAGAATGCCTGTAATATCAAGTAAAGGTAAGGCTATGCCCGAATCACCGATTCGTAAGCTAGCTCCTTTTGCAGAAAAAGCGGTAAAAGAAGGGAAACATATTTTTCATCTTAATATCGGTCAACCAGATATAAAAACACCTATCGAGGCTCTGGACGCAGTAAGAAATCATAAATTAGATGTTCTTGCATATAGTCATTCAGCAGGTTTTGAAAGTTTTAGAAATAAATTAGCTGGTTATTATGCCAAACATGATATCACTATATCTTCTAATGACATCTTAGTCACCACTGGAGGTAGCGAGGCATTAATTTTTACAATGGGCAGTATCACGGATCCTGGTGATGAAATTATAGTTCCAGAACCATTTTATGCTAATTACTATAGTTTTTCTACGCAATCTACAGTAACTGTGGTACCTGTAATTTCAAAGATTGATAATGGGTTTGCATTACCTCCAATAAAAGATTTTGAGAAACTTATAACACCAAAAACCAAAGCTATCCTTATTTGCAACCCAGGAAATCCTACTGGTTACCTGTATAGTAAAGAAGAAATACAACAACTTGCTCAACTTGCTATCAAGTATGATTTATTTTTAATCTCTGACGAGGTATATAGAGAATTTGTATATGGGGATTCTGAACATTACTCCATCTTACAAGAAAGAGCTCTTGATGATCATGCAATAGTTGTTGATTCCGTTTCTAAACGATACAGCATGTGTGGAGCTAGAATAGGTTGTATGGTAAGTAAAAACAAAAGTGTTATGGAGACTGCAATGAAATTTGCTCAAGCTAGACTGAGTCCTCCTACTTTTGCGCAAATTGCTAGTGAAGCGGCGCTAGAAGCTCCTGAATCATATTACACTGAAACTGTTGCAAAATACAAAACAAGAAGAGACACTTTAGTTAAAGGACTTAGGGAAATTCCCGGTGTTAAAGTAGCTATGCCGAACGGAGCATTTTATTGTATTGCGGAATTACCTATAACAGATGCTGATCATTTTACTAAATGGCTTTTGGATGAGTTTCACGTAAATAATGAAACTGTCATGTTAGCACCAGCTTCTGGATTTTACTCTAGTCCTAATGAGGGATTAAATCAGGTTAGAATAGCATATGTTCTAAACAGAAGAGATCTTAAAAAAGCAATCAATATATTAAAACTAGCTTTAGACAATTATACTGATCAACAACCTTTAGTAGCTGTCGAACAAAAAATTAGCTTATAAAAGCATAAATAATCATATATTTCGCAAACTAAAAAGAAAATAATATCTAATCCAAATTTAATCTTTTTTGAAAATAGAACGTAACAAATCTCTTAAAAGCCATAATACATTTGGCATAGATGTAAAAGCATCAGAATTTATAGAAATTAATTCTGAAAAAGAACTTATAGAGACTCTTTCTATTCATAAGAACAAGAGGATTTTCATTCTCAGTGGTGGAAGCAATATGTTACTTACCAAAGATCTAGAAGCTCTAGTTCTACATATTGCAATGAAAGGGATCACCACAACTATTCAGTCTAGTAATTCGGTATTAGTTTCCGCTAACGCAGGAGAAAATTGGCATGATTTCGTTCAATTCTGCATCAACAATAATTTTGGTGGCCTAGAAAACCTGTCATTAATTCCTGGTTATGTAGGCAGTGCTCCAATCCAAAATATTGGAGCCTATGGTGTAGAGTTAAAGGATAAATTTATTAGTTGTGAAGCAATTCATCTAAGTACCGGAGAGAAAAAAAAATTCACAAAAGAAGATTGTAATTTTGGTTACAGGAATTCTATTTTCAAAAATGAACTAAAAGGAAAATATATAATTACCAAAGTAACTTTTCGATTAACTACGAAAGAGCATATACTTAACACAAGTTATGGAGCTATTGAAAATGCTTTGAAAGAAAAAAACACTACCCATCCTACGATTAAGGATGTTTCTGAATCCGTTATAGCTATTAGAAAAAGTAAATTACCCGATCCTGCAGAGATTGGTAATAGTGGGAGTTTTTTTAAAAACCCAGTAGTTACATTACAAGCATTTGAGCAAATACAAAAATCGTATACCAACATTCCGTATTATAAAGTAGATGAAAAAAGTATAAAAGTTCCTGCCGGATGGCTTATTGAACAATGTGGTTTCAAAGGAAAACGTTGGGGAGATGCAGGTGTTCACACTAAACAAGCTTTGGTATTAGTAAACCACGACAACGCTACAGGTCAGGAAATACTAGACCTATCGAAAAAAATTCGGGAAACGATTAAAGAAAAATTTAACATTGTGTTAGAAACCGAGGTAAATATTATTTAAATTGGCTTTTTTTTTTAAATTTTGACATAAATCAAATTTTCTACAAATCACAATTTCAGCTACTTTTCTTTGTATCTTTGCACACAAATTTTGATAGTATTATTATGAAATTGTTATTACTAACAGTTGGTCTTTTATTAATTGCCTTCGCAGGAATTGCAATTAAACTATGGGCTAAAAAAGATGGAAAGTTTGCCGGAACATGTGCCAGTCAAAGCCCTTTCCTTAATAAAGAAGGTGAATCTTGTTCTATGTGTGGTAAAACTCCAGATCAATATGCTAACTGCAATGAAACGGAACACGCTAAATAATCGATTATAGATTTTTATTCAAAAGTGCTTCATTGGAAAAAGAATTCTCAACGCTGTTAGAACATATAAAAAAAGCAAAAGAGGGCAAACAAGCATCCTTTAATTACCTATTGCATACTTTTTGGAATGATGTTTTTAATTTTCAACTTAAGAGGACTCAAAACGAATATGAGGCAGAAGACATAACCATCCAAAGTTTTTCTAAGGCATTCGACAAAATAGACACCTTTAAAGAAGAATACAATTTTAAAACCTGGTTAATTCAGATTTCCAAAAACATCCACATTGATCTATTACGAAAAAAAAATGCATCTATACGCTCTAAAACAACTACAGAAGTTGACGATGTAGTCTATAAAATAATAGATGATACACCTACACCTGAAGATAAATTGATTACCGAGCAAAACCTTGCTCGACTACTTAGATATATCAAACAACTGAAACCACATTACCAAGAAGTCATTAACCTAAGATATTTTCAGGAATTAAGTTACAAAGAGATTTCTGAAGTATTAGATGAACCGATGAATAATGTTAAGGTAAAGTTGCTTAGAGCCAGAAAACTTCTTGCAGAAATCATTACCAATAAAAAAGAGAATTAATTAGGTTTAATGCCTAATTAATTCTCTTTTTCTGCTACAAATAAAAACGTATTCTATCTCAGACTAAAAGTAGCTATTCTTTTTAAGACCTCATGCAAAGGATTAATCCACTTGTCATTTATCTTCTTATCGTATTTGATAAATTTTTGTACCAGTCCTTTTGGAGCTGATATTTCTTTTTCAATACCGGTTATATTAATAAAGTTTTGATTACTAATTAACCATTTTTCGACTCGTTTCCTGTTTTTTTGGAGTTGTTTCTGTTGTTCTAAATCTTCTTTTGACATTTTAATTGGTTTTTTAACTTTTTTTTAATGAATAAAAAATGGGGTTAAGCTAATTTTAACCATGATTTTAAGTTTTTAGACTTAAAATTATGAATATCAAAAATATGAAAAGAAATTTAATTAAACAGAAAAACCTCAATAAAATTATGGTAAAACCGTAATTTTATTGAGAAAATATCCCTTGAATTATTCAAACTGTTTAAGACCATCAACCATAACAAACTGAAAATCAATATCAAAAATTGTTGTTTCTACAATAATGCTCAACAATTATTAATTTTATATTTCTTCTTCTTTTTATCTAAAAATTCCCTTTTGAAATACTTTTTAACATCAATTTTTCAAATAATACTTGAGCAATAAAATTAACTTTTAGATATTATGCTAGATTTTGCTTTCATAAATGTTTTATTATTCATTATATAATGAATTAATAAATTTCTGAATCATCCAAAAATCAATTGCACTTGTAGAATACTTAAGAATATCCAAAACTATATTTTAATCTAAGCTTTCTTTGTATTTTTGTACAAAATATTGCAACGCATGAATAATGATGTTACCACTGTAGCTCCTCCAAAAGGAAAACCAAAATGGCTACGTGTAAAATTGCCTACCGGAAAAAAATATACAGAACTTCGTGGTTTAGTAGATAAATATAACTTACATACTATATGTACTTCTGGTAGTTGTCCTAATATGGGAGAATGTTGGAGTGAAGGAACGGCTACGTTTATGATACTTGGTAATACATGTACTAGATCCTGTGGTTTTTGTGGTGTAAAAACTGGAAGGCCAGAAACTGTGGATTGGGAAGAACCTGAAAAAGTTGCTCGATCCATTAAAATCATGAATATAAAGCATGCAGTTGTTACCTCTGTTGACAGAGATGATTTGGCAGATGGAGGATCAATCATATGGGCAGAAACCATACAAGCGATTCGCAGAATGAATCCTGAAACCACTTTAGAAACTTTAATACCAGATTTTCAAGGGAAAACCAAAAATATTGATAGGATTATTGCCGTAAAACCGGAAGTGGTTTCTCATAATATGGAAACTGTAAAAAGACTTACAAGGGAAGTTCGGATACAAGCTAAATACGAACAAAGTCTTCAGGTTTTAAAATACCTAAAAGATAATGGTATCAACCGTACAAAAAGTGGAATCATGCTTGGTCTTGGAGAAACAGAAGAAGAAGTCATACAAGTACTTAAGGATCTCAGAGCAGTAAATCTAGACATCGTAACTATTGGGCAATACTTACAGCCAAGTAAAAAGCATTTACCTGTGAAACAATTTATCACACCTGATCAATTCAAAAAATATGAAGAGATTGGTCTGGAAATGGGATTCAGACATGTAGAAAGCGGAGCATTAGTTCGTTCTTCATATAAAGCTCAAAAACACCTGACCTAATCATTTATTTTCACAAATAAAGATGTATGCATACTCCAATAAAAGTAGCCATTAATGGATTCGGAAGAATTGGTCGTAATCTTTTTAGATTATTGATTGACAACCCAGATATCGAAGTCCTAGCAATAAATGATATAGCTGACACCAAAACACTTAGTCACCTGCTTAAATATGATAGTATTCATGGAGTCTTATCTAAAAATATATCATATAATAATGACCACATAATAGTGGACAACAAATCGATTCCTTTATTAAACAAAAAACAGCCTTTTGATTGTAATTGGGGAAAGTATGACATAGATATTGTAGTAGAAGCAACTGGAAAATTTAAAACGAAAGAAGCTGCACTACAGCATATCAAAGCTGGTGCTAAAAAGGTAATTCTTTCTGCTCCACCACTTGAAGACTCTATAAAAACTATTGTTTTAGGAGTAAATGAGCACATTCTCAATGGATCAGAAACCATTATCTCTAATGCCTCATGTACGACTAATAATGCAGCACCTATGATCAAAGTAATTAATGAACTTTGTGGTATAGAACAAGCATATATAACTACGGTTCATAGTTATACAACAGATCAAAGTTTACACGATCAACCTCATAGAGATCTAAGAAGAGCCAGAGCTGCTAGTCAATCCATTGTTCCGACTACTACGGGAGCTGCAAAAGCATTAACCAAAATTTTTCCAGAATTAAGTAATGTTATAGGTGGATGCGGGATCAGGGTTCCAGTTCCTGACGGATCACTTACCGATATTACATTTAATGTAAAAAAAGAAACTTCTATTGAAGAAATAAACAATGCCTTTAAAAAAGCGTCAGAATCTCACCTGAAAGGGATTCTCGACTATACGGAAGATCCAATCGTGTCCGTTGATATTATAGGAAATCCTCACTCATGCGTTTTTGACTCTTTGATGACTTCAGTAATAGGAAAAATGGTGAAAATCATCGGTTGGTATGATAATGAAATAGGATATAGCAACAGAATAATAGATTTAATTGTCAACATTTGTAAGAAATAACTATATTAGTTGAGTTATTTCAAGGAAAATGCCAACCCAAATCAAACATTTACTACTTACAATCATACTTAGTTGCAGCTTCATGGCTTCTTCCCAGACGGAAGGAACCAATGAAAACCGCCAAGTTAAAGACTCTATTGAGAACTATCTAACCAAAGCTTCTGAAGCTATTAATACTGCTCGGCTAGAACGGGCATTAGACAATATCACCTTAGCAAAAGAGTTAGCATTCAAAAATCAAGATAATACCTATAGGGCAAAAACCAATCGGGTATTAGCAGAGTTATATTTAGAACTAGGTGATTTCAAAAGCGGAAAAGAACAAATTAAGAATGCAATAGAAATCCAACTTGAAGAAGAGGATGAGATTGCATTGGCAAATTCCTATAATGTTTGTGGATCAATCCACACCAAACTTAGAGATTTCGAAAATGCCCAGAAACATCTTGAACTGGCTTTTTCATTAGTTAAAAAAAATAACCTAGAAGCATTAGAAGGTCCTGTAAAAATTAACCTAGGCCTCCTTGCTCTGGAAATGAATCAACCGGATACTGCCATTAAACACTTTAATAGTGGATTACCTAAAATAGATTTTCTCGAACAATCTTATTATAAAGCAAAACTCTATACTAAAAAGGCAAGAGCTCAAATGGTGATGGGTTTATTGGATGATGCTATCGGTACAAATGATTTAGCAATGCAGATAGGATCAGAAATGGGGTATTTTGAAATAAGATCTGAAAGCTATGAACTATATAGTGAAATCTATGAAAACAAAGAAGAGTTTAAAACTTCATTACTCAATTTAAGACTTCACCAACAATTCAAGGATTCTCTGTTCAATATCAACAAAGAAATCATAGCTCAAGATGCCCGAGCAAAATTAAATGTAGGAGACGATAAGGTTAAAATAGAAGAGTTAACTGAAGAAAACAAGCAACAACAAAAATCTCTAAAATTAGGACGATTAACTACAATATTAAGTATTGCTTTGATTACGATTTTATCACTTCTCACACTTTCTTTATACAAAAATAACAACCTGAGAGCTAGAGCAAATGAACTATTACAAAACAAGAATACAGAACTTATTCTAGCTAAAGAAAATGCAGAACGAGCGAGTGAGGCAAAAGTTCAATTCTTATCCACAATAACACACGAGCTCAGGACTCCTTTGTACGCTGTTACAGGATTAACTCATTTATTATTAGAAGAAAGTCCAACTCCTAATCAAAAAGAGCATCTCAATTCTCTTAAGTTTTCTGGAGAATATCTACTTTCTTTAATTAACAATATTTTAGATCTAAATAAACTAGAAGCTAATAAAGTTGAGGTAGAAAACACTTCCTTCAATCTGCAAAAAAGGATTAACGATGTATTGATAGCCTTAGGGAAATCGGCAAAAGATCGCAACAACAAACTTCATTATGAATTTGACAAAGATATTCCTGGCAAGCTTAAAGGAGATCCACTAAAAATCTCTCAAATCCTTATTAACCTCATTGGTAACTCAATAAAGTTTACTCAAAATGGAGATATCTGGATTAAGGTGAAGATGATCAACCATATTGAAAACAAGGTTTTCCTTAATTTCGAAATTAAAGATAATGGAGTTGGTATCTCTGACAAAAAACAACTGAGTATTTTCGAAAACTTCACACAAGGCTCTGTTCAGATAAACAGAAAATTCGGAGGTACAGGTTTAGGGCTATCTATTGTTAAAAATTTACTATCATTAATGGATAGTGAAATCAAATTAGAAAGTGAATTAGGACAGGGATCTAGATTTCATTTTGATCTCAAATTCGATGTTTTCGAAGATATTGTTTCTAATTACCAAGAAGAAGCTAAGAAAATTGACTATAGCATTATGGTAGACAAAAAAGTACTAGTGGTTGAAGACAATAAAATTAACCAACTTATTACACGTAAGATATTAGAGAAAAATAAAATGATCTGTGATGTAGCAGATAATGGAGATATCGCTGTTAATAAAACAAAAAATGGGGACTTTGATTTAATCCTTATGGATATTCATATGCCAGGCATAAGTGGAATAGAAGCAACAAGACAAATTAGAGAATTTAATACTGAAATTCCTATTGTTGCGCTAACAGCTGTAACACTAGATGACAACTTAGATGAATTCTATAATAATGGCTTTAATGATATCATTCCTAAACCTTATAAAACAGAGGAATTTTTCACTAAACTACATAAGGCTTTATCAAAAAAAGAAACCACTTCTTAACAGTTTGGCATATCTATTGATAAATATCTAACTCAACATAAGAAATCTTTATTTTCTTTGTTTGAGTTAGCCAAAACACATAAAATGAGGTCATATCTATGGCCTCATTTTCTTATATAACTCAGTATGTTATTATCAAAAACTTCTCGATTTTTGATAAACTTCATTTCAATTGGTTGATACCATAATACATCTTCAGAAAAATTAGAAACTAACCGTACATAATCCTTTTCTGTAGTAATTATGCAGGTATGTTTTTTTAACTGATTAAGTTCCGCATCTGTAAAGTTATGATGATCAGGATAATTAATATGAGTAAAATTAAGACCTAAAGAATGATAATAATCAATTAAAGGTTTTGGATTTGCTATCCCTGTTACCAAAGTAAATGAAGTATCTTTTAACGTTTCTACAGATCGCTTTCCGGATACACTAACAATATCGCTTCCATAATCAATTGTTGCAAACAATAAAGCTTGAGATGGTTTAGCCTTTAACTTCTTTACAATTTTCTCCTGAGTTTCTTCTGACAAATCACTCGGACATTTAGTAACCACAATCACATCGGCACGAATAGCACCATGTCTGGGTTCTCGCAAATTTCCGGTCGGTAATACTATATCATCACAATACAAATCATAATAAGGAGTAAGCAAAATATAAAAACCCGCTCTTACTTTACGATGCTGATAAGCATCATCCAATAAAACAACATCTGGATCAGGGCTCTGGGTTTTTAGCCTTGATATTCCATTACGTCTATCTCCATCAACTGCAACTAAAACATTCGGAAATTTAGTTTTAAACTGCAATGGCTCATCTCCTACTTCTTTTGCTGTAGAATCAGTTTGAACCAACTGAAATCCTTTTGTCTCTCTTTTATACCCTCTACTTAATGTTGCTAAAACGACTTTATCATTCAATAAACGGATAAGGTATTCCACCATTGGTGATTTACCTGTACCTCCTACACTTAAATTACCTACAGCAATCACAGGAAAACTATATGAAATTGATTTTTTAATTCCTAAATCATACAATTTATTACGTAACCACGTCACGAAATAGTAGACAGGAACAATGGGTAAAAGTATTTTTCGTAATAAATTCAAAAGCGTAACCTTATTGTTGATTATATTATAATGACAAATGTATAAAACGAAACTTTGATTATTGGCAAAAGTTTTTTTACATTCAATTTATATTTAAAAACATTCACAGATGCAGATTAATGAGGTCATACAACACCTTGAAACTTTAGCGCCAACAAACTATGCTGAAGATTTTGACAATGTAGGGTTATTAGTTGGAGATAAGAACACTACCGTTACTGGAATTCTTGTTACACTAGACACTTTAGAAATTATTATAGACGAAGCTATAGAAAAAAACTGCAATCTTATTGTAAGCTTTCATCCTATCGTTTTTAAAGGCATCAAAAAATTTAACGGTAATAACTATGTAGAGCGAGTTATAATGAAGGCCATCAAACATGATATTGCCATTTTCGCAATTCATACCGCCTTAGACAATGCTTTATATGGTGTAAATGATATGATATGTGAGCAATTAGAATTGAATAACAGAAAAATTCTTATTCCTCAAAGTGGAAACATAAAAAAACTAATCACTTTTGCTCCTAGTAAAGAAGCTGATGCATTGCGATCCAAACTATTCGAAGCAGGAGCGGGAACTATTGGGAATTATGACAATTGTAGTTTTTCGTCAGAAGGAACTGGAACTTTCCGAGCTTCCGAAAATGCGAGCCCTTCTATTGGCGAAATTGGAAAAACCCATCACGAAAAAGAAACTCAAATACAGATCACATACCCTAAACACAACGAAGGTAAAATTCTAAAGACATTAATTGACAACCACTCTTATGAAGAAGTTGCCTACGAAATCACAACTTTAGAAAACAAAAACCAACATATCGGTATGGGAATGATTGGAGAGCTACCTAAAGAAATGGAAGAAATAGCATTCTTGAAGCATATTAAAGAAATATTTAAAACTGGTAGTGTCAGACATTCTGCATTACTAGGCAAACCTATTAAAAAAGTTGCCGTATTAGGAGGTAGTGGTAGTTTTGCAATTAAAAATGCACAAGTGGCTGGAGCAGATGTATTTATAACAGCTGATTTAAAATATCATCAATTTTATGAAGCAGAAGGAAAGCTTATTCTAGCAGATATTGGTCATTATGAAAGTGAACAGTACACAAAAAACCTAATTGTTACTTATCTTAGAAAAAAAATCAGTAATTTTGCAATCATTTTATCGGATAAAAACACCAATCCCATTCAATACATATAAAATATGGCAAAGAAAGAAGTTACTGTTGAGCAAAAATTAAGAGCACTGTATGATTTGCAATTAATTGACTCTAGAGTTGATGAGATTAGAAATGTACGTGGAGAACTTCCATTAGAAGTAGAAGATCTTGAAGATGAAGTAGCCGGATTAAATAAAAGATTAGAAAAACTAAACGCAGATCTTGAAACCATTGACGAAGGCATCAAGACTAAGAAAAATCTAATCGAAGAAGCTAAATCTTTAATAAAAAAATACGGAGAGCAACAGAAAAATGTACGAAACAACCGTGAGTACAACTCTCTCAGTAAAGAAATAGAGTTTCAGGAACTAGAAATTCAGTTATCGGAAAAACATATCAAAGAGTTTAAGGTTCAGATTATTCAGAAAAACGAGATCATAGATCAAACCAAAGAACGTCTTTCAGAGAGAGACAAACACCTTGGTCACAAAAAAGGTGAACTTGATGCTATTCTTGCTGAAACTGAGAAAGAAGAACAAGCTTTAATTGCTAAATCTGAAGATTTCCAGAAACAAATTGAAGAAAGATTAGTAGCTGCTTATAAAAGAATAAGAAATAACGTAAAGAATGGACTAGCAGTAGTACCAATCGAGCGTGGAGCCTCAGGAGGTTCTTTCTTTACTATTCCTCCTCAAGTTCAGATGGAGATTGCTTCTCGTAAAAAAATCATTACTGATGAGCATAGTGGTCGTATCTTAGTAGATCAAGCTTTAGCACAAGAAGAAAAAGAAAAAATGGAGACAATGTTTTCAAAGTTATCATAAATCTATTTTTTTTTACATAATATTATAGCCTCAGAAATTTCTGAGGCTTTTTTATTTCCTTCAAATGCGAGTAAATGAATAATATACTTATTATAGGTAATGTATGGCCAGAACCCAATTCTTCTGCAGCAGGGAGCAGAATGCTACAGTTAATACAACTATTCTTATCCAAAAACTGGAGCGTTACTTTTGCAAGTACCGCGATAGAAAGTAATCACATGCATGACATCGCTTCACTCGGAGTCAATAAAATGAATATTGAAATTAACAATGATAGTTTTGACCATTTTATTAAAGATTTAAAACCAAACATTGTTATGTTCGATAGATTCATGACAGAAGAACAATTTGGATGGAGAGTCACAAAACAACTTCCTAATACCTTAAAAATACTAAACACCGAAGATCTACATAGTCTTCGAAAAACTAGACAAGAGGCATTTAAAAACGAAATCACATTTAGCCACTCAGATTTAAAGAAAAGCGACATAACAAAAAGAGAAATTGCAAGCATATATCGCTGTGACCTTTCCTTAATCATCTCTGATATTGAAATAAACTTATTAAGAAAAGAATTTAATATCACTAAAGAACTAATACACTACCTACCTTTTTTATTAAACCCAATAACAGTAAAAACAAAAGAAAACTGGCCTTCATTTGACAAAAGAGAGCACTTCATGACTATTGGAAATTTTCGTCACGAACCCAACTGGAACAGCGTCTTATATCTAAAAGAAACTATTTGGCCTTTAATAAAAAAACAACTACCAAAAGCTGAGTTGCATATTTACGGAGCGTATCCTCCTCCTAAAGCAACTCAATTACACAATCCACAACAAGGTTTTCATATTAAAGGATGGACAAAAAATGCGCAAGAAGCCATGAAACAAGCGCGCGTATGCCTAGCTCCATTGCGTTTTGGAGCCGGAATCAAGGGTAAATTGGCAGAAGCAATGCTATGCGGAACTCCAAGCACAACTACGACTATTGGCGCAGAAGGCATGCTTGGGGAAGATTCTGACTGGAATGGTTTCATTACAGATAATCCTACAGAATTTGCAAACGCTGCAGTAAAACTACACAACAACCAAAGCATTTGGCATCAAGCACAACAGAATGGAATAGAAATTATTAATACGCTATTTCAAAAAGACAGACATAGCAATAAACTTATTCAACGTATTATTGATTTACAGAATAACCTTGAAGAGCATCGTTCTAAAAACTTTACAGGGTCCATGTTACAATTCCACACCTTACGGAGTACAGAATTCATGTCTCGCTGGATTGAAGAAAAAAACAAACAGCGCAAGTAATCTTATTTTTTTTCAAACAAAAAAAGCTTCTCCATAAAAATGGAGAAGCCTAAATATCGTTAAAATTGTCTCTAATTAAAGAGCAGTTACGTACTTAGCTAATTTAGATTTTAGGTTAGCAGCTTTATTATCATGAATAATATTACGCTTTGCTAATCTATCAATCATAGAAACTACAGAAGGAAACAAAGTTTCAGCCTCTTTCTTATCAGCTTCACGTAATTTCTTGATAGCATTACGTGTCGTTTTATGCTGATATTTGTTTCTAAGACGCTTAGTCTCACTGTTTCTAATTCTCTTTAATGCTGACTTATGATTTGCCATCTTTTCTTTGTTAAATTTCTTTATTATAAAATTCGTAGCCCGTAGGGGAATCGAACCCCTCTTACCAGGATGAAAACCTGGCGTCCTAGCCGATAGACGAACGGGCCATTTTCCTTTTTCAAGGATTGCAAATTTATAGCTTTCACTCTAAATTTGCAATTATTTTTTTAATTCGTAGCCCGTAGGGGAATCGAACCCCTCTTACCAGGATGAAAACCTGGCGTCCTAGCCGATAGACGAACGGGC
>NZ_CANMQT010000005.1 GCF_947500065.1 uncultured Aquimarina sp.
TAGAACAACACCTATGCGATAATGCGGAGTTTAAGCTTAATCGAAAAGATATTGCCTATTTTGGTTTGTCGCCAAAGATTTAAATTTAGTATTTTAGAAAATATAAAAACAAAACATAAACTTTGGCTAAGTGCTGGATCGAAGAACAGTGATTTTTTGCTTCCGCACTACGCATAGCTAAACGTTAGCGATCATATAAAAAAATGAAAAGATTTGAAACAGAAAAAATGATTCATTTTCTCTACCGGATGTCTATGTATTTACCTGATGTGACTAGAGATAATATCGTTTCCTTCATGCATGGGGCCGATTTCGGAAAAACAGGTGAGCCTCATTGGACGAAATTGCTTGATGAATTTATCGCGATCGAATATAAAATTGAAGAAAGAGCCATGGGTTGGCCTTATCATGTTGAGATGTTAAGTAAACAAGAAGGAATTGAATGGAATGAGGGATTTAAAAAACTTATGCTTGAGATGATTAATAAATCAGATCAAATTCCATTTACCAAGAAAATGCAAAAATGGATTAACAATATGGAGAACTGAGTATTCAATACGATGCTAACTCACTGTGTATAATTACAAAAGTCACGAATTAAAATGAAGGAACTATGAGTAGATCGAAACAGAAAACTAAAATTCACGGAAATACAACAGCGAAATCAGAAAAGGAAAACAAGCAAGACGCAAATAGAAAATTTAGACGAATTATTAAACAAAAAGTCAAACTGAATAAAGAGAATTTACCTGAACTCAAGGAAGTCTCAAATGTTTGGTGTTTTGATAAGGATGGGAAAAGATATAATTCAGAAATGACTGAAAAAGATCTCCGAAAATAAAACGATGCGCTAACACCATATATGTGATCATAGCAGATCCTTGATGAATCGAATGGTTCTTGTATATTTGGTAAGGCGCAATGCTTGCAGAATGGAAAAGTTAGCAATCACTACGCAGAAAAATCGAAAAGCAAGGTAACATTTTGCTCTGCTACGACACATATATTAAACGTTAGGTGTCATAAAAAAGACACTCTGTCATAGTTTCAACATTGGTATAAAAATTGACACTTAACTTCCAGAAAATAAGTTCATTGATATAATAATATTTGGATTAGACTTTAGGCTCACTCATAAACCTATCGTCAGGATTGCCCTAGAACATCTTTTGAGATATTTTGTCAGAACGATTTACCTCGTTTGGCTCTATTTAACCTTAAGTGGTTCTGTGTGCTTCTCGTTTGATGCCGTTGTGTATGACAGCACAAAGCCAATGGAATCAATGGTATCAAGCTCTTTTAAGAGCAGAGAGCGCAGGGCAGCAGTCAAATTTTCTGCAAAAAATGTAAAAAAGTTGCAAAAGTCAGAAAAAACCTTAAATTTGAATGAAATGAGTACATATTACACCATCAATTTAGGCGTCAGCGGACAATCCAAAAAAATGCCGTCCAGAACGCCAATGAGAAAACGCTTGAATTTAATGTCAAGTTTGCGTTAGACTTTAGGCTCACTCATAAACCTATCGTCAGGATTGCCCTAGAACATCTTTTGAGATATTTTGTCAGAACGATTTACCTCGTTTGGCTCTATTTAACCTTAAGGGGTTCTGTGTCTATATTGTGAGGAGCTGTCATACGGACAACTACTTGTCTTCCAAACGGTCTTTGCAACACAAGAATAGATGAAAAAATCATTACTATATAAAATATCATCCCCAGAAAAGCTTTTAGATGCGTGGGGAAAACTAAACAGAACCAATAAATCCTCTCATGGACTAGATAACATTTCAATAGAAGATTTCGCAAATAATCTTGATGACAAAATATCTTCAATTTCTAAAAAATTAAGAGACAATACCTACTCATTTTCAGCTAACCGAGCTGTTCTGATTCCAAAATCTAATGGGAAGTTTAGACCTTTACAAGTTCCAGTAATTGCCGACAGACTAGTTTTAAAAGCCATTGCAATAGAATTAGAAAATCAATTTGCAAAAACCATTTCAAAAAGTGATGGCGTAAGCTTTGCTTACCAAAAAAAACTGGGTGTCAAAAACGCTATTGAAAAAATTAAAGAACTTTATGATAAAGGCAACCCAGTCGTTCTTGAAGCAGATTTAATTAATTTTTTTGGAGAAGTAGATAAGAACGTATTACTTACAAAACAAATATTCCCACAATTACCAGATGATAGCTTAAATAATTTAATAGAATCTGTATTGAATCAAGAAATTGGAGGATTAGAAAGTATTCAAAAAAAGCAACGACATTATTTTCAAGATTTAAACGATGGAATACCACAAGGAAATCCATTATCACCACTTCTATCTAATATTTACTTATCGCCATTTGACACATATATAAAAAGCAAAAATTACAATTTAGTTAGGTATGCAGATGACTTTGTCATTTTATGTTCTAATGAAAAAGAGTGTAAAAAAGCATTTGATGATTGCGAATTAATACTCAAAAAACTAGGACTAAAAATTCATCCCTTGTCAGAAGGTGACAAAACTAAAATAGTGGATTTAAAAACTTCAACTTTTGATTTTTTATCAATTACTTTTAATGGTAAGGTTTTTTATCCTTCAAAAAGTAATATTGATAGACTAAAAAGTAAAATAAGAGATATATGCAATGGAAAAGTGGAATATAATGTTTTGACTTTATTAAAGAAGATTTCTAACGTTTATGACGGTTGGGTTTCTGCATTTTACTACACTGAGGTGGAGAGATTTTCAGAAGAATTAGACATTTTTATTAATCGTCATTTATTTTTAGCTCTAAAGAATTTTGAATGGAAATTTACGCCTTCGTCAAAGGGAACTATACCATACAAATACAGACGAATGGGTGGAAAAACAAGGGAATGTTTATCCGATAAGCAACGACAAAAATCTGGAATCCCTAAATGTGCAGATTTACTAAAACAGAAAAGAACAAAAAACGCCACCTAACAATTTGTATATTGCATACGCCGCCTTCGGCAGGCAAACGCAACATACAAGAGACGTTACCCATAATTAAAAATGACTCTCAATTTTATATTATATTCTGATCCAATTCAAGAAGAATGGAATTACATGGACTTATATAAGAGTGCTGTTAAAAATGGTTCCCTTTTAAAAGTTGACAATTATAATAATGAGGTTTTGATTTCAAAAATCTCCAATGAATTAATTGAAAAAACTATTGAATCGCATATTGATGAAATTGAATCTAATAATTACGAGGAGGAATTAGTTCCTCTAGACGGAGGGCTAAGAATTGAACATAACGATTTGATAATTGAACATCAATGTTGTAGTGAATTAAACGATTACCAAAATTGGGAGAAAGTATTGATAGAACAATCTAATGATTGGAAAGAAATATGGATTGGACACCCATCTGTATTCTACCGTTTAACAGATGATAAAATTGAGTTTTCGGAATATTATGACGATAATCCTGCTTCAAAAGATATTACAACTAAAATGGTATTTGAAAAAGCTGATTTCTTTGATCAATTGACTCAATCTTTGGCAGAACTAAAATCTTTTAAAAAAAGAGTTTACCAAATAATAGATAATGGAAATTACGAAAACAAAGAAATTCTCAAAGTGGGACTGATTAAGTAAACTATGGGTAACAACACCTATGCGCTAATGCGGGGTTTGGGATTGATCTAAAAGTTATTACTTATTTGGTTTGTCGCCAAAGTATTAAATTTAGTATTTTAGAAAATATAAAAACAAAACATAAACTTTGGCTAAGTGCTGGCTCGAAAAACTGTGATTTTTTGCTCCCGCACTACGCATAGCTAAACGTTAGCAACAATTAAAACCAACAATATGAAAAAAATTATTTTAGGATTATTACTGTTTTCTACAATAAGTAGTTTTTCTCAAAGTCTTCCCGAAGGTCTTGATGGAAAAATAAATTATAAAAAGGGGAATTATGTTCAGTTTGCTAAATCTGTAAACTCTATCACTCGTTCTTCAAATAAAGTAAGCATAAAATTAGATTCAATAGTTTATTTTGTACCCAAAAAGAAAGACTATTTTGTCAATTTTAGAATAGATTTATTTGAGGAAAAAGGAGAAAAGCCTACACGTTCTTATTCATACTTGATTGAAGATATAGTTGAAAATCGTGTTGATAATAAACAAAAAAAGCAAATTCTAACAAACCAAACTCTCGCATCTGGAGTAAACCTCAAAAACATTAAATTTTTACAATTAAAATGTGAAATAATTGAAAAACAAGATAACGAAGATGCTATTAATTCCACATTGGATAAATTCTTAAATCAGATGGTAGAAGGTGTACCATATGTAAATCTTGTTAACCAATTATTATCTGCACAAAATGAAGATGAGGAAATACTGTTCTTTAATAAGGATTATGACATTCCATTAAATAATGTAGAATATACTTTTAAACAAAGTACAGATGACAACAATAGACTTCTAAGTTCCAAAATACCAATATACATTCCTATAAATGCAGCAGTTCAAAACGAGTTTATAAACCCAAGTGTTGCTGGTTACTTATTTAAGAAAATATCACAATTAACAGAATTAGTTTCTGGAGTTCAAGATATTGATGGTAAAACATATGACATTGATGGAATGATTAAGTTAAGAATTACCAATGATGACAATATAAACATTCCAGATTATTTAATTAATACACTACAAGATTTAGTTCTATCTCTAAATTTTACTCAAACTGGACTTAGTGACTTTGAAAATTTAAAAAAGCGCTTAACTGAAAATTTAAAAACTTACAAATCATCAAATCTATATGATGAAAAAATCAATTTTTCGATTCAATCTGTATTACAATTAAGTGAAATTTATAAAATTCTCTTAACTAAAGAAGCTATTTTTAAAAGTAACGCGCAGGGTCAGAATGGGGAAGCTGTAGCTGTAATTGAGTTTGAATTATTTAGAAGAAAATTTAAAGACTACTATGAGAGACTGAGTTTTCAAGAAAAAGACTTTGGTTTTATTGCATATGGAATTCAGAACTCTATCTACAGTGGTAAATATGCTAGAATTTTTATTCCTTACAGCTTACCAGACATAGCGAATAATGAGATGATTCGTTGGCAGATAAATGTACACGAAATTCTTAGCGAAATGCATAACGGAAAATATGCTATGCCATTTGAACCATAAAAAGTTGCTAACAATGTATAAAAAACATAGGGCATTTTTGCTAAATCGAAAGGTCTGTATTTATTTGCAAAGTCGCCAAATATAAAATTTGGTATTTACGAAAAAGGATAAAAACAAAATATTTATATTTGGCTTAGTACCAATCCGAAACGTATCGCTTATCACCTGCCATACGTTTCTTATACGAGACGTTAGAGACAATTACATAACCCAATGAAAACTATTACATTACCAGACGAATTAATTTTGAGTTCTTCTAAGTCTGTTGTGGTTTATGATTATGAAAGCATCACGGAAATATCCAAACAACAAATCTTATTAAATAAAAATACGTTCAGCTTTCTCCTAGAAGGAACTAAAGAAGTGTTTTTTGATAATTCGGCATATGCGATAGATAATTCTCAATTTCTATTAATGAAATCTGGACATTGTTTAATGACAGAGAAGCTCTCTAATGATTCAGAACACTATCGCAGTCTTCTATTTTTCTTTTCAGATGAAGAAGTTTTTAAATTTTTGCGAAAATTCAAATTAGAAACTTCTAATTCTAAAAAACTGTACTCAACTTATTCGTTCAAGTATGATTCGTTTATCAAAAGATTTGTTGAAAGCCTTTTAGATATATCGAAACTTTCTAAGTCGATTCAAGAAAATATGTTGAAAACAAAACTCGAGGAAATAATGCTTTACCTTGTAGACTTGAAAGGTTTAGATTTTCTTTATTCTTTGGGTAATAATAGCGATAATCAAAATCAAAAGTTCATTCAAACAATTGAAAGCAATAAACTCAATAAACTCACAATAAAAGAGCTTTCATTTTTATCAAATATGAGTGTATCCACTTTCAAGAGAGAGTTTGAGAAAAACTTTAAGAGCTCACCTAGCAAGTGGTTTCAAGATAAAAGACTCCAACACTCAGCTTTTCTTCTAAAAAACGAATCAAAAAGACCTTCGGATATTTTTGAAGAAATTGGATATGAAAACCTTTCAAACTTCATTCAAGCTTTTAAATCAAAATTCGGAGTTACCCCAAAACAATACCAATTAAGTTGAACTTTTATCAATACTTTTTGAACTTTTCTGCTTAACACAGAACCTGAATTGCTGTTTAAATTTGCATCATAAATTAATAATTAAAACAAATATTATGATGAAATCATTTCAAATCTTAACGGTATTAATTGCTTTTTCAACCTCTGTTTTCGGACAAAACACATTTACTTTATCAAGTAATGACTTAGGAGGACAAGCTACAATTAATGAAGAATTCAATGGCTTTGGCTGTACAGGTGAAAATCAATCCCCTCAGTTATCTTGGAAAAATGCTCCTGCAGGAACTAAAAGTTTTGCAGTAACTATGTACGACCCAGACGCACCAACTGGTAGTGGATGGTGGCATTGGGTAGTATTTGATATTCCAGTAAGCACTAACGAATTAGTGTCAGGAGCTGGAAATACAGAACTAAACTTAACACCTGAAGGCGTTATTCAGAGTATTACAGATTATGGAGCGAATGGTTACGGTGGACCTTGCCCTCCTGAAGGACACGGTTTACACCAATATGTAATTACAGTTTACGCACTTAAAACAGATAAACTTGGTCTAAATGAAAGTACAAATCCTGCCGTAGTTGGATATTACTTATGGAATAATACATTGGCTAAGGCGAGTATTGTTACTTATTATCAAAGAAGTACGAAATAAAAACTGTCTCTAACAAGGTATAAAAGCAATAGCGGTTCGGGCGCAAACTCGAACCGCTATTGCTTTTAAATAAGTATATTGTACACGAAAGACTAGTACAATTAATCCGCTACTGCTATTATACTAACCGTTAGAGTCAATTGCTCAATTAGGTTATAATTAACCTCACTCTTAAGGCGAAACGGAGCAGCACGGAGGGAAACCTTCTTACTCTTGTAGCGCAACGGAGCAATACGGCGATATGGAGCAAGTAGATCTAAGCAATACGGCGAAACGGAGGGTTTCCTTCGCTCGTTTATGCATCGCAACTGCCTCTAACAATACCTATAATTCAGCAAAAGAATTCCCCAAACCGAAAATTAATACTAACTTAGAATGATCTATGACCAGCCGAAAATTCTACCGAATTTTCTATGCCGCATCATAGCTTTGAACGTTAGAGTCAATTGCTCAATTAGGTTATAATTAACCTCACTCTTAAGGCGAAACGGAGCAGCACGGAGGGAAACCTTCTTACTCTTGTAGCGCAACGGAGCAATACGGCGATATGGAGCAAGTAGATCTAAGCAATACGGCGAAACGGAGGGTTTCCTTCGCTCGTTTATGCATCGCAACTGCCTCTAACAACACCTATAATTCAGCAAAAGCATTCCCCAAACCGAAAATAAATACTAACTTAGAATGATCTATGACCAGCCGAAAATTCTACCGAATTTTCTATGCCGCATCATAGCTTTGAACGTTGTAGCACATTATGAAAACAAGTAAATTACTTTTAATATTTGTATTTTTTATCACTGCTTTTGCGTGTTCCTCTGGGGAAAATGAAATGACCGAAACCGAAAAATATTTTGCCGAAAAATATAACGCGGAATTAGTTCATGTGGATTTCAAACAAACGGAAACTAAAACTAATGGGGAAATCACGGAAAAAAGACAATATATTTTAGTTGAAATAATCAACTCAATGGATTATGATAAATTAGTCAATGATGAAAAATTATTTCAGGCGCAATGTCAAGAAATAGGAACTTTTGTCCTTGATTCTGTTGAATTTGATCATATCCCTTTTCAACCTACGGAATTGGAAATAAATTATATGGAAAAGAAAGGTTCTTGGATTTTTGAAAGTTATAACACTAAAACTATGACCTTTAATATTAACCATACTGACTAAATATAAAAAACGTGCTACAACAACGGCTATAATTCATTGCGGCGGAACTTTTCTCTGAAAATTCCTACCTTGCAATGAAGGCTTGGTATTCTCGGAATGTCCTAGCGGACGATTCCGCAACGAAACCATAGCCCAACCGTTATCTTCAATTGCTAGAAAAAAACATTCGAAATAAAACAAAAACATCCCAAAAACACACGGAATTTGGGACATAACAAAATTATCGGATTTAAATCGAACTTTTAATCTTCAAGTTTTAAAATAAATTCCTTGATTTTTTGACCAATCAAGTCTGGGTTGTCCTCTTGAATAAAGTGCGTTCCTGAACCTATATTGACAACTTCCATATTCGGAATATTCTCAATAATCCAGTTACGAACTTGTTCTGGCATAAATGCACCAGGCTCTGCATAAAAAAATAATTTTGGAATTTCTGACTTCTGTAATTGCTCTCTATAGTTTTTTACTATTGCAGATGTCAATTCTGGTTTCCCATCGAATGGTACTTGTGAAACAAATTTCCAAATAGGTTTTCTACTTTCAACAGTTTGGAAAGGAGCTTTGTAGGCGTTCAATTCATCTTCGGTCAATCCTCTAACCACCCAGGTTGGTAAAACTTCATTTAAGAAAACATTGTCTTCCGCTATCATTTTGTAACCATCCTTGCCTCTTAATTTCTTAAAAAAAGCTTGTGTACCCTCATCAAAATAAGTACCTATATCTTGTATTATTCCTTCCATAAAAACAATCGCCTTTACATTGTCTTGATGGTTTGCAAAGTAATTGAATCCGAGTCCTGAACCCCAATCATGCAATACGAGTGTTATATTTTTAAGTTCCATTTGCTCGATTAACTTTTCTACATAGGCATACTGTTCCATATAGGTATAATCAATTGTAGGCTTATCAGATTTTCCCATACCGATAAGATCCGGAACAATAATGTGGTGCCCAGTTCCTTCTACATAAGGAGTGATGTTTCGCCATAAAAAACTGTTGGAAGGGTTTCCGTGTAAAAAGAGAATTGGACTTCCTTCCCCTTTTCCGTATTCAAGTACGTGCATCTTACTATCGTACACTTCGTAATAATTTGATGTTGCTTTGCTTTTTTGTGCCATAACGTTTGTGTTAAAGATTAATGTTAAAATAAATGCAGATAATAAAATGATGTTTTTATTACCTAAAATTTGAATCGTATGTGTCATAACTTTTTGTGTTTAAATTCTATGAGTCAAAGGTATTTTCTTTGGTAATATTAAAAAAATGAATTAATTTTATAATATCAATAAAATTACCGAATAATGAATGTGTCTTTAAGAAATTTAAAACTGGTCAATGTGATTGTAAAAGAAGGTTCTGTAACGAAAGCTTCTGAGAAATTGTTCCTTTCACAACCAGCATTGAGCCATCAATTAAAAAAGTTGGAAGAAGAAATAGGTCTCAAAGTTTTTAACCGATTGAACAAAAAATTGATGCTTACAGAAACTGGGCAAATACTATATAGGGCTTCTGAAAAATTGCTAACTTCCTTTAACCTACTCAATGCCGAACTTGACGAATTAAAAAAAGGTAAAAAGAAGAAAATCCGTTTGACGACCGAATGTTATACCTGCTACCATTGGTTACCAAAAGTTGTTCAAGAATATAGAAAAGATAATCCTGAAATCAACGTTCAGATTAATATTGAGGCTACAAAAGAACCACTTCAATATCTTGCCGAAGGCAAGATTGATATGGCTATTGTAAGTAGTAAATCAAATAACCCATCAATAAACTTTGAACCCTTAATAACTGATGAAATGGTCGTTATTCTTTCAAAAGAAAATGATTTAATAGATTTTGAGAGACTTGAACTGTCCGACCTTAAAAAACAAAACCTAATCCTATATGATATTCCCGAAGAGAAAAATTACGTTTTGACCAATATTCTACAGAATGACATTAATTTGGTAAATTCTATTCAAAAAGTGCAATTGACCGAGGCCATTATACAATTAGTTAGTGCTAATTTAGGAATTTCGGTTATGGCAAAATGGGCAGTTACACCATTTATGAAAAATAGCGACTTGAAAATTATTCCTTTTAAGGCTAATCAAGGACAAAGAGATTGGTTTATCGCAAGTCTCGACAAAATAACGGAAATAGAAAATTCGTTTATTGACCAAATCAAAAAGGATTTTAAACAATAGAATTTTATATGAATATCTTTGAAACGAACTATAACGTGCTTACTCAAATAGGTCGCAACAGAAGATAACAATGTATATAAAAAATAGGGCGATAATTGCTAAAATAAAGGCTTGTGCTTATTTGCAAAGTCCGCCCTATTTTTAATTTGTATTTTAGAAAAAATAAAATGAAAAATATGGCTAAGTGCAAAACTGAAAGTAATTGTTCATCAATTGCCCTACTTTTCATATACTAAACGTTATGATCAATATAAATTAATGACTGGAAAAGACCTGCTATATAAATACCTTGACTATCAATATCTTTGGTCAAGCCCTAATAGAATTAATGATAAACCAAGTCAAATAAGGTTAAAACAATTAGAAGCATTACTGGAAGCGTTCGGTCTTACGAAAAAATACGTGAATCCACTTATCCAAATTAAATACTCAATTCTTGGAGAAAAAGAAAAGTTGAGTCGATCTCAACATTTAAACAAACTAACTAATGTTCAATATTTTGAACAAAGCGAATTTTTGTACGACAGAGAATATAAAGAAAATAATGAAGTTGCCAATAGAGCACTAAATAAAATTAAGGAATTATATAAAAAGCCTCCTGAAAGTAGAATATCGAGACCTGTAGACATTAAATGGATGTTCAATAATCTTTTGAACTTCAGGAAAAATGTTTTTAAAATTACATATCCTTGGGGAGGAATGTTAGAGGGGTTTTCAGTTGGACTAATTTATAGTGAACATTTACAAAGTAATCTAAAGAAGATTATCACGGACAATATAGAAGAAATCGATGATACACTTTGGTTAATTATCGATCCAAAAAAAAGGAATTTTGATCTGGAAACAATGAAATCGGAATTTAATTACCCTGATGTGGATTTGGACAATATTGATTTGGAATGGAGAATAGAAAACTATTAAAAAAAGATCATAACACGATATATGTGATCATAGCAGCTAAGTGATGAATCGAATGGTTGTTGTATTTTTGGTTAGGCGCAATGCTTGCAGAAAGTAAAAGTTAGCACGCAATGCGTAGAAATATCGAAAAGCAAGGTAACATTTTGCCCTGCTACGACACATATATTAAACGTTAGAGATAATTACTAAAAAAACGAATCGATCTTGAGAAACAGAATACTAATTTTAGTTTTAGGGCTTATTTCAATTTCTTGTTCGACTTATTTTGGAGCGATAGAAGAAAATGGTAGGTATAAGGTTAACGAAAAACATTGGACATTAAAAAACATCCCTAACGAAGGAATTAAAAGAGTTTTAGATACTCAATATTGGTATCGACTACAATACTCCTTTACTAATGAAAGCTTCTTTTATGACTACAACAATGAAAAAAAATCAAATAATGGATCAGGAATTTTATGGTTTTTTGATAGTGGTCATGTTTTAAGTTTCAGTTATCATCCTCTAGATGATAATAAAACTAAATTTATTGAAACTGGTGAAGGCGATATAGATTTTGGAAGTCAAGGCTTTTATACAATAGGTTCTAAAGAATTTGAGATTGAATATTTTCTAAAGTCAAATGTATCCATTGGAGGAAGTATGGATAAGTATTACTATCAAGCGTTGATGGAAGGAGATACATTGCATTTAGTCAGAAAAGCACCTTTTAAGAAAAACTATTATTATCATTATATATATAAAAGAGAACTTGTCCCTGAAAAGTTAAAAGATAAAAAAGCTAATTGGTAAAAAATATCTCTAACATTATATATAAAATCAGAGCAATTTAGTGCCAGATCAAAAGGCCATTTACTTTTGCAATGGCGCTAGATTTTTATAAATTGAATAAGAAATAAAAATGCGCAGATAGATCAATTGGTTCTGGCTTAATTGCCTTTCTCCGATTCATATATTTGGCGTTGTAGATAATTTTGACCCAAACTATATGAAAAGAACATTTATTACAATATTTCTAATTGCATTTGCGATTAAAACATTTTCCCAAGATTCCAAATTTAGTGCTGAATTGAATTTTCCTTATCCATTCGATAATAATTTTATAGCAGATAATTATAATGGAATTATCGACATAGGAGCTAAATATAGATTTATAAATTCTAGAAAAATTGCTGTTGGA
The DNA here is from genome assembly GCF_947500065.1 of uncultured Aquimarina sp. Taxonomy (GTDB): domain Bacteria; phylum Bacteroidota; class Bacteroidia; order Flavobacteriales; family Flavobacteriaceae; genus Aquimarina. The sequence continues at coordinate 12,335 of NZ_CANMQT010000005.1, forward strand.
ATATCAATTAATGCAGGTTATTTTAAAAGTAATTCAGAACTCACTCGGTTTTATGGAGACTTAAAAATAAAATCTTATTTATTACAGCCCAAATTCTTTGCCGAACTGAATTTATACAGATTTCATCCATTTGTCGGAATTGGATACACTTCAATGATTTTTAAATCTTCGGTTTCCGATGATGAAATAGCATTTTTGTCAGGTAACGGTGGATTTAGAGATGGTTTTAGTGTAAATAACTCTCAAAGTGGAATTGACTTAAATGCAGGTTTACAATATGACATAACTAAAAAGATATTTATACAAGCTCAATTTGATTACATAATTTTAAGTCGTGAACCCCCAATCATTAACTCAAAGTATAATACAAACGTAAATCTATTAAAATTTGGACTTGGATATCGAATATAAAAACTACCTACAACAACATATATGTGATCATAGCAGCAAAGCGATCAATCGGATGGTTGTTGTATTTTTGGTAAGGCGCAATGCTTGCAAAAAGTAAAAGTTAGCAACCAATGCGCAGAAAAACCGAAAAGCAAGGTAACATTTTGCACTGCTACGACACATATATTAAACGTTATGCCTAATTAAAACAAATCTCAGATCGAAATGAGTAAGGAATTAGAACTATTACAAACAAAATTAAATAATAGTTACCCCGAATTAATTAAATTAGAAAGGAATGCACTTGTTGCCCAACCAGAGCCCTTCTCCTCTACATATGATCTTTTCTTAAAAAATGAAATGAGAAGTTGTACAATCTCATTGTATGGATATGAAAAAATTTATAAATGCGCTTTTGAATGGGACAATTGCGCAATATTTGAAATATTTAGTGTCGACGTAAAAAGAATTGGAGAAATTATATTGGATTGGGTATTTAAAAAATCAATGCCATCTAAAATGAAAAACCAATTCCCTGAAATAGAATTTGGTTTACTTGCTGAATATTATGAAAAGGGAGAAGGAATAAAAGGGGAATTTATTGAGAGCTGGAATTCAATTGAAGAGTTTTATAGAAGTTTTTCTGATAATTGGAAACCAAAAGGAGAAGATGCTATAAGATTGATTAAAAAAATGAGAAAAGCAGGACTTGATGAAAGACTAAGAGCTGGACAATCATTATGGTTTTTTATTCTGTCAAGGTCAAGAAGGCATGGTTTAGAAGAAAATGCTTCTTATATCGAGATTACTTTTCTTGGTGATGATAAAATGTCGATAAAATCTAATTTTAATGGTAAAAAAACGGGTTTGGAAAGTAAAGTGGAATATGAAGGGTATCTACAAGATAGCATCAAAAAATTGTTATTAGAAAAAATAAAATAAAAAGGCATAACAGGTTGTATATTGCATATGCCACCTTCGGCTGGCAAACGCAACATACAAGAGACGTTAGCGATAATCAAATAAGAAGATTTGAAATACAAGAATTTAATAATATCAGTACTATTTTTAAGTGTTTTTTCAATTACATTTTCTCAAGAAATTGAAATTTATCCCGACAAGAGAAAGAGGTCTGAAATAAGGAAAAACAAAAAAGCTTTAAAGTTTTATTCAAATGAAATAGACAAAAACAGATCTGATAGCATCTCTAAAATGTACTATGAAAGAGGACGTGCTAAAGGTAAATTAGGTGATTTCAAAGGGGCTAGAGAGGATTTTTCTAAAGCTATTGAAATAGATTCTACTAATGCTAATTTTTTCATCAGAAGAGGAATTGCTAATGAGTTTTTAAAGGAATTTAAAAGTGCTATAAATGATTATTTAATCGCTTCAAAAATTGAACCTAAAAATAAAGATGTCTATTATGGTCTTGGAAATAGTTATTTACACATAAAAGATTATGAAAATGCTTTATTAAATTACACTAAACAAATAAATATCATACCTAAAGATTATGGGTCTTATACAAATAGAGGTGCTTGTTATTATTATTTATCTCAGTATGAAAAAACTATTTCTGACATGAATAGTTCAATTGAAATAAAATCTGATGAAAAACTCAATTATTACTATTTAGCTAAATCCTATCTAGAACTAAATAAACCTGAAATAGTAATAAAGCACGTAAATAATGCTATAAAACTTGACCCAAAAAATGGCGAATATTACTATATCAGAGCTCAAGCCAAGCTTTTACTGAACATGGATAAAAAAGCAACTCAAGACTTTGAAAAAGCGTCCAAGTTGGGATATATTAATTGAAAAACTATCGCTAACAGTTTGTATATTACATATGCCGCCTTCGGCAGGCAAACGCAACATACAAGGAACGTTGTGGTTAATTAAAATAGATTATGGGAACAAGTATTGACTGTATAATCCCAAAGGAAAAAGATTATTCGGTTGAGGAAATAAAGCATAAACTGAAAACAGTTTTCGAAAGATTAAAAACCGAATATTTGCATTTGGAAAAACACGGGACATTTACTAAAAATGTAGATGGAAATTGGTGGATTAAACACATCCCCTCTGAAAATGGAGAACCCGAGTATATAATGGGAGAAGGTGATAGTTTTAGTATTGATATTTATAAAAAAGTAATTTGTATTGGGAGTATAGAAAGGTTTTCAAGTTTATATTTTGAGGAGAGAAACATCTCAAAAGAACTCTTTAAAATACTGACAGAATTATCAAATGAATTTAGAATGTCTGACAAGATATTAATTGGTGCTGGTGGATTTGGAGAAACTGATCATATAATGGATATGGCATATTATGAAGATGCTGATTTTGATCAAGTTTGTAAAAAAATGACTGAATTGAACGGAATTCCGGCTAATAACCTATCTGAATTGACTGAAAAGTCTTGGTTTCTGAAAAAATAAAACTAACCACAACAACATATATGTGATCATAGCAGCAAAGTGATCAATCGAATGGTTATTGTATATTTAGGAAGGCGCAATGCTTGCAAAAAGTAAAAGTTAGCAACCAATGCGCACCTGCCTGCCATCAGACAGGTAGGCAGGGAAAAATCGAAAAGCAAGGTAACAATTTACCCTACTACGACACATATATTAAACGTTGGCCTACATTAGATGAAACTCAAACTCTGGAATATAACTTTAATAACTACATTGCTCTTTGGTTGTCAAAATGAGCAAAAACTTAATGGAAATTATTCTATGTGTAATAATGGTGAATACACAGAAGTTTATTTCAAAAAAGACTCGATGAGAGTTGCATCGGAAAATGAATGGGTTAAATTATCCGAATGGAGAAAAATTGAAATCGCAAATGATACTCTATATTTCCAATCGTTCGGAGAATGGAAGGACAATTGGAAAGCGGAAATAAAACTTATCGGTAATAATAAAGCTGAATTACATAATGTAATAACTGACTTAAGATTCAACTTGGAACGAATTAACGTAAATCTGAATTTTAAAAACCCGAAAGAATTCTGGGGAAAATTTAGAAACCGACAGAATTCTGAAAATTGTAAATAAAAACGTAGGCTAACAACATATATGTGATCATAGCAGTTAAGTGATGAATCGAATGGTTCTTGTATTTTTGGCGAGGCGCAATGCTTGCAGAAAGTAAAAGTTAGCAACCAATGCGCACCTGCCTGCCATCAGACAGGTAGGCAGGGAAAAATCAAAAAGCAGGGTAACATTTTGCTCCGCTACGACACATATATTAAACGTTAGCTTTAATTGAACTAATCTTTATGGTAGAAAAAAAAGACATCGAAAAATTAATTATTCAGAACAAAAAAAGTAATCTGAAAAATCATTGGAACGATGCATTTTTTTTATAATACTACTAAATATAGTGGAGAAGTAAAGCAAAATGAAATCCTAATCTGGAGATCTTCTCGTTTTTTGAGATCAGTTTATCCAGTTTATCATTTGACATTCGACCAACAAGCAAAACTAAGTGGAATAAGAACGGAAAAAAATCCTTATCACAAATTTCTGAATAAAGTTACAATTGGATTTATAATATTATTGATTTTGGGCTTAGTATTTATAACCAATTTTAAGGTAGTTACCATTGGTTTAATAGTTATCGCTGTAATAGGAACACTATTATATCTATTTACGGTTAAAGTCAGAAAATATGAGACATCTCTATTGACAGAAGAATTAAAAAAAACTATAGAAAATATTGAAAGATCTAATAATCCGGAAATCGACACTAAACCAAAACAGAAATTTAATGGACAGAAAGTTAAAGAGTGGACTTTTGCTAAAACTATTACAAGACTTCTTCTTTATCCTTTTTGTTTAGTAATTATTTATTTTTCGATCGTTGGATTAATACAAAACGGACAATTAATTCGAGGAATATTTGGAATAGTTATCGCTTTGGCTTACCCAATTACTGACATACTATTGATATTTGGAAAAAACAAAAACAGCTAACAATTTGCATATTGCATATGCCGCCTTTGGCAGGCAAACGCAACATACAAGAGACGTTAGCAAGTATTAAAAAATGAAGAATTTACTATTTATAATATTTTTGAGTTTTATAAATCTTGGGGCAAATCAGGAAAATGAAATTCAAAAAAATCAATCAAACTTTGAAAGTATGGGATATTCAGTTTATATAATAAGACCAGAAGAAAAAGAACCCATTAGTAAAGAAGAATGGTTAAATTACGCCAAAAATGACCCCGAAATAAAAATAGTAAATGGGGATATTGAAGTTACTAATCCACAGACAGGAAAAAAATTCACCTATAAAGCTGATAACTTAACATACTATCTTTATCAATCTGAAGAAGTAACATTCTCTTATGGAAACGGAGATATAACTGTTAGTGATCCTAATGATGAAATTATATTCAAAATGTTATCAATAGCTAAGGAATTAGATGCCATAGTAATGGGTGATGGAGGTGTAATATTTAACGATTCTTATTTCGAAAAAAAATCGAAAGCAGAAAAACATAACGAAAATAGTGATAAGGAAAGTTCTAAAAAGAAAAACTCGAAATGGAAATTCTGGAACTAAAAAATAAACACTTGCTAACATCATATATGAAATCAGAGCAATTTAACGCCAGATCGAAAGGTCAGTTCCTTTTTTCAATGGCGCTAGATTTTTATAAATTAAACAAGAAATAAAAATGCGCAGATAAATCGATTGGTTCAGGTATGTTTGACTTGCTCCGATTCATATATTTGGCGTTGTAACACATATGATTATAAAACGGACATTCTTAATGATCTTAATAACTCTAACCTTGTTTAGTTGTAATAAAAAACAAACAGAATTAGAGTTTGAACAAGCTGTTTTGTATGAAATTTTTCCACAATTAGTAGACTCTTTACATTTTGATATTAGACTCTCTCCACCTCCACCACCAATGCCAATTTTTGATGAGAATCAAAATCTTATTGGAACGGATACAACTGGAATGGCAAAAAAACAAGTTGAGTATGAAAAACGCAAAGCAGAATTACAATCTGACACTAAAACTCTTGTAATTGCGATTATTGACACTACTTATAGTCTTGAAAAAAAAGCACAAAACGAGTTAATAAAACATTTTGACAATATTGAACTTGATACCCTAAATTCAAAATCAAATTACAAGATTGATATTGAAAAGCTAAAAACTAATGGAAAGTGGAAATTTAAACCTCGATCAAATTTTCCAACCGGACGTAGATTATGGAAAGATGAATATGATTTTCATTTAGCAGGAACAACTTGGCTATCTAACATCCGATTTGACAAAACTAAATCTTTTGGAATACTAGAAAGTGGATATGGTTGCGGAGGTTTATGTGGATATTCTGTTAGAGTATTTATTTATAAAAAAGAAGGAAAATGGTTTATTGATGAAGTATTTGTGACGGCAGTTTCGTAAAAGAAAACGTGCTGTAACATCATATATAAAATCAGAGCAATTTAGTACCAGATCAAAAGGTCATTTCCTTTTTGCAATGGCGCTGAATTTTTATAAATTAAACAAGAAATAAAAATGCGCAGATAGATCAATTGGTTCAGGTATACTTGCCTTGCTCCGATTCATATATTTGGCGTTACCCACAATTATGAAAAAAAATAGTTTATTGATATTTATAATCCTGAGCTTTATTAGTTGTGGAGAAAAGACAATATCTGATAAAAGTTTTGAAATAGAAAAACCCGATTTGATGTATGGTGGAATGGTAGTCTCTGCAAACCCATTTCAAATAGAAGGGAAAAATGGAAAGAGATATATCCGTAAAAAAGGTGGTGTCGGCGGAATAAATTTAGCAAACCCAGAAATAAATAAATTATACGGTGCTGATATGTCTGTTACTGATAACACTAAAGCAATACTTCTAATAGATTTCCCATTGAAAAAACAAATTGGTTACGAAATAAAGAATGATAATGGATTTAATAGAAAAGACCTAGTACTTGAATTAAGCAAAGCATATTCTGAAATTTATGCCGAAAAGGATGAATATGGAATTTGTTGTGATGACCTTTCTGATTTGGAATTAAAAATGATTATGGTCTATGAAGTTAATGGAGAAATTTACTTGGAGTCTAAAGTTGAATCGAAAAAGTAACTGTGGGTAACACCATATATGTGATCATAGCAGCTTAGTGATGAATCGAATGGTTCGTGTATATTTGGTAAGGCGCAATGCTTGCTCGAGAGAAAAGTTAGCAACCAATGCGCAAGAAAAATCATAAAACAGGGTAACATTTTGCCTTGCTCCGATTCATATATTTGGCGTTACCACACATCAGAGAAGTATAAAGTTTGAAAATAATTTTTGAAATATTAATTCTAGCATCCCTCCTATTGAGTTGTTCAAATCCGAATCGAAATTTAATAGTAGTCGAAAATGACTATGATATTGATTTGACTAAATTGGACTCTGTTCGAGAAAATTTAAATGGATTTTGGATTCCTGAAAATCAAATTGACTCTGAAGAGATACTTTGGTTAGATTTTCATAAAAAGAAAAATTCAGCGACCTGGGAAACGATACCCTATAATGATGAAATAAAACTGACTGAATCCCTTCCGTTTAAATCTTGTCCGACAACTGTTGAGCTAATAAAACTAAACGGAAAAACTCAAATGGAATTTGTTAGTTTAGGAGGTTCAAACACAACCGAAATTGAATATTTAACTAAAACGAAATTCAAAATAGACGGAATAACATATTTGAGACATAAGGGTTATGAATTTTTAAAAACTTGGAATGTTCACGGATATGAATCTGAAAAATAAAAAACGTGTGGTAACACGATATATGTGATCATAGCAGTTAAGTGATGGATCGAAAGGTTCTTGTATATTTGGTAAGGCGCAATGCTTGCAAAAAGGAAAAGTTAGCAACCAATGCGCAGTTTTTGTCGAAAACAGGGTAACAATTTGCTCTGCCACGACACATATATTAAACGTTGTGCATAATTATAAATGAAAAAGCATCAGATTATATTTGATAAAATAGCTAAACTATTCAAAGAGCAATTTAAAGAAAAGGCTATTATGAGTATTGGAGAGTATGATGATGGCTACTCGGAAAATCATCTGACCATAGAAAATACAGGAGTTTGGATTTCTTGTGATGAGTACGAGTTGATTTTTGGAACAGGGTTTAACCATAGACATTATAATCCGGAATTTGATGAATTATTGGATTATTTAGATGAGTTCCAAAGAATGTTGACAAAACGAAAAAGAAAAACGGATTATTTTAAAGATAATTATTGCTACAAAACTAAACTTGAGGTTGAATCGGCTGATGGCAATTTTCAAGAATTTAGCACTTCTTCAACTTGGTACTTCTCATTCTGGAAAAAAACAACTGAAAAAGTTGCTATCGAAAAACCAATCATTGACTCATTGGAATTTGAAAATGCATTTATCGAAATAAAAAACTATGCACAACACGATATATGTGATCATAGCAGTTAAGGGATCAATCGAGAGGTTCTTGTATATTTGATAAGGCGCAATGCTTGCAAAAAGTAAAAGCTAGCAACCAATGCGCACCTGCCTGCCATCAGACAGGTAGGCAGGGAAAAATCAAAAAACAAGGTAACATTTTGCTCTGCTACGACACATATATTAAACGTTAGGCACAAGCAGAAAAATCTATGACAGAATTCATAAATCCATTTGCAGATAGAACACATTATTATGAACACGCTGAATGGATACACGACCATTTAAGCAATTTTTTTGACGATAAATTGGTTTCTGTATTTCACGAAATTCCAACGTTGGACTTGCATCTGGATGTGTTTTTAATAAAACCTGAAAACTCAACTTTTAATATTCTACTAACTTGTGGAATGAGTACCTTGAAAATGGAAGTGGGTGAAGAAGTAGAAAATCCGACCGAATTGGAATTTGCCGAATTAATGATGTTAATTCCAAAACAAATAGAATTTGAACAAATTTACTCTGGAAAAAACAAAAACGATTGGATTATTTCAATACTTAAACAATCGGCTAAATTCCCTCACTTTTACAACACTTGGATTGGAATTGGACATACATTACAAGCCGAAATGGATATGTCGCCATACTCAATCGAAACCAAATTTGTTGGAGCCTTAGTTCTTCCATCTGTTACATTTGACAAAGAATTTACCGAAATCCACAAAAATGGACGAAAAATAAACATTTATAATGTTTTTCCACTTTACAAAGACGAATTGGAATTCAAAATAGAAAATGGATATAATAAGTTATTAGATTTATTAATTAAAGCAAACGGAAAAGAAGTGTTGGACTTGAATAGAAAAAATCTAATCCCGAAAAGAACACTATGGAATAGATTAACAGGTAAATAAAAATAAAAAAGCCAGTGCCTAACAACATATATGTGTTCATAGCAGCTAAGTGATTAATCGAAAAGTCTGTGTTTATTTACAAAGTCCGCTAAATATAAAATATGGCATTTATAGAAGAAAAGATAAAAGCAAAATATTTATATTTAGCTAAGTAATAAACCGAAACGAAAGTGCCTATCACCTGCCCTACGTTTCTTATACTAGACGTTACCTACAAGCCAAAAAATTATAAATGAATAAAATATTAAACCTTCTTATTCTGACTTTTGTTATCTCAAGCTGTAATGCTCAAGACAATCTTAAAGAATACTACTATCCTATTACCAATAAAAAAGAAGTCAATATTTACAAATATCAAGATAAAAATGACTCTTCAAGAGTTGAATATTGGAAAGTCACAACCGACCCAAAAAAAAACGAAATTTTGACAGAGTCCTTTACTACTGATTTCTCTCTTTATAACGTCTTTAAAGAAAAAATAACGGAAAAAGGAGCTGAATTAATTGATTACAAAGATTATCAGAAAAATGACTCAGGGAAACTAATCGAAATTCAAGCTAAAATACTTAATAAAGACGTTTATATCTGGAATGGAGAAAACAAATATCAGTATTCTGTTCAGTATAAAAATAAATATGGCAACGAACAATTTATAAAAGACCGACAGAAAAAAGGGTTTGAGAAAATTGATGTTAATGGTACTGAATATTCAACAGTCAAGTTTTTGGATGAATATGTTATAAAACTTCTTGATTCAAATGAAATCTATGAATTTTATCAACTAACTTTTTACTCAAAAGGTAAAGGAATGGTGGAATATCGAAGATATCATCCAAATGGTGCCATAATCGAATTAGAGTTAATGGAAATACTTACGCAAGCTGAATTTGAAAAATTAAGTGGAAAGAAAAGCCAGTAGGTAACATCATATATGAAATCAGAGCAATTTAGTACTAGATCGAGAAGTCATTTCCTTTTTGCAATGGCGCTAGATTTTTATAAATTGAATAAGAAATAAAAATGCGCAGATAGATCAATTGGTTCTGGCTTAATTGCCTTTCTCCGATTCATATATTTGGCGTTACCATTCATTTAAATAACTATATTAAAAATTTGATATTAAAATACTCTTAAATGATTATCGATCTAATTCTTTTGTTAACAATTTGTCTTCCATTTTATTTTATTTACAACAGAGTTTTTCAAAGATTAACGACCAAAAAACGATTGGTCATAGCGTTGTTAACGTTTACTTCTTCTATTATTTTATTATGCTTTGTTGTTTTTCCTTCAGATTATTATCAATGGAATAGTTTTAAAAAAGAAAAATGGAATACACACGCTGGAAAGAGGTTTAAAATGTCTAAAGATTTGATGAAAAATCATATAAAAATTGGCATGCATAAATTCGAAATAGTTGATTTACTAGGAGATGGAACTGATACTTTTAAATTTAGAGATAGTACCAATCTATATTATTATTTAGGGCAGACACCTGGGATTTTTAAATTAGATCCAGATTTTTTAGCAATACAGTTTAAGGATTCTTTGGTTGTTGATTTCAATCAATTCGAAGACTAAACAGTCAAAACTCAAATAAGAATCTATAATTTCAACGAAAATTAAAAATCAATGTATTGGCTAATATAAAATAACAAATGGTAACACTATATACGTGATCATAGCTGATTATTGATTAATCGAATGGTTCTTGTATTTTTGCAGTGGCACAATGCTTGCAAAAAGGAAAAGTTAGCAACCAATGCGCAAAAAAACCGAAAAACAAGGTAACATTTTGCGCTGCTACGACACATATATTAAACGTTACCCAACATTGAACAAATTGAATTATAAAATAGGACATATACTTCTGATCTTAACAATTTCCATATTTGGATTATTGATCTTCAGTTGCGTTGAAAACTCAAAAAAAGAGGAAAAAGAAATTAAGGCTGAAAATATAATGACAGAACTTAAAAAATACAATTTGCCAGAGTATTTTAAGGAACTACATAAACAAGAACTGACTTTCTTGAAAGAAAATGTTTTTTATGGACTTTCAACAATGAATAAAAATGATAAAAAACAATTTTCTTTTTCTAAGGCAGATTTCAAAATAGTACTAGAACGTGTTGAAAAACTGAATATTGGAATTGATTATATTGACATTTATAAAGGTGAAAAATTAGTTCTATCTGAATTTCCAGAAGATTACAATCTCAAATCTGACAACCCAAAATGGTATAAATCGGTGTTTGAAAAAATCACTAGTGATCAAACTGAATTGAAATTTAATGCTACATACGAACTTCCTGATAATATTATAAATGAATTAATGAAATAACGTTGGGTAACAACACCTATGCGATAATGCGGGGTTTTGGTTTAATCGAAAAGTTGTTGATTATTTGGTTTGTCGCCAAAGATTTAAATTTAGTATTTTAGAAAAGATAAAAACAAAACATAAACTTTGGCTAAGTGCTTCCTCGAAAACCAGTGATTTTCTGCTTCCGCACTACGCATAGCTAAACGTAACACATTTGAGAAAAATAATTTACATATTAGTTTTAATCGGACTTTTTAGCTGTAATGAACCAGTTAAAAAAGAAAAAGTGGTAATTGTGTCAAGGCTGCTAGCGGTTTATGAATTTGACACTATTTCGCGCAAAAATGAATATAAACTGACAATAAAAGATAAGGACAGTTTCATCCGATATGAATATCAGAATCTAGTTGATTCAACTAAAAATATGGCTTTTCATTTTGTAAAAAAATCTAACAAAATCCATTTTGGACCAACGGAATTTGAGCTTGAAGAGAAAAACGTAATCAAACGCAAATTCCTTTTTGACAGATATGAAACTGAACCAATACCAGACGGGATGGGTTCAATTTATTTTAATCAGGAGTATGGAATTTTAGGATTTGATAATGGTTGGGGAATGCAATTTCACTATTTATCGGACGAAAACAAGGAACAGTTTGACTTGCCACTATTTTATAAAATGGAAGACTTAGATTAATAAAAAACGTGTTACAAGCGGTGTATAAAACATAGCTAATAAGTGCTAAATCGAAAGGTTTGTGTATACTTGTGAAGACCGCCAAATTTTTAATTTGGCTTTTAAGAATCGAAAAATTAAAAACAAAATATAAAAACTCGGCTCTGTGTTAATCCGAAAGTTAGTGTCTTTTTGTACGCTACGTTTCATACACTAGACCGTTGTATAGCATTGAGATAAAGACATCTAAAAAATGAAGAATAGTCACAAATTAGTACTTAATTCAAATGAAGAATTTGAAAACCATTTAAGAAATTGTGTTCATTGGAATTCAACTGATGTCGGTCAATATGATGTTATAGGAATAACTGGTTTGCTTTCTGCTCTATTGGATAATTTAAATACTCGTTGTCATCAATCGGAATATGAAAATTTGAGAGAAATACTATCTAATCAGAATTTAGAATTTTTAAGAAAATTGCTAAATGAAAATTAATCTTCTTGTTATACGAACGGATAATCCGGAAATTTTAAAAACTCAATATGAAAAACTTGGTTTCAACTTTGATTATCACCAACACGGGAATGGACCATTTCATTACGCATCCGAACAGGACGGATTTGTTTTTGAGATTTATCCCTTAACTAAATCAATGGGAAAGGCTGACAACTCAATAAGACTTGGTTTTGAAATTCAAGAATTGAATGCTAAAATTATAGATTTAGAAAATTCTAATTGGAAAATAATATCAGAACCTAAAGAAACTGAATGGGGTTTGACTGCCTTAATTCAGGATTTGGATGGACGGAAAATTGAATTAAAAAACAAATAAAACGCTCTACAACAACACCTATACGATAATGCGGGGTTCTGGTTTAATGGAATGGTCATTGCTTATTTAGTTTGTCGCCAAAGTATTAAATTTAGTGTTTTAAAAAATATAAAAACGAAATATAAACTTTGGTTTTGTGATAGTTCGAGGGTCAGTGACTTTCTGCTTCCGCACTACGCATAGCTACACGTTAGCACACATATCAAATGAAGAGTAGAAAATGGATTAAATATATATCACTGGTGGGATTACTCATTCTACTTGGATATATATTTATACTATTTCAATATGGCTCAATTGATATCCAAGGAACTATAAATACTGAATATCATAAAATTGAGAATTCATCTGACAGGATAATTGAAACTGATTTTTTCAAACTCAGAGCTCCTAGCAATTGGATCCATATATATGGTGGTTATGGAATTGAAGGGCATTCTTATGGGGTTTTTCAAACCAACAAAGGAGTTATTCACTATGAATATGGCCCTTTTACACCTTTGTATGATAATGACAATGAAATTTATGAATACAAAGTAGAAAAGAAAAACATAAATCGATTCCGAATTAATATTGCAAAAAATAAACAGGGAGAAATCGGAATTTGTATTCCTTTTCAAAACGAAATGCGGAATTCTCTAACTCTATATATGAGTAAATCGGTTTCGAACAATTTAGATGAAATAATTAAGGGAATTCGAGAGCTGGAATTCAAATAAAAACGTGTGGTAACACGATATATGTGATCATAGCAGCTCAGTGATGAATCAAATGGTTGTTGTATTTTTGGTAAGGCGCAATGTTTGAAAGGAGTAAAAGTTAGCAACCAATGCGCAAGAAAAATCAAAAAGCGGGGTAACATTTTGCGCTGCTACGACACATATATTAAACGTTGTGCCTAATTCTAGAAACTTATCAAAATGAATAAAATTGATCTCCGAACGTATAAATTGTACTATAAATATGACGGACAAGCGGAATGGGAAGAAGACTCTAGAATAAGAAAACCTAAAGATGTTTACGAGGGAATAGGAAATGACTTTCATATTATTGGTACAATATCTAACAATTTATTTATGATCAAATCTGGATTGTATAGTGTGGAACTTATGGAAGGAATGAAAAAAGAAATTGACGAATTAAAAATAAATTTGACGGACGAAGTATATGAATATATAGAACGGAATGAAAAAATCTATCCTGAACCGGAAAAGAACTTTTTCCAACGTTTGTTTAAATAAAACTTAATAGAATAATCCTAAAATGACATTGAAAGAAACTGTTTTATGGTTATCATCAAAATCCATTGAAGACAAAATAATATTTAGTGAACTATTACTTTCAGATATGACCGTTATGAATAGGGCAATTTGGAATGATCCAGAATCAACTGATAAAACTAAGGTTGAATGTTTAAAATGGTCTAATGAATTAGCTCATAGAATTTGGAATCTAATATTTGAACTGAAACGTGGAAAAGATAATAATTCAGAAAAATCATTAGCTAACAACATTAGGTTTTATGGAAAACAATCTAAAAAATTAGCTAGACATTTGGGCGCTACGGTTAATGAAACAATAGAAAGGTTTAATTACTTTAAGAAAAAATAAACGAATCACAACACGATATATGTGATCATAGCAGCTAAGTGATCAACCGAAAGGTTGTTGTGTTTTTGGTTAGGCGCAATACTTGCAGAAAGAAAAAGTTAGCAACCAATGCGCACCTGCCTGCCATCAGACAGGTAGGCAGGGAAAAATCGAAAAACAGGGTAACATTTTGCTCCGCAACGACACATATATTAAACGTTATACACAATAAAATCAATTAGTTGAAAATAGCAGAATTATCTAAAGAAATAAGGGATTTACTGGAGCATCTTGACGCTCCCCAAAGACTTACTAAACATCTAACTATTGTTAATTCAACCGCTTTTCATATAGTTGAACAATTAAAAACTGAATGGCCAAACTTGGTGTTAAATGAAAAAGAATTACTATTTGGTGCATCAACTCACGACATCGGAAAAGCCGTAATTACAGATGAACTATATAAAAAAGGTAAAAAACACGAATCTGAGGGATTTAAAATACTAAAAGAACTCGGCTACAATGATGAGGAATCAAGGTTTACAGTAACTCACGGGAATTGGGAGATTTCGAATCTGAAAATAGAAGACCTTATCGTATGTTTATCTGACAAAATTTGGAAAGGAAAACGAATAAATGAATTAGAGGAACGGATAACGAACAAAATTTCAGAATTAACCGAAACGGATTATTGGGATGTTTCAATCAAATTAGAATTAATTCTTGAAAAGATTGCTATTGGATCTGATGATAGAATTGCTTGGCAAGGAATATAAAATAATGTGTATAACAACATATATGTGATCATAGCAGCTAAGTGATGAATCGAAAGGTTTAAGTATTTTTGCTATGGTGCAATGCTTGCAAAAGGAAAAAGTTAGCAACCAATGCGCACCTGCCTGCCATCCGACGGGTAGGCAGGGAAAAATCGAAAAGCAAGGTAACATTTTGCTCTGCTACGACACATATATTAAACGTTGGCAACAATATCACAAAAATTTGGAATTGGTTCGTTTTTGGTGTAAATTAGCATCAAATTATATTTCTCATGGCTAGACAGAGCATATCTTTCACGCGACCAAATGATGAATGGTTAAAGACGCAAGTTGATAATCAAGAGTACTCAAGTAAAAGCGAACTTGTTAATGACTTAATTCGTCAAGCTAGAAATCAACAAATCGAAATTGATTGGATTAGAGCTAAATTGGAAAAATCAGAAAATAGCGGATTTACCAATGATAGCAAGGAACAAATCTTAGCACAATCCAAGTCTAAACTTAATGACTAAGTATAGATTAAGTAATGACGCAAAAGATGACCTGATACGCATTCATCGTTACGGAATTAAAAAATTTGGAGTTCAACAAGCGGACATATATTTCGAAACGTTTTTTGAATATTTTGACATTATAGCCAAAAGACCTTATTCATTTGAATCTGTTGAATATATTAAGAAAGGGTATCGGAGATGTGTCTGTGGTTCGGACAGTATTTACTACAAAATCAATAATGATACGGTAGACATAATGGCGATTGTCGGAAAACAGGATTTGAAAAATATACTCTAAACTGCACGCAAAAATACTGTTGCCAACACAACCTATAAACAATACGGGTTTCAGTCTTAAACGAAAGGTTTGTGTATTTTTATGAAGTCCGCAAAATCTTTTGGATTTTGCTTTGGACAAAACAAGAAAAAACAAAAAGATTTTGCTATGTGCGTGGCGGAAAGCAAACGCTAGTTTACTCCCGTACTGTTCATAGCTCAACCGTTAGCACCAACTAAACCCACTTATTGGATGCTAGGAGAAATTAAAAATAATACTGAAAACTTATTCAAAGCATATCCTGAATTGAATACTGGAGTCAAAGCATCAATGTCCGAATACAAAAATATCAAGTGGAGTGTAAGAAGAAAAATATCGAAATGGTATCTAATGCTATTAACTGAATATCCTTTATGTGGACTTGATATTGGAATTCCATTTAATTATGGATGGGAGTCTTTAAAAAATAAAGAGATAGCTGAACTTCCGCTATTGAATACCAAATTGAATAGTTTTGATGATATTGAGTTCGACGCTACCGAATCTTTTCCTGGATTTGAATTAATTAAAAAAGGTTTTATTTGTATTGCGCCTGATGAAAACTCAAGTGGAGATGGATTTTATATAAAGGCAAAAGAAAAAAATCCAAAAGTGATTTATATTTATCACGATTGTGGGGCAAATTCAAAGGAATTAATAGGCTACTCTCAATTAATTGCGAATAGTTTTACGGAGTTTCTTAGTATAATAAAACCACCCGAAATAATTGACGATTGGATGAGCAGAAATAACTTGACAGATTCTGATATATAAAAAACGAATACACAACATTTTGTATAGTTCATTTGCTCCCTTTGGGAAGCAAACGCACCATACAATCGACGTTAGACAACATATGAAAAAAATCTTATTGATAATTTTAATCGGATTACTAACAATATCCTGTAAAAGCCAATCCGGCAGAGTAGAAAATGATCTGTATGGTTGTTTAATGGATTCTTTAACAGATACTGAAAAAGAAAAAACAGGAATAATTCTATCTGACTTTGAACAACATTTAATAGATAAAGGGATTTTAGAATCATCAAAACCTGAAAGCTACTGGAATCTTTATAATAAAATGGCTACAACTGAGGTTTATGATTTTTCAAATGATTTCAATCTTTCCGAAAAACTGAGTTTTTTAGATAGACAAAATCCAAGTGAAAATCAAGGATTTCTAGATTGCCAAAATAAAATATTTCAATCAGAAAAATACTTAAAATCTAAGCTATATAAATTCACTGAGGAATTACAATCTTTAAAAAACCATAGAATTACTCCTGTAATAATTGCTAAAACAACTATTAAATATTTAACTGTAGAAGATTTTGAATTGGATTATAATAGATTTGGCACTTTGATGTTTATAGAGAATTTGAATTAAAAACGTTGCCTAACACGATATATGTGATCATAGCAACTAAGTGATGAATCTAATGGTTCTTGTATTTTTGGTAAGGCGCAATGCTTGCAGAAAGTAAAAGTTAGTAACCAATGCGCAGACCTACCTGCCATCCGCCAGGTAGGCAGGAAAATCGAAAAACAGGGTAACATTTTGCTCTGCAACGACACATATATTAAACGTTGTACAACATTTAAAAAAACAAGAAACAAACAATAATTATGGATGATGAATTACTAGATCTTTTTTCGGAATTTCCTTCACTAAATGAAGAGGAAGTAAAAGCAATTTCAGAAAACATTGTAGTAAGCACATTTAAAAAAGGAACAATCTTATTGAAAGAAGGTCAAGTTTCAAAAGAATGTTATTCCGTTTTAAAAGGATGTATTCGACAGTATTACATAATTAATGGAGATGAGAAAACAACAGCGTTCTTTATTGAAGGTGAAGCTGTAGCTTCATTTTCAAGTTACGTAAATCAAATTCCATCTAAGCATTATTTAGTTTGTGTTGAAGATTGTTCATTAACAGTTGGAACTAAAGAAAAGGAGATAGAAATGATTTCAAAGTTTCCAAAACTAGAGCCCATAATTCGTTCAGAAATGGAAAAAAATGCTGGTAAAGCTCAAGAAGAGCTTTCATTTTTTATTACATCTTCTCCTGAAGAACGATATATTAATTTAATACAAAATAGACCCAAATTACTTAATCGAGTTCCTCAACATCAAATTGCTAGTTTTCTTGGTATTAAGCCCGAGTCATTAAGTAGACTTAGAAAAAGAATTCTATCTAAGTAAGAATAGACATTATTGTCACTGTTGGGGATCGTATAAATAGATAGCTGCAGCTTTAGCCATTTTTGTCTGATTGTGACCCACACCAGGAATAATTACTAGTTTCCAATTGAATTTCGCATTTAATATTGTTGCCATTTCTTTACTGTCATTATAAAAAAAAGTTCCTCTTGCTAATCTATGTGTACCTTGCTTATCTGTAGTTTTTGACCTTAAAAGTTTACCTCCCTTTTCATCTTCATTATCCAATTCACCAAGAAAAACTACTAACTTTTTTTTGAAAGATTTTTTTAAACCTCTCTTTGTAATACCCGAATTTTTTATTCCATAAGGAAGGGTAGTATTCATGTTAGAAAGTGTATATGATCCAGCATTAGAAGCAAGAATACGATTAGCTTTTGAATTAGGATGAATCAAAGCAAATCGATGCAAAATTTGCCCGCCAGCAGAATGTCCGAACATATCATATTTTTTTTGCCTAGATTTTATTGATTTTTTGACAATCATAAAAATTCGATCAAAATCAGGATAAATCCATAGACTTGCATCTGTATTTGGTTTAAATTTTACGACATCCTCATCCATAAAAACTTGATTGGAATTCTTTTTAAAAGTAATCCCATTTCTACTCCCTAAATTCTCGACCAAACCTCCTAAATGATACCCTTCATAAGCATATTGTTTTTCGGGATATGATGGAGAAAGTATCAATACATTATACTTTTCTGAAGCTTCTATCCAAGAATCGCGATAATCATCTCCATTTCTTCCTGCTCCAGGAATAACCATCAAAATTTTTGATTTAGACGTTAATTTTTTTGGCTTATGATAATACACAGTAATAGTATCATTCTCATGTCCCTTACCTCCTTTAATGAAGAAAGAGCCTGAACCTTCATCAATTTTTATTGTCCCTAATGAGTTTTTTTGTGCATGTATACAATTGATAAATCCAATACATGCTATTGTAATATAAGTTAGTATTTTAATATTCATAATTTGTTACCTCATATTGTTTTTATTTGATTGATATTCGGATTTCTAAAATTTATCTTTTTAATCAAAAGCCAAAATGTAAATGCCAATTCACCTAGAACGGCAGCTACAAGTAATGCAGTTGTTAAATAAGAAATGACGTCATTATTAATTAAGAGTAATCTTGCCAAACTATCGCCAGCGTAACCTATGCTGCCAATCATCATTAGTATTCCTAAAATTTTAGGAAAATAACTAGACTTAAATACTAAATAGCCTAGAGTTACTAAATGAAGTCCAAAAAATAATTGCCAAATGTATTCTCCAAACTTATGAGCTTCCATAAAAATAAGGACTACCCAATTCAACTCATTACCTTCGATCCCAATAAAATAACCTGTTTTGTTTAAAATTAATAATGGAACTAAATAATTGATAAGGTTTATTCCCATAATAAAACTCATCGCTAATCTTGCAAAAGTAGCAACCAAAGCCATTGTAGCGTTCACAGATTTAAATAATCTATAAAGCATTACTGTTAGTAATACCTCAAATATTAAAACAAAAATATCACCTGCTATGCCTAAACGAAACAAATCGATATGATCAATAATATTTTGAGTCGTCATCATTCCATCACCAGAAACAAAAATCTCGTTTGGCATATAACCAATACTAAAACCTCCAGTTATTGCAATAAGTAAATAGATAAGGCCTGTAAGTTTTAAATACGATTTTGAACCTACTTTCATTTTTAAAACTTTCATTTTAATTTGTGAGTTTCTTTATCATTTCTTGAGCATAAGAATTGTTTGCATCAAGAGCTACAGCTTCTCTGAAAGCAACTAATGCATTTTTAATATTTCCTTTGTTATAATAAGCCTGTCCCAAACTATCCCATAGATTACTATCGTTTGGAAATAGCTCTATATTTAGTTCTGCAAACAATATTGCCTTTTCAAACATATAGTTCCTTGAGTATAAACCACTCAAGCGATTTAAGTAGAACGGTTTCGCAATTTCGGAACCAAATTGTTCGATAATTTTTGATTCCAATTCAGCTAATGAACCTTTAAATTTTTCCGAATACTCCAAAAGCGAACTCACAAAATCAGGTTCAATTGGTTTTGGCGTATATGCTTCATCAAATAGCATTTTATCGACCCACCATCCAATGCCTCCAATTTTTGTAGTAAACGCATTTGTGCCATAAATAATTAATACATCTTCCTTTGGAAACCATCTATAATCATAGAAAAAAGTCCCATTGCTTCCATCATGAGCTATCATTTTAGTATTTCTAGGTGATTGGAAAACCACCCATCCATAAGAATAATAACTGGTCTCTCCTTCAAATTCAAGAATATAAGGTTTGGTCATTTTCTCAACAAGTTCATTAGATAACACATTATTAGATATTAAAGCTTGATACCATTTATACAAGTCTTCTTGAGTAGAATGGATTCCACCATTACCTTTTACAACCCAAGAAACAGCATTATCTTTTTTATAACGCTCTAACATAGTACCAATGTTCATTACATTATAACTATAACCTTTAGCAATAGACATATCGCCCCATTTAGGTAATAAATAACCTGTATGTTTCATGCCTGCTGGCATAAACAAATATTGATTTAAATATGATTCATAAGATTGTCCTGATACTAATTCAATAATTCGCGATAAAATACTATAACCAGCATTAGAATATTCATGCTTTGTTCCAGGTTCATGAGTTAGTTGTGTAGCAAAAAGTTCGTTGAAATAATCTTTAGTGGAGATAATGTCAAAATCACTCTTTCCAATTGCTCTAATTATTCCAGCTGAATGTATTAGCAATTGATGAATTGTAATATTCTTTTTGTCTTCAGGAAGATTATCGAAAAACTTACTTAATACGTCTTCTACTTTTAACTTTCCTTGCTCCTCTAATTTTAGAATAGCAGCTGCGGTAAACTGCTTCGACACCGAACCAATATCAAAAACTGTAGTTGGCGTGTTTAAAATCTCATTCTCCTTATCAGCAAAACCGTATCCTTTATTGAGGAGGGTTTTTCCTTCTTTATAAACTAAAACAGTTCCAGTTAACCCTTTAGAAACACCTTTAGTTAAATAATCGTCTATTCTTTGCTTGATTCTATCATCTTCTTGAATTGATTGTGATATAACCATCTGAGCAGTTAATATAATCGGCAAAAAGAAAAGCATTCTTTTTATATTTCTCATCTTATATAATTTAATCGTACAAAATTGACCTTTAAATCATACATATTCATTGACTTTAGTTAAGAAGTGAAAGACGGATGAAAATAAAAACGTTGTACAACAACGTGTCCTATGAAAAGCCCTAGTCCAGTTCTCTAAAGTTAATTAATATTTTCTTTTTTTCTTAAACCACCTTTTTTCTTTTAATATAACTTGCTCCGCATCCTATATGTGATCGATTCTCTTTGCGAAACGTCACAAGCATCTGTATGATTATAAGCTATAATAAACTCGGTCACTTGCTATAAAAATGTAATTCTAATTTCTTAGATCACCTACGTTGTTTTGTAATACGAGCTTGACTACTTTTTGTGAGCTTTGTTATTGTTCTTTTTTCTTTAGTTCTACTTATTCCTGTGTTATTCTAACACTCCTATCGTATAGGGAGCCTCAGTTTTTATAACAGCTAAGGTTCTTCTGAGCAGCTTTCTAGCTACTTTGATAATAATACTCTTTACGTTCTTACCTTGATGTTTACGATAGTAGGACTGCACCACAGGGTCAGCACGTATAGCCTGCCATGAAGCTTCCACAAAATAGGAACGTATCAAACGGTGTGCTCGTGGAGTGATACCTATTATCCGTGAATTACCCCTACTTTGATGCATGCCTGGTGCCAAACCTACATAACCAGCCAAGTGCTTCGCACTATTAAACCAACGTAAATCTCCTAACTCTCACAAAATACCACAGGCTACTATGGCTCCAATTCCTGGTATGCTCCTAAGCAACATATAATCTTTCTTATAATGCGTCTTGCAATATCTTCTTAGTTGAGTTGAAACATCCCGAAGTTCTTGATCCACAAAACGGAAGAAACGCATCCGACTATCCAAGGTTGCTTTGGCTGTAGGGTGTGTAAAAACCATATCATCTAACCATTTACGGTACTTATGACTCCAGTGATCATTATCGAACTCCTCTGGCTCTTTAATACCAAAATACAATAACTGTATCTTGATATAGCTCTTAATCCTACAAAAATCCTTCACAAGATCATTTCTGCGTTTAAATAGACTACGTAGTTGCTCTCGCTCGATATCTGGAACCACAATACTCTCCAAACGACCATCTTTAAGTTCTCTTGCGATGAGCTGTGCATCTATCTTATCAGTCTTGGTGTGACGTTCTTTGCCTTTTCTATGAATATCCGCTGGATTCACAACCAAACTACGCCAGCCATAACTCTCAAAACAACGGTGCGCATAATAACCACAACAACCCGCTTCATAAGCTGTTGTAACTTCATGACCTGACAAATGTTTGGAAACATAAACTCGTAATTGCTCAGGATTAGGAGACATACTGAATGGCTTGCCAGAAAATAAATCTGTTGCACAATGAATTTTCCAACTTCGTTTGTGAATGTCGATGCCAATGAATAGCTTTGGATGGGCAGTAATTTGAATAATCATATCTTTAATTTTTAGTTCATTTTAAAGATACTCGACTTACTGCTTTTTCATCGATGCTATAAAACATAGCTAATAAGTGCTAAATCGAAAGGTCTGTGCTTATTTATAAAGACCGCCAAATTTTTAAATTTGGCTTTTAAAACAAAAAAAGTAAAAACAAAACATAAAAATTCGGCTCTGTGTTTATCCGAAAATGTAGTACATTTTTACACGCTACCTTTCATACACAAACCGTTCTACACCATTGACACGAACTAAAATACATACTACAAAGAAACTTGAAAAGTTAGTCAAGAAACTAATCTCGACTGACCAAAATTCTGATTGTGGAAAACTAGGGAAATGGAACGCTACGGTTTTTTATGTGAAACGAAAAAAATGTTGGCTGCTTACCAATGGACAAACGAAATACAACGTTATCTTAACGGATATCAAATCATCTGACTTGACCAGCATAGAGTCTATATTCAAAGAAGCTTTCTATGGACAACTAGTTTACGATGGAATCATATTGGATTTTGAACTCTTGGACTCTATAATCGGACAATTAGAGTTTTTATCAACGGATAATGATAGAAAAACAACTGGTTTTCAAAATCATAGATTACAGGACTTGGACTGGTGGAAGTATGAATTTGGGAGTCTTGAAAATATGCCGATGAAGGAATTGACAAACCGAATAAACATGAGTCCGATTCACATGGGTAAAAGTCAAAAAATGTCGGACTACACAGACTCAATTCGGGAAATGAAAAAACTGTTGACGGAATAATAAACGGTGTAGAACAACATATATGATGTCATAGCAGTTAAGTGACGAATCGAATGGTTATTGTATTTTTGGTAAGGCGCAATGCTTGCAAAAAGTAAAAGTTAGCAACCAATGCGCACCTGCCTGCCATCTGCCAGGTAGGCAGGGATAAATCGATTGGTTCAGGCTTGCTTGCCTTGCTCCGATTCATATATTTGGCGTTAGCAACAATTAAACTAATCAATATGAAAGTTACAGTCGAAAAAAATGAAAAGGTTGCCAATATGATATTTGCATCCATTTATCCTCTTTACCTGAATAGACTGGAGAAAAATGGAAGAACAAAAGAAGAACTCAATCAAGTAATTAAATGGTTCACTGGTTTTGATCAAGATGCTTTACAAGCACTTATTGAAGAAAAAGCAACCTTTAGAACATTTTTTCAAAAAGCTAAAATACACCCAAATGCACACTTGATTAAAGGAGTCGTTTGTGGTTATCGAATTGAAGAAATAGAGGATGAATTTGAATTGTATAAACAATGTAGACGTATGGAAAAGCTGATTGATGAATTAGCAAGAGGTCGTAAAATGGAGAAAATTTTGCGTGAAGAAAAAAAGTAGAAAGTGGTACTAACAAAATCTAAACTGCATCAAAACACAGTTTGGTCAAAACGTTGTAAATCATTTGAAAAATAAATGAGAAATTTATTAATAGTACTTTTTGGAATTATACAATATTATAACTGTTATGCTGATGGGGGAAATGCTTACAGGTATAAAGTGGAAGCTAAATTTAATGGCTCTATAAACCTTACAGGTTATGTTTATCATTACACATATCGGGAACCTTATAATTCTAAAAAAACTTCTTTTTGTGATTATTTTCATAGTAATTTTAATAACACATTCATTATTTATACAGAAGTAAAATCTTTAAAATTAAGTGAATCATCTGAAATAGATTTTGCGTTAAATTCAAATAAAATCACATTTGATATCAAAGAAATACTAGATGTTTTTTTAATTAATAAACTTGAATTTCCTGTTGGAGATAGGATTCATATCCTAGATTCTAAAGTTGATTATGAATATTTACAAAAAGTACCACTAAATATAGATTCTGTCTATATCGAATGGATGGAAAATTGTAGTATCACATTAATAAATTGGTCAGCTAAAAACAACATATCCAAAATAAAAAGTGAGGTTACTAAAGAGGTTAATGCATTTCATGATATAAAAAATGATATTCTTGATAATGAAATAAACTCATACTATTCTAACTTAAAAAAAGAGTTATCAACGAAAAAAATAATCTTTGTTTATAGCTGCGAAGCTTTATAAAATTAAGACAACCGTTTACAACATTATATATGTTATCATAGCAGCTAAGTGATGAATCGAATGGTTGTCGTATTTTTGATAAGGCGCAATGCCTGTTCAAAGAAAAAGCTAGCAACCTATACGCACCTGCACGCCATCCGACAGGTAGGCAGAGAAAAATCAAAAAACAAGGTAACGTTTTGCACAGCCGCGACACATATATTAAACGTTGTAGCTCATTAAATAACAACCCAATATTCATATACGACGATTCAGAAGAAAAACATAATTAGACTCAATAAGTTATTGGAACTTGCAAGCGTCAAATTAAAAAAACAAATTATGAAACCAAAAACCCTATGTCTAATTGGATTATTTTTTTTCGTTACCAGTTACATATTTTTTTCCCAAGGTTCGTTAAGTGAACAAAAACATATTGATTTAGCTCACTGGTTTAATTTGATTGGAGCTGTACTACTAATCAATTTTAATAAAGTATTTCCAAAGAATAGACTAAATTCCATTGCATCAGTTTTGACAGCAATAGGAGTTATTGCCCACATTGGACTTTGTACTATTGATTTTATTATGTGGAGCTTCGGAAATGATAATGTCGGAAGGAATGACTTAAGTGAACAAATTAGTAATACACCACTAATTCTATATCCATTTGTGATTATCGGACCATCTTTCCTTTTTATTGGACTAGCGGCACACGCTTTGAATTTTATCAAAATAAATCCTATTAGTTCTCTTATGGTAATAATTGGTGGGCCATTTGTTGGACTCTCATATTTTATTTGGAATAATGGAATTTTAATGTTAATCAGTTGTATTATTTTTGCATCTGGATTAGGGATACTTCTATACAGAAATGAAATACAAAATGTAAAGAATAACGAGCTACAACAACAAATATGATGTCATAACAGCTAAGTGATGAATCGAATGGTTATTGCATTTTTGGTAAAGCGCAATGCTTGCTCAAAAGAAAAATTAGTAATCACTGCACCTGCCTGCCATCCACCAGGTATGCGGCGATAAATTGATTGATCAAGGTGTACTTGCCTTTCTTCTATTCATATATTTGGCGTTGTAAACAAGCTGAAAAAAATCGATAAATAATGAAAAAGACTTTAAATGATTTAACTAAAGAGGATTGGAACACACTTTTTCCAATTGAATTGGTTAATCATAATCCCGAATGGAAAAATATTTATGAAAACGAAAGGAAAAGAATTATTGAAAAAGTCGGGAATGAAACAATCTTGCGAATAGAACACTTTGGGAGTTCTTCTATTCCGAGTATTAAATCAAAACCATATATCGATTTGATGATTGAAATATCAAAAGAAATGTTATTTGACGAAAATCTAATCGCAAAATTTACAGAATTAGGGTATTCGCATTTTGTGGTTCCAGCCAGAGAAAATATTGAGGCATACTCTTCTTTAGGAAAAGGATATAATGTGGATGGAACAAAAGAACAGATTTTTCATATTCATATGTGCCCAAAAGATAATGTGATGTGGAAACAAATTGAGTTTCGGAACTTCTTGAATTCTAACCCCGAAAGAGCGAAACAATATGAAAATCTAAAAATAGAATTAGCCACTAAATTTAAAAATGACAGAGGTTCTTATGTTCTTGGAAAGACCGATTTTATCAATGAAACTTTGGACATAATCAGCAGAAAGGCCAGCGCACAACAAGACATATAAAATCAGAACAAAGTTTAGTGCTAGATCGAAAGGTCATTCCTTTTTTGTGATGGCGATAGATTTTCATAAATTGAACCTGTTATCTGCCAGGTATACAGAGATAAATCGATTGGTCAAGGTGTACTTGCCTTGCTTCGATTCATGTATTTGGCGTTGTCCTTAATAATTGAAAATGATAATTGAAACGGAAAGATTGATTTTGAGAGAAATGGTCATGGATGATGCTCAGGATATGCTCCGGCTACATTCAAATCATCAAGTTCAGAAGTACACTGGAGAAAATATTATTACTTCACTGGAAGAGATTAATAATAAGATAAAAGAATTCCAATCCAGAGACAAAAATCGTGGATTTGGTAGGTGGGTTACTATTCTAAAAAAAGAGAAGCAATTTGTAGGCTGGGCAGGTTTAGCATATTTGCCTGAATTTGATGAAGTTGACCTTGGTTATAGATTTTTACCTGAATATTGGGGTTTAGGTATAGCAACGGAAGCATCTCATGCTATTTTGACTTATGGATTTGAATCTCTCAAATTGAAGAAGATAATTGCAATTGCAATGAAAGAAAATAAATCATCGATCAAAGTAATGGAAAAAGTTGGTATGGAATTCGACAAATTTGCTCCCTATGAACCTGGCAGTGAAGATGCTGCCTGGTATTGGTGTAACAAAAAACTTATCATAAAAAATAAAGCCCATTAAAATGCACCTTACTCAAACTGTCAGGTAATATTTAAAACGACATTTATGAAACCAATTACAAAATTGTACTTAAAGACCTTTTTATTTACAGGAATACCATATGGACTAATTATGCTGGGTTTTGATTTAGCGGATGGCGAAGGATTTAGATTATGGAAATACTTATTTATGACTTTCTTTTTTGGAATTACTATGTCTTTAATTTTAGTGTCTTTTCATCAATACAGACTTAAAAAGAACGGAATTCAGGAAATTTCCAATGATAACATAAGAGTAAATCAATCGATAAATCTGAAAACAGGATTGAATAAAACGGACCTCATTAAAAAATTAAAAACCGACCCAATTATTGGAAAGATGAAGATGAAGGAAATTGAAAATGGAATCTTATTAAAGTCAGGTATCTCTTGGAAATCTTGGGGCGAAGAAATCAAAATTATGCTGAAATCTGAAAAAGAAAGTGATTTTGAATATATAATTTCAAGTAGTCCGAAATTAAAAACAACGTTAGTAGATTATGGAAAAAACCTTGAAAATGTATACCGGATAGAAAACGTAATAAAAAACGTTACCTAACGCTATATATATGTCATAGAATAGAAAGGTCTTTGTATATGTATGATGGCTCAATATTTACTCGAAAAAAAAACAGCAACCAATTCGCAAGAATAATGGAAAAATAAGGTAACATTTCTGTCCCTTACGACACATACTTATAACGTTGTGTGCCATATCCAAACTAACGAATGGAAAAAGAAAAAATATTAGAATTAATAAAAAAAGCTGAAAGTCTTACTCCTAAAAAAGTGGAGATGGATTTAGAACCAATAGATGGATTTCCAGATGTTCCTAACTGGCACAAATATGAATCTGATATATGGAGAATTGGAGAGGAAATAAGACAAATAATCATTACGAAAAAAACATTAAGAAAAGACGAAGAAATAAATGACTTAATTATCAAGTTTTGCCTGAATAAAAACTCAAAACGAGGAAGGCAATCATTTATATTATTGTTAGGATATAAGCATTTATCTAAATATGCTTCTCAATTGATTAATATGATTAATGACAAATTTGTAAATGGACAAATAATTGATACGGTATACAAAATGCAAGCAGTAGGATTTGAAAAAGAAATTAGACCATTCTTGACTGACAAACATATCTGGATTAGAAAATTGGCAATAAAATATATAGAAAAATACGGTACACAACGCGATGTATAAAACATTAATGGTAAGTGATAAATCGAAAAGTTAGTATTTTTTTTTGCACGCCACTGCTCATACACAAAACCGTTATAACCAATTAAACTAAAAAATATTAATGGGAACTTGGGGAACTGGAATTTCATCAAATGATATTTATGAAGACATCAACTATGAGTTTTTCGAACTCTATAATGACGGAATGGAAGTTATTGACATTACCAAGAAACTTATTGCAGAAAACGAAGAGTTAATTGATTCTTACGAAGATCAAAACAACTTTTGGATAACAATTGCTAAATGTCAATGGGAATGTAAAGCACTTGATGAAGAAATTTATCAAAAGGTTAAAGAACTAATTGAGTCTGACAAAGATATTGAATTGTGGAAAGAACTTGAAGCTTCTAAATCAGACTTAACCAAAAGAAAAAAAAACCTAAATCACTTTTTAACTAAAATTTCTGAAGACAAAAAAAGTGCTAGAAAAAGAAAAAAGAAAGTATCTCGGAATGCTATTTTTGAGAAAGGAGCTTGTTTGATTTTTAAACTATCTGATGGAGATTATTGTGGCGCATTTGTACTTGAATCCGAAAAAAACACGGAACTTGGGTTGAATCTTATAGTTACCACAGATATAAAAAAAACAGATAAACCTACCTTGAAGGATTTTGAAAAAGCCAAAGTTTTATTGGCTCTAACTCAACAAATGTTGACCGAGTATGTCCCAAAAGAAAAAATCAACTGGTATTACGCTCAACATTTCAAAAAAACAGAAACTGAATTCGAAATTATCGGACAACTAAAAGTTGACAAATATTATTACTCTTCCAAAGACTATCAAAGTTTTTCTAATTGGGATAATCTAGTACTTTTTCAAGATTCTTTTTACTCAGACTATGAAAATAATAAGTGTAATGTAAATGTAAAATTGAGCAGCTTAAGAAAAAAAACAAAATGGCTATAACAACATATATGAAATCAGAATAAAGTGTAGTGCCAGATAGAAAGGTTATTTCCTTTTTGCGATGGCGCTGGATACTTAGTCGGGCTGAGCACAGGCTTTTATAAATTGAACCTGCCTACCTAGTGGATGGCAGGGATAAATCGATTGATTCAGGTATACTTGCCTTGCTCTAATTCTTATATTTGACACTATGCATAATTTGAAAAAAATGAAGAAAATATTAATAGTTACAATTTTATTATTAATAAACTATGTTGGATTTACTCAAATAAAAAACTCTAAATCAAAAGATATTTACACAGAGGTCCAAAAATTTATAAAGAATAAACAATGGAAACAAGCTGAACAAAACCTGAATACTCTGTTAAAATTATATCCTAATAGTGCTGTTCTATATTTTAAACGAGGTTATGTTCTTGAGATGGACTTGAGATATGAAGAATGCATACGTGATTTTTCAAAAGCAATTTCTTTGAAGCCAGAAATGCGCACTGCAAGAACTAATCGTGGTTTTGCCTATCGTAAATTAGGTGAGTATGAAAAGGCAATTACCGATTTTACAGCTGAGATTACAGTAAATCCTAGCGCATATTCATACGAACATCGAAGTCTAGTTTATTATCTATCTAAAGATTATGAAAAAGCATTAATAGATATTAACAAATCGATTGATCAAGCCCCTAAAAACCCAATTGCTTATAAAACCAGAGCCTTAATTTATAAAGCAATTGATTTTAAAGAAAAAGCTTGTAAGGATAGACAAAAAGCCATGAAGTTAAAAATTTTAAAAAAATATCCAAAATATAAAACTGACATTTCGCAACTGAAGATATATTGTAAATCATGAAAACTATGCACAACAAAAAACTGAGTTAAAAAACAAGTTCTAAGTTAATTTTGATTTAAAACTCTCATCATAAAGCAACTCAGGCTTTGCTATAGAAAAAGTTTTTTTCTTATTTTTAAAACAAAACTAAAAAACGTCAAAAGTTTTTACTTGTGTTGGCTGGAAATTCTTTAAATTTCTGCGCTGCACTAATCATAACCTGACCATTATCTCTTTTTATGAAAAAAAACTTCGGAAATTTTATTTTTATTTTAATTCTAGCATTTGGTCAATATATTTTTGGGCAAAACATAGTTGGAACTAAATCTTTTGAAACCGAAGATGAAGAAACGATTAAATTGTTACCTGACAACAGGGTGTTATTTGAGGTAAGCGAAAGAATTAGTTATCCAGACAGTACCAATATAATTGGAACAACCTCTGACGGAAAAAAGATATGTGGTTTAAGAATTTCTAATGTGATTCATCAAAGCTATGGAACGTATGAAATAGTGGACTCGACCTTAATAATGGACTTTAAGTACGAGAACCCAATTGAGGACTTGAAAATTATTTCCCTGAATGAAAAAGAAAAAAAGAATAAACATAAATTAAACATCATAAAGAATTTAGATACCAATCATGATTTAAAAGTTTATCAAGATGACAAGGAATTATGTCATATTTTATGGTTATCTGACAAGTGTAAAATTTTTATTGACAGTACTAAAAAACCTTTAGTATTTAACTATAATGGAAATCTAAAAAGTATTACACTTGATTCTCTGATGGATACAATAATTGAAGTAAGAATTAATGATTTAAAAGGTAATAATCAAATCAAAGACGAACGTTTGACTTTTAAACTTAATCAACTCACAGAAAAATAACAAGAGAAATTAGTGCTTTAGAAACCTGTATTCCTCTTCTTTAGAAAATCAAGTAAAAATATCACTAAATTAGAGTGTATATTTGAATTTAAACTTAAAAGGAGGTATGACCATTTCTGAATTAACAAAGAAAATTAACTCTCATCTTAAGGAGAATAATAATTTGAGAGAATTTAAAAATCAATTAGAAAGTTTCAATTTCGATTCAATTTCTGAGTTTGTAGAATTTGATCCTGAAAATTATAAAAAAATAATACTTCATCAGGTTGATCAATTTGAAATAATTTTGATTTGTTGGCTTCCGAATCAGCAAACACCTGAACATAGGCATCCGGAAAACGGGTGTCTAATGAAATTGTATAAGGGGAAATTGAAAGATATTAGAAGAACAGAAGAAGGAGCGTTTGAAACAATTGTTAATGAAAATGAAATTACATACATTGAAGGAGGCGAAATTCATATGATATCTAATATGGAAGAAAATTCTGTTTCACTACATATTTACTCTCCTGGTAAATTTTATAATTGATTTTAATTTGGAAATAAAATACTCTGCATAACATCACCTAAGCGCACATACTTCGCTACCGCTTGTACGTCGCTTAGCCGAGATGTTATAAGTAATCTCAGGTAATGATTACAAATAATAATGAGTTAATTAATCTTAGTATTTCCAAAAATGAAAGGTTTTATTGCAAATTAAATTTCATCATACCATAAAATGATAATTAAAGAATTTAGACCTAAATCAGACTTACTAAAAAAATATATTAAGTCTTTTTACTTTATGAAATCTATGGGTAATAAAAAAACCGAGTTTGTTTATTATCCTCATTTTGTTGAAACTATAAATATTTTCAGTAACTCCACTGTTAAAATTAATGACTACTCATTTAACGTGAAAGAAAAAGAAAATGAGGCTACTATTATTTTAACTGCTACTAAAACAAAATTTAGAACTGCTATAATAAAAAACGCATATGATATTATAGGCATACAATTTTCACCATTAGCAATTCATAATTTTATAAATACTAACGCATTAACGACTATTGAAACTGGCCTTTTTAAAATAACTGATAAAGAAAATCTAGTAAAAATATGTCTTATTCAAGATATTGAAAATAGACTTATCGCTTTGGAATCTTTTTTTGAAAATTCTTATAAAAATGTGCAGCTTGATAAATTATCAACTGCTATAGAATTAATACAGCACTCAAAAGGAAACATTAGAATGAATGATCTAGAGAGGCAAATAAACTTGAGTAGAAGAACTATTTTAAGACAGTTTAAAAAATACCTGTATTGCTCTTTTGAGGATTTTAAAAATACAGTTAGGTTTCGATTAGCCATAGAGAATTTTTCCAATGAAAGCAAAAATATGTCGAGCACCATAGGCGATATTGCTTATTATGATCAATCAGATTTTATTAATCATTTTAAGGCACTTTCTGGTGAATCTCCAAAAAAGTTATTAAAACAGGTCACAAACAATCCTGAATCCATAAAATATTTCTGGAAATTGAAACAAATCTAGATGATGTCTCAATTCTCCAATCATATGTATTCTTCATAATATAATTTTACAAAAAATTATAAATTATGGATACTTTAACATCAATCAAAATTAATTTTAAGGTCAACTATTTAATTGCTGCTATGCTCCTTTTCTATTATTCATGTAATAGTCAAGAAAGCTTAAAAAAAGAAAGCACTTATTTATTTAAAATTGAAAATGGATTAATCCCAACAGTTCAAATAGAAAACGCCCCTGTTTATTACCAACTATTAGATAGAATGAAACATTATGGAGCGGTTGGTTTCTCATTAACTACTATCAAGGATTTCAAAATTGAAGACACGAAGGGTTATGGGTTTTGCCAAAAAGAGAATTCTAATTTAGTTGCAGAAAATTCGGTTTTTAGAGTTGGTTCAATTAGCAAATCTGTTACAGCTATTGTTATTCTTAAACTTCAAGATCAAGGCGTACTAGATTTAGATACAGACATTAAAACCTATTTAAAATCATGGAAATTACCCAAAAGTAAATTTATAAAAAAAACTCCTGTAACGTTAAGAACACTGTTAAACCACACTTCTGGTTTGAAAAAACAGCAGCTGGTAAAACTCGGAGATCATGGATTTATAAAAGGTGAAAAAACATTTACTCTTAATGAAGTTTTAGACGGTAAATCTGCTTTACAACCAATCACCTTTACAACTAAACCAGGAGAAACCTTTAAATATTCTAACCAAGGATACAACCTGATACAAAAAGTAATAGAAGATGTGACAGGGGAATTATTTCAAGATGTTGTCCAGGAATTAGTTCTAACGCCTTTTGGCATGTCAAATAGTACGTTTGAAACAGTATATCCTGACGCTAGTAATACAACGTTTTGTTATGCCTATAAAGATGAAGTAGTTCATGAAGGTTTTTATAAAAACATAACTCAAAAATGTGGAGGA
Source organism: uncultured Aquimarina sp. (assembly GCF_947500065.1). Taxonomy (GTDB): domain Bacteria; phylum Bacteroidota; class Bacteroidia; order Flavobacteriales; family Flavobacteriaceae; genus Aquimarina. Next base: position 45,841 of record NZ_CANMQT010000005.1, read on the forward strand.
GGTTTATTTTCTACATCTCAAGATTTAGCCAAATTTTCCATAAAAATTGCGAATATAGTTAATGGAAAAGATACATTCTTAAGTACAGCGTTAGCAAAACAACTATTTTCAGAAGATGATTATGGCTTAGGATTTGACCTCATAAAAAAAGATAACCTATTGCTCTTCTCCCATTCCGGAAGAGTTCCTGGATTTTACAGTTTTATGGCAATGGATCCTAAACTAGGAAATGGATTTGTAATGCTGGTTAATTCTGATGGTGTTGATGATTTATTCTGGGAAATGTTGCGTTCTGTAGCTAACGCATTTAATTATGATCTTTGGAAACCCAAAGTAATTACCAAAATTGATATTGATTTAAATAATTATAAAAACTATCTTGGAAGTTATAAAGCAGATGGTGAAGATGAAGACTTTATAATAACCGTTGTTGTTAAAGACAATCAATTGTATTATCAAGAGTTTCATGATAAGGATATCTATGAGTTTCCTTTAGTTCCTATTTCGAAAAATGTTTTTATTGATGGCATTGATGGTAATAAAATTGAATTCAAAACTGATGGGGACACTGTTTTAGGAGCTATGTATGATGACGAGTATAGCTACACTAAAATTTAAGCATTATAAGCTTAAGAAGTGTATAATTGATTATGGCAAAGAGCTAAAACAAAATTTAACTTATAAATTACACTAATTTCTTAAGCAGAATAATCTTGCAGATGATTCCACAACGAAATCATACACGAACACATTTGCTAACATCATATATAGAATCAGAACAAAACTTAGTACTAGATCATAAGGTTATTTCCTTTTTGAGGTAGCGCAATGCTTGTAAAGCAACATAATAGGAACCAATGCGCAAGAAAAACCAAAAAACAAGGTAACAATTCTCTCTGTTACGACACTTATATTAAACATTATCATACATTAAAAATAACAAACTAAATGGCCTATATAACGGATACAAAAACAGAATCTAATATTGGAAATAGAATTTTAGCAGGATTTATTGACTATTTAATTATTTATGCCTTTTTCTTTGCTTATGTGTATGCATACGGAGAACCTGATCCAGATGGAGGGTATTCAGTAAGTGGATTACCAGCTCTGATACCAGTAATTTTCTGGGGACTAATGACAATTGGACTTGAACAACTCTTTGGAGCTACGATAGGAAACTCAATTGTCGGATTAAAACCGATATCAATTAATGGAATTTCTGAAAAACTATCATTCGGGCAATCTTTATTAAGACATTTGTTAGATCCAATTGATATGTTCTTTTTTGGGTTAGTTGGAATTCTTACTATACAAAATTCAGAAAAAAATCAAAGGGTTGGAGATTTAGTGGCTAATACTATAGTTGTAAAGATCAAAGACCTTAAAAAATCCAAATAAAAAGCGTACGATATCCTAGCAACCAAGTGATAACTCTATGGCCCATTTATATTTCCAATGGCACAAACATTTTAAAAAGAAAAAGTTATAAAACAAGTGTAGAATAATCGATTGGTGAAGATACGTTTGACTTAGTCTGATTCATATATTTGGTGTTGTACGTCATTTAAAAAATCGATAAAATGAGTAAGAACTTGATTGAAAAATTAAGGAAAGAAAAAGAGGAATACATCAAAAAACATGATGTAGGATTTTATGTAAATGACACTCATACAAAATTCATTAAAACAAAAAGACATTTAGTAAACTATAATTGGAATTTAAAATATAGTGAAATATCAGGTATAGCTTTTGGGAATATAATGAGAGGAGATGATGACTCATTTTTTATAATTTTTATTTTAGAAGATAAAAAGCCTATTTACTTTAATATGACTTACGAATCTGAGGAAATGCAAGGTTTTGATAAGTTTATGGAAAAATTAAAAGAGAAATTAGACTTGGAACAAATCTGGGAACAAGACAAAGTTATTTTAGCTTATCCAGAAAACTTGAGAGGTAGAGAATTATATAAACCATGGACAAACTCAGTAGAAACTGTTTTTCATGGATTAAAAAGGTTTTTCGGATTAAAACATCACGTCAGTGGAATATTAAAAGATGAATTTGAAATTTACTTGAAAAATAAAAAAACGAACGTACAATAATGTCTATAATTTATTGCTAGTACTGCCTTACTTACAAAAATTCTCTTGGATTTTATATTAGGCTTCTATTTGCTAAATTAGTCCAGAAACCACGCGACTAATCATCCATCAAAGTTGTTAATAACAAGCAAAAAAGACAGCATGCAAGACTATATTGATTTAGCAGAAAAGAATGGAGTTGTCCTTTTAGATAATGGAAAGTGTCAATTTTGTGGTGCAAACACGCAAAGAGGAATTCACGAATGTTTAGAGATTTTTAATCTTGGATTTCAAGATATTGACTTTTCTAATATTAAAAATCACATATATAGATTTCTTATTGTAGATGCCCACACATTACAGCACCCTGAAATTCATGGAAGGTGGAATAACCACTTTCACTTGTCAAGACTTCATTTGATTTTTAAATATGATATAAAGTGGACTTATGAACTATCACCAAAACTTAGTGATTATTTAAATAAATATAAGGTTCATAAACAGGATGAATATCTGACTCCTCCTGAAATTCTAAAAAGAGGAAATATAACAACAACCTACATTAAAGAGAAATCAACCAATAAGGCGGATTGTAAAGAGTTGATAAGAAAATGGGGCTTGAGTGTTTATGAAAAATGGAATATCCACCATAGTATTGTAGATGATATTGCGAAAGGATTTTTAAATCAATAATAAAGGAAGACAGCTGTTATAAGTGTATAAAAAACATGATCCGTTTTTACCAAATTTATTATTTTATGAATTTTTACAATGCCACTAAATTTAAAAATTAGCATTTATCGAAGGAAAAATAAAAGCAAAACATTTATATTTAACTAAGTAATAAACTGAAATGAAAGTGCCTATCACCTGCCCTACGCTTCTTATACTGAATATTAGCAACTATTTCAGAAATGACTAAATACATTAAAATATTAATACTCTTTTTGACTTTATCTGCTTACGGACAGAATATGACTGAAATGAAAACACCAAAAAATGCAAAAGAAAAGTTTGCTGAATTTATTACAAAGAAAAAATTCTATACGGAAAACTATTCACCAAATATTTCGGATGAAAAATTGCGCCCAATATTAACAGAAAAAATTAATGATGTTGCAAAAGATTTCAAGCAAATTTCGGAATCTGAAAATCCAACTGACAAAAAATACCAAGAGGCTATTAGAATTGGACTTTTAAAATTTAATGAAACTGAATTAGGGTTTGATTCAGAGGACAGAGAGAGAATCTTACTTTATTTTCAAGAAATAATGGACATTGTCGCGCTTCAAAGTTCAGATGGTCAATTAAATAATTTTTATTATGGTTTTGACCCAAACGAATTGACAAAAAAAATTAAACCGTGCGATAACATCATATATAAAACCAGATCAAAAATTAGTGTTCTATCGAAAAGTCTTTTCCCTTTTGCAAAGGCGCTAAATATCCAATCAAGCTGAGTACAGGCTTTTATAAAATTGAGAAGAAATAGAAATGAGTATAGAAAAAGCATATAACTCTTGGGCTAGGCAATACGATACGAATGAAAACAAGACTCGTGATTTAGACATAAAAGCAACCATTGAGACTTTATCTAAATATAAGTTTAGATATGTGTTGGAACTAGGTTGTGGAACAGGAAAGAATACTGGTTGGTTATTAAGCAAAGCTGAGCAAGTGATCGGACTTGATTTCTCTGAGAAAATGTTAAATATTGCTAAAGAGAAAATAACTGATAGTAGAGCTGATTTAAAAAAAGCCGATCTTAACAAAGAATGGGAAATCGGAAATCAATTCGCAGACCTGGTAACTTCAAGCCTTACTCTTGAACACATTGATGATTTGAACCATATTTTTAATCAGGCAAATCAGAAGCTTATGAGAAACGGGATTTTCTTCATAAGCGAATTGCATCCTTTTAAACAATATTCAGGAAGTAAAGCAAAATCCGAGACTGAAAGAGGAATTGAAGAGTTAAAAGTCTATATACATCATATTTCTGACTATCTTCATAATGCAGAAAATAATGATTTTAAGCTACTGGAAATAGATGAATGGTTTGACGATAATTCTGAAAAAGAAATACCAAGGCTCATATCTTTTGTATTCAGAAAGAAAAACTGATGTTAACCAAACTTAAACTGCATTAAAATTTAGTTTAGTCAAACCGTTGGCAATAATAAAAAATAATTTGTAACATTTTGACATTCCTTGTATCTAAATGAAAAATAAAGGAGGCAAAATGAAAAAACCTATCATCTTATTAGCATTTATCTTAATAACAATAACAGCTAATTCTCAAACAATTTATTCAAAAGCATTTGGTAACCCCAATAGTGAGCCAATAATTTATCTTCATGGCGGACCTGGATACAATTCAATAGGTTTTGAAGTAACAACGGCGCAAAAACTTAGTGAAAATGGTTTTTTTGTCATTGTTTATGAAAGGCGTGGAGAAGGTCGCTCTCATGATCAAAATGCGAAATTCACATTTCAAGAGACGTTTGATGATTTGAACTCCATCTATAAAAAATTCAACCTAAAAGAGGCTAGCCTAATTGGACATAGTTTTGGAGGAATCGTTGGAACTCTTTATGCAGAGAAATATCCAAATAAAATAAAATTTCTCGTTTTAGTGGCTGCCCCATTATCGATTCAAGAAACATTTAGTACCATCATAAAAACTTCGAAAAGAATTTATGAAAAGAATAAAGATAGCATCAATCTAAAGTACATTGGAATGCTTGAAAAAATGAATAAAAATTCGTTGGAGTATAGTTCATATAGTTTTGGGCATGCCATCCAAAATGGTTTTTATATGCCAAAAGCCCCCTCTGAAGAAGCCATAGCTATTTATACAAAATTGAAATCAGATATTTCTTTTAGAAGCAATGGCACAAAAACGACCTTTGAAGCACCTAAAGGTTTTTGGGAAAATGAAAATTACACTTCAATTGACCTAACGCAACACCTAAAGAATGTATTGAAAAAGAAAATTCAAATTTTTGGTGTATACGGTACTGAAGATGGTCTATATTCAGAAGAACAGTTAATAAAGCTCAAAAAAATAGTGGGCATAAATAATTTTAAATACATCAAGAATTGTTCTCACAACGTCTTTATTGACCAGCAAAATCAGTTTATAAATACTTTGAAAACTTGGATCAAATAATGACATTTGAAGAAATTCATGAAACGTATTGGCCGAAAGTATATAGACAGTGTATGGGATACATGAATGATCACGACGCTGCAAAAGATATTGCACAAGAAACCTTTATTAAAGTTTGGCAACAATTACCAAAATTCAGGAATGAATCTTCCATAAGTACTTGGATATTTAGGATTGCAGTAAATACTTGCTTACGGCAACTTGACAAGGACAAAAAGATGCCAAAATCTGAATTGCCTTTAGAAATTTCAGAAAAAAAATCTATAAACAATGAGCCACAAGTACAGTTTTTATATCAATACATTTCTGAACTTCCCGAAATTGAACGTATCATAATAACACTGGAACTGGAGGATTTAAAACAGAAAGAAATAGCAAAAATTGTTGGCCTTTCAGAAAGTAATGTTAGGGTGAAAATTCACAGAATAAAAGAAAAACTAACTCGAAAATTTCAGAAGAATGGTAGATAATATAAATTTCAAGAAGCTCTGGGATAAGCAGCAAATTGAAATTCCGGAAACAAAAGAACTTATAAAAAAAGCAAATAAGTTTAAAAAAAACACATTCTATAAACTCGTTATAGCTAACGCTCTGTTAGTAATCACTTCCATTTTTATTGGTTTTGTTTGGTATTATTATCAACCCAGGTTTATGATCACAAAAATTGGCCTTATTATCTGTATCATAGCAATGATAATATACCTAGCATTCCACAATACACTTACTCCTCTCCTATTAAAGAATAATCTCGAGCTGGATGCTAAGCTTCAGCTTAAGCAACTGCTAATGCTAAAAGAAAAACAACGTTTTCAACAAACATACTTACTAAATATTTATTTCATCCTACTTTCTTTAGGTTTAAGCCTTTATATGTATGAGTATGTAGCTAAAATGACACTCTCTTGGGCAATTATTTCTTATGGCATTGTACTCTTTTGGGTAGGCCTAAATGCGTTTTATTTTAGACCGAAAATACTTAAGAAGCAACAAGCTAAATTGAATATATTGATAACAAGATTTAAGGAGTTAAATGAACAATTAATTGATTAAAAAAATATGAATACAAAAACATTAATGATATTAAGTGCCATCTTTTTAGGTATTCTGGGGATCATTTTAACATTTCTACCTAATGAAATTATCTCAAATATGACAATAATACCAAATCCTATTACAACTCTATTTTTACAACTACTTGGCGCACTTTACCTAGGATTCGCAATGTTAAATTGGATGTCCAAAGGAACTTTGATTGGTGGGATTTACAATAAACCCTTAGTAGTTGGAAATCTCATGCATTTTGGTGTTGGAGCAATTGCTTTGGTTAAAACTATTTCTGAAATCCAAATCAATTCAGAAATAGTTATTTCACTAACTTTAATATATGTGGTTTTTATGGTATTTTTTGCTTATGCCTTTAAAACGAATCCGATTAAACCAGAAATGCAGAAATAAAAACTAATACCAACATCCTTAGTGCCACTACTAATTTACAGAAATGCCTACTTTTGAAGACTTACTTTCTTTCTTTTCTACCAATGCATTTTGTTCCATGATTTGCAACTCATTAGTGATTCTATTCAGCAACACACCAAAATCATCTTGGTTGATAAGGCTACTTTTGCGACCTGGAAAAATCTCTTCTACAGGAAATCTATAATTAAGATCAATGGTAAATTGATAAAAATTGGTAAGCAACTCACCTTTGGTATTTAAAAGAGGAACATCTAAAATAACTGCATCACTAACGTTATTTGTCTCATTAGGAATTATCCAAGGACGACTTGAAATAAGAACATCAGGATCACGCTTAAGCGTAATTTTTGTGCTAGGTATTCGTTTTTTATTCGTGTACCATTTATTATTCACAGCATCATAGGCATCATAGGTTTCTTTTGCCGTCTTTGCAACATCTAAACTATCTAATGTCGATTTGATCATCATTGTTGCTGCCTCATTAAAAGGGAGTTTAGAATGCAAAGTTTTCATACCTACATGTATCCCAAGTAAGTTTGAATATACATCCTCAACCGAGAAACTAGAGAATTTTTCTGGTATAAAAGGAATGGTGGATGCACCAAACCAAGTAGAAATCTCATGCCATAGGGAAAGATCGTATGTTATTTTTCCCGCTAATAGAATACAATCACTATTACTAAGCTGTGCTGGTACATTCAAATATAAAATCTTACGTCCTGCTTCGTTACGTAAAGGCAAAATTACTTCACCTTTGCCTCTACTATCGAGAATGGTTGTATATAAATAGCGCGTCCAATCAATTTGATCTCGTAAGTGACCAATATCAATAAAACCACCCTTATTTGTATAAATAGTTCCAGTACCTTCACTCTTATTACCCATATAGTGATGCTCACTCAAATCATCAATATTAATAACCTGATCAATAGAAACAAATGGCACACCCCATATTTTTAAATCATAACCAAAAGCACAACAGGCTCTAATAATACGAGGAGGAGTTTTACCTAGATCAACACCTTTATCTTCTATACTTTGAGCACCCATAGTTATAGGAGTAACCACAAAACCTATTAGTATAAATAATTTAATGCTATTTAATGCTATTTTGTAAATGACAAATTTCATACTACTAGATGATAAATATTATAGATTGTTACGCTTCAGCATATCGGGATAAAGTTCGTCTTCAACCCACATAAAATTAGGGAATATGCGAATTATTTTTTCATAGCACAATTTGGCTAGCTGTATCTGATTGGTAGCTTCATACGCTTGCCCCAAAGCAGTCATTGTGTTTATGTACATCCAATTACTGACAACTAGTCCTTGTTTTTCAAAGCTTCTAACTGCCTTTTCGTAATATTTAATCGCTTCTGCCTTATCACCTCCAAAAGCTGATGGGCGATAATACATGGAGTTTCCTTTTTCAATATTTCCTTGAATATTCTCCGGATCTAATTCTATAGATTTATCTATATATTTCATACTTCTCCTACCTAAGTAAATAGCCTTAAAATTTGAGATACCAATGGTAAATGCAATGTAAGCTCCTTTGTATGCTAATAGGGTTGCATTTTCGGGAGATTTTTCCAATAATTTATCAATAATTTCCTCTGATTTATCTATATATTCTTCAGCAGTATCGTGTTTTTCTGCACCGATTAACCAAGCCGTATAACCGTAATAATAACTGATAAGTTCCAATTGTTCTTCATAACTATTCGAATTTACATTTTTTTCACACGAATGCATTAATTCGTACCACGTATCCATTTTACCTCGTGAATAAGCTTTGTAAATTGGTTCTTGATAGGCACTTTGGGAAAAGCCCAATTGTATTGAAAGCAACAAAACGCTGATTCCAATTACAAATCTTGTAATATATTTCGGTCTTTCCATATTAGTTTTTTCTGTTTATTATTTATGAGTCCTTTAATTATTATTAAAAGAAATACAATGTGCTGTGGCAGGACTAAAAGTAAGTTTTGAACAACTGATTGTTGGCTTGCCAACATTACAAAAAATCGAATAGATACAATACCTACAAGGTATGCAGTTAACCACCACAAACCCATATGTACATACACTACAAATGGAGCAATGGTCGTTAAAATTCCAAAAGAAATAGTTACTAAAATACTATTCCCGAAAAATTGAAATATGTTTTTTATGAACCCCTCAATAGCATCATCTAGTCCAACATACATTCGGCAAGAAATGTCGTTATCTCCTAAGCGCGTATCACTAGCGAGGCCCTTTTGTTTAAACAATCTTATTATAGCGATATCTTCTACTTTATGAGACTTATATTTTTCATGAGGCCATATTGTCTTATACGTATCTGCTTTAAACATCATGAATTGTCCATTAGCAGCTGAAAAGATTTTGTTTTTTGACTTTCGAATTAGATAAATTGGAAGTATACTCAATAAAACCCAGTTCATTAAGGGTACTGAAACTTTTTCTCCCAAAGACTTGACTATTTGCTTTGGAAATATCGATAACAAATGAAGTTCGTGTTTCTGAAGATAGCTAATACTACGTTTGATCACGTCTTTTTTCACACTTACATCTGCATCTAAAAAGAGTAATATAGTACCCGTAGCAGCTTGTGCTAGTTGGTGACAAGCATGATTCTTACCTAACCAACCTTGTGGAAGTCCATCCCCATTTAATAGTTTAATATTAGGTTTGAGTGATGCCCAATGCTCAATGATACTTTCCGTTTTATCGGTTGAGTGATCGTTGTAGACAATGATTTCGAGCATACTGTATTCAAACGTAGATAATTGCTCTAGCAAGGTTCCAATATTTTCTTCCTCATTACGAGCGGGTATTAAAATCGAGACACGTGGCACTGACGTTAATGAAGTTACCTTTGGTAAATAAGCAAACGAAAGATAATTAACAAATGCTACAAGCAATCTGATAATAAGCAGGGTTATTAGGAAATAACAGAAATAAATCATTTTACACCTTGTTTTGTAAAACACATTTTTGCAAAACGATTAAATTCTCGTTCTACATCCTCAGCATTTATATTTGTACTTATGGTATGTGTCTCATAATAGACACACATATCGGGTCTAAGTTTAGTTCCATAATTAATAAGATTTACATTATAGACCAATTGGAAATCATTTTTTGTATTTTTTAGAATATGCGAAAGTAAGCCTTTTTCAAAAGTAAACTCTCGTGTATATATGCTCTTTATTCTCCCTTGTGGAAAAAACAAAAATAAATTCTCTTTATCCTGTAACATTTCAACAGCATAATCAAGGCTGGCTATACTTGATCGCTTGCCTTTGTTGATTGAGCTAGCTCCAATTTTAGTTAATAACATATTTTTCCTCAATTCCTTTTCCAGCATCATAAAATTAAACCTTCTTTTAAAAATTTTGAAGTTTAATAAGATTTGAATAAAGCCATCATAAAACGAGAAATGATTACTGATCATAAGAATAGGAAGTCCCTTTTCTTCGTACTGACCTGTATACTTAATACTCCCAAAAAAAAAGCCTATCAGCACTTTCGTATAATACTTAGAAAACTTTACCCACAATTTATTATGATTAGCTCGTATCATTCTTTAGTATAAATATTGAGAATAACTAAAACTATAAAAAAACCGAATTGGACAAAAAATAACCAACGTGCAGGTGGATTGTTTGTATTTATCTTAAATTTCTGAATACCCCAATTAAAAATTAAAGCCAATAAAAACCAGACTATATAGTTATTTATAGGCGGATCATTTTTTGAAAACACCCACATATCCATTAAGGGAGCTGCTTTCTCTAGTAAGATATCGTATAGTACCATCAGTGATGCAGCACCTACAATAATCGGAATGTTTTTGGATGTGTATTTAGAGATAATACTATTAGAAGCATATGTTAAAAAAACCCAATTAAGGCCAATGATAACAGGTACATCAACTATTTTGATACCAAGCCCTTTACCGTACGCATATACTCCAAATAATTTACCAGTTGCTACACCAATAATTTCGATTGCAATGCTTAGTATAAAAATACTTACTAAAACGGCAATCGTTCTTATATTCCACTCTTTATGATGTAAAAAGATTGCTACGGTAACTAAAACAAGTGTGTAAGGTGTAATTAGTATAAACAAATTGTGAGTAAAAGGCGTAAAATATAAAGCCAATCCCACACAGTAAAAAACTATAAAGGTTATTGGAAGCCCCTCATTAACAATGTATTTAATTATCCGGTTCATCTATTATGCGGGTATTTCATTAGCAACACTTTTGCACTAGCTAAACAGCGTGATATTCCTTTAGGATGTGTGTTTTTTTCAAATACACTTACTTCATGTCCTTTTCTGCAAACAACAACCAAGCCACCAATTCTGAAATCAATCATTGCAATCTTCATACCTTTTTAGTTTTTTTAAACCTCTTTTCAAAAATATGAGTTAACGCCAAAGGTGATAAAAGCAATGAAAAATTATAAAACATATCTTCAAGCGGAAATGAAAGAACACGAATTCCCAATATTACTTGAGGGTTATAATCAAAAACGGCTTCTTCAATTCCTGTACCCGTTAAGATTCCGTTTATAATAAAAAATGGGATGAGTAAAATTGGATATATTGCTAAATAGTACTGTACTACTTCTTTGCTAAAATAATAACTTAATAAAAGTATCGCTGGCAAAACAAGGAAATTAACAAAAGTATAGGTCAGATCTTGATTTAACAGCGAAGTTATAATTGATAATACTACAATTATAAAAGTTAATTTTTTTGTCCATTGTTCATTTAACTTGAATTTTGGAAAATGAAATTTAACCGCGTAAAACGAGAACGCGCAAGCGTATGGAATGGCAATAAAAAACAGGTATTCTTCTAAAGGAAGCTTATTTATATATATGCCTGAATTATACATTGGGTTAAAAAACCAACATCCAATATGTGTAAAGATAATATCCCAAGTAACAAAAACCACCATCGTTATTAAGATTGCAGGAAGCAGATATTTCCAACGCTTATATAGTTTAAGATTTTTTTCGAAACTCAAAGCTAGAGGTCCAGCAAGTGAAATAATAAGTATAATTAAATAGAGTGACATAGTTCGTGATTTTCTGGTGTTCTATGCCAGTTTAAGCTTCTTACTGATGTAAATAGAGCCTAATGACCATATCTTAACTCTATTAGGAATTCGAATTCGCTCATTAAGTAATTTCTCGACAGGAGTACTCTCTATCTTTGTTGTAAGTTTAGTGTAATAAAGATAGGCTGCATACACTCCTTTTTTTGAATTATCAGGCAATTCTTTGATTCCTAATAAAGCAACTCTGAAATCTTCGTTAATATCATTAATGATTTTGTTCTTGATATTTTCAGTTAGTTTATTATCCCTCAAGATTGGGAAGTAGATGCGATGTAACTCATTGGTATCATCATTGATATCACGCAAGAAATTTACTTTCTGAAAAGCAGAACCTAAACGCATAGCAGCAGGTTTTAAATCCTGATAACGTTCTTCATCTCCATTAACAAAAACCTTAAGGCACATTAGCCCCACTACATCAGCCGATCCATATATATACGCTTTAATCTCATTATCATCGAACTCTTTCTTTGATAAATCACTGCGCATGCTTTTTAAGAAAGCTTGTATTAATTCATCATCAATATTGTATTTACGAACCGTTATTTGAAATGAATTGAGTATTGGATTCAGGCTTATACCTTGGTCATAGGCGCGATAGTAATCTTCTTCAAAATTTGAAAATAAAGTGGCTTTATCGTAATCGTGAAATGTATCAACAATCTCATCCGCAAAACGCACAAAGCCATAAATACTATAGATGCAATCTCTTATTGATTTATCAAACAGTTTAATACCCATTGAAAATGAAGTACTATAATTTTGTGTAACAATTTTACTACACTTAAATGATACATCATCAAATAATTCCTTCATTTACTCCTTTTTAAATTTTTCTAATGCAATTTGATGATAATACAATATCATAATCATCACTACTTAAAAACATTACTTCAATCTATTCACCTGTATAAGAGGTATATGTCTGAAGAGCTAGTTACGCATTAAAACTATTTAATTCTTCTTACTTAGTATGTTGACAAGTTAATATCGTTTGCAAAAGTAATCATCTTTTTCAAACTCGCCTACTTTTTAAATAGGCAATTACACTATCCTATAAACCTCTCTTAGTGTGGTTTGGTCATCTTTATAGTTTAATCATAAAATGTTGGAATTACTTATTGTAAAAAATATTCCTCTAGGCATAAATAACATTTTATGACAAAACATAGCTATCCTTTAAGTCCACGAGGTTTGTTATATTTAATGCATGCTATAAAAATAACTTCATAAGAATAATTGAAATAAAAGGTTTCTCACAAAAAAAACAATAAATTGAACTTGACTATTAAAAAGTAATATAATGAAAACTAAAATAACTGAACTGTTTGGTATTGAACATCCTATCATGCAAGGAGGAATGCACTATGTAGGGTTTGCTGAATTGGCTGCAGCTGTTTCTAATGCAGGTGGTATTGGAACAATAACAGGATTAACCCAAAAAACTCCAGCTGATTTAGCAAATGAAATTGCAAAATGTAAAGACCTGACCGATAAACCTTTTGCAGTAAATCTAACATTTTTACCGACCGTTAATGCACCTGATTATCCTGGTTATGTAAAAGCCATTATTGAAGGAGGTGTAACAGTTGTAGAAACTGCAGGACGTAATCCTCAAGAGGTTCTGCCATATCTAAAAGGTGCAGGAATTAAGATCATTCATAAATGCACTTCTGTAAGACATGCCCTAAAAGCTCAGTCTATTGGTTGTGATGCTGTCTCAGTTGATGGTTTCGAGTGTGGTGGTCATCCAGGAGAAGATGATATTCCGAATATGATTTTACTACCACGTGCTCAAGAAGAATTAGAAATTCCATTTTTGGCTTCCGGTGGAATGGCAGATGCTCGCTCTTTGGTAGCTTCTTTAGCTATGGGTGCTGAAGGTATAAATATGGGAACCCGCTTTATGGCGACTCAAGAAGCACCTATCCATGAAAATGTAAAACAAGCCATTTTGGACGCCACTGAATTGGATACACGTTTAGTTATGCGACCGTTAAGAAATACAGAACGAGTAATGAACAATGCAGCCGTGCAGCGATTGCTAGAAAAAGAAAAAAAATTAGGAAAGAACATCCAATTTGAAGATATCATTGAGGAAGTAGCAGGCGTATATCCCAAAATTATGATTGACGGAGATATGGAGATTGGAGCATGGTCTTGCGGGATGGTAGTAGGGCTGATTCATGATATACCAACCTGTAAAGAGCTAATTGACCGTATTATGGAAGAAACAAACAACCTAATTACCAAAAGATTGAACGGTTTACTTTGAGTTAAATAAAACATACATCTGAATTGGAGGTAAATTTATTTTTTTCGAGAATCTAACATTGAATTTGGACATAAAAAAACAAACTTATAAACACTAATTATTAAATTATGCTAATCGATATTAACCCGAAATTACCAATGCGTAACAAAAGTGTTACCAGGGAATATTATATAAATAAGTTGGGGTTTCAAGAATTTGGGAGTGCTGACTTTGATGGTTATTTGATGATGGAAAAAGATCAAATTCAAATTCACTTCTTTGAATTTAAAGAACTGGATCCTAAAGAAAATTATGGCCAAGTATATATTAGAACTGATAACATTGACAACTTTTACCAATTATTATTAGACCATAAAACGAGTATTCACCCAAATGGTAAATTGGAAATCAAACCTTGGGGACAAAAGGAGTTTTCTGTTCTTGACCCGGATAGTAATCTATTGACATTCGGACAAAGTCTTTAGAAATAAAAAACGAATCACTGATACGCTTTATAATTAATTGTTTCTGTAATTCATTATAGAAATCACTTGCTAATGAACATTTCTTAAGGAACACTAAATAAATATGACAAACTATAAATTAATCATAATAGTATTTAGCTTTTTATATTTAGGAAGTTGTGGCATCCATAATAAATCCTATTCAAAAAATAAAAATTGGCTTGAGGGTACATGGACCGGAATAGCATTTCAAATTGACCTCTCTGAAGACAATCAATGGACAATTGAATTAGATATAGACATAGAAAAAGAAACTTACAACATCTCATATCCCAGCTTGAACTGTTCAGGGAATTGGAAACTGATAAAATATTCAGAAGACCAAGCTACATTTATGGAAGTAATTAAAAACAACACATCAGTTTGTATCGAACACGGTATCATAATTCTTTCCAAAATTGATAATGAGCGAGTTTTATATAGTTATTTTTACAATGATGGGGTTAATAGTGATGGCAAAAAAGCTACTGCTTTTTCTACATTAGAAAAAAACAAATAGTAGCTAACAACACCATATAAATAATAGTGTCTATGAGATACCTCTCTTTATAGCTATCCATTGCGTAATATCAATCACCCAAACATTTTTAAGTATTTTTTATCATTCGAATAATACCCAAACATGAAAAAACTAATTTTGCTAGTATTAGGTATAGTGCTAACATCCTGTTTAACTGCTCAAAGCACTACAATTAAAGCCCCTAAACTAAGTCCATTTCAAAAAACTCAAACAAAAATTGGTATTGTCGATGTTTCTTTAGAGTACTCTCGTCCATCCATGAGAGGAAGAAAAATATTTGGTGACCTTGAACCTTTTGACAAGATCTGGCGAACTGGTGCAAATAAAAACACTAAAATAACTTTTTCTGATTATGTAGTAATTGAAAACGTACAATTAACGCCAGGCACATACACTATTTTCACAAAGCCCAATCCGGATACATGGGATATTTATTTTCATACTGAATTGGATGAATACGGTGTGCCGGATATCGTTAAACCTGAAAATATTGTTGCGAAAGTTACTGTTCCTACCTTTAAATTAAATAAAGACGTAGAAACTCTGTCAATAACATTTGATAACATGACTGGAAACTCAGCTATGTTGGGAATTGCATGGGAAAGAACGTATGTTTCCGTATTGATACAAATACCAACAGATAAAATATTAAAAAAAATATTAAAAGAAGATAAGATTTCTCTCGCTAAAAAATATGCTACATCCGCATACATTTATTTTGACTTAGAAAAAGATAATAAAAAAGCTCTGGAAGCTATTAATAATTCAATAAGTATTCGTGAAAATGGTATAACCTTTGAAGAGTTATTAAAAACTGCTGACCTGCGAGATAAAGGATTACTTGCTAACTATTCTATGAAATCAGAAATACTTATAGATTTAAATAAGAAGGAAGAAGCGCTCAAATATGCCAACAGATCATTAATAATCGCTAATAAAATTAGTAATGAATGGTGGATAAAACACAACACTAAAAACATAAAGGATTGGAGTAATGATTAAAATGATATACAACAATTTGTTTTTAGGGGATTTCAGCGAAAAAACCAAGAAACATGTAACAATCCAAAAGATTAGAAACTAATTTAGTGTATTATCCAATCTTTAAAATTGTGTAAATTACTTTCATTAACAAATATTAAAAAAGAATAAAACCTATGAAAGTCCACATAGAAACAGAGAGATTAATTATAAGAGAGCTAGAAGAATATGATACGAAAGGGATTTTTGAGCTCGATTCAGATCCGGATGTTCATGAATATTTAGGAAAAAAGCCCATAAAGACAATGGAAGAGGCAAAACAAGCGATTGACTTTATAAGGAATCAATATCTTGAGAATGGAATTGGACGTTGGGCTATTATTGATAAAAAAACAGAAGATTTCATTGGTTGGACTGGATTAAAATATAAACAAAGATTAAGAAAAGATTTTAGTTACTATGACTTAGGTTATAGACTCAGGAAAAAATATTGGGGAAATGGAATTGCTACCGAAACAGCGATCGAATCTCTTAAATATGGATTCGAGAAATTTAATTTGAAAGAAATTGGTGCAGCAGCAGATGTTAATCATGTAGCCTCGAACAAAATTCTAAAAAAAATTGGTCTAAAATTTATTGATACTTTTGACTATGAAAGTGTGACTCATAATTGGTATAATATTAAAAAATCTGAGTTTGTTTAAAAGAATTTATCAAATCATTGCCAACCTGAAGGTCATCAAAAAACTTTTATACTTGATGAAGATGGACTTGTGATTGAATTAATTGATTTAATCGTTCAAGATGCTATTTATAAAAAACATGTAAATTGATTGGCTCAAACACAGTTAACCTACTCATAAGCAACAAGTTATAACTCTTCATAATTAGAGAAGTTAAAATTTATAAGAATTACAAAAAATACACAAGATAAAATATGTATATCAAGAAAATTTTAATAATATTTTTAATCTCATTATTAATATTGAACTGTAAAAAGGATGAAGATCTACTAAATGTTCCAACAGCACAGTACGCTCATTTTTCGGTTGATGATGTCATATCTGCATTACAAGATGTATCAAACGAAAATTATGAAAGTATATTCGATCATCCTTTTTTTTCTGTTTGGAAGGGTCTTCACGATAATTACGGAGCTACAGTTACATTTAATTTATTCTATTCTAAACAAGGATTTGATTTATCTCAAATGACAGAAAAATTTAAAGCTCAATTTATGGAAAATAGTTATTGGTTAAAATTTTCATTTCATGCAGGAGATGTTAATGAAAATTATAACTCTTCTGAAAATAATGCAAATGCCATAATTCATTATAACAATACATATTCTCAAATTATTAGGTTTGCTGGCCAGGAATCTCTTGAAACATTTTGTAGGCTTCACTTTTTTAGTGGAAATAAAGACTTATTTATATCTCTTAAACAGACAGTATATGGGTTAAATGGTATTCATACAGCAGACGATTTTAGAGAATTAAATTCTGGTTTGACGCAACAAGAATTGGACAGTATAAATAAGCATAATAAATATTATGATGCTATAAATAAGCTTTATTATATTCGTTCAGAACGGAGATTAGATAGAGAAACAATAACCGAAGTCACTCAATCATTTCAAGATAATATCAGTAGTACTTCAGATTCCAAAATTTATAATTACTTTCTTCACGAAGCCACGGCAGTTAATCAATCTCCTGTTTTGGATAGCTTATGTAAATTGATAGTAGCTGAAGGTATAAAATTTGACTTTCCAAGTAATAACATACCATAACGATGTATAAAAATAAATGGATTGCCTAATTTTAAAAACCCTAATAACATAATTCTTCACAACAATATCATTTTCTAGGGTTTTCTAATTTAAACAAAGTGGATATAGACAATGAAATAATAATTCGTGAAGTGAATGTAAATATTAAGAGAAAAAGTGGCTTGAAAAGAAACATTGAAAAATCAAAAAACAACGAAGATTCACTATTGAACATGTTGAATAAATCAAAAAAAAACCAGATAAGAAACAAACGCATAATACTATATATTTCATTTAACAAATAGTTTATCTTTACTATCACTACGTGA
The DNA here is from genome assembly GCF_947500065.1 of uncultured Aquimarina sp. Classification (GTDB taxonomy): domain Bacteria; phylum Bacteroidota; class Bacteroidia; order Flavobacteriales; family Flavobacteriaceae; genus Aquimarina. Next base: position 64,098 of record NZ_CANMQT010000005.1, read on the forward strand.
AAACAATCACAAAACTGAACATGTATTTAACATTTTTCATCATTCTATAAATATGCTAATCAAAAAATATACATCTAATTGGATTACAGAATTTGAAGATTTAAAGCAGCAAATTAGAAGTGGTTTAAGCGGAATTAAGTACCAAATCGAACATGTAGGAAGTACATCTGTTCCAAATTTGGACTCAAAACCTATAATTGATATTGATATTATCTATGAAACTGAATTAGAGTTTAAAGAAATTAAAGCAGGATTGATTAAAATCGGATATTATCATAACGGAAATCAAGGAATTGAGCAACGAGAGGTTTTCAAAAGAACAGGTGAGGCTTTAACAAACAAAATGTTAGATAATATAACTCATCATCTTTACGTGTGTCCAATCGAGAGTAAAGCATTGGAAAGACATATCCTATCCAGGAATTTTTTGAAAAAAAATGATAGGGCTAGATTGGAATATCAAAAAATGAAATATGAATTAGCAGAAAAAGCCAATCAGGATAAAAAACGATATGCAGCATTAAAAGAATTGAATGTTAATGATTTTATCGATGCAATTATTGAGAAAGAAAAAGCGAACATTCAGCATCAAGCATAATATCATAGCAATCAGTAAATAACTACTACATCTAATATAGCATCTGTGTTAAAGTCTACATCCGTTTTTATAAGTTTAATCTTAATGAGTTTGATAGGTTGTTCAGATCAAAAAACTGAATATATTGAATTAGATTTTGAAAATGATTTAATCCCTGAAGGAATTGCTATAGACAGTAGGACAAAAAAAGTATATCTAAATAGTTTAAAAAACAACAAAATAGTATTCAGTGATCTTGATGGTGATAATCCTAGTACATTTCTTAAATCCAAAGAGCATGGCTATTTATCAGGTTTTGGGATGACGATCAAAGGTGATACCTTATATGCTCTTAGTAACAAACTTACCGGACAAAGTAATACATCAGTCTTACTACTTCTGCAGCTCTCTACAAAAACGCTTATTGATTCATATACCATTACAGATAATGATTTTCGTTATTTAAATGATTTAACAATTAGTACCAAAAATGAAATTTTTATAACTGACTCTGAAAGCAACAAAGTATACAAAATAAAAAGACCTTCTAAAAAGATAGAGATTTATCTCGATTCTGAAGAAATAGCCAATTCAAATGGCATAACCATTTCGAGTAATGATAAATACCTTTATTTGGCATCGACCAAAGGAATACGAATTGTAGAAATAGATACTAAAAAAGTATTGAACGAAGTGAACAAGGAGTTTTTAGGCATAGACGGATTAAAATTTTATAACAACAATCTTTATGGTATCGTTAATGTACATTCAAGAGATACATCCAAAAATGGCCTTTTCAAATACAACCTCAACAATAATGGAACGGGAATCCTAGAGAGTAAAAAAATAGTTGAATTCAGAGAAAATTTTAATATTCCCACAACCCTTGACATATGTGATGGATACATCTATTTTGTAATCAATACTCAATTGGACAATTTTGACGGAAATACGAATAAAGTTCTAGATTTGAAAAAATTAGAATCTTATAAACTTATGAAAATCAAAGCGCAATAAAACATAAAACACATAACAAGATATATCTGATCATCGTTGATTAGTGATTGATCTAATGGTTGTTGCATTTTTATAAGGCATAATACTTACTTTGAAAGAAAAATTAGCAACCAATTCGCAAATAAACCGAAAAGCATGGTAACATTTTGCAATGTTACGACACATATATCAAACGTTATAATAAATTAAGACCCTAAAAAACAATGAAAAATCATTACCTACTTACAATTTTATTATTCTCAATTGTACTCAATCTATTCGGTCAGGAAAAAAAGTTTTTAGCAGATATAAATGGAGATCAAAAAGATGATTTCATAACTATATCTAAGGAAGAAGGTGAATTAGTAATACGACAAAACTATATAGGAAGTAGTGATTATGTTTTTACTTTTCTAAGTGAAATAGTGTTTAGTCCTTCCATCAATTTTGACTCTTTCACTGTTGCTGATATCAATGGAGATAATAGAGCTAATTTAATCTTAATAAAAAATACACCCGCTGGTAAGGACTTATGGTATTTTGAAATATTACCCGAACAATTCCCATATATTGAACATACTTTTATTCCCATTTCTGAAAGTAATAACACCAAACAAGTATTTGCAGACATCAATAATGACAATAAAGAAGAGTTAATCCTAATCAAGAACTCTGGTTTAGATAAAGAACTCTGGACATATAATTATAGTAATGGAGAATTTTTATATCAGGACAACTCGTATACCAAATTTACTGACGCTTATTTTAAAAAGGAATATTTTGCTGATATAACAGGAGATGATAAAAAAGATTTAATATTTGTACAACATTATAATAATGATCAACGTGTTTGGGTTTATAAATCTGACGGAGTTAAGTTTGATTACTTAGCTTATACCAATTTAGTTGGTCAAAAAGGAAAGGAAATCTTTTTTCTAAATTCAAATACAATTAAAGATAATTTTTCAGATTTAATTTTAGCTGGTAACACACCTGAAGGTAAAAAGCTTTGGCTCTACGAATCTGATGGAGCTAGATTTAACTATGAAATAACGAATACACTTGCAAATCATAATGATAAGCTTCTCTCATTTGGAGACTTAAATAATAATGGAACAGACGATTTAATAGTCAATGAGGGCACAAACGTTTGGGCTTACCATAATTACGGAAATGTTTTTACTTATGAAGAACCTTCTTATTTGAACTTTAAATCTATCCCTCCGAATAGAGAAAATGAGGAGTTTTCGATATCAGAATGGAAAAATGCAGGTTACCAATCTAATATTATTCCGATCCCTGAAGATACTTGTTCAAATTGCATTGTTAAGATGCCTGATCCAGTATTGCATTCAAATCAGAATGATTTAAACCTTAAGGAAAAATTGATTGAAGCTGCAAATCTTAAGATTCAATATCCTAACGAATATATTACAGTACAATTTCAAAAAGGAACATACCATCTTTCTGACACAATAAATCTAGGAGATGAAGTCAAAATTGATAACAATCAGTATAATCTTTCAAAGATTATTTTAAAAGGTAAAGGCACTGTAGCGGACAATAATTCAAGCTATACCGAAATTATTTTTGATATTAATGTGGATTCATCTGGTATACCTAATAATAACAATTACGTCCAAATAACTAATGGCTCAGAAGTAGGTGTAGAAAATTTATCTATCAAATATGAGCCATCAAATACTATAGAATGTTATGTAAACTTAAAAGGATTTAGATTAATGGAATTTAGAAAATCCAACAATTGTTGGGTAAAGAATGTTGAGTTATCTGGGGTTTATAATGTTGGGATAAGCCTTGCTTGTTCAAATAATATCGAAATTAGGGATAGCTTTTTTCATGATGCTTCATGCTTTGGTGGCGGTGGACAAGGGTATGGTGTTGCTATTTCTGGAAAGGATTGCACAGATAATTTAGGAGGAAAGTATAATAAAATAGAAAATAATATTTTTAAAAAATTCAGACACTCAATGCTATTAAACCACAATGCAAAATATAATGTTTTTGGATATAACTATTCAAGAGAAAAATCTGGTAATGACTTAGGTGACCTAATTTTACATGGAGGTAATCCAAATGCCAATTTATTTGAAGGAAACTATGTTGAGTACATTGTTTCTGATTATCAAAGTGGAGAAAACAGAAATGGGGAAAATAATACGATTTTCAGAAATTATGTATATAAAGAATCTGATGACTTAGGTAATATCTACTTAGATCATACTGAAAAAACAAACATAGTTGGTAATGAATATAAAAATGTCATCTTAGTCGATTCTCTCTCTGAAAATACTGCTTATATAATGTATGATAATAACTACAAATTATTTAATGGGGATGGAACAATATTAAAAACATACAATTTTTTAGCAGATCGGTCATTATACTTGAATGAAAAACCTAGCTTCTTTAGCGGTTACAATGAAGTTTCATGGCCTGCTATAGGTCCTATGACAATTGATCAAATAACCGTTAACCAAAATATACCCGCAAAGCTTAAATGGGAAAATTATTACAGTTCCAAAACGAAAAAAATAATTCAAAATAATTCTTCAAGTTTATTATCCGATACAATTGACTTTATAGTTTCACCAAACCCCAGTAATAGCGGTATTTTTTATTTAGAAATGAATAGTAAAGAAATAACTCAAGTAACACTAGAAGTTAGGTCCTTATTAGGAGAGCTTATAATTGATAATAAACATAGAATAGATAAATCAAAACCTAATTTGATAAAAATAGATATAAGTAATAACCAAAATGGAATTTACATTCTAAAGGTAAATAGTGGAAATAATAGCTATTACAAAAAAATTGCTAAGAAATAAGAACTTGCTATAACACAAATGTATGAAGCCATAATGCCTTAACAGGGCATTAAGCTTCATATACTAAACGCTGTGTGTAACTATATCTAACTCATTAAAATTACTCTTTTTCTAATTTTGCAAAACCAACTGTTTTTCTATACGCATCAGGTGAAACACCTACTTTCTTTTTAAAAAATCGACTAAAGTAAAACTCATCCTGATACCCAAGAGCAGCCGCTATCTGTTTTACAGGTTTAGAAGTTAAATAAAGTTCACGTTTCGCTTCTATTACAATTCTATTGGTGATTAATGAAGTGGGAGTTTGGTTTAAATATTTTTTCACTATTCCTGCTAATGTTTTTGAACTAATACATAAAATATTAGCGTACTCCTGTGGCGAATGTATTTTGGAATAATTACTTTCAATAGTATCCACCAGATTTTGCAAAACTTCTGATTGACTATTTGTGAATTTTAATACTGCATCTTTATCAAACTGTTTTTTTTGCCTAACCGCTTCTATTAAAAAGACCTTTAAAAAAGCTACCAAAACTTCATGTTGAGCAATCGAATTTCTATTCATCTCATTAGAAATTTGATGTATAAGGTTAAAAAACAATTTTTCCTCAAATATTTTGAAAAAAGGGAGTCCATGAAAATTACTAAAGAGCACACCTTCAGTTTCGATCTCATTCTGATGTCTATAGGTACAGAAAAAATCCGGATGAAAATTTAATAAATATCCAGAGCAAGCTTTTTCAGAAGTTAACATAAATGGCTGATAAGGAGATAAACAAATCATGTGATTTCCTTCTAATTGATACTTTGAAAAATCTACTGTTACATTAAGATCACTACAACTTAACAATAGTATTGAATAGTAATTTTTTCGCTGTAAATGATCAAACTGATTGAGATCTTTTAATTCCTCTAGTCTAAATGCTAGTTCACCATTTTGCTTATCAATAATAATTTGGGCCATAATTTACTTATTATTGGTTCTTAATTTTTAAATAATTTAGAATCGAAAAGAAAAGAGTGCTATAATATTATAACACTCTTTTCTAAAGGTAAGAATTATTTTGAAGCTAAAATGTCAATTTTTTGGATTGCAGAAGGCTGAAAACCTTCTAGGATAATCGGAGCATTTTCCATAAGAGCAGCGGCTATTTTTCCTGTAAGGTGCGTATCTCTTCCTTTATCTTCTCTAAAAGTATCGAATATAGCATAGGTAGATTTATCTAATTGGATAGCATACCAAGATAGCGTTTCAGGCTCGTCGCTTACCAACTGTTTACCAGCTTGAAGAAAATTCTCTACTGCCGCAGATTTTCCTTCTTTAGCTTTCAAGAGCACTAATAATCCTTTGTTTTGCTCTCCATTTTTATGATTAGAAGCAATGAGATTAGACGGTTGTATACTCACTTTAACATCGAAATCTTCTAACAAATCATCTGCATTTGCTAATAAAGCTTTCGCTACTTCACCTGTTAAATGCGCTTGCCTGCCTTCATCATTTTCAAAAGTGTCAAATATTCCGAAAGTACGATCGTCTATTTGAAATGCAAACCAAGATTCTGTTTGGGGTTCGTTGTTAACTAATGCTAATCCTCCTTGTAAAAAATCTTTAACTGCTTGCTCTTTTCCTGATTTAGCTTTTAAAATTACTAGTAATCCGATGTTTTCTTTTGCCTTGTCTTTCATGTTATTATTTTTAGATTTAGAAAATACTTGAGTAGAAAACCCTAGAAGTATTGCTAGGATTATTAATTTTAATGGAACTGTAGTTTTCATGATTTCTTGAATTTTGTTACAGTGCAATATTAGAGAGATATAAGAGGCCAAGGAATGGACATTCTTAACTAAGGCATGGACAATTTTCTAAAGTGATAAAAGCTACATCTTTAAACTTAACCTATCGTATGTATTCAAGGTATATTACTCTATAATTTCTTAAAAGAGATTGTATATAATTAAAAAAGTATACCGGAACAAAATAGTGAAAGTGTATGATATCGTAATTATGGAATTAATAGGAAAGATGATTGACCATAAACAAAACCAATGTAGTGGCTATAAGGAATTTGATAAACTTATAGATAACCCTAAAGTAATTTAAAAAATTGTATACAAGGTAGTTACTATAACACCTCTACCATTATTTAAAACAACAGACAGTACTTGTTTTTCTTCTTTGACTTTAAAATTAAATGGTGGAGCCAATATGTCCAAACCGCTTTGTTTTTTAAGTCTAATTCCTTGTCCCGAAATGATATCCTTATTAGGTACAAAATCCCCTTCAGGTATATGTTCTGTCAAAATAATGTATTTAAAATTTGTCAATTTACTTAGTACATTCTGTACTTCATTATTGGATAAATGCTGAAGTACTTGTCGCACTATAGCACAATCTCCAGAAGGCAAATCATCCATTGCAATATCCAAACAGTAAAATTCTAAATTTGCTTCTTTAAATTTTTCTTTATTATGAGTTATAAGGTCTGTTACTATATCAACCCCAACATACTTCTTAGTATGTCTTACCAATTGTTTTCCCACGTTAAAATCTCCACAGCCCAAATCGCATACCACAAGAGAGCTTGTAAAAGACGTTAAGAATGATGATAAAACATCGATATATGGACGTACTATCTCTGGATGGTGAGACCCTGAACCTGAATAAAAATCAGAATTATTACTACCCCAAAGTTTCTTTTCATACACCTGCTCCATAGCATCTTTAGTTGGCCAAGGTTCTTTTTTTCTTTTAGCGTTGCTTTCTTTATTTTTCATACACTTATGTGCCAATAACATACAATTACAGGGAATTCAAATTTATTCTTAAAGCAAACCTACAAATTATATACAATAACATACATATAGTAGAATTGTATGATGTAATTTATTCTTATTTTAGAGTATAAGAAACTGAACAAATACTTTCCTGTTCTGGATATGAAATTCTTTAGATTTCTTCAGTACGAAACTTAGATATATTGTTATCAATCATTATGAAAAGATTGATTTAAATACTTTTTATTGAACTAAAATCTTCTAAATAAAATATGAAACATACACCTGAAGATGGTTTCCCATATTATTTTGACTTAGTAAAGGATACAGATTGTATTCCACTTTTTTCTTCTTTATCAACTATTTCATTTCTTAATTCCATCAATGAAGAAAAAGCTACATATCGCTATGCAGCGGATAAATGGAACATAAAGCAAATTATCGGACACATTACTGATCATGAAAGAATAAAGATATTTCGTGCATTTTTACTAAGTAGAAATGAATTAGTGCAACTCTGGGGCTACGATCAAAACTTCTTAGTAGATAATAGTCGTTTTGAAGAGTTAACTTTTATACAATTAATAACAGATTTTATAAATGTAAGGAAAGCATCTATTAGTTTTATTGAGGCATTGTCACAAAATCAATTGAATACAAAAGGAATGGCTCAGCAATATGAAATCACACTCGAAAGCTTTCTTAAGTCTATTGTTGGTCATGAAATGCATCATATAAACATTATCAAAGAAAGATATTTCTCATAAATACTAAGAGTACGTTTTTCCTCTTATTTGGGCTATAATGCTAGATAATGAATTAGATAGATTTTTTTTTAAATTTGAAGAAACCAATGATTATATGATATTTGAAACACATCAACTGACTCCTCCAATTGGCGATTACATTGAATCTATATTTCATTTTAAAGATTTTATACCTGATCATTCTATCGAACGAGTTGTGCCAACAGGACATGTATTTATCATATTCGAATTAGATGATATTCTTAGAAATACATTTGACAACTCCACATTAAAACCTAAGAACACCTTCACAAAAGCATGGATATCTGGTATCCATAAAAACTACATATCCATATCTGCGCATCAAAAATCAGAGATGTTTGTGATTCAATTTAAATCATTCGGAACATATCCCTTTTTTCATTTCCCTTCGGAAGATTTGAGCGAAAAAATTCTTTCTGCAGAGGAAGTTTTTGGAGAAGAACTCATACAACTAAGAGAAAACTTATTAAAACAAAAAACATCTCAAAAAAAATTTAGTGTGGCTGAAAAATGGCTAACAAAAAGGTATAATGAATCCAAAACTCCATCTAAAGAATTACTTTCTATAATAGAGAGACTACAAAAAGAGCCGGTAACAAATTTTAATAAAGTAATTGAAAGTTATCCTTATACTCAAAAGCATCTCATAGATCAGTTTAAAAAATACGTAGGAGTAACCCCTAAATATTACCAACGTATTTTACGTTTCAACGAAATTCTACAGCAAGTTCGACAAAAAGAAAATATATCCTGGTCCCAGATTGCTTATCAATGTGGGTATGCTGATCAATCTCACTTTATCAAAGAGTTTAATCACTTTTCTGGTTTTAATCCACAAGAATTTATCAAACAAGAATTCGACAAAGATGAGCCCAATTTTTTTCCTTTAGATAGAGAAGGTTAATTTTTTACTATCCAGCAAAAAAGTATTTTCCTAAAATTGTTCTTTTAAAACAGACACATGGATATAGCAGCTACTTTTGGAGCAATTAATTGGATATCGGTAATAATAGCCACATTATCAACTTTTTTATTAGGAGGCATTTGGTATGGCCCTCTATTCGGACGCACTTGGATGACTTTGTTCAACTTTACAGAAGATGATCTTAAAAAGCGAAGCATCCCTAAAACATCTGGAATTTCATTACTACTAGCTTTTATTGCTACTATCATTTTGGAAATGTTTATTGGTAAAGAAGCCACAGCTATATTCGGGACATTAGCAGGTTTTTTTGCAGGATTTGGTTGGGTTGCTACATTTTTAGGGATTTTATACATTTTCGAAATGCAATCTTTAAAAGCATATCTAATCAATGCCGGATATTGCGTATTATCATTAACTTTAATGGGTGCTATTTTAGGCACTTGGTAAAATCAACTATATGGATCAAGCACTACAAACAATGATTAATAACATGCCTGAAAAAACAGGTAAATCTTTAGATGAATGGAAACAAATTTTAAAGAAAAAATCATTTGGAAAACATGGAGAAGCAGTGAAATTCTTAAAAGAAACACATGGAGTCACTCATGGTTTTGCCAATACTATTGTTACCCTATCCAAAGAATCAAATGATACTCCTGATGATTTAGTAACAAATCAATACAAAGGCAAAGAAAACCTAATTTCTATTTATGAAAAATTGCTAACTATTGTAGACTCCTTGGGTAGTGATGTTATTAAAACTCCTAAAAAAACAAGTGTAAGTATTATTAGAAAAAAACAATTTGCATTGATTAAACCAGCGACTAAGACAAGAATTGATTTGGGTTTAAAACTAAAGGACAAGCCCACAACAGAACGACTTCAAAACTCTGGCCCTTTTGGAACTATGTGTACCCATAGAGTACAGTTACAATCGATTGACCAAGTAGATACAGAGTTAACAGAATGGTTAAGAGAAGCTTATAAAATGGCCGAATAGTATATCTATTCCACACTCATGTTATAGTTAATGTATTCATCTATTGTTTTACATAAATAGCAGTAAAAGGTTGTTTTAAACTTTATATTTTATTTATGATATAATTCATCTCATAATATGAATTAATCAAGATATTGCCACTGATTATTTATATTCTTAAAACAAAATTCACATGAACATTACATTAGAACAAGCAGAAAAAATTATTACTGCTGCCAAAGAAAAATCGATTGCCTTAAATACTAAAATGAATATCTCTGTAGTTGATTCTGGAGCAAATCTAGTCGCTTTTGCTCGTATGGATGGAGCTTGGTTAGGTTCACTGGATATTTCATTAAAAAAAGCAAAAACCGCTCGCTTCTTTGATATGAATACTGGTATCATTGGAGAACTATCTCAGCCTGGAGGTTCTTTATATAATATAGAACATTCTAACGGAGGCTTGATAACCTTTCCAGGTGGAGTTCCTATTAAAAACGAAAACGATGAAATTATAGGTGCAATCGGAGTAAGTGGTAGTACTGTAGAAAATGATCATGCTGTAGCAGAAGCTGGTGCCACTGCATTATAACAATCTAAAAAAATACGTGTAGGTTATCATCTAGAATTAAATTTTGATAATCTACGCGTTTTTAATTGTAGTACTCATCTCATTACTTGTTATTCTTAACATAAGCAGTATGAACAAAACCGCTAGCGATACCCAGTCAATTTCCAAAGAAATTCATTCCGAAATTAACGGAACGTTGAAAATTACCTGGATACATGGAAAAAAAGTTTTGAATAGTGAAACTGCGAATTACTCTTACGGTTCATTACAGCGAGTTTTAGATTATGCGTTATCCAATATCTACTTTGATAGTAAAGCAAATATCCTCTTACTAGGAATGGGCGGAGGAAGTGTTATAGATACCTTAATAAATCGATATAATCATAGAGGCTCTATTACTGCCGTAGAAATTGATCCTGTTGTTATTGAGCTAGCAGAAAAAGAATTCGATATTAAAGAAAATAAAGATCTGATTATTATCTCTGAAGATGCAATGGATTATGTGGCTAATTGTCAGAAAACCTATGATTTAATCATTATAGATCTTTTTATTGATCTAAAAGTGCCTAGTAAATTTTATAAAATTTTATTTTGGGATCAACTCATCAAATTAATAAAACCAAAAGGAAATGTTCTTTTTAACGCAGGAGTTAACTTAAAAGAGCGTAGTAAAATTGATAGTATTCAAAACCATTATCAAGATGAAATAGGATTTATCCAATATGATAATGTACAAGGAACCAATACTATAGTTATTGGACACAAAACATAAACATTTGATATCCCCAAAACTGTTGGGAGCAAAAAATCTTTTGAGAAGATAAATTATTTATATAATTTAGCATTATAAGAATTATAGTAATCTCATTCTGATTACCAACTTATCTCCTATCGTAAGGAAGACATTGGGGAAATAAGTTTGATTCTTTTACAGAAAACCTCTGTATACCTTAACTAACTTTTTGTTGGTGTGGTGTACAGAGGTTTTTTTATACATCTATCCTAAAATTATAAAAAACATACGTATGAAAAAATTTGTAATTATTTTGGTAGTACTCATCCTGTCTTTATTAGCAACTGCAGTGCTCTTTCCTTCTTTATTATTTAGTACAGCAATTGGTCAAAAAATAATGTTATCTATTGAAGGGGATCAGGTTGCGAGGTTTTATTTCAAGGAAAACCAAACCACAAAGGACACCGTTTACATGACTGGTGTTATTTACGCTAATACATTAAGAGATATTAAAGAAACATTAGATACCAATCCTTCACTAACCACAATAGTGATGGAAGAAGTTCCTGGTTCTGTTGACGATCATATTAATCTTTTAGCGTCTTTAGAAATAAAAAAACACGGAATCAACACCTATATACCCAAGAACGGAATGGTAGCCTCTGGTGGAACTGATATGTTTCTAGCCGGAAAAAAAAGAGAAGCACATCATAGCGCAAAACTAGGAGTTCATTCTTGGGCAGGTGAGGATTCTGTAGCCTTAGATTACCCAAGAGATCATGAAGAACACAATAAATATCTAAACTACTATAAACAAATAAGTATTCCTGAAAGTTTTTATTGGTACACCCTAGAAGCAGCGCCTGCAGATGACATCCACTGGATGACAACAACAGAAATAAACAAATATCAAATATTTACATCTACTCTAGAAAATATCGATTTATTAGAAATACAAAAAAAACTAGCTTCCGATAATTTTAAAGGAAGAGGAACTGGTTCAAATACTGAAACACAAGAACTCATTAAAAATTATTACGACGCTATCAATCTTAAAAAATTTAATGATAGTTATAGCATTCCTTTCATTTTTAATGATGAAAAAACAAAAAAAGAAAGACAAGCTACCAATATCATTGGATATATACCTGGCAAAATCCATAAAGATAAATATATCGTCATTGGAGCTCATTATGATCATTTAGGTATCATCAATGACACAATTTATAATGGAGCTGATGATAATGCTTCAGGAACTGCAGCTTTACTCTGCCTTGCGAAATACTACACTGACAATCCACCTAATCATTCTATAATATTTGCTGCTTTTGATGCTGAAGAACAAGGGTTATTTGGTTCCAAACACTTTGTAAATAACCCTCCTATTCCTATTGAAAATATTAAGCTAAATATAAATTTTGACATGATTAGTCGTAATGACAAAAACGAGATTTATGTAGTAGGTACTTTTCCATATCCACAGTTTAAACCTATTATTAAAAAAGTAGCTTCAACCAGTGACTTAAAAGTTTCATATGGTCATGACGATCCTGAAGATAAGACAAAAGATTACTGGATGTATTCATCAGATAACGGATCTTTTTTTGATAAAGGAATCCCAAATATTACATTCAGTGAAGAAGATCATCCTGATTACCATAAAGAGACAGATGATTTTGAAAATATAAACCCAGAATTCTATACAAACGTCTATCATCTCATACAAAATTGTATAACCGAGATAGACAAAAACTTTCCTGTTTCTGAAAAATGATACACGTTAAAGATATAGAAAAAGCTTATCAGAATATCAAACACGATGTTTATAAAACACCGATGATATTCTCTCCAGAATTAAGTAACATTTCTGGCGCAAAGGTGTATTTAAAAATGGAACAGTTACAGCATACAGGATCTTTTAAAATACGAGGTGTATTAAACAAAATGTATCACATTGATAAAGAAAATTTCAACAAACCATTTGTTGCTGCTTCCACAGGTAATCATGCTGCAGCATTTTGTTACGCTTCAGAAAAACACGCATTTAGAGGTACATTGTTTTTACCCGAGAAAACCAATGAATCCAAAATAAAAGCTCTAGAAAACTACAAGAACATTGAGAAAGTTTTTTATGGTAAAAACAGCATGGAAACGGAAAGAAAAGCTACCACTTATGCTAAAGAAATAGAAGGAATACTTGTACATCCATACAATGATATTGCTATTATATCTGGGCAAGGAACCATTGGATTAGAAATTATCAATCAATTGCCGAATGTAAATACAATCTTAGTTCCTATTGGTGGAGGTGGTTTAATTTCTGGTATTGCATCTTATTTTAAGACTAATGATAACGTTGATGTTATTGGCTGTCAGCCCACAAATGCCTCAGAAATGTATCTTTCTGTAAAACAAGGCCGTATTGTATCTCCAAGTACTCTCGAAACAATTTCTGATGCTACGGCAGGTGGTATTGAAGAAGATGCTATTACATACACTATCTGCAAAAAACTAATTACACATTTTGAACTTTCAGAAGAAGAAGCTATAAAAAAAGCTGTCGCATTTATGATAAAGTATCATCAAACAATCATTGAACCAGCCGGTGCTTTGCCAGTTTCTATACTATTGAATACTAAAAAATTTGCTAACAAAAATGTGGTTTTGGTGCTTACAGGAAAAAAAATAAATACTCTTTTATTAACAGAAATTTTAAATAGCTATGGCAACTATTATTAATATCCAAGATATCAAATCAATAATCAAAGATATTGATATCGTTACAGCAATCGAACAAGGTTTTATTCAATATAGCAATGGTAATACTGTTGTACCTCCTGTTGGAGAATTACTTTTTGAAAAACCCAAAGGTGAAGCCCATATAAAATATGGATACATCAAAAATGATGACTACTATGTCATTAAAATTGCTTCTGGTTTTTATGATAATCCAAAATTAGGTATTCCTTCCAGTCAAGGATTAATGTTATTGTTTAATCAAAAGACTGGTCAATCAGTAGCTGTGTTACTAGATGAAGGGTATCTAACGGATATTAGAACAGCGGCTGCAGGAGCTGTAGTGGCAAAATATTTTGCTCCAAAAAACATAAAAGCAATAGGTATCATAGGAACAGGTATTCAGGCAAGATTACAATTACAATATTTACAACAGTATACTTCTTGTAAAACCGTATGGGTTTGGGGAAGAAATACAGAAAAAGTGCATACATATATCTCGGAAATGGATAAACAATACGATTTTCATATTGCCGTAGATCCGAAAGAAGTTGCTAAAAACTGTAATCTTATTATCACTACTACACCTAGTGCATCTCCCCTTCTTATGACACAAGATATTCAACGAGGTACTCATATCACAGCTGTAGGTTCTGATACTGAAGATAAACAAGAACTGGATAGTGAATTACTAAGAAATGCTGATGTAATTATTGCCGATAGTATCTCACAAAGCAAAACAAGAGGAGAAATATATCAAGCAAGAAAAGCTGGTGCAATTACTAATGAAGAAATTCTTGAATTTGGTTTAGCCATTCAGGACTCCTCTTTACAACGAACTAATGACAAACAAATTACCGTTGCAGATCTAACCGGAGTAGCAGTACAAGATATTATGATCGCAAAAGCGGTATACACGAACTATATTAAAAAATAAACAATCATGAATATTCCAATTTTTGAACTAGAAAGAGTGCAATCATTATTTGAAAACACTGTAGACTATAATCTAACCGAAAGTGGCTTTCATCCATATACTCTTAACGAATTATTAGATAAAGATCAAATCAATACACTTACAAATACAGTTTTAGGTTATGGTCAAACCAATGGTTCTATACCCTTAAGGCAAAGAATCAGTGCTTTATATAATGGAGCTAATGAAGAAAACGTATTAGTAACTAACGGATCTTCTGAAGCTAATTTTATTGCTTGTCATACTTTGCTAGAAAAAGGAGATGAAGTGCTAATGATGGTTCCTAATTACATGCAAATATGGGGAATCGCAGAAGAAATGGGATGTATTCCAAAAGCATTTCATTTAAAAGAAGAAAATCAATGGAAACCGGATTTGATAGAATTAAAATCTTTAGTAACTCCACAAACCAAAATGATTGCAATATGCAATCCTAATAATCCAACAGGTTATATATTAACTAACACCGAAATGCAAGAAATTGTAGCTATTGCAAAAAGTGTAGATGCATGGGTATATTGTGATGAAGTGTATAGAGGTGCCGAACTTGACGGAAATACCATAGAAAGTTTCGTTGGGATGTATGACAAAGTAATGGTTAATGGCGGCTTATCAAAAGCCTATGCCTTACCAGGATTACGATTAGGGTGGCTTATTGGTCCAGAAAAACTAATTGCAGATACTTGGGCATACCATGATTACACTTCCATTACAGCTGGAATTATGAGTCATTATATTGGTGAAATCGCATTACGTCCAAAAAAACGGCAAGAAATCTTAACCAGAAATAGAACCATGCTCAATGAAAATCTAGTTGTTGTAAAAGAATGGTTAGATCAATATGGAGATTTATTCGAATATGTTGCTCCAAAAGGTGGTGGAATGCTATTTATTAAATACAATTTAGCTATTAATTCTACCGAATTAGCAGAATGGCTTCGCACAGAAAAAAGCGTTTTTATTTTAGCAGGTGATTGCTATGGAATAGATCATCATTTTAGAATAGGTATTGGTGAACGCAAAAAATATATTCTGGAGGGATTAGAAAGAATAAAACAAGCTCTTAAAGAACGTTTTAACGTATAAGAATAATTCTAACTCTTTTCTGCAAATGAGTAATTTTTATGTCTTCTAGTAGTTTATAATTTCTGTATTCATTAAACCTGATAGGTTATTAGTACCCTATTAGGTTTTTTTATGTTCATTATTAAGAATCTAATTTATATGCATTGTTTTTCAAAATTATAAACAAATAAGTTATTTTTAAACTTTGGAAACCCATCCTAACTATGACCGCACAAGATCTCACTGATTGTCACGAAAAAATCAAACCATACATTCATAGAACTCCTGTTTTAACTTCACGTCTTCTTAATCAAATTTCAGGAGCAGAGCTATTTTTTAAATGTGAGAATTTTCAGCGAATGGGAGCTTTCAAAATGCGTGGCGCTACTCATGCAATTTTACAATTATCCGATGAACAAAAATCAAAAGGAGTGGTTACACACTCTTCTGGTAATTTTGCTCAAGCCTTATCACTTGCTGCTCAAAGTTTAGGAATCAAAGCATATATCGTAATGCCTTCTAACGCTCCACAAGTAAAAAAAGATGCAGTTAAAGATTATGGGGGACACATTATAGAATGCCCTCCTACTCATAAAGATCGGGAAGAAACTGCGAATAGAATTCAGGCTGAAAAAGGCGCTACTTTTTTGCATCCATATAATGATCACAATGTTATATTAGGACAAGGAACTGCTGCTTTAGAGTTACTTGAAGATTATTCTGATTTAGAATACATATTTTCTCCTGTCGGTGGTGGCGGACTAATTTCTGGAACAGCTCTAGCCGCAAACTTCTATGGTAGAAACTGTAAAGTAATCGGCGGAGAACCTTTTGAAGTAGACGATGCTTATCGTGCATTACAAAGTGGCAAACTAGAAATTAATGAAACCACTCATACAGCTGCAGATGGATTAAAAATGCCTTTGGGCGATCTTACTTTTCCAATAATTCAGAAGTATATTTCAGAAATTATCAGAGTAGATGAAGACGAAATTATATCCTCCATGCGATTGATTTGGGAACGTATGAAAATCATTATAGAACCTTCCTGCGCAGTTCCATTAGCTGCTTTGCTTAGAGAAAAAGAACGATTTCAGAATAAAAAAATTGGAATTATTCTATCTGGAGGGAACGTTGATTTGGGTAATTTACCTTTCTAATAATATTTTAATACATTTTTAACAACCTTTGATAACTACTATAAAACAATAGGTTACGCGCCTATTCTCCTAATCAATTAGTTAAACTACTAACTAATTAGTTGCGTAACTAATCAATTAGTAGTAGGTTTGCTATATCAAATTTCAAGATCATGCAAAAGTTAGCCAAAAGAGAAGAACAGATTATGCAGAGTTTATGGAAACTAGAGAAAGCTTTTATAAAAGAAATTATCGAAGAACTACCAGATCCTAAACCTCATTATAATACAACTGCGACTATTGTGAAAATTTTAGAAGAAAAGGGGTTTATAAGTCATAAAGCGTTCGGAAATAGTTTTCAGTACTATCCTTTGATATCAAAAAATGATTATCAGAAAGACGTTTTAGGAGAGGTAGTCAATAATTACTTTGACAACTCACCACTAGCTTTGGTTAAATTCTTTGCCAAAGAAGAAAAGATAAATACCGAAGAATTAGAAGAAATTATTAAACTCATTAAAAACAATAAGTAATGGCATATATCATCTACAGTTCAGCACTTATAGGGTTATCGTATCTTATATACATGTTATTCCTTTCTAAAGAAACTTTTTATAACCTAAACAGATGGATCTTATTAGGTTTAATCGTTGTATCATTTTCTCTGCCTTTTGTTTCAGTACCAGAAAACATTTCTTTCAGAACCACTATTTTCCAGAAACCGGACGTTGAAGTTACAACAACCGAAACTGCTGAAATACCTATTGTTAGAAATGAGGTAAAAAATTCCACATCTAAAGATATAACATCTCCCGCTTCAGAAAGCGTTGCAAGTACTATTACTCCTTCTATAATTTCTTTAGATTGGAAATCAATAATTATCTATGTCTATATTTTAGGGATTATGGCCTTTGGGGTTAATTTTTTAATCCAATTAAGTGTGTTGTTGTATAGAATGATGCATTATCCAAGCATGGAAGTGGATACTTATAAAATAGTGGAAACAGATACCAATCATGCGCCTTACTCTTTCTGGAATAGAATATTTATAAATCCTAATCAATATAATCCAGATACTTATTTACAGATCTTGAAACATGAACAAATGCATATTGCTGGCAAGCATAGTCTGGATATGTTACTGGTAGAATTATTAGTTACTATGCAATGGTTCAATCCCTTTGCCTGGTTATATCGAAAAGCCATTGATAATAATCTCGAATATCTCACTGATAACGGCATGTTAACCAGAGGAGAGAACAAAGAAATCTATCAAATGAATTTACTAAAAGTATCAACCCCAGATATGCCAACAGGTTTGGCAACAAGTTACAATCAATCATTTCTCAAAAAACGAATAATTATGATGAATTCTAAAAAATCGACTGCAAAATCAGGATGGAAATACCTAATCATTATTCCATTACTGGCTGTAACCGCATTATCCTTTAATCCGGTTAGTGTTAATCCATCAATTCCAGAAATTGATGAATCTTATTCCAATGAATTGGAAACTCCTTCTGATGAACATTTTAAAGAATCTAAATTTAAAAATGATTTCACAAAAGGGGTTTGGGATGCAGAAGTTGGAGGAGGAAAACTATGTGTTATGTACAGAAGTGCAGAACCTCTAAAACGAAGTTTTTGGTCAATAACACGATGTTATGATCCATCTTACTTTGCTAGTTTCCCTGCTGGTGATAAGCAAAAGCTTGAAATCACAAGAGATGCAGGAAGTATGACTTATACAGGAGAATTCCAAAATGGAATCGGAGATGGAAGATACACTTTTGTTCCTAATTCAAGTTTTAGTAGTGCCTTATCAAAACAAGGATTTACGGTAGATAATGAAGAACTTGTTCATTGCTTTCTTACTGATTTTGACAATCAATATTTAGCATATTTAAAGAAAGAGAATCTTTCCTTAAGTCAGGATGATTTTGAAAACATCATTCATAAAGGGCTTTCTCTTGAAAAACTAAAAATGTATCGAAAAGAGCTTTCTGCATTAGGATACAATGACTATACAATGAAAGAAGTAAGTAAGCTAAATTTATTTGATGTTGATGTTTCTTATATCAAATTCATTAATAAAGTTAACGGACAAAAAACCACATTAAGAGAGATTACCAAAGCCAAAATCCATAATCTATCCCCAGAATTTATTAAATCATATTCAGATAATGGTTATAAAAAGATGTCTTTAGATGATTATATGAGATTAAAGATTCATAATGTTTCCCCAGATTTTATCGCCAACTTCAAAAAAAGTGGGTACACAAACATTTCTGTCAAAGAAGCACAAAATCTAAAGATTCATAATGTGACACCCAAATATATTCAATCTTATCAAGATATTGGATACAAGAACATTACATTAAAAGAGGCTAAAAACTTAAAAATTCATAATGTATCACCAGAATATATTAATAGTTTTAAAAAGGCTGGATATCCTAACATTACATTAAAAGAGGCCAAAAACCTAAAAATACATAATGTAACTTCAGACCTTATACAATCTTATAAGGATGCTGGACAGACCAATATTTCTTTAAAAGAAGCTATTAAATTAAAAATACATAATATCTCTCCTGCTCAGGCAAAAGCAGCTAATCATAGCCATAACAGTCAATCTAGTTCTACAAGTAGTTCGGGAAAAGCATATCAGGATGTTCAGGGAACACCTGGTGATTTTATAAAACAATTTAAATCACTTGGCTATGAAAATGCCTCTGTAGATGACATCATTTCTCTTAAGATTCATAATGTTACTCCAGATTTCATAAAAAAGTATCATCAGGCAGGATATAAAGATATTCCTTTGGATAAAGTTGTTGCTTTAAAAATTCATAACGTAAGTCCAGAATTTATTGAGACATTCAAAAAAGCTGGTTATAAGAATATTTCATTAGAAGAAGCGATGTCTTTAAAAATTCATAATGTATCTCCTGATGCAGCTTCAGAATATGTGAAAATTGGATATAACAATCTTAGTATCGATGACCTTATGTCTTTCAAAATCCATAATGTATCACCAGAATATATAAAAGAGTTTAAGAAAACTAGATTCGGAAATCTTCCTCTGGATGATATTATGGCATTCAAAATTCATAACGTAACCCCAGGATTCGTAAAATCTTTCGAAGATTTAGGATATACAAATATCACTGCAGATCAAGCATTGAGTCTTAAAATTCATAACGTAACTCCCAAATTTGTGAAATCATTGAAAGATGAGGATCCTAATATATCGCTTGAGCAAGCAACCAGAATAAAAATTCATTTTTAAGTGTTTATTATAAACTAGCCAACAACTAAGTACTTAAATTAAGTACATTCATCAATCACTAAAAAGCTACTAGTTTAATTAAATTAGTAGCTTTTTTACAAATATAAAAGATCCATAAAAACACCTATACTATAAACTTATTAAAATGAAGCGTCTATATACGATACTACTAGTTTTAGCAATGATCTTTAGCTGTCAAACTAAAAAGAAAGAAATTAAAAATGATACCCAAAAAGTCTTGTCCGAAAAATCGATAAAAAGATTTGTTAAAGGCCATACATTAGTCTCTAACAAATTACCAGAAGTTGAAATTAGCATCAACAGCGAATTTAAATTTATTGGCAAATTTGATTTCGAAATAATAGCCTCTTCTGATGAATATTCAGAAGATATGCAAGGAAAATCAATAGCGGCTGGTGAACGATATGTATTTGCTTCAATGGATGAAAAAAAATCGATAAACAAGCTTTTTATTGTTCAGTTTGAAGGTTTTTTAGCTGAAAATAATCTGATCTATAACTATGATTTCAGTACTGCTGACTTTATCGGAGAGAATAAATATCGTTACAACACTTGGTTTTATGATAGTAAAAAATCAGCTCAGGAAAACCCAAACGGAGAAGGCGCTAAAACAAGAGCTTTTTTAGAAGAGAAAGGTTATGTATTAGAAGATCAATTTATGATGTCTCGTTTTGTAGGGTTAGCAAGTAAGGACAGAAAAAATGAAATTATTATTTTTTACCAAGAAATGCTCAATAAAACTACTGGATATTCCTTAGAAAAGTATGAGAATTCTATAAGTGATGAAGAAGCTAAGTTCATCCGAGATTCATTTATTGAACGCTCGAAAAATAGTTTTAATATCACTAGAGGATAAAAAACTACACTAATCGTTCTGAAAGTTATTTGATGTTAGCATTAAAAAACTGCATTTACTCTAAATAGTTATGTAAACCTATTTGTCTATGTATTCTGAGTGAATTATCTTTTTCTCTACGCCAATATGAAATCCCATTTCCTGTAGTACTCCCAGAAAATCCTGGGACTGTCCAATCTACATAAAATCCACCGTATTTGATGTAACCATTTTCTACTTTATCATATGCGTACGTCATCAACTCAAGAGAATCTATTTTCGCTGGATTATGATAATATGCTTTATAGTGATCTAACAAAACAGATTTTCCTGTTTTAATAGTATCAGCAAACGGCAAATACATTGTATCATCTGTATATGAATCAGCAGTTTTCTCCGGAACTCTATCTATTACATTATTTTTCCCCAAAACAATATATGCTTCTAATTCTCTTGGTATTGTAATGGCTTTGGGGATAGAAGTAGTAGCTTCTGGAACTAAGAATACCGTAGGGTCATCAATATGTCGTAAATATCCAAATGATTCTGCACGTAATTTTATTTTTCCATGTGTATCCTTTTTCCAGACATTAAAATATTTACCTTCTAACTGTTGGGAGTTTTCAAAAATCTTGGTAAATAACCCTATCTCAATAATTCTGTTAGTAAATTCTAAAACATCTATTGTTTGCCTATGATATTCTTTAATATTCTGTCTAGCGAATACGGTATCATAGTATATTTTAATATTGTTATTATTTACTATTAAAGGATTGTAATCCGTCATTAGCAAAGACTCTTTATCATATAAATCGCTTATTACTTCAAACGATCCTGTCTTTGTAGCATTAATTATTTTTTGATTGTATTCTTGTAAAAGATTTTCAACTGTTATTGCCTGTTTAGATTCTTCTTGCTTTTTCTTTTTGGAATCTTCACACGCTAATGATAGCAATAATGCAAGCGTTATAACTATATATTTTCTCATTGTTTTGATTTTTATATCTGCTTTAGTTTTTAATCAATATTACCTATTCAACTGGATTTTGCTTAAGAATCCATATTAAAAATCACTTTCCAGATTTTTAAAGAATTATCTTTTATTCTTCGAAAAACAAATAGATTTTTAGTCTTAAAACTATTTGTTATATTCTGGTTAAAGGGGTAAAAAAATCCAGTCACCTTGCCATGCATTACAACTATTCGATCATAAGAATGTATCTCGATTATTTCATGTTTCATGTCCACACAACCAAAACGTTTTTCATTTTCAATATGCTGAACCAATGAGTTTTTGTCAGTAATTATTGTATGATTTGGAGCCATATGCACTAAATCATCCACCCATACATCCATTTTATCTTCAGTAGATATACTAACATCATCCAATGTTTCTAAAATATACCGTATAGTTTTATAATCTTGTTCTTTAGAAAAACATTTAGTACTGTCATTATTTTTACATTGTATAAATGGTACTAAAACTATCATTCCAATCAATAAGTGTTTACATTTCATTTTCTGTTTTATTTAGATGGTAAACGTATAAACGTACCTCCATAAAATGATCCCGTTGGTTGATCTTTACTATTATATTGTGTCGATTTCAAGATATACTCATTTTCAGAAATCCACGTATATGTATATAATCGATAGGTGTTTTTTGCTTCTCCTTCAAAAAACACTTTAATATGTGCATTACCATTATTTTCTATAGTTCCTTCTCCTACTCCACTTCTGGATGGATAAAAACTTGATAATTGTTGTAATTGATTTTTCTCCTGATTATATACCCAAAGTATATGCCCTCTTGCACTCGTTGCATCTACCAACCATAATAAGCTGTTATTCGTGTTAATAACAGTACATTTAGAATAATGATTTGGAATTTTGAGTTGTTGAATCCCAATGTTATCATCCGATTGTTGCCAAGTATCATTTTTTAATGTCCATTCTCCAATAAATTTCTTAAACGGATTCTCTTTATGCTTTTCATATCTAAAAAAATGCTTTACAATATTTTTCTTTCCTAGTTTTAGTTCTAATTTTCTAGCTTCACCTTGCTCCCATTCTACTTCGTTAAGAACATATTTAAAATAGACATTTGTATCTTTTTCTAATTCAAAAATGATGGATGTAGTATATATACCATCTCCATCTGCATCTTTTAGTTTGACCCCTTTTACCCAAGTTAAAGGTGCTATACTTCCACGAATACCAATGTTAAGTATTGCATCTTCTTGCTTAAGAATAGAATCAGTTGAAACCTGAAAAGTAATCGTAGTTTTCTTCTGAGAAAAGCAAACTAAACTAATCAACATACTGAAAAAAAGTAATTTAAACTTTACAGATTGTTTCATAATACGGCTCAATAGGTTATGTTAATAATTATAATCATATGTAGCTATTTGTCTAACAATCTTAAGAGATCCATTAGATTGTCTTCTCCATATTTTGATGCCTTTTCCTGTACTTATTCCAGAATAATCATCATTTCGCCAATTGGCTATATGGCTAGCGTAATTGACGATATAAGTACCTAAATCATCAATATGATTGTTTCTAATATCTAATTTTTCGAAAATGGGAAGTTCTGCAACGTGGTATTTCAGAAATGTGTCTAATGACTCTTTATCTAGATACATAGGTTTATAACTAAACATGGATATGACATCGTTTGTATATAATTGTGACCATAATTTATGATCTCCTTGCGATATAAACTCTTCCATGAATCGATTCAATGCTGCCAATTCAAAACGTATATCATTGTTAATAGGTAGATGTTCTTGATATGCTAATACAGTACCTGGAACATTATTAAATTTTAGATGCTCCGTAAAGTCTGTATGATGATTATAATTCCATATCTCAGAAATCAAAGAAAATTTTCCTTCTTCCTTTTCCCAAATATCCATGTATTTCCCTTTGAGTTCTTTTATCTGTTTTGTGCTCTTTAATTGAATTTTCATAGTAAAAGTACCTAACACAGAAAATTGAGATCCCAAATCCAGTATTTCTAGGTTTTCTCTTTTATATTTCAAAATATTAAATCGTTCAAAAAATGCTTTATGATAAATCGATGCATTTTCTTTACCCAAAAGTGTTTTTTGAAAAGCAGGCATCAAACGTATATCTTCAGAATAATAACTAACTATGATTTCGGGATTAGCTGTCAGCATTCCTTTAGTACAATCTATAATGAACTTATTCATATAATCATTAATACTTTCTTCATTTATAGGTACTGTTTTAGCGATTACATTAGGAAAATTTACAAAAAGTAAAAACGTGCAAAAAAAGATATTTCTGATGTATCTCATCTAATATTAATTTTAAAGATTTCGGCTAAAATATTTTGAAAACAAACACAATAACAACTGTAATTGACAAAACGCTAGTAGCTATTGACAACCTACAGAATTTGAAGGTTTACTGCTATAATTCACTATATAACTCAATCAAAATACTTTCGTCAATTATTTGAATACGTTCATCAATAAATCAGAGCCTCTGTATGTGTTTAAAAACTATTTTCTTATTTTACTACATTTTAAGTTAAGTTTCATGCGTGTAGAATTGGACACTATCAAGAATTCTAAAATACTAATCGGTTTATACCGCTATAAAATACACCACCTCTTATTTTGGTTTGTGTATCACTATATGTGGTGGGCAATTGGTATTGGCAGTGCTAAGGAAGCTGCGTATAATATTTTCTTTTCACCATATACCACTAAGTTTCTTTTCTATTTCATTTTTCAGGCTGCGGCAGTTTATTTCAATTTGTATTACTTGATTCCAAAATTTTTAGAAAAAAGAAAATATCTAGAATATCTATTTCTTTTTGCGCTAACCACATTTATTACAGTTATAATCATCACTTTTGGATATTTTGTTACCGCATACGTATCCCCTTCTTCATTTACAGAATTATTCGGAGATCAGACTTTTGTCAAATTATTAAAATCAAGCCCGTTGTCCTCTACATTAGCGAGTATGACATTAGCTATGAGTATTAAACTGGCAAAAAACTGGATTAAGTCACAACAACGCCAACTACTGCTGGAAAAAGAAAAAACAGAAACTGAACTCAAATTTCTAAAATCACAATTCAATCCGCACTTCTTATTTAATACGATCAATTCTATTTTTGTATTGATTCATAAAAACCCAGACATGGCTTCTGAATCTCTTGCTAATTTTTCAGATCTAATGCGATATCAACTCTATGAATGTAACGAAGCAAAAATACCTCTAGATAAAGAAGTAAATTACCTTAAGAATTTTATTGAATTAGGAAAGCTACGACTTGATAACACCGTTTCTGTTACAGTAAATATTGAAGATACCATCTATGGAAATGTATCTATAGCGCCTTTTATTTTAATGCCTTTTGTAGAAAATGCTTTTAAACATTGTTCTCAAGGTGATTATCAAAGGAATTGGATCATTATACATCTTCACTTCTTTGAAAAAAATATCTTACTAGAAGTTGAGAATACGATAATTACAGATAATCAACAAAACTCTAATATTATATTGGAAAACAGCGGAATAGGATTAAAAAATGTAAAGAGACGATTGGATTTAATATATCAGGATCGGTATGAAATGTCCACAAAAAAAACTAAAGAAACTTATAAAGTAAAACTTGATCTACAATTGAGTACTACTCTCATTACATCAGAACAACCTATTATACCTATAACATCATTACAATCTTAAAAAAAATATCATGATTTTAAAATGTATTGTAATAGACGATGAGCCTTTGGCAAGAGAATGTATTTCTAATTATATCAATGAGGTAGACTTTTTAGAACTACAAGGGTCTTGTAATAATCCTTTAGAAATTACCAAGATAAAGAGTTCACATGAAGCTGATCTTCTTTTTCTTGACATACAAATGCCCAGAATGAATGGAATAGAGTTTTTGAAATCTATGAAAACCAAACCAATGGTAATCATTACTACTGCTTTTCCTAACTATGCATTAGAGGGGTTTGATTTGGATGTTATGGATTATCTATTAAAGCCTGTTACATTTACCCGTTTTTTTAAAGCAGTTTGTAAAGTAAAAGAACAATATCTTTTGATACAAAATAAGACCGACATAACTAAAAACAAGGAAAATCCGAACCCTGATCATATCTTTATCAAATGTGATAGTTCTTATAAAAAAATTCGTTTTGATAACATTCTGTTTATTAAAGCTATGCAAAACTATGTAGCGTTTCATACTACCGATGGAAAAAAACATCTCTCATTAATTCCTTTAAAAGAAGTAGTAAAACAACTTGATTCTGATATTTTCATGCAAGTCCATAAATCGTTTATTGTTTGTATTCACAAAATAGAAGCAATTGAAAAAGAAGGAATTACAATTGGCTCTCATTATATTCCGTTAGGCAGGAATTATAGAGGATCCATTATGGAGAAGATAGTAAATGATAGAATATTGAAGAAATAATGTTTTTCTCAAGTTTCCTCTGAAAATAAAAAAACTGCTAATCACATTTGATTAGCAGTTTTTAATACGTCTTTGATATTATTAGCATTTTATAACATCAGAAGAATTAATACAATCGATAGCCCCAATTGATTGCTCTTCTATCATCACTAGACCAACCAGGTGTTGAACTTAATCTCCAGTTGCATACATATACACTACTTTTCATGACAGAACCACAGTTATTAGCTCTATGATATGATGCACCTCTTGTACCTGGTATCAATTCTCCTTCAGTTTGATCTGAATGCAAATAACCAAGGTTATGGCCTAATTCATGTATTAACAGAGCCATAGTAGACTCTCCAGAAGAACCTTCGTGATCCTTAGCCGTATTTATATTTAACCATGAACCTACATTTCCTCTACCATCTGGTAATGCAGCTCGTGCCCAAGCATTAGTATTAGTCTGATACCAAGCACCAACAAGTATATCTGCCTGTGATCTGGTATAAGTCCTCCTTATATTAATATTAGGACTTATACGGCTCCAATGATAAGCAGCCCAAGAAAATTCGTATTCAAACTGTCTTGGAAAGTTTCTTTCAATGTAATAAGTAATATCTCTTGAATTACTATAATAAACTCCATTACCTATACGATACCATTGGTTTTTTGCATCGGTAGGTCGGTTTTTATCCAGATTACCCTTAAGTTCAAAAGGAAATGCCATATCATCACCATAGATAAACGATTTTTGTTCAAAATCTGGTGTCAGGTTTTCAGAAGAATACCCCTGTTCTACTAAGAAATCTAAAGTGGATTTTGCTTCTTTAGACAATGCCTGCTCTTCTTGATATAAATCTTCTTGATTTAAATCTTCATTTTGGCAACTAAAAGATAATAAGACAGTTACCAAAACTAAAATGAGTTTGAATTTGTGTTGTAACATAATGTTAGTTTTTAAGTTATTGGAAAATTACCTAATAATTTAAGGTGCAATCAATACCATATTAGCAGATCATAATACAAAATATACCTAATTGATAGATTAACTATGAAATAGTTAAATAGTTAGTAATTAATCAATATTATTGACCAATTATTAAATATAAGCTAACTACTTACAAACTTATTTAGTATTATGAAAAATACACTTACACTACTATTTTGTATTCTTTTTTCGGTAACAGCATTTACACAAGACAGAAACTGTGCTGTTATGGAAGATTTAGAAAATAGGATGAAACTCGACAAAGGCCTATCAGAACGCATGGCAAAAATTGAAGCTTTTACTCAAGAAAAGGTAAAAGAACTAGAAACATCTAAAAGTATTCAGGGAGATATCATCACCATCCCTGTTGTGATACATATACTTTATAGAAACGCAACAGAGAATATTAGCGATGCTCAAATACAATCACAAATTGAAGTTTTAAATGAGGATTTTAGACGTACAAATAGTGATGCAAATAATGTCTGGTCACAAGCATCAGATACACAAATCGAATTTTGTTTAGCTACCATAGATCCTAATGGAAATAGTACAAACGGAATTACCAGAAAACAAGTTACCCGAGAAGATTGGGGATCAGGTGCCAATAACGACATGAAGAAATTATCTTCTGGAGGGGTTAATCCTTGGGATACTACACAATATCTAAATATGTGGGTATGTCCAAAACTTTCTGCACCTGGTTTTAATAATCTTTTAGGTTTTGCACAATTTCCTGGAGGTAATGCTGCAACAGATGGTGTAGTTATGGGGTATAAATATTTTGGTAAAATAGGTACAGCTACAGCACCTTTTAACTTAGGACGTACAACAACACATGAAATAGGTCATTTCCTAAATCTTCGTCATATATGGGGCGATGGTGGTTGCGGAGTGGATGATTTTGTAAGTGATACACCAGAATCTGATGCTTCTAATACAGGTTGTAATACTACTCATAATTCTTGTGGATCATTGGATATGGTACAAAATTACATGGATTATAGTGATGACTCTTGTATGAACTTATTTACTCAAGGTCAAAAAAATAGAATGAGATCAGTACTACTCTCAGGAGGTGTTAGATCAAGTTTAGCTCTTTCGGATAAGTGCGGAGCCGTAACACAACCAACTTGTGATGATGGTATTCAAAATGGAGATGAAACAGGAATAGATTGTGGAGGTTCATCTTGTACACCTTGTCAAACAGGAAATCAATACTGTGATTCATCAGGAAACAGAGTGCAATATGAATGGATTGCTGGAGTACAAGCTGGTGGTTTAAATAATACTTCAGGAGCACAAACATATTCGGATTTTACTGCTCAGACTATAACACTTACAAGAGGTCAAAGCAATGCTATTACTTTAACTCCAGGGCACTCAGGAACTGCTTATGATGAATACTTTAGAATATGGATTGATTATAATCAAGATGGTGATTTTAGCGATTCAGGCGAATTAGCATTCGATGCTGGTACAGCTTCTAATACTACTGTAAATGGAACAATAACACCTCCGACTTCAGTAACATTAGGAACTACACGTTTGAGAGTATCTATGAAATATAACGCAGCTCCAGATCCTTGTGGAAACATAGGTGATGGTGAGGTAGAAGATTATACCGTAAATATACAAACTGGAAATCCGCCAACACCAACCTGCTCAGATGGTATTCAGAATGGCGATGAAACAGGAATAGATTGCGGTGGTTCATCTTGTACTCCTTGCTCAACAGGAGGTGATAGATGCGCTGGAGTTGCTGCTTATGATAGCTCTGCTACATATGTTGCTGGTGATAAAGTAGTTTATCAAAATTCTTTATACGAAAGGAGAGCTAATGGAGGATGGACTAATTTGGGACCTTGTGGATCCGCAAGAATTACAAAAGAACTAAATAACTTTGACGTTCGTATATATCCAAATCCATCCAAAGGAAACACCCTTAACGTATCATTAAATAGCATTAATGAGATTACATATTCAATCACAAATATGATAGGGCAAGTTGTTAAAAAAGGAACCTTAAGCAATTCTAATAAAATAAATATTCAAACGCTAGAAAGCGGATTATATATGGTTCAATTTAATACTGATAATCAAACGATTATCAAGAAATTCTTGAAGAGATAATTATTCGCCAAATTTAAATTAATTGTTAAAAAGGCTGTTAATCACAAGTGATTAACAGCCTTTTCTATGTAACACTTATAGTAAATTAAACTCTTGGCAAATCTCCTTCTCCTTTAAGTGGTAAATTAGAGCTTCCCATTAAATAGGTATCTATATGATAAGCAGCTTGTCTACCTTCTGCAATGGCCCAAACAATTAATGATTGTCCTCTACGAGTATCACCAGCAGCAAAAACACCTTTTACATTAGTTGCGTAGTTATCTTCAGTCGCTTCGATATTTGTTCTTAGATCCATATTAACACCTAA
Organism: uncultured Aquimarina sp.; assembly: GCF_947500065.1. Lineage (GTDB taxonomy): Bacteria > Bacteroidota > Bacteroidia > Flavobacteriales > Flavobacteriaceae > Aquimarina. The sequence continues at coordinate 94,238 of NZ_CANMQT010000005.1, forward strand.
TTGCTCAGCAATTGTTGGTTCTGATCCAGTGAATCCCATAGCCAATAAAGCAAGTTCACATTTCCATTCTTTTTCGGTTCCTGGAATTTCTTTTAATGTAAAACGTCCATTTTCTTTTACCCACTCTACTTCAGAGGTTATTAATCCTTTAAGGTTGCCTTCGGTATCTCCTAAAAACTCTTTAGTTGAAATACTCCAATTACGCTTTGCTCCTTCTTGATGAGAAGAACTTGTACGTAATCTCATTGGCCAGAATGGCCAAGGTTGATTAGCAGGTCGCTCTAATGTTCCCTTACCCATAATTTCGAAATTAGTAACGGATGTTGCTCCATGACGAATCGAAGTTCCAATACAATCAGATCCGGTATCTCCTCCTCCAATTACAATTACATCTTTTTTGGTAGCTAATATCTCTTCTCCTAATTCTGTAATTCCATCGACACGTTTGTTATTCTGTTTTAGAAAATCCATTGCCTGTACCACTCCATGAAGATCAGATCCTTTTACTGGTAAATTACGACGAACCGTGGCTCCGGTGCATAATACCACTGCATCAAAATCTTCTTTTAATGCATCCGCAGTAATATCTTTTCCTATATGAGTATTTGTTTTAAAAACAATTCCTTCTTCTTCAAGAACTTCAATTCTACGATCAATTACATTTTTTTCCATTTTGAAATCAGGAATACCATAACGTAACAACCCTCCTACTTTTTCATCTCTTTCAAAAACTGTAACCAGATGTCCTGCACGATTCAATTGCTGGGCAGTTGCCAAACCAGCAGGTCCCGATCCTATAACAGCAACTGTCTTTCCTGTTCGTTCTTTTGGAGGATTAGCTTTGATCCATCCATTTTTAAAAGCTTCTTCTACTATATTTTTTTCTATATTCTCTATGGTTACAGGATCTTCATTGATCCCGAGTACACAAGCTTCTTCGCAAGGTGCAGGACACAATCGTCCTGTAAATTCAGGGAAGTTATTTGTCGAATGTAAAATTCGGCTTGCTTTATCCCATTTTCCTCTATACACAGCATCATTAAAATCAGGAATCAGGTTTCCTAGAGGACATCCACTATGACAAAATGGAATACCACAATCCATGCATCTTGCTCCTTGACTTTTTAGTTTACTTTCTTCCATTGGAACGGTAAACTCTTTATACCCTTTTATACGATCTTTAACAGGCTGGTACTGTTCAATCTCTCTTTCAAATTCTAAAAATCCAGTTATCTTTCCCATGTTCAATATCGTTTATGCTTGTGCTAATTTTTCTTCTTCTAATCGTTTTAAGGCCTGCTTATACTCTTCTGGGAAGATCTTGATGAACTTTGGTAATTCCTGTTCCCAATTCTCCAGAATTCTTTGTGCTAACGGACTTAGAGTAGCGTTATAATGTGATTCTATTAAACCTTTTAACTCGATTACATCTTCAGATATTTCGACAGGATCTAAGTTTAGCGATTCTTTGTTACAATGCGCTTCGAATGTCTTTTTATCATCATAGATATAAGCGATTCCACCAGACATACCTGCTCCAAAGTTTCTTCCTACTTCTCCAAGAATCACAGCAACTCCTCCTGTCATATATTCACATCCGTGATCTCCGATACCTTCTACAACAGCTTTAGCTCCAGAGTTACGAACACAGAAACGTTCTCCTGCTTTACCATTGATAAATACTTCTCCATCAGTTGCTCCGTATAAAGTAACATTACCAGTAATCACATTCTCTTCCGGCACCAAAGTAGCTTCGTCTGGCACTTTAATGATTAACTTAGCTCCGGATAATCCTTTACCTAGATAATCATTGGTATTTCCATTTACTACCATCGTTAATCCCTTTGTTGCAAAAGCTCCAAAACTTTGACCAGCAGCTCCGGTAAAATTCAATTTTAATGTACTTTCTGGTAAACCTTGCGCTCCATATATTTTAGAAATTTCATTACTAAGAATTGCACCAACCGCTCTATCTGTGTTCGTAATATCAAAATCTAAGGTTGTTTTTTCCTTTCTAAATAATGCTTGATGCGCTTGTTCTATGATCTCAAAGTCTATGGATTTTCCTAGACCATGATCTTGTGTTTCTGAATTATATACGGCTACTCCTTCTGGTGATTCTACCTTATGCAATATTGGAGAAAGATCCACACCAGCTGTTTTATAATGCTCAATAGCCTGTTTGCGATCTAACTTATCCACTTGTCCAACCATTTCGTTTATCGAACGGAAACCAAGTTGTGCCATAATCTCTCTTAATTCCTGAGCTACGAAATACATATAATTTACTACATGTTCTGGTTTTCCTTTGAACTTCTTACGTAATTCAGGATTCTGAGTTGCAATACCAACCGGACAGGTGTTTAAGTGACATACACGCATCATCACACATCCCGATGCTACTAAAGGAGCTGTAGCAAAACCAAATTCTTCTGCTCCCAGTAAACAGGCTACTGCTACATCTCTACCTGTTTTCAGCTGTCCATCACATTCTAAGACAATTCTACTTCTAAGGTTATTACCTACTAAAGTTTGTTGCGCTTCAGCAATTCCTAATTCCCAAGGCAAACCAGCATGCTTTAATGAAGTTAATGGAGATGCTCCTGTTCCTCCATCAAATCCAGAAATTAATACAACATCTGCCTTTGCTTTGGCTACACCTGCAGCAACTGTTCCCACTCCTACTTCTGATACTAATTTTACATTTATTCTTGCGCTTCTATTGGCCGATTTTAGATCATAAATTAACTGAGATAAATCTTCAATAGAATAAATATCATGATGTGGAGGTGGTGAAATCAATCCTACATATGGAGTAGAATTACGAGTCTTGGCTATTTCCGGATTTACTTTAGGCCCTGGTAATTGTCCTCCTTCTCCAGGTTTTGCTCCTTGCGCCATTTTAATCTGTATCTCGGCAGCATTTGTCAAATAATTTGAAGAAACTCCAAATCGACCAGAAGCTACTTGCTTAATTGCACTGTTTTTCCAGTCACCATTTACATCTTTATAAAAACGCAATGGATTCTCTCCTCCTTCTCCAGAGTTACTCTTCCCTCCAATACGGTTCATCGCTATAGCAAGATTCTCGTGAGCTTCCTTACTAATAGATCCGTAAGACATCGCTCCTGTTTTGAAACGTTTTACTATTTCTGTCCAAGGTTCTACCTCATCTAAAGGAATTGGATCGTAATTAGAAAATTCTAATAATCCACGTATTGTCATTAGATTTTTAGACTGTTCATTGATCAAATTCGCATATTCCTTATACGTCTTAGGATCATTATCCCGTACAGATTTCTGAAGTTTAGCTACCGATAAAGGATTAAACTGATGCTTCTCTCCATTACGTCTCCATCTATATTGACCTCCTATTTCGAGATCTAATGTCGCATCCACTTCTCTTTCTATATAGGCTCTTTTATGACGTTTTCCTATCTCTTTTTCTATTTCATACAAGCCAATACCTTGAATACGAGTTGCTGTGTTAGGAAAATACTTATCCACTACCTTGGTATTAATACCAATACATTCGAAAAGTTGAGAGCTACGGTATGAATTCAAAGTAGAGATTCCTATTTTATTCATTACCTTAAGAACTCCTTTACCAACAGCCTTATTATAATTATTTACAGCCTCTAATGCTTCTAAGTCTGTAATATTCTCATCTTCAATTTGTTCTTTTATAATCTCATTTACCATATATGGATTAATGGCACTTGCTCCATATCCGAATAATAATGCAAAATGATGTACTTCTCTTGGTTCTGCTGATTCTATAATAATACTTACTTGAGATCGTTTTCCTAGTTTCTGCAATCCACTGTTGACAAAAGAACACGCTAATAATGCTGGAATCGGAGCTCTGTGCTTACTTACATTTCTATCGGAAAGAATAATAATATTACTTCCTTCATCAATTGCTTCTGAAACTTTGTTTAAAGTGTCTTCCAAAGCATCTTCTAATCCATTAAGTCCTCTATTGATATTATATAACATAGAAACAGAAGTAACCTTAAAACCTTTATCTGCATATGTTTTTATTTTATCCAAATCCTCTTTTGAAATAACAGGGTTTTGAATTTTTAATTTATTACAGTGCTTCTCATTAATATCAAAAATATTATGATCTGCTCCTAAAGTAAGGCTGATATCTGTAATTAATTCCTCTCGAATTCCATCTAAAGGAGGGTTTGTAACTTGTGCAAATAATTGTTTAAAATAATTATAGATTAATTGAGATCTCTCAGACAGCACAGCAATTGGCGTATCTGATCCCATAGAACCAATTGGTTCCTTTGCCAACTGACTCATAGGTACGATGATTGTATCTATATCTTCCTGGGTATACCCAAATACTTCTTTACGTTTATCAATTGTTTCTTCTCCTAAAAACAAAGGGCAATCGTTATAAGGAATATCCTTTAGATGCACTAAATTATTGTCTATCCATTCTCTATACGGATGTTTAGCTGCTATCTCCTCTTTAATTTCTTCATCATTGATAATTCTTCCTTCGCTCATATCAACCAAGAACATTTTTCCTGGTTCTAACCTACCATGAAACTCCAAATTACTTGGTTCAATATCAACAACTCCAGTTTCAGAAGACATAATTACATATCCATCCTTTGTTACTGTATAACGAGAAGGTCTTAATCCATTTCTATCTAACACAGCTCCTATATAATTACCATCGGTAAAAGGAATTGACGCAGGACCATCCCAAGGTTCCATAGCACAAGAGTTATATTCATAGAATGCTTTCTTGGCTTCAGACATTTCAGGATTCTTTTCCCAGGCTTCAGGAACCATCATCATCATAACTTCTGGTAAAGATCTACCAGTCATTAACAATAATTCTACCACCATATCCATAGATGCAGAATCTGATTTTCCTTTTAGTACTACAGGTAGTACTTTTTTAATATCTTCTCCAAACCAATTACTTTCTAATAATTCCTCTCTAGAACGCATTCTAGTAACATTACCTCTTAATGTATTGATCTCACCATTATGGCACATGTACCTAAAAGGTTGTGCTAAATCCCAAGTAGGAAACGTATTAGTAGAAAAACGTTGATGTACCAATGCTAACCTGGTTACTACCTTAGGATCCATAAGATCTGTATAGTACAACTTAATATCTTCTGGCATTAGGAGTCCTTTAAATATAAGTGTCTTTGTAGATAAACTTGGTAAATAGAAAAACTTGCTTTCGGATAATTTAGAACTATATATGGTATGCTCTGTAACTTTGCGGGCAGTAAATAATTTTAGATTAAAGTCAAAATAACTTTGCTCTACACTATTCTTACCTATAAATATTTGTTTTATAAAAGGTTCTGTAGTTGCGGCAATGTCACCTAAATGAACCGTATCCACTGGAACATCTCTCCATCCTAAAAGAACAAGTCCCTGATCGATAATATTTCTTTCAAAAGTATCAATACAATACTGTCTTTGATTTTCCTTTTTTGGTAAGAATACATTACTTACCGCATATTCTCCTGCTTCGGGTAAATCAAAAGTACAGTTCTCTACAAAAAAATCATGCGGGATATCTATAAGTATTCCTGCTCCATCCCCTGTCTTACCATCAGAGCTTACTGCTCCACGATGTTCTAATTTTTCAAGAATTTCAAGTGCTTTATGAATAATATCATTAGACTTTTTCCCTTCCAAGCTACAAATAAATCCGGCTCCACATGCGTCGTGTTCAAATTCCGGTAGATACATTCCTTGTTTCTTCATATTTTTTCCGATCTAAAGTGTTTCAAGTTGTTGAAATTAACAAAACCTTAAGGAAGGGAAAAGAAAAACAGCCTATCGAACATCACTTTTCTGAGCTCGATAAAAAAAGTACTATTTAAGTAGTATAATCCTAAAATAATGACTTCTAATTACGAATTTAATAACGTGATTTTAGCCAAAAAACTCAAATAACATAAGGGATAACAACAATTTTATCCTTGACAACATCTATGAAAACGTTTTCGTAAAAAAACAAAAACACCTAACTGCGAAATCCTCATTTATTTGTGATAAAAATATACACCCCTAATTTTTTAGGGGGTAAATATTTTAAAATCATAAAAATAACACGATTACCCTTCAAAATTTGGAGGTTAAAAAGTAATTCACATATTTTTGACACAGATTTAACATTAATTTTAACTTTTTAGTCTTTATGAAGAAAATAGAAGCAATCATCAGGAGATCGAAATATCGTGTTGTAAAAGAGGCTTTACACGATAAAGGCATAACATTCTTTTCTTATTGGGATGTTACTGGTGTAGGTAATGAGCAAAAAGGACACGTATATCGTGGAATTTCTTACAGTACAACAGATATACAGAGACGTTTTTTATCGATCGTTGTAAATGATGAATTCGAGGAAGCTGCTATCTCTGCAATTCTGGATGCGGGAAAAACCGGTGAAGTTGGAGACGGAAAAGTTTTCGTATCTGACATTAAAGAAGCTTATAGAATTCGTACTTCCGAAAAAGGAGGTTCTACGCTATCCTAACCACCACTAGCACAAATTACCAACTGAAAACAAAAAATAACTTTTAATAGTCAATTATATAATGGAAATGTTAACTATAAACAATGTATGGATGATGGTGTGTACTGCACTAGTATTTTTCATGCACTTAGGTTTCTCTTTTTTAGAAATTGGATTAACTCGTCAAAAAAACACAATTAATATTCTTTTCAAAAACGTCTTTATCATATGTGTAGGTTTATTACTATACTGTTTGGTAGGGTTCAATTTAATGTACCCAGGATTTGAAGAAGGTGCTGCAGGATTCTTAGGGTTTGCAGGTTTTGGGTTAAGCTCCCCTGTTGTTGAAGGAGCTTTGGACTTAACATATAATGAAGGGTATACATACTGGACAGATTTCTTATTCCAGGGAATGTTTGCCGCTACAGCTGCTACTATTGTTTCTGGAGCGGTTGCAGAAAGAATTAAGATTGGAGCATTTATGATTTTTACGATCATATATGTAGGAGTAGTATATCCAATTGTAGGTTCTTGGCAATGGGGAGGTGGATTTTTATCATCGTTCCAGATTGGTGAAGCTGAAGGTTTTTATGATTTTGCAGGTTCTACCTTAGTACACTCTGTAGGAGGATGGGCTGCATTAGTAGCTGTATGGCTATTAGGGTCTAGAATTGGTAAATTCAGTTCTGAAGGTAAACCTCAGGCAATTCCCGGTCACAATATACCATTAGCCGCTGCTGGAGTATTAATTCTTTGGTTAGGATGGTTTGGTTTTAATGGTGGTTCTGTACTTTCTGCAGATGCTGCTGGTACATCTCTTACTTTAGTAACTACATCTCTTGCTGCTGCAGCTGGTGGAGTTGTTGCATTCTTAGTTTCTACATTATTATATAAGAATTATGATTTAACAATGTTCTTAAATGGTATTCTTGGAGGATTAGTAGGTATTACTGCAGGTGCGGATCAGATGACCCCTACAGATGCAGTATTAATCGGAGCTATTGCTGGAGCTATTATTGTATTTGGTGTAGCACTAATTGACAAATTGAAACTAGACGATCCTGTAGGAGCTATTGCAGTACATTTAATCTGCGGTATCTGGGGAACACTAGCTGTAGGTATCTTTGGAGCTAAAGCTGGTTTTGATCAATTCTTAGTACAAGGAGTTGGAGTATTAGCCGCTGGTGGATTCTGTGTGCTAACCTCATTCATAATTATTTTTACATTGAAGAAAACTATAGGAATTAGAGTCTCTGAAAAAGAAGAAATTGATGGTCTTGATAGTCATGAGCATGGAATGGATGCATATCCAGATTTTAGACTTAACCAACACTAGAATTAAATTTAATTCTTGATATATATATAAAAGGGCGATTTATAATCGCCCTTTTTTTTTATTGATTATTTTATAATCTCCATTGATAATGGATACGATGGTTCTTCGCCATTACTAGCTTTGATTGCATTAATTATAGGGAATACTAAGCATAATATAGCTATAACAATTAATCCTAAAACTCCTAATCCAAATAATAATATTAATGGGATACATACTATCGCATAGATAAACATACTTATTTGAAAATTCATAATTGATTTTCCGTGATTATCCATTGCTAAAACTTGCTCTCTTTGCGTTAACCATAGTATTAATGGAACGATAAACCCACCAAAACCAGTTACTAAGTCTAATAACTGTGATAAGTGGGTAATAACTAATAATGATCTGTCTTGTCTCATAATTTCTTGGTTTTTTGATTGATGATTGATGATTACTCAAAGGATTGCTAATAAAATTAGCACTCTTTATATATATGACGAAATTATTTGCAAAATGTTACAATAAAAAATAATAAATCACTAAAAAATAAAAGCATTCTAAGAGAATCCTTAGAATGCTTTTAAAACTAAATTTAATATCTATATCTATTATTTGTTATTATTAATTAAGTATCAGTTTCTGAGTAAATGATTTCTCACCACTCTCTATTCGGACTAAATAAATACCTTGCCCTAATGATAAATTCTTAGCAGAAATAGTATTTTCTCCTGGTTGTAATTTAATTTCAGCGTGTTTTTTACCTAAAATAGAGAATACTGTAGCTTTAGCATTTTTAGCATACTGATCAAGGTATATAGAAAAGTTATTTGTTGCAGGGTTAGGCGCTATTTTTACACCAGAAAAAACACCTTCTGGCTCATCTCCTAATATTGCCTCTGCAGACTCCAAACTAGCAATTACACTTTCTGCGCTAGCAGATTGCCCACAAGATCCTTCATAAATTTTTACATTAGAGAAAATCGAGTTGTTACTACTACCAGCGTCATTATCATTAATAAACACTAATCTATCCATAGAACCGGTATAAAAATTACCTACAGGAATAACATAAGTTGTAGTTCCACTAGAATAATTATCAAAATTAGTAACGCCATAGTTCTGAGAACCGTGCACTTTAAAGTATCGATTAGAAGTTAACGTATTGTCATCTTCAAACCCAACTCCATGAATTTCTCCTTGACTAGTACTGCTAAAATCAAATTCAATAACTGTACTTGGTGTTACATTATAATTAAGCGCTATAAACTTCCAAGTATTATTTTGCATGGATATTCCAGATCCTCCATTTACAATAGAGAAATTACCTGCAGAATCTTGATTAGAAAAACCATTGATTGCAAAATCATTAAAATCCAATGTATCGCATACAGGTGGTGGTGGCGTTGTACCATTTGTGATACTAAGACCATCAATATTAATATCTCCTTGCCAGCTAGTGCCGGTTACAACATTTAATCGTAATTGCACACTTCCATTCCCAGCATAAGCAGAAAGATCTACACTTGCAGCATTCCAATCGGTACCTTGAGCTCCTGATCTACTAAATACACTACTCCAATTACCAGTATTATTAGTTCTAGCCTCTACATTTAAGGTCCCAACAGCATTTCCAGTCATATGATACTGGAAATTAAGAGTTGGAGATGATACACCTCCAAAATCTAAACAAGGTGCATTTAAAATTGCTTGTTTGTTAGGATATCCGGTTCCGTTACCAGATGCTTCTACATAAATATATGAATTACCATCAATTGCTCCGCTAGGTCCTGTTCCGTTAGAAGGTGTACCTCCAGAATTCACTGTCCAATTGATATCATCACTAGATGACTGTGACCAAGCTCCTATAGATCCTTCAAAACTTTCGTTATATGGAAAAGAAGACACATTTCCTGAACATTCTTCAGTTGGTGGCGGTGGTGGTGTTCCTAATCCCATTGCATCCCAAAAAGCAGGTATTGTAGCTCTTTCACCTGAGTTAGACCCTCCAGATCCCGAACAACCTCCATAAGCGTGAACCCCAACAGCATTTCCCGTTGCAGTATCAATAATTGGACTTCCAGAATTTCCTCCTGTTGTGTCTGTTCTATACCTAACAAAAGTATTCGTCGTAGAACTAAGTGGTCCTGTATGGATTTGTTGCGTTTGGTTATCAATTCCCGTATCAGTTCCGAAACCAGTTATAGTAATATTAGCTCCAGGTGCATCCTGCACTACGTTATATGACGCTCCTTGTCCTTGAATTGGTGTTAAACCTGTTTGAGAGTTAGCAAAACCTTCAAAAACTGCCCAGTCATTAGCCTGACTTGCGTTACCAGGATACGGAGAAACAAAATTCCCTATTGGGTACTGATCTTCTGGACCTGGATGAACAATAGTTCTATCTGGATTTGATTTAGGAACATTAAATTCGATTACCTCGGCTCTACTACCAACGCAGTGTCCAGCAGTAACCAATTTACCATTAGTAATGATCCAGCCTGTACAACCAATAGGAACTATTCTACCTATTGCATCATCAGCAGAATCAACCCTATCATCGTTAGAACCACATTGTGATTTTATAGTAGGATCAAGTTCCCCAACACTTAATTCTGTAATATTGATTCCAACAGATGTATCATTTGAAGCTACGTTTAGCGTAACTGTAACTGCATCTCCGTTAAAGTAAGCACTAGAATTATTCCAATCTTGTATCGTTTTGGAATTCAAAGTTTGAGTCGCTCCATCTAATTTTGAAGTAATAGTTACGGTACTATTACTACCTAGGTTTACATCCTTAAAAAACAAACGTAACCAAGTTGCTCCTGTTTCTGATATTTCTTCAGTAACTACATTAATGCCATTCTTACTAATAGCATCACCTGACTTTAGTGTTAGATTGTAAGAAGTTTCGTGTCTTGCTAAATTCTGCGTTTGTGCATAATTAATAAAAGGAAATAGCATAAATACTGCACAGACAGCCGCAATAATCCTGTGTTTAAATAACAGCATTCTGTTATTAATTGAGTTCGTGTTGTGAAAATTCATGAGAATAAAAGTTTTAGTATATAGAAATTAAATTTAGTTACTAAATCGATCATTAAAGGTTAGTTAAGCCTTAAACGAATATTCCTTATAAAATCTATTCAATAATACAATTGAACAAATTTTCAACTATTTCCTTTTATTCTTCAGTAGTTTTCTACTACTTAGAATTATTGAAGTTTTCTTACCCAAGGTTAAAAGTAAGGAAGAAAACATTGTTTACAAAAAAGTTTGAAGTCTAAATTAAAAAGCAAACTTATATAATGTCTATTTTTGCACTTTCATTATTAAAAGTATGATTTCACAAGATACGATAGTTGCTTTGGCTACTCCTGCTGGTGCTGGTGCTATAGCTGTCATAAGAGTTTCTGGAAAGGATGCCATCAGCATATGTGCCCCTTTATTTCGTTCGATTAAAGCAAAGAATCTGGAAAAACAAAAAAGTCATACAATCCATCTTGGTCATATCATTGATGGTGAACGTGTATTAGATGAAGTACTGGTATCACTTTTTAAAGGAACTAACTCATACACTGGCGAACCAACAGTCGAAATATCTTGCCATGGATCTAGCTACATCCAACAAGAAATTATTCAACTATTACTGCGCAGCGGATGTAGAATTGCTAATGCTGGTGAGTTTACACTAAGAGCCTTTATCAACGGAAAATTAGACCTATCTCAGGCAGAAGCTGTGGCAGATCTTATTGCCTCTGATTCTGAAGCTTCACATCAGATTGCTATGCAACAAATGCGAGGTGGTTTTAGTAATGAAATTAAAAAATTACGAGATGAACTTCTCAATTTTGCATCTCTCATAGAATTAGAACTTGATTTTGCAGAGGAAGATGTGGAATTTGCCAATAGAACTCAATTTCAGGATTTAATTTCTCGAATCACTAAAGTCCTAAAGCGATTGATTGATTCTTTTGCAGTAGGAAATGTTATTAAAAACGGTATTCCTGTTGCTATTGTGGGAGAACCTAATGTTGGTAAATCTACTTTGCTAAATGCTTTATTGAATGAAGAACGAGCTATTGTTTCTGACATTGCAGGAACTACTCGTGATACTATCGAAGATGAAATTAACATTGGAGGTATTGGTTTTCGTTTTATTGATACTGCAGGTATTAGGGATACTAAAGATGTGGTTGAAAGTATTGGGATCAAAAAAACATTTGAAAAAATTGAACAAGCTCAGGTGGTTATTTATCTGATTGATAGTTCTGCATTGACTCCTGATAGCTTGAAACAATTAAAAATTGAAATTGGTAAGATAAAAAATCAATATCCTCAAAAACCGTTGATTGTTGTAGCCAACAAAGTAGATAAGCTTGATGAATCTCAGGTTTCTTCATTAACTTCTGAAATTGAAAACATCCATCTATTATCTGCTAAACAAAATATCGGTGTAGAAGAATTGCAAAATAAACTCTTGGAATTTGTTAATACAGGAGCCTTACGTAATAATGAAACGATAGTGACTAATTCTCGTCATTATGATGCTTTATTGAAAGCATTAGAAGAAATCCAAAAAGTACAATATGGTATTGATAGCGGTTTATCTGGAGATTTGATGGCCATTGATATTCGTCAGGCACTATATCATTTTGGTGAAATCACAGGTGAAATAACATCCGATGATTTACTAGGTAATATTTTTGCTAATTTCTGTATTGGGAAGTAAATTCCCCTTAAATATCGTATATCTTTTTTCTTTTCTTTTGTTCTTCTTTTATGAAGTAAATTAGAAATAGAATAAATATACTAATCTATAGCATTTTCAACCTAAGTAATTTTAATAGCATAAACATCTTGTTATCACAGCTGTTATATATAGAAAAAAGTTATCATTCGGATATACTTTGCCTAGCTGCAATAGTTAACAAAAATTTCAAAATAAGAAGTAAATTGTTTTTACAGTTATCTTAACAAAACGCAAAAATAACAATGAAATTCGATTTTATGGTCTGGTAAGTTTATCTTTAAGTATAGCTTTCGAAAAATATGATGACCAAATTATTAATAGCAATCATAAGTGGCATTGGACTCGGAATAAGTTTATTCTTTGGGATTTTTTTACTTAGAATGAAAAAAATCCAGAATACCCTATTAGGAGTATTACTTATCATGCTAACTTTAAGGATTACCAAATCCGTTTTTTATAATTATGTGGAGCTTCCTGTTTTTATTAAGAATCTTGGTCTAGCAGCCAATTTAGCAGTAGGTCCTTTATTATATCTCTACGGATATTCACTCTTCACAAAACCGAAAATTCAATTGAAATCGGTAATATTTCACTTTATTCCTGGATCCATTTACGTAATTTTTTGTGATTATATCCCTAATGATATTAATAGCAGTTTTTGGAAATTGAGTTATAGTTTCATCTTAATGCATTCATTTTCTTATGTAATCGCAAGTCTATTTATTTCTCAGAAAAGACAAATTACAGTTAACAAAAAAGTGAGAGAATGGTATATTTTATTGGTTTTGGCCCTTTGCCTAGTATGGATAGTCTACACATTGATATTTATTAAGTTAATCCCTGTCTATTCTGCTGGTGTAGTAGCATTCTCAATTCTAATGTTTATAACGCTATTTTTAGCTTACGATAGAAAAGGAATATTTGACAAAAACGATAAAGAAAAATATCTTAACACTACTATTACTATAGAAGATGGTGAAGCCCATCTAAGTCAAATAAAAAAATTAATAATGGAAGATCATCTGTATTTAGATCCTAATTTAAAATTAGTGTCTTTATCTTCCAGACTTAATTTATCTCCTAGAGATATTTCTATGATAATAAATAGACATGCCAACAAGAATTTTTCAAATTTTATAAATGAATATAGAATTAAAAAAGCTAAAGAACTCCTTAGCTCTAGTCATCCAGATACAAAAATTTTAGCTATTGCATTAGATTCAGGTTTCAATAGCCTGTCTTCTTTTAATGTAGCATTCAAGTTATTTACAAAATGTACTCCATCTGAATATCGATTAAAAAATAGTCCTCGAATAGTTTCTTAATATTTAAATATTAAATCTCTATTGGATTCGTGAATCCGATAGATAGTATGCCAAATTTTTAGTTGATTTAGATAAACTTTAAAATTATGGATACAACTAACAGAAGACAATGGTTAAAAAATTCTTTGGCAGCCTCTGCTACTTTAAGTCTATTTCCTTTGAATGCTTTTTCCGAAATTAATGAAGATTATTATAGAGAACATAATAATAAAAGTACTGTAAGAAGATTACTTTACAATGAGAATCATCTCGGTCCAAGCAAAAATGTAGAAAATATAATTAAGCAAGTAATATTTCGTAGCAATCGATACTCAACTTTCTATGAATACGATGCTAAAGCCTTAAAACAATTGATAGCAAAGCAAGAGGGGTTGAAACCCGAAAATGTGCTACTCGGTCATGGATCTTTTGAACCTTTAATATGGACAGCAACTCATTTCGGAAGTAAAGGAGAACAAATAATTGTTCCCAGTCCAACATTTGACGTAATTGGACTTTTTGCCAGAAAGCTTGGAGCTAATGTCACACCTGTAGAAGTAGATTCAGATTTCAGAATGAATTTGACAGAAATGGAATCCAAAATTAGTTCTAAAACGAGTCTTTTAACGCTCTGTAATCCTAATAACCCAACAGGAACTGCTATAGAGACTGAGAGGTTAAAATCATTTTGCAGGCTTGTATCCGATAAGACTACTGTACTTGTTGATGAAGCATATATTCATTTTATGGATTCCTGGCGAAATAAATCTATGGCACCTCTTATTGCAGAAGGAAAAAATGTTCTCGTTACTCGTACTTTCTCTAAGATATACGGTTTAGCAGGTTTACGAATTGGTTTTATGTTAGGACCAGAATCGCTTATAGCTGAAATGGAGGACAAATTTACCTTAGGATTTCCTGGTAATATGCCTAATTCACTTAGTGTTGCATCCGCAATTATTTCCCTAAAAGATGATGCCTTTTTGGAAACATCAAAGAATAACAATATCAAAATACGAAATGCATTTTACAATGAACTTGATAAACTTGGTCTTAATTATATTCGCAGTGAAGCTAACTTCATATACTTTGATGTTAAAAACTTTAAAGCTTACAAAGAGCTTATGCTGAAGAATAAAATTTTACTTGCCGGTGGTTGGCCAACAAAATCGAATTGGGCACGAGTAACTATGGGGTCCGAGGATGACATCGGTTTTTTGTTTGATAAAATGAAAGGAAAGAAATGGCTATGACCATTTCTTTCCTTTCTATTTTTTTTTAAGTAATATCCAATATACTTGCTTTCAATATTTCTAATAATTCAAAATATCTCAAAGTCTTTTTTTTATACCTCAGACCCAAATAACATCACATTAAAAGAAAATAAGATCTAGTACCTCCAACTCCCTTACTTCTTTTATTTACAAGGGTTTGCTACATATTGTATAGAAAAATAATGTAATAGAACCTTAATTCTGCATTAAAATGTAATATTTCTATGAAATGACTTTACAATTATTGCCTTATTATTCTTTGCGTTTTATAAAATGAACAATAGAGTGCTCTATTTTAATACCTATTGTCAATTCCATAGTCTAAATTTGGTTAAAACTTTTCTATTTCATTTTAACCTACAATATGAAAAGTAGTATCACTTCAATTCAATAATAATCCCAAATCTTATAAGAATTATGAAAAGAAAATTACTGGTACTTACATTATTATTTTTTCAAATAGCGATATCACAGACTAAATTCCTGTATGGCTCAAAAACTGGTCTTAGAGAAGGAAATTCTGACGGCGAAGATATAAAGACCATCTTGAATCAAATTAGTGGTATAAGTGACTTCGAATATTATGGCAATACATTATATTGGATTAATAATGGAGGTGTATTTTATTTAGACAATGATAAGGTTGAATTAATAACGGATAATATTGGTGGGAATGAATTATTTATACACGATGATTTAATCTATTTCTCTAGAGATAATATAATTTCTAGCTACAATCTAACGAATCAAGTAATAGAAACTATTTATCAATTACCTGATTCGGATTCCTTTAGAAAAATTGAATTTAATCGTCAAAACCAAAAGATCTACTTCCAGAATGAATTTTCTAATAATTTACTTAGTTTAGATTTAGATGGTTCTAACTTAAATGTGGTAATTCCTTTGGTACATGATTTTGCGATTAGTGATACCAATATTTATTGGGCACCTAGTGATGGAGATGTTAGCGTACTACTAAAAAAGTCTAATTTATTTGGTTCTCAAACTCAGGATATACAATCATTTTTATATAATAGAAATTATTTTCGAGAAATGAGTGCTTCGACATTGGGGAATACGGATTACCTACATTTTACTTTTAAATCCGCAAGTACAAACCCAATTACATTGAATAGATTTAATGTCAGCTCTTCTTCCATATCTACTATTGAAACGCAGTCACAGTCGCAAGGCATTGTTAATTTCCCAAAAATTCATTCAGTTAATGGTACCGTTTACTATTACACCTTAAAAAGTGATAAAAATAATGAAATTAGGAATGGAGGTATAGTAATTGCATCAGGCGCTATTAATTTTAATTCCAATTTGGATTTTACAGATTCTAATATTTTAGTTTCAGGTGAGAAACACATAAAAGTGTATGATTTTGAAGGAAATTTCGAAAGAATTTTATTAGATAGAAGTGATTCGCGTGGAAGCATAGAATATTTCGCATACAATGAAAATAACAATACGGTCTTTTTTATTCAGGATGATGTAATTTTCAGATATCCATTAGATGGTAGAAGAATCTATACTATTTATAGAATACCAGATCAGGTTACTATAACTGATTTTTTCCTGGCTAGAGGAAATTTGTATTGGCAAGAAATAGATCAAAGAAGTACTACTGTTTTTAACATTAAACACATCGATCAATCAACAACAAATGATTCTTCAGCAATTACCGATTTTACCAGTATAGATGTTTTCAGTTATGACTTGTTTTTTTATAATGTTGATTTTTATGGAATTTATGATGGAGTTTTTAAATATAATTTCGCAACAAATAGTGAAGAATATATAGAATTTGATTCAAATATTTTTTACAGAGAATTATCGATTTATGATGATAAAATATATCTTATAGAATCGACTTCTATTTTCGAAATGGGTCTGGATGGCTCAAACAAAAATATTGTATTCAATAATTCTTTAATAGTTTCCAGTAATGGAACTGGCAATTATCCGGGTTTATTTACTTTTGAGGGTACTACTGATACTACACCAGATCCTCCATCGAACAATAATTGTGATTCAGCAATCAGTTTAAATGTTGGTAGTAGTTTTGAAGAAAGCGCAATTATCGCTTCTAATAATAATGCAGCACCTTCTTTAGAGAATTCTTGCAGCTCTTTTACTACAGCTAATGATATATGGTATAGTGTTACAATTCCTAATACCGGTCATATATTTTTAGAGACCAGGTCCAATTCTGATATTGTTGATGACACTAATATCATAGTGTACGAAGGTAGTTGTACTTCACTTACATCTATAGTCTGTAATTCTAATTCAGGAAAAGGTAATTTTTCTAAAGTAACTATACAAGATGATCCAGGAAAAACATTGTATATAAGAAGTATTGATAATGGTAATACCGCTGGTAGTTATCAACTATCTGCTTACACAAGTATAACAGGGCCTTTAGGAGATATACCTAGTAATCCAATTAATTTAATTACTGGAGGGAATTTCGAAGCTCAACAGAAATTTATTTCCATGATATCCTACACAGCTTCAGGAGTTTCTGCGCCTCAAACTTGCGGAAATTCTACAGTTGATAGAGATGTATGGTTTGAAGCAAAGATACCGAGTAACGAAGAGATTGATATTGAAACAGGTTTCATAAGCAATATATCTGGAATCATTCCCGTTATTTCTATATATACTGGCGATTCTAGTAATTTAAATTATGTTGGTTGTACCGATAATCAAAAGATCACTTTACAAGGATCTGCGGAGACAAAATTGTTAATTAGAGTACACGATTTTTCTAATGATAATATAACTGGTGCTTTTAGTATATCTGCTTATCATGAAAGTATCTTAAGTACGAATGATTATTCTATAAACGATACTAGTTTTGGATTATATCCTAATCCCATGCCTATAGGTCAAAACATTATAACAATCACAAAAAGTAATGTAACTAACTGCGAAATTTCTATTTATGACTTTGCCGGTAAACAAATAAAAGCACAAGTAGTTAATAGCGCTAATGAAATAATCGATATCGATATTAATGAATTAAGTACAGGAATATATTTTATGGTACTTAAAGATGAAAATGGGACTTATTCTAAACGGTTTATAAAAAACTAATTGCCTTTCTGAGTTAAAAAAAAACGATAAATCTTTCAAGATTCAAAACTTGAAAGATTTATCATTTTTAATCATTTTGTACAAACTCATATTTCTTCTACTGAATTGAGCTCTCTGGAGTACACAGAAGTATTCTTATCAGTGCTGTATTATTATCTAAGCTGAAAGTTGAAAACACATCCATAACACTTTCATTATCTATATCTACAACATAAACGAAGTAACTTAGATATATTTTTAAAGGTATATCGATACCTATACTTTCATGAAACATTACTTAGATATGTATACAAAAATAGTATATAAAGGCTATTATACTAGGTGTGATTTTTTATTAAACAATGGTTCATGAAGGTAAAAAACAAACACTTAAACTGAAAAAAAACACATTTTATCGGTGTTTTATCTGTTTATTTTATAAAATGCAAAATAGATTTTCTTATTTTGATCACTATTGTCAATTCTATAATATAACTTTGATAATTACTATTCAAATTAATAATAACTCCCAAGTTTAAAACTTATGAAAAAAATCTTAACCTTATTTATTTTATCTACATTCTTGATTTCTTGTTCTGGTGACGATGATACAGTGCAAGAAGAAATGATGACTTTTCCTACTAACTTAACTTTTGCTGAACAATCTATAAATATAGGAGAAGTTCTGACTATAAATGGTAATGGTTTTTCAACCAATGAAACCTATGAAGTAACTTTTACAGGAAACGTTGCTGGCACTATTAATGAAATCAATACGAACTTCCTTAAAGTCGAAGTCCCGCAAAATGCAGAATCAGGTGATGTCACCTTGAAATTTAATAACACCACTCAGGTTATTGGTAATTTAGTTGTCGAAAATAACAACAACGCTTCTGAAGAAGTATACATCTACCAGGAATCTGTCGGAGCTTTGGCCAAATTAAATATAGAAACAGGAGGTATTACTTATGTTGGAGGAGATTTAGTGCCCAACGGAACATCAGCAGGTGCTGTCTATCATCCCCAGAATAATGAATATATCGTTTTCAGAAATAATACAGATCCAAACTTCGCAAGGGTGAATCTAACAACAGGAGATATCACTTACGAAGTCATAGACCCGTCAGTAATTGCTGGAGACGGTTCTGATGTTTTTAGTGCTCCAATTGTTGATGATAATGGAAATGTTTATATATATCATGAATCTGCTAGTTCATTGGCTAAACTAGATATCGAAACTGGAGGAATTACCTATGTTACTGATGGAATTCTTAGCGGAACAATTGCAGGTGCAATATATCATCCTCAGAATAATGAATATATCATTTTCGAAAACAATACGGATCCAAATTATGCAAGAATAAATTTAACAACAGGTAATAGAATCTATGAAGTTATAGACCCATCTGTGATTGCGGGTGATGGTTCTGATGTATTTAGTTCCCCAGTTATTGATGATAATGGAAATGTGTATATATATCACGAATCTGCTAATTTATTAGCCAAACTAGATGTTGAAACTGGAGGGATCACTTATGTTACGGATGGATTACTTAGTGGAACAATTGCAGGTGCGATATATCATTCTCAGAACAATGAATATATAATGTTCGAAAATAATGCAGATCCAAATTATGTAAGGGTAAATTTAACTACAACTAATAGAATCTATGAAATTATAGATCCATCACAGGTTTTTGGTGATGGCACTGACCTTTTTAGTGGTCCAGTAAGCGCTGTTTCTCAATAAAACATTCATTTTTGATATATTCGAAAACAAAAAGGAAGACCATAAAAAACCTAAATTACTGCTGTAGTTTAGGTTTTTTTTTGTGGAATAAAACTATCTATTTGTATACATTACTACATCAAACAATTATTATTCAAAAGGCTTTACGATGTTTGTTACTTACCTAAAATTTTAATTATATAACATCAAATGAAATAAATTCCTGTTTTATTCGAAAAACGTAAAATAACATAATAGAATATCCATGTGTTAATAATAAAAAAACTATATTCAATTAAAAAAATTAAGCCCGTTGCATTTCACAAAATACCTAATGAGAAAATTTTCTGTTTTTCTTTTATTATTTATTCTAAAGTTTCAATTCTCTTTTTCTCAAAACACTCAAGAAAATTCACAAGAAATTGCAGAAGATAGTTTTGACCTTATTGAAGAAAAGTATAATACTTACAGGCAGAAAGACATTAAAAAAGCTCAATTTTATGGAAAATCTTTTTTAGAAAAAGCAAAAAAAATAAAAGATACCGCTAACATAGGACGTGGTTATTTTTTACTAGCAAATGTGTTTTACAAGGATACTGCTTTTGTATACGCGGATTCTGCCATTGCAATTACTAAACATAAAATAGATTTCTCTCAGCCAGCACAATCATACTTATTAAAAGCAACTCTTATTGCTATTGCCGGAAACCATAAAAAGGCTTTTGATGAATTAGAAAATGCTAATAAATATGCAAATATTAGTGGTAACATAGAACAAGAATATGAGATCAAATATATATTATCCAGACTAAAAACAAATGTTGGTGATTATGAATCTAGCATTGATATTTTAAAAGATATTATATCATATTATGAAAACAACTGTCTTGAGTGTGATGATAATATCAGAGGATACATTATTGCTAATTGGGCATATGTGCATAATCTTAATCAATTAAATATCTCTGACTCCACCGAAGTTATATATAAAAAAATATTCCCCTTAAGTTTAAAAACTAAAGATAGCCTTATGTATGGTAAATTACTGTTATCATCTGCTATTTCAAGTTATCAAAAAGAAAATTACAAACCTAGCCTTGATAGTATTCTAAAACTTGATCAACTTCTACAAAAAAGAATAGCAAATGTAGGTACTCGCACCCTAAAACACTTGTATCTTGGTAAGATTTATCTAAAACAAAAAGACTATGATCTTGCTATTAACAACCTTAAAAAAGTAGATTCAATTTCTTCTAAAGAAAATTATTTCTTCCCTGCGATAAGAGAAAATTATGAATTACTAATTAAGTATTATGAAGAGCAAAAGGATACTAAAAACCAATTGTTTTATATAGATAAACTTTTGAATGCTGATAAAATAATAGATAAAGATTTTGCCTACCTAGTAAAAAATAGCACGAAAAAATATACTACACCAAACTTACTTTTAGAAAAACAAAAAATAATTGATGATCTCAAAAATAACGCCTCTAATAAAAAAGTAATAGCTTTTATTTTATTCGGATGTTTAGTTTTACTAGGGCTGCTTCTAATTTGGAGTAGCAAAAAGCGTAGACTTTATAAAAAACGTATTGCAGAACTAGGAACGCCCAAAAAGAATCCAAGTTATACCATTGATGATGAAACGACAAAACGTATTTTGGATGAGCTATCCAAAATTGAGAATTCCGAATTATTCTTAGAGGAAGATTTTAGTTTAGGAATGGTTGCTAACCAGTTAAATACTAATACTGCGTATCTATCCAAAATAATAAATAAACACAAACAAAAAACTTTTAAGCAATACCTTGTAGAGCTACGTATAAATGTGTTGCTTAAAAAACTGGATGAAAACCCTATAATGAGAAAATACTCTATAGAAGCTTTAGCTGAATCTATTGGTTATGTTAATGCCTCTTCGTTTACAAGAATATTTAAAAATTATGTTGGAGAAAGTCCTTCATCTTTTTTAAATAAAAAATATCCTGATCGTAATAAATAACCTCTGAATTGTATCATCTTACTGTTTAGTAGTTGTATGTGTTTTTCAAGATCTAAAAAAACTATTTTCATTTACATATATCCATACTTATAATCTAAATAGGAGGCTATCTAAAAAGTAGATGTCTCTGTCATTTTGAGCGGAGTCGAGAAATAACTATCCTTGGTTTTCAGTACATTTCGACTCCGCTCAATGTGACAGTATTGTAAATATTGTACTTTTCGGACAGCCTCCTATTTAATCTATATTTCTAAAAGTAAAACCTTTTATTATTTCAACTTTACCCCACTAAAAATCTCTGTTTCTGATGGCAATCCAAGTTTATCTCTCATCACCTGACCTGCTTGAAGACCTGCAACTATAGCTCCTTCATAATACCCTACATTGACTCCAAAATTGATCCAATCTCCAGTAATAATAAGGTTATCAAAACCTGACTCGCTAGCTTTAAGACGATATTTATTAGAACCAGGAAGTGATAAGGTGTATCTATCCGTGGGATTTACATTAGCTCTAAAAAACTGTGTTTTTAATCTGGCATAATCCGTCTTGGCAGTTTTTGAGAAGTCATGGATTACACTCAATTTCATTCCTTCTGGATACTCTAGCGTTGTAGCATTCGGAAAAAACCATCCCATTTTATCTTTCAACCATTGTTCAGAAACACGCATAATACGTTCCAATTGCTCGTGAGGATAGTTCTGATCCGAATATGGAGGTATCACTTCAGGGTCCAGAAATGATCCCGTATAATATATTAATACACCTGGTTCATCTTCTTTCCAATCTTCATAGGGCATCACCTGAGACATATCAATAAATGAGTACTGAGGATCAGCATAGGTTACCAAGTTGGGTAATGATCCTTCTGGGAAACCCCAATCCGGTAAATTCATCCCTAACTCTTTTAATGTAGGCTTAATCCATAATTGCATGGACATTGTAGGAATACTTTTAACGTGAGTATACATGTTATTCCAGGCCGTATTATTAGCTATAATCTCTTTACAAATTCCTTCTTTACCTCCCAAAACATCAATCGGGATTCCTAAAACTACATAATCAAAATCTTTTCCTTTTTCTAAAGACATATGTCCCACATTCTCCCAGCCACACCAAGCTTCTTCCAAATCATATTTACCTTCCTTAAGCGCCTTGGCTTGTTGATCATCTATTTGATCATACAGCGGTTCTCCAGGCCATACATCTAAACCTTTGAAAGGGTACGTAGGGTTATATGTACCATTTTTTAAGGTAACCTGTTCTGCCATAGATACTTTTTCTATTTCTCCAGAATCCGAATAGTGTACCTGTTCTACTTTATGGAAGAACTTAAATTTTACACCTCTATTTTTTAATGTTAAATAAATTGGTGTGATCATAGTATCCGCTGTACCAGCTTTGAATTTCCAAACAAAAGATCCTTTATAACCTGCTGAGTTTGTTAAAAAATGAAGTCCGACTCCAGCCGCTAGGCTACCTTGCTGATCAGGCCCCGTTATATTATGAAATGTCCCAGTATACAAAAATCTAACCATTGCAGAGCTTAATAACCGTTCACTTGCTCCATGTTTTTGGAGCCATTCTCGGTAGTCCAAATCATTGATACGGTCATAGTCTAGTTCATGAGTATCGGGGTTATAAACATCTTCTAATGTTCCTTTCATATTAACAAGTCCAAATTCTACAAACACAGCTAACCAATAGAAATATTCGCTATGGTCTGCTATGGAATCAATAAGCTTGGTTGCCCATTTAGAAAGCAAATCGAGTAACTCCTTAATCATGGAGTGATGATTTTTCCGATGCACATGATCTTCATCTTCCATCTTACTCATATTCGCAATGAGTTCGGATACATAGTTTAGCAGCTTTTCTCCTTCGTGCTTAGCGATATTCTTCCCAAAGTCTTCGAATTTCATCTTAAAATCTCCCCAAAGTGAATGATGTTCGGGTGCTTTAATTTCCTTGGCAGATTCAGAAGCCATATTCATTAGATTATCCTTGTTTGGATCTGTCCCGAATAAAATTTCAACAACCAATCCCACTACTTTGTGAACAATGGCTGAAAATGGCAATGGTCCTCCTTGACCGGGAATATATTCATTAGAAGGAAAAATAATATTCTTCTTTATCCATTGATTTGTTTTAGGATCAAAATGAGTAAGTAATGTAGTATCTTCTCGATCAAAGCCATCTTCCCATGATTTAAAAGGACTATTCGGCATTAAATTATGCTCTTCACATTCTTTATAAGAGTCTTGTATCAAACGAAAAGCATTTTCATACCATCCTTGTGCAATGTGAATACCATGCTCCTGAATTCTTTCATTTGGTCCTCTACCTGTAGCTGTTTTACCACCTAATCTCCAACCCATTTGGTAAATGGTTATATCATAGTGATCTTGCCAGTTTTCATAAGAACTCAGCTCATAAGCTGTTGTAAGGGATGACATTCCACTACCGAGTATTGCTATTTTCTTTTTGTTATTTTCTTTGTTTTGCATTGGTTTATTAGTTTTTAAGAAATTGGAATTTTATTAGTTGTTAATTTTTCATTGAAGTGTTCTGAACTGAACTCACTCTGACTAATCGGATAGATAGGCTTATTGTTCTTAATGAATTTAGTCACTTCTGGAGAATTGTTCCACTTTGCTGCTTCTGCATATAATTTATCTAAATGTGATAAGATGAGAATCTTATCAAAAATGTCTTCAATCAACCCCATTAAATTATGTGCATGATGAGTAACATACTTAATATCCTCTTTTGACAATGGGTAATGACTTGGATAAAAAGCTTCTATATCTGTTATAATAGAAACGGCACTCCCTCGTGGATTGGCAAATATTTTTCCTAATATGCCAAAACTTACCCCTTCGACCATAGACTGAGCATAGAGCAATCGATAAAGTACTATATTCATGAAATATTGCTCATAAATATTTTCCTTAAACGCTAGAGAATCTGCAACATCATATCCTGAAATTATACTTGAGTTATGCGCGCGATACCAGGTAAGTTCATTCGGTTTATTAATATAATCTAGCCAAAAATTTACAGGAACAGGTAAACCTTGAAACAACTCTCCAGATTCTTTGATTAATTGGGCCAGTGTTGCTACATAAAGAAAATGACTATTGACTTCTCTCCACCATGCACTACCAGGTTTTGTATCATTCATAGGATTTAGAGTCCCTCTTTTTATTTCCCATTCAATAAATGCTAACTCAGAATTTCCTAGTCCCTCGTTTCCCTTAATAAAAGGATCTCCATATTTTTGGTAGAATTCATAACGCAATTTATAGCGGTCTTGAGGGTGATCAGAAACGCGAAATACAATTTCCTTCGCTTTCTCCTCAAGTATATTAAGTTGGTTCATGTGGCTGTTTAATTTTGTATATAGTTCCTAAATTTACGAGTTAAAATGTGATATGCAATAAATATTTTTAGGGAATACTACCTGTATATTTCATAAATTTACTTATTATGCAACGGTGAATTTTCAAAATATTAAACATTAAGAATGGCAACTTATTTTAAATACTATTTAGGGCTCTTATGGATAATATTATTGTCTCCTCTGAATTCATTTTCTCAGACAACGATTCTTCTTAATAATACAACTGAACTGCTTGATATTGGCAATCAAACCTATTTTCTAGAGGATGCTTCTCTTACACTATCCATAGAAGAAATTATAAACAACAACCTAGAAACTCAGTTTAAAGAATATTCTCAGGAAACGATAAATTTTTCTAGTACTGCTTCCGCTTACTGGTTAAAATTCAAAATTAATAAAACCCTTTCTGATAATTTCTACCTAAATGTCGGTTCAGCGTATATTGATTCCATATCTCTCTACGAATTTGATGAGGAAAACCAACTAATCTCTACTAGGCATACAGGAGATGACCTACCTTTTAGCACTAGAGAAATTGAAGTAGGGAATTACTTATTTGCTCTTGATTTTGATGAGGATATTACACGAACTTTTTACCTTAGAGTAAAGAGTGATCAACCCTTGTTTTTCCTTCTCAGAGTAGGGACACTTCCTAATTTTGTAGCATACGAACATGATTTAGATTTTCTTCAGGGAATCTATTTTGGTTTTATGCTATTGATCTTCCTCTATAACCTCTTTTTGTTTTTTTCAACTAGAGAGGGAATTTATCTCTACTACATTGCCTATGTATTCAGTATTACTTGGTTTATGGCCTCTGTATTTGGTTATTTCTTTGAATACTTTTGGCCAAATACACCTTTTCTTAATCAATTAGTGGTGGTCAGTTCAGGATTGACCATGATAACAGCTACTTTGTTTACCCAAAAATTTCTGGGTACCAAGAAATCTGATCCACGCTTTCATAAAGGTTCCATGATGTTTCTTGTTGTAGGTATTTTAGTATGCGTATTTGTTGTACTAGGTTATAAAATAGAAGGTCTGAAGTTAGCTCAAGGTGGTCTTCTCATTATGGCAGCCTACTTTCTTGTATTAGGTATTCGATTTAAATTAAAAGGGTTTCGTCCTGCTATCTATTACTTATTTGCGTGGGGAGCTCTTATTATCGGTATTTGTTTCGCAATTCTTGAGTCATTAAACCTAACTTTTGTAATGACCTATTTAAATGCGATGCAGATTGGTTCAGCCCTAGAAGTATTGCTACTTTCCTTTGCACTAGGTGATCGGATTAATATGTATAAAAAGCAAAAAGAAGATGCACAATTAGAAGCTCTGATATCAGCCAAAGAAAATGAAAGGCTGATTCAAGAGCAAAATATACTATTGGAAGAGAAGGTCGAGGAACGAACC
Organism: uncultured Aquimarina sp.; assembly: GCF_947500065.1. Lineage (GTDB taxonomy): Bacteria > Bacteroidota > Bacteroidia > Flavobacteriales > Flavobacteriaceae > Aquimarina. The sequence goes on from NZ_CANMQT010000005.1 coordinate 121,026, forward strand.
GCCGAAGTAGCAAGCCAAAATGAAGAACTGGTTAATCTGAATAAGGAAAAGGATATGCTAGTAGATATGGTTGCCCATGATCTTAGAACTCCTTTGCATCAGATGAAAGGGTTAATATGGTTGCTGGATATACCTGCCATGGAATTAACAGAAGATCAAAAAACATATTTAACCGAAATTGACAATGCTGTAGATCGTCTGACACAGATGATTGGTCGTATGCTAAACACACACTCTTTAGAGATAAATCAAATTAAATTAGTTAACGAAACTATTGACTTAGTTGAATTGGTCGAATATGCATCGAAGTGTTTTTACCTTACTGCTACAGAAAAAGATATTAAAATAGTAATAGAAGCAGAAGAAGGGAATCATTTTGTTGTATTAGATAAAAATTATATGATACAGGTTTTAGAAAATTTGCTTTCTAATGCAATTAAGTTTTCTGAAAAAGGAAGTAAGATAGCATTGTACGTAAAATCACAAGATGGAAAAACCTATGTTGTGGTCGAAGATAATGGACCTGGTATTAGCGAAGAAGATCAGAAGAAACTGTTCGGAAGGTTTCAAAGATTAACTGCCCAACCTACAGCTGGTGAATCATCCATAGGATTGGGGTTATCAATCGTAAAAAAATACCTAGAAGCTATGAATTGTGAAATTCATTGCGAAAGTCAGTTAGGTGTAGGAACCAAATTTATTATCACTTTTGATACTCAAGAAGGATAATGTAAAAAATCAAAGTTAATGTACGGATTACTCAAATAATAAACATAATCCAACAAAAAGCAAACAAAAGCTCCTCACAAGTAAACCTTCTACCCTACTATTCCTGTATTTATAATAGTCTCTTATAAATTGTATCAAAAATTAAACTTATTTCGAAAATATATAGATAACACAATCTAAAGTACATAACGCAATCTAAATGTGATAAACCTAGGCAAAATAAAAGTCTCGGTAGAAGAAACAAAGAGATTGTTTGCGCTGTTGTTTACTCTTGACTTTACATCCAAGATATTGGTAGCTCTTAATTCATATTCCCATTTTGCATCTCTGTCTTTTCTGTATGCTAAAGATGCATTCCAAGTATCAAATGATTGGCTAGCGCCACCTTCTCTACTTTGTCTTGTGTATGTGTAATCTGTGACAAAAGTTAATGATTTCCATATGTAAGCATCAAAATCAACAGAAGGTGCATTCGTATAAAAAGTCGTTTTATTAGATCCTTGTGTATTGGTAGCTATGCTATAATTGTATTTTACACTTACATTAGGTGCTTTTTTAAAGTTCGTTCGTAAACCTGGCGTATAGCTCTGGGTAAATCCTTCATTTACCGATCTTCTATTCTGGATAAACTGATTAATCTTAGTGTAATTAAAATTTGTATTTAGCGTTGCTCTTACTTTACCGAAGGTTCGTTGAACTCGACCAAAGGCGGAAAAATTTTCGTCTGCAAAACTAGAATTAAAAAACGTACTGGTTGTAATTACATTATCAAAATTCGTCAAGCCTCGTATTTGATCAATATTTTTTGAATACGCCAATCGTGCAAAAATATTAGTATAATTGAACAAATTAAAACTAGAATAAAATAGACTTAAGTTATGAGATAAGGCGTTCTGTAAATCAGGTTCTCCAAATTGAATACTGTTAAAATTATTCAAGACTAATCCTTGTGCTAATCTCGTAACATCAGTAAATTGATTGCGCATATCATAACGGAACGTAAGGCTTTCATTCTTTTTAAACTGTATCCGAGTTTCAAAATCTGGTAATAATCTAAAAAAACTTTCATTAAATTCCTGATTAAACTGACTGTTTTTATTTACATAAGAGTGTACTGATAATCCAGGTGTGAAAATGAATTTTCCGGTTTTAAATCTATAATGAAATCCTAGGTACACATCACTAAATGTCAATTCTGTATCATTGGTTGCTCTTCCTTCATTAAAATTTGGTGTAGGATCAAATTGAGCATTCGTATTTAAAAACTGAAACAATCTGGAATCAAAGTCTTGTTGACTAAATATGGTACCTAACGTCACATTTAAGTTGCTCTTTGCATTAATTATATAAAAATAGTCAAGCTTAGCATCTAGTTGATTCGATTTAATTCGCCTATCCTGTCCTAAATTATAATTTTCCAGAGTCGTATCCAGACCTAAGGCTTCTGCTGTATTATCGAAAGGATCCCTATCATTCGGATCTACCTCATCATTATTAGTTGGATCATTAAGTAACCTAGCATTATAGAAAGGGTCTTCATCCTTTAATAAATGTTCTACTTCTAACGCAAAAATGCTATTCTCATTAAATGTATAGTAATACTTCAAGCTTTGATTAATGCTAAAAGGTGTAGCTTCTTCTACTTCAGTAGTAGTTCCCAAAACAGAAGAAAAGAAGTTTTGATCTTGTACATCTTTAGAAATGCGCCCCAAAACATCATAATCAATTTGGTTATTAACGTTTGGTTTATACGATGCACTTAATTTGAGTAATCCTTGATCAGATTTTTCTTCATTATTCTGCTCCGTCGATTCATCCGGAATCCCTAAATCGGCATCTGTATATTGATTAAAGTTAGACTGCCTTGAAGAGAGACGACTTACATTAAAAATGGCAAAACCACTTATATCCAATGACGTATTAGGCGAATAACTAAAATTGGCTGCTCCAAGCTTATTTTCGATCTTCGTTGCATTGCTTTGATTCGTTAAGAAACTTAAATCATTATTCCCAAGATTAATACTGGTTCCACTATTCCTGCTGGGTGATCTAAAACCTCCTCCAAAACTTCTAATGTCTCTTCTGGATAAAGCTACTTCCCCAGTATTATTGAAATCTCCAATAAAGTTAATACTGTATTTTGGATTGTAGTAAAAAAGCTTTGGCTGCACCAGATATAACCCTTCGTCTGTCGAGGCACCACCTCCAGCAGTAACATTTCCAAACCAAAAACTCTCCTTTCCTTCTTTAAGTTTAATATTAAGAGCTACATTGTCTTGATTATTAGTCACTCCACGTAACTGTCCTACTTCTGAATAATTTCTAAGAACTTGTATCTTATCCACAGCTTTCGATGGAATATTTTTAGTAGCAATTTTAGTATCACCATCAAAAAAATCTTTTCCGTTTACCATCAATTTATTGACTACTTTTCCTTCTACTTCTACTTGCCCTTCCTCATTAATTTCTACTCCTGGAAGGTTCTGCAATACATCTTCTAATTTTCGTTCGGTACCTGTATTAAAGGAGTCTGCATTGTAAATTAAGGTATCACCTTTGACAGTTACAGGCATTTCATAAGTTATCTGAACTTCATCTAGAGTGTTTCCAAATCTGAGAACTATATTTTTTGTAATATCTATCTCTCCTATAGAAATAACTTCCTCATAATCTTTCATACCGATGTAACTAACTGTAAGTTTAAACTCGGTATTCTTGCTTAAATTCAGTGCATAATTTCCTTTGGAATCTGTAGTTCCATATGCCTGTAAAATTTTAGTTTCCTGATTAATCGCAATAACGTTTGCTAATTCTAACGGATTCCCCAGACTATCCTTCACCATACCCTGCAATTTAATCTGAGCAAAAGTACTATTTACCACACACAGCAGTATTAACACAAAAAGAGTTCTCATGAATTTTAAATAATGTATGAATCTTTAGAATTCAAAGTGTTAGCTTCCTGGTCTTCGTCTACCTCGGTTGTTACGCATTTCTTGCATTTTACCGGTAATAATTTCTTTGTATTCCTTTTTAGTAACTTCTTTTCCTTTACTAGGAGCCTCAATTTTTGCTTTATCGTCAGGATTCATTACAATTTTGAAACATAACATGGTGGTATTATTTACATTGGTCTCTAAAATCAATCCTGGAAGTCCCCAAAACTCTGATGGACCTAAACGTACAGGAACCTTTAGGGTATACCAAGCAGTAACTTCCGTCATTGGTACTTCATCAGGTTTATCAGGATTATTTGCTGCTCTTAATTCACTCCAAGAAAAATCGTACCAGGTAAGATCCGCTGTTGGTATCATAGCTGTTGCTTTATAACAGGTGTAACCGCCAATTTGTTTGGTATCTGCTGCCATTTTCCATTTGATAGGTTGTAACGTATCTTTGACTAAAAAATTCTTCCCATAGAATTCTTGTTTCTGAACAAATTCACTGGTCTTTACATTTTTGTATTGCTCACCTGGAGAAAAATTTTTACCCCAAGTATCTGTTGCACCTGAGAGTACATCTACATCAAGTTTTTCATCCTCCTTAAATGTCGATGACACTTTATCGAATGTTAGCACATATTTTTTCTCCAACCTATTCTTTAAACGTGCGGCTACATCTTTTTTCTGAGCTTCGCTCAATCTAGCTCCCCAACTACCTAACTCCATTGTTGATTTAGAATAATAATAGGCTTTACCCTGAAAATCTTGTGCAAAAAGACCTACTGAAAAGAAAAATACAAAAAGGTATACAAGGTAATTGTTTGTTGAAGTTTTCATTGTTAGTTATTTTGTTTAACGAATATATAGAATTGTTAAACATTTATAAGAAGCTTTATTAAAACATTAACGATATGTATCAGATTCATAAAGAATGTCTTAAAAAATGAAATTCGAAAGAAATGCATAACTCTTGCTCACGATTTCATAGTGGTGAGTAATTGTATTTGATAATTTTGTTAAAATTATTGAATAATAAAATACGCTATACTCTAACTCCCTGTGCAGAAAAGAACTTAATACATCTTGTATTGCAAAACAATTTAAAACCAAAAATCATGGAAGAATGAGGATGCAAAAATGCTATCAAGGTAAACCCATAGTACATCTATTAAAAGATTAAGTAAATACCTATAATTCTTTTATGATTAAACAGAGCTATACGCTTCTTTATGTGCTAAAAAACTAAACTAAATACAGTACCCTCTCCTTCTTTACTATTCACTATAATCTTGCCCTTATGTAGTAACATGATTTGTTTACACAAGCTTAAGCCAATACCACTACCAGTGGTTTTACTAGTGAAAAATGGAATAAAAATATTTTCCATTATTTCTGGAGGAATACCTGTACCATTGTCATATACTTTAATAACAATTGTCCTATTTGGAGTCTGTTCTGCGATAACTCTTATCAATGGTTCTCGTTCATTTTTACAAGCATCTACTGCATTTAGAATAAGATTTATGAGTACTTGCTCAATCAAATGATTATCAATGTCAAGTTCTAATTTAGGTGTTTTGAGCTCGAAATTTATGGTAATATTTTTGACATCTAAAGATGGTTGCATTAATAACTTAATTACCTCAAATAAATCGGCTACTCGTCTTTTCTCTAAGTTAAGATGTGTTACCTTACTCAGACTACGATAGGTTTTAGCAAATTTTAATAATCCTTCACTCCTATTCTTAATGGTCTTAACTCCTGCGTGAACATCTTCCAGATCCAATGACGTTTCCTTAGGATTATCTATAGCCAATTGTAAATGACTCTGAAGGGTTTCCGCCAAAGAAGATATTGGCGCTATAGAATTCATTATCTCGTGGGTCATTACACTTAACAATTTTTTCCAAGCTTCAGATTCATTTTTATTTAATGTATTATCAATATTCTGAAGCACTATCAGTTTAAAGGCATCTTCTTCAACCTGAAAAACAGTATCCGATATCAACACTTTTATTTTTTCATTTTGTACTGCAATACTAATAGAATCTGGTTCTCTATGATAAGAATCAAAAATCACATTATATATTTCTGGAGCTCTTTTTTCTACGAAACGTATATTCTTAAAAGACGGAAAATCCAGGGTTTCTCTAAACGAATCATTACTCCAAAGTACATCTCCATTTTCTAAATTAAAAGCAATAATACCTATGTCTACCATTTCCAATATTTTTTGGAGATAGACATACTGCGCCTCATTTTTAGAATTAATATCCTTTATAGTCCTATTTACCTCATTAAAGCCTGTATATAATTTTCTGATGTCTTTTGGTCCACGATCCTCTGGAAACCATCTTGAGAAATCCCGGTATTTAACGGCTTCAAAAAAATCATCCATGACTATAAACCTTCTTTTAATAAAGGCGTAGCAATTATAACCTACATAAAGGATCAAGAAACATGCTACGAATATATAGATAGATTTCTCTATATAAATAGCATATATTAAACCGTTTATCAGTGCCACCAATAACAGTATTCTCAATACTAGCCGTAAAATATAACCGTTATAATTCATACTTATCTAATCTACGGTATAATGCAGCTCTTGTAATACCCAGCTCTTTTGCAGATTTAGATACATTACCTTTATTTTTTTCTAATACCGTAAGAATGGCATTTTTCTCTATATCATCTAAATTCATATTCTTCAAACTAACTGACTTTGTAGGTCTTTCTATAGATGAAAAAACTAAATCTTCGGGTTTTAAAACGTTTCCATCTGCCATAATCACAGCACGTTCTAATACATATTGTAACTCTCTTACATTTCCTGGGAAATCATGATTCTTAAGTTTAGAAATAAATCCAGAGTCTAGACTAAATGAGTTTTTATTATACTTATCCGCATAAATGGAAATAAAATGTTTTGCTATTAATGTGATATCGGTTCCTCTTTCTCGTAACGGAGGCATGATCATATCAACAGTATTAATCCTATAAATTAAATCTTTTCTGAATTTTTTTTCATCTGCTAACGCCTTTGGATCAATATTAGTAGCACAAATCAACCGAATATCAATAGATATAGCATCATTGCTCCCTAATGGCGTAACCATTCTATTCTGAAGTACCGTAAGTAAACGAACCTGTTGCCCTAAACTAATATTACCGATTTCATCCAAAAAAAGTGTTCCTCCATTAGCTGCTTCAAAACGTCCTTGTCGATCTTCTCTAGCATCAGTAAAAGCTCCTTTTTTATAACCAAACAATTCGCTTTCAAAAAGACTAGATGTCAATGCGCCTACATCCACCTTTACAAAAGGTTTATTTCTTCTATTAGAATTATCATGTAAGGCTTTCGCGATCAAATCTTTTCCAGTACCATTTTCCCCTAAAATTAACACATTAGCATCTGTAGGAGCTACTTTTTTAAGTTTTAAAAAGACATCTTTAATAGCGTCGCTCTCTCCTATTATAGGAGAATTATTGCTTTGTAGTATTTTATCTTTGGTAGGTTTAGCTTTTTTGCTTTCTAGTATTGTAGTTATGGTTTGTGTGATTTTTTCATTTTTCCAAGGCTTTACTAAAAAATCAGAAGCTCCTTCTTTTAATCCACGAATTGCCAAATCAATATCTGCATACGCTGTAATCAAAACAACAGAAGTGTCCGATTTTTGTTTTTTAATTTCATTTAACCAAAAAATACCCTCATTACCAGTATTAACCAATCCATTAAAGTTCATATCCAGAATAATAAGGTCAAAATTTTTGCCTTTGATTTGAGCCCCTATATTACTAGGATTTTTTTCTACAACGACCTCTTTAACAAGTGGTTTCAATAATAAACGTAGTGCAGTTAATACATCTACATCATCATCTATAACTAATATTGTTGCTTCTTTTAAAACCATACTTACAATATTACACAATTAATCTCAGCTTGAAAAAATTGAAAAAGTAAAATATTATTAATTGTAACACTGTATTGTTTCCGAACACAAAGTGTATCAAAATCGAACACTATTCTTTTTAAACAAACAAGTAAACAACTGATATTCAGGTAGTTGTGTTTTTGGCACTATCTTGACTATGTAAATGGTGTGCACAAATATGATTAAACAACTAACTAGATAAAAAATAATCAAAATGAGCAAGTCTATTCTAATTCTAATTTTAAGTTTATCGACATTTTTTTGTGGGCAAAATACCAAGAATTCTATCGCGTCTAATAAAGAGTATTCTGCGACAAAAGATTCTTTAACAACTACATTAAAAAATGCAAATAAAGACGGAGAACTCGTAGGTTTTTCTGTAGCAATAATTGATCAAAACAACATATTATACAATGAAGGTTTTGGGTTTGCAGATTCTAAAAACAAAAAGAAATACAAAACAAATACTATTCAAAATGTAGGATCTATTTCCAAAACTTTTATAGGAATCTCATTACTTAAAGCACAAGAACTAGGAAAACTTAATTTAAATGATCCGATAAACAAGTATTTACCTTTTGAAGTTGTAAACCCTAATTATCCAGATACACCGATAACCATATTACAATTAGCAACACACTCTTCTTCCATAATAGATTATGAAGAAAATTATTTGAAAGGTTATGTTCTTAAAAACGAAAAAATCGAAAAGGATGAAGTTCCTTTTACACACTTTCAGAATCCAGACAAAAGAATTTCTATGCTTAATTTTCTTGAAAACTGTTTTTCAAAAGAAGGAAAATGGTATTCCACGGAAGCTTTTTCTAAAAACAAACCTGGATCAACTTTCGAATACACCAATTTTGGAGCAGATTTATGTGGACTAATAATAGCGCAAGCAACCGGAATCTCTTTTAAAGATTTTACCAAAAAACATATTTTCGAACCTCTAAACATGAATGATTCTGCTTGGACACTTAAAGAAGTAGATAATGATAGAAGATCAAAATTCTACTTATATAAAGATCAAAAAATTGCAGATTATGAAGCTATATCCTATCCAAGTGGAAGTCTACTTACCACTAGTGAAAATTTAAGCAAATATTTAGCAGAACTAATGAAAGGCTATGATGGGAAAGGAACCCTATTAAATAAATCTAGTTACAACACTTTCTTTGAAAAACGTTTTGAGCAAAACATAAACAAAAGTGGGAGAATAAATGTTGGAACTTTTGTAGAGTATAATAATGATTTTATAGGATCTAAAGATTTATTAATTGGTCATAATGGTTCTTGTGTTGGATCCTTAGCTATGATGTATTTTAATCCGGAAACCAAAATAGGAAAGATATTAATGATCAATACTGATATCGATTATAAAGAAGAAGTAGTTGTTCCTTATATAAAAGATGTTTGGAAATCAATAATTGAATTCGAAAACGAAATAAACTAAAAACCAATAAACCAGAACAAATAATTAAAAAAATACTAATGGACGTACCAATTCAAAAGAAACAATTTTCAAAATCAAGAATAGCTATGCTAGTTGGTGGCTTACTGATCTTGGCTCTTATCATTTTTGTATTCATACAGGCTTCTGGAGGTTCTAAATTAAACGTAGAAAAAGAACGCATCTCCATTAATACTATAAAAAAGGATGTGTTTCAGGAAAACATTCCTGTAAATGGAATTGTCTTACCTATTACTACTATTTATTTAGATGCATTAGAAGGAGGAAGAGTTGAAGAAAAGTTTGTGGAAGATGGTGCCATTATGAAAAAAGGAGAACCTATTCTCAGGTTATCTAATACAGATCTGGAACTTAGTCTCATCAATCAAGAAACATCAGTATACAATTTATTAACGCAAATGCAGATTTCTCAAAACGCTGCACGTCAAAATACCATTAACAGACGTAATCAATTTACAGATGTAGAAAACAGCCTTATTGAAGCTAAACGTCTATATCAATTAAATAAAAAATTATACGATAAAGGAGCAGTTGGTCGCCAAGAATATGAATCTTCTGAAAATGATTATAACTATCAGAAACAGCGTATGCAACTTGCTAAACAAGTATTGAGTCAGGATTCTTCTGCTACTAAGCAAGAAGTTAGTCAAGCTCAAAGTTCCTATGCAAGAACACAAAGCGCATTAGAATTGATGCGTAAAAAAGTAGGTGATCTTGTCGTACGCGCTCCTGTAGATGGTCAATTAACATCTCTTGATGCAGAAATAGGGCAATCAAAAAACAAAGGAGAACGATTGGGACAAATTGATGTATTAAGTGGATTTAAAGTTCGTGTAGATATAGATGAACATTATATTTCTAGAATTTATAACGGACAAAAAGGAACCTTCACTTTTAACAATAAACCTTATACCTTAATTATCAAAAAGGTATTTACCCAAGTTACCAATGGACGTTTTCAGGTAGATATGCAATTTGAAGGCGACGTTCCTGAAGGAATTCGAAGAGGACAAAATCTTCAAATTCGAGTAGCATTAAGTGCAGAAAAACAAGCTCTTTTAATTCCAAAAGGTGGTTTTTTCCAAAAGACAGGTGGTAATTGGGTGTTTAAAGTAAGTGAAAACGGGAATTCTGCCTACAAAGTTGCTATTCGTCTAGGTAGTCAAAACACAGAATATTACGAAATTATTGAAGGTTTACTTCCTGGTGATCAAGTAGTAACATCAAGCTATGATAGTTTTGGAGATACTGAAGAATTAATATTAAAATAAAAAGAAATCAACTAAAAAAACGAGTGAAATGATACAAATAACGGACTTAGAAAAGTTTTACAGAACCGAAGAAGTACAAACTATAGCATTAAATAAACTTTCTTTTAATGTAAAAGAAGGTGAATTTGTCGCAATTATGGGACCTTCAGGATGTGGTAAATCTACTTTACTAAACATTCTAGGATTATTAGATGATTCAGATGGAGGAAGTTTCAAGTTTAATGGTGAAGAGGTAGCTGGATATAATGAGCGTAAACGTTCAGATCTCCGTAAACACAACGTAGGGTTTGTTTTTCAGAGTTTTAATTTAATTGATGAGCTTACCGTTTTTGAAAATGTAGAATTACCATTGATCTACACTGGAGTTAAGCCTGCAGAACGTAAAAAACGTGTAGAAGAAGTTTTAGAAAAAATGCAAATCATGCATAGACGAAACCACTTTCCACAGCAATTATCAGGTGGACAACAACAACGTGTCGCGGTTGCCAGAGCAGTAGTTAATAATCCTAAACTTATTCTTGCTGATGAGCCAACAGGAAACCTAGATAGTACTAATGGTAATGAAGTAATGGATTTGTTAATTGAATTAAATGAAGCAGGAACTACTATTATAATGGTAACACATAGTGAACACGATGCTAAATATAGTCATAGAATCATACGAATGCTAGACGGACAAAAAGTTACAGAAAACGTACTGGTATAAGGTCATTCATCAATCAAAATCGAATCAGCAAATCAATAATTATGTTTAGGAATTACATCAAAATAGCATTTAGAAACCTTCTTAAAAATAGAATATACTCTTTTATCAATATTTTTGGTCTTGCTCTAGGTATGGCAGTAACTATAATGATAGGATTATGGATCGCAGACGAATTGAGTTATAATAATTACTTTGAAAACAAAGCAACAATTGCACAAGTTTTCCAAAGTCAGACATTTAATGGCAAAATTGGTACGGGACCTGCAATTCCAAGGCCTCTGGAGTTCGAATTGCGCGAAAACTACAATGATAATTTTAAGTATATCATGATGTCTTCCTGGACGCAACCCAGATATTTAAGATATGGTGAAAAAAGCATTTATAGAGATGGTAATTTTATGCAAGAGCCTGCTCCAGATGTATTAAACCTAAAAATTATTCAAGGTGAAAAATATGGATTAAAAGAAAAGAATTCAATCATGCTTTCTAAATCCACTGCAGAAACACTATTCGCTAAAGAAAATCCGTTAGGTAAGATTATAAAAGTAAATAATACAGACGATTTATTAGTAACTGCTGTATATGAAGATATACCGGTTAACAACGCTTTTGAAGACACTAATTATATCATCCCTTGGAAACATTATATAACTACACAAGAATGGCTAACAAGAGCTGCAGAGTCTTGGGGGAACAATTCGTTTCAGCTTTTTGTACAGATCAATGACAATACCACTATGGATGTTGTTACCTCCAAAATAAAAGATGCCAAGAAAAAAGCCAATGAAGAAACTGCAGAATTTAATCCTCAGCTGTTTTTATTACCTATGAAAGACTGGCACTTGCGTTCTAATTTCGAAAACGGCGTTCAAACAGGTGGGCGTATTGAAAATGTCTGGTTATTTGGTATTATTGGCTTGTTCGTATTATTACTTGCCTGTATCAATTTTGTGAATTTAAGTACTGCTCGTTCGGAAAAACGCGCTACAGAAGTTGGTATAAGAAAATCTATTGGCTCCAAAAGAGGACAACTTGTTTTTCAGTTTTTAAGTGAATCTTTTCTGGTTGTTGTTTTCTCTTTTGTTTTGGCACTCATAATCGTTTTATTATTCTTAAACGCCTTCAATAATTTAGCTAGCAAAGAAATTGTTTTTCCATGGTTAAGTCTTCAGTTTTGGGGTATTTCTTTAGTCTTTATTATTCTCACTGCGTTTTTGGCAGGTAGCTACCCTGCATTGTACTTATCTTCTTTTAATCCTGTTTCGGTTTTAAAAGGAACTTTTAAAGCAGGTCGTTTCGCTGCAGTTCCCAGAAAAATATTAGTAGTTACGCAGTTTACAGTCTCTATTGCTCTTATTATAGGCACAATTGTAGTTATGAATCAAATACAACATAGTAAAGACAGACCTGTAGGATATAATAAAGAAGGATTGATACAAATCCCGGTAATGAGTGATGAATTTACTGGTAAAGCTGATCTTATGCGTAACCAATTCATAGCTTCTGGCGCAGCAATAGAAATGGCTACCACCAGCAGTCCTACCACAAATGTTTGGTCCAACAGAAGTGGATATACCTGGGAAGGAAAACCTGAGGGTTTTCAAGAAGATTTGGCGTATACATCAGTATCCTATGAATTTACTAAAACATTAGATATCGAACTAATTGCAGGTAGAGGTTTTTCCAGAGAATTTGCTTCTGATTCTAATGCCGTAATTCTTAATGAAACTGCCGTAAAATATATGGGATTGAAGGATCCAATTGGTAAATATATTAGAGATTCTGACACCGAAGATCCTGATGATCCACTTAAAATTGTTGGAATAATCAAAGATATGATCGTTCAGTCGCCTTATAGTCCTGTAAAACAAGCGATGTATGTATTTGATAAAAATCAAAATGCAAGTTTTTATAATCTGCGATTACACCCCGCAAAAAGTGTGAGCAGTAATTTGGTATTGGTAGAAAAAACGTTTAAAAAGAATTTTCCGAACCTTCCATTTGATTATCAATTTGTAGATCAGGAATATGCCAAAAAATTTAAAGCAGAAGAACGTATTGCTAGTTTAGCAAAAGTGTTTACCATGCTAGCCATATTTATAAGTCTTTTAGGCTTATTTGGACTTGCTTCTTTTGTTGCAGAACAACGAACTAAGGAAATAGGCGTACGAAAAATCCTTGGAGCTTCTTTAGCTAATTTATGGATGTTATTGTCTAAAGATTTCATTAAACTAGTAATTATTGCACTCTTTATAGCGGGTCCTATTGCTTATTATTTTATGAGTCAATGGTTACAGAAATTTTCTTATAGAACTGATATTTCGTGGAACATATTTTTAATCGCAGGTTCTGGAGCACTTATCATAACTATTATTACGATAAGTGTACAGGCTATAAAATCGGTAACAGCTAATCCTGTAGATTCTTTACGAACAGAATAAATCAATCAATCAAAAAACGAGCAGTTATGATTAGGAATTATTTTAAAATAGCTTTAAGAAATCTTTTAAAAAACAAGATTTATTCTTTCATAAATATATCTGGATTAGCAATTGGCATGGCCGCAACTATATTGATTGGTTTATGGATATATGATGAACTTAGTTATAATAATTATTTCGAAAATAATGAAACTATTGCTCAAGTATTTCAGCATGAGTCTGCTAATAACATCATAGATACAGGCCCAGCAATACCGAGACCTTTGGAATTTGCTCTGAGAGAAGATTATAAAGATAACTTTAAGCATATCATTATGTCCTCTTGGGAACAACCAAGATATATTCGTTTTGGAGAAACAAATATCTATAGACGTGGAAATGCCATGCAAGAAGGTGCTCCAGAAATGCTGAACTTAAAAATTATTGAAGGAGTAAGAGATGGTTTAAAAGAGATCAACTCTATAATGCTATCCGAATCCTCTGCAAAAACACTATTCGGAAGTAATTCTGCAATAGGTAAAATTGTAAAAGTGAATAATCAAGATGATCTAATCATCACTGCAGTTTATAAAGATATTCCTGACAACAACTCGTTTAATGATATGGATTATCTAATTCCATGGAAATATTATATAACTACACAACCTTGGTTAGAAAGAGCTAAAACTTCATGGGGAAACAATTCATTCCAGATGTTTGTACAGGTTAATGCCAACACAACCATGGAAGCCGTTACTTCTAAAATCATTGATGTTAAGAAAAATGCCTCTCCTGGAGAAGCGGAATTTAATCCACAAATATTCTTGTTTCCCATGAAAGATTGGTATTTGAGAGGTGATTTCGAAAATGGAGTTCAAAGTGGAGGTCGTATTGAAAATGTTTGGCTATTTGGAATTATCGGTATATTCATTTTGTTACTTGCTTGTATCAACTTTGTAAATTTAAGTACTGCACGTTCAGAAAAACGTGCTACAGAGGTAGGCATAAGAAAATCAATAGGTTCTCAGAGAGGACAGCTTGTATTTCAATTTTTAAGTGAATCTTTCCTGATTGTTTTCTTATCCTTTTCAGTAGCAATCGGAATCGTCTTGTTGTCCTTACACGGTTTTAACAATCTTGCAAGCAAGACCATTATTTTTCCGTGGACAAATCTTCTATTCTGGCTTGTATGCTTACTATTTATTTTTGTTACAGCATTTCTATCCGGAAGTTATCCTGCCTTGTACTTATCTTCTTTTAACCCGGTTGCTGTTCTAAAAGGTACTTTTAAAGCGGGCCGTTTTGCTGCACTTCCCAGAAAGATATTAGTGGTTATGCAGTTTACAGTGTCTATCGCGCTAATTATAGGTACACTCGTCGTTATGAATCAAATACAATATAGTAAAGACAGACCAACAGGTTACAATAAAGAAGGCTTGATTCAAATACCAGTAATGAGCAGTGAATTTATTGGTAAAGCGGATATTATGAGAAATCAATTCATTGCTTCTGAAGGAGCTATAGAAATGGCAACAACAAGTAGTCCTATGACAAATGTTTGGTCCAATCGATCAGGATATACTTGGGAAGGTAAACCTACTGGATTTCAAGATGACTTAGCATATACAGATGTTTCCTATGAGTTTGTTGAGACGATGGGGGCAAAAATAATTGAAGGACGTGGTTTTTCTCGAGATTTTCCTACAGATTCATTAGGAGTTATCCTTAATAAAACCGCCATCGAATATATGGGAATTAAAAATCCAATAGGAAAATTGATTCGAGATTCTGATATTGATGATCCCAATCCGATGCCACCTCTTAAGATCATAGGTGTAATCGATGATATTGTTGTACAATCTCCATATAGTCCTGTAAAGCAATCTATGTATGTGTTTGATAGAGGCGGTAATATTTCTTTTTATAATTTGAGATTAAACCCTAAAAAGAGTGTTAGTAAAAACCTAGAAGTTATTGAAGGAGTATTTAAGAAAAACTTCCCTAATACTCCTTTTGATTATCGATTTGTAGATCAGGAATATGCTAAAAAATTCAGAGCAGAAGAACGAATCTCCAGTTTAGCAAAAGTGTTTACCATTTTAGCCATTTTTATAAGCCTTTTAGGACTATTTGGACTGGCTTCCTTTGTAGCAGAACAACGGACTAAAGAAATAGGTGTACGAAAAATTCTCGGAGCCTCACTAGCTAATTTATGGATGTTATTGTCTAAAGATTTCATCACACTAGTAATTATTGCTCTCTTTATAGCTACTCCTATTGCCTACTATTTTATGAGTCAATGGTTACAAAAATTCTCCTATCGAACCGATATCTCCTGGAACATTTTTCTGATAGCTGGTTTTGGAGCCCTAATTATAACCATTATCACTATTAGTATTCAAGCTATCAAATCAGTAACCGCAAATCCTGTAGATTCTTTACGAACAGAATAAACCAACTAGTGCTGAACTTGTTTCAGTATCAACCTGTCCGCCTCAGGTGGATCAAAAAAACGAACAGTCATGATCAGGAATTATTTTAAAATAGCTTGGAGAAATATCCAGAAGCAAAAGGTCTTTTCTCTAATTAATGTTATTGGTCTTACTATAGGTTTAAGTGCGTCATTCATCATCGGTTTAATGGTCTATTATGACTATAGTTTTGATACATTTCATAAAGATGGTGACCGCATTTATCGGGTAGTTTCAGATTTTCATAGTCCAGAAGGAATGTTTCATAACCCAGGTGTTACTGTAGCATTAGAAGATGCTATAAAGGACAATTCCAATTTTGAAAAAGTGAGTGGTTTTTTTATTGAAAGACCAAATAATGTTGAAAACAAAGAAAAGGAAATTAAAATAAAATGGCCGAAAAATGTCATTTTCACAGACAAAGACTACTTTGATATTTTTCAATATAAATTTCTGGTAGGTAATAAAGCAAGTGCATTATCAAATCCCAATAATGTTGTGTTAACGGAATCTAGAGCAGCTGATTATTTCCCAGAACTATCACCAGATGAAATCGTTGGAAAAACTTTAGTATATAATGATTCCTTACATATTAAAGTGACTGCCATTGTTGAAAATTTCAAAGAGCGAACAGACTTAGTTTTTGAAGAATTTATTTCTAGCCCAACACTTTTAAACACAAGAGTTAGAGACAATTTTATGAATAAAAACTGGAACTCTACCGATTCCAATTCGCAGTTATTTGTTAAAGTAAGTAAGAGTGTCAATTTTGAGAAAATACAAAAAGAATTTGATGCTTTAGCCCACGAACATTTAGACGAGTATTCTCGTAATCATGGACAGTCCAGAAAATTTAAGCTACAACCTCTAAATGATATTCATTTTAACGACAATTATGGTATTTATGATTATGAGAAAAGCCAAGCCAGTAAGCCTTTACTAAGAAATCTAGCATTAGTGGCTCTTTTTTTATTGTTATTAGGTTGTATAAATTTCATTAATCTAAATACAGCGCAGGCTACACAACGTGCTAAGGAAATTGGGATTAGAAAAACATTAGGAAGTTCTAAAAAACAATTAATTAGCCAATTTATGGGTGAGACATTTTTATTAGTAATGTTTTCTGCTGTACTATCATTAGTACTATCAAAATGGCTTATAAATGTGTTCTCAGATTTTGTGCCAAAAGATTTAGAATTCCAATTATTTAGTTCTCCAATAATTATAATAAGTATCCTAGTTCTTCTTATGGTAGTCACTATATTATCTGGATTTTATCCTGCATTAATACTGTCTAAATTCAATACAATCACTGTATTAAAAAATCATTCGGCAGTAGGTGAAAAAAAAGTAGGGTTGAGAAAATTTCTTACCATTTTTCAATTTACGATAGCACAGGTATTTATAATAGGTACTCTGTTAGTAGGTCAGCAAATTAATTATCTATTGAACAAAGATATGGGGTTTAAAACAGATGCTGTAGTATCTGTATATAACCCTAGAGGAGAACAACAACTTGATAAAAAGGAGCAATATCTGCAAAAACTCAAGAGTATTCCTCAAATTAAACAATTAAGTTTAGGTGGTGCTCCACCAGCATCATTTTCTTCGAATACCACCACTACAACCTTTAAAAATGATGAAAGAGAAGTTCAATCAGATTTACAATTTGTTTTTGGAGACACGAAATATTCAAAGCTTTTTGAACTAGAATTATTAGCTGGTAGAATACATAGAAATGATACCATTAAAGAAGTAGTTATTAATGAAACTGCTAGAAAAACATATGGTTTTAAAACACCCGAAGAGGCTATAGGTAAAGTTATAGATTTTGGAGATTTCACAGTACCTATTGTTGGTGTTATGGCAGATTTTCATCAACGCTCTTTAAAATCAAAAATAAAACCAATGGCATTAAGAGGTGATTGGGACAGACCTATTTTTAGTAGGTTTCGAGCTGTACATATTGCTTTCTTAAATTCTAACACAGAAGATTTACAAGAAACTTTATCTAAAATTGAATCAGCTTATGCCGAGGTATACACAGATATAGAAGATTATCGTATCCATTTTATGGATGAGACCGTTACCAAATTTTACAAGAGAGAACAAAAAGTTTCCAAATTATTGAATTGGGCAACCGGTTTATCTATTCTAATTAGCTGCCTAGGGCTTCTGGGATTGGTTATTTATACTACAAATAGACGTGTTAAAGAAATAGGTGTTCGCAAAGTTTTAGGAGCTTCGTTACTACAAATCAATTCATTACTATGCAAAGAATTTTTGATTCTAGTTGGTGTTGCTTTTATAGTAGCATCACCAATTGCTTGGTATGGAATCAATAATTGGTTACAAGATTTTTCATATAGAACGAATATAAGTTTTTGGGTATTCATATTAAGTGGATTCTTAATGATAGTATTCGCTTTATTAATAATAAGTATTAAGACGTTTCAAGCAGCCAATGCTAATCCAATAAATTCATTAAGAACAGAATAAAAAACATCAATCAATCTATCCGCCTCAGGTGGATCAAAAAACGAACAGTTATGATTAGGAATTATATCAAAATAGCTTGGAGAGGTCTTCAAAAGAATAAACTACAAACAATGATTAATTTACTAGGATTAACGGTAGGTACCGTTTGCTGTTTAAGTATTTTAATTTATGTATTCGACCAATTAGGATATGACGATCATCACAATGATGCTGAGGCCATATATCGAGTAAGAACTATTATTGAAGATCCTAATTCAAAAAGGTTTAACGCTGCTTCTAGTGGACCTCCTATTGGGTTTGCAATGAAAGAAGATTTTCCTGAGGTTATTGAAGCGACACGATTAGTGTACATGGGAGAAGGTACGGAAGATTTAATTCGTCCAAGCGATGGTCAAGTTGGTTTTTATGAACCTAGAGGATATCTGGCAGATGCCACAATCTTCAATGTTTTTAGTTTCAATTTCCTTGAGGGAAACCCTGCTACTGCCTTAGTAGAACCCAACACTGTTGTGTTATCTTCGAGTTTAGCCACAAAACTATTTGGTAATGTTCCGGTTCTTAATAAAACCATTATTTCTGGTAGTGGCGAACAACAATTATCTTTAACAATAAAGGGGGTTTTTGATGATAGCAAGCTTGAAAAATCACATCTAAACCCCAATTATTTAGTGACAATGAATACTCCGGGTTTAGGTCAATTTGTGCGAACTGTACAAAATTTTGCTACTCAAAACTTTATCTATACTTATGTCAAACTAAACTCTTCAGAAAGTGCATTGACAGTTCAAAATAAATTACCTGCATTCTTAGAAAAACGCGGTGCAAAAGATTTTGCAGCTTTCAATTTTAAAAAACAACTTTTTTTACAAAAGGTAAGCGATATTCATTTGTATTCTAAAGGTATTTCTAGACAGATTGGTGCCGTATCAGATATTAATTACCTTTACCTATTAATTACATTAGCTTTATTTATTCAGCTTGTAGCCTGCGTAAACTTTATTAATTTAAGCACTGCAAGAGCTAACAAACGTGCTAAAGAGATTGGTGTTCGTAAAACTATTGGCGCCGATAAAAAATCCCTAATTGGGCAATTTTTAGGAGAATCTGTATTGTTATCATTATCCGCATCCATAATAAGTATTCCCTTAACAATGCTAATAATACCTTTAGTTAATAAATTAACCCAAGGTACTCTCAGTTATGATTCCATATTAGATTTTCGTGTATTAATTATTTTAATGGGAATTGGAATTATTACTGGTTTAATTGCTGGTATTTATCCAGCATTAGTGCTCTCATCTATTAAACCAATGCGTGTTTTAAAGGGTTCTGTAACTCCTAATTCTAATGGAGTTTTATTACGCAAAGGCCTTGTTGTCTTTCAATTCGTAATCTCTATTGGTTTAATTGCAACCGTATCTATTATTACTAAACAGGTTCGTTACGCACAAACAAAAGATATGGGTTTCAATAAAGAAAATTTAATTGCAGTACGTTTAGGAACACAAGAAGCTTTTACTCAATACAATACCCTAAAAACCAATATGAGTAAGATTTCCGGAGTGACATCAGTATCTGGCTGTAATATTTATCCTTCCCAATTTTTACGAGGTGATGTAGGTGCTTATTTACCAGGTAGTGATCCTACCAAGCCAACATTAGTAAAAATGAACGGTATCCATAGTGATTACTTAAAAACTGTGGGTACACAATTATTGGCTGGTAGAGAATTAAAAAGCCAGGATAGTAGTGGTGTTATTATAAATAAAGCTACTATGGATGCTTTTAATATACCATTAGAAAATGCTATTGGAACAACATTGTTATTCTCTACTGGTGGTGATGTACAAACTGTAGAAGTAGCTGGCGTAACAGAAAATTATCATTTTGCCTCGTTAAAAGAAGAAGTAGAACCGATTATGTTGTACCTGGACAATAGTCTAGAATGGTTATTAGTAAAAACCAAAACTTCTGATTTTGAAATGATTTTAAGCCAAATGGAAACAGCTTGGAAGCAAGTCAATAAAACAACGCCATTTGTTTACAACTTCATAGATAAAGAAACAGAAAAACTAATCGCAGAAGAAAAGCGATTAGCTAATATCTCAGTTGTATTCACCACACTTGCAATACTAATCAGTTGTTTAGGTTTATTTGGACTAATTTCTTTTATGGCAGAACAAAAAAAGAAAGAAATTGGTATCAGAAAAGTTTTAGGGGCGAGCGTAAGTACAGTAATGAAAATGCTAACCAAGGATTTTTTCTTACTCATACTTATAGCATTAGTTATCGCTACTCCCCTATCCTATTATCTCATGGAAAACTGGCTACAAGATTTTACTTACAGAGTTTCGATTAGTTGGTGGGTTTTTATAATAGCAGGTATCATTACAATGGGTATCACTTTACTTACAGTTAGTATCGAAGCATTTAAAGCATCCACAGCTAACCCAGTAAATTCATTACGTACAGAATAAATTAACTAGTGCTGAACTTGTTTCAGTATCAACCAACTTATCTCTTAGTGGGTAAAAAAAAAGAACAGTTATGATTAGGAATTATTTTAAAATAGCTTGGAGAAACCTTTGGCGTCGTAGGGGCTTTACGTTAATCAATATTACAGGACTATCGATAGGTATGACTGCTAGCTTTCTTATGCTACTCTATGTTGGTTTCGAACTAAGTTACGATACTTTCCATAGTAAAGGCGACGACATCTATAGAGTTGTTGCTGACATTAAAACACCTTCTGATAATATAGAGGCTAATATACCCGCTTGGGCAGTACCTCCTAATTTGCAAAAGGATTTTCCTGAAATCATTTCAGCGGTTAGAATCAATGAGTTAAATATGATTGTTCGTAAAGACGATCTGAAATTTAAAGAAACGAATGCAATTGCCGCAGATTCAAGTTTTTTCTCTGTCTTTGATTTTAAACTATTACAAGGAAATCCAAAAGAAGTATTAACAAAACAGTTTAGTATAGTTTTATCCGAAACTACTGCAAAAAAATATTTTGGCGATCAAAACCCTGTAGGTAAATCTTTAAAAATCAGAGAAGAAGGATTGAATGCTACAGTAACTGGAATTATGGAAGATTTTCCTAAAAACTCTCATATTAAAGCGGATATGATACTATCCCTAACGACATTCACACAGAATTTAGAAAAAACCTTAGATTCACAATGGGGCAGCTATGATGCTGCAGCATACATCTTAGTAAACTCAGAAACAGACACCGAACAATTAGCTTCTAAATTCCCTGCTTTCCTAGAAAAGCATAGTGGAGAATTTATGAAACAAAGCAAGATGTTTGTTACCCTTTCTTTGGAACCTCTAAAGGATTTATATCTAAAATCTACTCGTGGTGGTACAGGTGGAGGTAGTATTACTAATGTATATATATTCTCTATAATTGCATTTTTCATATTACTAATTGCCTCCATTAATTTTATAAATCTTACCACTGCACGTTCTGTCGAAAGAGCTAAAGAGGTTGGTATTCGTAAAGTAATGGGAGCAGAAAAACAACATCTTTCTTTACAGTTTATTGGAGAATCCATCATAACGTGTCTAATAGCATTCATTATAACAACGTTACTAACCTTACTTTTTTTACCATTTTTTAATGAGGCTGCCGGAAAAGTAATTAGCGAAGGCCTTTTCTCTAATTACGCTAACATTTTCAAATTACTAGGTATGTCTCTTGCTATAGGAATTTTTGCAGGAATTTATCCTTCATTAGTATTATCTTCTTTTAAACCGATTCAAGTACTAAAAGGCAACTTTTCTACTGGTGGCAAAGGAGTCCTACTCAGAAAAAGCTTAGTAATTATACAATTTACTATTTCCATTATTCTTATCACAGGTACTATTATTATCTATAATCAAATGGAATATATGCGAAATCAAGAATTAGGTTTCAATAAAGAACATTTATTAATTCTCGAAGCACAATCATCCAGTTCGCAATTGGCTTTAAAAGAAGCTATTGATAATGTTCCTGGAGTAAAATTTACAAGTTTAGGATCAAGCGTTCCAGGAGGAGGAAATTCTTCTGCATACTCTGAAATAGAAAATAAAAGTGGTGATCTACAAATCGCAAATTTAGATCTCTATTTTGTAGATCATAATTATGTTCCTCAATTCGATCTTAAAGTGATAGCTGGAAGAGCATTTTCAAAAGATTTTGCTTCTGATTCTACAAAAGCTATGATGCTTAATGAAGAAGCTGTAAAATTATTAGGATATAGCGACCCCAAAGAAGCAATAGGCGCTAGATTTAAACAATGGGGACGCGAAGGACAAGTTATTGGAGTAATCAAAAATTTTCATTTCAATTCTTTACATGATAATATCGGACCACTGACCATGAGAATGGAAACTAATCGAAATGATTTAATTACTGTAAAATTAGCACCTACCAATATCAAACAGACCATTAGCGCTATTGAAAAATTATGGGGTTCCTTTTTACCAGAACAACCGTTTGATTATTTCTTTTTAAATGAATCGTTTAATGAACAATATAAAAATGAAGAACGCTTTGGTAATTTATTTTTATACTTCGCGGGTTTAGCAATTTTAATCTCCTGCTTAGGATTACTAGGTCTTGCTGCTTATAGTACGTTGCAACGAAAGCGCGAGATTGGTATTAGAAAAGTTATTGGAGCTTCTGTATCAGAAATTGTAAATCTTTTGTCCAAAGACTTCTTAAAACTTGTCATCATTGCATTTGCAATAGCCTCACCAATTGCCTGGTATGTAATGTCTAATTGGTTGCAAGATTTTGCTTTCAGGATCGATATAAAATGGTGGATGTTTCTATTATCAGGAGGTTCTGCTATCTGTATAGCAATTCTTACAGTTAGTTTTCATGCTATAAAAGCATCTATATCCAATCCTGTACATTCTTTGCGTACAGAATAAATCAATCATCAAAACCGAACAATTATGATTAGGAATTATATTAAAATAGCTTGGAGAAATCTTTTAAGAAACAAAGTCTTTAGTACTATCAATATTTTAGGATTAAGTATTGGAGTAGCTGCCTGTTTATTAATAACCCTATTTATAGCAGATGAAGCTAGTTATGACACACAAATATCCAATAGAGATAATATTTATAGGTTAACACATTTTGCTAAGGTTGATGGTGTAGAAGGTTGGGGAGCTCATCACTCCGCGCTAATGGCTAGTACTATTAATCGCGAATTTGAAGAAGTTCTGAATGCAGGAAGAATACTGGATAACGAATTAATGTATGGCGCAGGAAGCAATGAAATAAGCCTTAACGAACTGCCAGCGCAGTATCACGAAGAACATTTTGCTTATGCCGATCAAGCTATTGTCGATATTTTTGACTTAGAAATGATTGAAGGAGAAACCTCTTCTGTACTTACTACTCCATTAACAATCATTATCTCAGAAAGCAAAGCACAAAAGTTTTTTAAAAACGAAAGTGCAATTGGTCAAGTTATGTATCTAAATGGAGATACATCTGAACCTTACAAAATAACAGGAGTGTATAAAGATTTTCCAAAAGCCTCTAACTTTGATTACAAATTCTTACTAACTCTAAAAGGAGTAGAATTTGGAGAAGGAGAACAAACTAGATGGACTCAGAATAATTATTTCAATTTTATACAACTAAAACCAAATACAAATCTTACTGCTTTTGAAGATAGAATGACTCAGGTAATGCTAAATAATTACATATTAGCTGCTTTCAAAAATGATGGTTATGATAAATTTGAACGGATATTACAATCTTCTCGTTTAGATTTACAACCGCTTGCAGATATTCATCTTCATTCAAAAGATATTCATGATGGAAAAACACATGGAGACATTCGTTTCGTTTGGATATTTGGAGCAATTGCATTTTTTATTTTAATAATCGCTGGTATCAATTTTATTAACCTATCAACTGCAAAATCTGCTAATCGTGCAAAAGAAGTAGGACTTAGAAAAGTAATAGGTTCTGGCAGAAAAAAACTGATTATGCAATTTTTAGTTGAATCTATAGTCATAACAACAATTGCATTTTGTTTTGGTATTCTACTTGCACTACTCGGTTTACCCTTTTTTAATACTATTGCTGGTAAAACCCTTGTTTTTCCTTGGAATAACTGGCTGTTTATTCCCTCGATAGCACTTATATCATTACTAATAGGTGTTTTAGCAGGCATGTATCCAGCTTTTTACCTTTCGAAGTTTGCTCCAATTAATGTTCTAAAGGGTAAATTAAGTAAAGGTTCTAAATCATCGAGTCTAAGAAGTGGTTTAGTAGTATTTCAATTCACAATATCTATTATATTAATTGTTAGCACTTTGATTATTAACAATCAAATGGATTTTATATTGAATAAAGAATTAGGATTTAAAAAAGATCAAGTACTACAAATTTATGGAGTAAATATGTTAGGTGATCAACTGATCACTTTTACTAATGAGATGAAGCAAATTCAAGGAGTAGCATATGTTAGTAATAGTGATTACTTACCTATAAAAGGAACGAAACGAAATGGTAACACAATGTATAATAAAGAAGTTATCAATGCAGACGGTGTTCCATCTCAAGCATGGATGATTGATGATGAATATTTTGACACTTTCGGCATGCAACTTACATCCGGAAGAAATTTCGACCAAAATCGAGCTACTGAAAATGAATCTGTAATCATAAACCAAACATTAGCAGAAAAATTTGGAATGAAAGATCCTATAGGTAAAAAAATACTTCGCGGAAGCAGAACCTATACTATTATTGGTGTAGTAGAAGATTTCAACTTTGAATCATTACAACAAAAAGTTGGTTCTGTAGCGATGTTTTATGGTAATGAAACTACCATTAGCTCTATAAAAATAGCAACCAATAATCTATCAGAGACCTTAGCTTCAATAGAAAAAAAATGGAAGGCTTTTGTACCAAATCTTGATTTTAGATACTCATTTATGGATGAATCTTATGCTAATATGTACACCAGTGTAGAGCGTATGAGAAAATTGATTATCAGTTTTGCCATACTTTCTATTTTGGTAGCTTGCTTGGGATTGTTTGCTTTATCATCTTTTTTAGTAGAACAACGTAAGAAAGAATTAAGTATTAGAAAAGTGCTTGGTGCTTCTATAAACCATCTTTTTAAACTACTTACTACCCATTTCTTAATTCTCATAATAGTATCAATAGTAATAGCCATTCCCTTATCCTATTATATAATGGATAATTGGCTTCAGGATTATGCGTATCGAATTTCTATTTCGTGGGAAGTATTTGCGCTAAGTGGCGTACTAGGTGTTTTCATAACGCTAGCCACAATAAGTTATCACACAATTAAAGCAGGATTTGTAAATCCTATTGATAGTTTAAAATCGGAGTAATCATTAAGAAAATCAATCTAAAAAACGAGCAATCATGATCAAAAATTATTTAAAAATAGCTTGGAGAAATTTACAGAAACGAAAAGTATTTTCCTTTATAAATATTTTGGGATTGGCCTTGGGGTTTGGATGCTCTATTTTAATATTTCTATATGCAAATTATCATCTTCAATTTGATAATTTTCATCATAATGAAGATAGCATTCACAGAGTAGTAACTGAAGAGCATCAGGACGAGATAGAGTATGAATCTAGTGTTCCACCTGGTTTTGCTGGAGTATTTAAATCCGATTTTAATTACGCCGAAAAAGTAGCCAATATTTTTATTCGACAAGATTGGCAGGTAGATGGAATAGGCAATAACTCAAATAATCGCCTATTAGAAGATGTTGTTTTTGCTGAACCTGATTTTTTTCAGATTCTTAATTTTCCTTTAATAAAATCACTCGGTAATCGAGACTTTACTGAACCTAATGTAGCATATGTCACTAAAGGTTTTGCTAAGAAAATGTTTGGTGATCATCCCGCTCTGGGACAAACATTTGTTTTAGAAAATAAAGAAACCATCCAAGTTATAGGATTACTTAAAGATATACCAACTAATTCTACGGTTCAAGGGGATATATTTGTCTCTTATGAGAGTCTTAAAAATTACAGTTCCTTCGCTTATAGTAAAACCTGGGGAGGTATAACAAGTAGCTTACAATGTTATGCATTATTAAGACCTAATCAGGATATTGCTCATATCGAAAAAACATTGATCCCCTTGGTTTCTAAGTATCGTTCTAAAAGTAAAAATGTGCACAGATACAAACTTCAGAAAGTATCAGATATTCATTTTGATCATAGATATGGAGGAATTAATGCAAGTCTTCTCTGGATCTTTTCATTGATTGGGATGTTTTTAATTATTATTGCTTGTATCAATTTCATTAATATTTCTACAGCACAAGCATTTTCAAGATCTAAAGAAATTGGGGTCAGAAAAGTATTGGGAGTAAGCAAAAACAATTTGTTTTGGCAATTTATATTAGAAACATTTTTGATTAGCTTTTTTGCCTTATTGATAGGATTAGGAATAGCTCTTATGGTATTACCTAAGTTTAATGAGTTATTTGAGCTACAGCTTACTATACAATCGTTATGGACATTCAAAGTTCTTGGTTTTGCGACATTGCTATTAATAGTTGTTTCTTTTTTTGCAGGAAGTTACCCTGGTATTCTTATGGCAAGAATTCTACCAACTTTAGCACTAAAAGGAAAACTTACTCAGAATGACACAGGAGGAAAATTAACTCGAAAAATACTGGTAACCACTCAATTTGCAATTTCAATTATGCTTATTGTAGCCACTATAGTAATTGGTAAACAAATTAACTATGCTATTACTTCTGATTTAGGTTTCGACAAAGAAGCCATTGTAATGTTAGAAATCCCCGAACAAATAGAGTTCATAAAACTAAAGGGCTTAAAAGACAGATTGAATCAAATACCGGGAGTATCAAGCACCACAGCATGTTTATCAAGTCCTGGAGCCTCCAATAGTGATTGGGGCACCAGTATACGATATCATAATAGACCACAATATGAAGAATTCTCGATCTCTGCTAAACTTGCAGATAAAGATTACCTGAATACTTTTAATTTGAAATTAATAGCAGGACGTAATTTTTTCGGTTCTGATTCTATTACAGAAGTGGTAGTTAATCAAAAATTTGCAGAAAAGCTAGGACTTTCTTCTTATGAAGAACTTATAGGAAAAAGCCTGGAAGCTAATAGAGGTTCGATTAAAGCAACTATAGTAGGAGTAATATCAAATTTTCATGATCAAAATTTTCAAAATGGTATCGGTCCAGTTTTTATAGCTCCAGAAAAAAGTGCATATAATGAGCTAGCTTTAAAAATGGATGGACAAGATATGACTACTCAATTACAAGCAATTGAAAATCGATGGAAAGAAGTGTTCCCTAAATTTGTATATAAATATAGCTTTTTAGATGAAAGAGTAGCATCACAATATAAAGAAGAGCAACGTTTTTTATCCATGACAAAACTATTCTCAGGTTTAGCCATTTTTATTAGTTGTTTAGGATTATATGGATTGATTTCTTTCTTTATAGCCTACAAAACAAGAGAAATAGGTATTAGAAAAATTCTAGGCGGAAAAGTAAAAGATATTTTAGCGATCGTACTACAAGATTTTTTAAAACTAATCTTCATAGCTGGTGCTATAGCCTCACCTATTGCTTGGTATTTTATGAATAATTGGCTACAGAACTATGCATATCATACAGAAATAAGTTGGTGGATATTTGTAATAGCTATAGGCGTATTATTAATCATTACCTTACTCACTATCAGTTATCAAGCGATTAAAGCAGCAACTGCCAACCCGATTAAAAGCTTGAAAACAGAATAAATCGACTAGTGCCGAACTTGTTTCAGTATCAATCAACCTGTTCACCTTCAGATGCATCAAAAAAATAGTATGATTATTTATTATTTTAAAATAACCAGGAAGACCTAATTAAAAATGAAAGAACTTCAACGTATACTTAGTTTATTTCAAGGTCAATCAGAGGAACCCAAAATTTAAAATTCAACACCGTTACATATATTTATTTTCAGAAGAAAGAATCATGATTTTAAAGTGTTCGATTACGAACAAGAAGTGTATCAAAATCGAACACTTTTATTTTCAAACAAAACACTAAACAACTAATTATCAGTGTTTTAAATATTCGGCATCATCTTCTCTATATAATTAACACAAGTAATTCATTCAATCAAAAACGAACAGTATGATCTTTAATTATATAAAAATCGCTTTCCGTAGTTTACTCAAAAACAAAGGCTATAGTTTCCTAAATATTTTTGGCTTAGCTATGGGAATTACCTGCGCAAGTTTAATTTTTCTTTGGGTAGAAGACGAAGTAAGTTTTAATGATTCTTTTGCTAAACAAGATCAAATCTACTACATTCCAACCAATCAGAATTATGACGGTGAATGGCGCACATTTTATTCCACACCAGGTCCTCTGGCACAGGTAATGAAAGACGAGATTCCCGGAATTACAAAAGCCACTCGTTCCAGTTCAGAAGAACGTCTTTTTACTGTTGGTGATAATGCCATTAATAGAAGAGGTCGATATGCAGATGCTGATTTTTTAGAAATTTTTAGCCTTAAATTTATAGAAGGAGATAGAGATAAGGCCTTTAATAATCCTGAAGCAATCGTTATTACCAAAGAAACTGCAGCACAACTTTTCGGAGAAAACACTAAAGTATTTGGAAAAACAATTAAAGTAAACAACCAAGATACGTACCTTATTACAGGAGTTATTGAAAACCTTCCAAAAAACGTATCCTTCCCTTTTGATTGGGTTGCTCCTTTTGAAAGATATCGGGATGGTGCAGAGTGGATGACGACGTATGGAAGTAATTTTTCGGATACTTTTGTTGAACTATCTCCAGAAGCCAATTTTGAAGAAGTTGACAAAAAAGTTCGAGAAATACTACCTATAAAAAACACAAATAGCGATACCTATGCTTTTTTACATACCATAAAAGATTGGCATTTAAGATCAAAATTCGAAGGAGGAAAAAAAGTTGGAGGAAAAATCATTTTTGTTCGTCTCTTTTCTATAATAGCATTGATAATATTGCTTATCGCCTGTATCAACTTTATGAATTTATCTACCGCTAGAAGTGAAAAAAGAGCGAATGAAGTTGGAGTCAGAAAAGCAATAGGGTCTAGTCGTCCAAGGTTGATGATCCAGTTTGTTATCGAATCACTTATGATGGCGTTTTTTGCATCTTTAGTTAGTATACTGTTATTATTCTTGATATTACCACAATTCAACCTTCTGATCGAAAAAGAGCTAATACTAGGCTTATCTAATCCCGTTCATATCGGAATCTTATTCACCATAACTATTATTTGTGGAGTTTTTGCCGGGTTATATCCTGCCTTCTATTTATCCTCTTTTAAACCTGTAGAAGTTTTAAAAGGTTTAAAAGTAACTAGTGGTTCTGCATCTTTTATAAGAAAAGGATTGGTAGTAGGTCAATTCACAATATCCATTGTGTTCATTATTTGTACCATACTCGTATATCAACAAATTCAGCACGTAAAAAATAGAGATTTAGGATATAACAAAGATCATTTAATTAGAATGCGTGCTAATGGTAATATTATTGAGAAATTTAGTGTTTTTGAGCAAGACTTAAAAAATACCGGTATTGTTGAGGGTGTTGCATTAAGTAACTCTCAAATGTTATCTGCTGGTAATAATGGATCAGGTTTGGAATGGCAAGGAGGAACGAATACTGAAGAAGTTTTGATTTCATATAGACATGTGAACTCAGATTTTTTTAAGACTACAGGAATAGCCCTTATAGAAGGAAGAGGTTTTAAGAAAAATCAAAACCTGGACAGCACCAATGTAATAATAAGTGAATCCTTCGCTAAACTTATGGGTGATGGTTCCCCTATCGGAAAAACGATAACCGGAGGTGATGATGTTTATAATGTAATCGGTATTGCAAAAAACTACCAATATGGTGATATGTATGGAACAAGTGATCCTGTTATGTTTTTTAATAACCATAACTACGCTCGATATTTCTATATAAAAACCAAATCTGGGGTAGCCCTAAATGATATGCTTGCCTCTATTGAAAAAGTAATGAAAAAAAATAATCCTGCTTTTCCTTTTGAATATACGTTTGTAGATGAAGCATTTAATGCTGTATTTAAAAGTGAACAGTTGGTAGGTAAACTGTCACAAATATTCGCACTACTAGCTATCTTAATTTCTTGCTTGGGACTTTTTGGATTAGCCGCTTATACTGCAGAGCAGCGTAGCAAAGAAATTGGAGTAAGAAAAGTATTAGGAGCAAGTGTAACAGGAATCGTAAAACTTTTATCCAAAGATTTTCTGAAATTAGTATGTATCGCAATTTTGTTAGCTATTCCATTAGCTTGGTTAGTAATGAATAACTGGTTGGAAGATTATGCATATAGAATCGAAATCAACTGGTTCGTTTTTGTAATCGCAGGATTTGTAGCCATCATAATTGCACTAGCTACTGTAAGTTTTCAAGCCATTAGAGCTGCAATTGCAAATCCAGTAAATAGCTTAAAAACTGAATAAAAATAGTAGCGATGGTTAGAAATTATATAAAAATAGCATTCAGAAATTTTTGGCGAAACAAGCTCAATAGTTTTATCAACTTAGTTGGATTGTCTTTAGGATTGGCAGCTTGTATTCTCATAACAATGTATGTGTCTCATGAGAAAAGTTATGACCAGTTTCACACAGATTCTAATCGCATTTTCAATATCGCTGGAAAGTTTAAAATGGGGGATTCTGATATAAGGATGATCAGGTTGAGTTCAGTGGTATCCAAACGATTAAAAGAAAGGGACCCAAACGTTGAAGACGCCTTTCGCTATTATAAATATAACGACCCTATAAGCGTAAAGACCAGCAAATCTAGTCCCGAAACATTTTCTGAAGATAATACTGCAGCAGTTGACGCAAATTTTTTCTCTTTCTTTTCTTTTGATTTATTGAGAGGCGATGCATCTAAAGTTTTAGAAAATCCATTTTCTGTGGTTTTAACTAATGAAACTGCAGAAAAATACTTTGGAACAGTTAACCCAATAGGAAAACAAATTATTGTAAAACAAGACAGCATCTATAATTTTACGGTTACTGGTGTTGTAAAGCAATTTCCAACCAATTCTTCAATTAAAGCAGATATTCTAATATCTATGTCTAGTTTACCGCTCATGAAAGAAACCGAGGCTTTATTTGAATCTAAGCTATTTCAAGGTGGAAGTTTTGCAACCTATTTAAAACTAAAGGATATTAATAAACTAGTTTCAGTGGAAGATAGCGCTACTGAATTAGGTAAACTCGATAGCGACGATTCAGAAACGAGCACATATTCGCTAGCGCCATTTACCAATACGCATTCAGACCAAATAAATACTGGACGTTTTAATTATTTAAACGTATTTCCTATTGTTGCTTTACTTATTTTAATTTTAGCACTCACAAACTACATAAGCTTAACGACTGCGAGAGCAGGCACAAGAGCAAAAGAAGTAGGTGTGCGTAAAATAAGTGGTGCGAACAGAAAAAGTCTAGCATTGCAATTTTATATAGAATCTGGGGTTTTTGTCTGCATATCTTTCCTACTAGGTTTATTTATCACAGCTATTTTTAAAGACCATTTTTTAGCGTTATTGAATATAGAAATTGATAGTTCGTTTTTCTTTAATTGGTCATTTATAACTGTGCTAATAGGTCTTTTGGTATTTGCAGTAATTACTTCAGGTGTATATCCTGCGATGGTATTATCAAGGTTTAATCCTATTAAAAATTTCAGAAATAAATTAGGAAAAAATACGGGAAGTGTTACTGTAAGAAAAGTAACGACAACGCTACAATTTACAATTGCAGTATTATTGGTAGTTTGTGGTGTTGTAATGGCTACGCAATTAGATTTTATGCGGAATAAAGACACTGGTTTGCAGAAGTCAAATATTATTATGATTCCTGTAGAAACCACTATAAATACAAATGCTACCGCTTTTAGAAATGAAATTGAAAAACTTCCAGAAGTAACCCAAACATCAGTTGCCACAAATACAATGTATGGTGGTTATAATATATACTTCAGTACAAAAGAAAATAGTGACGAAAGTTATTCGGTAGCAACCTTTAATGTAGATGAGCATTTTATTGAAACACTTGGTGTATCATGGTATTTACAGCCCAAAGAACGAACAGCTTTTTCAGAAAACAAGAAAATTATTATTAATCAAAAAACAATTAGCGACTTAGGACTAAAACCAGACCCACGAGGCGAACAAATAAGTTTCGGAAGTCTGTTTTTTGAAATTGCAGGTGTTGTAAAAGATTTTAATTACACCTCGTTAGAAAGTCCTATAAAACCGCTTGCGTTTTTTGTAAGCTCAGAAGCTTCTGCCAATAAAGAAATGATGGGTAATTTCAGTTCGTGTCTTTATGTAAAATATGCAGATGAGGCCGAATTATCGACATTAATGAATAAAATCGAAATGGTTTACACAGATTTTGACGAAACTACACCATTTAGTTACCAATTTATGGACGATGCTTTTGATAAACTATACAAAGCCGAAGAACGCATGTCTTCTATGTTTTACATTTTTATGGTTTTGGCATTGGTAATAGCAGGTCTAGGTTTATTAGGCTTAGTAACTTTTGCTTCAGAGCAGCGTGTAAAAGAAATTGGCATTCGTAAAGTGTTAGGTGCTTCAATTTCAGAAATCGTATTGTTACTCTCTACAGATTTTATGAAGCTCGTATTTTTAGCGATAATCATCGCATTACCAATAGCTTGGTATTTGGCAGATAACTGGCTTAATTATTTTGCATACAGAATTGATATGCCATGGTGGTCCTTTGTAATAGCTAGTTTAGTAGCCATAATATTATCAATGACAACAGTGAGTTATAGAGCTGTAAAAGCCGCAATCGCAAATCCAGTAAATAGTTTAAAAACAGAATAACAAATAAAAATATTAAACATGAAACATCTAAAACATTTATTAACCTTACTACTAGTTACCAGTATACAACTAGGAATAGCACAAACAAGAACAACTGTTGATTCTTTCGAAAAAGTAATCATTAGTCCACATATAGAGGCCACCTTTGTAGAGAGTAATGAAGAATCTGTAATCATCGAAGAAAGTACAGAACCGGAAGACAAAATAAATATTGAAGTAAAAGGAAATGTGCTGCGTGTTTATTTGGATGATGCTAAGGAAACTACCAAAAATGAAACGGTAATCATAAATGGAACGAAAAGACAAGTACCTATTTATAAAGGAAAAGTACTTACCATTACCGTAAATTATAAACAGCTCAAAACGCTTTCTATTAGAGGAGAACAAGCAACACTATGTAAAAGTAAGATCGATAGAGAAACATTTCGATTAAAAATTTACGGAGAATCACAAATCGTTTTGAATGATGTTAATTTAGAATACCTAGATGTGGATATTTATGGAGCCAGTACCTTAGAAATAAAAAATGGAAATATCGAAAATCAAAAAATTACAGCCTATGGAGAAAGCTTTACCAACCTACTTGGCGTAGATAATAAAAACACAAAATTGAAAGCTTTCGGAGAAGCTGAATTTAAAATACAAGCATCCAATCGTATTAAACTTACAGCTTTTGGAGAGGCAAGATTATACTACAAAGGCGATGCCAGTATACAAAAAGGCCTGAACATTGGAGAAGTAAAAATATCAGAAATTCAATAATACTAATCATCATCAAAAAACAAATATGATCTTACAACTTAACAACGCCGCCAGAGTAATTAGTTCTGGAGGAAAAAAAATAGCATTACTTGAAAATATAGATTTAAATGTTAATGAAGGAGAGTTTATTTCATTAATGGGTCCATCAGGATCCGGTAAATCTACATTATTGAACTGCATCGGCATGCTTGATAATTTCACCGATGGTGGTTATACTTTTTTAGATGAACAGGTGCATACTATGAAAGAAAAACAACGATCTAAACTATACAAAGAGTATATCGGTTTTGTATTTCAGGCATATCATCTTATCGACGAACTAACTGTTTATGAAAACATAGAAACTCCTCTACTCTACAAAAATGTAAAGTCCTCAGAAAGAAAAGCGCTGGTAGCTGATATGTTAGATCGTTTTAATATTGTTGGTAAAAAAGATTTATTTCCATCTCAATTAAGTGGTGGACAACAGCAATTGGTTGGAATTGCCAGAGCGCTGATTACGAAACCAAAATTAATTTTGGCGGATGAACCTACTGGGAATTTAAATTCTAAGCAAAGTACCGAAATCATGGAGT
Source organism: uncultured Aquimarina sp. (assembly GCF_947500065.1). Taxonomy (GTDB): domain Bacteria; phylum Bacteroidota; class Bacteroidia; order Flavobacteriales; family Flavobacteriaceae; genus Aquimarina. The sequence continues at coordinate 155,757 of NZ_CANMQT010000005.1, forward strand.
TATTTTCAGAATTAAATAAGGAAGGCGTAACAATAATACAAGCCACACATTCTGAAAGCAACGCTTCTTATGGCTCAAGAATTATTAATTTATTAGACGGGAGTATCGTCTCTGAATAATCTACAATAACATGTCACTGAAATCAATTATTTATATCAGTGTTTTTCTTTTCCAATTCGTTGGTTTTACACAAAGAAAAGACACCGAAAGGTATTCCCTTGCCCAATGTATAGAAATAGCATTAGAAAACAATTTAGATCTAAAATCTACTGTTTTAAATGCTAACACTGCTAAAATTAATCACAGACAAGCAAAAACAAATATACTACCATCCCTAAATGGTAATTATAATATAGGTGTAAACAACGGAAGAAGTATTGATCCTTTTACCAATGATTTTATAAATCAAGAGCTTACTTTTTCTAATGCACAGTTAAGCCTGGATGCTACAATATTTAATGGTTTTAGATTAATAAACTCCTTACGTCAACAGCGATTAAACAGATTAGCTTCTGAACAAGAAATTCAAGAAGCACAGCAAACACTAATCTTGAATGTAACCTTAGCATATCTTCAGGTATTAAATAGCGGAGACATTTTAGAATTAGCAAAAAACCGTGAGGAAACTACACAAAAGCAGCTAAAAAGGCAGCAAGACTTATTTGATGAAGAAATAGGTAATCCAGCAGATTTTGCAGATATCAAAGGACAAAAAACAATCGATGAAACGAACATTTTAATTCTAGAAAGTGCTTTTAAAAACGCTAAGTTAAATCTATTACAATTACTGAATCTAAAAAATGATATTAGCATTAGTACCACAGATGTTTTATTAAATTTAGATCCTTATATGGAGTCCTCTGAAAATGTGTTTTCAGATGCACTAGAGAATTTAGCTACATTTAAGGCAAAAGAACTAAGAGTAGAGGCCGCAAGAAAAGGTGTACACGTTGCTAGAGCACAATACATTCCAGAGGTTTCTTTCTTTGGGCGACTAAACACAAATTACTCTAGTGTAGCAGAAACTTTTACAGAAACTGGTTCTAGTATTGTAGAAACAGGTGATTTTGTAACCATCAATAATCAAGAAATTCCTGTACAAACGAATCAATCAATATTTACAGGTACGCAAATAGATTATGGAGATCAGTTTGATAACAATCTAAATACAGTAATAGGTGTAGCTGTCAACATTCCCTTATTTAATGGGTTTAGAGCTAAAAACAATGTTGCTTTAGAAAAAATTAAGGTAAACGAATCGATACTAGAATTACAAAGAACAGAACAACAAATCAAGAATGCCATTGACCAAGTATACTTTGATATGCAAAATGCTTTTAAACGCCATAATAGTTTCCTAAAACAGGTAGAAGCATTCGAGGAATCGTTTCGCGTGAATGAAATTCGTTTTAATAATGGCGTATCTAATTTTTTAGCATATATAACCAGTAAAAACAATCTAGATACTGCAAAAACCAATCTAACTAATGCTAAATATGAATATTTACTACGTGTTAAAATATTAGAATTTTATCGAGGAAATACGCTTTGATTGTAAAGTAACCTAGTACAATAAACTCTTTAACTTTTCATCCAAAAAAAGATTTATAAAAAACCCGGAACAAATGTTCCGGGTTTTTCTTTATACTTGTTGTTATAAATATTTATTGTTTAATAATTCTTTGGGTTAATGAACCATTTTCAGAATACACAGTCATCAAATACACTCCTGATTCCATAGATGAAATATCAATGGTATTAACTTCAGAAGTGGAGTTCAGTACTTTAGAAATAATCATTTTACCTCGAATATCAAAGATTTCTGCTTTTTCTATACGTAAACTAGTATCCGTATGTATAGTAATGCTATTAGTTGCTGGAATAGGATACAATCGTACACCGGTTGCTAGTAGTTCATCATCAACACCTAATAAGTTATCATACGTAATACTAAATTGAGGAGCAGCTTCATTTCCTGTCATTCCTCCATCCACAGCAACATTAGCATTTACATCTATAGTAACATTACCTGCTGCTGTAGGAATAATATCCACTGTATACACAGCTCCTGATCCGCTAAAATTAGAAGTAGTACCATTACCTACAGTGATCTCTCCTTCTACAAAACCTGTTACACTTCCAGAAAAAGTAATCGTTACTGGTATTGGGTTTGCTCCAGTTGGACCAATCTCTGTAGAAGTAATCGCAACAGTTTGACCTGTAATATCAGCGGATAATGTTGGTTGCGTTAGAGTATAATTTCCAGAATCAGTTCCTGAGATGCTATATCCAGTAGTATTGATCGTAATTCCTGTACCTCCATTTGGAGAAGCAAAGATAAATACCGGTGATCCACCTAAGGTAACATCATCTGCTCCTATAATACCTGATAAAGCTGCAGTTCCACTTGCTGTAGCTGCTGTGGTTCCATCATATATCTTATCATCGCCTGTAATTCCTGTAACCGTTAATGGTGCTTGAGTAATATCTGCTGATAATGTTGGTTGGGTAAGCGTATAGTTTCCTGCGTCAACTCCACCAAGTGTATATCCTGTGGTAGTAATTGTAATTCCTGTTCCTACATTCGATGATGCGAATGCATACACTGGTGTACCAATCAAGGTAACATCATCACCTCCTGATACTCCTGATAAAGCAGCCGTTCCGCTTGCACTTGCTACAGTGGTTCCATCATATATTTTGTTATCTCCTGTAAGACCTGTAATGGTTAATGGAAGTATATTAGAAATTGTATATGTTTCATCAGTTACTGGGGCAGTTGTTGATAATACACCTCCTCCACCTGATGAGATTGTTGCTTCGAATGTTAGATCTGCAGATGCCAGTGCTGATGGTATGTATATAATTCCACCAGCAAATGGGTCTCCAGCTAATGCATCGAAAGTAAGTGATGATCCAAATGCTCCTGTAATTCTAATTGTATATACACTTCCAGAAGTTACTGTGGCAGGAGTAGAAAAAGTAAATTTTTGTTTATATGCAGTAAATTGATCAACGAAAGTCACTGCTTCGGTAGCTAAAACGGTACCAGTTAAACCATCTCCTAAGCGAAGTTCCAGTGTTCCGGCACCACTATAAGTTGCAGCTACATTCATATAAAAAGTAACATCTATCAAATTACCATCTGAAGAGGCTGTAAACGACTGTCCAATTTCTGTTTGAGCGATTGTATTACCAGTAGCTGTTTGACTTAAAACAGATCCTGTGAACTCTTCAATATTATTTGAACCAGAAACACCGCCATTACCTTTTATATCTAAATTCAATGTACCGTTTGAACTGGTTACTTCTGTTACGGTCACATCATAAATAGATGTGCTGATTGGAGTAACCAAACTAATAATACCATCACCTGCAGATGTTCCACTTAATGCAAAATCGCTAACATCAACATTTATAACTGGCTTTGCAAACGTTACTCGAAATATAACCTGATCCGCACTTGTTGTTGCATCAGTTGGGTCTGACCTTACAATTGATGTAATTATAACTGGTGCAGCAGTAATATCAGCTGATAATGTAGGCTGCGTCAGTGTATAGTTACCTGAATCAGTTCCATTAATAGTATAACCAGTAGTAGTAATCGTGATTCCTGTTCCTACATTAGCACTGGCAAAGGTAAAGACTGGTGAACCACCTAAAGTAACATCATCTCCTACCTCTACTCCAGATAAACTTGCGGTTCCTGTGGCAGTTGCAGCAGTCGTTCCATCATCTACTTTGTTGTCTCCAGTAATTCCTGTAATCGTTAAGGCTTTGGCTGTAATGTCTGCTGATGTGGTTGGTTGAGTCAACGTATAGTTTCCTGCATCCGTCCCTGATATTACAAAACCTGTGGTGTTTACTGTAATTCCTGTACCTACATTTGCGGACGCAAAAGTAGAGACTGGTGCACCTCCTATACTTACAATATCGCCTGGTATCACCCCTGTTAAAGTATCCGTTCCGCCGGTTGTCCCTGAAGTCGTACCATCATAAACTTTATTACTTACAGTAATCCCTAACATAGTTAATTCTTTAGCAGTAATATCTGCTGAAAGTGTCGGTTGCGTTAAGGTATATTTTCCGGCATCAGTTCCAGAGATCGTATAGCCTGTTGTGGTTATCGTGATTCCTGTACCCACGTTTGCTGATGCAAAAGTAAAGACTGGACTTCCTCCTAAACTAACATCATCTCCTACTTCTACTCCTGCTAAGGATGCTGTTCCTGTGGCACTTGCCGCAGTTGTATCATCATATACTTTGTCATCGCCTGTTATACCTGTAATGGTTAAAACTCCCAGTGCTGTGGTGTCATTGGCATTCAGTCCTGTAGTTTCATAGGTTTCTATTCCAGTACAATCGTTATAGGCATATACCTGGAAAAAATATTGTGTCCCTGGATCTAAACCTGTTATTGTTACTGTTGGTGAATTTGATATTCCAAAGTAAATAGGTTGTTGTCCTGCATTATTCCAATTAAGATTGGCCACTGGCTCATCTCCGTCATTTGGTGCCGAAAAACTATTAGTACTATTGATATATACTGTATATCCTGTTGCACCGCCTGCTGGTGCAGTAAAACTATTCAACGTAAGTGTTGATGATGTTTCTGCTCCAAATGATGCACTCGTAGCCTGTGCTGTAGGTGCCGAACATCCTCCGGCTAAATAATTACAACCTGGAGCTGGATAATTTATTGTTGCAGTTGTAGTAACAAAATTACCAATGGTAAATAAGGATTCTCGTAAATCAGAAACTGTGGTAATATTTCCCTGATTACAGTCAAATTGATAGTTATCAGATGTACCTCCATTTTGCATTGCTGTAAATGCCGCAATCGATAAGCCCGTAGGGATTGCACTAGTAGTAGTAGTAGCGGCTTCAGTAAATCCAAGTCCTCCTATATAAACCGCTGCAATATAAGTCGTTGGTACACCTACTGTTCCTGTATAGGCAATCAATGAATCTCCAGAACTTGACATGGAAAATGCTCCTGTTTCTGTTGTTGTTCCTGTTTCCATTCCTCCTACAGTAGAAGTTCCTGTAAAATTCGAATCTCTAGGTAATAAAATAGAAACTTCTGTCCCAGCAGGAAGCGATCCTGTATAGGTCCAGGTAACCGTTCCTTCTCCTCCTAATAAGGAACCTGAACCACTATTGAATCCGTCATCCGTAAAATGAATAGTAGTAGTTCCTGAAATATCTGTTAACAACACAAAACTAAATTCATCATTTCCATCGGTATTAATAGATGAAAAAGCGATGTCACCTACTCCTAAGGAAGTAAAAACTGCCGCTGTAGTCGTCTTAGCATCTTTTTCTAATGTTTCTTTCTTATCCTCCATCAATTTTGAATCAACGGATTTTGATACCATTGAAAACGATTGAAAGGAAAAAAAAGTAAATAATAAAAAGGATACTAGAAAAGTAATTTTATTCATATTAAATAAGATTTGGTTTATTATTTTTTTGAATATTATAGAGGATAGTAAAAACCTAATTTAAAATTCGATAAAAACATCGATTAACAGATGCTTGTGAAAACTATGAATCAAATAGAATCTAAAATATTCAACATAAAATCATATTAAGGCATGTATTCATATGAATACTTTATAAAAAACCCGGAACAAATATTCCGGGTTTTTCTTTATACTTGTTGTTATAAATATTTATTGTTTAATAATTCTTTGGGTTAATAAACCATTTTCAGAATACACAGTCATCAAATACACTCCTGATTCCATAGATGAAATATCAATGGTATTAACTTCAGAAGTGGAGTTCAGTACTTTAGAAATAATCATTTTACCTCGAATATCAAAGATCTCTGCTTTTTCTAAACGTAAACTAGTATCCGTATGTATAGTAATGCTATTAGTTGCCGGGATAGGATACAATCGTACACCAGTTGCTAGTAGTTCATCATCAACACCTAATAAGTTATCATACATAATACTAAACTGAGGAGCAGCTTCATTTCCTGTCATTCCTCCATCCACAGCAACATTAGCATTTACATCTACAGTAACATTACCTGCTGCTGTAGGAATAATATCCACTGTATACACAGCTCCTGATCCACTAAAATTAGAAGTAGTACCATTACCTACAGTAATATCACCTTCTACAAAACCTGTTACACTTCCAGAAAAAGTAATTGTTACTGGTATTGGGTTTGCTCCAGTTGGGCCAATCTCTGTAGAAGTAATCGCAACAGTTTGACCTGTAATATCAGCGGATAATGTTGGCTGCGTTAGGGTATAATTTCCAGAATCAGTTCCTGAGATGGTATATCCAGTAGTAGTGATCGCAATTCCTGTACCTCCATTTGGAGAAGCAAAAGTAAAGATCGGTGTTCCACCAAGTGTTACATCATCTACTCCTACTATGCCAGATAAAACTGCTGTTCCACTTACTGTAGCTGCTGTTGTTCCATCATATACTTTATCATCACCTGTAATTCCTGTTACCGTTAATGGTGCTTGAGTAATGGCAAAGGTGCTCGTTACAAAGGATACACTATAGTTTGTATCCGCTGCTGATCCTGGTGTAACCACATAGTTTGCTACATTCTCTCCTGTCGCTCTTGAAATACTTACTGGTGTATCTAAATCTCCTTCTACATCTCCATTCACAAACCCTGTAATCGTATAGGTAAGTGTTGGATCCGTTGCGCCATACACTTTAGAAAGTCCTGAATCGGCAGTTACCGTTAAAGCAGCTTGGGTAATCCCAAAGGTGCTAGTTACAAAGCTTACTGAATAGTTAGTGTCCGTTGCTCCTGATGGTGTAACCACATAATTCGCTACATTCTCACCGGATGCTCTTGAAATACTTACTGGCGTATCTAAATCTCCTTCTACATCTCCATTCACAAACCCAGTAATCGTATAGGTAAGTGTTGGATCCGTTGCTCCATACACTTTAGAAAGTCCTGAATCGGCAGTTACCGTTAAAGCAGCTTGGGTAATCCCAAAAGTGCTCGTTACAAAGCTTACTGAATAGTTCGTATCCGCTGCTGATGCTGGCGTAACAACATAATTCGCTACATTCTCTCCGGAAGCTCTTGAAATACTTGCTGGCGTATCTAAATCTCCTTCTACATCTCCATTCACAAACCCGGTAATCGTATAGGTAAGTGTTGGATCCGTTGCGCCATACACTTTAGAAAGTCCTGAATCGGCGGTCACCGTTAAAGCAGCTTGGGTAATGGCAAAGGTGCTCGTTACAAAGGATACACTATAGTTCGTATCCGTTGCTGATCCTGGCGTAACAACATAATTGGCTACATTCTCTCCCGATGCTCTTGAAATACTAACTGGAGTATCTAAATCTCCTTCTACATCTCCATTCACAAACCCAGTAATCGTATAGGTAAGTGTTGGATCCGTTGCTCCATACACTTTAGAAAGTCCAGAATCAGCGGTTACTGTTAAGGCAGCCGGTGTAATCCCAAAGGTGCTCGTTACAAAGCTTACTGAATAGTTCGTATCCGCTGCTGATGCTGGCGTAACAACATAGTTCGCTACATTCTCTCCCGATGCTCTTGAAATACTTACTGGCGTATCTAAATCTCCTTCTACATCTCCATTCACAAACCCTGTAATCGTATAGGTAAGTGTTGGATCCGTTGCGCCATACACTTTAGAAAGTCCTGAATCGGCGGTTACCGTTAATGGTGCTTGCGTAATGGCAAAGGTGCTCGTTACAAAGGATACACTATAGTTCGTATCCGCTGCTGATGCTGGCGTAACAACATAATTCGCTACATTCTCTCCGGAAGCTCTTGAAATACTTACTGGTGTATCTAAATCTCCTTCTACATCTCCATTCACAAATCCAGTAATCGTATAGGTAAGTGTTGGATCCGTTGCGCCATACACTTTAGAAAGTCCTGAATCCGCTGTTACCGTTAAAGCAGCTTGGGTAATGGCAAAGGTGCTAGTTACAAAGCTTACTGTATAATTAGCATCAGATGCTCCTGCCGGAGTAATAACATAATTTGCGACATTCTCTCCTGAAGCTCTTGAAATAGTCACTGGAGTGTCTAAACTTCCTTCATTGTCTGTTCCTTGGAATCCTGTTATCGTATAGGTTAAGGTTGGATCCGTTGCACCATACACTTTAGAAAGTCCTGAATCCGCTGTTACGGTTAAAACTCCAAGTGCTGTAGTGTCATTGGTACTGAGTCCTGTCGTCTCAAACGTGTTTGTTCCGCTACAATCATTATAGGAATATACTCGGAAGAAATATTGTGTATTTGGATCTAAGCCTGTAACTGTAACTCCCGCATTGGATGTCCCAGCAAATACTACCTGGTCTCCTCCGCCATATACTGTATTGGCAGAAGGCAAAGCACCGTCAGTTGGTGCTGTAAAAGTATTATCTGTGGTCATTATAATTACATAACCGGTTGCTCCTCCTGCTGGTGCAGTAAAACTATTCAATGTAAGTGTTGAAGATGTTTCTGTTCCAAATGACGCACTAGTTGCTTGGGCTGTAGGTGCCGAACATCCTCCGGCTAAATAATTACAACCTGGAGCTGGATAATTTATTGTTGCAGTTGTAGTAACAAAATTACCAATGGTAAATAAGGATTCTCGTAAATTAGAAACTGTGGTAATATTTCCCTGATTACAGTCAAATTGATAGTTATCAGATGTACCTCCATTTTGCATTGCTGTAAATGCCGCAATCGATAAGCCCGTAGGGATTGCACTAGTAGTAGTAGTAGTGGCTTCAGTAAATCCAAGTCCTCCTATATAAACCGCTGCAATATAAGTCGTTGGTACACCTACTGTTCCTGTATAGGCAATCAATGAATCTCCAGAACTTGACATGGAAAATGCTCCTGTTTCTGTTGTTGTTCCTGTTTCCATTCCTCCTACAGTAGAAGTTCCTGTAAAATTCGAATCTCTAGGTAATAAAATAGAAACTTCTGTCCCTTCAGAAAGCGATCCTGTATAGGTCCAGGTAACCGTTCCTTCTCCTCCTAATAAGGAACCTGAACCACTATTGAATCCGTCATCCGTAAAATGAATAGTAGTAGTTCCTGAAATATCTGTTAACAACACAAAACTAAATTCATCATTCCCATCGGTATTAATAGATGAAAAAGCGATGTCACCTACTCCTAAGGAAGTAAAAACTGCCGCTGTAGTCGTCTTAGCATCTTTTTCTAATGTTTCTTTCTTATCCTCCATCAATTTTGAATCAACGGATTTTGATACCATTGAAAACGATTGAAAGGAAAAAAAAGTAAATAATAAAAAGGATACTAGAAAAGTAATTTTCTTCATAAGCATAAAAATTTTATGTTATTAATTTTTTAAAAGACCCTCGAAAGTACTAAAAAATTAACATTTATTCGATAAAAACATTACAAACTACGATAAACGGGTGTTTATACCTGATTACAAAACCGGTAAAACCTCTCTATAGCCTATACACATTATTATCAATATTTTTTTCAATCAATAGATAATTAGGGTCAATTATCACTCTGTAAGGTTTTTCTTTTAAATTAAAACGAATCAGATTAGAGCTTTCAGATACTTTTAATATTTCTATAGATATCAATTCATCATATTCATTATAAAACCCAATCTCTATATAATCCTTCAAAGTAAGAGATGCTTCTTCTGCACTATTTCTATACTTAGAAATTGTAAAATCAACCTCAACTTCATAGATGCTTTTTTCATCTGAAGTCACTTTTGCATTCTCTACTTTAGTATCATAAAATGTAACCGTTTCAAAAAGATCCTCTACCATATATTTTAATGAATCTGGAGTCTCTTTTCGAAATCTTTCTACCAACTCTATAGAAGTAGGATATGGAGCTTCTTTATTTTGATATTCCATGAAGAAGTCTTTCAGAATTCTATGCATTTTTTCTTTCCCCAGATAATGACTTAGCGTATTAAACGCTATTGTTCCTTTACCATATGCTAGATATTGCTGATCATCTACCAGATATAGCGGTGGTTCTATAGTTGTTTCTGAAGTTCTTCCTTTGATATATCGACCATGTTGCATTTTTAGAAAATCAAGTTTTTTTTCTTTCCCATAGTGGTCTTCAAAAATATTCAGGGATATGTATTCTGTAATACTTTCGCTTAACATGATCGCACCTAAAGCATCCGCAGGTACCACTTGATTTGCCCACCATTGATGTGTTAATTCATGAGCAATCGTATAAAATGAGATATCTATCGTTTCATCCGAACTATTGGCTATAAAACGCATTTCTGAAGTAGGAATACTATTGGCCATTACAGAAGCATAGGTTCCTTCTGTTATTGGAAATTCTATAATTCTAGCTTCGGTAAATTGATATGCCCCAAAATGCTTCGTATTATAATCCAATGCCGCTTTTAGACCTTCTTTCATTTTTGCAAGGTTATATCTATGATCTTTATGATGATAGATTTCTAAAGCTACATTTTTATAGTGCTCTTTTTCGATTTCAAAAACTCCAGAACTAAAGCTTAAGGAGTTTTTGATTTTAGTATCTGTCTTATATTCAAAATAACTCCTCATATCTTCTTTCCATGCTCGTTTTAAATATCCAGGAGCAATCGCTATTTGATCCTGAGAGGTACTTATCACCGTTTGTAAACTAATAAAATCCGAATCCATTGAATAATAGTGCTTCTCTCTTGATGTACTATCATTTGGATGTTTTTTATTAGTATCCAAAAAATACCCAATTCTAGGAAAAATATTATTTTTAAAGAACGTTCCATTGTGCAATACATTAGCGTTATTCTTAAAAAGTGTATTCGGTTTACTTTTTAGTTTAAAGTTTAATTGCATACTGTCCATAGGTGCTAATCCTTTCTCCAGTTTTACTACTGAAAACTTTACATAGACATCTTGATCTACAATTTCTGAAGCTTTGTCTAATGTAAATGAAGTTGTTTCGTTAAACCCTGTTTTTACCAAGATGGTATCTATTACTTGTTGTGATGTATTAAGCAAAGTATAGCTCCCTTGCACTTCTAAATCATTGGTTTCCGGAAAAATGTCTATGTGTAGATTAATATCTGTGACTTTTGGTTGAATTTCGATCTTAGCATATTTAGAAAAACTTTTTTCGAATTGACTAAAAGCTTCATCCTGTTCTCTTGTTGATAATTCTGTTTGTCGATTTTCTTCTCTATGGATCGTAAATCCTAACACCACAAATCCAATTAAAACCAATCCTCCAATACCTTTAACCTGCCCGGTAAATCTAGTTTTTCCAAAAAAGAAGCGCTCTCTAATGGATTGATGCATGCCTCTTATCCATAGTAAATGGGACACAATCACTAGCAGTACAACAAAAAAGAACCAATATCCCTTTACTAAAAAATAAGGTGTTAGTTGATGTCCATAGGCATTGATATCCGAATACTGCATCGGTTCAGAAAAATTAAACAATATCAACAAAGAATCTACCCCTATTTGTTGTAATCCAGAAACTCCAAACCATCCCATAAGGAGTATAAAAATTCCTAAATACGTATTTCTTACCAGCGTATGGATAAAAACTGAAGCAAGTGCCCAAATCATCAGTCCAATAAACTTGACAATAAATAAATCAAAAACATATACACCAATCTCAAAATTATAATAATCATTATAGATCTGAATAATAATTCCGGATAACATCATTATAAAAAGCAATACTACTTGCATTTTTATGATCGCAATAATTTTTGATAGTAATAATGTAAAATCAGGTATTGGAGTAGCATCAACTAACTGATTCATATTAGATACCTGATCCTTATGAACAAGCATACCACTATAAATAAAAGTAAGCAACATAATGATCGTAGTAAAGAAAAATGCAGGTATCGTTAATACAACATTGGTTACTGGCAAAATTGTCATCTCACTGTTATTAGTAACCTTCGCTATTGCAAATAAAACCGATAAAATTCCAAAAGCAATAATGATATAAAACATTCGACTTTTTACAATAGTCCGAAAATTAACTACTGATAATAACCAACTATTTTTTAGTTGTTGTTTATTAGAAAACTGATAAGATACTTTAGGTAATTGAATATTGATACCTCCTCTAATACTCTTTCTAGCCTTACGTTTTTCTGCTTTCTTTTTAAATAGTGTACTACTCGCATGTTCGGTTAACGTAAATTTTCTATACACATAACCAACTATCAAAACCGTAAAAAACAACCATACAATTCTATTGTATAGAGCAACACCTAGCATAGGTATCAATTTCATGTTTTTATCCTCTAGTGTCCAATATTGTGTTTCATATAGTACTGCATTTTGCCCAAAAGGATCTAGTAATGCTATGGAAACACCCTGAAACATATTTTGGGTAATATTTTGAAGTAAAAATAAAATTAGAATAATAACGAATCCTACATATATATTTCTAAAATACGCTACTACGGCAAAAACAATGGCTCCATAGAAAAGTAAATTAGGAACTGTGTATAGTAAAAAAGCTTGTAGATACCCCACTAAACGAAAATCACCCATTTTGTTACGATCCAAACCTGGTAAGTGTTCTGTTAGTATCATAACAACAGTTGCCATTATTGCTATTCCAAAAACCAATGTTAATGCGCTTAAAAACTTACCGAGTATATACGCTCTCTTTTTAATAGGAAAGCTATACAGTACGCTATGTGCATTATCCTTAAAGTCTTTATAAACCGTTGCTCCAATAATAGCAGGTAATAAAAACAACATCAATTTATTAAAATACTGAAGTAGATAATTAATCTCAAAAGGGGAATTGATTAATCTAGCAGCTTTTGTAGCTAATGGAGGATCAAATAAACCTCCAGTACCTGCAATCGCAATAAATGCCAATCCTGAGAACACCAACATATATAGGTATAACACAGGTTTCTTAATCCAGAATTTTAATTCGTATAAAAAAATATGTTTACACATGATCTTGTATTTATTGGTTAGACTTTTCAAGAGCTATGAAATACACATCTTCTAAATTGGGGAGAACGCTTTCAAACTCTGCAGTAGGTTTCTCTAGTGCGTGTACTCTAATACGTATAGAATTATCTTCATTATAATTAGATGACAAAACAGTATATTTCTCTTGCATATTTAGCAAGTGCTTTTTATCAATGGTCATCGTCCAGATTTGATTTTTAATAGCTTTTGTAGCTTCAGAAGGAATTGTTTTTTGAAGAATTTTTCCTCCATTCATAATAGCCATATCTGTACATAACTCTTTTACATCTTCTACTATATGTGTTGAAAAAATCACTGTGTTTTCTGCTCCAACTTCTCTAAGTACATTTAAAAATCTATTGCGCTCCGCAGGATCTAATCCGGCTGTAGGTTCATCTACGATGATTAACTTTGGATTGTTTAATAACAATTGAGCAATTCCAAAGCGTTGTTTCATACCTCCAGAATAACCGCTCACATACTTTTTTCGAACATCATATAGATTCGTAAGTTCTAATACTCTTTGTACAAGTAAATTTCTGTCTTTTTTGGAAGCGATCCCTTTTAATATTGCGAAATAGTCCAGCAATTTCTCTGCGGATACTTTTTGATACACCCCAAAAGATTGTGGCAAATACCCCAACAATTTCCTTAGTTTCATAGGGTGATCCAAAATATTAAAACCATGAAATACTATTGCACCAGAATCAGGAGCTTGTAGTGTAGCAATAGTTCTCATTAATGAGGATTTTCCCGCTCCATTAGGTCCTAACAACCCAAACATACCCTTACTTATTTCCAGGTTCAGATGATCAATAGCCACTACTCCATTGGCATAAGTTTTTGTTACGTTTTCTATAAATAAGTTCATGGTTCTAATTGGTATTGGTTACAAAATTCAGTTTGAAATTTCTTTAATTCCAGAAAGCTTTCTTTAGGAACTGCTTCTAAAAAAGGAATCCTTTTTGACAGTTTTTCATGATCAACTACGGCCTCAATATCCACGTTGCACGCATAATATTTAGTATACAATCTGCCTATAGGATATAATTCGACCATTACGTTTATACTCATAATGGTTAGACAAAACACGATGTTGACAATAGTTTTCTTCATTACCTATTACACGCACCAAATCCTCAATTGTTACTGCTACACATGAAGATTCCATTGAACTGGGCGAAATAGCATTTTAACTAGGGTATCATGGCTTTGAAAACTTACCTCTAATTGTTACAAATTATAGAGAACATCGTCTAATAAGTATGAAACATTAAGATTACCAAATGGATAATTCGAACATCAGAAAAGTATTCAGGAACAAAGAAATTTATTTTCATCTGCTATTCTGGGTATTTTATTTTGCTACTATAAATGCTATCTGGACAGATAATTGGTTTGATCGAAGTCTTAGACCAGGAACGGTATCACAATTTGCAATACTATTATTTCCGTTATTCTTTTATTTTAATGCATTCTGGTTAATTCCTAAATATTTAAAAAAAAGAAAGTGGTTTCATTATATAATCATTACAGCAGTTTTTATTGTTCTCGTTGAATGTTTTAGAATTCTTATACATATAGCTTTTAATGGTATCGACACCTCTTTTTATCTAGCATTTATAAAAGAATTTAATAGTTATGACAACCTTATTTTTGGAAGATTAAATCCTGTTTTTTTATGTCTTCAATTTTCTTTTGCATATCGTTTTACAAGAGACTGGATTCTTAATAATACGTTGATAGACAAACTAAAAGCCGAAAAGACTGAAATGGAACTTGCTTTTTTAAAATCCCAGGTGAATCCTCATTTCTTATTCAATAATCTAAATACACTAGATGATTTAATAGACAGAAATCCTAAACAAGCAAAAGAATACTTACACAAGCTATCGAATATGTATCGTTATATCATAACAACGACAGAAAAAGATGTTATAGGTTTACATGAAGAATGGGATTTTATTGATGACTATATCTATCTTTTACAAGAACGTTATGGAAGCTCATATCAATTCATTAAAACAAATACATCAATAGATCTTAAGAATTATTTAATTCCGCCAGCCACCTTACAAAGTCTCATAGAAAATGCTGTAAAACATAACCAAGGGTCTATAAAAAACCCATTAGTTATTACCATTAATATCAACCAAAAGAACTTAACTATTAGTCATAAAAAAAACCTTAAAATAGATCCAACAAATAGTTTAGGTACGGGATTAAAAAACCTTAAATCCAGATATCTGCATTTAAGTAACCAGGAAGTGTTTATCATCGATGCTGACATCTTTTCGGTTACATTACCCTTAATTAAAAATCTATCTTAAAAACTATGAATATTCTTATACTAGAAGATGAACAACGCGCTGGAGAGAAATTAATTGATGCTATCAATTCTGTTACTACCCATTGTACTATTGAGTGGAAAAGAAGCGTTGTAGATGCCATCAATTTTTTAAAAGAAAAGCCTGCATTAGATATTATTTTTTCTGATATTGAGTTATTAGATGGCAATGTTTTTAAGGTATATGAAACGATACGTCCAGAGTGTCCTATCATATTTTGTACTGCTTATAACACCTTTTACATAGATGCTTTTAAAACTAATGGCATTGCTTACTTATTAAAGCCGTATACTACAGCATCCTTTGAATCCGCCTGGAATAAATTTTTACTGCTTTGCAAAAACAACAAAGAAAACGATCCTTCTGATTTATTAGATCAATTAAAAAACATGCTTCATCTCGAAAAAAAGCAATACAAGTCTACATTTTCTATAAAAAAGAGAGATGGTGTATTTCTGCTAAAGGTTACTGAAATCATGTACTTTCAAGCACAAGGTGACTTCGTTTTGGCAATAGATAAAAATGACAAAAAGCATATTATTAATAATTCCCTATCACACATAGAAAATCAAATCGATACTCACATTTTTTTCAGAATTAATAGAAGTGAAGTAATTAATAGAAATAGCATTTATAAATACAATCAGCATATCAAAAACAGAGTGGCAATAACACTAAACCAAAGCGAAACAATACTATACACTTCTAATAGTAAAACATCAGGGTTCAAGAATTGGTTACATTAACAAGTATATAAGATGGAATACTGATTAATTAATAGCACCCAAAGTACGCTTCATAAACTCATACAACATATGCATTTCTTTTTTGCCTGCTTCTCTGCCTAATCGACCTGCAAAATACAACACAAACCAAGTGATAAAAAGCAAGACCATAGCAATGATAGCGTATAGATAATCGTCTCCTAAACTCATATTAACATACATCCAGATACCAGCTCCTATAAATGCCGTGGCCACAATAAAATGGGCAAACATAAAAAATGTCCAAACCGTTGGACTGGGGCCAAAAAGCCCTTTGAGTTTTGGTTGATCATCTATATCATAAATCTCTAAATGTAATTGTGGAGACCAAAAGTGCTGGTCTTTCTTCGGAATTCTTATGAAGACGTGATGATCGATACGACTTATCTTAAAATCTGTGCAGGTTTTTCCTTTTTTCTCGAAAGCTTCCAAAGCTTTTTCTGATGGCATATCCAAATCCAGAAAAAACCGTGGTCGTAAAACAATATCCTTAGTGACCTCCATAGATAACATAATGAGATATCAATGTTACTATAATTCTCAATCTCTTTTACTGACTTTTATCAGTTTTGGTATATTCAGATTTTCAATTACTCTTTCCCTAACGTAGTAAACAATAACTTTTTAAGGAAATTATAAATCTAAAAAGGTGTTAAAGTCTGGTTAATATGGGTGAGGCATATCAAATAAACTCAACAATACCTTTATATTTAGTCCTTTAGGAAACTTTAGTCTTACTATAGATCACTAATAACCAGAGCTATTTTATGACAAACTAAGTTCGTAAAACTATTACATGATGAATGACAAAACACAGAATAGCATCCATTTCTTTAGGCAATTTGCCTTTATTTTTGTGGTGTGCACTATGGTCATTCAGCCAGTCACACAAGCCTTTGATTTCTTATTTCTGGAAGATTATGAATTAGTCAACTATGATTGGGACAAAAATGCTGAAGAGGAAAAA
The DNA here is from genome assembly GCF_947500065.1 of uncultured Aquimarina sp. GTDB lineage: Bacteria > Bacteroidota > Bacteroidia > Flavobacteriales > Flavobacteriaceae > Aquimarina. The sequence goes on from NZ_CANMQT010000005.1 coordinate 172,784, forward strand.
AAGGAAAAGCAGGAAAAAGATAAAAAAATAGAAATACGACTTACTAGTGATTATTTTCACCAATCTACTTATAACAAAAAATCACTATATTCTTGGTCGCAAACTTCTTTATGGGATGTACATCTAGAAATCCCAATACCTCCTCCAGAACAAGTATAATCTTTTACAATTATTACTATTTGTTGTAAGTATATCGAAAATATACTTATAGAGCGTATATATTCTTTTTCAGAAGAATCGTTCTGCAAATAATCTAATCATTATCAATAATAAAATACGTAGCAACCTGTTGTAGATACTAAGTGCTATACAATTACACTACTTATTAGAGAGTGTGCGTTTGTGCTTTTTTAAAACATCAAAAGGAAATAGTACACTAATTTTCTCTTTTAGTTTTCGATATGCAATAGATGCTAATGTGCTATTACTGTTCTAAAAAAATAAAAAACTATCAACCATGAAAAATCAAAATTTAAAAAGTAAATATCAATTATTAGTCCTTATAGATTTAACTCAAAAAACGTATCCTGCATTAAGAAAAGCAGTCAATCTAGCGAAAAAAATAAATGGAGCTATTGATATATTTTATGTAAATCCACCATCAGAGGTTGTAAAGCATGAAAATCAAATTTCTGCTATGCGTTCTATACACGATAAACAACTTGTGACCGAAAAAAAGCTAAAGAACCTAGCTCATCTTATTTCAGAAGAAGAAAACATTGCTGTTACCTATGATTTTACTTTTGGTAATATAAAAAACGAAATCCAGCATCATATAGAGAAAACCAACCCGGATATTGTTGTTATAGGAAAGAGAAAGAAAAAGTTAGTTAACTTCTTAGAAGAGGGAGTAACAAAATTTTTATTAAAAAAACATTCAGGAACTATCTTGATTGTAGGAGAAGGCGAAAAAATCCAATCAAACAATGAGATCTCCCTAGGCTTTTATAGTAATGCTATAGACGATCATACCGTAAAAATTGTGAAAGATCTTAATTCCCAGTCTGAAAACCCGGTAAAATTCTTTAGTGTTCGTAAAAAATCTGCTGCCGAGAAAACTAAATTAGCGATTGACAATATAAAAACCGCTTGTAATTTTCTGAATGCAGTAGAATATGAATTTGAAGAAAGCCCTTATTCTATTGATGGTCTTTCAAACTATGTGTATAAAAATGATGTAGAGCTATTATGTATGGGACGTTTTAATGATAACAGAGGATGGTTAAACAAACTCGTTAATAGAAAATCAAAAATGGATACTATCATTGATAAACTAAATGTTTCTTTACTCGTTACTGGAGGTAACTAATACGAGATATACCCTATCCATATATTCGAACTAAATGTCTAAAGTCTATATCTATTTTATGTATAGGCTTTAGATCATTAATATAATAAGCCTAATAAAGTTGATTGAGGTGTAACCTTAGTAATTTTTACACAAGAATGTCATTCAAGATCTTTCACCTATCATACGTAAAGAAAACGATATTATAGATCAAAAAAGTTATACTACTTAAAAGGTTTGAAGAAATTTAAAAACAATAATACTTTCTAAACATGGTATTGGCAGTTTAAAAAATATTCTTTAATCGATAATCATCATAGTCTATCACAGAAATAACAAAAAATTACTCGAAGGATATTTTATAGGGTTGAAATATTCTTTTCTTATGGCACATAACAACAATGTGCAAAATGACCTAAGTATATTTATCGAAAATGGGGATATTGATATAATTTCTTTTATCCATAAAAAGCACAATTTTTTTGAAATTATTTTATCAAGACCTATGGTAAAAAAACTAGGATGTCATTCCAAAACTCCCGTGTTAACTTTACACGATTTTAGAAATCATCAATTTTAAAGATTTGTAAGCAACCTCTAAATAGTAAACATGTGCTTTTTTCTGAAAGCCATTATAATAAAAACCTATCAATTGTAAATAACTAAACTTGTAGGAGCCTGCTAGGAATAACAGTCGCTATACGGTCAAATAGTCCTACTACTATAATTAGAATATAATCATTTATAAAAGATCATAGAAGAAGAAGTATAAACAAATCAGAAACCTAAACCTTTATCTCTTTTATTTATGGAATTCAGATGATAAATAATCATCACATACCAACCCAGATATCGTTAATGAAAGTGAATTTGTAAAAGTTTTTACTTAAAACATGTCACGTTTTACAATTTCACTCCTTATAGAGATAAGTAATACAGAAATCAAACTGTTTTCTTCATTACTTAGTCTTATATCTAAATATTATATGAAGGCTAAATCAAAATAAGAATGGAATATAAAAATTTTGGACTGAGCGAAGTGTCTTTTAAAAAAATTATTATTGATCTAAGAAAAAATGACACTTATTTTTTTGAACAAGTATTTCTAAAGCAATTCGAAGAAACTATGAAATACCTGCGTAGAGAATACAAAGCAACTCATGACGATGCTTATGATGCCACCATGGATGCACTTATTGAATTTAGAGCTCGATTTGTAGAAGGAAAACTACAGTATGGAAACCTACGTTTTCTATTTACAAAAATGGCATCTCAGATGTTACTAAGAAATCAGAGAAAAAATAGAACCAATGTAGATGATATACTGTCCTTATCTCAAGAAGAAGATACAGAACCCACAGAGTCCGAAGAGTTAAACCAACTTAATAATGCCTGGCTACTATTAGGAGACTCTTGTAAACAATTACTGACTTGGCATTTTTATGGAAAAATGAAACTATCAGAAATAGCTCAAGAAATCCAAAAGAGTCCAGCGACGATTAGGAAACAAAAAGAACGCTGTGTACAAAAACTTAAAGATCAATTTAATCTAAAAACAATTTTAAATATATAAAATGAACTACAACAATGGACCAAGATGAACCTATAGCACTAACTAATACCTCTTAGTTATGGTATAGACTGATCCCACAATCAATAAACAAGAAACAAATGAAAGATAAACTAAACAAATTTTTGGATCCTGATATCTCTAAAGAAGAACAAGATGAGATTTTTGGAGAGATTCTAAAAAAGAAATTAGACGAAGATCTAAAGGCTAAGTGGCAAATAAAGCTATTACAGGAATATGGTATTACAAGAAATAAAACCAATGATAAAAAGAAGTTTTCTTCTTCTAAATACCTCAAAATATTCTTAGCAGCCGCTGCGTGTATTAGCTTAATCATAGTAACACAACTATTTAACACTGCTTCCTCTGATCCACAGACAATGGCCCAGCAATATCTATATGAGCATGAAATATTACATCCAGGTGCATCTAAAGGTTTTTCTGATGAAAATCAGACCAGAACATTAGCTATTCTGACATTTAATAACAAGAATTATCTACAATCAGTACGCTATTTTCAGAACCTAGAAACCCATACAGAAGAAGATGTCTATTATCACGGCCTAGCACTTCTATTAAACAACCAGTATCCTGAAGCCATTGACAAATTTAAAGCAGTTAGTATAAATACAGATAGATATCAACAAGAATTAAACTGGTATCAATCTATTGCATATCTACTAGATGGACAAAGTAATAATGCGAAAATTCAATTGAAACAAATAAGCAATACCGACTGGAACTACAAAAATGCACAACGATTATTAAAAGAACTGAATGAAAAATAGTTACTAACTATAGAAGCACTACTACTTATAAATATAGAAAACCAATAAAATCAATCATATGAAAACCTTGAGGTATATTTTAACTTTACTTTTTTTCTTATTATTTCTTCAACCCATTCTTAGTCAACAAAAAACTGTTCATCATAAAAACCAAACCACAACTGCTGAGGAATCCAGTGATGATGATGATGATGATGATGATGATAATGATGATGATGATGACGAAGATGAAGATGAAGATGAAGATGAAATTATCAAACATCCCTCTTTATATTTTGTAAAACTTTCTCCTTCTATCACCCAGGAAGCTGTGGATAAATTACTTAGTGACCTCAACTCAGATGAGATTTGGTATCGATCAGAAATTAATTTACGTTTGTGGAATACAAGAGTATTCCCGTACATTGACGCTATGGGACAATCGGTTACAAATATCAATACCCAGGTAACTACAGCAGAAGAAAAAACAGATGTTGATGGAGTTGATTTTAACATAGGTCATATCGCACCAAGAACTCCTGTAGATATTCAAGGATTTTGTTTTGAAAATATTGTTCCTCAATATGGTGTAGGGAACAATCCTATAAAAATATCGATTTTTGATACAGGTATTACTCAAAATTCCGGAACCTTTCCAGGGTATTCATTCTCTCTACCAGAATATACAGGATATGATTATGTCGATGATGATGAAGTACCGGAAGATCTTAATGGTCATGGTACTCATATTGCCGGAGTAATTCATCACTTATTGAGTTATGGGGGAGCTCCTACTTCTGTTACTTTTGATATCAGAAAAACACATGATGTATTAGGCCGTGGATTTGTATCTCATCTTATTCCTGCCATATTAGATGCCGTTAACGAGGGTGCAAACATCCTGAACTTTAGCTTTAGCTATAAAAACAAAAATGTAAATACAACAGGGAAACCTTTAAGACTAGCTGTAGATTATGCAGAACAGATGGGAGCTATGGTAATAGCCGCCGCAGGTAATACAAACGAAAACAATGATACTGATAACATCATATCATTTCCTGCCTCGTACCCTAATACCAATATTTTATCAGTAGCATCTACTGATTGTGATAACAAGTTAAGTCCCTTTAGTAGTTATGGTCAACAAACAGTCGATGTAGCATTATTAGGCGAAAACATTCCTGGTCCCGGCTTAACGGGAACCATAGGCTATGAATCAGGTACATCCTTTACTTCTGCAAATGTTACTGCACTAGCTGCTATTCTTGGTACGCATCAAGCTACTTTTGATTATCAGCAGATTCGTTGTGTGTTAATAAACACATCCACAACTTCATCAGATTTGTTTGAAAAAGTAGTTGCGAATGGAGCGATTAATTTTTCTACTGCATTTAATCAAATGAATAATGCCTGCAATACTCCGATTCAAAAATCCAGTGCAGCTGTAACTCCGAAATCTCCATCTATATTTTTCCCAAACCCCTTTAACGAAATGCTTCAATTAAAGTTTAACAAACCTATTAATCAACAGATTACCATTTCGATCTATAATCAAAGTGGTGTTTTAATCTTGCAGAATCAGTTTTATAGCACTAATGATCAGCATATAATTGATATAAAAGAAAGTAATCAATTGAATCCAGGAATTTACTATGCTAAAGTAGACACTCCAAATAATTCACACACACAGATTATAATAAAAAAATAGTACTGAAATACAAAATAACAAGATTTAACCCAGAAGAGGGATATACGATGTAAGCCGTATATCCCTCTTGTAAGTTTTAGATATTTAAAACTTCACATATAATTGTTTTACTTTTAACATTTCATTACATTAGTAATCATAAATTTACCGTTATAATTTTCGTGTTTATTTAATGATTATTTTATGGTTTTGAACCCCATCGTTGTCATTACCACCTGCTTATTATTTATTTCGGCATCTTGGGCTGGAGTAACTAATGACTATGATTTTTTTGAAGAACACTATCAAAAAATCAATCAGAATATAAAACAAGGTTTTTATGAAAGTAATCTACAATTAATTAAACAACTCGAAAAACAAACACTTTTTCAAGAACTTGATTGCTATCATCAAGGGAAAATCTGGCATAAGATCGGAGTATCTTATTATAAACTGAACCGAGAATCCGAAGCTATTGCTTGTTATAAGGACAAAGTATTGCTTCTTTGGGAAAATTGTCCCAAAGTACCCCCTTCTGAAAAAGCAAATACGATTTATAATATTGGTGTATCTTATCAATATCTCAATGATATAAAACCAGCTAAAATTTATCTAGACAAAGCTTTATACATTTTTGAGAATGATTCTTTATATCCTACCCATAAATTAGCTCAAAAGTATCATGGTATCGGTAAATTTTATAAAACTCTTAATGACCCATTCCGTGCTGAATTATACTTCTTAAACGCTATAAATCTATACCGGAAACAAAAGAATTCTAAAGAAAAAGAATTTAAAGTTCTTAATGATTTAATTGGAATAAGTATGGAATTTAAAGATTATACAAAAGCCAAGAAATATATTAATGATGCTTTATTAATTCATCGCGATTTTCCTGAAGTAATTCCACAACGTAATTTGGCAATGGTATATCTAAATGCGGGAACCACTTATTTAGGACTTAAAAAATATTCAACTGCACAACAGATGGCTCAAGAGTCATTGAATTTATTAAACAAAGTCAATGAATCATTCTACTATTCTATTGCTTTGGAATTGCTTGCGATCATTAATGTAGATCAAGAGAATTTTGAGGTAGCAGAAAAATATATGAATCAAGTGATCCATATACGTAAACAATTAGATAGAAACCAAAAACAACAGGATGCTATAGCAAGAGGATACGAGAATCTGTGTGATATTTTTATCAGAAAAAAGGATATTTCTAATGCAAATCAGTCTTTAAACAAAGCATTCGATATTCTTTTACCAAAAGGTAGTTTTGATGTCAACCACCTACCGATTATACGAAAGTCAAAAATATTCGATGACAGACATTTAATACGATTAATAGAATTAAAAGTAAAAATACTTAAGGAAAAATACCGGGATTCAAATGATATTCTATTTCTTAAAGATGCACTTAGCACACAGCATAAAATCGATTCTGTAATTAATAGAAGCCTAGTTTCTTTTCAGTTTGAACAATCTAAATTGGATTTTCTAAACCTAAAATTCGAACACTATGGCAAAGCTGTTGAAGATGCTTTGAAGTTATACGAGATTACTAACGACTCCTATTATCTGGAAGAAGCCTATTATTTTTCTTCAAAAACCAAAGCTATCATACTTCAATATGAATTGAATCAGGTAAATGCTTTTAAATTCAATGTATCCGAAGAAGTTCTAAGTCAGGAAAAAGCCCTTCGTGAGGAGATGCATGCGCAACAAGCATTACTTACTGAAGCTACACACAACCAGGATTCCTTACTTAATACCTATACTAAAGCTCAATATGCATTGGATAGTTACCTCAAAGAAATAGAACAAAAAGAGCCTGATTATTTTAGAGAAAAATATGCATTTATTATTCCTCCTAAACTAAAAGAAGCAAGGAAAGGTTTGCCAAAAGATATGGCAGTGATAGAATATTTTATTTCTGAGGATACGATATATAGCTTTTGGCTTACTAATGATGATTTTTTTTCTATTAGTACACCTTATGACTCTGTCATCAAAAAAGCTTTGGATGATTTTATAGGGCAATGCCATGATCCCAAATTAGAAGTGTCTCAAAAACTTTCCAATCTCATATTTGAAAGATGCATTCAAAAAGGTTTAAAAAAAATAGCTAAGAATATAAAACGTATTTGCATCATTCCTGATGGACAATTGCATAAGCTTTCTTTTGAAGCCTTGATTAATCCAGATACGAATACTCAAAAATATTTAATTCAGGACTATAGTATCTCTTACTCCTACTCCATAGCATTATTATTTCGTGAACAGCACGGTAAACATTCATATAATTATATAGGTTTTGGGACTAAGTATAGTCCTAACCTTAATAAAAAACTAAAGACACGGAAACGTTTTTTCGGAAACGAAAATCTAATGCAACTCGCATTATCACAAGAAGAGATAAAACAAGGTGGTGCTATTTTTGATGGAAAAACATTTATAGATAATGACGCTTCTCTAGAAAATTTTCTAAAGTATAGTGCTGATGCTGATATTATCCATCTTTCTTTGCACGGTCTATTAGATGCAGATGATCCAGGCAGGTCTTGTATCATTTTTGATGATCATCAGGAGAAGTTTATACTTTCTTCTCAGGATCTATACGGAAATCGATTAAAAGCAAACCTAGTACTATTAAGTTCATGTCATTCTGCTAGTGGTAAAATATATAATGGAGAAGGCGTTCAGGGAATGAGCAAATCATTTCTGCTAGGCGGAGCACATAATATTCTATCCAGTCTATGGAATGCCTCTGAAGCCAGTTCTATGTCAATTACCACTTCATTCTTAGAAAGCATACATGAAGGACAACCTACCGACTTGGCTTTACATAGATCCAAATTAGATTATCTTTCTAAAACAGAACCAAATAAAAGACATCCATACTACTGGGCTAATTTTATATTGTTGGGTGAGATCGATCAACATAAAGAGCCTACAAACCTTTCAGTTTGGATCGTACTAATAGGAGTATTAGTAGTATTCTTTTTTCTACTTCGCTATTCTAAATCAATTCATAAAGAATAAAATTACTCAGACATACATAAATTTCCCATTATATTTCCCTAGTGCTTATCCCCTTTTAATTTTTATCTAAAAAAAGTTAAAAAAGCTTGTCACACTTTTTCCTTTTCCTTCTTATACAGGTAATAATACTAACAAAGTAAAAGTACTAACTCATAAGAATTTATAACAGTGACTAAACAACAAATAACAAATGTATTACTTCTATGTTTCTTTGCTAATATTGCAATAGCTCAAGAAGATCTTAAATTATGGACAGGTTATAGCGCGCGAACCAAACTTACCAAAAAATGGAGATTAACTGCAGGCCAGTTATTATTGTTCAGTCAGGAACCTTTTGAATTATCCTCGATGCAAAATAGTGCGAATGTTACGTATAGAATGAACAAGAGGATAAGTTTTGGCACAGGATACCTTAGATCGTCAGATCCTTCAGATCCGGATCAAGAAGCAAGAAACCGAATCACCGGTCGTTTCAGATTAAATACAAGATTAGGCAAGATACGTTTTGCAAATAATCTCAGAGCAGAATGGCATTTTCCTGAACGAAGCAAATTTGAATATCGTATTCGTTATGGACTTCGAATTCACGCAGGTAACTGGGGATTATTACCACTTAAAACCACTCCTTTTATAACCAATGAAGTCCATTATTACCTTTCTGGAAGACCACTACAATATCGAGATGAATTAGGAGATAAAGTAGTTAAACAATCTCCTGATGGTCTGCACGCTCATAGAGTCACATTAGGAGTCCGTTTTAAACCTTTTAGGAGAGCAAATGCCAGCATAAGTTATATGAGGCAAACGGAGTTTAATATCGGTAGTAAGTATCGTGAAATAAATGTAGTAGATCCAAGAAACGGAAGAGTTCGTAGAGAGTTCAACAATTTTTCTGTCTTGATGTTCAGGTTTTCATATCAACTGGATTTAAGACAAAAATCATCTCGATCAAGATCTATTGGAAGTAACGCTTCTAAAAATACCTTGCCCTTAATACAGGTCACAGATGCTAAAACCTATTAAGCTGATCATGTAGTATAAACAATATCAAACTAGAATCAATATTTAATTTTTAACCAATATCTCATATTATGAAAACCATTAAGAAATCTAATATCTGTAAAAATGTAGTCAATTATAAAATTGATCAAACAATGATCCAAAGCCATCAACCCGCAGCCGGAGATGTAGCCATATTCGAGGTAATACATATTGGTTCTTTAAATGCCATTCAGGATTTCGAAGGCAGAAACAGCTATATATTCCCTGGAGATAAAATAATGTTGGCATTTGGTAATCGTTATGCCAGTAATCAATTTGAAGGATATGTACCAGAAAAATACCAGCAAGAGTATGATTTAATTGGTAAAGGTGGAGTAGCCGGTACAGTTGTATCTATGTTTTACAAACTAGAACTAAAAGGTCCTACTAAACTAAAATTAGTTGGATACGTAACTGAAAAACAAGGTGATGTTATTAATACCATGTATTATCATAGAAGACCCGTAAAATTCAATTCGAAAAAAATAAGAAACTTCAAAACCATTTTATCAATAGGTTCTAGTATGGATAGTGGTAAAACTACCACAGCCGCTTACTTATGCAGAGGCTTAAAAACATCTGGATATCAAGTAGCTTATATTAAACTTACGGGGACTGTTTTTAATAAAGACAGAATGCTGGCATATGATTGTGGAGCTGATGTAGTTAGCGATTTTTCTGAATTTGGATTTCCTTCTACCTACCTATGCACTACAGATACCATTATGGATTTATATGAAGGATTATTATCTGAAGTCGCAGCTGCCCAACCAGATTATGTCGTTATAGAAGTTGCAGATGGATTATACCAGCAAGAAACTCGAGCACTCTTAAACCATTCATTATTCACAGAGACTATTGATCACGTTATTTTATCTTGTTGTGATAGCCTTGCCGTAAACAGTGGTGTACAATTACTATCTCCAATTTTTGGTGATCGTCTGTTTGCATTAGCTGGTTTGTTTACAGGCAGTCCACTTCTAGTAGCCGAAGTCGAAAGTCAATCTTCAGTTCCAATACTTACATTGGACAAATTGCTAAAATCAGACCTTTTAATTGATCTACTTTCACAAAATGTGAATGTTGCAGTATAAAACAAACTCTTGGATACAATGTCCATTAAAAAACTATCATTATGCAATATTCACAGAATCAAGCCATATTGACAAGCGTATTGGTTATTCTATTGGTCTTATCTCCTGTAATAGAAAACTGGGCGAGTAAACCAAAAGATAACTTTCCATTATCCTACTATCCTATGTTTTCTAAGAAAAGACAAGTCACCTATGGTATGTACTATTTTGTTGGATATGATACCGCTCAAAACAGATACAAGATTTCATACAAACTTGCAGGTACCGGGGGTTTTAATCAAGTACGTAGGCAAATAAAAAAAGCTGCACGATCGGACAAGGCCGAAGCATATACTCAAGAAGTAGCTAAACGAATCGCCAACAAGAAAGAATATCCTTATTCTGAATTAGTCCGAATAGAATTGGTCAAAGGGTATTATCATTTAGAGAATTATTTTCTAAAACAAGATACACTTCCTGTTCATGAAAGAAAAGTAGCCTTTCATAAAATTAAAAAATGATGAATACTTATTTAAAAATGATACGAGATCACTGGTTTATGAAAGTGACTCCGCAGAGATTAGCCTTACTTCGTATTGCTACAGGTTTATTTAGCTTATGGTATTTGCTTTCGCGTTTTAGCATGCTCCAAAAGATGGTTAAAAATGTAGATGCTTATGACCCAATAGGACTACTGAGTTGGATGAATCAACCGTTACCTTCGACTGTATTTTGGTGGATAACTATTGGCGTTATTTTCTTAAATATAGCCTACATCATCGGTTGGAAGTTTAAATTTACCGGTCCTGCATTTGCGATCATCATATTATTGTACTTCACCTACCGTAATAGTTGGTCTATGGTCTATCATAACCGTAATGCTCTTATTTTGCATATGGTCATACTGGGATTAGTAGCCTCTGCTGATGCCTGGTCATGGGATGCTTTTAAAAAATCAAAAAAAGGTTATAAACTTCCTAAGGCGCACTGGCAATATGGTTGGCCAATACAACTAATTTGCGTAGTTACCGTAGGTTCTTACTTCTTATCCGGAATAGCTAAACTTGCCGGAGATCTGGCTTTAGAATGGGCTAATGGAAGTGCGATGCGATCTCAAGTTGCAGTAGATGCTATACGCAAAGAAGTACTAGGCTCTGAAGCTGCTCCCCTATTCGACTTTTTATTCGAGCATACCTGGCTATTTCTGGGAATGGGCATACTTACCTTTGTCCTGGAGTTGGGAGCACCACTAGCTCTTGTAAAAAGACGATGGGGCATGGCTTGGGCACTTATGACCTGGATGATGCATTGGGGTATCTTTTTTATTATGGGAATAAGTTTTAGATATCAAATGACCGGATTGATATTCTTATCATTCTTTGATGTTGAGAAATTATGGAACCCTTCGAAAAAAAAGCTAGCAGTCGCTTTTTCTACGAAAGACCCTACTAAAACAACTTCCAGATCTATAATTCTTTTTGATGGTGTATGTAATTTATGTAATGGTTGGATACAATTTATTCTAAAAAGAGAGAAAAACCAACATTATCATTTCGCCTCATTACAATCCGAAACTGCAGAGAGTTTATTAACTGATAGTCAAATATCTCAAGATCTTTCCTCTATTATACTTATAGAAGATGGAATTATCTATCAAAAGAGTGATGCTGTACTACGGATTTCTAGAAACCTCAAGTATCCCTGGTATTTAGGGCATTGGTGGTTGATAACCCCTAAGGTGTTCAGAGATCGTATATATGATTTTATAGCTGCTAACCGATATAATTGGTTTGGCAAGCAGGAACAATGCGGTCTCCTGAATGCCGACCAAAGAGTTCGTTTTTTGGACAGCGCTGATTCCAAAAATTATGAATAAGACTTATTACCCCTTCCTATTTATTCCTAAAGGTCTTCTCTTTCTTCAAGAGAAGGCCTAAGGATGTAATAAGTTTCATTTTGATAATTTATATAAATTTTACTAAAAGAACAGTATGTTACTTACTAAATGGAATATCATTAATCGTTTTGCCAATAAGCATATAGTATTACTGATTATAACTTTTTTTACGGGTCTTTGCTATAATGTACTCACCATTATGATCCCAATCAGTATTGGTAAGTTTTATGAACTAAGTTTTGGTTTTTCTTCTCATAGATTAGCTGCTTTTAAGTTTATTCCATTTATGAACGCTCCTGATTTTTCATCTTTTCTTATATTTTTCTTCTCATTAGTGCTACTGCGATTACTTTTTGAATACCTAAACCGCTATGGTATCTCACTCATAGGAGAAGGTTTTAGCAAGCAATTAAGAGAACAACTTTTTCAAAATCAGTTACAAGTTGCTATGGAAGTGTATGATAATAAAGGTATTGGAAAGTACTTACTGCGCTATAGTGGAGATCTTAAAAGTATCCAAAACTATATGAAAAATGGATTGATACGGTTTTTACAAGACGTGTTCTTGCTAAGTATTGTAATTCTTGTTATAGGATCTTTTGATGCTTATTTAGCATTGATAATTACGACGTGTATTTTTATTTCTTCTACAGTACTCTGGATAATTAATAAAGCTTTGTATAAAGTCTCTTTGGACAGAAGAAATAGTCGTTCTGGAATGCTAAGCTTTGTTAATACCCGTTTACGCGGAATCTTAACATTAAAAGCATTTAACAAATATCAACCAGAAGAAAAACGATATCTAAAACGATCAAAGATTCTTTATGACATAGGAAAACGTTATGCAAGAGTTGTTTCGCTATTGCAAGCTATTATTCCTGCTATTACATATGGCATGCTTGGAATCATTATGCTATATGTATTCATTTCATCAAAAAATCCAGATACGTCGTTGGGAGGATCTTCTTTACTGGTATTAATATTATTAATCATATCCATATTACCTGTATTAAGACGAAGCCTAAGAGTAAGTATTGTATGGAAATTAGGAAATATATCCTTCTCCAAACTCATTGCCATTTTTAGCTTACCAAAAGAAAATCAATTACCATTTGAGAATGTAATCTTTGATCAGGAAAAAATTATCTTTAGAGATGTTAACTTTAGCTACCCCAATACTTCTACACCAGTACTTAAAGATTTTGATCTAACCATTATTCCAAAAAGCACTATACTCCTACAAGGCAAGTCCGGAACAGGAAAATCCACTTTCATCAGATTATTATTAAAACTTAGGTCTCCGTGTAAAGGTAGTATTGCATTTGGAGACCTCTTTAGCAGTGGACTAACCGAAAAAGCAATTAGAAAGAATATTGCCATTGTATCCAAAGACTATCCCTTATATGGTAGAGATGTCTATGAAGCTATTGTATACAACCGAAAAGAAGGAACAAAAGAAAAAGCTAAACTCTTATTGGAACACCTGCAATTATATGAAGAAAGACAAAATCAATTACAGCTAGAAAGTAAAATCGGTGACTTAGGATGCAATTTAACCTCAGGACAACAAAAAATACTGATGTATTGCAGAGCATTATTAACTAAAAAACCTATTTTGATTCTGGAGGAACCCATAAAAGAACTTAACACAAAAACTCAGCAATTAATACTTCAATTTTTAAAAAGCATGAAAGATCAGAAAACCATTATTCTTTTGGACGATCATCTTGTGGAGGGTTTTGATATTGACGCAGTTCACTATTTGTAAGCTACAAAAATAGCCTGCCTGCCTATAGAGGATATCGAGATGCAATACAAAACGAAAAGTCGATAGATAATCGAGAAGAGATCTCAATAATTACTTTAATAAAACTTTTTATCTCTATCTTCTTATCGAGTGTTTTTTTCTATAGGTAAGATATATTGCCTAATTTGCTAAAAAAGGAACTCTCGATTCCGCATATCTACCTCAGGCAAGCTCAGATTGACCAACAAAACCTAAAAAAAAGTTTAGGACAAAACCCAAAGTTTATTAAAATCTTCAAATTTATAGTGGTATTGTCGTAACTTATTATCATTAAATGGATTTGTGATTAATATTCTTGAGTCGTGAGTAGAATTATCATCACCATATTATGCTTTACTTATATCACTGGTTTTGGTCAAACAGATTATACAACCAAAAGGAAACACATGGTAAAGACTCAATTAAAAACCAGAGATATAAGAGATCGTGCAACACTTAATGCGATGTTACAGGTTCCCAGACATCTTTTTGTCCCCAAAAGCAAGAGATCACAAGCATATAGAGATGGTCCTCTGTCTATTGGTAATGGTCAAACTATTTCCCAACCCTATATTGTAGCACTTATGACACAAGAGTTAAAAGTGAAAGCTACTGATAGGGTGCTGGAGATAGGTACAGGTTCAGGATATCAGGCAGCTGTACTCGCAAAAATTGTAGATTCGGTATATACTATTGAAATTGTTAAGAACCTGGCTTTGAAAGCAAAAGATCGATTGAAGGTGTTAGGATATACCAATGTTACTGTAAAATGGGGTGATGGTTATGACGGATGGCCTGTAAAAGCACCTTTTGATGCCATTACAGTAACCGCTGGAGCAGAATCCATTCCACAACCATTAATAGATCAGCTTAAAAATGGAGGACGAATGGTCATACCTGTAGGTCCCAATAATTCGGTTCGACAATTGGTTTTGGTCAAAAAAATGGATCATAAAATCATAACCAAAAATCTGATTCCGGTTCGTTTCGTGCCTTTTACAAGACAAAATTAGTAAGCAGGAACTTAGTAAAAGCTTATTGGTTATATGCTACTAATAAAATTAAAGATTTCTATTTTCATCAATGACCAAAGCTAATTCTATAGGTTTTTTTACAGCAACGACTATTGTTATTGCTAATATGATAGGTGCCGGTATCTTTACCAGTATTGGGTTTCAATTGGTAGATACAGTAAATACGTGGTCTATCATTATTTTATGGTCTCTAGGTGCACTAATGGCTTTATGTGGTGCTTTGAGTTATGCAGAACTTGGAACCTACTGGACACGTTCTGGCGGGGAATATCATTTTCTTTCCAGAGCATTTCATCCCTTATTAGGGTATTTATCAGGTTGGGTTTCCCTTACCATTGGATTTTCTGCACCTGTAGCACTCTCCGGAATGGCATTGGGAAAATACATTGCTCCCTATCTAGAGGTTCCTAGTATGTTTTTGGCCGTGAGTACTATTTTGGTCATCAGTTTTTTCCATTCGTTGAGTATCCAAAGAAGTAGTATACTACAAAATATGACGACGCTACTAAAGGTTTTCCTTATTTTGATATTGATCTATTTTGGGATCACTAAGACTCCTGTAGCATCGGCTTATCTTTGGGACTCTAGCTGGAAAGAGGAACTTATGTTACCGGCTTTTGCGGTTTCATTTGTATATGTTACATTTTCTTATTCTGGATGGAATGCCGCTGCCTATATTGTAGATGAAATCCGAGAGAGTCGCAAGAATTTACCAAAAGCACTCCTACTGGGTACAACCGTGGTAAGCATACTTTACTTGTTGTTAAACTTCGTATTCTTAAGACAAAACCCTCTAGAAGCTATTCAAGGACAATTGGAAATAGGGCAAATCACCGCAATTTCCATTTTCGGGGAAAAGGGCGGCGCATTACTCAGTTTTGGTATCGCACTCATGTTGCTATCATGCATAAGTGCTATGGTATGGGTAGGTCCACGCGTAACTCAAGTTTTGGCAGAGGACCATACCCTATGGAAATGGTTTTCTGTAAAGACAAAAAAACAGGTTCCCATTCGTGCGATCTGGCTTCAAACGGCTATTACGATTATGTTATTATTAACCGGGACTTTTGAGCAAGTATTGATCTATAGTGGATTTGTATTACAAATGTTTGCAGCATTAACTGTCGCTGGAGTATTTGTTGTCAGACGAAAGAATATAGCAAAAAAAGGATTTAGAAGTCCTTTTTTCCCAATTCCGCAAATAATCTTTCTAATACTTAGTTTCTGGGTGCTGGTGTATTTAGTAGTTGCTAAACCGTTAGAAACCGGTCTTGGACTTCTTAATCTGGTTTTAGGCTTTTTGGTCTATACATTTGATGGTTTTTATAGTAAAAGATTGCCCAAACGATAAAGATCTCAATAACTCCATCGTCACGTCGAATTATAAATTTTAGAGCACTTTCAAAAATATTATTTCACATCCGTTAATGCGTGCCATAAATTGTATCTAGAACGTCCTGTTGTGCCGACGTTTTACACTGTTCAATTTTGATTTTGAGTATTCTTTCATGCTTATATTTTTTTTGAGAAAACTATATTTTCATATGCTTTCCCATTGACTAAAAAATTTAATTCTCCAATGTTTTCAAATTCATTTCTTTCATAGAATCGAATGGCTCTTTTGTTTTTTATATACACAGAAAGCCACATCGTATCCAACAATAATTCTTTAGCTTTCTCTTCGACAAAATTTAGTAGTTTTTGCCCTATTCTCAACGGGATGAAATCATTTAAGATGAAGATCCTTTGCAATCGACAGCTGTTTTGTGAGGCAACACTTTCGTTTTTAGCGTTTACGACTATTTTGGCATAACCAACAGGCAAACCATCTGCATAAACAATATAGAATCGGTTCTTAGGGTCTTTTATTTTCTGTTTCATTTTAGAAACAGAAAAATTCTCATCTAGGTATTTTGATAGATCGTTTTTATCATCTATATAATGACCATGGGATTCAGCGAATGTTAGTCGTCCTAAAAGCGTTAGAACTTCTGTGTCTACTTCTTTTGCTATTTTTATTTTAATCATTGCTGTTCTTTTTAGTTCTCAACCTTTTTATGTGATACCCATGCAGAAATACTGCAATAGTGCATCCTACAATTATTGGAGTAGCGCTAATTAAAGCACCGTAAAGAATGTAACCTACATTAGCGATAAGTGATATTAACCTTAACTTATATTCGCCTTTAGTTGACATGGAATATAAATTGATGACCAAAGCAGCGTAACCAATACTATCTATTAAAATATCGTTCATGTTTTATCTTTTTTCTATTTGAATACTTAAAGTTGGAAACTATTCTGTTTAAAATCAACATAACAAATATAGAATGTAATATTCCACTTTTACTTTATAATCGAATTTATTATAGTATATTTGATTTCGATTATATCGAATAATAACAATTAAAATTTCGATCACAAATGGATACATTAGATAAAAAAATACTTGAATTACTAAAAATTAATGCCCGAGAAAGCTTCGCTACTATTGGAAAAGAAGTTGGGCTGTCTGCTCCTGCCATTGGCAAGCGTGTTAGGCAAATGGAAGAAGAAGGCATAATAGAAGGCTATGCTTTAAAAGTGAATCATGAAAAATTAGGCATTGAGACTAAAGCATATATAACATTAGTAATGCACCAAGGGCATAGAGGAAGATCTGATGCTCAAAAACAAATACAAGCAATGGAAGAAGTGCAAAGTTGTGATAGAATTACTGGTGATGATTGTTTATGCGTTTTAGGTTATTTTAGAAACAATAGGCATCTTATTTCCTTTCTTGAAAAAATCGCAGAGTATGGTGCTTCTAAAACGAGTATTATTTTAGAACTGTAATTCACTCTTCCAAAAGACGATATTATTGTAGTTGGAAATATCAATTACGAGTCGGCAGATAAAAGAAGTTTTTATTATAAAAAAATCTCGATACCTCCAACGTCTCATCTGCTAATGAATTTTATAACACTTTTAAAAATATTATTTTACATCTATTAATGCGGTATACATTGTATCTAGAAAGTCCTGCTGTTTTTTGTCGTCCTCAAAATAGCGCTGATATAATACACTACAGCTTTCTACATCTAAGATGTTAGATGTATCAAAAGACCAGTTGTCTCTATTTTTTACCGTGATACCTAGATCACAAGCTTCTTCTTTCCATTTTTTGTAAAACGTTGTTTCATTTGCAGATGCTAATTCAAAATCTGCATACACCGTATAACCGCTCATCTCTTCATTAAAAAACTTGTGAATAGCAGTGATAGGCACACCACCCCAATCAATGGTTTTACCTTCAGCTAATTCAAAACCAGTGAGGTGTTTTTCATTCATTATCGAGCTTTGTTCTCCTTTTTTTAATAAGTGCTTTTCATATGCTAAGGTAGTTCCTTCTGGTATCACTACTTCTTTAATTGTGATAGTTTCTGTCGTTATAAAATAGGGATTGTTAGGACGCGGTCCATTAGGGTTTAGCGTAAGATTACAAGCGGCAAAGCAGCTTATCAGTAATGTAAAAAGAGATACTTTTAAGAATTTCATAATTTGTTTTCTATTTTTTCCGGACCTATAGAGAAATAACCCATTTAACAAGTTTTCATTTATTTGCAACTAGTGCGCATCACAAAGTTATTTCAAGACAAGGCATACAGAATTAGCCATTAATTATACCGATTGTCGTCATTCTCTTGTATGTTCTTATTTACAGAATCTATTGATTATTGATAAATTCTAATGTAATCGACTACCATCGGACTTTCGATGAAATTAGGATCAATATCGGACTCTATTGCAATATTCAATATTACATAATAATCAGAATCGTAAGGCCAGGTATCAGAATTTTTGATAGATGGATTGTATTGCAAATGTTCAATCCCATCAACACTAAATACCATTTTCTCTTCAGACCAATCAAGAGTATATATGTGAAATTTATTTGAGGCGCTATTAATTTTTTGACCGCCAACATTCTTCACTTTGTCACCGTAGCTTGAAGCATTATGAACAGCACTTGAAACATAATCTTGATTCTTACCCCAATGTTCAAGTATATCTATCTCACCACATGAAGGCCACTTAGTCGTTCCAAAACCTTGATTATCCCAATATGCACCATCTTCATCAATATTTTTATTTAGCATCCAAATAGCTGGCCAAGTTCCCTTACCTTTTGGTAGTTTTGCACGAATTTCTATTCGACCATAGGTAAAAGCAAATTTCGAATTTAATCTCGCTGCAGTGTATTGTTTGATCTCCCCTTGGTCATCAAATGCTTCCTTTTTGGCTATTAAATTCAAATAACCATCTTTTTCATATGAATTAGCTACTCTGTCAGTATAATGCTGAATCAAACCACCCCACCAACTGCCACCTGGTGGAAGCATAGTTTGATGAAACCATTTCTCTTGGTTAATTGCACCTTCACCATCAAATTCATCAGACCATACTAAGGAATCAAATCTTAAATCTAAAGGAGTTCCTATGCTTTCTTTGGAAATATTATGAGTGCTTTTTGATACATTGAAAATAAGATATGATAACAGAATTAACCCAACTATTAATACAATATATATTTTACCTTGTCTAGTCATTAATAATTGAATTTAATATGCTTTCCGAAATGAATGGTAGCATCTATACTATGGTTAGTAAGCGAATTAAAAGTAGTAAATTTTCGATTAAACGATTAGTCAAAACTTTTCTTTTTTTAGAAGGATACACCTCTTACGTTAAACCTCAAATATTTATCAAACAAAAAATATTTGCTGCGCCTAATACAAGTTCAAATAAAATTCCTTGAGTAATTTGTTTACTTGGTTTACCATCAGCTTTTAAACTGATTAATCTACCAATTGCAAAACCTACAAAAATTAGAGATGCAATACAATGCGAGGTAAAAGTTAGCTTTTCACTAAATATACCGAGTACAATAATAATTCCTGCAGAAAGCATTACTGCACTGACTCCTCTCATTTCGTTTAATAAGCTAGCATCATTTTCTAGTCTGATTCCTGAATTCTTTAAATAGGTTTTTACTGGATTGCTCAACCTCATTGCACCTACAAAGACAAGCATTAAAGCTGATAATGACAAGATTGCGATTCTGATAATTTCCATTTATAGTTTTTTTTAATTAATATTTCTACAAATGTAAATTGAGGTTGTGACAAAGGTGTGTCAAGGGTACTTCTGGTTCTTTACATATTTTTCAAAATACTCTTTTATAGTCATATTATGTGGACTAAATGTTTCGTTTTCAGTAACAAGTTTTTCTATAAAATCTATTCTAAAATGTCTAAAATCATTTCGCAATCGACAAAAAGCTATTAGTAGAAAATCTCCGTGAATGCTATAGACAGCAAAAGGTTCAATGTTTCGATTGGTCAGCTTATTTTCAGAAGAAAGGTAATCCATCGTTAAGACTTTATATTGGATTATAGCCGATTGTATTTGCATTAGGTTATTACTTGTTTTCTCTTCATTATTGTTCCCACTAAAGTAAATTCTGTCTGCTAACAAATCTGCGTTCCCTTTTTGAGAGTATCGTAAGATGGCTTTTATTTTTTCTATGGCACTCGTAGTGTTTTTAACAAGTGATAAGTCTTTGTTTTTGATTGCTAATTGTTCCATCGTAATTAAAGCATTTGCTTCCTCCTCTGTAAAAAGAACTGGTGGAAGGTGATAGCCTTCCATAATAGAATAGCCTTTCCCCTCTTCTGTTACAATAGGTATTCCTGATTTTTCTAGTGTGCGAATATCTCGATAAATAGTTCTTACACTGACATCATGCTTTTCAGCAAGTTGTTTTGCTGTAATAATTCTTTTAGATTGTAGTTGAGTAAGAATAGCAGTTAATCTAGAAAGTCTTGGTTTCTCTTTTTCTTCCATTTTGGTGTTTTCTGCTGTTCGTTAAGGGACAAAGTTTGTATAGAAATTAAAAATAGTAAATTTTCGATTAAGCATTTAGTCAAACTTTTTTACTTCTTTTTAATATGGAAATCGAGGAGTAATCATAAAAATAGCTTGAAACATTACTTGAAAACGCAAATTACTTGCTTTTAAGTCAGAACTGGTATTACTTATCTTTTTTCTTACCCAATGAAACCTTGTAGTCATCTATGCTCCCTTTGATCTTTAGATTGAGATACTTTATTTTTTTGTTAGGATCTACTTCTACAATCTCATCCTCTTGCTCCTTATTAATAATAGTATCGTTCTTGGTACCAAATAATTTTTTCCAAGATGCTTTTTTTACAGTTTTCCAAGGAATACGTATATAATAATCGATATTTTGATTATTATCATGGGTACCAGACAATTCCATATGACCCAATGTAGATTCAATCCTCATAGCCGGAATAGTAATCTTCCCTTTCTTTATATCCAAGCTATTCTGTAAGGTATCAAACCGAATGTTTTGTAGGTTTTTATCTCCCATATAATCAGAAAGCGCCAGCATTGGATCGTAATTTTTTAATCTTCCGTTTAATACTTTTACATCCATTTCTATAGTAGATTGGTCCAGATCCGGCACCATATCTGGGTATACTCTAATCTTTCCTTTAATTCTAGAGGTGAGCTTTCCTTGTAAATTTTCTGAAACGAGATGGTCTTGCCCAAAATTTTCGAATTTGAACAGCAATTTATCCAAATCAACATTATTCATAACCAAATCCGGCTGCATATAGATATGTTCTGGATCACTACCATTAAAATATCCACTTAATCGAATATTTCCTCCTGCAGCATCCATATGTAATGTATCAACATAAACATAATGGTTAGGTGTTGTTCTTAAATCTGCTTTAATATTCTGAAGATCTATTCTATGGTATATAAAGTGAGCGATATCTACCTTAAATTGCATATCCGTAAATGGTAACTCATATAAATTAAAGGCATCTGCATGTTCTTTTACATCTGCAGTTTTTGAAGTAACAACCGCTGTTGGTTTTGGTGAACTTACATCGAACTTAAAAAGTGCATCAAAGTCTATATAATTTGCCTTTAATTCGAGGTAATTATCTCGTTTCTTTATTTGCGGATCATCTCCCAAATAATAGTTTAAATCGAAATTAAAATTGGTCGTTCCTATTTCTCCATGAAAATCTTTTATCACGATATGTTCTTCTTCGTAATGTATATTTCCTCTAAAATCATGAAAGCGAAGCGGATGTAATTTCATTTTTGTATCTAACTTGTCTAAAGCCAGATCGATGGAATGTAAAGCCGAATCTTTATAATGCATACTGGAGGCAACATGCAAGGCCAAATCATCAAAAGTTTCGTGTCGGTACTCTTCTGGAACATAATTTTCTCCCTTATACGAAAAGACATCTTCCAGTCTTAACGTATTAGAAGTAAGATTAATATCTAAATCTACATCTCCGTTAAGTTCGGGTTGCATCCAGAACGCATATTCATGTATGAGACCGTCTAAATGAAAGTCACTATCATCTATATAGCCTATAAAATCTACTATTTTTAAGTCTTTGTCATCTATCAACACATCGGCATGAAAATCATGAAATTTATGCGGATAGTGCTTCAAGTCAGCATATAAACTATCGATAAAAAATTCGCCTTTCGGTAAATATTTAGATTCTGTAAAATCTTTCGCAGAAGCTTTAAAAGAAAACCCTGTACTTAGACCTTTTATTTGCTCATCGAAACCAGTTTTGGTGGAGTCTTGTGTCGAAAAACGCGTTAATTCGGCAATATCTAGGGTATTAGAACTAATATCTAAATGGACGTCAACAGGGATATCCGTATGATGTACAATTGCTGGTAAATCCGAAAGAAAACCGCTTACGGATAGATCTGAATTTCCGATCAACAGTTCAAACTGGTTTAGGGTCGCTTCCTTACCATTCATTACTAAATGTACATTCAAATCGTGCAAGGGAGCGGGAAGTTTTTTGGCAACCAGACTCAGGTCTTTTACAATCAATTCCGTAAAATACGCTTGATTGAGTTTTTGTAATGCCTTTTCGGGTTCGTCAATATCGATAATATCATGAAAATTCATTTTCAGCGAAATCTCTCCGGAGGCCTCTTGTACTTGCTCTAGTTCAAAAAAGGCTGCAATAAAATCGAGATTAAAATTCGAGTTTATTTTCATATCCACTTCTGGAGATTCAAAATTCTTCACAAAAACAGATCCTTCAAATTCTCCCTTTTCCAAAGACGCAGTCATATCGGTTAGCGAAAATTCCATGGTGCTTGCGTCTCTCTTTTCTCCATTTGTAAAATGACCATTGAAGCCCATATTATCTATCTTCTTCGCTCTTTTGGTATTTTCTAAAAAGGCTTTTCCGGCTCCAAAATTGGCATTGATAAAAGGTTTATTTCCTTTATTAGCAGGTCCTTGAATAGTAGCATTAAAATAGATTTCGCCAGCATTTCTGTATTTCTCTAATACGGGTATGACATCTGTAGGAGCAAAAGCAATCAGCATATCAAAATTGGGCTTTGTTCCTTTTATAGAAAGGTCAAGATCTACATCATTCTTTGTGTCTATAGAGCCTTCTAACTCAAAATCGCCATTTTCCATAACAATACCAGAAGGTTGTATATCGAGAATGCCCGTGTATTCATTAAATATCAGGTCTGTATGTACTTCAAAATGTTTATTATGGATGAAGGTAGTGTCTCCATCTTTGATTACATTTAACTCAAAATGAGTGTCTATATGCCCAGCGATGATGCTATCTTTTTGGCTAAAACCACCTGTACCAGCGTATATAAATTTTTCGACATCTGTATTCGTAGCTTCATCTAAGGTGTGGATGTCCAGACTTTTTAATCGAATTTTTTTTAGATGAATATTGGTGGATGGTGTTTCTGTTTCAGAAGTGCTGGCTAAGGAGTTTTGAATATTCGTCGTATTATTTTCATGAATCACAATATTAAAAACGCCTTCTTCTACTACTAGAGACTGAATATCATAATCTCCTTTCACCATATCCCACAAGTTAAAACCTATGTAGATGTCTTTTACATCCATGATCATGGATGCATTCTCTTCTTTGGTTTCCAAAATTTGTACATCATACACTTTTATAGAGATGTATGGAAAGTTGGCAAAAAGAGATAATTCACTTTCGCCAACACGAATAAGGCCTTTGTGTTCTTTGTTTAGTGTTGCAATCTCCTCCTTGATAATTTCGGATTGGTTACTTTTAACATATAGCATTAGGCCTCCTACTACTATAATCGGAACTAAGATTAGTCCTAATAAAATTCGTTTCCAGAATTTTTTAATCTTCACAGTAGGTGTCTTTAAGGTTAGAAAGGTTATGACCTTAAAAGTAACGAATTCATATTAAAAATCTTATGTAGGATATGAATTCATTTTTTGGGTCAACTGTATATATTGATTAGATATTTTAAATTCATAAATCAATTAAATGTAAAAGTATTAATATCACCAATAGTCACACCTGTCTGCCGTACAGAGACTAACAATAACGGTGATAGTAGATGATGTTATTTAATCCCAACTCACAATTAGAACGATTACATTTTCATTTTTTAATATCTGATCAAACTTTCTGTTTAATACTTTACCATTTTCAAACAAATATGATGCATTTGTTAACTCATAAGTCTTTCTTTCGGTATTTGTGTCCTGGTTAATTATATCAAGTAGTATGTTTTTTATGTGTTTTTTTTCAATACACTCGAAAACGAAATTTTGAACATAGTCTATTTCTTTAGTATTTAAATATGTATGAACCAATTCTAAATACTCTCTGTATTTCTTTAAATCGTTTTTAAAGATTTGAAAATACTCGTTTATTTCAGCATTAATAGAGATGTTAGATATAGAATCTATTTTTTTATTGAGTCCACTAAAATGTGATTTTAATCCCCGATTAATCTCTAATTTATTAGGGTATTTATTTTTTTTACGATCTTCAATTTTTATTCGTACTGAAGAAGTTGGTTCCGCGTAGTTATAAGACTCTTTAATTAGAAAAGAAAACTCATCTGAACTTAATTTTGAATCCGTATAAATATACACTTCATCATGTACATGAAAGATTTTCGTTTCAGTCAGAAAACTTTTACTTTCTAATATTCTTTTTATTGTATTACTTGGTAGCGATGGTAGTTCAAATGCACCTCCAATGGACGTCCATTCCATTAGTATAATATCTTTAACTTTATTGAACAAAATATTCCTCTCACTTTTTTTGTCGATAAACGCAGGGATGTTTTCTATTTGATATATTGAATCAACTACTTGTATGGTATCTGTTTTTGAAGAAAAATATTTCCTAATAGACTGATTTATTCTAGGCTCAATTTCATTATTATCTAGAACATACTGTCTAAAAAATTTAAAGTTAGATACTTCTTCATTTCCATTGTTGTACACAATTTTGATTTTTGCTATTGTAAAACAATGACCACAATCAGCAAAAGATATTTGATAATAAATTATAAAAAAGGTAGTCAATACCAGTGTCTTAAGAAAATTCATTTTTTGTAGTAAAGTTGGTTTTCTTACCTTTATCAAATATCATTCCGTTGATATCAACACTAACAGTTTATTTATGTAAAGTAGCGATTTTTTACTCACTAAATTTTTCGTTTTACATTTACCTTAAGCTATCGCTAGTTTGCAACTAGTGCTCCACTCAACTTTAAACAAATAGTTCTAGTTCTCTTTTCTATGTTTTCCTACTGGTACCTCCACTAGCCTCAGAATAGTGATAGCGGGCGATTTATTTAAAATTTGTAATGAAATTGCTAATTACACACCATATTGTAATGCTTCTGTTATTGTTTCAATCCGTTCTTTTATATAATCATTAGTCTAGTTCTTTGTAATGATTAGTGCCGGAATATCTAATGACTTATATAAGTTATTATAGGCTTTCATTTCAGTATTAATTATAGCATCTCTTTCATCTTTATAAACCTTCCAATCATTCATAAGGTCATTAAAACGTTCTTTGGCCCCTTTGGTCACTTTTGGATCGGCTTGATCTATGTAGTGTAAAAGTTGTATGAGTTGTGCATTGAGTTTGTTATTAAAATTGATAACATCCTGAAAAGTTTTCTGCTTCTCTTGTACCAAGTTCTCTTCCCAGGTATTGATACGCTTCTGTAATTCTTCTCCTTTTTCAATCAGTCCTTTTGCTTTCTCATTCTCCTTTAAAAGTTTGGCATAATTGGACAATTGATCTTTTGCTGAACGCATTTGAATAACAGATTCATGCATATCTTTTAAGGTATTTTCTATATTCACCAACATGTTTTGCTGTTCTACAAAATCTTCTGGAGTTGATGGAATTGCAGGATTCGGAAGAATAGTTGCTTCTGTTTCTACAGTTTCTTCTTCTAGCGATAATCTCAACGTATAATCTCCAGGAGCAACACTAGCTCCTGAAAGTCCACCGAAAACAAAAAGTTTATTGATAGCAGGAATAGCTTCTCGATTAAAATCCCAAGTAAACCTATTATATCCTTTCTTGGAAGGTAACATTTCAGGTTTAGTAGGGCCTCCAGGCCAAGTTTTAAACTTTTTCTGTTTATTGTTGGTATAGGATCTAATAACTTTTGTTCCTTTTAAAATGTCTAGTTTGAGCTTCAACGAATCCGCATCTTTGTTTAAATAATAATCAAACGTCACCCCACTTTTAGGATTGAGTCCTTGACCAACTGCTTTGGAAACACCTCCAAAAATGCGATAATTAGCTTTTGGTTTAAATAATTGAACAGTTTTCTTATCGCTTGTCATATTTTGAAGAACACCTAAGTCGTCTAAAATCCAAAAGCCACGACCAGATGTTGCGGCAACCAAATCGTTATCTTGAATGATCAGGTCGTTAATTGCTACCACTGGTAAATTCAATTTTAGACGTTGCCAATTCACACCATCATCATTAGAAATGTATAAACCCGTTTCGGTACCTGCATATAATAATCCCTTACGTTTCTTATCTGCTCGAACCACTCTGGCAAAACCATTCGGATCATCTAATCCATTTATAATTTTCTCCCAGTTTTTACCATAATCATTTGTCCTAAAAATATAGGAATTCAGATCTAAGGATTTGTATCGCATAATTACGATATAAGCAACAGCAGGATCATGTTCAGAAATATCGATACTGTTTATAATACCATCAGAAATACCTGTAGGTGTTATATTCTCCCAATTAGCACCTCCATTTTTAGTAATATGCAATAAACCATCATCACTTCCTGCGTATAGTAATCCTTCTTGATGCTTGGATTCTACCAAAGCCGTAATCGTATTATAATTTTCTCCACCGGCAGCTTCGTTGGTATACGGGCCTCCTCCAGGACCATGCTTATCTTTTTCATTTTTTGTTAGATCGGAGCTTATCGCAGTCCAACTTATTCCTCCATCGGTTGTTTTAAAAACAACATTTCCTGCATGATAAATGGTTTTTCTGTTATGAGGAGATGAAATGATAGGAGCATTCCAATTGTAACGATATTTAGAATCTTTAGGTGCTATACTCAATCCCAATTCTGGATATTCTTTGATTGATTTATTTTCTCTGGATGATTTCGTCCACTTGCTAATATTACCTTGATACGTTCCTCCATACACTGTCTCAGGATTATCCGGGTCAAATGCAATAAAAGCACTTTCCCCTCCAGCCACAGAATACCAATCTTTCCAATCAATTCCTCCATCATTGGTACGACTAGCAATGGCTATTGCAGAATTGTCCTGTTGACCTCCATAGACATTGTAGGGCACCAAATTATCTGTAATAACACGATAAAACTGCGCTGTAGCTTGATTTTTTTGAGTACTCCAACTTTTCCCTCCATTGAAAGAAATATTAGCTCCTCCATCATTAGAATTGATCAGATTCTTATTATCATAAGGATTAATCCATAGATGATGATTATCTCCATGCGGTACAGGAATATTAAAAAAGCTTTTTCCTCCATCAATGGATTTCATTACTGGAGCGTTTAAAACATATACTACGTTTTCATTTTGTGGATCCGCAAAAATCTCCATATAGTACCAGGAACGTGCTATATTCACTCGATCACTATTTACTTGCTTCCATTTTTTTCCCGCATCATCAGAACGATACACCCCTCCTTTTTCTCCTTCTGCTTCTACAACAGCAAACACACGATTCGGATTTGCTCTGGAAACAGATATTCCAGATTTACCGAAGTCTTTTGGCAGGCCTTCTTTCATTTTGATCCAAGTTTCACCTCCATCGGTAGATTTATACAATCCAGAATGTTCTCCACCAGATTCCATGATCCAAGGATAACGGCGATGTTCCCACATAGAAGCATATAAAATCCGTGGATTTGTAATATCCATAGACAAAGAAGATGCTCCTGTGGTAGTATTAACAAATAGCACTTGTTCCCAAGTTTCACCTCCATCGTTACTTCTGTAAATTCCCCTTTCATTAGTAGGAGCGTATTGTGCGCCTTGTACGGCAACATAAATAATATTTGGATTTGTGGGGTGAACAATCACATCAGAAATGTGACGTGTTTTTTCTAGTCCTAGGTGACTCCAGGTTTTCCCTGCGTCCATAGATTTATATACACCATCTCCCATAGAAGTCATTACACCTCGTGCAGGATGCTCTCCCATTCCTACGACCACAATATTGGTATCACTTTCTGAAACTGTAATGGCACCAACAGATCCTGTCTTAAAAAATTTATCTGAAACATTTTTCCATGTAATACCATCATCAGTAGTTTTAAAAACTCCTCCTCCTGTAGACCCCATATAATAGGTATGAGGTTCTCCTATAACTCCAGTAGAAGTAACACTTCTACCTCCTCTAAACGGGCCAATATTTCTCCATTGTAAACCATGAAATAAAGAATCGGTAAGTTTTAAAACAGGTTCTTTTGTATTCTTTTTTCTTTTCTGTGCTTGATTGGTTACAGGTAGCAAAAGCATACAAATAAAAATAATTTTAAATGTTTTACTATAGTTGCTAGTTGTTACGGATAGCGTTGAAAGTTGAAGAAAATTAATAATTTTTTCTGAGCTCATTTTATGAAGTAGTAAGATATTTGTGTGATTCGTTACAGAGTTTTCTGAAGGAAACTTTCTGATAAGTCACTAAGGTATGAAAATTACAATGAATTCCATTACTTGTAATTTGCTTGCCAAAGTAATAGTCTTAAAAAAAGGATTGAAAAAAAAGAGCCCTAATACAAAGATAATATGATCCAACACCAGCTGCCACTAGTTTGCACCACAAACCGATGTTAGACAACATAAAAAAACAACCATAAGAATACAAAAATTTATGGTTGTTATATATTCTTAATCTTACTCGTAGTCGCTAATAATTACAGATTAATGGTAGCGTGAGAATACTAGCAATGAACTATAGAACATATTATTAACAACAGTTTTCTTCTCTTATTGCCGCACTGTTACATACATTGCTATCTTAGCACCTTTTGTTACATCCCAAGTACCTAAACTTGATGTTCGCCCAACTGCTCTTCCTAATAATTGTCCATTATAATTAAATGGCGCTTGTTCATTATATTCCTGAGGTAAATATTCTATTGCGATAAAGACTGATTTTTCAAATTTCAAATCAAACTTTTTCAAATCGAATGAATTCCAACCATTTATTATCTGTTTTTCAATGATGATGCTTCTAGAACCTATTTTCTCAAAAGGAAGATTATCTTTTATACTGTAAAAATTCACTCTAAATTTTGCAGCATCGATGTTGACATTGGAGAGTGCGATATTTACATCTAAAAGTCTTGAAGGTTTCTTTATTTTAAGTTTTTTAGCAAATTCCTGAATATTATTATTCTGATTATTATCGGCTCGAACATCACCTACGACAAAACTAACATACGATGTAGTTCCTAGTTTTTTTTCTTTCGTTTTCTTTGCAATAATTGTGACTTCTTCTAGAGGCACTAGTTTCTCCTCAAGAACAAATTCGCTGATGCTTTTTTGAATAACATCAGAAACTTTAATAGTACGTTGTTTATAGCCTACATAGGAAAAAGATAAACTATC
Source organism: uncultured Aquimarina sp. (assembly GCF_947500065.1). Classification (GTDB taxonomy): domain Bacteria; phylum Bacteroidota; class Bacteroidia; order Flavobacteriales; family Flavobacteriaceae; genus Aquimarina. The sequence goes on from NZ_CANMQT010000005.1 coordinate 203,006, forward strand.
AGATTGATTTTCTTCACGTATTCTAATACTAAAATGGCCATTTTCATCAGATATGGTTCCTATATTTTTATTTTTAATTCCAATATTTACATATGCCAATTTTTCATTATTAACTCCTTTAACTGTTCCTTTTAAAATTAAATTTTGGGACCAACAAACATTTGATAGTATTAATAAAATCAAGATGAATTTTAAAGATAATTTGGATGGATGCATTTCTATTTTTTTAATTATTGCAAGTGGCTTTTTATTTACGAATCGCCTCTCTGTTTGTTCCATCAGGTAGTTTTGCAATTAATTCTTTAAAAATGCCATTTTTTGGATTTTTAAATTCTAATTCAAATCCTTCAATTTTTTTAGAAGAAAATTTGTGTTTTCCAGTTGGAATAAATTCATACTCTGAATTATCCGATGTCACAATATAAAACGTAGTACCATTCTCTTTTGTGTAAACTTTTACTGTTGTATTTTTTGCTGTTTTATATTCACCAACATATTGTTTTAAGGTACTAGCATTTACGTCTATGGCTTTTGGTTTATATTTATATGCAATAGCATCCGGTGCTGGTTCTACTCTTAATATCGCTTCAGAAGGAGCACCATTTCCTGTCATTTCATCATGAATCCACTTTATATACTGTGATACTCTTGTATAGTTTTCAACTACCCCATATAAGCCTTCGTCTCCACCTTTTGTATCTTGCCATGAGCTAATCCCTGCTAAGTAAACGGTATCATTCTTTAGAATAAAAGCAGGTCCTCCGCTATCACCGGAACCGCTAATCCCCTCATATTCTGTAAGGTATTTTGTTTTAGTATCGGGATGATCAAATGTCCATGTCAACCAATTTTTAGTTGCTGTTTCAATCCTATTGGTAGCACCTCTTTGTTTCCCATCGTTACCGTTTATTCCTATGAGTCCATCACCTTTGTCTCCTCTTCCTACCATGTACACTAGTTTGTCTACTTCGTCTTCATCGACATATAATTTTGCTTGCATAGCATTCATAGGTTTTGTCTTTAAATGTAATAATGCAATATCTTTTAATGAAGAATTATCTGCTTGTGGATTATTCCATTCTTTATACATTATGACCTTGTCTACTTCAACTTCAACATCGTTTATGATCACAAAATGTTTTCTACCCTTATAAAATTTTTGTGTAATTACTACCGCACAATGAGCTGCAGATAACACCCATTGATCCGCTATAATTGTACCTTCACAATCGGGTAGGTTTAAAAGACACATATATTTTTCAAATCTCTCCGCAAGTTTGAGAAACTCGGCTTCATCTTTATCATGTCTGGTTATCATTAGCTCATGCTCGTTACCAGTTGTATAACTAAAGCTTACTGATAGTAATAATACCATTAGTAGCAATGCGATTGAATTTATTCTTTTCATTTTAGTTTTTTGTATTGATTATTATGTTTTACAGGAAACATTCAGATGGAGTACCTTATTCTGCTAGTAAAAAGTTTGATATTCTTTTTGCAATTGACAAGGTATATAGGTCGAGCGTATTACTAAGTACAATTATTGTAATCCCTTTATTAGGATACATCCACATGTCTGAAGCAAACAAATCACTCGCACCAGCGTGGCGAACTAACTTATTCTCTAAATCGTTATTTGCAATTCCCCAACCATACCCATAGTGTGCATTTCCACCATTATATTCAAAATGAGGATACAAATATTTAGATGTCGTTGCTTCATCAAGCACTGTATGGTCTCGTATCGCTTGACTCCATAGTAATAAGTCACTTGCCCTTGTTAGAATACCTCCATTTCCTTTGAGATTGAGGTACGGACCTTGTTCACTCCAATTCTCTTCATTTGGTTTTTTAGCTTCAGTACCCTCCAAAAAACCGTTGGCAACTTCGTTATTTTTCCAATCTGGAATTATATAACCCGTATGATTCATTTTGGAAGGTTTAAAAATTTCTAGATTTAAAAAGGCTTCATAATCCATTCCGCTAGCCTTTTCAATTATTAAACCAAGTAAACTATATCCCATATTAGAATAATTAAATGCTGTCCCAACTGGACTTATCAGTTCACTACTAAATACTTGGTTTAGAAATGCTGCTTCTGTAATGGTATCATAATCGCCTCCTATCCCCGCTGTTAAACCAGAAGAATGTGTAAGCAGCTGATGAATGGTTATATTTTTTTTGTCATCTGGAACAGCATCAAAGTATTTTGATAATTTATCAGTAACAGCCAGCTTATTTTGCATTGATAATTTTAGTATTCCTGCACTCGTAAACTGTTTCGTAATAGAACAAATATCAAAAACAGTATTTAAGTCAATCATTCCATTTTCTTGACTATTTTTTCTACCATATGCCTTGTTAAATAGAATACTGTCATTTTGAACAACTAAAATAACTCCTGAAAAGTCTCTCTCCTTAAGTTTCTCATCAATGGTAGTTAAATCATCAATTCCCAAACGAACCGCTTTAAATGTTTCATCGGGTTGTATTAGCATCAATTCATTAAAAACGCCATTTTCTGCCTTCCTAAATTCTACCTTAACTTCTTCTTCTGTTTTAAAAGAAAATTTGTGTTCTCCAATTGCAATTAATTCACTTTCTCCTTCTCCGAGTGAGTTCAAATAGAGCTTCGTATCATTTTCTTTCTTTTTTGTGTAAATATTTATTATAATTCCCTCAGCTTCATACTCATACTCACCAACATATTGTTTTAACGTATTAACAACATCTACATATATAGCTTTTGGTTTATTATTAGTTGTACAACTAAAACTCATCAATGAAAATGACAGCATTAGAAGTAATACCATTGTGTTTACTTTTTTCATCTTTTTAAATTTTATAAGTATTATTAGCATTCGTTATTCTATTCCAAATGCCTCACTAAAACCCTGCTTTATAAATCCCTCAAAAGGTTCATCATGACCTCCACTTCCAGAAAGTATCGTTGCATTTTTCGATTGTAAAAAAGTAACTTCTTCGGCTGTAAGACTACCCACAGCCTCGTCTGTTGTTCCATAAATGTACGTTACATTGGATAAGCTCTCAATAGAATTAAAGCGCTCTGTATATCTATTCATTATGATCCCAGCGAACAATCTAGCTTCATTTCTTGCAAATGCATCCATCTCTGGATCTGAATTTACTATGGGCGTAACGCCATTTTCAAAAAAACCAAATCGCCCTTCAGCTAATCCTTACCAAAAAATGTCATTAATATCCAATCTGCCTGTCATAATTAAATATTTATCTGCCACTTCTATTCCTTCTTTTGCAATAAGTTCTTGTGTTACAAATGCGCCATATGAAAGTCCTACAACATAAACTGTTCTACCCTGATCTTTAAAATAATTAATAACCTGAGAAAGTGTTTCTACAGTTTCATTATTAAAATTTACCGCTTGATTTAATGTTATATCATCGCCTTCTAATATGCTAGGATCCAATGTTTGTGCCTGGTGTACATTTACCGTTAAAATATCTGTAGTATTAAAGGTTCCAACAATAAAATCCACTATATCTTCAGCAAGTTCTGTACTAGGACCTGCTTGCGCATTAATGAGAACTGTAGAGGCTTTTTCGTCTCCTCTGAAATAAATTAAATTTTTAATGTCTTGCGATATTTCAGTAATAGTTACAGGAGGGTTCGCATTCTCGTCATCATTAGAACAAGAGGATAAACAGATTGAGGAAAATATAATTAACATTAATTTTGAAATGGAACGATAATAATTAAGACTTGTCATTTTGTTGGATATTCTTTTCATGTATGTATGTTTTTTGATTTACTACTGCGAATGTAAATTTCAAAACAGCACCAAAAGCTATTATTGAGGTTGAAGAAGTACTGAAATAAAACAGTTTTACGAATTAGGACGTTTTATAAACCTACCCACATGTGTAACCACTACTTTTCTGAGTTTACAGGATCTTTATGTCAGATAAAAAAATCCAAGTCAACTAACTTGGATTTTTCTTAATCGTGTATGATGTTATCAAGTTTCAGAAAATGAAATAACCAATTGATACCTGAAATACTCCATTTTTGCTTTTACCTGAAATACCATCTGTATTATTAATGTTAGTTAGCCCAAGATTATATCGTACACTAAAATTGATCCCGTTATCAAATTTATAACCTAAACCAAAATTCACTCCAAAATCTGTTGTTTTAAAACGATCTTTATAATCTTGGGTACCTCCTTTAGTAGAAAGTAAAAAACCCACTTGAGGTCCTGCTTCTATACTCAATCCTTTGGTCACATAATATTTTGATATTAATGGAACATTTAGATAGTTGAGTGCTATAATACCCTCAGATTCCACACTTGAACCAAATCCTTGTCCGGAATACATTAATTCTGGTTGCAAAGAGAATTTGTCTGAAATTTTAATTTCAGCCATAACTCCCAGATTAAAATCTGTTGTCCAGCCGATTTCAGAATTGTTCCCTCCTGTAAGTGTTGCGAAATTAAGACCTCCTTTTACTCCTAAGTTAAAATCTTGTGCATTAACATTTGATAATCCCAAAACTGTTATCACAGTTATTAATACTACTTTTTTCATAAACTATGTTTTTTGATTTATTCATGTAAAAGTAGATGTCAAAAGAACGCAAAGAGCTAATTTTGAGCTTGGTGAAGTACTAAAACAAAGGATTTTTACGAATCAGGACGTTTTTTAAGCTTTCTATAGGCTCCTGGAGACATTCCCAAACTAGCATTGAATGTTTTGTAGAAAGCACTTTTAGAGGTGAAACCAACTTCCATCCCAATAGCTTCTACAGAATATTTATTAAATACTGGATTATGTAATAAATTTTGAGCCGCTTTCACTCGGTATTCATTTACAAACTGAACAACACTTTTATTAGTTTCCTGATTTATAATCTGTGATAAGTAGCTTTCATTTGTTTCCAATCTAATGGCTAAATCTGATCTGCTTAAAAAAGGATCTTTAAATAGTTCCTCCTCTTCCATTAATGCATATAGCTGGGTAACAATTTTAGAAATCGTGGTTTCATTGATTATTCTTTTGGTCTGAGTGCTACTCGTTTTTTTAGAAGCTAAATACTTATGTATTTCATCCTTTTGAACAATTACTTGCAGTTTGAACACGCCATAATACAATATCCACCAAGACAAAATAGATAGTAGAATTCTCAAGAGATTTGCACTATATTCTGACTCAAAAACACCGATCTCTATATTAGCCAAAAGCCAACAGACGATAATACTGATCATGAAAAAGTTTAATCGTAGTAACCAGCGTTTTTTCTCTTTTGAGATCGTGTTGGATTTTTTTACTAAATGCCTACTCCAAAAGATTAAAAACAAATTGTAACTAAACACCGTAGACAGCTTAATATAGTCTACAACAAGAGCAAAATCTGAATCGTACAGGTGAAAAACAGTATCTAGATGAAGAATAATTTCTATAATAACAGAAATAATGAATGGAACGTACAACCACTTAAACCACTTTTCTTTTAGATACGTATGCTCGATTTGGATGAGAAAGTATGTAAATAAAGTGACAGCAACCAGATACTCTAGCATGATAAGACCTAAAAAATCTAAAATGGGATTTTCTTTATCAGACCAACTGCCTAAAAAGGTTAGGTTTATTAGTAAAAACAGGGATAGCGATAGATAGTTGTTTGCACGACTCTTATAAAAAGACGTTGTTACCAATGATAGACATAAGAAACATCCTAAAACTCCACTGGTAATAACTACCAAATTTAATATGGTTTCATTCAATTTGTTAGAAAATTAAGTGCAAACAGTTTTTTAATATGAGTTTTTTACCATGAACTCATCTTCACTTTGTTCAATTATTTTATAAGTAACTGTATTGTTGTACCGCTTGTTGCAAAATTTGTAGAAAGAAGTAAGCCAAGAGACTTTGGATTAAGGGTTAAAAAATAACCATGCGTAAACAAGATTTACTACTCTTTTCTATGTTTACTTACGAGCTCGGGCGGAGACTAGCGGTACGGTGAGACAAACAAATGATCTCGATACCAATACCGTCACGTCGAGTGATTCCGATGGTAATCGGAATTGTACTTCGACAAGCTCAGCAGAACTATCGAGACGCAGTACAAGACGAAAAGCCAATAGGTGACAAACAAAATGATCTCGATACATTTTTCTTCTGTCATCTCGAGCCTTTCGACAGGCTCAAGACAGGCTTCGTCGAGAGAACATTTCAGAAAAACACTCGATCTAACGGATGTACTAAAAACTGGATCTGAACCTTCATCGTCTCATCGAGTGATTTTTGTATAGCGATAGCGGCGCAAAAAATGTATCGAGATGCAATACAAGACAATAGTAACAAACCAAAAGTCTATATTTATAATATGAAATTATCTCACGTCTATATTTTGAAATGCGCGGATGACTCCTATTATACTGGTGTAACTTCAAATCTTAGTAAACGATTATTCCAGCATCAGTCTGGTTTTTATATAGATTGCTATACTTATAACAGGAGACCTATGGAATTAGTCTATAGTTCTGAATTCACCGATATTCAGTTAGCAATTGATACTGAAAAACAAATTAAGAAATGGTCAAGGGCTAAAAAAGAAGCTTTGATTAATGGAGCGTATGACAAGTTACCTAATTTAGCCAAAAAGAAATTTCAACAATAAAATGATCTCGATACATTTTTCTTGCATTACATTCCAGAAAAACACTCGATCTGACGGACGTGTTGAAATTAGATCGATGCCACTACCGTCACGTCGAGTGATTCCGATGATAATCGGAATTGTATCGAGATGCAGTACAAAACGAAAAGCCAATAGGTGACAAACAAAATGATCTCGATACATTTTTCTTCTGTCATCTCGAGCCTTTCGACAGGCTCAAGACAGGCTTAGTCGAGAGAACACTTCAGAAAAACACTCGATCTGACGGACGTACTAAAAACTGGATCTGAATCTGTCACTACAACTAGTGTGCATCACAAACCTATGTTAGACAACATAAAAAACAATTATAATATACAAAAATTTATGGCTGTTATATATTCTTACTCGAAGTCGCCACTAATTACAAACTAATAGAAATCTGGGGGGTATCGTGTTATATAGTATTCATTTTATTTTATGATAATAGCATTGATAATGATTGTCTTTAGCATCTCCAAAAACTAATAATATGGCTCCTGAGTTATGATGTGCTATTTCAGCAACCAAATTATCCTTTAAATCCCTAGTTAATCTTACTTTATTAACTTCTATTCCACCAAATATATAAGGAATTCCGCCAATCATTGTGTTTTTATTTTTTAAATATAAATACCCTTCTCTCAGCTCATATTTAATTATTCGTTCGTTAAATTTTTTATTATTAGTTAAATATTCAAATTTAATTTCCCCATCATTAATAACATTTATTTTAAAAGAAAAATTACTTAAATTATTCTTATTCAGGGTGTCTTTTTTATTATCTCGATCTCGATCCAAAATTTGAAAAAAATTATTATAACTAGGGTAATGATTGTTCATAATAGAGTCTTTCGATCTTGCTATGATACTGTATTCCCCATTTAACTCTTTTATATTTTCTGAAGTCAGAAAAGAAGGAGTTAAAAATACTGGGTTTTGATATTGGTATGAAAAAGATGCACAATTACTAAGAGATATTATAATCAAAAAGAGTGCTAGGTATATAAAAAGCTTATTAACTATTATTTTCATTATTTAATTCGAATACTATATAACGTTCGGTATAAGCGGTCGTTTTAATGCCGTTTATATGTTGTTGTAAGTTTTTTTATGGTTATATCTAAAGGTAAATCACTTTGTCGGGTGGTGTTGGGATGTTTTTGTCTAGGAGTTCGTTATAATAATTGTCAAGCCCCTCAACTAAGGTAGCTCCTTGTTTAATTAGAAATGGAGATAACTTTTTAAAGTAATCTTCACTTTGCTCAAAAATAGTTTCTATTCGTCTCTTAATCTCTATAACTTCATCATTGGTAATATTCTCCACTTTTTGAGGCGATGGTAAGGAAATATCAAATGCTAAATCCTCAATACTAGTATATCCCCAATATTCATATAAATCATCTTTGGAAATTGACTTACCAGTTAATTCATTCAATTGATTAACAGTAGTATCCATTAAGTCCTCATCACCCTGGTCAAAAGCACTATCAAATTTTGAGATAAGAGATAAAATCTCTGTAAATAATTCCTCTGCTCTTTCAATATTTGGCTCTAGTTCAGTCCTTAGTTTCATTTTTGCATTTAATATGTTGAGAAAATTGCTTACAACATACAAATATAGTTACTATTACACATAATACCGTTTGTAAGTAATTATAAGCAATTATAAACGAATCATACTACAACTCCCTCGCAGCAACTAGTTTACAACCAGTGTGCACCACAAACCATTGACGGCACGAGCGAGACGCTCGTGCTAGCCTTTTGATTAGCCTTTATTAGCTATAATATTTTAATAGGTTTTTATTTTTTTCAAAATAATTATGCACTGTTCTGTTGTCCAGTAAAAAGAACGGGATTTCCATATATTTCCAAATTAAAAGTTCAAATTCTTCCTTTAAAAATAAAGAAGAATTTATATTTTTTATTTCACTTAATAAAAACTCACTGAGTTGATTTTGATCAGGATTATTATTGAGAAAATCTTTTAATTGATTCATCAAAATGGAGAATTGTTCGGTTAACCATTCAGTTTTATGAGGTCGCGGGCATTTTTCACCATCTCTTCCACCAAAATCATAATCAGTAAAATGGACAGATGATTCTAACTTACTTTCAATCTTTTTAATTATTGGTTCGTATCTCATATATAATTACATCTAAGGTTTAATATATGTGTCGTAGCAGAGTAAAATGTTATTGTGTTTTTGAATTTATTTATCAATACCCGTTGTAGATAGTTTAGAATTAGTGTGCACCCGCTGCCGCTAGTTTGCAACTAGTGTGCACCACAAACCTATGTTAGACAACATAAAAAACAATTATAATATACAAAAATTTATGGCTGTTATATATATTCTTACTCTTACTCCCATTCATAGTCGCCACTAGTCACAGACTAGCGGTAGCGGGGGTTTTGTTTTTTCTTTGATTACATACTGTTTATGGTGCGAAGTCACAGACATTCGCACAGCACTTTCCTTTTTTGTTCACTCTTCGGAGAGCTGGGAGTTACAAACTTCGCAGAGCTGGATACATTGTTATGCGCTCGCTTTTTATTCTATTAATTCCAGAGTTTCTTTTTTAATTTGTTCAAACTCTTTCTTAAAATCAGAAAGAAAAGCTCTTTTCTCAAGCGTGTTTATTTTAATTAACTTGCCAGTAGAACTAAAGTGTTCTTTGTTATAGTTAATAGCTGTTTTCTTATTCTCTTTTGATTCAGCAAGAGAAAAAATAAGCTGTGTGTCTTTAGGATAATGTTTGTAAATAAAGTCAAGAATTAATTTTTTATTGTCTTCGTCGACATCTTCCTTAAATATTGCGTCCATTACGAATGGCAATCTGTGGACATATGCAGTTCTTTTAATAATAGTATTAAATGAAAAATAATAAGCCAACAAAGTCTTTAATAATTCAACACCTTGTTGTGGAAATAATTTATTATTATAAAGACTGTAATCATCTTTAAATATTTTCACTTTAAGTTCTTTTAAATTCGAACGGAAAAGGTTAGAAAAACTAATCTCAATTTTATTACGTTCACTCTTTATCTCTTCATTAGTTTTAAATTTTGCTAATTCTTCAATTATCCCTCTTAATTCTATTTCGATTTCACCGATTTGACTTATTATTTTATTTGATAGACTTACATTAACTTTATTATCTAGCCATGTACTTACGCTTAAGTTGTCAATTTGATAATCTTTTAAAATCGAATATTTTTCATTAATCAGAGTTCTTAATTCATTAATGTCTTTTTTCAATGAATTTAGGAGCCCAGTCTTTTTACTTATTTCTTTTTTATTAGTTTTAAGCTGTTCTTTAGTATCATCAACATCTTGATAATACTCATATACTTTTTCGATAGAGTTAGGCAGAGATTGTTTACATGTAGGACAACTGTCTTTAAGTGGCTTTTCTTCGCTGATATTTCTATTTACCGCTAGAAGTACTTTACGGTGTTCTTCTAAAAGTTTAATTTTATTACATAATACTAAATATTCTTTTTCGTTTTGAATTAAAGTGTTTTTTTCATTTTTATACTGCTCTATATATTCAGCAGACTTATTTAAAAAAGCTTCATCTTTAAGTTTAGATAGGTGTAATTCGTCTTTTCCTTTTTCCGTTTTGTATAGAAATTTTATATCATTTTCAAGTCTTTGTTTTTCAGCTTCAAGTCTTTGTTTTTCCTCTCTATCATACTTATTATTAATACCTAAATAATAATCATAGTAATCAAATTTGAAATTTCGAAAATAATCCAATCCTCTGAAGGATTTAAGTGTTAATACCCAGCCATAATCCTGAGCAACATAATATGGTAAAAACATTGATTCTATAGAACCAAGTTTATAATCTCCTTTACTTTCAAGAAATAAGTTAAAACCGAATAATTCCGCAAGATATTTTTTTAATTGCTTATGTTCTTCTGACTTATTTCCATTTATACCTAAAAATTTTTTAATAGGAATTCCTTTTCGGATTATGAAAATGAAATCAGTATCACGTATAATTGTAATATTTTCTATTGATATTTTTTTTATTTGAAAATCAAGTCTAAAAATAACATTTTCAGAAAGAACTTCACTTAGTTTATGGTTTTCATCATTGATGCCAAATGTGTAGTTGATTGCTTGTATTAAAGTACTTTTACCTGATGTGTTTTTTCCATAGATAATATTAATATTATCATTAAACTCAGTGTGGAAATATTTATTATGCTCTTCTGAATAGGCAAAAAAACGATTATATTTTATATGTGTTTTCATTTAATTTTTTAATGTTTATAATTGACTTCATAAAAAGCAGCAAAGACAATAGCTTTAAATTCTATTTCTCCCAAATGTGTAGAATCTGTTTTTGAAAACATAGATACTAATTCAGCTACGTTTTCTTCATCTGAATATGTGATACAATTCGAGACATTTAATTTAACAAATTCTAAAATTTTTCTATGCTCAGCCTCACTATAGGATTTAAAAAAGTCAAATGCAGTATCAAAAGCAAACTCAAATGTTTCACGTTCTGCAGGTTTTATTTTTAGAACTTTTGAAACTTCTCTTTTTTGTGAACGCCAATAGTCAAAACATTTAGATTTACTTGTCAACAAATCAAATGTTTCCTCAATTTCCGTAGAGGAAATTCGTTTTTTTTCATCAAGTAAATCTGCTTTGTCCTTTTGATTATAAATATATTCAACATCATTAAAAAGCTTTATTATAGTGTTTAATGCAGCTCTCGGATTATATATCTGTGAATTAAAAACTTTATCTATTTGACCTACGAGTTCATTTTCTTGTTTCTCAACAGTATTATTTATATCTAGCCAAATAAATTTCAAGTGTTCTAGTTGTGTTGTTAAATCAATGTCATCAACACCTTCAGTGATTTTCTGTTTTATAGAGTCGTCAAGTTCTTTGAATTTAACCAAAGTATTATTGGCTTTAATAGATTCTGAAGCCTTTATTTTTTTCTTATTTTTTTCATAAACTTTCAAATTAATTGTTTGATTTGTGGAAAAAAACAAAACATGTTTATAATCTTTAGATTTTACTATTTTATCGTCAAGAAGTGATTTACCTGTTTTAAGAAGTTTTTTTATGATAGTTATTAGATTAATGTCTAATTCCCATGAGCTTGGTGCCTTTTTTTTTGATTGATATGCCTCAATAATTTCAGCTTCATCATTTTTATTAAGAAAACAAAAGAGAAAATCATCATGATGTTCTAAACATATGAAATATTTCTTTTCTTTGAATTTGTTATGGTACTCCTCAAGTAAAAGGTACAATGCAGAATTTCTTTGTAAAGCAAATCCTGTCTGAGCATCAACACCCGCATTAGTAGATTTATCAGTCATTATTCATTGTTTGTCTTATTTTGCAGGTTTCTCTTTCAAACTGGCGCATAACGTTAAATATATGGCAAGTTGGGCAGAAAATAAGCGATTAATTTCGGTTTAACCACAAGCCAAATCTTTTTATTTTGTTTTAATTTTTTCTCTTTAATACCAAATCAAAAGATTTGGCGACTTTGCAAATAGACAGTAACCTTTGGATTAAACACTAATCGCCCAATTTGCTATATATAGTGTTAGGCTTAGTTATTTTTCGCAACTTTAAATCCAATTGGAAAATCAACTTTTGAAAAATTGTTTATTTCCATATCAAAGTTTGTAGCTAATACCACCTTATTAATTGGAACTAAACTTATCTGAGCTATTTTTGTTTTTAAACCTGCAAACTGCATTGTTTCGTAAAATATTTCCTCGCCAGAATTGAAAAAACTGTTTTCAGAGTCCTTAAATAGAACAGATTTAATTTCGTGTTTTATGTCAGTTACTCTATAAATAGGAACTCCATTTTTTTTTTGTTTCTCAAAAATAACATCAAAATTTACTGTTTGGTTTTTAGAGTTTGGTATGTAAAGCATATTCTCTCTAAAGATTTCTAACTGTTCTTCGATGAAATCGTAAGATTTGCTAAAGACATCATTTCCACTTAAAGCACTTAATGAAGGTAAATGCCAAGTTTTTATATATTTACCTCTAAAAACACCATCTGAATTGAAGTAAGTTTCAAAAAGTAATCCATTTAAAACGTGATTTTCTCCATCTTTGTTGAACTGATTTAATCTATTTGCTAAATCTTCCATAAAATATCCAGCATCATTTTCTCCTCCATTAGCTGTTTGTAAAATATTTCTACCTAAAATAAATAATTCTGTATCGTTGTAATCATTCACATTTAATTCAGGTATTCTCGATATAGCTGGACTTTGAACATACCAATTAGAAGTTTTCAATTCTTTTACGATGTCAATTAATGCGTTATTATCACTTAATTCAAAATTTTTATCTGCGATAGCATCATCTGGATATGGTGCATTAGTAGTTTGAACAAGTTGACCAGAGTTGAAAATAAATGTTCCAGTAAGAGAAGTGTGTTCCCAAGAAGTTTGTTTTCCATTTGAGAATGTGTAAACGGAATTCCTTACTCTTTTAAAGAACTCTTCAACTGTTATGTTTTTATCTTCGATATGTTTGAGCAGAGCAGTAGTGTAAAGTCCATTGTCTCCAGCACCATCTTTTGCTCTTTCTCCTGGTGATGTTGCGTACGCAATCAAAGTTCCTTTTGGTGCATACATTGGTGCCAGTCCTTGAAGTGCTAGACTCCTGTCCCAACTTTTTTCAAATGGATTATCCCTGCAAGCATCTAAAATGACAATATTTGTTTCATTACTTGCTCTTTCCATATATGCAAGCACTTTATTTAATGTGATTGAGCTATATTTTGCGGAAACTTCAGTATCAAAATTGGTGTTTGTTACTGTCATAAAATTATCTCCATCAATTTGCATTCCGTGACCAGCAAAATAAAAAAGTCCAACATCATAGTCGTTCAGTTTTTTACCGAATTCGTCAATTTCGGAATCCAAATCTTGCTGATTTGTGTCCGTAACACATTTAACAATGTAGCCAAGTCTGTTTAAAACATCGGCAAAGTCTTTTGCATCATTAATCGGATTTTTTAGATTATTTTCAGACTTTTCATAGTTGGCGTTCCCAATTATTAATGCTAATCCTTTCATTTTATCGATGTTCTTTTATAATTAAGCCTAACATGAGAGTATAGTTACTATTATAAATAGCTAGTACCATTTGTAATTGATTACAAACACTTACAAGCGATTGATACTATACTTCCCTTTTGTTTTATAAAGCTCTAAAAATAACGTAAAATTCCCCATATTACAAAATGATGTGGGTTCTTTTATAGATTGGTTGGTGTTTTGTGTGGTCTCTCGACTCCGCTCGAGATGACAGTACTTGGGCGGTTTATCGTGACAAGTAAGTTTTCTTTCATCGAATTGATACGTTTTGATTAAAAACCCTATTCTCGATAAATCCGCCCGAGGCTGACACTCGAATTGACGGGTTTTTAATAAAGTTTACTCCTTTTCGATTTTAGGAGCTAGCCATAGATATCCGATACACACTAGAAATAGGATATAGAATCCAATGGGATTTATGGGTGCTAAAGGAGAAAATTGTTTTGTGTTTTTTATAGAAGCTCTATCAAAGTGTCTGCGGTTTCTTAGTATGTCATCATACGCTGATTTTGCTTTCCATGTGCTGGTATCCGTTACAAAATAATCCAACACAGCGGTGGTGTCTTGTGCGACAGATATCCTATTCCAGCCTAATTTCTTAGGGTAGGTTTTACCTAGCCATAGATTTGACATATCAATATCGTTGCGAAGTGCAATGCGATATCCTTCATCCGTTGTTACTTCAGGTTCAGGAATAGCGGTTCTTAGTGTAAACTCATAAGATTGGTCTTTTATAGCCAGGATATTATGTGCATCCCAACTCACGGCAGCGCTTTCTTTTTTACCGATTGCACTTATAATCTCAGACCACACTTGTTGGTACTCGGTTGTTTTGCCATTCAATAATAATTCATAGGTGCTTTGTAAAACTGTAGTACTTACTTTACCCTTTCCGAGATGTTTATAGGCAGATACAATATCGCTTGTACCATTTTTATGTATCACTTGTAACTGAAATTGATCTTTAAACAAAAAAGGATACTTTGCTATTTTAGTTTTTGGAGCAGTACCCAGACTTGTTTCGGTACTTTTTTCTTTTACAAAATCGAAAGCTACCTCATCTTTTCTATATCTAAAAAAATCTTCATCGGGTTGGATAAAAAGTCCTAGTCCATGCTGTTTGATAGCGTTCGTAAGAGCAGTTCGTGAACTCCGCCCTAAGTTCTTTGCTGTAGTAGCATCTAGGATGACCAAATCAAAAGGCTGTAAATTCTTTTCAGAAAAAGCACCTATCGGTATTCGATCTGTATTAAAATACTCGAACTTAAATCTACCTTTTGTGATCCTACTTTTTACCACCACCTCATGCCCATTTTCAGCAACATAGTTTTTAAGGTATTTGGTTTCAAAAGTTGGAAAACTATTGACTATCAATATTTTCAAATGGGTACGATCGATCACCGTAATAGGGATGGGATCACGAGCATATATAGTTCCTAGAGAATCTTTTTCGACTAATGAAAAATTATAATTACCAATTACCTTAAGATCCGCAGATAATCGAAAGGATTGCTTTGTTTCGGATAACAGCGCAATAGAATCTATAGCGTTTCCGCCTGGTTCTTCCAAAATCAGATGATTTCCTTTCTTAGGATTATTGTATATCCCTTCTATATATAACTGCTCTCCTACTACTCTTTTCTTATCATATCTAAACTTAATAACTCCTGATGGAGCATCACTTTTTATATACCTAACTTCATAGTTCTTTAATTGCCAAAAATCAAAAGGCGCGATTCCTTCTCCCAATACAAAAACAGTATCCGACGTATGTATATTTCTAAAAATTGGCTGATTCGCTTTGTACTCAACTGTCTTTAGTCTTTTATGAACTTTCTGTAGACTATCTAATTGATCCTCAATATAATTAGTAGTGAGTATGGCAACCTTCGTTTTTTTGCCAAGTATGGGTAAAGCTGGCTGTAATGCAATGCATGCAAGCGCACTGATTGCGATACCTGCTATTGTTATTTTTATCCAGAATCGACCTTTCCCAAAATCAGACCCTTCTTTCCAAATAAAGATGCACCATAGCACTATAGCACTAATAGCTATTGGCACTATCCAATTACTATGTAAAAAAGTGATGTTTTCAATCATTAATTTCAAGCTCTTTTAATAGGAATTCGTTTATTTCGCTGGTTTGCTTTTTCTTTTTAAAGGCATTGGGTTGTAACGCTGGCAACGCAACATACAGGCTTTTTTGCAAAGCTACCAAAGCTTCGTAGGGGACAGCTATATCTTCAGAAATCCACTTTAGTTGTTGCAGTGTTTCTAGGTATTGTCCAGGATTTTCGATAGCTTTTGTGGCTAACTCATTTCCTGCTTGTTTAAAAAGCTGTTTATCTTCATTGGTAATTTTACTTTCTTCTACGATTAATTGCTCTAGTCGTGCCACAGATAGCCGTATCGATAGGTATATATCTTCTTGTTCTAAATCTGCACTCTTGTTATAACTGGATACTTCGTCTATTTCTCCAGTGAGTCTTTTCTCTTCTTTAATGGGTGGAGGATCAAATCCAATACGATGCACATAGATACGCGCACTATTTTTTATTTCCTGAATCAATTTTAATGCTCTATATTGATATGGTAATGATTTTTCTGGAGTGTATAATCGTAAATACAATTCGGCATCCCACATCTCGTTTAAGGCTTGTCGTAACTTACTTTTTAGGGATTGCGTAAACAGTGTAGACTCTTCTGGATCTTCGTGATTATGCAAATATTCTTCTAAAGGATCTTCCTTTTTTTCTTCTTCTACCAAATTATGTTCGTTCTCACTATCATGTGCGTGGGTGTACTTTGCCAAGGGATCTTCTTCTTCGTGTCCTTCTTCATGATGATCTTCTTCATGATCAGGAGTTTCAACATCGCCTTCTGCAGTGCCACCAAATTCTGATTCATCACCCATAAATTCAGCATACTTAAGGCGTAGTACTTTTTGGTCAAAACCTAATTCATTACTCTTAGATTTATATTCTTGTGTAGTTAGTTTAGGTTTATCTTTAAGCAGTTTTTCTGTGTCTATGATTAACTGGCGTTGACTTCTAAAATAATCTGGCATCAGATCCACTCCCATTGTTCCTTCTACGGCAAAGGTATCAGAAACGGTATCTTTTATCACCGCAAAAAAAGTTTCACTTCTAGCCGTATTCGGTTTTGGTCGTTTACGATCCAATGCTTCTACATAAAAATAAAGTTCATCGCCTGGTTCCATCTTCATTTGATCCAGATTGATGTTTTTGAACAAATTCGTATTCTTACTGCCTTTAGGAATTTTACTATTGAAGTTTAACTTCTCTTCTCTGAACTTTACGGATTCGCCAGAGCCTTTACTTACGGTAGCTATAATATAGGCATCCGCTATCCCAAAATCATCAGTGATAAGCGTGTTAAACGACAGTTTCTTATCTTCATTAAAATCAAAAGATGTGAACTGTTGTATGCCTTTGATTTCTACAGAAGGACTTTTGTCTTTGATCACCTCAATAGCATACAGTTCTGAAACGTATGATCTGTCTTGTAGATCCGTAAATTTAAAATTATAAAAACCTGCAGTTGTGAGTGCGGATGCTCCTGTATATGCTTCATCTGTCAATTCCAATGGATAGCTATTCCCCATGCTTTCCATAGTAACATGCTTTATCTCTTTATCAAATTGTATTTTCCAGGAAACTCTGGATCCTTCTACTGCCTTTATATCCATACTGGAAGTCTCTACAGAAGGAACTTGTGTATAGTTTGGATAGTTAATGGTTAGTTGTTGACGTATTAACTTAGGTGGCTGTACTGCTGTAGAAGTAGTATCTGTTGGTTTAAAAACAATGGCTTCTGGAGTTACGTTTGATGGTTGCGACCATTGCAGCCTATCCATCAACTGATATTGATAGATCACTAAACCTACCAAAATAAACGAACCCAAAATAATACTACCACGAACTATATGATTCGGAGGTTTTATCGTTTTTAGTTTTTCTACAAGTCTGGTGGTTACTCGGTTTTGCTGTATTCTCGCGATATCCGAAAGTTTCTCTTTAGGCTCTAATAAAAGACCCGTACTATATTCTGTGGCATCGAGATGAACGTCTATATAACTTGCGATATTCTCTAAACTATGTTTCCACGGTTTTATATAAAGTATGATGATACTGCCAACTAGGAGTAATACCAGTATCGCCCAAAATACATTGAAAAACAGAAGATATGTAAGAATAGCTGGTCCTAAGGCGTACAATGAAACCTCTAGCCAAAGCATCAATCGCCATCGCCTTCTAAATCCAACTAATATGTCATATCCTGATCTCACTATTGCTTCCTGAATTTTGCGACACTACGTTCTGTCACTAATAATACACCCAACAACAACCATAACCATTTAGAAATATCAAAAAGTCTAAATTGTTTTTTACCAACATCTACAGTAGCTGATATCGGTTGTAGTTCTGTTATATCTATACTCCTTTTGTCATACCGATCAATTTCATCTTGTTCATGCTTATAAAAATCAAACAATCGCAACAGCTGTTCTGGTAAATTTCTATCCACACTATTTTCTAGAGTAAGAGGTGCTGTAAGGTAAAACACATTACTGAGTGCACTTTCTTCTATGATTGTATCGGCAAGATGATCGGGTTGGTATACTAATATTTTTGAAGATGTCTCCGGAATTGAATCAGAAGATAACCAAACGACTAATTGGAACGTAGAAAGGTCTAAGACATCCATATCCTGAACTATTTCTATATCTATTGGCCTATGAATGTATTTTGAAATAGCCTTAAGTGATGCTGCTACATAAGTCTTCTGATTCGCCAGACTATCTTCATAAAACAACAATACTTTTGTCGGTATTTCTGAAGTCAATGCTATGGTTTCTTGTTTTCCGTTTAACTGCAATTGTATACTATCCTTTGTATCATTTACCTTACGTTTATCGTTATCTATGGAAACAAGCTTTTTAGTAAATGATACCTGGTATTGATCACTACTAAGCGATACTAACTCCAAGCTATCTTTTCTTTTTGTGGCTTTGAGGATTCTTTTAACCGACTGTTTAGCGTCAATCGGAATCCAGGTTGCGCTTTTAGTAACAGAAGGTCTCATACCCTGTATTCCTGTTACAAATGCGCTCGTAAAGACCACGATACTATCGGTTTGTAATGTTTCCATTTCCTGAGCTAGTTGCCAATAATTAGGTTTGTCTGTATTTATAGCATCTAATTGATCGGTATCTAACTCTGGAAAACCAGATTGCAAGAGTCTTAGTGATTCTCCAGTTTCTAAGGTATCCAAAATGTTACGCATCCTATCATCTTCAAGAAGTGAAGATTCTACAATATACGTAATAGGTATGGTCGTAATTTTCTTTTTTATATTGATTCCGGCTATAATAAAGACAAGAATTCCTAGTACTAACATTCTTAGTACGAGCAGAAAAATCTCATTAAACTGAATACTTCTTGATTGTTTTGAATCCGATTCACTCAATAATTTTGTGCTACCAATTTTTATTGTTCTCCCATCTTTCTTACTCCATAGATGTATCGCTAAAGGAACAAGAAGTCCTAATAAGGCCCATAAATATGTAGGGTTCACAAAGAACATATCAAATTATTTTGTTTCGTTTCTTCAGAAATACCTGTAGCGCTTCACCTATATGTTCATGTAGTTGGAACATATGATAACTAATATCATTCGCCAATAGCGTGTCTTTGGTGTTTTTGATCATTTCTTCCAATGCCGTCAGGTATTGTTTTTTTGCTGTCTTGGCATCTATTTTAAGCTTCACTCCCGTTTCCAGGTCTTCGAATGTTACTGTTCCTTTATAGTCAAATTCTAATTCATTCTTTCCCATAAGGTGTAAAACCACTACTTCATTTTTCGGAGTCTTTAGTCTTTTAATAAAAGTCGTTAGTTCTTCGCTGTGCTCATATAGATCTGTTATAAAGAATATCATTTCTTTATGATTCCGATCATGGAGACTTTTAGAAGCATTCGGGTTTTCAGGCCATTTTCCTTTATTTTCGATCTTAGTTAGCTCTAATAAAAAACGATTATAATGTTGCTTTTGAATTTTGGGATATAGATTATACAACTGCTGTTCATTCAGAGCAAACAGACCAATAGCATCTCCTTGATTTTGGGATAAATACCCTAAAGAAGCTATCAGGACTCTGGCATAATCCATTTTAGAAAGTTCATTTTCCTGATGAAGCATCGATTTACTGGCATCCAAAATGAATTTTATTGAAATATTCGTTTCGACTTCAGATTGTTTAATATAATACCTACCAGATCTGGCGAGCATTTTCCAATCCAATAATCGTAAATCATCACCAGGTTCATAATTACGATATTGATTAAACTCCATCCCTGAACCTACATTATGACTATGATTTAATCCAGACAAATATCCATCAACAATTACACGCGCAATCAGCGATAATCCCGAAACACTTTTTATAAGTTCCGGTTTTAGTAATTGATGATAATCTTGTTTCACTTGATTTGACTTATTTTATTTTCCTATTTCGATATCTTTCAATAAATGCTGAGTCACGGCATCAGAGGTAATCCCTTCTGATTCTGCTCTAAAATTGACAATAACTCTATGTCTTAATACGGGTATCGCTACATGATGTAAATCATCTAATGTTACAGACAGTCGTCCCTGTGCTAATGCACGAGCTTTGGCAGTTAATATCATGGCTTGACCAGCACGTGGTCCTGCTCCCCAATTCACCCATTCTTTTACGTATGCATTGGTAGTTGTTTCGGGTCGTGTAGCTCTAATAACTTTACTTACATAAGAAATCAAATCATCACTAATAGGAACTTCTCTAACCAAGTGTTGTAATCTCAAAATGTCTTCTGCCGAGATCACCTTATGTAAGGTTTCTTTTTTTATACCCGTTGTATTTTTTAGAATCATTGTTTCTTCTGATTCCGTAGGATATCCAATTTTGATATATAATAAAAATCGATCCTGTTGCGCCTCTGGAAGTGCAAAGGTTCCTGATTGTTCTATAGGATTTTGAGTCGCCAATATAAAAAATGGTCTGTCTAACTCGTATGTTTTTCCGGAATAGGTAACCTCAAACTCCTGCATCGCCTCTAGCAATGCCGCCTGAGTTTTGGGAGGTGTACGATTGATCTCATCTGCAAGGATGATATTAGAAAAAATTGGGCCTTTATTAAATTTAAAAAATTTCTTTCCTG
The DNA here is from genome assembly GCF_947500065.1 of uncultured Aquimarina sp. Taxonomy (GTDB): domain Bacteria; phylum Bacteroidota; class Bacteroidia; order Flavobacteriales; family Flavobacteriaceae; genus Aquimarina. Next base: position 224,022 of record NZ_CANMQT010000005.1, read on the forward strand.
TACTATAATCCTCTTCTAATATTTCTGTACCAATAATATCTGATGGCATTAAATCAGGAGTAAATTGGATTCTTTTAAAATTGAGATCTATAGCTTGCGCAAGTGTTCTGATCATCAATGTTTTTGCTAAACCAGGAACTCCTTCTAACAACGCATGTCCTCCTGCAAGGAACGTAATTAATAACTGTTCTACCGTTTCCTCCTGCCCTGTAATCACCTTACCAATCTCTTTTCTTAAATCCTGAAGTTTATCAGTAAGAATGGTAATTTCTTTTTCTATACTTGCTAACTCTTTGTCCATATAGTTCTATCTTTTATGATGTTAACGCATACATAACAATGTTAACACCAAATCGGGTATTGTCTATTTTATACCATCGTTTATTTCTAAAATCATAGTCCCACTCACAGCCATAGTCTTTATTACTAAACAAGACTCCTATCCTTCCATTAACTTGAATTGCTTTTAAATAGTCGTGTACAATATCATCTCCCCATCCATTTAATTCTTGAGAAGTAGTTGGTGGACCATCTTCAAACTCAAAGAATATTTTATAAATCTCGTGATTATTAGGGATTTTCTTTAATGATTGCGGGCCAAAAATGTCTTCCATCTGGCGCTCAAATGATTTAGAAAATAATCCATCTATATCGTGATTACAATCATCGGCAAACACAAAACCTCCATTATCAACATATTTCTTAAAGTTCTCTCTTTCCTTTTTAGTGAACTGTACTAATTTATGGCCAGAAATATAGCAAAAAGGACTTTTGAAAATTTCATCACTACTTAATGAAATGATTTTCTCTTGCGTATCTACTTTTAGCGTAGTATACTCTACAAGAGAGTTTAACAAATTAGAAGGCATCCTTTGGTCTACATCCCAATCTCCTGATTCGTATTGTAATCGTGTAAAGAAAAATTTATTGCTCAATATGAAATTAACTAGGTATACTAACGAAACAATATAGATCATTAATTATTAAAATGATCCAAAATTAAAGTTAATTAGGATTCTCTTAAAACAACTACTACCATCAGAGCGTAGTTAAAAAAATACACGATATACATCCATATATTTTAACTACGCTCTATCTGATAGTTTCTTAATTATTAGTTTTAAGGCAGGATTTTAAGATTATACTGCATCCGAAAGACTCGTAAAGGTAAAGTCTCTTATTTTCATATAAGGAACAAGATTACCGTCAATTCTCACCTGTTTACCTAAAGTTTCCAGATTATTAAGCATAATAATTGGACTTTCGTTAAACCTGAAGTTTTTAACAGGATATTTTATTTTTCCATTTTCTATATAAAATGTTCCATCCCTTGTCAGTCCTGTATATAATAAGGTTTGAGGGTCTACATTTCTAATGTACCATAATCTGGTAACTAAAATTCCCTTTTTTGTTCCTTTGATAAGGTCTTCTAATGAAGCGTCTCCTCCTTGCATAATAAATCCATTAGGAAAAGGAACAGGATCTACTCCTTTTTTCTCTGCCCAATAACGGCTATATGCTAGATTTTTCACAACTCCATTTTCTATCCAACTAGTCTTTTTCAAAGGTTGTCCAGAACCATTCCATGTACCGGTAGGCACTTCAGGATTGAGAGGATCTGACCAGATGTTTACACGCTCGTCTACAATCTTCTCTCCCATTTTGGTTCCTCCACCTTCTTTAGACATAAAACTTCGTCCTTCATCTGCGGTACGTGCATTAAACGCAAACGCCATATTACCTAAAAGACCTACAGAAGCTGCTGGTTCTAGAATCACAGTATATTTACCAGGTTCTATTGCCTTTGCTTCTTTGGACATTACCGCTTTATCGATCGCTATTTTGGAAGCCTCTGCTGCATCAAATTTACCAACGTCATTAAAATCCCTGGTTACCCAACCAGATCCGGTTCCATCATTACTACGCATAGTAACCGTAAAACTGGCATCCGTTGACTGGTTGTAGGCAAACAAACCACTAGAGTTCATCATTGCACTAAAACCTGCTGAGTCATTAAAGAATCCCGCTGCTGTCACATTTTTTGCTGCTGCTGGTTCAATACTGCTATTAGCAACTTCTGCACGATACTCGGGTTTTATATTTGCCGTAGCATCTATATACGTTATAGATGAGTCATATTTTTGTGGTCCGAGAGGAGCCATAAATTCTGGATTCTCTGGAGAAAGTTTCGCTAATTCCTCAGCTCTCTTTACCACTTTTTTCAAAGATTCATCATCAAATTCATCAATAGTAGCTGTACCTGATTTTTTTCCGAAATTAGATTGTACTACTAAAGTTTGATTTGATCGATGTCCCGCTGTAGAAACTGTATTTCTAGCATAACGGATATTACCACTTTCGCTTCCGCTTAAATTTACTTCACAAGCATCAGCAGTAGAAAAGCTCAACGCCTTTTCCATAATTTGCTTTGCTTCTTCTTTAGAATATATTGCCATGATATTTTTTATTTGTAGTAAGACAGTGATTAAATTTTTCTACCTGTGTTGATCACATTTACACCATTAAAACGTGTAGTAGAACTTCCGTGAGATACAGCACTTATCTGAGAAGGCTGTCCTTTACCATCAAAGAATGACCCGAACATTCGATAATCATCTTTGTCACATATCTTTGAACAAGAATTCCAAAATTCTTGTGTGTTAGATTGATATGCTACATCATCTAGCATACCTACAATTTTACCATTTTTGATTTCATAAAATACAGTTCCTCCAAATTGGAAATTGTATCGTTGCTGATCAATAGAATAAGAACCTCTACCTGCAATGTAGATTCCTTTTTCTACATCTTTGATCATATCATCAATAGAATACTTCTCTGTTCCAGGCTCTAATGATACATTAGGCATACGCTGAAATTGTACATCATTCCAACTCTGAGAGTAACAGCAACCGTGTGATTCATTTTGATCAATCATATGAACTTGATCACGTATTGCTTGATAATTGGTTAGCACTCCATTACGCACTAAATCCCATTTCTTAGTTTTAACTCCTTCATCATCATATCCCACAGCTCCTAATGAACCAACCTGCGTTTTATCCGCTACAAGATTTACTATATCACTACCGTATTTAAAGTTTTTGGTTTTCCATTTATCTAAAGTAGCGAAACTTGTTCCTGCGTAATTAGCTTCGTATCCTAATACTCTATCTAACTCTAATGGATGTCCTACTGATTCATGGATAGTTAATCCTAAATGGTTTGGTTCTAATACTAAATCATATTTACCAGCTTCTACGGATTTTGCAGCCAATCTTGCTTTAGCTTGTTTAGCAGCTACTCCAGCATCTTCTACAATATCATAACTATTACGATATAAATTTAATCCTTCAGGTCCTTTCAGTTTTTCTGAAGCTAAACCATCCATATATTCATACCCCATACCCATTGGAGCACTCATCGCTTGACGTGATTTAAATTTACCACTAGCTTTATCTATGGCTGTTACCGTAAATGTAGGCCATATACGATGTACATCCTGATCGATATATGATCCGTCTGTAGAAGCAAAATATTTCTGCTCATTTACCATAAAAAGACCAGAATTCACATAATTAGCTCCATTCTCTAAGGCGGCAGCATTTGCCGATAGCAATAGATCTACCTTTTCTGAAACCGGAACATCTTTAAAGTCTTTTTTGATAGGAGTTTTCCAAGTAACCTCGCCGTGTGATTTTACCGGAGCAAGTTTTACTTCTTCTTTCTGAATTTTGGAATTTGCTTTTGCAATTGCCACTGCTTGATCAGTTGCTTTCTTAATTCCATCTTCGGTAACACTATTGGTAGATGCAAATCCCCAAGTACCGTTGACAATTACACGGATTCCTATACCAAATGATTCGGTATTTACTACATTTTGTACTTTGTCTTCTCTAGTAAATACATATTGATTAAGGTATCTACCAATTCGTGCGTCTGCATAACTAGCACCTAATGATTTTGCCGTGTTGAGCGCTACGTCTGCCATTCTTTTCTTGATGGCTACGTCCATTCCCGGATTAAGTAATGCTTCTGCGGGAATATCATTTCCCAGAAGTAGTGAAGGTACCATCAAAGCACCTGCTCCTAATCCTGTGTATTGAATAAAATCTCTACGTTTCATAAACCTCTTTTTTGATTGAGTGAATATTAAAATAAGTATGATGAACTTTTCCTGTACTAATACTTTAGTTTCTATCGTACTTGACCAGATTCCTAAAGTTTTGTTACAGGACTAACTTTCGTTAGCTTTAAATGTAGAAAAATTAAATCAAATCACCATATCCCTCTAAACCTTAACTATCTGAATCAAAGTGTAAAATTTAGTAAAACACACTCCGAAGTGAAATTATTTTAAAGCATTGGTAAACAATTAGTTGAATTAGTTTTTTAAATTAAAATATTCTCAATGAATCACAGAAAACTATGAGGAAAAAGCACAAAAAAGCTACATAATTAAATTTTTGTTAAAGTTTCCAGTTGTTCTTTATTAAATACTCAAAAGAGTATCACAAAAAAGATCAAGAAAACCTTATTTATTGAAGAAAGGTCTATTGCCGTGTAATTTATTAGTAAAACTTTCGACCATACTACCATAGGTAGTCCATCATGGTTATTAAATTTACTCCGGAAATAAATAAAGTATATTTTATTAATGAATATACACTCTTCCAGATATCTTCTGGTAATGGTGGTATTCAGGTAGACTTCAAAAATTATTTTGATTGGCAGAATAAGGCTATATACTTAGAAAAAGGACAATATATAAAGTTCTTATCCGATGATTTTTCTGTCTTGAAAATGGAGTTTCCGAGCGAGATGGTGTTTAGAAACAAAGAAGTAAGAGTTTTATTCAAGCATCTTATTTCTTTAGGGTATATCAACTTTGATACATCTCATCACTTCGAAAACATAATACATCAAATCGAATCTAATGACCAAGTAGATAATGTTATTGATCTTTCTACAAAACAATGGTATTATCAAAATCCATTTCAGGCAAACAAAGAAGAATACCAAATTATCTTCGATACTAAAGATGTGATTGATCAACAGTATACTAGTAATATTAGTAATAAAGAAATTACCGCATACATAGATGAAAAGGGATATAATGTACAGTCATTAATAAAAAACAAAGTTGGAGTCTCTGTTAAATCTCTTCTATCCAATAAGAAATTATTAGAAAGTAAAAAGGAAATTGCTTTTACAGATAAAAGCATTAAAGAGATTTCTTATGATTTAGGATATAATGATCCCGCTTACTTTAATAGAGTTTTTAAAAACAATGTAGGCAAAAATCCTCTTCTATTCAGAGAAGAATTTGATTATAAAAACAGAGATCTTTTTTCTCAAAACATTATGGAGCTACTGCAGCTATATCATACTAAAGAAAGAACATTAGAATTCTATGCTTCTAAAATGAATCTATCTCCAAAAGCGCTTTCTAAAAAAGTAAAAGATAAAATGCAGACTTCATTAGGCAAACTTATCCGTTATCAAATGATTGACACATCTAAGTTGCTACTAAGCCAAGACCTAAGTATTAAGGACATTTCTTTAGAACTAGGTTTTGAAGAACCTAATCATTTCTCTCACTTCTTTAGGCATTATACCGGAGAATCTCCATCTCGATTCAAAAATAATAAAGTACAATAACTTACGTCTTTTTTGTAGTATGCCTAATAAGGTATATCCAGAAATTTGTAATACAATTACGGAACAACATTAAGCAAATACGCAACGATTATGATTAATTAAAATATCATAATCGTATATAGTTGCTAATATTTAATATTTTTAAACTTTAATAATCGATATGAAAGCGTTATTGTCTTTGATTTCTAAATGTGATACCTGTGCTGCAAAATTAGAACTGGGACCTAGGCCTATAGTTTCTGCCAGTATAAATAGTAAGATTGTGATCATAGGACAAGCACCTGGAAGTGTTGTTCATAAATCCGGAATTCCATGGGATGATAAAAGTGGTGAAAACTTAAGGGCTTGGATGGGAATCGATAACGATCTTTTTTATGATCCTGAGATTATAGCGCTTGTACCAATGGGATTTTGTTATCCTGGAAAAGGAAAATCCGGAGATTTACCCCCAACCAAAGAATGCGCTCCATTATGGCATCAAAAATTATTAAGTAAAATAAAAGATGTGGAACTTATTCTATTAATTGGTGGTTATGCCCAACAATATTATTTAAAAGATCAATTAAAAAGGACACTTACAGAAACCGTTAAAAATTATACAGAATATCTCCCAGATTATTTTGTTCTACCTCATCCGTCTCCCAGAAATAATATTTGGCAAGCAAAAAATGATTGGTTCAAAAAAGAAGTTATTCCAGAATTACGCAATAGTGTACAGTCTATTATTAGTAAATAACTAGCTTACTATTTTTATAAATACCTTTCTTTAATGATGTCCATATGCCAAATTTCATGACCTATAATAGTAAATGCAGCGGCTCTAGCTGACATATTACCTCCATTAGCAGTACCAATACATTCTAGATGGCTATTATTTACACTTTCAAGAAATACAATAGAGCTTTGTCTAACAATATTAAATTCATTTATCAAGGAATCCATGGTTTTGTTATTCGCTCCAGAAGGTTCTATATAAATATTTTGATCAAATCCAGCTAAAGAAGTTTTATCATTTCTAGCGATTCTAAAACATCTATTCATAAATACTCTTTCTGTATCAATAAGATGTTGAAAAATTTCTTTTATACTCCACTTCTCTTTTTCATAACGATATTCTTGTTTATCAAGTGGAATAGTTTCAAAAAACTGGATCGCAGTTTTTTTGCCTACCTGAAAACCTTCTCTTAGATCTAATTCTGGTGATAACTTATTAATATATCGAGCATAATACTGATCATACTCTTGGGTATCCAAATCTGTAATTCTCATTTGTTTTATAGTTTAAGTATTTATACAATGATATTACTTATCACGAATTAGATTGTAGTCCGGTTTAGAGATATTCATGATCCCAGTTAAATTATTTTTTTTAAAGTTTTTAAGTTTTTAAGTTTAGAAATATCAGCATTTAATAAGACACATTCAATTTTTCCTTATTAAATAATGCACTTATTAATTTTCTTATTATTAGCAATAACTTATGAGCTTTTGAGAAAAAGAATAAATATTTTAAAAATTTACTTTTTTTGTTAAAAAACTGAAGGAATCACAGTATTTAGCAAAAAGGATTTCATTTTTTTATAATCAGTATAACTAACATTTATCCTTCTATCAACTTATCTCATAGACATGAGAAGCAAAATGTTAATTTTTTTTTTATATTTACCGCAAAAGTACTTTTAGAATACGGAATAGGTTACTATTATTTAAATATTCGACAGTTCTAATTAAACATTTTTACTTTTATAATAAATACTGAGTTATGGAATTAATGGAGAAAGCGCGTGAGTTTGAGAGCAGAAGCATGAGCAATATGTCCACTAGTGATAGAGTTGAAGCATCTAGAGAAGCTAAAGATCTTGTTTTAAGCCTTAATAAAATCTATAAGGAAAATAATGATCCTGAAATCATGGAAATGATGAAGATTATTACTGCTAAAAAACAAAAGATCGAAAAAAGACTTAAGGGTAGACCGGACGCATAAAATAATTTTTAAACAAATAACAAACAAGAGGTTCTTTATTAAGTATCACAATGATAAAGACCTCTTTTTTTCTACTTATTCGGGAATCGTAAAATAAAAGGTAGTGCCTTTTCCTTCTTCCGATTCTAACCAGATTTCGCCACCGTGAGCTTCAATGATTTTCTTACAGTGTGCTAAACCTATGCCTGTTCCAGGATATTCTTCTCGAGAATGTAACCTTTGAAAAATAGCAAAGATTCTATCTTTATGTATTTCAGGAATTCCTATTCCATTATCTTTTACAGAAAACTCCCAAAACTTAGACGATCCTTGCTCTTGAGTTTCTTTTTGGATAGCCGCAATATGAATTTCCGGAACGACGTCTTTGCCCGTAAATTTAATCCCATTACTAACTAGATTCTGTATCAATAATCGTAACTCAATCTTATTACCTTTTACGACAGGTAACCTTTCAGAATTAATCTTGGCATTTGTTCTTTCTAATACATTACCGAAATCACTTTTTAACTCTTCTACGACCTTATTCACGTCAACATCAGAGAATTCTCTAACTCTTCCTAATCTGGAATATTCTAATAGTGAATCAATAAGATTCTTCATTCGTATACTCGCATCCTTAATAAAGTTAAGGCTCTCTTTTCCCACTTCATCAAAGCTTTCGCCATAATCTTCTGATATCAATCCTATGAAACTTGATATCGTATTTAAAGGTTCCTGTAAATCATGACTCGCTATATATGCAAACTGTTCTAGTTCCTTGTTTTTAGATTCTAAAACCAAAGACTGTTCATTGATCTCCCTATTTTTCATTGCTAACTCTGCATTAAGCCTTTTTTTATTAAGGTAACTTTTATATATAAAGCCTCCGCACATTAACACAAATAAAATCAAAGCGATCAGTGACCAATTAATTTTTTTCTGATCTTCAATTTCCGAAAGCTTCTCTTGCAGTATGGCTTCCTGTTTTTTGATTTGATTATTTTGTTCTTTTAAAAATTCCTGTTGCTTTTCGATTTCTTCAGCACTTATTCTAATGCTTTCTTCCTGTGTCTTTATAAATGCAACTTGATCCTGAATGTTTTTTTCTAATTCTTTTTCTATCAGTAGTTTTTCTTCGTATTTCTTTTCTTGTATTGCGCTTTCGGTAGACAACTTTTGTATCCATTTATTTCGCTCACTGATATCCTCTTTTATAGTATCTATTACTTTTTCCTGATCAATTATCTGTTCTTCCTGTTGCTTAATCCGCTCTTCCTTACTTTTAATAACTTCTTTTTGTTCTTCATTCTGATCCAATACTTTCTCTAAGGAGTCTTCTGTAGATTTATACAATCCTTTCCATTTTTGGGAAGATGTGACAGCATATTGCTTTAGTGTGGGAGCAGTGACAAAACCTTCATTATTAATTCGATCAGTATTGATTTCATACTCAAATGAAGTACCTACATTAACCATATTAATCATGGAGGCATTATAATCATATTCCTCTGTAACCAGAAGTATCTCTTTACCAGAAATTTTACTAAGAATGTAATTAATATCGTAATTGTATTTGTTATGAACATATAATAACTGAACATCTTTAATACTTTTTACGAACTGAAAACGAATAATTTCTACAGGTTTACCAAAAATTTTACGTTTTTGAGCCATTGATTTTAGATCTATTATGGTACGATCTGGGCCCAGAACACCTATTTTAAAAGAGTCCATTTCATCTATTTGAGGCCAACTTACTTGTTGTGCAAAATTATTAATGAATATAGCACGTTGTACTCTTTTGACTTCTTCATTACTAGTATCTTGCCCCCAGACAGTAGCTAAATTGAAGATACTAAATAACAGGAACAACATATACGAAACATGTAGTTTGCTATAGGGGATATCAAAAATTTTACACGAACTATTCATCATAATCGCAACAATAGCCGAAGATAATAATTAGCTCCATTTACTCCAAATTGCTGCACTCTTCTGCTATACATAAAATTACCATTACTTGTATTTGCAGAATGCGTATGCTTGTCTGGAAATACGTTAAAAACATTATTCCCTCCTAAGGTACATTTTATATAATCGTTAACCTGATATGAAATGGCTAAATCCGTTGTTAACTTTGGTGAAAAAGTTTGATCTCGGGATTCTACTACTCCTGTAAATTCATTTAACACCCAATTAGTCTGATCTCCATCATCCGGATGAATAAATGCTACCTCTCCAAATAATGAATTCACCATCTGCAGTCTGAACTTATTAAATTCATAAGAGACTAGGGAATTAATCTTATAATTAGGTTGAGCAGATTCTACTCTTGCAATCTCTTCTCTATTAAACAATACATCTTCTTGACCTATAAGAGAAGGAGAAACTTTAATACGCCCTTGTACTTTAGTGTCTGTAATATTTGCGCCTAACGAGGCATCTAATTTACCTCCACCTAGCATAGTTTTATACGCCAAAGCTATATCAAATCCTGATGTTCTGGAATCAATCGCATTTGTAAAAAATTGTGCTGCTCCAACACCAAATGGTTCTAAAATAGTTTCATAACCCTCATCAAACCTACCCGAAAGTACAATTCTATCATCTATACTAATTAGGTAATAATCAAAAGTGAAAGTGAAATTATCATTTAGTTTCCCACTAACTCCCGCACTAAAATGTTTCGATAATTCTGGTTTCAATTTGTCTATCTGAAAAGCTTCTGTTGCTACAGCACTTTCATTATTAAATGTACCTACCTGGATACTCTCACCATTAATAAACTGCGTACTTATATTCTGAAAAAACACTTGATGAAGTGATGGTGCTCTAAAACCTGTAGAGAACCCAGCACGCACACTAATTAGATCATTAATTCTATATCTACTTGATAGTTTCCAAATAGCCTGGCCACCAAAATCATTATATGCCTCATACCGTGCAGCAGCTTTGATCAATAATTTTTCTGATACATTTGTTTCTATATCCAGATATACAGAACTATTGGTTCTAAAACGATTTAATTCATTTTCTGGTTGAAAACCAGGAAAAACCTGTGCTCCTGCTGCCCTGGGCAGCTCATCTCCTAATTCATCAAAATAGGTACTACCTCCATCGATATAAGAGGCTTCTTCTCCAGCAATAATTTGATAATTCTCTACCCTAAGCTCGGCTCCAAAAGCAATATTAATTCCATTAAGCCAATCAAACGTTTTGGAAAGATCAAGGTTGGTGGTATTTTGTTGATATTCAAACCCACCTGCATAAAAGGTTCTTGGAGAAGCTATTCCTAAAGAGGCATTATTAGAATTATTAACTGTATAATCCAAACTATTAATACCTATAGAATGACTAAAATCCACATTCCATCCATTCTTAATTCCCCTGATTCCTCCAGCAACTACATCATCCTGAATATCTGTTAATATTTGAGGAGAAAAACCATTGGGAAATAATTCAGGGACAACTCTATCCTGATTTTTTGGAAAACGATAAAACCCTGCAGCTTTACCTTCGCGATAATTTCTTCCTCCTTGAAGATAAAATGTTGCATTTTCAGACATTTTGATTTCACCGTTAAAGGCTAAAGCAAGGTTTTGTGTCTCTGCGCTTCCGATCTGCATAACTCTACGTCCGGAGTATCCTGTTTGATTAAAAAAACTATTTTCTTGAATCAATCTTTCATCTTCCACTGGATCTTCCGTATAGACTGTTCCGGTATAATCTCCTGCTCTATTGACCGATTCTCTATTCCTATATTCTGCAGTTACATTAATAAATCCTTCTTTTCCTATTTTCAATCCAAAATTAGCAGCTGAATAGGTCGTAAATCCATCTCCTTCTGTTGTAACTCCAACTCTATTATCTACATGAATAACTTCAGTTTGCTTCTTTAGAATGATATTGATTACTCCCGCAATGGCATCTGATCCATATTGCGAAGTTGCACCATCACGTAATATTTCAATTCGTTCAATAGAAGCTATCGGTATTGCATTAAAATCAGTACCAACAGTACCTCTACCCACAGTACCATTAACATTAAGTAAAGAACTATTATGTCTTCTTTTTCCGTTAATCAAAACTAAAACCTGATCTGGTCCTAGACCTCTTAATGTAGCAGGATCAATATGATCTGTACCATCCGCAATCGTTTGATGTGTAGAATGAAAAGATGGAACCAGATAATGCAAAATATGACTTAATTCTATTTGCGAAGAATTTGTGATCTCCTGTGGAGAAATTATATCCACTGGGGCGGTTGTTTTGAGAAGAGATCTGGGCTTTGCTCTAGAACCAATAGAGATTGGCTGATCCATAGAAAAACCAGTTTCTAATATAAAATCTAATTGAGCAGTTTCACCGACTTTAACCAATACGGTTTTAGAAACTGAATTATACATTACAAATCCAGCCGTGATTACATACTCTCCTTCATCTATATCAAAGGTATAATTCCCATTGACATCTGTTGTTGTATCCTGATTAATTCCTTCAATGCTGACTCTTGCTCCTGGTAAATTACCAAATTGATCAGAAACATTACCTGAAACTGTAGCTCGTGATTGAGACGAAACTATTTGAGAAAAACAAAAAAATAATACATAGGCGATACAGGGCGTAAACTGCAATCTAACCATAAGGGGTAATTTTAAATTTATTTCCTATTAAAAATGCGTGTGTGCTTAAATGATTATAGCAATATAAATAATAAAAAATCAAAAAAATTCTTAAAAGAGGTATTCTTTTGTAAATAAATCAAAGAACCAGACTTATCCCACTAAAGTTAATTCTTGATTAAAGTATTCTATTATTATAGTATCCATAACAACTCTCGTAAGCATTTTTCCCTTAACCCCCTTAATCTCTGGTATTGCATCTGCTATAGCCATATCTTCTGCTGGTAATACAGAACCAAGCATCAAAAAGATGTTTGTCTTTCTAAATGTACTTTCTAGTTTCTGAAATTCTGATAAAAACTCCCAACCATTCATTACGGGCATATTAATGTCTAAAAAAATTATTTCGGGTATAACTCCCGATTTGATTATTTCTAGAGCTTCCAAACCATTTTTAGCTACTAATATTTCATCAGCGTATCCCGCTTTTGAAAGTATTGTTTTATTAAAAAAAATAGTGGCTTCACTATCATCTACCAAAAGTATTCTTCTTATTTTTTTCATATAAAAGGGGTTTCGAAAAAATGTTTTTCTATTACATTATTTAACAATGGGAATGATAATGGTTTACTAATAAGGTCTTCAACTAAAGAATTAGCTTTAGAGTTTTCTATGTCTTTGACATCAGAAGAAGTAGTTAATATTATTACTTTAATATCTTTAATAATATTGCGGTTTAACTTTGAATATTCTATCAAAAATTCCCAGCCATTCATAGCTGGCATATTAAGATCTAAAAAAATCAAATTTGGTTTTAATTCAATTCCTTTTTCTACGTTCGTTAAGTATTTTAAAGCAGCTTCTCCACTCTGTTCTACTTTTATATTTTCAAAACTATCATGTTTTGATAACACCTTACTGTTATAAAAGTTCGTGGGTCTATCGTCATCTATTAACAAAACGCAGTTAACTAAATTATTCATAATACATTCTCGTTGGTATATGCCAAAAAAAACACATCACAGTAAAAAAGTAATAGTAATCTATAGTTTTAGTTCTTCACTTTAGGGTTAAACGCAAAAAAGATCGATAAAGTGTATTTTGTTTATAAAGAAGTACGTTTTTACACCTTTTTAAGTATAAAAGTTAAACAAAATGAGTTTATTAATTTCTAGTTTAGAGATTCGTCGAAATATTTAGACACAATTTCCAAAACAATTTCCTTGGTTAGCATCTTTTCTCTAAATTCAGTTACCTGAGGAAAAGACTTCAGTGTATTTTCTTCTTCTTCGCTTAATTTAGCACCTAACATTACTATAATCCTAGAGTTTTTATACGCTGCTGATAACTGATTATGTTGTTCTAAGAATTCCCAGCCATTCATCACAGGCATATTCAGATCTAAAAATATAATTTCAGGAATCGTATCAGATTGTAGGTGTTTCATAGCATTACTACCATTAGTAGCTATAAGTACTTCTTCTACACAGTTCGTTTTTTGAATAATGGTTTTATTAAAAAAATTAGTTGCATTACTGTCATCAACAAGAAGAAAACGTTTTAACCTATTCATTTTAAAAAATACATCTTATTAAATTAACATATTCTAGTTATCTCATGAATTACTTAAAATACCACTGGAAAAATGTTTTTCAAGAACGTTATCTAGTAAATCCAATGATAATGGTTTGTTTATAAAATCATCCACAGCATGGTTTTTTATTGATTCATTAACATCGTCTGGGTTAGAAGATGTAGATAATAAAATTACTTTAATGCCTTCTGTAGTACTCTTATTCAACTTAGCAAACTCAACCAAAAACTCCCATCCATTCATTGCTGGCATATTGATGTCCAGAAAAATAAGATCCGGTTTTATTGCTACCTTGTTTTCCACTTTAGTGAGATAATCCAATGCAGCTTTCCCACTATGCACTGTATTTACATTATCAAAACTATTGTGTCTGGTTACTACTCTTTCATTAAAGAAATTTGTGGCCTTATCATCATCGATTAAAAGGACACAGGGGATTGATTTCTCCATAAAGTTTTTCCAATTACATTCAAAAAAACTAAACTTATTTGACATAGACACCATAAAATAAGACTTTCCGAAGCAGTTTTCGTTCAAAAACCCGATTTAAACGACAAAACTACATCAATTGTTTTACCGTATCGGTATTACGGCATTAAAGTCACTAAAACACCCTTCTATCAAAATTGACAATCGTTTAACAAAGTTCTATTAAAAATAAATGTACATTTGGAACTAGTCAGACAGTAATTTGTCAATAACGTTTGTAAGGGATTTATGCTTGACAAAATAAAAAATAGGTGCAAAGCCACCACATTACATTATTCAATATTTAACAGCGCTAATGATGTTCCGTCCATTGATTGGAATAGTATAAATAATAAAAATAATCTTTTTCTTACACTTGATTATCTAAATACTCTAGAGGATACTTTATCAGAAACTATTGGATTTCGATATATATTATTCTATGACCAAAATGGACCGGTAGGTATTGCTGTAAATCAACTGATTAAATTCAATACAGAAGATTTAAAATTTCAGGAATTTCCTTGTAGAATAAGTGATGCCATCAAAAATACTTTTATGAAAAGTATGGATGTACGGGTATTGGTTTGTGGAAACTTATTTTCCTGTGGTGAACATGGTTTTCTTTACTCTGATAAGATTAGTGCTAAGGAGGCTTTTGAAAATCTATCAGATGCGTTGAAAGAAATCAGAAAAACTGAAAAGACTGACAAACCCTCTTTTATTTTATTAAAGGAATTCTGGCCAACATCTTTTGACCAAAGTGATTATATTATAAATCAGAAATTCAGAGAATTTAGAATCGATGTAAACATGGTTTTACAAGTGCAGTCTAACTGGAATAATTTTGATGATTACTTGGGTAGTATGAAAACGAAGTTCAGAACCAGAGCTAAAAAAGTTTTTAAAAAGTCATCCGACCTACTAGTCAAAGATTTTACTTCTGAAGATATAGATCAATATAAAGAAGCGATTGATACGCTATATCTTTCGGTTCTAGACAATGCTGATTTCAAAATTGGAAAATTAGACGCTGTCACTTTTAGAAACCTTAAAAAAACACTTCAGAGTTCTTTTGTTTTCAAGGCCTATTTTCTAGATACTAAACTAGTAGGTTTTACTACTTCTTTTATTCTAAACAATGTTGTAGAAGCAAACCATATCGGAATCGATTATGCCTATAACAAGTCACATGATATTTACCAAAGAATGTTATATGACTATGTTGATCTGGCTATAGAGAAGAAAGTCGATGAACTAAGATTAGGTAGAACTGCAGAGATTATTAAGAGCTGTGTAGGTGCTAAGCCTGTAGAAATGAAGCTTTATGTTCGTCATGGCAACTCCATTTCTAATAAACTTTTAAAACCTTTAGTAGAATTCATTTCACCTAGTGAATACGAAGTTAGGAATCCCTTTAAACTTCAACTAAGTTAAATATGGATTCATTAACCCAAATTGTATTAGGTGCCGCCGTTGGTGAAGCCGCCATTGGAAAAAAGGTTGGTAATAAAGCAATGCTTTGGGGAGCTATTGCCGGAACTATTCCGGATCTCGATGTCATGGCTAAACTGTTTTTTGACAATGTTACGGCAAATGAATTGCATAGAGGATTTTCGCATTCTATATTGTTTAGTATTATTATGGCTCCAATCCTTGGATGGTTAATCGCTAAATTATATAGAAATAAAGAGGCTGATTGGAAAGACTGGACAAAATTGATGTTTCTGGGACTATTTACACATCCTATTCTGGATGCATTTACCACTTGGGGAACACAGTTATTTTGGCCTTTTACGTATAAAGTTTCGTTCAAAAATATTTTTGTAGTGGATCCACTATATACTATCCCTTTTTTAATTCTTGTAATTACCGCTATGTTCTATAAAAGAACGAATGTAAAAAGGAAAAAAATAAATAATCTAGGGATTATTATCAGTAGTACCTATATGGTCATCACCTTAGGTTTAAAGTGGTATACCTATCAAAAATTTCAGGTTAGTTTAGAGAATCAGCACATCGCATATAAAGAAATTCAGACCAAACCTACTCCATTGAATAGCTTGCTATGGACTACTAATGTAGAAACGGAAGATTCTTTTATGATTGGTTATTACTCTTTATTAGATGACGATGATCGTATTCAATTTTCTGAATTTCCAAAAAACCATCATTTGCTAGGTAAAATGAAAGATAACCCTCTAATTTCAAGATTAATTAACTTATCTCAGGGTTGGTATACTATCGAAAAGATTAACAATAAAACGTATTTTAATGATCTTAGATTTGGTCAATTTGGAATGGGTGCTGAAGCCAGCCGTTTTGTTTTTAGTTATGAATTATATTACGATGCTAATGGTGAATTAAAAGCCAAAGAAAGAGAACGTGATATAGAGGAAGCCTCTCCTATGCTTAAAAAACTTTTCGCAAGAGTACTTGGAGATAAATCATAAAAAAAAGGTTCAATAGAATGAACCCTTTTTTTACATATATGATTATTGCCTATTAAGCGAATTCACAAATCACACCGCCCATTAATGCAAGACATACGATCCAATATCCAACATTGATAGCTATATATTTAAAGCCTTTTCTTTCGAACATTGCATTGGTTCCCATAACAGGAAGCACTGCAAATATCCCCAACATAGCTCCGTGTAAAGCACCATGCTTGAAAGTTCTGAAATTATCACCATACTTAGCCATAAAATCCTGAGCGTACTGGTACGTCTCAGTGCCTTCTTTCATTAAATCTGGATCTCCCATTAAGGTTGAGAAAAATCCAAACTGATGAATTACAAATGTATTAAGAATGATAGCCAGGAGAAAACTAAGTACATAGCTAAGAATAAAAATCAAAGCCATGTTTCCACCTTTTAAGTCCTCTTCGGTGAAACCGCAAACTTTCATCCATGCTTTCTGGAAAGCTATAGGGCTATACCAGATAAATCCTAAAACCATTGGGATCAATGCTGCGGCTGCAGCGATCAAAAAATTAAATTCCATATTAGTTAGTATTTAAAGTTGTTTCTCAAATATAACGAAAATCAATTTCATATAATGTTACCAAACTAAATAGGCCAAACGAAAAGAGAATACTAACAGCACTACTCCTGTAATTTTAAAGAAGATACTTAATCTATACTCAGAGATAAATCTCTTAAGTTTTTCTGAGAGAAATACTTTTAGCAAGTCCGTGGTTAAAATACCGATTAAAACCGCTGTTAAGAATACTAAAACTGATGTAGTATCATTGTACTTTTGCTGTCCATATTTAAACACTCCTATCCAAACTATAAATACGAAAGGGTTAAAAAAATTGACACTAAACCCCTTTATAAAAAAAGTACTCCATTTTTTGGAAACCATGGATAAATCCTTAGTAATTATTGCTTTTTTAAGCAGATAACTAATCCCTAATACAAGAAGGATACAACTCCCTATGATACCAATCCAGAATTGATTTTGTGTAGCTGTCATAAAAGAAGAAAGTCCATAATAACATAATGCTACACAGATAACATCACTCAATATGATCCCAAAAGCCACAGATACGCCTGCTTTAATTCCATACTGAAAACTACTATTAAGTAATAAAAAAAATACCGGACCAACAAAAATGATCATCGCTAATCCAATAACAAAGCCTTCGACAAATGACATCTATTATAACTAACAATTATTATATATGTAAATATAGATATAATCATTATTGATATTATAACTTCCTTTTAATAATACAAAACCACCTCGACATCTCGAAGTGGTTTACTTTTGCAACCTTAAGTAACTACGACCCCTTAATTTCGTAGATCTATTATGCAAAAAAAATGTGTAATGAATACTATTAACTATTAGCGCTTCACTAATTTGATCTTTTTATTAATCTGATTAGAAGATATTTTTACAAAATATACTCCTACAGATAATTCTTTCACAGAAATAGCTTCATCGATAGCATCAGCAGCTATTTCTTTTACCAGTCCACCATTAATATCAAATATCTTTACTTCATCTATTGATGATGTAGCACCTTGGATTGTAAAACTGCTAATTACCGGATTAGGAGATACGATAATATCATGTAATGTATCAGAAACCTCATCTATATTCAATAAAGGATCCATCAAATCATACATCACTAATCCAGATTCATTTCCTCCATAGAAATCAGTATCTGTAATAGGTGTTCCATCGATATCTGCTCCAAAAAAGTTAGATAGATCAAAACTTCCTCCGGAATTAGCTGCTAAATCAACAATCACAGCATCCGTGTTTTCTGTTAAGGTAATATCTCCACTAGTTGGCATATTAGCTACAACAAAAGAAAACAAAGGAATCTGTTGCCCTGCAGTATGTGAAGCAATCGTCAATTGTGAAGAAGCTTCTCTACTAAACGTCCATAAATCTCTGGTACCATCCCCTGCTGTAAAACCATTCAAAACTGTGGCTGTAAAATTGGTGTTATCATCCCAGTTAGAACCATTAATCTGAGTGAAACTTGTAAGGCTATTACCAGTAGAAATAGAAATCGTGATATTCACAGAACCTACTTCTACAGATCCATTGGAAAAATCAGGAACAATCACAAAAGTATATTCGTAATTCTCTCCAGTATTATTAAAATCTCGTACCAATCCATATTGATAGGTTTGTGCAGTCATCGTGACAACTCCGAAAAGGAGAGTTATGATAAATGTTAGTTGTTTGTTCATTTTTTAATCTTTTTAATGAGAAAAAGTTTATTAATTATTTTGAGCAGCTAGGACCTTCATTTTTTCCAACATCATAGTATCCAAAGCAATACGCTTGGTACTCACCTCCTCTGGTAACTGCTCGGTAATAGTAAATCCATAGAACTGGATGAAGGAATTTATCGGATGGTTTAGAATATTATCTCGTACAAGGTTTGCATCATTATTATTCCCAATGATCTGAGTACCTCCTGTAAGATTTACATCAGCATCATTATATCCGGTTACATTGAAACCATAAAACTGAATCGCTTGATTAATCGGATCATTAAGAATGGTATCTCGGATGGTATTGGCATCATTAGAACTTCCGATCAGGTTGATCTTACCATCACCATTAGTATCTCCAGACCACATCGCTAATATATCAGATGGCATACCATAAGTTGTCTGAGCATTGCCTCCATAAGTAATCTGATTAGTAGCATCCGTAAAATCAATAGTTGTCCTGGTTGGTGACAAACTTATCGCAGCAGCTGTCATTATTCCCAAATGATTACGATGCTTGATCACTACATAATAATCTCCTGTAGGAACATCAAAAGTCAGCGGAGTTACTAAATCGTCAGCAACATCAACAATATCACCATCACGTTGTAATATCCCTGATTGTCCAGCAATAACTAAAGTTGGATCTGTAGCGTCTCTCAATTCTACCCAAATCCAATCTACTGTTGAGTTATTTCCGTTATCACTTATTCCAACCGTTTCATTTATTGATGCTCCATCTGTATAAGGTGTATCAGAATCAATATATCCATTTGTTCTTAAATCGTCTCGCATTAGATTCTCCTCTCCTGCAATAGGATCTAGCATAGCTCCTTGTAAAAAGACATCAATATCAACGACTACATAATCACAACTCGTCTCGTTAAAACTTGCTGTGGCATCTTTTGTCCACGTACTATAATCATTTGCTAAATCATCTACCAGAATACAGCTTAAGCTAGAATTTCCTGAAGCGTTAAAACTTGTTATGTTGGTATTGTTACCATTTTTAATATTTAAACTTACTAAATCATTATTCTGCACTTCTACTACTTTTAAGGCGGTATTTAGAGAAAGATCTAAACCTGCTAGGCCTGTATTAGTGCAATACAATTCTTCTAATAAAAGATTGTTTGATACATCTAACGATGTTATAGCTGTATTATCAAGTTGTATACTCTCTAAATTTATATTCGCTGAAATCGTAAGATCTGCCAATGGTATATTTTCAAAATCAATTGTTTTTAGGTTTACGTTACTACTTAAGTCTACTGTAGTGAATGTATGATCTTTCATACTTAGACTTCTTAGCGCAGTAAAATCTTCGATTCCTGTTAAATCTGCTATCACTATCCCCGAACTTCCGAGAATAGACAAGCCCGTTATACCTTCAATTCTTGCTGTAGGTATGTAATTATCTCCTGGATTATCATCGAAGCTTACTAAAAACGATTCAAAGTTATCATCTGGCACATACGTATAACGGCAATAGGTGTTGCTAAAACTTGCTGTGGCATCTATGTCGTTCCAATTGGTTGTACTCCAAGCAGCATCGTCTACTAAAATACAAGACAAGCTCGGGGTGTTTAGAACTCTAAAGAAAATCACATCTGTATTCGTTCCATTTTTTAGATTTAGTGAAGAAAGATTAGGAAGATTATCTAACATAATAAACTCCAGATTGGTATGACTACTTAAGTCCAACTCTGTAATTAGAGTTCCGTATAAACCTATATCACCAAGGCTTCCTGTAAGATGACTTATATCTAAATCTGTTATATTGTTATTAGATAATTGTAAACTAAACAACAGTGTATTGCCACTTAAATCAATTGCATTTAAAGAGGTATCATAAAATGCTAAATATTCTAGATTTACTAAATGTGAAATGTCATAACCCGCTGATAAATCAATATCATAAAAATCTAGGCTTGTCAAATTCGTATTGTTTGTTAAATCCGGCGCTGTTAAAGCTGGCATATTATGAATACGAAGACTTGACAAAGCGTTATTATTAGATAAATCTAAAGAGGTTAAACTTGTATTATCAAGTTGTATACTTTCTAAATTTGTATTTGCTGAAATTGTAAGATCTGTCAATGGTGTATCTTTAAAATCAATTCCTATTAGGTTTATGTTACTACTAAGATCTGCTGTAGTAAATGTATGGTCTTCCATTTCTAACCTTTCTAAAGCAACAAAATCTTCGATTCCTGTTACATCTGCAATTGGTGCTGAACCTGCGTAAATAGTCAAGTTCGTCACAACTTCAATATTAACCGTAGGCACGTAATTGTCTCCTGGAATATCATCGTAGGTTCCTAATGACAATTCAAAATTATCATCTGGCACATACGTATAACGACAAAAAGTATCTGAGAAAGTTGCTGTACCATCTATACCTGTCCAATTAGCTGTACTATACGCTGCATCATCAACTAGAACACACGATAATTCTGAATTATTTAAGGCATTGAACACAGTAACATTGATATTATTTCCGTTTTTGGAATTTAAAGTGGTTAACGCATTATTAGACACATCAATGTATGTTAATGCTGCATTGGAACTTAAATCTAAGCCTTCGATATTATTGTTTTGGCACAATACGCTTTCAAGATTTACATTAGCACTAAGATCTAAAGCTGTTAGATTATTATCAAAAATGGTTAAGATTTGTAAAGCTGTATTATTACTAAAATCAACCGTCGTAAATCCACAATTGGATGCAAATACTTCTTCTAAGGCGGTATTATTTGTTACATTAATAGTTGTAAGATTTGCGTTATCTGCGACGTCTAGTATTTTTAGATTTAGATTAGCGCTGAAATCTAATGAGGTAAGTAAGTTATTACCAACATAGAGGTTCTCAACTGCTACAAAACCTTCGATACCAGTTAAATCGCTAATTGATTTACCATTAACACTTATCGAAGTGATAGTTTCTATAAGTGCTGTTGGCACTTGTCCATCACCATTTATATCGTCATATCCTAAAGCTTCTAAAGCTATTTCAAAATTAGCATCTGGGATGGTGGTATAACGACAATAGATGTCTGAGAAATTTGTAGTAATATCTTTAGTCCACGTACTGTAATCATTAGCTAAATCATCAACCAAAATACAGCTTAAGTTAGGGTTTCCTGAAGCATTAAAATTTGTGATGTCCGCATTGTTACCGTTTTTAACATTTAAGCTTACTAATTCACTATTTTGTACTTGTACTAGTTTTAAGGCAGTGTTATTAGAAAGATCTAAGCTTGTTAGGCTAGTATTATTATAACAGTATAATTGTTCTAATAAAAGATTCTGCGATAAGTCTATAGAAACAATATCTGTATCAAAGCATATTAATCTTTTTAATAAGGTATTATTAGTAAGGTCTAAAGATGTTATATTAGTGCTTCTACAGTTAAGTTCTGCTAATTGTGTATTGTTTGCTAGGTTTAGAGTTGTTATAGGGTTTGCTGTACATTGCAGTCCTATTAAGTTTACATTGTTACTAACATCTAAAGCGGCTATATTGTTAAGATTACAATTAAAAACTTCTAATGCAGTAAAGTCTGCTATTCCTGTTACATCTGAAATACTTTTACTTCTTACATCTAAACTCGTTACGACTTCAATTAATGCAGTAGGCACTTGCCCATCTCCAGAAATATCGTCATAACCTAAAGCTTCTAGTTCAGCTTCAAAGTTGGCATCGGGAATTTGTGTATAACGACAATAAGTATCTGAGAAACTTGTAGTAATATCTATATTAGTCCAGCTTGTTGTACTCCAGGCAGCAGCATCTACTAAGATGCAGCTTAAATCTGGATTATTGTTGACTCTAAATGTAGTTATATTTGTATTGTTTCCGTTTTTGACATTTAGATAGGTTAATTCACAATCGACACATTCTAAATCTTCTAATAGTGCATGATTACTTAAATCTAGATTGGCAATGGTATTATAAGATAAATACACGGCCCATAATTGAAGGTTATTTGATACATCTATTCCCACTAATGAATTATTCAAGACATCTAATGTTTCTAATACTGTATTTGCGCTAAGATCTAATGTAGTTAGAAAATTAGTATCAATATCTAAATCTTCTAAATCCGTATTTTGTGATACATCAATGGTTGTTAAGTTATTCTCGAAAGCAAATATTTGTTTTAAAGCCACATTGTTTGAGACATCTATAGACGCAATGGTATTTCTTGAAAAATTAAGACTTTCTAATGCTGTGTTGGAGCTTACATTTAAAGATGTTAATGAGTTTGACGAACAGTTTAAGTTTGTAAGTGCTACAAAGTCTTCTATTCCCGTTAAGTCTGCAATTGACAGATTGGGAACATTCAAATTTGTCACTACTTCTATAAATCTAGTTGGCACTCTTCCATCGTTTGCTGCACTATCGTCGTAACCTAACACTCTTAATGCTGCTTCAAAATTAGCATCTGGTATTAATGTATAATCACAATCTGTATCACTAAAGTTTACATTTCCGTCTATACCTAACCAAGTGGTTGTGGAATATGCAGCATCATCTACTAAAACACATGCTAAATCTGCATTTCCTGTTAATTGGAAGTTGGTACCTCCAGTAATATTTGTATTCGTACCATTTTTAAGGTTTAATGACGTTAAACTATTACTGCTTGCTCTAAATGAATTTAGCGCTGGATTATTGGTTAAATCCAGTGTAACAAAGTCATTACCGCTTCCCCAAAAAGAGGTCAACGCTATATTATTACTCAAGTCTATTGCAGTTAAATCATTACCTGAAAGCCATAATACCTTTAAATCTGGGTTATTTGTAATGTCTAAACTAGTTAATGAACAATTTTCTGCTTTGAAGCCTACCAATAGGGTATTTGCTGAAAGGTCTATTGTTGTAAGATTATTACTTCTTACTATTAATTGTCTCAACTCAGTAATATTTGTAACATCTATCGTAGTTAAGGAATTGTAACCTACATCTAAGGTTTTTATCGCACGAAAATCTTCAATACCTGTTAAATCCGAAATACTTTTATTCTCTACGTCTAAGGTTTCTAGTCCTTCAATAAGTTGTGTTGGCACTTGTCCGTCTCCAGAAATATCATCGTATCCTAAAGCTTCTAATTCTGCTTCAAAATTAGCATCTGATATAGCTGTGTAACGACAGTAAGTCCCTTCGTTAAAGGTTACACCAGTATCTACATTGTTTGCCCAAATAGTATTACCAGCACTGTAAGCTGCATCGTCTACAAGGATACAAGACAAATTAGGATTACTAGAGGCGTTAAACTCGCTAATAAGTGTGTTGTTTCCGTTTTGAATATTCAAGTTATATAAATTGGTTTCGGAACAGTTTAAAACGCGTAGATTGGTAAGTGTACTTACATCTAAATTTTCTATCGGAGTTTGGTTGATTCGTAATTGTAGTATCGCTGTATTATTAGTTAAGTCTATACTTTCAAGTCCTGTATCGTGTACTTGTAATTCAGTCAATAGTGGATTGCTTGAAACATCTAAAGAAGTAATACTTGTAGAACTTGCAATTAATCGATTTAGCAACGGGTTATTACTTACGTCTAAACTAGTTAGATTCGAGTTTGAAAAAATATTTAATTCTTCTAAAGCTGAATTATTAGTTAAATCTAGATTTGTAATATTAGTTGTATTTGCTCCTAATTTTTTTAAAGCTGTGTTATTTGAAACATCCAGACTTGTTAAGTTATTTAGACTAACATATAGTTCTTCTAATAATAAGTTGTTTGATACATCTATGCTTGTTAGGTTATTAAATTCACAACTTAATTTTTTTAATGCTGTAAAATCTTGTATTCCTGTTAAGTCAGAAATGGATTGTAATGTTACATTCAGGTTAGCTACATTTTCAATAGCTGCTGTTGGTACTAATCCATCATTAGATATATCGTCGTAACTCGATAATGCCGCTTCGAAATTGGCATCTGGTATCGCAGTATAACGACAATAGGTATCATTAAAACTTGTTGCAGCGTCTTTAGTCCATGTACTATAATCATTAGCTAAATCATCTACCAAAATACAGCTTAAATTAGGGTTGCTAGAAGCATCAAAATCAGTAATAGCTGTATTATTCCCATTCTTTACATTTAAATACGATAAGCTGTTCTGAGAACAATTTAGATTTGTTAATGCTGTTTGTAACGAAACATCTAGCGCTGTAATTTGTGTGTTTTGTACCCTTAGTTCTTCAATCAAAGGGTTTTGACTAAAATCTACATTAGCGATAGGAGTCTGATGCAAATAAACTAATCTTAACAACGGATTGTTTGAAAAATCTATAGTAGTAATACCTGTATTATTAGCTTTAAATGCCTGTAGGTTAGTATTAGAATCAATATCTAAACTGGTTAATGTCGCCATATTATACACATCTAAGTGTACTAATTGTGTATTATTTGAAACATCTAATATTGCTATGTTATTGGTATCACATCGCAAAGTTGATAAATTAACATTATTAGAAACATCAAGGGTTGTTAAGTTATTATCTGATATTCTTAAGGATACTAACTCCGTATTATTGAGAACGTTTACAGTTGCAAGTGAATTCTCCTTCAACATCAAACTTTCTAGATTTAAATTATTAGAAAGATCTATTGTTGTTAAAGCATTATTAAAACAAGATAATGACGTTAATGCTTTAAAATCTTCTATTCCTGTTATATCTAAAATTCCTTCACTATCTACATTAAGGTCTGTAACAACTTCTATTAAAACAGTTGGTACTTGACCATCTGCTGAAATATCATCATAACCTAATGTTTCTAAAGCAGCTTCGAAATTAGCATCTGGAATAGCCGTATAACGACAATAGGTATCGCTAAAACTTGTGGTAGCATCTTTAATCCAGAAAGTATAATCTTTATTTAAATCATCTACCAAAACACAGCTTAGATTCGCATTCCCAGAAGCATCAAAATCCGTTATAATTTGATTGAAACCATTTTTAAAATTGAAAGAGCTCAACTCATTATCTGCACATTCAACTTGTGTCAAGGCAACATTTGTAGTAAGATCTAATTCCGTTAAATTATTCCCAGAAAGCCTTATAATTCTTAAAACAGTTTGATTTGATAAATCTATGTTGATTAAATTACTATCGGTTAGGTTTACATTTTCTAGTAATGGATTTTGTAAAAAATCGATACTCGTTAGTGAATTACCACTTAAATATAGGTAGGCTAAATCTGGATTATTAGTTACATCCAAACTTGTAATACCTGTTTCATTAAGATTAAGTGTTCTGAGGTTTGTATTTGTAGCAACATCAACCGTTGAAAAGGTATTGTTCCTTAAATTCAAATTTGTTAAACCTGTATTCGCACTTACATCTACCGTTGTTAGTTGGTTATATCTTCCCGATACTTCACTAAGGATTGTATTTGTTCCCAGAACCAAGTTAACTACATCATTATTATCAAAATTTAAGATTTGTAGGTTTCCATTATTACTAACATCTAAATTGGTTAACCCATTATCATTTACATTTAGATCTATTAAATCGGTAAAGTCTTCAATCCCTGTTACATCTGCAATAGACTGATTGCTTACATCTAAGTTAGCTACCACTTCTATTAAGGATGTTGGTACTTGTCCATCGCTAGAAATATCATCATATCCTAAGGCTTCTAAAGCTGCTTCAAAATTAGCATCTGGTATGGCTGTATAATTACAATAATTAGTGGTAAACGTTGCTCCACCATTATTCGTCCAATTGGCAGTACTCCAAGCGACATCGTCTACTTTAATACAGCTTAGGTTTGAATTTCCTCCTGCATGGAAATAGGTGAAATTGGTATTATTTCCGTTTTTAATATTTAATCCTGTAAGATCATTACTTTGAACAGAGAAATTGGTTAAAGAAGTATACGTTGAAAAATCGTACTCTCCAGATAAGTTACAACCAGACAATGTTATCCTTGTAATTATGGATGGATCTGCTATAGTAAAAGAAGATAAGTTAGCGTTATTGTATACTATTAATTCCTTAAGTGCGGTATTACTACTTACATCTACCGTAGTTAGACCATTATTGTCTGCATATAGTTCTTCTAGTGCTGTAAAATCTTCAATACCCGTTAAATCGGTAATATTTTCTAAACGTATATTTAATGAAGTAACCGTATTAATTAATGACGTAGGTACTTTGTCATCTCCCAAATAGTTATCATACCCTAAGTTGTATAGAGCCGCTTCAAAATTTGCGTCTGGGATTTGGGTGTAGGCCATTTCATTCACTGTAAAGTTTCCTATACGTTTCGCACACAATTCATCTCCATAAGTTGCCCATACCTCGTAGGTATCCGCAGCTAAATCGGTTAATTCTGCAGTCCCTGTATTATCATTGAATACATAACCGTATGAAATTCCTCCATCTATACTAAACTTTATTTGTGTTTGTGTTGGTTCGTCTGGAAAACTAACTTGTATAATTCCATTAATTTCAGCAATATCAGCTTCAATAATAGCATCTACCGTTGCAGTTACCGTTGGTATTGAAGTTACTGTGTAGGTTCCTACTTCCCTTGGACATTCGTCTCCTCCGCGTCTTACCCATACATTATAATCGCCTGCATCTAAGTCTGATATAGTTTGTGAACCCGAAGTATCAGCATAATTATAAGGATAGGTTGCGCCTCCATCGATACTAAATTCTAGGTTAGATAGATTTGAAACTTCATTAAAATTAACCGTCAACGAACCGTCTGTAGCACTTGTACATCCTGCGCCGTTTGGCACCACACTAGTTACATCTGGCAATGTTTTTACATATAAATATCTATTGTTTGTCGTTGTAGTAGTACCACAATCGTTAAAAAATTTTAATCTAAAACGAACGCCATCTAATGCTTCAGTTGGATTGGTAATGGTTAATGTATTTGTTGCTACTCCAGCATATGTAGTATCATCACTTAAATCTACCCAAGATCCACTAGCATCATTTTGCCAAATCATAGTATTTGCATAATCTGCTTCGGCAGTAAATGTTGCAATTTCGTCTACACAAACTGTTTGATCCGAAGTATCTACAATAATAGATGGATTCTGTCCGGTATATTGAGCTCCTACTCCTGCGGCATACCAAGCATTTGTTACTGCTTCTTCTTCATTAGAACAGTTGCCATATAAATCTTTAGCAGCTTGTATTGCTGCTGCTCTTGCATCTTCATAATCCGAAGTAGATGTTAAATAAACAGACTCCATTCGATACGCTATGGCTGCTGATTTATCTATACCTATTGCTGAAACTGAATAACTATCAGCATTATCATTCGTTCCTGATCCACCCTCTGTTATTAAATAAAACCAATAATTTAAAACACCACTATTGGTATGTACGCCACAATAATCATTATTTGTACCGTCTGGTGTACACCCTACAACATCATACCAATACGTACCGCCATAGGTATCTGGTTGTCCATAAGCATTCGGATTAGACATAGATCTAAAAGTTCCACCTCCATTTTCATCATTAATTAACCACGGGGATTTTGTTGTTCCATGGTTCGTTGTAGCATACATATCAATTGCAGCTGCCCATATATCAGACATACCTTCATTTAATGCTCCCGATTCTAACTCATAATCCAAATTAGAATTTGCATTAGTAATACCGTGTCCTATTTCATGACTAACAACATCTAGATTTGTTAGTGGAGTAAATGAGCCTGCTCCATCACCATAAACCATAAAACCTCTTTGGTTGTTAAAAGAAATCCAAGCCGCATTGGTGTAATCAGTGTCAAAATGCACATAAGATACTATTGAGGCATCATTCCCATCATAACTATCTCTTCCGTGTTCGTTTTTCCAATAGTCATAAACTACTTGTGCTCCCCAATGCGCATCTAATGCATATTGATCTTCATTTGCACTCATTTCTCCGGCTGTCCAGTTGTTATCATTATCGGTAAAATCAGTTACAAAAGCTGAGTTGTAATCATTTAAAACATCATGATTATTAAAATTAACAGTTACAATCCCGTTACGTGTTCCAGAGCCATGATTATGACCTTGTCCTGTACTCGCTCTGGTTTGATCGTATAAAACATAATCGGTATCTAGGGTAGTTTCTATAGTTTTCGAACCAGAATAAACTGTTTCTCCTAGACCAGAAACTAAAGGAACATTAATATTTCCTGTATGATTATGAGGTGCATCTGCATGATTAGAATCAAAACAAGATCTAATTAAACTTGTATATTTTATTACACTACCGGTTTGTGCGTCTATATAAACCCTTCCCATTTTTAATTCTGGGGTAGAAGTTCCAATACCTATAGCATACGCTAAGCGCATAGTATCATCTTTTCTGTTTGGAAGTATCAGCAATTCTGGTTCTGGAACAACTGTTTTAGAAAAATCATTATCACCAATCCAAAACACATCATTAGACCCTATATATTTTTTTGCTATATTTTCTATTTGCGTAGTAGAAATATTAATAGTTGTCTTAACTCCTTCAGCATCAAAATAAACTCCGTTGAAGCTTTCTTTCAATCCATTTTTTTCATGTATTTTGATAACACCATGTACTACTTTTATTCCGTTATGATACTGTTGATAGGTTCTATGAACGAATCCTTTTCTATCCGTTTTTGTACCAATAAGTCGAAACTCTGTCAGGGCAGTAGATCGAATACTTTTACTCAAAGTTGTAGACTGAACACTATTACTTAAAATACTAGTAATAGAACCCGTTTTTTGAGTAGATGGAATTTCTGTTAAAGGGATTTTTACAATTTTTGATTGCTGTCCAATTGCAAGTACTGTAAATAGCATGAAATAGAAACGTAGAAATTTTGTCATAATTCGGGGTATTAGAATATTAATAATATAAACCTGATGCAATAGTAGGTTTTATACCTAAACAACCAAAGAAAAAACGGGGTGCAAAACAGGGTGCAACAACCATAAGTATTTGATTTACAGTGATTTTATAATAAAAAAGACAATGATTAAACTGGGGAAAGTTTATGCTTATTTTTAAACAAAATTAGTTTAGCGACTTCCTGTTTATCAATCTTTAGCTTCGCGATGATATTTCTTAGAGAAATTATTTATTCCTGATCTGATAATTCACTCAGATCAGTTGATATTAAAGCCTCTTTTATCGAATCTATAAGTTCGTTTCTAAAACAAGAAACTTTGGTATGTAGTTTCTGGATAAAAACCAGGAAGTGCATTGTAATCATCTCTATTTTTTTTTTAGATACACTAATTCTTATTAATGTCAATCATTCTTTTAGATAAAAATGTTAGTATATTCTTTAATCATAAAAAAACCACTTCGACATCTCGAAGTGGTTTACCTTTGCAACCTTAAGTAACTACGACCCCTTAACCTCGTAGATCTATTATGCAAAAAATATGTAATGAATACTATTTAACTATTAGCTCTTTACTAATTTGATCATTTTCTTAATCTGATTGGAAGATATTTTCACAAAATATACTCCTACAGATAATTCTTTCACAGAAATAGCTTCATCGATAGTATCAGCAGTTATTTCTTTTACCAGTCCACCATTAATATCAAATATCTTTACTTCATCTATTGATGATGTAGCACCTTGGATTGTAAAACTGCTAATTGCCGGATTAGGAGATACGATAATATCATGTAATGTATCAGAAACCTCATCTATATTCAATAAAGGATCCATCAAATCATACATCACTAATCCAGATTCATTTCCTCCATAGAAATCAGTATCTGTAATAGGTGTTCCATCGATATCTGCTCCAAAAAAATTAGATAGATCAAAACTTCCTCCAGAATTAGCTGCTAAATCAACAATCACAGCATCCGTGTTTTCTGTTAAGGTAATATCTCCGCTAGTTGGCATATTAGCTACAACAAAAGAAAACAAAGGAATCTGTTGCCCTGCAGTATGTGAAGCAATCGTCAATTGTGAAGAAGCTTCTCTACTAAACGTCCATAAATCTCTGGTACCATCCCCTGCTGTAAAACCATTCAAAACTGCGGCTGTAAAATTGGTGTTATCATCCCAATTAGAACCATTAATCTGAGTGAAACTTGTAAGGGTATTACCAGTAGAAATAGAAATCGTGATATTCACAGAACCTACTTCTACAGATCCATTGGCAAAATCAGGAACAATCACAAAAGTATATTCATAAATCTCTCCTGTATTATTAAAATCTCGTACCAATCCATATTGATAGGTTTGTGCAGTCATCGCGACAACTCCGAATAGAAGAGTTATGATAAATGTTAGTTGTTTTTTCATTTTTTAATCTTTTTAATGAGAAAAAGTTTATTTATTATTTTGAGCAGCTAAGGCCTTCATTTTTTCCAACATCATAGTATCCAAAGCAATACGCTTAGTACTCACCTCCTCTGGTAACTGCTCGGTAATAGTAAATCCATAGAACTGGATGAAGGAATTTATAGGATGGTTTAGAATATTATCTCGTACAAGGTTTGCATCATTATTATTCCCAATGATTTGAGTACCTCCTGTAAGATTTACATCAGCATCATTATATCCTGTTACATTGAAACCATAAAACTGAATCGCTTGATTAATCGGATCATTAAGAATGGTATCTCGGATGGTATTGGCATCATTAGAACTTCCGATCAGGTTGATCTTACCATCACCATTAGTATCTCCAGCCCACATCGCTAATATATCGGATGGCATACCATAAGTTGTCTGGGCATTGCCTCCATAAGTAATCTGATTAGTAGCATCCGTAAAATCAATAGTTGTCGTGGTTGGTGACAAACTTATCGCAGCAGCTGTCATTATTCCCAAATGATTACGATGCTTGATCACTACATAATAATCTCCTACAGGAACATCAAACGTTAGTGGAGTTACTAAATCGTCAGCAACATCAACAATATCACCATCACGTTGTAATATCCCTGATTGTCCAGCAATAACTACAGTTGGATCTGTAGCGTCCCTCAATTCTACCCAAATCCAATCTACGGTAGAATTAGAACCTTCATCATCTAATCCGATTGACTCACTAATAATCGCCCCATCTCCATAAGGAGAAGTTGGACCATATATACCGCCTTCTACTCTTAAGTCATCTCGCATCAAACTTTCTTCGCCTACATTAGGATTAAGTAATGCTCCTTGTAAAAAGACTTTAGGAGCAATAACCACTAGATTACAAGAAACTTCATTAAAACTTGCGGTCACATCAATACTTGTCCAATTCGTAGTACTATATATTACGTTATCAACAAGGATACAGCGTAGACTTGGATTATTCGTAGCATTAAATGTACTGATATTGGCATTGGTTCCATTCTGGATGTTAAGTGACTCTAATGAATTACTATTACAAGTAAAGTTTTTAAGAGCTGTATTAACACTTACATCCAAGCTTGTAATATTATTACTCTCTAATAAGAGGTCTTTTAATAAGAGGTTATTACTTACATCAATAGCGTTAAGTTGATTTCCAAAAAGATCAATTACAGTAAGTGCTGTATTATTACTTACATCTATTGAGGTAAGATCATTGTCATACATTCCTAGTTGTACTAAATCAGTATTATTAGTTACATCTATACTCGAAATTGAGTTTCCGTTAGCATATAAATTTTCTAAGGCAGTATTTGAAGATACATCCAGAGCAGAAAGTCCTGCAAACTGACAATCCAGCGTTTTTAAATTTATATTATTGCTTACATCAATTACACCTATGTTATTGTCTGAAACTGTTAGACTTGTAAGTGCTACAAAGTCCTCAATTCCTGTTAGATCTGTAATCCCTTTATTATTTACATTAAGTGTAGTAACAACTTCGATCAAAGTTGTTGGTACTTGTCCGTCACCTGAAATATCATCATATCCGAGGGCTTCTAATTCAGTTTCAAAATTGGCATCTGGTATTACTGTATATCGGCAATAGGTGTCAGAAAAAGTAGTACTAGATTCAATATTTGTCCAATTGGTCGTGCTATATGCGGTATCATCTACCCGTATACAGCTAAGGTTAGACGAGGCTACGGTTGTAAAGTTTGTAACATTTGTATTGTTTCCGTTTTGAACATTCAAGCTAGTTAAATTACTATTGCTACTTGCAGTTAGAGCTTGAAGATTTGTATTTAGACTGAGGTCTAATGAACTAATAGCCGTATTATTAACCCATAATGTTTCTAATAACAGATTATTACTCACATCCAAGCTAGTCAAATTACTATATCCACAATTAAGAAAACTAAGGTTGGTATTATTACTTACATCCAATGATGTAAATAAATTATATGATATCGTAAGGCTTTCAAGTGCTGTAAAATCTTCTATTCCTGTAAAATCACTAATATCTTCAAATTGAGCTGTTATAGAAGTTACTCCTTGAATTAAAGCCGTCGGTACTTGTCCGTCGTCCGAAATATCATCATAACCTAAAGCTTCTAACACCGCTTCAAAATTAGCATCTGGAATTGCAGTATAACGACAATAGGTTAACGTATAATTTGTGGTAGCATCTTTTTCCCAATT
The DNA here is from genome assembly GCF_947500065.1 of uncultured Aquimarina sp. GTDB lineage: Bacteria > Bacteroidota > Bacteroidia > Flavobacteriales > Flavobacteriaceae > Aquimarina. The sequence continues at coordinate 257,597 of NZ_CANMQT010000005.1, forward strand.
TGAATTCCCGGAACTATATGCAACGTCATCCACTAAAATACACGTAAGATTAAAATTAGTAGTTGCATCAAAAGAAGTGATATTTGCGTTATTCCCATTCTGAAGGTTCAGGTACGTCAATGTATTTCCTGTTCCTGAAACATTCAGTGTTTTTAGACCTGTATTAGTACTTACATCTAATGTTTCGAGATTGCTATTATTATATACTTGAACATCTTCTAATGTTGTTATATCAGTTGTATTTAATGTGGTTAGGTTACCTTCATAACAATGTAATGTTGTTAGTGCTTTATTAGTTGTTATATCAACGTTTGCTATCCCATTTCGATAAATATATAACTCTTCTAATGCTATTGCTCCGTTAAGATTAATACTCGAAACACTATCTTCATAACTATATAGTTTTTTTAATGCCGTATTTGTACTTACATCTAAACTCGTCAAGTTACTATGGTACACTTGTAATTCTTCTAAGGCAGTTGCATTTGATAAATCTATTGTTGCAAAACCAGCTTCGTAGCAATGTAATATCTTTAAAGCGCTCATATTACTAACATTTAGCGAATTACTTACAGCACTATTACAATATAACTCTTCAATAACTGTATTTCCGCTTAAATTTAAATCTGCAATATTATTAAAATACATTGTTAAGATTTTCAGAGATGTAAAATCTTCAATTCCTGTTATATCGGTAATACTTAAGTTACTTATATCTAATGAAGTTACTACTTCAATTAATACCGTCGGCACTTGTCCATCTGCACTAATATCATCATATCCTAAAGCCTCTAGAGCAGCTTCAAAATTAGCATCTGGTATTGCTGTGTAACGACAGTAGGCATCACTAAAGCTTGTTGTAGCATCTTTATCTGTCCAGTTTGTGTTACTGTATGTAACATCGTCTACTAAAACACAAGATAGATTTGGATTGTCTTCAACTCTGAATGTACCCACATTAGTATTGTTTCCATTTTTTACATTTAAGTAACTTAAGCTTGTATCATATGCAAATAGGTTTTGTAATGCAGTTTGGTTGCTCAAATCTAATGTTTCGATACCTGTATCATTTACACGTAAATTTATAATATTAGGATTGTTACTTAAATCTAATTCCGTAACACCAGTATTATTTACACGAAGTTCTTCTAATACAGGATTGTTGGACACATCAATTGCAGTAAGTGCTGAGTTATATGATTGTAACAGTTCTAGACTAGGATGAGCACTAAGATCTAAGGAAGCAATATTTGTGCTGTAAGTTCTTAATTCCTCTAAAAGAACATTATTACTGATATCGATACTTGTCAATCCGCTATTTGCTTGTAAACTTAATAATTCTAAAGCTGTATTGTTTGATACATCTAATGTGGTAAGATTATTAGCTCCTAGATTTACTGACTTTAAAGCTGTATTATTCGATACGTCTATGACTTCGATATTATTGTCATTTGCTGTTAAAGTTTCTAGTAAAACATTTTGACTAATGTCTAAAGAGGTTAAATTATTTCCTCTACAATTCAGTGTTATTAAAGCCACAAAGTCTTCAATTCCCGTTAAATCTGAAATAGATTTATTTCTAACATTTAATGTTGTAACGGCTTCAATATTTGCAGTAGGTACTTGATTATCTCCAGAAATATCATCATATCCTAAGGATTCCAATTCAGCTTCAAAATTAGCATCAGGAATAGTCGTATAACGAATTTCATTTACCGTAACATCTCCTAAATTAATCGGACAGGATGTTTCATCAAAAGCCACCCAAACATCATAAGTGCTTGCTACAAGATTGGTGATCTCACCACTACCTAATGTATCATCAAAAACATAAGGATAGGTAGTTCCTCCATCGATACTAAATTTTATTTGAGTTTCAGTCGCTTCATCACTAAAACTCACCTTGATACCTCCATTACTTTGTGAAGGACTAGCTTCAATGGTTTCTGTAACTGAAGCAACTGGTTGCACATCATTATTTAACTGTACAAAGTAAACAGAACCAGAATTAGAAGGGCTATCTGCTTCGTTCTGACCAATTAGTAATGTTGGAAAAGATACTGCCACTGCTCTATTGGCAAATTCATCCCAACCTGCTCCAGAAGTTATTTTTGATATTTGTGTCCAGTTGTTGGTTCCATCATCCTGAAAAATATAAACCGCATCTGTATTACTAGAACCATTCCCAAAAGTTCCTACATATAAATATTCGCCATCTAATACTACATCCGTGCCAAAACGCTGATCTGCAAAACTGTCTTTATCATCATTTTGTATCATAACTCTATTGACTTCCAGATAATCACCATTGCTATCGGCTTTATACACATATACTCTTCCTTGATCAGCTTCAGGTGTTGTAGAAGTTTCAAAATTCATGGCACCAATAGCTAGATAATCTCCTTGTACATCTACTGCCCATCCAAAAGATTCTGTAGTTTCTGTACCTCGTAATCTATGAGTTCTGGACCAAGATCCATCATTAGCTTGATCCCAGATCTGAACAGATCCTGCTGATGCATTTCCTACTGAAGAATAATCATATGGTCCTCCCACATAAGCACGACCATCTACGATCTTAACTTCATGTCCAAATCGCGCACCACTATAACCCGATTGTACTTGTGGTTCTAGCTTGGTTTCTGTATAGGTGTTCGTATTAGTTCCATCATCCTCATACACATATGCGCAACCTCCTGTACATCCATTTCTTGCTCCTACTATAATGATATCTCCTTCTACATCCACCGATTCTCCAAAACGATCGCCTGTCGCACCATCGCTTGGTTCAAAAATGGCGATCTCTGTCCAGGTATCAACTCCATTATATTCAAATAGATATGCGGCTCCGGTATCTACTCCTGTTCCATCTAATTGAGAACGAGCTCCAGCCACTACATAGTTTCCATCGATGGCTACGGCAGAACCAAAATTATCTCCTGCAAATCCATCGCTAGCTGTTAAAATAGTTTGCTCCGTCCAGTTTCCTGCTCCATCATTTATAAAAATGTATACCTTTCCTGCGGCCGTACCATTACTTCGAGAAGCTACTACAGCAATGTTACCATCTATAGTAACTCGTTCTCCAAATCTATGATTGGATGTTGCATCACTAGCTTTTGTTTCACTAGCGCCAACACCAGAAACAGTGACCGTTCCTGAGAATACACTCTGATCCAAAGGGCATGCTGTTTGACCATAGCTATAGGCAACGATCAAAATTGTTATTAAAAGTAGTTTTCTTTTCATATGTATCAATTTGTATCTGTTTTTTTCCTTTTTCATTCTTTATAAAATTGTAGGTATTTCTATAATTGAAATTCTGTTTTATTAACTAATTATCTATGCAGTATTGGTATCCACCAGAAATAGTTCTTTAAGCTGTTCAATATCAAAAGCATCAAAATTTGCCCGTGACTTTAATAATTTATTTTGAAACCCTTGTTTTTTGCTTTGCTTAAATAGTTCTTTAATAATCTGTTGTTGTTCTGTTATAATCTCGAATAATAACTGAACGTCCTGATACTTGTTTTTCAATGTTTTGGACTGATACTTTACAATCCTTGATTGTTTTCTGGAGAATATGGATTTAAACATTTTTAAAGATTTTAGGTTTTAATTTTTACAATATTTTCCTATTTCATCAAATAGTATTTTGATGAATCCAGTATCACATAGTTTTCAAAAAAAACGATGGTTCTTAAAATCTTAGTAGATAAATAGCGTGAAGGTTCTTCCTAACGTATAGGTAGTGAGAAACACCATACTTTGATAATTAAGTAGGATTTGAAACGTATTTTTTTATTCTATTAACGCTTCTTTTTTTGTTGTTTATGAAATTTGTCTTCATAGGTATAAGGGGTTTTTAGGTATGTTATCAACACATCACACTTGTAGTGTATTGACTTAGTTTTGGGTTTATGTATTAGAACGCTCTATTTTCTAACTGCCTAAGTTCTTTTTCTATACTTTCTAATACTTGTAATTTATTTTCTAACTCTTTTTTAGTTGCTATTATCTCCTGCATCTTTCTATCATTATTTTTCTTTGCTTTTATAAGCTGGGAAAATTCTTTAAAAAAATAAAACATCGTCATTAAAATATTTATACCGCTAAATAACTAATGAAATTCGAATTACGAAAGAAACAGAGGGGTGCAAAAAAGGGTGCAAAACCCAAAAACCCTTGTTTCACAAGGGTTTAAATTGCATTTCATAAATATCAATAAACTTCAGAAATGAAATTAATATACTAAAATGTTAGTCTAGAGTGAGCGAATATATTCGTCTAAAGAATCATTTTGGGTCAGATTTAGTTTCTTTTTTAGTCTGAATTTGGTTGATTTTATAGCATCAAGACTTGTATTTCTTAAATTAGAAATTTCTTTTCTCGAAAGACCAATTTTTATAAAAGAACAAATTTCAATATCTGTTTTTGTAAGGTTAGCATGAAGGCTTTTTAAGTTTTTTAAGAAATCATAATTAAGCGTTTCAATGTTCTGTTTAAGAACTAATATTTTTGAGTCTTCTAATTTATCTGCTTTTAAATCTGCAATAATACCTTTAAGTGTAACACCTTCTTCTTCATGTGATAATTTGGCCAAATTTTCGGCTAACTTTCCTTTAGTGTTCAGATGGATTACCGTTTCGGTTAAGAGCTCATTTACTTCTTCTGTTAATTTCTCTTTGTCAGAGCTTAAAACAGAAATTTTCTCATCACTCTGTTTTAATTTACTTTTAAACTGCTTTCCTAACTTACGCTCTTTTAACCATTTTTTTCTAAGCGTTCTTATGATAAAGAATGTTATCAACAAACCGATGAAGCTTAATAAACCAATAAATTTATTTTGAGCTAAAGCTTTATCCTTTTCTAAAACCAAGATCTCCTTTTGTTTAACAAAGAGAATACTATCCTTCATTTTCTTTTTTGCAAACTCATTAGCAATCTCTATCTCTCTAATCTCTTTTGATTTCTTGTCTGTATAAATCTTATTTTGAGTATTCTCATAGACTTTATAGTCTTTTAAAGCATTACCAAGATTCCCCAATTTTTCATTTATCTGACTTCTTAGCTTATAAGTCATCGACTCTAGGTGCTTCTTTTCAATTTGATGAGCAATATTTATGGTTGTATCAGCATATTTTTTAGCTAAAGAATATTTCTTAAACTCAAAATTAATATTTGCTAAATCATAGTAACTTTCACTCAAATAATGTTTGTGCCCCTCTTCTCTAAAAAAACTTGTGGTCTCATTGGCTAATTTAACTAAATCGTGATAAGAATAGCTTACATTTATATCTTCTAACTTATACCTTCCGTCTAAATTCCCTAAAGAATACGTTTCATCCAAATCTTCTAGAGAATATCTAACAAACTGAATATTAGACGCGAAATATTCAATATCAGCGTTGATATCTTTAAAAATCATTCTTGCTTTCTTTAAATAGTAAAAAGCTGAGTCCTTTATATCTCTGTGATTATAATTCCCTGAAAGCATCCTATAGCTTACGCCTAATTTTTTTTTAAAAGGTTTCGTGTTTATCTCTATAGATTTTTCAAAATATTTATGAGCATTTACATAGTCGTATTGATAAGAATATAAATTACCCATATTATTGTTAATCGTTATTAATTTAGAGGTATCCTTTATCTGCTCATAAATATCTTTTGCTTTATTGTAATTGCGCAATGATTTTGGATAATTACTTCTTATCCTTGAAATCACTCCTCTTCTATCAAATATTTGACCTCTATGTTTTCGAGAATCATATTGAACGGTATCCAACATTACCAAGATCTCACTCAAAAGAGAATCAGCTTTATTTAAATCACGAAAATGATAATACTTATTTAACCATAAATAATTAACTATTTTAATCGAATCGTTATCCGACTTTTTTATTGCTTCTTTTATTCGTAATAATGTAGAATCAGCTTCTTGAGAAAAAGAATTCAAGGAAAAAAATATCAGAAAAAAACAAATAAGTTTATGCATATGTTACAGGAGGCTATTAGAATTCTTCAAAATTAAATGAATTACTTTAAAATAAAAAAACGTCATCTCTATAGCAATTTTTCTTTTCTATTTACTAAATTTTATATTCAAAACAATTACTAATTTGTTAGTAAGAAACAAGGCTTAAAGCGAATGAATGTATTTATCTAATGAATCTTTTGAAGTAAGGTTTAATTTACTTTTTAATCGATATCGAGTAGATTTAATAGCGTCCAAGCTTGTTTTTCGCAAATTAGAGATTTCTTTTCTGGATAATCCCAGCTTTATAAAAGAACAAACTTCTATATCTGTCTTGGTTAATGCAGGGTGTTGTATACGCAGTCGTTTCAAGAACTCATAATTCAGCGTCTCAATATTCTTTTTCAATAATATTAGTTTTGTATCTTCTAATTTATCTGCTTTGAGTTCTGCAATGATACTTTTTAAAGAAGTTCCTTCTTCTTGATCGGACAGTTTACTAAGATCGTTAGCTAACTTTTCTTTTGTTCGAAGATGTATTAAGGTTTCTTTCATCAAATCAGTTACCTCCTCTTTTTTCAAAGAAACTTCGGTGTGTAGTTCTTCAATTTGTGACGTTAATTTTGTTTGTCTAAGTTGACTTTGTTTCCTTATTTTTCTAAAATATCGTACTCCATAATATATAACCCCTGTGGTTAGTATTAGTGTGATTAGAAAAAGAGTGAAATACCATTTTTTCTTTAATTCTTGATTTTCAGCTATTGTCGAAATTCGTTTCTTTTCTTCAACAAATTGAATGCTATCTTGCAACTTTTGTTGTTCAAATTCGTACTGAAGTTCAATCTCTCTTATCTCCTTTGCTTTTTGTAGGTTGAACACACTATCATTAGCTCTAGCATACTTACGATAATATTCTAAAGCCTCTTCAAACTGTTTCATTTTAAAATAAGAAAGACTTTTTCTTTTGTAAGACACTGCCAATCGTCTTCCTATTTTTTCTTTTTTTGCGATGATTATCGATTGATCAACGTGATAAATCGCCTTATTGAACTGTTCTAAATAATTATAGGTTTGGGCAAGATTGTAATGCGCAGTAGCGATGGCTTCTTTGATCCCTGTCTTTTCTACAAACTCTAAATATTGGAGTTGTAATGATAACGCTTCCGAATATTTCTTTTGTCGACTAAGAATTTGCGCTTTATTAGAAATTACTCTATATACTCCCTCTTCATATCCAGCTTCTTTATATTTTTTATATGCCTTTTCATAATAATAGGAAGCAGAATCTATTTTATTAATTCTTCTGTATGAGCTTCCTATGGCATTATAATTATCTCCAATCTTTTTAGGAATAGCTAGCTTCTTATTAATAGCAATCGCTTTTTTAAAAACATTGATTGATTTCCTGTATTCCTTTTGAAATTTAAATACATTACCAATATTATGGTAGTTTGAAGATAGGTTTAAAGAATCATTATACTCCAAAAAAATATTTTGCGCATCCAGATAATATTTTAATGCTTTAGAGTACTTGGATCTTTTACGGTTTAAAATCCCTAATTGCTGAAAAACTTCAGCCCGTTGTAAGTTTATATCGTACTCCAAATTTTCAGTTTCAAAAATATCAAGGATTTCATTGGTATAGCTTTCGACTTTATTAAAATCTCTTCGTAACTGATATACTCCCAGGTTTAACAATGCATCTATCTTTAAAGAATCGGTAGTAGCTATTTCTAACTTTTTTTCAAGAGCAACCAGCGTAGTATCTTTTTCCTGAGCCAAGGAAACCCAAGTAACAAAACACATACAAATAAATAAGCTGTCTAATTTCATTCTGAAAACGAATATACATAAAGGTATTTATTTTTCAACGAATACTGGCAAGTACACAACTAATAAAAAACCACCCAGTAATCTGAGTGGTTTTGTCTTGCAACCTCATGTATCTACGACCCCTTAACTTCGTAGAATCATTTTTTTTGCAAAATCAAGAAGGATCAAGAAAATATATTCATGATGCTCTCCTGTATGATTAAAAAGAGAAAGATTATTAATTATTTTTAATCGCCAAGGCATTCATTTTTTGTTCCATTATCTTATCCTTAGCAACACGTTTTACAGAAACATTCTCAGGTAATTGCTCTGTAATATTAAATCCATAAAACTGGATAAAGGTATTTATAGGATGATTCAGGATATTATCTCTAACCAAATTCGCATCATTATTAGCCCCTATAATCTGAGCACCTCCACTAAGATTGACATCAGCATCATTATATCCTGTCACATTAAATCCATAAAACTGAATAGGTAAATTGATTGGATCATTAAGAATCACATCTCGGATCGTATTACTGTCATTAGAACTTCCTATCAAGTTTATTTTTCCATCTTCATTAGCATCTCCTGCCCACATTCCTGAAAGTCCTGATGGCATACTAAAAGTAGTTTGAGCATTATTACCATAGGTGGCAATACTACCATTTGTAAAGTCTACTGACGTTGTACTATTATCTAGAGCTATGGTTTCGTTACTCATAATTCCTAAATGATTACGATGCTTGATCACGATATAATATTCACCAGCGGGAATACTAAAACTTAACGTTTGATAGTTCTCATCCAGGATATCACCATCTCTTTGTAGTAGTGCTGATTTTGAAGCAACAACAGTAATATTGTCTGTAGCATCTCGTAGCTCTACCCATACCCAATCTACCAATGCATTCTGATCTAACACGCTAAAAATACCAGGATCCAGTGCTATACCATCTGCATACGGAGAGTTAACAGGAATAATATTATCTCTATGTAAATCATCACGCATTAAGCTTTCTTCTCCTGTATAAGGATTAATTGCTGCTCCTTGTAAATACACTTTAGGAGAAAATTGCACATTACAATCTACTGATAATCCACCATCAGTAATTGTCCAATTGTATGGAGCGCTTGTTAAGGTATTTCTGGCACCTTCTCCTAAACAATAGGTTGCATCTGCATCCAACTGAACGTTTACAGGGATTTGAGTTTCTCCAGCTTCTAAAGTTGCCCAACCGATTAAGGTAGCATCATAATTTTCAGTAGACATTCCAGAACCTACAAACATATTGATCATGCCATCTCTATCCGTAGTACTAATATCCCAATTACCTAAATCCTGATCAAACGAAGCAGTTCCTTCAAACATGGATTCAAAAAAAGCAGCGCTAGTCATAGTCCAATCACCTATAGGTTGATTAAATGATGTCGCTCCATTAAACATATGCTCAAAATCAGAAACGTTTTCAGGAATCCATTGATCCAGAGGTTGATTAAATGCGGTATTATCCTGAAACATATTACCCATGGTTTGTACACCACTTACATTCCAGTTATTGATATTTTCATTAAAAACTGATCCTTCAAAAAGACTAACCAAGCTAATAACATTTGTAATATTCCAGTTATTCATCTCTCCTCCGTTATCTACAAATGATGTAGTACCGCTAAACATTGAATCCATAAATTGTATAATGCTTAAATCGGGCACATCAGTAGCATTAATTACCAAATTTGTACAACCTCTAAAAGCACTTTGCATTCCTTGCCATTGTTGTGCGCCCCACTGTTCAATAGAAAGAATTTTGTCTTTATCTCCTGTACTATTAAAGAAAATTCTTGGGAAATCTCCAATTAATTTCACCTCGTAAGTTCCAGCTGTAACATATTCATGAGTTGCATTTCCTGTAAATCCTCCTTCAATGGAACCATCACCCCAATCAACAGCATAGTTATACCCACTTCCAGTTGTTGGAACTGTAATACTTTCATTTGTCGTGGTAGTTTCCCAAGTGGTTATAAAAGCATCGTTACAATCTGATCCTGCATCATCAATGGTCCAATTATATGGCGCAGTTGTAAGGATATTTCTGGACACTTCTCCAACACAATACGTAAGTCCGTCTGCACCAAGCACCAGGCCATTAGGCGTATTAGTATTCGAAGCCCAACCCATTAAGGTAGCATCATAATTAGCAACTGAAAGTCCGGAATTGTCCAACATAGCATTAATATCTATAACTTTCTGCAAATTCCAGTTTCCTAGATTTTGATCAAAACTAGAACTACCAGTAAACATACTATTCATAGTAATAGTACCCGTTACATGTTCGCCAATATTCCAGTTACTGATATTCTGATTAAAACTTCTTGCTCCTGCCAACATTAATGTAAAATCGGTTACATTACCCACATCCCAGTTAGCTATATTTCCATTAAAATTTATGGCATTTATAAACATCCAACTCATACTAGTAGCGTTAGATGTATCCCACCCAGATAAATCCGGTGATTGTAAATTAGTACAACCAAAAAACATTTGATCCATTGCAGTTACATTAGATAAATTGGGGGTATCCATAGCGGTAATATTCATGTTACTACATCTTGAAAAAGCTTGTAACATACTTCTCCATTCAATTGTTCCCCACTGCTCTATAGTTCTCAGTTTTTCAGCATTAGATATCCCACCTGCCAAGGAAGCAAACTGAGGAAAATCTCCTAAAATCTTTACTGTATAATTACCAACAGTCGAATAACTGTGTGAAGCATTTCCTGTATTCCTTAATTCAATAGTTCCATCACCCCAATCAATATTATAATCATAACCTGAACCAGTAGTAGGTATTGTTATAGATTCATTTGCAGCAGTAGTTTCCCAAGTAGTTATAAAGAAATCTGTTGAAGCACAGGCCGACCCATCATCAGAGATAGACCAATTTAATCCGGTATCATCAACTAGTGTGTTTCTAGCTTCAGCACCAAAACAGTATTGGCTACCTTCAAAACTGATACTGATATTAGAAGGTATCGTTTCACCAGCATCCTGTTTTGCCCAACCAATAAGTGTGGCATCATAATTTTCTGTCGAAAGTCCTGATTGTTGAAACATTGCACCCATATTAGTGACACTAGAAAGATTCCAGTCGCCCACATTTTGATCAAAGCCTGATGCGCCAAAGAACATCCCTCCCATATTTTCTACAGTACTTGTATCCCAAGCATCTAATGGTTGGTTAAAAGCTGTTGCAAAACCAAACATGCTCACCATATTGGTTACTTTACTTATATCCCAAGTATTTAATGATTGGTTGAATCTGCTAGCGGAGTCAAACATAGCTTGCATACTAATGGAACCTGTCACAAATTCTCCGACATTCCAACCACTAATATTTTGATTAAACTGTGCATTATTATTAAACATTCCGACGAAGTTTTCTACTTTTCCTACATCCCAAGAAGTGATATTAAAGTCAAAAATAGAATCGGCAAACATATTAGCCATATTGGTAATGGTACTGGTATTCCATGAATTCATAGAGGCTTCATTATCCACAAAATTGTTAGTCCCCATAAACATTCGTTCTAAGGATGTGGCCTGAGTTAAATCCGGTGCATCTGAAACATTTAATTCTAAAGCAGTACATCCATAAAAGGCACGCTCCATACTTGTCCATTGTTGTGTTCCCCATTGATCTATAGAAGTAATAACATCTTTATCTCCCGTATTGTTAAAATAAATCCTTGGAAAATCTCCAGTTATTTTCACCTTATACACTCCTGCTGAGCTGTACATATGTGATGCGTTTCCTGTATATCCAAACTCAAACGTTCCATCACCCCAATCGATATCATAATTATAGCCTGACCCTATAGTAGGTATGGTAATACTTTGATTAGCTGTAGTTGTACGCCAAGTTGTTATAAAAAAGTCTGTAGTTGCACAAGCAGATCCTCCATCATTGATCCCCCAATTTTTATCAATATCCAGAGTATTTCGAGCAGACTCTCCTAAGCAATAGGTAAGCCCTGAAGCACCAAGATTAAGATTATCTGGCGTATTAGGATTCTCTGCCCAACCAATTAGTGTGGCATCATAATTTGCGGTACTTAGATTCGTACCATTTAGCATATTTGCCAGATCCGTAGCATTGCTTACATCCCAATTCCCCATATCTTCGTTAAAAACGGAAGCTCCTTGAAACGTACTTCTAAAGTTTTCTACCGTACTTACATCCCAGTTTTGCATTTGTCCGCCATTATCGACTAACTTCCTACAGTCTTTAAAGGCATTAAACATATTGGTGACATTGGATAAATCAGGAATATCCGTAGCATTAATCACTACATTTCCTGCACCTTCAAAAGCTCTATCAAAAGAAGACCATTCCCCTGTACCCCATTGTTCTACAGAGCGCATTTTATTACCAATACTGAAAAAATTGTTGGTATACAATCTTGCAAATGCTCCAGATATTTTAACGGTATAAGTTCCTGCAGTAGCATATGTATGTGATGAGTTTCCTCCTTGATTTTCGGAAGTGGTACCATCTCCCCATTCTACATTATAAAAAGATCCACCTCCAGAGGTGCGAATTTGTATACTTTCATTGTTGGATGTGGTTTGCCAAGTGGTAATAAATTTATCGGCTTCCATACAATTGATTGCATCTCCGGATATTGTCCAACTTTCTTCTATGATCAAACTTTGTCTTGCCGCAGCTGCATTACAATAACTTAAACCACTAGAATTCAAGGGCACATCTCTTGGAATTCTAGTTTCTCCATTGGCTATATCTAAAGTTGCCCAGCCGATTAAAGTAGCTTCATAATTTTCTTGTGACATACTAGTTCCTACAAAAAAGCTATTTAGTTGACTACTATCCGGAATATTACTTAAATCTAATGCCCCTAAATTCTGATTAAAATCTGTAGCATTAATAAATAAATTTTCTATTCCTACCGTATTTGCAAGACTTTGAAGTTTCCAGGAACTAATGTCTTGATTAAACTTTCTTGCATTAGAAAATGCTAGATTTAATGATGTTACATTTCGTACATCCCAATTGTTTAACGGTTGATTAAATGTAGAGGTTCCACCAAATATCAACCCCATTTCTTGGACATTAGCAACATTCCACGCATTGATATTTTCGTTAAAACCGGAAAAACGAAAAAGACTGCTCATATTAATAATATTTCCCGTATTCCAACTTCCTATAATGCCTTTTAAATCTTCGAGATTAGAAGTTCCACGAAACATCTTCTCCATAGAAGTTACCAAACTTAAATCTGGGGTATCATCTGCATTTAGTTTCAAATTGTTGCAGCCTTCAAAGGCTGAATTCATGTTTGTCCACTGCTGTTTTCCCCATTGCTCAATAGTCAATATCTTACTTCTATCCCCTGAATTATCAAAGTAAATCCGTGGAAAATCACCGTAAATTTCTATGTTATGTATTCCTGGTGTTTCAAATGTATGAGTAACATCACTGGTATTTCCGACAGAGATAGAACCATCTCCCCAGTTTACGGTATAATTGTATCCAGAACCTGCTGTCGGAATGGTAATTGTTTCGTTTGCAATAGTGGTTTCCCAAGTAGTTATAAACTTATCCTCATCACAAGCTTCACCTCCATCAGTAATGGTCCAATTAAATCCTCCTGGATTGGTCAATATGTTATTTCTTGCTACACTTGCATTACAATACGTACTGTTACCTGCACTAAAAACCACATTATTGTTCAAACTCAGTAATGCCCATCTGTCTAACGTATCATCATAATTGCCTGATGATAATTGTATCCCCTCGAACATGTCCACCATCGTGGTCGCATTACTAACATTCCAGTTACCAAAGGTTTCATCAATAGGTGCCCTGGCAAAGGTTCTATTAAAATTAGTAATTGTGCTTACATTCCAGTTTTGCACGGCACCGCCATTGTCTTTTAGAGAAATACATTCACGAAACATTTCCTGCATGTCTGTACAATTGGATAAGTTAGGTGTATCGGTAGCATTTATTTCCAGGTTGGTACATCCATTAAAAGCTTCTCGCATGCTTGTCCAGGTATTGTTACCCCATTGTTCTATAGATACTACTTTTTGTGTATCCCCAGCATTAGCAAAAAAGATTCTAGGAAAAGTACCTCTTATGGTAATGATATAGTCACGTGCTTCTGTATAGCTATGGGTAGCATCCCCAGTAAATCCATTTTCAAAAGCAGTAATTATGGTGATTCCTCCCGATTGATAAGGGTCGCTCCATCGTACATCATAATTATAGGTTTCATTGATATTGGTAGGTATGGTGAAGGTTTCATTTGAGCTAGAGATTCTTATTTTCATTCGAAAAGTATCCTGAGCAAATGCGGTACTAAAAAAACTAACAACAAAAAATAAGGTAAGGTAAAAGTGTTTCATAAGGGGAATATTTTGGGTAAAAAGGGTTGAAAACCAAAAATTAGTTCATCTCAAATCGAGTGCAAAATTAAGAGAATCCTAAGAATAGCAAAGATTTAGGGGGTTGCAAAGGGGTTGCAAATAGTTAAAATAAAAGGTTGTTCAATTTTAACTATACATCTGATTTATTGATAAAGTCAATAATATCTTCTTTAGAACCAACTCCTATCTTTTTGCGAATTCGAGATCGAGAAGATTTAATGGCAGAAACTGTAGAGTTTTGTAGTTTACTAATCTTGGTTGCATTCAGTCCTAAAGTCATTAAACAAAGAAGTTCTTTTTCTTTTTCGCTAAGTTGTGAGAAATTCGAATCCAAAATCACTTTAAAATCAAGACTTACCTTATCCAAGTAGGATTGTATTTCTGAAGTCGTCTTTTTAGTAACTTCCTCCGATAGCAAAGAGGCCGAAAGTGATTGTAGAGCTACTTTACGTTCTTTTTCATTTTCCAGTCCGATAATATCTTTTATTTCTCCCAACGTTTTATTTAAAATCTCCTGTCGCAAAGATCCTTCTACAACAACTCTCTTCAACTCCTTTTCTTTAGTCACTAAAGCGAGTTCCGCCCTCACTTTATCCAACTGCTCTTTTTGTAATCTATTCTGAGATAACTCCAGGCGATGCTTTGCATTCTTGCGAGTCAACCAAAAAATAACACTTCCTAAAATCACAGCAATTGCAAACAATATGAGATATAATCGTTTTTTTGCAGCCTCACTTTCCAATCGTAATTGATCCGCTTGCTTTTCTTTTTCAAATGTATAATTGAGCTCTAATGCAGTGATTCGTTTCACTTTTTCGGTATCATTAATAGAATCATTATACGTTTTATAAATTTTATAATCTCTTAAGGCTTGTTGATACTCTTTCCTTGTTTCATTAAGATTACTTCTACTATAATACTGCTTAAGCAACAATCCTTTGTTTTTTAAATCTTTAGCAACAATAATTGCGCTATCCAGATATGGAACAGCTTTATCGTACTCCTTTAGTGCGTTATACAATACCGCCACATTTAGATAACTAACACTTAGTTCACTTTGATCTTTTATATCTTTAGAAATCTCAACATTTTCTTTATAAATCGCGATAGATTTATCAAACTCCTTATTACTATAATAAATCGCTGCTAAACTCCCATTGGCTTTAGCTATATTCAAATTAGAGCATGGCAATGCTTTCACTTTTAAAATATGAATTAAAGAAGAATCATTTTGTTTATTGCCATAGTAAGTCACAGCTAACATTCGATGTGATGTAGCCAAACTTTCTACATCTGTCATTTCTTCTTTAATTCTAATAGCCTTCTTAAAATACTGTTTAGCTTTTTCATAATCTTTTTGCCTCCTGTAAAACATTCCCAAATTATGAAAGCCCAATCCTATCGTAACAGAATCGTTAATGGCTTCGCTTAAATCCAATGCTTCTAAATACGTAGTTAAGGCTTTTTCGGCATTGCCTTGTTTGTTTTCAATTATACCAAGGTAATTAAGTGCTTTTGCTTTACTTTTTTGATAGTACAGATTGGCATTCTGAATTCCTTCAATTTGCATTAAAACATCATTGATAATAACCCTGGATGTATCCAAATCGAACCGATGCATTTGTTCAACCAGTTCAACTTTGTAGGCAATTTGAGCAGAATCCGTGGTTGCTTTTTCAAGTTTGTGCTTCAATTGGTTTGCAATACTATCATGGGACTGAGCATAACAGTGTACACCAAAAAAAAGAATGATAAAAGTTATGTAGGTAGTTTTCAAAAAAAAGGTTTTAATCGTTAAAGAGATATTTGTCGGTTGTTATTCAAAAATACATTATAATATCTTTGCTACCACAATGAAACCCTCTTACAACCTTTTTGCAACCCTTGTTAGTTATTTTTTTGTTAATTCATTTATTGATTATATCTTAAAAATAAGAGCATTAATGAAACATATTTTAAAAAATTCACAACAAACATTCACGATAAATTTAAATACTTATATTTATCCACCAATTGAATAGTTTATTTATGAGTGCAAACTTTAAAGTAAAAGTAAATAAAGATTTTGAAGCTATAATATCTGAGAATGATATTTCTACAACCGATATTATTAAAACTTCTGATTCGAAATTCCATATTATTAATGACAATCAATCGTATCATACGGAGATTGTGAAATCTGATTTCTACAATAAGAAATACACCGTAAAAGTTAATGCAAATACCTATGAAGTCGATATCGCTAATTCTTTAGATATGATGATTTCAGAAATGGGTTTTTCCATTGGCGCTTCAAAACAAGTGAATTCGATCAAATCTCCTATGCCTGGACTTATTATAGATATTCAGGTAGCAATTGGTCAAACTGTAAAGGAAGATGATTATCTCTTGGTTTTAGAAGCTATGAAAATGGAAAACATCATCACTTCTCCAAGAGAAGGAACGATTAAATCTATTAATGTCGCTAAAGGAGATGCAGTAGATAAAGGAAAGTTATTGATTGAATTCGAATAAAGCATAAATAACAAAAAGTACTACTAAATTTAGTAGTCTGTATAAGCTAGTCGAAGACCAATTTAATGTAAAGATTACTAAAACTTCGACAAACCCAGTTTGACATAAACAATTGCTTTTTGCATATTATAAGAATAGTATACTATGAAAAAAATATTAGTTGCCAATCGAGGTGAAATTGCCATTAGAGTTATGCAAACAGCTCGTAAAATGGGGATTAAAACCGTTGCAATTTATTCTACTGTAGATAGAAACGCTCCGCATGTAAAATTTGCTGACGAAGCTGTTTGTGTTGGTGAAGCTCCTTCTAGTGAATCTTATTTATTAGGATCTAAGATCATTGAAGTTGCCAAAGAATTACATGTAGATGCCATACATCCAGGCTATGGTTTTTTAAGCGAAAATGCGGACTTTGCTGAAGAAGTTGAAAACAACAACCTCATATTCATTGGTCCAAAATCAAAAGCGATTAAAGTGATGGGAAGCAAATTAGCAGCCAAAGAAGCTGTGAAAGCATATGATATCCCAATGGTTCCTGGTATTGATGAAGCTATTACCGATGTTGTAAAAGCGAAAAAAATTGCTCGGGAAATTGGGTTTCCCATTTTGATTAAAGCATCAGCTGGTGGTGGTGGAAAAGGAATGCGTGTAGTAGAAAAAGAAAGTGATCTGGAATCGCAGATGCAGCGTGCCATCAGTGAAGCTATTTCGGCTTTTGGAGATGGATCTGTATTTATTGAAAAATATGTTGGTTCGCCAAGACATATAGAAATTCAGGTAATGGCGGATACGCATGGTAATGTTATTCACCTTTTTGAAAGAGAATGTAGTGTACAAAGAAGACATCAAAAAGTCGTTGAAGAAGCTCCTTCAGCTGTTTTAACTCCAGCTTTAAGATCCGCTATGGGTGAAGCTGCGGTTAAAGTTGCTAAAGCCTGTGATTATGTAGGTGCAGGAACAGTAGAGTTCTTGTTAGATGAAAACCATAATTTCTACTTTCTGGAGATGAATACACGTCTGCAAGTAGAACATCCCGTAACGGAATTGATTACTGGAACCGATTTAGTAGAACTTCAAATTAAAGTAGCAAGAGGTGAAAAACTTTCAATCTTACAGGAAGATTTAACAATAAAAGGACACGCATTAGAATTAAGAGTATATGCAGAGGATCCATTGAACGATTTCTTACCTAGTGTTGGTCATTTAGACACATACAAAATGCCTTCTGGTAAAGGTATTAGAGTAGATAATGGTTTTGAAGAAGGAATGGATATACCCATCTATTACGATCCTATGCTATCTAAACTAATAACATACGGAAAAACTCGTGAAGAATCCATTCAATTAATGATCAAAGCTATTGATGATTATATTGTAGAAGGTGTTAAAACCACCTTGCCTTTTGGGAAATTTGTATGTAAACATGAGGCGTTTAGATCTGGTAATTTTGACACCCATTTTGTAAAAAAATATTATACTCCCGAAGTATTAAAATCCGAAATGGAACTGGAAGCAAAAATAGCAGCATTGATAGCTTTAAAACAATACCAAGAAGATCAACAACAATTACGATTACCAACCCGATAATATATGAATTCGAAAATAAAAACTTTACAAGAAAAAATTGACCTTGCACATATCGGTGGCGGTGAACAGCGTATTGCAAAGCAACATCAAAAGAAAAAATTAACTGCACGAGAACGTGTAGCTTATTTTCTAGATGAAGGATCTTTTGAAGAAATAGGTATTCTAGTCACTCACAGAACAACCGACTTCGGAATGGAGAAAGAAATCTATTATGGAGATGGTGTGGTGACAGGTTACGGAACTGTTAATGGACGATTAGTTTATGTTTTTGCACAAGATTTCACAGTTTTTGGAGGAGCTTTATCAGAAACTCACGCAGAAAAAATATGTAAAGTAATGGATCTCGCGGTAAAGGTTGGTGCTCCAATTATCGGATTAAATGATTCTGGTGGAGCCAGAATTCAAGAAGGAGTTCGATCATTAGGTGGTTATGCTGATATTTTTCATAAAAATGTGCAAGCATCCGGTGTTATTCCTCAGATTTCTGCTATTATGGGACCTTGCGCTGGTGGAGCTGTTTATTCTCCAGCTATAACAGATTTTACCATTATGGTAGAGGATACCAGTTATATGTTTGTTACAGGACCCAACGTAGTAAAAACTGTAACAAATGAAGAGGTAACATCTGAAGAATTAGGAGGTGCCAGCACGCATTCCACAAAATCAGGAGTTGCTCACATTACTTCATCAAATGATATCGAATGCCTGGAAGATGTAAAAAAACTATTGAGCTACCTTCCTCAAAACAACCAAGAAACTCCAAAAACTATCTCTTATCCGTTAACTGACGAAAAAAGAGATGTTCTCTCGGATATTATTCCGGATAATCCTAATAAACCTTATGACATGCATGAGGTTATCGGGGAAATAATTGACAATGATTCTTTTTATGAAATTCATAAAAATTATGCAGAGAATATCATTGTAGGTTTTGCAAGATTGGGAGGAAGAAGTATTGGTATTGTGGCCAATCAACCGATGTTTCTTGCAGGTGTGTTAGATGTAAATAGTTCGAAAAAGGCAGCACGTTTTACACGTTTCTGTGATTGTTTCAATATTCCATTACTAGTGTTGGTAGATGTTCCTGGATTTTTGCCAGGTACAGATCAGGAGTGGAACGGAATTATAGTTCACGGAGCCAAGTTGTTATACGCTTTAAGCGAAGCTACTGTTCCTAAAGTAACTGTGATTACCCGTAAGGCATACGGTGGTGCCTATGATGTAATGAATTCTAAGCATATTGGAGCGGATCTTAATTTTGCTTGGCCAACTGCCGAAATAGCCGTTATGGGCGCTAAGGGTGCCAGTGAAATAATATTTAGAAAAGAAATTAAAGCTGCGGAAGACCCTAATGCCAAGTTAGCGGAAAAAGAAGCTGAATATGCAGATAAATTTGCTAATCCGTATAGAGCAGCGCAACGTGGTTTTATTGATGAAGTAATTCTACCAGAAGATACAAGAAGAAAACTAATCAAAGGATTTAGTATGTTAGAAAACAAAACAATCGATCGTCCTAAACGAAAACACGGTAATATTCCTTTATAAAGTTAACCAATATAACCCGTTTTGCATTTAGATTTTTTTCATCAAAATCCGTCAATTCGAGTGCTTCGACTGAAAGGAGAAGTGTATCGAGAATAGGGTTTTGGATCAAAAAAGCTATTCTCGATACAATTTTTCTTCATTTCATTACAAAAAATCACTCGAATTGACGCTTTTCTTTTACATTTCATTCTAAATGCACAACGGGTTAATAGAGATTCATAACATTTTTCTATTTTTACAATCCAAAAGAATAGACATAGCCCCATGAACAATAGACAAGTTACCAAATTTGCAATCTATGCTATTGCTGTACTTTGTGCAGCTCTCATCAAAGAATTTGTGATTACCTATGTAAAAAAGCATATTCATGAAGAAGGATATCTTCTAGTAGTAATAGATATGCTTGTTGTGATTTTGATTTTTGCACCAGCTTTTGCACTTGTATCTAAATATACCAAAAAGCTATCTAAAGCTTATCTTAAGACTTCAAAAAAGGTATCAAGTAGTAAAAATGGAAATCTATTAGGTTTTATAGTAGCAATTATCATCTTATTTATCCTTTTCGCATACATAAGACATAATATCAATGTGATTCAGGATCTGAAAACAATGATGCGTTAAGACTATATATCACATATCATAATTCCCTCTTTCAACGCTTCTAAGCTATCTGCATACGTTGGAATAAATTCTTGAGCTACATAGCCCGTGAATCCATTCGTCACAATTGCTTTCATAATTGCGGGGTAATTTAATTCTTGAGTATGATTGATCTCATGTCTTCCTGGAACACCACCCGTATGGTAATGAGCAATGTAATCGTTGTACTTATTGATTGTAGCAATAATATCACCTTCCATAATTTGCATATGATAAATATCGTACAGTAATTTAAAATTAGTTGAACCTATTTTATTTACTAAACTAACACCCCAAGGAGTATGATCACATTGATAATCCTTATGATCTACCTTACTATTAAGCAATTCCATAATTAAAGTTACATTATTCTTTTCAGCATGTTTCACTAATACATCTAATCCATTAGCGCAATTTTCCATACCCTGCTCATCAGAAATACCATTACGATTACCAGAAAAAACAATTACCTGTTGTATTCCAGAATGAGATGCTTTAGAAATTAAATCTTGATATTTGTTTTGTAACTCTGGGTGATTTTTTGGATCATTAAACCCATTTGTAATGCTGGCAAAAGTATCTGTTGCCAGAGAACAGCTTAATCCCTGTTTAGTAACAATTTCCCATTCTTCTGGTTTTAATAGATCTATTGCTTTAATTCCTATATCTTTTGATTTTCTGGTAAACTCATCTATGGGAATATTCTGATAACACCATCTACATACGGCATGGTTAATATTTCCTTTTAAACTATACTGAAAAGAACCTGAAATACTTTCAGGTACTGATTGAGCCATCACTGTATTTCCTAAACCTATCGCACCAATGCTTAGAGATAACTTTTTAATGGCTTTTCTTCGATTTACTTTTGACATAGCGCTCTAGTTATTTTTTAATGAATTACTAATTTAATTAATGATTTGTTAATTGTATTGTTAAAACACAAACAAACTTCTTATATTAGAACCAGAATTTTAGAATTATGAATTCTATAGCTATAAATTATAACAAGTTTTAGCTACAATACCTTTCTTCCAGAACAAGAAGAAAACAGACAAACAAAACTACTATCAGAGCTTACTAATAGTGCCTAAAAGCCTACTAGAAACAAGTTGTACTAAATTAAAAGAATAAGACGAGGAATTTCCTCGTCTGTATTAACTATAGATTGTCTGTAAACATCAACACATATGGAACAAGAACCTCAATATGACGCAATTGTCGTAGGAACGGGAATTAGTGGCGGCTGGGCTGCCAAAGAACTTTGTGAAAAAGGGCTTAAAACATTGGTATTGGAACGTGGACGTATGGTCACTCATATTGATGATTATACTACTGCTAATGATGATCCTTGGGATTATGAGTTAAAAGGTGAACCGTCCAAAGAAGAAATCGCCGAACAACCTAAACAACATCGTACTGGTTATGTAACCGATAAAGCCCATCGCCATTTCTTTGTTAATGACTTAAAACATCCTTATAACGAAACTAAACGTTTTGATTGGATAAGAGGATATCATGTAGGTGGTCGTTCTCTTATGTGGGGAAGACAAAGTTATAGATTATGTGATTTTGATTTTGAAGCGAATAAAAAAGAAGGAATAGCGGTAGATTGGCCTGTACGATATAAAGACATTGCTCCTTGGTACGATAAAGTAGAAGAATACATTGGAGTTAGCGGAGAAAAATTAGGTTTAGAACAATTACCTGATGGACAATTTCTACCTCCTATGGAATTAAATTGTGTAGAGGATCACTTAAAAAAGAATATCGCAAAGAATTACAAGGATCGATTGCTAACAATTGGTAGAACAGCTCATATTACAGGTACTAAAACCTTTGAAGGAAGGATGAATTGCCAATACCGTAATCGCTGTATGAGAGGTTGCCCTTTTGGAGCATATTTCAGTAGTAATTCCTCTACGCTACCGGCTGCAGAAAGAACCGGTAATATGACACTTAGACCTAATTCTATTGTTCATCAAGTGCTGTATGACGATAAAACAGGAAAAGCCACTGGAGTAGAAGTAATTGATACCTTAACCAAAGAAAAAACACAATTTACAGCTAAAATAATATTCTTATGTGCTTCTGCAATAGCCTCTGCAAGTATACTCATGCAATCTAAATCTGAACGTTTTCCTAATGGAATGGGAAATGATTCTGGAGAATTAGGGCATAATATTATGGATCATCATTTTAAAGCTGGTGCCTTTGCTAAATATGATGGATTTACAGACAAATATTTTAAAGGACGAAGACCTAATGGTATATATATTCCTCGATTTAGAAATATAGGAGGTGATACTGATAAAGATAATTTCAAACGTGGATATGGATATCAAGGAGGTGCCAGTCGTTCTAATTGGGAAGAAACGATTGCAGAATTAGGATATGGAGCAGAATTAAAAGAAAAGATTTTAGAACCTGGAGGATGGAGAATGGGTCTTATGGGATTTGGAGAATGCCTGCCTTACCACGAAAATAAGATGGTACTGGATTACAATAAACCAGATGAGTGGGGACTACCAACAGTAACTTTTGATGCGGAATTTAAAGAAAATGAATTAGAAATGCGTAAAGATATGATCCAGGAAGCAATGAACATGCTAAAACAAGCTGGTTTTAATGATATCCAGCCTTGGGATGATATCGGAGCTCCTGGTTTAGGAATTCACGAAATGGGTACTGCCAGAATGGGTAAAGACCCTAAAACCTCTGTACTTAATGGTAATAATCAAATTCATGCTGTACCAAATGTATATGTTACTGATGGATCTTTTATGACCTCAGCAAGTTGTGTAAATCCATCGCTCACGTATATGGCTTTTACCGCCAGAGCTGCAGATCACGCTGCCAAACAAATTCAAAAAAACGCTTAATCTTAGTACTATGAACAGAAGAGAAGCATTAAAAAACATAGGATTATCAGCAGGATATATTGCTGCTACTCCTGCCATACTAAGTCTTTTACAAAGTTGCCAAAAAGAATATGTATTAGACTGGACACCAGAACTTTTATCAATAGATGAAGGGAAAGCTTTAGAACAAATTGTAGATCTTATCATTCCGGAAACAGATATTCCAGGTGCAAAATCATTACACGTGCCCATGTTTATTGATAAGTTTATTAATAACGCTCTTGAAGAGGAAGAAGAAGTGCAAATGTTCAAATACGGTGCTGGTGTCATGATGAAAGAACTGGGCGTTAATGAAGAAAAGAGTGTTGATGATGTCACCTTAGAAGAGTATGATGTTCTGCTTTCCAAATACTTAAAACTTCCTAAAGAGAAACAAAAAGAATACTGGAAAGAGGTTTCTGAAGTAAAAAGCCCTGAAGATTTAAACAAGATTTCTCAAGAAGCTATATCTTTTAGTTTTCTTTCTTCGGTAAGAAGTTTATCTATTTATGGATTTAAAACTTCTAAAGATATTGCAGAAAATGTACTGAATTATTTACCTGTTCCCGGAGAATATATTGGTTGTGATTCTGTTCAAAATCTAACCGGAGGAAAAGACTGGGCTTTATAAAATTATTACCTAACTAAACTTAAAAAAATGCACAAAACCATCTTTAAAGGACTTATTTGTATGTTAATCATAAGTTCCTGTAAAAACAAAACAACCGAAAATACAATTACAGAGGAAAAAGAAGAAGAAAAAGCAATTGAACAACCTATAACATCAGAACCCTTTTTCGAATTATCATTAGCACAATGGTCTCTTCACAAAGAAATACAATCTGGTAAATTAGATCCAATAGATTTTGCGCAAAAAGCAAAAGAATTAGGATTTACTGGTATTGAATATGTAAGTCAATTATATAGTTATAAAGATGCTAAAGATCCCGATAAAGCACTACAGCAGCTTTTGGAAACTTTAAAATCAAAAAGTGATGAACATAACGTCCAGAATCTACTAATCATGGTAGATGGTGAAGGAGACTTAGCTGTAGTTGATGAAAAAGAAAGAAACCAAACAATAGAAAACCATAAAAAATGGGTAGATGCAGCTCAATTTTTAGGATGCCACTCTATAAGAGTTAATCTATTCGGAACTAATAAGCCTGAAGAATGGGTACAAGTAGCAACAGATGGATTAACCAAACTATCCGAATATGCAGCTACTAAAAGTATTAATGTGATTGTGGAAAATCACGGATATTTGTCTTCTGATGCTGCCTTGCTTGCAAAAGTGATGCAAAATGTCAACAAACCTAATTGCGGTACTCTTCCTGATTTTGGTAATTTCTGTTTAGAACGCGAAGGTGGTGAACGATGGGGCACTAAATGTGTCAAAGAATATCCAAAATATAAAGGGATAGAAGAACTCATGCCGTTTGCTAAAGGTGTGAGTGCTAAATCTTATGATTTTGATTCAGAAGGAAGTGAAACTACTATTGACTATAAAAAAATGCTCGAAATAGTAAAAAATTCAGGATATCAGGGATATATCGGAGTAGAATATGAAGGGGAACGATTGGGTGAAATTGAAGGTATTATAGCAACAAGAGATTTATTGAACAACCTTTCTAAACAACTAAACTAACCAACTATTTATTATGAAGAAATTCATTCAGTTTCAGTTATCCCTCATGATGTTTTTAGAATTCTTTATTTGGGGAGGCTGGTTTGTAACTATGGGGATTTATTTACCAAATTCTTTGAAAACCAGTGGAGGAGAAATCGCCATGGCCTACTCTACTCAATCTTGGGGAGCTATTATTGCACCTTTTATCATTGGTCTTATTGCCGACAGATTTTTTAATGCAGAACGTATCTTAGGAGTACTTCATCTTATTGGAGCTTTACTAATGTATCAAATGGCAAATGCTACGGATTTTTCCGCCTTCTACCCTTACGTTTTAGGATATATGATTGCCTATATGCCTACATTGGCACTAGTGAATTCTGTTTCTTTTAATCAGATGACCGATCCGTCTAAACAGTTTCCATTTATCCGTGTTTGGGGAACAATTGGTTGGATCGTTGCAGGATTAGTTTTTATTAGTCTGATTTTTAATTGGGATTCACCTGAAAATGTTGCCCAAGGAGCATTGAAAAACACTTTTTTCATGACAGCCATAGCATCTGCTATACTTGGTATTTTTAGTTTCGCACTACCGAAAACTCCTCCAAAAAGTGATGAAAAAGTTACTATTTCCGACATTCTTGGTCTAGAAGCCTTAAAGTTATTAGGTAATAAGAACTTTTTGGTTTTTTTCATTGCATCAATATTGATTTGCATACCGTTAGCTTTTTACTACCAACATGCTGGACAGTATCTAGGTGAAATCGAAGCATCCATACGACTGTTTGGTAAAGATATTGGTCCCGCAGGCTTGATGACTATTGGACAAATGTCCGAGGTGTTATTTATGCTTTTGCTACCATGGTTCTTCAAACGTTTTGGTTTTAAGAAGACCCTATTGGTAGGAATGATTGCTTGGACTGTTCGCTATGCCCTATTTGCCTATGGTAATTCAGGAGAACTAGCTTTCATGCTTATTGTTGGTATTGCATTACACGGTATTTGTTATGATTTCTTTTTTGTTTCTGGACAGATTTACACCGATTCTAAGGCTGGAGAAAAGTTTAAAAGTGCAGCACAAGGTTTAATTACCTTAGCAACCTATGGTTTAGGAATGCTTGTAGGATTTTATGTTGCAGGAAAAATAACGGATGCTAATTTAATAGGAGAAGGACAACATAACTGGAATAGCATTTGGATATTCCCTGCTGTTTTTGCAGCGGCTGTAATGGTATTATTTGCCATCTTCTTCAAAAATGAAAAAATAGAATATAAAGACAGTTAATATGACCCGACTTAAAATGGGAATGGTTGGCGGTGGCACCGATTCATTTATAGGTGATGTACACCGAAAAGCAGCTAGCATAGATGGAATGATTGATTTGGTTTGCGGAGCATTTTCTTCTAGTAAAGAAAAGAGCATTGCTTCAGGAAAAGAACTTGGCATATCAGATGACAGAGCGTATGGAAGTTTCGAAGAAATGATTAAAGAAGAGGCTAAACTTCCTGAAAATGAACGTATGGATTTTGTGGCAATCGTCACTCCAAATCATATGCATTTTCCTCCCGCAAAAATGGCTTTAGAACACGGCTTTCATGTCATCTGTGATAAACCTATGACTTTAACCTTGGATGAAGCTATTGAATTAGAAAAAGTAGTAAAATCTTCAGGAAAAATATTTGCTTTAACACACAACTATACAGGTTACCCTATGGTAAAGCAAGCTAAAGCAATGATTGTCAAAGGAGATCTCGGTACTATCAGAAAGATTAACGCACACTATTTGCAAGGATGGCTTTCTACAGCTGTGGAAAAAACAGGTCAAAAACAAGCAGCTTGGAGAGTAGATCCAAAGCGTTCAGGAATTGGAGGTGCATTAGGTGATATTGGGACTCATGCGGAGAACCTGATAGAATATATTACTGGAATCCAAATTGAAGCCATTGCGGCAGATTTAACTGCATTTGGTGATGGACGTAGCCTTGATGATGACGGCAATGTTTTACTACGTTTCGAAAATGGTGCAAAAGGAATTATGTCATTTTCACAAATAGCAACAGGAGAAGAAAATAATCTTGGCGTTAAAATTTATGGTACAAAAGGCAGTGTGGAATGGTATCAGGAAAACCCAAATCAACTTATTGTAAAATGGTTAGATCAACCAAAACAAATCTATACTCCTGGAGGAAATGGGACCTATCCCGAATCATCAGAATACGTTAGGATTCCTGCTGGTCATCCCGAAGGATATTTAGAAGGTTTTGCTACGATCTACAGAAGCTTTGCTAAAGAATTATTAGGTGTAAAAAATGGTAAAGCTATTTCTATTAATCATGATTTCCCAACAGTCACAGATGGTGTTCGTGGAATGAAGTTTATATATGCAGCAGTAGAAAGTAGCAAAAACAATGCAAGTTGGACTAAAGTGTAAATTAAAATCTAGTTTCTGTCTTCTCGAGCGGAGTCGAGAGATGAGAAATTACATCACATTTCGACTCCGCTCAATGTGACCGATAAAAACTAACTAAATGAAAACAATAAAGGGCCCGGCAGTATTTCTAGCTCAGTTTATGGATGATAAAGAACCTTTTAATTCACTGGATGGATTATGTAAGTGGGCGTCAGATCTTGGATATAAGGGCATTCAAATTCCTACTTGGGAAACAAGGCTTATAGATTTAGATAAAGCAGCAGAAAGTCAAACATATTGCGACGAACTTAAAGGTAAAATTGCTGACTATGGATTAGAGATCACGGAACTTTCCACGCATCTCCAAGGGCAATTAATTGCTGTACATCCTGCATATGATTTGATGTTTGATAATTTTGCTCCTGCTGATTGTAAAAACAATCCAAAAAAACGAACAGAATGGGCCATTACTCAAGTTAAGAATGCGGCGATTGCAAGTAATCGATTAGGGATAAACGTGCATGCTACATTTTCTGGAGCTCTATTATGGCATACGATGCATCCGTGGCCTCAACGACCTGCAGGATTGGTCGAAATGGGATTCGAAGAATTAGCAAAACGGTGGTTACCTATTCTCAATCATTTTGATGAGCAAGGTGTGGATGTATGCTATGAAATTCATCCTGGAGAAGATTTACATGATGGAGTAACCTTTGAGCGTTTTCTGGAAGCAACAGGAAATCACAAAAGAGTAAATATCTTATACGACCCGAGTCATTTTGTTTTACAACAATTAGATTATTTAGAATATATAGATCATTACCACGAGTTTATCAAAGCTTTTCATGTAAAAGACTCAGAGTTTAATCCTACTGGCAAAAAAGGAGTTTTTGGAGGGTATAGTGATTGGATAGATCGCGCAGGACGTTATCGGTCTCCTGGAGATGGACAAATTGATTTTAAAACAATCTTCTCTAAACTCACGCAATATGGTTGTGATGTTTGGGCAGTTATGGAATGGGAATGTTGCATTAAATCACCAGAACAAGGTGCCAGAGAAGGTGCTTCTTTTATTCGCGATCATATCATAGAAGCTACTCAAAAAGCCTTTGACGATTTTGCAGGAGCAGATATTGATAAAAAACAGTTAAGAAATATTTTAGGAATTAGCGATTCATAAAACTATCTTAATTTTTATATCTTTATGAATAATGTATGTTATCAAAGTATGGTACTTCTATAATTACTAAAGACTTTACAATGTCAATTCCTAATGATTATTTTTTAGATTTTTCTAATGTCGAATATACGCAAGTACGAGAAGCTCATCATGGAGCTGTACAGGCTATCAGAAGAGCTTACTATTTAATGCATGACTTTATTACTCCAGGTCGAACGTTAATGCCCAGACAAAGGCAATTGATAGAAGATTCCTTATTTGCTACTTTTCTTTCTAACTCTAGTAATTTAAGACCGTATACACATATCTCTAATTACGATTGGAATTTTAGATTGATCCATAGAAACTTGTATAGATTGAATAGACATTCTTCTCACTATGAAGTTCGTAGATCTGCTGATGCTGTAAATGGAAATGATTTTGCCAGATCCACAGTTTTGGATGGATCATATGCCGCTACGACAACGGGTGTTCATAATCATCGAAATCAGTCCGACAATGATAATCCAAATATTGTTTTGTTTGACCTTTTTTTTACTACATCCTATAGTAACAGATTACGCATCATTATTCATGAATTATGTCATGCAGTACTAGGATTTGACAACCCACGATCATTCAGAAATTCTTCTGCAGATGCCTTTTCTAATGATATTTACCTTGAAAATATCAATGTATTTAATGCTATGTCATTTAATCAAAGTATTCTTAATCCAGATAAACATGCACTTTTTGTATTGTTAGTTACAGAAATTACTTTAGCGTTCACTTCACATTTTAATCAAACACCTTAAGAGTTTTTAATGAAATATTGTAATCTTCAAATAACCAATACACTTGCTTTTTCTTGTAAACAAGAAAAACCTGACAATAAAATTATCAGGTTTGTGTTTATCCGTTTATAATTAGAATCTTATTCTACTAATTCAAACTCACTTGGAGCTTTTACATAAGAAATCTTAGCTAAGAATACTGTATTCACAAGTTGTGCAACATTTTCTCCTTCAATTAATGTAATTTGGTTTGATTGAGTTTCTACTCTATCAAATGTCATACTATATGCTAGTCCATTTATAGTATATTCAATAACAGTATTCTGCACCTCTCCTGCCCCTTCTCCTTTTACTCTTATTTCTACAGCATAAGTTTCATTAGGATTAATACAATCAAATAGTGTTAAAATACTACCATCTTCTTTAATGAAATTAATACTTGTAGGCTCTATTGTTGTTATGGACACTGCATCATCATTAGAGCAGTTAGAGAATAATATAAATAATACAATTACAGAAATATATGTTTTTATATTCATCTTTAGTTTTTTTGATTAATTACAATTTCCTTTATGATATTACCTATTTTAACCTCATAATTAGCTATCTCTAGATTATTAAATATAGTCTCACCATTGACTATAGTTTGTTTCGAAAAAACAACCCCATCTTTGATTAATTCTACCTCTTCATTATTTTGAGTAGAAACTATTTTAATAGCACCTCCTTCATAACAAACTGCATCTTTTTTATAATAGGTTACATCACCAGAACTCAACCTAACTGTAATTGTCCAATCTTTTAGAATAGATTGATCTTCTGACAACACTTTAAATTCTACCGGAGAACTAAAATCTATAGTATTCACTCCAGATGTTTGCTCTATCGTTCCTATATATAACTTTGCTCCAGAACTAAGTTGAAATAAAGGATTAAGTGCTGTTACATCCTCACTACTATCTATCAGAAGTGTAATTTGATCATTGTCAAAAATTTTATCTTTAGCAACAATGTTCTCAAAATCAAAATTTATTATTTCTGCTTCATCATTTAAAGGAGGACTAGCTATACTATATGCCTGAAATACATCACCATAATGTTCATCAATTTCAAAATTATGAGTCTTATTTACTGTAATAACTCTATCATTTGAAGAGTCATAAATTTCGAAATTTATAGATTCATTATTTTCATTTGAGAAAACCGTTAAGTAAGCATAATATCTACCTTCAGTTTCTACATACGTAAGGTTTGTTACTCCTCTGCAGATACCATTAACAAAAGCTCCAACTTTATCATTAGAGCTTTCTAAATTATTTCCATCAATATTTAAAAAAGCTACGAATGACATGGTATATTCATAATCATTCTCATTAACCGACCAAGTCGGGTTTTGTCCAAATCCCTGCACCCCTATGAGGAGTAAGATTATGGTACTATATATATATGTTTTCATTTTTTTAGATTTTATGTGAATAATAACTCTTAAATCTTATTGAAAAAAACAAGATTTAAGAGCATTAACTGTATTACTAATTCTTAATGATTTTCCTGTTTATTGTATTCTCATTCATTTCCATTTGAAGTAAGTATATTCCACTTGCCACTTCTGGTGAAATTCTCAAGGAATTTACACCGGATGTTACTTCCAGTTTTTTAGAAAAAATAAGCTGATTCGTTAAGTTAAAAAGCTTAATAAATATCGTTTCACTTTTAACTGTATTTGTCTGAATGATAAAATCATTATTAAAAGGATTAGGATATATAGTAACCGTATCCTTTAATTCTCTTAAGATAATTGGATCAGTAATAGTTCCAAGTACATCGTTACTTTTAAAAGGAATAGTATACGCTGTTGGCTTTTTTTGAAATCCATCTCCAATATAAAATTCTAGATTTTCTGGAACATCACCATAAATGGTAATAAAACTCAATTGAGTATTGCTAACATCCTGATTTAATGCGACTCCTTTTAAGATTCCTTTTGTATCATAAACGAACAATTCATGATACCCTTCAGGTAAAGAAACCACAGCATTCATATTTTGCGAATATGATTTAAATTCTGACATCATATCTTGGTTTCCACCATTATTCAGAATATAATCTTTGGACTTTCCTGCCTTAGTGCTTAGATAGGTAGGATAGCTAAAACTTTGATCTAAGCTTGATTTCATCATGTATCCATTTCCAGCCTCTAGATAGTTTAACGTCCCTTTCCAACCATTAAGTGGATCATAAATCGCAAATGAGCTTTGTGATTTAATAACATCACCTTCTTGAGCTTCAAAATATGCTAATGCTTCGTTAATGGGTTGATTTGCACCAATAGGGTAAGGTAACCAGTTCCAGTTTTCTTTAACGGGGAAATCCCAGTTATCAATATCAACAATATTTCCTCTAATTGTCAACGCTTGTTCTTCAGCTAATCTAATCTTATACATCTTAGAAATTGTCAATCCTCCATCCGCAGTTATATCTCCTGACCAACCCGATCTTGTAGGAACAGATTCATCTTTATAATACGTTTCTAATAAAGAAGGGGAATGACTTAATATTCTATCAGATGTTTCTAAACTTAAGTTCTCAGTAAGTGTATTTAAATTAGAGAAATTAGCATCATTAACATTTAGAGACACCCAGGTCCAACCTTGATTCATTTCAATTTCTTGAACGATGATATCTGTATTCTCAAAAATTGCTGAATTATTCAGGGTACCAATAACTTCATTTTGTTTAAAGCTAATTGTAGCATTTGTATCTATTGATGCGCCTAATACTTTGCCATCAGAAGCATCCCAAATACTGAAATTAATGGATTCTCCAGAAACAGTTTCACTATAAACTGTAACATATATGAAGTATTCTTGGTATAAAGGATCATATATTAAGTTAGCGACTCCTCTGACTTCTCCTTCATGGAATGCGGCTACTTTATCATATAAATCATTGGAAAATACTCCATCAATTTTCACTTTACCTACAATATTCATGCTGTATTCAAAGTCATTAGGATTAACATCCCAATCAGGTTCTGGCGCCAATACTCGAACTTCAAGTTGTAATTTTTCGTCGTATCCAAAATCAGTTTCTAAATACAAGTTTTCTAAATATTCCCCAGCTGTTAATTCTCTATCAATGGTAGCTGTAATTACAATACTACTATCGGGATCTAAAGTCCCAGAAGTTGTACTTAGCGTTAGCCAATTTGGCACATTAGAGATATTGAATGGTTGTCCATTACCCCCTTTATTAAGGACAGTGATTTCAAAAGATTTTTCTTCATCATCATTTTTTACAATATCAATAATTTCATTATATCCTTCTGCAAACCAACTAACTTCATTCCTCTTAATATATGCTGTCCAAGTGATTGGTGATTGTTGCATATTATTAGAAGCATCAAACATTCTGTGAACAGTTATATCAACGATTTGTCCTTCTAAAGATGCCCAATCTGAAATGACAGGTTCCAAAATCATTTCATCTTCATTGATAACTTGATTTACCTGAAATTTAATTAAACTTCTTTCTGGTCTAATACCAGGAACATCATCAGAATAATTGACAGTACCGTTAGAGAGTATTGCATTACTAGGAATAATGGTTAGGTTACTATATGCATGATAATATCTAGGACCATTTCCTGTAGGAGTTTCTGGAGTATTCATCCTTGCATACAGTAACATACCTATGCTTTCGAAATCCACTTCATTAAATCGATCTCTGCTTATTTGCTCTACATTACGCAAGGTATTCCAAAAACGGAATTCATCAATTTTTCCTAAAAATGGTTGATCTATAGTTTCATTTCCCGCTAGATCGATACTTCCTCTTGCTCCTAACCATGCCTTATTTCCAGAAAAGCCTCCTATATCAGCTATTGGATTAGATGAAACTAACTCTGCATCTATGTAGGTCCTTAGCGACCCTATACGATTAAAAAGTAAAGTTACATGATGCCAAGAATCATCCGCTATGCTCTGAGTAGTTAATGGATAGGAATTCCCTTCGCTTTCTAAGTTTAACGTCCCTGTTGTTGTCATGCTTATAGCCCATTTATTAGCTAAGCCATTAGATTGAACAATATCAGAGCCATCACCTCTACCATTAGAAAATATAGTTCCTACCTGTGGAGTATCTGTTTTTACCCAAAATGAAATTGTAGCATCCATTTCATTATTTAACACGACAAAATCTACATTATCCATCTCGAGCGACTGCCCGTCTTGAAACTGATAAGAATTTCCTTTAGGCTTAATATCCCAAGATGCATTTACAGTAGCATGTTTAAATCGAGCTAAATCTTTTGCTAACGTACCTCTACCTTCATTCATCGGCCAATATCCAATCAAACTATTTTCGTTTCCGATTAGTTTTGTAAATCTATTAGCATATGCATCCTCTAGACTTATAGCTTTGCTCCAAATACGTAGGTCATGAATATTTCCTATAAAGGTATTACCTCCAACAACAAGTTCGTTATTAGTGGTGAACTGTGTCTCTGGGGTATCAGTATTTCCAGCTATTTCTGAATCATCTTCATAAATACTAATCTCACCAGTACTATTTTTATGAGTAAAAGTATAATGATGAAAAAGATTATCATTTGATATAACTCCTCTCGTCGTAAGGTCATTAAGCGTATAATAGATCTCTCCATTTTCAAGCCCGATATTTATTCCATCGGTTTGACTAATAATTGAAGCTGTAGAAGATGTAGTGCTGTTTTTCATCCAAAACTCAACGGTAATATCACCTGAAGTAATTCTTGGATTATTAATAACCGCTGTATTAGCGACACCTTCAAAATATAAAGACACATTATTATTGATAGGTAACTGATTCGTCTCTCCTTTTATTTCAATATTACTGACTGCAGAATTATAAAAAACAGATTCGCTAAAGCTCACTTTTAAATCCTCGCCTGAGGATAAAATTCCATCAGTAGGCAACGGTGTACCAAAACGTTGGGGTGCATGGAGATCAACACTACCTGTGATAACCTCTGATATAAATTCAGTACCATTTGTACAGCTACTTCGTGCTCTAATCTCATATTCTCCATCTTGTAATCTCAATCCAGCAATATCTAATCCAAATGACAATGTAGGACTAGATATTAATGAGATATCCGTTTCATTTGCCAAAACTGCTTCATCATAAAATGTCTGATTACTGTAATATGTTTGTAAACGACTCCAGTTTGGTGAAGAAGCTAAACGATATTCCAAATCAATTTTCTGAAAGCTATCAAAAGAAGTATTAAACCCAAATAAATCTATGTTTAATGAGTTTGTTGTACCGTCTAGGTTATAGGCCGTATCTATGTTATATACCCAATTGTCTAGTGGAGCGTTAATTTCTACTTCAGAACAAGAAGGAATAAATTGAGCAGACACATATACATCATCAAATACATTTACAGGGTCACATCGGGATTGTAATACAACTCGTATATCTTTATAATCATATACGTCAGAAACTGATTTACCTAATGTCATCGTATAATACACTGGTTCTCCGTATGGAACATATACGATGTTCGCATTCGCATTAATATTAATTAATGCATTATTAGGATTAGTTGTATTATCAATAAGAAGTTCAAAGTAATTGAAATCTGCTGCATCACTTGTTAAGTCACTTCTGTTCTCTAATTTCAATACGAACTCAGCATTTTGTCCTTCTGGCACATTGCTTACATCTGCTACCTCTACACTTATCAAAGGATCTTCTGCTTTCTGAGTCGCATAACTTAGCTGTTCCTGTTGATCAGAAGAAAGTTCTACTATTTCGGTTGCATCAGGATCATAGGTCGTATGATTATAAAAATTAGATAATTCTGGACCTTCATATGGACAAGATGTTTTCCCTCCAATAGTACTAAAGACAGGTCCATTACCATCAAAAAGATTAACAACATCTACACTTAATAAATTTGCAGGATCATTATCTTTAAAAGTATAACTAACATTTATTGTTGATTCTTCTTCTTCCGTTATTGCTGCATTAATATCCTGTTCGAAGAAAAAAGAAGTAGTACTTATAAGACCTGTACTATTAAACTGAAAACCAAATTGAATCGCAAGATCTTCCTGAATATTCAGGTTGATCTTTTTGGTTGTTGAAGTAATAGTGGATGTTTCTATACTTCTTGAAAATTCACCAACTCCTGCATCAAAAGAAATATTATCCTCAAAATTACTATCTAGCAATGTTTTCAAATTATTGGAGGCTGCCAATCTGTCTTTTAGGTTATTTTCTAGTGCTGGTGTTAAATCGCTATCCTCTAGTGCCTCATTGATTGTACTATTGAAATCATTAATACGATCAGTAACAATTGACTTATACGCAGCACGATCATTTTTGACCACATATTTAAGTTTTTCATTTTCTTGTATAATGCTTCTCCATAATCTGATTTGTTCTACATATTCTCTACGAGTTAATACTCCTTGATCTCCTTCATTAATGATTCCGTTATCAAGATTAGAAATAATCAGTTCTAGCTCTGGTATCAAACTTTCTAATAGGTATTTTTGGGAATACACAAAGAATGTTTCCGAAGGTTCTTCTACGAAATACATTGCTTTTTGCTTACTGACAAAGATACTTTCACCTGCAGTATTTGTTAATTCATAAGAAGGAGAAGTTCCTATTATTGCTGCTGATGTTTGGATATCATCATATGAGCCATAGAAATAATTTTTAGATTGACCTATGTACAGATCTCCTTCAGCTCCTACAAACTCTGGATCATCACTTGTGGATATAGTTTGTGTAAATGTATATTTCTTGGTTACACTCTCTCCATTAGTGGATGTCCTAGAAAGTTTAATTCCTGCGTTTATATTGTCAGTAGTCTCTGCATCTATCACAGGCCCAGCTAAACCACCGCCGGTTTCAAATCTAACACCCAACTTCAATTCTAAATTTACAGACTCTCCAATAGTACTGGCTAAATCTGTTTCTGAAGTAAAAGAAATACTTTCTCCTTCTTCTATAGAAGCAAAACTATTAGATCCAGGTGGATCTCGCAGAATAATATCCGGAGTATCCGGAGCTGCAGTAATAAACGTTTGACTTCCATCAGATTGACCACCTAGTATAATCCCATTTGAGATGTAATTTTCAGCAGGATAATCTACTCCTTTGATTCTGTATTTTATATCCAATGTTTGGATAAATGGAGAAGAAATTGCTGGCAAACCTCCTTTGAACGTATAGTTTATAATACTAGCATCCTGAGGATCATTTTCTACTGTTGTAGACCCTTCTAACGCTAAATTATTATTAATAATTAATTCCCCGTCAATTACAGGAACTAAATCTTCTACCGGCGCATCGTCATTATTTATATAACGTTCAAAACTGTTCAAAACAATCTTATATGATCCAAACTGAGTATATACAGGGTACTCAAAACCATCTGTGCTGATATCTACATCATCTATACTGACCATTTCATCAGAGGTTTGTTCTGTAACTCGTAATACAGGAACCGAACGATAGGTGAAACTTTTTTCATAATGATATGGTTCACCTTCCTCAATACTTCCATCCTCATATACATACTCTGGAGTAGTTACATCGATAACATCAGAGATATTTACAGATTCGTTAGCATCTAATAGGTTAATACTTGTATTAGTATTAATTTTTAACCCTGTTGTTTGATTTATTTCATAATTCAACGGCAAGGCTTCTGTTCTGTATTCTCCAGTTTCACTATTCGTTTCAAAATAAAATTTAGTGTATGGAGTTACATTTGCTCCCACAGGAGCGTAGTCTAAAACAATGTTTGCTATTCCAATGTTGTTTTTAGAACTGATACGTGTCGTTGTCACTATACCGTCATCATCTGTACTAGAAGTTTCGAACAATCCATCTTGCCCAAAACCAATAGGTTTTTGTGCTTCAACAGCACCTCCAACAACTTTACCTACTAGTGTAACTTTAGTATTATCAACAAAAATTACTTGTTCATTAGCATCTTCAAAGAATTCTTGGAACGTTCCTGGATCTGCTGGAAATCTACCATTATAATTGAACTCATGACCATTTTTCTTAAGGGTGATATAATGATTTCCTATAGGAACGCTGATATCGAAATTCCCTTCTACATCAGAAGTTAAAGGAGTATTATTCTCATCCAACACAATCTGACCATCAATATAAATACTAACTCCTTCTGAAGCAATTCTTGCGTACCTTTCTAAATAATCATCCGTATCATCATCAGAAGTTCCTGCGTCATTGTACCAATATTCTCCTTTAGAAAATTTTTCTGAGCCTTTCTGATAGTAATTATAGCCTTCATCAAGTATACCAGGACCACTTATGTATTCATCACCATCTGTTAAGCCTGAGAAATCAGGAACATCTGGGTCAATACTGTTCACATCTACAAAGGATCTAAATACTTCTCTAGAATCAAAGAGCACTTTCCCTTTAAAACTAAAAGAAGATACATCGACAAAATCAATCTTATTAACAACTTCAGAACCTTGCCCTAAAAACACTAACTGTTGATTTGGTTCGAATTGATGTTGTCCGTATAAAGGTGTAATCGTAAAAGATTCTCCTGTACCAGAATAAGGTATCGCAGTTATCTCATAATTTCCATTACTATCACTAACACCCAAAATACCTAATTGATCTGATGTAGGGATATTACCTGCTCCATTTATCCACAAAACTTTATCAGATTCAGCAGTAGAAGCATTCCATAAAACTCCATGATTTTTGTTATAGTTAAATCCATTTCTAGATAAATCATATGCATAGGCACCCACATTTTCATTAGCACTTAAATAACTGATTAATCTAGAATCATTACCACTTATGTAGCGTCTGTAATCTGTTCTGATACTTAATGGATCAACTACTGCATTCCAAATTCGTACTTCGTCTACATCTACAGATTTTCCACTACCGATATATACATCATCCCACTCCGTGGCAACTCCTCCCAAACTTAAAATACTAGGCTGAGTCGGAGTAGAAACTTCTAGATAAGGGCCAGCATAACCTTCATTAAATTCATCCAATTGGGCATTAATTTCATTTTTATAATCATCATTAATAGCACGCCCATTTATATATAACAAAGGAACTTCGCCATCATTAAGCACTATAGAAAAATGCACAAAATTAGTATTGAAATCTGTTATAGGTAATAATTCATCATCTCCTCTAGTATTCAATTTACCAGATGGATAAAAATTCTGTAATTGATATTCACTACCTCCTATATTTACGGATAATGTATTAGAAGAAGGATCTAAATCTATATTAGCATCAAAATAGTTAAACCCAAAATTAACAAGTCTAAATAATTGTATAGAAGGATCTGAACTAGTCGTAAAATTGGTTTCAGGACGTATCCAGGCTTGTATTGTAGCTGCAGTGGTAATCGGAGAATTAAGGTTTTCTATTTTTACTTGTTCTGTACTTGGGATTCGTAAAACACTACCAATAGTACCGTTACTCCCTTCAGAATTAGCTTTGATCGTAACATCTTTAACAGGACTTCCTCCTTCATAACTAATATTTCCGGTGACTACGGCAGTTGGGTTTCTATATCCAATCCCTGTTATATAAGTTGAGTAAAGACTTTCGATTTCACTTACTCCATCAGCTTCTACTTTGTATTCATATAGAACACCACCTTCTACGTACTTATCTTCATACGTTGTCTGGTCAGGAGCAATACTACTGATAGCTAGAAATTCATTGCTACCGTCATCCGTGTATTCTCTACGATATATAACAATTGTACTTATTAAGTCTAGATTACTTCTTAGTGTCCAACTTATAAGTACTTTGTCTCCGAAATACCCTTTAGAAACATCAAAGGATTCTTCTGAAAAGGTATTGAATAAATATAAAACATCCCACGGAAATCTAACATCTGCAGGTGTTGTATTTCTTACTCCGCTACTGGTATCTTGCCCTAAAAAAGGCAGTCCTACTTGTATCGTATATCCACTATTTTGTATGGCTTGTGATACTGGAGCAACTTTAGCTCCTTGGTCGTTCTGTGCATAGAGTCCTATAGAGAAGAGCCCTAAACACAGCAATACTATATGTTTTTTCATACCTATATCGTCTTATAATTTGATGATATAGTTCACTCCATAGTTTACAGGTCGTGTTTCTGCATCTCCTCTATCTTGTACTCCTCCATTCACTGTATGATTATGAGTACCTCCCGATCCTGTAGTTCTAGCTCTATCTGTACCATTAGTTCCGTCACCATCTGCATAATCACCAGAACTTGTACTATCGTTAATATATCTATCATTATAACCATGTGTGTGACTACCTCCATTGGCAATAGAAATATTATCAGGGTGATTATGGCTTTCAAAAGAGTCTTGCTGAGTTCCTTTTAGAGCAGGTCCAGATTCATTGTTTACAGGACTCGTACCTGTTCCTCTAAGAAACATACCTTGTAAATTTGGTGCATTATTAGATCCCAATAGTGTTCTTAAATTAGCGGATCCAGTAATTGCTGTAAGACTTTGTCCATTACAAAGCACCCAACCTGCAGGAGCATCTGTACCTATAAAAGGCATAATAGATCCCGATGGAACACCATTATTGGCAGCAATTGCATAGGGTACATGTTTTAATTGTTCGTCAGAAATAACTGTTGGCCCTTCTGTTATTCGTAAATACGCTTGGAAGTTTGCAAAATTAGCATTGTTCTGAAATGTAGGGTCAATCACATGTGAGAACACACCAAATGCATCTGTTTCTAGATTTGCTGTCTCTGTAGAGATTTGTACTTCTGTAGAAGCTACCTTATGGTAGATAAAAAAGGTAAGGCTTATCGATGCATTTGCTCTAGCTGTATTATTATTGTCTCTGGCAATTCCTTGTACAGCAATTCCTGCAGTAGACGCAGAAGTTTGTGAGTAACTAGCGGAGATAGTAAATAACATTAAAAATGATAGAAAAAGTAATTTTGTTTTCATAATTAAAAAATTAAAAATAGTTAGCTGAATTGTTTTTTTGTTATAAAAGTATTGCCCTAACAAATACATCTAATTGATTGTTAGGATTAATGATGTGAAAATCTAATGTAATATGAATGGAATGTTGATGAGGGTTTTCTCATACATTTTTTTCATACGTTAATGAAATAATTGTGGAATATTTTTTTGATAGTGTCATCATCTTATTATTTTAGGGCTTAATTTTATTTATATACTGCGTAAAACTAGGCATAAATACCTTGATTCGATCCCCGTATAAACCCCCGTTGTACGTTTTAGTGGATAACTAATAAAATGATCTTATTTGTGAAACATAACTCGGTTATTATTCATATTTACGTTTAAGTATATACATCTGTGATGTAAAATGAACTAACAATTTTTGTGTAACACTGAGTGTAATCTCATAAGGGAAATTTTATCAACTGTTCTTTGACGCGTTGAATTTCTTGTACGCTATCTCTTTGTCATAAGCAAAGGCTGTATAGCTTCTGTGATTAAGCCTCCAAAAAAATTCTGTTTTTTTTTAGATTTTAAGATAAAACATATTCTAATTAGAGCTTAACCCTCAATATTATTTCACCAAGGTAAGACAAAAATTATGACTATAAGATTTTTTATGCATTTTATCTGAATAAAAGCGTGTTTTATCGTGTTTCATGTCATTTGTTTTTAGTGAAGTATGAAAAGAATTACAATCATTATATCTGCTTGCGTAGTACATTTGGAGGCATTTACAAAAAAATCATAGAGAGATGTATTTTGATCAATTGGATATTTTGCGAATACGGTTAGTAAATATGTAAATGATTGCGCTATATCTAAATATTTTAGTAATCGAACAATGGGAAATGATTATGGTATCTTGTGCAAATTAAATCAATTGTCTTTTTATTAATTCGGATACCCGTCTGTTTGTAATGAGGTCTTTCTTTTTGAAACGAAATAGCTAAAATAAATTTAAAAATGAGGGATATTTTACCGGATAAACCAATATTCCTTCTCATTCTCCAACATATTACTTGCCTATAAATTAATAAATCAAATGATTAAAAAAACAAGATTATTGATGTCCTTTTTTACATAACCAACAAACACTAGAAATGAAAGTTTTTAGTGTTTGTTTATTATCTATTTAGGTTATCTCAGATTTTCATATTTCAGTATATTTACATATCACATAAAAGTTATTAGATCACAGGGATTGATCTAACTAATCAAAACCATCATAATGAAGAAACTCACATACCTTCTATTAACCCTTCTTGTTATAGTATCGTGTAAAGAAAACGCTACAACATCAATCCAAGAGGAAAACCAAAAGGAAGAAATCACTACTCCACCACAAAAGGAAATCACCGATCCTAAAGAAACCGAAATCTGGGATCCGGAGCCTAAAGCAGTTTCTTTTAACGATATCAATGTACCATCAGATGCTATCCAACTTTT
This sequence comes from uncultured Aquimarina sp., assembly GCF_947500065.1. Lineage (GTDB taxonomy): Bacteria > Bacteroidota > Bacteroidia > Flavobacteriales > Flavobacteriaceae > Aquimarina. Next base: position 299,468 of record NZ_CANMQT010000005.1, read on the forward strand.
TAATGGAAATGATTTAGACCAATGGATCTCAACCAAAGATTCTACAACGGCGGCTTGGACTATCAATCCTGATAAAACAATGACTGTAAAACCTGGGACAGGTGATATACAAACAAAAGAAAATTTTGGAAGTGTCCAATTACATTTGGAATGGAAAGCTCCTGATATTGTTAAAGGAGAAGGACAAGGAAGGGGAAATAGCGGAGTTTTCTTTCAGAATAAATATGAAGTGCAAATTCTGGATAGTTACCAAAATCGTACTTATGCCAATGGACAAGCTACTTCTATTTATAAACAACATATTCCATTAGTTAATGCTACTAAACCTAACGATCAATGGCAAACGTATGATATCATATTTCACACACCAACGTTTAGTGCAGATGGCAAAAAGACTAAATCAGGATCTTTTACTGTGATTCATAACGGAGTACTTGTGCAAGATCACGTAGAAATTTTAGGAAGTACGGAATACATTGGGCCTCCTAAAAATGAACCTCACGGTAAAGGTCCAATCAAATTACAGGATCATAGTAATCCAGTGCATTATAGAAATATTTGGATAAGGGAGTTGAAGTAACTGAGTGTTTTATAAACAAAAAAAGAGTGCTAAAAGCACCCTTTTTTATTAATATAGTTTAAAAGATTAAGCAAAAAGCTTTGTGAATCTTTTTTTACTTTCTGTAACGTGATCTTTCACCATCTCTAATGTATCAAACACTATCTCTTGTTGGTTATTTAATAATTTAAGACCACCTTCTAAAGCTTTGTTACCAACTTCTTGCCACTGGCTTACTACAGATATTGATTCTAATACAGTAGTTTCAGTAGTTTTTAAAGCATAATTATTTGCTTTTTTTGCAGTTTCTTTAGTAGTATCGATAGCAGTGTTAATAGTACCTACAACACTTACTTTTTTAGCTTTTTTACTCATACTATATATTTTAATATTTTATTACTTCTTTTTCTGATTTACTACAGCTTATTTCTTAGCTTCAGTTACTTTTTCAGTTACAACTTTAGCTTCAGCTTTTTTTGCAGGAGCTTTCGTAGCAGCTGTTTTAGCTACAACTGTTTTTGTAGTAGAAGCTTTCTTAGCTACAGTCTTTTTAGCAGGAGCTTTCTTTGCTACTGTTTTTTTAGCTGGAGCCTTTTTTGTAGGTGCCTTTTTTACTGGAGCTTTCTTTGCTACTGCTTTTTTAGCTGGAGCCTTTTTTGCAGGAGCTTTCTTAGCTGCAGCTTTTTTAGTATCCTTTTTATCACTAAGATCAATATCGATATCTGTATAATCTTCGATCTTTTCTTTTACTTCTTCAATAGTATTAGCAATATCTTTTTTAAGTTTAACAGACATTTTCTCTGCTTTCTTAACTAGTTTATTTTTAGATACTTCTTCCTGAATCTTATTTTTTACTTCTTCTACTTTCTCAACAACTGGATGATCAGTAACCATTTTCTTTACTTGATCAACCATCTTTGGATCATAACCAACTAATGTTTTTAAACGATCAGTTCCGCTTTCTAATTGTCCTTTTAAAGTTTCAGCAGTTTCAACAAACATATTCATTTGTTGTTTTGTTAATGGCTCTGCCTTCTTTATTAACTTAGAAGTTAATTTTTGCCATTTTTCTCCAGTTTCTACTGTAGTTTCAATTGCTTTAAATGATGCATCAATTAAATCACCGTTGATTTTTTTAACGATATCTTTAGCTTTTGCAATTTTGTTATCTTTTTTACTTTTAGCTGCCATAATATATTTTTTTTACTTTAATTCTTAATTTTCTTTTGCAAACATATAAACCACAAGTTGCAAATGAGTTACAATTTTAAATCGGGGTTATTTTTTATTAAAAAAAGATGTCACTTTTTCTTTAGACATATCCAATGTATCAAACATTGTGTTTTGTTGTTTAGCACTAAAACTTAGTCCTTTTTTAATATTCTTATTCGTAAAATCCTGACATTTTTCTGCTACAGATAATCCTTTCATAAATCCTTTTTCTGTAACGTCTAATGCTTTCTTATTTACTGTTAATACAGTATCGATTACGTTTTCTACTGTAAAAAATGCTACTTTAGAATTTCTGTTTTTAGTTTCCATTATTATATTTTTTAATTATTATTTCAATATTTATACTGCAAACATACAATGGTGCAGTTACAAACGAGTTGCAAATAATAATGACGACGTTTAAATGTATACTAAAGGAAGTGATTTAACCTATTTCTTCTATAGCTTTGAGTAGTTCTTTAGTTTCTGGAAGTGGCTCTATACCATACTCCTTATCTAGTATGGTTTCGCATTTTGTGTATGTTTTAATTGCTTGAGGACGATTGCCCTTTATCAAATATGCCCGCATCTGAATGCGATACGCATCTTCCCAGGTAGGGTCTATTGATAATGCATTTTGTGCTAATCTAATACTTTCGATTGGGTTATCGTTTACTAATATTTCGGCTAAAGTGATATAAGCTCCTAACACGAGCATCTGCGTTTTTTCGCGTTCTTCAGAAGACCAATCTTCATAGATGCGATTTGGTAAATACACACCTTTATATAAATCTATGGCTAATTTATACGCAATTTTTGAAATTTCATTATCCGTACCATAAAACTCATTTCCTATGATAATGTATTCTTCTAAAGCTTTAGCATCTATCCATATTTTTTCTAAATCAAGTTGATAGCTTACTCCTTGTCTTACAATATAAATAGGTTCTGTTCTTGAAGCTCTGTCAGGTTCCAAAACTTTATTAATGCCATGTAATGCTACTTTAAAATCACGATCATTCCAATCTTCCCAAAGATTATCCATAATCTTCTCTTTATGCTGTGCATTACGTTGTCTATTAGAAATTAGATATTGTAATAATTGTACCGTTTTATCTCTTCCCCATTCTTTTGATTCTATTTTAGTATCATTACGCCATACGCTAAACTGCCCCAAAGTTTTAATCTGAATTTTGGCGCTGTTTTGAAAAGAAACTAATTCTTGTATACGTTCTGGCAATGGAGACATTAGCGATTATTTCTTTTTAATAGAATCTACTTTTGAGGATAGTTTCTTCAATTCCTTTGATAGTTCATCAATAGATTCCTGAATTTTATTATAATCTGCTCTTGACGCTTTACGCCATTGATCTATCTGTACTTTTTCGCTAATCTCATCCCCTATGTGACTAATCTGATCTTGGATTTGGTCCTGAATTTGTGAGATTTGTTTTTTAGGATCCTTAATCGTATCCATAATAACCTTAGGTCCAACTTCTTTAATCGTTTTCCACATAGAAAAGCTTTTGTCTAAGATACCTTCCCTACTTTCTTCTGATTGATCCTTCGTAGCTTCATTTGTAAGTTCAGCTAGTTTTTTTTGCATAAAAATCAAGGCATCATTAAAGTCTGAAAAATTTTCGTCCTCACCCCCTTGAATATGCGAAATTTTTCCTCGCCACTGTACTTTTGATTCGCCGTCTTCTTCAAATATTTTTTGATTGAAACGCACCATAAACGATGCTGTCTGATCCGGTTTTTTGGCCATAATATTAAATTTATACTATGAATAGTAAATTGATCTTGATTAATTACTTAATCGTATTTTTTATCCAGGTTCTTTTTCAGAGCCAACTTCATATTTCAGTAAACCTCTAAAAGCATCATTTACTGTATTTCCTTCATACAATACTTTATATACTTCTTGAGATATCGGCATATCTATATCATAATCTTTTGCAAGCTCTATAATAACTTTTGCTGTTTTCACTCCTTCAGCAACTTCATTCATTTCATTAATAATCTCTTGCAAACTTTTTCCTTTACCTAATTGAAAGCCTACCTGATAATTTCTACTTTTTGAACTAGAGCAAGTGGCTACCAGATCCCCCATTCCTGCTAAACCAGCAAAGGTTCTGTTTTTTCCGCCCATAGCAACCCCTAACCTTGTGAGTTCGGATAATCCTCTGGTAATAAGTGCTGAACGCGTATTGTCTCCTGCAAATGCTCCATCTCCCATTCCTGTAGCTATTGCCATAATATTTTTTAAGGCTCCTCCTAATTCACAACCAATCACATCGTTATTAGTATACACTCTAAAAAGACCAGAACTAAAAACTGATTGTAATTTTTTTGCAATAGTATCATCAACCATGGCTATTACAGCCGCAGCAGCTTTACCAAAATGTATTTCTTTTGCCAAATTAGGTCCTGTTAATACTCCTGCTGGATGACCAGGCATAATTTCTTCAATTATTTCGGTCATTCTCATTTTAGTCCCGATCTCTAACCCTTTTGCCAAGTTAATAATCGGAACCCACGGTCGAATATAAGGTTTAGCATCTTCTAATACTTTTCTCATACTCTGAGCAGGAACTCCCATAACAATAACATCTGCTTTTTCAACCGTTTCTTGGATAGAATTAGATGCTTTTAAAGAAGATGTAAGTTTTGCATCAGGTAAATATTTCTCATTTGTTTTGTATGCATTTATTTCATCCACAGTTTCAGGGTTTCTTGCCCAAATAATAGTATCACTATTTTTTGCAGTTAACGATGCTACTGTTGTTCCCCATGAACCACCACCCAATAATCCTACTTTTAGCTTCATATTTTAGTAGTTATAAATTTAATTATCTAATTCTTTTTGAAATAAATCTCTTACTTCTTCAACGTATGTATCAATTTTTCTAGGTTTCCATTCTGAAGTATCAATAGGATCTAGCACAACCACTTCAATATGTGTTGGTCTGAAAACGGAACTCCCTTTTGGTATTGCCATATAAGCATTTTTAATAACTATCGGTATCATAGGTACACCTGCTTGCATCGCTAAATGAAATGCTCCTTTTTTAAATTTACCTAAAGTTTTACTACCACTTCTTGTTCCTTCTGGAGCTATCGCAACAGATAATCCATCTTTAATTGCATCTGCCGCTTCCTCCATTGATTTAAGCGCTTTTGCTTTATCAGATCTATCTATAAAAATTGCTCCTAGAGCTTTAAACAATGGACCAATAGGACTATACTCTAATTCTTTTTTTGCAACACCAGTAACATCGTTACGTAATAGTTTCAAGATGATAAAAAAGTCTGCAGAACTTTGATGGTTAAAACAAAAAACAGCAGGTCTAAAATCGTCCAAATTATGTTTTCCTTTTACAGCAATATCCAATCCTGCAAATTTGGTCCCCAAATCACCAATACTAGATAATGTAGCATTTGCAAACTCTTGTCGAGACATCGTACTTACTCCTTTTACCAATCCTTTTAAAACTGATGGATAAATACTTGCTGCCGCTAAACCTGTTCTAAAACTATTAACAACATTACGATCGTTAGTATTTTCAAAACGTACTATCGGCCAGTCATTTTCAAAAGCAAATTGTGATAATCTACTGTCTGGATTAACAGCCTGTGGCTTACCAACGATATCTAACAAAGGATAATCGTCAAAACTATCTGTATAGAAGTAGCTTTTTGATAAATCAATTCCGTTTGCTTTCGCAAATTTCCTACCTGCATTTGCTTTACCTTCTCCCCAACACATTTCACTTATTTTACCCGTAAACCGTCCTTTACGAACTTCCATTTCAGTACAATAAATATCTGTGACACCAAGTTCATCCGCAATTGGTTTTACCTGATACAGGGTTGCTGCAGAAATAATAACAATTTTATGTCCTTTGTCTAAATGTGATTGAATTAACAATCTTGATTCAGGATAGATGGTACTTGCCAAATGATCTTCATATACTTCTTTTCCTAATTTGACAAACGTTTCTTCTTTAATACCTTTTACCCCTAAAGCAGATACGTTTGTTAGTATTTCAAAATCGCGATTTCCCGCAGAATACAATAAAACTGTAGCAAATTGAGAGAGTAATTCTTTAGCCGTAGTTTTTCCACTTAAAAATCTTGTTTGTACAAACTTTTTAGCAGAAAAATCATTAATAAGTGTTCGGTCTAAGTCAAAAAAAGCAGCTATATGTGGGCCTTCTTCTTCCTCTATAGTTTTTTCGGAAACCGTATTAGTTTCAGAACCAGGAACTATTTCTTTTATTTCACTGACTTCTTCTTCAGTATTTATAATAGTTGCCTTTATTTCAAATTGTTGTAATAGATACAGACGTCCTGTTAAGTCATCTAATGTAACCATCCAATCATTTAATTTCTTTAGATCTATCGTTTTATCGATTGGAGTGAGTTTACTATTGGTTGCTAATCGTAGTGCACTTATTAAAAAAGGTTTGGAAATACTTTCTAATCGCGTTATTCTAGATTGCCAATGAAGTTCTTTTCCTTTAAAAAGGCATAAATCGATAAACTCACTTTCTATAAATTCATCTTCTAAATCCCAACTATTTAATGTGTGACAGACCACTTTGTTTGCTTCTAAATAAATAAGAAGTAACCCTTTAGAAACAAAGAGTTCTTGCCTTTTTAGTAAGGCATCAATATCACTTTCTGGATTGATTATGATTTCTCTCCAATTAGGATCAAATAGTTCTAATTCTTCTTCAATCTCACTACTAAATTGTGCTTTATTCGTATAAAAGAACTCAAATTTAAAAAGATTGCGTAAATGCATAATCTCTTCCCAAAAGCTAATAATTCTATTAGATGATTTATCGTCCTTTATTTTTACCAGCGCCATTTCTATAAAGGCTCGATGATACAAATGACCTGATGCCATATTTGCATAATAGGTAGCCGGTAAAAATTCGTTTGGTGCTAAACTGAATTGGGTTTTCCTACCTGCTTTACTTTTATGAATAATTCCCGAGCTTAATAAAAGATTTAATGCTTTTTGGATAGTAACACTAATGTTATTTCCTCTATCTAGAAGTACATCTTCTTTTCTTTGTTCAATGTAATTCATGAGTTTAATTACATTGGCTTCTAATTCTTTTTTTGTTAAAGAAAAATTATTTAATAACACATTACATACTAACGACACTGTAGTTACAGGTGTTATCATATTTGCCTTATGAATGAGTTCAAAAGCAAAACGCGGCAAGGTATTTTTATCAGAATAACTATCTTCTTCAATATCCGGAATTATGGCATTTTTATGAGCTCCAGGTTCAACAGGCTCCCCAAATCGTATGGATGCTCTACCATAATTACTTCTTAGTTTATGAATATAATTTGTAAAATCTTTTAAGGTTTCATCTTTCTTTACTTTTCCTTTTCCCTCTTCTGTCATTTCTTTTACATCAGGAATAAGATCATATACAATAGATACAGGAACGTATTTTATACTACGTGCACTATCACGTTCTCCTTCCATGATGTATTTTAATATACCCATTTGTGGATACACAATTTTACCTGTTCTCGAGCGTGTTCCTTCGATATTCCAGGTTAGGTGATCACCATTTTCAATTAAATAAGAAATATAACGACGTAAAGATGCTTTGTAAACTGTATCATTTTTAAAATTTCTTCTTATAAAGATAAGACCCGAGTTTTTACCTAATTGTTTAACGCCTGGCATCGCCAAGTTTATACCTCCAAAAGTATAAGGAATTGGCATTCCATATCGCGTTAAGGTATTAACAAGTACAACAGTATCCAGGTATGTTTTATGAGTTAAAATAAATGCGACGGAATTTTGTCGCATAAGCTTCATTAGTTTTTTAATCTCCTGCGGATCAACATCTATCTTATCTTCGTAAGCTTTAGACATCAAAAAATCAAAACCTTTGAGTGTCATCATATTGGCAATAGGATGCTGCTCTGAGTATAATTCTTGTATACAAGCTTTGGCTTCTTTCTGAATTTCAGAAAGCTCTTTTTTTTGAGTCTTAGCAATATGCTTAAGCTGTTCTTGAAATTTAGGTTGATCGAGTATATTTTGCATTATATGATTTAGGGTTTTAAAAATAAGTCCTTCAGAATATCGTTTTTATCTTGTTTCCAAAATTTTGGAAAAAACAACTTTTCTATTTTTGTTACAAAATCATTTGGTTCTTGACCTTGGGTGTTTTTAATAAGCGAATTAGCAACAGTTACTAATACGGAAGCATTCGCTCCTAAACCGCAATGGCTTCCATAAACCTCAACATTGGTGATATTTTTTCTTAAGGTTTCTGCTTCCAAACAGTTTTTCCATGGAACTAATCCGTCCGTTTTGGTGTAAATACATGTCACCGGAATATTCGGAACTTGTTCTAATTCTTCTAAAAACTTAGTATTACGCTCTTTTAAACTTTTCCCTCTTAAAAATTCTAATGATTTTACAAGTGGTGTTTGCATATTTTTTACTCCCCAAACAGGAGATCCAATGGTTACCAATTGCTCTACCTTATCTGGATGCCTATTAGCAATAATCTTTGCTAAAATTCCTCCACCACTCCATCCTACAAGGCTTACTTTTTCTTGGTGTTTTTCATATATCTCTTCTAAGCGCTCTACTAATTTAGGTAAATATTTAGAGTCAATCTTATTAACTCCCAACTCCCATTTATAGGTTTTAAATCCTACAGATTTCAAATATTTTCTAACAAAAGTTGTAGAATAGTCATTTCCTAAATATGGTGGCATTAACAATACTGGTTTATTGTTACCTTGTTTTTTCTTTGGAATCACATGATATAATCCTAACATACTAACCCACTCTACAACAGAGCGACTTTCTAACACAACATTAAATAATGGAGGAGGCGGAATACGTTTATTTATTACATTTATATTTTTCTCAAAACCTTTAATCAAATCAGTCGTAACAGACTCATTATAAGACTTCAATGATTTCATTTCATTGATACTCTCTAATATTTTAATCAATGTAACATAATCTCTATCTGGACCAAAATCTTCACAAACATCAATACAATTATCCACTAGAATTGGTAATGGGTTTTTATTAAACTCATCATTATCAATTGAATATATAATATGCTTCTCAAAAGGGTGATCTTCAAATTTTTGGAGTAAAATCTCTTTTGCTCTTTTTAGTGTATACCCTTTTGTTATAGCTAGTTTAATTCCTAGCTTGGTAAATGCGGTATACAATGTTTTGTTGTTTTCCATAATATCAATTTTCCTCTTCCACTTTTTCATTAAGCCAACTTATAACATCTTGTTCTACTTCGGCTTTATTCGTTTCATTGAGCATTTCATGTCTTCCATCTTTGTAAATTTTTAATGTAAGATCCATGATACCTGCCTTCTTATATTGCTTAGCAACTTTCTGGGTCCCCTTTCCCATGTCACCAACAGGATCTTTATCTCCTGAAAATATATATATCGGCAAATTTTTTGGTGTAGCTTTAAATGCGCTTTTTTCGTTTATTTTTTTACTTCCTTTTATCAGATCTATAAAGACATTTGTAGAAAAATCTTCTATCCTATAAGGATCATTATTAAACAAATCTACTTGATCCGGATCGCTACTAATCCAATCCACTTTGGTTCTATTTGGTTTAAATTTTTTATTGAATTCGGTAAAAAACATTGACTTTAAAATAGTATTGCTTTTTTTTCCTCCTTTTAAAAACTTTATAACGTTTGAACTAACTAAACCTAAGGTTCCTAAGCCTTTCATGTAACTAGCTGTTCCAGAAATAATTAAAACCTTAACATCTTCGCCATATTTGGTAACATACTCTCTACTTAAAAAAGACCCCATACTATGACCAAACAAAATGATTTTTTGAGATGGGTGTTCTTTCTTAATAATATTAGTCAATTCTCTCATATCCTCCACAGCATCCTCAAAAAAATCGGCTCCTTCATATACTCCTAAAGAATCTATAGATTTTGAAGACTTACCGTGAATACGATGATCATTAGCATATACTTCATACCCTTGTTCCTGCAATAGTGTAGCAATCCGTTCATAACGTCCTGCATGTTCTCCCATACCATGTGCTATTTGCACAACTCCTTTTGGATTTTTATTTACAGACTTCCATTGGTAATAAAAAATGTGTTCTCCATCTTTCGTAGTATATCTATCGGTACTAAAACTCATTTATTTATTTAAAAATTGTGTTATTAATTGTTCAAGTTTTGTTGCATTTTCATTTTTGCCACTAAACTTTATTCTATCTTGAATTTTTAACTCTTCAAACAATAATTTTCCTTTATATAATGCATTCAAATTAGCATCTTCAATTTCTAATGTAGCCGTTGGTTTGCTACTTTTTTGTTTTTTTAACTCCGCAGTTTTTGCAGTAATATGTAAATTCCAATATGCCTCTGTTTTATCCAAACTTACCTTAAACTGGTATGTGCCTTTGAATTTTTTAATTTGTTCCTGACTGTTTTTTACATATTTATTTAAAGCTGTAAAAAATGCGGTGCTTTTTAATTTTACTGTTGTTGGTTTGGTTGCTTTTCTTCCTCGTTTTTTTATTACTGCTTCTAATTCATTTGCTGATTCACGAATGTAACGAGAAAAGGTGTCCGCATCAGGCATAGTCTTAGCATCTGAGGTAGTAGTAATCGTAACTAACCCATTATAACTAAATGCTGCAATAATTAATCCAAATCCATCAACGACTGGAGTTAACCCAAAAATAGAAACTATTTCATGTCCTTTTATATATAACTTCCCGCTTGGGCCAGGAACATTTGTTATAGTAACATTAAACGGCGGACGATGGAATTCTTTTATATTATATTTGGTATATACATTAGCGGCAAGATTGGCAAGTCCAAATGGAACAGAATCTGCCATTTTAGAGAGTGTTTTTGCTCCAACAGCTTTATTTCTGGTCTTACCTAAATCAGTTTGTTCGTATATAAATTCTAAACGTTTTATTGGATCCTCAATATGAGTACCTATCTGAACAAGCATATTAGAAATTTGATTGTTCATTTTTTGTTTTTCTCCTTTCACTCGAATAGAGATGGGTACGTTTGCTACTAAGGGTTGCGCTGGTAATTTCTCTTTTTCTTGTAAATACTTTCGAATACCGCCTGCACAAATAGCAACAATAACATCATTGATCGTGACATCCATTATTTTTCTCAATGCATAAATACGATCAAACGATAAAATAGCAGTTCCCCAAGTTCTTTTTGGAGAAATGGAACCATTAAAAATAGTCTTAGGTACTGAAAAACTATTTGCTTTAAATTCCTTTTTTCCCATCATTTTACTGGTGGCTTGTCCTTTTACAACGGCATAAGCTGTTTCACCTATAGTTTTAGGGATCCTAAGCGGATCTTTTAAAAATTTGTATGAACTTTTTAATAGTAAACTCAGCTCATCCGGCAAAGGATCGGGATCATACGGTTTAGGAGGTGCAGGAGGCTTATTTTTATCTTCTTCATTCTTATCGAATAGAACTCCCATAATACCTACTCCTGAGCTCCCATCAATCATAACGTGATGAATCTTAATGACTATGGCTACAGAGCCCTTTGGGATTTGTGAAATCTCATCTAAACCTTCAATAAAACTAACTGACCATAATGGCCTGTTTGGATCCAAAGGATCACTAAATATTGAAGAGGTAACTTCTCTCAGTGTTTTCCAATTTGCAGGATCTGGTAATTTTATTCTGTTTAAATGTAAATCTAAATCAAAATTTGGGTCATCTACCCAATACGGGTAATCCAATTTTAAAGGTACATTTAATAAACGCTGTCTAAATTTTGGGATTAAATGTAATTTCGAAGCAATTATAGCTTTAAAGTCTTCAAAATTCAAAGAGTCTTCAACTATCGTTAATGTCCCAATATGCATAGGACTTGTTGGAGAATCCGCATATAAAAAAGTAGCATCTTGTCCAGAAACTTGCTTGATAGTATCATCTAAAGCATCGTCTAAAAGGTTTTTAATGGCTTTCTTTTTTGACATATATTCTTAATTATTTAGATCGGGTTTATAAGAAGTGATATGCAATATAGTTTTTTTTTGGACAAAATATCCCCTCTGAACATAAGGATACCCTATTTTTTTAACATATGAAAATATCAATAATTTAAGGCTTTATAAAACATAACTATAACGATTTCGCCGTTTCTTTTAATTTACAAGTATTTTTTGGTTAAATCACCGATTAAAAAGAATCTATTCAATTACTGAAACAAACCACTTTTTTTAATGTAAGAAAAAAAACGAAACTAAAGTCTATATCATTATTAATCTAATTCATGTAAGTAAGAATTGGTTTATTCTTGGTTTGTGATAAAGTTTGAAATTTCAGTGTCATTAAAAACTGGATTTGCTCCTTCACTTCCTGCTACCATAGCTCCAATTGCACACGCATGATTTATGGCCAACTGAGGTTCGGCTCCTTGTAATAATTTGGAGATTAAAGTAGCCAAAAAAGAATCTCCAGCTCCTACTGTATCTACCACTTCAATCCTATACCCACTATTATGATAAAAAGAATCATTATAATATAGTGTCGCTCCTTTTCCTCCTTTGGTAATACAAATTTCTGTAGTATTCGTATATCCTGCCAAAGCTTTTATTTGCTTTTCTAATGTAGTTTCTTTTATTCCAAAATAAATACAGACTTCATCCAATTCATCATCATTTAGTTTTATAAAGTCAGCTCTTTTCATTAAATCAGTAAGTAATTGATTATCATAATGAGGAGGGCGAAGATTGACATCTAAAATTTTAAATTTCGCTTTGTTTAGTAATTCAAATAATGTATTTCTAGAAACCTCATTTCGTGCTGCTAGGCTACCAAAAATAATAGCATCTGATATCGATACTTCTTTTATAGCGTTATCCTTAGTTTCGATAAAATCCCAAGCAACAGAGTGACTGATCTCATATGAAGCTGTTCCTTCTTCATCTAAGGTTACCAAAACTTCTCCAGTATGGTATTGATGATCTTTTTGAATCGTTCCTAAAGGCAAACCTTGCTTATCTATATATGTAATTATATCATCTCCTAAATCATCAAAACCTACTTTGGTGATAATAGAGGAATCTATCCCCATAGTTTTTAACCGCAAAGCTACATTAAGAGGAGCTCCTCCTATTTTTTTATGATGAGGAAATATATCCCAAAGCACTTCTCCGAAACAGGTTATTTTCATAGCGAAATAGTTTTTAAACTATTTTTTTTTAGTATTAATCTAAAAGTAATAGTGCACATATCCTTATGTTCTTTATTAATTCAATTGCTAAATAGCTTTACCACTTAAAATAAAAGGGAAAATTCCACCTTATTTCACATAAATATTTGTTAAGTTTTACATTTAATCGAATGTATATATCTTTTATCCGAAATCATATTTAAAATAAAATTAGCAATTACAACAATCTAATCATTGTTTATGAAATTTACATCATTAATTTCATAGATCATGATGGTAGAGACAGTATTATTAATAGATGACGATAAAGCAACCCAATACATTCATAAAAGAGTTGTTGATAAACATAATGATTTTAAGAACGTCTTGACATTTTTTGGTGGTGATATTGCCCTAAGTTATCTTAAATCAATAAATGTAAGTTTTATAAAAAAACCTCAACTTATTTTATTAGATTTAAACATGCCTAGTATGAATGGTTGGGAGTTTATTGAAGCCTATAATCAGTTAGAAGATGAGATTATTGAACATAGTAAACTCATTATCCTTACTACTTCTAATGATCCTCGAGATATTTCGAGATCAAAAAATATAAAAGGAGTGAGTGATTACATAATAAAACCTCTTTCTAATGAAAAATTAGATTTAATTTTAGAGTCATATTTTGTCAATTCCTAAAATCAATTCAAATACTTTGAATCTAACACCACCTATTCTTGTTTGAGATATTAAATAGGGTTACAAGTAATTTTAAAATAATTGTTTTCTAAACCTTTTAATTAATTGCATAGTTGGCTTCTTTTGCTAAACAAAATTTTAAAACTTGTACCAATATTAACTTTACTTTCCACTTCTATAGTACCTCCCATGGTTTCTATTTGGCTTTTAGTAAGAAAAAGACCTATCCCTACAGCATCTTTATTTTTATGAAAAGTTTTATACATTCCAAACAAATGTTCTCCATGTTTTTTAATATCAATACCTATTCCATTGTCCGATATCTGTAATATCAATTGATCGTTTTCACAAAAAGCATCAATCTTTATTTCTGGATTACGTTCTGGATGCTTGTACTTTAAAGAATTAGATATCAGATTAAGTAGAATACTTTCGAGATATACAGGATTATATTCAACAAAAATATTCTTGGAGACCTTGTTTATTATTTCAGCGCTTTTTTGATGAATATCTCCTTTTAAAACAAATATTGTTCTTTCTATATATTTATGTAAGTTCACTTGCTTCAATTCCTGATTAACATTTGTTTGAACCATAACGATTTCATTTAAATGTACCATTGTATTGGATAACTCTCCAGAAACCCTCTTTACGTGCCCCATTATTTCTGTTTTTTCTACAGGATCTTTTTCTTCTTCAGCTAGTTCTAGGAGAATTGCTAGATTATTAGAATGCGAACGTAAGTTATGTGTCGCTATATGAGCAAAATTAATCAATCGCTTGTTTTGTGCTTTAACAATATCGAATGTCTTTTTTACTTCTTCCTCTTTTTCTTTTTGAGATGTTATATCCATTACAAATCCATTCCAAAGAAAACTACCGTCTGTCAATTGTACAGGTTGTCCATGTCCCCTTAACCATCGAACACCTTTAGAAGGTAACACTACTCTAAAATCATAACTCCAACTCTCTAGCGTTTTCATTGATTTATTTACGATATTATAAACTGCTTTAAAGTCATCCTTATGCATTCTACTTATAACTGGTCTTGCATCATATTTCACCTCATCTGGCATTACTTCATAAATATTCCACAAACCACTACTGGCAAAAGGGAGTGTATATTTTTTCTTATCTGGAAAATATCGAAATTGATAAATTAGTTCATCCGTATGCTCTAATAAAGATTGAAGTTCAGCTTGCTCATTCGCAATAATATCATTGCCTTTATTCTTGATAACTTTCATTTCCAGGGGTTTAATTGTTGACTTAATGAAAGTATAAAACTCGATTTCTAAACCTAAAGAAATTAATTTCATAATCCAAAATAATCGGCAAGACACAAAAAAACACGACAAAAAACATCTCAAGATCTTATTTGACACAAAATGTCAATCATCATTAACATCTAATTACCTGCATCATATCACCATTATGCTTATAATTCTGCAAAAAAACAACCCTCAGCGGTTAACTACTCCTCTGAGGGTCTAGGTCGAAGCATAAAAAAATTAAACTAACTCAACTTACACTCAATTAACTGCTTCAACTTCTCTTATATACTATACATACCTTTATTTAAACAGATTCTAGCTTTTCTTTAATATTATCCAAACACAGATTATTAATACTACCAATATGACTATGTTTTGTATTTTTTTCTGGTTTGTAATTTCCTTTTTCAATATCCAAACCGATTTTCACATATGCATCTCTAAATGACATTCCCTTCATTACCAATTCATTTAATGTATCTACACTAAATAAATAATCGTATTTATCATCGTCTAATATCCTTTCATTCACTGTAACATTTTTTAAAGCGTAGATAGCCATTTCTAATGATGCTTTTAGATCTTGTATAGCAGGTATGATTCCTTCTTTTAATAACTGTAAATCTCTGTGATATCCACTTGGTAGATTATTAGTCAACAAACTCAATTCATAGGGTAATGCCTGAATTTTATTACACTTTCCTCTAATTAGTTCAAATACATCTGGATTCTTCTTATGAGGCATAATACTAGAGCCCGTTGTAAATTCTGAAGGAATACTCATGAAATCAAAATTTTGACTCATATATACACATACATCCATCGCTAATTTAGATAATGTTCCTGCCACACTACTCATTGCGAAAGCGGTAGATTTTTCGGATTTCCCTCTACTCATTTGAGCTGCTACCACATTATATTTTAAGGTCTCAAAACCAAGCTCTTTTGTAGTAAATTCTCTATCAATAGGAAAAGAACTTCCATATCCTGCAGCACTACCTAATGGATTTTGATCGACAACTTTTAATGCTGCGTTTACAAAATACAAATCATCAATAAAGCTCTCTGCATATGCAGAAAACCATAACCCGAATGAAGACGGCATTGCTATCTGAAGATGTGTGTATCCAGGTAATAACACTTCTTTATATTGTTCTGCAGAACTCAATAAGTTTTTAGATAATTCTTTTACCTGAGATTTTATTTGTTTTAATTCATCTTTCAGATACAAATGCATCGCTACCAAAACTTGATCATTTCTAGATCTAGCGGTATGTATCTTCTTTCCTGCATCTCCTATTTTTTTTGTCAGTTCAAACTCTATCTTAGAATGTACATCTTCGAACTGATCTTCTATTACAAAAGTTCCTTCTTCGATTTGTTTAGCCAATAGCTTTAGTTCTATTTCAATTGCTGAAACATCTTCATCTGAAAGTAATTTTATTTTATGTAACATTTTAGCGTGTGCCAATGTTGCTTGCACATCATATTTAGCAATTACCAAATCTAATTGTCTATCATTTCCGACAGTAAACATATCTATCTTTTGATCTGTTGGTAATCCTTTATCCCAAAGTTTCATAATTATTTAGTATTAAGTAATTAGAATTGAGTATTAAGTAATCACTACTTAAAATTAGATTATGTGTATTTAATACTTCTTTTATTTTCCGCTTTACATTTTTCATTTCTCATTTCTCATTTTAAACAATTCCTTCTAAAGTTTTAATATATAATGCTACACCTTCTTTGACCTCTTCTACATATATAAATTCGTCCGCAGAATGTGATCTGGTTGAATCTCCTGGTCCTAATTTTAAAGATGGACAACTTAATATCGATTGGTCTGATAAGGTTGGTGACCCATAGGTTGTTCTACCTAAAGCTATCCCTGACACTACAATCGGATGATCTTTTGGTATTGAAGAAGATCCCAAATGCAATGATCTTGGTTTTACCTCAACATTATCTGGCATTGCTTGTTTCACTATCTCTAAAACCTCTTCATTTTTATACTTATCATTTACTCTAATATCGACGACTAGATTACAGTGAGAAGGAACTACATTATGCTGATTACCAGCATTGATTTGTGTAACTGTCATTTTTACATCTCCTAAAGTCTCTGATTTTTTTTCAAACTTGTAACCTCTAAACCATTCAATTACTTCTAGCGTATTATAAATTGCATTGTCATCATTAGGGTGTGCGGCGTGACTAGCAGTCCCTTTTACCGACACATCTAATACTAACAGTCCTTTCTCTGCAATCGCCAATTGCATCAATGTAGGTTCTCCGACAACTGCAAATTCTACATTTTTCAAATGTTTCAGGATACTTTTTAATCCCAGTGGGCCACTACTCTCTTCTTCTGCAGAAGTTGCTATTACAAAATTATAGTTTAACCCTTTTCTATCATAGAAATAAGTAAATGTTGCTATCAATGAAACTAAACATCCACCTGCATCATTACTACCTAACCCATATAACTTTCCATCTTCTACAAATGCTTTAAATGGATCGTTCGTATAATTCCCATTAGGTTTTACAGTATCATGATGAGAGTTTAGTAAAATAGTGGGCTTAGCATCATCAAAATGTTTGTTATAAGCCCAGACATTATTGTTTTCTCTTTCGAAAGGGATATTATATTGATTAAACCAATTTTCGATCAACTGCGCTGTTCCTTCCTCTTCTGAAGAAAAAGATTGCGTCTCAATCAATTTATGCAAAAGCTCAATAGCGTTTTCAGTTAGTTGTTTAGTATCTGAATAATTGAGTTTGGTATTAATTGAGTTTTTGAGCAATGGAGAGACTGAGTCATCAAGTATCCGATCACTACCATTATTTTTCAAGGCATTATACTTATTATTATCTATCTCTTCCATTTTTTATTTTTTAAAACTCACTTATTGATACTCTTAATAAATCCCAACTTTTTAACTCACTGACTTACTACTCCCATACTCACAGACTCAAAGTCGTATGTTTTATAGTGCTATCTTTTATAAAATCTGCATTAGCTATATGCACTTTACTTACATCTTTTTGTAGTGCATCAAAGCAATTCTTTAACTTTGGTAACATTCCATCTGCAATAACTTCAGCATCTCTTAGTTCAGAATATTTCTCTAAATCGATATGCTCAATTACCGAATCCTTATCTTCAATATTTTCTAAAACACCTTTTAATTCAAAACAATAAAAGAGTGAAACATCATAGTATTTACCCATTGATGAAGCAATTTCTGAAGCAATAGTATCTGCGTTCGTATTAAATAATTGACCATTCGTATCGTGTGTTACGGCGCAAAAAACAGGGGTTATTCCTAACTCCAAAAATCCTTTTAAGGTTTTATTATTTACACTAGTCACATCCCCAACATATCCGTAATCAACAAATTGTGCAGGTCTTCGCTCGGCTATGATAAGATTAGCATCCGCACCTGTTAATCCCAATGCATTGCATTTATGTTTTTGCAAGCCTGAAACAATGTTCTTATTCAATATACCTGCATACGTCATTACTACGATATCAAGGTTCTCTGCAGAAGTTATTCTTCTTCCATCTATCATTTCTGTCTTAACTCCTAACCTTGAAGCTAACTTAGTAGCAGATTTACCTCCTCCATGAATTAAGATTTTAGGGTCTTCAACATTAGAGAAGTCTTTTAGAAAAGAATGTAAGGCGCTTTCATCTTCTATAATATTACCGCCAATCTTTGCTACTAATAATTTTTGTCTTGTTTCCATCTTCAAATTTATTTTGCCAACCCGCCATCTGGCTCATTCACTAAAAATGTCCACTGGACATTTTCTTAACGTTCTGCCCTCACCAATCTTTGCTACTAATAATTTTTGTCTTGTTTCCATACTAATTATTCCCCTCATTCCAAAGAGAGGGAACAGTAATCGTTTTACTTATTTTCTAATATCTTCTTAAGCACCAATTGAGCTGCATAGGTTCTATTATTCGCCTGTTCGATTACAATAGAATTATTACTGTCTATAACAGCGTCATCTACAACAACATTTCTTCTTACTGGTAAACAGTGCATAAACTTTGCATTATTGGTTAACTTCATTTTTTCTTCGGTAATCATCCAACTTTGATCCTGAGATGATTTCCCATAATCGGTATACGAACTCCAATTCTTCACATACACAAAATCTGCATCTTTAAATGCTTTTTCCTGATTGTAATCAATGGGCACCTCATTAGTAATTTGACTGGCTAACTCAAATCCCACAGGATGGGTAATTACAAAATCCGCTTCCATGCGTTGCATCATCTCTACAAAAGAATTTGCAACAGCTTGGGGTAAGGCTTTCGGATGTGGTGCCCATGATAATACAATCTTTGGTTTATGAATTGGTTTATGTTCTGCAATTGTGATTGCATCTGTTAATGCTTGCAAAGGATGACCAGTTGCGCTTTCCATATTTATCACTGGGATGCTAGCATACTTCATAAAGTTCTTTACTACTTTTTCTTCATAATCTTCTTCCCTATTTTTTAATGTAGCAAAAGCCCTAATCGCCAAAATATCACAATATTGTGAAATCACTTGAGCTGCTTCCTTTACGTGTTCTGAATTGCCTTGATCCATTACTTTTCCATCACCGTATTCTAAAGACCAACCTTCTCCTGTAAAATTCATTACAATAACATTCAAGCCCAGATTTAAAGCAGCTTTCTGAGTACTTAATCGTGTACGTAAACTAGGATTAAAAAATAATAAACCGATAGTTTTATCTGTTCCTAATGTCTTATCTGACAAAGGATTTTTCTTTATCTCGATTGCCTGATTTATCCATGTATCAAGCGAATCGATATCTTCTATTGAAAAGTAATTATTCATTATATACTGCTTTAACTATTTTGGTAAACTGAATTTTATTTTCAATTGCATTTACCATAAAATTATCTTCAAGACCATTAACGATCCAGGCTTCTATATTTGCGTTTTGTGCTATACTAGCTGCTTGTACTTTGGATCTCATTCCTCCGGTTCCATGTGTAGAGATAGAGGAAACAATTTCATCAGTTAATGATTCTATATCCTCTACTTCGTCAATGGTTTCATATGTTCTATTCTCCACTGATTTTTTAGTACAAATACCATTCGTATTGGTAGCAATTACTAATAAATCAGCTTTTAATAAACAAGCTGTTAACGCTGCTAGCTTATCATTGTCTCCAAATTGAATTTCATCAGTCGCCACAGTATCATTTTCATTGATGATAGGGATGTAATTATTAGCTACCAAGACATTAATGGTATTGACAATATTCTTCTTAGATTGTTCTCTTTCAAAATCAGAATAAGACAATAAACACTGTGATGTTAACAGGCCTAAATCTCTAAAACTCTCTTGAAAAATTCTCATCAAATGAGGTTGACCAATAGATGCTAGTGCTTGCTTTACATTTATTTCTTTTCCACTACTTTCTAAATTCACAAATTGTTTAGCTACCGCAATTGCACCTGAACTGACAATCACGAATTCATAGGTATCCTGTAATGCTACAATTTGTCTTCCGATATCTTCTATCTTGCCTCTAGAAACATGGTCCGTTCCTTTAGTCAATACATTAGATCCTATCTTTAGTACAATTCTCTTTTTATCTGATCTGTCCATCTCCATGTATATACCATTTATTTGTCACCAAATGCTGTAACCCAATTGGTCCTCTTTGGTGCAACTTATCCGTACTTATTGCTAATTCTCCTCCTAGACCTAATTGAAAACCATCAGTAAATCTAGTAGACGCATTATGATATACCGCTGCGCAATCCACGGATGACATAAACACATCTGCCTCCTTCTGATTCTTGGTAATTATAGCAGCAGAATGCCCACCGCTATATGCGTTTATTTTTGAAATAGCTTCCGGAGTATTTTCTATTTCTCCGATAACAATTTTATAATCCAAAAACTCTTCTTTCCATATATCATTATTAGTGATAGGATGAACATCTTCATATTTTGATAAAGAAGCATCTCCTAATATTTCTACATTAAAGCCTTTAAGTGTGGTGATAAGGTTTCTAACAAAATCTTCTTTATTAGGAAGGTTTTTATCTATTAAAACTTTATCCACAGCATTACATGCCGAAATCTTATCTGTTTTACCATTGATAATATTATCTAAAGCCAAGGCCCTATCTGCTTCATTATGAACATAAACAAAATTGTTTCCTCTTCCACTTACGATAACTGGACAGGTAGCATGCTTTTTTACAAATGCTATTAATCTTTCTCCTCCTCTAGGAACTATCAGGTCTATATTCTGAGTAGGATTTTCTAGAAATGCTTGAGTCTCTATTCTATTGTAATTCAAGTATTCCACCCAACCTGGCGAAATATCATTTTCTGAAAGTGCCTTATGCCATAGTTTTACTATTTCCAGATTAGAGTGTAAAGATTCCTTTCCTCCTTTTAATAAAATTTTATTTCCAGATTTGAATGCAATTCCAGCAGCTTCAATAGTAACATCTGGTCTTGATTCATAGATAATTAATACCGTACCGAAAGGAGCAGTTTTATTATATACCTGCATACCGTTATCATGCGTAAATCTAAAACGCTCCACTCCTATTGGGTCTTCTTGATTGCTTAACTGTGTAAGTGCTGCAATCATCGTTTCAATTTTACTTTGATCTACTTTTAATCGATCACGCATTGCCAAATCATCTCCTACATAAGATGCGAGATCCTTTAAGTTCGCGGTAATTATGGCATCTCTATGTTGATCTACCAGTACTGCCATCTTTTGCAATACTGAATTTCTCTGTGATATATCTAATGTAATACTCATATTTATATCTTTTCTGGTACTAACACCTTTTGTAATGCCTTAATAAATTGATCTATTTCGGCTTTACCTATAGTCAATGGAGGAAGTATTCGTAATAGCTTTTTGTTGATGGCTCCTCCTGTAAAAATATGCTCATCATAGATCAGTTTTTTTCTAAGATCACCTACCTCAAAATCAAATTCTAAACCTAACATCAATCCTTTTCCTTTTACTTTTTTGACTCCTGGAAGACGAGTCGCTTGGGATATAAAATAGTCTCCTGTTAGTTTAGCATTATCAATCAAATTCTCTGTTTCTAATATTTCCAGCACTGATAATGCTGCTGTACAAGCAAGATGATTTCCTCCAAAGGTTGTACCTAACAATCCATAACTAGGTTCAATGTGAGGCGCAATCAGAATTCCTCCTATTGGAAAACCATTACCCATACCTTTTGCAATAGAGATGATGTCTGGTGTAATTCCATGATGCTGATATGCAAAGAATTTTCCCGTTCTTCCGAATCCCGTCTGTACCTCATCTAGAATAAGTACTACATTGTATTTTCGACACAACTTTTCTAATCCTTTAAAAAATTCAGTGGTTCCTTCATCTAAACCTCCAACACCCTGAATTGGTTCAATGATAACAGCACATACATCACCTTTTTTCAACTCTTTATCCACCAACTCTAAGTCATTTAATGGCAAAAAGGTTACATTTTGTTGTTTATTAAGAGGTGAATTAATCTTAGCATTATCGGTAGCTGCAACGGCTGCAGAAGTTCTCCCATGGAAACCATTATCAAACGAAACAACTCTAGATTTCCCTGTGTAAAAAGATGCTAGTTTTAGCGCATTTTCATTCGCTTCGGCTCCAGAGTTACATAAAAACAATTGATATTCATTACATCCAGATAATTCGCCTAGTTTATCAGCTAATTGAGATTGCAAGCTATTCTGAACAGCATTCGAATAAAACCCAATTTTTTCTATTTGCTCTTTTAATCTTTTTACATAATGTGGATGTCCGTGACCAACTGATATTACTGCGTGACCACCATACAAATCCAAATACTCGTTTCCATCTTTACCCACCACAATACTATCATAGGCGTTAACAGGTTCTACATCGTATAAGGGATATACATCAAATAATTTCATATTCTTAGTTGTTGGTTTATTGTTTATTGTTAATCGTCGATTATTTTCAATATGAAACTATCAATTGAGAACGACTAACTATCAACTATTTTATTGTATTAATTTTTTCATAAGAAGCCATTACTCCTTTTATGACTGAGGAACTTAATCCTTGATGTTCCATTTCATTTAATCCTTCAATCGTACATCCTTGTGGTGTGGTTACTTTATCAATTTCACGTTCAGGATGCGTTCCGTTTTCTGCTACTAATGTTGCCGCTCCAATGGCAGTTTGCACTGCTATAATCTGAGCTTCGTGAGGGT
The DNA here is from genome assembly GCF_947500065.1 of uncultured Aquimarina sp. Lineage (GTDB taxonomy): Bacteria > Bacteroidota > Bacteroidia > Flavobacteriales > Flavobacteriaceae > Aquimarina. Next base: position 322,694 of record NZ_CANMQT010000005.1, read on the forward strand.
GAAACCCCATTTGAATCCCTCCTTGAATCATAGCTCTAAGAAACCTTAAAAAGAACGCTATTCCACTAGCTCCCAGAACAGTAGCAGCTTGCATCAATCTCTCTTCTATTACTAAAGTTTCTCCTATTGTGTCAAACATTTTCTCCACAATTATTAGTTCTTCCTTTACATCTTCATTAGCTGAAATACAGGTCATCGATAATTTTTTTGCAGCTCCTGTATTCGGCATCACTCTTACCACTTTATTATTTGGAACTACTTCATTAATTTCTGCAATAGAAGTTCCTGTTACTGTAGAAATAAGTATTTGATCCTTAGTTACAACATCCTTAATCTCTTGCAAAACAGTATCTAATTGCCTTGGTTGTACACATAGAATTACCCATTTAACATCTTTTATTGACGCTATGATGTTTTGTGATGTAGATACCCCTAATTTTTCTTCAACCTCTTTTAGGTTATATTTCGACTTATCTACTACTGTAATATTTTTTGCTTCAAAAAGATCACTATCAGACAATCCCGATATTATGGATTTCCCTAAGTTACCTCCTCCTATAATTGTTATTTTATTCATCTTATTTTTTATTAACACCCTTACCCCAAACCTCTCCGTCAATGGAGAGGAGAAATCAGAAAGCGCTTGCTTTTAATTCTAACCCTGTTTTTTCTTCTAATCCAAACATCAAATTCATATTATGAATAGCCTGTCCAGAAGCTCCTTTTATCAAATTATCTATCACTGAAGTGATTAACAACATTCCATCTTTTTTACTAATATGCAGAATACATTTGTTGGTATTTACAACTTGTTTCAGATGAATTTCTGAATCTGAAACTATTGTGAATTTTGCCTTTTTATAATAAGATTTATATAGTTCTTTGGCCTCCTTTTCAGAACCATCATACTTCGTGTACATCGTAGCATAAATCCCTTTGCTAAAATTTCCTCGATTAGGAATAAAGAAAATTGGAGATTGAAAACTGTTTTGTAATTGTTTTACGCTCTGATTTATTTCGTCTAGATGTTGGTGTGTAAATACTTTATAACTAGAAAAATTGTTATCTCTCCAACTAAAATGTGTCGTTCCACCAGGCATTACTCCTGCTCCAGTACTTCCGGTTGTTGCATTCACATGAACAGCATCTGTCAATTTCCCTTCCACAGCTAATGGTAATAACCCCAACTGAATAGCGGTTGCAAAACATCCTGGATTTGCTATATTCTGAGCAGATTGGATTTTTTCTTTTTGTAATTCCGGTAAACCATATACAAAGCCACTTCCCTGAAAGTTCTGATCATTCTCTAATCTAAAATCGTTACCTAAATCAATAATTTTGGTATCATTCGAAAAAGCATTTGCTTCTAGAAATGCTCGTGATCTTCCGTGTCCAAGACATAAGAATAGGACATCTACATTGGTATTAACAGTATCTGTAAATGAAAGATCTATATCTCCGAGTAAATCTACATGTTGCTGGCTAATCGAGATACCTGCATTCGTAGTACTGTATACGAAATCCAGTTCTACTTCTGGGTGATTAACTAATAGTCTTAGTAATTCTCCAGCCGTATATCCTGATCCTCCTATAATTCCAACTTTTATCATGATTCGCTTGGGTTTACATTATGATATATCTTATTAGCATTTCCATAGATTTTAATAAAACCTTTAGCGTCATCAGAAGTCCATGAATTATTCATTTCACCATATTGTCCAAAATCTGATTTCATCATATCAAATTCTGATTCGATTCCTTCCAGAGTGAAATGATATGGTTTTAGTTTTACGATAACATCGCCGGTCACTGATTTCTGAGAATCATCCAGAAATACTTCAATATTTCGCATAACAGGATCCAAATAATTACCTTCATGCAATAGCATACCATACCAATTTGCTAACTGTTCTTTCCAATATTGTTGCCACTTAGTTAACACATGTTTTTCTAATAAATGATGTGCTTTTATAATTACCAATGGCGCTGCAGCTTCAAACCCAACTCTTCCTTTAATACCAATAATAGTATCTCCTACATGAGTATCCCTACCAATAGCAAAGGCACTTGCTAATTCCTCAAGTTTCTGAATATTTTTGACAGGAGTATCCTTTATCCCATCTAATCCAACTAATTCCCCTTTTTCAAAATTAAGAGTAATCGTTTCTTCTTTCTCTTTTTGGAGTTGACTTGGATACGCATCTTCGGGTAATGCATTATGAGATGTTAAGGTCTCTTTTCCTCCTACGCTAGTACCCCAAATCCCTTTATTAATAGAATATTGAGCTTTTTCCCAACTATAATCAACTCCGTGCGTTCTAAGAAACTCAACTTCCTCTTGTCTGGATAATTTCAAATCTCTTATTGGAGTAATAATTTCGATTTCCGGAGCTAGGGTTTGGAAAATCACATCGAATCTAATCTGATCATTTCCTGCACCTGTACTTCCATGTGCTATATATTTTGCACCTACTTTCTTCGCATAATTAATAACTTCTATTGCCTGAAAAATTCTTTCTGCACTTACCGACAATGGATATGTATTGTTTTTAAGTACATTACCAAAAATCAAATACTTAATCGCTTTTTGGTAAAACTCATCCAATATTGTTTTATTAACATGAGAAGTACTTCCTAGTTGATATGCTCTCTTCTCTGTATGTTCTAATTCTTCTTCAGAAAATCCTCCGGTATTTACCAATATTGTGTGTACCTCTAGGTTCTTTTCATGAATAAGATATTTCACACAGTATGAAGTATCTAAACCTCCACTGTATGCTACTATTATTTTTTCCATAACAACAATTGTTTATTACTTGTAAGCATTGTCTGCTTTATTTTTTTTAATCTTTTTAACACTTTCTTATTGTACCATTTTTCTTTTTTTCTAACTTCAATAGTTGGATCATATAACATTCCTGTGCAAAGACACATCTTATGATCTTTGGTTGTCAAAATATCATAGTTGGTACAAGTTTTACAACCAGCCCAAAACTTGGGATCATCTGTTAATTCCGAAAAAGTAACTGGTTTATAACCTAGATCAGAGTTTATCTTCATGACTGCTAATCCTGTTGTAATACCAAAAACTTTAGAATGAGGATACTTTTGTAAAGAATAATTAAAGGTGAATTCCTTAATCTTTTTTGCCAATCCTTGATTTCTATAATCCGGATGCACTATAAGACCTGAATGAGCTACATATTTTTCGTGACCCCAAACCTCTATATAGCAAAATCCTGCAAACTCATCTTGGGATAAAGCTATAATTGCATTTCCATTTCTGATCTTAGTTTTTATATACTCTGGAGTTCGTTTAGCAATACCAGTACCTCTTACTTTTGCAGAATCTGATATCACTTCGCAAATCTCCCGAGCGTAACCCAAGTGCTTATTCGTAGCTATGATAATTTGTATCTGTTTCATCCGCTAATTTCTATTACTCTTTCTTTAAAAAAGATGTAATTTATTATGAACAACTTTTAGATTGATATAATGATCCATTTCATAAATGAATTATATATCAAAAAGTGTAAATACTTAAAGTTTAAATGATATGATTCCTGAGGAGATTCGAAATTAGTAATGCCCGATATCAATAGATAAAATAATACTCTTTTGAGTGGAATTAATAACTAAATCGAAAAAAGGAATGTTTTATAAGGGAAGTAGGACGCACCTACTTCGTAATAATTTTAAACCCCCAAGGGGCGACGAAAGCGGCGTGTAGATATAATGGTATCAACTAACTGGTTCAAGAACTGAACTTTAACTTCTGTAAAAATATAATTTGCCGTTTTCATAATAGTAACTCTAAATCGTCGGCCGTAGCCCCTTTCGTTAACTAGATGGTACAATATTACATAAAAATAATCTTTACCTAAAAAGAAAAAAACTAAAATTCTATAGAATTATGATTTTCGTAAAATCTATACCGTAATACTCATCAAACTTCAAAAAAATAATCCGAAAATTACATTATACTCATTCCCAATAATTTATCAACAGCATAGAAAAGATATTTTTAATCTTAAATACATAAAATAATAAATACTACTTCAAACAAAGTATTACTCAATTAAACATACTGCTTAACTACCCCATAAAAACAAGATACCTTATATTATAAATATCCCAACTGAATACCAATTCCTCAAAACGAAAACCATTTAGAATGTCTATTTGCTTAAAAAACAATGCTTTTTTTAAACTTTCATAACATTTTTAACATATAAATTTTGTGATAATAAAAAAAAACAATACTTTTGGTTAACCAGATTGGTCAACCAGTTAAAATCAAACCCAGTATATGAATATTAAAATAGAAAAGGAAGCGGATGTTATATCCAGTCCCAAAAAGGGTTCCGAAGAATTAATTATCTCTAAAATTAGGGAATTAATTGTTTCTAAGCAACTTGAACCTGGTGATAAACTTCCTGCAGAGCGAATTTTAGCTGAAAAGTTAGGAGTGAGCAGAAATCAATTACGTCAGGCTATTCAGAGATTAGAGTTTTATGGTCTTGTAAAAAAGTATCCACAAAGTGGTACTAGAGTATCCAATATAGGTGTTACCGCACTTAACGGAATGATGACTGATATTTTACAATTACAGGAGCCTGATTTTAAATCATTAGTAGAAACAAGGTTAATATTAGAAACAAATGCAGTTAGATTAGCAGCAACCAGAAGGTCAGATGAGCATTTACGTCAAATACAAGCTGCACATGAAGCTTATAGTGAAAAAGCAATAAAGGGTTTGAATGCGGTAGAGGAAGATTTAATGTTTCACCTTAAACTATCTGAAGCAAGTGGCAACAGTGTGATCAACTCATTAATGTTGGTAATCACACCAGAAATCATTACTCGATTTGTAGCTAATAAAGTATGTAATAAAGATGAAAACCATTTATTGATCAAAGAACACCAAGCTATAATTGATGCTATAATTGATAAAGATCCAGATAGAGCAGTTGCAAAACTTGAAGAACACTTTAAAGATCTTTACAAATTTTGTTATGATTAAGAAAATCTAAATAAAAAGGGAAATAATTTTAATACAAATCTAATATGTAACAAAAAAAATAAAAACAAAAAAAGGGACAGCTACCACACTAATCCCTTTATTTTCGAAACTTTACTTAGTTTAAAAAGTAAAATTATTACTATAATTACTTATAGATAGATTAAAACAAAGATAGGAAAAATAGATAAATCGAAGAACGTTTATCAATTTTTAATGATTTGTTTAAAAATAGGTAATTACAAAAATTAAGTTTTGCTTTTAAAATCGAAAATGACCAATTAGTGATTTAAACTAAAGCATTAAAAAACAAAAATAATTACTTATGTATTTTAAAAAGATTATAACAGTCGTTTTGATTGTTCTATATCATTGTACAATGCTTGCTCAAGATAGCATTACATTAGAAGGAACAGTTACTTCCCAGGAAGATGGAATTCCAATACCAGGAGTGAATGTATTAATATTAAAAACAAATACTGGAACTACTACTGACTTTGATGGACTCTACCAACTTAAAGTAAAGAAGGGCGATGTAGTTTCGTTCTCATTTACAGGAAAGAAAACAATAACTATAGTTATTGACAATCAAACAAGACTTGATGTTGCCCTTGAGGAAGAAGCTTCTGAACTAGAACAAGTTGTAGTAATAGGATATGGAGTTCAGAAAAAATCTAGTTTAACAGCCTCTGTATCTAAGTTAGAAAACAAAAATTTAGATGAATTACCATACTCTGATGTTTCTAATAGTATCAAAGGAAAAATTGCAGGAGTTCAGATTAGAAATACCAGCGGTAATGTAGGTGATGAACCAGAAATATTAGTAAGAGGTATTGGTTCCATTAGTCTTAGTTCTGCTCCATTGGTAGTTGTTGATGGATTTCCATTTGATGACGGTCTTCAATTCATTAATCCTAGCACCATAGAATCTATAGAAGTTTTGAAAGATGCTAGTTCTACCGCAATCTACGGATCTAGAGGTGCTAATGGTGTTATTCTTATAACTACTAAAGAAGGAAAATCAGAAAAGACTTCATTTGAGTTTAAATCATTATCTGGTTTCAAACAAGCAGCTAGAAGTATTGACATCTTGGATGCAATTCAATTCTCTGACTTAGATCGAAATAGAGATCAATTAGTAGAAAACTTTAATGCTCAGCAAGAAAACAGAGAACCAACCCTTGTAAATTATGATAATGTTCAAATAGGAAAAAGGACTATTGCACAAAACATTGGCGGGCCTACTAATTGGCAGGATGAAGCATTAAGAAATCCGGCTAGAATTGAAAATTATCAGCTAAACGTATATGGAGGAGGAAGTAAAACTAATTACTTGATATCTGCAAACTACATTTACAATGAAGGACTTAGAAAAGATAATGATTTAGAAAGATTAAATTTATCTGCCAGACTTAAATCTAAATTATCAGATAGATTAAGTTTTGATCTAAAAATCAACCCTTCTTATACACTTACCAGAAGATCTTCTATTAATTTCACGGATACCGGAAGATATGAAACTTGGATTCCTGTTAGACATAATCAATATACATCGGATTTAACAGGACAACCTCTAGGAAGTTTTGCACATGCATTACATTTTAGAAATCTCAATTTCGACTATGTAGATGCTGTAACTGGTCAGGTAGAAAACACTGGGAATTTAGAAAATCTTTGGTCTTCATCTAATTTCAACCCTATCTCTAGACAAGAAGCTAGTAGACGTAATCGTTTTGAATATAGATTGCTAACTAATGGTTCTGTTAAATGGAAAATAGCTAAGGGACTTACTTTAAGATCCTCACTTGGAGGATATGTTAGATATCGTACTGGAGAAGAATTTTTTGGATCCGATGGTGATAGAGATGGTGAAACGGAAGGATTATTAGCTGATCAACTCACAGTAAAATACATTAATGAAAACACATTAAATTATAATCGAAATTTTAACGGACACGATCTCGGATTGCTATTAGGTATTACTTATGAGAATACAACAGAACGTCTTAGCAATCTTAGAATTACCAATTTTGATGATGAAACCATAACAACACTTAATGGAGGAACTATCATAGATTTAGACAACACTTTTACCATAAAAGATAAAACTGTACTATCTTCTTATTTAGCAAGGGTTAATTATGCCTATAAAGATCGTTATTTAATTTCTCTAGCTGGAAGAGCAGATGGTTTTAACAAATTTGGAAAAAATAATAAATACGGGGTTTTCCCATCTGTTTCGATTGGTTGGAATGTTGCCAACGAGAATTTCTGGAAAAATAGTATTGGTAACACGGTGAATAATCTGAAATTGAGATCTAGTTGGGGGATTAGTGGATCTGCTCCTGCTCTATTCGATTTCTTAGCGCCTACCATAGTAGATTTCAGTAACTATAGTTTAGGAAATACGGGTGGTGTTACCACAGGTCAAGGCGAAGTAGACTTTCTACAAGGAAATCCAGATATCACTTGGGAAACGAACACCGAATTTAATAATGGTATTGATTTAGGTCTTTTCAATGGTGCTGTTAACCTTACTGTCGATTATTATTATAAGTTATCAGAAAAACTTTTATTAAGACAACAAATTTCTAATGCTACCGGTTTTGACGAACAATGGAACAATATTGGAAAAGTTCAAAATTCTGGTTGGGAATTTGACTTATCTACAAACCTTGGAAGAGGAAAACTAAAGTGGCAAGGAAATGCTAATATTTCTTTTAATGAAAATAAACTTATTTCCTTTGGAGGATCCGAAAGAATAATCAATAATGGAGAGCGAACTGATCAATACATTACTCGTGTAGGAGAACCTTATATTCAGTTTTATGGATATCGTACAGATGGTATTTTTCAAAATGCAGAAGAGTTAGCAAATAGCCCTAGTGGTATTACAGATGCTGTAGGAGGACTTAAAAGAGTGGATGTTAATGGTGATGGAATCATAAACGAAGATGACAGAACTGTTATTGGTGATCCATTTCCTGATTTTATTTGGGGATTCACTAATACATTTACTTACGGAAATCTAGATCTTAACTTTTCTTTTCAAGGATCTCAAGGAGGTGAAGTAGTATGGGGAGAAGCCTTTTATAATGAAGTTGCTCGCTACGGAACAACATATGCCGAAGATCAATGGTTTAACGAAAATATTCCTGCGAGTAGACCAGGGATAAGAATTGGTGTTCCATGGTTAGAAACAGATTATGCTGTACAGGATGCCTCTTATATATCGCTAAGAGAAGTAGTATTAGGGTATACACTTCCTGTTCATTCTACTAAGAAAATGGGATTAGAAAAATTGAGAATATTCCTCTCTGGACAAAACTTATGGTATAGTGCTGCAGATGAATATCTAGGAAATAATCCAGAAGGTAGTACGGATAGAGGTAATGTTCTAATTAGAGGATATCAAAGAGGAGTTACACCAATACAACGTCAGCTTGCTCTTGGATTAGATATAAAATTCTAAATGGTAATTAATTATTGTCAAATTCATACATATTCTTAGCTAAGGCTATTAATATAATATTGAAATATTGATTAAAAAATATACACAATGAAACATATTTTTAAACTTCCAAACATATTCATAAATTTTAAGATTTATGCATTGTCCCTGACATTACTTATGGTGTCTTGTGATCTTGAAGAAGATGTGACTTCCTTTAGAACGGATGAAAACTTCTATCAAAACCAAGAAGAATTAAACAGAGGAGTAATAGCTTCATATTCTAGCTTATATGATGTAATGTCTGTAGAATGGAATATCACAGAGCTTCGTTCTGATAATACATTTACCAACCCAGATAGATCTCCAGAATCAGATGCTCCTCGCTTTACATTGGATCGTCTTACTGTGGATACTAATAACTCCATTAATCAAGCATACTATGCTAATTGTTATAAAACTATTGCTTTAGCCAATAGAATTATAGCTAATCTCGATGTTGCGGAGGATCAAGACTTAAGAAATCAATATGAAGGTGAAGCTAAATTCCTAAGAGCATTAATGCATTTTAACTTAACGCGACTATATGGAAGTATTGTAATTGCTGATAGGGTATTGATTGGTGAAGAAGGCTTTGAATTATCTCGTAGACCTCAATCGGAAGTATATCCTTTTATCATTCAAGATTTAGAAGATGCAATAACGCTTTTACCTGAGGAATATGATGATTCTGAATTTGGAAGAGCAACAGGAATTGCGGCTAGAACTATTTTAGGAAAAGTTCATTTAACAAGCTCAACTAGAGATTTAGAAGCTGCAATCACTCAGTTAGAATATGTTAGAGACAGAGGGATAAATGATCTTTTAACAAATTATGATGATCTTTTCGAGCCTGGTAATGAACTAAATAATGAAGTTATTTTTTCCGTTCGTTACGAACAAGGGCTTATTGGTTTAGGTTCTCCTTTCCCTAACTTCTTTGCTCCTTTACAGAGTGATGGAAATGTAGTTTTTGGAAATGGTGACGGACTCAATGTTCCAACTGAGGATGTGTCTAATTTATACCTAACCGAAGATCAAAGAAAGCTTTCATCTATGGCTGATAGTTATATCGCTACCAATGGAACAGAAATCTTTAATAAACATGTAACAAAGTATAATTCAGATTTTAATGCATTAGACGATGGTGATGTAGACTGGCCAGTTACAAGATTTGCCGATGTGCTATTAATGCTTTCTGAAGCTTATATAGATGCTCGAGGAATTACTGAAGCACTCATAGAGCTTAATAGAGTAAGAGAACGTGCAGGTCTAACTGCCTTAACTGAAACAGAAGTAAGCTCTAGCTTTGCTTTTAAACTTGCTTTAGAAAATGAAAGACGTTTAGAGTTTGCCTTTGAAAATCATAGATTCTTTGATTTACTAAGAACCAACAGAGCTTTAACTGTTATAAATGAACACTTTATCACAGAGTTTGCATACAACAATCCAGATAATCCTGATCTTGATGCAAGTCCTATTTCTGATTTTCAGTTATTATTACCTATACCACAAAGAGAAATCGATCTAAACCCAAACTTAGCTCAAAACATAGGTTATTAATGTCTATCAACAAACAACATATCATTCCTAGAGCACTATCAATGCTACTGTTTTTCATTGGATGCATCGGTTTTGCCAATGAGATTAAAGTGGCGACTATTGATGAATTCAATAGTGCTATACAATCCGTAAAAGCAGGAGATCGCATTATTCTTAAAAATGGAGAATGGAAAGATGTCAAATTAGTAGTAAAAGGTCAAGGGACTTCAGATAATCCAATTATAATTCAAGCAGAAGAATCCGGTAAGGTATTCATTACCGGAGATTCTAGCTTAAAAATGGCTGGAACTCATTTAATAGTTAAAGGCTTATGGTTTAAAAATGGTTTTACTTCCGGTAAATCTGTAATTTCCTTTAGAATAAACTCTAAGGAATTCGCAAATCATTCTAGACTAACCGATTGTGCTATTACATATTATAATCCTAGCTCTAAAGCAACAGATTCTAAATGGGTAAGCATTTGGGGTAAGAACAACAGAGTAGATCACAATTATTTTGCGGGAAAAACCAATTCTGGTACAACTCTAGTCGTTTGGTTAAAAGGAGAAAAACATATTCAGAATAATCACAGAATTGATCATAATTATTTTGGAGAAAGACCTTCTTTAGGATTTAATGGTGGTGAAACGATAAGGATAGGAACCAGTAAAAATTCCTTATTATCATCCAGAACGATTGTAGAAGATAATGTTTTTGAAAAATGTAATGGTGAAGTAGAAATTATTTCTAACAAGTCCTGTGACAACGTATATCGTAATAATCTTTTTTTAGAAAGTGAAGGCGTATTAACATTAAGACATGGGAATAGGTGTTTAATAGAAAGTAATGTATTTATTGGAAATCAAAAACCAAATACAGGAGGTATTAGAATCATTAACGCAGGTCATGTAGTTAGAAATAATCTAATGATGAATCTAACGGGAGATGGGTTTAGAGGTCCAATTGTAGTTATGAATGGTGTACCTAATAGTCCCGCAAACAGATATCATCAGGTAAAAGATGTTAGCATCCAAAATAACACCATTATTAATTGTTCTCCTATTCAGTTTTGTGCTGGTAGTGATGAGGAAAGATCATTAGCTCCAATAAATACTATTTTTGCTAACAATCTAATTTTCAATGATAAAAACGGTGATATTGCAACTGTACATGATAAACTAGATGGTTTTAAATTCTATGGGAATATTCTTGATTCCCAAAAAGATTTCAATCAATCAGGTTTTTCAAAAGTTAAAGTCAACTGGGATACTTTAGATGATATTCTTTACATACCAAAAACCGACAATGAGGAATTAATCAAAAATTCCAAACCTGAAGGTAAATCGACCAAACTTGATATCACTGGAACAGCGAGAAATACTTTTGTAGCTGGAGCCTATAATCTTGGAAATAATAAGCTTCCAAAGGCACTTGTTCTTAAAAGTGGAACTTCATGGGATTCAAAAGTAGCACCTCAGAAACCAAAAGTAGTATCAGAAATTATCGAAATTGAACCTGGTGTAGGGACATTACGTAAAGCATTAAAAAAAGCTTCTGCTGGTAGTGTCATCAAATTGAAACCTGGAGAATACGTTTTTGAAAAAGGAATAAAAATCAATAATAATGTAACTATTCAAGGAAATTCTAAAGACAAAAAACCTGTATTAAGAATGAAAGAAGGATTAGAAAAAAATCCTACTTATATCTTTAGAGTTGAAGGAGGTAGTGCATTACGATTAAATAATCTGGAAATATCTGGAGACTTAAGTACTCCTATAAAGTATGCGGTAGTTTCCCCTGACAAAGGTGCATCTGAGCCTTATTCTGTATTCATTGACAATTGTTATATCCATAGTTTTAAAAACAAAAAAGGTGGTAGCGTATACAAAGCCTACAAAGGAACATTTGCAGACACTATTAACATCGTTAATTCCAGAATTGAAAACGCTTACAGAGGTATTAACCTATCAGAAGAAAAAGATGATAACGGAAAATATAGCGCTCAAGTAGTACATATTGATAATACAATTTTTAAAGATATAGAACAATGGGCAATAAATTATTACCGTGGAGGAACTGACGAGTCTACTTTAGGAGGTAAACTTATCGTTGATAATTCCATATTTAGTAATGTAGGTAATAAAGAAAAAGGTACAGTATTACGAACTAAAGGTATTGTATCAGTTGACATCAAAAACTCTGTATTCGAAAAAAGTTATAAAGTAGTAAACCCCGTTAACCTACAAGGAAATAAAAATACGATTAGTAACTGTGTCATTTTTGATTGTGGTACAGTAAAAGCAACAAAAGGAGCATCAGCAAAAGATATCCTATACAAAAACCCGAAATGGGAAGATAAAAATAACTTCATTCCAAGTGAGAAATCACCGCTGCGAAAGCAACAACATATTGGATTGAAATGGGAAGCTAAAAAATAAAATAAACACCATAGAATTATGAAAAATTACGAAGCATCTTTCAAGAGAATCTTAGCAGGGCTATTGGTTTTCTGTTTAATGTTGATATTTGTAATATCCTCATCTTGTGATGCGGATATAGAAGTAGATCAAACCGTAGAAGAAATTGAATCCGCTACTCCAATAATCTCTAGTTTTTCTCCATCAAGCGCAGAAATACTTAAAGCAGTGCTTGTAGAAGGAGAGTTTCTACAATTCGTCGATAGAGCAACTATTGGTGGTATACCAACAGAAATAAAAAGTAAAATTAGTGATACTCAAATTTTACTTAGAATTGACCCTGCAGTTGTCTCAGGACCAATTGTACTTATCAATGATCTAAGCAGACAAGGTGCAGAAAACCTTGAGTTTACCGCTACATCATCAGAAAGCTTAACTGTATCTTATCCTGTACCTTCAGTTACTAGTGCAATACCTAATGAAGCTACTGCTAATGATTTATTAATCATAGAAGGTACTAATCTTGGTGTTGTATCTAGTGTTACTTTTGGAAGTGTTGCTGGTGTTATATCTTTCCAGGAAAATGATGTAATAGTAGTTACTGTTCCAAATCCGGGAACCTTAGATCCGGTTTCTATAAATTTAACGTACAATAGCAATAATGGTGAAATCGCACAAGAATTAAGTCCTTCTTTTCTAGTTAACATTCCAACTCCTGAACCGAGTAATGTACCTAGAATAATGACAAGAGATAATGTTGTGACAATCATCGGAAACAATATTAATTTCACAACATCCGTAACTGTAGATGGCACTGAAGCAACAATTACCACCACCGCCACCGAGTTAACTTTTATGGTTCCTGCAGATGTTCAAACGGGTATTGCTGAAGTAATCATTACAGATACTGAAATGCGTCAAACAACATATAATATACCATATATTAATGGACCATATTATGAGTATTATGATTTTGATACTAAAGCTCTTGAAACTGTAAGAGATAATAAAAATGGTAATCCTGATGAAGTAGTCTTGTCACTTGGAGAAGAAGAATCGGAACAACCAAGATTTACCGGAATGACAGAGTCTTTCGGAAGTAGATATTTGCATTTAGATTACCCCAAAGCAACTACAAGTACTTTAGCATCTATATATGGCTATGATTTTAGCGATGACTATGGAACGGAAGAAATGGGAGAAGAATCAGCAGCTTTAGCAGATCCAGCGGGTAAATTTGGTGGGAATCCCGTTTTACATTTCTGGATGAGAATAAATGGTGCAAATTGTAGAACAAAAATTTACCTCGGTACTTCTAGTGCGCAACGTAGAGAATCTAATGGACCACTTTTAGATACAGGAGGAGAATGGGTTTTAGTTGCCGTAAGACTTAATGGCTTTATGGATAGTGCGGCAGACTTTTCCAGATTCCATTTGAGACTCACAGCTGGTAGTTCATCAGACAATATTCCTAGGTCAGCAGATTACGATTGGATAATTGTAACTGATAGAGTATTAACTGAGTTCGGAGCGGTAGACTATTCAGCTGCTTCTATTACCGATCAAACTAACTGGAAAGATCAAGGTTAAGATAACAAAATCAATATCTAGAAAAGAAGAATAGTTTCTAAAAATAGAAAAATGATCCAATCACCCTTACATACTATACGGTTAAGGTTAGGCATTCTCTGCCTAACCCTAGCCCTTGGTATCTTAAGCTTTAGCTGTAATAAAAAAGAACTTGCAGAAGTTAAAACAGAGATTAAAAATCAAAAACCTATACTTTCATTATCAACTTCAGAAGCTAATGAAATAAAAGAGTTATTAAGTACAAACGAAGTTATACAAATCTCATTTGAACAGCATAAAAACAAAGCAGACAATGCTATTAAAAATAGTATCAAAGTACCAGTACCTAAAGATCCTGGTGGTGGGTATACACATGAAAAGCATAAGCGTAATTATAGCGATATGTATTCAGCTGGAATTTCATATATAATTACAAAGGATACTAAATATTCCAAATTTGTAACGGATATGTTATTGGCATATGCAAAAATGTATCCTAATTTACCTTTACATCCTAAAAGCAAAGAAAATCATCCGGCAGGAAAGCTTTTTTGGCAAGGACTAAATGAAAGTGTTTGGTTAGTAAATTCCATACAGGCGTATAATCTGGTAAGTGATGCTATTTCAGAAGAAAACAAAACAATAATTGAAGATAATGTTTTTAAGAAAGTAGCTGAATTTATTAGTGTCGATTCTAAAAAAACTTTCAATAAAATACATAATCATGGAACCTGGGCAGTAGCGGGCGTTGGTATGACGGGATATGTTCTCAAAGATCAGGATATGGTAGACCGTGCCCTGTACGGAAGTAATAAGGATAAAGAAACTGGTTTTCTTAAACAGATAGATATGCTTTTTTCACCTGAAGGATACTACTCTGAAGGTCCTTATTATCAGCGATATGCAATGATGCCATTTATGCTTTTTGCACAAGCTATTCAGAACAATCAACCTGATCTAAAAATCTTTGAATACCGAGATCAATTATTAGGTAAAGCGGTAACCACAGTATTGCAACTAACTGATGAAAATGGAGCATTCTTTCCTTTTAATGATGCATTAAAAGAAAAGAACTATTTAACCAGTGAATTGATATTTGCCAGCAATATTGCATACACCTATTATAAAGATAGCTCGCTACTACCCATTATTCTAGAACACAATAAGGTAAGTATATCGGGAGCAGGACTAGAAGTAGCCAAAGCTCTAAAAGATTCTGAACCTAAAGCCTATAAAAAAGTACCATTACTAATTACAGATGGTAATAATGGTACTGATGGAGGATTAGCATTATTAAGAATGTCTAATGGAAAAAAAAATGAAAAAATTACTTCAGTTTTTAAATTTGCTTCCCAAGGAATGGGGCATGGACATTTTGATAGACTCTCTTTATTCTTATATGATGGTAAACAAGAAATTCTTCAGGATTATGGTGCTGCCAGGTTTCTGAATGTAGAATCTAAAAAAGGAGGAAGATATTTACCCGAGAATAAAACATGGGCAAAGCAAACGATAGCTCACAATACTGTAATTGTTGACCAAACATCTCAATTTAATGCTAATGTAAAAGCATCCAGTAAGGTGAGTCCTGAATTACTTTTTTCTAATCTAAAAGATTCAAATCTTCAAATTGTTAGTGCCAAAGAAGAGAATGCATATGAAGGAGTCAAAATGCAAAGAACATTAACCTTAGTTAAAAGTCAAACTACAGAAAGACCTCCTTTTATAATTGATGTATATGCCATTAAGTCTAAAGAAACACATCAATATGATCTTAATTTCATGTACCAAGGACATGTAATGGAAGCTAATTTTGAGTATGCAAAAGAAAATACATTATCCGCTCTTGGAACTAAAAATGGATACCAACATTTATGGAAATTAGCTGAAGGTAAAAGCGATAACAACTTTGCTACACTAACTTGGTTAAATAAAAACAGCTTCTACTCTATCTCAAGTTTGATTAGTTCAGAAAGTGAAATGATTTTTTCCAGATTGGGAGCTAATGATCCTAATTTTAATCTTAGAAATGATGCTTCTTACATGGTAAGAGAAAATGATAAAAAAGATCATGTTTTTGTAAACATTATAGAGCCTCACGGAAATTTTGACCCGAAGCTTGAATCAGTACAAAATCCTCATTCTGATGTTAAAAACATTGAATTGATCTCCTCAGATAATAATTATACAATTGTAAAAGTGACATTCAAAAATGACGACCATTATATATTAATGATTGTTAATCAAGAACACGATCCGCATAAAAAACATAAAATTACTATTGATAATCAAGTATATCAATGGACAGGAAATTATAATCTAAAAACTAACTAAACACATGAGTTATTCAAAAATAAAGAGTGATGTATTCTTTGTAACCAAAGACAAACCTTGGGAACAGGCTGCAGAAGGAATCAAACGCCAGATGATTGGCTATGATGTAAACATTATGATGGTAAAAGTCGACTTCGAAAAAGGAGCTATTGGATATATCCATGACCATTTTCATTCACAAACCACCTATGTAGAATCCGGAAGTTTTGAAGTTACTATAGGAGAAGAAAAAAAGGTACTAAATGCTGGTGATGGATTCTTTATTCCACCAAATGTTCCTCATGGAGCAGTCTGCCTGGAAGCCGGAGTTCTTATTGACGTATTCAGTCCAATCAGAGAAGATTTTTTAGAAATTTCACATCAAAAGAAATAATTAGATGACCAAATTAAAAGGATTACGTTGGTGGATCATTGTATTAATTTTCCTAGCAACGGTTATTAATTATATCGATAGAACTGCATTTGCACTTTTATGGCCTGAAATGGGTAAAGACCTAGGGATGGATAACTCCGATTACGCTCTAATGCTTAACTTCTTTCTGGGTGCCTATGCCATCGGTAAATTTGCTTCTGGAAAATTATATGATGAAATAGGCACACGCTTGGGATTTACAGTTTCTATTATCGTTTGGTCCGTAGCGTCAGTTTTTCACGCATTTGCAAGAGGGTTAGTTAGTCTTTCCATCTTTAGAGTATTACTAGGATTGGGAGAAGCAGGTAATTGGCCTGGTGCTGTAAAAAGTAATGGAGAATGGTTCCCTATAAAAGAACGTGCAATTGCTCAAGGAATTTTTAATGCCGGAGCCTCCATAGGAAATGTAATTGCTCCTTTCATTATTATATTCTTATATGCGCAATATGGCTGGAAAACTACCTATATTATTTTAGGTTTTGTTGGTATATTATGGGTAATCCCTTGGTTATTCATTAATAAAGCCAAACCAGAAAAGCATCCGTGGATTACAGATGAAGAAAGAGCACTGATCATAAAGGATCGAATAGAAAAAGTCGAAGTAGAATCTGATATAAAAGAAAAAGGACTAAGTATTGGCCAAATATTGAGTCATAAAGAATCTTGGGGTGTTCTATTCTGTAGGTTTTTTATAGAGCCAATATGGTGGTTTTTTGTAGGATGGATGCCTATTTATTTAGGAGCAAAATTCGGATCTGACATAGAAGAAACCAAAAGCATTTGGATTTCTTATTTAATGGCAGCAGCCGGAAGCATAATAGGTGGAATGTTTACCAAAGCTTTAATGAAAAAGTTTTCAGTAGACACATCAAGAAAAATTACAATTGCATTAGGAGGTATTTTAATTTTAATAGCATTTGTATCCATCATTAATTTCGTTACAGAAGAGAATTTCATGATGTTCATATATCTGGCAGGATTGGCGTTATTCGGATTTCAATTTGCAATTGGAAACATCCAAACGATTTCCAGTGATTTATTTAGAGGACCTTCTGTAGGAACACTGGCAGGATTAGCGGGAACAGTTGCTGCTGTATCACCTATGATTATGAACTGGTTTGTTGGTCAGATCACCACGAGCTCATACACACCTGCATTTGTAGCAATATGTGTTTCTGTAATACTTGGAGTCTTGTCTATTTTCTTGTTTATCAAAAAAATTGGACCTGTAAGAAAATAACAAACTATAGCAGATTGACATAAAATAAAATTAATCAACTATCAATAATTTATAATAAATAAAAGAAAAAAAATGAGTTTAAAAGGAAAAGTTGCCATTGTAACCGGTGCTACCGGCGGAATAGGCTTCGCAGTTGCAAAAAGATTAGGCAACGATGGATATACGGTAATCTTAAACGGTATAGAGGATGATAAAGGAGCTGAAAGAGTAAAAGAGCTTACAGCAGAAGGAATAACTGCAGAGTACTATGGATTCGACGTTACAAACGAAGAGGCAGTTACCTCAAACATAGAAAAAATTGGAGAAAAATATGGTAAAATTGACCTACTGGTAAATAATGCTGGTGGATTAGGTGGAAGATCCAGATTTGAAGGAATGACAACAGAATTTTACAGATCTGTAATGGCATTAAACCTTGACTCAACATTTTTTGCTTCTAGAGCTGCTATTCCTTATCTTAAAAAAGGAGGAAATGCTTCTATCATTAACTATACATCCAATGCAGGATGGACTGCAGGAGGTCCTGGAGCAGGAATTTACGGAACATCTAAAGCTGCAGTTAATGCTATAACCAGAGCATTAGCAAAAGACCTTGCAGAATATAGCATCAGAGTGAATGCAGTATCTCCTGGTACTATTGATACTCCGTTTCACGCGCAAATTAAATCCACAAAACCTGAAGTTTTTGCATCGTGGAAAAACAACATTATGTTAGGAAGATTAGGGCAACCAGAAGATGTAGCTTCTGTTGTTTCTTTCTTAGCAAGTGATGACGCTGCTTTTATAACTGCCGAAACTATTCAGATTGGTGGTGGACAAGCCTTAGGTATTTAAATATAAAGAAAAACACAAAATGAAAAAAGTAGTAACCTTTGGAGAAGTTTTAATGCGTATAGCTCCTTTAGGGAACAAAAAATTAAAACAATCTAACCAATTAGAATACTACTTTGGTGGAACCGAAGCGAATGTAGCAATATCGCTCGCTCAATTCGGAAACAATACACAACATATTACAGCAGTATCCAACAATTTTGTTGGTGATGCAGCAAAGAGCTACTTGCAGAAACTGGGAGTAGATACTGGTTTGATTATTGACTCGCGTCATCCTCTGGGATTATATTTCCTGGAGGTTGGTGCAGTCATGCGATCAAGCACTATAGCTTATAACAGAGCTAACTCAGCTTTTTGTAATATAAATCCTAATGAAATTAATTGGGAAAAAGCCTTAGAAAATTGTGATTGGTTCCACTGGACAGGTATTACCCCTGCTCTATCTCTCAATGCATATCAAGCATTAAAAGAGGGGATAGAAATTGCTCATAAAAAAGGAATCACGATATCAGCAGACCCAGCATATAGAAGTGGGTTGTGGAATTACGGTCACAAAGCGAAAGATATTCTCAATGAATTAGTAGGATTATCTAATGTATTTATTGGAGGTCCAAATGAAATCAATGAGTTACTAAAAACTAGTTTCTCTTATGATAATGACGATTTTATAAAAGCAAGTAAGCTTTTAATGGAGAAATACACTAATATAAAAGGGGTTTTTGACAAAACAAGAGTTTCTCTTAATGCAAGTTGGCATAAGATCAGAGCCAGAATGTGGAATGGAAAAGAATTTTCTGAAACCACTGAATTAGAAATCACACACGTAATTGATAGAATTGGTACAGGAGATGCATATGCAGCTGGATTAATCCATGGACTTTTACATTATGATGATACTAAGGCAATGGAATTTGCTAATGCCTCATGTGCTCTAAAACATACCATAGAAGGAGATGCAAACCTGGTAACAGAAGCAGAAGTATTAAGTATTATTGAAGGTAATCTATCAGGACGAATAAAAAGATAACATGGCACAGTATACAAGAATTGAAGTCGCACAAATAATGCAAAAAACTGGGATTGTACCCCTATTCTATCATAAGGATATTGATATTGCAAAAAAAGTAGTTAAAGCCTGCTACGATGGCGGTGCCCGAGTATTTGAATTTACCAATAGAGGTGATCACGCCCATGATATTTTTACAGAATTATCCAAGTGGATTAACAAAGAACTTCCGGGTATGATTTTAGGAATCGGATCCATTGTTGATGCTGGAACTGCTTCTTTATATATTCAGAAAGGAGCGAATTTTATAGTCTCCCCTATTCTAAATCCTGAAATAGCAAAAGTTTGTAATCGAAGAAAAATAGCGTGGCTACCTGGTTGCGCCACATTAACCGAAATAAATTACGCTGAAGAACTAGGTGCAGAAATTGTAAAGATATTTCCGGCTGCTCAAGTGGGTGGTCCTGATTTTATTAAAGGAATTAAGGCACCTTGTCCTTGGAGCAGTATCATGCCCAGCGGTGGAGTAACTCCCGAAAAAAAGAATCTTATCGATTGGTTTAATGCAGGTGTTCACTGTGTAGGTATGGGATCAAAGTTAATCGTGAAAGATAAAGATGGAAACTTTGATTACCATAAGATAACAGAACTAACAAAAAGCTCACTTCAGATTGTTGAATATCTAAGAAAAGATAATCTCTAAAACTTCAGTAAAAACAATCAAGCAAACTCACCTCCCACTGAAATAATGTTAAAAAATTAAGGTTAACACAACATTTTCAACAAAAGTTGTGTTAATAAAAATAATTTTATATATTTGGTTGACCAAATTGGTTAACCAAATATATAATAAACAAGATCACTCTATCATTAAATAAGCTAATTATGAAAAAAATAGTACTTCTAATAACTTGTGTTGTTGCATCTCAAGTTATCAACGCTCAATTTTATATCAATGAGATTATGGTTGATCCTCCAGGAACTGATAATCCAAATGAATATATTGAAATTCGTGGCGCAGCGAATGCTGCATTAACCAATACATACCTTTTAACGATTGAAGGTGATGGAAATGATCCGGGAGATGTAAATGAAGTTATTGATTTAACCGGTCAAACCACTGGATCAAATGGATATTTAGTATTACTTACTACTGGTCATCCATATTCGGTTGATGCTTCTGCTAATATAGCTTTGGATTTAACAGATGGAGAACTAGAAGGTCAATCTCATACGTTACTTTTAGTACAAGCTACTACAGCTCCTACTACCGGCGACGATATAGATAGTGACGATGATGGTACTCCTGATGGAACGCCTTACACGGACTGGACAATTTTAGACAGCTTTGCGCTCTTAAAAGACAATGATGCCTCAGCACAAGCCTATGCATATGCTCCAATCGGGTTTCTTGAAGATGATGCAGCTCAAGCCGATCCTACTTTATTTGCTCCAAGTGGCGCTAATATAGTTGTTACCACTGGATCACAATTTGATTATGCTGCAAGAATTGGGAACTCAACAGGTTCTGCTTTAACAAATGACGCAACAACCTCTGACTGGTATGGAGGAGATTTACCTTCAGGAAATTTACCTAATTGGGTAATTAGTACATCCAGTACAGGTATCAAGGCGTATCCTAGTACTTTTGCAGGTGTTGCATTGAATCATATTGGTGCAGATAATCCAACTGCCGCACTCTTATCCATTACAGAGCAAGAATTAACCGCTAATATTTCTTTTTACCCAAATCCAACTACTAACGTAATTAATATAAATTCTAAAAATGACATAATTTCATCTATCGAAATTGTGGATGTAACTGGTAAAATATTAGTTCAGAAAAAAAATAATTTAGATGTTGTTGATTTAACAGCTTTCTCTACTGGTTTATACTATATGAATGTATATGCTGATGGGGCTATGCTTACCAAAGCTGTCGTAAAAAACTAAAATACTTTTATAAATAGTTTGATTTTAATTTGAGTTAGTAATACCCTTGTAAAATATACAAGGGTATTGTTCTTAAAAAATATCCCAAAAACATTGTTATGAAATCATTCATTCTTTTTGTATCACTACTTTTTATTAGCCTTGGAGCGAAAGCTCAAGTGACACTTGATGCCAATGGTCCTGGCAACACGTATGAACTCATTAACAGCGTTTTTGCGCCTACCAGTGGCGATGTAGTAGAAGCACCAGGAATTACCGGAAGTACTTGTGACAATCATTCTACATACTCTGGTTCTGATGGGAATCGCCATATCGATGAAGTATTTGATACAGACTTAGGTATTAATGTATTTAAATTTATACTCCATGTAAATGAGGATATTGATCGAGATAAATGTGCTACTACAGATCGACAACGTAACGAAATAAAAACCTATGCTCCCTCTCCTGATAATCTTAAAGGAGTAATTGGAGAGACCGTACAATACAAATGGAAATTTAAACTGGATGCCGGTTTTCAGCCTTCTGGTAGTTTTACACATTTACATCAATTAAAATCGGTAGGTGCTGATTCTGCAGAAGAAAGTCAACCTCTAATTACCTTAACGGCCAGAAAGGGCTCCGAGGATCAATTAGAATTAAGATATGCACCAACTACCTCTCAATCCACCATCACTTCAGTAAATCTTTCATTGCTTAAAGGCAATTGGGTAGAAGTTGTCGAAACAGTTACTTATGGAGAAACTAATAATGCAATCTATAACATTATTATTACCAATGTGAATACGGGAACAGAAATTCTAAATTATTCATCTTCAGAATTAAGAATGTGGAAAACTAATGCAGATTTCATAAGACCAAAATGGGGAATATATAGAAGCTTAAATTCCCCATCTGATTTAAGAGACGAAGAAGTACTTTTTGCAAACTTTTCCGTCGAAGAGAGTGCAACATTATCAATTCCTGAAGTATCTGATATAGATTTGTTTAATGTGTTTCCTAATCCAACTACTGGTGTCGTCAATTTTCAATTTCTTGAAAACACAAATAATTATAATATATCGGTTATCAATGGATCAGGAAAGATTGTTAAAGATATAAATGAAATTGGTGTAGAAAAGAGAATTGACCTTGCAAATCTGTCGAATGGGCTTTATTTTATTAAATTCATCAATAGACAAACCAATACTTTTTCTGTAAAGCAAATTGTAAAAGTTAATTAAAAATATATGATAAAAGTAATAAAACTACTCTTTGGATTTTTAATATGCTCTCAGCTTTCAGCACAGGTCGTATTAAAAGCTAATGGTTCCGATAACACCTATGAACTTATCACTTCTGTACTTGCTCCAGGATACAAACCTATTGAGGCACCAGGCTCAACAAAAAAAAATTGTGACAATCACTCTTCTTTCAAAGGAACACATATTACAGAAATATTTGATACTGAATTGAATACACATGCTTTTAAGTTTTTAATCCATGTAAACGAAGATAATGACCGATGCAAAAAATTTGACAGACAGCGTAATGAAATTAAATCATATGATAAATCTCCTGAAAACTTAAAAGGAACCAAAGGAGAAACGGTCGTATATCAATGGAAATTTAAATTAGACAAAGGTTTTCAAGTATCAAAAAAGTTTACTCATATACATCAATTAAAAGCTGTGGGTGGTTCTGAAAAAAACATGCCTCTTATTACATTAACTGCCAGAAAAGGAAATCCCGATAAACTAGAATTACGATATTCTTCTGCTTTAGATCAAAATACCTTAAACTCTGTGCCATTAGATGTTTTTAGAGGAAACTGGGTAGAAGTAACTGAAACTGTTACGTATGAAGAAAAGGGAAATGCAAAATTTTCTATGCTTATAATAGATCGTAAAACAGGAATAGAAATCCTAAATTATTCATCTTCTCAATTAAGAATGTGGAAAACCAATGCCAATTTTGTTAGGCCAAAATGGGGAATATACAGAAGCCTCAAACACGCATCTGATCTAAGAGATGAAGAAGTACTGTTCGCTGATTTTTCGATTAAAGAAATTAAATAATTACGTATCTAATCAACAATTTGCCTTACTATTTTAAAGGTCAAAAACTCTGCTTAGATTAAATCCGAAGAAAAAATCACCATCTTCCCAAAGGCCACTTGTCTGACCTAAGAATCCATTCTCAAACATAGGCTGTGCATTTGTAAAATGTATCTGAAACACATGTCCTCCTGTTTCTATATCAAAACCAATAGATAAGGGATGATTAAATGTAGAACTATCACTCTTGTTTAGATGAACACCATAATCCAAATTAAGACTAAATCGTTTGGTTAACTTATAACGTCCTCCCATCCCCAAAATGAACTGTGAATTATCCTGATCATCAAACCTTACATAGTTTTCATGAAGAAAAGATGGAGCCAATTCCAGCGATAATTTTTTACCAAATTTTCTCGCAATCAATACTTGAGAAACGTATGATAATCTATTACTAAACTCCAATTTCGGTAATTGATCTTTTTCTAAACCAGTATTAATCGTTAACAAATTATAGCCTACAATGGTTAAAGGAAAACCGCCTCTCTTTTGCCTAGCTACTCTATATTTAACATGAGCTCCATATGTTTTCTGAAAAGAACTCCGAGCAATACCTACATTTAGTCCATCAGTTATACCATAAATAAACTTAAGCTGAGTAACCGCCTGATCCAAACCAAAGAGGTCATCAATACCGTTTTTTACGGTACCAAAACGGTGAGCAACAACAAAGAATAAATTTCTTTTGTTAACAAGTTTTGTAGATTCAAAATTCACAATCTTTAACCCTTTAAAAGTTGCTGTTACATAGTTGTCTTCTTGGACTTCGGATTCTAATTCACCAAGTAGGTCATCTTGGGCTAATATTATGTAGGGAAAAAGAAATAAAATTAATAGGAGTTTTTTCATGAATATGGTTTTATACAAAAAATGATAATTATTTAACTATTGATACTTGATCTAACTTTACTACTTCCAGAAGTTCATCGTAGCCGATACATCTCCCTTTAATCGTAAAACTTGAATTCATACTAGATTCCGAAATATTGTGATTAACATCAAAAGTACAGTATGCAGCGTCATTAAGCATCATAGAATTATCCTCTATTTCGGTCACCTCGCCTTTCACTATAATAGTTTTGTTGAGATATTTTTTCGTAGAACTATCCTGGTTTTCAGAAAACTCTCTTGCCAAATCAGTTGCATCAACCGTAAATTCTGCTTTTTCTTCTTGTATATCTCGATGCGATTGGTATACATATTTATATCCTATAAATCCTCCTATTAGTAGGACCAAAATTACTATCAACAGTTTTTTCATTATACTTTATTCAAGTTAAACTTGTTTTAAAAGTATGAAAATTATCTACCTAATGAAATTTATTTTTGCATATCTATGAAAATTGACATAATTTCTACCTCTCTAATAATACTCTAAAAGCAATTTATGAGAAGATATCTTTTAAAATTTTTAATTCTTTGCATAGTTTTAATCAACATAAGTTGTGAAAATGATAGTGAAAATGATCTAATAGATGTAACACCAGTACAATCATTAATTACCTATGACAATACTATAAAATCCATTATTGACACGAATTGTATTTTTTGTCATAATGATCCTCCTACTAATTTTGCTCCTATGCCATTATTAACTTATGATCAGGTAAAAGAAGCAGTCGATAATAGAAGCTTATTAGATAGAGTTTCTTCTGAGGATATTAGTTTTTTAATGCCTGCTGGAGGGCCTAGATTACCGCAAGCAACTATAGATCTCATTTTACAATGGAATACTGATGGATTGTTAGAACAATAAAACTCCTTAATATATGAAAAAGTTTACGTTTTTTTTATTTTTACTCGTTGCAGGATCTATCCTTGCCCAAGGAAAATACATTACCAAAAAAGGAACAATTAATTTTGAAGCCTCAGTCCCTTCTTTTGAGGAAGTAAAAGCTAAAAACACTACTGTAACTGCCATTTTAAATACAGACAATGGTGAATTTGCAGCCTTAGCTTTAATTAAGGGTTTTCGTTTTAAAAATGCCTTAATGGAAGAGCATTTTAATGAGAATTATATAGAATCAGATGATTATCCGAAAGCAACTTTTAAAGGTAAACTTGTAGGTTTTGATATCAATGATATTAAGGGTGAATATATGATTAAAGGAACACTGACATTACACGGGAAATCAAAAGAAATAGAGACAAAAGGTTCGCTGAGTAAAGATGATGAAGTAACTATTTCTATTTCTTCTTCTTTTATTGCTAAACCTGAAGAGTTTGATATTAAGATTCCGAGTATTGTAAGTAAAAAGATAGCAGATGATATTTCGGTAAATTTTAATTTTAAACTAGTTAAAAAATAATCTTAAATCATTCAATCCAAAATATTCCTTTTTTAAACTCAATTTTTCCTCTTTAATACATTTTATAGAATATATATTAAAACAATCTTGTTTCTTAGTTCTAACAAACCTTCAATGTTAATTCATTCAAAATTCAGAACAGAATTAACTATATGTTTAATTATTACACTGAGATTGTCTGTAAAATCAATATATTTAGATGCTAGCACAATAATTACTCGTTAAAAAATTTGTACTTATTTTTAATATGATGTTCTAATTAAAACTCAACTCTCTGTGAACTCCCTTAAACCATTATTGTATTTTTCTATTTTCAAATATCCTCTCTCAGCAGAAGAAATATATATGTTTTCTCCAGCGGCAAATAAAAGCGAAATCAATGACGAATTAGAATATCTTAAAAAAAAAGGAGTTGTTTCTATAGATAATAGCTATTACTTTCTCGATGGAGACATTCAATCTGTTACTAGACGTATTGAGGGAAACAAAATGGCAAAGGCTGTTATGGACAAAGCAATAAAAAAGGGAGTATTTATCTCAAAATTCCCGTACATCAAGGGCGTTGGAATTTCAGGAGCTTTATCAAAAAATTACCATGATAAAGATGGTGACGTTGATTTTTTTGTAATCACAAAACCTGGACGCTTATGGATTGCCAGAACGCTGTTAATGTTATACAAAAAAATATTTCTTTTCAATTCCAGGAAATTCTTTTGCATCAATTATTTCATCTCTGAAAGTTCTTTAGAAATATCCGAAAAAAACATATTCACAGCGACCGAGTTATTGACATTAATCCCTGTTTCAGGAAATTTCGCAGAGTTTTATAATAAAAATCAATGGGTTTCTGAATTTTTACCAAATTTAGAAATAGGTAAACCTTCAATTATATCAAAAAATAAAAAGTCGTTTCTATCTAGGTTCATAGAATTTATATTAAATTCAAAAATCGGAAACCTATTAGAGCTTCTATTTTTAAGGCTAACTGTAAAAAAATGGACTACTAAATTTAATACTTTAAGTAAGGAAGACTTTAAAATAGCCATGAAGTCAACCAATGGCGTATCTAAACATCATCCACAAAATTTTCAGAAAAAAGTAATAGCTAAGCTTAATAAAAAATATAATGAATTTCAATCAAAATATAATATAGAACTAGAAAAAGAGCATGCTTGATATTTTGTTTTCACACTCATATTACTATCCTTTAGATGCTAAACAATGGAAGAATCAAACACCTTTTCCTCCATTAGGAACTATTTATGCTGCCTCTTTAATGAGGGAAAAGGGATTTAGTGTCGATCTTTTTGACACGAATCTAAGAGATAATCCCTACGATATTGAAAAAGAAATTGTCGAAAGGAAACCAAAATTTCTAGTATTATATGATGATGGTTTTAATTACTTGACAAAAATGTGTCTTACCACCATGCGCGAAGCTGCCTTTGAAATGATGCGAATTGGTAAAAGTCATGATTGCACTATTATAGTAAATAGTTCTGATGCTACAGATCATTACCCTAAATATCTATTTAATGGTGCTGATTACATCATTCAAGGAGAAGGAGAAATTACGCTATTAGAACTTATAAATACACTGAATAATAATCAATCTGCGGAAAAAATTAAAGGAGTTGTATATACAAAAGAAGAAGAAACTATTACAAACCCTAAAAGAGAGGTATTAAAGAATTTAGATGAGTTACCAATGCCTGCGTGGGATCTTGTTGATATTAGTGCGTATAAGAATGTCTGGAATAGCAGTGGTAAAGATTTTACATTAAACCTTGCGACCACGAGAGGTTGTCCATTTAAATGTAACTGGTGTGCCAAACCAATTTATGGTAATCGTTACAACACCCATTCTCCGGAATACATTGTAAAACATATACAATTCTTACAAAAACAGTTTAAGGTAGAACGATTCTGGATGTGTGATGATATATTCGGGCTTACTCCAGGATGGGTACAGAATTTTAATCTGGAGCTAAAAAAAACAAAAACTAGCCTAAAATATTATATTCAAAGTCGAGTAGATTTATTATTAAAAGAAGATACTATTGAAGCTTTATCAGAATCTGGATTACAAGAAGTCTGGGTTGGAGCTGAAAGCGGATCTCAATCCATTCTAGATGCAATGGATAAAGGAACCAAAGTTGAAGAAATATATAATGCAACCACCTTATTAAAAGATAAAAATATTCGTGTAGCATTCTTTATTCAATTTGGATATCTTGGTGAGACTAAAAACGATATCGCCAAAACCATAAAAATGATTAAAGAATTAGTCCCAGATGATCTTGGTGTATCGGTATCCTATCCGCTTCCTGGAACTAAATTCTATGATAAAGTAAAAGATGATCTTAGGTTTAAAGCAAACTGGACAGATTCTGATGATTTAGCCATGATGTTTAAGGGTACTTATAATTCTAAATATTATAAAAAATTACATCGTTATGTCCATAAAGAATATAGAAAAAGTCAAGGATTACAATTCTTAAAGAGAGTTTTTAAAAGCCCTTCTAAATTATCTACAGTCGCCATTAAAAGAATTGCCTATTTATTATACTATTTTCCAAGTGCTTTTATGGATGCACAAATTTTAAAAAGAATGGAACATTTAAATGACTGAAAGTTTTGACATATCAGCTGCTTTGTATGATGACGTTTTCACGAATAGTCATATTGGTAAACTACAAAGGAAATTGGTGTATAGTTTCCTTAAAAGAACACTTCCTAAAAATCAAAGTCTGGAGATATTAGAAATTAATTGCGGTACAGGTCATGATGCATTATGGCTTGCCGATCAAGGTCATCGAGTAATTGCAACAGATATTTCTACAGAAATGATAGCCGTTGCTAATAGAAAATTAACAGCAACTCATAATCAACCACAATTTAGTCAATTAGACATCAACAAATTGAATGACAAAAATTTTCAACATTCTTTTGATTTAATTTTTTCTGATTTTGGAGGACTAAATTGTCTTTCTCCTGCCCAACTGGAGAACTTTTTTATTGCTGCTGAAAAAAAACTAAAACCCAATGGTAAAATTATTGGAGTTATTATGCCGAAGGCCTGCTTATTAGAAAGTATTTATTTCATAATGAAAGGTAATTTAAAAAAGGCTTTTAGAAGAAATACTGATAAGGTAGTAATGGCAAATGTAGACGGAAACGATGTAAGCACATGGTATTACAATCCTAAGAATATTGAAAAAACAGCTAACAATTTATTTACGGTAGACAAAGTAAATCCTATTGGAATTTGTATTCCTCCCTCCTATTTGGAATCCTTTTTCAAGAACAAATTAGGTCTTTTAAAAGTCTTACAGAAATTAGATTATCTTTTTAATCGTTTTGCTTTTCTATCTAAATATAGTGATCATTATATAATCTCGCTATCCAAAAGATGAGTATTGTACTGACCCACGCATATTATCTTAGTACTGATCCTAAAGAACAAAGGATTATGAAACCTTACCCACCTTTGGGTCAACTTTATATTTCAGGATATTTACAAGAACGAAAAATAGAAAACCATGTGTTTGACACCACTTTTAGTTCTAAAGAAGAACAATTAGGCTTCATTGCTTCTAAAAAACCGGATATCGTAGCTATTTATGCTAATTTAATGACTAAAGTAGAAGTCATCAAACTTATCAAAATTCTTAAAACCGAAGCTTTATATGGCTTTCCTAAAATAGTTTTAGGCGGACCCGACGTTTCTTATAATACAGAAAATTATTTAAGGTCTGGTGCGCAATATATTGTTATTGGAGAAGGAGAAGAAACCTTATATGAACTACATCAGGCTATAGTAAATAAAACTGATATTAATAATGTTTCGGGTATTGCATATTTAGATAACAACAAAGTGGTGAAGACTACGGCAAGAATAAAAATGAAAGATTTATCGTTACTTCCTTTACCTAATAGAAGGGTAATCGATATGCAAAAATATCTAGATACCTGGAAAAATAATCATGGTCAGAGTTCAATGACGGTAAGTACACAACGAGGTTGTCCATACACATGTAAATGGTGTAGTACAGCTGTATATGGACAGAGTTATCGTAGAAGACCTGCCAAACTTGTGGCAGAAGAATTAAGAATGCTTAAGCAGGAATATAATCCAGATACTATTTGGTTTGTAGATGATGTATTTACAGTGAGTCATAAATGGTTAGCAGAATTTCATAAAGAAGTAATACTACAAGATGCTATTATCCCTTTTGAATGTATTACACGTGCGGAACGATTAAACGATGAAGTTTTGCAACAGCTAAAAGAAGCTGGTTGCTATCGGATTTGGATCGGTGCAGAAAGTGGTTCTCAAAAGATCGTAGATGCCATGGATAGACGTGTGGATATTAACGTTGTAAAAAGAGCGATTCAAAAAACCAATGCTTTGGGTATGGAGACCGGTACCTTTATTATGGTTGGATATCCAGGTGAAGATGAACAAGATATAGAACAAACGATTCGTTATCTTAAAGCTGCAAACCCTACACACTTCACAATAACAGTTGCATATCCTATTAAAGGGACATCTCTATATAATGAAATCGAAGATAAAATAACAGTGCAACCTGATTGGCAAACTTCAACTGATCGTGAAATTGATTTTAAAAGGACTTATCATCGTAAATACTATGATTTTGCGGTCCGTAGAATTGTGAATGAGCTGAATTATTTTAAAAAGAAAACCTCCAAAGATCCTTATAGTTTATCCTCTTTGAAGCTTAAAACTAAATCTTTATTAGCTTTTTTCGCTATGAAGTATTATAAATTACAATAGGTTATGTTATCTAATATCAAAAAACATAATGAAGTCTATTTTATTACAGGCAAAAAAGAAACATTTTCTTCAGCATATATCCAAGTTCGCAATAAAGAAGAAAGAATATATACCGATCAGATAGTGAAATTACTTCCCGAGGTTTCCAAAGATCATCGATATTATAATGAATGGAAACTTAGACAAAAATCTACTAAGAGAATTGTAGATTATCTTACCAATAAAAACAAACCTTTAAAAATCCTAGATCTAGGATGTGGCAATGGTTGGTTTAGCAATCAACTATCTAAAATACCAAAGTCAGAAATTTATGCCGTTGATATTAATCAGATAGAATTAGAGCAAGCGGCAAGAGTTTTTCAAGTCTCAAATTTAAAATTCATCTATGCAGATATTTTTTCTTCTGAAACAGGTGTTCTACATGATTTTGATATTATCACAGTAAATAGTTGTATTCAATATTTTAAAGATTTAGATACTATTCTGGATAAATTAAAAAATAAACTAAAGTTGAATGGAGAACTTCATATAATAGATAGTCCTTTTTATAAAAAAACAGAAATTGAGTTAGCAAGAAATAGAACTAAAGTTTATTACAAAAACTTAGGGGTTCCCCAGATGATTAACCATTACTTTCATCATGAAATTGAAGCTCTTGATAATTTTGAAATCATGTATCAACCCAAAAAGGTAATAATCAATAAGTTTTTAAGAAGAAAAGACTCTCCTTTTATGTGGTGCAAGTTCATAAAAAAGCACTAAGATAGTTGTTGTTTGGTGATCATTAAATCTGCATTTTTTTTCTCCAATGGAATATTGAAAAACTTATGTTTACATCGTAACTTAGCTAATACCTGTAAAGGTTTATATAAAATACGTTGTTTAGAATATGCCAGTTTTAGATAAAATTTAAATCTCTCGAAAAAAGCATATTTCTCCTTACTCATCCAAGGTCCTGATGATCCAATGTAATCAAATTCTGCCCACTCTTCAATTGTTTTGGGTAATATATACCCTTTTTTAAGTACATCTTCAGTAATCTTAGACCCCGGATATGGTTTAAAATAAAATATCGGAGTAGAGAAATTATGATGCATACTATTTAGTTCTTTAGCTACTTGTACTGTTGCTTCTATACTTCTATCTGTTTCTTCAGGAAATCCTACAATGAAAGGGAAAATAACCGAAATACCTAAATTCCTACAGCGCTCTGCACACTCATATACCTGTTCTAATTTAATATCTTTTTTTAACCAATCCATCATTTCCTGAGAACCCGATTCTACCCCTATCAGTAATCTCCGTAATCCAGAATTAACGCAGGTTACAAAATCTTCTTCTGTCATTCTAGCTCCTTGATCAGCTCTCATCGTTGCTGCCCAGGTAAATTTCATTCCTCTTTCTACAATTCCCTCTGCTATTTCTATTACCCGATCACGGTACGTGAAATAGGTTTCATCTTGAAGGTTTAAGTCTGTGAATTTATATTTCTTATAAAGCTCTTCTAATTTATCAACCATAATTTCTGGTGATACTGCCGTCCATTTTCGATTATAGACAAATGGATCCGCACAAAAACTACATCGAAAATAACATCCTGTAGAAGATATATAGTCTAGTTGGCGTTGTCCTTTCTTTTCAAAATATTTTTCGACATCTATCAACTCATAATTAATATCCGCATAATTATCCATTGGTGAAATAACCCTAGGAGGATTTTTTATCACCTCACCAACTTCATTTCTATAACAAATTCCATTCACATTTTCCAGCGAATCTTCATTAACAATAGTTTCTACCAATTCTTTAAATGTCAATTCTCCTTGCCCTTGAACGGTTATATCAATAGTTTTTTCATCCATTAAAGTTTGCTCCGGAAATAAAGAAGTATGCCAACCGCCCCAAATTACTGGGATATCTTGTCGAACATTCTTAACCGCTCTGGTAATCTCTAATGCGTCTTTAATTGGGCTTCCGGTTAATGCTGTTACCCCAAAACAAATTGCTCCATCTAAATGTTCATTAATACGATCCATTGGATTTTTATCAATCCTGCCGTCAATGACAATTACCTTATACTTATTTTGATCTAAAGCAGAACCAATTGCCAATAATGCTAATGGCATGTCAAAGAAAACAGCTTTAGGATTGTATAATAGTATTTTTTTCAAAGGAGTATTATTAAGGTAATTATGTATATGTCTTTTGCGGTAAATTAATATCTGTAATCTTCCAGATTAAAAGAGATTTCCCTTTATATTCTCTTTCGAAACCTTTTTCGATATATTCTGATATGATCCTCATAGGTTTAGGAAAATTAAAAGGAGAGATTTCTAAATTTATTGGTCTCCAATCTCCAGTGACAATATCATGATTTATCGTATGGTTAACAAATGAAGTAGTCATTAAATATTTACAATCAGACTTTTTAATATTTATAAGAGATTGATAAATATGATTATATGAAAAATGCACAAAGCAATCTCTCGTTATTAACAAATCTGACAGAGGTAAATCATCTTCTAACAAATCGATTCTGCAAAAATTAATTTTATCCGTTCTGTAGTTTTTAATATTACCTGATATTAAATCTTCAACAATATCACCGCCTATATATGTAATTTTAGAGAAATCGATATAACGAATCCAGTTAAAATCTCCACAAGGAACATCCAATATGCTATTAATAGTAAGTTCGACAACTATTTGATTTATTCCTTCTATTATTTTTTCAGTTTGTTTAACTGAAGAACCAGGACCCGAAATACTTTCTTCATAGTTCCAATACTCTGAAGTGTATATGTTGGTAAAGACGTTTTCTACACTGTTATCCTTAAACTTAGACCTACTCTTAGAATAGGTAACTTTAGAATAATAATCTAAGATCCTTAAAGGAATTAATTTCTTTAGTTCTTTTTTAATTCTATTCATTTATTTTAATTAATTCGACTCTTGTTATAAAAGCATTATCATCCAATTATTCTTCATAAATCATCTTTTTTGTACTATTCTCATAACAAATTATATACAATTGATCAGCCTTTATTTCTCTAATTTCTCTTCCAACAATATCGTACATAGCTGTTATTCTCTTCTCCACAGGTTCTAATTCATATTGAAACAAAGAAGAAGGAACAGGTCTATTAAAATTTTGAGCAATTGTAAAATGATGTAGTATAAAAAATAAAAACAGAATCGACATCTGTCTTTTAATTAAATTGTTAGTCATTTAAATTAAATTAAGAGTTGCGAAAGCATTAAGATATATCATTTTATGATTCTTTCAAAGAATAAAAAATCAACTAATCAAATACCACAAGCTATATATTCAAAAGTTTATTGTATTTTCACTTTACATAAATAGTAATCGGGAAAATCACAAAGTCCGTCTTATTATAATTAAGCAAAATCGAGTGCAACTATATATTCATCTTCACACTTTTGAATAAAAAACATATTGACATAGTTCTTCCGTGTTATCTCTCTCCCTCAGATTGGAAAGAACTTATAATTGAAGCTTTTGAAGCACTTTCTAATCTCTTACCTCAATGGTCAATACAATTTATTATGGTGAACGATGGAGATCCTAAGATATCTCAAGAAGACTTTGATTTTCTTGGCGCTAAAGTTCCTGGGTTCATTGGTATTTCCTTAGAAAAAAATATGGGTAAGGGTTATGCTGTTAGAAAAGGAATGGAGATCTCTACTTCTGATCATGTCATTTATACAGATATTGAGTTTCCATATACCTATCAGTCTATATACAAAATGGTTAAATTACTAGGTGAGAACAATATCGACATTGTAATAGGTCAAAGGGCAATAGTACCTGAAAATATAACTATACCCTATAATAGGAAAATCATCTCTAAGTGCCTTAGAAATTTCAATAAATTATTTATTCACAAATCCATAACTGATACTCAATGTGGTTTAAAAGGCATGAATCAAAAAGGAAAAGAAATTTTACTTAATACAACAACCAATCGATATTCTTTTGATATAGAGTTTATTTTGCAAGCAAAAAAAGAGAGTGAAATCGTAATGAAACCTATGAGCATAGCTCTTAGTACAAGAGTTGCTTTTTCGAATGTAAGTTTGCTTACCTTATTCAAAGAATCTTTAAGTCTTCTCCATATTCTCTTTAAAAACCTATTTTCGAAATATGAAAGAGCTAAATAAATATCGATTCTATATATTGGCATTTGTAATGCCAATTTTATATTTGAGTATCGTATATTATCAGGTTTTTTCTAATCCTAATAGTTACCTTTTCTCAAATATTGGTGATGGCATCAAAAACTATTATACATATGCATATCACATAAAAAACGACTCTGGTTTTATTGAATTCGAAGGAATGAATTATCCCTTTGGAGAACATCTAATCTATACAGATGGTCAACTTTTTCTATCTAACTTAATTAAAGTAATCAGTATACCTATTCCAGAAATAGCTAATTACAGTATTGGCATTTTAAATATTTTAGTTCTGCTGTCTTATGGAATTGGTTCATTGTTCTTGTTTCTTTTTTTACGAAAGCTACAAATATCAAAATGGTATGCTAGCATATGTGCTTTTGCAATTATCATACTTGCTCCGCAATTGTTTCGCATTCCCTGGCATCAAGCACTTTCCTATGTATGTATCATACCAATATCCTTATATCTTTTTACTTGGTTTTATGAAAAAAGGAATCTGCGATCATCCTGTACTATATTGTTTTTTAACTGCTCCTGTATTTTTATACATCCTTATTGGGGATTTATTTTAGGATCTTTTTATGGAATTTTATGGTTTCTTCTATCTATTCAAGAGCGAAAAAGATTACTTTCTAAGCCTATTAGCTATGTTCATTTTACGTTTCAAACTTTACTACCTATTATTATTTTCGTAGGAATACTATTCTCTAGTGACACACATGTTAACAGAGTCAGTTCTCCTGAGTTTTTCTATGATTTTACTGCAAGTTTTAACAACACTTTCGCAACACCGTATTTCCCTTTAGGGAAGTTATATGATTGGCTATTTCATATAGATAAAGCACACCAAACATTACATTGGGAAGGGAGAAGCTACTTGGGAATATTTACTATAATACTTCTTTTAGTAGCCATATCTATTTATATAGCAAAATTATTGAGGAAACAAACTATTTCAAAATATAATCCAATAATGGTTTTATTTGTCGGAACTGGTAGTCTGCTGTTTGTAATTGCTACCACACTTCCTTTTCGTGTTTTTCCCATTTTAATCGACTGGTTCCCTTTGATCAAACAATTTAGAGCATTTGGACGGTTAACATGGGTTAGTTATTTTGTGTTTACAATATTCTCGGTATACTTTCTATATAGAATAGCTAATAAATTAAAGTATAAAAATATTATATTAATCGCATTGCCTATTATGATGATTACAGAAAGTCTGGTTCCTCATATTGCTAATACAAAATATGTAAAAAACTCCTTCAACATTTTTAATAAAGGATGCCTGGAAAGAGAAAAACCGGAATTAGCACAAGCTATTGCTTATATAGACTCCAAAAACTACCAAGCAATAATACCTATCCCTTACTTTCATGTAGGTAGCGAAACTTTTGGTCGTCCAAAATTTAGTTATGCATATGTAGCGGATCCGTTTACAATATCTTACCACACTAGACTTCCTCTTACGGGTGTTTTTATGTCAAGGACATCTATTTCTGAAACTAGAGAATCATTAATACTATTCAGTAAAATCAAACAAGAAAAGGCTATTCTAAAAAAAATGGATACAACTTCTCCTCTATTGGTCGTTCATATGAAAAATCAGCCTATTCCCAATGACGAAAGATGGATTATTGAAAAATCAAACGAAGTATTCTCAAACGACGAAATTGTTCTTTATGAAATTAAAGTCTCTGATTTAAAGACTACAAAGAGTGTAGCAGCCTCTTCTAATATTAGGCCAATATATTCTAATTCTTATGAAAATCTTCCTAGTACATTAACCTATAAAGGCACCGGAGCCCTGAAGTTACCACATTACGGAATTAATGAATTATTAAGATATGATCAAGTATCTCTTAAAAAAAAATCAGAGTACACTTTGCAATTTTGGTTCGAAAATTCAGGTAACCGTTGTCAGGCAAAGTTAAAACTTGGGATATTAGATAACGAAATCATTGAATATCAGGAGACTTTTATTAATACACCAAATACATACAAAATTAACGGCAATTGGTCTCTTTATGAAATCAAACTCAAGCAAGAAATACTTTCTAGGCCTTTTGTTATCTATTTTGAAGGGCATGATAGAAAACAACATATTTACATAGATGAATTAAGTATAATTCCTAATTAGCGAATTCTATATATGTTAAAAAAAACTAATCAAAAGCTACTGCTAGTTCTCTTAAGTATTTTTTTTACAATAATGCTTTGCGAACTTTTAGTATCTATTTTAGTATCAGATGGCTATTTTTTATTTCAACCTAATACAGTGTATGAATTTGAGGTAGATTCTACAAGTCTTAAAGGCGTAAGTGGACCAACCCAGTTTAGCATTAACAAAGATGGTCACCGTGGTAAGCCTTATGATTTTAATGCTGATTATCATATTCTAACTATTGGTGGAAGTACAACTGAGTGCTTTTACCTCAGTGAAAACGAAACCTGGCCCTTTTTACTCGAAAAACAATTAACCAATTCTACTCATAAAAAGGTCTGGGTTGGAAATCTAGGAAAAAGTGGTTTAAATAGCAGGCATCATATCGCACAGATGGAATATCTTGTTCCCACATTTCCTAAAATAGATTTGATAATCATTTTGGTTGGAGCAAACGATTTATTGCGTGAGTTAAAATATAGCCCAAACTACAATCCCTTAACATCGTCGGAAGTAATGAAAACCACTTTTGTTCACTATCCTAGTGATTCCATTAACGGTTTTCCTTACAGTTTTAAATTAGTACAATTAATTTCTGGGCAGAACCAACTCTTTTTCTCAAAAAGAACTACACATCTTGATATAAACGGAAGTAATACAAATGTGTTTAGAAATAATCGTTCATCCACCAAAGAACTTATTGAAAAAGTTCCGAATATGGAGGAATCATTAGATCGTTATGAAAACAACATAAACAAGATAGTTGAACTTTCTGAAAAGCTAAATATTAAGATAGTATTTGTAAACCAACCTACTTTATGGAAAAACAATATGACTAACTCTGAAATACAATCATTATGGTTAGGAGCAAATGGAGACTATACCAAAAAAGGACAATCCTATTTTTCTCATAAAGTATTACGTAACTGCATGGATCAACTTAATAAACGGCTTGAGCAAAGTCTAGAGAAAAGATCTGTAGATTTAATTGATTTAGATAGTAAACTGGAAAAGAGCATGAACTACTTCTATGATGGAATGCATTTTAATGAAAGAGGAGCTAAAAAAGTAAGTGAAATTTTAGAGAAATCGGTTCGAACTTCAATACATCTTCAATCAGAATAGATTTTTTTTTTAAAATTCTATTACTGTTATAACAAACTATAAATAAGTTTTATCTAATAAATTATAAAAACGTAATTATCCTTTCTAATAAATTTTATTCTTTGTCATTCATCAACTATATTTATAATCCATAAAAAAAAAGAGACATTGAACTTTAGAAAGTTAAATTCAAACAATTACGATAACATTGTTCTTTTTGGCATTCTACTGTTTTTCTTATTTGTTGTAAGAAACTTTGGATTTGACGGTTTATATGGGCAAGACGCATATGAATACTTAAGGTATACCAGAGCTCTAATTACGTATCTACAAACCGGAGCTCATCCAGGAGATTATTTTTGGCCATTATACTATCCTATTATAGGGGCACTTCTTGGTTATATTGCGGGACATGAAACATTAATTTTGCAATTAATTAGTTTATTATCAATTGGAGTTATTGCAATTTATATAAAAAAAATAATTGATCTTGTTTACCCTTCAAAATCTTATGCAGTCTTATATATTCTCTTATTTTTTGTACTCGCTCCCTATGTACTAAGGATTGGCCTAAGTATTATGAGTGATACATTAAGTTCATGTTTTATTGTTGTTAGTTATTTCTATGGCATAAAATACATTAAACAAGGTCTTATTAAAACATTATATCTAACTGCTATTTTTGCCGTTATGGCGGTTATGACGAGATATGGTGCCGGAGTAGTTTTATTACCTCTATTTATTTTGGTAATATATCAACTATTCAAAGATCGTTCTCATCTTATACACATATTACCGATACTAATTATTACACTAACTATTACGATTCCTCATTTAATCGTTAGAAATAACAATACTACGGCATTTTTAGAACACAATTTATTAATCAATTGGAGTTTTAAAAACATATTTTCATCTGTTTTTGTGATATCGGATGGTACTCTAAAATATAAATTCTTTAATCTTATATACTCAGGCTTTAATATTGTTCATCCAATTTATTTATTCTGTGGATTTATATTTTTATTCTTTACTAGAAGAGTTGATCTAATAAATAAATGGAGTTTGTTCTTTGGTATTGTAATTCTATCGTATGCTTTTTTTTTGGCAGGAATTCCTTTTCAAAACAAACGTTTTTTACTACTCTCTTTTCCTTTTGTCGTTTTATTCTTTTTCCCTGTATTTATAAGAATTTCTTCAAAGGAATTTGTAAAAAAGCATCAACATATATTTCTAATTTGTATATTTCTATTTCAAGGCATCTTTATTACTAGAGCCTTTATACCACTAATTGAAAGAGTTGACTTTGAAAAAGAAATGATACTGCTAATGAAGCCTCACCAAGATAATACTTTATATAGTTTTGACATAGATATTGCTCTACAAGGCAGAGGTTTAAATTTTGAATATAAAAACATGTTTTTGAAACAATA
This sequence comes from uncultured Aquimarina sp., assembly GCF_947500065.1. GTDB lineage: Bacteria > Bacteroidota > Bacteroidia > Flavobacteriales > Flavobacteriaceae > Aquimarina. The sequence goes on from NZ_CANMQT010000005.1 coordinate 362,618, forward strand.
CTTCGATTTTAAATCTAGTGACCTGGTTTTATTCAACCCCACGGCATTTGAAAAGCAATGGAAAGATAAAAACCCAATGATCAATTGGAATTATTTACAAAAACACTACAAATTAAAAGCTATCATAGAAGGTCCAAAAGGTTGGAAGTTATACCAAATTCAATAGGCTAAAGATATGTTATGGATAAAGATAAAATATCGATTAACGATACTATACAAAGCCTTGTTTTTTAAACTTGGTTTAGGCAAACTATTATTAAAAAACAGGTATGGTGAACACATTCTAGTATTTCACGGGATTGATCAAAAGGAGGAAACTAAATATAATAGTCGCTTTATCTCTGAAAAATATTTCGAAAACTTAATTCGTTATTTTACAGAAAACTACAATGTAATTTCGTTAGATGATTTCTATCAAAAAAAATTCAAAAAAGAAACTTTAAATATTGCCCTAACATTCGATGACGGATACCTTAACAACTATAAATATGCCATTCCTATTCTAAAGAAATATAATATTCCTGCTTGTTTTTATATCACTCCGATTCATGAAAAAAGCGATAATTTATGGCCTGACTTTCTTGATTTAGTTTCATTCTATTCACAAAAAAACAAGATCTTTTTTGAAGGAGAAAACTATATGAAAAATAGTCGAAATGAATATACAAGTAATAATGTTTCTCTAAAAAATAAATGCAAAACATTACCTTATGATAAGATTTTTCCTCTTTATCAAATTTTCGAAAAAGAATGGAATGAAATACAATTAAAGCCATTAGTAGATTATTGGAGTTTAATGACTTCAGATCAAATTAAGGAAATTGCTTATGATCCATTATTCACTATTGGGTCACATGGATTAACCCATTCTAATCTACAACAGATTGATCTAAATGAAGCTAAATTAGAAATCGCTAAAAGTAAAACGGTACTAGAAAATGTTTGCAAACAATCAATTGACGAATTTGCTTTTCCTTTTGGCACCTACACCAATGAATTAGTTAATTATTGCAAAGAAATTGGATTTTCTAAAATACTCTTGGTAGATTACAATACTCAAGATGACTCGAAAGACATAACAACCAGAAATCGTTTTGTAATGAATCCGTATATTTCAATGAAACAACAAATCTCTTGTTTATTAAAAGGATCTTATTTTTAGTAGTATGGAATTTAGATTTGAAAAACTTACAGAGACCAATATCAAAGATCTCAAAACTATTTATAAAACTGTTTTTGGAAATAAGGTAAGTGATAATTTTGTTTTTAGAAAATTTGATACTTCCTACCTTGGACTAAAGCATTTCGGTCATCTAGCATACCATAAAGACAAACCTATAGCTTTTCATGGAGCTATTCCCGTACTGATGCAATATAATGACCAAACTGAAATAGCTGCTCAGTATGGTGATGCCATGACATTTCCCGAATATGCTGGAAAAGGATTATTTACCAAATTAGGCAAACTAACAGATATACAATTGCAAAAGGCAGGAATCAAATTTGTTTGGGGATTTCCAAATCAAAATTCTGAATATGGTTACTTAAACAAATTAGATTGGAAATATATAGAACGCATGCAAGGTTTCAAGATAAAGACTACTAATGTGCCTATAGAGAAAATAGCACGGAAAGTTAATTTCACAAACCAGATATTCGAAAAGTATTTAGCTCAAGTATTTGCAAAATATAGAATTGACGAGATTCTTAAAGGAAGTGTTTATAGGAAAGATAATATAATTTCTACCTCTAGGAATAAAAAGTATTACGATTATAAATCTTTTGCAGACAATTTTATTATTAAAATAGAAGGATGCTTATTTTGGATTAAAATTAAAAACGGTTTACTAATTGGTGATATCGAAGTTCCTTCAGAAGAACAATTTTATAAAGGATTAAAAGCGTTAAAAAACATCTCTGCTAAGAATGGCATCGGTGAAATTATTATTCAATCTTCACCAAATACCTTAATAACTCAATTGCTGGAAAAACAAAATGTCCAGCAATTTGAATCATGGGTTGTTGGTTTTAAAAACTTTAATTCTCAATTTCCATTGGATCGTTTAAAATTAACATTTGGAGATTTAGATACTTTTTAAACATGAATATAACGCTTAGAAATTATAGTTTCGAAATCGATCCAGGACAAAATAAATTAATGTGGGAGCACATAAACAAAGAGAATTGGGAAGTTCATTCATTTGATATTTTCGATTTTTTTGTCCCAAAAAACGGAGTCGTATTAGACATTGGTGCTTGGAGTGGTGTTTTAAGTTTATATACCACACGTAAAGCTAAAAAAGTATACGCACTTGATCCCGATCCCGTGTGTTTTAAAGAATTACAAAAAAACATAGCATTAAATCCAACAATGAAGAATAAAATTTCCGCACATCCGATAGCAATTTCTGGAGTGAAAGAAATAGCGACTTTATCGGCAAGGTTGTCATATGGGGGATCGTCGAGTAGTATTATGAATCGAAAAAGAGATACTGAAAATTCTTTACAATTGACAACAGTTCCCTTGCTAAACTTCATAGAACAAGAACGAATTACACAAATTGATTTTATCAAAATGGATGTTGAAGGTGCAGAATTTAGTATTTTACCAACTATAGGAAGTGCGCTGAAAAAAATAAACTATCCTACTTTATATGTTTCGTTTCATTATGGTTTTTTGAATGAACATATTTATCATCAATATGTATCTTCTCGATTTTTGACTAAAGTCTTTCTGAAAATAGAAAAGATTACCGGTTTATCGTTCTTTAAAAAGAAAATAGAAAATAATATTAAAAAAATATACAATGATCTATTTGTTTATAAATACATTTATACCACGAAAGGGAAACTAGTCTCCAAAAATATTTTAAAGCAACAATTAAGATTTATTAAACAAAACGATTTAATATTTACCAATACAGCTTGGAATAGCTGATAATCATTATGATCATTTGCAAATAAGAGTTAGTCAAAAAATGTCATCGCGAACGCAATTGAAGTATAGCTAAGAATACTTAATTTAAAAAAAGATATTTACTCATAATTGAATGTAGAAAAATTACATATTGTTTTTTTAACACCTGGATTTGCAATCTCCGAAGAAGATTCTAATACAATTCCCGCCCTTCAGGTATATTTAAAAAACCTTCTAATTACGGTTCCCGAAGCTAAACTTACATTAGTAGCTTTTCAATTTCCTTTTACAAGAAAAAATTATACTTGGAATGGTATTGAAATAGTTCCTTTAAATGGTAAAAATAATCGTTTTAAGAAATTGTGGATATGGAAGAGCGCTCTGAAAACACTTAAAAAAATTCATAAAAAGCACCCAATAAGTACAATACATAGTCTTTGGATTGGAGAATGTTCCTTTATTGGTAAAAAATTCTCTAATAAACATAACATCTCCCATATTGTAACTGTAATGGGACAAGATACGATTGCTAATAATCGATATAACAAATCCCTTTTAAAATCAAAAGCAAAAATTATTACGCTCTCTATTAATCATCAAAAAGAACTCTATAAAAATCACAATCTAGATTCCCAAATAATCCCATGGTCATTAGACGTTAATTCTTTCCCAGAATTATTAGAAAATAAAATCAATATAATAGGTGTAGGATCTCTAAATACAATAAAGAATTACTTCACATTTATAAACATAATTAGTTTCTTAGTCAAAGATTATCCAAAACTTAAAGTAGAAATTATAGGAGAAGGTAAATTACAACAAGAACTTCTGGCTGTCATTCAGCAAAAAAAACTTGATCAAACTATTAAATTAATTGGTAAATTATCTAGACAGGAAGTTTTAAAAAAAATGTCGCAGTCCCATATTTTACTTCATACTAGCACATATGAATCTTTTGGGTATGTGTTTTCTGAAGCATTATATTCAGGAATGAAGGTTGTATCGTTTGATGTAGGAACAGCAACTAACATTAAAGAATGGAAAATCTGCAAAGATAAATCCGAAATGATCTCACAATGCAATCATATATTAGCTCATCCTAAAACCAAAAAACAACGCGTACTACTTCACCCACCAGAGGAAACTATTGCTTCATATCTAAAATTGTATAATGCATAAGTTACTAACTATTGGTATAAATACGTTAAAAGGGTTTTCTAGCCCCATATTCAATTTTCTAATTGCCGTCATAGGAGTAAAATATTATGGAAAATCGGATTGGGGAATTTTAATAAACTGCATGATATGGGTGTTTTTTATTGCTTTTATAGTTAATTGGGGAAACAGGGATTATCTCATTAGAAAATACTCAAAAACTCCTTCTAAAATTTATGCTATATTTTACTCTAATTTATTAAGCAGAAGCATTTTACTAACAGCTTCCTTATTACTATTCATATTTTTCCCTCCTAATACAGCTTTATATACTATAGTTCTTGTTGTTCTAATTTATGGATATACAAGCTTAGATAGCTTAGTTATATATCGTCAAAAATTTGGTGCACAATTACTTTCCGAAATCCTAGGTTTTCTTACTATCATAGGTGGTGTTTTATATTATGATAGTTTTAATCTGGTTTCATTTTTACAACTTTATTGTCTGGCTTTCTTTTTTAAAACTACGTATCTAGTTTTTGCTTTAGAATTATTTAAGCAAAAGTTTAATCTCCAAATATCTTTTGATGAAATCAGGGATGGATTTCCATTTTTTTTAATAGGTTTTAGTGGTTGGTTACAATCCAAAATAGATATTTATATAGTAAGTTTTTACTTACCTAAAGAACAATTATCAGAATATCAATTATTGATCACAGCATTCCTGATGCTTCAAGCCATATCTGCATTTCTTATCACTCCTTTTACAAAGCATATATTTAGGGTATCAAACAAAGTTCTTTTGAAAATAAAGAAAAAAATATCTTTGATTGCCACACCAATTGTATTAGTAGGAACCTTTTGTATTTGGATAGTTTTAGAAAAAATTGTCAATTTAAATATTTCGTATAATATCTACTTATTAGGAGGATTAAGTGCACTACCAGCTTATTTTTATACTATAAATATTATGCAACTTTACAAACAACATAAAGAAAAAAAAGTCATCTTGATGGGATTTATTGGAGCAATTATTAATTTTACAACAATAATATTGTTTATTCGTAAATATGAAATCCAAGGTGTTTTTATAGGAATCTGTTGTACTCAGTTGATAATTTTAGTGTTATACAAACTAATAGCTAAGAAGATCGAGAAACACTCACCTTCTTCTAACACTATAGATCCCCAGTAAATTGGATTCAGACTGATCAAGGTTATACTCTTTTAACGTTTTTAAATTATCCATTAAATTCATCCCTCCTAAATTTGAATAAAATTGAATACTTCCGGTGAAATCGATTATAACCTCTATTTTTTCTTCGCTGACATACTGATACAATGTCTTATTCTTTAAACTTTCTAATGCAGCATGATTAACCAAACCATCTAAATTTATAACAGTATACTTATCTCCCAAATAACTTCCATAAAAACCAGAGTTAAATGCACCTATACGCGTTCCAGGAGGGATATTTTCTAAAGTCCAATCTAAAACCTGATATTGTTCTCTATGCAAATAGTTACGTGGATAATGGTTTGCTTCAATCCACCAGCAAATAGTAAGTAAAAACAAAATAAGAAATGTATATTTCGCCATTTTTAATTGTTTCATCCCTTCAATAACTAAAAAAGTAATACTTATAATAAACAATATAAAGAGAGATACTCCATACCATTCCCTAAAATAAACTAGCAAAGCGATTAACACGATTGTATAAAAAATAGAAGCGGCTAAAAAAGGTAGAAAAATCCCAGTAAATAATTTATTTCTACTCATTTGTTTATTTTTAAACATACTATAAAACCCAATAACCAATAATAAAAAAGTCGTTATAGAGATTTGTTTTTCAGCCCTAAATGGTAAAGTGCAGATTTTAATTAAATTCTCTACGATGACAAAAGACTTTTTTATAGTTTGATTCCCAAGCTGTTCTTCAAAAATAAATGCTGAATGCAACTTTTTTGCAGCTCCAGAATCGGGGAAAAAGCTAAACGATTGGGTATATAAAAATACAAGCCAACCACCTAAGAATACAACAGGAAGTATTGAAGCTTGAAATAGCTGTCTAATTGACACTTCCTTTCTAATAAGAGATATAAGAGATAATCCAAAAATAAGTAGAGAAAAATCTAACCTTACTAAAATACATACCGCAAAAAAAAGACTACTAACAATTATTTTCTTTTTTTCGATAAAAAAACGATACCAGACAAAAATCAATAGTACAAATACCATCATGGATAGACCACCTTCGGTACCCTGAAAACAAACACTAAGTATTTTTGGATGAACAATAAATAAGGATGCACTAATAGTCCCGAACAAAGAATTATTGCTAAACATTGATAATACAGACCTCATAAAGAAGGCTGTTATAACATTGAAAAATGTTATAACGATTAATAATATCCTAATAGAATTTTCAAAATCATTAAGGAGTAACTTACCAAACGGAACAAGTACTAAAAAAAAAAGTGGTTGTACTCCTGTTCCTGGATTAATTCCATCAAAAGTTAAAAAACCTTTATCAAGAAAATGACCGGCAATCTGAGAATAATAAAACATATCATCCGACCCCCATCTATCCAAAATTATTTCTGAAGGCTGTGCAATGATATAGATCCTAATGAATACGCCAATTACTAGAAAAGTATAAAATAATATCGATTGGTTTTGTTTATTCATGTAAGACTTCATCTAATTACTAACAAATATGAAAAAAATAAATTACTTTTAGAGTGAGAATGTATTTTGTCATACTTTCTTGAGAAAAACATGAAATGTAAATTATTAATGCTAGAATACAACCAAACCGATGAATTCTTCTTTTCGCCGTTTTAGATTGAGTATAACTTTTAGGTAACATGCAATTAAGAACATTAAAAAAAATTAATAAAAAATACCTGCCAAAAAACTATTTATTTTCTCCTGAATGGATTGTTCTTGGAGTTAACAATGTATGCAATCTACATTGTAAAATGTGTGATGTGGGAACCAAGACCTTGGAAACTAATTTTGCACAAAACTTGATTGGAACACACCCTATTAATATGCCATTAGAGTTAATCCAAAAAACCATAGATCATATGGCAACATATTATCCCAATTCTAAGTTGGGATATGCTTTTACAGAACCTTTGGTTTATCCACACCTAGAAGCTTCTTTACTATATGCCAAAAATAAAAACATAAAAACGTCAATTACCACAAATGCTTTAACATTAAAACAAAAAGCAAAGAAATTAGTGGAATCAGGTCTTGGTAATTTGTTCATATCACTGGATGGCCCACAAGATATTCATAATGAGATTAGAGGGCATAAAAAATCTTTTCAAAAAGCTATTGAAGGTATTGAAGAGATCCTAAGTTTAAATCCAGAACTACCCATTTCTATCTTTTGTGTAATCACTGAATGGAACATTGGTCACTTAAAAACTTTAGCCGATTATTTTAAAGATTATCCTTTACAACAACTGGGGTTTATGCACACTAATTTTACTCCACAACGTATCGCTGATGGTCATAACGAATTGTGGGCAAACATTTATCCGGCTACTGCCTCTAATGTAGAAGAAGTAAATGTTGATAATTTTGACTTAGGATTACTTTTTGAAGAAATTATAGCTATAAAAAACAATAATTATAGATTTCCTGTGACATTCTCTCCAGAAATCACTTCAAAAGAAAAGCTTGAGGAATTCTATCATCAGCCCGAAAAAATAATTGGAAAAATGTGTAATGATGTGTTTTCTAATATTATGATTAAATCGGATGGAAGTGTAATTCCTGCTCACGGAAGATGTTACAATTTAACCTTAGGTAACTTAAACGAGAGTTCTTTAAAAGAAATATGGAACTCCAGTGTTTTAAAGAAATTTAGATCTGATTTAATAACCAATGGTGGGTTATTACCCGCTTGCAGTCGCTGTTGTAGTGCTTTTTAATTATGCAAAAAAACAAAATCATCATATTCAATCCCAGAAGTGCCGATGCTAAACATCGCATCCCAAATACTATTCTGCAAGTAGGAGCTTCAATCCATGGAAAATATAACTACGTTTTTGTAGATGGAAATTTAGAGGATGATCCCTGGGAAACGATAAACTCTTATTTTAAAACCGGTGAGTTTAAATACTTCTGTTCGACAGTAATGCCAGGACCGCAACTAAAACAAGCCATTCCCATTTCAAAAAAAATTAAAGAAAAACACCCTGATAGTATTGTGATCTGGGGAGGTTATTTCGCTTCTAATCAATATAAAGTCTCTATTACATCTGGATATGTGGATTACATTGTTAATGGTCCTGGAGACAATACTTTTCCTGAACTTTTAGATACTATAGAAAAACACGATTTAGATCATTTATCCAAAATTAAGAACCTTATCTACCGTAATAAAGAACAAAAGATCATACAAACTGCTAAAGAAGCATTACTAGATCAAGATAGTTTACCCCCATTACCGTATGACTATCTAAATTCTTTTTATGGATTAGACAATTATCTAGCCAAAACCTTTTTAGGTAATAAAACATTAGCCTATCATTCTAGTATGGGTTGTCCGTTTACTTGTTCTTTCTGTGCTGTTGTCCCAATCTACAATGCCAGATGGAAAGCTAAATCTGCCAAAACAGTGTATCAGGATATAAAATATTTTATAGATGAATATGGAATTGATGCTATCGAATTTCATGATAATAACTTTTTTACTTCTAAGAAACGTGTTTTAGAATTTGCAGAATTAGTAAAAGATGATGGTATCCAATGGTGGGGAGAAGGAAGAATTGACACCATCAATCAATATAATGATGAAGACCTCAGACTTATGAGAGAAGCTGGATGCGTTATGTTTTTTTTAGGAGCAGAAACCGGAAATGACGAAGTACTTAAACAGATGAATAAAGGTGGTACTCAGACAGGTAAAATGATTGAAGAGTTTGTAGCACGAATGAAAAAAGTAGATATTATACCTGAACTCTCTTTTGTACTTGGACTTCCTGCTGACTCAGAGAAAAAGGTGTATGATCAGATTTTATGGGATATTAATTTTATTAAAAAGATTAAAAAGATCAATCCTAATGCAGAAATCATTATCTACCTATACAGCCCAGTTCCGATGGAAGGTTCTGAGCTATATCAACAAATTATTGATGCAGGATTTTCATTTCCTCAAAATCTGGAAGAATGGATTGATCCAAGTTGGGAAAAATTTGATTTGAGAAAAAACCCTTTAACACCTTGGCTAAAACCCTATATGATTGATAAGATTAAAAATTTTGAAACTGTTTTAAATGGCTATTATCCTACCGTATCAGATTTTAGAATAAAGGGGTATAAAAAACAGCTGTTAAAACTGGTTTCTGGATATCGGTTTAAATATGGATGGTATCAATTTCCTTATGAAATTAAGGTATTACATAAAATCTGGAAATATCGTCAACCGGAAATTCAAGGGTTTTATTCAGAATAAATGAGACATCTAATTAAAAAGATACTACATCCTTTTCTAAAACTAGGTGCTGATAGATATTATGCTAAACCAAGAATATATAGATACGAAGGTATAGAAGTGTTGGTTGAACCCAGTGTTTTTCCTCCTCATCTAACAATAAGTACCAAAATTTTGTTGGAGTACCTTAAAACGATCGATCTAAAGGAAAAATCTTTATTAGAACTTGGGTGTGGATCAGGCATCATTTCACTATTTACTGCTTCTAAAGGTGCAATTGTTACTGCTTCTGATATTAACACTATTGCCTTAAAAGCACTTACCAAAGCCTCAGAAAAAAATCAATTGCCAATTATTACCATTTATTCTGATTTATTTACTGATATTTCAACACTGCATTTTGATTATATTATTATTAACCCACCATATTATCCAAATCAACCAAAGAATATAAAAGAACAGGCTTGGTTCTGTGGTGAAAACTTTGAATACTTTGAGAGGCTTTTTTTACAACTCTCAAAATACGTAAATCCCTCAAACAACATCTTGATGATTCTATCAGAAGATTGTCAAATCAAAAAGATTAATGATATTGCTCATAAAAACAATCTTTTACTACAGTGTATTTTAGAGAAAAAGGTAATCTCTGAAAAAAATTACATTTTTAAAATATTAATAAATGAAAAAGTGGATTAAAATTTTTACGATTAGTATCCGAAACACAGTAATACTCTTTTTTATATTAGAAATTTTTCTGCATTTTTTATTTCAATACAATGATGAAAATCGCTTTCATAAAAATGTAGATTTTAAAATAGCTTCTGGAGCGTATCAAGATATAGACCCTGAAATTATTAAGGAAATGTATGATGAATTACATCGCCTGGATACAGAATGGGCTCCTTATATTTATTATAAATTGAAGGAATTTGACGAAAAGTATCATCATATTAATGCCAATGGTATTCGAAAAACGGTAAATTTTAACCAGAAAAATAGAGCAAGTGCGTTTAAAGTTTTTTGTTTTGGAGGATCGACCTTGTTCGGAACAGGAACCAGAGAACAACACACTATTCCGTCTCGACTGTCGCATTATATTCATCAAAATTTTCCTAAAAAAAATATCGAAATCACAAATTTCGGATGCCACGGATACACCAGGAGTATAGAAAACATTCAACTTCAGAGAGAAATTCTTAAAAATAACATTCCGGATCTGGTCATTTTTTATGATGGAGTTAATGAAGTAATATCCGCATTTGAAAACAATGAAGCTGATCTTCCGGCTAGTTCTTTTAATCGTCGAAAAGAATTTAGAATATCTAATTATTATGGTAGAAAAATAAGTATGCTTTATTCATCAAGTAATATAAAAAGATTAGTAACCTACTTGCAAAAAAAAGTATTTAAAACAAAACCTATGCAGGTTTCAGATCCAGAAAATTTATCTACACAGATTGCTCTGCAACATATTCGATCTTTTGAAATTACAAAAGCTCTAGGCAAACAGTATAATTTCAAGGTATATAATTTTCTTCAACCAATGATATTCTTAGATAAACCTTTGACAAAACCCGAAAAAATTATGGCTAAAGATAATAGTCATTTCAGGTCATTATACATTAACACTTATAGAGATATTCTGAAACAGACAGAATTAAGAAAAGATTCTACTTTTACAGATATCAGTTCCATTTTTATTGAAGATACTAATACAATTTATACGGATTTTTGTCACATAGCAGAAAGAGGGAATGATAGTATTGCAAAAAAAATATTTAGTTATATTACACCTTCAATAGCAAAGGGTAATGAATCTAAAACAACGAATATACAAACGGAGACACTACAGAGTTTTCAGTAAATACCAATAGTGCCCCTAATAGCACCAATACTATAATAATTGGTATTAACCAATACTTTTTTTGATGCATTAAAAACTTTAGAAACTCTAAAAATATCCCGGACTTATTCATTTTTAATACAGTTTTTCATAATCAATACTTTCTTTTTTATCGACCCATCCTGTAATCACTTTCTTCTTATTTGTGATTTTTAGAAGTAAGGTAATCGGACTTAAAAGCAGATAATATACAATACCTAAAATAATAAAAGAACTGATCTCTCCCAAAATATTCCCTATAAATAACCAGATAAATAGGAAAGGATAAAATACTACTGGAATTAAAAATACAACTATTAGTAAAATAACAGATCCTATTGCTGTATATAACTGTTTAGAATTTAATATCAATCCTTCTTTATAAACAGACACAAAAAAAAGTAATAATAAAAAAGCAATGATCAACCCTCCAAATTGTCTTTGTTTTCTTTTAGCATTACTATTCTGATGAACTGTTTCTAAAGTATCTTTAATCCAACTCATACTCCACTTGTTTAGAAAGGGTTTCGCTTACATTCTTGTTTTTTTCTTTCTGTATTATGTAATTACCCAATACTAATATATCCATTTCTGTCTGAAAAAAGCACTTCAACGCATCTAATGGCGAAGCCACTATTGGTTCTCCTCGCACATTAAACGATGTATTAATCAATACTGGGCAAGAAGTTTTCTGTTCAAAAGATGAAAGTACTTGATGTAGTAATGGATTCTCTTCTTTACATAGTGTTTGTACTCTGGCTGTACCATCTTCATGAATACAAGATGGTATTTTATCTTTCTTATTACTTCTATATGTAAAAAGCATATATTTAGAAGATTGAATATGAGAAAACCAATCCTTTGCTTTTTCCTCTAAAACAATAGGAGCAAAAGGTCTAAATCCTTCTCTTTTTTTGATACGCATATTCACGTGTGTTTTCATATCTTCATATAAAGGACTTGCCAGGATACTTCGATTCCCCAATGCTCTTGGTCCAAACTCCATTTTACCTTGAAACCACCCTATTATCTTTTTATTCTTAAGTTCATTTGAAACTTCATCACAAAGTTCTTTATCATTAGATAACGTATAATCAATCTGATGCTCTTGCAAAGTAGCTTCTATATTTTCTTTACTATAACTTATTCCCAGATACGCCTGTTCAGTTAATGTATTATCGATATAACTTCTTTCACGCTTCAGGTAATGATACCATCCAACAAAAGCAGCTCCTATTGCTCCCCCACTATCACCTGAAGCAGGTTGCACCCATACATCTTTATAAATACTATTCTTGATTAATTCACCATTAGCTTTACAATTCAATGCTACACCACCAGAAAGGCATAAATTTTCCATTCCAGTTATCTTTTGAGCATAGGTAGTTATAGTTTGCAAAAAGTCTTCTGTAATGGCTTGTATGGAACTTGCTACATCACAATAAAAGGAAGTCATTTCGCCATCAGGTTTTCTAGCTGTTTGCCCTAATACATCACAAAAGTTATTATTTATGGTAGATTCTCCTTTATCAAAGGAAAAATATTTTAAATTCAAAATAACCTCTCCCATATCAGAAATAGTCACAAAATGATCTAAAATCAAATCTGTGTATACAGGTTTACCATATGGAGCTAACCCCATTAATTTATATTCTCCAGAATTCACCTTAAAACCGCAATATTGAGTAAAAGCACTATATAAAAGCCCGAAGGAATGTGGATAATGTTGCTCCTTTATAATTTTTACTGTATTATTTCTTCCAATTCCTATGGTGGTACAGGCTTTTTCTCCTACTCCATCTATAGTGACAATAACACTTTCTGTATAAGGAGAAGAAAAGAAAGTACCGGCAGCATGTGCTTCGTGGTGTTCTGAAAACAACATTTTACCAGAATATTGCAATTCTTTTTTAATAATCGCAAGAATCCATAATTTAGTTTTTGTCCAGGATTTAATAGATTTTTTAAAAAAAGAAAAACCGAAAGGAGCCTGCTCCTGAATTGAATTAATGATTCTATCAAATTTTAGAAAGGGTTTTTCATAAAAAACAACTAATGATAGTTCTTTTATTCCTATTCCAGCTTCCCTCAGACAAAACTCAATGGCTTGTTTAGGAAAAGAAGGGTCATGTTTTTTTCTGGTAAATCGTTCTTCTTGAGCGGCAGCAACTATTTTACCATCTTTTAGTATGCAAGCCGCTGAATCATGATAAAACGCAGAAATTCCTAATACAAAACTCACAAACTATTTATTTAATAATAATTGTTTTTTTAAATAATTACCTAAAACTTTCTGTCCCAAATCATTTAAATGAGGATCATTTTCATAATATAAACGATAATGTAATGAATCCGACTCCCTTAATTTTTCTAATGGATTAACTAAAGAAACATTTTTATACGACTTTAAATCTAAGGAAGCTTTTTTAAAAAAACCATAATATGTTCTATTAAATTCATCTTCTTCTAAAAAAGTTGCTCCTATTTGTTTAAGATTATTGTAGTAAAATGAATTTAACTGTGCACAGTGGGGAATAAAAACGATATAAACATTAGTATCAAGCGGAATTTCTGTTATAAATTTTTCTACTTCTCTAATCCAGATTGCGTATCTATTTTTGAAATCTCCTTCAATCACTACCGATTTATATAAATATTCTGGATCAGATTTAAAATATAATTTACTTCTTGGATTGTAATTATCAATACTAAAGGATTCTTTCAAAATATTAAAACCTGTTTTTCTTTTTACTGATTTAAAGCCTCCTAACCTAGCATTAATATAGGAACTACTTAAAATAATATCAGACATATCCCAGTACACGTTTCTTGCGAAGGATATTTTTTTATAATTCGTTAAATGATTCACATCTGTAAGATCATTACCTACATATACCTGATATATAATATTTTTAGGAGTATACTTTTTTAACCTACGATGTATAAAAGTATTCACTTGTTTGATTCCGATGCCAGGTATACTAGAATTAATGAAAGTTTTATCTTTTGATTGTCTTAAATAATCCACATAATTATTTCCTGCTGCAGAAAAAGAGTCTCCAAATACTAAATAATCCACATCCTTAGACTCTATATCCTTAGTCTCATTTAGTGCTTCAAACTCGCCTTTATAAAAATCAATAATCGAAAACCTGTAGGACAATTCAAAAAGTAAAACAACTATCATGAAAATTATAATTGTCTGAAATAAGAATCGAAACAGTTTCTTCACGTATAGAAATTTTTGTCGGTTAACTAACAGTAAACTTACTATTTATAAATAATAAATCAAGCTACTAACTTAACTAGTTATTTTTTTCAAGGGTTATTAAATAGTTTGAAACTAAAAGAACAATGAGTTTTGATTTTTTTATAGGGTTAGTTTATTATAGCGTTTCTAATAAATTAAAACATTAATGGTTCCTTTTTACTAAAATCCTCTGCCTCAATTACTTTCCCATTGATTGTAGTAGTATCCCAATCTTGTGTGATTTTCCAGATACCTTTGATTTTTTTTAATACAATATGAAATTGACCATATATATATTGAGTTTCATTATTTATCGTAATACCGATTTTATAAAAACCTACTTCATAAGAAGTATCTTCATTAGTATGCCTGCTATCAAACCAAAAATCAAGTTTTATCTGTGTTTTGCTTTCTTTTGAAGTTTTAAGACGCTTCAGGTTCTTATCCTTAAACTCATTCTTAGTATCAATTCCTTCTGGTGTCACACGTAATACCTCATCTGCATATATCGCATTTAATGACTCTCCATCTAGCGCTTCATATGCTTTCTGAAAGGGTTCCCAAACGGTTTGATCAATATTTTTTTGAATTTCTGCTACATTGATTTGTCCTATTATATTGGGACTTAAGGATAATAACAAAAGAAAAAAGAAGAGACGCATGATAAAAGTTTTATCCAAAATACAAAAAACCAGCTACATTGCTGTAGCTGGTTATTATCTTTATATTATTACTCATGATCGGCACGAGCCAGCCTAGGGTTCTTAACGTTTATTTTTTTACTCTAACCGCTTACTCAGAATGCTGCGAAGTTGCAAACTATCGCAGAGCATCACTCTTCGGAGAGCAGGTATTTCAAAATTAACATTTGATGTAGCTATTATTAGCAATTTCAATAAGCCTAATTCTTATGTCTTTGATAATACCAACAAAGGAATTAGTGCTTTTCTAAGGTTACTTAAAAACCAAAATATCCAACTATCAGACACTCTTATTTGTATGGAACATACAGGTGTTTATGGAAAGCTAATTATCCTCGCTCTAAGAAGTTTGAAACTTCGTAGTTATTACAATTTACATTTTTTGTTACTTTTTTGATAGTAATTTGCAATTACTAAACATGTTTTTTTGACCAATCTCTTTTGCACAGTGTGCAGCAATTGTTGTAAACTTCCATAAAAATTAACCACTCTTTAACGTGTTGCTGCGAAGTCACAGACGTTCGCAGAGCGAAACACTTCGAAGAGCAGGATTTATTAACTCTTCGAGGAGCTAGGATATCCAAAAGCAATTGACATAAAAAAACCACCCGGAAGGTGGCTTTCTTTTATTATTTAATTTATTAGATATACATTTTTGGTTTTCTTATTATACCTTAATTTTTTATGATTTATGGAATACCAAGCCGTCCAATTATGATAATCTTGTACAGTAGGTGGAAGTTGACCATCAAACTGTATGTCTGCTTCAGATTTATGTCCAGTTAGTTTTTCGAAAAAATTTCTTGCTTTAACAAGATCTTCATCTTTCACTTTTATCAGATAAAAATTATAATTTTCAATAAACTCAAGCTGTCTTTCATATTCTATACAGGCTTTCTTGTCAATAGAATCATATTTTGTCTTAGTAATAGAGCAAGATGTAAATAACAAAAATACTATTACTATAAGATTACCTTTGATCAATATTTGTAACATTTCCATTTTGAATATGCATTGTTGCCCTAACTGTTTTGTTTCCATTGTTATAAATAAAAGTTGTTGTTCCTGTACGTGCTGTTTTATATGGATTTCCTATACGGGAACCTCTAAGACCTCTTTTTTGTGATTTAGGTATTATTTGTAACGAAGTATTTCTTTCCATACCAACTCTTTCAAAACCTGTGATACTTTTTTCAACACCTTCTCCTCGTTCGTGTGCTATATGCTTATTAACAGGCTTTCCATCAGTTCCAACTTGTATTTCAAACTGCTCTTTAATCTCATGAGCAAATAACGACTGTTGGGTTACAGCTTCTCCATTTGTAACATTACTTATATCTCCTATGTCAATACGCTTACTGTCAGCACCTCCTACTACAATATCTACATTGTTTTCCACAATATTAATATTCACATCTGCACTATTTCCTTTGGCATCAACTGCATTGATCCCTTCGTCTAAAACTGCTAAAAATGCTGCCTTTCCTTTGTCTTTACTTATCTCAGCTCTTTGCTCTTTTGTCAAATTAAGGGTAAGATTTCCATTTTTATCAATTTGTGCGACATTGTCAAAACCAAGACCAGAATTTATATTATTCTGCACTGATTGTTCACCAATTCTATTTCCGTCTCGATCAGTTTGAAAACCAAAAATAATCCTCTGTCCATCAGGATCAATATAAAAAATAGGATTGTTAGCAACATAATTATAAGGACTTAAAGAATTATATTGTTCAGCCAAAGGATCAATATTCATCCATCTACCTAATGCAGCATCGTAGTTCCTAGCACCGAAATCATGCCAGTTTAAGCCTAACTCATTCTGCTCTTCTTTTCCTCCAATACTGTAGTTATGTTCCCTACTAGTAATGGTGCTGTTGTACCCTTTGTGTTGTAGTCCAAATGGATAGTAATTCTTTTCTTCTACAATTTCATTCTCAGCAGAGCCTGAGATTAGATCAATATCACCATCGTTATTCTTGTCTGAGTAGGAGAGCCTGATGTTACCAAGGTGATCTTTGTATTGGTAAATATAATCAAAACCACCTGATCCATTAGGTTCAATATATCCTTCAGGGTGGTTAAAGAATTGCAAGACTTTATCATCACTATTATTAGGCCCTAGAGGGAGTCCTAAACTATAATTACTTTCATAGATATAATTCCCTGCATATTCCGTGGTATTTACCGCAGGATAATTTGTTACCACTTTTCGTAATTTCACTCCTGTAGCATCATACGCATAATCAATTCGTTTTTCTGCTCCAGGTACACGAGAAATAAACTCAATACTTTCTGGTAAGTTTAAGTGATTATATGTTATCAAGCTTATATCTTTATTTTTATCCACAGTCATATTTCCATTAACATCATAAAGATAATCATTACCACTGGTATTTCCATCGGTAAACCCTTCTGCTACACCACTAGTATCTGAGACATAGGCTAATTGATTACCTTTTTGATAATCATAAGCTAAATCATCCATCACTCCAAAACTTGCAGTGTTTATATCAATAGGTCCTTTTCGTTCCAACGCTAATATATTACCATTTTGATCATAGGATACAGCCTCTAGATTATACTTATTTGTATTATCAGTAGCTTTCGTTATTCTGTTTAAAGCATCATATTGATACTTATAGGTTTTTTGTGAATTATCTACAGATGCGGTTTTCCAGTGAATTTGGCTTATATTACCATTATAAAGTGGAGTCGCATCCGTTGTTGATCGGCTATAATTAATCTGCATTCCAAACAAATCCCCTGTTCCTAAAGTAACGGTACTTATATCCCTGAAGTTATCTTCTTCTCTAATACTGTGGTTATTAATACCACTTAACCATCCTTGGATATTATAACGATAATCAACTGTCTGTAGTGGTTGGCTTTCTGTGTTACCGACTTTTTTCTGCTCCAATTGTCCTATACCATTATATTGATTACTAGCAATCAATTCTGAGTTCGATGCACCTTCTGCAATAGAAGCACTAAATGTATTGGTACTACTAGCAATAATATGAACACCTGGCTTTAATATAATATTATTGTTTGCTAATAAAGCTGAATTGTTCTCAGGCGTCTCATAGATTATGATTTCATCTTCTTCTGCAGATGATAATGGTAGGGTATGATCACCAATTCGCTGATGATGCGTAGCTAATCTAGCCACGTGATCATAGGTAAACTCATCTATAGTAACAATAGGCGTTTGATCATCTTTTTGATGATAAGTTCGGGTTTTTATTGATTTCCCTGTAAAATCCAGTTTATTTTCTATTATATCAATTGTATTTAGATATGGATTATTCGTCGCTACTCCAATCACACGTCCTTTAGTATCATATAAGGTTTTGGTCTCAATCCATACATTCTGATTCAGTACTTTTACTTTACTGTAGGTACTTAGCCCTTTAACAGGTTCTGTAGTAATTTGGTCTTGAACCAATGGGTACTGTTTATTGGCAATGTTTGGGTTTTCTATAACATCATATCGGTCATAATAATTTATCGTTAAGATCTCCACATTAGTCGTTGGAAATACTGTATTAGAGTATTGCACCTTAGTTCCTGCTGAAGTCCATGTCAAAGATGCGTTAAAAACTTCATTCAACACAGTATATGTATTTACCTCTTCCTGCATGGCCACTTGATCTAATACATTATTGTGTGTGTGTATACCTGTATAAACCACTCGATCAAATGCATCATACTTAGTAAATAACCATTTCTTATCTTCCCTAAGACTAGCGTCTTGTGTTAGCACGGGACGATCTAATTTATCGTATATGATATATTCCCAATCTTTTCCTGGGATCTTTTTCATTCGTAAGCGCTGTTTATAATCATATAGATATTGGTAACATAAATCATCAATATCGGTTTGCGATAACGTTTCTTTTTCTGCTGCTAAAGGAGGAATCACATAGGATAGATTATCATGCACATCATATACATAATATGTATCATGGTTTTCTCCATTATTATAGGCTCGTTTTAGAACTACTTGCCCTTTAGGGTTAGTATACTCTTCGACTGTATGATTTTTGCCTAAAGAAGGTTCCCAGTTTTCATCTTTAGTAGTTTTTTTATACAGTCTATTATCAGGAATTATAAAGCTTGGGTGCTTTTTTAAATAGGAGCCATAAGTAACTATATCTGATTCATCATGATAATCAACACTATAGAATCTAATATTATCTTCTACACTATTAAACCCATTTTCATACTCAATTTCTCCTTGAGAAAATGAAGTTCGTTGTGATCGATCCATCGGTAAACGTTCCTTCTTCACCTCATTCAAAGGCGAATTCTGAAAAGTAATAAAGCGTGCTCTACTTCCTACATCTGTATGGGTATCAAAATGATATTCTTGGGCATAAGAATCTGCATTTATTTCATAGGCTCCATTGTTATTTGCATCACCAAACGGTAAATACATTATATTTTCTCTACCATACTGATCATATTGATGGTAGGTGATAATATCTTCTTTATCACCTCCTGCATGTACTGCATTTTCCTGAAGCACCCTTCCTAATCCGTCGAAATAAGAGATCGTTTGGATTTTATCGTCATCTCCTGCAGTAGCTGTTTGTGATACTGTTAGAGGTATCTGATATACTTTAGTACTAACATAATTTTTATCGGTACTCTGTGCATCACTTATTGCTGCAATCAATAAGCAAGCGATTATACTAATATTTTGTATATAGCTTTTCATAACTTATTGATTTTTATAATTATACTCATATTCTTGTAACACATTTTCTTCTACATCTTTTATATATTGAAGTCTATTATATCCGTCATACACATAGTAACTGGTATATCCTTTTGGATCTGTAGTGCTTGTAGTACCAATTAGAGGATCATAGGTAAAGGTGGTAACCATTCCATTAGGAAAATCATTTCTTAAGGTGTTCAATGCTTCCCTTAGTTCTTGTTCGGTGCAAGTATTTTCTGTACAACGATCATCATCTAAATCGGATAGAGTTTTTAACGTAGTAATTGTATTTTCTGGAATATCATCATATGCTATATTGTGTAACATTGCAATTGGGTATTGCCCCTCATATCCCCATATATAAGATGTTATCGGACTATTTTCTTTTTCCTGAACTTCTATTGGGTTTAAATGGTCGTCATATTGTAGTACCTTACCAGTGATATAGGTTCCGTATCCTTCTTTATAGATTTCAGCATATTCTGGTAATACTTTGTTGCCATCATATTCTTTAAAACGAGTAGTATTTGTACTCTCTAACGATTCTATCTTTCTACTAAAAACCAATTCTGAAATACGATTTTGATTGGTTCTGTTTAGAGTTTCAATCAAAGATCGCTGTTGATTAGGAATATCTGAAGAACTTAAATTACCTATGTCATCAGGGTAATAATTATTTATCGATTGATATGCAAATGTATCAGAATAACTACTAATATATTTGCTAATTCTTGTTTGATTTAGTGTATTACTATTATAGCGATATACGGTAGAATCTTTCATGGATTCATTAGTTTCTGGGTCATATTTTATTCTAACACTACTGTTTAGTACATTCCAAAAAGAGGTCACAGTATATTTCTTAAAAATAGCCTCAATAATTCTTCCTATTAGACCTGCTGATATATTTTCGTCATAGGTGATGCCAATTTTATAAGCATCCTGAGTATGGGGGGTTATTATAGAATAATGATTTATTTCTTCTTCTTCTTTAATAAAACTTCCATTTTGATTTCGATATACGGTCTTAGATAAAAGATCTCCTCGTAAAGGATCGTTATTATATGAAGGAGGGAATGGGTATTCTTTTAAATAAGCAGGGTCTGTAATCATACCAAATCTATATTCTGTTTTACCATTTTCTTTATTTCCTTGATATTCAGTAACCATCTTATATCCTGTATAACTACCGTTTGGTTTTGCTAAAGCAACAGAGCTATTAGATGTATATTTGTGTATTTCACGATGAAATTGAGAAGTTCCAACTCCCACACCATTTATTAATGAACAGCCCCTCGCTTCTGTATATCCCTTAAAATAAGGTATTGAAGCTAATTGACCACTAGGGCTACTATCAGAATATTTATATTCATATTTTGTAGATGTTATATCATGATCACTATCGGTTTCATATAGTATTTCTTTAACTCGTAATCCTCCCGTTAGTACTTCTTCAAATTGATTAGGGTTTGAAGAATCAGTATTTTCCCATACTTGTGTATAAATATCAAAAAGAGGCTCATTGTCATATCTAGTTAAATCGGGAGGTGATCCTACAGTTTGATTTCCTCTATAAGCCGTTAGGGAATAGCTTCCTGCTTCTAAGTTATGAGAAAGTACTCTCTGACCAGATAAAACTCTAGCAATATTCGTCCCAACACTTCCATTTCTAGATAGTAGAACCCACCAAGGACAACTATCTCCATCATCATCATCCGCATCACAAGGAATATTCACATGAAAGTCCACTTGCTGTTCTTGTTGTAGGTCAAATACAAATTCATATTTTAAATAATCCGGAGCATCAAGAGGTACTTGATTTTCTGTATGTAAATCGTTGAAATAGTAAGTTTTTCTTACAAGATCTTCATTTTCTTCAATGGTTCCTAAATTAACAGTCTTCTTCACACGATTACTTTCATAAATGTATGTTTTAGAACCTCCGGTAGGATAGGTGATTTTATTTAAAGTACCATATTGAGATGCTTCTTCATTAACTTTTCTATCTGCTTCTCCAACGGTTTCATAGGTTGTTTGATTGTAAAAACCATTTTGATTATGTTTAAAAATATCAGTAGCAATTAGATCCTTATTGAAGTGTTTTCCATTATGGTACCCCCAATAATCCTGAGCTGCAGAAAAACGATGCGGTAATTTATTAGATTCAATATAATCAAAACTATGACGTTGATAATTATTAGGATCAATACTGTTATCTGGGTTTATTTTATGTTGATCAATTGATTCTAAAAACAATCTTTTTCTAGCATTTCTAAAGGCATCGGTTATATTATTCCCTATATAAAATGGATAGCCTTTGAAATCAAATTTATACAATCCTAAATCCGTATTATCAGTATAAAAATGATTAAGCTTATAATGTTTGATTTTTTTTCCTTTAGTATCAAATAATTCAATATGTTCTAATTTTTTGGATTTTGTTAAATCTTCACGTGTTTCACTAGACTGGGTAAATACAACTTTTCCTTGATCAAATACAATTTCATTTAACCAAACCTCATTATAATAAGATTCTATAAAAGAATGAGTTATGCTCGATTTAGGAAGCTGACAGGTAGTATTTGTTCCACCTGAACTTAACATATGAACAATATTTTTCTCTTCGGAAATTCTTTGTATTGTTCGTATATCTGTATTCAACTGATAATTAAACTCAATTGATTCTTCAGAAAGAGGGTCGTAAATTCGTTTAAGATACCAGGCAGCGATATGTTTCTTAGTTTCTTGAGGTTCTGTAGACGTGGTACCAAAATAGTAATCCCTATAACTGAAGATATATTCGGTGTCAATTCCACCTCGTACTTCTACAGAATGATCATCAGGATTTTGAGAATCTCCGAAGTAAAATTCAATTCCTTGTTCATTTATTACTTTAAATGATGTAATTATGTTATAACCGATCTCATTATGTATTGAAAAAACAGGTTCAATTTTAAGGTTGCTATGTTCTTCAAAAACTGGAAGTCTAGTTTCTTGATCAAAATAAAAACTACCTGAATATCCTGAAAAATTAAAACTATAAATATCTGGTTCATAATCTCTATACTGATTAAGATATCCTAACAGTTCTTCATTTTTTTCATCAAATTCTAAAGGTAATCTTTGTTTTAATGCTTCAACAGTTAAATTAGGCTGTGTATTAAGATATCCAAAAGGAACATCATCAGGGAGTTGTCTCTTTTGTCTGGAAATCATTCCTCCAGCACTTAATGACCATCCTAAACCTATTCGCGAGGCAATTTGATCCAAAGTAACTCCACCTGCATGATAGGATAACGAAATTGGAACCGAAAACCGTTTTTGTTTAATGGTACAAAGAGGGACTCCAATACCAGGAATACCTGTAAAAAGAGATACAGGAGTATCCACATATTGACCTAAAGAAGCTACTTCTGGCGAAGGAGGTATATTATCTTTAATAGGAATCTCTTGTGCCGCAACAGTCAATGAAAAAATCATACAACTAAAAGCAATTAACTTTTTTATTATACTATTAAATATATACATAACTACTACTATTTATTTTTTCAACAATGCCTCAATCTTAGCCAATCTAGCCTCAAGATTTTGGTTGTTAGTTATAAGTTGATCGCTGATTGTTTTTTGGGCTTTGATACTTTTCTCCTGTTCCTTCAACTTCTTCTCCTGCGCTATCGTATACAAAGTCAATTCTTCTATTTTCTCCAGAAGTTTTGCATTCATTTCACCTAATTGGATACCGTTTTCTTCTACTTCCGCAGCAGATGGAATATTGATTAGATGTCCATTTGTAATAATATGGTCTTCTACTTGTTGTAGTGTTGGTAAACTGTAAGCATCTTCGAAAACGTAATCAGGCCAATTGTTGTATAACGCTACTTTCACCTCCTCTGCAGCGATTTTTCCTTGGACACCGAGTTTATAACCTTTTGTATCCATCGTTCCAATACCTACATTACCGTCATCTTTTGCAAAAAAGATAGCTTCATTGTTTTTATCATAGATTCCAAAGCCGGGTAAATTCGAAATACCATTACCGTTTCTATCAAGTTTGAATAAGAATGCTCCATCAGATTCAAAAAGCATATCATCCTTAGTTGTTGTATTTGTAAATCCATCTGTCATATTTATTCTCCCAGGAAAACCTATAGAAGCGTCATCTACTAACAAACCGGTATTATTAACTATATGTAATGCTCCCTCTGGAGCAGTAGTACCAATACCTACATAACCATTGGACCTAATCACCATATCATGATCGTGATTATTCACTCTAAATCTTAAAAGATTGGATGCATGTTCATATTGCATTCCTCCTACAAAATTATCATCCGTATCAGAGAACCCATAATAACCTATCTTATTATTAGGTGATAACAAGTTCATCATTACATGGTCATCATCTTCTAAAGTTAGTTCTGAATACCCATGAACACTACCTCCCGATGATCCATTAGATACTTGCAATTTTGATTGAGGGCTTGTTGTCCCAATACCAGTATTACCATTATGATGTACTGTCAATCGAGCATTACCACTTGACCCCAATTGAACACCTTCACTATTATTCAT
This sequence comes from uncultured Aquimarina sp., assembly GCF_947500065.1. GTDB lineage: Bacteria > Bacteroidota > Bacteroidia > Flavobacteriales > Flavobacteriaceae > Aquimarina. The sequence goes on from NZ_CANMQT010000005.1 coordinate 387,274, forward strand.
TCCTATAAATAAATAATTCGCTAATGTACCTGGGTAATCAGTTTTTTGTTCCCAAGTACCAGTTTCATTGGTCCATCTTGGGTATTTATTAACATGAGGAGCTGTATTATTGTTACCTACTAATCCAATAAAACCCTGTACTTGATTATTATCTTGTGACAAGGTTATGAAAGGATTATCCATTTCATTAGCATTATCGGTATCTGCCTCAATAAATAATTCACTATCACCTGTTCCTCCACTCAGATGTAATTTAGCTGTAGGAGAAATTGTTCCAATTCCAATATTACCACTTGGATTAATATTTAGTACTGTATTTGCTCCATAAGAAAAATTAAAAGGATCATTTTCATTAATGTATAATGCGTTACCATAAGGACCTGTTCCAAAAGTTAATCCTTTAGTACCTGACTTTAATGTTAAAAAAGCAGAGTTTGTTGATGGCGCAACTAATTGGAGGACAGATTCACTAGTGCCGAAACCACCTTGAACAGATGTAGCTCCAATACTAACTTTATTATTATTAGAATAAATTAAACCAGAACCTGTTGTCCATTCTTGTCCATAAACACTAACACTTGACACTAAAACACATAAAAAAAACAATGATTTCTTCATAGCTGAAAATTGAATATTATTAAATGATATTATGATATTTATTTATTAAAAAATTGGCAAAAGTAAAGAATTGACAAAAGCTAAGAAGTAATTAATCAAGAAAAATTATTCCTATTATGAATTACTAATTCTTTCTATTTATGTCTAGACATTATTTACCGTCATATAATTAAGTGTCATAACCAAACAATATGTTACCACGGTTTTTTATAAAAATTCAAAAAAAAAACAATTTTGAGCATAAAAAAATCCCGCTAAAAAGCGGGATTTATATCAATATTATTTAGGTAATTACTTACTCAAATACATCTTACGTCTGGAATAAAGATCATAAAATTGATCATCCTTAAGATCATCAATGAATAAAATACTTTCTCCTGTACTCTTCATCTCTGGTCCCAGTTTTTTATTTACATTCGGAAATTTATTAAAAGAAAATACCGGTTGTTTGATCGCATATCCATCTAAATGTGGTTTGAAATCAAAATCTGTAACCTTTTTCTCTCCTAACATTACCTTAGTCGCATAATTCACATAAGGTTCTCCATATGCTTTAGCAATAAAAGGCACTGTTCTAGATGCACGTGGGTTCGCTTCAATAATATAAACGATATCATCTTTTATCGCAAACTGTATATTAATTAAACCAACCGTATTAAGTGCCAAGGCTATTTTATGGGTATGATCCTTGATTTGTTGCATTACAAATTCTCCAAGGTTAAACGGTGGTAATGTCGCATTAGAATCACCTGAGTGTATACCACAAGGTTCTATATGTTCCATAATACCAATAATGTATACATTTTCTCCATCACAGATTGCATCAGCTTCCGCTTCAATAGCACCATCGAGGTAATGATCCAATAATAATTTATTGTTCGGTATTTTGCGGAGTAAATCAACTACATGTTCTTCTAGTTCTTGCTTATTGATCACAATTTTCATTCCCTGTCCTCCTAATACGTATGATGGACGTACTAAAATTGGGAAATCTAATTTATCTGCAACCGCTAGCGCCTCATCAGCAGTTTCTGCTATATCAAACTCAGGATAAGGGATATTATTTTCTTTTAACAATGTAGAGAAACTCCCTCTATCTTCTGCTAAATCTAGTGATTGATAGGTTGTACCAATAATTTTAATTCCGTAGCGATCTAACTTTTCTGCAAGCTTCAATGCTGTTTGCCCTCCTAGCTGAACAATAACTCCTTCTGGTTTTTCGTGTCTTATGATGTCATAAATATGTTCCCAGAAAACCGGTTCAAAATATAATTTATCAGCTGTATCAAAATCTGTAGAAACAGTTTCTGGATTACAATTAATCATAATTGTTTCATATCCGCACTCTGCAGAAGCCAAAACTCCGTGCACACAGCAGTAATCAAATTCAATTCCTTGCCCAATTCGATTAGGACCAGAACCTAATACTACAATTTTCTTTTTATCAGTTACTACACTTTCGTTTTCTACATATACTTCTCCATCTGGAGTTTCTATTTCTGCTTCGAAAGTAGAATAGAAATAAGGAGTCTTTGCTTTAAATTCAGCAGCACAAGTGTCTACTAATTTATATACTCGATTAACTCCTAATTCATCTCTCTTGTTATAGACTTCACTTTCATAACAACCTACCATATGAGCAATTTGTCTGTCTGCAAAACCTTTTTGTTTTGCTTCAAGAATCAAATCCTTAGTTAATGATTGAATAGTATATGTAGAGATTTCTTTTTCTAATAAATGTAATTCTTCATATTGTTTTAAGAACCACATATCTATTTTGGTGATCTCGTGGATTCTACTCAGCGGAATTCCCATTTGGATAGCATCATAGATCACAAAAACCCTATCCCAACTTGCGTATGTTAGTTTCTCTATAATCTGATCATAATCTTTGTACCCTTTACCGTCTGCTCCAAGTCCATTTCTCTTTATCTCCAGAGATTGAGTGGCTTTATGCAAAGCTTCCTGAAATGAACGTCCAATTCCCATTACTTCTCCTACGGATTTCATCTGAAGTCCAAGTCTACGATCCGATCCTTCGAATTTGTCAAAATTCCAACGAGGTATTTTTACTATTACATAATCCAAAGTAGGCTCAAATAAAGCCGATGTTGACTTTGTAATTTGATTATCCAATTCATCTAGTGTATAACCTATAGCTAATTTTGCTGCAATTTTTGCAATCGGATACCCTGTTGCTTTTGAAGCTAATGCAGAAGAACGTGAAACACGTGGATTAATTTCTATTGCAATAATTTCTTCATTCTCATCCGGACTTACTGCAAACTGCACATTACATCCACCTGCAAAATCACCGATACTACGCATCATATGGATAGCCATATCTCGCATACGCTGATATGTTTTATCACTCAATGTCATTGCTGGAGCAACCGTAATAGAATCCCCAGTATGAATACCCATCGGATCCATATTTTCGATTGCACAAATAATTACTACATTATCATTAGCATCTCTCAGTAATTCTAGTTCATATTCTTTCCATCCAATCAATGCTTTATCAATCATTACTTCGTGAATAGGAGAAACCTCTAATCCTCGAGTCAATAATTCATCGAATTCTTCTTCTTTATACACAAAAGATGCTCCAGCACCTCCTAGCGTATAGGATGCTCTAATTACTAAAGGAAAACCAAATTCCTGAGCAATCTCTTTTCCTTTTAAATAAGATCCGGCAGTAGCTTGTGGTGCCATACCAATCCCAATTTTGAGCATTAACTCTCTAAACTGTTCACGATCCTCTGTAATATTAATCGCATCAATGTCAACACCGATAATCTCTACATCAAAATCTTTCCAAATTCCTTTCTCATCAGCTTCTATACAAAGGTTCAATGCTGTTTGTCCACCCATCGTGGGTAGTACAGCATCAATCTGTGGATGTTCTTTAAGGATTTCAATAATAGACTTGGTATTCAATGGCTTTAAATATATATGATCTGCCATTGAAGGATCCGTCATAATAGTTGCCGGATTAGAATTTATTAATATGGTTTCTATTCCATCTTCTCTTAAAGAACGTAAAGCTTGTGATCCTGAATAGTCAAACTCACATGCCTGGCCAATGATGATTGGTCCTGATCCGATGATCAATATACTTTTGAGTTTTTCGTTTTTTGGCATTTTGGTGTTGGTATTGAAATTTTAAAAATAAATTAGGAATCGACTAGATATAAAAAAAGGCGTTACTCCTAAAAGTAACACCTTAATATTTTTCACTGCACTAAAATCATTAGTGCTTATGTCTTAATTCTGAAGAAACAGATAGCTTCTTTCTACCTTTAGCTCTTCTACGAGCAAGGACCTTTCTACCATTAGCAGAAGCCATACGCTCTCTAAAACCGTGTTTGTTTTTTCTCTTTCTTTTTGATGGTTGAAACGTTCTTTTCATTGCTATCTATCTTTATATATCTTCTTGAAATCTCTTTTTTGTAAACTAGTGGATATGTAATCCCAAAACTGCGGGCAAATATACAAAGAGTTTTTACTTTCACAAACCTAATTATCAAAATCTTTTTAATTGTTTTTATTACCTTTGCCGCGACAAAAAAATAATACATTTCATGTACAACAAAAATATTAAACTAGTAATTGCAGCATTAATTGTTGGAACCGCCATTTGGCAAATGATAGAAGGATATATCGGAAACGGTATTATGTTGATTTTATTAGCTTCTATTTTTGTCTTTTTATATTTTAAAAACGAATTAATTCTTCTTTCTTTTTTAAGATTACGTAAACAAGATTTTGCGGGAGCTAAAAAATGGTTAGATAGAATTAAAAACCCTGAAAGCGCTCTTACTACCAAACAACAAGGGTATTACAACTATCTTTTAGGTATTATGTTATCTCAAACCAATATCACACAAGCAGAGAAATATCTAAAAAAAGCGGTGAAACTAGGATTATCCATGAACCAGGATCTTGCAGTGGCTAAACTTAATCTAGCCGGAATTGCAATGACCAAAAGAAGAAAAAGAGAAGCACAAAATCTCTTAACTGAAGCAAAAAAACTAGATAAACATGGGATGCTAAAAGAACAGATCACCATGATGAAACAACAAATGAAAAAGATTTAGGCACACTAATTGTACCTAAAATTACGTTATCTAGTAGTTTAAAGGAAAAATAAGCTCGGTGCTAAAGTAACAAAATATGGTTTTGATTAGCTAAAACTGTTATTTTTAAAGACTTTATAGTACTTTAGCTACCGTAATTAAGTTGTAATGAAGAAAATATTAATTCTAGGAATACTCTTTTTATATTTTGGAAATACTTTTGGACAGTTAGAAAGAAAAGTTCCTTTTTCTATAGCTGTTGCGGCTCATATTAAAAAGTATAATCTTAAAAGTAATGAAGCCTACAAAGACCAAGATCTTGAGTATGCCAAATTTTTATTTGATTCACTTGTCCAAAATCATTTAGTAGGAACCTACATGGATGACTTTAAAATGAGTCCCATCAAAGGAGAGCCTATTTCTTTTAAAGAAATCGAAAAACCAATATTCCTAATCACATATGCCACTTGGTGCGTTCCTGGAATTGGTGAAATACCTGCACTAAATGATTTATCAGATAAATTCCATGATCAAATTGATTTCATCGTTTTATTTTGGGATACAAAAGAAAGGTTAAAAGAAAAGGTTAATGAATACAGTGAGAATATTCAATTGCTCTATGTAAATGAAAAAACCAATCAAAACTCTTACATCATTAATAACTTAAAACACTCTCTTGGTTTTCCTATGATGTATTTCATGGATGACGAGAAAAAATTATTGGATATCCGAAAGATTGTAACACATCATTCTAGCGAAACACTCAGTAATTCCTACACAATCCATTATAATTCTTTATCAAAAGGAGTTTCTCTTTTGATAGCTGATCTTGATGCAAAAGGAGGATTAACACCTCCTGTAGTAGAAGAAAAAGAATCAAAAGAAAGAGATTTTCGTTCACAAGAAGAAAGAGATATCGATGAAGAATATGAACGATATCGAAGAGAAAAAGATTCTATAGACAATAATTAGACGACAATTAAACATACCTCCTGCACTGGTTAGTTTGAAATAGTTCATTCTCTTCTTTACTTATGTGAGAGGAGACATTTTTAGCTCCAACTAGACCTAAAAGAATACTACTGCCATCTAAAGGATTTCTAAGAGGTAAAAATTATCGACACAAAAAAATTCGACGATCAGTCAAAAGTAGTGCTATACTTATTTAATATGTATGAAGAATAAGAATGGATTAGTAATAAAAAAAAACAATATAACTATTTCCCTAAAATCATCTTTAGAGCAACCAGTAAAAGTACGCCTCCAAAGATTTTTTTCAGTACAGTCTGATTAACAGAAATTGCAAACTTACTTCCTAAATAACCGCCCAAAATAAAAGTCACCGCTATTATAGCTGCAAATTTCAGGTTTACGTGACCTTCTTTGTAATAATTAAAGGCTGCTAAAAGGGTTACAGGAACAGAAAGTACTGCTAGACTAGTTCCTTGCGCTTGATGTTGTGAAAAGCCAACCCATAATATCAGTAACGGTATCATCACTACACTTCCACCAATTCCCATAGTTCCACTTAAGAAACCAGCCAATAGCCCTATTACAACTAATGAAATAATTGTCATTGTATCCATACCACAATTTTACAATAATTGTAGTTATGAGACTATAAAAGATTGAAATATTTTAACCGTATGTACCGGTATTACTGTCCTACTCCGGTTTTATAATATCCTTCTCTAGGGATTTTAATCAAATACTCTTTACCTGTGGTATTGTTAAGATTTGTTTCTCGTAACCAAGGATTATGAAGCTTTAAAATCTTATAATTAATATTGTATTTAGCCGCAAATTCATTGAAATCTGTAATTGGCTCATCCACTAAAACATTAAATGTCGGGATATACTCATACAAATCATCCTTCGTAAAGTTGAATCCATATTTTTTAGGATTGCTCAATATTTCTTTCACTGCAGTAATTCTGAATACATATCTCCCAGTTTCTTGTCCTAAAAGAAGATCGTAATACGTAGTCGCATTCTGTCTCTTTAATTGTTTATTGATACCTGCAGGACCTGCATTATATGCTGCTGCTGCTAATGTCCAACTACCAAAACGTTTTTTTGCACTCTTTAAATATTTACAAGCAACTCTTGTAGATTTTTCAATATGATATCTTTCATCCACATTATTATTAACTTCTAGGCCGTATTCTTTTCCTGTATTTTTTAATATTTGCCAAAACCCAGTTGCTCTAGCAGGAGAAACTGCCTGAGTTAAACTACTTTCTATAACAGCAAGGTATTTAAAATCGTCAGGAACTCCTTCTTCTTTTAGAATCGGTTCTATAATAGGAAAATACTTGTTAGCTCGTTTAAAAAGTAATAATCCATTAGATTGCCAATAGGTATTCACCAAAAGCTCTCTATCCATTCGTTCTCGAATATCTGGATTTTCAACAGGTACCAATTCTCCGGCAAAATTTATATTGTCCGGCATAGGTACTGCGTAGACATTATAATCATTGATCAATTTTTCTTCTAAAAGCTCTTGCGCAATTGGTTTCTGAGGTTCTTGTTGAGTAGCGTTCACTAAAATACCAAAGGTAAATAACACGCCTAAAAAAACTAGCATTTTTCTTATCATCTTCATCATTAAGTAGGTTTTATTGGGGAATAATTTCTATAGTTTCCAAAATAATGTAAAATATTGGAATATTGGTAATTAATTCTCGATTATTTCCGGTAAATGCTCATTAAACCATCTTGCGCGATTAATAATCATCACATGTGTACCTTTTTCTAACCTAATACAATCCTTGATATGAGAAATAGGAAAAACGATATCTTTATCACCGTGAATATGAACAATACCCTCTATTGACTCTTCCTGATTCCAACATACAATATTCTCTATTGCCCAATCTAAATATGTCTTGTCATTTACCGAAAGATATTTCTGATACATCGCTGCTCTCTTCTTTGCAAAATCACCAAAAGCAAGTTTTTCCCAATTATCAATCTTTGAAATCAATGATGTCGGCATCAATTTATATGCTTTAGTTTTTCTTGTCAATTTTATCCTTCTCGGTAATTCATGTTTATTTTTTACGCTAGAAATTATGATCAGTTTCTTTACATTGAGGTACTTACTCATCTCCTGAACCATAATCCCTCCAAAAGAAACACCAATAAGTACACAGTCTTTATGTTCAATCTCCTCACACATACGTTTTGCATAGTTTTCTATGGATTCGCTTTTTTCAGGAATCTTCCATGGGATTGTATGTATACTATATGTATCTTTAGGCAGCTCTATGAATTCAAAAATGGATACGTCTGCCGCCATACCTGGAACAAAATAAACATGGGTAACTTCCTTCATACTAGGTATTTTAACAATGGTTTGTGCGTTTAAAGCACTAATTTTCTTATCTTTGCAGCTCAAAATTATAGTAATACTTTATTAGAAAAAAGTAAACAGTGTATTAAATTATTGTAAAAGGGAAAAAATTAACTAACAAATCTTAGTTAGGTTTAAAAAACAATAACAAAATTCAATGCAAATTATGAACCAATTTTCAGGGTAATTATAAAATTTCTGAAAACTAAAAACTATACATTTTAAAACACCCCTTTTAATTTTTATTAAATAGTAAATTAAAAAAAATATGGAGAACATGAGCGATGTAGAATTAGAAATAGTAGATAATGAATTTTTAAGACAATTCGAAACTACTATTGAAGGTCAAAAAGCTAAGATCGAGTATGCTCAACAAGAGAGAAAAATATTCTTAACGAAACTTATCATGACTGATGAGTTGATAGAAAAAGGATATTCTGAAGATTTTATAGTAGCTGTTTTTAATATTATTGAAGAACGTAATATTAGACTAGTCCCTACTAGCCCTATTATCGCTAAGTTTATGCGAAAAAACAGAAGAAAATACAAAGATTTACTTCCTGTGGGAATTAACATATAGAAGTATATCTCTTTTAAAAATAAAAAAACCTGCTTATTAAGCAGGTTTTTTTATTTTTTCAGTTCCGTTTATGTATCTAAGAATTTGAACCTCACCATTCCATCATCATCAATATCAGTTAGTTTTACTTTATATAATGTATTCACAAATGAAGGATTCCAAGGCATTTTCACTTTTACATAATTCTCGGTAAACCCATGGATATAACCTTCCTTATTTTCAGATTCAAACAACACCGTTCTTTCTGTTCCTAGCTGACTTTCATAAAAAGCTCTACGTTTTTTTACAGACAGTCCACGTAACATTTTACTTCTCTTCTTTCTTACATCTTGTGGAATCACATCCTCCAATGAAGCTGCTACTGTATTTTCTCTTTCAGAATATGTAAATACATGTAAATAGGAGATATCTAATTGTGATAAGAAATTATAAGTATCTAAAAAATGATCATCTGTCTCGCCAGGAAAACCAACAATAACATCCACTCCTATACAAGCGTGTGGCATCACTTCTTTAATCTTTTTAACACGATCCACATATAAATCACTAAGATATCTGCGTCGCATTAACTTTAGTATCTCATCATTTCCTGATTGTAATGGAATATGAAAATGAGGTACAAACGTCCTTGATTTTGAAACAAAATCAATAGTTTCGTTCTTTAGCAAGTTAGGCTCAATCGATGAAATACGTAATCGCTCAATACCTTCTACTTCATCCAACGCTTTTACTAACTCATAAAAAGTATGTTCATGTTTCTTATTACCAAACTCTCCTTTTCCATAATCTCCTATATTAACTCCCGTTAACACAATCTCTTTAATATCTTGTTCTGAGATTTCTTTCGCATTTTGCAATACATTTTCTAAGGTATCACTTCTAGAAATCCCTCTCGCCAATGGAATTGTACAATAGGTGCATTTATAATCACAACCATCCTGAACCTTTAAAAATGCTCTAGTACGATCGCCTATAGAATAACTACCAACATAAAAATCAGCTTCTTCAATTTCGCAAGAATGTATTTCTCCAAATTCATTTTTAGACAAATCATTAATATAATCCGTGATTTTAAACTTCTCTGTTGCACCCAGTACTAGATCTACACCATCTACCGCAATCAATTCTTCTGGTTTTAATTGCGCATAACAGCCTACTGCCGCAACAAACGCATCCGGATTTCCTTTTTGAGCTTGTTTTACAATGGTTTTAAATCTTTTATCTGCATTCTCTGTTACAGAACAGGTATTGATCACATAGATATCCGCGTTCTCAGAAAAATCCACTCGATCAAAACCTTCATTCGTGAAGTCTCTGGCAATTGTAGAAGTTTCTGAAAAATTCAGTTTACAACCTAAGGTATAAAAAGCGACTTTTTTTCTATTCATGCTGAACTTGTTTCAGTATCTTCTTAACTTTACACACTTATAGTACAAAAACAGGAATAATATGCTCCTGATTTTGGATTATATACTATTAATAATTAGTTCCTGAAACGAGTTCAGAACGCCCTCATTAAATTAAAGGGTGCAAAGATACCAACAATAATCCGTTTACTAAAATTGAAAATCAACCAATTAACTTCTATAATTCACTATTTAGCAGCAGTTTACCTATGTACCCTATGCTTTTCTTGTGGAAATTCTTCTAAAGAAGATAAAGATCATCTGGTATTCAGATACAATGAGTACTCTAATGTGCTTACGCTAGATCCTGCATTTGCCAGAAACCCATCTATCATTTGGCCAACAAATCAATTATTCAATGGTTTAGTACAACTAGACGATTCATTGCACGTGCAACCTGATATTGCCAAAGACTGGATTATTTCTGAAGATAATTTATCCTATACCTTTACCTTAAGAAACGATGTGAAATTTCATAAACATCCGGAATTCAAAACGAAGGATAGCACCAGAAATGTAATTGCACAAGATTTTGAGTACAGTTTTGATAGACTCATCGATCCTAAAGTAGCATCTCCCGGAAATTGGGTGTTAAAAAACGTTTCTACCTATAAAGCGATTAACGATACTACATTTCAGATACAGCTAAAAAAACCTTTTCCAGCATTTCTAGGATTAATGAGTATGCGCTACTGTTCTGTGATTCCTAGAGAAATTGTAGCATTTTATGGCACTGAATTTAGAGCAAATCCAGTGGGAACTGGACCTTTTAAATTCAAGCTTTGGGAAGAAAATGTGAAATTAATATTACGCCGAAACGAATTATATTTCGAAAAAGACAACAACGGAAAGCAGTTACCTTACCTCGAAGCTGTAGCTGTCACCTTTTTACCAGACAAACAAACTGAATTTCTGCAATTTGCTAAAGGTAACATCGATTTTTTAAACAGTCTTGATGCATCATATAAAGATGAATTACTAACACCTAGCGGGAAACTTAGAGAAAAGTATAAAGATCAGGTGAACCTATCCAAAGGACCCTATCTTAATTCTGAATATCTCGGTTTTTATCTCGACGGTGATAAGGATGAAGTAAAATCTAAACTCTTACGTAAAGCCATTAATTATGGTTTTGATAGAGAAAAAATGATTACCTATCTAAAAAATGGCGTTGGAACACCAGCTACGAGTGGTTTTATCCCAAAAGGATTACCTGGATTCAATAGCCAAAAGGGATTTGAATACAATCCAGAAAAATCTCGTAAACTCATCAAAGAATATATCAAACTTACAGGAAATCAAAATCCAACCATTAGCATTGCCACCGATAGCAATTACCAAAGTATTTGTGAATTTATCCAACGCGAACTAGAAAAGATAGGATTAAATATCATCGTAGATGTGATGCCACCTTCTACGATCAGAAAAAAGAAATGGAGTGGAGAATTAGATGTTTTTAGAGCCAGCTGGATTGCGGACTATCCAGATGCAGAAAATTTCTTATCACCTTTTTATAGTAAGAACTTTACCCCTAACGGTCCTAATTATACGCATTTTAAGAATGAAACTTTTGATCAACTGTATGAAGAAAGTTTTTCTATCACGGATGTTTCGGTAAGAGAAGAATACTACATCAAAATGGATTCTATCATTATTGCTCATGCTCCTATCGTACCTTTATACTATGATCAGGTAGTTCGTTTTACAAGAAAAAATGTAAAAGGATTAACCAATAACCCTCAAAACTTTTTAGTACTGAAACGAGTTTGGAAAGAGAAATGATGACAAAATATACTACACCAATTCAATAAAGTGTATTTAATCGACTATAACCAACTCTTTATCGGTGTTTTTAACTATATTCGCCATCGAATAATTTTATTTTTAACCTAAATTTTTAACCTAAATCTTATGAAAAAAGCCTATTTATGTGCATTTGCATCACTATTTCTCGTAACAATATCATGTAGTGATGATGACTCAGTTAGTGGAATCGTAGCTGTAAATCCTGATCCAGCGGAGGAAGTTGCTTTAAACCCTGATGAAGTATCCGAGAATATTATTATCAATAATGGAATTCAAGTTTCTGGTGACGCGCCTTCTCCAACAGGAACCTTAGCGTTTAGCATGAGTCAAACCACTCAATCAGGTTTTCAGAAAAATGGATTTGACATCACTTTTGACGCTCCTAGTAATTATGCCGGAGCTTACATTCAGTTAACCTCTGAAGACGGAACAATGGCTGGTGAATACTGGAACGTGGCAGTACCTACAAGAGCTAACGGCAATAAAAGAAAAGGAGTATTCAATCAGAAAATAAGCAAAATAAACGAACAAGAAATCGAAATTGATGTAGATTTTGAAGATGCTGTTTCTCCGGGAACATTCTGTTATTTTATATGTATTTATGATACAGACGGTAACATTAGTGAACCTACAGAAGTTTGTGTAGAAGTAGAAGCTTGGGGAGGAAATCCTAACCTAGTTGGCACTTGGAACCTTACTAAAGAAGAAATCACATATGAAGGTGAAACCGATACAGATACTGTAGGGCAAGAAACTTGCGATTCTTCAACAATAGATTGTAATAATGAAAACAACCTAACCGTAGAAGATGCTTTTTGCTACACGATAAACTTCGCTAACATCACATTTAATGCAGATGGAACACTTTCGGAAGCTTATAATGAAACAAGTAGAGATTACAACTATTCAGCAACTGTAGAAAGTTGTGAAGCTGTATATGACGATGCAGAAGAAGATAATTACACTGCAACTGGTTATTGGGCGTATGATGAAGAAGAAACATTACTAACACTAGTTATTTTTAGCGAAAGTGATGATGGAGTAACTAGGACATATGAAAATGGCGATGCTTATTCAGTTAACCTAACCGAAGTTACAGGATCTACATTAACCTTAAATGATCCGGGAATTGAAGCTATCAAATCATTTTTTACAAAACAATAATAACCTCTCTGTATTTCACGAAACAGAAGTTTAAAATACAAAAACGCCATCTTGTAAGATGGCGTTTTTTTTTTATATTATAGCATATGACAACTAAGATTCATATCCCTTACGCCATTGCTTTGTTTCTTCAAATATGTGAGTGAGAATTTTTTGATCTTCTTCTGTTAATTCTATTTCTCGTCTAGACATAACCACTTTTGCTACTTCAAAAGCTTTTTTAGTTAGATAGGTAGTAAATCCACTACTTCCTCCCCAACTATAGCTAGGAACAAAATTACGTGGAAATCCACTTCCAAAAATATTAGCATTCACACCAATCACAGTTCCCGTATTAAACATGGTATTGATCCCACATTTAGAATGATCTCCCATCATCAATCCACAGAATTGTAATCCAGTTTTGGCGAAACCTTCTGTTTCATAACTCCACAATCGCACAGCTGCATAATTATTCTTAAGATTAGAAGTATTGGTATCCGCTCCTAGGTTACACCACTCTCCTACTACCGAATTCCCAATAAATCCATCATGACCTTTATTAGAATATCCAAATATCACAGTATTATTTACCTCACCTCCTACTTTAGAATGTGGACCAACAGTAGTGCCTCCATATATTTTTGCGCCCATTTTAATCGTCGCATGATCACATAGTACAAAAGGTCCTCTAACAATACTGCCTTCCATAATCTCTGCATCCTTACCGATATATATAGGTCCTGCTGACGCATTTAATGTGGTGAATTCTAGCTTAGCGCCTTCTTCCAGGAATATATTTTCTGGAGCAATGATATTATTACTATCCGGAATTGGCTGGCTTTGTCGATCCTTAGTAAGCAAATCAAAATCCTCTTTGATTGCTCGTTCATTTTTAGAAAAAATATCCCAAGTATATTTTACTGTAAATACATCATAATCATACTGAATCACTTCATAGGTATCTAAATCAACTTCCTGATCTTCTTTTGTATAAAAAGCAATCGGTTCATCTTCATAAAAGACTGCTTGATCCGGTTGCAGGTTTTTAATTAGTCTCGCTAGATTCTCTGTTGGCAAATAAGAAGCATTGATTATTACATTTTCTTCTAATTCTACCATCGGAAACTTCTCACTAAGATAATCTTCTGTAATTGTAGAAGTTGTGTATCCTAAATATTGTTCCCATTTCTCACGAATCGTTAGGATGCCTATCCTAATATCTGCAACAGGTCTGGTATACGTAAAAGGAAGAAGCGAATTTCTGGAAGCCCCATCAAAAAGAATATAATTCATAGCTATAAAAATGAAATGTTTGTATTGCCGTTTAATTCAGATTATCAAATTATTAAAATTAAACTTTCACAATGTCAGTCTGAGCTTGTCGAAGACTAATAAAGCAACTTATTTACACTTCTACAAGCTCAGTGTAACATCAGATATCGTTTTTATAAGCTACAACATTACCCAGATTATACAATAGAAAATCTGGGTTCAAAAATACGGTAACGTATAAAAACAAAAAAGCCTTTCTAAAAAAGAAAGGCTTCAAATAATTCTTAACTACTAAATTACTTTTTGAATTTAGCATATTTGTTTTTGAACTTATCAATACGTCCTGCAGTATCGATCAGTTTAGATTTACCTGTATAGAAAGGATGAGATGTTCTTGAAATTTCTAATTTCACTAACGGATACTCAACACCATCAACATCAAGTGTTTCTTTAGTATTCGCAGTAGATTTAGTTAAAAAAACTTCATCGTTTGACATATCCTTAAAGGCAACTAGTCTATAATTATCTGGGTGAATATCTTTTCTCATTATATTATATTATCATTTTCGAGGTGCAAATTTAAACATTTTTTACAAAACACCAACCCTAAATAAAATTAATTTTGATTAAATTAATATCGTAATTTTTCTTTTGAGATTAATTATTCCTTGTTACTTCACATAAAAGTTTAGATAAAAAGACAATTAAATAATCGTCACTTTCTTGATTATCTAATTCTGCACATCCATCACTATTATCTTTTGTACCTCCTGAAAAATTTCTATTTACTGATTCTGCATACGCAATAACAATACTTCTAAGTTCCTCCCTTGTAATATCCAAGGTCGATACATAGTAATACAATTCCGCAAATTCAGCAGTTTGTTGGCTTAAAAATTCTTGCTCAAATTTTTGTAGTTCTTCGGCTGTAATACTTGAAGATGATTTAGTCTGTAATGTTTTAATAAATTTAGAATAACTTGGCGAATCCACTACACTTTTTGAAAACGAATCAAAAAGTTCTTTAACAGCTTCTTCTTTTTCATCCACTGTAGGTTCATTACCATTTTCATCTACAGAACAGGAAGTAAAAAAAACAAGCAGGAAACTTGCTAGATAAAGTAATTTTGTTTTCATATTTTTAATATTTTGGGAGTTAAAAAGCTAAAAAAAACAGTTAAAAAGCATTTATGATTAAATAAGTTTGACTTGTAAAAAATAACAAGAACAATGGTTTAACCGTAATTTTATAACGTAAATATAGTCTTTTTTTGTTTGTTTCACATCCAAAAAGCAAAAACTAAGTAACTTGTAACTAACATTTTGCTATATTTGGATATTATTTATTATAAATAAATCCAGAAAAACTCAATGAAAAGTAAGATTATTCCTGTAAGAAAATATATTATTAAATATGGAATTGTTTTAGGAATCGCAACCGTGATTTTTAGTTTTTTCATCTATCTAACTGGACACTATACAGAGCAAAACTTATTTCATGCTGCTATTTTTTTCTTAATAACTCTTTCCTGTATAATGACGGGTTTAATAGCCTTTAAAAATAATAATGATAAATATATTAGTTTAGGAGAAGCTTTAAAAATTGGAATAGGAATATCATTATTAGGAGGGTTAATAGCCATTTTATGGAAAATATTATTAATAAAAGTAATAGATCCAGGAATTATAATACAACTCGAAAATAATCATATCAAGCGTATAGCAGAAGCTTCATCTGATTTTACACAAGAACAGATTGATAGAAAAATGGCTCTTACTAGAAAATCTATTTCACCTATTAGAATGATAACAACTGCCTTAATTTCAGACTTGTTAGGAGGTTTTCTCATTTCATTAATAGGTGGTCTTATTATTAGAAAAAAGAGAGATCCTTTTAAATAAACCACAATACCACAAAAATCTAACTATTTTGTAATTAGATGTTTTTAAGTTTTTATTAATTCCTTCAAAATAAAAATCTTTCTAAATACCTCTTCTACTTCTACTTCGACAAGCTAAGTAACTAAGGGAAACTTTTTTTATTCTTCCATAGAAAGAAAGATTGAGGATAGATCTTCATTCTAAATTACGTTTCAAATACAATTATATACCGCTCCTAAAAATATATTTCTAACCTAAATGTAACAATTTACTACATTTGTGTACTTATGTGTTATATCTAAATAACCAAAACTTTATAATTATGGAAAAATCTGTTAAATCTAATGCTATATCCTTAGGAGTTATACTTGGTGTAATCCTATCACTTGTAATTGTTCTTGCTTATACTGTCTATCAAGGCTTCTATACCAACTGGATGGCAGGAATCGGCATATCTGTTATGATAATAATTTTTGGTATTGTATCAGCTATAAAGAGTAGAAAACTACTTGGTGGATTTATCTCTTTTAAAGATGCTTTTACATCTTATCTAATACCTATTGCTATCGGTACAATTATAAGTACCATAGTGAGTATCTTAATCTATGTAGTAATCGATCCTGATGCTGCCGCTGGGATTACCGAACAAATTATAGAGTCTACTGTCGGCTTTATGGAAAAATTTGGAACTCCAGAGTCTGAGATCGAAAAAGCTGTTGCCAAAATGGAAGAAGAAAATCAATTTGGCCTTCTTACTCAAATAAAAGGTTGGTTCTGGGGAATGCTTATTTATATCATCATCGGACTATTAGCTTGTCTGGCAGTAAAAAAGAAAGAGCCTTTATATTAAAACATATATAATTCAAAAATTACAAATGGATTGCTGTGACGGCAATCCATTTTTTTATAATAGAACTCATCATAACTTTTCTTTAGGCTACAAAATTCACATTTTAAACTCTAATTTTGCTGTTTTTTATTACCGTAGCTATGGCTATGCTGAGAAAAAACATCTTCATTATAGCTCAAAAGCCGAATTTTTCGGTTCAAAACAGAAAGTCAAGATGAGTTCATATTTTCTATTAATGGAATACTTATATTTGTCAACCAAATCATTTTATTAAATCATCAATGGGGGTCTCTCAGAAAAATTTTCTTAACTACATTCTCGGCATAGCGCTTTTATCTGGTATTGCTAGAGTTGCTTTGGATTATCTTTCCAGAATACTCGATATTGCTCCCATCCTATATTATGCTACGTTTTTGATCGCTTTGATATTGGAGATCATCATTATTATATATGTAATCAAAAAGTACAAGAACACTAAAGGAACTTTAACTATTGTAGATGCTCTAAAAGTAGGTATCATTATCATGGGAGTCATTGGTGTATCTTATTGTTCTATGGCCTATATATATGACATGTATATTGATCCTGATTTTCAGACCAATATGACAATACGATTTACAGAACAATTCTCTCCTGATCAATTGGAGCAGGTACAACAAAATTTAGCTAATCAAGATACTAGCAAATCTTATATTGGTGTCATTATGTATACAATTTGGTTTATATTTTTAGGAGCTGTGATTTCTTTAATTGCAGGTTCTGTTTTCAAAACTAATTCAGCATCAACATAAAATGGATATTTCTGTAGTCATACCATTGCTCAATGAGCAGGAATCACTAAATGAATTATATGATTGGATCATAAAAGTGATGCAATCCAATTCCTATTCCTACGAAATTATCTTTATTGATGATGGTAGTACTGATGGATCTTGGGACGCTATATCTGTATTGTCCAAAAAAGATCAAAACGTAAAAGGAATACAGTTTCTTAGAAATTATGGTAAATCCCAAGCATTACACGCTGGTTTTGCAGAAGCATTAGGCGATGTGGTAATTACCATGGATGCAGATTTACAGGATAACCCAGAAGAAATTCCGGAGTTATATGATTTGATTATTAAAGATAATTATGACTTGATTTCTGGATGGAAAAAGAAACGATATGATTCTGTAATCGCAAAAAACTTACCATCTAAGCTATTTAATGCTGCTGCAAGAAAAACATCAGGTCTGAAATTACACGATTTTAATTGTGGATTAAAGGCTTATAAAAATCAAGTAGTAAAGCAAGTGGATGTCCACGGAGAGATGCATCGATATATTCCGGTGCTTGCTAAAAATGCTGGTTTCAATAAAATTGGTGAAAAAGTAGTATTGCATCAGGCAAGAAAGTACGGGAAAACTAAATTTGGGATGAGCCGTTTTGTGAATGGTTTTTTAGATCTAATTACTATTTGGTTTATGTCTCGCTTTGGTAAGAGACCTATGCACTTCTTTGGACTTATCGGTACTATTCTTTTTATTGTTGGGTTTTGCTTTTCATTATATTTAGGAATAGACAAGTTACTTATAGCAAAAAGAGGGAGATTAATTGCGCAACGACCGGAATTCTATATCGCACTGACCTCTATGATATTAGGAACACAATTTTTCTTAGCTGGTTTTCTAGGAGAAATCATTTTAACCAGCAAAAGAGACAAAGAACGTTATAAAATATCTGAGAAAATACATCTCTAAATAATGGACTGCGTCTACCGGAGTTCTAAGAATTGATAAAACTTTTACCATTACATCAATATATAACTTAAATTTAACGGCTTACATCCGTTTTAAAAGAGCTACCAAATCAAAATGATATCAGTTCTTATATGAAATTACTGAAATACGAAATTGAACTATTTTGAATTCAGGTAAGGCATAAAATTTATTGATAGCCATAGCTATCGATCAATTTTGTAACGAAACATTAATTCAAAAGAGACAATTTTATACGGTCATTTCATATAAGAAATGGTATTAAGTAGTATTTTTGCTATCAAAACCAAACAGAATGCAGATTTCAGATTCCTTAATAACCACAAGAGTTGAAGAATGGTTATCACCAGTTTTCGATAACCAAACTCAAAAAGAAATTTTAGATTTACAACAGAATAACACAGAAATTCTAAAAGAAAGTTTTTATAAAGATTTAGAATTTGGAACTGGTGGTATGCGTGGTATTATGGGTGTAGGAACGAATCGCATCAATAAATACACTTTAGGAAAAAGCACACAAGGATTAAGTAACTATTTACAACAACAATTCCCTGGTGAACAAGGCAAAGCTGTAATAGCCTATGATTGTAGAAACAATAGTGATACACTGGCGCAATTAGTGGCAGATGTATTTTCTGCTAATGGAATACAGGTATATCTATTTTCTAGTTTACGCCCTACGCCAGAATTATCGTATGCAGTAAAAGAATTGGGCTGTCATTGCGGAATCGTATTAACTGCTAGTCATAACCCGCCAGAGTATAATGGATACAAAGTATACTGGCAAGATGGAGGACAGCTGGTACCTCCACAAGATGGTGAAATTATTGCGGAAATTAATTCATTGAATTATTCCGACATTAAATTTGAAGCTAATACTGACCTGATCCAGAAAATAGATAAAGAGATTGATGTACCTTTTATAGAAAACAGTGTTAAGAAAGGTAGCTTTGTAGCCACTCAACAAGCAAAAGATAACACTACAATTGTATTCACTTCATTACACGGTACTTCTATAACTGCAGTTCCAGAAACATTGGAAAAAGCTGGATACAAAAATGTACATATCGTAAAAGAACAAGAAATACCTGATGGTAATTTCCCAACAGTAAAATCTCCCAACCCAGAAGAGCCAGAAGCACTAGCAATGGCTATGGAACTTGCTAAAAAAGTCAATGCAGATATCGTGATTGGTACAGATCCCGACTGTGATCGACTAGGTATTGCAATTCGAAATACTGACGGAGAGCTACAGCTACTTAATGGAAACCAAACTATGGTTGTTATGACCTGGTTTCTATTAAAACATTATAAGGAACAAGGATTGAAAGGAAATGAATTTATTGCTTCGACTATAGTTTCTACTCCTATGATGAAAAATCTAGCAGAAGCTTATGATGTAGAATACAAAGAAGTCCTGACTGGCTTTAAATGGATTGCTAAACTCATTAAAGATTTTCCTGAACAGCATTTTATTGGTGGTGGAGAAGAAAGTTTTGGTTTTATGGTGGGTGATTTTGTTAGAGATAAAGACGCTGTTACCGCTACTCTATTGGCTTGCGAAATCGTAGCGCATACCAAATCACAAGATAGCTCTTTTTATCAAGAGTTATTGGCACTATATGTTGATCACGGTTTTTATAAAGAAAATTTGGTATCCCTTGTAAAAAAAGGAATTAAAGGAGCTGAAGAAATCAAACAGACAATGATTGATTTAAGAAACAATCCTCCTAAACACCTTGCTAATGAAAAAGTAGTACTAATCGAAGATTATCAAACGAGTATTGCTAAAAACACCCAAGATCACACTGAAAAAACTATTGATATTCCTAAATCTAACGTATTGATTTTTTACACTGAATCAGGAAGTAAAATTGCTGCCAGACCAAGTGGAACAGAACCAAAAATTAAATTTTATATCAGTGTACAAGAGTCTTTAGATACCGTTTCTGATTTTGATAAGGTTCAGGAACAATTAGATAGTAAAATAGATGCTATCAAAAAAGACCTTCAATTAACTTAAATAACGGTAATTACCGTTTCTGAATACTAAATGAACTATTTTAAACAAATTCTTCGCTTTGCGAAACCTTATAAATCTTTCGGGATATTAAATATCATATGTAATATTTTTTATGCACTGTTTAGTGCATTATCATTCATTGCATTGATCCCAATGCTTAAGGTTTTATTTAATAAAGATAAAAATACAATATACCCTGAACCTATCTGGAATGGTATCTCTAGCTCAAAGGACTACTTAATGGATTCTCTAAATTGTTTTATTTCAGAGAATGTAGCATCCAGAGGCGAGCTATATGTTCTTACCTATATGATCATAGCTATTATTGCTATTTTCATGCTTAAGAATATTTTCAACTATCTGGCCATGTATTTTATTACATTTCTAAGAAATGGAGTATTAAGAGACATCAGAGATGAATTATACGAAAAAACCATAAGTCTCCCGCTATCTTTTTTCTCAGAAAAGCGAAAAGGAGACACTATCGCTAGGATTTCTACAGATGTACTAGAAATACAACATTCCTTTTTATCTATATTAGAATTAATTGTTAGAGAACCTCTTACTATTCTTTTTACATTAGTTTTCATGTTCTATCTGAGTACCAAACTTACCTTGTTTGTATTCATTTTTATTCCGGTTTCAGGATTTCTAATATCCTTAATCGGTAAAACGTTAAAAAAGCATTCGGATAAAGTTCAAAAGGAACAAGGTCATTTTTTATCTATTGTAGAAGAAACCTTAGGAGGACTTAAAGTAATTAAAGGATTTAATGCCGAAAAAATATTTGGAACTAAATTTCAAGAATCTACATCTAGATTTTTTAAATTTTCTAATACCCTATTGAATCGCCAGAACTTAGCTTCTCCAACTAGTGAATTCTTAGGAATCTGTGTGATTTCTGTATTACTGTGGTATGGAGGAAGACTTGTATTTGTTAGCAAAACTTTAGAAGCTGAAATGTTTTTAGCATATATCGGTTTAGCATATAATATTTTAACTCCAGCCAAAGCTATCTCAAAAGCTAACTACGGAGTAAAAAAAGGAAATGCTGCTGCAGAGCGTGTACTGGAAATTCTAAATACAGAATCTCCATTAAAAGATAAACCTGGAGCTGTTGATAAAAATGATTTTGATGCTGATATCCTTTTAGAAGATATTTCCTTTAAATACGAAGATGAATATGTCCTCAATAATTTTACCCTAAATGTGCCTAAAGGTAAATCTGTTGCGCTTGTAGGACAATCAGGTAGTGGTAAATCTACTATAGCAAATCTGGTTACGCGATTTTATGATGTAAATAAAGGTACTATCAAAATAGATGGTATTGATATTAGAGATATTTCTAAAAATTCTTTACGAGGATTAATGGGCTTGGTGACTCAAGATTCCATTTTATTTAATGATACTATAAAAAATAACTTACTAATTGGAGATGAAAATGCTTCGGACGAAGAAATATTAGAAGCTTTAAAGATTGCAAATGCTTGGGAATTCGTCAAAGACTTACCTAAAGGGATAGAAACCAATATTGGTGACAGTGGTAATAAATTGAGTGGTGGACAGAAACAACGACTCTCTATTGCAAGAGCAGTTCTAAAAAACCCTCCTATTATGATTCTGGATGAGGCTACCTCAGCATTAGATACAGAAAGTGAGCGCTTGGTGCAATCCGCATTAGAAAATATGATGAAGAATCGAACTAGTATCGTTATAGCGCATAGGCTTTCAACTATACAAAATTCGGATTTAATCGTTGTAATGCAAAAAGGGAATATTGTAGAAAAAGGAACTCACGAAGAGTTAATAACTAAAAATGGAGTGTATAACAAATTAGTTACTATGCAATCTTTTGACAGCTAAAACCTGAAAAACAAAAGTATACAAAAACAAAAAAGAGTGTCTCCACACTCTTTTTCTTCACACAAATCATCTTAATTTAGGGGCTTAATCTAAAATTAAAACTCACTTTTATAAAAACCTTCATTTTGGGGGAAATGAAAGCACTAACTCATTTTCACTTTGTAAATATACAATCTATTTCTGAACACAGCAAAGGATTTTGTGTATTTTATCTAAAAAATATGCATTTTAACATTTGTTTAGTTTCATAAAACCACTATTGTAAGTTTTAACCTACAATTAAGTAAACAGAATAAAGAACCACATTAATTAATCCTACGAGGAGATAAGAAAAGTATCTAAAATAAAAAAGAGTGCTTTCGCACTCTTTTTCTTCACACAAATCATCTTAATTTAGGGGCTTAATCTAAAATTAAAACTCACTTTTATTAAAGACTTTCATCTTGGGGAAAATGAAAGTGATAACTCTTAATTACAATGTAAAGATATTACATTTTTTTAATTCACCAAATTTTTATCGCATTTTATCTAAAAAAAGTGTTTTTTACCATACTAAACAAGTAAAAAACAACAATAAAGTAGTATTTTTCTTACTTTAATAGAATTAACCAAATCCAGTAGTACCATTCTTTATTGGAGTCCAAAACAAAAAAAAGAGCACTTTCGTACTCTTTTCTTCAAACAACTAATCGATAATCTTGGGGCTTATTCTAAAATAAAAACTTAATTCTTTAAAATACTTTCAAATTTGGGGAGAAATGAAAGTATTAATTAATCATTACAATGTAAATATACACTAATTTATTAAAAAAACAAACAATTTGTGCACTTTATCTATTTTAACTGTAATTAAACTATATAACTAATATTTATTCCTACAATTTCCTACAAAAAATGTTTTACAAACCTAATTAAACCTTTTTTATGTATTTTAGTCTTATACTATATTAATGTATACTAACGTCCACTAAAACTTTTACCAACCTTTGAATATTAAAGAAGAAGAAAACCTACTCATTGCCTTGCAAACAGATAAAGACATTAACAATGCCTTTACCAAACTTGTTACGGCATATAAAGAAAGATTATATTGGCACATTAGAAATATGGTGAAAAATCATGATGATACTGATGATATATTACAAAATGTATTTATTAAAGTCTATAGAAACATATCAAAGTTTAAAGGAGATAGCAAGTTATACTCTTGGATGTATCGAATAGCCACTAATGAATCTATTACTTTCTTGAATCAAAAGGCAAAAAAATACAATGTGAGTAATGAAGAGTTACAACAGCAACTCATCCAAAACCTGGAAGCAGATGTATATTTCGAAGGAGATGAGATTCAACTTAAATTACAAAAGGCCATTGCACTATTACCCCAAAAACAACAACAAGTATTTAATATGAAATATTTTCAAGAATTAAAATATAGAGAAATATCCGAAATTTTAGAAACCAGTGAAGGTGCATTAAAGGCTTCCTATCATTTGGCTTCTAAAAAAATTGAAGAATTTTTAAAAATTAATTAAACCTTTTTACATTTACAACGTCTTATATATAGTGAAAAAAGATAAAACATACGGCAAAGAAGGATTTAAAGTTCCTAAGGATTATTTCGATAATTTCG
The DNA here is from genome assembly GCF_947500065.1 of uncultured Aquimarina sp. Taxonomy (GTDB): domain Bacteria; phylum Bacteroidota; class Bacteroidia; order Flavobacteriales; family Flavobacteriaceae; genus Aquimarina. The sequence continues at coordinate 411,544 of NZ_CANMQT010000005.1, forward strand.
AGGAGAAATTTTTTGATAAAATCCCTCAAGAGGGTAAAGACACTTCTTTACTGTCCGATAAGGTAACTTCCGGATTAAAGGTTCCTGAAGACTATTTTGGTACGTTTGAGAATCAGCTTATGGAAAAACTGAATTCTGATAATCCAGAATCATCCATCCTTACTGATAATTTAAAAACTGGTTTAACCACACCTGATAAGTACTTTGAAAATATTGAGAATACTATTTTACAAAACACAATTAAAGTAAAGCAAGAAACTAAAGTAATATCATTATTCTCTCGAAAGAATATATTGTACATTTCTGGTATCGCTGCCATGATTGCTATTGTTTTTTCTATATCCATCAATAAAGGAAATGATCCATTCAATTTTGACACTATAGATATTGTTGATATTCAGGAATATTTTGATGAAGGAAATGCAGAATTCAGTGATACTGAAATTGCTGAATTACTTGATGATGAAGCTAGTTTTATCGATACATTTAATGACGATGAAATCAGTGATGAAGAATTAGAAAACTATTTATCTGATGAAGAATTAGAAGATGAGATTATATATGTTGAATAAAAAAGAACACATGAAAAAGATATTATTACTATTTATTATTGTTTTTACTACACATATTGCTCTAGCACAAAAAGGATCTAGAGAACGAGTAAAAGCTTTTAAAATAGCATACATAACAGAACAATTAGACCTTAGTAGTAATGAAGCTGAACAGTTTTGGCCGATTTATAACGAACATGAAGCTACTATGGATGGACTTAAGAAAAAAGAAAGAAAATCTGTAAGAGCCATAAAAGAAGCTGAAGGTTTTGATAATTTAAGCGAAAAAGAAGCCGAAGATTTTTTAAGCAGTTACCTTGAAGCAGAAGAACAAAAGTTTCTTGCACGAAAAAAACTAATAACTGATCTAAGACAAGTTATTCCTCATAAAAAGATACTAAAGCTTGTGAAAGCAGAGATGGACTTTAATAAGCGTCTGCTAAAGCAACTTCGTAAAAGACGACAAGGACATTGACAATACTAAATATTGCTGATTTTGAATAAAAAGTAAATGAAATCCCTTTATCATTTACTTTTTTGTTTTAAAAGTCAATTTCGCAATCCTGTTTTTTCCAGCCGCAATAGCGATACTATCGTTTATAAATCGAATCGTATAAAAACTTTCTTTACTAATATCTTTCCAGGTATTCCCTGAATCATTAGAAATGGAGATTCCTGTAAAACCAATAGCAACCATTTCCTTACTACCTCCATTAGGTATATATCGGATACAACTTTTATATACTGCTCCTACTCCATTTGCAATTAAATTCCAAGTCTTACCTCCATCCGTAGTAATTGCCTTATTTCTTTTATTCTCTTCTGGTTTTGTATAATCTCCTCCAAAAATAATCCCATTATTATTATCATAAAAATCAACTGAATATGCTCCTGTTGTTTCAGTTCCTTGTATTATTGGTGTTTCTGAAACTTTCCAACTACTCCCTCTATCTGAGGAATAAAACACTCTGGATTTCATTCCACCCGAAACAATCCAAGTATCAGAGCCTACAATCGCTATATTTCCATTACTGGCAGCAAAAGCAGCTTCTCCTTCTACAGATTTAGGCAAATCATCACAAGAAACTTTATTCCAAGTCTCACCTCCATCTCTAGTAATAATAATCGATAAACATCCATCTGTAGGATCACCCATTGCAATTCCTTCTTTGTCATTCCAAAAAGTCATGGAATCATAAAACACTTTTTCATGACCTTCTCTATACACCAACGCCGTTTCTCTTGTAACTTTATTAACTTTATATAAAAGTGCCGGTGATGCAATGCTTAGAAGAAAAAAATCAGTACTTGTATTCGCAATAGCTCTGAAGTGTACTTTCTTTCCTTCAAAATCTATTACCTCTATTTTTTTGCTTCCTAGAGTAACTTCCTCATCTATTTTAAAAGTTCCATATATACCATTACTACCAGCAAACATTAATAAATTATTGTCTAATTCAATAGCTCTAATACTGATTGAATCTTTAAAAACAGTTTCTACAATAACTTCAGAAAAATTATGCTGAATCGTTTTTCGTTGCTCCGAACCACAATTACTAAGAAGTGCTACAACTAATAACAATAGTAAAAATCTCATACCCAATATTTTTGAATCAAATATAACACTATTCTAAAGCAAAGGATTACCTTTGCAAACCCTAAAAAAATAAAGGATGCGTTTACACAGAAATCTGGTCTTTGCCGTAATTGATGGACTGAATGATATTTTTAATGAAGGTGCTTATGCGGATAAAGTAGTTCAAAAATTACTAAAGCGTGATAAAAGATGGGGTTCTCGAGACAGAAGTTTTGTAGCGGAGACTGTATATGATATCGTACGTTGGAAACGTCTTTATTCAGAAATCGCTGGTATTTCTGAGCATTATTCAAGAGAAAATCTTTGGAAAATCTTTGCTGTCTGGGCAACATTAAGAGGTATTACATTGCCTGACTGGAAACAAATTATTCCTACTCCAACCAGACGTATAAAAGGTCGTTTTGACGAACTAAGCAATACGCGTAAATTCAGAGAATCCATACCAGATTGGATGGATGAATTAGGAGAAAAAGAACTTGGGGCAAAATGGGACAAGGAAATTCATGCATTGAATCAACAAGCTCCCGTAGTTTTGCGAGCTAATTCCTTAAAAATCTCCAGAGATAAACTTAGAGGTATTCTTGAGGATGAAAATATAGACACCGAATTTATCAATGGGTATTCATCCGCACTTCAACTTACAGAAAGAGCCAATGTATTCTCTACAGAAGCCTTCAAAAAGGGCTATTTTGAAGTACAAGATGCTTCATCACAATTAGTTGCTGATTTCCTAGAAGTAAAACCAGGCCAGCGTGTAGTAGATACTTGCGCAGGAGCTGGTGGAAAAACACTGCACTTGGCTGCATTAATGGAGAACAAAGGTCAAGTAATTGCTATGGACATTTATAGCAATAAACTAAAGGAACTTAAAAGAAGAGCAAGACGTGCGGGTGCTCACAATATAGAGCCAAGAACCATAGAAAGCACTAAGGATATTAAGAAACTATATGGTAAAGCAGATCGTGTTTTGATCGATGCTCCTTGTAGTGGATTAGGTGTTCTAAGTAGAAATCCTGATGCCAAATGGAAACTACAACCAGAATTTCTAGAAAAAATCAAACAAACGCAATCGGAAATATTAGAGAGCTACTCTAAAATGGTAAAATCGGGTGGAAAGCTTGTATATGCTACCTGTTCTATTTTACCTTCGGAAAATCAAAATCAAGTTAAAGCTTTCTTAACCACAGAAATAGGAAAAGATTTTATCTTTGTAAAAGATAAAAAAGTGCTCTGTTCAGAATCCGGATTTGATGGGTTCTATATGGCATTACTAGAACGAAAATAACTCAACTTACGTAACGAACAATGAAAACAAGATTACTTTTTATTGCACTTTGCACATTTTATTTGGGATTTAGTCAGGTTCCATCTGGATATTATGATAGTGCTAATGGACTTACCGGTTTTACTCTTAAAACAGAATTAAAGGATATCATATCAACTGGTCATGTAGATCAAGGTTATAGTGCTTTATACACTGCATATCAAACTACCGATAATGACAGTTATTACGAAATGGACAATACTGTTCTCGATATGTATACAGAGAGACCTACTGCCTCTGATGTTGTTACATATAATCATGATACAAATGGAGGAACTTCTCCAGGAGATGCTTGCGGTAATGTTGGTAACACGGAAGGTATTTGTTACAACAGAGAGCATTTGTTTCCTCAAGGTTTTTTTAATGAACTATTGCCAATGAGAACTGATGTACATCATGTAGTTCCCTCTGATGGTTATGTAAATGGACAACGAAGTAATTTCCCTTTTGGAGTTGTAGGAACTCCAACAGATACCTATTCTAACGATTCTAAAAGAGGCCCAAGTGCTACTTCGGGGTTTTCAGGAACCGTATTTGAGCCAATCGATGAATTTAAAGGAGATATCGCAAGAATGTTACTGTATTTTGCTACAAGATACGAAGACGAAGCTCTTAATGCTCCTTCTGATGGAAGCGGAACCTGGGATCCTCATACAGCATCAAATAATCCTATGGACGGATCTATAAATCAGTTTTATGAAACCTGGTATATCGAGTTATTAGTGAGTTGGCATCTTTCCGATGCAGTTTCACAACGAGAAATCGATAGAAATAATGCCGCTTACAATTTTCAAGGAAATGCAAACCCGTTCATTGATCATCCAGAATATGTACAAATGATATGGAACGTAACGCTAGACACAGAAGCACCAACAGTTCCAACAAATTTGATGGTATCTAATGAAACCTCTAACAGTATTGATCTTTCTTGGACAGCTTCTACAGATAATACCGCAGTAACTGCTTATGATGTATATGTGAATTCTGTTTTTAATAAATCTGTTGCAACTACAAATACAGCAGTTAACGGTTTAAGTGCTGAAACTACGTACTCTTTTACGGTATCAGCAAAAGACGCAGCAGGAAATGAATCTGCACAAAGTACTTCTGTAAATGGAACAACTTTAGCTGGTGGAACCGGTGGTGGTGATTGTGCATCAGAAACCTTTACTAATATAGGGTCCGCATCTAGTTCATATGCTGATCGTATGTGGACCGGTGATGATGGAGGAACCTGGAATGCTACTGATGCAAGAACAGATCAAACGCTCACAGGTGCTGCAATTACCATTAGGAATGGAGAACTTACAGCTCCTTCAATTTCTGGAGGTATTGGTTCATTAACCGTAACTACCATCAGAGCATTTGGTGGTGGTAGTGGAACATTTACTGTACGAGTTAATGGAACTACTGTAGGTACAATTCCATATAGTGATACACAGGAAACAACCACTATTAGCGATATTAACATTACAGGAAACATTGCTGTTTCTTTTACTGATAAAGCAACTACAAGTGATAGAGTTATTATCGATGATCTTTCTTGGACTTGTTATGATCCTGCCTTAGGAGTAGATGATTTTGATCTGAATGATCCTATAATGATATATCCAAATCCTTCTATTGATGGTTCTATAACCATAAGTATTCCTAACGGTATTGATAATGAACTAAACATATATGATATAACGGGTAAACGAATTATTTCTAAAAAGAATATTCAAGAAACAATTCAACTGTCCAATCTACCTCAAGGAATGTTACTGATAAAAATTATTTCGCCTCAGAGGAGCATAACCAAAAAGGTAATTATACAGTAAAAAGAAAAGCGGCAATTTAGCCGCTTTTTTTATTTAGGTCTATTGTTTAAAATTTAGTGAATAACTCTATTATTCCGTTTAAGTTTTATACAATACTTTCTATATAAAAACAGTAAATTTGCAGCTTATTAAAAACAACACAAAGTCTGGAAGCATGATCCACTTCTTCGGAAACCAAAATGAGAACGTATTTGCGGTACAAACCACTAGCGAAATCTCAACTGAAAATATCAAAAAATTAGTATGGTTATTTGGCAACCAACCTAAAATTTCTTCGGCGTCTATTGACGCTTTTTTTGTTGGTCCTCGCGCCGCAATGATTACTCCTTGGAGTACCAATGCCGTAGAGATTACTCAAAACATGGGAATCGAGGGAATTATTAGAATCGAGGAGTTTCAGTCTGTTACAGAGAACTTCACTGATTTTGACCCAATGCTTTCTCAAAAGTATGCTAATCTAAATCAAGATATATATACCATTGATATTGAACCAGAAGCGATTCTGGAAATAGATGATATCGAAGCTTATAACAAAAGTGAAGGTTTAGCACTAAATAAAGAAGAAGTAGCTTATCTGGAAGGTATAGCAGAAAAGATTGGAAGAAAACTTACCGATTCTGAAGTTTTTGGTTTTTCGCAAGTGAATTCAGAACATTGTAGACATAAAATATTTAACGGAACTTTTATTATAGATGGAGAAGAACAACCTACTTCTCTTTTTAAATTAATAAAGAAAACTTCAGAAATACATCCTAATGCTATTGTTTCTGCTTATAAGGATAATGTAGCTTTTGTCAAAGGTCCAAAAGTGACTCAATTTGCACCGAAGAGTGCTGATAAACCAGATTTTTATCACGAAACACCTTTCGAAAGTGTAATCTCACTGAAAGCTGAAACACATAATTTCCCAACAACAGTAGAACCATTTAATGGGGCTGCTACAGGTTCTGGTGGAGAAATCCGAGATCGTCTTGCTGGCGGGAAAGGCTCTTTACCACTAGCAGGAACTGCTGTGTATATGACTTCTTATTCTCGATTAGAAGAGAATCGTCCTTGGGAACAGGCCGTAGAAGAAAGAAAATGGTTATACCAAACTCCAGTAGATATTTTAATCAAAGCTTCTAATGGAGCATCTGATTTTGGAAATAAATTCGGACAACCACTAATCACAGGATCAATACTAACTTTTGAGCATCAAGAAGACGCCAGAAAGCTAGGTTTTGACAAAGTAATTATGCAAGCTGGTGGAATCGGATATGGAAAAGCTGAACAGGCTATAAAAGATAAACCAGAAACTGGAGATAAGATTGTTATTCTCGGTGGAGAGAATTATCGAATCGGTATGGGTGGAGCAGCTGTCTCTTCTGCAGATACAGGAGAATTCAGTAGTGGAATCGAATTAAATGCTATCCAGCGTTCTAATCCTGAAATGCAAAAACGAGCTGCCAATGCTATTCGTGGTATGGTAGAAAGTGATGTCAATACCATTGTTTCTATACACGATCACGGAGCTGGCGGACACCTTAATTGCCTTTCTGAACTAGTAGAAGAAACGGGAGGAAAAATTGATCTCGATAAATTACCTGTGGGAGATCCTACACTTTCTGCGAAAGAAATTATTGGTAACGAATCTCAAGAACGTATGGGATTGGTTATTGGTCAAAAAGATATCGATACTTTAGAGCGTATTGCAGAACGTGAGCGCTCCCCAATGTATCAAGTAGGAGATGTTACTGGTGATGATCGTTTTACTTTTGAGTCTAAAACCAAGGGTGACAAACCAATGGATTTGGCTTTAGAAGATATGTTTGGCAGTTCTCCAAAAACTATTATGAACGACAAAACCATTGATCGTAATTATCAGGAGATTTCATACAAAAAAGAAAACATTCATCAGTATCTTGAACAAGTATTACAACTAGAAGCTGTTGCTTGTAAAGATTGGTTAACAAACAAAGTAGACCGCTGTGTAGGTGGTAAAGTGGCTAAACAACAATGTACTGGGCCTTTACAATTACCACTTAATAACTGTGGAGTAATGGCTTTAGATTATACTTCTAAAGAAGGTATTGCCACTTCGATAGGTCACTCCCCTATTTCTGGACTTATCGATCCAGAAGCTGGAAGTAAGAATTCTATCGCAGAAGCGTTGACTAATATTATATGGGCTCCATTAAAAGATGGATTACAAGCTATTTCTTTATCTGCTAACTGGATGTGGCCCTGCAAAAATGAAGGGGAAGACGCGAGATTATATAAAGCCGTAAAAGCAATTTCGGAATTCGCTATCGATTTAGGAATCAATGTACCTACCGGTAAAGATTCTCTTTCTATGAAGCAGAAATACCCAAATGAAGAAGTTATTTCTCCAGGGACAGTTATTATATCTGCTGCTGCCAATTGTAATGATATTACAAAAGTAGTTGAACCAGTACTTCAAAAAGATGGTGGAGATATTTACTATCTTAATTTATCAGAAGACGCATACAAACTAGGAGGTTCTTCTTTTTCTCAGGTTGTAAACAAAATTGGATCCGAAGCACCTAGTATTAAGAATGCTGAAAATTTTAAAAACACCTTTAATACCATTCAGCAATTAATCCGTGACAACAAAATTGTAGCTGGTCATGATGTTGCTTCTGGTGGTTTAATTACTACTCTATTAGAATTATGCTTTGCAGATATTAACTTAGGTGCAACATTAGATCTTTCAGAAATAGAAGAACAAGATGCGATTAAACTTCTTTTTGCTGAAAATGCTGGAATTGTATTCCAAAGTACTGCAAACTCAGATATCGAAACTATTCTTTCTGAAAATGATATTCAGTTTTTCAATATCGGGAAAGTAACCAATAAGGGGTCATTAGAAATTAAAAATTCAAACGATTCCTATAATTTTGATATTTCAACTTTAAGAGAAACATGGTATAAAACATCGTATCTTTTAGATCAAAAGCAGACCGCAAATAATTTAGCAAAGGATCGTTTTGAAAATTTTGCTAATCAACCGTTGCAATATACATTTCCAAAGCATTTCACAGGAAAACTTCCGGTAATTGATAATACCCAACCAAGACCTAAAGCGGCTATCATTCGTGAAAAAGGAAGTAATTCTGAACGTGAAATGGCAAACGCTATGTATATAGCAGGCTTTGATGTAAAAGATGTACATATGACCGATCTGATCTCTGGTCGTGAAACCTTAGAAGACATTCAGTTTATTGGTGCTGTTGGAGGATTCTCCAATAGTGATGTCCTAGGTTCAGCTAAAGGTTGGGCAGGTGCTTTCCTTTATAATGAAAAAGCTAACACAGCTTTAAAAAACTTTTTCAAAAGAGAAGACACACTATCTGTAGGTATCTGTAATGGATGCCAGTTATTTATGGAATTAGAAGTAATCAATCCAGAACATAGCGAACACGGAAAAATGATTCATAACGAATCTCATAAACACGAAAGTAACTTTACTTCTGTTAAGATTCAAGAAAATAATTCTGTAATGTTATCTTCATTAACCGGAAGCACATTAGGAGTATGGATCTCACATGGTGAAGGGAAATTTAATCTTCCTCTTTCTGAAGATCAATATAACATCGTTGCAAAATATGGGTATGAAGGATATCCAGCTAATCCTAATGGATCAGATTACAATACTGCCATGATGTGTGATACAACAGGTCGTCATTTAGTAATGATGCCTCATATAGAACGATCTACTTTTCAGTGGAATTGGGCTAATTACCCTAACGGAAGGCAAGATGAAGTATCTCCTTGGATAGAAGCTTTTGTAAATGCCAGGTTGTGGATTGAGAATCGATAATGATTTTTATTTTACAAATAATAATGTGTAAAATAATTTAGGGTTTATTACTATACGGCTGTTATATTAACAACTGTACTACTGATCTATGATTCATGACTTGTGATAATTTAATCAGAATGTTTACAAAAATTTAAATACCATTTTTTAAAACCTAAATACGCCCTATCGTGAAAAGAGTACTCATAGCAATATTTTTTTTGGTTTCAGCAGTAACTAGCTCCCAAACTAAACTAACATATAGTAAAGCTAAAATCATATACAATACTCCTCAGAATTTTGAAATACTAATGAATGCTGGAGTACCAATGGATCACGGCCAGCATAAACGTGGAGTCTTTATCATCTCTGATTTTTCATCAACAGAAATTGAAATTGCAAGAGATCTTGGTTTCCAGGTAGACATTATTATAGAAGATTCTGAAGCTGACTTCATTAGAAGGAATGAAATTGCAAAAAACCAAAAAGCAGTTCAAAACCTAACGTGTCCATCAGGTGGTGGAGCTATAATTGACTATCCTACGCCAACTAATTTTTCATTAGGTTCTATGGGTGGATATTTAACCTATCAGGAAATGTTAGATAATCTGGATGCTATGCGTACCCAATATCCAAATCTAATTTCTGCCAGAGCTAATGTTGGAACTTTTTTAACCAACGGGACTGCAGACAATTCAGTATCTCCGTCTATTGGTGGTAACGCAATACAATGGGTTCGTATATCTGATAATCCAGAGGTAGATGAAAACGAATCAGAAATATTATATGATGCTATCCATCACGCCAGAGAACCAGCGAGTTTATCTCAACTTATTTATTATATGTGGTATCTATTAGAAAACTATGATTCTAATGCAGATGTGAAACAAATCGTTGACAATACAGAACTATATTTTATACCCGTATTAAATCCTGATGGATATCTTTATAATCAAGTAACCAATCCGAACGGAGGTGGATTTTGGAGGAAAAATAGATTTAATACTCATGGAGTAGATAACAATCGTAATTATGATCATTATCCCAACGGAAATGCCGCTGCTGCTACTTGGGGAGGGCCAGGATCTTCTAATTCTACAGGTGATCAAACATATCATGGGACCAGTGCTTTTTCTGAAGTAGAAAATCAAGCTATGAAATGGTTTACAGAACAACACAATTTTGTTATCGCTCTTAACAACCATACTTTTGGCGAATTGTTATACTTCCCCTACTCTTATGCTGCAAACACTCCTACACCGGATGAAGATATTTTTGTAGCAATAGGAGCTGAACTTACATCCCAAAATGGTTATAATCCATTAAGAGATGCTCCTTTTGCCGGAGATAGCGATGATTTCATGTATGGAGGAACTACACAACCACATAATAAAATATTTTCTTTTACTCCGGAAGTTGGTACTTCCTTCTGGCCAGCTTCTAATCAAATTGATGGAATCTGTAAGGGTATGATGTACCTAAATCTTACTGCCGCCAAAATGACTAATAATTATGCTCAACCAGAAAACACAGGTGATTCTTTTATTGGAGATAATTTATCATTTAATGCTGATTATATTTTAAAAAGACTTGGTGTAACAGGAAATGGAAATTTTACTGTTAGCATTTTACCTATATCCAATAACATTACTAGTGTTGGTAATCCAAAAAATTACACGAATACACAAATAGGAACTAATGTATCAGACAATATAGTAGTTAACCTTGATAACTCTGTACAAATTGGTGATGATATCTCGTATACAATTCAGGTAGATGGAGGCAATATTACTGAATCCGTTAACGTAACTAAAAAATATGGAGCTTTTCAGAGTATCGTTAATGACAATGCTAATAGCTTAAACAGTTATACACAATCTGGCTGGTCCACTACTACCGCTACTTTTGTATCTGGTAATGCCTCAATAACTGAATCCCCAGCGGGCAATTATGCACCCAATCAAAATAAAGCAATCGAACTTACTCAGAATATAGATCTTACCGATGTTGCTTTTGCTAATGTTCAATTTTACGCTAAATGGGATATTGAAAACAATTGGGATTATGCACAATTCGAAGTCTCTATAGATAATGGAGCTTCTTGGATTCCACAATGTGGTAAATTCTCGAACTCAGGAAGTACCAATTCGGGACAACCAACCGGCGAACCTTTATATGATGGAACGCAAACGGATTGGGTGTTAGAACAAATCGACCTTAGTGATTATCTTGGTGAAACTATAAAAATTCGTTTTCAATTTGTTTCAGATAGCGGTACAGAACAAGATGGTTTCTTTTTTGATGACCTGATTGTAAACACTATTGACCAAAGCGTACTAAATGTCCAAGATAATTTATTCTCTGAATTCAAAGTATTCCCTAATCCAGTAACGGACATTCTAAAAATAGCGCCATCATCTACCAAATCTTTTAATTGGAAGATGAGAAATGTGATCGGTCAGGAAGTATACACAAAAAACAATACTTCTGGTATTCAAGAATTTAATACCTCACAACTTAATTCAGGCTTGTATTTCCTTACCGTAGAAATCAATGGAAACACAAAAACTTTCAAAATATTGAAACAATAAATATTCAATTTTATCACATAAAACTTAAGGAGTTATCAAAAGATAACTCCTTTTTTTATATATTACGGTTGTATATTGTTAGATTTTTTATAATTTGCGAAACTATGCATGCATAGTAATATTTAGAATTCTCTAATATTGCAGAAGCAAAAGGAATTCAATGATGCTGATCAAACTTTTTTGTGCAGCTTTACGATAAGAGTTAAGTATTGTTTTTATAACATATAATGCTTAATTTAAAAGTTTTTAAAAACAGAGAAAAAATATCTTAAGACAACGTATGAATACAATTACTAGATTATTTGATTTTCCACATTATCAATTAGAGAAATACAATTTAGATAAAGCTTTAATAACAAAATACGATGGAGAATGGGTTGCTACTTCTACCAAAGAATATGTAGAAAAAGCAAATAAGATTAGCCGTGGTTTATTGCGATTAGGTGTAAAACCAAATGATAAAGTTGCAATAATTTCAACTAATAATAGAACTGAATGGAATATTGTTGATATAGGAGTTTTGCAGATTGCTGCGCAAGATGTACCCATCTACCCTACTATTTCTCAGGAAGATTATGAATATGTTTTAAATCATTCGGAATCTGTATATTGTTTTGTATCAGATGATGAAGTTTTACAAAAAGTAAAAAACATTAAGGATAATGTACCTTCATTAAAAGGAGTATACTCTTTTAATGATCTAGATGGTTGTGATAGCTGGAACAAAGTATTAGAACTTGGTACAGATGACAGTAATCAAGAAGAAGTAGAAAAATTAATGGCTTCTGTAAAAGAAGATGACCTAGCAACCTTAATATACACTTCTGGAACTACTGGAAGACCAAAAGGTGTTATGCTTAGTCATAAAAATGTTGTGAGTAATGCATTAGCAAGTTCTACAAGATTTCCAATTGTAGATGGAGAAACAAAAGCGTTAAGTTTCTTACCAGTTTGTCATATTTATGAGCGCATGTTAATGTATTTATATCAATATAGAGGCGTTACCATATACTTCGCGGAATCTTTAGAGACTATCAGTGATAATCTAAAAGAGGTACATCCGGATGTTATGTCTGCTGTTCCTAGATTATTAGAAAAAGTGTACGATAAGATTATAGCCAAAGGAACTGATCTTACAGGAATAAAAAAGAAATTGTTTTTCTGGGCGGTTGACCTTGGTTTACAATATGAACCATACGGAGCTAATGGATGGTGGTATGAAAAGAAACTGGGAATTGCAAGAAAACTAATCTTTAGTAAGTGGCAAGAAGCATTAGGAGGTAATCTAAAGGTAATAGCTTCAGGTAGTGCTGCGTTACAATCTAGGCTTGCCAGAGTCTTTAATGCAGCAGAACTAAATGTGATGGAAGGTTATGGACTTACCGAAACATCTCCAGTAGTTTCTGTAAATGACTCCAGAGATAGAGGTTTTAAAATTGGTACTGTAGGGAAAGTACTCCCAGATACTGAAGTTAAAATTGCAAAAGATGGTGAAATACTTGTAAAAGGTCCGCAAGTAATGATGGGGTACTATAAAGACGAAGAAAAAAGTAATGAAGTCCTACAAAATGGATACTTCCATACAGGAGATATCGGAGAAATAGATAGCGAAGGTTTCTTGCGTATTACAGATCGTAAAAAAGAAATGTTCAAAACTTCTGGTGGAAAATATGTTGCTCCTCAGGTAATAGAAAACGCAATGAAACAATCTCGTTTCATTGAGCAAATAATGGTTATCGGAGATGGAGAAAAAATGCCAGCTGCTTTTATTCAATTAAATTTTGAGTTTGTAAAAGATTGGGCTGATCGTAAAGATATCGCTATAGGAACTACTAACGAGGAGATCATAAATAATCAAATAATAATTGATCGTATTCAGGAAGAAGTAGACGAACATAACGAAAAATTTGGAAAGTGGGAGCGCATTAAAAGATTCGAACTTACCGCTGATGAATGGAGTATTGAGGCAGAACACCTCACTCCTACTATGAAATTAAAAAGAAAAGTGATTAAAGCAAAATATCAAGATCTATATAGTAAAATTTATGGCTAATTCAATTCACTGATTACAAATGTATCGTGTAAAACTTTAACTTTAAATCAGTAAACTCCTCATTTTATGAGGAGTTTTTTTATTAATTCACTAGAAAAATGTAAATTACTTACTCTTTTCATAATTTTTCTAGAATTTATTATGCGTGCATAGTAAATTTTCCTTACCTTTACATCATAACAAATTTTCTGAATGAGAGAAAAAACAATTGATTATGCACTCCGTGCTACATGGATGGCTGTTGCCAAGATGTATAACGAAGAAGCAGGTAAAAAAGGTAGTACAATGGCAACGGGTTTTGCACTGATTAGCATTGATCCCGAAAATGGAACCCCATCTACCTCATTAGGCCCTAAAATGGGAATGGAAGCCACTAGTTTATCAAGAACTTTAAAAACCATGGAGGAAAAAGGATTAATCTTCAGGAAGAAAAATCCGCAAGACGGACGTGGTGTTTTAATATATCTAACTCCTTTCGGAGTAGAAATGAGAAATTTTTCAAAAGACGTAGTTTTTACATTTGATCATGCCGTAAGAAAGCAAGTTCCTCAGGAAAAACTAGATACTTTCTTAGAAGTATTTCAATTGATAAATGATCTTATTTCAACTAAGAAAATTTACACAAAAAAAGAATCTATAAAATCTTAACAACCAGAAGTTAAAAAATGAAAAGAGTCATTAAAAAAGTTGCAGTTGTCGGTTCAGGAATTATGGGTTCCGGTATTGCATGTCATTTCGCTAATATCGGCGTCGAAGTACTATTATTAGATATAGTTCCTCGAGAATTAAACGACAAAGAAAAGGCAAAAGGCCTTACATTAGAGAACAAAGTAGTTCGTAACAGGTTAGTAAATGATTCACTGACTGCGGCTCTTAAATCTAAACCATCTCCAATCTATAGCCAAAAATTTGCTAATCGTATCACTACCGGGAATATGGAAGATGATATAGCAAAAGTAGCTGATGTAGATTGGATTATTGAAGTTGTAGTAGAAAGACTAGATATTAAAAAAATAGTTTTCGAAAACTTAGAGAAACATAGAACTCCAGGAACATTAATTACTTCTAATACTTCTGGTATTCCTATCAAATTTATGAACGAAGGAAGAAGCGAAGATTTCCAGAAGCATTTCTGCGGAACTCACTTCTTTAACCCTGCACGATACTTAAAATTATTTGAAATTATCCCTGGACCAAATACTTCTACTGAAGTTCTTGAATTCCTTAATGGATATGGAGAACAGTTTTTAGGAAAAACTTCTGTAGTAGCTAAAGACACACCAGCTTTTATTGGTAATAGAATAGGTATCTTTAGTATTATGAGTTTATTCCATATGGTAAAAGATATGGGCTTGACTATTGAAGAAGTTGATAAACTATCTGGTCCTGTAATCGGACGACCTAAATCTGCTACTTTTCGTACAGTTGATGTAGTAGGATTAGATACTTTAGTACATGTTGCTAACGGTATTGCTGACAATTGTCCTGATGACGAACGTCACGAATTATTTAAACTTCCTGCTTTCATCAATACAATGATGGAGAACAAATGGTTAGGAAGTAAAACCAAGCAAGGTTTTTATAAAAAGAATGTATCTGCAGAAGGAAAAAAAGAAATTCTTTCTCTTGACTTAGACACATTAGAATACAGAGCTGGTAAAAGAGCTTCCTTTGCTACTTTAGAAATGACTAAAACTATTGACAAGGTAGTAGATCGTTTTAAAGTATTAGTTGCAGGAAAAGATAGAGCTGGAGAATTTTATCGTAAAAGTTTTGCTGCATTATTCGCATATGTATCTAACCGTATTCCAGAAATCACAGATGATCTTTATAAGATTGATGATGCAATGAAAGCTGGTTTTGGATGGGAACACGGACCATTCCAAATATGGGATGCTATAGGTGTAGAAAAAGGAATCGAAATGATGAAAGCAGAAGGATATGAACCAGCTGCTTGGGTTAATGATATGACAGCTTCTGGAAGCACTTCTTTTTATACTGTAAAAAATGGAGCTACTAATTACTACGACATTCCTAAAAAAGAACAGGTAAAAGTTCCGGGACAAGACGCATTTATCATTTTAGATAACATTCGTAAGTCTTCTGAAGTTTTCAAAAACAGCGGTGTTGTTGTAGAAGATATTGGTGATGGAATACTTAACGTAGAATTCCAAAGTAAGATGAACACCATTGGTGGAGATGTTCTTGCTGGATTAAATACAGCTATTGATATGGCTGAGAAAGATTTCCAAGGATTAGTTGTAGGTAATCAAGCTGCCAATTTCTCTGTAGGTGCCAATATTGGTATGATTTTTATGATGGCTGTAGAGCAAGAGTATGATGAATTGAATATGGCTATTAAATATTTCCAGGATTCTATGATGCGTATGCGTTATTCTTCGATCCCTACGATTGTTGCTCCTCACGGTATGGCTTTAGGTGGTGGATGTGAAATATCACTTCACGCTGATAAAGTAGTAGCTGCGGCAGAAACCTATATGGGATTAGTAGAATTCGGTGTAGGTGTGATTCCAGGTGGAGGTGGTTCCAAAGAAATGGCATTAAGAGCTTCAGATCTTTTCAAAAAAGATGATGTTGAGCTAAATGTACTTCAGGAACATTTCTTAACAATTGGTATGGCCAAAGTATCTACTTCTGCATATGAAGCTTTTGATACAAATTTACTTCAGAAAGGAAAAGATATTGTTGTTGTAAACAAAGATCGTCAGATCGCTACTGCTAAAGCATATGCTAAATTAATGGCAGAACAAGGATATACGCAACCAGTAAGGCGAAAGGATGTAAAAGTACTTGGTAAACAAGCACTAGGAATGTTCTTAGTAGGTACAGATTCTATGGAAGCGAGTAAATATATTTCAGAACACGATCATAAAATAGCAAATAAGCTAGGATATGTAATGGCTGGAGGAGATTTATCTGAACCAACGCTAGTAACAGAACAATATTTATTAGATCTAGAGCGTGAAGCTTTCTTGTCTTTATGTACAGAACGCAAAACGCTAGAGCGTATAGAACATATGCTTAAGAAAGGTAAACCGTTACGTAACTAGTATTGAGTAATTAGATTACAGGATCGTTGGATTGTTAGACTATTAAATCCAACTAATCTAAAAATCGAATAATCTAAAAAAATCTAAAGAAATGAAAACCGCATATATAGTAAAAGCATATAGAACAGCCGTAGGAAAAGCACCTCGCGGAGTGTTCAGATTTAAAAGAACTGATGAGTTAGCAGCTGAGACTATTCAGCATATGATGAAAGAGCTACCTCAACTAGACAAAGATCGTATTGACGATGTAATTGTTGGTAACGCAATGCCAGAAGGATCTCAAGGTTTAAACATGGCTCGTTTAATCTCATTAATGGGATTAGACTCTATCGATGTACCTGGTGTAACCGTAAATAGATTTTGTTCTTCAGGAATTGAAACAATTGGTATCGCTACGGCTAAGATACAAGCCGGAATGGCAGATTGTATTATAGCTGGTGGTGCAGAAAGTATGAGTTCTGTTCCAATGACCGGTTATAAAACGGAACTGAATTATGATTTAGCAAAATCAGGTCATGAAGATTACTATTGGGGAATGGGAAATACTGCAGAAGCAGTTGCTCACCAATTCAATGTATCTCGTGAAGATCAAGATGAGTTTGCATATAATTCTCATATGAAAGCATTAAAAGCACAAGCTGAAAATCGCTTTCAGGATCAAATCGTTCCTATCAACGTAGAACAAATCTATGTGGATGAAAACGGAAAAAAAGCATCTAAATCTTATACAGTTACTAAAGACGAAGGACCTCGTGCAGGAACTAGTAAACAAGTATTGGGTAAGCTTAGACCTGTTTTTGAACTTGGAGGAAGTGTGACTGCCGGTAATTCTTCTCAGATGAGTGATGGTGCTGCTTTTGTAATGGTAATGAGCGAAGATATGGTGAAAGAACTAAATCTAGAACCTATCGCAAGACTTGTAAACTATGCCGCGGCTGGTGTAGAACCAAGAATTATGGGAATTGGACCAGTAAAAGCAATTCCTAAAGCATTAAAGCAAGCAGGATTAAAGCAAGATGATATTGAGTTAATTGAACTTAATGAAGCTTTTGCTTCTCAATCTCTGGCAGTAATGCGTGAATTAAACATCAATCAGGACATTGTTAATGTTAACGGTGGTGCGATTGCTTTAGGGCATCCACTTGGATGTACAGGAGCTAAACTTTCTGTTCAGTTATTTGATGAAATGCGCAAACGTGATATGAAAGGAAAATACGGTATGGTAACTATGTGCGTAGGTACAGGTCAAGGAGCTGCCGGTATTTTTGAATTTTTGAATTAAAAAAAATAGAATAAAGAAATAACACTAATAAAAATGAGTACGGAAACTTTAAATAAAGATATTCTTAGAGGAGGACAGTTCCTTGTCAAAGAAACGAAGGCTGAAGATGTATTTACTCCTGAAGATTTTTCGGAAGAGCAAAGAATGATGCGTGATAGTACAAAAGAATTTGTAGATCGTGAACTTTGGGCGCATTGGGAGAAATTTGAATCAAAAGATTATGCATATACTGAGCAATGTATGAAAAAAGCTGGTGAGCTTGGACTACTAGGTGTTGCTGTACCAGAAGCATATGATGGATTAGGAATGGGGTTTGTTTCTACAATGTTGGTATGTGATTATATTTCTGGTGCAACCGGATCTTTCAGTACTGCTTTTGGAGCTCATACAGGAATTGGTACTATGCCAATCTCTTTATATGGTAATGAAGAACAAAAGAAAAAATACGTTTCTAAATTAGCCACTGGTGAGTGGATGGGAGCATATTGTTTAACAGAACCAGGTGCTGGATCAGATGCCAATTCTGGTAAAACTAAAGCTGTTTTATCTGATGACGGAACACATTATTTGATTTCTGGTCAGAAAATGTGGATCTCTAATGCTGGATTCTGTAATCTAATGATTGTTTTTGCTCGTATCGAGGATGATAAAAACATTACTGGATTTATCGTGGAATATGATCCAGAAAATGCTAATGGTATTGCATTAGGTGATGAAGAAAAGAAATTAGGTATTCACTCCTCTTCTACTCGTCAGGTGTTCTTTAGTGACACTAAAGTTCCTGTAGAGAATATGTTATCAGAAAGAGGTAACGGATTTAAGATTGCGATGAATGCACTAAATGTTGGACGTATCAAATTAGCAGCTGCTTGTTTAGATGCACAACGTAGAGTAATTGGAGAAGCTACTAAATATGCTAATGAGCGTATTCAGTTTAAAACTCCAATTATGAATTTTGGAGCAATCAAAGCTAAGATTGCAGAGATGGCTACTAATACGTATGCTGATGAATCTGCAAGTTATCGTGCTGCAAAAAATATCGAAGATAGAATTGCTATCCGTCAAGAGGAAGGAAACACACATCAGGAAGCAGAGCTTAAAGGTGTAGAAGAATATGCTATAGAATGTTCTATTCTTAAAGTAGCTGTTTCTGAAGATGTACAGAATACAGCAGATGAAGGATTACAAATATTTGGTGGTATGGGATTCTCTGCAGACACTCCTATGGAGTCTGCTTGGAGAGATGCTCGTATTGCACGTATCTATGAAGGTACTAATGAAATCAATCGTATGCTAGCAGTTGGTATGTTAGTAAAGAAAGCAATGAAAGGGCATTTAGATCTTTTAGGTCCTGCTATGAAAGTTGCTGATGAACTAACAGGTATTCCTTCTTTTGACACTCCTGATTACTCTGCATTATTTGCAGAAGAAAAAGAGATTGTTGCAAGAATGAAAAAAGTATTTTTAATGGTTGCTGGATCTGCAATGCAGAAATTCGGTCCTCAATTAGAAGAGCACCAACAATTATTGATGGCTGCTTCTGATATTTTGATTGAGATCTATATGGCGGAATCTGCAATTCTACGTACTGAGAAAAATGCAAAACGTTTCGGAGAAGATTCTCAAGAAACTCAGATTGCAATGTCGCAATTGTACTTATACAATGCAATAGATATCGTTATCAAAAAAGGAAAAGAAGCCATCGTTTCTTTTGCTGAAGGTGATGAGCAACGTATGATGTTAATGGGACTTAAGCGTTTCACTAAATATGCGAACCAACCAAATGTAGTAGCATTGAGAAATAAAATTGCTGATAAAGTATCTGCAGAAAACGGATACTGTTTTTCATAAGCAATAAGTATATGCCCTCTCTATGGCATTAAACTAGAGAGTTGTTTAATTTTGATTTAAGAGACCGTCTTTCTGTTGGGGAAAGACGGTTTTTTTGTTTGCTATAATTTATCAAAAAGTTTCTTCCCATATAAAAGAAAAACTACCCTATAATCATTCAATAACATTAATTAAAATATTTAAAAAATAAAAAAGGGAGGAAAGGTATTTTTTTTATCTACTCCACTTTTATATCATAGAAAATACGTTCTTGTATACCTTTTGCTTACATAATATTTATTCTGTATACCTTTTGTTTACACTCTATTTTAGATCAATTTCACATTTATCACGTTCTTAGAAGTACCCTAAAAAAGAATATTATGAACATTGAAAAAATTTCTAAAATCACACAAATTATAGTTCCGATATTAACCGTTATTGTATTAATTATCTTGATCATACATCTAGTTACAATAAATGATGTATTATATTAAACAACAATTTATTAAGACATATTCTAAATCCTTGATCAGCTACTTTGTTATAAGCCCCAAAGTAATCTATAATAGCAATGCGAATATGCTCTTGGACACCAAACCAACCACCATCATTAACTACTAACTACTCTATA
Source organism: uncultured Aquimarina sp. (assembly GCF_947500065.1). Lineage (GTDB taxonomy): Bacteria > Bacteroidota > Bacteroidia > Flavobacteriales > Flavobacteriaceae > Aquimarina. The sequence continues at coordinate 432,096 of NZ_CANMQT010000005.1, forward strand.
TACCAATAGAAATTTCTTTATCAATGTGCCAATCTTCACATCATTCTCTTATTCTAAAATATAATATTCTATCAAAGGAGTTTTCATCCAATCATAAACCCCTACAAAATCATATCTTCCTCTTAGTTTCCCTTTATTGTAGTTAATAGTTTTATTCTCACCATTTACCAACTTTAATCACATATAACATACCAATATCATTCCATAAAATTTCGAAATTATCTTCAAAACCGCTTTCAAGAAATTAAACTATGATATACTAAAATAAGTTTAAGTCAGTGATATTACTTATATAGAAGATAGGCAAAATCCAATCTATTTAGTTTTAATAAATGATGCATATTATAAGAAAGCTGAAGGTTATATGTTTCTAATATTTTAGATGCCTCAGGATCTTTAAAAGCATAAATGTAGCTTTACAAAGGTAAGGGCATATACCTAAAGAACCTCTAATTAATAACTCTAACAGAGGATTACAGTATTGCTAAAATAATTATCAAAATGTATTGAATAAAAATAATATAAAACAATAAAGGTAGTGACCTAAAAGTACTACCCCTATTTAAAAGTTTTGTTCAATAAATCTATATCAATTAATTAGGTCGCTGTTTACTTTAATAAAATTGTACTTAAAAAAAGAGTTTGACTAATTAAAGTCAAACCCTAACAATAATTTTCTGAGATTTTTATTTATAGTTAATACACCTTTCTAATAGCTCTTCTATCATTTCTATTAAAAATACTGGTGGTATTTCCTCCAGCACAAGCCTGCATTAAAGAGGTGGTATCGGCTCCTGTAGGAGAACCATCTATATAAATGGCCCCCACTCCTGCTTGTCCTTCATTACCTCCTCTGATGCAACTCTCGCGAGTTGCAAAATCTGTATGTCTAAACCCTATGGCATGTCCAATCTCATGAGCCATAATCTGCGCTAATTCGAACCTTTTGATATCTAATAAATTTATAGCTATACTATTAAGTCCAAAAAGAAGGAGCTGGATTACCTCCTCTAGGAAATCCTTCTGACCTACCTAACACTATAGAACTAGTAATAGGATCAGGTTCTTCTGCGAAAACAGTTACTCTAATATCTATATTGCTAGCTGATTCTCCAGATCTTAATCTACGAAAACGTAGATCAGAATTAATATTATTGTATGCATTAATAGTACGATTAAGTGCTCCGTTACCCAGTGCTCCTAACCCACTACCCGTAATATCAACAATAAGCGTTCTAGCCCTGCCTGACACATTCACCAAGTTATTGGTTCTGTAATGTTTCTGTGGATCTCCAGAATTATCATATTCTTCTGCGAGTTCATATATTTCTTTAAATGTTAGAAACATATCTTCTACAGCTACTACTTCTTTACCTTCATACATAGTCAGAAAAGCGTTTGTTGTACTAAAATGTGCTGATTCTAATTTATCCAGAACATTTTTCGAGACTTCCTTTTTAGATAGAGACTGATGGTTTGATGCATTAGTATCATCTGGTTTACTACAGGAAGCAATAATCATTACGCCTAGAAAGATTACAAAATGGATTTTTTTCACGAGTTTGATTTTTAAAATTAGATAAAAATGAGTTTTCACACTGCGTATAGTTTACACGAAGTAGTTCTTAAATAACTAAATCCCTTTAATTATTTCTTCGAAATTTATGAGGATTAAGGCTGAAAGACAGATATAACAGGTTGATAAAAGGTAAACAACATGAAATGATAGGTTAGCAAAAGGTATACGCTTTTCACTTTACCATTTCAATACTTTTTCACTTTATAGTATAATGATAATATTTAACCAAGATTCGATCTTAAGGATTCAAATCGAATAAATAATTTATTTATACAATAAACTGCCTTTCTCTAACAGAAAGGCAGTTTTCTTTTTATACCAACAATTCGTAAACCTAGATAGCTACCTAAAATGACAAATGTATTTTAACTTGGATAATCGCAAAATTGTACCACTATAAACACATGATTCAAAACCACTAAAATTACAATTATCATTTACCTCCCTTCTTATCGAAATATCAGCTAATAATCATCCTTTCTAACAACCGAGACTCTCCCAAAGGGTTTTATCAGATGATGCATTTGGGTTTACCTCTTTTAAGCAATATATAAGAATATAGATTATAAAGAGCAGAAAGTTTCTATGATTACATCAAAAACTATCAAGCTCCAAACCAAAAACAAACCTCATTATTTTTCAACAAACCTTTTTCCAACTTTATGTCAAGTGCTATTTACAACTTATAGTAGACCTTAGTAGTGTTACGTAACAGTTTTCACTAATTCATAAATTAATCACAATGAAAAATTTTAAAAACAGAATTTTATTGAAGCTATTTTGCCTTTCAATAATCGTTACAGGAACATTAAGTTGTTCTAATGACAATCAAGAAGAAGTTTACGATCAAGAGTTGGCATCATTTGAAGAATTTACAATTGGAGATTTTGAAGAAGAGCTTACTATAGATGATGCAGAGGAGTTTGATGAAAATCCAAACGAAGTCCTGCCTACAAAAGGATCTGAAATTTTGATTATGGAAACTATCGGTAAGAAAACAAATTATTATATAACTACTGATTATGGAGAAACTTACAAAAAAATTCCAAACGAAAAATCTCTAGATTTTGAGGATAACAAATTTTGGGCTATTACACTTTATAGTCAAAATGACTTTTATGGCCAATCAAGTTTTTCCCTTTTTCTTCCAGACAAAAAAATAAAGAGGTCTCATAATTTCAAACTTAATGGAGTACGTTACCGTTCATTTGTTAGCAAAGGAAATATGAATGTAAGATTATTCGAAAGTAGTGATTTTACAGGTCACAATCATTTCTTTGATCGTAAAGACAAAAAACCTTACAAACTTAATAATTTATCTCACCATTATAGAAGTGTTAATCTTTGGCCTCACGATAGTAAAGACGCTAAATCAGTACTCTATGAGGATGATAATTATGAAGGTGCACCAAGACCTATTTGGAACAACGTAAACCTCAGCGATAAATGGAAAACTAAAGTTAGCTCAATAAGAGTGAATACACAGAATTGGTCAACAGGAAATGTATTGTCAAGTTCAAACAGTGATAATAGTATAGTAACGGCCTCGGATATGGGTCTACTTCCACTAGAATTAAGAGATAAGATAATTGAAATTGCGATAACAAATACCAGAGGTAAAGCATGTAATCCAAGACAATCATGTCATAAGGAAAGACTCTGTAATAGTCTGATAAGCGGGGTCGTTGGTAGTCATGACGTAACAACTGCTGCCGGATGCAATAAAGAACTAGCTCGAAAAGGAATACGTCGAAATAGAAGGTCTTTTTGTACTATTTCCGGTTATTGTATAGACCCTCGTACTTTAAATGGCAGAAATTAGTAATTATTAACTCATTAAAAAAGGTGGTAGTAATCTATCACCTTTTATCCTAAACATAATTTACAAAAACAATACTCATGAGAATCTATAATATATTAACAACTATATTATTATTAATGATAGGTTTTAACTGCTATCAAACCTATCAATTACAACGAACCAATCATAAAATACATAAAGCTGCTGCCAGCATGGCCACTCAATTAAAAATCATGCTTACTCCACCGCCAGCACCAGAAAGTATTGCAACAGGAATAGAGGCACCTGCTTTTTCTCTTATTAACAAAGAAAACAAAGAAGTAAGCCTAGCTACGCTATCGAAAGAGAAGAAAAAAATACTGGTATTCTCTAGCAGTACTTGTCAGTATTGCCAGGATTATTATCCAGAACTAGATAAGTATACCAAAGAAAACCAGGAAATCGAAGTGATAGTAATACAAGCAGAATCCACACCAGAAGAAAATGAAAAATTGATTACAAATAACAATTATAGTTTTGATATTTTAGTTGCCGATCAGCAGGTATGGCAGGATTATCAGATACAGGCAACACCCACCACTATTATACTAGATGAGAACAACAAAATAATCAGTAGTTCTATATCTTCTACCTATGCTGATCTAACGAATCTATTAGGGGATTCTTAATAAATTTAAGTTTGTGCGAACATGGCAAAACTGTTTTTTCAGAATAGAAAAAGCAGTTTTTTTTTTTTTTTTATTACATATATTCATCTAATTCTTCTTCAAAAACTTGTTGTAAATAGTCCCTTAGTGATAATTCTTTATCAAACCCCAGCTTTTTCTTAATCATACTTTTAGCATGTTTAACAGTAGTTGGAGCTACACATATTACATCGGCTATTTCTTTAATGGATAAATTAAGCTTTGTAAGTATACAATATCGTATCTGAGTATCTGATAAATTTGGGTACTTATCTCTCAACATATTAGTAATTCCAGAATACTCCTGTAGGATTTGATCTCCTATATGTGTAATATCCTCACCTGAAGTAATTAGCTGGTTTAATTCGGTTCTAACATTTTTTAAATTCGGATCAACTGCTTTAATATTCAAAACGATTGATTTTAACTCTCTAAGTTTATCAACCCTATTGTTAATTTTCATTGCCACAAGTCTTAACTCATCTTCACGCCTTAATAGTTCTTTTTTTTGTTTAGGTATAACCTCAACAAGTTTTGTTTTTTCTTTTTGTATACTCTTATATCCAATAAAGCCTAATATTAAAAATAATGCAAGTAAAAAGACTAAAACACCATTTTCTACACTCAATTGACTAATTTGAGATCCCAATATTCGATTAGAATTTTTCAGCTGTTTTTGATCTAATTTTGAAATAAAAAATTCTCCATTGTTAAGTATACCTACCTTAGCAACAAATGTTAGTAATTTTTCCTTTCTATCTTCTAATTTTTTAATATCTCCCCATTGATCTGATTCCTTTATATACTGAATTAGCTCTTCTAAATACTTAATTTGATTTACTATGGATGAAGACAATTCTATGGCTTTTGCTAATGAATCTATTGCTCTATAATTATCCTCTAGAGATTTTAAGTACAAAAATTCATAATAATATGCTTCTGCTAATGCATCGTTTAGAGATACAGGACCTTTTAAACAAACAATAGCATTTCTAATCGATTGTAATGCTCCTGAATTATTACCCTCTGCATAATAGATTCTACTCAACAACGTAGTAATAACACCCGTTATATAGTTATTACCATAGTCCACAGATTTAACCGCCCACTTTTTAGCTTCATCATATTCACCCAGTGCCAATAGGGTTTTTGCCATTACCCCAGATATATCATGATGTCGAATGTTATCCTCCCAATGATCATCTATTAATTGTTGTATATGAGATAACTCTTCTTCAAGTTTTTCTATACTAGGACTATTTTTCAATATCAACTCTGTCTTCTCCAGTTGTATTCCGATAATACCTCTACAATATTTTTCTTTAATCGATAATTCATACCCTCTATCATAAAGTTCCATAACGGCAGGAGTATAACCGTACTGCTTCCCAAGTATATAAGCTAAATGTAAATGCGCTCTAATTATATTTCTATTCCTTAGATCATTTGAATTCGATAATTTTAGCAAATTGGTTAAACTTTGCGTGTACTTATGTAAGCTATCATAATCTTTATGTCTATAGTAATGAAACATTAATACTCCATTAAAATTTACAGTTTCTTCGAAAAAACCATTCTTTTTAGAAAATCTAAGCAATCCTCTTAAATCATTTGCTGTAAATTCCCCAAAATCTTTTATTAATAATTTTTCTGCATTGGCAATTGAATCCTTCAAAAAAAACAATACGATCTTCAGTCATACTAACAGGTTTGTATAAATCTTGTTTAGAACAAAAACTCTTCAAATTTAGCACTGAAAATAGATTTACTTTAAGTACCAAAAATATTATTGTAATCACAATAGGTTTCATTGGTAAAAAACCTAAACTTTTAAACTTTAATAAAAGAGTATACATATCACTTTTGTTAGAACTATATTTTTTTCTCATCGATAATTTATGAAATTTAAAATTAAACCGTGATCCTTCAGATTTAACAACAAAAACCTACAACGAAAACTGGATATTAACTTTTAAAACCTTATACCGATATCATCTAAATCACAAAACTGAACAAACATCTTTGGCAAAACTAAGGGACATTTTCTACATCTAATGCTAATAACTTGCCATAAACCTTCAGGGCTTACTTCAAGAAACCAATCATTCATATAGATCGCAGTAAAAATTAGAACTAGTATACGAAGTTTATCTATTATAAATAGCAGTAATAATCAATACTTTAAAAAAATATAGTTGTTATTAAAGAGAATTTTAGACTTAAACAAACATATGATGTCAGTCTTAATAATAAAATGCTAAAAGATATTCTGTCAAAAAAGTTCTAAGAACTTCCGACTTGATAGTTTGAGTTGAATATTAGATCAAAACAAACCTAATGTCAATTGTATGAGCTTTTAAACTTGCTAATCTCACCCCATCTATGTTCTATTACCAGAGCAAGAAGGATGATATCAAAGTTATTGATAAACTAAAATAGCTAGCAGAAGCTTATCGCACTTGAGGTTTTGATGAGTATTATTACAAGGATCGTAGCAGATGTTCAAAATGGAATAGGAAACGTGTCTTTCTATATATAGTGAGATTAAGCCAAATTCTGAGGCGTAAACATGAAAAGCGCTTGATAGCATTTGTAAAACGACCTATGAAAACACCTTCTTTACTCAATGAATGTTGGAGTATGGATTTTATGAACCATATACTTGCAAATAGCAGAAAATTGCAAGTATTTAATGCGGTTGATGATTGTAATCTTGAGGTACTAACAATAGATATAGGACTTTCCCTTCCTAAAAGAACTGTTATGGAAACACTTAAAAATCTCAAAAAAGAAATAGGGTTACCAAAATTTATTAGATGTGATAATAGTCTTGAATCTATATCAAAAGCATTTATCAACTGATCTAAAAACTACTTTGTAGAAATCAAATACACTCATCCATGAAAAATCAACTTAAAAAAAACAGGTAATAACTAGAGAGTAGACTACATTTTTTTTAGTCATTCACATAATTCATTAGGACAATATATCTCTATAGAATATATGCCTAGTTTTGAGAAGGAATTTAAATTCTTCATCAAAACTGAATTAAATAGTGATTTCTTCCCGATAAAGTAGAGAATCCTTCAAAAAAACAAGAAACTCCTCAAATCTAGATAGAATAATAGACTATTTTGATACAAAAGAAATTAAAAACTAAAATCAATTCAAACCAAAAACAAATCCAAATTTTTCTTTTACAAACCTATTTCAAACCCAAAATTATTATTAATAAATTATGATAAAAATAAATTTGTAGCGATCAGATGTGGTGCTACAGATCAAGATATTATAATGAATTAATTATCAAAAATTTTAAACCATGAAAAAAGTAAAAGTAGTAAAACTAGTATTTGTCTTATCAATGTGTATTTTCTTCATTAGTTGTTCTAATGAAGATGAAGATCATAACGAAGCTTATCAACAAAGTTCAGAACTTATAGATGTTAACTTTGAAAAAGACTTAGATAATTTTGATTATGTTATTTATTTGAATCAAACTTATACGATGAAGGAAGTCTTAACAAATAAATCTTTATTTGAAACTTATAAAAACCATTCATATGTGGGAATAGACGATGCAACTCCAAGGACAATGTATCTTTTTGATACCGAAATAGAATTGGAGAAAAAAATGGAAGAACTAGACAGTTTTTACAAACCTCAAGCTAAAAATAGAGATAGAGACTATTGGGCTGCAAGAGTTCGTCTCTATGAGCACGTAAATTTTAAAGGTCGTTATATATCCTGGAATTTCCGAACAACTCACGATAAAAGGTACACAAAAAGTATACCTCTTTGGATAAATGACAAAATTTCATCAATGAAAGTAGACAATACTACATTTTCTTGGGAATGGGATAGAACCTATCAAAGAAAGATATGGAGAGCTATTTATATAAAATGTTATGAAGGTTTTCAAACAGATTCCAGAAACACGACGGATAGAATTTGGCATTATGAAGATAATAAGGATTATCCTAATTTACATGACGATGGATGGGGCGATAATATTTCTTTAATTCGTATTGGCGATGGAAATTTAGTGTATTAGTTAAATTAAACATATATGATTTTAAAAGCGAGATTCACAACATCGAATTCTCGCTTTTTATCAATTCAATTTGACCATCATCAAAAGTCAACTGAAGAAATCTTTTCAAGGATAACTTGCTATCAAAACCAATTTTCTTCTTAATCATACTTTTAGCATGTTTAACAGTGGTCGGAGCTACATGCATTACCTCTGCTATTTCTTTAATTGATAAACCCAATTTCGTAAGTATACAATATTTAATCTGGGTATTAGTCAAAAACGAGTGGCTATCCTTCAATATTCCTGCTAAACCAGAATATTCCCGCAATAATCGATCCCCAATTTGGGTAAATTCTTCTCCAGATTTAATTAATCCATTCAGTTCTATTTTAACCTTTTTTAAATCGGGATCAACTGCTTTAATTTTTGAAATGATAATTTTTAATTCCTTGAGTCTATTTACTCGATTATCAAGCTTCATTGAAACAAACCTTAACTCATCTTCGCGTTGCAGCAATTGTTTCTTTTGTTTAGGAATTATTGCAGCTAGTTTTGTTTTCTCGAAATGTACTTTTTTAAAAATCAAAAAAGCTAACACCAAAAGGGACACCATTAAAAAACACATCGCTACTGCAATACTTTTTGAGCGATTTAATTGACCTCCTAGTATTTTATTAGAACCTGACAATTGTATTTGATCAATCTTTGAAACAAAAAATTCACCTTCATTCAGTATATCTGCTTTATAAACTATTGTCAATAATTCTCTCTTTTTTTGTTTATAATCATTTACAAGATCCCATCCATTGTTTTCTTTCATAATTTCAATTGCAATATTCAGATATTTGATTTGATCTACAATAGAAGGCGAAGTTTTGATTGCTTTGCTAAGTAAACCGATTGCTTTATTTACATCATCAGATTTTAAATATTTAAACTTATTATAATATGCATCTGATAGAGCATCTCTGTAAGCAATATTTTCTTTAAGACAAACAATTGCTTTGTCTACAAACTGTATAGCTTTCTCAATATGTCCTTCTTTGTAATAAATTTCACTCAGTAAAGTACTTGTAATTCCTTCTTCATAATCATTGTGTTGATCCACTGATTTAGTGGCCCACTGCTTGGCCTCCTCATACTTTCCCTGCTTCAAAAGAATTTTTGCCATTAATCCCGCAATTGCATTATGTCTTATATTATCTTTCCAGTGGTCATTAATTAATTGTTCTGTTTCTTTTAGCAATTGATCAACTTTTTCTTTGGTAGGGTGATTCCTAAGAATGAGCTCTGTTTTTTCAATTTGTATTCCAATAATCCCCCTATAATATTCTTCTTTAATAGATAATTCGTATCCCTTATCATAAAATTTCATAACATTTGGAGTATAACCATACATCTTGCTAAGTATATAAGCTAAATGTAAATGTAGTAGTATAACATTCCCGTTCTTTTGATGATTTGAATTTGAAAATTCTAACAAATTAGATAAACTCATGGTATATTTATACAAGCTGTCATATTCTTTATGTCTATAATAATGAAACATTAAGGCTCCATTAAAATTTACTGTTTCTTCGAACAAACCATTTTTTTCCGAAAGTCTGAGTAATCCTCTCAAACCTTTTGCTGTAAATTCCCCAAAATCTTTTATTAATAATTTTTCTGCATTGGCAATTGAATCCTTCAAAAAAACAATACGATCTTCAGTCATACTAACAGGTTTGTATAAATCTTGTTTAGAAGAAAAACTCTTCAAATTTAGCACTGAAAATAGATTTACTTTAAGCACCAAAAATATTATTGTAATCGCAATAGGTTTCATTGGTAAAAAACCTAAACTTTTAAACTTTAATAAAAGAGTATACATATCACTTTTGTTAGAACTATATTTTTTTCTCATCGATAATCTATGAAATTAAAATTAAACCGTGATCCTTCAGATTTAACAATAAAAATATAAATACCTGAAATTCAGAATTTTATAAAAAAACATCTAGCACATTGTATACCATTAGTTTACTTTTTAAATCATTTTGTTAAAATCAAATACAACAATTTTTATAATATCTGCATCTTTTGGTTTAAAAAAACTATTACACCATATCATCAAGATTCGTTTTATAGTATAGATTGTTTTTATTATTTAAAAAATTAAAAAATAACCTATAACACCAAACCATTTTCAAACCTTGGTTTCTCCCCCTCTCATTAAATAAACGATTACATTTGAGAAACTAAGATTTATAATTATGAAAAACTTCTTTTTATTCTCTCTACTCATACTGTTTATGAGTTGTGAGAAACCGCAAATTGTTGCCATCGAAGATGAAACAAGCAATGAAAATCATGCTAAACTGGGGAGCTACAGATTTAATTTTTATAAAAATTTAGCATTTCATCATGCACCAATATTCTATCAAGATGTAGATCGTACTTCTATTGCAGGCTCCTCGAACGCAGGTTTAGGTGGCAAGTCTGATTATATAAGTAGATACGATTTTGATGGTGATAAAAACACCAACAACAACTGGGAAAATCTAGCAGGTAAAAGACCAAGTGCTGTTGGGTATTTTTCTGTAGCGGAAACAGAAACACATTATTATATTTTGTACGCATTTTACCATGCTCGAGATTGGGACGATGCACCTTGGTGGCGAGAAGATTCTCACGAAAATGATATGGAAGGAATTCTGATGGCTGTGTGGAAAAATAATGCAAGATACGGTGAATTAGAAGCTGCTATTACCGTGTTTCACAAAGATTTTTATTCCTATAAGAAAAACGGACATCATTGGACAAGCGGTGCAGAGTCTGTTGATGGAGAACTATCTTTTCAATGGCATAATGATATCTCCAGGGCAGAGTTTTCTTCAGAAGCTAAGGGGCACGGAATAAAAGCATATTCTAAACAAAAACCAGGTGGTAGCGACTATGTGGTATATAAGCCTAGTGTAACAACAAGGGGAGTACCGCGCGATCCTTATGACAGAAATGTGCCTTACAAATTAGAACATTTAATTGGTGCTGGTAAATTATGGAACCTTAGAAATGATTCCAGAATATTTGATGGAGCTGCGTTTGTAGGAGATAATTACAAAAGAAATGCAGCAAATCCGCCATGGGGTTGGAATGATCATAATGATCAAATGCCAGGAGGAGCCATGGCATATAAGCCTGCAGAATTGTTTAAAAATTATTTTGACACTAAATGGAGTAATGTAAGCACAAAATATATACATAATCCATATTTAAATATACCTTAGAATCACGAAACCACCCCAACAAATATCAACTAAACGGAAAAGATCGAAGAATTATTCTTCGATCTTTTTTATGCTTGTAATACATCTTCGAGATATTTTTTTAACGATATGTTTGGAGAGATTTCCATTTTCTTTTTTATTCTGCTTCTACTTGTTTTCACAGTATTTGCAGTTACTCCAAGAATATTAGCAGTTTCTTTAAGTGATAAGTTTAATTTAGTAAGTAAGCAATATTTAATTTCTGTATCAGAAAGTTCAGAACATTTTGCTTTTAATTTTAGTACCGCATTTGGATATTGGGATTCAATACGATCTGTAATCATGGATAAATGCGCTCCAGAAGAAACCAAACCTTTTATTTTTTTTTGCAATTGGTTAAAAACATCATCAGAGTTATTTATATTCCTAATATCTGAATTAATCTCAGACAAAACATTTTGTCTTTCAGATAAAGCTGATGCAAGTGTATTCAATTCATTTTCTCTCAATCGTACTTTTTCTTTCAAAAGAATTTTTTCCTGTTCTTTGAGTAAATTTATACTTTTTTTAGATTTTATATTTCTAACTAATAAAATGATCGAAAAAGTACCAATCATTGCAACAATTATTAATCCTAGAACAAAGTATCGCTGTTGTCTATTTTGGACTTGTAGTAACTCATTCTCAGCTTTAAGCTTTTTTGTTGTAAGCTCTTCCTCTATCAATTTATAAAGGGTTTCATTATTATGAATTACGTCCCTATTTCTAATCTTGTTTAAGCTATCACTGATTGAGTAATAATGTTCTCTAAAAGATATCCCTTTTTCAATATTTTTTTGTTCTAAATAAAGTTCTGATAATTCAAAACTAGCTTCTTTTTTAACTATTGGATCTTCAGTCGTATTAAAAGCATTAAGAAACTTGATTTGTGCCTCATTTATTTTTTTTAATCCTACATAAATTTTGCCTAGATAAAAATCTTTATTCCACTGAGTAAAACCTGTATCTACTTGATCATAAATCTTTTGTGCTTCAATAAATTTCTCTTCTTGCAATAAAAAATCACATAAATCAACTAGTAACACATTATGTAAACGTTCATGATTGTGTTTTTTTGTAATAACCATCGCTTTTTCGACCCAACTAATTGCATCAGACATTTTACCTTCTCTTTGATAATTCAAAGCAATACTTCGATATATATTGGCAAATCCTGCATCAGTAGTATCAAAATCATACTTGTCAATTATATCCTTGTAGTAAGTATCTGCCAAATTATACTCACCAAGATTACTATAAACTCTGGCTATGTTAAGCATGCTAATTTTAGTTATCCTTAAAAATTTTTCATGATCTTTTTTTTTTGAATAAGAATAAACTTTTTGATACCAATCCAATGCATTATTAAACTGACGCATCTCTAAATATATGTTTCCTTTTGCCAAATAGTGGCTATAAAGTTCTAGTTCATTATTATCTTCTTTAGCCAGATCTATTGCCTTTTTGATATAAAAAAAAGCGCTATCAAATTGATCCTGCTTTCTATAATAAATACTCAAAAAATTACTTGCTCTACTTTGTCCATAAATATAATTCAATCCTTTACTACTCTCTAAAAGATTATAAAAAGGTTTCGGGCTATCATAACGCCGGTTAAAATTATCAATAATACTATCGATTTTCTTTTGTTGTTGCTGTGATGACTTATTTTGTGCTTTAAATAGAATTGGGAATAATAAGACACATAAGAAAAGATACCTTCGTGTACCGCACATTAAATAAATCATACTAAATAATCGTGTTAGTTAAGTAAAATGGTTCTTTAATTTAAAACACATAAAATTAAGAGTATTAACACTAATCTAAAACCACTCCGTTCCTAAATATTAAAAAAAATGATTTATCTACAAAATATAATATAAACTAAATAAGTTCTATAATCTTAATACACTCTTGTTCTGCTATTTATAAACACTTCTAATAAACAAACCGTTTCATTTGCAGGAATTCTACAACTTGTACACCTTTTGTTGACCTGTAAAACCTTTATTCTTTCAGAAATAATCGGATATTAAAAAATGGAAATATAATACATGTAATTGTATCTAAACTTATATACCATATGATTAACAAAAATAAACTATTAAAGATCGCACAAACGGTAATAATTATAACCATCATTCTCTTAACTGCACTAATACTTCAACTTATTCAGTCAAATAAAGAAATACAAAAAAAAGTCCCCAATAATCCTATGGAAGTACATTTCTCCATTTAGAAATATATTACTAATTGTAAAAGTACCCCAATTTCAGAATTGATATAAAAGTTTCGTGAAAAACTTCCTCTTTAAAAACACTTAGAACTAAAAAAAACCTTTTAAAAACATAATGAATAATGTTTTCGCCCCACTAAACAACTGTTAATTAAAGCCTGTTTTTTAACATATTATGTAAAATGCTAAGAATTTATCAACACGAAAACGTTGTAGTAAGCTTTCCAAATCGCAAAATTGAATATTTCGTAATAACTTAGTAGAAATTTAACACAAGAAACACTTTTACAAACTAAAACTTATGAATTATGAAATCAATTTCACCTCCTCCGAAAATTTCAAAATTGTTTGAGCTACTTTAATCTTTTCTAATTATTAGAAAAATTAATTTTAGAAACTAAATTTTCTGAAAAAAATACATGTACTTGTAATCGTCATACCTCATTATTATTGTAACTAAACAGTACTCAAACCAGTATCTATCTTTACATTATAATAAAGCATAGTCAGTTTTAATTCTTTGTCAGTAGAATTACTTCTTCATTATTGTATATGACTTTCTATACTATCTAAATTATTTTCTTCAGATTCTTATTTTTTCTTGCGAACGAAAATTTGCGAGAAAACACAAACTCACTTATTACAAACTATGGTTCTTAACAGAACTAAAAAAATTATCAAAATGAAAAGAAAAAACTTTTTACGAATCGTACTAAGCTTTATTTTTTGTTTGCCTTTTATAGGACTACATGCACAAGATGAAGATGTAATGTTCCAGGCATTTGACTGGAATGTACAAAACCAACCAGCTGGTCAAACCTGGTATAATGTGGTTTCTAATGCCAGAAACACTATTAGTGATGCAGGTATCGATGTAATCTGGATGCCACCACCAAGTAATTCTGCAGCGCCGCAAGGATATCTACCTAGAGAATTAAACAATCTAAATAGTGCTTATGGAACCCAAAACCAGCTAGTATCTTTGATTGACCAATACCATGGCTTAGGGATGAAAGTAATTAGTGATATTGTAATCAACCATAGAGTTGGTTCTAATGACGCAGTTACTTTTACAAATCCTGCTTGGCCAACATTTTATATTACTGCAGATGATGAAGGCAGAAATTTTGTGAACGGTCCCGTGGAGTTTAGTATCAACGGAGATTTTGTTCCCGGTTTTGATCTTAAATCAGATGGATCTAGTGGAGGATTTGCAGCCGCTAGAGATCTTGATCACAAAAATCCAGCAGTTAGAGCAGAAATCATTAATTGGATGTTATTCTTAAAAAATGATATCGGTTTTGACGGATGGAGATATGACTTTGTACACGGATATGATCCTATCTACAATAAAGAGTATAATGATGCTACTAATCCATACTTTGCTGTTGGAGAATTATTAGAAAGTAGTAGAGTACAAACCAACAATTTCGTAAACAGAACACAGCAATCTTCTTCTGCATTTGATTTTAATACTAAAGTAAGTCTTCAAAATGCTATTAGAGACAACAATCTATCTTATTTGAGAGATGGTCAAGGTAGACCTTCTGGGATGATGGGTATCAATCCTTCTAAATCTGTTACTTTCTTAGATAATCATGATACAGGATTTGCTCAACAATGTTGTGGATCTGATTATGTTTTTCCTGGTGGAGAAACTAATCTTAGAAAAGGATATGCCTATATCTTAACGCATCCAGGAAATCCAATGGTATTCTGGACACACTTCTTTGATGGAGGAACTGGAGTACGTAATGCTATTAAAGATCTTATTTCTGCAAGAAAAAGCGTAAGAGTTCATTCTGGATCTACTATAAGCATTGCAGAAGCAAGAGGAAATCTGTATGCAGCATACATCGATGGTAAATCAGGTACGCTGGCTATGAAGTTAGGATCAGGTAACTGGGCTCCAAATGGTAGTGGATGGACGCTACAAACATCAGGTACGGACTATGCGGTATGGACACAAGGTGGAAACACAGGTGGTGGAGAAACAGTACCTCCATATACCGTTAATTTCTACAAACCATCTGGATGGGGAACCAATATCAATGCATATGTATATGATGATGGGGCCAATGCAACACTTCCTGGTACTAGTGGATGGCCTGGAAATAATATGACCAATATTTCAGGAACGGATTGGTATTCTTTTACTATAACACCGCCAGCAGGTGTATCTGCAAATAACCTTAGAGTGATCTTTAACGACGGAAACAATCAAACTAGTGACCTATCCAGAAGTACAAACGGATGGTACAGAGGAAATGCATGGAGTAATACGTGTCCGAGTGATTGTAGTGGATCTGGAACATCTAATGATGTGACATTAAACTTCCAAAAGCCTGGAGGCGGATGGGGTAACAATACCAATATGTATCTGTACAATAAATCTACAAACCAAACCATTTCTGGCACTGCAGGTTGGCCTGGAGCGAGTATGAATAACCTTAGTGGTACATCATGGTGTAGAAAAACATTTACATTACCTAGCGGAGTAAGTGCTAATAATGTAGGTGTAGTATTCAATAATGGAAATGGACAACAAACTGTAGATCTTACCAGAGGTACAGATGGATGGTTTAGAGTAACTGGTAGTAGTAATGGAAAAAGAACAGGAACTTGGTCTAACAATTGTACGAATAATTGCCCTTCTAACAGAGCAATGGAATTGGCTGATAATGCGGATAAAGAAGACTCTCCTATAAAAGAGAGCATCATAACTTTATGGCCAAATCCAATTAGAGAAAGAGGAACATTAAGTGTAAATACATCAGAAAATGGAATTCTGGAAGTATCTATCTCTAATATCTTAGGGCAAACCAAAACGGTATACAGTCAAAATACTCAAGTTGGTAATCAAACTATAGAAATTAGTGCAAACGACCTAGGCGAATCTGGCATATATTTTTGTACTGTTAAACTAAATGGTGCAAAATTAAAAGGAATAAAAATTGTAAAAGAGTAATTTTTTTGTCCCAACTACTTAACTAAATATCACAAGTTGATATGTTAATCAAAAAGCGGTCGTTTAGCACTAAACGACCGCTTTTTTTTGCAACTTTGTATTTATATTCTATGAGAAATTAACTTTACAAAATCTTAACTTCTGTATAACAACAAGCGAAAGGTGATTGTTTTTAATATCTTTCCACTCTTTAATTTTAAGTTTCATTTAATAATCAAAATACCAGTCTTGTGAAAAAATTAGCCTTCATCCTATCCCTTGTCCTAATAGTATCTTGTAAAAAAGAAGGAAATAGTAATGCTGAGAAAACAATTGCAGAGACTAAAAAGCAACAAATAATTCCAGGAAAAGAAAAAACAGATCATCAAATCCGAGAAATAAAAAAAGCAGAGATTGCTCCGAATGTTGATGGAAAAATGGATGATCCTATTTGGAAACAAACTAAATGGTATCCTATGGATCAAAACTGGATTGGAGAATTTCCAGATTTTAAAGATTTTATGGGTAGATATAAAATGACCTGGTCTCCAGAAGCACTTTATATTTTGGTAGAGATAAAAGACGATGTTTTATATGATCAACATAAAGATCCTCTAAAATTATGGTGGGATGATGACTGTGTAGAGATATTTATAGATGCTGATAATTCTGGTGGTGAACATCAATATAATAATAATGCATTTGCCTATCATGTAGCATTAGATGGCAATGTTGTAGATCTTGATGCACAGAAGAAACCATTGCTTTACAATAATCATGTAAAAATGAAACGCACTACAAAAGATGATGTTACCGTATGGGAATTCGAGCTTACTGTATATGATGATACTTATCAAGAAGGAAAACCCAATGATCCTGTAGTGCTATCCAAAGATCAGAAACTAGGTTTCGCTATTGCCTATAATGACAATGATACCAGCAAAGAAAGAGAGAATTTTATGGGTTCCGTTTTTGTTCCTGGAGAAGATAAAAATCAAGGGTGGATCAATGCTGATATTTTTGGAACAATCGTACTAATTGAATAACAAATACATTCTAAAAAATAAAAAGGATATTTTTCGTTAAAACATTCCTATAACACTGTTGCTGCCAGCTGTTAATCTTTAGTAACTCCTTCAGAAAAATTAACCGCTGTTTCAATTAGTGCTAAGTGAGAATACGCCTGTGGAAAATTACCTAGTAATCTTTTAGACTTAAAATCTATATCCTCACTAAATAGTCCCAAATGATTACTGTAAGATAATAATTGATCAAACATTGTTTTTGCCTTTTCTTTCTCTCCGATTTTATAGAGACTATTAATAAACCAAAAACTACAAATCGTAAAAGAAGAAGAAGGTAATCCGAAATCGTCTTTGTTTTTATATCTATACATTAATCCATCATTGCACAATTCTTTTTCGGTAGCTATAACTGTACTAATAAAACGTGGGTCTTTTGCATCAATAAATCCATAAGATTCCATTAATAAAGTTGACGCGTCAAGATCAGAAGATCCATATGATTGCGTATATGCCTGTATTTCTTCATTCCAAGCATTTTCATAAATATCATTATATATACGATCTCTTAAGTCACACCACCTAGAATTATTATCCGTTTTACCTATTAACTCACCTATTTTTATAGCTCTATCCACAGCCACCCAACATAATAATTTAGAAAATGTAAAATGCCTTTCTTCTGTTCTAAACTCCCAAATACCTTTATCAGGCTTCTCCCAGTTCACATTAACAATATGAACAATACTTTTACTTATGGTCCATAAACTCTCACTATCGTCTACTGCACAATCAAACTTCACAAACTGCTGATATATTACATTCATTAAAATACCATAAATATCATTTTGTTTTTGATGAAAGGCAGCATTACCAGTACGCACTGGGCTTGAGTTTTTATAACCGCTTAAATGATCCAACGTTTTTTCTGTAAGCTCCTTCTCTCCATTAATTCCATACATGATTTGGATCTTTTCGTCCTTATCGGGTATGATATCAATAATAAACTGAAGAAAACGTTGTGCTACTTTTTTATGGCCCAGATCCGAAATTACCTTAATCACCATAGAAGCATCCCTAATCCAACAGAATCTATAATCCCAATTACGAACTTCGCCTATGGTTTCTGGTAATGAAGTTGTAGCAGCAGCCAAAACAGCGCCTGATTTTTCATAGCTCAACAATTTTAGCACTAAAGCACTTCTAAGAATTTCATCATTATAAAAATCATATGAAGTTGTTTTTTCACTCCAATCCATCCAATAAACTCTAGTTCTTTGTAATTTTAAGTAACATAGCTCTAAAGATTGTTTCAGTATTTTTTCGTGGTAACTAATCAAGAAATATGCATTATCCGTCAATGTAATCTCTTTCGAATTCAAAATGGTTTCTAAATCCAAATCAGAATAGAGATATAAGGTATCGTACTTATCTCTATCTGTTATACTTTTTATATATTCATTACTTTTTTGAGAATATGTTTCTTCTTTAGCATATTCAAGCTTTGGATCATATTTAATTCTAAAAGATGGTTTTCCGGAAATTAGCTTGATATACCTAATAATATCAGCAGGAGTATGATATGTACCATCATCATTTTGATATCTAGGCATGAAATCTATACTTTCAAAAATATCAGTACCGTTACTAAATTCGGTAACCAGAATATTTGTTTTAGCAATATACTTTTGAGAAATAGTATATTCATCAGAAACCAAAATTTCAAAAGACCCTCCCTTTTCTTCATCTAAAATTTTTGCAAAAACTGAGGAAGAATCAAAATTTGGTAAACAGCACCAATCGATAGCTCCATTTTTTGAAATTAGCGCTGCGCTTTTACAATTTCCTATAATTCCATAGTCCAGATTGTTCATATACCTCAAAGTTCTTTTAAATAAACGTACCTTTATTCTCCCAACCGAAATTTAATAAATCAAAATTATTCAACCAACTTTCACCACGCTTTATGAGTAAAACTATCATAATCTCAAATCGACTGCCCTTACAATTAGAAATCAATAATAATTCAATAAATGCTACACCTAGTATTGGAGGATTAGCAACAGGAATGAAGTCTGTTCATTCTGCAAGTGATAGTATTTGGATTGGATGGAGCGGTCTTACGGACGAACAATTGGATTCTGAGAAAAGAAATCTCGTTAAAAAGGCTTTAAAAAACCATCAATGTGTAGGAGTATCTTTAACTGAATCAGAAATCGATGGCTTCTATTATGGTTTTAGTAATAATACACTATGGCCTCTATTCCATTATTTTATGGAATATACAGCATTTGATAAAGAAGATTGGGAAACGTATCAATTAGTAAATCAAAAATTTGCAGATGTCATATTAGAGAATTTAGACGAAAATGATACTGTTTGGGTACACGATTACCAATTACTATTATTACCAGAGATGATTCGCAAAAAAAAACCAAATGTAACCATAGGTTTCTTTTTACATATACCTTTTCCTTCTTATGAAGTTTTTAGAACGATCCCTTGCAGAGAAGAGCTTTTAAAAGGGTTATTAGGTGCTGATTTAATTGGTTTCCATACGTATGATTATGAACGCCATTTTCTAAGTTCTGCGCAGAGAATTCTGGGACTCGAAATCAACTTTAATAATGTACATATCGATAATCGAATTGTAAAAGTAGATTCATTTCCAATGGGTATCGATTATGATAAATTTAATAACGCTGCCAAAATACACGACCAGAAAGAGAAAAAAGATCAAACAGAAATACAACAAAAAATAGATGAACATCTAGTTACTGGAGATCGTGCAAAACTTATCTTATCAATAGATCGTCTGGACTATACTAAGGGTATTGCAAATCGCTTAAGAGCTTTTGAATATTTCCTAGACAAATATCCTCAATTTAAAGGAAAAGCACGGTTAGTAATGCTTGCTGTTCCCTCCAGATCCAATGTACCACAATATCAGCTTTTAAAAAATGAAATAGATCAATTAGTAGGTAGAATTAATGGTAAATTTTCTGAAGTAAGCTGGACACCTATTTGGTATTTTTATCGTTCCATGCCATTTGAGAATTTGATTGATTTATATACCTCAAGTGATGTAGCTTTACTTACTCCGATAAGAGATGGAATGAATCTGGTTGCGAAAGAGTATATCGCATCCAGGGTAGATCAAAAAGGAGTGCTTATCCTAAGTGAAATGACTGGGGCATCCAAAGAAATGAGCGAAGCACTAATTATTAATCCTAATAATTTCGAAGAGATTGCCGATACATTAAAATTTGCTTTAGAAATGCCCGAAGAAGAGCAAATAAAGAGAAACAAAGCACTACAAAAACGCCTAAAAAGGTATAATGTAGAAAAATGGGCAAATGATTTTATGGAGTCGCTGAAAACCACAAAAACCATAGCCAAGAAATATTCCTTGAAAAAATTGATCCCATCAATTAAAGAAGAAATGCTAACTGTTTTTAACAATGCACAAAACAGAATTCTGTATATAGATTATGATGGAACCTTAGCACCTTTTGAAAAAATTCCGGAGGATGCTAAACCTACTCAAAAAATATTTGATATTTTAGATACATTACATAAAGATCCTAGAAATAAAATTATATTAATAACAGGAAGAGATAAAGCTACTTTTAATGCGTGGTTTGGTCATAAAAACTACACGCTAATTACGGAACACGGTGCGTGGTTAAAAGAAAGCGATAAAGACTGGGAACTGTTAGAACGTGTTAATAATGATTGGTTTGAGTCGATTGCTCCTGTGTTAGAATCTTTTACAGACAGAACTCCAGGTTCGTTAATAGAAGAAAAAAATTATTCATTAGCTTGGCATTTTAGAAATGTAGATCCTGATTTGGGGAAACTAAGATCCATGGAATTAAAAACTACGATACAGCATCTCATTGCGAATCATAATTTGGAAATTCTTGAAGGTGATAAAGTCTTAGAGATAAAAATTAGTGGAGTTAACAAAGGAAAATCTGCTTGTAAAATGTTAGTTGAAAAAGAATATGACTTTATCTTTGCAATTGGTGATGATTGGACGGATGAATATATGTTTAAAGAATTACCTTCATCAGCATATACCGTAAAAGTGGGACGAAAAAAAACAGTAGCTAAATACTATGTAGAAGATACGGATCAAGTACATGAATTATTAAAAGAATTTAATTAACAATTATAAACTAAAATCTCTGAAGCCAAAATTCTATATTCTTCCTGTAATTATAATTGCGCAATTTTTCTGTACCTCTCTTTGGTTTGCAGGAAATGCAGTAATTGATGATTTTGCCGCCCAGTTTAATGCAGGATTTAATATTTTAGGATATCTTCTATCTACAGTTCAGTTTGGTTTTATAGTAGGCACACTTACTTTTGCTTTATTAACCATAGTAGACAGGTTTCCACCTTCTAAAGTATTTATGATATCTGCTATTCTGGGAGGGCTCTGTAATATCGTTTTATTAATCCCAAATATCACCGTTCTAAATGTATTAACTGCGCGTTTTGGTACTGGTTTTTTTCTTGCAGGAATCTATCCAGTTGGCATGAAAATAGCTTCGGATTATTATAAAGATGGTTTAGGAAAAGCCTTAGGATATTTAGTAGGTGCTTTGGTTTTGGGTACTGCACTACCCCACTTGCTAAAGGAACTCTCCTGGAACAGTGATTATAAAGTAGTGATACAATCCACAAGTATCCTTGCCTGTATTGGCGGTATATTGATTTTCTTATTTGTTCCAAATGGTCCTTACAGAAAACCTGTCTCAAGACTTCAGTTAGGTGTAGTCACACAACTTTTTGGTATTATCAGTTTTAGAAAAGCTGCTTTAGGATATTTTGGACATATGTGGGAATTATATGCTTTTTGGGGCTTTGTTCCTATTCTATTAAAAACATATGTGGAACAACATAGAATAGGAATACCTATATCATTTTGGTCATTTTTTATTATCGGAATCGGTTTCTTTTCCTGTATCCTCGGAGGATATATCTCCTTAAAAACAGGAAGTAGAAAAGTAGCTCGATATTCATTGATTATTTCAGGTATTTTTTGCCTTTTCTCTCCGCTACTTTTCCAACTTCAGATGGAGGTATTCTTAGCATTATTGTGTGTTTGGGGTATGGTGGTTATATCAGATTCTCCTCAATTTTCTACTTTAGTTGCTGCCGCCGCTCCTGCAGAACTTAGGGGAACAGGACTTACTATCGTAAACTGTATTGGGTTTGCAATTACCATTATAAGCATTCAGTTACTTTCTTATTTAACTGATAAAATCGATCCTACATATTTGTTTTTGTTTTTGGCAATTGGTCCTATTTTAGGGCTATATAACTCTAGAAAGCAGTGAGTAAAACTCTTAACATGAGTTTGATTATTAAATTGTTTATTATCAGCATTTTAATCTTTTGAATGTCACCTAGAGCATTTCGACTAAGCTCAACACAGACTTCGTTGAGAGGTCATTTCTATACAATCGGCTCGGCCTCGATTCTGATCGACCCGACAGTTTGATTTCAAACTACTGATTTTCAAGTACATAGACATCAAACTAAGGTTCTTAACAAATACTTAAGAGAATACTTGATATTTCAATGTATTTTAGAAATCAAAAAATATGCAAAACCGTCTCATACTGATAACACTGCTGCACGTTTTTATACTTTCAGCGCAGTCGGATACCGAAGTTTATTTATTTGATCTCTCTAAAAATGGAAATGTTTTAGAATTAAGTAATCAAAGAAACATTTCTAATAATAAAGGGTATGATAACCAACCTTCATTCTACAATGACAATATCCTACTTTTTGCTTCGACAAGAAATAAGCAGACCGATATTGCTGCATACAATATAAGAGATAATAAAGTCAATTGGATTTCTAAAACATCACAAGGCAGCGAATATTCGCCTACTAAAATTCCAAATCAAAAGGCAATATCTGCTATTAGACTGGACACTACCGGAAAGCAATTATTATATCAGTATGATTTCAAAACAGGAAAACCACAAGTCTTAATCCAAGACCTTGTTATTGGGTACCATACTTGGGTTACTAAAGACATCGTCGCTTCTTCTGTTCTGGAAGACGGAGGATTATCACTGGTAGTTTCTAATCTTACTGAAAACACAAACAAAACTTTTCAAAAGAAAATAGGGCGATCATTACATAAAATCCCTAATTCTCAACTGATAAGCTATATCAGTAAAGAAGGTGAACAATGGGAAATAAAATCTATAAATCCAATCACTGGTGAGACAAATAAAATAATAAATACAATACCAAAGGCTGAAGATATGTGCTGGCTTATTAATGGAACTATTCTAATGCCAAAAGACAATATCATATATAAGTTTAATCCGAAAACGGACACCGACTGGAGCGTATTCCATACTTTTGAGAACAAAGAGATCTCTAAAATTACAAGAATTACAACCAATGCTATAAGCAACTTGGTAGCATTAGTATCTGAAGAACATAGCAAATAGCGTCACACAAAACATCCAAATGAAGAATATTTTAATCTTATTAAGCTTTTTAGTATTGAGTAATACTTTAATATTTTCTCAATCTGTTTTAATAGAAAACATCAACCTAATTAATGTAGAAACAGGAAAATTAGAAACAAAGCAACATATTTTGATCGAAGGAGATAAAATCTCTAAAATTTCTTCCAAGCAAATAAAGATTGAAGGAGCAACGCCCTCTATAATAGATGGAACTGGCAAATTTGTAATACCAGGAATGATAGATACGCACATTCATTTTTTTCAAACAGGAAGTTTGTATACAAGACCGGATGCTATTGATATGACGCATATTTTTTCTTATGAAGATGAGATACAATTTGCAAAAGATATCATTCCAGATAATTTCAAAAGGTATTTAAGATTGGGAATTACTTCTGTAATGGATGTAGGTGGACCTTTCTATAATTTTACTGTAAGAGATAGTATTTCCAAAAGCAATCTTTCGCCTAACGTATATGTTACAGGACCTTTATTCTCACCATACCAACCAGCTGCATTTTCTAAACTAGAGGATATTCCTATCGAAAAAATTACTTCTAAGGAAGAAGCCACTAAACTATTTAATAAGATGTTAGCTTACAAACCGGATTTCATTAAAATTTGGTACATTTCTAGTAATGAAATTCCTGCTGAAAAAACTTTTCCTATTGTAGAGCATATTGCTAAATTGACACATAAAAACAACTTAAAATTATCGGTACATTCCACGCAACTTAACACTGCAAAACTAGCTATAAAAGCAGGTGCTGATATACTTGTTCACAGTGTAGATGATACAACCGTAGATCAAGAATTTATTGAATTATTAAAAAAGAATGATGTTACATATATTCCAACACTAATAGTTTCTCGTAATTACGGAAAAGCATTTTTTGCCAATCCAAGTAACCACCCACAAGATCTTGCCTTTGGACATCCTACCGTTTACAGAACCTTAACGGATATGAATAAGTTTACTGATGAAGAGCTCCCAGAAAATATCGTTCGCTTAAGAGAAAATCACGATTGGCTAGAGAAAAGATATACAAAAAGTGATAGTATTATGTTGTTAAATCTTGAAAAGCTTACGAAAGAAGGAATCAATATAGCAACAGGAACAGATGCTGGAAACATTGGAACCATTCATGCTTCTTCTTATATACAAGAAATTGAAGCTATGAAAAAATCAAATATCTCTAATATTGATGTTATCAAAGCATCTACAATTAATGCAGCTAAAGGATTTGGCTTAGAAACAAAGATTGGTTCTATTACTGAAGGAAAATTAGCAGATCTTGTTATTCTTACTAGTAACCCTATTGAAGATCTTCAAAATCTAAATTCCATCGATGAAGTGATCAAAAGCGGAAAAATACTAAAGGTGAAAAATCTTATCGAAGAGACTCCTGAGCAGGTTGTACAGCGACAAGTAAATGCATACAATGCCAGAAATATTGATGCTTTTATGGACACCTATGCTGATGATATCAAGATTTACAATTTTCCAGAAAAACTTTCTATGTCTGGTAAAGAAGAAATGAGAAAAAGTTTCCACAATATGTTCGAAAAGGTACCGAATCTTTATTGTGAGATCAAGAATAGAATAGTACTCGGTAATAAAGTAGTAGATCGCGAATATGTGCGCTTTGGTGAAAAGTATTCTAGTGTAATTGCTATTTATGAAATAACTGATGGTAAAATCTCTAAAGTTACTTTTTTACAATAATTCCCTATTATATGCTATTCAGAAATCTGGCAAAGCCATACTTTGAGAAGAGTAAAGAAAGAAAATAAAACTTTAAAACGGATTATCAATGGTGGAATTGGGACTGTGTCAACTAGTTTTACTTTTATTTACGACTTGTTAATCCCGGATACTAACCTCAAAAGAAATCTGAATTAAAAAAATTATAATAATTAAGATATTTGGGCTTAATAAACTTTAATACATGCGTACTTTCTTATTCAATCACATAGCGCTTTCCGTAAAAAATGTTGACAAAACTATTGAGTTTTATCAAAAGGTGTTTCAACTTAAAGAAATTCAGAATACTGCTTCTGACTCCAAAACTAGATGGTTATCTTTAGGTGAAGGTAAACAGCTTCATCTGATTCCTCGTCCAAATTCTGAAATAAAAATAAATAAAGCTGTTCATTTTGCGCTAACAACATCTGACTTAAATTCATTTGTAATCTATCTAAAAGAATTAAAAATTGATTACTCTGATTGGCGTGATACGCCAAACAAAGATTACATACGAAAAGATGGAATTAAACAAGTTTATTTTCAAGACCCTAATGGATATTGGATTGAAGTAAATGATGATATCTCATAAATTAATTGAAAACTTTTAACTATGTTCAACTCTTATGGATGGATTAAAATCGGAATGAACCGAAAGCATTTGGACTCTATGGATATGGAATCTGAAATAAAATATGATAAGTTAGATGATGAGTTAGATGCAAAAGTAAAATCTAGGCTCCAAGAAATTGTTGACACAAATGAAATCATAAAATTCGAATTTATAGAAATGAATAATTTGGATAGTTTTTTATCTATTCAATTGTCTCGTAACCATTTCAATAAAACGTTAAGAGAATTTTACAACTGGATAAGTGAAATATCAGACGGCAGTCACGGAATTCTTTATGAGATGAATGATGAAGACCCTAGTTTTAATAGTGATAGACCTTACAAAGTTTGGAGATTAATAGGGAATGAATTTGAAGAATGCGAAGAAAATATTATAAACGAAAAGTATCATCAAATAAATTATTAAACGATTATATAACGTATTAAAACGCTCCATATACAGAACGTTGCACGCAAGCATAAAAAACAACTCAAATTGATAAAAAAAATATTTTTGGGAATATTAGTATTCTTAATTGGAATTGGAATTGCATATTATTCTGAATCTTTTTTTCGTAGCTTAATTCAAGACATTTTTAGATGGTCAACATCTGACAAAATTAAATTTGCAGGAAAGAACTTTTATCTTTTTTCAAACAAACTTTATTCCCTAACATTTGGAATTGGTTTTCTGATTGTGACTCTTGAAAATCTGAATCAAAAACTTACTCAGATTTTGAAAAACGGGATTGTAAGCATTCTGGTTTTCGGAATATTATTAGTTGGAATTTCAGCTACTGATGCAACTATTAAAGTTGTCGAATGTACTGGTTGCGAGGACGGAATTAGAAAATTACATTGGAATGAAATAAATTACGGACTGATTATAGGATTAAGTGCAATTATTTCAATTATCCCAAGCTTAATTAGAATAATAAAAAGAAGAAAAAGTAAGCGTACAATGCGTTATACGCAAACACAGTAATTTAATACCAAATTCCAGAAGTTTGTCTTTTTTGTCGTGGCGCTAATTTTTTATAAATTGAACCTACCATTCATTTTGAGTAGAATTCACAAAATACAATGCCTTTGATAAAACTAAAATCATCAAATAACTATCATTTTTTAGTAGCTCTTGCCATTGCTATTTGGCTTTCGGTATTTTTGATTCTAATTGCACCTTTTGATATTGCAGAACTACCCATTGCAGCAAGGCTAGAAATAATGCCTTTTTATGGTTTGATCTCGTTTATAGGATATGTTATATTAATTCCTTTTCAAAATTGGGCTTATAAAAAGATACAAAAACAATCGATATATTTCGAAATACTCATTATTGTTTTATTCAATATTCTTGTTTTAATAGGTAGCTATATTTATTACAAATCTAGTATCGTTAATGGTGACTATTCCTTTATAAAATTCACATTAGAAATATACTACCCTATTTTCTTTATACTATTACCCATAATTATCTTTGCTAGATGGTTTATAAGTAGAAAAATAGCACCTCATAATTCAAAAAAACTAGTGTTAACTGGAGATAATAAATTAGATATATTGCAAATAAAAGAGGAGGATTTAATATGTATTTCTAGTGCGGATAATTATGTGACGGTAACTTATTTAGTAAATGATGTGTTGAGTAAGAAATTATTACGAACTACTTTAAAAAACATTGAATCTCAATTACCCGAATTAATGAAAGTACATCGTTCTCATCTAATTAATCCAATTCACTTTAAAGAATGGAAGAATGCAAATACACTTTTATTAACCCATATAGAAGTGCCCGTTTCTAAGAATTACAAAAAAGCTATATTGGCTATGAATCATTCGCCCCTAAAAACAAATAGTTCGCCACTATCATAGTAAAACAAGCACTTTCTATACTTTTCGTTTCTATTTTTGACATCACTACTAATTTCCTAAAACAAATACATGATGAAAAGATATATCATATTAGCAATTACTTTTTTAGTATCCTTTGTAAGTATCGCACAAGACAAGAATAAAGAAATAAGTGTATTACTAGAAAAAGTGATTTCAGACAAAACTGTTGCCGGTGTTGTAGCAGGATATTCCGTTGAAGGCAAAATAATAGGTCAATCTTCAGCAGGTTATGCAAATAAAAAAACAAAGAAGAAATTCGAACTTGACACCAAATTGAGAATGGGTTCTATTGCAAAACCAATGACTGCATTAGCTACTATGCAATTGGTGGAACAACATCTAATAGATTTAGATGCATCTATACAAACATATATTCCAGATTATCCAATACATCCAAAAACTCAAATTACAGTAAGACATCTACTATCACATACATCTGGTATAAGCGGTTATAAAGATGGACGTGAATCAAATACGACAGTTAATTATCCGACACTTTATGATGCATTAAGTTTATTTAAAGACCGAGATTTATTATTTGACCCAGGTACTCAATATAGCTATACAACTTATGGCTATACGCTTCTAGGTGCAGTTATTGAAAAAGTTTCTGGAAAGGCCTTTGAAGAGTATATGCAACAGAACATTTGGAATAAGGCAGAAATGACGAATACAGGTGTTGAAAAATTTGGTGTTAAAATGAATAACCAATCAGAGTTATATTCTCGAAACAATGGAAAAGGAAAAGCCAAAATCGCTAAAGAGAATAATTTAAGTAACAGAATTCCTGCTGGAGGTTTTTATACAACGCTGGGAGATATGCTAAAGTTCGGCAATGCCGTATTAAACAACGTTTTTGTTAAAGAAAGTACGCTAAATCTTATGCGACAGCACCATAGTTTAGAAAAAGAAAATAATGCCTACGGATTTGGATGGTTTCTTTATGGTTCAAAACCTAATGAAGGGAGTATTATAGGACATCCAGGAGGACAAACAGGAAATACTTCGTTTCTTTTTATAGTCCCTAGTAAAAAAGCAGTTAGTGTAATACTGGCTAATACATCAAGAGCACAATCAAGTATTGATCCCATAGCTAATACGTTATTAAACCTATCATTAGCGAATTCAAAAAACGAATAATCTAAACCAGAACAATATAATAATCATATTAAAATATTAGATGAAGAAGTCAGGAGTCAGAGGCAAGGAATCAGAAGTGAGTTTATGAGAGATTAGGTTTCAAAAATAAAAAAGTGAGCCTATCAAGTCCCCTTTTGACGGGATTAGCAAGATATTTTTATAAAAATTCAGAGGTTTGAGGTATAGAGTCAGAAGTGAGTTTCCGAAGAATTAGTATATGAGGGATATACTACGGAAAGCTCAGCACACGATACGAGGGCTGAGGTTCTCGAAGTCCGAAGTCCGAAAAGTCGCTTTTTTAAAATAGTTCTTTATTACTCAACGATGAAACTATCTTTAACTGAAACAGGGATACCTTGATCACTGAAGCCTTCTATAGAGATCTCATAAACACCTGGGATATCAGAGGTGTAGAAATCAATAATTGCTTTTTTATTTTTCATTTCCAGATTAGGTTCCCATAGTAGTTGATTTCGGTAATCAGGAATTCGATCATAAGAAATAGCACCTCCATATTTTTGTCTGAAATATTTTTTACGACCTTGTAAATTCGATAAGTTCACGGACAAAATATCACTACTATTAAGCTTGTTAGCATAATCTTTATCAATCGTTTCTAGCACTACAATACCTTCGAAAACTTTTGACCCCAGAAAATAACGATCCCTTATATACCCTATACTCTTTATTTCTCTGGCATCCGAATTGATCATCTTACTGTGATCTTGTTCTATAATCCCATCAACCAGCAATAATGGTAGATACCCTAAATCCTCCAGTCGATCAGAGTAAAGTCCTCTTATACCAAAAACTTCATTTCCATTTTTATCTTTTATGGTCCACATTCCATCAATAACCTCTACGACAGTTTCCTTAATGGTTTCGAATCGAGTATAATCATCTAAATTATAAGTAAGGATTTCTTTCCCATAGAAAGGAGTTTTAGCAGCCGGTGTTAAGATACTATCAGGTTTTACAGAATAAAAATTATTTTCTATCTGATTATAAACACTTCGCTGTATAATTGCATCTTCTAGATCAGGTGATATTTTAAATTGATAAAAATCTAATTCAGGATAGGTTATCTTCGGTATATCATTAACCTTAATAGTAAACTTATCCCTATATTCTTCAAGAACCTGAATAAGTAACGTATTGTTTTCACTTTTTCTTTCTGATAAATTAAATACAAACTCTCCTTTATTGTCAGTTGAAACAATATTTACGCCATTAATATTTTCTGACACAGATAATCCAATATGTCGATTAAAAACTGGATATGAACTATCATTACTTACTATCTTTCCATAGATCAATTCTCCCCTCATTTCTGGTAAAAAAACAGAAGATCCTATCGACACTTTTCGTCTTTCTACTTTACTCTTATCATATGTGCTAATAAAACTCTTTGCTGTACTTAAAACGGCTTTAGGAAAAACATCTTTTTTTCTTACTGAAATAGAATAAGTACCAGACTTTTCTTCTAAAAACAAGTCTTCAATCTTAAAGGATACTAAACTTCTTTTTTTATAAGTTTTCTGATCAAATGCTATTGAAATTTTCTCTCCTTCGTTAATTTTTGAATCGTTTTCATTTTTAGATGGAGTTACAGTGATAGCCGTAGCATTATTTTTATCTGGCGAAATTTTATTTTGATTTGCTTGATATGGATTTAAAATACTAATGTCGCCTTGAAAAAAATGATGTTTTACATTTAACATCCATTGCGTATATCCTATCACTTTATAATTCCCAGTTGGAACAGAAACAGGTATAAAAAAATCGCCTTGTCCTATTCCTTTATTCAGTTTAATTTTATGAACAAAAACAGATGTTCCTTGTTCATTGACCAAAGCTACATAAGCAATTTTACTAATCTTGGTTACGTTATTTTTTTCATCATTAAAACAATATAGCTTATAGTAAAGGTGCTCTCCTGTAAACAGCAATGAAGAATTATAATGCACGAATATTTTTTCCTGAGGAACTTGATAATACCCAGTCACCTCGTCATTTCCTTTTAAAACCGACATCTGTTGTCCATATACGGAAAAACTCAAAAGAAATATTATATAAACCCTTAATCTTACATTCATAATTTTTATGCTACATATATTAACTACAGAAAAACTAGTATTCAATAAACTTATTTTTTTAATCAATCCAAAACTCCGGAACTTCACTCTTACCAACTGCCGTACAATCACCGCATATTCTAGGTACGAAAGTAAAAACAGGAAATACTTCTGGAGGCGGCGGCGGCGGCAATGGTGTAGGGTTTAATAAACGTACTGTATTACCTCTTATTAAACCAATTAAACTTTGCAAAAATCGTTGATAAGCATTAGGTACCTCTAGGTCTGGCTCAGGTGTAAATGGTTCACAATCCAAAACGAATGGTATCTCACTTATAAACTCACTTCTATTAAAAAATATACGCTCTTCTGCTAATGAGGATACATCAAAATATCCCAAAACATTTTCATCCGTATCAGTTTCAGAAACAATATTACCTCGTATAAACCCAGGTTGGATCTGCGAAAACAAGCTTTCAGATCCTGAAAAATCATTTAACACCCTATAAAAAGATTGCGCTTCTCTAGTTTGCACATATTGTTTAACTAGTATACTGTATCTTTCAGAGACTCTAATATCATCAACCGGAATAAAATTAATAGATAAATCTTGTATACGGTCTTCAGTTAAACTGCTTGTATTAGCTATATTAATTGAATTAGAACGTCCTGATATATAACATACTCGTTCAGATTCTGGTCGTTCTACATAAGCAAAAGTAACATCACTTCCTTGCGCACTACTAGTTATATCGGTTGAAATCCAATTAGGTGCAGTAAACTTTGATGTTTCTTCAAACCCATATCTATAATAAAGTGAATTACCTGTTGGATCAAAAGTATCTAAAAAAACACCTATCCCATCAGTACCTTGATCATTAACCATTCTCTTAGCGTATACTCTATCAATAGAAGTTGGTTGTGGTGCAATTACTTTTTGGGAACTATAAGATCTTCCGTTTGCTGTTCTAACAGTTAGTTTATACTCATTACCTGCAGTTACACCAAATTCCTGAACTGAATAATACTCACCTGGAGAGTTTTCATTAAATGGATATTCAGTTAGATTGTTTTCTATTATTACTATAGAGGCACCCTCTTCAGGAATAGGCTCACTTTCTTCAAACCCAAAGGTTCTTGATAAAACAATTCTTTGATTGCTTACCTGATCGGTTACAGTAGCATTAATGACCAAGAAATCTTCAATTCGATCATTTTCAATGTCAAAAGGTTCTGTACAGCCAAATAGGGTAATAAAACCTATCATAAAAAACAAAGCCTTCAACGGACTATTATAATTTCTTAAATTAATATTCATAATTTTATATACGACACATATTAACTATATAAATACTGATACTTGACAAACAACTCTTTAATCAACCCAAAAACCCGGGACTTCGCTATTACCAATTGCTGTACAATCTCCACAGGCTCTAGGTATTAGACGAATAGCAGGAGGACTGGCAGTAACATTAAGATTAGATGATGCTAGTTTATACCTACTTCCTGCTATTGTAAAATGTAATCTTTTCTCATATTCAAATACTGATTCGTTCATAGAAGGTTCTGGTACAAACTCTTGACATTCCAACATATATACTGGTAAATCTCCTATTAACTCCCCTCTGTTAAAAAAAACACGTTGTTCTGTTAAAGAAGAAACATCAAAAAAGCCTACTACATTTTCATCACCATCAGTTTCCGAAACAATATTACCCCTAATAAATCCTGGTTGGATCTGAGAAAAAACGGTTTCGGATCCTGAAAAATCACTTAGCACCTTATAAAAAGCCTGAGCTTCTTTCGTTTGAACATATTGCTTCACTAATATGCTATATCTATCCGCAACTCTTATATCATCCGCAGGGATGAAATTAATCATTAAATCTTGTATTCGATCTTCTGTAAAACCACTGGTATTTACTACATTGATATTTTTAGAAAGTTCGGTTTTATAACATACTCGCTGACCTTGAGGTCTTTCTACAAGACTAAAAACAACATCCGCCGCTTGTAATTGAGAAACTATATCAAAAGAAATCCATAATGGCGCTACTATTCTATATGTTTCTTCAAACTCATATCTATAATAAAGTGAGTTTCCTGTTAGATCAAAAGTATCTAAAAAAACACCAACTCCTTCTGTGCCTTGATCATTAATCATCCTTTTAACATACACTCTTTCTATAGAGGTTGGTTGTGGTGCAATTACTTTTTGGGAACTATAAGATCTTCCGTTTGCCGTTCTAACAATTAGTTTATACTCATTACCTGCAGTTACACCAAATTCCTGTACTGAATAATACTCTCCTGGAGAGTTCTCGTTAAATTGATATTCCGTTACATTGTTTTCTATTATTACTATAGAAGCGCCCTCTTCAGGAATAGGTTCACTTTCTTCAAACCCAAAGGTTCTTGATAAAACAATTCTTTGATTGCTTACCTTATCTGTTACGGTAGCATTAATGACCAAAAAATTTTCAATTCGATCATTTTCAATTTCAAAAGATTCTGTACAGCCAAATAATAAGACAAAACTTATTAGGAGAAATAAAATTCCGATATGTCTCGTATAGCTATTCATATTTCCAGAGAGTTCATTGTTTTAAAATTTAAAATTATAAGTAATAGAAGGAACAGGTATAGAAAAAATAGAAGTTTGAAGACCTTTTACTTCTCCTTCTTCAGAAACAAAAAATACCGAAAATGGATTATTTCTTCCTAAAACATTATAAACTGATATAGTCCAAAAGCTATGAAATAACTTCTTCTTTTTATGATTTCCTTCAATATTAAAGCCAAGGTCTAATCGATAATAATCTGGTATTCTAAACTCATTCCGTTCACTAAAAACAGTAAATTCGGAGTCATTAAACACGAATTGTCCTACGGGATATGTAATAGGTCTACCTGTCTGATATACAAAATTAGTAGCTAAACTAAAACGCTTTGTAAACTTATAATTAAGTACTAGACTAAAATCATGAGGTTTATCATAGTTAGAAGGGAAAAAGTTCCCATTGTTAATTCGCTCCTCATTAAAGTTGCTATCAAATTGATTAAAGGATCTTGAATACGTATATCCTAACCATCCATATATTTTTCCTTTTTGTTTTTTAACCAAAAGTTCAACACCATAGGCTTTTCCATTACCTTGCAATACCTGATTCTCAATATTTTCATTAAGCAATATATCCGCTCCTGTTTTAAAATCAACAATGTTTTTTGAACGCTTATAAAATCCTTCCAGGCTAAGTTCATACATATTATCCTTCAGGTTTTTGTATACTCCTAAAGCGTATTGTTGTGAGCTTTGTGGTTTGATATTAATATCAGAAAGTTTCCAGGTATCTATAGGAGAAGCAGTCGTATTATTTGATAAAGAATGAATATACTGAAATGTCTTATTGTAGGATGCTTTAATAGACAAATCATTTGCAAACAAGTAACGTCCTGATATTCTAAATTCCGGCCCATTATAGGTTTCAATTATTTCATTGTTATCATATGATCTAACTTCTTGTACTGTCTCTTCAGTTCTCGGAACCCCTTGCGAATAAATGTTTTGAGTTCCTTTACCTAATGCATTATAAACAGAATATCGTAACCCGGCATCTACACTAATTTCTTTTGTCACGTCCACTTTAGCCGTTAAAAAAGCTGCCGATTCTAATGCTTTTTCCCTATCTATATCTAAAAAAGCTACCGAAGACTCTTCGTTTAAAGCTTCTATTTTTCCAGGATTTATCCCATATAACTTACTGGATATACCATAGTCAAATTTGATTTTGTCACTGTACACGTAATTAAGAAGGAATTTTAAATGTGTTTCATCAATACTGTATCCCAACTTAAAATCATCGTTTGATTGACCATCAAATTCAATATCAAACTTATATTGACTGTTAGACAATAACAGTTCTCCTCTATTCTTTTCATTAATTTTATAATCCCATTTCAAAGAAAACGCTCGATTATTATATATGTAGAGAGAATCCGAGGTGATACTAAAATCATCTCGACTTAAATAAGCTGTCGCTTGAATTTTAGATTTTGGACTAATCTGATGATTATATTTTGCCACCACATCATAAAATGAAGCTTCACTCTTTTTTAATGACTCATCATCCAAAGATCTTAAGATCCAATTGGCATATGCTCCTCTACCTCCAACAAGCAATCCTGATTTTTCTTTAATAATGGGTGTTTCTAATAATATGTTTCCTGTAATGGGGCCAATAGAGGCTTCTCCTTTAAATTTATCAATACTGGCATCTTTTGTCGTTAAATCAAAAACCGAAGATAATCTGCCTCCATATTCTGCTGGTATACTATTTTTATAAATATTAGCATCTTTCAGCACAAAAGGGTTCAGTGCAGAAAAAATCCCAAAAAAGTGTTGTGGACTATATATCACTGCATTATCAAGTAATATAAGATTTTGATCGGATTTCCCTCCTCTTACATTGTAGCCAATAGCTCCCTCACCAGATGTTGTAATACCTGGTAAAGACGATGCAACTTTTAGTATATCTCGCTCTCCTAATGCCAAAGGAATGTTTTTGGATTCTTTTACATCAATTACTGTTTTCGTAATTACTTCTTCAACATTTGCAGTTTCTTTCTTCCGTATAAACACCTCATCTAATTGTTCTATTTTTTCTCTCAGAGAAGCGTTTAAAACTCCGTCATTATATAGGACGATTCGTTTTTTAAAATCCTCCATACCCAATGCATTTATCTCCAGTATATAGGTACCTGAGGATAATGTTACAGCATAGGATCCTTCTGCATTCGTTTTTATGTTTTTATCATTTCCGTTAATTAATATCAATGCATTAACAAGAGGCTTAGAGTCTTGCGCATCTACTACTTTGCCAGATAAAACATAGGTGTCCTTTATACTGTTTTTTGTTACTTTACCTATTTTAATGGTCTCTATTTTATTGCTCTTAGAGGCTTTTTTTGTTTGCGCAAATACAGGAGACACTTTATTCACCTTTCTTTTTACAATAGTAACTATGGTGTCTTGTTGTTGTCCAAAATAATAATCAGGCAGATAATCATATATGCCATCATGCTGTGTTAAAATTATTTTGCTCTCATCTAAAAAATAAAAGTTAATACTAGTAGTATCAAAAATATCTTCTAGCACTTTTTTTAGATCAGTATCTACATATTCTCCGGATATGTCATCATACTTGTCTAACCAAGAATCAACGTAGTAAAAACGATGCCTCGATTGTTTTTCTATGAGTCCTAAAACTGAAGCTATATCTGATTTTTCGTACGATAAATTTATCAAAGTACTTTTTTTCTGACCCCAACCTAAATTAGCAAAAACTAGAAAGGATACTAATAAAAATCTATTCATATTTTCAGGATTCCTTTTGCGACAACGATGAAACAATAACTTTACTAAACAGCATCTTGATAAACCTATCAGGTTGAGATTTTCTTAATCTCCAATTCTCATGATAGTAACTATTTATTTCTTTTTTTAGGTTAGGAAATAATTTTATGATGTCTGATTTTGAATTTATTTTTTTATACTCCCTTCCCATTAGAATACCATAATTATTGGAACTCAAGAATAAATAATACAAATGACGTCGTCTTCCTAATTGTTTGATCTTTTTTTGACGATTTTTTTTATGTCGCTTTAACAAGGTAAAAGATGCATTTTCTAACAGAACTTCCTGAAAACCGTTAATGACTTCTGAGTTTTCTGAAAAACCTATGATTTTAATAAATGTATGCCCATCGATATCGAATTTATCGACTTTATCTCTTATCAACTTAAATACAGAAACTGCTCTTTCGGATTTTAAACTTATTACCAAATCATCTGTCTCCAGATTATATTGCATATAAGAATTGTAATAAGCCTGATTATCATAAGTCAAATTACCTTTTAAGAATTCATTTGATTTAAAATAAGCGTGTTTTTCATTGTCGTATAATACATTTTTATCGGTATCGATATATTGTTTGCCATTATACAATCCTATATGATCTTG
The DNA here is from genome assembly GCF_947500065.1 of uncultured Aquimarina sp. GTDB lineage: Bacteria > Bacteroidota > Bacteroidia > Flavobacteriales > Flavobacteriaceae > Aquimarina. The sequence continues at coordinate 469,680 of NZ_CANMQT010000005.1, forward strand.
ACCGATAGTTTGATCAAACCAATTATAATAATCACGCTCTTCATCTGTAACCTGTGCAAAGAAAACAGCAGGTAAAAAGAAAAACACTATAAATTTAAATTTTGTGTTATGCCCCAACTTTAGAATAATTAAATTTTAACCCCGTAAATATTCCCACTAAAGTAGCATAATATTTTGATTGTTTCAAAATTTAAATTTTAGTAAAAGAAACAAACCTTTAATCATAACACCTGACCGCACGGTTAAGTGTTAGACAGAAAACGATAGATTCTCAGCAGTCACTTTCTTAAAAAAATATTGGTAAACCAAAAACACCAAGCCATATACTTTTTCTTCTTTTTTTAACGTTATGAGTATAACTCACATGCCCAAATCATTATGAAGAACCTATGTACTCTCCTACTATCACTTACTTTTATTTCTATAAACGCTCAGAACATCTATTATGTATCTGATACATCAGGCGATAATAATGGTGACGGATCGCAAGGATCTCCCTGGAAAACGATACAATATGGTGTAGATCAATCAAATGCAGGTGATATCCTAAATGTAGTAGCAGGCACTTATACAGAGATTGTAACATTTAATGGTAATGAAGACTCAGGAACAGCTGCAGACCCTATTACTTTGCAGGCCGTTGGAAATGTAATTGTAGACGGAAATTCTATTACACCAACAGGAAGAAAAGGATTGATAACCATTTCTGGAGCAAGTCATCTCATCATAGATGGTTTCGAATTACAAAACTATCAAACACAAAATCCAGTAAACAATGATAATAGTACTCCTATCGGAATTTTGGTAGAAGGCACTTGTAGTAATTTGATAATACGAAATAACAAAATCCATGACATCAAGAATTTTTCTTCTTGTACTCAAAATAGTGGTTGTGGTCCTGGAGCAAATGGAGTTGCTATTTATGGAGATACTACTGGAGGAATTCAGAATATAGAATTAATCGGTAATGAAGTTTACCAATGTGTTACCTCATCAAGTGAATCATTTACGTTAAACGGAAACATTAATGGTTTCAAAGTAATTGATAATTACGTTCATGATAATAATAACATTGGATTTGATTTTATCGGTTTCGAAGATGATGTTTGTTCGGCTTGTGGTAATGACAACCAAGCCAGAAATGGTATTGTAAGTGGTAATAGATCTATCAGAAATACGATTTTTGGAAATCCTTCTTTAGGAGTTCCTGCAAATCCATGGTATCAATCAGAAATAAATAATAATGAAGGAAATGCCGGTGGTTTCTATGTAGATGGTGGCCGTAACATCCTTTTTGACAGTAACCTATCTGCAGAAAATGATCTGGGATTCGAATTTGGTAGTGAAAACCAATTTAGGGAAACATCTGATATCTTAATGATCAATAATTATGCTTACAATAATAAAGAAAATGGAGTAATTGCTGGTGGATATTCTGAAACGGAAGATGATCCAGATGGCGGTGGCGGCGATGCCATTAGGATATACATTTATAACAATTCTTTCTATAAAAATAAAGGATGGGGAAGCGAAGTGGTATTCCAAAGTCGTGTAAAAAATAGTCGTGTCGCTAATAATATTTTCTTTGGAGAAGCCTCTACCTCTGAATGTCACGAAGATTTTAATCCAAGTTCCAACACTAACAATATCTGGGGAACTAATCTCTGGTGGGGAACTTCGGTTTCTGGATCTGTTCCTGGTACGGCTATCACACAAAACCCTAATTTTCAAGATCCAAATACGGGTAACTTAGACATACAATCATCTTCTACCGCAGCTATTAATGCCGGTACAATTCAAAATAATATCACGACATGGACAGATTCTTTTTGGGATACAAACTTTCCTTCTAACGGAACAATCCCTGCACATGGGACTACTGATTATAATGGAAATAATCGATTTGTAAATTCAATTGATATAGGAGCTTCAGAGTATAGTAATACTTTAGGGGTTGATGATATCGTGGAAAAACCTGCACCAATGACGTATCCAAATCCTGTAAGAGAAGTGATCAATTTCTCCACTTCAAATGGAGATTACACCTATACCATTTATGATCTTTCTGGTAAGATATTAAGTCAGGGAACGGCTTCAAAAAAGATTATGGTATCTGACCTAAGTGCAGGGATTTATATATTATCATTAAAAGATAGCAACAGCACTTGGTCTTACAAGTTTGTTAAGATGGATTAAACCAATTGCCCATAATATCATCTAATCTCAAAAATATAATAATCAAATAGTTACTCTACTTTTATATACTCTATAATGGATATGGGTTTACCATCATCCGTAAACCCTTCAATACATACTTCAAAATCACCGATAACATCCGAAGTAAAAAACTTCAGAATAGTTTTATCACCTTTTGTGGTGATATTTGGTTTCCACAATAATTGATTTCTATAATCCGGAATGTGAGTATACGTCGTATCATCAGGAGCATATCGTTGTGTGAAATATTTTTTAGTTACTTGAGGTCTTGATAACGTACTTTGCAATAGATAATTTTTATGTAAACCTTCGGCATAATTCCCTTTTAAAGTTTCCAAAATTAATATTCCTTCAAAAATTTTAGTTCCCAAAAAATATCGATCTCTTACAAAACTAATACGCTTAATTTTTCTTGCATCATACTCTAAAATATGCTCATGATCTTGTTCTACAATACCGTCTATAATAACAAGAGGAGTAAAATTATAATCTTCTTGGGTTGGGTGATTCCCTCTAATCGCAAACACTTTTTCTCCTTTTTCATTTGTTGTAGCCCATACATTATTTACAACTTCTATAATAGTCTCCTTTACAGAAGGAAATCTAGTATATTCATCTAGGTTATATATTTCATCAGGACTACCGTAAAAGGGAACATGACTTTTATTTTTCTGTATCGTATCAGGTTTTATATTAAAGAAGCTATTTTCAATCTGATTATAAATACTTTGTTGGATAATATCATCTTCGAGTTCCTTTGTAATTCGAAATTTATAAAAATCAAAACTAGGATAACTAATTTCAGGGATTTCATTAAGTTCAATTTTATAATCATTCTTATTTTCTCCCAGTACCTGAATTACAAATTCATTTCCCTCATAATTTTTATCTAAATTAAAGGTAAAGACTCCTTTTTTATTAGTAGATACAATTTTCACATCACCCGTTTTACCTGGAACCGACAATGCTATATCAATGCCTAAAATTGGCAAAGCAGATTCTTGAGGCACGATTTTACCATAAATTAATTCTCCTCGCATTTCAGGTAAAAAGATGGAAGATCCTACTGATTTTGCTTGATTTTCGAAAGGTTTAGTATATAGTACAGAAAAATCCATCGATGAAAGCGGCTTTGCAGAAACAAAACGATTCTTTTTTCGAACGGATACAGAATAACTACCTTTTTTCGCTCCAGAAAGTGCTTTACTTATTGTCAATACGACTAAACTTCTTTTATCAAAAACTTGCTTATCCACATCAACTTTAAACTCTTTGTTAATTTTTCTTTCAATCCGTTTTGATCCTATTGAAGTCAAAATAGAATCGCCTGATCTGTTTTCAACAAGTATGGCTTTTTGATTTCCTTGATATGGATTTAATATACTTACATCACCCTGAAACAAAGGGTTGTTTTTAGCATTTAGCATCCACTGTGTATATCCAATCAATTTATAGTTTCCTGAAGGAACAGATACCGGAAGAAAAAAATCTCCTTGACCTAAGCCATTTTCCAGTTTGACTTTATGCTTAAAAACAGCTTTATTGTTTTCATCTATAAGTTCTACATATGCAACTTTACTAATATCGCTTAAATGGTTATTATGAACATTCAAACAATATAAACTATAGTACAAATACTCTCCAGCAAATAACACTGTAGTATTATAATGTATAAAAACCTTTTCCTGAGGTACTTGATTATAATACCCTGCCAATTCTTCCACTGTTTTTAAAATAGATTGACGTTGTGCCTGAAGACTAGACAAGAAAAAAAACATACCATATAGAAGAAATCTTATGTACACAGAAATAATTTTGTATTAAACATTTATCGCTTATTTATAACATTACTATACTTTAATCTACCCAAAAATCCGGAACTACACTTTGACCAAATTCAGTGCAGTCTCCACATCCACGCCGTACAAAGGCAAAGAATCCTTCCTGCGGGTTGGAATTAGGAAATTCTTCAAGAAATTTAAATCCTTCCGTCTGTATAAAACCCAGTAATCGTATATTATAATTTTCAATAGTTTCTTCCTCTCTGATTGTTGGTATTATTTTATCACAACCTGGAGAAAATTGAGGTAAATCTGATATAAAGCCACTTCTATTAAAAAATATACGTTTTGATGATACAGAAGAAACATCAAAAAAACCTAACACATTCTCATCGGCATTACTTTCTGAGATGATATTTCCTGTTATAAACCCAGGTTGAATTTGGGAGAATAAGCTTTCTGACTGAGAGAATTTGCTTAATGTTTCATAAAATTTATTTGCCTCTCTGGATTGTACATACTGTCTAACTAAAATACTGTAACGATCCGCTACACTTATATCTTCTGCATTTATAAACTTCACAGGAAATCCTGTAACTCGGTCTTCTGTAAGCGTAGTAGTATCGGTAATAATAATCTCATTTGATATCCTGGTATTATAACACACTCTCTCTTCTATTGGTCTGGGAGTATATATTGTAGTTTCAAGCATAAAAGTTTCACTGCTAATCAAAACATCTACCAAATCTCTAGGTACCCATAACGAAGCTATAATTCTATACGTCTCTTCATACTCATATCGATAGTACACTGAATTACCAGTTGGGTCGAAACTATCAATTAATATACCTACACCTTCAATATCATTATCGTTAAACATACGTTTTGGATATAGATCGTCAATAGACGATTCTTGCGGTAGTGTAGCAACATCTGATTGGTATGAATTCCCAACTTCTGTTTTAATTGATAATCTATATTCTTTTTCTGCTTCTGCACTAAATTCTTGTATAGAAGTATATATTCCAGGAGAAGTTTCATCAAAACGATATTCATTTCCAACATTATCCATTATCATGACTTCTGCATTCTGCTCCGCAAGTGGTCCTTCTTCTTCAAATCTAAATGTTCTTGATAACGTAAGTTCCTGATTTTTTAATTCATCTGTTATAGTAGCATTAATAACTAGAATACTCTCAAAATCTTCGGTCTCAAATTCGAAAGGTTCTACGCAATGAGATAGTAACATACAAGAAAGGAATAGAAAAACTATTCTCATTGTGATCCTAATCATCGTTAATTTTTCAAAGAGTTTCATCATCACTAAAATTTAAAATTATAAGTAATAGAGGGTACAGGAACCGAAAATATTGAGCTTTTTAATCCTTTAACCTCTCCATCTTCGGTTACAAAGAATACTGAAAAAGGATTGTTACGACCCAATACATTATACACAGATATTGTCCAGAAACTATGAAACAGTTTCTTACGCTTATGATTTCCTTCAATATTAATTCCAATATCTAGCCTGTAGAAGTCAGGTATTCTAAATTTATTTCTATCACTAAACACTGAAAATTCTGATCCATTAAAAACAAAGTTGCCTATGGGGTATGTTACTGGCCTACCTGTCTGGTATACAAAATTAGTAGCTAGACTAAATCGCTTTGTTAATTTATAATTAGCAACAAGACTAAAATCGTGGGGTTTGTCAAAATTAGAAGGAAAGAACTCCCCGTTATTAATTTGTTCTTCTCTAAACTCACTACCTAATTGAATAAAAGACCTTGAGTAAGTATATCCGAACCAACCATTAAACCTTCCTTTTTGTTTTTTAAACAATAATTCAACTCCATAAGCCTTTCCTTTTCCTTGCAAGACTACTGTTTCAATATTTTCATTAAGCAGTACTTCCGCTCCAGTTTTAAAATCGATGATGTTGTTAGATCTCTTATAGAACCCTTCTAGGCTTATTTCATACGCGGCATTATCAATATTTTTATAAACCCCTAATGAGTATTGTTGAGAACTTTGGGGTTTGATATTAAGGTCCGAAAGTTTCCACGTATCAATAGGAGATGCTGTCGTATTATTAGATAAGGTATGTATATATTGATATGTTTTATTATATGCGGCTTTAACAGAAAAATCTTCACCTAACAAATACCGTCCGGACACTCTAAATTCTGGTCCTCCATATGTCTTAATGACTTCATTTTTATCAAAATTTAATGTCTCTATAATAGTCCCTTCATCTCTAGGCGCTCCGCTTTCATAAACGTTTTGACTTCCTTCTCCCAATGCATTAAACAAAGAGTATCTAATTCCAGCATCTAACGTTATTTTTTTAGTAAGTTCTATATTTCCTGAAAAAAAAACAGCGGATTCTAGCCCTCTTTCTTTTTCTATTTCTACAGGATCTATAATAGATTCTGGTCCTTTTGGTTTTATACTACCTGGATTTACAGTATACAATTTACTAGAAACACCATAATCAAACTTTATACGATCGTTATAAAGATTTTTAAACTGAAGTTTTAATTCTGTTTCATCTATACTATATCCAAGTTCAAAGTCATCATCCGTTTCTCCATCAAACTCTATATCAAAATCATATCTACTATTAGACAAAGCTAACTTACCTGTATTCTTATCATTAAATCGATAATCCCATCGCAATGAAAATGCTCTATTACCATATACATACAGAGAATCTGAAGTGATACTAAAATCATCTCTGCTCCAATATGCCATGGCTTCGATTTTAGAATTATCATTAATTTGATGATTATATTTAGCAATTACATCATAAAAAGAAGCTTCGCTATCCTTTAGAGATTCTTCGTCTAATGAATTCAAAACCCAATTGGCATATACGCCTCTTCCTCCTATCATTAGTCCAGATTTTTCTTTAAAAACAGGAGTTTCTAATAGTAGATTCCCCGTTATTGGTCCTATAGAGCCTTCTCCTTTAAATTTGTCTACAGTGGCATTTTTTGTGGTTAAATCAAAAACAGAAGATAACCTTCCTCCAAATTCGGCTGGGATACCATTTTTATATATACTCACGTCACCTAATGCAAAAGGATTGAGTGCTGAAAAAATCCCAAAAAAATGTTGTGGGTTATATATCACAGCGTCATCTAGCAAAATTAAATTCTGATCTGACTTTCCTCCTCTTACGTTGTAACCAGAAGCTCCTTCTCCTGCGGTAGTTATACCTGGAAGCGTAGTAGCTACTTTTAATACATCACGTTCCCCTAATACTAATGGGATATTTTTAGATGTTTCGACATTAATTTCTGTTTTCGTAACTACTTCTTCTACATTTTTGTTAATCTCTGTCTCCAAAATAACTTCATCCAAGAGCTCTATACTTTCATTAAGCGAAATATCTAACCTACCATTATTATATATTAGTACTCGCTTCTTGACATTTTCCATTCCCATAGCATTAATTTCTATAAGATTAGATCCTGTAGTTAATTCCACTTCATAAAACCCATTATTATTAGTCTCCACACCCACATCCTTTCCATTAACAACAATAATCGAATTCGATATTGGTCTATTGCTTTGTTTGTTTTTAACATAACCTGATAACTTAAATCTCGTATTGGAATTATTCTTCATAGCTCTTCCAATCCTTACAGTTTCAATTTTTGTTTTCGAAGATTTTGAGGCAGTATTAAAAACTGCAGAGATATTTTTATCATTAGGCGTTTCGATAGGAAGATTGCTTTCTTCGCTTTTTCCAAAAAAGCCTTCCGGTAAAGTATCATGAATGATATTGTTTAAAGTAAGAACAATAGTACTTTCATTAATAACAAAAAAGTTAATTACTGTATTCTTAAAAATATCATTGAGGACGGTATTTATATGTACATTTTTATAATCTCCTGATATCTTTTTATATTCTATAAACCAAGAGTCCTGGAAATAGACTGTATAATTTGTCTGTTCCTCTATTTGAAGTAAAACAGATTTTAATTCCATGTTTTCAAAGGAAATAGTTATGAAAGAGTTATTATCCTGAGCTACAATACCTTTAGAATACAACAAAAGAATAAGTATTAAATATCTTTTCATAATGCTAAAAATTCTACTTTGATGAAGATGATGAATGACTAATTTGTTTAAACAATTGCTTCATAAAAGCATTATAATTTGATTCTTTAATGGACTTATAATTATCATAGAATAGCTTTATTTCCTTTTTATAATCGGGAAAGGCTTTTATAACATCTCCTTTTGATTTAATATGTATATAGGTAGAATTTATAAAAAGAATATATCTGGATTTGTCTAAAAACTTATAATACAACTGCTGTCCTTTAATATATTCTCTCCTTCTTTTCTTATGTTGTTTTAATAATGAAAAAGAAGAATTCTCTAATAACACTTCGACAAAACCTGAAGTAGTTATCCCGTCAACTAATAAATTTTCTATTTTTATAAAGCTAGAATCCTCAATAGTAAATTCATCAATTTTATCATAAATCAATTGTAAGATAGATGCAACTGACCCTGATTTTAGTGTAACTAAAAGGTTTTGAATTTCTAAATTGTATTTTATTCCAACATTATAATAAGTCTGCCCATCATAATTAACAGAACCTCTCAACACAGCATCTGAATTAAAAAAAGCATGTTTATTATCCAATATTTTATTTCTATCAAAATCGATATACTGTTTCCCATTATACAATCCAGTATGTTCCTTACCGATCACTTTATCATACCACTCATACCTAGGGTTTTCATTTTGCATTTGACCAAAAACAAATAGGTGCAGACACAAAAGAATAATCGTACTATTTATTTTATTTACTTTATTCATATTCCTTGTTGACAACATCTTTTTAATACTATTCCTTTTTCAATACTATTCCTGAAATTGACAATGAAAGCGTCTTTAGAGCGTAGCATATTTAAAGCCACATTTTAAAAATGCAACTCCCAGTTTGAACGAATAGTAAAGAGTATTAATAGACTAAACACTCAATAATCTAAAAACAAATGTTTAGCATCTAGTCAAGTATTCCCTATCGAAATATAAAGCCATTAACCAACTACTTAGTTAACGCCCATCAAAATTTACTAATGCCGAAGAATACTTACTAATAAATAGAAAAAAGGGATTACAAACATGCTCAGTACTACTAATATTTTACAGATGTATATCCATAAATCATAGTATTTGAAAATAAAAAAGAGTTCAATGAAATAATAAAACAGAATTCATTGTTGCCGTTGATCTTATAAATTTGTTAAGGAGTAGTACCTAATCATAGCTTTTACTTAAATTAGGCGATCAATTTTACACACATGAAGATACTTCTTACCTCAACATTACTTTTATTTTCTACTATTTTAATTGCACAAACTGATCAAAGAATATATGAAATCATTGATGCTGTTTCTGCTGACCGAATTGAAACAGACATTAAAAAACTTGCTGGATTTGGCACACGTCATACACTCAGTGACACAGTTTCTACTACAAGAGGAATTGGTGCTGCCAGAAGATGGATAAAATCAGAGTTTGATAACATATCAAAAGATTGTAATAACTGCCTGGAAGTTTTTTATCAAAAAGATTTGGTAAAAAAAGGAACGAACCAACGCATTATAAAAGATGTTATGATTGTAAATGTCGTAGCTATCCAGCGAGGCACAAAATATCCTAATCGCTTTATTATGATGAGCGGTGATATTGATTCAAGAATCACGGATCCAACGAATTTTAAAGATGATTCTCCTGGAGCAAATGATAATGCCACCGGAATGGCTGGTGCTATAGAAGCAGCCAGAGTTTTATCCAAATATAAATTTGAAAGTAGTATCATTTATGTTGGATTATCGGGAGAAGAACAAGGGTTATTTGGCGGAAAAGGTTTAGCTGCCTATGCCAAAGAAAAGAATTGGGACATCATTGGGGTTATGAACAATGATATGATTGGTAACATAAAAGGAGTTGATGGAGTCATTGATAACAGAACCTTTAGAATTTTCTCTGAACCTACAAATCTAACTGATGATAAAAAGACTGTAGAACGAAGACGTTTTTATGGTGGAGAAGTTGATGGAATTTCACGTCAATTAGCTCGTTATATTCATAAAACTATTAAGACCTATATGCCAGAAATGAACCCAATGATGATCTATCGTCTCGATCGTTTTGGACGTGGCGGTCATCATCGCCCATTTAATGATGCTGGTTTTGCAGGAATTCGTATCATGGAAGCTCATGAGAACTATACACAACAGCATCAGGATATAAGAGAAGAAAATGGTATTAAATATGGAGATGTCGTAGCACACGTTAATTTTGACTATGCCGCTAAACTTACAGCCGTAAACGCAATTAACCTAGCAGGCATTGCTTGGGCTCCTCCTGCTCCAACCGAAGTGAAAATTGGAGGAATTGTAGAGCCATCTGCTAAATTCAAATGGAAAAAAGCGAATGACCCAAATATAAAAGGATATAAAATCTATTGGAGAGATACCACTTCTCCGACCTGGGATCATAGTCGATTTGTAGGAGATGTAGACAACTTCACTCTGAATGGTATTGTTATTGATAATTACTTTTTCGGTATCGCAGCAGTAGGAAAAAATGGACATGAAAGCCCTGTAGTGTTTCCTTCCGGAATATTCAGAAAATAAACTAGTTCTTTTTATATTAACCATAGTAATCTAACCACACCAAATGAAACTTATAAAAATCATATCAATTTTAGTTCTTCTGTTTACCTTTTCTTGTAAACAGGAACCAATCAATAGGAAATTACCACCTTCTAGTGATATAGCAGAGAAATTAGCTGTTAAAACAAAAGGTAAAGTAATCATTCATGAAAATTTTAAATCCGAATATGTAATCCCGAGAAATGTAGAAGTATTTCTACCTGATGGTTACGGTACTAATTCAGCTGTTAAATATAACGTGTTGTATATGCACGATGGACAAAATGTGTTTAACCCGAAAACATCGTATACAGGTATTGATTGGGGTGTTGATGAGGCAGTAGATAGTTTAATTAAAATCGGGAAAATTAAAAACACAATTGTTGTTGCTCCTTGGAATACCGTAAAAAAACGTTTTTCGGAATATATGCCAGAAGCTCCTGCTGAACTTACTAACAGTGCTGAAATTAAAGCTGCATTAAAACAAAACACTGGTTTTGATGATCTGTACTCTGATGAATATCTAAAGTTTTTGGTAGAAGAATTAAAACCTTTTATTGATAAAACATACAATGTATCAACTAAGGCCGAAAACACCTCTATAATGGGATCCTCTATGGGAGGATTAATATCTTTATACGCTATCTGTAAATATCCCGAAATATTTGGTGCCGCTGGATGTGTATCAACACATTGGCCGGTTCCAGTTTTAGGAGAAGCGTATATGAAAACACTACCTTCTGCACTTCCGGATCCTAAAACTCATAAAATATACTTTGATTTTGGAACCGAAACTCTTGATGCTCAATATGAACCTTATCAAAAACAAGTAGATCAAATGATGTTGGATAAAGGATATATCGAAGGAAAAAATTGGATCACTAAAAAGTTTGAAGGTGCTGCTCACAATGAAAAGAGCTGGAATGATCGAATAGAGATTCCGCTAGAGTTTTTATTACAATAAATTAAACGCTAAAAATGAAAAAGTTTTTCTTAACAGTATGCTTTGTTTGTACATTATCACCAATATTTGCGCAAACATCTCTTTTTGATCAACATCAAAAATTTACTAGACAAGATTCTCTAAGAGGTTCTATAACTCCTGAAAGAGCTTGGTGGGATCTCACCTATTATCACTTGGATATAACTGTAGATCCAGATAATAAATCGATTAAAGGGAAAAACACAATTTATTATAAAGTATTAGAAAATCATGATGTATTACAAGTAGATCTTCAACCTCCATTGGTTATAGAAAAAGTAGTACAAGATGGAAAGGAACTCAAAGTGACTTCTGAAGAGAATGCTCATTTTGTATCGCTTAATAAAAAACAAAAAAAAGGAATTGTCAATTCGATAGATGTATACTATAGTGGTAAACCAAGAGAAGCCGTCAGAGCACCTTGGGATGGAGGCATTTCTTGGAAAAAAGATACTAACGGCAAACACTTTGTTGCATCTTCTTGTCAGGGATTAGGTGCTAGTGTTTGGTGGCCTAATAAGGATCACATGTATGATGAAGTAGATAGCATGTTAGTGAGTGTTACAGTGCCTAAAGATTTAATGAATGTATCAAACGGAAGACTTCGTAAAATAGAAGAACGTGATCCTAATACCAAAACATATCATTGGTTTGTACAGAACCCAATTAATAATTACGGAGTGAATATTAATATTGCTGATTATGTGCATTTTGGTGAAAAGTATGAGGGCGAAAAAGGAATCTTAGACATGGATTATTATGTATTAAGAGATAATTTAAAAGCAGCAAAAGAACAATTTACAGATGCTCCAAAAATGATGAAATCTTTTGAGCATTGGTTTGGTCCTTATCCTTTTTATGAGGATAGCTTTAAACTAGTAGAAGCACCTTATTTAGGCATGGAACATCAAAGCTCTGTTACCTACGGAAACAAATATGTAAATGGATATCTTGGAAATGATTTATCTGGTACTGGATGGGGATTAAAATTTGATTTTATTATTATTCACGAATCAGGTCACGAATGGTTTGCAAACAATATCACCTATAAAGATATTGCCGATATGTGGATCCATGAAAGTTTCACAGCGTATTCTGAAAATCTATTTCTTGATTATCACTATGGAAAAGAAGCTTCTTCTGAATATGTAATTGGTACACGCCAAGGCATTAGAAATGACAAACCTATTATTGGTAAATATGATGTCAATAACGAGGGCTCTAGCGATATGTATTACAAAGGAGCGAATATGCTACATACCTTACGTCAATTGATAGAAGATGATGAGAAATGGAGATCAATTTTAAGAGGATTAAATAAAGATTTTTATCATCAAACCGTTACAACTAAACAAATAGAAGATTATATAAGTACGAAAACCAAAATTGACTTAACAGCGTTCTTTAATCAATATTTAAGAGATACCAGAATTCCAACTGTAGAGTATGGTTTTGATGATAATGGGTTAAAATATAGATATATTGATATTGTAAAAGATTTTGATATGCCAGTTCGACTAAAAATTGATGGAAAAGATCAATGGGTGCAACCAAACAAAGAGTGGCAAACACTAAAGGTTAAGGCCAATGAAATAGCTATTGATCCCAATTTTTATGTAATTGCTAAATCTATATAATAAAACGAAAATTAAGAAGATGTGAAAATTTACTTTCCACAGTGGCAAGGATCTGGAACAGGTAAGACTATAAAAGATGGAGCAAAAACCATATTAGACTATCTAAACGATCCAGAATTCATTCATATTCCACTATCAGAGATCCCCGCAGGAAAAGAAGGGAAAAAGAAACATCATATTAACAATTATGATGCAATAACCGAACAACTAATTCAGCTTAAAAAAAGTATTGATCAAGCACAACCCAATACAATTAAAACTATCGGTGGAGATTGTGGGTTAGAAATCGTTCCTGTTTCATATCTCAACCAAAAATATCCTAATCTGGGTGTTATTTGGTTTGATGCACACGCAGATATAAATAAACCTTGTGATTCTCCTAGCTGTAATTTTCACGGTATGCCGTTAAGGACTTTATTAGGTGAAGGTTCAGAACATATGACCAATCTAATGTTTTCAACGATTGAAGCCTCGCAAATTCATTATGTGGGAGTTCGGGATATAGATGATCTAGAGCAAATCAGAATTAATGATGGGGCAATTTATGCTCCCAGAAAGACACGCATTACCGATTTGGTAAATACTTTACAATCAAAAAAAATTACTCATCTCTATTTACATTTCGATTTTGATTGCATTGAACCTAATGACTATAACAAAACCTATTACCAAGTTTCGGATGGAGTAACAATCTCTGATGCAGAAAACTGCATAAAAGCATTACAAGAAAACTTTACTGTTGTAGGAAGTAGTGTTTTAGAATCTATTACAACAGATACTATCGAATTAAATCCTATAGAAAAGATTATTAATTTATTGATGAAGTAAAACACAAATTTATGTCAGGAGGCAATTGGAAAGACATGCTATTAGCATCGCAAACAGGAGATTTAGAATTGGTGAAATATTACGTTAAAATCGGAATAGATATTAATTACCAACATCCCGAAGCTATGACTACTCCCCTTATTGAGAGTTTCCGATTTGAACATTTAGATATTGCTAAATTTCTCCTTGAGAATGGTGCAGATGTACATGCTAAAGAAGGTTTTAGTGGAGATACAGCCTTATCAATAGCAACTGAAAAACAAAATCAAGAAGCCTTAACCCTATTGAATCTTTATCTTAAAAAATAAACTAACGCAAATAAAGGCATTTTTAAAACCTGAATTCGATATAAGAAAAGGTATGAGGCTGTCTAAAAAGTAGTTTTCTCTGTTATTTCGATTTCTATGACGAAACCAAACGATTTTCAAATTTTTTATTTGATTTAATAATGGCAAAAATAAGATGAATAATT
>NZ_CANMQT010000006.1 GCF_947500065.1 uncultured Aquimarina sp.
TAACGGGAGGTAGTATTTTAATAGTAACTTGTTGTATTCCACTTTTAAGTATTCCATAATTAATAGGTGCATAACCTCCATTAATCACAGAACCTATTTTATTTTTTCTAACAGAAAAAACTTTTTTGTCATTGATCAATATCTCAAAATTACAATTTGCAGATTTGATTCTTATCCCATAGTGCGTTTCTTCTTCATAGTGCTTTACGGTTTTATATAATTCTAAGATGTCTTGCTGGGTGTATTGTGTTGCTGTCATTTCTTTATTTTGTTGTGTTTGACCACAAGATGCTATTGTAATCAATACTATACTATAAACTATCTTTTTGATATTCATTTTTTGCAATTTTATTGCTAATTTACAAGAGGAATTTTAAAATCCAAAGCTGCTTCATAGGGATCCATTACAACAAATTCGCTACTAACTTCTTTTTCGATTTCGGCAATAGCTTCTTCACTATCTTCTTTTTTAAATTCTCCTTTACCTTTTGCTGCAACAGTAACTGTTAATCCATGAAATGTAAGTTTAGGATTAAGATATACACCATCAGGATATTTAGGGTCATCTTTTACCCATTCAACAAATCCAGATAAGGTAATCCCAGTAACTACAGTAGCGTATGCATTTAGTTCTATAGCAGCTTCATAGCTCCATACATCATATTTAGTTTCATATTTAATTCCTGCATATACTTCCATTTCAATTCTTCCTCCTACTTCAAGAGGAGAGTCATCTTCCGGATCTTTTAAGTCTTTAATATCTCCTGGAGTAATATTGCTTTTTCCAGAAGTAGTATTGTATTGTAAAAAACCTTTAGCAAAGACAGATCCTGTAACAGTAAGGTCTAATCGAATTTCAAAACCTCCCATTTCCATCATTCCTAGCGCGAAATATACTACTGGATGAGATTTTTGAACTAATGCCATAAAATTAAGTACGATTTCAGCTCCTATGATAGGATCAAGAATAGCAGTAAATTCTATATTGGTACCTATTTCATTTTGCTGCTGACTTTTAGGGTTTTCTGCATACCAACTACCCGCCAATGCTACGGAAGGAGGGATAATATTTACTGAAGCTAAAGGTTTGGGAGCAAAAGCTTTTTTTATAGCTGCCAATTTATCAGCAATTTCGGCCTTTGTACTATTAGGTTTCTTTTTCTTTCCTTTAGTCTTTCCTTTAATGTTTCCTTTCTTTTTTCCCGCAAAAATGTCATCAACTATTTTTTTAAAACGTAAAATAGTCTTAAGCATTTCTACATATTTTTGATAACCAACTGTTACCTCAAATCGTTCAGCAGGACGATCCCAATCTGCCCATAAGGATAACACAATGTCAGATAATCCATCTTCTAAATTATCCTCGAAATCATATAAATCAGGTCTGGACTTGCTTAATTCAGGATCCTTATTGGCTTTTTTTACTCCTTTCTTTTTGTATTTCTTTCTTTTTTCATCTAGTTTTTCTACTTTTTCCTCGTATTTCTCCTTCTTTTTCTTATATTTTTCTTGTTGCTTATTGAGGCTTTTTTGTCTTTTCTTTATTACATTTAATTTTGTTTTTGCTTTGGCTTTATCTTTTCCTTTTAGGTTTTCTATCTTTTTTTCCTGCTTCTTTATTTTTTTTTCGTTCTTTTTTTTATTTTCATTAGTCTCATCTATGAGACTTTCATATTTATTTGCCAAATCTTCATTCCTGTCAATCTTATCATCATATGTCTCTTTTGCATCTTTTTCAACTTCTTCTATTCGTACCTGATAATCTTTATATTTTTCGCGAACATCATTAAAAGATTCTGGATCAGTGTTATAGCAAAACTGTAATGTCCACTTGATGTCAGGATATACATCTATATTGATTAAAGTATCTGGTTGTCTACATGTGTGTATTTTGATAGGATATTGTTGTATATTAGATTTACTTGCAGGCCAAATATATTTAAGTACTTCTCCTAATGTTTCTTTGTCAGTAGTTGCTCCATATTGATATGGTACTTCTATAATTACCTCTGTATCTGATAAAGCTTTGTTACTGTACGATTTTTTAGGACGATTCCAAGCTTTGCCAGATTTTCGGTCGAATCCTCCTATAATAGAATTAATATTAAGACTTGATGAAGTATGATCTTCATTAAATTCACCATTATCGTTATTATCCATATGATCACCATCTTCTTGTCCGAATTCTAAACCGGCAACGGTAATATCTTTTTTATCAGTAATACGATATCCTTTATCTTTTTTAGAAGATTCTACAACAATATAATCATCTATTTCCTTAAGATCAATAACTTTATCTTTGTGATGTAAATTTTCATTTCCTTCAAAAAGACAATTCTCAATATCAGTATCTAATTTAATAGTTACTTCTTTTCTTCCATGTCTAGGACCGGCAACAGCGGCAAAGGACATTGTTTTTGGCTTTAATCCTTGACTAGAATCATAAATAATAGCGGTGGTATCCTCATCACCTTTACTATAAATGGCTTCTATTTTAGTATAAAAGCAAGGTTTAAACTCAGCTACATCTGTTACAATATCACCAATAATTACAGGTTTATTCCCTGATTTAGTAGCATTATTTACTGTTTTTGCTTCTTTTTCAGTAGGCTTTTCTACTGTGATTGCATTGTCTTCAAAAGCCGTTTTTTTCTTACCATCTATATTAAACTCTATAATTGGCATAATATTAAGTGTATCTCCTGCATATTCCCATCTTTTTTCTAAACGGACATCAATTACTACTTTTTGTACTTTACTTGTAGTATCATCAGCATCTTGCAATACTTTTACTTCTCTACTAAAATATTGAGCGAACGTATTATCTGGGTTATTTACATCTTCATCCAAATCTAGATTATAGTCATAGTATTTTGTATCTTTTAACCAGACTTTTATTTCATGACCATATAATCCAGTAGTATAAATATGCAATTGTACGGCTTCAGTAAAGAATTTAGAACCGCTAATTTCATTTCCATGAATGTCTGTCCATTCTATTCTGTCAATTTTGCGTTCTCCAATAGCATTGATAAAATATCCATTTCCAGGCTTAAACGTAGGTTCTTGTCCAGGCAATACTGGTTCTACCCAGCCCAATCCACCACCAGAATATACAGAAGGAACTTTAAAACTTGCTTTAGGACCTTTTAAACCACTATGAAACTTAGAGTTTTTAGGGCTGTTATGAAACATATTGGCAATCCATTGGATGTTTTTTATTTCTTCGTCTGTATGCCCTTCTGTATCCGTAAATTCTAAAGAAACGCTAACGCCCGGATCTAACGTTATTAAATGTTCTGAATCATTAACTACTGCTTCTGTAGCCGGAGTGAGTATTTTTATATTGTTTTTACTTGCCATAATTCATCTGCTATTTAATCTCTTTCTCTTTATTTACTATAAAACCACGCTAATAGGAGCATACCTAGTGAAATTATAAATGGTATTTTCCATAATAAACCAGTAGGCTTATAGATAAAATATAAAATGGTTGCTATTACCAATAATACTAATGCAATTCCTCCAAAAATTATCATCCTAATGAACCCTCCAGGAACATGGGCATGACTGACAGATGGTAATAGATACCATATACAGCTTATGATTTGTAATACTATGATTATTATAGGTGCAAATTTTTGAATCATCTTATATTTTTTAATTATTCGTAGTGCGTTTCTACAGAACCTGCTTTATGAGTTCCATAACTTTTACCATTCTCATCCTTTGCAAATTTATAAACAGTATTTCGTAAATAATTTTCTAAGCTCTTCTCTGTGTCATTTAGCTTGAAGAACATTAAAATTTTGTACGAGGCATTGATAGCATCTTTCGCTCCTTTTATTTTTACTACCTGGTTATCATTGGCATCATAAATAGATACTCCGTCCTTTTTGGGACCATATTTTTGAGCCTTTGTCCAATCTTTAGGATCTATAGCGTCAGATTCACCGTGCTTATGTGCGTCTTGATTGTTATAAGATTGTATGTTTTTTATAGCTTTGTTACTATCTCTTATAATATGTGCATCTGAAAAAGAATCCTGAACCATATGCAAAATTTTACCCATATGAAATAACCCGTGATAATTTTTTTCTTTAGCGTCTGGGTTTGCTTTCTTTACAGATATTGCCTTTTTGTACCACTTTGTTGCTTGTTCTACAATTTTATCTACAACTTGCTGATTTGTAAAATCTCCAGTCGGTGCCATAGAGTGCCAAAACTGGAGATCTCCATGATGCGTTCTGTAAGCCATGGTTCCTTCCTTATGCTCATCTCTAAAGGTCCTATAATAACAAGTCTCTACTGAGTTTTCGTCACCGCAAGGTACATCTGGCCAAGCGCAACCTTCATCTAATCGATAATCATACTTTAGTCCGGCTTTTTTTGCCGCTTGTTTTGTGATATTTTCGTGAACAGCTCCCTGTCCTCGGATTTTAAAAAACTCTACAGTTATTTTTTCTCCAGATTTAAGTGTAACGATTCCGTGGTCATCACTGTCATCTTCTACAAATAGTAAATCTTTTGCTTTTTCTTCTCTATTAGGTTGATTTTGTTTTACAGAGGCTTTAAATTCTCTAATACTACCATCTTCTCCTTTTATATTAAAAGATGCATATTCAAAATCTTTACTAAGTAACTGATTGTATCGTATGAAGTCTGCGGCAAATAGTGTTCCTTCATCTCCAGAAGCATCACCACCAATACTATCATATTCGTTTCTTATAAGATCCTCTATATAGTGACCTGTTTCTTCAATCATTGCTCGAAATAGCATCCAATTGGCAGCTGGTTCTTTTTCTGCTTTTAATACCCATTTTTCATTAAGGTGTATTGTTTTATCCTTATAATAAGCTACTTGAGTTTCAGAAAGAGATTTTTCAATTTGCCATTGGGGAGGTGGCACAGCACCTTTTGTGAGGTCATCTTTAAATTCTTTAATAGCAGTGTGTTTTATTCCTTTTCCAAAAATTCCTCTTAGTCCTGCTATAAATGGTTTAGAAGAATCATGTTCCATAGTTTCTGTACTATCCAGAAACGGAGTTTTTAAATCCCCCGTACTTTTTATGTATAAGTCTGTAGTTACAGATACTACTCTTTCTTCTTCTTTTCGTACCCAATCTTCTTTTTCTGTCTCCAAATCATTATCCTGAGACTCGACCATTTTTTTTACATTCACCAATGGATTTAATTGGCTCTGTACTTCTTCATCTGCTTGTTCTACACTGCTACTACCTGCGGCAGCCGTTTGTCCATGCCAAGTAAACTCTACACTTGGTGATCCAGAAATAGCACACATAGCCTTACTCTTTTCAGTAAGTATTTGTCCTTGATTAGATAATATCACTTTATCATAGAAATCCTGCCATTGGGTTATTGCAGGAACGCAAGGTAAGAAACCACTAGAACTAGGCTGTAATTTACACTGCCCAAATGTTTTGGCTTTAAGCGGCATACCAATATCCATAGTGTTGGCGATTAGCTTTTTACTACCTCCAGAATCATTTATATATTCCTTCTGTTGAGTTAGTACAACCAATGTGTCAGGTGTAGTACCAAATTGACACTTACACATTGCTCCATCTACTACCACATGTCCTGTACTCATATTTCTTAGTCTATATTAGTGATATTGTTGTTTTATTTTCCAAAGAAAAAGAAACGTTTTTTCTTCTTTTTTGATATGTTTTTTTCTTCTTCCTCGCTTATTTCAAAAAGAGCAGCTCTCTTAGATGAAGATAGTGGAGTTTTGTTTTTTAAATTATACATCTCCACAGTCATCTTTTTTACTTTTCCCGAAGGGAACTCCAAATTACAAACACCAGTAATAGCATCTGCAATTAATGAATCTTTATAGATTTGATACTTTAGATCCATTTTTCCTTTAACTGGTTTTTTAATTTTATCAATAGAAATGAGATTTCCTCTCAATATATCTCGTTCACTTCTTGGATCAATACACTTTCCTTTTTGTTTGATGACAACATCGTTTTTTTTATGTGAATGTGTACTTATTTTGTTTTTTGTTTCAAAGATTACTCCAGGAGAGTATGGGATAAACGGCAATGATATTTTATTCTTTTTTTTGTCGGTCAAATTGATGTTGTACAACGGAGAAAAAAACATGGTTATAAACCAGTCTCGTTGTAGTATAAGATCGGTTAATTGATTTGTATTATTAATCACAGTATCCATGTTTTTTAATAATAGTTCGATTTCTTTACCTTTATAAGATTGGTTAATACTAGCTTTTTCTGTTTCCCATCTTTTTCTAATATCTTTTTGATTCAGTATGGCAACTACTTGCCCTTGTCTGTTCACCTTAAGCAATAATGGATATAATACCTTGCCACATCGCTCCGATAATTCGTCTATGAGGATGTCCGGAGCTTTTTCGTTTATATAAACCTGATGTTTTAAAATCTCAAATTCGAAATGATTATCCTCTGTTTCATCTAAACACATTACGTCAATTTCATAATGAATCTGAAGTTTTTTTTGTTTCTCATCTTCTGAAATTAAAACTACTCCATAGGTATTTGCTACCCCTACAGGATTATAGGAAAAGTGATCAAGCTTATTATCCTCTGTTTCCTCTATAATACTAGTTCCAATATCCAGTCGAGCCATTATCCGTAATTACTACTATTAAAATAGTTTTATTTTATCGTCCGCCTGAATGTCAACTTGTTTGGAGCTAACCAGTTCCATGTTTTGCTTAGAGCTTTCTATTCTTACTTTTTCACCATTGTCCAGAATTTCCTTAGCAACCAGTGTTTTATTCTCTTCAATAGTTTCTGTAGAGTTCTTTGCTGATATTGCAGAGTCTTCAGTAACACGTGTAATCATGTTAGTACCTGCATTAACTTTAATCTCTTCGGTAGCGTTGATTTCAATATTTTTAGCATTAAAAGTCATTGTTTCTCCTGCGGAAATCGTGATATTATTATTAGCAGTATCTATATTTATTATATTTTGATTTTTATCTGTAATAGTGATGAATTCTGCACCATCGGCATCGTTTAGTTCTACTGTATGACCGCTTCTTGTTCGTAAAGCTTTTACGTCATTATTCTGCGTATTCCAGCCAGCAGGATTTGCTCCTCCAGTATACAGTGTGCCTAATACATATGGTCTTTCTGCGTTACCGCCTTCAAAACCAATTAATACTTCTTCATCCAGCTCTGGAATGAAATGAAAACCTTTATCTCCACCCGCATGAGGTGTTACGATTCTTAACCAAGGAGTTAATTCGCCAGTTACTCTTTGCCAAGGGAATTGGACACGAATTCTTCCAATTCCATCCGGGTCATTATTTTCTTTTACGATAGCTACCTGAGTTTCGCTTTTCGGAAAAGCCATCAGGTCTGTATTTGGATATACATCTAGATCGGCAGTTACTCCTTCAAATTTATTTTGGTATCTTCCGTTCTCCGTATTTGTATGAGTAACACGGGTAATTCTATAATTTCCATAATCCGCACCATCTCCCTTAATCCCTACAATTTGACCGATTTTGATACCTGGATTATCACTAGCTCCTTTAAATACCACTTGTTTCATTTCTTCAGCCTTTTTCTGCTGTTCCACATGCATGTCTAACCTTTGTTTCAGAGAAGGGTCATTATAGGAATTTAAATAGACATTAGTTTCATTAGGGAAGAGTTCATCGCCCTTATTGCTGGTGAAACCATTATATCCATTAACTCCAGAGCTCACTTCACCAGTGGTTTTTTCGTGGTGACTATCTGTTAAATAATCATTTGTAAAGTATTTATAGCTGTTTGAAGTAGGTTTTAAATCCAATGAGAACTCTTGTAAATCATGACCATAAGTCAGCGTAACTTCTTCTTGATCTTCCGGTTTTCCGAATATTAAAGCACTTCCGTCATAATAAAACCATTCGCTATATTGTGCTGCTAATCTACTAGCATATTGAAAGGCACTTTCTTTATTTTGTACGCTATAGTGAATGTTGTCACTACTAGAAGGACTGAAAATCGTTTCTAACTTGGATTGATCATATCCTTGGAAGGTGTTATCTAATATGGTTGTTAAATCTACATCATTAAAAGAGTTGTAATGTGGTCCATCATCCGCTATGATACTACAGCTGTGTGCTTTTATGGTAACAAGGTCACCATTTTGTTGATGGAATCCCATAGTGCTATTTACAGAGGTTACTACGCCTTTAAATTCAAACTCTTTATAACCAGATAAAGTTCCAATCGATGATATCTGAACTGTAATGATTTGTCCAAGGTAATTTTTAGTTTGGGATGCAATGTCTCCTGTGATGTCTTCCAGAACATCCATTCTGCAAACTAACTCTAATATATGGTGCGCATCAATTTCTTGATGTAGCATTAATCGTTTGTAAGCATTTATTGAAGCACCTCCAATAAATATTTGTGTTGTAGATTGTAATGCCATATGTTTTATTTTTTGTGATTTATCCACTTGCCATAAGCAGATAAATAATTTTCACTCAGTTTTTATAAAGTTACCATTTTTATATTGGTAACTAATACTACGACCTATTTTTTCATTTAGGTAGTAAACATTTTTTTTGTCTATATAGAGATAACGTATTAGTTATGGATTAAGTCTTAAAAAGAGAAAATGTTTTATCTGCAAAAGTATTTTGAATCTTACTTTTTAAAACAGGCTTTAGACACACCTCAGTTCTAGAAACCATAATACACCCCAAGAAAGAACTTAAAGTAATTCGAGATATTCTCTTATAACTAAAATCATATATCTATTTGTAACGATAAGTACTACAGTCCAAAAGTTGAATTGTCTACAGGTCATAACCATCCAAACTTTATGGATGCTGAAATTATTGTGAAGATTAAAGATGATCTTCACAATTGTTTATCTAAGCTTAATTACTGCGCTTAAGTTTTAGATGGCCAATTGTTGATAAATGTAGTTCCCTTAATTGAAATTTCTTTGGCGGAAAGTACTAAATGTATCTGCAAAGGCTTTGCGCTTTCGGCATTAAAATGTTCTGTGTATTCTATACAATAAGCGTCTTTAATTTCTACATTTTTTAGGCTTGACATATTGTCTCTTCTAAAAAAAGTAACTTTACAACTTTTAGTAATTGTGGGAGAAATAGTCCATTCAAGAAAATCTGTTTTTGATGTGGATTCTATTAATAAGCTAACTTGTCCTCCTTGAGGTTTTGCACAAGGTCTCCCTGTATAATCGGTATCTTGTCTGAAGGTGAAAGAGCAATCCAAAATATTAATCTCTTCCCCATCAAGATCTAGTTTTGCTAAAAATGACATAAGTAATAATTTTAGTATTAATAACTACTTTATCAGTTCCATTATTGTTTACAAGAATGTAAATAGAGGAAATGATGACTTAAGATAGAAAAGGGAGTGAAAAAAAAACACTCCCTTTATCTAAATCTTATATAAAACGATTAGGATTATACCCAGTCATTTACATGTTCACCGTTTCCGATACCTATTTCTCTAGCAGAAATATTAATTGTTTCTGTCATAGGATTTTTTCCTGTAGCATCAAAATTCTCTCTATATTTTACAGCGTATGCATCGGTAAAATTTAATTCTTTAGAAGTTGCTTCAGTATCTCTTTTTAGAAATACAATAGAACCAGTTCTCATTTCGAAGTTGTTAAACATCCAATCCGATAAGCTAGTGTCAGAAGTAGACTCTACTTCAATAGTAATCAAACCTCCACGTGTAATTGAAGAAGGACGACCAGTTGCGTCTGTTTCTTGGTGTAAGCCATAACTGCAATTTAATACGTTATACTCTTTTCCACCTACTTTTAATTTTGCTTTAAAAGACATAATAAATAATTTTTAAATTAATAATAATAAATAAATAAGTATATAATAAATGTAACTTGTACATCGTAAAGATACTGAAATATATCTAAGTGCTACTGTTGTGTTATCGTTAAGTATTGTTAAATCAATATGTTAAGAAAGAAAAGGACTACACTGTTTTCAGGGAATTTGCACTTTATCGTGAAGTTTGTCCAATAAAAAAAAGATCTCAACGAACAATTTGAGATCTTTTTTTAACAATATTTTAACAGAATTCTTTTATGCTCTTTTACAGATAATTATGTCATTTTCTTTGATATTGTTTCCTTCAATCGTTCTTGTAAAGTCTATATGACTTTGTGTTCCTATCCAGTTAGGTTTGGTGTAAAAGATCCATCCGTAAGGATTGTTTTTGTCATCAAGAAATTCAATTTCTCCTTCAGGATGCCTATCATTATAATCATTAATAAAGAAGTAGAAAAGTTTGCCAAATTCCATTTTTTCCGGAGCTTTTAACCTGAAATTACTTAGTTCATTTATATTTTCACCTTTATTAAATTCAAAAGAAATAACAAGTGGATTTATTAATTCATCATCTTTAGGGTCTTTCATCTTTTTGTCAATAGGGTAGAACCATTTCTTATATATGGGTACTGGAACAGAAACTGCAAATTCATATAATTTGACAACCATAATAGGGATAAGAAAGCATATGGAAGATGCAGCGAATATGTATTTATATTCTGGTTTGTAAATGCCTACTACAAAAAGAAATGTTATTAAACCTACAAATATAGTTACTATAGTGTATAAGAACTCTGGCCAAAATTTAGTAGGATTGTCATCGAGTAAATTTGGAAAAAATTTACGCATTGCAAAAACATGCAAAGATCCAAGACATAGAAATATAATCTGAAATCCTATGAAGCTATTCAAAGGAATATCGTTAAGAACTTTTTCATTACTTAACAGGGCGGTACCAGCAAATAGCAGCAGCACTACTAGCATATATAGAAAGAATTTTTTTTTGTTTTTTACAAAAAGTTTCTTTAGTCCAGCAACGACTCCCATTAGTATAACACTAACGGCCAATAATAAAATTCCTACTTTAAAAAAATCAGCGTTTAATGCTGTAGATTGTAATATCAAATTCATATCATAGTTGTTAGCCCCATTCTAGGACTGTTAGTCTCATGTAATACAAATGTTTCCTGTTTACTCGAATATGTTACGTTTATTTTTGTGTCTATTTCCATAGGGATAAAATAGTCACAAAAGATAGTAATAAATTTTTTAGTAGCACCACTCACTATATATTTATCAATATTTTTTTCATTCACGGGTCCTATAGTAATTTCCCAACAAGGGTAAGAGATAATCGTTTCTTTTAACTCTAAAACAAGATCCACGCCAAGTTGATGCTCCGTAGATATATCATTTATATTTTCATCAACGGTTTTGTATTTTTTTTCAATAGATACCTTTTCTCCGATAATTTTTTCGAGACTTAAAGCGGTTAGTTCAATTTCTCCAGATATTTTATGTACATATGGTAGTAATTGTAATAATTTAATGCTGTAATTTACAGGGATATCAGGATCTAAATTCCAAAACTTTAAAAGAAAATCAGTCTTTAGATTAGCAAATTCATTGATTAGTTTTCTTTCGTTTCTTTCTATATTCACTTTTTGAGTAAAAAACTCGTTTTCAAGTGGAGAGAAAAAAGATCGAGCATCTTTTTCTTGTTTTTTCTGCTTCTGATGTAATTCGGTAAATGAAAGGTTACTTTTTGAGGTAACAGGTTCGTGAAATACGCCTTCAGGAAGTGTGTCATAAAGACCATTTCTTGCTAAATTGAATTGTAGTTTATCAGTATCTGCTGAATAAGAATCTACCTTGAAATCAATCACATCTCTTCTGTATGATCTGGAGAATGTACTTTGATTGAATACATCAATATCCGTGAGATCTAGATCAGAATTCTCTAAAATCTCAGTTACGAAAATTTCTGCTTTTAGATTTTGATAAGTACTTATTAACTCTGTATAAACTTCTTGTACCTCTTTTTCGTTCATTCGTTTAGTTGGTGTAAAGAATGCTACTTTGTTTAGTTTTCTATTGGTTCGTTATTTTCGAGTTTAGGTTTTTTTCCTCCGGCAACGAACATCCTCTTCCAAGGTTGCTTCGTTAAGTTGCTGATTTGCACGCCATTTCCTCCTGAGTTTCCTTTTCTTGAGGTAGAGTGAACAAATTTGTTATTTCCTAAGTAAAATCCTACGTGGGTAATTTCTCGAAATTCAGAACCTTTGTTATTGAAAAATATTAAATCCCCTTGTTTTAGGTTATGCAGTCCTTTAAATTTATTTGTATCTGGTGCGTCAAATTGTTTTTGAGCCGTTCGTTCAATTAAATTACCATAAACATCATGGAAAATATATTGAGTAAAATAAGAGCAATCAATTCCTTCTTTAGTGTTCCCACCAAGTTTGTATGGAGCATTCATCCAGTCGTCAATAAACTCAAATAGGGGAACATTGCTTATTTCTTTTGGAGAAACACCCAATATGGCTCCATATTTTTTTTGAATTGGTAATACTGCATTTTTTTGAGCTAATGCAATGGAATCCCTCCTTGCTTGAGCTAAGGCTTCCTGCTCTGCTTTTTTAGATCCTCCGCAACTCATTGCCCCAACAATAATGATAAATAAAAATAGCGTTTTATAAAGTGTATTCATGTGAAAAATAAAAATTTACACAAATATAAAAAACTTATAGTTATTTTCTATAGTCTATGTATTGATAACGCTAAAATAAAATAAGAAAATTATAGATTGTTGTTTTTTTAGTTAGATTATTGAATTATGAAGTGCTGATAAATAAAATCTTTATTAAATTGCATTTGCTTACAAAGTAAATTAAGGCACACAAATTATCATTTATGATTACTTCGTATTATAAGTTACCATTGGACACTTTTGGGATTGTAAAAAATAAGGAAATTGAGAATTGTGATCTCAAACAATCTATAGTGGGGTATATTCATCTAATTACAACCTCATATTTCGGGGAATGTACTTTTGATGAAACTTTTGGGTGTTCTATCTGGAATGTTGATTTTGATAACTTAACAAGTACTAATAAATTACGAAACACGATTTCCGAATCTTTGGTAGAAAGTATTGTTTCTCAAGAAAAAAGACTTAAAAAAGTTACAATAGAAGTAACAATTAAGCAAGAGGAGTTTAAAAACAGGGGGAGTTTGAATAGGATTAAGAAACGTGTAGAAATAAAGGTAAATGGTGTTGTTAGTAGGACTAATGAGCAATTCTCTTGTTTGGAAAGATTTTATATCGCTCCACTTTCATTTTAAAAGGGTTTATGAGTACAGAAAATAAAGTTCAGATAAAAAATAGAATGATCAAAAAGGCAGCTTCACTTTGGGGAGTTTCCCCAAATGAAATTGAAAGCTCTTTTGATCCTGTGGTATCGTTGTTAATAGGTGCATGTGCGTCGGAAATAGAAAAAATTTCTAGCGAAATTGATAATTCTCAAACCCGAATAACGGAGCGTTTGATACAATTGATGACACCGGAAACCTTGTATGGATCACGTCCAGCTCATGGTATTGTTTATGCTGAACCAATTGAAAAAAGAACGACCATTACTCCAGAACATTTGTTGTATTTCAAAAAAAAGATAAAAACAAAGAATGCTAGTACAGAATTAAAAAATATATACTTTTCTCCAATCCAAAAAAATGAACTTATTGATGCTTCTATAAGTCGGATGATATGCGGAAATAAAATTTTTGAACTAGAGGGTAAGAGAAAAAACACAAGTGCCTTATCATTAAACAAAGGTGGTTCACTGCCTCCTTCTACATTGTACTTAGGGGTTAAGACTGATCAAGATGAAATTTCCCTGAAAAATGTTTCGTTTTATTTCGAATTATTAGATGTTCAAGAAAATGAACTTTTTTATCACCACTTAAAAAATGCAAGCTTTTATTTTGATGGTAAAGAGTTTGAGTGTTTTCCAGGGTACTATAATAGTGACATTTCAAGACGTATTAGTTTAGAATCTATATTTAATTATAAGCCCAATAAAACAAAAAATATAGAAGATCAGGTAAAGAAGTTGTACAGAAAACACTTTATTTCTATAAAATCAGACATTTCATTAAACTCCAAGGCTAAAATACCAGAAGAATTTTCTAACTTTATAAATCAGAAAGATCATGATGATCTAGATGATTTTAATTGGATTAAAATAGAATTTCCGAGGATTATTGATGATGTAATTTTGGAGAGTGTTTATAGTACTTTTAATGCTTTTCCTGCGTTGAATAGAAAATGGGAGAGTATTTCTTATCAATTAAAGGATTATATAGATATTGTACCTATTAGTACTCAGGAATTATTTTTGGATATAAAATCTATTTCTAATACTTCAGGAAAGGAGTATAGATTAAGAGAAAATGATTCTGCTCTTGACGATAAAGGTACTTACGTAATCAGAAGAGATAATGTAAGTAAACTAGATTATAGAAAGGCACGAGAGTATTTGATACATTTAATAGAATTATTAAAAGATGAAAGTGCTTCTTTTTCGTTTTTTGGAAATGACTTTCTGCAGTCTAATATCAATGAACTGAATCAGAATATATCGTTATTAGAAAAGAAGGTGTCCGATATGAAGAAGACTTCAGAAGAGACCAATTACATTTCGGTTAAGCCTTATAAGAAGAAGGATACACTTTTAGTAGAGTACTGGGTTACTAATGGAGAAGATGCTAATTATATTAAATCCGGTAATAGTTTAAGTATTTATCAAGGAAGTGATCTGAAACAAAAGGGTAGTATGTTTTTGACTTCTACGTTCCAAGGAAAGAATAACTTAGGAATGGAGGAGAGACTAAATGCATATAGGAGAGCATTGTTATCTAGAAATAGAATTGTTACTAGAGAAGATGTGAAGGCACTTTGTTACGAGTTATGTAGTAGCAAGGTTGAAGAAGTTAAAGTGTCTAAGGGTTTTAAGACTGATATTCATATATCCAAAGGTCTTATCCCTTGTATAGAAGTTACGCTTATAGAAAACAAAAAAGAAACTACTTCTTCTGTGGAGTGGGATTCTTTAAAAAGTAATATTTTATCTATTTTGGAGCAACAATCTTTAAATGTTTTTCCATACAAGATAACAGTAGTAAGTTAATTATATATTGAAAACAATTAATAATGAAAACATCCAATAACACAACAAATTATCATTTAGATAAAAGTGTCATATTGTTTTTTGTAATAACAATATTAGTCACAGCGACGGTTTTTGCTTTTAAGTACGTTAATTATACTCCATGTGAGATCATAGATTTTTCGTTTAAAGAAACAGAGATTAGGGTTGATGAATCCATTGAGTTTGAGGATAAAACGTTAGGGGCTTTGGAGTGGAAATGGGATTTTGGTGATAGTACTGCAATAGATACCAGAAGAAAACCATATCATACATATAAAAAATCAGGAGATTATACGATTTCTTTGATTGTTAATGGTAAATGTCCTAAACTTAAAACAATTACTATCCTGGATAAAAAAGAAGTCCTGGATCCATTAAAGAAAGCTAAGTTTGAGATTCTTACACCGAAAATTAGAGTAGGAGATAAGCTGAAAGTGAAAGATAATACCTTGGAAGCAAAATCTTGGGAGTGGAATTTTGAAGATGCCATTGGAGCAACCTCTAAAGAGCAAAATCCGGAATATACCTATAGTACCTCTGGAAAGAAAACAATTACTTTGATTGTAAATGGAGAGATTAAGTATGCTACAACACAGACGATTGAAGTGTTGCCAAAAAAGGCGGAAAGAATTCAAAGAGATGAAACAGTGGTTCGTGATGTGTCAATAATTCCTATTGATCCTATTGGAGATGACCCTATTTCTGAAGATCCGAAAGACGAGTTTAAGGCACCTTTTATTAACGAAGAATCATTTAAATCAAAGATTATTTTGGTTTCAACAAAGAAATTAACTGCAAATGATTTTAAAGCTTATTTATGTGGAAATCTTGATCTTTCGATTATTGTAAGGAAAAAACGAACCACTTTTATTGAATTTTGCGAAAAAATAAAAGGGAAAAATATTATAGTTAAGGAATTGAGATTAACTCATGAAGAGAACAATTGTATAAAGAACATTGTGATTGATTATAAGAAAGGAAGCTTATTTTGATTAGATGTTTCTAACACAAGTATATTTTAAACAAGATGGAATTAAAAAATAAAAATCATCATCGAGTCAACTGGATTGACGGTATGAAGATCAATAAGAATCACTTTATTGAGGCTGATAATGCGTTTACTAATTTTTCGCAACTTATTGGTTCTAAGGATATCAATGCAATAAATTATGGATTGTTACCCGATTTAGCAGGTGATGATGCTGTAGATATGGTGTTTTCTATAGATGGTCAGGATACAGTGAAAGTAAAGCTTAATAGGTGTAGGGCTATTACTAAAGGAGGATATATAATTAATATTACTCCAGAGATATCCTCTTCTTTAGAACAAAAAGGAAGTATCATTAATACAGAATATAAGATTAATCGAACTGAGGAAGAATGTTATATTGTTCTCAGTGTGGATCCTTATGGTAGAGTTCCTGTAGGAGATGCTGATCCTGAAGAAGAGCCACCAAGACATCCTCATGTATTACCGGAGTATAGCTTGAATGTGATTAATATGGCTGAAGCAAATGAAGAAGAATTCGGGAAACATCACATTACTATTGGTAAAATAGAATTTAATGATGGAGTAGCATCTCTAGCAGAAGATTTTATCCCTCCTTGTGTGTCCATACAAAGCCATCAGGATCTTAGGTATATCTATACAGAGATACATACTTTTTTTAATGCCATAGAGAAATATTCTATGAATATTATACAAAAGATTTATCAAAAAAAGCAATCTAATGAACTTGCTACTATGGTGTTGACATTGACTCAGAATACATTACAGTATCTGGGAGGGATGTTGCCAGAGTTTAGATTGTATGATAGACATCTGGCACCAGTTACAATGATTACTAAGTTGATGTCTCTTGCTAGGGTAATCAAGAATAGTATGGATGTTTATGTAGGAACGGGTAAAGAAGAATTGTTGAATTATTTGTCTGATTGGTGTGATCTTAATCAAGGTGCATTTGAGAATGTGTTAGTAGAAATGATGGATTTAGAATATCAGCATACGGATATTAATAAAGCTTTACATAATGTGTCTAGCTTTACTAAACTAATGCTTTCTTTGTTTAAGAAATTAAATGAGCTTGATTATATTGGAAAAAAATCAGATTCTAATATCTTTGTAAAGGAAGAAGTTATTGCAAAACCGGATGTTAAAAACAGACGTAGTTTCTTATTAGATTAATGCGTGTATAAATTATAATTTACAGAAATGAAACCAAAAAACAGTAAAGAAAGAAGGAATAGTGTTTTAAAATTTGCCTTACTATTTTTATTTACAGTCGCTTTAATTGTAACGGCATTCTTTTTTGATTTTGATAGAGTTCCTCTTAAGGAAAATGAGGTTCTTAGAGAACGTTCTGCTTCAGTGGAAAAGGATGTTAAATTTCAAAAAGATTTTTCTAAAGGAATGTTTAAAATTGAGAAATTAATTGATTCACTTAATAGACCCGATAAAAAAGAGGATTTGTATTATATAAACAGATCATTAGAGTCGGAAATCGGTGATCTAAGCGAAACTATTGATCCAAATGATACTACATATAGGTATAAGATGTATGTTAATATTGTTAGCTCTTATAGACAGATTAAAGAGATGAAAGATTTATTGTCTAAGCAAGAAGAAGAATTTAAAGAGTTAGAAGAATATAAAATAGCATTAGAAAAGACTAGAGAGCAATTAGAAAGATCTAAAAGTGATTTAGATTTATGCAGAGCATCTAGATCAAGATAAGATTTGTTTGTAATCTTTTTTTTAAGGGAGTTTTTTTTTAAAAAAGTACTGTTGTAAAGCGAATAGCGAGTCAATCTAATAAAAAAAGTGTATGATTTTGAAACCATACACTTTTTTGTTTTCTATTTAGATTGAAGCTTTTATTATTTAGCTTTTAACCAATTTTCTCTTTTTAATAAAGCCTTCTTACTAGGTTTGGAAAACTGTGTTATAGTTACTTCTGGATCAACTCCAAATCGAATCAGTACCTTTTTCTCAACTCCCATTCTTCTATAAATAACAGTTGCTTTTTTACCTGGTTTATATTTGCTAATCACAGCGTTAAACTGATCAATATCAGAGAATGATTGATTGTCAATTGCCATAATGACATCTCCTTTTTCCAAGCCAACGGCATAAGCCGGAGTTCCTTTCTTTACGTATCTAGATATCAAAGCATTGTCGTCGTCGTTGAATTTTATGCTTGCTCCTAGAAAAGCTTTTTTACTGTTTGTTTTTGGATAGATAGCAACAGATCCTAATAGTTTTTTAAAGTCAGGAGTTTGACTGTCAAAAATATATTTCTCAAAAAAGTCATCAGCAAATGACTCCCCTGCATATTCTCTAAGAGTAAAGAATAAGTTTTCAATGGTATAAGGTATTTCTGTTTTTCCGTATTTGGTCCAAACTAATTTAAGGAAGTCATCTAAATTTAAATCATCCTTGTCTCTTAAAGATAAGTCTAAAGCAAGTCCTAGCATGCTCCCATAAGAATAATAGGATACAAATGTATTTCCCCTATTTGTAGGATCTACAGAGGTAGCTGCGTCAACAAAAGGTGCCTGGTAACTCATTTCGATAGGATTAAAATATGCTAAAGCCGGAGAGTTCCATACATAATTATATGTATTACTAAGTCCTTCGATATACTGATCTTGTGTAATAATACCTGCTCGACAAAGAATTAGGTTGGTATAGTAGCTAGTAAAACCTTCAGCAAACCATAATTCACCCGACATGTTTGTGTTTTCAAAATCAAAAGGTTCTAGTGAAATAGGGCGGATGCGTTCTACGTTCCAAGCATGAAAGAACTCATGAGATACAGTACTAATATTTTTTTCCATTCCTCCATCGGCAAGACTTCTTGTGCTTGTCAGAATAGTTGAGTTTCGATGTTCCATTCCATCTCCCGATACGTTGGGCATATAACAGGCTAGAAAAGTATATTCTCCATAGTCGAAATTCGGGTAATCCCCAAAAACTGCTTTTTCTTGTTCTACAATTCTTGTTATTTGTTCGAAATATTGATCAGCTTCTTCTTCTGTCCCTTGATGATGTAATGCTAACTTTATGGTATATTCTGTTCCTCCGGAGGCTACTTTAAATTCCTTTACTGTATGGTCACTAATTTCTGCGGGACTATCCATGAAATACTGCAGATTAGGTGCTAAAAACCCATTTCCGCCTAATGGTATCAATTGTGTAGCAACTTTCCAGTTGAGATCCTCTCTGATGAGATATGTAACCTGGACTGGGCGATCTTTTAATGTAGGAATATACATGAAAGTCGCTGGCATATTAAGATGTGCGTGTGTTTCGTCAATTTGAGAGTAAGTTCCGTCACCTCGATCTGCAAATAGTGTATAAGAAACATTAAGAGTGCCATCATGACCAGAAACATCCCATTGATATGGATTGGGTCTGGTAACAGTTACCTCTTTTTCTTTGCTATCAGTAATCTTTACATCATAAACATTTTTCGCGAATTCGTGCAATGCGTATCGACCAGGAGAGGTTCTGCTCATTCTAAGAGAAATAGTACCGCTCTCTAAGTTGGTAAACACCGCTTTAATTTGGGCTTCGTGATGTACAGCATTTTTAAAAGAAATTTGGTATTCATTTCTTATCTGAGCATATCCTAGTTGGATAATCAATAGAAAGAAAATAAAAAAGAAAAATCGAAAAGATTTCATTAAAACGGTTTTTGGTTAAAAGATTCGTGCTTTTATACTCGGTAAAAATAATTTATTACCAAAGAGTAATTAGGGAAGTTCGAAATATTTTAGGGCTCTGTTGTAATTTAATCCTTAGTTTAAAGTACAACAGAAGTCAAAAATACAACAAACTCTTAATTGGGCAAATTATAGAAAGGGAATTTGGGTATTATGTTTGAAGCTGGAGAGACTTTTTATTGAAATTGAAAATAGAAAGGGGTTAATTGTTAATTTGTTTAATTATTTTTATTTTTTGTTAAACAGATTTGTAACTTTGTTTTAGACGCTATTGCTGAAAATAAAGTGTATTGGTTGTTATTATTGATGAAAAAGAATAATTCAAGACTACTTGAGTGATTATATTAAGAATACATTAATCTTGGTTAATTAGAAGTCTTAAACTTTTATTATGCATTATACAAAGGAACAGATTCAAGGAATGGAGCGTGTAAAGCGTTTGAAAATCATAAATGCCGTTTCTGGCATCAAACCAGCGAATCTTATAGGGACAATTGATGATGACGGAAAAACTAATTTAGCAATATTTAGTTCTGTGGTTCATTTAGGAAGTGATCCAGCTCTTATGGGTTTTATAATGAGGCCAATAGGTGATGTCCCTAGACATACATATGAAAATATCATACAAAATCGCCAATATACCATTAATCACATACATCAGTCTTTCGTAAAAAACGCACACTATACTTCTGCTAAGTTAGATAGAAATGATTCTGAATTTACTCGTTGCGGATTGTCAGAAGAGTATCTAAACGGATTTAGTGCGCCTTTTGTAAAAGAAAGCCAGCTAAAAATAGGTTTGCAATTTTTGGAAGCTATAGATATTTCTCTTAATGGTACAATCTTAATGATCGGAGAAATAAAACACTTAATTATTCCTGAAGAGATCATTGGGGATCATTTAGATTTTGATCTAAGTTTAGTTGATACTGTTGGTATTTCAGGGTTGAATACGTATTATGCTTTAGAAAAAATTGCAGAATACCCTTATGCTAGAGCAAATGAAACCCCTAATTTTAAAGTTTAATGGATATTGCGATAGTACGCTTGCTTTTAGACTTCGGATTGTTAATTTTAATCTGGATAGTACAACTTGTAATTTATCCTAGTTTTAGTTATTTCGAAAAAGATAATCTAATAAAATGGCATCATGTTTATACATTGCGAATTGGAGTTCTAGTGATGCCTATGATGATTGGTCAAATAACAATAAGTTTAATTCAAATTTTCACAACTTATACTTTTTATAATCTGATAGATTTAACTCTAATAGTTGGAGTATGGTTATCTACTTTTTTACATTTTGTTCCAATGCATATGAATATTTCGAAAGGAATAATAGATGATAAATTGAAATATAAATTGGTTTTTTATAATTGGATACGTGTTTTTTTATGGGCAACTATATTTTTATTAAATCTATATGTTTGTCTACAATAGTTTTCCGCTTGAATTGGCTATTAACCTTCTTTGTTAATTGTTAAAACTTTAATGTCATGATAGTTTTGTTTATGTAATTTTATTAAACAAAAAATGAAGAGCAAAAAATCTAATTTACCGGCTGAGGTTTGTAAAGTTTGTGAATGTTCATTTTTTTGAGAAAAAAAATATAAAAAGAATTAACGATAAGAGATATAGATAGAATTATTGAAATGGCTAGGGGAGACCGAACACCTTTTTTGATGCTATCTTAATGTAATTTGAATTAAAAGAACGAGATGTAATTAGTTTAATGCGCGAAAAAGTGAAACCTTCTAGTTTTAGAATTTGGCGTAAAAGAGTACAAGGTCGAAAAACAAAACACCTTAAAAAGCGAATTTTTGAAGATGGAAGATTTAAATGTTCTCAACAACGACATATTACGCATAACAAAATTTCAAAAAGATAAAAAATGAGTGACAAAAAACCAGATCAGGTAGTTTATAACGAGGAAGAAGGACGATATGATGCAGCATTAAAGCCATATGCTACAAATGTTGGGGCTCCAATGATTACTACGTCTGATACTATAGCTTGGAAAAACACCAGTATTCATAAGGTTAATAAGCAGGTCAAAGCTAAATATGATGAACTCAAAGCGCAGTATGATCTTTTGATGGAGCAATATGAATATAATAACCTTGTTTATAATGCTAAATTAAGTTTTGAGCCTATCGTTGGTGAGATGTATCATTTATATAGGAATAAAAAAGAAGAGCCATTTCTGTCTATTATAGCTCCTAATGAGTGTAATTTTGATCACTTGGGGACCTTTAGATTAAATGCAGATAAAATGTGGGAGCGTTTATGATAGTATTGATTAAAGAGTAGTGATCTTTGTCTATAATGTTGGTTTCTGAAAAATAAAAGCCTTGTAACTTTTGTTACAAGGCTTTTGCGGAGAATGAGGGATTCGAACCCCCGGAGGTGTGACCCTCAACAGTTTTCAAGACTGCCGCATTCGACCACTCTGCCAATTCTCCAGTGTTTAGTCTCATCAGGTATTTCCTGAATGCGGGTGCAAATATAATAACCTTTTTTAATTCTAAGAAAGTTTTTACGATTAATTTTTAGTATTTTTTTTAAGAAAATATTCGGAAAATGATCTCCCTCTAAATCTGTATATTGCATAGTGTTATAAAAAGAAATTAAATGAGAAATATTTTAGTCATATTTATTGGTTTGTTGTTTTTGTATTCTTGTGGTAGTTCCCAGAATTCTTCAAATACTGGAAGTTCTAGTTCTAACAAGGCAAAAGAGGATGGATTAGATGTTGAATCTTATGCAAAAACGATTACCTCAAAGGAGCTTAAAGATTATTTGTTCACGTTTGCAGGAGATGAATTTGAAGGTAGGGATACTGGAGAACCAGGTCAAAAAAAAGCAGCTGAATTCTTAAAACAGCAATATAAAAAAATGAATATTCCTTCTCCAATGGGAGGAGATGATTATTTTCAGGAAATACCAGAGAGTTATTTTAGAGGAGGTATTAAATCTTCAGAAAATGTGTTGGCTTATGTAAAGGGAACAGAGAAGCCTGATGAAATTGTTGTAATATCGGCTCATTATGATCATGTCGGGGTGGATGGTAATGGGAATATATATAATGGAGCAGATGATGATGGATCTGGGACAGTTAGTCTCTTAGAGATAGCTGAAGCTTTTGCGAAGGCGGCTAAGGATGGACAAGGTCCTAAACGATCTATATTGTTTTTGCACGTAACAGGAGAAGAGAAAGGATTATATGGATCAAAATATTATACGGAAAATCCTGTTTTCTCATTAGAAAATACGGTTGCAAATCTTAATATTGATATGATTGGCCGGATTGATAAAGATCATGAGCAAGAAGATAAAAGGAATTATATTTATTTAATTGGGAGTGATAGATTAAGTACGGAATTACATAATATAAGTGAAGAAGCAAATACAAAGTTTACTAAGTTAAATTTAGATTATACATATAATGCGAAGGATGATCCAAATAGATTTTATTTCCGAAGTGATCATTATAATTTTGCAAAGCATAATATTCCGATAATATTTTATTTTAATGGGGTTCATGAAGATTATCATCAGCCATCGGATACTCCTGATAAAATAGAATATGATCTTATGACTGAACGGGCTAAATTGGTTTTTTATACAGCATGGGAAGTGGCAAATCGAGAAAAAAGATTGATAGTGGATGGGGTTGGTAAGGAGTAATCTAATCTTTCATTAAAAAAGTTTAAAACAAAAAAAGACTCTGTGTTAACAGAGTCTTTTTGTTAAAAGGGTGGAAGACGGGATTCGAACCCGCGACCCTTGGTACCACAAACCAATGCTCTAACCAACTGAGCTACAACCACCATTTAATTTCGGCTGCAAAAATAAAACATTTTTATGTTTCTGCAAAGTAAAAAATGAAATTATATTAGGTCAAAAATAGAATCCACTGCTACATAGCGTTCTACAGTATATCCTTCAGCGTATTCAACTCCAATAATCCTTCCTAAATCAGCAGCTCTATATCGAATGCTGTCTTTAAAATTTTTACTAGATATAGGTGTAGATGGGGCTTTGCTGTCAGTGTCATAAAATTGAGTTTTATAAGCCATGACACTTTCCATCTTTTTATCCATATATCCACTTATATCTACAACAAAATCAGGTTCAAGAATTTCCCATTGGATATAATGATATACCATTTTGGGTCTCCAGACATCTTGTAAATTATTGTCAAAAGATGTTTCTATCTTACGTAAACCAGATAGGAAACACGCGTCGCTTACTAATTTACTTCCTTTACCGTGATCTATATGACGATCCTTAATAGCATTACAAAGAACAATTTCTGGTTGATACTTTCTTATTATTTTAATAATAGCAAGCTGGTGTTCTTCGTCATTTTTAAAGAAACCATCTCTAAACCCTACATTTTCCCTAACTGATACTCCTATAATATCTGCAGCATCTTTTGCCTCTTGATCTCTTGTTTCTGGAGTGCCTCTAGTACCTAGTTCTCCGCGGGTAAGATCTAGTATTCCTACTTTTTTACCGTTATCTATTTCTTTTGCCAGTGTGCCAGAACAACTTAATTCTACGTCATCTGGATGTGCGCCAATAGCTAGGATATCTAATTTCATATTAGTGTTCAAGTTCTAGTATCTTAATTTTTTTTAATGCTTGATCTATGTCGTTCATTAGGTCTTCTTTTTCCTCAATACCAATGCTAAGTCTTAGTAGTCCATCTTTAATTCCTTGATGTTCTCTTTCTTCTTCTGTCAATAAGGCATGAGAAGTAAGTGTAGGAGAAAGGATAGTGCTTTCTACTCCAGCAAGACTCATAGAACTTTTTATCAATTTTAATTCTTTTTGAAACTTACTAGCGTCTAGAGTTTCTTTTAATTCAAATGATAACATTCCTCCAAATCCTTTCATTTGTTTTTTTGCTATTTCATAATCAGGATGAGATTTTAATCCTGGATAGTAGACAGCTTGAATGTCAGAATGTTTTTCAAGCCATTTAGCTATTTTTTTAGCAGTTTTATTTTGTTGTTTTACTCTTAATCCTAAAGTCTTTATACTTCGTTCTAACATCCATACAGTGAAATCACTTAGACTGCCTCCTAGGTTTTTTGCTAAATGAAATATTTGTTCAATATTCTTTTCTGAAGAAATAACAGCTCCAGCAAGTATATCACTATGGCCTCCTAAATATTTAGTTGCAGAGTGTAGCACAATATCAATGCCTAATTCTATAGGGTTTTGATTTACAGGGGATGCAAAGGTGTTATCAATCATTGTGATGATTCCTTTTTTCTTTGCTAACTCTGAAATTGCTGCAATATCTGTTATTGTTAATAAGGGATTAGAAGGTGTTTCTATATAGATTACTTTAGTGTTTTCTTTGATTTTTTCTTCAAATCCATTGATGTCCTGAGTATCTACAAAAGAATATTCAATGCCATATTTACTGAATTCTTCATTTACTAAATTCACAGTTCCTCCATATAAAGTTCTCTGTAGAACAATATGATCACCTTTACTGAGAAATGCCAATAAAGTAGTGCTTATAGCAGCCATACCACTACCAAAAATTAAGGATGCTTCTCCTTTCTCTAATCGTGCGATTTTTTTGCATAATGCCTCTTGATTTGGAGTATTAAAATAACGAGGGTATCTTTTGATATCTACATCTTCAAAAGCATATGAAGTAGATAGGTATATAGGTGATACAGCTCCTTTAAATTGTTTGTCTTCGATTTCCCCTACATGGGTGCAAATGGTATTGAAACCTGTTTTTTTTGAGTTCATGTTCGTGTAATAAGCTAAAATTTCTGCTCTAAAATAATATATTCAAGAACAAATAGAATAGGCTTTAACAGAATAAATTATGTAATAGAATAATGAAAAGGAATCTAATTAATATATTTCACTTTCGAAAT
This sequence comes from uncultured Aquimarina sp., assembly GCF_947500065.1. GTDB lineage: Bacteria > Bacteroidota > Bacteroidia > Flavobacteriales > Flavobacteriaceae > Aquimarina. Next base: position 25,680 of record NZ_CANMQT010000006.1, read on the forward strand.
ATTCTTCATAATGGTTTGGAAGAATTGTTGCGTGTCATATGGTTTAATGATTACATCATTCATGCCTACCGATAATGCTTGATCTCTGATTTCTCCTTCTTCTACTGCGGTAAGTGCAATAATAGGGATATGAGAGTTAAAAGTTCGGATCACAGTAGTAGCATCCAGTCCGTTCATCTCGGGCATATTGATGTCCATAAGGATTAGGTCAAAACTTTCTTGTTTTACCATATCTATTGCATCCATACCGTTACTGGCTAGATTACAGGTGTATCCTTTTTTCTTTAAGATGTTTTGAGTAACAATCTGATTAATTTTATTATCATCAACGATAAGGATATTGAAATTAGTAGTGCCAATACTAATGCTTTCCCTCATTTGAGAAGAAATATCTTGTTCTTTAACGGCTTTTTCATAGCTGAGGTCAAACTTAAATTCTGATCCAACTCCTTCTTCACTATTTATATAAATTTCACTATTATGAAGATGAATTAATTTTTTTACAATAGCAAGTCCAAGCCCAGTACCTTCGTATTCCTGATTTTGATTTTTAACCTGAGCAAAATTATCAAAAATAGTTTCTTGCTTGCTTTTAGGGATTCCGATACCATCATCCTTTATTATGAAACGTAATTTGTAATTATCATCTTCATACTCTTGGCATTTTACCCTTATCCAAATATTTCCGTTATTAGTAAATTTAAGAGCATTACCTATAAGGTTTATCAATATTTGGGATAATCTAACAGAGTCTCCAAGTAAAGTAGTTTTTATGTTTTGGTCAATATCAATATGTACTGTATTGTTGTTGTGTTTTTGTTTAGAATGAAGCGAGTTTACAATTCCTTCGATAAGCGATCTTAGATCAAAAGAAACTTTCTCCAATTTCACTTCATTAGTTTCAATTTTACTTAATTGTAATACGTCATTAATCAGTGCAAGTAAATAATCTCCTGAGAATTTAAGGGATTCAAGGTATTCGTTTTTCTTCTTTTCTTCAGGGTTTTCCATTAGAAGAGAGGTAAGACCAATTACTCCATAAAGCGGAGTTCTTAATTCATGACTTACTGTGGATATAAATTGTGATTTGAGAGTAGAGACTTGTTCAGCTGTTTCTTTGGCATTGACAAGTTCTTTATTTTTTCCTATAAGGTCATTGTTCAATTTTTTCTTCTGTAAATTGTTTTTATATGCACTTATTAAGAAAGCAAGAGAAATAAGAATAAGAACAATTCCTAAAATAAAAATTATCTGCCATTTAATCTCTCTGGAAAAATTTTCATCCATGACTTCATCAGCTTGCTCTGCTTTGTCTTTGTATTGATGGACCTCATGTTCTACAATTGTTTTTTGTAATTCTATTTCTTTTATAAGGTCTTCTGATTTAGCAATGCTTATGTAGTGTTTGTCAAGATAGGGGATAGCCGATTCGAATTCCTTTTGTGCTTTGAGGATTTTATGTTTTGTGTGATAGGAAATTGATAATTCTTTGTGATATACTGTAGTTTTCTCTTTACTATTATTAGATTGGTTAGTGATTTCTTCATTTATAATAAAAATCGCATCTTCTATATGTTCATTTGCTCTGTCGTAATTTCTTACTCTAAGGAAGTATTTACCTAATAAGTTACTTAATTTTGCTTTCTCCGTATTTGCTATATTCTTTTCATCGCCTATAATAGCTCTTGTTTTAGTAAGGTATTCGTAACTAGTGTTATAATCATTATTACTGATATAGTAATCCGCAAGGTTTAACAATGGTATGACCATTTTTGTTGTATCCTTTATTTCTTTAGCAAAAGCAAATGCATCTTTATAATTTTCAATTCCCTCTAATACTGTAGATTCTTTTTTTATATAAAGGTTACCTAGATTATTGCACAGTTTGGATTTGAGATCAATAGTTTTTGATCTGGATGCAAGGATAAGTGCTGTTCGATATTTTGTTATAGCTTGATCTTCTTGATTGCTTAATTCATAAACTTGAGCGTAAATATCAAATATCTTTGCTAAGTTTTTATCATCATCATTGAACTGAGCAGTTTTAAATGCGGTTCTGGCTTTTTCCAAAGCTTCATCATACTTATATACTTCTAATAATTTTCTCGATTCATTTATAAGAGACTCAAGACTTTCTTCTTTATGAGAAGATTGAGCCTTAATAGGTAGCCAGATGGATACTGCTAATAATATGACGATATGTGTTATAAAGTATTTCAACTCATACATTTTTTTTGGTAAACCATAAGAGCGAAAATACAAAAATAGATCTAACAAAGTGTAAATCATCGTGTAAAAAGGACAATTTATCCGTAGTTTATGTAAGGTATTTTGTCTTTTTGTAGGATAAATTTGAAAACAATGAAGGAATTATAATGTATTGGAAAAAACTATCAATACATAGAAAATTAAAATTAACCAGTTATAAATGTTAAATAATGAAGTGTATATTTGCGACTTCAAAAAAATAATTAATTACATTTTAAATAAGTAAAAAATGGCATTTGTAGGTAAAAAATTTCCAAATCTAGACGTTGACGCAATGAATGATATGGGGGATACTTTCAAACTTAATGTATTGGAAGAAGCAAAAAATAATAACAAAAAAGTATTACTGTTCTGGTATCCAAAAGACTTTACTTTTGTATGTCCGACAGAATTGCATGCTTTTCAAGAAGCTGTAGCTGAATTCGAAAAAAGAAATACAATCGTTATTGGAGCCTCTTGTGATACTCCTGAAGTTCATTTTGCGTGGTTAAATACTTCTAAAGAAAATGGAGGTATCGAAGGTGTTACGTATCCTATATTGGCAGATTCTAATCGTAATCTTTCTAGTACATTAGGTATTTTAGATATCACTAATGAAACATATAATGAAGAAACAGGTATTGTGACAGTAGAAGGAGATAATGTTACATACAGAGCTACTTACTTAATTGATGAAGAAGGTACTGTTTTTCACGAAGGAATAAATCATATGCCAGTAGGAAGAAACGTAGCAGAATTTATGAGGTTAATTGACGCTTATGCACACGTTCAGAAAAACGGAGAAGTATGTCCTGCCAACTGGGAAGAAGGTAAAGATGCTATGTCTGCAAACAGAGATGGAGTAGCTTCTTATTTAGCTTCTCATTAATAAACACAGTTTTAATTATAAAGTTTCTCCAGACAATTGTCTGGAGAAACTTATTCTTCATTTTATAATGATATAAATTATGATCCAAGAGTTAATTACAGATAATCTTTCTGAGGTTGTAAAGGATAATCCTACCGTAGTAGTTCAGTATTCTGCTACGTGGTGTGGTAATTGTAGAATAATGAAACCTAAGTTTAAGAAACTGGCTTCAGAAAAAAATGATACTACTTTTATCATTGTAGATGCAGAAAAAAATCCTGAGTCTAGAAAAATGGCCACGGTGGATAACCTTCCTACTTTTGCTACCTTTAAAAATGGAGCTTTTGTAAATCAGGTGCAGACTAATAAATTTGATATTTTAAAAGAATTAGTAGATGAAGTTACCAGTAATTAAACATCTTACTTCTTTTATAGAAGAGAACGATGAGGATTTTCTTGTAGAGACTATTGAAACTTTAGAATCATTAACTGAAGTCCCTTCGCTGAAAGATGATGAGTTAGACGTAATAGGGGAATTAATTTCTAATATGTATGGGGCTATAGAAGTAAATAAAATGATTAAAGAGGGTACTTCTAAAAAAGATGCTCTAAATAGTTTCATGCAACGCGTAATGGGGTCTATAGATTCCTAATAAAGATCATACAAGAGTAAAAAAAACCTTCTATAATAGAAGGTTTTTTTATTTTCATAAAACTTTATGTAAAATACCATATAATCTTACTAATTTTATAGCTCTAAAAAACACAAATAATATTATTATGGCTACAATAACACTAAGTGGAAACTCAATACATACAAATGGTGATTTACCTAAAGTAGGAGATAAGGCTCCGGATTTCGAATTGGTAAATACAGATTTGTCCGTGGCAAAACTATCTGATTATAAAGGATCAAGAGTGGTGCTGAATATATTCCCATCCATCGATACAGGAATATGTGCTGCGTCTGTTAGACAATTTAATAAGGAAGCGAGTACTCTTTCTAATACTAAAGTTCTTTGTGTATCCAGAGATTTACCATTTGCGCAAGCTAGATTTTGTGGAGCGGAAGGTTTAGAGAATGTAGTGAATCATTCAGATTTTAGAGATGGGAAATTTGGCAAAGATTACGGTTTGGAAATTATTGACGGTCCTATGAAAGGGCTTCACTCTAGAGCAGTTATCGTAGTTAATGAAGAAGGCACCATTGTACATACTGAACAAGTGCCAGAAATTGTACAGGAGCCTAATTATGCTGAAGCAATAAAAACATTGGCATAATTCTTATATGAGTAAAGTCTCTAGTTTTTTTATTGGTAGATTAAAAGGTTGCGGATATGCATTAAAAGGTGCATTAATGCTTCTTAAAACAGAACCAAGCATACAAGTTCAGGCTGTCATAGCAATTATTATGACAGCCTTAGGGTTTTGTCTAGATATAAATGCTACAGAGTGGATTTTACAAACTTTTGCAATTGGCCTTGTGATGAGTATTGAAGGATTAAATACTTCAGTAGAAGCAATAGCAGATTTTGTTCATCCAGATTTTCATGATAAAATTGGTTTTATTAAGGATATTGCGGCTGGAGCAGTATTTATCGCTGCAATAACAGCTATTGTTGTTGGCTGTATTATTTATGTTCCATATTTATTCTAGAAAATTTTTTTTCCATTTTTACGTTCCAATATAGATATTCGTATTTTTGCGATAACACATCCAAAAAATGGCAAAAAAAAAGGCAACAACAAAAAGGAAAACTACAAAAAAACCTAAAATTCCTTTAAAAGAAAGACTTACTTTATCAAGACAACAAAAAGTTGTTTTGGGCAGTTTCTTATTTTTTTTAGGAATTGCATTATTCTTTGCATTTGTATCTTTTTTCTTTAACTGGAAAATAGATCAAAGTGAAATCTCGGAATTTCCAAATAGGACATCTTCTGCAAAAAATTGGCTTAGTATTTCAGGAGCTAAAGTAAGTGACTTTTTTATTTTCAGAGGTTTTGGTATTTCAGCTCTAATTCTCCCAGTTTTAATTTCTCTGACCGGAGTTTATCTCTTTTTTGATTTAAATAGAAAGAAACTAGCTGGATTTTGGTTTTGGGGAACGTTAGTAATGTTGTGGATTTCAGTGATTTTTGGTTTTGTACAAAAAGAAAGCGGATTGCTTGCAGGAGTTATTGGGTATGAGGTTAATGATTTTATGCAAGATTATATTGGTTTTATAGGTACGGTACTAGTATTAGCATTTTTAGCTATTGTATATATAGTAGTTCGTTTGCGATATACCCCAGAAAAGATATCTGCTTCTTTAAAAAAGACACAGACAGAAATTACTAAGGATTATCAATCTGCGAAAAAGATCAATGGCACAACCAGCATAAAAAAAGAAGAGAAGAAAGAAATTATAGAGGAAGAAAGCTTATCTCTTGGTGATACAAAGGATTTGTCTGTAAAAACCGTTACAGAGAAAATTAAGGAAAAGATACCACTATTTGACAATAAATCGACTAAATCTACAAAGACAACAGTAAATGAATTTTATGGTAACCCCGAAAATCAATCTGATGAGGTTCCTGAAAAATTAATAATAAAATCTGAAGACAATCCAGAGGATATTGCGATGGAGGTAGAGACCGTTGTAGAAGAAGAAGAGGTAGAAAACCTTAGTGCTAAGTTGGTGAAGGATTTTGGAGAATTTGATCCAAAATTGGAGTTAGGAAATTTCAAATTCCCAACAATTGATTTATTAAAAGATTATTCAATCCAAAACGGTGGAATTACCATTGATCAGGGAGAACTCGAAGAGAATAAAAATAAGATTGTAGAAACACTTAAAAACTATAAGATAGAGATTGCTCAGATTAAGGCAACCGTTGGTCCTACAGTTACTTTGTATGAAATTGTGCCGGAAGCAGGTATTCGTATTTCTAAAATTAAAAATCTGGAGGATGATATTGCTTTATCATTAGCTGCTTTAGGAATTAGAATTATAGCACCAATTCCTGGTAAAGGAACTATCGGTATCGAAGTTCCAAATAAAAAATCAACAATCGTTTCCATGCGATCTGCAATTGCTTCATCCAAGTTTCAAGGAGCAGAAATGGAGTTGCCCTTATCACTAGGTAAGACTATTTCGAATGAGACCTTTGTGGTTGATTTAGCTAAAATGCCTCATTTATTAATGGCGGGAGCTACAGGACAAGGTAAATCTGTGGGGTTAAATGCAATCTTAACTTCATTATTGTATAAAAAACACCCTGCAGAGGTAAAATTTGTGTTAGTAGATCCTAAGAAAGTAGAACTAACATTGTTCAATAAAATAGAGCGTCATTATCTCGCTAAATTACCTGATACGGATGAAGCTATCATAACGGACAATAATAAAGTCATTAATACACTGAACTCTCTTTGTATAGAGATGGATGCTCGATATGATTTGTTGAAAAATGCAATGGTTCGTAATATAAAAGAGTATAATACGAAATTTAGAGCTAGAAAATTGAACCCAGAAAATGGACATAAGTTTTTACCATATATCGTGCTTGTTGTAGATGAATTCGCGGATCTTATTATGACCGCAGGTAAGGAAGTAGAGACACCTATTGCTAGATTAGCACAATTAGCGCGAGCAATAGGGATACATCTTATTATTGCTACTCAGAGACCATCTGTTAATGTGATAACAGGTATGATCAAAGCCAATTTCCCAGCTAGAATAGCTTTTAGAGTAACTTCTAAAATTGATTCTCGTACTATTTTAGATACAGGAGGAGCAGATCAATTAATTGGCCGTGGAGATATGTTGTATACACAAGGTAATGATCTTGTTAGGATTCAATGTGCTTTTGTGGATACGCCAGAAGTAGAGAGGATTACTGATTATATAGGTAGTCAAAAAGCTTATCCTGATGCACACTTATTACCAGAATATTCTGGAGAGGAAAGTGGCACAAGTCTTGATATAGATAAGAAAGATAGAGATAAGCTCTTTAATGAAGCTGCAGAAGTTATTGTCACAGCACAGCAAGGTTCAGCGTCTTTATTACAGAGAAAACTCAAATTAGGTTATAATAGAGCAGGAAGATTGATTGATCAATTAGAAGCTGCAGGTATTGTAGGCCCATTTGAAGGCAGTAAAGCCAGACAAGTTTTAGTTACCGATTTAATTGCATTGAAACAGTTATTGGATGCAGAATAATATTAGGTTTTAAGAAAGAAAAGAGAATTTTATAAATATTATATAGAAATAAATAGATGATTAAGAGAATATTTTTTTTAGTAATTACACTTTTTATAACAACAACTCAAGCGCAGGATGCAAAGCAACTTTTAGATGAAGTGTCTTCTAAGGTTAGAAGTTATGAAAATATTGTGATAGGGTTTAAATATGCACTTAACAATCCTGCCGAAAATGTTTCTCAGGAGACTAGAGGTGATGTTACCTTGTTCGGTGACAAGTATTTACTAAACCTAATGGGTACTGAACAAATGTATGATGGAAAGAAACTACATGTGATCATTCCTGAAGATGAAGAGATTAATATTTCTGCTCAAAATGCTGAGGATGATGCAAGTGTAACACCTTCTAAAATGCTTACTTTTTATGAAGAAGGGTATACTTCTAAATTGGATATAGTACAAGACGTACAAGGAAGAAAAATTCAATTTATAAAATTGATTCCTATTGACTCTAATAGTGAATTAAAAGAAATTTTATTAGGAATTGATAAGCAAACAAAGCATATTTATAGATTGATTTTGATGCAAAATAATGGAACAAATATTACCATTACAGTAAATAGTTTTAAGACCAATCAACCATTATCTAAAACATTGTTTGTTTTTGATGAATCAAAGTATGCTAATTATTATATCAATCGTTTAGATTAGTGATATATTTAAGCATTAATTTTAAAATCAATATACTCCCGATGATTTCGGGATTTATTTTATAGGCGAATAGGTGAAAATACTTGACAGATATATTCTAACGACTTTTTTAAAGACTTTTTTTCCACTCTTTATCATTATAATGTTTATTCTTTTGTTGCAAACTATCTGGTTGTTTATATCGGAATTAGCAGGAAAAGATCTAGATTTTTCAGTAATTATAAAGTTTTTGACATATGCGACTCCTAGGTTAATTCCAATGGTATTGCCGCTAACAATTCTGCTTACCTCGATCATGATCTTTGGTAATTTTGCTGAGAACTATGAGTTTGCGGCAATGAAATCTTCAGGGATATCGTTACAGAGAGCAATGAGAACGTTATCGGTTTTTATGTTTTTTGTAGGGATTGGAGCATTTTTATTCTCTAATACGGTAATTCCTAATTCAGAACGGAAGTTTGTTAACCTCAGGAAAAATATAGTAAAGGTCAAACCGGCTATGGTGATTACTGCTAATCAATTTAATGATCTGGGAGATATAAATATAAGGGTTGCGGAAAAATTTGGAGATAATGATCAATTTCTAAGAGATGTAATAATTCACAAGAAAGAAGCTAGAGCTGGTAATTTCACAGTTATTAAGGCTACCGATGGCGAATTGCAAGGTAGTATTGATTCTGATTTGATTACACTATCGCTTAATGATGGATATCATTACACAGAAGTTCAACAGAAATCTCCCAAAAGGAGAAAAAAATTACCGTTTGCGAAAACACATTTTAAGCAGTATATATTAAATATTGATTTATCCTCTCTGGACAATGTCGACATGGATGCACAACAATATAGTAAAGGGTATAACATGTTAAATGTAAGTGGGTTAAGAGAGCAAATAGATACGTTGTCAATCCAGGTAAATGATGAAATAAAGTCCACAGAAGATGATGTGAATCGACGAAACGGATTTGTAGAATTAAATAGAAACCTAAAAATAGATACACTTCAAACGGCAACTAGCGATACGTTAGATTTGATAAATGATCGATTTAATATAAGACAGAAATCGCAGATATACAATCTTGCATTTTCTAATGTAGATGGAGTGATTAGGAGGATTCAGGGGTCAAAGAGAACATTAGAGGTTAGAAAGCGACATCTTAATAAATATGAAATGTCATTACATGATAAGTATGCCTTAGGAATTGCTTGTGTTTTGTTGTTTTTTGTAGGAGCCCCTTTGGGTGCGATTATTCGTAAAGGTGGTTTAGGATTACCGATTGTTATAGGGGTTGTGTTGTTTCTTGCATATCATTTTATAGGGATTTTTGCTAAAAATGGCGCAGAAGAAGGAGGAGTTCCTCCGTTCGTTGGATCTTGGCTTTCAACTTTTATTATATTTCCGCTTAGTATATTTTTGACCTATAGAGCAACAAGAGATCGCGGATTCGTTAGTTTTGATATTCTAATACAGCCGATACGAGACTTTTTTGAAAAGAGATCAAATAAAACAAAGAAAAAGGAAGATAAGAAATAGCTCTTATCTTTAAGATGTAGATATGGTTATTTACGAATACACTATAGGAAAAGCCGAAATGATATTTTCATAAATATTCTACTCTAATCACTCATTATTTTTTATTTGATGATTTAGGGATTGTATAATATCTTCTATGTTAAGCCTTGGTTTTATCCATTTATTTATGTTTTTAAAAAAGAATATAGAAAAACTTGAATAGAATCAGATAATTATAGGATACTGTTCCATTTAAGAATTATATAAATTACCTTTGCTACCAAATTAAGAATCGCATAGTTATGTCACAGGTTACGGAGACCCAAAACAAATTAAAATTGAATACTATACAAGAAGCTATTGAAGATATTCGTCAAGGTAAGGTGATTATCGTTGTCGATGATGAAGATAGAGAAAATGAAGGAGATTTTTTAGCTGCAGCTGAGAAGGTAACTCCGGAAATGATCAACTTTATGGCGACACATGGACGAGGATTAATTTGTACTCCGATTACAGAGCAACGTTGTGAAGACCTGAAATTAAATATGATGGTGGATAACAATACTGATCCTATGGAAACCGCTTTTACAATTTCTGTAGATCTAAAAGGAGATGGTGTGACAACTGGTATCTCTGCAAGTGATCGTGCTAAGACAGTTTTGGCATTAACCAATCCTGATACTAAATCACATGAACTAGCTAGACCTGGTCATATTTTTCCATTGAAAGCTAAACAAGGAGGAGTTCTAAGAAGAACTGGGCATACAGAAGCAGCAATTGATTTTGCTAGATTGGCAGGATTAAAACCGGCAGGGGTCATTGTAGAGATAATGAATGAAGATGGCACAATGGCACGGCTCCCTCAATTATTGGAGGTTGCTAAAAAATATGATCTTAAGTTAGTATCTATTGAAGATTTGGTAGCGTATCGAATGCAACATGATTCGCTTATCGAGAAGAAAGAAGATTTCGATTTGGTGACTCGTTTTGGAACTTATAGACTAAGAGCATATCAGCAAACCACCAATAACCAAATTCATATAGCATTAACTAAGGGAAGTTGGTCAGATAATGAACCTGTTTTAACACGTATTAATTCTACATTGTTTAATAATGACATCTTAGGTACATTGACAAATAATGCCGATAAGCGATTAGATGCTATGTTTACCCGTATTAATAAAGAAGGTAAAGGAGCTGTTGTTTTTATCAATCAGGAAAGCCAGTCATTTAATCTTCTTAATCGTTTAAAAGGTTTAAAAGAAGTACAAACCGGAGAAGAAGTAGTTAAAGCACCAAAAATAGTTATGGATACCAAAGATTTTGGTATAGGAGCTCAGATTCTTCATGATCTTAATATTCATAAACTACGATTGGTATCCAATACCGTGCAACAAAAACGTGTTGGTATGATAGGATACGGATTAGAAATAGTAGAATATGTAAACTATTAGTAAATAGTTTTATAAAATACTCTGAAGAGCTTCAATCATTTTTGAGGCTCTTTCTTTTACTTCTATTTCTGACCAACCTACTTTTATCAAACACGAGATAGTTTTTCCCATCCAGGCGTCACTGGAATCAAAAGATTGATTGTTTTTTTGAAGTCCTGTTTTTTGTTCTTGAGAAAGCCTATTTAATGATTTTGGTTCTAATAAATGATCCCATTTCTTATAGTAATGCCAGTTATTATCAAACCAATAAAAACAAGCGTCTACTCCATGTTCGCCAAGAGCTTTATGTCCTTTTCTGGCTAAATCTTCATTAGGAAGAAATATGCTTAAAAAAGCATAGCTTTCTACTCCAGTTTCAGGAACTCTTCTAAAAGAAATCTGAGGTATTGAGGATAGAGCATTCCTTAGGACAGTGTAGTTTTTTTCCTGGATTGTTAGCGTTTGATCTAACTTTCTTAATTGAGCAATTCCTACGGCGGCATTTAATTCAGAAAGTCTATAGTTATACCCTAAAAAAGGATGTGTTTCGGCTCCTCGATCATTACCGATATGATCATGTCCGTGATCTTGATACTTATCAGCATTCTCTGCGTATATTTTAGAATTGGTAATCAATCCACCGCCTTCACCACAGGTAACTGTTTTTACATAATCAAATGAAAAACACCCTAGATCTCCATAACTACCAAGAGGTTTACCATCATAAGTTCCTCCAATTGCTTGGCATGCATCTTCTAGTAGAACTAGATTATGTTCATTACAGATTGCTTTTAAAGCTTTAAGATCTGCCATAGAACCGCACATATGTACAGGCATAACTGCTTTAGTTTTCGTGGTAATTGCAGCCTTTACAGCTTTCGGATCCAGAGTCAGCGTATCATCTATATCACACAATATAGGAGTAGCCCCAACAGATAATATTGCTTCAAAACTCGCCACAAAGGTAAAAGTAGGCATGATTACTTCATCACCGGATCCAATACCAGCAGAAGCTAATGCAACAGTTAATGCTGCAGTTCCACTTGATACAACTTGTGCATATTCTGTTTGCATTCTTGCGGCTAAATCTCTTTCTAGTTCCAAGGCCTTATGATGTCCATTTCGATTACCATCAAAACCATAGCGCATTAAAACTCCATTATCTAATACGTCTTGAACTTCTTTTTTTTCTTCAGCTCCAAATAGCTCGAATCCTGGCATAGGTACAGTGTTAAATTAAAAACTCTTTCCGGCAAAAATACCGAAAAGAGTTTTGATTATATATGGTGTTACTTATCTTTTTACTTAGTAATTATCAATAATCATTGTAACAAAACTAAAATATCTAGAAGGATCTCTAAGAGAAGAACTATAAGAACCTTGGTTACCAAGCACTTTACCTTTATGGTTTAAAGCAATTATATTAGGGAAACCACCTTTCTTGTTATATTTACTTAATAATTTTTTATTCGCTTTTAATTGTTCCTCAGAAATTATATCCATTCTTCTGGGAATATCTACTTTTAATAAAATTAACCTTTGCGATAGCTTCTTAAATCTTTCAGTAGCAAAAAAATCTTCTTGAAGCATAATACAAGGAGCACACCAGTCACTACCTGTAAAATACATAAGAATTGGTTTTTCTGCCTCTTTTGAAATTTCTTTAGCAGTTTCAAAATCTGTTAACCAGTATAATTCACGCTTTTGAGAAAATACAACTGTGGTAACTATTAATGATAAAAACAGAACTATTTTTTTCATTTTAATTAAGTTTGGGTATTACAAAAATATAATATTTTTTATATACCAAATATCTTGCCAAGTGTTTGATTATAAAATGATAACCGATTCGTTAATGGAGCGTCTTACTTTTTTGAAATCAGCAAACATATCATCATCTGCACGATATCCTATTGGTAGTACTAATACAGAAGTAAGTCCACGTTGTGTAAGATTAAGAACTTCATCATACTTTTCGGGGATAAAACCTTCCATTGGGCAAGCATCTATTTTTTCAGTAGCGCATACTGTTAATAAATTCCCCATAGCTAAATAGGCTTGCTTGGCTGCCCAATTGGAAATCTCATTTGCAGGCTTATTTTTAAAAGAATCTATAAGTTGTTCTTTAAAGGGTTTAAGCACTTCTTCAGAGGTATTTCTAATCGCTTTTACATTATCAAAATACTTGGTAATATATTCTTCGCCAACAGTATTTTCAATACAAAAAACTAGTACATGAGATGCATCTGCTACTTGTTGTTGGTTCCATGAATGTTGAGTAAGTTCTTTTTGAACTTCCTTGTTATGTAGTACAACTAATTTGAGCGGTTGTAATCCATAAGAAGTAGCGGTGAGGTTAAATGCCTCTGTAAGTATATTTATTTTCTCTTCAGGGAGTGTACGAGTATTATCAAATTTTTTTGTCGCATATCGCCATTGTAGACTTTCAATAATTTCCATTCCAATTTTTTAAAAATATGCCACAAAGATACAGGTATAACAGGTATCTTTATTCATTAAACTGATAAGAAAAAACTATATCACTATTGTATGAATATTATAGATGAATTAATCAAAAAATCAGAAACTAGAATCTTTAAAGCAGTTTTTCCTAATACAACTAATCATTATGAAACATTATTCGGAGGAACGGCATTACAGCTTATGGACGAGGTTTCTTTTATATGCGCTACTCGTTTTAGTAGAAAAAAGGTAGTAACGATTTCTACCGGTAAAATAGATTTTGAAAAACCCATTCCAGAAGGAACTATTATAGAACTTGTAGCTAAAGTCCAAGAAGTAGGTAGAACCAGTTGTATGGTAAAAGTGGATATTTATAAAGAAGAAATGTATAATTATGATCGTGAGATAGCTGTTTCTGGAATGTTCAAGTTTGTTGCTATTGATAATGATAAAAAACCTATTCCGATTATAGATAATAAAGTATAAAAAGAGAGAGCTAAAAAATATTATTATTATTATGAATATGTCACATTGAGCGGAGTCGAAATGTATTAAGTATCGGTATGCGTTATTTCTCGACTCCGCTCGAAAATGACGGAGAAATCAATTTTTTATACCGTCTTGTGTAATTTTAAAAAGAAGGTTTTATTTATCTCCTAACTGTTTAATCTTTATTCTGAAAGCTGCGAAAAGTAATGTAGTAAAAGGGCTTAGCCAATTGAAGATTGCAAAAAAGAAATAATCTACAACCGGAACGCCTAAAACACCACTTTGATAAGCTCCACAGGTATTCCAAGGAACTAAAACTGAAGTTACAGTTCCAGAATCTTCTAATGTTCTACTTAAGTTTTCAGGAGCAAGACCCTTGTCTTTAAATGCTTTTGCGTACATTCTTCCTGGTACTACAATAGCCAAATATTGATCAGAAGCTGTTAAGTTTAAAGCAAGACAACTGGCAACAGTACTAGCAAATAACCCAAATACAGAATCAAACATGCTTAATAAAGCTTTGCTAATTCTGGCAAGTGCTCCAATAGCATCCATAACGCCACCAAAGACCATAGCGCAAACGATTAGCCAAATAGTGCCTAACATTCCAGACATTCCACCAGCTGTGAATAAGTCATTCAATTCTTTACTAGAAGTTTCTACAGCTGTGTCCACGGTCATTGCTTTCATAACTCCTTTATAGGCAGAGTTGAAATTCAGTGTTTCACTACCTGCGATATTCATTACAATTTCTGGTTGTGCTATTATTGCAGCAATAGCGCCCAGCAATGTACCAGCTAGTAAGGCAATTAAAGGTGGTGTTTTTTTTATGATAAGGCCAATCACGATTATTGGTACTATAAACAACCAAGGTGATATTGTAAATGCACTTTTTATAGCTTCTAGTTGCTCACCAATTTCTGGAGTACCAGAAGTATCAAGTGTAAATCCTATGATGATAAATATAATAAGTGTAACAACTATTGTAGGTACCGTAGTGTATGTCATATACTTTATATGAGAAAACAACTCTCCTCCAGCCATGGCAGGCGCTAGGTTAGTGGTATCTGATAAAGGGGACATTTTATCACCAAAATATGCTCCTGAAATAACCGCACCTGCAGTCATACCAAGAGAAATACCAAGTGTATCTCCAATTCCAATCAATGCGATACCTACGGTAGCGGACGTAGTCCAAGAACTACCAGTAGCTATAGATATGATAGCACAGATAATTACGCAAGCCGGTAAAAAAATCGTAGGATTAAGAATTTGTAATCCGTAATAAATCATTGTGGGTATAATACCACTAATAAGCCAGGTTCCTGCTAATGATCCTACCATTAATAATATCAATAAAGCTCCCGTTGTAGATTTTACGTTGCGAGCAACTTCTTCCATCATTTGTTTGTAGGATACCTTATTGAAGAAACCTACTATTGCAGCCACTGCAGCACCAAGAAGCAATATAAATTGATTACTACCACTCAATGCATCATCTCCAAAAGCATAGTATACATTATAGAATAACATCCCTACTAAGGCAAAAATCGGAATTAATGCTTCCCAAATGTTTAGTTCTTTGTTTTCAATAATTTCTTCGTTTTGGGGATCAGTAGGAGTGATGTTTTGGCTTTCCATATATAGTATTCGAAATTTTATTGGTGTAATGTTACGATATTAATAAAATTTATGCAACGTATTCTCCTCGTTTAATTATAAAATTAATTCGTTGATTTTATAATAAATAGTATAGATGTGTTTTTTATCGTTGTTTATTGCTTTTTGTCGATTGTGTAATGTATATTTGTTTATGGATTTTTGTGAAAGCACTAAGTTGAAATATCTTTGAACCATCAAAAGAAAGATATTAAGAAATTGAATATATATTGAAAGAGGAAAATTGGAATTGATTGTTTACGTTTTTTTGCCCCAACAAATTTAATTTCCCCCAAAGTTAAATTTGACAAATTATGAAGCCTCAGAAATGAGGCTTTTTTTGTACACTGCATTGTATATTCTATTCAATAGGTTTATAAGAATCTTATTTTTTGTTAAAAATGATTAAAATTTAATAATTAAAGTATTTTGTCGGTTAAAATTGTATTTAATCGATTATTAAGAGATTTTTGACTCCTCAATTTCTATTAAAATATAGTGTATAGCTTACTTTTGAAGTGTGAAAAATAAGAGTTACTAATTAAATTAGTTTTAATGTTTCGCCCCCAAATAATTAGATAACTCCAAAATTTAGAGAACTAAACTTTTTTTGCCCAAATTAAATTTACCTACTAATAAGCCTCATACCCCAAGAGGCTTTTTTTATGGAGTAGGTTTTCTCGATTCACTATATACTAACTAATAATCTCTCCTTAATTCGATTAGGAAAATTCTTATTCTAATATAGGTTTTAAACATCAAAAATATTATTTTGTTTGTTAAAATGTACTTTATCGATTAAATATGTTTTTTATCGATATTTCAAGTTTTTTGTGTGATCATTTTAGAGATGTTCTTAAGATGTCGGCGTACTTTTGAAGTGTTGTTAATGATTGATATAAGTTGAATTAGTTTTTATGGTATTACCCAATACCAACATTAATTACCCCAAAATTGTAAATCGAATATTCCCCAAAATTTGATTTCCCTAAATAAAAAGCCTCTTGCCCAGAGGCTTTTTTATTTGTTAAAAAATAAATTGTTTCATTTTTTATGCGGAAATTAGTTCAAAATTATGATCATGCAACCTACTTTCGCTCGTGGATTAGAGTTATTTTTTTTATTTGTATTACTACCTGTCAGTTTTTTATTTTCCTACCCTAATTCGATAAAAGCAGGTTTAACAATTGCAGGTTTCCTTTATATATTAGTTCATCTTAGGAGATCAGGGTTTTTAAAAATAAAATTTCCGGATAAGTTATACTGGAAACCATTTTGGAAAGAGACAATAATTAAGCTAGCAATTATTATTGTTATTACAAGTTTATATGTTTTTTGGATAGCTCCTGATAAGTTATTTTCAGTCCTTTTAAAGAAACCTATCTTGTGGGTGGTTATCTTATTTATTTACTCATTCTTATCCGTATGGCCACAAGAAATTATCTATAGAACTTTCTTTTACAATAGATACGAAAGCCTCATTAAAAATAAGTGGTTGTTTATTTTTATAAACGCAGTTCTTTTTTCATTAGCCCATATATTTTTAAGAAGTTTTTTGGTTCAATTGCTCACTTTTTTGGGAGGACTGTTATTTGCATTTACGTATCAGAGAACAAAATCTACAACTTTGGTATCTATAGAACATGCAATTTACGGAAATTGGCTTTTCACGGTTGGAATGGGAGAGATGCTTGCGTTCCCATCAGTAGATTAATCATTTAGAAATTCTACTAGTTTTTTTACTGCTCGAGCGCGATGGCTGATACGATTTTTTTCATCTAATTGCAGTTCTGCAAAAGTTTCTTGATATCCTTTAGGTGAAAAAATAGGATCATATCCAAAACCTAGCGCTCCTTTTTTCTGGTGTACTATACTGCCTTCGCAAATACCTATAAACGTTTCTATTTTCTCATTAATATAAAGCGCAATGACTGTTTTGAATTGTGCATCTCGATTTTCTTTTCCTTTAAGTTTATCTAAAAGCTTATCCATATTTGCATTAGCGTCTTTAGCTTCTCCGGCGTAACGAGCAGAGTATACTCCAGGTTCACCATCAAGGACTTGAACTTCTAACCCAGTATCATCGGCAAAGCAATCGTATCCATAATGTTCTTTTATATATTGGGCCTTTTGTATTGCATTACCTTCTATAGTAGGAGATGTTTCTGGAATGTCTTCAGTACAATTTATATCTGCTAAACTTAATAATTGAATATGAGAAGGAACAATGGCTTGTACTTCTTTTAACTTATTAAGGTTATTTGTGGCGAATACTAATTTCATTTATAAAGTGTTGTTTTTTTGAGGTGTTACCTATTAAATATTTAGGCTTTAGCATCGTAATTCTCAATCCACTTACCTTGCACTTTAAGAACTTGTTCTATAACATCTCTTACACAACCTTTTCCACCTTTTTTGAAAGAAACATATGTAGATACTTCTTTTATTTCTGCTACAGCATCTTGTGGACAGGTTGGTAATCCTACCATTTTCATAACTGGTAAATCAGGAATATCATCCCCCATATACAAAACGTTTTCGATTTTGATATTCTTATTACTCATATACTCGTGTAACTGATCTACTTTATGATGTGCACCCAGATAAATATCCTTAATTTCCAGTCCCTCTAATCTTTTTCTGACTCCTTCATTTTTTCCTCCAGATATGATACATACATTAAAACCTTGCTGAACAGCAGTTTTTAAGGCATATCCATCTTTGATGTTCATAGTTCTTAATAGTTCCCCGTTAGTATTAATAATTACCATTCCATCTGTCAAAACACCATCAAAATCAAAAATAAAAGTAGTAATGTGCTGTAAATATTCTTTATAACTCTTTTCCATATTTAGATTGTATTGCTTCAGTAAGCATTTTATATAGTTCTTTTTGTGAATTGTCTTTTAAAATCTCCAGGTGTCTTTCGATAGTTTGTATATCATTTCGAATAGCTGGTCCGGTTTGAGCTTTATCCGGTTGAATTTTTACTATTTTTTTGGCAGTTTCTTGTATTAACGGATGTAAAATTTCAAATGGCACCTTGTTTTCTGAGCATATTTCATTCCCTACGGAAAACATATAATTTGTAAAGTTGTTTACAAATACAGCAGCAACATGCAATACTTTTCTTTGATCAGAAGAAATGTCATATATTTTTTTAGATAATAAAGAAGCTATTTTTTTTAATAGTTTAACATCTTGTTCTTGATCGGCTTCTATGCAAAAAGGAATGTTAGAAAAATTCACATCCTTACCAATGCTAAAAGTTTGTAAAGGGTAGAAAACTCCACGATAATTTTTATTATTTATATCGGTCATTAACACACTACCAGACGTGTGTACAACTAATCTATCCTGAAAAGGTAATGAATTAGATACATCTTCTATAGCATCATCACTAACTGCTAAGATGTATACATCTGCCTTTATCAAAGCACCGAGATCGCTTGTAATTGTATCTCTTTTCTGATCTTTATGTAATCTGACACCTTTTCGATTATAGCATTGCAAGACTGTTACTGATTTCTGATTTAAAAAAGCAGTATACAAATGTTGCGCTACATTTCCAGCACCAAGGATAACAATTGTAATCATTTGGCTAAAATAAGGAAGTTACTTTAAAAATTAGATAAGTTTTATAGTTCTGTTAAAACCAATAAATAGGATAATTAGAATGTCTGATTATCCTCTTAAAAACATTAAATTTGCCGAGCTAAAAAAATTACAATGCAAAAGAAATTGGCGAGTATTTTATTTTCTACAAGATTGATGGCAATGTTATTCTTGATTTTTGCCGTATCGATGGCAGTAGGTACTTTTCTTGAAGATGGTTATGGTACTCCTGCGGCAAGGATCTGGGTATATAATACTTGGTGGTTCGAAGCGATTATGGTTTTTTTTATGATCAATTTCTGCGGAAATATAG
Organism: uncultured Aquimarina sp.; assembly: GCF_947500065.1. Lineage (GTDB taxonomy): Bacteria > Bacteroidota > Bacteroidia > Flavobacteriales > Flavobacteriaceae > Aquimarina. The sequence continues at coordinate 45,171 of NZ_CANMQT010000006.1, forward strand.
TACGATTTAGATTATATAAAAGAGAAAAATGGGCAACATTATTGCTACACCTTTCTTTTATTCTCATCATTTTAGGAGCTTTTGTAACTAGATATATTAGTTATGAAGGAGTAATGCCGATTAGAGAAGGCGAAACAACTTCAGAATTTTTATCCGAACGAACGTATTTAACTGCTTTTCTTGATGGAGAGATCGATGGTGAACCGAGAAGAAGAGTAATTTCTAAGCAGTTGGAATTGACACAAGCGACAGATAATGACTTTACTATAAACACGGATTATAATCAACAACCCGTTACAATACGATATAAAAACTATATCACCGGAGCAGAAATGGGACTTGTTGAAACTGAGGATGGAGAGAATTATCTAAAGATAGTAGAAGCGGGAGATGGAAATAGGCATGATCACTATTTAAAAGAAGGAGAAGTTTCTAATATCCATAATATTTTGGTAGCCTTTAATATTCCAACAAAAGGAGCTATTAATATTACTTATAAAAATGATGAGTATTATATAGAATCTCCATTTGATGGTTCTTATATGAGAATGGCGGATCAACAACAGGGCTTGGTTATTAAAGATAGTATCCAACCGCTTATGTTACGATCATTGTATCAAACTGCTGGGATGCAATTTGTTATTCCGGATCCGGTAATTACTGGTATGTACGATGTTGTTCCTATTGAGGTCAAAGAAAAAGGTCAGCAGGATGCACTTATTTTTGAGGTGTCTACTAAAGAGGAAACTAAAGAAGTAAAATTATTAGGGGGTAAAGGATATTCTAATGATATGCAAAAGATTTCTTTAGGAGGTCTTGATATGTATTTCAATTATGGATCTAAGCGATTAGAGCTTCCTTTTTCATTAAAGTTGAATGATTTTATAGCAGAGAAACAACCTGGAACAGAAAAAGTATATAAGTCATTTATGAGCAAAGTAGATATTATTGAAGAAAATTCTACTCCACGCCCTTACGATATTTATATGAATCATGTTTTAGATCATAAAGGGTATCGCTTCTTTCAAGCTTCTTTTGATCCAGATGAAAAAGGAACAGTATTGTCTGTAAATCATGATTATTGGGGTACTATGATTACCTATGCTGGTTATATGTTACTGTATCTTGGGTTAATGCTTATTTTATTTACGAAAGGATCTAGGTTTAAGGATCTTGAACAAATGCTTAATAAAGTGAAGTTAAAAAAGAAAGAAATGACCGTATTGTTAGCACTGTTTGTTGCTACGTTTTCTTTTGCACAAGAACAGGCGGATCACGTAAACCATCTTCAAACTTTACCAGGAAAAGCTAAATTAGATTCTATAATTAAAGCGAATGCTGTTAGTAAAGAACATGCTTCGAAATTTGGTAGCATAATAATCCAGGATGAGCGTGGTAGAATGAAACCTGTTAATACTTTTTCTTCGGAATTATTAAGGAAGTTAAGTAAAAAAGATACATACGAAGGATTGACAGCAGATCAAGTTTTTGTATCGATGCTTGAGAATCCATTCATATGGTATAGTATTCCTATTATTGAAATACAAAAAGAAAACGATAGTATCCGTAGAATATTAGGGGTTTCAAAATCAGAAAGAAGGGTATCTCTTATAGATCTTGTAGAACAGGATGGTTCTTATAAATTAGATCCGTACTTAGAAAAAGCAAGTAGTACAAATACACCTAGCAGTTTTGAAAAAGATTTCTTGAAAACTCATGAAAAGTTTTACCTTTTAAACCAAGCATTAGGCGGAGGGATTCTTAAGGTTTTTCCGGTTCCAGACAATGAAAATAATAAATGGGTTTCTGTACCAGAATTGAATGAGTATAAATTCACCGGAATGGATTCTGTATATACAAGACAAATTATTCCTATTTATATACAGTCATTGCAGGAAGCAAGGAAAACAGGGGATTATAGTAAACCTGATCAGTATATAGAAAGTATCAAAGCGTTTCAGACAAAATTTGGAAGTGAAGTGATGCCAGCTGATGATAAAATTAAAGCCGAAATCGCATTAAATAAGTATGATATTTTCAGAACATTATATAAATATTATAGTATTACAAGTGTATTATTTATTCTAATCATCATTTTCGGGATATTCTATTACAAGAATAAGTTTGTAAAAGTGTTGATAAACATCTTTATGGGGATTACCGTATTGATTTTTATGGTACATACATCAGGATTAATAATTAGATGGTATGTATCGGGTCACGCGCCTTGGAGTGACGCATATGAATCCATGATTTATGTGGCTTGGGCAACAATGGCTTTAGGATTAGCTTTTGGTAAAAAGAGTAACCTTACAGTTGCAGCAACAGCGTTTGTAGCTGCAATAATTCTATTTTTTGCGCATCAAAACTGGACAGATCCTGCTATTGCAAATCTGCAACCTGTTTTGGATTCTTATTGGGTATTGATACATGTGTCGATTATTGTGGCAAGTTATGGTCCTTTCTTTGTAGGAGCTATTTTGGGAGTACTTTCATTATTATTAATGATACTAACCACTAAGTCTAATAAAAAGAGAATGGATCTCAATATCAAAGAGATTACGATTATTAATGAAATGGCATTAACTATCGGTCTTGTGATGTTAACGATCGGTAACTTTTTAGGAGGAATGTGGGCCAATGAAAGTTGGGGACGTTATTGGGGTTGGGACCCTAAAGAAACATGGGCATTGGTTAGTATTATGGTATATGCTTTTGTGATTCATATGCGATTAGTTCCTGGCCTTAGAAGTAGATGGTTCTTTAATTTAATGTCTGTACTAGCTGTTGGATCCATATTAATGACATATTTCGGAGTAAATTTTTACTTAAAAGGACTACATTCTTATGCAAGCGGTGATCAGGTAGTAACACCATCAGCAGTGTACTACAGCTTTGTTGTTTGGGCAATATTAGGAGCTTTCTCCTATTGGAGGTATACTGTACACTATAAGAAGTGATTTTTGTAATTAATTGTTTATCATTGCTTTATTCTTAAAGGAAACTATACAAAAACTATACAGTGTTAATTTTTCAGCATTATTGTTAACACTACTTCAATAATATCTGATATTTTTATGATTCTTAATAAATCATTAAAACTTCAATATGGGTATTATTTCTTTTGTAGGATTCACACTTTTAGTTGCCATCATATCTTATCTGGCTACAAGGAAAACCGACGAAACATCTTCTGATGGTTATTTTCTAGGTGGTCGTAGTTTAACTGCAGTGGTAATTGCAGGTTCCTTATTGCTGACTAATTTATCTACAGAACAAATTGTTGGACTAAATGGAGCTGCATATTCAGAAGGTATTCTGGTGATGGCTTGGGAAACCCTAGCAGCTATCGCAATGGTGATTACCGCGATTTTTTTATTGCCAAGATATCTTAAAGGAGGAATAACAACAGTACCTCAGTTCTTAGAAAGGCGTTATGATACTACAACAAAAGCAATAACATCTGGATTATTCTTAACAGGTTATGTTGTGGTGTTCTTACCTATAGTATTATACTCTGGATCTTTGGCGATTAGTACGATGTTTGATGTTCCTGAATTATTGGGGGTCTCTAAAGGAGCTTCGATATGGATTTGTGTTATTGGTATTGGGGTTATCGGATCTATTTATGCAATTTTCGGTGGATTAAAGGCAGTAGCTGTATCTGATACAATCAATGCTGTTGGATTATTGATAGGAGGAATTATGATTCCAGTTTTTGGTTTGATAGAGATAGGAGATGGCAGTATTTCTGAAGGAATTAATACATTGATGACTTCGAATCCTGAAAAATTTAAAGTGATTGGAGATAGTGATTCTTCCATTCCTTTTGCGACCATATTTACAGGAATGATGTTGGTGCAATTATTTTATTGGGGAACAAATCAAGCAATTATCCAAAGAGCTTTAGGTGCTAAAAACCTTAAAGAAGGTCAAAAGGGATTATTATTAGGATCATTTTTAAAAATATTAGGCCCGATTATAGTAGTATTACCAGGAATAATAGCTTTTCATCTTTTTAATGGAGAGTTAGAAGTTGCAGATGAGGCATATCCTACTTTGGTAAGTAAAGTGTTACCTGTTTCATTGGTTGGTTTTTTTGCAGCAGTATTATTTGGAGCGATATTAAGCTCGTTTAATAGTGCTTTAAATAGCTCTGTTACGTTATTTGGATTGGATATTTACAAAGAGTATATAAATAAAGAGGCTAGTGAAAAGCAAGTGGTAAAAGCAGGAAAAAGCTTTGGTGTTTTATTAGCAATATTAGCCATGGCTGTAGCTCCTTTTATTGCTAATGCAGGGAGTCTTTTTGATTATCTACAAGAGGTAAATGGAATATATAGTATTCCTATATTGACAATTATAGTAGTAGGGTATCTTACTAAGAAAGTTCCGGCGATTGCGGGTAAAATAGGTATTATATCTGGATCCGTACTATATATAATTAGTCAGTTTATTATAAAACCTATTCTTCAAGGTAATGCTGTTGAAGCTGCTAAAGCTAATGGAATAACTGATCTTGTAGAATTAGGAAGGATAGAAACATCTGCATACCCTCATTTCCTGCACGTAATGGCTATTCTTTTTGTGGTCAACATCATTATAATGTTAATTATTGGTAAATTGTATCCAAGAGAAGAAGCATACGAGCAGCATTATACAAAAGAAGTAGATATTACACCATGGAAGTATACTAAGATCGTAGGAGCTATTGTGTGTTTAATAGTGATATCTACCTATATCTATTTTAACTAATTGAAATATATTAAAAAGACATTTTTATTTCTATTTTTTCTATTTACGACGATAGTTACCGCACAGGAATTACCGCCGATAGAAGTCTATTTGCCAGATGAGTACAAAGGAGCAACCCAAAATTGGGCCATTTCTCAAGCGGATAATAAATACATTTATGTAGCTAATAACAAAGGACTTTTAGAGTTCAATGGAGCAAACTGGGAACTTTATCCAACTCCTAATGAGACGGTTATAAGATCAGTCAAAGTTATTGGAGAACGTATTTATACGGGATTCTATATGAATTTTGGGTACTGGAAAAAAAATGGTTTTGGAAAACTTGAGTACACTTCACTGACCGAAAATATAACGGAAAATCTTATCGAGGATGAACAGTTTTGGCACATTGTCAGCCAAGACGATTGGATATTATTTCAGTCTCTTGATAGAATTTATCTTTATAACGTTAAGAATGAGGAGATCTCAATTATAGAATCTAAAATAGCCATTACTAATATATTCAATGTTCATGGGACGATATATTATCAGGATATTAATAATGGAATCTATAAAATTGAAAAAGGTAGCCCGACATTAGTCATAGATGATGATCAAGTGGTTAATGATAAAATAGTAAATATTTCGAAGTCTCAAAACGGAATTCTATTACTAACAAGTACCAAAGGTTTTTTTGAATTTTCGAAAGGAGAAGTTAGTGAATGGGGTACGCCGTCTGATTACTTATTAAGCAATTCTACTATTTATAGTAGTATCACACTTAAGGACGGAAGCTTTGTTTTAGGAACTATTTCCCAAGGACTAATATATCTTTCAGAAAAAGGTGAGGTTACGTATCAAATTAATCAAAATAAAGGATTAAGTAATAATACGGTTTTATCTTCCTTTGAAGATATAGATGGCAATATATGGTTAGCATTAGATAAAGGCATTAATTGTATAAATATAAAATCGCCGGTTCAAAGTTTTAATGATGATAAAGGTACTATCGGTACTGTTTATACCTCAATTGTTTTTGAAGGTTTTTTATATCTGGGAACAAATCAAGGAGTGTTTTACAAAAGTATTGATAAGGATGAGTCATTCAGTTTTGTTGAAGGTACCAAAGGACAAGTTTGGAATCTTTTTTCTTATGATAACAAATTGTTTTGTGGACATAATGATGGTACTTTTTTAATAGAAAAGAATACATCCGAACTTATAAGTTGGATTCAGGGAACTTGGATTTTTCGTACGATTGAAGATCATCCTGACTGGTTGTTGCAAGGCAATTATGAAGGATTGAGTGTGCTGGCAAAAAAAAATGGAAAATGGAGATTAAAACAAAAAGTTAAAGGATTTGATTATTCTGCTCGATATTTGGAAATATATGATAGTAAATTGTGGGTCAATCATGAATACAAAGGACTTTTTAGCATTATCGTAGATGATGAATTTTCCAAAGTATTAGAAGTAGTTAAAGACTCACTAACTATAAAAGGTAAACAATCAAGCATAACAAAATACAAAAACGATTTTTTTTATGCACATCAAGAAGGGGTGTCTTTTTATAACAAGGAAAATAAAGCTTTTGATCAAGATAATGGTGTGAATCACGTTTTTGAGACTAAAGAGAAAAATGTTGGAAGACTAATAAAAGATAATATAGGAGGACTCTGGAGTTTTACTGATGAAGAATTAGACTATATTTCCCAAAGCCAATTTTCGGATAATTTAGAAGTAACTAAAGTATCTATCCCTTACTTGCTAAGAAAAGAGATGAATGGTTTTGAAAATATAATGCACCTTGAAGAGGAGAAGTATTTATTAGGAACTACATTTGGATATATGATTTTGGACTTATCTAGGGTAAATTCAAAAGAACATACTATTATTCTTGAAAAGGTTTCAGCAAAACAAAAAACTACAGAATTTAAACCGGTTGAAGTTTCTGATTCACCTCCAGTATTCAAATCTAATTTAAATACTATTTCTTTTGTCTATACAATTCCCGAATACGATAAATTCCTTATTTCAAAGTTTCAGTATAAGCTAGAAGGTTTTTATGAAGATTGGAGTGGTTGGACTTCAAAGACCAATAAAGTGTTTGAAAATTTGCCATTCGGAGAATATACGTTTAAAGTTAGAGCAAAAACAGGTAATGTTTTAAGTAAAAATGTTGTAGAGTATAAGTTTATTATCGATAGGCCCTGGTATTTTTCTGTAGTGGCCATTATAATTTATTCTGTTTTGTTATTAATTCTATTGTTAGTTACGCATAGAGCTTATAAACGTTATTATACCAAACAAAGAGAAAAGTTAGTAGAAGAGAATAAAAAGCAATTGGAACTCAAAGAACTGGAAAGTGAAGGAGAAATAATGAAACTTACGAATGAAAAATTGACTCAGGATATAGAGAGTAAAAATCGTGAACTTGCTTCGTCTACAATGAATATTATTAAGAAAAATGAAATACTTAACACGATCAAAAAAGAACTTCAAAAATCTGAATTTGAAAGCAGTGGGGTGAAGAATGTAGAACGAATTATTGATAGAAACTTAAACAATAAGGATGATTGGAAACATTTCGAAGAAGCTTTCAATAGTGTAGATAAAGACTTTATAAAGAAACTAAAAGAGAAACATAATAATTTAACTCCTCACGACTTACGATTTTGTACGTACTTAAGACTAAATTTATCATCCAAAGAAATTGCTTCATTGGTTAATATTTCGGTTAAAAGCGTAGAAATAAAACGTTATCGTCTAAGAAAAAAGCTGCAATTAGAACATTCAGACAGTTTAGTAAACTACATTCTCGAAATTTAAAACCATACATTACCTTAAAACACCACTACATTACCTATACTCTAACGTTGTAGTGAGGCTACAATATCATTTTCTTTACTTTTTTTTAACGGTTAGGAAATCTCTAGTACTTCCTGTTTTTATTAGGGGTATACGTAAAGAATTTATTAATTTTTTCATTTTTATGCAATGTTGTAGGATTTTTGTTGTGGTTGTTTATTAACGATTTCTTAATGTTCGTAGCTAGATTTGAGTAAATCAAACTAGAACATTTATGAAAATAGCTTATTTCTTAATGGCGGTATTTTTAACCACAGTTATTAATGCTCAAGAAATTCAGATTAGGGGTAATGTAAAAGATGTTAACGGATTAGAACTTCCAGGAGTTAATGTCATTGTGAAAAACACTTCAAATGGAGCAGTAACAGATTTTAATGGAAACTATACTTTAGATAATGTATCAGTAGGAAGTACAATTGTTTTCTCTTATGTTGGTTTCACTTCACAAGAAGTGACAATAAGACAAAATTTTGTCATTAACATTACGATGCAAGAAGACAGCGAATCTCTGGAACAGGTTATCGTAATCGGTTATGGAACACAAACTAAAAAAGAAATTACGGGTGCAGTTTCTGTAATTGGTGCAGAAACTATTGAAGAGCTTAACGTAGTAAGAGTAGAGCAAGCACTTCAGGGACAAGTAGCAGGTGTAAATATTACATCACAATCTGGTGCTCCTGGAAGTAGTTCTACTATATCGATTCGTGGAATATCTACCAATGGGGATAGTAGACCTCTAATTCTGGTGGATGGAAACGTAATAGAGGACTTGAGTGTACTCAATCCTAATGATATAGAAAGTATCAATGTATTAAAAGATGCTACAGCTGGTATTTATGGAGTACGAGCGGCAAATGGAGTTATTCTTATTACTACCAAATCTGGATATAGAAATCAAGAACTAAAATTTGAGCTAGATTCTTATGCGGGTTTTCAAGAAACAACAAGGAGACTTCCTGTGCTTAATGCAACTGAATATGGTATAATAATAAATGAATCTTTCGCCGCTGGAGGAGGTACTCCGCCCTTTGCCAATTTATCCGAATTAGGAGAAGGTACAGATTGGCAAGATGAAATTTTTAGAACAGCCTCAATTTCTAATATTAATTTTAGTGCTACTGGTGGTGGTAAGAATTCTACATATTCTGCAGGAGTTTCTTATTTAACGCAGGATGGTATTGTTGGAGGAAGTGATGCTAATTTCGAACGTTTTACAGGAAGACTAAATTATAGCTTAGATATTGTTAAAAATTTGAAGTTTACTACCTCAGGTATTTTTACACAAACTAATAGGCAAACTTTGTTAGAAAATACATTAGGGTCTGTATTGTTTAATGCTTTAAATATGGCTCCTAATTTATCAGTTAGAGATGAGAATGGTGATTTTACATTAGCGGAAGGATTGGGTAATGAAGTAATTAACCCAGTTGCACAGATCGCTAATACATTTAACAATACCGAGGTTAACAGAATAGGTGCTACATTTGGGTTGAAATATAATTTTCTAAGCAATTTCACAGCAGAGTCTAGGTATCAATTTAACTATTCTGAAGTAGATGGTAAAGGTTTCTCGCCAGAGGTCTTCTATGGATCCGGAAAAGTATTCAATGTTGATAGAAGTAGTGTTACGGAGTCCAAAAACTTCTTTAGAGATTATACTTGGGATAATTTCTTAAAATACGAAAAGGTATTTGCAGATGATCATGATGTAAAAGTGCTTTTAGGGATGTCGGTATTCAAGACAACGGGAACATTTACCGGTTTTACGGGATTTGATATTATAGATAACTCATATGCTAATGCTAATATTTCTCAGGCGTCAGATGTAGTCAATAATTTTCAAAATGGAGGAAATACTTTTGATTCTAGACTGTTGTCCTATTTTTCTAGATTACAATATGGATATAAAGGCAAATATTTATTATCAGCAGTAATCAGAAGAGATGGTTCAACAAAATTTGGACCGAAAAACAAGTTTGGATATTTTCCATCAGCTTCTGTTGGTTGGGTAATATCTGATGAATCTTTTCTCAGTAATAGTAGTTGGTTAAACTTCTTAAAATTTAGAGCTAGTTATGGTGTAATTGGGAATGATAGAATAAAAGATTTTCAATTTATATCCTTGTTAAATGGAGAAGGATCTTATGTTATTAATGATGAACTGATAATTGGGGAAGCTATTGGAGCACTTTCTAATCCGGAAATTAAATGGGAAAAACAAAAAACACTGGATATAGGACTGGATACAAAATTATTAAACAACAAAATTGATATTACATTTGACTATTTTAAAAAACGAACAGAAGACTTATTAGTGGTAGCACCTGTTTCGGGTATTCTTGGCGTTGCAGCACCAGGATCATCACCACCTACAATCAATGCAGGTATTGTAGAAAATGAAGGTTATGAATTTAAAATAGCTTATCAAGATCAGTTATCAGAAAATTTAAAATTTAATATTAGTTATAATATTACACTGTTAGAGAATGAAGTAATATCAGTTAACAGTGATAGTGATTTTATCGCAGGTGGTTCGTTTGGTGTAGGCCAAGACCCTCCATCAAGAATGGAGGCAGGTAAGCCAATTGGATACTTCTACGGATTACAAACAGATGGAATTTTTCAGAATCAGGCAGAGGTAGATACACATGCTACTCAGGCCAACGCAGCTCCAGGAGATATTAGATATGTAGATATGAATGGAGATGGACAAATAGATTCTGATGACAGAACAGATATTGGTAATCCCATTCCAGACGCTACAATGGGATTAAATATTGGTTTAGATTATAAAAACTTTGATTTCACCACTTATGCATTCGCCTCAGTGGGAAATGATATGGTAAGAAACTATGAACGAAATCAACCCTTAGTAAATAGAAGAAATGCATTTTTAGGACGTTGGACAGGCGAAGGTTCCACGGATTCTTTTCATAGGGTGACAACGGCTGCTAATTCTAATAGTTTGTTTTCTAGTTTCTATGTAGAGGATGGTTCATACTTAAGAATCCAGAATGTACAAGTAGGCTATACGTTCCCTAATCAATATATGAATCCCATTGGTATAGATAAATTTAGAATTTATGCTTCAGTAAATAACTTATATACATTCACTGAGTATAGTGGATATGACCCTTCTGCGTATCAATCTAATCCAGATCCTAATACAGCAAGCCCAATTGGGGCAGGTATCGATCAAGGATTTTATCCTGTGCCAAGAACATATTTATTAGGTGTAAATCTTAAATTTTAATCAAAATGAAAAAGATAAAATATAATATCAAATCAACAGTAGTCTTTTTTGTACTGTTAGGAGTATTCACCTCTTGTAGTGATGATTTTGTTGATGTAGCCTCAGAGGATGAAAATTCAGAAGATTTTTTTAATAGTGAAGAAGATTATCAGAGTGCTTTGATAGGAGCCTATGATTTATTACAATCCACTTATCTAAATGTAATGTTAGGAGAAATAGCTTCAGACAATACATTGGCAGGAGGAGAAAGTGCAACTGATGTACCTGGTATTCAGGAAATAGATGATATGGTTCATACACCTGTTAACGCACAACTCAGAGATATATGGAGTTGGATGTATGCGGGAGTTAACAGAGCTAATTATATAATGGAATTTCAGGATAAAACTGATTTTGCAGGTAAAGAAGAAGTAATTGGACAAACTCGTTTTCTAAGAGCCTATTATTATTTTGAGCTAGTAAAATGGTTTGGAGATGTACCATTAGCAATTGATAAAAGAATTCTTTTTGGAGAAGAAACCAATTTTGATAGATCTCCAAAAGAAGATGTGTATGTACTCATAGAGGAAGATTTACAGTTTGCAGCTAATAACTTACCTATAACTCAAGCTGAAACCGGTAGAATAACACAAGGGGCTGCAAGAGCTTTACTTGGTAAGGTATATCTGTATCAGGATAAATTTACAGAAGCGGCTAATGTATTAGATCAAGTTGTAAGCGGGCCTTATGATTTAGTAACAGACTATGAATCTATCTTCGAACAAGAAGGAGAAAATAATATAGAATCTGTTTTCGAAGTACAATATACCGATGAAGAAGGAGCAGGTTTCGGATGTTTACAATGTAGTGAAGGTAATGTAGCAGTAGGTTTTAATGGAATTAGAAATTACTCAGGACCACAATTTGAATCAGGTTTTAGTTTTAATGTTCCTACACAAGAAGTTGTGGATACATTCGAAGCTGGTGATATTAGGCTTGATGTTGCTATTTTAGATATAGAAGCTTGGGCTGCTTCTCAAGGAGCTACTTTCTCTACCGGTTTTGAGCATACTGGATATTTTAACAGAAAATATATTGCTCGTCAGGGCGACCTTAATACGGGAGATGCTAATCTAACAAATCCTAATAATTATAGAGCAATCAGATTTGCTGATGTTCTGTTAATGGCAGCAGAAGCACATAATAGAAAATCAGCAAGTAATGATGGACAAGCATTAATCTATCTCAATAGAGTGAGAACTAGAGCCGAATTACCGGATGTAACAGTTACAGGAACTGCTTTGCTAGATGCAATTTATCAGGAACGAAGAGTAGAACTGGTTGGAGAAGGTCATCATTTTTTCGATTTAGTAAGAACAGGAAGAGCCGCAACAGAAATAGATGGTTTTGTAGTAGGAAAACACGAACTGTTTCCTATACCATTGATAGAGATTCAATTAGCAGGAGATAGATGGGAACAAAACCCAGGGTACTAAAAAACAAAAACGAAAAAAGATGAAATTTTTAAAATACATATTCGGTTTATGTCTTTCTATACTATTCATTTTGAGCTGTAATGAAGATGATAATCAGGACTATTTAAATAATGTTGTTGCCCCGTCAAATATATCAGCGCTTTTGCAGATTACTCAGGACAATACAGGATTAGTAACCATTACTCCGAATGGAGATGGAGTAGTTTCCTTTGATGTTGATTTTGGTGATGGTACGGTGGAGTCTGAAAATGTAAAAATTGGAGAAAGTACGACACATACCTATGCCGAAGGAACTTATAATTTAAGATTGGTAGGTAATGGTATAACAGGATTAACAACTGAAGCTACACAAGAAGTAGTCGTTTCATTTAACCCACCAGAAAATTTAGTTGTTACTATAGAAAATGATGCGGCTGTATCCAAACAAGTAAATGTAACGGCTACGGCAGACAATGCAATGTCTTTTGATGTATATTTTGGGGAAACAGGAAATGATACTCCAGTAACCGCTAATATTGGAGAAATTGCTTCATATACCTATGAGGAAGCTGGAGCCTATACGATTAGAGTTGTTGCTAAGGGAGGAGCTATCGCGACAACAGAATATACAGAAGAGTTCTTAGTAACAGAAATTTTACAACCTATAGTATCAGCACCGATACCACCAACCAGAGGAGTACAAGATGTTGTTTCTATGTTTAGTGATGCTTATACAGATGTGAATGTAGATACTTGGCGCACGCCTTGGTCGGATGCCACTTTTGAAGATGTTGAGATAGATGGAAATCCTACGAAAAAGTACAGTGCTCTTAATTTCGTTGGAATAGAAACCACAACTGCAACTATAGATGCTAGTACAATGACTCATTTTCATACCGACATATGGTCACCAAATTTAACTGAGTTTAAGATTAAATTAGTTGATTTTGGAGCAAATGGAGTTTTTGATGGCGGAGACGATGTAGAACATGAAATAACAATAGCTAATCCAGCAAATGGAGAATGGGTGAGTTTAGATATTCCATTAGCTGATTTTACAGGATTAACTACAAGAAGTAATATTGCTCAATTAATATATGTTGGAGCACCTTCAGGAACGGCTATAGTTTTTGTTGATAATGTTTATTTCCATAAACCACCAGAGCCTGCATCTGGATTAGAAGGAATTTGGAAACTTGCGCCTCAAGCGGGAGCTTTTAAAGTAGGGCCAACACCTGGAAGTGGAGATTGGTTTACAAGTGATGATCAGACTGTTATTGATCGAGCTTGCTTTTTTGATGATGAATATGTGTTTTCATTAGATGGAAGTTTTAGCAACGTTTTAGGTTCTGAAACCTGGTTAGAAGCTTGGCAAGGAGTAGCGTCTGATCAGTGTGGATTACCTGTAGCGCCGCATGATGGAACTGTTGCTGCAACTTACATTTATGACGATGGAGCAGGTACGGTGACTCTTAATGGTACAGGAGCTTATCTGGTGTTACCAAAAGTGAATAATGATGGCGAACTACCAAATGTACCAGTACCAGGATCTATAACATATGACGTAATTCTAACGAATAACAATAATGATATGGAAGTAAGTATTGAATCTGGAACCGGAGTGTTTTGGACATACAAACTTATAAGAGAAGTTCCAGTAATAGCAGGGACTTGGAGATTAGCATCAGAGGCAGGAGCTTTTAAAGTAGGACCAGCACCTGGAAGCGGAGATTGGTTTACGAGTGACGATCAAACTGTTATTGATCGAGCTTGCTTTTTTGATGATGAATATGTCTTTTCATCAGACGGAAGTTTTAGTAATGTTTTAGGCTCTGAAACGTGGCTGGAAGCTTGGCAAGGAGTGGTATCTGATCAATGCGGTACACCTGTGTCTCCACATGATGGAACTGGTGCTGCATCATATGTGTATAATGAAGGAACATCTACAATTACCCTTAATGGTTCAGGAGCTTATCTGGTATTGTCCAAAGTAAATAATGATGGAGAATTGCCAAATGTACCAGTACCAGGATCTATAACATATGATATCATTCTTACCAACAATAATAATGATATGGAGGTAAGGATTGAAGCGGGAACGGGAGTGTTTTGGACTTATAAACTAGTAAGGTGATTTTACAAAAAACATATCTGATCGTTGATAATAAAAATATAATTACATGAAAAAATTAAAATATAATTTCGGATTTTTTATAGCTCTGGCTTTGTTGTTTAGTAGCTGTCAAGATGACGATATATCTGTTGGTGAAATTATAGCGCCATCCAATATACAAGTTACGATTGATATCGTAGGTGTCGATGCTAATAATCCTAACGGAGATGGAAGTGGTACAGTGAATTTTAGCGCTACTGCTGACAATGCTATTACATATACCTATGTTTTTAATGGAACTGCTGAGGCATCTCCATCTGGAACTAAATCATATGATTTTTCTGTTACAGGTTTAAGTACCTATACAGTGACTGTTATCGCAGTAGGAACCGGTGGAGTATCATCCAGTACAACTGTAGAAGTAGAAGTACTGGTACTGTATGAGCCACCGATAGAATTAATTACAATGCTTACTTCGGGACCTTGGAGAATTAAAAGTGAAGCTCCAGGACATTTTGGCCTTGGACCTGTTGGAGGTACAGAACCGTCCGGTTTCTTTGCTGCACCCCCAAATGATAAAGCAACAGTTGGGATGTATGATGACCGTTATATTTTTAATGCCGATGGTACATTTACACATATCACAAACAGTGAAAATGACGATCCTACTGAGGATCCATCGGGAACAGTATTCGGAAGAGTTAATTTGATAGATGAATTAGGGCCGCATAGTATAGATCCTAATGGAGCAGATATAGAAAATTACCCGTTAAATGACTATTCGACGTCTTGGTCTGTAAGTGCTCCTGGAGGTGTAGAATCCCTTAATTTAACAGGAATAGGTTTTGTTGGATATTATACTGGAGGCAATCATAGATACGAACTTTTTAGGTTTGCCGAACAACCTGCAAACGAACTAATCTTAAGAACTACAGATGGTAATAATGAGTTTGACTGGTGGTTTATAATAACCTCAGAAGAACCTGGTGGAACTAACGATATTGCAGAGCCACCTTTTGATACATTAGTTTGGGCAGATGAATTTGATACAAATGGAGCTCCAAACACTGCAAATTGGACGTATGATTTTGGAACTGGAGATAATGGATGGGGTAATGGAGAATCTCAATCATATACAGACAACCCTAGTAATGTAATTGTAGAAGATGGATTACTTAAAATAACAGCAATATCTGAGAATGGAGAATATACATCGGCAAGAATAAAAACTCAAGATTTGTATTCGTTTACCTATGGTAAAGTAGATGTACGCGCAAAATTACCAACAGGAGGAGGTACCTGGCCCGCAATATGGATGTTAGGATCTAATATCACAGAAGTAGGTTGGCCCAATTGTGGTGAGATCGATATTATGGAGCATGTTGGGAACAATCAAGATGCGGTATCCAGTGCACTTCATTTCCCTGGAAATAATGGAGGAAATGCAATTTTTGAAGAAACCAATGTCGCAGGAGCATCTACAGATTTTCATGTATATAGTGTAGAATGGTCATCAACTGAAATTATCTTTTCTATCGATGAAACTCCTTATCACACATACCCTTATTCAAATAATTTACCTTTTTATAATAATGATTTTTTCCTAATACTAAATGTAGCAATGGGAGGAACTTTCGGAGGAGCCATAGATCCTTCATTCACAGAGTCTACTATGGAAATTGATTATGTAAGAGTTTATCAATAGATATAAACTTAGTTTTTAAATTGTTTTAAGAAGGAAGGCTATTTACCACATATAGCCTTCCTAAAAAACATACTGATTGTTAAATAAAAAGTTTTACAAATAAAAATGAAAACAAATAACATTATGTTTATTGAAGTGATCATTAAAAGCTTAAGCTGTATTATGTTTTTAATGATAATTTCATGCGAAAATGTTGATACTGTTCTTTGGGAGGAACAATTTAATGGTGATCAATTAGATACTTCTTCTTGGAATTATGAAGTAGGTGATGGATGCCCTAACTTATGTGGTTGGGGGAATAACGAAAGACAAATTTATACTAAGGAAAATGCAAAACTAGAAAAAGGCAATTTAATTATTACAGCAACTAAGAAAGAAGATGTATATAAGTCTAGTAAAATAACAACAAAAGGTAAAATAGAGTTTCAATATGGAACTATAGAAGTTCGTGCTAAATTACCAACAGGTCATGGTTTGTGGCCTGCAATTTGGATGTTAGGAGCTGATATTGATGATATCGGCTGGCCCGATTGCGGGGAAATAGATATTATGGAATATGTAGGGAAGGAACCTCATACTTTATATACATCCTTACATACTAGGCAAAGTTTTGGTAATACTATTAACTCAAAGAAAACGTTAATTGAAACGATAGAAGAAGGTTTTCATATCTATAAGTCAATATGGACTAAAGATAAAATAGAATTTTATATAGATAATCAGCTGGTTTATACATTTTCTCCAGAAATAAAAAATGATAAGACATGGCCTTTTGATAAGCCATTTTATATAATAGTAAACCTTGCTATTGGCGGTAATTTTGGGGGTCCTGAAGTTGATGATACTATCTTTCCAAAGCAATTGGAGATTGATTACATCAAAGTCTGGAAATAATGCCATTACAAGGAATGTTAAATACAGCTCTACCCTTGATTTCAGCATAGTATATATCATTATATCACTGAAATCAAATTTAAGATATTGATATTTTTTAAATATCAAATACGGAAATAGATAATTGAAGTACATAACTGTATTTCTATTTATCAGGACTACTTGGGAAAAACGTATATGATTTAGATTATTTTGTTGAAATGATCTGAATGCTAAAGAATAGTAATGTTGTATGTATTAAAAGAATACATACGGCTTGGATTACGTATATGAAATTTTGAAAACTAACTTAAACACACAAACTCTCTTAATTATGAAAAAACACTTATTTTTTAAAGCAATAATGGTCTTAGCCATTCTGATTTCTTCTTTAGGAATCGGTTATTCCCAATGTTCGGAGCTCATATTTAATGATGAATTTTCTGGTAATTCAGTAGATCTTAATAAATGGAGTTTTGATAATGGAGATGGATGTCCTACACTTTGTGGATGGGGTAATGCCGAGGAACAATGGTACCAACCGGAGAACACCACTGTACAAAACGGAAATTTGATAATTACTACTAAAAATGAATCAGCAGGTGGTAAGCAATTTACTTCTTCAAAGTTAATTACATCAGGTAAATTTAATTCTAAATATGGAAGATATGAAGCAAGTATAAAATTACCTTCTGCAGGAGGAATTTGGCCAGCTTTCTGGATGTTACCCGAAAATGGTAATTGGCCTTTTACAGGTGAAATAGATATTATGGAATCTCAACATAAAAACCCAGAAAGTATTGGTGGTACTGTTCATTATTCTAATGGAGGCTGGCAATACAATGGAAGAGAATTTAATGCAGGGTTAGACCTTTCTGCTGGATTTCATGAATATGCTGTTGAATGGGAACCAACAGAGATTAGATGGTATGTAGATGATCAATTGTATCATACAGTTACTCCAGCTAATACAGTAGATCCATGGCCTTTTAGTGAAGGTGATTGGTATCTTATTTTAAATGTTGCAGTAGGAGGACCAGGAACTCCATACACTGGTAATATCCCACCAACACCAGCTGATTATCCTACACAAATGGAAGTAGATTATGTGCGAGTGTATAGTGGTACTTTTAATACACAACTTATTGGCGATAATAGTGTATATGAAGGTGAAACTGGTAAGCCTTATACAATTACATCAACGGAAGGAGCTTCTTATAGTTGGACAGTACCCGGCGGCGCTAGTATTATTTCTGGCCAAGGAACAAATACTATTTTAGTTGATTGGGGTATCACAGAAGGAGATGTAAAAGTTGTTGTAAATGTTCCAGAATGTGGTACAAATGAATTTAAGATGAGTGTTTCTGTTAATCCTATTAAAACCTTAGAATATGTTTTTGAGGATTTTGAAGGAAATAGAAACTTAACATATACTTCAACTACAGATGGTGCATTAAGTGAGTCCGTTGCAAATCCCGGATCTAGTAGTGGTAACGATTCTTCAATCGTAGGAAAATATGTTAGGGCTACTGGAGCTCAATATGATGGTCTGTATATGGCTACTTCTAATATAGGGAATGCTTTGGAGTACACTTCTGGAGAAAAATCCGTTTGGTTAGATGTATATAGCGATGCACCAATAGGAACGGAATTTATTTTGCAGATTGAGAATAGTTCACTATCCTCAGGAGATTGGCCATCAGGTCGTCATAGTAGATATAGTGCTAAAACGATTTCTCAGAATCAATGGGAGACTTTAGAATTCGAATTATTAGACAGACCAGATGCTGGTGTTGGAGCTTTAGATGTGGATCAATTTGTGCTGTTAATTGATCCGGATAGCTTTACGGGACATACGGTATACATTGATAATATGAGGAAAATGGATGCACCTGATCCCACTTTATTAGAAGAAATTATTATAGCTGATTATGATGGAATAAATCAATTAGAATTGTTTTTTGAAAATGGAGAGTATACTCCAAATGTTACCAATCCGACTCCAAATGATATTAACAATAGTGCTAACGTAGCTAGATATGAAAGAGGAGCTTTTGAATTATATGATGTTGTAAGTTTTAATACAGATACTATAGAAGATTCAAGTTCTTTTATAGAAGGTGACAATATCTTTTTTATGGATGTTTATACATCTGCGCCGGTAGGAACTGAAATCTCTTTGAGTTTAGAAAACCGTGAAGGATCAGATAGTGATTTTCCTGCAGGAAGAAATAGTCAGTATACTAGTGTGGTAAAAGAACAGAATCAATGGCATACTATAGCATTTAGTTATACTACATCGCCAGATGCCGGAACATCTAACTTATCTATTAATGAGATTTCAATTCTTTTTGACCCTAATTCTAATATATCCGAAACATATTATTTTGATAACTTGAGATACGGGATTACTAAATATCCACCGTCTTATGAATTTTCTGAAATGATTCATAATTACAATGGAGTAAATAATCTTTCATTAAATAATACTACTACAGGTAATTATATAGAAAATGTCGGGAATCCTGGAGCAAATGAAGTAAACAACTCATCCCAAGCTGCAAGTTATGTAAGGGATAATTCAGAACTATATGATGTTTTATTTTTTAATACCGATTTTATTAATGATGCTAGTGCTTATGTTTCTGAAGATAAAAGGTTTGCAATGGATGTATATACAAGCGCACCAGTTGGAACAGTTATTAGTTGGCAATTAGAAGCAAGTTCATTGTCTACACCTAGTAATTACCCATCCGGTCGACATAGTGTATATCAAGCAACCGTAAAAGAACAAAATAGTTGGCATACATTAGAGTTTGTTCTTACTGGAACGCCCGATTTAATAGTAAATGATGCTCAAATAGATACTATTGTATTTTTATTTGACCCTAATAGTAATAACGGAGACACTTTTTATATTGATAACCTAAGGTCTTTGAGTAAAGAAGATGTTACGCAAACCCCAGTGTTGTCATCGATTGCAGTTTCTTCTATTAACGCTGAAATTAATCAAGGAGAAACAATGCAGTTCAGTGCGCAAGGGTTTGATCAAAATGGAGAACCTTTTACAACTAATTTTAATTGGACAAGCACAGGAGGTTCTATTGATGCTAATGGTTTATATACGGGTTCAGAGATTGGAAATTATACAATCACAGCAACCAGTGGTTCGGTTTCTGGTTCGGCATCCATAATAGTGAATGAAAACTCTGGATCTTATAGTATAATACCTGCAATAATACAAGCAGAAGAATATAAAGAAGGTGGAGAAGGAGTAGGATATCATGATACCAGTGCAGGAAATACTGGCGGTGCATATAGACAAGATGATGTAGATATTCAGAGCACTACAGGAGGTTATAATGTAGGTTGGATAGCCTCAGGAGAGTGGTTAGCGTATGATATTAATGCAACAGCATCGACAAATAGTTATGATATCAACTTCCGTGTTGCCTCCCCTAATGGCAATGGTCAATTTCATTTAGAGCTGGATGGAGTTGCCATTACGGAAGTGATATCTGTAAATAACACGAATGGCTGGCAAAATTATGAAGTTATTGAAGTGAAAGGTATATCAATTAGTAATGGGCAACATGAACTTCGTTTGGTATTTGATACAAGCGGTTTGAATGTTGATAATATCGAATTCATTTCATCGACACAATCAACCGGAATTACAATACCAGGATTGATAGAAGCCGAAGATTATAATGAAGGAGGAGAAGGAGTTGGTTACCACGATACCAGTGTAGGAAATACAGGAGGAGCATATCGTCAGGACAATGTAGATATTGAGAGTACTGCTGGAGGATATAATATTGGTTGGATAGCTACTGGAGAATGGCTGGCATATAGTATTAATGCTACAGCATCTTCGAATAATTACGACATTAATTTTCTGGTTGCTTCTCCTAACGGAACTGGTAGTTTTCATCTAGAACTGGATGGAGTTTCAATTACAGATGTGCTAACCGTACCTAATACGAATGGCTGGCAAAATTATCAAACTGTAGAGATAAACAACGTAGCTGTAAGTAGTGGTTCACATGAATTGCGAGTAGTATTTGATTCTAGCGGTTTAAACCTTAATAGTTTAGAATTTACAGCTGCTATAGGATCAACAGGTGGTGGAGATAATTGTTCTGGTATTGCTGATAATAATCAGTATAGTTATGAGGTTTCATCAGACGTTACGAATCCTACTATTACATTTGTTCCCGAAATTACAGGGATGGGGAATAATGTTTGTATTTTGTATTACGGCACATCGCCGACGGGAGGTTATCCAGGATATATCGTAAATCCTAATGTACCTTTTGAAATAAATGCAAATTCAGGAGATCAGATTTATTTCTATTATACATACAGTTTACCAAACGGAGGAGAAAATAACACAGCAAGTTCGCGACATAACTTTATTGTAGGATCTTGTACAAATAGATCAGATATAGTTGATGAAAAAAATCCGGTTGAGATATCTGTTTTTCCAAACCCAATGAATAATATGATCACATTGTCCGGTATAAATAACGCATATCGGGTTAATGTATACAGTATGAGTGGTACAACGGTATTAACAAAACCCGTAAATAAAACCCAAACTCAGCTAAATATGGATGTTAGTTCTTTGTCTAAAGGTTTTTATATAATTAAAATCTTTAGTCAAAGTGGAGAGTCTTCAATTCATAAAATACTTAAGAATTAGCCATTTTTATAATAAGGAACAACTTCTTTCTTGAAGTTGTTCCTTATTTACTTACCCGCGATTATCCAGACTTTTCGCATTATTTTTTATAGAAGCATTCTGATGTAGCAAGTTCGATCAATGCTTTTACTATGAAGTGTTTAGATGTTACCTTTTTACACGATAACTTTTATAAGTGAATTATAATACATGTTCACATAAATATCTTACTCATGAAAAAACCAAAAATATTTAAAAAAGCAGTAGTCGTTGTACTACTATTTTTAATTCCGGGTATTCATACTTGGTCACAGAATGTAATTCCTGTAGGTAGTGGATCCTATGCAGAATATCCGCCATCACATGAATATATAGGTAATGATCCAACCCAGCCTATGTTCCAAACCATTGCCTTAAACCCTATGTTGGATATTGGCCCTAATATGATAGGGAAACCGGTTCCTACTAATGATTGGTGGACAAGCGTTTTGTATAATGAAAACCAAGATGGTTCTAGAAATGGAGGAAACTTATGGACGTACCCTTTATTGTCTCGGGCCAATAGCGAAGGTTATCAGATTGGACATAGAACCGCAAAAGATTGGGGAGGCGATGAAAGTATAGGAATTAGTGTAGATTATTTAGTAACATTGACTGGTGATAATTTTACAGCGAATAAAACTATCGCAACAAATTGGTCAGATTGGCACGTAGATTTAGAAGTACAACAAAGCAGTAACAGCAATCAAACCATTGATGTCACTTTAGCACAGGGAATGCCTTTTGTATGGACAAAACCAAACGGTTTTAATGCTATTATTCAATCTATTCACACAGGAGTCAGGACTTATTATGATGCAAATGGAAATGAGCTTAGTTTTCCAGCTACTGTGGATCGATTTATTATAGAATACGATGGAAATTTATATGGTGTTCATCTTACAGAGAACGCCAATATTACTCCAAGAAATGGAATAGATGGAAATCTAGAAATAGCAAATAGCGATGGTAAATACGTCGTGTTTTCAGCATTGACAGAGATATCAGATCTTAATTTCTTACATGACTATGCTTTTGCAAAACCAACAGATACTAAAGCTAATTATGATTATCAGCCAGAGAATGGTTTGGTGAATGTTACGTATCAAGTAGAAAAGATGAATATTATTGGAAATCAAGCCAATGTGTTACAAGGATTCATCCCTCATCATTATAGAGGAAATACCAATACGTTTTCTTTTCTTAGTGGAAGAGAATATCGTGCAACACCAAGAGGAACGGTAAAACTTGCTGCAGGAACCAGTTTTTCCTTTAATTATGAATTCAACGCTGATCTTTTACCTCATTTTAATGAACCAGTTACAGTTGGTTCTGATACCAATTCTTATGAGAAAGCAAAGTTGGTGGAGATGATTGATAGTTATAGTGAAAAACTGAATCGTGATAATTTTGCTAATGGTACTTATTGGGGAGGAAAAGCGCTAGTTCAATTAATTAAATATATACTTATTGCTAAAGAAATAAATCATCCTGACTTTGCTGATTTATTGAGTTTTGCAAAAGAAAAAACCTATGATTGGTTAACGTATACACCTGGTGAAACTTCTTTTTATTATGCGTATTATCCGGCTTGGAAAGCACTAGTAGGATTTAATGAAGAATACTATTCTGGATTTTTTACAGATCATCATTTTCATTATGGATATTTAGCTCATGCAGGAGCTTTATTGGAAATAGCGGAGCCAGGATCTATGGATAATTATTGGCCAATGCTTACTAAGGTTATAAAGACATATGCTAATTGGGATCGAAACGATACAGAATTTCCTTATATGAGAACATTTAGTCCTTGGATGGGACATTCTTTCGCTAATGGATTAGGGAACGCAATAGGAAATAATCAAGAATCTACTTCAGAAGCGATGCAATCTTGGGCAGGAATGTTCATGACAGGTGAAATAACTGAAAATACTGCTATGAGAGATGCCGCTGCTTACGGTTATGTAATGGAGGGAAGAGCTATAGCGGATTATTGGTATAATGAAAGTGGTGTATTTGAAGAAATAGGATATGACCAGCCTATTGTCGGGATTTTAGAAATGAATCGATATGTATATGGAACTTTTTTTGGAGCGCAAGACACCTATATTCATGGAATACAATGGTTACCGATTTCACCAGCTTATGGATTCTGGAATGACTTCCTTACACCAAATGAAGCCAATGCAATCGTAGATCCAATTATAAATAACATGGCCACTGATCTGGGAAATTTAAGTGGTGATTGGATGAATGTTTCCTGGGGATTCAAATTGTTTTTTGATCCAGAAGGTGTGACTAGTAATTTTGATCAATTTTGGAATAGTCCAGTTGGTTCTCAGGAATATAACGTAGCTCATAATTCTAATGAGAGTGCATTAACATATTACTATGCACATAATTCTCAAAACCTTGGACTCAGACAGTCTAATTACCGATTAAGTTTACCAATGAGTAGCGCTTTTCTGAAAAACGGAAAAGTAATGTATGTAGTTTATAATCCAAAAGATACTGAGCAAATCTGTAAAGTTTATAGAGATGGAAATGAGGTAGATTCATTTATTGTACCAGCGAATACTTTGATTACTACCGATGGAAATGGAATCATTATTAATCCTCCTACTAATAGTAGTAATATACCAGGTTTAATTGAAGCTGAAGATTATAATGAAGGAGGTGAAGGTGTAGGGTATCACGATACAAGTATAGGAAATATAGGTGGAGCATACAGACAAGATAATGTGGATATTCAGGGTACTGGAGATACCGTAGGAGGAGATTATAATATAGGATGGATTAGCGCTGGAGAATGGTTAGCATATGATATTAATGCTACTGCATCTTCTAATACCTATGATATTGATTTTAGAGTAGCGTCACCAAACGGTAATGGTAAATTTCATATAGAAGTAGATGGAGTTTCCGTAACTGATATAGTATCCGTTCCTAATACAAACGGATGGCAGAATTATGAAACTATAACAGTAAGTAACATTGCTATTAGTGAAGGTTTGCATGAGGTAAGGATGGTATTTGATTCTAATGGTTTAAATCTAAATTTTGTAGATTTCAAAGCTGCTGCAGATACAACCGGAGGTGGAACAACCTGCTCAGGAACGGCGGCAAACAGTCAGTACAGTTATCAAGTATCTGCGGATAGTAATAATCCAACGATTACTTTTATACCTGAAGCAAACGGAATGGGAGATAATGTATGTATACTTTTTTATAGTACTTCTCCAACTGGGACGTATCCTGGATATGGTGTAACACCTAATGTTCCTTTTCAGATAAATGCCAATCAAGGAGAGCAGATTTATTTTTATTACACCTATAGTTTACCAACAGGAGGAGAGAATAATACGGCTAATGCGAAACACGAATTTGTTGTGGGTTCATGCGATACTAATAGATTATCAGGGTTGAACAAAGATGGTTTAGATATAATAGTGTATCCAAATCCAGTTTCTGACCGATCTCAAATAGTATTACCTATAGATCATGAATTTTACAAATACAGAATATTGGATATTTCCGGAAAAGTAGTTTTAGAACAATCAATTAGTAAAAAGGAACAAAAACTAACATTGGATATGAGTCAAAATAAAAGCGGATTATATTTCTTGAAATTATATGGTGAATCCTATAATCCAAGCTTTAAGTTATCAAAAAAATAAATAGTATTGATTTCTTTTAAATAAAAAAAACGGCTGAAGTTTAATGTTTTAGCCGTTTTTATTTCATGCTTAGAAAGAATTATTTTAAACTATTTGACATTACTGTTTTAAAAGTGTCTGTGCCACTGTAGTATTCTAATCCACATGAAAATATAGATCAAAATCTTATGTTTTGAAATTGTAAATTTTTATTTAGTAGAAATTAAAATAAATCTTTCTTTACGAAGATTAACTAATGATAAAAGTAGTTAAATAAATAAAACTTACCTCTCCACGTCATAAAAAGACAAGAGAGGCAAGTTTTACAAAGTATTAGGGGAAATGTTACTGTTTAATTAGTTTCATTGTTTTTACTTCTTTACCCATTCTAAGTTTTAAGAAGTAGATTCCACTTGGAACACCATTTGTATCCCACTGAATATTTTGATTTCCAGAAGAAAGCTTTTCATTATCCTTCAATACAGCGACTTTAACACCGATCTGATTATAGATAACTGCATTGATTAATTTGTCCTTACTTAGTTTGAAGGTAATATTTACCTTCGAAGTAAAAGGATTAGGATACATTTTCAAACTTTCTTTTTCTAGTATTTGTTCTGGAGCTCTCTGATCTAAAGCATCTAAATAGATTCTATGTGGATTAGAAAATCCAAAACCTGCAACAATATCCCAGTTAATAGACCAAGTCATCAGTCCTCTGAAATCAGCATAACCAGAAGGTTTTACCATCGTATAGCTTCCTCCAAAAGATTGTCCTTTTATAATGTAATCCAATGCTTTATGGACTTCTGCTGGTGCTGTATAACCGCTTCCTGCGGCACTTGGACTAGCCGGCAGTCCTATAGCAACTTGATTAGGTCGTAAAGCAGGAAACTGTTCTCCTGTACTTAATGTAAATCCTTGTAATAACACTTCCGCCATCGCTACATGAAAATCTGCGGTACCAGCAGAATATGCCTTGCCATCTAATGCTAACATGCTACCGGTATTATAATGTTGTACATGTATATAATCCATTTCAGTACGTAATGCATATATTAAAGGAAGATATGCTCCCCAAATACCACCATATTGGCCAATTCCTCCCTGTACATAAGCAGTTTCCGGAGCCATGGATAGAATAAATTTAGACATATCATATTGAGAAAGGATTGATCGGAAAGCTGTAATAAGATTAACAACCTTTGGAGAAGTCGGGTTTGATAAACTAGTATCTCCCGATGCCAAAGCAATTGAAGTACCTTCAAAATCAATATCCATTCCATCAAATCCATATTCATTGATAATATTTGTCATAGAACTACTAAAAATCTGAGCATCTGAAGAGTTATCAACATCAACTGCTCCTGTAGCACCACCCATAGAGATCAAGACTTTTTGGCCTCTACTCTGTAAGAGTCTTACATCATCCTTAAACTCCTGTGTAGAAGAATAAATGGAATTATCAGGAATGAATTCCATATCTGCACCTAATTGAACCTTAGGTATTGCAAATGATACATTCACCACATCCCATTTATCAGATACATCTCTCAACTTAGGAATTGAAGATCCATTATTAAAGTTGTGCCAATATCCTACCAAGATTCTTTTTGGTAAATCTCCACCAGTTGGAGGTGGAGGTACTGATCCCACAGAAATATTTACCGTAGACTCTCCTGTAGCATTATCATCATCAGTTGCCTTTGCTGTAAGTGTATAATTTCCTGTAGAAGCGTTGTTCCAGGTAAAACTATAAGGACTTGTTGTGTCTGTTTCAAGTAAAGTTCCATTTCTAAAAAACTCTACTTTTGTTACATTTCCATCGGTATCTGAAGCTGAAGCATTAATTGTAATTGTACTTCCTACAGTAAATGACTGTCCATTTGCTGGTTGTGAAATGGATACAGTTGGAGCTTCATTTTCTCCGGTATTTCCTCCATCACATTCACCTAGAAGCGTCCATGCATCTTGCCAATAACTTCCTTCTCCAGGACTATATGCCCAAGCAGCACCGTTACACCATCCCGTAAAAGGATGTGGTTTACATTCATATTTATTTCCATTGTTTTGAACGATACTCCCCGCAACATACCCTCCATTTTCTACATATTGAGGTTCATTACATTCTCCTCCGCCATCAGTATTCACTGTTATATTTATTGCTGTAGATGTACCTGATGCTCCTTCATTATCCGTTGCTGTTGCTGTAAGAACATGGTTACCAATTATTGCTGTCCAATTTGCAGAATACGGAGCGGAAGTATCTTCGCTAATCATATTTCCGTCTACATAAAAAGATACTTTCGTTATATTTCCATCAGAATCATTTGCATTAGCTTGAATATCAACGCTTTCTCCAGTGTTAAAAGAAGTTCCATTAGATGTTATACTTATGGTTGGCGGAGTATTATCGTCATTAGTAACTGTAATAGAAACTGCAGTTGATGTTGTAACGTTGTTATCATTATCTGTAGCACTAGCTGTAATTGTATGGTTACCTTCTAAAGCTGTCCAGTTTGTTGTATATGGAGCTGAGGTATCTTCAGAAATCATAGTATCATCTACATAAAATTCTACTTTAGTAATAGTACCATCTGCATCTGAAGCATTTGCGTTAATAGTAACTACATTGCCTATAAGAAATGATTGCCCACTACTCGGTGAAGTAATGGTTACTTGTGGTGCTGTTGACACATCTCCGCAAGGACCTATTAATTCCCATACATTCTCGCGATTGGTAACAGGATCATTATTTTGTGTCCACCATTTGGCTCTATATTCATTTCCTTGATATGACACTTCATCACCATTAACATATATTTGCCCAGCTACGTATGGAGGTCTTGTACAAGGATTATCACTTCCTGTTACTGTAATAGAAACAGATTCCGAGCTTACTCCATTTTCATTATCAGTAGCGGTTACTTTTATTGAATGACTTCCTACTCCTGCATTGGCCCAATCAAAACTGTATGGAGCAACAATATCTTCTCCCAAAAGAACTTCTCCGTCAAAAAATTCTACTTTAGCAATAGTACCATCCGCATCAGACGCTTCTGACGAAATCGTTATAATAGTTCCAACAGAAAAAGAATCTCCTTCATTTGGAGAATTAATAACCACTACAGGTAATTGATTATTACCATTTGCTACAGAGATTGAAACTGAATCAGTATTACTAACTCCTTCGTTATCGTAAACTTTTGCTATGATAGAATAATTACCTACTGCTACACTATTCCAGGTATAAGAATAAGGGGAAGTAGTATCTTCTCCTAATAAAGTTGTTCCATTATAAAATTCAACACGAGCGACACTAACATCATCAGTGGCATTGGCGGTAATATTGATCTCATTTCCAGCCTCAAAAGTGCTGCCTTGAGAAGGAGAAGTAATTGAAACTGTTGGAGGACGATTTCCTGTATCTCCTGAGGCAAATACTTCATTCATTTTATTAATCAATGGAGATTTTACATTTGACCACCTTTTTAATTTTGTACCAAAAGATTGAGATGATCCGCTAAATTCTAGATCACCAAAAACCGTCCAAACTATAGTTCCTGCTAGGTTATTATCATTAATAAATTGCGCTTTGATTGCGATAGATTCATCATCATCGTAGCTTAGAAAGAAGTTTCCCTTTACCATATAAGGAACTTTTGCTTGATCATCCCATTTACGAGTCCATCCGCTACCAGATCCAGTCTTTTGTTTGATAAAAAAGTGATTGGGCGTACCGTCATATACTTCTTGAGGCCAATTCGTATAATCTGCGGCGGTACTTACTGGACCATCGGGTTGAATAGTAACATTTCTCTTCACTGTAGGAGCATTTAAATCTGCAGCTCCATCTGTAATAACACCTCTACCGTAAAATGGTGCTCCAAAATTTATTTTATTCGAAGGTACTCCCATACCTGTCATTTTCTCAAGTAATGTCTGCCAGTTAAATTCAGGTGCTTCAGCTCCATCATAAGGATATACTGGAGCATTATGGCCTGCAATATTCGACCAACCACCATTAAAATCATAGGTCATCATGTTAAAATAATCCATAGTATTGACCAACTTAGACCAATTGAAGCCTTCTATTTTTTTGTAATCTGCAGCCATTGCTGCAGTTATTAATTTATCTGGTCCTATTGCGTTTCTGATTTCCTGAACTAAATTTTCAAAATTAGCATAGTCCGCATTTGTTCCTGTAAAATTCATACCTGGAAATGGTCCAGGATATTCCCAGTCTAAGTCAATACCATCAAAGCCCATGTTGATAAGCTTTTTACAATCCTCTATAAAACGAGCTCTCTTTACAGGATCCGCTGCCATTTCAGGAAAGTGTTTACACATACTCCATCCACCAATAGATGCCATTACTTTTACTCCATTTGCTTTTGCCAATTCTAACAAACCTTTAGCATCACTACCTTCTTTTGGAAGAGGTAATGGTAAAACACCACTAAGTCCCCATTCTGGATGATTCCATGTATTTCCTCCGACTGCAACTTGAAATCCCAAGGCTTCTGCACGTTGTTTTACATCTTCGTTAATCCATTGTATCGGTTCAATTTCACCAAAAAGAATATGAAAATCCCAACTGCTATATACGTCTCCATATAATAGATCGGCCGGTTGCTGTACTGTTCCTGGTTGATGAATTTGTTTATTACGAAGATCTCCACTATGTAAAGAACCATCAACTGCTACTCCAAAAAAAGAGTAATTTAAAATAGTGTATTTTGAGTAATCAATATTTAATTGCGTTAATGCTCCAGCGGAAGGAACACCAGCACTAGCTGCTTTCCAAGCATCCCAGTTTGTGATATATCCAATTACCTCTTTTTGGTGATCAGATGTTGTAGCACTTCCTCCTGTATTTACTTGCCCCCAGGTAAAGCTGACAAATAGAGAAAATAAAATTAATAATGGTTCTTTCCAGAATCTAAAATGAAAAGATTCTTTTTTAGGTTTTAATAGTTTCATAATGATTAGTGTTAAGTTTTTAATGACGTTTGTGTCAATAATCAAGGCTTAAAATAGAAAGAACCATACAGCTCTAAAAAATAATTAGATCAACGACATTGTTTGAGAGATATTATGAGATAGAAATCCTATGAAGGTAGTTTTTGGTTTTTAAGAAATAGAATAGGAAATCACCAATTTTATGAAGTGAACATTAAATAACTAATAATTAGTTTGTACAAATTTCTTACATGATCTATTATAATAATCTTTGCTATAGATGTTTGAATTATATTTTTCGATGAAATGTATAGTGTTAAAATAAAGTAAGTTTTTTACTACAATTTAACATTTATTTATAGATTTTAACATTTTGTAGTTAGAATATGTTTTTTAACGTTTTTCGTTTTTTTTTCTTCTTTAGCAGTATATAAATCATAATATTTGTACGGGGAATAGGGGTAAAATTTTGTAATTGTATTTTGTTTAATACGTTGAT
Source organism: uncultured Aquimarina sp. (assembly GCF_947500065.1). GTDB lineage: Bacteria > Bacteroidota > Bacteroidia > Flavobacteriales > Flavobacteriaceae > Aquimarina. Next base: position 76,011 of record NZ_CANMQT010000006.1, read on the forward strand.
AACTAGTTCTTAGTTGTCAGATTTCTATTTATTTCTAATTTTCATTGTTTATTTTTTTTGCTCTTTTCTATGGTATGGATTGGGCATTATTTTTTGCATACTAACACAAATAACTAACAACAAAACCAACCGTATGATGAAAATTACTTTCGGAAAGTACAAATCAAAGAGGCGCAATATGACAAGTATATTGTTAGCCTTATTATGCTTTGTGTCACTTACAACACAAGCAGGAAATGAAGTTAACTCTTATGAGAGTGCAGAGAGTTACACGAATATTACTGTGGGATCTACCATAGTGTTAATTGCTAACAATGGTAAATATGTATCTTCAGAGAATGGGAGAAAGCCAATAATAGCTAATAGAACAAGGATCGGTTCTTGGGAAAAATTTATTGTTGTAGATGCAGGAAATGGAAAAATTGCCTTAAAAGGAAATAATGGTAAATACCTTTCTTCTGAAAATGGAAAAAAACCAATGTATTGTAATGTAAATCATTTAGGTGCTTGGCAAAAATTTAAAGTAATTCGATTAGGAAATGGAAAAATTGCTTTAAAAGGAAGTAATGGGAAATATGTTTCTTCTGAGAATGGAAAAAAACCAATGAATTGTAATAGATCAAGACTTGGTTCTTGGGAAAAATTTAAAGTAAAAGTTTTACACCGTAACAATTGCGAACTTAATGCTGGTAGAATTGAGCATACGCAAAAGAACTGTGGTGGTTTTACACCAGAAGAATTTGTAGGAACTACTGTAAATAGTGGGGACCATAGAAATGTAATATATCAATGGCAGATTAAAGAAAATATGGGGGAGCAATGGCAGAATATTGCTGGAGCAGATTCTAAAAATTATCAAGCACCTTATAGAGAATCTGGGTCAGTTTGGTATAGAAGAGCAGTTAAAATCGAAGGTTGTCATGAGTATTTTTATTCTAATTCAGTAGATATCCATGTAAAAGCACAGCCAAAAACTGATGTTAGTGTAATGAATGCTAATTGCGGAAAGCAAGACGGTACTATTACTTTTACATTTGCAGATACAGAAGGAAGAAGTCATATAGAATTTTCATTGGATGGAGGAACAACATATAAAACTGTTCCAGATAATTCTTCAATGTATACATTTAAAGATTTAGCAGCAGGAAGTTTTGATATATGGGTTCGTTGGGGTAATGACCAATGTCCAGTAGATCTAGGTACAGTTATTATAGAAGATAAGTCGATTACTGTAGATGCAGGTGAAGATGTAGAAGTTTGTGAAGGAGAAGAAGTTACTTTGACCGCTTCAGTAGAAGGGAATCAAAATTGTAGTGAATGTGTTGAGTATGGCATAGTTAATACAAACAATTGCAAGAGAAATGAAAATTATGTTATGTGGTTGACTGATGGTAATAATCCAAGATGGTTTTCTAATGTAGATCTTCAATGGCAAGAGTTTGCTGATGGTACTGCAAAACTTTCAGGAACAGTATATGACCATACTTTAGAGCAAAAAACATATGAAGTAGATGCATTATTTACTGGAAAAACGGTAAACACCCCTGCTGATAGCCCAAAAGATCATGTATGTAATGATGAAGATGCTACTGGATGGATGTACTATACAGGATTGACAGGTACCGTAAAAAGTACAGATGGTTCTTGGTCGGTTAATTTATCTAGAAGAGGACCAGCTTTCCAGATGGGGAATGGAGCTAATCAAACTGAAACCGAAGAAGGTAAATTTGGAGCATGCGGATGGTTCGATACTACAGATCAAGAATATTGCAGAGGAGATTTTAATATTAATTTTGGAGATTGTATTACTACAGATGAAGATAACCTGACGTATTTATGGTCTACAGGAGAAACTACAGAAAGTATTACTGTTAATGAAGCAGGTGCTTATTCTGTAACTGTTAAAAATTGCGATGATTGTGAAGCAACGGACATCGTAGAAGTTACATATACAAAAGAGCTTGAAGATGGTGGTGAAATTAAGGAAACACAGACAAATTGCGAAGCATTTGATCCAGAAGAGTTTACTGGTAATGACCTTGAAGAGGAAACCGGTTTAACTGTTGTATATCAATGGCAAATTAAAAAAGAACAAGGACAAACTTGGGAAGATATCGATGGAGCAAATGAAATGAATTATGTAGCACCTCGTATTGAATCAGGATCTTTATGGTACAGAAGAGGAGCAAAGAGCGAAGAATGTGGAGAGTTTGTGTATTCTAATAGTGTTGATTTACATGTAAAAGTAGCTCCAGTTGCAGAAGTAATTCTTACCAATGCCGATTGTACAGATCCTACAGGTGATATTGAACTAACTTTTGAAGATTCTGAAGATCGCACACATATTGAGTTTTCTATTGATGGAGGAGTTACATATACAGAAGTTCCAGATGATTCAGGTTCTTTTAGTTTTAATGACCTGGAAGTAGGAGATTATAATTTATGGGTACGATGGGGTAATGAAGATTGTCCTGTTGATCTAGGAACTTTTACAATTGAAGAAGTAGAAGTAATTACTGTGGATGCAGGATCTGATGAGTTTATTTGTAAAGGAGAAGATGTTACTTTAAATGCACAAGTTACAGGAGATGGAGAATGCGAAGAATGTGTTGGGTATGATATTAAAGATACCGATTACTGTAGAGGAAGACACCATCAGTTTGTGGTATACATAAACGATCAGGGAACAAGACTATGGATGAGAAATGTTAACTTGGTTTGGAGTGAAAATGCAGATGGAACCGCTACATTAAAAGGTGAAGTTTTTGAATACAATTCTACGAATACTTCTTTTATGGTTGATGCTACTTTTACAGGGTTCACAAGTGTACCGCCAGCAGGTAGTCCGAAAGCTAGTTCTTGTCAAACAGAAGATCCTTCAGGTTGGGTATATTATACAGAATTAAGTGGTTCTGTAACTCAAATAGACGGATCGTTAAGTTATAATATTTCTAGAAGAGGAGAAGCATTTCAGTTAGGAAACGGTGCCAATGTATTCGAGTATGAGGATGCTGTATATGGAGGATCTGGATGGTTTAATTTAGAAGATAACCCTACTTCTTTTGGAGATTTTAATATCAATATAGGAGATTGTATTACAACAGAATCAAATGGAGTTGAGTATTTATGGTCAACAGGAGAAACTACATCAAGTATTACGGTATCGCCTACAGAAGATACTACATATTCTGTAACAGTTTCTAATTGTGCAGATTGTACAACTACAGATGAGGTGAATGTATTCGTGAATGATGCAAATGTAAACTTAGGAGCTGATAAATACACTTGTAATGAAGAAGCAATAGAGCTTAATGCTGGAATAGCAGATTCATACCTATGGTCTACAGGAGAAACTACTCAAATTATTACAGTATTGCCTTTAGAAGATACTACATATTCAGTTACAGTAAATCAAAACGGATGCGAAGCTTCAGATGAGATAGCTGTTTTTGTTACTAATTTATCGGTTGATGCTGGAGATGATCAAACATTCAATCCAGGAACTTTAGGAGTGTCATTGACAGCCACTGCGTCTACAGATGTAGATTCTTACCTATGGTCTACAGGAGCTACTACAGCCACTATAGCTGTGTCGCCTACTATAACAACTACCTATACGGTAACTGTTACTAAGAACGGTTGTGTAGCAGAGGATAACGTAACAGTTTCTGTAACATCAGATCCTTGTTTGAATAGCGTATTTGATGCTACAGCATTTCCTATTCCTGTAAGTCGTTCAGGAGAAATGAAAGTAGATATAGCAGTTAATAGAGCTCAGGATGTGACTTGTGAAATTTATACAATGGAAGGAATGTTAGTAAGTCCAGCCGCTGTACAAAGCTTAAATCCTGGTTGTAATACATTGACTATTAATATGTCTTCACAGGCTAATATTCAACCAATGTCTAACTATATATTAATACTGAAAGGTGATACATCAGAGAATACTGAAACAATTCAGTTTTCAACTACTAATTAATAATATGTAGTAATAGTATAAAATATTTATATAAAATCCTGTAGAACTCTGTTCTACAGGATTTTTTGTTTAGCCATGTAAATGAACACGGTATAGAATTAATAATACTGATTCGGAAACTCCTGCAATTATGTAGTGAAATTTGTGTAGGTCTTGCTTTGGATTATTAATTCGTATTATTGTATAAGTAATATATTTCTTTTCTTATTTGGGATTTAATAAAATAATATCATTTTTATTAGTATTTATTTTCTGTACTTACACGGAAGCACAGGAAGTACCGCCTATTCAAAATTATTTACCTCAGGATTATAATGCAGAAAATCAGAATTGGGCTATTTCTCAATCTCCAGAGAAATTAATTTATATAGCGAATAATAAAGGATTGTTGGAGTTTAATGGTTCAACATGGCAATTGTATCCATCACCTAATGAATCTATTGTAAGATCGGTAAAGGTTGTAGAAGATAGAATTTACACAGGGTGCTATATGGACTTTGGTTATTGGCAGAAAGATATTTTAGGAGTTTTGCACTATACTTCGTTATCACAAAAAACAAAATTAAAACTAATTGAGGATGAGGAGTTTTGGAATATAATTAGTATCGATGACTTAATTGTTTTTCAATCTTTAAATCGAATATACATATATGATATTAAGGATGAATCGGTTAGTACCATAGATTCGGATAATACTATAACTAAAATATTTGAAGTTGATCGTAGTATCTATTTTCAGGTTGTTAATAAAGGGTTATTCAAAATTGAGTATGGTAAGGATGTTTTAATAAATGAAGATGAAGAGGTTAGGAATAGTGAAATCGTTAATGTTTTTAGCACTGATAAGGACTTTCTTATTTTAACAAGAAATAAAGGTTTTTATAGTTTAAAAAATAACAAGCTAACTAAATGGGGTGTAAATACAGAAAGGTTATTATCGGATATCAGTATTTATAATGCAATTCAACTGAAAGATAATAGTTTTGTTTTAGGAACAATTTCTCATGGATTGGTTTATCTAAATGACGAAGGAAGTTTATTATATCAAGTTGATCAAAGTAAAGGATTGCTAAACAATACTATTTTGTCACTTTTTGAAGATATTGATAATAATATATGGTTAGGTCTTGATAATGGAATTAGTTATATAAACTTGAACTCGCCTTTTAGGATATATAGTGATAACCTTGGAGTTTTAGGAAGTGTTTATGCTTCTGCTATTCATAATAATAATTTATATCTAGGAACAAATCAGGGTCTTTTTTATAAAAAAACACAAAGTAATGATGAGTTTAAGTTCATTAGAGGTACTCAAGGACAGGTTTGGTGTTTACAAAATATTGGCCAGACATTATTTTGTGGACACAATGCTGGGACTTTTATCGTCGATAATGATAAAGTAAAAAAAATATCTAATGTTCCGGGAACATGGAAGATTAGTGAGTTAAAAGATAAGTCTGATCTTTTGTTACAAGGAAATTATGATGGTCTTTATGTTTTTAAAAAAACAGATAACAATTGGCAATTGAGAAATAAAATCAAAGGCTTTAATAATTCATCCCGTTATTTTGAAGTTGTTAGAGATGAGATATTTGTAAATCACGAATACAATGGTGTTTTTAGAATAAAGGTTGATACTAGCTTCTTCAAAATAAAGAATGTTGCTATAGATACGTCTATAAAAGGTTCCAATTCAGGACTTATAACATACAATGATAATTTACTGTTTGCTTTTAAGAAAGGAGTTTTAAAATATAATGTTCCTAAAAAAGAGTTTATAAGAGATAGTCTTTTGAGCAAAATATATGTGGATAACGAATATGTTTCAGGTAAATTAATTGTAGATGAAACAAATAATAATTTATGGGTTTTTACACATTCTAATATAAGTTTTGTAACTCAGGGTATGCTTACAAATACACTAGCAGTTAGTAAAATACCTTTAACAAAGGCAGAAAGAAAAAGTGTCGCTGGATATGAAAGCGTGATGCATTTTGATGATAAAAATAAATATCTGTTTGGCACAAGTTCTGGATATATAACTGTAGATATTGATAAACTGAATACTAAGGATTTTCAAGTTCAAATAGGCAACATTACCAATGGAAGTAATAAAATAAATAGAGCGGAAATACAACGTATAAATAAGAACTTGGAAGGCGATTTTAAGAGTAAGGATAATAATTTAAAAGTATCTTTTTATGCTCCAGAGTTTAATAAGTTTGGAAAACCAAAATTTCAATTTCAATTATTAGGAATTTATAACAATTGGAGTGATTGGTCTGAGAGCCCTATGGCATTTTTTGAAAATCTTCCTTTTGGTGATTACACCTTTAATGTTAGATCCAGAATAGGAAACAAAGTCTCTAGTAATACTGCCAGTTATTCCTTTAAGATTCAAAAACCCTGGTATATCACTAATTTAATGCTAGCAATTTATTTGTTAGCTACTATTTTGTTCTCCTTATTTATGCATATCACTTATAAACGATATTATAAGAAGAAACAAGAAGAATTAATTGAAAAGAATAAAAGTGAACTTAAGCTGACTAAGGTTCAAAATGAAAAGGAGATTATTAGGATTAAAAATGAACAACTAAAACAAGAATTTAAAGATAAGAGTAAAGAATTAGCTGCCTCAACAATAGACGTTGCGAAAAAGAATGAACTACTTACTCAAATTAAAAATCAACTTGCTAGAATTTCTGACGAAAACTCTGTTAAACCTGTAATAAGTATTATTGATAAAAGCCTTGATCATAATGATAACTGGGAGGTTTTTAAAGAAGCATTTAATAATGTGGATAGAAAATTTTTGAAAAAGCTTAAAAAAACACATCCTGATTTATCTCCAAATGATTTAAAGCTCTGTGCATATTTGCGTCTTAATTTATCTTCTAAAGAAATAGCACCATTATTCAATATATCTGCTCGTAGTGTTGAGATTAAACGTTACAGACTTCGTAAAAAATTAAATCTTAAACACGAAGAAAACCTAGTAAACTATATTCTAGAGTTATAATTACCCATACAAAAAATTTTAGCACCTCAACATTACCCATACAAAACAATGTTATGATTTTTTTTAACGGTTGTTTAGTGCTTTGCTGAAACCTGTTGGTAACGGGTTTTAAGATGTTAATAATTTAAATAAATAACTCTTTTCTTGTGATGTATGTTTTTTGTTGAGGTATTTTTTAAGGATCTCGCATTTTTTTAAAATAAGTTTACTAAGTCTACAGACAGAAAACAAAACACAATCGATCACTTAATTTAATATTTAAAAGTCATGCTACATGATATTTGGGGCGAATACAGCAAAAGAAGTTTCTTCATATTTTTTACAGTCATTTTTAAAAACAATAGGTATAATGAGAACTAATTTTCTACAATTAATAATACTCTTGTTTACGATAGTTGGGAGTTCACAGACTGATCAGGTATCCATAATAAATAATGATCAAGGGATAAAATTAGTAGTCAACGGAAAAGATTTTATGGTAAATGGAGTGAATTGGGATTATGTTCCTATTGGATCTACCATAACCGATCCTGGGATATGGGCAAAATCCGATGACATAATTAAAGCAGCAATAGATGGTGAAATGTCCTTGTTAAAGAACATGGGAGTGAACGCTATTCGTACATATAATCTTAAACCCAAATGGGTTAAATACATTTATGAGAACTACGGTATTTACACCATGCTCAATATTACTTTTGGAGCATATGGACTTACCATAAACGGAGCTTGGGTACCGCAAACAGATTATGCAGATCCCGATACAAGAGAGGTCTTAATGAAAGAAGCCAGAGATATGGCTAACACCTATAAAAATACACCAGGTTTATTGTTGTATATGATTGGTAACGAAAACAATTATCATTTATCATGGACAGGAGCAGAAACAGAAGATATTCCGATTAATGATACAAGTTCTGGAATTAAACTTGCAGCTCGTGCTTTGTATAAAGCGTTTAACGATGCTGCAAAAGAGGTAAAAGGAATTGATCAATCGCATCCAGTAGCGATATGTAATGGGGATCTTTTATATGCGGATATAGTAAAAGAAGAATGTACAGATGTTGATATATATGGTACTAATATGTATCGTGGAATTTCCTTTGGAGATGCTTTCCAAAGAGTTAGAGACGAAATAGGTTTGCCAATTCTCTTTGCAGAATTTGGTGGAGATGCATTCAATGCAAGAGACAATCAAGAAGATCAATATTCTCAGGCGTATTATAACTTGGGAAATTGGAAAGAAATTTATGAAAATGCAGCCGGACTAGGAAGAGCTGGAAACTCCATCGGTGGTTTCACTTTTCAATTTAGTGATGGTTGGTGGAAATATAAACAAACAGAAAACTTAGAAGTTCACGATAATGCTGCTTCTTGGTCTAATGGAGGATATAACCGAGATCAAGCAAAAGAAAGCGATAATAATATGAATGAAGAGTGGTTTGGTATTTGTGCCAAAGGACCAACTAATGAAAGAGGGCTTTATGAATTATATCCACGTGCCGCCTATTACGCTTTAAAAGAAGCTCATCTACTTAATCCATATGAAAAGGGAATGACACTTGATTTTATGGATAATTATTTTGATAATATCCAAATAATGGATGCGATGTTAAGGGCGCGCGGAGATAAAGCCGCCTTAGAAGCTAAAAGCGGTGCCAAAATAAGAATTAGTCAGTTAAGGGCGGAGTTCACTTCATTTAATACAGGAGGAACTTTGCTTACTACAGATGATGTAGATCCCGATAGTAATATTTTTCCTAATAAAACAGGTTTTGATCATCTGCAATCATTTTATATAGGTGTAGAGGGAAAACCCACTGCAAATATGAGGGCTAATGTTAACTTTAATATTCTAGGTAATGTAGCCGACAATCCAATTGATCAATTGTTTTATGAAACAAGGGGACGCACCGTATCTGTAAATACAGATGAAGGAAATTTGGACCTTACCAATCTAAATACGGTACAATTATATAATGCAGAATTTGAGTGGAATACTAAAATAGCAGATATAAAAGGATTTTATAGAACTGGACACTACCATTGGGGATATGAAGGTGACTTTTTTGGATTGTACCCTGAAGCTAATTATGGACCAAATTTAGATATTTATAATGGAGAATTTTCTGGAATTGAATTTTCTGGAAAAGCTGGTTTAAATGGTTTTAAGGCGGTTTACGGTCCTCAATTATGGTGGGGTGCTAATCCTGCTTTTTTAGTTAAATATAGAAAAAAAATAAAAGGAGTTGACGTTACTGGTATTTATCATGAAGATATTGATAATGCTAACGATATTGTAACATCCATTGCGGTACCTGTTCCGAAAACAAGAAGAGTAACACTGCAGGCAGAAAAGGAATTCGGAAACTTTGATGTACAAGTAGGTGGTATTTGGGGAGGAGAACCACTAAATGGTAGAAAGTTCCAAATGGTTGAAGGTGGTCCGGGAAATTATGTAGTTTACAATGATGAGATTAACTCAGATGATAATTGGGGTGCTAAAGCAAAAGTCACATATTCAAAAGGTAAATTTAATTGGTATGCATTAGGCGCTACGATGGGCTTGGTTGCTAATGGCGGTACAGATCAAACACAAACATTTACTGGTTGGAAGTTAAGAGATAATGGTAGCGGTAATCAAAACAGTTTCTTAACAGGTTTTTCTTATACATTGGGTGACTTTCAAATAGCACCAAACTTCCTGTGGCAAGAGCCTATTGTAGGAGCAATACCTAATGATGCAGGTGGTGCGGCTAGATTAAGAAATATTCAAGATGATCCTTTTGTCGTAAGAGCAAATAGAAAAACAACAGCAGGAGAGTTACTAATTACATACGATCCAACTCCCGGATCATGGTTCTATGCTTGGGATAGTGATCGTAAAGAAGATGCTAAACTAGCTTTTAATTTTGGTTTTGTGTATCGTCATTTACCTACTACAATGGATGCCGCTATTGGATTTTTTGAAAATTCAAGGGTAGGAGCTCCGTTTTCAAATTCAGTTCCTGCTGAAGATTTATGGGAAGCAAGTTCGCGTATTGTATCTAAAGTAAGTCCAGAGTTAGCCTTAGTAGCAAATCTATATGCCGGTAATGGTCAGGCTAATGGTAGTGATGCTCGAGTAATCGATAGGATTGGAGGAGATATTCGTGTTATTTATAAAAAATGGAAACTACAACATACTTTTAAAATAGACGATTGGGGTCCTTATGATTATCACCGAGATTTCAATTTAACGTATCCAGTACAATTGATGTTAGATGTATCAACATCAATAGGGAAACCAGATTGGTTCCTCCTGCCTAGTACTAGAATAGGAGTTCGCGGCACATGGCGTTCATTAAACGAGTTTTCACCTCGTTACTCACCAACTGCAATACCACCAAATACTTTTCCTCCAGAACCAATACTAAACCCAGCGGGATTTGATAATGGCAGCGAATGGGAAATAAGAACATATGTACATATTAACATAGGAAAATAATACAATGAAAATGGAGTATAGAAAACAAATAAACTTAAAAACCATATTCTCTTTTATATTGGTTTTGATAATGCTATCTAGCTGTGAGAGAGAACTCTCAGATAATGCTGAATTTGCTACTTTTCCTACCACAGCAGAAATATTTATAGATACACCAGTTGGGCTTGGGAGCGATTTTTATTTTCCCTTTTTAGGCTCAAAACCAACAGCTTTTTCAGTTGATAATCAGGAAGGATACGAAAGTGATGCTTCGATGCGTGTTGATGTGCCTAATGCAGATGATGCAGAAGGTAATTACGCAGGAGCAATTTTTAGAGTCGATGGAGTGGGGCGTAACTTAACTGGATACGATGCACTTACTTTTTGGGCTAAAGCTTCACAAGGAGTCTCTATAGATGAAATGGGATTTGGCCAAGACTTTGGTGAGAATAAGTTTCAAGTAACAAGAACTAGTATAAGTTTAGGGACTAATTGGGCTAAATATGTTATTCCAATACCTGATCCTTCTAAGCTTACAGAAGAAAGAGGAATGCTTTGGTATTCTACCGGAACACAAAATACAGGTGGATTCGGATATACATTTTGGCTAGATGAGGTAAAGTTCGAAAGGTTAGGAACTGTTGCACAATCGCAACCAGCAATACTTAATGGTGTTGCTGTAAATCAAGATGCTTTTATAGATGTTCCTGTTCAATTAACCGGACTTACGCAAACCTTTAACTTGGCATCAGGCAATAACCAAACAGTTGCTGCAGCCCCATCTTATTTTACATTCAGTTCTACAGATATTGATGTCGCTAATGTTAACGAATTAGGAGTGGTATCTGTGGTGGATACCGGTACTGCGACGATTACTGCAACTTTGGGTAATGTGGCTGCAACAGGTTCATTAGAACTTAATGTAACAGGACCTTTTGATTTTGCCCCAACACCTCCAATTAGAGACCCTGGAGACGTTGTTTCAGTATTTAGTGATGCTTATACCAGTGCACCGATAGAATTTTTTAATGGTTTCTTTACTCCAGATGGACAAACAACATTAGGAGGTTTTATTGATGTTAATGGAGATGGAGTAATTCGTTATTCAGAATTAAATTTTGTGGCACTTAAGACGGTAAATCGAGTAGATGCATCCGCTATGACTAATATTCATATAGATATAAAGGTAGAAGATGCACAGATAGATAATGGAGATTTTGTTAGAGTTCTATTACTTGCTCAAAATCCTGATGGCTCAGAAAATGAAGCTTCTATTGAGATTCCTAGTGCAGATTTGATAGCAGGGGATTGGATAAGTTTTGATCGTCCACTTTCAGATTTTGCAGGGGTAAACCTCTCTAATTTGTCATTGTTCTTCTTTGTTTCGGATTCTACTATCTCTAACATTTTAGTGGATAATATCTATTTCTATAAATAAAAGCTAAAACTCTTAAAAGATGAATATTATTAAAATATATAAAACAAGAATGAAAGCCATATTGTTTTCTGCTTTTCTACTTGTAATACTTTCTGCAGCCTCTAGCTGTGACACAGATGAAACTCAGGATGTCATTACTTTAAGAAATCTAGTGATGTCTGATGAGTTTGATATTGAAGGAGCGCCAAATTCTGCAATTTGGACCTACGATATTGGAAGAGGACCAAACGGAGACGGTTGGGGAAATCAAGAATTGCAATACTATACTGATCGTACTGAAAACGTAAAAGTAGAAAATGGTTTTCTATTGATTAATGCGAAAGAAGAAGATTTTGAAGGTGCTCAATATACTTCTGCACGACTTAAAACAGAAGGGTTGTTCGAACAGCAATATGGTCGCTTTGAAGCACGTATACGATTGCCTTATGGAAAAGGATTATGGCCGGCATTTTGGCTCTTAGGAAATGATTGCGAACAAAACATATGGCCGCTTTGTGGTGAAATAGATATTATGGAATACCTAGGTGATTCACCTAATGTAGTCTTTGGTAGTGCTCATGGGCCTGGTTATTCAGCAGGAGAAGCAGAAACTAAAGAGTACACTTTGGAGGATGATCGATTTGATACCGGTTTTCACATTTTTGGTATAGAATGGGGGCCAGAGTATATCAACTATTATGTAGATGATGCATTGTACAACCGGATCACACCAGATGATGTTGCTGGCGAATGGGTTTTTGATCATCCATTCTATATAATCATGAATGTTGCAGTTGGAGGTAGCTTTCCTGGGTCACCAAATGAAGAAACAGTTTTTCCGCAAACAATGATCGTAGACTACGTGCGAGTATATCAATAACAAAAGCAAACTAATTTAATTATTAAGAAATTATGAAACTATTTATCAAAAGAACCAAAATAATTTTGCTTTTAGTAGCAGCTGTTACCTTTTTTGGTTGTGAGGATGATGACGCTGATTTACCAAAAGTTGTTGCAAGTTTTGCACACAACATAAATGAAGATACCGGAAGAGTATCCTTTTTAAACCTTTCTGAAAACGCGGATAGTTACACTTGGGATTTCGGTGATGGTACGACATCTACAGAAATTAATCCAATAAGAACTTTTCCAACGGGTAATTATACGGTTGTACTTACTGCAGAAAATGCGGCAGGAGCCGAAAGTACTTTTGAAGATGAAATTTTTATAAACATACCTATTCCCGTTTCGTTTCCTATTAATTTTGACGAAACTAATGTAAATTATGATGTCAGTATATTTAATGGTGCAGCATTTACAATTGTAGAAAATCCAGATCCAACTGGAGCAAACACAAGTACATCTAATGTAGGTCAGATTACCAATAGCGGAGCTGCTTTTGAAGGTTTTTTCTTTAATTTAGGAGATCCGTTAGATTTAACAGAACAAAAATCTGTAAAAGTTCTTTTCTGGTCAGAGACTCCAATAGATATTTTACTTAAACTAGAAGAAGGAACTGGCCCAGATGTTGAAACTACCACAAGTCAAAGAGGAACAGGTTGGGAAGAAATTTACTTTACATTCGATTCATCAAATGCATTTTCAAGATTTACGATGTTTGTTGATGGACCAGGTACGACTGCAGGGACATTCTATATAGATGATATTTCTCAAATTAATACTGCAGACATTCCTTGTACGGATACGTTGTTAGAAATTCCAATAGATTTTGACTGTAATGGAATTGATTACGCTACTAAGATTGTTGGTAATGTGTCCTTTGCTATTGTAGATAATCCAGAATTATCGGGTATCAATAGTGAACCAACTATGGTTGGACAAATCACGAATGTAGGTGCTAACTTCGAAAATGCTTTCTTTAATCTAGATACCGCTATTGATTTTTCCGCAGATAAAGGGGTTAAAATGAAAATATTCTCTAATCAGGCATTACCAGTTTTATTAAAATTTGAAGATGGTACAGAAGCACCTGTTGAGAATGCACAAAACCATGGTGGTTCTGGCTGGGAAGAATTAACGTTCGTACTTAACTCATCAGCTTCTTACAACGATATGGTGATTTTTGTAGATGGTCCAGGTACCGCAACGGGTATCTTTTATCTGGATGATATTGAGCAGGTTTCCGTAATGGTTGCTGGTCCTTGTATTCCAGAGACTAGTCAATCACTAGATGCATCCAATTTTGATTTAACATTCCAAACGGATCCAACTGCTAGTATAGCCTCGTTTGATGCAGGTTTATCTTGGGTTGACAATCCAGATTTTGATAATGATGTAAATAAATCATGTAAAGTTGGACAAATAGATCGATCTGGCGCAGCATTATTTGCTAATAATCAAATTGATTTTGATACTAAATTTGATTTTAATGCGAATTCAGGGTTTAAACTAAAAGTATGGTCTCCTACTGCAGGTACAAATGTTTTAGTAAAACTAGAAGATAAGACTAACGGTGGAATTAATGTAGAAGTAGGCGCTGTTACTAGTGTAGCTGGCGGTTGGGAAGAATTGACTTTTAATTTTGCAAGTGGTGAAAGTGGAAAATATGATAAGATTATATTGTTTTTTGAGTTGAATACGAATACAACAGAAACCTATTATATTGATGATTTTAGGCTATACATTTCTGGTGGAACAGGTGGTGGCGGATGTGATACTACCTTTGTTGCAGCCACATCATTACCATTAGATTTTGAAGGTTGCGAAACGTTTCTTTCTGATGTTAATTTTGGAGCAGGTCTTACTTCAGAAGTTGTAGCAAATCCTTTTCAAACAGGTATTAATACTTCTCCTTTTGTTTTAAAAGTAGATAAACCTACTGGTTCCGAATTTTTTGCCGGAGTTCAAAATACGTTCGATAATTTTGATTTGACTACAACAATGACTTTTAAAGTTAAAGTCTATTCTACCAAAGCAAATGTAGTAATGCGTTTTGAATTAGCTGTTTTACCTAATGATGGAAGTATTGGTAATCCAGCTCCAGTATTTGTAACAATAGCGAATGCAAATGAATGGACAGAAGTCGAATTTACTTTTATCAATTTACCAGCATCACCAACAACATATAATCATTTAGTCATAAAACCAGATAATGATCAGACTGATAGTGCAATAACATCGGGTGGTACATATTATTTTGATGATATAAGACTTGAGTAGTTTACACTCGAATAATTATTTGAATTAGCATTAAGTATAAGAGGTTGAAATAAATATTCAACCTCTTTTGAACCTGAAAAATGAATGCTTTAAGAAGCAACTTTTTAAATTGAAGTACATAAAAGATGATAAAGGACTCAGTATTAACACCTGGAAAAATAGAGGATAAAGAGGTAAGACTAGAACACATTATTATAGACAATGAGACATTTTATATGATTTCTAATAGTGATGTAATGCGTCCCTTTTTTATGAGTATCGTTAGTGATTCTAATCATTGGATGTTTATATCCAGTAATGGAGGATTGTCTGCTGGCAGAAAAGATTCGAATAATGCAATTTTCCCATATTATACAGATGATAAGATTACAGAATCATATGATAATACAGGTAGTAAATCCATTTTCAGAATAAAACAAGAAGGTAAACTATTAATATGGGAGCCGTTTTCTGAACGTTACTCAGGGACATACCAATACTCTAGAAATATTTATAAAAATGCATATGGAAATAAAATTTTATTTGAAGAAATAAATCATGATGCAGGACTGACTTATACATATATGTGGAGTTCTAGTAATGAGTATGGTTTTGTCAGAAAAAGTACATTAATAAATAACTCGAATAAATCTGTAAATGTTGAAATATTAGATGGTTTACAAAATATCTTACCATACGGAGTTAATACCGACTTACAGGCAATAAGAAGTAACTTGGTAGATGCTTATAAAAGAAGTCAACTGGAAGAAGTAAGCGGATTAGGCATGTATGCACTTAGTGCAATTATTGTAGACCGTGCAGAACCAAGTGAGGCTTTAAAAGCAAATATAGTTTGGTCTAAAGGACTAGAAAACCCTAAACACCTATTATCATCATTACAGTTAAATAACTATAGGAATGGTAATGAGATATACAAAGAAATTGATGTAAAAGCTGAAAAAGGCGCGTATTTTGTCAATTGTAATATTACTTTACAAGCTTCAGAAAGTAAAGAATGGGTAATGGTTACTAATGTTAATCAAGGACCTTCTCAAGTAGTTGAAATTTCCGAAATAATTAAAAATGAAAAAGATTTAATTCAGAAAGTTACTGATGATATAGAATTAGGAACACAACGTTTGATCAATTTGGTGTCAGCTTCAGATGGACTTCAATTAACGGCTGATAAGAGACTAAATGCCAGGCATTATTCAAATACATTGTTTAATATAATGCGAGGTGGTATTTTCGATGCGAATTACACGATAGAAAAATGGGATTTCATTAACTACCTAGCATCAGCTAATAGAGAAGTACATCTTAATAATGAAATATTATTAAGGAGTTTCTCGGATTCCTTTACACTTTTTGAACTTAGAGAAGAAGCACATAAAAATGAGGATAAAGACTTTAGGAGATTAGCATTAGAGTATATGCCGCTTAAGTTTAGTCGACGTCATGGGGATCCCAGTCGCCCTTGGAACATATTTTCGATAAATACTAGGGATGAATTAGATGGTTCCAAAATATTAGATTATGAAGGTAACTGGAGAGATATTTTTCAGAATTGGGAGGCGCTGGCGTATTCTTATCCAGAGTTTGTGGAAAGCATGATTTACAAGTTCTTGAATGCAAGTACTTTTGACGGTTATAATCCATATAGGATTACAAAAGGAGGAATAGATTGGGAGGTCATAGAAGAGCACGATCCGTGGTCATATATTGGTTATTGGGGCGATCATCAAATTATTTACTTATTAAAATTTTTAGAATTTTTCCAAGATCATTACCCAATCAGACTTCAGAATTTTCTTAGTAATGATACGTTTGTTTATGCGAACGTTCCTTATAAAATCAAGCCTTATGAAGACCTCTTAAAGAATCCAAAAGATACTATAGAGTTTGATTACAATCTTGATAAAAAAGTGCAAAAAAAACGTGTTGAGCTTGGCGCAGATGGGGTATTGTTAAGAGATCAAAATGATAGTATTCATAAGGTGAATTTTATTGAAAAAATATTAGCTACAACTTTAGCGAAGTTGTCTAATTTTATTCCTGAAGTGGGTATTTGGTTAAATACGCAACGCCCAGAATGGAATGATGCTAATAATGCTTTAGTAGGTAATGGAGTTTCCATGGTAACACTATATTATTTAAGGCGATTCTTGTCTTTTTTCAAGAAATTATTATCTAATTCAAAAATCGAAAAATTAGAAATCTCCGAAGAGCTCATAGTTTTTTTTACTAAGGTGTTAAATACTTTGGATGATTACCAATATCTACTTTCCGGAAAAATTACTGATACATCCCGAAAACTCATTGTAGACAACCTAGGTCAAGCAGCTAGCAAATACAGGTTAAGGATTTATGAACAAGAGTTTTCTGGTCGAAAAAACAGTGTATCAATGAATGATCTTAATCGTTTTATAGACTTAAGCCTTCTGTATATTGAACACTCCATAGATGCTAATAAAAGACAGGATAATTTGTATCATGCTTACAATTTGATGACTGTTAAAAACGATGATGAAATCTCAGTTTCATATTTAAGCGAAATGTTAGAAGGTCAGGTTGCTGTGCTAAGTTCAGGGTATTTATCATCCAGAGAAAGTCTTCAGCTTTTAGATGGTTTGAAGAGCAGTAAACTTTTTAGAGAAGATCAATACAGTTATTTATTATATCCGAATAAAGAATTACCAAAGTTTACGGAAAAGAATACCATTCCTAAAGAGGATGTGGAAAATTCAGGATTGCTAAAGCAACTTCTTATAGATAATAATACACAAATTATCGAAAAAGACATAAACGGGAATTATCATTTTAATGGAAGTTTTAATAATGCAGAGAGTGTAAAACAAGAATTAGAAAATCTCTCTACCCAAGGATACAATAATTTAGTTGAAAAAGATAGAGATGTAGTCTTACAGACTTTTGAAAAAGTATTTAATCATAAAGCATTTACAGGACGTTCCGGAACATTTTATGGCTATGAAGGATTAGGTTCTATTTATTGGCATATGGTTTCAAAATTGTTATTGGCAGTAGAAGAATGTTGTTTAAAAGCTATAGGTGTTCAAGAATCAGATGAAGTCGTAGGGAGGCTACTAGAGCACTATTACGAAATTAATGAAGGTATTGGAGTTCACAAATCTCCAGAATTGTATGGAGCTTTTCCAACAGATCCTTATTCGCATACACCAGCTGGTAAAGGAGCGCAACAACCAGGAATGACTGGGCAAGTAAAAGAAGATATTCTGAGCCGTATAGGAGAACTAGGTGTAACAGTTAACAATGGCGAGTTGCAATTTTGTCCGAGTCTGTTAAGGATAGCAGAGTTTTTGAAAAATCCAAAGATGTTCGAGTACGTGGATGTAAATCAACACAAAAAACAATTACAGTTATATAGACATGAATTAGCTTTTACATATTGTCAAGTACCTGTTGTGTATTCATTGTCAGGAGAAAATAGCATTGAAATAGCATACCGTGATAGCGTGATCACTTCACATATTGGTTTAAAATTAGATAGCTCTATTAGCCAAAAGCTATTTAAGAGGACTGGAGAGATTGAAAACTTAAAAGTAAACATCGAGAAAACTATTTTAAAATAAAAACAAATGACACAAAGACATAACATAATACTCACATTATTATTTATAGTACTTATGCTGTCTTGTAATCAAGAACAAAAATCTAAAAAATCTATGCACCCCCAAAATAGCATCATCGCAAAAGACATTTTAGGCAACCCAAATTATCTTGCAATATCTTATGGTGGTTACCGTAAATCATCTAGAGAGTTTCAACCTAGCATTGCACAGTTAAAAGAAGATATGAAAATGCTGAAGGCTATGAATATTAAAATCTTAAGAACTTATAATGTTCAATTAGCTCAAGCTTCTAATTTATTAAAAGCTATAAATCAGCTAAAGATGGAAGATGAAACTTTCGAAATGTATGTAATGCTCGGAGCTTGGATTGATTGTAAGAATGCTTGGACTGATAAAGAACCAGATCATAATGAGGAAAGTCTACAAAATGAAAGCGAAATAAATAGAGCTGTAGCATTGGCAAATCAATACCCAGATATTGTAAAAGTAATCGCTGTTGGTAATGAATCCATGATAAGATGGGCAACCAGCTATTATGTACAACCAAGTGTAATATTGAAATGGGTTAATTATTTACAGAATTTAAAGAAAGAGGGTAAACTTTCTAAAGATCTATGGATTACTTCTTCTGATGATTTTGCATCCTGGGGAGGAGGAGAGGAAAGTTATCAGATTAAAGATTTAGAAGACTTAATCAAAGCAGTAGATTATGTGTCCATGCATACCTATCCATATCATAATACTCATTATAATCCTCAGTTTTGGGGGATAGATAATACGGAATATAATCTCTCTTCAGAAGAAAAAATAGAAGCCGCGATGCAAAGAGCATTAAAATTTGCTCAAAAGCAATATGAAGCAGTTTCGGTTTATGTTGAAAGTTTAGGAGTAAAAAAGCCGATTCACATAGGTGAGACAGGTTGGGCTACTGTCTCTAATGGACACTATGGACCTAATGGCTCTAAAGCTACTGATGAATTTAAAGAAGCTTTGTATTATAAATATATCAGAGAATGGACCAATAAAGAGGGTATTTCTTGTTTTTATTTTGAAGCCTTTGATGAACCCTGGAAAGATGCTCATAATCAGAAAGGTTCAGAAAACCATTTTGGATTAATAACGGTTGATGGTAAAGCAAAATATGCACTTTGGGATATGGTAGATGAAGATATGTTTAAAGGATTGACTAGAGGCGGTAATCCAATTACTAAAACGTACGATGGTGATAAAAGTGAAATGATGAAAAGTGTAGAGTTACCCGTTTCTAAAGAAGTATTGACAGTTAGTTTTTAAGAGATGCAAAAAAAGATTTACATAATAGTACTAATTGCTTTAACGATGAGTGCATGCAATAACAGCCAAAGCCTAGAAGTAGAGGTTTATGAAACTTCTGCAAGCGGTAATAAGTTGACTAAAATTACAGAATTTCTAACTTCGGAAAAAAAAGCTAGCATTAAGTTAAACCCTGAAAAAACCTATCAAACTATTACGGGTTTTGGTGGTGCTTTTACAGAATCCTCAGCGTATTTGCTAAATAAATTAAGTAAGGAAAACCGCAATAAAATCATTAAAAAGTATTTTGGAAGAGAAGGTGCTAATTATTCACTGACAAGAACACATATGAATTCTTGTGATTTCTCCCTAAGTCAATATTCCTATACACCTACTGAAGATAAAGAACTCAAAGATTTTTCTGTAAAAGAAGATATGGATGATTTAATCCCAATGATTAAAGAAGCGATGGTAGCCTCAGAAGATGGTTTCAAAATTTTTGCTTCACCATGGACAGCACCGCCTTGGATGAAGGATAACAAGAATTGGGTTGGCGGAAAACTATTACCAGAATATTATGATACTTGGGCATTGTTCTTTTCTAAGTATGTAGAGGCGTACAAAGAGCAAGGAATTAATATTTGGGGGTTTACTGTCGAAAATGAACCTCACGGTAATGGTGATAACTGGGAGAGTATGCATTTTACACCAGAAGAAATGACAGATTTTGTACAAAATCATTTAGGACCAAAATTAGAAGAAGATGGTAAAGGAGACATCAAAATTCTAGGATATGATCAGAATAGAGAAGGCTTAAAAGAATGGGTGGATGTGATGTACAAAGATGAAGCATCCTCGAAATATTATGATGGTACCGCTGTACATTGGTATGAGAGTACTTATGACTATTTTCCAGAAGCATTGCAATATGCTCATAAAAAAGCACCAAATAAATACTTGATTCAAACCGAGGCTTGTGTTGATGCAGAAATTCCAAAATGGAAAGATGATGCTTGGTATTGGTCTAAAGAAGCAACCGATTGGGGTTGGGATTGGGCTCCAGAAGATCAGAAACATTTGCACCCTAAGTATGTGCCAGTATATCGATATGCCAGAGATATAATAGGTTGTTTGAATAATTGGGTAGATGGATGGGTTGATTGGAACATGGTACTCGATAAGCAAGGTGGTCCAAACTGGTTCAAAAACTGGTGTGTAGCACCGGTAATTGTGGATCCAGATACTGATGAGGTTTATTTTACGCCTTTGTATTATACCATGGCGCATTTCAGTAAATATATTCGCCCAGAGGCGAAAGTAATTGATGTAGAGATCTCAGATGAGAAAGTAATGGTTACTGCCGCTAAGAACCTAGATGGGTCCATTGCCGTGATTATATTTAATCCTACAGAAGATGTAAAACAGTTTTCATTAGCCCTAGGTGAAAAATCAAATGATATTTCTATTAATGCACAAGCTATTCAAACAATAGTCGTTGCGAACAAAAATTAAAACTATGTCAAATATTAAAACTGCAACGAAAGATAAAGTTCCAATGGGGCAAAAAGCTGCCTTTGGCGCTGGTCATTTCATATTAAATATATTACCTGGAACGCTAGGAGTTTTTATTCAGTTTTTTCTATTAACAGCTTGGGGAGTTGATCCCTTGTGGGCAGGTTTATTAGGTGGTTTACCAAGAATATTTGACTCTATAACGGATCCAATAATGGGGTTCATTTCGGACAACACCAAATCGCGATGGGGGCGCAGAAGACCCTATATTTTTGTTGGTGCAATCATAAGTGGTATTCTTTTCTTTTTAATGTGGCAAATTGGCGATGATGCTACTCAATCCTATATTATTTGGCATGTGATGGTAATCCAATTGCTATTCCTTATTGGTAATACGATGTTTGCCACTCCATTGGTGGGGCTCGGTTATGAAATGACATCTGATTATAATGAAAGAACACGTATAATGGCATTTTCTAATACTATGGGGCAAATTGCTTGGATGATTGTACCGTGGTTATATGTTATTATTCCGGACACAAATACATTTAATACGCAGACAGAGGGTGTTCGTACGATGGCACTTATTGTAGGTGCGATGTGTGTAGTTTTTGGGATTTTGCCCGCATTGTTTTGTAAGGGTATTGATTCCTCACATATGAAAAATCGAAAAGAAATTAATTTCAAAACGCTTGCTGCTAATATGAAGGATTTATATGCAGGAATTGTTCAGGTTTCTAAAAATAAACCCTTCATGAAATTATGTGGTGCGACGTTTTTGGTTTTTAATGGATTTCAACTTGTTGCTGCATTTGGAGTTTTCATTATTGTATTTTATATGTATAATGGAAGTTATGAGTTAGCTGGTACTTGGCCAGCATGGTTTAATACGATAAATGCTATAATTACCGCATTTATTGTTATACCAATTATTTCAAAAATGGCGAATAAATGGGGGAAGAAAAAAGCCTTTATAATTTCAACAGTTTTATCAATAGTAGGCTATCTTTTAAAATGGTGGGGTTTTGATAAGGAACTTAATAATCAATTTAATCAAACGGGATTAGGTAAATCATTAAACTCTGGAATAGGTTCAATATTTGAATTTTTAAATCCAATACTGGATAATATTGGAATGTCTTGGTTTAGTATAGATCCTGGTAGCGAAGTACCATGGCTTATATTTTTACCAATTCCATTATTTGCTTTCGGGATGGGAGGGCTATTTACATTAATGATGTCTATGACAGCAGATGTATGTGACTTAGATGAGTTAGAGAACGGGATGCCACGTAAAGAAGGAACCTTTGGAGCTATTTATTGGTTAATGGTAAAAATAGGACAGTCTATCGCACTAGTTTTAGGAGGGGTAATTCTAAGTATTGTTGGTTTTGATCCTAATGTTACTGAGCAATCTTTAGAAACCATGAATGGTCTCAGGATTGCCGACATATTAGTTCCATCAGTGACTGCAGCATTAGCTGTGTGGGTAATGTGGAAATATAGTCTTTCCGAAAAGAAAGCTAGGGAGATAAAAGCTACATTGGTAGAACGAAGAGGAGAACTTTAATAATATTAATTAATCATAGCTACCTTATGTCTGTAAGAAAAGAAAAGTTTTTGGCTTTAGCTAGTTTAGACTATACGGATAAAACTACAGAAGATTTAAAACATATGTATAAGCAGGTCTTGGAAAATGGCATGCACGGATTATGTTTTAGTCCTTATGTAGAAGGTCAAGAACCAGGCGATCAATTATCTGAAGAACAGATAAGACGTCGAATAGAAATCATAGCCCCATATACCAAATGGGTACGTTCATTTTCTACTACAGAAGGCAATGAATTAATACCTAAAATAGCTAAAGAATATGGAATTAAAACACTAGTTGGTGCTTGGCTTGGAGATGATGATCAGGTTAACCAAAAAGAGGTTGCAAATCTTATAGAATTATGTAATGAAGGCTATGTTGATATAGCTGCGGTTGGTAATGAGGTGATGTATAGAGGTGATTTAGCTGAACAACAATTGTTGGATTTCATTAATCACGCTAAATTAAAAATAAAAGACGTCCCTGTAGGTTATGTGGATGCGTATTATGAGTTTGTAGATCATCCTCGAATCACCGAAGCTTGTGATATTATTTTAGCAAACTGTTATCCTTTTTGGGAAGGCTGCGATCTGGATTATTCTTTATTGTATATGAAAGATATGTACCAAAGAGCACTTCGTGCTGGGAATGGTAAAAAAGTAATTATTTCTGAAACGGGCTGGCCCAGCATGGGAACAAATCTTGAAGGAGCATTTCCATCTTATGAAAATGCTATGAAGTATTTTATCAATACACAAAAATGGTCTGAAGAAGATGATATAGAAATATTCTTTTTTTCATCTTTTGATGAGTCCTGGAAAGTTGGCGCAGAAGGAGATGTAGGCGCTTATTGGGGTATTTGGGATAAAAATGAGAAGCTAAAATACTAGCTCAATATTTTCGAAACAATTTTAAACTTTTATAGAGAATTATGTTACTCTATAAAAACGTTGTACACTAAGTTAGTGAAGATTCATTAGTTATTAAAAGTAAAAGTGCATTCAAGGGCGAAAATTCCTTATTGATAGAGAACTTTATATGTAAAAATTAAGACTTTTTATAAAGCCTGCATTAGTTGCACGAGATAATTGGTTTGATTTTTTAAGCAAAGTTTAAATGATTTAAAAACAAAAAAGTCTTACTTATAAAAGTAAGACTTTTCGTGAGCCCGATAGGATTCGAACCTATGACCGCCTCCTTAGAAGGGAGGTGCTCTATCCAGCTGAGCTACGAGCCCGTAACTCTAGTATTAGTCGGGGTGGCAGGATTCGAACCTGCGACCTCCGCGTCCCAAACGCGGCGCGATAACCGGGCTACGCTACACCCCGAAGTGTAACTATTCAAAATAATAATTATTAAAACTAAACTATTATTCTAAAATATTAGCGGAGAGACAGGGATTCGAACCCTGGGTACCATTACTGGTACGACGATTTAGCAAACCGTTCCTTTCGGCCACTCAGGCACCTCTCCAAATTCATTATTTAGTATGAACTCCGCATTAATATCTCAAATGCGGATGCAAATGTAGGATTTATGAATCTACAATGCAACATTTTTTTACCATTATTTTCGTTTTATAGGTGTCAAGATTTTAAAAAGTTGAAAATCAGTTTTTTCATTGGAAATAAATTTATAAAAAAATAATAAAAGAGTTTATAATTTACAAAAAATAGACGTTTCAAACAAGAATCATATATTTGTGTTACTTGACCTAATTATATATCTTATGTATTCAGATAAAAAACCATTAATAATGAAAATTAAGAGTCTTTTAATTTTACTAATTCTTATAAGCGGATATTCATATTCCCAAAAGCCAGTTCTTTCGGAAGAATTTAATTTCAAAATAGGTGAAAAGTATAAAAGAATTAAAAGTTCTAATTCTTATTATGTTGCTTCAGGTGATAGGATGGTTGCTATAAAAAAGGGAAGGAAAGATATGACTATTCAACGTTTTTCTTTAAAAGATCTTAAGGAAGACGTTAAGAAAAGACAAGTAATAGAAGATAAAGGTGATTTTCAGACAGTGATGAATCTTAATGGAAAAGCTGTTGTTTTTTATACTGTTAAGGACAAAGCGTATGCGCAAAAAATATCTCTTACCGGAATTATAGCTGAGAAACCAGTTCTTGTTGGAAGTGATAAGGATAATATCAATAATGATGTTGGTTTTAAAAGTACTTATGGTTTTGATGCTGGAGGAAGAATCAATAAATTCGTTTTTAAGAAATCGTTTGATGGAACTAAATTGTTAGTGTTGTTTAGAGTGAAAACGGCGAATGATAAAGCTGATAAAATAGGAATAAGTGTATATGATGCTAGTCTGAAATTAATTTGGAGTCGAAAAGTAAGATTGCCTTATGCTAATAAGTGGATGGAGAATGAGGATTTTGCGATTGATAATGAAGGAAGTTTTTATATGACAGCGTCTGTGTTTAATTCCAGTGCAGAAGAAAAAAATAAATTAGAGAATACCTTTAGGACAGAAGTTTTTAAAATCAAGGAAAACCCTAAAGAAATTGTCAAAAGTAAAATAGAGCTACCTGGTAAATCAGTAATGGATGCGGTAATTGGACTGGATAAACAAGGGAAGATTAGAGTGTCGGGTTTTTATGTTAATAATGATAATAAATTAGAAGCTTCGGGTTTGTTTTCTGCTAGTTTAGATGAAACAGGTGTAATCAGTTCAATCTTAAAAACAGATATTCCTTCAGAAATAGCTCAGCAGTATGCCTTAAAAAGAGAAGAGCGAATTAATGAAGGAACCCAGAATGAAGATGATAAAAAGGATTTTGAAAGCTTAAAAGTAAATAATATTGTTTTTAATGAAGATGGTAGTTTGGTGCTTTTAGGAGAACAACGATATGTAGAATCATTTACAACATCCAGTTCTTCTGGATCAAGAACGACATATAAATATTTTTATAGAGATGTAATTGCTTCAAAACTATCATCACAGGGATCTGTAGCGTGGTTTCATAGATTGCCTAAATATCAAACAGGAGCCAGAGGGAAACGTAGCATGTCCTATATTAATTTTAGGAATAATGGTAAGCATTATCTATTTCATATTGATGATTTTACTAATCTAAAAAGGTCTTTTGATGAATATCCTACACGATATTTTGATGGTAAAAAAGAGTTTTTGTATCTAACCTCTTATACTATAAATGATGAAACAGGAGAAGTAACAAAAGATCCAATTCTTACCGGAAGCGATATTAGAAACTCTCGTTTAGATAACTTAGAAGTATACAAAGTAGCAACACTACCTAATCAGGATATGATTTTCGAAGCCTTTGATGGTAAAAAAAATAATCTACTTCTAAAAGTATCAGTAGCTAAATAATCATTAAACTCTATTCCTTTCAAGAAAACTGGTGAGCATAAACACACAAAATAGTTTCTGCCTTTTAGACCAATAACGGTAAAAGCTTTTGTGAATCTTCTGTAATAGATAATTTTATTAATGAAATTATAGAGAGTATAATGTGATTTAGGAGATGCTGTTACAAAACCAGAAGTTAAGTTTTTTGCAGAAAACCTAAATAATGAGGGTAACATTTATTGCCCATGACGCACTAATCCATGATAAATATGTGTTAAGTGGAAAAATCACGTATTTAGGATAAGAGTTTAAATAAAAAAACTACCCAAAAAGGGTGGGGTAATTCTACTATTATATCAATAATTTTGCGAATATTTTATTTTAAACTATGAATCCCAATCAAATTTATTAATCTATTTTTGCATCCTTTAAAATTATATTATGAAAAAACTAGCCTCATTATTACTTTTACTTATTTGTACAACGTTATCTGCTCAATTAAAAGTAGGTAATATAGATCTTGATTTTGGTGATGCAGTAACGTCCAAAGATGGAGATGTTATTCAAATTGCCGGAGAAAAAGAAAATGTTGTTTATGCGTTAGCGAAGAAAAAGAAGAGTTATTTTTTGCAGACTTTTGATGCTGCTACTAAATCTTTTAAAAATAGTACACCTCTTGAATTTGACAAAATTGATGGGTATAAACTACAAGTCGAAGATTTGGCGATAGTAGGAGAGAAAGTATTTTTAATGCTTTCCTACTATGATAAAAAAGCGAAAAACAACAATTTTTTAGCTAAAGAGATTGTGGGAAATAAGATCGTAAAAACAACAAACATTTTATCAGTTCCTGTTGAAGGGAAAAGAAAAAAAGGAACTTTTGTGTTTACGACATCTTATGACGATTTTAATTATTTAATAGCGCATGTTGGTATTAATTCTAAGAAAGAACAATTAAAGTACACCGTAAAGCTTTTGGATGATGGTTTAACAACTGTCTTAAATGATACCTATGAAGTAGTATTTGAAGAAAAAAACAAACAATATTTTGATTTTTCTGATGTACAAGTTAATGAGCATGGAGACGTATTAATTGCTACAACTGAAAGCTATAGAGATAAGAAAAAGAAAACGAGTATCAATAATATTACGGTACATGCGTATTTGGCAAAGAATAATTATGAAAAACAAGTAACTAATGTTGTTCTTGAAGGTAAACGTGCATTGAGTTGTAGTTTAATGGAGACTAAGGATAATACACTTCATGCTATTGGTTTTTATTCTGATTTAAAGAAAAGCGGTAAGGCAGAATCTACTGTAGAAGGAATGTATGATGTTATTTTTGATTACAGTAAGGGAGAAGTTATTAAAAAGACGTTTAACGACTTTACTGTGGAGGTTAAAGCACAACTAATAGGAGAAAGAAGAGCTAAGAAAGGAAGAGATTTAAAGCCTTACTACAGAAATATCGCTTTTGTGGAAAGAGATAATGGAGGAGTAATTGTTCTTTCAGAGTATAAAACCGTTTTTGAAGGTAAAGCTAGCGGAATGGGGCCTATGAAAATGACACCTTATACATATAATGCAAATGAAATAATAGTAACAGCTTTAAATAAAGAAGGGAAGTTAGATTGGAGTAATGTAATACCAAAAGAACAACAAGTTACAGTTACGGAATTAGGTTTTTCTATTAGTTTTTGGGGTGCTTCTGGAGGAGTTTCAGTTTCCGCAGGCTTGTATTTTCCTTTAACAGTTTTGGGTAATGGACCAGAGTATTTAAGTGCAATACCAATTTATCATAATGGACAATTAACTGTGGTTGTCAATGATGATCCTAAGAATATTGGGGTTACTAAAATGGATGATGTTAAAAAAACAAAGAAAATTAGCAAAATGATACCAGTGGTATTTTCTTTTAATGAAGAAACAGGCGAAATAACAAGAACTGATCCTGAAGAGTTCGAAAAGAAACAAATAGTAGTTAGGCCTTCTACAAAATATAGAATAAGTTCTAATACGTATTGGATTTACGGAGGTGGCAAAGAAGGAAGTTCATTAGGTAAATTAATTATGAATTAATTTTTAAATTATTTAGTAAACTATTTAAATTAAAAAAATGGCTTAGATAACATCTAAGCCATTTTTTTAATTTAAATACTAATGAAATGTGTTAAAATATAGGTTTTTAAAAAGAGAAATGAACTAATTAAATTTATAAGTGATAAAGAGAA
Organism: uncultured Aquimarina sp.; assembly: GCF_947500065.1. Classification (GTDB taxonomy): domain Bacteria; phylum Bacteroidota; class Bacteroidia; order Flavobacteriales; family Flavobacteriaceae; genus Aquimarina. Next base: position 104,602 of record NZ_CANMQT010000006.1, read on the forward strand.
ACTCAAAAACAAAAGCTAATCACAACACTATATGTGTTATCACAACAGTTATACGATCAATCGAATGGTTGTTTTGTTCCTGTCTACCTGGCAAATGGCAGACAGATTTGATAAGGTTTGAAAGAAAATTTAGCAACGAATGCGTATAAAAATCAAAAAGCAAGGTAACATTTTGCCTTGCAATGATACATACATTAAACTTTAAGAACTCATAAGAGATGAGTTACTGAAAAAATACAATACCAATCCTAAATTATAAATATGAAAAATAAATTTTTACTCTTATTGTTACTTGGAGCAATCAATGTGTTTGCTCAAGATCCTAAATTATCAGAAAACTTTACCATAGAGGTGGGAGAAGAGTATGGTGAAACGGATGGGAAATTCAAAGAATTTCATAAATACAAGGATCATGTGATAGCTGTGAATCGCCACAAGGATCATTTAGTAATTCAGAAATTTGATGTTAATACACTTAAGGAGATTGATAGAATAGAGCATGAAAAGTTTTTTAAAGACAAGGCAAAAGGCGGTTTTAAAAAAATAATGCGATTAGGAGACAACGTTCTCATGTTTTATACAAAATGGAATAGGAAAAAGAAGATAGAGTCTTTAGAAGCTCAAGCTATTTCTTTGGAAACTCTTAAACTGGGTGAGCAAAAAGAAATTATCAGACAAGAAGGTAAGATTGCAAGAAGTCATTCTTTTCAGAGTGTAGCTACAATAAATAGTATAGGAGGAAGTAAGTTTTTATATAGACGGTCTTTTGATGACCAAAAATTGCTAATTACGTATAGGCTTAAACCAGAATCAAGGGATGATTCTAAAGGGAATGATAGGTTTGTAATTAATGTGTTTGATTCTGAGTTGGAACTACAGTGGAAAGAACAAGTTACAATGCCTTATACGGAGAAAAAGATGAATAATGTTGATTATGTTATCGATAGGGATGGTAATTTTTATATGCTAGCTTCGGTTTATGAGGATGATAGTACGGATGAGAAAAAGAAAAAAGAAGAAGATGCGAATTATCATTTAGAACTTTTTAAGGTTAAAAAGAATACCAATAGTATTGTTAAGAATGAAATTAAAATAGGTGATAAATTTATAGATGAAATCATTTTATATGAAGATGCAGATGCTAATGTAGTGATAGCAGGTACTTCTAAAAACCCTGATAAAGGAACTTCAAGAGTGTTTTTTTCGACAAAGAAAAAGGGTCAAGCTACAGGTGTTTTTACGATTAAATTAAATGAAGAAGGTGCTGTAAGCGATTTTAAAAACTATGATTTTCCAGTCGAATTGTTGAATAAATACGCAACAAAAAGGGAGAAAAAGAGAATAGAAAAGAAGGAAAAAGACGAAGATGCTAAGCCAGCTTTTGAGAATCTTAAGGTTAATACTATTGTTGCTAATAATGATGGGAGTTCTTTAATTTTAGGAGAACAGCGATACGTTGTCGCAAGAACAATACATAGTTCTTCAGGTAGGACAAGAACTACCTATACGTATTATTATAGAGATATTCTTGCTGCTAAGATAGATGCAGATGGATCATTGGTATGGATGCATAAATTACCAAAAAGACAAGTAGGTAAAAGAGGGCAAAGAACCATGTCGTATACGCATATGTTTGCCGGAGAAAACCATTATTTGTTATACCTTGATAATGTTAAAAATCTAAATTTACCTGAAGACGAAGTTCCTTATAAGCACACAGATGGTAAAGGAGGGTATTTTACAGCGTATATAATCAATGATGAAACAGGAGAGGTTAAGAAAGAAGCGATTTTTAATTCTCGTGATTTCAATGATACAGAATTAGAGCATTTCGAAACAGATAAAATATTACCTTTATCGGAATCAGAAATTCTTATAGAAGGTTTTGAAGGAAGAAGTAAGGATTTTTTAGTTAAGGTGACTGCTAAGAAATAAGTGAAAACTTGTAAATACATATAATAAAAAAGGAGGCAATTGTCTCCTTTTTTATTATATGTATAGATATCAGAAACTATTCCGACATATTTTCTTCCATCTCTACAAGTTTCGCTACATTCCTAACAATGTGACTATGCTTTTTTACAAAAGGATTTGTTTTGTCCCAAACATATCCAGCAAGTACAGCACATATCTGTTCCTTAAAGTCTTCGTTTGGTTTATCATGAAAAATGATTTTTTGTAAATTTCCTGTGTACCATTCTTTTACATACGTTGTAAACACATCAACTCCTTGTTTCATGTAATCTACAAATTCAGCCTGCCAATCAACTTCTTCATTATTAAGTTGTCTAATAGCTAGCTTAGCTGACAGTAAGCCGGTCTCAGTGGCAAAAGAGACTCCTGATGAAAAAACAGGGTCTAGGAATTCCGCGCTATTCCCAGTTAGTACAAAGCCATCACCAAATAGTTTAGTTACATTTTTAGCAATGTTTTCTACTTTGTAAGGTTCAAATAAGTAAGGAGTATCTTTAAACTGCTCATAATAATAAGGAGAGGTTTTCATCATTTCCTGTAATACTTCTGTTTTATTTCCTTCAAACTTATTGATCCAATCCATAGGTCCAACAAAGCCAATGCTGGTATTTCCATTAGAGAAAGGGATGTACCAAAACCATACTTCGGTTTCTATAATTTCAAAAGTTATTGTAGTGCCTTCAATTCCTTCTGGCCTGTTTACGTCTTTTACTTGAGTGAAAATTGAACCGTGTTCTGCAATTTTAGAAGGAGCTTCAAGGCCTAGTTGTCTTGCTATTACACGTCCAAAACCACTAGAATCTATAATGAATTTAGCTTCAATCTGACTTTCGGAGCCGTCTTTATGTTTTACTGTAGTTAAAGAATCGGTTCCGTGAAATTCTACATTGGTAACCTCAGATTCGAAATCAACACTAACTCCTTGTTTAATGGCTTCGTCTATTAATGTCTTGTCAAAATGATCTCTAGGTACTTGCCAAGTCCAATCCCAGCCCTCCCCATATTTCTTGCTGAAATCAAAACAACCTTTAACACCATCTTTGATAAATCGAGCGCCATGTTTTTTCTCATATCCTTGTTCCATAAGGCAATCTAAAAGACCTGCTTCTTTGAAATTATCCATGCATCTAGGAATCAAACTTTCTCCTACCTGAAAACGTGGGAATTTTGTTTTTTCAACTACCTTAACATTTATTCCATGTTTGTTAAGATAAGCAGCGCTCACACTACCTGACGGACCGGCGCCAATAACCAGAACATCTACATTTTCTTTTTTCATAATTTTTAAAGGTACATTAAATACATTACATTTGCCCTCGGTAAAAATAAAGAGTAAACTTGAATTTTTTACAAATATTGGAAAAAACTTACTAATTCGCGAATGCTAATACTAAAAGAAAAGTTAGAAATTAAAGATTTCCTAAGTGTTATTTTTAATGAAGAGAAGCTTGCTATAGATGATTCTATAATAAATAGAGTGGATGATAGCTTTAAATTTTTAGAGAAATTTTCTGAAAATAAAGTTATCTATGGAGTAAATACTGGATTTGGGCCAATGGCTCAATATAAGATTGATGACAAGGATAGAATTGAATTACAATTTAACTTAATAAGAAGTCATTCATCTGGTACCGGTAAAGCGATGGAGCCTGATTATGTGAAAGCATTAATGTTAGCAAGACTTAATACATTATCATTAGGTAAATCTGGAGTTAATACTACTGTTGTTAATGGCTTGAAGGATTTAATTAATAATGATGTTACTCCTTTAATTTTCGAGCATGGAGGTGTGGGAGCTAGTGGTGATCTTGTGCAATTGGCACATTTGGCATTGGTGTTAATAGGAGAAGGAGAAGTTTTTTACAAAGGAGAAAGAAGAAATACAGAAGATGTTTTTAAAGAGTTAGGTCTTAAGCCAATAGAGGTAAAGATTAGAGAAGGTTTGGCATTGATGAATGGTACTTCCGCTATGACGGGAATTGGTATTATTAATGTTATTAATGCACAGAAGCTATTAGATTGGTCTATCTCTTGTTCTTCAGCAATAAATGAAATTGTAGAGGCATATGATGACCACCTTTCAAAAGAATTAAATCATAGTAAACTTCATTTAGGACAACAAGATGTTGCTCGTAAAATGAGAGAGCACTTATCAGATAGTAAACTTACAAGAGACCGTACTGAGCATTTGTATTCTGGGCAGAATGGTGATACCTATTTTAAGGAAAAGGTTCAGGAATATTACTCGCTTAGATGTGTTCCTCAGATCTTGGGGCCGGTTTGTGATACTATTAAACATGTCGGTAGGATATTAATTGAAGAATTAAATTCTGCTAATGATAATCCAATCATTGATGTGGAGAAAGAACATGTGTATCATGGTGGTAATTTTCACGGAGATTATGTTTCTTTAGAGATGGATAAACTTAAGCTTGTAGTTACTAAATTATCAATGTTAGCAGAACGTCAATTGAATTATTTGCTAAATTCTAAGTTGAATGATATTTTACCTCCTTTTGCTAATTTAGGAAAACTAGGATTTAATTTCGGAATGCAAGGGATTCAGTTTACAGCGGTGTCTACTACAGCGGAAAATCAAATGCTTTCCAATCCAATGTACGTACACAGTATTCCTAATAATAATGACAATCAGGATATCGTTAGTATGGGTACTAATGCAGCTAATATGACCAAGACTGTTATAGAGAATACATTCGAAGTTTTAGCGATAGAATTGATGACTATTGTACAGGCTTTGGAGTATCTTGATTTTGGAGATAAGCTATCGAGTAGGACTCAGAAGTTGGTTGAGGACATTAAGAAGATAGTCCCTCCATTTACAAAAGATTATATTACGTACCCTTTTGTTCAGGGAGTTAAAGACTACCTGAAAGAAAACGATGCCTATTAAATACTTGATAAGATTTAATTTATTTCATATATAAGTTAAAGCATGTTTACTTGTGCTTTATAATATGCACTAAAAAATAAACCTTAAATATAGATATAATGAAAAACGCATTTTTAATTACACTAGCATTAGTATTTGGTTTACAAACAATATTTTCTCAGGAACTTGCAAAGGCAAGAGAAGGAGGTAAATTTGGTTACATAAACAAAAAAGCAGAATTTGTTATTGCTCCTAAATATAAAAAAGCAAATAATTTTGCTGATGGCGTAGCACTGGTTTTAGATGGTAAAAAATGGGGGTATATAAACCCTGATGGAAAATGGCTCCTTGAACCACAGTTTAGCAAAGCTAAAGATTTTAATAGTGGTGTTGCTATGGTTTTAAAAGATAAGAAATGGATGTATGTAGATAAGCAAGGTAAAGAACTAGCTTACTCTGATGCAGAAAAAATATATCCTTTTAAAGATGGAGTAGCTTTTGTTAGATCTGAAAAACTTGTTGGTTTGATGAATCCAAAAGGTGAAGTTATAGTAAAACCAACATATAAAATTATTAAAGGTTTCCGTAATGGGTATGCTAGATTTTCTACGCAAGCCGATCAATGGGGAATTATAGATAACAAAGGGAATATTGTTATTAAACCTGAATATACATCTATAGGGAACTATGTAAATGACGTTGCTCGTGCCGAAAAAGGAGAAGGAATTTTTGGTATAGCTTCCGCTAATTCTTTCAATAAAGTAGATGGAGCAACAAAATTATGGGATTTTAGAGCTGGAGGAGAATATACGATTGCTAGAAAAAATGAGAAAATCGGATTTATTGATAAAGAGGGTAAATGGGTGATAGCGCCTCAATTTATAAAAGCAAAAACTTTTAAAAACGGATATGCCGGTGTTTATGATGGTAACAAATGGGGCTTTATTGATACTAATGGTAAAGTGGTTATAGATTATAAATATGATGATGTTGATTATTTTGACGCTAACGGTATGGCTCCCGTGAAAATTGAAGAATGGGGATTTGTGAATGCAAAAGGAGAATTAGTTATAGAAACTAAGTATGGTATCACAGCAGGTAGTTTTAAATTCTTGTCAGGAAAAGTAGCTGAAAAAGGATTTGTAGATGGTCTGGCACGTGTAAAGTATAATAAGAAATGGGGGTTTTTAACACCAGACGGAAAGCTTTTGGGTGATAAATGGTTTGAAAATTTAGAGCCCTTCGTTAAAGTTAAATAAATATTTTCGTTTCCTAACAACATTAGACGATTGTTAAAGTTGTTAGGAATCTTTTAATATTGTTAATTAAATCTTAATTTGGAATAATTGTTGTGTTTATATTATTCAATAGTTAATTGATTTTAAAACCAAAATTGTAAATGAAATACGCCCTTGTTACTGGAGGATCCAGAGGAATAGGAAGAGCAATTGCTGTAAAATTGGCAAAAGATTTAGAATATCCTGTACTTATTAATTATCAATCTAATGATGCTGCTGCTAATGAAACAAAAAAGCTGATTGAAGATGAAGGAGGTCAGTGTGTATTGTTGAAATTTAATGTAGCCGATAGAGAAGATACTCATCAGGTACTAGATGGTTGGATTGCTGATAATCCAGATGCAACTATTGAGGTAATTGTCAATAATGCTGGGATTACCAGAGATGGTTTGTTTATGTGGATGAAACAAGAGGACTGGAATGATGTTTTAAATATTAGTTTAAACGGTTTTTATAACGTTACTGGTCATCTTATTCAAAAAATGCTAACCAATAGATATGGTAGAATAGTAAATGTTGTATCGGTTTCTGGAGTAAAAGGAACTGCAGGTCAAGTTAATTATTCTGCTGCCAAAGGAGCATTGGTAGCTGCTACTAAAGCATTAGCTCAAGAGGTAGCCAAACGTAAGATTACCGTAAATGCAGTAGCACCTGGTTTTATAAAAACAGATATGACAGCAGAGATGGATGAAAAAGAGTTGAAGCGTATGATTCCTGTTAATCGTTTTGGAGAAGCAGAAGAAGTTGCTGATTTAGTAACTTTTTTAGCATCAAAAAAAGCTGCATATATAACTGGGGAAGTTGTTAATATTAATGGAGGGATTTATTCATAAGAGATTATGCGAAGAGTAGTTATTACTGGAATGGGAATATATTCTTGTATAGGTTCTAATGTTGACGAAGTTAAAGAATCTTTATATCAAGGAAAATCAGGTATCGTTTTCGAACCTTCTCGTAAAGAGTTTGGATATCGATCTGCGTTAACAGGAACTGTGCCTAAGCCTAATTTAAAAAAAGAGCTAAGTAGAAGGCAACGTGTTAGCTTTGGTTCTGAGTCTGAATATGCGTATATAGCAACAAAACAGGCATTTGATCAGGCAGGTGTGGATCAGGAGTTTTTGGATAATGAAGAAATTGGCATTCTGTTTGGTAATGATAGTACCGCAGAATCAGTGATGCAAGCAATTGATAAAATCAGAGTTAAGAAAGATACTACTTTGGTAGGTTCTGGAGGAGTTTTTAAATCGATGAATTCTACAGTTACTATGAATCTTTCTACTGTTTTTAAATTAAAAGGTATCAATTTTACTATAAGTGCTGCTTGTGCTAGTGGTTCGCATTCTGTAGGAATGGGGTATTTGTTAATTAAGCAAGGACTGCAGGATTATGTGTTATGTGGAGGAGCTCAGGAAATTAATGATTATGCATTTGGTAGTTTTGATGGATTAGGAGTTTTTTCTGTTAATGAGGAAAATCCTACAAAAGCCTCTAGGCCTTTTGATAGCGAAAGAGATGGGTTGGTGCCAAGTGGAGGTGGAGCCGCATTATTTATGGAGTCTTATGAAAGCGCTGTAAAAAGAGGTGCGACGATTTTAGGAGAAGTAGTAGGTTATGGTTTTTCTTCTAATGGAGATCATATTTCTACTCCTAACCAAGAAGGTCCGGCTAGAGCAATGAAACGTGCAGTGGATCAGGCAAATATTAAGCCAGAAGATATTGATTATGTGAATGCACATGCAACATCTACTCCAATAGGAGACGCTAATGAGGCGAAGGCGATAAATGAAGTCTTTGGAGAGTCAAAACCCTATGTCAGTTCTACAAAATCTATGACTGGACATGAGTGTTGGATGGCAGGTGCGAGTGAAATAGTGTATTCATTAATAATGTTGAATAATTCATTTATTGCTCCTAATATTAATTTAGAATCTCCAGATGAAGACTCTACAAAGTTAAATTTGGTAAAAGAAACGGTAGATAAAAAAATTGATGTATTTTTGTCGAATTCATTTGGATTTGGGGGCACAAATTCTGCAATCGTCATAAAAAAGATTTAGAATAGAAAAAAATTACTAGTAAGATGATGGAAACAAGTGTAATTGTCGAAAAAGTTGATGAATTTTTGATAGAAGAATTCGAGGTAGAAGCTGATGAGATTGCTCCCGAAGAAAACCTTAAAGAAACTTTAGATTTAGATAGTCTAGACTATGTAGATCTTGTAGTGGCTATAGAAGCCACTTTTGGAGTTAAGCTCGTGGGAGATGATTTTGTTGGAGTAGAAAGCTTTCAGGATTTTTATGATTTAATAGAACGCAAAGTCAATATTTAAGAAATAGAATGGCCCAATGGGAAGGTAAGGCTAAAGGAACTCCTTTAGGATATAAAATATTCATTTTTTTTATAAAAAATTTAGGTCTTAACGCTGCCTATTCCATTTTGGTATTTGTGGCGGCGTACTATTTGGTGTTTTCTTTCTCTACAACAAAAACAAGTTATTATTTCTATAATAAAAGACTTAAACAATCTGCTTTTAAGTCTGTTTTAAGTGTCTATAAAAATTATTTTGTTTTTGGACAGACTCTCATAGATAGAACTGCAATATCTTTTGGGTTAAAGGATAAGTTTACTTTTACGCATGATGGAAGAGAAAAAATGCAACGCATTTTAAATGAGGGTGATGGAGGGATTATTTTTAGTGCTCATGTAGGTAGTTTTAATATTGCTCGCTACTTTTTTGATGATTTTGACATGACTAATACCGGAGTTAATCTGCTAGTTACTGATCAGGAGAATGAACAAATCAAAGAATATGTCGGTGCGGTGTCTTCAGGTACGGCTATGAAGTATATTATTATAAAAGATGATATGTCTCATATATTTCAAATGAATGATGCTATATCCAACGGAGAAGTAATTATTTTTGCAGCAGATCGTTATGTAGAAGGTGTTAAGTTTTTGGAACATGACTTTCTTGGTAAATCAGTCAAATTTCCTTCAGGGCCCTATAAACTAGCAGCGCGGAAGAAAAAACCTATCCTTTTTATGTATATTATGAAAGGGTCTGGTAAGAAATACAATCTATATGCTCGAGAACCTAAGTTTCTGGAGACATCAATCAAACCTAGCCATGTGTTAAAAGAGTATGTTAGAAATACTGAAATTATGGTTAAAAAGTATCCCTTGCAATGGTTTAATTACTTTGATTATTGGGATGATCTTAAAACCTAATGTATGAAGAACATACTTGTTTTGTATTATAGTCAAAGTGGTCAATTAGGAGAAATTCTAACAAATTTAGTGAATCCACTTCTTGAAGATAGTAACTGCTTAGTTACTGTTCAGCAGATTGAGCCAGAAGAATCATATGAGTTTCCTTGGGATAAAAAAGATTTTTTACAGGTCTTCCCAGAATCTTATTTGCAAATCCCTAGACCTAACAAATCAATCCCTGATGCTGTAAAAAATAAAAAGTATGATTTAATCATATTTGGTTATACAGTTTGGTATCTTTCACCATCAATACCCATTAATTCCTTTTTAAAAGGAGATGATGCACAAGTATTACTAAAAAACACTCCAGTAATAACGGTTAATGGTTCTAGAAATATGTGGATCTTAACCCAAGAGAAAGTTAAAAGGTTGTTAGTAGATTGTAAAGCCGAATTGGTTGGAAATATAGCTTTTGTAGATAGACATTGGAATCATATTAGTGTGATTACTATTGTACATTGGATGATGGGAGGAAAGAAAACTAAATATCTAGGTGTTTTTCCGAAACCTGGAGTATCAGAAGAGGATATTAATGGGGCTGGAAAATTTGGGTTTATTATAAAAAAACATCTTTTTCAAGAAAATTTTAAACAATTACAAGAAGAGTTGGTAAAAGATGGAGCTGTTCAGATAAAACCTTTCTTAATAAGGTCAGATAAATCTGGAAATCATATCTTTAGTAAGTGGTCAGCACATATATATAAAGTAGGTCTGAAATCATCAAAAAGGAGAGCGAAATGGTTAAACTTTTTTGAGTATTATCTACAATTTGCTATTTGGGTTTTTGTACCTATAGTTTTTGTTATATTTTTGTTGACTTATTTGCCTTTCTATGCACGCATAAAAAAGGACATTAAATATTATCAATCAGTAAGATTAAGGTAGGTTATCACTTTTATGAAGAACGTTTATATAACAAAAACAGGGCATTTCTTGCCAAATGAGCCAGTTTCGAATGATGAAATGGAGAAGAGACTAGGTATGATTGATGATCAACCTTCTCGGGCTAGAAGAATTGTTCTAAGAAACAATGGTATCAAAGAAAGGTATTATGCTGTTAGTGATAATGGCAGCATAACTCATAATAATGCTCAGCTTACAAGAGAAACGATTAAAAGTTTATGTGATTCTGAATTTCCTGAAAGTGAAATAGAATTACTTTCTTGTGGGACATCCACTCCAGATAATTTATTGCCGTCTCACGCATCCATGGTACATGGATTGTTAGACACGAAAGATAGTATTGAGTTGAATACAGCTTCAGGAGTATGTTGTTCGGGAATGAGTGCTTTAAAATATGGTTTCTTATCAGTTAAATCTGATAGTACTAAAAATGCCGTATGTACAGGAACGGAAAGAGTTTCTACCTGGATGCAGTCTAGAAAATTTGATAAAGAAGTAGAGAATTTGAAATCTTTAGAGGAGCAACCTATTATTGGTTTTAAGAAAGATTTTCTACGTTGGATGTTGTCTGATGGAGGAGGAGCATTTTTATTAGAAAGTGAACCGAAAGGAGAGAGCCCACTTAGGATTGATTGGATGCAAGCGTATTCATATGCCCATGAATTGGAATCTTGTATGTATGCAGGAGGAGATAAAAATGATGATGGAAGCCTTAAACCCTGGAGCGAATATGAACCCGAAGAATGGTTGTCAGAATCTGTTTTTTCGCTAAAACAAGATGTCAAAATATTAGATAAGTACGTGGTGCCGAAAGCAGTTTTAAGTATGAAAGATGCTTTTCAGAAAAACAACCTAAATGAAGAAGAGGTGGATTATTTTTTACCACATATTTCTTCATTTTATTTTGAAGAAAGATTAAATGCCGAAATGAAGAATCAAGGAATTGCAATTCCTAAAAATAAATGGTTTACTAATCTGGAAAAAGTTGGTAATGTTGGTTCGGCATCTATTTATTTAATGATTAATGACCTTAAAAAATCAGGGAAATTAAAAAAAGGAGATAAAGTTTTGGCAATGGTACCGGAAAGTGGTCGTTTTACATATTTTCACATTTTATTTACTGTGTGTTAATGGATAATCAATTAGAAGATAAAATAACAGATATTGATTTCATAAAAAAGCTGATCCCTCAGAAGGATCCTTTTGTAATGATTGATAAATTGTTATACTTTGATTTAGATAAAGTTATTTCTGGATTGACAGTTACATCTGATAATATACTTACTTCTGGTAATTATTTTACGGAAGGAGGCTTGGTAGAAAATATGGCACAGAGTATAGCCTTACATAGAGGATATAGAGGGTATATAAATAAAGGATCAGAAGAAAAACCTAAAACTGGTTTTATTGGATCTATAAAACACGCTACAATACATATTTTACCAAAAGTGGGTACCGAGTTAATAACTACTGTGAAAATCGTTGCAGAAATTATGATGGTGAGCTTAGTCGAAATAGAGGTGAAAGATGTAGAAGGAAACTTAATAGCGTCTTCAGAGATGAAAACGATTATCGTAGATTCTTAATTGTAATAAACCTTAAATTTTATTTTTTTAAAGTATGAAGAAAGAAGACGTACCTCAGGATGAAAGTGGTCTTTCTAAAGCCAATATAAGAGAAGTTGTATATGCGGTTGATAAAGATGGAAAGTACGGTAAGGCATTAAGTTCTGGTTGGGAAGCAAAAACTATTGCGCTTAACGAATCTTTAGAATTAATAGAAGAACAGCTTCAGGAAACTATTCAAAAAATAAAACAAGGAGAACTTAGTCCAATTGCTTATTATATGGAGTTACAGCGAATGGATGTTGTAGTCCTATCAGGTTATGTAGGCTTATGGCAATGGAGAGTGAAAAGGCATTTAAAAGCTAAAACGTTTAAAAAACTAAGCGAAAAAATATTAAAGAAATACGCCGAAGCTTTCGAGATCTCTATAGAAGAACTTAAAAATCCAAAGATTTGAAAATAAACTTTGAACACAATCAATCTGCCCATTGCGAAAATGGAGTGGTTTCTAATTTGTTGAATTATAACGGACTTAAAGTAAGCGAACCAATGGTTTTTGGTATCGCTTCTGGAGTTTTCTTTATATATATACCTTTTGTAAAGGTAAATTTCGCACCAATGTTTAGTTTTAGACCTGTTCCTGGATTTATTTTTTCTAGAGTAAGTAAAAGACTAGGTTTTAAAATTAGACGACATAAGTTTAAATCCACAGAGAAGGCGCAACAGACTTTAGATGCTGAACTAGCTAAAAATAACCCTGTAGGGTTACAAGTGGGGGTATATAACCTAACATATTTTCCTGATGAATATCGTTTTCATTTCAATGCTCATAATTTAGTTGTTTATGGAAAAGAAGGAGATGATTATCTAATAAGTGATCCTGTAATGCCTGATGTAACGACTTTGTCTTCTAAGGAATTAGAAAAAGTACGTTTCGCTAAAGGGCCTTTTGCTCCTAATGGTCATATTTATTATCCTACACAATTACCAAATGATATAGATCTAAAAAAAGCAATTACCAAAGGGATAAAACAAGCGTATAGGCATATGTTAGCACCTGTTCCTGTTGTTGGATTTAGAGGAATTAGGTATGTAGCAAAACGAATTCGTAAGTGGCCTGATAAGATTGGCGTAAAAAAGACAAATCACTACTTAGGTCAATTAGTTCGTATGCAAGAAGAAATAGGAACTGGTGGAGGAGGTTTTCGATTTATTTTTGCGGCATTTTTACAAGAAGCTTCCGTAATTATGGAAAACCCCAGACTCGCTGAGTTGTCTAAAGAAATGACCGTAATCGGTGATCAATGGAGAGATTTTGCAATAGATGCATCAAGACTTTATAAGAACAGAAGTAGAGAGACCGATGCTTATAATAAAATTGCAGATAAGTTAGATGCCATAGCTTTAGCAGAGAGAGATTTCTTCTTAGATCTTAAGAAAGCTGTTAAATAATTACGAGATGGATAAGACTCCTCTGATTGAAATAAAAAGCATTTCTAAACAATACAAAGGAGCTACTTTTCTTTCTTTAGATACTATAAACTTGCAAATAAGCAAAGGAGAAATATATGGACTTCTTGGGCCTAATGGGGCTGGAAAAACTACACTTATATCCATTTTATGTGGACTGATTAAGCCTACTTCTGGAGAGGTATTGGTTTCTGGAAAGAGTTTTAAAACACATGCTAAAGAAATTCAGAAAGCAATTGGGGTAGTGCCACAAGAATATGCTTTATATCCAAAACTTACCGCAAAAGAGAATTTATTATATTTCGGAAGTATGTTCGGAATGACAAAATCCGAACTAAAACCAATTGTTTTATCGCACTTGGATCAATTAGGATTATTACCTTTTGCGGATAAAAAAATTAAAACATTTTCTGGGGGAATGAAAAGAAGAGTAAACCTTATAGCAGGAATACTTCATAATCCAGAACTATTGTTTTTAGATGAACCAACTGTAGGAGTGGATGTACAGTCAAAACAAGCAATTACTAAAAAGCTTAAAGAACTTAATGAGGCCGGCACTACTATAATCTATACGTCTCATCATCTTAGGGAAGCACAGGATTTATGTTCTTTGGTGGGAATTATTGATTCTGGTAAAATTATTGCTGAAAATACTCCTTCTAAGTTAATTTCAAATACTAAAGAAGCAAGAAATTTAGAAGATGTGTTTATAGAGCTTACAGGAAGAGAACTACGTGATTATGCATAGATTTTTAGCTTCCATAAAAAAAGAGTTTTTATTGCTTCTAAGGGATCCTGGAGGGTTGATTATTTTGTTTATAATGCCAATTGTGTTAGTAGTTGCAATTACATTGATTCAGGATGCCACCTTCAAATCAATTTCTAGCAATTCTATCGAAATTCTATTAGTAGATAAAGACAATGGAAAGTTATCGCAAGAAATTCAAAAAAGTTTTTCTGAAATAGAATTTCTAGAGCCAATTTCAGAAGTAGATAATATTCCTTTAACAGAAGAGAAAGCGAGCCTTTTGGTTGCTTCTGGAGATTACCAGCTGGCAGTTGTGATTCCTGAGGGATTGAGTGATGGACTTCAGAAACAAATTGATAAAAATATAACTAAAATTCTTGAAGAATTTGAAGGTTCGGTAGATTCTTTAAAAGTAGAAAATGTTCAAGAGAAACTATCAGGTAAAGTAGTGAAGTTGTATTTTGACCCAATAACACAAGAAACCTTTAGGAGTTCTGTGATATTTGCAGTGGATAAATTGGTGGCAAGTATTGAAACTAAGTCGATTTACGAAGCTTTCGAAAAAGAGTTAGGAGAATCAGAAAGCCTTAAATCTTTTAATCGAGATAATTTTGTAAAGTATGAGCAAATTAATCCTTCTTTATCCGGTGAATCAATTCTTCCTAATTCAGTACAACACAATATTCCGGCTTGGACGCTCTTTGCAATTTTCTTTATGATTTTACCATTATCATTGAATCTTGTTCATGAAAAAGGACAAGGTACATTTGTTCGTTTACAAACAACACCTATCAATTATTCAACAATTATAGCGGGTAAAGCATTTTTATTTCTATTAGTTAGCTTATTGCAGTTTACCTTGATTTTGCTATTAGGGATTTATGTATTTCCAAAATTAGGGTTACCAGTTTTAGACCTGGGTAATAATCTGGGATTGTTATATATTGTAGCCTTATCTTCGGGACTAGCTTCTATTGGCTTAGGAATTTTGTTAGGAACAGTGTTTAATTCACACGAACAAGCAGCTCCTTTTGGAGCCGTATTGGTAGTTTTGTTAGCGGCAATTGGAGGGGTTTGGGTACCTGTATTTGCAATGCCTGATACAATGCAACTCATAGCAAAAGTTTCTCCCATGAACTGGGGGTTAGAAGCTTTTTATGATTGTTTTTTAAGAAAAGGTAGTTTGATAGATATTCTTCCCGAAATTGGTTTGCTTATTGGGTTTTTTATTAGTACTATCGTAATCGCTATATTATACTATGAAAAGAAAAAGGCGGTCTAAAGAAATTATAACAGACATCAAACATGTTCACGAGGTGAGAGTCAGATTTAACGATTGTGATCCTTTAAGTATTGTTTGGCACGGTATATATATAACTTATTTCGAAGAAGGAAGAGAGGCCTTTGGTCGAAGCCATGGGATTTCTTATCTCCATGTGAAAGATAATGATTACGTAACACCGATCGTTAATTCTAATTGTGATCATAAGTTACCGCTTAAATATGGTGATATTGCAACAGTAGAAACAGTGTATGTAGATAGTCCCGCTGCGAAAATGATTTTTAGATATAATGTATATAATCAAAATAAAGAATTAGTTTGTGTAGGTGAGACTACACAGGTGTTTTTAGATATGGATGGTAATATGTCTCTAAGTATTCCGGAGTTCTTTCTGGATTGGAAACGTAAAGTAGGACTACTATGAAAAAAGTCTATTTAGTTGCGGATAATATAATTTCTCCTATTGGATTTTCTACTGAAGAAAATATAGAAAACCTTCGATTAAACCAGACTGGAATCAAAAAAGTAGATGATGATTATATCTGGTCAGAACCATTTTTTGGTGCAGTGGTTAATAATGATAAGCTTTCTAAAGCTTGGGAATCGATTTCGAGTGATTTAGGATATACAAAGTTAGAAAAGATGATGTTACTATCTGTTTCTAAGATGATAGTCGAGAACCCTTCTTTGGATATAGTTAAATGCGGAATTGTTGTTTCTACTACAAAAGGAAATATAAATAACCTGAAAGGTGGTTTAGATAAAAAAGCCTATCTAAGCAGTATTTCCGAAACGATACAAAACTATTTTAAATTAGACCATACACCTATTGTATTATCCAATGCTTGTATTTCTGGAGGATTGGCTTTGGCAGTTGGAAAACGAATGATTCAGTCTGAGCTTTTTGAAGATGTAGTGGTGATAGGAGGTGATTTGCTTTCTGAGTTTACACTTTCTGGGTTCTTTTCGTTTCAAGCGGTAAGTAATGAGCCTTGTAAGCCTTTTTGTAAAAATAGAACGGGTATTAGTTTAGGAGAAGCAGCCGCTAGTGCTTGGTTAAGTTCTAAAAAAGATACTACTAAAAAAGAAATAATCGAGATTACAGGAGATGCGTCAGCTAACGATGCTAATCATATTTCCGGACCTTCACGAACAGGAGAAGGATTGTATATAAGTATAGCAAAAGCATTAAAAGAAGCTGGGTTAGATAGTACTCAGGTTGATTATATTACCGCGCATGGAACTGCTACTCCTTTTAATGACGAAATGGAAGCTATTGCTTTTAATAGAGCTGGGCTACAAAATGTTCCGTTAAATAGTCTAAAAGGATATTATGGGCATACTCTGGGAGCTTCTGCTTTAATAGAAAGTATTGTGGCAAGACATTGCTTGATTAATAATGAGGTATTCACATCTCTAGGCTTCGAAGAATTAGGAGTATCTCAGTCGATCAATGTAATTACTAAGAATGAGAAAAAAGAATTGAATAGGGTTCTGAAAACAGCTTCTGGTTTTGGAGGGTGTAATGTGGCATTGATTATTGAAAAAGTTGCATCGTGATTAAAGAAAAATATTACATATCAGGTTTTTGTTCCATTAAAGAAAAGAAGGTTTTTAAAAATGGGAATCAATTATATGTCGATTCAGAATCTGATAATCTAAAAGATTTTGCAAAAGGAATTTATAAGTACTTGGAATTAAAATACCCGAAATTTCACAAAATGGATGAATTGTGTAAATTGGGTTTTTTAGCTTCAGAAGTGTTGATAAAGGACATGAAAGAAGTGGATCAAGATACTGCGCTGGTATTATCAAATAAATCATCAAGTCTTGATACGGATAGAAAACATCAAGAAAGTATTCAAGATAGGGAAGATTTTTACCCATCTCCGGCAGTGTTTGTATATACGCTTCCTAATATAATTATGGGGGAGATAAGTATTAAAAATAAACTGAAAAGTGAGAATGCCTTTTTTGTTACCGAAAGTTTTGATGCAGAGTTTGTGTCAAGGTATTCTGAAATTTTAATAAATACAGGAAAAGCAAGTAATGTTATTTGTGGTTGGGTAGATTTGGATAATGACAAATATGACGTATTTTTGGCTTTTCTTTCGAAAAAGGGCAAAATAGAGCTAACAAAAGAAGAATTAAATAATTTATACAATCAATAGTTATGGCTGAATTAAGAGAAGAGCTAAAAGAAAAATTAATAGAGCAACTAAGTCTTGAAGATGTAGAAGTAAGTGAAATAGGAGATAATGATCCTCTTTTTGGTGATGGTTTGGGGTTAGATTCTATTGATGCTCTTGAGTTAATTGTATTATTAGAAAAAGACTATGGAATTAAGTTAAAAGATCCTAAGGAAGGTAAAGCTATATTTGAGTCTATTAGTGTTATGGCAGATTATATTTCAAAACATCGTACAAAATAATATGAATAAAGGCATTGCCATTACTGGTATGGGAATAATTTCTTCTATCGGGAATACGGTGGAGGAAAATTTTGATGCTTTAAAGTCAGTATCTCATGGAATTTCCAGAATTGAGATGTTGAAAACTCGTCATAGCGAAGAAATCATGGTTGGTGAGATTAAGAAAACCAATAATGATTTGGAAAAAGTATTGGGTTTAAAACCTTTGCATACTTTTTCTAGAACTGCTATGATTGGAACTATTGCGGCAAAGGAAGCATTACAAAATGCTCAGATTTCTGATGTAAATGAATATAGAACTGGTTTTGTTTCAGGTACCAGTGTAGGTGGAATGGATACTACAGAAAAGTATTACCTTGAGTATGCCGAAAGAGAAGAAAATAGAAGGTTTATTCAGGCGCAACATGCTGGGTTTACTACACTGTCTATTTCTAATTATTTAGGGATTAATGGATACGTTTCTACAATAAGTACAGCGTGTTCTTCTGCAGCAAATGCAATAATGCTCGGAGCTCGTATGATTCAAGCAGGTAAAATTGATAGAATGGTTGTTGGAGGGACAGATGCGTTATCTAAGTTTACTATAAATGGATTTGGGACTTTAATGATTTTATCGGATGCTGAGTGTACTCCTTTTGATGATAACAGAAAAGGATTAAATCTAGGAGAAGCTGCTGCGTATTTAGTACTGGAGAGCGATGCTATTGTGAAGAAAGAAAATAAAAAAGTGTTGGGCCGGGTTGCCGGTTGGGCAAATGCAAATGATGCGTATCATCAAACAGCCTCATCATCTGATGGTGAAGGAGCATATCTAGCTATGAGAAAAGCACTGAAGGTTGCCGATATGACTGCAAAAAATATAGATTATGTAAACGCTCACGGAACTGCAACGCCTAATAATGATTTGTCTGAAGGTGTCGCTATGACTAGAATTTTTGGAGAAGAGAATACTCCGGTTTTTAGTTCAACGAAAGCATTTACAGGACATACTTTAGCTGCAGCAGGTTCAGTAGAAGCGGTATATTCACTTTTGTCCCTTCGGGAAAATTTAATTTTTCCGAACCTGAATTTCAAAACTAAAATGAAAGAGTTTTCTTTAGTGCCACAAACTGAATTGGTTGCCAAAGAAGTAAATACTATTTTATCAAATTCTTTTGGTTTTGGAGGCAATTGTTCCACTTTAATCTTTACAAAATAATGAGCGATTGTTTTATTAATGGTATTGCCAGTATTTCGGCACAACCTACGACCGATCCAGATACCTTTTTAGAGGATATAATTTCTCACAAGGAAGCTATATTCAGATCTCATGATCCTAACTATAAAGAATATATAAAGCCTGCGGCTATGAGACGTATGTCTAAATCTGTAAAAATGGGAGTTACTACTGCTTCCATGGCTCTTAATAATTCTGGAGTAGAAATGCCTGATGCTATTATTACAGGCACAGGAATGGGATGTAAACAGGATTCTGAGAAGTTTCTGGAAAACATTCTTAATAATGATGAACAATTTTTAACGCCAACTCTATTTATTCAATCTACACATAATACTGTTGGAGGTCAAGTAGCATTGGGATTAGGATGCAAAGCCTATAACGTTACTTACGTACAGGGAGCGGCTTCGTTTGAAACTTCTGTAATGGATGCTCAGTTGATGTTGTCAGAAGAATCTGAAATAAATATCTTGGTAGGAGGGATCGACGAAATAGCAAAAAATTCTACCCTTTTACATAAATTAGATGGCCAAATTAAGGAAGATGATATTGATGTAATCAAATTGCTAGACTCAGATACTCCAGGTACAGTTGCTAGTGAAGGTGCTACATTTATGGTTTTGGGTGCAGAAACAGATAAAAGCCTAGCTAAAGTTATTAATGTAGAAACGATAAGTGAAGGAACTCCGCTTGAAATAAAAGCGAGTATCGAAAAATTTATTTTAAATCAAGGGTTGTCGGTAGAAGATATAGATGCTGTGGTTTTAGGTAATAATGGAGATGTAGGATATGATAATTATTATAATAATTTGCAATCTTCGATTTTTTCAGATAAAGAACAGCTATGCTATAAACACCTGATAGGTGATTTTCATGTTGCCTCTAGCTTTGGTTTTTGGATTGGTTGCAAAATTTTTGAAACTAATCAAGTGCCTGCTATCTTGAAAGTTAATGATATTAGTGCAAAGAAATATAACAACATACTTTTGTATAATCAATATCTTGGAAAAAATCATAGTATTGCATTGTTACAACGATGCTAATTAGAAAAATAGTTAATATTACATCTACGATTGCTGGTGTTCTTATGATTGCAGCAGTTAGTTTCAATAAACTTCCCTGGTGGAGTTTACTTGTATTAGCTTTTCTTTGGCTATTTATAACTGCTTATGGAGTTGCTAATATACGATCAGGATATTTTCTTAAAAGCTTAAATAATAATCCAAAGTTTACAGAGAAAAAGATAGCAATTACTTTCGATGATGGTCCAGACCCCAATACGCTAAAGATTCTCGAAGTATTAAATACGTATAATGTTAAAGGAACTTTTTTTTGTATTGGAAAACAAATTGAAAAGTATCCAGATATATTACTCAGAATTATAGAAGAAAATCATATAATTGGCAATCACACCTTTACTCATGATAAGCTTATCGATATATATAGTACGGATAAGTTTACTAAAGAAATTGAAGATGCAGATACGATTATAGAAAAAATATCAGGAAAAAAACCACTATTGTTTAGACCTCCTTATGGAATCACGAATCCTAAGATAGCAAGAGCTGTTAAAAAGACTGGACACTCTGTAATAGGATGGAATAAACGATCATTCGACACTACAATTCCTTCAGAAAAAGTAATTCTAAAAAGGATTACAAAAAACCTAAAAGGAGGAGATGTTATACTACTTCATGACACAAAAATAATTACTGTAGCAGTATTGGAACAATTGTTGCTATTTTTGCAAAGTAATAATTTCACAACCGTTACTATAGATGAACTATTTTCAATACAAGCGTATGCTTAGATTTTTATTATTAGGTTGCCTTTTTATAAACCTTTCTTGGTTACATGCTCAAGAAGTGGCGCTTTCTGCTCAAGAAACAGAAACTTTTAAGAATGATGTAAGTGCTAGTGCAAAGCAGTCTAAAACAATTGTTAATACATTTACTCAATTAAAGCATATTGATTTTCTTTCTAATGATATAGAGAGTAGTGGAGATTTATATTTCAAATCACCCAATATCATCAAATGGTCATATACAAAACCATATCAATATAGTGTGATTTTTAAGGATAAGAAATTGTTTATTAATGATGCTGGAAAAAAGAGTGATATTAATTTAGCCTCTAACAAAATATTCAAAAAGTTGAATGATTTGATAGCAAAAAGTGTGAGTGGTGATATGCTAGATGATACTCAATTCTCCATGAGTTTCTTCAAAGGTAATGATGTCTACGTGGCAAAGTTATCTCCAAAAGATGATACATTGAGAGAAATGTTTAAGCAGATTGTTTTAAGTTTTGGATCAAAAAACTATTTAGTATCCAGTGTTAAACTAATTGAACCTTCAGGAGATTATACTCTTATAAATTTTCAAAATACCTCAGTAAATAAACCTATTCCCGATGCGGTATTTGCTCATTAGTATATTGTTTGTTTCTGTTTTAGGTTGTAAGGTCGCAACCGTAGAAAATTTCACAGAATCTAATATTACATTGTCGGATACTGTACAAAATCCATACTTTTCTAATCTAGAAGTAGATTATGTTTATAAAGCAGATATTACAGTTTATGGAAATGAATTTAGCGGGATTCTTATTGCAAAAAAAATAGCAACCCAAAAACATCGTATAGTGTTTACCTCGCAATTTGGGAGTACGTTTTTTGATATTGAATTTGAGAAGGATTCTTATAAGATTAATTCAATTGTAGAACAGCTTGATAGAAAAATTATTCTGAATACCTTAGTTAAAGATTTTTCGTTATTAATTAAAGAAAAAGGAACAGTTGTTGAAAGTTATTATAATGATACTTATAATGTCCTTAAGAATGAAAAAGATAAACGTAGTAATTACTATTTTTATAGCCAACCTGATCAAATATTGCATAAAATAGTTCACGCTACTAAAAGAAAAGAAAAGGTGGTAATACATTTCAATAATATTTCTGATAACCAAATAGCTAGAAATATTAGTATTGATCATAAAAATATTAAACTAAACATAGAATTAAACTTTCTAAAAAAGTAACATGTTAATAGCTGATTTATATAAAATTAACGAAGATTCTGTAAATGATGGCGTACAAACTACATCTATTACATTAAATCCAGATAGTGAGGTGTTTAAAGGACATTTTCCTGGGAATCCAATAACTCCTGGAGTATGTACCTTGCAGATTATCAAGGAACTTACTGAAAAAAGAACAGCATGTTCTTTATTTATGAAGAAAGCCTCTAATGTGAAGTTTATGGCGGTAATTAATCCAGAAAAAACTCCCGACCTGATTATAACCAATGGCTTTACAGATACTGAAGACGAAATTAAAATCAAGAGTACTGTAAAATATGATGATACTATAGCTTTAAAAGTAGTTGTTACTTTTGTTAAATTATAAATCAATTATTATGAAGTTTTTTGCATTATTTATTGGATTAATTTTTATGAATATCAATCCAGTTGATATAAGTGAAGTGCGGAATTCATATAAATACGCAAAAGATTCTAAGGAAAATACGGATAAGTTTTATGAATTAATTCAGAAAACGAACCACCAGAACGATCTTGTGTTATCAGCTTATTATGGTTGTGCATTAACACTAAAAGCTTCTTATGCTGAAAAAAGAGGAGATAAAATATCTTTTTTTAAAAAGGGAAAGAAGTTAATAGAAGCTGCGATAGCATCTGATCCTAGTAATATCGAATTGAGAATGATTCGGTTAAGTGTTCAAAGCAGCGCACCAAGAATTACAAGATATTATAAGCATATAGATGCGGATAAAAGTTTTTTAGTGGAGAATATTGAAAAAGTCTCATCCCCTAAACTAAAGGAGTTTATTAAAGGTTTTATGTCTAGTTCAAATGCTTTTAAAAAATAATTTATTTTGAAATAAAAGTAGGGTTTTCTACTTTTTTGCTGTTTTAGTTATAATGCATTAATTATAACTAACACATACATGAAAAAAACTTCCCTTTTTTTAATAACGGTTTTGAGCTGTTATATCGTTACCGCGCAAGATTGGCGTAATTCACCTTCTAAAGACGACAGTAATTATTTTGAAGTAGTGGATGAAAAGCGTAAAGAATATGAATCTATCAACAAAAGTACCGAAAGAGTTGACAGAAAAAAGATCAAACAATTTGAGCGTTGGGCTTATTTTTGGGAAAGACGTATCAATGAAAACGGTACTTTTCCTAATCCATTAATAACGTATAACGAATGGAATAAGTATCAACAAAATAATCCTGTAGAAAAAAGCGAAAACATGGCTAGTTGGACCCTAATAGGTCCTAAGGTAATTCCAAACTCTGAGACTACTTTTTATGCAGGTATGGGAAGGCTTAATGTCGTTGCTTTTAATCCGACTAATAGTGATGAAATATGGGTAGGTTCTCCTGGTGGAGGTATCTGGAGATCTGATGATGCAGGTGCAAACTGGATTCCTAAAGGGGATGTAATACCAAATCTAGGAGTGTCTGATATTGTTTTTCATCCCACCAATAACGATATAATGTATCTGGCGACTGGGGATTTTGATGGTTTTCAGAACAGGTCTATTGGAGTACTAAAATCTACAGATCATGGAGAATCATGGCAGACCACAGGATTAAATTATGAACTAACAGGAGCTAGAATAATAGCCCATTTGTTGATAGACCCTACTACACCTGATACAATATTTGCGACTACTAATAGCGGGATTTATAAATCAACTGATGCAGGGACAACTTGGAATTTGAAAACAGTAGCTTCAGGTTTTAACGATATCATGTATAAAGAAGGTAGCTCTACCACTTTATTTGCTACTGGTGGTACCTCTACCACTTTTTATATTTCTACTGATAATGGAGAGAATTGGACTGCTTCGTCTTCTGGTTTATCTAACGATGGACGTTTTGATATTGCGACTACAGCGATTGATCCAGAATTTTTGGTAGGAATGAATAATAGAACCGTTTATAAGTCTACTAATGGAGGTACTTCATGGTCCACAATAGCATCACCTTCTTCGTTGAGTACACAAGGAGGTTATAATCAAACATTATTGATAGCCCCAAATAATAAAGATTTGATTATTATCGGTGGAATAGATGGATGGAGAAGTACAGATGGTGGTAGCACTTGGCAAAAATATCTGGATGGATATTGGACACCTGGATCACCATTTTTTTATGTGCATTCTGATCATCATGATCTAGAAATGCTACCAGGTAGTAATTCTATTGTTTTTTCTGCTAATGATGGAGGATTGTTTAAAGGTGATATTACTACAGATGATGTATGGGAAGATTTGTCTTCAGGTTTGTCCATTACTCAATATTACAAAGTAGCGGGAACACCTCAAAACGCAGATTTCTTATTAGCTGGTGCTCAGGACAATGATATTACACATTACAATGGAACCGATTGGATTAATAGAAACTTTGGGACTGATGGAGTTGAAGCATTATGGAATTATAGTAATTCAGATGTAGCTTGGACGTGTAGTCAAGCCGGATATGTAGAAAGAACTACAGATGGATGGGCAACACAAACAACAAGACTTAATACACCAAGTGGTGCAAGATTTGTTTGGCCTTTGGAGATAGATCCAACGGATCCAAATACAATTTATGGAGGATTTGGTAGTCTTCATAGCTCTTCCAATTCAGGAAATATTTGGACGAACCTACGTTCTCCAGGAGGAGCTCCAACTGTAATTACAATTGCACCATCAGATAATCAGGTTATCTATGTAACTGATGGAAATGGTGTGCATACAACTGCAGATGGAGGAACAAATTGGAATACCCTAACTTCACCTACAGTAGGTCTAGTAACCAGTATTGCTGTGAATTCTACAGATCCTACGGAGGTTTATATTTGCTATGGTCGATATAATGATGGTAATAAGATCTTTAAATCAAACGATTCTGGTGCTACTTGGACAAACATATCAGGAACGTTACCAAATGTTCCAATGCATAAAATTTTATTCCTAACAGGAGGTGATGGAGATTTATTTCTTGGATCAGATATTGGAGTGTTTCATAGAAATAATTCCAGTACAGATTGGCAGGTTTATGGAGAAGGTTTACCTAATGTGATAGCTAATGATTTAGAAGTTCATTATGGTACAAACAAATTAAGAGTCGCTACTTATGGACGTGGTATATGGGAAATCTCAATTGACCCTAATGAACTTGGAATAGGAGAGTTTGAAGACAGTAATGTGTTGACTGTGTTTCCTAATCCATCAAATGGAAGGTTTACCATAAAATTGGCAGACTTTAATAGCGAATCTGATATTACTATTTATAATATCATAGGAGGAGTTGTAAAAAGCTTTAAAACAAAAGAAACGACTACAACTGTTGATTTATCGTCATATAGCGCTGGGATTTATCTAGTTGATTTGAAAAATGATAATAAGAAAATAGTGAAGAGAATTATTGTAAAGTAATCAAAGAAATAGTTTTAAACCGGTAGAGATTATTTATTTTCTGTGCCGGTTTTTTTTATTAAATTGAAATAAACAAAAATGAAATATGCATCCTTAATGATTACTTTTTTGCTATTATGTACATTCTTGTCCTGTAAAGAAGAAATTATACTAGTGTCTTCAGTCAAAGAAATAACAATACCAGGAAGATCAGATGAAAATCAATTTGTACAATATAAATTACAATTTGAAGTAGCCAAAGATGGTCAAAATATTCAAATAGAAGATATTACCTTTCCTATGTTGGATATCAAAAAAGAAAAATTAAGGTTTGATATAATGGCTGTAAGCTCTAATTTGATTATTACGAACATTATAGAAAAGGGCACCTATATTTTGAATATTAGGCCAGATGATGAGCTTCAAAATCAAATGATTACCGCTAAGAATGATGAAATTATTATTTCTATAGTCAGAAATAATAAAGCAGAACAAATCAAAATTTCATCGTTTGTTGAAAAAACAAAAAGAATTAGGTAGTATTTCTAGCTGTTTAATCATATCATATGCTATTTTTGCAACGGAAAAAATAGCGCTGTGACTACATCTACATTACATGATCATCGTTTTGAAACACTGAATTGTTGTGTTTTTATACCGACATATAATAACCAGAAGACTCTTGATAGAGTAATAAAAGGTGTTCTGGAATATACCGATCGCATTATTATTATTAATGATGGTGCAACAGATGATACAGCTACGATTTTAGAGAAATATCAAGGAGAACTTACTATTATAACTTTTTCTGAGAACAAAGGAAAAGGAATGGCATTGCGAGAAGGGTTTAAGCAAGCTAATCTTCTAGGATATGAGTATATGATAACCATAGATAGTGATGGACAACATTTTCCTAGCGACCTCCCTATTTTTTTAGATGAACTCGAGAAAAAAGATATTGATTCGTCATTGTTATTAATTGGTTCCAGAAATATGGATGATCCATCTGTACCTGGTAAAAGTAGTTTTGGGAATAAATTTTCTAATTTTTGGTATTATATAGAAACAGGTATCAAACTTAAAGATACGCAATCTGGTTATAGATTATATCCAATAAAAGAGATTAGCGAACTAAAATTATTTACAACTAAGTTTGAGTTAGAGATAGAAGTGATTGTTAAGCTTGCTTGGAGGAATGTAGAAGTTAGAAATATACCTGTTGCAGTATTATATGACGAAACAGAGAGAGTTTCGCATTTTAGACCTTTTAAAGATTTTACGCGTATAAGTATATTAAATACTTGGTTAGTAACACTTACTTTATTTTTTTATCTACCAAAACGACTTATTAGTAGAATAAAAAAAAAAGGATTTAAGAAGTATTGGAGAGAGAACGTATTAAGAAGTGATGACCCTCCTATAAAAAAGGCGAGTGCTATTGCGCTTGGCCTTTTTATTGGAATTTCGCCACTTTGGGGATTTCATACTATTTTGGTGCTTTCTTTGGCCGTGTTATTTAAACTTAATAGAGCTATTGCTTTTTTGTTTTCTAATATTAGTCTTCCTCCTTTTATTCCTTTTGTTATTTATGGCAGCTATCAGATTGGCGCAATGGCAATGGGAAAAGAAATGGATGCTACTTTGAATATAGAAGATATAAAATCGGGTACTGATATCTTTAAAAGTTTTGGACAATATGTTTTAGGGAGTTTTATTTTGGCAACATTGGTATCATTGATTTCGGGATTCGTTTCGTATTTGTATTTTAGCTCTCGTAAATCCAAAAGGAGTGCAATAGATGCATAATTTTTTTCTTTCATTATATCAATATATAAAACAGAATAGATTAATCGCCTGGCCAATAATTATTGGTTGTATTGCCGTATTTGCATTTTTGGCAAGTCGCATTGGTTTCGAGGAAGATATTACCCGATTAATTCCTAATAGTGATAAATCAGAGATTACACAAAAAGTACTAAAAACAGTTTCTTTTTCTGATAAGATTGTAGTAAATATAGCTAATAAAGACGGAGATCCCGATGCTCTTACAGAATATGCTGCTGCCTACATAGATTCTATAAATACACATATTCCAAAGTATGTAAAAAAAATACAAGGTAAAGTTACAGATGATAATGTAATGGAGTTGTATGATTTTGTATACAAACACCTTCCATTTTTTCTAACAGAAGCCGATTACAAAGGTATTGAACGTAAAATCAATCCAGATTCTATTGCTAAAATTATCGAGAATAATTATAAAACCTTGATTTCTCCGGCAGGTCTGGTAACCAAAAAGTATATTGTAAAGGATCCTTTAGCATTAACACCACAAGGACTTAAGAAACTTGCTCAACTTCAGTTAGGAGATAATTATGACCTATATAATGGTTTTTTAATAACCAAAGATCGAAAGAATTTATTGTTATTCCTTACACCTGCATTAGCGACTAATGAAACAGGAGAGAATACGCTGTTTATTGAAGAATTAAAAAAAATCACTTCACACTTAAACGAAAAGTATTCTGAACAAGCAGAAGCTACTTTATTTGGAGCTACGTTGTATGCAGTAGCGAATGCTAAACAAATAAAACAAGATATACAGCTTACAGTAAGTATTGCCATGAGTATCTTATTGTTAATTTTGATTTTCTTCTATCGAAAACTAACCGTACCACTGATTATTTTTGCACCTACTGTGTTTGGAGCGATTGTGGCCATTGCTTTGTTATATTTAATTAAAGGAAAAATCTCTGCTATATCTTTAGGTATTGGTTCTGTGTTATTAGGAATTACATTGGATTATTCTTTGCATATCCTTACACACTTTAGAAACAATAATAACGTAAAAGAATTGTATAAAGATGTAGCTATGCCGGTTCTTATGAGTAGCTTGACTACTGCAGTAGCTTTTTTGTGCTTAATTTTTGTGAAGTCAGAAGCGTTAAATGACCTAGGAATTTTTGCTGCAATAAGTGTAGTTGGTGCATCTATTTTCGCGTTGATATTTATTCCCCAAGTATATCGTTTTTCAGAAAGTAAAAAGGCTAAAAGAAAGACATTTATAGATAAGGTTTCTCAAACGGATTTTCATAAGAATAAAATTCTGATTTCAGTTATTACTGTCGTATTTATAGTTGCATTGTTTCTGTTTCATAAAGTTGGATTTAATACAGATTTAAGTACAATGAATTATCAACCGGAGGAATTGGTAGCAGCTGAAGAAGATTTGGATAGAATAAATAATAATAAAGCAAAATCAATCTATCTGGTTTCTTATGGATCTTCTCTAAATGAAGCACTAAACGCGAATAATAAACTATTTGAAACACTAGATCAGAAGAAATCTAATAAAGAACTTATTAATTTTAGCTCTGTTGGAGGAGTAGTGCTATCACAGGAAGCTCAGGTCGAAAAAATAAAACTTTGGAATGAATTCTGGACAAGACAGCGTAAAGATTCCATAACTAACCTGCTAAAAGAAAAAGGAAGTATTATTGGTTTTAAAGAAGAAACATTTACTCAGTTTTATACAACACTAAATACAGAAATTGAACCTATTGTTTTTAATGAATATCAAAATATTAAAGAATTATATCTTGATGAGTTTATAACAACTGAAAAAGGTTTTTCTACAGTAGTTTCAGCGATAAAGGTGGAGCATGAAGAGGCAGATAGAATTAACTCTTCTCTTAGTAAAATAGAGAATACAGTTGTCATTGATAGAAAACAGTTAAACGAGACTTTATTAGGAAATCTTAAGAATGATTTTAATTCATTAATAGGATATTCTCTTGTGGCGGTTGTATTATTGTTATTCTTCTTCTACAGAGACCCAATGTTAACACTGGTAACTGCATTGCCGATTGCAATTACTTGGGTAATAACATTAGGAGTAATGAAAATGTTGGGGATTGATTTTAATATTTTCAATGTAATCATTTCCACTTTCATTTTTGGTTTAGGTGTTGACTACAGCATCTTTATAACCAATGGGCTTATCAAGGAGTTTACCTATGAAGTAAAAGAACTCTCTACATATAAAACATCTATTTTATTGTCAGTAATAACGACCATATTAGGAGTGGGTGTATTGATATTTGCTAAACACCCAGCACTTCGCTCCATATCCATAGTATCTTTAATCGGGATTTTATCCGCAGTTTTGGTTGCATTTACGATTCAACCGATGTTGTTTAGATCGTTTATTACTAATCGCGTTAAAAAAGGGTTAACACCGCTTAGGATACGACAAACACTCTGGTCCATTTTTAGCTTCGGATATTTTATTATTGGCGGATTTATTGTTTCAGTACTGAGCAGTTTGATTATTCCTTGGTTTCCTGTAAGTAAGAAAAAGAAGATGGCTGTTTTTCATAAGGTCACTTCTAAATTAATGGGCTCGGTCTTGTATTCCAATCCTTTCGTGAAAAAACGAGTGTATAATCCGGAAAATGAAGATTTTAGCAAACAATGTATTATCATAGCGAACCATTCTTCATTTTTAGATATCATTTCTATAGGAATGTTATATCCTAAACTGATATACTTAGTAAAGGATTGGGTGTATGATAATCCTGTTTTTGGTAGAGCAGCTAAGTTAGCAGGGTTTTATCCGGTTTCTTCTGGTATAGAGGGAGGAGTGGAGCACTTACGAGAAAAAGTGAATCAAGGGTATTCATTGATAGCGTTTCCAGAAGGAAGTAGAACGGATACTGCTAAGATGAGTAGGTTTCATAAAGGTTCATTTTATCTTGCTCAAGAATTGAATTTAGATATTTTACCGGTGATAATTCACGGAAATACTCAGGTATCTCCAAAAGGCGATTTCATTATCCATGATGGAGCTGTCCAGCTAAAAATTTTACCAAGAATTACTGCTGATAATAAAGAGTTTGGAGATGGGTATAATGAAAGAACAAAGAAGATAAGCGCATATTTTAAAGAACAATATTTTGATTTGCAAAAGGATCTGGAAGGTGTAAATTATTATAACAAAGCCTTACTTAATAATTATAGATATAAAAGTTGTTATAAAGAGATCAAAAAGGATTTTTCGATACATAAAGAGAAATATTATAAAGCAGCAAGTTTCGTAGAACATAGGGATCGTGTTTTACAATACAGTGATGATTATGGGCAATTTTCGTTATATCTAAGTTTTAGAAGACCGTATGTCAAACAAAAAGGTATACTTGTGGATGAAGAAAAACTAGCGGTAGCAAGAAACTGTTATACAGCAATTAGAAACAAAGTAGAATTTGTGTCAAATGAAGATTTGACATCGATAAAATTTGATGTACTTTTGTTAAATACAACCACACCAATACAACCACAACACTTAAAAGAAATACTATCAGAAGATATAAAACGAGTTATCGTATTTTCTGAAAATAAAGAGTTTTCTGAATCCATTAAAACTACTTTTAAAGTAGTTGTTCAGGAATTTGGGTTAACAGTTTTGAATAGAATATAGTAGTAGATGCAAGAGAAGTTCGATGTCATAATTATAGGGAGTGGATTAGGAGGACTGGTTTCTGCAAATATTCTTGCCAAAGAGGGTAAGAAGGTTTGTGTTTTAGAGAAAAATAACCAGTTTGGAGGAAATCTACAGACTTTTGTTAGAGATAAAAGCATATTTGATACCGGTATTCATTACATAGGAGGTCTAGATAAAGGTCAGAACCTATATCAGTACTTTAAGTATCTGGGTATCATGGACGATCTTAAGCTCAAAAGAATGGATATCGACGCTTACGATGTAATTACTTTTGATGATGATGATCTAGAATATCCACACGCACAAGGATATGATAATTTTGTAAAACAGTTGGTTAAGTTTTTCCCAGAAGAAGAGAAAGGTATTAAGGAATATGTAGATAAGGTGAAAGATACTTGCTACAGATTTCCATTATATAATTTAGAAGAAGGAGATCGATATTATGGTGAGGATTTATTGACACTCAAAGCAAAAGATTATATAGATAGTGTGGTAACGGATCCAAAACTAAGAGCAATTTTGGCAGGATCTAATTTATTGTATGCAGGAGATCCTGATAAGACGCCTTTTTATGTACATGCCTTATCCATTAATTCTTATATGGAAAGTGCCTGGAGATGTGTGCAAGGAGGAAGTCAGATTGCTAAGTTATTGGTAAAAAGATTTAGAGCTCTTGGAGGTAAAATTTATAAGTATCAGGAAGTAAATAAATTCAATTTTGAAGAGGATCAATTAATATCTGTTTCTACTACCAAAGGAGATACCTTTATGGCGGATAATTTTGTCTCTAATGTTGATCCAAAGCTAACTTTGCAGATTATAGGAAAAGAACGCTTTAGGAAATTATATTTTAAGAGAATCCAGAATACAGAAAGTATTATATCTTCCTTCAGTTTGTATATTGTTTTCGAAAAAGGAACTTTCCCTTATATCAATAAAAATTATTACCATACGAATACACCAGAAAAAGTATGGACTACGCAAAATTATAAAGAAGAAAATTGGCCGGAAGCATATTTGATTTCTACAAATGAAGATCTTAAAAACCCTGGATACGCAGAGAATTTGACTTCTATAGCGTATATGCGATTTGATGAAATGAAACCTTGGGCGGATACTTTTAATACGGTTGCAGAAAAGAACGATAGAGGAGAGGATTATTCAGCATTTAAGCAGCGTAAAATAGAAGCTTACCTAAAAGAAATAGAGAAAAAGTTTCCTAATATTAGATCTTGTATCAAATCTGTGCATACTTCGACACCTTTGTCATATAGAGATTATATAGGTTGCTATGAAGGCTCAATGTATGGCTTTGCAAAGGATGCAGAAAGCCCAATGAAATCTTTCCTGTCTCCCAGAACTAGGATACCAAATTTATTATTTACCGGTCAAGGTTTAAATATGCACGGTGTATTAGGAGTAACAATAAGTGCTGTAGTTACTTGTGGAGAACTAGTTGGAAAAGAACATTTATTACGGAGCATTAAAGATACCTTGGCAGAAAAAGAACTGTCTGATTCATAATGAAGAATTTTGTTTATCATATATTTTTTCTATTTCTTATTATCTCATCATCTTCTTGTGGAGTAAAGAAATCATTAGCAGCAAGACCTGATATTTCAGGGATTGAAACTGTAGATACGACCAGAACAAAACATAGCGAAACGTTTTTTACATTAAATAATAATCTACTTCGTAAAAATAAGCAAGGGTTATGGGAAATGTATCTGGAAGGAGCACCTTTGGAAAGAGGAATTGCTGCAGGTAGTTTAGGCAGAGAATTGATCAAAATTCAGGAAGATGCTTTTATAGGAAAAATTACAGAATTGATTCCATCAGATGGATATCTTAAGTTTTTAAGCAAAATTGTAGCTTGGTATAATCGCAAGTTACATCTAAATGTTCCAGAAGAATATAAAACAGAAATTTACGGAGTTTCTAGATACGCCTCTAATGATTATAATGATTTTGCAGAACCTTATGTGCGTATGTTATATGCACATGGAGCACATGATATTGGTCATGCATTACAAGATTTAATGTTGGTAGGATGTACATCTTTTGCAGCTTGGGGTGATAAAACAGTAGATGGTAAATTATTAATTGGGCGAAATTTTGATTTTTATGCAGGAGATGATTTTTCTAAGGAGAAATTAATCACTTTTATGAATCCTTCTGAAGGTTATAAATTTATGACTTATGGATGGGCAGGAATGATGGGAGCATTATCAGGAATGAATAGCGAAGGGTTAACAGTTACTATTAATGCCGGTAAATCCAAAATTCCACTCATTGCTAAGACCCCTATTTCAATTCTAACCAGAGAGATATTACAATACGCTTCTACCATCGAAGAGGCTGTAGAAATCGCAAAAAAGAGAGCCGTTTTTGTATCGGAATCTATTATGATTGGTAGTGCCAAAGATAAAAGAGCTGCATTAATAGAAGTTTCTCCAAATAACTTTGGAGTTTATGAAGTACCCAATACAAATCAACTAGTGTGTTCTAATCATTTTCAGAGTGATTCTTATATAGAAGATAAACGTAATCAGAAAGCAATAGATGAAAGTCATTCTTTGTATCGATATCAGAGAATGACAGAGCTTTTGTCAGAAAATGATAAACTGACTCCAGAAAAAGCAGTTGCGATTTTAAGAAACAGGGATGGTTTAGAGGATAAACTTATTGGGTATGGTAATGAAAAAGCACTGAATCAAATGTTGGCACATCACGGTATTGTTTTTCAACCAGAAGAAAGAAAAGTTTGGGTGTCTACAAACCCATATCAGATGGGAGAATTTGTAGCTTATGATTTAGATGAAGTTTTTGAAAAAATAAACGCTCAAAAAGAAGAAGTGGTTATTGCTTCAGAACCTCTGAACGTGCCGGAAGATCCATTTATTCATACTAAAACCTATGCTAATTATGAAGCATTCAGGGTGCTTAGTAGAAAAATTGAAGCTGCTACAGATAATGAAGAAAAAGTATCAGAAGAGGAGCTTTCAAAATTTCAAAATTTAAACCCTAATTATTGGGCAACGTATTTTGTTCTTGGTGAATATTATTACACACAAAAGAATTATAAAAAGGCATTAATAGCTTTTAAACAAGCTATAAAAAGAGAAGTAACCACTGTTCCTGATATGAAAAATATAAAGAAGTATATCAGAAAATGTGAACGAAAAATATAAAATATAGTAAAACTTATATAGACCTGTCAGGTTTTAAAAACCTGACAGGTCTAAACAGAAATACTTTGGAAATATTAGAAAAAGATCATTTTTATCATATTTATAATCGGGAAATAATAAGCAAGATATTTTTCTCGAAGAAAGTAACTATTTCCATTTTTTGAAGCTACTGAAAAAACATATTTTACCAATAGCAAGAATTTATAGTTATTGTTTGCTGAAAAATCATTTTCATTTATTGATTAGGATTAAAGAAGATTCTGAAAACCCTTCACAGAGTTTTTCTAACTTTTTCAATGCATATACAAAAGCTTTTAATAAAAGATATGATAGAGTTGGGAGTTTATTTCAGAGACCTTTTAAAAGAATAAAAATAAAGGATGAAAAATATTTAAAATCGTTAATAGTTTATATTCATCTTAATCCAGAAAGTCATAAATTATCTAATGATTTTGAATCATACTCATATTCTTCATATTACAGCCTGATATCATCAAAAATGACAGGTATAGAAAGAATAAAGGTAATTAAACTTTTTAATGATGTTGAAAATTTTAAATTTGTTCACAATCAAAGAAAATTCATAATTGATGAGCGGATGAATGAATTGATTTTTGAATAATCAGTTTACGTATGTAGACCTGTCAGGTTTTAAAAACCTGACAGGTCTGAAAATAGTAATAAGTATAGGACTTATATAACATGATCAAGAACATAGAAAAAGCTACACCACAAGAAATATCAAACCTTCAGAATGAGAAACTTCAGGAATTGATTGCTTTTGTATCACAACATTCACCATATTATAAAAGATTGTTCGCTGCCCGTGGCATTTCAAAATCAGCTATAAAAAAGGTGGAAGACCTTAAAAAACTTCCGATTACTACCAAAGATGATTTACAAGCATATAATGATGATTTTTTGTGTGTATCTAAATCAGAAATTGTGGATTATGTTACAACATCCGGTACTCTAGGAAAGCCAGTGACCTTTGCGCTTACAGAAAAAGACTTGGAACGATTGGGGTATAACGAAGCGATTTCTTTTGAAACCGCAGGAGTAACTAAAACAGATGTAGTTCAGTTAACAACAACTTTGGATCGTAGATTTATGGCAGGTCTCGCATATTTTCTTGGAACCAGAAAACTAGGAGCAGCCATGGTTCGCGTTGGATCGGGTATACCAGAATTACAATGGGATTCTATAGATCGATTTCAATCAACATATTTAGTAGTTGTACCTTCGTTTTTACTGAAACTAATTTCGTACGCAGAAGCTAACGGAATCGATTACAGAAACTCTTCTGTAAAAGCTGCAATATGTATAGGAGAACCTTTAAGAGATCAGGATTTTAATCTAAATACCTTAGGAAACAAGATCAAAGAGAAGTGGGATATTGATTTATATTCTACCTATGCATCTACAGAAATGAGTACAGCATTTACAGAATGTGAAGAGCATCAAGGCGGACATCATCGTCCTGAATTGATCATTACAGAGATTCTGGATGAAAAAGGTGAGCCTGTAGAAGAAGGTAAAGTAGGAGAATTAGCAATTACCACGCTGGGTATTGAAGCAATGCCTTTGTTGCGATATACTACAGGTGATATGGTACAGGCACATAAAGAAACATGTAATTGTGGGAGAACTACAATGCGTTTAAGTCCAGTTTTGGGTAGAAAAAAGCATATGATTAAGTATAAGGGAACTACCTTATATCCGCAAAGTGTGATAGAAGTCTTAACAAGTTTCGAAGGTTTGGGAATGTATGTGATTGAAGTAGTTATTGGTGATCTGGGAACGGATAAGTTATTAATTCATGTGTCTGATTCATTAAGTGCTTTGCAGCAAAAAGAACTAAGAGAGCACTTTAGAGCAAACTTAAGAGTGGTACCGGATTTAGTACTGAATTCTAAAGCGGCATTAAAAGCTAAGAAATTTCCAGAAATGAGCCGTAAACCGATATCTTTTATAGATTCCAGAGAAACTATTCAGAATTCTTAAAAATAGGTTTTTTATTCGTTTGATTTTCAATTAAAAGAGGTGGTTTTCTTTTAAAGTTGTGAATTTATTACAATTTTTTAAGGGAAATTTTAGTTTTTTTTTAAGTAGCTTTAATGAATACTAATTTAAAACCTTTTTATTATGAAAATCAAACATTTTGCACAGGCTATTATGTTTTTAGGACTTTTGTTATTTGTTTCTTGCAACCAAGAAGAAACAGTTAGCGAAACAATCGAACAATCTACAGAAGATCTCTTTGCTAAGAATTGGCAAGAAGCAGATCTCACCAAATTCTTTACGGGCGAAGAAATGAATTACCCTATTTCTAATCAACAGCTAAAAAACGTACTCAATAATAAAGATGTATATCAAGTACGTTTTGTACCAGGAATTTTAAATAATGAATTACAGGTAAAAGTGATAAGTATTGATGCAAAGGGTGTGGTATTGGCAGAAGAATTGGTAAAACAATCCAAAGACTTAGTATTAGAAAATCAATTAGAAGAATTACGCACTACTAATATTAACAAAGAATCTATAGTAGACCCTATAATTTCCAAACATCTACTACCATTTAATAATGCAGCTAATTACCTAAATTCTTGGAAGCAAAAATCAACTTTAGACATTAATGAAGTAACTTCGTATAATGGAATGCGTATCCGTCATTTTGCTATAGAACCAGTAGTTGTGAAGCATATGATAGCGTTAGAATCAGAAGCAATTAATCTGTCTTGGGGAATCAACCCAGAAAATAAGTTGACAACTGTTTTTGTGCCAGTTTTTGATGGTACTATACAAACTAAGACAGGAGGGAGTAAATCAGCATATGATTTTACGAATCCATGTCCTCCATCTTGTGATCCTAATTAAAATTATGGAAGTTTTATAGTTAGGTGTAATGCATCAAGACCTGACAGTACGCCACGGAGTGCTGTCAGGTTTTTTTTATATTGTTTGTAGGATATTATTCCTCTCCCTGGAAGGAGAGGTTAGGTGAGGATGTGCATATTTCAGGAATTTATTTCAGATTACTTATAAATTAGTTCTTTATTTATTTGATTTTCAATTAAAAAGCAGGTTTCTATTTGGGATTGAATAATTTTTTCACATTTCTTTAATGAGATACGTGGTATTTATCCTAAATTTAGCCTAAACTAATTAAAATCAAATACCAAAAGTGAAAATTTGATAGTGATTTTAGTTATGTTTTTATTTACAAACTGTTACTCCATATTTTGTAAGCTATTTAATCATATTATTAATTTAATTCAAAAACAAAATGAATCCTGATTTACAAAACACAATACCTTGCGAAGAAGCTTCAGAATGGACAGCAGCTTGGAGAAAAAAACATCCGAATGCATGTAATGCTTTTTTAGTTCCTGTAGTAGATTTAATAGAAGTACTAAATGAAATGGGCGTGCTTAGTGATAAGGTTGCTGCAAAAGCCCAAGGAGAAGCTTGTATAAAAGGCTTAAAGATAAGAGCGTATGGGGCAGTGGGTTCTGATAGCCCAGAGAAGAAACCTGAAGAAAAACTACTCGTTGTAGGAACCAAGTATAATAGAAAAACAAAAGTTTATCAGGATATCATTAATGAAGAAATTGATGCTGGAGACGTTAAATTAAATTCTTTTGGAGAGCCCGTTGTTAGTAGTGGGATTTATGATTTTACAGAACCATGTCCTCCTAGCTGTGACCCTAACAGTCCACTTAATTAAAGATTTATTACTATAAGAATTTCTATGATCTATTTATTGATTTGAAATTTATTTATAATTTATTACCCTATATTTTGTAAGTCAACTAATTGTAAATTTCACTAATTTAAACCTTAAAAAAAAATGAATCCGGATAACGAAAACACAATCCCAAAAGACACAGGAGTACAATGGACTGCAAACTGGAGATCTCAGCACCCTAATGCAGTAAATGCATTTTTGATACCTGCAGTAGATTTTGTAGAAGTATTAAATGAAATTGGAGTATTAGACGACGCTGCTGCAGCCCAAGCCCAAACGAATGCAAATAATCTTAATTCTAAAGTGAGAGGGTATTTAGCGATTGATGATAATAACACGGAGAAAATGATTTTTGTAGGAACTGAAAATGTTAATGGAGTCGATAGAGATATCATCGATGGTACTATTGATGGTACTACGCCGACTACATTGAAATCATCGGCTTCAGATATTAACACAAGTGGAGTTTTTGATTTTACAGAACCATGTCCGCCTTCTTGTGATCCCAATAGTCCACTGAATTAGAATTTTATTTTGGGAAATAACTATTTTTTGTGGTTTGGCATTGTTACAAGTATATTTTTAATGCTAAACACGTTTTTGTATTTTAAAAGCTTTATCAAGTTTGATAAAGCTTTTAAAATATTTTCGATTTATTTATTACTTATGTGTTTAGTTCAGGTAATATCAATATTTATCGGAAAGGTTTTACATAAACCAAATCTTTTTTTATCACATTTCTATTTTATATTTCAGTTCATTTTTTTGTC
Organism: uncultured Aquimarina sp.; assembly: GCF_947500065.1. Classification (GTDB taxonomy): domain Bacteria; phylum Bacteroidota; class Bacteroidia; order Flavobacteriales; family Flavobacteriaceae; genus Aquimarina. The sequence goes on from NZ_CANMQT010000006.1 coordinate 143,286, forward strand.
ATTATTTTATTATGAATTAATAAAGAGTAAGATTATATTATATATGATTTTTCCAATTTTTTCATATTTAGGGTATCAATACATAGATAGTCCCGAAATGTTTTTTAGATATAATGCGGTTGGAATAGCCATAACTCAGATTTTATTAATCGTTTATTCTATGGTTTATTTTTATCATAGTTTGCAAGGTAAAATAGTATTTATAATAGTAAATATTGGTCTTTTTTTGTATTTGATATCAAGTACATTAATTTTTGCTTCGGGAAATTTGATATTTAGTATTAATATTTCAGAATCAATGAACTATATATTGATTAATTTTAAAAGAATATTATATTTTGTTTTCCAAATCTTAATTTTTATTGAATGGAGAAAGAATTACTACAAGAAGATTCACAGATCATAGTGATTATCTTGATTGCTATTTTGGTCTTATTGCTTATGGCAGTGGCATTGGTGCTTTTCTTTTTCTTTTCTCGTAAGAAAATTATCGCTGCAGAACTAGAAAAAGCTACTTTAGAGATTACATATCAAAAAGATCTGTTACATAGTACCATAGAAACACAAGAAGAAGAACGTAAACGGATTGCGCAAGATTTGCACGATGCCATCAGTGCTAAATTGAATGTGGTAAGTCTTAGTGCCAATGTATTAATAGATGGTAAATTAGAAAAAGAAGAGCAGGAGCAAACGTTACAGCATATATTATCAGTTACCACAAAAACCTTAGAGAGTTCTAGAAGATTGGCTCATAATTTGTTACCGCCAATTTTAGAGAATTTTGGACTTAAGGCTGCTATAGAAGAACTTTGTGATGAGTTTATAAGCAGTAAAAAAGTAACAGTAGATTATGATATTATATACAATGATCTATTGTCTAAAAGTAATGAATTGCATATCTTCAGGATTATTCAGGAACTTTTAAATAATTCGGTAAGACACGGTAAAGCCGAAAATGTAGTATTAAAAATAAATGATGATCATGAACAACTAACTATTAAATATTCGGATAATGGAACAGGGTTCGACGTAGAATCTGTAAATAAAAAGAAGGGAATAGGACTCAGAAATATTGAAAGTAGGGTAGATATACTCGATGGGAAGCTTTCATATCATAGTGAGATCGGTAATGGAGCAACCTTTAATATTAGCACTAAAAAACCTCAACCATGAAAAAAAACATTATAAAACTAGCTATTGCCGATGACGAAACATTATTCAGACAAGGAATTACTTTTATTCTTGATAAAGAGAGTAATATAGAGATTTGCATTCAGGCAGAGAATGGTAATGATTTGATAAAGCAATTAAATCTTACAAGGGATTTACCGGAAGTTATTTTAATGGATCTTAAAATGCCTGATCTAAATGGAGTAGAAACCACTAAGATCATCAAGAAAAAATTTCCGGAAATCAAAATCATAGCGTTAACAAGTTATTACAGTAAGCCATTTATACTTAATATGATGCAACAAGGTTCTGTGGCATATCTTGCTAAAAATGCTACACCGACAGAAGTTATAAATACCATAAATCAAGTAGCGATAAAGGGATTTTACTATGACGATAATGTCATGAGTATTTTGGAAGAAGCTTCCTTGAAAATAAACAAGCAAACTAGAGACGATGAATATTTAACCAAACGAGAGCGAGAGGTTCTTAAATTAATTTGCGAGCAAAAAACTACTACAGAAATCGCAGAACAATTATTTATAAGCCCTAGAACGGTGGAAGGCCATCGTAATAATTTATTGGTAAAAACCGGTTCTAAAAACATCGCTGGTTTAGTTATACACGCGATAGAAAATCAAATTTTCGTTCGTAATGCAGAACTATAAATCTAAGAATATGATCATCTCGTGCAGATGGAACTCGATAATTTTTATAAACTAAAAAGATACGATTGGGCTAAACTTTTACACTTTTTTACAGACTAAAATTGTTTTCTCATCATTGCAGTTGGTGGTGAAAAATAAATAGATATCACCACCATCTTTAATTTTGAATTTTTTACGAATTTCAGAAACAGCTATTGGAAAATTACGGGTAGTAATATTTGCTTTGACAAACTTTTCCCTTTTTAGGATTTGTTTTTGATAAGGTAATACAGAAATTACCTCAAAGCTTCTACCCGGAAATTCAATTTTGTGATCAGCAGTATAGAGATGCGAATGCTGATGGAGTTTTTCTAATCTAAAGGCATTTGTGATGCTATGAAAAGCTCCTGCTTTTAGTATAGCAGCATTCGGTTCGTAGATATATTTTTTAGGTAAGGATAGTTCGGACAGGATATTTTTTTCTTCTTTAAGTAAAAAAGAGAAGGCCTTTGTTTTGTCCTTTACAATATTAACGGCTTTAATAATAGTATCGTTTTGGATGTCTTTTTCTAATATCCATAACAATTCTTTTACTTCATTATTAACTGCAACTACGTGAATTTCTTTTACAAATTGTAACGATTTCAATCCAGAATGAATATCCAGTAATGGAGAAGTTTTAATTAGAATATGCTTGCTTTTAGAAAATAATAAGTCTAAGTTTTTGGGCACATCTGGCAGGCAATCTTCTAAGAAAAAGACTTTACCTTTACTATCGTGTCTTCTGGAAGGATCTATATAAATCCAGTCAACCGTGTCCAAGTTATCTAAAATATTTAATCCATCTCCAATGTGAGTTTCAATAGTGTTAGCATCAAGAATCCGAAAGTTATGCGATGCAATCTCACTCAACTCAGCATTCAGTTCGCAATGAATAATGCGTTTTATTTTTTTAGAAAAATAATAATCATCTATCCCAAAACCCCCAGTAAGATCCACCAATGTATCTCCAGAAATTAGGTCGCTTTTGTACAATGCTGTAGTTACAGATGAAGTTTGTTCTAAGTTTAAAGTAGGTGGGTAATAGATACCTTTTGTTTGGTGCCAAAGAGGTAATTTATTTTTAGCTTTAATTCTTCCATTAATCTGTTGAGCCAATTCCTGAATATTAATATGTTGAAAAGGACTACCGGCTAGTATTAACTTTGCTAAATCTACGTTATCGTCAGATTTCTTAAAGATGTATTCTTGAACCTTTGTATGTAGGATATCAGTATTCAATTGTTACAACTCCTTAGTCAATTGCTTTACAATCTTATACTCAGATAAAAATTCTTTTGCAATAACCTTAATAGCGGTATAAAATGGAACTGCTACAATCAATCCTCCAATTCCGAATAATGCTCCGAAAATAAGTATTGCAAGAAAAATTTCTAAAGGATGAGATTTCACACTATTTCCAAAAATTAGAGGCTGATTCAGGAAATTATCGATCAGTTGAATGACAATGTATCCTATTAAAATATAAGTTAATTTTGGTAAAATCACGGATTGAAAATCGTATCCTAAATTACTAGTTGTAGCTAATATCAACACCAAAGTTCCTCCAAATAGTGGACCCACATAAGGGATTAAATTAAAAATAGCGGCAATTAACGCTACGGCAATGGCATTATGGACTCCGAAAATTAAGAATAAAATAGTATACAAGACAAATAGAATTAGTACCTGAAGTAGCAAACCCACAAAGTAACGAGACAATAAATCTTTGATTTTATTAAAAGCTCTCATAAAACGGGTCTCATCCTCATTTTTGGCAAAAACCATTAAACTCTTTTCTAATAATTTACTGTCTTTTAATAGGAAGAATGAAATGAATAAGACTGAGAAGAGTCCTATAAGTAATGCTCCAAAACCACTTAAAAAAGTATTGATGGCATTAGGTATCGCTTTTAGGTCAAAAAATTGCATCAGATCCGTTTGCTTGATGAGTTCTATAAAGTTTAGTTTCTCGACATTAAAATAGTCACTGATCTCCTGGTTTAAACGATCCAGATCATCACCAACTTCATTAATATCGATAGCTCCTATCAATTGTCCTTGTTCAGTAACAATCGGAACGAATAATAGAAATAAACTAAGGAACAGTCCTATAGTAATAAATAAAGCAAATACTACTGCTATTGTATTGTTAAATTTTAGTCTTTTTTTTAAGAATAGAACTAGTGGTCTTCCCATTAAAGAAATCACTGCGGCAAAAGTGATGTATAGTAAAATGGACTGTATTTTGTATAAGAACCAAAGAAGCACTAGAATACCAACAATGATTGCTATTGCTCTTAGGATACCATAAGCGATTGTTTTTGAATTCATCTTTAAGAAATATTTTTTGATAACTGTTTTGTAATCTCATAGAGTGCAATTCCGGTCGCAGTTGCCACATTCATACTACTATTAGTGCCATACATATTTATGTGAATACTGTTTGTTACTTTAGTTAGTACTTCTTCAGAAACCCCTAAGCTTTCTTCTCCAATAATAAGCGCAATTTTATCTTTAGGTGGAAAAATATGATCCGAAATGGGAATGCTATTTTCGGTAATTTCTAATCCGATGATTTTATATCCTTCGGATTTTAGTTTGTCAATAACCGGTATAATATGATTTTCTTGTATATAGGGAATCATTTCCTGAGTGGATCTGGCGGTACGTTGCATTCGTTTACTAATGACTGTGATATCTTCTCCACAAAAATAAATTCGTTCGATACCAAAACTATCAGCAATCCTAAAAATACTACCAATATTTGCTGGTGAATTAACACGATCACAAATAAGCGTAATAGGAAACTGTTTTTTGGTAAAACCAGTAACCTCATGATGTAGTTGTGTTGCCATCTAATTAATTTTCAAAAGCATATTTAATAATATTGGCTCCCATTTTTAATGCTTTTTGACGAACTTCTTCTGAGTCATTATGGATTTCAGGGTTTTCCCAACCATCACCTAAATCACTTTCAAAAGTGAATAACAATACCAGCCTTCCTTCATGAGTAATTCCTAAAGCTTGTGGACGCGCTCCATCGTGCTCATGTATTTTAGGCAATCCTTGTGGGAATTTGTATTTGGACGAAAAAATGGGGTGAGATGCAGGGAGTTCTGTCAATTCTTTATCAGGAAATATCTTCACCAGTTCTTTTCTAATGTATGGTTCCATTCCATAATTATCATCGATATGTAAAAAACCGCCACTTAAGAGGTAGTTTTGTAAGTTCTCTGCATCTTGTTCTGTGAAAAACACATTACCATGACCTGTCATATGAATGTATGGATATTGAAAAATATCAACACTCTCTGGTTTTACAGTCTTGGGTTTAGGGCTCATTGCGGTACGTATATTTTGGTTACAAAATCGGATTAGATTAGGTAATGCAGTAGGATTACTATACCAATCGCCGCCACCATTGTATTGTAATACTGCGATATCCTGACAGAATACTGCTCCAGAAAATAACAAGAGGCAAATAAAACTTGTAAGCTTTGTGATCATCATCGTCTAAATAATAGATTCTAAAAGTACTAAAATAAACGAGATGATAAGAAACCTTTTGATACTATTAACGGTCACTATTTCGGGATTAGTTAACGCTCAGGGCAATAACAATACAATTGTGATAATGGAACTGTTTACATCACAAGGATGCAGTAGTTGTCCTCCAGCGGATGAATTATTAGATGCTATTAATAAGAGATATGAAAAAGAAAATGTATTTGTCTTATCTTATCACGTAGATTATTGGAATCGATTAGGTTGGAAAGATCCTTTTAGTGCCGAAGCGTTTAGTGATTACCAAAGAGATTATGCCTTACAGTTTAAAAGTAGATCTATTTATACCCCTCAATTAGTAATCAATGGTAGTGAACATTTTACAGGATCTAATAAGACTAAAGCATTGACTGCTATCCGTAATTATTCGAAATCCAAAGCAACCAATACAATTAAGCTTAATAAAGTAAACAAAGAAAATGATAAGATTACTATACAATATGCTGTGGAAGGTTCAACATTTGATCAAATCACTTTTGCGCTAGTTGTATCGAAACGAAGCACAAAAATAGGTAGAGGAGAGAATCGAGACAGAACTCTAAAGAATGCTAATATTGTAGCCAATCGCTTAGTTAAAAAAGACATATCAGAATCAGTTACCTTATCCATTCCTAATTGGATTGATGAAGGTGATAAATTATCAATTATAGCTTATACACAAGAAGCTAATCTACAAACTACTGGAGCAATTAGGCTACCTATCTGATTTTGTATTAATAACGAATTTCAAAACCATGAAAATAGATGAAGAAGTAGTGGTTTGCGATCTTGTTCATGGTATTAGGGCTTGTTTGACCCCAAATCAGAAAGTAATTTGCTGAAGATGCACAATATAATTAATTCTCCTTCTAAATTTAAGCGTGACCATAAAGGTAACGCATTGCATTGCAACTCCTTTCAGTCGAACTGTGAGATTTCCATTGGAATCCCTCACGCGAAAAAAAGAGTCAAATTTCAAAACCAAAGAGAAATCTGTCGCACACTCTTTTCCGTTGGTTAAATCAACAAAAGAAGGTTGATCGCTTTATAGAGAATAATAGCTTGTTATCTGGTTCGCTTGACATATATTTAAGATAAGTAAACATAAGAAACATCATGATAGAATTTAGATCTCTCAATAATTTATCAGTTCACTTAGATCGTCTTATAAAAGGTCGTTTGTGGTTTAAAGTAGTTATCGGTCTTGTACTAGGAGCAGGATTAGGAGTATTACTTAATCCATCTACCGGTTTGTTTTCTGAAGAAATTAGTTTGAGATTAGCGGATTGGCTTGATTTACCAGGACAAATTTTTATGCGTTTGGTTCAAATGATCATGATCCCTTTGATATTTACATCAATCCTTACGGGAATAGTAAGTAACACATCCGATAATCTGAAATCTTTTGGCCTTCGATTATTACTGTATTTTATTTTTACTACTGCTGTTGCTATAGTGATAGGTCTAATTGTTACACTAATTTTCAAACCTGGTCAATATATTTTTAGGCTTGGTGGATTTCCAAATAGCAATGAGAGTCAAAATGGATCTATTGAAGAAACTAAGCTTATTGAGAATGTACCCAATGCAATATCAAACCTTATACCTAATAATCCGCTTGAGTCTATTTTGACGGGAGAGATGTTGGGTGTTGTGATTTTTACGATTCTAATAGGTGTGGCCATTACTCAACTTCGTGACGAGACAGCAAGACCTATCATCCGTTTTTCAGAAGCCATTCAAAAAATTTGTATGATCGTAGTTTCTTGGGCTATGATGTTGGTACCTTATGCCGTATTTGGTTTAATTGCAGCGTTGTTATCCAGAACTGGTGTTGCAATTTTCCTTGGTTTGGGTTTCTATATGGGCGTGGTTATTTTTGGGCTTATTTTATTAATGTTATTCTATTTAGTACTGGTTTGGGCAATCACTAAGAAAAGTCCATCGAAGTTCTTGCAGGCGATTAGGGAACCACAGTTATTGGCTTTTTCTACTGCTAGTTCTGCAGCGGTAATGCCTTTATCGATGAAAACAGCAGATGAGAAATTGGGAGTATCCTCTAATATTAGCGATTTTGTGATCCCAGTTGGGGCAACAATTAATATGGATGGAACAGCATTGTTTCAATGTGTGACAACTTTATTTATGGCACAAGCTTATGGGATTGAATTATCCATAATGAGCTTACTGTTAATCACATTCACGGTTGTAGCTGCTTCTATAGGAACACCTGCTATTCCTGGAGGTGGAGTTATTATTCTTGCATCGGTTCTACAAAGCACTGGAATTCCAATAGATGGCCTTATTGTTATTATTGGCATAGACCGAATACTAGGAATGTTTAGAACTTCAGTTAATGTAACAGGAGATCTTACTGCCTGCTTAATTTTTAACAAGTTTTACGGAGTTACATCAAAGGATAACTCTACTATATAAATCTAAAAAAAAGAGTAATATTTTATTTTTTTGAAATGCATATGTCTAAATTGATGTTATTCATTTTTATCAATACATTACAATGTTGAAATTTAGTATTAAATGATTAAAAAATATTCAAAATAATTAACTGAGACAGAAAGCAGAAAATTTTATTATTATAAATGATAGATTAGTCACTAATTAACCATAAATCCTTCATTCATGATAGCTTACATAAATCATATCGTTTTACTCATATTTGTTATCTTTAGCATAGTATGATAACAATCAATCACATTCACATAAATCACTCATCATGGCAAAAAAACGTAGTTGGAAATTTTGGACCTCAAGAACTGTATTACTCATTTTGGTATTGGGATTACTTTGGTTAGTAAACCTAATTTGGTTTAAACCGTTTAGCATCAATCATTTTTATGATAAAGTATTTTTAGAGTTAGCGTTAGATAGCCCAGAACTTACTACATCCATGGGTATTCCTGTGATTTATGATTGGTCTAAGGATGAATTAGATGATATCTCTGATGCGAAACAATGGGAAACTTTTAATAAAATGAAAGAGGATTATGAGACCTTAAAAAGTTATGATTTTGAAGGTCAATCAGAAGAAAATAAATTAAACACTAAGATATTAGGATTCTATCTGGAAGGTTTAATGGAAGGAGAACGTTTTTTCTACCACGATTATCCGGTAAACCAGATGGGGGGTATACAAAGTTCATTACCTAGTCTTATGGAAAATGCGCATAAACTTAGGGATAAAAGTGACGCAGAGGCTTATGTAACGCGTTTATCAAAATTTGATATTAAGTTTAATCAGTTAATTGAAAACTTAAAATTAGGAGAGGGTAAAGGAATCATTCCACCTAGGTTCGTTATCGATCGCGTATTAGATGAAATGAATGGTTTTATTGGAGAAAAAAAGTCGAGCATAGATACCGTTGTGAATACACAGAAAAAAGTATCTTCTGTGAAATCAAATATTTTGTATGTCAATTTTGAATCTAAAATTGATAAATTAGAAGAGCTATCTCAGGAAGAAAAGGATGCTCTTAAAAAACAAGTAGAAGAAGAAATAGAAACCACGGTTTTTGGATCTTATAAAAAACTAATTACATATTTCGAACAACTTAAAGGTAAGGCTACCGCGGATGATGGAGTATGGAAATTGCCTGATGGAGATGCCTTTTATCGTTATCAGTTAAAACAGCGTACTACTACAGATTTAGATCCTGAAGAAGTACATCAAATAGGGATATCTGAAGTGGCTAGAATAAAAAGTGAAATGAAAGCAATTCTTTCTGCAGAAGGGTATGCTGATTCTACAAAAACGTTAGGAGCTATTATTCAGGAATTAAATAAAGAAGAACGTTTTCTTTTTCCTAATAATGATGAAGGAAGACAAATGGTTATTGATGAGTATGATCGTATACTATCAGAAATTAGTGCAGGTCTGGACGATGCTTTTGATATACGACCAAAAGCAGGTTTAGAGGTGAAACGCGTTCCTGAATTTAAAGAAGAAGGATCAGCAGGAGCATATTACAATAGACCGGCAATGGATGGCTCGCGAGGAGGTGTTTTTTATGCAAACCTTAGAAATGTACACGAATCCGTAAAATTTGGGATGAAAACATTAGCATATCATGAAGGAGTACCAGGTCACCATTTTCAAATTGCCATTCAATCTGAGTTGGAAGGAGTTCCGATTTTCAGAACAATAGGGCTTTTTACATCCTATATAGAAGGTTGGGCGCTGTACTCAGAGCAATTAGCTTGGGAGTTAGGTTTTTATAAAAACGACCCTTTTGGAAATCTTGGTAGATTACAAGCAGAGATGTTCAGAGCTGTAAGGTTGGTTGTAGATACTGGTATTCATCATAAAAAATGGACGCGTCAGCAAGCGATTGATTATATGGTTGAGAATACCGGAATGACTACAACAGAAGTTACTACAGAAATAGAACGATATATCGTTTGGCCAGGACAAGCATGTGCTTATAAAATAGGGATGCTAAAAATATTAGAGCTTAGAGAAAAGGCAAAACAAAAGCTTGGTGATCGTTTTGATTTGAGAGAATTTCATAATGCAGTTTTAAAAAATGGAGCTGTTCCTTTGGATATTCTTGAGGAAATTATTGATGCTTATATTGATCAAACATTGGCAAATAGTGAAAGCTAATACAGTATGAAATATAACATTGATAACGTTGATAAAACAGAGTATCCAGAGATTGTAGATGTTTGGGAAGCTTCGGTTAGAGCTACTCATCATTTTTTAAAGGAAGAAGAGATACTATATTTCAAACCATTGATTTTAAACCAGTATCTAAATGCCGTGGAGTTAAGATGTATTAGGAATGTACACGCAAATATTGTTGGTTTTGTTGGAGTGGCAGAACAGAATTTAGAAATGCTTTTTATTCATCCTGAGTATCGAGGAATGAGAATAGGTAAAACACTATTGCAATATTCAATTAATGAAATGGACGTAACCAAAGTAGATGTAAATGAACAGAATGGACAGGCAGTCGGATTTTATGAGCATTCAGGATTTAAGACGGAGAGGCGTTCTGAATTAGATGCTTCCGGAAAACCGTATCCAATTTTGCATATGGAATTACAAAAATAAATAAGGAATATGAATCTAGAGGAAAATAAGAAGAACGCGATTGCTTTTTATAAAATGGCTTATGAAGGAAGCCCTAAAGAAGCTGTAGAAAGGTACCTTGGTAACGAGTATATACAGCATAATCCAGATGTAGCAGACGGTACGGAAGGTTTTATATCTTATTTTGAAAGGATGCAAAAAGAATATGCAGATAAATCTATTGAGTTTGTACGATGTATTGCTGAAGGAAATTTAGTAGCACTTCATACACATCAGACTTGGCCGGATAATGATGAATATGTTACGATGGATTTTTTCCGATTTGACGAGCATGGAAAGATATGTGAGCATTGGGATGCGATTCAGCAGATACCAAAAAAATCTGCTAACCCTAATACAATGTATTAAAGGTTCTGAATTTATTAGTGTATTCAGTTAGAGAATAATAAATAAAAGATATAATTTGATACAATACCTTGAGTTTTCTGATTTGGATGATCATCTTTTGAAACAATATAGAAGTGCTATAAATAAGGCGTTTCCGAAGGTTATCTTGCACTCTCAAGTCATTAAAGATTACTGGGATAAGCTAGAGAAATATTTTCCTCATACCCAACTTTTTATAGTAGATGAGTATAGAAATCTCATAGGTTTTATGAATGCAATACCGATATACTATGATTTACCATTAACTGAATTACCGGATGAAGGATGGGATTGGCTTGTAAAAAAAGGAATAGAAGATTTTGAAAATAAGATAACACCAAATAGTTTAGGAGGGTTACAGATTGTAGTTATTAAGGAGTATCAAGGCCAAGGATATAGTAAGTTGTTAATTTCTAGGGGTAAACATGCTAAAGAAAATTTGGGGTTTAAGAATTTTATAATCCCTATAAGACCTATTTTAAAGCATACATATCCTGAGATGAAGATGGAGGATTATATAGATTTAAAGGAGCATGATAAGATCTTTGACCCTTGGATTAGAACACATGTAGATAGTGGTGCTCAGGTTATTAAAGTTTGCGAAAATTCTATGAATGTTACGGGTGATGTTCATTTCTGGGAACAATTGCTTCATAAAAAAATAACGGAGTCTGGTAGTTATGAAATAAAAGGAGCTTTGAATTTAGTATCAATAGACATAGAGAATAATTACGGAGAATACGAGGAAGAAAATATTTGGATTCATTATGGGTAATAGCTAAAATCAATTCATATAATTAAATAGTTGTTTTAATACCCATAAATAAAAAGAGCATTATCATTTTGATAATGCTCTTTTTATATTTTTTAATGTATTATAACTTATTGGATTACTAATCTTTTAGAAGCGGATGTACCATCATCTTGATCTAATTTTAGAATATAAATCCCAGTGTTAAGATTTGAAACATTTAAACTATTATTACTCAAAGTCTGGGAAATAACTTGTTTTCCTAGCATATCAAATACGTTAACAGTAACTACTGTATTCGATTTTGGGGTAATATTTACAAAACCTGTATTTGTTGGATTAGGAAATACGTTGAAGTTTTCAGATTCTTCATCAAAAGAGTCAACTGATAGAATACCAGCATTATCATTAACAGCACCTGGTGTTCCTAAATCACCGCTACCAAACGCTGAGGTAGCTGTAGCCCAATTAGTACCATCATCATTAGCGATACTGTTTAAAGCATTTATGGTTAACTCCATACTTGCTCCTGTTGGATCTGGAAAAGTAGCTCCATTATCCCAAATAACCTGATCTATAATAGTTGAACTACACTCGATAATAAGGCCATCAGTACTATTTCCTAAAGAAATATCATTTGCATAAGTGTAATCAGGAGTAATTCCTCCATTAGGTGTTGCAGCATTTGCTATAACCACATATCCCATAGGAGGCACAATTACAGATGATGCTATTACATGAATCTCAGTAGTAGAAGTCTCATCTTTAATAATCCAACTTTGTATATCTATAGGGCTTCCTGTGGTATTGTATAACTCAAAGTACTCTCCGTTAGGATCGTTTCCAGCTGCATCTGGATTTTGCATAATTTCTGTTATAATAATATCTCCAACATTTGAACAAACGGGAGTCTGATACACAATACCAGTTAATGCTACAGTTTGATTAGCAGGACCAGTTGTTGATACAGTAATATCACCAGCGTATGAATTAGCTGCCAATCCAGAAGCTAATCTTATAAAAACTTCTGTGCTATTAACTGTTCCCATAGTTGGTGAGATTGCTACTGAGGATCCAAAGCCAGTTCCTGTCGTAAGTGATACTTCGTAATTAGCAGGAGCCATTACAGTAATATCACTAGTAAGAAATAGACCTTCTATATTAAAGCTATCCTCGGCAGAAGGACCAGCTCCAAAAAAATATGAAAAATCACCTATAAATCCTGAAATTGTAAATTGAGGATCATCAGGCGAAACTGTTCCACTTAAGGCTACTGTTTGATTAGTTGCTCCAGCAGATGATACGGTAACATCTCCAGCATAGGAGTTTGAGGTTAAACTAGCCGCCAAACGCACATATATGGTTGTGGTAGCTACTGTTCCCATACTTGGAGTAACAGCAACTGAAGAACCAAAACCTGTTCCTGTTGTTAAGGATACTTCAAAATTGGCAGGTGCAGTTACAGTAAGATCAGCCGCAAGGTTTGTTCCAGAAACCGTAAATGTATCTTCAGAAGAAGGGCCATTGTTTTCAAAATAATCTAAACCAGAAACAGCGCCACTCACAGAGATTGTTGGAGTACCCATAGCAGATTCTACAAAAGCAGTAGTGTCTAAAGGTAAAATAGCTTCTCCATCTGCGGAATTTGTAGTCCAATTTGCTGGGTTACCAATTAGAGGAAGATAATTAGCAAATAAAGTTTCAGAATTTCTGGATCCGTTATATTCACCACCATCAGGGCTCCCAGAAGCAGTAAAAGTAATAAAAGTACTACCATCCGTTAATCCAGAACCAGTTAAATCTCCTTGATTATTGGTTTCATTTTGTATACCAGCTAAAAAAGTTGTAGGAGTATTTTCATCTGTTCCAATATAAGCAAATAATGCATCTCCGTTACCAGAAAGATTAACTGTACCTGACCCAACTTGGGTAATCGTTCCTATAGAAGCACCATATAAAGCGTTTCCATCACTGTCAGTATCAGTGAAAACAACAATGGTTCCTGCTGCGATAACAGAAGCAGGTGTTACCCACTGAATATTTCCTTCATTAGAATCAACAAATCCTCCCATTCCATCAAGTTCATCATCAGAAAAGTAAATGGTGGAATTAGCAGCAATATCAGCTAATGCTACGATAGCAAAATCATCATCTCCATCGGCATTAAACCCTACAAAAGCGATGTCTCCAGTAGTTTGCCCAAAAGAAGCAAATGAGAATACGATAGTAAAAAGTAAAAAATAAAGTTTTTTCATAATAGTAATTATAATTGAGTGAAATAGTTTTGCAATATACAAAGAAATTAATATGGTAAAACCATAGCTAATAGTAAATTATCATTCTTAATCATAAGTTAACAGTAGTATCCTAATAACACATTTTAATTAACAGATGCTATAAATCTATAAATACTAAGGAACCACCTTAAAAACAATTAATTGATTCAGTTGAGGGAAAAAAGCATTGAAATTATTATCCGAAATCACAACCAGAGATTTAGTGCCATCTGCCAATATAGGTCCAAATGTAATTCCTTCTATATTATCAACTGTGTTATTCGTCAATTGACTACGGATACTATCAAATTCAAACAACAGTGTCTTGGTTGCTTTAGTATAGGTCGTATTAGCGAGAGATGTTGTATTTAGAGTGTTTGTAGCATTTGTAACGTCTACTTTATATATTTTAACAGTATTACCACCATCCAGATAACCGGAAGAGAAAGAACGTTCTATAGTAAGGAATTTGTTGTTATCATATTCCAAAATTTCTACAAGACCATTTATAGTAAATGTAGTTCCTAAAGCGGGTTCACGATCTACTCGATCTAGTTCGTATGCAAATTGACGTTCTGCTAGTCCAGTAATTTTATTGATACGCGTGATACGCACTGGTGATTCTGTATCTGCGATTGTGGGTTCTGGTCCGTCTTCAATTAATGGAAGCTCCGTACCTATCCAATAAGCATTCGTGTCAAAGCTGATGGATAGAGATTCTAAGGTACCATTATGCCTAGGACCAGATAAATCATCTGTAGTATTTGCAGCTAAGTTATCTGGAAGTGTATAGTTTTGTAATTGTACTCCATTGGTTCCAATTTCTAACAAAGCAGGATCGACACCATTAACAATAGAACCTTCACTAGAATATATTATGTTTCCAGTGTTTGCATCAAATCGAATCGCTTCTGGATCCATTTGATTTTCAGTAAAAGAATTACCCATAGCATCTTTGATCTCTACCATCGAAGTAATAGCTGCATTAGTAAAACGATCTTGATTGTATGAAATGTTTGCAGTGTAATAACGAATAGGGTTAGATCCATCACTTATAATATACCAGGTATTGTTTTTATAATCGATACCAGAGAAACCACCTATTGGCACTCCATCAATATTTTGATCTAGAATAACAAAATCATCGATAAATTCAAGAGTACTAATAGTATTAACAGTTGTTATTGGTGGTTCCGGTTCAGTGGCGGTATTATCATTTGAAGAACAACTAGCAAAAAATATAATAACACATATGAAATAGGTTGTTTTTGCTGTCATGTCTTCAGGATTAGTGAGATTATAAAGATACTATTTTATCTCATTATGAGTTTAGAAAAGCAACACTATGCGCTGCAACGATAGCGGCGGTTTCTGTGCGCAGTCTGGTTTCTCCTAAAGTGATTGGCGTATAGCCTATATCTAGAGCTTCTGAAATTTCATTGTTAGAAAAATCTCCCTCTGGACCAATTAGCAAAGTAGTAGCGCTTTTTATATTCAGGATATCTTTTAGTGACTGTTTTTTAGTTTCTTCACAATGGGCAATTAATAGTTGATCTTTATTTTCCTTTTGTATAAATTCAGCAAATGAAATTGCTGGATTCAATTTTGGTAAATAACATTGTAAAGATTGTTTCATAGCACTTTGTATAATACGTTCAAAACGCTCAGGTTTTATTACCTTCCGTTCACTATGATCACATAGTATGGGAGTGATTTGATCAATACCAATTTCCGTAGCTTTTTCTAAAAACCACTCATAGCGATCATTCATTTTTGTAGGAGCAACTGCAAGGTGTAATTTATAATCTTTGGGAGTCTGAAACTCTTTGTGTTCTAGATGTATTATACATTTGTTTGGGCTCGAAAAAGTAATGATTCCTGTAGCTAATAACCCTAACCCATTTGTAATTTGCAATGTGTCATCTTCCTTTTTTCGTAATACCTTAGAGATATGTTTACTTTCTTCTCTTGAGAATTCAAACTCACCAGTAGTTTCCGTGATGTTTTTACTATAGAATAATTGCATGATTTAGTTGATGGTTTTTGGTTTCAAGTTTTAGAGCTTTTATCTTTAAACTGTATGTTATGAACTGCATACGTTGTACCTATTACTCTATGCTATATTCAAAACTTAATTCGGGATTTAGCCACAACACTCATATCGGTAAAATCTTTTTTGAGATATTTTAAATATCCAACGATCCCAATCATTGCTGCATTATCAGTTGTATATTCAAACTTAGGTATAAAAGTCTTCCATCCATACTTTTGCTCACCTTCCTTAAGAGCTTTTCGGATTCCTGAGTTGGCAGAAACTCCACCACCAATTGCAATAGTTTTTATTCCAGTTTCTTTAGAAGCTTTTTTCAACTTGTCAATAAGAATATTAATAATTGTATATTGAATAGAAGCACATATGTCTTCTAGATTTTCTTGTATGAAGGTTGGATTTTCTTTTACCTGTTTTTGAATAAAATATAATACAGCTGTTTTGAATCCACTAAAACTGAAATTTAATCCATCTACACGTGGTTTAGTAAATGGAAATGCTTTAGGGTTTCCAGATTGAGCGTGTTTATCAATTAAAGGTCCACCAGGATACTGTAGTCCTAATATTTTGGCACTTTTATCAAAAGCTTCTCCAACAGCATCATCAATAGTTTCACCAATAACTTCCATATCGAAATGGTCATTAACTTTTACAATTTGGGTATGGCCACCGCTTATCGTTAAAGCTAGGAAAGGAAAATCCGGTTTGTCGAATTCATCTTCATCTATAAAATGTGCCAGAATGTGAGCTTGCATATGATTCACATCAATAAGAGGAATGTTTAAGGCTAGTGATAATGATTTTGCAAATGACGTGCCTACTAATAAAGATCCCATTAAACCAGGACCTCTGGTAAAGGCAATAGCGCTTAGATCAGATTTGTTAATATTAGCTTGTTTTATGGCTTGATCAATTACAGGAACAATGTTTTGCTGGTGCGCTCTGGAAGCTAATTCTGGAACAACACCGCCATATTGTTCATGAATTTTTTGTGTAGCAACAACATTTGATAATACACTACCGTTGCATAATATAGAGGCAGATGTATCATCACAAGAAGATTCAATACCTAAGATGTATATATTTTGTGAGCTCATTATGAGGAAAAGGGCATAGAAATTGTTAATATTGTCAGCAAAGTTAAAACAATAAAACGTATCAAAAAATTCGGGAAAATATTGAAAAGGGTATTGCTTACCCTTATCTCGCTATTTATACTACTAGTGGTACTGTTTTCTATTCCTGCAGTTCAAACATTTTTTGGTAGAAAAATCACAAATTATCTAAACGATGAATATGGAGTAGATATTAATGTGGGTAGAGTAGGATTAACCTATTCTGGTGATGTTAATCTTAAAGAGATTTTTGTAAAAGATCATCATAAGGATACCTTGGTATATGCAAAAAGTATTACAACTTCAATTCTTAATATTCGAGAAATTTCAAAAGGTCAACCAGAACTAGGAGATGTTGCCATAAATGATCTGACATTTAGAATGAAAATGTACAAGGATGAGAGTAGTGATAACCTAATGACTTTTATACGAAAATTTAATACAGGTAAAACAGTTACTTCGACTACTAAATTTCTATTAACCACTGGTAATGTTACTATGGAGAATAGTAAGTATAGTTATATAGATGAAAACCTTAATTCTCCAAGAATTGTTGTATTAAGAGATGTTACCCTAGATGCTGAAAGCTTAAAAGTAGATGGTGAAGATTTTTATATTACCACCAATCTACTATCATTCAAAGATCATAGAGGCCTCAATGTTTCTAATCTTAAAACTGGTTTTTCGATTACACCTACAGAAATGAAATTTCGTGAGTTGTTAATAGAAACGGTTGATTCTAAAATTGAAGGCGAAATTGTATTTTCATATGAGCGAGGAGGACTTGTAGATTTCGAAAACAGTGTAAATATTAATGCAGATTTCGGAAGAGCTACAATTTCAACGAATGATTTGATACCTTTTTATAAAGAATTTGGAAGAGATGAAGATTTGTTACTTAAGAACACCATAGTAAAAGGTACTCTTAATGATTTTGAAATATTAAACTCGGATATTTCTGGACTAGATAGGTCTGTTATTCAGGGAGATATAAGAATAAGAAATGCTGTTACAAATGCGTCTAAATTTAGATTAGATGGTGATTTGAAAAATTTGACTACAAATTACTACGATCTCGTTAATCTGTTACCAGGAATTTTGGGTGAATCATTACCAAAACAATTATATCAATTAGGAAGTGTCAAAGGTGTAGGTACTGCTATTGTAACAACCAAAGATGTTGACGTAGATATGGATTTCTTTTCTCAATTGGGAAAAATCAGTGCTTTCGTTTTATTGGGGGATTTAGATAATGTCAAAAAAGCAATATATAACGGTAATGTGATTTCTGATAATTTTAATGTCGGACAATTATTAGGGAAACCAAGATTAGGAAATGCGAATTTTGATATACACGTAGATGGAAGTGGTTTTACTTTAGAAAATCTAAATACTAAATTAGAAGGAGACATTAGAAAGCTAGAGTTTAATGGGTACTCTTATACAAACCTTAAAGTAATAGGAAATCTAAAAGACCCTGTTTTTGATGGAAAATTGGTTTCGGATGATCCTAATGTAAAATTTAGTTTCAATGGAGTAGCTGATTTATCAGAAGAAATCAATAACTATGATTTTACGGCAAATGTGGATCATATAGATTTAAATAAGCTAAATATTCTAACTAGAGATAGTATATCTGTTTTTAATGGTGATGTGATAATGAAAATGAAAGGAACTGGCGTTAATGATGCTTTTGGTACCATTTCTTTTGAAAAAACCTTGTACAAAAACCAAAATGCAAGTTACTACTTTGATGATTTTGAGATCAATTCTAGTTTTGATAGTCAAAATGTAAGAACCATTACAATGAACAGTCCTGATATCATTGAAGGGAGTGTAAAAGGTGTTTTTAGATTTGAGAACGTATATGATCTGTTTCGTAATTCTATAGGTAGTTTATACACTAATTTTGAACCTACCGAGATAACAGATAATGAATTCATGGAATTCAATTTTAGGATTTACAATAAAATTGTAGACGTGTTTTTTCCTGAAATCCAGTTTGCCCCTAATACATTTATTAAAGGGAAAGTAGAGAGTAACGATTCTGAATTTAAGCTTACATTCAAATCTCCATCCATCAGAGCATTCGATAACCTAATGAAAAAGGTAGATATTCAAGTGGATAATAAAAACCCATTATTTAATACCTACGTAGCAATAGATAGTATAGATTCCAAATATTATGATGTATCTAAGTTTAGTCTGATTAATGTAACGTTGAATGATACCTTGTTTATGCGATCAGAATTTAAAGGAGGTAAAAACAATGTAGATAATTATAACTTAGAGTTTTATCATACTATTAATGAAGATAATAATTCTGTATTAGGATTTAAGAAATCAGATTTTACTTTTAAAGGGTATACCTGGTATGCTAATCCTAATAAAAGTAAGAGTAACAATAAGATTATTTTTGATAATAATTTTCAGAACGTAGATATCCGATCTATTCTATTGAGTCATCAAAATGAACAGATAAGTGTTTCTGGTATTGTGGAAGGAAAAAATAATAAAGATATTAAGGCAACCTTCAAAGATGTAGATCTAAACAAAATTACTCCGTATATAGAAAATCTAAAATTGTCTGGAGTAGTAGATGGAGATCTTTCGGTATTTCAGGATAAAGGTGTCTATTTCCCTAGTTCTACTGTCGTCATTAACGATTTAACGATAAATGATTCAGAGTTAGGTGAGCTTAGACTAAATGCTTCGGGTAATGAGTCGCTGACGCAGTATAAGGTAAATACCAGATTATTGAATAAGGATAATTTAAAAACACTTTCGGCAATTGGATCTATAGATGTATCCGATAATAATCCTGATATGGATATTGATGTGAATTTGGATCAGCTTAATATGTCTGGATTTAGTGAATTAGGAGGGATTGTAATATCAGATCTTAGAGGATTTGTTTCAGGAAATGCTAAAGTGACCGGTAATTATGTGAACCCATCTATTGATGGAGTTTTTACACTTAATGAAGCAGGCTTAAAAGTTCCATATCTAAATGTAGATCTTGATTTTGATGAAGGTTCTAGAATTGTCCTTAATGAGCAACGTTTTAATTTTGATGACGTAGATATAACAGATACAAAGTATAAAACCAGAGGTGTTTTAGGAGGATATATTGGTCATCAACGTTTTTCCAAATGGGAGTTGGGTCTTAAATTAACTGCCAGTGAAAGGTTGTTAGTCCTTGATACTCAGGAAGATGAAGAATCTTTGTATTATGGAACAGGTTTCATAAGCGGAGATGCAACGATCGAAGGTCCTACGGATGGTCTAGTGATTAATGTAAATGCCACAACTGAAGAAGGAACAGAATTTAAAATTCCTTTAAACGAATCCGAATCAATAGGAGATAATTCATATATACATTTTTTGACGCCGGAAGAAAAACAAGCACGACTTGATGGTAAAGAAATTGTTTTAAAGGATATAAAAGGGTTGGAACTTAATTTTGATCTTGATGTAAATGATAATGCTTTAGTAGAGGTTGTCGTGGATAAGAAAACAGGTAGCTCTCTAAAGGGTCGAGGAGCCGGAACACTACTTATTGAGATTAATACGAACGGAAAATTTAATATGTGGGGTGATTTTGTGGCGTATGAGGGGAGCTATAATTTTAGATATGGTGCTTTGGTAGGTAAAGACTTTACAGTTAGATCTGGAGGAAGTATAAACTGGGATGGAAGTCCAACTAGAGCAAAGCTTAATCTTAGCGCAGTATATAAAACGGAAGCTAATCCAGCAGTGTTATTAGAGAATGCCACTATTAATCGAAAAATACCAGTTGAGGTAGTAGTTGATCTAAATGGTGAATTAATACAACCTGATCTTAATTTTAATATAGAATTACCAAATTTGAGCTCTGTGGCCAAAAGTGAGTTAGAATATCAACTAGAAGATCAGGCAACAAAAGAACTTCAGGCATTATCATTAGTTACTCAAGGACAATTTTATAGCGGAAACTTAGATCCAACTTTTATTACAGGGAATCTAGTTGAACGTGCTGCAGGATTAGTAAATGGTATATTCTCTGGGGATGATGATAAATTTAGAGTTGGTGTAAACTATGTTCAAGGTAATAGAAATGTTGATCAGGAAGCTGCTGACCAGTTTGGAGTAACAGTGTCTACGCAGATCAATAATAAAATATTGATTAATGGACGAGTAGGAGTTCCAATAGGAGGTGTCAGCGAATCTGTGGTAACGGGAGATGTTGAAGTAGAATACCTTTTTAATGAAGACGGAACTTTAAAAGGAAAGATTTTTAATCGTCAGAATGAGATTCAATATATAGGAGAATCCCAAGGATATAAGCAGGGGCTTGGGCTATCATACTCTGTCGATTTTAATAATTTTGGCGAACTTTGGGATAAAGTTTTTAAATCTAAAAAGGTTAATGACACGTTGGTTGTAAAAGCAAAAGATACTTCCAAAATAGAGAAACCAGAATTTCTTAATTTTACAGAAAAGAATAAGTAACTTGATTAAATTTCATATACAATAAATGGCTAAACAAATTAGGACTATTGGAGTAATGACATCTGGAGGAGATTCTCCTGGAATGAATGCTGCTATAAGAGCAGTAGCTCGTGCTTGTTCATATTACAATGTTAAGTGTATTGGATTTTATAGAGGTTTTCAGGGAATGATAGAAAATGATTATTGTGAGATGACCGCCCGAAGTGTTCGTAATATTATAAGTTCAGGAGGAACTATTCTTAAATCGGCCCGTTCTGAAGAATTCAGAACACCCGAAGGAAGAAAAAAGGCTGCCGAGAATCTAAAAAAAGCAAAGGTAGATGCCATGATATTGATAGGAGGTGATGGTACCTTTAATGGAGGAAAAATCTTTAGTGAAGAATATGACGTTCCCGTTATAGGAGTTCCCGGAACAATTGATAATGATATAGCAGGTACTAATTTTACAATAGGGTATGATACCGCCTTAAATACCGTAGTAGAAGCTATCGACAAAATCAGAGATACTGCAAGTTCTCATGATCGCTTGTTTTTTATAGAAGTGATGGGACGTGATGCAGGTTTTATTGCATTGAATAGTGGAGTAGGAGCTGGAGCAGAAGAAATCCTTATTCCAGAAGAAGATCTTGGATTAGATAGACTGTTAGAATCTCTAAAACGAAGTAAACGTTCTGGTAAGTCTTCGAGTATTGTGGTAGTTTGTGAGGGTGATAAAATAGGAAAAAACGTATACGAACTCGCGGATTATGTTACCGAGAATTTACCGGATTACGATGTGAGAGTTACTGTTTTAGGCCACATGCAACGTGGAGGTTCTCCGTCTTGTTTTGATAGAACGCTTGCAAGTCGACTTTGTGTTAAGGCAGTAGAATTATTGTTAGATGGAGAAGAGAATGTAATGGTGGGGTTACTAAATAATAAGATTGTAGCTACCAATTTTGATGAAGGATTAAAAGAAGACCATAGTATAAACAAAGAGTTACTGCGCATTTCAGATATACTGTCTGTTTAATAAATTACTATTCATTTACTTTTTGTACCCTTTCCACAGAATCATGTTTAGATAGAGAAAGACGGATAATGCTATTTTCTGATGCAATGAGGTTATGAACGATATTCGGTTCTAAGGAAATCACATCACCTCTCTTAAGAATGTGCACCATATCATATACACCGAAACTAATTTCTCCTTCAAAAACTGCTACAGTTATTGGAAACTTGGTTTTGTGTTTTTTCATCTCTTGTCCTTTTCTAAATACAATTCGAATTTCTTTAGTAGCCTCGTTTTCGATTAGCTTGGTGATTACCGGCTTTTTATCTCCATATGTAATATTCTTTAAGAATGATGTTAACTGCATATCAATTGTGTTTTTAGTTATTCCAAAATTAGGTGCTTTCTTTCTTCTGTTTTATGAGTTAGATCATAAAACAAAAAAGTATCATTATAGTAGCTTCGGGAAATAATTAGAATACTATGTATACGCTATATGTTATTGATACTATTGGAGATCACCATATACTGAAGTTTAAAATATTCGAATATAAAAACCTTATGGAACTATTGATAAATAGATTGTATGATGATATAGGAGCATGCAAAGGTAGAGGGCTTTGTGGTACTTGTCATATCAGAATAAATTCCTCTATAGTGCCATTTAAGTTTCCTGAAGGAATAGAGAAAAGAACATTGTTTAATCAGTTAGAATATTATTCAAATAGTAGACTTGCCTGTCAAGTACTGTTAGATAAGCAATTGGATAATTCACGTATAGAAATTATAGGAGGAGATTAATTTTTAAATATGTTTCCTAACATGATCTGAATCATAAAACTTAGATAATTCGGATGGTAGTTTTGTGTCTAAAATTATTAGAAATCAAAACTAGAACCATGAAAAAAATATGGATAGCATTTACCACTATTGTAGTATTATCTTTTACTGCTTTAATTTGGGTAGGAATAAAAATATATCAAGAAAGACCTCCAATACCAGAGAAAGTATTGGTTAAGGATACAAATGAGGTCTTATTTACAAAAGAAAACATACAAAGAGGACAAAATGTATGGGAATCTATCGGAGGTATGGAAGTGGGATCAATATGGGGACATGGAAGCTATGTTGCTCCAGATTGGTCGGCAGACTGGATTCATAAAGAAGCAGTGTTTTTATTAAATAAATGGTCTGCGCCTTACGGAAAAGAGTATGAAGACTTATCATTAGAAAACCAAGCTTTATTAAAAGGAAGATTGGTGTATCAGGTAAAGACAAATACCTACGATACAATTACCCAAAACGTCACCATAACAGAAGATAGAAAAGAAGCAATTCTTTCAAATTCGAAACATTATAAAGATATTTTTTCAAAAGGTCACGAGAAGTATGCAATACCAAAACAGATGCTTACTGATGAATCTAAATTAGACGATCTAAGTGCATTTCTTTTTTGGACTTCCTGGGCAGCTTCAACTAACAGAATAAATGATGATATTACGTATACTTCTAATTGGCCACACGAACCGTTGATAGATAATACAATAACTGCAGATGCTCAAATATGGTCTGGGTTTTCTATTGTTTTATTGCTGCTGTTTATATCTATTATGGTATGGTACCATATTAGAAGTAGTCACAATGATGAGCAAAATGATCAAGTTCCTGAGACTAATCCTTTACGAGATATTAAGTTATTTCCATCACAGAGAGCAACCCTAAAGTATTTTTTAGTGATTAGTTTTTTGATTGCATTGCAAGTAGTTCTTGGAATTATTACAGTTCATTATAGTGTAGAAGGACAGGCGTTTTTTGGGTTTGAGTTGTCCAAATATCTTCCATACACAATAAGCAGGACCTGGCATACACAATTAGCGATCTTTTGGATTGCTGCAGCTTGGTTATCTACAGGATTATTTATCGCTCCGCTAGTAAGCAATAGAGAATTAAAGTTTCAAAAATTCGGAATCAATTTCCTTTTCATAGCTATAATAATCGTCGTTCTTGGATCTATGGTTGGAGAATGGCTTGGTGTTAAACAGTATTTAGAATTAACAACAAATTTCTTTTTTGGGCATCAAGGATATGAATATATGGATCTTGGGAGGTTTTGGCAGATATTATTAGCAGTTGGTTTAGTACTATGGGTATTTTTAGTAGGCAGGCATATTATTATAGGCATCAGACGAAAAGATAATACAAGAAACCTGTTGATTTTATTTTTGATATCAGTTATAGCTATTGGAGCATTTTTCTTTTCAGGATTAATGTACGGAGAAAATACATCTTTATCTGTAATAAATTATTGGAGATGGTGGCTGGTTCATCTATGGGTAGAAGGTTTTTTTGAAGTATTTGCAACTGTAGTTATAGCATTTCTATTTGTAAAAATGAAACTTATAAAAGAAAAGCCTGCAGGCAGAGTTACTGTGTTGTCTGCGATTATATTTCTTTCGGGAGGAATCATAGGTACATTACATCATTTGTATTTTTCGGGAACACCGGTTCATGCTATTGCTTTTGGTGCAACATTTAGTGCGTTAGAAGTTGTACCACTGACTCTAATTGGTTATGAGATATGGGAAAATTGGAATCTATTAAAAATGAAAAAATGGGTACAGGAGTTTAAATGGCCAATCTATTTCTTTCTTGCGGTGTCATTTTGGAATATGTTAGGAGCAGGAGTATTTGGTTTTCTGATAAACCCGCCAATAGCATTGTATTATATTCAAGGTCTTAACACAACTGCAGTGCATGCGCATACAGCGCTGTTTGGTGTGTATGGTATGCTCGGAATGGGATTAATACTGTTCTCATTGAGAATGATATCCAATTCCATCTGGAATGATAAAGTATTGAAAATTTCATTCTGGTCTTTAAACATTGGTTTATTAGCAATGGTAGTATTTAGTTTGTTACCACAGGGAATCATTCAAACATTAGCATCCATTAAACATGGATATTGGTATGCAAGAAGTGAAGAGTTGTTGTATTCTCCAACGTTTCAAGTTATCAAATGGTTACGGATAATAGGGGATGTTATTTTCTCTGTAGGAATAGGGTATTTTTGTTGGTTTACTATTAAAGAAACTTTAGCTTGTATTGGCAAAAAGGAGACAAAAGAAAGTCTAAAATCAGTAAAGGCATGAAAAAGATAAATAACTATAGTTATGTAGTAACATTCATTTGGATAGGTTTTTTATTAGCTATTAGTTTTATGGAAGCACCTCTTAAGTTTCAGGCAGAGTCGGTAACTACAGCTATTGGTGTAGAAATAGGGAAGATCATCTTTAGGGCATTGAATACTATAGAGCTCATTTTTAGCGTGTTTTTAGTATTACAAATAAGGTATATCTACAAACTAGATAAGAGATTGTTTTTTATGGTATTGTTTCTATTGATAATTGTAGTTGTGCAATCTTTTTGCTTGTTACCAATTTTAGATCGTTATGCTGATATAGTTATTAGTGGAGGATCATCTCCTTCAAACACAGCACATATTGTCTATGTGTTTTTTGAA
Organism: uncultured Aquimarina sp.; assembly: GCF_947500065.1. Classification (GTDB taxonomy): domain Bacteria; phylum Bacteroidota; class Bacteroidia; order Flavobacteriales; family Flavobacteriaceae; genus Aquimarina. The sequence goes on from NZ_CANMQT010000006.1 coordinate 169,358, forward strand.
GTGATAAAATTGTTTTTGCTCTTTTTTGTTGGATTTAGACAGTTGCTTTTGTTTAAAAGAAACATAGAAAGACAGGAATAGATTGATGAAAATGTAGCGTAAAGCTGTAAAATATAAAAGCGAGATTATTGTAACAATATCTCGCTTTTTACGGTTTCAAGTATTTTCGTTCCCAATAGTTTTTGGGTAAACCAGTTCTTTTTCTGGGTACTAGTTCCTGAATTATAATCTTCATATTACCTATGGATTGCATAAGCCGAAGATGCAGGAAGTTCTTTTAAAAAGTTAACAAAAGATGTAAAATCAAATCTGAAATTAAATAGTGAATTTTTCATAATATATAATTTTAATTATTAATTACTATTTAATAATCAATTGCCGTGCCAAAAATAATTAACCTTTGTTAAGTCCTATTTTAAAAGGGGTTGAGGATGTTCTAATTTTGCTTTCAGAAATTTAAGAAGAGAGAATTGGTACAGGAAAAGATGAATACTGTAAAACTAAGTATATGGATTTTATTTACATATTCTATATTCGTTTTTGAGTTAATTCGATAAGTTCTTGATACACTGTTCTCTTATTTCCCATATTTCGTCAAATGAAAAATTTAATTTTTCAGTAGTAATCCAATTTTTAATAAAATCTTGATGATATTTTATCTTGAAACTACCTACTTGATCCGGTTGTATCTTTTTTTCAGTCATAACATCTTTTTTTATCTTTTCGAAATCTGATGTACCTGATGTAGCATCTATTGTTTCACCTTTATATCTTAAATAACAGTGCGCTTCTGGGATATATTTAATATGGTTATTGAGAAAGATGTTTCCTATTTTAGGCGTGTTTATAGAATTCATTTTATAGATACCTATAATTAATTCAACATCTTTAGCTCCATTTAGATCCGCAATTTTTTTTAATAAAGCGTGTTTAGAGCTACAGGTTCCTTTGTTTTCTGAAATAACTAATGTAGAATCTGTTCGATTAGAATTTCTACCATAAGGTATTATCTTGATGTATTCTATCAATTCATTCCAAGACGTTATTCCTTTTTCTATAATTAGTTTTGATAAGTGATCTTCTGAATTAATAATAAAATTACCCATAGCTAAAAATAAAAAAACTCAAGCAAATTTTGCTTGAGTTTCATTATATGATTCGGAATAAGAAGTTATTTAACAGCGATTACTGAAATTTCTACATTTACAAATTTTGGTAATGCTGCAACAGCTACCGTTTCTCTGGCAGGAGCAGTGTCTTCATTAAAATACTTTCCGTATACTTCATTTACAAGGGAGAAATTGTTCATGTCACTTAAGAAAATTGTAGTTTTAATTACATTTTCGAAAGTCATATCAACTTCATCAAGAATGGCTTTAAGATTTTGCATTACCTGTTCTGCTTCAGTCTTAATATCATCCATTACTAAATCTCCAGTGTCGGGATTAATGGCTATTTGACCAGAAGTATAAAGGGTATTTCCGTTAAGAATTGCCTGGTTGTAAGGTCCGATAGGCGCTGGAGCCTTAGAGGTAGTTATAATTTTTTTCATGATATGTGCAAAGTATTATTGTTTATATAAATTTCAAACCTCCGTTATAATTGTCTATCCGGTTCACGTCTTTTATCATATTTAATATCACTAAGAACAGAAGATTTGATACCTATAAAGAAGTTCCAAGATGTTCTATCACTAAATGGTATCCAGTTAAAAGACATTCTCCAGCTATCTAAATTTCGTTGGAACCTTAGATTGGTATAAGTAAATCCAGGATTTACAAGATCATATCCAGAAGATGCTCCAACAGACCATTTGGGAGAAAGTTCTACATCACCAGAGAACATAATAGAGTGTGATGATATTTCGTTTTGTCGAGCATTATTACTATAGTTCACAGTATATGACAAACGTATAGACCATGGGATTTTGTAATTATAGTTTTTGACATCTTTTAGCTCTCGGTCATCATCCTGATCATAATTTTGTTGTTCGCTAAAATCAGTTCCTCCACCAAATAAGTTGTCCGGTCGACCTCCGTTTCTTAGTGTTTGATTATCTAATGGATCATCATTAGATTTTCCTTTTTCAAAGTCTTTACTAGAAAAAGAGTACCCAAAATTAGCACTTGCCCTAGTTAGTCTAAATAAACTACCACCATTATCAATGTTCCATACATCAATCTTACGATTATTATTATCTAATGCATATGGATCTAACTCCGCATTGAAGTTAATATCTAATTTATTTTCAATAATTGGTACATTTCCGGTAATGGATAAAGGGCTAAACTGAAGTGAATCTCCAGCAATGTTGTAAGCGGTTCTAAAATTAAGGTTATTTAATAATTTAACCTTTTTGGTTTCAATGGCAGTAGTGTCTCTACTTTTTACCTTAGCTTCGAGATTATTACTTAACCCAAATGATACACTACTTGAGAACGTGTTACTTGGCTGACCAAAAAAACCACCTTCGAAACGTGAATATTCAACTACTTCGCGTTCATTATCTATTGTACTCGGATCATCGGGTATAATATATTCATCATAGAATTGATTAAAGGCTGGATTAATGCTGTAACTAACCGATGGCCTCATGGTATGACGAATTGCCTGAATTTTGCTATCTTTTTTGAAATTAAAAGTTCCATATACCGTAGTTCCTAAACTAGCAGAAAAGTTGTAAGTTCTAAATGCATCAAACCCCGTAATTGTATCTCGTTCAACTCCTCCCGCACCATCATTGATATCAGGATCATAACGTTGTTCTATAGTTTCAAAAACCCAATTTTCCTGATAACTTGTCCCCATAGTGGCACTTAGGTACTTGAATATCTTAAAGTTAGTACTGATTGGGATAGAGTGCTGCATACCTATTCTGGCATCCTTAAACATTTCAGCAGTAAAAAGATCATCATCAGTAGTTTCAATTCTGTTTTCTCCTCTAAAATTGTATTGCGTATTTATATTTTGGAAAATCCCTTTTTTAACACCTACTTTGGGAGCAAAAGGGAATATCCTAGATACACTGGCATTCACATTTGGTAGCGATAAGTTCACTATCTCAGTGTTGGTATTAGAGTTATGGTTAGCAGCAACACTAAGATTAACTTGAGGATCTCCTTGAAAAGTCTTAGCGTAAGAAATAGAAGAACTAAGCTGGTTATTCAGGAAATTTCCTGTGTTAAGTTGATTTGTTGATTGTTGGAAAAAATCACTACTACCAAAGTTTACAGAGGCGGAAAACCGAGAATTAGGATTTGATTTTGCATCCTGAGAATGTGACCATTGAATATTATAGGTAGTTGCTCTTGAGAAATCAGGGAAACCTCGCTCGCTTGTTAAATTGTTTTCAAACCTAAATCGTACATTACCTCTGTATTTATATCGAACGGAGTATGCAGATTCGGTAAGAAGAGTATAACTCCCATTGGTGTAATAGTCTCCAGTTATTGTTAGGTCAGCATAATCACTAACCGCAAAATAATATCCACCATTCTGCAGAAAATATCCTCTGTTGTTTTCTTCACCATAACTAGGTATAATAAATCCAGAAGTTCTTTTTTCTTGTAAAGGAAAATATCCGAACGGCAATCCAAGAGGTGTAGGAACATCCGCTATATACATATTAACTAGACCTGTAACGATTTTCTTTTTCGGGACTAATTTTATTCTCCTGGCATAAAAGTAATAGTCTGCATTATCCACATCCTCAGCAGTAGTGAACTTTACATTACTCATATATATAACAGAATCATTCACTCTTTTAGAAACCTCACCCTTAACATTCATTTCCCCTTGTTTCGTTCGGGAATTGTATATAAGTGCTTTTTCTGTGTCAAAATTAAAGCGAATTGAATCTGGTTCTACGACATTCTGAGCCTGTTTGAAAATTGGAGTTTGTGTATAATCCCCAACAGAATCCTTTATACCATAGGCATATACCTCATTTTTAGCATTATCCACAATAATAAGGCCTGCGTTAATCTGCATTTCGCCATATATGATTTCAGCCTCATTATAGAGATACATTTTATTTTCTCTACGACTTAGTCTCATATAGTCTGTGGACTTATACTTAACTTTATCTGTCAGTAATTGTGGTGGAGCAACAGCAGTATCTTTCTTAGTGGTATCCTGATCTTTCTCGTTTTCAAGCAATTCAGACTTGGAGTCTATGGAGCTTTTCGGTGAAGAAAGAGTATCTTTTTGCACCGGGACTGGTTTTCCTGTGGTTTTATCAAACTCTTGTGCAGTTGTATAACAAATACAAAATAGTGAAAAACTTAGTGAATAAAGTATGTTACGTACCGTTGTTTGCAATGGTTTAAATCCTATTTTTGTAAAACTATGGCTTAGTTTTTGAAGTGCCAAAATTACATATATTTTTTATGTAGAGATTGTAAATGGTAAAAAAATAAATATTTATATCAAATACAGGACTCTAACGTTATTTTAAATAATACTTGTATTGTAATTTCCAAGATCATAAACATGATGATTTTAGAATTATTATACTAAATACGGAAACAATTTGGTAATGTTTCAAGCTAAGTGATAATTTTGTACAATTATGAAGAAGAAAATAATATATAGCGCTCTTTCGATGTTGTTGGTATTTATACTTTCAGCATTTTCAATGTCTTTTGATAATACCAGTAATAAAAAGAAGTTTGTGGTGGTTTTGGATGCAGGACATGGTGGACATGACCCTGGAAATAGAGGAAATGGATATAAAGAAAAAGATATCGCACTGAAAGTGGTGTTAGCAGTTGGTAAAGCTTTAGAAAAAGATGACCGTTTTAAGGTGGTGTATACCAGAGATACTGATACATTTATAGAATTACACGAGAGAGGAAAAATAGCAAATAAAGCAAAAGCAGACTTGTTTGTGTCAGTTCATTGTAATTCTCATCGTTCTCAAGCGTATGGAACAGAGACATTTGTCTTAGGGTTACACGCTAATGATGAAAACTTTAATGTAGCTAAAAATGAAAACTCTGTTATTTTACTAGAGGATAATTATGAGGCCAATTATGATGGTTTTGACCCGAATTCTCCAGAATCGATTATTGGGTTGATTTTGTCACAAGAAGAATATCTGGATCAGAGTCTTGTCTTAGCAAGTTTTGTTCAGAATAGATTTAATAAAACATTAAAACGAAAAAGCAGAGGAGTAAAACAGGCAGGTTTTGTTGTATTGCATCAAACATACATGCCAAGTGTTCTGATTGAGTTAGGTTTTTTAACAAATAATAAAGAAGGTAAATACCTAAACTCTAAAAAAGGTCAAGAAGAAATGGCAAAATCTATAATTACTTCAATTATAGATTATAAAGAAAGTCTGGATGCAGCGTATTATGTACCGGAACCCGAAATTCCTGAAATTATAAGTAATGACTCTATAACCCAAGTGGTAGGAGAGCAATTGTATGATGGTATAACTTTTAAGGTTCAAATTGCAGCTGGTTCTAATGATATAGAACTTGAACCAAGAAATTTTAATGGATTAGATCAATTATCTAAAATTCAGTTTGATCAATTGTATAAATATTACTTTGGAAGTACGTCTAATTATAATTTAATCAAGGAGTTAAAGGACGTGGCGGTTGGTAAAGGATATGCCTCTTGTTTTGTTGTTGCATTTAAGAATAATGAAATAATTCCTCTTACAGAAGCATTAAAAATAGATACTTCATCGAATTAATCTAAATAAATACTGATAAATCGTTCGTTAATAATCTTTGGAAGTATATTTTTTATTCTAAATTTGTGTCCTAAATATATGCTATTTTGAAATTTACTCGCGAAGTTAAAACAGGAATTTTAGCACTGTCTGCTATAGCACTTTTGATTTTTGGATATAGTTTCTTGAAAGGAAAAAACCTTTTAGAAACTGATCGTACATTTTTTGCTGTATATGATAATGTAGAAGGATTAATGCCCTCTTCTCCGGTTACAATAAACGGATTGGTGGTTGGTAAAGTCGTCTCTATTAATTTTGCAGATACTAAAGGGAATCTTATTGTAGAATTTAATGTTAGTAGTGATTTTTCTTTTTCTAGAAATAGTGTAGCCATGGTGTATGGCGGTGATTTGATCGGAGGTAAGTCGTTAGCTATTAATCCAGTCTATGAACAAGGTTTGGAGGCAAAAGATCGAGATACCTTACCAGGACAAGTAAAAGCAGGATTGCTAGAATTGGTAAATGAACAATTAACACCCCTTCAGTTAAAGTTAGAGGCAGCAATTAAAGATGCTGATACTTTATTAACCTCTGTTAACGGAATTTTATCTATAGATAACAAAAATAATATCAATACGATATTTGCCGACCTAAGCGCGACTATCAAAAACTTCAAAGGAGCATCGGGATCTTTGAAGAATATTTTATCAGGTAATGAAGAAAAACTAAATAGTACGCTTTCTAATCTTGATGAAATGTCTACCAATCTTAATCAATTTTCAGATTCTTTATCCAAAGTGAATATCGGCAAGCTAGTTAATGATCTAGATGGAGTGCTGGCTAATTTTGAGAAAATTTCTAAAGATTTGGAAGTTGGAAAAGGAACGGCCGGTAAATTGTTAAAAGATGATAAACTATACGGTAATTTAGAAAAAGCTAGTAAAGAACTAGAATTACTACTTCAGGATCTTAGGTTGAATCCTACAAGATATGTAAACGTCTCTGTTTTTGGGAAAAAGAATAAGCCATACGTAAAGCCAACGGATACAATAAACTAACTACTACCAGACTATGCAATATATTCCTAATATCATATTTGTAATTGCTTTAATAGCAGGAATTGGATATTTTACTAAAAACATCCGTAAAGTCATTCGAAATATTCGATTGGGTAAGGATGTGGATCGAACAGATAATAAAAAAGAGCGTTTTAATAATATGGCACGTATTGCTTTAGGGCAATCTAAAATGGTGAGAAGACCCGTTTCGGGAATCTTGCATGTTATTGTATATGTAGGGTTTATTATCATTAATATAGAAGTGCTAGAGATTATTATTGATGGTGTTTTAGGAACTCATAGAATATTTAGATTTTTAGGAGGGTTTTATGATTTCTTGATTGGTTCTTTCGAAATACTAGCATTTTTAGTGTTTGTTGGAGTAGTAATATTTTGGATTAGACGTAATGTGATACGATTAAAGCGTTTCTGGAATCCTGAAATGAAAGGCTGGCCTAAAAATGACGGAAATCTGATCCTATATTTCGAAATGGTATTAATGACCTTGTTTTTGGTTATGAATGCTGCGGATTTTCAGTTACAGAGCATGGGAGCAGAACATTATGCACAAGCTGGAGCGTACCCTGTGAGTCAATACATTTCACCATTATTTAGTGGAATGTCAGAAGCAACCTTAATTCTTGTTGAGAGAGGTGCTTGGTGGATCCATATTCTTGGAATATTAGTGTTTCTTAATTATCTGTATTTCTCTAAACACTTACATATTCTTTTAGCGTTTCCAAATACATATTATGGTGATTTAAGACTTAAAGGGCAAATGGATAATCTAGAAGCAGTTACTAAAGAGGTAATGCTAATGATGGATCCTAATGCAGATCCATTTGCAGCTCCTGCAGAAGATGAAGCCGAGGCTGAACCCGAAAAATTTGGAGCATCTGATGTAACAGATTTAAATTGGGTGCAATTGCTTAATTCATATACTTGTACAGAATGTGGACGTTGTACTAGTGAATGTCCTGCAAACCAGACTGGCAAGAAGTTGTCACCTCGTAAAATTATGATGGACACCAGAGATCGTCTTCAGGAAGTAGGAGATAATATTGACAAGAATGGTAGTTTTGTAGATGATGGTAAGCAGTTGTTAAATGACTATATTTCGCCAGAAGAACTATGGGCGTGTACTAGTTGTAATGCTTGTGTAGAAGCTTGCCCGGTTAGTATTAGTCCACTATCAATTATCTTGGATATGAGAAGGTATTTAGTAATGGAACAAAGTGCAGCGCCATCAGACCTTAATAATATGATGTCTAATATAGAAAATAACGGAGCTCCTTGGCCATTTAACCAAATGGATAGATTAAACTGGAGTGAAGAATAACCAAATAATCACTAAAGAATATTAACCATAACTATTAACCATAAACTTTAAAAATTAAGAGAATTTAGAAATTATGAAGAAGGAAGAAGTAGAGAAATTATTGCATGATAAGGTAGAAGAAGGTGAACACATCAGTCCAGTTTTACCAGAAGGAATAAAAAACTATCTTATTGATATTGATGGAACAATTACAGAAGATGTTCCTAATGAAGAGCCAGAAAGAATGGTTACTTGCGAGCCATTTCCAGATGCATTGGTGACATTAAATAAGTGGCATGAAGAAGGGCATATTATATGTTTTTTCACATCAAGGACAGAAGATCATAGAGAAGTTACGGAGACTTGGCTAGATACGCACGGATTTAAATATCATAGTCTTCTAATGGGTAAACCAAGAGGAGGGAACTACCATTGGATCGATAACCACTTAGTAAAAGCTACTCGTTATACCGGTAAATTTACTGAATTAGTGGAAAGAGTAGTTACTATCGAAGTTTTTGACGACGGTAAACACGATTAAATATAGATTTTTGGTTTGAGATTTTTTTTAAACTAAAATCATTACATATAAATAGTATATACATATGAGTGAAGCAGTAAAGGTGCCAACAATGGCAGAGTATATGGCTGAAGGTAAAAGGCCAGAAGTTTTATTTTGGGTAGGATGTGCTGGTAGTTTTGATGACAGAGCCAAGAAGATTACAAAGGCTTTTGTGAAATTACTTCATAGTTCCAAAGTAGACTTTGCTGTATTAGGTACTGAAGAAAGTTGTACAGGTGATCCTGCTAAAAGATCTGGTAATGAATTTTTATTTCAGATGCAAGCAGTTACCAATATAGAGGTAATGAATGCATATGAAATAAAAAAAGTAGTTACAGCTTGCCCTCATTGTTTCAATACATTAAAAAACGAATATCCCGCATTAGGAGGAGATTATGAGGTAATGCACCATACACAATTTCTTAAATCTCTTCTGGATGAAGGAAGGTTGACCGTAGAAGGTGGTAAATTTAAAGGAAAACGGATTACTTTTCATGACCCTTGTTATCTAGGTAGGGCAAATGATGTATATGAAGCACCTAGAGACCTTTTAAGAAAATTAGAAGTAGAGCTTATAGAAATGAAGCGTTGCAAACGTAATGGATTATGCTGTGGAGCAGGGGGAGCTCAGATGTTTAAAGAACCGGAATCAGGTAATAAAGATGTTAATGTAGAAAGAACAGAGGATGCTCTGGAAACAAAACCTGATATCATTGCTGCTGGTTGCCCTTTTTGTAATACTATGATGACTGATGGTGTTAAAAGCAAAGAAAAGGAAGATAGTATTGAAGTGATGGATGTAGCTGAATTAATTGCAAATGCTCAGGATTTATAAAAGAAGTTTTTATAATATTTAGTACAATAATTAAAGAGTTGATATGTTTGTTCATATTAACTCTTTTTTGTTGCAACAATTAGAAATAGTTTTTGTTATTTTAGAAAATAAAAAGAAAGCTGATGTTAGTAGATTTTAATGAACTGTCGGATTCTTCAAGAATTTGGATATATCAAGCCAATAGATCCTTTACTGCAGAGGAGTTGGAGGAGATTAAAGAAAGATTAGAAACCTTTATTACTCAATGGACTGCGCACGGATCAGACCTAAAAGCTGGGTATGAAATAAAATATAAAAGATTTATAACTATTGCACTAGATCAGGATATGAATCAGGCAACTGGTTGTTCCATTGATGCTTCTGTTCGTTTTATTCAGAAGTTGGAAAGTGATTATAATGTAGATTTGATGGATAAGATGAATGTATCCTATAAACAAGGAGAGTTTGTGGCGTATAAATCACTAACCGATTTTAGAAAAATGGCAAAAAACAGATCGGTGTCTCCGAACACAATTGTGTTTAATAATCTGGTTACTAATATTGCTGAATACAAAACAGATTGGGAAGTTCCAGCCAAAGATAGTTGGCATAACCGTTTTTTAAACTAGACTTTTTGTGCGATATACTTTTACAAAATACTTTTCCTGTATAGTTTTTATTTTATCATTATCTACTTTTTCTCAACAATCTGATACTCTAAAAATAGCAGCGGCAATTAATGAAAACCAGTCAGATTCTCTTGCGATAGAGCTAAAGAGTGCTATAGTTCCGTTAAACCCTCTTATTGTTAAAGATGAGTATCAAGCCCAACGATTATGGGTTGATAGCATTTATAATAAAATGACTTTAAAAGAAAAAATCGGTCAACTATTTATGGTAGATGTTTTTTCTTCAAAACCTGAAAAAGAAACAGATAAAATAAAGAAACTGATAGAAGAATTTCACATTGGTGGAATTATTTTTTCTAAAGGAGGCCCGCAACGACAAGCTAAATTAAATAATGAATATCAAGAACTTTCTGCAGTGCCTTTACTTATTGGTATGGATGCAGAATGGGGGTTAGCTATGCGACTGGATTCTACCAAAGCATTTCCTTGGAATATGACATTAGGAGCTATTCAGGATAATAAGTTAGTAGAAGAAACAGGTAGACAAATTGCTCGGCACTGCAAACGATTAGGTGTTCATATTAATTTTGCTCCGGTTGTGGATATAAATACAAATCCTAAAAACCCAATTATAGGAAATCGTTCTTTTGGTGAAGACAAGGATAATGTGACAGAAAAAGCATTAGCTTTTATGCATGGAATGCAAAAAGAAGGTGTATTAGCTAGTGCTAAGCATTTTCCGGGTCACGGAGATACTGATAGTGATTCTCATAAAACATTACCAACTATTAATTTTGATCAAAAAAGAATTGACAGTATAGAGTTGTATCCTTATAGAAAACTGATTGCTGATGGTTTATCTAGTGTTATGGTAGCACATCTTAATATACCTAGTTTGGAATCTAGATCGGGGTATCCATCTTCAATATCAGAGCACGTAGTAACTGATATTTTACAAGACAGCCTCGGTTTTGAAGGATTAATTATTACTGATGCTCTAAATATGAAAGGAGCATCTGATTTTAAGGCTCCGGGAGATATAGATCTTGCAGCTTTCATAGCAGGAAATGATATACTCTTAATATCAGAAGATGTTCCGTTAGCATCTCAGAAAATAGTATCCGCCTACTATGCAGGTGAAATTACGGAGAAACGCTTATCGCGCTCTGTAAAAAAGATTTTATTAGCAAAATATAAAGCAGGGCTCCATAAGTATGAACCTGTAAAAACAGAGTATCTTACCGAAGAACTTAATAGCATTGCTAACGAAGTATTACATCATAAACTGGTTGAGAATTCGCTAACCTTGATCAAGAATGATCGGGCAATTTTACCTGTTAAAAATTTAGACCTCAAAAAAGTGGCTTATGTTTCTCTTGGGGATGATTCTGGTGAAGTTTTTTTGGAAGAATTAAATAAGTATACTAAAGTAGATTGGGTAAAAGGAAATCAATTACCAGAAATATTAGATCAGTTGCGTAACTATAATTATGTAATAGTAGGCTTACATAAATCTGATGCTAATCCCTGGAAAGATTATAAGTTTAAGGATAAAGAATTGGTGTGGTTGTATGAAATAGCTAGGCTTAATAATACAGTCTTAAGTGTTTTTTCTCGCCCTTATGCAATGTTGGATTTGCAGACCACGACTAATTTTGAAGGTATTTTGATGGCATATCAAAATAGTCCAGTAGCTCAACAAAAAGCAGCACAATTACTTTTTGGAGCTATAGAAGCAAAAGGAAAACTGCCAGTGAGTTTGGGAGAAGATTTTCCGATAGGAACAGGGCATCAGACAAGATCTTTAAAACGCCTGACATACGGAATACCTGAAACTGTAGGTATGAATTCTCACAAACTAGAACGTATTGATTCTATAGTAGATATAGCATTAAGAAATAATATGACACCAGGTTTACAGTTAATGGTGGCCAGAAAAGGCAAGGTAATTTTTAATAAAAATTATGGATATCATACCTATGCAAAATCAAGAAAGGTTAAAAGTACTGATATCTATGATCTTGCGTCTTTAACCAAAATTCTTTCTACGTTACCATTAACAATGGAGCTTAAAGATAAAGGTATTTTGTCCTTGGATACCAGAGTAGGAGAGATGTTACCTTCTTTTAAAGATTCTAATAAGAAAGATATTACCATAAGATCCATGCTATCTCATTATGCACGATTAAGGGCTTGGATTCCGTTTTATTTGAAAACACTAGATACAGTTACCTCTAGACCTGATAAGAAGTATTATAGAAACAAGCGTTCTGATGAGTTCAATATTAAAGTAACGGGAAATTTATATTTAAGAAGTGATATGAAAGATTCTCTTATGTTGAGAATTAGAGACAGCGAATTGAGAAATAGGTTGAGTTATAAATATAGTGACCTTCCTTATTATCTAATGAAATCTTTTATAGAAGAACATTATGGAAATAATATGGATGCATTGACACAACAGCATTTTTATAGAGTAATGGGAGCAAGTAATATGGGGTATTTGCCTTTAAATAGATTTGAAAAAAAACAAATTATTCCTACCGAAAACGACCAAGCATATAGAAAAGAAGTTGTGCATGGGTATGTACATGATCAAGGAGCAGCAATGTTTGGAGGTATAGGAGGTCATGCAGGATTATTCGCTAGTGCTAATGATGTTACTAAGGTAATGCAGATGTACCTTAATGGAGGGTATTATGGAGGAAAACAATATATCAACAGTCAGACTATTGAAGAATTTAATACCTGTACATATTGCAATAAAGACGTTAGAAGAGGAGTAGGCTTTGATAAACCTCAATTAGGAGATGTAGGACCGACTTGTGGTTGTATTTCTATGAATAGTTATGGCCATAGTGGTTTTACTGGTACATTTACCTGGGCTGATCCAGATGAAGAGATAATCTATGTATTCCTAAGTAATCGTACGTTTCCGGATTCAGCTAATCGTAAATTAATATCAAATGATATCCGATCGGAGATTCAGAGATTGATATATGAAGCGATAAATTATTAAGTAAAATTATTAAGTAAAATTATATCAGATTAAAATTTATTAATTAAAAAAAATGAATACAAAAGTTTCAGAAAATGGGCCAATCTTTTCGAGAGTTGTAGCTGGATGTATGAATTGGGGAGAATGGGGAGCTAACTTAGAAACAAATCAAGCTCAGCAATTAATAGAAGATTGTCTATCAATAGGTGTAACTACTTTTGATCATGCAGATATTTATGGACATTATACAACAGAAACTTTATTCGGTAATGCTATCAAAGATAAAAGCTCATTGAGAGAACAAATGCAACTAGTCACAAAATGTGGTATTCGTTTGGTAACTCCCAATCGACCTGAAAATCAGATTAAATCATACAAGACCTCTAAAAAATATATAATAGCATCGGTAGAACAGTCACTAAGGAAGTTACAAACAAATTATATAGATATGTTATTGATTCATAGGCCTAGTCCTCTTATGAATCCTTCAGAGATTGCAGAAGCTTTCGAAGAATTAAAATTAAGTGGTAAAGTACTTCATTTTGGAGTATCTAATTTTACTACTTCTCAGTTTGAGATGTTGGACGCTTTTTTTCCGTTACAAACAAATCAAATAGAAATTTCACCACTACAGTTGACACCATTTATTGATGGTTCTTTGGATCAATGCATAAAACATAGGATAAAACCTATGGCATATTCTACGTTGGCTGGTGGAAGGTTTTTCTCAAAAGAACCTAGTGATAAGGTTTTAAGAATTAATAAAGTAGTTCATGATTTAGGAAATAAATACAATGTATCCGCTGATCAGGTGTTGACAGCTTGGCTATTAAAGCATCCTTCCGGAATATTGCCTATTATCGGATCTACTAAAATAAATCGTATTCAGTCTGCTATGGATTCGTTATCACTTCAGATTACAGATGAAGAATGGTTTAAGATCTGGGAAGCTGCGACGGGCAAGGAGGTAGCTTAATTTTTTAATTTAAAATTTACGAAAACACGTTTCCATATCCATTTAGAGCTGTTCTGAAACGATCAAGTATAAGGATGAGTGGGTATTATTAACCTTTGTATGGCGCTAATTCACTTCAATTAAAAATATTTCAAAAAAAAAGGAGAAGTAGAGGTAACAAAAGTAATCTTAAAGACACTAATGTGTAGTAAAAGTCATGTTTGATGATTATGGTAGGCATTTAGTCAAATAGACAATTACTAAGAAATCAATGGCTACGAGTATATAAGGGGTATGTATACCGTAGCCAGATTTTGCTTCAGAAGAGTAGTGATACCTAAAGAAATTGTGAATAACTATGCGTGCATTGTTAATAAATTATGGTTAAACCATTTTTTTATTAATTTTTTTGTGTACATTTATCAAGCTTAACAAATGATCTTTATGTGATTTTATTCAGGAATAAGTAAAATCATAATGTACTAAAAAACAACCGCAAATCGTCATTACTTTAAACCTCACAACCCCTCCAATGAATAACTATAAACTTACGATCATCGGATTGGTGATATCCGGATTCGTTTATTTTTCAGCTATTTTCCTAGAACTAGACCTTTTTGAACAAGTATTGGCATTTTTGTCAAGTATAGAACAGTTTGAGTTTGATGAGTTTATTATCCCTATACTTATATTTTCTGTTTTTTTTGTATTTGATATGCGCAGACGGGTTAAAGAAATCAAATTAGAAAATGCAAAGTTGAAGATTTATAAAGCAATGCTGTCTTCTAGTCATCATATCTTAAATAATTTTATCTACCAGATGGATATATTTAAGATCACTGCAGAAGATACTCCTGGTTTTGATGCTAAGACATTGTCCTTTTATGAAGATATTATAAGCAATACTTCGCATCAGATTTATTCACTTAGTAATCTTTCTAGTATAGATGAATATTCCATACGAACGTCTGTAATGACTGGTTAATAACTATTGTTATAATTCTTTACTCCTTAATTTCTGAATAGTATGACTTCAAAGACATTTTAGATTGTAAATTTAATTTGTTTGTGACTTTAGAATGTAAGTGTATGCTGTTTTTATCGACTTTAGGTTCAAAATAATAGTAATGGAGATTATCGAATATTTAATGGGAAGAGGAGGATTTGCACTATTAGCACTCTTTGCTGTAGTAATTGTATTGTATAATAGGATAAAAGCAAGACGAGCATTTAAGGTTCCTTCTAAGAAGAAAAAATAAGTAATCTATTTATATAAAACAAAAGAGTTATACGGTTAGTATAACTCCTTTGTTTTTAATTAAAAACAGTAACTTTTCTTAGTTAAACTGACATACCTTGTATGATGAAAAAGGAGAGTATCTACAAGAAACATCTCCAGGCCCTAAAAATGGAGACATATTCCAGCAGTCTGCGTTACTATTACATCGTCTGCCTCCAATGTTTCCTCCATTGATTTCTTTTTGTTGTTCTTTGCTTAAAGAAGTCCCTAAATTTTTAATTTCTTTGATCATAATGTGAAAAATTTATAAGTTATATCTCTAATATAAATTCTTCAGGACAGGGAAAGCTAATTTTGTGGAGGTTCGTCAAAAAAATGTGGACGAACGTATGTAAATAATGTTAAAATTTAATTAATCTCTCTTTTTGTATAGAAAAACTACGAGGATTTTTTTTCGAAAAAACTAAAGACTGACCCTCCATATTTACGAGAGTTACTAAAATTAGCAGCATCATCTAGTTTGGTGTGTTTAGAGTGTTCTATGATCAAAACACCATCTTCATTCAGTAAATCGTTTTCAAAAACCAATTCAGCTATTTTAGTGAATTGCTCATTTGTAAAATCATAAGGTGGATCTGCAAAGATGATATCAGATTTTCTTTTTACCTTTTCTAAGTAACGATACACATCACTTTTAATCGTCTCAATATTGAAATCAAGTTCTTTGGCAATACTTTTTATATACCCTACACATCCATAGTTAGTATCCACTGATGTGATTTGTTCCGAACCACGAGAGGCAAATTCGTAGCTTATATTACCGGTTCCCGCAAATAGATCAAGTAAAGTTACTTGAGAAAATACGTAATGATGATTAAGGATGTTAAATAATCCTTCTTTTGCCATGTCTGTTGTAGGTCGTACAGGTAGTTTTTTAGGAGCCTGTAATCGTTTTCCTTTATATTTTCCGGAGATAATTCGCATATCAAAAATGACTTAGTAAAACAAAATGTTGGTGATCATCGATTAGAGGTAAAGTTTCTGAGGTCTTAATTGTATTGTTTCTACTTCCAAAATCTACATGACGTATATATTTATGAGCGATCTTGTAACAAGTACTATCTTTAGAAATGTCACCTAAAAGTATTAGTTGAAATTCTTCAGGATTTAGTCTTAATTGCTCTGCTGTAAACATAATATAATATAGAAAATCTTCATTAGTTTCGTAAATATATGAATTGTTCAATAGTAACTTTCCCTTAGTAACAACTACTATGTCAAAAGATTTAGAATTCATATGTGCAAAAACCCTTGTAGTTTCACTATTTTTCTCTTTTGATAAAATACTATCGATAAGAATGGTTGAAGCATGTTTGTATGTAAATGACCCAAAAGTTTCAAAAAAGTAATTATTGATGTTCGTATATGGGATATAAACTATAGCTATTTCATGCTGATCCAATTCATCATAAGCAATAAAATCATTTTCAAATACTTTGACATTGTATTTTAAATAATCCTTTAGTAGTTCTTTGTCGAATAATGCTTTAGGGACACAGGTATAAAGATCGTTTTGATAAATAACTTCTACAGTGTCAAAATCAAGTTTTAAATGATGGTTGTGATCAAAAATATACTTGATTTTTTCCAGAACTTGTTCTGGTGATAAACTAATTCCAAAATTATCTTGCTCTAGAGAAATTACTTCTTTATCCGAATTTATTATACAAAAAGAAAGTCCATTCAGGCTTACCTGAATGGACAATATATATTTTGCACCAGAAATATTACTCTTCTTTGATGTTTGAGTCATAAGTTTTTGGCCAATTACCAGTGGTGTTTACTTCTTGCATGGAGCCTACTGATAAAAATGGTCCATCAACACCTTCAACAGATACTACTTGCTTTTCTTGATATAATAAATCTTTATCAAGATCATGTAATAAGATATCTTTAGCAACTCTAGCTTCAAAAACACTTATTCTAATTCCATTTTTGTCAATAAAACCAGCATCCAGTTCGAATTTTGCATCTTTACCTGCCACGGGTACGTTAATCATAGTTTTATATCGATCACTTCCTTTGAACAAAGAATCCTTAACCGATGCATAACCAAGCGTATCCACAACAACTGTGTCTCTTGGCTCATCGATTTGAAGTATTTTGTTGAATCTGATAAAACTAGAATCTCTACGCTCTGTAAGCGTAAATTTAGCAGTATCTAAAAAAGTAATTAATTTAGCTGGATCTTTCTCGAATTTCCCAACTACGGTTTTATGAGCTAATTGAGCTTGTCGGATATCCCTTAAGTTTTCAATTGCTTTTGCATAACGCACTTTTTTGACTTTATTGAATCTTACAGGACCCATTACAGAATCGTATACCATGTATCCCAAGGCTGCGATAACTACCCATAGAACTAATTGAATGACAATTTTCATTTTTTAATTTAGCTTTTAGACATTAGTGTATACGCAAATCTACAATTTTTTTTCAATCGTAAAAGTTTATAGCCAAAAAATCATTGCTATCTTTGATTTATTAACAGAATATGGATTTAAGAATTACAAATATTTCATGAGGGAAACAGAATTTTATCAGTTGTTAAAAGAAGATTTTCCTTTTGAACCTACTCTTAGACAGGATATTGTGCTTCATAAGCTTTCAGCTTTTGTCTTGTCAAGCACAAAAGATTCACTTTTTTTATTAAAAGGGTATGCGGGAACAGGAAAAACAACTTTAATAGGAACTTTGGTTAAAAACCTATCAAAAGCGAAATTAAATTCGGTTTTATTAGCTCCAACGGGTCGTGCTGCCAAGGTAATTAGTAATTATTCTGGTAGACAAGCACAAACAATACATAGAAATATTTATTATCCTAAAAAAACTAGTAGCGGAGGTCTTGCGTTTCAATTAAAACAAAACAAAAGTAGAAACACCATCTTTATAGTAGACGAAGCTTCCATGATACCAGATACACCAAGTGATAGCAAATTATTTGAGAATGGTTCTTTGTTAGATGACTTAATGATGTATGTGTATTCTGGGCATAATTGCAAAATTCTTTTTATAGGAGATACAGCACAGTTACCACCCGTGAAACTGGAGGTAAGTCCTGCTTTGGATCCTGATAATTTATCGATGGGATTTAATAAAGAAGTAACCCAAATTGAATTAGATGAAGTAGTAAGACAAGCAGAGGATAGTGGTATTCTTATGAATGCTACATCACTTAGAGAAATGCTGAATGATGGGTTTTATGAATCTTTTCAGTTTGATATTGAGGCATATCCGGATGTAATAAGATTGATTGATGGTCATGATATTATGGATGCTTTAAATGATTCATATGCCAGTTCTGGACATGAGGAGTCAGTAATTATACTGAGATCTAACAAAAGAGCTAATATTTATAACCAACAGATTCGATCTAGGATACTTTTTCAGGAAGAAGAACTTTCTGCAGGAGATTATGTGATGGTAGTAAAGAATAATTATTTCTGGTTGGATAACAAAAGTGAAGCAGGATTTATTGCTAATGGAGATATTATCAAAATTCTTGAAATTTATGCAATAAAGGAGTTGTATGGCTTTCGGTTTGCAGAAGTGAAAGTAGCTATGGTGGATTATCCTGATCAGAAACCATTAGAAACTGTTTTAATTTTAGATACGCTAACTTCAGAAACTCCATCTTTATCCTATGAGGAATCTAATAAGTTGTACCAGGAGGTAATGAAGGATTTTGAAGATGAAAAATCGAAGTACAAAAAATTTCTTGGAGTTAAAAATAATAAGTTTTTTAATGGATTACAGGTGAAATTCTCTTATGCGGTTACCTGTCATAAATCACAAGGAGGGCAGTGGGATACCGTTTTTATAGAGCAACCATATCTTCCTGATGGAATTAATAAAGATTATTTACGGTGGTTGTATACAGCAGTCACTAGAGCTAAGGAAAAATTGTATCTTATAGGATTTAAGGATGAATTTTTTATTGAGAATTAAATTATTTACGAATGCAAGAAACAATTTTAAGCATATGTTTGGGAATTGGATTAGCGGCTTCTGTTGGTTTTAGAGTGTTTTTACCTTTATTAGCGGTTAGTTTGGCTGGTCATTATGGAGTTATTCCTTTAAATTCTAGTTGGGAATGGGTAGGGAGTAACATAGCTTTAATCGTTCTATCTATAGCGACAGTTGTCGAGATTTTAGCTTATTACATCCCATGGTTTGATAATTTACTCGATACTATAGCAATTCCTCTTGCAGCAATAGCCGGAACAGCAGTTATGGTATCAACTGTTGCTAATTTGAGTCCTGTAGTAACTTGGGCTCTTGCTATTATCGCTGGTGGAGGAACGGCAACAACTGTGAAGAGTACAATGGGAGCGTCTAGGCTAACATCTACAGCAACTACGGGAGGATTAGCAAATCCTGTTATCGCTACTGTAGAAACAGGAACAGCTTCTATTATGTCTGCGGTGTCGATTTTTATAGCACCTCTAGCAATTATTTTAGTAATACTGTTGTTCTTTGGTTTAAGAAAAGTTTATAAAAAACTATTCACTCGCTCCACTTGAAAATCGATTTAAAAAAGTTATTTTTGACCCTGCAAAAAGCAAGCAATTTTGAATAAAACTAAGCTAAAAACCATCGCAATGATTCCTGCGAGATATGCTGCATCCCGATTTCCTGGTAAATTAATGCAGGATCTTGAGGGAAAAACAGTTATTTTAAGGACATACGAAGCTGCTATAAGTACATCATTATTTAGTGAGGTATATGTAGTTACTGATAGTGAGATTATATTTAATGAAATTACCTCTCATGGTGGTAAGGCTATCATGAGTATTAAAGAACATGATTGTGGTAGTGATAGGATAGCAGAGGCTGTAGAACATATGGATATTGATATTGTTGTCAATGTTCAAGGTGATGAGCCTTTTACCGAAAGAGAAAGCTTAGAAAAAGTTTTACAGGTATTTCAAGAAGAAGATGCAGATCGAATTGATCTGGCAAGTCTAATGACTCCAATGAATGATTGGGATGACATAGTGAACCCCAATAGTGTAAAGGTGATTATAGACAAAGATAATTATGCCTTATACTTTTCGCGTTCTCCTATTCCTTATCCAAGAGATAAAGAAATAAACCATACATATTTTAAGCATAAAGGAATCTATGCATTTAGAAAACAAGCTTTATTAGATTTTTATCGCCTACCGATGAAGACACTAGAAGCTTCAGAAAAAATAGAATGTATTAGATATCTAGAATATGGTAAGAATATAAAAATGATTGAAACACATCATGAAGGTGTGGAAATAGATACCCCGGAAGATTTAGAAAAAGCAAAACAATTAATTAATAAACAAAATCTTTTGAACATTACATCTACGGTTACTCCTGAGATTAAAGAGTCCCATCATAGGAATTTTCCTATGGTACCAAGAGTGGTTTTTGGTAAAGGATCTTTTAATCAAATAGGACAAATCCTCTCTCCGGAACGAAAAAACGGAGCCCCTTTTATTTATCTTATTGATGATGTTTTTGAAAATAATAAAACGTTTATTGAAGATAGAATACACTTGTCAGGTAATGATAGAATAGTGTATGTGTCTACAGAAGAAGAACCAAAGACTTCTCAGGTAGACCAATTAGTTTCAGAGTTTAAGAGTACTTACAGTTTTACACCAAGCGGTATTATTGGTATTGGTGGAGGATCTATAATGGATCTTGCAAAAGCAGTAGCTATTATGATGAATAATGCTGGCAGTGCTGCAGATTACCAAGGCTGGGATCTGGTTGATAATAAGTCAGTATATCATGTGGGAATCCCCACAATTTCTGGAACAGGAGCAGAGGTGTCAAGAACAACAGTATTGACAGGTCCTGAAAAAAAATTAGGTATCAATTCTGATTTTACACCTTTTGATCAAGTAATTCTGGATCCAGAATTAATAAAAGATGTCCCTAAAGATCAATGGTTTTATACAGGTATGGATTGTTATATTCATTGTATAGAATCCTTAAAAGGTACATATCTCAATGCATTTAGCCAGAGTTATGGCGAAAAAGCATATGACCTTTGTAAGGAAATCTTTTTAGAAAATACATTAGATAAAGATGAAGCAGACGGAAAACTAATGATGGCTTCCTGGCATGGTGGAATGAGTATAGCTTATTCTCAAGTAGGAGTGGCACATGCAATGAGTTATGGATTAGCATATGTTTTAGGAACAAAGCACGGAATAGGTAACTGTATTGTGTTTGATAAGCTTGGGGATTACTATCCAGAAGGTGTAGCGCTTTTTAAGAAAATGAAAGAAGTTCATAATATAGAACTACCAACTGGAGTTTGTGCCGATGCAACCGAAGAGCAGTTAGGTATTATGGCTTCTGTAGCATTAAGTTTAGCGCCTTTATGGGAAAATGCTTTAGGTAGCGATTGGCAGGAACAGATAAATGCTGATAAACTCAAGGAAATTTATCGTACATTATAATTGATCTTTAGAAATCTAATTACTATGGAAAAACTAGCATCTTTTATATTTTATAAAATAATGAAATGGAAGATGATAGGTGATTTCAACAGTGATACTATAAAAAAATGTGTTGTCATTGCAGTTCCGCATACTAGTTGGCATGATTTTTATTTAGGGTTATTGATTAGAAGGGTAAATAGAGTAAAGATCAGTTTTATGGGAAAAAAAGAGCTTTTTAAATGGCCACTTGGTTGGTATTTTAAAAAAGTTGGAGGAATTCCGTTAGATCGAACTTCTGGTCAGAATAAGGTAGAAGCTATTGCAAAAGAATTTGAGAAGCGTGATGAATTAAGATTAACCCTAGCTCCTGAAGGTACTAGGAAAAAGGTGTCTACCTGGAAAACGGGGTTTTATTATATTGCTAAAGCTGCTAACGTGCCTATCATTATGGTAGCTTTTGATTTTGGAAAGAAAAGAGTAGTAATTTCTTCTCCATTTTACCCTACGGACGATATTGATAAAGATTTACAGTTTATGTATGGTTTTTTTAAGGGTGTAAAAGGAAAGATTCCAGAATATAGTTTCGAACCTGATGCTTAAAATTTCTGAGTGTTTTCTTTTTTAATTATTTCTTTTTTAGGTTTTTCTTCTTCTAAGGCTCCTCCTCCAAAAAGTAGTTCAGTGCTAGAAAATGTAGTTCCGAAAGTTTTTGCCGCCAAATAAACCTGTGATATAGCACTTTCCACTTGTTCTGTGCTCAACTCTTTTAATGGATGCACGTATGCCGACCAAAGGATTCCGTTGGAGATTGCGTATTTTACATCTAATGCAGAATGGAAATTGGCTGTCATGGAATCTAATAATAAATCTTTATCAAGATTGCTGGATTCCGTAATCGGAGCTATAATTCGCATTCTATTATTTTTTGCATCCGTAATACATAGCATAGGCGTTTCTTTATAGACAAATTGCCAGTTTCCGGCTATTCCTCCTAACGTATCCGCCTTTCTGGTAATAATCTCTCCAAGAGTTTCATTATTCATGTGTTGAGCCTGAGAAAACAATCCCAAGCTAAGAAATACCCAAAAGATCCACTGCTTCATAATTATGTTAATTTTTAATTGAGTCGAAAGGATTGTTTAAACATAACAAAAAAGACTGCCTTTAATAGACAGTCTTTTCATAAAGTATTGTTATACTTTTATTTACTCTTCAGCAGAGGATTCTTCCATAGTGTGATATACATTTTGTACATCATCATCTTCTTCTATTTTTTCTAGAAGTTTTTCTACGTCAGCAGCTTGTTCTGTTGTTAATTTTTTAGTGACTTGTGGGATGCGTTCAAAACCAGAAGATAGGATTTCTATCTCACGGGTTTCCAGTTCTTTTTGGATAGCACCAAAACTTCCGAACGGGGCATAAATTAAAATCCCATCTTCATCCTGAAAAACTTCTTCTGCTCCAAAATCAATGAATTCAAGTTCTAATTCTTCAGGATCAAGCCCTTCTCCATTAATTCTAAAATTACAGGTATGGTCAAACATAAATTCTACTGATCCGGATGTTCCTAAATTCCCATCACATTTATTAAAATAAGATCGAATATTAGCAACTGTTCTGTTGTTATTGTCAGTGGCAGTTTCTACCAAAATAGCAATACCGTGTGGAGCATATCCTTCAAAAAGTACTTCTTTATAGTCGCTTTGATCTTTATCAGAAGCTTTTTTAATAGCACGTTCTACATTGTCTTTAGGCATGTTTACAGATTTCGCATTCTGTATTACCGCTCTTAGACGTGAGTTTGAAGCTGGATCGGGCCCACCTTCTTTTACAGCCATTACGATATCTTTACCAATACGAGTAAATGCTTTGGACATTGCTGACCAACGTTTCATTTTACGTGCCTTTCTGAACTCAAAAGCTCTTCCCATAATCTAATTTTAAAATCTGAATACAAACATAAGTAGAAACCAAATGTTTCACAAGTGAAGATTCATTTCTACTTTATATTTTTTATTCTTCATCTACAATTCCATCAATTGCCTTGGCAAGTTTAAAATCCTGTTCAGTAACACCATCAGCATCATGTGTTGATAAACTAATATTTACAACATTATAAACATTAGACCAATCCGGATGATGGTTTAAGGCTTCTGCTTCAAAAGCGATACGGGACATTGCTGAAAAGGCATCTTTAAAGTTTTCGAATTCGAAAGAAGTATGAATTGCGTTATCTTCATATTCCCAACCATCCATTTTTTCTAGTCGAGAGGCAATTTCAGTTTCAGTTAATTTCATAGTACTATTGTTTATTTATTAAAATTCGTTTTTAATGTGATCTTAAAGCCCTAATTCTTGTCGTAAGACTTCATCTTTATTATTGTTTTTTCCCCAATAAGCAGATTTGATACGCTGAAGTTTTGTGGCTTTAGTAGTCAATTCTTTTGCATTAGCACCAAAACCACTTTTAAACGTTTCTGTCCAGCTTTCTATTTCATAAGGGAAGGAATTGTTAAAAGTAATACTGATGCTTCTGTTTAATTCGGGATATTTTATCTCATATGTATTAGAGTTGACATTCTTTTGTATAGAAGCTTTTGCAGCATATGCTTTGATTTCCTTATGTTTAAGTCTACAGTATTCAAAAGAGGGAATAATTTTTAGATCTCCTTGAGGCAAATTATCAGGATCAATTCTGATTTTTGCCCATAATTCATTCTCAAGAATATCCTTGTCTAATGTAATATTCTGATCTGCCTCTCTCTGAAAATAGGAGTGAGATATAATATCATATTTTTCTCGATTATTTAGTTGAGCATATACGTGCCCACACCATTCTTGCATAGAGCTGGATACTTTTATTGCATGTTGGTTATCAGCAACAGGATAAAAAGTACTTTGCATAATAGAATATGGGTAGATACCAGTGTTAAACTTTTTAGTTGCATTTAGTTTTAAAACAGGAACGTTATCCGTATTTTGATAATCAGCTTTGACTTGTTCTTTTGGTAAAAAATCTTCAGTTACATAAATAAGTATAGCTTTTCCTTCTCTTATTTCTCCATACCTGGCTTGTTCTAACTGATAAGATGTGATTTCTGCATTACCGGCATACCAGTATTTTTTAAAGCTTTCTGAAAGTTCTTTTACTGGTTTTAAAGCTGATGCTGTATTTTCGATAATTACTTTTTCAGCATTTTTGTTCTTTTCATCTGCTTTGATATTACTGCAAGCAATAATTACCAAAGCACCTAATATTCCGAATAGGAGCAATGACTTTTTCATAATATTTTTTTTATGCTTTAATATAGCAAATTACGATAAAGCTATGATTCTGCAAGTTCTATTAACGTTTCATAAACAAGTTGAACAGGCAATCCCATAACATTAAAATAACTACCTTCTATATGAGTGATGCCGATATATCCAATCCATTCTTGTATACCATACGCACCTGCCTTATCCATAGGGGAAAATGTATCTACATAGTAATCTATTTCTTTAGAGGTAAGTGATTTAAAGGTAACTTTCGTGGTTTGATTTATGATTTTAGTAGTACTTGCTGTCTTAAAACATACAGATGTAATTACTTCATGAGTTTCTCCAGACAATGAAGCTATCATACTCTTAGCATCTTGGATACTTTTGGGCTTTCCGATTGCTTTGCTGTGATGCCAAACAATCGTATCGCTTGTAACCAAAATATCATTTGATTTAAGTTGTGTAAACTCATCTGCTTTTAGCTTAGCTAAGAAATCCGATATTTCAGAAGCGTTAAGATGATCCGGATATATTTCTTCT
Source organism: uncultured Aquimarina sp. (assembly GCF_947500065.1). Classification (GTDB taxonomy): domain Bacteria; phylum Bacteroidota; class Bacteroidia; order Flavobacteriales; family Flavobacteriaceae; genus Aquimarina. Next base: position 194,901 of record NZ_CANMQT010000006.1, read on the forward strand.
ACCTCTTTTAGTTGAATGGTAAAGTCTAAATCTAAATCCTTGAAGAATTGTTGTCTTCGTGGTGATCCTGAGGCTAGAATAAGGTTATGGTCCTTTAGTAATTTCTTAAGCATATCTTATTTTAGAATATATTGATATAATAATAAAGAAAGTGAAGCTATAAATAAAACTAGTTTTAGAATAAAACTTAAAGTTTTAAAGTCTTTATTGTTTTCTGCACTCCAACTTTTAAACATAAAATACAAAAGCGGAGCCACAAGAAGAGCCAAAACTAGTACTACGGCTGTGGAATTACTGAATAGATATGTATAAACATAATAGATGATCAATCCAATTGGAATTATTGTTAACCCACTAACAAGCTTTACTGTACGATCTTTACCTAAGGCAATAGGAATTGTTTGTAAACCAGCATTATGATCTCTATCCATCATTAGGCAATCTTTGATAATTTCTCTAATCGTAATAATTACGAAAGCGAAGATGGAATAGTCAACTATAATCAAAAAGATAACTTTTTGAGAAGCTCTGTTCTGTTCAGTGATAGCAGGTAGTAAGTCAAAAATCGTAACTGAAATTAAACCTAAAGCCATTAAAAAGGCAATTAAAATATTTTTGAGAACCAAAATCTCTTTTAAATATGTCGAGTAAATATAAAATATACCGGATACCACAATAAAAAGAGAAGCTAACTTTGGTTTTCCAATCATATTTGAAAGATAAAAACCAATACCAACTCCAATAACATTAAAAATTATAAAAAGACGGTTCATGATCTTTTCAGAAATAACAGTCTCTGTCGTTTCTTTTTGAGTACTATATTCTTTGTTCTGAATATGAATCATAACATTTGCTGCTGCCACTAAAGAGATTGTAGAAATTATCAAAAGTGAAATCCCGAATCCATTTAAAGTAATATCAACGTCAAAAGGCTCAAAAAGGCCATATTTAATACATAGCTGCGCTAGTGCTATAAGAATTAGATTATCGAATTTAATTAGCTTTAAATATGCTTGCATAAATGATTACTTTGATTAGTCCGCAAATGTAGTAATTAATCTTTTTTATACCTGTATTAACTTAACTCCTTAATTCTGTTGTTTTATTGGGGTATAGCCCTTTGTTAACGTTAATGGTGGGTTAACGGTATTGAATTTTTCGATTTCATAAAAAGTATGCTATAAATTTGATCTCATCAACAATCAAAAAACGAATAGTAATGCTAAGAATCATCATCATTTTATTTGTAGTGTCCAGTTCTTTTGGACAAACAAAGTATCAGAAAGACTTTGATCATTATTGGAAAACAGTAGATCAATATTTTGGATACTTTGATGTTCAGAAGACAAATTGGGATGAAGTACGTAGGATTTATCAACCTTCTGTAGATACAATTCAAAATGATGATGATTTTATTCGTCTTTTAGAAAAAACAAATAATGAACTTTATAACGGTCATGTAAGTTTAAATAAAAACTTGGCTTCATCTAGTAGATTACTGCCAACAGGTACTGATATTTGGGTGTCTTATAAAAACAATCGTTTTATAGTGTCTGCTATTAGAGAAGGGTTTCCTGCAGAAAAATCAGGCTTATCATTAGGGATGCAAATAACTGGATATAATGGAGTTTCTATTTCTGAAGGTATAAAAGCGTTTTTACCTAAAAGCGTTAAAAAACACACCAATATAATGTATGAATATGCAGCCAATCTTTTAATAGCTGGAACTCATAATACAAAAAGGAGATTGAATGTTAATGACTCATTAACATTCAATCTGGAAAATGTAACTAATAATGGTTCAACAAAACTTGTAGAAGGAGAGGTTATAGATCATAATATTGGATATATAAAAATCAATAATTCTCTAGGTGATAATAATACGATTCAGATTTTCGATAAAGTTTTAGATAGCTTGCAGAATACCAACGGAATCATTTTGGATCTTAGAGATACACCTAGTGGAGGGAATACAACTGTGGCAAGAGCTATCATGGGACGTTTTATCACAAAAGAATCACCATATCAGAGACATCGTTTTTTCTATGAAGAAAAAATGTATGGTATAAAAAGAAATACAATAGAGTTGGTTTCTCCAAGAGGAGGAAATTATTACAAATCGTTGGTCATTCTTTGTGGTAAATGGACGGGTAGTATGGGAGAAGGAATTACTATTGGGTTTGATGGGATGAATAGAGCAGAAATAGTAGGAACGGATATGGCGGATTTACTGGGTGCGATTTATAATTTTACACTACAAGATACTAGAATTGGGTTTCAGATCCCTGTAGAAAAGTTATATCATGTAAATGGAACACCGAGAGAGGATTTTAGACCAAAACATTATATCTTAGATACCCAAGATCAATTGCAGAAAGCAATTGAAATTATTAAAGAATCTTTATAATGAAGCAGAAAGTAAATACACTCATCATCACATCTATTATAGCTTTAATAGCACTATGTGCGATACAAGCATATTTGATATATAATACCTATCAGTTAAAGAAAGATCTTTTTATTAGAGAAACTAAGAAAGCCATTAGTAATATTGATAATACCAAAGAAATGGATTCATTGGCAGAGGCTTGGTATACGCATCTTAGTGAAAGTCTTATTGAATACAAAAAGAATAATATTCGTAAAAAAGAAGCTCTCAATAGGTTTAAACCTATAACGGATTCTCTTAATCATTTGTTTATATCGTATTATAAAAAAGAAATAGCTAGTCGTAACTTAGAATATGATATACAATACAAAAAAGATATTAAAAGTATTGTGATTTTTGAGGAAGAAGAAATGGACTCTATTTTTTCTGCAGCGGATGGTGAAAATGTCTATGCTTTTGGAGAAAAATTTTCCAAAAAAGATGAAGTTGTTATGAGTAAAGCTCGATGGTTTACAGATTTAGATTATGAGAATGATATTAATGGAGGAGTTATCGATGTATCTCTGGATATAGAGGTAAGAACTATAGATTACATCAATATTATTGGGTGGAAACGAATAGTATTTAGACAAATGGCCACTTTATTTATCGTATCAGTATTATTGTTTCTTTTTGTGGTGAGTTTATTATTCTACTCCATTAGAAATCTAATTCGTCAGAAAAAGTTAGCAGATATAAAAACTGATTTCATTAATAATATTACTCACGAGCTTAAAACCCCGATGGCAACCTTAGGAATTGCATCCAAAAGTTTAAGAAAAAGCGAGATACAAAACTCTCCAGAAGCCTTTGATAATACGTTAGATATACTGGATCGTCAGAATAATAGATTACAAAAACTGGTGGATCAAGTAGTTACCAATAGTTTGGGATCAGAAGAAATAACACTTAAAAAAGAAGAGGTGTTAGACGATACTTATTTTCAGAATGTTCTTAAAGATTTCGAATTATCCGTTCAGGATAAAAATGTGAGTATTACATCAAAAATTGAATTTAGAGAGGTGCATTTGAGTATCGATAAATTTATGTTTACTACTGCGTTATTAAATGTTTTAGACAATGCTGTTAAGTATGGTAAAGAAAAAGTAGAAATAGTTTTCAGAACCTATTTAAGAGACGATCAATATGAGATATCTATTCATGATAATGGGATAGGAATTCATGAGAAGGAACAACGTAAAATTTTTGAAAAATTCTATCGAATTAGCAAGGGAGATGTTCATGATGTAAAAGGATTAGGATTAGGGCTGTTTTATACAAGTCAGATTGTTAAAGCACATCAAGGAACTGTTACTTTAGAAAGCAAACCAGATTTAGGAACCACATTTACTATAACGCTACCTATAAACGAATAATTATGCAGTATATATTATTAGCAGAAGATGATTTTGATTTCGGAAGTATCTTAAAACAATATTTAGAACTTCATGGATATAAAGTGATTTGGGCTCAAGATGGCAAGGAGGCGCTGCAAGTTTTTTCTCAAGAACAATTTGATATCTGTGTTTTTGATGTAATGATGCCTAAGATGGATGGTTTTACGCTAGCAGAAAAGGTGATAGAGTTAAACCCTGAAATTCCTTTTATTTTTCTTACTGCCAAAAAAATGAAAGAAGATAAAATCCGCGGATTAAAACTGGGAGCAGATGATTACATCGTGAAACCTTTTGAAGCAGATATTCTGGTGTTAAGACTTCAGAATATTCTAAAACGTTCACAGAGAGTTCAAACCATAAGAGAAGAAATTATAGCAATAGGTGATTATAAATTTGATCCAATCAATCACTGCTTAAAGCTACATGAAGAAAAGCAAAAGTTGACAGAGAAAGAAACTGTATTAATTCAATATCTGTACGATCATAAAAACACAATGATAAAACGAGATAATTTGCTAAAAGACGTATGGGGAAATGACGATTTCTTTTCCGGTAGAAGTATGGATGTGTTTATAAGTAGATTAAGAAAATATTTTAAACAAGATAAAAATATAACGATAGAAAGTGTAAGAGGAGTAGGGCTTACTTTTAATTTAGAATAAATAGTATACATCAATCAAAATCAAATCATATGAGAACAGTAATCAAAGCACTTATCTTTTTTGTAGGATATAGTGTCATTAGTCAAACAAACATTCAAAAATTAGAGCACAAATTAGATTCTATTTATAAAAACAGTAGTATTAGTGGCTTCGGTGTTTCGGTTATCACGCCAGACGAAATACTTTTTGAAAAAGGATTTGGATATGCGGATAAAGCGGTAGAAAAAGGATATACAGTAAATACAATACAAAATATAGGATCTGTTTCTAAGACGTTTATAGGAATAGCACTTATGAAAGCTATTGAACAAGGTAAACTATCCGAAGATACGCCGATTAACGATATTCTTCCATTTAAAGTAGAGCATCCTAAATTTCCGGAAACACCAATTTTGGTAAAACATTTAGCAACACATACTTCTTCAATTTTGGATACAGAAGCGTATGAAAAAAGTTATGTTTTAGAACCAGATAGTACGTTGGATTTAGAAAGTTATACAAAAGAAGAGCAAAAGGAATATAAGGCGATGTCTGCTAATAAGAAATACAGTCTTAAAGATTTTCTTTACAATCATCTAAATCCTGAAGGATTGTGGTATTCTAAGAAAAATTACAAAAAACAAAAACCAGGAGAACGCTATGAGTATTCAAATGTCGGTTCTGCTTTACTTGCTTTTGTAATTGAATTAGCAACCGAAACTCCATTTGAAGAATATACGAAAAAATTCATTTTTGATAAGTTGAATATGAATAATACAGGCTGGTCGTATGCTTCAATTGATGCATCTAAGCACTCCAAAACGTATACAGAAACAGGAAACGAAATACCTAAGTATAGTTTGATAACGTATCCAGATGGAGGAATTAGAAGCAGTGTTAAGGATCTTACATTATATCTGCAAGAATTAATGAAAGGACATTATGGTTCCGGTAAAATCCTGGAGAAGGAATCATTCACAGAAATGATGTCACCTAAAATATCCAAAGCACAGTTTAATACTAAGAAAGAAATAAAAGATAACTACGGCTTTTTTTGGGAGGTATCTCCAAAAGGAAAAATGGGGCATAATGGATCTGATCCAGGGATTCTTACACTTATGTACTTTAATAAAAACGAAAAAGTAGGAGCTATATTTTTTATGAATACTTCTGTAGAGGGAGATAAGGAATTAATCAAATCTGTCCAGAACATATGGAGGTCAATAAAAAAGTATAAAAAAGACTATATCAATACGATATAAAATATTTCAATCATCAACCTGTCCGCCTCGGGCGGATCAAAAAACAAATATCATGAGAACATTAGTAGTATTAATAGTAAGTTTAATTTTTGGTTTATCTATAGCCAAAGCACAAACAACAGAAACAGAGTCAACAAAATCTTCATCAGAGTTTTCGATTACATACGACTCAGATACGCCTAACAAAAAATACTATAGATCTTTTACTGTGTTAGACATGGATGATGATTATAGAATAAAAGTTAGATTTATGAAATCCTTAAAATCTAATGTAAAATCATATTTAATAGATCAGTTTGGAGAAGAAAAAATGAAGATAAAAGAAGACACATTTCTTTGGGTTGAAATGGTAGACGAAGAAGAGATGTATGAGATAAAATTAAAAGGAAACAAATTGCGAATCAATGTTAGTAAGGAATTAGCATCTGATAAACTAATTAAAAGGTTCAAACAAGTTGGAGAAGAATTAAAAAAAATAACTTCTAAATCGGAAGAGATTTAAAATCAAAATAATTACAAACATCAATCAATAATCTGTCCACCTAAGGTGGATCATTAATCAAAAAACGAGTATTATGAAAACAATCATTTTTATGGTATGTGTAGCGTTAGCTATGCCTACTGTACACGCACAAACAAGTTCTAATTCTAAAGTAACAGTTAACTATTCCAGCGATGATACGGGCGATAAGGGATATAAAATAAATATTTCGATTTCCAATACGGATGATATTTATAGCTTAAAGGCAAGTTTCCCATCTCATAAAACAGATGATGTGAAAAGGTTTTTAAATGATCATCTGGATACAGAAATGTCTAAAAACTATGGGTACTATACTTGGAACCATGACAACAAAGGAGAAGACGGGTATAAGGTTAAATTGAGAAAAGGAAAATTATCTGTCTTTTTGGATAAAGAATCGGTATCTATTGATCTTGTAGATGACTTGATAGATGTTTTTAGTGATCTAAGAGAGTTAATTAAAAACAAATAACAAGTATTCTTATGAATAAAGTAATCGCTTGGATGGTGTTTTTTATGTGCGTCATTTCGATCAATGCCCAACAGACTCAAAAGAATTTTCTTACTACTAAACAAATATCAGATTTATATAATTTGATGATTACTGAAATAGAATACCTCGACGCAGAGGCTATAATGGTAAGAAATAAAACAAAAGAGGTGGATTGGGATGAATATAAAGAATATCATAAAAAACAGTTTATTAAAGCTGATAGTTATGAAAGTTTGAGAAAGCATTTTTTTGATTTTGGAAAAGGTTTCACGAGTGGACATTCTTATTTTAAGTTTAAGTATCCGATAAAAAAAACGAATAAAGGAAAACAAGAGAGTTCTATTAAAATAGGATTTACATACCCAGAAATGTGCTTCTTCGATTTAGAATCAAAAAAAACGATATCAAAAATTAATGGTACAGCAATTAAAGATGTTTTTGAAAAGTTTGTGAATTATGAAACTAGAGCAAATGGAATAGTAGCTTGTCAGTTTGGTTTTAAATATAGATTCGAAAATAGTTTTCTAAAAATAGATGGAGAATTACCTAAACAAATACTATTTGAAGATGGTAGTAAAAAGGAGGTGACTTACTCTGTGAGTAATACAGATGAGACATCATATGATCGTTATAGAAAACGTATTGAGGTAGATAAATACCAAGATTGGGAATTGATACAGAAAGGATATAAAACTGCTTTGTTCAAGAAGAATAATATAGCTTTAATCAAAATAAAAAACTTTGCGTTTAAGAGAAGTAATAGTGATTTACGATGTGCTATAGATGCAGGTGATTCAACTGTTTGTTCAGATATTACAAAACTGAGAAATGGTTTGAAATCTATTGAAAATAGCGTGAACTATCTAATTTTTGATGTTCAGAGTAACCCTGGTGGGAATGAAAACTCATCGTTTCTGGCAGAATTTTGTCCATTAGAATTTAAAGACCTTAGAGTACAATACAAAAAAACTCCTGTTCTTGAGGACAATGATCTTAGGGCAGAGTTGTCATATGGTTTTGAAGGTGCAAATAGATGGTTTGATGAAATCATACAAAATGGGGTTTATGAAAAAACAGAAAATGGAAGTTTTTTACCTGCAAGAGGAGATTTCTGTCGAGGTGGAAATAATTGTGAATTGGAGTATATTCAGCCTAATAAAACTGCTAAACGTAAGTTTAAAAAAATAATCGTTTTAGCTAATGAAAGAACTGCTAGTTCTGCAGATGATTTTGTGTATAGAATGAAAGAATACGGTAACGCAATCATTGTGGGTCAACCACAATCTGCGGATCTTACTTTCGCTTTAATAGGTGTTGTGTTTTATTTAGATAATAAAGGAGATATAAAGAGAATGTATATAGGTAATAATCAAAGGGATTATGATGTTCCTGGTGTTGAACTTTTTCAATTTTCAATACCATATTCTCGAACCGTTGATATAAATGGCGAAATGCTTCAAGGAAATCCTCTTAAACTTGATCTGTTGGTTGAAATTACTAAAGATAATTTTGAAAATCGTGAACGTAATGTGCTAAATAGAGCTATTGAGAAGTTTACTGCTAAATAGAGGAATCATATTATTCTAAAAATAGAAAATGAGTCTTATCCATGACGATAAGACTCATTTTTTTTATAGCAAACTTCTATATAGTTACTCAATGAAAAATAATCGAATTATTCGATTAGAGAATGTCAATATAAATAGAGCGCTCATGTCTATTGCCTTTGTAGAAGATTTAATAGATGCGTTTAGCGATTTACGAGAAATTGTAAAAAATAAGTAATCTTTAAGGGGAATTTTCTTAAGAGCACAGGATATAACAATTGTATTCTGTGCTTTTTGTCTTTAGGTATTTTAGAAGCCAAAAGTTAAAATATTTTAAGATATACGCGTTATGAATAGACTAACTTAAAACCTAACAAAATGAAAAATTTTATTCTTTTCGTTTTTGTGTTTTTTTGCACTCAAATCTATGCGCAACGATCACAAAAACCTTGGACAAACAACCCTGATTATAAACAAGATCTTATAAAATCTCAAAAGGAAAGCTTGAATTTGAAGCATCTAGCCAGGTATTTTGAGAAAATTAATCAAAATAATAAGGTCGATGTAAAAACAACAGAAAAACGATCATCATTACCTGAAGGTATTTCTTTCGTTAATGGATTGAATCTTGCCTGGATTCAATATGGAAGAGATATTGGTGTTGATCCGTTTTCTTCCAGTAATCAGTATCATCCGGAAATGAATAAGTTCAATGAAGCTATGGATTTTGTAAAGAATCAGGGAGGTAATGTTATCAGATGGTGGTATCATACCAATGGTTCTACGAATCCAGTTTTTGATACAAATCAAACAGTTAAGCCCAATCCCTCTTTCTTTCATGAAGATGTAAAGAAGATATTAGATCTTGCTCAAAGCAAAGGTCTTAAAGTACAGATTTGTCTTTGGTCTTTTGATATGTTGAAAGATCAATGGGCGGTAGATGCCGCTGCAAATAAAAAGTTGCTTACTCAGGACTATTATATGAACGCTTATATTAATAATGCGTTGCTTCCCTTAGTCAATTTTATTGGTGACCATCCCGCATTATATGCTTGGGAAATTTTTAATGAACCCGAAGGGATGACAAATCAATATGCTGGGCATTGGGAAGGATTTAAAGAAAGAATTACCATTCCTGATATTCAGAAATTTATTAATGTGACTGCTGGAGCTATTAGAAGAGCCCAGCCAAATATCAAAATAACCAATGGCGCTTTAGGTTTTTTGACTAACGTAGAAGATGCAGAAAAAGGATTCTGGAATGCCTATTCTGATACGAATCTTAAGTTTCAGGGAAATGATGATCAAGGGTATTTAGATTTTTATAATATACATTACTATAACTGGGCACGTTCAAAAGGGTCGCCTTTTCACAATAATTATGATGCAAACAAAGTAGATAAAGAAGCGGTCATAGGAGAATATTATCCTGATGACTTATATTTTAATCAGCAAGGTGGAGATAATGATCATAATCTATCTACAATACAAGCTGAAGATTTAGGAACTTCGATACTGGACAATAATTGGGCAGGTTCACTTGTGTGGTCCTGGACAGATAGAAGTTCATCTAGTGAAAGAAATAGAATTGCTACTATTATCAAAAACGTTAGCGATAATGAAGGCCCTGTGATTGTGGAAGAAGTGTCATTTAATAATGCTTCCAGAACTATAACATCACAAGATTCATATGCTTTTGAAATAAACTATACCGCTGCAATCGATCGAGAGATTGTAGTAGAATTTTGGGCTTCGGATAGGTGGTTGGGAGAAAAGAAGGAACGTGTCTCTTCTGGCACAGGAACTCAGAATGTCACTGTAAATCTCCTAAACCCTCCACAACCAGGATCGGGATATTTTTATAAAGCTTATATAAGACCAGTTGGTACTACCTGGCAGGAAGCAATTTATAGAACAGAGTTTACGGATGTCACCGTAATAGATGAAATAAATGATGAGGTAGCTTTTATTAATCCTGCCTTAGGTATAGAGTCCCAGAGTTCATATACTTTTGATATAGCGTATTCTGCTAAATTAAATCGAGAAATTGTAGTAGAGTTTTGGGCTTCAGACAGGTGGTTAGGAGAAAAAATGGAAACTGTTTTTTCGGGTAATGGAACGAAAACAATCAAAGTAGATTTACCCAGTCCTCCACAACCAGGATCAGGATATTTTTACAAGGTACACATTCGACCTGTAGGGACAACATGGCAAGAAGCCATCGATAGAGATGAATTTACAGGTGTAACGGTATTGAGTAACCAGTTAATAGCTAATGGTACATATTATATGGAATCAACTCAATCTAATCAGCGTGTTGTATGTAGATGGAGAGAAGGGCATAGTGCCAAAATGCTTAATCCAAGAAATAGCAATGATCAAAGATGGATATTTAATCATATTGCTAATAATGTTTACACTATAAGGAATAAAGATACTAATAGATACCTTGAAGTACGAGATGCTGCTTGTAGTAATGGTGCAGATGTAATGTCATGGTATAGTGCTAATGATGATCATCAAAAATGGAAAGTCCAAGCAAATGGTAATAATTTTGCTATTATACCGATGCATTGTCAACAAAAGGCACTAGATAGAGCTGGAGGGTTTACTAATGCGAATATACAATTGTGGGATTTTAATCCATCGAATAACAATCAAAAGTGGGAAATCATTCCTTCTGAAAGGAATCCAATAAGCTTTTCGAAAACAGAAAAACAAGCGGGAAGAGAAATCTTAATGTATCCAAATCCAGCAAATGAGTCTGTCTCTATTTCTGGTCTGGAAACGGGCGATAACATTATGGTATATGACCTCTTAGGAAAAATTATAAAGCAATCTGTGGCGTCACAAAGTGAAGAAATGATAGTAATCTCAGATTTAGAAGCTGGGTATTATAATATTTCTATTGTAGGTAAAGAACAAATCACCTTATTAAAAGAATAGATTAAGCATTATGATAATCGGATGATGAGTCTTATTGATGATAATAAGACTTATCATTTGATATGAGCATGTTATTATAGATAAAGAATATGTGTTTACAGACCTTATTGAAGAGTTGATCAAGGATTGACCAAATAAATAATAATTAATCTGCAACAGATACAGATGGTAAAAAGTCTATTATTTAATCAATCAATTTATTAATCATGAAAAAAATAATCTTTTTACTATTCGTATGTTTTAGTTTATTGTCTTGTTCAAAAAAAGATAAAAGCAAAGTAATATATAGTATATCAAATGCTATCACAGACAGTGTTCCTCTTATCAAAATCAGTATGAAGTTTCAACCTGATGATGGGGAGATTACAAAACTTAGGTTTCAGGATAAAGCTTGGGGAGAGGAAGAACTTTATAACAGTATTCAAAAAATGAAACTTTTAAATACTAAAGGTACAGTCGTTAAGAATAAAGACAGCAACTGGATCCAAATTACCCACCCTAAAGGAGTAAAGGAGCTTCATTTTGAGTATTTTCTTAAACAAGATATTACGGATGATGAAGCAGCTCAAAATAGGTATCGACCAATAATATATAAGGATTACTTCCATATTTTTTCGCATAATATGTTTATGCTTCCTGATCATTTTGTTTCAGAAACAGCAGATGAATTTGATATTGTTTTGGATTGGAATAATTTCCCTGAAAATTATACAATTCACAATAGTTTTGGAAGCGAAAAGAGAAAACAGCAAATAGAAGATGTTACGGAAGAAGAGTTTCATTCGGCAATATTTGTGGGCGGTGATTTTAGAATTCATAAAAATGAAATCGAGAATAATCAATTAGTGTTTGCTACAAGAGGAAATTGGATACCTTTTAAAGATTCTACCGTATCAGATTTGTTGTATAGAACTGTAAAAGCGCAGCGTAATTTCTGGAAGGATCATTCGCAAAAATATTTTACAGTGACTATGATGCCTTTTCCTCAGAAAGAAGGAAGTAGCTTTGGAGGAACAGGACTCACCAATTCATTTGCAACATCAGTTTCTAATAATGATCAATCGTCTATTGAGCAATTACGATATTTATTTAATCATGAATTGATGCATAATTGGATTGGTCATGCCATAAAAAACGAAAATGAAGAAGAACAGTATTGGTTTAGCGAAGGTTTTACAGATTATTATACACAAAAAAATATAGCAAAAAATAAAATCCTAAAATTTGACGAAGAGAATTTTATTGAAGAGATGAATGTTACAATCAAAAATTTATTCTCATCTCCGGTAGCAGATAAACCAAATGATGAGATTACCTATGATAATTTTTGGTCTGATAGAAATTATGAAAAACTTCCTTATTACAGAGGTACTGTATTTGCTTTTCTTCTGGATTTAAGAATTAAAAAAGATTCAGATAATAAGCATAGTCTTGACGATGTAATGAGAGATCTTTTTACACAATCAAAAAAAGACAAAAAACTTAATTCAAAAATGTTTGTAGAAACGGTGAATAAATTTACTGAGACTAACATTGATGATTTTTTTAAAGAACATATTATCGAGGGACAATTATTTGATTTAAAAACTGTTTTTAGTGATTTCGATTTAGAGTATAGTTCAAAAGCTACAATTTTTGATCAAGGTTTTTCTTACGATAAAGAAGCTCGAATAGTTACCCAGGTAGATCCTAATTCGGAAGCATATGCAGCAGGTTTAAGAGCTGATGATGTATTGGGAGGTTGGAGTATATATTATGGAAATATCGACAAAGAAATAGAACTTAAAGTAAATAGAGAAGGAACACAGGAAACAATTACATATTTACCGATAAAAGAAATAGATCTTCCACAATTATTGATTAACGAAGATAATGTAAAAAAGATCAATTTGTAGTTATCGATGATGATAAGGTTCATTTTTTAGAATTGTGAAACCTCTATATAATTGTTCTATAAAAAATAAGCGAATCATTTGATGAGAGAATGTCATTTTGGATAGCGAAAGTTTACCATTCGCCCGATTATACACATCCGGACTAAACCCATAAGGGCCGCCAATAACAAATATTAATTGTTTGATACCGCTATTCATATGTTTTTGTAAAAGTTCGGAAAAACCAACAGAATCATATTGTTTGCCATTTTCATCTAATAATATCAAAATATCAGAGGAGGTAGTTTTATCTAAAATTAACTTCCCTTCTTTGTCTTTTTGTTGTGCTTCGCTTAGATTTTTGGCATTCTTTATATCTGGAATGATTTCAAAAGTAAATTTGATATAAAATCCTAGCCTTTTAATATATTCAGCAATAAGATTTTCTAATTGTTTATGATCTGTTTTGCCGACTGCTATTAATTTGATATTCATGATTTGATTTCAATTTCTATGTTATAACAAAGATTCAAATTCTTTTTAGTATCAAGATGTAATACTAATAAGTGCATTAAGATGCGCTAATCACTAAATATTCTAACGCTATAACCATCTTTTTTTTACTTTAGCAAAAATAACCATTCGATATGATTACGAAAGCTCAATTTGATAACGAAATTGAATTAATAATAACTAATGCTATTCGAGAAGATGTAGGTGATGGCGATCATAGCTCATTAGCTTGTATTCCTAATTCTGCAACTGGCAAAGCTAAATTGTTAGTAAAGGACGAAGGAATTTTAGCGGGAGTAGAATTTGCTAAAAAAGTATTCAATTATGTCGATCCAGAAATGCAAGTTGAGGTAATGATCGAAGATGGATCCAAAGTAAAATATGGAGATATTGCTTTTTATGTTTCAGGAAGTTCACAATCAATCCTTAAGGCAGAAAGATTAGTACTCAATGCTATGCAAAGAATGAGTGCTATTGCTACAAAAACGAATCAATTCGTGCAGTTATTAGAAGGGACAGGAACTAAAATTCTGGATACAAGAAAAACAACTCCAGGAATTAGAGCTTTAGAGAAATGGGCTGTGAAAATCGGTGGAGGAGAGAATCATAGATTTGCATTATACGATATGATAATGCTTAAGGATAATCATATTGATTTTGCAGGCGGTATTACCAAAGCAATAGAAAAAACAAATAAATACCTCTCAGATAATAATAGAGATCTTAAGATTATTGTAGAGGCTCGTGATCTTAATGAGATTAAAGAAATATTGAAAACACCAGGTGTGTACAGAATATTGATAGATAATTTTAATTATGAAGATACCAGAAAAGCAGTAGAACTTATTGGAGATACCTGTCTTACTGAATCTAGTGGTGGAATAAATGAAAAAACCATTCGCAAATATGCAGAATGCGGAGTTAATTATATTAGCAGTGGCGCTTTAACACATTCTGTTTATAACCTAGATTTGAGTTTGAAAGCCGTATAACATATGTCAAAAGCAGTTGAAGATAAGCTCAGTAAGATTCCGATTATAAATATTCTGGTTAAAATCGGAAAGAAAATTATTCTTCCTGGCTTTGAAGGACTATCTCTGTATGACTTAATCGAAATTTATACTATAGGTATTGTAAAAGGAACATTCTCCGCTAGAGCCAGTGCTATTTCATGGAGTTTTTTTTTATCACTGTTCCCTTTTCTTCTTTTTTTATTAAATCTAATTCCTATTATACATATAGAAGGCTTTCAGGAGAATTTCTTTGAATTTATAACTTCTGCACTACCAAATCAATCCAAATTATTCTTTGAAGAAATATACAGTGATATTTCGGCTAATCCGAGAACAGGGTTGTTATCTACGGTTTTTGTACTCTCCTTGTTTTTAATGACAAATGGTATTAATGCAGTGTTTTCAGGATTTGAGTACTCTTATCACGTTACGCTTAATAGAAATTTTGTAAAACAATACATAGTAGCTTTAGGGGTTTCTTTAATTGTGGCATCGTTATTGTTAATCACGGTAATAGTAACACTATATTTTAGTTATTTATTAGAAGATTTAAAAGAGATGGGAGTCATGGATAATACTGTTTTTTGGTTACAGTTTGGCAAATATGGCTTATTCGTTTTAATGATTTTTTTGGTAATAGCAACTTTGTTTTATTTTGGTACCACAGAAGGAAAGATGAATAGATTTTTCTCGCCAGGTGCAATTATGACTACAGTACTTATCATGGTAACTACATATTTGTTTGGAATATATATAGATAATTTTTCGAACTATAATAAACTATATGGTTCTATTGGAGCAATGCTAATATTAATGGTGTATATCTGGCTTAACGCAAATTTACTGTTATTAGGTTTTGAATTAAACGCTTCACTTATAAAATTGAAGAAGAATTTTTAATATTTTAGCATCATACAAACATTTAATTTAACAAAAATGAAAAAATTAAGCTTATTATTTATTCTTTTAGTAACTGTAGGAACTACTCAGGCACAGGTTAAAGTTGGAGATGCTACATTACCAAACACGGTAACTTTTAGTGGAGAAGATCTGACAATTAATGGAGCAGGAATGAGAGAGAAGTTCTTTTTTGATATTTATGCTGGAGGATTATATCTTAAGAAAAAAAGTGCCAGTGCTAGTTCAATTGCTGAAGCAGATGAAACAATGGCAATAAAATTACATATATTATCTGGTATGATGTCCAGAAGTAAAATGATAACTGCATTGAGAGATGGATTTAAAAAATCTACAAAAGGAAATACAGCTTCTTTGGATAAAAGAATAGATACATTTATTGGATTTATCAAAGATGAAATTGAAGAAGGACAGATTTATGATATTGTGTATGAACAAAATAAAGGAAGTGTAATTTACAAAGACGGAGTAGAGAAGGGACATGTAGAAGGATTAGACTTTAAAAAAGCATTATTTAACATATGGATTGGAGATAATCCTGCAGATAAAGGGTTGAAAAATGAAATGCTAGGTTCTTTTTAGGATAAAAAGCATTATTTTAGCGGTGAAATGCACAATTTTAACGTTTTTTTTCGGTTCTTGCTATGCATGCATAGTAAATTTTTATTACTTTTGCAGTAAAATGAAAGAAAATTAATATTAATACACCCCAAAATAAAACTTTAACAAAGATGAAAAAAATTACTTTACTAATTGTAGCACTGATTTCTTTAACTACTACTACAGCTCAAATTAGAGTAGGAAAAGCAGTGTTACCTTATGAAGAAAATTTCGGTGAAACGGATCTTAAGTTAAACGGAGCGGGGATGCGTGAAATGTTATGGATCGATTTATACGCCGGAGGACTTTATCTGCAAAAAAAGAGCAAAGACCCGAGAGCAATTCTTGATGCAAATGAAACAATGGCTATAAAATTAAATATAGTATCAGGTTTTGTGACGCAAAAGAAAATGATCAAAGCCGTTCGAGATGGTTTTAAAAAAGCCACTTTTGGTAATACAACAGCGTTAGATGAAAGAATCAATAAGTTTATTAAATTCTTTAATGAACCTATTGTTAAAAATGACATTTTTGATATTGTATATATAAAAGATAAAGGAGTTACAGCTTTCAAGAACGGAAAAGAGCTTGGAGTTGTAGAAGGACGAGATTTTAAATATGCATTATTCAAAATATGGTTAGGTGATGAACCAGCTAGTGAAGGAATTAAAAACGGAATGTTAGGATTACAGTAATTCCTTTTTTTCGAAAAATTAAAAAAACAAAAGCTATCTAACTTCAGATAGCTTTTTTGTTATCATCATATTTTTTATATTGAACCATAAGTTTAAAACCCCTAATCAGGATGAATATATCTAAAATTCTTACCATAGCATTAATATTAGTAACCATTTTCACTAATGCGCAAAGCGAAATTATTGGCAAATGGAAAACTATTGACGATAATACAGGAGAGCCCAGATCCATCGTAGAAATTTATAAGAAAGGGAACAAGATATATGGTAAAATTGATCGAATTTTAAAAGAATCAGACCGAAAAAAACTATGCGAAGAATGCGAAGGAGATGATTATAATAAACCAATAGAAGGAATGGTTATTCTTAAAGGTTTACAAAAAGATGGAGATGAATATGAAGACGGAACGATAATGGATCCTGAAAATGGAAAAATCTATAAATGTAAAATCTGGATTGATGAAAATGACCCAAACATATTGAATGTTAGAGGGTATATAGCATTTTTATTTAGAACTCAGAAATGGGTTAAAGCCTGATGTTTTAAGGCAAAATTTTCTTTTAAGGAAAATTTTAACATTTCCAGTTGTTAGTTTTTTGGAAATTATAGAACTAAGTACTTATAATTTTTAAAAAACTAAACCATGAAAAAAATAATTACCCTATCTATCTTATTAGTTGTTTCAACTATCGCAAATGCTCAAATTAGAGTAGGAGATGCAGTCGTTCCTTATAAAGTAACTTTTGAAGGAGAAGAACTTACCCTTAACGGAGCTGGTGTTCGAAAAGTCTTAGGAGTTGAAACTTATTCAGGAGGATTGTATACCGTAAATAAGTACTCTGATGATAGAAAAGTTTTAGATGCAGATGAAAGTATGTCTATTCGATTAGTTATCAATTCTAAAAAAGTAACTAATAAGAGAATGAAGAAAGTGTTTAGAAAAGGTTTTGATGATGCTATGTTTGGTAACACAAAAAATCTTGATGAAAGAATTGACAAGTTTTTAGAGCTATTTGGTAGCAGTACTAATATCAATGACTTTTTTGACTTAGTATATATCAAAGGAAAAGGAATAAGAACCTTTAAAAATGGTGAAGAAGTAGGCTATATAGAAGGTAGAGATTTTAAATATGCGTTATTTAAAATTTGGTTAGGAGATGAACCAGCTTGCAAGTTGATTAAAGGAGGAATGCTTGGACAAAACGGATAAATAAAAGTTTACCCCAAAATAAATAAAAGCCTGATCAATTGATCAGGCTTTTATTTTATAAAATATGGTTAAAGGTGTATTTTTGTTAGAATCAAAAGTATCAATGACGTATTTTATAGATGTAATTCTTCCTATTCCTCTTGATAAAGAGTTTACCTATAGTATCAATAAAAGTGAAGCTGCTTTCCTAAAACCTGGAATGCGAGTGGCTGTACAATTTGGTAAAAGTAAGGTGTATGCTGCATTGGTTACAAACATACATCAAACAGCTCCTCTGGTTTATGAAGCAAAAGAGATAGAGCATATCTTGGATGAAACTCCTATAGTGACTACTTATCAGTTAGAACTCTGGTCTTGGATCTCTCAGTATTATATGTGTTCTAAAGGAGAAGTGATGAGAGCAGCGTTACCAAGCGCTTTTTTATTAGAGAGTGAAACTATTATTTTAAGAAATGATAAAGCTTCTATCGATGAAAGTTTGTTAAAAGATGATGAGTTTTTACTTTATGAGGCATTGCAACATCAAAGCTTACTTCGTATACAAGAAGTAATGGATATCATTGGAAAAAAAAGTGTACTCCCTCTTATTAAGCGATTAATAGAGAAACAAGTTATTACAGTACAGGAAGAAATCTATGAGCAATACAAACCGAAACTTGTAAGGTATGTGAAGTTGCGATCAGAGTATACAAAAGAAGAAGCTTTACAATCTTTATTAGATTCTTTGACACGAGCCCCCAAGCAAAGAGATGTTTTGATGCACCTTTTTATGTTGCAAGCTAAAGGTAATAAGACAATTAAAGTTGGTGAACTGGTAAAAGCTGCTAATAGCAACGCAGCAGTTATTAAAGTATTAGTAGATAAAAATATATTAGAGGAATACCATATAAAGACGGATAGAATTCAATTTGAAGGAGGTTCTGTAAGTTCTACTAAAGAATTAAATACATACCAAGAACAAGCGTTATCTGAGATTAAAGAAAATCTATCAAAAAAGGATGTCTGTCTGTTTCATGGAGTTACCTCTTCAGGAAAAACCGAAGTATATGTGAAATTAATAGAAGAACAATTTCATAAAGGGAAGCAGGTGCTATATTTATTACCAGAGATAGCTCTGACTACTCAATTAATTACTAGGTTGCAAGAGTATTTTGGTGAAAAATTAACAGTATATCATTCTAAATATTCTGTAAATGAAAGGGTAGAAGCCTGGAATAACGTAAAAGATGTAAAATCTAAAGCTCAGATTATTATTGGAGCTAGATCCTCAATTTTTCTTCCCTTTACTAATCTAGGTTTAATTATTATAGATGAAGAGCATGAGAGTTCTTTTAAGCAATATGATCCCGCACCTAGATATCATGCTAGAGATACGGCTGTTGTGCTGTCTAATATGTTTAAGGCAAAAGTAGTTTTAGGATCCGCTACACCAGGGTTAGAGTCGTATTATAATGCTGAGCAAGGAAAATATGGTTTGGTGGAGCTAACTAGGCGATATGGCGATGTATTGATGCCAGATATTAATTTAGTAGATCTAAAAACTAAATATAAAAAAAAGGAAATGAAAGGGCATTTTAGCGATACGCTATTAACAGCCATTCAAGAAGCTCTTAAGGAAGGAGAACAGGTTATTTTATTTCAAAACAGAAGGGGGTATTCTCCAGTAGTAGAATGTAATACTTGTGGGCATTCGCCACAATGTCCTAACTGTGATGTGAGTCTAACGTATCATAACTTTCGCAATCAGTTACGATGTCATTATTGTGGATATCATATAGCGATGTTACAAAAATGTATGGCTTGTGATAGTCATGAGTTGTCTACTAAAGGCTTTGGAACAGAGCAGGTAGAGAATGAACTTAGGGAATTGTTTCCTGATCATAATATTGGTAGAATGGATCAGGATACTACAAGGGGGAAACATGGATATGAGAAAATCATTAACAAGTTTGAAGAAGGAGAAATAGATATTCTTGTTGGGACACAAATGCTGACTAAAGGGCTGGATTTTAGAAATGTAACACTAGTTGGTATTATGAACGCCGATAATCTTCTTAATTTTCCTGATTTCAGAGCTCATGAACGAAGTTTTCAGTTAATGCAGCAAGTTGCAGGTAGAGCAGGTAGAACTCGTAAGAGAGGGAAGGTGTTGATCCAAACATATAATCCGTTTCATCAAATTCTTCAGCAAGTATCTGTTAATGATTACGCAGGTATGTATAAGGATCAGATAGAAGAGCGATATCAATATAAATACCCACCTTTTTATAGGGTTATTAAGATCACAGGTCGCCACAAGGATTATAACAAAGTTAACGAAGCTACAATGTGGTTAGCAAAATCTCTGGCAATGACTTTTAAAGAAAATGTCTTGGGACCTGAGTTCCCGCCTATCTCTAGAATACGAAATCAGTATAATAAGAATATCTTAATAAAAATACCACAAGGGCAATCCTTGAAGAAGACGAAAGAAGCTATCAAGAAAATACAGAGCTCTTTTAAAAGCATTAAGAATTTCTCGGGTGTTCGGCTTATTATTAATGTGGATAATTATTAAGGAAATTCTGATTAGGGGATAGTCAATAAATATTATTTCTTTTGAAACAAAAAAGTTCCACTTCAAAGAAGTGGAACTTAATTTATATAGGTATTCTTTTTTAGCTGCTTAATGCTTCTATTAAAGAGTGTTTTTTATGTCTACTTAATGGAATCTTTTCATCAGCAATCTCTATGTTACGACTATTGTAGCGTTCCACTTTATCGAGATTTACAATATAGGATTTATGAATTCTAAGAAAACGATCACTTGGTAGTTCCGCTTCAAAAGATTTCATAGTTGCCAATACTACTATTGGATCACCATCTTCCATTATTAATTTTACGTAATCACCTAAAGCCTCTACATATTTTAATTGGCTTAAGAATATTTTACGTTTTTTGAGATTACTTTTTACAAAAATATAATCATCATCTTCTATAGAGGCTTGTTCAGAATTTAAACGAGACATACTTAATGCTTTTTCTACAGCAGCATTAAATCGATCTTTTTTAAGAGGTTTTCTTAAATAATCAATTGCGTCATAATCAAAAGCTTTAAAAGCATATTTGGTCTTTCCAGTAACAAAAATGATATGAGGTTTATTTTCAAGATCATCTAAAAGGTCAAATCCCGTAAGGATAGGCATTTCAATATCTAAAAATAATAAATCAACCGGAGTATCTAATAATCCGTTTTTTGTCTCAATAGCATTGTTCCATTCAGCCACTAATTCTAGGGATGAATGTTCATCTATTAATTTAACAATAGCCAGTCTTTGTAAACGAGAATCGTCTACTACCGCACATTTTAATTGAGATTGTTCCACTTGCATAGGTTAATATTCTATACAATATTAATGAATATATATTATTTCCACAAACATTTTACGCTTTTTATCGATAAAAGATGTGTTTCGTCGAAGTGTTTTTTAGTTTGAAAATCAAAAAAATAGTGTTACTTTTGCAGCCAATTTAATTAAAAATAGATTTTTTATGAATCATTATGAAACTGTTTTCATCTTGAATCCCGTTTTATCTGAAGAACAGATAAAGGAAACAGTTAAGAAATACGAAGACATTCTTGTTTCTAACGGCGCCAAGATGATATCCAAAGAAGACTGGGGGCTTAAAAAGCTTGCATATGCAATCCAGCACAAAAAAAGTGGTTTTTATCACTTATTTGAGTACACTGTACCAGGAGAAGCTATCAACACTGTAGAGGTTGAGTTCAGAAGAGACGAAAGAATAATGCGTTACCTTACTGTTCGTTTAGATAAGTATGCAATTGCTTGGGCTGAGAAGAGAAGAAATAGAAACAAACAAAAAGCTTAATTATGTCATCTATAGAACAACAAGCTAAAGGAAAAAAAGATGGAGAGATCAGATATCTTACTCCATTAAATATAGATACTTCAAAAACAAAGAAGTATTGTCGTTTCAAAAAATCAGGTATTAAGTATATTGATTATAAAGATCCTGATTTCTTAATGGCATTCGTAAATGAGCAAGGTAAATTGTTACCTCGTCGTTTAACTGGAACTTCTTTGAAATATCAACGTAAAGTAAGTGTAGCTGTAAAGAGAGCTAGACACTTAGCATTAATGCCATACGTTGGTGATTTACTAAAATAAAATTCGTCGTAACATTATGGAACTTATATTAAAGAAAGACGTTGAGAATCTAGGATTCGCAGACGATGTAGTAGAAGTGAAGAACGGTTATGGACGTAACTTTTTAATTCCTGGAGGTCTTGCTGTATTGGCAACTCCATCTGCTAAGAAAGTATTAGAAGAAACGTTAAAACAACGTGCTTTTAAAGAGAAGAAAGAAATCGAAGATGCTGAGAAAATAGCTAAGAAAATAGCTGGATTCGAAATCAAGATTGCTGCTAAGGTAGGATCTGGAGATAAATTATTCGGTTCTGTTTCTAATGCAGACGTTGCTGGAGCTCTAGCAAAAGAAGGTGTTGAATTAGAAAAGAAATTCATTACTGTTCCTGGAGGAACAATCAAACGTTTAGGTCAGTATGAGGCATCTGTTCGTCTACATAGAGCAGTGATTACTCCAGTTACTTTTGAAATAGTAGCTCAGGCTAAATAATTTGATGATCTGATAACCAGTTAATAACTGGTTTATAAGAATATAAGAAACCGCTCATTTGAGCGGTTTTTTTTGTTTAATTTCATAGGAACTCACACAAAAACATCGATCAATGAAAAAAAATCTTCTCACATTGGTTTTAGCATTATTTGCAATAACCATGCACGCACAGGTTACAACTTCTAATATTTCGGGTTTAGTATACGATAATACTAGTCAACTGTTACCAGGAGCAAATGTAACGGCAGTACACTCTCCAACAGGAACTACGTATGGAGGAACTACTAATTTCGATGGACGTTTTGATCTTATTAATTTAAGAGTTGGGGGTCCATATAGAGTAACAATAAGTTATCTAGGTTTTAAGAAAAAACTATATGACAATGTTTTTTTACAATTAGGACAGACCTATAATATAGATATCATCATGGTAGAAGATGATAATCAGCTAGAGGAAGTTGTTATTACTGCCAGTAAGAATGATACGTTTAGTAGTGAAAGAACAGGAGCCGAAACTAGTATTGGTAATAGAGAATTGAAATCATTACCCACTATTACGCGTTCTGCTGCTGATTTTTATCGTTTAGAACCTACTGCATCAAGTAATGGATCTTTTGGTGGAAGAAATGATCAATTCAATAATTTTAGTTTAGATGGATCCATTTTCAATAATCCTTTTGGATTAGATGCAGCAACTCCAGGTGGCCAAGCAAATGCACAACCAATATCATTAGATGCAATTGATC
This sequence comes from uncultured Aquimarina sp., assembly GCF_947500065.1. Classification (GTDB taxonomy): domain Bacteria; phylum Bacteroidota; class Bacteroidia; order Flavobacteriales; family Flavobacteriaceae; genus Aquimarina. Next base: position 218,346 of record NZ_CANMQT010000006.1, read on the forward strand.
AAATTCAGGTTTCTACAGCGCCTTATGATGTGACTCAAGCAGGATTTACAGGTGCTTCAGTCAATGCTGTGACCAAAAGTGGTACTAATGAGTGGAAAGGTACTGTTTATGGCTTTTATCGTAATCAGGATTTGACAGGAGATAAGGTTGGAGATGATAATATTATTGTTCCTGACCTCACACAAGCGCAATATGGGGTAAGTGTAGGTGGTCCAATAATCAAAAACAAACTATTTATTTTTGGGAATTTCGAAATTGATGATCGAGAAGACCTAGGTTCTAATTTCGTGGCATCAAGACCTGGATTAACTGGTGCAAATGTTTCTAGAGTTTCTGCAGAAGATTTAGACTATGTTTCGCAACAACTTAGTTTATTGGGTTATGAAACTGGACCTTATGAAGGGTATACGCATGATACAGAATCTACCAAAGGAATTTTAAAATTAGATTGGAATATTAGTAATAATCATCGAATGGCTTTGATTTATAATTTTCTCGATGCCTCTCGTGATTTGCCTGCTAATCCGGAGGCAGCGGGTCGTAGAGGACCGGATCTAACGACACTACAATTTAAAAATGCTGGATATACAATTAATAATAAGATTAGTTCTTTTTTGGTAGAATTGAATTCTAATTTTTCAGGAAATATTTCCAATAAATTTCAGGCAGGTTATACTTTTTTTGACGATAGTAGGGATCCTTTCTCAGTTCCAGCACCACCAATTAATATTTTACAAGATGGTGTTAGGTATATCGTTGGAGGACACGAGCCTTTTTCAATAAATAATAGATTAGAACAAAAGGTGTATCAAGTCACTAATAACCTAAATATAGTTACAGGTAAGCATACAATCACTTTAGGAGGGAGTTTTGAACGATTCGAGTTTGATAATTCCTTTAATTTAGGTGTATATAGTTTTTTTAATGCAGATGGTGAGGTAGGTTTTTTTGCAGCTGATTTTGATAGGGTTCGTCAAGACTTTTCCGATCCTAATGATAATAGTTTTGAGCGAGCTATTAACAATGGTGTTATTGCAGGAGCCTTAGCCAACGCTCAAATGGTTTTTGATACAAATAATGCTACAGATAATTGGGCATTGGCAGAAACAAACGTTGGACAGCTAGCATTCTATGCACAAGATAAGTGGAGAATGAACGATAGGTTTACGCTTACTTATGGTATTCGTATCGATCAACCTTTATTTTTTGATACGGAAGATAAAATTGCCGAAAACATTGAAAGAGCTGCTGGAGGAACGTTTCCTGATGGTAATTATCAACCGGGAATTACGTACTTTGATGAAAATGGAAGTGCAGTACAGTTAAATAGCTTAGATCTTCCAACAAGAAAATTACTGATTTCTCCTAGATTAGGCTTTAATTATGATGTAAAAGGCGATAAAACAATACAGATTAGAGGAGGTACAGGTATCTTCACAGGTCGTTTACCTTTTGTGTGGATAGGGAATCAAGTGGCAAACCCTAATTTTTTCTTTTATACAACGACGGCTCCTGATTTTCGGTTTCCACAAGTATTCAGGAATAGCTTAGGAATTGATTATAAGTTTAAAAATGGGATGATAGCGTCTACAGACATCATATATACTGAAGATATTAATGCACAAATGGTAAGAGATTATGGTTTAGGAACTCCAACGGGTGTTCTTAATGGAGGATCTGATGATAGACCTATATATTTAGCCTCGGATAGAGCGGTAAATGAATTTGGAGGTCCTACTAGTGCGTATGTTTTTACCAATACCAATGTTGGATATTCATTTAACTGGTCGTTTAAATTACAGAAGAATTTTAAAAATGGATTATTTGCAAGTATCGCTTATAATTTTTTAGAAGCGGAAGATGCGAGTTCATTGGATGCCGAAATTTCAAGTGATGCGTTTAATAGAAATCCTGCTTTAGGCAATGTAAATCAAGCGGTAAGCGCCACCTCTCGTTATGGAGATAAGCATAGAATTGTAGGGCAAATTAATAAATCATTTAGTTATGGGAAAAATAAACAATGGAGAACGTCTCTAGGAGCTTTTTATGAGTACGCACAGGGTAGAAGGTTTAATTATACTTACGCAGGAGATATTAATAGCGATGGATCGAACCTGAATGATTTAATTTATATTCCAACAGAATCCGAGTTAGCTACCTATGATTTTAGTGGTACCATAGCAGAACAAGCTGATCAAAGAGCTGGTTTGGAAGCTTATATCCAACAGGATGAGTATTTGAATGAACGTAGAGGAAGTTATGCGGAGAAATATGCAATTTTAAGCCCATGGAGAGGTCGTTGGGATGTGAAACTATTACAGGATTATGATTTTAAAATAGGAGATAAGACCAATACGATTCAACTAAGTGTCGATGTATTGAATTTTGGAAACTTGTTAAACTCCGATTGGGGAGTAATCGAAATTCCTGTAAATGATCAACCAATTGGTGTTACTGTAGATGCTAGTAATACGCCAACCTATTCTTTTGATACTTCTCAAACAAGTACGTTTACGAATGATTTTAGTTTAGATTCCAGATGGCAGGCACAAGTAGGACTTCGGTATATTTTTAACTAAAATATTAGATCTAATAGTAGATTTTATAAATCCGTTCTTAATTTATTAGGAGCGGATTTTTAATTATTACTATTTTTGCAGCCAATTTTATTAGAAAAGATGAAATATCGTAGGCTTACCAAAGAACAATTAGAGGAATTACACCAGGAGTTTATTAATTTTTTAGCGACTCAATCTATTACAGCAGATGAATGGAGTGCTATTAAAAAGAATAAACCTGAAGTAGCAGAAGAAGAATTAGATGTATTTAGTGATTTGGTTTGGGAAGGAGTGTTAAGTAACGCACAGTTCTTAGAGCATTTCTCTAAGGATCAAATACATCTTTTTCATCTGGGCGAAACAGAAATGCATTTAATAGCGATTAAGGTAAATGCTCCAGATATTGATATTACTACGCAAGAAGGATACAATTGGTTACGAGATAATCTACTAGATGATCAGGTAGCTTTCTATAATGCTAATAAAGAATATAGTGAGGATGCTAATATGGATAAGTTTAAGCTTATTTTACAAGGTGCAAATATCACCAAAGGTGAATTGTATGAATATTTTGCGAAACTTGTAGAGAATAATAAGTAATCCTAATCTTTTATTTTCTAGTTTTATTTAATAACTGTTTCAATCCTTTATCTGATAGGATATGGCCATTGAAGGAGTACGAACCTTTTGTTAAGGTGTATTTTATTTGGCAATTTCGGTTATATTTTTTTCTAAATAAAATATTAAACATATTTAAAGGAATATGCCTGTATTTTACTTTTCGAGATTTTATTTCTTTTAATTCGATTCTTTTAATAGTTATCCCTAAGATATTTTTAATCATCAAGTTTTGGTTTTTTAATTCAACTTGATGGACACTAAAAAGTTGTAGTAACAAAAGAACAATAACAATAGTAAAATTTGCCAAATTTGAGTTTAAAAAAACAAATTCTTTCAATAGAAACATCTTTATTAATAAGAGTATAAATGTGCCTGTTAGATTTAATAGAATAAACCTTCGAGTTAAAAAGTAAATATCTTTTTCGAAAATCATTTGGATGTATTACAATCTTAGTAATCATATTATTTATAACTTGACTACTGACTACTGACTACTGACTACTGACTACTGACTACTCATATCTCAATGATTCTATAGGGTCTTGTCGAGCAGCTTTAACAGCTGGATAGGATCCTGATACAACTGCAGTTAAAAAGGAAGTAATTACCGCTGCTAAAATAGCTAACCACGGAATGCTAAATTCAAAACCAGAAACAGATACTATGATTGCTCCAATAGTTATCCCTAAGATAATTCCCACTAAGCCACCAATTTGACCTATAATAACTGTTTCCATAAAGAATTGACTGGAAATGGTATTCTTTTTTGCTCCCAATGCTTTACGTACACCAATCTCTCTTGTCCGTTCGGTAACAGAAACCAACATAATATTCATTAGAGCAATAGAGGAACCAAAAATGGTAATGATACTTATAATCCATGCTGCCCAGTAGAGATAGCCTGTGATACTTGAAATTCTGTTAATGAGATCTTCGCTTCGTTCTAATCCAAAATCATTTTCTTCCACAGGGTTTAGGCCTCTGATCTTTCTAAATGTAATAATCGCTTCGTCCTGAGCACCTTCTATAAATTGCTTATCATCAACTTTTACGCTAATATTATAATTGATATTAGGCAAGGTATAAATAGAACGCGCAACTTGTAAGGGTATGAGTACTTTAAGATCTTGATTGTCTCTAAATGTTGCTCCTTTACTTTCTAAAACACCAATAACTTTAAACTTAACACCTCTAATGCTTATAATTTTGTTAACAGGATCTGTATCTTTAAATATATTCTTTTTGAAATCAGATCCAATTAGGCATACATTATTATTGTTTTCGATATCAAAAAAAGTAAAACTTCTTCCAAATTCTACTTCAGTACCTGTATTTTCAAGATAATTTTCATTTACACCTACTACAGATGCTTCTGGGTCGGTTTTTTCATTTTCAAATTTTACTTCAGCATTTCGGGTACCTGTAAACGATACAGAGGTTTTCGAAAAAGGGTATTGAAATTTTTCTTTAAATTGTTTTACGTTACGGTAACTAATAATAGGATTTATTTTTTCTCTTTCTCCGCTACCACCACGTCTAGTAGTGAATTCATACCGTTGAATATTAAAGGTGTTAGCACCCATAGAGGCAAAATCACCAGTAATGGTTTTTTCCAGAGCCCCCAGAAATGTTAGGATACCAACTAACGCGGTAATACCAATAGCTATAATCAAAACAGTAAGAATAGTTCGTAAAAGCTGACCTTTTATAGAATCTAAAGCTATACGGATATTCTCTCGAAAAAGTGAAAACATAGTGGGTGAATTAGTATCATTTTAAGTATAAGACTACAAAACGAGCTTAAAGTTACTCAAAAAAGTAAATTTTATAGTCATATGTAAAACTCTTTATGCTTTTAGTGTATAATTTTAATGCTTTTTTAGATATTTACATCCTTTAAGAATTGATAATTGTTGGTGGTTGTTTAGGTAATAAAATATCTTTCAACGACCTAAATATATAGAATAACGCATACATGGCACAGAAACCATCCATACCAAAAGGAACACGAGATTTTTCTCCAATAGAAGTAGCAAAAAGAAACTACATAATGAATACAATCAAAGAACAATTCCAGTTGTTTGGTTTTCATCCTATAGAGACTCCAAGTTTTGAGAATAGCGATACTTTAATGGGGAAATATGGAGAAGAAGGGGATCGATTGATATTTAAGATATTGAATAGCGGGGATTATCTTAGTAAAGTAGATGATGCGTTGTATACAGCAAAAGAAAGCGCAAAAATGACATCTAAGATTAGTGAAAAAGCACTGCGCTATGATCTTACGGTACCTTTTGCACGGTATGTAGTACAACATCAAAATGAAATTGATTTTCCGTTTAAACGTTATCAAATACAACCGGTTTGGAGGGCTGATCGTCCACAAAAGGGTAGATTTAGAGAGTTTTATCAATGTGATGCAGATGTGGTAGGGAGTAAATCTTTATGGCAAGAAGTTGATTTTATTCAACTGTACGATAAAGTGTTTAGTAAATTAGGATTGGAAGGTGTTACGATTAAAATGAATAATCGTAAGATTCTATCAGGTATTGCAGAAGTTATAGGCGCAAGTGATAAGTTGATTGATTTTACTGTTGCCTTAGATAAATTAGATAAGATAGGAGAAGAAGGAGTTAAAAAAGAAATGTTGACCAAAGGAATATCCGAGTCAGCAATCGATAAAGTAAAACCTCTTTTTAATTTTACAGGAACTACTTCGGAAAAAATAAATAAGCTAAAAGAATTATTAGCTTCTTCTGAAGAAGGAACAAAAGGAGTAGAAGAATTAGAATTTATTATCAATACAATTAATGAAATTCCTTTAGATAAAACCTCTCTTGATTTAGATGTTACCCTAGCTCGTGGTTTAAACTATTATACTGGCGCGATTTTTGAAGTTTCTGCACCAGAAGATGTAAAGATGGGATCGATCGGAGGAGGAGGTCGTTATGATGATCTTACGGGGATTTTTGGATTAAAAGATGTGAGTGGTGTTGGTATTTCTTTTGGACTTGATAGGATATATTTGGTGTTAGAAGAATTGGGGTTATTTCCTGAAACGGTAGCTCCGTCTACAAAAGTATTATTTATTAATTTTGGAGAATCGGAAGCTTTGTATAGTCTAAAAACGATACATCAGCTTAGAAATAGAGGAATAATTGCAGAGTTGTACCCGGATAATGCAAAAATGAATAAGCAAATGAAATATGCTAATAAAAGAGAAATTCCTTTTGTGATTCTTGCAGGTGACTCAGAAATGAAAAACGAGAGTTATACAGTTAAAAATATGGAAACTGGTACTCAGGAAACTTTAAATTTAGAAGAATTAAAAGCGCTTTTACAATAAACAAAGCTATATTGAATCAAACTAAAAATGAATATTATTTAACTACCCTTAAAATTGTAATTATGAAAAATATCTTATTGAGTTCGTTTTTATGCCTCTTATTGGTGTCAGCGGTATCTTGTAAAAAAGATCCTAAAGCTGATAAAGTTGAAGTTATAGAAGAAGTTGCAGACTCAACTGATGTTGTTGAGGTTGTAGAAGAAAAGAAACCGGTTGTAAAGAAGAAAAAGAAACCGAAGAAAAAGAAACCGAAAACAGAAATTATAAAAGTTCCTCCTGGTGCTCCAACTTTTGAGAGTACAGCTGCTAGGAAATATGTTAGAGATTATGAAGCTTATGTTGCAAAATATAAGAAAGCTGTTGAGTCTAAGGCTGATATGGAAGCATTCATAAAATTAAGTGAATCCAGTAATAGCCTTACCGCACAATATAGAAAATTGGTTGCTACGCTTCCTGCAGGAGAAATTGAAAAAATGAGCCAGTATATGCAGAAAAAGACAAAGCAAATTGATGCATTAAGTAGACAGATGTAAGTTAAAATAATATCCTAAAAGTTTAAAACCACCTTAGAATTTCTCTAAGGTGGTTTTTGTCTTTAGTGAATAGGTTGTACATCCGGAAGACTTTAAAAAAGGCGCTTTTAAATTTTCGAACCTAGGTACATAGATTTAGAAAAAAATCAATTTTTCTTTTAAAAAAAAGAAACACGCTCATATAAGGAGTTTAGTTATTGTCTTTTTTATTTACATATTTTCCAACTATGATAGCAGTTAGAATCACTAAATAGAACTGTCCCATCATTCCAATTAAAATAGCTGCCTTTTGAGACAAAGAAGTTACTGGCACGATCTCACCATAACCAATGGTCATTAAGGTAATGTAGCTATAATACATTAATCGTTCTGTAAACGATTGGGACTGATCAATAGTAACATTTAGCCCTTCAAAAGAACCTGGATAAACCATTTCTATGCTTAAACAAATAAAAAAACTGATTAGACCTAATGAAATATAGCCACTAATTAGCCCAAAAATAACGTTCTTGTTAACAATTTTGGTTTGCCAAATCTGCTTAACAATTTCAAATGTAACAATGGTATAAAACAAAAAAGAGACTCCCATATTAAGGAAAGGTCGAAGTGTATCATCTTTATTTTCTATGATATCTGCACTAAAAACAATTCCAGACACTAGTAGTAATACAATGAAAAACCACATTAATTTTTTTTTCTTGGAAATCAATAAAACACCAGCTATTAAGTTTACAAGAAATAGTAGGGGGGATATAACATCCTCAAAAAAGTTTCCGGGAACAAGTAAAGACCCAAAAAGAATCGCTATCTGGCTAAATAAAAAAAGTTCAAAACGGTATGGGTATAATTTTTTCATCATGCTAAATTATTCGATCACTATAAAACAATCGGAATCTGTATTATAAGTATATCCTCCGATTTGATTTTTCTCAAAACATTCGCTAAAAAGCTTAATGAGATTGATCTCATATGTTTGTAAAGATACCTGTAAACGATCTAATACGGATTTATGAATTTTTAATTTTTCCTTTTTATATCCATTTTTCGAAACTAAAAAAGATAATTTACGACTGCTTCTGGGATAAAACAATCGAACAAAACCTTTTGCTGGATTATTCGTCTTATCAAAGCGATCTTCGTACACTTTTACATCAGGACGAAGCAATTGATAAGGTTCTAATTGTTTAATCATCCAGTTTAGGGAGACTCCGCTAATATTTGTATTTCTGGAACCACCTCCCACATCAGAATGCGCTCCAAAAAACCAGACTTCATTAGCAATTTCTTCTGGCTTGACTTCAGGGCAGGTAGATACCATGCGTTCTTGTGTTAGTAATACAGGTGTAAATATAGAACTGCGATTGTCATTAATCGATAATGCGTGTACAGCTTTTTTTACATTACACAATTGATCAAAATAATTGTTTTTAGGAGCATAATATTCCTCATCATATTTTGGCACCCCTAATGCAGCTACTGTATCCCATAATCCCATAAATTCGATTTTGTAATCATCAGGGTTTATGGTTTTTCCTGTTATTTCAAAAATATCCTTTCTCCGGTTTTCTAATGTCTTTTTAGTTTTATGAGCTTCAAAAATCTTTTTGATAAATTTTAAACGCTTTTCTTTAGGGATATCTTTTACATCTATAATTCCAGCAACGTAAATCAAACCTGCTAAAACCCTTGAAGCATAGGCACCACGGCTAAATCCGAAAATATAGATTTCATCCTTTCTTTGATGATCATAATGTTCTGCTAAATACAGGTATCCTTTGCATACTTCACGTTTCATTCCTGAACCTGTAATCATCCCAAGTATATCTGCTCCATTTCCAACTCCTCTTAGATATACAGTGCTTACGTTTGGAGAATCTTGAAGGGTTGTTAGGTTATGAAGTTTAGATATATTCGTATAACTCCCCTCATTATTATGAGTGCCATCCAGAAATACCGCTAGTTTTTTAGGCGCTTTTCCGTTGTATATTGGATTGTGAACAATAGGGGTTTTAATAGCGCAACTAGTGCAAGCAAAATAAAGAAGTAGCATCAATGAGTTTATGTAAATGGATTTACCTAACTGCACATTAATTATTTTTAAATTGATCAGAAATTACCTTAGCAAAGGCATTTAGAACTTGGTCAGCGGCATCAGGATCCACAACATCCAAAAGACATACATTGACTAATTGTCTATCTTTTTCCAAAGCTAAATCATAGGTTGTAGACTCTAAAATATACGTAGTAGATGTAACTTTTGAATCCATAGATGTATCAAAATCCAACTTATCCAAATCTGGCAAATCTTTTAAATTATCATAATCTTCTATTGTAAAAGAACCTTTTCTTTTATTATCTATTTGAATTTTTCCTCGCTCCGGCTTCGAAGAACTATTGGTTTCGATAGTCTGCTTTAATGATGTTATTAATAAGCCTTCTATTTTTTTTTCTTTGAACATTCTTAGAATTTGCTCAACTTCTTCTGCAGTTCGTTGTTCTTTATCTTTAATATTAGGGAATACCTTATGCATTTCAATGGCATCAATATGTTGTCCTTGCAGTTTTGATACAATGGCTTTTTCATAAGATTTCTGAATGGAAGGATCAGGGCTTTTTGCAGCTACCAAAATCCTCTTGCTTTTTACTGCTTGAAAATCTTCTGATTTCCAAGAATCAATCAATTTGATTGTAGAACAACTCCAGGTAACCATTCCAAGTAATGTTACTATTAGAAGATGTTTTGTTTTTTTCATTACATATAAATTTAGTTAATCAGTTTTATTAGTTTTTTATTAAGAAAAGGTTTTCTAGTCCTGTAATAAATCTCTAACGGTCTAAATTTAAATTTGAGCTTGTTCTCCAGTACATACTACTGATAAAAAATAATCCAAAACGGTTGTAATATGGTTTTCTTATCATTAAATTTTTAAAATGAGTACCCCAATTTTATTCCATATCGAAATGCAGGAAGTACAATAGTTGTATCCTGATTTCCATTTATCCGAAAATCAAGATTAAGTCCATCGAAAATAGCATATTCAGAAAGAGCATCGGATACATCATCATAAAATTCATCTGGTACGGGCTGCTTTTCCACAAGTTTAATCTTATTAGTGCTTACGCCAGGTCCTGCAATCAAAAAATCGATAAAGAAACGTTCCCAGATCATTAATTTATAACCTATTTCCAATCCACCAGCAAATGTTATTATGTTGGCATCAATTTCGATAGCACTGTCTATTTGATTAGTATCTGTATAAATACCTGAAATTTCATCAGTAAAATTCTGATATTTAGCATAAGCTCCAACGTAAAACCCCGATAGTCCATTACTGGACTTCTGTGTATACCACCTAAATTCTGGTAAAACCTTTATTCCCTTAAAACTAAACTCGTCGATAGAAATCTGATCTCTATTAATTCCCGGAATTTTAAATATTCCTGAACCGGTTTTTAATCCAACCGAAACTCCAACACTCATTTTATCACTAACTGCTCGTTCATATTGAACCTGAACAGTGCCAAAAATTGGTAAAAGAGGGTCTATAGTAATATGATTTTTTTCCTGTGCTCTTGTCATAATACTGATTACAAGAAAACAAATGACTATCAAAATTTTATTTTGCATTATACTGCGGTTTTTTAGTATGGTTCATTAGGTATGTTAAACCTAAATGTTAGTCATTTAATAAATTTTTAAGCACCCTTTTACTTCAATAATGTGTCATCAAACTCATATCCTTTATAATCTATCTTATACAATACACTATAAAAAGCAGGAATAAATAGTAAGGTAATTACGGTACCAAATAATAGTCCAATCATAATAGTTACCGCCATAGGTTCCCACATTTCTCCTCCACCAAGATACAATGGGATAAGGCCTAAAACAGTGGTGAATGTTGCTAAAAGAATTGGTCGAAAACGTTGAATACAAGCCGCAATAATCGCATCTTGAGGCTTTCGTTTCAATTCGCTTTCTTCTATTTCTATCCTGTCTATTAATACAATGGCATTGTTTATTACGATTCCAGCTAAAGAGATTACACCTAAGAAGGCCATAAAACCAAAAGGAACTCCAAAAATTAATAAACCTATCACCATACCAATCACACCAAGAGGAATGGTCGTAACAATCATTGTCATTTTTCTAAAAGAATTAAATTGAATAATTAATAACATAACAATAATAAAAGCCGAAAGCGGTAAATATTTTGCTACAGCCCCCATGTTTTCTGCACTATTCTCGGCATCTCCACCTAATGTATAGGTGTATTCTTTTCCCCATTTTGATTCTTGTTCTTTTAACCACGGAGTTACTACTGCGGTCACTTCTGAAGCATTTCCATCCTCAGTTAATTCACTGGATATATTGATGGTCCTTGTAAGGTTTAGTCGTTTTATTTTAGAATATTGCCACTGCGGAAGGATATTCGCTACTTGTAATAAGGGAACACTTTTTCCAGAGTTTTGCCCATAAATATTAAGTGTTTCCAAAGAAGCTAGAGATTGCTGTTTACCTTGATTACTGGTCATTACAATTGGAATAGATTTATCATCTTCTCTAAACTCTCCTGCCTGAAAACCATCTAACACAGTTCGTAATGATATGGCAACATCTTGATTGGTAATTCCTGCAGATTGCGCCTTATTTTGATCAATATCAATTACGAATTTTTTTCCTTTAGGACCCCAATCATCCTTAATATTTTTAGTTCCTGAAACACTAAAGAGTTTTGCTTTTATTTCTTCGGCAATACTGGCTAATTTATCTGGATTATCACCAGATACCTTAATTTCTATTGGAGTTCCTCCACCACCTGATCCCAACAATCCAACTTTTATATCCGCATTAGGAAAAGTATCAAAACAAAAAGCATCCAGTTGCTTTACCATATCATTATTCACTAAAAAGGAGGAAGTATTAACTAGAATATGAGCGTAATTAGAATTGGGTTCATCAGCATTATATCCCAAATCATAGGATGATGGCCCTTCACCAATATACGAAGACCAATCTACGATACCATCTATTTTTTCTTCAGTAACTTTTAGATTATTAGTTATAAATTCTTCGATAGCTAATATGGTTTCAGTAGTACTTTCAATTTTTGTTCCTTGAGGTAAATTAATATCTATCGTAATCATATTACGATCACTATCCGGAAAAAATACAAACGCCAATTTTGTGAACCCATAAAGTGATAAAAAGAATAACACTACAATACTTACCAAAACAGATTTTTTCCATGCCAAAGCAATTAGGATAAGATCTTTATATTTGGATTTCAATCCATTGATCATACGATCCAAAAAGCCAACTTTTCCATCGGCGCGTTTTTTAATCTTTAGAAAAAACACACAGAATAAAGTGATGATACTCAGTGAAATAATCCAGGAAGATAATAATGCAATGGTAATTACTACAAAAATAGGTCCCATAATATCACCCATCACAGACTCTGCCATAAAAAATGCCAGGAATGCAGCGGAAGTTGTTAGTGTAGAAATCAATAAAGGCATAAATAATTCGGCACATGAATCAATAGCCGCTTTTTTAACTTCAATACCATTTTCCATTTTTACCATAATGGATTCTGCTACTACAATGGCATTATCTACCATCATTCCCAGTGCCATAATCAAAGCTGCTAGTGTTATCTGATTAAGACCTACATCGATTAGTCCCATAACCATTAATGTAGTAATGGTTACAATAGGAATCAAACTAGCAATAACCATTCCCGTGCGGAATCCCAAGAAAATAAGCATCACTGCTAGTACAATAGCAATAGCTTGCATCAAATTCCCTAAAAAGTCGCTAATCTTAAGATCAATATATTGATCTATAGATGCTAATCGGGAAACTTCTAATCCTATGGGGAGTTTTTCTTGCCATTCTTCTAATAGCAGATCAATTTCCTCTCCTAGTTTGATAATATTTCTCCCTTCTTTTAAGGATATATGTAGAGAAATAGCATCCTTTCCATTAATTCGTACTTTTTGTTTTGGTGGATTAATATATCCTTTTTCTATAGCTGTAATATCTCCTAAGGTAACCACTTGACCACTTTGTCCAATAGGAATTAGCATACTTTTGATATCTTCTATTTCATTAAAATTACCTGTTGGCTCTAAAATGATACGTTCGTCTTCAATATTAACTTCTCCACCAGAATTCAGGATATTTGTACTGGCAATAATTCCTTGTAGACTGCTGGAGGTTAACCCATATGCTTTAAGTTTTGTATTGTCAAATTTCACAAAAACACGTTCTTCTTGCGCTCCATTGATTTCTACTTTGGCAGCGTCTTCTAACTTAATCAAATCATCACGAAGATCATCCGCTTGTTCCTTCATAGCTGCATATGAAAAACCATCACTAGTTATTCCTACGGCAATACCAAATACCTCTCCAATACCGTCATCATTTAATTGTGGCACCACATTACTTGGCAATCCTTGGATTGTATTTAATTTACGTCGCAGTCTATCCCAAACTGGTTGTAACTGCTCGGGAGCAACTTCCATTTTTAACTCTACTTGAACCACAGAAAGCCCGGTTCTAGAAGTACTGGTTACTTTTTTTAGTTCAGGAAGCTCCTGCGCTATTTTTTCAATTTTGTCTGTTACTAATTCCTCAACACGTTCTGGACTTGCTCCCGGAAATGATGAAACAACAGATGCCACACGAATCGTATATGGTGGCATACTATCTCGTGACAGTGAGGCATAAAAAACCATTCCCATTACCATTACTACAGCAAGAATACTTAGTGCAACACGATTTTTTTCAATAGAAAATTTAGCAAAATTCATATATTCTTCTTTTGAGAGTGATTATTGTAATTTCACCTTTTGACCATCCAATAAGGTTTGTAATCCTGCAGTAGCGATTTTTTGCCCTTCAGAAAGACCGCTTTTAATTTTAAAACCATCCGTAGTAAGTTCTCCAATTTCTACACGATGTTTTTTTACAATTCCTTTGGTTTCATCCTCAGATTCAATTAAAAAGACAAAATTACCTTCACCATCTTCTCCAACAGCTTTTACCGGAATTACTAATGCGGTATCATTAGTAGTTTGAGTATTTCCAAAATTAAAAGTAACATTGGCGGTCATCCCAGGTTTTATTTCTTTAGTTGGATCTGTAATATCAATTTTAATAGGGTAGGTGGCAGAACCTTCGCTTACAATAGGTGCAATTTCTATAACATTACCGGCAAATTTCTTATCACCCAAAGCTGAAAATGAAATCTCAGGATTCATTCCTAATTGTACTTTGTTAATTACATTTTCGGGTAAGCCTACTTCGATATTAGTATGGTCTCCAGCATTTAGTATTGCAATAACCTGCCCAGCACTTACATTTTCGTTTAGTTGACTGTTTTTTGCAGCAATTATACCTGTCTTTGGCGCTTTGATATATCCATAACTAATCTGAGATTGCTGGATGCTTTTGTTGCGTTTTGCAGATTCATACTGATCTAAAGCACTCTGATATGAATTTTTTGCAGATTCATAATCACTTAAGGAGTTACTCCCTTTTTCATATAATGATTTAATACGATCCAAACTTGATTTTGCAGTATTCATAGCGGATTTAGCACTATTGAGTGCAGAAACAGATTGTTCATATGCCAGATTGGCTTGTACATTATCTAATTTAGCAATCAAATCACCTTTAGTAACTTTTTGCCCAACTTTGATATCGAGAGTCGTAATGATTCCAGTACTTCTGAAACTTAATTCAATTTCATCACCAGCTTTGGCGATCCCACTAAAGGTTCTCACCTTTTGAGCGCTAGAACTACCTACAACTTGATATTCAACCGGTCTTAGTACTTCTTTTTTTATAACTTCTTTTTCTTTACAGTTGGTAAGCATCAAAAATGCGAATACAATTAGCAGTATATGTTTTACGAATTTCATTTCTATTGGTGTATTAGTGATTTTCAAGTTAAAGTTTTATGTTTCCTCTACTTTGAGGGAGAGGATTTAGATGAGGTTGTTCTTCAACAATACCCTTTATCCTATCTCCTAAGCTTCATTCGCCCATCACAGTAGCGTTGTAGTCAAAGGAGAAGAACTCTTATGTTTTATAAATAATAACGCTTCATTAATTTCTATTGAGTATAAATTGGTTAGCTCTCTGAATAAAATCCTGATTACTTGCCTCGTCATTCATTAAAAAGAAATATCCTATAGCTCTTTCTAACTGCATTGACGTTAATAAATAGTCATAATTAGCTGTTGCTCTTGCAAGTATAGCTTGTAAGTAATTGGTCTGCGCATCGATTAATTGAATCAGTGGAACTGCTCCTTGAGAATATGCATTTTGAGTAAGATCCAAACTCTCTTTAGCTGCTTCTTCTGACACTTTAGATATTTCAATATTTGCAATTTGATTGATCATATCTAATAAAATGTCGTTCACATTTCTTTCGATGTTCAGTTCTACGTTCTCTTTCTGGACCAATAATTGATCTTCCTGAATTTTTGCAGTTTGTCTATTAATGTTTCGCTGATTTTGTTGAAATATTGGTAAGGAAAGGTTTATGCCTACATTATAGGTTCCATCAGGCGTGGTAGGAAAACCGGCAGGCACTGTTGATCCTTTACCTGATTCTGAAATAGCTAGATTATATTGCCCCTGTAACGCAACTGTTGGGACAAATCGTCCTAGATTATTCAATCGATAATTACGTTGGGTAGCTTCCATATTATAACCAATGTTTTTTAACTCAGGAGCATTTTTCTTTGCTTCTTCTACTAAAAATTCAATAAGTGCAGGTCTTAGTTTCGGGTCATCCAAAATTTCTCTAAAATCCTGATATTTATAATTTTCAAATACTCCTTCAGATATTTCTGCATTATCGATATCAATCTCAGTAGCGATAGGGTTATTCATTAATTGATTAATCGCATTGAAAGCCTGTTGTTTTTGATTTTCCGCATTAATTAAACTCTGGGTATTCTGTGCTAACTGACTTCTGAAACGCAATACATCAGACTTTCCGGATTCTCCGGCGGTAAAGTTTTGATTCGCTATTTCTAAATTCTTTTTTGTGACCTGAAGATTTTGATTTTGAATTTCAACATTAGTTTTTAAAATCAAAGCATTAAAATAGGCAACCGATGCATCTAATAATGCATCCAGTTCCGCTGCATTATAGGTTTCTTCTTGTGCTTTTTGCAAATTCTCGCTAATTGTAATATTGGCGCCGGCACCTTCTGAGTAAATCACTTGTTCTAACGTTACGTTTCCAGAAGTAGAAAACTCAGGATTAGCACCGTTAGAAATCTCTGCAACATCTGGATCTAGGTATAAACTATTGGCACTGGCGGTTACATTAGGAAGATAACTGCTTTTAGCTGTTTTTAGATCCTGAGTACTTAACTCAATATTTTTTCTTTCTGCATCAAGCGATAGATTTTTAGCTACCACTCCCTTCATAATATCAATAATAGAATAAGACGTACCTACTTGTTGATCATTATTTCCTCCTATGAAATCTGCTGTTGCCAACAAACTGTAACGCAATGGAAAATCAATTTGTTTAGCAGTATTAGAATTTATAGAAAGTTTATTTTTATATTCTAAATAGATTGGTAACTCAGAGGCATTTGTACCATTAATAATCGATTCTATATTTAACGAAATACGTCTAAAAAATTGATCGATATATGTTTCTGGTTGGTTAGATGCTAAAATTCCTCTCTTTACATCTTCAATACTATAAGCTGAAAACGAAGGTAATTTTTTTGTATTAATAGTAGTAACCAATGCGCTAAATTCGGTATCATTTAAATGAAATCCTGTGGTTAGGTATACTGCATCAACAGTATCTAAATCTCTTGGCAAATTTTTATTATTCTGAAGAGGAATCAATGTATAAGTAGCTTCTTTTTTCGAAAAATAGTCATCTAATAACTTTCTTATTGGTAATATGTCGGGTAAGAAATCATCGATAATAACACCTACTTTTTTATAGGAGTAAAGAGATTCGAAAACATCTAAATCTTTTGTGTATGAAAAAGGCGCAATGAGGTAGGTAATATTAGCGACTGCCGAAGTTTTTTGATCTTCAGGAAAGTCATAAAAATCACTATTTGCTGATCCAAACAAAATAACAGGTTTTGAATATTCTTTTTCTTTATCAATAATCAGCGTATTGATCACACCAAAGGCTAAAATGATATCAGCATCAGAATTTACCAATGTTTGATAATTTTCTTTTGCTTTGACAACATTAAATCCGTTTTCCAGTACTTTCTTAAAAACGATAGTTGCATCTTGTCCAACAACACCTTTTATTTCGTTTTGTAATTTAGAAAGTAAGGGCTTTGTTTCTTCGGATGATTTATCAGCAAGAATACCTATGGTCACTGTTTTAGAGGATTGAGAATATCCTGAAAAGTGTACGAAGATAAGTAAGAGTAGTAATCTTATATTTTTCATATTACTAAGATGATGCGTGTATAATATAAATTAAAATAATAGTTTATAATTGATTCAGTCGTTTATTCACTGACCAAGATAGTTTATCATAAAAATTAGAGAAACTCTCGAATTGTTCAGCAGGTAATACTTGTTTAAGTTCCTTATTTTGTTCTTTTACTAAACTGTTAAAATTATTTATAATTTCAATCTTGGTTAGTTTGGGATTCTCACTTAACTGTTTCATTTTTAAGCCATAATAGGAGGTGATGATCTTAAATCGGGCAGTTGTTTCTGGAGTCATTTCTTGATGAGAAATAAGATCTTTCAACCATTTTTTTATATAGTCAGTTTCTTCCTTTTGAAATATCTCCAAAACAGGTTTAGGGTCTTTCTCAATAACTTCTGTTTGCCCAAACGTAGTTGTTGAGAAAAAAACAAAACATACTATAGTAAAGAAAATGTTTTTGATATTCATAATCTACTAGGTGTAGTGACAATGATTTATTATTTGGCCCAACCATTACGATTGTATACACTAGTTACAATTTTGCTAAAGCTTTCTTTATGTATTTCGAATTGCTCTTTGGTCAGGATTTCTTTCATGTCCTCATCTAACTTTTTAATCATCTGCTTAAACTGTGCTATCATCTCTTTTTCGGTGAGTTTAGCATTCTTATCATCTAAACGCCCCATTTTATTGGTATGATATCCAAGAATCATATAATAATCATCTTCTAAATCTTTAGAAAGCTTCATTTTCTCTACCTGCTCAGCAACAAAAACTTGTAAGTTATCTTTTTCACTAGAAGTGAATATTTCTACTTTATTGTTTTGCCTTTCTTGTAGTTTCTCTTCTTGTGTTTGTCCGAACGTGGTTATACAGATTAATAGAAATAACCCAATGAGTGTGGTTTTCATAATTTATTTTTAGTAGATTAAATTTAGTGTTTTTTAATGAACGTTAATTACAAATATACACAGATTGATGAATTAGATATAAAAAGAACGCTTCTAATATTCAATGGTGTATGAGAATCTGCTATTGAAAAAAGAAGTTTGTTCTTTAAGAGTTAAAAATACGGTAATGGAGATGTCTGAGATGATGAGTTTTTCTATCTTGTTATAAAGGGTAATCATAATTTATATTACTTTTAGCTAATCTTACAGTGCTCTAAAAACTGAGTCAGTTTTTTTAGGCAATATAACATCTGTAATACAAGAATAATATTCTTTTTTAAATTCAACGATGAAAAATACATTCTTCCTGATTTCTATATTACTAAGTAGTGTTTGTAAGGCGCAAGACCTTTCTAAACTTTATGAAACTGTAAATCCGGCAGTGGTGGTAATCTTCACGCAGGAAGCAAAATTAGAATCTAATGGCGGTATTACCAAAACAGTTACTTCTGAAGGATTGGGATCTGGTTTTATGGTTTCAGAATCTGAAATTATTACTGCGTCACACGTCGTTGATGCCGCTGAAATTTTAAGAGTTAAATTTATTGATGGAGAAGTACGATCTGCAAAAGTGATTTCTACATTCAAATCAGCAGATGTTGCTTTAATTAAATTAGATATACCTAAAAAGGATGCTGTAACGGTGAGTTTTGGAGACTCTGATCGAGTAAAAATTGGTGAACAGATTTTTATTGTTGGTGCTCCTTTTGGATACAGTCATTCCTTATCTTCAGGCTATGTGAGTGGTATTGTCAAAAACAAAAAAGGTAAGAATCCTTTTACTCAAGCAGAGTTTATACAAACGGATGCTGCTATTAATACAGGTAATTCTGGAGGCCCCATGTTCAATATGAAAGGAGAGGTTGTTGGTGTAGTAAGTCAAATTCTCACCAAATCTGGAGGTTTTGAGGGTATTGGTTTTGCTGCTACTTCTAATATCACCAAAAATTTAATGCTAAACAATAGAACTCCTTGGTTGGGTTTTGATTCATATCCTTTAACAGGTAAAACACAGCGATTATTTAATGTTCCTCAAAGAAGTGGATTGCTAGTGCAACGGGTAGTTTTTGGTTCTGTATTGCATAAAATGGGATTACAAGGAGGAGATACAGAAGCTATTATCGATGGCCAAAAACTGATAATTGGCGGTGATATCATTATGGCATTTAATGGAATTACTTTTGATCTTACGGATGAGGCTCTGGTTAAGCTTGGAGAGTTCGGCAAAAACCTGAAGCCTACAGATCCTTTTGAACTTACAATATTAAGAGGAGGAAAGGTTATGAAGCTAAAAAGGTAATTATATTTATAAAAGTAGTCTTGCTATATCATCTGGATTAATAGAATTAGGCGCAAGAAAAATTATGCATACGAACAAATACTTTAACACTCTAATTGTGCTACTGCTCCTTGTTAACTTAACAGGAAATAGTCAAGAAAAAGAAAATGATTCTGTTGTCACTCCTTTTCGGAAAGGAAGATGGTTTACTGGTTTGTCAGGTACTATTAATTCTAGTACTATTAAGTTACAAAATACAGGAGAAAATACTTCTACTAATGAATTTGGAATCAATCTTACCACAGGAAAATTTATTAAAGATAGATTTCTAGTAGGAGGGACGTTAACACTGAATCGAAGTAATAATTCGGGTATTGTAGAAAGAACATCAGAAAATATATTTATAGCTCCATTAGTATCATATTTTATTTCTAAGAATAACCAAGGCTCTTTGTTTTTTCAATTAGCACCCGGATATGTGCGTTATAAAGATGAAACCCGTATAGAGCAAACGGATTCTTTTGTACAACAACTTGGCGAAGGTGGTGGCTTTGGTTCATTAGTAGGTATAGGGTATTCATATGCGTTTTTTGATCTGGTAACTTTCGATTTGGGACTCAAGTTAAATTTATTATGGATTAATATTGATCAGGAAGCGCTTCCCGCTAATACTGTAACATCAGAAGATATTTTTATAAGTAATATTTCTTTTTCATTTGGTTTTAACATTTTAGTAGATCAATTTTGATGCAAAAGCAAGGTCTAACATACATTCTAGTACTTATTCTATTTTCTACTACTTCGTGGTCTCAAAGTAAAGAGACTGTTTTTAAAACGAATACGATAGCAAGCACAAAAAGTATTCAATTTATAGGAGTTCCTATTGCCTTTTATACCCCAGAAACTGAATTTGGTTTTGGTGGTGGAGGACAACTGTTTCTATTAAATAAAAGCAATATCTATAATGACCGCCAATCAAACATTCTATTTAGCGGAATTTATACACTAAATGAACAGTTTCTATTTGAAGTCAAACCAGAAATCTATTTAGGCAAAGGAGATTATTTTATTGATATAGACTATACTTGGGAAATATACCCTAATTTATTTTGGGGCATAGGTAATAGTACACCAGATAGAGATGAAGAAGTTTATAATATGACTTCGCATAAACTAAAAATGGGATACCTAAGACGCTTACCTCCAAATCTTAATTTCGGATTTGAGTATGTCTTCGAAAACCATGAAGTTACCGAGGTTGAAGAGGGAGGAATTCTAGATGCTGCGACAGTTTTAGGCAGTGATCGAGCAATTATAAGCGGTCTAGGCGTTGTTTTTAATTTAGATACTCGAGATGATATTGGATCTCCTCTATCCGGACGTTATTATAAGCTTAATGCTCAATTTTCTAGCGAACTTCTAGGGGCAACTCATGGGTATAATAAATTCTTTTTGGATTTACGGACCTACGAACCATTAACTAAAGCGAGTATTCTGGCTATGCAAGTCTATAGTGAGAATACTTTTGGAGACGCACCTTTTCAGGGACTAGCAAAGTTTGGTGGAAGCTATAGTGCCAGAGGATATTTCTATGGTAGATTTACAGACAACCATATGTATATTATACAAACAGAGTATAGATGGCGTTTTAGACCACGATGGACAATTGCAGCCTTTGGATTAGTAGGCGAAGTGGCAAGTAATCCTGAAAATTTCTTTAGCATAAGCAATATGAAACCCAGTGCAGGAGCTGGAATACGCTTTAAGTTACTTAAAAACAAAAGTACCTGGCTGCGTTTGGATACTGGATTTGGAGAAAATGGTAATAATGGTTTTTATTTTGGGATTAATGAATCTTTTTAATAATAAACGATGTTAAAAATCAGGAACAAACTAAAAATGATATTGGTATAATACTATCTTCTACTCTTTTGAGCTAATGCAATTTTCGTAGAATTTATGACATATGGGTTTTGTGTTTTGGTGATTTTTAATTTAATATTTTCTTTTAAAACAAACATTATCATGCGAATTAATCGAATAATTCTTTAAATTTAATAAATCAAATATTTACAAGAAGATATTATGAAATCAGAAAGTACCTATCACTATCAATTTGGCGCAGTTGTAAAAATAACCTTAAGAGATGGCGAAGTATCAGAAGAAGAGAAAACCTTTTTAGGTCATTTGGCCAAAGTTTTAGGAATTTCAGGAGAAGAATATGATCACATTATGCAACACTATCTAACCTACTCATTAGAACCAACCACTACCTATAATGATCGATTAGAAAGTATGTATACTTTAACAAAACTTATTTCTGAAGATGAAACCATTTCTGGAGAACGACAAACCCTTTGGTTAGAAAGAATGGCCAAAGCAATAGGATTTACTCCGGGAAATGTTAAATACATCGTTGCAAAATCGTTAGTCGTTATTCAGAAAGGTGTAGACCAAGAAACGTATAAAGAAGAAATTAGGAATATTAATAAGTAATCTATTGTTATACACACTTCTTTAGCTAAAATTAGATGTATGATCATAACATTTTACGGTACCAGAGGTTCTATACCCGTTTGTGAATCTGGTTTTCAGGAGTTTGGAGGTAACACAACTTGTGTAGCTGTATCCGGTAAAAAAGAAGGAGGAAGTGTCCTTGTTTTTGATGCAGGAACTGGTATTAGAAAACTGGGAAAAGAACTCATTTCAAAAAACTTTTCTCAAGGGAATAAGATTTTTCTAACCTTCTCACATTTTCATTGGGATCATATTCAAGGATTTCCATTTTTTGCTCCTGCATATGATGTAAATAAAGAAGTTGAGTTTTTTATCATAGGAGATGATGCTCCAAACATACATGATTTCAAAGAAATATTTGCTAAACAAATGGAGAGCACTTATTTTCCTATAGGCATAGATGATATGGGAGCAGATTTTACTTTTACAGTCAATAAAGGCAATAAAGTTAACTTTGATGGAGGTCAAATAACAGTCAACAAACATAAGCATCCTGGTGGAGCTTATGGGTATCGTTTAGAAACTGAAGGAAAAGTATTAGTCTATTGTACAGATATAGAACACGGTTATGGGTTAGATCAAAATGTTGTTGATTTTTGTAGAAATGCAGATGTGCTTATTCACGATGCTCAATATACTCCTGAAGAGTTACCAAATCACAAAGGTTGGGGGCATAGTAGTTGGGAACAAGCTATTGGAGTTGCAGAAGCCGCGAATGTAAAGAAACTATATCTTACGCACCACGATCCAGAACATAACGATGATTTTTTAATAAAAGTAGAACGGCAATGTCAACAGCGTTTTTCAAATTGTTTTTTGGCTCGTGAAGGGGAAGTAGTGGAAATCTGATTTCACAAATCCGTGCATTTTTTGAATCCAGTAGCTTAGGATATACTTACTATAACTCGTTATTTAGTAATCAAAATAGATATCTTTTTATTTTGATGTATCAAGTGAAAAATAACATTTTTTTTTGCATAAATTTAAGTCGGAAATGGTATAAAATCAAAACCCAAACCGTATCCCTACGCCAAAAACACTTTGATTACGTCTATCTCCATTACCATCTTCACTATAATCTATACTTGCAGCAGCAAAGACATGACTAGACTTTTTAAAATTGTACCCTATTTCGGTTATTCCGAATTTGGTATCAAAATCGCCTAGATTTTGATTGTCATCTGGTTTTAAATAATTAAAACCTGCTGCAACATGCCATCTCTTATTGGTTGAGAATTTATAACGAGCATAGAACTCAACACCTTTAGCATCATAAAAAACATCCCCTAATCGTTGATGTTGTTTTAAAATAGCATACGAAGCTGCTAGTGTAAATCTATTTATTTCATAAGAAACAGAAGCCACAAAAGCCTCATCACCAACTTTTGCTTGATTTGGTAATGGATCTTCGACTCCATCATTCACTTTGTTATAACCAACTCCTATACCAAGTCCTCCTATTTTATAATTAGCTCCAAATCCATAGGTATCAATACTTTCACTATTGTCAGAGATATTTCGTGCTTCTGCTTGAACTCCCAGACTTAATCCATTCTTTTGGTATTTTAGAATAAAAACCTGATTGGCACGACCTGTCCCAGAAACTCCACCATCAGAGATGTTCCATACACCAATAGCAGCACCTCCAAAGGCTAAGAAGCGATCTATTTCAACAGCTCCCATTGTATAATACACAGAGTTTTGTTTCCCGAATGTAAATTCAAAATCTTGATAAGAAACTCCAACAAACCCTAATCGAGTAAATACTGCATCACCAACTTGTGCAATCCCTGCTCCAGGATCTACCGCAAACTCTACGGTATCATCTCTTGATACAAGGTTTACACCAAACTCAATACCGCCAATGATGTTAAAATTTTCTGCTTCGTCATTGGACAAGGCATGTTTAAATTTTAACCCTACACGTGGTGCATTATTAGAAATTCCTATTTCACCTTCTTCAGCAAAACCAGCTCCAATTCGTATACTCCCATAAGGTGTAACCCGAGAGGTAATTTCATCTATCCAATTTGAATCTTTTTTTTCGTTTTCTGAAGTCTTTGTTTCTTCAGCATTAGTGGCTTGTGCATATATTCCATTCATTAGGAGTAGAGCCATAACAATCACTATAACATTTATTAAAGGAAAATTGACATTTTTCATACACTTAAATAATTTAGTCATTCAAAAAACGTATGCTAGCCAAATAATTTAGCTTTAGCATTACGAGCATTCATTTCTGCTATATTTAGTATCGAAATCCCCTCTGGACATTCTACTTCGCAAGCACCTGTAAAAGTGCAACTACCAAATCCTTCTATTTCCATTTGATAGGTCATCTCTTCTACACGTTTATGTTCTTCCGCTTTTCCTTGTGGTAACCTATTGAGGTGATTAATTTTTGCAGCAGTAAATAATGCAGCTGAGGAATTTTTACAGGTCGCAACACAAGCTCCACATCCAATACAAGCGGCAGCATCCATAGCATTATCGGATATTTCTTTGGGAATAGGAATGGCATTGGCTTCTGGTGCGGTTCCTGTCTTTGCCGTTATATAAGCTCCGTGTTCAATGATTCTATCAAAAGCAGAACGATCTACTATCAAATCTTTGAGTATCGGAAAAGATGCTGCTCTCCAGGGTTCCACCACAATGGTATCACCATCTTTAAAGCTGCGCATATGTAATTGACAAGTCGTTATATTATCATGTGGACCATGAGCACGACCATTAATAAAAACACCACATTGTCCGCAAATTCCTTCACGACAATCATACTCATAAGCGATTACTTTTTCGTTTTTAAGCACCAATAATTCATTAAGGTGATCTAATGCCTCCAGAAAAGACATATCTTCTGTTAATCCATCTACCTTATATTCTCTGATGGCTCCCTTATCATCAGGGCCTTCCTGTCTCCAAATTTTGAATGTTACTTGCATAATATATCATTTATAACTTCTAACCGAAGGTTTTACAAATTCAAATTCTAGTTCTTCCTTGTGCAACTTAAAATCTCCATCATCATACTCCCATGCAGATACATAAGAATAGTCCTTATCTACTCTCACGGCTTCACCATCTTCGGTCTGGAATTCTTCTCTAAAATGTGCTCCGCAGGATTCATCACGTTCTAATGCATCTGTACACATTAAAATTCCTAACTCAATGAAGTCAGCCAATCGTAAGGCTTTTTCGAGTTCTGTATTTAACTCATTACTACTTCCAGTAATTTTTACATCATTCCAGAATTCATCACGTATCGTTTTTATTTGTTCTATAGCATCTTTTAATCCTTTTTTATTACGGCTCATAGCACACTCTTGCCACATTACTTTACCTAATTCTCTATGAAAATGATCTACAGTTTTCGTTCCATTAATATTTAAAATGAGATCAATACTAGCTTTTACCTCTTTTTCTGCCTTTTCAAATTCAGGATGATCTATAGTCGGATGATCTTCTTTTAAGGCGCTTGCCAGATAATTATTAATCGTATTAGGCAACACAAAATAACCATCAATACTAGCTTGAAGTAGTGAATTAGCACCTAAACGATTTGCTCCATGATCAGAGAAATTACATTCTCCTATAGCATATAATCCTGGGATAGTCGTCATTAACTCATAATCTACCCACAATCCTCCCATAGAGAAATGAGCTGCGGGTGAAATTTGCATGGGTTCTTTATAGGCATCAATCCCCGTAATTTTTTTATACATCGTAAACAGATTACCATAACGATCTTTGATCGTTTCTAAATCAAATTTTGCAATAGCGTGTTTAAAATCAAGATATACGGCATTTTTAAGCCTTCCTGCACCATAACCAGCATCGATCCGTTCTTTGGCAGCACGAGAAGCAATATCCCTAGGTGCTAAATTTCCGAAACTAGGATATCTGCGTTCCAAATAATAATCACGCTCGTCTTCAGGAATATCGTTTGCTTTTCTTGCATCTTCTTGTTGTTTAGGTACCCATATTCTTCCATCATTACGTAAAGATTCTGACATCAAGGTAAGTTTTGATTGTGCTTCACTTGATTGAGGCAATGCGGTAGGGTGAATCTGCGTAAAACTGGGAGCTGCAAAAAGAGCACCTTTCTTGTGTGCTTTCCAAATAGCACTTCCATTACATCCAATAGCTAGGGTAGATAATCGAAATACTCGTGAATATCCACCAGTAGCCAATACAACGGCATCAGCTGCATATCTTTTAAGTTTACCAGTAACCAAATCCCGAACAATGATCCCTTTAGCTTTTCCGTCAATCACTACCAAATCCAACATCTCACTACGCGGAAACATTTTTACTTTTTTGGCATGTATCATTTTGTATAGCTGTGAATATGCAGCGAGTAACAATTGCTGTCCTGTTTGACCTCTTGCATAAAAAGTACGTTGTACTTGTACACCTCCAAAACTTCGATTCACCAAAACCCCTCCATATTCTCTGGCAAAAGGTACTCCTTGTTGCACATAATGGTCAATCAATGGAGCGGATAATTCTGCAAGTCTATAAGTATTGGCTTCGCGAGATCTAAAATCTCCTCCTTTCAAAGTGTCATAGAACATTCTCCAAACACTATCCCCATCATGCTGATAATTCTTAGCTGCATTTATACCACCTTGTGCGGCTACAGAATGTGCTCTTCTGGCTGAATCTTGGTAACAGAAGCATTGTACATCGTATCCCAATTCTGCAAGGGTAGAGGCTGCTCCAGCACCCGAAAGTCCTGAACCGACTACAATAACATTTAACTTCTTTTTATTGGCTGGATTGATCAATTGTGAGGTAACCTGATAGTTACGCCACTTATCTTCTAGTTTTCCTTCTGGAATTTTTGAATTTAATTTCATACTCCTGCTACTATTTAAAATAAACAATGAATGGTATAATCCCGAAACCAATACCCATAATAAGAGCATAAACCAAAGAGATCTTTGCTATAATCTTTAATCCTTTTCTATGATAAAAGCCTAAGGTTTTGAAACCACTTTTAAAACCGTGATATAAGTGAAATGCCAGAGGTACGGACATGATTGTATAAAAAATGACATAATAAATGTTTTGAAAAAGACCATAAGTAACTGCATATACATCCTTATTTCCATTTATATCTAACGCTACTGTATCACCAAAACCTAATTTGATACGAGCCCAAAAGTTCACAAGATGAATAACAATAAAAATCAAGATAAGAGAACCTAAGATACCCATATTTCTAGAAGCCCAATTGCTATTCTCACTAGCGTGATTTACTACATATTTCTGTGGCTTTGCTTTTCTATTTCTGATAGTAATCAGTAATGCATACATCACATGAAGAATAATAGATAGATATAACAAATAGGCAACAATCTTTATCAAAGGATTTTCTCTTAATGTAGTCGAATATGAATTATACATTCCTCTAGCAATGTCTTCGGGTAATAACAGAATGCAGTTTGCAGAAAGATGTACTACAAGGAAAACGCATAAGAACAGCCCTGTTCCTGCAATCAATGTTTTCCTAAAAAATAATGGATTAAGTGCCATAATCTATTTCTGTTAAATTAATACGTATCAAAAAGTTCTTGCATGTCATTTAATTTTTCACCCTTGGATAGTGCAAGCATTAATAAAATTCTCGCTTTGGCAGGATTTAAATCTCCCGATGCAATCGTATGATAATCTTCGTCTTTAAACTCATTATCGCGCAAAACCCATCCAGTGGCGGCTCGTGTGCTTCTAACGATAATTACACCGTGGTCTTCATAGGCTTTTTTAGCCGCTTCCAAGATGGCATCAGTCATATTACCATTTCCAACACCTGCAATTACAATACCTTTGGCACCAGCTTTTACATGCATATCTATCAAATCCGGAGACATATCTGCATAGGCATAAATAATATCTACGCGGGGTAATTCTTTGACACCAGCTATCGAAAATTTGCTTGTGTTCCCGAATTTTGTGTTAGGCTTACGAAAAAAGCCCAATCTGCCATAAAATACACCTCCAAGCATTCCTTTAATGGGCGATTGAAAACTATTCACATTAGTAGTGTTCATTTTACTCACATCACGAGCAGCGTGTATTTGATCATTGAGCGATACCATCACACCTTTTCCTTTAGCTTCTGGATTTGATGCTATAGCAACCGCATTATATAGGTTCAAAGGACCTTCTGCACTTATAGAGGTTGAGGAACGCATGGAACCTGTAGTAACCACTGGCTTGTCACTTTTGACAACCAAACTTAGGAAATATGCTGTTTCTTCTTGGGTATCGGTCCCATGAGTTATTACAATGCCATCAACGTCGTCAGAAGCTAACAATTCATTAATCCGATTTGCCAATTTCAACCAAATTTCAACGGTTATGTCTTGCGAACCCACATTGGCAACTTGTTCTCCAGAGACATCAGCCAGTTTTTCTATGCCAGGTACAGCATTAATCATGGTCTGAATACCAACCTGACCTGCAGAATAACTCCCAGAAGTGGCTGACGAAGCTGATCCCGCAATGGTACCTCCAGTTGCTAGAATTTTTACATTTGGAAGGTCTGTGTCTTGAGCAAATCCAATAGCAGTTATTACAACTACTATTAGGAATGCCTTTATTTTTATATTAAATAATTTCATAATAAAAGAGTTTGTATTTCTCTATTGCTTTTGGAAAAATCAATTATTTTTATGTAATGCAGCTGTATATTTTGGATGCATCAAATTATCTACACTGAGAATTTTATCTAATTCTTCTTCGGAAAGTAATTCTTTCTCGAGTACCAATTCACGAATTGATTTTCCTGTTGCCACAGCTTCTTTACCCAAAACATCTCCCATATGGTGACCAATGTATGGGTTTAAGAAGGTGATAATTCCAACCGAATTAAACACCATCTGTTTGGTATGCTCTTCATTGGCAGTGATACCATCAATACATTTTTTGGCTAGTGTGACAGATACATTGGAGAGTAGCTCTACAGATTCAAACATACATTGCGCAATTACAGGTTCCATTACGTTTAACTGTAATTGTCCTGCTTCGGCTGCAAATGAAATGGTCACATCATTTCCAATAATCTTAAAACACACCTGATTCGCTACTTCAGGAATTACCGGATTTACCTTCGCTGGCATAATGGAAGAACCTGCTTGCATTTCCGGAAGGTTAATTTCATTTAATCCACATCTGGGACCAGAAGAAAGTAATCTTAAATCATTACAAATTTTAGATAACTTCACCGCTGTTCTTTTCAAAGCTCCAGAAATCATCACATACGCACCACAGTCTGAAGTCGCTTCTATCAAATTTGCAGCAGGCACAAAACTAGCCTTGGTGAATTGTTGTAAATACCCTATGGACAGTTCTGTAAATCCATCAGGTGCATTTACTCTTGTTCCGATTGCTGTGGCGCCTAAATTAACTTCTAAGATAAGATCACGACTATTTTTTAAGTTTTTAGTTTCTTCTTTTAAATTTGCAGACCAAGCCCCAAATTCATCACCCAAAGACATGGGTACAGCATCTTGTAACTGAGTTCTACCCATTTTAAGGACATTTTTGAATTCTGCCGCCTTTTTATCAAAACTAGTGGTCAGTACATTGATTTTTTCCAACAAATGATTCATATAATAATAAACAGCTACCCTAAATCCCGTTGGGTAGGCATCATTCGTAGACTGTGATTTATTTACATGATCATTCGGGTGTAAAATATCATAACTTCCTTTTTCGTGCCCGTTTAGTTCTAAAGCTACATTCGCAATCACTTCATTAGTATTCATATTTACAGAAGTACCTGCTCCTCCTTGGAATACATCTGAAGGAAAATATGCTGCGTACTTATCTAGATTTTCAAGAATTTCATCACAAGCCTGAATAATCATATCCGCTTTGTCTGCCGGAATTGTTCCGATTTCTTTGTTCGCACATGCGCAAGCTTTTTTAGTAACTACTAATCCTTTTATGAAAAACGGATAATCTCCGATTATTGAATGCGAAATTTGAAAATTATTAAGAGCTCTTTGTGTATGAACTCCATAATACAAATCTCTGTTTATTTCCAGTTCTCCTAAAAGATCTGTTTCTTTTCTTGTTTTCATAAGTTCTTTATTTTGATTTGATTATGAGTTTATAAAATAAGACCTCCAAGTATAAATCCGAAGATGACACTAGAAGCAATCGTTACTATTCCAGGAATAATAAAAGAGTGATTAAATACATATTTCCCTATTTTGGTAGAGCCTGTGTCATCCATTTCTACGGCAGCCAATAAGGTTGGATATGTAGGTAATACAAATAAGGCACTTACAGCCGCAAAAGAAGCTATAGCAGCAATGGGGCTTACTCCTAATGCTAAAGCAGCTGGCATTAATGCGGTTGTAGTTGCTGCCTGAGAGTATAGCAACATGCTCGCTAAGAATAAAACAACTGCCAGCATCCAAGAATATTCATTTAAAATGCCTCCTGCTGCTTCTTTAATTTCTACAATATGATTACTCACAAAGGTATCTCCTAACCAAGCAACACCAAGAACGCATATTGCAGCACTCATACCTGATTTAAAAGTGGACATACCTGTAACTTCATTAAGTTTTATTTTACAAACTAATGCAATCACCATAGCAGCTAATAACATAATGGCCATTATGGCGTGATTACGACTAATTGTTGGGTCTGGAATTAGTCCCACTTTCTTAGAAATTAAGCTTGCATAGGTTACTATAATTAATATAGAAGCACCAAAAATACTCACAGACCATTTTGCGCTTTTGGGACTTTCGCTACGTTTCTCTGTTTTCTGTTTTATCAATCCAGACGCTACACGTCTTTGATATTCTGGATCTTCAGCCAAGGGTTTTCCTAATTTGTTAGAAACAATAGCCCCAATCACACAAGCTAAAACTGTAGAAGGAATAGCAACAGCCAGCAACTGTAAATACGACACTCCTAAAGGCTCTAAAAAACTTGCAAAAATAACTACGGCTGCCGAAATAGGCGAAGCTGTAATTGCTATTTGTGATGCAACTACAGAAATACTTAAAGGTTTAGAAGGTCTTACGCCTCCTTCCTTAGCCACTTCAGTAATTACAGGTAATGCAGCATAAGCGGTGTGCCCTGTTCCTGCTAATAGTGTCATCCAATAGGTTACAGCAGGCGCAATAAACGTAACGCGCTTTGGGTTTTTTCTAAGAATCTTTTCGGATACATTGACTAGATAATCCAATCCACCAGCTTTTTGCATCGCAGCAATAGCTGCTATTACAGACATAATAATGAGTATTACATCTACTGGAACAGAACCAGCTTTTAGCCCAAAAATCAAAGTAAGAACAACAACACCAGCACCTCCTGCATAACCAATACCGATACTTCCCAATTTTGAACCCAAGAATATAAAAAAGAGTACAACTAATAATTCAATCCAAATCATATCTTAAGTTTTTAGTTAGTTAATTTCCAGTTTTTACGTTGATAAATACCTTTAAGAATGGCATCCCAACTATTTTTATGGATTTCAAATTGCTTAGGGTTGAGTATGCTTTTAACATCGTTGTGAAGTTTTCTTATTTGCTTTGGAAATTCACGACGAATTTGTTCATCACTTAATTGAACCTCTGGATTCCCTAGACATTCCATTTTGTAGGCATGATACACCACAATTTTTTTATAGTCTTGTCGTAATTTTCCTGAGAGCTTCATTTTATCCATTCGGTCTTCATACCATAATGTTTGCAGTTCTACGTCATCAGTAGAAAAAAGATCAACTTTATATTTAAGACGTTCTTTTTGTTCGTTTGTCAATTCTTGTGCCTGCACATTTAAGAAACAAAAGCAAACTAAAAAAACTGTGATAAAATGATTACAATACATAACTATATATAATTTTATAAACAACAATAATATTAGAATTCTTAACGAAGGTAATTCGATATTAAGATTAAATTTCTAATCATTTAAGTGGAGTAACTTAAATTAAATGTGAAGTGTCTAAACTTAACATTGAAATCTTTTTCACTATAAATTTTATGATTTTTTCTAACTAATTCAAATAATTAACAAAACAATAAAACCTTCTCACTGATGCCTTTCCTCCAGTATCAAAGAAATCAACTAAAACCTTTTTTAAAAATGAATAATTATTTCTTATGATTATAAATGGGGTTCAGGTTCTTAGCGACTGATAATTAAGTAATTGAAATATAAAATTTGTCTATCATAGGGATGAGAATAGAATATGTCAGAATAACAAAACTGAATCACTCGTTTTATTCTTTTTTTTTGTTAAATTTAACTACTAATTCACACCACACAAAATTTGGCTATACAAGATAAAATATTACCAGATAAAAAATCTCGTTGGCGTACTACTGCAGTATTTTTTATTGCTTGTCTTATTGGTTTAGGATTATTTATGGCTAAAGAATCAGAAATCACCTCTTATCTTGGTGATAATCCACAAACTTGTGTTAACTGTCATGTGATGACACCTGTCTATAATAGTTGGATGCATAGTTCACATAGAGAAGTAGCTAACTGTAATGCCTGTCATGTACCTCACGATAACATCGTTAATAAATACTATTTCAAGGCTAAAGATGGTTCTTACCATGCATCTGTTTTTACAATGAGAGCTGAGCCAGATGTTATTAAAATGAAAGAAGCTTCGCAGCGCGTTGTGCAAGCAAACTGTATTCGCTGTCACGTACAACAAGTTACTCAGACTAAATATGATGGATGGATAGAAGATCATAGGGAAAATAGAACAAAAAGACAATGTTGGAGCTGTCATGTAGAAATACCTCATGGTAAAAAACAAGGTATTTCTACCATAAAATATAATTTGGCTCCCATACCTACAGATCAAGCAGAGTCTGTAGTTCCTGATTGGTTGCAAAAAGAAATAGATTCAAAATAAACACAGTATTATGAAAAACAAAGTGTTATTTATCGTTACTATCGTGGTTGTCTTTTTATTAGGATTACTTGCATCAAGTATTATTAATAGAAAGAGTGAAGCAAAGTATGCCTTTGTTCCTCAAGTAAATATTAGCGAAAACGAACCTAGAAATGAAGTTTGGGGTTTAAACTATCCAAAAGAATATCAATCATCATTACAAACATTAGATACCACATTTGCCTCTTTTCAGGGAGGTTCACATATGAGAGATGTTCTTGAAGAAGATCCCAATTTAGTAGTCCTATTTGCCGGATATGGTTTTTCAAAAGATTACAATCAAGGTCGTGGTCATGGATATGCTATTGAAGACATTCATAATACATTGAGAACAGGAGGTCCTAAAGGAAAAGGAGATGGTCCAATGCCAGCTACCTGTTGGACCTGTAAAAGTCCTGATGTACCTCGTTTAATGAATGAAATAGGGATTGCAGAATTCTACAAAGGAAAATGGGCAGATAAAGGTGCAGAAATTGTAAATCCAATTGGTTGTGCGGATTGTCATGATCCTAACAGTATGAAGCTACGAATCACGCGTCCTGCACTAGTCGAAGCTTTTGATGCAATGG
Source organism: uncultured Aquimarina sp. (assembly GCF_947500065.1). GTDB lineage: Bacteria > Bacteroidota > Bacteroidia > Flavobacteriales > Flavobacteriaceae > Aquimarina. The sequence goes on from NZ_CANMQT010000006.1 coordinate 252,115, forward strand.
GGAAAGATATCAATCAAGCTACGCACAATGAAATGCGTTCTTTAGTATGTGCGCAATGTCATGTAGAATATTATTTTGACAAGAAAATACCAGGAAAAGAAGGCGTTCCATATTTAAAATTCCCTTGGAAAAATGGAATGAGTGTTGAAGATATGGAGGAGTATTATGATGCTATTGCTTTTGCAGATTGGGAACATAAAATTTCTAAAACACCTATGCTTAAAGCACAACACCCAGGTTACGAAACTTTTGTAACGGGTATTCATGCACAACGAGGTGTGTCTTGTGCGGATTGTCATATGCCATATAAAAGCGAAGGAGGGCAGAAGTTTACGGATCACCACTTGCAATCTCCTTTAAACAATATGCAAAACGCTTGTCAAGTATGCCATCGTGAAGAAGAAGGAAAATTGGTACGAAATGTATACGAACGTCAGCGTAAAGCAAACGAAACAAGGTTGAAATTAGAAAGCATATTAGTGAAAGCACATGTGGAAGCTGGTAAATGCTGGGAGCTTGGTGCTAGCAAAGATCAGATGGCGCCTATTTTACAAGACATTCGTCACGCGCAATGGCGCTGGGATTATGGAGCTGCTTCTCACGGAGCATCGTTTCATTCCCCAATAGAAACAGTAAGAGTATTGGCTAGTGGTTTAGTAATTGCACAAGAAGCACGTGTTAAGTTAGTGCGTATGTTGGCTAGTCTAGGACATAATCAAGAAGTTGAGATGCCTGACATTTCTACAAAAGAAAAAGCACAGCAATATGTTGGCTTAGATATGGAAAAGCTTCATGAAGAAAAAGCCGAGTTTAAGAGAACCTTACTACCCAAATGGATGGAAGAAGCAGTTGCAAGAGAGGCAACATATCCAGATGCTAAGGCATCATCAGCTATTGATGCAACTAATGCTACTTCAGAAGAGAAATAATATACTACTGACTTAATAAAACTAAGATACCGTCTTCAATTTAAGGTGGTGTCTTTTTATTTTAAACTTAAACATGAATAAATTATATCGTTTCCTATCTTCTCCGAACCTTGCGGTTCTGTTATTATTTGTTTTTGCAACATCGATGGCAGTCGCTACTTTTGTTGAAAATGATTTTGGAACAGCAACTGCTTGGAAGGTTATTTATGATGCTTGGTGGTTTGAAATGGTGATGATAGGATTAGGAATTTCATTTTTTCTAAACACCTTTAAGTATAAATTATGGCGTAAAGAAAAATGGCCTATTTTGATGTTTCATCTGGCGTTTATCATTATATTATTGGGCGCTGGAATTACACGTTATAGCTCTTATGGCGGTATTATGCGTATTAGAGAAGGTGCCAGTTCTAATATAATTATATCTGACGCAAATTACTTGACTGCTAAAATTTCGGATGGAACCAATACTCGGATGGTTCGCAAAAAAATTGAATTTTCTCCTATTAGTAATAATGATTTCACTATCAATACGAATATTAACGGAACACCCGTAAAAATATCATATAATAACTTTATTGCAGATGCTATTCCACAGGTAAAAGAAAATTCTCCTAATGGAAAACCAATGATCGAAATGGTTGTTACTGCTGGTAAGGGTCGACAGAATGTGTTTTTAGAAAAAGGGGAGATAGAAGCAATTGGAGAACACCAGCACTTAGTAGGTTTTGAGGTAAATAGAGATGATATTATTACTATTTCTGAAGAAAATGGCGAACTTTTTATTAAAACACCTCGTGAGTTAGGCAACTTTGTTATGGCTACGCAAACGGCTAGTACTATTAAAAAAGATAGCTTATATCCACTTGTAATTCGAACCCTATATCGAGATGGTGATGCCTCTTTTGTGCCCATGATGTATTATCCAAAAGGAGAATTAGAACTAGTAAGTCTTGCGGATAAACCCAAAGACAATGATGAGATAAAAGATGATGCCGTAAAAGTAGATGTTACTATAGGTGAGGATACCGAAACCCTTACTATGTTATATCGAGATGGTTTTTTACCTACTGAACACAATACAAAAATTCATAACCTTGACATTACATTATCTTATGGTGCAGAAGCAATAAAAACTCCTTTTGCCTTAAAGTTAAATGATTTTCAATTAGAACGATACCCAGGGTCTACAAGTCCATCTGCTTATGCCAGTGAAGTAACCGTTTTGGATAAAAATAATACTATAAAAATGCCCTATCGCATCTTTATGAATAATGTCTTAGATTATGGTGGATATCGTTTCTATCAGGCGAGTTATGATACAGATGAAAAAGGAACGGTCTTGGCTGTGAATCACGATGTGTTAGGAACGGCTATTACTTATTTAGGGTATCTATTGATGGGAATAGGAATGTTTTTTACGCTCTTTGGAAGAAAATCTCACTATGCTTCGGTAAATAAAAAACTAAAAAAATTAAAGACCAAAGCTGCTATTGTAGGGGTATTATTGCTTTCTTTTTCTTCGGAAGTGATCGCTCAAAACACACCTTGGGCTGGTAATGCCAATGCTACAATAGAACAACAACGTATTGATAAAAACCATTCTGAGTTGTTTGGCCGCTTAATGGTACAAGATCTCGACGGACGTATAAAACCTGTCAATACCCTAGCTTCTGAATTTCTACGAAAACTGTCTGGAAAACCCTATTTCAAACTCGTACAAAACGAGGAAAGAATTATCCTAGATGCTAACCAAGCATTTTTGGCCATGCATGTGGATCCTAATACCTGGCAAGATATCCCCATTATCAAAGTAGATCTTACTAAAGGAGGCGAACTCTTTAAAAATCTACCGATTAGTGATAATGGATTAGTGCCTTTTTCAGGGTTTTTGGATAATGAGGAAGTCTATCTACTTGCTGAAGAAATAGAAAAAGCCAATAAGAAAAAACCTGCAGAGCGTTCTGAATTTGATAAGGAAGTGATTAAAGTAGATGAGCGCTTCAATATTTTGTACAATGTATTTTCTGGAAATTATTTAAAGGTTTTTCCTAATAGTATTGGTGATAATAATAAATGGCATAGTTATTCTCACGATTTTGAAGATTTTCCTCCAGAGGATGCCCGTTTTGCAAAAGGAATTATTCCTCAATATTTTACAGCTTTACTGAAAAAAGATTACGAGAGTGCCTTTGAGAGTTTAGCGTATATAAAGAAATTTCAAGATGTCTTGGGTAAAGAAATTATTCCAAGTGATAAGCGCATAGCAGCCGAGTTGTGGTATAATGAATTAAATCTCAATTTTTGGTTATTTCAAGTGTTTTTTACATTAGGATTTGTGCTACTCCTACTATCAATGGTCAAAATATTTAAACAGAATACAGGTATTGAGTGGATTTGGAATCTTACTATTATTAGTACACTTATTAGCTTTTTATTATTTACAGGAAATATTATACTTCGCTGGTACATTGCTCAGCATGCACCTTGGAGTAATGGATATGAAATGCTCGTATTTGTAGCGTGGGTATTATTACTATGTGGATTACTCACTTTTAGAAAATCTGATTTTGCTTTGCCATTGGCGACCTTGTTCTCCGGAACACTTTTATTTGTTAGTTACTTAGATTGGTTAAGTCCCGAGATAACAAACCTGATGCCTGTACTAAAATCATTTTGGTTAAAAGTACATGTAGCAACTATTGTAAGTAGTTATGCTCCTCTAGCATTATCTGCTCTACTGGGTTTTATGGCTTTGATTCTAATAATTATTAGAACAGATAGAACCAAAGATGTTATAAATGTCAGGATTAAAGAACTTACCTATATTAACGAAATCTCGATGACAATGGGGCTATTTGTATTGACTATTGGTACGTTTTTAGGCGGTATTTGGGCTAATGAATCTTGGGGCCGTTATTGGGCTTGGGACCCTAAAGAAACATGGGCTTTGATTAGCGTTATTGTGTATGCTATTGTATTACACCTACGATTGATTCCTGCCTTGAAAAGTAATTTTGTACTGAATACTGCAAGTGTATTTGCTTTTTGGTCGATTATTATGACTTCTTTTGGAGTAAATTATTATTTATCAGGGCTTCATAGTTACGCAGCTGGAGATCCAATACCTATTCCTAATTTTGTTTATGTAATAGCATTATTGATGATACTTATTGCAGTAACAGCGTATTTCAGGAATAAAAAAGGAAACTATAAACGAGTTTAATTGTACTATAATAAATAGCTAATCATTAAAATTATAAATCCACCCATTTCTTGAACCCAGTAGCTTTAGCTTTGCTTACTACAATACGTTCTTTTGAAACTGGACTTATATTGACAATCAGTTTGCCATTAAAGTACTGTCTAATAGTTGAAATAGCACTTTTTCGGATTATAAATTGTCTATTTACCCGGTTAAAAATTTCGGGGTCTAATTCATCCTCGATATCTTCTAGCTTCTTGTCAATAATGTATGCTTTATTTTCTGAAGTAATTGCCTTCACTATACCTGTGTCTATATAGAAATAAGAAATGTTTTCGGTTTTTACAGGAAGTAATTCATCTCTGTGATGTACCAGATATGTAGTTTTAAAGGGTTTTGTTTTATTTTGAAGTAATTGTAGCATTCCATGAATTTGATTGTCTAGAGAGCCATCTTCTTTGGATCTGTTTTTAAATTTTTGAACAGCTTCGAACAATTCATCTTCATCAATAGGTTTTAATAAATAATCTATACTATTTACTTTGAAGGCTTTAATAGCATATTGATCATAAGCCGTTGTAAAAATAATAGGAGTTTCAATTTTGACCTGTTCAAATATTTCAAAGGAAATACCATCTGCCAGATGAATATCCATAAAAATAAGTGATGCTTCATGAGTATTAGAAAAATATTCAATTGCCGTTTTTACAGAATCTAATACCTTCAATACTTCAATATTTGGATCTATAGCATTCAATAAGAAAGTGAGTTGATCACTTGCCGTTATTTCGTCTTCAACTAATACTACTTTCATATCGTCAATTTATTGGCAGTTTTACACAGAATATATTTTCTTTATTACTAATACTGATGTGTTGTTTTTTTAATAAAAAATATCGTTTATCAAGGTTCATTAATCCGTTACCTGTACTATCTACATACGAGGTTCTTAGTCGTATTTCGTTTTGGACATAAATAATCCCATTTTTTGAATATATGTTTACCAGTAAGGGATTCTTTTCTGAAATCTCATTGTGTTTTACAGCGTTTTCTACTAATAATTGCAATGCTAGCGGAGGAACCTCTCTTAGCATATATTTTTCATTTATTGACACATTAATATCAAAACGATCGCGGTATCTGGTTTTTACCAAATGAACATAGCTATCTAAAAATTTAAGCTCTTCTTGTAAGGAGACTACATCTCTTTCTCCGCTTTGTAAAATATATCGATACATAAAGGATAGTTTTTTTATAAACTCTGTTGCATCTTTATTATCTCGTACTATTGAATTTAATGAGTTTAATGAATTAAAAAGAAAATGAGGATTGATTTGATTTTTTAGAGCTGTTAGTTCCTTTTGAAGGTTTTGTTGTTTTAGTTTTTCGTTTTCTAAAAGATCTTCGTGATGTATCATTTGATATTTAAGAATTCGAGCTATAAAAATAGTAATCACTAAAATTACAAAATACACGAAATACATAAATCCAATTTCTGATTCCGATAAAACTTGCCCTGTTACCAGTGTATAGATCGAAACAAATAATTGCACTATGCCTAAAAACAGAATTGTATTTAATACAATTGTTAAACTCGTTCTTACGAAAACAGAATACTGCGAATATATGCTCTTCCAATTGGTGTTAAGTTCTAAAGAAATTAATGATATTATAAATAGAAATAAAAACCGAATGATAATATCTAATACTGAAACTTCTGAGAAAGAATTAAATAGCTTCTGATTTACATCAAATAATGTCAATGTCCGTGGTAAGTTAATAAGGGCAGCAATCAATAATGCTATCCTTAAAATCACAATGTGTTTTACTTTTCTAGAGTTCAATGTAAATAATATCTTCTTTAATTCGTGTTTGTTAAATTTACGTAAAATTGTGCTGATCATAGGATTATTAGCCGTATTCATACTTCTATTATTTGTTTCAGAATAAGAAAAAGCCTCCGTAAGGGAATTGGAGGCTTCTATGTAGAAGTGAAGATATGGGGAGCTCTCCACTTCTTTAATTTAAATCAATTTGTTATTGTGATTTTTTACATACTTTGAATTGATCACATATTGCTTACTTAGAAAAGGCAGCCGAAAAACATCTACTACATCTCCGACTGCCCGCACTCAACTTAACCTAACAATTATGAAAAAAATATTTACTTATTCAATTCCTTGACAACTCTCTTAGAGAAATCTATAGATACTACTCCTAACGTCTGCGGATCATCTATTTCGGTTGTGATTACCGATAATAGTTGTTTTTCTTCTGGTTGTGTGAGATCATACACTACTGTTTCTAGTGTATATTTTTTTGCGTTTTCTGTTATTACTGTTACTGGGTCAGAATCGAGATATATGGTTCCGTAGTACCTATAAAACCCTCTATAATATCCTAAGCCATAATACGAAGGATATATCGTATGAAAGGAATTATTCTTACTAGTAGTTTTCGTATATTCTTCACAATGCTTTAACACCGTTACGATCACTACATCTACGCCATTATTCTTAAGCTTTTCCTTTATTTCTAATGTTTCAGATTCGTTTAATTCTTTAGTAGGTGATGATTTTGGAAAAATAATATAGCTCTCAACAGACTGGTATCCGTTTTTGTTTAAATTTTCAACTAAATCTTTTTCAAAACGCACTCTAGCAGTGTGATCATCCGTCTTGCTTACTACCATTACTCTTTTATGCTTTATATCTGGTACTTCAAGATTTTTCCAGGAATCTGTTATTCTTACAGATGAGCAACTTGATAAGAGCATCAGTACCATTAATGGGCCTATTATTTTTTTAATTACTTCCATGATTTGTTATGCTTTTAGATGAATAAAAAAACTTCATCTTGTTTGTATAAGGACAGAAACTCTTTTGAATTTTTGTATCCCTTTTTTCTTACTATACTATTCCATAAATTTTTAGCTCGATTTTCTAAAGTTGATTGTATTGTTTTCATTTTTATTGTGCTTTTATATTAACTTTTTTACTTATTTATTTTCTAATCGCATCGCCAGCAGCATATCCCCATTTTTCAAGTTCAATAAAAAACTGTGTAAACCATTTTTTAAATTTTCGAATTGGTGTATCGGTATTTATTTCTTGAGGGACATCAGTTATATCGAATCTGTATTTACGATTGTATACAATTTCTAAAGGTGTGGTTCTTGTTTCCATATCTGTACTTTTTAAATATCTTGTATTTATCTTTATTTTCTTGTACAAATGTAGTTGGGGAAGAGTTGTATATTGTTGATTTTCTGGGTGAAGCTTCTAAAAAGGAAAGTGAAACGGCTTAATTTGGTTATGAAGTATATTAAATGGTTATACCACAAAATCTTTCATATAAAAACAAAAAAAACCCCTGAAAAACAGGGGTTTAACGAATTGCTGTAGCGAGAGGGGGGCACGATCCCCCGACCTCTGGGTTATGAATCCAACGCTCTAACCAGCTGAGCTACCTCGCCAAATAGATGCTACATCATTTTAATTCGGGTGCAAATATAAAAACAAAAAGCGTTGTACCAAACAATAAAGAAGAATTAATTTTTTTCAAATACTTTTTTCAAATGCTTTTAAAGTAAATAATTAATCTATATATTGGCTTACTAACAATTTGCAATATGTCTGAAAAAATAAAATACGAACTTGAATTTGTAATACAATCCTCTCCACAGCTACTATATCAGTATATTTCTACACCTTCAGGGCTTTCTGAGTGGTTTTCTGATAATGTAAATTCCAGAGGCGAAATGTTTACATTCATTTGGGATGATAGTGAAGAGGAAGCAAAACTTCTAAGTAAAAAAAGTGGAGAAAGAATTAAGTTCAGATGGATGGCTGATGATGAAGAAGGCGATGATTATTTTTTCGAACTGCGCATACAGGTTGATGAAATCACCAAGGATGTTTCTTTAATGGTTACTGATTTCTCTGAAGATGATGAAATTGAAGAAAGTAAAATGCTATGGGATAATATGATAAGTAATTTAAAACAAGTTTTAGGTTCTTCATAATTCCTTTTATTTTTATAATGTATATTTGCCCCGCCCAATAGCTATTGGTAATAAGGGGCTTTTTTTATGATCAATATTAACGGAAATTTATTAGCTGATAATGAAGCTTCATTATCCATTACTAATAGAGGATATGCATACGGAGATGCATTATTCGAAACAATACGAGTAAACTCAGGAACTATTCTTTTTTGGGAAGACCATTATTTTAGATTAATGGCCTCCATGAGAATCTTAAGAATGGAAATTCCTATGAATTTTACTCCAGAGTTTTTGCAACAAGAAATTCTAGACCTTATAGAGAAGAGTGGCTTTATGAATTCTTCTGTGAGGATCAAAATTATGGTTAACCGGAAAGAAGGAGGATTATATACTCCTATGAATAATGGTATCGATTACAGTATTTCTGTTAAACCATTGGCTTCGGCTTTTTATACGCTTTCTAATGATTCGTATGAGGTGACCTTGTTTAAAGATCATTATATGGCTCCAGACTTACTTTCGACATTAAAATCTAATAATAAATTAGTGAATATATTAGGCGGTGTTTTTGCAAAAGAAAATGGGTTTGAAAACTGTTTGTTGTTGAATACTAATAAGATGGTGATCGAGGCCTTGAATGGGAATTTATTTTTAGTAAAAGGTAATAAGATAAAGACGCCACCTGTTGCTGATGGTTGTTTAAAAGGGGTTTTAAGGACTCAATTATTAAGAATCTTAGAGAAGTTACCAGAATATGAGTTAGAAGAAGCTTCTGTTTCGCCTTTTGAGTTACAGAAAGCAGATGAATTATTCATTACTAATGTAATTACAGGAATACAACCTATTACCAAGTTTAGGAAAAAAGAATATAAAACTGAAATAACAAAGAGGTTATTGGGAATATTGAATGCAAGAATACGAATAGGGGACTAGTTATAACTTGGATCTTCTGGAGCATTGGACCAAAGAAGGTATTCTCCACCTAATTCAATCATTTTTTCTTTCCAGAAAGTGTCATAAGATTTACCAATAATGTTTTTTTCGTAGGTGTTTTTTACAATTACCCAAGAATTTGCCTCAAGTTCCTGGATTAATTGTTCTGCATCCCAGCCAGAATATCCTAAGAAAAACCGAATTTCATTAGAAGTAATTTTGTTTTGAGCAATTAGCTCTGATACAACAGAAAAATCTCCACCCCAATAAATACCAGAAGAGATTTCTACACTATTAGGTATTAAATTTGGAATCTTATGAATAAAATATAAATTATCCTGTTCTACAGGTCCACCATTATATATTTTAAACTCAGCTTCCACTTCTGGAACCAAGTCAGATAGTACATAATCCAATGGTTTATTCATTATAAAGCCTATAGAACCTTGATCACTATGATCTGCGAGAAGCACGACAGAACGGTTAAAGGAAACGTCACCAATAATCGATGGTTCTGCAATTAGAAGATGTCCTTTACCAGGTTGAAGTGATATCATGGATGGCGTAGTTTATTCTAAAACTAAATAATTATTTCTAATAATCAAAGTGGTTATCCATATTTGTTAGTAGCTCATAAAAAAAAGCTCCCTAATTAGGGAGCTTTCTATAATTATCAAAAACTAAATAAATTAGTTAACTGAACTAGATAAATCCGCACCAGCTTTGAACTTTACAACGTTTTTAGCAGCAATCTTGATAGTTTTACCTGTTTGAGGGTTTCTACCTTCTCTTGCAGCTCTTTTAGAAACTGACCAAGAACCAAATCCTACTAAAGAAACACGGTCACCTTTTTTAAGAGAACCTTCAACATTTCCTAAGAAAGATTCTAAAGCTTTCTTTGCTGCTGCTTTTGTAATTCCAGCATCAGCTGCCATTGCATCGATTAATTCTGTTTTGTTCATAATTCTGTTTTTAAATTAATTGTTGGTTAAACCAAATTTTTGTTAAACGCTCTACAAATTTATACGGATTTATGATTCATGCAAGGATTAGCCCAGTAAATACGGGGTTTTGTTGATAACTCAAGGCGATTGTTAATAAACAAGTATGTTTTCTATGAATTTTCTTACTCTAGTGATAGCAGGGGCTCAGCCCATTTTTGCGTCTTTATAAAAGGTATACCCATTCAATAGAGATTTAGCTTCCATTGCTTTTTTCCCCGGAAGTTGAATTTTATTCAGAATAATGTACCCTTTATTTACTGCTACCTTGATTACAGAATCTTCTACAATGACTTTACCGATATCAAAACTATGCTCTTGGTTTTCTGTTTGCGCATCATAAATTTTTATGGAAACTTCTTCTCCTTTATTATATAATGAACACCAAGCGCTGGGATATGGACTTAAACCTCTAATAAGATTGTAAATAGATTGTATGTCATCGTGCCAATTGATTTTAGTATTATCCCGATGTAGTTTGTAGGCAGTTTTTAACTCACCTTCTTTAGGTTGCTCTTTAGTAGTTACGGTTCCATTTGCTATCTCTTTAATGGTGTCAATAACCAACAAAGCTCCTTTCGCCATTAATTTATCATGAAGAACACCAGCGGTATCATCATCTTGTATTTCTATTTCTTTTTGAAGAATGATATGACCTGTATCTATTTTTTCATCAATAAAAAAAGTAGTAATTCCTGTTTTACGCTCTCCATTAATAACAGCCCAGTTAATAGGTGCAGCACCTCTATAATCAGGAAGTAAAGACGCGTGTAGGTTGAATGTTCCATACTCTGGCATATTCCATACTACTTTAGGTAACATTCTAAAGGCTACAACGATGTTAAGGTTGGGGTGTAGTTTTTTTAGTTCTTCAATAAAGTCCTCATCCTTAAGATTAGTAGGTTGTAATATATTTAGATTTTGCGATAGTGCATATTCTTTAACAGCAGATGCTCTAAGTTTTCTACCTCTTCCCGCAGGTTTGTCTGGAGCAGTTATAACGCCTACCACGTTGTAATTATTTTCTATAATAGCTTTTAGGGTTTCTACCGCAAAATCCGGAGTTCCCATAAATAGAATTCTTAAGTCTCTCATTATATTTTATACTAGTTGATAGTTGTTATATGAATCAATTTTTATGATATTATGTGTATTTAGCTCTCTTAATATCTCCAGCGCTGTTTCTTCAGGGCATTTTAAATGTGATATTATTTCTCTGGAGGACAACTGTTTTTGCTGTAATAGCGCTACAATATCATTTCTGATTTTTTTTGGATCTATAACCGTTTTCTTGTTAGAAATGCAGACACTACAGATACCGCAGTCTTTTGAATCTTTTTCTCCAAAGTAGGCAAGTAGCTGTCTGCTTCGACATATTGATTCATTTTGTACAAAACGAATCATAGTTTTTACTTTGTTAGCTTTAGAAGCACTCAGTTCTTTAATATAAGGTTTAACTCTATTAATAGTGTGCTCATCCTCTCTAGGTACTAAAAAAACGATATCCGCATCTGTTAGTTTATAATTAAACTCAAGTAATTCCGCATCTTGTAATTTTTTTAAAACATCAATCACATTTGCTTCTGATGTATTAATCTTAGAAGCAATCAGTGATAAGTTAACCTTTACTTCCTCATCAAAAATACCACCATAGGTACGTAATATTGCTTTAGTGATCAATTCTAAATGTGTATTTTGTTCTAAATATTTAAGAAGTTGATCTCCTGTAGTTGTTATATGAACGGTACTTTTTTTAGTAAACCTTTGAGTGAAGTTAATAACACTACAGCGATCTAAAAATTGTAATGTATTATAGGTCATTAATGTGTTCAGGTCGTATGTCTTGCAAAAGGTATTAAAATTAAAACCATGTGCTGATTGTTCACCTTCTCCATATGATATTCTAAAATAATTGCACAGTTTGCGATAGACAAATTTTACAAAATCTACATCTGGCAGTACTTTAATGAATTGATTTTGAACTCTTACAATATCATTTTCATTTTTTAGGAGAAAAGCATAAGATGTTTCTCCATCACGTCCAGCTCTTCCTGCTTCCTGAAAATAACTTTCAATACTCTCGGGAATATTATAATGGATAATTGTTTTTACATTCGACTTATCGATACCCATCCCAAATGCATTAGTAGCTACCATAACCCTAACTTCTTCTGCTAACCATTGCTGAAAACGTTTTGTTTTTTCTTTGGCATCAACACCGCCGTGATAATATGCAGAAGTATATCCACTTGCGTTTAGAAAATCACTAATTTCTATAGCTGATTTTCGGTTTCGGACATAAATAATAGAGCTTCCTGGATATCGATTCAGAATCCTAATGAGTTTATCATTTTTATCTAAAGTATGATATACCATATATCCCAAATTACTTCTAAAGAAAGATTGTCTGAATATTTTAGGTTGAAATAAATCCAGTTCTTTAATGATATCATCTACCACTTCAGGCGTGGCCGAAGCTGTTAGAGCAATCATAGAAACTGCAGGTTTGAGCTCTCTTAAGATTTTGATTTTCTTATAAGAAGGTCTAAAATCATTACCCCACTGAGAAATACAATGTGCTTCATCAATCGCAATAAGGTTGATCTTCATTCTTTTGAGTCGCTCTTTTACCAAATCCTGCTGAAGACGTTCTGGCGAGAGGTATAAGAATTTATAATTGCCATAAATACAATTATCCAGTAAAGTATCTAACTCCGTGTATTTAATTCCGCTAGTGAGCGCAATGGCTTTAATACCTTTTTGCTGTAAATGTTGTACCTGATCGTGCATTAATGCAATGAGAGGTGATATTACAATACAAATCCCAGGTCTTAGAAGTGCAGGTATCTGGAAACAAATGGACTTACCGCCACCAGTAGGAAGCAATGCAAAAGCATCATTGTTTTCAATAACGGCATTAATAATCTCTTCCTGTAACGGTCTGAAAGTATCATAATTCCAATTCTCCTGTAATAGCTGGATTGGGCTACTCATCAATACTATTATATTACGTGTTGTAATATAAAGGTACTGCGTTCTTTTACATTTCCAAAAGGAACTTCAATACAATTGTATCCAAATTTTGTATAAGTCTCTAATAAATGGTGATGTATTTGTTGTGCTTCTTCAAAACTTTCATAACGTTCCGCATCAGATATATAAATTTCTTTCCAAGGAGGTAATAGAAAAATCTGATCATAGAGATAGTCCTTGCAAGCCTTTATAAATGGAGCATCGTATGTTTGTTTAAAAAGATCCATATATGCTAGTACGTCTGGTATTCCTCTATCGTAAAAAGCAATGCCCTTGTCGTTGGCAATAGGATCTTTGTATTGATTAATCCTGCCATTCATTAATTGTATATTGAAATCATAAGGATCAGAAACAGAAGCGATGGGATTAGAAACAATATCCACAGCGTCATTATTTTTCGCTTCTTGAGTAATACTTCTGATAAATTCAGGAAAACAAAAGAAACCATCTTCTTCCAGTGCTTTAATGATTGATGTTTTTCCTGTAGAAGGACCTCCTGTGATAACTATTTTATGTTTTGCCAAAGAAATATATTTTGTGGCGAATTTCGGAATTATAAAATGATTTTGAAAATACTTTGATAAGTATACCATAAAGCTCTGTTAAAGTTGAATTTGTCCATCCGTATTTTTAGTAACTTCAATAACGAAATAGTGATTATTCTCTTATTTAGACTAATTAAATACAAATCTTAAAATTTAAACTCATGCCTGTTTATAATCTAAAAGTAAATGGTCAATCGCTTTCTGTAGAAGCGGATGAAGACACGCCTCTTTTATGGGTATTACGAGATCATTTTGATCTGGTTGGAACTAAATTCGGTTGCGGTATTGGACAATGTGGTGCCTGTACTATTCATGTAGATGGAGTTGCTACCAGAAGTTGTTTGTTAAAAGTTTCTGTTGCAACAGAAATGGATATCAAAACAATAGAAGGTTTATCCAAAGATGTTTCACACCCAGTGCAACAAGCTTGGAAAGAAATCGATGTACCTCAATGTGGATACTGCCAAGCTGGTCAGATTATGACTGCTGCAGCTTTTCTGGAACAAAACCCTAATCCTAATAGAGAAGAGATTAGAGATGCTATGAGCGGTAATATCTGTAGATGTGCTTCTTATAATAGAATAGAAAAGGCAGTAGAACAAGCAGCAAGTAAAATAAGCTAACCAATTTAAATCCCAGAAAAATGAAACGTATAACAACTCCTTCTGTAAGTAGAAGGTCATTTATAAGAACATCAGCGTTAGCCGGTGGAGGAATCTTGATTGGCTTTAATCTATTTCAAGCTTGTAAACCCGAGGTTACACCGCCAACAGATATTGTTGATATTGCTGATTTGAACTTTAACGATTTTAATGCTTTTATTAAAATTGCAGATAATGGTATGGTGACTATTTTTTCACCAAATCCAGAAATTGGACAAGGCGTAAAAACATCTATGCCTATGCTGATTGCTGAAGAACTAGATGTTGCATGGGAACATGTTCATGTGGCTCAAGGAGCTTTAGATACCAAAAATTTTACCCGACAAGTTGCTGGAGGAAGTCAATCATTAAGACAGGGTTGGGAGCCATTGAGACAAACCGGAGCTACAGCGAGACAAATGCTGATTAATGCTGCTGCTGCTAAATGGGGTGTTGATGCTTCAACCTGTAGCACAGAGAATGGCGTTATCAAGAATAGTAATGGAGATAAATTAGGGTACGGAGAAGTCGTAAAAGAAGCAGCTTCTTTAAAAGTACCAGAAAACATAAAACTGAAAGACCCAAAAGATTTTACTATTATAGGAAAAGATATTCATAATGTAGATGTGGATAAAATCATTACCGGAAAGCCTTTATTTGGTATGGATTATAAAGAAGAAGGTATGGTGTATGTTTCCGTTTTGAGACCTCCTGCTTTTGGAAAAAAATTAGATGATTTTGATGCAACAGAAGCTAAGGCAGTTACAGGAGTAATAGATGTATTTAAGTTTGGTGATAAAATCGCAGTATTAGGAGAGAATACCTGGTCAGCTATGAAAGGTAAAAAGACTGTGAAAGCAAAGTGGATAGACGATTCTAAGCTTGAAAGTACGGCAGATCATGATAAAGCATTGACAGATCTTTTAAACGGTAAAGAGTTTAATACGATGCGCGCTGATGGTGATGTTAAAAAAGCATTTGCAGCAGCGGATAAAGTCTTGGAAAGAGTATATGAATCTCCTTTTCTTCCGCACAACTGTATGGAACCTATGAATTTCTTTGCGCATGTTACAGATGAGAAAGTGAGATTAGTGGGCCCAATCCAAACACCGGCAGGAACTGCTAGAAGAGTAGCTTCCCTTTTAGAAAGAAAACCTGAAGAAGTATCTGTCGATATGACAAGAATGGGTGGTGGTTTTGGAAGAAGATTGTATGGTGATTTTGCTCTTGAAGCAGCAGAAATATCTAATATCTCCAAGAAACCTGTAAAAGTTGTGTATTCCAGAGAAGACGATATGTCTGCCGGAATATATCGACCTGCTATAAAATACAAAATTAGTGCAGCTATAAAGGATGGTAAATTAACAGGATATCACCTAAAAGAAGCCGCTGTTAATTCTAATATGTATGGATTGATTCCTAACTTCTTTCCAGCAGGAGCTGTAGAGAATTATCAGGTAGATGTAGCGAAGTATGATAGTAATATTACTATTGGAGCCTGGAGAGCGCCTTATACTAATTTTCTGGCTTTTGCGGAGCAAAGTTTCTTTGATGAACTTGCAGAATTAATGGAAGTAGATAATATTCAACTTCGATTAGATTTATTGAAGAACGTAAAAGCAAATACAGATGAACGAATACAATATTCTCCAGAACGTTTAACACAGGTAAT
Organism: uncultured Aquimarina sp.; assembly: GCF_947500065.1. GTDB lineage: Bacteria > Bacteroidota > Bacteroidia > Flavobacteriales > Flavobacteriaceae > Aquimarina. Next base: position 268,077 of record NZ_CANMQT010000006.1, read on the forward strand.
TAAAACGGCTGTTGAGAAATCTGAATGGGGCAAAAAACCAGAAGGTGTATACCAAGGATTTAGTTCTTATTACTGCCATAATACGCACGTTGCTGAAGTGGCAGACGTAGTATTAGTGGACGATCAACCAGTTGTTAAAAAAGTGACTTGTGTGGTTGATTGTGGAATTGTAGTTAACCCATTAGGAGCTAAAAATCAGATTGAAGGAGGAGTTATTGATGGTATTGGTCATGCTATGTATGGTGATTTTTCGTTTAAAGTAGGAGAACCACAGGACACCAATTTTGATACCTATCGTTTGATACGAATGAACGAAACACCCATTGTAGAAACTCATTTCATTGAGAGTAATATCGCTCCAACGGGATTAGGAGAGCCTACATTACCTCCTGCAGGTGCCGCAGTGGCTAATGCTATTAAAGCAGCAAAAGGAGTGAGGTTGACGAAACAACCCTTTGTTAAAAACATGGAAAACAAAGCATTGTTGGGATAATATATGACACACGAGTTTAAAGAAATAATAACATCATATCAGGAAGCGAGTCAGAAGGGAATACGAGCCGTCATTGCAACAGTAGTTAACATTGACGGCTCGTCGTACCGAAGACCTGGAGTTGGAATGCTTATTTTGGGAAATGGGCAAATGACCGGTGCCGTAAGTGGTGGTTGTGTAGAAAAAGAAGTATTAAGACAATCTCAATCAGTTTTTACTACCGGTAAAGCTAAGATGATGACCTATAACGGACGATATCGTCTGGGTTGTGAAGGTATCTTATATATATTGATTGAACCTTTTTCTATAAGTAAGGAAACCATTAATAGAATACAGCAGTATTTAGTTTCCCGAACTCCTTTTGAGATTAAATCATATTATACTGAGGATGAAGAACGTGATTGTTATATGGGATCTACAGTTGTTTTTGAGGCTACCGAGGAATTTAAATTTTCTGATCATTTTGATATTGATATCCTAAAACAGGATACCGCTTTGGCTTGTTTTGATCGTGAGATGCTACCCTGTTTTCGGTTGGTTATTATTGGATCTGAACACGATGCGATACAATTAAGTACTATAGCTAATGCAACTGGATGGGAAGTAGAAGTGGTGAATACTCCTAAAAATCCAAAAGTACCATCTGATTTTCCAGGAGCTAATAAAGTGCTAAATCAATCACATGAAAATTTAGTGATTGATAAGGTGGATGAGCAAACAGCAATCATCCTGATGACCCATAATTTTGCTAAAGATTTATTGTATCTACAGGCAATAAAAGATACGCAGCCTGTTTATATAGGACTATTAGGGCCTTCTAGAAGAAGGGAGAAGTTGTTATCTGCATTTATAGAGTATTTTCCGGAGGTGACCGATGAATTTATGGATTGTATTCATGGACCTGCCGGACTAAATCTAGGAGCAGAGACACCACAAGAAATTGCGATTTCTATTATTGCAGAAATATTATCCATCGTTCATAATCAGAAACCAATTCCATTACAGGATAAAAAGGGTGGAATTCATGGAAATATCGAAAAGGAAATGATATCAGACATTGCAAAAAACAACTAACAATATTGCGCATATTATAGTAGCAGCAGGATCTTCTAGTCGTTTGGGAAGTCCTAAGCAGTTATTGGCTTGGAAAAACAGCACATTGATTGGTCATGAAGTTGAAAAATCATTACAATTAAAAAATCTTACAACCTTTGTTGTTTTAGGAGCAAATTTTGAATTAATTCAAAAAGAAATTAAACATTTTTCTGTAGAAATCCTTTACAATCAGAATTGGAAATCTGGCATGGGATCTTCTATAAGTTTCGGAATACAACATATTATGGAAGTACAAAGAAGCTTTGATGCGGCTTTGATAACTTTAGTAGATCAACCTTTAATAGATACGATACATTTAGATAGTTTGATTTCGAAATTTAATAAGAATAAAGATACCGTTGTCGCTACTGCAATAAAAGATCGAAGAGGCGTTCCTGCTATATTTCCAAAGACTTTCTTCAAAGAATTGTTAGGTCTTAAAGAGGATTATGGAGCACGTCATATTATGAAAAAATATAAAGATCATATAATGACGATTGACGGAAAGGGAAAAACGGATGATATTGATACAATCGAACAGTATAATGTATTATTGAAAAGGGATAAAGAGTAAGCAAAAGCATTCTGATATCTGAATGATATGGCGTATCTTTGCCAAAAATTTTGTGATACATGAGTGATGCTTCTAATTCTGAAGAATTTTATAAAAAACTAAAACTACAATTGGCAGATACCGCATTGTGGCCTACTGCTTATTTATATAAATTTATTGTCCCTACTGATTCTGATAAAGTAAACCAAATAGAAGGGATATTTGATAATCTTGGCGCAGTAATTACTACTAAGCAATCTAAAAATGGTAAATATACCAGCGTGTCTGTGAATGTAAGAATGAAAAATCCGGATCAGGTGATTATCAAATATAAAGAGGTAGCGGTGAAAGTAGAAGGAGTTATTTCTTTATAACTGAAATATTTCTATACACTTAATAAGCATACTAATATTATTTTAGTATTTTGCAAAATAATTAATGAGCAACTGAAAAGCCTACACCTTAACAAGTCTTTTTTATAACTTACCATTTCTTTTTAGAGAAGCTCATACTACTATACATTTTTTATGGACGTTAACAAGCATATGGAGATTAACAATTTAGAATATAATACGGAGCGAGAAAAGCTTATAATACCAGAGTATGGTCGTCATTTACAGAAAATGATTGATCAAGCTGTAGAGATAGAAGATAAAGAAGAAAGAAATAAAGTAGCAAAAGCAATTATTGCTGTAATGGGGAACCTACAACCTCACCTTAGAGATGTACCTGATTTCCAACATAAATTATGGGATCAATTATTTATTATCAGTGATTTTAAATTAGATGTAGAAGCTCCATACCCTGTTCTTACCAAGGAAAAGTTGGAAGAAAGACCAGAACCATTAGAATATCCTCAGAATTTTCCAAAATATCGTTACTATGGTAACAATATCAAGCGAATGATCGATGTAGCTATTAGCTGGGAAGATGGAGATCTAAAAACAGCATTGACTTATACGATAGCAAATCATATGAAAAAATGTTACCTTAACTGGAATAAGGATGTAGTTGATGATTCAGCTATTTTTAATCATCTGGTTGAACTTAGTGATGGTAAGATTGATTTAAGAGATAGTACAGAGGACCTAAGCTCTGCTAGTGATTTGATGAGAGGTAAAAAGAAAAGTTATCGTTCCAATACTTCTAGTAAAAAGAATTACCGAAGTGGCGGTAGCAACAACAACCGAGGTAAAAAACGCTATTAACCAATACCAACAACTATAACCATTCGACTTTTATGAGTACTTTTCAGATAGAAGGAGGGCATCAGCTCAAAGGTGAGATAACACCTCAAGGAGCTAAAAATGAAGCCTTACAGATTCTTTGTGCTGTATTACTAACCCCAGAGGAAGTAATCATTTCTAATATTCCAGATATTAGAGATGTCAATAAATTAATAGATATCCTTAGAAATCTTGGTGTCAAAATTCAAAAACTTGATAAAGGCAAGTATTCCTTTAAAAGTGATGAATTGAACCTGGATTACATGGAGAGTGAGCAATTTAAACAAGAAGGAAGCGGTTTAAGAGGGTCTATCATGATTGTAGGACCTTTGCTTGGAAGATTTGGTAAAGGATATATTCCACGTCCTGGAGGAGATAAAATCGGACGACGAAGACTTGATACACACTTTGAAGGGTTTATTAATCTTGGAGCAGAATTTAGATACAACAAGGAAGAACGTTTTTATGGCGTAGAAGCACCAGAAGGATTAACAGGTACTTATATGTTATTGGATGAAGCTTCTGTTACGGGTACTGCTAATATAGTAATGGCTGCTTCGCTTGCAAAAGGAAAAACGACCATCTATAACGCTGCTTGTGAGCCTTATTTGCAACAGTTATGTAAGATGATCAATTCTATGGGGGGTAAGATCGAAGGAGTTGGATCTAATCTATTGACTATAGAAGGAGTTGAATCTCTTGGAGGTTGTGAGCACCGAGTATTACCAGATATGATTGAAATTGGATCATGGATAGGTTTAGCTGCTATGACCAAGAGTGAAATTACAATTAAGAATGTAAGCTGGGAGAATTTAGGAGTTATTCCTAATACTTTCAGAAAACTAGGAATCACTTTAGAACGTGTAGGCGATGATATTTATATTCCTGCACATAAAGATGGGTATCAGATCGAAAGTTATATCGATGGATCTTTTATGACCATTGCAGATGCGCCTTGGCCGGGATTCACTCCTGATTTACTAAGTATCGTTTTAGTAATTGCTACGCAGGCTAGAGGAGAAGTGATGGTACATCAAAAAATGTTCGAGAGTCGTTTGTTCTTTGTAGACAAACTAATTGATATGGGAGCAAAGATTATTCTTTGTGACCCGCACAGAGCAACTATTATAGGTCATGACTTTCAGTCTACACTAAAAGCTACTACAATGGTATCTCCAGATATTAGAGCAGGAATTTCGTTATTGATTGCTGCATTGAGTGCCAAAGGTACTTCTACGATTCATAATATCGAACAAATTGATCGTGGGTACGAAAATATTGATGAACGTCTAAGAGCTATTGGAGCAAAAATTACCCGAATAGAGTCTTAAAAACAGTATTTTTATAGAACATAAATAAGAGGAACTATAGTAATTATGGTTCCTTTTTTTATGGACTTACTTGAAAAAAGCAACAGTCACCTCGAGCATTTCGACTAAGCTCAATACAGGCTTTGTCGAGAGGTAGTTTTTGTAATTACTGGGGTTTCACCTTCTCTTAAAACAACCTTAGTTCGACATAAGAATATTTACGTCAGTCAGATTTCTATAACGTAGCCAAACGATTTTGAAAAAAAGCCTTGTCATGCTGAGCTTGTCGAAGTATAGATACAATTTTTCTCCTGTCACCTCGAGCGTAGTCGAGAGGTCACTGTGAAAAATCACTCAATTTGAAAACTTTTTTAAACTCTGTTCTTAGATCGAACTCACGTTAAAATAACAGTATAGATTAAACTATTTTAGTACTAGTTTTTTGTTATATCATAGAAACTCTTACTTTCTTCTTCTTCAATCTTGTATTTGTAACTTGTTCGATAACTTTCTTTGCTTTAGAAGCTTTGACCGCTACAAACGCACAATCAGGCTTGATTTCGATAATGCCCAATTCATCTTTACTGAGCTTACCTTGCTTAAAGAAAAGTCCGGCGATATCACCTTTGGAAATCTTATCACGTCGTCCTCCAGAAACAAATAAAGTTTCCCAACCAGATGGGGTTGGAATAGAAGCATCTGCTAACACTTCTTCATCTAGATCTGTTATGAATTCCGGAAGTTCCTCGTTTTTCCATTGTAGAATATAAGCAGTTCCATCAGCATTCATTCTGGCGGTTCTACCATTTCTATGAGTAAATTCTTGGCTTTTAAGTGGTAGATGGTAATGAATAATATATTTGATTTCAGGAACATCAATTCCTCTTGCTGCCAGATCAGTAGCGATGATAATCTGATGTGTTCCGTTTCTGAACTTAATCAAAGCACGTTCTCTGTCCTTTTGTTCCATACCTCCATAAAAGCAACCGTGACTAATTTTATGTTCCTTTAGAAAGTCACTCACTCGCTGAATCGATTCTTTATAATTACAAAAGATAATTCCCGGTTGATTCCCGATATGACTTAATGCTTTTACTAATGTTGGAAGCTTATCTTTGGTTTCGGAGATGATTGTTTTTATTTGTAATTGAGAAGAAGCTTCATCCAGATAATCAATTTGTACTGGGTTTTGTAACCCTACGAAATCTGGTATTGCTACTTCTTGTGTTGCTGAGGTTAGTACTCTTTTTTGAATATTTGGTAATGCATCGATAATTTCTGTCATTTCTACTTCGAAACCGACCTCTAATGATTTGTCAAACTCATCTAGAACGATGGTGTTGATATGATCTACAGAAAAACTATCACGTCTTAAACGATCCGCAACTCTACCAGGTGTTCCAATAAGAATCGCAGGTCGATGTCTTAGATCTAATTTATCCTGTGATCCCGATCGACCTCCATACACAGCATTCACCTTATAACCCGTACCCATATCTCTGGCTACTTGTTCTATCTGTATGGCTAATTCTCTGGATGGCACTAGCACCAACGTCTGTATCTCTGCACAATCCGAATCTAATGCTGCAATTATAGGTAGTAAAAAGGCAACGGTTTTACCCGTTCCGGTAGGAGAGAGCAACACAACATTATCACTAGATGAAATCGCTAGTTTAGCCTCTTCCTGCATAGGATTTAGGGTTGAGATTCCTAGTTTTTGTAATATATGTTGCTGATTTTTCATAGTACTTGACATTCGACAAAGGTACAGTTAAAAGAGAAATATGTGAATGTTTTTTTATCCCTTTGATAATTATTCAAGGTAAACTTAGAGAAGCGATTAAATTCATCAATCTATTTAGTTTTTCTGAATTATTGCGAATCATAATTGCTAGTGTTTTAGTATATGTTGCAATAATTTTTGATGTGTTATAAGAAGTGGAAGGAGAGTTTTTCACAGTGATACTCTTTTAATAGTATTTACTAAAAGATTCAAGTTAGTATTATAAATTAGTATTATTGAGTTATAAACTTTATTGTTAGAGTTAATCCATTCCTTGGAAAAAGAAATCTGTATTTTTTTCTTTTTCTTTTTCTTTTTCTACTTCCTGAATTAATTTTTCACAATTCTTTATATTATAAATTTGATTTTCAAGTGCATTCGAATAAGAAACAATATACTTTGAATTATTTTCAACTATTTCTTTTACCGTTTTTGGTAATATATGGCAAGAAATATCATCAAGTTGTGTTTCGTATTTGATATTAAAACTCTTACTTTTTGTAGATTTAATTTTATTGATAGATATTAAACTATCTTTTTTCTTGAAAAGCAATGTTTTAAGAGGGAATTCTTTATTAATATTTAAATAACAAACATGTTTTTTTGAATTTTTTGCATATCCTATTATAAATTCAATTGATTTAATTTTACATTCGAAATGCTTTTCTAACGACGATTGGTCGTCCATCAGTTTATTTATTACTTTTATAATTTCTTTGGTGCTATACTTAAAAAAAATAATTTTGCTATCGAATTGGTAATTTGCAATTTGTACGATAATATCGAAGTTTTTGTGATTTTTATATTGGATAATAAAATTTTTATAAAAGGTTGAGTATTCTTTACACTTCTGGTAAAGTATATGTTTTCTGAAAGATTTATAATCTATTTCATAACACATATCGATTATTCCAAAATACGATTTTGAATTTTCTCCATTATAGAGTTTATTTAAGATTTTACCCTGATTTTCTTTTGTGTCTCTACATATGAATTCTGAAGCAAAATACTCTTGTAGAGTTTTATGTGCCCATTTTAATTTCAATCCTTCCTTTTGGAAAATAGGTACATTACTAATTATATCTAGTATAAACTTATTAGTATCGAACTTTACTCCAGGAAAAAAATTATTAGATTTTTTAATGTAACGCTCTAGCTCAGCATAGTTAAATTCTAATTGATTTAATAAAGCAGTAAAGTAACCTAATCCTCTTAATATTTTGTGGAATTCGTAAAGGCTTAATCCTGATTCTTTTTCTCGCTCAAACCTATCTCCTTTGATTATGTCATGCGCTTGAAAAAGTGCTTCGAATACTTCCCAATAAAATTCTTGCTTTTGGAGAGGGATAGTTTCTCGATGTTCAAATTTTTTATAAAGTAAAGAAATTAATAACGGACTTTCTAAAAACTGAATTAGTTCTTCTCTATCGTCAGATTTAAGTTGAGAAATTAATTGAATTGATTTGGCATTATTATTCCCTATTTTTTTGATTAATTCATACGATTCCTCTGTTTTAAGTCTATCAATGCTAAATTCTTGAAAATTCCCAAAAGTTTTTAATGCATCTTCAGGGCGAGATGTTATTATGAATAAATTATTATCTGCTTTTGCAATAAAATTAGTTAAATCACCTGTAACGCTTGTTTTGTTTTTTTTAGAAATTTCGTCATATCCGTCTAAAAAGAAAATGAAATTTCCTTGAGATATTAAATTTCTTGTAACGGATTTTTCTAATTCAACATTTAATGGTTCCAATTGCATTGTGATTTCATCGATAATCGTATTCTTTTTACTTAAACTTCTTAGTTCTATAAAAATAGGAATCCCCTTATTTTTTAGTATACAGGATCTAAATAACCATTTCAGAATAGTTGATTTACCCATTCCACCTTGGTCACAAATCAATACTTTTTTATACTTAGGAATAAAGTTGTCAGAAAATTCGTAAGTCTTTATTTTAGTATGATTGTCAGATTCCTTTTTACACGTAAGTGTTAAAGGGTAATAATAGTCTTCTATTTTTTTTTGTTGATTTCCAAAAACTAGTGTCTGAGCTGAAGAATATCTGTTAAGAGCTTGCGATAGGTATGTTTTAAATCTGAATGAGAAATCTTTATGATCATTGAAAGGTATTTTATTTCCTTTAAGGCTATTTAATATAGGATCTAAATATGTTGTTATAATGTTTTCAATTAATGTATTATCGGTGGCTGTAAATATTTTAAAGTATGTTTTTGCTATAAGTGGATAATCTTGTAAATATAAATTGAGATCCTCAGGTATTATTTTATTTACTTTAATGTCTTTTACAAGTTTTTTTATTTCTTGGATTTTATCATCAATATTTATGTTTTTTAATAACTCATACTTCGATGCTATTTCAGAGCATAATTTATTCAAATCTTCATTAATAATATTTCGATTAAAATCAGATAAATATCGAATTGCAGTATTAGCAAAACCAGTACTAGTAATAAAGTAATATGTAAAATTATTTTTATTAGGTATAAGATTTGGGTTTATAATAGCATGCAAAACAAATTTTAAGAATTCATTTATAATTTGTGGTTTGGTTAATCTAGTCTTATATTTTTTACATTGTATTAAGCCATTAATTTTGCCCTTATAGTATAAAGTACAGTCGAATCCTTTTTCTCCAACCCCTGACATTAAATCGATTTTATCAAATTTCCCAAAAAAATCTTTATCATCAAATTTGATTCTTTCTTTAAAAATATCGTAGCTCAAAACTTCGAATTCCCTATCAGTTATGTCATTAAAAGGGAATTTTCCATTATAAATAATAGGTTTAGAAGCTTTGTTTTTAATTTCAGCAATTTTGGATTCTCTTATTTTTTGCATTTTTATATATTTTTAAAGCATTTTTTCTCCAATACCAAACCTAACTCAACTTCCTGAATTTCCTTTACGGAAAACCACAATAAGGTAGTCTTGCTACAAATAACGGTATAATGCAATGTTGATAATGGATGGGGTAAGTGCAGCTAAACTAATAATTATTTTTGGTTATCAACAATATAACTGTGTTTTAATGGGATTTTTCCCTCAAAATTGTTAATAACCATCAATGTTCACAGTTTTTTGTTCATAAACCGGATGTTTTTAACAGTTCAACTTAGGTTATCAACAATTTTTGTAGGAAAATAATACTTATAAACATTTTTATTAACATTTTTTCTGCTTTTAATCGATTAAAATGAGTTTTACATATAATTATTAACACTAACTTGCTGATAATGTTGATTATATGTTAATAACTTCGTATATTTACATCAGTTAAACCTTAAATCACACAGTTATGAATCATCTTTATTCTTCTATTGAGCTTATCTTAAAAAGTACAGTTTCTTTTTTAAGAGACCTTCCCGGCGCATCTCGCTATGCGATCCGTAAATAATAATAAATTGTTTAGTGTAGTTTATAAATAGTAAGAGAGGTTGCTCCCATAAGCAACCTCTTTTTTGCATATACAACACATAATAATTTATTACCTGTAACAATTATCGTTTCAAAGCAGCGCTTTGTAAACCTTTTTTCACCAGTATAAGATTTGTTTTGCGTTAAAAAATCTTGAAGCCTTGGAAAGGTTTTAGTAAAATAAATCTGGTTTTATCTGCTTAAGCAGATAAAAATACCTTGAAAAAAGCGTCTTTTCTTTTGTTTCGTTTTCTTTGGACGAACAAAGAAAATGAAAAGGTAGAGTTGTGGTAAATTGATTTAACAGAGTTAAGAATATTATTTAAAACTAAATAGGTTTCAAAATCTGTTTATCCTGAAGTTTATTATTATCTCGGTGATAACATCTATAAGGCTTGCTCAATACCTAAATATTTTGTTCTTTCGCTATTATAGCCAGACACATTGAAAGATTTAGAACAAAAAATACGCTCTTTTACGCCAGTTAGTGACTCTGATATGGAGTTTGGACTTCAATTCTACAAAAGGGAGGAGTTAAAAAAAGGGAGTCACCTTATACAACCTGGTCAATACATTCACGATTTTTATTTCATGAAACAAGGCTGTGTAACCTATTATACGATAGAAGATGGAATAACAAGGGTCATGGAATTTTTCACAGATGGTTCTTTTTTTACAGATTTATATCCATATATAGAAGAAATCCCTTCAGAATCATATTTAGAAGTAACAGAAGATTCTGTTGTGTATACCATTTCTAAGTCTGATGCATTAAAAGTCTTTGATCACTCCCATGCGTTAGAACGTTTTGGAAGATTGTCTATGCAAAAAGCATTTATTAATAATTTCCAGCGGATGAATAGGATCAAAAACCTTTCTAATCAAGAACGTTACTTACAGTTATTAGAGAGACGCCCATCTCTTTTTCAGCGTGTTCCGCAATATCTTATTGCTTCTTATCTAGGGTTAACTCCCGTAGGACTTTCTAAAATCAGAAAAAGATTGAGTAAGCAATAGCCGAAATTCATTATTTCTATCCTTAGCTTTTTTTTTCAGCGTATTGTAGTGATAACATCCCTCTAAATCTCCCTTCTAAGAGAGACTTTTTTGTATCCTTCCTTTGAAGGAAGGACTAAGGATGGATGTTTTTTAATGAATTATTATTTCTCTACTACTTCCCATTCTGTCACCTCGAGCGGAGACGAGAGGTTATGTATGCTTAAGGTGTTTTTAGAAGCTATTTTTTAGATGTTTTTTTTATAACTAAAACCAAAGAAAATCTTAAAATTCGTATTTATTAAACCAGTTTAATTAGAATCTACTAAATATTCACGAAATTTATTGTGTTGTCAATAATCAACTTCTTAAAACTTCAAAGAATGGCTAAAGAATATATAGATATAGATACCCTAAAATACCTTTTGTATGATGTTCATCAATTAAAAGAGGTGCTACAGCAAGATCGTTTTGCAGATCATGATAAAGAATCTCTTAATTTGTTTTTAGATTCAGTTAAAGAATTCTCGGATCGCGAATTGTTTCCTTATATTAAGGAAATGGACGAAAATCCCGCGTATCATAAAGATGGTGGTGTAGTGGTTCATAAACAGGTAGAAGTGATGATGAAAAAAGGAGGGGAGATGGGACTCATTTCCGGAACCTTTGATTATGATGCAGGAGGATTACAGTTACCAATGATGATCTATACAGCATCTGCTTTTATTCAAGATGCTGCTAATAATCATTTACCAGGATATGTAGGACTAACATTAGGAGCTGCAGAATTGATTATTCATTTTGCTAGTAAAGAATTAAATGACACCTATGTTCCTAATATGCTTTCTGGAAATTGGGGAGGTACTATGTGTTTAACAGAACCGCAAGCAGGGAGCTCTTTATCAGATGTGGTTACTAAAGCAACACCTCAAGAAGATGGTTCTTATAAAATATTAGGACAAAAAATATTTATTTCTGGTGGGGATCATCAATATGCTGAGAATTTTGTACACTTGGTTTTAGCTCGTATCGAAGGAGCACCAGCCGGAACCAAAGGAATATCCTTATTTATTGTACCTAAAAAACGGCCTGATGGAAATGGAGGTTTGATAGCAAATGATGTAACTACCGTTGCAGATTTCCAAAAAATGGGACAACGAGGTTATTGCACAACTCACCTGGGCTTTGGGGATGCAGATGATTGTAAAGGTTGGTTAGTAGGAGAAGCTCATCAAGGTCTTAAATATATGTTTTTGATGATGAATGGCGCTCGTATTGCAGTAGGAAGAGGTGCCGCGGCAATTGCCACAGCGGCATATCAAGCTTCATTACAATATGCAAAAGAACGTCCACAAGGGAGAAAACTAGCCAGTACTGGTAAGAAAGATCCAGAGCAAGGACAAACCTTAATTATAAACCATCCGGATGTTCGTAGAATGTTATTATTACAAAAGGTAATAGCAGAAGGTTCTTTGAGTTTGGTGTTATTAGCATCAAAATATTACGATTTTAAACAAACATTAGAGGACAAAGCCGAAAAAGAAAAGTATAGCCTATTATTGGAATTGATTATACCTATGGTGAAAACATATCCATCAGATATGGGAGCACATGCGGTTTCTAATGGGTTACAAGTATTAGGAGGTTATGGATTCTGTTCAGATTTCATACTACAACAATACCATAGAGATATTCGTATTTTTCCTATATATGAAGGCACAACCGGTATACAATCTCAAGATTTATTAGGAAGAAAACTCCTGATGGAAAACGGAAAAGCATTAGAACTACTTAATAATGAAATAATGCAAACCATCAGACAAGCCTCAAAATTTGATGATCTAAAAAAATATGCTAACGCATTAGGCGAAAAACTACTATTGACTCAAAAAGTAATCGGGTTCTTAGTTGGTTTTGCTAAAGAAGGAGATTATCAACGTTTCTTGTCAGATGCAACACCTTTTATGGAATTCTTTAGTAACATTACAATGGCGTGGATATGGTTAGATATGGCAACGAATGCTAAAAATGCAATTGTTACAGGAAAAAATACGTATTCCGAAGAGTTTTATGAAAGTAAGATTCACGCTATGAAGTTCTATTTTAAATATGAATTACCTAAAACAAGTGGTCTTGCTGAAATTCTGATGGATGAGGAAGTATTAACAATCGCAGGAGAGAAAGAGGTTTTTAACTAACTATTGAAGCATTTATAAAATTAATTACACAAACATTTTATCATTTCTCCCTTGGGGAGAAACAAGAATGAGGGATAATTTGCATAATGTTTAATTAATTTTTAGTTTCAACATTGAATCATTTTATCATTAAAAAATTAATTCATTAACTACATAATGAACAGTATAAAACAATCATTTAATTTAGAAGGAAAAGTAGCTATTGTTACAGGTTCAAGTAAAGGAATCGGAAAATCCATAGCACAAGGATTAGCAGAACATGGTGCAAAGGTCGTAATCAGTAGCCGAAATCAGGAAGCTGTAGATGCAGTAGCAGCAGCGTTTAAAGCGGCAGGATTAGAAGCCGTTGGTATTGCTTGTCATATTGGTAAAGCAGATCAACGTAAACATCTGGTACAAAAAACAATCGAGCATTATGGTGGAATAGATATTTTGGTAAATAATGCTGCTATCAATCCAATCTACGGACCTATTGAGGATGCAGAAGAAGAAGTGTTTGATAAAATTATGGACGTTAACGTAAAAGCGCCATGGATGTTATCTAATCTAACCTTGCCTTCAATGCAAGAACGTGGTGGAGGTAGTATTATTAATATTGCTTCAGTAGAAGCACTACATCCAGGAGCAGGATTAGGATTATATAGCACTAGTAAAGCGGCTTTATTAATGTTGACCAAAAATCAAGCAAAAGAATGGGGACAATATGGGATTCGAGCCAATGTACTCTGTCCGGGATTGATCAAAACTAAATTTAGTGCGGCACTTTGGCAAAACGAAAAATTACTTAATAAAATAGAAAAGACGTTACCAACTGCTCGAATGGGAATGCCAGATGAAATGGCTGGAATGGTATGTTTATTAGCTTCAGAAGCAGGAGCTTATATGACAGGAAGTGTATATAACGCAGATGGAGGATATATGATTGCTGGGTAGTTACTACCACAAACTCTTTATCATCTGATCCATAGAAAAACATAATAACATACGTACAGAATGAATTTTGATTATTCAGAAAAAATTATAGTTCTTCAACAAAAGCTGATCGCTTTTTTTGAAGAACACATACTTCCTGTAGAAGAAGAAGTAAATGCCTTTTTATATAACCCAGATAACCGATGGCAATCCTGGCCAGGAATGGAAGATTTAAAAGCAAAGGCAAAAGCAGCCGGTTTATGGAACTTGTTTTTACCTAAAAATTATGGAGATCTAAGCCCTGGATTAACAAATTTAGAATATGCTCCTTTGGCAGAAATTATGGGACGTATATTATGGTCTTCAGAGATCTTCAATTGCAGTGCTCCTGATACTGGAAACATGGAGGTATTAGCCAAATATGGATCTTCAGAACAACAGAAAAGGTGGTTAGAGCCTCTAATGAATGGAGATATTCGCTCAGCTTTTTTGATGACAGAACCTCAGGTAGCTTCGTCGGATGCAACGAATATTGAGACCTCTATTGTCAGAGATGGAGATCAATATGTTATTAATGGTACGAAATGGTGGTCTTCCGGAGGAATGAATCCTGATTGTAAAATTGCAATCGTAATGGGAAAAACAGATCCTAATGCACCAAGACATCAACAACAGAGTATGATATTGGTTCCCATGGATACACCTGGATTAAAAATTATCAGACCCTTATCTGTGTTTGGGTTTTATGATTCGCCAGAAGGACATGCAGAGATCGTTTTGGAAAATGTGCGAGTACCTAAAGAGAATTTGATATTAGGAGAAGGAAGAGGTTTCGAAATTGCACAAGGACGATTAGGGCCAGGACGGATTCATCATTGTATGCGTTTGATTGGTATGGCACAGCGATCTTTAGAATTAATGTCTAAGCGAGCTGCTGAACGTATTGCTTTCGGAAAGACGTTTAGAGACTATAGTAGTATTCGTCAAGAGATAGCTCAATCACAATGTGATATTGAACAAGCAAGATTGTTGACACTTTCTGCTGCCGATAAAATGGACAAGTTAGGTAATAAAGCATCCAAAGACTTGATCGCAATGATAAAAATAGTAGCTCCTAATATGGCATTAAAAGTAATTGATAGAGCTATGCAAATACACGGTGGAAAAGGAGTAGGGCCAGATACACCGCTAGCGCACTTTTTTGTAGCAGCTAGAATGTTACGTTTAGCAGATGGTCCTGATGAGGTTCATATGTATCAGTTAGGGAAAAGTGTTATAAAGAAATACTCGGAGTAAAAAATAATAAGTATCTATTAAGTTTATGGAGCAATGAAATTTAATACAATATATAAGTAGTTCCTTCTCCAGAGGGAGAAGGCTAGGATGAGGAGATTTTCAAAATAAACTCATTTCAATCTTACTCTTTCCCCTAGAGAAGAAAACATAAGTGATATATCATAATATTAGATACAATGTTTTTTGTACTAATCAACTATATAAATAATGCAAAACGTACGTAAAGGAGAAGAACTTAACGAAGAAACCTTAAAATCATACCTACATAAAGAAGGTTTGATTGATGATGATCAAAGTAGTTGGCAAGTAGAACAATATACACATGGCTATTCTAATCTCACCTATTTAATAAAAATAGAAGGTAAGGAATATGTGCTGCGTCGTCCTCCATTTGGAGCTATAAAAAGAGGTCACGATATGGGGCGTGAATTTAAAGTACAATCAGGAGTGTATACCGCTTTTCCGAAAGTTCCAAAAATGTATTCGTTTACAGATGATGAAAGCATTTTAGGTTGCCCTTTTTATATTATGGAAAAGGTAGATGGTATTATTTTAAGTGCTCGAGAAGCTAAAAAAAGAAATGTTTCTGCAGGTGATTTTAAAACCATTGCAGATTCCTGGTTAGATACTTTTGTAGAACTTCATAAAATAGATTATCGAGCGGTAGGGTTAGGTGATTTAGGGAAACCAGAAGGATATGTAAGTCGACAAGTGCTGAATTGGGGGAAGCAATATCTCAATGCAGCAACAGATGATGTTCCAGCAGCAGAAAAGGTAATGAAATGGATGGATGAACATCAACCTAAGGATTATAAGTATAGTCTGGTTCATAATGATTTTAAATACGACAATGTAGTTTTTAAAGATGATAGTTGGAAAGAAGTAAATGCAGTACTAGACTGGGAAATGGCAACTTTAGGAGATCCGCTAATGGATTTAGGAACCTCTTTGGGGTATTGGACCATGAGTAGTGATCACGCATTTGTTCAACAAGGAATTCCATCACCAACGATTATGGAAGGAAATCCAAGCAGAAGTGAGATCGTTGAATTGTATGCCCAAAAAAGCGGCAGAGAAGTGGACCATCTTGTGTTTTATTATGCTTTTGGACTTTTTAAGATCGCTGTAATTGCTCAACAGATTTATTATAGATATAGTAAAGGATTAACTACGGATCCTCGTTTTGCTCAACTAAATAAAGCAGCAGAGTTATTATGCAATCTAGCATGGCAAGCTATTCAGACTAAAAAAATAGATTAAAATAAATAAGAATGGATTATTTAGCAGCAACATACTTTTTTGATTATGAAAGAGAAGAGATCCAGAATATTATTAAGGAATTCAAAACAGATACATTAACTCCTAAAGAAAAAGCAAAACAATTATATCTAAAAATACGGGATAACTGGCGTTACGATCCATATCTTATTAGTTTAACTACAGAAGGGTATAAAGCAAGTACTACCGCAAAAAAGAACAGTGGTCACTGTTTGGATAAGGCAATTTTGTTAATTGCTTGCTTACGTGCATTGGGAATACCGGCAAGAATACATTTAGCCAAAGTAAAGAATCATATTGGTGTCGAACGATTGATAGAAAAATTCGGGACAAATGAATTAACACCACACGGAATGGTGAATGTATATTTAGATGGAAAATGGGTAAAAGCGTCTCCCGCTTTTAATAAAGCGCTATGCGAAAAATGTAATGTGGCACCTTTGGAATTTGACGGAGAACAGGATTCTATGTTTCAGGAATATGACAATCAAGGAGGTGTTTTTATGGAGTATATAGAAGATTATGGACATTTTGAAGATGTACCTCTTGATTTTATATTTAATAACATTAAAGAACACTATTCAGAAATAGCTAAAAAGTATGAAGGGCAAACTGAAATTAATTTATAAAGATATACAACGCTAATAGGATATATAAAACCACTTTTATGAATAACACATATGTAGGGATCACTCAAAAACAGTTTCAGGATTTTACAGCATTACCAGTTGAAGGAGCTTTTCAGATGATCAATCTGTTGAAATTTAAAGATAAAGTAGAAGAAACAGGAACTACTGGAGCAGAGGCTTATGCACAATATATGAATGCGATATTGCCGTTTTTTCAAAATACTAAAGCTAAAGTGGTGTATCAAGGGAAACCGTTATTTGGTTTAATTGGCCCAGAAGATACGGTAGAGTGGGATAAAATACTTATTGTATCGTATGAAAGTAAACAAGAGTTTATTGGAATGATTACTAAAGAAGGATATCCTGCAGAAATGCGTAGTCGTGCTTTGGCTGATTCTAGATTGATTTTGTGCACTGAAAAATAAACAACCAACCTAAACAACAATATGCAAGTAAAAAATAAAATAGTAATAGTGACAGGAGCAGGTTCAGGAATTGGAGCCGCGACCGCAAAACATTTTGCAAAACATAAGGCTACTGTAGTAGTTTCTGATATCAAAGAAACAAAAGCACAGCAGATAGTAGATGAAATTATTGGTGATGGAGGTAAAGCTATCGTTATTACAGCAAATGTTGCCAACTTTGAGGAAGTAGCGCAACTAATAACAAAAACGGTTGAGCAATTAGGACAAGTAGATATTATGGTTAATAATGCGGGTATTGGTCCTAGAAATATGTCCAAAACAGCAGAATACACATTAGAAGACTGGGATAGTGTTATCGCGGTTAATCAAACAGGAGTATTCTATTGCATGAAATTAGCATTGCAGCAAATGATGAAACAAGGTCATGGAAACATTGTCAATATTGCTTCATTGGCTGGATTGAAAGCTTCTCTTAATAATCTTTCCTATAGCGCCAGTAAATTCGCTGTAGTTGGAATGACTAAATCAGCAGCTTTAGAATACGCAACAAAGAATATTCGTATTAATGCAGTATGTCCTGGTTATACAGAATCTGCTTTATTAGAGAAGTTATTATCAGTACGTCCGGATATGGATCAAATGCTTAAAAGTGTTATTCCAATGAAACGATATGGATTAGCAGAAGAGATTGCAGAGGCTGTTGTTTGGTTGGCATCTGATAATACCAAATTCATAACAGGTCAGACTATTACTTTAGATGGAGGAACGTCATTATAAAAATATTCATTTATTACATATTAAATTAAGTTACAACAAAGCATGCAAACTATTAAGATAGAAAGAAAACAGAACTATGCGATTGTTCAGTTGAGCAGAGGTAAGGTAAATGCGATTAATCATGAAATGACTAGAGAAATACGACAAGCTTTTGCAGAGTTAGAAACTGATGATACAGTAAAGGGAGTTATTATCACTGGAACTCCACATTTCTTTTCTGCAGGCTTAGATGTAATTGAATTGTATAGTTACGATAAACCAAAAATGAATGAGTTCTTTAACGATTTTGGCGGAATGTATATTCAACTGGCAAAGTTCACCAAACCTTTTATATGTGCAATTACTGGATATTCTCCAGCGGGAGGTTGTGTAATAGCAATTACTGCAGATCACCGGATTATGGCAGAAGGAGAAAAGTATACCATCGGGTTAAATGAAGTTGCGGTGAACATTCAAATTTCTAATAACCTGATTCGAGGATATTCATATTGGTTAGGTGAAGGAAAAGCAAACGAATGTATTTTAGGAGGGAAATTATTAAATGTAGAAGAAGCTTTAACCTCTGGATTAGTCAATGAGGTATGTGACTTGGAAGAAGTGTTGCCTAAAGCAGAAGCTAAGATGCAGCAATATTTACAAGCAGACGAGGATATTTTTAAAAACACAAAATACAAACTCCGTAAAGATTGGTTAGAAAGTATGGAGGAAAACCCTAAAATTGATCTGGAACAAGCAATTTCACTTTGGTGGAAACCGGAAATAAGAGCAAAAATGAAAGCTTTTGTAGAGAGTCTTCAGAAAAAATAGGAAAAAATTTAAAACTTTTAGTAAAACATAATAATACACAAAAATGAATAAGCAAATCATCTTAAAAAACCGCCCTGAAGGATTACCAGATAACAATACTTGGGAATTACAATCCAATCCAATTCCTGAACCTGCTGACGGAGAAGTACTGGTACAGCATCATTATATTTCACTAGATCCAGCAATGAGAGGTTGGATGCGTGAAGGTAAATCATATATAGAACCTGTTGAATTAGATGATGTTATGCGTGCTGGTTCTATTGGAAAAGTTATAAAATCGAATAACCATCCAAAGTTTAAAGAGGGTGATTATCTAACTGGTTGGGGTGGTGTACAACAATATACGGTTACTAATGGAGATAATTGGTATGCAGTGGATCCGAGCTTAGCACCTTTACCGTTGTATATAGGAACTCTAGGTATGCCTGGAATGACAGCGTATTTCGGGATTTTAGAAGTAGGGAAAATCAAAGAAGGCGATACTGTTTTGGTTTCTGGAGCAGCTGGAGCTGTTGGTAGTGTGGTTGGACAAATCGCAAAAATCAAAGGATGTCGTGTTATTGGAATTGCAGGCGGAAAGGATAAATGTGACTATGTCGTAAACGAATTAGGCTTTGATGCTGCGATTGATTATAAGTCAGAAGATATTTATGAAGCAATTAAGCGGGATTGCCCAAAAGGAATTGATGTCTATTTTGATAATGTTGGAGGAGAAATCTTAGATGCTGCATTGTCAAGACTTCGTATGCATGCTCGAATTGTGATCTGCGGAGCCATTTCTCAGTACAATAATATGGAAGATATGCGCGGACCTAAAAACTACCTGTCGTTATTAGTAAACAGAGCTACTATGCAGGGAATGGTAGTAATGGATTATGCTAAAGACTATGGCAAGGCTGCTATGGAAATGGGGGGGTGGATTGCTCATGGAAAACTAAAAACAAAAGAAGATATTTATAACGGAATCGAAAACTTTCATGAAACATTCTTACGCCTCTTTTCTGGTGATAAAATGGGGAAACTGGTCTTAAAGGTTATTGAAGAATAGTATTATTAAGACCTTTCAGATTTTTAAAACCTGAAAGGTCGATTCATAATAAGTAACTTAATTCCTCAAATACTCAAATACTCAAATACTCAAAAACTATTATGAAAGCAATAGTCTGTAAACAATATGGTCAACCATCTAATTTGGTGTTAGAAGATATAGAAAGTCCAAAGCCTAAAGAGAATGAAGTTGTAGTAGCTGTAGAAGCTTGTGGAGTTAATTTTCCGGATACCCTTATCATTCAGGGATTATATCAGTTTAAGCCAGAATTACCATTCACACCAGGAAGCGATGTAGCGGGAGTGGTAAAAGAAGTGGGTGAAGGAGTCAAGCATCTTAAGGTAGGTGATGAAGTTTTTGGGTTTGTAATGCAAGGAGGATATGCAGAAGAAGTAGCTGTTCCAGCAAATGTATGTTTCAAAAAGCCACCAAAAATGGATTTCCCGATAGCTTCCTCTTTTATGATTGCTTATGGAACATCATATCATGCATTAAAAGATAGAGCAAAACTAAAAGAAGGAGAAACATTATTGGTATTAGGAGCTTCTGGAGGTGTAGGTCTTGCTGCTGTAGAGTTAGGGAAATTAATGGGAGCTAAGGTAATTGCCGCCGCTTCTTCTGATGAAAAACTCAAATTATGTAAAGAATACGGAGCTGATGAGGTCATTAATTATTCAGAAGAAGACTTGAGGTCTAGAATAAAAGAATTAACAAACGGAAAAGGAGTAGATGTTGTTTATGACCCAGTAGGAGGTGATTATTCTGAAGTGGCATTACGCGGAATGGCTTGGGAAGGCAGATATTTAGTTATAGGTTTTGCTGCAGGACAAATTCCAAAGATTCCTTTGAACCTGGCATTGTTAAAAGGTTGCTCTATAGTAGGAGTGTTTTGGGGTAATTTTGCTATGAAAACTCCCAAGAAAAACTTGGAGAACACGATGCAATTAATGCAATGGCTCGAAGAAGGGAAACTTAAACCACATATTCATAAAATATATCCATTAGAAGAAGCTCCTAATGCCTTAGAAGAAATGATGGAACGAAAAGTAAGAGGTAAAGTAGTGATTCAGTGTTCTTGATATATAAAGTCATATCGATTGACTCGACGATAGGAGAGTTGTATCGAGATATATAGTGAACACTCTTATTTTGATTCCTGTGTGATAGTTAGGAAGGCTTTCTCAAGGAATAGGAAATCGTAAAATAATAAGCAAAAAAACATGAGACTAAAAAATAAAGTAGCAATTGTAACAGGCGGTGCCAGAGGGATTGGTAAAGCAATTTCAGAATTGTTTGCTCAAGAAGGTGCAACAGTGATAATATGGGATTTATTAACCGAAGGTGAAGGTGTTGCTAAAGAGATTATAGCAAAAGGCCAAGTAGCGGAATTCACGAATATTTCTGTGACAAATAAAATTGCTATCGAAGCTGAAGCTGAAAGAATTCATAAAAAATACGGTAAAATCGATATTCTGATTAATAATGCAGGTATTACTAAGGATCGTACGCTTCATAAAATGAGCGAAGCAGAATGGGATGCAGTAATTGATGTAAACCTGAAAGGTGTTTTTCTATGTACACAAGTTGTTTCGCAGTACATGAAAGACGCTGGATATGGTCGTATTGTTTCTGCAGCGTCTAATGTTGGATTGCGAGGTAATTTTGGGCAAACGAACTATGCTGCAACCAAAGCAGGAGTAATTGCAATGTCTAAAACCTGGACGATGGAATTAGGGAAATACGGTATTACAGCTAATGCATTAGCACCAGGTTTTACTTTAACAGAAATGACAGAACAAATACCTGAAGAGCATATTGAAAGTATTAAATCACAGATTCCACTTAAAAAAGCAGCTACACCACTAGATATAGCATATGGATATCTGTATCTGGCATCAGATGAAGCATCATATGTTTCGGGTATTTGCCTAACAATTGACGGAGGAATCTCGAGGTAGTTAGCGAGTGTTTGAGATTGTGAGTTTTTGAGCCTACGAACTTTTGAGATTAAGATATAGCTTTTCTTGAGAAATGAGTAATAAAGCATATAGTATAATATCCTTGTCAATCTGAACTTGTCGAAGATAAGTAAAACTTTAGTTGTCAATTCACTTCGACTAGCTCAGCGTGACATCGATTCATAAAGTATAAAATCATGAATCAACTAATTTGTAAAAACTTTGAAGAGTTTAAAACCTATGAAGGGAAACCATTACCAATAGGTGAGTGGTTAACCGTTACACAGGAAATGATCAATGCTTTTGCAGAAGCAACGCAGGATTTTCAATGGGTGCATGTAGATTTAGAACGCATCAAAAAAGAATCACCATTTAAAAAGCCTATTGCACATGGTTTTCTGTCGATTTCTTTATTGTCTAAGATGTTAATGGATCTGATCTATATAGAAAGCTTTGCGATGGGTGTTAATTATGGGCTCAATAAAGTACGGTTTCCAAGCCCTGTGTTGGTAGATAGTAGATTGAGATTACATAGTAGTATTAAGATGATAGAACCTTATGCGAATGAAGGATTAAAAATCACTTGGGATTGTTCTGTGGAAATAGAAGGTGTTGATAAACCTGCATGCGTGGCAGAATTTGTTTCTTTGATGTTCGAAGGGTAGGAGTTTGATATGTATCCTAGACAAACTATCTCTGGATGATGTGTTAGTCTAAAGGAAAAGAATACCCTAATGTTATTGCTCCCACAAATTGTTCTACCTCAGGTTGATAGTAATAGGCGAATGAAAATTCATAGTTGTGGTTACGGCCAATAGCTAATCCTAATGTAAATGGATAATGATCTATTATTCCACTTTTTTCGATATTTTCAGTTCTTCCATCAAAATTTTTAAAAGAACCGATAGATGCTCCAATGCCAAATTCTATAAACGGCGCTACCCAAGGAATTGGGGCAGCAAGACGAATTTTACCACCAATTAGGAATGCTCTTGATGTAACCTCAAGATTATCTTGATTAAGTGTATTGTCATTATTGTCGGGCCAGGTTAAAATAACTCCAGCATAGGGTCTAATCCCAAACCATTTGGTAATTCCTAGAGCATATTCCCCTTGGGCATAAAAACCAGAGCCAATTGCCTCAGAAGATGAAGCGTAAGGAATGCTTATTCCATATCCAATCTCTACATCGATAGATTGACCTTTGGTAGGTTGAGCATTGGTGGAATTAGAAAAAAATGTTAGTATGCAAAAGATAAGAGTAATCCTAAAAATAGATAGCATAAAGATTGTTTTGGTGTGAATGATGAATGTTATCTGTGCAATTTTACTAATTGTTTTCGATAGTTTCACTATTTGTACCGTGCAAATAAATAAAATTTCCCTTGTTTATGTATTGCGAATAAAGTAAAATATCCTTTCTATACTTCTTTCGAAACCAAAGATATTTGAGTTTTATGATAAAAGGAAATAACCTTTTGATTTAGGGCTAAAATTTGCTCTGATTTTATACATAATGTAGTGTGTGTTATTCGAATTCGTCAGCGATTTCTTCTGTATCATCAACTATTTTTAGTGGAATTTTTTCATCCCAATATTTGTTTTCTTCAAACTGTTCAGATATACGTATTAATTTTGGAGTTTTCTTAAAGTTTTTTATGGTAAAATCAAAATAAAAAAAGCAATCGCAATCAGTCAAAGGATATGATTCTTCAATCTCATATTCAATCACATTGTTTTTTAAAGTATCTATTCTTAAAGTGTCAATATCATGAGGTCTATCTAATTTAATTAGTAAAGTGTCATTTTTGTCTATAACACTCTTTAAGTATCCATTTCCCCAAGAACAATTAACAATATATCCCAGTCTTACAAATAAATCTCCGTTCTTAACTTTATTTAGCCTAATTCCGATTGAATCAACACCACATTCTTTTTTGCACTCGGAAATTTTGAAATTTTCAGTTCTTTCAAAGAGAGATATTTCTCTGGGTTTAGAGCAGCTTATAATTAGGAGCAATATAATTCCAACATTAAGTATAACTTTCATTCTTTATTTTTCATTGTCTTTATTGCATATAATGCCAAATATATGAATGGGAGCAAGATAAATATGCATGAACCAATCGATTTATCCCTACCTACTTGGCGGATGGCAGGCAGGTGTGCATTTTTATTTCTTGTTTAATTTATAAAAGCTTGTACTCAGCTTGACTGGTATATATTTCCATTCCAAAAATGCAACAACTATTCGGTCGATCACTTAGTTTAGTTGTTATGATCATATATGCAATGGTGCCTACTGGCTTTTATTTCGTTATAACCGAACCAGAACAAACATCACCTTCTTCAATTCCAGCTAGCCAAACGTTTAATTTTTAAGTTCGCTGCTCAGTAAGTTTTTTCAAAAAGTTGGAAACGCACATTGGATAAACACTTCCATATTCCGCTTGCTTATTTTTTGCCGGGAATTTCATTTCTAATTCAGCGTCTCTGTATGAAATCCAAATTCTTTGAACTTTTTTAAGTCTGTCAATAAAAACTGAGTCAGATTTATATTCAATCAATATTTTTTGATAAACATTATTAAGTTCAATGTCAGCTTTTTGATATTCATTATTCGCATCTTTATTCATTTCTGATTGAGTCTGCGAAAAACAAGGCAAATAAAAAGTTAGAAATAATATTAAAAGTATTCGATTCATTTTTCAGAGTTTTTTTTAGATTGTTATCAACTTGTTTGTGTATGGCTGGTGTGACTTAGAATTCACAGGATTTTTAGTTACAATAAATGGTTGTTTAAATGTATACGTTTTGCTTAGAGCAGAAGTTAAGCATTTATTATACACGTCTTATAGGTAGTAGTCATTTCTATAATTTCAATTTCATTATAATATTTTTTGCATTTTCGTTTTTTGGATCTAATTCTAGCGATTTTTCATAATTTAAAAGAGCTTGTTTTTTATTTCCATTTTTTAAATACGCTTCTGCCAAACTATCATATGCATTTGAAGATTTTGGAAATTCTACAACATTTAATTTAAAGGCTTCAATTGCATCCTTTATTCTATCCATCTTTAACAAAGCATATCCAACTTGATTCATCTCTGCCTCTGATAAATAATAAGTTCCCAAGGCTTTGTGTTTATTGAAAAATTGGATTCCAGTTTCCATATTTTCGTTCTGAATAATATCAATAAAGGATTGAGCTAGCGACTTTTTTGGCTTCGAATAAGGCATTTCAATTAGCTTATGATAAATTTCAGTAGCTAGAGGACCCATCCAAGGACCTCCACTAGAAGTAAAAAGAATCAAAGCAATATCGTAATCTGGAAAAAGCAGATACAATGTTCTAAACCCATTGTTGTTTCCTTCGTTCACATAAAATGTATAGTTTTCTTTTTCTCCTTTTATAAGCCCTAATCCATAATCTCCGGTGATTTCATCGAAATCTGTAAGAATTAAAGGTGTTCTAATGCCATTGGTTTTGTAATCCTGATAAGCTCGCATTTGCACAATAGCCAATTTGGATAAATCGGTAACAGTTGAATAAGTACCACTTGCAGGAACAGCCTTACCCCAATCGGTTTTAACGTTAGCGGGTTTACTTCTATTCTCAGGACGATAAGCTGTTACTAAATTGTTTGTTTGTTTTTCATTTAGTGAAATGACGGTGTTTTTCATGCCATATTTAATAGACCTTCCCGTAACATATTCCCTTAAAAGCTCATCATAACTTTGTCCTGAAACGAGCTCACAAATGTATCCTGCGATATTATATCCGGAACTAGAGTAAGAAAATTTTTCTCCTGGTTCAGAGTTTAAAACGATTTTATTTAAATCATTGATGAATTCCTGTTCGGTATATCCTTTAGTATAATTAGACTCTTGCTTATTGTATATTGAGCATAATCTATGAGGAATTCCTGCTGTATGAGACATTAAATGTTTAAGCTGTACATTTTTTAAATTTTCTTTTGCCTCTTTTGTCAATACATTGTCTAAGTAAGTGATGATAGGTTCCTCTAAATTTAGTTTCCCTTCATCTATTAAATAGTTTGTAATAATTCCAGTAAACGTTTTGGCAATAGATGCTAACTCATACATCGAATTTTTATCGATCTTTTTTTCGCTTCCTCGCTTCATGATACCAAATTCATCAACATATGAAATAGCACCTCCTCTTACTACACTTATGGAAACAGCAGGAATATTGTTTTCTATCATTGCCGACTCTATGGTAGCCGCAATCCACTTATTTTCTTCTATAATTTTATCTTTAGATTCGTTCACTAATTTCTGTCTACTTTGTGCTTCCGAACTTTTACAACTAGTAAATGCTAATAAAAATATAGAAGTGTAAATAAGACTCATTTTAATTTTCATAATGGATAGTATTAATATTTATAAAAACCAAAAGTAGTTTAGCTTATATTCGTATGCGACCGAATAAACTATTCGAACCTTTTTTTTTCTAAAAATCTGAAATTATTTTTTTAGATAATTTCTTGATTTAGGAATATTGTTTTCTATACGAAGTGGGAGTTAGCCCTGTGTGTTTTTTAAAACTAGAATTAAATGACGATTTTGAATTAAAGCCAACTTCATATAAGATTTCCAGGATGGTAGTTTTTTTTTGGTTTGGGTCTTGGAAAATTTTCTTAGCAACCTCAATTCTATAGTCGTTAATAAATTCATAGAAGTTTTTATGAATATGATGGTTTATGAGAATTGATAATTCTTGTGGTGTCATATCCAGATCGCTTGCTAATTCTTTAATGGTCAAATTTGGATTTAAAAAGGGTTTTTGTTCTTCCATATACAACTTCAATGAATTAATCTTTTTGGATATGGATTCTAGATGATTATAATTTTCACCCGCTCTAGAATTAACCAATGTAGATATCAATTGAATTTTAGAATCAATCCCTCTAAACATTTTTGGTATAAGTAAGGCCTTTAGTATTAACCAGCAAGTAAAAGCTAAAATTAGAATAAGGATAATGAGCCTTATCTCTATCATGTAATTTGGTGAAGAACTAAATTTGTAGATGTTCTTAGCCACGGTTGCTACAAATAGAATAGTTAATATTACATTCATTTGAAACAACCAGTTGTAATTGTCTTTTATGGTCGAAGAATAATTTTCGTACATTATTCTTTTATATTTCCAAAGTGCGAGAAATGTAGCTATGATGTAGCCCAATCTTTGAAATGTTGCCAGAATATAAGTAAATGAGCCTTCAATTTCTTTCGAATTTGTTGGTAATTCCCCAAGAATAAATGACAAATAAAACCTAGGGAATAATACTATGGTACTTAATAAAAGAGGAACTAAATGCCATAGATGTTTGAATCTAATTTTAAAATCAGAGTAAAGAATTGAAATTACAAATAAATATAATAACGGTCGTTCTAGAAAACCTGCAATATCATGCCTAAGCATGTCTATAATAGGGTGGACATACGAAAAAGTATTATAAAAATAGGAACTGATATCTAAGCTTCCAATTAATAGATATAATGCTAGCAAGATATTCGGCAACTTGTTATTTGTTCTAACAGTAATTAGAAAAAAAGAAAAAAGTATAGATATTATGATTAATACTGCAGTGATTATTTGAAGAAAGAATTCCGATAAATTGAGTGTTACTTCACTATTCATTTAACTAAGTCTCTATTTTGCATTTGTCAAAGCAATTGCTGGTAACATTTAATATATGGTGTTGTAGCAAAGTAAAATAGTTACCTTGCTTTTCGATTTCTTCCTGCCTACCTGGCGGATGGCAGGCAGGTGTGTATTGTTTGCTAAGTTTTACTTTTTGCAAGCATTGTGTCTTGCCAAAAATACAGAAACGATTCGATTCATCATCTAGCTGCTGATCATATATATGGTGTTATGTGTTTTTTTATTTCATTCGAGTCTTTTATTTCATACTCTTTTGAGACAGGGGAATATCTATTAATTTTCAAATAATTCCATCAGTTCCTTACTATACAATCCAGATTTGATCATAAATAAATTGTTAGATATTGTACTTATTATATGAAAGTCATTTCCTATTCCTTCATGAACATCTTTAGGTTTTCTTACTCTAGAGTCGTCTTCCCATTCCGCTTGTCCGTTATATTTGCAGTATAATTTATAAGTTTAGAGATTAATTTTACTCATTGATAATTAATTCCAACTTAGGTTGTGATTTTGTTATTTTAGGTTTATTTCTATCTCATTATTTGGTTCATCAATTTTTATCCATTCCATAAAATCTGATTTCGGATAACATTTTGTGAAATCAGTTCCTTTAATATTTGCATAAGCTTTGCGTGAATAATTTCCGAAAATTACTCTTCCTAAATATTCTTTTTCTTCTCCATTTTCAACAAACAAAATTGTTGTTTTAACCGTTGCGGATTCGTTAGTTTTTCTTTTTTTAAAAAGCGAACTTATTGATATTTCAATAGGGTACATCCCAGTGTAATTATACCCATTTTTATTAAACTGATTTAGAAGTTGATGATTTAGATAATTCCAAAAAGCATTATTATATGGTATTTTATTTTCAACTAGCATTTATAGATAAAAATTTAGATAGTTTTTTTAATGAATCACAACAATTGCATATAATCATCAAAAGTAACTATATATTCTTTTATAAACTTTACCCTATATTAATTCCTCATTAGCATATGTGTTATAGTAACAAGGATACGATATTTTAGGTTTCTGTTGGGATGCTCATTCCAAAAGAAAATAAGTTTTCTGGATCGACTTGTTTTTTTATTTCAATCAATTTAGGTAGGTTGTCACCATAATAATATTGTAATAGCTCAATTCTTCCTTTTGGAGTATCTGGTCTATTCACTAGACTTGCATCCGGAAAATTGATAAATGCCCCTTCTACATGTGGTTGTAAGGCTGTTCTGAAATCTTCAATCCATTTTATATATTTTTCTGTATTAGGATCCTCAGGATTAGACCACCATGCCTGGAACTGGAGTAAGAAGTCTTTTGCTCGATATGGGAATGGACCCTCAGTAAAATCCTGGATAGCTCCACCCATTCCATGTAAGCTTAGGTATAGATTAACCACTTCAGAGGCTTTTGTGTTATCAAGATAGGTAACGATTTTATCCACTAACGCATCATCATATATCGGAAATGCTGAAGAGATTTTATGTGGGTGTGGTCCATCACAAGTCTGCGTTGGCGCTTCTTCATCCTTTACTAGAGATACTGTTGGTTGTAAAAGGCTACCTAAACGAGTTTGTCGTTTAGCTAAAAGACTTGGCAATGGTTCACTTTGCTTTTTAGAATGAAGTAATGCATTAACTATTTCTGTATAGGTTTGTGATTCATACAGTTCATACGTTGGCTTAGAAATATCATAAAATGGCTGCAAAATCTTTTGTAAATCCGGGATCTCTCCATAGAATTGCCCTACTAACAATATAGCTGTTCTAGAAGGTGTATTTTGATCAGTAACAGAAAGACGACAAGCAGTAGTTAGATTACAGGTATGTGTGGGTAGTTCTTGCATCCATTTTTTAGCAATCTTTAGCATTTTGTCTTTAGGCCAATGTAGCTCAAACGTAGTTACATTGTCCTTAAGTGGACTTAACTTAAATAAAAAGTCAGTGATTACCCCAAAATTACCACCACCGCCACCTCTGATTGCCCAAAAAAGTTCTGAGTAACTATCTTTATTGGCTTTTACGATCTTTCCGTTTGCCAGCACAATTTCTGCTTCAATGATATTGTCTGCGGTCAGTCCATATTTTCTGGCTGATAATCCCCATCCACCACCTTGTGTCAATCCTCCAACATTAACAGAACCACAACCACCTCCAGGAATGATTCGATTTTTAGATTCTAATTCTTTGTATACTTCTTGCAATTTTTTTCCAGGTGGAATCCAAGCGTAATCATTGGTGTTATCTGTGTATCGAATGGTGTGTATTTTGGATAAATCGATGATAAAAACATCGTTATCAGAACACATTCCTTCATGCTGGTGACCTCCTGATCGTATACGAAGATGTAATCCTGCTTCTTTGCAAATTTTGATAGCACAAGATACATCTTCTGCATTTTCGCAATATCCAATAGCCAGTGGATAATAATTAAACCTAGAATTGGCAATAATACGACTCTTATCATAATCAGGATCGGTAGGACATACGATTGTAAAAGTACAGCCTTGCTCTTTAAACTTATTCCTTAATTCTTTACAGTTGATCATAATGATTTACTTCTATTAATTAATACCTGGATTATTGTATTACTTTGGGGAGAACAATTGTAGCCATAAACATGGCTGACATAGATGTTAAAGCTACGAACAATCGTTGGAATTTATAACCCGTATAAACCCTTAATCTTTTATGTGATTGACATACTGAGAAATCTTTTTTTTTTTTAGAAACAAGTGCTAGAGGTGTTAGAGTACGTTTTTTAGGGTTCTTATCTGCGACAAATGATATGTCTGTGAGCCTTTTTCTGTTATTCCGGCACTTCGGTTATATTCGTATTTTAGAACTTTGGTTGGAATCAAACTAATAATAAAAATCTAAATTCAATTAAGGATTATAATTCTAATTAATAAAATAGTAATAGTATATTTAAGCCATGCAACATCAAGAATATTTTTTCGAGTATAAAAAACACAAACTCTTTGGGCAGTATTGGTTACCTGAAGATAGTAAAGCAATGGTTGTCTTAGTACATGGTATGGGAGAGCATTCATCTCGGTATGCGGATTATGTAATTCCACAATTATTGGAGAAAAATATTGGGGTGATTACGTATGATAATTTTGGTCATGGAAAGAGTGGTGGTAAAAGAGGGCATTGCCCGAGTTATGAAGCTCTTATAGAAGTTATAGATGTGGTCTATCGAAAATCAAAGGAAATTGCAGGTGATCTTCCAGTTTTTCTTTACGGTCATAGTATGGGAGGGAATTTGGTAATCAATTATGTAATGCGAAACAATGGTGAGATAGCTGGAGCAATATTGACCAGTCCGTTTTTGCGTTTAGCATTTCAACCACCTGCTTGGAAATTGACTATGGGTAAGCTATTTCAGAAAATAGCACCTTCGATAACGCTTCCTTCAGGATTGGATGTTCAAGCGATTTCTAGAGTAACAGAAGAAGTGGAGAAATATAAAAATGATCCTTTAGTACACGATAAAGTAAGTTCTAATTTTTCTATACCTGTCATAGATGCTGGTGAGTGGGCGATAGCTCATGCTTCTCAATTAGAAAAACCTATTTTATTAGTACACGGAACGGCTGATCAAATAACGGATTATAATGCGAGTCTAGAATTTGCCAAGAAAACAGATCATGTTGAATTTGTTTCTTTTGATGATGGATATCACGAACTCCATAATGATATAGAAAAAGAGAAGTTTATAAAGAAAATTATTTCTTGGATTAATACCAAAGTGTAGTATTCTACTATTATATTTTAGTATAAGGAATGGTAAAATAGAAGATGGAACCTAAATCTTTTTTACTTTCAAGCCAAATTTTACCACCCAACATCTCGCTGTATGCTTTGGCAATTGACAATCCTATACCTGCGCCTTCTATAGCATAGTTGTTTTCAATATCGGCTTGTACGAAGCGTTCGAAAATGGCTTTTTGCCGATCTTTGGCAATACCCATACCGGTATCTTTTACATAAAATTGCAAAAACTCATCTTGTACTTCATATCCAAATGAGACAGAGCCTTCAGGGGTGTATTTAAGAGCGTTTTTCACAAGATTGGTGAGTATAGCATTAAATTTTTCTTTATCCGTTTTAATAAGACCACTATTATCTGGTAAGCCATTGCTAATAGATAACTGTAGATCTTTTCTGTCTGCTTCAGGTTTAAAAAATTGATATAAATATGTAACTTGTTCATTAATATCTACCTCAGATAGAAAAACTTTTACTTGACCAGATTCGATTTTTGAAATGTCAATAATATCTCTGATGATATTTAACATACGCGCACCACTTTCTTCAATCAAACTGATATACAATTGCTGTTCATCTCCCGTAAGAATAGGTTCTTTAAGTAGTTCTGCAAAACCTAATATACCGTTCATAGGAGTACGAATTTCATGACTCATATTTGCTAAAAAGGCAGACTTAAGCCGATCACTTTCTTCGGCCTTGTCCTTCATTTTATTTAACTCTATTTCGTAGAGCTTCAGTTCGGTGATATCTGTAGTAGTGCCTACATAACCAATCACTTCTTTTTTCTCATTATATTCAGGAATCGCCTGTCCTAACACCCATTTAGTGGTGCCATCAGGTCGGAGAAATCTATATTCTGCATGAGAGGTTTCTCTTCTTCCGGCATCGTCATACCAGCCTGATTTTAGCTTCTTTTTATCTTCAGGATGTACCGCTTTAAGCCATCCGTCGTCCATCGCTTCTTGCTGTGATAAACCAGCAATTTTGCACCATTTTTCGTTTACAAAAGTAGTTTTACCGTTAGCTTTGGTCATAAATATACCAACTGGTGATATATCTGTAAGTGTTTGATATCTGCTTTCGCTGAGTTGTATAACCTTTTCTGCTTCTTCAAATTTTTGACGATAAGTAAGAGAATGGTATATATCTTTAAAAGAAGAGTAACTATTTTCCGAAACTTCTTTTTGAAAATATTTTATATAAATAGTAAACAAAATTCCATAATAAAAACTCATTACCATTTTAGAAGATAACCCTGAAATTAGAAAATTAGTTATGTTGTTAGAGCTCCAAAACCCTATCACGCTAAATAAAATAGCATCTAGAGAAAGGACAATAAGCATGGTTAGGAATATTCTTAAAAATAGAACTTGAATATGTTTTGAAATGTATTCAAAGATAAAAATGATCAAAATCGAATCCATGAATAGGAGTATAGTACCATATACTAAAAGAATAACATTTGTATTAAAAAAGTCTGATAACATAGTAAAGGATACTTGATGCATGCTAGAATTTTCTAAATTAATCCCAAAAAGCAGCAATAGGATCACAATCATTAGATTCGCAATTACTAGTGCATAGATAAGCCTTCGTGTTACTAAAGCATCTTCTTTAATATAAAATATTAATACCGTAAAAAGTGTCACTGAGAATAGAACGGAGGAACCAGGAGATACAGTAATACCATCAAATATTTCGAAGTACATAGTAGTAGCTGTGAATACCTGAATAAATTGAAACATACCCAATGTTGTAAATAACAGTCCGTTACCTGTTACTTTTCGAAAATGGAATAATGTTAATACTAAAAAGGAAATAATGAACCCTTGTAAAAGAAAAATTGATATTTGATAAAAATTAATTGCCTCCATAAAACATAATTAATCACCTTTGTCTTTCAGCGGGTGAAGGAATAGTTTTTTTATTAATAAAAGCCCGAAAGATGATCAATGTGTATAAACCCGTAAGGGAAAATTGATTATAGTATGTATTTTTCGAAGATACAAAAGTAATTGTATTTTAGTTACTGAAAAAATGTATGTTTTTTAGTCCAAAAGTTATTGTATTATTTTACCTATCTATTGTTACTCCTTGTAACAGTGTTTTTTGTATCTTTAAATTGAAAATTTGACAATCATTTGTTGTTTTAATTTTTTACAATATCAATAACTTTTTAACCTTTTAAATAAAACTAAACATGGGTATCTTTTTAGGCACATATGTTCCGGAGTTAGGTACGAGTCCTGATTCTGAAATATGTCATTCTTTTGTGTTTCGCTGGTTGATAGCGAATGGTAACTTTACAGGTGATTATCCAGATCCTTTAGAAAATATTTCTTCGGTTGATGCAGAGCGTATGTTTTTTCCAGATATGGGTATTGCAGCCAGAATAGGAGTAGAGATTCAAGTCAAAGCAAGTTCAGTTATAGGTTTTTGGGATTATGGAGGGAATTTGCAACATTCTATGATTGCTATGACACCAACTTCTTGGTTTGGAGCAAATAATACTGGTTGTTTTGGTGTTCCTGGGGGGCGTCAGCAAATTGATGATGTAGATGAGGTGATTCATAGTCAACAAAATCATTTTGGTTGGACAGGAGATGACAATGATTGGCAGGGAATGTATCAAGGACTAACAGTTACCTACAGAGATTTGCCTACCAGACGATTCTAGAGATAGTATTTATAATGTTATGTGAATTATTACTTCTGTAGATATGTATAAATAAAAAATAGTAAAACTGCAGATACAGTACTAACAATGAAGAGAAGGGTTCTTTTGGGATCTTTCTCTTTTTTTATTGTGATTATTTTAAAAGTCTGGATTATTATTTTTCGTTCAAAAAAAAGTAATATCAATAGAATAGCAAGAAATATGATAGCGTTCATAGTAGCACCAGTTTTTACTTGATAAAAAACATCAAATAATACAATATTAGTCATAATAGGAATCAGTAATAATATTCCAATGATTTTGGCGCGTTGAGATAATAGAAGTAATGCTCCGGTAACTTGCAGTATTCCTATAATTATTGGTAAGGTCTGGGTGTATCCAAAAAAAGACCACATAAGTTCCATGCCACTTAATTCGCTTACCAGTTTATCGGGAAAATCATTTTTGTTTCCAAACTGGAGTGGTTTGGCTGCTCCATAGACAAATATGAAAAACGCAACAAAATAACGCAATGTTCGCTCAATAATTTTTCGGAAAGTCATAAAACAAGAGTTTGGTTATCAGACGATTTGCTATAAGTTTTGTTACATCATCAAAACAAATCTATGTTTTGGAAATTTTTTGTCTCCAAAAAATAACAAATACTAATGTGATAATTGAAGGAGTTAGCCAAACCCATAGGGTACTTGAATTTAATGCAGCTAATAAAAAAGCAGTTACAGCGGCTCCATAAGCACCAGACATTTTACCGATATGATTAGATAGATAGGCAGTAGGATTTGTTTTAAATGCTTTATAGAGCTTAATATCTCTTACTATAGCCATTATGCCAAATCCTCCAAAAAAGAAGAATAAAGTGCTTTTAGGGATCTCTTGCGTTCGATTATAGATACCAATAAAGATCATTCCAAGAAAAACTAATCCCATACTACTGGTAATCGCGATATCTAATACTCCTAGAGTATGATGTTTCTTAAACCGAAGCACTCGGTTTCCTGAAATCACTAAGTAAATAGTGAAAATAGAGAGCAAATGCAATAATAGGTTTTCATGATTCGGTAATAGGGTGATAGGAATTGCAATCGAAGCACTAATAAACATTGCAATGGAAAATATGATTCCAGCTTTACGATGATAAAACCTTCCTTTTTTACCAACGATACTTACTAAACCAGATAACAACCCAATACCACCAAAGAAAGCGTGAATATAGATGAGTGTTAATGCTATTTGTTCCATCAGGTCGGTTAATAGTTATATTGTAAATGTATAACTGAAGGAACAAAAAATAAAATTATTGAGAAGAAATAAATTTCATGATGTAATACACTAATCTTGACGCTAGCCTTGCTGTACAATTGTCTACATCATATATAGGATTTAACTCTACTATATCAGCACTAATTAGTTTACCAGATTTACAAATTTGTTCAATTGCAACTAGTGCGATATCTACTGAAAACCCAAATGGAGAAGGAGCACTTACTCCAGGTGCATATGCAGCATTAAAACCATCTAGATCAATGGTTAGATATACGTGATCCACATGAGTTATAAAATCATCAATAGCGGAAATAACGTAGTCTTTGTTTTCGATTGTGAAACTTGTATTCTTGATATATTCTGCTTCAAGTTTATGAGCCGTTGCGAATAATTCTTTGTTATTAGATTCCTCCTGAATTCCTAAACAAAGGTATTTGAAACGATCGTTTTCTTTTGCGATTTGATAAAAAGGAGTACCAGAATTACATGCTCCTTTTACCTCTCTTAAGTCAAAATGTGCATCTAAATTAATGATTCCGATTGTAGTATTTGGTACGTGTTTTTTAATGCCATTATAATGTGCGTACGCTAGATCATGACCTCCACCTAGTATTATTGTAAAATACTTGTTATCAAGAATTTGAGACACTATCCTTGAAGTGTAACTTTGAGTACTTTCTAGATCATTATGATTACAGATAATATCTCCGGTGTCAACAATTTTAATAGTGTTTTCAAAGTGATTTGATAATGAACTTATCATCGTTCTTATAGCGTCTGGAGCTAAGGCAGCACCAATTCTTCCTGAATTTCTTTTAACTCCTTCGTCGCAAGCATATCCTAAAATTGCAAAGGCTGTATGTTCATTTTTAGGAAGTTCATTGTTTTCTAAATCAATACAAATCACTTTTTCATGAAGATATAGTTGATCATCAGAGGTTCGTCCTGTCCAGATGTCTGCATTCGTTTTTTTATAATTGTTCATTGGCTAAAATAATGCTTGTGTATAAAATATTGCACAGGTGTGTTGGTTGTTAAAATAATTTTTCTAAAATATTGTTTTCTAATATGTTAGGAATGGTTACTTTAAGTCCAGGTGTACGTTGCATTTCACGTTTAATAGCAAATAGAGCTTCTTCATTTCTTGCCCAACTTCTACGGGAAATACCATTATTTACATCATAAAATAACATGTTTTTTAAACGTCTGGAAGCTTCATCTGATCCGTCTAGCAACAATCCGAATCCACCATTCATTACTTCACCCCAACCAACACCACCTCCATTGTGAATGGATACCCAGGTCGCACCTCTAAAACTATCACCGATCACATTATGGATCGCCATGTCTGCCGTAAATTTGCTGCCATCATAAATATTGCTGGTTTCTCGGTACGGAGAATCCGTTCCGCTAACATCATGATGATCTCTACCTAAGACAACAGGAGCAGATATATCACCTGATTTAATAGCTTTATTAAACGCCTCAGCAATCTTTGCTCTTCCTTCCGCATCTGCGTATAGAATTCTGGCTTGAGAGCCTACAACGAGCTTATTTTGCTTCGCTTCGTTAATCCATGTAATATTATCTTGCATTTGCTGCTGAATTTCTTTTGGAGCGGTAGTTTTGATTTCTTGCATTACGTTTACGGCGATCTGATCTGTAGTGTCTAGATCTTCGGAATTACCTGAAGTGCATACCCATCTAAATGGTCCAAAACCATAATCAAAACACATAGGACCCAAAATGTCCTGTACATATGATGGATATTTAAAATCAATTTTGTTTTTCGCCATAACATCTGCACCGGCTCTTGATGCTTCTAAAAGAAATGCATTTCCATAATCAAAGAAATACGTCCCATTCGCCGTATGTTTATTGATCGCATCAGCATGTCTTCTAAGAGATTCCTGAACTTTTATTTTAAAAGTATCGGGATCATTTGCTATCATCTCATTAGATTCAGAATAGCTCATGCCAACAGGGTAATATCCTCCTGACCATGGATTGTGTAAGGATGTTTGGTCAGATCCGAGATGTATGTAGATGTTTTCGTCATAAAAACGTTCCCATACATCTACTATGTTTCCTTTGTAAGCAATAGAAACTACTTCTGCATTTCGAATAGCTTTTTGTACTCTTTCAACTAAACTGTTTAAATTATCTATAATTTCATCTACCCAACCTTGCTCATGGCGTTTTTCGGCAGCATCGGGATTTACCTCTGCGCAAACCGTGATACATTTAGCGATATTGCCTGCTTTGGGCTGTGCACCACTCATTCCTCCTAAACCAGCGGTAAGGAAAATCTTTCCAGCGGAGCTTTCTTCAGGTTTTAATGTTTTTCTAAAAGCATTCATTACGGTAATAGTTGTTCCATGGACAATACCTTGAGGACCGATATACATATAACTTCCTGCAGTCATTTGTCCGTATTGGGTAACGCCTAATGCATTATATTTTTCCCAATCATCCGGTTTGGAGTAATTTGGAATCATCATTCCATTTGTTACGACTACTCTTGGAGCTTCTTTTGATGATGGAAATAATCCCATAGGATGACCAGAATACATGTGTAATGTTTGTTCTTCTGTCATTGTAGCGAGATAATGCATAGTGAGCAGGTATTGTGCCCAGTTCTGAAATACAGCACCGTTCCCACCATAAGTGATTAACTCGAATGGATGCTGTGCTACTGCTGGATCCAAATTGTTTTGTATCATTAGCATAATCCCAGCAGCTTGCGCTGTATTAGCAGGATACTCTTGTATGTGTCTGGCGTACATTTCGTAATCTGGCATAAATCGATACATATAAATACGCCCGTATTCATTTAGTTCTTCAAGAAATTCTTTGGCTAATTCTTCATGCCAATCCGAAGGAAAATACCTTAGTGCGTTTCTAAGTGCCAATTTCTTTTCGTCAAGAGATAAGATTTGTTTCCTTTTAGGAGCTCTACTTATCTTTACGTTAAGTTTCCTTTTTGGAGGAAGTGTTTTGGGGATACCTGTTATGATTTGTTCTTTGAAAGTCGTCATACTATGTTGTGAAATTTCGGATCATATAGATGATCATTGAAATATTGTTTTGAGTTTACTTATTGTTCTGTATAGACTGCATCTCCACGTTTCCATACTTGAGAAGGAGTCAATTTACCTTGGTGGTATAATATTTCATTATAATTATCAGTAGAAAAAAGACAAAAATCTGCTAGTGTTCTTGAAGTCAGTTTACCACGATCTTCCAATTTTAAGGCTGCAGCAGCTCTGGTTGTAATTCCGGCTAATACTTCAGCATTACTAAGTTTTTGAAATGTTCCTAAAATACAGGCTTGCGTTAATAAATCTCCCATTGGTGCGGATCCAGGGTTCCAATCACTGGCAATTGCCAGAGCACCTCCTGCATCCAGAATCCTGCGTGCAGGAGTAAAATTACATCCTAAACCTATCGATGCTCCAGGAAGTGCTACGGATATTACATCACTTTCTGCCAGTATTTTAATTTCAGCATCTGTACTGGCTTCTAAGTGATCAGCACTTACCGCATTTATTTTTACGGCGATTTTACTGCCTCCAGGAGTAAATTGATCTGCATGAACAGTGATATCAAATCCCATTTCTATAGCTTTTTTGAAATACGGCTCTATATCTTCTTTAGAAAATGCACTTTGCTCAACAAAAGCGTCAATCCTATTCGTTAATTTTTCCTCTTTAAGTATTGGAAATAATGTTGATGCAATTTCATTTAAGTATTCTTGGTGATTTCCATCGTAATCTTTCGGTAGCATATGAGCTGCTAAACAGGTAGCTATTAGATCTGATTCTAGATTTAGATTAGCCTCTTTAATGGCTCTTAACATTTTGAGTTCTTCTTCTACAGAAAGTCCATAACCACTTTTTACTTCTACTGTAGTGATGCCATTTTTAAGAAGGTGATTAGCTCTTTTAATTACACCATGACAAAGTTCCTGTTGACTGGCGATTCTAGTATTGGTAACCGTGTCCCAAATTCCTCCTCCTGCTTTTGCGATCTCGAGATACGATTTTCCTGAGTTTCGCATGGCATAATCATTAGCTCTTGAACCAGAGAAACAAATGTGAGTATGCACATCGATAAATCCAGGAAGACAAACATAATCTGACTGTAGTTTTATAATTCTCACATCTAGATTGCTTGCAATTTCGGTTACATCAT
Organism: uncultured Aquimarina sp.; assembly: GCF_947500065.1. Taxonomy (GTDB): domain Bacteria; phylum Bacteroidota; class Bacteroidia; order Flavobacteriales; family Flavobacteriaceae; genus Aquimarina. Next base: position 307,902 of record NZ_CANMQT010000006.1, read on the forward strand.
CATAATTTCCAATAGTATGTATATGCTCACCTTCAGTTAGAATCCCTGCGTTATGAATGACCTGCAATTCTTCATCTTTTAAAGCACCTTTTAGCGGTAATCCATCCATGGATATGAGTTGTGTGATGGGGCCAATAAGTTTGTACTTTGTCATAATTAATATGTTTCGAATTGATTAGAAAACTTGGTTTCTAAAGATAACTTTTCTTTTCTAGCTACTTCATTTGCTAGTGTAATGATCGTTTTGTTTTTAATAATACCAATTCCTTTTTCTATATCATCTGAAAAAACACGGTCTTTTTCTGCAAAAGAAACTTCTTTGCGTATGGTTTTATGAATTTCATCTAAAATCGCACCGGATTTCATAGGTTTTCTAAATTCAAATGCTTGTGCAGCTGTTAAAAGTTCTATAGCTAATATTTTTTCTACATTTTCAATAACTCTTAGTGCTTTTCTGCCCCCAATTGATCCCATACTTACATGATCTTCTTGTCCAAGGGAGGTTGGTATACTATCTGCACTAGAAGGAAAGCATAGTCCTTTATTTTCACTGGCTAATGCTGCAGTAGTATATTGTAGGATCATATAACCAGAGTTAATACCTGTATCCTCCATTAATAATTTAGGGACTCCAGGAGAATTACCTTCTAAAGCCAAATATATTCGTCGATCCGAGATGTTTCCAACTTCCGAAGCTGCAAGGCAAGCATAATCTATTGCCATAGCTAAAGGTTGTCCATGAAAACTTCCACCACTTATCGTTAGTTCTTCGTCAATGATTATAGGATTGTCGGTTACGGAGTTTAGTTCGATCTCTACTAATTCCTTAAGATGAAGCCAAGCATTTCTAGACGCTCCGTGCACTTGAGGAATGCACCTTAGTGAATATGGATCCTGAACACGATCACAATCGATATGATCTTCCATGATTTCGGATCCTTTTAGAAATGATTTTACTCTGGAAGCTACGTGGATATTACCTTTAAAGGGGCGTAGTTCGTGTAATTCATTATAAAAAGGTTTTACAGATCCTTGTAGTCCTTCTATCATCATGGCTCCAATAATATCTGCTTGCGAAAGGCAACTATGTAGTTTTTCTACAATTTTTACGGCATGAGCTGCTATAAACTGCGTTCCGTTAATGAGAGCAAGTCCTTCTTTTGGACCAAGATCTAAGGAGGATAATCCTGTTTCTTTAAATAAGCTTGAGGAAGTTACCTCACTATCTTTATATAACACCTTTCCTAGGCCAATTAAAGGTAGGAAAAGATGGGAGAGTGGTGCTAAATCTCCGGAAGCTCCTACAGAACCTTGAGAAGGAACAACAGGAATAGCATCATTATCAATATGCCAAAGGATACGATCCAAAGTGCTTTCTGCAATACCAGAATATCCTTTAGACAGTGACTGTAACTTTAGGATTAACATGAGTTTTGCTATTTCGGTATCAATAGGTTCGCCTACGCCAACACTATGACTTTTTAAGATGTTGGATTGAAGTATTTTGGTTTCTTCTTTAGAGATCATAGTGGTGCATAAAGGACCAAAACCTGTATTAATTCCATATACAGGGTGACCTTTATCTACAATGTTTTCTACTACCTGACGACTCTTCCTGATTTTTTCTCTGGAAGCCTCAGAAATAGTTCCTTTAATTTCTCCCGAAGCTATTTTTATTGCTATGCCAGCTGTTAGGTAATCTTCTCCGAATTGAAAGTTTGATGATGTTTCAGACATTATTTGCTATTGATAATTTGTATAAGCTAAGATAATTAGTATTTTTAATACCTATAAATACTAATTTTGTCAATAATTAATAACTATGGGTTATCAATTGGAATTACGTCATTTCACTTATTTTTTGGCAGTAGCAGAAGAATTACACTTTAGAAAAGCCGCTGAACGACTTTTTATTTCGCAACCTGGTTTAAGTAGGCAGATTAAGCAAATGGAAGAAATTATCGGAGCTGAACTGTTTATAAGAAATAAAAGAAATGTTAGTTTAACTGTCGCAGGTGAATATCTTAAAAAAGAAATTGCTTATATTTTTAATCATATAGATTTTACAGTAAAACAGACAGCATTAATTGATAAAGGAAGTGAAGGTGAAGTTAGAATTGGTTTTTTAGGCTCAGCGATTCAGACAGTGATACCGGAACTTTTAGTGAAGGTGGATGAAGAATATCCTAAAATTCAGTTCAGTCTTGAAGAAATGTCTAATTATGATCAAGTAAAAGCTATTGTAAGCGATGAATTGGATATAGGATTTGTAAGGTTAGCGAGAGTACCAGATGGGGTTTGTATAAAAGAAATACAGACAGATACATTCTCATTGGTTTTGCCAAAAGATCATCTGTTAAACAAAGAAAGCTTTAAAAGTGTAGCTCAGGTTTCTTCAGAACATTTTGTTTTATTTTCATCTGATTATAGTTCAATATATTATAATAAAATTATGAGTATCTGTGAGGATAAAGGATTTACTCCAATAGTTTCTCATAAATCGGTACATGCGCAAACGATTTTTAAGTTGGTCGAAAGTGGGTTAGGGGTAGCGATAGTACCAACTTCATTACAATATGGTTTTGATCTTAATGTCAAATTTTTAGAGATCCCAAACATAACTCAAAAGGCAGAGTTATCTGTTATTTGGAAAGAAGATAATCGTAATCCAGCTTTAGAGAAGGTTAAGAAATTTTTGTAGACCTACCCGAAATGGGTGGGAAATTACACTGGAAGCTTATGTAGATTTGCATCAAAAATTTTATTATTATTTAATTTATGATGTATATGAGGATTTTTAAAATTGCTATTTTGGGTTTATTGTTTACAATTATTTCTTGTAGTGAAGATGATGAGACTGTTTCATTTGTTTTAGCAGAGAATTTTTCTAAAGAAATTTATGAAAATCCAATTGAGGGAGTGAGTTTAGGTTTTGTAAATGGATCCTCAAATGAAGGAGATGTTTCTTTTTCCTTAGTATCTCAAGAGCAAGAAGGAGCTTTGTCAATTGATGAGCAGACAGGAGAATTATTTGTACTTGATAAAGATTTGTTTGATTATGAGGTAAATACCGTAATCACAGCAATTGTGGAAGTAACTAACGGCTCTGTTAGTGAGGAGATTACTGTAACTATTACTGTCTTGAATTTGGAAATTCCGCAAATAGGTTTGATTGCTTATTTTCCTTTTAACGGTGATGTTAATGATGAATCGGGAAATGGAAATGATGGAGTTTCAAGTTTAATATCTCCTTCCAAAGACAGGTTTAATATTGATGATAGCGCATTTGATTTTAGTGCTGCAGAATCTTTTATTGATTTAGGAGATTTAGATGTATTTTCAGGAAACGAGAATGCTTTTAGTGTATCTTTTTGGATGAAACCTACGGGAAGTTTAGAGAATAGTACGATACTATCAAAATTATCACAAATTGTAAGTTGTGGTGAAAACGAACAAGAATTTATTGTACGGATAAGAGAAGGAAGAATTGCTCCGATATATTATAAAAATTCTACAAGTTCATATAGAGGATATAGAGGAAACACTCCGTTGTTAGTAAATACTTGGTATCAAGTGGTGATTACGTATGATGGAAAAGTGAATACTAATGATGGAAAAGATCGATTGGACATTTATGTTAATGGTAATTTAGAGAAATTTACAATAAGTGAGCCTCAAGGAGCTACTCCATTTGATGTAGAGGATACTGATTCTCATTTGGGAATAGGGAATCGATTGGATAGTAATGGTAGTGTATGTGTAGATAGACCTTTTTTAGGAACGCTTGATGATGTAATATTTTATGATAGGAGTTTGCAGCTTGACGAAGTAGTTTTATTATCAAAAGATAGTTTTTAACAAAGCCTAAATAAAGATTAAAATGCTAGAACCTCACCTAAATATTTAACCATATTGAGGTGAGGTTTATCGATTAATTAGGCATCGAATAAAAGAACTGTTCTTCTACTATTTTGCCATCATTTACATTGTAAATGGCTAGTTCTTCTATTTGCATTCGCCCTTGACCTTTAAAAGTGCAATCCATTTTCATCTTACAGGAGAAATGATTTTCTGCAACTACTGGGTCAGAAACTTCTCCACCATGAAATTCTTCTACAGTCGCATACCAATCTTGACTTTTCTTGGTTACGGCATCTTTTCCAGAAACAATATGATTTGGAGCTCCAGGCATTTCTTTACTAACCACGTTGTCAGCATATAGTTCTTTTAAGGCTTGCATATTTTCGCCTTTGCGGCAAAGTTCTACTAAACGATTGGCTACATCTTGTGTATTCATTGGTCTAAAGTTTATTAATTTGTAATTGATTTGCGATGCTATTAAATTACAAAAAACTTCAATCCATATTTTTAAATAAATGTTATAATTTGCTTGTTAAGCAACTGCTTTTTTATAAACTGCCAGACAACGTTCTCTCGCCATTTTATGATCTACTATTGGTTTTGGGTATGTTAGTTCGTTAAAATCTTGAACCCAAGTGGTAATATATTCTAGTTTTTTATCGAATTTAGTTACCTGAGTAGTGGGGTTAAAAATTCTGAAATATGGAGCAGCATCTACACCAGAACCAGCTGCCCACTGCCAGTTACCTACATTGGCAGACATATCATAATCTAAGAGTTTTTCTGCAAAATAAGCTTCGCCCCAACGCCAATCAATCAATAGATGTTTACATAAAAAACTAGCGACTAACATTCTCACACGATTATGCATATAGCCAGTTTTATTAAGTTGGCGCATTCCAGCGTCTACCAATGGATATCCTGTTTCTCCTTTTTTCCAGGCTTCAAATTCATTTTCATTGTTTCTCCATTCTATTTGGTCGTATTTTGGTCTGAATGATTTCTCTTTAGTGTGCGGAAAGTGCCAAAGAATTTGCATAAAGAACTCACGCCATATTAATTGTGACCAAAAAACTTCATTCTCTTCAGTGATTGCTTTTTTTATCATGTTGCGCACACTAATAGTACCAAAACGTAGATGAGGACCTAATCCAGATGTGCCATTTTCTATTGCTGGGAAATTACGTGTATCTTCATAGTTTTTAATAAGAGTAGGAGTAACCAGATAGTTTGGTGTTTCGATAGGAGATTTTTTGAAACCTATATCGGATAATGATACGATAGGCAATCCGACGTCTTCAATTAAATTATTAAGATGTTTTCTGGTGTTATGTATGTTCAATTTCGATTGGCTAAATTGCTCTTTCCATTTGTTTTTATAAGGTGTGTAAACTACATAAGGGGTTCCGTCTGATTTTACAATTTCATTTCTCTCGAAAATCACCTGATCTTTAGAGGTGTTAAATTCGATAGTATTGTTTTGTAATATTTTCTTTATCTCCTGATCCCTCTTTATTGCATAGGGTTCGTAATCATGATTAGTGTATACTTTCTCAATATCATAAGTTTTCATTAAATCATTAAAAATATCTACAGGTTGGCCATGAAAAAAAGCAACAGAACTATCATAATCTTGTATTAACTCTTTGCGTATATCTTGAAGCATATCATATATAAATGATAATCTTGCATCGTCTTCTGGGAGTTTGTTTAGTATTTCGGTATCAAATATAAAAATAGGTAAAACGGGTAGATCATCTTTTAGGGCTTTAAGAAGTCCAATGTTATCATCAAGCCTTAGGTCTCTTCTAAACCAAAATATATTTACTTTTTGGAGCATATTAATTTATGTTTAATGTAGATATTCCTCCATCTACACCTAACACTTGACCAGTAATCCAACTACTATCATCACTTAATAAGAATTTTGCAGTATTGGCAATGTCCTCAGCTTCTCCAACTCGTTTAAGAGGGTGTCTTTCATTCATTTTTTCTCGCTTCTTTTCATTACCTAATAATCTTTCCGCTAAAGGAGTGTCTGTTAAAGATGGAGCAATTACATTAACTCTAAATTTAGGAGCATACTCAGCTGCCAGTGCTTTTGCAAAGCCTTCTATAGCCCCTTTTGCTGCAGCTACACTTGTGTGAAAAGGCATACCAACTTTTACAGCAACGGTACTAAAGAAAATTAAACTAGCTTGTTCCGATTTTTTTAATTGTGGAAGAATTGAATGCATTATTTTAACTAAAAACATAAAATTAATCTGCATATCTTCCTGAAAAATATCTGGACTTAACATTTTAAAAGGTTTAAGATTGATACTTCCTGGACAGTATACAAAACCATCTAGCTGGTCCGGTAATTTTGAGGTGTCGATTTCGTCTGTAGAAGCATCATATGGAATATGAGTAACCTCTAATTTTCCTAGGTTTTCCGAGGTTCGAGAAGCTATAAAGATATTATGGTCATTATATAACTTTAATGCTATCTCGAATCCAATTCCGTGACTACCACCAATAAGTAAAATATTTTTTCTCATTCTTTGTTTTCTAAATAATTAAATGGTCTAAGCTTGATTTTCTAAAACTCCAAATAGTTCAATTAACTTCCTTTCTCTATAATCAAATATTTCTTTTAGTTTTGGTTTTACTAAAAAGGGATGTACTAATTGTCCTAAAATACCAAAGGGAATCTTGTAATCAATAACATCTTCCATTTCGACACCTCCAGGAATTTCTTTGATAAAATGTTTGTGATGCCAAAGAGCGTATGGTCCAAATCGTTGTTCATCTACAAAATATTCTTTATCCACTGCTTGAGTGATTTCTGTCACCCATTTAGTTTTAATGCCAGCTACCGGAGTAACGATATACTGAATGATTTGTCCTGCATACATTTTTCTATCAGCGCCAGATAAAATTTTAAATCCCATATAATCTGGAGTTATAGTCTTTAAATTATTAGGGTCAGATAGGAAATCCCATGCTTCCTGAAGAGAAATGGGTAGATTTTGTTTTGCTCGTAAGGTGTATATTTTCATTGTAAACCTTTTTTAAGGATAAAGGTACAATCATTTTTGTTTATTTTTTATGAAAAAAAGTTAAACAAAATTAAAAATAGGATTTTGCCCAAGATTTTGCTTCTTCAAGACTCTCAAAAAAGGCAAAAGACTTATCAAATAACTTTTGTTCAATAATAGCTTTGTCACGCTCTGTTTTTTCTTTTGAGACTATAGCTAAGCCTTTCATATTAGACAATTGTCCTTGTTTATATACCTCTGTTGATACTTCGTGGCTGTTTTTTCTATTAGTAATCATAATAAAGTTCTGGCCATTATAGTAAGAGCGAAGTTTTTTTCTTATAGAATTTGCTTTGTTAAGGGTAAGTATAACGTCTTTGTTTACCGTTATAACGGCAAATTTTTCATAAAACTCAATAGTACAAAAATCAGTAGTGTGTAACTCCATTGGGAGGAAGTTTAATATTTTATAAATATATGTTAATAGGATGAATTGTGTAATTGAAACTCTAAAAAGAATTAAATATTGACTATTGTTCCATCTTTTTAGAAGTAATTTTAGAATTAATCAGGAATAAGTATGCTATTTGACTTATACCAAGAAAACAGTACACAGGAAATCTCATTTTTTTGTAAAAAATATAAAAATCCCCATATTCAGGGATTAAGCAGGAAAGCTTAAGTATCATATAAGGTATGCTTGGTAGTGAAACTCCATAAAGCAGAACAATAAAAACGATGGTGATAACCTGTGTGTTTTGTTTGATGTTAAAATCTGACGAAAATTTATATTTTCTATAATTTATGTATAGTAATATCAGAAGAATTACAAAATCTATAAATACTAAAATCATAACAGGTAATCATAAGAGTTTGATAACAATATACTAAATTTTATGAGTGTTATTTAACAATCGTTACAGCAGTTTTCAGGTTTTACAAGTTTACAAGTAAGGACAGCTAATAGTGCTCCGATTATTGGGGCTGTCATATATAGCCATTGATGTTCCCAATGACCAGATAATAGAGCAGGTCCCAAGGATCTTGCCGGATTCATTGAAGCATTAGTCATAGGTCCAGCAAACATAGCTTCTAGAAGAACAACACCTCCAATAGCAATTCCGGCCATCATACCTACTTCTTTTGATCCGGTTGATACGTTTATTATGACTAACATTAAAAAGTAAGTAAGAAGTAATTCTAATACAAATGCTCTGAGATCATCAAAAGAGGGTAGTGTTCCACCAAGAAATTCACTTTCAGGAAATAAAAAAAGCAAAATACTGCTAGCAGCAATTGCTCCAATGCATTGAGCCAAGATATATTTTGGAACTTCTTTCCATTCGAATTTTTTTGCATAAGCAAAAGCGATAGTAACAGCAGGATTAAAATGCGCTCCTGAGATATCGCCAAACGCATAGATCATTGCCATAACTATTAAACCCCAGGTAACCGCAATACCTACATGAGTCACATCACCTCCAGTTATTTCATTGATTGTCATGGCTCCTGTTCCACAAAATACCATAGAAAATGTACCAATTACTTCTGATATATATTTACGTCTCATATTGTTAGAAATGACAACAAATATAGTACTAGTTATTTTAAGTTTTTGTTAACTGTTAATGTATGTGTAATTATTATTTTCGTTGTTAGTAAACTAATTAATAGACTAAATTTAAACACAATGAAAAAGATCATCTTATTCGTATCTGCAGCCTTATTATCATTTGGTATTGAAGCTCAGGTAAAAACTCCGCAGCCTAGCCCTTTATCTAAAGTAGAGCAAGTGGTTGGCTTGACAGATGTTTCTCTTGAATATTCTCGTCCTAGTATGAAAGGACGTACTATTTTTGGAAACTTAGTGCCTTTTGATAAATTATGGAGAACAGGAGCTAACAAGAATACTCAAATCACTTTTAGTGATGATGTAAAAGTAGAAGGAAGTGAACTTAAGAAAGGAACGTATGCTATCTTTACTAAACCAGGAAAAGAAACTTGGGAAGTTATTTTCTATAGCGACGCTAGTAATTGGGGTACACCTCAAAAATGGGATGACAGCAAAGTAGCTGCTAAAGCAACTGTAAAAACAAATACATTACCATTTAATGTAGAAACATTTACTGTAATGTTTAGTGAATTCAAAATGGATGGAGCTACAATGAATTTTGTATGGGAAAATACAGAAGCTGCTATTAAAATAGAAGTTCCTACAAAGAAAATTGCTGCTGCTAGTATAGAAGCTGTAATGGCAGGACCATCTCCTAATGATCATTATCAAGCGGCTGTATTTTATAAAGATACTGAGGATTATGCTAAAGCAAAACAACACATAGAAAAAGCAGTAGCGGGTAGAGCAGATGCTTTTTGGTATCACAGACAGCATTCTTTAATTTTAGCTAAAAATGGAGATAAAGATGGAGCAATAAAAGCTGCTAAAACATCTTTAGAACTTGCGGAAAAAGCTAAAAATGCAGATTACGTAAAGTTAAATAAAGACTCCCTTGCAGAGTGGGGAGCTAAATAAATACTCTTTTTTTTTACACAAATCAAAAGCGTTTGATCAATAGATCAAACGCTTTTTTGTTTCGAATTAGTCTTCGATATCTAAAAAGAAAATATCCTCCACAGGTTTTTTGAATAGTTTAGCAATTTTCAAAGCTAAAACAGTAGAAGGAACGTATTTGTTCTTTTCCATAGCATTGATTGTTTGTCTGCTCACTCCAATTTTTTTAGCTAAATCTGCTTGTGTAAGATCAAGAATAGCTCTTTCAATTTTTATCCTATTCTTCATGATTCGATTTTTTATAAATAACATAGTTAAATCGAAGAATAAATATGAGCAAGGGTGTAAACATATTGTAAATTAACACGTGAATGTACCTTATGTCGTATATAAAAAGAGTTGCAAATAGCAAAATGATATAATTTACTATAACTGCCCAAACCAAAGAATCTAACCTGGTTTTTGAAATAAACTCATCTTCGATTTTTTCCTTGGAGAAAGACACTAATAGGCCACCAATTATAATCACGATTACTATTATTTCGTCTAAAATGTTATTCTCAATGATTCTTAAAAACCCATTATTCTCTTTGAGAAAAGAATCATAGTGGAATAATGAGATAACTTTAGTTTTTATTAAGTTTGACTCATAATCATTGATAGTGAGTAAAACTCCTGATACGATACCTGTAATAAATAACACCCATCCTGGCTTTTTAAATTTGTTCTGTAATAAATATTTCATCTTGTTCGATTTTTGATTAATAAATCAAATGTAGTGTTATTTTTACAAAATGTAAAATAAACTTTACATTTTGTAAAATATTTAATACTTTGTATAGGTTTTAAATAGTATTAGCTATTCATACTGTAAGTTAATCTTATTTCTAACAGTATCTAATAAATTAATTAATTGTAGACTTGTCTCAAAGGTCATGACTGTACTTTCCATAGTGCCTTGAGCGAGCATTTCTTGTACATGGATCGCTTCAAAACTATAGCCATTTGTGCTAACAGGAAACTCATGTAATTTTGAAATCCCATTCTTGGTAATAATTACTGAAGAAGGTTCGTGAAAACGAGTATTTATCGTGATGATTCCTTTTTCTAATTCAATAATAGCTTCCGTATTTGTTTCTTTAGTAATTGAAGAGTATAAAGAAGCCTGAACATTATTTTTATAGGTTAGTAACATGGTACAATTTTCATCAATACCATTTTTGTCGAATGTGGCATTTGCTTCGATTTTATCTGGATTTCCTAAAATGCTTAGTGCAGCAAATAAAGGATAAATCCCTACATCCAGTAAGCTACCTCCTCCTAATTTCTTATTGAATAACCTGTTTTTAGGATCATAGGAGCTTGCGAAACCAAAATCAGCTTTTAAGTTTTTAATTGTGCCAAGGTCATTAGATTTTATTGCTTTTAAAGCATATATGTAATGTGGCAAGAAGTAAGTCCATAATGCTTCCATTAGAAAAGTATTATTCCGTTTTGCAACAGCAATCATCTCTTTTACTTGCTTACTGTTCATTGCAAATGGTTTTTCGCATAATACCGCCTTTTTATGATGAAGACACATTAGTGTATTTTCGTAGTGAAACACATGAGGAGTAGCTATGTAGATAATATCTACCTTGGGATCTGTTATAAGCTCTTGATAACTTCCGTAACACCGAAAAACATTGTATGCTTTTCCAAAATCTTTAGCCTTTTTTGTATCTCTGCTTGCCACTGCATATAATGTTGCGTTAGGAATGGTCGCCAAGTCTTCTGCAAATTTATGTGCAATTTTACCGCAACCGATGATTCCCCAGCAATACTTTTTTTTCATGGTCATTAATTCTCTTAATTGTTATTTAGGTGATTGAAAAATAAGGGAAAATGCCCTTTTTTTTTAATTTCTGATGATTATCTTTTTCGAGTTTTTTATTAAAATTTAATGTTGATTTTTTTATAAATCGTTTAATTATTTAACATAAATATAAAACATGTGCATATACCGATTAAATTTTTTGATGTGTAATTAATTATAGGTAAATTTAAAACACTCACTTTTAAAACCAAACCATAATGAAAAATCAAACTACTTCAAAAGAATCTCCAAACCGACAGACACATACCCTTAGATTAAGACGTATGAAAGATGAACTTTCTGCAATGCTTTTAGATTTGCATTCGTATCGCTGCGAACCCTGTACACCAGATATGCATAGACAATTCTTAGAATTGGATGATAGTGGACGTAAGTTATCACAAACGATTAGTAAAGCCTCGGATTTATTAAAGGATTCTGTAAAGCTTTCTAAAGAAATAGGAGATGAGGTTTTTAGGGTGATGAAAAAATACCATAAATTTCAGAAAAATTTATCCTCTTATAGGTCAGAAGCAGTTGTACATCATTAAGATGCTTTATTACGATACTAAAAAACCTCAATTAAAATAATTGAGGTTTTTTTTTCGTATTCCTTAGTTGTTACTAGTGTAGATGGCGTGTTATTTTTTTAATAACCCTAACATATTCAATTATATAAAGTGATGAAAATACTTTTAATTGGATTGGAGATGAAATTAGATTTGATCTTTGTGTATAAAACCTAATAGAAATCAAAGGGTTTATTGTTGGTGAGCTGTTAGTAATTCTTATATTTGAAAACACAAAATCATACATATCATTTACAAATGGTATGTCATACCAAAAAACATTATAGAGCGAATGAATCTCTTACAAGGCAAAACTGCAATTATCACTGGTGCTACTCGTGGTATTGGAAAAGGAATAGCACAAGTTTTTGCAAAACAAGGTGCAAACGTGGCATTTACATATAGTTCTTCTGTAGATGCAGCAAAAGATTTAGAAAAAGAATTGAATGATTTAGGTGTTCAAGCAAAAGCATATCAAAGTAATGCTGCTAGTTTTGAGGAATCTGAGAGCTTAGCGAAAGATGTTCTAGATACTTTTGGAAGCATAGATATATTGGTCAATAACGCTGGGATTACTAAAGATAATTTACTTATGAGAATGAGTGAAGAGGATTTTGATAAGGTAATCGAAGTCAATCTTAAAAGTGTTTTTAATATGACTAAAGCAGTGCAAAGAACAATGCTTAAGCAACGTAGCGGAAGTATAATTAATATGAGTTCTGTTGTTGGGGTAAAAGGAAATGCAGGTCAAGCAAATTATGCTGCTTCTAAAGCAGGTATTATTGGTTTTTCTAAATCAGTTGCTTTAGAATTGGGTTCTAGAAATATACGTAGCAATGTGATTGCTCCAGGTTTTATTGAAACCGAAATGACAGGTAAGCTTGATGAAAAAGTTGTAGATGAATGGAGAAAAGCTATACCTTTAAAAAGAGGTGGAGCTCCAGAAGATATAGCTAATGCTTGTTTGTTTTTAGCAAGTGAGTTAAGTGGATATGTTACAGGACAAGTACTTAATGTAGATGGAGGAATGCTAACCTAAGTTAAATTCTCGAATTACGTTTAACGATTTTTGATTAGTTTTTTAATAAGTTTAAGATCTTTTTAATTAAATGTGATTATTTTCAGGCTTCTAATTAACTACCTTAAAATTTGAAAAACAAAAATTGTAAATCTGAACTCTTAGATCGTAATTAACAAGAATGCAGACACAAAATATAGTATTGATTATTATAGCAGGCATAATTGCATTGATTATTGCGCTATTTCAATATATGAATAAAGCAAAGAATAGAACCAAAAGGAATCTGTTTTTTGCTTTTTTACGTTTCTTAAGTGTTTTTGCATTGTTGATTTTACTAATTAATCCTACATTCAGGAAGAATTCTTATTATACGGAAAAACCTACTTTAGTAGTTGCCATTGATAATTCTTCCTCAATACATCATCTAAATCAAGGTCAGTCGGTATCACAGTTTGTTGATAGGATTCAAAAAAATGAAGAACTTAAGGAACGATTTGATATAAAATACTATTCGTTTTCTAATGAATTAAAAGACACCTTAAGTTTAACGTTTGATCAGAAACAAACCAATATTTCTAAAGCATTAGAAAATTTAGATCAGATATACAAAAATTCTAATGCGCCAACGATATTGGTTACTGATGGTAATCAGACCTATGGTAGAGATTATCAATATAGTAGTAAGACATATAAACAACAAGTTTTCCCAATAATTACGGGAGATACTGCTAAAGTAACTGACACAAAAATTCAACAGCTTAATGTAAATCGTTATGCATACCTTAAGAATAAATTTCCGGTAGAGGTCATTCTTACCTATTCTGGTTTAGAAAGTATCAATACAAGATTTGAGGTTAAATCTGGTCGGAATACAATATATTCTCAACCTGTTTCTTTCTCTGAAGAAAATAACTCTAAAGTAATTAATTTTACACTAGCTGCTAATACTGCAGGAGTACTGAAGTATAGAACGACGTTAATTCCGGTAGAAAATGAGAAGAACACTATAAATAATAGCAAAGATTTTGCGGTAGAAGTAATTGATCAAAAAACAAACGTATTATTGATCAGTGATCTAATGCATCCAGATTTAGGAGCGATTAAAAAAAGTGTTGAAAGTAATGAACGTAGAAGTCTTACGATCATAAAGCCTACAGAGGTGAAAGATCTAGAAGAATATCAGCTTATTATTTTATATCAACCTAATGCTCGGTTTAATGGAGTTTACAAAAAACTAGAAGGTACTAGAAAAAATTATTTCACAATAACTGGAGCTAAAACTGATTGGGCATTTCTTAATAAAATCCAAAAGAAGTACAGACAAGAGATTACTAGACAAACTGAGTATTACTTACCGAGATTTAATCCTAACTACGGAACTTTCTTGATAGAAGATATTGGTTTCAACGGGTATCCACCACTGATTGGTGCATTTGGAGAAATATATATGAATTCCTCTTATGATATGTTATTACAAAGAAATATAGGTAATATTACTACTGAGGAACCTCTATTAGTTACTATAGAGGAGAATGGTATAAGAGAGGCAGTTTTATTCGGAGACGGAATATGGAGATGGAGAGCGCAGGATTATTTGGATAATAAAAATTTTAAGAGCTTTGATGAATTATTTGGAAAGTTGATCCAATATTTAGCCTCTAACAAAAGAAAAAGTAGATTAAATACCATTTCAGAATCTTTTTATTATGGTAACGCAAGTATTAAAATCAAAGCAGAGTATTTTACCAAAAACTATGAATTTGATCGTAGAGGGAGCTTAAATATTGTGGTTAAAAATAAAGATACTGAAGCATCTCAGACGATACCAATGTTATTGAAAAACAATTCGTATGAGGCTGATCTTAGTAGTTTGTCGTCCGGGAATTATGATTACACTGTAATGGTCGCAGGTGAAAATATATCACGTTCTGGAAGTTTTAGCATTTTAGATTATGATGTAGAACAACAATTACTTAATGCAGATGTAACAAAACTAATACAAGTAGCGACTAATACTGATGGAAAGGCTTATTTTATGAATCAAAATGAAATCTTGATTCGTGATCTAATTGAGGATCAGAGATATCAGGCAATCCAGAAGAGCAAGGAAAATATCGTATCTTTAATAGATTGGAAATATCTTTTGGCAATTATAATATTATTGCTCTCTATAGAGTGGTTTATGAGAAAATATAATGGGCTTATTTAAAATTAAAAATTTAAAAATTTATCATGGAAAAATTACCTAAAATAGGGTTACCTATTCTTATTATTGTTGTTTTAGTAATAGTTTTTATTACAAAATCTACAATTACTATTAGCTCTGGAGAAGCTGGAGTACTTTATAAAACTTTTGATGAAGGAGTTGTGACTGATGAACCTCCTCTTGGAGAAGGGTTTCATTTAGTGGCTCCATGGAATAAAGTAATTGTTTATGAAGTAAGGCAACAAGAAGTTTTTGAAAAAATGCAAGTACTTTCTTCTAATGGTCTGGAGATAAAATTAGACGCATCGGCTTGGTTTCAGCCGCAATATGAAAAGTTGGGGCTATTACACCAACAAAAAGGAGAGAATTATGTACAACGAATATTATTACCAACGATAAGATCTGCGGCTCGTAGTGTAGTCGGTAGGTATACTCCAGAACAATTGTATTCTAGTAAGAGAGATGTAATTCAGAAAGAGATTTATGAAGAAACAAAAAAGATTGTAGGGAATCAATTTATTCAATTAAATGAAGTTTTGGTGCGTGATGTAACTTTACCTCCAACAATCAAGGAAGCTATTGAGCGTAAATTAAGACAAGAGCAAGAATCATTAGAGTATGAGTTTAAATTAACGAAAGCTCAAAAAGAGGCCGAAAGACAAAAAATTGATGCAGAAGGTAAAGCCATTGCTAACCAAATTCTAAGTGCTTCATTAACAGATAAAATTCTTACAGAAAAAGGAATTGAAGCCACTTTAGAATTAGCTAAATCTACTAATGCTAAAGTGATAGTAATAGGCTCAGGTGAAAGTGGAATGCCTATAATCCTAGGAAATCAGTAGAAAAAGATATATCTAGTATATCTTCTAAGTTTATAACCATCATAAAATATGAGAATATTTTATGGTGGTTTTTTTATGCGCGTTAGTTAATCTTAAAATGTAGTAAAATATTCGCATACTAAACCTAGGGAATAATACTGTTAATTATTTTTTTTTGAAATGACTTGTACTTCAAAAATAGTTGGGTTACTAAGAATGAATTTAAAAAATAGTGTATTTTTATCTTTATTAACAATCATTTAATCTTTTTTTTGTAGAATTATTAATAAGAATTATACTACATAGTTGTTTCGTATGAACGAACAGAATACCGCATTGTCTAAAATCACACATCTACTTGATCAATCCTATGAACTTAGGGTTAATGATTTACAAGAAAGTGTGAAATTGGCTAATGAGGCATTGTTGTTAAGTGAAAAAATAGATGATAAAGCATGTATTGGTAAAAGCTTAAACATGTTGTCATTGTTCAGTATGATTTGTGGAAAAGGTGGTGAAGCTTTGTCTTTTGCAGAAAGAGCGATTAAATGTTTTGAATCATTAGAAGATGATAGAGGAGTAGCTGATGCTAAATATAGTATTGCAGGTATACATTATAAAACAAACAATTATCATCTTGGGATGATTTATCTCATTGATGCCTTAGTTATTTATCAAAAATATGATGATTGGCATAATCAATCTAGAACTCAAAAATCGCTTGGTTCTATTTATGAAATTTTAGGGGATGAAAATAATGCAACTGAAGCCTATAGAATAGCTATTGAAACTGCAAAAAAATGCAAAAATAAAAATTTTGAATCCAATGTGTATAACCCTATGTCAGGGATGTTGCTCAAAAAGGATAAGCCTAAAGAAGCTCTAGAAATGATTAATAAATCAATAGAGTTAAAATTAGAAACAGGAGATGATAGAGGTCTTGCTTTTGCTATTTACGGTCGAGGTAAAGTGTATAGTTATAACAAAGAGTATGAAAAAGCTAGCGCTGATTTTATAAAAGCGTTGAGTATACACGAAAAATATAATGAGGTTTATGGTATAGGAATGACTAAGCATAAACTAGCTCAATTATATCTTGAAACGGGAGAAAGTGAAAAAGCGAAAACTTTACTAAAAGAAGTGGTGGCTCATAGTACAAAATATAATCTATCTAGAACTAAATATAAGGCAAGTCATCTTCTTTATGAAACCTATAGAGGTGAAAACGAACATGAAAAAGCTTTAAAATATCTCGAAAGCTATTTAATAGAAAAAGATGCTTCAGTTAATTCTCAAACTGTAAAAGTTATAGAGAATTATGAACGTATTTCTAAAATGAAATATGAGCAACAAGAAGAAAATCTTAAACGAGAAAAAGAAGCTATTGTAATAAAGAAAAAACAAGCAGAAGAAACCGCAAAAATGCGGCAGTCATTTCTATCCGCTATGAGTCACGAGATAAGAACTCCACTGAATGCCGTTACAAGTATTATTTCCATGTTAAAGGAAAGAGCAGATGCAGATGATCAAAAGTTACTAAAATCGCTACAATTTTCTTCTAAGAATTTAATGCGAATTATTAACGACATTTTAGATTTTTCCAAGTTAGATTCTGATAAAATGGAATTGGAAATGTATTCGGTTAATTTCGAAGAGCTTATTAATAATATTAAGGAAACCTATTTAGGAATGGCTCTTGAAAAAGGGATAGAGTTGAATGTTCAAATTGATGTAGCGTTAAGTAAATTTTACATGCTTGATGAAACCAAATTGTTTCAAATTTTAGGAAATCTAGCAAGCAATGCTATAAAATACACAAACAAAGGATTTGTGTCTATAGATATTAAGTTAATATCCTCTGTAAAGAATAAGGATACAATTTCTTTTAGTATAGAAGATACAGGGGTTGGGATAGCTGAAGATGAACAAAGTAGACTCTTTGATAGTTTTTATATACCTTCTACTATAACAACAAGAAATAATGGAGGTACGGGATTAGGTTTGGCAATTGTTAAAAAAATAGTAGAATTGTTCGGTAGTACCGTTAGTCTAACTAGCGAAAAAGGAAAAGGTTCGACTTTTTACTTTGAGTTAACATTAGAAAGAGCTAAAGCAATTGTTCAGGTTAATCAAAAGCATACAAATCAACTTAAAAATACAACAGCAATCCTTGCAGAAGACAATGAAGTAAATGCTTTAGTTATGGGGCAGTTACTAAAAAAATGGGGAGTGAAAATACAGCGTGTAAAAAATGGGTGTGATGCTGTTAAGGTTGCTAAAGAGGCAAAAGTAGATTTTATTTTAATGGATATTCATATGCCGGAAATGAATGGTTTTGATGCTGCTAAGCTTATAAGAAATTCAACAAATGAAAATCAACATACTCCCATATATGCGCTAACAGCAGATGTGACAGCTGTTAATAACGAAGATTATTTGACTTACTTTAATGGCTTTTTATGGAAACCTTTACAGATAGACAGGCTTTTTGATACTTTGGTGAATCAAAAAGAAAAATAATTACTTCGCAGTTAGTAGTAAAGACAATCCTATAGATACCAAATTATTAGACATGTGAAAAAGTAATGGATATTGAAATCCAAACTTTACTCTTATATACCCGTTAGCTATTGCGCTCATTAATTGAGGTAAAGTAAGAATAGGTAATAAGACAATGTTTATCCAAACCAATTCATATTTGGAGATATGCATCCAAGCAAAAACTATGCAGGACACGTAGTATATAATTCGAAAGTTGCTACTCCAAAATTTTGTCAATTTCCGCTTTACCAATTTGCTATTTAGTATAGGTAAAAGAATGACCCCTATTGCAATTGCTGAAACAATTCTAATAACGAAACTCTCATCTACAGCAGTATTTTTAGTTTGAAAAATAACTTTAGTTAAAAAATAATATAAAAACACACTGATGGATAGTGCAAGGTAAATCGGTTTAAACTTTAAAGAAAGCCTAAAGGCAACTTCTTCAATTAGGGGCAGAAGAAATCCTCCAACTAATAAAAACACCAAAGGGGAAAAACGTTCAGACATCTTTACACCTTGAATATTTTCGGGGTCATAAACTAATGCGAAAAATAAAACTACAGGAATCAAGAATATCATTTTTAAAATATACAATCCTATGGTGTCATAAATTTTAAGTTTTGTTGATTTTTGAGATGTTATTTGGGTATCTGGATTTTTAATAAAACCAGCTATATCTTTGAATAAGGAAAAATAATATTTACGCTTAATAAATGGGTATCTCATATACTTCCGTTTATTCAGAAGACGATAGGTCTTAAAATTTGTAACAGATATAATTGAGAGATTGGTTTAATTGATTAAAACTAAAGGTTGCCTAGGAGATAAATGATATTATTTGCTAAACCTATAATTACTTCACATTAAAAAATATTTAATTGTAACAATACTCATGAATTTTATACTAATAGGTAAACTATATTGTTCAGTTATGAATTACTTTTTTGTTTTATTGTTAAGTTTTTCAGGTATTATTTCAATTAAAGAAGAGAAAGATAAGAAAAGAAGAAATCTCTTTATATTGTTGTATATATGCTTGATTGGAACCGCTGGGATCTATCTTTTTGGAGAATTCTTAGGACAGATGCTTTATAATATTCAAAACTAATAACACATGAAAAAGATAGAACCATATAAAGATATAAACGAAGCTATAACTTCATTGGATAATGGAGGAAGGTTTTATAATATTCTTACCAAAGCCGATGACGGAGTAATTTCAAAAGCTGAATTAGGAAAAATAGCGGGTCTTTTTAGTAATAAACAGACCATGATTCTTTTCTTGGAACTAGCGATTTCTAGGCTAGAGGAAGGTGCGAAAAAGCAGTTGATTTCCAATCTTACTGATGATTTGAAATCTATGTATGTGGAATATGCAGCTCAAGTATTACTTCCTTCTGAAGCAAATGATAAAGGGAGTTTATCTAAGAATACGATTATAACGGGTATTCCTAAAAAGATAGCATCTAAATCTGATTTTAATGGATTTATTATGGTTCCAATTGTAGCAGGTAAAGTGACTACCTTTACTATGATTCCGATAATTGATACCTATGATGTATATGAAATAGTAGAAGAGGAGTCGTCAGAAACTTTTATTATTGCCCACGCAAAAGGATCTCACAAACTTCCGGAAAAAAGAATACAAGTAGCAGGAGTTTTAAAAGAATTGAAATCTAAAAAAGATGAAAAATCAGGAATTAAAAAATATTTAGAAGCTGTCTATTATCTTGATTAATTCCTAGGGTTCAATTTTACTTATTTATTATCATAATAGAAGTCTACCATTTCAAAATGTTTAATAAGTTCGCCATTTTTGTATATCAGATCCACATCATATTTTAGGTTGTGATATTCTTTTGATAGATTAAATTCTGTATAAGGCATAAAAACAACTACATCTTCATAATAAGAATTATTATATTTTGGGATGAGTTTTTTGTATAATGAAATATGACCAGAAACATTTTTATACCCTACTTTGGTAGTGGTGAGGAATTTTTCGTCCTTATCTGCAAAACGCACTAACATATAACATTCTTTTCCTTTCAAGTTATACACCGTGAATTCTCCATGGATTCTCATACCTTTTTTACCATCTTCGGTTACATTGTAATCCACCCAACTTTTTGTGAATTTGGTAGAAACGTCTTCTTTCTTAACAGTTTCTATTACTTTATCTTTTAAGCTTATATCATAAAAATTCCAACAACCGGTTTCACAACCTAGTTCTGTTAATGAATATATTTCATCAATTTTCTCTAATTTATTAAAGAATAACTTCAGATATTTTTTTTCATTAGTTACAAGTTTTACGGTTCCATAGCCTCCTGGATCAGGACCTTCCCATCCCATTTGATTTTTAAGAGCGTATCTATTACCTCTTTGATCACTAAGGATAAATGGAGATTTACCTGTAGGAGGATGAAGTGTAGCATTGATATCATTAGTAGGATTAAATTCTAAAGAGATTTCGGTCCAATTGCCCATATTCTGTACATCGATAATGTTGACATAGGTTGTGGTAGGGTTACCAACAACTATTGTTTTTTCTTGAGCATCTATTTGCATAGAAAGCATGACTAGACATAGAAGTATTTTTTTTCTCATAAATCTTAAGGGTAAGAATTACTTAAATATAAGAAAATATTAATAAGTGAATTCTTACAATCTAAAGATTTCAAGAAAAAGGATTGCTAAGTCTTTATTTTTGGCATGTTAAGGTCGTATGGAGTTACAAAGGTTTCCTTCTAATTCTCATTAAAACTAATACTGCAGCAATAGTGATGGCTGATAAGATTAATGCACCTGTAATATTTCCATAAATAAAATATCCAGTTGCAAATAATGAACAATAAACCAATAACACTCCTAGTAGCATAGAAGCAAGATCAACAGTGAATTTATCTGTGCTTTTATCTAAGATGATATTTGTTTGTGATAGCTTGGATTTAAGACCATTCCAACCTATTCCATAAGGTTTTACTTTATTGTAAAACTTGCTTAAGGTTTCATTATCTGTTGGCTTGGTAATGAGTGTAACAGAAATCCATGAAATTGTTGTAAATACTACTCCAATTACTAATTCTTGATATCCTTCTAATTTTGATCCAAAAACAGCCTCGTGAGCAAATTCAAACCAAATTGCAATCACAAAAGAAACAATCATACCAGTGATTTCACTATAAGCATTAATACGCCACCAGAACCATCTTAGTATAAAAATTAATCCAGTACCAGCTCCGATTTGCAAAAGGATATTGAAGGTGCTTAAGGCGCTTTCTAAAGCTAAAGCAAGCAATGCAGCCAAAATCATTAATCCTACAGTGCTGAGACGACCAATATTTACTAATTTTTTTTCACCAACATCAGGAGAGATAAATCTTTTATAAAAATCAATTGCAATGTAAGAAGATCCCCAATTTAAATGAGTGGATATAGTACTCATAAAAGCGGCCACTAATGAGGCAGCCACAAGACCTAGCAACCCACTCGGTAATTTAGTCAACATTGCGGGATACGCTAAATCATGACCAATAATATTAGGATCTACATTGGGAAATGCTTTTTGAATAGTATCCAACTCCGGGAAGATAACCAAAGAAATCAAGGCAATTAATATCCATGGCCAAGGTCTTAGAGCGTAATGTGCAATATTAAATAAAAGAGTAGCTCCTATTGCATTTTTTTCATCTTTAGCCGAAAGCATTCGCTGTGCGATATATCCACCACCACCTGGTTCGGCACCAGGATACCAAACGCTCCACCATTGTACAGCAAGAGGTATTACTAATAATGGAATCAAAGTTTTAGTATCGTTAAAATCGGGTAAGAAGTTAAGCTTGTCACTTACATTAGCATGTTCTAATAAGTTGGATAACCCGCCAACTTCAGGTAAATTAATAAGGTAGTAAGCTGCGGCTATAGAACCAATCATCGCAACAATAAACTGTAGGAAGTCAGTAAATATAACACCTCTTAATCCTCCAAGTGCACTATAGATAACGGTTATTATGGAAGCGTATAATACACATTGCCATGGAGCTAAACCGAATAATATGCCCCCAATCTTAATAGCAGCCAAACAAACTGAAGCCATAATCATTACGTTAAAAAAGACGCCAAGATAAATAGCTCTAAACCCTCTTAGAAACGCTGCTGCTTTTCCGCTATAACGGATTTCATAAAATTCAAGATCCGTTAACACTTCTGATCTTCTCCATAATTTAGCATAAACAAATACTGTAAGCATTCCCGTAAGTAAGAAAGCCCACCAAACCCAATTACCAGAAATTCCGTTCTGTCTCACAATGTCCGTTACTAGATTTGGCGTATCTGCCGAAAAAGTAGTAGCCACCATAGAAATTCCTAATAACCACCAAGGCATATTTCTTCCGGATAAAAAGAATTCTTTAGCACTTTTACCGGATTTTTTAGAAACAGCAATACCAATAATTGCAAAAACTATAAAAAATGAAATAATGATTCCCCAATCTAAAGTAGATAATGACATAAAACAGAAATTAGTTAGATTTCGTAAATCTAATACTTTTTTAGTATACAAAAAGATCAAAAAAAAGCCTTTATGATGCTTTCATAAAGGCTAAGTTTTAATATGTGTTGGTAGCACTATTTATCTTTAAGCTTTTCTGCTTGGTTTGCCCAATTGTCACGCTCAATTCGACCAGGAAAGAACTGTATTAAATCTGTAACAGTGTCGATATCCTCTTTCGTAAATCTACTTATCTGATCAAAAGTATATATTCCTATACTATTCAATTTTTCTTCTATAAAAGGACCTACACCACTAATTAATTTAAGATCATCTTTTTGTGATTCATCCGCTTTTCCAAAACTTTCAAAGTTTAGTTGAGGTTTTGTTTCGGTATCACCTGATGCTATTGTCTTTTGAGTATCATTTGTTTCGACGGGAATAGGGTTAGTAAATGTTGTATTTGCTTTTTTGAAATTTCCATTTCTTAGCTTCTCTTTTTCCCTCAAACATTGATCTAGTTCTGTTTTATATTTATTTTTTAGACTCCATTTTGATAAGAACCATCCTAGTAAGAATGCAATTAATAACAATAGTAGTAGACACCACCAATTTGCTTCATTTAAAAAATCTAACATATTTTTGGTTATTTTATTTAGTTTACAATTATTTCTATTCTTCTGTTTTTTGCTCTGTTTTCTTCTGTATCATTTGGAGCAATAGGATTAGACTCTCCTTTAGATTCTGAAGTAAGTTTCTCGATAGGAATACCCTTAGAAGCTAGATAGTTTTTAACATTATCAGCTCTTTTTAAACCAACAAATTGATTAGCTTCATCGTCACCAACATTATCAGTATGTCCGGTAATTAATACTGTTTTATCAGGATACTTGTTTAAATAATTTTTGAGCTCTAGTGCGTAATTTGATAAAGTAGCATCTGGTTTAAACTCTTTTGATCCAAAATCAGAGTATAAAGTTCTATTGGCAATGCCTTTTTCAACTTCTTTTAACCTAGATTCATCTATTTTATGAAAATTTAGAAGAATACCGCCATTATATTTACCATCAGAGTTGTAATCATAAGTATATAATTTTGCTTTAGGAACAATTCGATCCCCATTTATTCCGGCTTTTATCAGAATATCTTTGATATAATTTGATCTAGCGAGTCCAACTTCTTTACCGTTGTTTTTCTCATCAGTGGTTTCATAACCATAAATGATTAATTCCTGATCTTGATTTTGACCAAGATATTGGGCTATGTTAGCCTCAAAATCTTGAACGGCATCTGGAATGTATACTTCAGAATTGGAATTGTTTATTTGAAGATTTTCTGGATATCTAAAAACATCAGCGTTTAGGTTATCCTTAGCATATAGACCGTGAGCTAGCGCTAAACTATCCTCGTAAGCCTTTTTAGCTTTGGCCTCTGCTTCGAGATTAATTTGTTCCTCTACAATAGAAGACCCCTTATTTCTATCGCCAAGACACCAATTGCAGGAATAGTACCACCACATTCCCAGTAAAGCGAATAAGATAAAAATAAAGAATGAAATTAAATTTTTCATATGTTGATGATTAGTGTTAGTCTCTTAAAGTTATAAAAATGTTTTAATTAAATTATTATAATAGAGTGATTTATACTTCGAAAAAAGATAAATAACAAAAAATTAAGCTGAAATACATTTCAGAAAAAATATTTTTTATAAATTCGCACCATATTAGAAGCAATGAAAAATATTCTTTTACATCATCATCATTCTTACATCTCCGCTCAGGCGTGGTAAGTTGATATGTGTATAAGTTAATCATATATAATAACCCGTTTGAGCATTCTCAAACGGGTTTTTTTATTTAAAGCTTGTTTTGAATTGACCAAACACAACAACAAAAAAGAGAAAATGTCAAAAATTAAAATTGCTATTCAAAAAAGTGGAAGACTTAACCAGGATTCTGTTCAGATTTTAAAAGATTGTGGGATTTCTATCGATAATGGTAAAGATCAACTAAAAGCAACCACAAGAAACTTTCCTATGGAAGTTATGTTTCTGCGTAACGGTGATATTCCTCAATACCTTAGAGATGGTGTGGTGGATATTGCGATTATTGGAGAAAATGTATTAGTAGAAAAAGGTAAAGATATTGCTATTTCAGAAAGATTAAATTTCTCTAAATGTAAAGTGTCTCTTGCAGTTCCAAAGGATGTGGAATATAACTCCATTAAAGATCTTGATGGGAAAAGAATTGCCACTTCATATCCTAATACAGTCAATGAATATTTAAAAGAAAGAGGAATATCCGCGGATTTACACCAGATCTCAGGATCAGTGGAAATAGCTCCTAATATTGGTCTGGCAGATGCTATTTGCGATATCGTTTCTAGTGGAAGTACTTTGTTCAAGAATAACCTGAAAGAAGTAGAAGTAATGTTAACCTCAGAAGCTGTATTAGCAGTTTCCCCAAGTATTAGTAATGAGAATAAAGAAATTCTAGAAAAATTACAATTTAGAATTCGTGCGGTATTAAAAGCAAGAGCTTCTAAATATGTATTGCTTAATGCTCCTAATGATAAAATTGAACGTATTGTAGATATTCTTCCAGGAATGCGTAGTCCAACAGTTTTGCCACTTGCAGAAAAAGGATGGAGTTCAATTCACACCGTAGTAGAAAAAAATAAGTTCTGGGATATTCTGGATGAATTAAAAGTCGAAGGAGCAGAAGGTATTTTGGTGTGTCCTATTGAAAAAATGGTATTGTAGTTAATTCTAAAGACGATGCAGAAGATATATAATCCAGAAAGAAGTACCTGGTCAGAATTATTAAAAAGACCAACGCAAACAGTTGCCGATATCGAAAATGTTGTTTTAAATGTTTTTGATGGAGTAAAGATAGAAGGAGATCGTGCTATTGACAGGTATACTCAGAAATTCGATAAAGTAACGTTAGATGCAATTGTAGTTTCATCAGAGGAAATACAAGAAGCTAAGAATTTAGTTAATAATGAATTAAAAGAAGCTATTGTATTAGCAAAATCAAATATTGAAGTTTTTCATGCGGCGCAAAAAACAGAAAAGGTTTCTGTAGAAACTATAAATGGAGTAAGCTGTTGGCAAGAAAAAAGACCTATAGAAAAAGTGGGGTTATATATTCCAGGTGGAACAGCACCTTTATTTTCGACAATTTTAATGTTGGCTGTTCCAGCAAATATTGCAGGTTGTAAGGAAATAGTTCTATGCTCTCCACCAAATACCGAAGGGAAAATCAATCCAGCTATTTTGTATACTGCAGCTCTTTGTGGGGTAACCAAAATATTTAAGGTTGGTGGAATTCAAGCAATTGCAGGAATGACATTCGGAACAGAAACGATACCTCAAGTTTATAAGATATTTGGTCCAGGGAATCAATTCGTTACTGTAGCGAAGCAATTGGCAACCAAATTTGGAGTGGCCATTGATATGCCTGCTGGTCCAAGTGAATTATTGGTAGTTGCAGATGATACTGCGAATGCTTCTTTTGTAGCTTCAGATTTACTAAGTCAAGCAGAACACGGAAAAGATAGTCAAGTGATTTTAGTGTCTACTTCTAAAAAACTTATGAAAGAAGTAGAAATAGAAGTAACGAATCAGTGTAGCGTGTTGCCAAGAAAAGAGATAGCAGAAGCTGCAATTGCCAATTCTAAACTAATTTATGTTGAGAATGACACTGAAGCATTAGAATTAATTAATGAATATGGTCCAGAGCATTTTATTGTATGTGTAGCGGATCAGGATTTTTATGTTGATAATATAAGTAATGCAGGTTCTGTTTTTATTGGTAATTATACTCCAGAAAGTGCTGGTGATTATGCTTCAGGAACAAATCATACATTGCCTACCAATGGATATGCTAAACAATATAGTGGAGTAAATCTAGATAGTTTTATGAAATCAATGACATTTCAGAAGTTATCTGAAGAAGGAATTAAAAGCATTGGTAAGGCTATAGAGATAATGGCCGAAGCGGAGGGGTTACAAGCGCATAAAAATGCTGTAACATTACGATTGAATAGTTTAGAAAAGTAATTGGTTAAACCAAATGTGTTTAAAAGGTTTATAATGTAAATAAAGAATTGATGAATTGTAGAAATTGCAAATATGCTTTTTCAGAAATAGCGGATTATTGTCAGGGTTGTGGAGCTAAGGTTGTTACAGAAAGACTTACCGTGAAGAGAATATTTCTGGAATTCCTTAATAAGGTTTTTGGTTGGGATAATACATATTTAAGAACCTTTAGAACAATGGTTGTAACACCAGATATAGTTGCTAAGGATTACATTAATGGAGTCAGAAAGAAATTTATGCCTCCGTTTACGTTTCTTTTAATCGGCCTTACTATAGCAACGCTTGTTTTTAATTCTTTTTCAGATAAATATACCGAGTTTTCAACTGATATGTTTGGTGAAAGCTTTTATCGATTTCAATTTGATAGTGCTAAACAAAAAGAAGGTTCTCTTAAAAATTTAGAAAATGAAAATGACCAGAAAGCATTTGAAGATTTCATGAAAGGGCAAATAGAGAGTCAAAAAAAGTCGCAAGGTATGATTTTAAAGTACTTTAACCTTTTCGCTTTTCTCTCAATTCCTATGTATACTTTTATTTCATATTTAGTTTTTGGAAGAAAGAAGTACAATTACGCAGAGCATTTAGTTGTTAATTGCTATATACAAGGTTTTTCCATGATTGCAACCACTTTTTTGTTTGTGATCGCATTGCTGGTTCACCCGTACATGTTTTCTTCAGGCGTTTTAATTGCAGTTTTTTATTATTCATTTACCTATAAAAGATTATGTGATCTTACGCTAGCTAAGACCTTATGGAAATTTATAAAATTCTTACTAATCTTAATTATTACATTTATAACAATAAGCGTTTTATTAGGAGTTGTAGTGGTCGTATTAGATAAGTTTTTTGGAATAAACTTGATAAATTAAGATTAGTAAATTAAAATATGAGATCCTGAAAACGGTTCAGGACGACAATGGAAAATGAACAAAATACAATTCAACATAAATAAGATAACTAGAGAAAACGTACAGGGATTAAAACCATATTCCTCTGCGAGAGATGAATATGTTTCAGATGGCTCTGAAATGATTTTTCTGGATGCGAATGAAAATCCTTTTGAGAATGGAGTAAATAGATATCCGGATCCGCAACAGCGAAGTCTTAAGGCTATATTGGCAGAACAAAAAGGAGTTTCTACCTCTAATATGTTATTAGGAAACGGAAGTGATGAAGTTTTGGATCTTTTGTTTAGGGCATTTTGCGAACCTAAAATAGATAGCATTATCACATTGCCGCCAACCTATGGGATGTATAAGGTATTAGCAAACATTAATAACATTGATGAAAAAGAAGTTTTATTGACGAAAAATTTTGAGCCCAATGTATCTGAAATTTTGCAAGCAGTAGATGAGACTACTAAGATTATTTTTTTATGTTCTCCAAATAACCCAACAGGGAATTCTTTTTCAGAAGATAGTATTATCAAAATACTTGAAAGCTTTCAGGGCTTAGTTGTTATTGATGAAGCTTATATTGATTTTTCATCCAAAGATAGTTGGATCAATAAAATTAGTATGTATCCTAACTTGATCATCACACAAACATTGTCTAAGGCATATGGTATGGCTGGAATTAGGCTTGGATTATGTTATGCTTCAGAAGAAATCATAGGTGTGCTTAATAAGATCAAGCCTCCTTATAATGTAAACGAGCTAACGCAGCAAAGAGCATTAGAAAGATTAGAAAACGTTAGTTTGGTAAAGAAAGAGGTTGCTAGTATTTTAATGGAAAGAGAACGAATGATTACTTTCTTAAAAGAAGTCAACTTTGTAAAGGAAGTTTATGAAACGGATGCAAATTTTGTTTTGATAAAGGTAGATGATGCGAATACAAGATATGATCAATTGTTAGAAAATGGTATTGTAATTCGTAATCGAACAACACAACCACTTTGCGAAAACACACTGAGATTAACAGTGGGTACAAAAGAGGAAAATAAAAAATTAGTAGAAATATTAAAACAATTATAAAAAATCCTTAGTTTCCTCTCCTTGTGGGAGAGGGTTAGGGTGAGGGCATATGAAAAAGAAAGTATTATTTATAGATCGTGATGGAACGATTATCAAAGAGACAGTAGACGAGCAAATAGATGCATTTGAAAAAATGATCTTTTATCCTAAAGCATTTACGTTTTTAGGAAAGATAGCTCAAGAATTGGATTATGAATTAGTAATGATTACTAATCAAGATGGGTTAGGAACGAATGTGTTTCCTGAAGATACATTCTGGCCAGTTCATAATTTCATAATGAAATCTTTCGAAAACGAAGGAGTTGTATTTGATAAGGTGTTTTTAGATAGAACATTTCCTCATGAAAATGCCAATACAAGAAAACCAGGAACAGGATTGCTAACAGCGTATTTTTCTGACGAGTATGATCTGGAGAATTCTTTCGTAATTGGAGATCGATTAACAGATATGGAGCTAGCAAAAAACCTAGGTTCAAAAGGTGTTTTTATTAATGATAATACGAATCTGGGAACAGGTGAAATTACGATTAAGCGAGATGAGTTAAATGATCATATTGCATTAGAAAGCAATGATTGGGAAAAGATTTATGAGTTTTTAAAACTAAAAGATCGAGCGGCAGAAATTACCAGGAAAACCAATGAAACAGATATCTATATTAAATTAAACCTTGATGGGACTGGTAAAAGTAATATTTCTACAGGATTAGAGTTTTTTGATCATATGTTAGATCAAATTTCTCGCCACGGACAAATGGATCTTGATATACAAGTTAAAGGAGATTTAGAAGTTGATGAGCATCATACTATAGAAGATACAGCGATTGCATTAGGAGAAGTTTTTAGTGAAGCATTAGGTAATAAGCTTGGTATAGAAAGATATGGTTTTTGTTTACCAATGGATGATTGCTTAGCGCAAGTAGCTATAGATTTTGGAGGGCGTAACTGGTTAGTTTGGGATGCTGATTTTAAAAGAGAGATGATTGGAAAAATGCCAACAGAAATGTTTTATCATTTTTTTAAATCATTTACAGATGGTGCAAAAGCTAATCTGAATGTAAAAGCAGAAGGAACTAATGAACATCATAAAATTGAAGCTATATTTAAAGCTTTTGCAAAAGCAATTAAGGTTGCGGTGAAAAGGGATCCTGAGAAAATGATTTTGCCAAGTACTAAAGGAATGTTATAGTTTTTAGTATTAGGTATAAAGTAGAATATTTAGAGTTAATTAAAGAGATCCTGAATCAAGTTTAGGATGACAAGTCAAATGAAAATAGTAATTATAAATTACGGAGCAGGAAATATCCAATCGATAAAATTTGCGATTCAGCGATTAGGGTATGAAGCGATCTTAAGTGATGATCCAGAAGAAATCAAAGCTGCGGATAAAGTTATTTTTCCAGGAGTTGGAGAGGCGAGTAGTGCTATGAAGAAATTGAAGGCTTCAGGCTTAGACGCTTTAGTTCCTCAATTAAAACAGCCAGTTTTAGGTATTTGTTTAGGAATGCAGTTGATGTGTAATTATACAGAAGAAGGAGACACAAAAGGTCTAGGGATTTTTAATACCGACGTAGTACGTTTCAATCATGGTGTAAAAGTACCGCAGATAGGATGGAATCAAATTGAGTCTCTAAAATCTCCATTGTTCGAAGGAGTAGAGGAAAAAGAGTATATCTATTTGGTGCATAGTTATTATGCTCCAGTAATGGAAGAAGCTATTGCGCAATCACATTATGGAGTTCCTTATAGCACAGCATTGCAGAAAGATAATTTTTATGGAACGCAGTTTCATCCAGAAAAGAGCAGTGTTACAGGTTCAAAAATTCTAGAGAATTTTTTGAATCTGTAACATTCTGAACTTGTTTCAGAATCCTTGCTAATTAGCTGATAGATTATAGTTGAAGTATTATTGTTACATATTGTCAAATAGAAATAGAACAGTTATTTATATTGGCGTTACTAATGATATCAGTAGGAGACTTAAGGAGGACAAGTCAGGAAATGGAGCGTATTTTACAAAACGATATAATGTATTTGACTTAATCTATTTAGAAGAATACGAAGAAGACAATTTGGCAAGAGCTAGGGAAAAACAATTAAAAAATTGGCATAAAGAATGGAAATGGAATTTGGTAAAGAAATCAAATCCAAAATTAGAGACGCTAATAGTACAAAAAAGACCCTGAAACAAGTTCAGGGTTGATTAATAAGTTAATCAATGAGAATAATACCTGCAATAGATATCATAGACGGAAAATGTGTTCGACTCTCTAAAGGAGATTATGACACTAAAAAAATATATAATGAAAACCCATTAGAGGTTGCCAAAGAATTTGAAGACCACGGAATTCAATATTTACATTTGGTAGATTTAGACGGAGCAAAGTCTAAGCATATTGTGAATCATAAAGTGTTAGAACAAATAGCTTCTAAAACAAGTTTGAAAATTGATTTTGGAGGCGGTTTAAAAACAGATGAAGATTTAAAGATTGCTTTCGATAGTGGAGCAAATCAAATAACAGGAGGTAGTATTGCTGTAAAAGATCCTGATACTTTTAGATCTTGGTTGTCTACCTTTGGTAAGGATAAGATCATTCTCGGCGCAGACGCCCAAAATGAAAAGATTGCAGTTAGTGGTTGGTTAGAAGAAAGTGATAAAGAGCTTATTCCTTTTGTCACTGAGTATCAAAAACAAGGCGTGTCTTATGTGATTTGTACAGATATCAGTAAGGATGGAATGTTAGAAGGACCATCATTTGATTTGTATGAGAAAATGTTGAAAGAAATAGAAGGCGTAAAATTAATAGCTTCTGGTGGAATCTCAACCTTTGATGAATTACCAAAACTAGCAGAGTTAGGCTGTGAAGGAACTATTATCGGGAAAGCGATTTATGAAAACCGAATTAGTTTGAAGCAATTAGAAAACTATATTAGTGAAACTCAATTTTAAGGAGTTCAAGAACGGACTCAAAATTGTAAGTTGAACTAATCCCGCTGCAGAGCGGGATCTAATACTTTAAAATAATGAATGAAGAAATAGCTCAAGAATTCAAGGAACAAATCGTCTATAGATTAGATGAAAGTATCAGGATGATTTCTATCAGTTTTGATCAATTGTCTGAAGCTGATGTATGGAAACGATTTAATGATTCTTCTAATAGTGTTGGTAATTTGATATTACATCTTTGTGGTAATATTACTCAATATGCTATTGCTTCTTTAGGGAATAAAGAAGATAAAAGAGATCGTGATGCAGAGTTCGAAGTTGTTGATGGTTTCTCTAAACAGGAATTATTAGCAAAACTGAAGAATACTATTAATGATGCAAAGACGACTTTGTTAAACTGTTCTGTTGTAGAATTAATGAGAAAACGAGAAGTACAAGGCTTTACTTTTTCTGGAATAGGTATAGCGATTCATGTAACCGAGCATTTGTCATATCATACAGGACAGATAGCTTTTTGGACAAAACAAATAAAAAATAAAGATTTAGGTTTTTACGATGGTATGGATCTGAATAGTAAAAATGAATAAGTAATTAGTAGCTAGCAAAGAGTACAAAGTACGAAAAAGGAAAATGTGTTTTTAATTACATAGACAACATTATGCTTACTACTTATAATAACAATATATGCTTACAAAAAGAATTGTACCGTGCTTGGATATTAAGAACGGCCGAACAGTAAAAGGTGTTAATTTTGTTGACTTAAGAGATGCAGGCGATCCTGTGGAATTGGCGCAAATTTATTCTGAAGCAGGAGCTGATGAATTAGTGTTTTTGGATATTTCAGCTACCGAAGAAAGAAGAAAAACATTGGCAAATTTAGTACTTAGGGTTGCGGAAAAAGTGAATATTCCTTTTACTGTTGGTGGAGGGATATCATCAATTGAAGATGTTGACATATTGCTTCAAAACGGAGCAGACAAGGTTTCAGTGAATTCATCCGCTGTTAAAAACCCACAGCTTATCAATGATTTAGCTGGTAAATTCGGAAGTCAATGTATTACTGTTGCTATAGATGCTAAGCAGATTGATGGAAATTGGATAGTGCATTTGGTAGGTGGAAAAGTACCAACAGAACTAGATTTATTTGATTGGGCGAAGGAAGTAGAAAATAGAGGTGCAGGAGAAATTCTATTTACATCTATGGATAACGACGGTACCAAAGACGGTTTTGCTAACAAAGCATTGGCTAGATTATCTGATGAGTTGAGTATTCCTATAATAGCTTCCGGTGGAGCTGGTACTATACAACACTTTGTAGATACCTTCAAAGAAGGAAAAGCAGATGCTGCTCTAGCCGCAAGTGTTTTTCATTTTAAGGAGATAGAGATAAAAGATTTAAAAGAGGAATTAAGGGTAAACGAAATTCCGGTAAGATTATAAATTAAATATAAAAAACCTATAAACTCTCTCTCCTTTTGGGAGAGGGTTGGGGTGAGGACTATGGAAATAAATTTCAATAAAAATAACGACGGTCTTGTTCCTGCAATTATTCAGGATGCAACTACTAAGAATGTGCTAATGCTTGGGTATATGAATGAGGAAGCATATCAAAAAACCTTAGATTCTAAAAAAGTTACTTTTTTTAGTAGGACTAAAAACCGCTTATGGACTAAAGGAGAAGAAAGTGGAAACTTTTTAAATCTGGTAACCATAAAAAACGACTGTGATGAAGATACTTTATTAATTACAGTTAATCCGGTTGGACCAACATGTCATAAAGGTTCAGATACGTGTTGGAATCAAGATAATTCACAATCTTTTGGTTTTTTAAGTGATTTGGAAGCAACTATCCAAAGTAGAAAAGAAAACCAGGACAATGAGAAATCTTATGTAGCTTCATTATTTAGGGAAGGAATGAATAAAATTGCTCAAAAGGTTGGAGAAGAAGCAGTAGAAGTAGTTATTGAAGCAAAAGATGATAATGAAAAACTGTTCTTAGATGAAAGTGCTGATTTGCTTTTTCATTATCTGATTTTATTACAGGCTAAAGGCTATAAACTGAATGATATAGTTGAGGTTTTAAAATCTCGAGGATAATTAAAAGTATCGACTAAACACTTTCTTTGTCGATAAATACCTTGTTTTTAACATAGTTTTATATTTTTGCCGGGCTTTTTAAGTACCGGTCAATTAATTTATTTCATTTTAACAGGTAACAAATAGCCTAGGAAAGATACTTACTTATAAACTAATTAATTTTGAAAGAATATAAAGCTGAATTACTATTCATTTTATTGATATTATTCGGAAGCTTTGGGAAGATTATATCACAATGTAATCAAACTCAAATAATATCAATATGTGATATGACAACCATCGATTTTGATACGGATGGTAATCCTGATGGTATTATTAATCTATACGCAGAGACAGGCACTACTCCTATAGATGGAGTTTGGTCTATCGCACCAAGATTTGCCGCTGCTTTTGACTCTTTAACAGGTGATTTATCATTGTGGGCATTACAAAATTCTACAACAGAAGATAGTCAAAATGATTATTTATTCGAGTTGCGTAACGTAAATTGTGAACCGGATCCAGTAAGAACAGCTACATTAATCGTAGGTCCTTATTCGGGAGTTGCATTACCACCTGGTTCAAATGATGCCAATACAGAAATTTGTGATAATGAAGTATTAGATCTTTTCGAAGTTTTAGCTTCAGAGGCTACCATTCCTCCTCCACATATTAATGGGCGATGGGAGTTTATAGGCAGTAGTTCAGGAGCCGATTTCGAAGGAACTTTTGAATTAGAATTTGGAGGCTCATTATTTTCTGCAGAAGTACCATATGATCAAGGGCTACCTCTGGTAGATAGAGAGGTTTTTGAATTTAAGTACACGGTACCTGGTTTTACTCCTTGCGCACCATCTCAAGAAACTATAATCAAAGTATCTGTTGTTAGAGCGGTTGATGCTGGATCGGGTTCAACTATTAGAATCTGTGAAGACGATTTAAAAGCTGGATTGTATGATGCTGATATAAACCTAAGAGACGATCAATATTTAAGAGATGAAGATATAGAAGGTATTTGGATGGCGGATCTAGATACTACTGGAGAAATAGAAGATGAACAGGATTCTGTCATCAATTTAAGAAAGATATATGATGACTTAATTGATAATGGAAATAATATACGATTCGGATGTGAAACCTATGATTTTACCTATAGAGTAATTTCTAGATCACCTGTATGTCCAAGTTCATCCGCTACAGTCCGTTTCGTTTTTTATGAAGAGTTAAGACCATTTAGTCAAGAGGTTGCACCTCCAGAAATTTGTAAAAATGAAGAACCAGGAGATATTAATTTATTTGATTTAATTACATTTTCTGAAGAAAATGGTGAAGATTTTATATATACAAATATAGCTGCAGTGGATTGGAGGTTAGTTTCTGGAGCATCGAATTTAGGACTTAAAAGAGTTGGAGAGCCTGGATTTTCACATTTAGGAACTGTAAATACTTTTGGAAAAGAACCTGGTATATACATATTTGAATATGGTGTTCATTCTTCAATAAATTGTTCGGTTTCGTGTAACCCTTTTTCACCAGCAGTAGACGAAAATGATATTTGTTTCCCTTTATGTGACGTGTTGACCGCTCAAGTAACTATAGAAATTTTACCATTTGATTATCCTGGAGAAGATACAACTGATCTTAATTTATGTGAAACTCAGGAGAGCGTGGACTTAAGAAGTTTGTTAAGAACGAATGGAGTTGATACTATTGTAACTACAGGAGTTTGGACAAATAGCAGTGGAGATATAGTAGATAATACTTTTGTGTTTCCAGAAATTGATAATGAACAAACTTTTACGTTTACGTATTCAACAGTAAGTATCGATGGGTGCACAGAAAGTGCGAATTTATCTTTCACAATTTTTAAAGAGGCAAATGCAGGAAGCGGAACTGTTATATCATTGTGTTCTGATAATTTGACAGTTACTCTTTTTGATTTATTAGAAGGAGATCCTAATCCAATAGGGGGTTGGACGGGGCCTTTTGGGTATACTTCACCAAATCATCTAGGTGTTTTTGATGCTCTGGATACAACATTGCCAATTCTTGGCCCTGGTGACTATGTGTATACCGTTATGGCAAATGTAGGTTGTTTAGGAACAGATCAAGCTACAGTTACGATTAGTATTGTAGAACCGGTAGAAATAGGTAATGATAGGAGTGATTCTTTTTGTGAAATTGATGGACGCGTAAATTTATTTACAATACTGGATAATGATACTCCGAGAATAGGAAGTTTTCAGGATATAGAAAATACAGGAGCATTGACCCCGGAAGGAGTCGTAGAGTTTGATTTATTGCCTAATCCCGATAACGAAATCAATAAAATATATAATTTTAGATATGTAATACCCAATACTGCTCCTTGTGATGAATCGGCACTAAATGTAGAAGTACAAATTATAGATTTGCCAGAACCCAATGTGCCAGATCAGGAATTTTGTATTCTGGACGCAAAGAGGTTGGATGATATAGAAGTGGATGTCTTAAATTATAATTGGTACCCCACACTAGAGAGTGATATGCCAATTATTGATAATCCATTACTTGTTGATAATCAAATTTATTATATAGCTACTGTTGATACAGATAATTGTGAATCAGAAAGGGTGACTGTTGCAATAAATATACTCAATATTGGTGAGAGATTTTCTAATGGAGATGTATGTTCATTAGATTTTCAAGATGGAGTTTCTCCTGATGGAAATAACCAAAATGATACTTTTGACTTATTTATAGAAGACGAGTTTAATATTCCTGTTGCTTTCCCAGATTTTAATTTGAAAATTTATAATAGATATGGAGCTACTGTTTTTGAGGGTAATCGAAATACAGAGGAGTTCAGAGGAGAAAGTAATGTTTCAATACGATTAGGGGATGATCTTCCATCAGGAACCTATTTCTACATTTTTACACCCAATTTTGAAAATAATTTTCCAATTCAAGGAAGCTTTTACCTAAGCAGATAAACGATGAAATCACGATTAATTTTTAGTATAGCGATAGTTTTCTGCTCAGTATTATATGCACAGCAGGATCCACAGTATTCTCAATATATGTATAACATGAGTACAGTTAATCCTGCTTATGTTACGAACCAAAGTGGATTGATTTCTACAGGTCTATTATATAGAAAACAATGGACAGGAATTGACGGTTCGCCAGAAACGGCCAATATTTTTGGTAATATTCCATTAAGTGAAAAGATAGAGTTAAGTGTTAATTATGTAAATGATAGAATCGGCGAAGCAATTAGTACAAATAATAATTTCTTCAATGTTGATTTTGCTTATATTACCCGTATTTCTGATCGTTTTAAATTGTCCTATGGGTTAAAAGCCGGAATTAATAGTTTTAAACTTGATGCTTCTGGTTCTGATGTAGCGGATGATCCTGCATTTGCTAGCAATAATTCTAAATTGCAACTTAATATTGGAGCGGGTCTATTCTTATTCTCTAATAATTTTTATGCAGGAATATCATCTCCCAATTTATTACCTAATGATGTAGCTATTAATGGAATAGGAGTTTCGGAATCAAAAACACATTTATATGGAGTAACAGGTTTCGTATTTGATCTAGTAGATGAGGTTAAATTGAAACCTTCAATGGTAATAAAACAAGTATTAGATTCTCCGCTGACATTCGATATTTCACTCAATTCTTTAATTTATAATAAATTCGAGTTAGGAGTTTCTTATCGCTATGAAGATGCTTTTATTGCACTGGCAGGTTTTAATATAACAAAAAGCCTAAAAGTTGGATATTCATACGACTTTAGTACCAGTGAACTAAGTGGATATAATAATGGAAGTCACGAAATTATTTTACTATATAATTTCGATTTACTCAATTTCAGTAATAAATATACATCTCCAAGATTTTACTAGGCTATGAAAACTAAAATAATACTCGTATTAATCTTATTGATTACACAGATTACTTTTTCTCAGAAAAAGAGTAGGGCTGATCGTTTTTTCGAAAAAGGAGATTATATAAATGCAGCGTTGGGATATGAAGAAGAATTAAACCAGGAAGGGTATGAGAAGCATATTCTCGAGAATATTTCTACCTCATATTACAATACATTTCAGTTTAAAGAGGCATATAGGTATCTTAAGATTCTGACTTCAGGAAAGTTTTATGGAAAGGATAAAACTTTTGATAATTCATACAATTTCATGATGTATCAGGTGCTTTCTGCTTTGGGTAAATATGAAAAAGCGATTGATTTTCTAGCGTTATATAAAAAGAACGATGAAACGATCGAGTTAAATAAATCAAATGCCATAGCTATAATAGAAACTTTTAAGCTTAAAGATGATGATTATACTATAAAACCTCTTGAATTTAATTCTAAAGCATCAGAATTTGGTGCGGTAAAACTTGATAGTACTATATACTTTACTTCAGATAGAAGTTCTAATGGTTTTATGAGTAAGAATTATAAATGGACACACCGACCGTTTTTGGATATATATGCTGTAAAAGTTAATCAAGAAAATGCTGCTGTTTCAGAGATTGAAGCTATTTCAAGAGAAATTAATTCTAAGCTTCATGAAGGTAATTTTTGTTTCACCTCTGATGGTAATACTATATATTTTTCAAAAAGTAATTCAGAGAAAGGAAAAAAGAAATTTGATAGTTTAAGAAACAATGCAGTCCACTTATATAAAGCAGTAAAGGTAGATGGTTCTTGGCAGACTCCGGAAAAGCTAGTATTTAATAATACAGGATATTCTTTTGAGCATCCAACAATTACTGCAGATGATAAAACTTTATATTTTTCATCCAATATGTCAGGAGGATATGGAGATTTTGATATTTATACCGCAGAAATTAATGAAGATGGAACATACGGAACGCCAGTTAATCTCGGAAGTACTATAAATACAGCAAATAGAGAACAGTTCCCTTTTATTTCTAAAGAAGGGCATATGTTCTTTTCTTCTAATGGTCATTTGGGATTAGGAATGATGGATGTTTTTGTTTCAGAAGTAAAAGAAGGAACATTCACGAAGCCTATAAATTTGGGAACGCCAATTAATTCTAGTTATGATGATTTTTCTTTAACTTATTATAATGAAAATGATGGTTTTTTTGCTTCGAATAGAAAGAATAAAACAGAAGATGATATGTATTCTTTTTCGCAGATTGGAGAGATATTTTTAAAAGAGTATAAAGTAAGGTTTGAGGTAAGGGAATTTGCGACAGACAATTACATTCCTAACTCAAGTGTAACTCTATATGATACTGACAAGAAGATAGTTTATGAAAAAAAGTTAGGTTCTATAGCATCTTTTAATATACGTATTTTTTCAGGAAAGTATGATTTTAAAGCTTCTTCTGATGGGTATGAAACTAAAATCAAGCCCGTTGTGATTAAGGAAAAAGATGAGGAGACGTATATTATTTATTTAGAAAAGAAGAAAGAACCTGCTATTGCTGAAAATTCTGAAGAAAATAAAACAGAAGCTGTTAATGCTTCTAAAGAAGATAGGCGAACAAAGAATGAAAAACTTACAGCAGAAGAACTAAGACTGAAGCTGCTTTCTGATAAAGTAGGTCCGCAGGTAATTGAAAAGAATGGTAAGCTTTATTTTGATCTTCCTCCAATCTATTTTGATTATGATAAGTGGAATATTAGAGCAGATTCTAAAAAGGTATTAGATGAGTTTGCACTAAAACTAGATAAATATAAAACTGTGTATATTAAGATTGATTCTCATACAGATAGTAGAGGAACTGATTCTTACAATCAGGTATTATCAGAAAAAAGAGCAGAGTCCACACGTAATTATCTGGCATTAGTTGGGTATGTAAATGCAAGGAGAATGCAATTTGAAGGATTTGGAGAATCGAAACCCTTGATAAGTTGCGAAGATAAAATATGTACAGAAGAAGAACATCAAACAAACAGAAGAAGTGAGTTTGAGATTGTAAAATACTAAGTTAGAATATTAAGCTATGTTTTATTATTCATATTAAAAGATTATTTAATGAATCCATTAACACGTTTTAAAATAGAAGAATCTGAATATTTGGAGAAAATAGGAATGGATTATGAGGTAGTTAAATTAAGAATGAGAGCGTTGATTTTCTTACTTGATTATTCTCTATTCTTTATATTAATTTATTTAACGAATGAATTTGTGAAACTTTTTATTCCAGAAGTGCCTAATATCATTTTGTATGTATTGATAACATTTTATTCATTAGTTTTTATTGCTATAGAGTATTATTTTGATGGGACAATATTTAAGGTTTTATTTAATGCTCGATGTATGTCTCTAAATTGTGAAAAACTAAGATTACATATTTACCTTATTAAATTTTTACTGAGACCAATTGCTTTTGTCTTAGCTGTATTATATCTTAAGTTTTGTTTTTCCATAATTTTATGGCTTTTTGGAATTCATAAACCGTTATTTAAGTTTTTAGATGGTAGAATGGTCTTTATCTGGTATGATGAGCATATAAACCAAATGGTAACTAAAGTTCCAATAGAAAATGCATAGTAGAAGTAAAAGGAATTCAGTATCGTTTTTTAAATGGCTGGCAATTATAATTGTTTTTTTTACTTTGTCTTTGAGTTTGTGGGCTGTAATTTTGAACAAAGAAATAGTTTCAAAACTTGAATATGTAAAAATTCCCTTATCAAACTATTATGGAGTTTATCATTTAAATGGCGGGATTAATGATATCAATATTGAGTTTATTTTAGATACTGGTGCAAGCGAATCGATGATTTCCAAAAATGTACTTGATAGAATTACCGAAAAGGGTAATTATAATGTTGACCATTTAGAAGGAGGATATTATTCCTTAGCGGATGGTTCAAACGTTTTTTGTGAAAGGATAAATATTAAAACAATGATGATAGGAGGTTATACTATTCGTGATGTTGTTTTTGGAATAATGCCAACCGAAACAGATAATTTGTTAGGCAGAAATGTTTTAGATCAATTTAAGAAATGGACAGTCAATAAAAACTTAAATGAGCTTACACTAGTTAAATGATTTATTTATATAACTCTCTTTGCTTTCTAGTAAATTAAATTGTATTTTTGCAGCCCTTTTTAGCGAATAAGAGAATTTAAAAAGGATTAAAATGATTTAATTTAACGCTTCTGTATACGTTTTCGTATTGATTCTCAAACAAATACAGGATACAAATTTTATCTTCAATGTCTGAAGAAACAAAAAACACAGACGTTCAGGAAGTAGAGGCTCCAAAGGCAGCTCCAGCTGTATCTCCTCAACAAGAAAACCCTGAACAATTTTTAAAAGATTTTAACTGGCACAACTACGAGGAAGGTATTGACCCAATCGAAGATTCAAAACTTGTAGAGTTTGAAAAGCTAGTTGCAGAAAATTTTGTTGACACCCTAAATGATGAGGTAGTGGACGGAACTGTAATAAATATTACGGATCGTGATGCTATCATTGACATTAATGCAAAAAGTGAAGGTGTTATTTCATTAAATGAATTTCGTTACAACCCAGATCTTAAAGTAGGTGACAAGGTTGAGGTATTAATTGATGTACGTGAAGACGCTACAGGTCAATTAATCTTATCTCACCGTAAAGCACGTGTGATTAAGGCTTGGGATAGAGTAAATAATGCTCACGATACAGGCGAAATCGTAAACGGTTTTGTTAAGTGTAGAACTAAAGGAGGTATGATTGTAGACGTATTCGGTATCGAAGCGTTCTTACCAGGTTCTCAGATTGATGTGAAGCCAATTCGTGATTATGATGCATATGTTGGTAAAACAATGGAGTTTAAAGTGGTTAAAATTAATCACGAATTCAAGAACGTTGTTGTATCTCATAAAGCACTTATCGAAGCTGATATCGAAGAGCAGAAGAAAGAGATTATCGGTCAATTAGAAAAAGGTCAAGTATTAGAAGGTACTGTTAAGAATGTTACTTCTTACGGTGTATTCGTTGATCTTGGTGGAGTTGATGGACTTATCCATATTACAGATCTTTCTTGGTCTAGAATCAACCATCCAAATGAGATCGTTGAGCTTGATCAGAAATTAAATGTAGTAATCTTAGACTTTGATGAGGCTAAAACACGTATCCAATTAGGTCTTAAGCAGTTAAAACCACATCCGTGGGAAGCTCTTAACAATGAACTTAAAGTTGGAGACAAAGTAAAAGGTAAAGTAGTTGTAATCGCTGATTACGGTGCGTTTATTGAAGTTGAAGAAGGAGTAGAAGGATTAATCCACGTTTCAGAAATGTCTTGGTCTACACATTTACGTTCTGCACAAGATTTCGTAAAAGTAGGAGACGAGGTAGAAGCTGTAATTCTTACGTTAGATAGAGAAGAAAGAAAAATGTCTCTTGGTGTTAAGCAATTAACTCCAGATCCTTGGACTGATATTACAACTAAATACCCTGTTGGTTCTAAGCACACAGGTATCGTTCGTAACTTTACTAACTTTGGTGTATTCGTAGAGTTAGAAGAAGGTATCGACGGATTAATTTATATCTCTGATCTTTCTTGGACTAAAAAAATCAAGCATCCATCAGACTTTACTAATGTTGGTGATAAACTTGATGTGTTAGTTCTTGAGTTAGATGTAGAAGGACGTAAATTAAGTCTTGGACACAAACAGACTGAGGATAATCCTTGGGACAAATATGAAAAAGAGTTTGCTGTTGGAACTAAGCATACCAATACCATTACAGAGATTGTAGACAAAGGTGCTACTATCGATTTTAATGAAGATATTGTTGCTTTCGTACCATCACGTCATCTAGAAAAAGAAGACGGTAAGAAGCTGACTAAAGGTGATGAAGCTGAATTCCAGATCATTGAATTCAATAAAGAATTCAAAAGAGTTGTAGCTTCTCATACTGCCTTATTCAAAGAAGAAGAAGCTAAGATCGTTAAGCAAGCTGCTAAGAAAGCTGCTGCAAGTTCATCTGAAAAAACCACTCTTGGTGATATCGATGCATTAGCAGATCTTAAAGCTAAAATGGAAAAAGGAGGTAACTAAACTTCTTAATTTCAATATATAATGAAAGACCGTTCGAGAGAACGGTCTTTTTTTTTGTTTGTTGATTTTCCACGGAATCCTTACCAAGGTGTATTTAGAATTGTTAAAACTTATGATGATCTACTGATGTTATAACTCTAAAATTTATTACTTTTGTATACCAAATATCTATTTGGAGATTATGAGTCAAAAATTACTACTTAGTGCAAAAGAGATAGATATTATTCTGCACCGTTTGGCTTGTCAATTAATAGAAAATCATACTCATTTTGAAGATACAGTTCTGGTAGGAGTTCAACCTCGAGGGATTTTTTTAGCAGACAGGATAAAGAATATTTTAGTTAAAGATTATAATTTAACTGAGCTTAAAATGGGGTATCTTGACATCACCTTTTATCGTGATGATTTCAGAAGAGGAGAAAAACCTTTGGAAGCGAATAAAACACATATTGATTTTACTGTGGAAGATAAGAGAGTCGTTTTTATAGATGATGTTTTGTATACAGGACGAAGTATAAGATCTGCTTTGACGGCGATACAATCTTTTGGTAGACCTAGAGAGATAGAGTTACTTACGCTAATTGATAGACGTTTTAGCCGCCATCTACCAATACAACCTAACTATCGAGGTAGACAAGTGGATGCGATTAATCAGGAAAAAGTAAAAGTGCATTGGATAGAAAATGGAGGAGAAGATGCAGTTTATTTGATAAATAATTAAAGTTGAATAATTTTTGAAAAGTTAATCTTAACGTTTCAAAATACATAAGAAAGTAAACGAATGAGCGAATTAAGTGTAAATCACTTACTAGGAATTAAGTATCTTACAAAGGAAGATATAAATCTCATTTTTGAAACGGCGGATCACTTTAAGGAGGTGATTAATAGACCGATAAAAAAAGTTCCTTCGCTTAGAGATATAACGATTGCCAACCTTTTTTTTGAAAATAGTACGAGAACGAGGTTGTCCTTCGAACTAGCTGAAAAAAGATTATCTGCTGATGTTGTTAATTTTTCTGCAGCATCATCTTCAGTTAAAAAAGGAGAAACACTTATTGATACAGTTAATAATATCCTTTCAATGAAAGTGGATATGGTGGTGATGAGGCACCCAAATCCAGGAGCAGGTGTTTTTCTTTCTAAGCATGTAAATGCAAGTATTATAAATGCTGGAGATGGAGCTCATGAACATCCAACTCAAGCATTGTTAGATTCATATTCGATAAGAGAAAAATTAGGAGAAGTACAGGGGAAAAAAGTAGTTATTGTTGGAGATATTTTGCACTCTAGAGTGGCGCTATCTAATATTTTTGCACTTAAATTGCAAGGAGCTGAAGTAAAAGTGTGTGGTCCAAAAACCTTAATACCAAAATATATTGATAAACTTGGAGTTACTGTAGAAACTGACCTTACCAAAGCTTTACAATG
Organism: uncultured Aquimarina sp.; assembly: GCF_947500065.1. GTDB lineage: Bacteria > Bacteroidota > Bacteroidia > Flavobacteriales > Flavobacteriaceae > Aquimarina. The sequence continues at coordinate 352,340 of NZ_CANMQT010000006.1, forward strand.
GTGTGATGTAGCTAATATGTTACGCGTACAAAATGAGCGTATGGAAATAAGTTATTTTCCATCTACAAGAGAATATACTCAACAATTTGGAGTAAATAAAAGGTTATTGGATAGCCTTGATAAAGAGATTGTAATAATGCATCCGGGTCCCATTAATCGTGGAGTAGAGATCACGAGTGATGTTGCTGATTCTAAACAAGCCATAATATTAGATCAGGTTCAGAACGGAGTAGCAGTGAGAATGGCGGTTATTTATCTTTTAGCTTCAAAAATAAAACAATAAACTTATGATATTTAATAAAGAAGGTAGTACCACTATAATAACGCAGGAGAAAGCTACTATAGTAGAATTTGTAAAGGGAATTGAGGATAAGTATGAATCCATGAAAAACGATAATATTGTGGCAAATCTTTTTTCATTAAAAGAGATTTCTGTCGATGATATTAATGAGTTTCTAAGAGTTTCAAAAAAACATAAGACAAATAGAAGGTCTTTTGTTATTGTTACTGATAAAATAGCGTACGATGATACTCCTAAAGAAATTACCATTGTTCCGACTTTGATAGAGGCATTAGACTTAATCGAAATGGAAGAAATAGAACGAGATCTTGATTTCTAAAGTTTTGTTGTTTATTCTGTAATCTACAGTAATTTTTTACGTCATATCATATATGAATAAATTAGCCCCATTTATTCTTGTGCTAACATCCATGCTTTTTAGTACCGTTTATGCGCAAGATTGGAAGTACGATTTTGATGAAGCAAAAGCTTTAGCAAAAGAAAAAAACCAAAATATTGTTTTACTTTTTACCGGATCAGATTGGTGTCCGCCTTGTATTAAACTAGAGAGAAGAGTGTTTTCTGATCCTGAATTTGAGGAATTTGCGAATCAAAATTTTGTTTGGGTAAAGGCAGATTTTCCCAAACGTAAAAAAAATAGATTATCAGAAATTCAGCAGCAAAAAAACTTAGAACTCGCAGAACAATATAATCGAAAAATGGTATTTCCAGTTATTTTGATGATTGATAAAGAAGGTGAAGTTCTTGGTGCAACGGGGTATAGAAAAATGTCTGTTAAACGTTACATAGAGTTGCTTACTACTTTTGATTCTTTTGGCGACTGAGATTGATTAATATATCAGATTAGAGTATATTCACGCTGTTTTAAATTAAGATGTAAAATAAATTGAAAGTAACTATTTTAGGTTGTTATTCTGCAACTCCCAGAACGTTCACAAATCCAACCTCTCAGGTATTAGAAATAAATAACCACATTTTCCTTATCGATTGTGGAGAAGGTACTCAGGTGGAACTTAGAAGAAATAAAGTAAAATTCTCCAGAATTAATCATATTTTTATTTCTCATCTCCATGGAGATCATTTTTTTGGGTTAGTAGGATTGGTTTCTACATTTAGAATGCTAAATAGAGAAAATCCACTTCATATATATGGACCAAAAGGAATTAAAGAAGCAATTACATTGCAGTTAAAACTTGCTAGTTCTTGGACAGATTATCCTTTACATTTTCATGAACTTACCAGCCAAGATTCGGAAGTAGTATTTGAGGATGACGCGGTAGTGGTTCGTACAATTCCACTTCAACATCGAATATATTGTAATGGATTTTTGTTTGAAGAGAAACCTGGTGACCGAAAATTAGTAATGAGTAAGGTTCTTAACTATGATATTGATAAGGCCTATTATAAGTCAATTAAGAAAGGTAAAGATGCAATATCTGAAGATGGAGATATTATACCTAACTCCGAATTGACGGATGAACCTCTTCCTGTAAAAAGTTATGCTTTTTGTAGTGACACTAGGTATGATGAGCATAAAATTCCTTTAATTAATGGAGTAACTGCTTTGTATCATGAATCAACCTTTCTGGAAAGTCATAAACATTTATGTGAGAAAACTGGACATAGTACTGCTATGGAAGCAGCTACTATTGCAAAGAAAGCAAATGTGAAAAACCTAATTTTAGGACATTATTCAACCAGATATGGTAATATAGAACAATTTAAAGACGAAGCTTTAACAGTTTTTGAAAATGTTGAAGTTGGTGATGATGGTAAAGTTTTTACCTTTTAGATGAATGTACTTTCCTGATTTTAAAAATTTACCTTCAATAAAGTAGGGTGTTTTTAATGTAGTTTGTTTTTAATTATAGATACTCGAGTGTGTCTAATAACTTTTAAAACCAACTACCAATGAAAAAGATATCATTCTATTTTCTATTTTTTTTAGTATTCCATTTAGGTTTTAGTCAACAACAAAAATATGTTCCTGGAGAAGTTTTAGTTAAACTTCAAAAAGAATATTCAGCTAAAGCTTTTTTACAAGATTTTAAAAAATCAAATACGCAATTAAGTAATCCGGTTTTAGTTTCAAAATCATTAAATATTTGGAAATACAGTTTTGATGCTAATTCAATAAAAATGGAAGACGTGTTAAAAAATGTATCGAGAAATGAAAATACGCAAATCGTTCAAGTAAATCATATTATTAAAAAGAGAGCTACTATTCCCGATGATACTGATTATGATAGACAATGGCAATATTTTCAAGCAAACGATAAAGATATTGATGCAGATGAAGCTTGGGATATTACAACAGGAGGTACAACTGCTAATGGTCATGAAATAGTAGTTGCGGTTATTGATGATGGGTTACAATTCGATCACCCAGATATGCAAGGTAATATTTGGATGAATTCACAAGAAATAGCAGGAAACAATATTGATGATGATGAAAATGGATATGTGGATGATGTAAAAGGATGGAATACTGCAACTAATGATGACAACGTTGGAGATTTGGGACATGGAACTCCGGTTAGCGGAATAATAGGAGCGAAAGGAAATAATAATCTTGGAGTAGCTGGAGTGAATTGGAATGTAAAAATAATGGCTATAGATGGGGGAACGGGTGTCGAAGAAGAAGTTATTAGAGCGTATTCTTACATATTAGATAATAGGAAATTGTACAATGATACCAATGGAGCAAAAGGCGCTTTTGTAGTTGCTACAAATGCTTCTTGGGGAGTTGATTTTGGCCAACCGGCCGATGCTCCATTATGGTGTGCATTATATGATGAGTTGGGACGGATTGGAATTTTGAATGCTGGTGCAACAATTAACGATGATCAAAATATTGACGTGGTAGGAGATTTGCCAACGGCATGTCCGAGTGATTTTCTGATATCAGTTACTAATATGAATCAAAATGACGAAAAAGTTCAATTCGCGGGTTATGGAGAAACCACTATAGATCTTGGTGCGCATGGTGAAAATGCATATACAATAACTTCTGGAAGCGGTTATGGGGGATTTGGAGGTACTTCTGGAGCAACACCTCACGTAGCAGGTGCTATAGCTTTATTGTATGCTGCTCCTAGTAATACTTTTGCTGAGTTGGCTATAAGTAATCCGGAAGAAGCAGCAATAAAAGTGCGTGGATATATTTTAGATAATGTTGACCCCAATCCTAGTTTAGAGAATATAACAACTACTGGTGGACGATTAAACCTGTTTAAAAGTTTACAAGCATTAATGAATGACCAAACACTTTCTATAGATGACCTACCTAGTCAGCCTAATAATGAATTTTTCTTGTACCCAAATCCTGCCAAGGATGTAGTACATTTTAAAACCAATTCTGATATAAAGGTTACATCGATATCTATTTACACGACTACAGGGAAATTAGTAAAAGAATTTAGAGAAACCATGTCATCCATAGACGTTTCTAATTTAAATAATGGTTTATATATTGTTAGGTATAAAATAGAAGGGACTAGCTCCTTGTATCATACTATGTTGTTAAAAAGATAGGATCATTTTTATTGAATAAAGGATTAGAACTGTTGTTTTTGATCCTTTATTTAAAATCAAAAATGTATACCTTTACAAGATTGTTTATTTAATCAAAAAACTCTTTTTTTAATGAATAGAGATCTTACCGATTATAGAAAATCCTATGATAAAAAGGCTTTGGAAGAAAGCGAGTTACCAGCATCTCCTTTTCAGTTATTTTCTGATTGGTTTAAAGAAGTAGAAGCAGCAGGTGGAGTAGAAGAAGCTAATGCGATGACGCTAACAACTTCGGGATTAGATGGTTTTCCTAAGGCGAGAATTGTGTTGTTAAAACAATTTGATGAAAATGGATTTGTATTTTATACCAATTATGAATCTGAAAAAGGAAAAGCTATTGCGAATGACAATAAGGTTTGTATTTCTTTTTTTTGGCCTAATTTGGAACGTCAGGTCATAATCAAAGGAGAGGTGAACAAAATATCTGAGAAGAAAAGTATCGACTATTTTGAATCTCGTCCAAGAGGAAGTCAATTAGGCGCATTGGCATCTGATCAAAGTGTTATTGTAGGTTCAAGAGAAATTCTGGAAGAAAAACTTATATCATTAGAAAAGGATTTTGACAATAAAAAAATACCAAAACCCGACTTTTGGGGAGGGTATTGTGTCGAACCTATTGAATTTGAATTCTGGCAAGGTAGACCTAATCGATTACATGATAGAATACGGTATATAATAGCTAATGAAAACCAATGGAATTTTGATAGATTATCACCGTGATAAATAACTGCAAAAAAAAACTAATTACATAATAACAAAACTAGATCTGCGATTTTTGCGATATTCTTCTTCAGAACAATCTTCACCATCTTCACATTTATTCACTGGTTTAGCTTCTCCAAAACCAACGTACGATAAAATTCTATTTTCAGAAATATCTTTACTTAATAAGTATTTATAGATAGATTCAGCTCTTTTTTGAGACAATGCTAAGTTGTAATCAGTATCTCCACGACTATCCGAATGTGTCTCTATTTTAATGATCATGTCTGGATGCTCTTCATTCATAAGTGATACAACCTTGTCAAGCTCTACGATCGCTCTTTCGGTAATATCCCACTTATCAAATTCAAAATAAATTTCATTTAGTTTGATTAGATCATTTAAAGTTTTACTAAGTTTTATATTAGAATTTAATCCAGATTTTGGATCTCGCTCTGTTGTAACCACATCGTTATTATTGATCCCTGTACTTTCTGTGTTTTCTGACCTGTTTGATGTGTTTATTTCAACAATATTTTTATCTAATTCTTTTGTTCTATCTGCAAAATTTGTATTTGCATTAGGACAATTTAAACCACTCATATCAATAGCTAATTTAAGCTGATAATAATCCGGAAGGTTACATTTATTCATATAATTGTATCCTTTAGAATGTTTTTTTGTTTCATTAAGAGAACCATTAAATTCTGCAATTACCGGTTGATCTACAATGGTAACTTCTCCCATTTCATTTAATAGATCACAACTAGTGTTTACCTTTATAGAGTAGCGAATTTCAAAAGGTTCACTATCAATTTTTACCATCTTATTAGGTACAGAGAAACTTAATGTTCTAGAAGGTTTATTATATGTTACTTTGATTTTTTTAGAAGGAAGAATGATAGATTCTTTAGAAAAAATTACATTTTCTGGGAGTATATCCTTAATAATCGTATTCTTCGCATCATCATTACCATCATTACTAACAGTAAGGCTATAAATTATGTCCTGGTCAGGTTCAACCATATCATTAGGGAAAACAAAACTGTTATCGGTATAACGTGATCTCTTTATAATTTGTATTGCCGGCTCATATATTTCTACACTAAATGCCACTGCCATAACAGAATATCCATCATTATCTGTGAGCAATCTAAAACTTGATTTTGTTTGATTGTTACCTATAATACTATTTCTTGGGTTTTTTATATCAAATAGGTCAGCATCATATCCTAATGTATTTTGACTAGCAGGAACTCTGCTAGTAACATTCTTTCCATTTTCCGTAATGTTTGCATTAAAGAAATTGTTCATTGGATTGGTGTTGTCTGTGATACCTTTATATTTATTAGTTTCATTAGACATTACCTGAAAACGATCTCCACGTATTCCTTTATCACCTTCATAAGATATTACTCCAATTTTTCCATGTACCGCACCTTCTGGAATTGTCTGGAAGTTGTCAAAAGAAAACTCCACAGGTTTAGCCTTTGAATCAATGTTTACAAAACCGTCATACACATAAAAACGTTTTCGGGGTTTTGAGTTATCTTCATAAATAACTACCATTGTCCAGCCACCAGCAAGACCATTTCCTAAAGTGGCATCATCATTAACTTCCGAAGTAGTAGCAGGAATATTTGCGACTGTATAAGTTCCAGTTGGATTGTCTAGTTTTATAACTTCATTGGTAATATCTTTATAACAAGAGTATTGTTTAAACAAGGATTTAGAGTCATTATAATAATCATGAATTACTTGACCATTTGTAATAGAAGTATAAGATTCGGCACCTGGATATTTAATTTTTATGGAAGTAATATCATTTTTCCTATCTTCATCTGCATAAGAAGCAGTCCAGTATAGACCTACATGTTTAATAGAAGCGCAACCAGATTTAATATTTAAATCTGCACTACTAGAATTAAAAGTAGATGGGTCATTATCAATATCTATAAAGCCCATTCTAAATTGATTATTTAACCCACCATTATTATAGCTCTTGTTTGGGTTAAAAGGATCAGTTCCATCATCATTACTTACTTTTCCTAAAATAGTATTAGAAACAAACTTAAAGTCTCCTTTAATAGTAAACTCTGTTCTTTTCTCAAGAGGCACTTCTACCTGACCATATATATTACAAGAAAAATATAATATACCGATGATAAGGCTAAAATGAACCTTTTTAAGATTTATTATTTGATTTAAATTTTTTTCCACTTTTCCTTTTTTATTCCCTATATGTTTAACTTAAATTTTGTCCTTAAATTTTGTCCTTAAATTGTATTTAAATAATCAGGGTGTGCGTCTTCATTTTAAGGGGAAACCGTAGGTAAATTTAAATTTTAACATTTGATTATGTAAGTAAAAACTGTTATTTTCGATATAAAATACACTTTTACCGATTAAATGCATGTTATTATTTAGCTCATTTTCATCGTTTTATATGTTTTGTTTCACAAAAAATTATGATATACCATCTACTTTATTTGTTTTGTTGGAAATGTTTTGTTATTAAACATTTTTTTCACGGAAGCGTTTTTTTTTGATATTATACTAAGAATTGTAAATGCTTATTCTTAAACTTGCGTATGTAAAATCTATCTTGATTAAAATTTTCCTGAAGTATGAAAACTTTATATATTATTAGACATGCTAAATCTTCTTGGGAGTTTGATCTACAAGATCATGAGAGACCCCTTAATAATAGGGGATTAAGAGATGCTGATTTGGTTGGAAAGAACCTGAAAACCCTTATAAAACCTGTAGATAAAGTGTTAAGTAGTGATGCGGAAAGAGCGAAAACTACGGCAAAGATCATTTTAGATAACCTTGATTTAGACGATGATATATTTAGTTTGGAATCAAAACTTTATGATTTTAATGGTCATCAGGTTATAGAGGTGATTAAAAGTTGTGATGAAGATGTGAATACTTTAATGATTTTTGGGCATAATCACGCATTTACTTCTATTGCAAACCTTTATGGTAGTGAAGTAATAGATAATCTGCCTACTGCAGGAGTTGTAGGTATCCAATTTGATGTAAATAATTGGAAAGACATATCTGTAGGAAAAACCGTACTAACTATTTTTCCAAAAGAATTAAGGTAAATGACATATAATCAGTCGAATAGGTATATTAATCGAGAATTGAGTTGGTTGCAGTTTAATGCTAGAGTATTACAAGAAGCTGCTGATGATAGTGTTCCATTACTAGAAAGATTAAGATTTATTGGGATATTTTCTAATAATTTGGATGAATTTTTTAAGGTACGGTATGCGGCAATTAAGAGGATAGACCTTGCTGGTCGAGATGGAAAAAATGTTCTTAAGGGTAAGACCGCAAGTGAATTGTTGGAACAAATTACTAAAATTGTAATTAAACAGCAGTCTGAAAGTTTAAAAACCATTAGTATAATTGGTGAAAAACTGAAAGAACATGACATTTTTATGATTAATGAAAATGAAGTGACTGCTGAACAAGATAGTTTTATACGTAGATATTTTGTAGATAAAGTTAGTCCTGCACTGGTTACATATATGCTTAATGATCTAGATAAGTTTCCACATCTTAAGGATAGTGTAGCATATCTTGCTGTGAAATTAGTGTTAAAAGATAGTGTACCTAAAGAAGGAAAATTATCTAAAATTTTACAGCAAAAAACAAAGGAAAAAATCTATGCGCTAATTGAGATCCCGAAGAATACAGACCGGTTTGTCGTATTACCAGAAAAAGAAGGTAAGAAATACATTATTATTCTTGATGATCTGATACGATATTGTATGCAAATCAACTTTAGTATCTTTGATTATATCAGTGCTTCTGCACATATGATTAAAATTACGAGAGATGCGCAGCTTGATTTTGATAACGATTTTAGTAAAAGTTTTATAGAAAAAATTTCAAGCAGTGTGAAATCCAGAAGAGATGGTGAACCTGTTAGATTTGTATATGATAAAAACTTAGATAAGGATACACTTAATTTTTTGATGGAAAAAATGGGTGTAGATAATGCGGATAGTATTATTCCTGGCGGTAGATACCATAATCGTAGAGACTATATGAACTTTCCTGATTTGGGTAAAAAAGAGTTAGTATATCAACCTTTACTGCCATTAACGATTCCTGGCCTTAGTTTGCAAGGAAGTTTGTTAGATAAAATAGCAAAAAAGGACTATTTGCAATACACGCCCTATCATACCTTTTCATATACCGTAAAATTCTTGAGAGAATCTGCAATTGATCCAAAGGTAAAAACGATTAAAATTACGATCTATCGATTAGCAAATATCTCGCACATTGCAAGTTCTTTGATTAATGCTGCCAAAAATGGTAAAAAGGTTACTGTGCAGATAGAACTTCAGGCAAGGTTTGATGAGGCTGCTAATATAGGTTACGCCGAACAAATGCAAAGAGAAGGTGTAAATCTGATCTTTGGAGTTTCTGGCTTAAAAGTTCATTGCAAAGCGTGTGTGATTGAGAGAGAAGAAAAAGGTAAACTAAAAAGATACGGCTTTATAAGTACAGGGAATTTTAATGAATCTACTGCGAAAATATATACTGATTACACTTTGTTTACTACTAATGAAGCTATCTTAAAGGAAACGAATAAAGTATTTAAATTTTTTGAAATCAATTATAAAGTAAGTAGATATAAGCACTTATTTGTTTCACCACACTATACCAGAGGTTCCTTGGTGAAACTAATAGAAAATGAAATAAAAAATAGTAAAGAAGGTAAGCCTGCTGGAATTAAATTAAAATTAAATAGTCTTAGTGATTATTCAATGATTGATAAATTGTATGAAGCAAGCAATGCAGGTGTTAAGGTTGATCTAATAATTAGAGGAATATGTTGTTTGATTCCGGGAATTCCGGGAATGAGTGAAAATATAAGAGCAATTAGTGTAATCGATAAATTTTTAGAGCATCCAAGACTTTTGATTTTTGAAAATGGAGGAGACCCAAAAGTATTTATCTCATCAGCAGATTGGATGAGAAGAAACTTGGATAGACGAGTAGAAATAACGTGCCCTATTTATGATGATGATATTAAAGAAGAGCTCAAGGATACTTTCGAGATTTGTTGGAGCGATAATGTGAAGGCACGAAAACTTTCAGAAAATCAAGATAATGGGTATATTCGAAACGATAATGCGAAAGTGAGATCTCAGATAGCCACATATGACTATTATTTAAGAAAATTAGGAAATTAAATATTTTGTTGACTATAGAAAAATATGGAGCCATTGATATAGGTTCTAATGCAGTTAGATTATTAATCAGTAGTGTCCACGAAGAAGAGGGAAAGACTACTAGGTTTAAAAAAACCAGTCTTGTACGTGTGCCAATTAGGTTAGGTGCAGACGTTTTTTTGACTAATAGAATCTCCGATACAAATATTACTAGGATGATTGATGCTATGCAGGCATATCAACTTTTGATGAAAACTCATAAAGTGATTAGATATAAAGCCTGTGCAACATCAGCAATGCGAGAGGCAGAAAATGGTAAAGAAGTAGCGAACCTGATTAAAGAAAAAACAGGAATACAGATTGATATTATAGATGGTACCAATGAGGCAGCGATTATAGCTATGACAGATCTACATGATTTGATTAATTCTGATGCCACCTATTTATACGTTGATGTTGGAGGTGGAAGTACTGAATTTACATTGTATCATAATGGTCAAACAATAGCTTCTAGATCATTTAAGCTGGGAACGGTAAGATTGCTTAATAATGTAGTTTCTGATAGTATGTGGAATGAAGTAGAAGAATGGATAAAAACAACAACTAAAGGGTATTCTAGATTATCATTAATTGGTTCTGGAGGAAATATTAATAACATATTTAAAAACAGTGGGAAGAGCAATGGGAAACCACTTTCGTTCCTATATCTAAGTTCTTATTATGATTTATTGAATTCGATGTCTTATGAAGAGAGGATATGGGAGCTTAATCTTAATCAGGATAGAGCGGATGTTATATTACCAGCAACAAGGATATATTTATCTGCTATGAAATGGAGTGGTGCACGAGAGATTTTTGTTCCAAAAATTGGTCTTTCTGATGGAATCATAAAATCTCTATACAGTGAAAAATTACATGAAATTTGAGCGGAAAATTCCCTTTTTTGAATAGAAAAAATAAAAAAATGATTTTTTTGTCTTAAATTGTCCAAGTAACCAAATATCTAATAAATACTTATGCTATGAATAAAACTTTACTTTTAGTATGTGCTTTGTTAATCGGAATTGTTGCCGTAAACGCTCAAGAATCAAGATACGGAATTAGAATAGGAGCAAATTTAAGCTCTATTAGCTCTGATGATATTACCGGAGATCTTGACAAAAGTAGGATAGGCGTTTTAGTAGGTTTTTTAGCAGATTTTGCGCTAACCGAAAAACTTAGATTACAACCTGAATTTCAATATTCAGGACAAGGAAATAAAGATAAAAATTTACGTGTCAATTACCTTCAAGTACCAATTATCTTGAAATATAATATAACAGACCTATTTAATGTTCAATTAGGACCTCAAGCCGGAATTAAGATATGGGAATGGGAAGATAATCAAGCTAATATTACCGATTTCAGCACCTTTGATTTTGCAGGTGTCGCCGGAATAGGAGTTAATATTACAGACAATTTCTTTGTTGATTTACGATATGCCTTTGGTTTATCCAATGTTTTTGATGAAGATGGTTCTTCTATCGAAATTGATGGAACTAGTAGAAATATACAGTTATCTGTTGGGTACAGGTTATAGATTTGCACTAAATAGATTTATAATATACAAACCATCTTAAGGGATGGTTTTTTTTATGAAATCAATTTTATCCTGTAGCTTATCATTTCCTGTAAAATCTAATTACTAGTCTTTATAGAATGTAAAAATTTTTATTGAAGGTCAAACATTCTAAAAAAGTCCTTCTTTAGAAAAAGGTGCTGATTTTTATACTCCAATAAGGATTTTTTTTTAAATTCATTTAGAAAATTATTAGTAGTTACTCTTGATGTTCTTGTGTAATCAGCTAATTCATTTTGATTAAATGGATAATTTATGTCATCGTGGTTAGAAGAACTGGAGAGGCAACTAAGTTTCTCTTGTAATTCGATTAAACTAAGAGCTAATCTTTTTTTAGCACACCTTAGGTTCAGAATTCTAATACGCTTTTCCATTTCAAAATATTCTTCGCCTAATAATAATAAAGGAATTAGACAAGTATCAGTATTTTTTAATTTCGATAAATTTTCAACTTCAAATTCATAGATAACACTATCATTAATAGATGAATATGAGAAGTATGAATAGGTGCTATAGAAATATATATTTATACCAAAGACTTGATTTTTAATAAGTATAATAGCAATTGTTTCATATCCTTTTTCACTAATGTAGGATGCTTTTATATATCCTTTCTTAATATAATATATTTTATCAGAGCTGCGTGCTTTAGGTAATATCACTTCTGCTTTATTGTAAGTCCTTTTTTTATAATGACCGTTTTTGATTAAAACGTTCAAGTATTGCTTGTGTGAGTTGGGGTTCATTTTAAATTATTAACAAAAATTTAATATTAAACTGTTAATAAAATGAATTATTGTCAATAAATATGATTGTATATTATCATATTAACACATTCTTTTTACGTTTTAACAATAATTAATAAGTGTTTAGTAACAAAAAAAACAAAATTTAGTGTTCGTTTTTTTATATGATTAACCCTCATCCAACGATAATTTCGATTTCTATATATAACAATATTAACCTCATTTAATTAACACATTATGAAGTCGAAAAAAATTAGATCATTCAATCATTTTGAGACAATCAGAAGTTATTTCTATTGTCTTTACAGAAGTAAAAAGTATTCAATTCAATTTGCTTTTAACCCGTAGATATAGTCATGGGAACCACAATAATTCGTGATACTTCTGAAGCAGTAGGTCACGGAGTTAATGGATTTTCTCTAATTACAGATAAGGATTCTTTTTCAGAAGAAGCGATACGTAACTTATCGCTTTCTGATCAATATCTTTTTCAAAGATTTGGGCAAGGTCCGATAACAAGAATACCACATCGTTGCATTCATCATGCTTTTGAAGCACAGGTAAAAGCAAACCCTAATGAGGTAGCAGTATGTCATAGAGGAGAGTCAATAACCTATAAGGAATTGAATGAAAAAGCTCAGTTGTTAGCTTTAGAGTTAATAGAAAACGGAGTTAAAAAAGGTGATAACGTTGGATTATTCATTCAACGATCAATTCCTATGATTATAGGGATATTAGGTATTATTAAAACAGGAGCAGCTTATGTACCCCAACATATAGGGTTAACGCCTGATGAACAATTGAAACATGTTATAAAATCAGCTTCAATAAAGGTAATATTAAGTATTTCTGAGTTTAAAAATTTACTTCCCTCTAATTCTCAGTTGAAAACTATATTAATAGATGAATTTATTGAAGGAGTACAGGAATTTGAAAGTATTCCAGAATTACCTGAAATCGATATTTCAGAAAACGATGTTTGCTATATTATTTTTACCTCAGGAACTACTGGAGAACCTAATGGTGTACAAGTTACCCATGGTAATTTATGCAATATGTTACTTACAGATCCAGGTAACTTAGGAATGAGACCAGGTCTTAAAGTTGGTCAAATATTGAGTATAAGTTTTGATATGTCTGTTTGGGAAATTCTTGGAGCTCTAACAAACGGTGCTACTTTAGTAATTAGAAATAAAAATATTCAGGAAACCGTAAGTGAAGTGGATATAGTGATATCAACACCAACCATTTTAAGTTCACTGGATGTGAATTTATGTAAAAATGTTAAGGTTGTTGCGGTCGCAGGGGAGCCTTGTCCTAGAATTTTGGCAGAAAAGTGGTCAGAATTTAGTGCTTTTTATAATTCTTGTGGTCCTACAGAAACGACAATTGTTAATACAGCCCTACGATTTTTTTATACAGATGATATACTTTCTATTGGAGTACCAATGCCTAATAATACGGTCTATATTTTAGATGAAAATATGGAACCTTGTAAAATAGGCGATATTGGCGAAATGTGGGCTGGAGGATATTGTGTTTCCAAAGGATATGTTGGTAATAAAGCTCTTACGGATGAACGTTATTGGGATGATCCTTTTTTAGGTAATGGACATAAGATGTTTAGAACAAGAGACCTAGGAAGATGGACAAAAGATGGAACTTTGGAACATTTTGGTAGAACGGATGATCAAGTGAAAATTTGTGGATTTAGATTAGAATTAGATTCGGTATCATCAATAATTGAAAAAATGCCCGGCAGTAAACGAGCGGTGACATTAAAAGTGGATAACAAAACCTTAGTAGCATTTGTAAGCCCTGAGGAGGTGGATAGCGAGTCTGTAAAAAAGACTATTGCCTCATCACTCCCATATTATTGCGTGCCTAAAATAGTTATTTCTATGAAAGAATTACCAAAGACTAATAGAGGTAAAATTGATAAGCAAAAGCTGTTGAAACAAATAAACCATTTAGAGGAATTGAAAGAAGTTTTGCCATATATACCCAGCAAAAACCCTATGGAAAACTCTAAAACTCTTACTGAAAAAAAAGAGGGTGCTTTACCAGAATTTGAAAAAATACTATTACCTCCTCGAAAAAAATATATTTCTAGAATATGGAAAGGAGAAAAATTAATGCATTACTATCGTTTGTTCGCATTATTGATATTAGTAAATATAGGAGCATTCGTTTATGGGGTAGTAATTGGAGATTGGTGGCGGCCGGATAATATAAGACTGGATATACTATCTAAAGCGGCACTTATTAATTTTACAATAGGTATTGTTATTAGGCAACAATATATTATCAATTTATTATTTTGGATGGCAACTAGTATACCTCTTCATTGGCCCCTATCTATAAGAAGAAGGGCTGGTAAAATATATCATTTTGGGGGAATTCATATTGGAGGAACAGTTAGCGGATCAATTTGGTTTGCAACTTTTTTATCAACAGTGTTTTATGATTTTTTCAATCCAGTAAGTATAAACGTTAAGAGTATAACTCTTCTTTGGATAACAGCATTAATTACTGGAATATTGATATTTATGATTGTAATGGCATTGCCAAAAATGCGAGCAAAATATCATAATAATTTTGAAAAAACACATCGATTTGGAGGATGGTTTGCATTAGCGCTATTTTGGATTCAGATGTTTTTAGTTCATAATTTACAATCATCACATGAATATATATATCAATCTTCTAGTTTTTGGCTGCTAAGCACTATCACATTAAGTATTATGTTGCCTTGGCTTCGATTAAAAAAAGTAAAAGTAGATATTACTAGACCGTCTAATCACGTGATTTTAGCAAGGTTTAATTATGGTGTTACCCCTTTTGCAGGATCATCTACAACAATTAGTAGAGATCCATTAATGGAATGGCATTCTTTTGCAAATGTTCCAGAACCTGGGAGAGATGGATTTAGATTGACTATTTCCAGAGCAGGAGATTGGACAGGTCAATTAATTGATGATATGCCTTCTCATCTTTGGGTAAAAGGTATCACTACTGCAGGTGTAGGTAATATAGATAAACTTTTCAAAAAAGTGGTATGGATAGCTACTGGAAGTGGAATTGGTCCTTGTTTACCACATTTGTTATCACAAGAAGTCCCGGCTAAACTAGTTTGGGCTACCAGAAATCCAAGGAAAACGTATGGAGATGCTCTAGTGGATGAAATATTAGAGGTTCAACCCGATGCCGTTATTTGGGATACTGATACACACGGAAAACCTGATATGGTAAAATTGGCATATAAGGTTTATAGTGATTTTGATGCTGAAGCGGTCATATGCATTTCTAATAAAAAGCTTACCTGGAAAGTTGTATATGGTATGGAAAGTAGAGGTATTCCTGCTTACGGAGCTATATGGGATTCTTAATTAGATGAATACACCTTATTTCTAGTACAAACCAGTACTAAAACAAAACTTTTTTAATGCACATAAATTGTAATGATATGTCTTAGCACATAATCATAGAGGCTGTTTATGTTTAAAATTTAAACAAATGAATATTACAATAGAACATAAAGAAAGGGTTGTTATGCTAACCCTAAATAGACCAAAAGCATTAAATGCATTGAATACAGAAACGATGCTAGAGTTAGTGGATGTAATGAAAACAATGGATAAAAATCCCGAAGTTGGGTGTTTTGTAATTACAGGTTCAGAAAAAGCTTTTGCCGCAGGAGCGGACATTAAAGAGATGGAAAATAAATCTTATCTGGATATGTATAATGAAGATTACTTCTCAAGGTGGGAAGAGTTTACAGCGATAAGAACTCCAAAAATAGCTGCTGTATCTGGATACGCATTAGGAGGTGGGTGTGAACTTGCAATGATGTGTGATATTATTTATGCGTCTGAGAATGCAAAATTTGGCCAGCCAGAAATTAAACTAGGTGTAATTCCGGGAATAGGGGGTACTCAACGATTAACAAAAACTGTTGGTAAACCTAAAGCTATGGAACTGATTCTAACTGGTCGTAGTATCAGCGCTTCAGAAGCAGAACGTATTGGTTTAGTATCAAGCGTTTTTCCATCACCTAATTTTATTGATGAAGTAGTGGAGATAGCTAATGTAATAGCTTCCTATAGTAAGCCATCTGTAATGTTAGCTATAGAATCTGTCAATAGAGCTCTTGAGTTAGGAATGCGAGAAGGTATTTTGTATGAACGTAGAATGTTCCACTCGTTATTTAGTACAAAGGATCAAAAAGAAGGTATGCGTGCTTTTATCGAGAAACGTACTCCAAATTTTAATACACAAGATCAAGAACAACTCATAAACTTATAATATCGATCACTCTTTAAACTTTAAATAAATTAATCATGAAAAATATAATCATATTTAGTATCATAACCTGCTTCACTCTTTGTAGCATAAAAGCTCAAGAAGAAAATAAAAAAAAGGCAACCCTAGCCGTAAAAGTAATTCAGAATAGTGTAGCTGGTTTTTCTCCTTTGTTTTTAGGAAGTTTTGAAACTAACAAAAACTTTGATATCACTTTCTATAGTATGTTTTGGACGAATACTTCTTTTGGTAATTTGCAATCCGGTAGTGATCAGTTATTGGAAACAGGCATAGGTTTGGGATTTAAATTAATGAAAGGTAATTTATATTTAAATCCGGGAGTTGGCTTTGCTCATGGTAAATTCTTTTCAACAGTTGGCGGTACACTAATTGGAGAAGCTGTTATACCAAATACTTTTGTTGCTTATCACAATAGCATTTTTGATATTGAAGCATATATTGCTTATTATAAATCACTACGTAATAGAGAAGATATATCTACCAGAGATCTTTTTCTTTTTTGGGCAGCACCAGGAATTAATGTAAGTGAAAGAGTAGTTTTAGGAGCCTTTTTTGAAGAGTTAGCATTTATGGGGCTTGAAGATGACACCCTTCCAGATGATAACATACAGGTATATCGGTTTTTAGGAGGATCAATCAAATTAAAACTAGATAGTGGTATATCGTTTAGGTTTTCTGCGGGAGCAAATCTTGTTACCGATGTTGGAGCTTCTGATGAATTCTATAAAGTATCTGCTTTTATACCTTTAAAATAAAAAAATCATCTTTTAAAGAGGTGTTAATTATATCAAGTACTGTTATAAGCCGATTTGTTTAAATAATTTGATAATAGTATGAGGTATAATAGGGACGAGATTACCTACTATGGGTAGTCTCGTTTTCTATAAAAAATGAATTTTTATATATTGTATAAAACAAACTTATTATCCATGTATAGATTCTTTCTTGCTTAAAGATTTCATAATCTCAGCTTCATAAACAAGTAAATCTTCCCATTTTTTATCAACTTCCTTTCGATCACCATACTGTCTTGCAAAACCAAGGAACATAGTATAATGATTCGCCTCACTTACCATAAGGTCTTTATAAAATTTTGCTAATTCTTGATTTTCTAATTCTTCAGATAGTAGTTTGAAACGTTCACAACTTCTAGCTTCGATTAATGCAGCGTATAATAAGCGATGCACTAATTGTGTTGTTCTACTACCGCCTTTTGGAAAAAAGGTAACTAATTGAATAACATATTCATCTTTGCGATCTCTACCAAGCGTCCATCCTCTTTCTATAATTTTATCATGAACCATTTTAAAATGACTAATCTCTTCTTTTACCAGTTTGGTCATCTCTTGAACCAGTTCCGTATACTCTGGGAAACTTACAATGAGTGATATCGCTGTCGAAGTTGCTTTTTGTTCGCAATAGGCGTGATCAGTAAGGATTTCTTCAATATTTTTTTCTACAATGTTTACCCATCTGGGATCTGTTGGAAGTTTTAAGCCTAACATGATTTATTTTTTGCGAATTACTATATAACAAAATTAGCGTTTTGCAATTTCTTAAACTAATTGGCTTTCTTAAAAATAGAAACCAAAAACCATTGAAATTAAGAACCTTAACATTTTAAAAGAAATTTGTTTACTAGTCTTTTTTATTAAACTCATATTTCAATCCAACTTGTGGTTTTAATTGATACGCAAAGGACATACTTTGATATGGTAACGGATTTTCCAGAGCAATCTCGTAAGGTATTGTCAATGAAGATTCTCCTCTTGTCAATCTTAGATGCTCATAGATATGTACTTCAGTATCAATGATAATAGATTCATTATTTTTTGTAGCATCAAAGATCACTTCTTTAGAAGGTAATTCTTGCGGTAATTCTATTTCTATAGAAGCTATAGCTTCACGAGTATCAAAAATGGTTTGTGTTGTAATATCTGAAGATGCATCATTAATGTTATTACTAATTACATCTACTTTTAATAATACATTAGTTGGAATTAATGTAACGTCACTAGATAATTGAGGAAGCATATTCGCTAGAATAGGGACATAAGATTCTCTAAATAATAAAGCATCTAAAGTTTCGCTGTATAGTATGTGAAACGTATCTGGATTCGGTATTGTAAAAGTTACTGCGTCTGCTAGATAATATTCTTTAATGTAGTCTGATAGCCCTAATTCTGTAATCAGTTTTTTTGCAAAATCCAGAGAATCTTTATTGATCTCTAAAACAGAAAATTGTACTTCTGATTGATCAAATAAAGGTGCTACTAAATTGATAAAAGGAGCGTAAGGACCACATCCAGCATAGAATATATTGACTGTCTCATTTGGTTTTCCTTTTTGGATATCTTTAATAGCTTTTACAATACCTCTTAAAAATTTACTTGTTCTTTTATAATCTAATAAGCATTGGGCAGCGTGATTGAGTGATAAAGCCATACCACTAGCAGTAGGAACTGCGGCTAAATGTTTAAATTCCATGTCATATCCAGAAATAGAAGTTATTTCATTAAAATATCCGTGGATCTCATTAATAATAGTGATACTTTCTTCATCAGAAATATCCTCTTTTAAGAGTTGCGTAGTTAATTTTTTGATGTTAGGTTTTGGTATAGCGCTATCCATGGTTCAATTATTAATAATGGTAAAAATTGAAGCCTAAGATAGTTAATCTGATGATATCATATATATAAATTAATTATGTTAATCGATCAATAATAATTTATAATCTAACAACTGTTTTTTAAGTAAAAAATACCCTCTGGATAATAGATATGCATAATTATTTAAGGCAATAAAAAGTATTTCTAAATTCTTGTCATTATAATTTTCACCTGCAAAATATTGTAAATCTTCAGAAATGTATGCTTCAAAATTAAGTTTTATTTCATCAGTTATTTCTGATGTATAATTGATATCACTCATAAGAGTTTTAATATGCTCTTTTAATTGCATCTCTTTTGGGAGAATTGCTCTAAAGTTTGATCGTATTTGATCAAAAGGAGTGGTTAAGCTGATAAAATGTAATTTGTCTGATAATTCGGTGTATAGGCTGATTTTAGTTTCGTATTCTTTATCATACGCGAATAATTCAGTATAAAGCGATTGTAATTTTCCTGGTTGTTGTTCTTTATTTTTAAAAAATCTAAAAATGGAAATATCATTTTCTTTAAGACTTTCCTGAATGTTACTTAATTCTACTTTTAATTGGTCCATCAATTTGATGCTATCTTTTTGATGGTATTTCTTTCCATCGTAATCAAAAGATTTAATTTTAATTGTCTTGTATGCTATTTTGCTAATTGTTTCAATATCATTTTCTATGGCAATTTCAGAATACGCAAGATCTACAATGGAATTGGAAAACAATTCATTTAAAGTTAGATTGTTCGACTCATTTGAAATTGTATTTAAGTCGAAATGAATTGGGTTTTTTACATCATAGTAACCATTAAACAATTTCGAAAAGGAATTTTTTATAAAGTCTTCTTTGAAAGATTTTTGAAATGACTCTAAAGAATTGAATACAGGTTCTTTTTCATAATTCACTTTAGCAAATAGTTTTTCGGTTAAATTTTCCTGTAACTGAGTGATGTTATTAAATAACTTGTTAGCGGATATGTTATTTGTATTAATTGCAAAAAGATTTGTTTTTTCAAGATTAGCAATACGCTCATCAATACTAGGGTGTGAAGCCCATTGATCTTTAATCACTAACTTTGATTTATTAAATTTATTTAAATCATTTTGAGTCACGTTTGGAAGGCTATCAATTATTGGGATGCTATCTTCCTCAGCATAAAAATTCATAATATAAGATTGCTCTTCGAAAATGTTTTTACTTTTGATACTTTCGGAAACTTTACCTTCATAAAAACCAAGGACCGAATTAAAAGAATGATCTGCCAAATTCATTCTTAATAATGATGTCATTAAGGGCTCATAGCCAGTTACGTTGGCGGCTATCTCATCAGCATGAAATTCCATTTCTCTAGATAAGCTTAAATAACTCTTATTTATGAATCCATACATTTTTTGTAAAATCCACTGAATTCCTTCAATAATTTTCACTGCTATTATTACAAAAATGGCAAAGTACCCGCTCGCATTAGCCCAGCCTTGAATCATCTTATCATAAGATTCATTGTCAAATAGCATATTAAAAATAACTTGATTAACATTATAAACGTAACTGCCAACTTTCATTGTACGTTGGCTAAAATGGCCAAATTCGTGAGAAAGAATTGCTTTGAACTCTTCTTTGTGAGTAGAGTTGACTAATCCCATTCCAATGAGTAAATTTTTCTTTATGGGGAAAAACATACTCCAAAAACTAGAATCATAAAACACAGAAGCATTTACTTCTGGAGATACATAAATTCTCTTAGGAAAAGTCGTACCAACCTCTGATACAATTTCATTAATGAGATTAAAAAGTTCTGGTTCATCTTTTTGTTTTATCTCTGTTAAGTGAGAACGGTCAATGGAGTTAGTCTTAAATAAAAATTTTATCAAGAAAAGTAAAATTAGAAACCCTAAACTCGCTAAACCAATTCCCAAAGCGATAGTAATAAAACGAGGTACCTGTATTACCAAAGCAATTCCTGCATAAACAGATATAGCAGTTAATGCAACCGCAAAAAGAAAAATAAGAATATATACGATAGCAAACACAATAATGGATGCTATTGCTTTTGTGGTTTGAGATTTAAATTCACTTGATAATTTAACTTCTTTTTGTATCATAGAATTTTAATTTTATGAAGAGATATTTATTTTAGTTATCGTGATTAACAATAGTAAGTGTTATAGAACAGCATATTGTTACCCTATAAAGTGTATAAATATATTTTTAGTTGGATACATTCCTAAATTCTAATAGGGATATTTTTTGAATTTTTTTAGTTATAAAAAACACAAAGGACTATATGTCCAAATCAAAATCTGCTCGTAGTTTATCAATAAGAGGATTTTTTTCTCGAAGCTTTTCGTATTTATCTTGAGGAGTGAAGGCGTACTTTTTAGAAGCTTCTTCATTTACTTTAATGTCAAGAGCAATACTATAATTATTTAGTTTTTTATATAAAAACTGAAATAATCCAGGAAGTGCACTTTCCATATCTACTTTCATAGATTGATTAGGGAGTTCCAGATAAATTTTACCATCTACAAGAGTCGGAATATTCATTGCAAACATAGATCCTATGATTCGTTCTCCTTTTTTATCTTGTTTTTTTCCATATTCTTCCCAGAATTCCTGCATTTGGGATTCTGTGAATTCATCACTTGGCAAGTTTTTAGGATCTACAATGGTATCTACCTTTTTCTCTTCGTGCTCTTTTTTCTTTTTAATACTGCTAAGAGATAAGCCAGAAGTTTTACGTGCTCTTTGCTGTATTGTTAATCTATTTTCTGTAGCAGTAGAGGTTATTGTAGCTGTTTGTCCAGAATTATCGGATTGTGATGATAGATCTTCAGGTTTGTTATCCGCTGTATTGGGTATAGCAGGAGCTTCAGAAGTTTCTTTAGATGTAGCTTCTTCGGATTTCTCATTAGCTACTTTTTCTTCGGCTTTCTCTTTAAGTTCTGGAGATATTTTAACCGGTTGTATTCCTTTTTCTTTAAAATAATTAGGAGGAATTATGTAGGGCTGGTCATTTTTTTTTTCTCCGTCTTTAGTAAGAACAGAGGCAAGTTGCATTAAACATAGTTCGACCAATAGTCTTTGGTTGCGACTGGTTTTGTATTTGAGATCACAATCGTTAGCGAGTTCAATTCCCTTAATCAGAAATGAATGGGGGGATTTTTGTGATTGTTCTAAATATTTTGTTTTAGTTTGTTCACCAACCTCTAGAAGATTAATAGTTGCTTGATTTTTACATACTAATAAATCTCTAAAATGGGATGCTAATCCAGCAATGAAATGATGACCGTCGAATCCTTGAGCCAGAATTTCATTAAATTCTAATAAAAGTTGCGGGATATTATTTTCTAATATAAGATCTGTAGTTTTAAAATACGTTTCGTAATCTAAAACATTAAGATTTTCAGTAACTGCTTGTCTGGTAAGGTTTTTTCCACTAAAGCTTACAACTCTATCAAAAATAGATAAAGCATCGCGCATAGCACCATCTGCTTTTTGAGCAATAATTTGCAAGGCATCTTCATCTGCGATTATTCCTTCTTGCTCAGCTACCTGCATCAGATGTTTTTTTGCATCAGTAACGGTGATTCTTTTAAAATCAAAAATCTGACAACGTGATAATATCGTTGGTATGATTTTATGCTTTTCTGTAGTGGCAAGAATAAAAATAGCGTGTTTTGGTGGCTCTTCTAATGTTTTTAGGAACGCATTAAAGGCTGCTTGAGAGAGCATATGTACCTCATCTATAATATATACTTTGTATGTACCAACTTGAGGAGGAATACGAACCTGATCAATGAGGCTTCTGATATCATCTACAGAGTTATTAGAAGCAGCATCTAGTTCAAATATATTAAAAGCAAAATCTTCATCTGGATTTTCGTGACCTTCTTGGTTAATGGTTTTTGCCAAAATTCTCGCACAAGACGTTTTACCAACTCCACGAGGCCCCGTAAATAATAAGGCTTGAGCGAGATGATTATTTTCTATAGCATTAAGCAGCGTATTGGTAATAGCTTGTTGCCCCACAACATCCTTAAATGTTTGGGGTCTGTATTTACGTGCAGATACTATAAAATGTTCCATCGATACAAAGTTAAAAATTGATTGGAAATAAAGAATTGTTGCTTTTGGTTTTTATACCGAGTTATTAACATTAAAAATATTACAGATTTCTGAATTATGGTATGCAAATTGTACTATTTTTGCCGAAAGCAGATCACCTTATCGTCGTGTGCCGAACTTGTTTCGGCATCTTATAAAGTTATCGAGAGGTAAAATGAAAAGATCCCAAATCAAGTTTGGGACAAGGAGGAAAGTCCGGACACCGTAGTGCAGCATAGCGGGTAACGCCCGTCCGTCGTGAGATGAGGACAAGTGCAGCAGAAAGTATGTACAGGTAAGGCTGTAGTGAAACCAGGTAAACTCTATGCGGTGCAACGCCATGTAAACCAACGCTTAAGAGTTGCGCGCTCAATGTTGGAGGGTAGGCGGTTTGATATTGATAGTAATGTCAATACTAGATAAATGATAAGGAGTCCGCCATTGGCGGATTACAGAATCCGGCTTATGATCTGCTTTTTTTTATTTTACTAGTTGGGCATACAATTTGATGAATAAATATTTAAAGGATTCATCATGAAAGTCAAGATCACTTCTGTTTTTTTTCTTCTAATTACATCTATAGTATTTGCTCAAGAAACTATTCCTCAGAAAAAAGAATTGTTAGGAAAATGGGTTATTAAAAAAGATACTTATAATAAATTCAAAACTTATCTTGTTAATTCTAAAATAGAAGAAAGTAATGAACCAGAAGGAATTAATATTTTTATAGATACTTATACAGGAACTATGAAAATAGAATATGTCAGACCTCCTGGAATAACGAATCAACCTCCTAGGCCTAGGTGTGCAACGGGTCCTAGATCAGTTAAAAACTTTTATCGAGATTATGATAAATATACAGTTTGTGCATATGATCCGAAAAATGGGAAATTAAAAGTGTCTGATCCAAGTTTCTTAAGAGGTAAATTGTTCCATGTTAAAAAAGTTAACTTTAGAGAAATTCAATTAATTAAAATCAAATAACTTTTTTACAAATCCTTTAACAAGGAGCAATACTAATTTTCTTGTACATTGTGCGATGAAAAGAAAATTGTATTTATGAAATGAGCCATAATAACAGAGTTGTTATTAATTTCTAGGATTATTGGCGAATTCCATCTAACCTATTTGAAAAATAAAGTAAATAGATGAATATTGCTATTGTTTGTTATCCAACTTTTGGAGGTAGTGGAGTAGTGGCCACTGAATTAGGAATTGCACTTGCTAAACTAAATCATCAAGTACATTTTGTTACTTATAAACAACCTGTAAGACTTGGACTGCTAAACCCTAACATCCATTTTCATGAAGTTACAGTGCCAGAGTATCCACTTTTTCAGTATCAACCTTATGAATTGGCATTATCTAGTAAGTTAGTGAACACTATTAAGAAGTATGATATAGAATTATTGCATGTGCACTATGCCATACCTCATGCATATGCGGGCTATATGGCTAAAGAAATGCTTGCAGAAGAAGGAATCCATATACCTATGGTAACTACATTGCATGGTACCGATATTACACTAGTAGGGAACCATCCGTTTTATAAGCCAGCGGTTACTTTTAGTATTAACAATAGTGATATTGTTACATCCGTTTCACAAAGTCTAAAGGATGATACATTACGACTTTTTGATATCAAAAATAATATAGAAGTTGTTCCCAATTTTATTGATGCAACGCTGCGTAAAACTGATTTTACAGATTGCCAGAGAGAATTAATGGCAACTCCTGAAGAAAGAATAGTTACCCATATTAGTAATTTTAGACCGGTGAAGAGAATTATGGATATTGTAGATATATTTTATAATATTCAGAAAGAGATTCCTGCTAAATTGTTGATGGTAGGTGATGGACCAGAACGCGAACCTGCAGAAAAAAAATGTAAAGAATTAGGAATTAAAGATAAAGTCATCTTTTTAGGAAATAGTAATGAGATTGATAAAATATTATGCTTCTCGGATTTATTTCTATTACCATCAGAACGTGAAAGTTTTGGACTAGCTGCTCTAGAAGCTATGGTCAATAAAGTACCTGTAATATCCAGTAATGCAGGTGGTATACCAGAAGTTAATGTAGAAGGAGTTTCAGGTTATTTAAGTGATGTTGGCAATATAAAAGAAATGTCTGAAAATGCAATCCGAATCCTGAAAGATGATGATACGCTAAATACCTTTAAAGAAGGAGCGTTTGACCAAGCATTGAGGTTTGATATAGATAATATTGTTCCTATGTATGTGGAGTTGTATGAAAATGCATTAGAGACGGTATAAAAATAAAGCACTATTATAATATAATAGTGCTTTACAACTAAACATAAATCAAATCAATTGATCTATAAGGGTAATTAAAAGGTGTATCTTGCTGCTATACCGATATTTACTCCAAAATTGTCTACATCGTTAAATCCTGCAGTATTTTCTATATTATGAATATCATAGGTAGGGCGAACACTAAAGGCTACCTGCAATGGGAAATCAAAACGATAATCTACTCCAAAATCCGCTCCTACATATGGAAAGAATTCACTATCTCTGTTATTAGATATTCCTATACCAAAGAAACTGGTTTTAAAATCAATATATCCAGCACCAATTCCCGGGCCTGCAAACCAATTTAAATTATCCCAGATATTGTAACTCCAATGAAAATAGCCACCTCCGCGATAGGTGTTAATAAAAGAATTAGTTCTCCAACTTAGGTTAACATCAATTCGGTTATGTTCTCCAAACATTTGTCGTTGATATGTGATTTCTGGACCAAATCCTTCATCACCTACAACACCTTCGGATATTCTGATACCAATGGCGCTTTTAGGGATATCCTGAGCTAGTAGGTTAATACTTGTTACGATTAAGAGTACTCCAAAAAATAATTTCTTCATGATTATAAGGTTTTTTTAAATTTACCTTTTGTGTCATATCGAATCCATAGGTTAACATATAAGTTGTTTTTTTTGTAAAAAGAAAACCCTGAACAATTATGTCCAGGGTTTTCTTAGTTGGTAATCTTATTTATGATATACTAAAATTTGTATCTGGCACTAAATCCCAGATTAAAAATAATGTCATCATTACTGTAGTCGTCAAAATAAATTTCTGGTCTGAAATCTAACGAAATCATTAATGGGAAATCAAAATTATATTCGATACCTACATCTCCAGTTACAAAGCCAAAAGTCTCTAAATTATCTCTATTATCAAGATCATCATCAAAATCGACTAGTCCACCACCGATTCCTGGACCAACATACCAATTAAGGCCTCCATCAATATTAAATACCCACTGATACATTCCTGTCAGTTTTAAGGCATTATATCGATTTCTTCCTTGTACACCTAAATCTAATTCGATTCTGGTATTAGAACTTAATTTAGCTTGATAGGTAGCCTCTGCCCAAAAACCATCACTTTCACTTAGGCGTAAACCAATTGCGTGTTCCGAAATGTCCTGCGCTTGTGCAGTAAAAATAGAAGCTAGTAATAATGTGGTAAAGATAAAAATACGCTTCATCATTGTAATTTTGTTTTTTATTGTTACCTCAATATAACGTTAGATCTAATTTTTTAATGTGACAAGATTGCTTAAGATTTTGTTAATTTAGTTAACACTTTCCTAAGGAGAATCAGATGTCATTTAAACTTCCTGAAGCTTCATATCGGTGCTTTCGAAAATTTTATCCGCAGAGTTTGCGATAAACCCAGTAAAAAGGTGTCCATTTTCCTCCTTATACCTATAGGCAAATTCATAATAACAAGAAGTAACCTCTTTAATTCCTTCTTCGAATTCAACTTTAATTACATCTGCAAGGATACTAGATTGTTCTAATAACTGAGAAGGAGCTCCTTTGATTTCTCCACCTGATGAATTCATAGAAAAACCATTGTTTTTAAGAAAATCATTTAAATCATTTAAATTGGTGAATCCTTCTAATTTATTAACATTTATTGTAAAGTGATTAGAACAGAATCCATTAACATACATCCAGGCTGCATATTCTGATTCCTCTTGTAGTGCTTTGTAAGTTTTATAAGAAGGTGTTCCCCAAATCCTACCTTTCAAAATAAGGTCATCTTCATGGAAGACATTGTGATCACAATTATCTAGTATTTCCTTTATTGTTGTTTGTAATTCATCAGAGAAATGATGAGTTAACAATTGACTTATGAAGATTTTTGGTGCGTTTGGATTGTCAATATGCTCATAGTGCTTTGCATATAGTTTCTTAGCTTCAAAATGATATTCACCCATTTCTTTATATCCCATAGCTATAAATGGTCTAGCGATCACTTCTATATCTGTCCTGGGATCATCAAATGTTCTAATAGCAATATGATCATTAAAAATAGTTTCTCCTTCTCTCTCTAGAAGTGAGTTCACTTTATATGCAGATGGAGTTTTACTTGCATATTGTTTCCATAGTTCTTCAAAAAAAAGTGTAGAATTCATTTGTTTATCTGTTTATTTTTGATGTAAAAATACTATTTTTGACTAATTTTATTTATTAAGACAATTGATTTAATTGATTATTGTTTTATTTTAAGTCAAATTGATTTTACTTGAAAACAAGCTTTATTGTTTAAGTATAGATCTTTTAAAATTTTACTATTTATGAATCATTTTGATTATATAGACCAACAGATATTGTTACAGATCCGTAAGGATGCTAGAAAACCTTTTTCTCAAATTGCAGAAGAACTAAAGATTTCTAATTCATTAGTCCATCAAAGAATTCGAAAATTAAAAGAGAATGGTGTTATACATAAAGCAGAGTTTGTAATCGATGAGAAACAGATAGGATATAAGACCAAATCTTATGTAGGTATCCGACTTAAAGAAGCTAGGTACGCTAAATCTGTTGTTGAAGACCTTGCTAAAATACCTGAAATATTAGAATGCAATTATGTTTCTGGTAATTACGCACTTTTTATTCTGATATTTGCATACGATAATCATCATCTACGCAATATACTATATGAACAGGTACATCAAATTGATGGAGTAGGTGGAACAGATAGTTTCATTTGTTTTGATACTAATTTTAAAAGACAAATTACCTTAGATTCATTGGTAAAAGGAATACAATTATGATTAGAGAAACTGACCTGAAAATACTAAAAGATCGGTTAGATGGAGAACTAAAGTTTGATTCACTTACTAAATCATTGTATGCAACTGATGCATCGGTATATCGAAGGATTCCTGCTGCGGCAGCTTTTCCAAAGAATATATCGGATATAAAGAAGATTATTGATTTTGCTAATAATCATAATTGTGGTTTAATTCCTAGAACAGCTGGGACATCCCTAGCAGGACAATGTGTAGGAGAAGGTATTGTGGTGGATGTATCTAAATATTTTACTAAAATAATTTCTGTTGATAAAATTAATAAAACGGTAACCGTTCAACCCGGAGTTATTAGGGATGATCTTAATCGTTTTTTAAAACCACATGGCTTGTTTTTTGGCCCTAATACATCTACTTCTAATAGATGTATGATTGGCGGAATGGTTGGTAATAATAGTAGTGGAACTACCTCTATACAATATGGCGTAACACGAGATAAGGTAATTGAATTACAAACGTTACTGTCTGATGGTAGTGAAGCTGTTTTTACAGATGTTTCTAAAGAAGATTTTGAGCATAAAACGAAACTAAATACTTTAGAAGGAAAGCTATATCAAACTATTTATAAAGAGCTCTCACCAAAGGATATACAAAAGCGTATAGATGATAATTTTCCAAAAAAGGAGATACACAGACGTAATACAGGATATGCTATTGATGAGCTCCTGGCATCAGCTGTTTTTTCTCATGAGAAGGATAGCTTTAATATGTGTAAGTTATTATCTGGTAGTGAAGGAACATTGGCTTTTACTACTCAGATTACCTTGCAATTAGATGAATTACCACCACAAGAATCATTGATGATTGCTTCACATTTTCGCTCCATTGAAGATTGTCTTAATGCGGTAGCACCTGTAATGCAACACGAATTATTCACTTGTGAGATGATGGATAAAACGATTTTGGATTGTACTAAGAATAATATAGAACAGCTTAAAAATCGTTTCTTTATAAAAGAAGATCCACAAGCAATTTTGATGCTCGAACTAAGAGCAAATGATACAGAAAGTCTTGAAAAACAAAAGTTAGCACTTTTATCTACCATAGAAAAAACAGAATTATCATATGCAAATCCTATTTTATTAGGAGAAGAAATACATCAGGCATTAGAACTTCGAAAAGCAGGATTAGGACTATTAGGTAATATTGTTGGTGATAAGAAAGCAGTTGCGTGTATAGAAGATACAGCAGTAGCTTTGCCCGATTTGGCAGATTATATTGCTGAGTTTTCTGATCTTATGAAAAAACACGATCAGCAGGCTGTTTACTATGCACATGCTGGTGCGGGAGAACTTCATTTGAGACCTATTCTAGATCTTAAAAAGAAAGAGGATGTGGTGCTTTTTAAAAAAATAACCGATGATGTAGCTGCTCTAGTAAAGAAGTATAAAGGATCCATGAGTGGAGAACATGGAGACGGAATTGTACGTGCAGGATATATTCCTTTTATGATTGGTGATGAGAATTATGAATTGCTAAAGCGAATTAAAAATGTTTTTGATCCTAAAAGTATTTTCAATCCAGGTAAAATCGTAGATGCCTATGCGATGGACGAGCAATTGCGATATGAAATTGATCGCAAAGAACCTGAAATAAAAACATTGTTTGATTTTACGGATTCACAAGGAATATTAAGGGCAGCAGAAAAATGTAATGGTAGTGGCGATTGCAGAAAATCTGTTGAAGCAGGTGGAACGATGTGTCCAAGTTACAGAGCAACTAAAAATGAGAAAGATACCACTAGAGGTAGAGCAAATGCTCTAAGAGAAGTGTTAACTAATAGCACAAGTAAAAATAAATTTAACCAAAAGGAGTTAAAAGAAGTTTTTGATTTATGCCTTAGTTGTAAAGGGTGTTCTAGTGAATGTCCTTCTAATGTAGATGTAGCTACCTTAAAAGCAGAGTTTGAATATCAATACCAAAAAGAGAATGGAGTTTCGGTAAGAACAAAGTTATTTGCAAATAATAACAAATTGAATAATCTAGGAAGAATTGCTCCTGGATTAACAAATTTCGTTTTTAAAAATACAATTACTTCTGGAATTTTAAAATCTACGTTAGGTATCGCTAAAGAAAGAGAATTACCGTTGTTAAGTAAACAATCTCTTAGAAATTGGTGTAGTAAAAATTTAGTGTCCACTCAACCAAAAAATCCAATTAAAACTATTTACTTTTTTATAGATGAATTTACAGATCATTTAGATTCCAATATAGGAATTGATGCTATAGAATTACTTACTAAATTGAATTATCAAGTAAAAATTACTAAGCATAAGGAAAGTGGTAGAACTTTTATTTCGAAAGGTTTATTAAAGCAAGCCAAAGCTTTGGCAAATCATAATGTAAGTGTTTTTAGTAATTTGATTTCGGATGAAATACTTCTCATTGGTTTAGAACCTTCAGCTATATTAACATTTAGAGATGAATATCTGCGATTAGCAGATCATAAAGAAGAAGCTAAAACACTTTCTAAGAATGTTTTTCTTATCGATGAATTTTTAAAATCAGAAATTGAACTTGGAAATATTACTTCTGATCAATTTACAAAAGAAGAAAAGGTAATAAAGCTTCACGGACATTGTCATCAGAAAGCGTTATCTACTATTCATACAACGTTTGTATATCTTAACTTACCTAAAAACTTTAAAGTTACTATTATACCATCAGGATGTTGCGGTATGGCGGGATCCTTTGGGTATGAGAAAGAACATTATGATATCAGTATGCAAGTAGGAGAGCAAACTTTATTTCCGGCTGTTAGAAAAACCCCAGAAACAACTATGATTACCGCGGTTGGAACGAGTTGTAGACATCAGATAAAAGATGGAACACAGCGTATAGCCTTGCATCCTGTTAGTGTGTTAAGAAAAGCTTTGTTATAGTTTTGATCAGTATAATTCATTTAAAATCATATAGTTATAAAATTGTGAATATCTATTACTATAATTCGTGTTGAGATTTTTTTTTAAGATTTATATTTGGCATCCTAAAAAAGTAAATATATGAGCGCTACTTGGTACGAATGTAAAGTAAAGTATAGAAAAATCAATGATTCTGGAGTACAGAAGGTTACTACAGAACCTTATTTGGTTGATGCTGTATCTTATACAGAAGCAGAAACTAGAATTAATGAAGAAATGGCAGCTTATGTTAGCGAAGAATTTAAAATCACTAATATAAAAGTTGCAAATTTTGCAGAGATACACCCATTTGAGAATTCTGATCGTTGGTTTAAATCAAAGGTATCTTTAATTGCTTATGATGAAGAAAGTGGTAAAGAGCGAAAAACCAATCTGTATTTGTTAGTGCAGGCTAATGATGTAAAAGAGGCCTTTGATAATACCAATAGTATGATGAAAGGCACTACAGGAGATTATACTATTCCGGCTATTACAGAATCGCCAATTATGGATGTATTTCCTTATTTCACAGGAGAAGAAGATCAATTAGAAAAATTTAAAACATTACGAGATTCTGTTCAAGTTGTAGAAGAAGTAGAGATAGATGAAAATGTGCCTGCAGCTCCCGGTTTTATTTTAAAAGAAGAAGAAGAGTAATCTCTTTTTAGATACTATTATTAGAAACCTAAAATAATATTGGTTTCTATTTTAAAAGTTTTTATATCTGTGATCCAGTCATAGATATAGAAACTTTTTTTTGCTCTAGAATTACATGCTAGGTTATTAAATTGATTTTTATTAAAGTATTAGTAACTTATTCTACAATTAATCGTCATACACATGATGATTATTCTTAAGCAATTTCACATACCAATCAAAAATAACGAACCACATGAAATCTTTACAAAAAATTAAATCACTTGTACTTGTAGGCCTATGTATAATTAGTTTTATACCCGTTCAAGGTCAAAATATGGAAAAAGAAATTGATGCCATCGTTTCTTCAATGTATATAGCAGATGAACCAGGAGTTTCCATTTTAGTAGCAAAAGATGGTAAATCTATCTACCGCAAAGCATTCGGAAAAGCAAGTTTAGAATTAGATGTTCCTTTAAAACCAGAAAATGTATTCGAGATAGGTTCTATTACCAAACAATTTACAGCAGTCGCTATTCTAATGCTACAAGAACAAGGAAAACTTAAAGTTGAAGATGATATCACAAAATATATTCCAGATTATCCTACTAATGGAAAAAATATTACGATTCATCATCTGTTAAATCATACTTCTGGTATAAAAAGTTATACTGGGATGGAAAGCTTTATGAAATCTGCACGTACAGATATGACACCAAAGGAATTGATTGATGTTTTTAAAAATGAACCTATGGATTTTGATCCAGGAGAAGAGTTTAAGTATAATAATTCTGGTTATATATTATTAGGATACATCATTGAAGTAATTACATCTGATACCTATGAAAATTTTATAGAGAAAAATATCTTTGAAAAGATAGGTATGAATTCCTCTTATTATGGAAGCATGAGTGAGCTGATTAAAAACAGAGCATTAGGATATAAGAAACAAGGTGATACATATTTAAATGCAGATTATCTTAGTTTGACATTACCATATGCTGCTGGTTCATTGATGTCTACAGTGGATGATTTATTAAAATGGCAAAATGCAATAAGTGCTAATACCTTTATTAAAAGAACAAGTTTAGAAAAAGCTATCAATGGTTCTACATTGAATAGTGGCGAAGAAATTAATTATGGATATGGTTGGGGTAAGACTGATATACAGGGTTCTAAAGGATATTCTCATAGTGGAGGAATTTTTGGATATACAACTAATGGGATTTTTCTAGAAAAGGAAAATGTATATGTAATTGGGCTAACCAATTGTAATTGTAAAAACGTACGTGAAATTACTATGAAAGTAGCCGCTACGGTAATAGGTAAACCGATTCCGGATAAGAAAGATGCAATAACATTATCTGTTGATGAAGTAAAGAAATGGGTTGGTGCTTATCAATTCGAAGGAGATGTAATAAGACATATTACCTTAAAAAATGGTAAGTTATTTAGTCTTAGAGAAGGTGAGAACTCAAGAGAATTTGAGATTTATCCAATGAAAGATGGTTCATTTATTTTTGATGATGGAACGATATCATATACTTTTTCTTTGGCAAATGATGGTAAGCGACAAACAATTTTTAAAACTGCTCAAGAAAGTTTTATTGGAAAAGGAATTGATAAAGCACTTCCTGCAGAAAGAAAGACTATAACAGTTGCTCCAGATGTTTTAAAACATTATGTAGGTAAGTATGAACTGCAACCAAATTTTATTATTGATATTACCTTAGAAGGAAATTCAATATATGCTAAGGCTACAGGTCAACCTAAATTTGAGATTTTTGCAGAAAGTGAAACGCTATTTTTCTTAAAAGTAGTTCCTGCAGAAATTACATTTAATAAAAGTGATAAAGGAACTATAGACAGTTTAACCTTAAATCAAGGTGGAAGACAAATGCCAGCAAAGCGGATAGAATAACTTTAGCTTTAATCAAAAGAAAATTTAGAAACGATACGTAGATAAGATATTGAAATTATCCATGTATCGTTTCTTTTTTACCATATTTCTGGATAAGTTCTCCTTCAAATTTTAGTAAATCCTGCCATTGTTGATCCACATCAATATCTTTTCCGTACTTACGTGCAAAACCAATAAAGGTTGTATAATGACCGGCTTCACTGATCATAAGGTCATGATAGAATTTTGATAATTCTGGATCCTTTATTTTTTCAGAAAGGAGCTTAAAACGTTCACAGCTACGAGCCTCAATCATTGCCGAAAAAAGTAATCTATTGACTAGACCTTGTTGACGACTTCCACCTTGCTTTGCTTTATATTTAAATAGTTCATTTACATAACTATCCTTTCGCTCACGACCTAGTGTGTAACCACGTTTTTTTATAAGCTCGTGAACCATTTGAAAATGCTCTAATTCTTCTTGAGCTAAGATCAATAAATCGGTCACAAGATCTTCGTGTTCAGAGTTTAGTGTGATGATTGTAATTGCATTGGTCGCTGCTTTTTGTTCGCACCATGCATGATCGGTAAGGATTTCTTCAATATTTGATTCTACTAGAGCAGCCCAACGAGGATCAGTAGCTAATTTTAAACCCAGCATAGTCTTTTTGTTTTGGATGATTTGGAATATTTAGTCAAAGATACGTATTACAGATTTTGTTTTTAAAAATTAGTGTTTTCTAATACTTATATCATTACTTAATTTAATATACTATAATAATTAAATACTACTTTTTTTGTGACATTTTGGGTTGTTTGCATACTTATATAGTAAACATAAAAGTACACGTAAAGATGAAAAATAACACTTCGAAATATCAAGAACTAAAAAATAGGTTTTTTAAATTTTATCAATGTGAAGTAAAACAATTTAATAAGATATTTGGGATTATAAAATTCAGTGTTTTGTAGAAGGTCTTACTAGCAATAGGTTTTCCTCTATACAATGGTAAATAATTCTATTTGTTCATTTTTTCCTCTTAATGAAGTTTTATCTATTGCCTTATATGTAAAACCAGAGTCTATTTTTAATTTTTGAACTAAATGATCAGAAATAAGAATGACTTGTTCATAGGTGTTACAAAGTCCTTGAATTCTAGCTGTAGTATTAAGAACATCTCCTGTAAATACGATATTCTTTTTTATAGTTCCAATTTCTCCGGCTGTTATCATTCCGTAATGAAACCCTGCTTTAAACGTTGGTAAGACCCCAAATTGTTTCAGATATTTTGGAGATTTTTTTTCCAGAGCTTCTTGCATAGAGTAAAAACAATGAATGCAATTATCGCTTTTAAGTCCTTTATCCAAACTCCAGGAAACTACGATTTCATCCCCTACATACTGATATACGATACCCGCATGTTGTACTATAGCGTTAGATAAATCGGAATAATATTCCGCTAGCATCTCAAAATATTTTACGTGACCTAATTTTTCAGCGATTGTGGTAGATGATTTCATGTCTAAAAACATAAAAATGCGCTCTTCTTCAATAGGTTTATGATATTTTCCAGTAAAAAAATTAAATAATACTTCCTGACCAATATTATCACTTACTTCCAGATAAAATAAAGAAAGTCCAATAGTTGTTATGATATATAGTATAATACTCAGAAAAGCAATATTAGTAACAAAATTCCGGATGTTTATCCATACGTTTTTATCAAATAAATTAGTTTCAAATTCAACTATGAATGATACGGCGGCAGTACTAATTAAGAAAATAATTACCACGGTTATATAAAAAGCTATTTTGTAAATTATCTTTTTGAGAAAGCTCTTAGAAGAAAAGAATTTATTAAAATAGAGTACTTCAAAAGAACCTATAATCAATCCAAAAATAGTTGCAGAAATTATGGAAATAATGATACTGTTATTAAAGTTATAAGGATTATTAGTAGAAGGGTAATGAGTAGCATCACCAAGAATTCCTTTTTCTAAAAATAAATAAATAAAGGATGAAATAATAAAAAGTATAACGAAAGGAGCAATCCTATATATTAATCTTTTTTTTAAAGGAGAAAGTATACTCATTAAAAGTATGAATGTTAGCTAATGGTTAAAGAGAGTCTTGCTCTCTCAAATTTAAGAATAAATATTTTGGGTATTAACAATTGATCCAGAAAAGGATTGATCACATTATATAAAGTTGCATAGAAGTCTTTGCTATATTTTAATTAGAAATGAATTGATGATTATTTTTTCATTAGGGTATTAATAGCAAAAGATGCTTGAATCGTTTCTAAACTAATATCTAAATCTTCTATTTCATCATCTAAAGATGTGTCAGTTTCTTTAGCTTCATTTTGATAGCTTATAAGTTTCCACTCTTTGTTATTGTATTCTAGAGAGGTCAAGTTTTCAATCCAATCACCAGAGTTTAGGTATATACAAGATCCGTTTTTATTAGATTTTTTAGTGATTTGAGGTTGATGGATATGTCCGCAAATTACATAATGATACTTATTATCAATAGCTAAATCTGCTGCTACTTGTTCAAAATCATTAATATACTTTACGGCCTTCTTGACACTATTTTTGATCTTTTTGGATAAAGAGAATTTTTCTTTTCCAAACTTTACTAAACACCAATTCATAAGTTGATTTATTAATATCAAAAGATCATATCCCCAACCACCCAGTTTGGCAAGCCATTTTGCATTTTGTATAGAAGCATCAAAGATGTCTCCATGAAATATCCAAGTTTTTTTATTATCTAACTCCAAAACAACTTTATCTACTAATTGGAAATTACCCATTTTGGTATCACTAAACTTTCTTAGCATCTCATCATGATTCCCTGTTACATAAATAACTTCAGTACCTTTTGAAGCAAAATTGATAATCTTTTTGATGATTTTAAGGTGTGATTTAGGAAAATAATGTTTTCTAAATTGCCATATATCTATAATATCTCCATTCAGAATAAGTGTTTTTGGTTTTATACTATTTAGGTAACTTAACAATTCTTTTGCCTGACACCCGAATGTTCCTAGATGGACATCAGAAATCACAACAACTTCAACAATACGTTTTTTCATAGACTATAGTAAGCCTCAAATTAACTACACATAGATTAAAAAACAATTAACTGATTGTGAGTATATTGTTATGCTTTACGCCTCTTAGATTTCTTATGTTATCATCATGTTAATAAGGAGCTTGGATTCCCTAAAAGCTTGTCTACATTTTGATAAAATGGTTCTATATACTTTCTTAACAACTAAAGAATTGGTTTGTTTTGCTTTTTTCTTATCCTGAAGTATATCTAAATTCGTCTTGTAAATCTTAACAGTATTCTTACTGAAAGGTTCGAAATATCTTTTTCTAATTAAAATTATTTTATGACATTTTTACAAATGAAAAATTATACTAGAAAAATATTATTGTTTGTCTTGGTTAGTGTATTGTTATCCTGTGAATCTAAAACTGTAGATACTTCAAAAAAGGATGTGACAATAGATCCTATTGAGAATAAAATTGATAGTGTACTTTCTAAAATGTCTTTAGAAGAGAAAATTGGTCAGACCGCTCAAAGGGGTAAATCAAGTAGAGTAAAAGATTTACCTAAAGATCTTAAAGAAGCCGTGAGAAAAGGACAGATTGGTTCTTTTCTTAATATTATGAATAAAGAAGATGCAAAAGAATTACAAAGGTTAGCCGTAGAAGAAAGCCCTAGCAAGATTCCATTAATTTTTGCACGAGATGTAATCCATGGTTTCAAAACAATTTTCCCTATTCCGCTAGGGCAGGCGGCTTCATTTAATCCTATGTTAGTACAAGAAGGTTCTAGAATAGCGGCAATAGAAGCAAGTACAAGTGGTATTAGGTGGACTTTTGCTCCTATGTTAGACATATCAAGGGATCCTAGATGGGGTAGGATTGCAGAATCAGCAGGAGAAGATCCTTATCTAACAAGTGTAATGGCAGAAGCATATATAAAAGGTTTTCAGGGAGAAGATTTATCATCTCCAACAAGTATGGCTGCCTGTGCAAAACATTTTATAGGATATGGTGCAGCAGAAGGAGGAAGGGATTACAATACAGCGAATATTAATGAAAATTTACTACATAATACTTATTTGAAGCCATTTAAGACAGCTGTAAATGCCGGTTCTGCAACATTTATGACTAGCTTTAATGATCTTAATGGTGTTCCGGCATCTGCTAATAAACATATTCTTAAAGACATTTTAAGAGATGAATGGGGTTTTGACGGTTTTGTTGTAAGTGATTGGAATTCTATTATAGAAATGGTAAATCATGGATTTGCAAAAGATCAGAAGGAAGCAGCAGAGAAATCAATAAATGCAATGTTGGACATGGAAATGACTAGTACTTCATATCAAGATCATTTAAAAGATTTAATTAGTGAAGGTAAGTTTTCTGAAAAAAAATTGAATGAGATTGTTAAGAATATCCTTCGTGTAAAATTTAGGTTAGGGTTATTTGATAATCCACATTTCGATCCTAATGATGCAATTCTTTACGATAAAAAGCATTTAGCTTCGGCCCAAGAATCCGCTACAGAAAGTACAGTATTATTAAAAAACACTAATAACTTATTACCATTAAATCCCAAAAAGAAATTGGCTATTATTGGACCATTAGCAAATGTTCTTCATGAACAATTGGGTACTTGGACTTTTGATGGTGAAAAGGAACATACAATTACTCCGTTAAAATCATTTCAACAGGATAATCAGTATACAATTCAATACAGCGAAGGATTATCATACAGTAGAGATAAATCAACAGAAGGTTTTAGAAATGCAATAAATGTTGCAAAGTCTTCTGATGTGATTCTATTTTTTGCAGGAGAAGAAGCTATTTTATCTGGAGAAGCGCATAGTAGAGCCAATATAAATCTTCCTGGAACTCAAGAAGAATTAATTACAGAATTATATAAAACAGGAAAACCTATTGTTTTGGTTATTATGGCAGGAAGACCAATTACTTTGGGAAATGTTATAGATAAGGTTGATGCCATTTTAATGGCTTGGCATCCGGGAACTATGGGCGGACCTGCTTTGAAAAATATTATAACAGGTGAGGTTTCACCTTCAGGAAAACTACCAGTTACCTGGCCAAAAGAGGTTGGACAAATACCGATTCATTATAATCATAAAAATACTGGTAGACCTGTGATTCCAGAAGAATTTGTACATATGGATTCAATACCAATTGCAGCTTGGCAAAGTTCACTTGGTAACACATCTCATTATTTGGATGCTGGTTTTTTACCACAATATCCTTTTGGATATGGGTTAAGTTATAGTAATTTTAAGTACTCAGACATTGCTATTTCATCAACAAGTCCGAAGATAGGAGATACAATTACTGTAAAAGTTAGTGTTACCAATACAGGAAAAATAAAAGCTAAAGAAACGGTACAATTGTATTTTAGAGATCTGGTAGGTAGTTTAACCAGACCAGTTAAGGAACTCTTACGTTTTAAAAAAGTAACTTTAGAAGCAGGAGCGTCAAAAGAAGTTGTATTTAGTTTTTCTACGGATGATTTAGCTTTTTACGGGCCAGATAAAATATGGGTTACAGAACCAGGTGATTTCAAACTATGGGTAAGTGAACATTCGATGGATGAAACTAACGAATTAGAATTTACATTAGAATAAAAGTAACAAGGATATTGTGAGCAAAGGTATTGTATACATACTATACGGGGTTTCTGGAAGTGGAAAAACCACTATAGGAAAAAAGTTAGCTAAAGATTTCGATATTCCTTTTTTTGATGCTGATGATTTTCATCCAGAAAGCAATATTCAAAAAATGTCAAATGGATTTCCATTAGATGATACCGATAGAGAACCTTGGTTGCAACGATTAGCGAATGAAATAATTGATTGGAGTACTAAAAAAGGAGCAGTATTAGCTTGTTCTGCTCTAAAGCAAAAATACAGAGAAACACTTAAATCTATTGATCCGGAATATATAGAATGGATACTTCTGGATGGAAGTTTTGATTTGATTGCCAATCGTATGGGAGCAAGAAAGAATCACTTCTTCAAAAAGGAAATGCTGGTTTCTCAATTTGAAACTTTAGAAAAATCAGAAGAAGGTATTGTAATAGATATAGACAAAAATAGTGATGAAATTGTGAATGAAATTAAATCTAAATTGAATACAAATAAATCACAGTTAGGATTGATAGGATTAGGAGTTATGGGAAAGAGTTTAGCGATAAACCTCTTATCTAATAAGTTTACGCTGTCTGTATATAATAGACAAGTAAAGGGGAAAGAAGTTGATGTTGCTAGAAAATTTGAAGAGGAACAGTCTAATAATGGGAGAATATTAGGATTTGATGATTTACAATCTTTTGTCAATTCTTTAGAGCAACCACGTACAATAGTCGTTATGGTGAATGCAGGAAAACCTGTCGATTTAGTAATCGATGCATTAGTACCATTGTTGTCTAAAGAAGATTGTATTATTGATGGAGGGAATTCTCATTATAAAGCTACATTAGAAAGAAGTAATAAACTTATCAAACATGAAATTCATTTTTTGGGAACCGGAATTTCAGGAGGAGAAGAAGGTGCGTTAAAAGGTCCATCAATTATGCCAGGTGGATCCGAAGAAGCATATGATACATCTGGATTGTTTTTAGAAGCTATTGCAGCAAGAGATAAGAATGGTGATAGCTGTTGTGCATATATAGGGCCAGAAGGATCGGGTCATTTTGTGAAAATGGTTCATAACGGGATTGAATATGCCGAGATGCAATTATTGGCAGAAACCTACCATGTCTTGCGTTTTTATGCAAATAAAACTCCAGTTCAAATAGCGGATATTTTTAGTATTTGGAGAAATAATGGATTAGATAGTTATTTACTAGAGATAACTTCACGGATTCTTCTTGAAAAAGAAGGAGATGATTTTCTAATTGACAAAATCTTAGACAAAGCAGGGCAGAAGGGAACAGGTGGTTGGTCTACGAATGCTGCTTTAGAATTAGGGATTCCTTTATCTACAATTTCTGAGTCCGTAATGGCTCGTAATATTTCTGGAATCAAATCCCAACGTGTAGAAGCTTCAGAGAGATATCAGCTAAAAAAGTCTAGTATTTCTTCAGATGACACTGTATTTGTTGAAAATTTAGAAAAAGCCTTTAAAGCTACTTGTGTTATAAATCATCATATTGGTTTTGAGTTAATTAAAGAAGCATCTAATGAATATAACTGGGAACTAAACCTGTCCAAAATAGCTAGAATATGGACCAACGGCTGTATAATACGAAGTGATTTAATGGAACAAATTTGGGAGTTGTTTTTAAATAATAACGACACTTCTTTATTAATGTTACCTGATATAGTTACTATTATGAAATCTAATATAAGTTCACTTTCGGAAATAGTTTCTATTGGATTAAAAGCTGGATTTTCATTACCTGTTCTTTCTGCAGCGACTAACTACTTTTTAACATACACATCTGCTCAATCATCGGCAAATATTATACAAGCACAACGGGATTATT
Organism: uncultured Aquimarina sp.; assembly: GCF_947500065.1. Taxonomy (GTDB): domain Bacteria; phylum Bacteroidota; class Bacteroidia; order Flavobacteriales; family Flavobacteriaceae; genus Aquimarina. The sequence goes on from NZ_CANMQT010000006.1 coordinate 393,676, forward strand.
TTGGAGCGCATACCTATCAAAGAGTAGATACATCACTAGATGAATATTTTCATACAAACTGGAAACATTAATTTATGGACTATCAATTATTAATTGCTGTCGGAGTAGGCATCATTGCATTGCTTTTTATGATCCTGAAATTAAGAATGCAAGCATTTATTGCATTGCTTATTGTTTGCATATTAGTAGGAATTGTTGCAGGATTACCAGCAGATGATATTCTTAATAGTATTAAGAATGGAATGGGAGGAACCCTGGGTTTTGTTGCTACGGTTGTAGGTTTAGGTGCACTGTTTGGTGGTTTGTTAGAAAATTCTGGAGGTGCACAAGGATTAGCTAATTACATACTTAAATTAGCTGGAGAAAAAAATGCATCGTGGGCATTGATGATTACAGGGTTTATAATCGCAATCCCTGTATTTTTTGATGTGGCTTTTATAATTTTAGTACCAATAGTGTATGCAATTGCAAGAAAAACTAAAAAATCTTTATTGCTTTATGCAATTCCTTTATTAGCTGGATTAGCAATCACACATAGTTTTATTCCACCTACTCCAGGTCCGGTTGCTGTAGCTGATATATTAGGAGCAAACTTAGGTTGGGTAATTGTATTTGGATTTATTACAGGTATTCCTGCTGCAATTATTAGTGGACCTATTTTGGCAAGATATCTTGCTAAAAAAATAGATATCACGATCCCTGAAACTAATGATTCTAATATAACTATTGACAATACTCCTAATCCTATTGGTATTATTGCAATTATTGCATTGCCTATTTTATTAATAGTATTAAAAACGGTTTTACTCGGAGATTGGTTTGCCGAAGGCGCATTGCCAGAATCAATGGTATATATGATTACATTGTTGGGGCATCCTTTTACTGCTTTGATTATAGCGAATTTAATAGCTTGGTATTTTCTTGGAATTAAGAGAGGAGTTACCAGAGATGAGCTTTTAAAAATATCAATGAAATCATTCAAACCCGCTGGAGCTATTATTTTACTAACTGGTGCCGGTGGAGCTTTTAAACAAATACTAGTAGATACCAAAGCAGGAGAGTTATTGGCTTCTTCGCTACAGAGTTCGTATATCCATCCATTACTATTTGCATTTATAGTAGCTGCTTTGATTAGAGTTTTGCAAGGCTCTGCTACAACGGCTATGATTGCGGCAGCTGGTATTACTTCGCCTATTATTCTTGCTGGAGATTTTAGTGCAGCTCAGATAGCTCTTTTTGTAATTTCCATAGCTTCTGGAGCAACCATCTTATCACACGTAAATGACAGCGGGTTTTGGTTGGTTGGTCAATATCTGGGAATGACAGAGAAACAAACCTTTCGTTCCTGGACTGTTATGACAACTCTTATTGCAATTACAGGATTTTTGATGTCTTTATTATTGTGGTATATTTTTTAGTATATCGTTAGATGCTATTCCGAAGAGAATAAATTAAAATAATTTATTCAGTTAATAACCATTTAACTACCCGTTTAGGGTGGGAATATTATCATTAATAAAATGTAGTTTTAAGGTGATTAATAATTTAAGTGGAGTATTATGAAAACATTACATGATCTGAAAAAACTGTATAAAGAATTAGAAAAAGATGAAAAGTATAAGATTAATGGAGGTACTCAACAAAAATCTGTTGTGATATGGTGTAGAATGGCGCTTACTTATGAACCTTGTGGATAATCATTTTGATTATTAAAGAGTAATATTAGATTTTGGAATTCATCTTCGAATATATAATTATGTTATTCTTTATAGAATCATTAGGATAAACAAAGATTAAAAATTACTTTCTTTGTTTCATAATGAATCCAGAAATTTTTAAACATATAGAGTTATTATTAGGTAGCGTAGGTTTTATCATTGCGCTATTCTTTGGGGTATTTCTATTGGTAACTAAAGAACAGAGAGCTATTGCCAATGTATTCCTAGCTATGTACCTTTTGGCATTTAGTCTTAGAATTGGTAAATCCTTGTTTTATAATTACTTTCCTATTGATCCTATAATTAGAAATGTGTTTTTAGGATTGCTGTTGGCAATTGGTCCTTCATTATGGTTTTATACAACACGATTATTTCTACCAAGTGAAATAGAGAAGTGGAGATCAGTTTTGATTCAATATGTTCCTATGGTTTTATTTATAGGATTTTGTTGGATAATCCCAAATGATGCTTCCTTATTTTCTAGAATCATTTTTATAGGCTTATTACTTCATATATTAATCTACGGAGTATATACGCTATATTGGTTGTTTATCAATAAGAATCATAAGTCTCAAGAAATATATCGTTGGTTACTATTTTTTACAGTACTTACTATTGCCATGTCACTTATCCAGATTGGAGTTTTTTTAAATTTGGTTTCATATCTGAGTACAGCATTCTTATTCTCAGTCGTAGTTCTTATTTTATCTATTTGGGCATTAAAGAATCCTTTTCTGTTTCAAATAGAAAATGAAAAGTACGCCAATTCTTCATTAAGTAATGAAAATGCAATAACATATTTGAAAAAGCTAACAGATTTAATGGAAAAGGAGAGATTGTTTTTAGATCCAGAAATTACATTAACTAAACTTAGTAACCGAATTGGAATTACATCTAAACAACTATCTCAGGTAATTAATCAGAATAAAAACGAAAACTATTCGCAGTTTGTAGCGAGATATCGCATAGAAGAAGCTAAACGATTATTGAGCTTGCCAGAATATCATAATTATAAAATATCTGCAATAGCATATGAAAGCGGTTTTAATAGTATCTCTTCTTTTAATACAGCTTTTAAAAAGCTAGCCAATACCACTGCAGTGCAATACAGACAGTCTCAATTAAATTCTTTATAGCGTTTTATAGCTTTAAGTTGTAACTATTTTAGTTTACAAGTGTCTCATAGGAAGGAAGAAACCTAAAAATAGATATGATAAGCATTGATAAAGTAAATACAGGTAATAACCCTATTTCTAAGATTGCTGAATTAAACGCTAAAAATCATAAAGGATTTTTTCTGGATCTAGTGATCTATCTATCTGTAATGTTCCTAATTAGGGAGCTATATTTCTCTAATCTTAGTTTTATTATTAATGGTCTTTTTTGGTCATTTACTTGTTTTGCAGTTGCTACTTGGAGGATGAGAGTTAGGGGTATAACATGGAAAGATTTGGGATTGAGTAGACCAAAAAATCTTTTTAAAACATTCATGATATCTGGTTTAATTTTGGCTGCTGTTGTCATATCATTAGTTTTATTTAATGTCATTATAGATCAATTTTCATTGTTTGATACTCCAGAAGTTTCATCAGAAAATACTGTTTCTAAATTTGGAGATCTTAAAGGAAACTGGAAGCTTTTCTTTTCAATTATACCATTAGTATTAATTGAATCCTGTTTAGAAGAGTTACTCGATAGAGGGTTTTTAATAAACTGGTTTGAAAAACTATTTTCTAAAACATCTATAGCAACATTTTTGGCAGTAGTATTACAAGCGGCAATTTTTGGTTTCAGACATTCATATGATTTGTCTGAACGATCTATTACTGTTGGTATTATTGGTTTAATTATGGGGATTGCCTATGTGAAATTCGGAAGAAATCTATGGCCTCTAATTATAGCACATTGTATACTGAATACTATGTCGTTTATTGATAGGGTATGATACATATTCATTAATTACAATTAAAGTGTATTCCTTTTAATTTCAGTTAGTACTTTTTTCGTTTTATCATTTAATGCTGTTTCTCCATCTATTCTCAAAACTTTACAGTGTAATAATTTGATCCAATTGTAGTGAATCTTTAAAGATCTTCCATCAAAATTTGGGTTCTCATATTGATTAGCCCATTCTAAGAAAGCTTTCGAAATCTGTTGAGTTTTTTTATCTGAAAAGAGCTTTTCCCCATACCGTTCCTTTTCTCTTTTATAAAGACGGTCCATTCTTTTCTTATTGTCCAAAATCATAAATATTGCTAGATCAAAGGATGTTTCCCATTCTTTTCCCCAAGTCACTAATGAACCACTAACAACAACGTTTTCAAAATTTTTAAAATCAGCTTTGAATCTTTTATTTCGTGCGATCAGTGGTGTTTTTTCCTGGAAGGGCGGTGTAGTTTTTTTCCAATAATAATCATCGACATCTAAATGAATAAAATCTGTTCTTTTTTCAATTTCCTGAGCTAGCGTTGTTGTTCCAGAACCTGATGCTCCAAATATTATTATTTTCATCTATCTGGGTTTTGTTTTAAATAAAAGTAGACCACTAGATAATATCCAAGCAGCTATGCTAAAGGTAAATATTCTAAAACCTGTTAAACTCGTAAATACAAAATCAGTTAATCCTCCGGTGATTGCAAAAATTGTAATAAAAACTCCTAAATACCCAATCCATTTGGGATATTTGTTTTCTAACAGGATGATAATAGCGTATACTAATATAGCGAAGCAACAAGCGACTATAAAGATATAGTCCAAAGGAATATTTATAGCAAAACTATAGTTAGTAATAGGTTGTAAAAGTTCAATATTCTCCTCTAATCTTTCTGAGTATTGATTCAAAAAATAGGGTAGTGTAAGTCCATTAAAAAGAGCTGCAAACATAGCGGCAATTAAACCAAATGAAATAATGATGAATGCTAGAACAGCTAATTTCCACTTATCTAAAAGGGCCATTGTTAAACCGTAAAATCCAAATAAAAGTATTGGTAAGCTGAATATGGCCAATGAATGGGCAACACGGATTGTTTTAGAAATTTTGATAATATGTTCAATACTTCCACCAGATGGGTGTAGAATCATTGTTGCAATAATTAATAATGCTCCAGAAATAAGAGAGATACCAGTACTCTTATACATATGATTTTCCATTTATTTGATATTTAATTATAACATCAAATATCAATGCTTTGTTTAAAAGTATCACTTGATTCTAATCAAGAAATTACCTGATTCGTTTTCGTACTCTACTAAAAGTTTCTGGTGTGATTTTTAAATAAGATGCTATTATTTTTTGTGGAAATTCTTGAAGAAGTTGAGGTTTGTTTTTAAGTATATATTCATACTTTTCATCAGGTGTATTGTTATTGTCGAAAAAAGTAATTCTGGAAGTAGATTCCTCCAGAATCCTTCCTATTTGAAAAAAGGACTGGGATAGAGCAATTAGTTTGTGTATAGAATCAATAGATAGTTCGAATACAGCGCTATCCGTAAAAGCTTGTATTGCATATTCAGAGGGTTTTCTAGAAGTAAAACTTTTATGATTGATAACCCAATCATTCTTTATACTCAAATCTATGATGTTTTTATTGAGATCTGAATCCATTTTGTATTGATGAAAACTACCCGAAACAACAAAGTATAAGGAAGAACAAGTATCACCTTTCTGAAGTAAAAAGGCTTCTTTTTTTAGTTCTATATATTGAATTTCTTGTTGTAGAAGTAATGATTCTTTATCGGAAAACTTACCAGCTCTGTCTATAAATTCCAAAATTGATTCATCCATAATTTGTGAGTTAGTAGTTCTCTTTTTCTAAATAATCCCAGAGTGCATTCCCTATTTTTTCTCCATACATAGAGTTTGTAAATAACACATATCCTGATTTTTTAGACACATCCATCAGATACCAACAAGTAAAACCGTCATTTGTTCCCCCATGGAAATATGTGTTCTGATATTCTGAGTCTGCAGTAATAAATCCTAAACTATAATACACATTTATTCCTGCCGACGTGGTTGTAATTTTTGAATGATGTTTGAATAATTCATTATAACTATCTTCAGATAAAACTTTCTTATTCATTACACCGATCATCCATTTAGAAAAATCAAGAGGTTCTGAACGAATGGAAGCTGGAGCAACAAATTTGCCCTTGTCTTTTTTATACCAATAATCATTTTTCCAGTCAATTAACTTACCTTCTTTATCATAAGGTTCTGCTTTATGTTCCGTGGTATACGCATCTTCAATAAAAGTAGTGTGCTCCAGTTCTAGGGGTTTTGCAATTCTTTTTTGAAAGATGGCTTCTAAACCATTCCAATCAGTACCTTCTAGATGCTTTAAAACCATTGCCAGATATTGATATCCTTCTCCAGAATATTCATAATTAGTACCTGGATCGAATTTTAGTATCAGTTTTTTATCTTCTTCGTTTTCTCTCCAATTAGGAAACCCAGACCTGTGACTAAGAATCATTCTGGCTGTTATTTTTTTATAGCGTTCATCATAAGCGATATCTTTATAGGGTAGATATTCGTACAGAGGTTTGTCTAAATCTAGTTTTCCTTCTTCTACATACGTCATAACAAAACAAGCAAACACAGATTTTGATATCGATGCTCCTTCAAAAATTGTTTTGTTAGTAACGAGTATTTTTTTTTCTAAGTTAGCATATCCAAGCATATGATGATACACAACCTTACTGTCGTTTATTATTGCGATTGACAGTCCTGGAATATGTAATGAGTCCATTTTAGACTTGAGAAAAGTGTTTATGGAATCGGGTGAAATATGAACTCCCTTAAGGTTTTCAATTTTTAATTTCTTTTCGTTCTGAGAATAGCAACTCGTTAATGTGCTCATTAGTATAAACGTAAATAATACTTTAAAATAACGTGTTGTCTTCATTTTGTATTGATTTGTTCTGGAATTAAAAATAGCTAATTTCCGATTAAGCACTTAGCCAAAACTCTTTATTTTTAAAGATTTTAATCATAATCAAAAGGAATCACAATATTAGGATTAGTCTCAGGAAAATCAATCATCAATTGTCTAAACCATTTTTGAATTTTTCTATGTTTACCTCACTTCAGATTTTTATATTAGAATACAGGTGTTTGTTTTTCAGTATTCGACTCCAGAAGCATATTGAATAGTATTTTTGATTTATTAGATTGTATTATTCCTTTATATTTTTTTAATGGATTGGGATATAGGACGATTTGGATCTAGTTTCCATACATTGAATGATCCATCAAATAAACTAGATAGAATTCCTAGGCTAGCAAAAGCTATCATTGCGACAGTACCTGAATAACCAGCTCCACAAGAACAAATTATTTTTTCAGTTCGCCAATTTGGAATACTATTATCAAATAGTGTCATAATCTCTTTTGCTTCAAGAAAAAGTCCAGTGTCTTTGTCTAGAAGAGAATTATATGGAGCACTAATGGCTCCAGGAATATGGCCGGTGCGCGGGTCTTCTGCTTTTCCATTGTATCCAGCAATACCACGTCCATCAATAACGCAGGCATTATTTTTTTCAATAAGGAACTCTTCCATAGATTGTCTTAAATATTCTTGACATTCTGGTTCAAAAGTACCTTTCGATACATTTTGTATTTCTTGAGAAACAGAAAAACCTAATGATTTCCAATGTTTTAATCCACCATTTAGAACTCTAACATTATCAAATCCCCAATAACGCATAGCCCACCAAATTCTACCTGCAAACATATGGTGGTAATCATCATAAAGTATAACAGTATCTTCTTTATGAATGCCTAAGTTTATAAATGACTGTTCCGCTTCTTTAAAGGATGATACTTGTGCTAAACTAGGCACCACATTTATTTCTATAAATTCTTTTCTCCAATCGAGAAAACTTGCGGTAGGAATATGTTCTAAGGTATACTCATTATAAAGTGATCGTGGATCTGTTCCCCAAACCCCTCTTACATCAAAAACTTTCACATTGGGTTGTCCCAAAATATCATTTAACTCTTTAGCAGCTACTAGAGGTGAGAAAAAAACCTCACCTCTAGTAGTATTCAAATGTTCTCTTTCCATGGGTAGTATATTTTATACCGGTAGAATTGCCTTTTATTATGTTCTTCGAATACTTCTGATTTGCTGTTTTAATGTTTTGAATTTAAAATGGTTAAACAAATATTTATTCCTTGTCTGATATTTCCAATTCTTATATTTTCATTAGGACTATGTTGATTATTGTCCATATTTACCATAGGAATAATCACAGTGGGAACCTTTAATTTGTTTATAACAGGTACAATGGGAACAGTACCTCCCATTAATCTTATGACTACGGGTTCTTCTCCAAATTTTTCCATTAATTGAGCTCTTATTTTTTTTCCAAAATCGGAATCAGGATTTGTCCTAAAGGCATTTAAACTGCGAGATGCTATAAATTTTACAATTTTTGGATGACTTCTTCTTTCCTCATCCGTAGGATCTCTGTCAATAACATAATATCCTTGTTGTTGAATATGCTTTTTTACTTTTTGTAATTGAACCTTTCCATCTGTTTCCGGAACCAACCTAATATCCAAGTTGGCTGTCGCATATTCGGGTATGACCGTTTTTAATCCTTTCCCTTTCCAAGATGTTCCGATTTGTCTGACATTTAGGGAAGGGTATTGTAGTGATTCTTGATAATTATTACCTACTTTTTCTGATGCGTATATGCCTAGATTTTTATTCAACTTTTTCGAATTAAAAGGAACTGATTCTAAAAGTTTATATATTTCCGGAGATATTTCTATGCCTTTATAATAATCCTCTATTAATACCTTTCCTTGTTCATCTTTCATACTAGACAATAAGTTTGCTAAACTAAAAACAGGGTTTGGTACATAATTTCCATAGTGACCACTATGCTGTGGTAATTTTGATCCATACGTAGTAATTGAACAGGTTGTAATTCCTCTACACCCAAAAGTAACTGTTGGTTTGTTAGAGTTATGTGCTGGACCATCCATTACAATAAAATAATCCGATGCATATCTTTCTTTATATTTCTCTAAAGTTGATAGTAAGGCTTTGGAGCCGTATTCTTCTTCAGGATCAAAGATTACTTTTATATTAATATTAGGTTTAACTCCTTTATCTTTTAAAATTTTTAACGCAGATAATAACATTATAATGGGAGCTTTATCATCTGCTGCTGCTCGCGCAAATATTCGCCATTCATCATTAATTTCATTATTTAAATTTTTCCAATCTATTTGGTTCCAAACACCATTTTCATTTTTCTCTTTTAAAACTGGATCAAAAGGATTTTTTTGATTCCAAGATTCAGGGTTGATTGGTTGCCCATCAATATGAAAATAGAATAGTACTGTTTCATATGTTGGATCATATTTCTTTTCCGCAATTAAGATTGGAAGTGTACTTGATTCAAGTGATGTGGTGTTGAAACCTAAATCATTATATTCTTTTTTTACCCAATTTATATTTTGGAGCATTAAACTCTTATTTTCTGGTAGATTAGGAATGCTGACAAACTCCTTATGCATCAATAAGATATTTTTGAAACTATCATTCGTTATATCATTATTGGATTGTCCGTGCATTAAAAATGAAACTAGAAATAGAACAAAAGCACTTGTTGTTTTCATAATTTATTTGTTTTGTATACTATATAGTAATATACATAAGTTAAATTTTAAATAGATAATAGCTTACTCTTCTCTTAATTTACCTTTTATTGGGCTAATGAAACTTTTTATATCACTTTTAAATTCTTGATAGTCTTTTTTATTCAGTTGAGTAGCAACACCAAGGTATTGTAATAGTATATTCTAAAATTGCCTTACTGCTAGATGTAGTCTTGTAAAGCGTTTTCTTTTAGGTTGTTATAGAATTCGTTTCTATCCGCGTTATTAGGTAATCCAGCGACTTGTCCGTCTCCAAGTTCCATAATAATCCAGCCTCCATTTTTCTTTTTAGCAATATCCATTGTAAAGAATTTACTATCAATATTTTGTGCTATTTCGATAAAATCATCAAGTTCAGGTTTCGTTTCTCCATACTCTCCCTCGTCCCAGTAATCAAATACTTTTACTATCTTCTTATTGATAAAAAACACTCTGAATTCCTTAGTCAAAGGCATCCTGCTTTTTGAGTGTTCAGTCAAAAACTCAAGTTCCTCGAACTGCCTAAATACTAACCCTTCATTTAATGAATTTCCTCTTAGCTCAATGAATTTATCTACTATAGATTTTACTTTGTCAGAATCTGACGCATTAGGAATGAAGCAAGCGTCTTCCCAATTATGCTTTTCAGATTTCACATAATCTTTTACAATTATTGGGCTTTTTCCAAATTTCTTTATCAGTTCAAGTATCGTATCATTATTCAAGTCAGTAGTCCAGTTTGATTTTGGCGTTTTTGATTCTATTTTATTGTAAGAATCAGGGAAGTAATGGCAATGTTGATATTCAGTTGGAGTATTAATTAATTGAATACTTTTCTTTAAGAGTCCGTCAAATAAATTTTTGTATTGAGATGGGGTTAACATCCATCCTCTATAAATTCCAAATTCTTTGTTTTCAGGTTCTTTTACAAACCTTAAAGCGGCAGAAATATTTCCGTCGGTCAATTCCTCGAAGCTTATCAATGAAAAGTCAAAACCGGCTTTAAGAGCAGATTTTTTTTCCTCTTCATAATCTGGCTCGATTACTTTATTATCAAATACACTATCGCAATATATAATTCTCATTTTTTCTTTTTCACAAGGTTCTATAACATCTCGTATAAAAGGGTAGCCTGCCAATAAGCGGCTAGGATTTGTTATAAATTATTGACAGTAGTGTTTTTTACAATTCTTCTACAAGTTGAATATTGTTTCCACAGGTATCATTAAAAACTGCAACTTTTACAGTCCCCATTTCGGTTGGTTTCATGCTAAATTCTACACCAAATTTCGTCAATCGTTCATATTCCGCATCAACATTTTGAACATCAAATTGGGTGTATGGAATTCCAGCATCCATCAATGCATCTTGAAAGACTTTAGACGGTTCAAAATGATTAGGAGCTGGTTCCAATAATAATTCTGGTCCATCCTGTGCTTCTTTTGATACCAAGGTAAGCCATCTGTTTCCACCTTCTAATGGTACGTCCTTCTTCTTTATGAAACTCAATTTTTCCGTATAAAATTTTAAAGCTTTTTCTTGGTCTCGAACGGGAATACTAATTAGTGTTATTTTCATCTTTTATTTATTTATACTCCAAAGTTCCGAACTTCGAATCTATTATACTTCTTGAAAGTTGCTCTTTTTGAAATTTCGTAGGCGATTTTCCCGTTTTTGTTTTAAATAAAGTGCTGAATGAACCTAAACTTTCAAACCCAACAGCAAAACAGGTTTCAGTTACCGACATTCCATTTTTCAGATGCTCTTTAGATTTCTCAATTCGTTTGTTAATTAAGTATTGTCTTGGAGTTTGTCCATAATATTTTTTGAACAAGCGTAATAAGTGATATTTGGAAACAAACTGAATTTGGGACAATAAGTCCAAATTTAAATTTACATCATAATTGTTTTCGATATAGTTTCGAATCCCAATTACGGTATTAATTTGTCCTTCATTTGAATAAACAATGCTACGAATTCTATAAAGTTCTTTTTCGTAAAATGTCATTATTTCCTTTTCTTATAGTACTGCTAACAGTTTGTGTATGTTTAGTTGCGTTGGCTAACAACTAAATTAGTAAAAGAAAGCGAACCAGAGGGAAATTCGTAGGACTTTCCGCATAAACACAGAATTAGCAATTGATTATACATGTTGTAGTACGTTTTATTTTCTGGCTCTGTGTTTTATCACGAAACTTGTCCATTCTATTCCCAAGCAACTAATTTCATTACTTTCTTTATTACTCAAGTGACCAATCAATTCATTGAATGGTAGCATAACACCAATGATTTTACCATTAGATTTGTCAATAACTATCGGACTGTAAGGTACATCACTTTCGGTCCAGGAAATTTCAAATATTATTAGTTCAAATTTTCCTTTTTCAAGTTTTTTATGAATTTTGAGTTCATCCGTACTATTTTCTTTTTTCAGTTTTTGAATCAGTTTAGCTGAATAGATAAGTGATTAACAGATTTGTTTTTCGGTGACCATAGCAAATCATTTATATCATTTTCGTTACCAATTTCCAGTTTAGAAATCAAATTTTTATAGACAACGCTATATTTATTTTTAAACAATCTCATTCTTCAATGTTTTACAACGATTTGTATAAAATGCGTTTTCATGCATTTTATGCTTTGCCGTGTAGCGTTTTTATTTTTCCTTCTTTGATTTGTGATATTTCAGTCGACCAAGGATCGTGATGGTCAATTATCCATTTGTTATTTCTAAATATAAATGAAAGATAGGGACTTAAAATTACGTTTTGATGAACTTTTAAATTATCACCTTCTTTCGATTTATTTTGGTTTTGAATATTCTATTAACTCCTCTACGTATAGAAAATCACCTTGATTTTGAGTAAGTTTTATAAAATTTTTTATTATCGGTGCATACAGCCAAACTTCCTTTTCATTTGCACTATATCCTCTGGAATTGGTGATTTTACCTGTGTATTTAATTGTGTAGGCCATAAATGTTCCAGCTTCTACTGTTTCTTCTTGATATGATAGTACTTCGGCATCTTGACTTTGGTTTCCCGTTGTTCCATCTTGACTTGTCCAATTGTTCTCATATTTCCATTTTTTGCCTACTTCCAGAGGCCAGTCGTATTTAGGTGTTTCGCTTTCTTCGGGCTTCACTATGTCAGTAACGGGAATGGTGTCATTTCCGATTGTCATGCCTAAAACTCCATCAATACTGACTATCTCTCTTGTATCTTCTCCATCCGAGCGCACTTCTCCTTCCGTTGTTACACCTTTATATTTCCAAACCCATTTTTCACCAATTTTATAATCAGCTAGAGTTGGTTGTTGGGTGGTGCCGGATTTAGTCGTGTCGCTACAGGCGCTAAGTATTACTAATGCAAGTAATATTATAATTTGATTTCTCATGTTATTTAATTTAAAACAGTAGAACGAGCCAGAATGAAACTTGTTACAGTTACTAGAGTTTTAGATATAAGACTCTCTATTTTCTAATAAATGTTAACGTCTCTTGTATGTTGCGTTTGCTTCCCGAAGGGAGTATATGTAATATACAAATTGTTGTAGGTAGCGCAATTATTTCCAAAATTCTTCTGATTGTTCTTTTAATTCCTTAACTCTTTTATTAATAAATTTTCTTTCTTTTTCATCTCTCAGATAATATTCTGGATAATAAAGATACCACTGATTTTCAATTTTTATAATTTGAGGTATTTCGAAATAATATTTTTTATCATTGAAATTCAGTCGAATTATCAGCTTGTTTAATCTCAATCATCGTTTTTATCAAATGGTTTACAACGTATTCGGGTATGGTTTCGTTGGGTAGAGACCAAGATAGCAAATAAACAGAAACCCATTGTTCCGCAGTGAGGATTTCCGAAAGGAAAATCAGAAGCGATGAGCTATATACGTTGACGTTAGTTTATTTCATCTTATCAAGTTTCTTTTCCCATTTACTATCTGTTAAAAATTTTCGATAATCTTGAATGTGTAACATATCATAAATAGCCTGTTTTTTATCTTTTGCATTTTCACAATAGGATTTGCAAATTTCGTAACCAATCCAATAACCTAAATCTGGATAACTATTTTCTGAAGATGTATTATAATTTGCAATCCATTTATAATAACGATCATAATACATATCTTTTTTAAAGTCAGACCAAATTTGTTTTTCTTTCCCCTTTGCCCATTCAAAGATTTTTCTATTTGCTGTATCTCCACTAATTAATTCACCCATAAAATCGGCCATGCCTTCTTTTATTACATATCCAAGTGTAATCGTGTCCTTTTTCATTCCTTCCTGTTGAAAGTGAATTAATTCGTGAGCAACCACGTTTGGAACATATTTTGATTTATTCATTAATAGTTTATCACCAAAATCTAATTCATCAGTATTTACATTTTTGCCATCACTCATTTGATTTATTCCGATAAGCAAACCGGAAGGCGAAACAGTTCCAGCACTAGTAAATGCGCCAACAACAAAATATACATCTGGAAATTTTGCTTCAGGATATAATTCTTTAAAATTCACAAAACTTTTTTGAATCTCTATTTTATATTCATCAACCTTTATAGTGTTTTCTTTAATTGTTTTATATAGTTTAGGATGAGATTGTATATGTTGTATAAAACTATTGATAGAACTTACTTTTGATCCCATGTAATCTTCCATGCCTTCACTTGCCTTATCAAAATAGTACTTTTTGTAAATTCCATGTGTATTTGTAGAATCTTTAAGAGATAAATCATAAGCTTTCCAAAAATGATGAATATCTTTTGTAACTATTTTTGACAATTCAGGATTACTATTTAGAGTCTTAGGTTCTGGAATTAGATTTATTATTTCTTTCCATTTTGGGGTATCATGTAAATTACTTAAATCAGAATCTTGGATAAGATGTGATTTATATTTAAAGCCATATTTGATAGCTTGATTTAATAAAATAAAAGCGCTATCAACTTTTTTTTGTAGTGATAAGCAGCAAGCAGCACTATATGCAGCAATTGATTTCTTGCTTTTGAAATCGGATAATTCAATTAGTTTTATGTATTTGTGTGTTGCTAAGTTGTAGTTTTTTGCTTTGTAATAATTATCGGCATCGTTTTTAATATCAAAGGCACTTAATTCTTCTTGTCCGTTTATTTGATTAATTAAAAGGACTAGTATTAGAGAAAACAATATTTTTTTCATGAAACTATGTTTTCCTTTATGACGATTCTCGCTTGGAATTGTTACTTCTCATTAACGCCAAAGTGTTGGTGTATGATTTCGTTGCGTGTTTCAGTAACTAAAATTAGCAAATACTAACCGAATAGAAAATCCACACAGAACGAGCAATTGATTATAAACGTTGGTAGTAAGTACTTTTATAATTATTTTAGTTTTTTACTTGGCTCCTTCTGGTAAATTGAATTTATTTCAATCGAATTTAGAGCAATATTTTTCCCTTCAGATTTTATTTTTTCAATAACGGTATTATTTGCACGAGACAAATCTGTAGTACCCTGTAGAGGATTATCATAAAGCATCACATCAGTAAGGCTTTCTAGATTATAAAGTGGCCATAAATTATTTATTTTATTGCGCTCCAATAAGATCCAACGAAGATTTTGATTGTTAGATAGTGCTACTATAGAACTAATTCTGTTTCCAGATAAAAAAAGCTTTTTAAGTTTAGGCAGATTTTCTAAGGCAGAAATATCACTTATTAGATTATCCCTCAAATCGAGCCACTCAATATCAATGAGATCATCAAGAAAATTCAAGTCCTTGATTGCGTTTTGTCTCAACACTAAAACTCCAAGACTTTTTAAATGAGACAAAGGGCTGAAATCTTTAATATTAGTGTTCATTAAATTTAGTTGAACTATTTTAGTGAGTCCTTTTAAGGTTCTTACATCAGAAATTGGGTTCTTTTCTAGTATAAGAACTGTTAATTCTTTCAAGTTGTGTAATGGCTCAATGTTATCTATATGATTATCGGGAATCCATATACCTTCTAATTTGGTCAATTCTTTCAAAGGAGTTATATCGTTTAATTGATTAAACCCCATATTAAAATGGGTTAGTTGCTTCCAGTGTTTTGCAACTGAAATGTCTTCTATTTTGTTAAAATGTCCTGTTATTCCTCGGAGTTTATGCAACTCATGAAGCGTAGATATATCGGAAATTTTATTTCTGTCAAACGAAAGTTGTTCAAGATTTATTAGGTTTTTAAGAGAATCTATGGATTCAATTTTATTACCATTTAAGCCAAGATTTTCGAGCTTAATTAAATTAGTTAAAGGAGTTAAATCACTAATGGCATTATTATCTAATCTCAAAGAGGTAAGATTTTTGGCATATTCGAGCCCTTTTATGTTAGAAATTCCACGACCTACAGCAATAAACCGAGTCAACGATTCCATATCTGATTTAGTAATATCACCTGTAGGTTTATCAAAATGTCCTCGTATCGCTTGTTCAAGATAATAATCAGGTATCTCAATTTTCTGGCTAAATACACTTATAGATAAAAGAAGAAATAGAAGGATAGTATAGTGTTTTAATGTTTTCATTTTGTAAAATTTTAATTTCTTTATCGATTTTTAGAGTACGCAAAGAACTAGCAATTAATTATAAACGTGTTGTAGTTTTGGTTAGAAATTCAGATTTCTAATATATTCGCTTGTGATTTCTGAGACTTCGGTAGAATGTTTACCATACCATATCATATGTTCGGCATCTTTAACAGTATGTAGCTTAATATCATTTCCTAGTGATTTCATTTCGTTGTAAAAATATTCTGCATTCTCATATGGACAATTTCTATCTTTTTCACCATGAATTAAAAGCATTTTAACAGCACTCTTTTTTAGTAAATGATTAGGTGATATTTCTTTTACAATATCTTTGTCTTGCATCATTTCAGTAATCCATCTAGTAGCGTTGGTTGTTAAATCATACACTCCAGAATTCACTATAATTACATTAGGTGTTGCGCTTATTTCAAGATTATCAGTATCTTCATTCCAATTGTCAATTAATGTGGTTGCTAATGATAAATGGCCTCCAGCAGAATTACCTGTAACTATAATTTTATTTGAATCTATATTATATTTTTCAGCATTTTCTCTTATCCAACGTATTGCTGATTTTGCATCTTTAACAGATTCAAAAGGATATGTATCTTGTTTTCCTTTAATTCTGTATTCAACCACTCCAACTACCCAACCTTGTTTAGCATAAGCTTCTGCTGTACTAAAAAACCAATCTGGTTTGCCTTTTGACCAACTTCCTCCATGAAATTGAATTATTGTAGGTCGTTTTTCTTTAAAATCTTCTGAATTAGGCAAAAAGAGATGCATATCTAATTCATAACCATCAATTTCTTTATAGGTTTCTATGATATGATTGGCCCTTCCTTTTTTATGGGAATTATATATTGTGCTAATGCTTTCTGAATAT
The DNA here is from genome assembly GCF_947500065.1 of uncultured Aquimarina sp. Lineage (GTDB taxonomy): Bacteria > Bacteroidota > Bacteroidia > Flavobacteriales > Flavobacteriaceae > Aquimarina. The sequence goes on from NZ_CANMQT010000006.1 coordinate 410,492, forward strand.
TCTGAAGTTTTACAAGAAGACATAAAACTTGAATAAATGTTGTCTATATTTTTTATCCCTAAATTGTCAATATGATCATGCAAGTATTTGTGTTTCCAAAAATCACTGACTGTACTATTTGTAAATATTGAATCCATTACATCCCAATTAGCATGTAATTTCTGATTATCTAATTTGTCATAAATTTCACTCTCAAGTTTTTTATTCGACTTAATTTTAATGTAAGACATTACAAATCTTTTAAAACTTTCATTAGAAAGATTATCAGCATCATTAAAGTACATAAGAAGGTTTTCTAATCTGGATTGATTTTTTTTTGATAAAACGATTTCTTCTCCCATAAAGGCTTTATGTTTTTGTGGATATTCAAGAATAAATCTATCAAAGGCGAAATTTACTTCTAAGATTTCATGATTTAATGTCTTCTTGTCAAGTCGCTCTTTGTACTTATTTATATGAGTTTTAAATATGTTTTTTAAAGAGTCAATCTTATTAGTAAAACGCGATTGATTTAAAGAGTTTAGTGAGTAGTAATTACTATTTAAATAGTTGTTAATTGAAGGAGCAAATTCAGATTGTTCTTTTAAATAAGCATGTTTGTTTTTTTCTAAATCCTCATTAGTAACGTTTTTACAGCTAAATATTAGTATTAGAAGTAATAAGAAGAAATATCTTTTGTTCATTATTTGAGTTTTAGTTGTCTCTAAACATATCATTTACTATTAACCATTTTTCGTTGATAAAATGCCATTCCATTATACCTATTTGTTTATGAGTTTTCTCTTTATATGTATAAATATTTTCATATTTTTCAACAGCAATAGTATCACTTACACTAATAGCTATAATGTTGTAGTTTATTATTTCATAGCCTTTATCAATGTTATCATCCATGATTTTACGAATTCGAACCTTTCCGCATATTGAATTTAATACACAAGCATTATCACTAAATTGAGTAAGCACTGAATCTACTTGCTTGTTATTGATCCATCTTTTAATATTTGTTTGATTTTTTTGAATAATTTCTTTGACCTCTGTAGCCGATTGTGTTTTATTTTTTGAGTTGAATTTAAAAATGGCAATAGAAACTATTGAAATTATTAACAGTAGTAAAATGTTTCTAACTGCATTTTTTTTAAAATTAAATGAATCTTTAGAATTTACAAATGAATTATTATTTGTTGAACTAAAACCATCAAAGTCCAAACTCTTAAATATTAACTTAAGTGTATAGCTTCTTGGTGTAACTTCTGTAGATTCTATTCTTTGAATAGTTCTTAAACTTAAATTACACTTTTCAGCAAGTTCTGTTTGTGTTAATCCTTTTATAAGTCTTAACTCTAATATTTTTTTGCCTAATTGAGGTTGTTTCATTGTTTTTAAATTCGATACAAGATTAAATCAATCTTTAATTCTCATCAAATTTAAGTAATGTATTTGATACGTCATTCGTATGACATTTGCCTGTAGAAGAGGGTTAAAATGTGACTTTTTGCAGAGTTTGGGTTAAATTATGCACAACGTTTAATACATGTGTCGTATCAGAGTAAAATGTTACCTTGTTTTTCGATTTTTCTTGCGCATTGGTTGCTATATTTTTCGTTTTGCAAGCATTGCGCCTTCATAAATATACAATAACCGTTCGATTGATCACTTTGCTGCTATGATCACATATATGTTGTTGTAACACGTTTTTTTATTCAGATTTTAATTTATTGTACTTGATTTCTACTCTTTCAGGTCTGTCTAAATACTCAATATATTTATTGTTGTAATAGGCTCTTTTACCAACTACAGGAATTGAATCATAATAATTAAAATTAATAGAATCTTTTTCAATAACAGCGTTTCCCTTCCATATTTCACTTGTTGTAATTCCACTTAATTCAAATTCAAAAGTACTATCCTTGAATACTGTCAGATGTACATGTCCGAGAGGAGCTTCTCTATGTGCATAGAGAATAATATTTTCCATATTAGGTTTTCTAAAGCAAGAAGCTAAAGTTGTTAAAACTCCAATTATAATTACTAGTTTTTGAATATTCATAATGTACAACGTATTCTACTTATTTTTTAATCCGACTACATCTTTCCGTATTTCTTTACGCCAATTTTTTCCGTATTTCTTGTCAAGATATTCAAAAACAGTTTTGTTGTATTCATAAAGACTTTCTTCAGGAACTGCTTCGCATCCAAATTCCACAAAATTTAGGTTGTATTTTTTAGAGAATTTTTCGTCAGATTGATAAACTACCGGAGCTATACCTCCGGATAATAATAAATTAATTTTTCCAATCTTTATATGATCAAGAGCTTGTAGACGGTTAATTCCACGATGTGGTTTGAGTATAATATTCAGGTTAATATTTTTCCCTCTGTTTACATTGATTATGGTATCCAGTGGTTTATAACCCATAGCAACAGTTTCTATTCTTTCAATACTATCTCCAGACCTCAAATTATAAACATATTTGAATTCTCCATTTTCACCTGTTGAAGCACCTCTCGATCTAGAATCAAAAGAAACAATAACATCAGATAATGGCTTGTTGTTAACTGAAGAGTAAACTATTCCACTTATCTCGACAGTATTTTCCTTTTCAGATTGAGCAATACTGGACAGAGTGATAAAAAAGAACAATATTTTTAAAATTTTTGTCATATGTTGTACAACGTTTTGTGTAAAATGCGTTTTAATGCATTTTTACATAGTGTTGTCTGTAGCCATTATTTTTTTAAACTGCTTGTCTTTATTATTTGAAGTTTTTTATCAAATGTAAAGATATCTCCATATTCTGTCGTTGTAATTACATTTTGATTTTTTTCGTTAATAACAAGCCCCCAGAACAGACTTTCTTTTTTACTCGATTTTATTATTTCTCCCTCTTCATCCCACATTCTAATTCTATCACTTGCAGTTAAAAGGTTCTTTCCATTATTTAACCATTTTAAGTTTCTAATTTCAGATTCACTACCCTCAATATCTTTCAATTTCGTTCCATTAGAATCCCAAAATTGCAGAAGTGGGGGATAATTGATATCCGAATTCCCATAGTCTCCTGTGGCGAACATATCACCTGAAGGATGCCACTCAACACTTAACATCAGAATTTCTATATCTCGTGGTATTATTTGCTTTTTGTCATCATTCTCAAGACTTATAATTTCAATATGGCTTCCTACAGTAGCGATTTTGTAGTTGTGAGGATGCCAGCTTAATCCTGTAATGGCTTTTTGTTCCGTTTTTATTCGTTTAACTAATTCTCCTTTTACATTGAAAACACTAACAATTCCATCACCATCGCCAATTGCCAAATATTTTCCATCTTTACTCCATCCTAATCCTCGTCCTCCATAGTTGTCAAGTTCTATTGTTTTACCTGATTTTGTGTCAATTAGTTTTGCTTGACTGTCATCTGAACTACTCTCATCATTCCTTTGTCGAATAACTGCTAATAGATTTTCGGTAGGATGCCATTCAACTTTTGTAATAGTGTTTGGGAACTCATACGTCTTTACAAGATTTAAATCATCAGTTGATAATATCCTTAAAGCTCCGTTATTTCCACCAACGGCAATTTTGTTGTAAGAAGCATTCAAACTTGAAGTCCACAACATATCAGAAAACTTCACTAAAGGTTTTGAAGTTTTGCATCCTAGAAAAAAAGGAAATATGAGAACTAAAATCAGTGTTCTATTCATTCTATTGGTATACTTTGGTTACAGACAACGTGTTTGTGTATGGCTTGTTGCGGAAAATCAGCTATGATTTTCCGCCGTAACCGAAAGATAGCAAATTGCAATGAATTCCGATTAGGAATTCAGCCGCAATGAGCTATACACGGCTTAAGTTTACAATGCTTAACTTTTAGTATAAATAATCAGAAAGAACAAAAGAGAGAATTAAGGTTATGATACACGG
>NZ_CANMQT010000007.1 GCF_947500065.1 uncultured Aquimarina sp.
CAGAACCCGCTACCTTAACAGTTACGATTCCAGCAGGAAGCACTACGGTAAATGTTACAGTTCCTACTGTTGAAGATTTGATTTTTGAATTTACCGAGACTTTTGAGGTTAATATTACAAATGCACAGACTGATACAACTGCTACTCCTATTACAGCGAGTGATGCTCAGGGAATTGGTACGATCATCGATGATGATCCTGCTAATCCAAGTTTAAGTGTTATCAAAACGATTAGAGTTCCTGGAAGTGTATTGAATGATATTATTGAATATGATATTATCGTAACAAATACAGGAAACACTTTCATTACGGATATAGAGGTCACAGATGCTAATGCAGATGCTGGTAGTATTGTAGGGAGTCCGATAGTTAATTTAGCACCTGGTGACAGTGTTACGATTACAGCTAATCAAACAATAACTCAAACAGATATCGATGCTGGATATATAGAGAACAGCGCTACGGCTACAGGAGATAGTCCACTAGGAACAGATGATATTAGTGATGATTCTGATGCAGGAGATGAAGGAGTTGAGACTCCAGATGGAGATGGAAGTACAGATATGGATCCTACAAATGATCCAACTGTTACTACGATTACACCAGATCCAAGTTTAAGTGTTATAAAAACAGTTAGAATTTCAGGAAGTGTATTGAATGATGTTATCGAATACGATATTGTAGTTACCAATACCGGAAATGTTACCTTGACTGATATAGAAGTTACTGATGCTAATGCAGATGCAGGCAGTATCGTAGGGAGTCCGATAGTTAATTTAGTACCTGGTGACAGTGTTACGATTACAGCTAATCAAACAATAACTCAAACAGATATTGATGCAGGGTTTATAGAGAACAGTGCTACAGCTACAGGTGATAGTCCATTAGGAGGACCTGATGATGTTAGTGATGATTCTGATGCAGGAGATGAAGGAGTTGAGACTCCAGATGGAGATGGAAGTACAGATATGGATCCTACAAACGATCCAACTGTTACTACGATTACACCAGATCCAAGTTTAAGTGTTATAAAAACGATTAGAGTTCCTGGAAGTGTATTGAATGATGTTATCGAATACGATATTGTAGTTACCAATACGGGTAATGTTACCTTGACTGATATAGAAGTTACTGATGCTAATGCAGATGCAGGCAGTATCGTAGGGAGTCCGATAGTTAATTTAGCACCTGGTGACAGTGTTACAGTAACAGCAAATCAAACAATCACTCAGGCAGATATTGATGCAGGGTTTATAGAGAACAGTGCTACAGCTACAGGTGATAGTCCATTAGGAGGACCTGATGATGTTAGTGATGACTCTGATGCAGGAGATGAAGGAGTTGAGACTCCAGATGGAGATGGAAGTACAGATATGGATCCTACAAACGATCCAACGGTTACTACGATTACACCAGATCCAAGTTTAAGTGTTATAAAAACAGTTAGAATTTCAGGAAGTGTATTGAATGATGTTATCGAATACGATATTGTAGTTACCAATACCGGAAATGTTACCTTGACTGATATAGAAGTTACTGATGCTAATGCAGATGCTGGTAGTATTGTAGGGAGTCCGATTGCGAGTTTAGCACCAGGAGCTAGTGTAACGGTAACAGCAAATCAAACAATCACCCAGGCAGATATTGATGCAGGGTTTATAGAGAATAGTGCTACGGCTACAGGTGATAGTCCATTAGGAGGACCTGATGATGTTAGTGATGATTCTGATGCAGGAGATGAAGGAGTTGAGACTCCAGATGGAGATGGAAGTACAGATATGGATCCTACAAATGATCCAACAGTTACTCCTATTACTCCAGCACCAAGTTTAAGTGTTATTAAGACAGTTAGAATTTCAGGAAGTGTATTGAATGATGTTATCGAGTATGATATTGTAGTTACCAATACGGGTAATGTTACCTTGACCGATATAGAAGTTACTGATGCTAATGCAGATGCAGGTAGTATCGTAGGAAGTCCAATTGCGAGTTTAGCACCAGGAGCTAGTGTAACGGTAACAGCAAATCAAACGATTACTCAGGCAGACATTGATGCTGGTTATATAGAGAATAGTGCTACAGCTACAGGTGATAGTCCATTAGGAGGACCTGATGATGTTAGTGATGATTCTGATGCAGGAGATGAAGGAGTTGAGACTCCAGATGGAGATGGAAGTACAGATATGGATCCTACAAACGATCCAACGGTTACTACGATTACACCAGATCCAAGTTTAAGTGTTATAAAAACAGTTAGAATTTCAGGAAGTGTATTGAATGATGTTATCGAGTATGATATTGTAGTTACCAATACGGGTAATGTTACCTTGACTGATATAGAAGTTACTGATGCTAATGCAGATGCAGGTAGTATCGTAGGAAGTCCAATTGCGAGTTTAGCACCAGGAGCTAGTGTAACGGTAACAGCAAATCAAACAATCACTCAGGCAGATATTGATGCAGGATTTATAGAGAACAGTGCTACAGTCACTGGAGACAGTCCACTGGATGGTCCAGATGATGTTAGTGATGATTCTGATGCAGGAGATGAAGGAGTTGAGACACCGAATGGTGATGGTAGTACAGATATGGACCCTACAAATGATCCAACAGTTACTATTTTAGATATAAATGCTGAATTAACATTGGTTAAAACAGGAGAAGTAAATGGTTCTTCAGTAGGTGATACAATTACTTATATGTTTACTGTTACAAATACAGGAAATGCAACAATAGATAACATTTTCATAGATGACATGCTTACAGGAAGTAGTAACCTTGCTGTTAGTCCATCTAGTTTAGCTCCAGGAGAGCAAGGTACTGTGACAGCAGAATATGTGATTACACAAGCTGATATTAATAATGGCGAAGTAATCAATAGTGCAACGGTAATAGGTGAAGATCCTAATGGAGATGATGTTATGGATGTATCTGATAATGGAGACGAAACTGTTGATGATAATGGAGATGGTGATCCAACTAATGATGAAACAATAACAGATATTGAGCAATTGCCTAATCTAGCTTTGACTAAAACGGGTATTTATGTGGATGTTAATGGAGATGATCTACCTAATGTAGGAGATGAGATCCGATATACCTTTACAGTAGAAAACACGGGTAATGTAGATATCACAAATATTGTTCTCACTGATCCATTAATAGGCGTTGTAGTGACAGGTGGACCAATTAATTTATTGGTTGGTGAGATAGATACTACTACGTTTACAGCCACTTACGTTTTAACAGCTGATGATGTTTTGTTAGGAGAAGTTGTTAATCAAGCTATCGTTACAGGTCAGGATCCGAATGGAGATGATGTTATAGATGTATCGGATGACCCTATAAATACTGAGGATGTAGATATTGATAATGATGGTGACGGAGAAGACGAAACAGTAACTGTTATAGAAGGTGTGTTTACAGATGAAGATGACCCTATCATTATATACACTGGAATTAGTCCTAACGGAGATGGCATTAATGATGACTTTAGAATTGTAGGATTAAGAAACTTCCCAGACAATACGTTAAGAATTTATAATAGATGGGGAGTACAGGTATTCGAAGAAGATGGTTATGAGCAACCGGGTGTGGAATTATTTCAAGGGATTAGTAATGGAAGAGTTACTATTTCTGAGAACAATAAGTTACCTGTAGGTACATATTATTATGCTTTAGAATACATAAATGCCAGAGGAGTGAATACGTATAAAGCAGGTTACTTATACATTAACAGATAAATTTATATTTGGAATAGTATATATTTGTTATTCCCTAAATCAAATAATGATACTTATGAATAGACTATTAACAATATTTATGTTGGCAGCGTTTGGTTTGATTTCCAATTGTGCTATTGCCCAGCAGGATGCTCAGTATACTCAGTATATGTATAATACTATTAGCGTAAACCCAGCTTATGCTGGTAGTCGAGGAGTAATGAGTATAATGGGATTACATCGTAGTCAATGGGTAGGGTTGGATGGAGCTCCAAGAACCCAAACATTAACATTAAACACACCAATAGGCGATAACAATAGAGTTGGATTGGGACTATCTATAGTGAATGACGAGATAGGTCCAACCGATGAGACATATTTTGATATTGACTTTTCTTATACAATTCCTACTTCTGATACAGGAAAGTTAAGTTTTGGAATAAAAGCAGGAGGTCATTTGTTAAATGTTGATTTTGATAAGTTATCGCAATTTGAAACTGGAGATCCTCTTTTTAGCAATGGTAATATCGATAATAAATTTAGCCCTAACGTAGGAGCTGGAATTTACTATCATACAGATAAATTCTATGTAGGATTGAGTGCTCCTAATTTATTAGAAACAGATCATTTTGATGAAGAAGCCTCAATAGATAGTAATGGTAATTCTTCATTTATAGCAGAAGAACGAATTAATTATTATTTGATAGCAGGACATGTATTTGATCTAAGCGATACCGTAAAATTTAAGCCAGCCGTATTAAGTAAATTAGTGTTTGGAGCACCGTTGCAGGTGGATATTTCAGCTAATTTCTTGTTATATGATAAGCTAACTTTTGGTGTTGGATATAGATGGAGTGCTGCATTTAGTGCTATGGCTGGATTTCAGGTGTCAGACTCTTTGATGATAGGCTTTGCTTATGACAAGGAATCTACAGAATTAGGAAGAACTCAATTTAATGATGGAAGTTACGAAGTGATGCTACGTTTTGAATTATTTAGAAAATATAATAGGATGTTAACACCACGTTTCTTTTAATCAATGATACATTCTAGGATTAAGTTTTTTGAGTACTATTAAAGTTCAGATAAGTTAATTTTTGATTACATAAAATATAGCTAAAATAAAATGAAGGAATTATTACATAAGTTATTATTTGTTTTTGTTGGAGTTTTCTTTGTAAACATGATGTTTGCTCAGGAAAGAAAATTAAAAGCAGCACAGAATCAGTATGACAAATACGAATATATTAATGCACAGGAAACTTATCTCAAAGTTGTAAAGAAAGGATATAAGAGCGCAGATCTTTATAAGAATCTTGGAAACAGTTATTATTTTAATAGTCAGTTTGAGGAAGCTTCAAAGTGGTACGAAGAGTTAGTAAACTCATATCCTAATGAAGTAGAACCAGAATACTATTTTAGGTATGCACAAACATTAAAATCTGTTGATCGATATGAGGATGCAGATGTGTATATGAAAAAGTTTGTAGAGGCTAGTTCTGATGATCAAAGAGCTCAATTGTTTCAAGATGAGCCGAATTACCTAAAACGAATAGACTTCCAGTCAGGAAGATTTGAAATAGAAAATTCTTCTATTAATTCTTCGTTCACTGATTTTGGTTCAGCTTTTTTTGGAAAGTTTGTAGTTTTTAGTTCTTCTAGAGATACACTTTTATTCAAAAAAAGTATACATCAATGGAATGAAGAGCCTTTTTTAGATTTATTTAGAGCGGAATACAACCCTACTAATGGAGAACTTTCGGAAATAGAGAAGCTTGATAGTAAGATAAACAGTAAGTTTCACGAATCCACACCTGTTTTTGCTAAAGATGGTCAGACAGTATATTTTACTAGAAATAACTATGATGGTAGAAAATATGGAAATGATAAAAAAGGTACTAACCGATTAAAAATATATCGTTCTTATAAGAATACACAAGGAAGTTGGACAACACCGCAGAACTTACCTTTTAATAGTGATCAATATTCTACAGCGCACCCAGCATTGAGTGTAGACGAAAAGACATTATATTTTTCGTCAGATATGCCAGGTGGAGAAGGTCAGTCTGATATTTATGAAGTTGCCATCAACTCTGATGGAAGCTTTGGAGAACCAAAAAATTTAGGAAATAGAATTAATACTGAAGGAAAAGAAACCTTTCCTTTTGTGAGTGCTAATAACGATTTATATTTTGCTTCAGACGGACATATTGGTCTAGGAGGATTAGATGTTTATGTTACAAGGCTTAATCCACAGTCGGATGAAGAAAAATTAGTAGTTAATGTGGGTAAACCAGTAAATGGACCAGATGATGATTTTGCTTTTATTGTAGATGACGAATCCAAAAGAGGCTATTTTTCTTCGAATAGAGATGGAGGAAGAGGAAAAGATGACATCTATAGCTTTCTTCAGTTAGAAGATCTTAAAAGCTTTTGTGAGATCACAATTGCTGGTGTTGTAAAAGATAAAGATACACAAGAGTTACTACCAGGAGCTAAAGTTTCGATATATGATAGCAGTAATAATTTACTAGAGAGTTTTGTTGTGGGAGAAGATGCAGCATATAGTCATGTAGTTAAATGTAGTTCTAAATATTTTGTACGTGCAGAAAAGGAAGAATATTCAACTTTAGAAAAATTAGTAAGTACTCCAGGAGATACAGAAACAGTAGATGTTCCTTTATTATTGGAGAAAAAGGTGAAATCTGCTGATGTAGGAGATGATTTGGCTAAGGTATTATCTCTCAATCCTATTTACTTTGATTTTGATCAATCATATATACGTTCTGATGCAGCCGTAGAATTGGCCAAAGTGATCGAAGTAATGAATCAGTATCCAGACATGAAAATTGATGTAAGATCACACACCGATAGTCACGGAAATGATGATTATAACCTGTGGTTATCAGATCAGAGAGCAAAATCCACAGTTAAATATATGATAGCTAAAGGAATTTCTGCTGACCGATTAACTGGTAAAGGATATGGAGAAACACAACCTGTAAATGATTGTGGAAACGAATCTAATTGTAAAAAATCGGAATATCAGTTAAATAGACGAAGCGAATTTATCATTGTTAAGTAATATATAATAACCTTTATAGATTAATAATAAATTATTGTCTATCTAAAACACCTTACTAGTTAAGGTGTTTTTTTTTAGTAGTTAAACAATTCTTTATTTTATGTCAAAAATAGGATAGATTATGAATTGCTACTACGATTTCGTAGTTTTGAGCCAATACAAAGAAATGGAAGAAGAAAAAGTCATTTTAGTTAATGAAAATGATGAGCAAATAGGACTGATGCCTAAGCTTGAAGCACATGAAAAAGCACTATTACATAGGGCATTTTCTGTTTTTATTCTTAATAATAAACAGGAATTAATGTTGCAACAAAGAGCTCATCATAAATATCATTCACCAGGATTATGGACCAACACCTGTTGTAGCCATCAACGAGAAGGAGAAAATAATATTGATGCAGGAACTAGGAGATTGCAGGAAGAAATGGGATTTATAACCCCACTTAGAGAAACGATATCATTTATATACAAAGCTCCTTTTGATAATGGTCTTACAGAACATGAATTGGATCATGTATTGGTGGGACATTATGAAGAAAATCCTGCTATCAACCCAGAAGAAGTTGCTGATTGGAAATGGATGCCGATTGATGATATAAAGAAAGACATGACTGTAAATCCTAATAACTATACAGCCTGGTTCAAGATTATTTTTGATAAATTTTACTCACATATCACATTATGAGGATAAAGGCTTGCAGGAAAGCGCATTTTAATGCAGCGCATAGACTATATAGAAAAGATTGGAGTGATGAAAAAAATGTTCAGATTTTTGGTAAATGTAGCAACCCTTTGTATCACGGACACAATTATGAATTAATAGTTGCAGTAATTGGTGATATAGACCCGGAAACTGGTTTTTTAATTGATCTAAAGATATTAAAGGATTATATTAAATCCGAGATAGAAGATTATATGGATCACAAGAACTTAAATGAAGAGGTTAAAGAGTTTAAGAACCTGAATCCTACAGTAGAAAATATTGCCGTAGTTATATGGAATAGACTTCGGAACAAATTGGAATCAAAATATGAAATAGAAGTTACTTTATTTGAGACTCCGCGGAATTATGTAATATATAACGGTAAATAACAATTATGGGATTAGAAGTAGGAGACAAGATTCCTGAATTTACGGCTAAAACGGATAATGCAGAAGATTTTCATAGTAGTCGACTTTCAGGTAAGAATCCTTTTGTAATTTATTTTTATCCTAAAAATTTTACTCCAGGATGCGTAAAAGAAGCTTGTGACTTTAGGGATAGTTATGAAGACTTTAAAAATATGGGCGTCGAAGTAATAGGAGTAAGTTCAGATAGTGTAAAATCTCATGAAAGATTTAAAAATAAATATAGATTACCTTTCATTTTTTTATCGGACAGCAAAGGCAGCCTAAGAAAACTCTTTGGAGTAAAACCAGGTTTGTTCGGAATGTTGCCAGGTAGAGAAACTTTTGTAATAGATAAAGAAGGAGTAATTAGACTGAAGTTTAATAGTATCAATGCATCAAAACATTTACAAGAAGCTATTAAAACAGTCAAAGAAATGATGAATGAATAAAGATTCACTGTACATATTGAAGTTTCAACCTATTTTAAAGGAAAAAATATGGGGAGGATCTAAATTAAATAATCTTTTAGACAAAGACCCAAAAGGCTCTTCTATTGGAGAAAGCTGGGAAATAAGTGATGTAGAAGGAGAGCATTCTGTATTGATTAATGGAGTATTCAAAGGAAAAACTTTAAAAGAACTCTTAAGTACCTATAAAGAAAAATTAGTAGGAGAGAAGAATTTTAGACGTTTTGGAACTAAGTTTCCTTTACTCATAAAATTTATTGATGCTAAAGAAGATCTTTCTGTACAATTGCATCCAGGTGATGAAATAGCTAAACGAAAGCACAATTCTCTTGGTAAAACCGAGATGTGGTATGTTACTCAGGCTGATCAAAATGCTAACATTATTGTTGGCTTTAATCAAAATGTAAATCCAGAATTATATCAAAAACATGTTGCTAATAAAACAATTAAAGATATTCTACATTATGAATCAGTAGTTGCTGGAGATACTTTTTTTGTTTATTCAGGATTGATACATGCTATCGGAAAAGGCGTATTGTTAGCAGAGATACAACAAACATCTGATATTACATATAGGGTTTATGATTGGGATCGTACCGATGCAGAAGGAAATTATAGAGAACTTCATCAGGAAGATGCTTTAGAAGCTATTGATTTTAATAATAATACTGATTATAAGGTTAGCTACCATCCCAAAAAGAATCAGACAACAGATTTAGTTAATTGCCCTCATTTTATAACAAATCTTCTTGAAGTTGATAAAGAAGTCTTAGTATCACATAGCACTTTCGATTCTTTTGTGATATATATGTGTGTAGAAGGCGAAGCAAAAATAGAAAGTGGAGAACAAAAAATGACTATAACATTGGGAGAAACTATTTTAGTTCCTGCTTCTATAAAAGAAATTAAAGTAATTTCTGGAGGAGTAAAACTTTTACAGACTTATATCTAAAACTAAAACCGTTTGATAAATGTTTTAAACGCAGTGAACGTTTTATTTTGCAAATGTTTCAGTATGTAATAGATTTTCTATTGCACAAACAGGGTTAAAAGACTAATTTTGCACAAAATATATTAGAAATGGCAAATAAAAGAAATCTAAAGAAAGATATTAACTACGTATTAGGCGATATAATCGAAGAAGTGTATATCTGGGAAGGAAATAATCCTGACAAGGATAAAAAAGCAGGAGAGGTTATTATAGATGAAGCTATCACATCTTTTGATACATTTATGGCGAGAGTAAGTGAGCGTAATGTAGAAAATGCATCAAAACACTTTAAATCGATCAAAGAAGATTTAGAAAAAACTGCAAAGTCTTTAGCTGAAAAAGTAAATTCATTATAATTTTTTTTAAAAAGTGTTTGCAAATATGATTACAGAAATTATATTTGCAACCGTTTTGCCGATGTAGCTCAGCTGGCTAGAGCAGCTGATTTGTAATCAGCAGGTCGTGGGTTCGAGTCCCTCCATCGGCTCTAAAAATTACAAACCCTTGCTTCATAAGAAGTTGGGGTTTTTTTATGGAATATATTTATGATGGGCGAGAAGCCTGTCCTGAGCGTAGTCGAAGGGAGTCCCTCCATCGGCTCTAAAAATTAAAAACCCTTGCTTCATAAGAAGTTGGGTTTTTTTTATGGAATATATTTATGATGGGCGAGAAGCCTGTCCTGAGTGTAGTCGAAGGGAGTCCCTCCATCGGCTCTAGAAATTACAAACCCTTGATTCATAAGAATTTAGGTTTTTTTTGTGGAATAATTCTACATATTAGTTAAGTATTTTCTCTTTATATTTTTCTATTTCCTTATCAAATGCTTTCACAATGTTTTTGGACATATTTTTTGAAGCTTCTCTATAATCTTCTAATACTTGAGTTTCAATAATCTTATTTTTTTCTAGCTGGTAACATATAAGGCTGGATAAACCAAAAAAATGAATAAAAGGGATGTCGTCAGAAACTAGGATGTCAATATCATTCTTAGAGATATTCTTATAAGAATTATCTTTAGAATAATTACCCAAGATTCTTAAGATCGCCAATTCTACTTCTTGATCCTTTCCTGGTTTGGTTAATCGTTGATATCTTTTCCTGTCAGTAAAAAACATTCCTGTTTTGGATGGAATAGTTGTAGCGAAGAAAATTGCGATTGAAATAGTACCGCCAGTGTAAAAAATAATTCCTAATGGTTTGCCAATAAAATAAGAAATCAAAAAACAAATAATTGCAAAAACTATGGATGCAACCGGGCCACCTAAAAGTACATTTGCAAATTTCTTTGCATTATCAGGATGATCATCTTTAGGAATTGTTGCAGCAATACCTCCATAGTACCCTAAATTTTTGTTGAGATAAAATTTTATTCTGTCATTTTCCCTTTTTATTCCCAATGGACCAACTACAAACAACTCAAATTTAAACCCTTGAATCATTCCTGTAATTAAGTGCCCTAATTCATGAAATCCTAAAACAACGAAAGAAGACAAGAAGATTCCGATCACCATTGCGTATTTTCCTATTGTTGTATCTGGTTTTAGATTTCTTGCAAAATCCAGTTTATTTGTCAAAAGTATGATCCCTAGAATTAAAATAAATAACGTGATCCATTCAAGGTATGGAATAAGTTTTGATTCTTTTTTCATTACGATTTAATTAAATGTGAGCGTTGATGTGTTTAACGATTTTATGCTTATTCCTTAGTGTTACTTTTCGCAATTCTTTATAGGGTTAAGGGAAGTATTTTGTTCTGCCTGATTATAAATCATTTCTGCTTCAGTTCTTTGATCATTCAATGTACCTTTCCAGGATCCATTATGTTCTTGTACATTATTGATCTTACTTATTAAACTAATCGTAAGTGTTATTAATATTTTTATAATAGTTTTCATGTATGTTATTTATTATTTTTTAAAAGAATGCTTTATAAGCGATGTATATAGTAATTAGGGTAACCATGCCTATTAAAATTTTAATCAGTTTAATTTTTCGGGATAGCTTGATCTGTTTCATACCGTAATTTTTTTGATATTGTTTCTTGAGTTCAAAGAACAGATAAATGAGTGGGTAGAACAAGCAAGGTATACCTCGTTTTAGGAAATTAGGGAAGCATAAATTCTTTGTATCCCTTTATTTAAAAGGTTTTGTTTGTTTTAAGCAGGATTTTAGTAAAGCAAATTGTGAGTTCCCTATTTTTATGAATTTAGGTATGATTTAAACGAATACATCATATCCAAACCCGTCTTTTATTATTGTTTGTTATTAAAAAAGTATATTTGATTTTGTTACCATTTTAAGGAGACAAACACTTATCTTATATGAAGCAATTAATACTTTGTTTGGTATCTTTTTTTTATTTATGTAGTTGCAGTTTTATATATGGGCAACAGATCTCTTCAGAAACACATAATCAGAAAGGATTTGAAAACTTAACAGGAAAAACTTTTTATGAGCTAACCAATTACTTCTCGCATACAGTTGAAATAGACCCTAAAGAAACTAATAAGGAATTACAGTTATTATTAGATAAAGCAATGACCAATGGCAATATTGCCTTACAAGCGGATTTATTGTTTATAAAAGCAATGGTGTCTCTGCGGGTATTTATACCTTCAGAATATGAAGTTGCTATACAGAATTATGATCTTTTTGTGGTCAATAATCCTGGAGAATATCCTTATTTAGGAAAACAAAAAATGCTGAAAGCGTATCTTAGTTTTTATAAAGGAATTTGGACTGAATCCTTGACGCTATTTGAAGAAGCATCTGCACTAGCTAAAAAAGAAAATGATTTGCTTATCAATGCTATTAGTAATCAGCATGCTGCATATATAAGTACGTATACGGGTGAACAAAAAACGGGATTATCTAAACTAAAAAATATATTTTACGAATTAGATAATAATCCAGAAAACTTTGAATCTTTTAGAAAAGATATTCCTTTGATAAAAATAAAAACTTTAGAATTAATTTGTAGGTTTTATTGGTTTAATAACACAGCAGAAATAGATTCTTTATCAAAGTATAGCGACTATTATAAGAAAAGGATAAGATTAGTAAATGAACCATTAGAATACCCTAGGATGTATATTACTGTGGCGTATACTGCAGTACTAAAAAAAGATTTTGAAAGCGCTAAGAAGTATCTAGATAGTGTAAGTAATGAAGAAACTAGAATAAGAAAATATTCATTCACGAATTTGGTTCAGTCTGAGATATATTTCCATGAAAAAAAGTATAAGGAGGGGATAGAACTTCGAGAAATTTTTGGAAATGCAGATAGTATCCCAAAAAGTCATCATCCATGGTTGAAATATGATTTTAAATTTTTAGCTAAGTCTTATAAAATGCTAGGAGAATATGAACGGTCTAATTATTATTATGAACATTTCGAGAAAGCAAATACTGGTTTTGATAAAATAATGGATTCGGTATCGCTTAGTATCAGGAAAAGAGAAGTTGCAGAGTTTAAGAAAGAATTAGAGGCATTACAAGTAGAAAAAGAATCTAAGGATTCTATTCTAAAGTATCTTGTTTTTGCAGGATCTTTAACGATACTTGGTTTGCTTATTCTATTATTTCGTTTTTATAAATTGAAAAATAAAAATGAAGAGCAGTTTTTGGAGCTACTGAAACATGTGGAAAAACTTGAAGAGCATAAAAAAACTATAAATCCTAATAAGAATAAGGATATTGAAGAAAAGAAAATAAGTAACCCAGTTAATGAAGAAACAACTGCCAGTATATTAGAAGGTCTTGAAAAACTAGAACAACAACTATACTTTTTGAAACAGGAATGTAGTGCATATACAATGGCCAAAAAACTAAAGACGAATACGTCATATCTTTCTAAGGTAATTAAAAGTCAGTATCTAAAAAAATTCAATACATATATTAACGATCTAAGAATGAATTATGCTGTTGTAAAACTTAAAAACGACAGACGGTTTAGAGCCTATAGTATACAGAGTATTGCAGAAGAACTAGGTTATAAAAGCGCCGATTCTTTTACTAAATATTTTAAGAAACATACTGGTTTGTTACCTTCTTTTTATATAAAAAAATTGAATACGATGGAGTAGTTGTTTGTCTTCCTTTGTATACTACTAATCTATATTCTGATTTTATAAGAAGTTATGATTTTTGGGAATAGTATATAATACAGAGGGTATAATGACATTCATATATACCCTCTGTGTTTTTTAAGTGTTATATGCAACATCCGTTTGAAGGATGATATAAACATCCTGATATGTATGTTCCACCACAAGAAGAATTGTTTTGTGCTAGGTGAGAAGTTGTGCAACATCGTTGTGCGGGATCGCAACACCTTGATGGTTTACGTCTGTCTCCACCAGTAATTGATTTTTGCTCATTTCTGTTTAATTGCTGACTTCCTTCTAATTTTAAAATGTTTTTTAACATGATTTAAAGAGTTAATTGTTAGTCAATTAAGTTAAGGAAAAGAGTTTTGTCACAGCTGTGGATTTACCGCCAAATATTTGTTGTTTGGCTTCTGTATAATTATCTGTTTTAAAATAGTAGATTGATTACTAGTTTTCACTATTCTTCTTAGCTCTTTCTGCTTCTTTGGTTTTTCGTTCCTTTAGATATTCAGAAAGTTGCTTTCCATAGATGGATTTCTTTACTCTTGGAGATAAAGATTTTACTACTGTATCAAGGTATTTGATGTTAGCGTCAAAAACCTCATTTAATGTTATGTAAGGAGCTACCTCTAGTTTCCTATTATTAATAGCAAAGTTAATGGTATAAAGGTATTTTTGTCTTAGCAAGTTTTTATAAGCTTTATCGTTTTCTGCTAATTTTTCCTCATCATTTTGTTTTTTAGCTTCGTAATCTTCTTTTATGATTCTCAGATTTCGTTCATTAAATCTTTTACTCATTTTGTTATACTCTACTAATTTTGCCTGATTTTTACCTCCAGCTATTAAGGCGTCTCTTTCAAAACTATTTAAAGAAGTGTTGATGACAATTTCTCCTGGTTCTGCAAAAAATTCAATTCGGTCATTAAATTGAGCACCATCATGCTTATCCAGAAATAAATAATGTATCTGAGGTTCTTGAACATCAGTTTGAAAAGCAAATTGTGGATCGCCATCAATTACTAAAGAATCTAGATTTACTAAAATGGTATCCTGTATCTTTTGAAGATATAAGGTTCCCTTTTTTAATCCTTGTACCGTTCCGCTTATCGAAACGTTTCCTTTTTTCTTTGGAGTACTACAACTTAGTACAAGAATGGATAGAAGAAATAGTGTGACAGAAAATCGTTGCATTGATGGATTTTTAATTTTAAAAAATAGGAGTACAAAGATGCTATAAATTAGATTGAAAAACTAACTTCCAGATGCAATTTGCATTAATATTGTACACAGAATCGCACCGTATGTTCCTACGACATATCCAAAAACTGCTAGTAGTACACCTACCGTAGCGAGCGATGGATGAAAAGCAGCTGCAACTACTGGAGCAGAGGCTGCTCCACCTACATTGGCCTGACTTCCTACAGCAAGGAAAAAGTAAGGTGCTTTAATTAATTTAGCAACACCAATGAGCAGAAACGCATGAATAGTCATCCATACCAATCCAATAGCGATAAGTCCTGGGTTTTCAAGGATCATTTTCAAATCCATCTTCATACCTATGGTGGCTACCAGTATATAAATAAAGATACTTCCTATTTTACTGGCTCCTGCGCCTTCATATTTTTTCGCTTTTGTATAAGACAATAAAATTCCGATAAAAGTAGCTATAGTGATCATCCAGAAAAACTGAGAAGTAAATGAAGACAAAGCAGAGCTTTTATCATTAAACACTTCAAAGTTATTAGATAAAAATCCCGACATTCCATTAGCTCCCCAATGTGCTAATCCTACGGTTGTGAATGCGATAGAAAGCATAACCATATAGTCTGTTAATGTTGGATTTCTGGTCACACTTTCAGCATATTTAGAAACTTGTTTTTTAAGGGATTCAATGGCACTATTATCAGCCTTTAACCATCGATCGATTTTAGCACTTTTTCCAATACCAATAAGCAAAATAGCCATCCAAATATTTGCGACTACTATATCTACCAATACCATACCTCCATACTTATCAGGATTATATTCATAAATCTCGAGCATTGCCGCTTGATTAGCGCCTCCACCGATCCAACTACCAGCAAGGGTAGATAATCCTCTCCAGACAGCATCAAAATCTGCTCCACCAACAGTTTCAGGCGAAACCAAAGAGATCAGTAAAATAGCTATGGGACCACCGATAATAATACCAATAGTTCCTGTCGCAAACATAATTAGTGCTTTTGGTCCTAGATTAAAAATTCCTTTAAGATCAATACTAAGTGTCATTAGTACCAAAGAAGCAGGTAATAAATATCTACTGGCGATATAGTAAACACTTGATGATTTTTCTATAATTTCTCCATTTGTATCTATTTCGTTCCAATGCGGAGAAATGATTCCTAAAGAATTAAATATTGCAGGAAGTAAATAACAAAGCAGTAAGGCAGGAACAAATTTATAGAACCCTTGCCAAAAACTTGTTTTAATTGAAGATGTATAAAAAACCAATCCTAGACATAATAATAGAATTCCAAAAACGATAGTGTCATTGGTAAAAAAAGGAATATTTTCCATAGTATGAGTTCATTTATTGTGAGATGTGATGCAAAATACAATTTTTGGATTAAAGCTAAATTCGATGCCGAATAGAGCTAATCATTAATCCAACTCTTCAGGATCGCAATTTGTTTTTTTGAAGCATTAGGATTTTGCTTTAAGACAATCTTTTCTACTGCAGGAGCAATCACCTTAGAAGTTAGTTTAAATACGCTTTGATTTCGTTCGATACTAAAGACAACATCATCGCCAATTTTCCATTTGTTAGAATCGCTAAAAAGATCATATATATTCTTAATAGAATATGTTTTGTTATCGATAGCAAGTAAAATATCGCCGCTTTTTATTCCTACTTTTTTTAGAAAATTATTACGCTCAGCACCATTAGTAAAGACTACTTTTTTAGTAGCTTCAGAACCTTTTATAAAGGGCTCTTGTTCGTGTATAAAGTAAGCCGAAGGGATTTCTATTGTATTGTAGGTCAAGCCAGTTTTTTCTAGATAAAAACCATAATCAATAGGGGTGTTATTTACTACGTGAGTTTTTAAAAAGTTAGCTACTTCTGGATATGATATCTCCTTTATTACATCAATAAGTTCTTCGTCTTTAAAAGGGATTTCACTACCAAATCTACCTGACAATCCTTGGATAAGGTCTACAATACCATAAGCTCCATTACTTTTTTCACGCATGATGATGTCGATGCACATAGAAATGAGAGAGCCTTTTTCATATACATTTCGATAATTTTCTAAATATGGATCTTGTAAAATGTTTTTACTCATTTCAGTAAAAGACAAGGTGTCATCAAATGTTTTGGACGTATTTATTTTCTCTAGAATTCTTTCAAAAAAATCTTCTTTGGTTATAAGAGCCTGATTAATTTGAAATAGTAACGAAAAGTACTCTGTAGTTCCTTCATATAACCATAAATGCTCAGACATTTTAGGATTGTTATAGTCAAAATCATGAATTTCTTCAGAGTGTATACTTAGAGGTGTAATGATATGAAAAAACTCATGGGACACAACATCTGTTAGTGATTCATTTAGTTTTTTTAATGGTATAGATTCTGGAAGCACAACTACGGTAGAAGTATTATGTTCTAGTGCACCAAAACCTTTAGCATCATTACTTTTAGAAGAAGAAAGGTATAACAAAACACTGTATTTTTTTGTGGTATTTATCTGCCCTAAAAAATTCTTTTGTGCCCGAATCATTCTTTCCATTTGTGGCATCAGCTGTGCCGCACGATGCACTTTATTCGGTGAATAGACACTTAACAAAACTTCGATTTCATTAATATTAAAGGTTACTTTGTCAGGAACGGAATACATAATAGGAGAATCTGCCAAGTCAGCATATCTTTTAAATACAAAAAGGTCAGTATCATACTTATCACCTGCTTGAGGTTCTTTTGGTAAATATTCGGATAAAGAAGTCGAAGCTTCCATATCCAAAGGATGTATAATAAAAAGATTGTACTTTTTTTCTTTCATTTGATGAAAATACCCAACGAAAGCATACAGGTTTAAGACGAAATTTTCATTTTTTAAGATATTTGTTCCTGTTGGAGAAAATATTTGATGTGTATTTTCTGAGTCGAAAGTATCATTAACCAAATACGTTATGGTATTTAATTGTTTTGAATTATTAATTTTCCAACGATTATCTCCATGTTTCTTTACAGGTAATTCATTTCCTTGAAGATCAAAAGCTTTAAATTCTTCAATGTATTTTCCATAGTTGTTATTTTGGTAGGTACCCGGAACAATTTTAGGTAAATAATAACTTATGGTATCTGTGTCTAAATTAGCTACTTTTATTTCTACTTTTATTTTATCATCAATAATATCCACTAAGTCTAAGGAAGCTATAATAGGTGTGTGATCTACTGTCAGTGCAGATTCTGTAGTTTTACAACCTACTACACAATTTAATATGAGGACGTAAAGGATTAGAATTCTAATCAATTTAATTTTTCTTAGCACAAGTATCAGATATTGTTTTTAATATATGTAGCGACACCATCCTCTTTACCAGCAAGGGTAACTACATCAGCAATTTTTAAAGTTTCGGGTTTAGCATTGGCAACGGCAACTCCTATACCAACAGCTTTTATCATAGCAATATCGTTATAATTATCTCCAAAAGCTACTGCATCAGAAAGAGAAATTTCATAATGTGTGTTAAGTAGTAATTCGATAGCAGTTAATTTTGAAATACTTTTATGGGCAATCTCGATATATGTTGGTTTGGATCGGTATAAATGAAGCGTATCACTATAATTAGTGTTTAAAAAATTAAATGCGTCATCAATATATTGTTCATCTCCCATGCACATGATCTTATGAGCACCTTTACTTTCGGTTTTCCATAGATCAATAACTTCTTTGGTAGATTTTACCGTTGGAGTGACTTTTGTGTTTTGAGCTTCTCTATTTGCCCAGAAATCCATTTGTGGCACAAACCAATCGTCATTATGATATAGGCTAATATGAAACAAATTATCCTTATTGAATGTGTGGAGTTCTTGTATGATATCTGGAGTAATAAAGGTAGAGTGAATTGGTTTTTGTTCTACCAGAATTAATCCGCCATTATAACAAATTAAAGGAAGATGAGTAATATCTAATTCCTCTTGTAAATGTGTCATAGCACTTGGCATACGAGAAGAAATCAATATAACAGGAATGGTATCTTTTATACGTTTTATTTCAGAAATAGTAAATTCAGAAAGCTCTCTTTTGGCATTAAGAAGCGTTCCATCTATATCAGAAAATACAATGCGGTGTGAATTCAAGAATATTCGGTTTGTGTTACTAAATTATAGGAACTTTTTATTTTTTCACGAAGTTAATAATAGTACTTGTAACTTCAGGCATAATTTTAAGCCAGTATTCACTATAGGATTTATGATTCTCTAGTCTACTGCCTTTTATCTCTCTGAGAATATGATTCATGTTTTCTATAATTACATATTCAGCATTAGGTACGGCTTCCTTTAACTTTTCTGCTTCAGAAACTTCTACCTGTAGATCTTTATCTCCTTGTAGTATTAGAATAGGAATGTCTAAGGTTTTTATCTCTTCTGATGGAGTGTATTTAATCCAGGATTTCATAAAATACTGTAGCTTATAACTAAAAATTGATTCCAATGCCGGATCATAGTTCATGGCTCTTCCTTTTTCTTTTAAATCTGCAAAAGCCACAGCAGCACTTTTATCCAATCCAGGTGCTTGTTTTTCTAATTGTTGTATAACAATTTGATCCACGGATTGCGCGTTTCCTGCGATGGATATAAACCCATCTACATTGTCTTTAGCGGCAATAATTCCAACCAAGGAACCTTGACCATGGCCCGCTAAAATAATCTTAGTGTAGTTTCCGTTTTTTCGAAAATATTCCACAATCGATCGCGCATCTTGAATAAAGTGATCTAGAGAAACTTCATGTTCCCGAATACCGAGTGCATCAATTTTAAAAAGCCTTTTGTCATATCGATATGTAGCTATACCTTTTTTTGCTAAATCTATAGCTAATAATTTGAAAGCGTCATTCTTAGACATTCTGTCATTTCCCTCTCTGTTGATTGCTCCTGCATCCATAATAAAGATTACCAGAGGAACACTATCATCTGAATACGGCGTAGCCAAAGTTCCTTCAATAAAGCGGTTTACTCTAACAATGGCAGAGTTATATTCTTTTTCTTCTTTTTCTTGTGCTAAACAAAATGTTGTAATGGCAATCAGTAAAATTGAAAACCGTATTTTCATATACATTGGGGTTTAAAAGATGTGTATTTATGAAACGACAAATACGCGGGCATATTTTTAGAATTTAATTCTTTTCCTGTTAAATGTTTTCTATTAAAATAATAATTAACGATTCACTAACATACCCTTTTTTATCTTTGCTTCAAAATATAAACTAATGAATACTCGATACGTCATACTTTTATTATTAACAATTATTTCTTTTAATGGATTTTCTATAACAGAAGATTGGGGGAAAACGGGGCATAGAGTTACCGGTGAAATAGCAGATAGTTATCTTACTAAAAAGGCTAAACGAAATATTACTAAACTTCTTAAAGGACAAGGATTGGCATTTGTTTCTGTTTATGCAGATGAAATAAAAAGTGATGAACGATATAGAAAATATGGCCCTTGGCATTATGTTAATTTCGATTTTGATAAAAAGTACGGAGAAGATACTCCTAACGAACGTGGAGACTTAGTTCAAGGAATACAAAAATGTATAGAGGTTTTAAAAAGTGATACTTCTTCTGAAGAAGATAAAGAATTTTACCTTAAAATGTTGATACATTTTGTTGGAGATTTACATCAACCATTACACGTAGGGAGAGGAGAAGATAAAGGTGGAAATGATATCCAGGTACGTTGGTTTAGAGATGGATCTAATTTACATAGAGTTTGGGATAGTGAAATGATTGATTATTATAATATGAGTTATACAGAATTAGCCAGTAATGCTAATGAGTTATCTACCTTACAGTTAGAAGAAATACGAAAAGGAGAAGTTCTGGATTGGATTTATGAGTCCCAAAGTCTTGCAAAAAAAGTATACGCCTCTGCTAACGTAGGAGAAAAGTTGGGTTATAAATATATGTATGAACATTTTCCTACTGTGCGATCTCAATTACAAAAAGGAGGAATACGATTAGCTAAAATATTAAATGATATTTTTGGGTAAATAATATATTGGCTAATCACTTATTACCAGGTCCTTCCGATATTGTTTAGGAGACATGGAGAAATACTTCTTAAAAGTTTTGGTAAGATGACTTTCGTCAGTATATCCTAACTGATATGCGATTTCTGCAATAGTGAACTCTGTATTTTGTAACCTATATTCAACGAGCTTCATTTTGTATTTTGTTACATATTGATGGATTGACTCTCCTGTGGCTTTCTTAAAATATGTGCTGATTGAACTCTGAGACATATTGAATTTATCCGCCATATAGCTTATTTTGGTTAGGTCATTGTCATATACATTTTGTCTGATATGTCCCAGTATTTGATCTATTCGAGAATCATTTAGTGATACGTTTCTATTATTAGAACTGTATTTGGCAGAAATATTGCGAACAATAATACTTAATATTGTACTAATAGCGTTAGAAATAATTTCCTGATAATATATTTTCTCGTTTTTGAATTCTTCCATAACTACATTATGAATATCCCAAATAATTCTTCGGTCTTCTTCATGAGAAATTACATCTCCAGGAATAATATTAGGATGATGAAGAAGTTGCTCAATTCTTTGCAACCAATATTTCCTATCGGGTAAGTTCACTTTACTGGAAAACAAAAGTTCAGTGAACTTAAAATGCGTAAAAGAAGAATGTTTTTCTATTTCGAAATGATGAGTATCTTCTGGTGCTAATAGAAATATATCATCTTTTTTATAGCGAAATCTAATACCATTGATAGTATGATAACCACTTCCATTCTCAACAAAGATAATCTCGAAATAATTGTGATTGTGTGGTTCCGCTTCCCATTTATCAAATGAATATTGATGTACAACAAAAGTCTCGTGTAAGGTATAACGGTTCATAATCAACTCTTTTGTTTTAAAGTTACAAAAATAAAACCAAACAAAAATTAGTGCTTTTTGTACTAGTGTTTTTCAACGAAAACGTTTGATTTGTTTGATAGCTAGTTAGTTGTGTGTTTTTGTACAAGTAGTTGCTGTAATTCTACAAGTAAATAAAATGAGTTAGTATATACTTTTGCAATTCGAATTTTTAACACAAATCGGAAATGAAATTTAGGATTTATTTATACACGCTTGTAAGAGTGTTGTTTGGTATATTTTTAGCATTGCACAGTACCTACAATGTGTTTTTTTATTCTGAGTTTTTACAGAAGATAGATGCCTACTTTACCAAAGCTACATTGTTTAACTATAATTTTATAGAAGCTCTTGCTCCTTTGGTTCCCTTTGAAGAGTTTATAGTAGGAATGTTTTTAACTTTAGGTTTTTTTACAAGGAAAGTACTCATGGGAGCGGCTTTATTATTTCTGTTTCTGGCATTTTTCCTATTAGACGCTAATTCACTTGAACTAGCCTTAGTACATCTAGTTTTTTTCTTTATTATTTTAATACTTTGGCATAAAGAAAATTATAACCTGAAGTCCATGGATTATTTAAGGAATTCGTATCTAGTGATATAGGCGAATAGTTAACACCCATTTTATAGCGTTTTCTGTTTTATTATAGAAACTCTTGTAGCTTTTAATAAGGGTTTTTAATGAATAGTTCTAAAGGTAAGGTTAATACGTGGTTTTATGACTTTTTTAGACTTTGGTAATTGATGTAACCAGTTTTCCTGAGTTTTCCCCCGCATTATTAGTAAGCTACCATGTTGCAATAAGATTTTTTGTTTTAGACTTTTCGTTTTATGCTTAAAGTGAAACCACCTTTCCTCTCCAAAACTTACAGAAGCTATTATTGGTTCTGGACCAAGCTCTTTTTCATTATCTGCATGCCAGCCGTTACTGTCTTGACCATCTCTATAAAGATTAAGTAAACAAGTAGTAAATGTTCCTGAACTTATGTTCTCTATTTCTTCTTTAATCATTAATAACTCTTCTGTAAACTGATAAGGTTTCATGGTAATATTAGAATAGGAGTAAGTATTTTTATTATTAGCATATAAGGCAGTAAGACGAGGTTGTCTGTATATTTTGCCAAAGACTTTAATATCATCTTGTTGCCATTGAATAGAATCATTTAGGATTTGGAATAAACGATTGGCTTGATTAGTGTCAAAAAAAGTAGGATAATACAGTACATCTCCATCTATCATATTTAATGGGATGCAGTCATTTTCTGAGGCAAATAAGTTCAACGTAAATTCTTTGATTTAAAGATACAAATGTACCCAATATATTAAGCCAAATTGAAGTAATAGTCTAAAAAAAAGAACCGGTTTTGGTAATTTAAGACTCGCTTTTTTATTAACCAGCATATGTATATGAACGGGAAAAAACAGGATAAGCATCCCGATCATTGTCCATAATGAAAAAAATCTTGTCTGTGAAAAAAGAAGACCTAAACCAGCAACTATCTCAGCTATACCGCTTAGGTATACTAGCTGTCTGTGATATGGGATGTATAAAGGCATAATTCTCATAAATGCCTTTGGTTTAATTAAATGAAAAATACCCGCTATTATAAAAATAGCTGATAGAATATATAAATGCCAATTCATTAAATTCCTGTAGTTTTTTCTTTACCTGCGCTGCTTAGTGCAAAATCTTTAATTCGAGTCATATTTCTTATGAAACTTACTTTTCTAAAACGTAAAGCAGTCCAATCTTCATCGATTGCTACTTGTCTAACAGGTTCTAAGTTATAGTCACCAAGTACGCCCCAGCCATGATCTCTAGTAATTTCTGAGGTGTATTTTTTAGAGCTTTTTTTAGGATATGCAAACCAAAGTATTCCATCACCCACTAGTTTAGGGTATACAGTTTCAATTCGGTTTTCAATTTGCTTTTTTTCTGTAACAAACACTAACGCAAAATCAACTTCAGATACTTGTATCAAAGACTCTTTAATAGTAATACCCTTTAAACAATCCAACTCTTTACAAAACCCTTCCGGTTCATTCAATATCAATATCTCATCAAGGGAAGGAGGAAGCTGTAACTTTTTAAATAGCGCAGTCATGTGAGTGAATTTTAATTTGAAAAACTTGTGTTTACTAAAGATACAAAAAAATACGATTAAGATGGTTCATTTTAACGTTATCCCTTTGTGCAGATTTCTACGAATATAAAATTTTGTAAAGTTTCCCATTCAACATTTTTATTAAACTTTTTATTATTAATGGAAAACGAATACTTTTTTATCTACATCGTTTTTCAAAAAATTGAAAGCACTTAGTATTTTATATAGAATAGAAAGAAAAGTAATTACTAATATAGTATTGGCTTTTAAAACTAACACAAACTCAATTATGAAAAATTGTTCTAAACTCTCGATGCACTTATTATTGGGGCTAATAATAAGTGTGCTATTTATTTCCTGCGAATCACAAGAATTTGAATCTAACGAACAACAAGATTTAAATGAGGATTTTATGTTAGAGCAGGCATATCCTGATGAAATTGGAGAATTGCTAAGGATAATACTTAATGGAGAAGAGGTAGATGTAGAGAGTATCAATAAACATTACATATTAGAAGGAGATATAAAAGTTCTGCTTTCTGATACTGATAAGGGAGTAGGTAGAACAGGAGGAAGATGGCCAAATAATACCGTATACTACGCTATTCAAAGCGGAATGCCTAACCAGGCTCGTATAACAAATGCGATTACTCATTGGGAATCTAAAACTGCTTTGAAATTTGTAAAGCGTACCAACCAATCTGACTATGTGTATTTTAGGAATGGATCCGGATGTTCTTCTTATGTTGGACGTATTGGGGGACGACAAGACATCACCTTAGCAAATGGTTGTTCTACAGGTAATACTATTCATGAGATTGGTCATGCAATAGGATTATGGCATGAACAAAGTAGAAAAGATAGAGATCAGTATATAAAGGTATTGTTCGAAAATATACAAAGCGGTAAAGAATTTAATTTTAGAACGTATATCGAACAAGGACAGGATGGTAATGAATATACCTCTAATCTAGATTTAGGAAGTATCATGATGTATGGATCTTATGCATTTTCTAAAAATGGTCAGCCTACTATTACTCGTGTAAATGGAAGTACTTATAATGCGCAGCGTACTGGGTTATCCAATAGTGATGTAACCGGAATCGATAAAATGTACCCGCCAATTACATCAGGCAATACAATAGAACTAAGAGGTAGTAATGGTATGTATGTGAGTAGTGAAAATGGTAGTAAACCCATGAATTGTAATAGAACATCTGCCCAAGGATGGGAAAAATTTCAAGTAGTCACACTTAGTGGAGGGAAAGTAGCATTAAAAGGGAATAATGGTAAATACATAAGTTCCGAAAACGGTGCTAACCCTATTATTTGTAATAGATCTCAAATTGGTTCGTGGGAACAATTTACTTTGGTTAGTAGAGGAGGAAATAAATATGCGTTAAAAGGTAATAACGGTAAATATATAAGTTCAGAAAATGGAGCTAAATCGATGACCTGTAATAGAACATCAATAGGGAACTGGGAGGAATTCGTAATTTTGGGATTGTAAATTTCATCGAATTTATGAATTAAAAAACACCGCTCATATTGCGGTGTTTTTTTATTTAGAAATAATTCGATCTAATCGATTATTTTAGAATTTTCTGGATCGTCAAATAGTGCTCCTTCACTTTCTAAAAAAGTAATATCAGTAATAGTCGCTTCTCCTAACAGAGTATCCGTCATTCCTTTTTCTGAAGTCCATCCATAGAAATCCCATTTAGTAGCAAAAGGAATATTATCTACAGTTGTAAATTCCTTATAATGTATGGCATGTGGATCTGCTTCTGCTTTAGAAGTATCACCATCACTTCCGAAAGTTACAATATATGCTGCGGCTTGTAGTGATTTAGCAACAGGATCCGCATAGATAACATACCAGTCATCTGGAGCATCTCCTGTTCCAGCTTCAAAAGTAAGCTTAGCAGTACTATGAGGAATATTGTTAAGAGTTCTGTCATCTTGCATTTCCCATTTGGTTCCGGGATCACTTAGTTTATAAGGTAATCCAAAGAAGTATGTCCAAGTAAACATATCAAAACGTGCTCCTTTATCATTGGCATCAGCCGGACATAGATATACATTCTCACCATCATAGATTAACTTGCTATTATCTTTTTTGTCAATTCTTATCTTTGATGAATTGGTAAGCATAGTAATCTTACCATCCAAATGCTCTTTACCACCAAAAAGGATTTTGATACGAAAACTAACCGCTTTGTGAGTTAAGAATCTGTCTTTTTTATGAGTTTTCTCTACTCTTTTGATAAAATTATCTGTAATTGATAAAGCTCCATCTCCAATACCACTATTGGGTTCTACAGGAATCATTTCATTGTTTTCTATTACTTCGGGTTCTTTACTTTCTTCTTTTTTGTCTTGATTACAACTAAGAATACAGATAGTTAGTAGTGCTATAAAAAATCTTTTCATTATGAGGTTATTTGTGTTACTTGCCTAATGTACTAAAAACCTTAAAATAGTGATGTAATCTTTATGAAAATTGTAACAGATATAACAGGTTGATTCTGTTATTGGGGCCAAACAAAACACTGGTTTTGTGTATTTTTAAGTCTAAAAACCAGATGGCTGTGTTCTTTTTTCTTGTTAAAAGTTGGCAAATAATGTAACAAAAAACTAATGTTGATTACTAACATCGTATACATTCACTTTTTCATAATCAATTTTATAAACAGATGAAATGAGCTGTTAAAATTAGACTAATAAATTATTAGAGTAATTAAAAGCGAATTCCATCTAACCTTAAAAATCAAAAAATAATCAAATGAAACAATTATTTAAAACAGTATGGGGGGCATTCTTAGTTGTGTTATGCATATCATTTACCCAAACGTATGGACAAGAAGTTAAAGGAACCTGGAAAGGAAAACTATCAGTTCAAGGAAATGAAATTCCCTTGGTATTCAATGTTGAAGAAAAAGAAGGTACTTTATCTTCTACAATGGATAGTCCTTCTCAAGGTGCAACTGGAATTCCAATGGATTCAACAGTTTTTGAAAACAATCAATTAACTTTGACATTTAAACAAGGAGGGATCAAATATGTAGCATCTCTGGAAAATAGTAAACTAAAAGGAACTTTTTATCAAGGCGGAATGGAACTACCATTAGAAATGGAAAAATCAGAGAAAACAATACCAGGAAATCCAGCATTGGTTTCTTCTGATACAGAATTAGAAAAAATAGCAAGTTTGGATCAAGGGAATTATAAGTATTCTGTTGAAGATTATTTTGCAAGACCAAAAGCAAGAAGTTTTCAGTTTTCTCCAAACGGAAAATATCTTTCTTATAGAGAGAAAGATGAGAATAGTAAAAACCACGTATATGTAAAAGAAATTGCTACGGATAAGGTTACCCGTGTAATAGAAGAGAAAGAAGAACTAATCAGAGGATATGGTTGGGCTAATAATGAGCGATTGGTGTATGTAATGGATAAAGGAGGAAATGAAGACTATCATTTATTTGCTGCTAATATTGATGGGACAGATCAAAAAGAATTGACTCCTTATGAAGGTGTACAGGTAAATATTCTAGAAGGCTTGAAAGAAGATGTGAATCATATGATCATCTCGATGAATAAGAATAATAAGCAAATCTTTGAACCTTATAAAATTAATATACTTACTGGAGAAATTAAGCAATTATTTAAGAATGAAGATGCGGCTAACCCTATTGCAGGATATAGTTTTGATAAAGATGGTAATCTTAGAGGTTACGGTAAAATAAGAGATGGCGTAAACGTAGATTTTTATTATGCTAAAGAAGATGGTAAATACGAGGTTATCAAAAAAATGAATTGGAAAGATACTTTTTCTATTCTAAACTATGATTATTCTACAGAAAATCCTCACGATGCCTATGTGGTTTCTAATTTAGATACAGATAAATCTCAAATATATTTATATGATCTTAAGGCTGATAAAGTAATTAAAAAAGTTTTCTCTAATGATAAGTATGATGTTTCTAATCTTTCGTTATCAAGAAAAAGAGGATATGAATTAGATTATTTCTCATATCAAGGTGAAAAAAGAGTAGTCATTCCTGTAAGTGATTATTATAAAAAATTACATACAAGAATTACCAAAGAATTTCCTGATCATCAGTACTCAATTGCTGGGAAAACGGATGAAGAAGACAAGTATTTGATCTTTTTTCAAAGTGACAAATTATATGGAGTATACTATTCATATGATGCTATTAAGGATGAATTTAAGCTATTGTATAATTTAATGCCACAGCTTAAGGAGAATGATATGGCAGAGATGCGTCCTATTACTTTTAAAAGTAGAGATGGATTGACTATACACGGATACATCACACTTCCTAAAGAAGCTATACAAGGTAAAAAAGTACCATTGGTAGTAAATCCACATGGTGGACCACAAGGTATAAGAGATTCTTGGGGATTTAATCCAGAATCGCAATTGTTTGCCAGTAGAGGGTATGCAACATTACAAGTAAACTTTAGAATCTCTGGAGGATATGGTAGAGAATTCTTAGAAACAGGATTCAAACAAATCGGGAGAAAAGCAATGGATGATGTAGAAGATGGATTACAATATGTAATTGATCAAGGTTGGGTAGATAAAGACAGAGTAGCAATCTATGGAGGTAGTCATGGTGGATATGCGGTATTACGTGGATTAACCAAAACACCAGATTTGTATGCTTGTGGTGTGGATTATGTAGGGGTATCGAACATATTTACTTTTATGAAAACGATTCCACCATACTGGAAGCCATACTTAAAGATTATTAAAGAAATCTGGTATGATGAAGATGTAGCGGAAGAAAAAGCTATTATGGAAGAAGTATCTCCAGTATATCAAATCGATAAGATAAAAAAACCATTGTTTGTGGTACAGGGAGCAAACGATCCTCGTGTTAATATTGATGAATCTGACCAGATCGTAAAAGCATTACGTGATAAAGGATTTGATGTGCCTTATATGGTACGGTATGATGAAGGACATGGTTTTGGTAAAGAAGAAAACTCAATTGCTATGTATAAAGCTATGATGGGATTCTATGCAAAACATATTGGTAAAAAAGAAACTACAAAACCTGTTAAAGGATAGTTTTCCTTTTTTAGAATGTAGTAAAAACCTCCTGAAAACTTGGGTCAGGAGGTTTTTTTTATGACTTTTTTTCGAACTCAGGACAATCTAATCGGATATCTTTAGTACTTAGATTTGTTTGAATAAGATTACAGAAATCATTGTTTTCAGTTTTCTTTTCGTAAAATTTACATGCATAACAGGTTCTCTGAACAGATAAAATTCCGGATTTATTAAGTTTATAGATTAAAGAACTAAGAGTTTTTAATAGTGATTCTTGCTCCTCCTGATTGAAGTTGTCAATTTGTTTTCTTATAGGATTCGCAAAGTGCTCAGTTTCAGAAACACTTTTTTTTCCATCAGCGGTTAAACCGATATAATAACTTCTACTATCTGTAGATGTTTTCTTTTTGGAAATCATTTTTTTTTGTTCTAAAACCTTAACAGCATCACTAATAGTAGGCTTAGTAAGATTAAATTCTTTTGCTAACTGGCTAACAGTACATAAGTTTTCCTTGTGATACGCTACGAAAATCATGATTTGTATCTGTATAGGACTTAGTTTGATTTCTTTTGCATATTCCCATAATAAAACACGGAAAACTTCAGAAATACGTTCTAAGCTAATAACTATTTTTGCATTGATATCATCATGTTGAAACGGTATGTTGAAAATACTCTTATCCATATAAAACTATTAAGAAAGTTTAGCTTTCTTAGCAGCAAAGTTAGTAATCCTAATTAATTATTTCATTTCTAATGACAATTTTCCATTTCGATAATGGCATACCCTTTAGTTTCTATAAGATTAGTAACTTCTGAAGAAGCTTTTTCAATATGACAAAATCTACATTCATCGGATGTTATATTAAAAGTTTCGAAAGGTTTAGTATTTAGATACGTTTTACCATATTCAAAAATTTGATCTTTATCTTTGATTTTATCGGAAACAAGAATATCAAAATGCATTAGCAATCCGTCCTTTCGATTAACATAAGTATCCCAAACAGCTATTTTCATTTTTTCGATTATTTGAATTTAACATTATAGGGTAGTGATAGATCGGTACTTAGAACACTATATACTTCATAAACACCAAGCATTGGAAGATCGTTTTTTTCTGTATTTACCTGCATATAGGCAGAGACAGCATCAAACTTAAAATTAGTTTGATTACTTATTCTATAATCAGGGATAACCACTTTGATAGAATTTCCTTTAGTAATAACCTGAAAACCTGGAGAATCCATATACATAGGCATCCCGGGATTGGTAGGAGGAAGTTTTACTGTGGTGTCACCCTTTTTAAATTGTTTTACAGATAATCCTCCTTTTATTCTTTTGTCTGGATGAAGAACTACCCAATGTGGGTGCCATATTATACCATCATTATCATACTTTTTGTCATAATTTTCATCCCATAATGGAGTGTCATCAAAATCTGGATGGGATGTTAATGCGAGAGCTACAATTCCTTCAGTACTATTAAAACCAACATCAGTAGGATTTAATGTAGTTGGAAAAACATATCCCAAAACCGGAGCACCATTAAGTTGCCCAGCCGGATCGGGAGTTGTTTCTCCAGCTTTTCCTTTTACTTTAATTTCCCAAATAGTACTGGATATATCCTTTAGATGCGTAACACTAACTGCGGTAATTTTTAAGTTATCATTATCGTATTTCTTACATTCATCACAAGCAAATAATGTGTTGCTCAATAGTATAATTATTAAAAAAAATAAATGTTTCATAATTTTATTAGTTTTAGAATAGTTAGAATTTATTTAGTTAGGAATCCTCACTATTTGATTTAAATTTTTTTACTTTTTTATATCGGATATGTACGCGCCAAAATTAATATGTAATACGTTTCCATTAGGAGTTACTACAGCCGGAACGGATTGAACACCCGCATTCTTCGCATTATTAATTAGTGATTGTTTCTCTCCAAGATGGATGATATCTACATTCGAAGCTCCAATTAGGTTTACGATGTCTTGTTCGGCGTTGACACAAATGGGACATCCTGCATGATAAAAAATTGATTTACTCATTTTAATGATTTTTTAAAGTTTAATAAAATTCTTACACAAATATAGTAAGGAATCCTAACTATAAAATAATTTTAATAAGTTTTAACACAAAATAACTATTGATTCATTTAAAAAAGGATAATATTCCATAGTATGGAAGCTCGACTATCTAGGGGCGCCAAGATTTTGATTTAACCTTAAATTACTTAATTTCCTGCTTCGACCTTAGTTCTTTCAATAAATTTTCTTCATTTTCTAATGTAGTATTAGGTTGAGGTTTTTCCTGTTTAGCAAAGAATCTGGGAAACAAATTAATGTATCGATTAAAAGTGTCTATTTCTGTATCCATAAGTTCTGTGTCCTGATTTTTAACTAAGGTATTCACAAGATCCCGATAATACGTTACATTATCCATGATGCTTTCAAAATGTTCTTGTTGTCGTTTGTAGGATAAGCTTTCGAAGTATAATAGTTGTTCTTGATATTTTCTGGTTAATTGTTTCCAGAGAGATCTCGCTTTTTCTTTTTTACCAATTCGATAATAATTATCTACAAAAGAGTGTAATGGTGTATAATATTCATAGATATCCAAAGGCATTTTTTCTATCCCTAAATCTAAGATTTCTTCAGCTTTAAGTAGCTGCTTTTCTTTAATTAATTGATCAGCAAGTCTCCTAAGATTAGTTCTATATGAGATGCCGTTTCTTCTGGTTTCTATGTCGTGATATATTTCTGAACTTTCTCCATTCCCCCAATCCCATCCTTTAACATTTTTATACATCACATCAGTATCGATTCTTCCCATTTGATATGGATTGTTAGGATTGACCTCACTCCTAATAGGTACAAGTTTATAAGTCATTCCATCTAGTTGTAAATAGTCTTTCATCCAGACGTAATCATCATCACCAAAACTGCCTCCTGTAAAATAAATTGGTCGCTCCCAATTATTATTGGCAATAATATCAAGCATTACAAGTCTATGTTTTGGAATGTAGCCGCCTTTTAGGTGGATATCTATATACGGAACTATTTTATCAGCATCCTTTTTAGAAACAATTCCATTTCTAAGTACAGCTTCTTTATTTACAGGTATTCTTATGTTTTTGGTTGGAAAAGTAGATACTATTTTACCGTTCATGAGTTCTGCTTTTGTTCTATGATCATCTGATGTAACCCAACGCATCCAGTTTTTGATGAGCATGGTGTCTTTTGTTACTGATTTGTAGAAAACGGCATCATTGTTTCCGTAAGTATAAAAGCTATGTTCTAATTGTGAGGGTACAGGTTTACCATTATAAGCAGCCATTTTCATTTGATCTATGTACCAGTCAGTTGCTAATAAATTGGTGATGAGAATACGTATATCTGTTCGGTATCCTTCTATTTCTTGAGTATACCACAATGGGAAACTATCATTGTCACCAATAGAAAATAGAATGGCATCTTTCTGACAAGAGGATAAGTATGTTTTTGCAGAGGATTGAGCGGTATATCTATTAGACCGATCGTGATCATCCCAGTTTTGAGCAATTAATAAAGAAGGTACTCCTAAAAGTGAAATTAGAATAGTAATATATGCCGCTTTTTTCGAATTAATATGAGTTTTTAGAATATCGAAAAGCGCGTATACTCCAAACCCTATCCATATTGTAAATACATAAAAAGAACCAACTAAGGCGTAATCTCTTTCCCTAGGTTCAAAAGGTCTTTCGTTGAGATATATTTTTAATGATAATCCGGTAAACAAGAAAAAAACAAGCAATACCCAGAAGTGCTTTTTATCATATTTGAACTGGAAGAATACTCCTATAAGACCTAAAATAAGAGGAATAAAATAATAGGTATTTCTAGCTTTGTTTTTTGCTACATCAGTTGGTAGGTTACTTTGTGATCCTAGATGGTATTCATCGATAAATGAAATTCCACTAAGCCAATTACCATGCAAAGAAGATAATTTACCCTGAACGTCATCTTGTCTGCCAACAAAATTCCACATAAAATAACGCCAATACATATAGTTAATTTGATACTGGAACAGATACGATACGTTATCCAAAAACGAAGGAGGTTTTACATCTAAAAATTTACTAAAGGACTCCAAAAATTTATGATAATCGGTATTGTCTACTTTGCCAGAGGCATATTGTTTCCTGAAATCAATTACGGTGTCCACTAATTCTTTTTCATCTTGGTATTCCGCTTTGATAGAGAATTGTAGGGATCCACTAAATAGCATATAGTTACTTATATGTTCTGAACTCCACATCCTTGGTAATAAGGTTTTGTGATTATTGTCTAAATTTTGTCTCGCATTTTTCCAATCATTAACAACTATGTATTTACCTGTGCTTATATCTTTTTCATATTTTGGTTTGTCATCAAGATATGGTTCGTTTTCATCAAGATTGCTATAGATTTCGGTAAATTGAGGTCCATAAAATAAATGTGTTTTTGGATATTGTTCCAGGTTGTAGTACGCTAGTAATTCTCTAGCATTATTTGGGTTATTCTCATTAATTACGGTACCTGCATTTGCTCTAATAGGGATCATCAACCAGCTAGAAAACCCTATTAATATAAAAAGAGTACAGAGTAAAGAAGTGTTCAGTAAATAATAAGATTTCTTTCTAGTATATTTTAATCCTAGATAAAAACACAGTATCAAACTTATTCCGGCGATGATGGTTCCTGAATGGAATGGTAATCCTATAGCGTTGACAAAAAATATTTCTGTAGCGCCAAAATACGCTAGGGTATAGGGTAGTAGCAATTTAAAAATGAACAACAATATAGCAACTACAACAAGGTTGGCTATTATGAAATTTCTGAAAGTTATGTTCTTGTAATTTTTGAAATAATAAAGTAAACCAATAGCAGGAATCGAGAGCAATCCCATAAAATGTACGCCAAAGGATAGTCCAATGATAAAAGATATTAAAATAATCCATTTATTTCCTTTTGGTTGATTCATATCGCGTTGCCATAATAACCCCAAGTAGAATAGAACAGACAGAATGCAAGTAGCCATTGCGTATACTTCGGCTTCTACAGCATTGAACCAAAAACTATCAGTAAAAGCAAAAGCTAAGGAACCCGTAAGAGCACTTCCTAATATTGTTATACAAGAACTTTTTGTAAGACTTGATCTGGCTATTGCTAGATTAGTGAGTAACATAGTAATTGACCAGAACATGAAAAGTATGGTAAATGCACTAGCGATTCCGGATGTTATATTCAAAGTATATGCTATTTGTTCTGGATGCGTTGCAAAAACCGAAGCAAATGCTCCAATCATCTGAAATAAAGGAGCGCCTGGAGGATGCCCTATTTGTAGTTTTGAAGATGTAGCGATATACTCTCCGACATCCCAAAAACTATTTGTTGGTTCAACAGTGCTTACATAAACAGCGAGAGAAATAGTAAATACTGTCCAACCTAGTATAAGATTCCATTTTTTGTAAAGAGATGTATTCATCTATATTGATTACGTTTTTATAAGTAATCAAATGAATAATAAAAATTAAAAACGATGAGGTTTTATAAGTTGTAATAAAGTACTAGTACCGGTATGATTTTATTTTTTCAGCAGTAATTCTTTTCGATTAGAGATATGTAATTTGCTGTAAATGTTAGAGATGTGAGTCTTTACAGTGTTGATACTAATAAATAATTCATTGGCGATTTCTTTATTGCTCTTTCCAGAAATAATTAATTCTTTAATGGTATTTTCTTGTTTGCTTAAAGGCACTGAATTATTGTTTCTACGATTTCTTCGTTTTCTAATAATAAAAAAAAGAAGAATTAGTATAACGAATCCGGCGATACCATTTAGTAACATACTAATTGAATATTTTTGATGTGTATTTTCCTGATAAATTAATGAAAGCTTATTTTCAAGATATAAGAATAGAGCAGGATCGATTTCACTGGATTTTAATTCTTCTAATAAATCAGTATAGTATGCAGTATTTTCTTTAATATCTTTTTCTAATAATTTCTTATCATCAAGTTTTTTAATACTTATTAGTTTTACCAAAAGTATTTGTAAAGAATCTTTTACATACCCTTTAGTCCTGAGTAAGTACTTTTCTGTATCAAAATCATCGTGTAAACTATCAAATTTAGATTCGAATTTTTTTAGTTGCTGCCATTCTTTGTCAGCCTTATTATTAGTAACATAAGAGTCAAACAGTGATGTTCCTTTTTCAAAATAAATAGAATCATTTTTTGATAAAATGAATAGCTTAAAATTTTTAATAACTTCAGTAAGTTTGGATGCTGTTTTGATTGGATTGATATGAATTCTGTATATATGATCATTGTTATCAAACCATTTTTGGTCAAAAGAAAAGTATCCTTTTTCAGAAATACTAGAAGAAGTTATAGGTATATAGGTATGGCCATTAGCAGTATCGTTTAATACTACTTTACTTAACAGCACCTTTTCTTCCCAGTCTTTTGGATTTTCCAACTGTAAATAACCTGAAACACTTTCTTGGCTATTCGTCTTTAAACAAAGTAATAGTGTTAATACGAAAAGAAAGATGTTATTTCTCATTTGTCTTATGATCTAGATGGAAAAGTAATATTGTAAAAATAATAAAATATGTTAGATATAGTGGAAATAAGAAAACCGCTTCAACTGATTTTACAGCGAAGCGGTTTTATATCTATATTCTAAAAGCACAACTTTCTAAAATAAAACTAAAGATCCGAAAGTAAAAGTGCTTCTAACCTTACTTTATCATCTCGAAACTACGTTTGATGAAATCGGTCAATTCTTCACCTTTTAATAGGTTCTGAGAAAGCCTTGCTAAATCTAAAGATTGCTTGATTAGGCGTTCTTTCTTTTTGTCAGTTTTAGTGTCTTTTATCTGGCCTATTAACTCGTGATTAGTATTCACAATAAGATTAAACATCTCTGGCATATTACCAAACATATTCATTCCGCCACCGCCAGTTTGTTGCATTTCTTTCATACGACGCATAAACTCAGGCTGTGTAATTATAAATGGCGATGCATTACTATCCATTGCTTCTAATTGCACGGTATATTTATCCGCTGGGATTACTTTTTCCAGATCAGTCTTAAGGCTTTCTTTCTCTTCATCAGATAATTTAGAAATTGTTTCTTCATCTTTCTTGATTAAATTATCAATATGATCTCCATCCACACGAGCAAAAGTGATATTCTCTTTACTCGTTTCTAATTTTTGGATTAAATGAGAAACGATAGGAGAGTCTAATAATAAAACTTCATACCCTTTATCTTTTGCTGCAGAAATATATGCGTGCTGCTCATCTTGGTTAGACGCATAAAGAACTACTAACTTATTGTCTTTGTCAGTCTGATTTTCTTTGATTTTTTCCTGTAACTCTTCAAAAGTAAAATAAGTGTTATCAACTGTAGGATATAGTGCAAATTTATCTGCTTTTTCGAAGAATTTATCCTCAGATAGCATTCCGTATTCAATGACTACTTTTATGTCATTCCACTTGCTCTCAAAATCTTCTCTGTCATTTTTGAATAGAGAACTTAATTTATCTGCCACTTTACGAGTGATGTAGCTAGAGATTTTCTTTACAGCACCATCCGCTTGCAAATAAGATCTGGAAACATTTAATGGAATGTCTGGCGAATCAATAACACCACGTAACATCGTTAAAAATTCCGGTACAATCCCTTCTACATTATCTGTTACAAAAACTTGATTTTGGTATAGTTGGATTCTGTCTTTTTGCATGCTCATATCCTGACCAA
Source organism: uncultured Aquimarina sp. (assembly GCF_947500065.1). GTDB lineage: Bacteria > Bacteroidota > Bacteroidia > Flavobacteriales > Flavobacteriaceae > Aquimarina. The sequence goes on from NZ_CANMQT010000007.1 coordinate 36,607, forward strand.
GCTTTGGGAAATATAAAATTCCTGTCAGATTAAATGGATAATCAACATTAAGATGAATATTAAATAGAGGCTCCTCGAACTGCATTGGATATAGCTCTCTGTAAAAACCTTTATAATCTTCGTCTTTCAGCTCAGCTGGCTGTTTGGTCCAGGCAGGATTCGGATTATTGATAATATTATCCACTTCCTGAGTTGGTGCAGGATCTTCTTCTTTTGCTCCTTCTGGTTTTGGTAATGTTTCTGTCTTCGTTCCGAATTTGATCGAAACAGGCATGAACTTGTTATATTTTACTAATAATTCACTGATTCTATTTTCTTCTAAGAATTCAGTATCTTCTTCTCCAATATGAAGAATGATTTCAGTACCTCTCTCTGTTTTGTCATGAGCTTCTATAGTATACGTTGGAGAACCATCGCAAGTCCAATGGGCTGCTGGTGCATCTGTGTAAGATTTGGTAATGATCTCCACTTTCTCCGCTACCATAAATGCTGAATAAAAACCGAGTCCAAAATGTCCAATGATTCCAGAATCTTTTGCACTGTCTTTGTATTTTTCTAAAAACTCTTCAGCACCAGAAAAAGCGACCTGATTGATATATTTTTCAACCTCTTCAGCTGTCATACCGATTCCTTGGTCGATAATATGTAGTAGTTTATTCTCTTTGTCAACTTTAACTTCAATTGTGGGATTACCATATTCTACGCTGGCTTCTCCAATATTTGTTAAATGTTTTAGTTTAAGAGTTGCGTCTGTTGCATTAGATATTAATTCTCGTAAAAAGATCTCATGATCAGAATACAAGAATTTTTTAATCAAAGGAAAAATGTTTTCTACAGATACATTAATACTTCCTGTTGCCATTTTATTATGTTTTAATTTTAATTATCACTTCTGAAGTTTTTATAGTCAAAAAAAATACCAATTGTACATTGCTGACAAACTGACACTGAAATGATTTTTTAATCGGTAAATCGTAAGTATGATACCGATGTTTCGTCTATTGTAAAACACTTGTAATAAGTTTCATTTTTTGTGAAACAACTTTAACAGTTTTTTTTGTTTAAGTTTTAATTAAAAAGATTAAACAATCGTTATATTTACATAATTAAATAATTTATTCATGTCTTCTTCAAATAAAAAACAAACAATTGATGGTCAGTATATCATAACACAATACATGAATTATGTGTTGGAGCATGATAATTTCCCTAAATCAGTATATAAATTTTGTAAAGACTCAAAAATAAAGGAAGAAGAGTTTTATGAATTCTTCGGTAGCTTAGATAGTCTAAATAAGGGGATTTGGAATACTTTTTTTAGTACTACTATTGATGCGATGAATAATAGCGCTGAATATTTGGGGTTATCTAGTAAAGATAAAATGCTGACATTCTTTTATACATTTTTTGAGTTGCTTACATTAAATCGAAGCTATGTTTTATTGACTTTGAAATATCACGAAATGCCTCTCAAGAATGTTGGACAACTCTCAGGATTAAGAAAGCATATTAGAGAATTTGCAAAGGAAATAATAGAGATAGATAATGATAATGAAATTTTTACAATAGCTAATAACCCGATTTCAGTATATTCAGAAGGAGCTTGGTTTCAATTATTATTTCTTTTAAAATTTTGGATGGAAGATGAATCTTCTGGTTTTGAAAAGACCGATATAGCAATAGAGAAGTCTGTAAATACAATTTTTGATTTAATTGATAATATATCTCTTAGTAGTATTTTAGATTTTGGAAAATTCTTGTGGAAAGAAAAGGCAATGTGGAACTAAAACTTTATTGAAGAAGTAATTAGTTAAAAAAATAAAAATATAGAATGAAGACAATAGATAAAATACCAATCACAAAAATAGGTCGTACTACTGAGCTAGTCAAAACTGGTGTGAAAGTGGGTGGGAATTATCTTAAGTATTATGGTAAGAAGGCTGTTAATCCTAGTACAACTAGGGAACAGCTTAATGAGAATAATGCTGCTGACATTTATGATGGATTAAAAAACCTGAAGGGTAGTGCCTTAAAAGTTGCACAGATGCTCTCAATGGAGAAAAATTTACTACCTAATGCATATGTAGAAAAGTTTTCTTTAGCACAATTTAGTGTTCCTCCATTGTCTGCACCCTTAGTTAGAAAAACGTTTAAAAAATATCACGGAAAATATCCGGAAGAATTATATGATACGTTTGCAACTCAATCTGTTAATGCTGCCAGTATCGGACAGGTACATAAGGCGTCTAAAGATGGGAAAAAACTTGCTGTGAAAATTCAATATCCTGGAGTTGCAGACAGTATAAGTTCTGATTTGGCGATGGTTAAGCCCATCGCCATCAGAATGTTTAATTTAAAAGGTAAAGATTCTGATAAATATTTCCAGGAATTGGAGGGCAAGCTTCTAGAGGAAACAGATTATGTGCTAGAGGTAAAACAGAGTAAGGAAATTACTGGAGCTTGCGCAAAAATTGAGAATCTTAAATTTCCCAATTACTATGAAGATTTATCTAGTAAACGTATTATTACAATGGACTGGATGGATGGAATTCATATCAGTGAATTTGCAAAACAGAACACGGATCAGAAAAAATCTGATAAAATAGGTCAGGCGCTTTGGGATTTTTATATGTATCAGATGCATATTCTTAAGGCGGTGCACGCGGATCCGCATCCCGGAAATTTCCTGATTGATAAAGATGATAATTTAATAGCAATAGATTTTGGTTGTGTAAAGAAAGTTCCCTTAGAGTTTTATAATCCATATTTTGAGTTAGCTAAAAAAGAAAATATAGATAATCCGGATTTTTTTGCCCTAAAGATGTTCGAGCTGGAAATACTCCGAGAAGATGATTCTTCTGAAGAAAAAGCATTTTTCTCGGGGTTATTCTACGAAATGCTTAGTCTGTTTACAAAACCATTTCAAGAAGAGGTTTTTGATTTTGCTGATGAAAGTTTTTGGGGTGAAATAACGGAGTTAAGTGAGAAATATTCTAAGGATACGGAGCTAAGAAAGATGAATGGCAATAGAGGTAGTAAACACTTCTTGTATATCAATAGAACATTTTTTGGCTTATATAATTTACTACATGATCTGAAATCAAAGATCCGTGTTAAAAATTTTGAAAAGTACCATTAGTCAGTTAACCGACTGACTTTGGTTTGTTTATTTATTGGTTAGGTTGTTAGAAAGGCATGCTGTGGTTGGTGTGCCTTTCGCTTTTTAAGAAGTACTGTAGATTGATAAAAAAATAAGAACTAAAAAACTTATTATCCGTTATCAAATGATTTCATTAGTTACTAAGACATAGGGAATGCTTTTGTAGCTTTTATTTGCAATTAATCGGGAAAAGACAAATTTCTATAGAGTCATTTTAGTTTTTGGATGTTTGGATTACTTAGTTTTGATATGTAGAATAGTCCGTTATAGCTATGAGATAGTTGTTATATAGCTTAGGTCAGGACAGTAAAGGATTTAGATATGGATAGAGAATCAAAACGTCATAACAATTTGGTAGATGCCTTAGAGCATACTTTTTCAGTATATTCAAATGAACTGTTAAACGCTATTTATATTGATTTACATACTGATGATTCTAAAGCCTTTTATATTGTGTATAACATAAAAGGGCAAGTAATTAAAGAGGATTATGACCTGTCCAGAAGAAATACATTATCTCTAAATCCTTTTCCTTCTGGCTTATATACTATAGAAATTAATGACAGAGCTCATAAGGTCGTTAAAAAGGTATTGAAGTTTTAGAGATTTTATTTTACTAGCGGAGGAATTTACCTTTTGAGTTCTCTTGGTATTATTACTTTTTATTTTTGAAGAGAAAAAAAGGATGTTTTTTGTTATGCGTGCATACAATAAGGTCTCAGTTTCTTTTATCAAAAACATTAGAATACATATCTTGCTTTGCGGTTTTTTAGCATTTTAAGTAATGAGCTATAATTATGCACAATACACACTCAATATTATAATATATGTATACTTCAAAAGTAACGGGATTAGGAAGTTATGTTCCTGAAAATGTTGTAACTAATGATGATCTTTCTAAAGTAATGGATACCAATGATGCCTGGATTCAGGAACGTACTGGTATAAAAGAAAGACGTCATATCAAAAAAGGAGATGGAAATAGTACTTCTGTTATGGGAGTAAAAGCAGCAAAAATTGCTTTAGAAAGAGCAAAATTAACAAAGGATGATATAGATCTTATCATTTTTGCAACGCTTAGTCCTGATATGTATTTTCCAGGAGGAGGAGTTAGGGTTCAGGATATGATGGATATGAGTACGGTTCCTGCGCTGGATGTGCGTAACCAATGTAGTGGATTTGTTTATGCTGTATCAGTTGGAGATCAGTTTATCAAAACTGGTATGTATAAGAATGTCTTGATTATAGGGAGTGAGAATCATAGTGGTGGTTTAGATATGACTACCAGAGGTAGAGGAGTTTCTGTAATATTTGGAGATGGAGCTGGTGCAATGATATTATCTAGAAATGAACAAGAAGATGGAAGTGGTGTATTATCTACACATTTACATAGTGAAGGGGCTCACGCTAAAGAATTATCCTTAGATGGACCAAGTACTGAGCATTGGGTTCCAGAGATTATTGCAGAAAATGATCAAGAGAATATACCTTACTATCCTTATATGAATGGACAATTTGTATTTAAGAATGCAGTGGTTCGTTTTTCTGAAGTTATAAATGAAGGATTAGAGAAAAACAATCTTACCGCTACTGATATAAATATGTTAATACCGCATCAGGCTAACCTTAGAATTTCTCAGTTTGTACAAAAACAATTTAGACTATCTAATGATCAGGTGTATAATAATATTCAGCGATATGGTAATACTACCGCTGCTTCAATTCCAATTGCATTAACTGAGGCTTGGGAAGAAGGAAAAATTAAAGAAGGTGATTTAGTTGTATTAGCAGCTTTTGGAAGTGGTTTTACTTGGGGAAGTGCAATTATTAGATGGTAAAATAAAAGTAAAATTTATATAAAATAAAAATCGCGAAACTAAAATAGTTTCGCGATTTGTTGTTACCAGGTTATTTTTTTTCTTTAAAGGCTAATTCAAATAAATTATAACCGTAATGGTACTATAATAGACGTAACAAATCGTATAGTGTTACAAAAAGATTGTGTTTTTCACATTTTTTTAACTTAGCACTGTTTTATTTGCATAATATTTAAATTTAACAAATAATATGTGAATATTTTATGAAATTAACATATTATTTGATTAATCTAAAGTATTCCTCCGCCGGATTTTTCATTTTTATCCCTTCTTTTTCTAGAAACCTTTCTGTTTTTCCCGCTACCGAAACGATAAGACAATCCAAGAAATATAGTTTGCGTTTCACCTTGAAATTGTCCGCTTTGTTCAAAAGGGAAATCTCCAGAAAATCTAAAACGCATGGTGTTAAATATATCATTAAAGTTGATACTTGCAGTTCCTTTTCCTTGTAAGAAATTATATCGAGCTCCAGTATTTACAAAATAAAATGGTTTGGTTTTAAATTGAATTCCTTCTTGTTCTCCTCTGTAAAATCCAAATACCTGAAAAGTCAAGTTTTTGGTTGCTTTAAAATTGTTGTTCATCCTAAAATTATAAACAACAGCATCTACCTCGCTAGAAACTTGAATGATCTCATCAACTCCATTAACTTCTACAATATCTTCTACAATACCTTTTTGAGTTTGAGCGTATAGATCGAAACTGGCATTAAAATTCCACCATTTGGTTGGGCGATAATTGCTGGAAATTTCTAACCCATAAGCAGTATTATTGTCGAAATTTTCAAAAGTAAGTATCTGACCTTCTTCTACCGTTGGATCGGCCAATAAAGTCTGATTAATTTCGTCATTAATTAAGCGGTAGAAAGTTCCGGCGGTAATGGATCCTCCTTTTAGTTTACGTGTATAATTTAATTCGATTGAGTTTGTAAATTGTGGATCTAATTCAGGATTTCCTCTAGAAGTAATTCTTGGCGTACTCCACTCTCTAATTGGATTTACTTGATTTAGTCCAGGTCTGTCTACTCTTCGACTATAACTTAATTGATAGGTGTTCTTTTCTCCTGGTGTATACGTTAAATATGCTGAAGGATAAATTGTGAAAATATCATCTTCGAATATCTTTTCGTTATTAAAGATAGCTTCTACTTGATAACTTTCAAGTCTAGCTCCCAATTGGTATGACCATTTTTCATAATTTTTCCCATATGTAGCATATAATGCATGGATATCTCTATCATAACGATATTGAGAATCATCAAATAATGTGGATTGGTATTCATTATCTGTACGTCTTAATCGCCCTTCATACCCTAATTCTAGTTTTGTCTTTTCGGACAAAGGGTTTACATAATCTAAATTAATAGTAGTGTTTGTTCTTTCATTATTTAATACATCATTATAATCTAATGTTGTTCCTCCAACAAAATTAAAGTCATCATCACTATCGCTATCAAAAACGTTATAATCAACTTCTAGTTCTATATTATGACCTTCTTTTTTAAAATCATGCTTATAATCAAAATTATAGGTAGATCCCAGATTTTCACTATTATTTATAAGGTCTTGAAAAATATTGTCTGATGGAGTGTCAAAAAACAGGATATCCGTTGCTCCTGCTGTAGTTCCATCAAATAAATTTTGATTCGTATAAAGCGATATTGTATTATGGTCATTGATATAATAATCAAAACCTACTTTAAATAAATGAGATTTGTTATTATCTTGAAAACGAAAATCAGTTCTATAGTTTTGGTCTCCTCTAAACACAAAACCTTGATTTAGATTTTTTGTAATATTAGCACCATAATTTCCATAAACATTTATTTTACCAGTTCTATAGTTCAGGTCAATTGAACTATTGAATCGTGCATTTTTGTCCCAGTTTAATCCTAGATTTATATTTCCATTAAAACCAATGTTTGCATTTTTACGCAATACGATATTAATAATCCCACTCATACCTTCAGGATTATATTTAGCGGATGGATTGGTAATTAATTCTACCGATTTAATAGATGTAGAAGGAATTTGTCTTAATAATTGAGCTGGAGAAATGTTAGTAGGTTTACCATCTATAAGTATTTGTACATTAGGATTACCACGTAATGCTATATTTCCATCTTGATCTACATTTACCGATGGAATGTTTTGCATAATTTCGGCAGCAGTACCTCCGGTAGTTGTTAAATCCTTTCCAATATTAATAACTTTTCGATCAATTTTTTGCTCAATTGTAGTACGTTCCGCTATTATGGTAACATCATCTAATGCCTGAGCTTCTTCTTCCAGAGATATAATGCCTACGTTAATATCTTTGTTTTTTCTGGAAATTTCGATAGGTTGGCTATAACTTGTGTATCCTATAAATTGTATTTTTAATGTGTAATTTCCCTTAGGAACATCAGTGATTAAAAATGTTCCATCTTCTTTGGTAATACCTCCGTTTATTAATTTGTCTGATCCATCATTAATAATTATTGTAGCGTAGGGGATAGGCTCATTTAAGTTTTTATCGATAACTTTTCCTTGAATGGTTCCCACAACTGCATTATTACTAGGTTGCCCCATAACGAATGCACAGCATAATAATAAGAAGAATAGAATTGTTTTTTGACCGGTCTGTCGACCAGGTAGATTGATTTTTTTCATTTTAACGTTTATTTGATTGATTTTTATGTAAACACCGCACTTTGTATTACACAATAGAACAGTGCAGTTTTTACCAGTTTATACACGTTGATTAGGCGTGTTTGTTATATGACGATCCAGTGTGATTTGTGTTACACCTCTATTTAGGTTTTAACATTATTTTAAAAAATAAGGATTCTTAATTATTTTATATGCTATAGTATTTTATAAAAAAAACGGAACCAATTTATTGGTTCCGTTTGGATTCATATTTTTCAAACTATAAAGTTTATAGATTTATTGCAGTCCAAAAGTTGAAAAACAATCATTCCAGATAATCCATTCTGGATTCAGATGGTTTCCAGGGGGAATATATTGGACAGGCTCATTACCACATGATTCATATGGGTCTGATCCCGTTGTAGTTCCCCCTGATGTGGTTTTTACTTTGTCCGGTTTAGTGCTAGGTGGACTGACAGTTCCTGTTCCTGCACCAATAGTTTTTTGCGCTTCTCTGGTCAATTCTAAAGTTAATAATTCACTGTTCCATTTTTCATTCATGATTCTTGTTTTTTATTTTCAAAACAAAGGTATATAGATTAAGTACTTCAAATGATAAACGCTATTGAGTGTAAGATTTTTTGTAAATTATAACATTGTTTTTCAGGTGGTTATGTTTGATTTATGAGTTCATTTTTTAAAAATTATGTATACCTCTTTTTATAATTTATGACATACTATGTTTTTAATTAACTCTTAAAACCTAAATATTTGTAACCTATTTAAATAGAAAAAGAAGGCCGAAATAGGTTTCTAGATTAAGTAATAGACATACGTTATAAATGTCTATAACATCATCAATTTTAAAAAAATCGAATAAATTTTTAACCTTAAATTATTACGTTATGAAAAAAAGTTTGTCAAGAATTACATTTTCCATTTTACTAGCGGTGTCACTGTTATTTCAAAGTTGTACACAAGATAGTATTGAAGAGCAAGAATTATCACTTGAGTTACAAGAAGGAGTTTTAAAAATGACTCCTGTTGTCGAAAAACTTATCGAAAAAGGATATGATATAAAGGATATTATCGAATTTGACACCTATTATTTGGTTGAAGGAGATCTGGTGTTTTCAAAAAATATTGACGATTATATATCCTTAGAAGCTAAAACGCATTATCAATCGAATAATTTGGTTAGTGATGATTATATAGGTAATAATAATATAATTTATGTGTTTTCCGAGTTACCTATGCCATTTACTATTGAACCATCTGGTAATACGTGGAGAACTGCTATTAATCAAGCCATCACTGCTTGGAATACTATTGGTGAGGGTAGCTGTGTTCAATTTCAGTTAACCACTGATGCATCTATTGCCGATATAAATATAGTGGATGGTATCGTTAGACCTTTAGGAGCTGGTCAATTTGGATGGTCAGGTGAACCAACTATAGATGGAGCTCCTTTCCATACTGTTTGGATTAATTTGAAATACCCAAATTCTTCTATATCAAATATTCCAATTGATCTAAATTCGACAACACTTGTTCAAAAGCGAAATATAATAGCTCATGAATTAGGACATTGTATTGGTTTTAAACACACGGATGATAATAATGGTAATCCAATTCCAGGTACAGGTACTGCGGAAGATCCAAGTTCTCTAATGCGTGATGGTCTAGAGTTTATTGATAATGAAAATGTTTTTTCTACTATGGATAGCGTAGCGGTTACCTATCTTTATGGAGGTTGCACCGTTAATAATACTAATGCTTCTCTTTCTGGTCCATCAACAATATGTAGAGGTAGTGGAGTATATACCTTAGAAGAAGGTCAGGCAATTAATTGGGTTACATCATCAAACTTATACGTTGTTTCTAGTACAAGTACTAGTATTACTGTATCTTCTGCTGGCAGTAGTACTGCTCCGATTGGAGGCACATATGTCGAAGCTGTACTTTCTAATGGAGAAACTGTCCGAAAAAATATTCAAGCCGGAATCCCTTCTCCTAATCAACCACCAGTAGTAACGGGGCCTAGTTTACTAAAAACGTATCAATCTGGTATTTTTTATACTTCGAGTAATAATTTTACTAATTATACGGGTGTAGACTGGACAGTTTTTAGTTACGCATTTCCAAATGCCTCACAACATTTTCAAATAAATATAGCAGGAAATAACCAGTTTTATAGAGTGATTGAAGTGTTACCTTCTGCACCAGAAGGACAATATACAGCACAATGTAGAGTAAGTAATAATTGTGGAACATATTATATAGATAAAGTATTTACGGTGAAAAAAGGTGTGGCGGAGATCTTTGATCTATAATAAACATCTTAGTATATCTAATTAAATGAGCCGTCCAAAAAGACGGCTCATTTTTATATATAACTTTCAACTATGACTTGTAGAAGTCATAGTTGAAAGTTATAGTTGAAAGTCATATTTAAACTCCAATTAACTTATTGTCTTTCAATTTCAAAAGATTTTAATTTTTTTATACGTTAAAAACAGTAAGTATCATTTAGTAATAAAAAAGGGTGAAGCTATCTAGGTTTTGATATATTTAATACTTTTAATTAATATTTGAGATTAATCTCACTTATTCTACATATTAGCTTTATTGATCATCATGCATAGAATTCTTTATTTTTTAGTTTTATTACTATTTGGTTGTGTAGTATGTCATTCTCAACAAGAAAAAGTAAGGAGGTTTAATCTCAAAGAACTAAATAATTTTAAGGAGAAGTACTATCAAAACCGTGAGATAGGAACTGATAGCGCCATTTATTACATGGATAGATTGATTACATCGGATGTAATTGCTTATAAAGTTTTTGGGTTTGCAGCAAAAGAATACCTACATATTAAAGATAAAAGAGTTTACGATACCATATTCTTTGCTAAAAATTTGAAAAAATATCTAGCAGAAGCAGAAAGAAATCCCACGGATTATACAACTCTTGCTCAAGTGTATATAACTATGGGAGGTTCTTATAAAAGAAAAGAGAATTATAATTTAGCATTAGAGTACTACTTAAAAGCTGATGATTATGCAAAAAAGAGTGGTAATATAGAAGTACAGATAAAGACAATGGGTAATATTGCTTTAATTAAGCAAGATGTGCACCAATTAGAACAAGCATTAGGTCAATTAAAAACAATGCGTTCTTTTCTTGACAAGAATAAAGATCTTCTTTCGGATGAAATTTATACAAAGTTTTCTAAAAAAGTATTATTAGATATAGGAAGTGTATATAGCGACCTGTTAAAAAAAGATAGGTCACGCTCTCATCATTTAGTTGATTCAGCTTTTTACTATTATAAAGAATGTTTTAAGCAACCTAATCTAAATATAAAAGATCTGGGAGAACTTAATTTTAGAATGGGAATTGTTTATACGAGAAAATTATCTTATGCTGAAGCTATTCCTTATTATGAGAAGAGCTTAGAGCTTTTTCATGATGTAGAATCATCAAAATTATATGAAGTATATTATAATGCTGGCTTTAACTATTATAGTTTAGAGAAATATGAATTAGCAAAACTCTTTTTTCATAAAACTCTTAGTCTTAACAAGGGGAACAACATTGATTTCATCTATGTGCATTCTCATGAATATCTCAGAGATATATATTTATTTCAGCAGAATTTAGATTCAACAATGTATTATAATAACCTTGCTACTAGGTTTTTGGACCAAGCAACAGAAAGTAAGATTCAAGAAATTAAAAGTACTAATGACCAGTTAAAGACAAATGATACGGAAATTGCTATTAGAGCATTACAAGAAAAAAACAGTAAAAGCACATCCATTTATCAGGTAATCATATCACTATTGGTAATTCTATCGATAGTTGTTTTTCTTTTAGTTATAAAAAACAGTAGAGAAAAGAAAAAAGCTAAAAATCGATTAGAGCAACTGTTAAAAGTAATTTCGGAAAATAGTTCGAGGGAGAAACCAGAAATAACATTAAATAATTTTAAAATAAAGGACGATAAACATCAGGAGATTATTGAAAAACTAATACAATTAGAACAAAAAAAGTATTTTCTGAAAAAAGAGTTTAACCTATATAATACTGCTAAGAAAATAGGCACTAATACAACGTATTTATCTAAAATCATTAAAGATTACAAACAAATGAACTTTAGTGAATACACAAATGAATTAAGAATTAATCATATTGTAAGTGTTTTGAAGCATGATAGAAAAGTAAGATCATATACTACAAAAGCTATAGGAGAATTAGGAGGCTACCAAAATGCAAGATCTTTTACACGTATTTTTAAAAACTATACTGGTATTACGCCCTATGGATTTGTTGAAAAGATAAATTCAGAACTTGAGAATGGTTAAATATCTGTTTGGATAATAGAAAATGTTATAATTAAAAACCGCCCCTGGATAAGGAGCGGTCTTCTTATAATAATCAAATAGTAACACTAACCATCAACTATGAATAAAATTTGATTATTAAGTAACTAACTAACTAAATTTATGAAAAATCATATTTCTTTCTTATAAGACGTGAGAGGTAAGGGATATGTTACACGTGATTTTTGTTTTTAACATTTTAGCGTTTATTTTTAACGTTTAATCCATGTAATACCTTTGTATTAACTTTATTTTGCAATCAAATAATTTAGTTTATGTCTAAAAAAACCTTGGTTTTAGGAGCATCTTTAAAATCTAATCGATATTCTAATCTTGCGATAAATAGATTAGTTACTTATAAACAAGATGTGGTTGCTATTGGGCTTCGTGAAGGAGTCGTTTCTGGTATTACAATAGAAACTGATTCAGTTAATTTTGAGGATATTGATACGATTACTTTATACCTTAATCCAGCTAGACAAAAGCAATACTATGAATATATAGTTAATCTTAACCCTAAAAGAGTCATCTTTAATCCAGGAACCGAAAATCCCGAATTTTATGAAATATTAAGGCAAGCTGCTATAGAAGTTGAGGTGGCTTGCACCTTGGTATTACTTTCTACGAATCAGTACTAAACCTAGAAAGGTCAGTAAGCCGTTTAACGGAAGCAATTCATAACCGATTTTATAACCACCAAGTAATTCAGAAGGTATTTTCCATACTCCAATAATAATTAGAACGGAGATCAATGCTACAATCCAAGTATATTGATCCTTTATTTTGTAATTGGTGAAAATTCCGAAGGCAAATAAACCGAGTAATGGTCCATAGGTAAAAGTGGCAACAGTTAGTAAATTACTTATCACATTTTCAGTTAGTACATGTTTAAAAACTATAATAACAATGATTAATAAGATACTCATAGCGATATGAGTTTTTTTGCGAATACTTACCTGATCTTTTTTATCTTTTTTTTCGATTCCTAAAAAATCAATACAGAAAGATGTGGTTAGGGAAGTCAGAGCACTATCTGCACTACTATATGCCGCAGCAACTAATCCTAGAATAAATGCAACAGCCAATACAATACCTAACCCACCATTAATTGCTATTTCAGGAAATAGTAAATCAGTTTTTACATCACCATCTACAATTGGAGTGGCTATATTAAATTGATCTGCATATATAAATAATAAAGCACCTAACAAGAGAAAGATAAAGTTGACTACTATCAGAACCAAACTAAAAGAAACCATGTTTTTCTGTGCTTCTTTTAAATTACGACAAGTTAAGTTTTTTTGCATCATATCCTGATCTAATCCCGTCATACAGATTGCAATAAACATACCTCCTATAAATGATTTGAAGAAATGATTTTTTTCTAAAAAGCTGTCAAAGAAAAATATTTGATCATAATTTTTTAGCTTTTCAGAAGAGAGAAATTCCGAGAATGACCATCCTAATTGATCATTGATATAGTAGATTGCTGTTCCTACAGCGATTAACATAAATAAGGTTTGTAATGTATCAGTCCAAACAATTGTCTTGATCCCTCCTCTAAAAGTATATATCCATATAAGAAGTATAGAAAGTATAACTGTGATTTCGAAAGGTACTTTCCATTCATCAAAAATGTATTGTTGCAATACAATTGCAACAAGGTATAGTCTAAAAGAAGCCCCTAAAACTCTTGATATAAAGAAAAAGAAAGCTCCGGTTTTATAACTAACTACCCCAAATCTTTCTTCTAGATATTGATAAATAGAGGTAACATTTAATCTATAGTAGATTGGCATTAAAATATAAGCGATCACAAAATAGCCAACCAGGTAACCAAACACTACCTGCATATAGCTAAACTGGGCACCTTCAACCCATCCTGGGACAGATATAAATGTAACTCCACTTAGCGAAGCCCCGATCATACCAAAAGCAACCACATACCAGGGCGATTGTTTGTTAGCCTTAAAAAAGGCTTCGTTTCCTGAACTTTTTCCTGTGAAATATGAAATCAAAAGTAATACACCAAAGTAAGCGGCGATTAAAAGCAGAATATGTATGGGTTGCATTTAGAATCCGATTTAATAGACCTCCAAAATACGAATTAAAAGTTTCTAATCAATACATGTATTTTATATAGAATTTTAATACCACCACTTTTAGAAATAAAAGAAGTCCTTTCAGAAGAAAACAACCATAGTTTTTAAACAAAGTCGTAATTTAGAGAAGACCTAATTGCTTTTATGATAAAGTACAAAATCATTTTATGGGTGCTTATTTGTTATAGCTATGTTGTCATAGCTCAACAACCTGTAGCAATACATTTGTCCGAAAAAGATGGCTTACCTGATATTGAGTTTTATAATATAATAGAGGATAAAAAAGGTTTTGTTTGGTTAGCAGCTGATAAGGGCTTTTTTAGATATGATGGTAAGGGGTTCAAACAGTATACAAACCCACAAAAAAGAGGGCTCTCGGTATTCGAACCTTTTGAAGATGTATCTGGTCGTATTTGGTGTACAAATATTTCGGGTCAGTTTTTTTATGTACAAGGAGATAAATTGATACAATTTATAGATCTTAAAGATAAACTAAAAGGGCAATTGGCAGAGTTTATAGTTACGAAAACAAAGCTTATAATTACCAACGGGTTTTCTATGTATGAAGTAGACCTGAATACCAAAAAGGTTTCGCAAAAAATTAAGATGTCTTTGGGGCTTAGTAAAATTAGACAGATCAATAATCAATATTTAATTATCAGTAATGACAGTATTTGGGAGTTTAATAAGCAACTTAAGGAACAGGAAAAGAAATTCCTGAAAACGTATGACGGATTTGATGAAATAAAATTAGAGTCAAGAGGTAGATCACAAATGATAGTGTATGGAAACAAAAAGATCGTTCATGAAACTTCACTTAATAAAAATTACTTCTCTATTCTAGATCAAAAAAAAGGAATCATAAAAAAAGTAAATGGCTTTGCTGAAGTTGAAAATAAAAAGATAAATGCCATAAATGAGATAAAAGATGCTATATGGGTTTTAACAAATACTGGTGCTTATATATACAAAGATATTGGTGGAAATTTCAAATTAATAAATCATTTTTTTTCAAATGAAAATATAACTAAAGTAATAATAGACAAGGATAAAAATTATTGGCTTGCAACATTAACGAATGGTATATTTGTAATACCAAACATTGAAATTATTGATTATCAAATTCCTGAGAATATAAGTAATATAACCAAGCTTGATAAAGCAAGTACATCATCTTTATTTTTTGGTACAGTAGATGGAGTTGTTAGTGTGTTTGATTTTAATAATTCTAGTTTACGATCTATAAACCTAGGTGCTAAGATATCTAGTGTCTTGTATGATGCTACTAAAAAATACAGTTATGTAGCAACAGATAGGAATTCTTTTTTTATTAATAAAAAAACATTTGAATACGAAAAAAACATTTTTTTTGAGGGTGTAAAAAGTTTTTCTAAAATAGATAATGACTCATTACTTTACTGCACGTATAGGCGTGTTTCATACTTCTCAAAGAGTACTGATAAAAATAATATACTAACGGATGGAAAGAGAGCATATACTACATATTATGATACACAAAATAAGCTAGGGTATATTGGTTATGTAGATAATTTGATAGTTTTAAAAGACCAAAAACAACAAGAAATCACATATAACGACAAAGAGATTCTTGCTATTTCAATAACACAAACAATAGACAAAACAATTTGGGTAGGTACATTCAAAAATGGAGTATATGCGATCAAAGGAACAGAAGTAATAGCGAATTATAATACATCAAATGGTTTACTTTCTAATCAAATAGAATACATACAATCCGATAGTAATAATCTATGGATTGCTACCTCAAAAGGAGTTCAGGTTTTAAACTCAAATTCTCAGGAATTTAAGAATCTTACAAAAACGGATGGTATTCCTTCTTATAAAGTATCCGGCATAGAAGTGTTTGATGATCAAGTTTTTTTATCATCAAATAAAGGTTTGATAGGATTTGATAAAACAAAGGTTTTTAAAAAAGTATCCCCAGCAAACATATATATTGATGCTATCGAAATTAATGAAAATGAAGTTGAAATATTGGATAAGTATAATCTAGATTATAATCAGAATGCAATAAAAATTAGTTTTAATGTTAACGGTATATCATTTAGTCAAAAAGGTAATTATCAATATAGGTTAGTTGGATATAGAGATAATTGGGTAACTACCGATTCTGGAGAAAATACTATAAAATATAATAGCCTAGCAGCGGGGAAGTATACATTTCAAGTGCGTCCAATTATTGATGGTAATGTTAATAAAGATACTATAAGAGAAGTACGATTTTTTATACAAAAACCATTTTGGGAAACTTGGTGGTTCTATTTAGGAGTACTTTTAGTAACCATTTTTTCTATTTGGAAATATTTTATAATAAAAATCAAAAAGATAAAAGAACGTCAAGAAGTATTACTGGATAAAGAACGAATCAATCAGCAGTTAGTACTTTCTCAGTTAGAAAACTTACGTTCGCAAATGAATCCACATTTTATATTTAATGCATTAAATTCTATCCAAGAGTATATAGTGTTGAATGAGAAAAACTTAGCTAGTGCTTTTTTGGTTAAATTCTCTAGATTAATTCGAATGTATTTAGAACATAGTAGAGCAAACGAAATTTCATTAAAAGAAGAATTGAATGCATTAAAAATTTATCTCGAGTTAGAAAAAGATCGTTTTGAAGATATATTAGAATATGTTATTGATATAGATGATAACTTATCTCTAGAAACTATAAAAGTACCACCATTATTTATTCAACCTTATGTAGAGAATGCTTTAAAACACGGATTATTACACAAAAAAGATAATCGAAAACTTACAATAGCGTATAAATTAGATAGCAAAGGTAATAACTTACAATGTCTTATTATAGACAATGGAATCGGTCGAAAAGCATCAGAACAGATAAACTTGAAACATGGAGTTCGTCATGCTTCATTTGCAACAAACGCAAATCAGAAAAGAGTAGAATTATTGAATACAGCTCGAGAGCATAAGATAAAAGTTAATATTGTTGATTTATACGAAGAAGAAAAAGCAATGGGAACTAAGGTTATGATAA
This sequence comes from uncultured Aquimarina sp., assembly GCF_947500065.1. GTDB lineage: Bacteria > Bacteroidota > Bacteroidia > Flavobacteriales > Flavobacteriaceae > Aquimarina. Next base: position 53,802 of record NZ_CANMQT010000007.1, read on the forward strand.
AGATTCCAGTAAATAAATAACTTATGAAAGCATTAATAATAGATGACGAAAATAAAGCAAGAAGATTATTGCAAGCTTTGATTGAAATCGAATGTAATGATATTACAGATATAGTACAGGCCCCAGATTTAGAGTCTGGTGTACAGATGATTAAAACAGAAAAACCGGATATTGTTTTCTTAGATATAGAAATGCCACAATATTCGGGACTTCAAATTTTAGATTTTTTTGAAGATGAAAAAGTTACTTTTCAAATTATTTTTACTACCGGATATAATCAATATGCAGTAGAAGCATTTAAACTTTCTGCAATAGATTATTTATTAAAACCCATTGATGTAGAAGAACTAAAAATTGCAGTAAATAAAGCTGTGATTTCAGCCAAAGAAAAGACAATCAATGACAAGTTTGAAGACCTAAAACAATCATTTAAACAGTTGTCATTGAATAAATTAGCTTTGGATATACCTAAAGGAATTATTTTTGTCTCTCATGATGATGTTTTGTATTTTGAAGCAGATGGGATGTATACAAAAGTATATCTTCAGGATAATAAAACTGAATTGATATGTAAGCCATTAAAACACTTTATACTTCAACTAGAATCCAAATCCATTTTTTATAAACCACATAGGTCATATTTAATTAATTTAAAACATATCAAAGAGCTTTCTAAAAAAGATGGATATCATTTGGTTATGGAGAATAATAAGACCATACCTATTGCTAAAGACAAGAAAGAAGAATTTATAAGAGTTGTTAAAGAAGTATTTTAACTTTTTTACTTTCAGAAAAAAAAATAGGACTTTCAGAAAAAAAGCAAGTTAATCATATAGTATAATAAGCATTTTTGTTTCATACGAACTTAAAAAGACAGAATATGAAAACAGGAATACTTTATGTAATGCTATTCATAAGCAGTGTAGTTTTTGCCCAAATCCCTACAAATAATTTAGTTGCTCAATACCAATTCACCAATGGTACTTTTATTGATGCTGCAAATGGAAATAATTTCACACAAACCGGAACAGCTTTGACAGCTGTAGATGATCGATTTTTGAATCCGAACAATGCTGTAAATTTAGCAGGAGATCATTTAACAAGAATAGACATAGATTACCCAAATGATATTTTTAATTTAGGAAATACAGCAACCATTAGTTTTTGGGTCAAAACGACTATCAATGATAGTGATGTGAAAACTATTTTTGAAGATACAAATGGTAGAAGTAACCAGGCAGACGATACCTGGGCAGGATATTATATCTACTTGAAAGATGGAAAGGTAGGTTTTTCATTACGTGTTAGGTATAGTAGCAATGGAAGTTATAGAGGAGGTGGAGTATTAGCCAATAAATTAATTAATGATGGAGATTGGCATCATGTGGCACTTACAATTTCTAACACACTTACCACATCATCATCAGGAGCGACCGATACAGCCAGAAATATTGGAGAAATTTATGTCGATGGTGTCAGTATGGGATCAGGAGGAGATATACGGAATGGTTCAGCAGGCAATCAATATCTTTCCGAATCTCATGATACAAATGTAAACATAACAATAGGAAATAATAGAACGAATGATTTACCTAACATAAACAGGTATCAGGATGCTATCGATGATATCAATATCTATACAAGAATATTATCCAATGCAGAAGTACTGCAAGTTGCGGAAGATAATAATTTTTGTTTACCTCCAAATTCAAATATAGTATCTACATCTTCTATTACCGTTAACTCTGCAAATGTAGATGTTTCAGTAGCTGGAACATTTGATATAGCATATCATAAAGCATCAGAACCTTTTTCTAATGCAACCATCATAACAAATGTAAGTGCGGCTTCATCTACTACTATTAATAACCTGGATTCTTTTACAGATTATAAACTGTACATAAGAGAGCAGTGTACTATAAACAGTTCATGGTCTATTCCTGTAGATTTTACAACATTAAGGATTATAGGAAAAGTATTTGTAGATGTAAATGCAACAGGCGAAAACAATGGATCTTCCTGGGTAAATGCTTTTACATCTTTATATGATGCTTTATCTGTAATTACAAGTAATGAGGAAGTTTGGGTTGCACAAGGAACCTATACACCAGATAATTCTGATAGAAGCAATTCTTTTTTAATTTCAAGATCAGGAACAAAGTTGTATGGTGGTTTTATAGGTACAGAAACTGATGTTTTTCAAAGAGATTTTAGGAACAATGAAACTATATTATCAGGAGATTTTATGGGTAATGATGATAGTGTATTATCTTTTTCAAATACAACTCGAGCTGAAAATGCTTACAATATTGTTGTGATTGAAAATGCAACAAACAACATTTCTATTGATGGATTTACAATTTCTAATGGGCATGCAAACGGAACAAACTCTGAAGAAAAGAGCGGTGCTGCCATATACAAAAGATCTAGTGCATTAGGTCTTACTGTAAGTAACTGTATTATTAAAAACAATGTAGCTTCTGATATTGCAGGAGGAATTTATAATAACATTAATAGACAATCATTTCAAAATAATACAGGTTTTGTAACTGTCGAAAACTCGGTTTTTACCAAAAATTTAGCTAGATGGGGGTCAAGTATTTATGGACAAACTGGTAGTAGTGGAACCAATGCAGTTTTTTCAATTTCTAATTCATTGTTTAATAGGAATATAGCAAAAGATAATGGTTCGTCTTTAGGGGTTGCTGGAAGCGCAGGGTGGTTTAGAGATCTTGCAGGGAATTCCTCAATAAGTGTTACATTAACAAATAATACATATGTTAACAACGAAGATCTAGGTACAGGTGCTTCTGTAAATAATTTAAATAGAGCTACGGTTGGTATTGGTAAAGCTACTGGAGCTACTATTGCTGTAAGCACTCTAGCGAATAATATTTTTTGGGGTAATAGAGGTGTAGGCGGAGTGACTAGCGTTATGGTACACGAAATTATTGATGATCCATCAACCATGACTGTAAGCAATTCTATAGATGAAAACAATTTTTCTGGACTTCCTGTGGGAGTAACTGCTACAAACTCATCAAGTAATGATCCTCTTTTTACGGATTTTGTAAATAATGATTTTACAGTACAAACGGGATCACCAGCAATAGATTCTGGTGATAATAGTTCCATAGTTGGTGCATTAGACCTATTAGGAAATCAAAGAGTTTTTAATACAACAGTTGATATGGGAGCTTATGAATTTGGCTCGTCAGCACCTGTTTATAGAACATTAACTATCAATTCGGCGAATGGGATTGTAACCACTAATCCCAACCCAACTAATGGAACCTATGATGATGGTATCTCGGTAACTCTTACAGCTACACCTGATGCAGGCTACCAGTTTGATGGATGGAGCGGAGATGCAAGTGGAATCACAAATCCACTAACGATTATTATGGATGCTGATAAAACGGTTACAGCTATATTTAGTCAGATTCACCGTACATTAACGATTAATACTACAGGAAGCGGTAGTGTAACTCCAGCAAGTGGTACAACCTATAATGATGGAGCAACGGCCACCTTAACAGCAACCCCAGTAGCGGGATGGCAATTTGATGGATGGAGCGGAGATGCAAGTGGAATCACAAATCCACTAACGATTATTATGGATGCTGATAAAACAGTAACAGCAACCTTTAGTGCTATTCAACGTAGTTTAACAATCAATGCTACAAATGGAGCTGTAAGTACGAATCCAAATCCAACAAAAGGGACTTATGATGAAGGAACATCAATAATTCTTACTGCAACACCAGATGCGGGTTATCAATTTGATGGATGGAGCGGAGATGCTACAGGAGTTATGAATCCATTAACGATTATTATGGATGCTGATAAAACAGTAACAGCAACCTTTAGTGCTATCCAACGTGCATTAACTATCAATGCTACAAATGGAGCTGTAAGTACGAATCCAAATCCAACAAATGGGGCTTATGATGAAGGAACATCAATAATTCTTACTGCAGCACCAGATGCGGGTTATCAATTTGATGGTTGGAGTGGAGATGCTACAGGAGTTATGAATCCATTAACGATTACGATGGATGCTGATAAAACAATAACAGCATTATTTAGTACAATTCAACGTACTTTGATTCTTAATACAACTAATGGATCAGTAAGTACGAATCCAAATCCAACAAATGGGACTTATGATGAAGGAACATCAATAATTCTTACTGCAACACCAGATGCAGGTTATCAATTTGATGGTTGGAGTGGAGATGCTACAGGAGTTATGAATCCATTAACGATTACGATGGATGCTGATAAAACGGTTACAGCTACATTTAGTCAGATTCAATATATGTTAGTGGTTAACACTACCGGAAATGGAAATGTTACCTTATCTCCGGCAGGAGGTACATATACCAATGGTGAGGTAGTTACGATAACTGCAACAGCTGATCAAAATTGGCAATTTGATGGATGGAGTGGTGATGCTTCAGGAAACACAAACCCATTACAAATTACTATTAACGGTAATACAAATATAACAGCTACTTTTAGTGATCTCACTTTAGGAATAAATGATCAGGAATTTCCTGTAGCTTTTATGGTGTATCCAAACCCAGTAAGTAATAATTTACATATCAAAACCGATGAGGTGATCACTTCTATTCGATTGTATTCGATATTAGGAAACGAAATTAAAGTATTAGAAACTAATAGTACCCAAATAGATGTTTCGTCTCTTAGCAAAGGAGTTTATTTCTTAATTATCGAAACAAACAAAGGTAAAGGAGCTCAGCGATTCATAAAAAGATAATATAAAATCTAGAACATAAATATAAGGCCTTAAAGAAAGTTCTCTTTAAGGCTTTATATTCTAATTTTTTTAAATGAATAAAATAATTCAGAAATATCGTTTAGAAATAACATTAATGATTTTCTATTCAATAATAGTATGTTTGATTTATGGATTGTTCTAAAAGATAAGCTATCGATTTCTCTTATCGCTCTCAATCATACCATCTCGTAATCTGATTACTCTATGTGCATGTTCTGCAACTTCTTCTTCATGAGTAACCACAATCACTGTATTTCCTGCAGCGTGTATATCATCGAGTAACTGCATAATCTCCAGAGAAGTCTTAGAATCCAGATTTCCGGTTGGTTCATCTGCTAATATAATAGAAGGTTTATTGACCAAGGCGCGACCTACTGCCACACGTTGTCTTTGTCCACCAGAAAGCTGATTAGGTTTATGATCCATACGATCCGCAAGACCTACATCGGTTAACACTTGTTCAGCTCTTGCATTTCTGTCTTTTTTAGAAATCCCGGCATACACCATAGGTAATGCAACATTATCCAAAGCTGTAGTTCTTGGCAATAAGTTAAATGTTTGAAAAACGAATCCAATTTCTTTATTCCTAATATCAGCCAATTCGTCATCAGTCATTTTACTTACATCATTTCCGTTTAGATTATAGGTGCCATCTGTTGGTGTGTCTAAACATCCTAAAAGATTCATTAAAGTGGATTTACCGGATCCAGATGGCCCCATAATAGCTAGGTACTCACCTCGTTTTATTTCCAGATCAATACTTTTAAGTACATAAACTGTTTCCTGACCTAATTGAAAATTTCTAATGATACCTTTAATATCGATAACGTTTTCCATGTGATGTGTTATATTACAGCTGTAAGATACAATTTTAGCTTATATGACGCATGATCAATGAAGTTGTTACACTCTAATTATAAAATGTTCTTTTTCTTGCTCTTTTCTAAAAAAAACAAACCCAAAATCAAATGTATTAATGGTTACTTTAGTTTTAGGGTGATTCTGTATTTGCTCCCAAAAAGACTGACTTTCTTTAGACTTATTTATAGAGTTTAGAAGCAGCAATGAATCGTTATGAACCTTAGAGAATATGGTGTCTAAAAAATCAGAATTATTTTTAATTTTCTTAATATCTAAATAGATAAAATCAAATGAATCCTGATCTTCTATAGCATAGGATACAGAAACAGCATTGTTAATCGAAACAACTTGTGATATGAAACCCGAAGCATTTTCAGGGATTAATATGGTTCTGTATTTGAGATAAGGTACCAATCGATTAAGAAGCTTGGCATTCTTCAAACTAATTTCAGGAGTGTTTTTTTTATAAATAGGGATAATCGATGCGTAAGATGCTCGTTTTTTTCTATTGTAAAAACATTTTGTAATCAAGTTATATACAAAAGGAGAATGTACACCATGTTGATTGGTGGATTTCCATAAAAAATGTAGATATGATTTAATTTGAAATAACATCAGACTGATACATAGATATTGGTTATTCCATTTTTTCAGAAAGTTCCAGCCAACGCATTTCCTTTTCTTCTATATCTTCAATGATCTTTTTTAGTTTCGCGGATTCTTCATTAATCTTATCTCCTTCTAATGTACCATTAGTAAAAAGGGCTTCGATTTCTTTTTTCTGGATTTCTAGTTTTTTTAGATCACGTTCTATTCGACTAAATTCTTTCTGTTCATTATAGGATAATGCTATTTTATTATCTTTTTTCCAGTCAGTTTTTGTTTTAGGTTCTGATTCTACAGTTTTTGTTTTCTCAGGAGTTCTACTATTTTCATAAATTCGATAATCAGAATAATTCCCAGGGAAATCCTCTATTACCGCATTTCCTCTGAATACAAACAAATGATCCACAATCTTATCCATAAAATAACGGTCGTGAGATACTACCATTAGACAACCAGGAAAATCTAATAAAAAGTTTTCCAAGACATTTAAGGTAACGATATCTAAATCATTAGTGGGTTCATCCAGAATTAGAAAATTAGGATTTTGTATAAGAACCGTACATAGATATAATCGTTTACGCTCTCCACCACTTAGTTTTTCTACAAAATCATATTGTTTTTTGCGATCAAACAAAAAGCGCTCTAATAATTGTTGTGCAGAAATCTGTCTGCCTTTTTTTAATGGAATGTAATCACCGAACTCTCTGATCACATCAATGACCTTTTGTCCTTCTTTAATGTTAATACCACGTTGTGTGTAATATCCAAATTTTACAGTATCACCTACTACTATTTTTCCTTGATCAGGTTGGATAGCTCCAGTAATCATATTTAAGAATGTTGATTTTCCGGTTCCATTCTTACCGATAATACCTACTCGTTCTCCTTTTCTAAAAACATACTCATATTTATCTAATAAGGTAAGGTCTTCAAAACTTTTGGAAACTTTATGAATTTCTAAAATCTTACTTCCCAGACGTTCCATATTGATTTCCAACTGTACCTCATGATCATTTCTTCTCTGGTGAGCGCGTTCTTTTATTTCATAAAAATCGTCAATTCTAGATTTAGATTTTGTAGTACGAGCTTTAGGTTGTCGTCGCATCCAATCTAGCTCTTTTTTGTAGAGTTGTTTTGCCTTGCCAATTTCTATTTCTTCATTAGCAATTCTAGTTTCTTTATTCTGAAGATAATATCCATAATTACCTTTGTAATTGTATAGTTTTCCGTTTTCTAACTCTACAATCTCATTACATACATTTTCTAAAAAATAACGATCGTGAGTAACCATAAAAAGCGTGAAATTCTCTTTGGCAAAATACTCTTCTAGCCATTCGATCATTTCTAGGTCCAAATGGTTGGTAGGTTCATCGAGGTAGAGTAGTTCTGGTTTGCTTAATAAGATATTAGCTAATGCTAACCTTTTTTTCTGCCCTCCAGAAAGTTGACTTACTTTTTGATCAAGATTTTCAAGTTTTAGCTTAAAAAGGATTTGTTTGTATTGTGTCTCAAAATCCCAAGCGCTTAAGGCATCCATTTGTTCAAATGCTTTTTGGTATGCTTCTGCATCATCTGGATTTTCTAACGCTTTCTCGTAGGTTTTAATTACCCGTAAAATTTCGTTATCTGCCGCAAAAATAGTTTGTTCTATAGTTAGGCTGGGATCTAGATTTGGTTCTTGAGGCAGGAACGCTACTTTAAGATTTTTCCTGTATACCACTTGGCCATCATCAGGTTCTTCATCGCCGGCAATAATATTAAGTAAAGAGGTTTTTCCTGTTCCGTTTTTTGCAACAAAACCTACTTTTTGTCCTTCATTTATTCCAAAAGAAATATTCTTGAATAGCACACGCTCTCCAAAGGATTTGGCTATATTTTCTACTGATACGTAATTCACGTGGTAATTGGTGGTTTATGATTCGAAATCTTGCAAATTAAGCACAAATATTCAATTGAGCTTTATGGTATTGATATTTTCTTTCTTCGTCGGGTAACAGAAAACAGAAAAATAGAGATCATTAGGAAAATAGCTACTCTTGCTAGGTAGTCCCCAGCTTGGACATAAAAAGTTATTTTGTCATTGGTTTTAAGAGTTCCTTTTAGCGCTCCTTGCTCATTATATGGGAGAGAAGAAACTATATTTCCGGTTTGATTTATAATAGCAGAAATCCCAGTATTAGCACTTCTTGCAATACTTCTTCGAGTTTCTATAGCTCTAAATTTTGCATAAGCCAAATGTTGTTTGTGTCCTTGTGTGACTCCCCACCAAGCATCATTGGTAATAATGGCAAGAAAATCGGCATTATTTCTTACATAACCTGATACAAATTCACCATATACACTTTCATAACATATAATGGGTCCTGCACCAATTCCTTCTTTTGTAAAGAATACCTCACGATCGGATTGCGTTGTTTTCTTAGCAACCGTGCCGCCTAAATCTATCATAGCATCACCAACAATGGGTTTAAAAACACTTTGATAAGGAAAGTTTTCTACACCAACTACCAATTTACTTTTGTGATAAAGCTCGTTAGTTCCATCTGGTCTTACCAGAAAGGCAGAGTTATAATCATCATAATAGACACCACTTTTATGTTTGTTAGTTTGTGGGTGAACTTTAGAAGGATCTTTAAAGACATCAAGGAGTGAAATACCAGAAAGGAAATTAGCTTTAGGATATCCATTGATTATATCAGCAGCCGTTTTTTTAGCGATAGAATTCTGAAAGTTTTTCAATCTATTATTGTCCGCAAAAACCGTTTCAGGAGCAATAATAAAATTTGTTTTCTCACTAATCTTTGATGCTGTAAGCGAACTCAATAATTCTCCTACGCGATCATCTGTAGTGTTATACTTTTCTGTATAGGGATTTATATTAGGTTGTAAAATAACAACTTCGACATCCTGCCCATCTTCCTTATAAGTTTTCAGGATAATAAAAGAAATTAAAATTGGAACGATAATAATCAATCCATTTTTTATCGCTGATCTATATAAAATTGATTTGTCTTTGTGCTCTATAAAGAGCAAAACACTTTTATAGATTCCAATATTCACAATCCAGATCCATAAGGTTCCTCCAAAGGTTCCTGTGTACTCATACCACTGTATCCAGGAAGTGAAATTGGCAAATCCATTACCTAGATTAAGCCAAGGCCAAGAGAATTGCCATTGTAGGTGTAAGTATTCAAAACTCATCCATATGCTTACCAGAAAAATAGATCCAATAGTAAACGAAGTTCTTCTAGCTATTATATGATACATAAGAAATACCAATGCCATTAATAAGCTATTTACTATTTCGGCAAACCACATTCCAAAAGGAGTGGAGTTGTAGATCCACCAGGTGGTGATCATATTCCAAATAAAAAGAGCAATAAAAGCCAATCCAAATAGTTGACTTTTGTGATATTTATTATGACGTATTCTATATTCCATAATTAATAATGGAACAAAACCAAAAAATAGAAATATAGGAAAACCATAGGTTGGCCAACCGATAGCGAGTAATAAACCTGATAAAATGGCAAGGAGTATATTCTTCATATAAGAGTGCTCTGTCTTAATAACGAAATTAAACTTATTTCGTTACAAAACTTAAAAACTCAAAGTAAAAAAATGTAATTATTGTTGGTATTTATCTAAAGATACTCCAGTCTACCTTTAAAGAAAATACGTTGGAGTAGATCGCGGCACTTTGATCTCCAATATCAGTCAAAGCATAATCCACCTGTATTCCTTTATATTTAAAACCGACACCAAAGTTAGGTTGAAAACCTACATTATCGGAACCATCAAACTGTTCAATATTTTGAAAATTACCCACACCACCGCGCAAGTAAACGATTTTAGCGTAGTCCAATTCAAAACCAAAGGCAGGTGTGATACTAATAGCAGAAGAAGAAATGATATCATTAGTCTCTGCAAAACGAACATTCATATCCAATTCGGTATTTAAACCAAATTTTTTGCCTAGATCAAATTTTCTCGCAGCACCAAATTGTAGTTTTGGAATAGTTATTTCTGTAGTTTCTGGTAATTCTTGATCTCTAATTTGTGGTATCTGATCTTCATCTGGTATTCCATCACCATTAAGATCACCAATTACAAAATCTTCTATGCTCCAAGCATTAAAGGTAGTAGTGATATCTCGAACCATAATTCCGAATTGCCAGTTGTTTTTTTGGTATTGTAATGCTGCATCAAAACCAAATCCCCAAGATGAAGCAAAATCACCAATAACTCTACGAATTACTTTGGCATTCGCTCCATAGCTTAATCCTTCTATAGGTAATTTTCTGGAGTATGAAAATGTAAATGCATAATCAGCTGCAGAGAATAGGTTAATTCGGGTATAGTCAATATTTCCATCTGCATCTACTAAACTTGTAGTATCCAAGATGTCATCAACTCCGAAACGAATTAAAGAGAGCGCGATTGCACTTTTTTCATCCAAGGGCATTGCAAAAGCTAGATAATCATAATTAGCAATATTAGCAAAATAGGCAGCGTGCATAAAAGACACCTGATTATCTTCCAGGTGAATTAATCCTGCAGGATTCCAGTATCCCGAATTGACATCTCCAGAAGACGCAACCACAGCATTAGCCATACCTAAAGCACCGGCATCTACACCAATGTTTAGAAATTCATTAGAGTATTTTCTAGTTTGTGCCGGAGCAACCGATACAACCAAAAAAAATAAAGCAATTATAATTCTTTTCAATCCTAGCAATTTTTGACAAATATCTTACTATTTTTCAACATGATAAACTTTATTTATGATTTCATATTGTGTTACCTATGTTAATAGACGGAAATAGTTTGTTATTTTTACACAAAAATCGAACCATATGCAGCTTAAAAAGCAAATTCCCAATATTATTACCCTTTTGAATCTATTATGTGGATGCATTGCTGCAATTTTTGCTGTACAAGGAGCTTTAGGTATGTCAGCACTTTTTGTGGCACTTGGTATTGGATTTGATTTTTTTGATGGTTTTGCTGCCAGAATCTTGAATGTGCAGAGTGAATTGGGTTTGCAATTAGATTCGCTGGCGGATATGGTGACTAGTGGATTAGTGCCTGGACTCGTGATGTGTCAGTTGTTAGCGAAATCTTATGGGATTACAATGGATAGTATTTTTACACATAATGTATATGATGAAGATTTTTTAATAGGATACACTCATTTTTTACCATTAATAGGCTTATTAATAACCTTGGCTTCTGCATATCGTCTGGCCAAGTTTAATATTGATACACGCCAAACAACATCTTTTATAGGCTTACCAACACCAGCAAATGCATTATTGATTTTGTGCTTACCATTAATATTAACGTACCAAACAGATAATTGGATTTCTGATATTATTTTAAATCCATGGTTCCTTATTGGTTTAACGCTGATAAGTTGTTATTTATTAAATGCTGAAATTCCATTATTTGCCCTTAAGTTTAAGACTTGGGGATTCGCTGAAAATAAAATGAGATACATTTTCTTGCTGCTTGCAGTTGTGTTATTAGTAGTGCTTAAGTTTTTAGCAATACCTTGTATATTATTATTGTATGTTCTCCTGTCGATACTTTTTAGAGAGAAATCAAAATAGTAGATTCAATGCTTCGTGAATTGATGTTTTTCTATAATTGCCATAAAAATCAATTTAAACTTTGTTTATTATTGGTGCTGTTTTTATGTACAGGTTGTAGTAAAAAGAAACATATAGAAAATATTAGTAAAGGAGGTTTTTCTTTAGAGAAACGAAATGATTCTTTATATAATCTTACAATTAAGACAGATAGTCTAATAGACATTTGGGAGCTACCTTATCCTGTATATCAATTTCATGTTGGAGATATTGATAATAATGGAAAAAAAGATGCACTCGTTGGTGTAATTAAAAAAACACGATTTGATTCCGTAATTAGAAAACGTCTTTTTATTTTTAAGAATTATAAAGGTTATGTTCGGCCTTTGTGGTTAGGATCTGCTTTAGGACAACCCTTAGTAGATTTTAATTTTTATAATAGAGAAGAACCAATCATCAGAAGTGTAGAACGAGAGAAACGGGGTGCTTTTCTAGTGGCAGAATATAGATGGCGTAGATTCGGATTAGAGTTTGTGAGATATCTGGGAAGAGAAATGGATAGTATTACTGCAATTAATATGTTAGCTATTAATAAAAAATAAATTAGAATATTAGAATCAATTTCTTATGAAAAAAATCATCATATTTTCTTTATCACTTACGCTATTGGGATGTGGCGATAAGAAAGAACCGAAAATAGTAGAAAAGCCCACCGACACAATTAAAATTGTACAAGAAGAAAAGACAATTGAAGTAGATCCTAATGCGATTAATCCTTTTGTTAATGGTATTCTAGATGTCGAACAATTGAATCAGAATATTGATATGTCAATGGATATTTCTCAATTGAAACTTTCTGATATTAGAATTTTGCGTAATAGTTATGCAGCTAAGAAAGGGTATTGTTTTATGAAAGCCGATTTAAGAGGGGTTTTTGGAACAACTAGTTGGTATGATGATCGTATGGAAGAAAAGTATTGGAATGATGATGAAGAAGGGACAAATATTGTACCTATATCATATACCCCAGAAGAAATAAAATTTATTGATAAGCTTAAAAAAAGAGAAGAAGAATTAAAGAAGAAGAATTTTTTAAGTACTACAGATCATAAAGGCCCAAATCTAGATAATATTGTTAATCTATTTCAATTAGAATCAGCTGATAAGCAACTTATGAGTATGCTTGGTAACAATGGATTTGCGATTGTTCCTAATACTAATATTCAATTATTTCATGTATATGAGCAAAACGACTATCAGCAGTTTCCGAATTTTGTAACTACTGATATGTATATGCAATTGTTTCATATGTATTTTGGATATATACTAAGAACAGTTGAAGAAGATAAATTCATTCCATTACTTTCCGAAATATGTAAATCAATGATGAAAGGTATGAATGATATTAGTACAACAGGAACCGAAATGTCTGCACTAGAGATAGCAAAGTTTAATGAAACTTATTATGCAATTGCATATTCTATTTTGACTTCAGAAAAGGTTACGGTCCCGGCTGGCTATGAGAAATATTATGAAGATGAACTCTCGGCAATTGAAAATGCAGAGGATGTTAATTCTGAATTTTTAGAATACAGACAAGTTGCATTTCCGTATAGTTTGTTTAAACCTAGAGGACATTATACAAGGACTGAATCATTGAAGCGTTATTTTAAAGCTATGATGTGGTTGCAAACGGCTCCTTTTTGCCTGGACAACGATGCACAATTAAAACGCGCAATTTTAAGTGCTGCTGTTTTAAAGAAGGATGAAGAAACATTAAAAAAATATAATGCTATTATGGAGCCTATTAATTTTATTATAGGTCAGCCAGACAACGTCTCTTTTTTAGATTTGGTAAAAATATTAGAGAGTCAGGATTTTTTACTTGAAAACCTTTTGTCAAAAGAAGATTCGTTAGAAGATTTTAGAGGAATTGTAAAAAAAATAGCGGATATACAAAATAAGATCAAAGCTAAAGAAGCTGGAAGTTGTGTAGATAAAATTAACTTTATTCCCCAACGATATTTGTCAGATAATGAGGTGCTACAGGAATTAGTAGACCTAAAAAGCGAAGTTTCGAAGCGAGCATATCCAAAAGGATTGGATGTAATGGCGGCTTTTGGTAGTAAGTCAGCAGAGAATTTATTATTAGGAGAATTAAAAGAAGGAGAAAACTGGGAGAAGTATCCTGAATTGCTTTCGGAAATGAAAGATAATATGTCTGATATAAATTGGAATGCAACACTGTATAATAAATGGATTGAAAGCTTGCTAAATCTTCAAAAATCAAGAGAAGAGTACCCTTATTTCATGCAAACTTCACAATGGGATAAAAAAGACTTGAATGCTTCTCTGGCTTCTTGGGCAGAGTTAAAACATGATGCCATATTATATGCGGAACAACCTATGGCAGCAGAATGTGGTGATGGAGGTCCGCCAAGCCCTTATACTGTAGGATATGTAGAGCCTAATATAGGATACTGGAAATCAGTTATAGAATTAATAAATTTAACCGAAAGTGTTCTGGAGAGAAATAAGCTTATAAATTCGGATATATCAAGGATCACGAATAGCCTTAAAGAAAATGCAATGTTTCTCCTTTCTGCTAGTGAGAAAGAACTTGCAGGCAAAAAACTTTCTGATAATGAATATGGACAAATAGAACTTATTGGTAGTACCTTCGAATGGTTAACATTAGATCTTGTGAAAGAGAAAGATCAATATCTTGATGATTGGAAAAATGTACAAGGACCAGATAAATCTGTGGCAGTAGTTGCTGATATTTATACAGCCAATGGAGGAAATAATCCAGATAAAGGTATTTTGCATGTGGCTACAGGAAATGTTAATGATATTTATGTTTTAGTAGAAATAGAAGGCTATTTATACCTCACTAAAGGAGCCGTGTTCGGATATCACGAGTTTCATCTACCTATGGGGAATAGATTAACGGATGAAGAGTGGCAAGAAATGATAGATAAAAATCAAGCACCACCTTTACTTGATTGGATGAAAGAAATTATAGTGCCTATTGATGTGCCTAAGTCTAATGAGAAGATTTTCTATAGCTCTGGCTGTTAAATGAGACGTAATCGATGGATATTTCGAAGTGTAAAATGCTTGTGCGTAGGTATTTTATTATTGACATCATTTTCAGCATGTAATGAAAACGATATGACTCGTATTATTTTCACAGGTGATTTACTTTTGGATAGAGGAGTACGAGAAAAGATTAAACATAAGGGAATGGATGATTTATTCCATGAATCCATAGACGCTATTTTCTTATCAAATGATATTGTTGTTGCTAATTTAGAATGCCCGGCAACAAAAATAAAAGAACCTATTCATAAGAAGTTTATCTTCAGAGCAGAACCAGAATGGCTAGAAAGATTGGAAGGGCACGGGATTACCCATCTTAATTTGGCGAATAATCATTCGATGGATCAAGGAAGAAAAGGACTTGTTGATACGCGCACACAAATCCTGAAATATAATATGACTCCATTAGGGTTCGGAATGAATGCAAAAGAAGCGTGTAAATCTTCGCTTTTAGCTACATATCCAAGAAAGGTGTATCTTTTGTCATCTTTGCAAGTTCCATCGGAGAACTGGACATTTTTAGAAAACCAACCATGTGTCTGTGAAGAGTCTTTTGAAGCTATTTCTGAAAGAATTAAAGAAATTAAAGATAAGGATGCAAATGCTGCTGTAATTGTTCAGCTACACTGGGGAGTTGAACATACTTTGAAACCAATGATTTTGCAAAAACAGCAAGCGTATCAGCTAATAGATGCTGGAGCTGATGTTATTGTTGGTCATCATCCACATACTGTCCAAACTGTTGAGTTGTATAAGGAAAAACCAATTTACTATAGTATTGGGAATTTTATTTTTGATCAAAAAAAACCTATAAATTCAAAAGGACTACTTGTAAGTTTAAAAATATATAAAGAAAAGATAGTATCTACACAGATAGAGATAGATATTGAAAATTGTGTTCCTAAAATAAGGAAATAATTAAAAATCTAACTTCTTTTTTCTCAATTCAAAATTCTGACCCAGATATACTTTACGTACCATTTCATCTTCAGCTAACTCTTCAGGCATTCCTGCTTTAAGAATACTTCCTTCGAACATAAGATAAGTTCTGTCGGTGATCGCTAATGTCTCTTGTACATTATGATCTGTTATAAGGATACCAATATTTTTATTTTTAAGTTGCGCAACTATTCGCTGGATATCTTCTACTGCCACGGGATCAACTCCTGCAAAAGGTTCATCAAGAAGAATAAAATTAGGATCGGTAGCCAATGCTCTGGCAATTTCTGTTCGGCGTCGTTCACCACCACTTAATAAGTCACCACGATTTTTTCTGATGTGTCCTAAACCAAATTCTTCTATAAGTGATTCCATTTTATGCAGTTGTTCTTTTTTAGAAAGTTTCGTCAATTGCAACACACTTAATATGTTATCTTCAATACTTAATTTTCTAAAAACAGAAGCTTCTTGCGCTAAGTAGCCTATTCCATTCTGAGCACGTTTGTACATCGGGAATTTAGTGATGTCAGTACTATCTAGCGAAATCTTTCCACCATTAGGCTTAACTAAACCAACAATCATATAAAAGGAAGTTGTCTTACCAGCTCCATTAGGACCTAAAAGCCCTACGATTTCTCCTTGGTTTACTTCCAGAGAAATCCCTTTCACTACTTTCCTTCCTTTGTATGACTTTATTAGATTTTCTGCTTTTAATTTCATCTGCCGATATTTATTATTTTTAATGGAAATGAAATTTACCACTAAAAATGTATCATTAAAACTGACTTTTTAGCAATTGCTTAGTGTCATATTAACATGACTTGTTTCTAAATTAGGTGTTGCTAAAACGAAGTGGTAAATGTACATTATTCTTTTAAATCAGAATTTAAGATTCTTTTGCTTCTAATGCATCCCAAAACTCATAGGCACGACGTAGATGAGGTATCACGATAGTACCGCCAATCAAGGTAGCAATGCTTAAAGTTTCTACTACTTCTTCTTTTGTCAAACCTTCTTTATGACAAGTTTCTAAATGATACCGCACACAATCATCGCATCTCATAACAGCTGAAGCCACAAGACCTAATAATTCTTTTGTTTTCACATCCAAAGCACCTTTCATAAAGGCATTGGTATCTAAATTGAAGATTCTTTTGATGATTTTGTTATTGTCTTCTAAAATACGAGAGTTCATTTTCTCTCTATATTCATTAAATTCGTCTACTATACTACTCATTTTGTAGATTTTAATATTTTTTTATTTTGTCTTTTGATAACCATTTTAGAGATAAAAATACTCACCTCATATAATATAAGTATTGGAATTGCAACAATTATCTGAGTCGAAATATCCGGTGGTGTAATTACTGCAGCTAGGATAAGAACAATAACCAGAGCGTACTTACGGTTACGTCTTAAAAATTCTGGAGTCACCAATCCTACTTTACTTAGAAAATATATAATAATTGGTAATTCAAAAATAAATCCTGAAGCAATGACAGAGGCACGCACCAGTGAAATATAGGATCCAATTTTGAATTGATTATCCACGACTTCTGCTATAGAGAAAGTGGCTAAGAAATTTACCGATAATGGTGCAATTACGAAATACCCGAAAAGCGTACCGATAAAGAATAGAAGAGAGGATACTATAATAAATCCTCTGGAATGCTTTCGTTCATTTTCATAAAGGGCAGGTGAAATAAATTTCCAAAATTCATGCAATATATAAGGAAATGCAACCACGAAACCAGTAGTGATAGATGTCCATATGGCAGCACTAAATTGCCCGGCCATTTCGGTGCTAATAAAATTAAAAGGCATTTCCTCCAGACATCCTTTTTCCATACCAAAGGTCCGAGAAATTTTACATAAAATCTCATATGATATAAAATTAGGATCTCTAAGTGCAAAAATGATATCCGTAAAAATACTTTTTATAAAAACAAAGGCAACAATAGCAATTAGAATAATAGCTAAAGACATGCGTATTAAATGCCAACGTAATTCTTCGAGGTGATCCAGAAAAGACATGGATTGCGGATCATTTGTTGTTTTATCACTCATTATAAAATACCTTCTCTCATTAGATCATGAATATGTAAAAGCCCTGCATAGTCACCTTTCTTTTCAGCTAATAATTGGGAGATACCATATTCTTCTAGTCTGTCTAAAGCATCTACAGCCATAGCTTCTACATCGATGCGTTTAGGACTAGGAGACATAATGTCTTTAGCAGTTAACCCGTTAAAAGAGGTGTTAGTGGTTAGCATTCTTCGTAAATCTCCATCTGTAATAATTCCGATAATTTTATTGTGTTCGGTTACCGCGGTAGCACCTAATCTTTTTTCTGTCATTTCTACGATCACATCATTGATATTAGAATCAGGACTTACTTCTGGTTTTTCGTTTTTTGATACAATATCGTTTACACGAAGATATAGCTTCTTTCCTAAGGCTCCTCCTGGATGATATTTGGCAAAATCTGTGCTAGAAAAACCTTTCAGATTTAATAAGCAAACTGCTACAGCATCACCAATTACCAATTGTGCTGTTGTACTAGTTGTAGGAGCTAGATTATTAGGACAAGCTTCTTTTTCTACGTAAGCATTTAAAACATAGTCAGCTTCTTTCCCCAGAAAAGAATCTTTATTAGAAGTGATCCCAATTAAAGTATTGTTAAAGTTTTTAATTAAGGGAACAAGTACTTTGATTTCGGGAGTATTTCCACTTTTAGAAATACAAATAACCACATCATCTTTGAGAATATTACCCAAATCTCCATGAATAGCATCCGCAGCGTGCATAAAGACAGCAGGTGTACCAGTAGAATTCATAGTAGCTACTATTTTTGAAGCAATAATAGCACTTTTACCGATCCCTGTAATAATAACTCGACCGTTAGAATTATGTATGGCATGAACAGCTTCAGCAAACTCTTGGTCTATAAGCTGTTCCAAATGTGCAATAGCTTTGGCTTCTTCATGAATAGTTTTTTGGGCAAAAGAAATAATAGTATCAAGGGTGTTCAAAATTTATAAAATTTGCGTGTTATAAATAAAGATTTTATTATCTTTAATTATGCAAAGGTATGTAATACCTTATGAATTTTAAATAGTGCCGAAAAAAAGCTTGCTATTTTTAGTTTGTTTATCTTTGGTAACTTTTTTAAAAAGAACAATCCACTAGATCTTTAATTGGGGAAAAAGGTTTAAGTGATAGCTATTTTAATTTAATTGGTATATAAAAGTTAAACGATTTAATGAGTTTGAACAAAACCGACTTACAAGGAGCTTTAAAAAAGTACTTTGGTTTTAGTCAATTTAGAGGATTGCAGGAGAAGGTAATAGAAAGTATTTTGAATAAAGAGAATACTTTTGTTATTATGCCAACGGGTGGTGGAAAATCCCTTTGCTACCAACTTCCTGCCTTAATGTGCGAAGGAACAGCTATTGTAGTTTCTCCGTTAATCGCACTAATGAAAAATCAAGTAGATGCTATTCGAAGTATTTCTTCTGAAGAAGGAATAGCACATGTGTTAAATTCTTCCCTTAATAAATCTGAGGTTAAGAGAGTAAAAGAAGATATTGTTAGTGGTGTGACTAAGTTATTGTATGTAGCACCGGAATCTCTTACCAAAGAAGAATATGTAGATTTTCTTAAAGAACAAAAAATTTCTTTTCTGGCTGTGGATGAAGCGCATTGTATAAGCGAATGGGGACACGATTTTAGACCAGAATACAGAAATCTAAAGAGTATTATAAAGAGAATCGGAGAGAACATCCCGATTATTGGACTTACAGCTACGGCTACTCCAAAAGTACAAGAAGATATTCTTAAGAATTTAGCAATGAGCAATGCCCAAACATTTAAGGCATCGTTTAATCGCCCTAATTTATACTATGAAATACGTCCTAAAACAAAAAATGTGGATGCGGACATTATCCGTTTTGTAAAACAAAATAGCGGTAAAAGTGGTATTGTATATTGCTTGAGTAGAAAAAGAGTGGAAGAGCTTGCGCAAACCTTAGAGGTTAATGGCGTTAAAGCAGTTCCATATCACGCAGGTCTGGATGCTAAAACCAGGGCTAAACATCAGGATATGTTCTTAATGGAAGATGCGGATGTAGTGGTAGCAACAATTGCTTTTGGAATGGGAATCGATAAACCGGATGTACGGTTTGTAATTCATCACGATATTCCTAAAAGTATAGAAAGTTACTATCAGGAAACAGGTCGCGCCGGTAGAGATGGAGGAGAAGGTCATTGTTTAGCGTATTATGCGTACAAGGATATTGAGAAGCTAGAAAAATTTATGAGTGGTAAACCTGTTGCAGAGCAGGAAATAGGTCATGCACTTTTACAAGAAGTTGTGGCTTTTGCAGAAACTTCAATTTCCAGACGTAAATTTATATTGCATTATTTTGGTGAAGAGTTTGATGATGTTACGGGAGATGGTGCCGATATGGATGATAATATTCGTAATCCAAAGAAAAAACACGAAGCAAAAGATGAAGTGCAACTTTTACTGAAAGTTGTAAGTAAAACTGGAGAAATCTATAAGTCTAAAGATTTAGTAAGTACGTTAGTTGGTAAGAGTAATGCATTGATTATTTCTCATAGAACTCACGAGCAACCTTTTTTTGGAACAGGAAAATCCAGAGAAGATAAATATTGGATGGCATTAATACGACAAGTATTAGTTTCTGGATATCTTAAAAAAGATATAGAAACCTATGGTGTTATCAGAATTACTCCTAAAGGAAGAGAATTTATAGAGGAACCTATTAGTTTTATGATGACAGAAGATCATGTATATGATGAAACTAAAGATGATTCTATCATTACTGCTGCCAAAGCAGGAGGCAAAGCAGGAGGAACCGATGATCGATTGGTAGGAATGCTAAAAGATTTACGAAAAAGTGTAGCAAAGAAGTTAGGAGTTCCTCCATTTGTAGTATTTCAGGATCCGTCTTTAGAGGATATGGCATTAAAATATCCTATTACCGTAGAAGAACTTGGCAATGTTCATGGAGTAGGAGAGGGAAAGGCTAAAAAATATGGAAAAGAATTTGCAACTTTTATCGCTAAATATGTAGATGAAAATGATATCATGCGTCCTGACGATTTTGTTGTAAAAAGTACAGGAGCCAATAGTGGTCTTAAATTATATATCATTCAGAATGTGGATAGAAAATTACCACTAGACGATATTGCTGCGGCCAAAGGAATGGATATGCCTGAGTTTATTAAAGAAATGGAGGCTATTGTATATAGTGGTACCAAATTGAATATTACATATTGGATAGATGAAATATTGGATGAAGATCAACAAGAGGAAATCCATGAATATTTTATTGAAGCTGAAAATGACAAAATAGACACTGCTATTGAAGAATTTGATGGAGATTATGATGACGAAGAATTGAGACTGTATCGTATCAAATTTATTAGTGATGTAGCGAACTAATTTGAATAGTAATTATAAAGATTATAAAAGGCTTTGACATCTGTCAAAGCCTTTGTCTTATGATTGATTTTAAAGATTAAGGATTATGCCCAATCAACAGGTCCATCATCACCTCCATCGGTACATTGGGAGGCGTTATGGATCTGATAAGGGAAGTTTAATAAACAATATTGACTTGCTCCAGAAGGCTGTCTAGCCGTAGTTCCGTGACAGACGTATCGACATTGTAGTGAAAATCCACCACCATTAATAGCTTTTTGATTCTCTTTGTTTAATTTTTCAATCCCGTTTAGATTTAAAAGGTTTTTTAACATGATTTGTTGAATTAATGATTTGTATATTCTTGAATTGTTTATAGACACTCAAGGTTTATGTCTATTGTAAAGGTTAATGTTTCATAGAGGAGAATTGTTTCTTAAACTTATGTTAAAAAAAAGGGGAATTCAGCTATTGTTTTTTGGGTTATACTGTATTGAATTTGTCAATGAAATAGTTATTGTAAACATGTCTCATAGTTAGAATGAACAAAAAAGAAGGCTTTGAAAATATTTTCAAAGCCTTCTTGCTATATGATTGTATTGTTGTTTTGAATTAGAATATATTCATTGAAATATATAAACTGGAGCTAGTTAATTCGGAATCTGGTATTGCTGTACTTTTGGATATGTTTTTATTGGTATATTGTCTATAACCAACTTTAAAACGACCAGATCCAAAACCACCACCATAGAAATAATTGGTTGTG
This sequence comes from uncultured Aquimarina sp., assembly GCF_947500065.1. Taxonomy (GTDB): domain Bacteria; phylum Bacteroidota; class Bacteroidia; order Flavobacteriales; family Flavobacteriaceae; genus Aquimarina. The sequence continues at coordinate 75,920 of NZ_CANMQT010000007.1, forward strand.
GTATTTTCTATTTCATTATCTGCAAAAACATTTGATTCTGTACCAATATTAAAATCTACCGTAAGTCCTCCTTCCAGGAATAACTCGAATTTTGAACTCAGGTAAATATGAAATCTAGGCCCAACAGCTACATTGATACTTTTATAATCCAACTCGAATTCACTGTTCGAAATAGCTAGATCCCGGCCATCCATTGTAAAAGCTTTGTAAGTAGATTCTAAAAAGAAACTTAAATCCACTTTAGAAAATGGTATAAAGGTTTCAATAAATAGCCCATATCTAGGAACAAAAACATCGTCATAACTTACATTACCAGCACTTCCTGCTATAGAGTTGTGGGTAAAACCACTTAGGTCCATTGCAGCAACAATACCAATTCTAGTTTGGTTAATCTTTTTACGGATGATGTATTCGATCTTATTCCCTTTACACTCATTATATTTTTTGAAATATCTTTTCAGATCCCCTTGTGTATACGTCAATCTGGATACATTCTGATTTTCGCAGTTTATTTTTTCTTGTAGCTGTTCTTGATAGGTGTTATTTTCTTGCGGAATGATCTTTTTTCCTGGTTTTTTGCTTTCATCAGGAGTGTAGAATACCTTATATATTAATAACTCTGGATATGCTGTGTTTTGGTCTGTGTAGAAAAAACGATGCACGTTATTTTCTGAGTATTGGTATAAAGTTGTTTTACTTTTTAGGATCGTTCTAAGAAATATTTTTTTGTATTTAAGATTTGGATCTTTTGATTTAGTGGATTTACCTACAGTATCTCCATTTAGATCAAATTGTAAGATATACCTTTTAAATCTATAATCTTCACCTACTGCAAACTCTTTAATGTCTTCGATGTTTTCAGTCTTAGGGCTAGAAGATATGGTTCGTTTCCATTCGAATTCTGTGGGATTACTTTTCCAGGAAAGTTTTTTGATTAAGCATTCTTTTCGTTTTCCGTTATTATCAATAAAGTATCCAGCTTCATAGATGCTCTGTGCGCTAATAGTAGACATAAAAAATATACCCACTATAAAACAAAATAATGATTTCATGAATTAGATGATCTGAGTTTGTGAAGCAGTAAATATAGCTTTTTTGTTAAAAATCAGATCATTTGATATGAAAATAATTTTTTTTGAAACCTGTAGAATTGAGTTTTAAAGATAAACAAAGAGATTGCTAACAACAGCAATCTCTTTTTAATTATTCCCCTATTTTTCAGAGCTACATATTAATTGCTCTTGAATATTTTAATTATCAGGAGATCCTGCACAGCACATTAGTCTTGGTCGTCCACCAATAAACACTAAACTACCTCCATACATGCATCCTTGAATATCATCACAGTTTGTGTGAAATGTACCTCCATTAACTGTTTTTTGTTCTTTTTTGTTTAACTCTTGAACCCCGTTTACATTTAAAATGTTTTTTAACATAATATATATATTAATTGTTTTGTTTCCTTGAACATTTAAAAGACACTCAAGGTATGTGTCTATTAGAATGTTCTTCGAAGTATAGATATGTTACTATGCGAAAATGGTTTTTTTTTGAAATTAATTTCAATTATTTGAAATTCAGTTAGTTGTTGATGGGTGTTTAGTAAGAGAATAGAAAAGAACAGATTGTTTTTTTGATAATTGTCAACCTACGTTATAATTATTTGATGTAAAAAAATATTATTATTTCCTATATATAAACATACTAAGCAATATTATAAGCAACAGAGCAATACCTATGAGTATAAAAATAGTATAGTCTGATGTTGGCAACAATGTCCCACTATCACCAATTAATACCAGCGACGCCCAATAATGCGGAGAAGCTTCTGCATCGGTATTATTGTTTAAGTACGTAAGTTTTGCGGCTCGTAACGCTGCTGATTTAGTTTGTCCTTCACTAAGGTTTTTATAAAAATCAGAAGTAATCGTGGCAGTTGCTTTATCATTGGTGCTCCACAACGATGGAATCACAGTATTGGCTCCGGATTTAAAAAAGCCACGAGCAAGACTTAATACACCTTCGCCTCGGCTAATTTTTCCTAGAGAAGTATTACAGGCACTTAAAACTACTAATTCCGCTTGGCTCTGTAGGGAGTTTAGCTCTAGGTCCGTCAATTTAGAATTACGAAAAGCAATCCAAGGTGCTATCGAATCAGAAGCGTCTGCATGCGTTGCTAGGTGCAGTATTTTATAGTTCTTTATCTCTTTGATAAAATTTTCTTTAGTGGCTTCCTTATCTAATAGCAAAGTTCCATCGTACAAATCATTTGCGTATGTGATCTCTTTTGTGCTATTTTTTAATGGTGTTAATTGATTAGTGAAATTGACGGGAGCAATCCCCAGAAAATCCTGATCAGCTTTTCTTACTATCGAAGCATTTTTTTCTTGAAACGTAAGTGAGAACGCATAATTAATTTCATTGTCTTCTATTAGATATCTATTTTTATCAATATCGGTTATTAATGCCTCAAAAGGAATCATACCCAACATATGATCCGGAATAATAGTAATTTTTTTGTCTTTTAGTGATGCTCTAATCTCTTTAGGGAATAAAGATTTGTATAAAGAATTTGAGATCATTTTATATGCATTGATATCTTCTTTAGTAGTAAAAGGTTTATGAAGTTGTTCTCTTAATGTTTTTATGTTATTTAAAAGTGTATCAATATTTTCCAGCTTAAAGATCTTATTTTCCTGGTCAGATAATAGCATTCCATATCCATAAGGAGTCGTATATCCGATCCTTTCTGCCATAGTATATTGAATAACTACTTCGTCTTTTTTAGCTTTGATTTGCGATAGCGATAATACATCCGGAATTTCCTTAGACAAAAAGTACTCTGGATAAAACTCTGCAATAGAATCGTGAAAACGCTGAAGTTCTTCCTTTTTGTCAAAAATCAATATCGATAAAGAATCTTGTTTTTGATCAGAAAGCCCTTGTTTTTGTTCTCCAAGAGAGGCGATCTTGCTTTTAAATGCCAATTCTTTTTCTAAAATAGTTGTTGGTAGCTCATCTTTACTTCTATTAAGATCTTGCATGAGTAGCAATGCCTTGTTTTTTTCCATTAGATAAAAAGCTTTGTCTAATAGGTTGCCCTGATAACAAGCTTCTAAGCCTATGATATAAACTTCTGAAGCAAGATCCCGCCATCGAAGTTTTGTTTTGTAAGAAGCATCTGATGTCAGCATTATTTCAATTAATTTATCAGCAGTTTCTAAGGTTTTTAATGCTTGTAGATATGATTTCTGATTATTAATATCAATTCCTTGATCCAAATGGGTTTTAATTTTTGTTTTTAAAATCCTTAGAAGTAATGACTTTTTTTCTACCCTAGTGAGTTGTTCTTTGGTTGGCTGCCAACCAATGTTGGGTTTTTGTTCATTAAAAAAACCTGCAATAGATTCCTGATATAAGTTTATAGCTTTATCATATTTACTTTCTTTATAGGCAAGCTTTCCATAGCCAAAATAGATGGATTTTAATAATTCAGGTCTATTTTCTACCAATGCTAATGATTTATCAAAATATTCTTTGGCAATTACCATATCCAACTCGATATATGCTAAACCTAAATTATAGTAAGAAGAGCATAGGTAGTAATCACTTTTTATCTCTTTGGCTATTTGAACTGCTTCTTTATAATATGATATGGCTGTTATAAGGTTTTTAGTTTCACCATTTTTGATATAGTCAATGTCACCGTTTTCGTGATACTCAACACCTATATTCAATTTAATCAAGTATTTGTCTTTTTTATCAGAGTTTTGAATTCTTTTTATAATTGAATCTGCTAAGAGTAAGTGTCGTACAACTTGTTTCCCAGTTTTCATTTGGCCCATACTTCTATATGAAAAGGCCAATTTAATATGGTTTTTTATTATTTTTTGTTGATCTTTTAATGGGTCTAAATACTGAAACACCTTTAAACGGTTTTCGACAGCATTATAAGGATCTTGTAGTTTGTGATAGCTGTTAGCTAAATAATTATAGGCTCTTATATTTAGGGACTTTTTTTTGAAGGGAACTGCTTTTTTAAAGGCCTTGGTAGCATCTTGATAATTTTCATATTTATAAAAGATGTATCCTAGGTTAATATAGCTGTTTTTTAAGAGTTCTTTGTCAAAAGGGATGGCTTTCTTTTTGGCATCAATGGCAAGCTGAGCATAGAAGAGGGTACTTTTTTTATTCTTTTTTTTGTAATGCCATTTTGCTAATTCATGGGCATCTGTACCTAATTGAGTATAGTCGTTTTTATTTTTATAGTTGTCAAAAAGCTGCGTGTATAGTCGTTTTTTGATAGTATCATTTTCTGAACTTATTAGAATTGAATCTAATACCGGAGACATTTTCTGTCCGTAAAGGTGTAGGTTTAATGAAAAGTAAAGTACATAAAACAAGAAAGGGAAATACATTCCCTTTCTTACTTTGTTAAAATAATACATTTTATTCATATTCCTTAGAGTTGACCGTGTAAAGGAACATCTGCGCAAGTTTCATAATAACCATTTTTGGCTATCAGTGAATATTTTATAGTAGGAAAACCATCATCATCATCATCATCCATTTCCGCTACAGCATCAGTAGCATTATTTTCTTTATCATTTTTAATAATGATCCCGTATAATTCATTACAAGGCACTCTCCATTCATCTACCTCATAACAACCATCTTCAAAAAGTACTAAGATTGAACTAAACATGTTCTCTCTTGCCCAAGTATGAAAATCATCTCTGTCTTGCTGAGTCCAATCTACTGGATAACGTACAAAAAAATTACAATGTGGGGTGAAATTAAACTTAGAGAGGTTTTCTTCTTGGGTTTGTTGTACTTCTTCTTCAAGTACATTTTCTTCTGTTGAGCAGCTTTGCATTCCAATTACAAAAACTGCCGCTACTAATAGTAACGCGATTTTTTTCATTTTTAAAATGTTTTTTGTTTTCATTATTTATTAGTATGTTTCCCTAACCTAATAAATGTTACCACGCGAAAGTAAAAAAAAAATAAACTTGTATTTTTTTCCTACACAACTCATCTTACTTTTTTAAATAAAAAGAATCCAATTAAAAGTATCAGAACACCTAATCCAATCCATAAAAATAATAGGTTGTTAGCTTGCGGTAACAATGTTCCACTATCCCCAATCAGTACTAGTGAAGCCCAGTAATGCGGAGACGCTTCTGCATCGCTATTATTGTTCAGGTAATTAAGTTTTGCAGCTCGTAAAGCTGTTGATTTAGTTTGTCCTTCACTAAGATTTTTATAAAAATCAGAAGTAATCGTAGCCGTAGCTTTATCATTAGTACTCCATAAGGATGGAATCACGGTATGTGCTCCAGATTTAAAAAATCCACGAGCAAGACTCAATATCCCTTCACCTCTGCTAATTTCACCTAAGGAGGTATTACAAGCACTTAAAACTACTAATTCCGCTTGGCTCTGTAGGGAGTTTAGCTCTAGATCTGTTAATTTAGAATTACGAAAAGCAATCCAAGGTGCTATCGAATCAGAAGCGTCTGCATGCGTTGCTAGGTGCAGTATTTTATAGTTCTTTATCTCTTTGATAAAATTTTCTTTAGTGGCTTCCTGATCTAATAGCAAAGTTCCATCGTACAAATCATTTGCGTATGTGATCTCTTTTGTGCTATTTTTTAATGGTGTTAATTGATTAGTGAAATTGACGGGAGCAATCCCCAGAAAATCCTGATCAGCTTTTCTTACTATCGAAGCATTTTTTTCTTGAAACGTAAGTGAGAATGCATAATTAATCTCATTGTCTTCTATCAGATACCTATTTTTATCAATATCGGTTATTAATGCCTCAAAAGGAATCATACCTAACACATGATCAGGAATGATAGTAATTTTTTTACCCTTTAGTGATGCTCTAATCTCTTTTGGGAATAAGGCTTTGAAAATTTTGTTTGCCGTTTCTCTATACGCTGTAATGTTGCTGGATGTTTTAAAAGGCTGATCGAGCAATTCTCTAAGCTCAGTAATATCAGCTAGCAGCTCTTTGATATTTTCTATTTTAAAGAGTTCTTGTTTATTATCGGTTAACACCATAACATAGGCATGAGGTAACTCACCAATATTTCGTTCCGCCATCATATATTGGATAATAATTTTATTTTTAGGCACTTTTATCTCTGATAATTTTAAGATTTCAGGAATCTTTTTAGTAGAAAAATATTGAGGAAATTCTGTGCTGACCGAATCTTTAAAATGAGTAAAATTTTCTTTTCTTTTTTTAATAAGACTTGATAAAGAATCTTTTTCAGCATTTGTTGCGATGAGTATTTCGTTTTGGAGCTTCTCTATAGTATCTTCATAGTTTATCTTGGTAGATAATAGATTTGTTGGTAGAGATGTAATTCTATCATTAATATCGTGCATTAATAAAACAGCTTTACTTTTTTCCATTAGATAAAAAGCATCTCTCAGGTTATTTGTTTGATAACAAGCCTCTAAACCCATAATATTGAATACGGACTCGGCATCTCTTCCTAATAATTTCTTTCCGTAAGAAAAATTCTCGATGGTTATATAATTTATTAAAGAATCTCCCAATTTTACGGTACTTAATATGGATTCATAGATTTCAGGATTTTTATCAAGAGCTACTTGTTTTAGATAATCTGCGATTCTAAAATAGAATAACTCTAAAATATCTTCTTTTTCATTAGATAGTTGTAAGTCTTTAGCTTTTGGGATCCATAATGTATCTGTATCACTATGGTTTAAAATGTCGGACAGCGATTTTTGATAGTATTCTTGAGCTATGGTATAATTTTCTTTTTTTGATTCTAAAAAAGCTAGACCTAAATAGGAAGCTGCTCGTAAGTGTTTAATATTTTCTGTAAATTTTAATGAAGTAAAAAAGCTTTCTTCGGATTCTTTAAAATTGTTAAGTTTCAAATTAGCAATCCCAATATTAATATAACAAGCCCCAATATGTGAATTTTTATTTATGCTTTTTGCATAACCTAACGTTTTTTTATAGTAGAAGAGTGCTTTTTTATGGTCATTAAGAAAATCATTACTGTACAATACCCCAAGGTCAAGGTTTATTTCAAATAAGTATTTTAGTGATGGTTTGGTTTGTGTTTTAATTAAAGAATCAGCAATTAGTACATGTTCTAATGCTTTATCGTTGCTTTGGGCTGTTTTTTGACTGCTATAAGCCAAAGAAATCTCTATGTGGTTTTTAATAATTCTAGATTTGTCTTTTTCTATATCATAGAATTCAAAAGCTTTAGAAAAATAATTTACAGCTTTATGCGGATCTTCTAGTTTATGATAAAGATCACCAAGTCGAGTGTAAGACACACCATTAAAGGTTATGTTTTCTTTTACATTAAGCATTTTTTTGTATGCCTGTATAGCACCATAGTAATCTTTTTTTACGTTGTAATAGTTCCCTAAATTAAGGTAGCTTCTTTTTAGTAATTCGGGATTAAAAGGATTTGCTTTTTTTCGGGCTTGGATACCAGTTTTAAGAACTTCTATCGTTTTATCTAGCTTTTGTTCTCTAGATAACCACTTTGCTAATTGATGTGCATCGGATCCTAACTGAGTATAGTTCTTTACTATTTTGTAATGATCAAACAGAGAATCATATAGGTGAATATTACTGTAGTCATTTTCATTAAGATTATGTATAGAATCTAACGTACCAGATATTTGTTGCCCTCTACAAACGGTGCAACAAAATAGTGTAAAAACAAAAAAATGAGGAAACCTTTTGTATGGCTTCCTCATTTTTTGCGTTATATAATTAATATTAATAGTTAGACGCATAAATATAATTGTTGTGAAGGTTTTAATTTGGATTGTCCTGTAATATTAATATGTCTCCGTCTTCTCTTAGTATATTTAAACCACTTCTAGGTGGAACTTCTGAACAATTCCAATAAACGTTAGGATTACTTCCTTCTTGCCCAAATTCATCATCCGATACCTCAGTTTTATCAATATTTTCAGCATCTACTGTGCCAGATTGACCTTGAGGGTAATCACCGCAAGTGTAGCATCTTATGAACCATTCATCCACATAGTCACATCCGTTGTCTAATATCACATAAAAGTCATCAAAAACTGTTGGGCCTACTACCGTTGCTAGATGCAATCGAGAATGATAAGGAGCCCCTTCTGGAAAGCGTACAAATACTCTTCTGTAAATTGCTTCTCCTGGACCTGGAATTTTACTGAAGCTTTTGGAGCTAAAATGAATAGTATTTTCAGGAATACCGTTTTTTTCTTTAATAGCACTTTCTATAAGCACATTTTCTTCGCTGAATACATCTTCTTCTGTTGAGCAGCTTTGCATTCCAATTACAAAAACTGCAGTTACTACTAGTAACGTGATTTTTTTCATTCTTAAATCTTTTTTTGTTTTATTATTTATTAGTATGTTCCCCTAACCTAATAAATGTTACCAGGCAAAAGTAAAAAAAAATAAATAGTTAAAGATATCTTAATGCAGATAACTGATAATGATCAATTAAAACAACTTGTTACTGGAGATAAAAAAGTGATACAGGATTTGTATATAAAGGGGTTTCCGAAAATAAGAAGTTTTGTTCTTAATAATAAAGGAAATGAGGCAGATGCAGAGGACGTCTTTCAGAAAGCTTTGGTTCAATTAATTGCAAGGTATAGAACAAAAGAATTTGTGATTGAAAGTACTTTAGAAGGATATTTCTATACAGTTTGTAAAAATTTATGGAGGAGAGAGCTAAATAAACAAAAAAGGATAGTAACAAATGATGCCATTATTGAACGTGCTAAAGAAGCCGAAGACATGACCATGGCCACATTAGAACAAGAAAAATGGGAATTGTTTCAGGAAAAATTAGAACAATTATCTGATAATTGTAAGCAATTATTACAATTATTTTTTCAGAAAATACCTTATAAAGATATTGTGGATAAACTAGGATATAATAGTGATAATGTGGTGAGACAGCGTATTTTTAATTGTAAATCGCAATTGACTAAATTGATTAAAAAGGATTCTAGATATAACCAAATCAAAGAATTATGAAAGACTATCCGATAGAAATTGACGATTATCTGAGTGGCACCATGTCAACATCAGAAAAAGAAGTATTCGAAGAAAAACTTCGCACAGACACTGAACTCGCCAAAGAGCTGAAGTTACAGAGAGATATGCTAGCTGTTTATGATGATCAGGAATGGTTAGAAGGAGATAAAGAGATATTAAAAACGGATAAAGCCACACAACTGAAATCTTTTTATGAAAGTGATGAGGCTGCCAGTTTAAAGTCTACTATTAATGAAGTGATCTCCGAAAACAGATCCAACTCGCAGAACAAAACGTTTTGGTTTATAGGTGTTGCTGCATCTATTGCGGTTTTAATATCTGTTTCATTATTTGTATTTAAGGATACTAATTATGATGAGTTATATGCCTCCTATGTGCATATTGATGAGATTCCTTCTTTAGTGACCAGAGGAGAAGATGCTAATAAAATATTAGAAAAAGCGCAATTGTTATTTGAGGATAAAAAGTATCAAAAGGCGACAGAATCTTTTGCAGCATATCATAAAAAAGAAACAGCTATAGATCCTTTAAGTTATATCTACAATGGGATTGCCTATACAGAACTTAATAAATTTGATGAAGCGCTAGCACAGTTTGAACTTTTAGGGAATTCCAATACATTACAATCCAAAAAAACGAATTGGTATAAAGCTCTAGTGTTTTTAAAACAAAAGAGGAAACGTAAACTCAAAGATGTCTTGCAAACAATTTTATCAGATACCAGTAATTATAAATATAAGGAAGCACAAGAACTACTAGGGAAAATTGATTGATGGTATAAGGTTTTGCTTTAGGATCGTGTGTTAAATTCTGTAATAAGGTTGATTTAATAAAATTACTTCCTTTCGACACAAAATTCTTACAGAATTTCACTCAAGGTGACGTAATTTTTAACTAAAAACCGAATCTTGACATCATCTTTCTTCAGTCACCTCGAGCGTAGTCGAGAGGCCACCAAATAAGAATTATTCGATTTGATGGTTTTTAATAGTTAGAATCCTCATACCTAACCGAGTTTAATCAATAAACAATCCTGTGTTTTTATTTACTAAACATTAAGCAATTACCTATCTTTGCAGCTTAAAATTTAACAAGCTTAAAATACGCAGTTATGCAAGACGGATTATACGCAAAATTTAATACAACAAAGGGTAGTATTCTAGTGAATCTAGAGTATAAGAAAACTCCGGGAACAGTGGGGAACTTTGTAGGTTTAGCAGAAGGAAATATGGAGAATAAGGCAGTTCCTCAGGGAAAGCCTTATTATGATGGATTAAAATTTCATAGAGTTATTCCTGATTTTATGATTCAGGGAGGAGATCCTCAAGGTTCAGGTGCTGGTGGACCAGGATATCAATTTGATGATGAGATTCATCCAGATCTTACACATGATGGACCAGGAGTGTTATCTATGGCCAACGCAGGACCAGGAACTAACGGAAGTCAGTTTTTTATTACGCATGTAGAAACAGCTTGGTTAGATGGGAAGCATACTGTTTTTGGTAAAGTTGTAGAAGGACTAGATGTTGTAAATGCAGTTGCGCAAGGAGATACTATTGATTCTTTAGAGATCATCAGAGTAGGAGCAGAAGCAGAAAGTTTTAATGGAGTAGAGACTTTTAGACAATTTAATGGAGCTAAAGCAGAAAGAGAAGAAGCATCAAAGAAAGCAGCAGATCAATTACTAGAGGAATTGGCAGCTGGATTTGATAAAACTGATAGCGGTTTACGTTATAAAATAATTCAAAAAGGTGATGGTGCACAGGCAGAAAAAGGAAAAACCGTTTCTGTTCATTATAAAGGAAGTTTAACAGATGGTACTGTTTTCGATTCTTCTTATAAGCGTAACCAACCGATTGATTTTCCATTAGGAATGGGGCAAGTAATCCCAGGATGGGATGAAGGTATTGCTTTATTACAGACAGGAGATAAAGCACGTTTTGTGATTCCACCATCTTTAGGATATGGAGCACACGGTGCAGGTGGTGTAATTCCTCCAAATGCTACATTGGTTTTTGATGTAGAATTAGTAGAAGTGAAATAAGCCATTTTTAGGTATATAATAAGAAACCTCTGAAAGAAATTTCGGAGGTTTTTTTGTGGTTTCGAAAATTTTGATATATTGCCTTAAGGTTTTGTTAACACTTATCAACACTCTTAAAACATTGATTTGTTTTTTGAAATTTATAAGTTTTAACGAAAAGAGTACGCTTTTCCATCTATAATTTAGATATTTACACCCCCTATTGAGATTTAAAGCCAATAAAGAAACCCCGTTTTTTGACAGTTATGAAGTGGATACTGCTAGTTTTTTTAACATTTTGTTGTGTAAATTTTTCTTTTTCTCAGGAAAATGACGCAATAATGATGGCTATCAAAGATCAGATAGAAATCATTGATAGTTATATAGAATCTGATGTGTTTTCATTAGATCCGGAAGAGTTCCTAGATCAAATTGCCGATCATGGAGCAGAACTTAATGGATATTATGAACATGAACGTTTAAAGAAGATCATAAGAAAAATAGGTATGCCTAATGCTATGGTAACTACTGTGTTTTATTTTTGGAATGATCAGTTGATTCACGTAAATTACAAGCAACGCCAGTATATGGAGCGGAGAAATGAAGAGGGTAATATTGTGATGGATTATTCTAATGCGTTTACTAAATATGAATCAAAGCACTTTTTTGATAAAGGAAAAGAGATTGATAAAGAGGTAATGGGTCAAGCAGTTACTAATATTGAACCAGAAGATACTTTTGTGACCTATAGTTTACGAATGAAGTCTCTATTAGATGATAAGTTTAAAAATAGAGGTACTTATGATGCGCTTCAGGGAAAATGGGTAAATGTTCAATTTCCCGATGAACATATGATTTTTGAAGAAACCATACGATTTAATTTCCGGGACGGGAAATTTTTAAAAAGGTTAAAAGTCAAAATTAAAGATGACATTATGTATTGCTCATCTCCTAAAGATAAATATGTTTATAGATACAAAATCGAATCACTCAATTCGCATGAGTTAGTGGTTAAAGATATGCAGGATGCATCTTCAAGTTTAGTTTTGTACAAAAAAATGGAATAACTTATATAAATCATGAAGTTTCAATATCCTATAGGGAAATTCGAATGCCCTAGCACTATTACTGCAAAACATATTTCTAACTGGATAAAAGATATTGAAGAGTTGCCAGCAAAAATATCTGAACTTGTTTCGGGTTTTACGGAAGAACAACTAGAAACTCCATACAGATCAGGAGGATGGACGGCAAGACAGGTTATTCATCATATTCATGACAGTCATCATAATGGGTATATTCGCTTTAAATGGGCACTTACAGAAGATACTCCAGTAATTAAAGCATATTATGAAGATCGATGGGCTGAGTTGTTTGACACAAAATCTGCTCCAATTCAGCTGTCCTTAGATTTGATTAAAGCACTTCATGCCAAATGGGTGTATTTCTTAAAAGGGTTATCAGATAGCGATCTAGAAAAAGCCTTTGTGCATCCTGAGGATAATTCGGTTATTTCTTTAGCAGAAGATATTGGTATATATGCCTGGCATGGAAACCATCATTTAGCACATCTACAGATAGTGGCAACAGCTACAAAATAGGTAGTATCATTCGTTGCATTTCTCTATAACCATCTTTTAGTCCAGAATAATCAAGACTGTAATAAGAAATAGTCTTAAATCCCAACTTTTTATAAAATTGAAGTGCTGGACTTGTAGTCATAACATCAAGCCAAATAACTTTTTTATTCAATTCTTGAGCAAGATTTTTTGTAAAATCCATAGCTAGCGTACCTATACCTAATCCAGTAGCTTCAGCAAGAAGATATATTTTTTCAAGTTGAAGCGCTTCGATTTGCGTGTATCCGACTAATTCTTGATGCTTTCTTAGTTTTAGTAATCCGAGTGTCTTTTCAGATCTTTGGATCAAAAAATAAATAATGTTTTCAGTGTCAATGTCTTTTTTAAAAGCAGCTGCAGTAAAACTTAAATTCACATAAAAACTGGTGTCTCCATTTTCCCATATGTGTGAGTAGTGTTCAGGATAGAATTGTTGACTTACTTTTACTAAAGTTTCAATATCGTTTTCTGAACATCTATGGAATTCAATTTCAAAAGCCATATGCTACTCTTTCCACTTAATATTGCAACCTATACTTGGTTTTTGTGGTTCAATAACTTTAGAGTTTTTAAGAACGGCATCTAATGCTTGGCGAAGATCACGACCATTTACCGGGATCCCATTTCCAGGACGGGAATCATCTAATTGTCCGCGATAAATAAGTTTTAATTCGGCATCAAAAAGATAAAAATCTGGTGTGCAAGCGGCATCATATGCTTTGGCTACGTCCTGCGTCTCATCGAACAAATATGGGAATGTATAATTATTTTTCCGAGCTGTTTTCCACATATGTTTAGGACCGTCTTGCGGATAGTTTTCAATATCATTACTGCTAATAGCTACAAAACCAAATCCTTGAACACGATAATCGTTTGCTGTTCTTACAATCTCTTCATTTACATGAATAACAAACGGACAATGATTGCAGATGAACATTACTACAGTACCTTTTTCGCCTTTAATATCCTTTAAAGAAATCTTATTATCGGTAATTGCATCTACCAAGGTGAAATCGGGAGCGGTTGTACCAAGAGGTAACATATTTGAAGGAGTACGAGCCATAATGTTTAATTTTTTAGGTTTTCGAAATTACAATTTTATACTTTATGAGTCTAAAAATTGTTATCTTAGTTACATTAAAATCCAATAGATATGAAAACTTTAGAGACCTGGTTTCAAGAATATGCAGTGAGTCATCAAAACAAAACAAATATTGCAATTCATTTCATATGTGTACCTGCAATATTTTTTTCTGTTGTAGGTTTGATTATGAGTATTCCCAGCGGATTTTTAGCTTCAATTATACCTGGTGAAAATCCTTTTATAGAAAATTGGGCATTTGTAGTTGCCTTACTTATTCTTTTGTTTTATGTTAGATTATCTGTTAAAATGGCATTGCAGATATTAGTTTTTGTTGCTTTTTGCATTATCGCTAATTATTATATTAGTCAATATGCACCATTATGGATGGTGTCTCTTATTATTTTTGTAGTTGCTTGGATAGGGCAATTTTATGGACATCACCTAGAAGGAAAGAAACCTTCTGCAGCACAGGATTTGCAATTTTTATTAATTGGACCTGCTTGGGTAATCCAAAAAATGTTTGGAAAGAAGTAATCTGAAATGAGCCATAATATAGGTAGATACCAGCTAATAATATCAGTGGCTAATTCCATCTGAGATCTAAGAATAATAAAAAAAAACAGATGAAATTACAGGATTGGAAAAATTCGGGTTCCTATTATTTATATAAAAATTATCAGATCTTCTATAGGGAAGAAGGAGCAGGAGTACCGCTGATTCTTATTCATGGATTTCCAACATCTTCTTGGGATTGGAATAAGGTATGGGATGTGCTTGTTAAAAAATATAGTGTGTATGCTATTGATATGTTAGGGTATGGGTTTTCTTCTAAACCTACTGATTTTAGATATACAATTGCCTCTCAGGTAGATTTGTGGGAAGCTTTTTTAAAGGAAAAAGGGATTACTACTTTTCATATTCTGGCACATGATTATGGAGATACTGTGGTTCAGGAAATGCTAGCTAGGTTAAGAGAAAATTTTGAATATGAATTCAAGATTCAATCTGTTTGCTTTCTGAACGGAGGAATGTTTCCAGAAACCAATTTCCCTACATTTACTCAAAGAATGTTACTAACTCCTTTTGGTACTATTCTGAAACATTTTATGGGAAGAAATACGCTGGCAAAGAACTTTAAAAAAATATTTGGAAAGGATACACAGGCAAGTGAACAAGAAATAGATGAGTTTTGGGAAACTATAGCTTATAACTCTGGTAAAAATGTAATTCCAAAACTTATTAAATATCTAACAGAAAGAGATACTTATAAGATTAGATGGCGAGAGGCAATACAGTATACTGATGTGCCAAAACGACTTATTGATGGAGCGGTTGATCCAATTTCTGGAAGACATATGGCAGAGTTCTATCAAGAAATTGTACCTGATGCGGATGTAGTGATATTAGATGCCATAGGGCATTATCCTCAAACGGAAGCACCGCAAGAAGTACTAGATCATTATACTGAATTTAGGAAGCAGTTGTAACGTTTTGAAACTTGTTTTTTTTGAACAAACTAAATGGATTTTTTAACTTCCTCAAACCTCAAACCTCAAACCTCAAACCTCAAACCTCAAACCTCAAACTACATTTCATCACTAAAGAAAATGGCATTCATTAATAACTTGTTGGTTCCATACCAGAAAGCTCTAAAATTAGTGTTATCCGTAAATAAAATTGCATTTCCCCTTCCTAGACTATGATGTTTAAAAGGCACAGTACCTGATAAAGAGTCTAAATTCTTTTTACTAATATAACCACTTAAAAGAGGTGATTTTGTGTATTGAATAGGATTGTTGTAACTCTGTTTATCTGCTTTGATGAATAATGTTGTATTTCTAAATAAAGAGATTTTATCGTTTTTATATCCGAAATTGATAGGATGTGATCTGTCTACTTTAGCCTGAAAAATAGCCCCACCAATCACTTGAGCTCCAAAGAAATCTCTTCTTTGTTCGAATGAAATTTGCTTAGCATCATTTTCCGGTTTGGCAAATTCGATTTTCATCAGTTCGTTGTTTTTAAAGAACTGTGCGGCATTTCTATATCCAATCAACGTACCACCATTTCGGATCCAGGCTTTTATTTTATCTATAACCTTCTTGTCTAATGTTTGGTTCCAGCTATTCGGTAAAATGATATGCGTGTATCTAGACAGGTTTCTTCTCTCTAGATAATCTGTGTTTAGTTTTGTAATAGGAATGTTGTATCGTTGATCCATAAGGTGCCATACTTCACCAGCATCATATGGGGTAATCCCACTACCTGTTAGTAAGGCGATTTTCGGCAATGATAAAGCCCGGAACTGGTTGCTTCCGAGATCAATTCCTAGGGTTAACCCAGTAGATACTCCAGTAATGTTTACATGGTTTTCTGAAGCAAGTTTTTGTAAAAACGAATGTATTTCTTCTGAGTTTAATTTCTGATTTTGAATTGGAAGCATAATAGTTCCGTAATCATAATTTTGATTCTCTACAGAAAATGGTTTCATTCCTACTTTAGCTCTCAGTCCTTTTTTTAGAATTTTATATAAAACAGCAGGTGTATAATACTCATGCCATTCCATTAGGTATGCATAGTTACTTTTATTAATAGCTTTTGGGGTGTTCTGTTTTAACTCAGTAATTTCTTTTCCTTTATCCGCAGTGGTCGATTTTTCTGAATAATCTAGATTAAAAGCTAAAGGAAATGTCCAAGCGGAGACATCATAAAATAAACTATCCTGAAAACTAGTTCTTTTTTCGAACATGGCTTTAATCAAACGGCTTTGCTTTTGATTTTTTGGAACCACATAGCTATATCCTTTTTTGAATTTTTTACCATCTGAAGTAATATTATTTTTTAAATCATAAAACTTAATTTGGTGACGTTTTAAAATTTCTGCTAAATGGTATGTGGAAGCAGCGTCTTTTTCATTACCAAAAACATAAGCTCCACTTTCTGCTTCTTTTCTGGCATTGGAGTAGAAATTATTTTGATATTGTAAGAGTTCTGTACGCATTGATTTTGCAGCTTCTAGCGTAGAAAGTGCCGCAGTAAATTGATTTCGTATGGTAAAAGGGAATGTTAGTATTCCATTATCTGTTTGTTGCGCATGTCCGCGAGAACTTCCTTGTTCAAACAGAATTCCAATACCTCCATTAATATCTGGAAATGTAGAGCCTTTTCCATAATAGAAATCATCAAAATTTTCTTCAGTGAAATATAAGGACCCTATTTTGTTAAATGCATCGGCGTGGTAATTGGCTATTTTTTTTGTTAGCTCTTGATTTAACTTTGGTGTGAGAGGATGTGTTCGAGACTGTATTCCTGGCTGAAAGAAAAAACTGCTATTAGAACCCATTTCATGATGATCAGTAAGAATGTTTGGATACCATTTATGAAAAGTATTGATTCTGGCTCTTGATTCTGGTAATTGTACAGGTAGCCAATCACGATTCATATCAAACCAATAGTGGTTTGTTCTTCCTCCAGGCCACACTTCGCTATATTCGCGATCCTGAGGATCAGTACTTATGTTTTTGCTTTTATTGGTGTTTGCCCAATATGCAAAACGTTGTAATCCATCAGGATTAAACGAAGGATCAAATAAAATCACAACATTGTCCAGAAGCTCATCAATTTCGTTTCCTTGTCCTGCGGCCAGATAATATGCGGCTAGTAAACTGGCATTAGATCCGCTAGGTTCATTACCATGGATAGAAAACCCTTGATACACTACGGCAGGCATGGATGCTATATCTGTTGTGCTTGCAGTAGCTTCTGTTAGTTGAATATGTTGGTTTCGGATTTCATCCAGATTTTGATGATTTTTTTCTGAAGTGATTGTCAATAGAATAATTGGACGATCTTCAAAAGTTGTCCCGCGATCCTCTAATGTGATACGAGGTGAAGCTTCTGCTAAAGCTTTCATATATTCTACTAGTTTATCATGTGTAACGTGCCATTTTCCGGGAACAAACCCTAAAACACTTTGCGGTGTCGGAATTTCAGGGTTATAGGACACTCCTTTTGGTAAATAATAATCCAGTGATAGGTTTTCTTGTGAAAAGGAAGAAATGAATAGTAAAGATAAGATAATAGTAAAGAAGTGCTTCATTTTAGATAGTTTGTGCGATTGTTGAGTCTATATTCACCGAAAATAAAAAAAACCGCTTCAGAGATTGAAGCGGTTTGCATAAGTTTAACATAAGTTGCTATGTCTTATATGTCATCGAAGCTTACATCTGTAAAGCTTTCTGTAGAAGCAGTAACTTCTTCATTAGCTGTTGTAGATTCTTCGGTATTTTGTTCGTAAGATTTCTGATAATCTTTTTGATGTCTTTCGCTTATAACCTCTTCACCCTTTTCGTTAACGATAAAATCAGTCATTTCGCTTAGTATTTCACTAAATCCAACAAAATCCTCTTTGTATAAATAGATTTTATGTTTTTTATAGTGAAAAGATCCATCATCATTTGTGAATTTTTTACTCTCTGTAATAGTAAGATAGTAATCTCCAGCTTTTGTTGATCTTACATCAAAGAAATATGTTCTTCTTCCTGCCCTTAAAACTTTTGAGAAAATCTCCTCTTTCTCCAACATTTCATGATCACTCATAATCCTTATTTCTTAATTAATTAGTCTGTTACGATGGAATCAAAAATCTAAAAAAATTGTTAATCGTACAACAAAATATCAAATTTCTTTTTCGCTTAGTTGTTTTAAATAAAGTTCTTTGTAGTACCCATCGGCGTCTAATAGTTGATTATGAGTGCCTTGTTGGATGATTTCCCCTTCTTCTAAAACAATTATTTTATCAGCATTTCTTGCAGTAGAAACTCGATGACTAACGATGAAAGTAGTCTTGTTTTTGGAAATTCTATTAAGATTGTTGAGTATTTCTTCTTCAGTTTCTGTATCTACGGCAGATAAACAGTCATCAAAAAGAAGAATAGAAGGGTCTTTAATGATTGCTCTTGCAATAGAAACACGTTGTTTTTGTCCTCCAGATAATGTAATCCCTCTTTCGCCTAAAACGGTATCATATCCTTTGCTAAATCCTTCGATGTTCTTGTGAACAGCAGCATTTTTTGCAGCTTCCAATACTTCGGTTTCTGTGGCGTTCGTTTTACCAAATTTTATATTATTTCTTATCGAGTCGCTAAACAAAAAAGCATCTTGTGGCACATACCCAATGGATTCTCTAAGATTTATTAAGTTTAACTGTCTGATAGGTGTTCCGTCTACTCTGATTTCACCATTAGAAACATCATATAATCTTCCTAATAGATCTAAAATAGTAGATTTACCTGAACCAGTCTTTCCAATAATAGCAATTGTCTGGCCAGAATTAATTTCAAAACTTATCTTTTTTAGAGCCGTAATATTGGTGTCATCATATGTAAAAGAAACATTGTCAAAGGTAACGTTTCCGATTATTGGTGTTTGATCGGTAATGGTATTTGTTATTTCGGGTTCTTGGCTTAAGAATTCGTTAATCCTAACTTGTGAAGCCTCTGCTTGTTGTATAATAGAGGTTACCCATCCTACAGTAGCAACAGGCCAGGTAAGCATATTTACAAAAATGATGAATTCTACAATAACACCAAGATCCTGAATCGTGCCATTAATATATTGTCTACCTCCAATATAGATTACCATAATATTACTAATCCCAATAAGCAACACCATCAAAGGAAAAAATAACGCTTGTACTTTTACCAAATCAATGTTTTTTTCTTTACTGGTATTGGATAAGTTTGTAAAGTTTTTTAAAGTTTGGGGTTCTATTCCATAAGCTTTGATAACAGATATACCGCTAAATGATTCTTGGGTGAATGTCGTTAGTTTAGATAAAAATTGCTGAACGACCGTACTTCTTTTATGTATGGCAACACTTAGCTTATAAATAGAAACAGAAAGAATCGGTAGCGGAGCAACAGTGTACAAGGTTAATTGTGGTGCAATACTAATCATGTATCCTATTACTAAAACAAATAACGTAATGGTGGTTACACTATACATAATAGCAGGACCAACATACATTCTTACTTTAGATACATCTTCACTGATACGACTCATCAAATCACCAGTTCTGTTCTTTTTATAGAAATTGAGAGATAATATCTGATAATGTTTAAAGACTTCATTTTTTAGATCAAATTCAATAAATCGCGATACCACTATAAAGGTCTGCCGCATTAAGAAAGTAAAGAAACCTGCTAAAAGAGCAGAACCAAGAAGAAATAGAAGATTGATAAGTAGATTTCTTTTTAAGTAACTATAATCTGTAATTTCTCCATCAATATATTGACGAATAAGATCAATACTATCGCCAATAAATGTGGGAACTGCAATAGCAAAAACTCTTGCAATTATTGTAATAACTAAACCAATGATAAGGCGATATTTATATTTTAGGAAATACTTGTCTAAATGGCGTAATGCACGCATAAGGGATTGATTTTTAGAAGCTCAATTATTAACAAATTCTTAAAATTTAACAACGAAAAACTTTAAATTCGTAAAAATACATTATTTTAGCGCTTCAATTTTGACTATTATTCAATATATAACATTTTAAAATTTCCAAAAATGATAACCGAAGTGCTTACTGCAAATCAATTAAAAAAAGAGGCTCCTGTATTTGGACAATTGTCCTTTAATGATCACGAACAAGTTGTTTTTTGTCAAGACAAAGATACAGGTTTAAAGGCAATAATTGGGGTGCATAACACAATTTTAGGACCTGCATTAGGAGGTACTAGAATGTATAATTATCAGACAGAATGGGATGCTCTAAATGATGTTTTGAGACTATCTAGAGGAATGACGTATAAGGCGGCTATCACTGGATTGAATTTAGGTGGAGGGAAAGCTGTGATTATTGGAGATCCTAAAACATTGAAGACTCCCGCACTTATGAAACGTTTTGGAGAGTTTGTTCATACACTAGGAGGAAAATACTATACAGCAGAAGATGTAGGTATGGAAACTTCTGATATGGATACTGTTCGAGAAGTAACACCTTACGTAACAGGAATATCAGAATCAAAAGGAGGAGCAGGTAATCCTTCTCCGGTAACAGCATATGGTGTGTATATGGGTATGAAGGCCTCAGCTAAATTTGCTTATGGAACTGATAACTTAGATGGTAAAAAAATCTTAGTACAAGGTATTGGACATGTAGGTGAGGAATTGGTAAGGTTAACAGCAGAAGAAGGAGCTAATGTTATTATTACAGATATAAACCAAGAAAGACTTCATGAAGTCAGTGGTAAATACGGAGTAGAAATATATAAAGGACAAGATTTATATACTGAGACAGCTGATATTTATGCTCCTTGTGCATTAGGTGCTACTATAAACGATGAAACTATTAATAAGTTAAATGTTAAAGTGATTGCTGGAGCAGCAAACAATCAGTTAGCTTCAGAAAATGTTCACGGTCCGTTATTACAGGAAAAAGGAATTGTATATGCTCCGGATTTTTTAATCAATGCAGGAGGTATTATTAATGTATATGCAGAAATTGAAGGATACGGAAGAGATCAAATTATGACCAAAACGGAAAATATTTATAATACTACCTTAGATATTTTAAACAAATCAAAGGCTACAGGTATGACTGCAAATGCTGCAGCCGTTAGTATTGCAGATGAAAGAATTGCTGCCAAAAAAAACGATAAATAAATTTATCTAAATTTTACTGCATAAAAAGTAAATTTTAGAATTGGTAGATTAAAAATAATAGTATTTTTGCAGGACGAAAGTGAGCTACACTTTCGTCCTTTTTAATTAATGTTCTTTGTAATTTCTTATGTTAACAAGAAGACATATTCGAGTTAAAGTAATGCAATCTCTCTATGCGCTAGAGCAGACGCAAAGTGATAATCTAGATAAAGAAGAAAAGTTTTTGCTTTTTAGTATCGAACAGATGTATGATTTATTTCTAATAAATCTTCAACTTTTGATAGAAATAAGAAAGCACGCTGCTGATTTTCTGGAAAAAAGTCAGAAAAAAATATTAGCTACTTCAGAAGAAAAGAACCCAAATCAAAAATTTATTAATAACGAAATTCTTTTGTTATTAGAAAATAATATTGAGCTTAAAGAAGCAATGGAACGTAAGAAGATGAACTGCTGGCATCTTGATGACGAGTATGTAAAAATTCTTTGGAAGGAAATTCATGAGAGTGAGTTGTATGCAGATTATATGAATACGAAGATGAGCTCCTTCAAAGAAGATAAAGATTTTATTCTTGATATCTTCAAAGAAATCGTAGCTCCTAATGACAAGTTGTATGAATATATAGAAGATAAGAAACTTACCTGGATTGATGATTTACCATTAATCAATACAGGAATTATTAAGATGCTCAGAAAAGTGAAGCAAACTCATGATGAGCATATGTCTTTACCAAGATTATATAAGGATGTAGATGATAAAAAATTTGCTAAAGATATTTTTAGAAAAACAGCGCTTAACGGAGTTGAATTTGCTGGAGAGATAGAAGGAAAAACCCCTAATTGGGATAAAGATCGTATTGCAGAATTAGACAAAGCAGTCATTAAAATGGCAATTTGTGAGTTTCAAAAATTCCCATCTATACCTGTAAAAGTAACAATTAACGAATATTTAGAGATTGCCAAGGAATATAGTACTCCAAAGAGTAGTATCTTTATCAACGGGATTTTGGATAAAATATCCAAAGAATATCAAGAAAACGGTAAACTAAATAAAGTTGGCCGAGGACTTTTGTAGTTCAAAAAAAATAGTATTTTTAACCCTCAATTAATTAAAAACCCAAGTAATGAAAAAAGGAATCTTAATTTTAGCTGGTGTTTTTGCTTTGACATTTGTGTCTTGCAAAGATAATGCAGCAGAAAAAGTTAAAGAAGAAAATGTAGCAGATGCTGCAGATCGTGATGCAAAGAATACAGATTTTCCTGTAATGTCTTTTGATGCAACTGAGCACGATTTCGGAACAATCAACGAAGGTGATGTAGTAGAACATACATTTACTTTTACTAATACAGGTAAAGCACCTTTAGTAATTGTAAATGCAAAAGGAAGTTGTGGTTGTACTGTTCCTGAGTGGACAAAAGAACCTGTTGCTCCTGGAGCTACTGGATCTATGTTAGTGAAGTTTAATTCTAACGGTAAGCCAAACGCTCAAAACAAACAAGTTACTATTACTGCTAATACAGAAGCAGGAAAAGAAATCCTTAAGATTAAGGCAATGGTAACTCCAAAAGCTAAACCAGTAAGCGGAACTCCGGTAAGCGAGTAATTTTTATGGAAGGATTTGGAGGACAATTACCTTTTATACTTTTGATATTTGTAGTGATGTATTTTTTTATGATACGTCCACAAATGCAAAAGGCAAAAAAGGAGAAGAAATTCGCTGCAGAGCTTAAGAAAGGAGATCGCGTAGTTACAAAAAGTGGTCTTCACGGAAAAGTCTTTGACTTCAGTGAAAAAAATAATGCCGTTGTTATTGAAACAGGAGCTGGTAAATTAACATTCGATAAATCTGCTATTTCTTTAGAAATGAGTCAGAAATTAAATGCACCACCTGCCGAAAAGAAAAAGTAATAACAGAGCTTATAAAGCAAAAAGCGTCGTATGTAAATACGACGCTTTTTTTGTGTAATATATAAATAAAGTTGGTTATGATTTCATAGTAACAATTCGTTGTGGTAGTGGAGCTGCGTAATCTGCCTTACCTAGTGCTTCAACAATTTTTTGTCTTGTATCCCAATATACATCCCAATAATCTTCACAGGTAGAATAGGGTAGTGCTAATAATTCTACGCCATTAGGTCCTAAATTATTAACAGCAACTCTTGGAGCAGGATTCTCCATTACATTTTGATCAGCTTTCATAACATCCATTACAATTTGTTTTGCTTTTTCAATGTCAGTGCCGTATTGAATTCCAAAAGGCATATCTACTCTTAGATTACCAATAGTTGTTAGGTTAGTTATTGTTCCTGCGGTAATAGCACCGTTTGGAATAATTTCTGTTTTATTTTGGAAAGTTTCTAGTACTGTAATAAATACGGAGATTTCTTTTACAAATCCAAGTTTACCACCTGTTTCGATTAGATCACCGACTTTAAATGGCCTGAAAACAAGTAACATTACTCCAGCAGCCATATGACCCAAAGAACCATTAAAGGCACCTCCAATAGCCAATCCAACTGCTGCTAATAAAGCTGCAAAAGTGGCGGTAGGAATACCTACAATACCTGCTATAGAAATGAATAAGAGAACTTTTAATAAAAAACCAACAAGAGTAACTAAAAATGGTTTTAAAGTGCCGTCAACTTTGCTTTTGTCAAAAGCTTTTTTGATAGCTCTCATAATGAGTTTTACAATCCAAAGCCCAATTATTAATGCTACAATTCCTCCAACAATTTTAAGTCCATATTGACCAACTCCTTCTTGTATAGAATTAAAAAAACCGCCAAGAGAACTCATAACTGTTCCTCCTGCTTCTGTAGTTGCTGATACAGCTGTATCTACAACCTTGTCTGTAGTTTGCATGATTTATGTTTTATAGTGATTAAATAGTTATCACATAAATCTACTACTATATCAGGTTAACGGTTTTCCTTTGTAAATAAGAAAAAAGCACAAAATCGTCAAAAGTGATGAAATATCGATGAGTTACAGATTATCTCTTTGCAGTTAACTCCGCAATCTTTACTATCACTTCTACCGCCTTAATCATACTTTCCACAGGAACATATTCATATCTTCCGTGAAAGTTATGTCCTCCAGCAAAAATATTAGGACATGGTAATCCCATATAGCTCAATTGTGATCCATCCGTACCACCGCGAATTGGTTTTATGAGAGGAGTGATACCTATTTCTTTCATAGCTTCTTCTGCAATATCTACAATGTGCATTACAGGTTCCACTTTTTCCCGCATGTTATAGTATTGATCATCAATGGTTACAGTAATGGTATCTTTTCCGTATTGATTGTTAAGTTCATTTGCAAGCTTGGTCATGATCTCTTTACGAGCTTCGAAATGCTTTTTGTCGTGATCTCTAATGATGTACTGTAATTTAGTTTCTTCAACTTCACCGTTCATGGTATGTAAATGAAAAAAACCTTCCCGATCACTAGTGTGTTCCGGAGTTTCTAATCTGGGCAAAGAATTGATGAAATCCTGTGCGATATACATGCTGTTGATCATTTTTCCTTTAGCATATCCTGGATGTACTATTTTGCCTTTTATAGTAACGACAGCACCTGCTGCATTGAAGTTTTCATATTCTAATTCACCAATTTGGCTACCATCCATGGTGTAGGCCCATTTTGCTCCAAATTTTTCGATATCAAACTTATGAGCACCTCTACCGATTTCTTCATCAGGAGTAAAACCAATACGTATTTTTCCATGTTTGATTTCTGGATGTTGGATAAGGTATTCCATGGCGGAAATAATCTCAGCAATACCAGCCTTATCATCAGCTCCCAGAAGTGTAGTTCCGTCTGTGGTAATTAATGTTTGTCCTTTGTATAATTTTAGATCTTCAAAGTAATCTGGAGACAACACAATATTCTCCTCTTTATTGAGAATGATATCTTTTCCATCATAGGATTCGATAACTTGAGGATTCACATTAGCTCCTGTGAAATCAGGAGTAGTATCAAAATGAGAAATGAAACCAATTGTTGGGACATCGTGATCCACATTAGATGGTAGTGTTGCCATGATGTAAGCATTTTGGTCAATAGTTACATCTTCTAAACCTATTGATTTTAATTCGTCAACTAATTTATTTGCTAGATCCCATTGCTTTTCAGAACTAGGAGTTGTATCGCTATTAGGATCACTCTCCGTATCTATGGTTACATAACTTATAAATCTATCAATAATATGTTTTTTAGGAATCATAGGGATGAATTAATTTTTGGATTTTCAAAAATACATTATTATTATAAAAAGTAGTTTTTTAAAATAAGAAAACCTTGCCAAGCAAGGTTTTCTGCAGAAACAACAATGCAATTACAACTTAAAAAAGGGGGGTAATTTAGTTTTAGGGTTAATTGATGCTTTCTAAAATACAGTTACATTATTGTTTGGTTGGTATATATAGTTAAAAGTGAAATATCTGCTTTCATGTACAAAGGCATCTGGATTAATAGGAGCATCTTTATAGTAGCTAAGTATTTCTACTTTTGCATACTTTCCGTCACTAGTTCTTATTACTAAAATTTTTCCTGTTAAAGGAGTGATTAAGAAATTTGGTGCTCCAGAATAATTATACCATCCATTATCACTTCCTGAAGGTATGGCTGTATCGGCAGCAGTATCTTGTATAAGATTTCCGATTTCCACAGATGTTATATTATCCATAGTTCCTGTAGCAATATAGGCAGCGGCATCTCCAGTTCTATCTGGTTCATCAGTAGTTCCTTGTGTAGCTCCTCCATTAATTATAATGGTAGTTCCTCTAAAAGCAATGTCCCAATCTTCATCACTAGTAGTAATTTGACCTGTTTCGAAATCAAATTTTGTAAAAGCACCAGATATTGGTTGTCCCTGTCCTCCTTCTTGAGGTGCGTGTAAATTAGTAACTGTTTCAGAAATAAGGTTGGCAAGAGCTTGTGTGTCGTCATTATCATCAGAATTGGAAACAAATCCTTCTGGGGCAACACAAGCAAGTTGTGATGCTGCAGAATTTCCTAATCCATCTCCATCAGCATCATCAAAAAATAAAGTTTCTGCGCATGAATCGTCATCACTACTACAAGAAAAAAATCCAATAGCGAGTATAGCAAAAGTTAAAAATCTAAGTGTTCTCATTTGTATGTATTTAAAATTTAATGTTTAGTTTTCCGTATAATATGCGACCAGCAATG
The DNA here is from genome assembly GCF_947500065.1 of uncultured Aquimarina sp. Taxonomy (GTDB): domain Bacteria; phylum Bacteroidota; class Bacteroidia; order Flavobacteriales; family Flavobacteriaceae; genus Aquimarina. The sequence continues at coordinate 102,584 of NZ_CANMQT010000007.1, forward strand.
TTACTTATGTTTCCGGGATCGGTAAAATCAAAGAGGTTGTCTATACCCATTCCTAGGATATAGTTGTTGTAAAAAGTTTTGTTTATAGCAAAATCCCAAATAGTATATTCTCCTACAAATTCGTCATAGGTATCTATGTAACCATTAATGGTTCCATTAGTATCAGACAATCCATAGCTACTTCTGTAAGTTGCTCTAATATTTGTATTTATGTTCCAATCTGGAATTTCATAAAATAGCTTGACATTAGCCATATGTCTGGAGCGATTGGGTAAACCAAAATAATCACCTTCTTCTAATTGAATTGTTGTAGTTCCTAGGCCATCAGGGTTAGGTACACGAGCAAAAGCTTCTCCGTTTTGAAAAATTCTTTCTGCTTCTTTGTCTTTAGCATAAAGTAATTGATAACCTCCTGATATTTTTAGATTTGTGATTGGTTTCCAGTTTGCGCTGAATTCTACACCTTGTGTATATACGTCATCTACATTTGAGTAACTAAATACATTTTGACCATTTGATTTTCTAGCAATTACTCTAGTGTCTATTAGATTTGTAATGTTATTCTGGAAAAAGTTTAGACTTAGTTTTAGTTTTGAAATTGGCTCGAAATCGACCCCTAAATTATAACTCACAGAACTTTCTGGTTTTAGAGATTCATTAAATTGTTCTATAATAGAAGGAAGATTGTTTACAGATTCTTCTGTTAATTGTCCTTGATCTGCCAGTTCCTGAAGCTGACTAGGAACAGCATTATATCCTAGCACGGTGTATCCTACAGTAGCATTTGTAAAATCAAAGTAGAGTTGTCTAAAATCTGGAGCTTTGAATCCATAACCTACAGAACTTTTTACAGATAACTTATCCGTAATTTCATATCTAAGAGCAATTTTTGGACTAAGCTGTGATTCATATTCGTTATGATCATCATATCTAAAACCTAGAATAACGTTTAGTTTTTCTAAAGCTTGGACATCATATTGAGCAAAAATATAAGGAGCATAGAACTCAGGTTTTTCAAAAAAGTCTGTTCTGTCTAATGTTTCATTTGTTAGACCAACACCGCCGATAAGTGTATGTTTTTCGTTAGGAGTGTAAGAAGCTCGTATTTCAGGACGTAAAAAACGTTGATCAAAATCACTATCCGAGAATCTTGCACCAGATGGGTCATCAAGAAACTCTTCAGCTTTATATTGGGTAGTGTAGAATTCAATATATGTGGCCCATTTTTTATTGAATTTGTGATCGAACTTAAAGTGCGTATTCCATTCTGTTATGGTACTTTCTCCTAATAAATTATTTGGAGCAACATTATCTTGTTCCTGAGTGTAATAGCGACTCGATAATAGAAGTTTAGTATTATCATTAAAATCATAGGATATTTTAGTGGTAAAAGTATAGTTGCTAAAAGGCTCTACGGTATTAAGCTCATCAGAATTAATAAGGTCATAACCGGAGCTACTATATCTATTAAAAAAAGCATTAATTCCGAACTTTTTTTGTTTAAAATTAATAGCGGTGCTTAAATCTTGGGTATTGAAGCTTCCTGTACGATGACTAATAGTACCTTTAAAGCCTTCCTTGGGGTTTTTAGTAATTATATTGATGACACCTCCCAAAGCTTCACTACCATATAAACTTGAGGAGGCTCCTTTTACTACTTCTAATTGTTTAACGTTACCTGTGGTAAGACGACTTAAGTCTAAGGTGCCTGCGGATCTCCCAACAAGAGGAACCCCATCGATCAAGATCAAGGTATACTGACTATCTAAACCTTGTAATTGAATTCCTTCTCCACCACCAAAATCAGGAACAGTAATGAGCCCAGTTTGCTCATTAAGAATATCGGTTAAGCGAACTGAATTTACTGCATCAATTTCTTTTTTAGAAATAATCTGTGCAGGCAAAGGGAGAGAAGATAATTGTCTTTCTGTACGAGTTGCACTTATGAATACTTCTTCTAATCTCTCTGTTTTTAGAGAGTCACTTTCTTTAGGAGTAACATGTTCTTGACTATATAGGTTACAGCATAAGAGTAAGATAAAAGTAATGATTTTATTCATTTATTTAGACTAATTAAAAATAATTATTATTTTTGACAAATATATAATCTTATTTTAATTAAGTCTAAATAAGATTAATTATTTTTTATGTTTTAAACTTTTAAATAATCTTTCAAAATGAAAATCAGTCAGTTAGTAATTGTTGTGTCACTACTTACATCTAGTGTAGTAATAGGGCAAGTAGATAAAAAAGCAAATGATCTTGCCGCAATAAAGTCCATGTGCGGTTGCTATGAGGTCTCTTTTAATTTTGCAGAAACTTTTAATTATAGTAACGATTCTCTATATAAACCTTCTAAAACGAAAAAGGATAGTAAGGCATTAGAGTGGGCAGAATTAGTAGTTGATAAGGAGAATAAGATAGCTATTCAGCATATTCTACAAGTAGGCGATCCATCCAAACCTCATATTGTAAAGCATTGGAGACAGGATTGGGTGTTTGAAAACCGAGATTTTTATATGTATGATGGAGATAATAATTGGAAATATGTTCGTAAACCCGAAGAAGATGTAAAAGGGCAGTGGTCTCAAAAAGTATATCAAGTAGATGATAGTCCTCGTTATGAAGGTTCTGCTAGCTGGGTCCATGTCGATGGTAAGAGTTTTTGGGAAAACACTACAACAGCGCCTTTGCCACGACGTGAGTATACTACCAGAAGTGATTATAATATTACAATGAGAGGTAATCGTCAGGAAATTACCGAAACTGGTTGGATACATGATCAAGATAATGACAAAATTATTAGAGAAGCGGGTAAAGAAGATATAATCATAGCCAAAGAGAAAGGGAATAATATTTATACACGTGTAGATGATAAACGTTGTGCAGGAGCATCTAATTGGTGGAAAGAACATAATGATAAATGGGTTTTGGTAAGAAGTAAGTGGGAAGAAGTTTTTGGAAGAAACACAGATTTATCTTTAGAACAAAAAGTTGAGAACAAAGCGCTATATAAGCATCTTTTTACTGAAGATTATCAAGCAGAAAATGATATTAATACAATTATAGAATCTTTTGTAAAAAAATAATAATATGAGAAAAGTTCATAGCTTATTGGGGATCGTTTTTATTTTATTGTATATAAACGTATCTGCACAGGAAAATGTTTTTTTAGATCGAAACTATTGGAAATCAAACCCTACTATACAGCAAATAGATAAAGATATTGCCTCAGGGAATGATCCTGCAGAACTTAATCGGTTTGCTTTTGATGCTGTTTCTTGGGCGCTGATTGAAAAAGTAGATAATCAAACGATTAAATATCTTTTGACTAAAAAAGGAAATGACGTAAATAAAAAAACTCATGATGGACGTACTTATATTTTTTGGGCTATCTATCGTGATAATTTGGAAATGATGAAGCATCTTCTTGAAAAAGGAGCAACGACAGATATTATCGATAGCCACGGATATTCGTTATTAAACTTTGCCGCTGTTACCGGTCAGCAAAACGTTAAGCTATATGATTTTTGTATTGCCAATGGAGCAGATTTGTTGACAGAAAAAAATAATGATGGAGCTAATGCGTTGTTATTGGTTGCTCCGTTTTTGGAGAATGATAAGCTCATTGATTATTTTGTTGATAGAGGCATAGATCTACATTGTATAGATACCAATGGCAATGGTATTTTTAATTATGCTGCTAAAAAAGGAAATAAAGAAATCTTAAACCAGCTTATTAAGAAAGGTGTAGCCTATAAAAATCTAAATAGTGAAGGTGGAAATGCATTTGTTTTTGCAAGTCAAGGTACTCGGAATAGTGCTAATAATCTAGAAGTGTATAAATATTTTGAAGGCATAGGAATTCAACCAAATGTAGTAACGGATAAAGGTATTAATGCGTTACACGCTTTAGCTTTTAAAAATAAGGAGCGAGCTATTTTTGATTACTTTATTCAGAAAGGTGTAGATGTTAATCAACCAAATAGTAAAGGGGATACACCATTTGCCAATGCTGCTTCTAGAAATGATATGCAACGTATTAGTCATCTTATTACATATGTAAAAGACATCGATCAGGCTAATAAAAGTGGTGTTACACCACTAATGAAAGCTGTTCAAAGAAATACTATTGATGTAATTAGACTATTACTGGATCATGAGGCAAATCCATTGGCGAAAGACTTAAAAGGAAATTCGCTTGCATATTATGTCTTGCAATCGTATCAAAAAGACAAAGCTCAAGAATTTGATCAAAAAATTGCATTGCTTCAAGAAAAGGGAGTGGATTTTACAGAAGTTCAGGCTGATGGCCATACGTTATGGCATTTGGCAGTAAAAGAAAATGATATTGAATTGCTAAAAAGAATTGCCAAATTGACCGTTCCTATGAATAGTAAAAATGATGAAGGAAATACAGCATTGCATCTTGCAGCTATGAAAGCTACTAGTGCAGATTTATTAAAATTTCTTTTAGAGAATGGAGCAGATAAAAGTATACAAACGAGTTTTGAAGAAACGGTTTTTGATCTAGCAACAGAAAACGAATTACTACAACAGCAAAATGTCGAGTTAAGTTTCTTACAATAATTGACAATTACTAAATATCAATAACAAATGAGGAGAGATCAGTGAATATGGTGTGGTCTTTATTAAAATATAAATGTTATGAAAACAATTTTTAGATTATTTCCATTAGCTATACTAACGGTTTTTGTATTAGTATCTTTTACAAGGGAGTCAAACACAACGAACCTTAAATGTATGATACAGATGATAAATTATACAGGAGAAGGTGCATATGTTGTTATTTCTCTAATAAAACCAGAAGGAGGATATGATGAGACTTTATATGTTCAAGGAAAAGATAGTGAATGGTATAGTGATATTACAGAATGGTGGAAATTCTATGGAAAACAACGATCAGATATTGACGCGATTTCTGGAGCTACTATAAGTGGTGGAGAAAGAACAGTAAGTATTATTAAAATCCCTAAAGATAAAATTGATAGCGGATATAAAATTCGTTTTGAAACAGCCGTTGAGGATCAAGAATACTATGAAGATGATGTTGAGTTTGAGTTGACTACTGAAACTATAAAATCTAAAGTAGAAGGAAAAGGTTTTATAAGATATATACGAATGCTTCCACAATAATTTTTAGAATAGTATGACTATTTCATTATGGAGATATAGCCATCTTGTATTGGCTATATCTTCTGCTATTTTTTTATCGATAGCTTCAGTAACAGGTATTATTCTTGCTTTAGAGCCTATGTCTAATGCTGTACAACCTTATGCAATAGGTGATATTGAAAATATTACTATAGCAGAAACTATAGCAGTTTTACAAAGAGAGTATAAAGAGGTAATTACAATTACCGTAGAAGATTCGAATTTTGTTGTTGCTTCTGTAATTACTAAAGAGGGAAAAGGTGAAAAAATCTATGTTAATCCCAGGACTGGAGAAAAACTTGGCAATCCTGAACAAAAAGCAAGTATTTTTAAGTTTGCGACTAATCTTCATAGATCTTTATTTCTGAAAAGTGTAGGGCGTTTTTTTGTTGGATTGGTTTCGTTACTATTGGTTATTATCGTTGTTACCGGAATGCTACTTATTCTGAAACGACAAGGAGGTGTTTCAAAGTTTTTTACGAAGGTACATAAGGAATCCACGAATCAGTATTACCATGTAGTCTTCGGTCGCTGGTTTTTTATCCCAATACTCATTATTGCTGTTACGGGTGTTTATTTGTCTCTTGAAAAATTTTCTTTGCTTCCAAAATATTCTTCTTCTAACCAAATTAATATACAAGCATACGAAAAAGCTACGAAAACGGCGGCTGCTGATTTTCCGGTTTTCAGGAGAATTCATTTAAATGATGTTAGAAATATAGAATTTCCATTTTCTGATGATGTTGAAGATTATTTTAGAATAGAACTAATTGATAAAGAACTAATGGTTCATCAATTTAGCGGAAGTGTTCTGAGTGTACAGCAATATACTTTTGTGAAATTAGCATCGTACTACAGCCTTTTGTTACATACTGGTAGTGGTAATGTTTTGTGGTCAATTGTTTTATTGATTACTAGTGGGATTATTCTGTTTTTTATGTATTCAGGGTTCTGGATGACTATTAAACGTAGTAGGAGAAGTAGGCTAAGTAATGGACAAAATAATAAAGACGAGTGTGAATATATTATTCTAGTAGGATCAGAAACAGGTTCTACATTTACTTTTGCAAATCTCTTTAGGAAAGCACTTCTTAAGGCAGGCAAGTCTGTTTTCGTTTCAGAATTAAATTCATATACAACCTATCAAAAAGCAAAACATCTTATTGTTTTTACAGCTACCTATGGAAAAGGAGAACCTCCTGCAAACGCCAAAAAATTTGAGCGATTGTTTAAGGAAATTAAACCAATCAATACCCTTCAGTTTTCAGTCATAGGTTTAGGATCATTAGCATATCCGGATTTTTGTAAGTATGCTATAGATGTTGATGCAATTTTAGGATTGCATTCTGAATTCAGGTCGATTTTACCATTACAAAAAATAAATAATCAATCTTTGGATGTTTTCAAGAATTGGGTAGAGAAATGGAATGATTTAGTTGGTTTGTCCTTAAAAATTGATACTTCCGAAGAAGTAAGGGAATCAGGATATGAAGTCTTCAAAGTAGCAAATAAAACACCCTTAAATACGGATGATACGTTTTTACTTCGTTTACATCATTCAAAACAATCGCTAGATTTTAGATCAGGAGATTTATTATCGATTCGTCCTAATAATGATACTGTGGCTAGATTGTATTCAATAGGTAAATTGGATGGAGCTATCGTATTGAGCATTAAAAAACATGATAATGGTGTGTGTTCATCGTATTTAAATCAATTACAAGAAGGTGATACGATAAAGGCAATGATTAAACCTAATGAAGAATTTTATTTTCCAAGTTTCACAAATGATGGAATTCTAATTGCTAACGGAACGGGTATTGCCCCATTTTTAGGAATGATTACAAGTGAAACGAGTAATGCTAAAATTCACTTGTTTTGGGGAGGAAGAACCAAAAAGTCTTTGGAGATATATGAAGATTATGTGAAACGAGGAAGATTAACAAAGCAAATATCTAGTTTTCATGTTGCCTATTCTAGGGAGAATGATAAAGAATATGTTCAGGATTTGGTAAGTAAGGAGAATGACCTTATTGCTAATACTCTTCAAAAAGGTGGTGTAATAATGATATGTGGTTCTGTTAACATGCAGGAAGAAGTACTTGATGTTTTGGAGCGTATCACGGAAAATAAACTTAAAATTCCATTGAGTACATTTCTTAATAATAAACAGATTAGAATGGATTGTTATTAAGATTATGTGGGGATTTCCTGAGCTACTATAAATATCAAATATTTGTATGGTAAAATTTTTGTATCCCGTATTTTTGCGAACCAAAAGAATCTTCCAATGTACAAATCAATAATTCGACCAATTTTATTTAATTATGATCCTGAAGGTGTACATCACTTTACCTTTAAGATGATAAGAGCTTTGTCTAAAATTCCATTTGTTTCTGGAATTTTTAGAAGTATATATCAAGTAAAAAACGCTACTCTTGAAAGAGAAGTATTTGGGTTGAAATTCAAAAACCCTGTTGGCTTGGCAGCTGGTTTTGATAAAGATGCTAAATTATTTAATGAACTTTCTGATTTTGGGTTTGGATTTGTAGAGATAGGAACATTGACCCCTAAACCTCAGGAAGGTAATCCTAAAAAAAGATTATTTAGATTAAAGGAAGATAGCGCAATTATTAATCGAATGGGTTTTAATAATGGTGGAGTAGAGGATGCAGTACAACGACTGAAGAAAAATAAAGGCGTTTTAATAGGAGGTAACATTGGTAAGAATAAAGTAACTCCAAACGAAACAGCAGTAGAAGATTATAAAATATGTTTTGATGCGCTTTTTGATTATGTAGATTATTTTGTGGTCAATGTTAGTTCGCCTAATACTCCAAATTTAAGAGCATTGCAGGATAAAGAACCATTGACAGCATTATTGAATACACTTCAACAGAGAAATCTTGAAAAAGGTACTGTTGATAATCAAAATGCTAAGCCAATCCTACTTAAAATAGCACCAGACCTTACAGATGAACAGTTATTAGATATAATTGATATTGTGAAAGACACTAAAATAGCAGGTGTTATTGCTGCTAATACTACAATATCTAGAAAAGGATTGAAATCAAATCTCACGTTGGCAAATGAAAAAGGAGGGTTGAGTGGTAAACCACTAACCAATAGATCTACTGAAGTAATCAGGTTTTTATCAGAAAAAAGCAATAAAGCTTTTCCTATTATTGGAGTAGGAGGCATTCATAGTGCTACTGATGCTATAGAAAAATTAGAAGCAGGAGCAAGCCTTGTACAATTATATACAGGTTTTATTTATGAAGGGCCAAAATTGATTAAGAATATTAATAAAGCAGTAATCAAAAAAGGATTATAAACTATCTCAAAATTATTTTCTGGGTTTCGCTTTTTCCTGAATTAGTTAGAAGTCTTACCAGATAAATACCAGAGGTAAGTTGTGTAAGATCAAGGTTGATGTTAGCGTTACTTTGCTTAAAATTATAGCGTCTTACTTGTTTTCCTAGGACATTGTATATTTCAATTTCTTCTATAGTAGCAGATTTTGATGTTAAAATAGATATATCTCCATTACTGGGATTAGGAGAGATTGTAATTTTATCATTTTCCTTTTCGCTAGTAAAATCTTCCGTACTAAGTCGTTTCTGATTAAAAACTATCGTTCCGATTTTTGCTGAATTGAATGGAGAAACTCCTTGTAGACTTGATATTGCTTCCTGAGGCACTGTAGCTGTATTATTTAAACTGTAACCAGTACCATTTTCAGTTCCAGCATCATATGCATATAAATCTAATGTAACTTGCGAAATCCATTGACCTCCACCATCAATCATAGATACGCTATTTACAGCGATCATCCAATCAGGACTGGGAGCAATCATAGATGCAAGACTAATTAAAGGGTAGTCTGAACTTATAGTAAGATCACTTATCGTAATAGTTTTAGAAGTAGGGGTTGGAAATAAATTCGGACCTTCAATAAATTGATCAGCATTATTTGCATTTATCGCAGTAGTAACTTCTGAGTTAAAAGTTCCAAAAAGACCTGTTTCTGCTACTTGTTTGATACCTGCTGTTGCCATTCCTCCCATTTCGAGAAATGTAACACTACTATTGTGAGTAGCACCTACTAATTCTGTAAAATGCGCATTTCCTGGTAATGTGCCATGAGCATCCCAATTGCTTGTAAATACTATGTCATAAACTGCTGTAGTAGTTTGACCAAATGTTGATAATGATAAAAGTAATAAGGTAGTTTTTAGAATAAGCTTTTTCATTTGTATGGTTATTAAATGAGTTGATTGTGTTATATACTTTAAACAGCTGACTAAGGAATAACCCTAATTCTTCGATAATAATTTATTATGAACTGATTTTAAAATGATATGTATATTTTTGAGCTGTCGGTTACTTATGTGAAACCTTACAAAAAATAACAATGAATTTTGAAATCCTATACACTTTTGTAATCGCTACTCTGGCTTTATCCATTTCTCCAGGACCAGATAATATTTACGTACTAATGCAAAGTATTGTAAATGGCAAAAAATATGGACTTGCTACAGTGGCAGGCTTAATATCTGGTTGTTTGGTGCATACTACATTAGTAGCCTTTGGAGTATCTACTATTATCCAGCAAAGTGAAGTGTTGTTTTTTACTATAAAACTATTAGGAGCGCTATATTTATTTTTTTTAGCATATAAGGTTTGGAAAAATAGTGCAGCGATACAACTTTCGGCTGATACTGTAGAGAAAAAAAGTTTGGGGCAATTATTTCGACAAGGGTTTGTTATGAATGTATTAAATCCTAAAGTCTCAATATTTTTTTTGGCTTTCTTTCCAGGATTTTTATTTAGTGAAACGTTAAGTAGTGTAACACAGTTTTACGTTTTAGGTTTTTTATTTATGGGTGTATCTCTTTTAGTATTTAGCTTAATAGCTATTGGGGCAGGATATATCTCAGATTATATTAAGGGTAACTCTAGAGTAGGTGTGTTTTTAAAATGGTTGCAGATCATAGTCTTTATCGGAATCGGAATTTTTATCCTCTTTTCTGAAAAATAAATTAAAAGAAAAGCTGCCATTTTTTTTGGCAGCTTTTTTAGTTTTATAGGCATACAGGTACGCATACATTAAATCGCAGAATTTCACAACCATTACATTCTGGAGAACCCGAAGGAAGATTAGGTTCCAGTTCTCTTCCACCTTTTATGATTTTTTGCTCATTTCTATTTAGTCTTTGTACTCCTTCTAAATTTAAAACGCTTTTCAACATAATTATTTGTTTTTTGAAAATTAAATATTTGTGATCCTTTAAAGACACTCACAGTCTGTGTCTATTTTTTTAATTTATATCCAAATTTATAATGAATAAGAAATAATAAATAAAGGAATAAATGAATGAAAGGATTTAATAAATAAACAAGGTGTTTTGCTATTTAAACGAATCTAGAAGTAGGGATAATTGCTCTCTATTACTACCGGAAACTTGAACTTTGTCTCCGTTATCAAGAATAATAGTTTCTTTTCTAAAAATAGATTCTATATGGGAGATATTAATAAGACAAGATCGATTCGCTCTAAAAAAACCTCGATTTGATAGTAGCTTATCATAGTGTTTTAGAATATTATTGGCTAAAATAGGTTTATGGTCTTTAAGTGTAAAAGAAGTATAGTTACCATCTGCCGTGCAAGAGATGATATCATCAAGATAAATAGATTTATAATGTTGACCAGTGTGTAAAAGTATTTTTGAATTACTTTCTTTAATGAATTCTCTAAAGTGATCATACTTGCTTTGTAGGCTATGCCTTGATTTTACTTGTTGATATCTATTGATTACCTTTTCTAACATTAAAGGATCTATTGGTTTTAATAAGTAATTAAATGCAAAATGTTCTATTGCTTTCTCATAATAGGTGTCATATGCGGTTACAAATATAACTTCAAAGTTTTTTGAATGTATATTATCCAGAATTTCAAAACCTAGACCATCATCTAGGTGTATATCAAGAAAAACCAATTCAGGAGAAGAAGAAGAAATAAGTGCTATACCTTCTTTAATAGATTTAGTTGAACCTACTATATTTATTTGAAAAATTGGATTTTTTAGAAGTTTAGAAAGATAATTTGATGCATCAGTATCATTTTCAATAATAACAACATTAATCATAAAAATAGATGTAAATTCGAACACTAAATTTATGTTTACATCACAAATAATACAACATTGAAACGTCTTTTTTTTATTTCTGTAATTCTATTGGTTAGTTTTAATTCTTTTGCACAAGAAATATTATCCCAGCATTTTATTGATACGATTTCGTTTAAGGAGCCCAATAGAGTTTATATTGATCAAATAAAGTACAGTATACAGCAAGATACTACACTTAAGGGTTGGACAAAATATTATACATTCAAAAGTTACGTACATTTATTTAAACGTGAGAATGATTCTGCATTGACAAACGCTCATAAAGCTATTGAGGCATATGAATCATTTGAATATACCCATCCGGGAGCGGATGGAATTGTTCATAAAGCATATTATATTAAAGGTTTGAGAGAATATTTTGGAAAAAAACCACTTAGTGCATTAAAAACTCTTTATAGAGGATTAGAGCTCACATCCAAATATCCAGAATCACCTGATAAAAAATCTTGGAAGTTCTATATTTTAGATAGAATTTCATACATACATATTGAAGTGGGAGATGTCAATTTAGCACTTGAAACTCGAAAAAAAGCTGCAATGGATACTATATGGATGTCTCATAAGTTTGAAAAAGGTAATAATGAATCGGAAATAGGTTCACTATATAGAGATTTAAAAAAATATGACTCCGCTAAATTTTATTTTAAAAGTGCGCTAAAAACATATCGTGATACTTCACTAATAGATAGTGATAATTATAGAAATGTTAATTTCTTAATTAATCAGGTTATAGCTAACACTGGTATCGGAGACGTTGCTTTAAATCAGAAACAAGATGATTCTGCATATAACTCTTATAATGAATCGTATAATATTTTTAGGACTAATAATCTTGCGGAAGCTAACATTGATGAAAAATTAAAGTTATCTGCCCAAATAGATTATGGATTTATATTATCACATAAGGATAGTATTAAGCAATCAAATGTCGTTTTAAAAAGTGTTCTGGATTCACTAAAAAGTAATTATGATTATAGCCGAGATGAAAAAAGGTTGCTTTTTAGGGTACAAGGTATTCTTAGTAGAAATTTTAAAAAAATAGATGATCCATCAAGCGAATTAATTGTCCAAAAAGAATTAAATAACTATTTGATTAGATATCACGATAATAGTATCACCAAGCAATTACAATTATATGCTGCTGAGTTTGATTTGAAGGAAAAAGATGCGTCAATATCAAAATTAGAGGAATTAACACAGCAACAGAATACAATTGTGCAACAAAAAAATATAATCAATTGGGTTTTAATAGGATTGTTTATTTCATTTTTAATATTGGGAGTGGTGCTATTTAGGCAAAATAAATTAAACAGTAAGTATAAAACGGCAGTCTTGGAGCAACGTTTACTCCGTTCTCAATTGAATCCACATTTTTTATTTAACGCTTTAAGTAGTATAGTAAATTTATCATCCAACAAATCGGAAAAAGTAATTCCATATACACTTAAATTAAGTAGTTTATTAAGATCAATTCTGGAAAATTCTAGAGAAGAATTTGTTTCTGTGGAAGAAGAAATTCAAACGATTAGGGATTATTTAGAGTTACAATCTAATTTTTCTCAAAAATTCAGCTATGATGTTGAAATTGATTTAGATATTGATTCTGACGAGATGCTTATTCCTCCCATGTTTATACAGCCATTTGTTGAAAATGCAATTGAACATGGAATATCAAATATTGAAAAGGGACAAATAACATTGAAACTTGTAAAAGAAAAGAATGAAAACTTGTTAAAGTGCAGTGTTCTAGATAACGGGGTAGGATATACAAAAAGAAATACATTAAAAAATAATACGACAGGTTACCAATCATTGTCAGGCACTATACTAGAGGAACGATTTAAAATTTATTCAAAATCTCTAAAAGTTAATGCCCGATTTGATATTGTAGATAATGATAAGCCTGGTGCGCTGGTGGTTGTATATATCCCTTATGTTTTGGAATAAATATGTGAGAGACTGAACAAAGTGTTCTTAAAATGGTTGCAGGTCATAGTCTTTATCGGAATCGGAATTTTTATCCTCTTTTCTGAAAAATAATCATATTTTTATACTCTAAATTGAATTTCTTCTAGATCGACACGTGTAAATGGCCGAAAAAGTAAAAATTATTGAATGTCCGAGAGATGCTATGCAAGGCATCAAAGACTTTATTCCTACAGAAAAAAAGATTCAGTATATCCAATCTTTATTGCGATGTGGGTTTGATACTATAGATTTCGGAAGTTTTGTGTCTCCTAAAGCTATTCCACAAATGGTAGATACGGCTGAGGTTTTGGCAGGATTAGATTTATCTTCTACAGATAGTAAATTATTAGCAATTATTGCTAATGTACGTGGGGCTAATGATGCGGTACAGCATAAGGAAATTGATTATTTGGGATATCCTTTTTCAATCTCGGAGAATTTTCAGATGCGTAATACGCACAAGACAATTGCAGAATCTGTAGAGGCATTACAAGAAATTCTAAATATTGCTGATAAATCTAATAAGCAAGTGGTTGCATATTTGTCCATGGGCTTTGGTAATCCATATGGAGATCCTTGGAATGTTGAAATCGTTGGAGAATGGACGGAGAAGTTGAGTACTATGGGAGTGAAAATTTTATCACTATCGGATACTGTGGGTACTTCTAACCCTGAAATTATAGATTATTTATATGCTAATCTGATTCCTAAATATCCAGAAATTGAATTTGGTGCACATTTGCATACAACACCAACAACTTGGCATGAGAAAGTTGATGCAGCCTATAAAGCTGGTTGCAGAAGATTTGATGGAGCAATCCAAGGATTTGGAGGATGCCCAATGGCAAAAGATGAACTTACTGGTAATATGCCTACAGAACGTATGTTGTCATATTTCACGACTCAAAAAGCAGATACTAATGTTAGAATGATGAGCTTCGAATCTTCACATAACGAAGCGACTAAAGTATTTACAGCGTATCACTAAGCTTAGATATATTTATTTTTTTTGAGTAACTATCTAAAAATCAGATTTTTGGTTTGTTTTTTGGCTAATTCTATTATTTTTTTTGTTTTCTAAGGGTAAGAATTCTTCTCTATTGGAACATCTAGGTGTTCATACAAACTCTTACATACGTATAAACCTATTTTTAGTTTACAAGTACAATGGATTATTATACTGAAAAATGATAATTATTGATTTGTTGTTTCTTCTAAAAATATAATGAAGGTGTATTGATGATACAATTACAAATATTCTTGCAAGAATAGACACAAACTGTGAGTGTCCATAAATGATCGCAGCAAAAGTAAACTTTTTTAAATTTTTACAATTATGATTAAAAACATTTTAAAATTAAACGGGGCTCAAGAATTAAATAAAGCTGAGCAAAAAGTAATTAGTGGTGGTTTTGGTATTGGTTTAGGAGAATCTCGATGTCCTGGTTCTAGAGAATGTGTAATTGGAGTTAATCCTGGTGGTGATATAGTATGTGGCCCTTGTCATTTATAATTTCAGATAAAGCGGGCTTTATGCCCGCTTTTTATTTTTCTTTAATCACCCTTAATTAAGAATTAAAGTAATAGTAGCTTACAGTAATTTGAATAGATCAGGATATAAATAGATCAAAATATTCTTAGGTATACATAGTGCATGCCTATAAAATTTCTATAAATATTAATTTTTTAAATTTCCACAATCATGTTAAAAAGTATTTTGAAGTTAAACCGAGTTCAGAGATTAAATAGAAGTGAACAAAAAGTAATTAATGGAGGAGGATTTAATATTGGAGGCCTACCAATTGCCTCTAGTTGTGATTTTAATTCATTAACATCTTGTTTGAACGTGTGTACAAATCCAGGAAACACTTGCGCTCCTTGTGCCGATAATAATGCCGTTTCTGGAACATACGAATGTAGAGTAAGTGGTTTTGGTGTAATAGGTTAAATAATTTATCAAATATTTTATAACCTGAATTAGATTAAGTTTTAAGAAGGGAAAGATAGATTACTATAAATAGAGAGCAGGTGATTTTTACTTGCTCTCTTTAATTTATGCATTCTTTTTATGAATATGCGTTCGTAGCAAAAAAATGATTAAGATGATCAGTATAACAGCTGATAATATACTTATTATCAAAAATGGAGTAGCCCAATTATTCTTTGGCAATGGACTTGTATCACCTATAAGAATAAGAGAAGCCCAATAATAAGGAGATGCTTCTGATCCAACATGATTTTTTAAATAGTTAATTTTAGCAGTATGCAGTGACTGTGATTTAGAAATTCCTAGATCTAGGTTTTTGTAAAAATCTCGTAATATAAGTTGTGAAGATTTATCATCAACATTCCATAAAGAAGAAACAGTACTTTGTGCTCCTCCATAAAAGAAACCTCTAGCTAAACTCATAACTCCTTCTCCAGTTTCTATTTTTCCATCTGTTGTTTTACAGGCACTTAAAACCACCAAGGAAGCATTGTTTGGAGATAGACTTAGTTCATCTAAATACATTTTTTGCTTACTAAAAGCAATCCACGGTGCTATAGAATCATTAGCATCAGCATGAGTTGCTAAATGAATGATATTAGCGTTCCCTAGTATATCAGTAAAAGATTTTTTGGTCGCTTTTTCTTCTAAAAATATTTGACCCTTAAAATATTGTTTTAAAATATCAACCTCCGCCATACTTTCCGTTAACTCATCTAATTCAGGATCATTAAAGTATACAGGTGCAAAAGCAGCAAAGTTTTGATTGGATAGTACTATGTTATTTTTGTTTTGATCATGAAATGTGTTACTATACTTATAGCTTATTTGATGGTAATTGATAAGATAATCTCTTTGCTTTGTTTTTGATACAATTAAACTTTCGAAAGGAATTTTACTTAAATAATTATCAGGAATTATAGTAAGGTTTTTATTCGCAATAACTTCTCTTATTTCAATAGGAAATAGTTTATCATACGCTTTTAGAGATAAACTATGATAATCTAAAATATCGTTATCTGTTCTGAATGGTTTTAATTGCTTTTGATAAAGTTGTTTAATTAGTTTTTTAACATCATTTATTTCAAAAAAATATGCTTTTTCTCTACTAATACAAATAAGATACACCTTGTTCTTATTTGGGTAGACCCCATAACCTTCATCTATATTTACATGATATTCTAATATAATTTCATTAGTATCTAAAGAAGCTTGGATTTCATTAATTGATTTAGGAATATATGTTTTTTTTATATTATTATAGCCTGGATATATTTTTTGAATACTATCCAAAAGCTGATTAAGTGCTTGTTTATTTTTTAATAAAGATTCCGAAATATTATTAGTAGATGAATTAGTTCGTTCTAGTTCTATAATTATTTTTTGAAGTTGAAGTTTACGATGTAAAATATCTCTGCTTAATTTGATGTTTTGTAATTGTTGTTGTTTGCTGTTTTCTTCATAGAGTAATAATGCTTTATTTTTCTCCTGAAGGAAATGACCAACATCAATTCTTTTAGATAAAAATGCCGCTTTTAACGCTCTACCATAAAGTTCTGTTGCTTTACGACGCCATATAAGTTTTGTTTGTGTTTCATCTGTATTCTTATTATAAAGGTCAATTATAGTATCGGCAATTAGGAAAAAATGAATAGATTTCTCCAGTGAAATGGGATTGTTAGTGTTCTCATATTGTAGTAAATAGGCTTCTGCTAGGTTATTAATTATTACCCATAGATTATCATTATCAAAGTACGTGTTTAATGTTTTTTCGATTATTTCAGGAGCTTTAGATCTAAAATCAAACCCTGTCAATAAAGCTAATGACTTATGGAAGTGAGAAATACTCTGATCATAATTTTTTAACTTACTATTACTAAGCCCTAAACTAGCGTATGATATAGATTGAATATATTCAGATTGAGTATTAAATCGTAAAGCTTTTTTATTGTATTGTATTGTATTTGTAGGATTAGAGTGATCATATAAGTTTCCTAATAAATTATATGTTTCGGATATTCCTAAAGAATCTTGTAATTGGTTAGCTATTACTAGCGCCTCGGATCCATATTTTTCTCCAGATTTAATATCTCTGGTTTTGTAATCAACATAATAAGATAAAAGTGCTTTTTTTATTTTTAGCGTTCTTGTTGTAGGTACATTTATTGATTTTGTAAGAGAATCTGCTTCAAGTAAGTTTTTGATTAACTTATTACTAGCTTTTTGCGTATTAATTCTTGAGTAGGTGTTAGAAGAGTTGATATGATTTATTATCAAACGTTGTACATCTTTTTCTTCTCTAAATTTTTTTTCAGCAACTTCAAAATATTGTTGAGAATTGTAATAATCCCCATTTTCATAATATGAGAATCCCAGTAAAGAATATACTCTGGCTGTTCTAATCGGATTGGCGTTTATACTGATAGCCTCTTTGTATGCTTCAATACTTTTATCGCGGATTTTTATTGCATTATAAAATTGCCCTAGTTTATGATACTTTTGTTGTAAAGAGGTGTCACCTCTCTGATTATATGTGATTGAAATTAAAAGGGCTTCAATAGCCTTGGAAACCCTTTTTTTTCTAAAATGCCAATTAGCATATTTGTTACCAATAATATCAGTAGCTAAGTATTCTTGATCATTGATACGCTTGCATAATAAAGAATCTATCTTTAATGATTTTATACTATCGTTAATGGTTAGACTATGAATATTATTATAACTTTCTTCCTGAGCTATAATGATACTAGTAATAAATATAAAAGCAAAATAGAGTCTCATGTGTTAATCGTCTAACTCAATTTCTTCATGCTCTGTGACTGCAGCTTTTACAACATCATTAGCACGTGGGCAATCGTTTATACCAGAATCGTTTAATATAGGTTCAAGAGGTATTATACTTAAATTAAATGTCCAAGTCTCATTTATGCCATTAGGATCAATGGCAACTAGAGGATGCTTACCATAATCTTGTTCAAAGAAAATTCTAACATCGTTTTTTTCTGAATCTGTTATTGGTAACTTCCAAATTATCTTAATAATCTGGTTTGTTTCTGTACAATTAGATGAATTGTTACCGCGTACTACTATTCCTTTACTTAAATTTTCATTGGTATTAAGGTCTTTCTCTAATATTAATGATTTTTCTAGTTCATCAGTAGAGCATCCAATTACAAATAAACTAAATACAAATAGAATTATTTTTTCTGTTTTCATAATTACAAATGTGATATTAATATGTTATTTTGCCTTAATGTTCTTTATGGTCCATAATCTTACCCTAGATATTAATGAGTAAACAAAAAGATTTAGAATATCTCGAAGGATTGCGCAATGGTGATACTAAAATCATTAAAGCATTATATACCACGGTTTTCCCAAAAGTACGGGATTTTATTTTTAAAAATAAGGGGAAACATCATGACGTAGAAGAAGTTTTTCATAATGCATTATTTCAATTAACGATACGTTTAAAAGTTGATACTATAGAAATAAACTCTTCTTTCGAAGCATATTTATTTACTATGTGTCGAAATATATGGAGAAAAGAGCTAAATAATCAAAAAAGATGGGTAAGAAAAGATGCGTTCATGACACTTAAAGAAGAAGAGTATGATCACAGTGAAGCCATCATTGCACAAGAAAGGTGGGACTTGTTTGAAAAAAAAATAGAATTATTGTCTCCTAATTGTAGAGAATTGTTAAAAGCATATTTTAAAAAAATATCATACACGGAGATTGTTGCAAAATTTAATTACTCATCAGATAATGTGGCGTTTCAACGTATCTTTAGATGTAAGAAGCAATTAGCAGATTTGATAAAAAGTGATAGTAGTTATGAAAAACTGAAGAAGTGATGGAAGAAGAAATGTATATGAAAATTGAAAAATATTTCAGCGGGCATATGCCAAAAGAAGAGATGATACAATTTCAAAAAGAAATAGATACAAATACTATCCTAAAAGAAGAGGTAACATTGTATAAAGCTATCAATTTTCATCTTTCTGATACTGCATACGAAGATGATTCATTTTATAATACAGATTACAAAAAGAAGTTAGATACCTATATAAAAAGTGACACAGGAAAGAAAATAAAAGAAAATTTATTGAATGCTCGAGCTGAACAGGAGCAGCGCCCAAAAAATAATAAATCAAGTAGTAAGCGTTTTTTATACGTTGCAATTTCTACAGCTGCTATGGTTTTATTGATTTTTGGTTTTTTATTTATAGATGGATCGGAAAAGGACCTATTTGCAGAGTATTATAAGGTAGAAGAATTACCATCCTTTACCAGTAGATCAGGAAAGACATCATTATTATCGACGGCAAAATCTAATTTCAGAGCGACTAATTTTGATGCTGCTTTATCTAATTTTGAGGAATATATATTAGTTAGTGATAAAGATTTGGATCCTCTTGTTTTTATATATACAAGTCTTATTTATGCTGAAAAAAATGATCTAAAAAAAGCTATAGAGCAGTTAACTATTTTGGAAAACTCTAATAGTATAGATCGTTCAAGATCTTTATGGTATAAGGCATTAGTGTATTTAAAATTTGAAAAGAAATCAGAAGCAAAAAAAACACTAAATGTCCTGCTCGAAAATGAAAATAATTATAAGTACTTAGAAGCTAAGAAGCTCTTGGAGAAGTTATAATTTTTGCTTTATAAACGATATCGTTATGATTGCCATAGTAATCAAACAGGTATATCCTTGTAGAAAAAAGTATTCACAACAGAAATAATATTCTTATTCTAAATATTGTAATAGCTTGCTTTAGTAATAGGTCAAGGCCGTTCATGAATGTTTGAAATCACTCCTTTTTTTTCTTCAATTGTTAAAATTTTAAATTTATTTAGATTTAATATAAATAAAAATTTGCTAAATACATTTGGTTAAATATATTTGCAGCTATTAATTAACTATTTGTAATAAGTCTAAATAAAAAGCAATGAAAATCAAAAGTCTATTCAAAATTGTATGTATATCTGGCACGGTTATTTTAGGTTCATGTTCTTCAGATGATGATGCAATAACGGTAGTTCAGGTAGAAGCTCCTGCAACATATGTATTTGAACGAGAAGGAGAAAGTACAGTTAGTTTCAGCGGGCAAACTACTAGAATAGCCATGGCAGAAGCTATTGTTAATGAATTTAAAGATAATGCAAGTACAGAAACAATTATAGATGCGATGTTCGATCATCAGGAAAATGCTAATGATTTTGATGATGCGGATTTGAATTCTTCTGATAAAAGTGTACGAAGTAAAACAGCGGCAAGCGTAGATTATTTTTCTGCAAATACAGTAAATGCTGCGGCAATCAAAGCTGATTTTGATGGTTGGATTAAAAGTCAAGTTGATGACGTTTTTCCTAATTGGGAGATAACTGCTACTGCAGGTACTCCTGGAGTTATACAAGAAGGAGGAGCAAATGGTTCTAACAGATATGTAAATGCTAAAGGTTTAGAATTAAATCAAGCCTTTGCAAAAAGTTTGATCGGAGGATTAATGACTGATCAGGCATTAAATAATTATTTGGGAACTGCTGTTCTTGATGAAGCAGATAATATAGTAAACAATGATAATGAAGTTGTAGCGGATGGGAAACCTTATACTACGATGGAACATAAATGGGATGAAGCTTATGGATACTTATATGGAGCTTCTGTAGATCCTGCAAATCCTAACGCTACTATAGGAGCAGATGATAGTTTCCTTAATAAATATATTGGTAGAGTAGAAGGAGATACTGATTTTGAAGGAATAGCAAATGATATTTACAATGCATTCAAATTAGGTAGAGCTGCTATTGTAGCTAAGAATTATACCGTTCGTGATCAGCAAGCAACTATTATTAGAGAAAAAATTTCACAAATCATTGCAATTAGAGCAGTGTACTATTTGCAACAAGGTAAAACAGCTTTAGAAGCTTCTACAATTGATTATGCAAGTGCATTCCATGATCTTTCTGAAGGATATGGGTTTATTTACAGTTTACAATTTACAAGAAGACCTGATAGTAATACACCGTATTTCACAAGAACTGAAGTACAGGATTTGATAGATGACCTAATGGGAGGTACAAACGGATTTTGGGATGTGACTCCAGCAACATTAGAAACATTATCAGAAACAATTGCATCTAAATTTGATTTTACAGTAGCTCAAGCTGGAAGCTAAAAAATAAACAAAGTATAAAATGATAAAAAAAGAGGTAGGAAGTTATATCATTTCGACCTCTTTTTTTACATTTGCAAAAATTTATTAAGAATAAATAAAAATAAGATGGTGAAGTTTCGATTTTTAATAGTGGTTGTTTTGGTTCTTATTGTAGCTGCATGTTCATCTAGTGATGATGGCGCTGGAACAACGGATGATTTTAATAGAAAAGCTATGTTAGAAAATATAGCAGATAATATTATTATTCCGGCATATCAAAATTTTTCTACAGATATGGCTGCATTAAAAATAGCAACTTCGGATTTTGTAACTACTACGGATGAGGCTAATCTGGTTTCTTTAAGACAAGCTTGGTCAACGGCTTATATCTCTTGGCAATCTGTTAGTATGTTTGAGATAGGTAAAGCAGAGGATTTATTATACAGAGATTTTTTAAATGTATATCCGGTTGATATCACTAATATAGAAACTAATATTTCTTCAGGTACTTATGATTTAACTTCTGTATCGCTGCAAGATGAACAAGGATTTGGAGCATTAGATTATTTACTTAACGGTTTGTCTGATACGGATGCTACGATTCTTGGTTTTTATACAGATGCCACTAGTGGAAGTACTTATGAAAATTACCTTACAGATGTTGTAGATAGAATGGATGGATTAACAACTCAGGTTCTAAATGATTGGACAGGAACCTATAGAGATACTTTTGTAAATAATAGTGGTTCTTCTGCAACAAGCTCAGTGGATAAGTTAGTAAACGATTTTATATTTCATTACGAGAAACATTTACGTGCTGGTAAAATTGGTATTCCCGCTGGTGTGTTTTCTGGAACTCCTCTAGAGGATAGAGTGGAAGCATTGTATAAAGGGGATTTGTCAAAAACACTCTTTAATGCTAATCTTAATGCATTACAAGATTTTTTTAATGGTAAACATTTTAATAGTAGCTTCAATGGCGAAAGCTTAAAGACATATCTTGATAATAGAGATAAAAAAGAGCTGGCAGTAATGATTAATGATCAGTTTAATTTATCTAGAACTACAGCTTTGGGATTGAATAATGATTTTTCAGAACAGGTTCGTACGAACAACGATTTAATGCTTGAAACATATAACGAACTTCAAAAAAATGTAGTTTTCCTTAAAGTAGATATGCTTTCGGCAATATCAGTTATTGTTGATTTTATTGATGCAGATGGAGATTAATTTGTTTTAGCATCATATGAATTATCGTTTAAACGAATATCTTAAAAAAAATACTGAGGCTGCACCACTTGCAGTCTTTCGTATTTTTTTTGGATTAATGATGTTGATCAGTATTATTCGTTTTTGGAGTTATGGATGGATAGATAAATTATATGTTAAGCCTTCTTTTTTCTTCTCTTATTATGGTTTAGAATTTATTAAACCATTAGGAAATTATACATATTTTATTTTTGCTTTATGTGGTATTTCGACCATATTCATTACGATAGGATATAAGTATAGAATAGCGATTGTAACATTTTTTCTAAGTTTTACTTATATAGAATTGATGGATAAGACTACCTATCTTAATCATTACTATTTTATTAGTGTCCTTAGTTTTTTACTTATTTTTTTACCGGCAAATGCCTACTATTCATTAGATGCTAAATTAAAAGGAACTTCTTTTCAGAAGATTCCAGCTTGGTCGATTGATGCGGTCAAATTATTATTAGGGATCGTTTATTTCTATGCAGGTTTGGCAAAACTCAACTCTGATTGGTTACAAAAAGCAATGCCTCTTAAAATTTGGCTACCTTCTAAATATGATACGCCCATAATAGGAGACATAATGCAGCAGGAATGGGTACATTATGTGTTTAGTTATACAGGAGTGATATACGATCTAGCGATTCCATTTTTATTGATATATAGAAAGACAAGAATTTTTGCCTTTGTGATGGTGGTAATTTTTCATGTTTTAACTAGAGTGCTTTTTCCAATAGGCATGTTTCCTTACATCATGATTGTCAGTGCAATGATATTTTTTGACAGCAGTATTCATCATAGGATATTACAGTTTTTCTCTAAAATATTTAGAATAGCAAAAGCAAATTTTGATACAGGAAAAACTTTAAATTTTCTCCCAAGTAAGACCAAAATTATTGCACCAGTATTGGTGTTGTTTTTTGTGATCCAGTTGCTTTTACCGTTTAGATATGTGTTATATCCTGGAGAATTATTTTGGACAGAAGAAGGATATCGATTTTCTTGGAGAGTGATGTTAATGGAAAAAGCAGGGTATGCTAATTTTAAGATCGTAGATAAAGAAACTGGGAAAAGATTTTACGTAGATAATGACGATTTCTTAAGTCCGTTTCAGCAAAAACAGATGGCAACACAGCCTGATTTTATATTAGAATACGCACATTATCTTCAAGCACATTTCGAAAAACAGGGGCATCAAAATGTACAAGTGTTTGTAGAAAGTCATGTAGCGCTTAACGGTAGATTAAGTACTCAGTATATTGATCCTAATGTGGATCTGGGAAAACAAAAAGAATCATTTAAACATAAAACGTGGATTATTCCATTTAAGGATGAGATTAAGGGATTGTAAAGTAGTTATCTTTTTTTTATTAGTAACTGCAATCGTTTCGGCGCAGTATAATGTTATAGGTATTGTAAAAAACCAAAATAATCAACCGGTTTCTGGAGCAGAAGTGTATAATAGGAGTACGGGACAACAAGTAATTACTGGAAGTGATGGTAGTTTTGAGCTTACTGATGTTGAGGAGGGGAAGTGTTTAATTGCTGTATTTAGTTTTGATTATGAGATTTTAGAACAGCAAGTAGCAATTAGTAAGAATACCGAAATTAATTTGACTTTGAATCCTTTGGGAGAGGAACTTTCTGAAGTAGTTATAACTCAACGAAGAGAAAAAGTTTTTGGACTTAAACAATTAAAGGAAGTTGAAGGAACAGCTATTTATGCAGGAAAGAAAAGTGAGGTGGTATTGCTAAGTAATGTGCAAGGTAATCTAGCTTCTAATAATGCGCGACAAATTTATGCGCAAGTAGCGGGTTTAAATATTTATGAAAATAGTACCGGCGGATTGCAGCTTAATATTGGAGGGAGAGGATTGGATCCGAATCGTACAGCAAATTTCAATACTCGTCAGAATGGTTATGATATTAGTGCAGATGTACTAGGATATCCTGAGAGTTATTATACCCCACCTGCAGAAGCTATTGAAGAAATACAAGTAGTGCGTGGAGCCGCTTCTTTGCAATATGGAACACAATTCGGCGGGTTGTTAAACTTTAAAATGAAGAGGCCAAATCCAAATAAAAAAATTGAATTGGTTTCTCGTCAAACATTAGGTTCCTATAATCTTTTTACGAGCTTCAATAGTTTAGGAGGCACTATTGGTAAGGTAAGTTATTATACCTATTTCAATTATAAAAAGGGGGATGGGTTTAGAGCAAATTCTAAGTTTGATTCTAAGAATGCCTATTTTCATTTAGGATATCAGTTGTCTGATAGAACAAAGCTGATCGGAGAATTTACATATTTAGATTATTTGGCAAAACAACCAGGAGGTTTAACAGATACACAATTTAATATAGATCCTACATTTAGTAATAGAACTAGAAATTGGTTTGATGTAAACTGGAAATTATTTTCCTTGAAACTTGAACATGAATTTTCTGACAAGACAGATTTTAGTTTTAATTTGTTTGGATTAGATGCTTCGAGATCAGCTGTTGGTTTTAGAGGGATTCCAGGTAGTCTAAATACTAATCCTATTACAGATGTAGATGAAGTTGATGGATCTGGTAATTTTGTAAACTCAAGGGATCTTATTGTTGATAATTTTAGAAATTGGGGTGCAGAAGCAAGATTACTTACTAGATATCAATTATGGGACGAAGAGTCTGTGTTTCTTATTGGTTCAAAGTATTATAAGGCTTCTAATGATTCAAGACAAGGGTCAGGAGGCATAGGATCAGGACCAGATTTTAATTTTCAAGATGAAGCTTTTCCCGATTATCCAAATCAATCTTCTTTTGATTTTCCTAATGTTAACCTAGCTGTTTTTGGAGAGAACATATTTAAATTATCTGATAAGTTTTCGGTTACTCCTGGATTTCGATTCGAGTACATTAAAACAGAAAGCGAAGGAATTTTTAATGATGTAGTTTTTGATAATGCAGGGAATCCTATTGCTAATAATTTGGAAACTGATAATAGAGAATTAGATCGATCTTTTTTCCTATTTGGAATAGGGTCGAGTTATAAAATTAGTAACTCTTTAGAAGCGTATGCGAATGTTTCGCAGAATTATAGATCTATAACTTTTAGTGATATTAGAGTAGTAAGTCCAACATTTAGGGTTGATCCTGAAATAAGTGATGAAGAAGGATTTACTGCTGATATCGGAATACGAGGTAGGTTAAACAATATGTTGTCTTATGATATTAGTGTTTTTGGATTGGCATATGATGAACGGATAGGAATTGTGTTTAATAATAGAGCAGAGCGGGTAAGAGGGAATATTGGAGATGCTTTTATATATGGTGTTGAAAGTTTTATAGATTGGAATATCTGGAATACTTTTGCTGAAGATAACAATGATTACAGATTAAATGTATTTGCAAATACTTCTTTTACAGCTTCAGAGTATACTTCGTCAGATATTTCGGGTGTAGAGGGTAATAAGGTAGAATTTATACCAGAGATTAATCTAAAAGCGGGATTGAAATTTGGTTATAAGAACTTCTTAGCAAATATCCAGTATACATATCTTTCTGAACAATTTACAGATGTTTCAAATGCCTCCGTTGCTTTAGATGGAGATAGTAGAAATGGTATTATAGGTGAAATACCTTCATATTCAGTATTAGATCTCTCTCTCTCTTATACTTACAAAAAGTTTAAGTTAGAAACTGGAATAAATAATCTTTTAGATGAGAGTTATTTTACCCAAAGAGCAACAGGGTATCCTGGACCAGGGATCATTCCTTCTGATCCATTGACTTGGTATACAACATTACAATTTAAGTGGTGATTTAATAAGATTTAACTTTTGTTTACTTGTATAATTAACTTTTGTTCAATCTGTAGTTTTAGTTTAAATCTATAGATTTGTTAAAAACACACATTATGAAAGAGTTTGAAGGGTATGATACTATGATGGCAGAATATTATAATGCTACACCAGCACTTGTTTTACCATTATCGTCCTGGGAATTTTATGGAGAACATAATTGGCTTTTGAATAATTTTAAAAATGATCTTGATTCATTAAGTAAAATTACTAAAAAGTGGGATTTTGAAGATGTTTACCATAATGAATTAGTTCATAAGAAATCAGTCATTGTTATAACTAATACCGATCTTAAAATAGTATTTGCTACTCGTAATATAGAAAAAATGAGCGGTTATTCTCCTGATGAAGTAATCGGTAACTCTCCTAAAATGTTTCAAGGAAAAGAAACGGATCAAAGTACTTCCCAAACTATCAGAGAAGCAGTGAATAGGCAAGAACCATTTGAGGTTTCTATTGTTAATTATAAAAAGGATAACTCTACTTATTTGTGCCATATTAAAGGTTTTCCAGTTCTTAATAAAAGAGGGAAGCTTATTAATTATATAGCATTCGAGCAAGCTGCTTAGTATACTTGTCGAGGCCTAACTTTTCTAACTCATTTCGAAATAAGTGCTTTTTATCAGTTGTGTTACTCTGACTTTTGTAAATAAAATAGTTGTTATTTGATACTGTTATATCGTTTGGTTATTTATTCAGTTAATAATTCTGGGTTAGTAATTTATCTGTTATAAGCATTTTTATTTCATAAAGAAAATGTTGAGAATGGAATTTTAAATATTTAAAAAAAACTATTCCCAACATATTTTTTTTATACGTTTCTTTTCAGGATATGTAACGTTTTGTTTTGTAGTCTGCTACTATGGTTCATTTTAGTATGACCTAATACATAGCTAGATTATATTTAATTACGAGCTCTTTTAGGATATTGAGGTCTTTTACGCTCTTTTGGTGGATTTTTTTTCAGTTCTTTTAAGGCTATTTCTATAGCTTTTTCTAATTGAGGATCCTTTCCTTTAATTACTTCAGATGGTAATTGCTCTACCTCTATATCTGGTGCAACACCAACATTTTCTACAATGAAACCATCTTCTGTCCAAATTGCTACATTTGGTGCTGTAACACTAGCGCCATCAATAAATTCTGGAAATCCTAAAACTCCAACTAAACCGCCCCAGGTTCGTTTACCTACCATTTGTCCTACTTTAAATTTTCTAAACATCCATGGTAGCATATCTCCACCAGATCCAGCAGTTTCATCAATGATCATTACTTTTGGTCCCTGAATAGAAGCACTTGGTGTTTTTAGATCTTTTCCATACCTGAAATTCCAATGAGACTGATAAGGATTTAATAATAAGTTGATGTAATAATCCGCTATTTGACCACCACCATTAAAACGCTCATCAATAATAATGGCTTTTTTATTAGCTTGAGGAAAGAAATATCTTTTAAAATATTCATGACCGGCACCAGCAGTATTAGGAACATATACATAAGCAACTTCTCCATTGGTAGCTTCATGTACTTTTTTAAGGTTTCCTTCAACCCAATCACGATTACGTAATCGATATTCACTTGATATAGGTGTCACTTTTACAATTCTAGAATCTTTGTAGGTGCCATTAGAGCTTACGGTAATTTCGGTGATTTTATCAGCAGTATTCTCGAAAACACTAAAAAGGTTCATAGTGCCTTCTAGGTTTATTCCATTTACTGCTAACAAATAATCTCCTTTATTGATTAATACTCCAGGTTCTGTTAGTGGAGATCTTAAATCAGGATTCCAATTTAGTCCACCATAGATTTTCTTAAATCGATATCTGTTGTTTGTTATTTCATAATCAGCGCCAAGAAGACCTCCAGGGATTCTTTCAGGAGTATTTAATTTTTCTCCACCTCCTTGTAATCTATGGTGTCCTACAGATAATTCACTACACATCCATTGTATCACTCTATTAAGGTCATTTCTACAAGAAAGATGGGGTAAAAACTGTTGGTATTTCTTTTTCATTCCTTTCCAATCGGAGCCATGCATTCCAGGATCATAAAAATAATCACGATTGATTCGCCATGCTTCTTCGAAAATGTTTTCCCATTCATCTATTGGGCTCATTTTTACTTCTATTTCGTTAACTTTTAAGGTCCCTTTTCCGTCTTTTGGCTTTTTAGCTATTTCTGTTATTGTCCATGTATTATTTTTTTGATAGAGCATTTTTTTGCCATTAGAGGAAATAGCATAATTATCCAATTCCATTACCTTAGTGTCTTTGCGTTCCTTCAGATCGTATTCGTGTAGAGAGGAAGGAATTGAACGATCTAGAGGGTTTGATGAGATGTATAAGATTTTATTAGCTTGCCCTGAATTTAATTCACGATAGTTACCTGCTTTTATAGGGATATCAATGATTCTATTTTGTATTCCATCAATATCAATTTGCAGTAATTTCTTGGAATCTTCATTTTTGTCTTCATCTTCTGAAGATTCACCTTTTTCTTTAACTTCTTCTTCATCGCTTTCTTTGGCAAAAGGAGAAATGATATCTTTTCTAAGTGTAGCTAGATAAATAGAGCTGCTAGATGTCATATCTTGATTAGACTGATCAAACCAGTTAACAACCGGTCCGGCATCGGTAGAAGCAAAGAAGTAAATATAATCGCCACCAGGATCAAAAATAGGATTGGTAGCATTACTTAATCCGTCACTAATAGGATGTGATTTGGATTCTTCTATGTGATGTAAAAATACTTGTTCGTAGTTAGAATCTATGATTTTCGAATAAACAATCCATTTAGAATCCTTAGACCAATCTCCAAAAATATTTCTGAAAGCTCCTGGAACATAATATTCATCATTGGCAATTTTAGAAACCTTTTTAGAAGCGATATTTAAAATATATAAATTTCTACCATTATCCGAAAAGCTTATTTTTTTACTATCAGGAGACCAATTGGTATAAGCATAAAAACCAGTGCCAGGAATTTTAAATCTTTGAGGATCTCCTTTACCATCTTGGGATTTAATATATAACTCATATTCTCCTGAATCATCGGAGAAATAAGCAATACTTTTTCCATCAGGAGACCAAGCCGGATATTTTTCATGACTGCCAGGGCTTTGTGTTAGATTTCTAGGATCTCCTTTACTTTCTGGAACGGTTACAATTTCTCCTCGATAATCAAAAACAGCCCTTTTTCCCGAGGGAGATATATCAGCAGTGCGTATATGTTCGGAGCCGCTTATATATCTATCACGTAACTCTAAAAGATCTGTGGCTATCCCTATGGTTAGTTTGGTGCTTGTTTTTGTGCTGATATCATACGTATGGAGGTAACCAGCTTGTTCAAAAATTATTTTATCAGTCCCTAAATCTGCATTAGTAATTGGAAATTTATCAAATTGAGTAAGTTGTTCTATTGTTTTCGAGTTTATCTGATAAGAAAATAAATTAAATTCTCCATTTCGGTCACTCAAAAAGAATATAGTGTCATTTTTCCACATGGGCTGTACATCATTACTTCCACCTTTAGGTTGTGGGATTTTTATAATAGATTTATCTGCAAAAGAAAACAGCCATATATTTGCTGTTGTACCACCTCGATAGTTTTTCCACTGATGAAAACGTTCTCTTATTGGAGTGTAAGCCATATGCTTTCCGTCTGGTGAATAAGTAGCATGCCATGCATTCGGTATTTCTAGTTCGGTTGGGAAACCACCATTGATAGCAACTTGATAAAGCTTTGAATATCGGTTAGTATGAATTGCTCTTTGAGAGTTGAAAAGTACAGAATTACCATCAGGAGAAAACCCTAATGTAGTGTCTCTCATTGGATGCCAGGTAAGTCTTTTAGGAATTCCTCCTTCTACCGGAATAATAAAAACATCAACATTTCCGTCGTATTCTGCATTAAAAGCAATAAGCTTACCATCGGGAGAAAAAACAGGGTTAGATTCTATTCCTTCATCTATAGTAAGTCTACGAGGTTGAGTCCCATCTGATTTAGCTATCCAAAGATCTTCCGCATAAACAAAAGCGATATGTGATTGGCTGATCGCTGGTGTATGTAGCATTCGGGTATCACTAGGATCTGTAGCATAAGATTTGATAGAATACAAAGCCGTTAATAGCAGTATCTTATAAAGAGTAGAGTTTAAATTTTTCATGACTTGTATGATTGATGAAGATTTATGTTTTTTATTTAATGGATGAAATTAAGTCTTTATGAATTGGATTTTGTTAATCATATTTTAAAATAATATAGTTTTATAAACCTTAAGTCTTTAATTGATTATAAAACCCGAAAACTATTGTTTGTTAGTTTGTTAATCTGTTGTTAAACATGTTTTGTTACTGTAACAAAATGTGATTTCTCTTCGTCTTATAAGTATAAATCATAAAAAACGAATAGAATGAAAAAATTAAATGTTATGCTGTTAGCAGCAGTATTTGCAATCTGTAGTATTGCAAGTGCAAGTACGAAACCAACAAAATCAGAAACTAATTTCACAAAAG
Organism: uncultured Aquimarina sp.; assembly: GCF_947500065.1. Classification (GTDB taxonomy): domain Bacteria; phylum Bacteroidota; class Bacteroidia; order Flavobacteriales; family Flavobacteriaceae; genus Aquimarina. The sequence goes on from NZ_CANMQT010000007.1 coordinate 133,682, forward strand.
AAATTAAGGAGTTATTAAAAAAGCCTTCATTTGAAGTTGAAAATGAAATAGAGGCTAGTGTTACGTTTACCTTAAATAATGAAGGTGAAATCGTTGTGCTTTCAGTTGATTCTGATAGTGATAGAATTAAAGGTTTTATCAAAGACAGATTGAACTATAAGAAAATCGAAACGAAGCTAGATGCTGATATTAAGTTTTATACAATGCCGGTTAGAGTAGTGGCCTCGTAAAGTATAGTTTCTTAAAAAGTATGATCCCGGATTAATCACCCGGGATTTTTTATGCAATCTATTTTATGTGAAATGATGTTGGTTATTTTCCTGTAATATAGTGTATACTTACCGTTGCTAAATCAGAATCAGGAAATCTAGAAAAATAATTTGGGTTACTTTCTAAACCAACTTCTTTAATAATCTTAAGAAAAGAAGTAATTTCTAAAATATACTGATCAGAAAATCCATGAGTCGCATCATACGCTGTTGCTGCAGTGTTTCCTATATTTTTAGCGGCAACATCAGGAGAAATAGTATGTAATTCAATAACGATTAATCCAAATTTGGCAATATGCGGTTCCCATTTCTTAAAATGATCTTTCAGGTTGCGTTCTACGTCATCATTACTCAGTAATTTTCCTCTAAAAGCAAATGCACCTGTAGATTTGCTGGGAGTATCTAATTGTGATGTGGGTTCGCTCCAGATTCTGTTATGATCAAGAAAAGTTCTTACTGATAGGAGGTCTTTTAATTCAATCTTATAATTTTCTTTTAAATCTGTTTCTAAAAGATCAGGATCGCTAATGTCACCCCAAATTACTTTGGCCCATATATCTGCCTGAATTAGATTGGCTCTAGTGACTTTAAGAGCGGCTTTATTATAATCCGCTCCAACTAAAAATAAAGGATGATCATCCAGATGTTTTCCTCTTAATGTTTTAGATGCTATAATTTCAAAAAGATGAATAAGAAAAGCTCCATTTCCACAACCCATATCAAGAATTCCTTTGGGTTGTTCTTCTAGTGGTTTGTTAAATAAACTAATAATAATTTCATCTATTTTTTTAAAATAAGTGGCGTGAGCACCACCACTTCCCCAAACATTCATTTCACGGTCTACATGAGTCTCATCAACATTTTGTTCTGTGTTCCACAAAACCTTAGGATCTCCAAATAGTAGTTTGTCCATTTGCCTGAACATGGGGATATAAGAAACCGTTACTCCATAGGCTGTTGCTCTTTTGGCAAAAAACAGTCCTTTATTAGTAAACGTATAATTTTCATTGTTTTTACTGAACCATCCTAAAGTGCTTAAAAAGGTCAGAATTGTATCAAAACTTGCAGGAAAGCGATGATATTCATCTGCGCTAAAGGATGCTTCCATAAAATATTTATGAAACATTCCACCCATTCCAAGATGAACGATTGTTGGCCCAACGAGAATACCTTCTATATGTTTTAATATTTGTTGTTGTATTCGACTTATTAATGGATCTTCAGAAAGGGTGAGATTGAATGAGTTTTGGTATTGAGTAATTAACTTTTCTAATTTATGAAAAGGTTCCAATTCGAATTTTCTGGGATGGAATTTACCAGAATACTCCAGAAGATCTATGACACCTTCATATAAGTAAAAATGTTCGAATGCTGTTTTTGTATATGCATTTATAGATACTTTTACAGAATTTTGTTCAATTTTATAATCTAGCCATCCTTGAGAGGATAACATTCTTAGTGCAACATTAAGATATCCAGAATTTCCATTAAATTGCTCCGCAATTTTAGATACAGATGCAGTTTGATGAGTAAGGAGATAACCAGTAATATTGTTCTTAAAAATAGAATAAGCAACTGGCGCTACAGCGATTCCGTCTAAATGCCTAAATAATTCTTCTCGGAATATTTGTTTTTCTTGTTTTGTAAGCATAAAACCTTATTTGATTTGGTTGTAGAGTTTACTGTGATTAGTCTCATCCAAATTAAGGATTTATTTTTGAAGATAGTGTGCTATGCTTTCTTATTTGCGGTAGTTTTATCTTCTTTTTTAGGCATAGGACCTCTTAGGTGAATGACCAGCCCATTTAAAAAGTTCCGCAAAATTTGGTCACCACACTCCATATATTTAGGATGATTTTCATTTCTGAAAATAGCTCCAAGTTCACTTTTAGTCACCTTAAAATCTACCAGAGCACAAATCTTTACGATATCATCATCTCTCAGTTTGTGTGCTACTCGTAATTTTTTAAAAATATCATTGTTCGTTAATCCCATAAAAGCAAAGGTACTTTTTTAAATGAGTTCAAAGAAAAAAATATCGTTTATGTTCTATAACAAATATGTTTATAGGATATTTGCATACTCAAAATTTTATATTAAAAAGATGTATAGTAAGGAAGAGAAATTAAGTTTATTATCAGAAATGATTGATTTTGCAAAGGCTGATAAAAAAATAAAGGACGAAGAATATAATTTTATTTTGGCTGTAGCCTCTCAACTTGAAATAACAGAGGAAGAGATTGGTCATTTGGTAAGAAATAATGCGGAAAAGAAACATCTACAACCAGAGTCGCAAAGAATATTACAATTTCATAGATTGATTTTACTAATGAATGTTGATCAGGAAACATCACAATCAGAAATTCATAAAATCAGGGAAATGGGATTGCATATGGGATTAAGATCTGAAGCTATAGATTCTGTGCTTAAAGAAATGCATAACTATCCTAATAAAGTAATTCCACCGAAAGAATTGATTACAATTTTTACTAGATTTTATAACTAGTAAAAATATCTACTTATAATATCCGATACGCAAACCTTCAAGTGCAGCTTGAAGGTTTTACTTTTTCGTGCATTTCTGTCATTCAAAAAAACAAATAATTGACAAAATGACATAGTTTAAATATGCAAAAGTGACATTTTGACATAAAAACAGCAATGGAACTCTAATTGCTATATACTCATTGAATTTGAAATATAGAATAACTTAAAAATATAATACAATGAGTTTAGTAAAAAGAACAGATAGATTACCTTTTATTTTTGATGATATTTTTAATACGGATTGGTTCGGTGGAATCAGTAACGATCATAAAATAGGTTTCAATACTCCTGCCGTTAATGTAAAAGAAAATGATAATGATTTTGTTATCGAACTTGCAGCACCAGGATTAGTAAAAGAAGATTTTAAAATAGAATTAGATAACGATGTATTAACTATTTCTTCTGAAACGAGTAATGATGCCTCAGAAGAGAAAGATAATTATACCAGAAAAGAATTTAGCTACAGTACGTTTAAGCGTTCATTTACCTTACCAGATACTGTGAATAGTGTTGAGATTTTAGCTTCTTATAACAGTGGAATTTTATCCGTAAAACTTCCTAAAAAAGAAGAAGCAAAAGTACAACCTAAGCGATCGATAGAAATTTCATAAGTTGATTTGAGATTTGAGTTAGTTAGTTAATGTTACGAAAAACGCCCTTATTAAAAGGGCGTTTTTTTATGTTTTTATAATGTGTTTCCGTAATAACAATCTTTAGAAAGAGCTTTAGAGTAACTGGTTTTGGATTCTAAATCCATAATAAGATACATCTCTTTTTTCAGCTTTATTTCTATTCTATTTTGCTTCCAGTATATTTTGATATCCTTTGATTTAAGGTTTTTAATGTAACTATACTTATTTGCAAAAGTAGTCGTTAGAGGAGGTGCATTTCCATTTTTTGTAGCTTCTTTTGGACTGATTTTTATGGATTCAGGATCAACGACTGAGCAAAGAAATCCATCAAAATCAATTCCCTGCTTATCAGAATTCAATACATATACCCATACAGAATATTCATCTTCTTCTATCATTAGTGTTCTACCAGATATAGGATCTGTAGAAGTAATGAAAATACCATCAACGGTTCCTTCTGATCTTGTTTTTGGTGTACCTATGGCAAATACACTAGTAAATATTGATAATAAAATTAGTTTCATTTAAGGCGTACTTTATATTAATTATAATTATCACAAACAGTTTGCCTGCATTGTTATAAGTTTTAAGCCCTAATAAAATTATATGAGTTAGATCAGAAGAATGAAATTATATTAAATTATGATCTATATGAATTGTGTATGGCACGAATTTAAGGAATTAATCTTAAAGTTGTATCGATTATTTGTATATAAATTTGTGAGATTTCCCCCTCAATTTTCTGTTTTTAAACTTAATAACATCAATTAAACACTCGATTTAATCTTTTTAATCATATGCGTTTATTGAATTGTATTTAACTGATTCATAAAGTAATGTCGCCAAATAAAATATGACTATAAAAAGCAATACTTCAGTATTTATTTGCAAGAAGCTGATCAGTTTTAGAATTTAATAATCCAAGTTTACTGTCAATAAAAGGATATAGTCTGATTAGGATGCTAAGCATTATAAATATGTTTCTAATTACTTTTTTTTACAAGAATTAAACTAAACTTAGTTTTATGGCACTTTCTGCACAAGCCAATACCGCATCTTTTGCAGAGATAGGTTGCCAACCTAAAAGTTTTATAGCTTTCTTGTTATTTACTTTTCTTTCTGCGCCTAAATCAACCAGAATTGGTTTTATAGTTTTATCAAGATTAGAGAATAAACGTATAACAAAATCAGGTAAAGAAAATTTTGGCACTTTTTTGTCAGGATATTTTTCTCTTAATATAGAGGCTACTTCCTTAAAGGTTAAAAAACCAGCTGAGCATACAAAGCGTTCGCCAGCAGCTTCAGGAGTTTCCATTGCTCTTATATGCAGATCGGCTACGGATCGAACATCAACCATATCAAAACCAATTTTTGGAATTGCAGGAGAACTACCGTCCATTGCTTTTATTACAATATTAGCAGAGGTTCCAAAATCTTTTTCTAGTATTGGACCCAGAATTGCTCCAGGACAAATGGTGGTCAATTCTAATCCACTAGTATCACTTTTAATAAAATCCCAAGCAGCTTTTTCTGCTATTGTTTTACTTCTGAAATATGGAGTAGAGTCTTTTATATTGGTAATATCGGTCCAATGGTTTTCATCAAAAACACCTTTTCTGTTAGATTTCTCTTTCCCATATGCAATTGCTCCAGAAGAGGATGTAAGCACTACTCTTCTGAGTCCATGTTTAGAGGCAGCTTTTAATATATTTATCGTTCCAGCTTTAGCAGGAGCAATGAGTTCTTCTTCATGTTTTGGTAATTCTCTAGGAAAAGGCGAAGCAATATGTATTACATCCTGAACTTCGCTTATAAGATCATCCCATATGTTTTCATCCATTAAATCCGCTTCAGCAAAATATAATTTGTCAATATTATCCGTGTTTTTTGCGATAATTTGTTTTATTTCATCAGCTCTTTTCATGTTTCGTAATGTGCCAATAACTTCATATCCTTTATTAAGTAATTGGATGGCAGTATGGGAACCAAGAAAACCGGTTACTCCGGTGAGTAATACTTTTTTATTTTCCATTTCTTAAGATGATTTTTACAATTTTTAGAGATCTAACCATTTTTTAAAATTAGAGGTTCGTTCTCGCGAAACAATAATCTGTTCTTCTTCTTGTGGTTTTAGTTTGAGTAATAACCTACTATTAAAATAACTGTGTATTTCTGTAACCGCTTTTACTGATATCATAAATTTTCTATTGATTCTAAAAAAATGAACGGGATCCAGAATATCCTCTAGCTGATCTATAGAGTATTCAATGGGGTATTGCTGTCCAGTATGAGAGTGCAGAAAGATCAAACCTTCATTCGATTTGAAATAAGCAATATCTTCTACACTAAAGGTGTTAAATTGATTACCAACCTTAATCATGAACCGCTTTTTGTATTCTTTAGTAAATAAGTCTTTAATTTTTTCTAATTTTTCATCATTAAAAATTGCATCAGATTTTATCTGTGACTTTCTATATTTTCCAAGGGCATTTTTGAGATCACTTTTATCAATAGGTTTTAATAAATAATCTAATCCGTTATACTTAAATCCTCTAATAGCATATTCGTTGTATGCCGTAGTAAAAATAACTGGAGGATGATCCTCTAGCATATCCAGAATATCAAACCCGTATCCATCATTAAGCTGAATGTCCAGAAATATTAAATCAGGTTTTGGGTTATTGTCAAACCATTGACGACCATTTTCTACAGATGTGATTTGACCAGTTATCCTAATTTCAGGAGCGAGCTCCCCAATAAGAGCTGCCAGTCGTTTAGAGGCAAAATTTTCATCTTCTACAATTACTGCTGTCATCTTAGGATACTTTTACGATTGCAATTTCTTTTATATTCTTGGTAAGTAACGGAATCGTTACCTTAAAATACCAGTTTTCAGTTTTTACAATTACTTTTTGATTTGTGTAGAAAGAGTATCTTTTTTCTATGTTTTTCAATCCCAGTTTAGTGGATTCTTCTTTATGTTTTCTTACGTGTAGATTGTTCTGAATAACAAGACTGTTATTTTTGATTGAAATAATATTGATTTCCAAAGGTTTTTCTTTAGAGTAATAATTATGTTTTAGTGCATTTTCTACTAACATTTGTAAAGAAAGCGTTGGGATTACATAATCTTGTGGATTTACAGAGATATGGGTAGTGATGCTAAGCGCTCCCTTGTGTCTGATATTCATCATAAATATAAAAGAATCCAAAAAATTTAGTTCTTTTTCCAAGCTTACTAAATCTTCCTCGCGGTTATCCAGGATATAGCGATAACAAGTAGCTAATCTGGACACGAAATCCGATGCTAGATCTCTGTCTTCATACATAAGAGAAGTCAGCGTGTTTAGACTGTTGAATAAGAAATGAGGACTTATTTGGTTTTTTAAAGACTTGTATTTCGAGGTCATTATTTCCTTCTGAAGATCGTTCATCTTATTTTCTATTTCTTTTTTTTGTTGCAAAGAATGATAGAATAAGTTGAAGATGATTAAGGCAAAACCAAGAATTGCTGCTCTAAAAAAATCAATTCTAAAACGTAACCAAGGATCATCTACATCAATTTGACAAATTTGGTCAAACTGAAAGATTGCTAAATAATATACTAATGCCGAAATAGGAAGGCAAATGGCCATATTAATTAGTAAAATCTTAACTCCTTTCGTTAGGTCAAGACCTTCACCTGTTTTCGATTGTAGTCTTTTTACTAACCAATCATTGCTTTCCCAAGCAAGCATGAATAGAAAAAAAGCGCTACAATAATAAAAAATACTTGTAGCATCAAAAATGTTTTCTTCTTCGTCATGAACGATGGTAAGTTTGATCAAGAAATACACTACATGAATAATGATCACTCGTATTCCTAATTTTTGTATAGTAGTTTTTTTTAGCATAAAGATTCAGATAGTATTGTTAAAGATACATAACTGAGAATCAATTTACATGTAGTATTTCCTTGAATTGTCATAATAGAAGTTGAACCGTAGTAAAAGTCATTTCTCTTGAAAATTGAAGCTAATTAGTAACTAAAAAGGATTCAATCATAATTATATACAGTTCAAGGGTTAAATGAACGACTCTAGTATTTTGGTTTTGTGGATTAGTATCAAGTTAGCAGATTTGATCAAAATCAATAAGGTTATGAAAAAATACGCTTTCATATTTGCTATTTTATGTATCAGTATAGTGAATGCACAAACGGGAATTATTAAAGGGCTTGTAGTCGATAAACAATCAGAAACTCCATTGGTCGGAGCAACTGTAGAATTATTAAATACGGATGAAATCAATGGGGTTATTACAGATATAGATGGATATTTCACCTTAGAAAAAGTTCCTTTGGGAAGACAAACTGTGCGAGTAAGTTATATTGGTTTCGAATCTATTACTTTACCTAATATTGTTGTTACCTCAGGTAAGGATGCAGTTGTTAATGTATCCTTAATTGAAGCTTTTGATCGATTGGATGAGGTAATTATAACTTCAGATACTAATAAAGCTCAGGCTATAAATAAATTAACATCAGTCTCGGCACGGCAATTTAGTTTAGAAGAAGTGACTCGTTTTTCGGGAGGTAGAAGTGATGTTGGACGATTAGCGGCAAATTTTGCAGGAGTATCTGCTCCAGATGATAGTAGAAATGATGTAGTGATTCGAGGTAATTCTCCTACGGGATTATTATGGAGATTAGAAGGGGTTCCGATACCAAGCCCTAATCATTATAGTACATTAGGAACTACTGGAGGGCCTGTGTCGGCATTAAATCCTAATCTGTTAAAGAATTCTGATTTTATTACTTCTGCTTTTCCCTCAGAATATGGAAATGCAATCGGAGGTGTTTTTGATCTAGGTTTTAGAAAAGGAAATAAGGATGATTATGAATATACTGCTCAAGTAGGAATTTTTACCGGAATAGAAGCTATGGCTGAAGGTCCTGTTGGAAAAAACAATGGATCTTTTCTGGTTGCGGGAAGATATTCATTAGTCGGTTTACTAGGTGTTGGAGCAGGAGGAACTTCGGCAGCTCCCAATTATAGTGATGTTTCTTTTAATCTGGATTTAGGAAAAAGTAAGTTAGGTAATTTTTCTTTGTTTGGAATTATTGGTTTTTCTGATATCGATTTCCTTGGTGATGATATTGATGAAGACGACCTTTTTGCAGCAGAAGATGAAAACAGCTTTGTGAAATCGAGGTTTGGAGTGATAGGTCTAAAACATAGAATTAATATCACCGACAAGTCTTATTTAAAAACTATTGTTTCAGGTTCATTTACAGGAAATGATTTTATGGCCGATCGCTTTATTGATAAAGATACTCCACAAGAGCGAACCATACTATATACTGAGGCGGATAATACCGAAAATAGAGTTACTTTTTCTACCCTGTATAACACTAAACTAAGTAGTAAAAGTACCATAAGAACAGGAGTTTTATTGGAAAACATAGGAATAGAATCCCTTGAAAGAGATCGCGAAAAACAACCAGACCTCAATGCAGATGGAGATCCAGATTTGTTTACGTTTAGAGATATTGACGAAAATCTAATGATAGTTCAGCCGTTTGTTCAAGGACAATTTAGACTGACAGAAAAGCTAACTTTAAATGCAGGAGTTCATGGTCAATATAGCTCATTGAATGAACAATTTGTAATAGAACCAAGAGCTGGACTTAATTATAAAATATCCCAAAAGCATCGTTTAAGCTTTGGGTATGGTTTGCATCATCAACCTGTTCCATTACCCCTCTTATTCTTAAATGAAGAAGTGAATGGGGAGTTGGTGCAAGCCAATAAAAACCTTGACTTTGTAAGAAGTAACCATTATGTATTAGGATATGATGTGAAATTAGGTAATAGTTGGAGAGGTAAGGTAGAAGTGTATTATCAAGATATTGATAATGCTGCTGTAGAATCATTTCCTTCTAGTTATTCATCGCTAACAGAAGGAGCTGATTTTGGGTTTGATAATGATCGAATTTCATTAGTAAATGAAGGAACAGGTTTTAATCAAGGAATTGAATTGACACTCGAAAGATTCTTTAATAAAGGGTATTATGGATTGTTAACTACCTCTTTATTCGAAAGTAAATATGAAGGAAGTGATGGTGTAGAACGCAACACACCATTTAATAATGGATATGTGATCAACTTGTTAGCGGGAAAAGAGTTTGCTATGGGAAAAACTAAAAAGGATGTGTTATTTTTTGATACCAGACTTACTTTTTCTGGAGGTAGATATTATACTCCTGTTGATTTAGCAGCATCGCAAGCTGCTGGTTTTGAGATATTACAAGAGGATATTGCATTTAGTGAACAAAACGATGGATATTTTAGATGGGATGTGAAATTAGGATATAAGATCAATAGTCGTAAAAAGAAACGTTCTCATCAATTTTATGTGGATTTGCAGAATGTAACTGGAAATGAGAACTTATTTGCTCGACGTTATAATCGAATAACAAATAATGTAGATGAGGTAAATCAGATAGGGTTCTTTCCGGATTTCGGATATCGATTTGAATTTTAACATAAAAAAAGAGGCAATGCACACAATGAGAACACCATTATTAACGTTGATTACTATTGATAACTTGGCTTTCTGGGGGTATGGACAAGGAGATAATAATGATGCTAAGAAAGGGTTTATGGATAGTCAGTTATATGATATCGCATATTTGATTCAGTTTAGAGACCGTGTGAATGCTACAGTTTCTAAAGTACCAATTGCTTGGCATTTGGATCATAGCCTAAAAGTTATTAATAGAATTCACGATGTACTAAAGAGTTCTGATCCTACTGTTTATGAAAAACGTTTCAACCTAGCTCGTAGCTTTTCGTTTTTGTTTGGTTATATTCCTAGAGGAAGAGGGCAATCTCCCGCAGCTGTTTTGCCGCCAAAGGAAATAAAAACTGAAGGCATATTGTCTCAATTAGAAATAGCTAGAGAAAATCTTTCAGATTTAGAAAATTTAAACGAAAATGTGAACTTTATTCACCCGGTTTTTGGTCAGCTAAATAAAAAACAATCTAAGCGTTTTCTTGAGATACACACCAAACATCACTTAAAAATCATACGTGATATTCTAGGTAAAGAATAGAAAGAGCCTAATAGTAATCAGATCTTTCGGTATAAATAGATGGTTTCCAAAGCTCCATTTTTTTGCATTATTTCTTTCTTTGTTTCTTCTTTCCATCCCGGTATATCGAATTGATGTGTTGCAATTCTTGCTCCAACAGGTAACTCTTTTTCCAATTTTAGAGATAATGCACCCAATACACTTCTGGAGAAATAAAGTATTAACACATCTGCATTAGAGATATCCGCCTGGTAAATATCCTCAGTCCGAATTTTTATTCGATCTGACAGTTTAGCTTCTTCTATTTTTATTTTTGCATCTCGTATCGCTTCTGGCAAGATTTCATATCCTATACAGTTTACATCTGCCATAGCGCATGCCATAATTAATTGCCTGGCATCACCGCAACCAAGATCAAAAACTGTTTCTCCATTTTTTAATTCTAAAAGATCCAGTTTATGCTGTACAACCTCAATAGGAGTAGGGAAATAAGGGTCGTCGTTTGGAATAAAAGAGTAATTCATCCTATATGATGGTTAATTTTGTTTTTCTCGTTTTTCAATTTTCATGGCTCTTGTATAAAAATCACGAAAATCTTCTTTATTATATTTTGCACGCATGGCAGAAAGCACATCTATTAACGATAAACTGCACCAATCCCATAACATGGTATCAAAATTATAGGAGTACATCTGTTTTCCTACCTCTTTTCTGATTTCGTTTATTTCAATTTTATCAAAACCGTTTTCTAAAAGTCTATCCGTGACTAATTGATCGTTTTCTGTGGTATATTCTGTATCTAAATAAGGTTCTAAAATCCAATCCCAATTCCAGCTATATGCAAACAGAGGTATTTTGTTTTTTTCTGCAAATATTTTCAACTGCTCTTTTTTCTCTGCTGACATAAAAACAATATCGTCTTTTATTTTAATTTTTAATACGCCAAAATCAACACAAATGGAGTTAATTTCTGATGCTTTAATTAGTTTTTCTGGATATGCTATGGATGGTTCAAAAGGATACTCTTTTATCAATATTGTGTCTTTGCCGATTTCCGAATCTCCCATTCCACAAAGTAAGTTGTTAGCGGTAATCTTACCGTTATAAGTTTTGAATATATTCTTAAGAAATTTCACGCTTACATCTTGGTTATTTGACAGTTTACTATCTAAAACAATCCTATGATTTCTCCATCGTCAGTTATGTCTATTCCTTCGGATGCGGGATGTGCAGGTAATCCAGGCATTCTCATAATATCACCTGTTATAGGGATCAAAAAGCCTGCTCCAGCAGCTATTTCAATTTCTCTTACTGTTAGAATAAAATCTTTTGGTCTCCCTAGTAATTTAGGATTGTCAGATAATGATTTTTGGGTTTTTGCAATACAAACCGGTAAGTGATCTAATCCTAAATTGGTGATTTTTTTTAAATGCGCTTTTGCCTTTGCGGTATAATCCACATGTTTGGCACCATAAATTTCTGTGGCAATAGTTTCTATTTTAGTCATAACAGTAGATTCCCACTGATATAACGGCTTAAAATCTGAAGTGTCAGATGCTACTATATCAATTACACATTTTGCTAATTCAATTGCGCCTGCTCCGCCTTTTTCCCAAACTTCGGCCAGTGCAACTCTGACACCTTTGGAAGCAGCAAAATTTCTAATAATATCGATTTCCGCATCACTATCCGATGTAAATTTATTAATTGAGATTACTGGTGTAATATGAAACTTAGAAATATTTTCTAGATGTTTTTCTAAATTTGGTAGCCCTTTTTGCAATGCTTCTGTATCCGGAATAGTCAAAGATTTCAGATCTGCACCTCCATGATATTTTAAGGCACGTATTGTGGCAGTAAGTACTACTACTTTTGGTTTTAATCCAGCACTCTGACATTTAATATCAAAGAATTTTTCGGCACCCAGATCAAATCCAAAACCAGCTTCTGTTACTGTGTATTCTGAATGTGTCATACCCATTAATGTAGCTATGACTGAATTTGTGCCCTGAGCAATATTGGCGAAAGGTCCGCCATGGATAATGGCTGGATTTCCTTCTATAGTTTGCACTAGATTTGGTTTTATCGCATCTTTAAGTAGCGCAGTCATAGCCCCTTCAGCCTTTAGGTCTTTTGCATACATAGGTTTTTTATCATACGTATAACCGATAAAAATATTACCTAATCGTTTTTTGAGATCACCTAAATTCTCGGCCAAACAAAGAATCGCCATAATTTCTGAAGCAGCGGTAATATCAAAACCAGTCTCTCTGGGTACACCTGATGTTGTTCCTCCTAAGCCAACGATAACGCGACGTAAAGCACGATCATTTAAGTCAACTACTCGTTTCCAACTTATGGTTCTTGGATCCAACAATAAAGAATTGGTTTTGCTTTGAATATTATTATCTATAATCGCTGCTAATAGATTATGTGCTTTTTCTATGGCTGCAAAATCACCTGTAAAATGAAGATTAATATCTTCCATCGGTAATACCTGCGAATAACCACCACCTGTAGCACCACCTTTGATACCGAAAACAGGGCCTAATGAAGGTTCTCTTAAAACGACAGTTGTTTTTTTATCTAATCGATTTAAACCTTCAGATAAACCAATAGACATGGTAGTCTTTCCTTCTCCTGCCGGTGTGGGAGAAATAGCAGAAACCAGTACTAAGTTGCTTTTACTGGCATTTTGTTTATCGATGGCTTGTAAGGGTAATTTAGCTTTATGTTTGCCATACATTTCTATTTGATCTGGATCGATACCAAATTTTTCTGCAATGGATGAAATATGCGTAAGAGTCACTTTTTTGGCAATTTGCAAATCATTCATAGGGTATAGCTTTTAATCGTTGAACATTAGAAATAAAAAGTATATAAGCTTTTTAAAGAAGTATAAAGTTTTCTTTATGTTTAAAAATAGTAATTATTAAACAGTTTTGTTTATGATTTTCACTAATTATCAGCTTTGATATTGGACTAAAATTATAAGCCCTGTTATAATCATTGATACATCTTGTATACTAATTTATTTCAATATTTTAATTGGATATAAGGTTTATGTTAAAACCGTTCTTATTCCAATTTCTTCGTTAACTCTTTTTCTGAAAGAGCTATAGCCAAACGCAGAACTTTGAACTGCATAAATAGATTTTCCTTGATGATCATATAATCGCAAAACTCCGCCTAAAGTATATCTTTTTGCCTTTGATATATCTGACCATAAATATTCAATGGTTTTCTTCCCTGAAGTAATTTTGAAACCTTGTCTACTATGAACAACAGTGGTAGTTATATGTTTAAATAAAAATAAACCTGTATATGACATTTGACCAGCAAAATACAGTAGAACAAAAACTCCTGGGGTCCCTAAAACTCCTTCATTTAGAATGATGATTACAATCCAGTATGATATCGCTATAGTCAAACCAATGAAAAATAGGATGATAATATACAACATGATCTTACCCAATAATGAATTGCGTACTATGTCATTTTTTGAAATTGATTCCATATTTATGTATAGGCAATACTTTTTTGAGTTGGTGGCAAGTCAAATATAAATATTTTGCTTTTATCTTTTTCCTCATAGATGTCAAATTTTATATTTGGTGACTTTTCAAATAAATACGATCCTTTGGGTAAACCTAAACAGCCCTATGGTTTTTATACATTGTTAGTATTTCATTATTCTAGTACTATTTAAATTATTTATTGCGAAGCGAATTAATGATTTAATATCTGGTTAAATTTCTCTAAATATTCTTGTTCATAATTTAAAATTCCTTTGACGTGCGCTCCTTTTATTTTCCAGAATGTTGTATTCGATTTATTTGAATTATTAAAAATATTTTCACCCAATTTAAAAGGAATCAATTTATCTTCTGTACTGTGTATAATTACAATAGGTTTAGTCACCTTTTTAATTTCTTTGTTTGTTGGAAAATCATTATTCAATAGCAATGGTATTAACCATTTATAATTCTCTAAGTTGATTTCACTAGCATAATGTTTAGCTACATCGGGAAAAGAACTAAAAGTACCTTCTAGAATAAGTCCTTTAATGTCACTATTTCTTTCTGCTGCATTTGTTGTAGCAAAAATACCGCCTAGAGAAACTCCCCAAATGATGATGTCTGTACCTTTAACTTTATCCATTTTTTTAAACGCATCAAATATTTCAATTGCATCTTTTTTTAGTATACTGGAGTCGTTGTCATCTCCGGTGGATTCGCCAAAACCTCTTCTTTCATAGGCAAATATTTGATACCCATCCTGAAGAAGCGTTTTGTACGTTAATTGAGCGGTATTTAAATCCATTCCATTTCCTAAATGATGAAAAATAGTGGCCTTTATTTTTGCTGAGTCAGGGCTAAATATAGCTGCATGTATTTTGGTGTTGTCTTCCAAATCCAACATTAGTTCTTGATGTTTATATAGGCTTGTAAATTTACCTTTACTGGGAGTAGCTCTATAAATATAGGGATCAAGGGTTCTGCTAAATCTTATATAGCATATTATACTAATGAGTAATATTACGATCGCACCTATTAACCTGATAAGAATTTTCAATGTTTTTTTCATTTACTAAAATGTTTGATTGTTCAAATATTCTAGTAAAAAAAAGAGGTTTTTAAATCTCAGGAAAATAAAAGTTGCTGATGACTATTTTTTGTGGTCAATTAGTCATTTTTGGTGTGGTTTAGTATTTATTTGGGGTGATTTAACAATGTATGCACGGTCTCAAAAAAGGGCTGCGATACAGGAATACTGTGCTCTGTTTTTTTTAGGTACAGTTTGGCATTTTGTTTACTTCCTTTTAACGAAAGAGTAAAGTCTGGGTTCACAATATATGAGCGGTGTATTTTGACAAATAATGGGAGTTGTTTTTGAATATTAGAAAGAGTACTTCTTAATAGTTTTTCTTTTAGCAAATTTTCTTCAAAATAGAATATGCTTACATAATTATTTTCGGACTTTACGTAAACAAGATTTGTTTGATCCACTTGAAAAGATTCCTTTTTTAAACTACCAGAAATAGTAATATTTTTAATCAAGTCTTCCTTTGTCAAGTCTTCCGATTTATCTTGGACTTTTGTTCTAGTATATCGTTTTCTTAATAAAATCGCTGAAATAAACAAAAGGGTGCCAAAGCCAAAGAATATAACTTTAAACCAACCAAAAAAATGATTTAGATTTAATCTTTCAGGATTTTTATTAATGATAATTTCTGTATAGAAAAATGCAATTATTATTACGGATATAATAAAAAACAGACAAAAGATGATTTCTTCAAAAAGTTTCCAAACCTTGGCTTTTTTATAGTATATAGCAGAAAATAAGTGTATTATAAAATACATGAAAAAGGTCATTACGCCATATCCTGTAAGGTAGATTGTTTTAAACGAAAAGTCAGAACTTCCTGAGTCAAAGGGTTCTAAAAAAAAGAGAATGAACAGGACGAAAAACCCTAGAGTAATCCCAATAAAAATATGAACTCTAAGTGAAATATTGTATGGAAAAGATTTGTTTAAAAACATGTGTAATTCATTTGTTATGAATTCTTTATGGTAAATGTGAAATTATTTAATATTTAGTAATTGTGGGTAACGGTATTGTATATGAAAAGTGGCGATTATAAATAAAAAGTTTTTTAGTTAAACCAAATCTACAAAAAAAAAGTGCAAGCCTTTGAGATTTGCACTTTCTTCGGTATTTTTTAGATACGTCTTTGTTGTAGCCAGTTATATTAAGTTAATTGAGATAAATTACGATTCTTGATGTTATCCAAAAATCACCTCTCTAATAATTTGCCAACGATTCTCTTCCCAAACGAAATCTAAAATTACAGTCAATTCATTATTTTCTTCGGTAAGACTTACTCTTCTTTTGACAACGATATGACCTTTATCTTGATTAACTTCTGTATGGATAAATTTTGCCCAAGTGTTCTTGGTTCGTTCTTCTCCTTCCAATTTGGAGGCAATTAATGTTTTGAATTCATCTTTCTTAAAAATGTTTTTATTATCATTTTGATCAATCATAATAACAATCATATCATTATGGTAAATTGAATCAAGTGTAGCTAAGCCAAAATTCTCGTCTGGTTCTATTAATCTATTTATAGATTTTATTAAGCCTTTTTCTGTTTGTTCATCTTGCTGTTTCATATATGAAATTTGATTTTTGGGTTCATTACAGGAAAATATAACTAGAGATATTAGTAGTATATTCAGTGTCTGATTAACTGTAGATAGTATCATGATTTCTTGATTTTGTGGCTATTTTTTGTACATATTCACCAAATAACTTTCTATCGTATCTCCATGAAACAATAGTTAAAATAATAGCGGCGAATCCGTGATATATAAATCCGTCACCAACTATTAAATGAGCGGAAACTGCAAGAACAGCATCAAATAGAAAACCAGCATATGCCAATTCTTTTAAGAATGATGACTTTTTGGTCAATATTGCTATAGGTCCTAGTATTTTTAGTACTGCTAATGGATAAATAATCCAAGTTGGGAATCCTAAACTAATAAAAAATTGATGAGCGTAATCGTAATTTAAAAAATACATTAAACCACCTGATGCAAATAAAAAGCTAACAATTCCTGTTACCAGCCAGTAAATAACTTTATCTCTTTTCATAATTCTATAATTTAGTAACATTTAAGTTTTGGATATAGTTTCCGAACACCTTTCTGTCATATATCCAAGAAATTGAAGTAACGACTAGAGCAATTACGGCAGGTACAAATTCGTCATCATTGACTATTAGATGGGCACATAAAGCTAGTATAGCATCAAATAAAAACCCTGCATAAGCGAGTTCTTTTAAGAAGTTGTTTTTTTTTGTAAGTATAGCAAGTACTCCAAATACTTTAAGAATAGCTAATGGATAAATAATCCAAGTTGGAAACCCAAGGTTTATAAAGAAACCTTCGATTCTTGGGTAGTTAAAAATATACATCATTGCACTAAACATGAATAAAGTACTGAGTAGCCCTGTCGAAATCCAATAAATAATTTTGTCTCTTTTCATAATATTAAATATTTTCTGTTATTAAGTTGTTTTTTAGAATGTTTAAAAGCTCTGTGGGTTCAAGTCGTGTCATATAATCTTCTTCAAAATGGACAAATACGATTTCCATTTTCTTATTAATGATATATATAGCGGGCACTGGTAATTCAAAATTATTGTTCTTATGAATTCTAGTGAAATCCATACCGAAATTTTCAAATTCCTTTTTAGACGCTTCGTCTAGTTGAAAAACGATACCAATTGCTTTCATTAATTCGGCATCAATATCTGATAAGACAGGAAATGAAAGTGTATTTTTATCGATTGTTTGATTTACCAGTTCTGGTATTTCCGCACTGATTCCTACTATATCAGTATTCAGTTGGTTAAAGATTTTACGTAATCGTTCATATTCTCGAAGTTCCATATTGCAATATGGGCACCAACCACCTCTATAAAAGTTTAGAATTAGGAATTCCTTTTCTATTAAATTGCTTAACAATAAATTGTTTCCGTTGATGTTTTGAAGACCCATATCTGGAATATGGTCTCCCACTTGAAGCGCATTCTCTTTTAACCGTTTTTTTCTGATGTCATTAATACTATCGGTAAAAACTTTAATTATCGACTGCGGCATCCTCTCCATAGTGGCATTCCGCATTTGTTTTAGTTGTTCTTGTAATGTCATTTTATACCTAATTTTTGTTGGTACAAATATCATGTCAAACAACCGTAATTTGATTATCTATGCTTGCAAACAAATAGTCAATATCTAACCGAGTCTAGATTTTTTTAATTCTTTTTGAAATTGATTTGGAGTGAGGCTTGTGAATTTTTTAAAGAAACGAATAAAATTCGAAGGCTCTTTAAAGCCCATTTTATATGCAATTTCTTGAGAATTATACTTGTTTTCTGAAATATTTCGCTTAGCTTCAAGTAGTAACCAGCTATCTAAGAAAGCTTTCGCTGTTTTATGACCAATTTGTTTACAAATGTCATTTAAATACTTGTAAGATACAGCTAGTTTTTTCGCATAATCTTTTGCATTATGACTTTCATGGTAATACTCGGTAATTAATTGTTTAAACTGAATAAAGTCTTTGAATCGCTGACTTTCAAATGTTTTGTGCTGATAAATAGAAAGACGTTTTATTTGAAACAACAGCGCTATTAAAGTTGAATTGATAATTTCGGCCTTCATAATATTGTTGGATTCCAAATGTAAATTTTCAAGAAGTTGTAAAAATGGATTCAAAGCTGTCATATTTTCTTTCCCAATTAAAATACTTGGGGTGTGATAGATATGGAGAAAATGAAAAAGATTCTTTTCACTTATATTTTCGGTGATAAAGTTTTCTTCAAAAGAAATAACATATCCTTTAACGGTAAGATCCTTGTTAAACGAATGTACTTGGTCTTTTGTTAGAGGTAAAATTACTCCTGGAGATAAAATCTCCTCTTTAAAATCAATAGTATGGAAACTCTCGCCTTCTGTAATAAGTATCAAGGCATTAAATTTAATTCTATGCGGATTTGATAAATCATATTCACTTTCTTTACAGCGTTTATATAATTCTTTAATCGATATAAATTCAAAAGGAATATCTTGTTCTACAAAACGTGAGAAAATAATATTCTCTATATTATTAAGCATGAATCAATGTTGTTTTTTATCGAAGTTCTTTGTTAGGACTATTTTTTTTCTTTAATGATTAGGTGTCTGTGTCATAACTGTATATCAATATTTTCGTAATGGTTAACCGAACATTTTTCAATGTATTTCTCCATTCCCTTAGGTATATGTGCTTCATTCCATTTATCTCCTACGAAATTTATTAAATCATCCTCTTTTTCCCATCTTGATATCATAATAAATTCATTAGAATTCCATTTGGTAGGTCTTGCAATTTCAAGAGAAATAAATCCTTCATAGTTATTGACTATAGGAACCGAAATTTCCTTGAATTTAACTTCAAATTCATGATGAAGTTTTTTGGGAATAGTGGCTTTAAAAATTCGGATAATCATTTCCTGTGTTTTAATTAAACCTAATGGTTTGTGTATGAAGCATAGCGCGTAAAAAGATACTAAATTTTGAATTTAACACAGAATCAATTTTTTAGATTTTTTTATCTAACCAATTTAAATTGATTCGATATAAACTTTTACCATCATATAAAAAAAAATCAAAGAATTGTTTTTAAGATTTCCTTGAGTTTAGCATAATTACGTCTCAGATTAATGAAGAAAAAGGTTACTTTTTGCCTCAGTTCTTTGTTGGTAGCTGTTTATCTTTTAGTTCAATTAGATTTATAGATTTTTTATGAATTAGTAAGATTCCAAATGCTACAAGAAATCCAACTATAGCCCCAATCATAACATCTGTTGGAAAATGTTTTCCTGATGAAGTTCTATAATAACAACCTAGAACTACACCAATAAGAGCTATAATCCATAGTATATTTTTATACTTCCGTTCTTTATAAAACAAGCTATACGAATATGCAAAAAACACAAAACCAAATGCAATAATACTGGCGTCACCGGAAAAAAAAGAATTTAGAATATCATAATCCACAATGTCTTCCAAAAATTTTTCTTTTGCCTCAGGATTTAATGTTTCAATTTCATTAATTGTTCTATATGCAAACGGTCTGTATCTATTAACTAGACCTTTTGCTAAACCAGTTAAACTTTCAGTTAGAACATACCCTTGTGAAAAAATAAAAAACAAAACAAGTCTTCGTTTTAAACTACCAGCAAAAAGGAATAAAGAAAAGGGTATTAAATAGATTGAAGTATTTTTAAACACCTTTCCATTGTTTTTAGCTCGTATGTCCCATCTTCCAGTAATACCTCTGTCAAAAGTATTTATTTGATTAATTTTTGCTTGATTCAAACTTCCAATTTCAAATTCAGTAAAATTGTCTGCTTTTATTTTTTGAAGTTCAATAGATGTATAGGATAACCCAATCAAAACTAAACAAATTAGAAACTCCTTTTTTGAACTTAAAGTAACTATACAATGATCTTGAAAATAGTCATTTTTTCTTAGCACTAATAATAGAACGATTATTAAAGAAATTAGAATATAAATTATTGTCATTTTATACGTGTTTTAATTGAGATTTCACGTAAGATTATCATTAACTTATAATTATTCCAAAAATCTATAACGTCGTATTCACGACATTTACCCGACATTAATTTTTTTGTATAAAATCTCAAACTACCAACTTGGGTTTGGTACAATGCGCTGACTTGGTAGGATTAGAAATTGTTGTGCTTTCATTATTTATTCAACCACTTTTTAAATAATTTCATCAGTAATGGTTGCGCCACATAAACCATTAATATTACTAAAACTGTTGTTAAAAGTAGTTCTACAACAATAGGGTTTAACCCTAATGCTATTAATCTTGGTTTAAAAAATGGCATAATCGTGAAGATTAATGGAACGATAGCAATCCAAACTATGATTGCCATCTTCCATTTTTTTGGTTTTCTATCTACAGCCATTTATCTATCAGTTACCTTTTTATAACTTACTTGTACTGGTGATTGCAAAATAAACAATTCACTATTTTGTGTAACATTTAAGTTTACTTGTTCTATGTTATTCGTTTTTGTAAAACTATCTTTTAGCATTTCATTTCCTTCAATTTCAAGACCACCTTCCATTAAATAAAATGAATGAAAGCTATTCTTATCTAAATTTATGGTATGATTGCCTTTAGGTAATTTATATCGTTTTGCAAAAATACCCGGAGCGTCCGTTTGTATCGGAGCATCTTCTCCCGCATATGATTTTACCTCATAGTCATTTTCATTTTTCCATTGAAAACTGTTTGCTTGATAATCCTTGTAGTAAGGTGCTTTTTGTAATGATTTACTAAAATCTGGATCAAACCATATTTGAAAAGCTCTTGAACCTTTCCAATATTTTTCTGAATGTTGTAAACCACTTCCAGCTTTAATATGTTGTACACCATCTGCTGGCAAAGGCGTCCATTTATTAGTGGCAGTATCATAATGCTCTAAACCACCATCAAAAATAAAAGTAAGTATTTCTATCCCTTCGTGTGGATGCATTGGAAAGGCTCCTTCTTCAATTGCATCTACATTTGCCCAGTAAATAAGGTTTGAATATAAAGGCTCTCCAGATAAAGGTTTGTTTTCTTGGAGACGCCCACCAAAAAGCGAAATGCCTTTTTGTTCCAGTTTTGATTTTATATGTAATTCCATTTTATTTGCCTTTTTTATTAATAAAGAACTTTATTTTTTCTGTTTAACTGATGATAAATAGCTTTCGTAAACCCATCCGTAAGAAGTGAACTGCCCTAAAACACCACCTAATTCCATAGATTTCTCATCTCTCCAATCGTGCATTAATTCTGCATTTACCGATGCCCATGTAGCTACTTTTGCGCCAGCTTGAGATAAGCGATGCATTGTGGCATCTTGTACCATTTTGTTCCACGTTCCAGAAGCATCAATAACTGCATAAGGGTCATAGCCATCGCGAACAGCTGAAATAGCGGGGAACAATAAGCAGACATCTGTTACGATACCAGCCATAATAACCTTCTTTCTTCCAGTCTTGTCTATTGCTGCTTTGAAGTCTGGATTATCCCAAGCATTTATTTCTCCTGGTCTGTCAACAATAGTTGCATCTGGAACGATATCTAATATTTCTTGCCAGAAAGGGCCATTTGGTCCATCAGCCATACTTGTGGTTATGATTACTGGAATCCCTGCGACCTTAGCCATTGTTGCTAATGCTTTTAAATTGTTTTGCAATAGGATAGGGTCGATGTCCCTAACACTTGCTAGTAAACCTGTTTGATGGTCTATTAATGTTAGTACTGCATTCTCTTTTGTTAAAAACTCTGTAAATCTGTTGTCTGTTTTCATAATATTAGTTTTATTTATTATTGTATAGGTAATATTTGTATAGGAAAATATTAAAGAAAATTTTTTTAACTCCTAATTTTGATTAAAATTTTTGATACAATCTCTGCTTCTTCTTCAGTAATAGAGTAGAGGACTTTAATAAGCTCGTTTATTTCTTTTGTTGCGTCTGATAAGATCTTTATACCTTCTTCAGTAATGTCAATATCCATCTGCCTTCTATTAGTTAAACAAAGACAACGTGTGACCCATTTCTTGATTTCCATTTTATCAATCAAACGAGTAATATTACTACCTTTATCTATGACTTGATCTTTAAGAAATGAAGCAGATACAGGTGTGTCTTTTGCACCTTTCAGGATTCTTAAAATGTTGTATTGAGCTGGAGAAATGTCATAAGGTTTTAAAACTGTTTTCAATTGATGCATATACCAACTATGGGTAGTTAGTAGTTCTACAGCAACATTTTGATATAAGTCCTTAGTTTTTTTCATTGTATAGGTAACATTTTCCTATGCAAATGTATGATTTATTTTTGAATGTTCAAAATGTTTTTAAAAGTGTTACTGAAAAGCTATCAGTAATATAGGAATTG
The DNA here is from genome assembly GCF_947500065.1 of uncultured Aquimarina sp. Lineage (GTDB taxonomy): Bacteria > Bacteroidota > Bacteroidia > Flavobacteriales > Flavobacteriaceae > Aquimarina. The sequence goes on from NZ_CANMQT010000007.1 coordinate 156,741, forward strand.
ACTATAACAACTGCATAACAGCAATTACGCTTATTTCTTTTATATAGTTGATTGTTGTCATTTGTAAGCGTATAATTATCGGGCTACGTTTCATAATGTTATTACACATCATAACCTGACTATGCTTTTTAAATCATGGTTGCAATACAGTTGTTGTCCAGTTTTTTCCTTCTAACTGAAAAAGCGTTCTTTTATGAAACCTAGTTTTTTCGAATTCCATGCATTCTATTCTAATAGGTGCAATAGCAAATCCACCCCAGTTTTTGGGTTTCATGACATCTTTGTTTTTATATGCTATTTCGATTTCGGTAAACTTCTTTTTTAAAACTTCAATATTTTCAATAGCCGTTCCTTGTTCGCTGATCATGGATATGATGTTAGAATCCTTAGCTCTTTCATTAAAATACTGAGTTGCTTCTGTGTCAGAAATTTTAGTAGCATTTCCCTGAATTCGTATTTGTTTTTGGGTAGTTTCCCACCAAAAGGTCAATGCTACTTTCGATGATTGTGTTACTTCTAACCCTTTTCTGGATCGCAGTGGTCCTGTAATAATAAAAGTATCATTCTTAACTTCTTTTAGAGATACAAATCGAGCATTTGGATATCCATCTAATCCATTAGAAGAAATACAGCAAGCAGAAGGTATGCTAGCTGAACTCCTTTTAAGCTCTTCCACATACCACTCGTTAAATAATCGAAAAGGATCTTGACTCATGAGTTTTGCTGAAAGTATTGGTCAATTTCTTGTGTTTTTTGTTCTTTTTCCTGATCAGATAACCAACTTGCTTTAAAACTATTTTTTACTAAGGTTACGATTTGTTCTTTAGAAAGGTTTAAGGCATTAGCTATTCCTATATAGTTTTCATTCATATACCCGCCAAAATAAGCCGGATCATCAGAATTAACTGTTACTAATAGGTTTTTATCCATCATCTTAGTTATAGGATGATCTTTTAAGTCTTGTACTACTTTTAATTCTAGATTGGATAAAGGACATAATGTAAGTGGTATTTGCATGTCAACCAGTCTATTCACTAATTTTTCATCGTCCAAGCAGCGATTGCCATGATCAATACGTGTGATTTTTAATAAATCCAATGCTTCCCAGATATACTCGGCAGGACCTTCTTCACCAGCATGCGCAACGGTTAGAAAACCTTCTTCAATTGATTTAGCGAATACTCTTTCAAATTTAGATGGAGGATTACCAACCTCTGAAGAATCTAATCCTACTGCGCTTATCCAATCTCTATAAGGTAATGCCTGTTCTAATGTTTTAAAAGCAGAAGCTTCATCCAGATGTCTTAGAAAAGACATGATTAGTTTATAAGTAATACCTAGTTTTTCCTTTCCATCTTCTAGCGCAGCTCTAATTCCTTTGATAACTGTATCGAAAGAAATACCGCGATCTGTATGCGTTTGTGGGTCAAAAAATATCTCTACGTGTACTACATTTTGTTCATGAACTTTGTTCAGATATGCCCAGGTAAGATCATAAAAATCTTGTTCAGTAATTAGTACATTGGCACCTGCATAATAGATATCCAAAAACTCTTGAAGGTTATTAAACTTATACGCATTCTTTAGTTCAGAAACCGAGTTGTATGGAATCTTCTTTTGGTTTCGTTTTGCAATCTCGAACATCAATTCAGGTTCAAAAGTTCCTTCTATATGTAAATGAAGTTCTGTTTTAGGAATACCCTCTATAAATTTTTCTATTGAAATCATATTGATTTAGATTCGTGTGTTAATATCATCTTTTGGCTTAAAAACTATTTGTTCTCGATATAATCCGCATCAGGCGGATCACTCGAACTGACGTTTGTTTTTTATACCCATTGTTTATTTTGATTCAATTTCGGTACGATAACCTTAATATTTTATGTTCTTAGTATTTGTTTTCACAAAATTATACTTTTAAATCCTGAACTTTAGTCTGCAGCATTTTAATCTCATCCCGTAATCTAGCAGCCATCATAAAGTCTAGATCCTTTGCAGCTTTTTCCATTTCCTTTCGAACATTACGGATACGAGCTTCTAATTGATCTTTTGTGAAATATGCAGTTTCTTCTTCAGCTGCCTGTAATGATGGAGCTGTTTCGAATTGATAAGGTTCTACTTTTTTACCTGCTAATGCATTATCCAGGGATTTTTTAATAGCAGTAGGAGTGATCCCGTGTTTTGTGTTATAAGCGATTTGCTTTTCGCGTCTATAGTTGGTTTGATCAATTGTTAACTGCATACTTTTAGTGATTTTGTCTGCATACATAATTGCTAATCCGTTCACGTTTCTTGCAGCTCTACCTATTGTTTGCGTCAGAGATCTGTTATTACGTAAGAACCCTTCTTTGTCAGCATCCAAAATGGCAACTAAGGATACTTCTGGTAAGTCTAACCCTTCTCGAAGTAGATTTACACCAATTAGTACGTCAAAAATACCTTTTCGTAAATCCTGCATAATCTCTACTCGTTCCAAAGTATCTACATCACTATGTATGTAACGACATCGAATATCAATTCTAGTAAGGTATTTGGTTAACTCTTCGGCCATTCTCTTAGTTAGAGTTGTAACTAAGACACGCTCATCTTTTTCGATTCGTTTATGCATTTCTTCAATCAAATCATCAATCTGATTAAGGCTTGGTCGTACTTCTATTACAGGATCAAGTAATCCGGTTGGTCTGATAATCTGTTCTACATAGGTTCCTTCACTTTTTTGTAATTCATAATCAGCAGGTGTTGCACTGATATAAATTATCTGATTTTGAAGAGCTTCAAATTCTTCAAATTTTAAAGGTCTATTATCCATTGCAGCAGGGAGTCTGAACCCATATTCTACAAGGTTTTCTTTTCTGGATCGATCACCTCCATACATCGCATGCGTTTGCGGAATAGTTACATGACTTTCATCTATGAGCATAAGATAGTCATCAGGAAAGTAGTCTAATAAACAAAAAGGTCTAGTACCAGGATCTCTGCCGTCAAGATAACGAGAGTAATTTTCAATTCCAGAGCAATACCCTAATTCTTTGATCATTTCTAAGTCAAAATTGGTACGCTCTTCCAGACGTTTAGCTTCGAGATGTTTTCCTATTTCTTTAAAGTACTCCACTTGCTTACCTAGATCTAACGCAATCTGATCAATCGCTCCATGTAGAACATCTGGTGATGTAACAAACATATTGGCTGGATAGATATTCAACCGATCATATTTTTCAATAATTTCATTGGTTTGCACGTCAAAAGCTTCAATCTCTTCAATTTCATCACCAAAAAAATGTACTCTAAAAGCATCATCTGCATAACTAGGATATATATCTACGGTATCTCCCTTAATCCTAAAATTACCATGATTAAATTCAGCCTCAGTTCTAGAATATAAACTTTGCACTAACTTATGAAGCAGTGCTGTTCTGGAAACAATTTGTCCTTGTTCAATGGAGATGACATTTTTTTGGAATTCAACGGGGTTCCCGATTCCATATAGACAGGAAACCGATGCTACCACCAATACATCTCTTCGTCCTGAAAGTAGGGAAGAAGTAGCACTTAATCGTAATTTTTCTATTTCATCATTAATCGATAAATCTTTTTCGATATATGTTCCTGTCGTTGGTATATATGCTTCTGGCTGATAATAATCATAATACGAAACAAAATATTCTATTGCATTCTCCGGAAAGAATTGCTTAAACTCAGAATACAACTGAGCAGCCAGGGTTTTATTATGTGCTAGTACTAATGTGGGGCGTTGGACTTGTGAAATAACATTCGCAACAGTAAAAGTTTTACCAGATCCAGTTACTCCTAAAAGCGTTTGGTATCTTTCTCCTGCTTCCATCGCATTAACAAGCTGCTTTATCGCTTCAGGTTGATCACCTGTGGGTTTAAAATCTGACTTGAGTTCGAACTTCATTATATAGGCTATGTTTTCTGACTAAAGATACAGAATACTGTTATGATTTTTAAAACAGGATAGAAGTTTTAGGGAAAGTTTATCGAATTAAAGAAAAGCTTCCTTTTCGAACTCTACCATCACTTAATTCTACGCGGTACCAATATTCACTGGACGGCATTAAAGTCCCACTATAAGTTCCATCCCAACCACTTCCTGATGGAATCAATTGCTTAAGCAGTTTACCACTACGATCAAAAATGTAAATAACGGAATTACCAAGTACTTGTGATGATACTCCTCCTACATTCCAGGTCTCATGAAAACCATCTCCATTAGGTGTGAAATATTTTGGAAAACCAACAACAGATATGTTTTGAGTAGTTTCTGGTGTACATCCATTTTTATCTCTTACATACACGGTATGAAATCCTGGAGGAACATTAGTAAACGTAGCACTATCTTGATATGTTCTAATATTACTTCCATTATACGCTATTGCATACTCATAATCTCCTAAACCAGTAACATTGATGGTAATAGTATTATTATCTACTGCATCATTAATTTCAATAGGATCAATAATTGTTGCAGAACCTGAAAGAGATACATTTACTGTTCTATTTTTAGAACATCCTGTTGTTTGATTTGTTACGATTACATCATAAGTACCTTCCTGGGTTACATTGATAGTTTCTGAGGTGTCACCAGTAGACCATAAATAATTAAAGCCATTTGGGTTGATTCCAGGTTGTAAACCGGCATTTATAATTACATTTTGGTTTTGACATAAAATAAAATCTTCTTGTTCTTCAATATCAGGTAATGGATTCACAAATAATGCTACTTGATTTATTCCGAAACATTGATTTAGGTTATCTTCTACACGAGCATACACTACATCGGTACCTTGGGTTCCAGAAGTTATGTTGGTGTATAAGGTTATAGCATTTGTTTCACTTAATGCATCATTAATAGTTCCGTAATAGGTTACTACTAAATTCGGACTAGAAATACCAAAGAGGACTTGTGCATTTGCTTGTGTTAGGTCAAACTCTCTAAAACCATCTTCAGTACCATCATCATCACATGCAGATAAGGAGGCATTACTAGCGGAGGTTACACTTACCAGAAGATCTAGTGTGGAAATCCTAAAACAATTATTAATATCATTTGTTACACGAACAAATAATTGCTGATTGCTAGTTATGTTTTGGTACGTATCCGAGTTTGTAATTGATGGTGTCCCTGCATCAGCAGAAGTCATATTTTCAAAAAACAGGACAGTTCTATCAGAGTTTCCTCCAGTGATTTGATTTATTGCTTCATTCAGGTTGAATAGAGTTATACCATCTGTTGGATCCATATACTCATCGCATTGCGTTAAAGAAGATGGAGTAGCGACTGGTAATTGGTCTACTTGTAACTCAAAGCTAACTGTGTTTAAACATAATAAACCAGTATTTTCTTGAACACGTACAAAAATTGTCTGAGGGTTTGAAATGTTTGTATAAGGTGTTGTTTTATCAATAATAGCAGCGCCAGTATTAGCATCTATCTGAGATGTATGATATGTAAGTGTATAATCTATGGGATCTAAACCATTAAGAATTTCTGTATCCTTGTCACTTAGTAAAAAGGAAACAAATCCATTAGCGTCATTTCCATCACTATCGTTATCACATAAGATGAATGGATTAGGAGTGCTAATCGGAGGACCGGGATTTGTAATTAAAGTAAATGTATCTACAATAAAACATTCGGTAGTTGTGTTTTCAATTCTTACATAAATAGTTTGATTATTCTGAGTACTTAGGTATGGACTAGCTAATGCTCCGTTACCTAAACTGGCATCCTCTTCCGTGATATGATAGGTTATAACAGTATTTGTTTGAGTTCCCAGAATGGCAGCAGTATTACTTTCTAGATCAAAATTTGTCATACCGTCACTTGAATCTCCAATTATATCACATGCTGTAAGATCTAAATTAATCCCTGTTCCCGTATCATTTTCAGGACTATCAGGGAGTATTGCAGTTCCCGTAAATTCTAAATCAAAACCACCATTTTGAGAAAAGTTATCAATGAGGATATAGTATTCTTCTCCAGCAAGTGCATCTATAAATCGCACAAACCCATTACCAGTGGCTCCAGGACCTTCGCTTAAATCTGTTTCTGTATCATTAAGTCCAGTTAGAGTAGGTACTCCAGCTGCTCTGGGATTAGTAGAAGAACATCGAATGGAGCTACCAAGTGTACTACAAGTAACATTTGGGCCATATACTGCAAAATCATAATCTTCTTCGGCACTTGTGGACTCAGGTGTTATAGTAAAGGCTAATGTTCCGGATTGTACAATATTTACTCTTATCCATAGACTCTGACTTTCCGCAAAAGCACAATCAGGAGCATTATTACCTGCTAATGCAAAATCGTCAATACCTACACCATTAGAGTTTAATTCTAAATTAGTGTTCCCACATATGATAATGGCATTTGCACAATCTGTAGGTTCGTTTTGAGAATAGCCGCGAAAAAATGATATAAGAAGTACTAAAGTAATTAGTAATTTTTTCCTCATTTACAATTTTTGTTATGCTGCGAATATACTAATAATAAAATATTGTTCTTAAGGTATATTAGGATAAGGAAGTACTATCTAATTAAAGAAAAGCTTCCTTTACGGATTCTTCCATCACCAAGTTTTACTTGAAACCAATATTCGCTTGATGGCATTAATCTTCCTCCGTAAGTTCCGTCCCAACCATTTCCAGATGGAATCAATTGCTTTAAGAGTTTCCCACTTCGGTCATAAATATAAATGGTAGAATTACCAAGTACCTGAGAGGATATTCCCTCTACATTCCAGGTTTCATGAAAACCATCTCCATTAGGTGTGAAATATTTAGGAAAACCCACCACAGAAATATCTTGAGTATCTTCAGGGCCACATCCATTTTTATCTCTTACATACACTGTATGAAATCCTGGAGGAACATTAGTAAATGTAGCACTATCTTGATAGGTTCTAATATTACTTCCGTTAAAGGCTATAGCGTATTCATAATTACCAGACCCTGTTATATTAATGGTCACTGTATTATTATCAGAAGCATCGTTGATTATAATAGGTTCTAGTATGGTGGGCGGAGAAGATATGATAACGGTGACTGTACGATCTTTAAAACATCCTGTTAATTGATTTGTCACTGTCACTGTATATGTTCCTTCTTGAGTGACACTTATACTCTCCGTTGTTTCCCCATTAGGTAACCATTGATAATTAAAATCACTAGAATTACCAGATTCTAGTCCTGAGTTAATAACAACATTTGTTCCTTCGCATAAAAATGCTTCACCAATTTCTTCTAAATCTGGTAAGGGATTCACAAATAATTGCACTTGATTTATACCGTAACATTGGTTTAAATTATCTTCCACTCTGGCATATACAATATCTTGCCCTTGAGTTCCAGCAGTACTATTAGTATAAAGTGTAATAGGATCAGTTTCACTAAGAGCATTTTCATTGGTTTCATAATAGGAAACAGCAAGATTAGGACTCGCTATCCCAAAAAGAATTTGAGCATTTGCCTGTGTCAGATCAAATTCTCTAAACCCATCTTCTATACCGTCATCATCACAGATATTTAAAATTGCATCACTTGCAGATGTAGTACTTACTAATAAATCTAAAGTAGAAATTCTGAAGCATCCTGTTAAGTCATCTGTTACTCTCGCATACAATTGTTGGTTGGCTGTAGTGTTTTGATATGTATTTGTATTAACTATTGAAGGTGTTCCTGAATCCGCAGAAGTCATATCTTCAAAAAATAAAACCGTTCGATCTGTAATACCTGTTGTGATTTGATCAATTGCTTCATTTAGGTTGAATAGTGTAATTCCATCATTGGTATTCATATATTCATCACATTGTGATAAAGAGGTACTATTAGCAATAGGTAATAAATTTATGGTTACAGGAATTTCTAAAGTATCAAAACATGTTGTGTTTAGAATATTTTCAAGTCTAGCATACACTGCTGTCATTGTATTAGAAAGCACTGCATTAGTAGGATCGGCAATTGGATTTGCATTATTCTGAGCATCTATAAGTGAGGTATGATAGCTTATAGCATAGTCTGCAACATTCTGACCATTATAAATGTCAGCGTTAGCGATCGTTAAATCATATGTTATCATACCATTAGTGTCATCACCATCATCGGCATTATCACAGGAAATTATAGGATTGGTGGCAAAAGCCGTTGGATTATCAAAAATTTCAATTTGAAAACTTGTTGTGCTGTAACAGTTAATGTTTCCTGTATTTTCAATTCTGGCAGCAATTGTCTGTGGATTATTCTCGGTTGTGAAATTTTGAGGTAGTACATTCAGATCAGCATCGGCGTCTAATATCGTTCTGAAGTAACGAATCTGGAACTGATTAGGATCTTGAGTTCCTAAAATTGTACTATCATATACTGATAGGTCCAAGTCGGTTATACCATCATTATTATCATCACAAACGATCTCATCTGCAGGAGTGTTTTGGACTATTGGTATTTCAAAAAAGGTTACATTAGCTACTCCAACCAAAGGACAACTACCATCATTTAAGTCAACTTCTAATCTATAATTTCCAGTGGTAGTTATATCCAGAAAAAAAGTATTGTTTGCAATCTGCACATCATTCACGAACCAAGTATATGTAGCTGTTGTAATATCTTGATATTCTAATCTGTAACTATCTCCTTCACAAAGTATAAGATTTACATTGTTAGGATCTCCACTGTTAATAATGTCAATGGTCTGCGCAAAAATGGATTGAATAAATGGTGGTAACCCTATTCTAGATCCTCGATTTCCATCTACATTTACTAATAATCCGGTATCACTATAGACAATATTAGCTGCTACTTCTTCCGGGTTTTCTATGACTCCTAGATAATTTCCGAATCCGGAGCTAAAATTATATAAAGCTCTATAAATTCTTCCATCCGGCCCGAGCTGTAATGCTCCAGCACTAAAACCTGAGGAATCTTGTCCATTTTCATTCGCAATTCTTGTTCCACTTGCTGCGATCTGATTGTTAGGTAATGTAAGGTCAAATTGCATCAAAAATCCATTTCCTTGGCCACCATCACCTATACCTACTGTTGTATATAAACGTTCTCCATTTTGTGAAAATTCTATGCCATAAGGAGCGTCACCATCATATAATTCAATTTCATTACTTACAATTCCTGTATTATTATCAAAATCATAAAATAATACTTTTCCAGGTCCATCTCCGCCTGTTACATTGGTTAACCCAAAATGTACTACCGCTAATTTATCTCCTTCCGGAGAAGCTTTTAGGTATCCTAAAGCGTTTCTTCTATATCCCGAAATAGGCACAGTAACGCCAACTTGCGAGGTTATAGGAGTTGCATTTACACCAGTTTGATCCACACTAAAGGCATAATAGGTATCAATAAAATGGGTAATCACCCAAAAAGAATCGCAATCATCACTTTTTACAGCAGTTATTTTTTCAGAACATCTATATAAGCTTTCTTGAGTATCAGATGTGTCATAGGTAACTAGTGGTATATTTTTTTGTCCGGAAACTACTGCTCCATTTCCTCCGTCCAAGGACATATCGACAATAGAATATAAAAGCCCATCATTCACTCCATCTCCGTCTGATGTGCTGGAATTATTATCTGCATTAAAGTGATGAGGTTCATCTACAGTAAAAACAATATATATGTTAGGTGTATTGGGCTGTGGAACGATCAATGCAGATGAAGTACTGGAAGTATCTCCTCTCAGATCTGTTCCATTCTGCATTACTCCATGATTTCTTGTATAAATTGTAGAACCGTCTGTATAAAAAAGAAGACCGCCGGTTGCATCAGAGATTGTAGTACATCCTTCTAATGTATTTATTCTTCCATCAGTAAGTGGAGTAGGAGGTGTCGTACTAAAGTTTATCCCTGCATTTTGTCCAAAATACCAGTTATTAGCTTCTCCTTGTGCATATAATGAAGAGCCTAATAAAAATAAAAGGACGATCGATACGTATTTCATGAGTTGAGTTCAAAAACTCAAAGATATTATAAATCTCTCTTTTTAAGAAGATAATATGAAAGTCTCACAAATATTACTGTCCAAACTAACACAATTAGTATCTCATACCAGTGTACGGCATAGTCTCTTTGAAAGTTTTCTCCCAATTGATTTGCAGCTGATTGTATAACATTTAATCTGGTTACTGGTTCATTAATCAGATTAGACATGCTATCTAATGGCAAAAAGGGTATAATTTTATCCACAATGTCAGAATCAAATTTCCACTTAATTAATCCGGAGAACAATCTAAAAGCCCCTTCTATAAGTTGCCAAAAAATTAGAAAACCAAGAGCAAAGGCAGAACGTTTAATAAGTATACCTAAAAACATACAGAAGGAAAAGAATCCCACTAGTTTTACAAAATATGCAAGGATAAATTCTAAATCAGAAAATATAATTGAAACCTCATTATAGTCAGAAAAAACAAGTCCCAGAATCAAAGAAACTAAGAATAAGAATACTGTAGATATAAATGAGAAAACAATAACAGTAAGAAACTTAGAAGCTAAAAATTCTTTTTTGCTTAACCCATCTATTAAATTTTGTTTTAGCGTTCTGTTAGAGTATTCGTTGGCCATAATAGAAACAATAACAATTGCTAAGAAAAGCTTTAACCAAGCCGCTATCCAAGAGTTAACATGCCATATATAAGGGAAATTAAAGATTCCCTGATCAGCTAACCTAAAATTAACCCCTCCAAAACTGAACTCATAAGAAGCTATAAGTGATATAAGGAGTATTAAAATAAAATAGGTAATGGTAAGTACTTTAGCAGACTTATTATATCGTAATTTTTGAAATTCTATATTGAGTAATCGTAACATTGCTTTAGTTTAAGTTGTTGGTTAATTGTAAGAACTGTTCTTCCAGACTTTCTTTTCGTTTTACAAGATGCGTTAACGTAATACCAGCTTCATATAACTGCTTGTTCAAACTTTCTGCATCTAACTCACGATTTAAAAAAGCAATGAGCTTATCGTCTTCTTCTTTAATATTGCCAAAAGTACTTTGGTCAGATAACCATTTCTTGAGTACACTGTTTTGATTACTGTTTAGTTCAAAGAAACCATAACTGGCATTCATTTCATCAACAGGACCAGAGTATAGTTTTACTCCTTTGCGAATGATAACTACATGACTACATACTTTTTCTACTTCATCCAATAAGTGGGAAGCAAGAAGAATTGTAGTTCCCTGAGAAGCGATTACCTTAATAATTTCTCTTATCTGATGGATTCCTTGTGGATCTAAACCATTTGTAGGTTCATCTAGAATAAGAATTTCAGGATCGTTTAGTAATGCCGATGCAATAGCTAAACGCTGCTTCATACCAAGAGAGAATGTTCTGAATTTACTGTCTTTTCTATCCAAAAGACCAACAAGTTCTAGCTTTTCTTCAATTTTATCAGTTGCAACTTCTTTAATCTGACATACTAGCTTCAGATTTTGAGCGGCAGTCATATAGGGATAAAAATTAGGACGTTCTATAATGGCTCCAACTTTTTTAAGAGCTTCATGAGTAGATGTATTTCCATCAAACCAGGTAAAATCTCCTGAAGATCTATTTACAACATTAAGAACAATACCGAGAGTGGTTGATTTACCACTTCCGTTAGGTCCTAGAATGCCATACACATTTCCTTTTTTAATGGTAAAGGAAAGGTCATTGACAGCGGTTATCGGTCCGAATCTTTTGGTAAGATTCTTCAAAGTTAGAATGGTTTCCAATGGTGTTTTTTTTTGGCGGTTATATTAAACAAGACGACCAGTGTTTGTTTTTGTTACAAACATTAGTTGGAAAAAGTATTTAATAATGTTATTAGGATCCTTGAAAAACGTAAAAAAGACCAACTCTTTAGTTGATCTTTTTTACATTAAATTCTTTTGATATTTTAATCTAAAATGATTTTTTTACTTAGTTGTCTCTGATCTTTTAGCGATAGCGTAATTACATAGATACCACTACTAAGGGAATTGAGTGAAATATTCCCTGAGGAAATTATATTCTTTTTTTGTAGAACTTTTCTTCCATTTATATCATACATATTAATGTTTTCTACTTCCATACTTGTTTGTGATATATTATATGTTAATATTTTGTTCTTTACATAGAAATAATATCCTTCTTCTTCAAATTCAGGTGTAGAAAGTGTTGCATCATTTTTTGCTATTTCAATTAGGAATTCACTACATAATTTAGCAAATTTTGTAGCATGCTCAGCAGTTCCTGATATGCTAAAAGTATCATTTCTGGTATGAATATTTGGATTGTACTGAGAAAAATTAGCTTCAAAAGGAAAGGATGCTGGGTATCCTTGACTGTTCCAACTTGCGTGATCAGAACATCCATAGTTACAAACCGCTGTGCTATAGGTGAGTTGGTGATTTCCAGATGTGTTATAATGATCCATTAATTGTTTAAAAAAGTCATTAAGAGTACTATCTGTATTATCGTCAATAAAATAAACATCATTGGCAGAACCATTATAATTTGTCATGTCGAATTGACCTACAGCAATTACATTAACATTGTTAGTTTTATAATCTGCTGCAATTTCTGCTGATCCTCTTAGTCCAACTTCTTCTGCGGCATATGCCATCACTTCAATAGTTCTTTTGGGTTGAAAACCAATTTCAAATAATGTTCTTGCTGCTTCCGTAATCGTAGCAATACCTGATGCGTCATCATCAGCTCCTGGAGCGTCATTATTTCCCTGAGAAGAAGTAGAATCCAAATGACCACCAACAATTACAAACTCATCTGGGAATTCAGAACCTTGAATGGTCATAACTACTGATTTCATTGGGGTACTATTATGGCTTACTAATCTAACACTAACATCTGTTCTGTTGTAAGTAGAAGCCATAGTTTCCCATTTTGTTTTTAGATCCTGCGCAGATTGATTAGCGGAATTAGAAGTATGGTATCTTGTTCCGTAATTTTCTAGTTCGGTGATATGGTTTTCAATGTTTTGAGTATCAATAGCATTCATTGCTTGATTTACCATAGTATCCTCTGTTATAGTAAAGGCCATTTTATTAGAAACCGCTTTTATATCATCTTTTTGCAATGATTGTTTTGCTTCAGTTTCTGATGATTTATAGATAAACCCAGGTCCATGAACTAAAACGCGACCATGTAGTTTATGGCTTACTTCTTCAGACATGAAAACTGCAGCTTCGTTTCTTCGTTTAGCTATAATTTCTATTTCGTTAGGATATTCTTTTTGTAATTCCTCAGCATCTATTAGCGCCATCGTAGCATAGAAAGAGGAGGTTTCTTGTTGAGCAAAAGTAAGTGGAATTGATAATGAGTATATTATTAATAGTGAGAAGAGCTTTTTCATTTTAAAGGTTTGTTGAGTTTAATATTAGACTATAAAGATAAATATTTGATGGGCATGCGTGCATTTACAACGAGAAAAAGAACTTACTAATTGTATATTTTGGTTAATTTTATAATCATGGAAGAAAAGCTAATGTCTAAGAAGAAACCTATCTATCCCATTAATGATAGCCTGGATAGTTATTTAAAAGAATGTAATCGTAAAATCAAGATTCCGGTATTTTATGATGATTTGTTGAGGTTTTCGGGTTCTATTGTTGTGTATGATAGTAATGATATAGATACTTTATGGGTTCGTGTGTATTATGAAGAACACGAGCGTCCTGAGATAGAATCCAGTCTAAAGAAAGTGTATACGATACTACATTCTGATGGAAATGAAGATGCGATTGAGTTTCTTAATATCGATGCGATTGATTACTGTACTTTTGGAAATTCTAAGCCTTTTAGGATTAAGATTCGGAATATACTGAATGATAACTACACCTATATTTATGTAAAGAAAGCGGATGCTTCTCGTATTTATGGATTAGAGTTAGAGCATATGTTCTCGCCAAATCGTATTAACTTTTTAGTATATAAAAATACGTTGATAGAGGAACATATTGCAGGAATTCCTGGAGATGTATTTATAAAAGATTTTTTACCTGATCTAAGTGATCAGGCAAAATCTCAGATCGCCAAGGAATTTGTGAAGTTTAATGAACGCTGCCAGATGCGTTTATTAGGAGATATGCGATCCTATAATTATGTAATCATTCCTATACACGATTTTGAGCATGTGGAGTATAAGATTAGAGCTATTGATTTTGATCAACAATGTTTTGAAGGGAAGTTAAAAGTATATCAACCACAATTCTTTAAGGAGAATTTTGATATGGTAGATATTGTGATGAATAAATTACAGCCTAGTTCTATAGAACAGTATAAAAAAGAGGAACGTTCTGTTCTGGCAAAACGTATATTAAATTCCAGATCACGTTATGAAACCTTAGTTAATTGCATGTGTGCTGATACTATTTCTACTTCCGAAAACTTGGAAGAACTAAGAGAACACCTCTATAATTTTACCTTAGATCTAAAATTCAGGAGAAGTAAATCGATGGGAGAAGTCCTAAAGACTGCCTTGGATTTTGTAAAACGTAATTATGAAAATGTCAATATGAAAAGATTGTTGGAAGGGTGATGGAAGTCGGAAGTGAAAATAATAGATTATCTCGGACATCCGACTTCAAGCCTCTGACATTCTTATTTTATTTTTTGCTCCAACTCAGTATTTTTTAGTTTTAAAGCTTCTACTTCCTTGATTAAGTTTTCTGTCTTTTTATTCTGCTCAATCATATACAATGTAAGCTCCTCTATTTTTTGAAGAAGTTTAGCATTCATTTCCCCTAGTTGAATACCATTTTCGGATACTTCTGTTGCAGAAGGAACGTTTTCTAAGTGTCCTTTTTCTGCGATATGATTTTCTACTTCTTGTAGCGTAGGTAGGTTATAATCATTCTCGAAAACGTAGTCAGGCCATGCATTGTATAAGGCAACCTTAACCTCTTCCGCAGCGATTTTGCCTTTTACACCTAGTTTGAAACCTTTGGTATCTTCAGTACCGATCCCTACATTACCTCCGTTAAAAAAAGATGTCCCATAGGAGTGAATTTGTACTTTTTTTGTTTTTTCTGTTTCAGAATCAGCTGTGTACATTTCGAATTTAGAGTGAAGAAAACCACTTGATGATCCACCAGGTTTAAGCATAAAGACATTGTGATTATAACTCCCTGGAATTGTTCCCATGGTCATGTTATGTCTGGCCCAATATATTCCATCATCATCAGGTCCAGAGTTTAAGAATATTTTTCCTTTCACATCAAGTTTTTCTTGCGGATTTGTAGTTCCAATACCGATATTTCCATTGGTGTCTGCGAGCATCGAAATGGAATTATTATTGTAATTATATAAACTGAATTTCCCTACAGTAGGATAATTAGAAAGAAGTCCCCAGCTATCTTGACCTGCATCCTGAAAACGTATGATGGATGGTTTCCCATCAGTAGATGAATTTATATGAATTTCAGCATTATTGTTTGCAATAGATTTAACTTCTAGTTCTGCAGTTGGATTTGTAGTTCCAATACCTACATTTCCGTTTGTTTTTACAATCATTTTTTCTCCTCCGCCAGCAAGTAAGCTTAAATCCTTTCCTGTTTGTCCGCCAATAATAGCTTTGTTTGTATCCCAACTTAATCGACCATGATCCGCACTTGATCCCCAAGTAATAACTCCATCTCCTCTAAATTTAATTCTATTATTCAATTGAAGACTAGTAACACTAGAATTTCCCTGATCCACAATATGTAATTTTGCGTTAGGATTTGTAGTTCCAATACCTAAATTACCATTAGCTGCCATTGTCATCATTTTGGTAGTATAACTAGTCCAGGTAAATAATGGCCTGTTTTGTATCGGACCATTAGATCTTCTTGCATCAAAAGCTACCAATGCATTAGTTCCTGTATCCATAGCATCAGATGTGGAACCCATAATAGAAAGCGAATATCTGTTGTCTGTTGCGTGATATCCTTTAATTAAAGGAATAAATTGATTTGCAGAACCTGTACTGTTTGCTATTTGTAAATAATCGGAAGGGGCATCAGATATCTTAAATCGCATCAAACTTTCTGTTTGTCCTGCATTTGATAATATATCTAATTTAGCTCCTGGATTTGTTGTTCCTATACCTACATTACCAGCAGGATTTAAGGTCATTAGATGGTTTGTTCCTTTGTTAAAAAAATAGATATTACCAATAGGTTTTTCAATACTTCCAATATAGAGCTGATTGGTTCCATTTAAACCGAAAGCCCTTGTGTAATTGGATTCACCACTTTTTTGGACTCTGATATAATCAGTAGTATTGTTTAAATCCACATTCTGTGAATTAGCTTGAATAAAGAAAAGTGAAAGTGTTAGTATTAATAATGTCTTTTTCATGATTTTGTTTAGTTAGTTCTTATTTGGAGCATACAAAAAAACGCTTCAAAAATTTATAATGCTTTTTAATAAGTGTCTTTAGGTTACCAATTGTTACCATGACTTTGTTACTTTTTTTCGGTCGAGAATAAAGTGTTTTTTTTGAAGGTAAAAGGAGGGAAGATATCTGAAGTCAAAAGTTAGGTGTTAGATGTAGAAAGTCCAAGATTCAAATTTTTATAATGTAATTTGTACCTTAGACTTTTATGTTTTTAGACTAAATTATAATTAATCCTTCTGCTCTTTATTAAAGTATACCAGGTAATAGTACATCTGTTTTTCTTCGTCCCAGCCTTTTTCTACAAATTTCTCTGCGGATTCTGGGTTGATAAAATCCATTTTAATCTGAATATTTGTGTCTAGATTAATCGTGTTTTTTATCTTTTTTCTTGCTGCTGATACCGCGGTATTGGCTATAGGGAACTCAGTAAGATCTTCTATATGGTATTTTGGTGCCTTTTCTGTTTTGTAATGTTTAAATTCAGGAATAAGATCTGGATTATCAATTACTTCGTTTAAAAAAGCAGATTCTTCAAATGTATCGTTCTTTGCAAAGTGATTTACAGCTCGGTTCATAAACATCACTTCTTCTTTTTTATCTTCTGCAGGTAGGACCACATCTTTAGCAAAATCCTGACAGAATTTCATGTATTTTTTCGTGTAGAAATTATCATCTTCAAAAGCTTCTACTCCTAAGAAATGTTCTAACCAATATTTGGTGTCATATTTATTGGAATCTACAGAAAGAATTTTATATCCTTCTTCTTTTTTATAATTAAAAATTAAGCAACCTTTATCAAGTTTGTTAAGATTAACTCCTTGTTGATGTAATAATTCTAAATCGGTTCCTCTTTCTTCAAACTGAAGGAAATCATATTTTAATTCTGATTTAAAAATCCCTAATGCAGAAACTTTTTCGTTATCAATCGTAAGGTTTTCTAAGTAGGTGATATATACTTCACCACTCTTAATATGTGGATGCTGTGATTGTTCATATAGCAAAGAAGTTATTCTTTTGGATTTCTCATGTGCAGAAGATGGATTGTCAAAAATTTCGGTAACAATCTTATATAACGGATTAAATTCTACATCAACTTCATTTGCAAACTGGAAATAGTTTTCTTCCTTTTCTCTAAAAGGTTTAAAGAAGTATTCTTTTAATAAAGCTGTTAACTCATCATTAAGCGCATAAGGAGAATCAGAAAGAAATATATTTTCATTTCTGCTTTTATTTCCAATTCTATGAATCGAAAGGGATTCTATTTGAGTGCTATATAAGTTGATCATTTTTTTTGTTTAAAAGTTGTAAAGTTTCAGAGAATCTAACAATTTATGCTTCAAAGGTTATTACGAATCTTTGATTCTTTTTAACCTAATTCCAGTTTTCATCAAATCCTAATTCATCATAGTCATCAAGATCTAGGAAATCATCTTCTTCACTATCTTCGTCTAGATTATCTGCTTTAAATTCTTTATCAGGAGCATTGTCTGGTATTTGACCATGCACAAACATAACACTTGGATACTCTCTTCCGTTTTCATATTCCGCAATTTCTGCGAGTTCTACTAAGAAGGTCCACATGCTTAGGAAATCATAAATGTAAATTAATCTAGGAGATACTTCATGTACAACATCAATAAGAGATGTTTCATTCATTAGTCTTACAGGCTGATTGCCATCACTCATGTCAAAAAGAGATATTTCTTCTCCTTGAGTCCATTGCTCATCGCTAGTATAAAAAGAAGCCATTTCCATACCGTCAAATCCGAAGGATTGGTTAATGACATCATGAAATTGCTCTAAAGTAGCATCTTGTTCGATTTCGATATCTCTAAACACATCTTCCTCTGTATCCAGGATAATTCTGAAACGGTAAATCATTCTTCATTAATTTGGATTGGCAAAGATACTACAAATCAATTGTTATTTGGTAAAACGATGTAATGAAAAAGTAATTGCGCCTAATAATAAAAATGCAACAACTTGGTGTAATATTCCTAATGTTATTGGTACTCTATACAGTAAAGTGAAAACACCTAGCAGAAACTGAATCCCTACGATGATTAATAATATATTTAGTGATTTTTTCTGAATAAGATTCGTTTCAATTTGTTTACTTCGATACCAAATTAATACAATAAGGCCTACTACAATATATGCTAGATATCGATGTATAAATTGTACCCCACTTTTTCCTTCAATAAAATTCTTGATTAACGGAGATTGTTCAATATATACTGATTCGTGTATCAATTGTCCATCATTCATTAGTGGCCAATGATTATGTAAAAAACCAGCATCTAAACCGGCTACAAAGGCACCATATATAATTTGAATCAATAATATTCCTAAGGTCCATCGGATTAGATTTCGGAACTTACGGTTTACAGGTTTTTTATTTGGATACATAAGATCCAGCGCTACCCACAACGTATAAGCAAACGTTATGAAGGCAGCAGTAAGATGCATAGCAAGTCTGTAATGACTGACGTCAGGTCTGTCTATCAATCCACTTTTTACCATAAACCAGCCTAAAAAGCCTTGAAAACCGCCTAAAAACATTAATATAATAGATTTTCTTATGGTCGACTTGGTTAGCTGCTTTTTAATTAAAAAATAGACAAAAGGTATAATAAACACAATCCCTATAAATCTTCCGATGACACGATGTAACCATTCCCAGAAGTAAATGTCTTTAAAATCCTCTATAGTAAATTGATTATTAATTTTTTGGTATTCAGGATATTGTTTATACAGTTCAAAAGCAGTATTCCATTCTGTATCATTCATAGGAGGCAGGGTCCCTGAAATTAATTTATAATTGGAAATAGACAAGCCAGAATGAGTAAGTCGAGTAATACCACCTATTACAACCATAATAAAAATGAGAAAACATCCAGTTAACAGCCAGTAAATTACTTTTTTATTGTTTTGTTTCATATGCATTAGTGTCTAAGTTTAATAGTATGCAAGAATCTAAGAAGTTTTAATTTTCCTAATGTAACTAGCAAGCATACGTTCAATTTCGCGAGTATTTTCAAAGAGAATATCAAAGTTCTCTTTCTTAAGGAAATTGAGGTTTTTACTTATTTCGAGTTGAGTCTGTAATTCAAAAAGTGAACTGATAGCAATATTTAAAAACCGCAAATAGTCATTTTTACCAGTTCTTCCGTATCCTTCAGCGATATTACTTGGTATTGAAATAGAAGATCTTCTGATTTGAGAAGTTAGCCCATATTGTTCTTCTTTTGGGAATCTGTTTGTTTCTGAATATATCTGCGTAACTAATTCAATTGATTTTTGCCAAATCATTAAGTCTCTGAATGTGCCCATTATATTATTAAATCATTAATACTTCAAAAACTTAGATACTTAGTGTCTTAGTCACTCTTTAAACCTAATTCTTCACCTTTCCTGATCATAAACTGATAGGCAACTTCATGCTCATTGGATATTTCTCCTTCCAGAATAGCTTCTTTAATAGCTTCTTTAATGATTCCAATTTCGCGTGAAGGTTTGATATTAAAAGCTTTCATGATTTCTTCTCCACTTACAGGAGGTTGGAAATTACGAATATGATCACGTTCTTCTACCTCTACCATTTTCTGGCGTACAATCTTAAAATTATTGTGATATTTCTTAAAACGTTTTGGATTTTTTGTTGTAATATCTGCTTCACAAAGTGTCATTAACTCTTCGATATAATCACCTGCATCAAACACTAACCTTCTTACCGCAGAATCTGTAACATCAGAAGCAATAACAATAGGTCTAGAACTCATTAATACCATTTTCTGTACAAATTTCATTTTGTCATTCAAAGGCATTTTTAAACGTTTAAATAGTTTGAAGACCATTTTAGAGCCTACGAATTCATGACCGTGAAATGTCCATCCTACTTTTTTACTAAATCGTTTGGTAGGAGCTTTGCCAATATCATGTAATAATGCTGCCCATCGCAACCATAGATCATCTGTATTCTCAGAGATGTTATCAACGACTTCTAGTGTATGATAAAAATTATCTTTATGCTTCTGACCTTCTACTTCATCAATACCTTTTAAAGCTACTAATTCAGGTAATATATATGGCAATAAGCCTGTTTTTTCTAATAGTACAAAACCTACGGATGGTTTTTTACTAAGCATAATTTTATTAAGTTCATCAACAATACGTTCTTTGGTAATGATCTTAATACGATCTTTGTTTTTAGTAATTGCTTTTAGAGATGTATCTTCAATTTTAAAATTCAATTGCGTAGCAAAACGAATGGCGCGCATCATTCTAAGAGGATCATCTGAGTATGTAATATCTGGATCTAAAGGTGTACGGATAATTTTGGATCTTATGTCTTCAAGCCCATCAAAAGGATCTAAGATGTTACCAAAGTTATCTTCAGAAAGGTCCAACGCTAATGCATTGATAGTAAAATCTCTTCGATTTTGATCATCTTGCAATGTACCATTTTCGACAATTGGATTTCTGCTGTCTTCTCGATAAGACTCTTTTCTAGCACCCACAAACTCTACTTCGATATCATCGGCATTTAACATTGCCGTTCCATAGGTCTTAAATATCTGAACTTTTGGATTGCTCGGAAGCAACTTAGAAACCTCTTCTGCCAATTTAATTCCACTACCAATTGCCACAATATCAATATCCTTTGCAGTACCTCTTTGCAATATAAAATCTCTTACAAAACCTCCAATGACATAGCTTTCTAATTGGAGATTTGCTGCCGCTTTGGTTATGGTATTAAAAACAGAATGTTGTAATGCTTCTTTGTAATTCTTAGCTTCCGACATGTATCAATTTACTTCCTGATAATTTTCACTGTACTATCGCCTCCTATTTTGATGATAGAGGAAGGCTTAGCGTCTTTGTTTTTCAACGGCAAATTTACAACATAGTCTACGCCTTCCAAAATCTCTTTGCTTATTTCTTTTAAGTTTCGAGGAGTGGATTTTCCACTAATATTAGCGGAAGTAGAAACTATTGGTCTTTTGAACTTTCGAAGTAATTTACTGCAAAAAGGATCACGAGCTACTCTAATTCCTAAAGTATTGTCTTCTGCTATTAGATTTTCTGCAACTCTCAAAGGTCTATCATAAATTATAGTAGTTGCTTTTTTAGCGTATTTTAAGATATCGTAAGCTACTTCTGGAACTTCTTCTACATATTGCTGAAGCATTTTAAAATCACTTACTAAGCAAATCAAGGATTTACTTTCTGCTCGTTGTTTTAGGGCATATATTTTATCAATAGCGCCAGGATTTGTGGCGTCACATCCTATTCCCCAAACTGTATCTGTTGGGTACAGTATAAGGCCACCTCTTTTAAGTACGGCTATTGTTTTTTCTACTTCTTCTCTGTAATCTTCCATTAGTTGAATTTTGGAATTATATTTTCTTCATCAATAAATTGTGGAACTTCAGGGTTTAAAGTTTCACCATTAAGCACTTTTTTATATAGCTTAACATAAGATTCTGTCATTACTTTTGAATTGAAATACTTTACTGCATATTCATGACAGCGTTTTGGATTGTAATCAAACTCTTTAATCGCTTTCGAAATTTCCTCAGAACTATCGCTTGTAAAACCAACTTCAGAAGTAATTAGTTCTGGTAAAGAACCATTTTTAGTTCCAAAAACGGCACAACCTGCGTACATACTCTCTGTAATAGCTAACCCAAAAGGTTCGTGCCATTTTACAGGGAAAACAAGTCCTTTGGAATACTGAATAATGTCCATTTTGACATTGTTGTTCACCATACCTCGGAATATAATCTTTGGATTAAAAATGTATTTAAAACCTCTTTTGAAGTTTCGGAAATTCCATTTTTCACCTCCCAAAATGTGTAATTTGTTTCCCGATTCGAGTGCTATTTTAGCTGCACCAAATACATTTTTTATTTTCCAAGCAGCTTTTCCTAAAAAGTGAAGATACTTTCTTTCCTTATCTAAAACAGGATCAGGATAGTCGTCCCAATCTAAGCCATTATAAACATATGTGGATGACCCATAGCGTTTTGCATGATTCTTAGAGATAAAGACTGTGTTTTTATTTAAAACTTCCTCTTTGGGAGGATTGGTATGCATCGTAATAATAACAGGCTTATTAACTTCATAAAGAGGAGTATGACTAAAATGTGCAATATCAATATCATCTGGTATTTGCGAATTTAAATCTTGGTCAGGATTAAGTGTTAATACTTCTGCAAAATTGCATTGAGATCCAGGCCTAACAAGATAAACTACTTCGTGACCTAGTTTATTCAATTCTTTTCCAAGTCCCCAAATCACGCGTTCAATACCGCCATAATTCACAGCTGGAATGATCCCTGAATTATCTACAATCAATATTTTCATACAATTGGATTGATTTTTTGTTTATGCTTTAATGACCTTGTAAGGGGAGCTTGCAGAAATAAAGTATAAAACAAAGGCCAATACTTTGGTTTTACGATACTACTAAAGAAGTATCTAATCTGCAAATAAGTTAATAATATGTAAAACGGAATGATGCCATAATGTTTTTTAATGATATACATTAAGGAGATTTTTAATTCTGTTTTAATTGCTACAGATTTTTCCGTGCTTGCTCCATGGTAATGTATAAATGTAGCTTCCGGAACTAAATACGCAGATTTATTGATTTTTGCTAGACGTTTACAAATGTCTGTTTCTTCATAATACAAAAAGATATTGGTGTCAAAACCGCCAACAATATTAAAATCTTCAGCTCTAAAAAACATAAAACTTCCAGCAATAAATTGCCCTTGTTGTGGCTCTGTATAAAGTCTTTTGCGTTTTGGATATTTTTTAGAGTTTAATTTTTCAAGAAATTTTCTTCCAAAAATCTCCCTTCCTAAAGATGCAAAATGATCTATAGTAGGCAAAATTTTCTTATCTTCTGTAAACGCTTGAGGACCACAAACACCAACATTTGGATGGTTATCCATAAAGTTTTTTAGAGAAGAAAGACAATCACTTTCTAGGATAGTGTCATTGTTTACAAAGGCGAGGTGCTTTCCAGTTGCTTTTTGTACGCCTATCATATTTCCGCTACCAAACCCAGTATTGATATTACTTCGAATCAATTCTATTGAAGTATTATTTTTGATAGATTCAATGTATGTGTTCACCGCTTTGTAACTCTCTTTTTCAGAACCATTATCAACTACAATATATTGACAAGATAATTGGTCAGAAGTATGTTCTAAGAGCGATTTTATACAATTGATAGTATATTCCTCAGAATTGTAATTGATGATAATAACCGATATATCAAACATAATTAGTTCTTTAAATATTGATCTACTCCTTTTTCGATATAGGTAATTTTTTTTTCTGTAGTTTCTTTCTCTATTATTTCGTTTACATGGATATGACTTTTATCTTGTTCTTTATGATAAATGTGGTATACAATTCCTTTAAATTTTAATCTTTTTCCTTTAATTCCTATATTGATTAAACGCTGAATCATTTCACTATCGTCAATCCCCCAACCAGTCAGCGATTCATTAAAGCCATTAACTTTCAGAAAATCTTCTCTCCAAAAAGACATGTTACATCCTCTTAGCTTAGAAGAGCGTTTGTCTTCGGTTTTATAACTGTTAGCTAGAAAAGGAATACGAAGCGTACGTCCTCGTTTTTTTATCCCTTTAGAAAAAAAGTTAAAATGTGTTTGCTTTTTTTCGAACAGTATGTCTAAATAGTCTTCTTGTATATTTACGCGACTCCCATATAGAAAAACTCCTTTCTCAGCTAGAGAAAGATGATCTTTTACGAAATCTTTATGCATAATAATATCACCATCGATTTCTACAATATATTCGAATTTAGCGCTAGCAATCGCTTTGTTCATGATGGCAGGTTTCTGATTTTTGTTGTCTTCATGCCAAACGTGGTGTAGTGGTACCGGAAAATCTTTTTGCATACGTTTAATTAACGTCGCGGTTTCTTCTCTAGATCCATCATCCGCTATAATGACTTCGTCCGGAGGATGAGTCTGGTTTTTTATGCTTAAAAGTAATAGTTCTAAAGCCTCAGGCCAATTATAAGTTGGTGTTACCAAAGAACAAGTAGGATACTTCGCCATTTTTAGAATGTTTGTTTTGCAAAGTAACGGATTTCTGTTAAAACAATTTTACAGAACTGCTTTCCTTTTAAAAATCTTAAAATACCTACCTTTGCTCATTATTTTTAGTGATACTCCTTTTTTGCAAATTTCCGAAGTGGAAATTGACAATGGTAAGTGAACTAATCCCGTTGCAGAACAGGATCTGTTTTTGTTTTTACTAATTCAAAAGGAAGGATTCTTTTAATTAAAAGACTATCGTTTAATATGCCAAACAGATTTGTAGTACATGATTCTAAGAAGTTGTTAGCTTCTGATATAAAGAATGCTATTGATAATTTTGAAGAATATACTGAGATATTAGGGGATGCTGAGCGTAATGTCATTAAGATAATCACTCTAAACGATAAGAAGTATACCATAAAATCATTTAAGATTCCTAATGTAATTAATCAAGTTGCATATCGTTTTTTTAGAAAATCTAAAGCGGAGCGATCCTTTATGTACGCTAATAAATTATTGGAGGCTGGAATTAAAACACCTTTTCCAATTGCATTTGAGGTGAGAACTACACCGTTTTTGTTTAAAAAAAGTTTCTATGTGAGTGAATTGGTGGAATGTGATCTTACTTATAGAGAATTAACTACGGATTTTGGAATAGAAGATCATGAAGAAATTCTTAGAGCTTTTACTAGATTTACGTTTGAGTTGCACAAGAGTGGGATTAATTTTTTAGACCATTCACCAGGTAACACTTTAATTGAGAGAACTGAGGATGGTTACGAATTTTCTCTTGTAGATCTAAATCGGATGGAGTTTGGCGAAATGAGTTTTGAGACTAGAATAAAAAACTTTGCTCGTTTAACCATTCATGAATCTATGATTAGAGTGATGAGTAATGAATATGCAAAATGTACTAGTGAAAATGAATCTGAAATCTTTAGATTGATGTGGCAATACACTCAAGAATTTCAGAACCGATATCATGGTAAACGCAAACTAAAACGAAAGATCTTTTTCTGGAAAAAGAAATACAGAGATTAGTAGGTATAAGAAATTATAATGAAAGCCATTTTTTAAATTTCCCTATTTTTTCTATCGCAACAAAAATGTTGCTTTCTGAAGTATCAGGATTCAATGATATCTTTATTCTTGATTTAGACGTGTAGTACATATCTCCAATCGATTTTAAATGAATAATGTATTTTCTGTTAATTCTAAAGTAATTAGAAGGATCTAATTCTTGTTCTAATTTTTTTAAAGAAAAATCTATAGGAGTTTTTTTACCATTCCAAAGTTGGACGAAGGTTAGTTTTTCTTCAGTGTAAAAATATGCAATTTGATCAATTTCAATGGTCTTTAGACTGTTGTTCATTTTTACTAAAAACCTTTTTTTGTATTCTTTGCCATTATGAAGAAATAGGTCTTTATATTCAGGTAATTTATTTTTATTAAGGCCAAAAAATTTATCTATACTTTTTGATAATGCGTCTTTTCCAACGGGTTTCAATAAATAATCGATGCTATTCTGTTCGAATGCTTTAATTGCATATTCAGAATATGCTGTGGTAAAAATTATTGGGGTATTGATTTCTAGTATTTTGAAGATTTCGAAAGAGTATCCATCTGATAAATTGATATCAAGAAAAATTAGATCAGGGCTTTCTGTAGATAAATACTGTATTGATTCATGTATAGATGTAAGAACCTTAACAATCATTATTTGATTATTGACTTCCTGAATCAAATTTTGTAATCTAATTGCTGCGATGCTTTCATCTTCTATAATAATCGCTCTGGTCATATTTCGGGTTGAATAAGTGGGATAGAGGCTATGTAGTTGCTGTTTAGTAGGTTGAAAACAGGGGCGTCAGAGTGTAACATTTTGTACTGATTGATTAGGTTTTTTTGCCCAATACCCAATGATTTTTCATAATCATTATTTTTTGGTTGGAAATTATTAACGACTTTAAGATTTAGGTTTTCAACAGTAATAGTTATTTTTAAAGGCTTATTGATGTCAATACTATTATGTTTGATCGCATTTTCGAAAAGTAACTCTAAAGTCATAGGAGGTAACAAAAGATGTAATTTAGTTTCTTCAATATCATTTTGAAAAACAATACTTTCTCCAAACCGAATTTTCTGTAAAGACATATAAGAATTAATAAGCTCTAGTTCTTTTTTTAAGGGTACAACAACTTCTTCGCTTTGTGTTAAGTTATAACGATAGATATTAGATAGTTCTTGTAAAAAATGTTCTGCTTTTTTAGTATCAATACTTATTAGTCCAGAGAGGCTATTAAAACTATTGAATAAAAAATGAGGGTTTAATTGCTTCTTTAGGGCTAGGTATTGGGCTATGGATTTTTCACTTTGATACTGCGTGAGTTTGATTTTGATATCTTGTTTTTCTTGTTGAGATTCCAAGAAAATTTCAACAAAGTAAACGAAAGCGATAATTGCAAAATTAATTAATAAAATAGACCAAAAAGCTAAATCAAAAAAAGTCTCATCAATATCATCTTCATTATTGAAAAAATTATAGGATATTCCTTTAATTAAAAAGGTCAATACAACTGCTTTAACAATAATTGCTACAGTCCAAAAGCTTAAAAATTGAGATCTATTTTCTGCATCAACCATTTTGGGAGCGATATTCTTTTTTAAATGGACTCTGGACCAAAAAATAATAAGGGTAAAAATAAAACTAACGGGTAATAATACTAATGTTTCAGAAATACCCTCTTGTAGATTATCAGTATATATTTCACTGATTAAATGAAAAGCATTAAACAGAAGAATAATGAATAAATAAAAATAGATTCTGTTAGTTTTCAATGTGTTGGTTTTAGTTTTCTGTAATTGTTATAGTGTCTTCTTCAATATCTACAGTATAAAAGTATCCTAATGCCCTATTGTTCGGATTGCTTAAATTTATTAAATTTCCTCGTATTGAAGCTGGTGGAGGGTTACCAATTATTGGATTTCCCAGATTTCCTGTTTGTATAAATAGTTCATTCAAGAAATCAAAATAGGCTTCTGAGATTGATAATTGTTGTGCTGTAGCAACATCACCAATTTCAAAAGGCACCTCGTCATTTGGATTTACACCGATACGCTGTCGACCATCAAAGAATTCATCCGATACAATCAAAACTTCACTGTTTCCTGGGTCTGGAACAATTATAAACTCATCATTTCTAAAAAGTCTATAATGATAAAAGTTAGAAACATTAATTGGGTCAGTCGTGTCAAACTTAACGAAATACCCAGCATCAGTGGCAATTGTTTCTTCTTCAAATTCAAAATAGAAATTATCAAATCGAGGTACTTCACTAATAGAATCTGATCCTTCATAAGTTTCTTCATTCCAGTTTATAGTGATGGTGTAAGTGTTTCCAATTTCAGGAGTGATATCCGAGTTTTCGTAAATTCCATTAGATGTATGAGTAAATGTCCAAGAATCTGTGTTGCTTGTTACAATGACAGATGCATCGTCTACGGACGGTAATTCTTCTGTAGATAAAAATGAGGCAGTAGTAGTCAGTTGTATACTCTGAGTAGCTAGAGGGCTAACAGTATTTCTTTCTAATCCACCATTGATAACTAATCTCGGAGTACTTTCATTTAAGGTTATGTCATTAGTCACGTCTGTCTCACAGGATATGAAAAGTAATGAGATAATTATTGCGGATGCTATAAATATATTTTTCATTTGATGTTTTTTAAAATTTGAATTCATAAGATATACTTGGTACAATGCCAAAGAATGATAGTTTGGTTGCTTGAGTCATTCCAGTAGCTATATCTGTGTCACCGACTTCTCCAATTTCATTAAAGTAAATAGAGGCTGCATTTTGTCTATTGTATACATTTACCAGACTGAATACCCATTTACCATTTTTACCTTTTTTTGGATTTAATGTAGCCGATATGTCTAATCTGTGATAGGCTGGTAATCGATTGCCATTTCTATTGTCGTAATCAGCAACTACTAATCCATTTTGCTCATACCTTCCAGTAGGATAGGTTACTGGTCTTCCTGAACCAAAAACAAAGTTTGCTCCAAAATCCCATCTTTTATTAAGTTTATAAAACCCAACAAGGTTTAGCTCATGTAATTGATCACTATTAGATGGATAATATTCATTATTGTTAATCCCCAGAACTCTAGTTTCTGATTTAGCAAGTGTATAGCTTAACCAACCAGTAAGTCTACCTTCATTCTTATTTAGTTGTACTTCTAACCCATATGCTCTTCCTTCTCCTTGCGCTATCTGAGTTTCTATTTCTTCTGTAAATATTAGATCCGCTCCATCAATAAAATCTGTCACATCACTCAATTTCTTATAATATGTTTCCAGACTCAGATCATATTTACCATCATTAAATGATCTAAAGTATCCTAGTGCTAATTGATCTGAATATTGGGGTTTTATATATGAACCACTTGGAGACCAAACATCTAGAGGAGTAGGAGAGGTAGTGTTAGAGATTAAATGCAAATATTGATACATTCTGTTGTAACTTATCTTAAAAGAATTTGAATCATTTAATAAATACCTGGCAGACGCTCTAGGTTCTAATCCATTAAATGATTTTATATTATCTCCAGAGCCGTATTGTGTTGTTCCTGTCACTTCATTTTCTTCATAAATATTCTGTTCAGAATTATAGGTTAATGGAGTCCCTGTTTCATATTCGCGTATTTCTTGAGCTCCTAGTCTAAAAAAATTAGACCATCGTAATCCGTATTGAACACTAAGTTTATCTGATAATTTTTGTTTTAAATCTACATAAACCCCATTTTCTAAACCAAACTTGTCACTAAACTCTTCTTCATTAATACTAGATCCATTTAGAGAAGATATTTTTCCAGGTTTAAATTGATAGTAAGTCATATCAATTCCTGTTTTCAGTGTGTTATTATTATTAATGTACCAAGATAGTTTTGGTTTTAGGTTGTAGTTGGTGATACTAGATTTCCATCTAAATTCTGAACCAGTTCTTAGATTGTCTAGATTGTATTCATAATTACTAAAAATAGCAGAAGTTTGTAGAAATAACTTTTCATTTATAACACTTGTCCATCGTAAGGTTCCAGAGGAGTTTCCCCAGGTTGTACCTAATAATCCATCAAGTTCAAATGTGTCTCTCCCGAAATATCCGGAAAGAAATAATCGATTGTTTTTATTTAGATCATAGTTTGCTTTTAGGTTGAAGTCATAAAAAAACAGAGAACTGTCCTTGAAATCTTCTAAAAGGAATGAAAATAGATCTATGTATGATCTTCTACCTGCTAGCATATAGCTTCCAGAAGCTTCTTCTTTATCACCTTTTAGAATGGGGCCTTCTATTAATGCTTTTGCAGAAATAAGTCCTATTCCAATATTTCCTCCAAATTTTTTAGTATTTCCTTCTTTTTGTTTTATGTCGAGTACAGAAGACAATCTTCCACCATACGTAGACGGAATTCCTCCTTTGTATAATTTTGCATTTTTTATAGCATCAGAATTGAATACAGAGAAGAAGCCGAATAAATGTGAAGCATTGTAAATAGTAGCTTCGTCAAGTAGTATTAGGTTTTGATCTACAGAGCCACCTCTTACATTAAAGCCAGATGAAGCTTCGTTTACACTAGAAACTCCAGGTAGCAATTGTAATGATTTTAGAATATCAGGCTCACCAAGAATGGCGGGCATTTTTTTTATAGTTTCTCCTTGTAATGATATAACACTCATTTCCGTAGATTCTATTTTTTTTCTTGTGTTGTTAGATGAGATAATAATCTCGTCCAATTGGGCTAATTCTTCTGATAAATCAAAATCTATTTTTTGATTCTTCGTAATTAGAATTTCTTTACGAATAGTGCTATATCCTAAATAACTGATTTCTATTTGATGAGTTCCTTTCTCAATGTTTATAGAATAAAAACCATAATCATTTGTTGTGGTTCCTATAGAATCATCAATAATAATATTAACTCCCAGTAATTTCTCTCCAGAGCCAATATCTTTTATATATCCACTTATAGTAAGTTGTTCTTGTCCAAATGTTCCAAGTGCATATAAAAAGAGCAGGTATACAAATCTTTTAGTCATACGAATACAGTTTTAAATAATTTTTATTCAAAACTATAGGAGGAGCTTTGCTGAATTTTAGAAATTAGGATAAGCCTTGAAAAAAACCGATAAACCATTATTTTTTCAAACGAACAAATGTTTTAATAATAGAGGTTAACTAGAATTCACCTATGAGTAATCTGTTGAAAGGTAGTGTGTTTAGTTACTATTTTGCTTAATTAATTCTCTGAGTTTAGAGTACTTTAAAAAAGTAATATTGGCGGTTTGTATACATATAACAAAGCCATTAAATCCATCTAGAAATCCAAATCTTAGAAAATAAGCTTTAAAAAAAGCCCAAGTCGGATTGAGAATAATTTTCCAGATTGGAGCTTTTTTACCCAACTTATAGTATGATTGAGCAGATATTGTAGAAAACTTATCAGTTTTAAGGTTAAACTCTTGATAGGAAGCGTAGTTCCAGTGCAATATATCACCTGATAATTTTGAAGAAGCTTTTGGATTGGTCAATTTAAAAGAATCGTGTGGATTAATTCCTTTCCATTCACCTTTCCCTTTAATAAAAGCTCTCAGTTTTTTATCTGGATACCAATCGGAGTGTTTTATCCACTGGCCACAAAAATTATTATATCTATTCATATAATATCCATCATGAACCCAATTAGATTTTAGTTTAATCAAAGAATTCTGAAGTTCGCAAGATAAAGCTTCATCACCATCTAAAGATATGATATGATCATAGGAAGCTTGTGTAATAGCAAAGTTCTTTTGTTCTATATACCCTAAAAATTGTTGCTTTATAAATTTGACATCAAATTGCTTACATATTTCTTCTGTCCTATCTGTAGAAAAAGAGTCTACTATTACAATTTCATCTACAACACCTGCTAAAGATGAAAGACATCGCTCTATTTTCTTTTCTTCGTTGTAAGTAATGATAACAGCAGATAGTTTAACCATTCGCGTATTTTAAGATTGATTGATGCCTTATTTATAAAGGTATCTTGCAAAAATAGTTATTTTTACGGCAATGCAATCACCAGAAATAACAGTAATCATAAGTACTTACAACCAACCCGAATGGTTGCAAAAAGTATTATTCGGATATGAGTGTCAGAGTATCAGTAACTTTCAGGTAATAGTTGCGGATGATGGTTCAACAGAAGATACTAAGAAATTAGTTTCATCATTTTCTAAAACGTCTAATTATTCTTTACAACACATTTGGCACGAGGATCAAGGATTCAGAAAGACAGTGATTTTAAACAAAGCTATTGGGGTTGCAAATTCAGATTATTTATTATTTACTGATGGGGATTGTATTCCCAAAGAAGATTTTATTGAAACCCATTTACGAATGAGGAAACCTGGTTGGTTTTTGTCAGGAGGATATTTTAAGTTACCAAAGCATATTTCAGAATTAATTACTGAAAAACATATAAAGAATCAAGAATGTTTTGATGCTAATTGGTTAATAGATCAAGGGCTGGAGTCTTCATTTAAGTTAAACAAATTAACTGCCACAGGATGGAAAGAACGTTTTCTTAATTTTATAACTCCGACTAAAGCTACTTGGGATGGTATGAATGTTTCAGGTTGGAAAAAAGACGTTTTATTGGTTAATGGTTTTGATGAACGGATGCAATATGGAGGAGAGGATAGAGAAATAGGCGAGCGTTTATTTAATCTTGGGATTAAAGCAAAACAAATACGTTATAGTGCAATTTGTTTACATTTATATCATGAAAGAGGATATGTGCAACCAGGGATGATTACCAGAAATAAAGCTATTAGAAAAATCACGAAACAAGAGAATGTAATCAGAACTCCTTTTGGAATCGAAAAAGATTAAAACTTAAGGTTTTGAAGATATGATCTAAGTTTTGGAATAATTAATTCTGAAGAAAGATTTTTATATAATTCCAGTGCTTTGTGTTTCATCTCTTTTGGAGTCTTATCTCCATATAACTCAGGTTTGGTATCATAAAGATGAACTGAGTCGTGTTTAGTGCCATCTTCAAACATATTCCAATCTTTTTTAATAATCCATGGTGAGAAAATCGTAAAGGTCGGTTTGTCTAAAGCTTTAGCCATATTAACTGCTCCACCTTCATTTCCAATTAAAACATTACAATGAGAGAGTATTGCTATAAATTCACGCAAACTTTTTCCGAATACATTAAAGTGAATATGTTTCTGTGTGTTTTTTGTTGTCAAGTCATAAATAGCCTTAGCATCTTTTTCTTGACTCGGAATATAATTAAATAGAATATTACCAGAGGAAGTGGCTACAATTTCATCAATTACCTTGGCCATATAGTCAAAAGGTAATGTTTTTCTCATTTCACTACCCAAAACACTAATCATTATAAGAGGTGTTTCTGAGGTAATTCCATTGTCTTGTAGATATGATTTAGAGGTGTTTTTTTCCTCTTCAGTTAAGAATATTTTTGGCTGAATAATATGAGTAGCAATTTTCTCTTCAGAATATACCAATCTCAACCTATTTTCAATTGCTATAGAAGCATTAGTAATAGGTTCGGGCTTTCTGTGAATTACTTTAGAGTAGAGAAATTGGGTATACCATTTATAAAAGGATATTTTCTTTGGAGCTTTAGAAAAATAAGAGATGAGGTTACTTTCTAATTTTCCATAAGCATCGATAACCAGATCGTATTTTGATTTTTTAATTTCCTTTAAAAAAAAATAGAACGCTTTCTTACTATCGCGATATTCATTTTTAAACTCTATAACATTATTGAAAAATGGATTTTCAAGAATTACAGGCTTTGTATTAGAGTTTACTAAATAGTCAATCGTGGCATCAGGATATTCTTTTGCTAGTGCTTCGCAAATGATAGTGCTTGTAAGCACATCACCGATCATTTTTTGTTGAATGACTAATATTTTCATTTGCCAAGCTATTGATTAAAAGAATGAGCTTGTCTTTTTTTAGACAAGCTCACAAATATGTTTTATTTATAATTAAACAGCTACATCGTGCTCTCTAAGTGCATCGTTAAGCGAGGTTTTTTTATTGGTGCTCTCTTTACGTTTCCCTATGATTAATGCACAAGGAACATTGTAATCACCAGCAGCAAACTTCTTTGTGTAACTACCAGGGATAACCACTGATCTTGCAGGTACAACTCCCTTTCTTTCTACAGGAGTGTCACCAGTAACATCAATAATTTTAGTAGAAGCTGTTAATACTACATTAGCTCCAAGTACCGCTTCAGTTTCTACACGAACACCTTCTACCACAATACATCTGGATCCGATAAAAGCATTGTCTTCAATGATAACAGGAGCAGCTTGTAATGGTTCTAAAACGCCACCAATTCCAACACCACCGCTAAGGTGAACATTTTTACCGATTTGTGCACAACTACCTACTGTTGCCCATGTATCTACCATGGTGCCTTCATCAACGTATGCACCGATATTAACATAACTAGGCATTAAGATGGTTCCAGGAGAAATATATGCTCCGTGACGCGCAACTGCATTAGGAACCACTCGAATTCCTTTTGCCTTATATCCTTTTTTTAATGGAATCTTATCGTGGTATTCAAAAATACCAGCTTCTAATGTTTCCATTTTTTGGATTGGGAAATAAAGTACAACTCCTTTTTTTACCCATTCGTTTACTTGCCATCCACCTTCTATTGGTTCTGCTACACGAAGTTCTCCAGCATCTAGTAAGTCTACAACTTTTCTGATAGCATCCTGAGTACTTGATTCTTTTAAAAGCTCTCGATTATCCCAAGCTTTTTCTATGGTTTCTTTTAGTTGGTTCATTTATTAAAAAATTTTGGTAAAGATAACAGCTTCATCGGAAAATCATACCCTCATTGGATATTTTAGGATACTCTTAATAATTCGTACTATTTTATAATAATGTTATACTTTTGCACAAAATAAATTATGGCAAGGATTTTGGCAATAGATTATGGAGGAAAGCGATGTGGGATTGCAGTTACAGACGAATCCAAGATCATAGCTTCTGGATTAACCACAGTAGATACTAAAGAACTATTAAGTTGGTTGAAAAACTATGTGACTGAAGAAGAAGTAGAAT
Organism: uncultured Aquimarina sp.; assembly: GCF_947500065.1. Taxonomy (GTDB): domain Bacteria; phylum Bacteroidota; class Bacteroidia; order Flavobacteriales; family Flavobacteriaceae; genus Aquimarina. The sequence goes on from NZ_CANMQT010000007.1 coordinate 191,374, forward strand.
TATTTGTAGTTGGTGAGCCAAAACGTTTGCATGGAGAAGCTTCAGAGAGCGAAAAGTTGATCAAACCGTTTTTAGAAAAACTAGCAAAACTATTGCCCGATATTCCTGTAAAAAGGATTGATGAGCGATTTACGTCTAAAATGGCTTTTGATACTATGATCGCCAGTGGAATATCTAAAAAGAAACGAAGGGATAAAGCATTAGTAGATCAGATTAGTGCTACGATTATACTTCAGGATTATCTTTATAATTTATAAGGAAATTCAATAACAATAAAGAATAGAAAATATAGAATACTTATCATATGATTATACCAATTGTTGCATACGGTGATCCAGTATTGAAGAAAAAAGCAAAGGAAATTAATAAAGAGTATCCTAAGCTTTCAGAATTACTAGAAAACATGTTTGAGACCATGTATAATGCTCATGGTGTTGGATTGGCTGCTCCACAGATTGGACTTCCGATACGATTGTTTTTGGTGGATACTGAGCCTTTTTCGGATGATGAAGAACTTTCTGAAGAAGAAAGAGAAGTGTTAAAAGGATTTAAAAAAGTCTTTATAAATGCTACAATCATTGAGGAAACTGGTGAAGAATGGGCTTTTACTGAAGGATGTCTAAGTATCCCGGAAGTTAGAGAAGATGTTTTTAGAAAAGAAACAATCAAAATTAACTATTTTGATGAGAACTTTGTAGAATATACAGAAACGTATAGTGGTCTTGCAGCAAGAGTTATCCAGCACGAATATGATCATATCGAAGGAGTTTTGTTTACAGATAAACTATCCAGCCTTAAAAAACGTTTAATTAAAGGGAAACTTACTAATATTTCTAAAGGTAAGATTGATGCTGACTATCGAATGAGGTTTCCTTTAGCTAAAAAAGGACGTTAAAAAATATTCGCAATACATTTTTATAGTAAGAATTATGTAATAATTTATGTTGGTTAATGTTTGATTTTTTAAAATGAACTGTTGATATTTGCCAACCTTGAAAAGAAATATATGAGCTTAGATAAAATATTATCGATTTCTGGAAAACCAGGTTTATACGAATTAAAAGCACAAACCCGTAGTGGATTTGTTGCAGAATCATTAGCAGATGGTAAAAAATTATCCGTTAGTATTCAAAACAATGTGAGTATTCTTAGTGAAATTGCAATATATACTTTTACAGAGGAAGTTCCTTTAAGAGAAATATTTAAAAGAATCCAGGAAAAAGAAAATGGTGAGAAAGCTATTAGCCATAAAGAATCTAAGAATAAATTAGAAGCTTATTTTAGTGAAGTATTGCCTGATTACGATGAAGACAGAGTGTATGTTAGCGATATGAAAAAAGTAATACAATGGTATAATATTTTACAATCTAAAGGAATTACTGATTTTGAAGAACCAGAAGAGGTAACATCCGACGAAGAAGAATAAAAAGTATTTTTTTAATAATCGAAAATCCTGTCTTATTGAGGCGGGATTTTTTGTTTAGAGTTTAAGAATTCATTATCAGTTTTTTATACTGTTAAGGGATTATGAATAAGTTATACAAATATTGCCTTATTTTCAATACACTGTTTGGGTACTTCTTCGTATTTTTGCGCAAAATTTAAACACAACCGAACAAATAGTTAAGTTTACATGGCTAATACCAAATATGTTTTTGTAACCGGAGGCGTATCTTCTTCATTAGGAAAAGGAATTATAGCAGCTTCTTTGGCAAAATTGCTTCAGGCAAGAGGATATAGAGTTACGATTCAGAAACTGGATCCTTATATTAATGTTGATCCGGGAACATTAAACCCTTATGAGCATGGGGAATGCTATGTGACTGATGATGGAGCAGAGACTGATCTTGACCTTGGACATTATGAACGTTTTCTGAATACACCTACATCGCAGGCTAATAATGTAACTACCGGTAGAATTTACCAAAGCGTTATCGAAAAAGAACGTCGTGGCGAATTTCTAGGAAAAACGGTTCAAGTGGTGCCGCATATTACAAATGAGATTAAAGAAAGAATTCAGATTCTCGGAAAAAGTGGTGATTACGATATTGTAATTACAGAGATCGGAGGAACGGTTGGTGATATAGAATCTTTACCTTATATCGAAGCTGTTCGTCAGTTAAAATGGGAATTAGGAGATACAAATGCACTAGTGATCCATCTTACACTAATACCATATCTATCTGCTGCTGGAGAATTAAAGACCAAGCCAACGCAGCATAGTGTAAAAACGTTAATGGAAAGCGGTATAAAAGCAGATATTTTGGTGTGTAGAACAGAACATGAATTGTCAGAAGATCTTCGTAAAAAACTAGCTTTGTTTTGTAATGTAAGACAAGAGGCAGTTATAGAATCTATTGATGCATCTACAATCTATGATGTGCCTAATTTAATGTTGGAAGAAGGGTTGGATGCTGTCGTGTTAAAACAATTGGTACTTAGAGATGATAATGTTCCGAATTTAGATAAGTGGAATGATTTTCTACAACGACATAAAAACCCTAAGTGTGAGGTAACAATAGGTCTTATTGGGAAATATGTAGAACTGCAAGATTCTTATAAATCTATTTTGGAAGCTTTTATACATGCTGGTGCGGAAAATGAGGTGAAGGTGAATATCGAGAGTATTCATTCGGAGTATATCGATAATGAAACTATTGCGGGTAAAATTGCGCACTTAGATGGTATATTGGTAGCTCCTGGATTTGGAGAAAGAGGTATCGAAGGGAAGATTAAAGCGGTACAATATGCAAGAGAAAATAAACTACCATTTTTCGGTATTTGCTTAGGAATGCAGATGGCTGTGATAGAATATTCGCGTAATGTTTTAGGTTTGAAAGACGCCTGTTCTGTAGAAGTTGATGAAAATACTGCGAATCCAGTTATTAGCTTAATGGAAGAGCAAAAGAATATCACTGATATGGGAGGTACTATGAGATTAGGAGCCTGGGATTGTGAGTTAATGGATGCTAGTAAAGTATCCGAAGCTTATGGTGAGTCTTTAATAGCTGAGCGTCATCGTCATCGTTATGAATACAATGATCAGTACAAAGAACAATTAGAAAAAGCTGGACTTAGAACTACAGGAATCAATCCAAAAACTGGATTAGTAGAAATTGTTGAAATTCCTGATCATCCTTGGTTCGTAGGTGTACAGTATCACCCAGAATATAAAAGTACGGTAGCCAATCCTCATCCACTTTTTGTAGCTTTTGTAAAAGCAGCCGTAGAATATTCTAATTGTGATAAAGATGCCAAAGTGGCACAAGGATCCTAACTGGCTAGATAATTGACAATAAAAAAAGTAAATAATTTTAAAAAACCTTTGGGATAACCAGATCTTGGTTTTTTTATACACATATCAATGGAAGAAAAGAAATTTGACCTTAATACAGTAATTGGATTTGTACTGATATTTGGAATTTTTGCGTGGATGTTTTACATTAATAAACCTACACCAGAAGAGATTGAAGCAGAAAAAGCAAAGCAAGAGCAGGCAGAAACGGAACAGAAAGAAGATGAAGTTAAGACAACAGATTTTGTTACAAAAAGCGAAGCGATTACTGTAGATCCAAAAGATTCTTTGGCAATGGTAGCCGCACAATCTAAATTGGGAGTTGCTGCATACTCTGCAAGTCTACCTTCTGCAAAAGACCACGTTACAAAAATAGAAAACGAAGTCTTAAGCTTAAAAATTAATAACCGAGGAGGATATATTGAAGAAGCGTTACTTAAAAACTTCAAAACATATGATTCTGTTCCTTTATATTTAATTAAAGATGGTAAAAATGCTTCTTTCAATCTTAATTTTGGAACTACAGATAATAGAATTTTAAATACTAGAGATTTATTTTTTGAGCCAACGGTTACCAAAAATGGAGACAATACGGTCTTATCCATGAAATGGAAAGTATCTGAATCTAAATTCTTAGAATATAGATATGAATTGAAGCCTAATGATTATATGCTAGAATTCTCTATTAAGTCTCAAGGATTGCAACAAGTTTTTAATAGTGGTCAACAGATTAACTTAGATTGGAAATTACAAGCAATCAGACAAGCTAAGAGTGCTTCTTATGAAAACCGTTATACAGATATTCACTATGAATATGAAGGAGGAGATAAAGATGGGTATACTGGACAAGGAGAATTTGATGAAGATCAAGAAGAACAAGTAAACTGGATTGGGTTTAAACAACATTTCTTCACATCTGTTTTATTAACAGATACTCCATTTAAAACGGCTACACTTGCATCTAAAAACGTTGCTAATACTAGTGAGTTAGATGATAAAGATATAAAAGTAACAAAGGAGTTTGCTGCATCTGTGCCTTTGGAACTTCAAGGAGGAGAGTTGAATTATGATATGGATTGGTATTATGGTCCAACTGATTATAAGATTTTAAGTGCTTATGATCGTAATTTAGATGAAATTGTACCACTAGGATGGGGTATATTTGGAGTGATAAACAGATATATATTTATTCCATTTTTTGCATTTCTAAGTGGATTCCTTCCGTATGGGATAGCAATTGTTGTTATGACAGTAATTGTTCGTATTGTTTTATCGCCAGTTACATATAAGTCGTATGTTTCTCAGGCTAAAATGAAAATATTAAAGCCTGAAATCGCTGAGATTACGGAAAAATATAAGGACAATGCTATGAAAAAACAGCAGGAAACCATGGCCTTATACAGTAAGGCAGGTGCTAGTCCGATGAGTGGTTGTTTACCGGCATTTATGCAGATTCCTGTTTTTTATGCGCTGTTTAATTTCTTCCCTAGTGCCTTTGATCTGAGACAGAAGAGTTTCTTGTGGGCGGATGATTTATCTAGTTATGATACAATAGCTCAATTACCATTTGAGATTCCATTTTATGGTGATCACATTAGTTTGTTTCCAATTTTAGCTTCTATAGCCATATTTATTTATATGATGATGACTACAGGACAAACTATGCAACAGCAGCAACCTGGAATGCCTAATATGAAGTTTATTATGTATTTATCTCCATTGATGATGCTAGTTTTCTTTAATAATTATGCAAGTGGATTATCATTGTATTATTTTATTTCTAACTTGATTACAATCGGTATTATGTTGGTAATTAAAAACGTAATTATTGATGAAGATAAAATTCACGCTAAGATTCAGGAGAATAAGAAAAAACCTAAAAAACAAGGTAAGTTCCAGAAGAAGATGAAGGAATTAATGGAACAAGCAGAACAACAAAAAGGTAAAAAATAGTAGATATATATAAAATAAGAAAGCCCCGTTTACAATTTGTAAACGGGGCTTTCTATTTTTAGTTTATTTTATCTTCCTGAAATAATAACGACAGGAGTTAATAAAACTCCATCTATCATATGTATTACTCCGTTAGTAGCTTGTACATCAGAGGTAACTATTGTACCAACATTTGCAGGATCTGCTCCATCATTAACAGTTTTTGCAGTTGCATCAACATTAATTAGTCCCGATAGTGTAATAACACTGCCGTCGGTTAAATCAGCTTCTCTAGTATTTTCACTAGGAATAACATGAAGGTTTAAAGCAGACTCTAAAGTGCTCTCCTCAATATCGGCAGGAGTATTCCAATCCGTGTTAGTTGCTAGTAAAGCATCAAAAGCTGCGTTATTAGGAGCAAATACCGTAAAAGGACCATCTCCTTGCAATGTGGTAACATAATCAAAACTGTATGCTGTTAATCCTTCTACAAGTCTAGAGAAATTAGGATCTGCAGTAGCAAAAGTAGTTACGTCAGGTAACCCAATTACAGCATCTATTTTATGTATGATACCGTTTGATGCTGCAACATCAGGAGTTGTAACAGTGGCTACGCCGTTAAAAACCACTCCACTCGTGGTATTGTAGTACATACTGATTGTAGTTCCACCAGGACCAGCAGTAGATGAAGTTTCTGTATAACCCGCTCCATTATTAGTAAGCGTTGTAGAATTAACTTCTCCAGGAATTACATGATTTAATAACAATTGTTGTAATTCATCTGTTGGAATGGCAGCGATATCTGCATAATTATTAGCAGTAAGATAAGCTTGCATTGCTGTATCTGTTGGAGCTAATACGGTAAAAGGTCCGGTTCCGCTAAGAACCGATACTAAATCTCCATCAGCAGCAGCAAGAGCAGCTACCAATAATGATAAGTCAGTATCTGCTGTGGCCGTAATTACTATGTTATCAGTCGGAATAATAATGTTTCCATCGTCATCGCTACCACAGGATGAAACACCCAGTACTAATGCCGCAATAATTACAGCGTTGGTGATTTTTGAAATAATTTTCATGTTTTTGAGTTTTAAAAGTTATAATTTGTTCAGCTAAGCTAACGTTGTATAGAATTTATATATTTTTAATAATTCGTTAAACAAAAGTTAACAATGCTAGTTTTTAGTATAGCTTAATTATTTTTTTGGAAATTTTAATAAATTTTTTGTAGGATTTTTTTTGATAAAAATGATTTGAAATTTTCTTTTGACAGTATTTTTACTGAATATTGGTATACTTTTTGGATTATTAGATTATCTAGAAAAAAAATAAATTGAACCATGCAAAATAGATTTTTGTTTTTCGTTTTTGTTTGCAGCACCATAATCGGAAATGCTCAAGAGTTTAATGCTTTTGATGCTGATGGTAAACGTCATGGAAAATGGCAGAAGAAATATGAAAATAGTAATCAGATTCGGTACGAAGGAACTTTTGATCACGGAAAAGAAGTGGGTGAGTTTAAGTTCTATAAATCTAATAGTGGAAAATCACCGACTGCAATAAAAGTATTCTCTAATAAGACTGATAGCGTTAGCGTAAAATATTTTACCTCGAAAGGAAAAGTTATTAGTGCAGGAAATATGATTGGTAAAGAAAGGATAGGTTTATGGACCTATTACCATAAAGGTTCTTCTAAAATAATGATGACCGAAGAGTATAAATCAGGAAAACTTCATGGAGAACAAAAAACGTATTTTGAAAATGGTCAACTAACCGAAAAGATAATGTACGTAGAAGGTGAAAAACAAGGTAAACGTATTGTGTATTCCGAGAAAGGTATAATTATGAAGGAATTCACGTATGAGGATGATCAGTTGCATGGTATTACTAAATATTATGATGCTAATGGTAAAGTTAGAATAGAAGGTGATTACAAGAGAGACCGTAAAAATGGAGTTTGGAATTATTATGAAAATGGTAAATTATTGGAACAAAAACGATTTCCTTTAGGAAAAGGAGGTATGTAGTATCAATTTTTAGAATTGGCACATAGAAAAAACCTTAAAGCAATGCATATGCATTGCTTTTTTTATTTGTTATTTTTGCAAATAATTTGAAAATAGAAGTCATATCGTTTTTCTCTTTTTAATTTTATAATAGAGAATTATGTATACAAAATAGTAATAATGAAAAGAGTTATTGTAGGTTTATCGGGTGGAGTGGATTCTAGTGTAGCAGCATACCTATTAAAAGAACAAGGGTATGAAGTAATAGGTCTTTTTATGAAAAATTGGCATGATGATTCTGTAACTATCTCAGATGAATGTCCTTGGTTAGATGATAGTAATGATGCATTATTAGTTGCAGAAAAATTAGGAATTCCATTTCAAACAGTGGATCTGAGTGAAGAATATAAAGAACGTATCGTTGATTATATGTTTAATGAGTATGAAAGAGGAAGGACTCCTAATCCTGATGTTTTGTGTAATCGTGAAATCAAGTTTGATGTATTCTTAAAAATAGCATTATCGTTAGGAGCAGATTATGTTGCTACCGGGCATTATTGCCGAAAAGATACTGTTGTTAAAGAAGGCAAAGAAATACATCGTCTTTTGGCAGGAAAAGATCCTAACAAAGATCAATCATATTTTTTGTGTCAGTTATCACAGGATCAACTAGCAAAAACGCTTTTTCCTGTTGGAGAGTTATTAAAACCAGAAGTTAGAGAGATAGCTAAAGAGCAAGATCTTGTAACCGCAGATAAGAAAGATTCTCAAGGATTATGTTTTATTGGAAAAGTAAGATTACCAGAGTTTCTTCAGCAAAAATTGAAACCTATACAAGGAGATATTATTGAAATTCCATCTACAGAAGAGATGTATAAAAAGAGCATCCCGGATTTTAATTCCAAAAAACAGGAATTAGAATTCCTTTCTTCGAAATATAGATATGATGTTAATGATGGCAAAGTAGTAGGAAAGCATCAAGGAGCACATTATTTTACAAAAGGCCAAAGGAAAGGTCTGGGAGTTGGAGGAACACCTGAACCTTTATTTGTTATTGAAACGAATGTAGAAACGAATGTAATCTATACGGGGCAAGGTAAAAATCATCCTGGCTTATATAGAAAAGCACTTTTTATTAGCAACGAAGAATTACACTGGGTGCGTTCGGATCTAAAGCTTCATGTTGATGAAGAATTAAATGTTATGGCTAGAATACGATACAGACAATCTTTAGAAAAGGCGACTTTATATCAAATAGATTCTGGTTTATATGTAGTTTTCGAAAATCCTCAGAGTGCAATCACAGAAGGTCAGTTTGTTGCTTGGTATCTAAATGATGAATTAGTAGGGTCTGGAGTAATTTCGTAACTTGTGGGGGCTACTTAAATGCCTATATAATGAGAAAGAGAATTATTCTATTGTTTTTTTTTGTCACACAAATGGGAATTGCTCAAACTGAAGATGCCTGGGTGTATTTTGTTGATAAGGAAGATGTTGCATCCGCTATCGCTAATCCAATATCCATTCTTACTCAAGAAGCTATTGATCGAAAAAATCTTCATAATGTTGTGATTGATGAAAAAGATGTTCCTGTTAATGAAGCATACGTAACTCAGATTAAAAACGCTACAGGAGTAACAGTATTAGCAAAATCTAAATGGTTTAATTGTGTCTATGTTAGAGGTAGTCAAACAGATATTGCTAATCTGTTGAGTTTAGGTTTTGTTGACAGTATCGATTATGCAGATAACTCTTTGGATATCAGAAAATCAATAATTCATAAAAAAGACCTTACTCCTAAAAATAATAATAAGTTCGCTGTAAAAACTACATTTAATTATGGGAGTGCAGCGCAACAAATCCAGCAGTTAAATGCTAATTATCTTCATGAGCAAGATTTCACCGGAACAGGAATGACTATTGCTGTAATGGATTCTGGTTTTCCGGGAGTGAATACTATTGATGGATTTAAGCGTATTAGAGATGAAGGCAGATTATTAGATGGTTATGATTTTGTAAGGAGAGATGATAATGAGTTTGCTTTTTCTGGAAGCTCTCACGGAACTCAAACATTTAGTGATATTGCAGGCTTTATCGATGGACAATTTGTGGGGACCGCTCCAGATGCTAAGTATTATTTATTTATAACAGAAGATGCGGCTACAGAAGGACCAAAAGAAGAAGCATTATGGGTAGAAGCTGTAGAACGAGCAGATAGTTTAGGAGTACAGGTGATCAACACTTCTTTAGGGTATTCTAATGGTTTTGATAATCCGGCTTATGAATACAGTACGTCTGATATGGATGGACAAACAGCATTTATTTCCAGAGGAGCGAATATGGCTTTCGAAAAAGGAATGTTACTGGTCACTTCTGCAGGAAATTCGGGAAATAGTAGTTGGGGAATAATTACAGCTCCTGGTGATGCTCTAGGAACATTAACTGTTGGAGCGGTTAATAGCATCGGGAATTATGCATCCTTTAGTTCCAGAGGACCTACTGCTGATAATAGGGTGAAACCGGATGTTGTGGCTAAAGGGCTTGGAGCGGCAGTCATTCTATCTAATAATGTAGTGTCAACAAGTAGTGGTACGTCTTTCAGTTCTCCAATTATGGCTGGAGCAGTGGCTTGTTTATGGCAAGCTTTTCCTTCCATGACTAATGCAGAGATTATGCAATTGGTTAGAGAATCTGCATCTTTATATAATAACCCAACTATCCAACTGGGATATGGAATTCCTAATTTTAAGACAATACTCGAAAATTTATCTATAGATGAAAATTCAATAGAAGATTTTAGAGTGTATCCAAATCCTGTACATGATAGATTATTTTTTGATTTAATTACTAAAGAATCACTTAAAATTCGGATTTTTACAACTGAAGGAAAAATGGTGAAATCTGAAAGCTTAGAAAATGTAAACTATATTTCTCTAAACGATTTGTCAAATGGCTTATACCTTGTAGAGTTGATTTCAGATACTTCACGTTATACATTGAAGATATCAAAATACTAATGAATAAAGTCAAAGAGCTTTTTAAAATTCAATATCCTATCATTCAAGGTGGGATGATTTGGGCAAGTGGATGGAAACTTGCAAGTGCAGTCAGTAATTCAGGTGGTTTAGGGCTCATAGGAGCAGGATCGATGTATCCGGATGTGCTAAGAGAACATATTCAGAAATGTAAAAAAGCAACAGATAAACCTTTTGGTGTTAATGTTCCCATGCTATATCCTAATCTTCAAGAGATTATTGAAATTATTATTGAGGAAGGAGTAAAGATCGTTTTTACATCAGCAGGAAACCCTAAAACGTACACGCATTATCTTAAAGAAAAAGGAATTACCGTGGTTCATGTGGTTAGTAGCCTGAAATTTGCGCTAAAAGCTCAGGATGCAGGTGTGGATGCTGTAGTTGCAGAAGGTTTTGAAGCTGGTGGACATAATGGAAGAGACGAAACAACTACTTTGGCGTTAATACCTATAGTTAAAGAGAAAATAGATATACCGCTAATCGCTGCTGGCGGTATTGCCACAGGCGAATCGATGTTTGCGGTTATGGGATTAGGAGCTGATGGAGTTCAGATAGGTAGTAGATTTGTAGCAAGTGAAGAGGCTTCTTCTCATATGAATTTTAAAAAAATGGTTGTGGATGCTAAAGAAGGTGATACACACCTTACTCTAAAAGAGTTAGCTCCAGTACGAATGCTGAAGAATAAATTTTACCAGGATGTAGCCGAACTATATACTAAAAGCCCATCTATAGAAGAACTTAAAACCCTTCTTGGTCGCGCTCGTGCAAAACGAGGAATGTTTGAAGGTGATCTGGTAGAAGGTGAATTAGAAATTGGACAGGTATCTGGATTGATTCACGATATCAAACCTGTTTCAAAAATAGTAGAAGATTTAGTGACTGATTTTAATATCACCAGACTAAGGATGAGTGAAGTTAAGTTCTGATTAATTATTCTCTGGAGATAAAAGGTTCATAATGTATTTTTCACAAATATTTAATGTGTCATAGGAATTTAGTTCTTTCTGTACTTTTTTTACCTTGTTATAGAATATCTCGGAATTCAATATTTCGTTTACAGCATTTTGTAAAGAAATAGCTCTTGGTCTTTCAGTTTTTAAATCTATCCCTAAACTACAATAGTCAATACGAGCACAAATTTCATTTTTACCCTCGTTAATTCCAGCAGTAATCATTGGTACTCCATGTTTAAGGCTAATCATGCAACTTCCATATCCACCATTAGTAATGAAGATATCTGTTAATGGCATTACAGAATTATAGGAAATGAAATCTTCAATATGAATGTTTTTTTGAGGATATAATTTTCTTAAGTTTTCGGTGTCGTTATATCCAGTTGTAACCAAAATGATATAATCAGAGTCTTTAAATGCCTCTAATGTTGGTATTATAAGTTTTCTGTTATTTTTTTCCACCGTTCCTTGAGATACTAGAATAATCTTTTTAGATAAATTCAAAATGTTTTTCCAATCTTTATGTTCTTTCTTTTTGCTATTGGACCAAGTATCTAATGCCCCAACATATTTTATCGATTTAGGAGTAAAGTGTCTAGGGTAATCCATTTCGGGGATACCATTTTGTAAAAAAACAGAAGAATTTAATGGAGCAATGTCAAAAATATTATGATTCTCACTAGGTAGATTAAGGCTTTCTAATAATTGATTATATGCTTCTTTTGTTTCTCTAAATATCAATTTTTCTGCCATTAACTTTATGAAGTTTTGTTTTCGTTTACCTAAGAAATTAGTAGCTGGCTGATGCCCTAAACCATATTGAGGGATATCTGCTGCCGATAGCGCTAACGGAACAACGCCTATACCAACAACTGGAATGTTTAGCTTATCTTTTACTATAGTTCCCGGAAAAGTATTGTCAAAGACTAAAATATCAAAAGGGAAATATTGATGTAATTTCTTAACATCTTCATAATAATCTTTCATTCGATTTATGAATAAGTTAATAATGTCAAATTTGATATGTGATATTCCTTTTAATTTTTTACGTTCGGGATAAGCTTGATTCAATTCTGAAATTTTAATTTCTTTAGCTTTTTCGAAAGACATGTATGGAATCCCCATTTGCTTTAGTTTGTCTTTATAAGTTTTGCCGGTATACCATCTTACATCGTGTCCTTTCTCTTTGAGATGCATAGCTAATTGCGTCATTGGGTTAAAATGTCCGTCCGCAGGAATACAGGCAAAAAGAATTTTTATAGGAGACATATAGAATGTATATTGTTTTAAAGAAACCTCAAAGCTATACTTTTTTTGATAAAAATTACTTTTATAATCTAATTATAGGGGGCATCATATTATCCTTATTTTTGAAACAAAATTATAGCTATGAATTCTAGAGAGAATCAATTAAAGGCATTTGATCGATTACTTACCATAATGGATGAATTGCGAGAGCAATGCCCTTGGGATAAAAAGCAAACATTACAATCACTTCGGCATCTTACTATTGAGGAAACGTATGAACTAGGTGATGCTATTTTGGATAATGATCTTGATGAGGTAAAGAAAGAGCTTGGAGATTTGCTATTACATATTGTTTTTTATGCTAAAATAGGAAGTGAAACGGAAGATTTTGATATCGCCGATGTAGCTAATGAGATATGTGAAAAACTTATAAGTCGTCATCCGCATATTTATGGCGATGTAGAGGTTGCTGACGAAGAAGAAGTAAAACGAAACTGGGAAAACTTAAAATTAAAAGAAGGTAAAAATAGTGTCCTGGAAGGAGTCCCAAAATCTTTACCAGCTTTAGTAAAGGCTAGTAGGATACAAGACAAGGTTGCAGGAGTTGGATTTGATTGGGAAGAACCTCAACAAGTATTCGAAAAGTTAGAAGAAGAATTGGCAGAATTACAGCACGAAATTAAGAAGGAAGATACTGATAAGATAGAATCCGAATTTGGGGATGTATTGTTCTCTATGATCAATTATGCACGATTTTTAAATGTTAATCCTGAAGATGCATTAGAACGCACTAATAAGAAATTTATAAAACGATTTCAATATTTGGAACAAAAAGCAAAAGAAAAAAGTAAGAGTTTGAAGGATATGACGCTTGCGGAAATGGATGTGTTTTGGGAAGAAGCTAAGAAGTTATAGTGTAATACCATACCATACATTTTTAGGTTTCATTTTAACATAAAAATTATTGTTAAAATACTTGTTATAAGCTATTTTTTGTTTTTTTTCATGTTTAATGATTGTAGATTGTTTAGTTTTCGCAAGGTTTTTACGGTTATACCATATTTTTTTAAAAATATTTACCATCTGAAACACCTTGATTTTACTGGTTTTTTAGGTAAGATATTATCGGGAAATCCATTGTTGTGAGAAAATTAAGAAAAAGTTGTTGTAAATTAGGAAGTATAATTATTTAGTAATAATTGTGTGGCTAACTCAAAAAAAATAATATTAAATTCATTATTTAGTGCTTTTATTTTCTTATTTATTTCATCATCATTATATAGTAAATCCGATAAAATAAATAATATAAGTAATAAGGGCACCGATCTTAATGATGTCATAATTTCTGCAAAGAAATATTATGACAATAGCCGGTATGCTCTGGCTATAAAAAATTATGAAATGGCTTTAGAAGCAAAATCCAGTGATTCTATAGCTATATTTAAAAAGTTAGCATTTTCTTATGCTAAGAATAATCAACCAGACCTTGCGAGTGAATACATAAATAAATATGTGATTGCAAATCTCGATCCTTCTTTTGTGCGGCACAGTTATTTTGATGTAATTAGTGACTCCGAATCCTATCAATTATTAGTAGATAAGTACCTCAAACAAGTTGGACTATGGTCTATTTTCTGCTTTTATGTTGCATTTATAGGTTTTTTTATATCGATTGTTTTAAATTTTAGAGAAAAGTCGGATAAAGTAGCCAATCTACTGATGAGTGCCTTCATATTGATACATTCAGTTTTTATAATTCATATAGGTTTATATTTTTCTAACTATCAGTATTATTTGCCTCATATATTGTATATGTCCACATTGTTTTCATTTCTATATGGACCACTTATTTATTTTTATTTCAAAAGGGTTACTATAAATTATAGGTTTCAACGTTTGGATTTGTTGCATTTGATACCAACCATTTTATTATTCATATTAATGTTTCCAATTTATAACCTTCCTTCAAGTGAAAAATTAAGAATAATACTAAATGAAGAAAGACCTTATGTAAATCTAGTATCAATTTCTAAATTGATATCCTTATTGATCTATGGAGGTTTAGTTATAAAAATGTATTTAAATTCTATTAAAATCAATAAATACTTTTCCAAGATAGTATTTAACTGGCAGAGAAATATTGTTGTTTTTTGTTCGGTGTATATAATTTCCTATGGGATATATGCAATACTGATCGTAAAACATGTTTTTAGCGGCTTTTTATTTTATATTCAGATTGTATCCATGGCCTTACTGGTTTTATATGTGAGCTATACCGCTTTTGTTCAACCTAGCGTTTTTGGGACTTTAAGGTTGATTAAAAATAATATACTACCTGAAATTGATAAGTATAAGAAATCTGGTCTTACCGAAAGTTTATCGCTAGAGTTAAAAGAGAAGTTGCGATACCTTCTGGATGAAAAGAAAGTTTATAAACAAAACAATATTACCCTTCAGAAATTAGCGCAATATTTGGACACTACAAGACATAATACTTCTCAGATTATAAATGAACATTTTAATCTAAACTTTTTTGAATTGATTAATAAGTATAGAATTGAAGAAGCAAAAGAACTACTAAAAGCAGAAAAACATAAGAACTTTAATATTATTGATATTGCCTATGAAGTAGGTTTTAATAATAAAGTTACTTTTAATAAATCTTTTAAGAAGTACAATCAGATTACTCCATCAGAATACGTTAAATCTTTCGTAGCCTAATCTTTGGCTAAACTTATTTCCTTTCTGAAAACTACAAACGTATTTTCTCACATAATATTAACATAAGCTTTTGTGAATAAAATGGGATAAACTATAAGTTTTGTTAATTAACATATAGCTTATGTTAAGATTTATACGTTGAGAAATACAATTAATTTTCGTGATATTAGGTTGTGTTTATTTTAATTAAGTATCTGGTTGTTTGGGTTTTATGGTTTTGTTTTTGAGATAATTTGATTGTCATGAAATTGATATAATGGTGAAATATTATGCTAATTGTAAAGAAGTGGTTTTGATAGAAAATAAAAACATATCGTAAATTGCTGGATTAGGTATTTGTTTAACTTAATTATGTGGCTAACTCAATTAAACATTACCATAGGATTACTATTTAGGGCTTTACTTTTTTTAATTTCTTTATCTGTTAATGCTTCACAAGAAGAAGGATTAGGTTCGAAGAATAATAAGCCAAAGATTGATAGTTTGTTTTATTCTGCGGAAGATAATTTTCAGAATGAGCAATATCTTATGGTCATTTCGGAATGTAAAAAAGCATTAAAAATTGGAACTATTGATTCGTCACTGGTTTACAAGAAAATGGCGTTTGCCTATACTAAATTAAATCAACCAGAACTCGCTTGTGAGTATATAGAGAAATATATAAGAAAAAGTCTAGATGTTAATTTTATTGGGCATAGCTATTTTAAAGAAATAAGCTATTCTAAAGCCTACCAGGCGTTATCAGATAAATACCTTAAAAAAATAAGTTTTTGGTCTTTGTTTTGTTTATATGTAGGGTTCATAGGTGTTTTTATATATACCATGTTGAATTTAAGAAAAGGACTCGATAAGGTCGCAAATTTCTTGATAAGTACTTTTTTGTTAATCCATTCTTTTTTTATTATTCGTGTTAGTATATTACTTACTAATTATGAATATTACTTACCTCATACATTATATTTATCGGCGTCATTTTCCTTTTTGTATGGACCTCTTATTTATTTTTATTTTAAAAGGGTAGCTTCAAAGTATCAATTTAAGTTATTGGATATATTTCATTTATTACCAACGGTCATTTTTCTGATTATTCTAATTCCGATTTATTCTTTACCTCCAGAGGAAAAATTAAGAATGATACTAAATAATGAGAGACCATACTTAAGTACAATCGTGATTTTTAAATTGATATCGTTAATAGGATACATAACTTTGATCATAATAATGTATTTTACTTCAATTCGAAATGATAAAAGTTTAGCCAAAAAAGAACGCAATTGGTTACGGAATATAGTAATCTTTTGTACTATTTATATTGTTTCTTACACCATTTATGCGGGCCTTATAAATCAATCTATTATAAGAGGCTTTTTATTTTATTTGCAGATTATTTCTATGTCTCTTTTGGTATTGTATATAAGTTATACTGCTTATTCTCGTTTAAATACTGTAGATAATTTAAAACAACTAAAAGATAAAACTAAAATAAAATTTAGCAAATATCGGAAATCAAACCTCACCCAAGGTTTATCAATAGAATTGAAAGAAAAATTATTGGAGCTTCTTGATCAGGAAAAAATTTATCTTCAAAATGATATCACCCTTCAAAAACTCGCAGATTATTTAGATACTACTCGTAATAATGCTTCTCAAATTATAAACGAACACTTTAATCTTAATTTTTTTGAATTAATTAATACCTATCGGATTCGGGAAGCAAAAGAAATTTTAAAGAAAGAAAAATCTAAAAATGTCAATATAATTGAAGTTGCTTATGCAGTTGGCTTTAATAATAAAGTAACATTTAATAGGTCTTTTAAGAAATATAATCACATCACTCCATCCGAATACGTGAAATCCCTCGTTGCTTGATTTTTTAACCGTTAAATTATATAATTTTTTAGGTAAACTTATGTAGGGTATACCCTCTATAAGCCTCTCCGTGTGTTTCTTTAACTCGATAATCATAAAGAAGGGAGGGTAGAATATGATTACATTATTCTACCTGTACTTTGTACTTTGTTCTTGTTCGAGTTTTATAAAATATATTGAGTTAGCCTTCATTTTATTCTAGCCTTCCTTCTTATGATTATACAAAAGCTATTTGATAATATAATCTAGAAAAAAATTATTTATGAGAGTACATCATTACAAATTGCTAATGTTCATGTTTTTGATATCTAGCATTGCATTTGCTCAACAAAAAACAATCACAGGTAATGTTACCGATGATAGTGGTTTACCATTGCCTGGTGTTAATGTATTAGTGAAAAACACTAATAATGGAACCCAAACGGATTTCGATGGTAATTATACGATTAATGCGCCAAGAGGAGCTGTTTTAACCTTCAGCTATGTAGGTTTTACTAACAAAGACATCGCAGTAGGTGATTCAGACACTATCAATGTGCAACTAGAAGCTTCAGCAGCGGAGTTAGAGGAAGTTGTGGTAGTTGCTTATGGATCGCAGGCTAAAAAGAAATTAGTAACCAGTATTAGTACAGTTTCAAATGCTGATATTGCAGATATTATTGCAGATTCTCCCCAGAATATATTGCAAGGGCAAGCATCTGGGGTTCAGGTGTTTTCTAGCTCTGGAGGTCTGGGCTCTGCTCCTACAATTAATATCAGGGGTACTAGTTCTATAGGAAGTAATACTAGACCGTTGTTCGTTGTTGATGGAGTAACTCTAGGAGACAGTTTTACCACTTTTAATCAAGGTTCTGGAGCAGGTATTAATCCTTTGGCTAATATAAATCCAAATGATATTGAGAGCATATCTGTTCTAAAATCGGCAGCAGCTGCAGCGTTGTATGGTTCTCGTGGAGGGAATGGGGTTGTATTAATTACTACCAAACGTGGAAATAAAAATGGAAAAGTGACGGTTGACATAGATGTAAACACTTCGTTTGCTAGAATAACCGATACACCAAATTTATTAAATGCTCAGCAATACATTGACTTCACAACACTCGTAAGAAATGGTTCTGCAGTATCAGCAAATCCACTAACTAGCGCAGGAGGGGAGTTTGATGCATTAGATGCTATTTTGAGAACCGCTGTAAGCCAGTCCTATAATTTTAGTATAAGAGGAGGTAATGAAAACACAAACTATTTTATCGGAGCTACACGTGAAGATCAAGAAGGTATAAGAATAGGTGATAACCTTGAGAGAACTAGCTTTAGATCTAATATACAGGTTAAAGCCACTGATTGGTTAACAGCGACCTTAAATGCTAGTATATCAAATAATCGATTTGATAGAGTCCCTAATGAAAATAGTTTTGCTTCACCATATACCATTGCTTTACTGCAACGACCAGATGTGGTACCATTTGATGATCAAGGCAATTTTACTACAACTGGCAATGTTGGTGGAGGTAATGTGATAGCTCAAGAAGCATTAAATCTTAACTTAGCTACGACCACCCGTATTGTTGGAAATGGTTCTTTAGATTTCAATTTATCTTCTCTAATAGATGGTTTAGGTTTTAAACAAGATATAGGAATTGATAGAACGTTTACGGAAAATCAAACAAGAAATGTTGACCTATTAGTTGAAGACGGATCAGCAGCCAATTCTGTGTTTCAACAAAATAGATATATTCTTAACAGTTTATTATCGTATAATAAAACTTTTGGTGATGCACACAATTTAAGTCTTTTGGCAGGATACTCCTTTGAGGACAATCAATTTAGGAATGTTCAAGTATCAGGTACAGGATTTTTATCCGATGCACAACAAAATGTCGAGTCGGCTTCAACATTTCCTCTTACCTCTTCAAGCGGTGATGCAAATAGACTAGTATCTTATTTAGGTAGAGCGTCATATGATTATGCAGATGGTAGATATATTCTTGAAGGCTCCATAAGAAGAGATGGTTCTTCTAGATTTGGTGCCAATAATAGATTTGGAACATTCTGGTCAGCAGCAGTAGGATGGAATATATCTGATGAAGCGTTTATGCAGAATGTAGACTGGGTTCAAGGACTAAAACTAAATGCAAGTTATGGTACGACTGGAAATGATCGTATTGGTAATTTCGCATCCTTAGGGACTTTTGAAGGAAATAATTATAATGGTGAGCCTGGACTTACACCTTTCAGATTACCAAATCCTGATTTACAATGGGAAAGTACTACAACTCGGGATATTGGGTTAACCGCTTCTTTTTTCAATAGAAGGTTAAGTTTTAATGTAGAATATTATAAAAACGTGACAGACGATTTAATTTTATTTGTTCCTGTAGATCCAACATTTAACAATGGACTTAATGGAGTAAACCGAAACATAGGAGAATTAGAAAACACTGGTTTTGATGTAACTATAGATGCTGTGATTTTGAATGGTGCAAACGACGGCCTTAAATGGACTTCAAGTTTAAATCTTGGAATTAATGAAAATGAAGTAACAAATCTCCCTGAAGGATCGAGCGTAGATGAGCTTGGAAATAGATTTGTTGAACGTACGGGTGGATCTCTAGCATTTTCAGGACAGAGAGCTATAGAAGGTTTCTCTGCAAATTCTTGGTATTTAATACCATATATAGGAGTTAACCCTCAGACAGGTGATGCAGAATGGTTAGGTGCTGACGGCAATCCAACGACAACTCCAGTAGCTGCCGATAGACGTATAGTAGGTCAAGCAAATCCCGATGTAATCGGAGGATTTAGTAATGTATTTACATATAAAAACTGGTCATTAAATACATTATTCAATTTTTCTATTGGTAATGATGTATTACTAACTTCTAGAGAATTTACTGAAAACCCAATAAGCGGGTTTAATAAATCAGATAGAGTTTTAAATATATGGCAGCAACCTGGAGATCAAGCTTTTATACCAAGTCCTGATAGTCCAACCATAAATACTTTTAATCAAAGCTCAAGTGCACAACTCGAGGATGGGTCTTTCGTAAGATTAAAAAATGTGACTTTATCTTACACACTTTCTCAGCAACATTTAGAGAAAATTTTTATTAATAAAGTAAGATTATATGCTACGGCTACAAATCTATTGACCTTTAAAAGTGATGGATTAGATGGATATGATCCTGAATTGTCCAATGGTGCTGATGGTAATGATGCGGCAGGCCAAGATTTCTTTACTTTACCGCAAGCATCAACATATACTTTTGGAATTAATCTTTCTTTCTAAATAGTTTAACGATAATACACACGTATGAAAACGAATATAAATAAAAACAATAAATTTAGTGTACTAGTACTTTTATTAGTAATACTAACAACTTCTTGCGAAGATAAAATAGAATTATTACCTGAAGATGAAACAGCTTCTGAAGTCGTGTTTTCAAATGGTCCTTTAGCTTTAGGAGCTGTGACAGGGATATATAATAGAGCACAACAGGATGATGTATTGAACGGTACGCTGCAATTTATGACAGAATGGCAAGCCGATAATGTAGATTTTATAGGTACATTTTCAACATTTGAACAAGTAAGTGCTTACGCAACATTGGCTGCTAATACTTCAATTTTTGGTATCTGGGATGATAATTACGAAGTTATCGGAGCTGCAAATCTAGTTATTGATAATGTTCCTTTAATTGATGATGTAAACTTTACAGAAGAACAACGTGCGCAGGCTATAGCAGAAGCTAGATTTCTAAGAGCCCTAGTATATTTTAATATATCTACGGTTTTTGGACAACCTTTACAAGCTGGAGCAGGTAGAGCTAATTTAAGTGTTCCTCTTGTAACAACATCAGAACGAGGTTTAGAATTGCCCAGAGCAACTTTAGGCGAAGTATATGATTTTGTAGAATCCGAGTTCTTAGCTATTATTCCAGATTTGGCAGATAATACTAGAATATTAGCTAATCCTGGAGCTTGCAGAGCATTTTTAGCAAAATTATATCTATACGAAGAACGTTGGGATGAAGCTGCAAATTTTGCAAACGATGTAATCAACGATCCTTTTTATACATTAGCCACAGATTATTCGTTCTATGATTCACCTGATGCAACAGAACATATATTTACGCTATTAAATGACGCAGTTAATGGTCAGGATAGTGGACAAGGTTTTTCTGGATTAAGTAATCCCGTGAATGGAGGTAGAGGTGATGTTCCTTTCTCCCAAAATTTGTTAGATACATTTGCAGAAGAAGCTGGAGATCTAAGGTTTACGACTCAGACAGGACCAGGTGCTGAAGGTGTGGATAGAATATTTACTGATAAATTTCCTGAGGATGCTAATAATTCAGATGATGCTCCTGTGATGAGAATTACTGAAATGTATCTAACCAGAGCAGAAGCTAATTTTAGAGGAGGCTCATCTATAGGTGCCACACCGCTTGATGACATTAATATTCTTAGAAACAGAGCTGGATTAGCTGATTTAACTAGTGTTGATTTAGATATTATTTTAAATGAGCGCAGAAAAGAGTTGGCTTTTGAAGGACAAAGACGAATGGATCTTTTGAGAAATAACTTGAGTTTGAGAAGACCTGGCCAACCAAATGAAGCTGTATCAGCACCAGGAATGGACAAAACTATATTTCCTATACCTCAAACAGTTAGGGATTTATCTCCATTTATTGATCAAAACCCTGGTTACTAATTACAATAAAATATTATATAAAAGTAAAGGCCTACTGAAAAGTAGGCCTTTTTTTATTCTCATACTTCAAGACTTATCTTTTTCGTAAGTGGTTAAATTTCGAAAGCATATTGTAATAATGTTTATATGATGGAACTGGAACAGTTGTTACAAATATTAATCCTAATACTATTTTGGTGCAAGATAATACTTCATTTGAAGTATTATCTTTTCATTAAGGATAATGATATAAAGGACTAAATAAGACACTTCTTATATGATAACTACTTAATTCTATATAATTCGGTGTTTTTTTTTGTAAAAAGTTGTAAAATTTCTTGAATAAGTCTTTCTAAAAAGTGAAATAAGATTACCCTACTCATATAGGTTAAATAGCTCGTAGCCTAATTCTCTTAAGGTTTTAAGTAAGCTTTCTTCGGAAGAAGTAAAGTTTATTCGGTAAAGGTAAACCTTGATAAGGGTTACCCAGCTTTATGTTTTCTATTATTTCTTTTACAGGGTAATCATAAAGAGGATGGGCAATTTCTATATAGACTTTGTTCAAGTTTTATGAAATGTAATATTTGAGTTAGCCATCAAGATATTCTTGCCATCCTTTTATGATTACACTATCTCTAATAAAGTAATTATTGAAAAATTCTAATCTATGAAAGGACATCAATACAAGTTGCTGGTGCTTGCTTTTTTTTTATCAAGCATTTCATTAGCACAACAAAAAACAATTTCCGGAACGGTAGCGGACGACTTAGGAGTACCATTACCAGGAGTGAATATTGTAGTTAAGAATACAACGAACGGAACTCAAACTGATTTTGACGGCAATTATACGATCTCGGCAAATCGTGGAGCTATATTGGTTTTTAGTTATTTGGGATTTACAACTCAAGAAATAATAGTAGCTGATAGTAATACAATTAGTATAGCTTTAGTGCAAGATGCCGCTCAACTAGAAGAAGTAGTGGTAACTGCTTTTGGTATTCAAAGAAACTCAAAAAAACTGGGATATGCGGTGAGTACTGTTAAACCAGATAAAGTTCTGGAAAATTCCGAACCAGATTTAATACGATCTTTAACGGGTAAAGTACCTGGAGTGAATGTTAATCTATCGACAGGGGTTGCAGGAGCTTCCAACCAAATTAATATACGAGGTGCTACTACGTTAGGAGCAGCTAGTCAACCGCTTATTATTGTTGATGGTATTGCTTACGATAATTCACAGGTAACAACCGCTAGTCAAACTACTGGAGGAGGAGGGTATGAGTCAGGGTTATCTTCTTTAGATCCAAATAGTATAGCTTCTATTACAGTTCTAAAAAGTACAGCAGCAGCAGCACTTTATGGTTCTAGAGCTACAGGAGGAGTTATCGTAATTACTACTAAAGCAGGATCAACAGGAGGATCAACTAATAATAAACTGACTGTTTCACTATCTTCTGGAACTTATTTTGAAAATATTGCAAATTTACCAGAGTATCAAAATACTTATGGTAATGGTGTGAATTTTAGTTATTTAAATGCTAATGGTTCTTGGGGACCAAGATTTGATTCATTAGCTACTATACCAACTTGGCCTAATGTGTTGGCTGCATTTCCGGAAATAGGACCTACCGTTCCTTATGAAGCACAACCAGATAATGTCAAAAACTTATTCAAAACAGGAAGAGTTCTTGATAATTCAATTAGCCTTGGTTATAATGGAGAAGATGGAAACTTCAATGTTACTATTTCTGATTTAGATCAAGATGGATATATACCATTTAATACATATGATAGAACATCAATTATTGCCGGAGGTAATTTTAAACTTGCTAACGGTATTAAGGTAGGAGCTTCTTTAACTTATTCGGAAACTGATCAGGTAGGAGGTTTTTTTGGTGAAAACCAATTTGCAGGGTCAGCATCTTCTTTTGCAAGAACCTTATGGTTAGGAAGAACCTGGAACTTTGACTTACCTTTTGAGAATCCGGTAACAGGAGCTTCTGTAACTCCTAATAATGGGTATGATCACCCATTATGGTCTTGGAAACACGATCAGATTCTTACGGATACGAATAGAATCGTGACTAATGTGAATTTAGGGTATGATTTTAATGATAATATTTCTGTAGCTTACAGAGTAGGATTTAACAGATATAACTTAAGGAGAAAGCAAATTCGAGATATTGGATCTAGAGCTAATAATGGGCTAGGATCAATAACAACGGATGATTTTATTAATGAAGATTTAGAATCTACTTTATTAGTAAACTTTAATTATGATTTAACAGAAGATATTAATTTAACTGCTATTGTTGGGAATAATGTATTACAAAATACAACTCAGCGTAGTGCATATCAAGGGACTAACTTTATATCTCCTAATATATTTAATATAGCGAACACTATTAATCAGTCCAATTTATTGGATAGTTTTACCAGATCAAGAAATGTGGGTGTATTTGGAGATCTAAGTTTATCTTTTAAAGAATATCTATTTCTAAATGCTACGGGAAGAAATGATTGGAGTTCTTCATTACCAAAGAATAATCAGTCTTATTTCTATCCTTCAGCCAGTTTATCATTAATATTCACGGATGCTTTTAATTTGGATAGCAAAGTGCTAACATTTGGTAAATTAAGGGCAGGTTATGCTTCAGTAGGTAACGATGTTGCTGCCGAATCTCTGAATAGAACATTTGCTATAGGTAATCCTTTTAGTGGTATTCCAGTTATAAACAACAATGTTACTCTAGGAGATCAAGAACTTACTCCAGAATTTACCGATGAGATTGAATTTGGAGTGGACTTAGAGTTTTTTAATGCTAGAGCCGTTTTAGATTTTAGTTGGTATAAGAAAACAACTACTGATTTAATTTCTCCTGTTAGTGTTCCATCAACAAGTGGTTTTACCACATTGGTTACTAATATTGGTGAGATGCAGAATACGGGTGTAGAAATAGGGTTAACTCTTATTCCGGTTAGAACAGATAATTTTAAGTGGGAAATTTTCACAACATTCACTAAGAATGAAAATGAAGTCACTGAATTAGTAGACGGATTAGATAGAATTCAATTAGATCCTAATCAAGTGGCCCATGCAATAGTTGGCGAGCCATTCGGAGTATTTTTTGGATCTAGATTTGCGAGAGATGATCAAGGAAACTTCCTTATTAATCAATCAGGAGGAGGAATTGTTCAGGATTTAGAAAATGGTATTGTAGGAGATCCGAATCCTGATTTCAAAGTTGGTTTTATAAACACCTTCAAGTATAAGAATTTAACTTTCGGTGCTCAGATTGACTGGAGAGAAGGAGGAGATATCCGATCTACAAGTATCAATGCATTATTAGGAAGAGGAGTTACCCGAGATACTGAAGATAGAGAAAGAACATTTATTATTCCTGGTTTCTATGGTGATAATCAAGGAAATCCTATTCTAGATGCTAATGGAAATCAAATTCCGAATACTACACAGATTGATACAAATGAATTATACTTCTCACCTGCAGGAGGTAACACTTTCGGAATTAATACCGTAGATGAAGGTTTTGTATATGATGGTACTGTTTATAGATTAAGAGAATTAAGCTTAAGTTATGACTTTCCCGCTAAATTGTTGAAATCTACACCATTTGGAAAAATCAGCTTAAGTCTATTAGGTAACAACCTATGGTATTTTGCTCCTAATGTTCCTAAATACACAAATTTTGATCCAGAAGTAACCAGTTTTGGTTCCGGAAGAATTCAAGGTATTGAGGTTTCAGCTGCCCCAACATCAAAACGATACGGCTTTAAACTTAATTTATCCTTTTAAAAAAAATGACGATGAAAAACATAATAAAAAATACATTTCGTAAAACTAAATTTTTTATTGCGCTCTTTTTCTCACTTCTTGTGTTGAGCTGCAGTGACTATTTAGATGTGGATACGGATACTGATAATCCTACCGTTGCACCTCTAAACCAGTTACTAACTGGTATTGAAGTAAATATTGGATCTGTTGCAGATTTTCAATTCTTTAGCGCAGATATACTTCAGGTGTATACACACCAATTTACTGCCAGAGAAGAGCAAGATCAGTATGGCGCGAAGGCAGATAATATTTTAATGAATAATGATTGGAATAATGTCTATCTAGGATTAACAGATATAGAAACATTAATTTCTCAAGCCACAGAAAGTGGTGATCTGATTTATATAGGTACTGCAGAAATACTTAAGGCATATTTGATGTCCGTTGCAGTTGATCTTTGGGGAGATGTTCCTTTTTCTGAAGCAACTTTATTAGAGACAGGTACTGTGAGTCCAGTTTTTGATGATCAACAAGTAATCTATCAAGCTGTATTGGATTTAATAGATTCAGGAAAAGTTAATGTTCAGAGTGGGGTAGGTATAGCTCCTACTACAGATGATTTATTTTATGGAGGTTCTACGGCTCAATGGGTGAAATTTGCAAATACACTTAAATTAAAGTTATATAATCAAATAAGACTATCTCCATTATTTAATCAAGCTGACTTTAACGCTTTAGTGGCTGAAGATAATTTTATGACTTCTAATGCGGATGACTTTCAATTTAACCATAGCGCTGCGCAAGCACCTTCAGATGAACGTAACCGACTCTTTTTAGATGCGTATGGTGGGGCTCAAGTAACAAAATATGCAAGTCCTTGGTTTTATGAGATTTTACGAGGAGTAAATCCTAACATCCATACAACTAATCCAGACCCAAGATTACCATATTATTTTGTGAATCAATTATTACCGGGACAGTTTCCAAGAGACCAAGGAGATATGGTAACAGGTGATCCTAATGCAGATTATTGGGATGCTTCAACAGGGTTTTTTAGTATTCGATTTGGTAGTATAGGACCTGATAGAGATGGAGCCGTACAAAATGATGCTACTTTTCCTGGAATTTTCCCTTGTGGAGGACGATATGATGATGGCGCTGGATTTGCTAGAACCATCAATAGTGGAACAGGTGTAGCGCCTAAACGAATTCTTACATACGATGAGTTTTTATATATACAAGCTGAGTTAATGCAAGTTGGTTTAATGACAGGTGATGCAGGAGCAAAATTAAGAGAAGCTATGACAGCGAGTTTTGCTAAGGTGGATCAGGTAGTAACAGGAACGGGTACGTCTCAAACCGTGCCTGTATTAGCAGGATCTGCAGCGGTAACCACATTTATGGATAACGTAGACACAGAATTTGCAGCCGCGAGTATAGATAAGCAGCTGGAGATCATAATGACTCAAAAATGGGTAGCAACATTTGGAGATCCTATGGATCAGTATACTGATTATAGAAGAACGGGGTATCCAGTTTTAGCAGATCCTAATGGACCTTCTCCAGAGTACCAGTTAAATAATGGTGATGGATTTCCTTTGGTTGATAATTTAACGGTTCTGAATAATGATTTTCAGGTTTCTTTATTCTGGCCTCAGAGAGAGTTAAACCTTAATCAAAATGCACCAGGTCAAAAAAATGCGACGACTTATAAAATATTTTGGGATAACTAATAAATGAGATTTTGAAATGAGCCAACATATGTATTGGTAAATAAGTCTGACAATTGATAAACTCTAAATTTTAACAGATGAAAAAAATAAAAATAATAGCATGTATATTAACAATTGCAATGCTAGGAAACTCATGCCAAAATGATGGAGGTGAATCTTTCATTCCATTAAATGATGGTGTTGTTCCTAATATGCAAAAATTAGCAACAGGAGAAGCTTTCATTGATCTTTTTAAGATTGAAGATGGAGACCCGGTAAATCTTGAATTTAGTGCAGAAGTTGCGCAAGGAACTCCAGCTTCTACGGATGTGGTAGGAATATATAGAACAGCAGCTGGCCCCGTATATAATGCAACGCTGTTTAGTGGAGCAACCTTACCTCAAAACTATAGTCTGAATACCAATGATATTTTAGCTGCTTTTACAGAACTTAATAGCAATGACGATATTAAATTAGGAGATATTTTAACTATAACTACACGATTTACAATGCCAGATGGTACGGTACTTAATATTGTAAATGAGGATGGTACTAGTAATACAGGAAGTAATATTCAAACTACTGTTTTATTTGCGTCAGTTATAAACTATCCGGTAACCTGTCCTTCTGATTTAGGAGGTACATATTTGGTAACCAGTACTGCATCAGGATGTTGTGGTGTGGCACCAATTACAGATTATGAGTATACAGTAACCGTTACAGATAATGGTGGAGGATCATACGCATTATCTGATTTTTCAGGAGGAATGTATGATGGTTTATTTTGCGGACCTTTTGCTATATGTGGTGATGCATCTGGAGGTAATATCACTGATATTTGTAATGAATTAAGCGGCTCAGCTCCAGATTGTTGTGGGGATAATATTGTGTTTGAAGGCATAGTAGATCCAGTAACCAAAAATTGGAATGTAAATATATCCAGTGGTTTTTTAGTAGGAACATCAGTTTGGGTTAAGCAGTAATAAATAATATCAAGTTCAATAGTAAATCGAGAATGTTTTATAGATGATTTGTTTATAGGTTATAAAATGTTTTAGTTTTATTATTTAATCAAGACATCGTCTTTATGGACGATGTCTTGTCTTTTTGTATACTATTTAAGTTGGTTATGATTAGAAATTAATAGAAAAAATGAAATATAACCCTTACCTGAATCCATATCTGAATCTTTATCCAAGCTTATAGGGGTATTAGTTGTGTATATACAATCTTAAAGCTTAAAAGTAGTAAAATTCCCCAAATAACCCTTTTCCACTAATAAAAAGTAAATTTTTATCGGTAAAGGTAAACCTTGATCAGGTTTACCCACCTTTTTGGTTTCTATAGCTTCCTTTATAAAGCAATTATAAAAAGAATGGGGCAAGGGATTACCGATAAAAATCGTGTAGTTTATTCTTATTGGTGATGTTATTATTGAGTTAGCCTTCAATATACTCTTGCCCTCCTTTTATGTTGTGACTAACTATTGGAGTATAAATCTTGAAAAATTTTATTTATGAAAGTAAATCGTTACAAATTGTTTGTACTGGTATTTTTTATATCAAGTATAGCACTAGCCCAACAAAGACCAATCTCGGGAACTGTTACAGACAGTAAGGGATTACCATTGCCAGGAGTGAATATTATTATCAAAGACACAAATAGGGGAACACAAAGTGACTTTGATGGAGTATACACAATTGAAGCGGCAGATGGAGAAATTATTATGTACTCTTATCTTGGTTTTATTACAAAGGAAATAAATGTATCGAATCAAAATGAAATAGATGTAATTCTCGAAGAGGATGTGAGTTCTCTAGAAGAAGTTGTAGTAGTAGGATTTGGTACGCAATCCAGAAGAAAAATTACAGCAAATATTGCTTCTATATCTTCGGATCAAATTAACGAAATTCCTACACCAAGTGTGCAAAGTACATTGACGGGAAAAGCCGCTGGTGTACAGGTAACACAATTGAATGGTAAAGTAGAAGGTGGTATAAAAGTGAGGGTTCGGGGAATCTCTACGATATCATCATCTCAGGAACCTCTATATGTGGTAGATGGAATTCCTATTACCAATGCAGATGAATCTATTAATGATTCTCCTATCAATCCTCTTATTGCGTTAAATCCTAATGATATAGAATCTATAGATATTCTTAAAGATGCATCTTCGGCAGCGATTTATGGAGCAAGAGGTACTAATGGAGTAATCATTATTACCACAAAGCAGGGAAAACGTGGAAAAACAAAAGTATCTCTTAATTCTTCTTATGGTGTTAGTAGTGCCACTAATACAAGGGATTGGCTAAATGCAGATCAGTATGTCGAATTGATAACGGAATCAGCGTTGAATGTTGGTATTAGTCAGGCAGGGATCGAAGGACAGTTCGATTTTTATGCAAATGGTTTGGATTGGAGAACCGGAGAAGTGGATACCGATTGGCAGGAATTAGCTTTAGTAGATGGATCAGTACAAGATTTCGGAGTATCCGTTTCTGGAGGAAGTGAAAAGACAAGATTCTTTATGTCTACCGCTTATAACAATACTGATGGTATCGTAAGAGGAAATCAATTAGAAAGATATTCTTTTAGAACAAATATTGATCATAATCTTTCGGAGAAATTTAGAGTAGGAACAAATTCGAGTATTTCTAAATCTATAATTGATAGGATTTCTAACGATAATGCTTTTGCAACACCACTTCAAGCGATTGCGCAAACACCATTATCGCCGGCATATTTAGCTGATGGAGTTACTCCTAATAATAATACAACAGAATACTATAACTTTTTAACCGAAGAGTTTAATGGAAATTTTAAAACAAATATTTGGAGAATTTTAGCAAATGTATATGCGGAATATCAGATTTTACCTGAACTGAATTTTAGATCAGAAATAGGATATGATCTCTTGTCACAGGTAGCAGAACGATTTTCTGGAAGCTTAACAGAATCAGCTTCAGTAGGTGGGTTTGGAACTACTAATACGGTTCAAACAGAAAAATATAACCTTAATAACTACTTTACGTATAATAAGGTGTTTAATGATGTTTTTGATTTAGAAGGAACGTTAGGGATGAGTTATGAAGATAGTTTCAGAAGAGCACAGTTTAATCAAGGACAAGGTTTTCCATCGGATGATCTACAAACATTAAACAGTGCAGCAGAGATTGTTGCAGGAGGATCTAGTCGTACCCGATTTAATTTCCTTTCTTATTTTGGTAGAGCTACGCTTTCTATAGCTGATAAATATTTATTAAAAGCAAGTTTGCGATATGATGGTTCATCACGATTTGGTGAAGAGAATCGATTCGGATGGTTTCCAGCCGCTTCCGCTGGATGGATTATTTCAGAGGAATCTTTTCTTAATAATTCAGCAGTAGTTTCACTATTAAAACTAAGAGGAAGTTGGGGGATTACGGGTAATGCTGGTATTGGAAACTTTGCTAGTTTAAGTTTATTCCAAGGATCACCTTATAACCAAAGAGCAGGATTAGCTCCGACTCAGCTAGGAAACCCAGCACTTAAGTGGGAAAGAACTACTCAAGTAGATGTGGGACTAGATTTTGGTTTCCTAAATAATAGAATTTCTGGAGAAATAGATTATTATGTTAAGGATACAGAGGATCTGTTATTAAATGAACCAGTTCCAGGTACTTCAGGATTTCCTAATATTACCAGAAACGTAGGAGAAATGAAAAACACAGGATTTGAATTTATCATAAATACAAAGAATATTGTTTCTCAGGATGGAAGTTGGAGTACATCGCTAAACTTTTCTACTATTGATAATGAAGTTACAAAACTTCCTGGAGGAGATATTATTGCAGGAAGAAATATTGTAAGAGAAGGAGAAACTGTTTCATCCTTTTATGTAGTAGAATTTGCTGGAGCTGATCCAGCCAATGGAGATGCTTTGTTTATAAGAAATACAGTCAATGCAGATGGTACTATCGATAGAAGCACTACCAATAATTTTAATGAAGCTGATAGAATTATTGCAGGCAGTCCATATCCTGATTTTATTGCCGGATTAACAAACAATGTTACTTATAAAGGGATTGATTTCTCCTTTACTTTTCAGGGAGAGTGGGGAGCTTCCATATATAACAATGGAGGACGATTCCAGTCAGGAAATGCGAGATTTTTTGATAATCAAACAACAGATCAATTAAGAAGATGGCAACAACCTGGTGACATCACTGATGTGCCTCAAGCTCGATTATTTAGTACCAATGGTCAGCAGGCTTCTACCCGATATCTGCAAGATTCAGATTTTATTAGATTAAGAAATCTAACCTTGGGATATACGATACCAAAGGATGTAACCAAAAAGTTCTATATGGAGCGAGTAAGGATTTATTTTACAGGGTTTAATCTATTAACGTTTACAGATTACGATGGTTATGATCCAGAGTCTACGGCAGATTTTAATGGAGATTCGAATATCCAAGTTGGTGAAACTTTTTATTCAGCTCCTCCAGCTAAGACATACACTTTAGGTATAAATATTGATTTTTAAAAAACACATTGATATGAAAACATTAAATTATATAATACTGACATTACTTTTGATAGCAGTTTCAATTGTCGGATGTGAAGATAATCTGGAATTAGAACCTGAACAAAGTTTATTGCCAGAGGTAGCAGTATCTAATCCAGCAAATGTGCAGAACATATTGACAGGTATTTATGATGAAGCCGCACAGATTGTATCCTATGGAGGACAAATAAATTTAGCATCAGAACTGTTAGCAAACGACACAGATCTTTCCTGGAATGGAACTTTTGAACAACCAGCTCAATTAGTAGAGAAACAATTGGTTCCTGATAACACATTTGTGAGAGATTATTGGTTAAATGCATACGAGGTTAATAATCAGGCAAATATAGTTTTGGCAAACCTAGATGTGTTTGAAGATCAAACTGAACGTGATAGAGTAGAAGGAGAAGCTAAATTTCTTCGAGCTTTAGCATATTTTGATCTTGCACGATTATTTGGTCAATCCTATGAAGCTACAGGCGGAAATGCTCAACTTGCAGCTCCGATTGTACTTGATGCGGTATTAAATCCAAATGATATTACATCTCCTTCTAGAAATACTGTAGAAGAGGTATATACTCAGGTGGTTGCTGATCTCCAGGATGCGAATAATTTATTACCTGATGCTAATGGCATATTTGCGGATAAATACGCTGCTCAAGCACTTTTGGCGAGAGTTTATTTACAGCAAGGTAATTATGCCGGAGCCAGAGATGCTGCAGATGATGTATTACAAAATAGTGGTCATTCATTAACAGCGACGTATGGCGGAGCGTTTAATAATGATGGAAATTCTAGTGAAGATATTTTTGCGTGGCAGATTACTAGTCAGGATGGTGTGAATGAAATGAATACTTTCTGGGCAGGAAGCGATTTTGGAGGCAGATCTGGTAATCCAGATGTTTCTATAAACGGATCGTTTTTCGATATTTTTGATGATGTTAATGATGAAAGATCTCAGTTTTTCTATAATACCTCAGGAGGTACGGCTACAACAAAATGGCAATCTCAATTTGCTAATATTCCTTTTTTACGTATTGCAGAAATGCATTTAATTAGAGCAGAAGCGAATTTTAGGTTAACGACAACTACTGGACTAGACCCATTAGTAGAAATTAATGCGCTTAGAGGAAGATCCAATGCCGCAGCCCTTGGTGCAATTACTTTGCAGGATATAATTGACGAGCGTAAAAGAGAACTTGCATTCGAAGGTTTTGCATTGCATGATATAAAACGATTGCAAGGTACTGTTGGAACATTGAATTATGATGATGATTTTTTAGTGATGCCAGTTCCTCAGAGAGAACGAGATGCAAATCCTAATTTGATGCAAAATCCAGGTTACGGAAATTAATTGTTGAGTTTTTTATACTTTTCTTAAACTGCCTGGAATGGGATTAGATTTCATCTTGTAGAGTGGAATGAATATAATCATATTAAGAGATTTTTTCAGGCAGTTTTAATCTATTGAAAACAATGTAGGGTTTTATCACACATCCTTTTCATACCCAAAAAAATTCCCCGCTTGAATATCATTTTCAAGCGGGGAATTATGTTTTTCATGAATGTTTTCTGATACTATATCCTATTGCTTCAGGATTTTTCTTGTAGAGGATTTACCATCGATAGTGATTTTACAGAAATAAATTCCACTTGCCAATGATCTTTCTCCTAATTCATATTGATGCGCTCCTGAGTTAACCTTTTTATTAACGATAATTTGGGATGCTCCATAAACATTAATAAGCTCAATTCTAAGATCGCTCGTGGCTTTTGTAATGTATAATTGTAATACAGAGTTCTCTGTTATAGGGTTAGGGAATACCTTAATACTTTTATCAGAAATTTCTTCTTCCGAAATAGTATCATCTGACCTGACAGTGTCAGGCTTTTGATCGTACCAAGTGCCATTATAATACCATCCCTCTTGACATCTATTAAGATCAGATGTTTGCGAAGCTCCATTGTTACTAAAGATGATATTAGCACAAGAGGTATTAGATAAGGTATATCGATACCAACCATTTGTATCAATTTCCATAGATTCTCCTGGCCAGGAAGTTGTTAACCCTGATGGAGTAGTATTCCAAAAATAAATGACAGGAGATGTGTAAGAATCAGATTTAAAATAAACTGTGAGATCTTGATTTTGATTTTCCTCAGGATTAGTATCGTACCAAACTCCGTTATAATACCATCCATCACCGCATCTTTGAAGATCTGCAGTTTGGTTATTTCCATTGTTACTAAAGATTAGATTGGCACAATTAACCGTATTAATAGTAAATGAAAACCAACCATTACCCATATCCGTCATGTTATTTCCAGGCCAAGCAGTAGTGATTTCAACCGGAGTAGTATTCCAATAATAGATATTAGGATTGGTCAACGTTCCTTTGTAATAAATTGTCATGGAATTAGTTGCTGTAGAAAAAGTGAATGGGCCACTAATCACTTCTGACGATAATCCTTCTGCGTCATATGCAATAGCTTTTATAGTAGTATCTGATGTAATAGCTATTGATGAGGTATATCTAATAGAGGAAGTATTGGGCTCATTTCCATTAAGCGTATAATAAATTTCAATTCCTTGAGGAGAATTATCAGTTGCACTTAAGGATACGGTTACAGTTTCTCCTTCTGTAAAAGATCCGCCTTCTGGAGACATAGATAGTGTAGGAGGAGTGTTTTCTGTATTTCTTGGATCAGTATCATACCAAGTTCCATTATCATACCATCCATCTCTATTTCTGGTTAAGTCATCTGTTTTAGCACCGCCATTATCATTAAAAAGTAGATTTGTGCTTTGAACTCCTTCAAAAATATATTCATACCATTCAGAGTTATCAATCTGACTCATTTGAGGTCCGGGCCAATTACTAGGTGGTAAAACATCAGGTGATTCATCCCAGTAATGCACATTAACTTGTGACCAAGAAGATGGTTTTTTGAAATAAATATGTAAGCCTTCTATTGGACCGATTTGATAGTTTTTCGTAACTATATCAGATGCAGTGCCATCTTTATCAAAAGCAATTGCTTTGATAGTAATAGATTCTGTGATAGTAAATGAACTAGTATATTGAGAGCTGGAAGTACTTGGGTTAGATCCATCCATAGTATAGTAAATACTGTAAGGGGCTCCAGCACCACCAACACCTTCCATAGTAACTTGGATTGGATTTTCTGAACTTGTGGTGTTTGGATTAATAATTACAACAGGATTGCTTGGACCATTAACACAGTTCTCAAAGAATCCTCCTCCACAGCCGCCAATAAGACCCGGTCCATTCAATACATAAATTCCGGCAGATCCAGATGTTACCGTAAAGTTTAATACACCATTTTGCGCTGCAATTTCACGGCCAGTTACGGCATCTCTATATAATCCATTGGTCATTCCTGAAATACTAAAGGATGCATTTCCGTCTTTGGCTAGTCCTACAGCAACTTCACTACCTTGATGCACTCTGCGATAAGAAACGGCATTTCCAGGAGCCTCTTTCCAGTCCCAACTTCCTTTTTGTAAAGCGGGAACTGCTTTTCTGATTGCATTCAGTTTTTTTATATGTTGGTATATTCTGTGGTTTGGAGCTTGATCCATAACATCCCCATAATAGGCTCTTCCGGTTTCATTGATGGATTTTTCAATCCCTGATGCGTCATGGATATCATTAAACTCACCAGCTTTAAATCGCATTTCCGTTCCATAATATACCGTTGGAATTCCTCTCCAAGTGAACATGAAATTCATACACGCTGCCAAGTTTTCATCAGACCCTCCATAACGTCGATTCCAATCATTATTAGGACCGAAATCATGATTATCCAACCAGGTTACCAGTGTCGAAGGATCACTATATAAATTATCATATCTGGCAGCAGCTTTTACAGTAGGAAAAGATT
Source organism: uncultured Aquimarina sp. (assembly GCF_947500065.1). GTDB lineage: Bacteria > Bacteroidota > Bacteroidia > Flavobacteriales > Flavobacteriaceae > Aquimarina. The sequence goes on from NZ_CANMQT010000007.1 coordinate 227,080, forward strand.
GTCCTTCCTCAAATGTACCATGAAAAGTAGCTTCTCCAAAGAAATCTATTACTGCAAGATCTAAAGGTGCAGAATTATTAACAGCTCCTCTCCAGGTATAATAATGAGGGTTGGTTTCCTCTACAGGATGCAATTCATGACGTTTTTGAGCTACTTCTCCAAAAATAAATAAATCAGGGTTTATGGCTTTAAAGGCATCATAGAAATAAATAATATCCTCTCTACTCATATGTTTTACTGTATCCCAACGGAAGGCATCTACTCCCATATTGATATAAGTAGCATATGCATTAACAAGATAATCTCTAACAACTTGACTTTCTGTATTGAGATCTGGAGTATCACCTGCTAATGCTCGGTTTTGCAAATTTTCTACATCGTCAAAACCTTGTGCGAAACCGTTTCCAGAATGATGATACCAATCCGGATCAGAAGTATCGACATAACTTTCTTTCCCTGGAAAATTATGCTGAGATAAATCTTGATTATAAGGAGGAGGCATTTTTGCTAAATTCGCTCTACTCCATATTAATCCATCGTCTGGATTAGGAGTTAAACCATCATATTCCCAATTGGGATTGTCTGGTGCAAACCAGGGTTTGGTTGGATCTGTATTGTATTTTATTTCGGCTACATCCTTTATTCCAAAGCGACCCGCATGATTCGTAACTACATCCAATACAATTTTCATATCACGTGCATGGATTTCGTTAATTAAATCTTGAAATGTAGCTCCAGGAGACTCTAAACGTGGATCAACCTTAGTGAAATCCCAAGCGTGATATCCGTGGTAATCTAAAGGACTACGATTATGTACTATGGGTGTAATCCAAATTGCTGTAAAACCGAGATCTTTTATATAATCTAGTTTTTGAATTAATCCTTTAAAATCTCCTTTCCAGGTTACATCATCAGAATCAGTAATGGTTGGATTGATTTCAGGATCAGGGTTGTAAGATGACCATTCTGTAGGAGCGTTATTGCTAGAATCTCCATCAAAGAAACGAGTGGTCATTAAAAAATAAATGGTTTCTTCTCTGAAATCTGTTTGTGCAGTTACTATATAGGAATTTAGTAATAGACTCCATAGACAAAGTATGCCTAGGAGTTTAGGTAATGAGTTTTTCATGAATTTTAGTGTTTGAATTGTGTCTTGTGTGATTTTTTTTCCTTCTCTAAGAAGTTAGTGTCTAAGTTGTCATATTCGAATAAAAATTTATAAATTATTAATACAATCTTATTTTTTTAATAACAAATAAGATGAATAAGCAATTTAGGGTAATAATTATTCACTAAAGCGATAGCTTAGTTACTCAAACGTTTTCGTGTTGATAACATTTTGTTTAGTAGTTTTTTAGAGTAGTGATAGATCCGAATTCTTAGCGAATGTATTACAGAAACTATTTTCTAAAGATGATGAGTTTTTTGGATATAATTACTTCACTGAAGCCATAGTGATCCTTAATCCAATTCAATGTGTTTTTAGAGTAAAAGAATACATGAGTAGCATCATTCTTGTACCACCAAGAATTAAAATCGATTGAAGTGTCGTAAAGATATGTCTTACAGTATAAGCTTCCATTTTCGCGCAATAATGAATGTAATAATTTGAATTCTTTATTAGGGTGATAAAAGTGTTCCATTACTTCGCAGCAGGCTATATAGTCATATGTTCTATGTAATGCTTTTGAATTTGGATCAAAAAATGGATCGTATGTATGAATCACATATCCTAGATTTCTTAACATTGTAGTGATAACAGGAGCGCTACCACTACCAAAATCTAATCCTTGATGGTTTTCACCATAATTTTTTACTATTGCGTTAACTATCGGAGATACAAAATTTTGATACCCCAAATCTGTAATATCATTGTTATGTGTTTCATATCTTTTTCTTTCTTTATCATTAGAAAGAAAATAAGTTGGATGCAACGAAATACCATCACAATTAGAGCAATGGTGGTAAGCTCTTTTTTTTATAACGGAAAATTCTGTAGTTCCAGAACCACAAAGAGCACAATCCATATAAGTAATAGGTATGTTATAGTTCTTTGATTTTCTTTAATTTATTCTTCCAGACCTGAAGACTTTCCTTATGCTTTCCTATGTTTTTACGTACTTCAATTACTAATGGATTATTATCATCCGCATGTTTGAAGAATTGCAGATTATTTTCTAGCTGTCGAATTTCATTATGAACCTCTTCAATCTTTTTACGAATGAAATTTTGTTCGTTTCTAAGTGCTCGATCATCAGATTGACTAGCTAAGGAGTTAAGTTTGTTTTCGTACTTGATCATTTCTGTTTCTTGTCGACTAAGGTTTAGTTGTTCAAAAAAACCATCCAAGACTTTGTTATAATCAGAATCGATATTACGTTTTTTATAAGGTACTCTACCTATGGCTTTCCAAGTACTAATATTTTCTTTAATAGTGTCAAGATCATTTTTAGTATCACCGGTTAACTTTAGCTCTTTTAATGCTTCGATATGTGCTAATTTTTTCTCGTAAGCTACAACTTCTTCTTTATTAGCTTCATTTTTCTCGGCATGAATACGATCAAAATAAGAGTTACAAGCATCTTTGAATCTTTTCCAGATTCGATCACTATCCTTACGAGGTACGTGACCAATTTTTTTCCAATCAGCTTGAATTTTTTTCATTAAAGGAGTGGTGACAGAAAAATCATCACTATCCTTATTATCTTCAGCAATTTTGATGAGTTCCATTTTCTTATTCAGATTTTCGAACTGATCTTTTTTAAGACTCTTATAGAAGGCATTTTTATTCCTATTAAAATCTCTTACGGCGCCTTTAAACTGACTCCAAGTGTCTTCGTTAGCATTAGAAGGTACTTTTCCAGCTTTAAAAAACTCTTCTCTTAAGGCTTCTATATCTTTTATTTTTTGTTGCCAACCTCCATGATTCTTAGGGTGTTCAGAAGCAACTTCAATAATTTTGGCAATGATTTCTTGTTTTACTTCCAGGTTTTTTTCATAAACCTTGTCCTGCACTTTAAAAAACTGTTGACGATTTTCATGAATCTGCTTGGTTAGCGCACTAAATTTTTCCCAGATAGGTTCTCTATATTCTTTGGCAACAGGTCCCAAATCTTCTTTCCACATTTTATGAAGAATTTGCAACTCCCTAAATGCTCTATTTACGTCCGTTTCCTGAGCTAATTCTGTAGCACGTTCAATAATTTTAAGTTTCTGTTCTAGATTATGTTTAAAATCAAGATCTCTAAAATCTCTGTTTAGATGCAGAAAATCATAAAAATTTTCTGTGTGATGGTGGTATGTGTTCCAAACTGTATTGTATTTGTCTCTAGGAATTGGTCCAGCATTATGCCATCTTTCTTTAATTTCTTTAAAGTGATTGTATGTAGTGTTTATGTTCTCTTCTACATTTAATAGTCCTTTTAATTCTTCAATGATATCTAATCTCTTCTGCAGATTTGCCTGAAGATCTTTTTTAAGGTTTTGATAGTAAGCGTTTCTTTTTTCTTTGTAATCAAAGTAAACAGAATTAAATTCTTTTTTAAGAGGAGTAGAGTAATAGAAGTCAATAATATCTCCACCATCCGCTAAGAATTCATCTTTTTTCTGTTCTACTTCTTCATTGAATTTGGCATTAAACTCCGTCTTTATTTCTTCTACGTGTTCTTTGATCGCCTGTGTTTTCTCACTTTTTATCAAATGACGTAATTCAGATATGAGTTCATCTTTACTCATTGCATGATAATCTTTCTTTTCGATATCATGACGTTCTAATTTGCTTTCATCCTCACTATCTTTAGCGACAGCTTCATCCATTTCATTTATAACCTCATTATCAACATCTGTAGTTGTTTTCTCTTCTTCAATATTTGGCGAATCTGGTTTGTCAGTTGATTCTTCAGAGAGATTACTTTCATCAATAGATTCTTTTACCTCAGAAGCGTCCTCATTTTGAATCTCATTATCAGGCTCTTCAGCGGTTATAGTAGTTTCTTTTTCTACCTCAATATTTGGTGCATTTTCATTAGCAGCAGATTCTTCAGCAGGAATGCTGTCCTTCACAGTTTCTTCTAAGTTAGCGTTTTCTTCAGGTGTACTATCCTTAGATTCTTGTGGTACAGAATTAGATTCAGGAATTTCAGAAATAGAATTTTCTGATGTTTCCTCTATAGATTTTATCTTATTCTCTTTATTTCCATCTGCCTTAGGCAGGTTATCGTGTGTGGACATTATATAAAATGTTTTTGTTTGTCTGAGGTTAAGGATTGACTAAGATACTAACATCTTATATAAACTCAAAGCAAAAGGAAGGTTTTAGGAATTACTTAAGTAAGATCCTTTGTGTAATTTTATGTCTTAAAAAGAATATTATAAATTCCAGATTTCCCAAGATTTCTCTGCTTGTAAAATTAGCATATTCAATCCATTAGATGTTGTAGCCCCTTTTTGCTTTCCTTTTTTCATAAAGGTAGTTTCTTCTGGATTATAGATAAGATCATACAAAACATGATTGTCACTTAGGTATTCATATGGAATATCAGGATGATTTTCTGTATTTGGATGGGTGCCTAAAGGAGTGCAATTAATAATTAGCTTATAGTTTTTTACGATATCCTCATCGAGATCATGGTAACTAAATTCTTTAAAATCAGGATTTCGAGAAACAAAGACGTATTCAATATTTAACTTATTTAATGCATAAGCGATCGCTTTTGATGCTCCGCCGGTTCCTAGAATTAGTGCTTTTTTAATTGTTTTATTAAGCAGTGGTTTTAGAGATTCTGTAAAACCGTAGTAATCACTATTATAACCTTTTAACGTACCATCATTTTCAAACTTAATTACATTCACTGCCCCAATTTCTTTGGCAACAGGATCTAATGTATCTAGATATGGAATAACCTCTTCTTTATAAGGGATCGTTACATTCATTCCCTTTATATCCGTACTTTGTACGATAGTTTTTAGTTCCTCTATTCTTTCAAGATCAAAATTCTGATACTGGCAATTTAGTTGTTCTTTTTGGAATTTATTAGAGAAGAAGTTTCTGGAAAAAGAATAACCTATATCTCTTCCCAGTAATCCGAATATGTTCATTTTGGTTTGGTTTTTAAAGTTCTTTCGCCATACCATTCTAACCATAAAACAATGGCAATACCAACTAATATAAAAAAGAATGCTATGTATGTTGGTGCTAATGTTAGATCAGGGAGATAACGATCATAATTGTCAAGAATAGGATTACCTTGCGCGTCAATTAAAATTTCTCCTAACTCATTTTGTTTATACATTTTATATTTCCAAGGCCAAACAACACCGAGAGATCCTGTAATAAAGCCAATAATAGCAGCAAAGGTTGCATTTTTATAATGCTTCAATACATAACCTAAAAAATGTGATAATGTTACTAAGCCGGTAATAGAGCCTAGACTGAATACAACAAGGACTTTAAGCAATCGTATTCTTTTAGCGTTTTCCATAAAAGATAAATCCCATTGGACTAGGTCTGCAATAGTATCATATAAGGCATTCACAGCATCTACTAATAATAATACATAATTTCCAAAGAGTATAAGGATAAATGAACCAGATAATCCAGGTAATGTCATGCCAGAAACACCAACGATACCGCAGAAAAACACAAAAAATAAATTATCATTTTCTCTAGCGGGTTCTAATAAACTGATACTTATTCCTACTATTGTTCCTATAATAATAAAGCAAATATTACGTCTGCTCCAGTCATCAAAATCTTTTACTATGTAATATATAGAGCCTATGATCATACCAAAAAAAGCAGCCCAAACATATAATTCATAATGGATAATCAGGAAATCCAGGATTTTGGAAACACTAAAATAGCTGATTAGCATTCCTAAGATTAATAGTGCTAAAAAACGACCATTTATATATTGCCAAAAACTCTTAAATCTAAAGTTGATAAGGAGTTTAAATGCTTTAAGGTTTACTTTCTGTAAGGAATAGATGAATTCTTCGTAAAAACCAGCAACGAATGCAACAACACCTCCAGATACACCAGGCACTTTATTAGCTGCTCCCATAGCCAAACCTTTAATGACTAAAAAAAACTTATCGCTAAACGTTCTGATGTTTTCTGCCATATATTAATTATCTTTTCTTGTTGCGAGACGCTCTAATATAAGAATTAATAGAAAACCAACAGACACAAAAAGTAGTACCCAAATGATTCTAGGGTCTCCATCAAAATTTGTAGGTAATATGCTTTTTTCTATAAAAGGAACTTGCGCACCTTCAGAATTTGTTCTCCAGGATACTACTTTTTTCCAAGGCCATAGCTTATTAAGAGATCCGATCATAAAACCTGTAAGTAAAGCTAAAGTGATATTTTTATGTTTACTGAACATCCAATTTAATACTTTAGAAAATAATTTTAGACCAGCAATAGCCCCAATAGCAATAATTAGAATTTTATAAAAAGCTTGCCATATCATCTCAAAATTCATGGTTGTTAACCCTTCTCTAAATTGATTAAGAATACCAATAAAGGTTTCATAAGCTCCTAGAATTAATAAAATGAATGCTCCTGAAACACCTGGTAAAATCATTGCGATAATTGCAATAAAACCGCAAAAAAGTAAATACCAAAGGCTTTCTGGCGATGCCATTGGTTCTGCGATAGTCACAAAATATGAAATGACAGCTGCTATAATTATACTAAGAAAAACTTTGAGATTCCAGGAAGTTATTTGTTTACCAATATACAGGATACTTGCTAGTACTAATCCAAAGAAAAACGACCAGAGTAATAGTGGTTCGTTATGCAAAAGCCATTTAATTATTTTAGCTAGAGAAAGAATACTTATCGCTATGCCCATAAACAGCGCTAACAAAAACGAAAGATTATATTTTTTCCAGGCATTGCCAAATCCCTCGTTTTTCCATTCTTTGAAAAAATTAAGATCTAAGGCGTTAATTGTAGAAATGAGTTCTTCGTATATTCCTGAGATGAAAGCTATAGTTCCTCCTGAAACACCAGGAACAACATCCGCAGCTCCCATAGCAATTCCTTTTAGAGAAATTACTAAGTAGTCCTTAAGACTTCGTTGCATTCTTTTTAGTTTAGCAATTGTTATACAAACAAATGTATGTATTTTTTGATTTAAAGTATGCTGTTATTTTTAGGAAATATTACTACGCTTTATATTCGGAAATGATATTTTGAACCAATGTAAGATTAAATATTGGTTCGAATAACTCTTCCAAAACAATTGTATATTCTATATCTAAGGCGAGTGCTTTTCTAAGATGGAACTCTCCTTTGTCGTATTCTTGTTTTTCGTAGTGTAATCCTGCTAGTCTATATTGAACTTCTGCATTTTCTGGATAAAATTCTATAGCCTGATTCATATTTTGAATGGCTGCATCCGATTCTCCAATAAATTTTAAGATATCAGATCGATTAAGCCAGGTTTCTAGTTCATAGTTACCTAATTCTAAAGCTTTTCTGTATCCACGTTCTGCTTCTTCAAAGAAAGCTAATCTGTTATTGATTTTAGCATAACGTTTCCAATACAATACATTTTCGGCATCAATACTTATTGCCTTATTAGTGTAGTATAATGCTTTTTGATAGTTGCGTTTCCGCATATAGAAATCCGTAATTGCAATCCAACCTTTATCCAATAATGGATCTTCATGAACGGTTTTAGAGAAATGTTGAATAGCCAGATCATCGCTACCCAATTTTTCAAAACATTTTCCTATTCTTAATAAAGCAAAAGAAGTGGGGTCATCTAGTTCTAATGTGATTCGATAATTTTCTATCGCTTCGTTATAGCGTTTTAGTTTTTCTAATACTTTTCCTTTTTCTAGATAGGCTCCGATAAAATATTCATCACTGATGATTGCAAAATCAAAAGCGGCTAAGGCCTTTTTGTAATCTTTAAGGTCAAAATATTGTTTACCTACCTGATGCCAGGCAACTTCGCAATATGGATTCTTGTCCAAAAACATATTGAGATATGTAATAGCCTCTTCGTGTTGTTCTAAGAAGTCAAAACAATATATAATATTATATAACGCAGAGTAATCTTGATTATCACTTTCGAGACATCTCATGAAGTTTACTTTTGCATTTTCGAAATCATCCATAAAAAGATATTCCATTCCGATCAGGGAGTAGACATCAGCTTCATCCGCTGTATACTGTAGCGCTGTGCTCAATAATTCAATCGCTTTTATATGATCATTCTGCTTAGAAAGAATATTCGCTTTTTGGATGTATATTTCTTCATTTTCAGGTTCTAAAGCATGAAGCTGAACTAGAAGATTATTAGCTTTATCTAAACGATCTTCAAAAACAAGAATTTCGACTTGCAGTAGTTTTAAATTTACAGAAGATGGATGCTGGGAAAGTCCTAAAGAAATTGCCTTTTTTGCTTTAGCTATTTTTCCGTTTTCCAAATAGTGATGAATAATAGATTCGAACTCATCAGAATCAAAAAACTTTACATCATTAGATCTCAACATAGACTCGTATCGAGTAATTGAGAAATTATTTTCTTCGAATTCGTCGTGGTTAAATTTCATACACGTTGATTAAAGATGCTCTGTAAATCATAAATGTGCTGTATACCTATTTTGTTTTCCCCAACAAGCAAGAGTCGTACAAAACACCATTACTTAATTTATTTTAGCATTATTGATTTCCTCTGTATTAAAATTACAAATGAAATAGCATGATACTACTTCAGAAATCAATTGTTTTTAACAAACTAATTAACAAAATGTGTACCATTAATAATTAATGGATTAGCATTTTGTAATATTATAAGCCGTGAAATACTATTGAATGTGTGATATGGTAAGATAGTCTACTAAAGGTAAGGGTTTTAGATGAATTAATCACTATGATTATTCAGGTTTTTATAGCTTCAATCTCGTGTAGTACATCCATAATGATCTGACATCCTTCTTTGATTTCTTCTTCAGAAATCGTCAAAGGAGGTGTAATACGTACTGCTTTTGGTTCAAAAAGTAACCAAAAAAGGATTAATCCTTTGTCTTGACATCTTAAAACAATTTCATTTGTGATTTCTGCAGAAGGAGTTATAAAAGCTAACATTAACCCAATACCTCTGATTTCTTTTATTAATGGATGTACGAGTAGTGATCTGAACAGTTTTTCTTTTTTTAGAGTTGCTGCCATTAAGTCACCTTCGGTAATTTCCTGTAATGTTGCCAAAGAGGCAGCCGCAATTACCGGATTACCTCCAAATGTAGTAATATGACCAAGTTTAGGGTTGTCTTGTAGTTGATCCATCATCTTAGAGGAAGCTGTAAAAGCGCCAACGGGTAATCCACCTCCCATTCCTTTACCCATAACGACAATATCGGGAGTCATTTCATAATTCTGAAATCCGAATAATTTTCCTGTACGTCCAAATCCGGGCTGTATTTCATCTAAAATAAGTACAGCACCTACTTTGTCACAACGTTTCCTAACTTTTTTTAAATAATCATTTTTTGGTTCAATAAATCCTGCTCCGCCTTGTATGGTTTCGAGGATTACACCAGCTGTTTTCTCTGTAATGAATTGTAGATCTTCTTCTTTGTTAAATGTTATAAAGGATACATCCGGAATTAATGGTCTGAAAGCTTGTTTTCTTTCTTCATATCCCATAACACTCATAGATCCCATTGTGTTGCCATGATACGCGTATTTAGCAGCGATGATTTGACTTCTTCCAGTAACTCTTCTAGCTAATTTAAGTGAACCTTCGATTGCTTCGGTTCCCGAGTTAGTAAGATATGTTTTTTCTAAAGGATCAGGTAGGAGTGATGCCAAAAGTTTTGTGAGTTCTACAGCTGGTTTTTGGATGTATTCTCCATATACCATTACATGTAGATATTTATCTAGTTGTTCTTTTACAGCGTTTACAACTCTTGGATGTTTATGCCCAAGACTACAAGCGGAAACTCCTGCTACGAAATCAAGATACTTTTTGTTATCAGTAGAAAAGATATAACTTCCTTCTGCATGAGAAATTTCCATAGCTAAAGGATGTGGTGTGGTCTGAGCCTGATATGTAAAGAAATCCTTTTTCACTTTAGCAAAGTTAAGTCAATCAAATTGGAGTTTTACTATGTTTATTTAAGAAGCGGTATCATAGAATATATTAAAAGGCTGTAGTGGATAATTACCAAATTATTTTCACTGTGATTTTTTCTTTTTAATACTATCCACGATTTTTTCGTTTTTTAGGGTTGTCACGGTAATACTATCTCGCTGTTTTGCAGTGCGATTGAGATCAGGATCTACAAAGGCAGTATTATTAGATGTTTTCTTTTTAGAGGTTGTATCTTTTTTCTTTTTAGGTTTTAATTCTAGATTTTCTTTAGTTTTTTGTTTTACCTTCGGTATAGAATCAAGTTCTTCGTTTGTTTCCTTTAGTTCTGCATCTTCTAATTTTTGCTCTAACATGCGTGAGCCTTCAGATTTATTATCTTCGAGACGTTTTATGGTTTCTTCATCGAAGAAGTCATCATCTTCTATGGGTAGCGGTATTCCTGTTATTTTAGTCAATTTAGGAGGTGATTCTCCTCTAAAAAGATCCTTTTTACTAACTATTTGTTCATCTCCGCGCCATTTAAAACCGGAGAGTTCTCTAGCATTTTCTGGTAGATCCATTTCTCGATACAATGTTCCATCTACATTCTGGTAGTAATATACATCTACAATTTCTCGTTGCTCCAATAAAAGCTTAATAGAACTGGACAATACTTTGTTGATACCGATCAATTTCAATTCGCCTTCACTTTCTCTCTGATAAAAGATAGTCTCGGTATTTTTGTCAATATCTACCTGATAAATTTCATTGTCTTTAAACAGCCCGTATAAAGTCTGACCTTTTACCTGATTATATCCAGCTTTTAGTGTGTCTTCTTGAACTAAAAAGGCATTTTGATATACCATAAGAGAATCAAGTTTCTCCGTCTCTGTGTTAGAAATAATTTTGATTGTATCTCCAGTCATCTGATTTCTTTGTGCCCAGATTATAGGTTTTCCTACCATCTTAGTATATCCCGTGGTTTGATCTACATTAATAGAATCACTTTTACCGCTCATATTACTTTTAAAAATCCTAACATCATAAAAACCATTCATAATTCTGCGTTCTGGTTTTCCTGTAACCATTAGCGTATCACTATGAATATAGATAGAATCCTTCTCTTGCAAAGTAGCAGCTAATGCTCTTTTAGTAATAAATACAGAATCTTTATCTTTAAAGACTTCGGCATAATGACCTGTAATAACCGAATTGTTAGCAGTATCTAGTACCTTGATGTTATTGGTTGCTGATGCAAATTGAATAGCACTATTATAGAATATACTATCCCCATAAACTGTACGATTATCATAATCGATTCGTGCATTTTTTATGGCATATCCAGTTTTTACTTTAGTATCATAAAAACCACGTTCGCAATACAATGTGCTTTCTTCTCCTTTTACTGTCGATGGTCCATAAAGATATGCGTGACCATTATCTGTATAATAATCTAAACGATCAGAGTCAACAGTATTTTCTGGATTAACGATTTTTACTTTTGTATTAAATGAATATTGTTTTCTATCCATAAAGTACCTTCCTATTATACTCGTCAGAGTATTAGAAGAATCTCTTACAGTTCCTCCGCTACGATAATACGCTTGCTGGCGTAAACGATCAAAAAACAAGGTGTCGGTTGTTAATGTATTAGATGGAGTTTCTAAAAGTACTTTTTCCCTAGCATAAGCAAATTTACTGTTACCATTGTATTCTGCATAGGCACTGGTCATAGTTAGCGTATCCCCTTGTTTCATTTTTACATTACCAAGAGCCTTAATAAACTTATCTTCTCCATAATGAATCGCTTGGTCACACCAGATCTCAATACCTTCATGCTCTATATAAACTTGTTTGTTTACTTTGGCCAGAATCGTTGCTCCAGGAAATCGTTTTTCATTTTTAATCGTACGGTCAGATTGAACCTTAATTTTTTTACCTTCTTGAGCAAATGTGATGGTAGAAAAAAATAAGATAAAAACTATATAGAAAAATGTATTTTTCAAGTATCTAATATTTGTCTGCAAAATAACGAAAATTGTATGTAATGATTGTGAGGGTTTACTTAAAATAAAATCCCTTACGTATAAGTTCATAGATAAATACTTAAGTAATTTGGTTTTGTTGCATTTTTGCACGTAAAATCTATAAGCTGTTATTGTGCAGTCTGTTTATCACTCAATTTAATGTTTTCATACCCGATAATAGCTGTTTTTCTATTGCTTCCCCATCGATAATTACCCAAATGTCCAGTTTGTTTTATCACACGATGACAGGGAATAAGATAAGCAATAGGGTTTTTACCGATAGCAGTTCCAACAGCTCTTTGCGCATTTGGTTTGTTAATTAAAGAAGCAATATCATTATATGCTAACAATTGCGAAGATGGGATCGTAAGAAGGGCTTTCCATACGTTTAGTTGAAAAGGAGTTCCTTTTAAATCCAGTACAATTTGCTCATCAGGGGTTTTCCAATTTTTGAAATAATGCATCACCTGAGTACCATAGTTGCCTAATTCCTGAACTAGGTTTGCCTCAGGATATTCTGATTGTAATGTTACTAAAGGATTCGATGTTTCTTCAATGAATGCTAGCTTGCAAATTCCAATAGTGGTTTCTGCAATTAATACATTTCCGAAGGGAGATGATATAACATCGTATCGTATTAGTATTCCTTTTCCTCTTTTCTGAAATTCTCCTGGAGTACAAGCTTCCAGTTTTATAAAAAGATCGTGTAATCTTCCGTTTCCTGATAATCCTACATTATAGGCAGTTTCTAATGTAGATCTACCTTCAGAAAGACTTTTTTTAGCGTGTTGTGTTGTAATAAATTGTAAAAATTGTTTGGGACTAACACCTGCCCATTCCTGAAATATTCTTTGGAAATGGAACTTACTAAGATGCACAGATTCAGCAATTTCATCAAGATTAGGTTGCCTTTGGTAATTGTTGGTAATGTACTGAATAGCTTGTTGTACAATTTCAAAATGATAGTTGTTTTCCATAATCCAAAAATATAGAAAACACCTTTTTTAATCAATCCGATTATTGCGGTTTTCTAGTAAGTTATACATCACTCTGTCTGTTGTTATAGCTGAATTTTTTCTATTTCGGCGATTCTTTTAGTATACATTTCTATAATCATATTTTCATTCCATTCTTCATCTTCGGTTTTTCCATGTCCGTGAGACATTATAGTGATCACCTTATTGTTTTGCACATAAAATTCGCAGTTCCATCGTATTTGCTCAAAACTATTAATAGGAGTGTAATTTTGAGTTTCTTTTGCATAGAGAAGCTTACCTTTCTTTTCAAAATAAATTTCCTGAAAATAAGTAGATTCTGAATGGGATTCTATTTGAATGATTCTGTTTTCGTTTTGCAATTCACATATTTTCCAAAATTCAGTTTTTCCATTAAAATTCGTTACTCCATTTTTACTGATAAAAGAACAGTTACCGTAGTTTTTAACAAATTCATTGTTTATAGAATCTCTGATTTTTTGCTCAACGTGCTTTGGATTTTGAGAAAAACCATTATTGATTGCACATAAGATAAAGAATGTTATCAATCGTATAGTAATCAAAGCAGGTTTTCGCTTAATCAATACTTTCATAAGATCTAAAGGTTAGGATTATTCTTAGATATGTATAGAGTAACTTATTTCTTTGGTAAATATTCTTTTGGAATTGGATTCTCTTCTGTTTCCTGAGTCCAATAAATATTAATAACCCACCATCTTTTTCCATCATTAAGAAGTTGAATACTATTAATACCTCTCATAAACGGTTTTGTATCCGTTTTGCTTTTAAAAGATTCATAAGTACTGAAAACCTGAGTGATATTGCCAAAAGTATTAGTAATTCTATGGATTTCTTTTTCAAAAAAACCATTCTCCACGAGCCATTTCCCTGAACTTTTTATGTATTCATCAGGAGATAAATAACGTACGCCAAAAGTTCCTTGTCTATTTTTTCCTGAAGGTATTAATTTTGCTTCAGGCTTAAATAGAAATTTAAATAACTCCCAATTTCTTTCTTCTCCTTTTTCACCAGAAATCACACTGTATAAGGTCTCCAATGTACTATCTAAGGATGTTACTTTTTCGATATAGTTTGTTTTAGATTCTTGCGCCTGTATCGTTGTAATAGCAAGGAAACAGAATAAGATTACTGTTATATAGTTTTTCAAGGTTTTGGTTTTTCTTGGTATATAATAATTTGTAACCCATCAGGATCTCTTAGATATAGGTATTGAGCACCCCAAGGACGATCAATCGGACCTTTGACTTCCCATTTTTCATTAAGATGTTCTGCCCATTGATCTATATCGTTTGTTTTTATTTGGATATCTATTTTATCATTTTCGACGTACTCATCGAAGGAGGTGTGATAATAGTAATGGCCTTTAGGTATTTCTGAAATTTCTAAAAAAGCATTGGTGTCCTTATCACCAACCCTAAGAATACATCCTCTATTTTCACTATTATATTCTTCGACAAGATCTAAGTTAAGGATTTGGCAATAAAACTTTTTTGAAGCATCATAATCTTTTGTTCTTATTACAGTTTTAAGACTTAATAAATTCATAGATAAGTACTATTAGATGGCCGAATAAAGTATTGTAGGTTTTTTATAAAAATCCTTGATATTATGAGTATATATTAAATGATCCATTTTGTCTTCGATTTGAAAAACGGTAGGGTTCTTTTCATTAATAGGGACTAACATTAAACGGCTCTTTTCATTACAACTGGTTTTTTTTTCAGAAGAATCGAAGCTAACATCAAAATAGAATAAATATTTAGCTACCCAATTGATTTTAGCTAATGCCACTTTTTTATCAAAGTTACCGTGTATATTTCTTAATACGATTCGTTCTTTATTTGCAATAATTGCTTTTTTGTATTCTACAGCATTTAGAGGAACTTCATCCAGGAAAGGGATACAATTAATTTGCCCATCCATAAAAATCCATTTTTTGAGTTCAGGAATATAAGCTTCTGATACTACATGACCTGTTCCATATTTCGTGGTTTCTACATCCTTGGTTTTGATGCCTAATGTTCTGGTAGGGATACCGATAGCATTTAAAGTTGCAGATAAAACAATGCCATACTCTACACATCTAAACTTTTCTCCTTTTTCTGCTTCTTTTAGAATATTTATTGCGTCAGCATTTTTTGGTCTGTTATTTCCATCATGTTTCCATCTACTATTAGTCCAATTTAGTAAAATCAATGATTTTTGTAGATCCGAGTTTTCACTGCTAATCAGGTTATCTATCTTGTATTCTTTCTTTAAGTCTAGTAGTTTCTGATTGGTTTCTGGGTTTGGAAAAATTAAATTACAGAGTGATTCATCTTTGGACACTGTATCAAACGTTACAGCAACTATTTTGTTACTCGGATTTTTATTACTAGCACAGGAGTTTAGTATTATGAATGTAATCAAAAGGATATTTAGTTTTTTCATGGTAAATCGCTAAGTATATAAAACGAATGCATACATGTGTTTGGCAATGTATTAATATATTTTGATTTCTAATTAGTATTTTTTTGCCGGATATAGGGATTACCGTATTCTTTATGTAATTACGGGCTGCTTTAACAAAATAGCCATAATGGTAGTAGAATAATTTTCTTTCTAATGTATCTTTGTAACTTTGGCAAAATCATATGACTACAGAAACTAAAAAAACTTTAATAAAAGATTTGTGGGAACGAAAGGTTCCTCAATATCTAGGTACTTATTTTGCATTGGGTTTTGGTCTTTTGCAATTTGTGGAATTTATTACAAATCGTTATAATTTAAGCGAATTTTGGGTAGATAAATATTTCTTGGTATGGCTCGCTCTAATACCGGCTATTGCAATAATAGCATATTTTAGTGGTCAACTAAATCCATCATCAAAGTCTAGAACCTTAAAATGGCCAAAATTATTAGTCATTGGAAATATAAGTATTGCTTTATTATTAGGAGCTTTATTATTTAATGGGGAAGCCATTGCCCAAAGCGAAGTTGTTGAGCTAACTGACGAAGAAGGGAACGAAGTAAGGGCAGTAGTTCCATCACTGCATAAAGTAAAAACTATTGCATGTTTTCAGTTTGAAAATCTAACAGGTGATACAGAGCAAGATTGGTGGGGAGTTGCTTTTTCTAATTTACTGCAATTTAACTTAGACCAACGTCCAGAATTTTATGCTTATTCTGCGTATTCCTTGAATAGTTTTTATGATGTTGTAGGACTTACTTCTTTTACAGTTCCTAATGTGGGGATGCAAAGAGAGATAGCTCAAAAATCACGGAATGATTATTTTAGTAGGATTTCTTATACGAAAGAAGGAAACAAGTTTATATTTAAGGGTAATGTTTATAATACTAAAGATGCTAAAAGTATTATTAATATAAAAGCTGAAGATGAAGATCCTTATGCTGCTATTGATAAGATCAAAGAACAAATTTTAGCTGATATACCAAATGCACTAAAGGATGCGGAAAACGAAATTAGTCTTCCAGCTTCAACTTTAATTACTAGTGATCAAGAAGCTCTTAAGAACTTTACCTTATCTCGAATAGCATATTACAAAAATCCCGCAGGACTGAATGAAGTATTGAGCATAACAAAGAAAGCTGTTGAATTGGATCCAACTTGTTCGCAGTGTCATTATTATGTGGGAGATGTTTTATATGGATTGGGTAATAGAGATGAAGCTATTCTCTATATAAAAAAATCTATTAAATATGCGGCATCATTACCGGAACGAATGCAGTTCGGAGCAAAAGGAATACTGTACGCGATTACTAATAATATGGATGCTTATTTAAAACTTCAAGAATTACATAGAAAAATGTATCCATATGATTTCTTGCCTTATAACCGGTTACTTTCCTTATATAAATCAAAATATGGTATTGATCGCGCAAAGGAATTGATTCAGGAAGCTATAGCCCATGGTAACTTAGAAAAAGGATTGCTAACCATGTACAGTTTACAATTGGAGAATGAAGAATATGATGAAGCTGTAAAAACTTTAGATAGATTTATTAAAGAATTTCCTGATAGAGATCAGGACAAAGTAAAGTATGCAACAATCTATGAACGTCAGGGTAAGTTAAAAGAAGCTAGAGAAATATTACTAGAGGAAGAAACAATAGACCCTCTTAATACAGATATACAGAGACGACTTGCTTATTTGGATTACCGAGATTTGGATATTGTTAAAGCAACAGAAAGAGTAGAACAAGGTATAGAACAAGCAACTACACTTACGGATAGCCTGAGATTTTTTTCCTTAAAGATGCACTTTTTACGTATGTCTGGTCAAATAGAAAAAGCACTTAGTATTTTAGATACAGTAGAAAAGTATGAAGTTAGAAGAACTCCGGTAAACAGAGTGATTTCGTCCACTTTTACAGCAAAAGCTGATATGTATCAATCCATTGGGAACTCAGAAAAAATACCAGATCTATTAGAAAATATAGCAAAGTATTCTCCAGAAAGTGTTTCTCGATATGCTTGCCAAGCAGCTTCAAGTGCAATACAAAGAGGTTTTGATTCCCAAATGGATAAGGAGAAATTTGCAGACTGCAATGAACATTACAAATCATATGGGGAAGGGTATAATAAGTATTTTGACTTGATCGTAGCATATCAATCTCAAGATTATGATACTTGTTCTAAAATTCTTAAGGAAGATGATGGTAGAATTAAAGGAATGTTTTTTGAGAAATATTTTTTAGCTAGTGTATATAACAAAATAGGTAACATAGAAAAAGTTAAAGAAATATTGCAAACTGCGATTGATCAAAAAGATGATGATGCAATATATTATTATCAAATGGCAGCTCTTCTAGAAAAAGAAGATGCAAATGCTGCTAAAAAATATTTGAACATAGCTTTGCAGTTTTGGTCTAATGCCGACGATAATTTCATTCCATTACAAAGAGCTAATGAGTTAGCGCAACGATTAAATGTTTTATAAATTATAGATGATTTAGTCGACTTTATTCGCTGCGCATACTGGTTTTTTGTTTGATTATTTATTTAGAACTTTTGTGAGTTCCATTGGAGAATCAATCCCTATAAGTTGAACGACATCTCCATTTTTGTCTAATACAAATTGAATTCTTTCTTTGATATCGCCTACTTTAAAGGTGTGGTTTTCTAATAGTGTTAATTCCATTTTACCTCCTTTAGCTCTCATTTGCCCATACAAAATGTTATTTTCTAAGGTAATAGTGATATGTATATTTCCTCCTTTATAGCTGCCTAGGTATTTAGAATAGACTTTTTGATCTATAGATCTATTGTTTTTTGGAATAGCAATAAAATCAATTAAATGATCGTAATTTGAAGGATGTATATTTCTTTTGTTGTTTTCTTTTGCATATTCTAACGCTAGTTTATATCCCACAGAGAAAGCTTGCACGCTAGTCGCTGATATATGCGGAATAACTCCGGTTTTTTCAAAACTAGTTTTGGTTATCGCATTGATGGTTTCTTCACTAGATACTTGTACTGTAAATCGATCATTTATCTTGTGAATTGATGCACCATTACCAGCTCCGGCGGTTGTCTCTCCAATGATAGTTGCTCTATCCAGATGTTTAAGCATATAAGCAAATGATTCTGCAGCGGATCCCGTATTAGCATTAACCAATACATATAATTTGGTATCTGGCAATTTGGTTCCTAATACATTAGGATCGGTAGAAACCCCATATGTATGGTTGTGTAATGTACATCGATAATCTGAAAGATGGATTGGAGTCTTACTATCAAAAAAATAACTGATGTAATAGGCAACCATTTCTTCAAAACCACCTCCATTGTCTCGGACATCTACAATAAGTGCATCCGCATGTTTTAAGGATTCGATAGCAGTTGTTATGATTGGTTTTATGCTGTCTAGATATTGGTGTCGCGTAAAGTGTTTAACCTTTAGGTATCCTATATTTCCATCTAATACTTTAATTTCGTTTAACCCATAATTGGTCCAGATGCCTGTCTTATTTACTTGTATAGATGGAGAATCATTAGTGGAGATTTCTCTGGGAGATCTATATATCATATCCATATGTAAATCTCCATTAATTGCTCTTAGATCTTCACTAAGTGAATCAGATAATACTTGTGGATTCGTTATACCGGAATAGTGTCCATTCTTATTTTTGACATGGATACGATTTACAATCTGCTTAGCTATTGCTGGTTCTATGTAATACCGTTTTACGATTGTCGAAATAGAATCTACAATAGTGTTTAGTTCTTCTGCATGTACAGGTTTTATATTGTCTTGTTGAGCTGATACTTTAATTGATGTTAGAAGAATTGCTAATGTGGTAAATAATAAGGGTAAAGATTTAATCGTTTTTTTTATCGGATTGATGTTCATAAAATTTGTTTTTTGATGGTGTAAAAGTACTCGTACTTATGCATCAAAAATAGAATGTAATTAGCCTATTTCTTAAAACCTTCTGTAATCTTTAGGTAAGAATCCTGTAAGTTGTTTAAAGTTTCTAATAAAATGACTTTGGTCAGTAAAACCGCAATAAAACGCAATTTCAGAAAGGGATAGAGAGGTATTTTTGATTAGATCAATACTTTTTTTGATTTTTAGCTTTCGTCGATATTCCCCTAAATTACAATGAAAGTATTTTCTGAAATTTTTTGAGATGGTTACAGGATGAGCTCCAACTTGTAGTGCAATTTCTTGTAGGGATATTGTCTCATTCCAACTATCATGTAGTAATTGATTAAGCTGTTTTGCCCACATAGGTTGATAGGTGTTGATTTTTTGTTTTTGGTATGAAACTAATTCGAGTAACAACGTCTGAAGATGCAGGTAATCATATTGATCTTCATAAAGCAGTTCTTTTTGCATTTTTAAGATCAAAGCTTTGGCATTCACATTGGTCAGAATTGCTTTTTTTATATCTTCTTCTGTGAGCCCATATTCTAGAAGGAAGGAACGTTCAATTTCTATATTTGCACTTTTTGAAACGGGTAATGGAGAGATCCATTTATGTCGCTCTTCTGAATGATAAAAAAATAGGCTCCCTTCTTTTTTACTATATATAGTTTGATGTTTGGTTTCTGCCTTTCCTCCTTCAAAAACAAAACAAATATGAAGATTCTCATGATAGTGCCACTCAGGATTGTTTTTGTTTTCTGAATAGAGTGTATTAGTAATAGTACTGCCTTCTACTTGAGCACTATATATAATATCTCCGGTATATTCTCCTTTATTTAGGACTATCATCTTGCGTATCTTGCTAATTTGAATTCTCTAAAATATAGAAAACTATTCAAACCTATTTTTATTTTCCTAAATAGATGTTCTTTTAACAACTTAATGATGAATTTTCTTAGATCTATTTTCTGTAAAGTTTAAAAATATATGATGACTTGATGATTTAATACAAATACGTATAGTTTATATGTTTTATGGTGTATAGTAGTCCTAATTATTTACTTTTTTCTAGTAGTTCTTTAATAGTTCTCCACTCCTTATGCGCATGTAAATAGGAAAGTTCTTTATTATTGACTATTTGATTTCGATTATCCCATTTTCTCCAGATAAGAACTTTTAGAATTCTTAAGCTCTTCTGGTAAGAGATTTCATTGTTTAATGAAATAAGTTTTATAGAAGCCTGAAAAAGTTGTTCATTGCTTATATCTCCGTGAGCTCCAATTGCTTTAGATAAATATATGTGAGCAGAATCTATTGTTTTTAATCCTACAAAATGTTCAAACTTTTTATAATCTGTCTGAGCATTTTCATATGTATTTCGTAATTTCTTTTGAGCTTCTAATTTGGAAGGTACATTGTATATAATGCCATGGTAAATTGCTTGAACTTCAATAGGCTCTGGAAGCCCTAATTCATAGCGTCTTTTGTTTACATTTTCAGGATCTTGTATTGGATAAGGAGTAGTTTCTTTCATGCTTGCGCCATAAGTTTGTTTTTGCCAAGTTTCTCTAGCAATTCTATCATTTAGTTCAGCATAATAGTTTGGGTCTGTATCATTCTTTAGAAGTGATTGTTCAATTAATGATAAACAAGTTTCTTTGTAAAAAACATCAGGGTGATGTTGTGGGATTGCCCAAGCTAGTTTAGCTCCGTATTCTCCTACTAGTTTATATCCTGGCCAACCATGGATATTTACAATACTATCTAACTTACTTCTATTTATCTCCCATCTGTTTTCTACTTTTTTAAATAGATCACGATATTCTTGTGCTGTAGCGTTGCTATCCAAAGTACTAATACTTTCTTCATATTTTTGTAACTCCTCTTGATCTTTACGATACATTACTTTTAGCTCTTTTAAAACTTCAGGGTTTTGAATAGATTTTAGATGTTCTTCATTTTTCAATTTTATTTTTTCTAAAATACTTTTCCATTTTAGATCCTTTTGTAAAGATGAAAATTCGGGAATAGAATTAAGTAATTCAGAATCTTTAAAGCCATTATCTGTAGCACTTTCAATAGAAAGTAATGCTTTTTTATTTTTATTGTTAGCCGTATAGATCATTGCAGCCAATATGTAATTTTCTAAGTTCTTCTTAGGCATCAATTCCGTTGCTTCGTATATTTTATCCGCGGCAATTATACTGCGATTTTGATTAAATTCCTGAAAGCCTTGGATCATGAGATTAACCCATTTCTTGTTAGTGTTTTCGCTTGTTTCACTAATTTTTTGCTGGATTTCACTTTTTTTGTTATTGGTGCACCCGATGATTACTATAGTTAAACAAAAACTTAAGTACAATAATATTTGCTGTGTTCTTTGTTGATACATACTGAATAAGATATTTGAATACAAAGAAACAATTCGTCGATAAACTAAAATAGAATGAAATTGGCGTTTTTAAACTTTACTATAATCTTTAGGAAGATATCCTATAATTGATTTAAAGACTCTAGTAAAATGGCTATGATCTGAAAAACCACATAAATATGCTATTTCAGTAATGGAATATTGGGAAGAACGCAAATAATTAAGAGAGCCGATTACTTTAAGTCGTCTCGTATATTCTCCATATGTATATTGAAAATATTTCCTGAAGTTTTTAGAAATTGTTGTAGGGTGGATATTACAAAGATGCGCTAATTCTGTAAGGCTTATGTTTTCATTCCATCGATCATTTAAGAGTTCTTCTACTGTTTTCATCCAATATGGAAATTTATTTATGTTTTTTAGATTAAAAGATTTTTCCATGAATTCAAGAAACAACATTTCAACTGTAGAGGAAGATTGAGAATCACTATGTTCCAATTCACTCATTAAATTTATAAACGTTATTGGCGTGTTTTGATTTTGCTGAATAGCATATTCAATTTCCGATTCTTTATAATTATACTGTTTAAGAAATTTTTGTTCTAATTCTATACTAATATGTTTAGATGGAAAACTTTTGTAGATATTTTTATGTATTTCATGTGAGTTGTAAAAATTCGTTGAACCCGCATTTCTTGTTACAACTTTTCCTTTTCTAAATTCGATATTACTTCCATATAAAACAAAACTGATCATTGGGTTCTCATGAAAATGCCATATTCCTGTTTCTAAGGGTGTATTATATTCGGTTAATCCTATTAACAAGTTCCCATAATCACAGGTTTGATATTTTGGAGCCAAATAATCTCCTTTTTTAAGGGAAACATTTATATGCGTATTGCTGTTCATTTTTTGTAGCTATGCGAAACGTTAAAGATAACAAACCTTGATGATCGAAATTACAAGCATATTTTGTTATATAATGCGTTTTTTTTGATACTTAATCTATCCCTATGTATTAATTCAAATTTTACTATTTACTTAATCGATGATAATGTTATTAAGAGCTCGTTTTTAATTTCTACATGCACATTCGTGGTGCTCATTGAGATATGCAATTGTTTCTATGCATAGTTCTTCCAATATTGTGATCTCTATATCAGAAAGTTTTTTAATGTAAATACACGCTTTTCCCATTTTGAATTTACCAAAACCCTCTAATAGACGCTTACTTTTTTCAGTTTGTGAGTATACATAAAGTGAAAACTGAGCCTTTCGCGGTGAAAAAGCTATTAAAGGGGCATCTCCTTCGTGTCCACTGGTGTATTTGTAATGATAACTTCCAAAACCGATAATAGTTGGTCCCCACATTTTAGGGGCAAAACCAGACCATTCACTCATTAATTCAATTAATTTATGACTGTCCATTTTTTTTGGGTCATTGTCCACATATGATTTAATAAAATCAAAGACATCGACTTCTGTTTCCATTGTTTTGTTCTTGGCCATGTTGTTTAAAATTATTTTGTTATTAGCTGTGTGGTTTGATAATTACAGTGCAGGGGCATGAAAAGTAGCTGGTTATAAAGAAACAAACTTTTCGGACAGTATAAATATATTAAAAAAGCGCAAGTTTAAATTACTTGCACTTGATTATCATTTTTTTCTACTGTTTGTTAAAGGAACATAGTTTACATAAATTAAAGATTAGGTTTCACACTTCATATTTTATTCCAAAGCTTCCTCTTTAAAATCATAAGAATAGCTATAGTTGGAAGCAAATTTCTTAACGTAAAGTTTCGATTTTAAGACTTTATTAGTTTTGATTAATAATCCACGCTACTATTGGATCTTTATTATCCATATAATCTTTAAAGCTAAGTTTTATTTCTTTATCTATTTTCAAATTTTTTGCAGCAACTCCATGAAAAAAGTTTGGAAAGTGAGTTCTAAAGATGTTACGTCTATTGTCTTTCCAATCATGCTCTTCTTGGGAGTTATATATTGTAATACCAGAATTAGGTAATGTACAAGGAACACTTTCTGCCCAAAATTTTAATCTATCGCCAACTTCTTC
This sequence comes from uncultured Aquimarina sp., assembly GCF_947500065.1. GTDB lineage: Bacteria > Bacteroidota > Bacteroidia > Flavobacteriales > Flavobacteriaceae > Aquimarina. The sequence continues at coordinate 251,033 of NZ_CANMQT010000007.1, forward strand.
CCCAACAATGACAATTTTATCTTTTGCATAATGTTTTATACGCGCAGCAGTGACTATCCCTGCGGAGTATGTTTTGTTACTTGTGATAAGGTATATCTTTTTATCTTCATTAATAATTTTAGGAGGTTTTGTTGCTAAATCAGTCACGAAACCATAATTGCCACCGGTATAGAATCGTAAATCAATAACGACGTTGTAATCGGTTTTTGTTTTTAAAACGTTGGCAAAATCATTAATTTTCCCTTTAAAATCGGGACATTTATCCCAAAAACTATTGATATGAAAATAAGCTGTTTTTTCATCATCATTGAAGGAATAGAAAACACCTTCTTCAGCGTTTTTTAAATACAAGGGTAAGGTTTCTGTATTTTTTTTAATAAAACTCCAGCTATTCTCATTTGTAGAAATAGGATATAAATTAGCCCAAGATTCAAACCAATATCTGTCGTTTTTAATCTTTTGTGCTCCAAAATTAACTTCTAAAGTGTCATTGTTTTTTAACAGACTTAGTGTTAAAGAATCTTTATTACTGATTCCCATTTCGTGTAAAATTTTTGGGGCAGTAATCAAGTTAAGAGCTTTAAATTTTTGCCATCTATCAATACCAGATAGATAAGGAAAAAGACTTCTTTCAACTTGCGTAACATCTGTGGAATTTATTTTTAAAACTTTTGAGCCTAAATATTTTGAAGATATACTGTCTGTTTTAACTATGTAAATACCATCAGAAAATCTGTGAAACCTCACAGGTATCTTATCCATTGAAGGAAGAGGTAATGTCGTATGTGCATTATTAGCCATAACGACACATTTAGATAACTCTAGATGAATTTGAAAGTCAGATAATTTATCAATCTTTGTTTTTAAATCGGTTAGAATGGCTTTGCAAGAATCTTCTGATTCCTCTGTATATGTTTTTGCGTTATTAAGAAATTCATCTTCAAAATAATCAATGTCTTCAACCCATTTTTCGTGTCTGGTTTTTTCTGAACTATTGATTGATGCTTGTTGTTTTTTACAACTACTACATATAACTAGTACTACTATAACCGTGAGGTGTACTAAGTTTATGGCGGTTTGATTTTTGATCATTTTATAGTATATGTTTTTAATCTTTTGATTAACGTATGTAATATTTCCTGTACTTTTTTAAGTATGGATTCTTATTTGTTTGACTATATATATTTACGTCGTATAATTATACGAGTATTCTAGTATTAATTGTTTAATTTATTAAGAAGTTTTTTTGTTTTTGAATTCCATGGGTTTAGTTTTACTGATTCCTCTAATGCTTCAATGGCTTCTTTTTTTCGATCTAGTTTCAATAAACAATCCGCATAGTAATCAAGAGTTCGATGTGTATAATATCCTTGCGGGTATAGTTCCATGTTTAATTCGAAGAACTTTATGGCATCGGTGTACTTAGTGCTATCGGTAAGTTCTAGTCCGTATTCATTAATTAGGCGTTCAGAAATGGCGTACTCAGAATCTTTATTGTACTCCGTTTTAATGAATTCTATTATTTCATCCGTTGATTTTTCTGCTGCTAATTCTGAAATACTTGTTCGGTTAAGCATCAGGTTTCTTAACATCCACCAATAGCGCCAGCTTGGTGTTTTACTTCGTTCCGACATCCCAGCATACGTAAGTAAATCCATGTTAGTTTTATGCGCAATAACAATGTTTCTTTTAGGAATTACTGTAATAAATTGCCCACCATAGCCACTAGCAGTATAAGCTCCTTCGAAATCAGGGTTGTCATAAAACCGTTCATACAACCACCACATATATCCATATGATTCCTGAACTGGACTTGATTTGTCTCTTTCTAATCTTTTAGAAACGGTGTCAGTAGAAGTGATGGTGGTTGTTATTTTTTTGATCCAATCCTTTGATACTAGTTGTTTTCCTTTCCAATTCCCCTCTTGAAGCATTAACTGCCCTATTTTTGCCATATCTCTCGTAGAAAGATGCATGTGATATGCAGAATACCGAGAATTATCCTCATTAACTGTTCTCTTTTGGTTTTCAATATTCCAATCCTGAAACTCTAACGGAATCGCTAATTGTTGTTCTAATTCTTCATAAACAGTGTTTCCTGATTTCTTTTCAAGGATATATCCGGCTACGTTAAAATCCCAGTTGTTATACACAAAATAATCTCCAGGATTTTCACTTCCTCGTTCTTTTATATTCTTTTCATCATATCCACCATTAGCTGGAACATGAAACACTCCGGATCGAGAAGTAATAATATGATTTATTGTTGCCTTTTTTTCTTTGGATAACAATCCATCATCTTCATCAATCCCTATATCACCTATGGTTTGGTCTAGTTTAATGGTTCCATCAGTAACATATTTTCCATACAATATTGCCAAGACACTTTTTCTGCAAGATGCGATATAGCTAATTTCTGAGATGTCACCATATTCATAAACAATTTTACCTTGTTCAATAATGACCATACTAGTTGTTTGAGATTCATTTTTGATATAGGCTTCTGTTTCATTTAGTTTTTCTTCAGTGAAACTAGAATTACTTAAAGATTTTGTTTTTTGAAAAGATATACCGTCTTGTAATGAGCTTTTATAAAACCAAGTTTGCGGACTTGCATAAGAAACCGGAATTGCTATAATCACAATCGTAATAACAGCAATTAGAATTTTTTTGACTTTATATTTTTTATAAATTGATATAAGTACGGTTCTTTTATGAATTATTAGGTATGCTACCATTAAGTTAGGCAACCAGCTTAACCATGCCACAATACCGTATGCTGTTGTAAAACTTTCTGTGATTAGCAGAAGGATAGGCAACCAAAGTCTTAAGGTTACAGCTCCAAAGGTGCCGGCATAACTATAGAACATTAATTTTTTATGAGCTTCTACGTTTCCTTCTCTAATAGTTGAATATCCAAAGAAAGTAAGTATTGTCCAAATTACAGCACCTATAGAGAAACCAAGTTTTGGAGATAGTCCACCAGATGCAAACAGCGCAATATAGAATCCAAAAGGTCCACTGATAAGAACAGATGCGACATAGATTTTGCCAATGATTTTATGAAAGTTTAAATATTTTGCTCTTAGTTTTTTGCTAAACTGTAGCCATCCAATTAAAAGGGCAATTCCTCCAAAAGTGATATGCGCATAAAAGGAGATTGTATAGAAATTACTTTGTAAGAGTTCTGCGGATTTTGATAGTAATAATGCGACAGGTTCGTCGGCCATAATGTACATTACTGGGTAGAAGCTAAAAAAGATGCATAAGCCTCCAAAAAGGATCCAGGCGATTTTTTTCATTTGATTTAGTTTTTTGATTGATATCGCAAAATAAAACGAAAGATCACTTTTTTGGATAGGGCAGAAGTACTAAGGTATAAAGCGTGTTTTTTTAGGTTAAAATGAGAGGTTTAGGTACGAAAGAGTATGTTTTAGGTACAAAAATTATAGTGATAGTAAGCTGTTTTTATAATTTTTAGAAACCGGTATTTCTACTTGAGTAAGAGAAACAGTGTTTGAATCTTTCCAGGATTTAAAATGTGAAGGGTTAATTAAATGTGAACGATGTGTCTGAATTAGAAAATCAAAATCCGATTGGATTTTTTTCAACGAACTACGAATCAACTTCGTTTTAAGCTGATCTTTTTCCAGAAAGAAAATTTCGACATAATTCTGTGAATTAGAAATACAAATAAGTTCTGATTGTTTAATTTTTAATACATCAAGTTTGTTATCGCCTTTAATAACAATGTCATCGCTTTTTGAAGGAATTAACTTGAGAGAATACTTTCTGGCCGCAAAAAGCAATGGAGTCATAATCAAAAAGATATTGAAGATGATTTTTATCAGAAACTCAGAGAAGTCATAAATCCCCTTAACGAATGAACTTTTGTAGTATATATAGGTACTAATAGAATACACTAAGTAAAACAGAATGTAGGTGCTGATTTCTAAGGTAATGTTCCATATTGATAGTTTTTGATAGATGATTTTTTGATACCAAATTACCACAGCATATGACAGGAATATAAGTATACTAAAGCCGACACTCACATAAATCCATACTTCTAAATCCATGGTGCCATGCTCAAATGGTCTTGCGAAAAAACCAAATAAAAATCCCCAAATACTTAGGAGACCTCCAATGATTGTATGATGCTTGATGGATGGATTTAGGGTATTCATTTTATTGAAATAAATAATTGTTTTTTATTATAAACATAGATAAATACTTTTAGAGAATGTTACAGTATTTTATGTAAGCTTTTAATTTTATTCAGAATAACTAGTAATGATGGATACAAAATTAAAGGTTTGTATGAAATACACAAATAGTAATTTAATAGTATGTAATGCGATATTTAACATTTGAGTATATTGAGATATACCACTGACTTCGAAATGAATATCAAAGTGATCATAAGAATATAGACGCTATTTCAGTTCAAAAGTTTTTGATTTCATTGAATAGGAGACCGTTGTTTGTGTTAACAGTATCAGTAAGCCAATAAAATAAAAAATCTATCCCTTTTCTTGAATGTATGATAAAAGAAACTCGTTGTTATGAAATATGTTTATTCCTGCAACCCAGGAATTGCTACAACTTCATTTACATCCTGATTGTAATCCACACCGTTTACTTTAAATCCAAATAGATTGAAAAAATCAGTACTGTAGCCTTCTAAATCACCAATGGTTGACAACGTTTCCGTCGTGGCGTTGTCCCAAAGCTCTTTTATTTTACTCTGTATATCTTCGCTCATTTCCCAATCATCCACTCGTATTCTACCTTTATCATCAGTTGCTAGTTCATTGTTATTGTACAATCTATCCGCAAACAATCGTTGCATTTGCTCTATACATCCTTCATGAACGTTATTTTCTTTCATTATTTTGTATAATAAAGAAATATATAAAGGGATTACAGGGATTGCAGAACTAGCTTGAGTTACTAAGGCTTTGTTTACAGAAACATATGCTTTTCCGTTTATGCTTTTAAGCGTGTCGGTAATATTAAAAGCAGTAGCTTCTAAATGATCTTTAGCCCGACCAATGGTTCCTTTTCTATATACAGGTTCCGTTAGTTTTGGACCAATATAAGAGTAGGCCACTGTCTTCACTTCTGGAGCTAATAAATTTTCTTTTTGTAATGCGTCGATCCATAGTTGCCAATCTTCTCCACCCATTACGGTTACCGTATTTTCTATATCTTCTTCTGTGGCTGGTTCAATGGATATTTGAGAAATATTTCCTGTATGAAAGTCTACTGTTTTATTAGTGTATGAATCACCAATTGGTTTTAGAGCAGATTTGTGTTTTATTCCCGTTTCTGGATGTACACGTACAGGAGAAGCCAAACTATAAATTATTAAATCTACTTGCCCTAAGTCTTTCTTAATAAGTGCTACGGTTTGTTGCTTAATTTCATTAGAAAAAGCATCTCCGTTGATACTTTTAGCGTATAATCCAGCTTGGTGTGCCTGAGTTTCAAAAGCGGCACTGTTATACCATCCTGGAGAAGCCGGCCTATTGGGTTTAGGAGGTTTTTCTAAAAATACGCCAATTGTAGCAGCATCAGAACCAAATGCATTGGTAATTCTGGATGCTAAACCAAAACCAGTAGATGCACCAATAACTAGAACCTTTTTAGGGCCATCAATGGTTCCTTTGGATTTTATATAATCGATTTGATTTATTACATTTTGCTCGCATCCCTTAGGATGTGCAGTTAGGCAGATGAATCCGCGAGTTCTAGGTTCTATGATCATTGTGCAACTTCTTTTTCTGAGTATACGAACATAGCCTAAAAAGTATCTATTTCCAAAGAAATTAACTGGTTATTAGATAAATTTTAATATTCAATAAACATCGCACAAAAACGAATAGTTTAGTTTCAAAAAATACATATCGAACTAATTAAGAAAATGGTAATAAATCCGGTTCTAAATATTGAGTTTTGGCTTCTTCAGAATTAAATATATCGAACCCATAATGAGCATCTAGTAGTTTCTTAAAATTAGATTTCAATCTTGGGAATTCAGTTATAAAATCTTGAAAAGTATCCGACTTTGACTTTTGCAAAAAGTGATAAACTATTTTAATCGCTGCAATAGTAAGAGTCTTATTAAATTTATCCGTTGCTCCTAACCGATTTACATATGACAAAATCTGATTAGAAATAGTATCACAAGCTGTTTCTAATCCATATATGTTAATATGAATCCAGGCTAACCTTAGGTGTGCTTCATGATTAAATAAAGAAGGATCTAGGTTGCCGGTTCTAAACTGTTTCTCGAATTCTGAATCGTTAAGATCTAGATGTGTTTTCATAATTTAAATCCTATCTATGTGTTATAAGTTTTAGATCAAAAACGCCAAGATATTTCTCGAATTAGTAATCGTTTGTAAGATAATAATGATTTAATTATTGATAAGGAATACTGTCAGTTTTTTTGATTTCTAACTGTAAATAAAGGCAACGAAATTTGAAATTTTACAACTAGTAAGCGTATAACAATAATCAATAAGGTGGTGGTGATATATATGATATTGATAGGTGCTTTTAATGAATATAAAATCATAAAACAGATTCCACCTGCTATGGAAGCTGTCGCATAGATTTCTTTTCTGAAAATCACAGGAATTTCATTACATAAAATATCACGAATTACTCCTCCAAAACATCCTGTCATAGCACCTAATGCTATACAGAAAATAGGATCAAGCTTTGTTTGTATCCCAGCTTCTACTCCTATAATCGTGAAAATCCCTAATCCAATGGTATCAAATAAGAAAACGGATTTTTTTAAATAATCTAATTTATTTCTAAAGATTATGGATAGACCTGCAACTCCTCCAATCAAATACATATTAAGAGTATTGTGCATCCATGAAACAGGTGTTGCTCCAATAAGCACATCTCTAAGAGTTCCTCCACCAATAGCAGTTACGAAAGCGATGATAAAGATTCCAAAAAGATCTAACCTTCTATTCATAGCACTCAATGCTCCTGAAATGGCGAAAGCAATAGTTCCTAAAATATCCAATATGTCGAAAAGTGTCATTTTTCTCTATTTTGGGGATAAATGTAGGATATCTAATTCGAATTATAATTTTTTAGATTAATATTTAGCGTTTCTCCCGTCAATTTCAATTTGTATAATTCCTGTTTCCATTTTTAAAGTATTTGGGATAATCCCATATCGTAGGCCAATGCCTTTTATTAAAAAGTAACGAAGATAATCTCTTGCTAGCTTCATATTATCAAAAAGATATGTTCCTCCGATAGTTTTTGTTTCTGGGTTTATATAATAATATTTTTTAATTAGTCCTTCTACGTTCGCCATCGTATCCAGATGATTGCTAGAAATTTTCTGTAATCTTTGTGGTGATAAATTTGATTTAAATTGAACATTTACTATTGCTTTTTTTTCTGACATGAATATTTATTGGGTGATTTAATATTTTGTTTTACGTTTTATTTAATGGAGCGTTTAATTGTGTTTTCTTCCACATGAACAGTGAAATAATGATCACAATGATTGCATTGGTTTGTATAATTACATGGCTTGTTTTTAAGGCATTTATACTGTCCTTGGATAGGTATAAAGAAATAGTAAGTATGGTTGCAAATGCGAGGATCAATAGAATCTCAATTAATTCATTTGAAAAAAGAAGATCTGATTTAGGATGTAAAATATCTTTAGAAAAGAGTATCATATTTATGATAACATATAACAATGTTACATTGTAGACTTCCATATATAACCATTTTACCGTGCTTAATTCTGCAAAAAAAAACAATGGTAAATAATAGTAGACTATACGTAATCGCACTAAATAGAGATCTTGCATTAAGAAATTGATCCCAAAATTTTCTATAATTTTTTCTTAGTATGTTCATGGTTTATTTTTAATTGAAATTGTTCAGGTTTTTGTAATCAGCAAAAACCTTGAACAATTTCATCACAACTCAACTTAATTTTCTTTTGATATATCTCTGAAAAGCAACATATCTTTAATCTTATGCGATCCTCCAGCATAAAAACCCGATTCTTTGGGATGTAGTTTTGGATTGTAAAAAGTTCCAAATAACATATCGATGAAAGAGAGATCAGCATAATTATAAGCGTGGACTCCTTTTCCATGATGATACGTGTGGCCTTCTGGTCGTTGAACTAGGTACCCAATCCAATGAGGTGTTTTAATATTACAGTGCTGTACGATAGCAAAGAAATTAGTGATTAGAATGATAATAACAACTGCTTTTGGATCAAACCCGGCAATAATGGTAAAGCAAAAACTGCCTAAGAATGTGAAACCTATCATGTCCATTGGACTAAAATAGAATGCGCTATAAGAATCCATGCGCTCTATACTATGATGCATTTGGTGGAATATTTTCCATAAGAAATCACTCGCATGCATCGTTCTATGCCAGGCGTATAACGCAAATTCATAGAGTGTAAATCCAACAATGGCTCCACCAAATACCCCCAATCCTGTAAGATCCAGAATTTGGTATTCTATTAAATAGGTGTCCCAAATCAAAGGAAGATAGGAGGAAAGTAAAAAGAACAAAGCAAATGAGATCATTCCTTTTAGTTTCCAGTGTTTTACTTTTGGTAATCGGCGAGCAGGAGCAACTGCTTCCCATATCATTAGCGTGATATACATCCCTATAATTATAAGTGATATTGGGTCTAGTACTATTTCTAATATATTGGGTAAATTCATAAATAACTCTTTCATTACCATATTCTGTTTTGATGTAACCTATTCTTCAATTCATTTTTTCTTTGTATCCAATACCTTTTGAGTGTAGGTAGGTTTTCATTTTTTTTGTTCTTCAACATTTTCCCAGTTTTAAGAATTAATAATTTGTTTTGTTTTCCGAAGTCAAAAGTATAGGAGCATATAGGTTGTTGCTAATAAACAGGGTATACGGTATGTGAGCAATTTGGAATTAAGAGTAGACAGGTGTTCTCGTTCTGCTAAAAAGAAGTAGACGATAAGTAAACAGTAATTATTAATTTATTGATTTTCAGAAACTTGAACGTGATAGGTTTTAAGAATGTATTTTTGTCAAATATCTAAGAATAAGAGAAAAAACGATATGCTATTCGCTTTCTAGTGCTAATAAATAGGTGAAAATCTCTTGATTTTGATGTAATTCTAACTTTTTGCGAAGTCGATAACGTGCCGTTTTAGCACTTTCTGGAGAAATCCCAAGGATACTTGCCGTTTCTTTGATATTAAGATTAAGCCTCGTCAGTGAACAAATTTTTAGATCATTAGCACTCAATTCGGGGTGTTTGGATTTTAGTTTGGAATAGAAATCCACGTGTACTTCTTCAAAAAAACGTTTAAAATCTTCCCAGTCTTTGTCGATAGTTAAATTTTGTCGAATGGTTTTACTTAATTTATCAATCAGCTTATCTTTTTCTTTTGAAGTTGATTTTTTCGCTAGCTGAGCGGTACTCTGCAAATTTTGTAAGAGCTCGTTTTTTTGGACAAAATTAATGGCATAGGAGGTAAGTTCCTTGTTCTTAAACTCTAGTTGTTGTTGTAGCTCATGTTGTTTGAGTTTTGCATTTTCTAGGGCTTGCTGATTTAAGGCTTCTTTGGATTGTAAAAGTTCATTGCTTTTCTCTAATAGTTCTCTATTTTTTTTGGATCGTTGTTTTAGGTTGGTAAGAATTAAAAACCCGATTATCAATATAATCAGAATGCCTAAGGTTAAACTCCATTTAATTAAAGCATCTGTTTTTTCTTTTTCTTGTAGAAACAGAAGCTCTTTTTCTTGTTGTTCTAGTTGATTTTTAAATTCGAGATAGGCAATCTGTTTAGATTTTTCTGTATTAAAAATTGAATCTTTTAATTTTGAATAATGATCATAAAAAACAAGCGCTTCTTCTGGTTTTTCTTGTAGTTTTCGAAGTTCTTTGAGTTCTTCATATGCAAGTAATTCATATTTTTTAAGGCTATTGTTTTTGGCTCTTTTAAGCCCTAAATTAAGGTGGATTTCAGCAGCGTCAAAGTTGTTTTCTAACCTCAGTAATTTACCATATTGAATAAGATTACTGATCATTCCATCTTCATCACCGATCTTTTTGCCAACTGAAATAGACCTTTCTATATGATATTTTGCTTGTGAAAGTTCCTTTTCTTTTAGATACAGAATTCCTAATCGATTATGAGCTTCTGCAATTCCATATTGAAAATTATTCTTAGTATGAAGCTTTAAAGCATCCGATATATATATTCTAGCATCGTTAAGATTACCTTTCTCAATATATATGGTTCCTATTTTTGTAAAAGTAGTAGCTATACGTCCCGAGAGATTTAATGCAGTGAAATTATCGATCGCATTGGTATAGTTTTTCAAGGCTTTGTCATATTCTTTGAGGTCTGCATACACCATTCCTATATTTAGCATCGTGTTTGCAATACCTTCTTGATCCTTTATACTTTGAAATTTTTTTTGGGATTGAGTTAGATAAAGTAATGCATCATTCTGATTTCCTTGTGCCCAGTATGCTACTCCTATAATTCGATTGGCAACAGCAATACCAGTGTCATATGTTAGTTTTTCGGAAAGTTTTAATGCTTCTTTTCCATATTTTAGGGATTCATTAGGATCAATGATCCAGTATTCGAAACCTGTAGCATTTAATAAATCAACTTTTTTAGAATCTTGAGATGTATGTGTGTTTAGTTCTATTTTCAAGCTATCCACTTTTTCATTTTGTGAATATATTCCTGAACTGATGATTATTAAGATAAGAACTAAAAGGTTTCGCACAGTTTTAATTGATTTGTTTACAAATATATAGGGGTTATCGTTTATTGTATTTCATTTTAGTATTTATTTAAGATGTCTATAAGTGTATAACAATTCTTAATAACTTTAATGTAAGGTTTCTCTTCAAATTGCTACTTTTACATCAGTTAAAACGAAAAGATTATGTCAGATACTATAGAAAGAATAAAATGCCTTATCATAGGTTCAGGACCTGCGGGATATACTGCAGCAATATATGCAGCAAGAGCAGACCTTAAACCTATTATGTATACAGGTATGGAACCAGGAGGACAGTTAACCACAACTACAGAGGTGGATAATTTTCCGGGATATCCTGAAGGAATAGATGGTCCAACAATGATGGTACAATTGCAGCAACAAGCGGAACGTTTTGGTACGGAAGTTCGTATTGGGATGGTCACTTCTGTAGAATTTAGTACAGAAAAAGGAGGGATCCATAAGGTAACTGTAGATAATACTAAAGAGATTGAAGCAGAATCCGTGATTATTTCAACAGGTGCTACCGCTAAATATTTAGGATTACCAAGTGAGCAGAAATTGCGTGGTGGTGGAGTTTCTGCCTGTGCGGTTTGTGATGGATTCTTTTATAAAGGTCAGGACGTAGCAATCGTTGGAGCTGGAGATACAGCAGCAGAAGAGGCTACATACTTATCTAATATCTGTTCTAGTGTTACCATGCTAGTGCGTAAAGATCATATGAGAGCTTCTAAAGCAATGCAACATCGTGTGAATAACACGCCTAATCTTAAAGTATTATATAATACAGAAGTAGATGAGGTTCTAGGAGATCAGGTAGTAGAAGGTTTACGTATGGTAAATAACCAGACTAAGGAGAAATCTGAGATTTCTATTACTGGTTTATTTATTGCGATAGGACATAAGCCTAACACTGACATTTTTAAAGGTCAGATTGATATGGATGATACTGGATACATTATTACTGAAGGTAAATCTACCAAAACAAATATTCCTGGTGTATTTGCATCAGGTGATGTTCAGGATAAAGAATATAGACAAGCGGTTACTGCAGCTGGTACTGGTTGTATGGCAGCATTAGACGCAGAAAGATATCTTGCTACTGTAGAAACTAGTGAAGAAGTTTCTGCTTAATACATTTAGTAAATAGAAATTATTATTAGACCTGTTAGATTTTAAATCTAACAGGTCTTTTTTATTCCTAAATAAGGTTTTCTTTTCAATTTAATTTAAGTCTGCTAGGACTATAATCTATCTTTTTCTTGTACAACGTAGCTTCATTGGAGAACATCGTCATATTAATTTTAGGTTCTCCAAGTAAATAGATTTCAGTTTTATCTTTAGCTTCAATAGTAATTTCTTCATTTGTTAGTACATAACAGTCACTGGAACCTTCGGCGATGATTGATGTTTTTGTTGAAGTTAATTTTTCTCCATAAAAATCAGTATCACCATCCGCTCTAACCAACATTGATTTAACATTTCCTTCTAGTTTTGCATACCCTTTTTGATATAAATCTATTTTTAAACTATCCGCGGTTATGATTCCTTTTAATTCTGAATTTTCATTTACCTGATAAAAAGCTTCTTCTGAGTCTGTATGTAATTCGAGAGTTGATTTTCCGTTAGATATTCCTGTTACTTTACCTGTGTCTATAGATAAAAATACTTCTGAATTATCATTGGCTTCAATTCTTAATTCTGAGGATTTAATAGAAGATAATGATTTAAGATCTATCTTGTCATACGTACTTATTTTTTTTAATTCTGAAGCACATGAGATCTTTATATTTAAGGCTTTGGCGCGCCGAAAAAATTTAGTTCCTCTTATTTTTAAAATACTATCCTGTATTTCTACTTCAATAAACTCCTGGAGATTACTATCTGCTTCAATCTTTATAATATGATCACTGTCTTCATCTATTGAGACTTCGAAGTTGTCATATAATTCAATAGTATGAAAAGCGTCTACGATTTTTTCTTCAGTCATGACAATTTTATTGCCTTTGATCTTTTCTTTCTGAGCATATATGTTTCCTAAAAAGAAAATAGAAAATAGTGATAACAGAAGTGTTCTCATTTGTATGTGGTTTTATTTTTTAAACACTGTTTTTTGTGTTTAAGTATATCTGGTTGTTAAATTTATTTATAAAAAGACTGATTTTAGAAAAAATCGTTACATACCTTTAGTTTTCAAAATGTATACCAAAAAGTATAGCCTCTTAAAAAAAAGAGGCTACTTTCTTCACCATTAGCAAAGAGCGGTTAAGTAAAAAAATGGTGAGGTATTATTGTTATTTCACTTTCTTAGCTTCTTTAGTAACTGATCTATTTTTAAAATAATCCTCTGACTCGATTATATAAATTATGCCATTTATATTTTGCTTTTTCACTAAACGTGTTTTTTGGATTATTGATTAGAATATCATCACCTAAGCTGACTAATGTTCTGTAAATCCAAATATGATTGACTTTATTTAATTTTGATGAACCTGTATTTCCGATAAAAATATAGCCTAGTTTGTTAACTGGGTCAAACCACATCATTGTATTGATACAATTATCACCACCATTTAGACCTGTTAATTGATAGGTTATTCCGTATTGATTTCTGTCGATCATCCAAAATAAACCACTATTGTCTACTTCTTGATTAGTTACCGAAGAGTTTAGCGTTGGATTTAACATTATTTCATAAGAATGATTAGATAATATTTTATGGTCCTTTGAAAGTATGGCCCGACAGTATGTAGTTAAATCTTTGATATTGGTCATGATATCTCGAGCAGGATATAATTGTACACCACTGGTTTTAAATTCAACAATTGTAGAGTTTTTTTTAGGAACATAGTACTTAGATAGATTACTACTATCTGATTCTTTTTCGAACCAATTTGTGTTTTCCATATGTAGAGGATCGAAGATGTATTTATGTGTAAAATCTGAAAATGACATTTCTGATGTATATTCTATAATATACGCTGCTAATCCAGCTCCAATATTCGAATAGTTCCAATTTTCACCAGGTTTGTGATTTGTAAAACTTACCATTCCATAATTACCATTAACGAAATAATTTTTAATAAACCTATCTAATGATTTATCCTTTTCTAGTTCATTTATGTAGAGAGATTCAACAACTTTTTCATTATAATCCATGGAAGAGGTATGAGTTGCTAAATGTTTTATGGTTATTGGATGATTAGGAAATTTCGGATTTACAACCTCGAATGGAAGATATTTGTTAATTGGATCGTCAATATTTAATAATCCCAACTCCTGAGCTTTTAGTAATGATACACCAATAGTCGTTTTTGAAATAGAGGCAATATATTGAATAGTGTTTGTTGTATAAGGAATATTGTTCTTTATATCAGCATAACCAAAACCATTAGAATATATAACACTATCAGTATTGAAGACGGACACTGCAAAACCCGCCATTTTTTTTTTATTGTAGAAAGCTTGTAATTTGCCATCAATATTATTCATAGTAGCATTCACTTCATCCTTTGTCTCATTAAGAATGAAAACAATAAACCCAATACACAATATTATCAATGTCAGAAAAGTATTTTTCGTATATTTTTTTATTTTTCTGTTTATTTTCCTCTTTATTACCATAATATTAGTGTCAAGTAATTTGTATTCTTGGCTTAACTAGGTATTTGCATTTTGGCAATGTATTTATTTCACTTTCTTAGCTTCTTCAGCAATTTGTCCATTTTCACGAACGATCATTTTAGATATAACTCCTTTTTCACCTTTAGTAAATTCGAAGGTTAACGGACTTTGTTTATGAAAAAATAAAGTTTCGGTTTGAGGATAAATAAAAGCCTGCATTTTGCCAGCATTTATTTCTAAATGGTTGTCTTTTTTGGTGACAACAACTGTTCCTGTTTGTGGTGCCTGATAGGTACCTATATATAGATTTAGAGTTTCATCTGATAATGAAATTTCTTTTTTATCTGTATTCTGTGGAGCGGGCTTATGATCGTAACTTAATACTCGGGTCATTTTCCATTGTTCATTTTTATGTTGCCAAACATGAGTGAATTTTGCAATCTCGGCAAGCCTTTCTTTTTTACCATTTTCGGAGACATAAAAAACGTGTTCTCCAGTAATGATGGCTCCATAATTATTAAGAGGATATACGGCTACACTTCCTTTTACGACCTCGCGGCGTACTCTTGGATTTTCTGGATTACACAATCCATTTTCTACGCTAGACATCATTTTAGTAAGCCCAGCGGTTAGACCTCCTTTGTCATGATAAAACTCAAAATCTTCTACAAAGAATGTTCTGAATTTATTAATGTCACAGCTATTATAGGATTTCCAGAATTCAGTATCTAAAGTAAGGATGGTCGTTGTAAGATCTTTTAGGGCTCCTGATTGTTGCGCATGCGCACTATATCCTAAAGACAATGTAATGCATAAGGATACCATTAAAACATGAAGTTTTGATGTCATTTTTTTATTTTTTGATTTGCCTTGATCAGACAGATTGATGAATATTGATATGATTGATAACCCATCTATAGCATAAGATGGTGGCAATAAATAGAGGGTAATTAATACATAAGAACCTCCCGAAAAGCATAATATCTAAATAATTTGTCTGTCAACAATGGGAGCTTTTCAGGTGGTTCTATTTTTGGTTGGTAGTGGTTGGTTGAATTTATTGGTTAGGTGTATGGTTGATTAGTTTCTTCTTACGTTTCCTCCAGAATTATCATCTTCGGATACTTTTTGAGGATCTCCGTAGTATACTACATCTGCTCCACTGGTTGCTTTTCCGGTAAATTGATCTTTTGCATGAATTTTTATATGTGATCCACTGGTTGCTTTTGCTACTGAGACAAGACTTAAAAGCTCATCAGCTCTTATATTCGCTCCACTTGTTGCATTGGCTTTATGGTTATTCACTTTTCCTGATAAATTCATAATAGCACCACTGGTTACTGATGTAGTAAGTGATTCTGCTTTTACTTTAAGTTTTATATTAGCACCACTTGTAGCACTAATTGCAAGGTCCTTTTGAACAACTGCTCCTTGAGAGGTAACTCTGGAACCGCTTGTGGCAGATATTTTTCCTAATTTATTGTATGAAACATAGACTGTTTTTTCATCAGCCTGATAAATATTTTTATCAGCAGTGATATAAAGTGTTTCTCCTTCTACATATACCTCTATATACTGATGAAGGTTTTCATTTGCTTCTATGATTACTTTTCTATCTTTTTTATTGGTTAGCACTACATCTAAGCCTCGACTTGATTTAATGGTTTCAAAGTTTTCATTAATGGTTTTTTCTTTTCGGATTACTTCTCCTTCACCTCGGATTCCGTCAAAAGCTATATTGCAAGAACAAGATAAAGCGGTAAGGAATAATGCTGCTGTAATTTTGATTAGTGTGCTCATAATATTGTTTATTGATTTGTTAAACTGTTCGTTTTTTGATTGATATTAATTATCGGTTTTGATTTTTATTCCGTTCTCGTCTATTTTTATATCTACTTCTTCACTCTTGATTTGTACTCCATCTTCATCGATTTTAAGATTCGCATCCTCATCATCAGAGTTGATTTTGATTTGCACTCCATCTTCATCAATTTTAAGATTTGTATTATCATCATCAGAGTTGATGTTAATTTTTACTCTGTCTGTATCATTATTTCCATTGTCTTCCCATTCATTGTATTGCCATTCATCTTTAGGACAATCCTCGCAGATAAATTTACCATCAATCAATTTTAGATATTTTTCTTCTTTACCATCTATGGTTAGATAATCATTGTATTTCCAAGAGTTGTTATATCCGGATGTATTATCATCAGCTAATATGGTCATTCCTTCTGGTATGGAAATTATGATTTCAATTTCCTGATCATTGTATTTGTTTGCGTAATCGGTGATTGCATATCCATTTAATAATAAGGAGTTACCTTTTACATCATACTCATACTTAATAGCAGCTGCTCTTTCTTTAGCTTCATCGTAACTACTTCCTTCAGCATTTTTTCTAACCATGATTTTAGGAATAGAATCTTCTTTATTTTCTTTGATGAATACTTCAATATCCTGAATTACGATTACCTTGTTATCGTTTTGATCTCTTTTTATTTTGAAATCATTTCTATGGTATAGATTTCTTACATATCTACTATTTCCAACCATTTTTATATTTAATGTGTCGCTAGATTGAAGATATAAGTTTCTAGAATCTTCTATTACTTCAGCATCATATGCTTCTTGAGTAGCCTGACGGATACCTACAATTGCTAGTCCTAATATTGATATGATCCAAACGGCAAGCAATGCTAGCTTAGCTGGAGTACCTATTGATTTTAGATTATTTATGACAATTTTTAAACCTAAAATGAATAAAAAGAAAAATGGAATACCTACAGCAAACATTGTAAGTAAGGATACTAGCCATAATGGTACATTAGGATGATTAACAACATCTATATATTCAGTAAATGGAGTTTCTATAAATCCGAAAGTACCGACAGTGAATAAACTAATAAATAGGCTAATTAAAGTGATTCCTGATACAATAATAAGTAAGACTCCTATAAATTTTACAAATATCTTCAATACCACTAATAACACATCTCCAAGTGCATCGAAAAAACTAGTAGAACCACTTTTTACTTTATCACTGTATTTTTGATAATCTACATCTTTTACCTTATCCGCAACATCATTAAATCCTTCCTTGATTTTTTTTTCGATGTTGCTAATGTTTACAGCTTCGCCTTTCATTGCTAAATAGTCCGCTGTACTTTTTGCTTCCGGTACAAAAATCCAAAATGCGATATAGATAAGGATAAATGCTCCACTAGAAAATACCGTAAAAAGAATCCATGCAATTCTTAACCAAATAGGATCTATTCCAAGATAATGGCTTAATCCAGAACTTACACCTCCTACATAAGAATTAGAAGTATCTCTAAATAATTGTTTAGATTTTGGAGTTCCTTGATAAGAAGATTTTGGTTCGTCTTCAAAAATCTCTTCATCTAATCGATAATCTTCGGGTTGCCCCATAACTTCGATTACTTCATCTACTTCTTTTGTACCGATTACTTGTCTTTCGTCTTTTATTTTTTCACTGAAAAGCTCTGCTATTCGTGCTTCGATATCAGCGATAATTTCATCTCTACCTTGGGAGTCGGTAAATGAACGTTTTATCGCCTGAATATAGCGCTGCAGCTTTAAATAAGCGTCTTCATCGATGTGAAAAAATATGCCTGCTAAATTTATATTGACTGTTTTGTTCATTTTTGTTTCTTTTTTTGTTTAGTAACTATAGTTACCGCATTTTGTAATTCGTCCCAAGTGGTATTTAATTCTTTTAGAAAAAGTTTTCCTGTTTCCGTAAGTCCATAATATTTACGTGGTGGTCCTGATGTAGATTCTTCCCAGCGATAACTAAGCAATCCGGCATTCTTAAGCCTTGTTAATAAAGGATATATTGTGCCTTCTACAACTAGCATCTTTGCGTCTTTAAGGGTCCCTAAAATCTCTGCTACATAAGCGTCGTCATCCCTAAGAATTGAAAGTATGCAATATTCCAGAACACCTTTGCGCATTTGCGCTTTTGTGTTTTCGATCTTCATAAAACTGGTTTTTTAAAAAGTTAAACTGTTCATTTTTTGATTGATTGATGATTGATTGATGATGTTATTTAAATATATATTGATCCGAGAATACAACTCCAGCAATAAAGACGGATGATAAAAGATAATTGATTAGGTTAAATTTTAAATTGTATCCCTGTTCTTTTGATGTTTTAATTAATAATATTAGTAATGTAAAACCTACTAATAATGGTAGCATCCAATATCCAAGTCCAAGCCAAGCACTAATACGAGCTTCATCATTAGGATTAAAAATTGATATAATCATTGCTAATACTCTAGAGTAAAATGCAAAGAATAAAAATGGATACCAATACTTATTATTCGTTTTTTTGATGAAATAAAATATCACAAAAGCCTGAAGCATTGTAAATAGTGGTCCAGCAGCGCTAACCAATTGTTGGTGCCAAGCTGATTGGTATTCTCCTTCTAATAAGAATGCAGAATTAAGTGTCATTCCCATTTCGTATCCTAAGAGTTTCCCAGTGATGAAGTGAGCCAACTCGTGAAAAAAGAAGGAGGATACCACAGCTATGGCAGTAATTAGAATGTATTTTATGTTGATTGATGAGTTCATTCTAAATTACTTTATGAATCTGATTGTTAGCGGGTATCTATATAATTCTCCTTTATTTCCTTTTAATGCTGCGGTGATGATAAAAATGATTTCTAAAAAGAACCCCATTAATGCTAGTACACCTACAAATGAAGCACCTATTAATGTTCTGAATCCTCCATCGGTAGAAAAGTTAATATCTAGCCCATTGTGATTAAAAACATCGAATAAAGATGCATCACCAAGGATGTTGAACATAAAAAATGGAACAGATATCATTCCTAAAATTATCGTATAAAGCAGTACACTCAACTGAAAATTGATAGCTTCTTTACCGTGGTTATCTATAAACTCTGATTTATCCTTATTGGTAGTCCATAATAATATGGGAACTATAAAATTCCCAAATGGAATAAAGTATTTTGTAAATACCCCTAAGTGTATAAACGTTGCGATATTTTTGTGGTTGTTATTGGACATTTTTAAAAGTATATAATAGTTTCTTATACAAATATATGGCTAAAAGAAGGTATTATGCAAAACATAGTACCATATTTTAACATAAATTTATGATTTGATGTTATTTTGTATGTCCATACTTTTTCAATACTTTAGGGCAACTAAATATTATATTATGAAGATTACTCCTGGAAAGATCAACACCTTTACAATGTTCAAGTTACCTTCTGCGTGGCTTTGTGGGGTTCGTGTAAAACAAGTCAATGAATCTAGCTGTACAGTAAGTGTTAAGCACAGATGGATGAATCAAAACCCTTTTAATTCTATGTTTTGGGCAGTGCAAGGTATGGCTGCAGAAATGAGCACAGGAGCAATGGTATCCGGTCAAATTCATGAAAGTGGAAAGAAAATATCCATGTTGGTAGCAAATAACAATGCCACATTTACTAAAAAAGCAACAGGTAGAATTACGTTCGTATGTAATGATGGACATTTGATTAAAGAAGCCATTCAAAAAACTATTGAAACGGGAGAAGGGCAAACGGTCTGGATGAAATCTATAGGAACTAATAAAGAAGGCATTGAGGTTTCTACTTTTAATTTTGAATGGACTATTAAGTTAAAAAGTTAACAAGTTTTAGATTTTGGGAGCATTGAAAAATTTGGTTTACGAAAAATGAATATGTAACATTTTGAAAAAACTTATTACTTATATATTGAAATATTCATTAATCAATAAAAATAAATAGTAAAATCATGACAGCACACGAAATAGACTACACCATTTATGGGGAAGAAATGCAATATGTAGAAATAGAATTGGATCCTCAAGAAGGAGTAATAGCTGAGGCGGGAAGTTTTATGATGATGGATGATGGCATCAAGATGGATACCATTTTTGGAGATGGCTCTCAGAAAGATCAAGGGTTTATGGGAAAGGTTTTTGGAGCCGGAAAACGTTTACTTACTGGAGAGAGTTTATTTATGACAGCTTTTTATAACGAGGTTATTGGAAAAAAGAAAGTAAGTTTTGCTTCTCCATATCCTGGAAAAATTATTCCTATCGATTTAAGGGAATATGGAGGTAAGTTTGTTTGTCAGAAAGATGCTTTTCTTTGTGCAGCAAAGGGAGTATCTATCGGTATTGAGTTTTCCAAAAAATTGGGTAGAGGCTTGTTTGGAGGAGAAGGGTTTATCATGCAAAAACTAGAGGGAGATGGAATGGCATTTGTGCATGCAGGTGGAACCACCGCAAGAAAAGAATTAAAGCTTGGTGAGAAATTAAAGATAGATACTGGGTGTATAATAGGTTTCTCTAAGGGAGTTAATTATGATATTGAGTTTGTAGGAGGTATAAAAAATACCATTTTTGGAGGAGAAGGATTATTTTTTGCAAATCTAACAGGACCAGGAGTGGTGTATATACAATCTTTGCCTTTTAGTAGATTAGCAAATAGAGTTTTAGCATTGGCTCCTAGAGCAGGAGGTAAAAGTAGAGGAGAAGGTAGTATTTTAGGTGGTTTGGGAGATCTTTTGGATGGCGATAATAATTTTTAATAAAGTTAAATAAGGGTTAAAGAGTAATATTTTAGTTTTATTTGACTATATTAGACATAACAACTTTAAAAAACTGTAAGTATAATCCTACAACTACTTGTTTTAAACCTAACATTTTAAACCCCTATTAATTTATGGCGAGAGCAATGTTTGATTACACTAAAACTGTACTAAAAAAAGTTAGTTTTGATGTAAATCTATTTACAAAGGAAGTGATTAAAGCACTAAACAGATTACTCCCTCATGAGATTGAAGAATTAAAACTTTGGATTCAATCTTTAGCACTAAACAAACCAGAGTTAGAACCTTGTTTAATTTATTTAAAATCATAAAAAATAAAAGCGACTTTTTAGTCGCTTTTTATTTTTGGTAAAGGGCTGATAATTTGTACGTTCTGAAAAGTAATCGCTCCTTTTATGACTCCTGCAATTGTAGTGTGTAATGCTTCAATGATTTGCATTTTTAATTCACTTTTATGAAATATAAGACTTACTTCTCTAGCAGGAGAGGGTTCATTAAAATAATGTAAATTTCTTTTCTCTTTTTCATTGATATCCAACGTATGCAAATACGGTAATAAGGTCATTCCTAATCCTTCATTAGATAATTTAACCAAAGTTTCGAAACTTCCACTTTCTAATTGAAAATGATCATCATCATAGCTTTTTTGTGTTTTACATAGGTTTACGATTCCATCTCTAAAACAATGTCCATCTTCTAGTAATAGCATATCATCTATATCCAGATCTGAAATATCAATTTTACCTTTTTGATTTAGTCTATGACTTGGAGGGATATAACCAACAAAGGGTTCGTAATATAATACGCGTTCTTTTATATTTTCATTTTGCAAAGGAGTGGCAGCAATGGCGGCATCGAGATGTCCATCTTGCAAACGCTCGATAATAGCTTCGGTAGTAAGCTCTTCAATTTTTAGTTTTACTTTTGGATATTTCTTTATGAAATTATTTAAAAACATAGGTAGTAGGGTAGGCATTACCGTCGGAATAACTCCTAGTTTAAATTCACCACCTATAAAACCTTTTTGCTGATCTACTATATCTTGGATTCGTTCACTCTCATTAACAATATTTCTAGCTTGCTGTACCAATTTTCTGCCCACTTCAGTAAGTTCAATTGGTTTCTTACTACGATCAAAAATCAGGATATCTAACTCTTCCTCTAACTTTTGAATTTGCATACTCAGCGTAGGTTGCGTAACAAAAGTTTTTTCTGCTGCTTTTGTGAAGTTTTGATGCTCAGCAACCGCTAATACATATCGTAATTGTGTAATGGTCATGTTGTCATTTTTGGATACCAAAAATAGAAAAGCTATTGATAAAACTTATTAAGTATATGCTAAAAATTTATTTTTTCTATTGATTTTTTTTAAGAAAGTGTTAACCCCTCTTCTTTTAAGAACACTAAACAATAAAACTTATAATAATTAAAAATCAAAAAAATGAAAATAGTAAGTAAGTCTATTGTAGTATTGGGATTAAGTATGAGTGCTTTATTAATTTCTTGTTCGGAAGAAGATGTTATTGACGAATTAACTGGAGATTGTATTTCGTTTAGGGATGTAGAAGCATATAGTCAGGCTTTAGAAAATTTTAATAATGATCCGAGTAGAGAAAATTGTATAGCCTATACGCAAGCCGCGATCTCTTATTTAGAATCGTTGGATGGTTGTCCTTTTATTGATGATGCGGATTTGGAACAAGCGCTACAAGAAGCTAGTGATACTGATTGTGATGATTTATAATTTGGTATTATAATTATATAGAAAAGGGTTTTACTGATAAAGTAAAACCCTTTTTTTTGATTGATGAATATATTGCTTGGTTATAATCGTATTTCCATGTTTAAATTTTCCGTACCCACTTCGAATTTTGCATCACTCCACATTGGTGGTCCATAGCTCATATTATTATTGGATACTCCAAAACTTTCTTTTGGCATTCCGTTTTCTTCAAAATCCATTCTTTCATTATTATTAGCATCGTGTACACAAGAGATTCCATATTCTCCAGCTGGGATATCTGTAAATGTAATTTTAGCCACACCGTCTACAATTTCACCTTTTGCTGATTTAATAGGAGCTGCTTTCATAAAAGTTGCTTCGTTATACAATCCAAAGAGAACTGCTCCATCAGAACTAGATACATTTGGTACAGTTACAGTGATGGTAATCCCATTGGTATCTTGCGCTTGTGTTATAAAATTTACAGCTGTCATTGCTAAAAATAATACTAGAGTTTTCATAAGAGTTTAGTTTTTGATTTTTATTATTCTGTTTTGATGATTCAAAAATCTAAAAAACGTATGCGTTTTTATAAAGTATCTAACCCAATTGTAGAATTTGTGGGATGAAATGTGTTTTAGTAAGGGAGTATGTGAGTATGTGAGTATGTGAGTGTGTGAGTGTGTGAGTGTGTGAGTGTGTGAGTGTGTGAGTGTGTGAGTGTGTGAGTGTGTGAGTGTGTGAGTGTGTGA
>NZ_CANMQT010000008.1 GCF_947500065.1 uncultured Aquimarina sp.
TCGTAGCCCGTAGGGGAATCGAACCCCTCTTACCAGGATGAAAACCTGGCGTCCTAGCCGATAGACGAACGGGCCATAGTTGTTTGTCTAATTGCGGATGCAAAAATACAACTATTTTTTAATCGCACAAGTGTTATTTTATTTTTTTCTAAAACTTAATAAGCTTTAGCAAATAACACTCTCACTTTGGAGGAGTTACCACTATACACACACTTACCATTTTCTTCCTTAGCGTCAAAAGGAATGCAGCGTATCGTCGCTTTTGTCAACTCTTTAATCTTCTGTTCAGTCTCTATGGTACCATCCCAATGTGCGGATACAAATCCTCCTTTATTCTCCAAAACCTCCTTAAACTCTTCAAAAGAAGATACTTCTGTAATATGATCATCTCTATAATCAGTAGCTTTCTTATGTAAACTCTCTTGAATTTCTTTAAGTAAAGACTCAATAGTATCAGCGACTTCATCTTTAGCCACAAACTGTTTGGACAGCGTATCACGACGAGCAAGCTCCACAGTTCCCTTTTCTAGATCTTTTGGACCAATTGCTATTCGTAAAGGAACTCCTTGTAACTCATATTGCGCAAATTTAGCTCCTGGTCTATATGTATCTCGATTATCAAATTTCACAGAAATTCCTTTAGATCCTAAATCACTTACTAATTCATTAGCAACTTCAGAAATTTGATTCAATTGTTCTTCTCCTTTATAAATAGGAACAATAACCACTTGTATAGGCGCTAAATTAGGAGGCAAAACCAACCCATGATCATCACTATGTGTCATAATCAGTGCACCCATTAACCTAGTAGATACACCCCAAGAAGTTGCCCACACATAATCTTGCTTCCCTTCTTTAGAAGTAAATTTCACATCAAATGCTTTTGCGAAATTTTGTCCTAAGAAATGAGAAGTTCCAGCCTGTAACGCTTTACCATCCTGCATCAAAGCCTCTATACAATATGTATCTTCTGCCCCTGCAAAGCGCTCACTTTCTGTTTTTCTTCCCTTAATTACAGGAATTGCCATGAACTCTTCTACAAAATTAGCATATATATTATTCATTTGCTCAGTCTCTGCAATCGCTTCTTGCTTAGTTGCATGAGCGGTATGACCTTCTTGCCATAAAAACTCTGCTGTTCTAAGAAACAAACGAGTTCTCATCTCCCACCTCACTACATTAGCCCATTGATTTATTAAAATAGGTAAATCTCTGTATGACTGAACCCAACCTCTATATGTATTCCAGATAATAGCTTCAGAAGTAGGACGCACAATCAGCTCTTCTTCTAACTTTGCTTTTGGGTCTACAATTAATTTTGAAGCATCTTCTGGATCTGTTTTTAATCTATAATGAGTAACAACAGCACATTCTTTTGCGAATCCTTCTGCATTTTTTTCCTCTGCTTCAAACAAGCTTTTTGGAACAAATAGCGGAAAATATGCGTTTTGATGTCCAGTTTCTTTAAATTTTCGATCTAATTCTGCTTGCATTTTCTCCCAAATAGCATACCCATAAGGCTTGATCACCATACACCCTCTTACAGCTGAATTCTCAGCTAAATCAGCCTTTACAACCAATTCGTTATACCATTTCGAATAATCTTCACTACGTTTCGTTAGATTTTTGCTCATAACCTGCTATTTGGCACAAATGTTGTGACTTTGTTAAATAAAAAATAGTTAGCGCAAAACTAACTAAATTTGTATTGTTCAACAATAAAATAAGGAGATATGCGACTTAAAAATTATTTTCAAAAAAAAGGAGCTGTTGGGATTTTTCTCACAGCCTCTCTACTTATGTTGACATCTTGCGGTTCGTACGAGTACGCATCTTATGATGACGGTATTTATGGAGAAGCAAGAAGCCAAAGAAATCAGGTACCAACACGCACTGCCACAGCAGAAACAGGAACAACGTCTAATTATTACGCGAATTATTTTTCTGAAAAATCCGCTCAAATAGATAATGCCATAGAACAAGACGCCATTTTCACAGATGTAGATTCTTATTCTAGTGAAAATTACGATCCTGCGGACTCTACTAATGTTGCACTTAATTACGAATCAGGTCAACCATCTTGGGGCAGTGATTATGATGAAGTGTCTGTAAATATTTACAATACTGGATGGAACAACTGGGGATGGAACGCTGGTTGGGGACCCGGATTTGGATTAGGATGGAACAACTGGGGATGGAATGCCGGTTGGGGTCCTGGGTTTGGATATGGTGGATTCGGATATGGTGGATTCGGATGGGGCGTAGGATTTGGAAACCCATACTGGTATGGCGGTGGCTTCTGGTGTCCTCCTTACTACAATAATGGATTTGGATACTATGGAAGAAACCGAGTTGCATATAACAGAGGATACAGAAATAGAGGTTTTAGAAATGCCTACGCGAGCAATTACAGAAGTCGTAGTGCATATAACTCTAGATCTAGATCTTACAACAATAGATCTCGAAGTCGCTCCTATAACAACCGTAGCACTTATAACAATAGAAGAAGGGTATCTGCAGATAATAATAGAAGAACAAGAACTTCTACGTACTCAAACGGCACAAGAACTCAAAACGGTCGCTCATATTCTCGATCGAGATCCAGTTCACCTAACAGAAACAGCATAAGATCAAGAAGTAGCTCTAGATCCAGAAGTTATTCAGGTTCTAGAAGTAATAGCAGTAGAAGCTCCGGATCTGTAAGAAGTAGTAGATCTTCTAGTCGTAGCAGTGGCTCACGATCTAGTGGAAGCCGTGGATCTAGAGGTCGCGGAGGAAGAGGCTAAATTCACATTAATCAAAAAGAATATAATTTATATATGAAAAAGATATTTTTATTCATAGGTGTACTATCCATGTCTTTTTTGAACGCTCAGGACATAACTGATGCATTAAGATATTCTCAACAGGATATTTTAGGCACAGCACGTTTCAGAGGAATGAGCGGCGCCTTTGGAGCTTTAGGAGGGGATTTATCTGCATTACAAATAAACCCTGCAGGTTCTGCAGTTTTTCTAGGCTCCTCTGGTTCCATTACACTTTCTACAGCGAACATACAGAATGATGTAAATTATTTTAATGGTTTGAGCGAAACCTCATCCTCAAATTTTAATTTTAATCAGATTGGAGCAGTTTTTGTATACAATAACAGAAGTGAATCTTCCATCCTTAATAGATTATCACTAAGTATTGCCTACGATCAGACAACGGATTTTGCCGAGGAGTTTGTAGCATTCGGAAGAAGCAACAACTCGATAGATAATTTCTTTCTAGCAGAAGCGCAAGGCGTGCCTTTGGACCTAATAACAGTGCGATCAGGAGAAAGTATTGATGGAGTTTATAGCTTTTTAGGTGAAAGAGAAGGATATGGAGCGCAGCAGGCATTTCTAGGGCATGAATCTTTTATTATTGAAGCAAATGACCTTGCAGACCCTAACAACACTGGCTATTTTTCAAATGTCGCTCCTGGTTTTTTTGACCAAGACTATTATTACGAAAGCACAGGTCTAAACGGTAAATTCACAGTAAATGGAGGTGCTCAGATTAACGATAAGTTTTTTATTGGAGTAAATCTCAATTCTCATTTTATTAACTACGATAAGATTACAAGGTTTGAAGAGTTCAACAACAATACAGGAAGTACGGTTAATGAAATAATATTTACCAATCGTCTTTCTACTATTGGAGCAGGTTTCTCAGCCCAAATAGGTGGTATTCTAAAAGTATCTAATATGCTTAGATTAGGTGCGTCATTAGAATCACCTACCTGGTATTATATTGAAGAAGAAACAACGCAAAGACTAGTAACAGATGGAAGTAACGGTAGAATAATTCTAGACCCTAATGTAATCAACATTTTTCCTGAGTATCAATTACGCACACCAGCAAAAGCTACAGGTAGTATCGCTGTATTATTTGGAAAGCGAGGATTAATAAGCTTAGATTATTCTTATAAAGATTATTCATCTACTGAATTTGATTCTGATGGGTTTGACGATTTTTCAGATTTAAACAGAGATATAGAAAATACATTACAAGGAGCTTCTACGCTTAGAATCGGTGGAGAATTAAGAAATGGAAACTGGAGCTTCAGAGGTGGTTATAGTTACGAAGAGAGTCCTTATAAAAACGAACTTATTCTCAGTGAAAGAGAAGGATTATCATTAGGTATAGGTTATAATTTTGGAAAAGTAAAATTTGATGTCGCGTACGATTACTCTGAACAAGAACGTAATCAAGAGTTTTATCCCAACTCTGCCTTTACAAATTTTGCTTCTATAGATAGCTATAGAGATAATCTTACTTTTACTCTAAGTTTAAATTTATAACAATAAGTCGCATTGAAAAATTCAAGGAGCTGAGTATTTTCAGCTCCTTTTTTTTATAACGTCTATCTTATTAATGAAAAACTAGCTCTAAATTCTTTCATAACTCCACTTTCAGTATACTGAACCTTAAACCAATAGTCATTAGATGGAAGTAGATTTCCATTATAGGTTCCATCCCACTCTCCTAGAGAACCAAGGTCTTTTAATAGTTTTCCGAATCGATTAAAAATCACAACCCCATTAATCTGCACGTTATCATTACCAGCAATTCCCCAAGTATCGTGAAAACCATCTCCATTAGGTGTAAAATACCTTGGGTAATCAACCACAAATTCTACTGGAAGCTCTATTTCAGCACACATATTTACATCTCGTACATAAATAAAATGCTCTCCTCGATACACCCTTGTAAATACCGGAGAAGTTTGCCAATCACCTCTATCTAGTCTATATTCATATTCTCCTATTGCTTCAGGTGAAACTATAACTTGAATAGTTGCATTATCAGAAAAAGCTCCAGAAAGTAATTCTACAGTAAAATTTTCTAGCTGCGGAGGATACGACTCTATAACCACAGTTGTCGCTGATGATACACACGTAGTCCGAATATTTGTTACTAACACTGAGTATTGACCTGACATATTAGGTTCGTAAGTAGATTCCACCTCCCCAAGAATTTCATTTCCTGCCGTTGTAGCGGTACCCGTATACCACTGAAAATTATAAACAGTATTATCTAAACCTGTATCAATCACATCTGTTGGCATCAGGTTAATAACAGTTCCATCATTTTCAAGACAAATAACATACTCTTCTTCCAACAAGAAATCCGGTAGCTCATTAACAATCAATTGAACCGGAACTACTCTAAAACAATCATTACCATTTACCAAGGGATCAAAACGTATATATATTGTCTGACTAAACGCCTGTACGTTCTGGTATGAAGAAGAAGATGTGATTACATTAGCATTACCCAACTCAGCATCTTGCATAGATTCATAATACAAGATCTCATAATCAGAAGCATTTAGATCATTTGACACATTAGCATCATTTAAATTAAGAATATCCTGTGTCGCTATTGTAAGATCGAAAACTCCGATACCCGCTTCATCTAACTCACAAGTTTCTAATGCGTCCGGAGTTAGGTTAAAATCATCATACACTATTGTCTGTAATTGCAATATCACACTTGACACACAACTGTTATCATTATCCCTACCTACTACTATTACATCTCTTGTCAATATTGTACTGGTATACGCTGTAGGATCCCCAATAGGGTTATCTGTATCCACATCGTTTTGAGATTCGTAATAAGTTAATGTAATATTTGTAGCACCTCCTACGATCTGACCTTCTCTTACTGTTAAGTCATACACTGTACTTATCTGATCACTACACAACACAATAGGATCAGGATCTACTAACTCAGGATTATGAAGCACTTGTAAGTCAAACGAAATTGTAGATCGAAAACATTCATCTGGATCAGCAGCACCATTGTTATTTTCATCAAACTGAACACGTACCCATATAGTTTGTGGGTTGGACTCATTTGCAAAAGCTCCTACAATAGCTCCTGTATTATTAACCGCTTCTGCTTCTGTCCTATGATAGCTTATTAATAAGGCTTCGGTTTGTGCACCAATAACTTCTACGTCTTTATCAGTTAAATCAAAAGTCGCTTGATTCGGATCATCACTACATAATGGGAAATCTGTAACTGAGTTATTCAAAGGCAAAGGAGCTACTTCCAATTGTATATGCTGTCCTAGACCTAAGCATTCGTTATCTGTACCGTCATCTACTCTGACATATAAATTCTGAGTAAAAGGAGACGCATCATTTCTATGATTCGAAGGGTCAGCAATTGCATTCTCCTCAGCTAAAGCATCTGCTAAATTTTCATAATAAGTAATAACCAAATTTTGACCTGGTGGATACAATGCTATAACCTGGTTGGTAGCGTTACTAAAGTCAAACGTTGCAATTCCATTAGTGTCATCATTATCCACATCAATGTTATCACACTCTCTATAGGTAAGATTAAAAGTTGCCGGAATCTGAGTAGCAGAAACCTCTAAATCAATCTGTGAAGTTCTAAAGCAACCTTCACTAGTTTCTATCCTCGAAAACACCGTACTGTTAATAGGTGTCGGGTTAAGATATGCGGTAAAGTTTATAATTTGATTAGCCGCATCTTCACTTATAGCAGCAGCTTCTGTAAGATAATATGTAAAAGTTTCGTTTGTAGAATTAGTAGAAATTAGCGTATTTGCTTCAGACAAATTAAACAAAGAAATACCATCAGTATCATCATCACATTGTAACAAAGACACTACTGCCGATACAACGGGTAACGGATTAACAACTAATTGAAAATTTATAGTTTCATAACAACTTTGTTCTAAAACATTTTCTATTCGTACATATATGGTCTGTGGATTAGTAGTATTCGTATAACTATTAGGCAATTCTGTTCCTGAAACGCCCGCATCAGCTTCGGCTTGAGACTCATATAATGAAACAGTAAAATCAGCAGCATTCTGTGTTCCTAACACTTCAGCTGGTACTGCAGAAAGATCAAACACTACCAATCCATTAGTATCATCACCATCAAGATCATTATCACACAATTCTATATCAGAAGGCGTATTAGCTACCGGGTTCCTATAAACTCTAAGTACAAAAGATACAACCTCAAAGCATATTTGATTGGTCCCACCAATTCTAGCCCATATTATTTGATCCGCTGTAGTATTTACAAATGTATCGGGATCCGCAATAATATTATCTCCAGCCGCACCTGTATAATTCTCGGCATCTACCCGTGTTACATGATAGGTAACAGTATATTCTGTTGGGTCTTGAGCCCCAAGAATAATAGGTGAATTCTGAGTAAGATCAAAAGTATCAAATCCATTGTCATCGTCATCACATGACATTAAATCC
This sequence comes from uncultured Aquimarina sp., assembly GCF_947500065.1. GTDB lineage: Bacteria > Bacteroidota > Bacteroidia > Flavobacteriales > Flavobacteriaceae > Aquimarina. The sequence continues at coordinate 7,287 of NZ_CANMQT010000008.1, forward strand.
ATTGGAGGGCTCGCAATAATTGGAGGAGTATAAAAAGTGATCACTATCTCATCAACTTCTGTATTCCCATCTATATCTTCAATCAACAATTGATAACGACCAGAAGTGGTAACGGTATACGTTGTGCCGACCTCACCAGGAATAATCTCGAACACCATAGTGGTTTCATTATACACGGACCACTCGTATCTCACTGCTCCATCGGACTCTCCATCCAAGACTACTGGATCAGAGCCACATATATCTTGATTAGGCCCAAGTGCTGCTTCTAATATTGAACAGTCAGTTGAACCAGTACCACTTGTTTGCTGAAAGCTTATAAAACCAGGTGATTCAGAAAAATTGGTAATCAAAACTAAATAAAACTCTCCTGCAGTAGCAGCAGGAATATCCATTGTTTCGACAGCATCTGGCAAATAACTACAATCCACCGTATTCCCTGCTGTTAATTGTGCAGTACAAGGTGATATTGGATCAGAAAAAGGACCATAACAAATAAAATCCACATCTAATTGGGCTCCTGTTCCATCTTCATTAGCTGTTTGTGATATACTAAAAGTTAAAGCTCCGGTATCATCTATCTGTAAATAATACCAAGCAGGAAAAGGCTGAGTAGTCAAACAACCATAGTTTGGACCAATCTCCGCAGTCCCCACGCAACTACCATTAGAACTATTGCAATTAGGAAAAACTATACCCGTATTACTACAAAAAGGATCAGCTCCATTATCTCCCACAGCATCTGCGCAAACAGAACCTTGAGCAATACTAACATTAGTATAAATAAAAAAACATAAAAACAATATAAATACAGGTGTACTCTTAATCATTACTAATTTTTAAATCAATGATAAAACATTACTATCTCCTACTATTCTAAGTATTCCTATATAAAACAGTCTTACAAGAAGAAACCCTAAGAAAAGTATTAGAAATATTGTAATAATGGTGTTTTTTTTATTTTTAAGTTGGGATACCAGATTTGAAAAGAAACGAGAACCTTTTCTTAGTGAAACCTCAAAGCATATCTTATTACTAAATTACAAAAACCGAAAAAAAACGAATTATATTTTAAAATTATCGAATCAACGAAAAACTACCTGCAAAAACTCTCCTACCTCTATTAGGGTCTCGATCGGTCTGTTCATTAAACTCCACTCTAAACCAGTATTGGGAAGATGGCATTAAGTTTCCATTGTATGTGCCATCCCATCCTGCTCCAGTTGGGTTAAGTTGTTTCAATAATTTTCCGTGCCTATCAAATATATAAACAGATGCTGGAGTAGGCTGATCTTCAGGATTAATTAAATTCCATGTCTCATGAAAACCATCGCCATTGGGCGTGAAATATTTAGGATATCCAAGAATCATTATATCTACCGATGTCCTTTCATTATCTGGGCAATTAGCATATCTAGCCACTATTCTATAATCACCAGGAGGAACTTCTTCAAATATTGGTGACGATTGATAAGGTCTATACGTTACAAAAGTACCGTCCATATTCACATCTCGATCTAGTCGATATTCAAAATCAGTAAACCCTTCCGCTTCAACAATTGGATCGGTTGACACTTCTGCAGTAAGCGTATAACTTCCTGCAAATGATTCTTCTGTAATTGTATAACCCACTTGGAAAGTGATTTGAGAAACATCCAAAACAGAAACTTGATCTGGAGAACCAGGAACTTCGACATCATTAACATCATAACCTCTCAACCTATAAATACCATTAGAATTTACCTGATCATAAAAAGGACGTGTTCCTTCAGGCGCAGGAATATCAACGAAATTAGTATCTCCTAAATCGGCTCTGGACCATTGGAACCTCACTGCTGGCAAAACTAATGGCGGACCAGTACTTCCTGGAAATCTACCTTCGATAGTTAATGGAAATTCTCCACAAGTTGCTATCCTATCCTGCGGAATACCTGGTTCCAAAACACTACAGTCTGTAGTTCCGGCACCATCTTCTCCAAGATTCGTTTGTTCTAGCTGTATAACCCCAGCTTCATCAGCAAAATTAGTAATCAAAACAATATAAAACTCTCCCGATTGAGCATTAGGTATCGTAAAAGTTTCTATAAAATTATCATCGGATGTTCTAGCATAACTACAATCTACAATATTAGTATTATCCTGACCTAAGGGAAGATTAGTAGTATAATAATCAGGATCATCCACATTATTTGCACATTCTGCCGGACGAAGATTATCTCCATCCCCATCATTATCACAACCTCTTGCCAACTCATCGTCACAATTAATAATATAAGAAGTCGGAAAAGGCCCCCAAGCAATAAAATCAACATCTAGCTGTCGTTCATTGCGATCTAAGCGATTATCTCCATCTGCATCAACCCATTGTCGAATATCAAAAACTAATTCACCTGACTCATCAATAAGAAGAAAATACCAAGATGGGTTAGGCGTAGTATTTAAACAACCTACTTCTCCTAAACCATCCAAATCACCAGTAGTATTCGGAAAAGTTAGTTCTAAGGATGCATCAGAACAAAAAGGTTGGGAGTTTTGACAAGCTGTATCAAAGTCCTGAGCAGTTGTCAATGCACTATTAAAACAAAATAGTACGAATAATATTAAGATTTGAGGTAGTAATTTTGTCATGTTTAATATAACGTAGGTTCGTTCATTTTCTTGTGTAGGAATTAAATTTACTAATTTTAAAATATACAACTAAGATTACAATCACATTATTTATAATTGTTAACATAGCTTTCACTAAGTAAAACGACAAAATCGTATCTTTGCAGCCCGTTTATGGTTGATTTTACACGAATTCAGGATATCATATGAATTTATTGACATATTTCGACCTGCACATTCTGGGGAATTAAAAAAAGATTGTATTGAAATCATATATTTTTGTAAAGTATCATTTCAATTCTAAATAGAAAAAAAATATCACAAACATTGCTTATAAAAAGCAATATTGAAATATGTTTTTTTTATGATTCTTTTACATTTTATAATAACAAAATTTAAAACTTGTGAAGATAGACAAGGCCCTTGAAGCTATTGAAGCGCTAGGTGATAATCATGTAGCTACTAGCGCTACCACTCCTCTGAGAGAAGACGCATTTAAATTAAGTGATCTAGAAAAGATTGCTTTGATCAAAGAAGACGTTAAACATATTATGGAAACTTTAGGATTAGATCTTAGTGATGATAGTCTTAAGGGAACTCCGCAGAGAGTTGCGAAAATGTTTGTCAATGAAATTTTCTCAGGATTACATCCACAAAGAAAACCAGACGCCTCTACTTTTGACAATCACTACAAATACGGTGAAATGTTAGTCGAAAAAAACATTACAGTATACTCCACTTGTGAGCACCACCTCTTACCAATAGTTGGTCGAGCTCACGTGGCATATATTTCTAATGGAACTGTTGTGGGATTATCTAAAATGAACCGTATCGTTGACTATTATTCAAAACGTCCTCAGGTACAGGAGCGCTTAACGATGCAGATCGTTCAGGATCTTCAAGTAGTTTTAAACACTAAAGATGTTGCTTGTGTAATAGATGCAAAACATTTATGTGTAAATTCTAGAGGAATAAGAGATATCGAAAGCAGTACAGTAACTAGTGAATTTGGAGGCAAGTTTAAAGAAGAAGCTGTACGAAGAGAATTTTTAGACTATATCAAATTAGATACTACTTTTTAATTTTATCTTTAATCAACAATCATAAGCATTTATCAAAATTATGGCAGCAGCTCCGTTGTACAAAACTCAGGAACTAAAGATTTACAATTCTATTTCCAGTCAAAAAGAAATATTCACTCCTATTACTGAAGGTAATATAGGAATGTATGTCTGTGGCCCGACCGTCTATAGTAATGTTCATTTAGGAAATTGCCGTACGTTTATTTCTTTTGATTTAATTTATAGATATCTTAAACATTTAGGATATAAAGTGCGCTATGTGCGTAATATAACCGATGCTGGTCATTTAGAAAATGATGCTGATGAAGGAGAGGATAAGGTTTCTAAAAAAGCACGATTAGAGCAGCTAGAACCTATGGAGATTGTACAGCGTTACACATTAGATTTCCATAATATACTAGCTAAATTCAATAACGTGCCTCCTAGCATAGAACCTACAGCAACTGGTCACATTGTAGAGCAAATTGAAATTATCAAAACCATTATCGATAATGGTTTTGCTTATGAAGCTAATGGGTCTGTATATTTTGATGTAGTGAAATTTAACGAGACCAATGACTATGGAAAGTTAAGTGGTCGTAATCTCGAGGACATGATCGCCAACACGAGAGAACTAACTGCCCAAAGTGACAAAAAGAATCCACAAGATTTTGCGCTATGGAAAAAAGCAGAGCCAGAACATATTATGCGCTGGCCATCTCCTTGGAGTGATGGATTTCCTGGTTGGCATTTGGAATGTACTGTAATGAGTACAAAATATCTCGGTGAAAAATTCGATATTCACGGTGGAGGAATGGATCTTAAGTTTCCACATCATGAATGTGAAATAGCCCAAGGAGAAGCAGCTTGCGGTGTATCCCCAGTAAATTACTGGATGCACGCGAATATGCTTACTCTAGATGGTAAAAAAATGTCTAAATCCACTGGAAACATACTTTCTCCTGCTGAAATTTTTAATGGAGAAAGTGATAAATTAAATAAAGCCTTCGCTCCTACAGTTGCTAGATTCTTTATGCTGCAAGCTCATTACAGAAGTATTCTTGACTTCTCTAACGATGCTTTAGAAGCTTCAGAAAAAGGCTTTTATCGATTAATGGAGTCCATTGAGACTTTAGGAAATTTAAAAACCAGCAAGACTACACAAGGATTTGATATTCAGAACTGGATTAACGAATGTTATGAAGCGATGAATGATGATTTCAACAGTCCAATTTTAATTGCAAAATTATTTGAAGCTGTAAAATTCATTAATTCTGCTAAAGAAGACAAAGCTACTATTTCTGAAGCGGATCATATGTTAATTCAAAAAACTATGAACGAGCTTGTTTTTGATGTTTTAGGATTAGTAAATGTAAATGAAGCTTCTTCGGACATTAGCGATAAACTTTCTGGTACTGTTGAGCTTTTAATTCATCTACGAGCAGAAGCAAGAGCAAATAAGGATTTTGCAACTAGTGATAAAATCAGAGATGAGTTATTAGCTATGGGCATCCAACTTAAAGACGGACGTGAAGGAACTAGTTTTACTCTTAACTAATATTATATTTTGGCTTCAAAATTAACTTTAAAAAAGATTTTGATTGCACCGTTTGTAGGATTGGTAAAATTATACCAAAACTTGATTTCACCTTTAACTCCTGCTACCTGTCGTTATCAACCTACCTGTTCTCACTATACCTTAGAGGCATTACAAAAACACGGATTGCTAAAAGGAGGAGTACTTGCTGTAAAACGTATTTTTAGTTGTCATCCTTGGGGAGGTAGCGGATACGATCCTGTTCCAGAGATTAAAAAAGAAAAGAACGTTAACTCATCCAAATAAGGCATTAACTCATTATTATTCTATTTCGAATTTCAAATTTAATTAAATACCTATATTTACCCTTGAAAAATAGATTTCCACATGATATTCTCTAAAATAGTTTGGAATCCCATAGAAGGATTCGATCTTGGCTTTTTTGTCATTCGTTTTTACAGTCTAATGTTTGTAGTTGCATTCTCTTTAGGTTGGTATTTAATGAAAAAAATATATATCCGAGAAAATATTTCCATGGAGAAACTAGACTCTGTATTTATTTATGCAGTTATTGGAACTCTATTAGGTGCCAGATTAGGGCATGTCATTTTTTATGATTGGGATTACTATAGAAATAATTTACTAGAAATCATACTTCCTTTTAAATTCAACCCAGCGTTTGAATTTATTGGTTTTAGAGGATTAGCAAGTCATGGTGCGGCAATTGCATTTATTATTGCGATGTATTATTATTCTAAAAATGTTCTAAAAAAGCACCCATTATGGGTTATGGACAGAGTTACCATTCCTGCTGCTGTAGGAGGAATTTTTGTAAGACTAGGAAACTTTTTTAATTCAGAAATTATAGGAGAAACTTCTGGTGATTCGGCTTTTGGAGTAAAGTTTATACGAGATGGTTTAAGCAAAGCTGAAGTGATAAGGGAAACGGGAATCAAGAACGTTAATGAGGCATATTCTGCAGTCGTAAACAATCCTCAATTTTCTAATTTACTAGAAGCCATACCATATCGCCATCCTGCTCAATTATATGAAGCTTTTGGCTATATATTTGTATCGCTGATACTTTGGCTATTTTACTGGAAAACTGACAAAAGAAATAATAGAGGATTCCTTTTCGGAATGTATATGATGCTGATATTTATTGTTCGTTTTATTGTAGAAAACGTTAAAAAGAGTCAAGGAGGCTTTGAAGATTCCTTAGGTGAATCATTATCCACAGGTCAATGGTTAAGTATACCATTTATACTCATTGGACTTTATTTTGTAATTAGAGCCAAAAAAGTTCAGGAAGATCCTAAATCATTTACATTAAAATAATAAACTCCAGAAGAGTTCAAGAAAAAAGAGGATACATGCTAGAATGTATCCTCTTTTTTAGTTTATCTAATATTATAACTACGACTAAAAGACTTCATTAGACTCTTTTAACTTCTCTGTGTTTTCTACCAACTGAAGTTCGTCTATAATTTTTTGAATATCACCATTAATAATATTACCTAGATCATATAAGGTTAATCCGATACGGTGATCAGTTACACGACCTTGAGGATAGTTATAAGTTCTAATTTTTGCAGATCTATCTCCAGAAGACACCATACTTTTTCGTTTCTCAGAATCGGCTGCTTGTTTCTTAGCCAACTCTATCTCATATAATCTAGAACGCAATACTTTTAAAGCTTTTTCTAAGTTTTTATGAGAAGATTTCTGATCCTGACAACTCACAATCATTCCTGTTGGTTCGTGATGTAATTTAATAGCAGAATACGTTGTATTTACAGATTGTCCTCCAGGACCTGTAGAAGTAGTTCGCTCAATTCGTACTTCTGTCATATCAAGTTCTACATCAAACTCTTCTGCTTCCGGCAATACCATTACGGTAGCCGCACTGGTATGAACACGTCCTTGAGTTTCTGTTTGGGGTACACGTTGCACACGATGCACTCCTGCTTCGAATTTCATGGTTCCGTAAGCGTCTTCACCATTTACTTCTAATATGATTTCTTTATAACCACCACTTGTACCTTCACTAAGATCCACTACACTAACGCTCCATCCTTTTCCTTCGCAATATTTGGTGTACATTCTAAATAAATCTCCTGCAAAAATACTGGCTTCATCTCCACCAGCTCCAGCACGAATCTCTACTACGCAGTTCTTAATATCTTCCGGATCCTTCGGCACTAACATATACCGTATTTTCTCCTCTAAAGTTGGTAATTCTTCCTTGGCCTCTTCTAACTGCATTTTAGCCATCTCCACCATTTCTGCATCACTACCGTCAGCAATAATCTCTTCCGCTTCTTTCTTATTATCAGTCAGCTCAATATAATGATCTCTTACATCCATAAGTGCTTTAAGATCCTTATATTCTTTATTGAGTTGTACATACCTTTTCCGATCAGCAATAATGTCTGGTTGAATAATCAGATCAGTCACCTCATCAAATCGCTGCTTTACAATATTTAATTTATCAATCATAGTTCTATCTGTCCTGTGCGTAGAATTCACAAAAGTACGTTTTTTTGTCCAAAGGTCATACGCCTTTTAATATTCTCTGACAGGATGATGTATCTTAAAAATTCGTATTTTTACAACTGAAATGCTAAAACATTCTAACACATATAATAACAATCTGATTTCAAGGTGGTTTATTACGCTTATGCTTTTCTTTAGCATAGGAGGATATACTAATTATACACAACCAATATCCAGTCAGGATACTATTGAATTAGTAATTACTAATGAAGAAAGCTTCGCTAAAATATCGTCTTTCAAAGATATTTTAGCTGACGGACAACATTTCAACTCTTTTTATCTCTTTAAAAATCATTTAAAGTTAATCTCAAAACATCACAGTAATATTTCCATTGTTAAAAATAAAGATCTTGATACCTCTATTTCTTTAACGATGATCGATAAAATATTTCTTTTCAGAAACAATGTATTTACTTCTGAAGAAGATTCTTTTCATTTAGGATAACATCTCCATTTTAGGCTTTATAGCCAATTTTCTAAAAACATTTTAACACTGCTATCATAAACGGTAGTGGCTTATACTATTTCCAAAAATGAAAAAATTCAAAAAAGTAGTAAGACGTATTGTTTTACTTATGTTTATCATCATGGTAGCCATGATTCCTGTACCTATTTTCTTCCAAAAAAAAGAAGGAAAGTTTAATGACGACAACTCCATAGAACTTGTAGAAACTAAAGAAGAAGATACAGAAACAAAAACAATTCAATTTAATGATGATTTAAAATCATAACTTGACTTTAAATACATCAAAACTAGCTTTATATGAGAGTCTGAAAGGAGGTCTTTGGGCTCTCAAAAACAAAGCAAATAATTATGCTTTAAAAGATTTAAGAGTAAAATAAGCAATTGGCCCGATCATTACCCCAATAAAAACTGGGATAAACCAGGCTCCTAAACCTTCTGATCTATTTAACGCCACCGCAATTGATTTATATATAATAAAAACAAAGGTCCAAGTGATAGTTAGATTTAACACTCTAATTAATCTAGTAGCATTTTTATACTGACGAAAAGCGTTATCCTCTGTAATTTCTGCGGGATAATTAAAAATATGAGGAAATCTATTTAAGATATAAAGACCTATTCCCATAACCAAACCTACTACTGGAAGGAACCAAATTGTAGATTTGGAACTATAATCATCAGGCAATCCTTGTGCATTAAAATGAGTAGGAATCATTTCAGGTAGCTCATTAATATAAAATATTGGTGCTAAAATCAAAATCCCTAAACCTACAAAGGTTAATATCTCTAGTACAATATCTATTGCTTCTTTATTAACTCTAATTATCGGATTACTCATAATTACAATTTTATAGCATCTAATATAAGTATTCAGAATAATTTACGACTTTTATATATGATGAACGGTTTACAAATAGGTTTAGGCGGAGGATGTCATTGGTGCACAGAGGCAGTTTTCCAATCTTTAAAAGGTGTGATTTCGGTAGAACAGGGTTATATTTCTAGTATTAAAAAAAACAATTCTTTTTCTGAGGCAGTAATTATATCTTATAATCCTAAGATAATTAAACTAAAAGATTTGATTGAGATTCATTTACATACTCATAAAAGCACTTCTGATCACAGCTTTAGAGAAAAATATCGGAGTGCTGTGTATTATTTCGACAATCATCAAAAACCAATTATCAAAAATTATCTGAATGAACTAAATGAAGATTTTGAAAATGAATTAATTACACAGGTTTTAAAATTTCATGCTTTTAAACCTTCAAGAACAGAGCTCATTAATTACTACCTAAAGAATCCTGAAAAACCCTTTTGCAAACGGTATATACATCCCAAACTTGATTTGCTTAGAAAAAAGTATACAGATAAAATGCTTTTGTAATTACTTGACTGTGGCCACAGTAGCATACTGAGGAAAACGAATATCCAAGTGCATAAATAATACTGGGATATTATACAAAATCGGTTTTATAGAACGACTTTTATTGATTCCTTCGTGCGTTATCACAGTATATCCTTCTTCTTCATACATTCTTCGAATGCTTTTACCTGTAAAGAATCGATAATGGGTTTTATCCATTACTCCGTAACTTTCATACTTCCAATCTTTCTTAAACAAGACTTTCATAAAAGTATTATGATATCTCACATTAGGAATGGAACTTATAACAATACCTCCAGAAGAAAGTTTGGTTTTTATCTTTTGCAATACAGCATAAGGATCGGTAAGATGTTCTAAAACATCATTAAAAAAAATGACATCAAAATAACCATCTGGTAATTCATCTAAATAGTCTTCACAAGGACCAGCAAATACTTTGTGCAATGTTTTTTCAGCAATAGCAGCCTCTTCAGGCATCAATTCAATACCCCATACTTCTGCTCCTGTTTTTTCTTTAACAACATTTGCAAAAGCTCCATTACCACAACCAACATCCATAACTTTCTTAGCATCTAGTGGTAGATACTTTATCATTTCATGTCGTACGTTATCGTAGTAGCCTGTTGGTTTATTATCGTAATCCATAGTGTAGTTTAGTTATAAGTGTAAGTCCCAAATTCGCTGTTAATAGTAAGTTTCTTTTTATCTGCACTTTCCACACGACCTACAATTTTAGCATCTACATCAAAGCTTTTAGAAATCGAAATAATCTCATCCGCAATCTCTGGAGAAACATACAACTCCATTCTATGTCCCATATTAAACACCTGATACATTTCTTTCCAATCTGTACCAGAATTTTCCTGAATCAATTGAAATAAAGGAGGCACTTCAAACAAATTATCTTTAATAATATGCAGATGATTTACAAAATGTAAAATCTTAGTTTGTGCTCCACCACTACAATGTACCATTCCATGAATAGTTTCACTATTATATTTAGATAGAATCTTTTTAATTATTGGCGCATACGTTCTTGTTGGCGACAACACCAATTTCCCCGCATCAATGGGAGCATTTTTAACCTCATCTGTAAGCTTCGTTTTTCCCGAATACACAAGATCAGATGGCACAGCTGCATCAAAACTTTCCGGATACTTTTCCGCTAGAATTTTATGAAATACATCATGACGCGCAGAGGTAAGTCCATTACTTCCCATACCACCATTATATTCTTTTTCATATGTAGCTTGGCCAAAAGAAGCAAGACCAACAATAACATCTCCATCTTTTATATTCGCATTATCAATAACATCATCACGCTTCATTCGTGCAGTAACGGTAGAATCTACAATAATAGTTCTCACTAAATCTCCTACATCCGCAGTTTCACCTCCTGTAGAATGAATCGTTACTCCAAAACTTTTTAGCTCTTCTAACAATTCTTCTGTTCCATTGATAATAGCAGAAATAACTTCTCCAGGAATTAAATTTTTATTCCTACCTATGGTGGATGATAACATAATATTATCAGTAGCTCCAACACACAACAGGTCATCGATATTCATTATTAATGCATCCTGAGCAATACCTTTCCATACAGAAACATCTCCTGTTTCTTTCCAATACATATATGCTAGAGAAGATTTTGTACCAGCTCCGTCAGCATGCATAATCAAGCAATAATCTTGATCACCTGTAAGATGATCGGGAACTATTTTACAAAATGCTTGTGGAAAAAGACCTTTATCTATATTTTTAATAGCACTATGTACATCTTCTTTGGATGCCGAAACTCCACGTTGAGCGTAGCGTTTGCTTACTTCTTGACTCATTATTATAGTATTATACCGATAGTAAAGCGCAAAGATAATTGAATTTAGCTCAAAGACTAAACTGAATATAAAAAATCCCAAATTCAGTTACAATATTTCCGAATTTGGGATATGAATTATATATAACAGCGCTTATTCCCAGTCTGCCATAGAAGCATTCAAGATTAAATCAGCTCTGTTTGCAATTTCTAAAATTGACATGGTTTGTATGTTTTTTTGAGATATCCCATCATTAGAAGTATTTACAAAAATTACAGATGCTTCATTTGGAGAAAAACGGGCATCTATATCATTTGTTCCTGCTGGTTTTTCTATAGAAATATCTAATACAGAACTATCACCAAAATTATACACAAAGAGATGAGAATCTAATTGTCTATAATCACTACTTTCGAATCCAGAAACATCCTGGCAATACAGCAGTTTAGTCCCATCAACCGAAAGATTCACACTTCCTGCTGCCCCAGTTACTCCTGACAATATCGTTTCCAACAATATACCAGAAGTATTAATGGTAAAAATCTCTACTTCATAACCATCAAGGTTATTTGTTTTTAATACTATCACATTATTATTATCGTTCTTATCTACTTCAGAAATAAGATTCCCATTTGAAGTTTGATACACCAAAGTTAATCCACTGCCATCTATATTGACACTGTATAATTTATCCTGATTAGGAAATAATAATTTTGAACCATTATCTAACCAAGAAAAATCAATTTCTCCTAAGTTAAATCCAGCAACCGAAACCTGAGAAGTAACCTGAGATACCTGAGAACCATCTTCATTCATTATAAACAGATGAGTTTGTGAACCTACCGATTGTAAAAAAGCAACCTTACCTGTACTTACATTACGCCTTGGTCTAAAACTATTCTTGGTTTCTGGAGTCAGTTGAATTTCTGTTCCTCCTTGCTCATTAGCGGAATAGATTACACTATTACCTCCTACAGATCTTGTATAAACAATTCGATTATTTGGTGGACCCATCGTTTCGAAAGCAAAACTACTGCTATTAACGGAGTCATTTATCCCATCATTACTACTTACCTGCCAGAAATATTTAACCTTATAAGCAAGATTCGTAAGGGTATACGTCGTATCTGTAATATTCTCAAAAATCTCTACATCCGAATTTTCATCATTACGCAAAGCAACTGTATAAGTAAGTGTATCATCATCAGGATCAGCTCCTGTCCAAATCAACTTTACTTCTAACGGCTGATCAACTGAATTATCAGCCGGAGAATCCAAAATCGCAGCATCTGGAGGTCTATTCCCAGCTGTTTCAATATCCATTTCGAAAACTATTTCTAATTCTCTATCCGCTATTACAGAGATCGCTTCGAATTGCGCCAACAACCCTTCTCGTTGAGCCGAAAGCGAGTAATCTCCTGAAGGGATATTCTCGATAAGATACTCTCCATTTACATCTGTAAAAACGGTACTAGACGAAGGGTTTGTAGATATTTTAACGTTTTCTAAAGGCTCATTTGTCCCTACAGCTACCACTCTTCCTTTGACAGCACCTAAACCTTCTAGATCTATAGTATCTTCACTACATGAAGCCACAGCCAATATGGCAAATACAGTTATTATTTTTATAATATATTTCTTCATTTTAATCAGGGTTTTATCCTTTAGGAACTTCACCGTTTTCAATTACTTTTCGATTTCTTTTTTTCAGTTTCCTGAGTTCTTTCTGCTCTCTACGATTTTGTTTACGCAGCTCTTTATCCATTTTTATAGGACTCTTGAAATACCAGTTTAAGCCTAGAGAGAAATTAAAATACTGATCATCTCGTTTTCCTTGTGTAATATTATCTAGCTTATCTCCTAAAACGAGATTATGTGTTGCATTTAATGAAATACCTATATTATCCGAAGCTAAATACTCAAGTCCGCCTCCATATTGAAACTTAAAAAAAGTTCTATCAAAACCATCACTATTCACAGTCCCCATTCCCCCAAAAAAGAAAGGAGTAAACTTTTCAAAAGGCAATAGCGTTAATTCAGCGTTAAGGTCTATTGCATTAAATCCTTCAGAAAAAGCGCCTTCATTTCTCAACTCAAACTTACTAAGACTTGCATTAGCATTTAGATACGGATTGAAATACCATTTCCCTCCTATTCTTGCAGAATATGACAAATCTGCATTATTATAATCACCACTCATCAGTGCCAATCCTCCATTAGCAAAAATCGCCTTTTCTCCTCGTCTTTCTTTAAAGTAACGCTCATAAAGCCCAGTATTTTGCGCCACATCCTTCTCTGCATTATAATTAGCAACAAGTGCATTTACCTTTTCTGGTTCTGCTTTAGAACCCCATAATTTATCCTCTATACCTTCTATTATTAAAGCTTCTACAGCTTTCTCGATAGCTTCAGAAACAGCAATTTGTCCAGGTTCATTTTTTGTGAAACCTGTTTCAGCCTCCAAGAGCCTACTAAACTTAACATATCTAAAAAAACTTGCGTCTAATGCCTGAGATAATATTGTTTTAGAAATATATACAGTTTTAAGTATTTTACCGCTTGAGGTGGATACAGCTCTGAGGTACACTGTTATTCTATCTTGTCTATATTGAGTAGAACCACCAACTCCAAAATATCTAGCTCCTAATCCGCCAGTTATAATATTAGAATCATAGGACACGATTCCTCCTTCCAGAATAATTCCTGCATACAATAGTGGAGGTAATTGAGGCTCGTTTGGATTTTTATTTTTTCTATATTCTTTTCTTGTAGAACGTATGATATTACGCTCATTCAAAAGATTACTTAAATTTTCTCTTTCGATTGGTACAAACCATTTAGAATCTTCTAAGGCTTTAACCAAAATAGTTGTAGCTCCTTGAGTAACTGCTGTACTAAAAGTACTTCCTGCCTCGGTAGGTTTATATTGACCTGTTTGATCTCTAAACTTATACACACCTACAACCACTGGTTCTATAGGTCTAGGAAAATCTCTTAAAGTCTGAGTAAATCGAGTATCTTCTCCGATTCGTGCTTGCTCTATTGTAATAGGTTGATTAAAATAGGTTCCACATCCAGACAACAATATTGTACAAGAAATTACTAGAATTACTTGATAAAACTTATGACGCATTAAAAATTAATTAGGAATTATTACTTGAGATTGATCTCCGGTACTGGTGTCCAAAATATTAATCACCAACCCTTCTCCTGAAGGAAAAATCTCTATAAACAATGTTCCGAAACTAAAGGTACCTTCTGTAAGACCTTCTTGTCCGAATTGTTCGTTAAATAAAGTTCTGGATATTTGGCTTAACAACTGGTTATTAAGGCTTTCAGTAAATCGCTCCAATTCTGATCTGTCATCAGCATTTGGATCATTATCATCTGTAAAGGTGTTTTGAGATTCTGCAGAACTCAGTAACCATTGGTAATTAAAGGTATCACCTCCAAAAGCTGGATTTTTTGGCCTATATACTAAATCTTGTCCAAAGCTATATTGATAAGCCGAGAAGATAAGTATAACGGTAATTATGATTGACTTCATTTTTTTTAGAATAAGTAATTAATACTGAAAAATATCTCTCTTTTGTTTCTTTAGGTCTTTAAAATATTTATAAACTCTACGTATTGCATTTTTGGACATTTGCTCTAAATATTCGATATCTGGTTTTCCCAGGAATTCAAGTATGACCTTATCTTCAATTTTAACCTGAATAATAGTACTTCTACCAAAACTTAGTTTTTCATAAACTCCGACTATTTTAGAACCGTTTATTCTATTTAGTGTATACAAATTATAAAAAAACTCGTAAAAATCTTTTCCTGGTTTTGTCTTTGTTTCCTCAATAACAATACCTTTAAGCTCTATACCATCATCTTCAGCATATTCTTCTTCTTCTTTCTTAACTATTACTTCATTAAAAGCAATTCGATCTTTACCTACGATCGTTTCTTCTTCATAAACCAATAAAAGGATTACAATTTTATCACTTTCATCGATTCCAACTGATGTTGTAGCAATGTTTTTTTGTTCATTAGCTTCTAATGTAAATCTACCTTCTTGATTGTTTTTTGTAACATTATTATCAGAATCAGTTCTAAAAACCGAAAATGTATACTTTAAACTTTTATAGACTTCTGTAGAATTTGCAGCTTCTGCACTGACAGATACTATATCATCAATTCTTTCTGTTTTAATTTTAGCAACAACCTCAATATTTGTAAACTGACCATTCGAAAGTTGAAAAATTAAAAGAAATAATATGATCAGTTTAAAATTCATAAAGCAACAAGAAAACTTTATTAAAAACTTCTAACAATAATTGTGCGAGCGTTTCCGGTCATTTTAAACTTTAAGTTCTTAGACAACTCATTACTTCCAAATCGTTCAAAAGAAAGATTATCTCCTTCCTGAAAGATTTCTAAATTCGTTGAAATATCTGGATTGAAAGAGAAATCAGTAACGGTATTATTATTACCATTCTGGGTAATAAATTTTTCTATTTCCTTAGATGTCTCATTTATATCAATCAGATTTTGTTCTCCATTCTGATTTAAACGAATATCTGATGATTGCGCTGTAATATTAGAGAATATCTGATTACCTGTACCTACCTGTTGAATAAACACTGCATTATTTCCCGCCATATTTTCTCTGGCGACCTGTACAGAAGTATTACGCTGCAATTGATTAAGTGTAATGAATCGTTCTTGACTTTCTACCAATACTCCATCCTGATTTTCATCATTTTGAGCATATGTATTTCCAAAAAATAATAAACTACATACTACAATGCAAAGTGTGATATATTTTTTCATAGGTAAAAGGTTTTAAAAGTAGTAAAAGAGCTACACTAACTTTGCGCTAGCGTAACTCTTTTCAAATATATTAAATTTATCTCCTAAAGCTCTCCTGAACCTGTCTGAGTTACAACAGCTGCATTACCTGTTCCACTTTGAAGAATGATGCTACTATGAGACTCTCCAGTTTGAGTTACAAAAGTAGTATTACCCTGACCAAACTGAGTATCTTGTGCAAAGTTAGAATCACCTACTTGGAATATATCACTGATGTTTCCAGCTCCATTCTGAAGAGAAATTGCCATATTTTCATCTCCAATTTGTCCTTGAAGGGCTACATTATTTTCTCCAAAAATACCGAAATCACCTTCCTGAGATGCAGTAGCAACATTTCCATTACCTAACTGAAATTGTTGTGTTTGATTTTCTCCACCAAAAAACGCTAAGTTCTGAGTTGCAGAAGCAGAGTTACCATCACCTAACTGAGTTTGTACAATAATGTTGTTATCTTCCTCGTGCTGAGCATAAGCCTCATTCTCGTCTCCAGACTGAAACTGATCTACAATACCACCTCTAGAATCAAAAGCACTACTTCCTTGAAGAGAAGTAGCAATGTTACCTCCACCATTTTGTGATTGAATCAATAGGTTGTTAGATCCCCACTGCTCACCAGTACCAAGATTAGCTTCACCAGTTTGTCTTTGATCAGCCGTGTTAACATCTCCAACCTGTGCCATTGATGCAGTATTGAAAGAACCGTCCTGAATAATTAAACTAAAGTTTTCTTCACCACCTTGAGAAGTTGTAGCTGTATTAGCATCTCCAAACTGACCTTGACCAGCATAATTGAAAGACCCATTTCCAAAGAAACCAGCTCCCTCTTGTGAGATTGTAGCGGTATTACCGTTACCCTCTTGAAGTTGCTCAGAAAGGTTATCTCCACCGAAATTCAATAGGTTTTGAGTCGCAGAAGCAGAATTCCCATTTCCTACTTGCACCTGATACACTTCATTTCTATCTTCCTCGTGTTGAGCAAAAGCATTATTCTTATCTCCTGTTTGCATTTGAGTAACAGTTCCATTCCTAGAAGCAAATGCCTCGCTACCTTGAATAGCCTCTGCATTATTCCCTGATCCTAACTGTGTAGTTGTATTAGTGTTTGCTAAACCTACCTGTGTGATATTTGCTCCATTCATATCACCAGATTGATCAACGCTACTAACATTCGACTGTGCAACCATCACTGACGCGCTTAATAAAGTTGCTAGACTAAAAATTACTTTTTTCATACGTAAAATATATTTAATTTGATTAATAATTCAATTTTTCAAACACTATTTAGGGCGTAGCAAGGAGTGATAGATAAATACATCTAACGCTCTATTTTTAAAAAAATCTGGGGGAAAGTGATCAAGCAAAAAAACCTAAGAGTCATTACTCAACAAGGCAAATTTATGAAAACATTAAGGGTATTTTTACAAATTCCGCAACAATTCGATAAAATGCATTACGGAAAACCCATAAAAATGGGAATTTTCTATGGTTTTGTCAAGGGTTTAACAGATATTAATTTTTTGTTAAAAATAAAACAAAAAACACACTTGGTCAGTAAATTCTTACCTATCTAGTAAAAAGAAGCTCTCTATATTTAGTTAAAGGCCATAATTCATCATCAACTAGCAACTCTAATTTGTCGCAACTATATCGAATTTGATCAAATAATGGCTTTACTTTATTACAATAATCAGCTGCCTTTTTTTCTATATTTTCTAATTTATTTGCTTTCCTGCGCTCTGCGGTCATTTCATTTACTTTGGTGTTTATTTTACCAATGTGTTCTGAAATCTCTTCGATAATCTCCATTTGTTCTTTTGCATACTTCTTAAAATCCTTCTCGTATAGATTTTTTAACCCAGAAACATTACTAATTAACATATTCTGGTATTTGATAGCGGTCGGTATCACATGATTTCTAGCAATATCACCTAGTACTCGACCTTCAATCTGAATGCGCATCACATACTCTTCTATTTCGATTTCATAGCGTGCTTCAGCTTCAACCTTATTCATTACTTTCATTTCTTCAAAAAGATCCAGCGTTTTTTTAGAAACTTTAGCTTTTAAGGCTTCAGGTGTAGTTTTATTATTACTTAAACCACGTTTTTTTGCTTCCTTTTCCCATTCCTGACCATAACCGTTTCCTTCGAAAAGAATATTCTTAGATTTTTTAATATATTCCCTTAATACATTAAAAATAGCCTCGTCTTTCTTTAAGCTCTTCTTATCGATTAATTTATCGACTTCTTTCTTGAATTCTACAAGCTGCTTTGCCACTATAGTATTTAGGATCGTCATTGGATTCGCACAATTCGCCTTAGAACCAACAGCCCTGAATTCGAACTTATTACCTGTAAATGCGAATGGGGATGTTCTGTTGCGGTCTGTATTATCTAATAAAATCTCAGGAATCTTACCTACTACATTAAGTTTTAGATCCGTTTTTTCCTTTGGAGACAATTTTCCGTCGGTAACCCCTTCTAATTCTTTAAGCACTGATGTAAGCTGTTCTCCAATAAACACAGACATAATAGCAGGAGGAGCTTCATTAGCACCAAGACGATGATCATTACTTGCTGAAGCAATACCAGCTCTCATCAACTCTTCGTGCTCATTAATAGCTTTAATAGTATTTATAAAAAAAGTTAAAAACTGAAGATTACTCATAGGAGTTTTACCAGGTCCTAATAAGTTTACACCTGTATTAGTACTTAACGACCAATTATTATGTTTACCAGATCCATTGACTCCTGCAAATGGTTTTTCATGCAATAATACTTTCAGATTATGTCTGGACGCCACTTTTTCCATAATATCCATCAATAAGGAATTATGATCCACTGCTAAATTTGTTTCTTCATAAATAGGCGCTAACTCGAATTGATTCGGTGCTACCTCATTATGACGAGTTTTTACTGGTATCCCAAGCAACATGCACTCTACCTCTAAATCCATCATAAAAGCCAAAGCTCTGTTAGGAATACTTCCAAAATAATGATCATCCAGTTGTTGCCCTTTTGCTGAAGAATGCCCTAACAATGTTCTACCAGTCATTACAAGATCTGGTCTAGATTCTACAAGTGCTCTATCTATTAAAAAATATTCCTGCTCCCAACCGAGAGAAGCATTTACTTTTTTTACATTTTTATCAAAATATTTAGCAATAGCTGTTGCCGCGGTATCGACCGCATGTAATGCTCGTAACAAAGGAGTTTTATAATCCAAAGCTTCGCCTGTATACGCTACAAAAACGGTTGGTATACATAAAGTCGTTCCATAGATAAATGCAGGAGAAGTTGGATCCCAAGCAGTATATCCTCTAGCCTCAAATGTATTACGAATTCCTCCATGAGGAAAAGAAGAAGCGTCCGGTTCCTGCTGCACTAATTGCCCTCCTCCGAACTTCTCTATACCTTTACCATCGCCAATAGTTTCAAAAAAAGCATCATGTTTTTCTGCTGTAGCACCAGTAAGTGGCTGAAACCAATGCGTATAATGCGTAACTCCTTTAGACAAAGACCAATCCTTCATAGAAGAAGCTATTTGATCCGCAATTCGTCTATCAATCTTAGTTCCATGGTCAATTGCGTCCATCACACTATCATAAGCATCTCTAGTTAAATACTGAAGCATGGTAGCTTGATTGAAAACATTTTCTCCAAAAAGTACTGATCTACGTTCCGTTTCCGTAACCGTCACAGAACTACGATTTAAGGTTTCTTTTAGGGCTTGAAATCTAAGTGTTGACATAATTAAGCGAATTTTTTACAAATATAAAGGAAGTTTTTATTGATAATATCAAAAAAATGCTCTTTAAAAATTAAAAATAAATCAAAATACCCTATAAAAAAGTAGGGTGTTGATAAAAATTAATAACTAAATCACATTTCACCCCCTATTTTTTTTCGGTTATCACAAAATAAAACTAATTTTGAAACCTTTAAGAGTTCAATTTATAAAGTGTTAATTATGAGTAAAGCTAAATTAGAATACATTTGGTTAGATGGTTATAAGCCAACTGCTAATCTAAGAAGTAAAACAAAAGTTGAGGATGATTTTAGTGGAAAACTCGAGGATTGTCCCGTATGGTCTTTTGACGGAAGTTCTACAAGACAAGCAGAAGGAGGTTCTTCTGACTGTTTATTAAAACCTGTTGCTATTTATCCTGATCCTACAAGAAGAAATGGATACTTGGTAATGACAGAAGTTTTGAATGCTGATGGAACTCCTCATGAATCTAATGCAAGAGCAACAATAGATGATGATGGCGATTTCTGGTTTGGTTTCGAGCAAGAATACTTTATTATGGATAGAAACACTCAGTTACCTTTAGGGTTTCCTGTTGGTGGATATCCTGGACCACAAGGAATGTACTACTGCTCTGTTGGTGGAAGAAACACACATGGTAGAGATTTTGTAGAAGAGCATGCTGATCTATGTATTGATGCTGGACTTAATTTTGAAGGTATTAACCAAGAAGTAGCAAGTGGACAATGGGAATTTCAATTATTCTCTAAAGGTGCCAAAAAAGCTGGTGATGAAATATGGGTTGCTAGATATTTACTAGATAGACTTACAGAAAAATACGGATACTATATTGAATATCATCCAAAACCAGTAAAAGGAGATTGGAATGGTTCTGGTATGCACGCAAACTTCTCTAACGAAGTACTAAGAACCTGTGGATCTAAAGAAGTTTATGAAACTATCTGCGAAGCATTTAGACCAGTGACTAAAGAGCACATCGCTGTTTATGGTGAATTTAATGACCAAAGATTAACAGGAGAGCACGAAACACAATCTATCAATGAATTCTCTTTTGGAGTATCAGATAGAGGAGCATCTATAAGAATCCCTATTATCACCGTAGAAAACGGATGGAAAGGATGGTTAGAAGATCGTCGTCCTGCTTCTAATGGAGATCCTTATAAAATTGCTGCAAGAATTGTAAAAACCGTTAAAACTGCTGATATCTCAGCCGTTACAGTATAATGCTTTAGCAAGTAACTAAACTAGTTAAACGCAAAAAGCCTCCAGAATAATTATTCTGGAGGCTTTTTTTTATTCATTCCACATCTTTTTATAATCCAAGCTGCTCTCTAAATTTTATCGATTGTCTTCTTGATATCTCTACTTCTTCACCAGTATCAAGATTCACTTTTAGTTTTCCATTAAACCAAGGAGTCACCTGCTTAATAGTATTTAAGTTAATAATCTGCTGTCTATTTGCCCTAAAAAAAGTTTCCACAGGAAGTTTTTGTTCTATTTGATTCAAGGATCTATAGACCAATGGTTTTTCTTTATCAAAATACACTCTTGTATAATTGCCAACAATTTCAAAAAGTCTAATATCAGCTATTGTAACTAGCCAGCATTTCTCTCCTTCTTTTATAAAAATTTGACTAGTCTCTGATAATTCTTCTTTAGATTTCGCTTCTTTCTTATCGGCTATTTCTATCTGTAATTTTTCTATAGTTTTAGAAAATCTATCTTGATTAATAGGCTTCAGCAAATAATCAAAAGCATTATACTCAAACGATTTAATTGCATATTCATCATAAGCTGTAGTAAAAACAACTAATGGAACCTGATCTAACATTTCTAATAGATCAAATCCATTTTTACCAGGCATATTAATATCAAGAAACAGAATATCAGGATTAACATCATTAACAAGAGTAAATGCTTGATCCACATTTTCAGCTTCTCCAAGAACTTCAATATCTGGATAATCTTTAAGAAGCTCTTTAAGTTCCTGTCGTGCTAAACGAGAATCTTCGACTATTACAGCAGTATTATTCATGTAAAGGAATTTTAATTAAAGCCACAACCTCATTGCCTACTTCAGTTAAACTAAAAAATGAGCTCTTTCCATACAACAATCGTAACCGTTCCTGTATATTTTGTAATCCAATTTTTGTTGATGAACCATGATCTTTCAACTTCCCTGTATTATTAACCCCTATACTCAATAAAAGATCTTGCTTAAAAATCTTAAGAAACACTTCTCCTCCATCTACCTGATCAGAAATACCATGTTTTATTGCATTCTCTACCAACATTTGTATCAACATAGGTGGGATTTTTATATCTAAAAGCCCGTCTTCTATTTCTTCTTTATATTGTAAACGTTTTTCGAATTGAATTTTCGATAATTCTATATAATTCCTAACCATTTCAATCTCTTCGTGTAGAGATATTACATCCACTTTATTACTATTAAGTGAATACCTCAACAACTCAGATAATTTAGTAATCATATCTCGTGATTTATGAACATCTTCGAGCATTAAACCTCTAATATTATTAAGACTATTAAACATGAAATGAGGGTTAATCTGTCCCTTTAATGTATTTAACTGAGATTCTTTTAAGGTAGTTTTTAGCTTTAAGCGTTCTACTTTATTTTTTTGTGATTTCCAGATGGATTTAACAGAAAGGTACAATACCAGCCACAAAAACAGCAAAAGCGACATGTTTACAAAAGTACTGACATAGTTAATTAATGACCGAGAAGGCATTCCCTTTCCTTCTATAGTTAAATACAAAAGCTGAGCTACTACTTCTGTACATACGGTCATTAGAATACCAACTACTAAAAAGACAATAATTGTTCTAACAATTGTTTTAGAAGTTATACTATCAAAAGAAATCCTATTCCTTATAAGAAACCGGAGAATTGTAGAAAACAAAATTCCAGTTATTACAAAAAGAATTCCTTCTGCTATTACATATTCTGCTGATATAGATTTTATATATACAATTTTAGAATATGCATTTAAACCACCAGGAAGTCCCCAACCAATAAGTTGCAACACCCAGAACCAACTTCTTTTTGAAATTTTAAATGTACTCACTAAAAAGGTTTTTCAATTACTACTAGATAAACAATTAATACCCTAAGATAAAACTAAAATCGTTTAAGAATCCAATCACTAACTAATTTCATAGCTTCTGGATTAAATGTTTCTTCTATAGTCCCATATTCAGTACCAGCTCCGGTATCAGCTGTTTGAAAAAGATGGTTTAATCCTTCTATTTCTTTTACAGTATAATCTTTATTTCCTGCTTTCTCCAACCCTTTTTTAAACCCACCTAAATTAAGTTCTGGTAACACCTGAGAATCTTTACTTCCATTAATTGCAAGCACCGGAACACTTACTTTAGATAAGAATTGATCAGGATCAGTTCGTATAAAATATTGCATCCATGCACTTTCCGAAAAGACAGAAATTAATTGATCTAATGGTAATGTAAGAAAAAAAGTTTTTTTCTCTTCGCTTAAAGTTTCGCTATATTTCTTTAACCTTTCCTTTGATTTTGCAACGATTGCTTCTTTACCGCTTTCTCGTTGAACAGTAGAAAACACAATATCTCTTGTTTTTCCATCTACCTCAATATATTCTTTTGAAGCCCCCAATAGCTCCAACGCTCTTTTAGCCTGAGAAATTAATACTTTCTTCCCTATTACTCCAGTACCTGCAAGAGAAACAATAAATGCCACATCTTTATTAGTTGATGCAATGATTGGCACAATAAATCCACCTTCACTATGTCCTATCAGACCAATCTTCTTTGTATCAATATCATTTCTTTTCTTTAAAAACTCTATGGCTGCTTCTACATCACTTGCAAAATCCAATGAAGTAGCTCCACTAAAAGTACCTTCACTCTCCCCAACTCCTCTTTCATCATATCGTAACACCGCGATTCCTTGTCTGGTTAAATAATCCGAAAGCACTAAAAAAGGTCTGTGATTTAGTAATTCCTCATTTCGATTCTGTGGACCAGATCCCGAAATCAAAATAACTACAGGTGGTTTTTTTATATCTTTAGGTAACGTAAGTGTTCCGGATAGTTTAATATCATCAGCCTTCTTATTTAAGAAAACAACATCTTCAGATATATACGGATATGGTTTTACTGGATCTTGAGGTCTCCTTTTTGGTTTTTCCAAGACTGTTTTTCCTTCAGTAAGGTTCAGAGAAATACTATTTCCTCCTTGCGTAAAAGTACCTTTAAAAACTTGATTTTCCAGCTTTCCTTTATAGGTAACCATCATTGCACCTATCTCGATAGTTAACAATTGATTTTCGAAGCTAACCTTATCCGCCGGAATATCGCGGTTCCCTTGACTTGGACTCCTTAGCACTGCAGTATACTCATCATTGCTCTTACTAATAGTAATCTCAACCGGTAATTCCGATCCAGAAACATTTAACACTCCATTCCAAGTACCTGCAATCTCTTGCGCACCAATAATCTGAGAAATCAATCCTAATATTATGGCGATAATAATTTTAATAATAGTAGTCATATGCTGTTGTTTTTTGATATACATCAAAGGTAACGGCATTCATCTATAGAATACACCAAAATATGACGAACGGTTTCTAACAAAGATTAATGGAATAATAATCTACTTTATAAATACTAAAGCGATAAAAATACAGTACCCAGCAAAAATCAAAAACCCCTTTGGTCTCCCTAAAACCATCTTTTTAGGAATAAAAGCCAAAGGCAATAAAATCATTGCAAAACCAAGCATCCAAAAGATATCTATATTCATTAATCTTGTATCTGTTACCGCTATAGGTTGAATCAAAGAAGTTACACCTAAAACAGATGCTATATTAAATATATTAGATCCTATAAGATTTCCTAAAGAAATCGCCTTTTCCTGTTTCAATGCTGCAATCACTGAAGCTGCCAATTCTGGCACACTAGTTCCTATTGCAACCATGGTAAGACCTATGACTGCCTCACTTACTCCCATTCTAGTAGCTATATCTTTTGCTCCTTCAACCAATAACTCTGAGCCAAAATACAGCGATAAACCACCTATCAACAACCAAATAATCATTTTAAAATTAGAAACCTTTCCTAGAGCATCATCCACTTCTTCAATCATTTTATCTGCATGTTTTCTTGCTCTTTTGATCAATAAAAACAAGTACACAAATAAAGAAACCAATAGCACACCTCCCTCGGTTCTTGTTAGTACTCCGTCATTATCCAGAAAAAAATATAATACCAAAGATAGAAGCATCATCACTGGCCAATTGAATTTATAAAAGTCTTTATCGATAGCTAAAGGCCCAATCAATGCAGTTATACCCAATACCAACCCAATGTTGGCTATATTAGAACCTATAATATTACTCAGAGAAAGATCCGCAGAACCACCTAATGCCGCTTGTAAACTCACTAATAGTTCTGGAGCAGAAGTAGCAAAGGACACTACAGTAAGGCCAATTACCATTTTTGACAACTTCAATCTAAAAGATAAAGCAACTGAAGAACGTACTAAAAACTCTCCTCCAACTACAAGAAGTACAAATCCAATAATTACAAAAATTATACTCTGAATCATAAGCCACTAATTTGTTTGCGAATATAGAATAAGTATATCATATGTCATGAATGTTACCATCATTTTTTGATGTCATTTGGTTTCAATTTTATTTTGAAAACTATAAAAATAGTTAATTAACTACAAAAATAGTTGTGAAACTAATTTCGTAGTTATATATTTGACCAACTTAATATTTAGTAATAATGGAAAAATTAACGAATAAAGAAGAAGAGATCATGCAAGCCTTGTGGAAATTGCAAAAAGCATTTGCAAAAGAAGTTCAGGCAGAATTAAATAACACCGTACATTATAACACCGTATCCACTATTATTAGAAATTTAGAAGATAAGGGATATATCGGCCATACTGCATACGGAAAAACCCATCAATACTTCCCTATTATCACCAAAGAAGCGTATAGAAGTAGTTTTGTTAGCAAGGCTATGACGCAATATTTTAATGATTCTTACAAAAATATGGTTTCTTTTTTCGCTAAAGAAGAAAAAATAACTGCAGAAGAGTTACGAGAAATTTTAGATGTAATCGAACAAAAAAAATAGTATCATGGAAGCATTTTTGATCTACTTACTTAAATCCAGCATAATACTTTCTTTATTCTATCTAGTATATTTTTTCCTACTAAGAAAAGACACATTCTTTACAGTAAACAGACATTTCTTATTAACAGGAATCCTAAGCGCCATACTACTCCCTTTTTTAGAATTTACTACTATAGAATTCATGGAACAACCTAGTTTTCAAATAGTAGAACATATTTCTTATCCCACCAAAAACACAGAAAATTTACCTGAACCAATACATTGGAGTCTCATCGCATTTAATATATATATTACTATAACTCTACTTTTACTAGGGCGTTTTGGGCTACAACTTTTATCCCTAAAAATGCTCTTTACAAAAAGTCAAAACAAACAAGATAAAGAGTTTTCATTTATAAAAACCTCCAAAGATATTGCTCCATTTTCATTTTTCAAATACATCATATTTAATCCTGCTTTGCACAATGCTACAGAACTTGAAATGATTCTGAAACACGAAAAAATACACGCTAAACAATATCACACTCTTGATCTATTAATTATGAATCTTTTTGTAATTTTTCAATGGGTCAATCCACTCTCTTGGTTTTATAAAAAAAGTTTACAACAAAACCTGGAATTCATTGCTGATCAAGAAGCAATCCGTGATCTACCATCCAAAAAAGAATACCAGCTTACATTAGTAAAAGTATCATCAAATAATTATTCTACAATCACGAATAATTTTTATCAATCATTAATCAAAAAGCGAATCGTTATGTTAAACAAAAAACAGTCTAATTATCAAAATTTATGGAAAGCAGCAATCATATTACCTCTTCTAAGTGTCTTTTTATGGAGTTTTAACACCAAAACTGAAATACAGTATATCCCTAGTAAAACTCAGGAACATTCAGATATATCCAACAAGTACCCAGAAAAAACAACCTCTAATGACTCAAGAGACAAGACATTTCCCAGTAAAAAAGAAAGTTCAGATAAGATTGCTGAACCTTCTTTCCCTTCTAAAAAAGAACCTTCAACAGTAAACAAACAACAGAACGTAACTACTCAGGAGCCAACCTCTAAATTTCCTGTGAATACTAAAAAAGATGACAAAGAAGAAGTTATCATTAAATCACAAAATATTGAGGCTAAAAAAAATACGGTTGAGTTCATCATTAACAAAAACTCTACAAAAGAAGACCTAGATAGAGTTAAACGAATTTTTAAAAATGAGTATGACGTAGAAATTGCATTTAGCAACATTAGCAGAAATCAAGCCGATGAGATTACTGGGATCAGCGTTGAAATGTCTGCTAAAAAGAGTAATGCTAATTTTTCTATAGAAAATGAAACGCCGATTAAACCTTTCGTAGTTTCTTATGATAGTAAAAAAGAAAAAATTAGAATTGGGCAATCTGGGAACTCTAGCAAGAATGTATGGATTAGTAAATCCAAGCATGGTAAACATAAAGATGGGCATATTATAGAAATTGATGCCGATGATGATGGGCAAAACATATTTATTGTTGATACTGACAAAAAACATAAAAGAAAAATAATCAGAAAAAAAGGTAGTAAAAACAAGTTCACAATAAAAAGTGATTCTAATGATGATGAACATATATTCATAAATTCTAACGATCACGAAACAATTTTTGATTTTAGCGGTGATTCAGATAAAGAACCTTTATTTTTTATAGACGGAAAAAAAGCCAGCAAGAAAGATGTTAAAAAGCTAAAGTCTGATGAAATACATAGCATTGATGTTTCTAAAGGCAAAGCTGGTACCAAGAAATATGGAAAGAAAGCAAAGGATGGCGTTATTAATATCACAACAAAAAAGGGCGCCAAAAAGGGAACAGGTTTCAATTTTAAAATGGATAAAAATGATATCCACATCGGCACATCAAACAGTAACGAAATAAGACCACTAATATTTATTGATGGAAAAAAAGCTGATTATGCAAAATTCCAAAAAATCAATCAAGATCAAATCGAATCTGTCAATATTTATAAATCAACAAAAGCAATAACAAAATTTGGTTCTGAAGGAGAAAATGGAGTTGTAGAAGTCATTTTAAAAAAATAAACGAATACATCAATAATAAGCATACTCAAAAAACTCGCAATAATCCGCGAGTTTTTTTTATTCTTATTATCCTAATCGATAACACTTTTCAATTAGTATTATTAATAAAAAAATATAAATTCATTGTACTTAATATCAATTAATTACCTCTACCCAAAACTATCTAATTATAATTAAATCAAGACTAACCAATAAGGTTTGAAGAATTCTTACCTCTTAAAAAAAACAACTAAAAAAACAGTTACTTCAACTAGAAAAACAGTTACTTCAACTAAAAAAACAGTTGTATAACTGCTTTTTTAGTTATACATTTGCTTCATAGTTAAAACTTTTACTCATGGAAAAGCTAACAAACAAAGAAGAAGAAATAATAAGAATTATGTGGAAGCTTGGTAAAGCTTTCGCAAAAGAAATAAAAGCAGAACTAAACAATTCTGCACATTACAACACAATATCAACAGTTCTTCGAAACCTTGAAGACAAAGGATATATAGGACATAAAGCCTTTGGAAAAACTCATCAATATTATCCTATTATAACCAAAGAGGAATACCGAAACCAATATGTAAGTAAAACTATTAAGGAATACTTTAACAACTCTTATACAAATATGCTTTCCTTTTTTGCAAAAGAAGAAAAAGTAACCAAAGAAGAATTAAAAGAAATTCTTGAGATTATTGAAAAAAAGAAATAAGTTATGGAGTTTTTCATCCCCTACCTTCTTAAATCAAGTGCAATTCTAGCGTTATTCTATTTGATACATTTTTTCTTCCTTAGAAAGGATACTTTTTTTAACCTCAATAGACATTTCTTTTTAGTAGGAATTATCTGCTCTATTTTTTTACCCTTTATTACAATCAAAACAACTACTGAGATAGAAACCCCAATGCAACAGGAAGTATATCATACTAAATCTCAGGCTTTTTCAAATACCCCTCTTTTTTCTAGTGAATTACCTTTAGAGATGCCCACAACAGAAAAAAAATGGAACTGGACATATATTATCATAGTTTTTTATACAATGGGAGTGATACTTTTTTTAAGCTGGATTCTTTGGCAATTATTCACTATAAAGAGTCTTATCAATAAAGGAATAAATACCAAAAAGAAGGGCTACAAACAAATACACATTGAGGATAAAATTGCTCCTTTTTCTTTTAACAAAAGTATTGTAATCAATCCATCCTTGCATTCCGACTACGAATTAGACATGATCATCAAACACGAAGAAGTTCATGTTTACCAAAGGCATACATATGATATTATTAGTATTACTATTCTATGTGCTTTTCAATGGATAAATCCTTTTATATGGATGTATAAAAAAGCGTTGCAACAAAACCTTGAATATATTGCGGATCGCGAAACTATTTCGAAAACTGAATCTGCCAAAAATTATCAATTAGCATTGATTAATGTTTCATTGAATCAACCTATATCTATTACAAATAATTTTTATCAATCATTTATCAAAAAACGCATTCTGATGTTAAACATCGATCAATCTAATAAATGGAAACAACTAAAAATATTTATTATTCTTCCGCTTCTAAGCTTATTTATATGGAGTTTTAATATTAAAGAAGAAATCAAGTATATCACAACAACAATATCTTTGGAAAAAGAGATTCCTTCGACTAACCTTGATTCATTAGAAAAAAATGAAAAAGAGCCACTTCTTATTAAACAAAATAAGGAGAATACAATTCCAGTATTAAAAACACCTAAAAGCAAACAAATTCTCAAAAAACCTAATCTTACAAATAAAAAAGAAGCAGAAAAAGAAAAATTCTCTACGAAAAACATCCCTAATCGAATAGATAAATTCAGGATTAGCAACACTGCTTCTAAAAAAGAAATAATTGCTTTAAAAAAGAAGTTAAAAAAAGAATTCAAAACAGACCTTATTATAAACACCTTAGAACACTATGACGGATTTATATCCAAAATCAACCTTACTTTCGAAGATGAGTTTGGTAATACTGGTGGTATTGCAGATGAAGATAATGATAGTCCCATCCAGCATTTAGTATTAGTGAGAGAAACAAATAACCAAGGAGGTGTTAAAATATTTAAATTTCACACGGAATATATTCAATTTGGCTACGAGAACAACAAACGACGAAGCAAAGAAATAAATGATATCTACGAATTAGGCAGAGAACCTAGCTATATGATTAATGATACCATTTATAAAAAATCAGATCTGATAGGAAAATCTTTTATAACCAATATTGGATTAGAAATAATTCCTCAATATGATGCGTATAAAAAATATGGAGAGATTGCTACGGATGGACTTATCATTATTAAAAATGCTTTACCGTTTCCAAATGAGGAATTATTTATAAAAAAGTTCCAAGACATTCTAGGCAAGAAAGATATTAATATGACCGCAATCGAGATAAGCAAAAAGAAACTACCCAAATTATCATCTATAACTTATTACAAAGGAGATAGCTACCTTATAACCGCCAACAATTACAAATTCAATAAATTGCTCAAAAAGCATGGGCTTTCCAATATAAAAGGAAATCCCGAGAAAGATCCAATAATTATTATAGATAATATAGCTATAACCTACAGAGAACTCAGACAAAAAGATTTTGATACTTTTAAAGATATCACAAAACTAACTCCAAAAGAATCAGTAACTAAATATGGTGATTTCGGAGAAAATGGAGCTGTAATTATTACCACCAAATAATTTCTAACCGATTTTCAAAAACATCAATAAGCATGCATGTAGTAAGAAATCTAAAAATTATTAATGGTATTATTTCTGGAGACGAAATAATTCTCAAGGAATTTTACAAGAAAAATCTTCCTCACGTAAGAAAGTATATCATCCTTAATTCGGGTTCTGAAGGAGATGTGGAAGATATTTTTCAGGATGCGCTTATAATAGTTTATCAAAAATTAAAATCAAATTCATTAAACATAGACACTTCCATACAAGCTTACTTTCTTGGGACTTGTAAAAACATATGGAGAAGTCATCTTCGAAAAAGTCAAAAAATAACTTATGATGAATCTCTAACTCTTAAAGCAAAAGAAGAAAATATAATTACCAATAAAATTGAAGAAATAGAAAAAGAGCATTTATATCGTAAGTATTTCTATAAACTTAGCAACTCATCAAAGCAAGTCTTAAAACTATTTTTTGAAGGAAAAAGTATGAAAGAAATTGCATCTATAACGGGATACTCCGAAGGGTATACAAGAAAAAAGAAATTTGAAGCTAAAAAAACTTTAATGAAAATGATTGAAAATGATCCTATCCATAATGAATTAAAGGAGAGATCAGAAAAAAAATCATCAAAAGAGAATATTTTTGACCTAAGGAATCTTGGTGATATACTACTTACAAGATAAAATACATTTTACATGTTTTTTCTTATTTTAGCACTATGCAAACACAGCTTTTTATCTTTCTGGCAAAACTAAACAAACTACTACTCCCTAGTTTCACAAAAAAACGTTTAGATCTTAGTAAGGCAACTAAACTACAAATGTTAATTTTTGGTTGGAGACTATATGTTACGAAAAGAGCTTTGGGATAATATATTTCTTATAAATTCTTAGCAAAGAAACGATGTAAATCTGCAACATCTTCACCATTTTTTCGTATTTGAGTTATAATTTATTATCAAAAAACCGAAAAATAATATGTAGTATGAAAAAATGGATCATTCTAGGAATGAGTGTACTAGGTATACTCTCCTTAACAGCATTTTCTTCTGGATCAAATACGAATCTAATTCAGAAAACATCTCAACCGAATGAGATTATAGCAACCATAAATAAAAACACCACTGAAAAAGAACTTGAAGACCTTAAGACGTTCTTCTCTGAAAATGGTATTGAATTAATTATTGACAAAATAGAATTCAATAAGCAAAATGAGATTACCAGTTTGAGTATTATTCTTAAAAAAGGAAACTCTAAAAGTAAATATTCGTCATCTTCTTCCGAGCCTATATCAGATGTAGAACTTGGATTTAAAAATGGCAATCTATACATTACTAATTCAGGCATGTTTGATATTACTTCGTGGAAAAATCAGATTGGCTTTAATAATCACAGTTTTGATATGGATAGCATCTTAAAAAATCAGAATTTTAGATTTAACTTCGATTTTGACCAAGAAGGAGATTCTATATTTTTTAATGGAAAGCATTTTGACATCAGTAAATTAAAGGATCAAATAAAAAATTCATTTGAATTTGATGAGGATGAAAGCGGAAATTTCATTTTTAACGGTCAACAGTTTCCTTCTTATTTTGGTAAGTCGAAGAAATATAGCTTCGTTGATGATCCGGATATTGAGAAATTAATTATTATTGACGGAAAAGAATCCGACTTTAAAACACTTGATGAATTAGCCAAAGCGGATCAATTAGAAGACGTTGATTTCTTAAAAGCAACAACAGCAATAAGCATATATGGTGACAAAGCAAAAGATGGAGCCATCATTGCTACTACCAAGAAGTAAGATCATTTAAAAAATATTCACTGTCATTTTTGAGCGTAGTCGAGAAAATAAGAAGCTATGGTTTCCATAACATTTCGACTCCGCTCAATTTGATTTAAGAAAAAGTTTAAAAAAAGTCTCCCCGATTTTTACATTAGTATTTTACTAAGGACGCTGCAGTTGTAGTAAGTTTTTCTTTACCATTAAGGAAACCCAATTCCATAATAAAATTACACTGTACCACTATACCTCCTAACTCTTCTACTAATTCGCAAACAGCTTTTGCAGTACCTCCAGTAGCCAACACATCATCATGTATCAACACATGCTCTCCTGCTTTTATTGCATCTTTATGAATCTCCAAAACATCTTCTCCATACTCTAATCCATAACTTTTGGAATTTACTTCTGATGGTAATTTTCCTTTTTTACGAACAGGAATAAAGCCTGCTTCTAAGCGCTCAGCAATCATACCTCCAAGAATAAACCCTCTTGCTTCAATACCGATCACCTTATCAATTTTCATATCCATCGGACACAAGGCTGTTAATTGATCTGCACAATGCGTTAAAGCTTCAGGATTTCCTAAAAGTGGAGTAATATCTTTAAAAATAATTCCTGGCTTAGGAAAGTCAGGAATATCTCTTATCAATTTTTGTATGTTCATAGGCGCAAAATAATGAAAATCGAAAAAGAGTGCTAAAAAATCATGAAAACCGCCTTGAAATAAAAATTCTTCATCTAAAACCATCTTGAATTATTACAATAAACAACTAAAAACAAATAAAACAATTACATTTTAAAACACAAATTAAGCAAATAACATTTCATATTAAAACAAAAATCATCTTTAAGCTTACAAAAAATATGCGATTTCACAGATTTTAGTATAAATATTTTTCTAATAATAGCAGTCGATATATATTAAATGGACAAGAAATTGTCAAATCAACTTTCATTATAAAAGCGTAGAAATCATGTAATCAACAATGTAATATTATTAACTAAATAACTAATTAATAAAATTTAATACATCATTACTATGCTAACATATCTAGGAATTACAATGGTTCTACTTGGAACCGTCATATTTATTATCAAACCATTTTTTAAGGAATCAAAAACGCTACACAAGTTTACCCGA
Source organism: uncultured Aquimarina sp. (assembly GCF_947500065.1). Taxonomy (GTDB): domain Bacteria; phylum Bacteroidota; class Bacteroidia; order Flavobacteriales; family Flavobacteriaceae; genus Aquimarina. The sequence goes on from NZ_CANMQT010000008.1 coordinate 41,182, forward strand.
CAGAGAAATGTTTTCATGATTATCATTGGACTCGTTATGAGTATTATCTCTGGAATATTCTTTTACGCAGAGCCAGGTACAGCTTATGCTGTTCAATATCCTTGGGGAAGTCAGAAAGCCGTTGTACATCAAGGAATCAATACTAAGATGTGGGGGCGATTGATACCTATTCAATTTGAATTACCCATTAAATATGTGATTCCTAATAAAAAGAATGAACTTGGTGAGCAAAGTAAATATGCTAACGTAGATATTGCAAAATATTGGGCGTTTAGCGATGCGGTAAAAGCAAGAATCGCAACTTCTGTAGTTATCAGTATCAATACAGCCGATGAAGATCAATTTTTATCTGTTGCTGATCGTAATAAAACAGAAAGAAACTTAATTCGTTCTAGGATCATTCCTAATATCGATCAATCGATTAAAAACACCTGTAAACTGATGGACGCTCAGGATTATATATCCGGACAAGCTTCTGATTTCGATAGATATTTCAAAGATCAGTTAGAAAACGGAATGTATGTACTAGAAGAGTATTTCGCTAGTGAAAGTCGCGAAATTATTGGAGACAGTTCTACAGTTAGAACAGTTGTAAATAAAGAATCAAAACAAAAGCGTTTTCGTATTCAATATAAAAACGGAGAACCTATTAGAGAAAGAGGAAACTCTCTATCGGGATATGGTCTTACAGTCGTGCAAGCAGTTGTAACAGAAATTGACTGGGAAACTACTTTTGATAAACGTTTACAGTTACAAAAAGAAGAGGTAGCGCAAACTCAATTAGAAAAACAACAAGCAGAACGCCAATTTTACCGTGCACAGAAAGAAACTGCAAAAGGTGAAGCTGAAAAAGCAACTGAACGTGCTAGATTAGAAAAAGAGCAAATTCAGAAAACGATTGAGGCAGAAACAAGAGCCAAAGTAGCAGAATTCAATCTTATTGAAGAACGTAAGAACTATGAAGTAGCACAGTTTAAAGCAAAAACTCAGAAAACAATGGCAGACGCTCAATCATATGAGAATGCAAAACTAGTAAACGCTGGACTTACACCTCAGGAACGCGCAGAATGGGAATTTAAAACCTCTGTAAATGTTGCTAAACAGCTTAAAGATCTTAAACTACCTGAGATTTATATTCAGGATGGAGGAAAACAAGGTTCTGACAGCAATTTACTTCAATCATTGATCGGAGCTGAACTAGCGAAAAAAATGATGTCACAAAAAACATCAAAAGAATAATAATCAGAAGAGCGGAATGAAAAGATTTCATTCCGCTCAGAATAATAGATTCATTGATAAATTAAAAACATTACATGATGAGAGAACATATAAAAATATACACCGGAACATCCATTCTAATCAATAGATTAGCCTTTTTATTAAACGAAATAAGCATCCCTTCTGTAATTAGGGATCATCCGGAATCAGGTAGATTAGCTGGTTTTGGAACTTTGGGGTATTCATCGGAACTTTTTATTTTAAATTCTGATATTGAAAAAGCTAGCGGGATAATTAAAAAATTTAAAAAAGAAATCTCAAAATAGTTTTATATTTTCCGAAATACTCATATATTTGCACCCGCAAAAAAGGCCTCGTAGCATAACTGAATAGTGCACTTGATTACGGCTCAAGAGGTTGCAGGTTTGAATCCTGCCGAGGTCACTTCCTAAAAACGCAATAAACTTATAATTAGTTTATTGCGTTTTTTACTTTCTATTTCTAGTCCATATTTAGTCCAGAACTAATTTTTAATATTGATTAAATTATATCATTGACATATTTTAATGCCTCATTAAGTTCATATGGTTTAGATTTTGATAAATAGAAACTGTAATTCACTTCATCTATTAAAATATTGATATGATATAAATCTTTGTTTTCTCCTTTTAATTCTTCTTTAATTTTATTTAAAACTTGCATAACCATAGCATATTCTTTATCCCCTTTTATTACTAAATTCTCAAGGTATTTGGTTAAAAAAGAGCGATAATCATTTCTCTCAAAATCATCAAATTCTTTATCATAAATTAAGTCAAAAAGCAATTCAATAATGTTATAATCATTAACCACATTATAGTTAGCAAATTTATAAGAACGTATAGTGGGTATTTTCAACCCATTTTCCAATGCACTAACTAAGTATTCAATTGCTTCAATTTTATTGTTTAAAAATAAAGTTTTGAGCGCATTAGTCTTAAAAGTATCATTATTAGTATGCAAATATTCCAATGACCTATCGACACAAAAACCCTGTTCTCTATTAAATTCCGTTAAAATTTCTATAGCTGACCAATAAAATTGACTTTCAGGATCTTTACAACACTCTAACAACAAATTTGTATCATCAGTAAGTTTAAAATATTGCTCCAATCTCGCACTTAGATGACGAGACAAACCATCATTTAAAAAATATTCTTTTATCAAGGGATAAACTTCTTCAATTTTATGATCTAAGGCATACATTATATGATTTGCTAATGTCATAGAAAATAATTCCTTATTTTTCAGATTATCAACTATTCGTTTTTTGAATGCTTCATCATCATTTATTTTGTTTCTTAAATAGTCAAAACTCTCTTCAAGATTCCCCACTCCTTCTTGATTTACTAAATAATCAAACTCTATACAACCTACTAAAAACTCTTGAGATAAGTTGAATTTCAACAAATCTTCAAAAAAGATAATCGTCCTAATTTTAATATCATTATTTCTACCATTCCTATAATATGACTTTCCTCCCTCATTAATTATTATGACATTGTCAAAATCAAAATCCGTAGCTTCCTGAAGACACCAATCTATTATGCTTGTTTTTTGATGATCATATAAATTATATTCCCAATTACGTTCTTTGCAATCAGTTATATATTTCATTATTTGGTAGTACCTTAAAAAATTATCTTCAAGATTTTTACTTAAAATTTCATACCTCACAGGCTGCCTATTTTCAGAAATAAAAGTTCCAATTAATGACATCGGAGTATCGACCATTATATTATGATACCCATTCTTTTCATACCATTCATTTTCTATTTTATGATAATCTCTCCAGTCCATTGAATTATTAGTCTCCGAAAAAATCATTTGAATTCTTTCAGATAATAATTCTTTATCAAAAAGAATATTTAGGTTTTCTTGAATAGTATCAAAGAAATAATTCTCTTGTTGATCCTTTTCCTTTTGAGTAAAAAGACGTTCCGTAAATTGAATTCCTTTTGTTGACATTATTTCTTCGAATTGCAAAGCTAAATCAATACTGTTTGTATTTGAAATTCTATTTCTAAAGCCTTCCACCTCTCTAGCTCCCATACCTTTTTCAACCATTTTATTAGCAACTAAATGAATATTACTCATTCTAAGAATTCGAGCTACCATTGGAAGAATTTCCTTCAATTCCCAATTATTTATCAAATGCGTTACTGTCAAATCATATTTATTAGTATTCTTAATTATATGTAATAACAAGTCTCTGTGGGTATGAAACCTCAATTCAACATTAATTTCCTCTAGTAGACTAATTAAAGATTGTTCATCCTTAATTATGAAATAGATACATCTTTCTGAAATTTTCTCTATTTGGTTATTTACATCTCTTAATCTGATATTATTATTAAAATAATGTCTCACTGCTTGCAAAAAATTATCTGCCAATTTAAACTTAAAAACCAGCCTCTCAACTCTAGATTTATTTCCTCTAATAACCTCATCGTTGTCATTCCTCGGAAGAAGTTTGTTTGCTCTTTGAAATTCTTGATGTATGTATTCTGAAAATTCATCTACATTTTCAAAATCTTCTAGCAAATGTAACAGACTAGAATTTATCTGCTTATTAGATTCATTTATAAAAATTTTAAAGACTTCATCAATCAAACCGCGATCTTCACGTAAGATAGGTTTAGCGCATATTAAATCTAACATTTTACACTTTATGCCTATTTCTAAATCATCATCTTTTAGTTCCTCCAAAAAATATTTTTGGATTTCCCGAGCTCGAAAAAGGGGCAATTTGAAATACTCTAACAACTCTAAGGCGGAATACCGGATACGAAAATGTTTTACTTTATCTTGAATGATCTCAAATAAATACTTAAAGTTTTCACTGGTATCAGCAAACTTCCCTATCTTATCCATTTCATAGGTTCTTTTTGTATTTATCCACAGTGTTTTTCTTACACACTCTCTTTCAAAATAGGCTTGAAAGACAACATTCCTTATGTTGCTGCTAATTCTATCCGTATCTGCTCTAAACAATAACTCAGGTTCATTTATAGTAATCCATTCAACCAAATGTGCGAATTTATCAGAATTTACTGACAATAAATTAATGAGAAAAGTAATTGTATTAAATAAGGATGGATGGGTTTTGTTCGTTCCATCGATACAAATAAATTTAGTTATCTTCTTAAATTCCAACTCCACAAGAGCAAGCGATGCAAAGTATTCTTGAACATTTCTATGCACAAAAAATTTCTCTTGATCATCAGGTTTTGAATCAAATAAAGGATTTTTTCTAAATTCCCCATAAGCAGATATATCCCCATTAGTGATTTTTATAAGATCATCATCCCGAAAAGTATTTCTTTTCATCAACTCATTTACCAATGACAATTTTTTTGAGAATAAAACTATAATTGTCGGATTTAGTTTTCGCTTTCTAAATTTAAATCGACTATCGTCTTTTAATCTTCCCTGAATGTAGCTTTCCCACAATTCTGATGTATTTGTAGGAATCTTATTGTTTTCTTTAATATATTTCGCAACGATTTCTATTTGATACGGATTTTTAACAAAAACTTTAAAATTCTCATTAATAGATGATTCTGATATATGAATACTGCACTTACTTTCTAAAATCTTTATTCCCTGTTGTAAAGTTAAATCTTCTAAATAAAACTTATCAAACTCTACAATATTCTTGACCTCATCTTCATAAACATTTGTTCTACAACTTATCAGGAACCTACTTCTAATTTCAGTGCTTTCTACTTTTAAAATAAAGGTTTCTAACTTTGAAGTAAAATCTTCCACGTCAGAAATTTCGTCAATTCCATCGAGTATAAAAATAACATCTGCCAAAGTTTTCCAGTTTATTTTTATGAAAGAATCGATGTCATCGAGATTAGTAAAATTTCTAAGGTTTTTATGAATAGGAATAATCGGATTTTCTGAATCGTTCCACAACTCAACAGCTAATTGTTCTAATTCGGTGCTCTTCCCCAAACCGGGATTTCCTAATAAAGCAACTTTATCATTCTCTTGAACAACATTTTTTAATTCTTTCCCTACCCCCTCTATTTGCCATATTACATCGAGTTGCGATGAAGTATCCTCTTTAGAAAACGTTCTCTTAATAAGATCATTCCTTAAACTTATTTTACCAATAAACTTTTCTCCATCAACCCCTATCAAATCACTTTTTACAATCGGATTGAAGTCTACAATGGCTGCTAATTCTTCTGGTGATTTTATAATTAATCCATTTATGTATAACACTTTAGAATTGCTAATATTTTTAATGTTCACACTTTTATCAATTCCAAAAAAACGTTTAAACCAATTAATCATCTAATCTCTTGTTACATCAATTTCAGAATCATCTTTAACATTTTTTACGCTTATTAGAGTATCATCAATAACTTTTGACTTAATCCTTATTTTCGATTTTTCAACCCCTTCAATATCCGTGGATTTTGTCCTGCCCTCAACTGCCAATATTACTAAAGAAGAAAGTTGTCCTACAAAAACGATTGCTGGCTCATAACCCTTGTTGGAATAAAACCAAAAAGCAGCTAAAACTAGGATAACAAGATTAATAAAAATCAAAATATTTTTTAAAGATTTTTTCATACGCATAAAATTAGATTAGCAATAATAGCCAATAAGATTAACAAAATAATGTAAATGTGGGGAATATTCAAATAATCTAAAATTAGTTTATATGATAAAATGACAATAAAAAAAGTCATATTCTTAAAATACTTTTCCTTTGCTATATATTTATCGATTATTACTAATAGCTTCCCTAATGCAAAATAAAACCATCAACCTTTCAAATTTCATAGTTAAAGTTTATCGAAAAAAAGATAATAAGATTTCGTTCCATTTAGGCACACACATACTTTTTCAATCTGAAGATTACTTTGCTTCGACAGACTTAGAGAAAATTGAATGCTCTTTTTTAATCAAAGATGATTTAGAACTAAGGTTTCAAAAGATCAAAACAATAGTTTCCAATACAGACTATGATTATAGTTTCAATGGAAAAGCAAAAGTTATTCAGTTACATATGGAAACAGTTACTGACTATATGCATCTTGAAAATCGCGTTGTCGAATTGGAAATGAAATTTAAATTTAAAGAACACAATTATATAAGGGAAGAGGAATACTCTATCAGAAACTACGGTCTATTGAGGAAAATGTTTGATGAGCGATTTGAAGATTAAGAAAAATTAATATTTGCCAATTCATGTAAATCGATGCCCAAAACCTGCGATATCTGATAAAGATTATAAACAGTAGGATTCGCTTTACCATTCTCTATTTTCTCAATAGCTTGACGATCTTTATCACAAGCACGCGCCAAATCAGATTGGCTCCAGTCTCATTTGGAGCGAAGTTTCTTAATATGTAAATCTTTTTAAATCAAACCATAAAGCACCTCGAATAAGAAACAATATTTAATTCACCTCGTAATTCTATATGATATGGGAAGATTGACTCTAATTTCTTCCTTTGTTCTTCTTTACTTAACAGATCAATGGTTTATTAATAATTGTATGTGTTGAAAATAAAGCACCTATAGCTAATAAGGTAAAATATAACACTACTAATCGATTAGTTTTATTTAAAAATTGCAACAACTCAACTATTGGGGAATTATTAGTATTTTTAGTTTTTTCTCTAAAATCATTAAATGGACTTTAAAAAAATAAGCAAGGAACTTTTTGAAAAATATCGCTTACAAATAGTTTCTATTTCCGTTGCTATCCCTACAATTCTAGTTTTTTTTATACATATAAACTATTATGAAGATATTATCCCTATCTATTTTATTTTTTTAGGCTGTCTATTTATATGGGGAATAAGTATAAAATCAAAATACGAGCTGATTATTAAATTAATTTCAATTTGTCTATTCCTGCACCTTACAGTCTTCCCCTGCTTATATCTTTGGGTTATAAAAAAAGATATAAATAGCATTGTTATTGATCCCGAAATTTCAGCCATGGAAAAAGAGAGATCAATTCTTAGCTTATATACAAAGTACAAACCAACGGAATTAGTCAAACGAACCGAACTCTGCAAAAAAATTATTGAAGAAAAGTCAAGTTATTTAGACTCTTCAATTTCTGCACTAGGTAATAATATTTTATTTTTTAATGAGCTTATGATTCATAAAACAGATTCTGTTTTCTTTGGTAGTATCAATAGTGGTACACAAATTATACATAAAATTGCTGTATGTGATTCAGCCGGCAAACTAATATCATTATTCCCTTTCAAAGAAGAAGAAGAAGAAGATATGAAATTTTATTCTTTTTTCAATTATCAAATCAGTAATCAGACGGAAATAAATAATGAGTTTAAAAACGAACAGATAAGTATAGAAAAAGATAATAATTATTGGACTTATAGTAAAATTTTATCGTACTCATTTAGCACTTTTTTCACTGGAAATCTAAAACCTAAATCAAGAATTGCAAATATTATCTACGGTCTACACTTTATATCGGTATTCTTAGTATTATTATCTGTAATTGTTAGGTTATTCGCAACACAATTAAGTGAAAAAAAATAATATAAAGGTATCTATTATAAAGAGAACTATATGAGAAATGATCTATATCAAATGACTGAAGAAAAAGAAAAAAGACTCTGGGATAATGCTATATTTATTTTCGATTCTTCTGCTCTTCTTGACTTTTATTTTTTACCCAAAATAACTAGAGAAAAAATCTTCAACAATCTCTTAGAAAAAAAACTTCATAACCGACTATGGATTCCTGCACATGTCCAGTTCGAGTATTTAAAAAATCGTGAAACAACAATCTGCAAACCAATAGTTGAAAATTATAAACCATTAAAAGAGGAATTGAAAAAAATTAATAGCTTCATTTCAAACACAGACAAATGTCTTTCCAGCATAAAGAATAGAACCAAAAATGATGATAAGCATCCTCATTTACCAAAAGAAAAATTTAATAATTTTTCGAAACAACTAAAGGATTTCATAATTAAATCAGAAGAATTTGAAAAATCGATTATCACAGAAATAGCTATACAAGAAGAAGAAATAAACAACTTATTATCAGATGATGATGTCCAAAAAGCTATATACAAGAACTTTGAGGTAGGGGAAAATTATAATTTTGAAGAAATACTTAAAATAACAAAAGAAGGTAAACATAGGTATGAATTTTCTATACCTCCAGGCTATATGGATCGTAAAGATAAACAAGGAACTCAAATTTTTGGTGATCTTATTGTTTGGAAACAAATCTTAGAATATTCAAAAAAGACTCAAAAACCTGTTTTATTTATCTGTAATGATTTAAAAGAAGATTGGTGTTATTTAGAGAATACTACTGAGAAAAGAATCAAAAGTCCACGTGAGGAATTAATAAAAGAGATTTATGACCATTCTAATACAGAATTTTGGATGTATAATTTACCGCAATTCTTGTTTATGGCAAATAAGCATATAGAAGAAACTGTGAATGATTCTGAAATTTTGAGTTTTTACAAAACATTAGACTCCAAAGGCAAGATAAGAATTGGTCATTATGAGATCGCTCCACCTGATCACTATACATGTGATGCTTGTGATCAAGATGGGAATTTTGTTTCTTTTTGGACTAGTCAAACACTAAATAACGAATATCCAATTACACATCCTAGATCAAAATTATCATATATTAATACCAGCAATTGTACTAAATGCAACACCCTACACATACAATGTCATGAATGTGAACAAACAACAGGAATTTCAGATACGGATTACAATGAAAAAATAGAATGTATTGGGGGTTGCGGAAATGTTTTTTACGTTGATACTAGTAATGATTATGATTATATCGGAGAATACGAAATAATTTTAAAAGACCATAGAGCAAAAAAATGCAATTCCTGTAATGAAGAATTTGTAAATGAATTTATAAATACGGAAACTTGTTACGAATGTGAAGAAAAATATATACATAATTGAATAGATAATTAATATTCAAAAGAAATATTTTCTTTAGCACCCTCACCCTCGAAGCAAGGTAAAAACTCAAAAGCCCGTATATCTGAAGTTATATTCTTTAATTGTTTATCATAATCCGTATATATATCCTCTCGATAGTATTTCCTAAAACAAATAACAAGTTTGTAAAAATATCACTCGGCATTGGGATCGATACCGCTTCCCAAATCTAAAATATTATAGGTGACTTCTTCTAATCCATCATTTTTTATTTCCTGTCTGGATAATTTAGGCAACGCATACTCTAAAATTTTAAAATAAGTATCAATACGTTCTTTAGCATCTAATTGCTTGAAATCTTTTTTGATTTGTCCCCAATTATCATTTAATAATTCAGTTATTTTTTCTCTCAAAATCTTTGTATCCTGAGCTTGTCGAAGCGTCTTTTATATATACATTATAACTTAAACCACTACTTGGAGTTTCTGCATCGGTACTGGCTATCCAGCTTAAGGTAACTTCATCTCCGTTTACTACAGCTGTAGGATTTGCTGGAGCCGTGGGTAAAGTATTAGGAGTAATCGCATTATTAGTATATATTTTTGAAGTGAACGAGCTGGTGGTAACACCAGCCATGGCTATATCCAAATCTCCGTCATTGTCGTAGTCTCCCCAAACCGCATTGCTAACTGCTATATCGGTTAAATTACCAGTAACAAGATGGGTAAAATTACCGGCAGTATTTGTATATATTCTGGTTCTAGCGCCTCCTCCTGTACCTGTTAATAATATATCTAAATCTCCATCATTATCATGATCTCCCCAAGCCACTGAACCTTCCTGTACACCATGTAAGTTTGCCGTTGCCAGTTCTGTAAAACTGCCTGCAGTATTGGTGTATATTTTGGAGACGTTCGTGCTTCCTGTATATCCAGCCAATAAGATATCTAAATCTCCATCATTATCATAATCTCCCCATGCAACTGAACTAAAGGAAACACCTGTTAAATTTGCAGAGGTCAATTCTGTAAAAGTTCCATTATTATTATTATTGGTATAAATTTTCGAGATATCTTCACTTCCGGTATATCCTGTTAATAAAATATCTAAATCCCCGTCATTGTCATAATCGCCCCAAGCTAAAGCACCGCTATATAATCCTGGCAAATTTGCCGTAGTAAGTTCTGTAAAAGTTCCTTCATCATTGGTGTATATTTTTGATATAGGAGAAAAACTGCTTGTGCTACCAGTTAATAAAATGTCTAAATCCCCATCATTATCATAATCTCCCCAAGCTACATCTCCATAAGCTATTGCTGTTAAATTGGCCGTTCCGAGCTCAGTAAACGTACCTCCATTATTGGTATATATTTTTGCTACAGGAGTATCTCCAACACCTAAACCTGTTAAGAGTATATCTAAATCTCCATCGTTATCATAATCGCCCCATTCTGAAGATCCATATTGTACTCCTTCTAAATTGGCAGAAGCTAACTCTGTGAAAGTCCCTCCATTATTGGTATATATTTTTGAAATAGGATCAACGGCTACAGAAATTGATTTTTTTCCTGTTAACAACAGATCCAGATCTCCATCATTATCATAATCCCCCCACGCTAAGTCACTTTGGAAAACATCTGTTAAATTTGCTGTAGTAAGTTCTTCAAATATATTTTGTACTGTTACTGTAGCAGTTCTAGAATCTGAGTTTCCATTGACATCAGTCACTGTTAGGGTCACTACATTGGTTCCAGCATTGGTACTGTTAAATGTAGTGATATCCAGGCTCATGGATTGAATTCCACAGTTATCAGAAGAACCATTGTCTATCTGTGCCGGAGTAATGCTCGCATTTCCCAAAGCATCTAATTGTACCGTAATGTCTTGGGTTACTATGGTGGGATTGGTAGTATCTACTATACTAAAACTTCCTTCTGCAGAAAAAGCCGATCCTGCAAAACTATGGTCTACAGCTTGTACTTTAAAGGTATAATTCGTAGTACAAGCAGCAGGAAGTTTATATACATAACTGGTACCTTGTCCTACATTACCAATAGCTGGTAACTTACGCCATCCATCGTTTTCCTGTGCCATTGGACTAACGATGTATGCTGAGCTTATCGAAGCTTCTTTTATATATACATTGTAACTTAATCCATTACTAGGCGTTTCTGCATCTGTACTGGCTATCCAGCTTAGGATTACTTCATTTTCACTTACTACAGCTGTAGGATTCGTAGGTGCTGTAGGCGGCGTATTAGGCGTAAACGAATTATTGGTGTATATTTTCGAAAAGTTTACTCCAATAGACTCTTGTCCAGATACTAAAATATCTAAATCGCCATCATTATCATAATCACCCCAAGTAGCATTACCATTAAATCCACCAGTTAAACTTGCAGAAACTAATTCGGAAAAAACACCTGAAGTATTGGTATATATCTTAGTAATAGAAGCACCACTATTTAATCCAAAGAGTAATACATCTAAATCGCCATCATTATCATAATCGCCCCAAGCAACTGAGCTGTATTGAAGTCTTGGTAAATTCGCAGTAACCAATTCTGTAAAAGTACCTGCATTGTTGTTATATATTTTTGAAACGGTAGTACTTCCAGTATACCCCGTCAATAAAATATCTAAATCGCCATCGTCATCATAATCGCCCCAAGCTGCATGACTATAAGATACCCCTGTTAAATTTGCAGAAGTAAGTTCTGTAAAAACTCCATTAGTATTCGTATATATTTTTGATATATCTGCACTCCCAGTATACCCTGTTAAAAGAATATCTAAATCACCATCATTATCATAATCGCCCCAAGTGGCAAAGCTATCACTAACTCCTATTAAATTTGCGGTAGCAAGTTCTGAAAAGACTCCATTATCATTTGTGTAAATTTCTGATTTAGATGCTCTTGTTATTAAAACATCTAAATCGCCATCATTATCATAATCGCCCCAGACTACTGAACCACCAACAAAGTTTGGTAAATTGGTACCAGTATCTTCGGTAAAAACCCCATTAGTGTTGGTATATATTTTTGTAACTCCTGAAAAACCCCCTATAGAACCCGTTATTAACACATCCAAATCCCCATCATTATCATAATCCCCCCAGGCTCCCTTACTGTAATTCAAACCTTGTAAATTAGCCGAAGTAAGCTCTGTAAAAATCCCGTTATTATTGGTATATATTTTAGAGTATGCATTAAGTGTTACTGGTGAATCCTGCCCTATTAAAAGTACATCCAAATCTCCGTCATTGTCATAATCTCCCCAGGCTGCTGAACTATTAAGCAAATCCATTAAGTTTGCAGTACTAAGTTCAGTAAAAGGTCTTAAGTCCACAGTAAAAGTACCCTCGGTAGAAAATGCAGAACCCGTAAAATTATGATCAATAGCCTGTACTTTAAAAGTAAAGTTAGTATTTACGCCGTGATATTGTTGAGGTAGTTTCCATGTATATGAAGTGTTTTGTTGCGCGTTACCTATGTCAGGAAGTTTACGCCAACCATCATTTTCTTGTGCCATCGGGCCAACGGTATATGCTGAGCTTGCCGAAGCATCTTTTATATATACATTATAACTTAATCCACTGCTAGGAGTTTCTGCATCGGTACTGGCTGTCCAACTTAAGGTCACTTCATTTCCATTTACTACTGCCGTTGGCGTAGTAGGTGCAGTAGGAGCTGTGTTAGGTGTAACTGTATTATTAGTAAATATTTTTGAGCTTACAGGAAATTCTCCTGTTAATAGTATATCTAAATCACCGTCATTATCATAATCTCCCCATGCAGAACGACCAAATGCAGCGCCTGGTAAATTGGCTGTAGCAAGTTCAGTAAAAGCTCCAGCTGTATTGGTATATATTTTTGAAATATTTCCACTTGCAGTCCAACCATTCAATAAAACATCCAAATCGCCATCATTGTCATAATCGCCCCAAAGCGCAGCACCCACATTAACTGCTGTTAAGTTCGCTGTGGCCAGCTCGGTAAAAGTCCCTGCCGTATTGGTGTATATTTTTGAAATACTTGCGCTAGCTGTGCTTCCTTCTATACCGGTTAACAATATGTCTAAATCGCCATCATTGTCATAATCGCCCCAATCTACTGAGCTAAAAGACACTTGTGCTAAATTTGATGTGGCGAGCTCAGTAAAAGTCCCTGCCGTATTGGTGTATATTTTTGAAATACGCGAACCTCCTGCGGAGCCAGTTAGTACAATATCTAAATCTCCATCACTATCATGATCACCCCATGCTACTGCACCATCTGTTACCCCAGTTAAATTTGCTGTAGCTAGTTCGGTAAAAGTTCCCGCTGTGTTGGTATATATTTTTGAAACTGTAGCACTTCCTGTAAATCCTGTTAGTAAGATATCTAAATCTCCATCATTATCATAATCACCCCAGGCTACCGCACCATTTGTTATTCCTGTTAAATTTGCTGTGACGAGTTCGGTAAAAGTCCCTGCTGTATTGGTATATATTTTTGAAATGGGTGCGCTTCCTGTCCAGCCAGTCAATAATACGTCTAAATCGCCATCATTATCATAATCGCCCCAGGCTACAGCACTATTATTTACTCCTGTTAAATTTGCTGTGGCAAGCTCAGTAAAAGTTCCTGCAGTATTGGTGTATATTTTTGAAACCCTTGTACTACCTGTCCAACCAGTTAATAATACATCTAAATCTCCGTCATTGTCATAATCTCCCCATGCTACAGCACTTTGAGTTACATCGGTTAAATTTGCAGTGACTAGTTCGGTAAATGTTTGCGCATTAATTAAATAGCTAATTAATAAGCATAGGCATAGTAGTAGTTTTTTCATAGTAAAAGGGGCATTATTTTGGGGTTCTTTATTTATCTATTCATAGGTAATACAGTTAAACTTCTATTTACCCTATTTTTTTGAGGGATTGATCCCAATGTATGTTATTGAAACACCACTTCCTTATCCTATACGTAGATTTCCATCCTTAACCATTTCGATATCTACCATTATCTTATTCATAAAAAGCTTTATCAGAAGAGTTCAATACCAATTCTCATATAAAATTAGCTGTTATACCATTTACATTTTGAATATGTATTTATACAAGTAATTCATTACACCTAATATCGATTAATTAGAACTTCGGATCCAACCAATATCTCAATAAAACTATATAGGTATTAAAAAATTACTTCCCGATATTCGAACGATCAACTTTATTTTCTCGCGTTTGTTCTTGCATAGCTGTTATCATTTCTTTTAACTGATCGATTTCGTCTACTTTATTTTTTAATTCATCTATTTGAGCTTGTTGTGCTTTTACTGCTTCTAGCAAAACAGCGGTGAGGGACATATAATCCATGGACTTGAAACCTTCATTATTGGTTTTTATCAATTCTGGATATACTTTTTCCACTTCTTGGGCAATCAATCCTATTTGCCTATCCGTTGTAAAGTTTTGATCAGGAAAATCCTCTGTTTTCCAATAATAGGAAACACCTCTCATTTGTTTGATATTTTCGATAACATTAGGGAGTGCCGTAATATTCCTTTTCCATCTTACATCTGAACTGCAAGTTCCTCCAGTACAATTAACTGATCCATTTACATCTAGTTTTACAGAAGGATTATTTCTGCCAATCCCTACTTCTCCGGCAGCATCAATAACTAACCTTCTGGCACCTGCTGTATTATCATAGATATGAAATTCTCCTGGGTTAACGTCAAAAGCACCTTGTATTCCCACGAATATTTCTCTCTGTGCATTTTTTGCAACCATGCCTGCCCAACCATTACCTGTGTTTTCTAACCGTACACGAGTTCCATTTCCGGCATCTGTAATATGTAGTTTGTCATCTGGGCTGGTTTCATTAATTCCAACTTCACCTCCTTGATTGATAATCATCTGTGTATTCCAAGAAATTGGATCTCCTGCAGCTGCAGATATCCCATCTGCATGTTTAAATTCTATCCAGGCATCATTATCGGTATTTGCAGTAGCATTAATATCGATAAACGCTGCATCTTCGTTTCCTGCAATAAATGTCTCATTAATTCCGTGACTAGCATTCCATTTATGTTGCACTCTACCATTACCGTCTTGTACACTTATTAAATAGTCCGAAGTAACTCCTGGCATTACAATACCTTCGCCTCCGTTTAGAGATGTATTATTCACGGTTGCATTTGCAGCTGTTGAAATGAAAGTATTTGATGTTGTTGTACTTACGCCTGTTATATTATTAGTATTTAAATTCAGGTCTTGGGTTGCAGTATGGTTTCCCAGGTTATCTCCTAATTCGGTTGTTTTGGAGTGCATAGCGTATGGCACGCTTAGCAGTTGTTGTGTTCCTATCGAGCTATAAGAAGTTCCTCCACTTATATCGACACCTACTTCTATATAATAGGTATTCACACTCCAGTCTATTGCTGTAAAACTATCTGAAGTCGTTCCAGTTCCTACAGCAATACTAAATACACCATAGGTGTTTGTAGATGCGGTATGTGTTTCTGTATACAAGGCTGTACCTGCAGTGCCTCCCTGTCTTATAATCATTTCTATACCAATAGAAGTACTGACAAGCAATTCGCCATTTGTATCCCTGACCGCGGCCTGGTAATTAAAAGCATTAGGGGTTTGTGACAATGCCATGTTAACAAGTAGTAACATGGTTATAAGCTGAAGTGTTTTCATAAGGGGAGATTTATTTTTTTGGTTAGTATTTTAGTAAAGGTACTTAACTTCGAATAAGTTAGTTAGTAAAACTAAATATATTCAAAAGAATAAATTTCATTGTTAATAAATGAACTACCACTGTATCACTCACAATGGCAGTTCTTTATCAAATATAATCTTTAGACCGAGAGCACTAGGCTATCAGTTATTATGTATCAGAAATATTAATTCTTTGTAATTCGTTTGATCGCTTCTTTATTTCCAGAGGTGATTTTTACGAAGTATATACCACCAGCAAGATGAGACGTATTCAATTGATAACGGCTTACCGCATCTTGCTCTATACGTTTAATAACACGACCGCTCATGTCCATCACTTCTATAGTATCCATTGGATTTTCTGAGGATTCAATATAAAGTGTACTGCTGGTCGGATTAGGATATACTGTTATAGCTTTAGAAAACAGATTGTCTTCTATTGCTAATAATGGTACCACATTAACGGTTCTAATCACTTCTATTGCATCATTACAAGATACATCCGTAGCGTTATAAGTTACACTATATGTTCCTACAGTATTCGTATCCACCGAAGAAGCATCGATCACTACCATAGATCCATCATCTGCAGTTGCTCCTAATTCTGAATATGCAGTTCCTTGTACAATTTCTTGCGGATTATCTCCTGTCAAAGTAATAACAGGTGCTGTAGTATCTGTCGTGGTAATCGTTACTGTTGCATTTTGCATAGAAACATTACCATTAAGATCTGTAGCGGTAAGGGTTACGATATTTGCACCCAAATTGGTACAATCAAAGTCCGTTTGAGATGCTACTAAGGTATCGACGCCACATCCATCGGTTACAATACGTACTGGGTTAAAAGCAACCACATCATTGGTAGCACCCCATTGCGCAGCATTACGACCTGGTACAATAACCGCAGCAGTACCATCCATATTTTCCAATCCTTGTGTTTTATCATCGGTAGTTTGTGGAATATTGGTAGTATGTATTTCAATACGATTTGTATTTTCAAATAATTTCACCTGGGTGGTAGTGATATCATTTACATCATCAATATGTGTTACACTATCCCAGTCCATAATCAGGATACGATTAGGAGCGGTTCCTATGGTTTCATAACGCATGGTTCCTCCATCTTCGGGATTGATATCATTCCAGTCAAAAGCAATTAAATTGCTTGGTTCATTAACAGTAGCATCTGGAAGTGATTGTCCGTTACAACATCCGTCTGAACTATTAGCTGTAAAGGTCAGAAAGCCATTGGATGAAATATAAAATTCTGTATAAAGATTGCCGTAGAATGCAAATGTAAATCCTATTGGTAAGGCCGAAGTAACCTCATCATCATTAAGAACAACCTCTGTTCCAGTCATACTAATGTCTACTCTGTCTAAACTACCTGTCATATCTACCGTATAATCACTGGCAAACGGATCAGGACCTAACAAGTCATTTGCTGTTAATGAGGCCATACCCGACACGTCTAACGCCAAGGTCTGATCTTGTGCGGTAAAAGTTGGGCCTTGTGTATCCTCTACAGTAACCGTATAGTTACAAGAGGTAGTACCACCGATTCCATCAGGAATATCATACGTAAACGTAGTGGTTGTTCCTTCAGCTAATAAGGTTCCGCTTGCCGGACCAGCTGTAATATTGCTAGCACATGGATAATTATATACCGCTCCACATGCATCTGCATCTACCTCAAGCGTTTGATTACCCGGACAAGAAGGTGCTGCGATGGTTACGGTTGTGTTACAAGAGAAAATATTTCCACTTAAATCGGTAACGGTAACGGTTATTATATTATCTCCTATATCTGCACAGGTAAAATTAGATTGGCTTAAATTTATACTATTAATACTACAATTATCCATAACGTTTGTAATCACGTCTACATCTGTAATAGTTGTATTACCTGTAGCATTCAACTCGACAGTAAAAGGGGCTACACATTGTCCTGTAGGATTCTCTGCATCATTTACAAAAACTGATACTTGAGTTGTAGTAGTTTGTCCCATATTATCAATTGCAGTCAGCGTAACTATATTAGGTGGCCCCGTAGTTATATCTGCACAACTAAAATCGGCTTGACCTGTAATCTCAAAACTTTGTAATCCACAATCGTCTGCAGCACTTGCATTCAAAGCCGCCAAAGTAACAGAAGCGGTAGGATTCATACTATCTATGTTTAAAGTAATCGAATTATCTGAAGTAATTACTGGAGCTGCGTCTTCAATAATTACTGTTACATCTACTGGCGTGCTATTTCCTTCATCGTCTGTAGCAATCACTTGTATGGCATTAGTCCCTATATCAGCGCAGGTAAAATCAGTTTGACTTAAGCTTTGGTTGACATTCACACAATTATCGGTAAAACCTAATCCAAAATCTGCAGGAGTAATGGTAAGATTACCAGAAGTATCTAAATTACGGCTAATACTTGTAGTTCCTGCCGGAGAGAGATCCCCACGTACCCACATTCTGTGAATAGTGCTTTGCGTATTATTAGCTTGATCATCTACTTCCCATCGATTTCCTAATCCACGGATTCCCCAATGAAACTGCCCACCTCTCCAAAAAGGAAATTCTGTTAAGGCTAAATCCCCTTGACTAGAGAACGTATTAGGTGCATTGGCAGGTATATTAGCTGTATGATTGGTTAACGCTGTAAAATTAGTGACATTGTTGATACCACTAAAAGAGCCATTTCCTGTTTTTACATAGCTTATGGCATTGGTGTAGCTCGTTCTAAAATCGATGATTCGCGTATGCCCGGTTGTCTCTCCATAAAATCGCATTTCTTCAAAATCGATGGCAGCTGCTAACTGATTCCCCATGTGTCCCCAATTGGCAGTTGCGGCTTCATTATCACCTAAGGTAGAGGAGCCCAATAAAGGTAAATCTGTATTACGTACTTGTAATACAGAGTTGTCTCCGGCTAAATGTACATAGTTCAGTACCATTAACCAACCACCACCATCTGTGTCATTGTCTAGTGCTCCTTGAAAGGTGCTTCCATTAAAATTGAAATAATACGTACCACTGGGAACACTCCCTACGGTAGACGCCAATAAATTGACAAATGGATTGGCCAACGTTCCATCACCCGCACCGACAAATACGGGAGCTGTAGTATCTTCGCCTGGACCACACTGAGCATACGAACCGTATACAGTGATCAGAATTGTTGCTAATGATAATAATAGTTTTTTCATAATGAAAGGGGTTTAAAAGTTTCTATTTAGTTTATAGTAATTCATTGAATGATTATCCTTTGTTATTTGTATTACAGCTAGGTTTTGAAATACCCTATTTATTTTTTTAATCTACACTAAAGGTAATCCCATCAAGAGACACCCAGTTTTGATTCACATTAAATCCGGTAGCGACCAAAACAGTTCCATTGGCATTAACATCTACCCGTATAGATCCGTTCTCGGTTTCTACTGAAAAGATGCGTGTTTTTGCAGGACGAAATCCAACTGGCAAGGTCATAATCGTATCTGCATTGTCAATGGCAGCGTTCTTTCTACACAAGCCTTCGAGGTACACGATGTTATTTACTTTTCGATATCTCGGATCCTGAAAGTTGGTGACACCAAAAGCAGCATTGTAATATTCCCAGCCGCCAACTGTGTTTAAGGTTAAAGCTGTGAAAGCTCCTATAGTATTTGCATTGTCTGTCCAACTTACATTTCCACTTCCGTCGGTGACCATTACCTGGTTTATAGTACCGTCTTGTGCAGGTAATGTGTAGGAAGTTCCAGCTCCTTGATTATCTCCATCAATTGTTAAGGATCCATTTAAGGTTGTATTTCCGTTTTTAAGCATCACCAACGCATCTCTTCTTTGTAAAACTGATATCCCATTACCAATAACAAAAAGACGGTCTGTAGCTACGAATGAATCTTTTGTCCCGTTTACTTCGGTATTATTGAATCCTATTGACATTTGTCCATAACTCGCCGCATTGGTAACAAATCCCATGGATATTGCACCAAAAGCTGAAGAAGTATTTGAATATCCAAATGCCATTGAAGCTCCGTCGGTAAGGTTATTGCCTTGACCTATAGCATAACTTATTACGCTATTTTCAATTGTATTGCTGCTTCCAATTGCGATGGAGTTTGCAGAAGTTGATCTTATAATATTATTTTCTCCAATAGCGATAGTACTTCTTCCTGCGGCAAGAGAACCTTGTCCCAGAGCTATGGATTCTTCTCCAACATTAGCATCATCCCATTGATCTCCAGGTTCATTATCCTCCGGATCATTTGGATCAAGATCTCTCAATCTACCCACACGAAAAGCTGCTTTGCTTTTATCAAAAAACATTTTAGCATTATCATCAATGGTCATAGGATCGTTATTCAACTGCGTACTCCCAAATACAAAATCGTCATTAACAATATCGCCAGTACTGTTACTGGTTATATTGGCTGTCGTAGAAAATACTTTGTCTCCAGAATTGGCCGCAAATAAGGCATAGGGGACTTGTTGTAATTTGGTGGTACCTATACTAGTATAGGTAGTTCCGCCTGTAATATCTACGGCAATACCGATCCATTGGTTTTGCTGACTCCAGTTAATAGTACCAAACGTATCTGAAGTCGTTCCAGTTCCTATGGGTAGAGAGATTATACCTTGAGCAGAAGATGTTACTGTATGTGTTTCAGTATATACCACGGTATCGGGAGCAACTCCTTCTAAAACCTGAACCTGAACTCCTATAGATTGATTTATTACCAAATCTCCTGTTGCATCTCTAACGACTGCCTGGTAATTAAAGGATTGTGCTGACGCAAATGCGCATGTAAATAATATGATGATGATTAATGTTCTATACTTCATTTTGTAACGTTTTGAGAAAACCATTTGAACACTTTTTTGATTAACAACAAGTTTCGGTTGTTCTTCTATTTGTTCGGTACTTATTTTTTTGTAGCATGAATCGAATTCTCTTGTTCGGGAAGTTGTTGCCCAAGAGCTGACAGAACAGCTTCGATTTTACTAATTTTATTTAATTGGGCTTGTTGTTTTTGTACTATGGCCTTAAGCTGTTCAATTTGCTCTTGTTGTTCTTTAATAGCTTCGACCAGATAAGGGGTTATTCTTCCGTAATCAACTCCGTCTATCTCGCCATCAGTTCCTTTTTTTGCTGCTTGCGGTAGTATTTCGTGTACTTCTTCAGCTATAAACCCAAAATCCTGATGTCCCCCGTGGTCTTTATTCCAGGTATAGGTAACTCCTCTTAATTTTTCCACAGTATCAAAAGCATTTTGAATATCATTAATACTATGTTTCCACCTACGGCTCGAATAGGTAGGAAAACTTTGTGCATATACACTTGGTTGTGCTGCATCTCCTCCTCCCGGACTATCCCTGAAGTAAAAGTTATTGTTGGTGTACCCCAAAAAGTCCTCACTTGCTCCAGGATGCCCAAAGGAAATAAAGTTACCAGCTGCGCCGACATAGGTGTCATCAGGTGCAAAAGAACCAGGAAAGTAAATTCCTCCATTAGCATAAGTTGCGCCGGTTGTAGTGGTAGTTCCATTAAAAATTAAAGTGTTGGTATCAAAAGTTCCATAAATCAGTGGTGTAGCTGTGGCACTATTATCGATGTATAACTTATTATCTCCTGTTTCATTAGCTCCGGTAAAATATCCTAAAAAAATATTACCATTACCAGTGGCATTCAGTCCTGCTGCAGTACCCATTATGGTATTATTGTTTCCTATGGCATTAGCTCCTGCTGCAGAATCTCCAATTACAACATTGCTACCACCAGCACTGGTTCCTCCTGTAGCAGTACCGATCATCGTATTGCTATTCCCTGCTGTTGTAGTTGCTCCTGCACCATCTCCTAAAAACGTGTTTCTGGAGCCACTGACATTATCTCGTCCTGCAATAGTACCAACATATACATTATTCGTTCCGTCTACTAATAAGAAACCAGCTTGCGATCCCATAATGACATTTCGCCTTCCTGTAGTATTTAATCTGGCTGCAGCTCTACCTACAAAAACATTAGAATCTCCTGTATTAACACCTCCAGCTCCCTGGCCCATAATCACATTGGATGTTATAGTATTAAACAGCAAGTCACCATTGGCATTCTTGCTCATTTGAGCTATTTCTGTACCATCGGTATCAAATCGAATGATGTTTTCGTTAGCAGTTTCTTCTACCTGTATTTGGGTATTACCATCAGCATCGGCTAATGTGGTCAGGTTTCCAGATATAGCATTGGCAGTAGTAGCTGTGGTAGCCATACTAGCATGCAACGCATAAGGCACTTGTTGTAGTTTAGTCGTTCCTATACTAATATATGTGGTACCGCCTGTTATATCTACAGCAATGCCAATCCATTGGTTTTGCTGACTCCAGTTAATACTACTAAAGGTATCTGAAGTTGTTCCAGTTCCTATAGGTATTGAGATTACTCCTTGAGCCGAAGATGTTACTGTATGCGTTTCTGTATATACTACTGTATCGGGTCCAGCTCCTTCTAAAACCTGAACCTGAACTCCTATAGATTGATTGACGACAGGATCTCCACCGGCATTTCTAACGACTGCCTGGTAATTAAAGGATTGTGAAAAACCTAGCATGCTACAAAGCAGCAATATGACGAAAGGGGTATTTTTATTCATTTCTAAATAACTTTTTTATTTTCTTCTTTTCGTTTTGCATTTTGATTTTTTTGATTCCAAATCCGTCAATTCGAGTGTCCGCCTCAGGCGGATGTATCGAGAATAGGGTTTTGAATAAAAAAAGCTATTCTCGATACATTTTGTCTTCGTTTTACTACGACAAAACACTCGAACTGACGCTTTTTTTTTATAATATTCTAATTTTTACCATTTAGTAATGATTCTACTAACTTTTTTAAGCTGGCCACTTCTTGCTTTAGTGTTTCTATTTCGGTAGTATTCTTTGTTTTGGTATCTTGAATACTGTTAGAAATACTTTTTGATACCTGCATTTTTTTCTTAGAAGCACTTACCTTTGCTGGTGGAGCCATTGCCGAACCTTGTTTTTTAGCCATTTTATAAAGCTTGGTTTGACTTTTTTCTCGCACTATCTCGAAATCTTCAAAACCTTTGCGCACTCCAAAAGCTACCCAGTCAAATGTATAGTTCCCCTTACCCTTTGTCAATTCTTTTACGGTAAAGGATTCCTGGCTTTTGGATACTACAGATAACCCTTTGGAGTCTGCACTGTGTGGAGTTAGATACATGGTAAGCGTAGTTCCGTTTATGGTTTCTTGATAATGCTCCGGAAGTTGGATTACTGCTTTTCCATTGATTAATTTTGCTGTTCCTCGCATATACGCACCGGCT
This sequence comes from uncultured Aquimarina sp., assembly GCF_947500065.1. Lineage (GTDB taxonomy): Bacteria > Bacteroidota > Bacteroidia > Flavobacteriales > Flavobacteriaceae > Aquimarina. The sequence continues at coordinate 64,420 of NZ_CANMQT010000008.1, forward strand.
TCGGGTCCTTCGAGAGAGGCATACCAAATTTCTTTGGAAGCATCTTTAGGGTGATCCATTTTAAAATTTTTGATATTTCCATACACCACTCCTTGTCCATTGGCATCTATGTACATTCCTGCATTGGGCGAAGAATTTGAATCAGCTACTCCAATAAACCCGTTATTATTTTCTCCGTTTAAATTTCCCAACAAAATATTGGAAGAAGTTGGCCCATACACAAATAAAGCTCCTACATCAGTACTGGTATCTATAAAAGAAGCTATTCTTTCCTGGCCCGAATCATTATACAGACTGATACCTCCTGCATTTGCATATTCCTCTCTTATCGCTACATTAAGAGTTCCATTGGCTCCATAAGTTAGTAGTCCGTTTCCTCCACCATCGATTCTTACTCCACCGGCATCCACGCGTATTCCTCCGGTATCTACCCGTATAGCACCGTTTACATTGAGTTTGGCATTTGGAATGGTTTTACCGATACCAACGTTACCGGTATTATCTATTCTCATATGTTCGCTTGCATTGGTAAAGAATGTCAGGTCTCCATTAGACCAATTGGCTACTGCTACATCTCCGGTATCTCCTCCGGAAAGCCCATCTCCATCGGGGCCGAAAAGTGCACGGGTTCCTGCTTCATTATTTATCTCTATATACGAGGCCAATCCAGTACCTACTCCATTAACAAGAACAGGTCGAGCCGAGGCTGCTTCTATTGTCAACGCTCCATCAGTACCTATAGAAACCCCTTCACTACCCCCGTCATTACTCAACCAATTGCTACCTAGTTGTAGGTTTGTAGTAGCTGTATGGTTTCCCAGATTATCCGCCAGAGTTTGATTAGCCCAGGTATAGTTGCCCGATCCATCGGTAGCTAATACTTGTCCATTGGTTCCTCCTGTGGGTAGTTCAATTTCATTGGCCGGATCTGCATCCGGACTATTGGCTGCATAATTGGCATAGGGTACACTTAATAATTGAGAGGTTCCAATAACCGTATAGGTTGTTCCTCCCGTAATATCCATAGCAACTTCTAACCAATAATCCTGTGAAGACCAGTCAATATTGGCAAACGTATCGGTTGTGGTGCCCGTACCCACCGCTAAGGATACTACGCCCTGCGAACTCGTTGTAGCAGTATGAGTTTCTGTATATACGGTTGTACCCGTTGCACTACCTTGTAACAGTTTAATCTGCATTCCTACAGATTGATCTGTAACGATATCTCCTGTGCTACTTCTTACGACAGCTTGGTAGTTGAACGATTGTGAAAAACTTAGCATGCTATAAAGTAGCAAAACGAATAAAGGGGTATTTTTTTTCATGTTCTGGTAATTGTTTTTATTTCATTATTTATCTAATACAGTCAACTTATATTTTACCCTATTTTTATGTATTAGCTTTGATTTATTGTTCTCCTTTTCCTAGGTTAGGATTCATCAGGTTATTGATATCGGTATTTTGTATCTGGCCATTCATATCACAATCTGCATTGTTATATCCTGATCCTCCCAATGATTGGATTACCATATTGATATCAGAGTTCTGGATCTGACCATTTTCATCAAAATCTCCAGATGGGATTGTCAGAATTCCTCCACCTATATCGATCACAGCATTGGTTCCTCCTAATATATTTAAAGGGTTCGCTGTAAAATCTATGTTACTAGTACTGGTAGTTAGATTCATCGTATTTGCAGAAAGAATCCCTAAATGATTTCTATGCTGAATTGCTATAAAATAAAGCCCTTCGGGTTGTGCAAAAGATACTGTAGATGTACCATCAACTGCTACAATATCTCCATCTCGCTGTAGTAAAGCTGATATTCCTTCTATGATTATTGAAGCATCAGTGGCATCTCGTAACTCTACCCAAATCCAATCTACGATAGCATCATTAACGGTTGCTACATCAAATACAGATGCATCTGTACTTAGTGCATCAGTATAAGGACTAGTTAAAGGAAGTACTCCTGCACTTCTAAGGTCATCCCGCATCAATCCATCTGAAGTAATTGTAGAATTAACCGCAGCTCCTTGCAAATATACTTTTGGAGCTATTTTTATGGAACAATGTCCACCGGGATCCGTTATGGTGACGGTGACTGTTTTTTGAGTTTGATTTCCATTCGTATCCGTGGCTGTCAATGTAATTGTATTGTCTCCAATATTGGTACAATCAAAAGTGGTTTGTGAAGCTTCCAGCGTATCTACACCACAATTATCAAAGACTTCGGATGTTGGTAAAAAGGCAACTACCTCATTATTGGCAGACCATCGTGTCCTATTTCGTCCGGATACAGCTATCGCTGAAGTACCGTTAATATTTTCAAGACCCATAGTTTTGTCTTTACCTACATCTTCAATATTGGTGGCGTGGATTTCAATACGATTGGACGTTTCAAATAATTTAACCTGTACTGTTGTATTTAATGAAGAAGCAAAATAGGCTACATTATCAAAATCTACTATCAAGGTTCTGTTAGGTGCTGTTCCAATAGTAGTATATCTTATCGTACCTCGAACGCTTGGGTTTATATCATTCCAATCAAAAGCGATCAGGTTATTAGGTTTACTGGTATCAGGGATTAGTTGAGCTCTGTTAGAACTTTCATTTTCGTCAGAAAAGGTAATGAATCCATTAGATGACAAATATAATTCTGTATACTGATTTCCATAAAAAGCAAAAGTAAACCCTATGGGTAATGCCGAAGAGACATCATCATCGTTTAGTATTACCTCGGTACCTGTAGCACTGATGTCTTCGCGATTTATAGTTCCTGAAGTATCAACCGTATAATTGGTGGCAAACGGATTCACACCAATAAGATCATTTGCAGCTACGGTGGCTGTGCCATTTGCTCCCAATGTAACATTATAATCCTGAGTTGCAAATAGAGGACTTGTTTCATCTATAACGGTAACATCATAAGAGCAAGAAACTGTATTACCATCATTATCCAAACTATCGTAAGTATACCTGGTGATACTACCTACATCTAAAATAGTTCCACTGGCGGGACCTGCAGTGATATTACTTGCACAAGGATAATTATAGACCACCCCGCATCTATTAGCCTCCGAAGTTAATGTAATATCTCCAGGACAATAGGGTATCGTAACGGTTACTATGGTAGAACAGCTTGCCTGGTTACCCGCAGCATCTGTAACAGTAAGTGTAACTGTATGATCACCAATATCAGAGCAATCAAAGAACCTTTTACTTACAGATAAACTGTTTATTTCACAATTATCAGATGCCTCTTGTAAAATATCATCTGCCGTAAGACTTACAGACCCGGTATCATTTAATTCTAAGGTAAATGGCGCTACACACTGTACTACAGGTAATGTTTGATCAATGAGGTTTACAGTCACCGTAGTCGTAGAGGTATTTCCAGCATTATCCGTAGCCGTTAATATTGTACTGCTAGTTATACCGTTTGCACAACTAAAATCTGACTGGCTCATTGTAAAACTTTGTAATCCACAATCATCTGCGGCACTAGCGTTCAAATCTGCTAATGTAATGGATGCAGTACCTGTTACTGCTCCGACAATCACATCTATAGATGTATCTGTAGTAATTACAGGAGGGGTATCTTCTATTATTATGGTCACATCGATTGAACTCATATTACCAGCTGTGTCTGTAGCTACCAATTGTACTAAGTGATCTCCTATGTCGGCACAGTTAAAATCTGTTTTGCTTAAACTAAGGGTTACATTTCCACAGTTATCGGTAAATGAAAGCCCAATATCCTCAGGAGCAATCGTTACATTTCCGGTAAGATTCAAACGAGTAGTGTAAGTTGTTCTCCCTATCGGAGAAAGATCTCCGCGAACCCACATTCTATGGATGGTACTTTGTGTATTTCCAGCCTGATCATCTACTTCCCATCGATTACCAATACCCAGCCCCCAATGTGCACTTCCTGTTACAAAAAAAGGAAAAGAGGTCAATGCATTGTTTCCCTGATCGGCGAACACCCGAAATCCGTCTCCTGGAAGATTTGCAGTATGCCCTGAAAGTTCTGTATATCCTCCATTTTCCATACCGCTAAAAGACCCTGATCCAGTTTTGGCATATGTAACCGCCGGAGTATAGTTTGTTTTAAAATCAATAACTCTGTTATGCCCGGTTGTTACTCCATAAAATCTCATTTCTTCAAAGTCTAAATCAGCAGCCAATTGATTTCCCATATGACCCCAATTTGCAGTAGCCGCCTCATTATCTCCCAAAGTTGAAGAACCTAGTAGCGGTAGGTCGGTATTACGCACTTGTAATGGTGGATTATCTCCTGCCACATGTACATAATTAAGGATCATTAACCATCCACCGCCATCAGTATCATTATCTAATTCTGCTTGAAAAGTACTTCCATTAAATTTAAAATAATATCTACCGCTGGGAACACTTGCAACAGTGGATGATAATAAATTACGAAAAGGGTTGTTTAATGTCCCATCTCCTAAGCCAGCAAACACAGGGGCTTCGGTATCTTCTCCCGGGCCACATTGTGCCCGTAATGGTGTATAAAAAGAAAATAAAATAAAAAATAATAGTACTAGTTTTTTCATAAGTGAAAGGGGTATTGTTTTATAGTATGTGTTAAGTACAGCTAAGTGGATACTTACCCTATTTTTTTCTTTATATTGTTATACATTTTACTGTTCGCCTTTTCCCAGATTAGGATTCATCAGGTTATTGATATCGGTATTTTGGATCTGACCATTCATATCCATATCAGCTTTGTGATAGCCACTATTTCCTAATAACTGTATCATTTGATTGATATCCGAATTTTGCACCTGGCTATTTTCATCATAATCCCCAGCAATCATCGCATAGCGTCCGTTGTTAAGTAACACTACCGCATTTGCTCCTCCGGTGATGGACGCCGTATCTATACTTAAATTTACCGTTGTGGTTGTTGCCGTTAACGAATAGGTCGATGCCGAAACAATCCCCAAATGGTTTCTATGTTTAATGGCTAAATAGTAGTCTCCTGCTACTAAATCGAGTCTTAAATCCTGATTTCCATCTACCTCTACAATATCTCCATCGCGTTGTAGTAGTGCCGAACGGCTTGCCACTACATTAGCTTTATTGGTAGCTTCTCTAAACTCTAACCAAACCCAATCCACAATTGCATCTGATCCAGTTGTATTCAACATAGATGATGGCACAATTAAACCATCGCTGTATGGAGAGGTGTTGGGTACGATTCCTGCAACTCTAAGGTCATCTCGCATGAGGTTTTCTTCTCCGTTTACCGGATTCATTCCCGCTCCTTCTAAGAAGGCAATGGGGTGTATTCTTGTGGTGACATCGACTCCTTCGATCACAAGGTCATCGATTACCATTCCTTCCCAATTTAAATAGGTATCAGAATACAACCTAAATCGAAAAGAGATGTGTTTTGCACCCGTTAGGTCTGTTTCTCCATTAGCAGCGTTGGCAACAAAGTCATATGCATATTGCTTCAGTGTTGTATCTCTTCCTGTCCATTGTGCTCCTGGGCATCCATAGCAATCTCCATTAAAATTACTTCCGTCTAAATCACTATTATACCAGGTAGGCTGACTGGTTTTTCGGCCTAAAGTATTCCAGTTTTGCCCGCCATTGATTGTGTATTCAACATTCCCCCAATCATAATTGGTTTCTAAATCAAAAGCCATCTGAAATTTCAGTACTGGATTTTGAATCGTGGTAAAATCAAAACAATTGGTGACCAAAAATGCATTAGCGCTTAACGGATAATTGCCGGATAAATTCGTTCCATACGCCTGAGTACCACTACTGGTTGCGTTTAATCGATTTCCGGTTGGAACTCCTCTTTGCCAGACACCACCCTGAACAAGTAAATTGTCTGATGCTGCTTCAAAAGTATTTGTAACATTTACTATTCCTGTATCATTAATCGTAAATGTTTCAGAGCGTTGATTATTTAAAGCGTTTTCATCATTTGCAGAATTGATATTGACTGTTAATTGATATGTTCCTGATGGTAAGGTTATTTGTGGAAGATTGATTGGGATTTCCTGATTAGAAGTTAATGTTCCGGTCCAGGTGATTCCATCAGGTGTTCCTCCGTCAATTGTATAGGTGATATCTATAGCATTAATAGTATTGATTCCATTATTTCGAACATTAATTTGAGGACTAATACTTCCACAATTGGAATCTGTGCTTTCTGGACTTACAATTTTAGCCAAACGAACATCTTCCTGAAGTAATTCTACAGGAATTGAAGTGCGCCATATTCCTCGTCCATAGGTTCCGGCTGTTAGGGTTTGGTCTTCAATATTGATTTCTAAATCTTCAATCTTAGTATTGGGTAACCCTTTCATAAAAGGCTCCCAGGTATTACTACTATCGTCTAATCGATATACCCCAAGGTCTGTCGATACATATATTGGGTTCTGAGAATGCTCTGGCTGATGTACTATATCCTCGGGATATTCTGTCGCTACCGGGAAATTAAAGGTGATATCTGTCCAGGTAAGTCCTCCATCAATAGTTTTATGAATTCCTTTGTTAGCACCATTTCCATCTGTTGTGATCCACATAATATCCGGATTGACAGGATGGATTGCAATACCAGCAATAGAATTTCCTACAGCATTGATATTAAAATCAATCGTCCGACCTCCATCTTTACTTACTCTTATATTTTGGTGACTCGAAGAAACGATTCGGTTCGGATCTGAAGGTGCGATTTCCAGTACATCTGTATATCCACCAAGATCACCTACTAATTCCCACGAATAATTGGTTCGGTTTAGTCTAAATAAATTACTCCATGCGGCATATACATCTCCATTAGCATCAGCAGATAAAGGAGGTACCCAAACACCAGCACCTGCATTCGAAGGTCGATATACTCGAGCCAACTGACCGTCACCTCGATTAGATACATACAAAACATCTCCATTTTGTATAAGACCGTAATAGATATTATCATCGGTAGGTGTAATTAATGTGTTTACTCCGTCTCCTGGGTGATACGCTCTGTATTCTCCATTAACTCCTACTCCAAAACCACCGTTATCTTGCAATCCACCAGAAATATTATTGGGATTTCCCTGAGCTACGGCTACATTAAAAAACTCTCCTATTTGAAGATCCTGGTAATGCGGAGTAAAGTTTGACCCTCCATCTGAACTCGAATAGATCCCTCCATCCGAAACCACAAATACTTTGCCTCCTACGACTCGAATTCCATGAATATCTGCGTGTGTATAGGCTTCCGTTAATTGATCCCAGCGATTTAGTTTATCCCAGGTTTGACCACCATTGGTGGATTTCCAAACATCCATTACCCCGGTATAAAGCTCATTTGGATTGGTATCCGAAACACCCATTGCAAAATTATACCAGACCTGACTGTTACCAATCAAGCTACCAGCACCCTCTTCTCTTGTAGAGAATGTTTGTCCACTATCGGTTGAACGATAAATTCCATGCCATCTCTCATTATCGGCATCCGAACTAAAAATGTACACGTAGTTTGGATCTGCCGGTGTAACATCAATCACCATTCTGCGAACATTGGTAGGAACACCGCTGGTTACTTGTGCAAAGCTGGCGCCTCCATCTGTTGAGCGATAAAAAACATTAGGGCTAACACAATACACTATATTGGCATCTCCCGGTTTTAGGCGTAAATCTCTAATATTAATTCCAGTAAGCGTTTGTGACCAGGTAACGCCTGCATCTGAAGAAGTAAAAACTCCCTGGTTAGAAGCACATACTAATTTATTAGAGTTACTAGGGTCTATAAATAATTCACTTAGCTTAGTAACATTTCCGAGGGTATTCACGTTCAGCCCTGTTGTATTCCAGGTAACTCCTCCATCTATTGATTTCATCACTCCAATGGTAGGTGTCTGATCAGCATCATCGTCTCCGGTAGCGATATAAATAATATTAGAATTGTTATAATCTACTGCGATCGCAGAAACACCGACTCTTGGTAACTCATCTGTCATTGGAGTCCAATTACCACCTCCGTTTATTGATTTCCAAAGCCCGCCATTAGGAGAACCTACATACCAAACATTACTGTTATTAGGATCAATAGTCACGGCATTTAAGCGGCCTTGACCAGAAGGTTGTGCATTCGCTTGCACGTGATTATAAGGCCCTATAGGTTGCCAATTACTAAGATCCGACATCTTTGCAATTTTAGCACTTGATCCAAATCGTTTTTTTGCTTCCCAAGCTTCCCATATATCTTTTCCTGTAGGAATACTACCATCTACTTTTACCTGTCTTCCCCATAATTGTTCCCATCTTTTAAATGGTTTATAACCACTTCCTTTGGCATCTTTATCATGGGTTTCCCAATACTTGTTAAAGGCTTGTTGAACCTCTGAAAAAGTAGGTTTTTTATTGCTCTTTTTTAGATTGAGTTCTTTCATCCAGGGAGCCGTAGAATTCAATTGCGCCATAGCAAGGCTACTGCATAATAGTAGTATCCACAAAGTAACATTTCTCATAGGTTTATTATTTGGGGTTTTTTAGTAGTGCTTCAAAAGGGGATCGCTGATCTAATAAAAAGGCATTAATAGAATTTTTACATATGCATATGGTAAAGGATGTTAGGTATTCATCTAAAATTGCTCTCCTTTTCCTAGATTGGAATTCATGACATTATTGATATCCGTATTTTGAATCTGACCATTCATATCCATATCAGCAAGTGAATACCCTGATCCTCCTAACAATATTACTACTGCATTAATATCTGAGTTTTGTACTTGTCCGTTTTCGTCAAAATCACCACCTAGCATTGCAAATTTTCCATTCCCTAAATCAGCTACGGCATTAGCTCCTCCTTGAGCTACTGTATTAGCTGCGCTAAAATCCAAGGTAGCTACCGTAGAAGATAGCGCGACAGTATTTGCTGAGAGGATGGCCAAATGATTTCGATGAGAAACCATCACATAGTAGTTATCTTGTGGTAATTCGAATTCTATATCCGATGTACCATCTGTAGTAACAATATCTCCATCTCGTTGTAGTAGAGCAGAAGTTGAGGCAAGTACTGTATTGGCATTATTTTTATCTCTTAATTCTACCCAAACCCAATCTACAATAGCATTAGCTCCCGTAGCATTAAAAACAGTAGTTGTTGTCGTTGCTGCATCTGTATACGGAGATGTTGTTGGAATGGCTGTCGCAACTCTTAAATCATCCCGCATCAGTGTTTCTTCACCTGTATTTGGGTTGATGGCAGCGCCTTGTAAAAATACAACTGGATTGATCTTTATGGCTAATTGTAGAGTTGCTTGCTGAAATCCCTGAGTTAGGGTAGTGGTACCATCTGTGATGGTAGTAACCGCAAGTTCTCCAATAGTAAAGTCAAGGGTAACACCATTACTAATGGTGTTACCTCCTGAACTGATTACTTGTCTTTCTACGCTTTGTGCTTGTGTACCAAAGAATGTACATACACCTAGTATTGTTAGAAATATCTTTTGCATACCTAGTTCTTTTTATATGTTACCTGACTTTTTATAATTGCTTCTATAGCTTCAAGGCGTTTTTCTAAATTAGAAGCTTCAGCAGCTTCAGCCTTTAGTTCTGTTATTTCAGATTGTTGCTGTTGTATTTGTTGTTGTTGTTCTTTAAGTGCTTCTACCAATACAGGAATCAATCCTGTATAGTTTACACTTTTATATCCCTGATCATTAGTAGATACCAGATTTGGGAAGATCTTTTCGATGTCCTGTGCAATTACACCATATTGTGTCCCATCCGCAAATTTCATATCCGAGAATTCGTCTTTTCTCATTTCATACTGAACTCCTTCAGTTTGTATGATTTTTCCCAAACTACCAGATAAAGATTCAATATTCTTTTTATAACGACGGTCTGAGATATTAGTTAAGTTTCCGGTATAATTTAAATCTCCGTTTACATTCAATGCATAGGTGGTTTCTGGTGTAGTCGTACCTACCCCAACATTACCTGAAAAAGCAGTATTCCCGTTTTTAAGCATTACTAATGCATCCGAATTAACGGGACCATTTATATCAAATACACCATTACCAATCACAAACAAACGATCTGTTTCTATATAAGCATTGGCATTTCCTGCAGCTGCTGTATTCAAATATCCTAAACTAACCTGCCCCGCACTCTCTGCTGTAAGACTATTTCCTAAAGTTACAGTTCTTGATCCCGAAGCTGTGTTTCCAATTCCTAAAGCAACCGAATATGCACCTGAAGCGGTATTTGATCTACCCATAGCTACCGTAGAAGTATTAGAGGCAGTATTACTATCTCCTGCGGTTAAAGAATATAATCCTTGGGAATTATTCAAAACTCCGAAAGTTGCAGAATACCATCCGCTTGCTGTATTATTAGCTCCAAAACCAGCAGAACCTTGTCCTAGATTGGATTGTTCAAAACCTGTAAAAGTATCAATGTTTAATCCAGCTCTAAATGCTGATAAACTTTTATCAAAAAACATCCTTGAGTTGTCATTGGCCCCAGTAATGTCATTAATCTGCGTACTACCAAATACAAAATCATCTGTAGCAGTATCTCCCGGTGCATTGCTGGTCACATTATTTACCGTAGAAAACACAGTTACAGGTAATGCTGGTTGATCTACCCAGCTATATACACCGCTACCATCTGTGGCTAATACTTGTCCGTTGTTTCCTCCTACTGGTAATTCGATTTCATTGGTCGCATCTGCATCTGCATCATCAGAGGTAATCCAGGAATAGTTTCCGGATCCGTCTGTGCTTAGTACAAATCCGTTTGTACCACCAGCAGGCAATATGTCATTACTTATCCAAGATAAGTTTCCTGAACCGTCTGTAGAAAGTACTTCTCCGTTATTTCCACCATTTGGAATCGCATCTGCTGCTGGAGTTACCCAAGATACGTTCCCTGCTCCGTCTGTTTGCATAATCTGTAATGCCGTACCATCTTGTGCAGGTAATGTAAATGAAGTTCCTGCTCCCTGGTTATCACCATCAATAGTTAACATTCCATTTAAGGTCGTATTACCATTTTTAAGCATTACCAAGGCATCACTACTCAAAGCCAGGTTAATATCTTCTTGTCCATTACCGATTACGAATAAACGATCGGTAGGTACCCAGGTATCTGGAGAACCGGAAACAAATGTACTATATTGACCCAACTGAATTTCAGCCATGGAGTTGGCAATTACCTGTCTCCCAATCGCAGTAGCATAGTTTCCATGAGCTCGTGCAGTTACTCCTAATCCTCGGGAAAAATCTCCAAAACCACCTGCATTAGTACCAAAAGCAAAAGCCTCATTACCCGTGGCATTGGCATTACGTCCCATGGCAAATGAGTTAGTCCCACTAGCTTGTGCACTTTCTCCAAAAGCTACGGAATATTGACCGACATTAGCTTCGTCCCACTCATCTTGTGGAGTATACCCTGCACGGAAAGCAGCTTTACTTTTATCAAAGAACATGCGATTATTCAAAGTAGGGCTAAAAAGACCATTACCATCCAGTTGAGGAGATCCGAATACAAAATCATCACTCTGAATATTGCCGTTAGCATTACTAACTACTCCTGCTGTATAATCAAAAGGACCGGCATTGGTAGCATTATTACTATTTAATGCATACATCGCATAAGGCACAAATTGTAGTTTTGAGGTACCGATCTGTACATAGCTCGTTCCACCAGTAATATCAACCTGGACATCAATCCACTGATTTTGTTTACTCCAATCGATTGCCAGAAAATTCGCTCCCGACGTTCCTCCTCCAACAAGGAAAGTAATTACTCCTTGATCATTAGAGGTTACTGTATGGGCTTCGTTATACACAACACTTCCTGTTGCGCTTCCTTCTATAATTCTTACGAGCACACCAACGGATTGATTGGTAACCGGATCACCGGCTGCATCTCTTACTACTGCTTGGTAGTTAAAGGTTTGTGAAAATCCAATCCCATAACATAGAGCAGCTATTAAAAAGCATATATATTTTTTCATTATTTATATAAGTTTATATAGTTTTTATTGAGTTTGACATATGGGGTTGCTATGAACAACCCCCTCATGCCCCGCATATTATTGCGTATCACGGCACCTTTTTCCGTGATATAAGTTTATCCCTTTATAATCTCTAATATTCCTAAGAACAGTAAAGTGTATAGAGCGAGTAATGTTAGACTAAGTCTATATTTTTCTATTGTCTTTTTCATGGGTAGGGGTATTTTGCTATATTTTTAGAAAATGCCTCAACCTTTTAAGAGCTGATTGAGACATTTCTTTTACACATCAATTATTAGCGCATTTAGTTTTGGTTTTACCTTTTCTTTACGAACTGCATAGTTTTTACTGCTGTTCCTGCAGTAATTCTTACCATATAAACTCCTTCCTGAAGTTGTGCAACATTAATAGTCTCTGAACCATAACTACTTATATGCTTCACTAACCTACCTTGCATGTTGTAGATCTCTACAGAATCAACAGTTTCAGAAATTCCAGATATTACAAACCTATCTGATACCGGATTTGGATATAGTTTTATTAATGCTAGTTCATTATCATCTATGCTTAGTAACGGCACAACGTTTACTGTTCTGGTTACTTCTATAGCATTGTTTCCTGATGCATCCATAGCGTTATAAGTAACACTATAGCTTCCAACAGTGTTTGTATTTACTGCAGAAGCATCGATTACTACAGCTGATCCATCATCTGTTGTAGCTCCTAGTTCTACATAAGAAGTACCTTCAACAATTTCCTGAGGATTTGCTCCTGTTAAGCTAATCACCGGTGCAGTAGTATCTACTACATTTACTGTTCTTACAACTTCTACTGCATTGTTTCCTGATGCATCGGTTGCGTTATAAGTAACACTATAGCTTCCTACTGCATCTACAAATGCACTGTCATCAATCACTACAGCTGAACCATCATTAGTGGTAGCTCCTAATTCAGAATATCCAGCACCTAATTCTATAGTTTGTGGATTTGCTCCTGTTAAGCTAATTATTGGCGCAGTGGTATCTACTACGTTTACTGTTCTTACAACTTCTACAGCATTATTTCCTGAAGCATCGGTTGCGTTATAAGTTACACTGTAACTTCCTACTGCATCTACAAATGCACTGTCATCAATCACTATAGCCGAACCATCATCAGTGGTAGCTCCTAATTCAGAATATCCAGCACCTAATTCTATAGTCTGTGGATTTGCTCCTGTTAAACTAATCACTGGAACTGTTGTGTCTACTACAGTTACTGTTCTGACTACTTCTATAGCATTGTTTCCTGATGCATCCATAGCGTTATAAGTAACACTATAACTTCCTGCTATATTAATATCTACCGCTGAAGCATCGATCACCACGGCTGATCCATCATCTGTTGTTGCTCCAAGTTCTGTATAACTATTCGTTCTTTCAATAGTTTGTGGATTTGCTCCTGTTAAGCTAATTATTGGCGCAGTGGTATCTACTACATTTACGGTTCTCACTACTTCTACAGCATTGTTTCCTGATGCATCGGTTGCATTATAAGTTACACTATAACTTCCTACTGCATCTACAAATGCACTGTCATCAATCACTACAGCCGAACCATCATCAGTGGTAGCTCCTAATTCAGAATATCCAGCACCTAATTCTATAGTTTGTGGATTTGCTCCTGTTAAACTAATTATTGGCGCAGTGGTATCTACTACATTTACGGTTCTTACAACTTCTACAGCATTATTTCCTGAAGCATCGGTTGCATTATAAGTTACACTATAACTTCCTACTGCATCTACAAATGCACTGTCATCGATCACTACAGCAGAACCATCATCAGTGGTAGCTCCTAATTCTGTATATCCAGCACCTAATTCTATGGTTTGTGGGTTCGCTCCTGTTAAACTAATCACTGGAGCTGTGGTATCTACTACATTTACTGTTCTGATTACTTCTATAGCATTGTTTCCTGATGCATCCATAGCGTTATACGTAACACTATAACTTCCTGCTGTATTAATATCTACCGCTGAAGCATCGATCACCACGGCTGATCCATCATCTGTTGTTGCTCCAAGTTCTGTATAGCTATTCGTTCTTTCAATAGTTTGTGGATTTGCTCCTGTTAAGCTAATTATTGGCGCAGTGGTATCTACTACATTTACTGTTCTTACAACTTCTACAGCATCGTTTCCTGATGCATCGGTTGCGTTATACGTAACACTATAGCTTCCTACTGCATCCACAAATGCACTGTCATCGATCACTACAGCTGATCCATCATCGGTAGTAGCTCCTAATTCAGAATATCCAGCTCCTAATTCTATAGTCTGTGGATTGGCTCCTGTTAAGCTAATTACTGGAGCAGTGGTATCTACAACATTTACTGTTCTTACTACTTCTACAGCATTGTTTCCTGATGCATCGGTTGCGTTATAAGTTACACTATAACTTCCTATGGCATCTACAAATGCACTATCGTCGATCACTACAGCCGAACCATCATCAGTGGTAGCTCCTAATTCAGAATATCCAGCACCTAATTCTATGGTTTGTGGATTTGCTCCTGTTAAGCTAATTATTGGCGCAGTGGTATCTACAACATTTACTGTTCTAATTACTTCTACCGCATTATTTCCTGACCCATCAGTTGCATTATAGGTAACACTATAACTTCCTACTGCATCTACAAAAGCGCTGTCATCAATTACTACAGCTGATCCATCATCTGTGGTAGCTCCTAATTCTGTATATCCAGCTCCTAATTCTATAGTTTGTGGATTTGCTCCTGTTAACATAATTACCGGAGGTATCACATCTATTACCCCTCCAGAGGAATCAAAGGTATCATTGAATAACTGTGTTCCTGGATTGTTTGTACAATCAGGAAATCCAAAAGCTGCAGGACCACAAGCCGTAAAAAATTGATCTAAGAATACCGCTCCGGTTTCAAAAGTAACCATTGGATCCTGAGCGATATCTGCATATTTTATTTTAACATGAAATAACAACTTCGGAGTACCGGTTACGTTTTCCGCGGTAATCGTTCCAGAACTTACTCCTTGCTGAAAGGATAAAGAAACTCTGGAAGTTGTATTGTCATTTTGTATGAAACTGGTATAAGCCGGAAATCCATATACTTCTCCTAAAATATAACCATTAGGCTGCGTATATTCAAGGTTTCCACCTGCAGAAACATTAGTTCCGAAAGCAGCAGTGTTATAGTTCAGGTATAACTGACCTGATCCTAGTTTGAAATCTACTGTACTTTCGATCAAGACATCTACTTCGTAGAAGTCGTCCATTCCATCATTCGTGTTTTGGGCATTGGCAAAGGTAAAAGTGATATCCTGTGCCTGAACACTTATTAGTCCTGACACCAGGGCAAGTGCCAATGTTAAGTTCTTGATAAATCTGTAATAATTGTGTTTCATGTTATTTGTCTTTAAGGGGTTTTAAGGATTGTTTGTTTTTATTAGTTTTCAATAATTTTATGGTTTGTTTCATTGTTGTTACAGTTACATTTTGATATACCCTATTTTTATTTTTGTTTTTTCGATCAAAAACACAAACAATCAGAATTCGTAATTAAAAAGAATACTAAAATGTAGGTTTCTAGGTCAAAAAAGTAACCAGCACGACAATGGTTCTTTACATTTGATTTATTGATGTATTAGTTTGTAATTTTTCTGTATTCCTTCTGTTCGTACCTGTACAAAGTATACTCCTGTCGGTAATTGAGAAACATTGATGATGTCTTCAAGATTATGATCCATAATCTGTTGTATCAGCTTACCATTTGTGTCTACAATACTTATATCTGCTATAGTAACATCCAGTCCTCTCACTATGAAATAATCATTAGCGGGGTTTGGATACAGGTTTAATGTATTTAGTGTTTCTTCTTCTGTATTTATAATATTTAATGATGCTCCAGAGGAATCATAGGTGTCGTTCGTTAATTGTTTTCCAGGCAGGTTAGCACAATCCGGAAAACCGGCTTTAGCTCCTGTTTTTAGCATGCTACCACAGGCTGTAAAAAACTGATTTTGATACACTTCATCCTCTTCAAAAGACACCATAGGATCCCTAGTAGGATCGGCATATTTTATCTTTACATGAAAAAGTGCTTTTGGAGTAGCCGTTACATTCTTTCTAGTCATTGTTTCTGCGCTTACCCCTTGCTGAAAAGCAAAAGATACTCTGGAAGCTGTATTGTCATTCTGCACAAAACTTTTGTAAGCGGGAAAAGAATAGCTTTCTCCCACAATATATCCTGTTTCATGCGTATATTCAATTCCTTTAGCAACTGAAATATTCTCTCCAAAGGCTTCTGGATTATAAGTAAGGTATAACTGTCCTGAACCTAATTTAAAAGCCTCAGAGCTCTCAATCATAACGTCTACTTCGTAGTAGTATGCTCCATTTTCAATCGTTTTTTGCGCATTGGCAAAAGTAAAATGGATATCCTGTGCTTTTACGCTCATCAGAGTAACAAATAATGCAACTATTAATAGCGATAAAGGTTTCATTGTATTAGTAATATGTTTCATATTTCTGGGTTTTTACAGTGAGTTTTTTAGATTTTTAATTCTTAGTAGACAGTATATTTATAGACCATATACTGCCTACTATGATATATTCATAATCAGTTTAAAACTGTTCTCCTTTTCCAAGGTTAGGGTTCATTAGAGTATTGATATCTGTATTTTGTATCTGACCATTCATATCCATATCAGCTTTGTTATAGCCAGAGCTTCCTAAAGATTGAACTACTGCATTGATATCCGCATTCTGGATCTGACCATTCTCGTCTTGATCTCCTACAGGGATTGCGAAAATGCCATTACCCATATCGACTACTGCGTTAGCTCCTCCTTGTAATGATGTGTTGTCTGAAGAAAGATCAACAATAGGGTTGCTTGATGATAAATAATGGGTATTTATAGAAAGTACGCCTAAGTGATTACGGTGTTTAATTGCTATATAGTAATCATCGGCTGATAGAACGAAAGACACTGATGATACTCCATCAACGTTCACAATATCACCATCACGCTGTAATAAAGCTGATTTACCTTCTACAAATACTGTATTATCATTGGCTTCTCTTAATTCAATCCATATCCAATCTACAATGGCATCAGCCCCTGTTACGGCTAATACAGCCGAATCTAACACAAGTGCATCAGCATAAGGGCTTGTAGTAGGAATCATTCCACCCCCTCTAAGATCATCTCTCATTAATGTTTCTTCTCCAGTATTAGGATTGGTTGCTGCTCCTTGCAAGTATATTTTGGGAGATACTAGGATCATTCCTGCATTTACAGTTAGGGATTGTACAACATTCGGAGCTGCATCGTAATCATCATTACCACCCTGAGAAGCAGTGATATCAACAGTTCCAACCCCAACAATACTTACTGTATTTCCTGAAATTGTTACCACACTGGTATCAGAGCTCATAAATATAACTGCATTGCCTGAAGCTCCTCCAGATGAGATAAGATCAAAATCTGCGTCTCCAAAGGCTACATCAGCTAATGCATCAAAAGTGATTGTTTGCGATGCTCTATTTACTGTTAAACTCTGCACAACGTTTGGTGCCGGCAAGTAATTAGGAGTTCCAATTTGTAAAGCTGTGATATTAACGTTTCCTCCTCCTACAATTGTCACTGTATTTCCTGAAATGGTTGCCACTGAAGTATCTGAACTCTCATATGTTACAGGTAAACCAGAACTTGAGATCCCTGTTAAATCAAATGTTGGATCCCCGAAAGTTTTATCGCTTAATGCATTGAATGTAATGACTTGAGATAGACGAGGTATAAATCCAATTCCCGAACCATCTACATAGTTACTTTGTGCTCCTGTTAAAGCAAATCTATTAAAAGTTGCATGATTCCCGGCAGTACTTTGATCTGGCACCTGTGTTATTCCTGTGTTGTCACCATTGATGGTTCCTTCGCTAAAGTTATAATACAATACAAGTCCCGATTCCGAACCTTGAAGCTCTACATTTTTATAATCGTCAATTTCAGCATCCGTTCTAGCAACATGCCAAAACCTGATCTCATCCATGGCTCCGTCAAACGGATAAGGATCATTGCTTGCATTTCTACTCGCTCCTATTAAAAGTGGCTCTGAATTGACTGATACTGATCCAGAACCCGAACTAGATGCTACCTCAACCCCATCAATTAAAATAGACGCTTTATTGTTCGTACCATCTAACTTTACTGCTACATGATGCCAACTACCAGCAGTTAAAGCCGTCCAAGTATAATCGGTAAACCCATTTCCAAAACCAGTATGATAAAAACGCATTGTTTTACTTGGGGCATACACCATTAAGCCATAGCTATCTACATATCTTGATTTTGCAAATAGTGCTCTCCAACCAAACCCTGCATTAGATACGTTTAATTGTTCAAAATTCACCCATGCCTCATAAGTAAAATGGTCTGTAAAATCTAATGAATTATCATCTGGCACTGATAGATAATCATAATCTGTAAAGTTTACCACTTGCTCAAAGTGTAGTGCTGGTGATGGTACTGTAACTGTAAACAATGCATCCTGGATACCCATATTGTAATTAGCATCCTCGGCAATTGTAGCTCTGATAGTAAAAACACCTCCGCCACCAACTGTCCATACAGAATTGTTAGCCCCAGATAAGGTATTCCCATTTGGTGCACCACCTTCTATATTATAACTAATGGTACCTGTAGAAGCACTTGCTCCTGAACCTACAACTTGAGCAGTTGCCGAAAGTACTTGATTAGGGGAACCAGAAGGAACCGTAACAGGGTCAAATTGAATGATTGGATCCGCTTTATTAATTGTCATTGTTGCTTGTACCATACCAGGATTATAATTTGCAGTAGCAGCTTGATCTACCTGGATAGTTACAGTTCCTGCATTACCTACGGTAACTGTACCATTTGTAGCCACAGCACTTCCTCCATTAGTTTGACTTACTAAAGAATATGTAAGATCACCGCCAGAGTTTGAAGAAGTAACTGCATTAAAAGTAGCATCGCCATATGTTTTTATAATATCATTAAGAGTCAACGTAGGACTAGGTTTTACATTCTGTTGTGAGAATGCATAGCCGGTTGTATTATAAAAGATTACACCATCAATTTCAGAATATGTATATATCGTAAAGTAATACGTGGTAGACGCAGAGAGTCCAGAAATTCGAATATCCGGATATACGGATGTACCAGCATATACCACTTGCTCACCTCCTGAGTACGTAGTACTTGCACCAGGTAGCGAAGCACTTCCATCTGCTGGAAGGGTGAAAGAATTTGTTGTATTCATTTTAATTACATGTCCTGTGGCTCCTGCAGCTCCCGTAAAAGAGTTCAAGTCCATAAATGTATCTCCGACTTCTAAAATAACCGCATCACTTGCAACCGTTTGTACAGCACCTAATGTCATAGCGTTTGCTTCTACACCTGTAGATTCAAAAAGGCCATTGCTTCCACAATTTCTGTATGCAAATGCTTTGAAATAATACGTGACACCTCCATTACTATTGTCCAGATTTGTAATTGGCGTATTGATAGTCGAAGAAGTACCTACATATACTACTTGTTCACCACTTCCTGTATACACTGTATTTGCACTTGACAATGCTCCATCGACAGGGTTGGTAAAACTATTGGTTGTATTGATGATTACTACATATCCATCGGCATCCGCCACTGGAGATATAGAAGCAAGCACTATAGAACTATGACTTGAGTTAGCTAAAGAAAGCGTTGTTGGAGAACCTGTAGGAGCCCCTGTACAAGTAGTTATTGATGTACTTACTCCTGTTGTTTCTATATAATTAACTCCACCACAGGTATCATATGCATAACTTCTGAGATAATATGTGTTTCCTGCAACTATTCCTATACCACTAACAGTTGTATTAGGAAAAGTAGAACCTCCTACATAAATAGCTTGCTGTCCAGTACTATTATAAGTAGTACTAACAGAAGGTATAGCAGAAGGTGGGGTAAATGTATTACTATCGCTAATATAGGTGATGTATCCTGTAGCTCCACCGGCAGATACACCTATAGATTGTAAGGTAATCGATGTTGGTGAAGGCGAAACCGCTGTAACACTGGTTGGTTCTGAAGGAACTGAACCACAGGTTTGAGAAGGAGTGGTAGTTACACCAGTGCCCATTTTATGAAAACTCAGACAGTTGATATAAGGTGTTACTTTGAATGTATAATTTGTTCCCTGAGTTAACCCAGTCACATTAACAGCCCCAGAAGTAGTAAGATGTGCTACCACCTGATCTCCAGAACCTGTATAGGTTGTACTCGGCGTACCGGTATATCCTTCATCATATTGACTTGGAAGATTTGAAAACGTTCCATTATCAGAGATTTGAACGATATAACCATCTGCATCAGCTACAGCGGGAAAACTATTGAGTTGTAAACTAGTTATACTGGTTGGAGTCGTACCAGAAAGTGTAGATGCAGTAGGTGCATTACAAGGCTGAATTACATTTTCGCGAGGTCCATTTGGAAATCCACAAGCAGTAGCATCTGTGGGTCTTTCTGTAATTCCTATTGAATAAGACCTTGGCGTCCCATCGGTAGATCGTATTCTCAGATAGGTGTATCGATCTGTAAAAGAAGAGGTATACTCAAATGTAGCACACTCAGAAAAAGGACCTGTAAAACCAGATTCTGTTCCCGAATAAATTCCTGTTGGGTTAGTGATCAATCCTCTTTCTACGGTTAAACCAGCTGGAATGTCACCATCAAAATACACCCACCATCGTGTGTCAATAAAACTCATCGAAAAATCATAACCGATTAGGAAATAATCATCATCTCCTGAAGAAACGGTTCCCGTAAGGGTAGTAGGTTCGAAAATTCGATTCTGAGAGGAAGCAAGAGCTTCAGCAACCGTGTTATTGGGCTCTGCTTCTGGAGAGATTTGGGAAAAAGTACTAAAGACTACCGCTAAAAAAAGTAGCATTGTAGTATATAATTTTCTAAAAAGCACTGTAGGTTTATAGCATTGTTTCATAGTAAAGAGGGGGTAAAAGAATTGATGTTTTATATAGGTTTTCCATATCAACAATCCATTTGATGCATGGGTATTGATTCTTTATCTATTGATAA
Source organism: uncultured Aquimarina sp. (assembly GCF_947500065.1). GTDB lineage: Bacteria > Bacteroidota > Bacteroidia > Flavobacteriales > Flavobacteriaceae > Aquimarina. The sequence goes on from NZ_CANMQT010000008.1 coordinate 85,558, forward strand.
ACTGGATTTAATCTATATGTGTCGTTTGGAAATAAATACTACTTCGCGAAGGCATAAACTTGCAGAAGAAGTAATTAAAGTAGGTTGCTAATACTAAAGGAGTAATTTTTTTCATAGTAAAGGGGGTTTTATAGGTTTATTGTTTATTAATAACCAAGCGATTTTGATCGCCTGAATTAATTCTATTACAGGTAGGTTTTGAAATACCCTATTTTTATTTTTAGTTTTTCGATAAAAAGGCCAAAAGACTTATAGTAGTATTTGGTATTGTAATAATGACATAAGGGTTCATAGGTTTTAAGTTTTTTAAATTCAGGTGATGTAAAAGTATATAAGACACCCTGTATTTACTAAAAAACGACCCCTACAAACACCCCTACAAAATAAACTCATACACCTGATTAACAACATCTTAAGCAAATTCATAGTCACAAAAGTCCAAAAAACAGAGATTTAACCGAAAACTGTTATTTTTTGGTTACAAATGAAAAAACCACTCCAACGTATCGGAATGGTTTGTAGTGTTGAAAATTGAACTCATATCTCAGCTCTTAATTCCCAGATAGTATTCGCAATGGATTTTCTTTATGCTTATCGATTCAGTTAGCTCTATTAACCTGTCGTACATTTAGAAATAATTATGAAAAAAAAAGCGTCAATTCGAGTGTTTTATCCAAATGAAATGAAGACAAAATGTATCGAGAACAGCTTTTTTGAGGTAAAATTCTTTTCTCGATACACTTCTCCTAAATTCGAAGCACTCGAATTGACGAATCTTATCCCAAAAATACCTAAAAGCACAACGGGTTCTGTTACTATATAAATTCTAAAACTGTTCTCCTTTTCCAAGGTTAGGGTTCATTAGAGTATTCACATCTGTATTTTGTATCTGACCATTCATATCCATATCGGATTTGTTATAACCTGATCCTCCTAACAATTGAATTACCGCATTTACATCTGCATTTTGTACCTGACCATTTTCATCATAATCACCAACAATCACCGCATACTTGCCGTTAGGCATTAATTGAAGTGCATTAGCTCCTCCTACTACTTTAGAAGCATCTATACTCAGATCTACAATAACAGGGGTCGATGTGAAAGATTTCGGATTTTGAGCTCTGATTCCTAAATGGTTTCTATGTCTAACAACTACATAATAATCTCCGACAACATTAGTTTTTACTTTAACAGTAGACACTCCATCTACATCAACAATTTTACCATCTCTTTTTAGTAAGGCAGATCTGGATCCTATTATAGTGGTGGTATTTGTAGCATCTCTTAACTCAATCCATACCCAATCAGCTATAGCATTATTTCCTGTTACATTAAAAACATTGCTATCACATGTTAATGCATCTGCATAAGGACTTGTAATTGGTATTAAGCCAGCTACTCTTAAATCATCTCTCATTAATCCTTCTTCTCCTGTATTTGGATTTAATGCGGCTCCTTGCAGGTATACAACTGGGGAAATTTCAACTTCACAATCTAAAACATTACTATCTGTAATAGTCCAACCATATCCTCCAGATCCTTCAGAAGTAATTAATTGAGTTCTTAGGGCATCAGACAAACAAAAACCACTATTACCACCATGAAAATCAATTGCAATTGGTATATCAGTTTCACCTTCACTTAATGTTGCCCATCCGGTCAAGGTATCATCATAATTAGTTGTAGAAATTGTTACACCTTGCAACATTTGACTCATTGATCCAACATTTCCAATATCCCAATTGCCCAGTGATTGATCAAAATTTACGGCATCCATAAACATAGCATCAAAAAATTCAATACTACTAACGTCCCAATCATCTAAATTACCTTTAGTATTAATACCACTTGACCTAAACATAGAAGAAAGATCAGATACAAAAGATAAATCAGGTATTCCGGCATTTTCGGAAATGCTTAAGTTTGTACAACCATAGAATGCAAAATCCATACCTTCCCATTGCGTACTTCCCCAACGGTCAACAGACGTAATTTTATCTTTGTCTCCTGAATTATTAAAATAAATAGCAGGAAAAGTTCCTCGAATATTAATAGTATAAGTTCCCGCAGCGCCGAAGTCGTGCGTAGCATTTCCAGTAAAAGGCGTTGTTTCATTAGCATCTAAAAAATCTCCATCACCATTCCAATTTACCTCATAATTATAACTATATGCACCTGTTTCTGTTGGTATTGTTATAGTTGTGTCATCAGCGGCAACAGTCCAGGTTGTTGTAAAATTAGCACAATTAGAACCTGAGGGATAATAGGTGTTAATAACATTATCAATTTGAGCAACGATTTGTGCATAATAATTTTGAGAATCCCAATTAGCAAAAGCAGTATTCACTTCTGCATTTGAACCTCCAGTAGCTGCTTCAAAAGCTGTTCTCCATGACGCAAACTCTGCTTGGGTTTGTGGAATTTGACTACGATAATACATCAAACGATTATAAATTTCGCAGCCTTCTGGATATGAAGCCAAGTTTGTAACTTGACTTGCTGATGCTTGCATGCCCCAAAAATGAAACAAAGGTGTTAAATTCTTATTATTTCCTGCCGCTGCAGCACCTATGTATTCGTCTATTGATTTATATCGGAAATAATCTGTATCTGCTCCAGAAGCCCAAAGGTTGTAAAACTCTTTATGAATATTACCTACACTTTCAAAACCATATAAAGCAAACATATCGTACCAATAACCAGCACCTCGTCTTTGATAATCGTATTGAGTCTTAAGCATAGGAACATTTGTTCTAAACTCATTTGTAATCATCCAATGCATTGCTGCTAAATCTCTGTCAAACTTACCACCATATTCATTATTAATCATAGCACGATCAAAATCTTCATCAATAGTATATAAATACGCAAAAGATGTCAATTGCGTAAAAGCTTCACGGTATGCAGCTGGTGTAGGCAGCCATAAAGTATGCCCCATTTCATGGAAAATAAATCTAAAATGACTTTCAATATAATTTTGATCAAATATTAGCAATGGGCTCCATTGAGCTGTTGGTGAATCGGTATTATATCCATTCACATGTATAGGTTTAGGATAGCCATAACTTCCATTTCCTGAACTACAATCTGTATGAATATATTCTGCACGAGGTCTTGCCATAGGTCTACCAGCGACTACACTAGCAAGATCTTGCATCTCGTCCCATTTTTTCATAATATCAGTAATATCGGTTTGACCAACAACACTCGTTGGAATGGTAAACATCCACTTATCTGTTTCTATATCTACCCATGGCACATAATTATTATTTAAATCAGTCACCCATTCACTTACGTTTTGAGGTTGCCCAGAAACCATTCTGAAATAAGGAGCTTTTACAGCACCATCAATGGTTACTGTACTCCAGCCTAAGTCTACGTTTGCAGGAATTCTAAAATACAATGTGCCTCCAAAAGGATTTGCAATTTCTGTAGTTGTACTTGTGATTTCTAATCGCTTCACAATATTTTTAAAACGTTGCAAACTTGAAACTAACACCTCATCTTGATGAGAACCTGAAATAACTTCAATATTTTGACCTACCATTGAAGGTGGCACTGTAATGGTTACTAATTCACCAGGAGCTGCGTAATATCCTGTAGGTCTGATAACTCCATCTTCTTGATCTATTAAAAATATACCTGGATCTAGTATATAACTTGCGTTAATAGCAACCTGCCCATTAGAAATTCTTGGCGCACTTGCACTTACAGGTCCAGGAAACGCTTCATGTGCTTCAAATGAAACACCTGCCACATTAGCCATATTGCCTGACACAAATGAACTGTTAAATATATCTTGCTGTAAATAGTAGGTTACTCTTTCAAAGTTATCTAGCATGTTTAAATCATAGGTAATAGTTCTATCATTAAACAGTGGTGGGTTATTATTTTCAAAAGCTAATAAATACGCATCAATGTCTGTTTTAGCAATTGCATAACTCTGAATATGATTGAATAATACATCTTGCGTATAGCCATCTATTTGTACTTGAGTAAGTACTGTGTTTCCAAGAATATGGTCTGTTAGTTGTTGCAATGCTGTTTGCAATACAGAAACATTGCCTAATCTTGCTGGAACATGTGCTTGAAAATTATCTATAATAAAAGAATCATCATTTCCGGTAGCACTATGATTCCATGACCAACCAAAAGATTGTGCCGAAGTTTCAATTCCAGTTTTTAATCCCTCTACATCAAAATTATCTGGAAAAACTCCTGAATTATAGATATCATTAAAGCGTACATTCCAAGTTTCTAAATCATAATTCATCTTGAATGCCAACTTAATTTCTTCGTTTATATTCAATTCTCCTGTACTTATGTATTGTGATCTAGCAGCTTCCCAATTTCCATCAGAATAATTTAACCATACATCAAATTTACCTGGAGTAGCAGATTTTCTCACAGCAATCATAAAACCATGGCTAGCTTCAGTACTTCCTTGTTTCATATGAAACAATGGTTTATTACCTGCATTTGGTCCATTATAAGTATATCTAAAATCTACTTCAATTTCAAAAGAAGCATCACTGGTAAATAAAGTTTTTAAATTTTCATTAAAAACAAAAGCTTCATTAAAGTTTATCTGTAATCCTTGACCACCAGACGGGGTTACTACATAAGTAGGTAATTCACTAGGTGTATCTGCATCTCCAAAAATGCCTGTAGTTCCTGTGATTGGATCATCAAGGTTTCCTTCAAAAGAATAATTAGCAACTTGAGCATTGATACCCAAAGTAAAGCTCAAAACTGTAATCGTAATTACTTTTTTAAATACATTGTTGACGTATTTTTTTATCATGATTAGGGATTTTATTTATATTTTTTATTAAAGTGTTTAATACCTAAGTATTTAAAACTGTTCTCCTTTTCCGAGATTAGGACTTAGAGAATTATTAATATCTGTATTCTGAATCTGTCCATTCAGATCTGTATCTGCTTTATGGTAGCCTGAACCTCCTAATAACTGAATAACTTGATTGATATCGGCATTTTGCACTTGTCCATTACCATCATAATCTCCTGTAATGAGCGCATATTTTCCGTTAGTCATTAACTGAAGTGCGTTGGCTCCTCCTGCAATTATTGCAGGATCTGAGCTCAAATCTATAGTAACAGGATTTGATGTTAAGGATTCTGGATTTTGAGTTCTGATTCCCAGATGATTTCTGTGTTGGATCATGAGGTAATAATCTCCATGGGTTTGATTGATTTGAAAAGTTACTGGCGAAGTTCCATCAATATCTACAATATCGCCATCGCGTTGTAACAATGCTGATCTACCATTAATTAAGGTATTAACATCATTTCCATCTCTTAGTTCTAACCATACCCAATCTACTATAGCATCATTTCCGATGGCATCAAAAACACTTGTGTTACAGGTTAATGCATCTACATATGGGCTGGTAGTTGGCAATAATCCAGCAACTCTAAGATTATCTCGCATTAAATTTTCTTCTCCGGTATTAGGATTTAATGCAGCGCCTTGTAAATACACTTTTGGAGCGACTTGTAATCCTTCATTACCTTCAACTACAAAATCATCCAAAATAACACCTTCTTCATTAAAGATATTGTCAGAATGTAAAGTCATTCTAAACATAATATTATCTTCATTAGTAAGATCTGCTTCTCCCAAAGCAGCGTTTTCCGCAAAATCATATCCATAAGATATCATCGTTGTATTTGTTCCGGTCCATTGGGCTCCTGGACAACCCAGACAACCAAATCCACTACCATCATTATCACTATTATACCAGTTTGGTTGACTATTTACAGTACCTAAATTTTCCCATGTTAGCCCACCATCTATCGAATACTGAACATTTGCCCAATCCCAATTCTCCTCAAGGTCATAAGCCATTTGAAATTTAAGTACTGGGTTAACAATCTGGGTAAAATCGTAACAATTTGATTGCAAACTTGCATTTGCATCTGCAGGATAATTCCCAGATAGATTAGTACCGTAAACCTGAGTTCCTGTTGCTGCATTATTTAAGACAGAACCCGTTGGAACACCTCGTTCCCAAACACCATTTTGAACAATTAATTCATCCTGAGGATTTTCAAAAGAATTTATCACATTAAAATCCCCTGATGTATTTGCACTAAAGTTTTGTGAAAGGTTATCATTCGTATTATTCTCGTCATTAGTTATAGATACTTCAACATTTAACGTGAAATTTCCAGATCCTACTGAAATTGAAGATAGATTTACAATTGTTTCTTCATCAGATTGCAGCATCCCATCCCAAGTATAATTATGAGTTTCACCTCCAATAACACCATACATAATATTAATCTCACCTATGTCATTTATTCCATTATTTCTTAGTAGTAATTGTGGTGAAATATCACCACAAATTGCTTGTGAAGCATTTGGATTATTAATGGCACGTAAACTGACATCATTTTGAAATGTTTGACAAGCTCCGTTAGGATAATAAATTGCTAATAAGGAATCGATTTGAGCGATAATTTGATCACCTATATTTTGAATATCATAATTGTTATAAATATCATTGATTTCTGCATGATGGTATGGATCTACTTCGGCTAATAAAAAGTCTTTCCAAGGTAAAAAATCGCTTTGTGTTTGTGGAACCAGATTACGATAATATATCAAACGATCATAAATTTCGCAACTTTGAGAGTATGTGGCATACATACTAATTTCTCCTGTTGTAGGGATTGTTCCCCAAAAATTTAACAATGGAGTCATATTAAATCCAATACGTTCTGTAGCTGCTTGTAAATATTCAGAATCAGTCACGTGTGTATTTCCTAGAGGAGAGCCTCCTTCTACTGTCCACTTATCATAAAAGAATTTATTCAACTTTCCTAGATCTTCCCAACTAAACATATCTACAATATCAAACCATTTTACGCCTCCACGAACCTGATATTTAGCATGCTCGTCTTCCATACGCATATTATTTCTAAACTCAGGAGTAATCATCCAAGCAATTGCTCCAGTATCTCTTCCGTAAGTTTCATCCTCCACATAACTAATTGACTTTTCTAAATCATTAGATAATACAAAGTAACTTGACACCGAAAACATTTGCACCACAGTTTCTGCATGTCCTCTAGGGATTGGAAATAGCATATTATGCCCTAGTTCATGAAAAATAAATCCCTGATTGGTCTCTACAAAGTCTTCTTCTAAAATACGTAACGGACTCCAATACGTAGATGGCAATGCTTGATCATAAGTATTTTCGTGCATACGCTTGGGATATCCTCCAGATCCAACACCTCCAGAACAATCTGCCTGAACGTATTCTGCACGAACCGGAGTCAAAGGTCTTCCGGCGACTGTATTTACCAGATCGATCATCTCATCCCACTTAAGCATCACATCTGTAACGTCAGTAACACCAACCATACTCGTTGGTAGTGTAAACATCATTTTATCAGATTCTATATCAGCCCAGGGAACGTATGCATTGGTAAGATCAGCGATCCATTCACCTACATTTTGTGGTTGCCCGGTTAGCATTCTGAAATAAGGTGCTTTTACAGCTCCATTAATTGTAACTGTTTGCCAACCTATGGTAGTTTCCTGGGGAATCCTAAAATATAAAGCACCTCCAAAAGGATTTGCTATTTGTGTTGTAGTAGACGTAATTTCAATTGCTTTAGAAATACGCTGAAAACGTTGCATACCTGCAACAGAAGGTTCATTGTTATGAGCACCTGCAACAATTTTTACACCTTGATTAACCATAGCTGGAGGTACAGTTACGGTTACTAATTCTCCTGATGCAGCATAATATCCTGTAGGACGTAATACACCATGATGACCTTGTACCAGCTGTATTCCTGGATCTTTAATATAAGTAGCGTTTATTGCTACTTGAGCGTTATTACTACGAGGTGCAACACTACTTACTGGTCCAGGATAAATATTGCCTTCTCTAAAACTCATACCTGCCATATTTGTTATATTTCCAGCTACAAATTCATTATCAAAAATGTCTTGCATTAAATAATAAGCTATACGTTCTTCATTTAACAAACTAGATAGACTAGGTGTTGCCGCTCTATTAGTAAATAGTGCTTCATAATTAGCTTCGAATGCTGCTAAATAATTATCTATTTCAGTTTTAGTACTAGTATAACTCTTTTGATGATTCACAATAATCGTAGTGGTGTGCGTATCTTTTTCTGCCTGGGTCAAACTAATATTCCCCAGTATATGATTTGTCATCTGTTGTAAAGCTGTTTGCAATGCACTAATATCTCCAGATCTTGCTGGAACGTACAACTTAAATTGATCGATGGTCATCGTTCCATCCATATTATGATGAATCATATCTCCTTCATGATTTTTCTGCCAACCTATATACGCAGGAATGTTTTCAAGAGCGGTTTTAAAGATATCCATATCAAAATCTTCAGGTAAAAAACCAAAATTATATACCTCATTGGCTATAAAAAACCACGATCTTTCCTGATAATTTATCTTTAAACTCAAATTAATTTCTTCATTCGTGGTAAGCGGAACGGGGTTCACCTTAAAAAAAGGAGAAACATCAAAATTACCATCTGCTATTCCTAAAAAGATATTGAATGTAGTAGCATCATTCTTAAGTGCATTAATAACCAATCCTTCACTCGCATTACTTGTAGCTTTTGAACCATAAATAGGTTTACGACCATTACCAGTACCGGTATAAGTATATGTAAAATCAATCTCTATCTCAAACGAATCATCGCTAACTATTAATGATTGAAAAGAATTGTCTAACGAGACATATTGATCGCGTGCAAGATCTATTCCTTGTCCTCCTGAAGGTGTAGACACATAAGTTGGTGTTGCCGACCCATTTTGATACTCAGAAAAGGTTCCATTTACCGAGTTAACCACATCGCTAAGATTACCATCTAAGGGATAGTTGACTACCTGACTGAAGAGTCTAGTAGTCATAAACATTAAAATTATACAAGGGAATACTAATATACTTGGGGTAGTAAAGTAATTTTGTTTCATAAGTAGGTTTATTAGGGGTGGGTTCTAACTTATTATTAGTACAATTAATCTTTTGGATACCCTATTTTTATTTTTCAGGATATGCTAGATTATTTGATTTGGATTATGTAAAAATAGATTATAGAATACCTTCAACACAAAGAATCACACCCTACAAACACCCCTACAAAACCACCTCTAACAACTGAAAAACAAACACTTACACCAATCACTGTAGTCTGCTTGATCTATTTATGAATTGTATTTGTTTATGATGCTTAACGGGCTTTACAAATAGTTGAAAAAAAAATTGCATTATAAGATGAATTTGCTACTGGAATTTAGATCAACAGTTCAAAAAATCATGTAATATGACGGCAATTCTCCAGTATTAGTTTTCAAGATATTCAAGAATTGGAGCTCCTTTTGGAGCATTGATTTTTTTCCGTAAGCGGTATCGGTTCATCATCACGCTATCTTCTGATATTGCCAGCATATTAGCAATTTGTCGAGTATCCAATCCTAATTTTTCCATTGCACCCAATCTTTCTTCTGACTGCGTAAGTTCGTAGCCTTTTTGTTTGATATTTTCAAAAAAAGAAGGGTATGCTCTTACAAACTTTTCCTTGAAATTATACCAATCATCTTTGGTTAAAATCTTTTCAGCTGCTACTTCGTGTAGCTTTTTTAAAGAACTTTTTTCTACAACTTCAGCTTTTAGTTTATCAAGCTCCTTTGTTAATTCTTCTTGTTCTTTACTCTTCGCCACTAGCTGTTTGGTGAAACTTGTTAATTCTTGCTTATTTTTTTCTAATGCTTCTGCTGCTAACCTGACTCTGCTTCTATATATTCTTCTTATAAGATACGTGATTACAATCCCAGCAACGATAGTTACCAAAAGAAGTACAAAATAAATTCTTTTTTGAGCAGTTTCGGCTTTGGTGATCAAGGTTAACTCACTTTTTTCTTTAGCAAACTGCAAGCTGTCTGCTAGCTTTTCCTGATCAAATTGATATTTAAGCTCCAATGCTTGTACCTTTTTAGCATTTTCAATATTAAACACAGAGTCTGAATATTTTTTGTGCAATCGATAATTTTCTAACGCTTCTTTGTAATTTTCCAATTTTCGTAAAATAAAACTCCGTCTTAAATACGACTTGGATATACGTGTCTTGGCTTGTTGTTCTTTTGCAATAGTTAATGCCTGATCTATATAATTCAATGCATTTCTATATTCTTTAAGTTGCATATAACCACCTGCAGTATTGTAATATGCTCGTTGCAGCGATAAACGACGATTGGTTTTGATATCAAATTCAAGATTTTCTTTATAGATGGCTATTGCCTTCTGATACTGTTTTTGGGTATGATACCAAGCTGCAAGGTTAGAGTTTACTCTATATATATTTTCCTGATCTCCTAATCGTAAAAATGTAGCCTTTGCTTTCTGATAACTATTATAAGCAGAATCCATCTGCTTGGATTGCCGATACGCAACGCCCATCATATTATACACAATTGCTACTCCTTTTTCTTCATGTAAATTGTCTTTAAGGATTATTGTTTTTTTGAAATATTCAATTGATTTTTTATACTCTTTTTGATCCCTAAATACCATTGCCATATTATGGTAGATATCTGCTATATTCGAGTCATCTTTTAATTGCTTGTATAAATTGAGGGATTCTAAATAGTAATCTACCGCTTCAGGGTAATCTCCTTTTCTTTTACTTACAATACCTAGCGCTTCATAGACAATTGCTAGTGTCTTTTGCCTTTCTGTTTCCGGTCTTTTCTTAATAAGTTCTAAGGCGTGTAATAAATGTTTTTCTGCCTTTCTAAAATCTTTGGTTATTTGGTAATCGCCAAGGTCAATGAGCGCACTAATTTTTGCCGTATCGGATTGTGCTAACTTTATTTCGGTAGTAAGCCTAACAACAGTAGTATCTTGCTCCTGAGCAGAAATCACTAAGCTTGCAAAAAACAAAGAGTATATATAAAAACTAGTGACAAGTTTTTTCATTGTTTAAGGGGATTAAGGGTTTTAAGGTCTTGTCTGATTACAATGTATCTGAGGTAGTTAGGTCTGTGTTTTTCATAAGTAGATTTACTAGGGTGTTTTTAGCTTTAGTATGAGTATCGTAATCTATTTATATACCCTTATTTTTACTATACAGGATATGTAGATTATTTGATTTGGGTTCAGAAACGAAAGTAGAATAATAGAATGTAAAAATCACTATTTTTTATAGGTACAAAATAGGGACAACGGCTTTAATACATATATTCAAAACACTAAAAATCAAATATTTAAGTGTTTATTTTAAAACTGCTTTAAAAACACATTTAGATCAGTTTCAGGGGCAATTTGTAGTCTTTTTCTGAGGCGTTTCCGGCTTTTATAAACTGATTCTGTGGTTATATTTTGCATCAAGGCAATATCACGGGTTGATAAGTCCAAACGAATCAATGTACACAACCTCAATTCGGTCTTTGTAAGTTTCGGAAATTGATGTAATAATGTTTGATAAAATTGATGATTTAGATGATCTATTCTAGATTGAAAATCAATTCTGTTTTGCTCAATAAATGATCTATTTTTAATATCTTCTTCCAATTGATCAAAATACTTTCCTTTAGCTCTACCTTTTGAATTTCTAATTTGTTGAATTTTCTCTAACAAAAAGTCATCCCACTTTTGGTTCTCTGAAATAGCTGCTGCGAAATCAACCAAATCTTTCTGCTTATACGAAATTTCTACTTTCAATAATTTGTTTTCGAGGTCAGCCTGTTCTATTTGCTGACGCTTTTTAATGCGATCTTCTCTAAATTTTATAATCCACCAAATTAATACAATGCCTGCGAGAACATATACTAAATAGGCCACAAAAGTTCTATACCATGGGGGCAGGATTCTAATCTTTAGGTTTCTTATTTCTTCACTCCACGCACCATCTCCATTAGCAGCTTTGATTCTAAAAGTATAAGAGCCTGGATCAAGATTTAAATAATTAGCATTATTTTCCTTAGTGATATGTATCCAAGGAGATTCTGCCCCTTCCAAATAATAGGAAAATACATTTTTTACAGGAGCAGTAAATTCTATAGCAGCAAATTCTAATTCGATATTATTCTGCGAATATGGTAAGGTTAACTCATTAGTATGTTCAATAGTATTAAAAAGTATGCTTGAGGTGTCGTCAACACTAATTTTTTTATTATTCGTTTTTAAATTGGTAATCCATGTTTTAGGAAGATTTACATTTTTATCAAAATCTTTAGGGTGAAAAATATTAAGTCCATTAATACCCCCAAAAACCATTCTCCCATCCTCGAATTTTGTATAAGCAAAGGTGTTAAACTCATCGCTTTGCAGTCCGTCTGCTTTTGTGAAATTTTGTATGATTTTAGTTTTTTTATCATAGCTTATGATCCCTTTGTTAGAACTCATCCAAAGCTTCCCCAAGTTATCTTCTAACACTCCGTATATAACATCATTAGGAAGCCCATTACTTGAGTTTATATAATCAAAAGAGTTGTTTTTAGTATTAAAATGATGTAATCCTCCTCCTTTAGTACCGATCCATAATATATCTCTATTTTCCGAATCTGGTAACAAACTAGCTACTTGATCATGCCGCAAACCATTACCTGTATTCCATACTTTAAAATCTAACGAACCATTATCATTGGGAGATCCTTGTACAAGACCAAGACCTGTTCCAATCCAGTAGTGACCATTAGGGGTTCTTGTAACATCGAAACGATTTGGTAAAAATTCAAATAGGTCTAAAAAACTGTATTGATTCAACTGTCCGTCTTTGATATTGTAAACAAAAAGCTCTGAGTTTATAACTATTAAAAGACTATGTGTTTGATTATCGTATCTTAAAAGTGTGGCATCTCGATTTGGTGCTGTGTATAACACTTGTTCTTCTACCACTTCACCTTCACTTATTTTAGCTAGACTAAACGCATCATTTTTTATTAATATTCCCCAAATGATACCTTCTTTATCTTTTGTGAAAAGTGTATTATGATATTGTGCAATTATTGCTTTTAGATTGTTGACTTCACGTTTAGATTGCGTAATGAATAAGTTTTCATTAGTAGTGGGATTTCCTATATATAAATTTCCTTGATCAGAAATAAAGGGTTTTGCGTAAATAGATTTTCCTTCAAAATGAGTTTCAATAGCCAGTTGTCTTTGACTAATTTTCATAACACCGTACCCAGCCGTAGCAATCCAATTAATGCCAGAGCGATCAACCATCGCATCATCATGAAAAGTTCTAATACCCTTTATACCGCCCGAAGCTTCTTTTCTTGTAAGATGATTTCGAATAAGAACATTCTTATTGAAAATAAAGTAATTGGTGCTATTATCAAATAATAGATGACTCCCATGATTTAATGAAGAAATAAGATTTATGCTAAAATCAGTGGTAATTTTCCGCACTCCTTCTGAATCAATTACATAAAAAAAATTCAACCCCCAGAAAGAAACCACTATTGAGTCATCTACAGGAATGTATTTAATTCGATTCGGATGTCTGCTTAAAATTTCTGCATCTACAGTATTTATTTGTTCCGTTCTGGTATCTAAGGTTGATAATATTCTTTTATACCCTCTTTCAGTATCAATTTTTACGAAAAGCACTTTATCTTTATAGATACAGGTAAAAGGAGGATATACTGTAAAAGGAAGTTTTTTAATTTTAATAAAGGATGCAGCTTTTTCTGGTTCTGAAAGCTTTTTGTAAAACTGTTCATCTAGCGTTAGTTTATACAAAGAATTATTAAAAGCTGTCACCCAATATTGCCCTAAAGAATCTTTAATAATTTCAGAAATTGAAGGCTCATTAGTATCCTTTGAAAGAGGGATTCTATAAAAACGTTTGGTTGCTTTGTGATATAGATCTAATCCTCCTTGGGTTCCTACCATTATAAATCCTCTATCATCGTGCAATGCCAAAACATTATCATTGGTCAAACTATACGGATCATCAGGATTCTTAGTAAATATTTCGATCCGCTCTCCATCATAACGATTTAAACCATTTTTTGTGCCGATCCACAGAAATCCTTCCTCATCTTGAATAATAGAAGAAGTTGCTCCTTGTGAAAGTCCTTCTTCGATACCTAACCATTCTGGAATAACCGTTCCCTGTCCTTGTAAACAAAGAATAGAAAATAAGAAGAATGTATTTATAAAAATATTTCTCACATCGAACTATAAAAGTATTAATCTAAATCTATTATAAGTAATTTTTGGAATTTCTTACTGAACTCATCTTGACTTTTTGTGTTTGACCGAAAATGAACTAGAATTTAACCAAATGAGGCATTTTTTGAAAGTCATAGCTGTGCTACGAGTAAGAAAAATAACGAAATGTGGGTGAATTCTGATCATTTTTTAGGAAATAGAAAAAGTCAAGATGAGTTCATTATATAATTTTTAAATTACACACAAAAAGATAGAACAATAAAACATTTTTTTCAAATAATTTAATCCAATACAAACTTAAACCCGGTACTGATAATATTAGCTTGTAGTCCATCACTGCGGTCATATCGATTATATCTCAATTCTAAGTTTTTAAGACCGAATGTAAATAACTTAAATTTTGTAAAAATATCAGTGTATCGTATACCTACACCATATTGATGGCTGTCAAAAGTTGATAAATCGTAATCCGAGGTATAAAATTCTGAAGTACTTAGATGCGTTTCATAAGGAGCAAAATAATCCGCCTGTTGCTGGCTATAAAATCGATAGGTCGGTATTATTGTAAATTTACCTCTAGCAATTTTGATTGGTGCTTCAAGAGAAGCTGTATGAGCCATTACACCCCAATTATCTATATAAAATCTATAGTAACTTCTTAAGGATAAGGATTCATTAAGATAATAATTTGCACGCATACCCAAAGGAATTTTCCATCTGGTATCAGGTAATTGTTCTTTATCATCTGCTAATTGAAATACTTCTGTATTAGAAGATGAGGTATAGTTTGCAATAGCATTAGCATTACCTCCGATAAAAAAGTTGGGTCGATCGGCAAAATAGACTCTATGATATGGAGTAGATAATAATCCTTGTTGATACAAAACATCTCCGAATAACGACAACTGAAAGTTCTTAGTAACGATCTGCGAAAAACTTAGAGATAATGCATAGGAGTTACGTCCCTCATTTTCAAACTCAGTAAACCCTTCTGGATTATATTCTCTGGAAATCGCACCATTCTGATCCCAAACATCTACTCCTTCAAAATACCCTTGATTCTGAAAATTAGAACCATAAGCAGCGAATTCTTCTAACTCTGTAGGATAAAGTGCTTTCCAAGTATCTAAGTATACATTACCACTGATACCCAAAGTTGTATTTTTATCATTAAATTGTTTTGTATAACCACCTCCAAATCCTATGGAGAAATAATCATATTCTATTGAAAAACTAGCATGAGCGTTCCAGACATCATTCCGATCATTAGAACTATGGCTATAATCCAGCGTTATATTACTCCACACATCACTCTTTGATGCACCTGAGGACGCAATCCACGGACTTCCTAATGGCATAGAAGCTTTACCACTTTTATCCTCGTCATCCTCATATCCTTGAGAAGCACCGGATGCATCAAAAGGATTTAAATTACTGGAAGAAGCAGAAGTATAGGCCGAAATTCCAACATCAACAGTTAATACCTCATCATCATTTAATGGAACACTTACTACCACCGTTGGCGTGTAATCAGTAAGATCTTCTGTTCCAATTCCCCCCCCAACCGAAGAATGTATTCCATCTTGTTTATAATAACTCATTATATAATCTACCTCAGTAGATTCTAGTACTCTTTTTTTATAAACAGGAATCGAGTCTTTCTCCTGAGAGAAAGACACAAAACCCATACAACATATCACAATTACAATTATTTCCTTCATTCGTTGTTTTTTAGATCTAGCTCTGTGGCCAGACAAACTCAGATTTTTTATTTTTTTCAGACCCCAACTTTTAAACGGGATAAGTTCAACTTACTATTTTGAATGCGCTATCAGAGATAGCTTTTCAAAATAGAGTTTCACTTAATTACAGCCGCAGCCACCTCCTGATTTCCCTCCATTAGCACCAGAGGCTGCCTCTCTATAAACCTGAAAATTAGTTTCGAATCGCTCGCTACTATACGCAGCTAATTCCATGTCAGGATCATTAATATTCACTTTCTCATATTCTTTAACTGATGCACAAGAAGTGGTTAGTACTCCGAGTAAAAAACCAATACATATTATCTTTATCATATATTATATTTTTCTTTTTTCTAAATGGTTAGAGTATACTATCGCTCCACCTTCTTCAACAATGATACATTCTGTTTCGGGTAACTGATTAATAAGGTGTAATCCTGCATCCACACCCATTACAAAAATTGAAGTAGCCAACGCATCCGCTAATTCTGCTTTTGGAGCAAAAACAGTTACACTTGCTATACCACTTGATGGATATCCGGTTCTGGGATCAATTATATGCGTGTATCGTTTATTATCCAGCACTACGTACTTTTCATAATTACCGGAAGTGACCACAGCTTGTTCGTAAACTGGCATCCATGCAAATACTTTGGATTTGTTAAGTGGATTGGTAATTGCTACTTGCCAATCACTACCATCTGGTTGTTTTCCCCAGGTATTCATATCTCCAGAGGCATTTATGATTCCAGCAATAACACCTTTACTTTGTAAAAGTTTTTTAGCCTTATCTGCTGCATATCCTTTTCCTATAGCGCCGAAACCTATTTTCATTCCTGATTTAGGTAAGAAAATAGTATTTTTTTTTTGATCAAGTATTATTTTTTTATACCCTACTTTCTCTACTGAAGCTTTCATAGCTTCTGCTGAGGGCATTTCTGATATACTACCATCAAATTTCCAAATTCGATCCATAGAAGCATAACTAACATCAAAGGCGCCACCAGTTAGTTTAGAAATATGAATAGATCGTGCTACAAGATCAAAAAGCTCTTTGTCTACCTTTACCGGATGCATTCCAGCATTGCTATTCACGCTAGATGTTTGGGATTTGTGATCCCAAGAAGAGATTAATTTTTCTATTCTTGAGATTTCTGCCACAGCCATATCTATATATTGATTCCCTTGCTCTGCACTATCAGCTACGACTGTTATATCAAAACGGCTTCCCATTAATTTAGAGGTACGTTGATATACTTCTTGTGCATTAACGATACCCGAAACGAGAATAGCTATTAAAAAGACAATGATTTTTTTCAACTGATTATCCTTTAAAAGATGTTAATAACACTATGTACTCAGATGGAGATAGTTTTTTATAGCCTGTTTGACCAAGAACTTCTCCGTTTTTATCAAGTACAACAACCAAAGGGAAGTGCCCATTTTTATTATAGGCTTCTGCAAGTCTGTTATTATGATTCTGTTGTTCTTTTGGAAGTCTGTTTTTCTTTCGTCTGGGAAAATCTGCTTGTAACATAACGAAATGGTCTTTCGCATATGCTTTAAAAGTTTCTGTACTCCAAATTTCCTTATCCAGTTTGATACAAGGCGCGCACCAATCGGATCCCTGAAATACCAATACAATATTTTGTTGCTGTTTAGTTGCCTTTGATTTTGCTACTTCGATATCGGTATTCCAATCTTGCGAGAGTGCTGTACAAAAGCAAAAAAAGCTAAGACATGTACTTAAAAAAAAGTTCTTCATTATTCTGGGTTTATATTCAATACAGATGAATACGGGAATACCCTATCTTTTTTCTATTTTTTTTTAATAGTTTTGAAAACTAAACCATGTAAACACCAAATGTCGGAAGGAAATCGATCGGTTTGCGAAGAAAAGAATTTTGATAGTCTTTTCAATACTCACTATGAATCAGTGAGAAATCACCTGTATTATAAGTGTGGTGATCTTCAACAAGCAGAAGATATCGTACAAGATGCATTTGTGAAATTATGGAAACAATGTGCTGATATCATTTATAATACTGCAAAATCTTTGATATTTAAGATATGTAATAATGCACTTCTAAATGAATTTGCGCATAAAAAAGTGGTTTTGCGGTATGAAAATACACCAAGAGATGACAGAAATCATGAAAGTCCTGATTTTATTATGGAAACCGAAGAATTTAGAGAAAAACTAGAATTCTGTATTTCAAAACTATCTCCTAAAGAGCGAGAAGTATTTTTATTGAGTAGAATTGATAAAAAAACGTATAAAGAGATTGCTGAGATGACTAATATATCAGTAAAAGCGGTAGAAAGAAGAATGAGTAAAGCCTTTGTTACACTAAGAGAATTACTGGGAAGTGAAATAAAATTTTAAAAAAAGTAGGGTAATCCCACAACAACCTGTATTAGGTATAAGAGCAGGGGTTTACCTAAACTTTAATAATTATGGAAAAGTACGAATCAGATGAAACATTAATAGCGCGTTGGGTAGCTGGTGAATTAAACAAAGAAGAATTGTCTGAGTTTAAGAAATCAGATGCTTATCAGATGTTTGATCGAATCAATATAGAGTCACAAAAATTTAAAGCTCCTCCGGTTGATAAAAGACAAGCGCTTATTAAAACTAAAGAGCAAATTACTTTTGGTAAAACTCGAAAATCATCGAATAGTACCTGGTATGCTATTGCTGCTTCAATTGCAATAGTGATTGGTTTAGTTGGTGTATTCAATTCTTCTAAAAGTTATCAAACTGCTTACGGTGAACAATTGGCCGTTACGCTACCTGATGGTTCTAAAGTTGAATTAAATGCAGACTCAGAATTAACACATAAACGATTTTTCTGGATGAATGACAAAACTGTTCATCTTAAAGGAGAAGGATATTTTAAAGTACAAAAAAGTGACGGTTTTGCGGTTGAGACTTCTTATGGAAAAGTTGCTGTTCTAGGTACAGAATTTAATATTAAAACCCGTCAAAACACTTTTGAATTAAATTGTTATGAAGGTGTCGTTAGATTTGATCAAACAAAT
This sequence comes from uncultured Aquimarina sp., assembly GCF_947500065.1. Classification (GTDB taxonomy): domain Bacteria; phylum Bacteroidota; class Bacteroidia; order Flavobacteriales; family Flavobacteriaceae; genus Aquimarina. The sequence goes on from NZ_CANMQT010000008.1 coordinate 104,552, forward strand.
ACCACTGTGCATCAAATTTTGCGCAAAAATGATCGTGTAGTTGTTTCTGACAAGATTGTTGTTGCCGAAAAGTCAACCGAAAATCAACCCAATTGGATGAAAGGACTTAGCGTTTTTAAGGAACAGCCATTACAAGAAGTTATTGATGAAATAGAGCGTCAATATAATGTTACTTTTCAATCAAATAAAGTGGATTTAACGAGATTGTTTACAGGAAGTTTTTTACATAATAATCTGGAAACAGCATTAAAATCTACTTTAACTCCTATGGGGATTAATTATACCTTATCAGAGGATAAAACTATCATATATTTACCTTAAATTTGTATTAAATCATATAAAACCTTTGTGTAGTCATTATCATATACACAAAGACTATTGGTAATGATAAAGTCCCCTTTTTTTATCATTGAATTCTTATTAAATACAATGAAAAATGCAGGTAAAAATCCCCTTACTGTTTGCAGCACTACTGCTGTGTTCAATTCTTGGCTATGCCCAACAAAAAATAACGGTTACCTATTCTCAAACCCCGTTAAAAGAAGTAATAACGGATATCGAATCCAAAACTTCTATACTGTTTTCTTATGCACCTGAAATTATTGCTTCTAAAAAGATAACACTGGAGAAGCAGGAAATAACCATTGATGAACTACTACCTCAATTAGCATCACAATCCAGATTAGTTTTTGAAAAAGTTTCATCACAACAGGTGATTATTTCTGTCCCAAGAATTGTTTGTGGTTATGTGTTCGATGAAGAAAGTAAAGAACCTATACCATTTTCTTTTGTAAGCATCAATAATGACCAAAGTACAGAGACCGATGAAAAAGGATATTTCAGCTTTGAAAATGTCGATTCAGATATAAACAACCTGAAAGTTGTTTTTAATGGGTATGATGATAAAACTATTTCTCTAAAGATTGGTGATCCCTGTCAGGAAATATACCTTAACCCGCTCGGTGATACTCTTGATGAAGTGGTTGTATTAGGATATGTAACATCAGGTATCGATAGGAATAAAGACGGATCGATATTGCTCGACTCTAAAAAACTAGGGATACTGCCTGGGTTGGTAAGCCCTGATATTGCACAAAGTATTCAATTAATTCCTGGAGTTTCTACTTTAGACGAGTCTGCTACAGGCATCCAAATTCGTGGAGGATCACCGGATCAAAACTTAATATTGTATGATAATATTAAGTTATTTAATACTGGATATTTTTATGGCATGTTTTCCATGTTTAACCCATTTGCTACTCAAAAAGCAACCGTTTTTAGATCTGGTACAAGTGCAAGTTATGGTGACCGTATTTCGGGGATTATCGATATTTCTAGTGGTGATGCTATTCCTAAAAAAACTGAAGGTGGATTCGAAGTCGATGGTTTATCTGTTAATGGATATGCCAAAGTTCCTTTGTCAGAAAAAACTGCAGTATATGCTTTTGCCAGAAGATCTTATGCCGATATTTTAGAAACACCAACGTATAACAGTTATGAAGATAAGATTTTTACGAATTTTGGAGTAGCTCGTGATATTAATGGAAACGTACTAGAGCTTGAAACGGATGATGATTTTAGCCCCGAAACTAGTAATACTGATTTTTCTTTTGCTGATTTTGGGACCAAACTTATTATAAAACCCAATGCTAAGAATGATATTTCGGTGAGTGGATTGTACACCCGAAATCGTTTAGACTTTGATTTCACTGGTGATGGTGAAGAATTTGTCGTAGACTCATTAATTACACAAAACAAGGGGTTAAGTCTTTCTTGGAAGCATACCGCAAGTGAAAAGCAACAAACAAAGGCCGTTTTTTATTTTTCGGAATACAATTCTTTTTATCAAAATGATGAAATCAAAGATGAAACAGGAGATGGTGTTCTGGACTTAGCTGAAATTAATATCCGAAAAAATGATATCATAGATGTTGGCTTAAAACTTTCTTCTATTTCTAGAATTAAAGAAGATCAAAAACTTACATTAGGATATGAACTTTCCTATACCGATTTAGATGTAATTATTAGTAGCGAAAATCCAATTGATGCTGAGTTAGAAAGATCAGTGCAGGACGATAATAATCTTAAGAACGCCATTTTTGGGGAATACACCTATAATTTTAAAAACAGTGGAATTATAAATGGAGGGCTTCGATTCGTACATTACAGCTCTCTGGATCAATTTTTATTAGAACCTCGTATTAATTTCGAATATCCTATAGGAGATCGTTTCAGATTTAAAACGGCTATCGAAAGAAGAAATCAACCCATTTCTCAATTAGTAGAATTCAATCATACCGAATTGCGTTTAGAAAATGAATTATGGCGTCTCTCTGATAATGAGCAATTTCCTTTATTAAGCAGTAATCAAATTTCTGGAGGAATACTGTATCATTTTAAAAATCTAAATATTGATGTAGATGCTTATTATAAAGAGTTAGACGGATTAACTACATTTACCAATGGTTTTAGTAATCCTTTAGAAAATCTTGAGGAAGGCGAAAGTACTATAAAAGGATTAGATGTTTTATTAAAATATAGATGGAATAACTACAAAATATGGGCCGGATATACCTTTAACGATATTACCTTCCAATTTCCTAATTTACAAGATACCCCATTTAAGTTTTCAGGGAATAATGATATCACGCATTCCTTTAGAATTTCGAACACCTTACAATTAGAAAAATGGCAATTCTCATTGGGATGGCAATTTAGAAGTGGAAAGCCTGTAACTCCTGTAAATAGCTATGAGATTATGATTGATGCCGATGGAGAAAATGCAGGAGTAGTAAATTTTGGAGCTGTTAATAGTGATCGATTGCCTGATTTTCATAGGCTAGATGCTTCTATATTATATGATTTTAGTATTAAATCAGGTACTAAAAAACTAAAATCACAAATTGGATTGTCTTTCTTAAACATTTACAATAGAGTTAAGCCTTTAGACTTAATATATAAAGCAGAAAGAAAGCCACTGGATGATGGTGGAATTGCTATACCTGGCACCGATGGATCTTCACCAGAAGAACTAGAAGTAATTCTGGAACAGGTAATTCAAAGATTTTCTTTAGGTTTTACCCCTAATGCAGTTTTTAGGATCTATTTTTAGTTCGTTGTGAATTTTGTTTTTTTGATTCCAAATCCTTAGATCGAACTCACGTCAAAAGAAGAAACGTCATCTGAAAAGATAGCGTTTTTTATTTTGATCCTATCAACCCACAAGTAAAACCCATTTTGTAGGGATACTTGTAGGGGTAACTTTTTAGTATTAAAAAGTAGCCTTAACTACTTTTGCGATGCCCAAATCTATAATATTAACTATCGTAATGAACCTACTATGTCTTTATTGCCATACGGCATCCCTTTTTACATCTTTATTCTTTTTATCGAAAAAAATCAAATTAAAATAGGGTTTTTATAGTTGAGCCTGTACATAGTATAGAACGAACTATAAAAATCTTTAAAAGCCCCTTTATATGAGATCAATTTTTACTTTACTGTTTTTTAGTACTTTTTGTCTTTTTGGACAACATGCAGAACTTGTAAAAGACATTAATTCCAATTTAAATGGTTATGCTTATGTCGAATACATAACCGAATTCAATGGACACATATACTTTCGTGCTGATGATCAAACTCATGGAGAAGAGTTATGGGTAAGTGATGGTACAACAGCCGGAACGCGTCTTTTTGCAGATATTCGACCAGGACAAAATAGTTCGTCTCCTAGAGATTTTGCTGAGTTAAATGGTAAACTATATTTTTCTGCAAATGGAGAGAACATTGGTCGTGAATTATGGGTAACCGACGGAACACCAGAAGGCACACAACTAGTCAAGGATATTTGGCCTGGGAGCAATAGTGGAACTGCCATTTATATCACGGTATTTAATAATAAAATTTACTTTAGAGGCAGCGATGAAAACCATGGTAGCGAGCTATGGGTAAGTGATGGTACAGCTGCTGGCACCCATTTGGTAAAAGATATTACGAGTGGTACTAATAGTAGTTTTATAAGGGATTTAATGGTCTATAACAATAAAATGTACTTTGCAGCCGATGATGGAACACATGGGTACGAATTATGGGTAAGCGATGGAACCGAAGCAGGAACCCAGATGGTTAAGGATATATATGCAGGAACTAGAGGCTCAAATATTTCTCACGCTCAAGTATATAACGGAAAACTATATTTCAAGGCGGATGATGGTGTTCACGGCGAGGAATTATGGGAAACTGATGGGACAGAAATGGGTACAAAACTTTTTATAGATATTAAACCAGGTGCATCTTTTTCTAGTTCTAGACCATCCTACTTACAGGTTTTCAACGGCAGTTTATATTTCTCAGCAGACAACGGTACTAACGGAAGTGAATTATTCAAAAGTGATGGAACACCCAGTGGTACGCAACTTGTGGTCGATATTCGTCCTGGATCAAACAGTGGTAGTCCAAGAGAACTTACTATCTATAATAACAAACTCTATTTTAATGCTGAAGATGGAATAAATGGTCGGGAATTATGGGAAAGTGACGGAACAGCGGTAGGAACAAAGTTGACTGCTGATATTAATCCTGGTTCTGACCGAAGTGAACCTAGAGACCTAGTTGTATTTAATAATCAACTATTCTTTGCTGCTGATGGAGAAAAAGGAAGTCAAGAACTTTTTGTTTCAGATGGTACCGAAGCGGGTACAAAACAAATAAGTTTTATCGATCAAAGTACCAGTAACAACTCTTTGAAAGATATGATTGCCTATAACAATAAATTATTTTTTGCTGCTCGAGACGGAATCAACGGAACAGAATTATGGACCAGTGATGGAACCGAAACAGGAACTCAACTCTTAAAAGATATAAAAGTGGGATCAAATAGTTCTTCTTGCAGAAATTTAACGGTTTATAATAATAAAATATATTTTACCGCTGACGATGGCATCCATGGCGGCGAATTGTGGGAAACTGATGGTACAGAAGCTGGCACCAAATTGGCCGTAGATATTCTGGACGGTAGCACTAATGCCGATCCAGCCAATTTAATAGTGTTTCAAGATAACCTATATTTCAGCATTTATGATTTTGCTACTGGTGGCTCTCAGTTGTATAAAACTGATGGTACCAAAGCGGGTACCCAAAAAGTGGATGTATTTAAATTAACTTCTGGAACAGCATCTATTAATGAAATTGTAGTCCTAAACGATAAACTGTATCTACAAGGGTACACGCCGGTAGATGGAAGTGAAATATGGGAAACGGATGGTACTGATGCCGGTAGTAAACTCGCTTTTGAAACTGCTCCAGGTAATGCCAGTACATATCCACGAGAAATTACTGCATTTAATAGTAAGTTATATCATGTAGAATTTCATTCTGGATCTGGCTTGGAGTTATGGGCTTATGATCCTGCAACTGACACCAACGAATTAATAAAAGATATTTTTGCAGGACCAAACAGCTCCCAGCCCAATAGTTTATATGTACATAACAACAAACTGTATTTTAGAGCTGAAGATGGAGTTCACGGAAATGAATTATGGGTAAGTGATGGTACCGAAGTTGGCACGCAATTGGTGGCCGATATTAGACCAGGCATTAATGGTTCATTCCCTGGCTATTTCGAGACTTTAAATGATCACTTATATTTTAGAGCTAATGATGGGATCCATGCTGCTGAATTGTGGGAGACAGATGGTACAGAAGCAGGAACTCGTATGGCTGCGGATATTGACTCTCGTATAGGTTCAAGTTCTAATCCAGACTTTTTGACTGCTTTGAATAATCGATTGTACTTAAGGGCTAATGATGGTATTCATAGTGATGAATTGTATGTCTTTATTCCTTATGATTGTAGTAGCTTACCTTCAAATAAATTATTCGTAAGCACTACGGGAACAGACTCAGCCAATGGAACTTCATGGAATGAAGCCACTACGCTAAAACAAGCCTTAAAAATTGCTCAAAGCTGCCCAACTGTAGAAGAAATTTGGGTGCAAGAAGGAGTGTATCTTCCTGGAAAAAGCAAAATTGACACATTTAAAATTCCAAGCAATATTAAACTATACGGAGGTTTTTCTGGAACAGAAACCAACCTATCCGAAAGAGATTGGGTGAACCATCAAACTATTTTAAGCGGTGATATTGGTCTTCCCAATGATAATAACGGAAATACGGAAACCATTATCAAGATTGAAAATAGCGAAAATATTACCTTAGATGGTTTTATCATCGAAGATGCCAATGCAGCTCTAGATTCAAATTCAACAAGAATATCTGATAACAGTGGGGGTGCCATTTTTGTTTCTAATGGGAATAATCTAACTGTTACAAACTGTATTTTTAGAAATAATCAAGCTGAGTTAGGCGCCATTATTTTCTATGCCAATGGAGCAAGTATGGCTTCATTTACTAACTGCTTATTTTATGATAATACCGCTACAGTAACGGATGCCATTTATGCATATAATCATGATCTAACATTTACTAATTGCACAATAGTCAACAATACTATACCGTCAGGATTTGGAGTTTTTGGAACTAATGATGGAACTATTAGCTTAGAAAACACAATTGTAGAAGGTCCACATAATTCGACTATCCTCATTACGGGAACAGGAAGTCTAAACACAACGTATAGTTATTTAAAAGGAGAATATCCTACAGGTACTGGAAATATTGATGGGACAATCATTATAGATGTCTTATTTAAAGATGCTGCAAACAATGATTTCACATTACAAGGAGGCTCTGCTTTAGTTGATCAAGGTGATAATACTGCAAACAACACCTTAAAAGGCTTAGGTGGAAATTATCGAATTATCGATGGAGATATGGATATGACCAATACCATCGATATCGGCGCTTATGAGTATTCAAGACTATCACAAACCATCACATTCAATCCTTTGGCAGAAGTAACCTATGGTGATGCTGATTTTGATTTAACCGCAACATGTGATTCCGGACTAGAGGTGTCATACAGTAGTTCTGATACTTCTGTGGTAACGGTTTCAGGAAACACGGTTACCATTGTAGGTGTAGGAACCACAACCATTACTGCAAGTCAAGCTGGTAACACAGAATACCTACCCGCGTTGGATGTTACCCAATCTTTAAAAATAAATCCAAGAGTGATTACAGTTACTGCCGATGAGAATCAAAGCAAAGTATTCGGAGAAGCCGAGCCAACCCTAACGTATTCTGTTACAACAGGAAGCTTGGTTGATGGAGATGTACTTAACGGAAATCTGGAAAGAACTACTGGAGAAAATGCAGGCTTCTACCCTATCAATCAAGGAACAGTTGCCAATGCTAATTATGATATCAACTTTGTAGCGAATGACTTCGAAATCACAAAAGCAGACCAAATCATTACATTCAACAACTTAAGCGATGTAACATATGGTGATGCTGATTTTAACTTAAATGCTACTGTTGATTCTGGTCTAGCAATTGATTATACAAGTTCTGATACTTCTGTTGCTACTATCTTAGGGAACACAGTAACGATTTCAGGAATAGGAACAACAACAATTACTGCAAGTCAAGCTGGAAATGCGAACTACAATGCTGCGATTACTATTCCACAAACACTAACCGTAACTCCAAGAGCAATTACAATTACTGCGGATACAGGACAATCAAAAGTATTCGGAAACACGGAGCCTGTTTTAACATACACAATTACTTCAGGAAGTTTAGTTGGAAGTGATGTACTGTCTGGAAACCTAACACGTAACACTGGAGAAGATGTTGGATTCTATGAAATTCAACAAGGAACAGTAGCCAATGCGAATTATGATATTACATTTGTTACCAATGATTTTGAAATCACAAAAGCAGACCAAATCATTACATTCAACAACTTAAGCGATGTAACTTATGGCGATGCAGATTTTAACTTAAATGCTACTGCTGATTCTGGTTTAGCAATTGATTATACAAGTTCTGATACTTCTGTTGCTACTATCTTAGGGAACACAGTAACGATTTCAGGAATAGGAACAACAACAATTACTGCAAGTCAAATTGGAAATACAAACTATAATACAGCAGTTGATGTTACACAAACATTAACGGTGACGCCAAAAGCAATTACTATAACTGCAGATTCAGGGCAAGGTAAAGTGTTCGGAAGTGCAGATCCTGCTTTAACGTACTTTGTTTCTGCCGGAAGTTTGGTAGGAAGCGATGTACTTACCGGAAACATAACGAGAGAAGTAGGAGAAAATGTTGGATTGTATGCGATTCAACAAGGAACGCTAGCCAATACGAATTATGATATTACATTTGCAGCTAATGATTTTGAAATCACTAAAGCGGATCAAAACATCACATTCAATGCTTTGACAGATGTTATCTACGGAGATGCTGATTTCAATCTAAATGCAACAACTTCTTCTGGATTAACAATTACATATAGTAGTTCTGATACCAATGTAGCTACTGTTTCAGGAAATATCGTAACGATTATTGGAGTTGGAACCACTTCGATTACTGCTAATCAGGCCGGAAACGAAAACTACAATGTAGCGACTTCTGTATCTCAAAGCTTACAGGTTATTCAAAGACCGATTACAGTCACTGCAGATGCTGGTCAAAGTAAAATATTTGGAACAGCAGATCCAATATTGACCCACACAATCACTAGCGGAAATCTGGTAGCGAGCGATGTACTAAACGGAAATCTGGAAAGAACTGCTGGAGAAGATGCCGGAACCTACCCTATTAACCAAGGAACATTGGATAATATTAATTATGATATCACCTTTGTTGCTAATGATTTTGAAATCACTAAAGTGGATCAAAGCATCACATTCAATGCTTTGGCAGATGTTATCTATGGAGATACTGATTTCAATCTAAATGCAACTGCCTCTTCAGGATTAACAATTAGGTATAGTAGTTCTGATACCAATGTAGCGACTGTTTCTGGAAATACCATAACTATTATCGGAGCAGGTACAACAAGCATCACTGCTATACAAGAAGGGAATGAAAACTATAATTTCGTTACTGTTAATCAAACTTTGACAGTACTTCCAAAAACTATTACCGTAACAGCGGATACAGGCAAAAGTAAAGAGTATGGTACTGCAGATCCAGTATTTACCTATATCATTACTAACGGAAATCTAGTAGTGAGTGATATACTTACCGGAAACCTAGAAAGAGCCGCAGGAGAAGATGTAGGGATCTACCCTATTAATCAGGGAACATTGAATAATTCTAACTATAACATTACTTTTAAATCAGAGAATTTTGAGATCACCAAAGCAACTCAGGTAATTACTTTTAATGAATTGACGAATGTCAACTTTGGAAATCCTGCATTTGACCTAAACGCAACTGCTTCTTCAGGATTACCAATTACCTATAGTAGTTCTAATACAAATGTAGTTACTGTTTCTGGAAATACAGTAACAATTGTTGGTGAAGGTTCTGTTGTTATTTCGGCTCATCAACCAGGTAACGAAAACTATCTTTCTGCTAATTTTGTGACTAGGATTTTAACCGTACTTCCTGGAGAAATACAAGAGGAACTTGTAAAACTATATCCAAATCCCGTAGTAAATGAGATTCAGATTGCTGAAATTCCATCAAATAACCGATTATCCATTTACGATGCAAACGGAAGGCTGGTAAAACAAATAATTGACTATTCGAAAGATGAAACTATACATGTAGCTACTCTGCCATCTGGAGTTTATTTGATCAAAATAGTATTTTTAGATTATAGAGGAAAAACAATTGTAAAGAGGTTTGTAAAACAATAATTATCAGTTTTTTAAAAAAAACCGCAATAATTTATACTACGAACTTATGATTATAGCGCAGGAGGTTGCTAGAATCCGCCCTAGGTCACTACAAGTAAAAAATCCATCGCAAATGTGGTGGATTTTTTATTTGCACATAACCCTAGAATTACTTTTCAATGTAATCATAAAAAACCCTTGTATACATTATACAAGGGTTTTTGGATATCTAAAATAGATTTTTATTTAAAAACTCTATAGCAATCTAGTTTTTAACAATTTTCACCGCTTTACTTACATTATCCATTGTTACGTTTAGGAAATAAATCCCTCTTGCGTAATTAGGCAAATTTATGGTAACTTTTTCGGGTGCGATTGCAATGAATTTTAATTATTAAAACCATTAATACTATAACATTCTATAGATTTATCAGTTTAAACACAAAAAAGCCCCTAAAATCTATTAACATTGTAGTCGTCCAATGTTAAAAATATAAACAAAATAAGTTTTACTTTTTTTGATATCTCTATAAAATAAATATCTTCGGAAAATATATGGAAAAGAAATCTGTTTGTGATGAAAAAAACTTTGAATCAATCTTTGATGATTATTCAAAATCGTTGCGGAATCTTATCTACTATAAATGTGGTGATATTGATCTGGCAGAAGATATTATTCAAGATGCTTTCATCAAACTATGGCAAAATTGTAAAAAAGTATTTTTTCTAAAGGCTAAAGCCTACCTGTTTACTGTAGCGAACAACAATCTACTAAACCATATTGCTCATAAAAAAGTGGTACTTAAATATGAACAGAGACCGCATTCTGATCTCAATAATCAAGATCCCCAATTCATTATTGAAGAAAAAGAATTCATGTCTAAATTAAAAAACGCAATAGACGAACTACCAGAAAAACAAAAAGAAACATTTTTATTATCGCGAATTGACAAGAAATCCTATAAAGAAATTGCAGAAATCACAGGGGTTTCGGTTAAGGCAATTGAAAAAAGAATACATTATGCCTTATTGAGTCTGCGAGAAAAATTAGGAGATATATTATAATTATTTGTAGGGTAATTTAGCACAAGACTGTTTTTAAATAAAGAAGATATAAACAAAGAAGCAAAAAACAACGAATGAAAAATCCATATTCAGATGATACTTTTTTAGCGAGATGGCTTAATGATGATCTAGATGCTAAGGAAAAAATAGAATTTGAAAAATCTCAGGATTATCAGAAATATGTAACTATTATTAACAAAATAGATACATTAGAATCTCCTATGTACAATAAGGAGAGGGTTTTTAATGCTATCAAAAATGATATTCGTAAAAACAATAAACCTGCAATACGCATAATTCCAAAATGGAGTTACGGTATCGCAGCTACTTTAGTAGTGCTGTTAGGACTATACTTTTTCTTTGATAGCTCCACCACTTACACAACAAATTACGGAGAACAAATTACAGTAGAGTTATTAGATGGCTCTGAAGTAATCCTAAACTCTAAATCTATATTAAAATTCAAAAAATCCGACTGGAACACGAATAGAATAGTCACTTTAGATGGAGAAGCCTTTTTTAAAGTAAAAAAAGGTTCTGATTTTATTGTAGAAACAACATCCGGAAAGGTAAAAGTAATTGGAACACAATTTAATGTAAATACTCAAAAAGATTTTTTCGAAGTAATCTGCCATGAAGGTAAAGTAAAAGCTATTGGTAATACTAATGAAGCTATTCTTACTAAAGGAAAAGCATTCAGAATCACCAATAACGTCGTTGAAAACTGGGATACAGAAACAACAAAACCAAGCTGGTTATCTGGAGAAACGACATTCACGAACACTCCGTTAAGACAAGTAATTCGTTCTCTAGAGAATCAGTTCAATATTACCTTTAACAAGGAAAAAATTGATCAAAATCAACGTTTTACTGGTAGCTATAATCATAACAATATTGAATTAGCTTTAAAAACAATCTTTGTTCCTATGGAAATTTCATATACTTTTAACAACGAAAACAACATAGTTCTCGTTAAAGAATAAATGAAATCAATTTTTTTCTCTTTTTTTATACTTATCTATTTCAGCTCTTTTTCTCAAAAAACAGTAAAACCTGAATATGAAAACACATCTTTAGATACTATCCTAAAGGTGCTGGAGAAATCTTATAACATTAAGTTTTCTTTTAATCCAGATATTATCAAAGATGAAAAGATTACCATTTTAGAGAAAGGTTCGTTAGAGAAAATTTTACAAAAAATACAATCTCAAACTTTAGTTCTTTTTGAAAAGGTCAATGATCGGTACTATGTTATTAGAAAAAAAAGGAAAAAAGGCAGAATCCCTATTTGTGGATATTTACTTGATAGTGTTACTAAAAAACCCTTACCTGAAGCTTTTGTAAGTAACAAAAATCAATCTAAATCTGTTATTTCAGATATTAATGGTTATTTCCAATTGTTCTTATCTGAACCTAATGATACTATTGATATTCGATTTTTAGGGTATAAAAACAAGCAATTTATTGCTAAGCAATTAGAAAGCACTGATTGTGCTAAAATATTGTTATCCGAAGATGATTTTCAATTAGGGGAAGTTGTCATAACAGAATATGTCACCTCTGGAATATCAAGACAAGGAGCAAGTAGTGCAATAAATATTGATCCAAGTAAATTAGGAATCTTACCAAGATTAGTAGAACCAGATGTATTGCAAACTTTACAGTTTTTGCCTGGCGTACAGAGTCCTACAGAAACTGCTTCAGCGCTTCATATTAGAGGAGGAACTCCAGATCATAATTTGATTTTATGGGATGGAATAAAAATGTATAGTACTGGACACTTTTTTGATTTATTATCCATTTTCAATCCTTATATAACTGAAAATATTAAGCTTTTTAGAAGCAGTACAGAAGCTAAATACGGAAATAGAATTTCTGGAGTAGTAGATATAGAATCAAAAAATGAAATCCCAAAAGATTTTGGTTTTGGTATTGGTTTTAATATGACTAGTGCTGACGCTTACATAGAAGTTCCTGTAAATAAAGATCTTGGTTTTATAATATCTGGTAGAAGAGCGTTTACAGATTTTATAGAAACCGCTACTTTCCGCAGTTATTCGGAACGAGCTTTTCAGAGTATTCGATTTTTTGTAGATAATCAAAAATTAGATCAAGAAACGGTAGAAAATGAAAACGTATTTTATTTTACAGATCTTACCGTAAAAGCAATTTTAGATATATCTGAAAATGAAAAATTTACAATCAGCTCTATTTTTACTAACAATGATTTAGATTACATACTTAACATTAAAAACATCCAAGGTTTTAGCGAGCCTTTTGACGAAAATCAAATCGACAACTTAAAGTTTGTAAACCAAGGAGTTAATATGAAATGGGATAAAAATTGGAATACTGATTTCTCTCTTTCAGCAAATGTTTATTTTTCTAATTATGATTTTGATTATAATGGGGTTAGAGAATCTAGAGCAACTAGCGATGGTTTTTTATTCTTTCAAAACAATATTGTAGAAAAAAATGTAATCAGAGACACTGGTTCTTCTCTACATGCGAATTGGAAAATAAACTCTAAAAATAGCTTTGTGTCTGGCTATGATTTTTCGACAAACGATGTATCATATAATGCCGATTACTCTGCTAGTCGCTTTACCTTTGACGAAAGTAACAGTAATATTACTCACGCTGTATTTGGAGAATATAAATTTAATTCCAATGAAAAAATTAAGATCAGTGCTGGGATTAGGGGCAATTATTTCTCAGTTCTTGATAAAGCATACTGGGAACCTAGAATCAACGTAGAAATAACTTTATTTAAGGATATAATATCCAAGATATCTGCAGAAAGAAAAAACCAAGTAATTAGTCAGATATCGAATTATCTTCCTAATGATTTTAATCTGGATAATCAGATTTGGTTATTGGCAGATTCAGAATTCGTTTCTATGCTTAGTAGCGATCAGTTTTCTGGTGGTTTTTCTATTAATAAGAATGACTGGTATATTGATATCGAAGGATATTATAAATCCACTAGTGGATTGACTTCATTTGCTAACGGCTTTAATGGTGTTCTAGATTTGGAAACTGGAGAAAGTGAAGTTTTTGGTTTAGATGTATTAATAAAAAAAAGAATAAACAATTACAGAACCTGGATCGGATATTCACTCACCGACCAAGATTTTAAATTCGAAGGTGTCAATGAAGGGGAATATTTTCCAGGTAATTTTGATATTAGTCATTATTTATCCTGGATTCATAGCTATCAATGGAATAATTTTGAATTTTCATTAGGATGGAATATCAGAACCGGAAGGCCTTTTACTCCAGCACAAGGTATTACTGAAACAGACAACCTTCTTTTTATAGATTATGGTGAAGTTAACAGTGAACGTTTAGACACTTATCACCGACTAGATTTTTCCGCTTCTTATAAGTTTAATTTTTCAAAAAGCGATACCTGGCGTAGTAAAATAGGGTTCTCTCTATTTAACTTATACGATCGTAAAAACATTTTAAACCGAACCTATAACATTAGATTTGACAATAACGATTATTTATTACAAGAAGTAAATACTTTTTCTTCTGGCATAACCCCCAATGTGTCCTTTAGAATTGATTTTTAACCTTATCTGACCTATTTCCTATAGGCTAGTGATCTTATTTTAATTTTCACTTTATTATCAATAAAAAAAGACCCGTTATCCATTTTTTTATTGAATTTTATTCCATAATCAGATCTATCAATTTCAAAATCTGCTTTTATACCTAAAGTCATTTTTTTAGTTGGATCCATAAAAGGTCCCAATATTTTTACTGGAAACTCAACCACTTTTGTAACACCCTTAATCGTGAAATTCCCAACCATGATGTATTCTCCATTATCATTTATTGCAACTTGGGTTGATATGAATTTAATCTCAGGATAATTCTCTGTATCTAACCACATTCCCCCTTTAAGATGCCTATCTCGTGTTTCATGATTCGTATCGATACTACTTGCATTTATAGTTATCTCAACTTTTAATGTTGTAAAATCTTCATTATCTAGGGTCATATTCCCTGTAAATTCGTTAAACCTACCTGAAACCTCTCCCACCATAAAACGCTCCACATCAAAACCAATAAAAGTATGCCCTGAATCTAATATGTATTGATTTTTTATTGATGTAAAACTTAGATGTACCGTAGAAATCACTAAAAGTATTGCCGTAATTAAAAAAAACTTTGCTTTCATAAATATTTGGATTTAATATTAAACCTCAATATTAAGAACTAAGTTTATCCTTTTCGACAATCTTTATAAAAGTTGCCAAATTAAATCAGTGAATTAAAAATTAAGCAATTTCTTTTCTAAATGATGATGGTGTCTTTTTCTCAAATTTTTTAAAGGCATTAACAAAAGATGTTTTGTTATTAAAACCAGCATCAAAAGCTACCTGAAGTAATGTTATTTTAGGCTCAGAAATGATGAGTCTTTTTGCCTCTTCTACTCGATATTGGTTGATAAAATCAAAAAACGAACATTTAAAACTTTGATTGATGATTTGGGACATAGAGTGACTACTAACATCCACTATACGGGCAAGATCTTTTAACCTTAAATCATTTTTTAAATATGGTTCATCAGTAGACATCACAACCTTTAATCTCTCTGAGTAAATTTTAATTTCATGTATACTTAAAGTAGAGCTATGATACTTTTTTGCTTTTTCACCTATTGATAACCATTGGATTCCAGATAAATAATAACCAATCGAATAGATAAAAAACCCCATTGGCAGGACATAAATATAATCTAGATATCTTCTATAAAAATCCGATACAAAAAGAATATATAGGTATGAAGAAGCTAGCACCAAAATTGAAATCAAAAGAATATTAAATAGTTTAAGCCAAATTACATTCCCTAGATCAGAATATTCGGATTTAAGGTTTTTGGCGTATGTGTTGGTCGTTTTTATATTATATATAAGATAACACCCAAAATGTACGAACTGCACAAAAAAGACAACCGAATAGAGATATTCGAAAGGTGTTACTATTTTCTTTCTATGATCAAAGACTGCTAACATTCCATAAGTTATTTGTCTTATGCTTAATGATTCATTACTAGCAACAGGGATAACAAGGCAAAAAACAACGAATGGTATAAAATGTAATACATGTTTTA
Organism: uncultured Aquimarina sp.; assembly: GCF_947500065.1. GTDB lineage: Bacteria > Bacteroidota > Bacteroidia > Flavobacteriales > Flavobacteriaceae > Aquimarina. The sequence continues at coordinate 120,497 of NZ_CANMQT010000008.1, forward strand.
TAGCAAACTTCCATTCTGAATCTGTTATCGTTTTAAAATAAAAAAAGGTCAAAGGGCCTAATAAAAACCACGATCCATAGCGGGTGCCATAAAAAACACTAAAACCAACATTGTAGGTATTTCTTATAGCAAGAAACTCTCCCAGAAACCATATAAGCAAAAGTATAATAGAAAATAGGTATACATTTTCTTTTTTCGACTTTCTGGATGGAGACACCAACAACACTGTAAGAAAGAAAAACCCTTGAAAAATGACAATTAGTATTAGTATTGACCAGAGATCTAAATTCATATGTTATAAACTTATGAATTCTTAAGGAGAAAAGAGTTGCTAACCATTTTATTTAGATATAAAAAAAGCCATCCCAAATTTCGAGATGGCTTTATAAAAAGTTCAAAGCTTATATTATAATCTAATTAAATATTAATATAGAAATTCTAAAGCTACTATATCAATGCTACTAAATTCTCCATCTTCACTACCGTCAAAACAAGAGATCATTAAAGAACCTGAATCTAAACCAGCCTGTCCCCATCGGTTAGCTGTTGGAGTACCAGGAATATTGATTGCACCAATACTACCAGCAGTTCCTTCATTACTATTATCACATCTTCTACGTGCATAATCAGTATGTCTAAAACCAAGTGCGTGACCTATTTCGTGCCCGATTACATGCTCATTAACATTATTAACGTTACTACCACCAAAAGTACCAGTTCCGTTTAGAATCTGGATAAACTTTCCAGGTCTTCCACCACTTGGGAATTCTGCTTGTCCTCCAGCTCCACTACCGTTGTTATTATACACAACCATATCAGCAGCTTGGAAATTTGTTCCAAAAGTTAATCTAAAGTTTAATGTAGTACTAAGTCTGTTATAGTTATTTACAGCCCATTGTAAACCAGTCTGCATATTACTAGTTAACGCATTACCAGATCCTGTATATCCTAAGATATCAATTGTTCTGTTAGAACCTGTTACCAAATTATTAGTTCTGTATTGTTTGTTAACACCATCAGGTGCATCACCCAATTCCATATTACCAGCTAAAAGTTCAGCCTTATTTAAGTCTATATCCCCAGCACGAACAACATCGTAACTAGAACCGTCAAAATGCTTAACAGTAGTTTCAAAAGCATTAAGTGGATTTACCCCTGCTCTTAATAGAGCATCCTGAAGATTTTTATTAAGTTCTAAAGATTCTGGTTGTACTTCGCTAGTGATTTCGTCTTTTTGGCAAGATGTTACTACACCAGCTACCATAGCGCAAAGCGCTAAAAATTTTAATTTTTTCATTTAAATTGTTGAGTTTGTGTATTTAATACAGAATGGATTTAAAAAATCTATTCTGTACGCAAATGTTTTATTAAAGCTTTGAACTTTTTTAAAAATTTTGCGATACGCAATATATACATTTATTTCAATGAATCATCAAAAATCTTGAATTATTTATTAAATATATAGCGAAACCGTAAACTTAATTCAACAAAGCTTCAAAAATTAATGCGAAAAATGCAGTTTCAATATTTTCAAAAACACCTTACATAAACACCTTATAATGAAATATTTAATCAATTCTTGTAAGAAAAAAACCACCTCGAAAATTTATCGAGATGGTTTCATAAAAAGTTCAAAGCTTTTTTTATAATTTAATTTTAAGATAGCTATACTTAGTTTTAGTATAGGAATTCTAAAGCTACAATATCGAAGTTACTAAATTCTCCATCCTCGCTTCCATCGAAACAAGAAATCATTAAAGAACCAGAATCTAAACCGCTTTGTCCCCATCGATTAGCAGATGGTGTTCCAGGAACATTAATTGCTCCAACACCTGCAGTACCTTCATTAGCTCCACCACATCTTCTACGTGCGTAGTCAGTGTGTCTGAAACCTACAGCGTGACCAATTTCGTGACCGATTACGTGCTCATTAACATTATTACTTGCACTAGCCATACCACTAAGGATTTGGATAAACTTACCTGATCTTCCTCCACTAGGAAATTCAGCTTGTCCACCTTGTCCACCTTGTCCATTGTCATATACTACCATATCAGCAGCCTGGAAGTTTGTTCCAAATGTCAATCTAAAGTTAAGTGTACTATTGATTCTATTATAATTATTTACTGCCCACTGAAGACCTGTCTGCATTCTGCTAGAAAGTGCACAACACGAACCTGTATACCCTAAAATATCTATTGTTCTGTTACCAGAAGAAATTAAATTGTTGGTTCTATATTGCTTATTAGTGCCATCTTCAGCGATACCTAACTTGAATGCACCGTTTTCTAATTGATCTAATGCCATTCTGATATCTCCTGATACCACAAATTTATCAGAAGTTCCATCAAGCTTGTTGGTTATTGTTTCAATTGTTGCATCGATTGGACTAACTCCAGCATCCCACATTTTGTCTTGTAGGTCTTTACTTAATTCTAAAGAAACTGGTTGTTCATTTGTGATTTCGTCTTTTTGGCAAGATGTGATTACACCAGCCGCGATAGCGCAAAGCGCTAATAATTTGATTTTTTTCATTTTTAAAAAGTTGAGTTTGTGTAGTTACTATTAAACAAAATAAATCTACTACAGTATTTATTTTGATTGCAATTAATTTAGTAAAGCTTTGAACTTTTTTAAAATTTAAGCGGGTTGAAGATATGATATTTTTTTTTAAATATCCGTTAATTATTTAAGCAATTCACTGATATTAGGCACTATACATGCATTAAGTTTAATAAATTAAACTAAAAACTAACAAAGTCATATCCTTAAATTACACAATAAAATCGATTAAATGCATTATATTAATTATCATACATTTTACCTATTTAGCAAAAAATTATAGTAGTATCAAAGATGTTAAAGAAATGTAAAGCAATCTATTTTTTACACCTTATCGTAATCTTTTTCTTTCAAATCATAAATTTTTAACCAAACAATGTTAAAAAATTGCTAACAGATGTTTTGTTGTATTTTTTTCAAGAAAAGAACACATATAAACTTGACCGAAGTCGAGTTTATATCTATCTATATGTTCTAATTCATATACTAATTAGTATAGGTAATTCAGTGCGGTTTTATCATTATTATTAAATTCTCCTGAAGCGCTATTACTAAAACACGCTAACATAATAGACGTAGCATCATATCCAGTTGGTGTTCCTGGTATATGGATAGCTCCAATATGATTTACTCCACTGAATTTTAATTTAAGGCAAAAAAAATCGCTCAACAAAATTTCTATTGAACGATTATTCCTATGAATATTATTTACTAAACGATTTCCGCGCTTAATCCGGCTTGAAGTAATTTAGAACACCTAGGAACTAATTCTTCGTAAACCCCTGTTTTTACTGTGCATTTGCCTTTATAATGCACTAACATTGCACATTGTTCTGCTTGCACTGGTGTATGTTCACACGTATAGATCAAAGTTTCGATAACATGATCAAATGTATTGACATCATCATTATATAAAACAATTTCACTATTACTTTGCTCTACTGTTTTTTCTAAAACTTCTTCTAAAACCTTTTCTTGAGTGCTCATCTCATTAATTTTATACAAATATACTATATCAAAAAGAAAAATTAATCTTCTATCACATTATTTTAACTTGTAACAAGCTGCTATCCAATTATTTCGTTCATAACACTCTTGAAACATCAAATTATAAGTAGCACATTCTTTTGTAATCATCTCCAAATCTTCTTTATAGAACCCGCTAAGAAAAAGACTACCTCCATCGGTTAATGTGGCAGCGTATACAGAGATATCCTTTAGCAATATATTTCTATTAATATTTGCGATAACAACATCATATTGCTTATCTACTAATAATGACGATTCGCCTTCGTATGCAGTAATGTGTTTACAATTATTTCGTTCTACATTTTCAATTGTGTTCAGATAGCACCAGTTGTCTATATCTATAGCATCTATAGGTTTAGCTCCTTTCATTTCAGCCAAAATCGCTAAAATTCCTGTACCACACCCCATATCCAATACCTTTTTACCTTCCACATCGTGTTTAAGCAAATGCTGAATCATCATATGAGTTGTTTCATGATGACCAGTACCAAAAGACATTTTTGGTTCTATTACGATATCATAAGCTACATCTGGCTTTTCATGAAAAGGTGCTCTAACACTACACATATTATCTACCATAATAGGAGTAAAATTCTTCTCCCATTCTTTATTCCAGTTCACTTGTTCTATTTCCTCTGTGGTATACGTTATCTCGAATTCTTCTGAACTTAGAATATGGATATCATCTAATATACTTTTATTCCATTCTTCTTTCTGGATAAAAGCTTCCATTCCTTTTTCTGTTTCTACAAAACTTTCAAAACCTGCATATCCTAATTCTGCTATCAAAATTTCCGTTGCAGGTTGTAAAGGCTTTATCGTAAAATAATAGCCTATATATATAGGTGTTGTCATGTTTGTTCAAATTAGTGTGCAAAGTTACTCTTTTGACCAATAAAAAAGGTATTCGCAATAACGAATACCTAATTATTTATTCTCTAAATTTCTATTTAGAACGAATTTGCTATCGCAGCAAAACTCTCAGGATCTAAAGCTGCTCCACCAATCAATCCTCCATCAACATCAGGTTTAGCAAAAATCTCTTTAGCATTTGCTGGTTTTACACTTCCACCATAGAGTATAGAAACTTCTTCGGCTATTTTTTCATCATATGCATTTGCTATTGTTTTACGAATAAAGGCATGCATTTCTTGTGCTTGTTCTGGACTTGCTGTTTCTCCGGTTCCTATTGCCCAAACAGGTTCATACGCCAGAACAATATGTTTCCAAGCTGCATTATCCAATGCAAACAAAGCATTTTTTAATTGACTCTCAACCACATTAAAATGGTTTCCACTCTTACGATCTTCTAATTCTTCTCCAAAGCAGAAGATAATTTTCATGTTATGTTTTAAAGCCGTATTGACTTTTTCTTTTAACAATTCATCTGTCTCGCCAAAATATGCTCTACGTTCACTATGACCAAGAATGACTATTTCTATGCCAACACTTTTTAACATATCTGCAGAAATTTCTCCTGTAAATGCTCCGCTTTCTGCTTGATGCATATTTTGCGCCGCTACATCAATATCAACCCCTTTAAGTTCTTCAAAAGTATAATAAAGATTAGTGAATGTGGGTGCTACAATTATTTGTGCACCTGATGATTCTTTGAGTTTAGTTTTTAATTCTGAAAGTAAAACTCCGGTCTCCGCCAGGTTTTTATTCATTTTCCAGTTTCCTGCTACAATTTTTGCTCTCATTAATTTTAATTTATGTGTGTGGTTTTTATTTGGTTACAATTTAAAAGAAGACAATTACACTCTAATTCTAGGGTCTAACCATCTATAAATAACATCAACAAATATATTGATTAGAATGAACACAGAGGATATTACGATTACCGCTCCCATAATAATAGGAAGATCTGATGTATTTAATGCATCTACTATTTCTTTTCCTAATCCATTCCATCCAAAAATATACTCTACAAATACTGCTCCGGCTAACATCGATGCAAACCATCCTGAAATTGCTGTTACTACAGGATTTAGAGCATTTTTAAGCGCATGTTTTCTAATCACCTGAAACAATGACAGACCTTTTGCTTTAGCTGTTCTTATATAATCCTGGCTCATTACTTCTAACAACGAGTTTCTCATTAATTGAGTAACTACTGCTAATGGTCGCACTCCTAAAACTATCGCTGGTAATATTAAATTCTTCCACTGAATATAGGCCCCCTCTCCAAAATCATCAACTTCATACAAACTTCCTGTCATATTAAGGTTTGTATATTCGTGCAAGACATATCCAAACAACCATGCAAAGATAATGGCGCTAAAAAAAGAAGGAACACTCATTCCTATTGTACTGACGAACTGAATTAATCGATCTGGCCATCGATCTTTAGTTAGTGCACTAACGATTCCCATTGAAATCCCTAGAAATATAGCAATCAATATTGCCGAAACTGCAAGAACAGCTGTATTAGGTAATGTCTCTTTAATTACTTGACTTACTTTTTTCCCGTTTTTCTGAAAAGATTCTCTTAGATAAGGATACTTAAAAACGGTTTTTGTAGTACCAATTGTAAATAGTGAAACTCCAGAATATTTTTTAGTATCGAAATATGAAAAATCTTCTTCCTTACTACTATGGAAAGAAATTGGCGAAAGATCATTTAGGTAATACCTATATTGTGTACGAATAGGAAGATCAAAACCGTACTTTTTGTTTATAATATCTAACTGCTCTTTATTTTCATTTTGTCCCATCATCATTTGAGCAGGATCTCCAGGAAGAATTGTAAACAATAAAAATATAACAGTAATTACTCCTAATAAAGTAAGTAATGCATACCCAAACTTATAGAAGTATTTAATCATATTTAATTTACCTTTTCCTTTAGCTTTTCAACTTCTTCCAATGTATATGCTTTATACTCAAAAGCATCTCCGTACAATCTTTTAGCGTATTCCTCGATTGTAGAATTATATCCAGCTTCTTTTCGTCGTTGATTTACAGTTTCAACATCTTTTATTGGCCAAATAATCTGGATTGGCTTATCAGTATTGTAGTTTAATGTTGTTCCTTGAGTACCATATATTTGTTCTTCACCTATATGCATTAGGTGGCGATCTTCCATCATTGCAACTAATCTGAAAGGAATTTCATCTTTTTCTCCTGCCTTCTTAATAATAGGAAGATACTGATCAATCTTATCAGAATGCTGAATCACATACCAAGCAGCAGTGTTTGTTGGCTCTCCTACAAGGGATTTACCAGGGTATCCATATTTTTTAAAAACTTGCTCAATAAACACTGTATTAGAAGAATCAATAGCACTTTGCTGTTGCCAATAATCACTAAGAGCTTCTTTTTCTGTCGCTCCTACCAATTTAGCGATGCTATCTCTATCTTTTGCCGTTTTTGCCTGCATTAATCTCCTAAACTTCTGATCCAATTGAGCAACACTATCCAATTGAGCTTTTAATTCTTCATTAATTTTAGGTTCAGATCGTTCTACTTTTTCTAAAATTAATTTATCCGCATCATTCCAGTGCAGCTTCTCTGTTATAGTACCTTTATCTAATTTCACGATTCCTGGATTAGATCGCAATATGGTTTTAAGCGCAGTTTCATCGGTACTGTAGAAATCAAAACTTAGATCATACTGTTCTTTTTTCTGAGAAATATCCTGAGGAGAAGATGCTGTAAGTCCTATAACATCATACCCTTGAGCGATAGCTTTATCAGTCAAGCCTTTCATCGCATTCATCCCTTCTCCTTCGCTTTTAGATAAATTATACATGATAATAAGTACAAGATTCTCTTTCTCTAAAAATTCTGTAGTATAGTCTTGACCACCTTTTTCTATGGCAAAATCATGTATTGGCGGAATATACCCTTCATTAATCATTTTGGTTTCTACTCCTATATATTTACCATCTACTTGCGGATACTCACCACTAGTTTTAATAATTTCTTCATTACCATTTACCTCAAACTTCCAGAAGTATTCAAACTCAGCTTCTGGAGCTCCTTCTGGTACAGACATTCCTTCTTGTATATTTGTTCCTATTTCATAGGCTCTAAAATCAAAAGTTGGTAAATGCATTAGTACATGATACGCAAATGCTAGACAAGCTGAAAAACACACAAATACAATCCATTTATGAGAAGCTTCCGCTAGGATTGGGGTGATATATTTTCTTCCAAAGAACAATATCAAAATAAAAAACAGCAAAATAATATCCTTAGTAAAAGACTCCCACGGAGTTAACGGTAAAGCATCTCCAAAACATCCGCAATCTGTAACTTTATTAAAGTATGCAGAATAAAAGGTTAGAAATGTAAAAAAGACAATCATACCCAATAACGACCAAACAGTAAACTTAGGCAGATATCCTAATAGCAATGTAATCCCTACAATTACTTCAAAAATAACTAGAAATACTGCTATTAATAAAGCGAACGGAATTAAAAACTCCAAATTCAATACTCCTTCACTGAAATATTCCTGTAACTTATAAGAAAACCCTAGAGGGTCATTAAGTTTAATAAATCCAGAAAACAAAAAAAGTGCCGCTACAAATATTCTCGAAAAACCAACTAGTATTTTCATCTTTTAATGGTAATTATAATTTATTTCGAACAAGATAATAGGTTTATACCTTGTCGCTTTTAGTTTAACAGTATTTTATAAAATCACAAACTATCTAGCTTCACCTAAGTGAATCATTGCAAAAACAGCATAATTAATCATATCCTGATAATTAGCATCGATACCCTCACTAACCAAGGTCTTTCCTTTATTATCTTCAATTTGTTTAACACGAAGTAATTTTTGAATAATTAAATCCGTAAGAGAGCTAACCCTCATATCACGCCAAGCTTCCCCATAATCGTGATTTTTATTCATCATCAATGTTTTCGTGATATCGATATGTGTATCATATAACTCTGTTGCAGTATCTGTATCCAGGTCTGGTTGTTCTGCAACTCCCTTTTCCAACTGTATCAAAGCCATCAGGCTATAGTTTATAATACCAATAAACTCGGAAACTTCTCCTTCATCTACTTTTCTTACTGCATTCTCCTGTAAACCTCTAATACGTTGCGCTTTTATAAAAATCTGATCTGTTAGTGAAGGTAATCTAAGGATTCTCCAAGCACTACCATAATCTTTCATTTTCTTAATAAACAGATCACGACATTTCGTAATTACTGCGTCATATTGTGTAGACGTATCTTGCATATAACTGTTGAATTTTGCGTAAATTTCGCTTTAATATGGCAATTATACCAAATAAACATTAAAAATATAGTATAAACTCTTGTATGACCATTAATTGCAAAGGCTCCTTGATTGATCTATCCTCACCAAAAGTAATGGGAATTCTAAATCTCACACCAGATTCTTTTTATGATGGAGGAAAATATAAGGACGAATTACAAATAGTATATCAGGTAGAAAAAATGCTTCAAGAAGGAGCTACTTTTATTGACCTTGGTGGATATTCATCTAGACCTGGTGCCGATCATATCTCTTCGAATGAAGAAGAGAAAAGAATTTTACCCGTAATAACACTGATTCTTTCAAAGTTTCCTGACGTTGTTTTATCGATAGACACATTTAGAAGCAAAATCGCTAAGCAATGTATAGATGCTGGAGCTGCGATTATCAATGATATTTCTGCAGGTAACTTGGACCACAATATGATCAAAACTGTTGGTCAGCTTAATGTACCTTATATTATGATGCATATGAAAGGGACTCCTCAAACTATGAAATCTCTAAATCAATACAGCGATTTAATAAAAGATATTCAATTTTATTTTTCTCAAAAAGTAGCTGAAGCTAGAAGAGAAGGCATAAATGATATCATTATAGATCCTGGTTTTGGTTTTACAAAAAACATAGAACAAAACTTTGAACTTCTAAAAAGACTTGAGTTATTACAACTCCACGGATTACCAATTTTAACAGGTATATCAAGAAAATCTATGATTTATAAATCTTTAAATATTGATCCGTCAGAATCTCTTAACGGAACAACTTCCTTAAATACAATAGCATTGCTTAAAGGAGCTTCGATTCTAAGAGTACACGATGTAAAAGAAGCGATGGAATGTATTACGTTAGTAGGTAGATATCAGGAATAATATTTATAAACCATTTCAAATCCTCTTTTTCATGCTTTTCAAATCAGAGTTACACTAATTTTTCTATTTTTACAAAAACACCGCATTTGGATTTAATCAACCTTAGAATATTAGATATCCTAGATATCGTACTTGTAGCACTTCTGCTATACTATATCTATAAATTGGTTAAAGGAACAGCAGCGATCAATATTTTTATAGGTATCGTTATGATCTATCTGGTTTGGAAACTTACACAGTTTCTAGCTATGGAGATGCTTAGTAGCGTATTAGGAGAATTCATTGGAGTTGGAATGTTTGCCTTAATTGTTGTTTTCCAGCAAGAAATCCGAAAGTTTTTATTAATGATCGGATCTACTAATTTTGGTAGAAGACGTAAGTTTTTACGACAGTTAAAATTCATAAGAGACACACCCGAAGATAGTATTACTGATGTGGAAGCAATTGTAAATGCATGTGTAAAAATGGCAGACACTTTTACTGGGGCATTAATTGTAATTAAAAGGAGTACTTCTCTGGATTTTGTAAAAACTTCTGGTGATGAACTAGACATACTAGTAAAGACACCAATCATCGAAAGTATTTTTTATAAAAATAGTCCATTACATGATGGTGCTATGATCATAGAAGATAATAGAATTGTGGCTACTCGTGTAATTCTTCCTGTTTCTAATGACCGGAATATCCCTTTGCGTTTTGGATTAAGACATCGTGCTGCTATAGGGATAACAGAAAAAACAGATGCCTTGGCATTTATTGTTAGTGAAGAAACAGGTAAAATATCTTATATAAGAAACGGTGAATTTGTCATTTTCAAAACACCAGAAGAACTCATAGAAAAAATAAAAAGAGACCTCCAATAGTGAATAGTAATCTTACCAATATAAATCATTGTAAAAACTGTGGCTTTCAAATTGATCATTATTCTTTTTGCCCAGATTGTGGAGCTAAAAAGATCACAAAAAGAATTACATTTAAAAACCTAACACAGGAATTTAGTGATCGTTTTCTAAATCTTGACAATTCTTTTATAAGGACCTTTATTCATCTATTTACCAAACCTAAAGCTGTAATTAATGGGTATATCCATGGTGTTAGGAAACGATACATAAATGTTTTTAGTTACTTTGCTATCTCTCTGACCATTTCCAGTTTGTATAGTTTTATTTTGGGAAAATACAAGGATGATATTTTTGCAAAATCCATGATCTCAGAAGCCCAGGCTGAAGCAACTAAAATTACATCAGATTTCTCTTTTGAGTACCAATCGGTAATTTCTTTTTTGACAATTCCGATATTAGCTTTAATCTCTAGATTGGTTTTTTTGAATTATAAAAAATATAACCTCACGGAACATTTTGTAATTTATCTATATGCGTATTCTCATATAACAATGATAGTAAGTATTATCACAATGCCCTTTATTTTATCTGCAGAAAACATTTTTATTGTTGTAGGTATTCAAATGACTACATATATAATTTACATTACCTATGTTCTAAAAAAGCTATATGAAATAAGTTTGAAGAAAATCTTGATAAAAACACTATTATTCCTGGTTATAATGACAGTTCTCTTTGTGATCTTTTCATTTATTATTGCCATAATTATGATGAAAATGGGCATTATGCCGAATACAGAAACCTCTTCTATCTAGTTTCTTAGAATTATAAAAACACTTAATACAATCATATAAATGAAGAAATCGCTTACAATTAATAATTGTAAAAATTGTAACTACGACTTAGAAGATGTAAACTTTTGTTCCAATTGCGGAGCTAAAAAAATTACTAAACGTATTACTTTTAAAAACCTGGTTTCCGAAATAAGTGAAGTTTATCTTAATGTGGACAACACTTTCATAAAAACTATTAGAGATCTTACCATAAAGCCTCACATTGTTATAGATGGGTATATCAACGGTGTCAGAAAAAAACATCTTAATCTTGCATCTTATTTCCTTTTGTCTATTACCTTTTCTGCAATTTTAAGTTTTATATCAGAACAATTCTTTGACATTCAATCGGATCCTAAAAACCATGAAAACACAAACGAAGTCATAAAATTCTTCTTGGAGACCACAGAAAAATATCCTACTCTTGGATATTTCTTGTTAATTCCTTTTTATTCGTTGATTTCTAAATTTGTATTCAGGAAGTATAAAAAGTACAATTTCACAGAGCTTATAGTTATTAACACCTATTTCATTGCACACCTTACCATATTAACATTTATACCTTATATAATAATATATAGTTTTAGAGATTACATAGAAGAGACTAGCTTCTATTTTCTTATACTTCAGTTGGCATATGGTACGTTCTTATTCAAAAATCTTTACAAACTAAGTTATAAAAAAATCATATCAAGAGGATTCCTAGCCATGCTATTTTTTGTTTTAATTGTTGCTGGATTTACGCTTATTGCTGGAATTGCTACTGGTATATTAAAAGAATATGGACTTATAAACTAAAGTTCTTTTACTTCAGCAAACTGTACATCATAAAGGTTTTTGTAATATCCATCTTCTACTTCTAGCAATTCATTATGGTTACCTTGTTCCACTATTTTACCATTATCCATAACGATAATTTTATCAGCATTTTTAATCGTTGCTAATCTATGTGCAATAACAATTGAGGTTCTACCTTTGGTTATTTTATCAGTAGCATCCTGAATAAGTTGCTCACTATGAGAATCAATAGACGATGTTGCTTCATCTAGCACCAAAACACCAGGATTGGTAACATAAGCTCTAAGAAAAGATATTAATTGTCTTTGTCCCGAGGAAAGCATTACCCCTCTTTCTTTTACATTATAATGATATCCATTAGGAAGCGTAGTTATAAAATCATGTATCCCTATTTCTTTTGCTGCTTTCCGAACTTGATCTTCTGTAATATCAGGATTATTCAGTGTAATATTATTGAAAATAGTATCTGCAAACAGAAATACATCTTGTAATACTACCGCTATATGACTTCGTAACGATTTTAAACCAATCGTGTTTATCGCCATTTTATCTATCGAAATTGTTCCACTATCAATTTCATAAAATCTATTTAATAAATTAATGATAGTTGATTTACCAGCTCCTGTAGCTCCAACAATAGCAATAGTTTCTCCTGCTTTTACAGATAAAGAAATTCCTTTTAAAACTTCTTCTCCTTCAATATAACTGAATCTTACATCTTCAAAATCAATATCTCCTTTAATATTTTGTAACGTTAATTCTCCCAAATCATCAATTCTGGAATCCGTATCCAAAACAGCAAACACTCTATTAGCCGCAACCATTCCCATTTGCAGCGTATTAAACTTATCTGCAATCTGGCGTAAAGGTCTAAAAAGCATTTGGGATAATTCTATAAATGCAATTACGACACCAAGTGTAATCACATCACCTTGTGCAGCTCTCAACCCTCCATACCAAACAATTAACCCAATAGTTACAGAGCTAGACATTTCTGCTATAGGAAAAAATATAGAGTTATACCAAACCGTTTTTATCCACCCTTTTTTATGTTTTTCGTTTATTTCTTCAAAATTAGTATACTCAATTTCTTCTCTAGTAAAAAGTTGAACGATTTTCATTCCGGTAATTCGTTCCTGAACAAAAGAATTTAGATTAGAAACCTGAGTCCTCACCTCTTCAAAAGCAGTTTTCATTTTCTTTTGAAATACTCTAGTGGCAAAAATTATAAAAGGAAGCACTGCCAACACAATCAAGGTCAACTGCCAGCTAGAATATACCATGTATCCGAGAATAACGATCATTTTTAGTAGATCACTTATAATCATAAAAAGCCCCTGACTAAAAATACTAGCTATCGTTTCTATATCGCTTACTGCTCTGGTAACCAACCTCCCAACTGCTGATGTATCATAGTATTGTTTTTTAAAACCTAACATATGATCAAAAAGTTTTACTCGCAAATCTCGGATTACCTCCTGCCCTAACCAATTAGCAAAATATATAAATAGGAATTGAAAAATTACTTCTAATAATAATACTCCTAGCATCAAACTGATATAAAAAATTATCAACTCTGCATCTTTCGGAATAAAACTTTCATCAATAGTTTTTTGCAATAAGAGCGGTCTCAATATTGCGAATACTGATAATAATATAGCAGACAAAGCCACAAAATAAAATGTAATGCGATATGGATTAGTAAAACTAATCAATCTTCTAAACAGTTTAAAATCAAATGCTTTTCCGCTTTTTTCAGCCATTTTTATCTAAGATATATTGTTTTTGGATATTGTACTTCTGTTAAATATAGACCATGGGCAGGCACAGAATATCCTGCTTCGCTTCGATTCTCACTCTTTATTATTTGTTTTAAATCACTAAGATTCAGCTTATGTTCTCCTATTTCTATCAGAGTGCCAACAATTGCTCGTACCATATTTCTAAGAAAACGATTCGCAGAAATTTTAAAAACTAACATATTACCATTCTTTTCCCAAACAGCCTCCGTTATATTACAATTATACGTTTTTACATCGGTTTTAGACTTACTAAAACATTTAAAACTAGTATAGTTTAACAGTAATTTAGCAGCCTTATTCATCAAATCAATGTCCAATTCTTTCTTCAGATAATATGCACTATTTATTCTAAAAGGATCCTTAGATACTGAGATAAAATATTCATAAGATCTACTTACTGCATCAAACCTGGCATGTGCATCATTTTCTACTAAACTCACTTTTTGTATAGCAACTTCTGGCGGAAGGAGAGCGTTTAGCTTATATTTTAATTGAATCGCATCTAATTCCTTTTCACTATCAAAATGAGCCATGATTTGTCTTGCATGAACTCCAGTATCCGTTCTTCCCGCTCCTACTACACCTATTTTAGTTCTCAACAACAAGGATAATGAATCTTCTAGAACTTCTTGTACAGAAATTGCATTAGGCTGGCGTTGCCATCCATGATAAGGTGTTCCATTATATGACAGTTCTAGAAAATATCTCAAAGCTTTATGCTATTTTTGTTCAAAATCTGACCACAAATATACTTTATATTATAGAGATGAATTGTATAGGATTGCTCAGTTTATTTATAACATCATAAATCATTTTTATTACCAAATTGAAAAAAATACTCTTACTTAGTGATACCCATAGTTATATAGATGATCGTATTTTACATTATGTAAAAGAAGCAGATGAAGTATGGCATGCGGGAGACATTGGAGATCTAAAAGTCACTGATGCCATTGAAGCGCTTAAACCTCTTCGTGGGGTTTACGGAAACATTGATAATGATAAAGCCAGAGCCACTTTTCCTTTACATCAAAGATTCTCATGTGAAGGTGTTTCTGTCTGGATTACTCACATCGGAGGATACCCACCTAAATACAATAGTAATACCCGAGAAGAAATTAAAACCAATCCTCCTCAATTATTTATTTGTGGTCATTCTCATATTCTTAAAGTAATTCCGGACAAAAATAATGGTGTATTGCATATGAATCCTGGTGCTGCCGGCAAGCATGGATTTCACAAAGTGAGAACTATGTTAAGATTCACTCTGGATATTGGTAAGATTGAAAACCTTGAAGTCATAGAGTTAGGAAAAAAATAAGACCCGAAGTTGGCATACTTCGGGTCTTAACGCACTAATACTACTAAGATTTTAGGTTTATCGTAATCGATCCACAGATTTTACGAGATTTTCATCCTTTTTGATAGCCTTATTGGCTACTACTAATAAAACGATAGAAATAATAGGAATCAACATCCCAATACCTTTCTCCGAAACCATAGTTTCTCCAGATAAAGTTAGTGACCAATAAACAAATACTCCTAGTAAAATAAAGTTTAATAAGATATTGATACGCCCCAATACAAATTGAAGCTGTCTATTTTTAAACAAAAAAATACTTACCAAAGCTAAAACAGCAGATCCGGCAAACATTCCTAAAACCAAAAAATTATTTTGAGTCAATAATTCTTCTCCATTCTGATCCAAACCATATGGCAATATAGTAGATATCCCTCCGGATAATACCGCTACTAAAAACAAATAAACAGATTGGATTCTTTGTATCATTGCCCCTTCTTCTTTTGGAAAAGCAAAAATAAGAGTTCTTTTTATAAATATGTATAAAAAATCAAAAATAAAGTCGTATACTTGCATCACAAATTGTGTAACCCATTCTATTTAGGTTACTTACCTTCAAAATAAAATTTTCCTAGAATTCTTCTTTAGAAAATTTAATACCAGAACCTTAAATTATATAACAAATTTAAATGTTAGAGATTTCTGAATTAAAAGCGAAAAAGCTTCCTGAGCTACAGGAAATTGCGAAAAATTTAAACGTACCTAAATTTCGCACCATGAAAAAATTAGACTTGGTATATCAAATACTTGACTACCAAGCTTCAAACCCTAAAAAAGTAAAAGAGGTTATTGCTGAAGATTCTTCTGCCAAAACAGAAAAACCTCAACCAAAACCAGCACTTCGTCAAAGAAGACCGCGCAAAGCACCGAACACCCAAGCTCCTTCTGCTAAAAAAGACGCAAATCCTCCTATAGAAAAAAACACACCTCAAAAACAGGAACCTCAAAAACAGGAACCTCAAAAGCAAGAATCCCAAAAACAGGAGCCTCAAAAACAGGAGCCTCAAAAACAGGAGCCTCAAAAACAGGAACCTCAAAAACAGGAGCCTCAGGAATCTAAAGAAGTTAAATCAGCTCCAAAAGAGTCGAAAGAAAATAAAAAGCCTCAGAAAAAGCACGAAGACAGAAAAGACGATAGAAAAGAGGACAGAAAAGATAATCGCAACAGAAATAACGACAAGCCTCAAAACAAAAACCGTAACACCAATAAAAAGGAAAGTAACGGCAACAGAGATAACGGCAACAGAGATAATCGAAACCGCTATAAAGAACCTGATTACGAATTTGATGCAATTATCCAGAGTGAAGGAGTGCTTGACATCATGCAGGACGGATACGGTTTTTTAAGATCTAGTGATTATAATTACCTTTCTTCTCCTGATGACATATATGTATCTCAATCTCAAATAAGACTTTTTGGACTTAAGACTGGTGACACAGTTCTTGGACAAGTAAGGCCTCCTAAAGAAGGTGAAAAATATTTCCCGTTAATCAAGGTAAACAAGATTAATGGTATGGATCCACAGGTAGTAAGAGACAGAGTTTCGTTTGAACACCTTACACCACTTTTTCCTCAGGAAAAATTCAAACTAGCAGAAAGACAAAGTACTATATCCACAAGAATAATGGATCTGTTTTCTCCTATCGGAAAAGGACAGCGTGGTATGATCGTATCCCAACCAAAAACAGGTAAGACCATGCTACTGAAAGATGTAGCCAATGCAATTGCCGCTAATCATCCTGAAGTATATCAAATGATATTACTAATTGATGAACGTCCTGAAGAGGTAACCGATATGCAACGTAATGTTAGAGGAGAAGTTATCGCATCTACATTTGACAAAGAAGCTCACGAGCATGTTAAAATCGCTAATATCGTATTAGAGAAAGCAAAAAGATTAGTAGAATGCGGTCACGATGTTGTAATTCTACTAGATTCGATTACACGTTTAGCACGAGCATACAATACAGTACAACCTGCATCTGGTAAGATTCTTAGTGGTGGTGTAGATGCCAATGCATTACACAAGCCAAAACGTTTCTTTGGAGCAGCACGTAATATCGAAAATGGAGGATCACTTACCATTATTGCAACAGCATTAACGGAAACAGGATCTAAAATGGACGAAGTTATCTTTGAAGAATTCAAAGGAACTGGTAACATGGAACTACAATTAGATCGTAAAATATCTAATCGTAGAATTTTCCCTGCCATAGACCTTACATCTTCAAGCACCCGTCGTGATGATATTTTATTAGATGAAAACACAATACAGAGAATGTGGGTAATGCGTAAATACCTTGCGGATATGAATCCAGTAGAAGCAATGGAATTCATTAACGAGCGTTTTAAACAAACACGCAATAATGATGAGTTTCTGATTTCCATGAACGGATAAACACGCACCATATAATACACAAAAAACGGCTGTTCATTTTGACAGCCGTTTTTTTTATTTACAATTTATTTAAACCCGAACATACATATATATAAGTAATTTTGTTTTTAACAAGTATAACCTGAAAGGTTTAGAAATAAACCTAGACTACTATTTCATAAAAAAAATATTATGAGAACTTTATTCTACAGCATATTCACCATTTCGATTTTATTATTGAGCTGCCAAGGAAACAGCCAAACCCATGATCAAAAAAAGACAGCATCTCAAAACCACAACATTACTCCAGTTCAAACTAAACCACTTAACGGACTAGAGCGAGCTTACTTTGCTAGCGGATGTTTTTGGTGCGTAGAAGCAATCTATGAGAGCATAAAAGGAGTAGAAGAAGTTATCTCGGGCTATTCTGGCGGGCATACTAAAAACCCAACATACGAATCAAGTAATACAGGTCGCACTGGTCATGCAGAAGCCGTAGAAGTTTTATACAATCCCGAAATTATCACCTTCTCTTCTTTAGTCGACGTATACTTTGGATCCCAAAATCCAACCCAAATAAACGGACAAGGTCCCGACAGAGGTTCTCAATATCGATCCATTATATTCTACCAAAACACGAATCAAAAAGACATTATCCAAAAAAAGAAGGATTCACTTAGCAAAAACCTAAATCGAAAAATCGCAGCAGAGGTTATGCCTTTTCAAAAATTCTGGAAAGCAGAAAACTACCATCAAGATTACGAAAAGCTGAACCCATACAACAGATATATTCAAAATGTTTCTATACCAAGACTAAAACGATTTCAAAAGAAATTTCCCGAGTTAATCAAGAACACACATTAATCGATTTCTAAACACCAACCTACAGATTCTTAACCAAAAGAATCACATCCTCACTAAAATCGTACACAAGAAATAAGGTCAGCCATTTCTGACGACGCCAAAATCTACGCTTAAAACAGACAACAAAATCAACTTTTTTAAGAAAAAAGAAGATTACTATTTCACTAAATTCTATATTTTATTTAACACTCAAACAAGCTTTTACACATTTTTAAAATTGCAAAAGCATATTAATATAAACATCTTAATATCAAAAGTATACAAATCATAATGCGGAAAATACCCTATTTAGATCTTAAGAATATATTATGCATGCATAGTTTTTAATGTTAAAGTATTGTGAAAATAAATATTTACAGCTTTCAATAACCTCCAACAAAAAGAATCGCAAGAAACCATACAAAGTCAAATCCACCCATACCGACTTCAACCCCTGTGAATACAGCATAAATCAGTTGTAATACACAAAATAATCGTTGAAAAACACAAATTGATTAAAAAAAAAGTAGATTTTTATGCAAATAAAACCAAAACAAGTTGTGTTTTTAATATTAATAACTTACTTTTGTTTATAGTTTAAGAGTTTTCAACTCAGCTAATTAATTAACAAGTTTAAACTTACACTAAAGCAAAACATGTCTAATTAACTGAAAAACAAGCACTTAAATCAACTAAAGTTCTTTAAAAATTATGATTTTTAACACAACAACAGGTTTTGTTAATAATTTAAAAATGTCATAAAATATAGTTTGGCATGTTTTTTGAGAATGCAATTTTTAAACAATTACTTTTAAAAACTATTTAAAAGAGGATAAAAAAAAGCAAAAAAGATTAACACCTTTTTTATAAAGAACCCTAATCTGCTTTATTTTGAATTTTAATTATGTAAACACAGAAAGATTATGAAATCAATTTTTACATTTATTTTACTATTGGTGATGACTTCGACGACTTTCGCTCAGATAACCAATTTGGACAGCTATTTAACAGCTACCGCCAAACTAGAATTACGAACAGGACCAGGAGCTAATTTTGATATTATAGCAGAGATTCCTCAAGGAACTCAGGTATATGTTATTAGTTCTGGATATGGAGACTGGAGTACTGTCCAACACAAAAACGGTAATGGATTTGTACAAACAAAACTTTTAGCTCAAGATAACAGTCTTGCTGAAGCTGATAGAGCTGCAAAAGAAGCTGAAGCTAAAAGAAAAGCTGCTGAACAAGCTGCTAATCTAGCAATAGCAGCTGCTAATAAAGCTGCAGAAGAAGCTGCAAGAGAAGCTAGACTTGCTATCGCAAGAGCTGAGCAGAGTAAAAGAGAGGCTGAAGCTAGTGCTGCCGCTGCCGCTGCCGCCGCTGCTGCTGCAAATCAAAATAAAAGTGCTCAAGAGAGAAGAAGACTTGCTGAATTAGCGGAAACGCAAAAAGCACTTGAAGAAGCAAACAAAAGAACTTTAGGTAATACAGATACGGCATATACTCCTATTGAATCAAAGACTGCTTCTAATGGTAGTAATGCAAATACGTCTAGAACTTCTGCTGCACCATCAAAAGTTACTAGAGAAGATAAGTTCGCTAGCTGGGAGAAAAAGACCTATAAATCAGGAGCTACTCCAAAATCTTTTAACAAATTCAAAGGTAAATATGAATATAAGCTAGACAACTACCTAAAATTACAGGTAGGAAAGAATACTGATGTTGTTGTTAAACTAATAAAATTAGGAAAAACAGAAAAAGATGATGAAACTGTAAGAATTGTTTTTGTAAACAGTAATCAAACTCAATACATCAGAAATATCCCTGAAGGAGAATACCAATGTATTATTGCATATGGTAAAAACTGGAAAGAATCAACACCAAAAAACGGAAAGCGTCAAGGAACTTTTACTAAAAACGCTTTATACGAAAGAGACCCATCAATATTAGATTTTAGAACAATTAAAACTGAGGACGGTATTAATGTTCCTTCTTTCAGTTTGTCTTTGGATCTTCTACCTAATGGTACATTGGAATACGGTAATAGTTCTAATGATGATGATAAAATTACATCACAAGATTTCAACGCATTCTAAAAAATTAGAGTTATTTAAAAATATATTTTATTATCACCAATAATAAATGTAAAATAAAAAAGGCGCCAATATTTGGCGCCTTTTTATATTTCAAAAAATGAACATACCACATCTTCACAAAACAAGTGAGTAATAGTTTCTGTTCATCATCAGAATTACATTCATTACTATCCAGGAAATACTCCTCTTGTTGTTTAAATTTACTGGAAAATAAAATTCAAATAAAGGCATATGGATAGAACTATCAATTTTTATTTAATATGTCTTGCATAAAAAAGCCCTAGTGTTTGAAAATCAAACTCTAAGGCAATATCTTATATTTTGCTGTTATTTCTAGTCAGGACATTATCAACTATAAAAAATAGAAACCCAATAATTATCCATTATTACGATGTCTTTCTCTAGCTAGTAACGTGTTTTTAAGAAGCATCGCTATTGTCATAGGGCCAACTCCTCCAGGCACTGGAGTAATAAATGAAGCCTTTTTACTAACATTTTCATAATCTACATCACCTACTATCCTATATCCTCTTTCTCTTGAGTCATCTGCAACTCTTGTTATACCTACGTCAATAACCACAGCATCATCTTTCACCATCTCAGCCTTCAAAAAATTAGGAACACCTAACGCAGAAATAACAATATCTGCTTGAGATATAATCTGCGTAATATTTTTAGTATGACTATGTGTTAATGTAACAGTTGAATTACCTGGCCATCCTTTTCTACCCATCAAAATACTCATAGGTCTCCCTACAATATGACTCCTACCTATCACCACAGTATGTTTCCCTTTGGTATCCACATTATAGCGCTCTAATAGTTCCAAAATACCAAATGGAGTCGCTGGAATAAAAGTTGACATATCCAATGCCATTTTACCAAAATTCATCGGATGAAATCCATCTACATCCTTATCGGGATCTACAGCTAACAATACTTTCTGAGTATCAATTTGTGGAGGCAAAGGTAACTGAACTATAAATCCATCAATATTCGAATCTTCATTCAATTCTTTTATTTTGGTTAATAGCTCTATTTCACTAGTCGTACTCGGCATTTTAACTAACGTAGACTCAAAACCTATTCTTTCACACGCTTTAACCTTGCTACCTACATAGGTAAGACTAGCTCCATCATTTCCTACTAAAACCGCCGCAAGATGCGGAACTTTCTCGCCTCGATCTTTCATTTTCTGAACTTCGACAGCAATTTCGTTTTTAATATCGTTGCTTACTTTTTTTCCGTCTAAAACTTCCATATTCGACCCCTACTCTATTTTATAAATTATATGTTGCGTTACAAGTTATTTCATTTTACCCATCATTTGCATCATGCGTTTTCCTCCGCCTCCTTGCATCATCTTCATCATCTTACTCATCTGATCAAACTGCTTGAGTAATTGATTTACCTGCTGAACGGAAGTACCAGATCCTTTACCGATACGTTTCTTTCTACTAGCATTTATAATTTGAGGTTTTGTTCGTTCATCTGGCGTCATTGAATGAATAATAGCTTCTATATGCTTAAACGCATCATCATCTATATCCACATTCTTCATCATTTTTCCAGCTCCTGGGATCATACCAACAAGGTCTTTCATATTTCCCATTTTCTTTACTTGTTGGATTTGTTTCAAGAAATCGTCAAACCCAAACTGATTCTTAGCAATTTTCTTCTGAAGTTTTCTTGCTTCTTCTTCATCAAATTGCTCCTGAGCTCTTTCAACAAGGGAAACTACATCTCCCATTCCCAAAATTCGATCAGCCATACGAGAAGGATAGAATACATCAATTGCCTCCATCTTTTCTCCAGTACCAATAAATTTTATTGGTTTGTTAACAACAGATTTAATAGAAATGGCTGCTCCACCTCTAGTATCACCATCTAACTTAGTCAGAATAACACCATCAAAATTTAAAACATCGTTAAATGCTTTTGCCGTATTCACAGCATCTTGACCTGTCATAGAATCTACAACAAATAATGTTTCACTAGGAGTAACGGCTTTATGGATATTAGCTATCTCGGTCATCATCACTTCATCCACTGCTAAACGACCTGCAGTATCTATAATCACCACGTTAAACCCGTTAGCCTTCGCATGAGCAACACCTGCTTTTGCAATAGCAACTGGATCATTATTACCTCTGTCACTAAAAACCTCTACATTTATTTGCTCTCCTACTACATGTAATTGATCTATCGCTGCTGGTCTATATACATCACAAGCAACTAAAAGTGGTTTTTTAGTTTTCTTATTCTTTAGAAAGTTTGCCAGTTTACCAGAAAAGGTGGTTTTACCAGACCCTTGTAATCCTGACATCAAAACCACAGAAGGGTTTCCTGACAGATCTACTTCTGCAACTTCTCCACCCATCAATTCAGTCAACTCGTCTTTAACGAGTTTCACCATTAATTGACCTGGCTTAAGACTTTTTAATACATTTTGTCCTAATGCTTTTTCTTTTACAACAGCTGTAAAATCTTTTGCAATTTTATAGTTTACATCGGCATCTACTAATGCTCTACGAACCTCCTTAAGTGTCTCAGCGACATTTATTTCAGTAATTTGACCGTGGCCTTTTAGAATATGTAACGCCTTATCTAACTTATCGCTTAAATTATCAAACATATGCTTTCTTCAGGTTTTTCAACATCTACTTTTCTAGTAGACAGGTGCAAATTTAATGATTTGAAGTGTATTAATAAAGGAAGATGAATCGAATTATCTATTGTAATTTGACAAGAAAATTATATTCAAAATATGTATATAAAAAAACTATTGAAGAGTTACTTAAAACAGTAACTTCTTCAATAGTTCATTTAATGTTTCTAGAGTAGGCTAACCCTAATATAACACTTAATAAATAATATAATAATTAGTAACTTAAAAACCCAAAGCATTTGGTTGAAGGGGGTTGAGGGAAATAACCAAATGCCTTGAATCTTTAATTATCTAGAAACATACTATAATGCAGGAAGAATTACTTTATCAATCGCATGAACAACACCATTTGCTGCCTGTACATTGGTAACGATAATATTACTTACCCTATCATTAGCATCTGTTAACGTTAGATTCATAGCATCTGCGGTAATATCACCTCCAAGTGTTGTTACGGTTCCACTCATTAAATTTTCCTCTCTAACATTTGCCTCTGCCACAACATGAAGATTTAAAGTAGCAGTCAATGTAGCTTCTGGAATATCGGCTAGAGAATCTACACCATCAAGTTCAGCTATCAGACTTGTAAACGCATCATTAGTAGGTGCAAACACAGTAAAAGGCGCTGGAGATGTTCCATTGGCAGTACTTAGTGTAGCAACATAATTCTCATCTAATTGATCATCTCTAGTAAGAGCAGATACCAGACTACTAAAGGTTGCGTCTGCCGCTGCAAAAGTTACAACTGTCGGCAATGTAACAACTGCATCTACCTTATGTATAACACCATTAGATGCCACGATATCGGCTTGACTTACAGTAGAAATTCCATTAAATGAAACACCACTATCTGTATTAATATAAATACTCAAATTATCCACAGTATCACCGTAAGTAGCTAATGTGTTATCGTAACTTGTAGTAAGGGAAGTCGAAACATTTGTTCCCGCAATCACATGATTTAATAATATCTGTTCTAAAGCAGCTGCAGATAGCCCTGAAATATCCCCAAGAGCGTCAAACGCATCATTATCTGGAGCTAATAGGGTCAGGTTACTATCTTCTCCTTCTAAAACTGCAGCAAAATCTGTATCGAATCCTGACGTTGTAGTTGCAACAGTTGCTAAGGTAGAAAGATTACTATCTAAACCTACGAAAGTAAGCATTGTTGGTAATGGAATTACTTTATCTACGGCATGAATAACACCATTATCTGTCATTATATCAGGAGTAGTAACCGTTGATACACCATTAATAACTACACCATTTGAAGTATTGATATACATATTAATAGCGGTACCAGCGTTTGTTGCTATATTTTTAACATATCCTGTGGTAAGATCCGTAGAAGTTTCAGTAGTAGCTAATACATGATTTCGTAAAAGTTGTTCTAATGTTTCTAAAGGGACATCATCTAATGATGCTCCATTTAAAAACTCGGTAAAGGCAGCGTTATTTGGTGCAAAAACGGTGAAATCACCATTTCCATTTAAAGTAACATCTAAGCTTGTTTTTTCTAAGGCTGCTAACAAAGAACTATAATCTGCATTATCTGTAACAAAATCTGTTATAGTCATCACATCAGGTATAAATGTAGTATCGTCATCATCGCTACAGGAAGCAATTGAAATAACAAATAATACTAAAAAAGCTTTTTTGAAGAAATTTTTCATGTTATTGGTTTTAATTTTATAATTAATTGTTCGATGATGAAACAACTGATAACTTAAAAATGCTACCTAAGAAATTGATTTTAATATTTTTTTAACTTTTTGTTTAATTTTTTAGTTAAAAAATTAAACAAAAATCTATCCATCATTCTCTTCACAAGACGTTTCAAAAGTCAAAATTCTAGATAACAACTCATCATTATGTCTTATTTCAAAATACTCTCCATTATTAATAAGTACTCTAATAGGATAATTTATGGCAACAACTGTATTTTCATTCAGGTTTTCCATAAAACCATATACTTGTGCATCATGAATCACTTCTGTAGTATTAATAATATTACTATTAGCATCATAAGTTGCAAATCGAAATGGATATACAAAATCCACACATTCTATATCATCATCCATTATTTCGCAACTATCTGCTAATGATTGTAATTCTGTTTCATTTTCAATAATTTCTTCTACATGATTGTCTAGAGTTACAGTTACAGGAAATTGAATTTGAATATCATCAGATTGACTCAATCGATCATAATCATCTAATTGATCAATTACAAGTTCATCTGTCATATTAAGAACAATAGTATATGGTAAATTGATACTGTAGCAATTACCACCATCCACTAAATCATCATAAGAACCATCGTGAGTAACAATATTTTTCATTAACTGCGCTAATTGCGAATTCTTCGGAATTGTATTATCATCATTAGGGTTGATAACCTCGCGTTCTTCTTGCTGGCAAGAAACCATAAAAAAAGAACACATAATAAATACTCTAATCATACCATATCTCGTCTTTTTCATATTGTTCTTCTTCATTTAATTTACTATAATAACAATTTAAGAACTGAAACTCCCACTAGGTTAAGTTTTTTTTTACTTTTGAAAAAAAAATAAAATGCCGAAAGACCTCTTCAAAAATGTTTGTGAAGATAGATTGTTTACAGAACTTTTTGTGAAGCATTCTAAAAATCTTCACGACTTTGTTTATTATAAATACGGTGAACATATAAATCCTAAAGACCAAGTTCAGGAAGCATTTATTAAACTTTGGGATAACTGTAGTAAAGTTTCTTTAGATAAAGCAAAAAGTTTTTTGTTTACCGTTGCAAATAATCTTTCTCTAAATCAAATAAAACATGAAAAGGTAAAACTAAGGTATCAACAAATAGAAAAATTGGACAGAACTAATGAAAGTCCACAATTTGTATTAGAAGAAAAGGAGTACCTTCTTAAATATCAAAAAGCACTCTCTAATTTAACTGAATCTCAGCGAGTAGCTTTTCTTATGAACAGAATTGAAGGTAAAAAACATAAAGAAATTGCCATTTTACTAGGCATTTCAAGAAAAGCTGTAGAAAAAAGAATTTATGGCGCTCTAGAAAAATTAAGGAAAGATATAGACGGAATTTAAAAAAAAAAAATTAAAACAAGGTAGGAGTTTAAGCCTATCAATTGTTATAATAACAGGAATCTTGTTATGAAAAAGAAGGATCTTATAAACAAGTGGTTGAACAACGAACAACTCACTAAGCAGGAATCAGAGGCGTTTGAGCAATTGGACGCCTATGATTCTTATGTAAAGATATCAGAAACTGCCAAAAAATTTAGCGCTCCAGATTACGATATAAAAAGCAATCAAGAAAACCTTAATGAGGAATTGTCTGGGCGAAAAAGAATTACTACAAAAAATTCTTATCGTAAAACATTCATGCGGATTGCTGCTATTTTTGTGATTGGAATAGGGGTATATTTTTCATTTTTTAAGGAATATGACATAACATTCAGTACCGCGGTAAGTGAAAACTCAACTGTAGAGTTACCTGATAAATCTACTGTAAAACTTAATGCTCTGTCGTCTGTACGATATAATAAAGAAAATTGGGCTAAAGAACGTAAAATCACATTGAATGGAGAAGCCTTTTTTTCAGTTGCTACTGGTAAGAAATTTGATGTACACACCTCATCTGGAGTGGTAAGTGTTATTGGTACTCGTTTTAACATCAAACAAAGAGACGATTTCCTTGAAGTTATTTGCTACGAAGGTGTAGTTAGTGTTACTATCGCGGATCAAACAAAATTTTTAAGAGCTGGAGATATTGTGGAACATTCTTCAGGTAATATAACAGAGAAAAAAAATCATCATTTAGAACCTCAGTGGATCTCTAAGCGAAGTTTATTCTATAGCATTCCATATGCAAGTGTTCTGAAAGAATTGGAATGGCAATATGGAGTCACGATAAAAACAAAAAATATTGATCCATCTATTCTATTTACGGGTAATTTTGTACATTCAGATATTCAAATGGCATTAAAATCAATTACGATCCCAATGCGTTTGAAGTATGTAATTAAAAATAAAACCGTAACCCTATACAAAGAGTGATTAAAACCAAAATCCTCGTTTCAATTATTCTATTTTTTTTTGTTCTTTTTACGGCAACTTCTCAAACCGAAAAAGATAGGTACTCCCTTATATCTATTTTAAATACTATTCAGAAAAAATTTGGGTACGATTTTTCATATGTAGATAAAGAATTAGACGGTATTAATATTACTAGATCTATTGATTTTGTATCTTTTGAAGAAACTATTAAATACCTGGAAAGCAGTACTCCGTTTAACTATAACATACTTTCAAACAATACAGTAGCGATCAGCTTTAAGCCTACAGAAATCTGTGGAATCCTAAAAGGCGTTGATAACATAATTATTTCAGATGCTACCATTCAAGGTCTAAACAATGCTACAATTAGCGATTCAGAAGGAAAATTTACACTTAAAATTGATTCCCCTAATGAAGAAATTAAAATTAATTACCTAGGATACTCATCGCTAACAATCTCCTCACTGGATTTTATTGGAAACCCTTGTAAAAAAATCATTTTAACTCAAAAAATTGAATACATCAACGAAGTTATTCTTAATGATTATTTGATAAAAGGAATAGACAAACAACTAGATGGTTCTATCCTGATAGATTACAATAATTTTGGCATTCTTCCAGGTCTTATAGAACCGGATTTATTACAGACAATACAAGCACTTCCAGGGGTACTAAGTGTTAATGAAACGGTTTCAGATATCAATGTTCGTGGCGGAACTAATGATCAAAACCTCATACTCTGGGATGGCATAAAAATGTATCAATCTAGTCACTTTTTTGGTCTTATCTCTGCATTCAATCCTTACCTGACTAAAAACGTTCAGGTATATAAAAATGGATCCAGTGCTAGATATGGTGATGGTGTTTCTAGTGTAATAGCAATGAACACATCCGATAAAATTAATAACGAGTTAAACACCAGTATTGGTTTAAATCTAATAAGTGTAGATGGTTATATAGACACTCCTATTGGCAAAAAATCTTCTATTCAATTGGCTGTAAGACATTCTATAAATGGAGTTTTAGAAACACCTACGTATAATCAATATTTTGACAAAGCATTTCAGAATTCTGAAGTGATTGATAGTGATAATTCTGATGAACGATTTTCTTTCTATGATACAAGTATGAGATGGTTGTATCAAATTTCACCAAAAGATCTTATCAAAATAAACGCACTAATAATGCGCAATAACCTCATTTTTCAGGAAAATTCTTCAAATAATCAAATCGAGATTTCCAGAGAAAGTAGTATTAAACAAAACAATATTGTAGGTGGTATTTTGTATCAACGTAATTGGAGTGAACTCTTTCAGAGTGAACTGCTTTTTTATGGGACAAACTATAAATTAGAGGCGATTAACTCCGATATACAAAGCGACCAAAGACTTTTGCAAGAAAATGATGTTCTCGAAAACGGTTTAAAATTAAATACGCTACTTAAAATTGATTCAAATATTAGTTTAAAAAACGGATATCAATTCAATGAAACCGGTATATCATATCTTCGAGATGTGAACAACCCTACTTTTGGGGACCGCACAAAAGAAGTGGTTCGTACACATAGTCTGTTTTCTGAAATTGCATATACATCTGAAAGTGGCTCTTTATATACCAATTTAGGTGCTCGCCTTAATTATTTAGAAAAATTCAATACCTATATTTTTGAACCTCGTATCAATTTTTATAAAAGGTTTACAAACCATTTTACGTTAGAATTTTTGGGAGAAATCAAAAGTCAATCTACCTCACAGATTATTGATTTACAGAATGATTTTTTGGGTATAGAAAGTAGAAGGTGGGTACTATCTAATGACAAAGATATCCCTATCATAAAAAGTAAACAAGCCTCTATTGGTCTTAGTTACAACCATAATAACTGGTTAATAACCACAGATATTTATTATAAAGATGTCGAAGGTATTATTACACGTAGTCAAGGGTTTCAAAATCAGTTTGAATTCATTAATGATCACGGTAGTTACTCTGTTTCCGGAATTGATTTTTTGATCAATAAAAGATTCAAAAATTTCAGTACTTGGCTCAGCTATTCTTATGCGGATAATGAATACACTTTTAATAATTTAGATCCCACTAACTTTCCCAATAATATAGATATACGGCATAATATAAATTTTGCAGCTGCATATAACAAGAATAATCTAAAGATCTCTACAGGGATCAACTGGCACAGCGGAAAACCAACTACTTTTCCTAATCCGGACAACATAATCGAAAATAATACTATAACCTACCTGAGTCCAAACAGTTCTCAATTGGATGGATATATAAGAGTAGATGTTTCTTCTACCTATACTTTTAAAATTAACAAAAACATAAGAGGTCTTGCAGGAATTTCTATCTGGAATATTTTAGATCAAGAAAATATTTCTAATCAGTATTATACTATAAGAAATCAAAATGAAATCGAAGAGGTTAAAGAATTTGGTTTAGGTATTACTCCAAATGCAGTTTTCCGTTTAAATTTCTAAATATTCTTTACACCGTCATAGCTAATCACATCTTCACCACCAGCTACTTTTTCAACAGTTTTAATTATTTTGAAACCATTTTTTTCAAAAAAACCTTTTGTATTAGAATTAATATTAGTGGTTAAGGTATCTATACCAGCTTCTTTTGCTACCTGTTCCAAAGTCTCGTATAATTTCTTAGCGATACCTCTACCCTTATAATTTTGATGAACAAAAACATATTCTATCTCTCCACTTTTACTAAGTGTGAATGAACCTATAACCTCTCCATTTAGTTTTGCATTATATATAAAATCATTCACGAATTTTTGTTTCCAATGATTTTTATCTAATGCTAATCTAGAAAATATTTTCACCTCTGATTTGGTGAAAATCTTAGAACCATAAATGGTAACCGTTTGGTAAAACAGGCGTTGCATTAATGGCAAATCACTGTCAGTAGCTCTGGAGATTTGATAATTCATTTATTAAAGCAGAAGAAAACTTCCTTTATTATGGGGTAAAACAACATTTTACATAAAAATAAACAAAAAGAAACAAGAATGAAATTTTTTGTTAAAAAAAACATAAAATATGAAAAAAATACAGTAATTTAAAGGAGCCCTAAAATATTTTTATGAAACAAACCTACTTCTTTCTTACAATATTAATGCTATTTATTAGCGGCGTGATCTTTTCTCAACAAAAAAGATTGGACAGTCTAATTAAAACCACAACATCTATTGCAGACTCTTCTAATATCAACCTAGCTAGTGATCTAATATACCAACTAAGTATAGATGAGAAGTATGATGAGGGTTTAACTTTTTGTGATACCTTTATAAGGATATCGAAATTCATAAAACATCCTAAAGGCACTGGTAGAATCTACATAGAAAAAGCTAATATCTACAACATTACTGACAAATCATTTAAAGCAATGCAGTCCTATGACCAGGCAGAAAACTACTTTCAAATCGCTAAATATGATAGAGGTATAGCAGTTACTAACAATAATAAATCAATTATTGAACATAGATTAGGGAATCTGGAAAAAAGTATAAATCTATTGTTAAAAGCGAACGTGTATTACAAAAAACTTAACGACAGTATTAGTTTAGCAGACACTTTTAACAACATAGGCAATGTCTATCATACACTAAAACAGACAGCTTCAGCAAAAGAATATTACAAAAAATCTATAGCAATTAAACGTAAAAATGAACTTAAAACTCTAGGGTCTACTTTAAACAATCTTGCCTTAATCTATATTGACACCAAAGAAATAGACACTGCAATTGTTATCTTAAACGAAGCACTCGAAGAAAATAAAAAACAAAATGATAGCAGGAGTATGTCTGGTACTTATAGCGCTTTAGGAAGAATACATCTAGACCAAAAGAATTATAATAAGGCCAAAGAATATTTTGAAGCTTCTATGTTTGTTGGAGGAAAAATAGAATATAAAAGACGATTAGTTATTACTAAACACGCATTGGCTGCCATAGCCATTAAAACAGGTAATCTAAATGAGGCTGAAAGACATCTTAACGATGCCAGAATAAAATCCGGAGAACTTAATTCTATATCACAGTTATTAGTAAACTACAAATATACAGCTCAATTAGATTCGGCAAAAGGTAATTTTGCTAGTGCATATGAATGGCAAAAGAAACATCAAAACTTATTAAATGAAGAAACCAAAATAGAGAAAAGAAAAAACGTATCAATAACTCAACAAAAATTAGAAAATGAACAAGAACAACAAAAAACCATAGAAAAACAGCGATTAAATGAGCTAAAGGCAAATGAAAATTTATTACTTCAAAAAATATACACCTATATTGTCATTGTTGCTTTAATAGTAGCTATGACATTTATTGTATTCATTGTAAAAAGTAGATTAGAACGTGCAAAATACATTAATCAACTAAATGAGACCAATCAAGTAAAAAACAAGTTATTCTCTATCGTGTCTCATGATCTAAAAAACGAAATACACGGCTTAAATAACACCCTTAATTTATTAAAGAATGATATCATTTCGGAAAAAGAATTTAAAGCAATAATACCTATGCTTTCCGATAGTACTCATCAAACTACCATATTATTGACCAATCTCTTAAATTGGTCAAGATCCCAGATGAATAAATTACAAGCTAATCCCACTATGTTGGATTTTACGGAAATCATAAAAGATAAATTTAGATTTTTTGAATCCAGGGCCTCCCAAAAAGGAATTAAACTCGTCAATAAATTAACTGACGCTACCCTGGTATATGCTGATAAGGATATGAGTACCATT
The DNA here is from genome assembly GCF_947500065.1 of uncultured Aquimarina sp. Lineage (GTDB taxonomy): Bacteria > Bacteroidota > Bacteroidia > Flavobacteriales > Flavobacteriaceae > Aquimarina. The sequence goes on from NZ_CANMQT010000008.1 coordinate 152,657, forward strand.
GTGACACAGAATTTAATAGCAAATGCTATAAAGTTTTGCAATTCCGGAGATACAATTACCATTTTCAAAAAAGAAGAAGAAAACTTAATTCAAATCTGTTTTTTTGATACCGGAATTGGAATTTCTGAAGAAAATGTAATCAAACTATTTTCTGAAGAAACTATAAGTACCAAAGGAACGGACAATGAAACAGGTACAGGATTAGGATTAAAAATATGCAAAGAACTTATCACTCTTAATCGAGGAACTCTAGATGTAGAAAGTACGCTCGGAGAAGGAAGTACTTTTTGTATTACCTTACCTAAGACTTCGGATGTATGATGCATTAATTATTACATACGCTCAGGAACCTGAACTCCTAATAGCTTAAATGCAGATTTAATGGTCGCACCAACTACTCCCGAAAGTTGCACTCTAAAAACCTTTTCATCTTCAGAATCTGCTCCAAATATTGAAACATTCTGAAAAAATGAATTGTAAGCTTTTACCAATTCATAGGTGTAATTAGCTATAATTGCCGGGCTTAAATCCTGCGCTGCATTCTGGATAATTTCAGGATATATCTCTAATAGTTTAATCAGCTCTTTCTCTTTTCCATCTAACGAGATATTTTTCACTGGATTATTCCATGCAAAATCAGCTTTACGCAAAATTGCTTGAATCCTTGCATATGTATACTGAATAAAAGGCCCCGTATTACCTTGGAAATCCACCGACTCTGTCGGATCAAAAAGTATTTTCTTTTTAGGATCAACTTTTAGAATAAAGTATTTAAGTGCTCCTAGACCAATTGTGCTATATACATTATTCTTTTCTTCGTCAGAATATCCTTCTAATTTTCCTAAATCTTTAGAAATCTCTCCTGCTGTTTCTGACATTTCTACAATAAGATCATCCGCATCAACTACAGTACCTTCTCTACTCTTCATTTTACCACTAGGTAAATCTACCATTCCATAGCTTAAATGATGTAAATTTTCTGACCAAGCATATCCTAATTTTTTAAGAATCAGAAAAAGCACCTTAAAATGATAATCCTGTTCGTTAGCCACAGTATAAATCATACCTCCAATGTCTGGATTATCTTTAACACGCTGTATGGCCGTACCAATGTCTTGAGTCATATATACTGCTGTACCATCACTACGTAATACTAACTTTTCATCCAAACCTTCATCAGTAAGGTCACACCAAACAGATCCGTCTTCTTTCTTAAAGAATACACCGCTAGCAAGACCTTCTTCTATATTGTCCTTTCCTAAAAGATAGGTGTTACTTTCATAATAATAGCTATCAAAATCGACACCTAATGTCTTATATGTTTGATCAAAACCTGCATATACCCAACTGTTCATGGTTCTCCAAAGTTTTACAACATCTTCATCTCCAGCTTCCCATTTTCTAAGCATTTCTTGGGCTTCCATTAAAATAGGAGCTTCTTTTTTTGCTTCTTCTTCTGTTTTTCCTGAAGCGATCAACTCTGATATTTCGCTTTTATATTCCTGATCAAACTTTACATAATAATTACCTACCAGTTTGTCTCCTTTTAACCCGGTAGACTCTGGAGTCGCTCCATCCCCAAATTTTTGCCAGGCTACCATACTTTTACAAATATGAATCCCTCGATCATTAATAATCTGGGTTTTATATACTTTTTTACCACTAGCTTTAATGATTTCTGCTACCGCATACCCTAATAAGTTATTTCTTACATGGCCTAGATGCAGTGGTTTATTCGTATTGGGAGAAGAATATTCTAGCATTATCGCCTTATCCTCTTCTTTTGGAGTTACGAAACCATAATGTTCTGCATCTTTTATACCAATAAAGAAATCCAAATAATATTGATCGGCAATTACAAGGTTAAGAAATCCTTTTACCACATTAAACGCAGTAATTTCCTCAACATGATCTACCAAATACGTACCTATAGCTTCTCCTATCTGAACAGGATTACCCTTTACTATGCGTAGCATAGGAAAAACTACTACAGTAATATCACCCTCAAACTCCTTACGAGTTCCTTGTAGCTCGACGGATTCTAGGTTTGCGCTATACAGTTCTTTTATTGCTGCTTTTACCTGTTCTGATATGGTTTGCTGTAATGTCATTTTATGAGTTGTATTTGATATAAAAATCAGGCAGCAAAGATAATAGAAATATAATCTTCTACCATCTCTATAGGCATCAATTCGTATCTTGTAAAAAAGAAAAAATGCTAGTTAATAATACCTATAGAGATCCTGATCTTAAAAAGAACCTAACTAAACAGGTAGGTAAACCATTTACTATAATGCAAAGAATAAAGTTGGGCGGTATTGGCTCTCCAAAACTTCATATTACAGAATGCAGTAAAGAAATTACTAACTTATTGATAGCGGATAGCAGCATAAATACCTGTAACATCGAGCTAAGACCAAAAGGTATTTTAGTGGGTTTCGGTGTACGATTAGAAACCTACCTTTTAGTTATCCCATTTTATAAACTAACTATCTACAAAGAAAAAACTGATGAATACTGTATCTACAAAGACAATTACTTTATTAAGTTTAAAGCTAAGAACGCAGAAACTGCCATTCATAATTATATAAAGAAAGTATTAAGCTATAAAGCAAATACTAGTTCTACTGACATTAAGGATTTATAGCCTATTATTTCTATATGATTAATAAATCATATAGAATTCCAGTAATTTACATATGAGATTATACAATTTATTTCTTTGTATCTTTTAACTAAAAAGATGCGGATATTACTCACAGGTGCCAATGGCTATATTGGTATGAGATTACTACCTTTATTATTAGATTTCGGCCATGAGGTAATTTGCTGTGTGAGAGATAAAGACAGGCTCTCTATAGATCATGAAATGGCGAAAAAAGTTTCCATTGTTGAAATAGATTTTTTAGAAGATCCAACTCTTAATGCACTTCCAAATAATATTGATATTGCCTATTATCTCATTCATTCCATGAGTTCATCAACTTCCGACTTCGACAAAAAAGAAGAAATCTCCGCTAAGAACTTCAACATTCTTGTAGCTCAAACTAATATTAAGCAGGTAATCTATCTAAGCGGCATTGTAAATGAAAAAAATCTGTCTAAACATTTGTGGTCTCGAAAGAATGTTGAAAAAACTCTCTATGAAGGAAGCTATAATCTTACTGTATTACGTTCGGGGATTATCGTAGGGTCTGGAAGTTCTTCTTTTGAAATTATTAGAGATCTGTGCGAGAAGTTGCCTCTTATGATTACTCCAAAATGGGTAAACACCAAGACTCATCCCATCGCCATTAGAGATGTATTAAGTTTTATGACTGGAGTATTAGGTAATTTTAAATGTTACAATCAATCATTTGATATTAGTGGACCGAAAGTGATTACGTATAAACAAATGCTCTTGTTATATGCAAAAGTGCGCGGTATTAAGTTATTTATTTTTACGTTACCTATTATGACACCCAAACTTTCTTCTTATTGGTTGTATTTTGTAACCTCTACATCCTATAAGCTCGCATTAAATTTGGTTGACAGTATGAGTATTCCTGTAATTGCCAATGACAATCGTCTACAGGAACTATTAGGTATTGAACCAATGACATACACTAAAGCGTTAGAACTAGCATTTATCAAAATAGAACAAAACCAGGTAGTTTCTAGTTGGAAGGATTCTATGATTAGCGGACGTTTTGATAAGGATATACAGAAATATGTAACAGTACCGAAAAAAGGTTGTCTTAGGGATAATAAAAAAATAAAAATAAACAATCCAGATCAAGTAATCGAAAGAATCTGGGCAATTGGTGGAAAAACTGGTTGGTATTATGGAGATTGGATGTGGAAAATAAGAGGTCATATTGATAAATTTTTTGGCGGAGTTGGGTTAAGAAGAGGAAGAACCAATCCTGATAAAATTAATTCTGGAGATGCTTTAGATTTTTGGAGAGTTCTGGTTGCGGATAAAAATGAGAAACGTTTATTACTTTTTGCCGAAATGAAAGTTCCTGGAGAAGCCTGGTTAGAGTTTGATATTGATAAAAATAACGTACTTCATCAAACGGCTACATTTAGACCAAGAGGTATTTGGGGTAGATTATACTGGTATCTTATGGTTCCTTTTCATTACTTCATATTTGATGGAATGATACGTAACATAACATCCAATAAATACAAAAAACATAGATAAAAAGACCAATTATATCGATAAATAGCAATTTTTCGATGAAATATTAGTATTTTTGTTAAAAAATAAATGCGGAGATCATTCCTATTTCTTATTCTTTTAGTGTTTACTTCCAGTTGTAGCACAAAAAAAAGTGATGATCCACAACTAGACGATTTCGTAAAACTATTATCAGGGAAGTTTTCTTCTAAAAAACAATCAGAACTAGAATCAGGGTATTCCGCAATTAGTCTTATTAACGAACCTATTTGGAAAGGTAGATCAGGGTATTGGTTATATCAGGAACTATATGATGAAAAAAACAGCACCTTAATGTACAATCAAAGAATTCTGAATATTCGAAGAGTAGATAGCGTTACCCTTAGCAGTGTCAGTTATATTATTCCAAATCAAAAAAAATACACCAATGCCTGGAAAGATGTATCTCTTTTTAATCATTTGAATATTGACAGCTTAAAGATCAGAGAAGGGTGCGATGTATATTTCAAAAAGAAAACCTCTACTATCTATCAGGGAAAAACTAAAAAGGGAACTTGTTCAAGCAGCTTTAGTGAAAAAATATCCTATACAACAGGGAATATAGTGATTAGCAGAAAAAAAATCACCTCTTGGGATAGAGGTTATGATCATAATGGAAAACAGGTATGGGGTAAAATTCAAGGACCTTATAAGTTTATTCGTGTTTCCGAAAATTAATTAAGGATTAGTCCATAAAATCTCCTAATGTTTTATTTTCTAAAACTTTTAAAGTATTATCCCTCACTTCAATCATTAGCTTGTGTACGGTACAAGCATCCTCATCAGGACAATCATCACATTTTTCATAAAAATTCAAACTCACACAAGGCAACATTGCTATAGGCCCTTCTAACACCCTTATTACCGCAGCCATTGAAATTTCTTTAGGTTCTTTAATCAAGTAATATCCACCACCTTTTCCTTTCTTGGAACCCAATAAACCGTTTTTACGAAGTGTAAGTAATATACTTTCTAAAAATTTTTGAGAAATATTTTCGCTCTTAGCTATCTCGGATATTAATACAGGATGTTCACACCTTTTTCTGGCGATATAAGTCAACGCTTTTAATCCGTATTTTGTTTTCTTCGAAAGCATCTGATAAATTTATTATACTCAAAAATAGTCAAAAGATATCACATCGTATTTTAACTAATGTCTTATACCTATTATTAAGTTCTGGTAATCACAAATGTAATAATACGAATGGTGAAAATTATTTTTTCGGAAGAAAAACTTCTGCCATCATACACCGAGCACTTCCTCCACCTAATTTTTCTATTGTTTGCAAATCACTATGAAGAATTGCACAATGTCCTTCTATTTTTGATATTTGATCCTTAGACAAACTATTATATGCTGCGGAAGACATCACCAAATATGGTTTTTCATTGGCGCCAACTACCTGTAACATATTTCCAGCAAAGTTATTTACCTGATCTTCAGTAATTTTAATTATTTCCTTGCCATCATTCTTTAGATGATTTATAAGATTTTTACGTTCTTTTTTATCATCTATGCAATCCACACATACCACCACAAAAGTCTCCCCAATTCCCATCATAACATTAGTATGATAAATTGCTAATCGTTCATCATTAACCGTTTGATATGCAGTAAAAATGACAGGAGTATACTCAAAATCTTCGCAGAATTCAATAAGCAATTCTTCATCAGCTCGTGCTGATAATGCACAGTATGCTTTTTTATGTACTCTATCCAAAACAAGACTTCCAGTACCTTCAAGAAAAACATCGTCCTCTTCTGCCTCTGTGTAATCAACTATGTTTTTTATTTCAAAACCAGTATTTTCAATAATATCAAGTACTTCAGGACGGCGTTCTCTTCTTCTATTAACGGCAAACATTGGATATAAACCTACATCTCCATTTTCGTGAAAAGAAACCCAGTTATTCGGAAAAATAGAATCTGGTGTATCATTTTCTAACTTATCCTCTATAACAACAACATTAACGCCTATTGATTCGAGCTTTTCTATAAAAACATCAAACTCTTTTTGTGCTTTTGCATTAACGTCTTCTACACTATTATCCGACGCATTCTGATAATAGTTATTAACTGCTGTTTGTTCGTTCATCCTAAACTTAACCGGACGAATCATTACTATAGTATTTGTAATTTGTTTCATTATCTAATCTCTTATCAATGGCATTGTAGAACAACGTAAAAGACCCTCTTGCTTTGCTATTTCCGAATAAGAAACCTCTTCTACCGTTATATTAAAGCTACGTAGCCAAGTGTTTAATCTAGTAAAACTTTTCTCAGAAATCACCACATCTTCTGATATAGAAAATATATTTGAATTCATATAATACATTTCATCTCTATTGATATGAAATAGGTTCTCTTTTCCAAAAAAGTCAACTAAGTACTTATAATCATCTAAATTTCTAAATCCTTCTTTATGAATTATAGCTTTATTTTTACCTACAGGTTGAAAACAGCAATCTAAATGTAAGGCATTATCTCTTGGGTCATCCATAGATTTATTGAGATCAAACTCCTTGACTATTTTATTTGGAAAAAGCGATTTAATATATTCTACCCCTTTCATGTTTGTTCTTGCTACAATACAATCACTGTAATCTTCTCCTTTATAGGTTCCTATAAAAATATGATCATTATGAATGATAATATCACCTCCTTCAAAATGAATATCCTCCGATGGGGCTTTATATACATTTTCAGGATTAATTTGATCAATAACATACTGAATAGCTTTAATTTCCTTTTCTCTATCGGGAAGTATATTTGATTTTATAAATTTATTCTCGATAACTAATGCAATGTCTCTTGCAAAAATCTGATTATAACTATCTAATATTTCAGGTCTATATACTTTTACTTCATATTTCTCAAAAACTTTCGCAACCCCTTCCATTTCCGAAACCATATCTGACTCTTTAGGATAGCTGCCAGCTTTGATATGTTCTATAGATTTAGGATCATATGCTTCTTCAATTTTTGGAATTGGACCATTACTTACAGCTGTCCCTAATACAACTGCTCTAAGTCTTGAAGTTTCATTTTTAATATTTAATTTCAATGGTCTGATTTTAAGGTAAAATTATCGTTTCTAATCAGCTTTACTGATTGAACAAATATAGGAAGAGGTATTATTTTGATACTAATTTTATTCAAAAAAAATATCAACTTTTTATCAAATTCTGAAATTAGCTATTTATTAAAACTATATATTGATAATTTCACAAAAAAAAGGGTGTTGAAGTAATTCAACACCCTTTTCATTTTAAAAGCTTTCTTATCTTTCAGAAACTGTCTTAAATGCTCTATAATTTTCTCCAACATATATCTGTCTTGGTCTACCAATTGGTTCCTTACGAAGACGCATTTCTCTCCATTGCGCAATCCAACCAGGTAATCTTCCTAGTGCGAACATTACCGTAAACATCTCTGTAGGTATTCCTAAAGCTCTATATATAATACCGGAATAGAAATCTACATTAGGATATAATTTTCTCTTCACAAAATATTCGTCTTCTAAAGCAACTTTAGCAAGACCTTTAGCAATATCAAGAACAGGATCTTCTATTCCTAAATCTCCAAGAACTTCTTCTGCAGCTACCTTAATTATCTTAGCCCTAGGATCAAAGTTTTTATATACTCTATGTCCAAATCCCATTAAACGGAAAGAATCTTCTTTATCTTTTGCTTTGTTTATATATTTTGCTGTGTCTCCTCCATCTTCTTTAATCGCCTCAAGCATTTCTATAACCGCTTGGTTTGCTCCTCCATGTAATGGACCCCATAAAGCAGAAATTCCCGCTGATAATGATGTAAATAGTCCAGCATGAGAAGAACCCACAATTCGTACTGTTGAAGTTGAGCAATTCTGTTCATGATCTGCGTGTAGAATAAGTAACTTATCTAAAGCATCATTAACAATTTTATTAGCTTCATATGTTTTATTAGGTCTTGAGAACATCATTTTATGTAAATTCTCTACATATCCTAATGAACTATCTCCATAATCTAAAGGAAGACTTTTACGCTTTCTCATAGTCCAAGCTGCAAGAACGGGGAACTTAGCCATTATTTTCACTATGGCATTATACATAGCTTCTTCAGAATCCACATCTACAGACATTGGATTAAAAGCTATCAACGCACTTGTTAAAGAAGAAAGAACTCCCATCGGGTGTGCACTCTTTGGAAATCCATCAAGGATTCTCTTCATATCTTCATCTACATGAGATTCTTCTTTTATATCTTTATCAAATTTATCTAGCTCTTCAGCTGTCGGTAATTCTCCAAAAATCAATAAGTAAGCAACTTCCAAAAAATCAGCTTTCTCAGCTAACTCTTCTATAGAATATCCTCTGTATCTTAGAATTCCTTTTTCTCCATCCAGAAAAGTGATTGCGCTCTCACAGCTTCCTGTGTTTTTAAATCCAGGATCTATGGTGGTTATACCTCCTGTGGCGCTTCTAAGAGTTTTGATATCAATTCCTAATTCTTGTTCAGTTCCTTCTATTATTGGGAACTCATATTTGTTACCGTCGATTTCTAAAGTAGCTTTTTTTGACATTGTGATTATTTAGAATTTTGCTGTTATAATAAGGGTTGCTAAATTACAAAATATAGTGTTAATATATTATTAATCGCACTATCTATTTTGACCTTACAACATTGCTTTAAAATTATTCACAAAAAAAAGAGGAAGTATTACTAATCCTCTTTTTAAACATATGATATTTTTAGAAAAACTAATAAATCAGGCTACGGAATTTGCCCAGTTATTGTAAATCCATAAAACTGTATAAAAATATTAATAGGGTGATTTAATATATTATCTCTTATTACATTGGCATCGTTTCCAATTCCTACAATATTTGTTTGTCCATTCATATTTACATCAGCATTATTATATCCTGAAACCGAAAACCCATAAAACTGAATAGCTAGATTTATAGGGTCGTTTAAAACGGTATCTCTAATAAAAACACTATCATTTGGAGAACCGATTATATTTATTGTTCCATTTTGAGTCGCATCACCAGCCCACATACCCACAGTTCCAACTGGCATCCCGTTAGATGTCTGAGCATTCAAACCGTTCGTCATTTGTGAACCATCTCTAAAATCTAAAATAGTAGTAGTGATATCTAAGGTAATTGCCACATTAGTCATTATTCCTAGATGATTTCTATGTTTAACAACAACAAAATAGCTCCCACCGGAAGTAGCAGTCATAGTAATCTCAGAATCCCCATTCATATCTACAATATCTCCATCTCTTTGTACAAAAGCAGATTGTGAATCTATGATTGTTGTATTGGTAGTTGCATCACGCAGCTCTATAAATACCCAATCAACAATATCATCATCATCTACAGCGGCATCATTAAAAATAGTACCATCGACAGATACTCCATCACTATAAGGAGTGTTGTTTGGTAGATAACCCGAAACCCTAAGATCATCCCTCATCAAATTATCTGTGCTGCCTAACATTGCTCCTTGCAAAAACACCTTAGGAGAAACTCTAACTATATTATTAAGGGCATTTACTACAAAGTTATACACTGTTGGTGCTGATCCACAATCTATATCAAAAGTAACAGTCGCTGTATATGTGCCAGAATCGATCATCTGTATATCATTAGACACTATTATTTCTGTACCTGTACCCGAAAAAGAATTCGGTCCAGACCAAGATACTGTTCCATTAAATGGTTCTGGAAAACGCAATTCTAATTTCCTACCGATTTCGACATCTATCGTTTCTGCCGGATTGGCCATATACGTAGCATCATCTATGCTGGTTTCAAATGAAAGTGTTGGATTTGCACTATTAATAGTAATATCTTTTTGAACAGTTATTCCACACAGGCCAGATATCACATAATTAATTGTATACATTCCAGGAGTAGTTGCTGACAAATCTATTTCTCCAGTACCTGTATTTGCAAAAACCAATCCTGTTGTACTACTAAACAAACCGCTACTTGTTCCTGAAACACTTGGCACTGGGTTACTATCAGCTTCACAAAACACAGAAGAAGAATAGTTAAAATCAGCAGTGCTATTTGCTGTAATAGTAATATCAAAAGTGCTAGTAACAGCACATAAACCAGGTGTAGTATATGTTATTTCGTGAGCTCCAGTTGTACTAGCATCCAGATCGATTATACCTGAACCTGAATCTATTGATAATCCAGAAGCTGAACTATTAGTAAAGGTTCCCCCAGTTGTTCCTGTAATTGAAGGAGAAGGATCTACATCACCACTGCAATAATCTGTAGCTGTATAGCTAAATGTAGCATCTTCACTTGTAATTGTTATGTTCTGAGGAATACTTGTTGAACCACAACTTCCAGAAACTTCATAAACAATAGGATATATTCCTAATGGAGTCGTTGCCAAATCAATTTCTCCCGTATTAATATCCAAAAATATTAAGTTTACATCTGTACTACTGAAGGTACCACCATTTGTTCCCGTTATAATTGGAACAGGATTACTATCTGATTTACAATAGGTGGAAGATGAGTAATTAAATTCTGCAATACCAGCAGCTGTTATAGTAAGATTAAATGTACTTGAAGCAGTACAAGCTCCAGTTATAGTATATGTAATCTCGTGAGCACCCAAAATACTTCCACTTATATCAATTATACCTGTATTAGGATCTATAGACAAACCAGAAGTTGAACTATTAGAAAAAATTCCACCTGTAGTTCCTGTAATAGTTGGCGATGGATCTACATCATCACCGCAAAACTCTATTGACGTATAACTAAACGATGTGTCTGCTCCTGTAATGGTAATATTCTGAGGAGCACTTGTTGCAGCACAATTTCCTGTTAACTCATAAACAATCGGATATGTTCCGATTGGAGTTGCTACTAAATCAATCTCACCTGTATTGGCATTTGCAAATACTAAATTAACATCGGTACTTGTAAAAGTTCCTCCCCCGGTTCCCGATATGGTGGCCGCCGGATTGGTACTTGTTTTACAAAAAGATGTACTATCATAAGAGAAAGAAGGATTTCCAGAGGAAACAATATTTATGATAAAAGGAGCTGCAGAACTTGTTGATCCTTGGCAATTATTTGTAACAAATCTATTCACAAAATATGTTCCTGGTGAAGAGGAACCTGGACTAATAACTCCTGTAGACGCATTCATTGCCAAACCTGCTCCAGCAAGAAATACTTGGTTAGCAGTTTCTGGTATCACCTCATTTAAGACAGGGATGATAGGGTTGATATCATCACTACAATAGCTATCAGAAGCATAAGAGAAATTTGGATCTAAAGTACTTACTATTTTCACGGTATGTGTAGCGATAACACATCCACCTGGTGCTGTGTATTCCACAGTATACTCTCCAGCTGTTGATGCACCCAGATCAATTTGTCCAGTAGTAGATGCCATTTTGCCAGTAAAAGATTTCATCCTGCTATTTCCATTTCCAGGCTTTATGATAAATTCGGATCCTCCTCCGCCTCCAACAAATACTAATCCAGCAGGAGAGCTAGTAAACTCACCTCCAGTCACACCAGTGATTACTGGAGTGGGATTCGAACCAGATGTACATAACGTTGTAGATGTTGTTCCACTAGCATTATATATTATAGTTGTTGGATCTGATGAATGAATTGTTACATTCTGCATAAAAGTCAAGGGGCTTCCACTAGGGACAGTATAGGTAACTGGATACGTTCCAGGTGTACTTGCACTGAGATCAATTTCTCCTGTAGTCGAATTAGCAAAAACTAATCCCATTGTACTAGTGAATGTTCCTCCAGGAGTTGTCACATTAGGGATAGGATCTATATCGCTCTGACAAAATTCTGATGGGGTATAATCAAAAGTAGCATTAAGCACTTCTATTTTTTCGAACTCTTCACCTGACGTATCATTAAATGATAAGTTAAGACTATTTAAAATATCTGCAACATCATTCTCAATAATAGATTCGTTACCGAATGTAAAATTAGTTGATAAAGCCAGTAAGAAGAACAATAGTAAAAGTCTCTTCATATAATGTGTTTTGATTCCGCGAAAGTATTAAAAATTACTTACTCAGCCTTCGAAAATAGTTAAAATAAGTTAAAAATCAGCGTTTTACCGTCAAAAAAGTGCTTTTCGTCGTTCAAAAACACATCAAACACAGCTTATTTGTAATAAAAAAAGCTCACTTATTAGTGAGCTTTTTCCTACAAATATTAATTTATTTTTTAACTTTAAAAGCTTTCTCCTTTGGATAATAGGCTACAACACCTAATTCTTCTTCTATGCGAAGTAGTTGATTATACTTTGCCATTCTATCACTACGTGATGCAGAACCTGTTTTAATTTGACCTGTATTTAAGGCCACCGCTAAATCGGCTATAGTATTATCTTCGGTTTCACCAGAACGATGTGACATTACAGAGGTATACCCTGCATTATGCGCCATATTTACAGCTGCTATCGTTTCTGTAAGTGTTCCTATTTGATTTACCTTAATTAGAATTGAATTAGCAATACCATTTTCAATTCCTCTTGACAATCTTTCTACATTGGTTACAAACAAATCATCGCCGACTAGTTGTACTTTGTCACCGACCTTTTCCGTTAAATATTTCCATCCATCCCAATCATTTTCATCCATACCATCTTCAATAGATACTATAGGGTATTTGGCAGCTAACTCAGCCAAGTAATCAGCTTGTTCCTCGCTTGTTCTTATAACGCCTGTTTTTCCTTCGAATTTAGTATAATCATATTTACCATCTACAAAAAACTCAGCCGCAGCACAATCTAAAGCAACCATTACTTCATCTCCAAATTTATATCCAGCCTTCTCAACAGCTAAAGCAATAGAATCCAAAGCATCTTCCGTTCCATCCAATGTTGGTGCAAAACCTCCCTCATCTCCCACAGCGGTACTTAATCCTCTATCATGAAGTACTTTCTTTAAATTATGAAAAATTTCAGTTCCCATTTGCATAGCATGAGTGAAATTTTTTGCTTTTACTGGCATCACCATAAACTCTTGAAACGCAATTGGTGCATCACTATGAGATCCTCCATTGATAATATTCATCATCGGAACAGGTAGTGTATTTGCACTTACTCCTCCTACATAACGATATAACGGCATATTAAGCTCGTTTGCTGCCGCTTTTGCAGCAGCTAAAGAAACACCTAAGATAGCATTTGCTCCTAGCTTAGACTTATTAGGAGTTCCATCTAATTCGATCATTGTTAGATCTAACAAATTTTGATCAAATATCGAATATCCTAATAATTCTTCAGCAATTATGGTATTTACATTTTCTACTGCCTTTTTAACTCCTTTACCCATATAATCACTTCCACCATCTCTAAGCTCAACAGCTTCGTGCTCTCCCGTTGAAGCTCCAGAAGGAACTGCCGCTCTTCCTAAAACGCCATTTTCGGTAATCACGTCTACTTCTACTGTAGGGTTACCACGTGAATCTAAAATTTGTCTAGCGTGAATATTTATAATTACACTCATTTCTTGATTTGTTTTTGTTGGATAATTTTAATTCTTCGCAATATACAAAACCGGTAAACTTAAATACCTTCGAAAATCTCTTAATTTATTGCTTAAACCTTAGTGAAAACAACAAGTTATCAACTATAACGTTATAGATCAACTTATTGATTCAACTCTATAGGATTTGCAACAAATCAAAAAAAATTAAGCTTCTACCTTTGCTTTTTTAATATTGTTTATAAACTCATCGAATAAATAGATTGAATCATTTGGCCCTGGACTGGCTTCTGGATGATATTGTACTGAGAAACAATTTTTATTCTTCATTCTTATCCCAGCTACCGTATGATCATTTAAATGAACATGTGTTATCTCAATATCAGCATTATTCTCTGTTTCTTCTCTATTAATAGCAAAACCATGATTTTGAGATGTAATTTCTCCTTTTCCAGTAATTAGGTTCTTCACAGGGTGATTAATTCCTCTATGACCATGGTGCATTTTATAGGTACTAATACCATTAGCTAATGCTATTACCTGATGTCCTAAACAAATTCCAAACAAAGGCAAATCCCTTTTAATTATGTCTTGTGCTGTTTTTATAGCTTGTGATAATGGTTCTGGATCACCAGGTCCATTGGAAAGAAAATAACCATCAGGCTCCCATTCACTCATTTCTTCAAAAGTAGTATCAAAAGGAAACACTTTAATATAAGCATCTCTTTTTGCCAGATTACGAAGTATATTCTTTTTCACCCCAATATCTAAAGCAGAAATTTTATATGTCGCTGTTGGATCACCAAAAAAATAAGGTTCCTTGGTCGAAACCTTAGAAGCTAATTCTAACCCATTCATATCAGGAACTGCTGCTAACTGTTTTTTTAATGAATCAATATTTTCAATTTCTGTAGAAATTAGAGCATTCATAGCTCCATTGTCTCGAATATAACTCACCAAAGCACGCGTATCTACGTCTGATATCGCCAATAAGTTATGTTTTTCCAAAAAATCTTGTAAAGACTGATCCGCAAGATCACGAGAGAATTCATAACTAAAATTTTTAACAATTAGACCAGCGATTTTTATAGAATCTGATTCTACTTCTTCATGATTGGTTCCATAATTACCAATATGAGCATTAGTTGTAACCATTAATTGTCCGAAATACGAAGGATCTGTAAAAATCTCCTGATATCCTGTCATTCCAGTATTAAAACAGACTTCACCAAATGCGGTACCCTCTTTACCAACGGCTTTTCCATAAAAAATAGTACCGTCTGCCAATAAAACAATTGCTTTTTTTCGAGATTGATATTTCATCCTATTTATCTTTTGCTATTTAATTTCCTATTGCAGGATTTAAAATTTTTTTAAAAATATTCAAAAAAAAAGGATAAACGATGAACGTTTATCCTTTAAAATTATGTGTAATTCACATTTCATTTATTCTTCTTCAGAACTAGTTGTTTCAACCACTGGGGCTGTCTCAGTTTTCTTAGTTCTACCTCTACGAGTAGATTTCTTCTTAGCCGGCTTACCTGCATTATAAAGTTCGTTGTAATCAACCAACTCTATCATTGCCATATCAGCATTATCACCAAGACGATTACCTAGCTTAATAATTCTAGTATATCCTCCAGGTCTATCACCTACTTTAGCCGCTACATCTCTAAACAATTCTGCTACTGCATACTTGTTTCGTAATTTACTAAAAACGATACGACGATTATGAGTAGTATCTTCTTTAGACTTTGTTACCAATGGCTCTACGAATTGCTTAAGCGCTTTTGCTTTAGCTACAGTAGTATTTATTCTCTTGTGCTCTATTAAAGAACAAGCCATATTAGCAAGCATAGCTTTACGATGCGCTGTCTTTCTACCTAAGTGGTTTACTTTTTTTCCGTGTCTCATGACATTAAAAATTTAAGCATCATCTTGCTCAATCTACCTCGTGCAGAGAGCAAAATATGATGTGTTAGTCTTTATCTAATTTATATTTAGAAAGATCCATACCGAAATTAAGTCCTTTAACGTTTACAAGCTCTTCCAGCTCTGTTAAAGATTTCTTACCAAAGTTACGGAACTTCATTAAGTCGTTTTTGTTATATGAAACCAAGTCTCCTAATGTATCTACCTCTGCAGCTTTCAAACAATTAAGTGCTCTTACAGAAAGATCCATATCTATCAACTTAGTTTTTAACAATTGTCTCATATGCAATGATTCCTCATCATATGTTTCTGTCTGAGCAATTTCATCAGCTTCTAATGTAATACGCTCATCAGAGAATAACATAAAGTGGTGAATTAAGATTTTTGCTGCTTCAGTCAATGCATCTTTTGGATGTATTGATCCATCAGTAACAATTTCGAAAACTAATTTTTCGTAATCTGTCTTTTGCTCTACACGATAATTCTCAATACTATACTTAACATTCTTAATAGGAGTATAAATTGAGTCAGTAAAAATTGTTCCTATTGGAGCGTTAGCCTTTTTATTTTCTTCTGCTGGAACATAACCTCTTCCCTTCTCGATGGTAATCTCAAGGTTTAGTGCTACCTTCTTATCCATATTACAGATAACTAAATCCGGATTAAGGACTTGGAAACCTGAAATAAATTTTTGAAAATCTCCAGCGGTCAATTGCTCTTGACCAGAAATTGAAATTGTAACAGACTCATTGTCGATATCCTCTATCTGACGCTTAAAACGTACTTGTTTAAGATTCAGGATAATTTCTGTTACATCTTCTACAACTCCAGAAATCGTAGAAAACTCATGATCTACCCCTTCAATTCTTAAAGAAGTTATAGCGAATCCCTCTAAAGAAGATAGCAAAACTCTTCGTAAAGCGTTACCAACTGTCAATCCGTACCCTGGTTCTAATGGTCTAAATTCAAATTTACCATCAAACTCACTGGAGTCGATCATGATAACTTTATCGGGCTTCTGAAAATTTAATATTGCCATATTACTGTTTCTTCTAAGAGTTATTACTTCGAATATAATTCGACGATGAATTGTTCGTTGATGTTTTCCGGAATTTGAATTCTTGCCGGAACAGATACGAAAGTACCTTGTTTAGTGTCATTATTGAAAGTAATCCACTCGTATACTTTACTATTATTAGCAAGTGAGTTTTGAATAACTTCTAATGATTTTGATTTTTCTCTTACGCCTACAACATCTCCAGGCTTTAATTGGTAAGATGGAATATTAACTAATTCCCCATTTACGGTAATATGCCTGTGAGAAACTAATTGTCTAGCACCGCTACGAGAATTTGATAATCCCATTCTAAAAGCAACATTATCCAAACGAGATTCACACAACTGTAGTAAAACCTCACCGGTAATTCCTTGTGATCTTGTAGCTTTTTCAAACATATTACGGAATTGACGTTCTAGTACACCGTAAGTATATTTTGCTTTTTGCTTTTCCATTAACTGGATTGCATATTCACTTTTTTTACCTCTACGTCTATTGTTTCCGTGTTGACCAGGAGGATAATTTCTTTTTTCGAATGACTTATCGTCTCCGAATATCGCCTCACCAAACTTACGAGCGATTTTAGTTTTTGGACCAGTATATCTTGCCATTATATTATTAATTTAATTTTTTAGAGGAGGTTATGAATTAAGGTCTCTTTCCTTCGATAATCCTTTATTCCTCTTTTAGACTTACTTTAATTACTATATATGAAGTATAAAAGATCCCGAAAAATTCGGGATACAATTATTATACTCTACGTCTTTTTGGAGGACGACATCCGTTATGTGGCATTGGAGTTACATCTATAATTTCTGAAACTTCAATTCCTGAATTATGAAGAGATCTTATTGCAGATTCCCTACCATTTCCAGGTCCTTTAACGTATACCTTCACTTTCTTAAGTCCAGCTTCGATTGCTACTTTAGAAGCATCTTCTGCCGCTAATTGTGCAGCATATGGAGTGTTCTTTTTAGAACCTCTAAATCCCATTTTACCAGCTGAAGACCAAGAAATAACGTCTCCCTTTTTATTAGTTAACGACACAATAATGTTGTTAAAAGAAGCAGTTACATGTGCTTCTCCTACAGATTCAACAATTACTTTACGTTTTTTTGAAGTTGACTTTGCCATACTACTTATTATTTAGTCGCTTTTTTCTTGTTAGCAACTGTTTTTCTTCTTCCTTTACGAGTTCTCGAGTTATTCTTAGTACGTTGTCCTCTAAGTGGTAAACCGGCTCTGTGACGGATACCTCTATAACATCCTATATCCATAAGACGTTTGATGTTCAACTGTACTTCAGAACGTAATTCTCCTTCTATAGTAAAGGTTCCCACAGCTTCACGAATACGACCAATTTGATCATCATCCCAGTCAGAAACTTTTATACTCTCATCTACTTTGGCAGCAGCTAAAATTTCTTTTGCTCTACTTCTACCAATTCCGAAGATATAGGTTAATGCTATAACTCCTCGCTTTTGTTTAGGTATATCTACCCCTGCAATTCTTGCCATAATTACCCTTGTCTTTGTTTAAATCTAGGATTCTTTTTATTAATTACGTAAAGTCGGCCTTTTCTACGCACAATCTTGCACTCGGCACTTCTCTTTTTTATTGATGCTCTAACTTTCATCTCTTTGTGTTTAATCCTGAAAATACATATTAAGCATTTCAGAAGGTCTCGTTAACAAGATTTTCAGCCCGCAAAAGTACGTAAAAAATCTTAATTAACTAATATTCTTAAAATTATTAGTATCTGTATGTTATACGAGCCTTTGATAAATCATAAGGACTCATTTCTAACTTAACCTTATCTCCTGGTAATAATTTTATATAATGCATACGCATTTTACCAGAGATATGAGCTGTCACTACGTGACCATTTTCTAATTCTACTCGAAACATTGCATTAGACAATGCTTCGATTATACTTCCGTCTTGTTCTATTGCTGGTTGTTTTGCCATTATGCTACTGCTTTACGGTTTTTACCAGTTTTCATCAATCCATCGTAATGTCTATTCAAAAGATATGAATTAACTTGTTGCATTGTATCGATTGCTACACCCACCATAATAAGTAGTGAAGTTCCTCCAAAAAACAAAGCCCAACCTTGCTGAACACCTAAAAGCTTTACAGCAATTGCTGGAAAAACAGCAATTAACGCTAAAAACACAGATCCTGGCAATGTTATTTGTGACATTATTTTATCTAAATACTCAGCTGTTTCACTTCCTGGTCTGATTCCTGGAATAAAACCACCACTTCTTTTTAAATCATCTGCCATTTTATTGGTTGGAACCGTAATAGCTGTATAAAAGTACGTGAATACTATGATTAATAATCCGAATAACAAATTATACCATAGTCCAAAAATATCACTAAATGCAGCAGCTATACCTTGCGACGTTTCAGATTCTGAAAGACCTGCTACAGCAGCCGGAATAAACATAATCGCCTGAGCAAATATAATAGGCATTACTCCAGAAGCATTAAGTTTTAATGGTATATATTGACGTGAACCAAAAACATTCTTTTCGTACCCTCCACTAGCTGTTCTTCTAGCATACTGTACCGGAATTTGACGCACAGCCATTACCAATAGTACAGATGCTAATATAATTACAAACCATATCACCAATTCAATCAGTACCATAATAATATCTCCTCCTTCACCTGAAGTTCTAGATATAAAATTCTGCACAAACGATTGAGGTAATGTAGCTATAATACCTACCATAATTAATAATGAAATACCATTACCAATACCTTTATCAGTAATTTTTTCACCTAACCACATAGCAAAAATACACCCAGTAGTCAAGATAATTACAGATGATACAACGAAAACAGTTTGACTAATCTCTCCACTAAAAGCTGCAGGAGGAAGTGTAGCAAACAAGTTATAGATATAACCTGGTCCTTGAACCAATGTAATTGCTATAGTCAACCAACGAGTAATCTGATTAATTTTCTTTCTTCCACTTTCTCCTTCTTTTTGTAATTTTTGAAGGTAAGGAATAGCTATTCCCATCAACTGCACAACAATAGAAGCAGATATATAAGGCATGATTCCTAACGCAAATACGGAAGCATTCGCAAACGCCCCTCCAGTAAACGCATTAAGTAATCCTAACAGACCATCTTGGGTTTGAGTACCCAAATTAGCCAATTCTGCCGCATCTACTCCTGGAAGTACAACTTGCGCTCCAAAACGATATACTAAAAGCAATCCTAGCGTAACTAAGATTCTATTTTTTAGCTCTTCGATTTTCCAAATGTTTTTTATTGTATCAATAAATTTCATGAAATGTCTTTTATAAGGTTACTGCTTCACCACCTGCTGCTTCTATAGCTGCTTTAGCCGTGGCTGTAAATTTATGAGCTGAGACTTTTAACTTAGCCTTCAATTCACCTCTACCCAGTATCTTAACTAAATCATTTTTTCCTGCAAGACGTGTATCTAATATCACGTCTAGATCAACGGTATCAGTTATTTTACCAGCATCAACTAACTTCTGTAAGGTATCTAAATTGACACCTTGATATTCTTTTCTATTGATGTTCGTGAAACCAAATTTAGGTACACGTCTTTGAAGAGGCATCTGCCCTCCTTCAAAACCAATTTTTCTAGAATACCCAGAACGTGATTTTGCTCCTTTATGACCACGAGCAGCAGTTCCACCTTTACCAGAACCCTGACCACGACCTAATCGCTTACTGTTATTTTTTACTGAACCTGCAGCAGGTTTTAAGTTACTTAAATCCATGTGCTTATATTATTTTGTTTCTACAGAAACTAAATGTTTAACTTTATTTACCATCCCAAGGATATTAGGAGTGTCATCGTGCTCAACAACCTGACCAATCCTTTTAAGCCCTAAAGCTTCCAAAGTTCTTTTTTGTCTTTGAGTACGGTTAATAGCGCTCTTTACTTTCTTAACTTTAATCTTTGCCATCGTTCCTAATATTTATCCTTTAAACACTTTATCTAATGAAACACCTCTTTGTTTTGCTACTTGCGCTGCACTTCGCATTTGCAATAAAGCATCAAAAGTTGCTTTCACCACATTGTGTGGGTTAGACGATCCTTGATTTTTAGACAGTACATCGTGTACACCTACAGCTTCTAATACTGCACGGATTGCTCCACCAGCAATAACTCCTGTACCAGTTGCAGCAGGCATTAATAATACTCTTGCTCCACCATACTTACCTTTTTGTTCGTGAGGTAACGTACCTTTAGTTAACGGTATACGAACTAAATTTTTCTTAGCATCTTCTACTGCTTTTGCAATAGCTTCCGCAACTTCTTTAGACTTACCTAAACCGTGACCAACAACACCATTTTCATCTCCTACAACTACAATAGCAGAAAATCCGAATGCTCTACCTCCTTTAGTTACTTTAGTAACACGTTGTACTCCAACTAAACGGTCTTTTAATTCAAGTCCACTTGGTTTTACTAATTCTGCGTTTTTATATTTTTGATACATAATTTCTTAGAATTTAAGTCCTGCTTCTCTAGCTCCTTCAGCCAATGATTTTACTCTACCGTGATATAAATACCCTCCTCTATCAAAGGACACAGTATCTACACCTGCTTTTTTAGCTTTTTCAGCAAGGGCTTTACCTACCAAGCTTGCTTTTTCTGCTTTATTTCCTGATGCAGCAGCAATATCTTTATCTCTTGAAGAAGCTGAACCAATAGTTTTACCGGTTACATCGTCTATGATTTGCGCATAGATTTCTTTATTACTTCTAAAAACAGATAATCTAGGACGTTGTTCTGTTCCGCTTACTGTTCCGCGGATTCGCTTTCTGATTTTTAATCTTCTTAAATCTTTTGAGAATGCCATAACTTCGTTATTATGCAGATTTACCTGCTTTTCTTCTTAATTGTTCTCCTACGAATTTAACTCCTTTACCTTTGTATGGTTCTGGCTTACGGAAACCTCTAATTTTAGCTGCTACCTGTCCCACTAATTGTTTATCGTGAGAAGTTAATTTTACGATCGGGTTTTTACCTTTTTCAGATATAGTCTCTATTTTCACCTCTGGAGCAATATCTAGTACGATATTGTGAGAGAAACCTAAAGCTAAGTCCAATTTCTGTCCTTGGTTAGAAGCTCTATAACCTACTCCTACCAATTCTAATTCTTTGGTATAACCTTCTGACACACCTTGTACCATATTATTTATCAAAGCCCTGTATAAACCGTGCTTTGCCTTATGATCTTTAGCTTCAGTAGGTCTTTCTAGAACAACCTGACCTTCTTCTACCTTCACCTTGATACTATCGATCTCTTGTGAAAGCTCTCCTAATTTTCCTTTAACAGTAACAACATTACCTGTCACCTCTACAGTGACACCAGACGGAATAGTTACTGGATTTTTTCCTATTCTTGACATTTCTTTTGTCTTTTATACTGTTAATATACGTAACAAAGTACTTCTCCACCTACATTCTCTTGCTTAGCCTGTTTACCAGTCATTACACCATGAGAAGTAGAAATAATTGCAATACCCAATCCGTTAAGGATTCTTGGTATTTCACTTGAACCTGCATATTTACGTAAACCAGGCTTACTGATTCTTTGCAATTCTTTTATTACAGGTTCTTTGGTCAATTTATTGTATTTAAGAGCTATCTTAATACTACCTTGCGTTGTATTATCTTCAAATTTATAACTTAAAATATACCCTTGATCGAATAATATTTTAGTGATCTCTTTTTTAACCTTTGATGCAGGAATCTCAACAACTCTATGTTGAGCACTATTTGCATTACGAATTCTGGTTAAATAATCTGCTATAGGATCTGTATTCATTGTATATAATTTATGATCTTGGTTTTCAATTAGTCTAATCGAACCTTAGATCAATTAATTTTTTATTATTACCAACTAGCTTTAGTTACTCCTGGAATTAATCCTTGATTAGCCATCTCTCTAAATGTAACACGAGAAATACCAAATTGACGCATATATCCTTTTGGTCTTCCTGTTAATTTACAACGATTGTGCATACGGATTGGAGATGCATTTTTCGGTAGCTTCTGTAATGCTTCATAATCTCCAGCTTCTTTCAAAGCTTTACGTTTTTCAGCATATTTAGCAACTGTTTTTGCTCTCTTCACCTCACGGGCTTTCATTGATTCTTTAGCCATAATTAATTCTTTTTAAAAGGTACTCCTAGTTCTGTTAACAATGATTTTGCTTCTTTATCTGTTGTCGCGGAAGTTTCGAAAGTGATATTCATTCCTGAAATCTTATTCACTTTATCGATATCTATTTCCGGAAAAATGATCTGTTCAGTAATTCCTAAAGAGTAATTACCTCTACCATCAAAACCAGTAGCATTAATTCCATTGAAATCTCTAACACGAGGTAAAGCTGAAGTAATTAAACGATCTAAAAATTCATACATTCTTTCACCTCTTAACGTAACCTTCGCGCCAATTGGCATTCCTTTACGTAACTTGAAAGTTGCAACATCCTTTTTAGAAATCGTAGCAACGGCTTTTTGACCTGTTATCATTGTTAATTCGTCTACAGCGTAGTCAATTAACTTCTTATCTGCTACAGCTGCACCTACACCTCTACTTAAAACAATTTTTTTAAGTTTTGGTACTTCCATTACATTACTATAACTGAATTCTTCTGTAAGAGTAGACATTACTCTGTCCTTATACTCTTGTTTTAGTCTTGGGATATAAGCCATAACTATATTACTTCATTAGATTTTTTAGAAAATCTTACTTTCTTATCTCCTTCTACTCTATACCCAACTCTTGTCGCTTCACCATTAGAGGTTAACAATGTTAAGTTTGAAATATGAATAGCTGCTTCTTGCTTCACTATACCACCTTGTGGATTAGCAGCACTAGGCTTTTGGTGTTTAGACACAAGGTTTACACCTTCTACAATTGCCTTGTTCTTATCTTTCAATACTTTCTGTACCGTTCCCTGTTGACCTTTATTGTCTCCAGCAACAACTTTTACTGTATCTCCTGATTTAATTTTTAGCTTTGTCATCTTTGCTATACTATTAAAGCACTTCTGGCGCTAGTGAAACAATCTTCATGAACTGCTTATCACGAAGTTCTCTTGCTACAGGACCAAAAACACGTGTTCCTCTCATTTCTCCTGCTGGGTTCAAAAGAACACAAGCATTATCGTCGAAACGAATATAAGAACCATCTGGTCTGCGCACTTCTTTCTTGGTACGAACTACAACTGCAGTAGAAACCGCTCCTTTTTTAATGTTTCCATTAGGAGTTGCTTCTTTAACACTGACAACGATCTTGTCTCCTACAGAGGCGTATCTTCTTTTTGTACCACCTAAAACACGGATAACTAAAACTTCTTTACCACCTGTGTTGTCTGCTACTTTTAATCTAGACTCTTGTTGTACCATAATTACTTCGCTCTTTCAATTACTTCTACTAATCTCCAGCATTTGGTTCTACTCATAGGTCGTGTTTCCATGATCTTTACAGTATCACCAATATTGCAGTCATTTTTCTCGTCGTGTGCAACATATTTCTTTGTTTTTAACACGAACTTTCCGTACATCGGGTGTTTCACTTTTTTTACTTCAGCAACAACGATTGATTTTTGCATCTTGTTACTAGTAACTACACCTATACGCTCTTTTCTTAAGTTTCTTTTTTCCATCTTTCAGCAGAATTAACCGTTTAATTCTCTTTTAGTTAACTCAGTCGCCATTCTTGCAATAGATCTTCTAACTTTACGTAATTGTAAAGGGTTTTCTAATGGAGACATAGCGTGAGCCATTTTTAAATCTGAATACTCTTTACGAGATTTACCAAGTTCTTCTTGCAATTCGGCTGTAGACGATTCTTTTACTTGTGATTGTTTCATAGTCTCTTTTGAATTTTAACCTTGATAGGTTCTTGATACAATAAACTTAGTTCTTACCGGAAGCTTTTGTGCAGCTAGACGCAACGCCTCTTTTGCTACATCATATGGCACACCGCTAATCTCAAATAATATTCTTCCTGGTTTTACTACTGCTGCCCAATATTCTACAGCTCCTTTTCCTTTACCCATACGTACTTCAAGAGGTTTCTTTGTAATAGGCTTGTCTGGGAAAATTTTAATCCACAGAGAACCTTCTCTTTTCATATAACGAGTAGCAGAAATACGTGCTGCTTCTATTTGTCTAGCAGTAACAAAACTTGAATCCAATGATTTAATTCCGAAAGTCCCGTTAGAAAGTGTATGTCCTCTTTGAGAAAGACCTTTCATACGTCCTTTTTGTTGTTTACGGAATTTTGTTCTTTTAGGCTGTAACATTGTTAATTTACTTTAAAAAATTACTTTCTACGACGTGATTTATTATTTCCACCTCGCCCGGCTCCTCTATCGCCTCCTTTTCCTTGTTTCTTAGAAAGACCAACTAAAGGAGAAAGCTCTCTCTTACCATACACTTCGCCTTTCATAATCCACACTTTAACACCTAATCTACCATAAGTAGTATGTGCCTCAACCAAAGCATAATCTATGTCAGCTCTAAATGTTGATAAAGGAATACGACCATCTTTATACGACTCTGAACGCGCCATTTCTGCCCCATTCAAACGTCCTGAAATCTGAATCTTAATACCTTCTGCATTCATTCTCATTGCAGCCGCAATAGCCATCTTGATTGCACGACGGTATGAGATACGACTCTCTATCTGTCTTGCAACACTAGATCCAACTAAAAATGCATCAAGTTCTGGTCTTTTGATTTCAAAAATATTGATCTGAACTTCCTTATCAGTAATTTTCTTAAGCTCTTCTTTTAACTTGTCTACCTCTTGACCACCTTTTCCGATAATAATACCAGGTCTAGCAGTAGTGATAGTAACGGTTACAAGTTTAAGCGTACGCTCAATAATTACTCTAGATACACTAGCTTTAGATAAACGTGCGTGTACGTACTTTCTAATCTTATCGTCTTCGGCAAGTTTATCACCGTAGTCATTACCTCCATACCAGTTGGACTCCCATCCTCTAATGATACCAAGGCGATTCCCGATTGGATTTGTCTTCTGTCCCATACTATTTATATTAGCTTTGTGTATTATTTTTTGCTGCTACCACGATTGTAACGTGATTAGAGCGTTTTCTTATTCTGTGTGCACGACCCTGTGGAGCTGGACGTAGTCTTTTTAACATACTACCTCCATCTACACGAATCTCTTTTACAAAAAGATCTGCATCTTCGATGCTAGCGTCTTCATTTTTCGCCTGCCAGTTTGCTATTGCAGAAAGCAATAACTTTTCTAAACGACGTGATGCTTCTTTAGGATTAAATCTAAGAATATGAAGTGCTCTTTCAACTTTTTCACCACGAACCAAATCCGCTACTAAGCGCATTTTGCGAGGTGACGTAGGACAGTTATTAAGTTTAGCGAAAGCTATTTGCTTTTTCTCTTCCTTAATTCTTTCTGCCATTTCTCTTTTACGAACTCCCATAGCTTAAATTATTTTTTACCTTTATTTTTAGCACCAGCGTGCCCTCTAAAAGAACGTGTTGGCGAAAACTCTCCTAACTTATGACCTACCATGTTTTCTGTAATATATACAGGAACAAATTGGCGACCATTATGCACTGCAATTGTTTGACCAACAAAATCAGGTGATATCATTGATGCTCTTGACCAAGTCTTTATCACAGTCTTTTTATTAGCCTCTACATTTGCAGCTACTTTCTTCTCTAACTTATAGTGAATGTAAGGTCCTTTTTTTAATGAACGTGCCATATCTTATTATTTCTTTCTACGTTCTACAATATACTTATTACTCGCTTTCGTCTTAGAACGGGTTCTGTATCCTTTTGCAGGAAGACCTTTTCTAGAACGTGGATGACCTCCTGAAGACTTACCTTCACCACCACCCATTGGGTGATCGACAGGGTTCATCACTACAGGACGTGTACGTGGACGACGACCTAACCAACGGCTTCTACCAGCTTTACCACCAACCAATAATTGGTGATCACTATTAGATACCGCGCCTATAGTTGCCATACAACTCATCAATACCAATCTCACTTCTCCAGAAGGTAATTTTACCGTAGCAAATTTACCATCACGAGCCATAAGCTGAGCAAACGACCCCGCACTACGTGCCATAACAGCACCTTGACCAGGACGTAATTCTATACAAGAAATGATTGTTCCTAAAGGGATATCACTAAGTGGCATCGAGTTTCCGATTTCTGGAGCTATATTGGATCCAGAAACAATGTTCTGACCAACTTGTAGACCATTCTGAGCTATAACATAACGTTTCTCACCATCTTGATAGTTTAGAAGCGCAATAAAAGCAGTTCTGTTTGGATCATACTCTATTGTTGCAACGGTAGCAGGGATTCCTTGCTTATCACGTTTAAAATCAATAATACGATACCTTTTCTTATGACCACCACCTTTGTAGCGCATGGTCATTTTTCCTTGATTGTTTCTACCTCCAGATCTTTTTTTCGGAGCCAATAAACTCTTCTCCGGCTTATCAGTAGTAAGGGCATCATACCCATTAACTACTCTAAAACGCTGACCTGGGGTAATTGGTTTCAATTTTCTTACTGACATTTCTTAGTCTTAAAGATTACTATATAAATCAATTACTTCACCTTCCGCCACCTGTACAATAGCTTTTTTAACAGCTTTTGTTTTACCAGTGACCATTCCCGTTTTTGTATAACGAGTTTTTCGGTCTGGACGGACATTAATCGTACGAACTTTAGTTACAGATACTCCATAAGCAGCTTCAACCGCTTTTTTGATCTCTACCTTATTCGCTTTTTTATCTACTACAAAACCATAGCGGTTATACACCTCACTATCAGCAGTAGCCTTTTCCGTAATAATAGGTTTTATTAAGATACTCATGGCTTCTATTTACTTAAATTCGTTTCAATTCCTTTCAAAGAACCTTCTAAAAGAACAACATTCTTCGCATTAAGTATTTTATAAGTACTTAATTCTGAGGAAGTTATAACTTCAGAGCTTTTTAAATTGCGTGACGACAAATATACATTTTTATTTGACTCTCCCAACACAAATAAAGATTTTTTACCTTCAAGCCCTAAAGACTTTAAAACTGAGGTAAAATTCTTTGTTTTAATTGTATCAAAAGTGAAGTCCTCAACAACTGTTATTGCCTTGTCATTTGCCTTAATACTTAGCGCAGATTTACGTGCTAATCTTTTTAAATTTTTATTCAATTTAAAAGAATAATTACGTGGTCTTGGGCCAAAAATTCTACCTCCACCTTTGAAGATAGGAGATTTAATACTACCCGCTCTCGCCGTACCAGTTCCTTTTTGTTTCTTTATCTTTCTTGTACTACCTACAATCTCTGCACGCTCCTTAGCCTTGTGAGTACCTTGACGCTGATTTGCCAAATACTGTTTCACATCTAAGTATACAGCATGATCATTAGGTTCTATACCGAAAACAGCATCAGAAAGGTCTACCTTTCTTCCTGTTTCTTTTCCGTTAATATCGATTACCGCTACCTTCATTACTTCTGAATCGTTACATAAGCGTTCTTATGTCCAGGAACACACCCTTTCACAACAAGTAGGTTCTTTTCAGTAACCACTTTTAACACTTTTAAGTTTTGAATTTTTACTTGATCTCCACCCATTCTTCCAGCCATTCGCATTCCTTTGAATACTCTAGCAGGGTAAGATGCCGCACCTATCGAACCTGGAGCTCTTAAACGGTTGTGCTGACCGTGAGTTGCTTGTCCAACACCACCAAAGCCATGTCTTTTAACAACCCCTTGAAAACCTTTACCTTTAGAAGTTGCTGAAACATCAACAAACTCTCCTTCAGCAAAATGCTCTACAGTTACTGTATCTCCTAATTTGTACTCCTCCTCAAAACCTTGAAATTCGACAACTTTACGTTTAGCAACAGTTCCTGCTTTCTTAAAGTGACCTAAAGCCGCTTTAGTAGCATTTTTGTCTGCTTTGTCATCGAAACCTAGCTGAATAGCTTCATAACCATCAACCTCTTCAGTTCTGACTTGGGTAACCACACATGGTCCAGCTTCTATTACCGTACATGGAATATTCTTTCCATTTTCGTCGAAGATGCTAGTCATGCCGATCTTTTTTCCTATTAACCCAGACATATTTATTAATTATTAATTAGTATTCTACTTATTATTTTGCAAAAAAACAGGGTTAAAAACACTTCAACCCTGAATGTATTTTTTTTGCCGTTTTTCCCTTGCACGCAGCTTGGGACATTTATCGTAAGATTTTCTTACCTAGAAATTCTATCAAACTTTGATTTCAACCTCTACTCCACTTGGTAATTCTAGCTTCATTAACGCATCAATCGTTTTTGAAGACGAACTATAAATATCCAAAAGTCTTTTATAAGAACTTAATTGGAATTGCTCTCTAGATTTTTTATTAACGTGCGGAGAACGTAATACTGTAAAAATCTTCTTATGTGTTGGTAATGGAATTGGGCCTGTAACCACAGCTCCAGTACTCTTAACGGTCTTAACAATCTTCTCAGCAGACTTGTCCACTAAATTATGATCGTAAGATTTTAGTTTTATTCTAATTTTTTGACTCATTTCTGTAAGATTAAGCGTTAACTCCTTTTGCAGCTGCAATTACTTCTTCTGAAATATTAGAAGGAGTTTCAGCATAGTGAGAAAATTCCATAGTAGATGTTGCTCTACCAGATGACAATGTTCTTAATGTAGTAACATATCCAAACATTTCTGAAAGTGGCACAGTAGCTTTTACAGTTTTTGCACCAGCTCTATCACCCATATCACTAACTTGTCCTCGACGTCTATTAAGATCACCTACGATATCACCCATATTTTCTTCTGGAGTAATAACCTCTAATTTCATAATAGGCTCCATTATCACAGCTTTTGCAGCTTTTGCAGAATTCTTAAATCCTAACTTAGCCGCCAATTCGAATGACAATTGATCAGAATCCACATCATGATAAGAACCATCTTTCAATGTTATTTTCATAGCATCTACTTCATAACCCGCTAACGGACCATTCACCATAGCCATTTTGAATCCTTTTTCAATTGAAGGGATAAATTCCTTAGGAACGTTACCACCTTTTATTGTAGACTCAAACTGAAGACCTACAACACCTTCATCAGCTGGTTCAATTGTAAATACAATATCAGCAAACTTACCACGACCACCAGATTGTTTCTTATAAACTTCTCTATGATCAGCAGACTGTGTAATAGCTTCTTTATATTCAACCTGTGGTTGACCTTGATTAACCTCTACTTTGAATTCACGCTTCAAACGATCTACAATCACATCTAAGTGAAGTTCACCCATTCCAGAAATAATAGTCTGTCCTGAAGCTTCATCTGAACGGACAGTAAACGTAGGATCTTCTTCAGCTAATTTAGCTAATCCCATACCTAACTTATCTACATCAGCTTTAGTTTTAGGCTCAACCGCAATACCAATTACTGGATCCGGAAAGTCCATAGACTCCAAAACTATAGGATGCTTTTCAGCTGTAAGCGTATCTCCTGTTTTAATAGACTTAAACCCTACAGCAGCTCCAATATCTCCTGCTTCAATATAGTCAATAGCATTTTGCTTATTAGCATGCATTTGATAAATACGAGAAATACGTTCTTTTTTACCCGAACGATTATTTAACACATAAGAACCTGCATCTAAACGACCTGAGTATGCACGGAAAAATGCCAAACGTCCAACAAATGGATCTGTAGCAATTTTAAATGCAAGCGCTGCAAATGGTTCTTTCGCATCTGGCTTACGAATTTCTTCTTGATCTGTATCAGGATTAACCCCTACAATACCTTCTTTATCAGTAGGAGAAGGCAAGTAACGACATACTGCATCTAATAAAAACTGAACACCTTTATTTTTAAATGCAGACCCACAAATCATTGGAATAATAGACATATCCATCACAGCAGCTCTAAGCGCAGCATGCACTTCTTCCTCTGTAATCGAATCCTCATCTTCCATAAATTTCTCAAGAAGATCTTCATCATAAGCAGCAACTTCTTCGATAAGTTTACCACGAAGTATTCTTGCTTCTTCTTTAAGATCCTCAGGAATATCTACAACATCGAATGTAGCTCCTTGTCCCTCTTCATGCCATACAATAGCACGATTCTTAACTAAATCTACAATTCCTTTAAAATCTTCTTCGTCACCAATATTCAATACAATAGGCACTGCATTAGAACCTAACATATCCTTAACTTGTTGACACACTTCCATAAAATTAGATCCTTGACGATCCATTTTATTTACAAATCCAATTCTTGGAACTTTGTAATTATCTGCAAGCCTCCAGTTAGTCTCTGATTGTGGTTCAACACCATCAACAGCACTAAACAAAAACACCAATCCATCAAGTACACGAAGAGAACGATTTACCTCTACAGTAAAATCCACGTGACCTGGAGTATCAATAATATTAAAGTGATATCCCTTAGTATCATCTAAAGGTTGACCGTTTTCTGTTGGGAACTTCCACTCACATGTAGTCGCAGCAGAAGTAATTGTAATACCTCTTTCCTGCTCTTGCTCCATCCAGTCCATAGTAGCTGCACCATCATGAACCTCACCAATCTTGTGACTTACACCGGTATAATAAAGAATACGCTCTGTTGTCGTAGTCTTCCCTGCATCAATATGAGCAGCAATACCTATATTTCTTGTATATTTTAAATCTCTAGCCATTTCTGTTCGTGATTAAAATCTAAAGTGTGAGAATGCTTTATTTGCTTCAGCCATTTTATGAGTATCCACTCTCTTCTTAACCGCTGCTCCTTCTTCTTTTTCTGCGGCAATAATTTCCGCAGCAAGTTTTTGAGCCATAGATTTCTCATTTCTCTTACGAGAAAACTGAATCAACCACTTCATCGCAGTTGATATCTTTCTATCCGGTCTAATTGGATTAGGAATCTGGAAAGTAGCACCCCCAACACGGCGGCTTCTTACTTCCACATGTGGCATTACGTTAGACAACGCATCTTTCCACATTTCTAAAGCTGTTTTTTCTTCGTTCTGTTTTTTCTCGTCAACGATATCAATCGCATCATAGAAAATTTTAAAAGCAGTTGACTTTTTACCATCCCACATCATCATGTTTACAAAACGAGTCACTAATTGATCGTTAAAACGAGGATCTGGCAAAATAGGTCTTTTTTTAGCCTTTCTTTTTCTCATGTCTTCTTCTTAAAGTTTTTTAATTACTTCTTAGGGCGTTTTGCACCATACTTAGATCTACGTTGCGTTCTTCCTTCTACACCTGCGGTGTCTAAAGCTCCACGAACAATGTGATACCTAACTCCTGGTAAATCTTTTACCCTTCCACCTCTAACTAATACTATCGAGTGCTCCTGTAGATTGTGACCTTCACCTCCGATGTATGCGTT
Organism: uncultured Aquimarina sp.; assembly: GCF_947500065.1. GTDB lineage: Bacteria > Bacteroidota > Bacteroidia > Flavobacteriales > Flavobacteriaceae > Aquimarina. Next base: position 184,791 of record NZ_CANMQT010000008.1, read on the forward strand.
TACCTCCTTACCATTAGTTAACCTAACACGAGCTACTTTACGCATAGCTGAATTTGGCTTTTTAGGTGTAGTGGTATAAACACGTGTACAAACACCGCGGCGTTGCGGGCAAGAATCTAAAGCAGCCGATTTACTCTTCTTAGTTATTTTGGCTCTACCTTTTCTTACTAATTGTGAAATTGTTGGCATAATTTGCTTTACACTATTTTAAAAATATTTTTTAATTACCTCTTTTATGAGGGCTGCAAAGGTAGAAATATTTCTGAGCAATTCAAATCCTAATGCATTAATTTTCAAATAGATTTAAAATCATACTGTTTAACTGTAAGAAATCCTTCTATTTTCCGTTATTTTAGCACTATTAAAAAGCAAATTGAAAACACAATTATTCTACCTCTTTCTCCTTAATATATGTATACATTCATTTTGTAATGCACAAAATTCCGTTTTACACCTCTCTCTAAAAGGAAAAGATTCTCTAGAAACTTTAAAAACCGACAGTATTGGATACAAAAAAAACTTCAAGGGTTTTCTAGATTTAAAAAATGAAATAGAAAATTTTCAAAAAAGATTATTAAAATCAGGGTATCTCGACGCAAGATTGATCACCCTTAAAAAAACATCCGACTCTTCTTTTACCGGTCGTTTCGAATTAAACAAAAAGTACAAACAACTAACCATACATTACAACAAACAATTTATCTCTAAAAAATTCTTAAAACAGATATCAAACACTGTAACTGACAATCACTTTTCAATACCATTCCAGAAAACAGAAGAAACACTTCAACTACTAACAAACCACCTCGTTGACCAAGGAAACACTTTTAGTAATTTATCACTTATAGAGATAAGCAAGGGCGAAAATGAAGTTTTCGCAAAACTTGTAAGTTCAAAAAGCAAAATAAGAACTATTGATGACATTATAATAAAAGGATACAACAAGTTCCCGCAATCTTACCTAAAATACAATAGCAGAATCCGCAAAGGAATTGTATTTAAAAAAAGTGATGTCGTAAAAAAGTCACTAACCATCGACAATCTAGGCTTCGCAAAAAACATTAAATCTCCAGAGGTTTTATTCGAAAAAGACTCTACCAAAATATACTTATACTTAGAAAAAAAGTCAGCAAACGCTTTCGATGGCTTTCTTGGTTTTTCTACAGATACTGAGTCAGGAAATCTAGAACTCAATGGATACCTAAACTTAAACCTTATCAATAATCTAAACTTTGGAGAGCGACTTAATCTAATTTACAAAAGCGACGGAAACGAACAACAAAGATTTCAGGCCAATCTTTCATTGCCATACATACTAAAAACCCCTATCGGCATAGAAGCCAGTTTAGATATCTTTAAAAAAGATTCTAGTTTTTTAATCACAGAGCAAAACATTCGCCTAAACTATCTTATAAACGACAAAAACAATTTATCAATTGGATATAAAGCAATTTCTTCTAACAATCTCCTAGATATACCACAACCCATTTTAAACATAAACAACTACTCCGCTTCCTTCTTTGGAATTGGCTTTAATCACACCAAAAGACAGAATAACGATTTATTCCCTGTTAAAAACACATATAGTATTGAAGCAGAATTTGGTTCAAGAAGCACAGATACTGAAAGCATAAACCAAATAAAAGGAAGTATCAACCTTAGCTACATATTCGAATTAAATCAAAGAAATTCTATTTTCTTAAAAAACACAGCTTCAATTATTATTTCTGACGATTTATTCACCAATGAGTTATTTAGATTTGGAGGCATCAATTCGATACGAGGATTTGAAGAAAATAGCGTTAATGCATCTCTCTATAACGTCCTTAATACTGAATACAGATACATCCTCTCTCAGAATCTCTATGCACATTCAATTATAGATTACTCTTATTTTGAAGACGAAAGCAATAGGATTTCAGACAACCTTACTAGTTTTGGATTTGGGCTAGGATTAAATACACAAACAGGTCTATTTAAGATAATTTTCGCTAATGGAAAAAACAGCAACTCCAACTTTAGATTCTCCAATACAAAGGTACATATTAGCCTAAATGCAACGTTTTAAATCCTCAAAACATCAAATATTAAGATAAATTAACCTAACAAAAGTGGCTTATAAACCCTCCCTTACAACCATTATCCTAGCCTAGATCCAACAAATACTCAAACTCCAATCATCAAAACAATAACAGCACTAACCTCAATTGAAATAACAAAACTCATTGCCACAACAACATGCGCATACCTATTATAATAATCTCAAAACAAAAGATTTATGATTATTTCAAAAAGCTACTGCTATTTTATTTAACAAACCAACAACCTTAATTTTCAAATCAAAAAGAGGCCACAGAAAAGCACAAACTTAGTACTATAACGTTATAGTAGGATTTCACAATATATTAACCAGACTAGAACAATAATTTAATTTTTAACTAAATAAAAGTTGTTTAATTAAGATTTTATTATGATTTTTGGCATTGGCTAATTCAAATAAATTATAAAATGAGAACAAAGTTTAGAGGAATTCTAACGCTTTTACTGGCGTTTGTAGTGCAACTAACGTTTGCACAAGAAAAAACGATCTCAGGTAATGTGACCGACAATAGTGGGTTACCTTTACCAGGAGTAAATATCGTTGTAAAAGGTACTAGTACAGGTACGCAGTCTGATTTTGATGGAAACTATTCCATTAAAGCAAACAAAGGAGCGGTACTTTCATTTAGTTATCTTGGTTTTACAACCAAAGAGGTTGTAATTGGAGATGGTGACAGTATCAATGTACAACTTGCTGAGGATGCAGCAACATTAGAAGAAGTAGTAGTAACAGCTCAAGGTATTCGTAAAGCTAAGAAAGCATTAGGATACGCTGTTGCAACAATTGCTGCTGATGACATTGCTTCTAAACCGCAAACGGATGTGATTAGAGCACTGACAGGAAAAGCGTCTGGTGTAAACATTACTCAAACATCCGGTTTATCTGGTTCTGGAACCAACATTATTATACGTGGTTACTCTTCTATTAACGGAAGTAACCAACCACTTTTCGTAGTGGATGGTGTTCCTTTTAATTCGAACACTAACAATGACACAAACTTTGTTGCTGGAGGAGCTTCTGCTTCTAGTCGTTTCTTAGATTTAGATCCGAACAACATTAAAGAAATATCAGTATTAAAAGGATTAAGTGCAACGACACTTTATGGTCAAGCTGGTAGAAATGGTGTTGTTTTAGTAACTACAAAATCTGGTACTAAAGCAGATAACAATAAGAAATTTGAAATTTCTGTTAACCAATCTTATTTCTCAAACCAAATTGCTAACCTTCCTGATTACCAAGATACTTACGGTAATGGTTTTTATCAAAACTATTCTCAAGCATTTAGTAACTGGGGTCCTAACTTTAATACAAGAGGACAACAAAGTGTTGGTGCTGACGGAACTGTTCCACATCCATATGACAGAGATGATCTTGCTACAGCATTCCCTCAATTCCAAGGAGCTCGTTATGAGTACAGACCATATGACAGTGTAGAAGACTTTTTTACTACAGGTTCAGTTGTAACTACATCTATAGGAGCTAGCGGTTCTAGTGAAAACTCAAACTATAATATTAATTTTGGACGTACTGAAGACGAAGGATTCGTACCAAATAATGAATATAACAGATTGAACTTCAGTGCTGGTGGATCAACAAAATTATCTAATAAGTTTACGATCAGTTCATCTTTTAACTATGTAAGAACTGATAAAGTTACTCCTCCAACTGCTGTTGGTTTTGGTAGTAACCCTGCAGGAGCATCATTATTTGCTAATGTATTGTATACTCCAAGAAGTGTTGACTTATTCGGTTTACCTTTTGAAAACCCATTAGACAACTCATCAGTATACTATAGAGCTGGTAATGATATTCAGAATCCATTATGGACTAGTAAAAACATTAAAGACACGGAGAGAATTAGAAGATTCTTCGGTAACGTAACTACTTCATACCAAATCAACGATTGGATTAACTTATCTTACCGTTTAAGTATTGATGGTTATAACCAAAGAAACGAAAGAACAGCTAACAAAGGTGGTCAGCAAGTTCAAGGAGGTAATTATTCTACTTCTGATATTGAAAGTACTACTTGGGATCATACATTAAGTTTGAATTTTGACACAAACGTATCTGATAAGATTAATCTTAGTGGTACAATTGGTTTAAACCCAAGAAATGAAGAGTTTATTTTCCAAAACACTAATAGTACTCAACAGTTTGTTTATGGTATTTTTACTCATAACAATTTTGAGGAAACTACTGCTAACACTTTCTTTCAGGAATCAAACATTATAGGTGCCTATGGTAGTGTTACTTTTGGATATGACAATTATTTATATCTAAACGTTCAAGGTAGAAATGACTGGTTCTCATCTCTTCCTAGAGAAAGTAGAAGTATTTTCTATCCATCAGCAAGTTTATCATTTGTTCCAACTTCAGCTTTTGAAGCTTTAAAAGGAAGCAAAGCTATTAACTATTTGAAACTGAGAGTTGGATACGGTTCTTCTGCAGGTTTCCCTGACCCATATGCTTCGATTAGAGGATTAGGAAGTGCTACTAATGTTTTTGATAGTCCTACAGGAGGAACTACTAACGTATTGACAATTAACAATAACTTAGGTAATCCTAATCTAAAACCTGAATTGATCACGGAAGTTGAAGCGGGTATTGAAACTAGATTATTTGATAACAGGATAGGTTTTGATTTATCTGTTTATGACAAAAAATCGACTGATTTAATTCTTCAAAACAAGCAATTAGATCCAGCTACAGGTTATACAGTGACTTCTGACAACTTAGGAGAAGTAACTAACCAAGGTCTTGAATTAGGATTCAATTTAAATCCAATTAGAAGTGATGATCCAGAAGGTTTCAGATGGGACATCTCAGGACAGTATACTATTAATGAAAATATAGTAGAAGATAATGGAGATGCTCCAGGAAGTATAACTGTTTTTGCAGGATTCGGAACTCAAGGTAATGCTGCTATCTCAGGAGAAGCTTATGGTGTTATTGTTGGTACATCTATACAAAGAGATGCTAATGGTAACTTTGTTGTTGGTGCTGATGGAAACTATGTAGCTGACACTGATCTTAAAATCATTGGTGATCCTAATGCTGATTGGAGAACTACTATTATTAATGAGTTTTCTTATAAGAACTTTACTTTAAACACTCAGTTAGAATACACGCACGGTGGAGACATCTTTTCTACTACTGCTTCTGCATTACTATCAAGAGGTTTAACTACTGACACAGAGTATGACAGAACTCAAACATTTATTTTGCCTGGTGTAGATTTAAATGGAGCTCCTAATACAACTCAAATAGCTGCAACAGATTTAGGTTTTGTTAATTCAGGATTCTTTATAGATGAGCAAGCAATTTATGATGCTTCTACTATTAGACTACGTGAAGTTAGTTTAAGCTATAATTTCCCTAAAAGATTTTTAGAACAAACTCCTTTCGGAAAAGTGTCTATTAGTTTTATAGGACAAAATATGTGGTATAAAGCGATCAATTTCCCTGATGGATTAAATTTTGATCCAGAAGTTACAAGTTTAGGTGTTGGTAATGGACAAGGTTTTGATTACCTAACTGGTCCAACTGCTAAGCGATATGGATTTAGCTTAAACCTTACATTCTAAAAATTAAAAAAATTATGAAAAATAGACAATTTATAAAACCAGTTATACTGTTTATGTTCGTTCTCATAGGATTTACTTCTTGTGAAACTACCGAACTGGATTTATTACAAAATCCAAATGATGTAACCGAAGATCGATTAGACCCTGAATTTTTATTTAATAATATTCAGCTAGGATTTGTAGGATTTGTTGAAAATGCTGCAGGAGACGCTTCATTTACCGCACAGGTTACCCGTTCTTTCGCAATGACAGGAGGTAATCAATATGTAAATGCTTTTTCACCTTCTAGTTTTAATGGATTATGGACTTCTGCTTATGCAGGAATACTTGCTGATGTTCAAGCATTGGAACCAATAGCACAAGAACAAGGATTAACCTATCACTTAGGAGCTTCTAAAATTATGAGAGCTTATACTCTTGTAACGCTTGTTGACCTTTTTGGTGATGTACCATTTAGTGAAGCTTTACAAGGTAATGATAATTTAAACCCTACTGAAGATGCACAATCTGATGTATACCTTGCTGCTCTAGCTGATATAAATGAAGCTATTACAATGCTTGCTACTGAAACTTCTGTTTTACCAGGAGATGATATGTATTTTGCTTTAAACAATGGTGGATCAGTAGATGCTGATTTACAGGATAATTGGATTACAGCTGCAAAAACATTAAAACTAAGAATATTAAACAATGCTAGACTTAATGGGACAGCGATTGGATTAAATATTACTAGCGAAATAAATGCGTTGCTTTTAGAAAACGATTTAATCGATACTGCTGCAGAAGATTGGCAGTTTAATTACAATTCTACTAGGGTAAATCCTGATTCTCGTCATCCTGGTTATGGAAGATACTATGAGAATGGTGCTGCAGGTTATATGTCTAATTATCTAATGTGGGCAATGCTAGGAAGTGGTGAAAAAGGAATTGATGACCCTAGATTACGTTACTATTTCTATAGACAAGACAATGACGCTACAGGGGAAGATATTTTCACATTAGGCTGTGGTGACGGAAGACAATCTGCTCCAGGTCACTATGCGGCTGTAACTTCTATCTACAACACTACACCAGTTCCATTCTGTACTGCAGACGCAGGAAGAGGTTATTGGGGTAGAGATATGGGAGACAATGGAGGTATTCCTCCAGATAATACTCAAAGAACAGTATATGGAGTATATCCTGTAGGAGGTTTATTTGATGAGAATCAAGATGATGATGTTCAAAATGACGGTGAAGACGGAACACTGCTAGGAGCAGGTATTACTCCAGTATTACTTTCTTCTTATGTTAACTTCATTAAAGCTGAAGCGCAATTAACACTAGGAACTACAGGTGATGCAAGAGCATTCTTAGAAGCAGGTATCAGAGCTTCTATGCTTAAAGTAACAACCTTTGATGCTACTACAGCAGCAAGTACTTTTGCAGCTACTACAGCAAATATAGATGCCTATGTTACTCTAGTACTTACTCAATATGATTTAGTTGATAACTTAGGTAAACTAGACATTATAATGAAAGAATACTATATCGCTGCATATGGTAATGGTTTAGAAATATATAATGGATATAGAAGAACTGGTTTCCCAAGTAACTTCCAACCAACATTAGAGATCAACTCTGGAGACTACTATAGAACAGCATTATATCCTGCTAATTATGTTAATGTAAATGTGAATGCTACTCAAAGAGATAGAACAGAACAAGTATTCTGGGATACTAACGCTCCTGGGTTCATTAATTAAAAAATAAATTCAATGAAAAATATATTTAAAATAGCAATAATTTGTTTAGTATCACTGACACTAACAAATTGTGAGGATAATGAAAAATCGCCCCTCGTTGAACAAGTAGATGGTGTATTTGTTCTTATAGATATTGAAAACGCTTTGATTGATGTAACGCAAATAGGGACTTCTACTTATGGTGGAACTCTAAGAGCTCCGGTTGACAATGTAGCAAGTCATACGATTGAAGTTAGAGCTGTAATCGGTGGAGATGATGCATCTGAGTTTGCTGAGTTATACACAACTACTACTTTTCCGGCAACTTTCTTAGTTACCGCTGGTGACATTGCAACTGCATTAGGTGTTGATGTTAGCACTTTTGGACCAGGAACAAGATTTGATTTTGTAGGTACAAGTGTAGGAACAGATGGAACCGTAGTTACTACTAGTAATTTAAGTGGAGATGTACAAGCAGAGTCTGGTATTAGACAAGCTTACAACTTAAGAACTTTTATATCTTGTCCTGTTGACCCTGCAGAAATAGCTGGAACTTATGATGTTACCGAACTTGGTTTTGGTACTTTCTTCGGAGAAACTAATTTTACAAGAACAATCGTTGCAGGTCCTGGATCTGGTCAGATTACAATTGTAGAAGGAGAATACACAACTACTGGTGGAGATCCATTAATTCTAGATATTGACTTTGCAACTGGTATCATTACTGGTGGCGGAAATGATGAGGATGGAAATGCAGCTGTATCCTTTGATGCATCTGTATTAGGTACTGAAAACACGTATCTTGTAGAAGGTGGGTTTTTCTTTTCTTGTGTTGGTGCACTTGATATAAACATGAACTTCTTACCTTTTAATGCTAATCCTCACAAATTTGTTTTACAAAAACAATAAAACTTTGAAATTATGAAAAGATTTAATTTAAAATATATAATTCTTTCACTTGCAGTATTATGTTTTTGTGCATGTGATGACGATGATCCAATATCTGCCGGAGATGGTGACCCATTAAGTGAAACCGTTGTAAATCTAGAGGCTACGATAACACCTGATTTATTAGTAATTGGAGAAGGTAACGTTATAAGTTTCCAGGTTACTTTACCAAATTCCTTTTCTAGTGACGCAACAGTAACTGCTAGAATAACGTTAGATAATGGTAATAATAGTATTGGAACTGCTACTGTATTAGCGGGTGCTACCACAGGATCAGGTACTATTACTGTTCCTGCAGATGATGGAGTTATTACTGGAGATACTGTTGGTGGTGTTAGTAACGCAGCTACAATAACTTTAGTAGCTATTCTTCTTGATGAACTAGTTTCTGGTACTACATATACGATTTCATCTAACTCAGTGGACTTAGGTATTTATGCTGACACTTTACCTGCTGATAGTGGTATGAATGTACTATTTGACTGGGAAGATCCTGCTACTAATGATTTAGATATGGAAATAATCGACAGAGCTTTTACTTCTATATTCGAATCAGCAGCAAGTGGAAGTCGTTTTGAAAGTGATTTATTCCAAAATGCTGGAAGAGATGATGGAATCTATGACGTTTATGTTACCATATTTACTGCGTCGCCTACTGTTGATCTTAATTATGATCTATTAATGACAGGTCCTGATGGAGTTTTATATGTAGTTAACGGTGCTTTACCTGCTGGATCTCCAGCTGGTACACGTATAGCAATTGCAACTTTTGAAAAAGTTACAGATGCTGTAAGTGGAGAAGTAAGCTACATAAATATTGGTGCTCTATAAGAGAATCTCCAATAAATAATTATATAAACATCCCGATCAAAATTTGATCGGGATGTTTTTTTATATATATCTTTGTCTGCTATGGAAAAAGAATCTCAAATCTTTGGTATAAGAGCAGTTATTGAAGCAATCAATTCAGGAAAAACAATCGATAAACTTTTTATCCAAAAAGGTTTACAAGGAGAGCTCGCCAAGGAACTAATGAACTTGATTAAAACAGATAGTATCAGTTTTTCATACGTTCCTATAGAAAAATTAAATAGGCTTACTCGTAAAAACCACCAAGGAGTTGTAGCGCTTACCTCTCCTATCGAATTTCATAATCTAGAAAATTTAGTTCTCAAAATAATTGAATCCGGTGAAACTCCGTTATTCCTGATTCTAGATCAATTATCTGATGTTCGTAATTTTGGAGCAATTATAAGAACTGCTGAATGTACAGGAGTCCATGGTATTATCATTCAGAAAAAAGGTGGAGCACCAGTAAGTGCGGATACTGTAAAAACTTCTGCAGGAGCTATTTTTAAGATTCCAATCTGCAAAGTTGATCATATTAAAGATGCTATGTTTTACCTACAAGCTTCCGGAATACAGATAATAGCTGCAACAGAGAAAGCTTCCTCCCCTATTTATGATATAGATATAACCACTCCTAGTGCCATAGTAATGGGTAGTGAGGGTAAAGGTATATCTAATTCTGTTTTAAAGATTGCTGATCATCTGGCCAAATTACCTATGTATGGAGAAATAGCTTCACTTAACGTTTCTGTTGCTTGCGGAGTATTCTTATATGAAACTATTAGACAAAGGTTATAAAAACACGATTTATTCGTTTTTAGCATTATCCTCTGACTTATATTCATAAACTACCTTAATATCTTCTTCAATATCTTGCTCAGGTAATTTTTCAATAAAATTACCGTTTTCATCAAAATGTTTTAAAAATTCATCATCCTCGGGATTATAATCAGGAGATTCCCAATGATATGTCTTTGGCTTAACCACGCCTTTTTTTATTAAAAAAGCTAACAATACTCCAACTATCAGACCAGACAAATGACCTTCCCAGGAGATTTTTGGATCCACTGGTAATGTATACCATATCATACTTCCATAAATAAAAACAACTCCAAATGACAATGCAATCAATCTAAAATGCTTCGCAACTATTCCTTTAAAAAATAGAAATCCAAAAAGCATATATATAACTCCACTTACTCCAATATGATTTGCTTGCCGTCCAAACAACCATGTCAAAACACCAGTTAATAGAACCCCTAAAAATAACACCTTCCAAGAGTTCTTCGGATAAAAGAAGAAAAGAGATACGGACAAAATTAATAACGGCAATGTGTTATGCCATAGATGTGACAAATCTCCATGAATAAAAGGAGAAAACAACACTCCTCTTAGTCCGGTTATCGTTCTGGGATATATTCCGAAATGATTGAAATCAAAACCGAATCTAATTTCAAACCAAAATACAAACCAAATTAACAGGACAAATAATATAGGATATCCAATTACTCCCGTACTAAATCTAAAATGATTACTTTTTTCCATAAGTACATCCTATAAATCAAAAAACCGTCCAAAAAACTAAATTCCGCTAAATTGTCAGTAATCCAAACTCTTAAATCACAAAAAAACTGTATTAACCTAGTTAAATTCAAAATAAAGTTAATAATTATAATATCTCTAATAAGAGCTCTTTAGTACCTTTGTAGCCATGAATAAACCACTGGCAGAAAGAATACGACCTAAATCTTTAGAAGAATATTTAAGCCAAGAACACTTAATTGGCGATGACGGTTCTTTAACTAAGCAAATTAAAAAAGGAATTATTCCTTCTTTAATCTTATGGGGGCCTCCAGGAGTAGGAAAAACTACTTTAGCAAACATTATAGCTAAAGAATCAGAAAGACCCTTCTATACACTTAGTGCTATTAATAGTGGAGTAAAAGAGGTACGTGAAGTAATTGATAAAGCGAAACAAAGTGGCGGACTGTTTACTTCTAAAAATCCAATCTTATTTATTGATGAGATTCATCGTTTTAGTAAGTCTCAACAAGATTCTTTACTAGGCGCTGTAGAAAAAGGCTGGATCACACTAATTGGAGCTACCACAGAGAATCCCAGCTTCGAAGTGATTCCTGCATTGCTATCTCGTTGCCAAGTATATGTTCTTAATCCTTTTGGGAAAAAAGAATTAGAAGCGCTACTAGATAGAGCTATGAAACAAGACGAATATCTGCAATCAAAAAAGATAAAACTTAAAGAAACAGAGGCCCTTCTTAGACTAAGCGGTGGAGATGCCAGAAAATTATTAAACATCTTCGAACTAATAGTTTCTGGTCAAGATCAGGATACTATTATCATTACCAATGATCTTGTTCTAAAACTTGTACAGCAGAATACTGTAAGGTATGATAAAACAGGAGAACAACATTATGATATTATATCGGCATTTATTAAATCCGTTCGCGGAAGTGATCCAAATGCTGCAGTATATTGGCTAGCTCGAATGATTGAAGGAGGAGAAGATCTAAAATTCTTAGCTCGTAGAATGATAATATTAGCATCTGAAGATATCGGAAACGCTAATCCGACTGCATTAATTATGGCGAATAATACTTTTCAAGCGGTTACCATTATAGGATATCCTGAAGCCAGAATCATTTTAAGTCAATGCGCTGTATATCTGGCCACTTCTCCCAAAAGTAATGCCTCCTATATGGCTATTAATAAAGCACAACAGTTGGTAAGACAAACAGGAGATTTATCTGTACCATTGCATATTAGAAATGCTCCCACTAAATTAATGAAAGAATTAGGCTATGGTGAAGATTATAAATATGCTCACGACCATGGCAATAACTTTATTCAACAAGAATTTCTTCCCGAATCAGTAGAAAACACGAAGCTTTATGACCCAGGAAACAATCAACGAGAAAATGCATTAAGAACATTCCTTAAATCACGATGGGGAGATAAATATAATTATTAAGATTACTGACGAGCAAAAGTATCTGTAATCAATTTATCAGTTACTGGATTAATTCTATCTAGAATAAAATTCCCATATGCATCAAAATAACCATTACCACTTAAATCACCAGCCTGAATAATATAACTATTATCTCTACTTGATATAAATATTTTACCTATGGGAACTTTGGTATCCGCATTTTGTAGTAATTCAAAACCGTATGCTCGCCTTTCAAAAACATATACCTCATCATTATACATATAGGAGCCACTTTTTGCTACTGATACATTTTGTTTTGGAAGATTATTTTTTTGGTTATTTGTTATTTGCGCATCACTAGCTGTGGCAACTGGAGTTTCTCCTGACACAACAGTCTGTTTTGAAACAGCTGGCTGCTGAACAGTACTATTGTCATTTTGCGCAGAAGTTTCTTTTTTACCATTGTATTTATAATTAAGTGACTTTACATCCCTAAAAGCATTCCTAAGAGCTTCTTGATATGATTTTTTAAATTCCTTTTCTCTACTTGCTCCTTCTCTAGAAGTAAAAACGACTGCGCCGTTACAATCAATTAAATCTATTGTAAGTTTTGTTTTCAACAATCCTGATTTTTTTCTCACATCCGCTCTTAGTCCTTTACAACCGTTTCTCTTAAGATCTTCCGGTAATGCTTCGCCTCTTATAAAAGCAGTAAAACCACACTTTTCAAATAGAAACTTTGTCAAAGAGTTTAACTGATAATCATCGTTTTCCCTTAAAAAAACATACCCCTCTGGTACAATTACATACTTATAATCATTTACAGTATTCTGTGCATTAAAGTTGACAGTAAAAAAGATTGCAAGCCCAAAAAATAAAATACGTGTTATATTCATTACATTATTACATTAAATCCTAATTGAATAGATACTCCCCTAGCATCCGCAAGATTAGAAAATTCCAAAAGATTATTTGCCGAAATATAGAAATTAATTTTGTTAATATGCGTAGATAAAAGAAAACCTATATTCTTAAAAGAATAATCATCAACCGTATAAGTCAATTTTGTTCTAAGAAAATTAGATAAACGCTTGTAATAAAATAAAGAAGCTGCATACTGCGGTCTTTTGGGTCTAAACTGTGTAAACACCTGTAATCCAAAAGCATCACGATAGGGAGCTCCTTCTCCGTCCCAAAAACAATTACAACTATCATCCTCATATCTATTAAAAGAATACTTAATAGAACCATTAAGTTTTACAGGACGTAGCGCAGAATAGCTAGTATTTAACGTATCAATAGGTATTGCTTCTTCAAGTTCATCTAAAACATCTTGACCATTATCATCCGTAATTGGAGTCTCTAAACCTTCAAAAACAAAACTACCTTTTGCCTGATAAGTCTCAACATCCTTAGTGTAAAAAATCATCCCTAAATCAGTCATACTACCTGTTACGGTCCATTGATCCTCTAATTTATATGTAAATCCAACATCAAAACCAATACCTAAGTTTCCACCAAGAAAAGCTCTTCCTAAGAATTTATTTGTTACTTGTTTTGCTCCATCCGAATTATCTTCAGATTCAATATCACGCAAAAAGGCATATCCTGCCGTTTGAACACTCACATCTGCATTACTTATTACATGCTGATATATATTATTACCTTGAGGAGTTTCTATTGTAGTAAAAGTTCCTCTATTTTTGGTACTTCTGAAATTAAAAATACTAGAATACAACTTCGCTCTAGCACCAAAAGTAAGTTTCTTATTTACTTTTTTATTATATCCGAAATGATAAACTGTTAAAAGCTCTCCTGTAGCACTAACATTAGAGAATCTAAATGGGACATTAATAAAATCTTGATTTCCTTGATATGCTAAGACAGCAAAATCCTTAGGAAAATACACAATCAAATCGAGTTCCTGATACAACCCACCAGAATAATATAAATCTTTATCATTTTTGCTTCGCCAGCCAAAATTTATAAGATCCAATTGTTGAGTTAAAGTAAAAAAATCATTACTAGTTAGCGTATTAATTGTGTTTTCAATTTTGTCATTAATATCTCTACCATCATCCGCAAAAACATCATAAATAGAAGCTCCTCTAAAACCTACATTAAAATGTAATTGAGATAAAAAAGGCACTCCTGCATGGTACTTAAAATTGACATCCGCTCCTGGATTAAGCATTAGTGACTGAGGTAAGTCTGTAAAATCATATAAGGTTTCTTTATTCTGAGAATATATGGAGCATCCCAATAAACCTATAAAAAGGCATAGTAGAACTCTCATAGTTGATAATTTACATAATAACTAGCTTTTGATCTCAGATCCAGAACACCTCGTAAATCTGAATTTAAAGTAGGTACAATAATTTCTGTTGCTATTTTTTGAGCAGAAGCTAATTGATTTAAAGTTGCATTATCCAATACTATTGGATCTGGGTCAGAAAAAGAAATCACAGGTTCTGTCCCTTCACCTAATCCAGCCTGTACTGGAATACTATATAGTTGTCCTATAGGTTGACCATCTTGTGTTAAAAATTGAAATTGAATTGTAAATCCAACCTCAATGGTATTCCTTGCCTCTATTGTAAGCTCAACTCTGTCTAAATTATCTATAGCAAAATCAGTACCTACTAAATCATAATTTATCGTATCTCGTAAAACTTCAGGGGGAATTGTAAATTCAATATTTGGAGGAGTTCCTTGAGGGATATAATCTTCAATATCAAATTCAGAGTAAATAAAATCAGCCTCAAAAACCGGAGTAAGAACAACATCATCAAGCTGTTCAAAATCAAGCTCTTTCACACAAGAAGCCGTCATTAAAATTATGCTGGCAAATAGCAGCAATGCATGGATTTTTTTTGTTTTCATCTGGGGGAGTTGTTTAGTAATAACGAAAATATACAAATATTTATTACTAAATATGGTTTTTTATTTGATTTAATCTTGAAACCTGAATAGTTTCTTTAGGCAACCGTTCCTTATGATAGTTAAAACATATCGTCTTGATTCCTATAGCTTCAGCTCCAATAATATCAGCCTCATAATTATCTCCAATCATTAAACTTTTATCGATATCAGCACCAGAAACTTTGATAGCATGTTCAAATATAATAGGGTTTGGCTTTTTAACTCCTACCTGTTCACTGTTAGTTACTGTTCTAAAATAGTGTTTGATTTTAGAGTTAGAAAGTTTTGTATGTTGCACTTCACTAAAACCATTAGTAATGATATGCAATTGATATTTTGGCATTAAATATTCCAGCAACTCCTTTGCTCCTTCTATTAGGTAATTATTAAGTGGTAAAAAATTAATATAATCATCCGATAAAGCATCTATAATCTCTAATGGAAATTGCTCCCCCAAAAGAGCAAAAGCTTCCGTAAGACGACCTCTACGAAGTTCGGATTTAGTTACTCGCTCTTCTCTATATAATTTCCAATAGTGCAAATTTATTGGCTGATAAACCGATAAAAAATGATCAATTGAAATTTTAATTCCGAATTTATCAAACATCAACTGAAATGCTAAAGCAGAATTTTTATCAAAATCCCAAAGCGTATGATCTAAATCAAAAAATACATGATCAATTTTTTTCATCTTCATTCTTATTCCAAATAAACTCAAATATTGATTTCCAATAAGTTTGTTCATTAAGCTCACTAAACAAACCATTGCTAAAAACCGGGATAAACAAACCGTTTACTTTTTTAATTTTTTCTATATAAGCATCTAACTCTTGTTTTACAGCATATTCATTCCCTGCATTTTCAAAACTTTTGGGTGTACAACAAAAAGAATGTATTACCAAAGGTGTTTGTACCTCATAATCCAAATCATAAAACATAAATGGAGTACAAGTGCCAGCTCTGAAACCCGAATATTCTGGGTATCCCATAGAAAAATCTTCCTTTATTTCTAATTCAATAAAATTTCTGTAGGCTTCAGGTAATTTTATCTTATAAAAAGAACATAACGAATAGCGCAACTGTCTGTTAACAATATTCTCTATTCTGGTTTTTTCCTTTTTTAACATTGCTAAATCGGCTATCGCATCATAAGAAACCTTAAGACCAACATCCACATAATCAGAAACATGCTTAATTACTTCTTTATGTTCCAGATTATTATGGTTTATATTTTTCTCATAGTTCGTATAATCACCTAAACCAAAAAACATAAGACAATTCCTTATCTTGTTTTTTTGTAAATTAATAATAAAATCAAATGTATTATACGGATCTTTTTTAATTCCAAGTAACACCTTAATCCTATCCGTTACTTCGCTTATCTTTAATTGCCATAGATCACGAATACCACCTCCTATTGATCTTAAAATTCCTTTTTGCCAATATGCAAAGGTTTGATTCACATATAAAATAGGTTGTATATTAAACTCTTTTTCCTGAAATGCTATATCTGGATACTTATCCCTTAAAATATTTTTGAATTTAAATGCCCAGATATCAACAACAGGTTCCTCTAAAAATCCATTTTGATACGCTATACTTTCTGTTGCTGTAAACCGTCCGAGTTCATCTTTTACATGCGGAAGATACTCTTCATATCTTGTGAGCAAATAAAAGGTAGCTGAAAAAATATCAAATTTTAGTGCAGCATCACTATGTTTTACTTGAAAAAAACATTGAGTATCTTCCCAAGGAACAACCTGTATATCTACCTCATTAAATCCATGCTCAAAAAGCAAATCTACACTCTGAAAATAAAGTTCCTTCCCTAATGGCTGTTTACCATAAGATAGTTTAGGACCATCATGTGCAATGAAGGATTCTATTTTAGAAGTAAAGTCAACCTCCAATCCCAAAATTCGCTTGCAGATATGCTTAAACGTATACGTTACTCTTGGGGTTATTTTTTGAACATAAACTAATAACATACTTATAATTATAGTATAACTTCATCTGCAAAGCTAAAATACTTCTTTTCTGTTATTATCAAATGATCTAACAACTTTATATCTAAACTTACTCCTGCTTGTTTTAATTTTTGAGTTAATGCTTTATCAGATTGACTAGGCATTAACGATCCACTTGGATGATTATGAGCCAAAATAATAGACGTTGCACCAAACTCTAACGCATATCTGTACACAATTCTGGGATCTACCAATGTTCCCGTCTTCCCTCCTATACTTATTTGCTTTTTCTGTAGTACTTTATTTGAATTATTGAGATAGAGTACCCAAAACTCTTCATGTTCTAAATCCCCAACAAGAGGACTAAGAATATCGAACACATCTTTGCTGCTAGTGATCTTAGATACAACTGGAACATCCTCTTCCCTCCTCCTTCTCCCTAGTTCTAGACCTGCAACAATAGAAATTGCCTTAGCTTCTCCAATACCCTTAAAATTCATTAACTGCTTTACCGATAGTTTTCCTAAGGAGTTAATTTGATGATCGACACTTGCTAAAATTCGTTTACTTAATGCCACTGCACTTTCATCTCTATTTCCAGAACCAATAAGAATTGCAATTAATTCTGAATCACTTAATGCATTCTTCCCTTTAACCAACAATTTCTCCCTTGGACGATCATTTTCATTCCATTCCCTGATAGAAAATGAAGAATTATATTCACTCATACAAATTTTTTGTTCAGTTTTATTCCCTAAACTTCTTACTATATAAGTATAAAGTATTTATCTCAAATACAAGATATTATTGCGAAAAATATACAAACAAATTTTGTTAATTATGTCAATACTTAGGGATTCAACATATATATATTTGTTTGAAAATGAAAGTTTTACTATATTTGACCACCCATAATCTAAAAACATTGAATTTAACAACCTCAAATTAACCTATTTATGAAGAACATTTTTACTTTCGTATTATTATTGGCTACTATTAGTTTCTATGGACAAGACAAGAAACGCATTAGTTTTTTAAACTTAGTAGGAAACCACATACAAGTACCTAGAGGATGTCAAGCACAATCTGAATATGAACTACAAGCCTGTAATGGAACCTCTATAAAATGGGATTATTACAGTGATGATATGTTATCTGCCGTTTTTGATGCTACAATTAATGCTTTTGGAGCAAGTAATTCATCGAAAACTGAAGTAACTTTTACTTCTTTTGGATCTCAACTTAAGGGATATAAATTTAAGGCTGGAACTACTTTTCAGTACTTTTTAATGGGAAAAATTAAAGACCAGCCCTTGATGATCAATTTAGGAACACCAGCAGATATTTCTGCTAACGGTGACCTAGAAGGTATTCTTAAACTTGTTTTTGAAAAAGTAGGCTAGGAACCTTTTTTCAGTTTTAGTATTTATTGAAGAGTTATTTAATAATAGCTTAGTATTTCTATATCCAATTTTTAAAATAATTCTGTTATTTTTGGGTATTGAATGCTAAACAACACTTGATTATGAAATCCCTCTTTGATGAAACCGCGAAAAACGAAATAGAAAATCGTATTCATAAATTATCAAATGCCAGTATTCCTGTCTGGGGTAAGATGGATATTTCTCAAATGTTTTATCATTGTCAATTTCCATTGAAAATCGCGCTTAAAAAAGAATATCCTCCAATGAAACCTAGTATATTGGCTAAATTGTTCTTTAAAAAAGCGATGTACAACGATAAACCTTGGAAGAAAAATTTGCCAACTCACCCAAAACTTAAGGTAGTAGATTCAAAAGTTTTTGAAGAAGAAAAACAAAGGTTATTAGAATTGGTAACAGAATTCTCTGATAAGAGAACTGTTTCTGAATGGGATCCGCATCCCATGTTCGGAAAATTCACAAAAGATCAATGGGGTAAGATGCAATACAAACATCTAGATCATCATTTACAACAATTTAGCGTATAGTCTGTGTATCCTCCAAAACATCACCAAGACTATAATATTGAAAATATTAAGAGCGTCGCGATTGCTTATCCTTTCGCAACCTTAATATCAGCGCAGGACACAACACCTTTTGTCACGCATGCACCTCTTATTTTTCATGGCAACAAACTTGTGGGACATATTGATGCCAACAATCCGCATGTTAAACTTTTAAAAAACAACTACCCTATTATTGCTATTTTTCAAGGACCACAAACCTATATTTCTCCAGCAATATACACTACTAAACAATTACCTACCTGGAACTATATCATTGCACACGCCAGAGGTAGCGTTAAGGAAATTAAAGATCCAGAATCCATAAAAAAGTCTATGGTAACCATGACAGAATTTCTGGAAGCTCCTAACCAGAAATTTAAATTATCGATAGAAGATCCAAGAATGGATCGCTTAGTTCCTTACATCTATTGCTTCGAAATTGAAGTGCAGCAATGGGAAGGGAAATTCAAACTTAGTCAGGATAAAGTGCCTGCTGATATCGAAAATGCTAAGCAAGAATTAATAAAAAATAATCAAAAAAATGTTGCTGATTTTGTTAATGGATTGTTTGAGAATCATTTTTAAAAGCCTAAATCATCCCCTTAACCTCATCAAAATCTAAACCACCATAATTACCACTACTCATCAATAATAAAGCAGAGTCTGTAAAGTCTTTCTGATTTAAATACGTTTTAAATTCTTCTGGATTAGTGTATATAATCAGGTCTTTTCTTTTAAACGCTTGTGCTATTTGATCCGCAGACACTTCTTCTAGCTGTTTTATTTTTACTGCATGTGGAGAATAAAAGACCACTGCCTCATCAGCTGCATTTAGTGCTCCTTCATATTCTTTCAAAAACTCAGCATTGAGGCTACTATAGGTATGCAACTCAAGACAAGCTACTACTTGTCTATCTTTATATTGTTCTTTTACTGCTTTGGTAGTAGCGCTTACTTTAGATGGACTATGCGCAAAATCTTTATACGCTACAGCAGAACTACTCTCTGCTATTTTCTCTAAACGTTTAGATGCTCCGGTAAAAGATGCAATTGCTTCATAAAATTCATCCTCATCAATTCCCATATGCTGACAAATCCATTTAGCTCCTGCTAGATTGCTAAGATTATGAGCTCCAAAAACTTCAATTGGCATTTCTCCTTCTGGTGTTTGCAACAGAGTTTCTCCATTCTCAACACGATATTCTGGCGTACTATATGGTATTTTCCGAATCTGGTTTTCTGAGTTTTCTACAACGTTAACTACTTCAGGATCTTCTTCATTATAATTGATGCTTCCTCCACGAACAATACTATCTATAAAAATCTGAAACTGTTCCACATAATTATCAAATGTCGGAAACACGTTAATATGGTCCCAAGCGATTCCACTTAGCAGTGCTATATTGGGCTGGTATAAGTGAAATTTTGGTCTCCGATCTATCGGCGAAGAAAGGTATTCATCTCCTTCTAACACCATAAAGTCGTTGTCTTCTGTAAGATGAACCATAGTATCAAAACCTTCTAATTGAGCTCCAACCATGTAATCCACTTCCTTTTCATGATAATGCAATACATGCAAAATCATGGAAGTAATGGTCGTTTTACCATGAGAGCCGCCAATTACTACACGTGTTTTATTTTTGGATTGTTCATATAGAAATTCAGGGTAAGAATATATTTTCAACCCTAATTCCTGAGCCTTATTTAGTTCTGGATTATCTTCCTTAGCGTGCATTCCTAATATAATAGCATCTATATCTTCAGTAACCTTTTCAGGATACCAACCAAAATCTTTCGGCAATAATCCATAACGATCTAATCTTGATTTTGAAGGTTCAAAAATCACATCATCACTTCCAGTTACTTCATATCCTTTTTGATGAAGTGCCATGGCAAGATTGTGCATCGCACTTCCTCCTATAGCAATAAAATGTACACGCATAATTATATTCTTGATTAGAAAGAGTAAAGATACAATCTACAATCAATAATGAAAGAATGTAGAAATGAAAAAACAAAAAAGACAAAAAATAGGGAAGCCTTTAACCTAATTATGAGTTCATTTACTCACTAAATTAATATTGTCACTAATCAAAACAAGGTTTTCCCTAATTTATCGTTGCAATTATGTAGCTTTATATAGTTATTTACTTTTTACAAATCTATACCTAAGAATATGGTACAAGACTTGTATTATTGTTTTAACAAACACAAAAAATCAAACAGATGAAAAAATATATCATTCTTGTTTTCATACTCTTTATTACAAACCTAAATTATATGATGGCTCAGAACAACTATCAAGACGATTGGAAAAAAGTAGAAGATTTTGATCGGCAAGGATTACCCAAGTCTGCATTAGAAATTGTAGAAACTATACACACCGGTGCAAAAAAAGCTAATAATACGAATCAGATCACCAAAGCTTTAATATACAAAGCAAAGTATACGTTAGTTTTGGAAGAAAATGCACAATTAAATATTATTGAAGAATTTAAAAATGAAATTGCTAATAGTAAGTTTCCTAGTCGAAATATTCTGGAAAGCGTTTTAGCAAATCTGTATTGGCAATACTTCCAAGAGAATCGATGGCAATTTTATAACCGAACCAAAACTTCGGAAAAAGTAGATAAAGAAGATTTCAGAACATGGGATTTAGAAACCCTGTTCGCTGAAATCCATTTGTATTACCAAGAATCACTAAATAACGGGCTACTGTCACAGCAAACAGATCTTGCTCAATTTAAAGATATCCTTACAGAATCTTACGATTCTAAAATATACAGACCAACGCTTTTTGATTTTTTATCTCATAACGCATTAGCATTTTACAAAACTTCAGAAACTAGCATTACCAAACCGGCTTATGCATTCGAGATAGATTCACCAGAGTATCTAAAAGACCACCAACAATTTTCGGTAATTAAAATTAACACACAAGATTCTTTATCGTTACAATTTCATGCGTTAAAAACATATCAAAATCTTATCAATTTTCATAAAAGAGATCAACAACCTGATGCATTGATTGAAGTAAATATAGAACGTCTAAAATTCATACATGAGAACGCTATATTTAGTGATAAACAAGAACTTCTGTTAGCCACTTTACTTTCAGAAAAAGAAAAACATAAAAACAGTCCTGCTTCTACGCTCTACGACTATGAGATTGCAAGTCTATACCAAACACAGGCTGCGACCTATATTCCCACTGAAAATGAAACGCATCGATGGACGCTTCAGAAAGCCTTAAAAGTTTGTGAAGCAGCGATAGCTAAATATCCAAAATCAAGAGGATCCAAAAATTGCGCTTATTTAAAAGAACAAATTCTTGATAATCAGATTAACAGTATCAAAGTAGAAAGTTACATTCCGATAAACAAACCATCACGACTTTTAGTAAATTATAAAAATCTGGAACTACTCTATTTTAAGGTTTTGAAAGTTAATCAAAGTCAATTAAAATCTTTTCAGAAAGTTTATGAGCTAAAAAAACGAGTAGCTTTTCTAAATAAACTAACCGTAGTTAATTCCTGGGAAACCAAACTTCTTGATGAAAAAGACTACCAAAATCATGCTACGGAAATTTTGGTTCCTGAATTAACACAAGGCTCATACCTTATTATAGGATCTATGTCAAAAGATTTAAGTGAAAGTCATACATTTTCCTTTGGTAACCTTCAGGTTACTAACCTAACACTTGTTGAAAACAAAAAAACAAGCGAAACAAAGTTTCAGGTAATAGACCGAAACACTGGTGCTCCGATTCCGAAAGCCAATATCAAACTGTTTTCAGAAAACCGAAGAAATAGCTTAAACCAAACCCTAATTACCAACGAAAAAGGAGAAGCCTCTTTTACCAAAGAAGGTTATTATTATAATGTATTAGCAACGGTAACTAAAGGAACTGACAAAGCCTTTTTTAGAGGACTATATCTTAATCAATACGGTAGCAATAACGAACCAGATATAAGTACTAGACGCACCTCTTTTCTTTTTACAGATCGAAGTATTTACAGACCAGGACAAACTGTATACTTCAAAGGAATTATGATGGCTGCTACAGGTAAAGAAGATCCAAACGTAGTTGCTAATAGGCAAACTTTTGCCAAACTAATAGATGTAAACGGACAAGAAGTTAAGTTATTAAATTTTACGACTAATGAGTATGGATCCTTTGCAGGAGAGTTCATACTACCTTCTTCTGGATTAACCGGTAACTATACGATACAAACAGATAATTATAATAGTACTTCTATTTCTGTAGAAGAATATAAGCGGCCTAAATTTGAAACAAAATTTAATCCGGTTACAGAAACCTACAAGATTAATGACAGTATTAAACTTACAGCAACCGCTACTGCTTATGCGGGAAGTAATATTACTGATGCCAAAGTTGTATATCGAGTATATAGACAAGTACAATACCCTCGTTGGTGTTATTGGTTCCCGAGAAACAGTGAGGAACAAGAAATAACACATGGAGAAACTAAAACTAATGATGTTGGAGAATACAACATTACATTTGCTGCGTTGTCTGACAAAAGTGTTTCTAAAGATAATCAGCCGGTATTCAGCTATAAAATCACTGCAGATGTTACGGATATTAATGGAGAAACAAGAAGTACAACAACGTATGTTAATGTTGGATACCACGCATTAACAGCCTCCATAAACATTGCTTCGAAAATTGATAAAACCAAAAAGGACAATACACTCAGCATCGCTACTCAAAATCTAAATAATGAATTTGTAGCGAATACTGGAAGTCTTAAAATATATAAGCTACAGGCTCCAGAATGTTCTATGCGAGTTCGTCCTTGGAAAGCTCCTGACTACAGTGGTTTCACCAAAGAAGAATTCAAAAAATTATTTCCAAATGACGCATATAACAATGAGGATGATTTCAGAAGTTGGGAAAAAGGAACCTTGGTATTTGATAAAACCTATGATACTAAAGAAACAAACGATAATTCTAAAGGTACCAAAGACATATCCCTTAATTCAATCAAAAAGTGGGAAACAGGTAAGTATACTATAGAACTCAATACCAAGGACAGGTTTGGACAGGAAGTAAAAGATATTCAATATATAGATGTATTTGATCAATCAGACAAAACCATTTCTGATAGCAAACTATTTGAAATTACTACGAATAAAAACACGTACAATATCGGGGATGAAATCATTCTAAAATTAAGTTCCGCTTCAGAAAATATTACCGTAACTATAGATATCGAAAAAAACCGAAAGGTTATTGAAACCAAACTTATTTCACTATCTAATAGCAGTAAAACTATCAAAATACCGGTAAACAAAGAAGATCTTGGAGGATTTGCTATTACCTATAGTTTTGCTAATTACAATGGATACCAAAGTGGAGTGCTGCCTATTGCAGTTCCTTACGAGCCAACAGAACTTACTATAGAGACCAAAACGTTTAGAGATAAACTACAACCAGGACAACAAGAAACTTGGAGTTTTACGGTAAAAGGTCCAAAAGGTGACAAAGTTACTGCAGAACTTTTGGCTAGTATGTACGATGCTTCTTTAGATCAATTTAGACCACATCAATGGTATTTTAATCCAATCAACAGACCTATTTACTATTCATATTCACAACGAAATGCTACTAGAAGTTTTACTCAAGAAAATTTTAATATTTACGATCAACAACGCTGGACTGCTAGTTTCCAGCATCAAGGGTATGATCAGCTGAACTGGTTTGGATTGTATTTTGGACAAAGTCATCGTTTTAATAGTTTTGGATCTCAAAAGAGAATGAGCAGAAGCAAATCTGCTCCCGCTCCCCAAGCATCTATGGCTATGGAAATGGCGGATGATGTAGAAATGGAAAAAGTGGCAATAGCTGGAAATCCAGGCCAGGAAAAAAAAGAAAGCGATTCTCTAGGTCGCGCAGAAAACGAAAGTAATAAGAAAGAGGACCAAAAAGAGCCATCTCTAGAAGGTATCAAAATCCGAAAAAACCTGCAAGAAACCGCTTTTTTCTTTCCGCAATTGACTACAGATCCTGAAGGCAATATTAGCTTCAACTTTACTGCTCCTGAGGCATTGACTAAATGGAAACTACAATTACTTGCTCATACTAAGGAGTTAAATGCAGGCACACAACTATTAGAAACAGTTACACAAAAGGAATTAATGATCTTACCAAATCCTCCAAGGTTTTTAAGAGAAGGAGATCAAATTATTCTGAGTTCTAAAGTATCCAATATCTCTACCAAAGATCTTACAGGTATTATAGAATTACAACTAACCGATGCCTTAACAGGAAAGTCAATTGATACGGATTTACAGAACACCAATATCCGTCAGAATTTCTCTGTAAAAGCAACCGGAAACACAAATGTATCTTGGAATCTTCAGGTTCCTGATAATGTACAAACTGTGCAGTATAAAATTGTAGCTAAAGCAGGAGATTTTTCTGATGGCGAGCAAAACGTACTACCTGTATTATCCAACAGAATGATGGTAACAGAAACATTACCGATGTGGATACGTTCTGATCAGACAAAGACGTTTACTTTAGATAAATTAAAGAACAATACATCTACAACACTAAAAAACCATAAGCTTACGTTAGAAATGACTTCTAATCCGGCGTGGTATGCAGTGCAAGCGCTACCCTACTTGATGGAATATCCATACGAATGTGCAGAACAAACATTCTCTAGATATTATGCTAATTCATTAGCTAGTCATATCGCTAATTCTAATCCTAGAATTCAGGAAGTATTTAACCAGTGGAAAAACACAGACGCTTTACTCAGTAATCTAGAAAAAAATCAAGAACTAAAATCTTTAATAATCCAGGAAACACCTTGGTTACGGGATGCACAGAGCGAGACGGAGCAAAAGAAGCGAATTGCATTGCTTTTTGATCTTAATAAGATGAATAATGAATTACAAAGAGCTATCAACAAACTACAGCAGTTACAATATGGTTCTGGAGCTTTTCCTTGGTTTAAAGGAGGAAGAGAGAATCGTTACATCACACAACATATTGCTGCAGGTTTTGGGCACTTAAAAAAACTAGGAGTCACCAAATTTGATGGAAGCACTCAGAACATGCTCCAAAAATCGGTTCGTTATCTCGATCAAGAATTTGTAAAAGAATACGAAGAACTCAAAAAGTATTGCAAGCGTAATAATATTGATATCAATAAAGATCATCTGAGTCATACACAAGTTCATTATCTGTATATGCGCAGTTTCTTTTCTGATATAAAAAGAGCCAATAACACCAATGAAGCTTGGGATTATTATTTGAGACAGTCCAAAAAATACTGGCTTGATAGAGGTTTATATTCTCAAGGGATGTTGTCTTTGATACTACATCGAAACGATGATACCAATACAGCTACCAAAATCATTAGATCTTTAGATGAAAAAAGTATCACTAGCGAAGAACTAGGTATGTACTGGAAATCGAATACAGCCAGTTGGTATTGGTATCAAGCACCAATAGAAACACAAGCATTAATGATTGAAGTTTTTGCAGAAATCGAACAAGAACCTAAAAAGACAGAGATTGTAGATAACCTTAAGGTTTGGTTATTAAAAAACAAACAAACCAATCGATGGAAAACCACTAAAGCGACCACAGAAGCGGTATATGCCTTATTATTACAAGGTAGTGACTGGTTATCTGTAACCGATATGGTCGAAATAGTATTAGGAGATCAAAAAATTGATCCTAGCCAGATGGAGGATGTAAAAGTAGAAGCCGGAACAGGGTATTTTAAAACTTCCTGGAACGGAAATGAAATACAGAAAGATATGGCTACTGCCAAAATCACCAAAAAAGGAAAAGGAATTGCTTGGGGAGCACTGTACTGGCAATATTTTGAAAACCTGGACAAGATTACCTCGGCAGAAACGCCACTTAAACTAAAGAAAAAGTTATTCTTAAAAAAGAATACAGACCGAGGCGAAGAGATTACAGAGATCACCGATGACACGCAATTACAACTAGGAGATTTAGTAAGAGTCCGTATAGAATTGAGGTCAGATCGCACCATGGAGTTTGTACATATGAAAGATATGAGAGCCTCTGGATTAGAACCGATCAATGTCATCTCGCAATACAAATATCAAGATGGATTAGGGTATTATCAGAGTACCAAAGATGCTTCTACTAACTTCTTCTTTGATTATTTACCAAAAGGAGTGTACGTATTTGAATATGACCTACGTGTAAATAACAAAGGTGATTTCTCTAATGGCATCACTACAATCCAGAGCATGTATGCACCAGAGTTCAGTAGTCATTCTGAAGGAGTGAGAGTGAAGGTTAAGTAATAGAAAGAAAAGCGTCAATTCGATACTTTATAAATACAACAAAACCACATATTAATCTATGTGGTTTTGTTATGTGGGGGATTTTACATTATTTTTAGAAAGTAATATAAAAACTAAGCGTTGATTTAAACGTTTAAATCAACGCTTACAAATGATTACACACATATTTTATATATGGGAAATATAGGACAGGTATCCTATATTCTCATGTTGTAACCAATTAGAGAAACATCGCACTATTCAAAAAAAAAAAGCGTTCTGAAATTAAATCAATCAAAAACTAAATGAAAAAAATCTTATTTCTATCAATCATTCTTATTGGAATTATTTCTTGTAAAAACGAAAAACAAAATGTTGAAAATAAAATTATTCCAAATGAAAAATCGAGCAAACTTGACACTCTTTTTACTGAACTATATCAAAATGGAGCTTTTAACGGAAATGTACTTGTAGCTGAAAGTGGAAATATAATTTTTAAAAAAAGTTATGGGCTTGCTAATGAAGAATCAAATGAACAATTAAATAAAGAAACTATCTTTGAATTAGCATCTGTTTCTAAACAATTTACTGCAATGGGAATTGTTCAGCTCGAAAAAAAAGAAAAATTATCTTATAATGATTTAATAAGTAAATATGTTCCAGAATTAGGAAAATATAAAAACATTACGATTAAAAATCTTTTGACACATACAGGTGGACTTCCAGATTATATGGTACTTTCAGAAAACAATTGGAATAAAACAAAAATTGCAACTAATGAGGATATAATAAACCTTTTCAAAGAGTTTGAGCCAAAAAAGAAATTTGAACCAAATGATAGATGGGACTACAGCAATACAGGTTATTTACTTTTAGCAACTATAATTGAGAGAGTTAGCGGATTATCTTTTGAGCAATATTTAAAAAAGAATGTTTTTGAGCCATTAGAAATGGAGAACACTTTTATTTATAGAAGAAGATTTCAACCAAAAGAAGTTAAAAATTATGCGCAAGGTTATATTTACTCTGATAGCTTAAAGAGAAAAATATTACCAGATGAATTAGGAAAGGACTATTACGCTATTTATTTAGATGGAATCGTAGGGGATGGAATGGTAAATTCTAATGCAACAGATTTATTAAAATGGGATAGAGCTCTTTATGAAAATAATTTAATCAATGATGAAGATAGAAAAATGATTTTTTCTTCATACAAAACCAAAGATAATTCAGAAACTGATTATGGTTTTGGTTGGATGATTGATAGCACAAAAACTTATGGAAAAATTGTTTTTCATTCAGGTGGTTGGGCAGGATATAGAACTTACATAGAAAGAGATTTAGATAATGATAAAACAATAATAATTCTTCAAAATAATTCAACTTCCAAAACAGTAATTCCTAAAAAGAATACCCGTAGAATTTTATATAATCAAGAAGTTGAAAAACCAATTAAATTAGATAATAACATTTTAAAAATTTATGCTGGAAAATATCTAAATGACAAGCAAAAGGAAAGAGAAATAGTATTTGAAAATGATAAACTTTATGCTCGAATGAGTCCTGATTTTAAAATGGAACTTGTGCCAGTATCTAAAACTAAATTTATTGTTGATGGATATTCACCAGAAGTCACTTATACATTTCAACTGAATAAAAACGGAGAGGTAGAAAAATATAGAGTACAACAAG
Source organism: uncultured Aquimarina sp. (assembly GCF_947500065.1). Lineage (GTDB taxonomy): Bacteria > Bacteroidota > Bacteroidia > Flavobacteriales > Flavobacteriaceae > Aquimarina. The sequence continues at coordinate 213,819 of NZ_CANMQT010000008.1, forward strand.
AATCTCAAGGTGTTGATAAAGAAGCTAAACGAATAAAATAACTGGCTACAACACCATATAAAATTAATTGCTTGGTTCAAGTCGATTTACGAAAATCCTCTCGGACTTTCGATCTCTGATGTATTTGCTAACTTTAGTGTTTAAATCATGCAACTAATCTTATACAAGACCGTTACCTATCATTAAGAAACCATAAAGATTGAATATTAGAAAAGCAATAGAATCCGATTTTGACCAAGTTTGGCAGATATTCTCAGAAGTCATTAAAACTGGAGACACCTATGTCTTTAATCCAAATACACCACAAAAGGACTTGAAAAAGCATTGGTTTGCTGACTATATGGAAACTTACGTAATGGAAGAGAATGAACAAATACTCGGAACATATATAATAAAGCCTAATCAAATTGATTTAGGAAATCATATTGCAAATTGCAGCTATATGGTAAATCCTGATGCACAAGGAAAAGGAATTGGGAAAAAACTTTGTGAACACTCGCTTAAAATAGCGAAGGAAAATAACTATGAAGGAATTCAATTCAATATCGTGGTAAGTACTAATAAAGGCGCTGTGAAATTATGGGAAAAATACGGATTTCAAATAATTGGAACCACTCCTAAAGGATTTAGACACTCTGAATTAGGCTTGGTGGATACTTATATTATGTATAAAAATTTAAAAGAAAAATAACAAAAAATAACTTACAACAATTTGCATATTGCATATGCACCTTTCTGGATGCAAACACAACATACAAGAAGCGTTGTACGCAAGCAAGCCAAAGCCAAAAATTTAATTTGCGCGTAATTTATATTGAATTAAGTCGACTATTAACTTAATTTTACAATACTATAATTTATGATTTTAATACTACTTTTCATTGCAGCTTGTTTTCTAGCTTATAGTAATGGTGCTAATGATAATTTTAAAGGTGTTGCAACTTTATTCGGTAGCGGAACTCTCAATTATAAAAAAGCAATTATTTGGGCAACTTCTACAACATTTGCAGGATCAGTTGCTGCTATTTTTTTAGCTAACACTTTGGTGAAAAATTTTTCCGGTAAAGGTTTAGTTCCTGATTCTTTAATTCAATCACCGGAGTTTGCAATATCAATTGCTCTAGGAGCAGCGATAACTGTATTTATAGCTACAAAAATTGGAATGCCTATCTCTACAACCCATAGTTTAGTAGGAGCTTTGTTTGGAAGCGGAGTTGTTGCAGTTGGGTCTTCATTTAATTTCGAAAAATTAGGAGGCACCTTTTTAATGCCATTAATTGTGAGCCCTCTTATGGCTGCTGTGGTTAGTTTTCTTGCATATCTGATTTTTAAAAAACTACGAAAAACAGCTGGAATTACTAAAGAAACCTGTGTATGTATCGGTGAAGAAATAATTCCAGTTATAAGGACTACGAATTCAAACGAATTTATAACTGTTGATGGAAAAAACCAAAATACTCTGAAAGTATCCAGCGAACTAAAATGTATTGAATCGTACAAAGGGATTTTTTTTGGAATTAACTCGCAAAAATTATTAGATTTTGCGCATTACATTAGTGCGGGTATAGTCAGCTTTGCAAGAGGATTAAATGATACTCCAAAAATTGTAGGACTTTTAATTGTCATTAATGCAATGAACATTACATGGGGAATGATTGCAGTGGCAATAGCAATGGCCACAGGAGGTCTTATCAATGCCAAGAAAGTTGGGGAGATGATGAGTAAAAAGATTACACCAATGAATAGCGGTCAAGGATTTACAGCTAATTTAGTCACAGGGCTTTTAGTTACAACTGCTAGTGTGCACGGACTACCTGTTTCAACGACACATGTATCGGTTGGTTCGATTTTCGGGATAGGAACTGTAACAAAAAAAGCTGATTTAAAAGTAATTAGAAATATATTAATATCTTGGTTACTGACATTGCCGATTGCTGCTATTTTTAGTGGGATTATTTATTGGATTTTAATGACGATATAAAATCGCCAGTGTATAACAATCAGTTATTTGGTGAGTTAGATATAAATCAAAATTGATAAAATCCAGCGTAAAACATTACTGAACAACTACTTAACCAAAAGGGGTGAGTTTTATTAACTAAGAAGTTAAATCAAAACATAAAAAATTGGTTCTGTGTTAAACTCAAAATTCAATACCTTTTTGCAATGACGCTAGATACCCAGTCAAGCTGAGTACAAGCTTTTATAAATTAAACAAGAAATAAAAATGCGCACTTGCCTACCTGACAAATGGCAGGCAGGGATAAATTAATTGGTTCAAGCATACTTACATTGTTCCGATTCATATATTTGCCGTTAGTAACAAGTAAAACAAAATGGAATTTAATACACAAAAAGTCATAAAAAAATCTGAAACTACTAAGTATATTTCGATTGGGTTAATGATTTATGGGCTAATCAAACTTTTTAGTTTTAATTGGCCGTACCAATTTACTACTTCATCAATTTTAGGATTAGTACAGGTGATATTATTTCCTATTCTTGGAATTATTTTACTAATAAGTAGTTTGAAAAAAATAAAAATGATAAATGGGGATTTTATAAATTTCAAAGAAGATGTATTGCATATTAAATCACGAGGTATTGAAAAAGAAACCCATGGAGTTGACAAAATAAAGTCAATAAAAATAAATCTTGATGATATAATTGTAGATTATATAGATGGATTATCCTTAAAAATAAATTTAGTTGATTATACAGATACTTCAACTCGAAAAGAAATAAAGAATAATTTTAAAAATAGATATTCCGAACTCATTAAATAATTACCAAATAGACAGCAGCCAGTTGCTAACATTATATATAAAATCAGAGGAGTTTAGTGCTAGATAGAAAGGTCATTTCCTCTTTTCAGTGGCGCTAGATACCTAGTCAAGCTGAGCACAAACTTTTATACATTAACCAAGAAATAAAAATGTGCACCTGCCTACCTGACAAATGGCAGGCAGGGATAAATCGATTGATTCAGGTTTGTTTACCTTGCTCCAATTCATATATTAAACGCTCTATATCATCAAAAACGCCAATCCATTGACTTAAGATAAGAAATGACTAAATTCGAATATTAAAGCGATATAGAGCAATGTATATAGCGCATAACTACACTTCGGGATAGCTAAGACACCATACACTTAACGTTGTGTATCATTAGAAATTCAGCTTCATTAACTAAAACAAAATTTTGACTCAAGACCATAAATATTTTAAGTATAAAGACTTCAAAATTATTGAAAAAATAAAGGTCAGTACACCTTTAAAGTATGAAGCTATTTTTCAAGACAGAGGTTGTTTTATATATTTTAAGAATGGTAATACCAAGTTACTATCCAGCGAACATAATAAAGAAATAAAAGGTAAGGAAGCTGTTTTGTTAAAATGTGGAAGTAATTTTCTTGAAATACTTAAAAAAAATAATAATGAAGAATTAGAAACTATTGTAATTCATCTCTTTCCAGAATTGCTTAAAGAAATTTACAAAAATGAAATACCAACCGCAATTGTAAAACGTTCCAATAGTGAGCAAAGTTTAAAAATTTCTTCGAATGATTTAATAACAAAATTTATCGATTCTTTAGAGTTTTACTTTGAGAACCCAACCTTAGTAAATAATGATTTGCTTGAATTAAAAGTTAAGGAACTATTATTACTACTCATTCAAACTAACTATATAGATTCAGTACATGAATTAATCACCGATTTATACAGTACCAAAACCATAAAACTAAATGAAGTTGTTGCTTTACATACATATTCTAATCTTTCTGTTAATGAACTAGCTAAACTTTGTAACATGAGTCTTTCATCTTTTAAAAGGGCTTTTAGGAGCTTTTTTAATGACAGCCCAAACAACTATATTAATACTAAAAAAATTAATAAAGCTAAAGAGCTATTGCAAGTAAGCAAATTGAGCATTAGTGACATTGCTTACGAAACTGGCTTTAATGACCCACAATACTTTACAAGATTATTTAAAAAACGTATTGGCCTTTCTCCATCCGAATTCCGATTACAACATACTGCCTGACCCTTTTGTCCACATCATTGGTCGTTTTCTGCATTTAAGCACTAAAATTCAAACTTACTTTTGTTCTGTATTATTTAAATAGTAAAGACAATGAAAAAAGTATTAAACCTTTTAGCAATGAGTATTATCATATTTAGTAGTAATGCTCAAAACGTACAATCAAAAATGAACAACAATTTAAAAACAGAAAAAATGGACAAAGAAAATACAGAATTACAGAGTTTTAATGATTATAAAAATGTTGAAAAAGCCTTAGAACCTTACATTAAAAGTGCTAAGTCCGGAGATGGAAAACTAAGTCGGTCTGCATTTTATAATCACGCACATATTATAGGTTCAATAGAAGGCCAAGTTTATAATATGACTGCTGATGAATTTGGTGGCGCAGTTAGTGAAAGTGGGCCATCAGAAAATGTTCAATCTCATATAGCGTGGATTGATATTTCTGGACCAGCTGCTGCTGCAAAAGTAGAGTTTTATGATTGGAATGGATTCCGATTTACCGATTTCTTTGTCTTATTTAAAAAAGATGGAGAATGGAAAATAAGTGGTAAGGTTTACGATTCCCATAATAAAAATTAAACTTAAAAAAGTAAGACGCATTTGTAACTATTATCATTTGAGCAATAAAATAACGGTATACAACAAAGAACTGAGTTAAAAAACAAGTCTTTTTAGCCTAATTTAGAAATGAAGTTTTCATCGTATGGTCTTTCTGATTATTTATACTAAAAGTTAAGCATTGTAAACTTAAGAAGTATATAAGCAATAGCGGTTTGGGCGTTAACCCTAACCGCTATTTCATTAAATTAAAGTATATTGTAAATTAAAAAGTAGTTGCAAAAAGTCCGCTACTACTCATATACAAGACCGTTAGCATCAATTATGTACTCAGTACTTTTCCATAAACAACTTAACTCAAATGGCAACTATTAATGCTTTAGATTTTACAGTAAAGATTGATAAACTTCAAAAATCTCAGTTTGTCGCGAAAACCTATTCTGACGAACTATCATCTAATCAAGTACTTTTAGAAATTGAAAAAATTTCGTTTACCTCAAATAACATCACTTATGGCGTCGTAGGAGAACAAATGAACTATTGGAATTTTTTTCCAACTCAATCTGGTTACGGAATTATTCCAGCTTGGGGGCTTGCCAATGTTATTATTTCCAATCATCCAGATGTACAAGTGGGGCAACGATTTTATGGATACTATCCAATGAGCACTCACTTATTGGTTACCATTGATAATGTTAGCAGTAAAGGTTTTATGGATAATACCGAACACCGACAAGCGCTTCCACCAATTTATAATTTTTATTCTAATACGGAACAAGATCCTACATTCACTCCAGAAACTGAGGAATTAATTTCCATATTTCGTCCATTGTTTGTTACATCTTTTTTGATTGATGATGATTTAGCAGATCATAATTTCTATAATGCTACACAAATACTCTTAACAAGCGCATCCAGTAAAACTGCTCAAGCCTTAGCATTCTTGTTAGCAAATAGAAAAAAAGAGAATGGATTAAACTTTAACATTTTGGGGCTTACTTCAGACAAAAATGTAGAATTTGTAAAGCAATTGGGTTGGTATGATCAAACAATAAGCTACGATGAAATTTCTCGTTTAGATACTAATGAAAAATCCATTGTTGTAGATTTTGCAGGCAACCATAATCTCCAATTCAGATTACAAACTTTACTGAGTGACAAACTGGTATGCAATTGTCTGGTAGGGCTTGTTGATTGGCAGAACTTAGAAGGTGAAAAACCGCTACCCAGAAAAGGAGCGTTTTTCTTTGCTCCTAAACAAGCAAGAAAACGACAAAAAGAATGGGGATTAGTAAAATTTCAACAAAAAATTGGAGAAGCTTGGCTACAATTCATAGACGTTACTCAATCAGTCATTTCGATTAAAGAACATATAGGGACTGAAAAATTAAAACAATTATATTTGGATATGTTAAGTGGGAAAATTGATCCAAAATATGGGAATATTGTAATCTGAACAAAAAAAAATCATAGCTTCCCTTCGGGTTGTAAACGCACCATACAAGACCGTAACCAATTTAAGAAATTCGACAATAATATAAAGTAAATAACCAATGCCAACTATAGAGACAATTGAAAAATTCATCAATTCTGTTGAACAAGAACCACATGACAAGGTAATTCTTCAATTTTATACTGATGATGCATCTATTCAAGAAAACCAGAATAAACCTAGAATAGGAAAAGACAACTTAATAAAAAATGAACAAAGAATGCTTTCAAAAGCTTTGAGTGTGAATTCGACATGTATTCGTCCATTTTTTCAAATTGAAAACAAAATCATAATTAAATGGAAATTTCAATTTGTATGGAAAGACAACACAGTAACTGAAATTGAAGAATTGGCTTATCAAGAATGGGAAGGTGATAAAATCAAACGTGAGCAATTCTTTTATGATCCACAACAATTTATTCCAAAGGAAAAAATTGAATAATAAAATTGAAAACAAACCGTATACAGTAACGTGTATAACTAATTGCTTGGTTCTCGTCTACTTGGAAATTCCTTCGGAATTCCCTCTGGTTCGTTTTCTTTTGCTAACTTAGTTCTTGCCAACGCAACTAACCATACACAAACCGGTAGTAACAATTAAAATGGCACATCCTCTAAGACAACATATTGAAGAAGTAATTAGCCTTACAGATGCGGAATTTGATTTTGTGCTGAGCCATTTTGAGCACATCCATAAGCGTAAACATCAATATATTGTTCAAGAAGGAGAAATTGTCAACAAAGAATACTGGATAATAAAAGGTTGCTTAAAAAGCTATTTTGTTGACAATACAGGAAAAGAACATATACTCCAATTTGGAATGGAAAATTGGTGGATTACTGATTATGAATCTTTTGTAAAGCAAACCAAATCTAAAACTTCTATCGACTGTATAGAGGATAGTGAATTACTGTATATATCTTTCGAAAACAGGGATAAGCTAACTACTCAAATGCACAAAATGGAACGGTTTTGGGCTAAAAAAAGTAAAATCGGGCGAATTTCACTTCAAAACAGAATTTTATCGTTATTAAAAAACTCGACTAAAGAAAGTTACGACTTACTTCTAGAGCAATATCCAAAACTTTTTCAACGTGTTCCTAAAAAAATGATTGCTGCTTATTTAGGTGTTTCTAGAGAAACACTTAGTAGATTAAATTCATAAATATATTTCTTCTTTTCATCACTTAATGTGACCTACATCACTCCAAAGAAGTGACAAATCTCCTTTCAGAAAAATTAGGTTCTTATCAACTTTGTATGACAAATAATTTAATAAAAAAGTTATGCCATACATTAACATTAGAGTTACTGACGAACAAGTAACACAAGAACAAAAACGTCAATTAATAGAAGGCACTACGCAACTAGTAGTTGATATACTTAGCAAAAACCCACAAACAACCCATGTAATTATTGATGAAGTACCAATAGCAAATTGGGGAGTAAATGGCAAACAATATTTAGGAACAAAAAAATAAAGAAAATGAAAAACAAAACCATAATTATTACAGGAGCATCCACGGGAATTGGCAAAGAAATTGCAAAATATTTTATAACAAGAGAAAGTAATGTTGTAATGAACTCTTCGAATGAAGAAAATTTAAGAAAGGCTTATAATGAATTTGGTTCTCCTTCCAATGCAATTTACTTAGCGGGAGACATTAGCAAACAAGAAACAGGTCAAAACCTTATTGCCTTGGCACTAAAAAAATTTAACTCTGTAGATGTTTTGATTAATAATGCTGGAGTATTTGCTCCAAAACCTTTTTTAGATGTTGAAGAAAAAGATTTAGATCTTTATTGGAACGTAAACTTAAAAGGAACATATTTCACCTCTCAAGCGGCTATTCCACAAATGATAAAACAAAAAAATGGATCTATAATTAATATAGGAACTGTTTTAGTAGAACATGCTATAGATGGATTTCCTTCAACAGCACCAATAACAAGTAAAGGTGCTATTCATTCTTTAACAAGACAGTTAGCCGCAGAATTTGGAAAAAACAATATCAAGGTTAATACAATCGCACCTGGAATTATCAGAAGTCCATTACAAGGCAAAATTGGAATTGAAGATGCCGACAGTTTAGCTGGATTACACTTACTAAATAGAATTGGAGAAGCAAATGAAATAGCAGAGGCAGCATATTACTTGGCTACAGCAAATTTTGTCACTGGAGAAACAATTAATGTGGCTGGCGGTCATACTGTCGGGCACACAATCTAAAATAAATAATCATGTATAAAAAGAATATAAAAGAAATTGAATATCTAATTGCCAATTACTTCATGGGAATTTTCAATGGAGATAGGGCAAAACTTGAAGCCTGTTTTAACGAGAATGTAAATATATATGGAGATATAAAAGAAATCGAATATTTTAAAAACATAAAAGAATATCTAGATGGAGTCGAGAATAGACAAAGCCCAAAAGATTTGGACGAATCTTTCCATATGAAAATAATTGGAATAGATATTATGGGTAAAATTGCAATGGTTAAATTACATGTTCCAATGCTAGGGTATAATTATTATGATTATTTATCACTAGCTAATATCGATAGCAATTGGAAAATTGTAAATAAGATATTCACTCATATAGAATAAACAAACAGTTGCTAACAAGGATGTCCTATAAAAGCAGTAATGGTACGGGTTCAAACTCGAACCATTACTGCTTTTAATTCAGTATGTTCTTATCCTAAAAGGCAAGTGCATTTCAACCCCCTATTGCTCTTAAATTAACAGTCACCTATAATTTACAAAAGCAATATTATACCCTAGCTAAATTCACTTTGAAAATACTTTATAAACTCTGTTTTATATTTTTGGGTATTACCAACTAGTGAAGCTAGATACCATTTTCTGAACATTCCATTTTTTGTGATTCTAACACCTCTCAATTGCTTATTGACTAAATATGGCTTTAGTAACCAGTTAGACATTGTCGTTACACCTCTTCCTGCATTAACCATCTCAATTATAGCATCGGTTAATTGTAATTTGGAAACTTTTTTTGGTTTTATATTTGAAGGAATCATAATTTTTTTTGCCACGGTATTATTCTCGAAATCTTCCGTATACATAAAATAATTTTCATTTATTAAATCCTTACTTGTCACGTATTTCTTTTCTTGCAATTTATGCCCATATGGAACCACTAATAAAATTTCATCTCTGAATAATTCATGATATAAAAGATTTTTATTTTTGATTGGATCAATTACGATTGCTAAATCTATTTTTCCATCAAGTAGGAATTTTATAGGATTTCCGGTTGCTTCAACATCAATTTCTATGTCTACATTTGGGTGCATTTTTTCAAAGGAGCTTAAAAGGCTTGGAAACCAATTATAAGATGTTACGCATTCCGTACTAATTTTGATAGAACCATTATTACCTTCAATTTCATTCGCTAATAATTCTTTACAGAGTTCTAATCTAGGCAGTAATTCTTTTGCGGTATTTAGTAGTACTTCGCCTGCCTTAGTAAGAATCATTTTTTTATTTACACGATTAAATACTGGTATTCCTATATGTGTCTCTAACGTTTTTAATAAATGACTCGCTGCAGGCTGCGTTATATTCATAGCGTCTGCACATTTTGACAAACTTCCTAATGTCTTGATATTGAATACTAGTTGTAAATGTTTAACTTCTAAATGCATAAGTAAAATTAATGATTTTAATTAAATATATTCATATTATTTATGTTTAAAAAACTATTAGCTTTGTTTTAGATCTATTAGTCAATTACAATGTTATGATAAATCCATTTGAAGTAAATATACCTAAACCTGTACTTGATGATCTCCGCACAAGACTTTCTAGAGTACGTTGGCCCGATGAAATAAACAATTCAGAGTGGAATTATGGAACCAGTCTGGACTACATGAAAGAATTATGCAACTATTGGCTTAACGAGTTTTCATGGAGGAAAACTGAAAACACAATAAATTCATACCCAAATTATATCGGCGAGATTGATGGAAATAAAATACACTTTTTGCATATTAAGGGTGAAGGTAAAAAATCAATCCCATTAATTATAACGCATGGTTGGCCTGGGTCATTTCTTGAAATAATGAAACTCATTCCACTATTAACCAAGGGCAAAGACGTTTCTTTCGATCTAGTAATACCTTCGGTAATTGGGTTCGGATTTTCAAGTAAATGCATACAACCAGGATGTGATAATGCTTATGTCGCAGGTTTGTGGCATAAACTAATGTTGAATCTGGGGTATGAAAAATACGGTGCCCAGGGAGGTGATATTGGATCGGGCATAAGCACACGACTGGCAATGAAATATCCTAATCATGTTATAGGTTTACATCTCAATTATATTTCTGATTCTTTCAGTCCATATTCCCAAAATGATGAAGAAAATTCTAAAGATGTAAATAAATATAAAAAAGACCTTGAAAATTGGGCCTCTAAAGAAGCTGGATATGCATACATTCAAGCTACTAAGCCAATAACGTTGGCATATGGTTTAAATGATTCACCGATTGGGCTATGTGCTTGGATCGTTGAAAAGCTAAATAGCTGGAGTGATAATAAAGGCCAAATAGAAAGTGTATTTACCAAAGATGAAATACTCTCTAATGTTACTTTATATTGGGTTACGCAAACCATTCATTCTTCTATAAGAATTTACAACGAAAACAGTAAGAATCCAATGATTTTCCGGTCAACAGATTTTGTGCCAGTACCTGTAGCGTATGCGAATTTTCCTGAAGAAATTTCAAGACCTCCCCGTGCTTATGCAGCCTTAGGTTATAATATTACAAGATGGACAGATATGCCATCGGGAGGTCATTTTGCAGCTATGGAGAAGCCAGTACAGTTAGCATCAGACATTAAAGAATTTTTCAATTCATTATATTAAATAAGCCGTATGGAATTTAAAAATAAAAACGTGTTAATTACAGGTGGCTCAAAAGGTATCGGTAGGGCCACAGCTATTGCTTTTTCAGAGAAAGGTGCAAACGTTGCAATCAGCTATAGATCCGATGATCTTGCGGCCAAGGAAACACTTTCGTTATTAAAAAAAGGGAATCACATTTTACTAAAAGGGGATGTTTCATATGAAAGTATGCCCAAAACACTTGTAAACGATTTCATCAAAAAATACAATACACTCGACATTTTAATAAATAATGCGGGTGTAGCAATCTTTCATGAAATTGATAAGGTAAGCTTCGAAGATTGGAAAAATGCGTGGCAAACAACTATTAACACAAACTTAATATCCGTAGCTAATCTATGCTACTGGGCTTCAAAAGAAATGATAAAAAATAATGGAGGTCGCATTGTTAATGTATCATCTAGGGGAGCATTTAGAGGGGAGCCTAACATGCCGGCTTACGGATCTAGTAAAGCAGGCCTCAATTCCTTGAGTCAATCACTTGCCAAATCACTTGCTAATTACAATATAGGAGTTGGAGTTGTTGCTCCAGGGGTTACAGATACAGAAATGGCTATAAGTTCACTAACAGATGAAGAAAAAGAAAGTTTACTACTTGAATCTCCTTTTAAAAGAATGGCAGAACCAATTGAAGTAGCACATACAATACTGTTTCTCGCATCAAAACATGCATTGTATACATCAGGAGCAATTATTGATGTAAATGGAGCTTCTTATTTAAGAACGTAAAATTTAAAGATTTAGACAATAGAAACTTTTATTAGGAATACAAATTGGAATTTATACACATTATAATAAACTAAATATATGAACAAAATAAAATTGAAAGTAATATTAAGTTCTACAATTTTAGTGCTACTGATCGTTGTCTAGTATAATAATGATAACTCAGAAAATAAAAAAAATGAAGTTCAAGTAAAACTCTTCGAACATGTTTGTTGCGAAAATCTTATGACATTAAAAAATAGATTAATGGAGAGTTCACGCGAAGTTTACAGGGATTCTTTATTATCTCCAATTAATCTCGGTGAATTTCCTGTTTTTCAAAATTTACAAATTGAAGACATTGTAACTATTGAGAATCAAACTTAAGATATCTATAATTAATTGCTTGGGTTTATGTGTACTAGTAAATTCCTGCTGATTTTACTAAGGTTCGGTTTCCTTTTGCTAAATTAGTTACACGAGCCACGCAATTAAAACCGTACACCGACGGTTCATCCGGAATTTAAAAGATTGTCATAAGACAATAATGGCGCAAATGATTCATCTTATCTTTGTGCTAAACATTCATTAAACTCACAAATTAAAAGTGTATCAAGAACTAGAACAATATATAAAAAGTCAAGGGAAGACTGGGCAAAAAGAGCTACAACAAATAACGTCTTATTTTAAACCTATCAAAACGACCCGAAATGAGATGTTGTGTAATATTGGTCAAGTATGTAAACATTTTTATTTTGTTAGAAAAGGTTGTTTAAGAATGTATGAATTGGATGACAAAGGGAATGAAGTAACTGGATATTTTGCATTAGAAGATTGCATCATATCTGCAATTACTAGTTTTATACTCCAAAAACCATCAAGAGATTGTTTGGTTTCACTTGAACCTTCAGAGTTACTAATGATTTCTCACGAGGACTTTTACAAATTAGTAAATACGGTTCCTCCGTTTGCAAACGTTTATCATAAATTTATGGAATTTGCTTTTATTCATTCACAAATGCGAATTTATAGTTTTTTAGGGATGGAAGGTATTGATAAAATTCGTTGGGTTATGGAGCATGAACCTAAATTACTATCTCGTGTTTCAAGCAAAGCAGTTGCTTCGTATTTAGGGATGACTAATTCTACACTTAGTAAATTACGAGCTAAGCTTTAAAACATTGTCATAAAACAATCTTTTTCGTAAAAATCTTGTACAAATTTGCTGAATTATTTATTCAGGATAAATAGCTTATGAAAGAATTTGATATTATCATCCTAAGAGCAGATCCTACAGGAATTCCCTGTGTAATTGAGGCAAGAAAAAAGGGATTTAATTATCTTATTTTAGAAAAAGGATGTATTGCAAATTCTTTATACAATTATCCACAAGGTATGACCTTTTTTTCGACCTCGGATAAATTAGAAATAGACAACATTCCCTTTATAAGTAATAATATAAAACCACTAAAGAAAGAAGCAATAGAGTATTATAGAAGATTTTCAGATTCTAAAAATTTAAACATCAATCTTTTTGAAGAAGTAATTGAAGTTAAAAACAACTCAGGGACTTTTCAAATAAATACTGCAAAAGCATCTTATAACGCCAAAATTGTGGTCATCGTTACTGGGTTTTACGACATTCCTAATACAATCAATGTTCCTGGCGAACAGTTACCTCATGTTTCGCACTATTATAAAGACCCTCATTTCTATGCAAATCAAAAAGTAATTATTATAGGGGCCAGCAATTCCGGAGTAGATGCCGCACTAGAAATCTATAGAAAGGGAGGTGATGTAACAATCATTATTCGCAAAAAAGAAATAAGTAAGCGCGTGAAATATTGGGTGAGACCCCTATATTGTTAATAGAATAAAAGAAGGGGAAATTTTAATCGAAAATGATTATGCATTAGTCTTAACGAGCTATCTACCTAATTTTATTTTTTTTGCAAAAAATTGGAATAAAACTATCTAATGATGAAAAAAGAATTCCCTACTACGATGCGAATACAATAGAGACTAATATAAGAGGAACATACCTCGTTGGAGTTATTTGCGGAGGTACAGAAACCCACAAATGATTTATAGAAAATTCAAGAATACACGCTCCAACGATAATAAATGATATTAAAACAAAAATGCAAAATGGAGTTAAAAAATAAGGTTGCAATAATAACGGGCTCTAGTAAAGGTATTGGTTTAGCGACCATAAAAGCATTATTAAATAATGGTGTAAAAGTAGCAGGATGGAATCGTTCAAAAACAGAAATCAGCCACCTGAATTTCAAAAATATTCAAGCAAATATAAGTGATATTAAATCCGTTGAAAGAGCGTACCGAAAGGCAGTTTCCTATTTTGGAAATGATATTCAAATACTTATAAATAATGCCGAGTTGGGAATTACGGCGTTATTTGAAGAAATAAAAATAGAAGAATGGCATCAAATGTTCGATACCAATGTAAATGGTGTTTTTTACACCACCAGATCTGTAATACCAAGAATGACAAAACTAGAAGAAGAACACATCATTAATATTTCATCTATTGCAGGAAATACAGGTATTGAAACACTTAGTGGATATTGTGCTACCAAGTTTGCAGCAAGAGGACTTTCGCAAGCTTTATATAAGGAAGTAAGAAATGATGGGATAAAAGTTACTTGTATTTATCTAGGTTCAGTGCAAACGAACTTTTTCGATAAAATCGATAGTGTTACAGCCAATAAAAATATGATCCAGCCAGAAGATATAGCAGGTACCATTTTACACTGCTTACAATCTTCACCCAATTATCATCACGTTGATATAGAAGTTAAACCTCTACAGCCTAAAGGGAAAGGGAAATGAAAGCAATATCATATTTGATTATTGCCACTATCTTTTTGGGGCTAAATTTCCATCTAGCCAAAGTGATATTAAAAGAAGTAAATTTTATTGAAGCTGGATTTTGGCGTTTCTTACTTGGGGTGATAACATTGATAGCTTTAGGAGCAAAAAAACTACCTACATTTAAAATAATTCAAAAAAACTTAAAAGGTATTTCACTTACAGGATTTATTGGTCTTTTTGGATTTAATTTATTTTTCTTTTTAGGATTAATGAATACTTCAGCAGTAAATGCAGCACTTATTGTCAGTTTAAATCCTGTATTAACCCTTCTTTTCTCACATAAAATACTAAAAACAACCATCAGTAAAATTCAAATAACTGGTATTATCATTGCTTTCTTTGGAGTGAGCTATTTAATATTAAAAGGAAATATAACTGATCTTAGTAACTTTCAATTTAATTATGGAGATATTCTCATATTAATAGCCAATGCTTTTTTTGCATTACATCATGTTTGGGTGAAAAAATATGCCACAACAATTTCGAATTTAAATTTCACACTTCTAACAAGTTTATGCTGCCTAATAGGTTTCTTCGTTTTATTACCAATTAATGGTATAGAAACGGTAAAAAACCATACAAGCAATTTTTGGATAGCGGTATTTGGCATAGGGTGTTTAGGAACTGCGCTAGCCTATTTTTTATGGCAAAAAGGAGTTCAGGTTACGGGTGCCGATAAAGCAGGAATTTACATGAATGTTGTTCCACTATCGGCAGCACTATTTGCTGTTTTTTTTAATGAACACTTATGTTCCTACCATCTTATTGGTGGCTTATGTATTATTATTGGTTTATTTATTAGTAAAATAAGTACTTCAAAATTCTCCAAACCATTGTCATAAGACAACGTTTAAACTTTCCAATCATAAGATATTTGTACCGTTGTTGAACAATGACGTTCACAACTTAATATATATATTATGCCAATTACATTAACACTTACCGAAGGCGTACTTCCAGTAAACAACATCGAGAAAGCTGTATCAAAACTAACTGATTCTTTTTTAAAACATCATGAAATGTCTGGCAACAATGTCATGACAAGAAACGTAACTGCTCATGTGAGTGTTATTCCTAAGGGATTGACATTTGCCGGAGGTAAAACTGTAGATGGAGCATGGGTTGAAACTAAAACACCTTCGTTTGCTCTTTCAAATAAAGAAGTACAGGAAAGTTTCTTTAATGAAGCCACACAAATAATTCATGATCTTTCTGGAGGAAAGCTAGCAAAAGAAAAAATATGGGGAAATGGTGTACATACTGTTGATGGTACCTGGAACATTGATGGTATCCCATTGACCAATGAAGGGATAGTTGAAGCTGTTTCAAAAGGATAGCAAAACTGCTTAAGAATAAACAGTAACTCGTACTATAACTCGAGTTACTGCTTTATCCAGTATTCAAATGCAATACTTAATAAAAATTTGCATCAATATTAATGCATACTATTAACAATAAAATTAAATAAATGAAAAAATTAAATAAAGCAATCTTACTAGTTCATGGAGCGTGGGAAGGGGCATGGTCTTGGGGAGAAACAATCCCTTATTTAGAAAAAGAAGGTCATAAAGTAATCACTTTTGATCTGCCTGGTCATGGTGATGATAAAACACCTATCTCAGAGATTTCACTTCAACTTTATGCAGACTCCGTAAGAAAGGAACTTGATGAAATTGCAGAGCCAGTAATTTTAGTTGGACATAGTTTTGCTGGATATATCATATCTCAAGTGGCAGAAGACTCGAAGGAGTTCATTGAGAAACTTGTGTTTGTAGCTTCAGCGGTACCTTACGACAACAAACCTGCGGTTCAAATTTTCAAGGAAGATGAGGGAAGTGAGTTATTGGCAAATATGATTTTTTCAGGGGACGAAAGTTATGCCACTTTGGGTAGACAGGCCATTAAAGATGTAATCATGACTGGAGCTACTGATGAACAAGTCGATTATGCATTACCAAAATTTGTAAAACAAGCTACAAAACCATTTTTTGAGGTTGTTAAAACGGATAATAACTTTAATGAAATCCCTAAAGCGTATGTGGAAACTACGAAGGATAGGGTTATCTCTTTAGAAGCTCAAAGGAAAGCACAAAAAGAAACTGGAATTAATGAAGTGGTTACGCTAGAAGACGGTCATGTTCCATTAGTTACAGGTCCTGAAAATTTAGGTAATGCCCTAAATCAAATAGCAACAAGTTAAAATAGAAGAATAAATAACTACAAGCGAAACATGAGAAACAATCTACCAGATTGAAATGCATGTTTCGTTTGTTTATTGAAGATATAAACATGAAACACATACTTTTTGTTATTACCAGTACTAATATAACAGGCACAGGAAAACGCCCGGCAGGATACGAATTCTCGGAGATAGCGGATCCTTATTTTGAATTTATAAATAAAGGTTTTACGGTAGATTTTACCAGCATACTTGGAGGTACCCCACCATATGTTGGCTATAATTCATCCGAAAAAACTAGCAAGAATTTCATGGAAAGTAACGGATTTAAACGACTCAATTTTAGTCATAAATTAGATGATATTGATATAACTGCATATGACGCAATATTTTTTCCAGGAGGCTTAGGTTTAATGACAGATATGGTCAATAATCCTAAGGTAAAAGAAATCATTAAAAATGCATACGAAAGTCATAAAATTATTGGTGCCGTATGTCACGGACCCAGTGCTTTGCTCAATGTTATTCTATCAGATGGTACTAACTTATTAGAGGGGAAAAAAATTAATTCGTTCACCAAAGCAGAGGAAGATATTGATAAGCATTTATTAGGAGATGTAATACCATTTATGCTTGATGAAGAACTAATAAAACAAGGTGCGATTTTTTCACATACGAAACCTTTTGATCCGTTTGTAGTTGTCGACGATAATCTTATAACCGGTCAAAATCCCGCATCTGCCAGTGGAGTTGCGGTTGAAATGATAAAATCATTAGAATAAAATTATAAACAAGGATGAAAAGAGTACTATTTATTACAACATCACATGATGATCTGGGTGAGTCCGGGTTGAAAACCGGAGTTTGGTTAGAAGAAGTTGCGACACCCTACTATAGACTAAAAGAAGAAAGCATACAAGTTGAAATTGCTTCTATCAAAGGAGGAAATATTCCTATAGATCCAATGAGCGAGTCAAAGGATTGGATGACGGAAGACACTATTAGATTTAAAGGCGATAAAACGGCTATGTTTCTAATGAATACTAGTTTAAGGTTGGACAAAGTAGATCCATCGGAGTATGATTTAGTATATTTTCCAGGTGGCCATGGGCCAATGTGGGATTTTGTAAACAATCCGTTATTAAATAGTACTCTACAACATTTTATAAAAGAAGAGAAAGTGATTGCGGCAATGTGTCATGGAGTCTCGGTTCTTGTGGATGCTTTTGATGCTGATGGCAATGTATTTGTTAGGGGAAGGAAAATTACATCCTTTGCAGATTCGGAAGAAATAAGTGTTGGAGCTGAAAAGTTGGTTCCTTTTCTTTTGGAATCCAAATTGACAGAGCTGGGAGGGATATATAGTAAAGGAAATGATTTTTCTTCTTATACTATTGTGGACAAAAATCTAATTACTGGTCAAAACCCAACATCCGCGTTAAGCGTTGCCTTTCAAATGATAGATTTATTAACGGATTAAATACACGAACTATGGAACAAAAACATCCGCTCCCACCATTTACATTGGAAACTGCAAAACAAAAAATTCAAATGGCAGAAGATGCCTGGAATTCTCAGAGTCCAGAAAAAGTAAGTTTCGCATATACCGTTGATAGTGAATGGCGAAATCGAAACAAATTCATTAAGGGTCGAGACGAAATTGCAACTTTTTTGTCGGAAAAATGGAAAAACGAGTTAGATTATAAATTAAAGAAAGAATATTGGGCACATTCAGAAAATAGAATAGCTGTTAGATTTGAATACGAATATAAAAACAAAAATGGAAGATCGTTCAGAGCATATGGTAATGAGAACTGGGAATTTGACAAAAATGGTCTAATAGAAAAAAGATACGCCAGTATTAATGAACATGAAATACAAGAAAAAGATAAACGATTGTAAAAAAAATAATGCATAAAAACAGCGCATAAAAAATTGCTGCTTTTATCTAAATCAAAGGCGGTTGCGTTTTTGTCTTGTCTTATTTTCCGTTGGAAAATTCATGCACGCAAAACCGCAACTTTCTCAAATTCACATACAGGTTAGCAATAATTAAGAGAATAATTTGTAACATTCTGGCATTCCTTGTATATAAATGAAAATCATGAACACAAAAATAGTTATGACCTCAAGCTCTATATTCTTAGCTGGTATTGGAATTCTTTTTTCTTTTTTACCAAATGAAGTAATGGAATATCTAAATGTTGAATCAAATACCATTGTAATACTCTTTTTTAATATATTGAGTGCATTATATTTGGGGTTTGCCATTTTAAATTGGATGGCAAAAGGAACGCTAATTGGAGGAATATATAATAAGCCAATCGCGATTGGAAATCTAATGCATTTTGGGGTTGGGGCAATTACATTAGTTAAAGTTGTTTCCAATATCCAAACACATAAAGAAATTATTATTTCACTCACAGTAATATACGCGATTTTTGCGATACTATTTGCCAACGTCTTTAGAACTAATCCGTCTAAAACAAAAAAATAGAAAAACTATTGCCAATACGGGTTTAGTTAATTATGTATAAACACCTAATCTTTAACTTGTGTAAACCATGTATCTTAACGAATATTCAATAAAAACCTAATTCTTCCTTCAGGTTTTTTAACATTATTATCACAGTACTCCTACGCTATTTAAACAAAAAAGTACAAGAACTCGCCTCTTTTTTGTAGCAAAAACACAATAGATCTACTTCATCTTTGCAGTGTATTAATCATTAAATAAACAAAAGATGAATATTAAAGAACAAGTACAAAAAATGGATGCAATAGTAAGTCAAGGTGCTATTGTTGATGCAGTAAAAGAATTTTTCGCAGATAATGCCAATACTTCGGATTACGGAAATGGAGGAACTACTGGTAAAGCAGAAATGGTGTCAAAAATGGAAGGTTTTGCAGGAGCTATTGCAAAAGTAAATGGCATTACACTACACCATTCCATCGTGGATAATAATGTATCTGCTTCAGAATTTACTTTCGATTTTGATATGAAAGATGGAAGCAAAATCTATTGGCACGAAATCATTCGTAGAATATGGAACGATGAAGGAAAAGTAATTCAAGAAGAATACTTCAACGCAGCATAATTAGAGTAATAAAATAAAAACAGAAAACATGAAAATTTTAAAAACGACATTAGTAGCATTAATATTTATAGTAACATCTTCTTTATCGGCTCAAGATAAAAAAGCTAATAACATTGATAACAGTAACATTGCACTGCAAGGGTATAGTCCTGTATCCTATTTAGATTTAGGTCTAGCTCAGAGAGGAAACAAACAGTATAAATCAGAACACAAAAAAGTGGTTTATTACTTTACTTCTAAGGAACAAAAAGCAACTTTTGATAAGAATCCGACAAAATATTTACCATTGTATGGTGGCTTTTGCGCTTTTGGAACCTATGCTGGAGCCAAGTTTAGAGTTGATCCAACAAAATTTATTGTAAAAGAGGGTGCATACGCACTATTCTTAAATGATGTAGAATTAGATGCTAAACAATTATGGTTAGCAGAAAACAACTATAGCAAACTAAAAAGTGTAGCCGATAAAAACTGGTCTAAACTAAGCAAAACGCACAATTAGTAGTATCCTATAAAATACAAAGATTATGAAATTTGTAACTAAAAGAATTCACGCATTTCTAGATTATCCAGTAGCAATTGCTTTAATAATTTTACCTATTGTATTAGGCTTAGGCAGTTCGAATCCGTTAGCACTATATCTTTCTATAGCCACAGGAGTTGCAGCACTTATATTAACGTTATTAACTGATCATCATTTAGGAGTATATCCCATATTATCCTACAAGTTTCACTTAACTGTTGATTTTTTGGTCGCAATCGTATTTATCATAGCGCCTTTTATTTTTTCTTTTGAAGGAATAGATGCTTATTATTACTGGATTAATGGTGCTGCAGTATTAACTGTTGTAAGTTTACACAAACCAGAAATTTCGGTTTAGATATTATTATTCAACATAGAATAGTGTTTACTAACAACACCAATAAGTAATAGCGATTTGAGTTTTAATTCGAATCGCTATTACTTTTATTTTATAAAATAATCATCGCTTTACAACTATCAAAAACGACATATTAATATGTGGTTTTTGTTTTCCAGGGAATTTTATATTATTTTAAAGAATGCTAATCGTAGAATTAAACGTTTATTATGCCTTTGTAAACGATTACGATTGGATATATACGTGTAATATGCGTAACATTACTTATATCATATTGTTGTGGTTCATTTGAAAAAATGATTAAGAGTTCAAAAAAGCTATAAAAGAATTGAATACTAAATGAATTTAGCGAGACATTGTAATTTATGTGACAATCAAAAAACAAGCTTAAAGGAAGGTACGACTTGCAAATTGACTGGTCGAAAACCTGAATTTAATAAAACTTGTTCTAAAATTGAACTTAATGAAAAGTTTGAAAATAAATTAAAAACTGTAAATGTTCAATATGATAAGGTTAAAAAACAAAAAAACTTAACATATCTATATTCAGGAGTTTTTATTTTAATAGGACTTGCATTTATTATTTATGGCTACATATTGGGGAAATATGTTTTAGATGATAGAGATCCCAGCTTGTTTATTGAATATGTCCATATCACAATTATGGGTATTGGACTTTTACCATTTGGAATTGCATATAAAATGCTACGGGAATACAAACAAGAATTTGACCTTGTTAAAAGTAAAAAAAACAAAATAGATGAAGTTCTGAATGAATATCAAATAGACTATTGCATTGACATTAAATACGGAAAAAAAATCACGGAACTCAAAAAATATTTACGGAATTGAAAGTAAGCAGAATTCGCTAAAAAACGACAACATAATACTATATATGTCTTCATAGCAGCTAAAGAATAAATCAAAGAGTTGTTGCTTTTTTGGTAAGATACAATGCTTACAAGAAATAAAAGTTAACCACCAATGTGTAGATAACCTCTATTGTTAGGTAACATTTTGCCTCGTTACAACACATATATTAAACGTTGGTATAAAAATTACAATTCTTGAATAAAAATTTCAAATCTTTTTTGAATTATAGGCCGATTATTTTGATGATTGTTCTTTTCGTTTTCTTTCTTATAAAAGTCTCAGACGTAAGAAAAGAAAAATCTGTAAGAAAAGAAAAATCTGTAATAACTATAGGCCAAATTGTAAAACGAAACTCTGGTAAAAGACCCTCTTTCAAATATCAATATTTTGTAAAAGGAAAACTATATTCCAATACTATCGGAGGAAACGATTTACAAATTAAAACTTATGAGTTTTATGATGTGGAGTTTGAAAAAGGGAATCCGACAAACTCGGAATTATTAATTGAAAAACAAACACTTGACCCTATAGATTTTTTAAAATACGGAGAAAATATTAACGGCCAATTGGAAAGAGTATCAGGACTCGACCAATATGTAGATTTATATTTAAAATATAAATATTTGGGAAACAAATTTTCCTTTAGGACAAGATTGCATAAAGATAGTCTTCCTTGTGGGAAAATATATGAATGCAGAAAAAACGATTGGATTAAATTAAAAGTGTATAAGGATTATCCATTAATAAATAACTTATACTTTAAAAGTCATGATAGGCAATTAAAAAATAAAAAACCTTCCAAACTAAACGTTTTACAACACCAAGTATAATGTTGTAGCAATAAGGTGATCAATCAAAGAGTTGTTGCGTTTTTAGTAAGGTACAATGCTTACAAGAAATAAAAGTTAGCAACCAATGCACACCTGCCTGCCTGCCACCAAGTAGGCAGGAAAAAAACGAAAAGTAAGGTAACATGTTGCCTTGCTCCGATTCATATATTTGGCGTTAACCCTCATTTTAACTATAAGCACTAACGCTAATCACTTCTTTTTTTTCGTCTTGCTTTTCTTAACAATCTTTTTTGTCTTCTCATTCGTTTTCGTGCTTGTATTTTCTCTGGGGAGCCTCGCACCAAATATATCATATAACCAATACCATTTCCTATACTAATACCTATGTAATGGGGGATGGCAAAAAAGCCCTCAAATATTTGCCCAAAGGCAGTACCATGTTGAGCAGTGCAAGCCCTGCCTATATAGGACATACGCCACCAGTGACGTGTTGACTTTCCTTCACTCCCATCCTTATACACCTCTGTTGCTGTAATATAAACACATTGCATATGATGCCAAAGGGTACATTTATTTACATTTCGAGTGCCTCTCTCAAAAAGTTCTACAGAAAGACTGTCGTTTACAATTAGTACTTCATTCTGCGCTACACTTCGCGCGCAAACCAATAGCATAATAATGACAAACAAAACCTTCATAACACTAAGGTAGGGAATTTGAATCTAAGATGTATTCTAGTTCAATACTCTACTCCTTCCTTTTTTCAAATCATACTGTTCAACCTTAGGGATTAAATCTTATTTTACGATTTACTGATAATTTTGTTTTATTAAGAATTAAAATATTTGAATTTCTCTCTGTATATACCAAAAAAAAACTACAATATCTATCGTAATTCCATTTATAAATAGAGATGAAAATATATTTTATAAGAATAAAATAAAAACAAAGTTTAGTGCTTGATCGAAAGATAATTTCATTTTTGCAATGACGCTAGATACCCAGTCAAGCTGAGCAAAAGCTTTTATAAATTAAACAAGAAATAAAAATGCGCACCTGCCTGCCATCTGACAGGTAGGCAGGGATAAATTGATTGGTTAAGGTATTGTTTCCTTACTTCGATTCATATATTTGGCGTTAGTGCATTAAAGAAAAACTATGGAATTCTTTAAAAACCCTTTTAGAAATAAGGAAAAAATTAGCAAATCATAAATGGCAATTGAAGACAATCAATTAGGAATATTTAAAGGTTTTTGGGACGGAAATCACCCACATCATTTGCCCTTAATGAATTTAAGAAATGATACAACCAACAGAGATTGGAATCTTGAAATTAGTTTAAACAGGATTGAAAATATATTCCAAGAAAATGAAAGGCAAATAATAATTAAAGATTTGGAACTTCTAATCAAGCAAAACAATTGGAGACCTCAGTTAATCTTTTGCATCTCGATTTTAAAATTAAAAGATGAAGAACTCCCGAACTTGAAAAAGGAACTTTGGAATAAATTAGAAGAATATCGTTCTTGGGTGATTCCACAATTGGCAGTAACTGCATCAATAGTGGATTCAAATTTTAAATCTATGGCAATCGAAATCCTGAAAAACAAAAAACAAATTAACGATTTAGATGCGTTAAATAGCGAAGAAATTTTAATTGAGTTAACTAAAGGAAATACTCAATTCGAAGACAAAAGTTCAATTACAATTAGGTGGAAAGAAAACCTATTAAAATTGATACAAGAAGAAAAAATAAAAACTGAGCACAACAATTAGGTATAGTAAAATAACATACTATTTTCAAAGTTTCTTTTCTGGATTCTACAAATAGTAAATTTAATCTTTGACTTTACATATTCCCAAAAAAGAGAATTCTGTACAGGTCTGCGCTATGACAGATTCATATTATATTTAAAAAGATTAAATTCTCTTACCAAAATACCTAACCATCCTTTCTCTACTATCTTCTTACTCACCAAAAAGAACACTTTACGCACCAAAAAGAGGTGTTCACTAATTCTACATTTTATATACACCCTTAGTCACGTAGGTTTGAGGTATTAACTATAAAAGACACTATTATGAATAATCAATTTAGCCTAAGTATCAAAACTCCATGTACTGAGAATTTTAATAACTTTTCTAAAACCGAACAGGGTGGATTTTGCAATTCTTGTACAAAAGAAGTAATCGATTTCTCCACTATGAATTCTCAGGAAATCACTACGTATTTTGAAACCCATAGCACCAAAAACACATGTGGAAGATTTAAAAGTAATCAATTAACAACCTATACACCTACTGCTCCAAAGCGAAAGAATATTAGCTTTATTAGTGGAGTAGCTTTTGCGTTTATAGCACTATTTTCTTTTACCAAAGCGCAGGCGCAAAACATAAAAAGTCAGGCAAACACTTCAAATAATAGCTCTGCAAAATTTCAAAAAATTATCAATGAAAACAATATTACCGTAAAAGGTGTTATCTCCGAAAACGGAACTCCTTTGCCTGGTGCCAACATTGTTTTAGAAGGCACAAACGTGGGAACATCATCGGATTTTGATGGTAATTTCGAGTTTCCAATACAACTTAAAAAAGGAGATGTTTTAGTATTTAACTACGTAGGTTTTGCTTCTAAAAAAACAGTAATTCAGGATAAAAACTCTGCTAAGGATATTGCATTAAAAGTGGATCTAAAATTGGAGGCCTGTACTTTTTTAGGAAAAGTAGCCGTGAAGAAAGTCTATTCATCAAAAAAGAATTAGTATCAATCACATTTTGAATCAACTGTAAAAGAAAATCAGCATTGTTATGAGAACTAGCCTTTATATCTTTTTATTCATCTTCTTTAACAACTATTTGTACGCTCAAATCTCTGATTTCAAATCCGTAGATTTTACAAGAGCAGATAATATCGCCAAATTAAATGAAGGTGCTTCATTAGAGAATCTTCCGATATTAGCGTATCAGCTTACAAATACATTACCAAGTGAAGCAGAAAAGTTTAGAGCTATATATATGTGGGTTTGTCAAAATATCAAAGGAGACAAAGCTCAGTTTAACAAAGTCGCTAAGAATAGAAAAAAGTTTCAGCATGATTCCATTTCATTTATGAAGTGGAATCATGAATATAAGAGAATTGCTTTTAAAAAATTGCTGAAACGCAAAAAAACTATGTGCACTGGCTATGCATATTTGGTTAAAGAATTATGTTATCTAGCGAATATAAAATGTGTAATCGTTGATGGGTATGGTAGATCTGTAGATGCTAATATTAAAAAGCTAGAAATGGCCAATCATTCCTGGAATGCGGTACAATTAAATAATAAATGGTACTTATCTGATGCTACTTGGTCCAGTGGTTATCTTAATGAGTACAACACTTTTGTAACAGTATATAACGATGGTTATTTTTTGACAGATCCCGTTTTATTTGGAAAAAATCACTTCCCGATAAAACAAAAATGGGCACTTACTGAAACCCTAACAGCCATTAACTTTGTTACAGCTCCTTTAGTATATGGAGAAACCTTTGAAAACAATATAACACCTATCCATCCGCAAAACATGGATATATCCATCAACAAAGGTGACGAAATTACATTTAGTTTTAAATCAGCTACTGATGTTATGGACAAAAATATTTCACTAGTTCATTATGTTGGAACCAAAGAAAGGAAAATGAAAATTTTCAATACAGTGCATGAAAATGATATCATATCCTTTAAACATACTTTCAAAAATAAAGGTATCTATGATACTCATTTAAAAATTAACGGTGCTATTGTAGCAACTTATACTATTGAAGTTACTAGAGGCTAGACATAAAAACATAATGCATTATAAATAAGAAAATTCTAAAATCAAGGTAGAAATTGTAAATAACTAGGTAACATTTTGAGTCAATTCGACACATATATTTAGCGTCACCAATAAAACAATATATGCATATAAGTTTAGATAATTTACAATCGTCCATTAAACGGAAGCATGTTTTTAAATATAAACCAGAATTTTCTGAATCATTTAAAACAGAAATTAATGATGGCCAAATTATACCGTTGACAATTGAGGTTTTCAAAAAATTAGAATGGCCAATAGTCTACACAAGCAAAAATTCTGTAGAAGCTAAAAGGAAAGGTGATTTTAATAAATTAACAGAAAAGATAACAATCACCAAGCACAATTCAGGTAGCATTGAAGTTCATAGTAAATCGATTGAAAGTAATTTTTGGGATGTAGGAAGGAATTCTAAAAGAACTGGATTGTTTATTGCGCTTTTCCAAAAACTTGCCCTTGAATACAAAGAAAATGAAAAACTCACGGAGCTAGAAGCTGAATTCGAAAAACAAAATAGCTGGGCTGATTATGAAATTCCAACAACATTACCACAACCAAAAACGGATAAACAACATAACCTACTCACTATACTAACGGGTGGCTTATCAGCTGCAATTCTGGTTGGTGTTTTAGTTGGGTTTTTATCTCAAAAATTTATTTACATTATTTTTCTATTCGAATTAGGTACTGGGTTTCTTTTTGGTTATTTATTTAATAAGATTATCAAAATAGCAAACTTCAAAGATTTTAGTAAAATAAGATTGATGATAGGTCTATTCGTTTTCATAATTTTCATAACGAATCAATATTTTCAATTTCATTTAATGATTACAGAAAATAACATTCCTGATCTTGACTTTATTGAATTCCAAAAATACCGTCTTAAATTAGGGTTTGTTATTGATAAACTGAATACGGGCTGGATTGGACAAGTGGCTATTTGGATATTACAACTAGTACTTCCATTTTTATTTGCTCAAATAAAAATTATAAGAGGTATGATGAATCAGGCAATTGAAAAAATACCTGAAAAAGTTCTTGAATATGCAATTTACTTACTAGAAATGGGTAAACCTGAAAGCGAAATAAGGGCAGAATTAGCATCCAAAGGCTGGAGCAAAAAGAATAATCAGGATGATGTATTTGATGCAATTCATGCTATTATAGGGTTTCAACAAAATGATCGTGAATAACTCTGCTAATAATATATCATATATTAAATCACAGTAGTTTACCAGTAAAAATCAATTGATAAATTGAGTTATGTTTGATGGTCTTTGATTCATATATTCATTGATTTTTTGTAACTAGCAATATGCGATTCGTAAAAAAGATACTGAAATATCTGGGAGTAGTCTTACTTATTCCTGTTATGTATTTCGTTATTGGAGTACTTTGTTCTTATATCACCATTACACCAAAGACAAGTGATGCAGAAAAAAACAAAAGTATTTATATAGCTACGAATGGTATTCATTTAGAAATCATCATTCCTAAAACAACAATGGATTCTTTACTCCTTAATGGATTACAACATACAGATCAAACACGATATGTATCCTTTGGATGGGGAGAAAAGACATATTATACCAAGGCTGCTACTTCCATGGATTTCACCAATGTAAATAGATTTCAAGCGGCACTATTAAACACTCCCAGTTTGCTACACGTGACCAACTATACTGCAACTCAGCACCATTGGATAGAAATAAAAACAACAGCTACTCAACTTATAAAACTACAGAGATATATCAATGGTTCATTCGCACAAGACAATGAATACCATAAAATTATCATACCCCAAATAAGCTACGGTAATCACGATCGTTTTTATGAATCTAATGCAAGCTACAATTGCCTTTATACCTGTAATACTTGGGTAAACACTGCTTTTAAACAAAGTGATATGAAAGCTTGCCTCTGGACACCATTTGATTTTGGATTGTTGCGGATATATAAAAATTGAAAAACACGTCACTGCTCATGAATACTAGAATCCAACGATTCATCGAAACCTTAAGAAAAAAACCTAAACAGATTTTTCTTATTGATGGATTCGGTGCGCTGCTTACCATGTTTTTTTTAGCAGTAGTATTAGTTACTTTTCAGAAATACATTGGGATGCCTAGAACAGTGCTTTACTTTTTATCTACAATAGCCTTTGCTTTTGCGGTCTATTCCGTCTCTTGCTATTTTATACATCTAACTAACTGGCGATTTTTGCTTAAGATTATTGCTTTTGCAAATCTGACTTATTGTTTTCTTACTATCGGGTTTGTCTATTATCATTTCCAAAACCTAACAACTTTAGGACTCCTCTACTTTTTCTTGGAACTCCTAATTATTCTTGGATTGGTAGCTATAGAATTAATGGTAATTTTGAATCAGAAAAAAAATAACCTATGAAATCATAGTAATTTAGTCCCAAATTGAAAGATTATTACCTATTTGAAAAGGCACTAAATTTTTATAAGTTTAAAGGAATAAAAATCAACGTGAAAGAATAGATTGGTTCAGGTATATTTTACCTTGTTTAGATTCACATATTGAACCTTAGCAATAATTAGATAAATGAAATTATTAAGACGAATTTTTAAGATTATCTTCATACTTATTGGAATACTACTAATAACAATTCTTATCATATTGGGAGTTGATATACAAAAAACAAGCTACCTAAAAGTCAAAAAGAATGAGTTTGCAAATAACAACTCATATCTTATTAGGAATGTTAATATTATTCCGATGACACAAGACACTATTTTGACAAACAAAATGATATACGTAAAGGAAGGTATTATTCAATCTATTGAAAACAGTATTAAAGTTCAGGACATTGAAGTGATTGACGGAGAAAATAGATATGTTATGCCAGGACTTATAGATATGCATGTCCACATATGGGATCGATATGAGCTTGGCTTGTATCTATCAAATGGTATTACAGCAGTTCGTAATTTATGGGGGATGCCAATGCATTTAAGAATTAAAGAAGATGTAAACAATGAAGAAATTATTTCACCCATGTTTTTTACTACAGGACCTAAACTCACAGGTCCAGAATTTATTGGAGATGATAATTTACAATTAACAACCCCCAATGAAGCTAAAGAAAAAGTTATTTCGTATAAGGATAGAGGATACGATTTTATTAAAACCTACTATGGCTTAACAGAAGATATATTCGATGCCGTTATTGAACAAGCAATAATCTCTGATATAGATATTGTTGCACATCCTTCACAAAAAGTACCTTACTCCTATCATTTTAATCCTCAAATAAAATCTATAGAACATGCTGAAGACATTATTCAGCAACCTCTAAACTATAAATTAGATACATTAAAATTAAAAGAAGTGATTAATGATTTCTCGAAATCAAAACACAGTTCTTTTAGCCCAACTTTGACGGTTTACAATAACATTTACCAAATGCTTATTGATGATAGAATTTTAGTGTCAGAGCAACTACAATTCATGAATCCGCTTATTAAAAAAGTAGATAGTAAAGCACAATTTGAAAGATGGTATAATACTAAACTAAGAGATTCCTCTACTGTCAAGACTATTAAAAATCAGCATGATTTTCATTTAAAAATTATCAAAAAGCTCCATGAAGCAGGCACCACATTTATCTGTGGAACGGATGCTGGAATAGGCATAACTATACCTGGGTTTTCAATTCATCAAGAACTTGCATTCTATAAAGAAGCTGGGCTTTCTAATTATGAGGTATTAAAAACAGCCACTGTAAATGCTTCAAAAACTCATTCGATTATGAACAATATGGGAACCATTGAAGTTGGCAAAATTGCAAACTTATTATTAATAGATAATAATCCTTTATTAGACTTATCTACATTGCAAAACCCATCAACTGTATTTATAAAAGGAAGAAAATTAAATAAAGAGACTCTTGATTATTTTGAAAAAAAAGCAATGAATCGTAAGAATTTAATAGCCTCCGCTGTTAGATATCTAGAAAATTTAATCATTGAAAGATGAATTATCACTAACAATACTAGCTTCTTAACAATGTCAATATTATTAAACCACAAATTAGAGCTCCAAAAACAAGGTTTTACAACCATTCCAAATATATACTCGAATCGGGAAATCAATGACTTGATCGAGGTTCTTGAATCTTTGAATATAGAAAGTACAAATTTCAGAAAAACTACAGATTTATTTGCTATTCGACAGTTTTTAAAAGAGGTTCCAGAGGTACATAACCTAATCTTTAACAATAACCTCAGACAATTAGTTTATGAATATTTTGGAGAAGATTATTTCCTAGTTAAATCGATATATTTTGATAAACCACCAGCTTCTAATTGGTTTGTTTCTTATCATCAGGATCTATCTATTTCAGTAAACAAAAAAGAAATCATACCAGAATATACAAATTGGACGGTTAAGCAACATCAATTTGGAGTACAACCACCTTTAGAGATTTTAGAAAGCTTGTATACCATGAGGATCCATCTGGATGATACAGATAAAAATAATGGTGCTTTAAAAGTTATCCCAGAATCTCATGGTAAAGGAATCTACAGACCTGAAACCATTGATTGGAATACTGAAAAAGAAGTGATTTGTAATGTCCCCAAAGGAGGAATCATGCTAATGAAACCTCTATTGTTACACAGTTCTAATCGAACATCAAACAATCAAAGAAGGAGAGTTATACATTTAGAATTCAGTAATAAAAAATTAGCAAAAAAGCTAGATTGGGCGGAAAAATGAATTTCAAAATTATAAAAACTAAAAAAGAGGGGTAACAAAACACTCTTTACTGTAACTAAAGAATAAACTTCCCCCATTATTAAAAAAAGTATGATGAAATTTTACGCTACTATTTTAAAAATAGCATTTATCTTTTTAACCATCTCATTACACGCAAGTGAAATAGATTTTGTTTTAAATAAAGGACAAAAAGTAAAAAGCACCTATTCTGGTGATATTGATCAAAAATCTTCTATACATCTTATTATATATAAAGATAAAAACCGAAAAGAATATGGAATTAAACCATTCTTCATTGATGAAAACAATAAAATCATCGAATTAAACGATATAAATTTTTCATCAGAGCCAACAATTCTTTCTTATCATAAAAATGAAGAAACCTTAACTCTAATTGCATCAGAAGACACTAAACTAAAACTAGGTATATTTACAAAAAAGCTTACCATAATTGATGTTAATATAAACACCAAAGAATCTAAAATAAAAGTATTACCAAAATTCAAGCTTCCAAAAGTAACAGTGCGTCTTCCTGAAAAATCAATTCTTCTTAACTACATAGTTGAAGAAAAAAGAATTGACATTACCAACATTGTAAATGGTGATAACATAATTCAAACTCCATTTAATGTGTCTGAAGATTATGGGATCTTTAAAAGAATATTTTCTTCCCAACCCAAATTCATAAACACAAACGAATACATAGAAAACGGGGCGATTGATGATACCAAAGTATATTATGACAAAGGATTATTATATTTTGATTACATCCGTCGTAACAATCAGTCTATTTTATCGCTAGTATTAAATCCTGTACAAAGTAACTCATTACAATTTCAAATTATCGATAATCTTGATATTGAAAAAATCAAAAATCTTAATTCCTTCTATCATAAAGGGAATTTATTCTTAATGATAAAAACAAAGAAAAGCACCATTCTTTCAGTTGTTGACATCAAAACGGGCAGCATTAAATTCAAAAAACCAATACAGGGAAACTTCATTGGATACTTTAATGACGAAAATCTAAGGTTAATTGACAAAGCCATACGCATTCAAAGACATAAACCGACCATTACCATCAATAAATCCGTAGAAGGCCTTAATGTTCTAAGATTGAGCTACGTAGACAAAACAACGTATAACTACCATAATAATTGGTGGTTTCATCACCAGATGTTCCAGAATATGATGCACCAGCAACAAGAATTCATGAGACAACAAAATTTTAATAGAATGCCCAGTTTCGGTCCTAATAATGAAACCTTTGATTTATATAATACAGAAGTCCCGTCTATCATTAAAGAAAATGAATTTATCAAAATTGTTTTTGATAATAATTTAAACCCTATTAAAAATGCTAGTGTAAAAACTGTAAAAGAATATATCGACAAAAATTTATATCTAGAACCCTTTAAGGATCAAAAAGGAATAAAACATTTTACAGCTGCATTCTCTACAGAATCAATTAGAACTATTCACTATTCAAAAAAGTCGAAAAAATTTATCATCGAGACTTCTAGTCTTTAAAAAAACCAATAACCTGCTCTTTATAACTAGCACCAATTGGGATTTCTTTGGTTCCAATTT
The DNA here is from genome assembly GCF_947500065.1 of uncultured Aquimarina sp. Classification (GTDB taxonomy): domain Bacteria; phylum Bacteroidota; class Bacteroidia; order Flavobacteriales; family Flavobacteriaceae; genus Aquimarina. Next base: position 246,440 of record NZ_CANMQT010000008.1, read on the forward strand.
CTACATCAACTTTAGTAAATGCTGTAACCTTAGTAACATTTACAATAAATGAACGATGTATTCTTAAAAACGTTTTAGGGAGCTTATTTTCGAAATTACTAATAGAATCTTTGGTAGTTATACTTTTATCCAATAAATGAATTCTAACATAATCTTTTAGACTCTCTACGTACAGTATATCTTCAAAATTAATCTTGACAAACTTTTTATTAGCATTCACATACATATGATCATTAAGAATCTTTTGTTCCTTGATTTCTATTACAGGTACAGACGGTTCTTTTAGCACACTTTTATATTTACTAATTGCTTTAAAGAAACGCCTAAACGAAATAGGTTTTAACAAATAATCAATAACATCTAATTCATAACTTTCTATAGCATAATGACGATAAGCTGTTGTCAGAATTACTTTAGGAGGGTTTTTTATTGTTTTCAAAAAATCGATCCCTGATAATAATGGCATCTCCACATCCAAAAACATTAGATCAATGTTATTTGTTTTTATAATCTCGGATGCTTCTATGGGATTACTAAAGGAAGCTATGAGTTCCGTATTTGGAATTTGACCTAAATATGTTTTTATAATATCCAGCGCCAAAGGCTCATCATCTATTGCGATACATCTAATTGTCATAATATCACTTCAAATCTATAAATAATTCTACAGAATAACTATCCGGTAAATCCTCAATATCTAATCGATATGTATTAGCATAATTAAGTTCTAATTGTCTCTTCAGGTTACTCATTCCTATTCCGGATTTATTATTTGGTTTTTCTATTGTATTAATAGTATGAAGCCTACTATTATATACTTTAAAAGTAAGTTTAGTATCAATTACAGATAAATCAATATGTATTTTTGGATTATTCGGATTACCGCTTGATCCATGCTTAAAAGCATTTTCAACTAACGGCAACAATAACAATGGAGCAATCTGTGTATTTAAATCATCTGCCTTGTGATTAAAAATTAAATCTAATGAATCTCCATAACGCAAAGATTCTAGGTCTATGAATCCCTGTATTAATTCTATTTCTTTTTGTATTGAAATGGAGGCTTCATCACTTTGATATAATATAAAGTCTAATAATTCCGATAATTTAAGCACTACTTGTGGAGCAACATCGGATTTTGATAATGTTAAAGCATATAAATTATTCAATGTATTGAATAAAAAATGAGGCTGAATCTGAGCTTTTAAAAATTTAAGTTCATTAGTAGCCTTTTCTTTCAGTAACATTTCTAATTGATGCTTCTCTTCAAACCTATCTTTAATTGCTTTTATAATTAGCATCATAAATGCATAAATATATACAGCTGGGAAATAAGTAGAAAATAAATATGCAAAATCCGAGAGTATTTCCGTAATAGATTCTTGAACAAAATCCACTCTAATAAAAGGTTCTGCGATATAAACAACACTCCATCTGGCAAAGGCCGAAAGCAAGTAGATACTTACAATCATGGATCCCAAAAAAAGTAAATATTTCTTTTGTAGAAGTAGGTTAGGTATCTGAAAATAATTTAAAACATAAGCCGCTATTATCTGAGATGGCAGCATCGCCAAATAGTTAATAATATGAGACTTCAGTGTTCCAGAATTTAGACTGGCAAGTAAGGTGAATATTAATAGAAATGAGCCCCAAAACAAAAGATGAGACACCTTTCTATTCTGAATTATTCGATCAATAAAGGGCTTATTAGTATTCATTAAATTTAAAGATAAGTAATAATACTAAGTAAAACTGATTAAACATTCCAACATCAGATAACAACAACCAAAAATCTGTTTGCGCTTGATTAATGTCATTTTCCTTCGAAAAATCTTTTCTGTCAATAGAAAACTTCTATTCGTCTTTTTTTTAAATAACACCTTCTATTAAGACCTAATTTCGAATTGAATTTATAAACAAATACTACTAATTAGTATTCAATCATTAATCAAAAAACGAACAATTATGAAAACAATAATCCTACTAGTAGCATTAACATGCATCAATCTGATGTCTTTAAAAGCTCAAACTTGCAAAGAGTTACTATATGCAGTAAAAAATAATGATATTACAAAAGTAACCCAGCTTCTAGAAACTGTAAACCCAAACTGTAATTATGATGAAATCATACAACCACGATCTCCATTGGGAATGGCTTCCTATAATGGAAATTTATCTATGGTGAAATTATTAATTAAAGCAGGATCAAAAGTTTCTTATAGACATAGTAATGATGCGAGCTCTTTAATGATTGCTGCACAAAATGGACATTATGAAGTTTCTAAATATTTAGTTGATAAAGGAGCCAGCGTAAATATTAAAATAACTGGAGATGGTACTCCCTTAATAGCTGCTGTAAGGGGAAAGAATAGTGATATTGTACAATTATTATTAAAAAACGGTGCAGATCCTAATGCAGAAGTATCTGGTGATGGAAACCCAATGCTTATTGCGGGAAGCTTAGATGACACCAAAATATTAGAAATATTGGCATCCTATACGTCAGATATCGATAAAGCCACAGTTGGTGATGGAACAGCACTAATAAGAGCAGCTTCTAGAGGAAATCTTACTATGGTAAAAACTATTGTAAGACTTGGAGCTGATGTCAATAAAAAAAGTGATCGAGATGGAAATCCATTAATCGCAGCATCAAAAAAGGGGCATTTAGATATTGTCAAGTTTTTAGTAGAATCTGGAGCATTAGTGGATGTGTATGTAAACGGTGACGAGACACCTCTTATCAATGCTGCTTGGAACGGACATCTAAATGTTGTAAAGTATTTAGTAGGAAAAGGAGCCAATGTCAATAAATCCGTTAGAGATAGTTACTCTCTATTTTCCGAAAAAAGAAGTCCTTTATCTATGGCTAAAAGAGGGAAACATCAAGAAATTATCAATTACTTAATTACTAAAGGAGCAATAAAGTAAACCCTAGCAATCAGAATCATGAAAAAAGCATCTCTATACACAGTAATATTAACGTTGCTAATGTGTACAATACCTCTAAACTCTCAAAGTCAAAGTAACAACAATGACATCAATGAGTATTCAGAAATCGAAACAGTAGCCGAAGCATTCATGCAACAAACGAAAATCCCAGGTTTTTCTATAGCCATTAGCAAAAATGGAGAAATCTTATATGCCAAAGGATTCGGTTACGCTACTATAGAGCAACATATAAAAATGGAAACAACTACTCTTTTACGAACTGCCTCTGTTGCCAAAGTAATCACCGCGACAGCAATTGGTAAATTAGTTTCAGAAGGTAAAATTGACTTAGATGCTCCCATAAAAAATTATATCTCATACATAGATGAGAAATATGCTAATATCACTTCTCGTCAGTTAGCAGGTCATACTTCTGGATTAGCACATAGACCAAATGGGAATAGCTATAAAAAAAAGCAATATCAAAGTATAAAGGAGACCGTAAACTTAATGCAAGCCTCTCTCCTATTTGATCCTGATACAGATTACAAATATTCTACGCATGCTTTTAATTTACTAGCTGCAGTGATTGAAGGAGCTTCCGGGAAAAGCTATATCGATTATATGAATGATCACATTTTTAAACCACTACAGATGACACAAACTGCTGCCGAAAATATTGAAAAGCTTTCTAAAGAAAATGCTTCCCTGTATTATCTTAAAAATGAAAAACTTCACAAAGAAAAAATAACAAATGCTAGTTACAAAATACCCGGAGCTGGGTTTAGATCAACACCTTCGGATTTAGTTAAGATGATGAATGGATATACAAACGGATTTATCTCTAAAGAAGTGGTCAAAGAAATGTTCAAGAGTCACCAACTTAAGAATGGTAAAAAAACAAATGTAGGTGTTGTTTGGCGTTCATCTTATGATGCTTTTGGCAACAACGTTTTAGAACATGCAGGCAGCTGGCGAGGAGCTCGGACTGTTATTGTACATTATCCAAAAGAACAACTAAATATTGCCATTATGATTAACGCAGATTGCCCTATATTTATTGAGGAGACCGCACATAATTTTGCACAATTATTTAGAAATATTAAACAGATACAACCAATTGGCGATCATATAAAAGAGGATATAAAATTAACTTTTAATGCTTCAAAAAAGATCGAAGTTTTTAACGGTATCTTTATCACTAATGGAACAAATGGAATCCTTAAAACGAATAGTGATGGTTTTTTAAAAGAAAACCCTGTGTATTCTGTGGATAATCAGAATAATTATGCCCTTGCCACCTATTACGGGCTATTACACACTAATTTAATACACAAACCAAAACTACAAGGTAAAGCTTATATCTATTCAAATAGAAACGCATCAAATCCTACTCTCGAAAAGCCCGCTATTACCTTTGAAGCTGTTGACATTGATTAGAATCATTTAACTTTAATGCATAAAAAACCTCACAACTCTATCTAATTGTGAGGTTCTCCGGTTTTAAACAAACACATTAAATTATATCTTACTATTTCTTTGGTAACATTACAGTTTCCAGAGTATGGATCATTCCGTTAGTAGCTTCGATATCTGTTTTCATTAATCTACCAGCATTACCATTTTTATCGATTAAATAGATTTTACCTCTTTTTCTACTTGCTATTAATCTAGTACCTCCAAGCGTTTTAAGTTTTACACTTCCTCCTCCTTCATTAATTGCTTTGATAATATCTTGCTCATTAATAGTTCCTCGAATAATATGGCAATTCATAATAGCTGCCAGTTCTTCTTTAGTTAATTTTTCTATAGTTCCTTGCGGTAATTTCTGAAAAGCACCATTTAATGGAGCGAATATAGTATAAGGTTTTTGGCTATTAAACTTCTCAGCATATTCCGCGGATTGCACAACTTCATTTAATTTAGTAAATGCTATATCATATGATATCACCTCATTGATCGTTGGGATCTTTTCTTCTTTAGCTGGAATATTCGCTTGAGCAATAAGCTTATCATTACGACGATCTTTCTTTTCGACCGTTTGACAAGAAACAAATGTAATAATTAGGATAAGTGCAAAAACGTTAAATAGACTTTTAATCTTCATTTTCTAAATTGATTTTATGGAGTAATTCTTAGTTATTGATAACAATTTTATAATCAATGTATTACTTGATCTCAGGTTAAAACTATTGTAATTAACGTTAAGAAATGTTAATAAATGAGAATTCGTAAGTACTCATTTAGTAAACGTTTTTATACTCATGTGGTTGCACCGTAACAGGCATGAATACTCAGAATGCATCCTCAAAAAGTGAAGGCTAATAAGAATGTGATAAAATGTTACTATCAACATAAAAAATGTTATTTTTATCATTATCATCTTAAGCAAACTCATTTAATTCAGGCTATTATGAAATCAAACAACTTTATAGGTCTATTACTATGTTCTTTATTGACGCTACCGATCTTTAGTCAAAAGAAACCCTCTGAAAGCAAACAAGCGATCATAAAATCAATAGAAACCCATCAAAAAGAACTTATCAATATCAGTGATCAAATCTGGGCATTAGCAGAAACTGCTTTTGAAGAAAATCAATCTTCAAAGCTACTAGCAGATTATGCAGAAAAGCAAGGATTTACTGTAGAACGAGGAGTTGCAGGAATGCCAACAGCTTTTGTTGCAACCTACGGTTCTGGAAAACCTGTAATTAGTGTATTAGGAGAATTTGATGCATTACCAGGAATCTCACAAAAAGCTCAACCTACCAAGTCTCCACTTAACGAAGGTGCCGGAGGACATGGTTGTGGGCACAATCTATTTGGAGCAGGAAGTTTAGGAGCTGCCATTGCTGTAAAAGAACTTATCCAAAGTGGTAAAATCAAAGGAACCATAAAGTTTTTTGGTACGCCTAGCGAAGAAAAATATTTCGGTAAAATATGGATGGTAAGAGAAGGCTTGTGGAATAATGTCGATGCTAATATTAGCTGGCATCCATCTGCATCTACCAAAGCAGATGTACAAAGTTCTCTAGCATTAGTAGATTTTAAAGTAGAATTTTTTGGACAAGCAGCACATGCATCTGCCGATCCATGGAATGGTAGAAGTGCCTCTGACGCATTGGAATTATACACAACTGGAATCAACTATTATCGAGAACATGTTAAACCTACTGTTCGTATGCATTATCATATCCAGGATGGCGGACAAGTTGTAAATGTGGTTCCAGACTACGCTAGATTATGGATGCGAGTACGCGATACTAAACGCTCTGGTATGATGCCAGTATATGAACGTGTTCAGAAAATGGCAGAAGGAGCAGCTATTATGGCGAATGTAGACTATAAAATCTCATTAATTTCTGGAATTTACGAAGTACTTGTAAATCGTGAAGGAGGAAAACTTATGCAGAATAATCTGGAACTTCTTGGACCAATTACCTATACGGATGAAGAAATTGCCTTCGGTAAAAAAATCCAGGAAGTAACAAAAAAAGAACAAGTAGGTATGGACAGTGCTATCAATCCACTAGAAGAGACCAAGGAGCATCCAGGTGGAGGTTCTACCGATGTAGGAGATGTAAGCTGGAATGTCCCTAATATAAATCTGGGAGTTACAACCGCTCCAAAAGATACACCTTGGCATTCTTGGGCTGTAGTAGCCTGTGGCGGAATGAGTATTGGTCATAAAGGAATGTTATATGCCTCCAAAGCAATGGCTATGACAATGACAGATCTTTACGAAAACCCAGAAGCCTTAGAAAAGGTAAAAGCCGAATATAAAGAGCGTAAAGGAGATGAAGTATACGAAGCTATTGTTCCAGAAGGACCACCACCAGTTCCGGCCAATTCTAAAAAGTAATAAGATCGAAAATTTATGAAACGTGTTATAAAGAGAACTACACTTGTTCTTTTAGTAGTAATCATTGCCTTTGTTGCTCATATATTAATATCAACTGGCTTTTTCAGAACTGTAGAGAATAAATTTGAAGGAACAGTTCTAAAGAAAATCCCTATTCCTGGCGCCGAAGACATCACTGTCAGCCCATCAGAGGGTTTTGCATTAATCTCCTCTACGAATAGAGAAATCTATCCTCCTGTAAAAGAAGAAAAAGGTGGATTGTACTTAATGGATTTAAAAAATAAGAATTTTAACCTTACTCATCTAACCGCTTCTTTTGATCAATCTTTTGCTCCACATGGAATTTCAATGATAAAAAAAGATAGCATCTATAAAGTGATGGCAATTAATCATACACCAAAAGGACATTCTATTGAAGTTTTTACTATGAATGGTAAAAATCTGGTTCACGAAAAAACACTAACCCATCCTTCCTTAATCAGTCCTAATGATCTTGTACTAATCGATGAACATCGTTTTTATGTCACTAATGATCACGGATACACAAAAGGAATTGGTAAAATATTAGAAGAATATCTTGGACTTTCTATTTCGAATGTTCTTTACTATGATGGCGAAAACTATACTGAAGTTGCAGACGGTATTGCCTATGCTAATGGGATCAATTTTGACCCTAAACGTAACTTATTGTTTGTAGCATCTCCTAGAGGTTTTTTAGTCAAAGTGTATTCCAAAAATATTGATGGATCTCTAGAATTTATAGAAGATATTCCTTGTGGTACAGGAGTAGATAATATCGAAATCGATACTGATGGAAATCTCTGGATAGGAGCGCATCCTAATTTATTACGATTTGGATCCTATGCCAAAGGAAAAGAAGACACTACTCCTTCAGAAATTATTAAGATTACCTATAACGGGAAAAACGATTATGATATAGAACACATATACACAAATGACGGAACTGAAATGTCTGGCTCCACAATAGCGGCACCTTTTGAAGATCTTATAGTAACAGGAAACGTTATGGATGATAAATTTTTAATCCTGAAACCCGAAAAGTAATAGGTTTCATGAATATAATCAGTATTCGAATTCTCTTAAACCTTAAAAACATATAAAACCTCCTCCAAAAGACATTTGGAAGAGGTTTTTTTAGGTTCATTCCTTTTTCGAAGCAATATATTTAACCTAAATCCACATCATTAAGATCTTTAAAATCCGTGTCCGAAGATTTTGTATTCGAAGTTCCACAGGAGCCTATAAAATTCCAGCCGTTTGTCGTTCGTTCAAATAAGTTACCAAAATAAGTAACCCTATCTCCTGGTTGGTAAGATTGATTAGGAGACCATTCTGCTACTCCATCACAGATATCTCCACCCGGACCATCACCAGAATACATTTTTTGAATTCCTTCTACGTCTCCATTAGAAAGTGATGTTCTATTGGTAGTATACGTGGATCCATCTTTTTTTACAATGGTCGGCAATCCATTTTTAGAAAAAGCAAATGAAGAATAAAGCATTATAGAATTAAAATCTAACTCATTTGTGAATTCATCACCATCAATTCCCTGTTGTAGATAAGTTTCAAAATTAAATTCTAAACCATTCTGAATATTTCCAAAATTAATGGTGATGTACTGATCCCTATCTTTTCTACTTTGTTCGTGCCACAGACCTACTGCGTGTCCAATTTCATGAATGACAGCTCCTGTAGGGCATCCTCCAGCCAATGTAATATCCTGTCTTCCTCCCTGACGACCTACAAAAGAAGAGCAACCGCCTCCAGTTCTAAAAAACACATAATTATTCTGATTTGTTCGAGGTACAAATCGAATGGGTGTTTTTGCCTCCCAATCAGCAATAGCATCCGTAATTCGTTGCTGATTAGGGAATCCATTCTGAACCTGATAATACACAACTTAAGTTTACAATGCTTAACTTTTAGTATAAATAATCAGAAAGAACAAAAGAGAGAATTAAGGTTATGATACACGG
>NZ_CANMQT010000009.1 GCF_947500065.1 uncultured Aquimarina sp.
TCAATTTAAATCAATATGTTAACTTATTATCTTAGTAGTAAGTGCTTAGTATAAAGTAATAAGTTGTAAAACTTAATGCTGATTACTTGAGACTTAGGTACTAATAGATCTTGAAACAAGTTTAGGATTAACAGCTTAAGGTGGTTATAGCATCGGGGCTCACCTCTTACCATTCCGAACAGAGAAGTTAAGCCCGTTAGCGCCAATGGTACTACAATCGTGGGAGAGTAGGTCGCCGCCTTCCTTGAAAACCCTTCATTATTTAATGAAGGGTTTTTTTTATGCCTAAAATCTAAAAAAACTAAAGGGAATTCCTTGATTTAATAACTCTTTTATACGACTCCTTGGTAGATACTATCCATATCTTGGATCTTGAATATAATCTTGCTTAACAATTTTGATCACCTCAATACTTAGAAACCCAAACTCTTCTACTACTTTACCATACATGCGATAGATACCTTTATGCTTAAGTTTATACTTTTCTTGTATAGGTGGAAATAACACAGTATCAAATATATCTCCAAATTGATCTAAAAAAGTTCCAAAAGCCATACGTTTACCCTTTGAAGTGTTGGTGTTTTTCATAGCGATTAAATATCCATAAATATCAATCTTCTTATTTAAGTATTCTTTTAATTGATTAGCTCTATTTTGGTTTACAGGCTTCGAAGTCATTATCTCATAATATCCGCATAGAGGAAATCCAAAGGATTCGATTTGTTCAAATGCATTTTCTAATTTAGATATTTTAAATTCTGGTAATTTATATTCTATTCGTTTTTCTTCGAATAAAAGAGGTTGGTTACAATCTGGAAGAGTATCATTTAATTTAAAGTGTGCTTGCCATAATAATTCATGTTTGTTCTTTTGAGTAAAAGCAAAAGCATTTATTTTGATTAATATACTTATTTGTTCTATGCTAATAGGTACTCTATCCATAAAATCATTAAGGGAAGAATACATTCCGCGTTGTTTTCGTTCTAATAATATGAACTCAGAGATTTTATGCTCCAGATTTCGTAGTATACCAAATCCTAGATATATAGTTTTTTTGTGTAGTACATGTTCGTATTGACTGATGTTAATAGAAGGGGTTAAGATGTTTGCACCTAGTAGTTTAGCTTCGTTTAGATACACTTCAGAACGATAGAATCCTCCACCATTATTTAGTGTTGCTACTAGATATTCTAAAGGGAAATAAGCTTTTAAAAATAGGCTTTGATAACTTTCTACAGCATAAGAAGCGGAATGCCCTTTTGGAAAAGCGTATCCGGCAAAACTTGCCACTTGATCCCATATTTCAAAAATTAATTTTTCTTCATACCCTTCTGTTCGACAATTTTGAATAAACTTTTTTTGTACATCTTTAAACTCTTTTCGAGATCGAAATTTACCACTCATTCCTCTACGTAATACGTCAGCTTCATCAAGAGTGAGTTTAGCAAAAAGATGAGCTACTTTAATAACATCTTCTTGGTATACCATGATTCCATAAGTATCTTTCATCAAATCAAGCATGATAGGATGTGAATTCTTTCGCCTTTCTTTATCATGTTCTCTTAAGATATATTCTCGCATCATTCCACTTTTAGCTACTCCAGGCCGTATGATCGAACTTGCAGCAACTAGTCCTAGATAGTTATCTGTTTTGAGCTTGCTTAATAGCATGCGCATAGCAGGTGATTCCACATAAAAACAAGCTAAACATTTTGCTTCCTTTATTAATGAATTGATATTAGGATCTTTTTTGAACTTTTTGATATCATGAATATCAAAATTGGCTTTTTCTGGCTGATTATATTGAATAATATTAATTGCTTCTTTGATTTTAGCTAAACCTCGTTGACCTAAAATATCAAATTTATATAAACCTAAATCTTCCGCAATAATCATATCAAATTGTGCAGTAGGAAAACCTTTGGGAGGTATATCTGTAGCAATATAGGAATGAAGCGGTTTTTCACTAATTAGTATTCCACTAGAGTGGATACTGATGTAATTGGGTATCCCCTGAATTAGCTGACTATAAGTAATTACTAGTTTATGAATATGATCTATAGAATTATAATCATAATTACCTTCACTGAGTTTGTCAATCTCGAATTTGGGTAAACCAAATACTTTGCCTAATTCTCTAACAGCGCCTTTGTAATGAAAAGTAACATATGTTCCCAATAATGCTACGTGATCAAATTCTTCAAAGATAAACCGTGTAATATCTTGCCGATCTCTCCAAGAGAAATCTATATCAAAATCTGGAGGACTAGTACGATGCGAATTTATAAATCTTTCAAAATATAAATCTAATTCGATTGGATCTACATCTGTAATCCTAAGTAAATATGCAACAATACTATTAGCCCCACTTCCACGTCCTACATAATAATAACCTTTTTCGTGAGCGTATGAAATAATTCTCCAGTTGATTAAAAAATAGGAAACGAAATTCATTTTGGTAATTAAAGCAAGCTCTTTTTCTAATCGATCCCGAACTTTTTTGTTAGGATTTTTATATCGATAGGGAAGGCCTTTTTTACACAGTTTTATCAATAATTTATTATCTTCTTCAATACTACCGGTGTAAGTTTTTTGATTTAAAGAAGGTTTGTTTTTAGAAAAGTCAAAATTGATAGAACATTCTTTAAGTATATTTTCGGTATTTCTGATCATGAAATCAAATTCAGTAAATTGGTTTTTAATTTCAAGATTTGATGTCATTTTTTCTGAAAAACAAGCTTGTTGCTGCTCAGGCAAACGACTGAGTAAAATGTTATTGTCGATAGCTCGTAGTAAGCGATGTGTATTAAAATCTTTTTTGGTTCTAAAAGTTACGGGCTGAAGTATGACAAGTTTTTCTTTTAGTTTTCTGTATACCGAAAATCTTAGTTTTGGGATTTCTTTTATGGAGACACCTATAAATTCATTTGATAAAAATTTAGTTTTTTTTATTTCTACAATATACATGAAAGGATATATGATAAATGCATTTTTAAATTTTGGAGCATTCAGAGGGAAATCAATTTTATTGTGAGAGTGATAAGACAAAAAACTATTTAATTCTTTATACCCTTGATTGTTTTTAGCAATACCGACATATAGTTGTCGGTGATTATTTCTAAAATCTATACCTACAATAGGTTTGATTCGATATTCTTTAGCTTTTCGGATGAAATTAAGGCATGCAGTTGTATTATTAATATCAGTTAGAGCTAAACAGTTGATTTGATTTTCTTTAGCTAATTCTAATAAATCTATTTCAGAAAAGGTTCCAAATCTAAGACTATAGTATGAATGGCAATTCAAGTACATGATTATTGTTTTCTATGTGCTAGTACAATAGGAGGTTGACCATTAAAGGGATTTTGCATTCTACCTATAGTTTTAGACCCCATTGCTACAGCTCGAATAACGCTTCGATCACCATATCGATCTCGGATGTGATCTAAAGCTTTATAAAGATTAAGTTGTTTTTCATTGTCTTCAAAGAGATTAATCTGATAATTACCACTTACCAAATGACTAAACCTGATACCTATTAATCGTACTAATAATCTTTTTTGATATAATTTTTCAAAGAGCTCCAAAATTTTAGGAATTAAAATATGATCTGCACTAGTATAAGGGATCTTAAGTTGTTTAGAGTATGTATTGAAATCAGAGTATCTAATTTTTACAGTAATACAAGCAGAGAGTTTATTTCCTCTACGTAATTGATATGATAGATTTTCTGTCATTGCCACAAGGATATTGCGCAGTTTGTATATATCTATGGTATCTCTATCAAATGTTCTTTCTGTGGAAATAGATTTACGTTCAGAAAATGCAATTACTGGCGTATTATCTATTCCATTAGCTCTTTTCCAAATTGTTAATCCATTTACTCCTAAAACTCTTTTCATAACATCGACAGGCATTTCTTGTATAGTTCTTACCTGTTGTACACCTAAGCTACGTAGTGTTTGAAAAGTTTTATCACCAACCATTGGTATTTTTTTGATTGATAACGGTGCTAGAAAAGGTTTTTCTGTACCAGTATCAATTTTTAATTGATTGTTAGGTTTAGCTTCATTTGTCGCTACTTTAGAAACTATTTTATTTTGTGCAAATCCTAGAGATATTGGTAGACCGGTTTCTGAAATAATTTTTTGTCTAAGTTCTGATGCATATTTATATGCTCCAAAAAATTTATCCATTCCTGATAGATCAGCATAGAACTCATCAATGCTAGATTTTTCGAAGACAGGAACTTTTTCTTTAATGATTTCTGTTACCAGATCAGAGTATTTACTATATGTCCCGGCATTACCTTTTATAATAGTAGCTTCCGGACATAGTTCTTTCGCTATTTTCATAGACATTCCTGAATGTACGCCGAATGTTCTGGTTTCATAACTGCAAGCTGCTACAACACCACGATCACTAGTACCACCTACTAGTAAGGGTTTGTGTTGTAAAGAGCTATCAATAAGACGTTCTACTGATACATAAAATGTATCGAGATCAAGATGTAGTATAGTTCTCAATTAATTATAATTTGGAATATTTCCAAATTTATGGAATATTTCCACAAAACACTTATAGGATCTCTATATTTTATTCACAATAGGCCAAAAAAAAACGGTATCTAAAATAAGATACCGTTTCAAAAAATTTTATTTTGGGGCTACAAAATAAAATTCAATTGTATTAATTTTCTGTATATCCAGCAAATTGTTGCATAGCACTTTTAGTAAGTTCTTTAGCTCTATTTACATAGAAATTTTTTGTATCATTAAGTGTTTCGTTTTGTAAGTCGTTTTCACTTCTTAAGTAGTCTTTTTGAGATTCGAATATTGATTCGTCATCAAAAGCGATACTTAATTCCTGAAGAGCACTTTCCAGATTTTTTAAAGCTTGTTCTGCTTTTACTTTTACTACTGTTTGTTCTTTTAATTCTTCTGCACGTTGTGCTTCGAATTCAGCTTGAGCTTTTTGTTGCTCTGCTATTTGTTGTTGTAATTTTTGTTGTTCGATTTCTAATTGACGTCTTTGCGCTTCTAATTCTTTCTGTTTTTGAGCTACTTCTTCAGAAGCAATTGCAATAGCTTCTTCTTCTGCACTAGCAACATCCGTATAGTCATCACTACTGCTACCATTAGCTTGACAATTAGTTAATTGTTCTAATAATTTAGGACCAAGTTCTTTAGCTTGCTTTGCATAATATCTGCTACGCTCATAAGTATCTTGATCTAGAGAACTTACCATATTTGTTTTAGCCTCATATGCCGTTTCATTAGCTTCTGAACAACCACACTTATCTGCAAGGTTTTCTACTTTTTCAAAAGCTTCTATAGCTTTATCTGCATATTCCTGAGTATGAAATACATTATTTGCTCCGTGCGCCTTTTTAGAATGCGAATATGCATAGCTAGCAGCGGTTAACGCATCTTCATAAAGATTTTGGGCGTTAGTTTGAGAAACAAAACAAAGTAAAAATAAAATTGATGTTATTCTTTTCATTTTTATGGGGCTTTTTAATGAACAGTACAAGTATACAATATTTTATAAGTAACATCCAAAAATAAATGTCATTAATCGATGAAATGCGCACTTTATCTTAATTTTTATGGCTAACCCATAAACAAAGTGATAGATATCCTACTGTTCTACGGGGCTGCGTATCACAATATTTTATTAATAACGAGGTTACATATATGGTATTGCATTCTTATGAGTATAAATTATAAATTTAACGTTTTACCAAAGTTATTATGTAAGTTTATTATGTATATTACGCCTTATTCCCTATGAAAACACTTATTATATCCTCAATAAACCATAATCTAAATAATGCTATTGCTCTATTAGACGCGATAAATTTAGAAACTTACTGTGATGCTTCTGTTGGACCATATTATTCAAGTATTGGTTCTCATATTAGACATACTTTAGATTTTTTTGATTGTATTATCAATGGATTAGATACTAATGATATTGATCTTACTGCACGTAAGAGAGATGAAATTTTATCTACTAATATAGAAGCTGCTAAAAATCACATGTATTCACTTCAGAAAACGTTACTTTCTTATGTAGACGTAAATACGGATTATTTGATTCACGTTACTGATAATATGGGACAAGGAAAAGTTACAGTTAATTATACCTTAGAAAGTATTTTAGCACATGCCAATAGTCATGCAATTCATCATTATGCAACGATAGGATATATACTTAATCAATTAGGAATTGAGTTAAAAATTTCTGGATTTGGATACAATCCTACCACTCCTGTAAACAAGAGAGAGGGAATCTAATACAGAATACCTTCTATCCAAATTTATTCAGACTGTTTTTTGTATAAGAGATTCCTACTTTTATAGTGTATTCAATGTAGTATGTATCTTTTATATAGGACAACATTATCCGAATTAAAATTTATCTCTATATTTGAGTTATACTTTAATAAAAAGATATGTTTTCTAAGGCTTGTGAATATGGTATTAAAGCTTCTATCTATATAGCGCAGCAATCGTTACAAAATAAACTTACTAATCTGAAAACTATAGCTAATGAGATTGATTCTCCAGAAGCTTTTACCGCCAAAATACTTCAAAAACTAGTTAAAAATAAGATTTTAGATTCTGTAAAAGGGGCTAAAGGAGGTTTTCTGATTGAAGAAATAAGAATAGATCAGATATCGTTAGGAGATATTGTATGTGCGATTGATGGTGATTCTATTTACACTGGATGTGGCTTAGGATTAAAAGAATGTAATGCTCATAAACCTTGTCCAATACATAATAAAATAGTACTAGTAAGGAAGGAATTAGAAAAAATGCTTTCTGGTACAAATCTGTATGAATTAGCGAATGGATTAGAAGTAGGAGCCACCTATTTAAATAGAAGCGAAAGGGTGCTTTGAGATTACATAGCCTATCGGGTTATGTTTTTAATTGAAGCAATAAAGGAGATTCGTAATATATATGGATAAGTAAAAATTAAATAACCAACTATGACCACAAAAAAAATATTATTACTTCTTACTTTTTTTACAGTTTTTACGATTAATAGTCAAAATAAAAAGATACTCTGCGAAGAAATAGATAAGAAGTTTCTAACCATTGATAATTGGGACAAACAACTAGAGTTTTTAAAACAAATGATGTCTAAAGTCAATGATTCTTGTAAAATAGAACTTTTAATAACATCTGGTTTTATATATAATAAAAAAGAAGAAAAAGATTCGGCTATTTATTATTATGATAAAGCAATAATCTTAGGGAAATCTATTGAATCAAATGAGCAGTTAGCAAATGCATATGCTAAAAAAGCTTATACATTATTTAAAACTAAAAAAAGCAAAGAGGCAAGAAATTTTTTAAAAAAAACAAGTAAGTTGTTAAAAGGTTTTCCAGAAAATCCAGGATGGTTTGCATATTATGAAACTTATGCGAATATGGCGGAAAATGAAGGTAATCATGAACAATCCCTAAAATACATTGATTCTACAATATTATTTTCTAAGAGGACAAAAGACACTTTGGATTTGCCGAATAATTATCACAATAAAGGAGTATACTTATTACGTCTGTCAAGATATGAAGAGTCAGCTGAAAATTTGTTACTGGCTGTAGAACTTAAAGAAAAACAAAAAAATCCCAATCAGTTGGCGGCAACTTATTTTGTGTTAGGAGTTGGCTATATTCGATGGGATCAGCATGAAATAGGAATGAAGTATCTAAGAAAAGCTATATCAAGAGCTAGAGAAGAAGGTAATAAATATACTCGATTACTTAGTTATTCACAAATGGCTCATTGTTATAGAGTTTTAAAAGAAAAAGAAAAAGCTTTAAAGGCTATTGATTCGGCTCAAGTATTAGCCAAAGAACTCAATGATGATTCTCAATTAGCGCAAACATATGTGGAAAAAGGTTGGCTCTTTATAAAAAGCTTTAAAGATTATGATCGCGCTGAAATTTCTTTTTTAAAAGGATATGAAAAAGCTAAAGAGGCCGGTATAGATATGACTATATATCCTTCTGTAAGAGGTGTTATAGAATCTTATTTGTATAAAAATGAGTATAAAAAAGCGAAAAAATATTTTAAACCTTTTGAAGAAGTAACAAAAAGACTTGGAGATCTTCGTTATAGACAGGAGTATTATAAAAAGTATAGTGAATACTATGAAAAGGCAGGAAAATCAGACTCTGCTATGAAATACTTGAAAAAATACTTTATTATAAAGGATTCTATATCTAATACTAAGGTTAAGACACAAGTAGCTGATTTAGAAAAAAAGTACGATACAAAGAATAAAGAATTAGAGATAGTATCGTTAAGTAAGGAAAATGAACAACAACAACAGATTGCTAAGGAAGCTAAAGCTCAGCAAAACTTATATTTGTTAGCAGCTGGCTTTTTATTGTTTTTATTAGTAGCTGGTGCTTGGGCTTTTAGAAAGCTGAGAAAACAACAAAAGGAACTCACTTCTACAAACCAAGTTAAAAACCGCCTTTTTTCTATTATTGCTCATGATCTAAGAGGGATGATTATTCCTTTTCAACGATCAGGTAAAATACTAAAATATCATATCGATAAGGGTAATCACGAAAAAACAATAGAACTTTCGCAAGCTCTAGAAAAAAACTCAGAAAGTCTTTCTAATATGTTGGATAATTTATTGAATTGGTCATTAGAACAAATGGATGGATATAAGATGAATCCTGAAACAATATCAGTGGGAGTACAGTTAGGTGAAATTATTTCTGGATATGAACAACAAGCCTCTTATAAGAAAACTAAGATTGATTTAAAATTTAAAGAAGATTTGAATATTAAATTTGATAAGGGAGCTTTTCATGTGATTTTTAGAAACCTAATAGGGAATGCTCTTAAATATACTGAAGGAGGGAATATTCGAATAGAATTTACAAGTGAGAATGATATGTTTTTATGTTCAGTAACTGATACGGGAATAGGCATGTCTGTGGATCAACTACAAAATATTTTTACTTTGGAAGAAAAAAAATCTACGATCGGAACACAAGGAGAAAAAGGAACAGGACTGGGACTTAACCTTGTATATCGATTTATAAAAATGCATAAAGGAACAATCAACGTTTCTTCGGAAAAAAGAATTGGTACTCGGTTTGATTTAAGTTTTCCAGCCGTAAAACAAGTACTCAATCAAAAAGAAGGACGAAAATCTATTTCTGCATAAAATAGAGGAGACAATCGAATGTAAAACAACTAGCGATGACCACACAAAAACTCTTATACTCGTTTCTTCTTCTAATAGGTATTACTACACAGGCGCAAACAGAAAATGATTATTGTGAATTATGGCGTAAACAAATGGATACAATTTCAAGCTCTGAAGCATTATTTAGGCTTAGTAATCAAACTATTTCTAAAGTAGATGATGAATGTAAGATAGAAATTTATTTAGCATTAACTCACACATATAAGTATATTGAAAAGTTTGATGAAGCATTAAGTAATTGTAATCAAGCTATCATACTGGGAGAAAGCCTCAAAAAAGAGACATCACTTTCAAGCTTATATGTAGAGAAGGCTAATATTTTATTATCTCAAAACCATAAAGATAAAGAAGCTTATGTGTGGCTAGATAAAGCTAAAAAAATATTGGATAAAGATTTTAAAAATGAAGCGTGGGTTCTTTATTATAATACGAAGGAATTAGTAGCAAGGAAAAGTAACGAATATAATAAAGCAATCATATATGCGGACTCGGTTATCGGTTTCTTAAATAGAACTAATAATGAAATTGGAATACCAACGCGATATCAAAACATAGGCTTGTACCACTTTAATTTATCGAATTATGAAGAATCAGCTAAAAATTTACTAAAAGCAATCCAGCTTAAAGAAGGTCAAAATAATATTTTAGACTTAGAGGATATATACTATTTTTTAGGTCGTACCTATTTAAGATGGGGACATTACGATACCGCAATAAAATATATAAATAAGAGTATTCCAATTGCAAAGAAAAGAAGAGATAATTATGTTTTATTATTATGTTACGCTGAACTGGTTAAATGTAACCAGAAGTTAAATAAAAATGATGATGCAATTAAAGTTGCTGATTATGCATTAAAATTAGCTCGTGATCAGAAAGATTATGTTCAAATCGCCGAATTGTTAAAAGAAAAGGGATGGATATACTTTGAAAACCTTAAACAAAACGATAAGGCAGAGGTGTATTTTAAAGAAGCTTACCAAATAGCTAAAAAGTCTAAAGATGATTCAACACTATATGCTAGCATCAGAGGCTTAATAGAAATTTATCTTCATGAAAAAAAATATAAAAAAGTGAAAAGCTACTTGAAATCTTTTGAGAATATAACTAATAAGATTAATAGTATACATTTTAAACAAAAATTCTATCAAGTTTCTAGCAGATATTATGAGAAAACAGGTCAATCATTCTTAGCCTTAAATCAACTAAAAAAATATTATTCAATAAAAGACTCTATATCCAGCGAACAAGTAATGATTAAAGTAGCTGATCTCGAAAAACAATATGATACTAAAAAGAAAGAATTAGCGATAGTATCTCTTAATCAAGAAAAAGAAGAACAGGAACAAATAGCCAAACAAGCTAAAGCTCAACAAAACTTATATTTATTAGCAGCTGGATTTTTATTGTTTTTATTAATAGCTGGTGCTTGGGCTTTTAGAAAATTGAGAAAACAACAAAAGGCACTTACCTCTACAAATCAGGTTAAAAATCGTCTTTTTTCGATCATAGCTCATGATCTAAGAGGTATGATTCTTCCTTTTCAGCGATCAGGTAAAATACTAAAATATCATATCGATAAAGGTAATCATGAAAAAACAATAGAACTTTCACAAGCCCTAGAAAAAAACTCCGAAAACCTTTCTAATATGTTGGATAATTTATTGAATTGGTCGTTAGAACAGATGAATGGATATAAAATGAATCCAGAAACAATATCTATTGGAGGACAACTAAACGAAATTATTTCTGGATATGAACAACAAGCTTCTTATAAGAAAACTAAAATTGATTTAAAATTCGAAGAAGATTTGAAAATTATATTTGATAAAGGAGCCTTTCATGTTATTTTTAGAAATTTGATAGGTAATGCTTTAAAATATACTGAAGAAGGAAATATAAGAATAGAGTGTACAAGTAATGATGATATGTTTTTATGTTCAATTACAGATACTGGTGTAGGCATGTCTCAGGATCAGATTGAGAATCTTTTTACTCTGGAAGAAAAAAAATCTACTATTGGTACACAAGGTGAAAAAGGAACAGGACTAGGACTTAACCTCGTTTATAGGTTTGTGAAAATGCATAAAGGAACGATCACTGTTTCTTCAGAAAAAAGGATAGGAACCCAATTTGAATTAAATTTTCCCGTTTCAATATCTTTACAGAGTATGAAAGTAAATAATCCCAAACAGTTATCCGCATAGTTGTCATTTTATGAAAACAAAATACACATTCTTTTTAGCATTATTTTTTATAGGTTGTTTGACTCATGCACAAACAAAAAAAGAGTATTGTGAACAATGGAGAGCGGAAAAAGATACAATTTCGGATGTAGATTTTTATTTTGAATATAATAAGATCATGATGGCTAAGGTCGATGAAACTTGTTTGACGGATATTTATATGTCTCAAGCCTATATATATGAGATAAAAAAAAATACAGATTCTAGTTTATACTATTATGATAAGGTAGCAATATTAGCCAAAAACACAGATTCAGAAGAATTATTATTGTCTACATATGTATATAAAGCATATGCATTGTTAAATAATTATAGAAAAGATGAAACAATACCAATATTGCAAAAAGCCAGATCAATACTATCAAAAGACCCGGATAATAGTAGTTGGCATTTATATTATACGTTAAAATCGATGTCTGCAAGAGATGATAATGAGTACGGTAAAGCTATCAATTATATAGATTCAAGTATTGTTGTTTTGAAACGCATTAAAGATACTGTCAATTTATTAGATGCATATCAGAATAAAGGAGCATATTACCTTCATTTGGATAACTATACGAAGGCAGCAGAGATTTTTCTTCAAACTATCGAAACGGATGAAAAACCGTCTGATCTATTGCGTTTAATAGGTACCTATTATAATCTTGGTTTTTGTTATGTGAAATTGGATAAATCTGAAACTGCAATAAAATACTTTAATGAAGGGATTTTAAGGGCAAAAAAAATTGGTAATGATTATGAGATTGCTTCATTTCACTTAGCTTTAGCAGGAAGATATAGGGAATTAAAAGAATATGACAAGGCTATTGATAATGTAGACTCAGCATCGGATATATCTCAAAAAATGAAACACAATGATTTAATAATTGAAGGCCTGCAGCATAAGGGCATGATCTATTATGACTCTTCATTAGATTACGATAAAGCCGGAATTTGTTTTATTAAAGCTTATAAAATGTCTAAAGAATTAAATATCGAAAAAACACTACCTAGTCTTTTTGGTATAATAAAGGTTTATCTTAAAAAAGGAGAATACAATAAAGTTAAAGAATATTTAAAACCTTTTGAAGAAGCTGTAAATAAAATTAGAGAATTAGATTCTAAAAAAGAATTTCATAAAATATATAGTGAATATTACGAAAAAACAAAACAATTCACTTCGGCCTTGGAGCACTTTAAGAAATATCACTCTATAAAAGATTCTATATCGAGCCAAGAAGTGCAAACCAAGATAGCAGATTTAGAGAAAAAATATGACACCAAAAAGAAAGAATTGGCTATTGTAAATCTCAATCAAGAAAAAGAAGAACAACAATTAATTACAAAACAAGCTAAAACTCAGCAAAATTTATATTTATTAGCGGCTAGTTTTTTGTTTCTATTATTGTTATTAGGGGCTTGGGCTTTTAGAAAACTGAGAAAGCAACAAAAGCAGCTTGCTTCTACAAACCAGGTTAAAAACCGTCTTTTTTCTATCATTGCCCACGATCTAAGAGGGATGATTCTTCCTTTTCAGCGATCAGGTAAAATACTAAAATATCATATCGATAAAGGTAATCACGAAAAAACAATAGAAATTTCACAAGCTCTAGAGAAAAACTCCGAAAGTCTTTCTAATATGCTGGATAACTTATTGAATTGGTCATTAGAACAGATGAATGGATATAAAATGAATCTTCAAACCATATTGGTAAGTGAAGAATTAAAAGAAATTGTATCAGGATATAAACAACAAGCTTCTTATAAGAAAACTAAGATTGATTTAAAATTTAAAGAAGATTTGAGGATTACATTTGATAAAGGAGCTTTTCATGTGATTTTTAGAAACCTAATTGGGAATGCTCTTAAATATACTGAAGAAGGAAATATTCGTATAGAATTTAGCAGTGAGAATGATATGTTTTTATGTTCTGTAATTGATACTGGAATAGGAATATCTGAGAATCAATTACAAAATATTTTTACTTTAGAAGAAAAAAAATCTATTATCGGTACACAAGGTGAAAAAGGAACAGGACTGGGGCTTAATCTCGTTTATCGATTTGTAAAAATGCATAAAGGAACGATCAATGTTTCTTCAGAAAAAAGAATTGGCACGCGTTTTGACTTAAGCATCCCCATAACCATATCGCTGACTAAAGAAGAAGGGGCAATTTCTAAACCTTTATCAGCGTAAATAAAATACACAGATCATGAATATTTATATTGTAGAAGATGATATATTTCATCTAGAAGATATTAAAATCAGTTTAGAAGAATTAGGATATTCTTGTGTTGGTAATTCTGATGATCCTTTTGAAGCTCAGGAACAAATAGGAGAGCTAAAACCCGATGCCGTTATATTGGATATTCATCTTAATGGAAAAGAATCTGGAATAGCTTTGGGGAATAAAATTAAGACATTGTATGAAATACCTGTTTTTTTTGCAACCTCTGATAATGATAAGAATATCATGAGTAAAGCAGCAGATATCAATCCAGTAGCTTACTTAACAAAACCGATTAACAAAGATGATTTACAGGCAGCACTAATTCTTGCTAATAAAAAAGAAGTTACTTCCGAAAAGAATACTACCGATGAATCTGAAGATATATTTGTAAAAAGCGGAAATAAATTAGTGAAAGTAAATCTAGATACTATTCTTTTTGCACATACAGATTCAAAAAATTATTGCTCGATAGTTACTACTGATAATAAAAAACTATCTGTAAGATATTCCATTTTGAAACTAGGAAAGAAGCTTGAAGGTTTAGAATTTGTTCAAACACACAGATCATATCTCATTAATTGGAATAAAATAGATTCATTACATGAATATGATCAAACCATAGAAATACAAGGACATCATATTCCTATAGGGAGAACTTTTAAAGAACTTATATATAAACGATTAAAAGTGATCTAATAATTTTCAAATAACCTTATAAAACTTATTATATGTTCGATTGTTACTTTTGATAGTGTGTAAAAACCTATTCATTATTCTATTACAATTTTTATAAAAAGATTCATCAAACAAAAATTATAGTTTGATGAACCTTTTTGAACACACAAAAGCACGAAACTCTCAACTCGTATACTTTAGTTCTTTTTTCCATTAAACGACACACTCAGTATTTCACCATCTATTTCGAGATCATCAAATGTAATGTCAACTTCTAAATAAGAAGGGAATTCCTTTTCAATAATTACAGAAGTTTATATGAGGTCTTTTATTTTAGAATTAATTTAATTCCTAAGCCTGCATAAGGTGTTAATTCTCCAATTTCACTATTGAAATGATAGGTTTCATTTAGTTTTATATTTAAGGATATTACTGGAGAGATAAAAATATCTGCATCCAACCCCGCGTATGCTCCATAAACCACATTATTAGTTTCGATATTGAGAATTTGATTGTTTTCTAGAGTTTGATCACCATTGTTAATGCTCTCATAACCTATTGTACCTCCTGCTCCTAGTGATAGTGCAAAGGTTCTGGAATTGTTTCTTAGGATATCAAAAAAGAAACCTGCATTAAAAGAATACGTATTTACAGGAATATCTATATTATTTTGCTCTAAGTTAGCGAAACTACCTTGTATATTGAATTGAAGGAAATCAAACTCATTTACTTTATAATCTCCAGTTATCATTCCGCTAAAACCATCTTGTACAATACCGCCTGTTATCGAAAATGCTACTTTATGACTTTGAGCGGATAATGCATTAGCATATAAAAATAAAAGTAGTAGTATTACAGATGTATAAAGTAATTGCTTCTTCGTGTGTATCGAATTATTCATTGGTAATGCCTTTGAATTAAGTTTTATATTTAAAATTTTTGTAGAATATCAAACACTAATTAAGTATTTATTAAAACACGAAATAATTACTTTGGGATTTTGGTATGTATTATATGGATCAGTGTTTTGTTTTTTGGGTTTTTTGTTTGGTGAGTTAACTATGTATGGAATAGTTATTATATAACCATTCTTATTATATTAATTGATATTCATGAAAATATCCTCATCATATCACTAAGGACACGATGAGGATATTAGATTTGTTATTTTCTTCTAATCACAGTTTCTATGTGGACAAAAAAATTGCATATTAGAAGTTACGCCACAATCACAACCATCATAACCGCCATTTACAGCTTTCTGCGCTTCTTTTCTGAGTACTTTGACTCCTTCTAAGTTTAAAATGTTTTTTTTCATTGTGTGAAAGTTTAAGTTATTATAAATGTCTTTACACTATCGTAAAGTACATAGTTTACCAAATGGCGAATTTGGAAAAGAAGAACATTGATAATTATAACTAGCGGTAAGATCTACACAATCTCGATCATTATGACAAGGTAAAAGCAATCCTCCGTTAATCGTTTTTTGTTGCTCTTTAGTTAAGGCTGTTCCTAAGTTTGATAAATTAGTTATCATGATGTAAAATTTAAGTTAGTTTATTACACGTTGTAATAATTATACTTAAGGTATTATTTAGAAATAAGATACTATTCGTATAGTGGGTCTTTGGTCTAAAATTGTGGATGAACAACAGATTGATGTGGAGGTATATAAAAGAAACAGTAGTTATATATCGATTAAAGAATTCTAAATTGAAGCGTAATTCGGAATCACAAAAAAGGACAAGTAAAAGCTTTAAAAATTATTTAGATACTAAATAGGCTATTGTCATTATTCATTGGTTTGTTTTTTTTAATTGTATCTGGTTTTGTTTTTACTTTTGATGGAGTAGGAGTGGTTGTTGATTTTTGATCTGTACCAAGTTGTTCTCCCATTACTAAAGAAGGTATATTATCTTTTTTAGGTTTTGCAACTTTTCCTAGATTTAGAAGACTGGTATTATCAGTTTTTTTTCGTATTGATTTCGGTTTAGTTGCTTTTTTAGTCGTTGGTTTTACAGGAGTTTTAGCTGTATTAGGTTGTTCTTTTTCTTTTTTTAGTTCTTCTGCAGATGTTTTAAACTGTTTAATCGGAGATGTGGCAGTATTTGATTTTTTTTTGGTAGTAACACTTGGAACTGATTTAACTCTGGATTCTTCTTTTGGAACAGATATATCACCAAGAATTATGGAAGGTTTATTAGTTTTATTCTGTAGTATCCTGTTTTTTGAGGTTTCTGGTATTTCTGGTTGTTGAGATGAAGCAGGAGCAGGTTTATGTAGATCAGGATCTTCTCCTCTAAGCATCATTTCATCTTCTTTTTTGAATTGAAGCATCTCGTCTAAAGTGAAATGTCTTATAGGGACGTCTATAAAACCTTTTAGATCATCGAGCGAATTACCATTAAATATATGCTCAGATAACTGCAAACATTGTTTATGGGTTACATAGCGTTGTTTATGTATTTTGTGTAGTTGGATAGGATAATCTATTTTCCATTTATTGCGATCTTGCCAAGAAAAGATGGCGGTATATTTTTGTTCTTTATCTTGGTATAATTTTATACAAGAATCTTTATGGGCAGATGCTGTATTTACTACATTATATAATTCTTTACCAGAGATTTTTTGACCACTAATATTTATTTCTTTTGGAGTGTCTGTTATAGAGGATTTCATAATAGCGATAGTTATATATATTATTTTTTTACTGATGTTTCAAATTATAGATGTCTGTTTAAATAGGGATGATTTCTCTTTCATATTTAGTCTTATCATTTTGATTAAACAATGGTTGATGAGGTTCAAATATGGAAAGATCATACCTTGAAGACCAATGCAAATATTTATATCTTAGTTTTTTTAGTTCATTTGTATTAAGAGCAACATTGTTTTTTAATTTTTTATAAATTTCATCAAGAAAATCTCCATTAGGTATAAAATCTAGCATTGTGCCTTCAGTTTCACGAATAGGAAAATTTGACTTTATCTTTGCTAAATCAAAGTTTACACCATTTTGTATAGCTTTCTCTGTCATAATAGTTAAAGGGATATGGCTATACTCATTTTTTATCTTCTTTCTAGAACCTATAACTTTAAAATGATATTCCGTAGGTGGTACATTAAGGTTATTACTCTTTTTAGCAGGTTCTAAAGAGACTACTATATTATTCGCAGTATCATTGGTGTTCTCTTTATACCATCCGTCTTCAACGAATCTATCTTTAACTTTAGTAGCGATCATTTCTTGTTGTTTATATTCTTGTGATGGTATACTTTGACTTGCAATATGAAAAAAACTTTCACTTAAAAAGAGTATCATTTTATCTTCAGAAAGATTATTAGCGTAGCCACCACCTATATCCGAATGTACCCCTGGTATTACTAAAGTTTCTTTAAAAGTTTCTATAGAATTTCCTAGGTAATCTTCACCAAATGTCCCACTTTTTAAAGATGTTAATTTTCCGTTTACAATAATTGGAGAATGTATTGGTGTGATAGAAAATTTTTCTCGATACTCATCCGAAGCTACGATGTGAAAAGTGTTTTTTACATGATTAATATTCATTAATCCTAACTCATTGACGTCATTGCTGCGATTAATGCCGTAAGAAGATACTGTTTCATATAAACCTGCAAATTGCCAATCTATATTCACTTCTATAGTTTTAGAGTTGTTGTATTCATTATTTAAGATATTACACAGAAAATGAAATAAACTGTTGTATGTATTGTTATCCCAATACGTTTTGCTTTCTGAATTGATGTTAATAAAATGCCTTGCTGCTGCAGCTCCTCTACTGAAACCAAAAACATCAAAAGTAACATTTATAGTCCCTATTTTTTCCTTATCTACTATATTGAAAATAGCTTTTACTGCTTCAAGAGTCCCTAATTTAACTCTTCTTTCTACACCAGTGTTTCCAGTTCCCAGAGCAAAACCTAATAAATCATCTCTTTCACCAGCAGTAGTACCTATGCCGTCTACATAAATATTTAATCCATCTTTTTCTTCATCATTTAAAAATCCTTTATAGAAATTTGAGGCTCTGGAAACATTTGAGTGGTCATTTGTATAACTGTCATCTTCGTACAATGGATTTTTCTCATCTACGTTAAATCTATTATTCCCAGTACCATCAAAAAACATTCCCATAGTTACTTGAATAGTCTCACCTTTACAAGCAGCCATGTTTCCACTAGCCTCATTTGGTTTAACAGGAGAGCTAGGATTAATAGTACATGACACAGTACTACTAGAATTATTACTATTACTTTGGCTCATTATTATTTATTTTAATTAAAGCTCTCCTTCTTGCTCTTCTTCTATAGGTAATCTAGACTTAAACTTAATAGTAGTTTTATCTTTTAGTGTTTCTGTTTTCCTATTCCCATCGGCATCCAATGCGTAATTAGGATCGCTGACGTCATAAGACTCACCTTTTTTAAAATCAGGACTATCACCTTGTAAGGTTATATTTTCAAATAAACCATTTCTGACAGTGCTACGTCCACTGTTTTCAATAGGATCATAATGAAAAGAACGTTCTTGTAAATCTAAATCTACGATGGCTCCATCTGCTTTTCCATTTGCTTGGATAATAAGATCAACTTTAATATTAGGAGGAATGAAATCCACTGTGATGATATCACCATTTTTATATTCTTCTCCTTCATCTGGATCTTGAGCGTAAATAGCATATATTCTTAATATTTTTGGTTCTGTATTTCTGTCGTTTAAGACATCATCCAGACTACCAAAAATATTACCCGATCCATTGTTGTTTGTCCCATCTCCATTCTCATTATCCTCATCTTTGATTTCTCTAATAACATTCGTAAAAACCTCGCCTTTAGGAAACCCATCAGCTACATAACTTAACCCGTCCATTGATGTGTTTAGAGTTGATAGGTTATTGGATAACTTATTTAAAGATTCACCGTATTTAGCACCAATTTTTCCTAAATATTTATTTTTTAGACCGTCTATAAAACCTCCAAAATCACCGATAGATTTTAATGTTAATGAAGTTTTATCTATATCTTTCTGAAGATCATTAGACTCTTCATTATATTTTTTTAATTTTTCGTAATATCCTAATTCTTTAAGCTCTTCTTCAATGGAAGCTTGGACTTTACTGTTTAGTGTATTTCTTTCATTTTGTATGATTACTTTTGTCTGATCAGCAGTACTTCCTTTAGGGTCGTTTATTAGTATGGTATCCATATTATCCAAAAGCTTTAGTGCTTCCTGAGTATCTTGGTTTTTATCCAAACCTAAATCTTTACTAGTATCAGATAACTGATCAAGATATGTTTTAGTTGTATTATTTTCTTTATCCGAAGTGGTATTAGGCAACGAAGTGGTATTTTCTACAACATCATCTTTATTAGTGGATGTTATCTCTTTTTCTACTTCGATTTCTCTGACAGTTGTGGTAGGAGTGATTTTAGAGTTTATAAAATTTTCATACTCCTTGATAGCCTCGTTGGTTCCTTCATCATATAGTGATTCATTTCGCTTTTCTTCTTCTGCATTTTGTAAATCAATCTCATCTTTTGAAGTTGTAACCTGTATTTCTGTTTCTTTTTTTGTATTCGTTGGAGGTGTGTATGCTTTACCGGTAAGTTTTGCTTCAATCTTTTTTTTGAGTTCTGTAATCTCTTTGTCTAAATCTTTAACTCTGGAATCCGTTTGCTTTTTTAGTTCGTTTAGTTTTTGAACCTGAGTATCTAATGAAGTTGCAAGATTTGCTGCTTGAGTATTTTCTAATACAGGTTTTAATCCGTCAAAAGCCCCTGTAATACCTTCTGTTACATCTTTTAAAGCTTCCGTAGTTTTTTTTACAACACTATTGGCAGCGCTATTAATTTTTGCTTTTGCATTATCTACAATATTTGGTTTCTTGTTAGCTGGAGGAACAGTCTTAACGGGATTAAAGTTAAAGGTGATTTTACCGCTTCTTGCCGTACAATCAAATTCACTGTCCTCTACTAGCGGAACTCTTTTGACCACATTTAGTGTGCTTTCTGCAGGTAGCTTCCATTTTCCTGTAGGTACGCAAGCCAGACATTGTCCCATATAATTACATCCAGCAAAAGGTACAATGTGTGTAGAAGGTATTATATCTTGTTCTGTACTGGCAAGTCCTTTGCTTATCCCAACACTTTTTATAGGAGTACTCATAACAGATGGAGCTCCTCCAACAGATTTAGTACATAGAATCTGAACACTTGTATATGAAATTCGTACTTCTTTTGTCTCTGTTGCCATGGTAGTAGTGTTTATATATTATTAGGCGGTGTTTTTTATATCTGAAAATAATTGTCTGATTTTACATTCTTATTAATTTGGGTTGCAGGTTCTTTTTTTGGTGTTTCAATATTTGCTTTTGTTTCCGGTTTTGATATACTACCCATTTCATCTTTAGGATGATCTTCTAATTCAGAAGTAGTATCTTCTTCTTCAAAAGGATCCTCTCCTCGCAGCAGCATCTCTTCTTCTTTTTTAAACTCAATCATTTCATCCAATGTAAAATCTTGAATAGGTACCTCTATAAAACCTGGAACATCGTCAATATTTCCTTTTTCAAATAACTCTCTAATGATGGCTACACATTGTTCTTTGGTAGCATAGCATTGTTTGTGAACCTCCCTTAATTTTATAGGAGAATCTATTTTCCATAAAGATGGACTTATAGGGCGCAAATAAATTAAGTATTTAGAAATAGATTCTTTGTATAATTTAATCTCTGTGTACTTATTGTTTGACAATACTTCTAATATTCCACTTAATTCTTCATATAAGATTCTTTTATCTTTAATATGAATATTATTAGTTATATCCTTAATGAATAATTTCATGATCAGTATTTATTTGAGTTAGGAGATAATTCAATCATGGACTTAATACCTTCTACTGTTTTCTTTTCAATCTCATAGAATTTCTTTTCATAGTCATTATATATTTGGTTAATCCTATTATAGTCTTTTATTATTTTGTCTATTTTTTTTAATGCTAACCAAGAAGAATGGTCACTCTCAAATAGACTCATTCCTGGAAAAGTAATTCTGTTATTCCATATATGTTGTCTCTCCGTTTTTAGTTGATTGATTTCTTTTTTAACCTGTGGGTCTTGAGGGTTCTGGCCGTATTCAAGTTTAAACCAGGCTCGAAAGCCATTTGTATATCTCTTACCTTTATGAGTTTCAAAATAATCTATCAATTCCTTAAGTTCTTCTTTATAAAATCTATAGTTATTTCTGTTCTTTATCCATCTCTTGAAAACATCTGTAGTTGCAGCGCCTTCTAACTTGCTTTTAGCGTAGTTTTTAAAAAAGTTTTTAAATGATTTTTTTATAGCAGATTGCGTTATGTTTACGACAGTGCTCAATTTTCCATGTAACCAGTCAAAAGGTGCTAAAAACTCTCTTGTAGTTAAATGATAATCATAAAATATTTGAGGAACGAGACCGTCAGCTTGCAAAATTTTATAAATATCCTCAGGGTTGACAGGGTCAGATCTACGAATTTTTTTTTGTTCTATATCTTTTAAATATATAACAGGATCTCTGAACCCTTGAATGAAACTTATATTTAGACTTGATACGCAAAACCACTTAAAGAAATAATCGGTATCTATTGGTTCACTTCGAATAGTTACAATATCATTTTTTGTAGTTCTTAGTTCTTCATAAACTTTTTGGTTGGAAGCTAAGCTGTAATAATCTTTAGGTTGAGTTCTATCAATTTTAAAAAGGATTTTATTACCAATATCTAGATTGGAATGAATAGAAAATTCAGCAAAAACTCTTAATGGAGAACTCGTCATTTCTCCTTCTCCTCCTTCCCAATATACGTTTAAGTCCGAATTACCTTTTTTTATGATTAAAATTTGATCAGTACAAGGAATTGTTTTGTCTGAAAAAATTACATCAAAAACCAATTTAATTTCTTCTTCATTTTTATCAAACCAAGTAAATTTTGGTTTTACAGGGGTATCAGACCTAAAACTACCTAACCCCGATGCTGAAAGAATGAAATATGGTTGTCCATCCAAGTCCTTATGATCTTTTCTATATACCTTGAATTGACATGTTTGCACCAAAGGATCAAAATAATCGCATCTAAGATGTTTAGGTTTACCTACTTCAATGATGGTTTCTTTAGGAGGAGCTTCATTTGTTATCGTTCCGTTTGACATATTTTTTGTTAATTCATATGAATATTTATTCCCAATAGGCTCTTAATGTATATTTCTTATCATCGTCATTATTATCTCCTGTTCCTTTACCAGTTCCTACAGTTCCATTTTCTCCATCTTTGCTCTCATCATCTCCATCTTCATCTTTCTTCTTTGGTTTCTTCGGTTTCTTTGGCTTTACGTTGGTTACCACATCACCAGGAGGTAAACCGTCAGCAATAAAACTCATACCATCCATAGATACATTGAGCAATCCTAAGTTTTGTCCTGCTTTTGCTATAGCGTCATTATATTTACCACCGATTTTGCCAACGTATTTTTCCTTTAGGCTATCAATGTATCCACCAAAATCATCCATTCTTCCCAGATATTTTTCGGCTTTATCCATATCTTTTTGTAAATCTGCAGATTCTGCTTGGGCTTTGTCGATTTTCTTTTGCGCTTTATCGTATCCTAGTTTTTGTAATTTCTCATCAAACTCATTTTGAATTTTTGAATTTACTTTCGCTTTAGAACGGATAACGTTTTTGTCAATAGCACCTTGCGCTTTATCTTTAGTCTTATTCATTAAGATTTTGGATACTTCTCCTTTACCGGGAATAGGAGTAGGTCCAGCTTGAGATGGAATATATAGACTATATAATAGAGATAATGCTTTTTTACTATCCTCTCCATCATCAAAATTAGCATCTTTATTTATTGTAGTCACCTGTTCGGTCATATTGCTGTATTCTGTATCGGCGATGTTTTCTAGATTTTCTTGTTCAATTTTTTTCTGATCTAACCAATTTTCAAGTGGACCTTTATTTGATATACTGGGAATGCCTATTCCGCCATTAGCATCCTCATCGAGGTTGATAAGACTTGCAGTATTAATTTCTGTATTAAAATGACCTTCCAACGCATTAATTGAATCTTGGATTCCTTGTCCTACAAAAGCTTGTTCTTCTGCAGCCATACCGGTTGTAGCAATATCAAAAATTCCAGCATCGTCTAGACTAGGAATTTCAATTCCGTTAATCGTATCGGAAATTTGTGATTTAAGTTCTGGTACTTTCTGTTCTAAAGATGCCAGTTGCTGATCGATTTGTCCCTTAGAGAGATTAGCTTGATCAAGAATTCCTTTTGCTCCGGTAATCATATTTTGCATAGCTGGAGTATCAAACATTTGGCCTATTGGCTTTAAACCATCCAGTGCTGTTCCGATTTCTGTTGAAATACCTTCTGTTGCATTTTTTGCCATGTTGGCGACTTTATTAGCAGCTCCATTTATTTTTGCCTTTGCTTTATCTACCATATTGGGTTTTTTAGGACCCATAATTTCAGATTTAGCAGGTTCTGGTTCAAAACCTACAAAACCTCCTCCCGCAGTACAAATAAGTTCACTATGTTCTACTAAAGGGATAAACTTTTCAGAATTAACGGTAGGTTCTGCAGTGTCAATCCATTCAGTAAGAGCCGGAGTACAGGTTTTTGTTAATGTACCGGAGCATTTAGAGAATAGAGGAATGTTAACACCAGTAATTTTATCCATTTTAGTCACTATTGACTTTCCACCAATAGTTACTGTTTTAGTTGTGGATTTCATAGAAAGAAGTTCTCCTGGACACTTATCACATTTAATTTGAAAACCTTCGTATGATATTCGTTTTTCTACCATTATTTCTAACTCCTTTGTTTTTGATTATGAAGATTGAAGATATATTTATGTAGTTTTTAATTTGCTAATCTGCCTGTAACTATAGATTCCAGGTACTTCAACGTTTAATAGCATAGTAGCTTCTTCTATAATATCATCGTTATTTAAATCTAACGCTTCTAAATAATCACTTTCTATTTTTATATTGTATTTATGAACATCAAAAAGGTTGCTTATCAATGAGGATGCACTCTCTTCATCAAACTTAGGAGTATCAATGCCTCCTGATCTGATTACCTGATAACCTTGAGTTTCTTCATTTATAGCCACAACCTTAGTATTCATTCGAAAAGGCAATGCAGTGGTGTCAAAAAAATCATATATTACTTTTTGTTGTTTGACGGATTCTTGAGACAATAAATTTTGCTTGTATATTGGAGGGAATAGTAAAGTAGCAACCTCAGATTTCTTTACTAGATTTAAAAACTCTATATGGTCATTAATTATAGCGTCTACACCTTCTATAAATCCATCCACATTCTCCAGACTGTCTTTGTAGGTCTTTTTAAAAGTATTCTTATTGTCATCCCACTCTTCAGAAATTTCTCCACGGTTAACAATAGAAATGATATCACCATGTTCATCGGTATAGAGAATCAATTTTTTTTGCAAATTAGTAAGTTGATCTTCTATATCCAGAATATCCTCTTTGTTACTTTGAGTTCTATTAAGAACTTCTACAGAAAAAAGATAACCAATGGAGTCTTTTCTGATAAATGATTTTTTGACTTTACATCTAATTCTATTTTCGATAGGTTCTTCGGTAGATTTTATATACCTAAAAGTATCTATTTCATATGCTACAGAATATTCCTTCTTAAGAAACTCAATATCTTGTTTTTGAATTGTATTCATATTTAATTAATGTTGACTTTACCTCCTAATACTTTTACTTTGGCGCCATTAATTAAACTGGTCGCCGCCCCAGTTAAATTTAGAACACCTGCTGTAATAACGGTCAGAATAGCACCACTTTGTATATTGGTCATCACTGCCCCAGTAATAGAGATTCGTTTACCAAATACGGAAACACTTTTAGATCCATTTATAGAAACTTTAGAACCGGCCTTAGCCTTTACATCACTACCTGCATCCATACTAAAATTGGTCCCTGCACTAGAACTTATATCTTTCGCAGCTGTTGAGCTAATATTATTTCCAGCATTAACAGTCAGATCGTTACTTGCTTCTATAGCAATATCTGTAGAGGAAAAGGTGATCTTATTAGGCGCATTGATCGTAATTTCTCCATTACCGCCCATAACAATTGTGTTCCCACTTGGATCTGCAATGGTAACACTGCCATCAGCATCGTTAAGTGTTACTTGATTACCACTTCGGGTTTTGATAGCTTTTAAGTGATTATTACCACTTTTAAAACTTTCTGGTACAGACGATGCATTGGTTACACTTCCTTTGACAATAGGTAATTCTGCATTGCCTCCTTCGTGATCAACAATGACTTCATCTCCTTTTTCTGGAACAAAATACATTCCTTGACCAGGCCCACCTGCTAAACTTGCTTGACGGATCCAAGGCGAGGTTTCTCCTGTTTCTTTTTGCCAGGCATATTGTATTTTTACACGTCCCATTCCTTCTGGATCTACATTGTCTACTACAACTGCTGTTTGTGATTTGCCTTTAGGATATGCTTTAATAGAAGTTTTGGGATACGCATCAGTTTCTGCAGTAATAGCTTCAAAGGTATTTTCATATCTACCATTTTCAGTACAACTGTGTTTTATTTTTGTGATTCTATAACCTCCATATGATGATGTTTCTCCATCTATTAATATTGTACTTCCGACAGTGATACTGGGGTTACTGCTTTTTCCTGTTACTTTTATCTGATTAACTTCATTCGCTTGTTTTTGATGAAATACTTGATCATCTATCCTGGATTTCATTTGTGGATCATCATAAGCACTCACAAATACCTGGGTTTCTTTTTGAAACAGTTTATCACTTTTTTGACTTATTGTAGATATGAAGCCTTTAGCATTAGAGCTTAATTCCTTAGTCTTTACTTCGTGAAAACCGTCTGTTAGGTAATCATTGGTGAAATATTTGAAGTTATTAGGAATCGCTTCCGTTTTCATAGATAATTCAAGTAAATCATAACCGTATCGTAATTTTATAGGATCTTTATTCTCAGGTTTTCCAAATACTAATTGAGTACCATTGTAATAAAACCATTCTCCGTATTGAGCAGCCAATCTGCTTGCATATTGAAAAGCACTTTCTTCTTGTTGTACGCTATAATGAATAGGAGTAATTTTTTTTGGAGAAATGTGATATTGTAAAACCCCTTTGTCATATCCTGTAAAGGTTTTTTCCAAAATTTCTGAAATCCCAATATCTTGATGTGAAGTGTAATGAGGTCCGTCATCTGTAATAATACTACAGCTTTTTCCAATAATATGTACAAGATCTCCCGTTTGTTGATAGAAACCTTTCACGGTATTTATAGTAGTTACAATGCCTTTGAACTCTAATATTTCATTTTCAGAAAAACCATTCACAGACTGTATTTTTAATAAAAAAACAGTTCCTAAAAAATTAATGCTTTCTCCAGAAATATCATCTGTAACTAATTCTAATACATCCTTTCTGCAAACTAATTCAAAACTGTGATGTGAATCTATTTCCTGATGAAGGGACAAACTTTTGAATGCAGGTATAACTTCTCCATCTATAAATATTTGTACTTGTGTGTCTGTTGCCATAATAATGTTGAATTGAGATAAGAAATATCCTATTTGCACCCTTAAAGTAACATCAAGATCTCTCTTAAATTGGGAAATGGGGATGAATGGTTATTATATAAGGATGTTTGTAGCGGATTTTGTGGTTTTATAGAAAAACACTTATACTTAAACAGCTAGTAAGTAAAGTAATAAGGGCTTTTTCTTTAAAGAAAATTGTGGGTGGGCGAGATAAAAAAATATATAGTACAATTACATTGTTCCTTACATATTGACTGTTTGTCAACAAAATCTTCTCGAATGTCCACTGGATTATCTTACTTGATAATAAGACCATTAAGTTTATACTCAATTTAACAATATCATTTTAAAATTAAAAAGCAATGAACATTCAAAACAATTTTTTAAAAAACTTAGGAAAAGTAGCAGTAATACTATCTGTTTTATTCGTTACATCTTGTGGTAGTGATGATGATGGTGCAGTAGTTGATCAATTTGTTACCTTACCTACTACAGTATTGACATCATATACAGGAAACTTAGTATATACTCCTGGTGACGGTTCAGGACCAACCATTAATACAAGTGGTTCTGCTACTATAGCTGTATCAGGTAATACTTATACCATAAGTTTTAGTGATGGAGTTCCTTCATTGAGCGGTCTTGTATTTTTGTCAGGAGCTAATGGAAATTTTGTATCAGCTTCCTCTGGTGTTTCTACAACTGGTGTTTCAGTAGAAGATGGGGATTTAGCAGTAGGAGCTACAATTGGTGGAAACACTTGGGCGTTCTCTACGAACTAGAATCAATTTTATTTAGAATATCTATATGGAAGAGTGATTTTGGGGAAAATCACTCTTTCTTCTTTATATATAATAATTGATTGTTATATCTATTTTAAACATTCTATAATTCTCGAAACACATGAAACATAAACTCACATACAAAGCAATCACCATATTCTTATTTTGTGCTATAATAGTTGGATGCGGTAGTAAAAAATCATTAAAGACTGAAGTGATAAAACCTCCAATAGTTTCTCTTGATGCAACTGTAAAAAGAATCGGAATTCTTAATAGGAGCATACCATCTGATGAAAATGCAGGACTGGATCAGATTGATAAAATATTGTCAATCGAAGGGGAAAAACTTGACAAAGAAGGAGCAGAGCAAGCACTAATTGCCTTAAAAACTGCTTTGTTGAAGAATCCAAGATTTACAGAAGTAACCATATTGCCAATTAAATTAAAGGAGAATCCAGGAGGAGGAGTTTTTCCGTCATCATTAAGTTGGGATCAAATAGACAATCTTTGTAAAACAAATAACGTAGATGCCATTTTTACTTTAGCATTATATGATACAGACGCTAAGGCAACTTACACTGTTGCAGAGACTAAGATAGATGGTCCTTTAGGAATAAAAATACCAGCAATTGAACATAAAGTGAATATCGACACAAAGATAAAAACTGGTTGGCGTGTGTATGATCCTATTCGTAAAAAAATAAGTGATCAACTTTCAGTTAATGAAAAAACAAAATCTACTGGTAAGGGGATTAATCCAATAAAAGCAATTGAAGCTGCAACAAATAGAAAACAATCTGTCTTACAGATTAGCCAAAAAATAGCGAGCGATTACGCATTGAGGCTATTGCCTTATAAAGATAAGGTGTACCGAGATTATTATGTGAAAGCTACACCAAATTTTGAAATAGCCAAACGGAAAGTAGAAACAGGACAATGGGAAGGAGCTGCAGAATTGTGGGAAAAAGAATCGACTAACCAAGATCCTGAAATTGCAGGACAAGCTTGTTTTAACATGGCTTTTTATAATGAAATCAAAGGAGACTATACTAAAGCTATTGAATGGGCTACTAAGGCTTATACTGATTATGAAAATAAAAATGCACTCCGGTACATAGATGATTTAAAGGAAAGAATTGAGAATCAGAAAATAGTTGGTGAAAATTAGACTTTATAACTTTTTGAATCTATTACCAAACTAATGTTTTGATATGATTTTTCAAACGATGTTTGTCATCTACTCAATAGAATATGTTGATGCGCTATTGCTAAATTTTTAATCTTCAAAAATATGAAACCTGTATTTACACTACTTTTTGTTATTTTATCCCAATTCATTTTTTCACAAAATGGAAGTCTTTTTTATATGGTAGACGGAATTCCATCAGGAGCTTCAAGTATAGATGTATTTATTGATGCATTAATAGATGATTTTCCGGATAATGAGGCTCTCGGAAATGTCTTTTTTTCTATTGAAGAGATTGATGAAGTAAATATTTCCTCACCTATCTATACTGGAACAGTACTAGGAACCTTTAGTTTTGTTTTAGGAGAAGGGCAAAGCACATTTACAGAAACAATTGATCTTGTTTCAGGAGTTACTTTAACAGATGAATTACCAGAAGGAAGAGTATACAGGGTTGTTGCAGAAGGAGGTGTTATACAGGATTTTAATACTTTTGAGGATTTGGGTATTATGAGTGCATTTCCTGAATATCAAAAACTGGATTTTGGCGGTAATATTTTTGACTCCATAATTAATGTGTCTTTTGTTGATAAACCTAAAGAAGTAATTACTAATGATAATTTTATCATTAAAACAGAAATTAATACAAGCACTTTACCTGAATTTGACTTTGGAGAAATACGTTTTCAGATTCATGAAGTAGATGAAGAGGATTTATATACACTGGAAGATGTACCTAATCAATCATTTATTAGCCAAAGTTCTTCTATACAAATAAACGCTAGTGGTACTATTACTCATGATTTCACCTTGGCTGCACCGTCTGTAATAAGTAGTAGTTTACAGTCGGGAAGGGGTTATAGAGTTCGGGTTTTGAACACAGGAACTATTATAACATATCCATTTCCTTATAAATTGAATGTGTCAACAACACTTTCTGTTAACGATTTTAATATCAATCCTAAAAAAATCATCGTATATCCTAATCCCGCTATTCAAACAATCACAATAGATACAAATATTGTTAGTGATAGCTATAGAGTGTATAATCAATCTGGAAAAATGGTAAAAGAAGAAAAAGCTGATGGAACTTTAGATGTAGAAAATCTAAGTCCTGGTATTTATTTTTTAGTTACTGATAATGGTGCAACGAAGTTTGTGAAAAAGTAAAACTATTTCTTTCCAAAAATAGAATCCATGATA
The DNA here is from genome assembly GCF_947500065.1 of uncultured Aquimarina sp. Taxonomy (GTDB): domain Bacteria; phylum Bacteroidota; class Bacteroidia; order Flavobacteriales; family Flavobacteriaceae; genus Aquimarina. The sequence continues at coordinate 30,182 of NZ_CANMQT010000009.1, forward strand.
GTTCTTAACCCTCTAAAAGCCATAAATATAGCAAAAGCAGCTCCAATCAACCCTACAATTAATATTGGATAATAATATGGGTGATCTTGGTTTTTAAATGCTGAATGTATAATAACAGGGCTAATAAACATACATATCAATGCAATAGCCATTCGTTGTACTCCTTTACCCAATAATTCTTTATCTGTTCTCTTAGGCTCCATAATTGTTTATTGCTTCGCGAACACTACCATATTTTTCTAATAACTCGGCAGCTAATGTTCTTTTGATTTTTAATTCCTCCATAATCATACGTGTACCACGATCAACCAATTTGTTATTGCTGAGTTGCATATCGACCATTTTATTACCTTTTACTCTCCCTAACTGGATCATGGTAGCAGTTGATATCATGTTCAGAACTAATTTTTGAGCGGTACCTGCTTTCATACGGGAACTTCCGGTAACAAATTCCGGACCTACTGTTACCACAATAGGGTATTTTGCAGTTAATGCTAATGGACTTCCTTCATTACAGGTAATACAACCAGTAATGATATTAGATTCATTACATTTTTTTAGGGCTCCAATAACATAAGGTGTTGTACCAGAAGCTGCAATACCAATAACAACATCTTTTGTTGAAATCTGATAAGTTTCAAGATCTTTCCATCCTTGTTCGGTACTATCTTCCGCAAATTCTACAGCTTTTCTTATAGCGGGATCGCCACCAGCAATTAAACCAATAACCAGTTCATGAGGAACCCCAAAAGTAGGAGGGCATTCACTAGCATCTACAACACCTAAGCGACCACTGGTTCCTGCGCCCATATAGAAAAGTCTTCCTCCATTTTTTAGTTTTTCAACAATTTGAAAAACTAATACATCAATTTGGGGAATAGATTTTTCTACAGCATCCGGGACTGTTTTATCTTCTTTATTAATATTAGATAATAATTCAGAAATGGTCATCTTTTCCAGATGATTATATTTTGAAGCTTGTTCTGTTATTTTGGTAAACGCCATGCTTCAAAAATACTGATTTTCCTGATTACTCTTCAATAGTAAATTCAAAACGATTTGCTTCGGATAAATTAAAGTACCCTAAAGCAAAATTATCTGGATTTGTGGTGTTGATAATATTTCCTCTTATTTGTGCTGGAGGTGTCTGAAAAGGATTTCCTCCTTCTTGTTCGCTTTGTTCTATTAATAAGTTCGAATAGTTAAAGTATCGTTCATCTATTCCAAGAATTTTAATGGTTACTTCTTCACCTCCAATCATATCTTCATAAAAGTAGGAGAAGTTAAAAGCTTCACCTTGATAAAATCGATCTTCACTTGGGAGGTATAGATTGAAATCAAAATCAAATAAATAGAAATCTTCTCTATTACCATCATCTGTAAAGAAAACAATGACTTCGGTTTCATCTCCATCAAATAAGGTTCCATCTCCTTGTTCTATATTGTCAATAGCAACCGTTGGGATTAGTTGGGTTGTAGCTTTATAGGTTTCACCTTCATAAATAACAGTAAGTTCATAATCTGTATCAAATTCAGGAATAATATTTTGATTCTCTGGAATGAACAACCCAGGTTCTGTCAATGATTCTACAAAATTAAAAATAGAATTATCAGAAAGATTGGTAACAAATACAGTAGCATTACTAACCGTAGGCACATCATTATCAAAAAAAGGAGCTGATAAAGTGAGTTTTACACCACCTAATGCATCTACAGGAGTTTCGTCTAAATAAATCTCAAAAGAAGCGTCTATTACTAATCTTGGCTCTCCATTAGGAACATCTACATCAATAACATCTTCACAACTTGTAAAAATGGTAAGTCCGATTATGATAAAAAGTAGTTTTTTCATCTTTTTAAAATTTAAAATTATAGGTTACTGCAGGTACAATCCCAAAAATAGAAGTCCTTACCGCTTCATTGACAAAAGTTTCTGTGTTTTGACTAAAGGTAATCGAGGCGGCATTTCTACGATTATATAGATTATAAACACTAAAAACCCATTCTCCCTGCCATTTTCTATTTTTATTTTTTCTAGGTGTTAATGTTGCAGAAATATCCATACGATGATAAGCTGGTAAACGTTGATCATTACGTAAGCCATCATAAATGGGTACTATTAACCCTTGATATTCAAACTGCCCGGACGGGTAATTCGTCGGTTGTCCTGTTTGAAATAAGAAATTGGCATTAAATTTCCATTTTTTATTCAATTCATAACTTCCGTTAAAAGAAATATCGTGAGTTTTGTCATAAGGAGTGTTATACCATTGTCCATTGTTAATACCTGTTTCGACTGGAGTTCTTCCAGGTGTACGTTGTTCTGATTTAGATAAGGTATATGCTAGCCATCCTTTAAACTTTCCTTGATTCTTTCTGATTAAAAGTTCTAAACCATAAGCTCTGGCTTCACCGTTTAATATTTCTTGTTCAATAGCATCATTAGCGATAAGCTCAGCTCCGTCTATATAATCAATACGATTTTCAATGTCCTTGTAAAAAACTTCTGTTTCTACAGAATATGCATCGTCATTAATACTTTTAAAGAACCCAAACGCATATTGATTTAATAATTGTGGTTTTACATACTTCCCACTTGGTGTCCAAACATCTAGTGGAGTAGGAGAGCTGGTATTGGATAACAGATGCAGGTATTGAGCCATTCTGTTATAGCTGGCTTTTATAGAAGTATTATCATTAAAAGCATATGCTAATGCTAGTCTAGGTTCAAGATTGGTGAAGTTTTTTATTTGATCACTTCGACTAATTCTTTCAGTTCCTATAGGATCGGCAGCTTCATAAATCTGTAATGCTGAGTTAAATAATAATGGATTATCATTTTCATAGATATTCAATTCATCTTGCCCCAATCTTGTAAAATTGCTCAATCTTATTCCATATTGTAAAGAGAGGTTATTAGAAATTTTATGTTCTGCATCTATATAAACCCCTAATTCATTAGCGTATTTATCAATTAGTTTGTCTCGAATAATTCCGGAGTCATCACGATTTGGTTTGATCTCACCTGGATTGAACCGATAATAAATATCATTTATACCATAGTTAAGTTGAAAATTATCACTCAGGTAATGTTTTAAGTCATATTTTACATTAAAATTTCTAATTCCGGAATCCCATTCAAATCCTACAAAGTCTAATTCTAATCCATAAAAATAATCTGAATAGATCAAAGATAGATTAGAGAATAGTTTGTCTGAAAAAAGATGATTCCATCTTAGATTTAAAACGGTATTTCCATAGGTATTTCTAAAGCTTTCACTAATTGAGAACACATCACGACCAAAATATCCGGACACGAATATGTTGTTATTCTCATTAATCTTGTAATTTAATTTTGCATTGAGATCATAAAAATAGGCTACGTTGTCATTGCCATCATCTAATAAAGGTAGGAAAAGGTGTGCATAAGATGCTCGACCACCTACCAGAAAAGCTCCTTTATTTTTTACAATCGGACCTTCCGCGAGTAGTCTACTAGATACCAGTCCAAGCCCTCCACTAAGATGATACTCTTTACTATTCCCTTCTTTTTGATAAATATCTAACACTGATGAAACACGACCACCATATTTAGCAGGAATTCCTCCTTTATATAGTTTGATATCTTTGATGGCGTCTGGATTAAAAACCGAAAAGAATCCAAAAAGATGAGAAGAATTAAAGATGGTAGCTTCATCTAATAAAATTAGATTTTGATCCGCTGCACCACCACGTACGTTAAATCCAGAAGCTCCTTCTCCACCACTAGTTACTCCAGGTAATAGTACTATAGATTTAATGACATCGGCTTCGCCTAATACAACAGGTATTTGTTTAATGGTTCCTGCGGTTAGCTTATTCAGACTCATCTGAGGAGTCTTAATGTTGACTTTTTCTACATTTTCTGTAATTACTACTTCGTCTAACATCTCTGAAGCTTCTAATAATTGAAAATTCAACTTCTTATCTTCATTTAATATGATTTCCTGAATAATGTCTTTAAATCCTAAGTAACTAACCTGTAGTTTATAGGTTCCCTCAGGTAAGGTAATAGAATAAAAGCCATATTCATTGGTTACGACTCCTTTACCAATTTCGGGAAACAGTACATTCACACCAATTAGTGTTTCATTACTTGATTGCTCGGAAATGGTACCATTTATCGTAAATTTTTCTTGACTTATCAGGGAGCAATGAACTAGTAAACATAGCGTTACTAGCATTGTTTTAAGAGTGATATGTTTTTTCAAAAGAAAGTTTTTTTCTGTAGCACTAATAGAATAGACGAACTAATCCAAAATATGTTACGATTTTGATATATAAATATATTCTAATATGTTCCTTTAATTAAGATTTCCAGCAAAAACTAACGGGAGACCATTCTTCGGAGTATAAAGAATTACTATTTGCGGGTTTAACACGGGATTTGCGTTTAAGATATACTTGGTTGTTTTTTGAAAATACATAGTTAGTATCAATTTTTTTAGTTTCTACAATAACTTTCGTTTTCATTTGAGGCTTCAGTAACATTTCTTTCTTGTATTTAGTTATAACAATTTTTGTGCCTAATTGTATTTTTTGATAATGTACTAATACATTAAATTCTTGTTTTTTAACTAACCTTTTGTAAATCTTGGTTTTAAAACCCGATCATTTTTAATTAATTTTTAGGAACTTTTTTCTTATACCTGTTTCTTCCCAAGTTAAAAATGCCAACTTTTATACCCAAGCCTGCAGAAAATCCATTGATTCGATCCGTACCATTAGGGCGAATATTAAATTTGCTAGAGAATCTATATTTTACGCCTGCTTCTAGTTGTAGAAACCTAGATACATTAAATAGCAAACTTATTCCTGGTTCTGCTACAAGCACGATATCCCATTGATAGTCGTCCTCATTAAATTCATTATTATCATTGAATTGACCATCGATATAACTTACTGCTCCAGAACCTATTAATAATGGAAAAGAAAGGTTTACTCTTGATTTGCTAAATAGTATAGGTTCTAGATGAACTCCAGCATAAGCTCCTACTAGGTCATTTTTACTAGAAAAATTTAAATTGGTGGTTTCAAAAGCGTTTTCAGAATAAAATGCTTTTATGGAAAAACCTACCTCAAACTTTCTGTTGGCTACATATGCTAATTTTAGTCCTAATAAACCAGTACCCTCTCCATCGATTTCACCGTAAGCTGTATTAAAACCTAAATAGACACCATGCACAATATTCTTTCTGTCATTAAATTCTATATAATCATTGTTTTCTGATTTTTGCGCGCTTACTTGGTAGGTTATCTGTGTGATTAATAAAGTTAGTAAGATTCTTTTTAGATGTTTCATGATTGTTGATTGTTGTTGTTATAAGCATTGACAAGCAAATTTGATAAAGGTTGCTTTTTTTTGATTCCTTTTTCTAATAAAATATCACTGCTCTTCTTTTAATAGAATAACTCCTTTTTTACCAGTGATTAGAAATTTCCCTTTGGAATTATTACTTCCGTAGGTTGCTTTGATATTCCTTAACCTTTTTGCACTATTGATAACCTCATTTTTGATGTTTCGGAATGATTTAGGAATTCTTAGTAAACCTTGTTCTAGAGAAGCATCAAAATCGAAACTTAGATTGGAGATATTGATATTTAGTTCAGAAGATTTTTGATTTATGGTAATGTTTGCATCTGGTTTTAAAACGCTGTCTATCTTTAAATCTGCGACATCCATCATTAGATTAATGTTTTCTTTTACATGCTTTAGTTTAACATTAGAAAACCTGAGCTCTCCTTGTATTATTTTTAAATCTTCAATGGTAACTTTGTCTTTACTTGAGAATATTTCTAGATTGCCTACACTCTTAATATGTATAGTCGATCCGCTACTATTTATTCTTAAATCTTTAGAAGTTTCAAGGTCAAATTCACTATTTTTTAGTTCTATATTACCATAAGTGATAGACTTGGTTCTCAGGTTTCCAAATTTCATTTTGATGTTAGCATTGGTTAGATCATTGTTAATCCAAAGATCACCATGTTGAAGCTCCGTTTTTAATTTTCCATTCCATTCATTAATGATGATATCACCAAATTTGTTGGTTATTTGGATTTCTGAATTAATTGGCAAGTTGATATTATAATTTATCTGGACGTTTCCTTTATCAAAACCGAAAGGATTGGCTCTATTAAGTATTTTAGAAAAGAAACCACTGTTTTTTTCTTCAATGTTAGAAAAAACATTAATGAAGTCGTCAGATGAGGTTATGAATGGTTTAATTCTTTCTAAAAGATCTTTGGCATCAGCTTTCTCTTTTTTATTGACTAGAATATCAATAGTAATCTGTATTTCATTCTGATTCCACCCATTAATTGTGATATTACCGTATTTGTTTTCTAACTGTAGCTCTCCTGCATTAGTAAACTCGAACGATTTTTTAATCGTTTTAGATAACTTTTGCTGAGCGGAGAGATTATATCCAGAACTGATAATGATCAGTATCAGTAGTTTATAAAATATATCCTTCATTATCATTAGATTTTTTAGAATCGTTGATTAATTCTAATAGATTTTCTATTAATTCTATTCTTTTTTTATAATTTCTTACAATAGCTTCCAGTATGTACTCATTGTTTAGATTTTTCTTCATTTCTTCTTTTAAAAGCTCATACTCTTTGTCTAGTTCATCCATGAATGATAAGAACTCTTCTTTTTCTTCAGGTAGTAGTTTAGTGCTGTTTTCTACTAATTGAACTTGAAATGAGACCAATCCTTTATAATAGGTTTCAATATCTTTTAATTCTTGATTTGCAAGATTATTTTCTGCATTGGAAGCTGTAAAAAGGTTAGTCAAAGAAAACACCCCTATTAAAATTATAATCGTAGCGGCTATTTTCAGTATTGGAGATTGCCATAATTTCACAGTTTTTACTTTAGAAGTAGTATTAAGTTCAGAATCGATATGTTGCCATAACTTCTGCTTATCTACTTTATGTTCATCAAAGAGATGTTTGTTTTCTCTGATATGTTTTTCAAAATCATCCATTGCGTTATAGTGTCTTTATAATCTGAATTAGTTTTTTCTTTGCTCTATGATATTGAGATTTCGAAGTTGAGTTAGAGATTTCTAGAATCTCCGAAATTTCAATATGATCGTACCCTTCAATTAGATATAGGTTTATGATCTGTTTATATCCTTGAGGAAGAAGACTAATACCTTTTTTAATTTTTTCTATATCTATTGTATTAACAGGTTCATTTATTTCCTCTCTAATGTGATATTCATGATGTTCTAGAGGTGTAATTTGTATTTTTTTTGACTTTAAATGATTAATACTTTTATTAATGACTATCCTTTTTAACCAGGAACCAAAGGTACTCTCATACCTAAAAGAAGTAAGGTTTTTGAAAGCTTCCACAAAACTATCTTGTATTATATCCTCGGCATCTTCCTTTATACCAATCATACGCATACTAACATTATACATCGCATTCACATATAGCTCATATAGCTGATATTGAGAATTTCTATCACCAGACTTGCTTTTTTCTACAAGGTCTTTATGTGTATAAAGAATATTGGTTTCCAATTAATAGTTCTTGGTTGTAAGTTTCTCTAAAGTTACTTTTCTTTTCTAGTTATTACTATTGACAAAACAAAAAGTAAAGGGTTGCATCGGATGTATGTTTTTTTATTGAAGGCAATAAAAAAAAGCCTGAAAACATTATGTTTTCAGGCATATTCTTATTTTAAAGATGTACTTTAAGATTTACTGATAGGTGAAATATTGCAATCCTCCTTCGTTGCATACTACCAGAATTAATGTTTGATCTTTTTTCTGAAGTGTAGTGACTTCACGAGCATCTCCAATTACAGAAAAGCCGCTTTCTATTGCAGAAATCGCTTCAAAATTTCCTATTCCGTCTCCAAGTAGTACTGCACCTATGCTAGCGTCACTACGACCCATTTCGACATCTGTGTGATAATTATTTCCAGTAAGTATAAGGTCTAAGTTACCATCTTTATTAACATCAAACGGTAAAATACCGTGAACTTCAGAGAATTGTGCTGATTTGGGTAAGTTGTGGACTTCAAATGTTCCGTCACCTTTATTTTCAAAATGAGCACTACTAAATGTATGTGCTGAAAATTGTAGAGCACCTTCCATTTCTTTTTTAGAAAACATGGAATCCAGCGTTGCTTGCGAATACTGATGATATCTTTTAAATTTCTTTTTGATATCTGGATACTGCGTGGCTATTTCATCTAGTACATGTTTAGGATAACTTTTTCCATCACTGAAATAATAAAAAGGAAATGCATCAATCCGACCATTACGATCAAAATCTTTGACATAAATAGTGGCTGGTTGATCTTCTGAAGCTTTATAAAATGAGTTTTCGCCACGGTTTCCGGCAATCAAATCCAGGTCACCATCCTTATCTATATCTGCTGCGGAAACAGTATTCCACCATCCAGCTGTTTTTAAAAACCCAGCTTTATTTGTAATCTCAATGAATTTCGAATTATTATTCTTTAAAATAGTGATTGGCATCCATTCTCCTGCCAGAATCAAGTTTTTATTTCCATCATTGTCATAATCCATCCATAGCGCATCATTGATCATTCCTAGATTTCCGTTATTTGGCAATCGAGAAGAAGCATCAGTAAATATTCCATTGTTGTTGATGAGTAATTGACTTTGCTCCCCAATCGGGTAGGATAGAGGTTTAGCTCCGCCGCCTACAAATAAATCCAAATCACCATCGCCATCAATATCATGAGCTGTAACACAGGTTCCGTTTTGGAAATTCTTTGGTATCGCATTTTCAGATGCACTGAAATTACCTTTTCCATCATTTAGGTATAATCGGTCTTGATATAATGAAGAACCAGATGCTGAGGCATAGCCACCACTTACTACAAACAAATCAAGATCTTGATCGGCATCGACATCAAAAAAGAGCGCTTCTGCGTCTTCATAGGTTTTATCTGTTTCAAATGCAGTAATCTTCTTTTGTATGAATTTTCCCTGATTGTTTTGGACATATAAAATTCCGGGATATCCTGTTGCACCGCCTATGTATACATCTTCTAGTCCATCATTATTTATATCTCCTTTTGATATAAAAGGACCTTTATTAGATAGCTTGTGTTCTAATAAGGGCTCATGTTTAAAATCGATATAATCATTTTCCTGATGCCGAAAACTGGGAGAAAAAAGATCTTTGGTTTTTGTTAGTAAAGTTTTTTTACTTTTTTCTAAAGGAGTTCTATTAATTGCGTCTTCAATATTTAATTGAATACGTTGATTAGCAGCAATATTATTAAGTTGTTGATATTTCCCATTGGGCCATACAACGGATATTGAAGTAATATTTTTGTGAGACCCTACTCCAAAATGTAATATGGATTCTCCAGAACTAAGATATCCTCGATAGGGAGAACATTCTTGATATTGTAACCCATCTTGGGTGGTTACCGTTACTTTAGCACCGATACCTGATGAGTTATTTTTACTACCCTTTAGTTGAACAGATAAATAATGATGATTAGACTTTAGTTCTCTACTATTGTTTCGGTATAAAAATGCCTCTTGATTAAAATTGTTAGTAATCAGATCCAGGTCACCGTCCTGATCCAAATCTGCGTATACTGCGCCATTGGAAAAAGAGGGTTTGTCAAATCCCCAGGAAACGGATTTTTTGGAAAATGAAAGATCTCCGTTGTTCTTGTAAATATAATTTGCGACCGGAGTTGATGAAATTAAGTTTAATAGTTTCATGCTATTAAACTTTTTAGAGCCTCCTCCCGATGTAATAGCTGTATTAGAATCATATTTCAAGAAATCCATATCGGTTATATTTCTATAAAACCCATTGGAGATAAAGAGATCCTTAAAACCATCATTATCGTAATCCGCAAGTAAAGGTGTCCAGCTCCAATCTGTGTGGGAGATACCTGATAATTGACCAATCTCACTAAAGGTACCATTGCCATTATTAAGTTGTAATGTATTACGCATCACTTGATGCCCTAAACCAATTTTTACCGCAATATGATACATATCATAAGGACTTTGTCCTTTTAGCTGTTTTTGTCGATAGTTATGTTCTGCCATCATATCTAGATTGATCACATCTAAATGCCCGTCATTATTAAAATCCGCTACATCTGATCCCATAGAGTTTCTACTCATGTGAAAAAACATGTCATCTATAGAATCCGTAAATGAACCATCTCCATTATTGATATAAAAATGATCTTTGTCCAAGTAATCGTTTGCTACATATAGATCAATCCATCCATCCTTATTAATATCAGTAGGAGTAACACTTAAGCCAAAGGCCCTATTGAGTAAGCCTGCTTTTTTAGTAACCTCCGAAAATGTACCATTTCCATTATTTCGATACAATCGATCACTAACATTTTCATAGTTGGTATTTTTATATAATATTGTATTACCTTCTTTATCGTTAGCCGTTTTTATACTTTGAGCATCTATAAAATCTACGCGATGGTTAAGCAGATACATATCCAGATCACCATCGTTATCATAATCAAAAAAAGAAGCTTGGTTAGAAAAGCTCTGATCATTTAGTCCATATTCTGCTGCTTTATTTGTAAAAGTGAGATCTTGGTTATTAATAAGTAAAATGTTTTCTCGTAGTTCAGGTTCGCCGGCTAAAGAACGACAGATGTATATATCTTGGTAACCATCATTATTGATGTCTATCATAGAAGTACCTGTGCTGAACCCAGAATGTAATACTCCTGCAGTTTTAGATATTTGTTGAAATTTTAGATCACCTTTGTTTAAGAAAAGTCCTCCACCAGATAGATTTCCTGAAAGAAAAACATCTGGTAATCCGTCATTATTAATATCTCCCACAGAAACACCACCACCACCATAGATGTATTCATAGGTAATAATATTAAATGTTTCATTTTCTTTAAGTTTATTGACAAAATATAAACCAGTTTCTTTGGGATCTGTTAGAGTAAATAAAGTTTTTTCTTCTTTAGAATTCCCTTGTTTATTTGTGTTGTCAATAATATCTCGATCTTTTTGTTTACAGGAGGTAGCTGAAATTAATGCTATGATAATAAGGGTGTTGAATGATATAAAACGGTTAGATTTCATTGTTTTTTTTTGGTGTATAAAAGCTTTGGTGTATTTTGAGAGTTGGTATTACTTTCTTTCGTAAAACTACATAATTTTTATTTGAACAATTTTAAACCTTTTGTTTGTTAAGGAGCATATTATTTTCCTATGTTTTGAACATAGAGTGTTATAAAAAAACGCCATATAAAAGTTTTATATGGCGTTTTTTTATGTGAAAGATAAGTTTTTATCCTATAATCTTATTAAGCGTTTCACTAGGTCTCATGGCATTAGCAACTTTAGTAACATCTGGCCAGTAATAACCGCCCATATCCACTGCGCTTCCCTGAGCATCGATTAACTCCTGAAGAATCTTAGCTTCATTATCGGCTAGTTGTTGTGCAATAGAACTAAATTCTGCTTGTAGATCCGTATCTTGAGATTGTGCTGCCAATTCTTGAGCCCAATATAAAGCTAGGTAGAAATGACTTCCTCTGTTATCAAGTTCATTCACTTTTCTAGATGGAGATTTTTTGTTTTCTAAAAACTCTTCAGTTGCTTTGTCTAATGCTTCAGCAATTATCAAAGCTTTTTGATTGTTATTAGTTTCTCCTAAATGTTCTAAAGAAACGGCAAGTGCTAAAAATTCACCAAGAGAATCCCAACGTAAATGACCTTCTTTATTAAACTGTTGTACATGTTTAGGAGCAGATCCACCAGCTCCAGTTTCGAATAAACCTCCACCATTCATTAATGGAACAATAGAAAGCATTTTTGCACTGGTTCCAAGTTCTAGAATAGGGAAGAGGTCTGTATTATAATCACGTAATACATTTCCGGTTACAGAAATTGTGTCTTTTCCGTCTTTTATTCTTTCTAAAGAGAAACGTGTCGCTTCTACCGGAGATAAGATTCTGATATCAAGTCCCGTAGTATCGTGTTCTGGTAAGTATTCATTTACTTTTTCGATTAAACTCGCATCATGTGCTCTATTTTTATCTAGCCAGAATATAGCTGGAGTATTAGTAGCACGAGCTCTACTCACTGCTAACTTTACCCAGTCTTTTACCGGAGCGTCTTTAGTTTGACACATTCTCCAGATATCTCCTTCTTCTACTGTATGTTCAATCAAAACAGTACCTGTTTTATCTACTACACGTACAGATCCGGTTCCTTTAATTTCAAAAGTTTTATCGTGAGAACCGTACTCTTCAGCTTTTTTGGCCATCAAGCCTACATTAGGAACAGTTCCCATAGTAGTTGGGTCAAAAGCACCATGTTTTTTACAGAAATCTATAGTTTCTTGGTATATACCAGCATAACTACTATCCGGAATAACAGCTTTAGTGTCTTGTGTATTACCATTAGCATCCCACATCTGACCTGAAGTACGAATCATAGCTGGCATAGAAGCATCGATAATCACATCACTAGGAACATGCAGGTTAGTAATTCCTTGATCAGAATTTACCATAGCTAATTCAGGACCGTTTTCATAACAAGCTTTGATGTCAGCTTCTATTTCAGCTCTCTTAGTAGCATCTGGAATTTTCTTTAATTTGTTGATAAGATCACCAAAACCATTATTTACTTCAACGCCTATTTCTTCTAGTGTTTCACCGTGTTTTTGGAAAACATCTTTAAAGAAAACTTCTACAGCGTGTCCAAAGATAATAGGATCTGATACCTTCATCATGGTTGCTTTCATATGTAATGAAAATAACACATTCTTATCCTTTGCATCTGCTATTTGCTCTTCTAGAAAGGAAATCAATGCTTTTTTACTCATTACAGAAGCATCTATGATCTCACTAGCAAGCAATGCAGTCTTTTCTTTTAAAATAGTTGTATTTCCGTTAGTATCTACAAATTCAATTTTTACATCACCAGCCTCAGCGACAGTAACAGATTTTTCATTAGAACGAAAATCTCCACTTGCCATGGTAGCTACGTGTGTTTTGGAATCACTACTCCAGGCCCCCATAGAATGCGGGTTTTTTCTTGCGTATTGTTTTACTGGTTTAGGAGCTCTACGATCAGAGTTTCCTTCTCTTAAAACAGGATTTACCGCACTTCCTTTTATTTTGTTATATCTATTTTTGATTTCCTTTTCGGCATCATTTCCTGGCTCTTCAGGATAATTAGGAATATTGAAACCTTGTAATTGTAACTCTGCTATTGCAGCTTTTAATTGAGGAACCGAAGCACTTATATTAGGAAGCTTGATGATATTAGCTTCTTTTTTCAGTGCTAGTTCACCAAGCTCTGCCAAAGCGTTTACCTGTTTTTGCTTATCTGAAAGATTCTCTGGGAAAATTGCTAAAATTCTTGCGGCAAGAGATATGTCTTTAGTCTCTATATCTATATTGGCTGCTTTAGTGAATTTTTTGACAATTGGTAAAAAAGAATATGTAGCTAATGCAGGTGCTTCATCAGTTTTTGTGTAAACAATTTTTGAGGATTCAATTCCCATATTTTTTTGATTTTAATAGGAGATCTATTTTGCCCTTCAGGCTGGATACCCTATATATTATACTGTCTATTAAGGAAATAATTAGTTGTCTAACTTTTCTTGGACAAATAATATTTACCTTTTATTTTATACTGGCAGAATACTAAGTGTTATCTAATAGTATTCGCAGTAAGATTTTCCGAGCGCGAAGATACGAATATAGGGAGGTAAATGCAACCTGTACGTTGTTAGTTTTGCGTTAAAGGAATTGAATTATAAATCTTTAAAAAAGAAAGGATAGAAAAAATGGTAGTGGTAAAAAAGAGGGCTTAATTTGAGAATAGTTATAAAAGTAAAAAGCCATATCATAATACGAATACCTTGATATGGCTTTTGTGCAGAAATAATAATCGTGTTAGCTGTTTTACCCGCTATGAAATAATAACTTTCGTTAATTTATACCAGAATTGTTATTTCTGTTTTTGAGCAGATTTAAATTTGTAAAAGAAAATACGTTATTAATCTAAATACTACTCAAGTGATTATTACGAACGCTTTTGTATCTAAATTACTAATGTAATTTTTTGTTTTTTCATCCGAATAATCTAATGCCACTTAAAATTAAAAAGGTGTCAAAATTTAATTTTTTCTTTTGAATTTCATTCTGAAATGATTTTAAAGAGAACCCTTAAAGTGATTTCAACGATGTACTCAAAAAAATAACTTTCATTTTATATTTATCCTAATTTTAAGATGGTTTATGTAAAATGTTCAAAGAACGTGTTTAGAAAAAATATAGATCAGGAATCCTTGTGTCATCTTGATATTATTATATCATTTCTTTTATAAAAATAACAAAAATAAATTAGTGGATCGATTGTTTGTATAGTTTTAGTTATCAACTGGTTATGAACTATAGTTATTAACTTTTGTTCATAAAAAAAGGCTGCCATTTGGCAACCTTTATATTGTATAAGAAGTAAGAATTAACTTCTTTTTTCTTTGATACGTGCTTTCTTACCTGTAAGTTCTCTAAAGTAGAATATACGTGCTCTACGAACTTTACCTCTTTTGTTAACTTCAATTTTCTGAAGTGCTGGTAAGTTAATAGGGAAAATACGTTCTACACCTACTGTTCCAGACATTTTTCTAATTGTAAAAGTTTCACTAGAACTAGAACCTCTTCTTTGGATAACAACTCCTCTAAAGAACTGAGTACGTGTCTTGTTTCCTTCTTTAATTTCGTAATATACTGTTATTGTATCACCTGCTGCAAATTCAGGTAATTCTTTTCTTGTAACAAATTCGTCTTGTACGAATTTTACTAAATCTTCCATTTTGAGATAGTTTACTTATGTTTCATTAAAGCAACATTCACGATTCTCGCCAGAGGTTATTTTAATCAGGGTGCAAAAATAAGTATTATTTAATGATTTGCAAGTATTTATATTATTAATTATTTACTATTGCTATTGGTTACCAGATATAAATAGAAAACTGTTTTGATTCTAAAATAATTTCCTTCTAGGGATGTAAATTGATAACTAATAGTAAATTATAAAGATTATTCATTTTTACCGAGTAAATCCGGTCTGCGTTCCTTCGTTCTTTGGTATGCTTGTTCTTCTCTCCACGCTTCAATTTTTGGGAAATTTCCAGAAGTAAGTACTTCAGGAACTTTCCATCCCTTATAATCTGCCGGTCTTGTATATATAGGAGGTGCTAACAAATCATCCTGAAACGAATCTGTTAATGCAGAGGTTTCATTACCTAACACACCAGGAATTAGTCTAATAATTGCATCACACAAAATCAAAGCACCTAATTCTCCTCCTGAAAGCACATAATCACCAACGGATATCTCTTTTGTAATAAAATGATCTCTAACGCGTTGGTCTACACCTTTATAATGACCACAAAGAATGATTAAATTACCTTTTAATGATAATTGATTTGCGATCCCTTGATTTAAGGTTTCTCCATCAGGAGTCATATAGATGATATCATCATATGTTCTTTCTGCTTTTAATTCAGAGATGCATTTATCGATAGGTTCTACCATCATTACCATACCAGCACCACCACCAAATTGATAATCATCTACTTGCTTGTAATTGTTGGTAGTATAATCTCTAAGATTATGGAAGTGAACTTCTACCAGCTCCTTTTCTATAGATCGCTTCATGATGGAAGCTTCAAAAGGGCTTTTTAAAATGTCAGGTACAACAGTTATAATATCTATTCGCATCTTTTATGATTAAGATTTGCAAAGATGCAAAACAATACAGTAAAAATCCAGAGAATTGGTATTACTTCGCTCCAGTTTTACGTTGCTTATTGATTTCATCCTGAAGTTTACGCATTACTTTTTGTTCTCTCTCTAGTGCCCTACGTCTGTGATCCTCAAACTCGGCTTCTGTTTCTGCTAAAGCTTTTTTCGCTTGTACTGTAACTGAGTTGCTATTTTTAAATTTAAAAACAAAGAATGCCAATAGTGCTAAAAGCGCTCCAACTATAGTCCACATCATAGTTTTGTAACTTCCCTTCGTAAAGGATATTCCAAGAAAAGTCATACTGTCTTTTTCTTCTGTCACAGCCGAAAGATCTCCATTTGTTTTTGCTAGAGATGCTTCTAGACTTGATATAGAGGCTTGTTGTTCAGTAATTTTTTGATTAGAACTATTTAATTTGGATTCTAGTGTTTTAAGAGAATCTATAGTGTTTCCCTTTAGTTTATCTAACCAAACACGTTTTACTACTTTGTATTCTTGATACCTTCCAGATTTTTTAATTACGACATCAAATTGCGTTTGAATATTCTCTTGTTGTAATGCCTGTTCTGCTGTAAGGCTCTCTTCCTGTGCCTGGATGGTTTCAAAGATAGGAAATAGAGCTATTAAAACTAATAGGTATTTTGATAATTTCATGTGTGAATTTTGGTTTTTTAATGGTTGATTAAAACTTTAAGATTTATAAATTAAACTTCATTTTTATGCGCCCAATAAAGTTGTTTATTTATCGAAATGTTTTGCTCTTGTTTTACGTTAGTCTTTAATTAATTGTAACGGCAATAAATATACGATATTGTGAGTGATTTAAAAGATTTAACGAGTAAAGCTATGCATTACCTAGGTTATGAAGTATATTAAATAAAAAAGTCGCTATATTTTTATAGCGACTTTAGTTGTTTTATGTATATGCTTTCTAGTAATAAGTATAGCGTCTTACTTTGGCAATATATTTAGATAATCTAATTACCTGATGACTATACCCATATTCATTATCATACCAAACATAAAGGACTGCATTATTACCCTTTGCGTCTACGATTGTTGCATTACTGTCATATATGGATGGTGCAGATGAACCAACTATATCGCTAGAAACTAATTCGTTATCCAGAGAATATTTAATTTGTTCTACAAGACTTCCTTCTAAAGCGTATTTTTTGATAATTGCATTCATACTTTCTTTAGAAGCTTTTTTATCCAAATTAAGATTAAGAATTGCTAAAGATCCGTTAGGTACAGGTACTCTAATGGCATTAGAAGTTAATTTTCCTTCGAAACTAGGTAATGCTTTAGAAACTGCCTTTCCTGCTCCGGTTTCCGTAATCACCATATTTAAAGCTGCAGCGCGACCTCTACGGTACTTGCTGTGCATATTGTCTACTAAATTCTGATCATTTGTATATGCGTGTATTGTTTCTAAATGACCATTTATAACTCCAAAACTTTCGTCTACAGCTTGTAGGATAGGTGTAATAGCATTGGTAGTACAGGATGCTGCAGAAAATATATTTACTTTATCTGGATTGTGTTCTTTATGGTTTACACCATGCACAATATTAGGAATTCCTTTTCCAGGAGCTGTAAGTAAGACTTTGTCAATTCCTTTTGCAATTAAATGTCTGCTTAATGCTTCCTTGTCTCTAAATGCTCCGGTATTGTCTATTAATAATGCACCGTCAATTCCAAAAGAAGTGTAATCTATATCTTCTGGGTTATTGGCGCTAATTATTTTTACCGTGGTACCATTGATGATCAAGGAGCTGTTTGCTATGTCTGTTTCTACTAAACCGGAAAATTCACCATGAACCGAATCATTTCTTAATAAAGAAGCTCTTTTTTCTAAAATTTCTTCTGTGATAGATCCTCTAGTAACAATAGCTCTTAATCTTAATTGACTTCCTTTTCCAGTAATGGTCATTAATTCTCTCGCTACTAAACGTCCAATACGACCAAAACCGTAAAGAACTACGTCCTTAGGAGAAATGTTTTTAAACTTCTTGGCATCCTTTAGTTTGTTCATTACAAAACTAGTTGCCGAATCAAATTCATTACCAGCAAGATGATACTCGTAAGTAAGCTTACCTATGTCTAATTTAGCAGGAGGTAAGTCCATTAATTTAATAGCTTGTGCAATTTCTACAGAGTCAAAAATCGAAATTGGTTTTTGAACAAACTCGCCAGCGTATTCATGTAAATTAAGGATTTCACTTACATTTTTATCAATTAACTGGTTGCGAAAGAGTACTAATTCGATAGAATTGTCGTACCATAAATCGCTTACAGTTTTAATAAACGCCACTGTTGCACGGCGTCTGTCTGCCTGAAAGGCAAGTTCTTTCTCATAAACTTCGTTAGAACTCATAATGTGTTGTGTTTTACAATCTTGAAATTTCGCGCAAAATTATGAATTTCAAACGTTTTCGTAAAGCTTTTTGAATAAAAAAATCCCATTACTTTTTACAAGCAATGGGATCATTGATTTTATATGGTGTTATATCTAATTTTGAAATACAAATTCACGCTTTTCTCCATTTCGATCTATTAGGCTAATTGTAATATCTTCTTCAGGATATTTACTTTCAATGATTTGTTTTACTTGTAAAACATTTTTCACTTTTTTACCATCTATCTCACTAATAATTAATCCTTCTAGGTTGTATCGTTGCATTTTAGGACTTAATGCTTTGCTAATAATAACACCGTGATCAAGATTGAATTTTTCTAAATAACCTTTAATAGGGTTTGTTACTTCTACGCCTACATCTTCAATATTATACTGTTGTATAACATATTTAGATAGTGTTACCGGTACATTTAGTTCTTTTTGCTTTCTTAGTATTTTTACATTGATTACATCGTTAGGGCTCTTACTATTAACATATCCCGTAAGGTCAGCAAATTTGCGTATCTGTAATCCGTCTATTTCTCTGATTACATCTCCTTCTTGAAGACCTGCTTTTTTTGCTCCACTATCCTCTTCAACACTTGCAATCAAAACTCCCTGAGATACTGAGATGCCATAATCCTCCATAGCTTTTGGGTTTATGGTACCTCCTCGAATACCAAGGATACCTTTTTGTACGTCCCCGAACTCAAGGATGTCTTCTACAATTTTACGGGCATTATTAGAGGGGACAGCAAAGGCGTATCCTACATAACTACCTGTTTGTGATGTAATGGCTGTGTTGATTCCAATTAATTCACCTTGGATATTTACTAATGCTCCACCACTGTTTCCAGGGTTAATAGCAGCATCTGTTTGTATAAAAGATTGAATGTTGCCGTCATATTCATTAAGATCTCTTGATTTTGCACTAATGATACCTGCAGTAACCGTTGATGTTAGGTTAAAGGGGTTACCGACTGCTAATACCCATTCTCCAATTTTGGCAGTATTAGAATCTCCAAAAGGTATATATGAAAGCTTTTCGGTAGTGTCAATTTTAAGTAATGCAATGTCAGACTGTGGAGCAGTACCTATTACTTCTGCCTTATAAGATTTATTATTATTTAATGTAACCTCTAAATCTGTAGCACCATTTATAACATGGTTATTTGTTACAATATATCCATCCTCTGTAATGATAACACCAGAGCCAGCTCCTTGTATTCTTCTCTCCTTGGATCCTCCATTTCTGAAGTATTCCATAAGATTTCTTGGGGTTTTCGTAATTCCATATTGTTTTACATGGACCACTGCATTAACAGTTTTTTCTGCAGCTATAGTGAAATCTGCATTTGTATTTACGTTATTTAAATTCGTGGCGTTATATGTTGCTGGAATTAAGGTTGAGTTTGGGGTAGTTTCATATTTAGTGATCATAACAGCATCAGGTTCTAAAAATGCCTTGTATGCTCCTAATGTCATAACACCTGCTAAAATAGCGACAACCAATAAGCTTAAAAATCTTTTCATCTTCTTTTTCGTTTTTCGTTTAATTTGACTAGTACTATATTATAGACTCTTAATAACTATTAAAATTACAACTATAGTATATTTTTTTTTGATATTTAACGCTCTGTTAACAACGATAACATGTTTACTTTCTTTGTACCTTTGCCTTTTATAATTGAATAAGAATAATGAATATTACTTTTTACAAATATCAAGGAACTGGCAACGACTTTGTAATCATTGATAATAGACAATCAATTTTGACCAAAAATAATACCAAACTTTTCGAAAGACTTTGTGATAGGAAATTTGGGATAGGGGCTGACGGATTGATGCTTTTGGAACTACCTGAAAACGATGAAGATGACTTTACTATGGTGTATTTTAATGCAGATGGTAATGAGAGTTCCATGTGTGGTAATGGAGGAAGATGCCTTGTTGCGTTTGCAGCATTTCTTGGAGTTGTAGAAGATAAGGCTACATTTACTGCAATAGATGGAAAGCATAAAGCTGAAATTAAAGATGGTCTTGTTTATTTGCAAATGCAGAATGTTTCAAAGATAGAAAAGTATGATTCTCATCTATTTTTGAATACAGGTTCTCCTCATCATGTGACTATGGTTAATGATTTGATTCATTATGATGTTACTAGTGTTGGACGGGAAATCAGAAATGGTGCGCCGTACTTTGAAACGGGGAGTAATGTTAATTTTGTAGAGAAAGAGGAAGAAGATGTGTTTGCAGTTCGCACATATGAAAGAGGTGTTGAAGATGAAACATTATCTTGCGGGACAGGTGTTACTGCGGTAGCATTGTCCATGTATACTACAAAAATGACTGATAAGGAAGAGGTAAATATTAAAACTCTTGGCGGTGAATTAAAAGTCACTTTTAAACAGACAGATGATGGTTATGAGGATATATTTCTTATTGGCCCAGCGGAACAAGTTTTTAAAGGAGAGATTACATGTTAACACTTAAGGGTGAACATATTTATTTAAGAGCATTAGAGCCTGAAGATCTGGATTTTGTTTATCTAATAGAAAATGATGAACGGATATGGGAGATGAGTACTACGCAAACACCTTATTCGAGGTTTTTGATTAAACAATATTTAGAGAACGCTCATCAGGATATTTATGATGCAAAACAGTTACGACTTGTAATATGTTCTTATGATGAAGCCTCATTAGGACTTATAGATTTGTTTGATTTTAATCCTACCCATAATAGAGCTGGTGTAGGTATTCTTATTGCAGAAGAAGAACATCGAGGTAAAGGGTATGGAAAAGAAGCTTTGACTCTTGTCAAAAATTATGGAAAAACTCATCTTCGCTTACATCAATTATATGCTAATATTGCAGAGGATAACTTAGCAAGTATAAAAATGTTTGAGAAGGAAGGGTTTGAAAAAATAGGAACAAAGAAAGAATGGAACCTTGTGGATGGTAAATACAAGGATGAACTTTTATATCAGCTTATATATGTACATTAAGAAAATATTATTGATAATAGCCTTAATAGGTTTAGTAGTAGGAGGATGGTTTGCGTATTACGTCTACCAGGCAGTTTTTTCTCCAAACACAAATTTTGAAACAGAAACAACTACAATCTATATACCTTCTGGAACTACATTTCCAGAATTAAGAAAAATTTTATATCCATTATTAAAGAATCCCTCAAGTTTTGATAAAATAGCGGATAAAAAAGGATATACTAATAAGGTGAAAGCTGGTAGGTATATCATAAAAAAGGATTTAAATAATAATGAACTGGTGGGTCTGTTAAGAAGTAAAAACCAACCAATTCAGTTAAGTTTTAATAATCAAGAAAGATTAGAGAATTTAGCGGGTAGAGTTGCTCAGCAAATAGAAGCGGACAGTATCTCTTTGATCAAAGCTTTTAAAGAGAGTACTTTTTTTAATGAACATGGTTTTACGATTGATAATGCTTTAGCAATGTATGTTCCTAATAAGTATGAGTTTTTTTGGAACACATCTGCAGAACAGTTTAGAGGCCGTATGTTAAAGGAGTATAAACGATTCTGGAATGATAAAAGAAGAGAAAAAGCTAAGAATATTGGTTTAACGTTAAGTGAAGTGGTGACAGTGGCTTCTATTGTTCAGAAAGAAACAGCTAAAGTAGATGAACGCCCAAGAGTGGCGGGAGTTTATATGAATCGTTATAAAAACGGATGGAAGTTGGATGCAGATCCCACAGTTATTTATGCGCTTAAAAAACATAGGGATGATTGGGATATCGTTATAAAAAGAGTGTTGTATAAGGATCTTGAACTCGATAGTCCGTATAATACATATAAATATAAAACTTTACCACCAGGGCCTATTACTATGCCTGATATTTCTTCTATTGATGCAGTTTTAAACTATGAAAAGCATGACTATTATTTCTTTGTCGCTAATGTGGAAAATTTTGGGTATCATAAATTTGCTAAGACTATAGCTCAGCATGGTAGAAACAAAAAACAGTACGTGGATTGGATCAATAAGCAAGGTATAAATCGATAGAATTTACTGGATGCTTTTGTAGGAAAAAAAAGTTTTTTAATTTCCTTCATGAGGTATTTCGGGTTTACTTATTAACAAAAACCTTTGAAATCCTGTGAATTACTTACTGAAGATGCGATTTAATTTCTATCGACTAAAACTACCAATTTGACGTTTAAATACAGTTTTTAAGACTTTTTGTAGTTTTTTTTAACAATTTTCAACCCTTTTTTAAGTGTAAAATACTGTTTTTCAGTGTTATAATAAATTTAACATCTGATGGATGGAGAGTTAAAATAAAGCCGTATATTTGCACCGCAAAAATTTAAGTAGAGGGGAACGTCTTTTTGATGTCTACTTAGAAATTTTTTATATGATAAAAAGGATAATTGGACTTTTTGTAATTCTTACAATCGGGGGAATCGTTTTAGTAAGTTTTACACCAAAAAATCGCACAGATTTAAGCTCATACAGCACTGCTGGTTTAGATCTCTATTATATCGCTCCTAACTTTAACGAGATAGAAGACGATTTGACAGATAATTTGATTTACCCAGAATTAGGGAAGTCTTATGTTGGTTTTAAAGAAGCTTTGGCTTTTAAAGAATCTCGTGGAGATTATGGAGTTGTAAATCAATTTGGGTATATGGGTAAATATCAGTTTGGTATGAGTACCCTTGCTATGATTGGGATAAAAAACAAAAATACTTTTCTTAATAGTCCTGAACTACAAGAAAGAGCATTTTATGCTAATCTTTCTAGGAATAAATGGATTTTGCGCAGAGATTTGAAATGGTTTGTTGGTAAGCGTATGAATGGTATTGTGATTTCTGAATCAGGAGCATTAGCTGCAGCTCATCTTGCTGGGCCTGGTGCCGTAAAAAAATATTTACGTAGTGGAGGAGTGGATGGCTTTGCAGATGCATTTGGCACAACGATTCGTTATTATATGAAACGTTTTTCCGGATTCGACACATCTTTTGTTGTTCCTAATAGAAAAGCTAAGGCTTAATTTGATTCAATTCTTATTAAAAATCCCTTTGGATAATAAAGATTGTAGGTTTTTTGTGTAATTCTATTTGTTCGTTTTTCCATTCTTCAATAGTCTTAGTTGAAATATATTCAGTGGTTAGTGTAATGTCACTGGCGATACATAATCGGGTATTGGAATTAAGAATAGATACAAGATCTGCAAGCATTTTGTCGTTTCTGTAAGGTGTTTCAATAAAAATTTGCGCTTGATTTTTTTCCAGCGAATTTCTTTCAAGGTTTTTAATAGTAGATTTTCGTTCGTTTTTGTCGATCGGAAGGTATCCGTTAAAACAGAAGTTTTGACCATTCATGCCACTGCTCATCATCGCTAAGAATATGGATGATGGTCCTACTAATGGTGTTACCTGAATCCCTTTTTCATGTGCTAACCTTACAACTTCTGCTCCTGGATCTGCAATTCCAGGGCATCCTGCATCTGATAATAATCCAATAGATTCGCCATTAAGACACGGAGCTAGGTAGTTAGGTATTTCTGATGCATCTGTGTATTTGTTTACAGAATGAATAATGAGAGAGCGTTGAGATTTACTTGGGCTTACTTTTTTTATAAACCTTCTAGCTGGTTTCTCATTTTCTACGATATAATGATTTACTTGTTCTAATACTTTTTTTATAGATATAGGTAGTACTTCCAGAGGTACGTCATCACCTAATCTGGTTGGTATTAAATATAATTTTCCTTTAGGATCTAGGGGTTTGGATTCCATAGTTTATTTGATAACTAAATTAAATGTTTTTCGATTTATGTCCGTACTGATTGATGTTAGGTGTACCTGTTAAATAGGATGAATATGTGTAAAAAATAAAAGTCTTTATCACGGAATGTATATTTAAGTGAGGTTAATTGTTACTAAATATACAAAAACTTTGTTTTTATAGGAAAACCTTATTTATAGCTTTTCTATTATTTGGTCACAAGCACTGTTAAGCATCTGGTATACATCTTCAAAACCTTGTTTTCCTCCGTAGTACGGATCAGGTACATCTATATCTTCATTAAACCCTGGTTGGTTTAAAATAAGATGTACTTTTTTCTTATCATTTTCATTTCGAGCAAGTTTGATGATGTCTTTGTAATTAGATTGATCCATTGGATAGATGAAATCATAGATATCAAAATCACTTAGTTTAAATTGTGCAGCTCTCTGGTTAGTAATATCAATTCCGTGTTTTTTTGCAGTTTCTATAGATCTCTTATCGGGTTTTTGTCCAATATGATAGCTGCTAGTTCCGCATGAATCTACTTGAAATTTTTCTGGATCAAGCTTGGAAGCTAAAATTCCTTCTGCTAATGGAGATCTACAGATGTTTCCAAGGCAAACCATTAAAATTTTAATTTTCATGAAAATTAAAAATTAGAGGGTAAGTTTTTTACCAAGATCCTCCACGTACTTTCTGAATTGTTTATCGGTTGAAGAAAGGTTGTCTACAGTTTTACAGGCGTGTAATACTGTTGCATGATCTCTTTTTCCGATTTGTGTACCAATACTAGCTAATGAGGCTTTGGTTAATTTTTTAGCAAAGAACATAGCTAATTGGCGAGCTTGTACAATATGACGTTTACGTGTTTTGGATTGCAATGTTTCTACATCCATCTGGAAATAATCACTAACTACCTTTTGTATGTAATCAATGGATACTTCTCTTTTGGTGTTTTTAACATAGTTGTCTACAATCGCCTTAGCAAGATCAATAGTGATATCTTTTTTGTTGAAAGAAGAGTGGGCGATTAATGAGATAATAGCTCCTTCTAATTCGCGTATATTGGTTTTGATGTTGTTTGCTAAGAACTCTACAATATCTTCTGGCATTTCTACACCGTCACGATATAGTTTGTTTTTTATGATAGAAATTCTAGTTTCAAAATCAGGTTGATGCAATTCAGCTGATAGTCCCCATTTAAAACGAGAAAGTAATCTTTGTTCTATATCCTGCATGTCTACAGGAGCCTTGTCACTGGTAAGAATTACTTGTTTTCCGTTTTGATGTAAATGGTTAAATATGTGGAAGAATACATCTTGTGTTCCAGCTTTTCCAGATAATAATTGGATGTCATCCACAATAAGTACATCAATAATTTGATAGAAATGGATGAAATCGTTTCTATTATTCTTTTTTACAGATTCTATATATTGCTGAGTGAACTTTTCTGCTGATATATATAAAACTGTCTTTTCAGGGTAATTGTCTTTTATGTTTACTCCAATAGCATGAGCTAGATGAGTTTTTCCTAGTCCTACACCTCCAAATATTAATAAAGGGTTGAAAGAAGTTCCTCCAGGTTTGTTGGCAACAGCCATTCCTGCTGATCGAGCCAGTCTGTTAGAGTCTCCTTCTAGGAAATTTTCAAAATTATAACTTGGATTTAATTGAGATTCAATTTTTACGTTTCTAATCCCCGGAATTACAAATGGATTTTTAAGCTCAGGGTTTTTACTTTTAATAGGCACATCTACTTCTTGAGAGCTTACTGCAGTCCTGTTAGAGCTTGGTATCTTCTCAGTAAATGGTTTTTTGTTTCCATAGGTGTTTTCCATTTTAATGATATATACCAATTTAGCAGTTTCTCCTAATTCTCTTGTAAGAGAGACCTTAAGAAGGTTAACATAGTGCTCTTCTAGCCATTCATAGAAAAATTTACTGGGTACTTGTATACTTAAAGCGCTATCCGTAAGCTTTACAGCTTTAATAGGTTCGAACCAGGTTTTAAAAGCTTGAGGGGTAATATTGTCTTCTATAAAAGACAGGCAATTATCCCAAACTGATTGCGCAGTTATATTCATTAGAGCGGTTAGATTACTTTTATTAGGTTATTAACGGAAAATTGTTGAAAAAGTTCCTTCTTTTTTTGCTTGACAAATATGTGAACAAAAAATGTAAAAAAAAAACGATTTAGGGGTTGAATTTTAATTATTTTTTTCGCATACTTAGATATATGTAATTTTGCATACTTCACGTCTTTTTTAATCAAATACATGTCAATCACTTCTGAAACTTTATTAAAAGTTAGATATTCTGAAACAGATCAAATGGGTGTCGTCCATCACGGCAATTATGCACAATATTTGGAGTTAGCCCGTATTGACTGGTTATCCCGATTAGGTGTTTCTTATAAATCTATGGAAGAAAGCGGTGTTATGCTCCCCGTATTTGCATTAGATTTTAAATTTAAGAAATCTGCCTTCTTTGACGATGAATTAACTGTTAAAACTTTTCTCAAGAAAATTCCTACAGTACGTATAGTTTTTGACTACAAAATTTATAATCAAAATCAAGATTTATTAACAATTGCTTCCTCTACATTGGTTTTTGTTGATGCTCAAAGCAGAAAACCTATTTTATGTCCCTCGTATTTATTAGAAATAATCCAAAAAGAGTTTAATGCTCTAATCGTTTAATATCTATTTCGTACAACGCAGAGAAAAGCTCATTTATTTCATCGGCTATCGTTTTTCTCACAGAAATAAATAATTTACAGTCTAATTCTAGTTTTTGGGCAGTAATACTCAGTTGACGTTCTTTAATAATACGCATTACTTTATTCATGTTTTTATATTCAAAAGTGATGCAAAATTTGATATTAATTGTTTTTTCTATAATATTAGAAGCTTCTAGGGATAATTGCGCAGCAGTTCTATATGCGTTGATTAGGCCTCCAACACCAAGTTTAACACCCCCAAAATACCGAACGACTACAATTAAAATATTTGTTACTTCAAAAGATTGAATTTGGCCATAAATAGGTTGTCCTGCAGAATTAGAAGGTTCTCCGTCGTCATTACTGCGATATCGTATGTTTTCTGTTCCTAATTGCCAAGCATAACACCAATGTCTAGCAGCATGATGTTTCTTTTTTAGAGAGTCAATGATGGGTTTTACATCTTCTTCATTAGTAATTGGAAAAGAATATCCAAAGAATTTGCTGTTTTTATCTTTAAATAAAGCTTCTTCTCCTGGAGTCTCAATAGTTTTATAGGTGTCTGTGATATTCAATGTTTTGTTATTAAATAGAAAAAGTAACTAGCAAGATACTGATTATTGCTAGTATGATTCCAATCCAATTTTTTAGAATTAGTTTTTCTTTGAAAAATAAAATTCCAACAAATGTAGAAACCAGTAAAATAGCTACATTATTAATGATAAATGTAGTAGAGCTATCCATGTTTTCATTTCGCAAAGCCTGAATTAAGAAGTAGATAGAGAAATAATTAGGCACGCCTAAACAAATTCCGGCAATGATGTTTTTAGTGGATATTTTTAATGTTGTTCTTGTAGCTTTGTATACTAATGTTAATGCTCCTAAAATGGCAGCAAAACCAAAAATGGTAGCAGAGAAAATAGGGATATCCATTTTTGAAACATAATTAGTTTCCATAAATTTCAGACTAGTGTCTATGATACCACCTCCAAAGAAGACTAATAAAGGGTAAATTAGATACTCTTTTTTTATAGAAATTCCTCCAACGGTTTTTATTGAAGTCATATATACAGCGATTAATGCGATAATAATCCCAATGATTTTTAGGACTTCGGTACTTTCTTGATACACGATAATTCCAAATATAACTGGTATTGCAACGCTCATTTTACTTGCTACGGCTGCTACAGAAAGTCCATTTTTTTGAGCAGTGATTGCCATAAAATTAAATACCAAAATAAAGATAAACCCTAAAATAATAGTTCCGTAAAACCAGTTAGATTGAGTTATGGAGTATATTTTGATAGGCTCAGTGTAGGCAATTAATCCGCAAACACATGCAGCCACATAATTAACAATAATTGCTTGTAAGATGTCTACATTATATTTCGCAAATAGTTTGAAAGTAATTAAAATCCAACTTGAGGCTACTATACTTAATAAAAGATATGTCAAAATAAATTAGATTTTGCAGTAAATAAATTTGTGATATCCTCAGTTTTTGGGTTGTTATTCCATGTTTTTATGTTTAATTGTTTTGCGGCGTTTGTATTTACCAATGTGTCATCAATAAAAAGTGTTTCTGAAGGATTTAATTGATGATTGTCTATAACAAACTGAAAAATATCAAGATTTGGTTTTCTTAGTTTTACTTCATGCGAAAGGTAAAATGCATCAAAACAAGATTTGAAATCATTGTAAAACGGTATGTTTTCTTTAATCCAATTGATATGTAATTCATTGGTGTTACTCAATAAAATCAATTTGTATTTCTTTTCTAATGCCAGTTTTCGGATAAATTCTAAACGGTTTTTTGGGAAATCTTTTAGAATGGCATTCCAGGTATTCTTTATTTGTTCTATGGTAGTGTTTGGTAATAATTTTTGGTAATGATTGATAAACTCTGTTGTGGTGATATTACCAGTTTCATAGGATTCATTAATAGATTCTAATTCTTTGGTTATAGAAGACAAACCTAATTTAGAGAGTTCTTTTTCTGTTGCTGGTTTATCAAGGTTGATAAAAACATCTCCAAAATCAAAAATAATAGTCTTAATCATTTTGATATATTTTTAAAGTATCTGTCATAATTTTTTCTTCAGAAATCGGTTTCACTTCAAGTATCGGTGCTTTGACTCCTTTTTTGAACGTATTTGTTCCATGAAAAACACGTGCTTCATCCCAAAGATTTGCATCGATAAAAGATTGAATAGTATAGCTGCCACCTTCAATAATTACAGATTGAATTTCATGTTTATGGAGAATATTACAGATCTCATGAACTACATTATTTCCTGAACTAATGGTTTCATATAGTAAGATGTCACTGCTTTGTTTTTTGTGATTAGCAGAGGTGATGACAATCGTTTTTATGGTTTTATCAAGAATTGAAGAATCTTCAGGAGTTTTGTTTGATAAATCAATCAGGATTCTAACAGGATCTGTTCCAGACCAATCTCGTATTGTAAGTTTAGGATTATCTTCTATAACGGTTTTGTTTCCAACTAAAATAGCTTGTTCTTCTGCTCGCCATTTATGGACTAACTGTCTAGAGTATGAGTTGGTAATCCATACAGGTGCTCTTTCTAAAGCTTTTTCGGGAGCAATAAACCCATCAGATGTTTGGGCCCATTTTAGAATGATATATGGTCTGTTTTTATTATGAAAAGTAAAAAACCGTCTATGATGTTTCTGGCTTTCATTTTCTAAAACACCAACAGTAACCTGACACCCTGCATCTTTTAGTTTTTTTATTCCTTTTCCAGCTACTTTGCTATGAGTGTCAATCGTACTAATTACAACATTTGGTATTTTGTGTTTGATGATAAGATCACTACAAGGAGGTGTTTTTCCAAAATGCGAACAAGGCTCTAAAGTGACATACAATGTAGCTTTATTTAAAAGTAATTTGTCTTTTACAGAGTTTATGGCATTTACTTCCGCATGATTACCACCATAAGCACTGGTGTAGCCTTCGCCAATGATACATTGGTTATGAACTATGACGCAGCCAACCATTGGGTTAGGCATTGCACTACCTAAAGCATTTGAGGCAATTTGGATACAACGCCGCATGTATTTTTCGTGTGTACTCACTATGTTATTTAAGGCTTACTTTTTGTTGTTTGTCTATCTTATATGGATACGAAAAACCTCCCAAATGATATTTGATATTACCTTTGTATTGTATATCAAGAGAATCTGTTTGTACCATTTTTAAAACACTACCTAAGAGATTGTTTTTATTTTTATCGTAAATTTTAGACAGAGAAAAAGCTCCTTCTAGAGGAATGGTAAATTCATCTTTTGAAGGAATGTCAAATTCTTTAGAAGATATGACACCTACATCTATGTTATCAACAAAAACATGGATGTCATCAATTGAAAGTTTTCCTTGTAAGTGATTTGGATTGTCAAAAATAGCATCGGCTTTAAGAGTTACATTACGCATACTGACATTTTTAACATCAATGTTCGTAATGTATTTGAACTCTGGTTTTTTAGAAACGGAACAGCTTGTGATCACTGTCAATATTGTTGATAATAATAGAAGCTGCTTCATTGATTACTATGTAGATTTAATGTATATTTCATCTGATTAAAAAGATACGATATTATTAGTTTTTAGATTAACAAAAGTAGTATTTATATATTATAATGAGTACCATAAAAATTCGTTCAGTTGCTCCAGAAGATAATGAGTCTTTGGCACAGGTAATTAGAGATGTTTTAATTGAAATGGGTGTTCCTAAAGTCGGGACTGCTTATGAAGATGAAGCATTGGATAAAATGTATGAAACTTATAATGCTCCGAGAAAAAGATATTATGTTATAGAAGATAATGGAAGAATTATTGGAGGAGCAGGAATAGCACAATTAGAAAAAGAAAGCTCAGAAATCTGTGAACTTCAGAAAATGTATTTTCTTCCTGAGGCAAGAGGAAAAGGATTTGGCTCCCAAATGATGAGTACGTGTTTGAATTTTGCAAGAGAACAGGGATTTACTAAATGTTATTTGGAAACAATGCCATATATGAAAGATGCCAGAAAACTATATGGGAAAGTAGGTTTTACTTCTCTTGACAAACCTTTGGGGGACACAGGGCACTATAGTTGCCAGGCATGGATGATAAAAGAATTGTAAGTTTGAAGATTAAAGACCTTAGAAAAGATTTTATAGATTCTTTGTCAGAATTATATGAGCCAGAAGAAGTGTTATCTTTTTTTTATATACTTTCCGAAAAATTTCTTGGATTGAGGCGAGTTGATGTCGCTTTGGCATTGGAAACAGTAATTAGCAGTCAAGAATTGTCTAAGTTTGAGAATGCTAAAAATCATTTAAAGAAGCAAGATCCAATTCAATATATTACAGGGGATACCGAGTTTTATGGATTATCTTTTAAGGTAAATCAAAATGTCTTAATACCAAGACCAGAAACCGAAGAACTGGTAGATTGGATTATCAAAGATTATCAGCGTAAAGAAGGAGGTCGGAAAATAAAGGTTTTGGACATTGGAACAGGTAGTGGATGTATTGCAATTTCTTTGGCTAAAAATTTACCAGAAATAGATATGTATGCGATTGATGTCTCTAAAGAAGCACTTGAAGTCGCAAAAGAAAATGCGAAGCATAATAAAGTAGCAGTAACGTTTATGTGTGCAGATATACTTCAGTTGGACGCACTTAAAAATAGTTTTGATATTATAATTTCCAATCCTCCATATGTTCGGGAACTTGAAAAGCAAGAAATACATGCTAATGTATTAGAAAACGAACCTCATTTAGCACTTTTTGTGTCAGATCAGGATCCATTGATTTTTTATAGAAAAATAACAAGATTAGCCAAGAAGAGTCTTCTTGCTGATGGTTTGTTGTATTTTGAAATTAATCAATATCTTGGAACCGAAACCAAAGAGATGATCAAAAAACTTGGGTTTAATTCCGTGAGCTTGCGTAAAGATTTGTATAATAATGATCGTATGATCAAGGCTAGTATAATTTAAAATATATACGATTTATGAATAACTTAACCTCGGTTTGTGTCTTTTGCGGAAGCAGTGAAGGAAATGATATTAAAGTAATAGATGAAGCGCTGCTTTTAGGAAAAAAAATGGCTCAACAAGATATTACTTTAGTGTATGGAGCCGCAAAAATTGGTGTTATGGGTAAAGTGGCAGAAGGAGCGCTTACTCATAAAGGAAAAGTAATAGGAGTGATCCCTGAATTTCTTAAGCTAAAAGAAGTAGTTCATTTGGGATTAACGGAATTAGTGACTACGGATAATATGCATCAACGTAAAATGAAAATGCATGAACTCAGTGATGGATTTATTACATTGCCTGGAGGTTTTGGGACTTTAGAGGAGTTGTTTGAGATTATTACATGGTCACAATTAGGATTGCACCAAAAGCCAATAGGTTTATTAAATATTAATGGATTCTATGATGATTTATTGAAGCTGTTGGAGAATATGGTACGTAATGGTTTTCTGAAAACGGATAACTATGAGTTACTGTTGGTAGATGATAATATAGATCGCTTACTGCAGAAAATGATAGCGTTTAAACCAGCTCAAGTACCAAAATGGTTAAAATCTGATAGAACGTAAATATAGAATTTAAGAATAAGACTGATACCAGAAAAACGGATACCAGAACTATGAATATAGAAGAACAAATCAATCAATTAAGACAAGAATTAAGACAGCATAACCATAATTATTATGTACTAGATGCTGCCACAATAAGTGATTATGAGTTTGATATGAAACTCAAAGAACTTCAGGTGTTAGAAGAAAAGCATCCTGAATTCCATGATCCCAATTCACCTACTTTAAGAGTTGGTGGAGAGGTTACTAAGAATTTTGATACTGTGGTGCATGAGCAACGTATGTATTCATTGGATAACTCATATTCTAAAGAAGATTTATTGGATTGGGAAACTAGAATAAAAAAACTAGTTGATGGTGATGTAACTTATACCTGCGAGCTTAAGTATGATGGAGCTTCGATAAGTCTTACTTATGAAAATGGAGAATTACTTCGAGCTGTCACGAGAGGAGACGGAATTCAAGGGGAT
The DNA here is from genome assembly GCF_947500065.1 of uncultured Aquimarina sp. Taxonomy (GTDB): domain Bacteria; phylum Bacteroidota; class Bacteroidia; order Flavobacteriales; family Flavobacteriaceae; genus Aquimarina. The sequence continues at coordinate 62,970 of NZ_CANMQT010000009.1, forward strand.
AATGTAACTACGAATGTAAAAACTATTAACTCTGTACCTCTTAAGTTAAAAGGAGATTACCCTCCAAAATTTGATATCCGTGGTGAAATAGTCTTACCGTATGAAGGTTTTGCAAAAATGAACCAACAAAGGATTGCTGCTGGAGAAGAACCATACGCAAACCCTAGAAATACAGCTTCTGGAAGTTTGAAACTTCAGGATAGCAGTGAGACAGCAAAGCGTCCTTTAGATTGTTTGTTGTATAATCTTGCGGGAGATCGATTAGGAATTTCTTCTCAATATGAAAGCTTGGAAAAAGCAAGACAATGGGGCTTTAAAGTTCCTAGAGAATCTCGTTTAGCTAATTCTATAGAGGAAGTTTTGGAATTTGTTAATTTTTGGGATGAAAAAAGAAGAGAACTCCCTTATGAAACAGATGGAGTAGTAATCAAGGTTAATGATATACAGCAACAAGAAGAACTTGGCTTTACGGCTAAAGCGCCAAGATGGGCAATGGCTTATAAATTTAAAGCAGAACAAGTAACAACTCAGCTTAATGAAATTACGTATCAAGTTGGTAGAACTGGTGCTATTACACCTGTTGCAAATCTAAAACCTGTACAATTAGCAGGAACAACAGTAAAAAGAGCTTCTTTACATAATGCGGATCAGATTGAGAAACTTGATATTAGGATAGAGGATACCGTTTTTGTGGAAAAAGGAGGCGAAATTATCCCAAAGATTATAGGTGTAGACTTTACTAAAAGAGATAAAAGTTCTATTCCTACAGAATATATATCGTCTTGCCCAGAATGTGAAACAGAGTTAATTAGAAAAGAAGGTGAAGCACAGCATTATTGCCCTAATGTTTATGGCTGTCCTCCTCAGATTATTGGTAGAATACAACATTATATTTCGCGTAAAGCTTTAGATATAGAAGGCTTAGGAGGAGAGACGGTTGCGCTGTTAGTAAAGGAAAATTTGATTACCAACTATGCTGATTTATATGACTTGAAAAAAGAACAAGTTATTCCATTAGAGAGGATGGCTGAAAAAAGTGCAGAAAACTTGATAGAAGGAATAGCAAAATCTAAAGAGATTCCTTTTGAGAGAGTATTATTTGGTTTAGGGATCAGATACGTAGGAGAAACTGTAGCAAAAAAACTAGCTAAACATTATAAAACTATAGATGCAATTATAACTGCTACAGAGGAGGAGTTGGTAAATGTAGATGAAATAGGTATTAAGATAGCTCAGAGTGTGCGAGAGTTTTTTGATTCAGAATCTAATAAGGTGTTGGTTAACAGGCTTGTGGCTTATGGAGTTCAGTTACAAGTTTCTGCAGAGAAGTTGGCAAATCAAACCGATACGTTAAAAGGTCAAATATTTGTGGTTTCGGGAGTTTTTGAAAAAGTATCACGAAATGAACTTAAGAAGTTGATAGAGGATAATGGAGGTAAAGTATCCAGTTCCATTTCTTCTAAAACGACGTATGTTGTAGCTGGAGCTAATATGGGACCCAGCAAATTAGAAAAAGCAAATAAATTAGAAGTTACCATTATAAGTGAAGATGATTTTCTTAACTTAATTTAATAATGAAAACAAGAACACTCATAAAAATCTTACTATTAATCACAGGGGGTTTGTGTGTTCTAAGTACTGTGTTGCAAAACCCAGCTATTGAATTATATGCAAAGCCAATGACTGTGCCTTTGTTTTTCATGCTGTATTGGTTTAATGTGGAAAAAGTTGATGTTTTATTTGTAGTTGTTTTATTGCTTTGTTTTTTGGGAGATATATTTCTGCTTATAGGAATAGAAAATGGGTTTAGGTATGTTTTACTTAGTTATACATTATGTTATTTTGTCCTTTTTTATTTTTTGTATAAGAATCATAAGCCTTTAGAGTATAATAGTACTGATACAGTATATGTGGTAACGTTCTTTGTATTTTGGACAATGATAGCTTATGCGATATATGTTGTCACGAATCAAAATATGGGAGATATAAGGCCTTTTGGAATAGCTTATTTAATTATTCTGTATTCTTTATTGATTGGAGCTGTTTTTCAATATATTAATATAAGGTCTCCTAAATCTCTTTGGTTTGCCATTGCAATTTTAAATTTTGTGATCAGTGATGCATGTTTTGCGTTAGATCGATTTTATGTTCCTTCATTGGAGCTTAAGATTATCAATTCTATATATCAATTATTAGCCGTTTTTTTCTTAGTGAAGTTTAAAATTTCGAATTCCAATCCTTTAAAAATAATGAGTTAATGCTTCGTAGCCCCTATACTTTCGTTTATTTGATTGGAATTTAGTATATTAACAAAAGGAAAAGTTGTTTAATATAGAGTGTAAAAGGGGATATTTCCGATTTTTTATACCATCTAAATCTAATGAATGAGGGGAAACTACTAAAATTTATAATTTCTTTTTTGATTGTATTACAGGTGTTAGGATATATATATCGAATTCCTTTTTTAGACACTTTCTGTAAGCCGTTATTATTTTTAGCAATCATTTTACAGTATTTGTGGAGTAGTAAGAAAATAAAATTCTTACATATTCTTGTTCTTTTTGTGTTTTTTGCTTCAGAATTGATTAATTCGATAAGTGATATAGTTACTGTAAAACATAGAATGCTGATTAATATAATTGGATACATTATGTTGTTCTATTTCTTGTATTACAATCATAAATCTTTTAAATATAATAGGAGGGATGTTTTTACTTTAGTATTAGGAAGCTCATTATATACAGTTATATTTTTTATTACATATTCGGTTATTAGGGAGCCGATGAAGGATGTAAGCCTAATAGGGTTTCTTCATTTATCATTACTCTATGTCTTGCTTATTGTTGGGGCAATGCATTATATAAATATCAGATCAGAGAAGTCGTTATGGTTTTTTTTAGCGATGCTAAATTTTTCGTTTAGTGATTTTATTCTATTAATTGATGAGTTTTATCTTCAATCAACAGAATTAAAATTGATTAGGTTGATTTGTGTTCCATTAGCACTTATTTTTTTAATGAATTATATGATTACTAAATATAAATATCTAAAATCCGAAGAGTTTGAAGGGTTTTGAATTGTAAATCAGGATACTATTGAATAAAAGAAAACTAGCATACCAGTTATTGTATATTTCAGGCGCGTTATTGTTGCTAGTGTCTGTTTTTAAGCAAGATTGGTTGATTTATTCTAAAACTTTGGTTGTCAGTGCTGTTTCTTTTTTTTATGTAGTAGAAGTGAAAAAAGTAAATTATTTAGTGTTATTGGCACTACTGTTGATTTTAATAGCGGAAATCTTGTCCGTTATAGATTTCAAAGGGTATTTTAGAGTGATAAACATTCTTGCTTCATTCTATTATTCCTTAAATATGATATTATTATGGAAAAGCCTTCAGAAGGTCAAAATACAGCTTAAGAGAATTTTTACGATACAGTTAGTAATTACAATGGTATTGATTGTATACGTGGTGTATTCTGTAGCTGATATGATTTCTGTAAACATTAGTAATGATCAACTATATCTTAATATCTTAATTGTGTTATTTGTATTGTTTATTGGTTTTTGCTATTATATTTATCTGAATAGCAAAACTGTAGTCAGCTCATCCTTGATGATTGCCGCTTCCTGTTTTCTTATTGTGAATATTGTCACCATACTTAATAAGTTGTATGTTTATTTAGATGTTTTTGTAGTTATAACAAATGTTTTGCAACTCTTTGGTCATTATTTTTTAATTAAGTTTTTTATCGAGCAGAACGATTTAAAACCTGATAGTGTAGAGTTTTTCTGATTTAGTTATTGAATTTTAATATCTTAAGCAGGTGTAAAATTCATAAAACGTTATCAGTGTTGAAAGGTATTAAGGGTACATATTTATTGTTTTATCTCTCTTTTCTGGTTGTTGTGCTTGTAGCAGTGTTTTGCGAAAAGTTACATTTGGTGTATGTTAAGCCTTTAGTTCCGATGTCTTTAGGACTTATTGGATTAATTTATTTAAAGAGGTCATTAAAATTTTATTTTATACTTAGTATGTTAGTTATAATGGTTAATGATACTTTTGTCTATTGTGATTTTGGGAAATATTTTCATCAAGTTGCTGTAGCAATTATAACCTTCTATTTTTTTTGTATGATGTTATTGAAAAACTATATAAGTTTGAAGGACATTAACTTAAAGAAGTTGTTTACGTTTCCGATTATGATTAGTTTCATCCTAATAGGATACTTAACTTTCGAAATATCTACCTTGGTATTGCCGAAACTACAAGATTATATAGTTTCATTTTTTTTAATACTAATAGCACTTTTAATCTTTGTTAGTACATGTTTTTTTATTTATTTAATAGATGAATTTCATGGTAATTTCAGATTGTTTATCACCGCAAGCTGCTGTCTTTTTGTAACAGCATTATTGTTGATTAATGATTTTTATTATTATAATAGAATTTTTACCGTATTAATTAATATTGTAGAAATTATAGGGCTTTATTTTTTTACGAAATTTCTTCTTGATGTAAAACCAATAGATTCAGAATATAAGGAAGGGAACTATTTTTAAGATTTAATAGAATAAATTAATCGCATAATAAAACAGATTAGAGCGTATTGTTATTTAAATAACTAAAAGTTAAATACTTTGTTACTTTTCTTTTTTTCTTGATCACTACAGCATACTTTTAAAATGTAAAATGGCTACATTTGTGTCTTAATCTTTTTAATAAATGATTTTAAAGGGTCTTAAACGAAATGCGTTAAAAAAAAGCATTGAATCTTATATAAAAAAAAGAAAACCTCAGACTAAAGAGGTTTCAAGTATAAAAAGCTTAGCCGTACTAATCGATGCTTCTCAGTCTGTTAATGTGCTATCAGTAGTTAAGTTAGCTAATGAATTAGGAGTAAAGTCAGAACGACTAAAAGTAATGGGCTATAAAGAAGATCAAAAAGAAATTTCTGACGATAAAGATGCAGCTTATTATAATGACAAAAGTTTTGGAATGAGTGGATCTGTTAAAAGTAATTCTTTGAATGAATTTATTAATAAGGATTATGATGTTTTGATTAACTTTTATTCCGAAAGTAAACTAGAATTGGATTATGTTGCTGCGGCGTCAAAGGCTAAGTTTAAAGTTGGTTTTGCAGAAATCGATAATCGTATCAATGATTTAGTAATAGGTTCTGCAGATCAAAACACAAACCTTTTTATTTCCGAATTAAAAAAATATTTAAAAATTTTACAGATTATATAATATGAGTGCTTTTCTGAAAGGAACTGGTGTGGCATTGGCAACACCTTTTAATAATGATGGTTCAATTGATTATAGTGGTGTTGGATCGTTAGTGGAATTTTGTGTCGACGGTGGAGTAGAGTATTTAGTGGTTTTAGGGACTACAGCCGAATCAGCAACACTTTCTAAAGAAGAAAAAAAGAACTTAGTAGCATACATTATAAAAGTAAATAATAAAAGATTACCTCTTGTTATTGGTATAGGAGGCAATAATACAGGAGCTATTTTACAAGAGATGAAAGAAACAGATGTATCGTCTTTTGATGCGATACTTTCTGTAGTTCCTATGTATAATAGACCGAGTCAAGAAGGAATTTATCAACATTATAAAGCAATTAATGATGAAGCGCCTTTACCTGTTTTACTGTACAATGTTCCATCGCGAACAGGAGTTAATATGACAGCTGAGACAACGCTTAGATTATCAAAATTAGATAAAATCATAGGGATTAAAGAAGCGACTGGTGATTTTACACAAGTATTAAAAATCCTAAAAGACAGACCTGAGGATTTTTTGGTGATCTCGGGAGATGATGCACTGGCATTACCTGCTGTTGCAGCTGGAGGAGATGGAGTTATTAGTGTGGTTGGTCAAGGATTTCCTAAAGAGTTTTCAGAAATGATTCGTTTAGGGCTTTCTGGAGAAACAAAAAAAGCATTCGCTATCCTATATAAAATGTTACCAGCTTTAGACTATGCTTTTGAAGAAGGTAATCCAGCAGGAATTAAGAATGTTTTAAAAGTAAAAGGTATTTGTGATGATCATCTAAGATTACCTCTGATTCCAGTTTCTAATAAATTAGCAGCTAAAATAGAAGAGTTTATAAAGAATAACTAGTGAATTTTCATGGCTAAAAAAATAAAAGATCCTGGTATTGGCCTATCTTCCGATAAACAAGCTAAACGGTTTATTAATCCTGATGGTTCTTTTAATATCAAACATGTAAATAGACGTACTTCTATTTCAAGAAGCTATAACTACTTGATTAATATTACTTGGACAAAATTCTTTGGTTGGGTTCTATTAGGATATGTCGCAATAAATTCAATATTTGCTTTGATATATATAGCCATTGGAATTTCGGCCATTACAGAGCCTACAGGTAATGTATTTAGAGATTTTCTTAAAGCTTTCTTTTTTTCTGCCCAGACAGTTACCACTGTAGGGTATGGAGCTATGGCTCCAAAAGGAGTAGTTTTTGGTATAATTTCTTCTTTTGAAGCTTTGATAGGTTTGTTAAGCTTCTCCTTTATTACAGGTTTATTATATGGAAGATTCTCTAAACCTAAATCGAGCATTAAATTTAGTGAAGTAATGGTTCTTAGAGAACATAATGCGGTGGATTGCATTATGTTTAGATTAATGAGTAAAAGTACTAATGTGATGATTCGTCCAAAAGTAGAAGTTACATTATCATTATCACAGAAATCTAAAAATAAAAAATATGTAAATAACTTTTATAATTTGAAATTAGAAAGAAATGAAATAACCTATCTTCCAACCACTTGGACAATAGTACATCCAATTAATGAATCTAGTCCTTTAGCAGAATTTCATAGAGAAGATCTGTCTAGTTTACACGGAGAAATTTTAATATTAGTTACATACTATGATGAGTCTTTTGCACAAGAAGTGCATCAGATACATTCGTATGTGTTGAGTAATTTAAAATTAGATGAGAGGTTCGTTCCAGCATTTCATTATGATGATGATGGGTATACTATTTTAGATCATGATAAGATAGGTGGTACAAAATCGTATGAATCAAACGGTTAAGTGTTTTTCTTTTTTCTTTTTTATTTTGCAACAAGCAGGTCTTTTTTTAGTTATTTAATAGATGAATTAAAGTTTTTGTAATACGGTAGAAATATCTATTTTTGCCAGATGTTTTTTAAGATATGAAGAGATTATTGTTTTTGCTGACTTTTGTGTTAACCTTTGGTTCTTGTAGTGAGTATCAAAAAGTGCTTAAAGAGGAAGAAGTCGGACCTAAATATAAGTTAGCGGAAGAGTTATATAAAGAAGGAAAGTATAAAAAGGCACTTCGTTTATTTGAACAGATTGTTCCTCAATTTAGAGGGAAACCGCAGGCAGAAAGAGTAATGTATTATTATTCTGATACCTATTATAATTTAGAAGATTATTATCTCGCGGGATATCAGTTTGAAAGATTTGCTAAATCGTATCCTAATAGTGATAAAAGAGAAGAAGCGGCATATAAAGGAGCTAAGAGTTATTATTATCTATCTCCAAGATATAGCTTAGATCAGAAAGAAACAGATGAAGCTTTAGAAAAACTTCAGGCATATATCAATGCTTTTCCGGAGAGTGAAAATTTAGAAGAAGCTAATAAATTAGTAGCGGAACTAAGAAATAAAAAAGAAAGGAAAGCTTTTGAGATTGCTAAGCAGCATCATCATAGAGAAAGTTATAAAGTAGCTATAAAATCTTTTGATAATTACTTAATTGATTACCCAGGATCTTCTTTTAGAGAAAAAGCATTATATTACAAGCTAGAATCTCAGTATTTATTGGCTATTGGTAGTTATGAGGTATATATAAAAGAGAGATTAGAATTAGCTGATGATTATTACAATAATTATAAAAAATATTATAAAGAAGGTGAGTTTACTGCCGATGCTGAAGAAATATCAGAAGATATAAAATCAAGATTAGAAAAAATTAAATAGAAATATTAGGAGAAGATGGATTTGAAAAAAAGTAATGCACCTGTAAATACTACTACTATAGATAAGAACTTGGTAGATCAACCTACAGATAATATCTATGAGGCAATTTCTGTAATATCTAAAAGAGCGAACCAAATTAATACTGATATTAAAAAAGAGCTTTTAGAGAAATTAGATGAATTTGCTACTTATAATGATAGTTTAGAGGAAATCTTTGAAAACAAAGAACAGATAGAAGTTTCTAAATTCTATGAAAGATTGCCTAAACCTCACTCTCTTGCTGCGCAAGAATGGTTAGATGGTAAAATATACTACAGAAATACAAAGACAGACTCGGAATCTTTATAAAGTATGTCATCAATATTAGGTGGTAAAAAAATTCTTATAGGTGTTACCGCTGGTATTGCCGCATACAAAACGGCTTCATTGGTACGCCTTTTTATTAAATCTGGGGCAGAAGTTAAAGTCGTTATGACCCCTGTTGCCAAAGATTTTGTAACACCACTTACATTATCTACTTTGTCAAAGAATCCAGTGCATTCTTCTTTTTATAATGAAGAAGATGAAAATGCAGAATGGAATAATCATGTAGAGCTTGGACTATGGGCAGATATAATGGTCATTGCTCCTGCAACGGCTAACACTTTGTCTAAAATGTCAACAGGTAATAGTGATAACTTACTGTTGGCTACTTATTTATCTGCAAAATGTCCGGTTTACTTTGCTCCGGCAATGGATTTGGATATGTACAATCATCCATCCACACACGAAACCTTTAATAAACTTCAAGAGTTTGGGAATATTATGATTCCTGCAGAATCTGGAGAATTGGCTAGTGGATTAGTGGGGCAAGGAAGAATGGCAGAACCTTCCACTATAGTTAGTTTTATAGAAGATAATATTTTAGGAAAACTACCTTTAAAAGGCCAGAAAGTTTTAATAACTGCAGGTCCAACGTTCGAAGCGATTGATCCTGTTAGGTTTATTGGAAATCATTCTAGCGGAAAAATGGGAATAGAATTAGCTAAATCTGCAGCCAATCTTGGAGCGCAGGTAACGTTGGTTTTAGGTCCTTCTTCATTAAAGGTTACTCATGATTTTATTAATGTAGTACCTGTTGTAAGCGCAGCATCCATGTATGAAGCGGTTACAAAAGAATTTGATACTTGTGACATTGCTATTGCTTCTGCAGCGGTTGCGGATTATAGACCTAAGAACATCTCAGATCAAAAAATAAAAAAATCAGATAGTAGTTTTTCTATAGAGTTAGAACGTACAACTGACATTCTAAATTGGATGGGATCTGTGAAAAAGAATCAATTTTTGGTGGGGTTTGCTTTAGAAACAGAAAATGAAGAGGAGAATGCAAAAAACAAACTAAAAAAGAAGAACCTAGATCTTATTGTCCTTAATTCTCTTAATGATAAAGGAGCAGGTTTTAAAGGACAAACTAATAAAGTTACACTGATTAATCATAAATTTGAAATTAAAGCGTTTGAATTAAAAACCAAAACAGAGGTTGCACAGGATATTTTTAATGAAATTAAGGAACTACGTAATGTTTAGACTTTTTCTTTTTATAACGCTTTTATGTGGTATCTCACTTAATGCTCAGGAGTTTAATGCTACGGTAGTAGTGAATGCGGAGCAAACAGGGAATCCTAATTTACAAGTTTTCAAAACACTCGAACGTTCAGTTGCAGAGTTTATTAATAATAATAAATGGACTGAGTTAGAGTATCGTACAGAAGAAAGGATCAATTGTAGTTTTTTTATAAATATTCTTGGTAATACTAATGATAGTTTTACTGCAACGGTTCAGGTGCAAGCTTCAAGGCCTGTTTATGGGTCTAATTATAAGACAACAATTCTAAATATTAATGATAAACAGTTTAATTTTCAATATCTGGAATTTCAGCCTCTAAATTATAATCCTAATAATTTTGAATCCAATCTAATTTCTGTTGTAGCCTTTTATTTGTATACAATATTGGGAGTTGATGCTGATACTTTTGAACTTAATTCTGGTACTAATTATTATCAGGAAGCTAAAAATATAGTAGGTAATGCTCAAGGAAGTAATACTTTGGGTTGGAATGGGCAAGATGGTCCGCAGACGAGATTTAGATTAAATGACGATTTGTTATCAGGTACTTTTGATGGATATAGATCTGCTTTATATACATATCATAGAGAAGGACTCGATATAATGAATAATGATCTCAAAAAAGGAAAAGAGTCTATATTGGAATCAATGAAGACATTAGAGGGGTTACATAGAACCAGACCTAATTCGTATATTATGAGAGTGTTTTTTGATGCCAAAGCAGATGAGGTAGCAGGAATACTTTCTGGAGGACCTTCTGTTAATATTGCAGAGACAATTGCAATATTAGGAAGAATAGCTCCAACATATGCTAGTAATTGGGCAGAGATTAAGTTTTAATTTTTCTTTTTTTGAAATCTTTTTAAAACTATAGTATATTTACTTCCTTTTATGAACAACTAAAATATCACTATCCTTTGTTAAGAAGTCTTTCGATAAAAAACTTCGCTTTAATTGAACAACTACAGGTTTCTTTTGATACCGGTTTGATTACGATTACAGGAGAAACTGGAGCAGGTAAATCTTTACTTTTAGGTGCTTTAGGACTTTTGTTAGGAAAAAGAGCAGATCTAAGTAGCGTTAAAAATAGTGCTGTGAAATGTACTATAGAAGGCGTTTTTAATATAGAAAAGTATGAACTTAATGCTTTTTTTGAAGAAGAAGATTTAGATTACGAAACCGAAACAATTATCAGAAGAGAGATCTTACCATCTGGTAAATCAAGAGCATTTATTAATGACACACCAGTCACGCTACAATCTTTAAATAAATTAGGATTACAATTAATAGATATTCATAGTCAGCATCAAACATTAGAAGTAACTACTAATGACTTTCAGTTTGAAGTATTGGATGCATTGTCAGAGTCTGCAAGAGAAATAAAATCATATAAGAGGGGTTTAGGGTTGCTTAAGCAGAAAGAAAAAGAAGAAAGAGCTCTTATCGAAAGCCAGCAAGAATTTACCAAAGAGTACGATTATAATTCTTTTTTGCTAAATGAGTTAGAAGAAGCAAAACTTAAACCAGGAGAACTAGCAGAGCTAGAAGAGCGATATGAAACACTAATTAATATTGAGGAAATACAAGAGCGATTGTCTGGCTCAGTTTCCTTGATTTCTTCAGAAGAAATAGGAGTTTCTGATCTTTTGAATACTATTAAGGCTAATATTTCTAAAATAGCTCCGTATTCGGGAGCGTTAAAAGAATTATCAGATAGAATACAAAGTATATATATTGAGTTGGAGGATGTAAATGATTCATTGCAGAATGAATTAGAGAGGCTAGAAGCTGATCCTGAGCAATTAGAAGAAGTTGGCCAGAGATTGCAAATATTACATAATCTTCAAACAAAGCATGCGGTATCATCAATCGATGAGCTTATAAAAATAAAAGAAGAACTTCAGGAAAAAGTAGCGAAAACAGAATCTCTTTCCGGAGATATCGAAAAACTTAAAAAAGAGATAGCAACTACAAAAGTTCAATTAGATGAAGTGGCTATTAAAATTCATAAAAAAAGAACAAAAGCATTACCTAAACTGGTTTCGGAGCTAGAGGATATTCTAAAAGCTTTGGGCATGACAAATGCCACGTTTGAAACCTCATTAGAGTTACAAGAAAAATATCTTGCTAATGGAAAAGAAGAACTTAAATTCTTATTCTCTGCAAATAAAGGAGGATCTTATGGAGAGTTAAAGAAAGTAGCTTCTGGTGGAGAATTATCTAGGATTATGATAGCGATAAAAGCAATACTTTCTAGATATACACAATTACCAACAATTATTTTTGATGAAATAGACACTGGAGTTTCGGGCGAAATTGCTCATAAGATGGCAGATTTGATGATGACAATGAGTAAGAATCTTCAGGTTTTTAGTATCACACATTTACCTCAGATAGCGGCAAATGGACAAAGTCAATATAAAGTTTTTAAAGAAGATGTAAATAATTCGACGGTTACTAGGTTAAAGTTGTTAAATGAGGATGAGAGAATTCGCGAGATAGCTGAGATGATTGGTGGGAAAAATATTTCTGATTCTGCATTAACTCACGCAAAATCATTGTTACATAATTAACTAAAATTTGTAGAGTATAGTTTTGGTTTAGGTCGTTTTGTTATCTTTACCATTCATAAAATCATTTTATAATTTACGATTAAATGTCATACAATTTATTAAAAGGTAAAAGAGGGATAATTTTCGGTGCACTTGATGAAAATTCAATAGCTTGGAAGACAGCAGAACGTGTTTTTGAAGAAGGTGGAACCTTTGTACTTACTAATGCTCCAGTTGCTATGCGTATGGGAGCTATTAAAGACTTAGCAGAAAAAACAAATTCTGAGATTATACCTGCCGATGCGACCTCGTTAGAAGATTTAGAAAATCTTGTTGAAAAATCAGTGGAGATATTGGGAGGTAAACTTGATTTTGTTTTACATTCTATCGGGATGTCAGTTAATGTAAGAAAAGGACGTCATTATACAGATCTTAATTATGATTGGAGTGAAAAAGGCTGGGATGTTTCAGCGCTTTCATTTCATAAAACAATGCAGACATTGTTTAAAAAAGAAGCAATGAATGAATGGGGAAGTATTGTAGCGCTTACATACATGGCTGCTCAGCGAGTATTTCCGGATTATAATGATATGGCAGATAATAAGGCATATCTAGAATCTATAGCGCGTAGTTTTGGATATTTCTTTGGACGTGAGAAAAAGGTAAGAGTAAATACTATTTCGCAATCGCCAACAGCAACAACAGCTGGGAAAGGAGTAAAGGGGTTTGATGGATTTATTGAATATGCTGATAAGATGTCACCATTAGGTAATGCTTCTGCCGAAGATTGTGCGGATTATACAATTACATTATTTTCTGATTTGACTAAGAAAGTAACGTTACAAAATTTATATCATGACGGAGGATTCTCTAATATGGGAGTTAGCCAGATGGTGATGGAGAAATTTGTAGACGAAGAATAAAAAAACATATAAGATAGCGTAAGTAAAAAGCTTGATTCAACTAGAATTAGGCTTTTTTTATATCAATAACTTAGATCTACAAAGGATTAAAATACTAATATCAATTTATGGTAGGATCTTTTGTTTACTTACCTTTGTTCCTATGAATATTTCCTTTTCTTTTATTGTACCTGTGTATAATAGACCTCATGAAATAGATGAGTTATTGAGTAGTATGACTGAATTGGATTATGACAAGCCTTATGAAATAGTAATCATTGAAGATGGTTCGTCAGAAACTTCAGAAAGTATAATTAAAACTTATGAAAATAAGTTACAAATTAGTTATTATCAAAAACCTAATACAGGTCCAGGAGATTCCCGTAATTATGGAATGCGTATAGCAAAAGGAGACTACTTTCTAATTCTTGATAGTGATGTAATATTGCCTAAGGATTACTTAGCTAAAGTAGAGGATTTCTTATCTAAAAACTTTGTACATTGTTTTGGAGGTCCTGATGATGCGCATGAAGACTTCTCTAATCTACAAAAAGCTATAAGTTTCAGTATGACTTCATACCTTACAACGGGAGGAATAAGAGGGCGAAAAAATACGCTGGGCAAGTTTCAACCTAGAAGTTTTAATATGGGGATATCAAAAGAAGCTTTTAAAGCTTCTGAAGGTTTTGGGAACATCCATCCTGGCGAAGATCCAGACCTTACTATTAGGCTTTGGAAATTAGGATATGAAACGGCACTGATACCTGATGCGAAAGTGTTTCATAAAAGAAGAATCTCATGGGATAAATTTTATATGCAGGTTAATAAATTTGGATTGGTACGACCAATTCTTAACTTATGGCATCCAGAAACATCAAAGATTACCTATTGGTTTCCAACCCTTTTTGTAGCATATTCAATGTTTTCTATTATTGCTGCTTTTTTCGGATACTGGTATTTCATAATGCTATGGATACTGTATTTCGTTGTTATTTTCGTAAATGCAACAATAAACCACAATAGTTTGTCTGTTGGTTTTCAGTCGATTATAGCGGTGTTGGTGCAATTTTATGGCTATGGAAAAGGATTCCTAAAATCTTATTATTATATTCATCTATTGAAAAAAGTTCCTGAACAGAAATTTAAAAAGCTGTTTTTTTCAAAGTAATGCCTATGTCCAAAACTAAATTGAGTAGATTTTCTTTAAAAAGAAATAATGTCAAAACGTTTCTGTTTTTTTTGACATTAACCTCGCTTTTGTGGCTTTTTACACAATTCTCTAAAAACTATACTAAAGAAATAGAGGTCGATATTCAGTATACCAATATACCCGAAGATAGAATTTTACATGATGATAGTGATCAAACATTAAAACTAATACTTAATGGTAATGGATTTAGATTAATAAATCATACTTGGAGTAAACCTCAGTTGCAATTTGATATGGCTAATGCATTAGAAACAGCAACAAGTGACTATTATTTTTATATTGATAAACCCAACGAATCTTTAAAAGGTAAATTAAATTTTAAAGGTAGGATACTTTCTGTTCAAAAAGATACTTTAAAAGTAAAGTTAGATATTAATCTAGAAAAGAAAATTCCAATAAGAATATCTAAAGAACTACAGTATGCTCCTGGATATGGTAGTGATAAAGGTGTGGTTTTATCGCCAGATTCAATTACGATAAGTGGCCCTAAAAGAATTATAGACACTATCAATTATGTAGCTACAGAGAATTTAAAACTAGAAGGTTTGAATACTGATTATAAAACAACCTTACCCGTTAAAATTGACAGTTTACCTCCCAGAATTGAAGTTGTTCCCAAAGAAGTAACGGCTATTATTGCTGTTAGTAAATTTACGGAAGGAAGTCAAGAAATTCCTATAACGTTAATGAATATTCCTGAAGGAAAAGAAATTAAAATTTTTCCAAAAGAGGTTAGAGTAGTTTATAGAGTTGGGCTTGATAAATATAATGAAATAAGCCTGAGAGATTTTAAGGTGGTTGCTGATTATAATAAGGTTTCAGAGGATAGCTCTTTTTTAATTTTGGAATTAATAGACATGCCAACTTCGATTCACGATGTTCGTTTACAGGACAAACAAGTTCAATTTGTAATCTTGAATTAAGTTATGAAAGTAATAGGACTAACAGGTGGCATAGGAAGTGGAAAATCAACTGTTGCTAAAATGTTTGCGAAGCTTGGAGTGCCTATTTACATTGCAGATGATGAGGCAAAAAAAATGATGAATGAAGATGTCAACATAAAAAATCAGATTAAAGATTTATTAGGCACAAAATCTTATATTAAGGGAGAATTAAACCGTCCATTTATTGCTGACAAAGTTTTTAATGACAAAGAGCTTTTAGGAAAACTTAATGCGATTGTTCATCCTGCGGTGGCGACTCATTTTATTGCCTGGAAAAACGAACAAAAATCAAACTATGTTATAAAGGAAGCCGCTATCCTGTTTGAAAATGGTGGATATAAACAGTGTGATTATACAGTTCTGGTAACTGCTCCAAAGGAAACAAGAATAGAAAGGGTTTTAAAAAGAGATAATACTACAAAATCACAAGTTCTTGCCAGATTAAAGAATCAATGGGAAGACTCTAAAAAGATTCCATTAGCAGATTTCGTGATTATTAATACGAAATTAGAAGAAACTTGGCTTCAAGTTAAAAAAATCCATAATAAAGTTATCCTTTGATTGCGATATTTTCCTAATCTTTCATTTTGTTAACATTTGGTTAAACCCTAAAGTAGCTAAATGTTAAAGTCTTACTTTTGACCTATGAATAAAAGGTTATTCGCATTGTTAATCCTCTTGATGAGTTTGTCATTAATAGGGATTATTTTTGTTCAGGGTTATTGGATTCAGAATACAGTAGAGAATAACAGAGAGCAGTTTTCTTTTAATGCAAAGCAAATATTGATTTCTGTTTCTAATAAGATTGAATATAGGGAATTTGAGGAAATGTATTATCCCTTACAGGATATTTTAGACAGTATAAAACAGCCTGATAATAAAACAATACAGCAGCTCTTAGACATAGGTTTTGATAAAGGATCGTTTGCTTTTGGTGATGGTGTTTTAGAAGAAGATTCTAAGCTGTTTTCTTCGTTTATAGATTTTAATATTGATACTGTAAGATTAAAAGATATTTTAAATCGGAATGCTGAGCTAATTGATGATAAAAAGCAGAGTTATCAAACAAAGCAAAGATCTAAATCGAAATCGGATAGATTGAGTGCGCTTACTGATTTGCAAAGAAAAGATTACGAAATTGTAATCAATCAACTTGCAAATTTTATTCCTATTCATCGAAGGGTGAAGAAAGAAGAGGTTAAGAAATTGCTTAAGAAGGAATTAGCTGAGCGTGATATGAAGGTTGATTTTGAGTATGCCATATATAGTAATGCTTTGGCTACTCGTGTACGTTCTGATGATTTTAGTGCAAATGAAAGTGATGGTAATACTTTTGCTGTACCTCTTTTTGTAAATAATGAGGATGGTTCAAGCCTGTATCAGTTATATGTGAATTTTACAGGTAAGAATAGATATATATTATCGACTATTAAAGGAATGGCAATTTTGTCCGTAATTTTTACGTTGGTTATTGTAGTAGCATATTCAAGTGCTTTATCTCAGCTGTTGCAGCAACGACAGATATCACAGATAAAGACTGATTTTATTAATAATATGACTCATGAGCTTAAAACGCCTATAGCTACGATTAATCTGGCATTAGATGCTATTAAAAACCCTAAAATAGCAGATGATCAAGATAAGTTGAAGCGTTATATGACTATGATTCGGGAAGAGAATAAAAGAATGCTAACGCAGGTAGAAAATGTTTTACGAATATCGCAGCTTGAGAAAAATGAGCTGAATATTAAGAAAGAACCGCTTGAATTGCATGATATTATAGAGGATGCGATAACACACGTTTCTTTGATAGTGGAAAATAGAGAAGGCTATATAAAAACGCATTTAGGAGCGCTTAAATCTTCTATTTTGGCAAATGATAGTCATATGACTAATGTAATAGTGAATGTTTTGGATAATGCAATTAAGTATTCGGAAGAAGCACCAAAAATTGATATTTATACAGAAAATGTGAAAAATAGTATTGTACTTAAAATACGTGATCAGGGAGTTGGAATGAGTAAAGTAGCTCAGAAAAAAATCTTTGAGAAGTTTTTTAGAGAACATACTGGAGATTTACACAATGTAAAAGGCCACGGACTTGGACTAACATATGTAAAACGAATTATAGACGACCATCATGGTCAAATATGGGTGGAGAGTGAACGGGGAAAAGGCTCCACATTTATAACTAAATTACCGTTAATATCTTAAAATATGGAAACAGAAAACAAAAAGATTTTGCTTGTAGAAGATGATCCGAACTTTGGAACAGTACTAAAGGATTATCTTGTTATGAATGATTATGATGTTGTACATGCCAAAAATGGTATGGAAGGCTTCGAAAAGTTCAAAAAGGATGATTATGATATGTGTATTCTGGATGTAATGATGCCTTATAAGGATGGATTCACATTAGCAAAAGAAATCAGGGATAAGAATGAAGAAGTTCCTATCATTTTCTTAACAGCGAAAGCTATGAAAGAAGATGTCTTAAAAGGATATAAAGTAGGAGCAGACGATTATTTAAATAAGCCATTTGATAGCGAAGTTCTACTGATGAAGATACAAGCAATCATGCAACGTAAGAGTACAGAATCTGTTGCTGATAGTAAACAATTTGAATTTAAAATTGGTGGATTCCACCTTAATTCTAAACTTAGATTTTTAACGTTTAGAGAAGAAGATCCTATAAAATTATCTCCTAAGGAGAATGAATTATTACGATTATTAGCACTGCATCTTAATGATTTGATGCCTAGAGAGTTAGCGCTTACTAAAATTTGGAGAGATGATAACTATTTTACTTCTCGAAGTATGGATGTTTACATTGCTAAGCTAAGAAAGTATTTAAAGAAAGACGAAAATGTGGAAATTTTAAATATCCACGGAGAAGGATTTAGACTTGTGGTACGAAGTGATGAATCATAATTAACGGTAACTTACTATAATGAAAACGCTACGAGTTATTCTCTGTAGCGTTTTTTTGTATATAAGATATTACAGATTCAATATTATCTTGGTAATCAAACCATATTATTTCTTTATCTTTTCTAAACCAGGTAAGTTGTCTTTTAGCAAAACGCCGAGTATTTTTCTTGATTTCGGAAATAGCGAAATCTAAATCCCAGTTGCCTTCTATATATTCAAAGATTTCTTTATACCCTACAGTGTTCAACGCATTTAGTGATTTATGATCGTACAGACCTTTTACTTCTTCGAGCAACCCTTCTTTGATCATAATATCAACTCTTTGATTGATTCTGTCATAAATAATCGCTCTTTCTGCGGTAATCCCGATTTTAATAATATTAAAAGGTCGTTTTTTAGGCGTTTTGGTAATAAATGAAGAGTAGGGTTTACCACTACTAATGCAAACTTCTAAAGCTCTCATTACTCGGTGTGTATTGTGGATATCTACTTTTTCGTAATATATGGGATCCAATGTTTTTAATTGCTGTTGAAGACTTTCTATTCCTTCATCTTCGTGCTTTTTCTTCAAGGCTTCTCTAACATCTCCAGAGATTTCTGGAAAACTATCGAACCCTTTGGTAACAGCATCCACATATAAACCAGAGCCACCTACTAAAATGGCATACTCATTTTTCTCGAAAAGCTTGTTTAAGATTTCTAAAGCATCTTTCTCAAAATCACCCACAGAATAGGTCTCTTGTATACTTTTATGTTGTATGAAATGGTGTTTTGATTGTTGTAGTTCTTCTAGAGTTGGGACGGCAGTTCCAATGCGCATTTCTTTGTAAAATTGCCTACTATCTGCAGAAACAATTTCGCAATTAAAATGTTTAGCAAGTTGAATGCTTAAACTTGTTTTACCTATAGCCGTTGGGCCTACAACTACAATAAGTGTATTAGTCATTGAATAAGGTATGTCCACAATTATTGCAAAATTTAGAATTATCTAAATGATTATCAGCATTACAATTGGCGCAATGTTGTGTGTTCAGGTTTATTTTATTGTCTTTATTTTGTTGAGTATATTCTGCACTTACAATACCTGTAGGAACAGCAATTATACCGTACCCTAATATCATTACCAAAGAAGCTATTAATTGTCCTAAAGGTGTTTCTGGTGAGATATCTCCATATCCTACAGTAGTAAGAGTAACGATACACCAGTATACACTTCTAGGAATACTATTAAAACCATGTTCGGGACCTTCGACAAGATACATAACAGTTCCTAAAATTATAGCAACTATTAAAACTGCAAATAAGAAGACGGATATTTTAGCTCTACTTGCTTTTAAAGCTTTTACTAGATTGTTAGACTCACCAACGAAGCGAGCTAATTTTAAAATTCTGAAAACTCTTAATAAGCGTAAAGCTCTTAATGCTACTAGTGCGTGAGTTCCCACAAATAATATGGAAAGATATTTAGGAACGGTAGATAAGAAATCAATAATACCATAAAAACTAAAAATATAAGCCTTTGGTTTACTAAGAGCTATAATTCTTAAAAAATATTCAAAGGTGAATACAATGGTGATAACCCACTCCAATATGTTAAATAAAGAAGCATATTTTTCATTTATATAAGATACACTTTCTAACATTACCAGTACTATACTGGCGAGAATCATAATCAGGATAATTAAGTCAAAAGATTTACCTGCGCGAGTGTCAGCTTCATAGATAACTTCGTGTAATTTATCTTTCCAGTTTTTGTTCTTCGATGAATGCTTCAAATTTGATTATTTTGACTAAAATACTAAAAAATTAACTGTTCTTTTTTATCGTTATCACGGTATTATTTTCAATGTCAACTATCAAATTGAAAAATTCTTTTAATGAATCATAATATTCAGTGGGGTAATAAGATGACAAGAATGTAATAGTATGATTGATTGTTAGCTTTTTACCATGTAGTTGAAAGAGTATGTTTAATTTTCCGGCATTCCCAGGAAGCTTATAAGTATGGTTTTTAGGAATGTCTAAAAATTCATAGTCTTCAGGAATGTCTACAAAAACGATATGAGAATAATAGTCTTTGTAACCGAAATCAACAGGATAGGTTCTTTCGTTTAATTTAAAAGGGTTCTTTGTGAAAAATGTTTTTGTAAAAGGTTTTAAGTAAATAATATCATCAATATTTTCTGCTGTTTTGGTGAAATTAATTTCTTCTATAAACGGTTTTTCTACATCATTTTCATTTTGTACACTTGGTTCGGATATGGTAAGGTCTTCATCTTCAGGCAGGATGTTATTAAGGAAGTTTTCTTTCGATGCTTTTTGAAACGCTTTTCTTTTAAAATAGGCGTGATATCCATTGTATAGATATTTTGATGCTCCTTTAATTAATAACTCATCAGTTAGTGTGATTTTTTCTCTATAATTATGTATAGATCGTTTTTTAGGTTTGATATCTATCCAGGAGCTTCCTTTTTTAAAATCAAGAAGTCTGGCATATTGATTTAGACACCTAAACGGGATCTGACCAAATGCTAATGTTTTTTCTGTTGCATCCAATAAGTGAGTTTCTTTATCTATAGATAATTGAACTATTAAGTAATTAAAATCAGTAAGTACAGGATGTATCTTTGTAGCATAACCGTTATTTCTTGTTGATAATAATACCGGTTTTACAGAAAAACCTTGTTGCTTAAATATATTATGTAATAGGACGTTTAATTCTGTGACATTTCCTACTTTGGAGCTAATAGTATTTTTTATTGAAACATCGCGAAAAATCCGATATTCTCCATTCCAGGTGTACTGATCAGTTACATATCTATATATTGCTTTAGCTTTATCTAAACCTATAGGCATTAATTTGATTTCTTCTGGAAGTATATTTTTAGTAGTATTTATTTTTTTTAGTTGAACTCCAATTGTTTTTTTAGTTTTAAGTTCCTTATCTACATTTTTCCAGGTTTCAGTATATTTTTTATTTATTCCATCGAAACCTTTAAATTCTTTAAGTTCATATTCGACACGAGAAAAGTAATTTTTTTTTGCAGTCATATATTTTTCCTCCTTAAAAGCAGGAATATTTCTCATAATGTATTTGCTGTGTGCACAATCTGCAACACCTCCACCATAGCCTTCTAGGCAACCTTTTATTAAACTAGATTCATTGACGTCTAGTTTTAAGGGACCAACAAGTCTAATGTTGTATAAATAGTTCCCAGGAAGATCAGCAATATATTCACTATATAATTTTGGAATATCATCTTGAAAATCCCAACCATTAAAATTAAATATGAAAGGAGATTCTATTTGATAAGAGTATGCAATAACAGAACCTGGTTTTATATTTGGGAAAGTGAATTTAACTAAAGTATAATGTTCATCATATTTCTCTTGATATATGTGGTTTTCTTCCAGTTTTGTTTTTGTGACTTTGCCGTTTTCTAGATTGTATGTATAAGCAACAAGATTTCGGAATATCTTTCTGTCATTTTTATTTCGATATAAAAGTATTGTCACTGTACTTTTTTCAAACCCTTCTTTATTTAGTATTTTAATTTTTGCACTGTAATCGGTAAGTAAGTTAAAGTTACGGCCATTTTGTATTCTACTAAACCCTTTTTCATAGATATAAAAGGCATTAGCGGTGGTATCTTTTTCGTAATGAGTTCCTTTTACATCTGCCTCACTGACTACCAGGCTTTTGTAATTGTAACTTTCTTGAGCAATATTCAAAAAGGGAAATAGCAAGAATAGAATGAATAAAAAAAAACGATGCATTGAAAATAATTTAATGTATAACTTTTAGTGTCTTTTATTTGAAAAATGTTACTGCTTTCAATCGATTTTATTTTTATCCAAAGCGACTACTTTTAATTTTTTATGTTGTCGGACATAACTCTGAATGATGTGTTGTGCATCTCTATTATGGCTCATAGGAGTAATTATAGATCTTAGAATATCGATATTGTTAATCTGATGATTTAAGTTAAAATATCCGATTCCTTTGAACTTGCCATTTTCTATTAATATAACGCTTTGTTCATCCACATCTCTACCACGGTCAATCACAATAAGGTCTTTATTGTCAAAAGAATGATGAGAAATAAGCTCTTGTACACGTGCGTTATAATCATTTACAGATTCATTTAGTATACAGGCTCCATTACATTTTTTAATAGTGTAATTAAAACAATTCCCTTTGCCATTATCCAAATCCATTAATTTCAGACATAAATTATATTCTTCTGTCCAGCGATGCATAAAGGATTTTGCTTGTTGTCTATTAGTAAATGTAGTGATACTGGTTTTGCGTCCATCTACTTTCTTTACTTTCAGATTTGTATATCCGTTGTCATCAATGGATTGATATAATGCTTGATCAAATTTGGTTCTTTTTAGTGCTTTATTGTATTTGGGTCTATTAAGTTTTATCTCTTCATTTTCTTTTAACAAAGCCAATAATTCACTGCCTGTAATCTCAAAAGTAATATTGGTTACTTCTTCCTGAATATTTTTTGATTTTCTATTATCGTTTGTGAAATGCTGAGTAACGCGTTTTTTAATGTTTTTACTTTTTCCAATATAAATGATAGTACCATCTTCTCGATGCATATAGTAGACTCCAGTCGAAGAAGGAACAATTTCTATAAGCTTTAGTAGTTTATCATCTACTTTTCTTTTAGTTTCTACCCGAACAGTTTCTTTTAAGATGGTTTTTTCTAAATCTTTTGATAAGAGTAGTTTAAAAAGTTTTACGGTAGCCTGCGCATCTCCTGTAGCTCTATGTCGATCCGAAATAGCAATTCCCAGGCTACGAACTAGTTTTCCAAGGCTGTATGATTTTTGATCTGGAATTAGTTTTTGCGAAAGTTCTACTGTGCAAAGGGATTGACGTTCAAAATCAAAACCAAGCCTATTAAACTCAGTTCTTAAGATTCGATAATCAAAAGACGAGTTGTGTGCTACAATAATACAATCAGTAGTGATCTCTACAATTCTTTTAGCTACTTCATAGAATTTTGGAGCATTACGAAGCATTTTATTATTTATTCCAGTAAGATTAACAACAAAAGGTTGTATCGCTCTTTCCGGGTTTATTAAGCTAATGAATTGGTCTACTACCTTATGTCCGTCAAATTTATAGATCGCAATTTCTGTGATTCCTTCTTCATTATATTTTCCTCCGGTAGTTTCTATATCTAAAATTGCGTACATCATTCGTTTGTGGCGGGGTAGTCTTTATGAATTCGTTTATTTTTTGACCTAAAGTACTATTTTTTAATGACTATAATTTCTAGCTCCAAAAATAGAACTACCGATACGTACCATAGTACTTCCTGATTCAATTGCAAGTATGTAATCTCCACTCATTCCAGTTGATAAAGTTTTTAGCGTAGGGTGATCAGTTTTAAGTTTTTCAAAAAGAGATTGTATTTTTTTAAATTCGTTTTTGATTTGTTCTGTATTATTGGTAAAACTGGCCATACCCATTAAACCGGTTATTTTTATATTAGTTAGCAACTTTACTTCTTCAGAATTTAATAAGTCTATAGCCTCAGCATCATTAAGTCCAAATTTGCTTTCTTCTTCTGCTATTTTGATTTGTAGAAAACAATTAATAGTTCTAGTATTCTTTATTGCCTGTTTATTAATTTCTTTTAGAAGTTTAAGGCTATCCACAGCATGAATAGTATCAACATATGAAGCCATATATTTTACTTTGTTCGTCTGAACATGACCAATCATATGCCAAGAAATATCTTTTGGTAACTCTTCCCATTTTTGAGTCATTTCCTGAATCTTGTTTTCTCCAAAGATTCTTTGCCCAGCTTTATAAGCTTCTAATAAATCAGAAACAGGCTTGGTTTTGGATACGGCTACTAGCGTAACGTCTTCAGGAATTGTTTTATAGATGTGTCTTAAGTTTTCCTCAATAGAATTCATAAGGTGCAAAGATACCTAAATTTAGAAAAAATAAATGGTAGCTATGATGTAGATAATTATTAGTAGAAAATTAATCTTCAAATTCATAAATAGTAATACCACTTCTTAGTTTAGGTTCTATATAGGTGCTTTTTGGCGGCATTTTTAAGCCTTGATCCGCTATCTTTTTGATTTGATCCACTGTGGCAGGAAATAACCCAAAACCAACTTCAAATTCTCCTTGATCTATCTTGCTTTTTACATAGACAATACCATTTTTACCATGAGAGTACTCTATTCTGGTATCGGTTCTAAGATCTTTAATTCCAAGTATAGGGTCTAACACGGTTTTAAACAATATCTGCGCATCTAATTCTTCTAGCGCATCCGTGAATTCATAGATGGTTTTTCTAAGGTATAAAGAATAAAACTCACCATCTAGATACATGCTAAAATGATGTGGTTTGGAAGGTTTGTAAACCTCAATTCCTCGATTTTCTATTCTGAACCATTCATCTAAACCTATTAGAAATTCTTCCTTCGATAAACCATTAAGATCTTTAATCAGTCTATTGAATTCATATATTCTGAGGTCAGATTCTGGAATCAAATAACTCATGAAAAAATTATAGGACTCTGTGCCCTGATGTTGGGGGTTGGCAGAAGCTAAGTCTTTTGAAAGTAAATAGGAGGAAGCAGATCGATGGTGACCATCAGCGATATAAATGGTTTTCATAACCTCAAAAGCTGATCGAATTTTTTCAATACTTTTTTTGTTGTCAACTTTCCATAAATAGTGTGTGTCGCGATAGGTAGTAGTGAATTCGTATTCTGATCTTTCCTGAATGGTTTCTTCAATAACTTTAGAGATTACATCATTATCAGGATAGGTAAGGAGTACAGGTTCTGCATTGAATCCTACCGTTTTTAAGTATTGCTTAAATGTTGTTTCCCGATCTGTTAATGTATCTTCATGCTTTTTAATAATATCATTTTCATAATCTTCTGCACTTGCAGCTGCTATAATACCGCAAAATGATTCTAGTTCGCGATTCACAATTTTATATACATAGAAACAAGCTGTTTCATCTTGCATGAAAATTTCATCTTCTTTAAATTCAAGATATCTATTGCGAACTAGTTTATAGCGTTCCTCTCCAGAAATTTCTTTATGATACTTATAACCAGGATTAACAATATGTAGAAAAGAATATGGGTTATAATCCATTCTAGAATCTCTTTCCACAGGAGTATAACTTTGGTAAGATCGTGATGCGATCAAACTCACTTTATCTCTTGTCGGTCTAATTGCTTTGAACGGATGTATTTTTGCCATAGCTAGATTATGATTAATTTATTTTTTAGACTTAACTATCCAGTAATTCTTTCAGTTGTTTCTCAAGATCATCTCCTCTTAGGTTTTCAGCTATAATTGTACCCTTTTCATCAATAAGGAAGTTATAAGGAATCGCATTAATACCATATAGTAAAGCTGGAAGAGAGTTTTGAGCTTTTAAATCACTAGTTTGCGTCCAAGGCAATCCATCTTTTTCAATAGCTTTTAGCCAATGCTTCTCATTAGAATCCAATGATACACCTAGAATTTCGAATCCTTTTTCCTTATATATATTATATGTTCTGACTAGATTAGGGTTTTCTTTTCTACAAGGTCCGCACCAAGATGCCCAAAATTCTACTAATACATATTTGGCTTTAATATCAGATACTTTGATTAATGAGCCATCGGTATTTGGTAATTCAAAATCGACATAAGAATCACCTACCTTTGGTTTTTCTGGTAAGGAAATAAAATCATTAATAGCAATTCCTGTTTTTGTACTTTTTAAATCTTTGGCAAGTAGTTCGTATAATTCTTTAACAATATTTTTATCCCAGCTTGTTTTATAAATATTCAGAAGATTAAGACTTACATAAGAATCAGGAAACTCTCTTATAAAGCTTTTTTCAATTTTCTTCATTTCAGAAAAAATTGCGGTTTGAGCATTAATTACTGAATCTCTAGTCTCTTCAGAAACTTCGGAATAACGATATTTTTCTTCTATTATATCTAAAATATTATTTAAACTATCGGTCCTCTTTTTTAAAACAGTCTGATGCTCCTGAACTTTGCCTCCTTTTATAATTGCATTGTCTAAACTACTTGTAGGGGTTTCAATACTTATTTTCTGATTCTCTAACCAAATAAAAGCGACTCCATTTTTTTTATAGTCTTTAGTTTGTATGACAGCTTGTTTAGGTGTGTCTACCTTACCCGAAAAAGAAAACTCTCCATGTATTATATGAGTAGAATCAACAAAACTTCCTGCCTCATTGATATAAATCATAGTGCTATCTTCTATTCCTTTGGTTTTTCCTAAAATATGATATCCATCGGAAACAATATTTGATTCATCAATATTTTTAGCCTTTTTTTCTTTATTACAGGAAGAAAATACAAGAATTGATAACATTAGTGTACATAGGAAATTAATTTTCATAAGTAATTTTTTAATTAATGTTCTTTAATAAATTTTGTAGGATCTAAATACCCTTTTGTGTTTTCTGAATATCCACCTCCGATGCTCATAAAGATATCATCTCTAAGTTCCAGATGCAAATGCGCTAAATATTGTCCGTTAGCATTTCCAATAGTAGCTATCAATGTTCCTTTTTTTAAGAAGTCTCCTTCTTTTACTTTTATGCTCTGACAATGGGCGTATACAGATTCATAATAATTGCCTTTATATTTATGAATAATTCGTATTACATTTCCCCAGCCTCCACCAATGTCTTCTGCAAATGAAACATACCCGTTAGCAATAGAATAGATAGCATCTCCAAGATCAGAATTACCGCCACCAACTCCATTCCAATCATCACCCAAGTGATTATTTTCTTTAAATTTCTGAGCATTGTAATACCCAGTGGCATTTGGTTTGCCCACAGGAAAATCAAAATCCGTTACAATAAACTCTTTATGTTTGTTAAACAGAGAATCATATCTGGCATATGCATCCTGATTTTGTATGAAATCTTTTGGGTAATTAGCTGTATTGTTGGATAACAGTTGGTTTTTACCATAAAAAGAAGTCAAAAAAATAACAGTGATACACCAAAGTATTTTCATAAATGGACTATTTTCTAATCGCTAACAATTCTAAGCAAATTGTTTTGCTACTTTTTCAGCTTTTCTGCTTTCTGAGTAGTCATAAAAACCTTCACCACTTTTTACTCCTAGTTTACCTGCCATTACCATATTGACCAATAAAGGACAAGGTGCATATTTAGGATTTTTGAAACCATCGTGCATTACATTAAGAATAGAAAGGCATACATCTAATCCAATAAAATCTGCTAACTGCAGTGGCCCCATAGGATGAGCCATACCTAATTTCATAACCGTATCAATTTCAGAAACTCCAGCAACACCATTGTATAAAGTTTCAATAGATTCATTTATCATTGGCATCAGAATTCTATTGGCAACAAATCCAGGATAGTCATTTACTTCTACAGGAACTTTGCCTAATGTTTTAGACATTTCCATAATTGTATTGGTAACTTCATCTGATGTATTGTATCCTCTAATGATTTCCACCAATTTCATGATTGGTACTGGATTCATAAAATGCATACCGATGACCATATCTGGTCTTTTGGTTACAGCAGCAATCTGAGTGATAGAGATTGAAGAAGTATTTGTAGCGAGAATTGTATCTTCAGAACAAGCTTCACTTAGATCTTTAAAGATTTTTAGTTTTAGATCTAAATTTTCTGTAGCTGCTTCCACAACAAGTTCAGCGTATTCTACACCTTCTTTGATACTAGTATATGTAGAGATGTTACCAAGAGTAGCTTCTTTATCAGCTTCAGAAATTTTCTCTTTGGTAATCATCCTGTCTAGATTCTTAGTAATAGTTGTTAAACCTTTGTCTAGAGATTGCTGAGAAATATCGATTAATTGAACTTTAAATCCTTTTTGCGCAAAAGTATGGGCGATACCGTTTCCCATTGTTCCTGCTCCAATTACTGCTACGTTTTTCATATATGTATGTGTGTGTTTGAAAAAATTACTTTGAACTGTTACATTCAGTGGAGTCTAACTGAATTACATCTTTAGTAGTAACATCTCTAGACTCCGCTCGAGATGAGAGTAACTATAACTATTTAATTATGGTTTACTAAAACACTCAATAATCTTTAATGCTACTTCTAGCGCTTTTTTACCTTGAGTTAAGGATACAATAGGAGTAGTGTTGTTATTAATGGCTTTTGCAAAAGTGTCTAATTCATCTAATATTGCGTTATTAGATGGTACTTCTGGGTTATCAAAATAAATTTGTTTTTTCACTCCTTCCGCATTTTGCAGGATCATATCAAAATCTCCAGGTTGTTCTGGAGCATCTTTCATCTTTACCACTTCACACTTTTTCTCAAAGAAATCTACGGAGATGTATGCGTCTTTTTGAAAAAATCGAGCTTTTCGCATATTTTTCAGTGAAATACGGCTTGCTGTAAGATTTGCTACGCAACCATTTTCGAATTCAATTCTGGCATTAGCGATATCTGGTGTTTCACTAATAACCGAAACGCCACTTGCACTAATGTGTTTTACATCAGAATGTACTACACTAAGGATTGCATCGATATCATGAATCATTAAATCTAAAACTACAGGAACATCAGTTCCTCTAGGATTAAACTCTGCTAATCTATGTGCTTCGATAAACATTGGGTTATCTATCTTATCGGCAACAGCGGTATATGCAGGGTTAAAACGTTCTACATGACCTACTTGACCCTTTACCTTATTTGCATCAGCTAATTCGATTAGTTTTTCTGCTTCTTCTACTGTATTGGTTATTGGTTTTTCTATAAAAACGTGTTTACCTGCTAATATTGCTTGTTTTGCAACTTCAAAATGCGCAAATGTAGGTGTTACAATATCTACCACATCTACAGCATTTATTAGCTCTTCAACAGAATTGAATAGTTTATAACCGAATTCTTCAGCTATTGCTTTTGCTTGTTTGTCACTGGC
Source organism: uncultured Aquimarina sp. (assembly GCF_947500065.1). Taxonomy (GTDB): domain Bacteria; phylum Bacteroidota; class Bacteroidia; order Flavobacteriales; family Flavobacteriaceae; genus Aquimarina. The sequence continues at coordinate 92,054 of NZ_CANMQT010000009.1, forward strand.
ATCATAGAAACCAACGAGTTCGTAATTTTTGGATTGTTCCAGGAGACGTAGATGAATTTTTCCTAAGTGTCCTGCGCCAAGTACTCCGGCTTTGAGCATAATTCAAGATTTTACACAAAAATAGTATTATTTATAAATTCTAAATCTTAATTCTATCTAAAATGTAAAATAATCAGTTTATTGCTAAAATTGTTCTTTATTCTTTAAAATCTTTATGTAATTTTAGCCTGTTAATCTACCCTAATGAAATCTAAAGATACGTTAAAACACGCTGGAAAAAGAAAACAGCTAGTCGATGTGCTAATCGATAAAGGAATTAAAGATGCATCCGTTCTTGATGCTATTAGTAAGATACCAAGGCATTTATTTATGGATTCTGGTTTTGATGATCACGCATATCAGGATAAAGCATTTCCTATTGGAGCTGATCAAACTATCTCTCAGCCGTATACCGTTGCTTTTCAATCAGAATTATTAGAAGTAGAACGTGGAGATAAAATTTTAGAAATTGGAACAGGATCTGGGTATCAAACAGCCGTTTTGTGTGAACTAGGCTGCAAAGTGTATAGTATAGAGAGACAGCAAGAGTTATTTAAGAAGACAAAGTTGTTCTTACCTAAATTAGGATATCGCCCAAAACATCTGTCTTTTGGAGATGGTTATAAAGGATTGCCCGAATATGCACCATATAAAGGTATTATTGTTACTGCTGGAGCGCCGTACGTTCCAAAACCATTACTTGCGCAATTAGAAATAGGAGGAAGGTTAGTAATTCCGGTGGGTAATGATCCACAGGTAATGACCCTGTTTATTCGTAAAAGTGAAACTAAATTCGAAAAGCATGAGTTTGGAGAATTTCGCTTTGTTCCTTTGTTAGAGGATAAAAATTAGACAGCGTTATGATGAAAAAATTAGAACTTTATATCTTTCCAGTTACGTTTATTATTGGTTTTTTGATTTATTTTATGGATTACCCTTTTGGGGCTATAATTACAATACTTTCTTTATCAGGACTTTCTTGTTTATATTTTTATTTTGGTTTCGCACTTTTCAATAAAATATCGTTCCGAAGAATTTTTAAAAAAGAATCCTATCAAAGTATTTCGACCTGGAGGATTATAGGATCTATAGCTACAGGAATTTCAATCTCTATTGTATTACTTGGAATTTTATATAGAATATTTCGATGGCCATTCGGAAATGAGATGTTGATTATTGGAGTTAATTTTCTGAATGTTGTCTTTATCATTGGTTTTATTAAAATAATAAAGGGGAAACAACCTTTTTATAAAAGACTGTTAACGAGAGTGGTAACGTTTGGTCTGTTAGGGTATCTATTTTTATCCTTACCTTCTTATACTTTTTTAGCATTAAAATATAAAAATCATCCTGATTATATTGAAGCAGTTAAACGACTGGATCAAGATCCAGAAAATCTTGAGTTGCAGAAAGAAGAGCAGATAGAATACGATAAAATGATCCGAGAATAATCTTGTTAGGGAATCTTACTTATAATCCTTCTTAATTCGATCCAGTGTACGCTTATTGTCTCTGTCTTTTATTGTTTCTCTTTTGTCATACAGTTTCTTTCCTCTAGCAAGGGCGATATCCAATTTGGCTAAACCACGATCATTTACAAACAATCGAGTAGGGATAATGGTTAATCCTGAATTTCTAACTTCTTTTTCAAGTTTTTTCAATTCTTGCCTGTTTAGCAATAATTTTCGTTCGCTTTTAGGATTGTGGTTAAAATACGTAGCGTGAGAATACTCTTCGATATTCATATTAATAACAAAGAGTTCTCCGTTATTATGAAACTCACAGAAACTTTCTGCAATGCCAGCTTTTCCTTCTCGAATAGCTTTTATCTCTGTTCCGACCAGTTTAATACCAGCAGTATATTTATCCAAAAATTCGTATTCGAATTTGGCTTTTCTATTAAGTATGTTAATTCTATTCTGACTCATAATTTGTGCTCACCAAAAGTTTGCATAGACTACAAAAATACAAAAAGCTTTCCCTAAAGAAAGCTTTGTCATTTATATTGTAGTAAAAAAATTTTTAAGGCTCTTGAAATTGTATGGTAGCAATTTTACCATCAGCGTTTAGTTTTAGCTCCATGACCAGACTGATATTATCAAAAGCGGCAGTATAGCTATTAATTCCTTCAGCTGATTCTATGAAAGTAAGCGTATTTAGGTTCCCGAATTGAGAATGACATCCTTTAATAAAACGAGTAACGCCTTCTTTTGTCATTTCTTCTTGCATTTCAGTAGCATACAAATCAAAAACAGCATCGATATTTTGTGCGTTAAAGTTTTCCTGAAAAGCCTTTGTTGTCGTTTCGTAGGCAGCGGCATCTTGCGCTAACAGTGGTTGTGCAGTTATACAAACCAAAAGTAGTACTATATATTTCATAATATTCATAGAATTTAGGGATTGCAAAATAATTATCTTTTTCAAATTTCAAAAAAAAATAAACATAAAATTAGCTAATCTGATGAAAGTTTTTCCCTTAAGAAACGGCTAAAAGATTTAGTTAATCTTACGAAGGATTAAGATTTTAAGTATGGTATTCTAGTTTAACAAAACTATTACAACTATTTATAGCGTAAGAAGTATTTTAGTCCTTTAGTTAATAATTGGTTTATGAAGAAGTTTTCTTTTTTAATGTTATTATTGTTTTCAGGTTTATTTTCAACAGTAACGGCTCAGTTTTCTGGAGACGAGATTGTCGATAAGACTATTGAGAAAGCTGGAGGATCAAGATTTGATAAAGCAAGTATCAGTTTTACTTTTAGAGGAAAAGAGTATAGAAGTGCACGCAGTAATGGAAATTATCAATTAGAAAGATTAATTCCAGGCACGGACGGTATGGTTCACGATATCTTAAACAATCATGGTTTATCCAGATCTATTGAAAGCTGTAAAGTAAAAGTTGTAGATTCAATGGTGACCAAGATTAGTGATGGTGTAAATTCAGTACATTATTTTGCAAACCTACCTTATGGATTAAATGCTCCCGCTGTAAATAAAGAATTAGTAGGTGAAGCAAAAATTAAAGGTGCATCTTATTATGAAGTTAGAGTCACCTTTGATCAAGAAGGAGGCGGAACTGATTTTGATGATGAATTTATGTACTGGATACACAAAGAAAATTTTACCATTGATTATCTGGCATATAAGTACGCGGTGGATGGAGGAGGTATTCGTTTTCGAGAAGCGTATAACTCAAGAGTAATTAATGGAATTCGTTTTGTAGATTATAAGAATTATAAAACGGACGATTTATCCACACCTTTGTCTAAGTTAGATACGATGTTCGAAAAAGAACAATTAAAGTTACTTTCTAAAATTGAATTAGAGAATGTGTATGTGTATGTGTATGTCGAAAAAGATTGTTGTTAATCAATATTAAGAACGGTATCTGTGATTACATCTCCCGTGATTTTAATTATAAACAGTTTGCTGTAATCTTTTTCATCGATATCACTGTATTTTTTTTGACCAATTATCTTATTGACAAATGTAGGCGTAGTATTACTATGTCCAACAACTATAGAGGTTTTACCTTTTGTTTGAGCTTGAAATTCTGAATCGTATAAATTTCGTGGATCATATATAGTGATTTCAATATTTCTATCTTTAGATGTTGGTTCTGCCGTCTGGAGTGTTCTGGTGTAGTTCGTACTATATACTAGGTCTATATCAAAATTAGCCAGTATTTTCACGAGGTTTTCTGATCGTTTTTTACCTTCTTCAGTGAGGTTCGGGTTTCTATTGGTTGCATCACTAGTATCTTTTTCTGAATGCCTAACTAAAATATAGGTAGTCGTGCTTTTACTTTCTTTAGTTTCCTGGCTACAGCCTGAAAAAGAAACCAGCAATAATAAAAAAAAAGTAGTTGAAATGTATTTAATATTCATGGCTATGGAGTTTTAATTAGTTCGAGTAATATTAATTGATTGAGTTGTTCAGAAATAGGATTAAAGTTATTATCAGAAATCAAAAGTAATGATTGATTTCCATTAGCTAATATAGGACCAAAAGTAATTCCTTCGATATTATCAACAATCTGATCTGTTAGTTCATTCCGAATTGATTCGAAATCAAAAAGTAATTCTTTTGTAGCAGTACTATATTTTTCGCCTTCTAAAGATTCAAAACCTAAAGTATTTGTAGCTTTTTGGATGCTAGACAAATAAATTCTTACGGTATTTCCTTGTGTTCCATAACCAGCGGCATATCCACGTTCTATAATTAGGAATTGATTTTTGTTAAGTTGCAATATGCCAGTAACACCATTTACCCCAAATTTCTCTTTAGGATCTTTGGCAAGTTTATCAAGTGGATATGTAAATTGAAAATCTGCTTGATTGGTATTTGTACTAAAATGCGTAATCCTAACTGGAGCTCCAGAATGTTTTATGGTAGGTTCATCTCCATCAAGTTCTAGTGGAAGTTCCATTGCAGCCCAATATCCTTTATTATTTATATCATTAACCAGACCTTCAAAAACTCCATTATGTCTCGGTTTGTTTTTGGAAGTATTGTCTGTTAAAAAATAGGAGGGAAGCTTGAATTTACTCTGATAATTTCCATCAGTATCCGTAATAAAAATTGACGGATTGTGGTTATGTTTTATAGATCCTTCGCTAGTAAAAATAAATTTATTTTTTCCTGAAATTCTAATTGCTTCTAGATCAGCTACATTTTTATTTAGAAACTCATTGTTTGGATCTTTAATTTTGATTAATTGATCAATGGTAATTGTTTTTAATTTATTCTTTTCTAAAGAAATGGATGCTTTGTATAATCTGGGATTTTTGGCATCATCACAAACTATATAATATGTCTCCTGTTCTTTATGATATTCTATTCCCGAAAGTCCTCCGATTCTTGAATCAGGAAAAATTGAATCGTTAAAGATTACATATTCATCGAGATAATTAATTTTAAAAGAATTTTCAGATTTACTAGTAGGTATACTAGCACATGAAACTAATCCATAGACTATAAATAGCAGACTAAAACAGTGAAAAAGGATTTTCTTGATCATATAAATAATAAAACCTCTAAGATAGTTTTTTAGAGGTTTTATTAGTAGAAGTTGTGAAAGATTTTTGTGAAGCTACAACTTAACAAATTTTGTAGAAGTAAATGCTTTTTTAGAATTTACTTTTAAAATATAATTACCTGAATTTAAGTTGGTAATATTAATTTTTGGATTGTCTTGATTCACATTTTTCGAGAAAACGGATCTACCTGTCATATCAAAAATGATAAGATTGTCAATGACAATACTGGAGTTAATAGATAGAATATCTTTAACTGGGTTTTGATCTAAAGAAAGTTTTACGTTATCAATTGAAAAATCGTCTACACTCAAAGCTTCAGCACGAGCAATAAGATGGTTTCTAATAAATATTCCTGATGTAGTAAGATTTCCATTTATTAACCCTTGTACGCCCATACCTGGACTAACAACACATGAATCTTCATTTTTGTGAGCAACCGTCCAGTTTACATAGCTTATATGATTATCAATCATGAAGTTTAGCCATATTTCTGATTCTTGTTCATTGTATCCACCATTTCCACTTGCATCTGTAGTTCCCCATTCTGTAACAAATAATGCGATTCCGCTATTCATAGCAGCTAATGCACGATCTCTTAAGAATTGTTTATGAGTATTTGCGTAAAAATGTAAAGTATATGCAAGATTTGGATCACCAGTTATAGGATCAGCAGCTGCTTGATCTACATCCTGCGACCAGGTTGGGCTTCCTACGATGATTAGATTATCTGGATCTTTAGAACGTATACCGGCAATAACATCTGCAGCATAATTCTTAACATCATTCCAAGATTGATTTATTGGTTCATTATATATTTCATAAATAACATGGTCATTATTTCCGTAGAGTTCTGCCATTTCAGTAAAGAATGCTACGGCTTCATCTTTATATACTTCTGCGGCGTGCGTATGCCAATCTATAATGACATAAACTCCTTTAGCGATGGCTGCATCGATAACGGTTCTAATTTTTGCTTTCTGTGCTTGTGTATTATCAATATAACCTGTTCCACCGTCCCAAGTTTCTTTCACGCCAAGTGCTGCTCTAATTATAGGGTTTTTCCAGTCATCAGCAAGATGATTTACTGTTTCACTATTGTAAAAATCACCACCATCACCAGCATTACTCCAGAATAAGCTCATTCCAGCGAGACTTATTTTATCTCCATTTTCTGCAGTTACGTGACTTCCGTTGACTTGTAATCTACCGTATTGTTCTACAACTGTTTGTGAGTGGATGGATTGATTAGCAAATAGTATAGTAAAAAAAATAAGCGCGAATGACGAATATTGTTTTTTTGTGTAGTTAAGTTTTCTAAAAAATGTAAAGTAAGGTTCCATAGTGTAAATTTGAGGAGTATAATAAATATCTTTAATAAGATGCTTAGTCAACGTAGGATATTATTTTCTAGTATAGAAACGAGATACTATTCGATAAAATTGTAATTAATGGGGTTGAAAAAATAAAGCAGATATGTAGAGGAAAGAATTTTCTGCTTTTTTAAAAGCAAAAGTATATAAACACGATTATCCTCAATACGCTAATTAAATCACGTATTGAGGTTATATTGTTTTTAGAGGAGTTTATATAAACATTTCATGTGTTATCCTAAAATGCCTAATTGCCAAACGACAATAGTCATAGAAAGGATAGCGATTATGAAAAATCCAATAAAAAAATATGAGCTTCTCTTCTTTTGAGAGGAGCCTAGATCTCCAGAAGACTTCATACAGGTTAGGTTTTGTTGATTGATGTATTTATATAAGACTCCGTTGTGAAGTAAATGTTACACTTTTTGTGGTTTTAATTGTAAAATTCTTTCATTAAATGTATTCGCTTCCAAAGGATTTAATATCGAACTAAATAATTCCATAAGCTCAGGAGTATGATTCCAGCGTTTTTGCTTTAATAAGTTAAAGTGTACAAAGGAGCTCCACATAACCGATTTTAACTCGGTTTTATTGTGATTCCACATACGGATTTCTACGTGTAGTTGGTTTTCTGTAAAAGCGTGTAACTGAGAATCTATAATTACATCCTCCATCAGTAGAGCTGGTTTTAGATACGCAATCTGATTGGTGCCAACCACCCAACTAATGCCCTGCGTTTGTGCCATTTTGAAAAGATCAAGATTATAATGATTTATTATTTGATCTTCTCTGGCATTGATCATATAATTTATATACTCTGCATTATTTAGATGATTAAAAGGATCACAGTGTTGAAATCTGATTTTGGCTTTGCTTTCTAGTGTTTTTGGTAATGTTGTCATAATGTTTTTTTTGTTTTATACCAATCGGTATATTTTGGTTTAAAAAAAATGTTTATAATTTTAAATCATTCTCAATGATAGTATCAATTTGATCCATTGTTTGTAGCAAATAACTATTATCTTCCATGGTATGTGTCATAAAAATCGCACCGGTTATCATGGTATACAATCTTTTTGCATAAAGAATTGAGTTAATTTCTGGTTGTATTTCTCCGGATTTTTTTCCGTTATCAATAAGTGAAGCAAGATTGTTCTGTATTTTATCAATAGTGTACTGTACATATTTAAAGAGTGCGGCATTTTGATGTTTTGCATCTACTCCCAAATTAAGTACGGGACAACCACCTAATTCTTGACTGAAATTATAGTAATTACGATAAAAATCGGTTACTAGAAACAATTTTTCAATTGGAGAATCACTAAGGACTTGATGTTCGGTTATACGTCTTAGCATGTTTTTTACTGTCATTGTAAAAGCGGCAATAGCTAATTCTTCCTTGTTTTTAAAATTCCCATAAATAGCACCCTTTGTTAAACCAGTGGCTTTGGTTATATCACTTAAACTTGTGGCTGCATATCCATTTTTATTAAAAATAGGAGCAACTGTGGCGATGATAAATTCCGAAGTTTGTTTTGCTTTAGTATGCATTTTTTGAAAAATAATTATTCAAATATAATAATAATATACCAATCGGTATATTATAAAATTGATTTTAACTTTATCAAATGATTATGTATGTTTTTTTAGTAACCTGAAGTTTAATATAAAGATAACTTCATAAACTATAGAATATACTTATCTTGTTGTGCTAATTTTTTTGTTATGAAAAATCTTTACCTTTTAGTTTTTGTTATAGTATTTGCTAATCTTTCTTTTGGACAGGTAGTGATCAATGAGTTGGATTCTGATACTCCAAGTACAGATACTCAAGAATTTATAGAGTTAAAATCTGACACTCCTAACTTTTCTTTGGATGGGTTGGTTTTGGTACTGTTTAATGGATCTAACAGTGGAGGTGATTCTAGTTATTTTGCGTTGGATCTAGATGGTTATACTACAGATGCTAATGGAATTTTTTTAATTGGTGGTCCTGAGGTTTCACCGGTACCAGATTTTTTGTTATTTGAAAATACGATACAAAATGGTGCTGATGCCGCAGCAATTTATGCTGGTAATGCTTCTGATTTTCCTGATCAGACAGTGGCAACAACTACAAACTTATTGGATGCGTTGATACATGATACTGATGATGCAGATGATACAGGTCTTATGAATTTACTTGGATTAATGGAGCAGATAAACGAGGATGAAAATAATAACAAGACGACGGAATCTATTCAGCGAAAAGATGATGGTACATACGAAGTGAAAACCCCAACTCCCGGAGCACTTAATGATGGAAGTGGTGTACAATTTAATGGTATTTTGATTTCTACTGCATTAGATCAATATGATGAAGGGAGCAATATTGATCTTGTTTTTACTACTCAGACAAATGTAACGAGTGATCTTACTTTTGATATTACGATTACCAATGGAAGTTTTACAACTTCTGATTATTCAGGTAGCACTACTGTAACTATTCCAACAGGAATGAATACTGTTACTAATACGATTCAGATTGTTGATGATATGGATGACGAAGGAGATGAGGTTATGAGAATCACTTTTGGAGCAATTCCTTCAGAATTTGAACTACTTAACGATAATAAAGAGATTAGAATTGTAGATAATGATTTTACCGTGGCTTCTTGGGGAACACCTTTGAACCCTACCTTTGGTAACGTGGCAAGTACAGCGCCAATAGATTATTATGATCCATTAGAAGGATTAGCAGAAGCCGCTTTAGTGCAAGCCATTCAGGATATTATCGCCGATCCGACTACAGTAAGAGCACAGACCTATGCTGATATTATAGATATCCTTAAAGCTGCTGATCAAAGCCCATCAAATAGTAATCAGGTATGGTTGTTATATACTGAACAACAACGTCCTAAATTTGATTTTCAGACCAGTGGCGGAAGCAATGTAGGCAAATGGAATAGGGAGCATACCTATCCAAGATCCAGAGGAGGTTTTAATAATATTGATGCAGATGATTTTGCCGATGGAATTAATGTGTTTACAGTAACCAGAGCAGATTCTCTTAGACACGCAAATTCTGATGCTCATGGATTACGTGCTACTGATGGTCCGGAGAATAGCTCTAGAGGAAATCAGGATTATGGAGAGTATTCTGGTCCAACCGGAAATCAAGGAAGTTGGCAAGGAGATGTAGCAAGAGGTATCTTTTTTCTAACGGTACGTTATAATGGACTTGATGTAGTAAATGGTAATCCAGATAATAGTACAGTTGGACAATTGGGAGATTTAGCTATTTTATTGGATTGGCATAGAAATGACCCACCTGATGATTTTGAAATGAATCGTAATAATATCATTTATAACTGGCAGTTTAATCGTAATCCGTTTATTGATCAACCTGATTTGGTAGAATATATTTGGGGTAATAATGTGGGAGAAACGTGGTCGAATTTATTATCCGTAGAGGAGCATGAAAAACCTGAATTTTCTATTTATCCAAATCCGGCAAGTGATTATATAACCTTATTTGCAAAAGGAAAACAAGGAGATCTAGAAGTTTTTGATACCTTAGGTAATTCGTTAGTGACTCAACCTTTTAATGAAACTACAAGGATTAATTTGAACCTGTCTTCAGGATTATATTTGATGCGAATTTATTATAATAATACGTCCGTTATGAAGCGAATTATTATCAAATAAAAGTCATTAGTTCTTGCCGAAGTTACTGTCCATAACCTCGTCTGATATAATTTTGGAAATACTTCTGGGAAGTGCACATGCATCTTCAATATTTGTGTCCTGATATTTTAAAAGAACTTCATATTTTTCAATAACTCTATTGGCTTGATCGCAATCCGTATTCTGGTTTCTTACATAATTGGTTTTCGGATTTTTAGCTCTATTGCTTCTTGTTACAAAATCTTTAAATTGGCATTTGATTGCTTCAAAATTATGAAAATAGAAACGTTCCTCTAGTGTCAAGACTACAGCTACTTTTTGAATTCTTTTCTTCTTATTTTTTTCATAGTCTTGATATTTCATCTTATGAGTAGAAAACTCAAAAAATAATTGATCATCCCAAATATAATATTCATCCTTATAGGTTACATATCCCTGAGTATATTGATGAATAATATGTTTCAGTTCACGACTGTTATAATAGAAAGTTAGTGCGCCTTTTTCAAGAGATTCTTCACAAGTATAATCGGTATAATATTGCCGTAGGGTATTGTTATCTACAAGCTCCCTGATAAGGGAATATTTACTTTTGATATCAGTTAAAATTTCTTTCTTATTTTGACCAAAAGAAATAGCAGATAAAAGTATACAAATGGATAATATTAAAGTTGGTTTCATTACATAGCAATTTACTTAAAAGTTTATCTCGTGTAATGATTTTTTATCAACTATGTAAGAATACACTTGTTGATAACTACGGTAAAACCATAATTATCTGATTGTCTGGAAGATTAATAACTGTTAAAATTTCCATAATAACAATAGGGAAAAGCGGTTTTTCAACAAAAAACCGCTTTTTTTCTTTAAGATTTTGTTAACACTACTGTCGATTACAGTACTAGATCGGTTTGATTTCTGAATACTAGGTTACCATCAAATTCATCTAGTAGAATAATACTTTCAGTAGATATTTTACTAGCTAGAATCTCTTTGGATAATGAATTCAAAACCTCTTTTTGTATGGTACGTTTTACGGGTCTGGCACCAAATTCTGGTTGAAACCCTTTTTCAGCAAGAAAGTTAATTGCTTCATCTGTAGCATCCAATGTAATGTTCTGTTGCGCTAACATATAAGATACCTGTTTTAACTGTAGCCTAACGATTTCATGAATATTCGACTTTGTTAATGGGGTAAACATAATGATGTCGTCTATTCTGTTTAAAAATTCTGGACGGACAGATTGTTTTAGCAATCCCAAGACTTCAATTTTGGCACTTTCCATAGCCGTATTTATATCTTTTACTGCCTCAAATTTTTCCTGAATAATATGACTTCCCATATTACTGGTCATAATGATAATTGTATTTCTAAAATCAGCAGTTCTTCCTTTGTTATCTGTTAATCGACCTTCATCCAGCACCTGTAACAGTATATTAAAAGTGTCTGGATGAGCTTTTTCGATTTCATCTAATAATATTACGGAGTATGGTTTTCTCCTTACGGCTTCTGTTAACTGTCCGCCTTCATCATATCCAACATATCCAGGAGGAGCTCCTATCAATCTACTGACAGCATGACGTTCCTGATATTCACTCATATCAATTCGAGTCATAGCGCTCTCATCATTAAAAAGGTATTCTGCCAAAGCTTTGGCTAATTCTGTTTTACCAACTCCAGTTGTTCCAAGAAAAAGAAAAGATCCTATTGGCTTTTTTTGATCTTGTAATCCTGCACGACTTCTTCTTACAGCATCGCTAACTGCTTGTATAGCTTCCGTTTGTCCTACAACTCGTTTTTGTAATTCTTTTTCGAGAATTAAAAGCTTTTCACGATCACTTTGTAACATTTTGGTTACCGGAATTCCAGTCCATTTTGCAACAACTTCGGCAATATCATCATTGGTAACTTCTTCTTTAATCAATGAAGATTTACTTTGTTGTTTACTTAACTGTTCCTGAAGTGTTTCTAACGTTTCTTGAGCTTCCTTAATTTTCCCATAACGCAGTTCTGCAACTTTTCCGTAATCTCCATTACGTTCTGCACGCTCTGCTTCTAGTTTGTATTCTTCGATATTAGTTTTAGCATTCTGAATAGCGTCTACTACTTCTTTTTCACTTTGCCATTTGGAAAAAATTTCGTTTCGTTCTTCTTTAAAATTAGCAAGATCTGCATTTAATGATTTCAATTTGGAAGCATCATTTTCACGTTTGATAGCTTCGATTTCAATTTCTAATTGCATCACCTTACGATCTAGTACATCTAACTCCTCTGGTTTCGAATTAATCTCCATTCTAAGTTTGGATGCAGCTTCATCCATTAAATCAATGGCTTTGTCTGGCAAAAACCTATTCGTGATATATCGTTGAGAAAGTTCTACGGCAGCGATAATTGCTTCATCTTTAATTCTTACTTTATGATGCGCTTCATATTTTTCTTTAATTCCTCTAAGGATGGAAATAGCACTTTCTGTATCTGGCTCATCAACGGTAACTTTTTGAAAACGCCTTTCTAATGCTTTATCTTTTTCAAAATATTTTTGGTATTCATCCAGCGTAGTTGCGCCAATAGCACGTAACTCTCCTCTTGCTAAAGCAGGTTTCAGAATGTTTGCTGCATCCATAGCTCCTTGACCACCACCAGCTCCGACTAATGTATGAATTTCATCAATAAATAAAACAATATTTCCATCACTTGATGTTACCTCTTTAACAACGGCTTTTAGACGTTCTTCAAATTCTCCTTTGAATTTTGCTCCAGCGATCAAAGAACCCATATCCAAAGAATAAATTTGTTTATCCTGAAGGTTATCTGGAATATCTCCTGCGATAATTCGATGCGCTAATCCTTCGGCAATAGCTGTTTTACCAGTTCCTGGTTCTCCTACTAGCATCGGATTGTTTTTGGTACGGCGTGATAGAATTTGTAAAATTCTACGAATTTCTTCATCTCTACCTATTACTGGGTCTAGTTTACCGTTTTCTGCAAGCTCATTAAGATTTTTTGCATATTTGTTTAAAGATTGATACGTGTCTTCAGCACTCTGAGAAGTTACTCGTTCTCCATTTCGGATTTCATTAATAGCCTCTTTTAGATGTTTTTCTGTTACCCCTTGATCTTTTAAGATCTGACTGATTTTACTTTTGGATTTAAAAATAGCAATCACCAAGTGTTCTATAGATACAAACTCATCACCCATGTTTTTGGCAATAATGCTTGCTTCGTTTAGCGATTTTCCAGCTTCACGAGACAATTGTATATCTCCTCCGCTAACCTTAGGGAAACTTTCTAAGGTACTATCTAATATCTGTTGTAAAATGGTTAGATTAACGTTCAGTTTTTTTAAGAGGAATGGAAGTACGTTTTCATCTACATCAAAAATAGCTTTAAAAATATGTTCATTTTCTATTTGTTGATGCCCATATCCTTGAGTAAGCAACTGTGCTTGCTGAATGGCCTCTTGTGATTTTATAGTGAAATTATTAAAATTCATATGTCATTTCATTTTGTATTCGCATACCCTAGAACAAATAGTATTCCTGTATTAAATTAATGTCAAAATGTCTTTAAAACCCTTGTAAATGCTGACTTTTTGTCTTTTAACTACAAAAATGGATAATACATTCTTAATGTAATCTAAAGATACCCAATTTTATAAAAGGTAATGGATATACAGGGAGTTTTGATAAGTGGTATTGGTTGCCCAAAACTATTTACGAATTGTACGTATATAATAACAAATTCTAATCAAACAGTAACGAATTCTATTTTGGATTTACGTAAAGGTCTTTATGTAATACCTTCATACTCTTTTAATCCAACTTATAGTCCTTTATAAACACATAATCTTAATTACTCAACCTTCAAATTAAAGCTTCTCCAAATGAATTTTTTCAAACAATTTTTAAGAATACTGATAATTATATCGTTTTGTATAGGTGGAAACGTCTTTGGAAAAGATATTTATGTATCCAAAACTGGAAATGATAACAATTCTGGTTCTATTGATCAACCATACCTTACCATAAATAAAGCAGCATCTGTTGCTGTGGCAGGCGATGTTGTATATATTGGAGAAGGAACTTACGAAGAAACATTACGTCCTGCAAATTCTGGAACTGCAGGAAACCCTATTATCTTTCAATCTTATATGGGAGAGAAGGTAATTATTACTGCAATGGAAGCATTGTCCGGTTGGTCTCAGGATAGCGGAGTTGTTTATAAGACTACGGTAGATTGGGATTTGGGGCAAGAAAACTTTGTCTTAAACGGGAATGTTGCTTTAGATTTAGCCCGTTGGCCTAATAATGAGGATGGAAAACCATTTACTTTGAATTCTAAACGTAATGATGGTGGTAGTGGAGGTAATGTTATAAATAATGCTTTTCTAACTTCTTCAGAAATTCCTGCTATTGATTGGACAGGTGGTTCGGTTTTCTTTTATGGGGATAAACCGGGTTCTGGTTGGATTGCTTGGAAAGCTTTTATAACCAGTAGCACATCAGGCAGAGTCAATTTTGTATTAGATAAAAATCCAGATTGGATAAGAACGTTTCATGCTCCCGCAGATGGAGGGGATTTTTATTTAGAAGGCGTTAAAGCAGCTTTGGATTATCAGAATGAATGGTGGTTCGATAAAAACACAAAAGAATTATTTGTACAGTTGCCTAATGGAACTGCTCCTCAGGATGGAATGGTGAGTATGAGAAAGAGAGAGATAGCTATAAATCTTAACGGAAGAAGTTATATTGAGGTCAGAAATCTTGCTGTTTTCGGTGGGGCTATCGAGTTGAAGACGAATTCTAATAATAATATACTTTTTGGGATCTCATCCTTTTATGGAAATCATACTCAGGGAATTTTTAGAGGTTTTAATGCAGGAAAACCAAGTGTTGAAGTAAATGGTACAAGAAATAATATAGAAAAATGCGAAATCGCTTTTAGTGCAGCAACAGGAGTACGTTTAGGAGGTAGTTTTAATGAGTTGAAAAATAATTACATCCACGATTTTAATTATTTAGGCTCTTATGATGCTCCTTTAGTTGCTAGAGGTGGTACTGATAATAAAATTTTAAGGAATACTATATTTAATGGTGGTAGGGATGGTATCAATTATAATGGAAACCGTTGCGAAATTGCGTATAATGATGTGTATAAAAGTAATTTGATAGCGGATGATTGTGGAACTTTTTATACGGTAGGAGGACCACAAAACACTGAAATTCATCATAATTGGTTTCACGATATAGCTTCTAGAGGTTCTAAGAGGAAAGCAGCTGGTATTTATTTAGATAATGACGCAGAAGCATTCTCCGTTCATCATAATGTAGTATGGAATACAGAGTGGACAGGAGTTCAGATTAATTGGGATGGGAAGGATATAGATGTTTTTAACAATACTTTTTATAACAACTCTGATGAAATGGGAGCCTGGCATAAAGAAGGTACTTCTTTTACCAATGTAAAGGTTTGGAATAATCTAGGATTCAAAGGTGAGTGGGAACCTCAATCTGATAAACAAAATAATTTGGTTACCGATCCTTCTTCTTTCGAAAACCCTGGCAATGGAAACTTTTATTTAGAAAATGGATCAAGCCCAATAGATCAAGGTCGTGTAATAACCGGAATTACAGATGGCTTTATTGGAGCGAATCCAGATGTTGGTGCTTATGAATTCAACGGAGATAATTGGGTTGCAGGTATTGATTGGGATATTACACTAGGTCCTAATGGATTAGGATGTTATGGATTGCCAGGAGAAAATGAAGATTGTTTGGATTCTACATTATCTGTGAACGATATAATAGATAAACTATCCTTGAAAATATACCCTAATCCAGCAAAAGATGTATTATTTATCAATGGACAAAAGAAAAATATAAGTGTTAAGGTTATAGATATCACAGGAAAGGTGTTGCTAGATCAAACTATTCTTCTTTCTGGAGATGAAGCGTTGGATATAAATAATTTGAGTAGTGGTGTTTATTTTTTGGTAGATACAAAATCTGGTAGTTCATATAGGTTTGTAAAACAATAATATAATAGGAATAGATCCGATAAAAATGAGTTCAATTTTTTCTATAAATGATCACATTGTGATAAACTAAACAATGAGCTTGTAATTTTTATTATTTTTATCCGACCTTTACGGTAAGAAAATAGATTATATGGGATTATTTGGAAAAATATTTGGATCAGAAGACAAAGAACCTAAAGAAGAAAAACAAGCTTTGCCTTGGCAGGAGTTAAAATCTTTGGAGCAATTAGATGCAATAGCTACAGCATCTAAAACTAAAACGCAAGCTATTTTTAAGCATTCCACGAGATGTGGTATTAGTAGAATGGTGATCAAAAATTTTGAGAGTAGTTTTGATCTTTCTGAAAATGAAGTAGATCTATATTATTTAGATTTATTAAATCATAGAGACATATCTTCAGAAATATCTGCGAAGTTTCAGGTATATCATGAATCTCCACAATTTATTGTAATCAAAAATGGACAAGCAGTTCATCATGCGTCTCATAGTGCAATTACTCCTCAAGTTTTGCACCAGTTGGTCTAAAAAATATCATTGTCATTTTCGTTAAGAAATGGACACATAGTTTTTTGTGATATTCTGGATTCGTACATTTTTATATGTAAATGAGTAGACATTTTTCTGGCTCTTCTTTTGGCTGTTTCAGCTTTTTCTCCTGTATGTAATTTATCAATAGTTGCGAACCATAAATTTAACCAGATACCAAAATGCTTTTCGGTGATGTTGCCGTGAAAAGTAGCGTCAACTTTTTGATGTACTCGGATGGGATTCCCTTTGTAATTGGCAACAAACAATAGATTTGTTTCCCAAAAATCCGTTAACCTGTCAAGGTGTTCATCCCAATTTTTTATTACTTGATTAAAAATAGGACCGAGTATTTTCTCTTTTCTTACTTTAGTGTAGAATTGTGATACTATATTGAAAATATCATCTCTAGTTTCAATATCTCGTTCATTCATCTGTTTCATTGCACATCTTTATTAAGAATAATATCCAAAGTTTAATAGTACTAAGAGTGTGTTAATAGCAAGACTAGCAATCAGTAAATTAAAAACAAATTTTGGTTTCATTTGGGCTAGAATTGAAGCGTTAAATGTCATACATATAATCACACAAACTGTTAGCTGAATCACCTGCATCAAAGATCGCTCTTGCATTAAGATATACATCGCAGCTACGGACCCTAAACAACTAGAAAGAATTATCATTAATGGGATGTAAGCCATATACATTTCTCTGAAATCTTTTAATAGTTTTGAATACATAACGTGTTGTTTTAAAGTTATATTCAAAGATATTTCGGGAAGCGGCGTTCAGTTTATGACCTTAATCATAAAGGAGAAAAATTTTATCGATATATTTTTCTGTCTTTTATCAATAACTCTCCTTTTTGTTCTAATTTTTTTACTGCTCTGATGACGGTTTCTACTCGCAGACCGGTTAAATCAGCTAATTGCTGTCTAGTAAGTTCTATTTTATAAGGTGAAATATTGGTAGTGTTATTCTGATTATTCTTTTTAAAATAATCTAAAATTCTAAGAATACGATGTTCTGGTTCTTGAGTAGATATTTCAGAAACCATCATGGCTTTGTAATACAGACGCAAAGCCAATGTACTTGTAAATTTATGATGAATTGTAGGGTTTTCTTCTAATACTTTTAAAAAGTCACTTTTGGGTAACTGCCATACTTTTACATCGGTGATGGCTTCCGCATTTGCAGGGTATTTGAAATCAGCAAAAAGAGGAGGCTCTCCAAAACTTTTTCCAGTATCAAAAATACCCTGAATATATTCTTTACCGTCATCATTAAAATTATTCATTTTAACCTCACCGGTTTGTACCTGATAATAATAGCGCGCAATATCACCTTCTTCAAAAAGCTGTTCATTGCGTTTGTATTCTTTTAGGATTGCACCAGCATCTTCTAGGATGTTTTGATCAATCATAAGGTATTATTTTTTAATTAGGGTATAGATCATTTAAATCGATATCTTGTGATAATACCTTTTAGCTTATTCTTTAAATCTTCTCCAGAATCATACACCATTTGTTCATTTGTGGGAAACTGAATTGCCTGTAATCCTAAATATCGAGTTAAATCAGTATCCAATGCGCGTTTATCACCATTATAGTTAGCATACACATGTTCGAAAACGTAGGTGCTGGATAAAGGGAAGGCATCCAGTAATTGTTTAGTATTAAGGTTTTTATACTGTACATTTCCAACTACCTGTGCTTCCTTAAATTGTATAAACTCATAGTACTCACATCGTACTGTGACCATTTTATCTACTTTGATTTTTTTACCATCTTCATCTAGTACAAAATCATCATTTTCATCTAATAAATACTCCCAGCCATCTTTAATTAACTTTTCCTTTTCTAGTTGTCTTTCTCTAATTTGTTCAGGAGAGATATTTATTTCTCTAAAGGATACTTCCATTAAGTAATCATATTTAATGGAACGTTGAGGCTCATTATGATATACTGTCCAAAGATCATTTAGTCCGTATGTGCTAAAATTTAGTAAATCATCTTCTAATCTTCTTGGAATAATAACATTAGTTCGATTCTTCATGGCAACCTTAACAAAATCAGTTCCTTTATAATGGGCTTCCTCAATCAGATCATTTGTGTTTTTATAATTGGGACTAATCTTGTTTAGATATATTAAGTCATTATATACATCGCGATAATCCGTTTTTCTTTTTGCATTAGCGAGTAATGACTTCGCACTGTTATATAGATAGGTTGATAATTTTTCTTTTGTATCCAGAATTCTTTGATCGTAATTATCAAAAGAAAAATTAACGGTACGTCCTTGCTCTACGTGATAAAGAGGTAACAAAGGGCGAATACGTTCCTGTCTTTTTTTTAGGGTATTATAGCAATTGTACATTCGCTCTAAATTGGCTGGATTCCCTTCTTTTTCAAGAAATGTAATAGCATTGAGATCTCGTTCTACAGCTTTTACAAATGCCTCTTCTAATATAAGAATGTAATCTTGCTTTCCTTTTTTATTTTTATTAGTTCTTAATTTACTGAGTGAAGTATTGATCGCCTGATCATAGTTCCCTGTGTTTAGGGCGGTAAAAGTCTTTTTTTTACTTCCACAAGAGAATGTAAAAGCAGTAATTAGGAGTAAAAGTAGAATTCGTTTCATAATTTAATACGTTTGGGGGGACACCTATCCAATTTTGATGCCAAAAGGTAACAAAAAAACCTCAAAGATGTTTTTTTGAGGTTTTTTTATATGAAGCGTTATTATTTTTATTTTTTAAATACTGGGAGTAACTTAGTAGAAACTTCACCAAAACCAATTCTCACGCCATCTTTTTTACAATGACCTCTAATGATAACAGTATCATTGTCTTCGATAAATTTACGGCTGCCACCTTCTTTAAGTTGTACTGGTTTTTCTCCTCTCCAGCTTAATTCTAACATAGAACCATAAGAATCAGGAGTCGGTCCAGAAATAGTTCCACTACCCATCATGTCTCCAGAATTAACCGGACATCCATTTACAGTATGATGCGTTAGTTGTTGTGCCATATTCCAATACATATGCTTAAAATTACTTTTGGAAACTACAGTTTCTTTGGCTTTTTCGGGTTGTATGGCAACTTCTAAATTGATATCGAAACTTTTATCTCCTTTATACTGAAGGTAAGGAAGTTGTTCTTTTAAAGGTTTTGGTCCTGCAACACGATACGGTTCTAAAGCATCAAGTGTAACAATCCACGGCGATATGGATGAAGCAAAGTTTTTAGCCAGAAAAGGTCCTAAAGGTACATATTCCCATTTCTGAATATCTCGTGCACTCCAGTCATTAAATAACACCAACCCAAAAATATAATCTTCAGCTTCATCTATAGGAATAGGTTCTCCAAGCTGATTTGCATCTGTAGTAATAAAAGCCATCTCCAATTCGAAATCTACTAATCTAGAAGGCCCAAAAATTGGATTTTCTGTACCATTTATTAATTTTTGTCCTTGTGGACGATGCACGGGAATTCCTGATGGAATTATAGAACTACTACGTCCGTGATATCCAACAGGTATGTGTAACCAATTAGGAAGTAAAGCATTGTCAGGATCTCTGAACATGGTACCTACATTGGTTGCATGCTCAATACTACTATAAAAGTCTGTGTAATCTCCTACAGTCACAGGTAATTGCATTTCTATTTCATCTAATGTAAATAGAACAATCTTAGTATGGTCTTTGTTGTTTTTTAACGAATCGTTTTCTGCATCAAAAATATCGGCAATACGATTACGTACTAATCTCCATGTTTTTTTTCCATCAGATATAAAGTCGTTAAGAGAATCTTGTAAGAATATATCATCGGTCAGTGGAATTCCTTCAAAATAGCCAAGTTGATGCAGTGCACCAAGATCAATAGCAGTATCTCCGATTCTGGTTCCTATAGTAATGACATCATCTCTGGTAAGAAAGACCCCAAAAGGAATATTTTGAATTGGAAAATCAGTATTCGTAGGAGTTTTAATCCAGGTTTTTCTATTTGGGTTATTTGCAGTTATGGGCATTATCGTTTTTTTAATAAGTTGTTGGTACTTCTCATCATCAAATATATAATTTTAGAATGTTTTAAATATTTTATTTATGTGAAAGTTAATTAAAAAATATGATATTTCTAATTGTGAAGAAAATGTTCATATTTATTAATATTCCATCAGCTTATTTTAAGGAATGTTCATACTTTTGGGCATCTATTTTATAAAAAAAACAACATGCAACGCGACGAACAAATTTTTGATTTAATTCAGGACGAAAAAGAACGTCAGATTAACGGGTTAGAATTGATCGCTTCAGAAAATTTTGTAAGTGAACAAGTAATGGAAGCAGCTGGTTCTGTATTAACAAACAAATATGCAGAAGGTTATCCTGGAAAACGCTATTATGGAGGTTGCTCTGTAGTAGATGTAGTTGAACAAATAGCAATAGATCGTGCTAAAGAATTGTTCGGAGCTGAATATGCTAATGTACAACCACATTCAGGATCTCAGGCAAATACGGCAGTATACCACGCTTGTCTTAAACCTGGTGATAAAATTTTAGGTTTTGATCTTTCTCATGGAGGACATTTAACACACGGATCACCAGTTAACTTTTCAGGTAAATTATACAATCCTGTTTTTTACGGAGTAGAGAAGGAGACCGGTAGATTAAATTATGATAAAATACAGGAGATTGCTACTGCAGAGAAGCCACAACTGATTATCGCTGGAGCATCTGCATATTCTAGAGAGATAGATTACAAAAGATTTAGAGAAATTGCAGATAGCGTAGGAGCTATTCTTTTTGCAGATATTGCGCATCCTGCTGGTTTAATTGCCAAAGGAGTGATTGCTGATCCTGTTCCTCATTGTCATGTAGTAACTACTACAACTCATAAAACATTAAGAGGTCCAAGAGGAGGACTGATCTTAATGGGTAAAGATTTTGAAAACCCTTTCGGAATAACGTTGAAAAGTGGTAAGAAGCGTATGATGTCTTCTTTATTAGATAGTGCTGTGTTTCCTGGAAATCAGGGAGGTCCATTGGAGCATATTATTGCTGCCAAAGCGATTGCTTTTGGAGAAGCATTAACTGATGAGTTTTTGAATTACATCATTCAGGTAAAGAAAAATGCAGCTACAATGGCAGAAGCTTTTGTGAAAAAAGGATATCAAGTTATTTCTGAAGGTACAGATAATCATATGATGCTGATCGATTTACGTAATAAGGATGTAACAGGAAAGCAAGCAGAAGAAGCGCTTGGTGTTGCAGAAATTACTGTAAATAAGAATATGGTACCTTTTGATGATAAATCTCCATTTGTAACTTCAGGGATTCGTATTGGTGTTTCTGCAGTAACCACACGTGGATTAAAAGAGAACCATATGCTAGAAATTGTAGAATTAATTGATAGAGTAATCAATAATGTCGAGAATGAAGAAGCATTGCTAGATATTGCTAATGATGTACACGCTATGATGGCAGATAAACCATTATTTGTTGCATAATCTGTTTCAAGATATTTAATTATGAAATGCGTGACTTTTTAGTCACGCATTTTTGTTTTTAAGAAAGTCTGCTAATAGATATAGTATTTTGTTATAAGCACAGTTTTACACTATTTTTAGGATCGAATAGGAAATTATCGTAGTATTAAATGTCTAACTTTGTTTTTATAAATGGTAACAATCCACTTTATAAAAGAAATAAACGCAATTATTGTTATACAACAGTTGCCACCAATTATGAAGAACATCCTGCTAATATTAATAATCCTTTTTTCAAATCAAGCTTTTAGTCAAGAAAAATTAGACGAAGAGATTGATAAAGGAATAGATTTATATCAAGACGGAAAAGAAAATAAAGCTTTAAAAATCTGGAAAAAGATTGAGAAAAAAGCAGATAATCCTTCATCAACTTATGGAACTACTTTAGGAAATATACTATACTATTATATAGAAAAGGATGATGAAAAAAATATACTGACTTACTATCAAAAAATAATTGATTCCGATTTAGACGATAAAGACACAAATAATGAAATCGGGAAACCTTATAAGAATTATCGTTATCACGCAACTATGCGATTAGCCAGCTATTATGGAAAAAAAGACGAATTTGAAAAAGGTTTAAATTATGTTGAAAAAGCTGATAATGAAATTGCATTTGAGACAACTTCATTAACCTCTTTTATTTTTCATAAAGTAGATTTAGCATTTTGGAAATACAGATTTTTAAATGATTTAGGAGAAAAAGACAAGGCTGTTTCAAAGTTAATTGAGCGAGCATTTGAATATGATTACAAATCAATGTATCCAAATTGGGCAACAGTTTCGCCAAGTAATGACGAAACCGAATTAGCCGAAACGATATGTTCTGAATTTGATGATTTGAAAAACCTGAAATCTCAAATTGACAATGGAATTGAAAACCTGATTTTTGACAAACAAAGGAGACTAATAAAATTAAAAGTTAACGAAATCGATTACGAAGTAAACTTATATTCTGAATTGAATGACGAGGAAAAATGTAAGTCATATCTTAAAGACTCATTCTTTTATAAATATTTGAGTGAAAAAATGAAAAACTAAACTGGTGGGAACAATTAGTATATTGCATATGCCGCCTACGGCAGGCAAACGCAATATATAAGAAACGTTAGCAATAATTGAAAAATGAAGTTTGAAGAAATATATACCGGAAGATTAATTTTAAGAAAACTTACTCAAGAATGTTTCGATTATATACATTCTGAAATGACCCAAGCTGAGCAATTGGAAATCCTTGGTCTAAAATCTAATGAAGAGTTATTGAAAGAAAAAGAAAAATATAAAAATGGTCTTTCTTCACATAACAAAAAATTTCTGTACTATCAATTAATTGACAAAAAAACAAAGGAGATTATTGGTTGGTGTGGTTTTCATACTTGGTATACTGATCATAATCGAGCCGAAATTGGATATGAATTGTTTGATGACAACTATAAAGGTCAAGGTATAATGTCTGAAGTGATAGCATTAACTGTTAATTATGGTTTTAGAAATATGGATTTAGAAAGAATAGAAGCGTTTGTTGGCCCAAATAACACACCTTCCATAAAATTATTAAAAAGGATGAACTTTAAAAAAGAAGGACTTTTAAAATACCACTATTTCCATAATAATAGAATGGAAGATTCAATAGTTTTTGCTTTATTGAAATCTGAATATAAATAATTATTGCTAACAAAGCCTCACAGAACTGAACGAAATAAGAGTAGAAAAAGAGAGAGGATTATCATTACTGTCGAAGTCTAAAGCTTCACCGTGTATACAAACCTTAATTCTCTCTTTTGTTCTTTCTGACTTAACACTTAAATCTATTGAAAATCAAACTTAAGACGTGAATAAAAAATAGTTAATATTGGTTAACCGAGAGGTTTGTGAATATTTGCTAAGACCGCCAAATTCTTAATTTGGCTTTTTAGATTGATAAGTTAAAACAAAACATAAAAATTCGACTCTGTGTTAACCCGAAAAGTTAGCGTCTTTTTATACGCTACATTTCATACACAGACCATAATACTTTATTAGATAAAACCACTAAAATTATTAACATGGCAGTATTAGAAACACTTAAAGGGCTAGACGTATTCTTAAATATTTTGAAAAAAATTATAGGAATAAATAAAGAGTTAGATCAACACCAAAAAGACCTAATAATAACCTTGGGTAAAGCCGCTCGAAATACGCAAGATGCGATTGACAAACTTAGAAAAGGTACAAATACAATTTCAGAATTGGAAACAACAATTGCTAATCAATGGGTTGAAGCCGCTGCATTACTAAAAAACGATGATAAAGAATTAGCCCTCAAATTGTATAAAAAAGGACAAGCATGGACAGGCGCAAAGGATTGGACTTCTGAAGACTTTAAAATAGCAAAAGCAAATATTGAACTTGTAGATGCGTATGTAGAGAAGATAATCTTGAAGAATGAAGATCTAATTGTATAAAAACAGCAAAAGCATACAATGTATAAAAATGCATTAAAATACATTTTATACAAGACCATTGTGCTTCATTAATAATAAGAATAATTAATTTTTGAAAAAATAAAATATGGCTACAATCAATACGTATTTAAGCTTTATGGGTAACACGGAAGAAGCATTTAATTTTTACAAATCAGTATTTGGTGTTGAATTCGTTGGTGGAATCAGACGCTTTGGAGATATGCCTGATAATGAATTAATGTCGGAAGCAGACAAACAAAAAGTAATGCATGTCGGTTTACCAATAGGCCCTGGGAATTTCCTTATGGGGACGGATGCACTTGAATCCATGGGACAATCGCTAACATTTGGAAATAATTATTACATATCTATTAGTCCAGAGAGTAGAGAAGAAGCTGTTAAACTATTTAATGGACTTTCATCAGGAGGAACGATAACATCGCCACTAGAGGATACATTTTGGGGTGCGTACTTTGGGACATTTATAGATAAATTTGGAGTGCAATGGATGGTGAATTATCTTCAAGCAACAAATTAAAAAACGAAGCACAACACCTTGTATAGTTTATTGCAGTTTTGTATCACACCAAAATCATAGCCAATACATTAGTATTAATTAGTGAAAAATGAGAATACCAAAAATAAAAGGAATAATTGATAGGCGAATTCTTATTAATTATCAAGTTGATAAAGAAGTTTTGGGAAATTATTTACCAGAACCATTTAAACCTAAGTTGGTTAATAGAAAAGGTATTGCAGGAATATGTTTAATTAGACTAAAAGAGATCAGACCAAAAGGACTACCTAAACAAATCGGAATTTCCTCTGAAAATGGTGCTCACAGGATTGCTGTTGAATGGAACGAAAAAGGAAAATTAAAAGAAGGTGTTTATATTCCTAGAAGAGATACTTCTTCAAAACTAAACTCTTTAGCTGGAGGAACTATTTTTCCTGGAGTTCATCATCTTGCTGATTTTGAGGTTAATGAATCTAATGGAAATTATAATGTGGCTTTTATTAGTGATGACGGAACCTCTTTATCAATTGAAGCAAGTGAAACTGGCAATTGGAATGAGGAAAGTATATTTGAAAACCTACATTGTGTTTCAGATTTTTTCGAGAATGGCTCAATTGGATATTCTCCTCACAAAAATGACTTTGATGGATTAGAACTCAAAGCATACAACTGGAAAGTGTCTCTTTTAGATGTTAATAAAGTTCAATCTAGTTTTTTTGAGAATACGGATATTTTCCCAAAGGGTTCTGTGCAATTTGACAACGCTCTTTTGATGAAAGATATTGAACACGAATGGATTGGATTAGAAAAAATAAAAACGACCGCTAACACCATATAGTAAGTCTCTTAATGAACAGTAACATTTGACCAAAATGAAACTTCGAGTTTTAATCACATTACTTTTAATAAGTATCAGTTGTAAAAACATGACTGAAAAAGAAAATGAACAATTACAGATTATAGCGGATTCAACTGAATTGAAAGTTAAAACTACCGAAGAATCAGGCAAAAAAAATATTGCTAAATATGTGTTTATTCAACCGAACGTAGTACACAATTTACCTATTGGAAATAGTAAAATTTTCTATATGAAATAAAACCGAATGTTCCCCATTAAAAAAATCACGTATATATACCCATAGTTTCTCTTAAGCCTTGTTACTACATTGTATATCGAAAATGATGTATAAATTCTCTAGCTTCATTAAAAAGAGTTTTTAGGTTGTTTTTAAGTTCTAAACAAAAATTAATCTATACGTTTTTATGGTTGAATCTACTAAAATTAAACATGTTGTTGTTATGATGTTTGAAAATCGTTCATTCGACAGTATGTTAGGGTATTTATACAAAGACAATAACAATAAATCTCCCTTAGGACATCCTTTTGAAGGATTAACAGGTTCAGAAAGCAATCCCGATAGTTTAGGTAACGAAATCAAGGTGTTTCCTATTAAGAAAGATGATCCGTACGCTTATTTTATGCCGAAAAAAGATCCAGGAGAAGGTTTTGCTAATACTAATTTTCAACTTTTTGGCGCTGGACAACCTCCATTTCCAGAAGGAATAGAGGATAATCATGGATTCGTACGGGATTTTCAGAGTAGCATTAACAATGAAAAACTTGAGGAGAAAGAAGAAATAGATGATCCATTATTGATCCATAAAAAGAAAAAAGACTCCAATAATAGTTACGACAACTATGATAAGTATCACAGTGATGATTATAAAAAATGGTACAAATCACCACCTCCATCGGAGCACACTTCCGAAGTTCCAGATTTAATGACTGTTCAACCAAAAGATATCATGGGAATATACACTCCTGAGATGCTTCCTGTCCTTTCTGGTCTTGCCAAAGGGTATGCTGTGTGTGATCATTGGTATTGTTCTGCGCCCACTGAAACGCTTCCGAATAGAGCATTTACACACATGGGAACTTCACAAGGGTATTTATATGATGAAGTAAAATCATACAGTGCAAAAAGCATCTTTAAACACTTGACCGATCATAACCTATCTTGGGGGATTTTTGGAAATAATGGTAATCCATATACACTTTCTTTTTGTCAAGATATCCAAAAACCATATCCAGCAGGTTGCATGACAGGAAGTTTTGAGACGTTTCAATCTTCGTTAATCGAAAAAACACTTCCTACATATACCTTTCTTGAACCGGTTTGGGGATCAAAAGGAAACAGTCAACACCCAAATTATAATGTAGCCGAAGGAGATGCTTATCTACTTCAAATATATAAAGCACTGAAGTCTTCTGAATATTGGGAAGAGACATTGCTTATCATCACATACGACGAACATGGAGGCTGTTATGATCATGTAACTCCGCCTACAAATGCAACTTCTCCTCCAGCAAAATCAATAGCTTTTGATTTTGACTTCACTCGATTTGGAGTTCGTGTACCAACGGTTTTAATTTCTCCGTGGATTGAGGCCGGAACTGTATATCGTACAAAAAGTGATACACCTCTTGATCATACTTCAATTCTGGCAACGCTCGAAAAGTGTTTTGATCTACCGCCATTAACAGAGCGGGATAAAGCGGCTCCAGATATCACAGATGTACAAAAACTTGCTGTACCAAGAATCGACGATCCACTAGAAGGGGTTATTGCTCCAACTGCTAATTTATCCATTAAAATAGAACCACACGCCTCTCAAATTCAGAAAATGCATGCAGGAGCACTAGCAGAAAAGGCTTCGCGTGAAACAGGTAAAACAGTGATACCTCCAAGTTTTAATACAGGAGATGAAGCCTCCCAATACATTAATGAAATGCATAAACGGTATTATGGGGATTAACAAACACTAACTATAGCACCTATACATTATGTCGAAGTAATGTCAATAGGTAGCGTTAAGAAATAGTGAATAAGAGTTCGTGAAAAGTGATGTAATCATTATGCTATCCAATAGAAATTACCAATTTATAAATCTAATAATTAAGCCTAAAATAAATTCAAAAAATGAGTATACTTAATACAATTACCGTAAAAAATAGTTCCAATCTTGATCCAAAAAAATATACCGTTTGGGTAGCAGGTTTTATTGAACAAATGAGCAATGCAAATCCAGTGTATTGGTCTTTGCAATCAGATGGTACATTTGCGCTGTCTACAGATGGGAATTCACCATTTATTGAGATAAATGATGGAATTAAAGTGAGCGTACCAGATGTTCCAAATTATGGTAACAATCGATTAGTTTTTACAGTTACGAAAATTGATTCCAAAGCTCCTGGTGCACTTTCATCTGTCACAGGATATACGGCATATCCATTTCCTGGTGTACCTGGAGTATCTCCTTCAGGGCCATACGACATTTTTGAATTTGGTCCGAATGCACAGTATGATGTTTCTGCCGTAGACTCTTTTGGAATAAACCTTTCATTCACAGTAAAAAATGATCCGTTGACTTATGGACCTGTTACTTCATTTACAAGAGCACAAATTGGTACTGCTTTTAAGTCTTTTATGGAAAACGATCCATTAGGTAGTAACGGGTTTGGACAACTACTGTATACAAACCCAACGAGTAAAGGATATCCTGATGTAATTGAAGAACAATTTTCAGCAATTGTTTCACCAAAAGACTGGTTGGCAATATATCCATCCGCAACAGGGTTGCATGGATATTGGGATGCAACAATCAAATCGTTCTTTAAGAAAGGTAATCAACTTAATCTCTATTTGAACGCTGCAAACGTTGGTAGGTATTCTGGAACTTCTGATGGTACTAAATATACACTTACTGGTCCGGCATCGGCTAAAGAGGCAGATAAATTTACCATTATAATTCCTGCTTCGGATTTTTCTGGCAATCAAGGATTTATCCAAGCAGTTCGGGATATTAAATCTGGCGAAACAGAAATGGAGTATAAAACTTTTAATCAAATCGAAGCTGCAATTTTTGAGGCTACATCTCGCGGTGTTCTTCTGGATGGTGTGGTTGCAAAAGGGACAAAGATCACCGACGATTACAGTTCTGATGCATGGACAAAAGTCTCTAACTGGTATACTACGCACAAGAATGCCTATAACAAAGAGGATAGTGTTTATGACGCCTATGCTAAATTTATGCACAACGGAACGATTACACCCGATAAGAAATCTCCGCAAAACATCTTTGGGGTGAATGGCGCAGGAAGTTTTGGGATGGCTTATGGTTTCAGTCTGGATGAGAGTCCAAATGTTAGCAAAAACTGGACAACCGCCAACAATGTTTCATCTAAACCCACATATACTATTGGAAGCGGACAAGATGTGACTCTTGTTATCGGACCTTGGATACCGGCCAAAAAGAAATCACCTAAAAGCTAAAGAATAAAAATACAACTATAACTATAACAATATTGATTATAACGTACAAACTTGATCTTATGAAGTATACAATCCTAATTAGTAGTGTTTTACTACTATTTTGTTCAGCGATATTTGGCCAAAACACGCTTCCTTCGAAAACCACAGGCTATGTGAATTTTAATGTGGGAGCTTCAGAAATTATACCTCAAAAAGAATATGAACGGCAAGGTGTAACTTTATTTGGCTGTAATACCATTGTATCGAATGAGGGACTTGAATATTGGAGTGAAGCACCAAATGGTTTGGAGTGGAATACAAGGGATCAAGTATTTGCAAATCTGCCTTATGGCTATCAAATAGACGAAAAAACTAACGCACCATATTATGTTTCTAAATATTACATTGCTTCACCACCAGTTTTTCATAGAGATAAAGATGGTCAAACCACAGCTAATACCCTATATGATATTGGTATTGTAACACCACATGAATTTGTTTTTGAAGGAGAGAAACCTGTGCAACACGTATATCTGGATTATGATATTTTAAAACCTGTAAAAATCAAGTACATTCCTGTTGTTTTTGATGCTTCTTTTGATTTATGGAAGGTAGATGTAGTTCCTTTTACAGTAGAATCTAAAGACTTTCCTTGGTTAGATAAAAATCTTTATAGTGACGCTAGAAATGCCTCTGGTATTGGATCTTTAAATAGAAAAATTCCTCCATTAACAAGATTATTTTTACCGTATTATGAAGATGAGTCTGCTACTAATCAAGATAAACACTTTTTAGATTTCGAAGTAACTATCTTAAATGATATTCTTTTTCATCATGAAATATATTTTAAAATTGATGGAGAAAAAAGATATTCGATCAATCTAAAAGAGTTTTATAACAAACACAAAAATGATAAAAAAATGGAAATCACCTTGTACTGTGATTATCGAGATGAATTACCTTGTGGTTGCAAGGATCCGGAATCAGAAGGATTAAATAAAAAAGATGATAAATAACATAATCCAGATTCTTAGAATATAATGAGATAGAAATATTTATAGTTGTTTATATGAGCTTATCGAAGTTTTAGCCTTTTAATTTCTAAAATATCTTCAACAAGCTCATATAGACAATTTCATTTTTTTAAGAATGCCCCCAACTATCAGGGTCATTACTATTATTAGGTGATAAACCAATAATATCTCCATGTGTATTTACACCAAGTCCTACTACTGTTCTGTTTACATAATTAAAATAGCTGACTACCTGATTGATTTCAAGTACTTCACCATCAGTTAGATTATGTTTCTTAAGGTTCTTAATATCAGATTTTGTAATTGTATTATGAGATAATGTCAATTTTTTAGCATATCCCATTCCCTCCAGATATTGATCGCTGAAAACAGTATCTAGTTTATCATTCTGTATGCATGTTACGATCTGATCAAATTTAGTATCATCAGCTAACAACCGTTTTAATCCAGCAGCGTGATGTTCTACACAATAATCACATTGGTTTAGATGACTTACATAAACTCCAAGTGTTTCCAGGTACCATTTTGGTAAGGTGTTATTGGAATTATGCAATACATTTTTATACAATCCCATATGTCCAACTAAAGTGTGAGGGCGCAAACTATGAATGGATAATACATTGTCTATGTTGTTGTTAGGTCCTTTTACTCTATCATATATTCGTTTTAGTTGTCCAGTAGCATTTTCGAATGATATTTCGTTTATCCAACTCATAATTATGTATTTGCTTCTTTAAAGAACGATCCTTTTTTATTAAATAAAGCGGTAACCAATATGATAAAAGATCCGATCATAATAGAAACATCCGCCATGTTAAATATTTCAGTTTTTATGATGCCCAAATCCATAATCATAAAATCAGTTACAGATCCATGAACAATACGATCATAAAGATTACCAATTCCACCACCAATAATAAAAGTGAAACCAAGGACTGTCTCTTTAGAATAGTTCGTTTTAATAAGGATAAGTCTTAATAGGAATAATAAAACAATGATTGGTAATATTTGTAAAAGAAGTATTTTTAATATTGGAGCTAAGTCGGATCCCAAACTGTAAGCAGCACCACGGTTTTCTACTTTAGTAAGTACAAAGTTATCTTTGAATACTTCTATTCTTGCATCTTTTTCAATTGTGTTCCTAACAACATTTTTAGAAATCTGATCGCATCCAATGTTTAACATTACTAAAGATAGTACAAGCAATATTCTTATTCTTCCAGTTATTTTCTTCATTTTTAACTTAATTAACGATATAATTTTTTAAATGTAATAGGAAAAGACTATTAATCCCTATGTTTCCAGTACTTTTTATAGTCAGAAAGAGAGAAGGCCTCATCATAGGATTTTTTATTTATGGTGTTTTTCTCGTTAGAATCATAATCTATACGTATTTTCCAAGAGCCATTTTCCATTTGAAGTAATACGTGAAATTGTCCATAAGAATACTTCGTTTCGTCTTTATCATTTTTATAGGTAACTCTATAAATACCACGATCTGATACTAATGAGTCCGAGGTTACTCTTTCGAATAATCTAAAGTCTATGGGTGACGCTTTCCTTTTAGGATCACTCCAGCGTTTTTTGTAACCTTCCAGATATTTTTTTACATTTTTAATTTCCCCACCATTACCGCCAGATATTCTGATCATTTCTTTACTATGTATGGATGCAAATAAAGGATAATCTAATTTTTCAAAAGCTTCAGAGAAATTGCCATACATATCTTGATTGATCTTTTTATGTAAAGACTCTTCTTGGGCAAAAGAGGAAGCACCAAAGAACAAAAGAAAGAAAGGAATAAACGCGTATCTTATTTTTGACATAATTTTACTTTTTCTATTCTATTAAACCGTATTCGTGAAATAATTTAAAACTCTGATGTATAATTTTATTAAAATTATCTACAGGACGATTAGCTAACATAACATAAGTAATTTCTTTTTCTGGAAACGAAATAAAGAAAGCTCTAAAACCTCCTTGTGAACCTGTATGTGAAACTATTTTTGTAGTAATCGTGGTATCGATATTTGATCGTAAAATCCCTTCGGTTCCTATAAACCAGCTGTAACCAACATTAGGAAGAACTGCATCATTCCAGTTCTTTGGATTAAAGACTGTTCTTGATTTATTTATTGTTCTCTCAGATAAGAAAGTATTGTTTCTTAAGGAGATTTCATAGTTAGCTAATTCATTTACAGAACTCCAAATTCCTCCATTTCCTGAAGCTGCAAAAGTGGGTACTTCGCCATAATCAGATTCTTGAAAAGTTCCAGTATGGTCTTTATAATATGCGTGAGCAACATTGTTTTTTGGATGATCTCCATCGGTTATTTTGCTAGTGTTCATTTCAGAAGGGACAAAAATATTATCGATAATAAATTGCTGCCATTTTTGTTTTGCTACTTGCTCGATAATTAATGCTAGTCCATTATAAGCGGGATTAGAATACATAAACTTTTTACCAGGTTCAAAAAGTAAAGAATCAGCACGTTTTATGGGTTCAAAATTTGCAGTGTCTTTAGCAGTGATAAAAAAATCCATGTTTTCACGAACATTCCTCAAATCAGGTAAACCGGAGGTATGAGAAAGTAAATGTTCTATTTTTATCTTTTTTGCAATTTCTGGGTTGTCAAAATCTGGAAAATATTTATAAATACTATCTTCAACAGATAAAAGCCCTTTTTCCTGAAGTATTAATATCCCATTAGAAACAAAGGTTTTAGAAATGGAACCCGTATTAAATACGGTGTTAGGAGTTATCTTTTCTTTTGTTTCAATATTGGCAATACCATACCCTTTTTGGAATAATTTAATATCTCCTTTTATTAGAAGTACCGCTGCTCCAGGCTCATCTATTGTGAATTCTTTAGAAAAAATAGCATCTAGTTCCTTAGCAATAGTTTTTTTGACAGCTAATTTTCGTTGGCCATATGATTGAAAAATAACGCTTAGAAGAACAATAATAAAGAGTGATGATTTGCTTTTGAAATGCATTAGTGTTAATTTTTACTTTGTTTTTCTATATAATACACAAGATACTAAATCTGGGTAATCAGTTAACTTAGGATGGTCAAAAATCTTGACTTTGGTCATTCCTGCTTTTTTCATAATCAACTCAGACTTTAAATTAATTTCTGAAGCAACCGAATAAATACTATCCAAACCCTTTTGATTAAACCCAAAGTCCAAACAAGCTTTAGCACCTTCGGTAGCATACCCTTGATTCCAAACGCTTTTTTTTAACCGCCAACCAATATCTACAAATGTATCTTGATCTTCTAAGTAATTCTGTTCACAGAGCCCGATGAACCCTATAAATTCTTTAGAGTCAAGAATATCCACTGCAAAATAACAGAAACCATTTTTGGTGAACTGTTTCTGCATTCTAAGTATTAACTCTTTTGTGTTTTTTCGGGAAGGTTTAAAAGGAAAAAATTCCATGACATCATCATCATTATTCATCGCTGCGAGCATATCTAAATCATCTAGTGTCCAGTTACGGAAGCCCAATCTTTCAGATTCAAAAATATATGGATTCATATCAAACTAATAATTAAAGTAATTTCAAGATAAATATAAATTGATAATTGGAAAGAAATGGAATATTAATTTAAAAAGATATATAAAACTACCTATTTCGGGTGGGAAGGGTATCATTTTTGTTGGTTACTTTTATACGTTGGTTCCTTATCGAATTTGATGATTAAAAACGAATTTAATTTAAGTTTCTGAAAAACCTAAAACATTATCTGGAGATAAGGTCGTTTTTGTTTGTAATTCAAGCGATTACCCAGGATGATAAGGTTTTAGAAAAGATAAAACCAAAAGGAAACAATCTAGTTTTAATATAGTAGATGTAAATTCCATCTATCAATTAGAACTCAGCAAAAGAATAGATATCTAATTAAAATTCATGAATAACATTAAAAATTTATTTTTAGTCTGCTTATTATCTTTTGGGTTTTTTACATCCGTTTTTGGACAGTTAACGATAAAGGGGAAAGTATTAGAGCAAGAAAGCAATACGCCGATTCCCTATGCTAACATTGGGATAATCAATACAAATAATGGGACAATTTCCAATAGCGATGGAAGCTTTTCTTTAAAAATTTCAGAGCTAAATTCAACTAAAGAAGTTTTGTTTTCTGCTATTGGTTTTGAACTACAATCGATTCCAATAGCTAGGTTAATTGATGGTGAAGAAACTATAATACGTCTCAAAGAAAAAATCACAGCCTTGGATGAAGTAATGATTTCAAGTAGCTCAAAAAAATATAAAGACGAATGGTTAGGCAATCGAAAAAGGCATTTGATGGTGCAAGGTTTAATGCAAGCCGATTCAGCTTCAGCAGGAGGAGCAATGGCACTGTTAATAGATAAAAAGAAAGATTTTAATTATGTACAAAAAGCAGCCTTGTTTATAACTCGGAATACAAGACCTGAATTTAAAGTACGTTTACGTTTTTTAAATGTGGATAAGGCAAATAATAATATGCCAGGAGAAGATTTGTTTGATGAGAGCATTGTCATACAATCAAGTATACAAAGAGGTTGGCTTGATTTTGACTTAACTCAATATAGCTATCGCATCCCACAAGATTCCTTTTTCTTGATGCTCGAATGGATTATAGAAGATAAAGACCGCATTGAGATGTATATGACTACAAAAAAATATGAAGAGGAAAATCCCGACAGAATAAAAAAAGATAGTATTTCTATTGACGGAGAATCGATAGCAATCAAAGAATTTTCGAGCTATGCACCCATTCCAATTATCGCTTTTGGTACTACAAAAACCAAGTCTGATTTGAGAAAATATAAATGCTATTCACGTAGTAGTAGTTTTGCCGAATGGAAAAGGACAGCTAGTATCATTTCAGCTAAAGTATTGATGAGTACTACTAACGATGTGATTATGACAGAGAATCAAGAAGAAACCCTCGAATCTAAAATCGAAAAATGGGGCGAAGCCTTTATAGAAAATTATAACATTCCTGGGATGCAACTATCTGTAAGCTTAAAAAGTAATACACTGTTTTCAAAAGGCTTTGGGTATTCGGATGTTGAAAAAGAAGAGAAAGTAGACTCACAGACACGCTTTAGAATCGCAAGTGTAACAAAACCGATGACAGCAGCTGCCGTAATGAAACTAGCTTCTGAAAATAAATTAGATTTAGATACTGATGTGAGAGCTTATGTCCCTTCTTTTCCAGAAAAGAAACATACACTTACTACTCGTCAATTAGCAGGGCATTTAGGTGGAATCCGTGATTATTATGAAATCAGCATTGATGAAGTGATTAAAAATCCACATTTCGAGAATGCAATCGAAGCGATTAGCATATTCAAAAATGATACGTTAATGTCTAAACCGGGGAATCAATATTTATACTCTTCTTTTGGGTATAATTTAATCGGAGCTGCGATCGAAGGCGCATCGGGACAAACGTATTTGGAGTATATGCAAGATAATATCTGGAAACCGCTTTTAATGTTTAATACGTATGGAGATATTGCAGATAGTACGATGATACATAAAAGTAAGTTTTATTACCCGAACGAAGAAGAAGCAAAACCTTATGATTTAAGTTATGCTCACGCATCAGGAGGTATAATTTCTACAACAGATGATTTATTGAGATTTGGAAATGAAATGTTATATGGTGGACTATTTAAATACAGCTTTTAAAAAAAATTATTCAAAACACAATATACTGCAGATAAAAAACCAACAAACTATGGATTAGGTTGGTATATAGGAAAAGATATAAATGACCAGAAAATTTGGTATCACGTTGGACAAGGGCCTTCTTCAGGAGCTGTTTTAATACTATATCCTAATGACGATATTGTTATTTCTCTTCTTACAAATATGCCGATTTTAGTCAATTCTGATGATGGAATGCCTCTGGAAGTACAAAGGCTTGCGGAGTTGATTTATCAGAAAGAATAAATGTTTCTATGTCATAAAAACAGATTAAAAAAGAATAACAAAAATTTATATAAATGATAAAATTAGAAAAAAGCGTTTGGGTATATATTATTGTATTATTTATACTTACCTATATTTTTCAGATAATTGCGATCTTAAGCGGTGGAGAAGAATCTGTTTTGTTTCCAATATTTGTAGGTCTTTCCATGTTCTTTCCTGGTATCGGAGCAATCATTTATTTGATAAAGAAAAAAGAAGGATTAAAATATATCAATTGGAGAATTGGTAAACCGATACATATTCTGTGTAGCTTATTATTACCAGCTATAATAACGATTTTAGGTATTTTGTTTTTTGAAGAAATTGGTTGGGGAACGAACTATGCATATACCTTAACTGACAATAAAATTGATGCTATTGATATACCCTTACTTTTTGGTAGTGAAGCGCAAAGTTTTCCGTTTTTTATTTTGAATTTTGTAGTAACCGGAATAGGCTTTTCTCTCATAACAAGCTTATTAACTATAGGAGAAGAAATAGGATGGAGAGGCTTTCTTCAGAAGAAGCTACTAGAAAGAAACAGTCTATTAAAATCCTTAGTGTTTCTTGGATTAGTTTGGGGTTTTTGGCATTTCCCTCTAATTATTAGTGGATTCAATTATCCAGAATATCCCGTTTGGGGAGCGTTCTTGTTGTTTCCTATAATAACTGTTTTTATATCTTTTTTTATGGGATGGTTGACATTAAATTCTAAGAGCGTATGGCCTGCTGTTTTTGCGCATGGAGGTATCAATTCCGTTATGATATTTTTATTCGAAATGGATTTTGGTGAACACAAATTCGAGGCTAATTTTGCAATTCTGGGAATATGGAGTGTTGTAGGATTTTTGTCATATCTTTTAATAGCTAATAAACGTAAAATAAGCAGTAACCTTGTTGTTAAAAATGAATCATAGATAAGAATCATTTACAATACATATCGTTTTATAATTTTAAAATATATTCATGAGGAAGTTTATGCTAATTATTTTGTTTCTAATTTCTCTGCATCCAGCTTATACGCAAAATAAAGAGTATTCATCCGTTAATGTAGCAATTAAAAACCCTGAAAAAGTAACTTCGTTTAATCTTAACTGCGAAGAGTTGGAACGTTTTTCCAGCAACATAGAAAAATTACCAAATATAAAATCCCTTTATGTAGTGGATTGTAATTTAAAAGAAATTCCAGAAGGGATAGCAAAGTTAACAAAGCTTACGCTTCTTAATGTAGAAGGTAACAATTTGATTTCCTTGCCAAAAGAACTCATCAAATTAGATAAACTATCGGTTATTAATCTAAGAGAAAACCAGTTTGTAGCGTTACCCAAAGTATTGATGAGTTTACCTAATCTTAGAGAGATAGATTTGGCAGAAAACCCGAAACTTAATTTCCCAAAAGCTTGTCAGGTATTATCTGAAATTAAAAATTTAGATTTCCTATATTTTAGCAGTAATAATCTAAAAGAAATCCCTGATAATTTCACTAACCTAAAGAAGCTTCAAGAGTTACATCTGAAAGATAATCCTGAACTTAATTTGGTTCAGACATTTGATGTTTTATCCAAAATTGAATCTCTCAGGATTTTGGCGCTATCTGATAATGATTTCTACGTATTGCCGAAAAACGTAGGTTCATTAAAAAACCTTGAAGGTTTGATGTTAGATAATAATCCTAATCTTTTAATAACAAAATTGGTATCAGAACTAGAGCGTTTGCCAAACTTAAAGGTGTTATTATTAAGAAATAATAACTTAAAAGAATTACCGAGAAACCTAAAAGGGTTTTTAACTCTTAAAGTTTTAGAGTTGAGTGAAAATAATTTCTCAGAAAAAGAAAAGCATCGAATTCAAGAGCAATTACCAGATACTAAAGTGATTTTTTAATGGTGTTTATGTTTTATTTTAAAAATCCAATAAGTAAAATCCCTATAGTAAACGTCATTCCAATCGCAGTACCTATTAAAATACTTAAAATAATCCTTCTGGTTTGACTGATATTTTTTAGCACTACTTTGGATAGTAGTAATTGACCTAAAAAGATTGGTACTGCATATATTAAGAAAATTACCCAAACAAAAGGTTCTGCTGTCCAATTAAAATCATAATTACCTTCATCGATAAAGAAGAGAAATAATGTAATAAGGATCGAGCTGATTCCTAAAATATATAGTTCTTTGTTTTTGGAAGTGATTGATTTCATTTTAGTTTATTTTTTTAATAAATACTTTTTAATTCCCATCAGTTTCAAAAGTTACACTTTCGTAAGCTCCAATATCTGGTGCTGCACTATTTCTAGGTGTTCCAAGAATATCGTTTCCTGAAGTAGGAGTGGAGGCCTGCCCATTTGCTGCAGAGTCTTCTCCAATATTCAGCATATTATCAAAGGGATCTTTAAAGTCTGGTTCTTCATTGAAAATTGTATTCTCGTATAAATTCGTATTTGTAAAATCATACAATGGATTATCCACAAACTGTCCATTAAAATCATTAAAACGAATTAAACTGTTCTGGAAGTTATAATTAAAAACGGTACCTTCAGCTCTATTGATTCCCAATTCCAGGTTCTCATTTCCATAGATAATACAATTCGTAAAGTTAGCTTCTAAAAGGTCTGTAGCTAGAATTTCTGTAATGTTACCACCTTCATCTCTTACTACAAATAGATTATCAACGGTAACCGATGGAGTATCTCTAAAGCTTGTATCCCAAAAATTGGCAAACGTACAGTGGTTAAAATTATAAGTTCCTCCGAAAGAAGCATATAATGATGATATACCAGCATTGTTAATAACCAGGTTTTCTCCTGATATATTGGCGGTACGAGCTAATATACCATAAGCGGAAGAGTTATAAATTTGTGAATTAGTAATAGTAAGTGTAGGATCGACTCCTCCATCATTAGAATCCATTAATACACCTACTGTAGCATTTTTTATTGTAGCATGATTGATCATATGACCAGTACTACCAGCGGTAAGCCAAATCAATCCCCATTGACCTGGGATATCGCTAAATCCAGGCTCTAACCGATCACTTTCGAAAATCACTTCGTTTTCTAGTGCTTCAGGATCTGTACTGATTTCACCATTAACTAATAAAGTAGCATTATTAGCAGCAATTATGCCTGATCCATCATGAAAATGAATTCTGGCACCAGCATCGATAGTTAATGTCTCGCCAGATGGAATGGCTGCGAAGCCATAAATGACATAGGGTTTCTCGTTAGTGAAATTCAATTCATCGCCTTCTAGAAAAAATCCTTCAATTCGGATTTCTTCCATATTATCATCTTCTCCTAATAGTAATGTTTCTACGACTCCGTTTTCATCTCTCGAAGGAAATAAAAATACAGCGTCTTTAACCAGAGTTACTAAATCCACATCTTGTTGATTTCCATTAGGATCAAAAAGAATTCGATCCGTATATAAAAATTCAAAGTCTCCTGTTTGTTGCGTAATATCCGTAGTCGTTTCTACAAAAACAAAAATACTGTCTTTGGCAAGTACTTGTATATTTTCGAAAGATTTTCCCGGAATACCATCTACATTTAATCGATAGCTAGATGTTTCTCCTTGTTCTAAAGCAATGTTTGGAATTGTAAAATCATCACTTGTTCTATTGTATACTTTAAAGCTATAGGTACTAGATCCAATATTGGTAAATATTGTGTCTAAAAACAAAGTATCGGTGGAGAATTGTAGGTTTCCTGTACTTGGATCAGATTCAAAATCTTTGCGACAAGAACTCCATAAAATGATAATGGCAAGTAAGAGCAGAGTAGATAAATAACGCATTATTTAATTTCTATTTTTGTTAAAATTTGTTAGATAAACTTGATCAAAAAAACATGAATTTTTTGAAAGTATATCAAAGGACTAAATGTATAACTTTTTAATCAGTACTAATATTGCTTTTTTAATAAAAATTTGACAAGATCATCCCTTCTGTAAGAAGTAAAACATTTGTACATTTGTTCATCTTATTTTCAGAATAAGAACTATTTAAACATTTATATTTTAATACGTCAACATAATAATCTCTTATGAGTACATATGATGTAGCCGTAATTGGCTCAGGACCTGGTGGATATGTTGCAGCTATCCGTTGCGCACAACTAGGTATGAAAACTGCAATAATCGAAAAATATTCTACACTTGGAGGAACTTGTCTTAACGTAGGATGTATTCCTAGTAAAGCATTATTAGATTCTTCTCACCATTATGAGCACGCTGTAAAGCATTTTGCAGATCACGGAATTGAGATTCCAGGAGATGTAAAGATCAATCTTGAAAAAATGATTGCACGTAAGCAAGCAGTGGTGGACCAGACAACTGGTGGTATTGATTTTTTAATGAAAAAGAATAAGATAGAGCGATATGAAGGTGTTGGTTCTTTTAAAGATTCCACACACGTGAATATTGCCAAGTCAGATAGTTCAGTAGAAACTATTGAAGCTAAGAATATCATTATTGCCACAGGATCTAAACCTTCTTCATTACCTTTTATCACTATAGATAAGAAAAGAGTCATTACTTCTACAGAAGCATTAAAGCTGAAAGAAATACCTAAACATATGGTTATTATAGGTGGTGGTGTTATCGGATTAGAATTAGGACAAGTATATCGTCGTCTGGGCGCTGAGGTTTCTGTAGTAGAGTATATGGATAGAATTATTCCAGGAATGGATAAAGCTTTATCCAGAGAACTACAAAAGGTGATGAAAAAACAAGGTGTTAAGTTTTATACATCTCATAAAGTGACTGGAGTAAAAGCTACTGCTAAGGAAGTAACAGTTACTGCTGATGATAAAAAAGGAAACCCTGTAGAGTTTAAAGGAGATTACTGCTTGGTTTCTGTAGGACGTCGTCCATTTACGGACGGATTAAACATAGAAGCATCGGGAGTAAAGCTTACAGATAGAGGACAGGTAGAGGTAAATGATCATTTACAAACCTCTGTTAGTAATATTTACGCTATTGGTGATGTAATAAAAGGAGCGATGTTAGCTCATAAAGCGGAAGAAGAAGGTGTTTTTGTAGCAGAAACATTAGCAGGACAAAAACCACATATCGATTATAACTTGATTCCTGGTGTAGTGTACACTTGGCCAGAAGTCGCTGCAGTGGGTAAAACCGAAGAAGAATTGAAAGAAGCTGGAGTTAAGTATAAATCAGGACAGTTTCCTTTTAGAGCATTAGGTAGATCGAGAGCAAGTGCAGACTTAGATGGTTTTGTGAAAATTCTTGCAGACGAAACAACGGATGAAGTTTTAGGAGTTCATATGATTGGAGCCCGTTGTGCAGATTTAATCGCTGAAGCAGTTACTGCTATGGAGTTTAGAGCATCTGCTGAAGATATTAGTAGAATGTCTCATGCACATCCTACCTTTACTGAAGCTATAAAAGAAGCGGCATTAGCAGCTACGGACAATAGACCGTTACACGTATAATCATACAAATAGTAGTTATAAAAAAAGCGAGCATATAGCTCGCTTTTTTTTGTGTTCTTTATTGCGCATTACTACCTATATTACCTTCAGCAACTACAATAGATTCATCATCATTATTAAAAATTTTAATATGGCCATCGAAAACAATTAATTCTTGATAGTTTAAAACTTCATCTTCAATAATTATTTGATTTGATGAGTGATAATGAGTTGAACTTACCATTAAATTAGAATTTTCTAAATTATAAAAGTTGTCAAGTGAAAATGCGATATCACCGCCATTTGATAGTGAACTATTATAGATATTGGCTGTGTAAGATCCTTCTAACTCAGCACCAGTAAGTTGCACACTAATTAGAAAGATATCATCTGATAATGAAGATGAAGATCTTGTAAAAAAAATAGAACCACTAATTCCTGAGTTATTTGCTTCTTCAATTGTAAACTCTTCTATCGGAATACTTTCATCATCGTTATTACAAGATGAACAAAAGACAGCAACAGTAAATAAAAGTAAAATTAGATTTTTCATGTATATAGGTTTTAAGATTTCCCTAAAGACTAATGCCTTTAAAATGTGTTGCACAAAAAATCTAGTTGTGTTTTTCTAAACCGATTATATCCATTTTGAATCGGATAAAATTAAAGAAGACATGAAAAGAAAATTAGTACTTGAGAATTATATGCTTTCTAGTCTAGCCAATACTTCACTCTTATAATTTCTACTAATAGGAATGGATTTATTATGTAATACGAGCTCTTCATTAGAAAACGAATCTATTCTTTTTATAGAAATAATAAAGGAACGATGCGTTCTCATAAACTGCTGAACGGGTAACTTCGCTTCAATATTACTGATGGTTTCTCTTGTTACAATTGTAGCATTATCACAATGAATCTTGAGATAATCATTATAACTCTCCACATAAATTATTTCTGAAAAATCTACTTTTTTCATTCTTCGATCTGATCTTACAAAAATAAAATCATTCAGTGTTGCTTCCTTAGTTTTTGCAGGTGAAACTTTATGATGTATTTCAAAGTAATTATTTACTGCGTTCAGAAGACGTTCAAAAGAAATAGGTTTTAATAAATAATCTACTGCGTGTAGGTCAAACCCATCAATTGCATATTCTCTATATGCTGTGGTGAATATGATTTTGATCTCCTTATTAATGGATTTCGCAAAAGAAATTCCAGATATTTCTGGCATATTGATATCCAGAAATATAAGATCTATTTTTTGGGAATTAATGTGGTTAAAAGCCTCTAATGCATTATTACAAGTAGCTACAATTTCGATACGATCGATTTTTGCTAAATGATCTGCAATAATATCTCTTGCAGTAGGTTCATCATCTACTATGATACATGATATTTTAAAACTCATTAGTAGTAATTTTTAGGTTCTTTAGTATTAACTCTACAGTATACCAGTTTTGATCTTTCGAAATTTTAAGTTCGTGATCATCCTTATATACTAATGACAATCGTTTTTTTATATTACTTAACCCAATTCCGTTTTTATCTTTTTCTGTAAAGGTGTGAACAGAGTTTTTTATAG
The DNA here is from genome assembly GCF_947500065.1 of uncultured Aquimarina sp. Lineage (GTDB taxonomy): Bacteria > Bacteroidota > Bacteroidia > Flavobacteriales > Flavobacteriaceae > Aquimarina. The sequence continues at coordinate 135,573 of NZ_CANMQT010000009.1, forward strand.
AAAAATGAATTTCATTATCGATACATTTTAAGTACATGTGTATCGATAATTTTTGATTGATAATTTGTCCGTGTTTAAAACTATTTTCTACAAAAGGAATTAATAGCATAGGCGCTACTTGAGTTGTGTTAGTTATGTTTTCAAAATCTAAAGAGATATCAAGAACATCACTAAAACGCATTTTTTCTAATGCCACATAGTCTTCAATATGATTTATTTCTTCTTGTAAAGAGACTAATGGCTTATCTGATTGATACAAGAGGTAATCTAATAGATTAGATAGTTTCAATATCATTTCTGGAGTATCTTCTGATTTCTTTAAAGCAAAACCATATAAAGTGTTTAAAGTATTAAATAAAAAGTGTGGATGTATTTGCATCTTTAGGTAATTTAACTCCTGTTCTTTGAGCTTTAATTGGGCTTCTAAAATTCTGTTTTTAAGTTCTTGGTTATCGGAAGTAGATTTGTAATTATGTTGCGCTAGACTCAAAGCACTGGCAATAAAAACAACGAAATAAACTGCAATAAAAGGGAATAAGGGACTTCTAGTCATTGGGGCCATTCCTTCATACTTAAGAGATGATAAAAAGATCAATCCATAAAAGAACGAAATGACAATAAAGAAAGCAGAAATGATAATCGTATACAAACAGTATAGTATGAATAGAAGATATTTTTCTTTGATTAAGTATTTTGGAATTATGACTTCGGTAACTGTATAAGTAGTGCCAATAGTCACTGGCATTAGAAATAGAGAGAAAGAAAAAACATAGTTGATGTTTTCTGTATTATGACCAAAAAAATAACTATAACATAATAACACAGCTACCCAAAAGATGATGTGCAATAGTAGTTTGGCAATTTTTTTAAGGATAAAATCTCTAGAAATCATATTAGCGTACAATATCCGTAATTTTTGTTTTTCAAACCTTATTTTTGGATGAATAACGGAATTAGGACTCTTTTTAGCAATGTCTACAGAATATTTCCGTAAGCGGTATAGATTAAGTTATAAGTTCCTTGAATCCTGTCAATGAGCGAAAAAAAAATATTCTGAGAACTTTAGATAGTAGTTTTGAATACGTTTAATTCGCAAAATATATACTATGATATCACTAATTATTAATCAATCAGAAGAAAGTCATTCATTTATCGCTCATACAGTTCATTTGTTACATGACGGAGGATTGTTTTTTATGTTACCTATATTGGCAACGCTGTTTTTGGTGTTTTTCTTAATTATCAGGAATGTTTTAATTTTGAAAAAAGGAAAAAACCTTCCAATTAAATATATTAAAATAATTAATTCTATTGGTCTAATGATACTGGTATGGGGAGTTCTAGGTCAACTACTTGGTTTGGTACAAGCATTGGATACTATTGAGTTTTTAGGAGAAATTTCTACAGCACGATTAGCAGGTGGACTTAAGGTTTCTGCGTTACCCACTATGTTTGGTTGTCTTGTTTTTGTAATATCAAGAGTTGCAACAATTATTTTCACTTGGATCGGTAAAGAAACCGAATAATTCACAGATTCTAATACTAACGGTGTGTCTATATCTGTATTAATATAAAGAAATAAGTTATTTCATATTACAATTACTTTTTTTTAAAGACCATAAAAAAGCAAGGTCATTCATCAATTAGTACTAATCAATCAATCGGTATTGTTTCTTTCTTATCCTAAAAATGGATAATGGAAATTCAATAGGTGTATTCACATCTCAGACTGCAAGCTATGCTTTAGTTTGATTGCATAAAAATCAAGAACATGATAAAAAATATAACATGTATAGCTTTTTTAATTAGCTATACTATTACCGCACAAACATTTAATAAAACAAAGATAGATAGTTTGTTTACTTTGTTAGAAGCTAATAATCAAGGGATGGGAAGCATTTCTATTTATAAAGAAGGGAAACAAGTTTATAAAAATTCTATCGGCTATCTAGATCTAGAAAATACCATTAAGGCAAATGAAAAGACTAAGTATAGAATAGGTTCTATTACCAAAACTTTTACTGCGACTATGATTATGCAATTAGTAGATGAAAAGAAATTAAGCTTAGAGACTTTGTTAAGTGACTATTTTCCGGAAGTATCTAATGCTAATAAGATTACTATAGAGCATATGCTACGTCATCGCAGTGGTTTGTTTAATCTAACCGAAGATGAAAATTTTATGAAATGGATGTTGGTTCCGAATACTCGAAAACAAATGATGGATAGAATAGTAAAAAGAAAAGTTGATTTTCAACCTGATGAGAAAACGACATATTCTAATACTAACTATTTACTACTTTCTTATATAGCCGAAGAAATTGAAGGTAAAACTTATGCTGAAATTTTAGAATCAAGAATTATAAAACCTTTAGGTTTAAAAAGAACAGGGTATGGTAAAAAAATAAATACAAAAGATAACGAAGCATTATCATATGTTAGAGAAAACTCGAAATGGAAACTAGTAGAAAATCAAACGGATATGAGTGTTCCTATCGGTGCAGGATCGATAGTTTCTACTCCAACAGAATTAAATAGCTTCTATACTAGTTTATTTTCTGGAAAATTAGTGTCTAAAGCTTCTTTAGAAAAAATGATGGATACTTCTACAGGAATGGGAATTGGGTTAGGAGGTGAAACCTTTTTTGATAAACAGGCTTATGGCCATAATGGAGGTATAGATGGATTTCAATCACTTACATTGTATGTCCCAGAGGATAAAATTACTATTTCGTATATGGGAAACGGAGTTGTAATGTCTCCAAATAATTGTATCGTTAATGTACTAAAGAGTTATTATGATAAAGAGTATAAACTTCCAAAGTTTGATGGACCGATAGAATTAAAAACTGAAGCATTAGACCTTTATTTAGGAATTTACACGAGCGAGTCATTTCCTTTTCAGATTACTATTACAAAAAAAGATACAGTACTAATTGCTGATGCAAAAGATGGTCCTACATTCCCGTTGGTTGGATATACAAAAGATGGATTTAAATCTGATCGAGCAGGAGCTTTGTTAAATTTTCATCCCACTGAAAACAAAATGATTTTAGAGTTAAATGGGAATAAAGCAACGTTTATTAGAAAATAAAATATTGAATAAAAAGGCTGTCTAAAAAGTAGATTTCTTTGTCATTTCGAGCCCTTCGACTTTGCTATGGACAAGCTAGAGTCGAGAAATAACTACCTTTGGTTTTTAGTACATTTCGACTCTGTTCAATGTGACAGTATTGTAAATATTGTGCTTTTCGGACAGCTTCTTTATTAATTCTTATGAGAACCATCGCAATATGGCGGATTACTTGTTTGCTTGCATGTACATAAATAAGCTTCTTTAGCTTCTTCGGTACTAAAAATTAAAGGATTCGTTCCTCCTTCTTTTTTATGAGTACCATTACAAAAAGGTTGATCAGCACTATGGCCGCAAGTGCACCAGGCATAATTTTTATCTGTTTCTAACTGACAAGCTATTGGAGCGTCACCGCCTCTAATATTATTCTCCATGATTTTTAGATATTTATCTTCTAAAATTATTAAATCCTGAGTTAAGACTGGTTTTAAATTAAGAATGATTAATAATGTTCTTTTAGCATCCTTTTAAGGTGACTATCTAATTATTTGAAGTACTTTTATACTAGAAAAAGTTCTTTACATAAAATTCTAGATCAATCAATATAGGTTTTGCTTAATTGTGAATTAATAGGGAATCGTGTGAGAATCACGAACTGTCGCGCAACTGTAAGTAACCATATAGTTTTTATCAATAATATCCACTGTCATTTATTAAACGGGAAGGATGATGAAAATGTTATAAGTCAGGAGACCTGCCTACTATTGAATTGTCTATGCTTTCGCGAATTGAAGCTTAGGTTAAGTTTGATGCACATTGATATAGTTGTTTAACTATTTTAGTGAATACTTCTATATATACATCTTTCTACTACTAATCCTTCGTTCTTTTTAGCATACTGATTTATCAAAAGAACTTTAAAAATTAATATTAATTTTTAAAAGTTTTAAAGTTATGCTTACACACAATCTAGGCTACCCGCGTATTGGTAGTAAAAGAGAGTTGAAAAAAGTTTCAGAACAGTATTGGTCTGGAAAAACATCTTACAAAAACCTACTTCAAGTAGGTAAAAACATTAGGCAAGAAAATTGGTTATTGCAGAAAAATGCTGGTATAGATTTAATACCATCTAATGATTTTTCGTTTTATGACCAAGTCTTGGATATGTCATTGACGGTTGGAGCAATCCCCAAAAGATATCAAAGTTTGTTAGCGAAAAATCTTAATCGGATGGAGCTATATTTTGCAATGGCTAGAGGATATCAAAAAGACGAACACGATATTACTGCAATGGAAATGACTAAATGGTTTGATACCAACTACCATTATATTGTTCCAGAGTTTTATAAAGATCAAGAGTTTCAGTTGTTTTCTACAAAAGTAATCGATGAGTTTTATGAAGCAAGGGAGCTGGGAATACAGACAAAACCGGTTTTAATAGGTCCTATATCTTATCTGTTATTAGGAAAGGAAAAAGAGGAAGGTTTTAACAAGATAGAATTAATAGATAAGTTATTAGCTGTTTATATAGAACTCACTAAAAAATTAGTTGATTTAGGAGCACAATGGATTCAGTTTGATGAACCATTTTTGGCGTTAGATCTTACTGCACAAGAAAAAGAAGTGTATAAAGAAACTTATCTTAAATTAAAAAGTACTTTTCCTGATTTAAAAATACTAGTAGCTACCTATTTTGAAGGTATCCAAGATAATTTGGAATTGATAACTGATGAATTACTTATTGATGCAATTCATATAGATGTAGTGAGATGCCCAGAACAGTTAGATACTGTACTGGAAAGTATTCCTAAACGAATACAACTATCTTTAGGAGTCGTAGATGGAAGGAATATATGGAAGAATAATTATCAAAAATCCTTAGAGTATATTTATAAGGCAATAGCAAAAAGAAAAGAGAATACTATAATGATAGCGCCTTCATGCTCTCTTCTTCATGCTCCTTGTGACTTAGAGATGGAAGAACAGAATGCAAACCTTCCATCTGAAATTATTGACTGGTTATCTTTTGCAAAACAAAAATTAGATGAAGTTGTAGCGTTAAAACGGCTTGTTGTTTTGGATAAAGAAGGTATGGTATTAGATACGTTAGAAAAAAATATAGCCTCTCATTTTAATAGGAGTAATTCAAAACGTATTCATAATCCAGAAGTAAAAGAAAGAGTAGCTGTTATTTCAGAAAAAGATATAGTAAGAGAGAATTCGTTTAAGCTCCGTAAAGAAGTACAACGTGAAGATTTAGGGTTACCTCTTTTTCCTACGACTACCATAGGATCTTTTCCTCAAACAAAAACAGTTAGAAATTGGAGGTATAGATATAAAAAAGGCGATGTTTCTAAAGAGGAGTATGATCAATTTTTAAAACAAGAAATCGAAAAGACGATTCTATGGCAGGAGGAAATAGGATTGGATGTTTTAGTTCATGGAGAGTTTGAGCGTAATGACATGGTTGAATATTTTGGAGAAAGACTAGATGGTTTTGCTTTTACCAAATTTGGTTGGGTTCAGAGTTACGGATCCAGATGTGTAAAACCACCAATTATATATGGCAGTATAAAAAGACCTGGTCCAATGACGATTGATTGGACAGTATTTGCACAGTCATTAACCTCCAAATTGGTGAAAGGAATGCTTACTGGACCGGTCACTATTTTACAATGGTCTTTTGTAAGAGATGATCAACCTAGATCTATTACTTGCAAAGAAATTGCGTTGGCCATTAGAGATGAGGTAAAGGACTTAGAGGATAATGGTATTAAAATTATTCAAATTGATGAACCTGCATTAAGGGAAGGGTTACCATTAAAACATAAAGATTGGAACAATTATTTGGAATGGGCAATAGAATCCTTCAGAATATCTTCAAGTGTAGTAGCTAATCAAACACAAATACATACACATATGTGTTATTCTGAATTTAATGATATTATTAGTCATATTGCCGATATGGATGCAGATGTTATTACGATTGAATGTTCTAGGTCACAAATGGAGCTATTAGATGCTTTTGCAGATTTCAAATACCCTAACGAAATAGGACCAGGAGTTTATGACATTCATGCTCCCAGAATTCCTACCAAAGAAGAAATAGTTGCATTGATTGATAAGGCACAAAAGTATATTAACGAAGAACAGTTATGGATAAATCCCGATTGTGGATTAAAAACCCGTAAATGGGAAGAAACTAAAAAAGCCCTTGAAACCATGGTTATGGCAGCAAGACAATTAAGAAAAGAACTATTACAAGTAGTTTAATTATTTAGCCAACTTAATTATATATACTTAAACTGAAGATGACCTCTGTAATACGAGGTCATCTTATTTATTGCTATTTAATCAATTTCGTGTCAGGGAAAGCGGCTTTGTATCCAAACCAAAAAGCATTATGTGTTGGCAGGCGTCGTAGGACTTCTTTGGTTGTGTTATTTTCTAAACGGTTTTCGTAGAGTGTCCATATATTCCCATTCTGATCAGTAGCAGTAGATTGTTTATCATAGGAGATGAATTGAGTTGTCAAGGTGAAATAAGTTCTATGAGCCCCACTTTTGTCAGTAAACACTGTGAAGTTTTTATTGTTAATTTCACCTGTGTAAATGCTGTTTTTTTTAAGGAATTTAGAAGAAATGGCAATGTTTTCATCAGTTTCAGATGGTAGTCTAATAGCTAATATTTCCTGTTTATTCTTTAATCGTTTATCTTTTTTAGGTATAGAAAACATTAATTTATCTGTAGCAAAATAGTCTTGATAGGCAATACCTTCTCCGTAATCTCTGTCATGACCTGTTTGTAATGATAGAACAGTAGTGTTAGGATGTAATTTTTTCCAAGCTCCCCAAGTTGTAGTAACAACACTTAAATATTCTAGCTCTATTCCTTTTCCTATCAATGGACCGATTACAGGTTTTCCCCAAAGGGTATTCCAGAGAGACTGTGTTTTTTGATCATACATTAATTTGTTTGATCGATATAGAAATCCACTAGTTCCTAATTGATATTTGATACCATCTTTTTCGGTTTTGTATAAAATAACAGTTCCGCAAAGTGTACAATATACGCCAGCAACAGGAATACCTCCAACTGTATCTGTGAACATTTCATGCCAAGCCAGAATTCGTTTTGGATATGCTCTAATATCTCCATTAATCGAAATCCCGAAAACGATATCATTGTCGTCAAGATAGTTGGCATTATTTGCGCTAATCATTTTAGGGTTTCTAAGTGGTGGAATCCCATCTTGTATAACACCTCCCCATCGGACTTCATCTAATCGGATGGTAGATAAGTTTTTACGATTGAGGAAATATGTGTGAAACCGACTATCTATAGATTTATGTAATGCAGCTTTGAATTCGTAATAATCATCAGTGTATGCGGGCTTTTTATTCCACACATATTGATACCATTTATTAAAATCATATCCATACTGTTTACCACTTTTTTTACTTAAAATATTGAATAGCTTCAAAGTACTTAATGGTTGGTTTAGAAAATAAAGAGATTCTATTGCTAAAATTTCAAAGCTTTCTGACCAGTTGGTTTCAATATGTTTTAAAGCACTTTCATGAACTTCAAGATTTGTTGAATTAAATAAATCTAAAAAGTATTCATGATCTTGTTTTTGCCCGTGTATTGAGCCAATAAAGAATATGATGAATATGTTGATTAAAAATCTATACAAGGATTTTGGTTTTTTAAATAGGTCGTCATAAATCGAAAATCCCGACAAAATTGATAGTGTAAAATTGTAGGATTATGATTTTTCTAAAATAGAATTCATAAAAAAAGCACGCTAGAAATTATTTTCCAACGTGCTTTAGGTTGACAATTATGTTCTAAAAAATTTAGATAATAACTGCTCTGAAATAATGTATATACAGTTTGATGTTCGATTGCTACCTTATGTGTAAACGGTAATTCTCATTGTATAAAGTGTTTTTTTGTAGAAATTATAATACTCGATTAAGATAATTTAAGCCTTTGAAAATATTTGACTTACTTTTAATTGGTTTCTATTAGTTCTGTTATTGCTTTACAAAACGTTTCTGAATTTTACCAGTATCAGAATCAAGAATTAGATTATATACTCCTAATGTTTTATATCCTTGCTTGATAGGTGTACAGATCAAAATATCTGCCTTCTGAAGCGATCAGTTCCTCATGGGTTCCTCTTTCCGCAATATTACCTGATTCAATGACTAAAATCTGATCAGCTTTTTTGATAGTACTTAATCTATGTGCTATGACAAAAGTAGTACGTCCTTTCATTAATTCACCTAAACTTTTTTGAATTAAAGCTTCACTTTCTGTATCAAGATTCGATGTGGCTTCATCCAGAATGATAATTTTTGGATCAGCAAGAATAGCTCTTGCAATGGCAATACGCTGCCTTTGTCCTCCTGATAGTTTTACACCACGTTCTCCGATCAAGGTATCCAATCCATCATCAAAACGATCCGTAAATTCATTCACATATGCAGCTTTTACTGCCCGCTGCAATTGTTCTTCTGTAGCATTAGGTCTAGGGAATAGGATATTTGCTTTGATAGTACCTTCAAATAAGAATTCATCTTGTAGAACTACTCCCAGATTACGGCGATAACTGCCTAGATTTACTTTTGATATATCGTGGCTATCAATAGTGATTAGACCAGATTTAGGATTGAGAAATGTAGCAGATAATCCGGCAATCGTAGATTTACCAGAACCAGAACTTCCTACTAAAGCGGTAACAGTTCCAGAAGCTGCTCTAAAACTTATGTTATGTAACACTTCTTTTCCTTCTTCATATGCAAAAGATACATCATCGAAGATGATATCTCCTTTAATGTTTTCTAATTGTATGGTTCGATTCTCAGGATCTTCCTCAGGATCCATATTCATTAATTCTTCGGTTCGGTCAAGTCCAGCTAAAGCTTCAGTAAGTTGACTACCAATATTACTCATTTGTACGATTGGTGCAATCATAAATGCTAAATACATGGTGAAGGACAAAAATTGACCAGCCGTCATAGTTCCTTCCATCATATAATATCCACCAATCCCCATAATTCCTGTTGTGGCAATACCCGCTAATAAAAAGGTAGAGGAACTAGTCATTAAAGCTGTAGCGGTTAAACTCTTTTTTACATTCTGAAACAAACGATCTACACCTTCTTCAAAAACTTTACTTTCTTGTTCTTCTGCACCAAATCCTTTAATCACTCTAACTCCAGCGAGTGTTTCCGTTAATCTCCCTTTTACTTCAGCATTAATTTCTCCTCTTACTCTAAAAATTGGACGGATATATTTGAATGCTTTTAGTGCTACAATACCAAATAAAGTTATAGGAATAAGAACAAAAAGTGTCATCCATCCATTGATCTCCACTAATAAAACCACGGATACAATAGCAGTAAATATGCCACCTACTAGTTGAACCAATCCAGTTCCTATCAAATTACGAACACCTTCTACATCACTCATGATTCTGGAAACCAAGCTTCCTGATTTTGTGTTATCAAAAAAACTGATGGGTAATGTCAACACTTTTTTCTGTACTTGTGCTCTAAGTTCAGAAATTAAAAATTGCGCTTGTACACTTAAGACTCGGGTTAATAAAAATGACGTAGTTGCCTGGATTAATATTGCAGACCCTACAATGATTAGTAGTTCATACAATTGTCCCATATCTTTACTTGGTACTACATCATCTAATAAAGTTTTACTTTTCCAAGGTAAAACCAGACCGGCAACTCTATTAAAAAAAATTAAGATAAGTCCAATAAAAACCAAACCACGCCTTGGCCAAATAATAGTTTTAAAAGCTTGCAGAATTGTTACTTTCGATTTCTTATTATTTTTGGATGTATTATTATGTTGAAATTCTCTCATAGTTTAATCTTCAGCTTTAAAAAGATTGATAGTATACTCTAATAGATTCTGATCTCCCAGATCACCGTGTCCGGGAATTACAATTTCTACATCAGAATATGCTTTTTTAATTTTAGAAACAGTATTGGACCATTCTGATATATTGGCGTCAGCAAGGTTGCCTTTTTTAGCATTTAGACTCTTAATCATACATCCTCCAAACAGAATTTTATCTTGAGGAAAATAGGATGTGATATTGTCGTTGCTATGTGCTTCTCCAAAGAACGAGTTAATAATTGTTTTTTCACCTAGTTTTAATTCTAAATAATTATCAAAAGTTTGATCTGGTACGTATGATCCTTCTTGGATCATACGTTTTTCGGTAAGATTACTGGCTATGGATGGAATTCCGTTTTCTTTAAAAATTTCAATTCCTTTGATACAATCGTCATGAAAATGATTAAAAACAACACCTTTTATATTGATTTTTTGCTCACCTTGGAACCAATCAATTAATTCGACAGTAGCCTTGTCATTTGCAGGACTATCAAAAATATATCCTTCATTATTGTTTATATATACAAATCCATTACAAGGAAATTTAGCTCCATTTTTCAGTGTAATGTATGAAACATGAATATAGCTATGAGTATTTAGTTTGACTAGTTGTAGATTTTCAGAAATATGAATATTTTCCTGGCTAGATTTATTTTTACAGGAACTAAGAAATAATACGCAGACTATAATCAGTACTAGTTTAGCTGGATTATTCTTTTTCTTTGATGGATTGGTTATTACGCTTTTTGACATAACGAGTTGCTAAGATATAAATACTACTTGGAATTCCGATCCAGATCAATTCACTTAACAATACTTTAATGCCCCAAATACTAAAGAATTTACTAGCACCAATTGGCGAAACCTGAATCGGTCTCCATGGAAAGAAATATCTTGTATTATCAAAAGGGGAGAAGAAGGCAATCCCTAGTCCTCCAGAGGTCATTGCATCCAATATACCATGAGAAGCAGTACAAAGGGTGAAATATAAGATAAGAAGTACTCCGGTTTTAGAGATTAGTTTTTTATTGTAAAATAACATTGTAATAAAAATACCAAGCAATAAAGCAAATACTAAAGAGTGTGAAAACCCACGATGTCCCCAAAAACTTTCGTAAGGAATACCAAATGCAAAACTAATAACATCTGCATCCGGAAGTATAGCGCATGTAATGCCTAAAATCCAGAATTTAGAAGAGGTAATCTCTTTGCTGAAACTTTTTCCTAAAGCGTAAGCGGTTAATGCATGTCCAAATAACGAGGCCATTAGTTATTTGTTATGTATTGGAAAGGGATATTCCATTCTGAGTTTTGCTCTTTATCAGCGTAGTTTTTTTTAATCTTGATCATATGCTCACCTTCTTTAATTTCGGATAATTTTATATAAGTTAAAATACCAAATTGATTTGTTCGAGGGTGGTAATATTTTCGATACTTTGGAGTAAGTTTTGTATTGTCTAAAAAGATTTCATTATAGACGTGATAACAATCTAGGTAACTGATTTTACTATTTAAATTATTTTCTTCTTTGGATGCTGAATCATTATTTTCAAAAGGAGTACAAATATTTTTTCTTAGTATTCTTTCATGTTCAAATATTGGAATAAACAATTTAATTATTTTCTTTTCTATGATATCAGATTTAATTTCTGGATTTAATAAAAAATCAATATTATCATTTTCTGTTTCATAATAACCTGCGAAGGTTTTTGTACTATCGAAATAATGGTTTGTTTTAGCCAGATACAAAATATTTGTATTAGATATTTGATATGAGGCGACAAAAACTCCAGATAACAGGAACAAGATCACGTATCGTATTAATGCTTTGTTTTGTTTAAAATTAGAAGCAAAACTCATCGTTATCTGTAATAAATACTTATAGAGAGGGCCTAATACTACTATGGAAGTCAGTTTTACAATTTTGAAAAGCCATATTTGCATTTTTTCATTTTGTTTATATTTTTTGAGACTGGCAACCATTACAAAAATGGATTGAAAAAATGCTAAAAAAATTGCAACTAAGGCTGGAAGTAAAGCAATACTGGAAGGTATAAATTTTACTAAAAAGTTATATAGAAACAAATATAAAGTAGCGAGTATCGCTAAATATGAATAGATGAGTAGTATCGCAAAAGCAGCAGAAAATGTTACACTACATAAATCATCAATCTTTTGTATTGAATCTTTTAACTTCGGTAAAATAGCCAATATTCTTTTGGTATAAATTTCAGAATACACACTATCTTTTAGACTGTAATCAGGAAATACAGAGTTTAAACCCACCAAACCGATCCAATAAGCTCTTAGTAAAAAATGAATAACAAACATGGATACTAGGATGCTTACTGCTAAAAGTCCCATAAAAGAGATGAAATAACCAACTAAATATTGTTCTGGAGCTAACCAATCAATAAACATATTCGTAACCCAATTAATCACTTTAAATAATTGAAACGTTCCGAATATAGCAATTGCAGAGACTAATAATTCTGCTTCCCAACTTTCATCTTTAAGTCGTTGTAACCAATTATTTGATTTAGTTTTAATCAGAGGTTGGTTGTTACTTTCACCATTGTTGTTTTGTATATTGGTCATATAGTTTGAACGATTTACTATAATGCAATTTTGCTTATCTAATGATTTATAAATTGTATCATTATAAAAACAGACTATTTCTTCTTTTTCTTATTCTTTAGATTATAGGTTTTGTCACCCTTAGTCTTTGGTTTTTTATATTTCTTTTTTATCTCACGTTGATATTTTCCTCCTAGGTTTACTTTACTGTTTTTTGCTGATTTTTCATGAAAGGCGGGACCAACTTCGTCATCATTAGGTCGTTTATGAGGATTATATATTTCTTTAACTTTTGGTTGTTCTTCCGGGGTTAGTTTTTCCGATATTTCGACATTATCCGGCAGATCCAATTGTTCTATCGTCATTTCCATTAAGCCTTCGATGGCCTCTAGATATTCTTGCTCTTTTTCTGTAGTAAGAACAAAAGAAACACCTTCTTTCTCAGCTCGACCGGTTCTACCGATTCTGTGCATGTAGTTTTCCGGGTATTCTGGAGTGTCTAGATTTATTACTTGACTTACATTTTCTATATCCAATCCTCTTGCCATTACATCGGTTGCAATTAGGATTCTATTTTCTCCTTTTCTAAACTGCTCAATACTTCTTAATCGGTAATTTTGAGTTTTATTAGAATGTATGATGCAAATTTCTTCTTTATAGTTTGCCTCTAAAGCTTCAAATAGGCGGTCTGCAATTTTTTTATATCCAACAAATATGAGGGTTTTGTGATAGGTTTCTTTATCAGAAAGTAAATGCTCTAATAGATTCACCTTGGTATAGAAATTAGGCACTTTATAACCAAATTGTTGAATATTATCCAAAGGTGTACCACTTTTTGCGACAGATATTCTCGTTGGATTTCTAAATATTTCTGAGATCATCAGGTCAACTTCATCTGTCATGGTAGCAGAGAACATGATATTTTGACGTTGTTGGGGAAGTATATCAAAAATATTCATCAATTGATGTCTAAACCCAAGATCCAGCATTACATCTACTTCATCAATCACTATTTTTTGAATTGATTTAAGTTGTAAGGCTCTACTAACTGCTAAATCATATAAACGTCCAGGCGTAGCTACTACGATATCAATCCCTTCAGAAACTGCTTGCTTTTGTGTATTGATATTAGTTCCACCGTATACTCCTGTTACTCGAAGGTTAATGTAAGTAGATAATTTTTCAATCTCATCTACTACCTGAACTACCAATTCCCGAGTAGGAACTAACACTAAAATTCTCGGATTTTGTTGCACAGAATATTTTAACATTCGCAGTATAGGCAACATATATGCATATGTTTTACCAGTTCCTGTTTGCGCTATACCAACAACATCTTTTCCAGACATTACTGTGGAGAAAGCTTGTTCCTGTATTGGTGTTGGTATTTCGAACCCCAGATCATCTAATGCATTGAGGAGTTGTGTACTTAAATTTAGATCTCTAAAAGTCACTTTAAAAGTATTTTATATGCGAAAGTAATTTATTTGATCCCAAAAATTGCGAATACATCGATAATATAATATTTTAAATCTAAAAAAATAGACTAAGATGTTAGTATTCAATTTTAAATAGAGATAGTCTAATACATGATAAATACAAATGTTTTAAGATAAGGATTTAGTATAAAACCGTATATTTATCACACTTAAAAACAGTATGGCTGAACTGGTAAAACTATATAATGAAAATCCTAATCCTCGCGAAATACAGCAAGTAGTAGATTGTTTGCGTAATGGGGGATTGGTAATTTATCCTACTGATACAGTTTATGGTTTAGGTTGTGATATTACTAATAATAGGGCTCTAGAGCGTGTTGCACATATTAAAGGAGTGAAGCTTGCTAAGGCGAATTTCTCATTTATATGCAGTGATCTTAGTAATTTATCTGATTATGTTAAGCAAATAGATAATAGCACATTTAAACTATTAAAAAGAACGTTGCCCGGTCCTTATACCTTTATATTACCTGGGAGTAATAATTTACCAACGGTATTTAAGAAGAAGAAAACAGTTGGAATTAGAGTTCCTGATAATAATATTTGTAAAGCAATTGTAGAAAATTTAGGAAACCCTATTGTATCCACATCGATTTATGATGAAGATGAGGTTATAGAATATACAACGGATCCAGAATTAATCCTCGAAAAATGGGATAAGTTAGTGGATATTGTTATTGATGGTGGTTATGGAGATAATATGGCTTCTACTGTAATTGACCTTACAAGCGGAGAACCAGTTCTCATTCGAGAAGGAAAAGGAGCAATAGATATTATCTAAGAAACTATATATTTCAATTCATTTCTGTACGTACTTGGTGTTTTTCCTGAAAATTGTTTGAAGAGTTTATTAAAATGTGAAAAATTACTAAAACCACTTTCATAACAGATATCGGTAATACTTGTTTGTTTCTCGTGTAATAATTTTGCTGCGTGTACTAATCTATATTCATTTACAAATTGAATAAAGGTTTTTCCGGTGTTTTTTTTGAAGTATCTACAGAATCCTGGAACGCTCATACTTACTTTATCTGCAATCTCTTCTAGTGGAATTTGTCTGGTGAATTCTTCTTGAACAAAATTAAAAATAAGATTGATACGATTATTGTCTTGTAATGATGTTTCTATTATGAAACCTTCTGCATTAAGAAGCGAATAATCGTTAGTTTGTTGCATTTCTTTAAAAACTTGTAATATACCTAGTAATCTATCAAAAGGATCTAGCATAGCCAGAGCTTCTATCCGAGCTCCAATTCTACGTTTAGTATTTCCATGAAATACAATGCCTTTTTTAGCCTGTTCTAATAGTTGATTGATTCCACTCATTTCAGGGATATTAAAAAAAGAATTACCTAGAAATTCTGGTAGCATTTGTATAATGGTTTCACTTTTGTTTAGTGTTAAACTATCTGTAAAACCGCGATGAGGTAAATTAGAACCGATAAGGATTAAGGCTCCATTTCTGTAATAAGACATATGACTACCTATTTGTCTCTTTCCAGTACCTCCATTAACATATACAATTTCGATTTCGGGATGGTAGTGCCAAATAGGGGCTTTGTTCATTTTCTCTTGAGAGAAATTCTCGTAATAAAATGAACTACCGAATTCTGGAACTATTTTTTCTAAAGATGGTTTAATGCTTTTCTTCATTTTAGGGGAATTTTCTCCATACGCTAATTTTGTAAATATAATACATATCCAACGTTAATTAAATGTGAAATATTTTAAATTGTATGTTAAATTAACTTTACTGTGGTTTTAAAGTATATTTCAGGGTTAAAATAGAACATATATATGCAAATATAGTTGTATTTCTGGATATGATACCTACGCTATATTTGCAGAGTAAAATATTAACAACAACAAAAACCTAAGTTATGAGAAGAGTAATTAACCTATGCCTGATTACACTAGTAATTATCACAAGTAATATTGCTAATGCTGCAGGAAGAGTTTCAGTTGAAATCACTAATTCATCAATGGTTAATGTATCATTGACAGAAGTTGTAAAAGGAGAAAAATTATTCCTTAAGGATTATTACGGCGAAATATTATTTAATGTAACATTAGAGGCGACACCAACTTATCAGAAGTATTTTAACCTTAATAATGTTCCGGAAGGTGTGTATTTTGTAGAAACAGAATCTGAGTATGAAATAAAAGTAACCCCTTTATTAAAGAATGACAAGGGAGTTTCTTTAATAGATACTTCATCGGTAACAGTATTTAAACCTTTGGTTCAAGCAGAAAACAATATTATTAAAGTACTATTTAATAATATGGAAAAGTCACCCCTTAATCTAACTATTTATGATAGTGAGTTTAGATTATTGGAGGAAATAATAGGTAATGAGGAAACAGTGTTAAAAAGAACATATGATTTTTCTAAAATGCCTAAAGGAGAGTATAAGTTATATTTCTCATTAAAAGATAGAACGTTTATAAAGAAAGTTAGTATTTAATTGTTTCATTATTAACTCAACCACTTGAAAAGCAGCACTAACCATGCTGCTTTTTTTATTTTTACAAATATTTTTTTGAGTTAAAATAGGATAGATATCGATCAATATAGCTGTTTTTATTGAACTGCTTTTAAAGTATTTTTATAGTATCAAGTGAATCAATAAAAGTTTTAATTATGAATAGAATAACAGAAATTTATCTAGTAGTAGTGGCAGTTTTTATAGTTTCTTTTTCAAACTCAACGGAAGAGTTTTCTTTAGAAATAGAAGAGTTTTCTTTGGAAACAGACGAATTTTTAAACGGATAGGAGCAAAGTATTTCTTCTTGTTTTAAAAGTAGCCAAGTATTTCTTTGACTGATGTTTTGTAGTTTCGACCTATAGGAATTTTTATTCCTTTTATTTCAATTTCTGTAGTAGAAAACACATCGATATAATCTATTCCAATAATAAAGGATCTATGCACTCTTAAAAATCGTGCGCTAGGAAGAATATTTTCGATACTACTGATGCTTTTATAAGCAATTATTTCTCGATCCGCAGTTTTTACTTTTATATAATTTTTTAAACTTTCTATATAAAGAATATCTTTTAAAAATATCTTTTGCATTTTTTTCTCAACCTTTAGATATATAAATACATCGCGATAATCAGTGTCGTTACTATTACTAATCGGTGATATTATTTTATTAGATGTAGTTTTTAAAAGATGTAAAGTTTTGTTAATTGATTTCAAGAACCTTGAAAACTCTATAGGTTTTAATAAATAATCAATAGCTTCTAGATTAAAAGCATCTACTGCATAATCGCTATACGCTGTTGTGAAAATAACTTTAGGAGCAGGAGTAAGGTCTTTTAAAAAATCAATTCCGGTTAACTCAGGCATTTGAATATCCAGAAAAATTAAATCTATATTGTTATCTGCTATAATATTAAAGGCTTCCAAAGCATTCGCACAAGATGCTATAAGTTCTAGGTGATTGATCCTGGAAATATAATTTTCAATGATTTCTCTGGCTAACGGCTCATCATCAACAATTAAACATTTAATTGTACTATTCATGTGGATATTTTAGTTAGGTTTAATTTCAAAATAACTTCATATGATAGTTCATTATCTTCTATATGTAGCGAATGTTTATCAGGATACAGAAGATGTAATCTTTTTTTTACATTATTAAAACCAATACCGCCAATTAATTCCTGTTGTTGCTTGCTATCAGTTAACTTGGCATTTTCTACCTGCATTACTAGATTATTTTCTTTGGCAAATATATTAACAACGATCCAGGATTTTTTTGATAAAGAAGTACCATGTTTAAATGCATTTTCTACAAATGGAATAAGTAAAAAAGGAGATATTTGATAATCCTTATCTAATTCTGAATTGAAACTAATATCTACCGTAGTATCAAATCTTAATTTTTCAAGATCCACATAATTTTTTAGATACTCTATTTCTTTCTTTAATGATACTTTAGGAACATTAGCTTCATATAGCATATAACGCATTAATTTAGAAAGTTTAAGAACAGCAATCTCTGCAGTACTAGACTTTTTTATAATTAAAGCATATAGATTATTTAGAGTATTAAACAAAAAATGAGGATGTACTTGATTACGTAGTTGTATAAGTTCGGCTTCAATTTTTTCTTTTTCAAGTTCTAAGGCTCTTTGTTGAGAATTGTAATAAAATTTAAAGAAACTATATCCCAAAGGGATGACTGCAGCTATGTTAACATCCAGAATAGTGTTCATTAATTCAGTAATTGTAAAATAGCCTTCACTATGCCAATTAGGAAAATAATTGGGTTCTACATAAAAGAATATGATTGGTCTTTGGATACAAATACTTGTAATTAGTAGTAATACTATATAAGAAATGATAAAAGCAATGAATTTTCGCTTGATTAAAAAAAATGGTAATAAAAGATAGATAGAAACATACACTAAGATCATTCTTGCGGGTAAACCAAAAGTTTGAATAGTAAATGAACGAACATAATCGTTATCATATGTACCCCAAGTAATTCCAAAAAATATAATCAATCCTATCCAGTAAAGAATGTGTTTAATTGCCCTGTTAGAAAAAAAACTTTTTAAAGGAGAGTGCTGCGTCATTATGATGGTTATAATCTAAAAAACTAAAATCTGAAAATTTTTGATAAAATAACAAAATTCAGGACGAACAACCGTCAATTTAGTACATACTACAGGAATTATATTTTTTTTATTCAGATAGCAACAAGCTTTTAGAATTTATCGGATTATTAGTTGTCTATCCCGAAATACTGCTATCCGTATAATGAAGTTGTAGTTGACCTATTGTGTATGGTTATTAGTGGTTGAAACAGTTAAAAATATTACTTATGAAATTTTATTCAAAAAAAGGATTATCGCTATTCGTAGTGTTATTGTCAATCTCTTTTTTTTGTCAAGCACAAAAAAAAGAAAGACTTACTCATGTAGAACCTCCGTTTTGGTGGACAGGTATGACAAATCCTGACCTACAGTTATTAGTACACGGAAAAAATATTAGTTTGTTTGATGTATCTCTTCAATATCCAGGATTACAATTAAAAAGTGTAAGCAAAGTAGAAAATGAGAACTATCTATTTCTAAACCTTAGTATTTCTAAAAATGCAAAGCCGGGATTTTTTTCGATTACGTTTACTAATGGAAAGGAAAAATTTAGTTACAGGTATCAATTAAAACCTAAAGCAGAAAGGGGACAAGTTGGTCAGGCAGTAACATCAGCAGATGTTGTTTATCTAATAACACCGGATCGTTTTGCGAATGGAGATATTACTAATGATTCAACGGATGATACATTGGAAAAATTAAATAGGAAAGATGAAAATGGCAGACATGGAGGAGATTTAAAAGGAATTTTGGATAATTTCGATTATTTTGAGGAATTAGGTGTTACCACATTATGGCTAAATCCTGTTTTGGAGAATGATCAGCCAGTATACTCTTATCATGGATATGCAATTTCGGATTTTTATAAAACGGATACTCGTTTTGGAAGTAATGATGATTATAAACGATTAGTGGGTCTATCACATGATAAAGGAATAAAAGTGATTATGGATCAGGTTTTTAATCATTGTGGTTCAGGTCATTGGTGGATCCAGGATTTACCTTCTAAGGATTGGTTAAATCAGTGGGATACTTTTACTAAAAGCAATTTCACCAATATTGCAGCTTCTGATCCTTATGTATCCTCCAGTGATTTTGATTTGCTAACCAAAGGATGGTTTGATGTTAACATGCCTGATCTAAATCTAGAAAATGATTTTCTCGCTACCTATATGATTCAGAATTCAATATGGTGGGTAGAGTATTCAGGCATAGATGGTATACGGTTAGATACTTATCCGTATCCAAATAAACACGCCATGTCCAGATGGATGAAAGCGCTTACTCAGGAATATCCAGATTTTTATATGGTTGCAGAAACCTGGGCAGAAAGGGCTTCTTATTTGTCCTATTGGAATAACGATAAAATGAATAGAGATGGGTATATTTCTAATGTTAAAAGTATAAGCGATTATGCATTGTATTATTCAATGATAAGAGCTTTCGAAAAAGGAGGAGATATTTCTGAACTTTATAAAACACTCGCAGAGGATTTTGTATATGGAAATCCGGAAAATAATAAGGTTTTTAATGGAAACCATGATGTTGATCGTTTATTAGCGTTATTAGATGGTGATGTTAAGAAACTAAAGCTCAGTATGGCCTTTACACTTACTACAAGAGGAATTCCTCAAATTTATTATGGAGATGAGATTTTGATGAAAAATAGGCGTCCTGATGGCAAGGTACGACAGGATTTTCCCGGTGGATGGAAAAATGATACTCGAAACGCTTTTACCAAAGAAGGAAGAACAGTTCAGGAAAATGAAATTTTTAATTACATAAAAACAATCCTTAACTGGAGAAAAAAAGCGAAGTCTATTCATAACGGAAAACTGACACACTATCAACCCATTGATAATGTTTATGTATATTTTAGATATACAGATACAGAAAATACCATGATCATTATCAATAATAGTGATAAAGACTACGCTAGTTTTAAATTGGAACGCTTTAAAAAATCTCTAGAGGGATATTCAAAAGGGAAAGATATCTTAAATGGAGTTGAATTAAATGATTTTCAAGATGTTACGCTTTCTGGAGATACAGCTTTGATTATAGATTTGGTAAGATAAAAGTTCTTCTATAGCTTCTTCTTTTTGTTCAAGTACACTTCATTGTTAACAATGAAATTAAATACTTGGATTCGATACAAGAAAAGGTATAGATAAAACCTAATTACTTGCAGTTATAGTTTTATGTTTCTTCTCCTTCTGGGAGGATTAAGGTGAGGTTTTTTATTGTAAAAATCCCTTATTCTAATTTCTAAGCATCATCTCGCCAATAGCAATAGTGCTGTTGTCCAAGAAGAAAGAACTCCTTTAGATTGTAAAAACATGCTATACTTTTATTATTTTAGTTTTGAGCATAAAAAAAGGGTTAATAATTAAATTAACCCTTTTTTTATAAATATTTTTATTTTCTAATTACCGCCTTCGCTAGCTTTTTTCATTCCGTCTTCGATCATATTATAGAACTGATCTAGTTTAGGAAGTACTACGATTCTTGTACGTCTGTTTTTAGAACGGTTAGAGGCAGAAGCATTATCTGCAACTGGCACATAATAACTACGTCCCGCAGCGGTCATACGTTTAGGATCTACTTTGAAATCATTTTGTAATACACGCACAACAGAGGTTGCTCTTTTTACACTTAAATCCCAGTTATCTAAAAGTACCTTATTTTTAATTGGCACATTATCTGTATGTCCTTCTACTAAGAATTCGATATCTGGTTTATCGTTCACCACTTTGGCAACTTTACCTAGTACTTCACGAGCTCTTGTGGAAACGTTGTAACTACCGCTTTTAAATAATAACTTATCAGAAATAGAAACATATACTACTCCTTTTTCTACATTTATCTCAATATCTTCATCTGCAAGGTTACCTAAAGCTCCTTTCAGACTTGTTACCAATGCCAAAGTCACAGAATCTTTTTTATTCAATGCATCATTCATTGTTTTGATCTGAAGATCTTTTTCTTTAATACTTTCTAAAGATCTCTCTAGGTTTTCTGCTTCTTTAGTTGATAATGTTGCAAGATTACCAACATTGTTTAATAGTGCAGAATTTTGGTTTTTAAGATTTGATACTTGATCTCTAAGAACTTTCAATTCAGAGCTTTCGCTTGCTTTTTCTTCAAGGCAGCTGTTTAGTTTAACAGTAGCTGTATTTAATAAATCTTGAGTTTCTTTTTGTTTTGCTTCTAGGTCCGTAAATTTCTTTTGTGATACACAAGAAGATAATAGGACAGCTATTGAAGCTCCGATAATCATTGCTTTTTTCATTAGAAAATTTGTTTTTAGTCTTATTCTGGTTATATAACTCAAAATTATTAAAATTGTGACGCAATATCGCCCTGTTAACAATAATTTAATGAATATAACCTTACAAATGGTTAAATAGTTTTTTGTTCAAAATATAATACTGCCATACAACGGAAGAAACAGTATAATATTTCCTTCTATCAGTTGATTTTTTTCGTTTTTTAACAAAAGTTGGCAAATTTTTGTAAAAGCTGAAATGGGCTTTAAGAATTGCTAAACAATGTGAAGGCTTTCCTTCTACTATATATTTTACTCCAGCAACTCCATCTAATATCATTCGAATAAAGATAATAAACCAAATAGATACTCCAAAAGAGTTTTTTACCATCATCAATAGATTGTTTCTGAAATTAAGAAAGGTTTTTCTTGGGTTGAGTGTGTTTAAAGTAGCTCCACCAAGGTGATATACTTCAGATGAACCTATATATTTAATATCATAGCCATGATTTCGTATACGCCAGCAGAGATCTATTTCTTCCTGATGTGCAAAGAAATCTTCATCTAATCTCCCAGTTTCTTCAAAAACTGATTTCCGAATAAACAAACATGCTCCGCTTGCCCAGAAAATATCCGTGGTATCATTGTACTGTCCTTTGTCTTCTTCTAACGTGTCAAAAATTCTTCCGCGACAGAAGGGATATCCTAATTTATCCATAAAACCTCCAGCAGCACCTGCATATTCGAAGTAGTTCTTTTTTTTATAATCAAGAATTTTGGGTTGTACTGCAGCAATGTTTTCAGAACTCTTAAAAGTTTCTATTACTGGAAGAAGCCAATTCTCAGTTACTTCCACATCACTGTTTAGTAAGCAGTATACATCTGCATCAATTTTTGCCAAGGCATCATTATATCCTTTGGCATATCCACCGTTTACTTCATTTTGGACAATTTTCACTTCAGGAAAAGAAGTTTTTACGAAATCTATAGAATCATCCGTAGAAGCATTATCAGCTAGATACACAGTTGCTTCTTTAGAATACTTCACAATGGACGGAAGAAACTGTTCTAATAATGAACGTCCATTCCAATTTAATATGACGACTGCTATATTCACGTTTGCAAATAAATAAAAAATAATATTAAGAAGTTACTATTTATAAAGTGTTGTGCATTTTGGTGTTTTTAAATCCCAAATTCGTCAATTCGATTGCTTCGACCTTAGGAAGAAGTATATCGAGAATAGGATTTTGGATCAAAAAAAGCTATTCTCTATACAATTTTTCTTCGTTTCACTATAAAAAATCACTCGAATTGACGTTTCCTTTATAGTATTAGTTTCAAAATGTACAACGATTCTATTTATAATCAGGAATATCTTTCAGAAAAGCATATCGTTTTTCTATATAATCCATTTGACAATAGTAATGATTCATTCCATTGGTGATCATAAGATATTCTGCATTCAATGCAAGATTGTAGCGAGCAATCTGGTCAAAAACTTCTTGTGTGATTTTTACAGTATGAGATTTACATTCTATAATAAGATAGATGCTACCATCTGGGTTGAAAATAATGATATCATAACGTTTATTAAGATCATTGACTTTGATAAGTTTTTCTACATTAATAAGACTCTCAGGGTATTTTTTTTCTTCGATTAAATAATTTACGGTATGTTGTCTAACCCATTCCTCTGGAGTAAGGATGATAAATTTTTTGCGAATTCTGTCAAAAATAGAAACTTTATTTTCGCTACTTTTGAACCTGAACTGGTATGCTGGGAAGTTAAGCTTTTGCATGACACAAATTTGATGATTTTTTCTGAATGGATGAAGTAAAACAGATTGTAAGCGATATTAAGAATGGAAATATCAAGCCTATTTATTTTTTGATGGGTGAAGAATCATATTATATTGATAGAATTTCAGAATATATTGACAAGAATGTACTAGCAGAAGAAGAGAAGGGATTTAATCAGATGGTATTGTATGGTCGTGATGTAACTATAGAAGATATCGTTTCTAATGCTAAACGGTATCCAATGATGGCAGAGCGCCAAGTGGTGATTGTAAAAGAAGCACAGGATTTATCCAGAACGATAGAAAAGTTAGCAGATTATGCAGAAAACCCTCAGCCTTCTACAGTTTTAGTTATTTGTTACAAGTATAAAAAGATAGATAAGCGAAAGAAACTATATAAAATAGTAGCTAAGAATGGGGTTATTTACGAAAGTAAAAAACTCTATGAAAATCAAGTTTCTGATTGGATCAGAAGGGTTTTAGCGGGTGCAAAATACAATATAGAACCGAAGGCTTCTCAGATGTTAGTAGAGTTTTTAGGAACAGATTTAAGTAAGATCAATAATGAATTAGAAAAATTAAAATTGATCATACCAAAAGGAGAACCCATTACCGCCGATAAAATTGAAGAAAATATCGGAATTAGTAAGGAGTTCAATAATTTCGAATTGCGTAAGGCAATAGGAATGAGAGATGTATTAAAAGCTCATCGTATAATCAACTACTTTGCTCAAAACCCAAAAGACAATCCTCTAGTAGTTACAATCTCTTTATTATACGGTTTCTTTTCTCAGGTATTACAATACCATGGGTTATCTGATAAATCACAGCGTAACGTAGCGAGTGCTTTAAAGATTAATCCATATTTCGTGAGTGATTACTCTGATGCTGCTCGAAATTATCCTATGAAGAAAGTGAGTCAGATCATTGCGTTATTACGAGAAGCTGATGTTAAGAGTAAAGGAGTAGGAGCAGCCAATCTTCCTCCAGGAGACATTCTGAAAGAACTTTTAGTGAAAATAATGGGGTAATAATCTATTATTAATAATTGTTTAACAGGCGCTTAGCAATAACAATCTTAATTTTAGGAAATGCAAATCTTTAATTTTTTTTCTAAAAGTATTTTCCCAATATTATTGGTCAATTTCATAGGGATTTTAGGGTATAGTATCGTAATTCCAATCCTGATTTTTATAGTTACTGATTTAGGAGGTAATGGTTTTATTTATGGAATTCTGGGTGCTATGTATCCATTTTTTCAATTTATAGGAGCTCCAATTCTTGGAAGACTTTCTGATCGGATAGGACGAAAGAAGGTATTGGTAATCAGTCAAGCAGGAACTTTTATCGCTTGGTTACTTTTTTTAATAGCCTTGATACTTCCGGAAATAACCTTGTGGTCATCAGATTCGGGGTTTAGTGGTAAGTATGTTATGACGCTACCATTAATATTAATATTTGTGGCTAGAATTTTTGATGGATTTACTGGAGGAAATGTTTCTGTTGCGAATGCATATCTTTCTGATATTTCTACGGATGAAGATCGCGATAAGAATTTTGGTATGATGGGAGCATCTACAAGCTTAGGTTTTGTTCTAGGACCTGCAATTGCTGGAGTTTTAGCTTCTACAATTATGGGAGAAACATTACCTATTCTTCTAGCTGCTATTATTTCGTTAATTGCCATTTTGGTTATATTTATTAGACTTCCAGAAAGTAATCCTTGTATGGTAGATACCGGAAACTTAAATTTCAAATCTTTTAGAAGGTTTTTTCAAGTGGAACATAAAGATTGTTTTGATGATGCTATAGGTGCGGATAAAAATCATAATACATTTAGAAATGTGCTTAGGCAAAGAGGCATCCCATTGTTATTTACTATTTATTTTTTGACATTTTTAGGGTTTAGTTTGTTCTATGCAGGATTACCGATATACGCTTCTACTATTTTAGAATGGACTGCTATTGATTTAGGTATATTTTTGGCGTATTCCAGTTTTATAATGATTTTGGTTCAAGGACCATTATTATCTTTTCTTTCAGGTAAAGTATCTAACATTCTATTGGTTACTGTCGGAACGGTACTATTATCTCTGAGTTTTTTTCTTCTTTCTAATTCTAGTATTATCATATTATATGTAGCCAACACTTTATTATCAATTGGTAATGGTTTAATGTGGCCTAGCTTCTTGTCTCTTTTATCAAAAACAGGAAATTCTTCGATGCAAGGAGCTATTCAGGGATATGGTAATAGTATGGGGAGTTTGGCTAGTATTGTTGGATTAGTTGTAGGAGGAATTATGTTCGAAAGTATAAACGTGACAATTTTTATTATTGGGGCAGGCGTGTTTTTATTGATATTTATTCTCCTATTAATAAATTATATACAGACCAAAAGAACTTCATTAAAGATTGATCAAAAACTAGAAACAGTCTAAATAGAATATCAGAAATCTTATTTTAAACTGAAGTATAATTCTCTAAGGAATTGGCAAAAACGAAAAATCTTTTACTTCGGTCATTACAAATGAACTCTGTACTTTAGAAATGTTTTCTAGTGACGCTAGTTTATTGGAAAGAAAGTTTTGATATGATTCCATATCTTCAGCATATATCTTAATCAAATAATCAAACATACCAGCCACGTGATAACATTCTACCACCTCCGGAAATTGCTGGATATCTTTTTCGAATTTTTTTAAATAATCTGTCTGGTGCAGGTTTAAGGTAACGTTACAAAACACCATAAGCTGTAATCCTGCTTTTTTTCTATCAAGAATGGCTTTGTAAGATTTTATATACCCTTCACGTTCCAGTTTCTTAACTCGTTCGAAAATTGGAGTAGTAGTAAGACTTAAACGTTCTGCAATTTCTTTGATAGTGATTTTACCATCTTTTTGTAATAAATTAAGGATAGATCGATCCGTTTTATCCATAATATTTTTCTCTTTAAATTACTTTAATAAACCAAAAATAGAATAAAATTCTTTTAAAGCTATCTATATGTATTATTATTTCTAAATAAATACCTAAAAATGGTTTTTAATTCTTTTTCATATAATTTTATATAACAACAAATACTAATTATTACTAACAATTTATATAGCTAACAAATGAAAGATCATAATTTTAATCCAGAGAGTTTAATGATGACTTATGGTTATAAGCCTGAGTTGTCTGAAGGAGCCATAAAATGTCCAATATTTCAGACTTCAACCTTTGTTTTTAAAACGGCTGAAGAAGGGAAAGCCTTTTTTGAGTTAGCATATGGTTTGCGTGAAAAATCGGAAAAAGAAGAGTTAGGATTGATTTATAGTAGAATTAATAATCCTAATCTCGAAATATTAGAAAACAGATTATGTCTTTGGGATAAAGCAGATGATTGTGCTGTATTCGAGAGTGGAATGTCTGCAATTAGCACGGTGTTATTAGAGTTTCTAAAACCTGGAGATTTATTAGTATATAGTAATCCTGTATATGGAGGAACGGATCATTTTATTCACCATTTTTTAGATAAAATAGGAGTTGATACTATTGGGGTAATGCCAAATCAGAGTATAGAAGAAGTGGAGGAGATGATTCAAGCTTCTGGTAAAGCCGATAAACTGGCAATGATTTATCTGGAAACTCCTGCTAACCCTACAAATGATATTGTAGATATCGAAAAGTTTAGTCAGATTGCTGCTAAGTATAGTACAGGAGAAAGGAAAGCGTTAGTAGCTGTAGATAATACCTATATGGGTCCATTATGGCAACATCCCTTACAGTGTGGTGCAGATCTTGTACTGTATTCTGCAACTAAGTATATTGGTGGACACAGTGATCTAATTGCAGGAGCTGTTTTGGGGAATGCAGAATTAATGATTCGCGTAAAGACTTTACGTACGTTCTTGGGTAATATGGTAAGTCCGCATACAGCTTGGTTATTGCTTAGAAGTTTAGAAACTTTAAAAGTGCGAATGGATCAACAAACAGAAAATGCACAGTTAGTAGCAGACTACTTAGATAAGCATCCTAAAATCGAGAAAGTGTATTATTTGGGATTGCTTCCAGAAGGAACTGAATCCTATAATATTTATAAGAAACAATGCTCTGCTCCTGGAGCAATGGTTTCTTTTGATATTGTGGGTGGAGAAAAAGAAGCATTTATGTTTCTTAATAATCTTAAACTGATGAAGCTAGCAGTTAGTTTAGGAGGTACAGAAAGTTTATCTGAGCATCCTAAAACAATGACTCATGCTGGAGTTGATGAAGCACAAAGACAACAAATGAATATTACCGATCAATTAGTGAGGTTATCAATTGGAGTAGAAAGTGCTAAAGATCTTATTTGGGATCTGGAACAAGCTTTGGAGAAAGTTGAAGTTGGTGTTGTTTTGGAAATAGAAACGGTTTAAAATTATAAATGGTATATTATAAAAGCCTGGTTAATAAGTTAGCCAGGCTTTTTGTTTTAAATGAAACCTTTAGTAAAATTAGATCTTTATCCTATTAAAATTCATTAATTATTAGCTAGCATAGTTTTCTTTATCGGGAGTAATTCTTTATAAGTTAGACACCTCCAAATCCATTCTAACGGGCCATATAGAAAATATGATAACCAAATTTTGCTGACAATTACTTGAAAAATAAAAACTAGTATTGCTGTCAATAATGCTCTTGATGGACTTAAAGTTTCATATAGTCTAAATCCAATTGAACTAAAAA
The DNA here is from genome assembly GCF_947500065.1 of uncultured Aquimarina sp. Classification (GTDB taxonomy): domain Bacteria; phylum Bacteroidota; class Bacteroidia; order Flavobacteriales; family Flavobacteriaceae; genus Aquimarina. Next base: position 164,029 of record NZ_CANMQT010000009.1, read on the forward strand.
GGATTAAAGCAATTAAGCTTTGCATTATATAATTGGTCAAAGCCATTCTACCTGCATATTTTAGTGGTGATAAAATAGACTTCAATTTTGTGTTGTACCAAAACCATCCTATAACCCAAAGATAAAACAAGCCCATTGCTATATCCGAGAGTACCATTAATTTTATGAATACGGAACGGAAACTATTATTAGAATAAATTTCTAAGTTGGGGAGTACAAATAAAAAAATGATTCTATATATGTTGGTTATAACTCCAACAATTAGTGCTGGCTTTTTTATTTTTTCAATAAATAAATCAAGAGATGCATAGATTTTATTTTTTCCGAGATAAAGTCCAAGTAGAAACATAGAAATCGCAACAGGAGCAAGGAACCCAAATAACATGGGTATATTAGAAAGGTATTCTAATAATCTCAATTCGATTCCGGCAACATAGGTCCCATCTTTTATAATTTGGTTGACAGTTTCTCCGGTATAATCGCTTAAAAAAGTATCCGGACGAAAATTTAGAACATTAAAAATATATTCAAGAAGTTGGTCATAAAAAGGAAAAATGAGAAAAATTACAGACAACCAAAGAATTAATTTGTTTGACTTTTTGATCATAAGAGTTGTAAAAAGACCAAGTAGCGCATATAGGTTTAGTACGTCTCCAGACCATAAAAATACAATATGAAATATTCCAAATAGGAATAGTATGAACATTCTTCTTGCAAAGAATGAAAATGAACGTTTATTTTTCTCTAACATTTTTAGTGCCTGCATTGAAATCCCTAAACCAAATAACAAAGAGAAAATCGGAAAGAATTTTGTGTAAAAAAATAATTGTAAAATTTTTTGGGATATCTGATCTATGTTAGAAGTCCATTGTTTTGCAAATTCATCCTGATTTAGAAAAGTAGAATTCATTATAGTAATATTGACGACAAAAATTCCGAGAATTGCAAAACCTCGAAAAACATCTAATAAATCAATTCTTTTTTTTGCTTTTACTGGTTGTTCGTTCAATTTTACCTTTTTTAGTGTTGAATAATGAAGTATACCTTTTTATTTTGAAAATTTCTCTGTTAATAAATCCCATAACTCAGAATAACCATCATCATATCCTAGCGCCCAAATTCCAACTCCTCCGATCTTGTTATTTTTTATCCAATCATATTTAATTGAAAGTGATTTTACATCTTCGAAGAAGATTTGTCTATATTCTTTGTTATTATCTTTAACAATGAGATAACTTGAAGAACTTTTGGGATCAAACTGTATTGGGATTTTTAATGAATCAATATATAATTCCCTTATTGATTGATAACGTGGGTGAGATTTAAATCTAGTAACAACGGCACCTATTTCGGGTTTTTTAGTATACCATTCCGCTCCATAATAAGGTAATCCAACGATTAGTTTATTAAAATGAACGCCTTTGTTCTTATAGTAATTAACTGATGTTTCCAGACCATTCCCGAATTTCTTGCTTTTTTTGAAAGGTGTAACAGGTCCAGTGGTTTTACTAAAACTTCCATAATAATCATATCCCATCAAAGTATAAAAATCTATATATGGATCAATGGCGTTTATATCAAAAATATCATTCCAGTCAATAGCATAAAGACACAGTGAAACCATATAGTTGGGGTTATCTTGTTTTAGACTTTTTGAAATCTCAATGATAAATTTGGTAAAGTATTCTTTGTCTTTTTTTGGAACTCCTTCAAAATCAATATTTATTCCGTCTGCGGATCTTAAGGCTAATAAACTGGATAGACTATCTATTAGTGTCTTCTGAGCTTTTTGATTTCTCAAGAAAGTAGTATTGTTTTTCCTTCCAAAATTAGAAACAGAAAAAAACACCTTACACCCCTTTGCTTTAGCACTATCTATCAAAGAAGTGGTTTTCCATTGATGAATACTTTTATAACTACCAGTTTCTGGTTGCAAAGCATATGAAAAATAGGAGAGTCCCCATAACATGGAGAAGTTATAATTTTTGTAAGAAGAACCGTTAGAATAGAGATGCCATCCAAACGTACGGATATCGGAATGTACTTTTCCTTTTTTATGAAGTACTTTTTTATGAGAAACAGTATTTAAACTATCCCATTGTTCTTCAGTTTTAAGATTGTAATCTTCTAATTTCTGATTTTGTAAATGACGTTGGCTAATAAAACGAATACTATCGTTTGGACTTAGTGGATTTTCATCATTCTCTTTAGATTTATTATTAACATTACAGCTAACCAATAGAGACAACGAAAAAATCAGAGTAAATAGCTTTTTCATATATTTTTGTATAACCTACAAATATAATTATTAAAGATAATGATATGCTCTTCATATGTATGTCAATAGTCATTAATTAAACGATTAATAACAATAAAGGTCTCTTTACTACTAGCTTTTTTGTTTCTAATATTCTGATTGTAAGTTTTTTATGTTTAAAAAAGGGGAATGTCACTGCTTAAAATAGGTGTTTTTCCCCATTGCGTTGTGTGGATTCCTGATATATATTTGTACCATAATTATTAATAAAAGATATACGAACCATTTTTACACTCACAGAATTATGAAATTATTAAGCATCGACTTCCGTTCTATTTTAGATTTTTTACAAGAATTACCTAAAGCTTGTAGCCACGCTATTCATAGATAAAGAGGTAATAAACTGTTTTTTTTTAATTGTATAGGATTAGAACGTTGTTGTAATCCATTATCAGGAATCTTAGGCACTATAATATTAAATCCTCTACAGGTTAATTCTTTTAGATTAAAGAAGTATGGTTTAGATTTAACCAGTTTACTCTAGGTAATAATTCCATTTGTCTTTTAAATATATGATGTAATCCGCCTGCTTTTTATAAGGATAAACATTAGATTTATATAATTCGAATTCGCTCTCCGATATTGATTTGGAATAGTCAGTAGTATATTTTCGTTTTATAATATCTGCTTCTGAGCGAATATTTTTTAGTAAGACATCTTTTGTGTATAGAAAAATAGTAACGTTTACGTAAGGAACGAAAGAAGGATGCATGGAGTGAAGTCCATCAAAAATTAAAATATCTGAAGGTTCCATTTCAGAAAAAATCAAACCACTTGTTCCTTTATTATGATTATAAGGTTTAAAATTAATTGATTCTCCATTCTTTAGAGCTATTAAGTCTTTTAGAACTTCTTTTTGATTATATGCTTCAATATCATAACCACTTAATTCTTTTTTTTTACGCATCTCTCGATCTAGGAGATAAGAATCCATAGTCAAGTGATTGGTTTTTATATTGCTTTCAGTTAATAATTCAGATATTTTTTTTGATATATATGATTTGCCTAAATCAGCTGCTCCACATATAGACACTACGGTTAATTCGTTTTCTTTTCTATTGGCTAGTATTTCTGCGAGAAGTTTGTGTACTATCAATTAATTATTATTTATCTACTGCATTATGCATTAACTTTCTTAGCAATCAATTTCGTTTTATTAATAACTGCACTCCTAAACCGATAAATACAAATCCGCTGACTTTTTTCATAATTTTTCCTATTCGGCCATTCTTTCTCAAAGTGTTAGTCATAAATGAAGCAGAATAAGCCAGAAATAAACACCAGATTGTACCAGTGGTAAGAAAAGTTAGGCCAAGGATTATAAAAGGAATTGAGTTATCAACGTATTCAGGTTTTATGAATTGAGGTAGTAATGACAAAAAGAAAATTGCCACTTTCGGATTCAGCAAATTAGTCCAAAACCCTTGTTTGTAAATTTTCCACAAATCCGTTTTTTCAAATTCAATTTGTTTATCAGAGAATAATTTAGATTTGTCCAAAAGCATTCTAATTCCTAAATAAATCAAATAAATTGCCCCAATCCATTTTATTACATTAAAAAGTAATATTGATTTTGTTAATAGTATAGAAAGTCCAAATCCAGCTAACATAATATGAATTATTGCCCCACTTCCAATTCCGAGGACAGAATATATACCGGCTTTTTTTCCTTGAGCAATACTGCGAGTGATTATGTAGATAGTATCTGCTCCAGGTGTTAGGTTCATAATAATCCCAGCTATTATAAATCCTAAATAATTCTCTATTCCACTCATTTTAATTTAATTCTAACTTACCCACAGTACTATTCATTCTTTTTTTTCCACTCTTCCCAATTTGGCGATTCTTTTTTCCATAATGGAAGAGGTTGTATATCAGATTTATAACTAGGATATAATACATACCACGTTGTAGCTGTGTATCTATCTGTTCCTCCACCTACAATCGTATCCTTAATGTAATTTGTCATAAAGCCAGTTGAATACCCATTAGTTCCTGCAAGTTTAGTCCAATGATTTTGTGTCCTAAATCTAATTTTCATAGAATCATTATCAATTCTTGGTGCTTGACCAACAATAGTATTAATCTGAGCAAAAACTTCCTTTCCTTGAAAAATTGTTAAGAAATCGGCATCCGCCACGTGTTCCACACGGTTACTTCCCCAACCAATTCTAATAGGGTAACCTAGTCGTACTGCATCAATTAGTTTTGATTTATCTCCGAAAGTGACATGTCCATCTGCATCGTTTCGAAAAACCATTTCCCAACCTCCATTTGATTCATCAGGACTTTTACAGGATCCAAATAAAAATAAAAATAAAAAGATACTAAAGATTTGTAACGACTTAATTATTGTCTTGTGTTTCATTTTTTATTCATCTATATAATAACACAAATATTTGAACAGGAACAAGATAAGTATATATTTCTCGCATTCATATAAAAGATAAGATGAAAATATTAGGGCTTAAAACTCCTTAATTTAAATTAAAATAGAGATTCAAGGTAAAATTCCATAAAAAAACCTCAATTTGTGTCAGCTTGTTTTTATCACAAATAGCTGATTGTTAGTTTATTAAGTAATAAAAGGGGATATCCCACTGGTCAATTTGGGTGTTTTCCCCCATTGTGTCATATGCATTCCTAAAGTATATTTGTACCAGAGATATTAATAAAAGATTTACAAACCATTTTTACACATACTTTATTATGAATTTACTAGGCATTAATTTCCGTTTTATTTTAGATTTTTTACAAGAACTTCCTAAAGCAAGTAGTCACGCTATTCATAGATAGTATTTGTTGACAATTAGTAAAGATGAAATACAGGTAGTTTTACTTGTTTCACAAGAACATAAAAGAAGTTATTTTTATACTTAATTAAAAATCAGAGTCTATACAACAATTTTACACAAGATATTATGAAATCATTTCGCTTTAATTTCAAATTTATAAGAGAATTTTTAAGAGAACTTCCGAAGGCTTGTAGCCATGCGATACACAGATAGGATGTAATTGTAAATTGGAAGATACAATATATTAGAATTCGTGGGGAAATTCTAATAGTTAGTTATATTAGTGGGGACAAAAAACCGGATGCGTAAGTATCCGGTTTTTTATTGGTGTTATTTTCTTATAATAAGAAAGCTATTTCTTTTGGATTTTGACTGTTGTATTTCCAATCTTTAGGAAATATATTGTGGATGATAAAAGGGGAGAGACATCAATTTTATTGTTTGTAGAAGACACTGTACCATTAGAAATCAGCTTCCCTTCTAGCGTAAAGATGTCATAATCTACATGCTTTGGGTTTTTTAAATTAACAGTAATAATTGAATTTGCAGGATTCGGATAAACACTAAAAATAGTATTATTTCCTTCGACTTCTTCCACGGATAAAGTGGTTATCAAACCATTAATATCATATTGTGAAAAAAAGTTCCAGATCTCTGCAGATGCGTCAATATCATAGTTGGTACCTGCTGAACTAAAAGCAGAACCAGGCCATTTGTGTCCACCATTATTTATTTTATAGTGTTCTACTCGAGCACCATTATCTCCATTTTTGAATACTTGGTATTCTACAGTGGAACCATCACTAGGCTCAGTATCCGAAATACTAGTAATTTCTGGAGAGCTATCGCAATTATTAAAATCAGCCCAAAAACTAACAACATCCGAAGTAGATTCTATCCAATTAGCACCTTCATAAGGTACCGTTGTATCTGCTGTACCGTGAATTTCCATTACTGGAATTTGGTGAGAAGGGGTACAAGTGTTGGGTTGATTTTTGTTCATTGTTCCTGTAACTGATGCTATTGCCGCAATACGTCCACTAAGCTCACAAGCTAATTTGTAACTCATAAACCCTCCATTAGACATCCCAGTGCTATAAACTCGATCTGAATTGATGGTGTAATTCGACGATATTTCATCAATCAAAGCTTCTGTAAAACCTACATCATCGACATTACTAGTTCCCCAACCTACATTAAAGTGTGTATTTCCCACATTATCAACAGTACCCATAGGATGTACGATTAGAAATCCTTCTGAATCCGCAATAGATCTAAAATCACCATAAAACATTTGATCATTAGCACTTGATGTGTATCCATGGAAATTAAATAGTAAAGGGACTGCTGTGCTTGGTGAATATGATGCAGGAATATATAAGATATATTCACGTGTTAAACCATCATGTTCAAGCGTAGCGTTAATGGTTTGTTGGGCGATTACTGTAATTGAAAAACCGAAAAGGAATATAGCTGGCAAAAGCAATCCTTTTAAGTAATTAGCTATTTTAAGTTTAAAGAAGGTCATAGTATTTGAGTTTGTGTGAATTTAACGCCGCAATTTAGATCATTTTGGAAACAGGAAATATTTTTAGAAGGTTAGCGTAATGTTAAAACCTCTTAATAAAATCAAAAAACACTGTATCAATAAAAATCTAATCACGTTTCACATCCAAGTATAAAAAAAGCCAGATGAATAAACATCTGGCTTTAATTATTTTTAATAGAAGTGCTATTTTATTTAAGAGCACCTACCATATCTTCCGGTTTTACCCATTGATCAAATTCTTCTTCGGTAACATAACCTAAAGCAACAGCTTCTTGTTTTAAAGTAGTTCCATTTTTGTGTGCGGTATTAGCAATTTCGGCAGCTTTATAATATCCGATTTTGGTATTTAATGCAGTTACCAGCATCAATGAATTATTTAATAATTCTGTTATTCTTGCTTGGTTAGGTTCTATACCTTTTGCACAATGTTCATCAAAAGAAACACAAGAATCACCAATTAATTGAGCACTTTGCAGTAGATTCGCTGCCATTACCGGTTTAAATACATTTAGTTCGAAATGTCCTTGCATTCCACCTACATTGATAGCTACATCATTACCTAATACTTGTGCACATACCATTGTCAATGCTTCACATTGAGTTGGGTTTACTTTTCCAGGCATAATTGAACTTCCAGGTTCATTAGCAGGAATAATTAGTTCGCCAATTCCACTTCTAGGACCAGATGCTAGCATTCTTATATCGTTTCCTATTTTGTTTAAGGATACCGCAATTTGTTTTAAAGCACCGTGCGTTTCTACAAATGCATCATGAGCCGCTAAAGCTTCAAATTTGTTCTCTGCAGTTATAAATGGTAATCCTGTAAACTGAGCAATAAATTCAGATACTCTTTTGGCATATCCTTTTGGGGTATTTAAACCTGTTCCTACTGCGGTTCCCCCTAAAGCGATTTCAGCCAAATGTGGCAATGTATTTTCTAGAGCTTTCAATCCGTGATCTAACTGAGAAACATATCCAGATAATTCTTGCCCAATAGTAAGTGGTGTAGCATCCATAAAGTGAGTACGACCAATCTTTACAACATTTTTAAAAGTTTCAGATTTTTTCTTAAGAGTATCTCTTAACTGCATAATACCAGGAATCGTAACCTCTAAGATCTTTTTATAAGCGGCGATATGCATGCCTGTTGGGAAGGTGTCATTAGAAGATTGTGATTTGTTCACATCATCATTAGGTTGAATGGTCTTTTCTCCTTCACCTATAGTTTTCCCAGCTAATTGATGTGCGCGATTTGCTACAACTTCATTTACATTCATGTTACTTTGTGTACCAGAACCCGTTTGCCAGATTACCAGCGGGAATTGATCATCATGTTTCCCTGCTAGAATTTCATCACAAACTTGTGCAATAAGATCTCTCTTTTCGATAGGCAGGACACCAAGTTCACAGTTGGTGAAAGCTGCAGCTTTTTTAAGATAAGCAAAACCGTATACTATTTCTAAAGGCATGGAACCAGGTGCACCAATTTTAAAGTTATTTCTGGAACGTTCTGTCTGTGCTCCCCAAAGTTTATCAGCGGGCACTTTTACTTCGCCCATTGTATCTTTTTCTATTCTGTATTCCATAGCAGTGATGATTTGTTTTTTGAAGCGCAAATTTAAGAATTTGTATAGCTATTTCTGAATAAAGAATGTACTTTTTAAAAAGGAATGATATTTAAGTTTCAGTTTTGAAAATAAATCTTATTTATGCTATGAGATAAAAGGAAGAGTTATTATCTTTGGCAAAAATTGAAATTAGATTACTATTATGTTCGAATTTGATCAATACCTTGGTTTTTTAGCATTCTTAACAATCCTTACAATAGGATTTTGGTTGATGATATTTTTATTAACCTTTGTAGTTCCTTACTGGATTTTTGGTGCTACTATAGAAAACTTTAAGTTAAAGCAAGAAGCTAAACGTAAGGCTAGAGAAGAAGCTTAAATAATACGATTAGTTATAGTTATATATTAAAAAAGGGAGTCAGTTGACTCCCTTTTTTGTTGATTAAAAAGTAGTTAAAGCTATTTGCTTCACTTTACTCTAACTTCTGTAAGCTGTATTTAACGTATCAGTTATTTATCTATAGAATGACTTAGCGGAAGCTTTTAATAAAAATAAATTTTCAACAATTCATCTTCCCAGAGAAATAGAAATAGTCCAAACCTCTAAAAACATCTGCCCAATAAATCTTTCCATTTGTCCACAAAATTGAAACGAACATCCTCATACTAAAGTGAACAAGCTTTATAATTGTTTGATTTGCATTATGACGCATAAAGCAGGTTAAAATAAACAGACATCAGAATTTACACTGTAGATTTAATAATAAATCTAAGGTAGTGATTGATTTATGATGTTTTTTAACAAAAGCGGATTAACATCTTATGGGCTTATTTCGAAATTAATACTAAAGTGGATCAACATTATCATGAAAAAAACATCTAAATACTTTTTAGTCAGTATCGCCTTATTAGTAGCTATAATGGCTTGTACTAAAGAAATAACAGACGATTTAATAATTTCTTTTAAAGTAGAATTTAGTGAAACAACTTTAAACTCTTTTCTTAACACTCCAAAAGCTACAGAATTTAGGATTACAGACAGTCCAGAACAGCCAGAAAATTTTAGTGTAAAATATAAAGTTAACGAAGGTTCAGGAAGTTATTTATTGAATAATCAATTGATAGAAGAAGATGAGTTCATAGTATTGTCGGATTTAACAAATACTATTTCTTATACGGGAGCCACAGTAGGAACTAATAAAGTAACGGTAACCATAAGAGATCAATATCAACAAGATAGAGAGTTTGTTTTAACCTACAATGTAAAAGATACAGCGTTTGATATAGAAATTATGCCTACGCCATCCTCTGCATATATAGGAGGAACGATCGATCTTAATTTTGAGATTAATAACGAAATTAGTCCAGCGGATTATACAATATCTTACAAGTTTGTAAATACTGGTGTTGATGGCAGTGGAACTGGCATTATGTATAAAGAAGGAGAAGTTTTAAGTCAGGAAGAATTTATCGCTATAGATCAAGGGAATACGTTCTCATGGCAATTAGAAGGAACTACCGTAGGGGATTTAGCGATAGAGTTTATTGTAGAAAGCAGCCTAAATGTTACGTTAGAAAAGAGTTTTATAATTCCTGTAACAGAAACTCCGGATTTCACTTTTACAGTAGAGGCGGTATCCTCAGAACTTGCAACAAATAGCGAGGCGATACTTAATTTTAAAATTACAGAAACTGTAGGGAGTTCTAGTTATAAAATGATATATAATACATCTAACACAGGTGTTTTGAGATTGAATGAAGTGGAATATCAATCAGGAGATGAAATACCTGTTGAGACAGGAGATTTTTCAGGGATTTATACAGGAACCGTTATGGGAAGTCATGAAATTCAATTTAATGTAATAAATGCGAATTCTACACCAATAGAAAAATTAGGTTCATTAATACTTATCTATACAGATTTAGATACAGAAGCACCAGTTATTGAACTTATAGGAGAACCAGAAATTACCATACGAGTAGGAGAAGAATATACAGATGCAGGAGTAACAGTGACAGATAATGTAGATATTAATGTGGAAGTGGAAACTACGGGTACTGTGGATACATTAACACCTGGAACATATATCATTACTTATACCGCTACGGATACCTCAGGTAATTCATCATCTATCACTAGAAAAGTAACGGTGATAGATGACGAAGCACCGGTTATAACCTTAATAGGAGATAACCCTTTAAGAATATTAATAGGGACTGTTTTTACGGATCCTGGAGTTACGCTTTCTGATAATGTAGATACTATGGCAATACTGCAAGAAAACCTTACGGTAACCGAAAATGTGAATGTAAATGTAGAGGGAGATTATACTATTACTTATAGCGTTACAGATTCATCAAGTAATACAACAACACTAAATCGAATAGTGACGGTAGTAGGTGATACTCCTCCAGTAATTCGAATTTTAGGACAGAATCCTTTAACTTTTAATGCCACTACAAGCTATATGGATGCTGGAGTAGAAGTTTCAGATGATATCGATCAGGATTTCGATATAAATATAGAAAACAATGTAATAAGTAATGATCCTGGTGAGTATAAAGTTATATATACAGTAACTGATTCAGGTGGTAATACTGTGAGTGCAGAAAGAGTGGTTATCGTCATTGATACCGAAGTACCTGTAATAACATTAAGTATATCAGGTTCTGAGATAATACATACTGTAAATACTCCATTCACCAATCCAACGGCCGTAGTAACTGATAACGCTAATGATCCTTTAACAGCAATGATAAGTGGATCTGTTGATATAAATACCTTAGGAGAGAATATACTAACATATACAGCAACAGATGTTGCAGGGAATACAGCGACGAAAAACCTAAAGGTTACTGTAGTAGATAATATAGCTCCAGAAATTACATTAAAAGGTTCATCTTTTATTCCGGTTCTAATTGGTTCATCCTATACAGAAGAAAGTGTGTTAGTTTCTGATAATTACGATCCAGTTCAGGATATAAGAATTTCTACTTCTGGAACTGTAAATGTAAACACTGCTGGTTTTTATACGATATCATATTTTGCTACAGATACTTCAGGAAATAATAGTGCAACTATTACCAGAACTATTCAGGTCTATAATCCTCCTGTTGCAAGATTTGATCCTAGAAATGTAACCGGTAAATCCCCACTAACTATTACTTTTAATGCAGGAGGATCTACAAGTGATGGTATTATTATAAATGCCAAATGGAATTTTGGAGATGGATCTCCTGAAGTGAATAGTGATATATTTGATAATGTAACACATACATTTACTGGTGCGCCAGGAACTGTTTTTAATGTAGGAATAGAAATAACAGATGAATTTGGTGCAACAGACATTACCGGAACTACGGTAACCATAACGAATTAATTCATCTAAATCATAACGATTAATAAAAATCACCTGATTCATCACATTGTATGAGTTGGGTGATTTTATTTTATAAAGAATGATCAGAAATCTTAAAAAGATGTAGTACTGTTAATGGAGTATGAAAAACTAGAGAATTATCCTTCAAACTCTTCATCACCACCGTTAAAGTTTCCTCTAGAACGTTGTCTCTTTTTCTTTTGATTGAATCGATATGTAAATGATAACGTAAAACTTCGCTCTCTCCATTGAAATTCACCATCTGTAGTAAAGGTTTCTGTAGTAGATACGCTTTGACGTTTCCTACTATTAAATAAATCACTTACATTGAAAGTTAATGATCCTTTATCTTTAAAAAAATCTTTACTAAAAGCTAAATTCACGCTCAGAAGTCCTTCTCTTTTAGTTTGTGCATTTTCACTTGGACCAGCATAAAAAGCGGTAGTTTGCCAGTCAATTTTTGCAGGGAGTGTAATTTTGTTACTTAACCTTGCAAACCAACTAAAGTTATCCGCATCAAAATTTTGACCATTGAAATCACCTCTGACATTGTTTTGAAAGGCGTTAAAATTACCATTAATCCTCCATTTTCTATTGGGACTATAGGTTAGTGTAAATTCAAATCCATATCGATCAGAACTGGATAAATTAATAGGTCTTCTTCGTATAATAGGAACTTCTGTTCCATCACCAATAATTGCCGTATCTCCAGTATCTTCAGCAATAAAAGTGAATACCTGAGTTGATCTATTATAATAAATAGAAGAGTTTAAGGTTAGTTTACCCATTCTATTAAGATATCCAAGATCAAAAGCATTGGAATAGCTAGGGTCTATATCTGGATTTCCTTGAAAAATGTTTGTAGCACTGGATCTGGACGGAAATGGATTAATAAAACGGGAACGAGGTCTTCGGATTCTACGATTATATCCAAGGGTTAAACTTTGCTTGTCAGATAATTTATATCCCAAATTGACGGTTGGAAAGATATCAGTGTATACTTTTTTGTTAAAGTCACCACTTGTTTTTTGATCTATTGTAATTCTGGTTCCTTCTACTCTTAAGCCCAGTAAATAAGAAAACTTTCCTGCTTTACTTCCAAACTGAGTGTAAGCGGCATTTACTTGTTCCTTAAAAATTAAATTGTTGGATAAATTAGTATCTGTAGTTATGGAACCATTGTTATCAAATTGAACTAAGAATTCTGTATCTAATTCATTAAAGTTCCCTCTATATCCCAATTCAAACTGACTCTTTTTACCAATTGGTAATACATAGTCGGTTTGAATAAGGATACGGTCTTGTTTCTCAATAGTATTTACCAGTTCTATAGTAGAAATATTTTCTTGAGTAATCCTAGAGTCTTCCTCCTCCTCACTGTTTTCTATTTGAAAATCAAAGGTAAGTTTGTGACCGCTATCGTTAAAATCTTTATTATAATTTAATGAATATTGTTTAGTCACATCATCCTCTACTTCAGGATCGATACGTAAATTACTGCTTAGGATATTTCCATTAGCATCTGGTTCCGTAATGAGATTAGTAGTATTTCTTTCATTGTCGCTAGAACGGTATAGAAAAGAAGTCGTAACAGAAGAACTATTATTGATATACCATTCTAGACCAACATTAGTATTAAGTCCTTTACGTATTCTATCAAAATCTCTTTTTTCATTTAGAAAAGTATCAGGATTATCAACTAGAGTTTCGGAGTCAATATTAAAAAACCGTGTTTCTGATAATGAATTTCCAGGTACTTCTCGATAGTTATATCCAGAGGTAGTGAAAAAATTTAGATCACCAGTTCTGTAGTTTAAGTTTCCAGATATACCAGCTTGCAGAGGATATCCGGTATTTACAGTTAGCGCCCCGTTTAAGCCTTGTAATTTGCTGCGACGTAAAATAATGTTAAGAATCCCTGCAGTTCCTTCAGCGTCATAACGAGCAGAAGGAGATGTGATTACCTCTACACGCTCAATAGATTCTGCGGGTAATTGGCGTAACGCGTCAGTACCGCTTAACCCGACAAGACCAGAAGGTTTTCCGTTAATCAATATCCTTACATTGTCATTTCCACGAAGTGCTACATTTCCTTCCACATCAACAGAAACAGAAGGGACATTGTCCAGTACATCACTAACGGTTCCACCACTTACGGTAAGATCTTTTCCTACATTGTATATTTTCTTATCTAGTTTTATTTCTACTGTTGTTTTTTCGGCAATAACGACAACATCGTCTAATGCTTCAGTATCTAATCCAAGATTTATAGTTCCTAAATTCGTGTTTTTAAAAATCTTTTGCTTTGTTAGTGTTTTTGTTTTAAAAGAAATAAATTCAACAGATATACTGTAAATACCTACCGGAACTTGAATGTTAAAATTACCATTTACCTCAGTTATTCCACCTGTAACAATTTTATTTTCTTTAGGATTTAGAAAAGAAATAGTGGCATATTCTAAAGGCTCTTTAGTTTCTTCATCAATAATTTTTCCAGTTACTTTTACTTCATTTTGTTGAGCGAAAGAAGATAATCCGATAAATATCGCAATTAACATTAAAGTAATTTTTCCCATATTTTTTTGATAGTAAGTGCTCAAAAATATGATTAGGGCGCAGTTATGAGGGTTAAAGGGGTGTTAAATATTGTATTTTACTTAATGTTAGGTGGTTATGGTCTTATGTTGTTAGGTTAATTTAACAATAATCTCGTCAAATTGAAAGTTTTTTATGATTTGAAAGAATTTAGTTACAACAAAGACACAATAATTATAGTGTAAAATACGTTTCGGTTTTTTAGTTTTGCAGCTCTTTTTTAAATAAAAAAGGTAAAACTAAATAATATCACAAATCAATAAAACAGGGTTTATGAAAAAACGTCTAATTAATAAGTCTTTATTAATTGTAGTTATTCTTTTTTCTTCAATTTCGATGTATTCTCAAAGTCATAAAATTGCACTATCGTTAACTGGTGGTTATGTTGATGGAGGTTTTGGAGGCATGGCAACAGTAGATTATAAAGTTAACGAATTTGATTACTTACAGTTTAATGTCCAGACTAATTTCACAAAATTAGAGTATGAGGATATAAAAATCCCTGTTGATCTATATGCTTTTAATGCAGGTTTCTTTTTTGATGTATTAAGAAATAATAAGAGAACTTTTGCTCTTGCTCTTGGAGCTGGAGGAACGGTGGGCTATGAGACCGTTAATAATGGAGATGAAACTTTAGAAAATAATCTACTACTGGATATAGAAACTAGTACTGTGGTTTTTGGTGCATATGCGGGATTGGATGCAGACATCTTTTTGATCCCTACGATAGCAATTAACATAAAAGCTCAAGAGATATATCATGTGAATAGTGAAATAGGAGAATTTACTCCTTATTTTGGCCTTGGGATTAAATTAATATTAAAATAGTTTTTTAAACGAGTTGATCATTATAATACTGTTTAAAATAAAAAATATAAAAGATGAAAAAGTTTAATCAATATATAATATCAGGAGTAGCTTTCTTATTTTTAGTAATTGCATGTACAAAAGAAATTACTGATGATTTAGTGCTGTTTTTTAAAGTAGAATTTAGCGAAACTACTATTGAAGCTTTTGTTGATACCAGAAAAGCATCTCAATTTACCATTACAGGTGGAGAAGATTTTAATGTTGGAGATTACCAAATAAAATACAATGTAACTGAGGGTGCGGGTTCTTATTTCTTAAACGACATAGCCGTAGTTGCAAATGAATTTATCGATTTACCGGAAGGCCCAGAATATACTATCGAATATTTGGGAACTCAGATAGGAACTAATAAAGTAACTATAACTATTAAAGATAGATCTAATAGAGAAGAAGAATTTTTATTGACATATAATGTAAATGATACTGATTTTACGTTTGATGTAGTACCATCTCCCGAAGCTACATATGTTAGCGGGGAAATAGATTTAAATCTTAATATTTCGGAAGTTAGTGAGGCAACTTATGATGTTCAATACGTTTTTGGTGCTGCAGTAGATGCAGATGTCTTAGGATCTGGAAATATAACTATAGGTGGAGCACCATTAGATCCAGAAACTACTACGGAAACTCCTATTGGCGATTCTACTTGGAAGTTCACCGGTGTAACGGTTGGAACTGTTGAGGTTGAATTTACAGCAACTAGTAGTTTAGGTATTTCCAAGACAAAAACTCTTCTAATAGTAGTAGGAGAGACACCAGATTTTACATTTACAGCTGCGTTAGGTAATGATATTATATATACTACAAACTCTGGTGCTGCGATTGATTTTAATATTACCGAAACTGTTGGTACATCCAGTTATGTAATGAACTATGCATCTTCAAGCTCTGGTAGCATAACTTATAATGGAGAAACTTATCAACCAGGAGATAATATTTCTGTACAAGTAGGTTCAAGTATTGGTACATATATTGGAACTGTAGAAGGCGCTCATATTTTAGATTTTAAAGTAGATAATGCTAATACTGTTACTATATCTAAAGAAGCATCTTTAACTTTAAATTTTAGAGATCCTGATGGTACAGCTCCAGTTATACAATTGATAGGAGATAGCGAAATTACTATTAATGTTGGGGATTCTTTTACAGATCCGGGAGCAACGGCAATGGATGATATAGATGGTGATATTTCTGCAAATATTGTAGTTACTGGTACCGTGAATGTAAATGTTCCTGGAACATATACTATAGTTTATAGTGTAGAAGATTCTTCAGGAAATACATCGTCGGTAGAGCGAATTGTAAATGTTATTGATAATATTCCTCCTGTGATTACGGTATTAGGGGATAATCCTTTAATCTTAAGAGAAGGGAATACTTTTAATGACCCTGGTGCAACTGCAACAGATAATATTGATGGAGATCTAACTTCGCAGATAGCAGTAACTGGTTCAGTTAATGTAAATGCGATAGGAACTTATGTATTGACTTATACAGTTAGTGATGCTGCTGGTAATGAAGTCTCAGAAACTAGGACTGTTAATGTTATAGGTGATAATCCACCAGTTATTACATTATTAGGAGATAATCCTCTAGAAATAAGTTATGGAAGTACTTTTACCGATCCAGGAGCAACAGCTGCAGATGATCTCGATGGCGATATTTCTGGTCAAATAACAGTTACAGGAACAGTTGATGTTAATACTCTCGGATCATATACCATAACATATAGTGTTACAGATTCTTCAGGAAATAATACACAAGCAACAAGAACGGTTAATGTCGTAGATAATATAAGTCCTGTAATTACTTTAGTTGGGGCTAATCCATTTATAGTGAATGTAGGAAGTACTTTTACAGATCCGGGAGCTAATGCAAGTGATAATGTCGATGGTAATTTAACATCAGATATTTCTGTTACAGGAACTGTAGATGTAAATACACCTGATGATTATATATTGACATACAGTGTCACGGACTCTTCTAATAACACCGCTACAATTACAAGAACTGTAAGGGTTATAGATAATGTAGTTCCTGTAATCACTTTAATCGGAGCACCTTCTTTTAATATTCCATTAGGAGGTAGTTATACTGATCCTGGTGCTACAGCATCAGATAATGTAGACGGGGATTTAACTTCGGCTATTGTTACAACCGGGAATGTAGATTTGAATACAGAGGGAACATATACAATAAGATATAATGTGACCGACTCTTCAGGAAATCAGGCTGTAGAAGTTACTAGAACAATAACCGTATTTAATCCTGATACAATTCCTCCTGTGATTACTCTAATAGGTTCATCTCCTACTATTACTCTTTTAAATGATCCGTATAGGGATCAAGGTGCTACAGCAACTGATAATGTGGATGGTGATATTTCTGCAAATATACAAGTAAGCTCTAATGTAAATACCAATGTAGTTGGAGTATATCAAGTACGATATAATGTGCAGGATAATGCAGGAAATCAGGCAACTGAAGTTATTAGAACTGTTAATGTTATTCAATTAACTGATGATTGCAACTGCCCTCCAGGACAAACTGCTTGTGAACCATTTCCAATATGTAATTGTATAGATCCAACAACTCAAGGTTGTCCATAAAAGGTATAATTGTGAATGAGTTGTAATAAAAAAGCCTTGAAATCGAATTTCAAGGCTTTTTTATTTTGCTATAAAATGTCAATAACTTTTTCGGGAGGTCTTCCTATAATTGCTTTATTGTTTTTTATAACAATAGGTCTTTCAATTAATTTAGGATGATCACACATCGCTTTTACAATTTGTTGATCTGTTATGTCTTTTCCTTTAAAATTTTCTTTCCAGATAACTTCATTTTTTCTAACTAAATCTATAGGCTTTATACCAAGAAGTTCGATAATCTCTGTAAGCTTTTCTTTTGTAACTGGAGTGTCTAAATATTTAACAATTTCTAAATCTTCATTTTTTTCTTCTAGAAGAGCAAGACATTGTCTGGACTTACTACATCTAGGGTTATGATATATTGTTGTCATATTTCTAATTATTAATCTTCATTTTTTTGTCCCATCATCATAAGATATGCTTTTAAGAAAGCGTCAATATTTCCATCCATTACGGCATCAACATTTCCTGTTTCTTCTGCAGTTCTGACATCTTTAACCAGTTTATATGGATGCATGACATAATTACGTATTTGAGATCCCCATTCAATTTTCATTTTAGAAGCTTCAATCTCATCACGTTGCGCTTGTTGTTTTTTGAGTTCAAGCTCAAAAAGCTGCGATTTAAGCATTTGTAATGCTTTTAATCGATTCTCTTGCTGTGATCTAGTATCTGAACATGAAATTTGAATTCCAGTAGGAAAGTGGGTAAGTTGTACTTTTGTTTCTACCTTATTAACATTTTGTCCTCCAGCACCACTTGATCTAGATGTGATAATCTCATAATCGGCAGGGTTAATATCGATTTCAATAGAGTCATCAGCCAATGGATATACATATATTGAAGCAAAAGATGTATGTCTTTTGGCGTTACTGTCAAAAGGAGAAATACGTACTAATCTGTGTACACCATTTTCACCCTTTAGCCAACCAAAAGAATACTCACCTTCAATTTCTAATGTTACAGTTTTAATTCCAGCAACATCTCCTCCCTGATAGTTAAGTTCTCTAATCTTATACCCTTGTTTTTCTGCCCACATCATATACATACGCATCAACATACTGGCCCAATCACAACTTTCCGTACCTCCAGCACCGGCCGTGATTTGCAGAACAGCACTCATATTATCTCCTTCTTCGCTGAGCATGTTCTTAAACTCAAGACTTTCTATAAGGTCTAAAGCTGTAGAATGACGTTCTTGTACTTCTGCTTCTGTTGCATCTCCTTCTTTATAAAACTCGTAGAGTATTTCTAGATCATCAACAAGAGTAACGCCTTTTTCGTACTCAGAAACCCATTTTTTTTCTGCATTTAGTGCACGCATTATTTTTTCCGCTTCCTGGGCATTGTTCCAGAAATCAGGCGCATACGTTTTTTCTTCTTCGTTAGCTATTTCGATAAGTTTGGCATCAATGTCAAAGATACCTCCTTAACGCAACCAGGCGCTCCCTAAGATCTTGTAAAGTCTCAGTATTAATCATATTTAAATTATTTTTGACAAAAATAGGATTTAACAGTTCAGTAGGAAATAATTTTACTATTATTTTATAGTTTTAATGCTTTTGCAAAATCACATAAATCATTTCAGAATGAAAATAAATATTACTTGCTTGTTTCTAGTAGTTTGTCACATAGTTTCCGGCCAATTTTTAGAAAAACAAAAAGATTTACAATTACAGAAAGGATATTTTAATTTCTACTATAATCAAAGTAAGGATGAAATATATTTAGAAGTAAATAAATTGAACACAGAATTTTTATATGTTCATTCTTTGGCCACAGGTCTGGGATCTAATGATATCGGATTGGATAGAGGACAGATAGGCGATGGTGTGATAGTCAAGTTTCAAAAAGCGGGAAATAAATTGTTATTGGTACAACCTAATCAGCGATATAGAGCTATTACTGAAAATGAGTTGGAGAAAAAAAGTGTGGAACAGGCATTTGCTAAATCCGTTTTGTTTGGTTTTCCTATAAAGGAAGAAAAATCAAGTACTTATATTATTGATTTAACACCATTCTTATTACAAGATACTCACGGAGTTATAAATAGATTAAAAAATCAAAATGAGGGTAATTATAGTATAGACAAATCTAAAAGTGCTTTAAGCTTAGAAAGAACGAAAGCATTTGCAAAAAATGTAGAATTTGAGGCATTGATCACTTATAAAGGATCTCCTAAAAGAGGAAATATCTGGTCGGTTGCACCAGATTCCAAATTTCTTACTGTCACTCAACATCACTCTTTTGTTGAATTACCTGATAATAATTATAAAAAACGAGAATTTGACCCAAGAAGTGGAGCTTTGTCTATTGCATATTTGGATTATGCAACACCTATACAAGAACCTATTGTTAAAAGGTATATAACAAGGCATAGGCTGGAAAAGAAAAACCCTGAATTAGCTGTAAGTGAAGCTAAAGAACCAATTATTTATTATCTGGATCCTGGCACCCCAGAACCAGTAAGATCTGCGTTGTTGGATGGAGCTAGGTGGTGGAACCAAGCTTATGAAGCTATTGGGTTTAAAGATGCTTTTCAGGTAAAAATGCTTCCAGAAGGTGCAGATCCTATGGATTTACGATACAATGTGATTCAATGGGTGCATAGATCTACAAGAGGTTGGAGTTATGGAGCTAGCGTTGTAGATCCTAGAACTGGAGAAATATTAAAAGGACATGTTAGTTTGGGTAGTTTACGGATTCGTCAGGATTTTCTGATTGCTCAAGCACTATTAAGTAAACCCTTTGCAGACAATGACGATAATTATCAACCCATGTTAGAAATGGCTTTGGCTAGAATTCGACAATTATCGGCTCACGAGGTAGGACATACCATTGGGTTTGCACATAATTTTGCAGCTAGTACTAGTAATAGAGCATCCGTAATGGATTACCCACATCCTACGGTGAGATTGAAAGACGGTAATATCGATTTGTCAGATGCTTATGATACCAAGATTGGTGTTTGGGATAAGGTAACGGTGGCGTACAGTTATTCTGAGTTTGGTAATGATGTTAATGAAAAAGAAGCTTTAAATGGCATTTTAAGTAATGCTTATGGTGCTGGTTTGCGTTTTATATCTGATAGTGATGCAAGGCCTCAAGGAGGTGCTCATGGTTTAGCGCATTTATGGGATAATGGTAAAAGCGCTTCTGAAGAATTAAAAAATCTACTAGAAGTAAGGAAAGTAGCGATAAATAATTTTTCTGAAGATAATATAAGAAATAGCGAACCGTATTCTGTTCTCGAAGATGTGTTTGTTCCTTTGTATTTTTTTCATAGGTATCAAACAGAAGCAGCGGTAAAATTGATAGGAGGTCTTAATTATAATTATTCTGTTAAGGGAGATGAGCAAACGATCGTAGAAGTAATTTCTGAAAATGAACAAAAGGAAGCATTAGAACAAATTTTGAAGACTTTATCGCCAGAAGTTTTGGCAATTCCAGAGGATAAGCTAAAGTTATTTCCTCCTAGAGCTTTTGGCTATTCTCGTACTAGAGAATCATTTAATAGTATGACAGGAGTAGCATTTGATCCTATGAGTGCTGCATCTACAGCCAGTGATATGAGTTTGTCACTTTTATTGAACCCTCAGCGAGCATCGCGATTAGTACAACAAAAGAGTTTAGATGTTAAACAGCTAAGTATTTCTGAAGTTTTAGACAAGTTGATTAAAGTAGTTTTTGAATCCAAATCCAAAAATGATTATACTAATGAAATTCAACATACTGTAAAAAGCAATACGTTAAAACATCTTATGAATTTAAGTAATGATATCAATGCCTATCCACAGGTACGAGCTCAGGTATATGCTTCTTTAAAGAAAATACAATCGTTATTATTGTCAGAAAAGAGGAAAGATTCCGAAGGTGTTTATAGTGATTATTATTTAAATCAAATTCAGGATTTTATGACTAAACCTGAAAAATTTAAAGCGTTACCTTCGCCAAAAATTCCTGATGGTTCTCCCATAGGAAGTTATAGATGTGAGTTTTAATCCATGTTTAGTAGTAATAAATATTCTAATTAAGTAATATAATATGATAATAGATCTTAGGAGTGATACGGTTACAAAGCCTACTCCAGAAATGCTTAACGCAATGATCAATGCAGAGGTAGGAGATGATGTTTATAAAGAGGATCCAACGGTTAATGCATTAGAAGAAAGAATTGCCACTATGTTTGGTAAAGAAAGTGCTTTGTTTTTTCCATCAGGAAGTATGGCTAATCAAGCGGCTATTAAGCTACATACACAACCTGGTGAACAACTAATAGCGGATAAATATGCTCATGTATTTAATTATGAAGGAGGAGGAGTTTCTTTTAATAGTGGGGTTTCTTGTAAATTGATTGATGGACATAGAGGTATGATAACTGCTGATCAGGTTCAGGAATCAATTAATCCACCAGATTTTTACCACAGTCCTTTGACAAGTTTAGTATGTATAGAGAATACTACTAATAAAGGAGGAGGAGCCTGTTATGATTTTGAAGAAATAGTAAAAATAAGAAAGGTATGTAATGATCATAATCTTGGATATCACTTAGATGGTGCTAGATTGTGGAATGCTTTGGTTGCCAAAAAAGAGCAAGCCATACAATATGGAGAAATGTTTGATACTATTTCTGTGTGTCTTAGTAAAGGTTTGGGGGCGCCAATGGGATCTGTATTGGTGGGAGATCAAAAGATCATGGAGCAAGCTATTCGAGTTAGAAAAGTATTAGGTGGAGGAATGCGTCAAATAGGCTATATGGCGGCTGCAGGATTATATGCTGTAGAAAATCATTTAGATAGATTACAGGAAGATCATAAAAGAGCTAATGAAATAGGAAAAATTTTAGAAGGAATATCTTTTGTTATCAATGTAGAGCCAATAGATACCAATATAGTCATATTTACGATTGAAGGAGATGAAGAAGATTTTATTTCGAAAATGGCTTCAAAAAATATTCATTTTTACAGTATGGGGCAAGGAAAATTAAGGTTTGTAACACATTTGGATTATACCCAGAAAATGCATGAATATTTTATAGAATTATTACAATCTTTGTAAAAAAAAGCTGTTCAAATACCTGAACAGCTTTTTTTTTAGAATTTATAAATAGATACTTAATAAATTTAAACTTCTTTAGTGTCAGCATCAGCGGCATTTTCTTTTACGGAATTGATGCCGTTTTCCATTCCGGATTCAGAAGAATACATTTGACTACTACCAATTACTTGACCATTCGTAGCTTTTAAGTTGAAAAAGAATTTTCCATCCTTTGCGGTTTTTCGCTCATATCTTCCATCTTCAACTGCGTTCTTTTGTACAGAGGCAATTCCATTTATGGCAGCAGCTTTAGAATTGTATACTTCACTGCTTAGAATTACTTGCCCATTTTTTGCTTTTAAAGTAAAATGATAACTAGATCCCTCTTTATTTTTGAGTTCAAACATATTGTCGCGTTTTAAATAATTTTAGAATGATTTTGATAAAAATATAGAATAAAAAGGAGAAAGAAAAATATAAAAAACGTCAAATACCGTTTTTTTAGTCTTTTATCGAATAAAAATACAATACATCGAAAATGCGGGAATTTTTTGAAATACTAATTTTAACATTTCTTTTTCATATGTATATTTTCGTATCTTTAAATGTAACATAATAATAACCACAAAAATCATCAACTATGAAAAGACACATTCTATTTGTGCTTCTTGCAATTGCAGGAATTACTGTCCAAGCTCAAGACCTACCTGCTAATCCTGAACCAGGAAAATGCTATGTACGTTGTACAACACCAGATGTTTACGAAAATCAAACAGTACAAGTACAAATCACACCAGAATACAAAAAACTAAAAACATTTCCAGCTACATTTGAAACTGTAACGGAAAAGGTATTGGTTAAAGAAGAGGGGAAAAAACTCTCTGTTGTCCCTGCTAAATATAAAACTGAAACAGTTACTTTTATCAAAAAACAAGGTGCATCTGCGTTAAAAGTAATTCCTGCTAAATTTGGTACTGGAGCAGAAACAGTTGAAATTAAGCCTGCATACGCTCAATGGGAACTAGGATCTCCTGCACCTGATTGTGCATCAAGTAATCCTGATGACTGTAGATACTGGTGTTATAAAGGATATCCTGCAGAGTTTACTACAGTACCAGTTCAAACATTAAGTACTGATGCTACTACAACTAGTAATTCTATTGCAGAGAAACCAAGTAGTTATACTAAAAGAGTAATTGCGGAACCAGCTAGAGTAATCGAAGAGATAATTCCTGCGGAATATGCTACTATTACTAAAACTGTTATGGTTAAAGACGCTTATACTGAAGAAGTAGTTGTTCCAGCTACTTTTAAAACAGTGAGTAAAGAAGTACTTACTCAAAAAGGAGGATTAACTACTTGGAAGGAAGTAGAGTGTTCTTTAGTAGAGTATTCTGCATTACCAATCAACTGGAATTTAGGAAGTGCTACATTAACTGCTCAAGCTAAGAGTATTATCGATACTAGATTGATGCCAGTACTAGCAAATAATCAAGGCGCTAAAATGGAAATTGCTTCTCACACCGATGCTAGAGGGTCTAAATCAAGTAACAAAAGTCTTTCTGAAAGAAGAGCACAAGCTGTAGTAACTTATTTACTTTCAAAAGGAGTGAATGGTAGTCGTTTAGTAGCTAATGGTTACGGAGAAAACAGACTAAAAAACAGATGTGCAGATGGAGTTTCTTGTACGGAACGTCAGCATGCATCAAACCGTAGAACGGAATTTAGATTAATAAACAACTAATCTATTTTGATATAATAATAATAAAAGGAAGCAAATTGCTTCCTTTTTTTATTCCTGTTGATCCCTTATTATTTAAACATGTCTAAACCAGGAATATTAGGCATTCCTTCTTTAGCTACTGCAGCTAACTCAGCTTCATTGACTGCTGTTGCTTTTGTAATAGCATTGTTTAGTGTAAGAATAAGATAATCCTCTAATTGTTCTTTATCATTTAGTAATTCATCAGCGATAGAAATACTTTTAATCTGCCTATTAGCTGTAATTGTAACTTTAAGAAGATTATCGGTACTATTTTCATCTACCAAAACAGTATCCAATCTTTTTTTTGTTTCTTCAACTTTTTTTTGGGTTTCTTTTAGTTTACCCATCATTCCCATCATATCTCCGAACATTTGTATTTTTTTTTATGATTTATTAAGAACAAAATTAGCACTTTAACTGTTAATAAACTAAGAGATTATTATGAAAAGTCTGTAAATTATATGGTTACTAACTATTACTTTTGCAACTTCGCGTAACTATAATAAATTAAGAACATTGGAGATAGAAATTCAAAACCCAATTGTAGCTAAGAAAGCTACAAATCTCGAAAAGCATGGAGATAATCGTATCGATAATTATTTTTGGCTTAATGATAAGGATAATCCAGAGGTAATTGATTACTTAAAACGGGAGAATGACTATAACGATAGAATGATGGGACATACAAAAGACTTTCAAAAAAGTCTTTTTGAAGAAATGAAAAGTCGTATTAAAGAAGATGATTCCTCTGTTCCATATAAACTAAATGGTTATTGGTATATCACTCGGTATGAAACAGGTAAGGATTATCCTGTATATTCTAGAAAAAAAGGAAGTCTAGATGCCTCAGAAGAAATACTATTCGATTGTAATAAAGAAGCAGAAGGACACGCTTACTTTAAGATGGTTGGTCTAAACATAAGTCCTGATAATACCTTAATCGCCTATGGACTGGATACCGTAAGCCGAAGAAATTATACGATACGCGTTAAAAACCTGATAACAGGTGAAATATATCCAGAAGTAATTGAAACAACTACCGGAGGAAGTACTTGGGCTGCTGATAGTAAAACTTTGTTTTACACAAAAAAGGATGATGAGACCCTAAGATCACACAAAATTTTTAGACATAATCTAGGTACAGACTCATCAAATGACATAGAGATTTATCATGAAACGGATGATACGTTTAATACTTTTGTTTATAAAACAAAGTCTAAAGAGTATATTGTAATTGGGGCCAGTAGTACATTAACTTCGGAGTATCATATTTTAAAAGCAGATAATCCTACTGGGAAATTTACAGTTTTTCAACCAAGAGTCAGAGGTTTAGAATATGGAATAGCTCATTATCAAGGTAATTTTTATGTATTGACGAATACGGATGAAGCTAAGAACTTTAAACTAATGAAGGTTTCAGAAGAAAATACGTTAAAGGAAAACTGGACAGATGTTATTCCACATCGTAAAGATGTTTTATTAGAAGATGTCGATATTTTTAAAGAGTACTTGGTAATAAGTGAGCGTAGTAATGGTTTAAACAGAATTAATATTAAAAGTTGGGATGGTACCAGTGATTATTATCTTCCTTTTGATAATGAAACATATACAGCTTATGTAAGTACTAATGTAGATTTTGATACTAAAACCCTAAGGTATGCGTATAATTCATTAATAACCCCCAACTCGGTTATTGATTTTAATATGGATACGAAGGAGAAGGAAATAAAGAAAGAACAAGAGGTGTTAGGCGATAGTTTTGATAAAAATAATTATATCTCAGAACGTGTTTGGGCAACTGCTATTGATGGCACTAAAATACCAATATCTTTGGTTTATAAAAAAGGAATCAAAAAAGACGGTACTAATCCTTTGCTTCAATATGCATATGGTTCATATGGATCTACTATAGATCCATATTTTTCTACAGTACGATTAAGCTTATTAGATAGAGGGTTTATTTACGCAATAACTCATGTAAGAGGAGGTGAATATCTTGGACGTTCTTGGTACGAGGATGGAAAACTTTTTAAAAAGAAAAACACTTTTACGGATTTTATAGATTGTTCTAAGTTTTTGATTAAAGACGGATATACATCTTCGGAACATCTATACGCTATGGGAGGTTCTGCAGGAGGCCTATTGATGGGAGCAATTGTAAATATTTCACCAGAACTGTATAATGGAGTAGTGGCTGCGGTACCATTTGTAGATGTAGTAACCACCATGCTAGATGATAGTATTCCATTGACTACAGGAGAGTATGATGAATGGGGGAACCCAAATGAAAAAGAATATTATGATTATATGAAATCTTATTCTCCTTATGATAATGTCGTAGCTCAGGGTTATCCAAACATGTTAGTTACAACAGGATTACATGATTCCCAGGTACAGTACTGGGAGCCAGCTAAATGGGTGGCTAAATTAAGAGAATTAAAGACGGATAATAATCTGTTATTACTACATACTAATATGGAAACTGGTCACGGAGGAGCTTCAGGAAGATTCGAAGCACTAAAAGAAGTTGCGGAAGAATATGCCTTTTTATTAGATTTGGAAGGGATAAAGAATTAATTAAAAAAATTAACGTAACTTCGTAGCGTTTTTGTGACGGTTTGTAGACTCCCCATTTTTTGTTCTGCAGATCTGTGTAAAACACAACCTTATGAGAGAAGATATTCAGGCTTATAATAATGTTTTAGAGCTTATAGGTGATACCCCGCTTGTAAAATTAAACAGAATTATGAAAGGCTTTCCAGGAAATTTCTATGCAAAAATAGAATCATTCAATCCTGGACATTCCACTAAAGATAGAATTGCACTTTATATTATAGAAGAAGCTGAAAGAAAAGGTATTCTAAAACCTGGTAGTACTATTATTGAAACTACCAGCGGGAATACAGGTTTCAGTTTAGCTATGGTCAGTGTAATAAAGGGGTATGAATGTATACTGGCAGTTAGCTCAAAGTCATCAAAAGATAAGATTGCTATGCTTAAGAATATGGGAGCAAAGGTATATGTGTGTCCAGCACACGTAAGTGCTGACGATCCCAGATCTTATTATCAAGTAGCTAAAAGACTTCATGAAGAGACTAAAGGATCTGTTTATATAAATCAATATTTTAATCAATTAAATATTGATGCGCATTATAATTCTACAGGACCTGAAGTTTGGAATCAAACTAATGGAAAACTTACTCATTTTGTTGCTTGTTGTGGAACAGGAGGAACCATTTCTGGAACTGCAAAATACTTGAAAGAACAGAACAGTAATGTAAGAGTATTAGGAATTGATGCTTATGGATCTGTTTTGAAAAAATATCACGAAACTAGAGAATTTGATGAAGAAGAAATCTATCCTTACCGAATAGAAGGTTTAGGTAAAAACCTGATTCCTACAGCGACAGATTTTGATGTAATTGATAAATTTGAAAAAGTAAGTGATGAAGATAGTGCGCACACGGCAAGAGAATTGGTGAAAACTGAAGGTATGTTTTTAGGATATACAAGTGGTGCAGCTATACAAGGTGTTAAACAATTAGCTAAACAAGGAGAATTTGATGAAAACAGTAATGTGGTCATTATTTTACCAGATCATGGATCTCGTTATATGAGCAAGGTGTTTAGTGATGAATGGATGATGGAACAAGGATTTTTTGATAGTGTCCATGAAGAAGATGCTACAAAGGTTCAGTTTGTTAAGTAATTTTAAATAGTATAAAAATATAAGCATCTGATATTTTACAGGTGCTTTTTTTGTGAAAAAATAGTTTATAGTAGTGATTTTAGATATAATTATGCTATCACATCAATTTTCTGTATTTTCGCACACTTAAAGAAATCAAATTTGCGGTAGATGAGAGATTTATTTGATAAAATATATGAGGACAAAGGACCTTTGGGAAAATGGGCGGATCAGGCAGAAGGATATTTTGTTTTTCCAAAGTTAGAAGGACCAATATCAAATAGAATGAAGTTTCAGGGAAGAGAAGTTGTTACCTGGAGTATTAATGATTATTTGGGGCTTGCTAATATGGAAGAAGTTCGTAAGGTTGATGCTGAAGCAGCCGCTGCATATGGTTCTGCATATCCTATGGGAGCTAGAATGATGAGCGGACATACAGATCTTCATGAGCAGTTGCAAGATGAGCTTGCCGAATTTGTAGATAAAGAAGCATCTTATTTATTGAATTTCGGATACCAGGGAATGGTATCTACAATTGATGCATTGGTAAGTAAAGATGATATCATTGTATATGATGTAGATGCGCACGCCTGTATTATTGATGGAGTAAGATTACATCAAGGACAAAGATATACGTATCGTCATAATGATATAGAGAGTATAGAGAAAAACTTAATGAGAGCCACAAGAATGGCAGAAAAAACTGGAGGAGGGATTTTATTAATCTCAGAAGGTGTTTTCGGAATGCGTGGTGAACAAGGAAGATTAAAAGAAATAGTTGCTTTAAAAGAAAAATATAATTTTAGGTTGTTTGTAGATGATGCTCACGGTTTTGGAACATTAGGAGCAACAGGAGCAGGAACGGGTGAGGAGCAAGGAATTCAGGATGAAATAGATGTGTACTTTGCCACATTTGCTAAATCTATGGCAAGTACTGGAGCGTTTATTGCGGCTGATCGAGAGATTATTGATTATCTAAAATATAATTTACGTTCACAAATGTTTGCTAAATCATTGCAGATGCAATTGGTGGTTGGTGCACTCAAACGACTTGATATGTTGAGAACTATGCCGGAATTGAAAGCAAAACTTTGGGAAAACGTGAATGCTTTACAAAATGGTTTGCGAGATCGAGGTTTTGATTTAGGAACTACTCAAAGTTGTGTGACTCCAGTATATCTAAAAGGAAGTATTCCTGAAGCAATGGCCTTAGTGAAGGATCTTAGAGAAAATCATGGTATTTTTTGTTCTATAGTTGTGTATCCGGTAATTCCTAAAGGAATGATTTTATTACGATTAATTCCTACGGCTTCACATACGATGCAGGATATAGAAGAAACATTAAATGCATTTTCTGCAATTCGAGAAACTTTAGAAAATGGAACCTATAAAAAAATGTCTGCTGCTCTTGCGGAAGCAATGGGTGAATAGTGTAAAATAATAAAAATGATATATAAAAAATCCGCTAATTAGCGGATTTTTTAGTTTCTAATATATCTTTCTATATGTATTTAAACTTCATTATAAAGCTTAGAAATGGGCTCTGGCGAAATTAAAAATATACCAAAGTGATAGTATTTTAAATAGTTTTAAAATATAATAGATTTTCCAGTGTATAGAATAAATCAGTTGAAACGAAAAATATATATAACAAACATTTTGTAGCCTATTGAGAGAGTTTAAACCGTTTCTATATACATTATTATCTACAGTCGCTGTCACAACCCTCAACACAAGTGCCATTGACACAAGTACATCTTCCATCTGTGTTTAAAGAACAATCGATGACAAATGGTCCTACATAACAACGAATCGTTCCACAAGGAGGAAGTGTAGGGTTACCGCTTCCTTTAATTATTTTCTTTTGCTGAGAACTTAATTTTTCAACACCGTTAAGGTTTAAAATTTTTTTTAACATAATAGGTAGGTTTTAAAAGTTTAAGAATCCTAAATTTTTAGAGACACTTAGGTTTATGTCTATTCTTGGAATAATAATTTTATAAAAGGTAGGTAGCCTTCTATAAAACAATAATAACCTAAAGATAGAAAATATTGCCTTTAAAATTTATTTTTTATTAGTTAATTAACTGTTATTGTTATGCTTAAAAAATATAATCAGGATATTGAAGAAACATTAAATGCATTTTCTGCAATTCGAGAAACTTTAGAAAACGGAACCTATTAAAAAATGTCTGCTGCTCTTGCGGAAGCAATGGGT
This sequence comes from uncultured Aquimarina sp., assembly GCF_947500065.1. GTDB lineage: Bacteria > Bacteroidota > Bacteroidia > Flavobacteriales > Flavobacteriaceae > Aquimarina. The sequence goes on from NZ_CANMQT010000009.1 coordinate 194,459, forward strand.
GAATAAGAAAGGCTGAAAGGCATTTAAAACTAAAAAAATCCGCTAATTAGCGGATTTTTTTAGTGATTAACATGCTGGTAAATGCCACACTATTTCAGGATTTATACAAGTTCCAGAACAACAAATTTGTCTGTTTGGACATTCTTCACTATCAAAACAAGTTATACTAAAACCAAATCCTGCGGTAATTGATTTTTGTTGCTCTCTATTTAATTGTTGAACACCGTTAATTTTTAAAATACTGTCTAACATAATATTGAGTTTTAAATTCATAAAATGATCTGAAAACGTATAATGAACAGACCTACGTATTATGTTGACTAATTTAGAAATTACATTGGTGAATTTTCCCACCCGAAAAGGGTAGTTTTAGCTAGCTGTATTTTAAATATCTTTTCTGTATGTTCTTCGCATTTTGTGCTGTTCATGCTCATAGTCATTCCAAAGAGCTTGTATAGCTTTGTTTTCCTCTAATTCTGGATTAGTCTCTACCATTTCTATACCATTACGAAGAAAAGTTTCGTTCATTTCCTTAAATATAAGTGCAGTGACCCCTTTATTTTGATATTCAGGATCAACACCAATAAGATAAAAAGCAGCGGTGTCGTTTCTTCGTTGAGCTTTGAGGATATGCAAGAACTTTAAAGGATATATTTTACCATTCATCTTCTTAAGAGCTTTAGAAAAGGAAGGCATGACGATGGAAAAAGCAATCAATTTACCATCTTTATCCGCAATACAAGTAATATACTCTGGGTTTAAATACGGCAGATATTTTTTCTTGTACATTTCGATTTGATACTGCTGTATTGGTACAAATGTTTGCAGACTACTGTATGTTTTATTAAGCAGGTCAAACATATCATCTGCGTATTTTAGAAGCTCTTTACTTTTCTTAAACTTAAGTAATTGAAGCTGATAGCGTTTTTTAATGATTTTAGCAAACTTAATAACCTTTTCTTTGGTTTCTTTAGGAACTCTTATTTTATATTCTACCCAAGTCGCTGCATCTTCAAAACCTAATTGCTCCATATGTTTTTGATAATATGGATAATTATACCAAGTTATCATGGTATTAAGTTCTTCAAAACCTTTGATCAAAATACCTGCTTTATCCATATTAGAAAACCCTACTGGACCTTCCATATATTCTAATGAATTCTTTCTTCCAACCTCAGCAACTTTTTCTAATAATGCTTTTGTAACTTCAATATCATCAATGACATCATACCATCCAAAACGTACTTTCGGTTTTTGTTGTTCTTTTACTTCGATCCAATTAATAATTGCTGCAATTCTTCCTACTATCTTGTCATTTCTATATGCTAAGAAATATTTAGCCACCGCATTTTTAAAAACAGGGTTTTTTTTGGGATTCATTACATCTAACTCTTCTTTAATAATAGAAGGAACGTAATAGGGAGAGTCTTTATATAATTCAAAAGGAAACTTAACAAATGTAGTTAAATCTGCTTTAGAAGTAATTTCTTTGATCGTAATCATACAGCTGCACTAATTCGTAACAAATATATGACCCTTTTATTAAAAACACTTAATAGAAATGTATCATTTTATGAATCAATTGATGACTATGTGGTATTAATAGTACTGGCAATCCGTTTATAAAAAAATACTCCACTGATCAAACTAATGATTAGTGGAGTAAGGGATACATAACAAATAATAATTTTACTTATTATTTATACACACACAACTTTAGTATCCAGGATTTTGAGAAATTACGCCATCACTAGCAAGTATTTCTGAAACAGGAATTGGAAATACATGATAATTAGGATTAATCGTTTCTCCCATTTCTGCATCTACGGTACCTGTTCTAACTAGGTCAAACCATCGTTGTCCTTCAAAGGCTAATTCGAATCGTCTTTCGTCTGCAATAGCTTGTCTAACTTCCACTTGTGTATTTGCAGTACCGCTTAAACTGGCTAAGCCAGCTCTAGTTCTAATATCATTTAGTAAACCTAAAATAGATGCTGATTGCGAACCATCTGCATTGATATTTTCATTACGTGCCTCTGCATATAACAAAATAACATCCGCTAATCTCAATTCTATCCAATCTTGATCTGGATTTTCTGATAGATATTTTATTCCTCTTACACCAACTTCATCAACTGTAAGAGCTTTTCTTGTAACATCACCTGCAGCATCATAAGCAGCAACTAAATCCAAATCTAATGGTTCAAAAGATTTTGAATCATTACCAATATACCATCCGGTAAACTCTGTAAAACCATATTCATCCGGAATTGAACTTGATACTTGAGTTGCAAAGAGAATTTCTGGATTTAAATCATTGGCATCTCCAAAAATATCAGCAAAGTTAGGTTGTAAACTTACGCCAGCTGCTGCTGCACCATTTACTACAGCAGCAAGATGTGATTCTGCACTGCTAAAGTTACCAATTTGCATATATACTTTACCTAATAAGCCTTGAGCAGCTATTTGCGTTGCTCTACCATTAGATAACCCTGAATTATCTAATGCTACTATGGCATCTTGTAGATCAGGAATGATGACATTATTGTATACCTCTGCAGATGGCTGTCTCGTTGGGTCTAAACTAAGATCTCCAGAACTTAAATTTACAGTGACATCTCCAAAAACACGTACTAATTTAAAGTAAGATAAGGCTCTTATAAACTTTGCTTCGCCAATATCAGTTGTACTAGCTGAGTTTTCAATAACGTTATTTGCACTTAAGATTGATCTATATAGAGCAATATAAAATGGTTCAAAAAACTGATCTTCCATATCTAACAGATCACTATTAAATCTATCAAAAGATGGGTAGGGTTCTTCTATCATTAACGCGTTGTCTGCTCTGAAATCTCCCATCACAGCCATTGGTGTTACAGAGCCTAACTGGTAATAGTATGCTGCATTTAAAACACCTTCAAAATCTGTCAATGAATCTGAATTTGCAATATTTGATGGCACTTGTTCTAAATCTTCACAAGCAGTGATGAAAGAAACTATTGCCAATAATAAAATTATTTTTTTCATTTTTATTTTTTTAAAAATTAACATTTACACCAAACGTAAAACTTCTTATAATAGGGCTAGCACCAACTTGCACACCATAAGTTGTTGGTCCTGCATAACCAGAATTTCCGGTTTCAATACCTTCGGGATTGTATGAAGTGTAATCATCCCCCATAATGTATAATAAGTTAGTTGCTGCACCATAAATTCTAGCAGAACTTAAGCCTATTTTGGTTATTAATTTTTGATCGAAGGTATACCCTAAGGTAAAATTTCTTAATGCTATATAAGACGCGTCCTGAATACCTGAGTCCGTTTGTCTTCTGTTACCTATATAATGCTCTCCATTATGATCAGCAATACCATCATCATCAACATCAAAAGAATCTACTAACCTACCAGACCATTGTGACTCATAGTAAAGCGGGTCAATGTTATATACTTCTGCTCCTTGAGAACCTTGAAATTGCATTGATAAATCAAAAGCTTTATAGCTCATAGAAGTATTTAATCCCCAGTAGAAATCTGGAGTGGCTTGTCCTATTTTTACATAATCATCACTATTAATAACTCCATCTCCATTTTGATCCACTACATAAGATTCACCAGAAGTATTATTAGGGTGTCTTGTTGGATCTTCTAAAAATCGCATTTCTACTTCACCAATGGTTTCTAAGCCCCACATTTCACCTATTTCTCCCCCAACATAATTTCTAAAAACAGGGCCTCTACCACTTTGACCATATTGTATTTGCGGTAGTTCATCTACCGAATCTAAATCTGTAATTTCTGTATTAACAGTAGATAGGTTAGCACTAATATTCCAAGAAAAATCTTGGTTTTGAACAAGACCTGCAGAAAGTTCAAACTCTAATCCAGAACTTTTCATATCACCATTATTTACTATTATAGAAGATTGACCAACGGTTGTATAAGACACTGTTCTTCCTATTAGCATATCTTCAATATCTGAGTTGTAATAATCCACACTCAATCTAAAACGGTTATTTAGGAATCCTAAATCTATACCATAGTTCGTTTCTGTATTGGTTTGCCAGGTTAAATCTGGATTATTTACGTTTCCAGAAATTCCAAACCCAGTACCAAAAGTAGTTGGAATAGGATTTAAAAGGCTTTGTGCATCAAAATCATTTAAGAAAGAGCTTGTTCCTAAAGAACCTGTGCTAAATCTTAATTTAAGTAAATTAAAGGCATCAATATTCCAAAAGCCTTCATTATGAACATTCCAACCTAAAGACATTGCAGGAAAAACTCCATATTGTTCATTAGCTCCAAAACGAGAATCACCATCTCTCCTTAAAGAAGCTGATACTAAATAACGGTCATCATAAGCATACTGCACTCTACCAAAAACACTCTTTCTTGCTCTGGTGATCTCAGCTTCAGTTGTTGTAATATCTTCTGGATCCAATAAGTTGTAATTAATAATATCACTATTAGGGACATTAGTACCTACTAGAGAAATAGCATTGATGTAATTATTTAAAAACTCATAACCAATCACTGCATCAATATCGTGTTTGCCTATTAATTTCTTGTAATTTAAGGTTGTAGTACTTAGAATAGATGTTGCAATCCTAGTACTTTCATCTAAATCTGTTTGATCTGTACGTGCTCTGGAGTCTGCTCCAAGGCCTTGGTAATAATAATTTTGAGTATTATTTAAATCACCACCTAAAACAGCTTTTATGGTTAGACCATCTATGATTTCATATTGTAAATACGATGAAATATTAGCAAAATAGGTTTTCTGCCAAGCATCTGCATTATCCAATTTTTGAGCTGGTCCAGCATCTCCCGAGCCTCCAATACCATTATTATCTCTACCATAATGCCAATCATCCACTCTATCTCCTGGTGTTAAATCATATATGCTTGTTGGTCCAATACCACCTCTATAACCATTATCAAATGCTGCTAATCCTAATCCTTGCGCTTCTACATCTAATCCTTGTACAAATGCAATAGATTCGGCTGTGTGATAAACAGGATGAACGCCATAAGCTCTTAATAAATCTCTCATGTCGTGAGCCAAGATGTCTCTTTTCGAAGCAAAACCATTAAAGCTTAATCCAGCCTTAAATTTTTTACCTAATTTGGTATCGATGTTTAAACGAGCATTAAATCTTTCAAATCCCTGCGTTATTGCTACTCCTTCTGCATTTTGATACCCTACTGATGCAAAGTACTTGGAATTTTCAGAGCCACCTGCCATACTAAAATCATGATTAATGGTAGTACCGGTTCTAAATAACCAGTCTTCTGGACTGATGGCTCCTGGTGAGTTTTCATACGCACTTAATCTATATTCCACAAATGCTGGGTCAACTTGAGATAAATCCCAATTACCAGCAGCAATTTCTTCTCTCGAAATTGCAGCCCATTCTGGTCCTGATTTTAAGATGTTCTTACGATATTTATTTGAAAAACTAACGTAGGCATTATAGCTAAATTGCGGCTGACCCAATTTACCTTTTTTTGTTGTTACTAAAATAACTCCATTAGCACCGTTAGCACCATAAATAGCTGCCGAAGCTGCATCTTTTAAGACTTCTAAACTTTCAATGTCATTAGGGTTTACAGTGGCTAAATTTCCTGAAATTTGATAACCATCCACTATAATTAATGGCCCTGAATCACCAGCAAGAGAAGACGCTGCTCTTATTTGAATTTTTGGGTTTGCACCTGGTTCAGGATTTTGATTTTGAATAAAAACACCGGATAATTTACCTGCCAGTGCTTCATCCACTCGAGTTGCTTGTATGGCCGCTACATCACTTCCTTTAACTTGTGCAATAGCGCCAGTATTGTGTGATTTTTTTCTTGTTCCGTATCCTACAACTACGATTTCATCCAATGCTTCAGAATCTTCTGTCATGGTGAGATCTAATGTTGTTTGCCCCGAAATTGATATAGTTTCTGTAGTAAGCCCTACGTAAGAGAATTGTAGTATATCTCCTGCTTTTACATTTATAGAGTATTTTCCATCAAAATCTGTTACGACTCCGGTATTAGTTCCTGTTATAAGGACACTCACTCCAGGAATAGGTGAATTTGTCTCTGCAGATGTTACTGTACCCCTTAACTCATAATTTTCTTGTGCATATGAGGTAAAATGATACAATAGCGATAGTACTATGATTAAAAATTTTTTAAGCTTCATGTGTAATTGTTTCATTGTTTAGTTTTGTTTTAGACATAAGCATATAGCCTTTTTCTAAGCTATTTTGACTTGTGTGTAATTCGATTACTTAACTAAACATTAACAAGAGCAAAATTTCAACCATGTTATGATTTGTTATATTTGCAATTGCATGTTTACCTAGGTAATAGTGCGCTATTATTCGTTTTAATTAACTTCTCCCTCTAACTTGAAGTGATTATAGAATAATATAAGAGGATGGGTCTTACCTGTCCTTTTTTATTTTACTGTGTGGATTCACATAGGCGTGGTTTTTAATTAGTATTACAATAATTATATAAATCTTCAAAATGCGTTTTTAGGCTTTCGGTAGCTTGATAGGGATCTTTATTTCTTATAGCGTCCACTATATTTTGATGTTCCTGTATTAGAGTAGAAAAATTTGTTTGATCACAAATTTTATTAGCAACTAAATTGGTGATTATCTCAGGAGTGATAACAAGCATTAATGAGTTGATAACACTATTACAGCTAGCTTCGGCAACCTTAAGATGAAATAGTAAATCTTCGTCTACAGCGTTTTGACCGTTAATAGATTTTTCTATATATGCCTGATGTGCTTTTTCAATTTGGCACAATTGCTTTTCAGTTCTTCTTATAGCTGCTAGTTTTACTGCTTTTGTTTCCAGTATTAATCTTGTTTCTACTAAAGATTTAAAATGTGGTATTTGTAAATGCAAGATGTTAGCCATCATTGAATTCAAAGCACCAACACCAATTTTGGAAACAAAAGTTCCGCTCTTTGGATATCTTTTTACTAATCCATAAAATTCTAATTTTTGTATAGCTAATCTTAATTGACTTCTACTAGCGTTAAATTTCTGAGATAGTGTTCTTTCTGAAGGTAATTTGTCTCCAGGTTCAAGTTGACGAGTAATAATTAGTTCTCTTATTTTTGATATTACCGTTTCTACTTCATCTTTGGGGGATAATGGGTCTGGTTCTAGGTTAATTCTCATAATTTTAAATTGGTCAACCAAATTGGTTAACCAAATATAAGAGAAATATTTTAACCTACGTATTTTTAATGTTAAAAAATGGTGATAATGATAAAAAAAAGTTCTTATTTATTCATTATTGTTATATGGAGAGTAGTGTGTTAAGTGAAATTTACTTTAAGAATATTAAATAAAAAAGGCCGAGTACATTGTACTCGGCCACATTTTTTTGAGTTAAAAAACTAATAAAAACTAATCCCCATTGTCCTCATCTTTATTTTCGTCATTTTTTTTCTGTTCTTCTTTTTTCTTTTTTTCTTCAGCTTTTTTACGTTTTTCTTCTTCTTTCTTCTTTCTCTTTTCTTCTTTTAAACGTTTTTTATCTTCTTTCTTTTTGCGTTTCTCATCTTCTTTTTTAGCTTTTTCTTGCTCTTTTTGAAGCTTATCATAAGCGGCATCCACATCCTCATCTTCCTTTTCTTCTTTGGCTTGTTTTTCTTCTTCTTTTTGCTCTTTCTCTTTTTCAGGATCAATATCTTTCTCCATTTCTTCCAGCTTCTTAAGTTCCTCATCAATTTTCTTTAACTCATCATCTACACCATCATCTTGTTCCATTTTGTCAAGTTCAGCATCTATATCCTCGATCATTTTCTGTTTTTCTTTTTCAGCTTTGATTCGAGCTTTTTCTGCTTGCTTGGCTTCTTTAGCTTCACGCTTTAATCTTCTACGTTCTTCTTTCTGAAACTTTTTATCGTCTTTCTTATCTTGTTTTTCCTTTTCAATTCGTTCACGTTCCAAACGTTGTTCTGTTCTTCTCTCATCCAGATCTTGTTCCATAGCATCTCTATGACTTCCATCTTCAAAATCATTGATGAATGGTGTTTTTTCAAGTTTTAAGCTATCATTTTCTAGTTCTTCAAATTCTTGATTGATATTTAGGCTATCACTTTCTTTTTTATTTAATTCTTCCTCACCTTCTTTTTCTTTTATACCACTTTCAAAACCTGGTTTTTCGATAATTTCATCTTTATAATGCCAGTCGAATCTATAAGAAGCACCGACACTGACTCTAAAAATTGAAGGAGTATCTTTAAAGTTAGTGGCTATATTGGCGTCAATTTGTAAATCATTATTGAATAAATATGCTCCACCTAGCCTAAGTATGTTATCACTATAAAAATCACTTTTTTGCCCTTGATATTCTCCAAAGACGGCCCATTTATTATTGAGTGTATGCGTACTGGTTATAAACCAACCATATGCAGGATTATCTGTAGTTATTTTATCAATCACAAGGTTTGTTACAAGAACCCAACTACCAGCATTACTCGTCCACCAGTTGTTTTGTGTCATTAGTACAATTTTTGGGCTAATTGTTTGATCGGTAGGAAAAGTAAAAGCATTATCTGCGTTTACGTAATTCATACCTACGTATGCTGATACAGCAGGAATAAGGCTTTTCCATTTGAACCTGTATCTTTCTTTCCAGCTTTTTAATTCATCATAATTTATTGAATCTTGATCTTTTGGCTTTTTGTATGGATCATAAATAAGGTATTTAACTCCAATAGTATTGTATTCAAAATCTGTTTTTCTTATTTTTTCTTCGTTAGCTCCAACGGTTTGTTTAATACCATCAGTTCTAAAACTACCATTTAGATTAATTTCTAATTGTTCAATAAGTAATCCATATCTAATTGTATAATCGAAATTAAAAGTATTTGTTTTAGTGTCAAACAGTTTATGCTTTTCTTTTCCAACACCAAATCCACCTTCTATTTGTAATACATTATTACCAACAGAGAAAGCACCTTGAGATGTTCCAGGTCTATTAGTGTTAATTTTCTCAGTGTATTGCGCAGATGCAGTTAAGCCAAGTAGGAATAGGCTAACTAACAGTAGCAAGGATTTAGGGCTCATATTCAATAGATTTGGTTCAAATATAGCAGATTTTATCATTTTTTTAGGATTGACTTCATGTAATTGTATAGAGAGTTCCTTATTTTTGAAAAAAAATAATATGCAAGAGGCTTCTTTCTCAGGAGTATTAAAGGTAATTCTCATTCTGTTATTAATATATTACGGATTAAAGATACTAACGCGTTTATTTGGCCCTCTATTGCTTAAATATGTAACAAAGAAAGCTGGGGAAAAGTTTCAGCAACAATTTCAACAACATCAACAGCCTCAATCTTCGCCAAAGGATGATGTTACTATAGATAAAAAAACTAAACAAAAATCTGCTAATAAAGATGTGGGAGAGTACATCGATTTTGAGGAAATTGATTAATTTGCCGCTTCATTAGTAAATTGTTTCGCACATGATGTCTTATCTAAAAAGATTCTTACCTCATTTACTTGTTATTTTAGGTTTTATAATTGCTTCCCTAGCTTTTTTCAACCCTGTTCTTAGTGGAAAAATGATATATCAGAATGATATTAAACTGTATGAGGGTATGGCTAAACAGCAGAAGGACTTTCGTAAAGAGACAGGAAAAGAAACTTTTTGGAACAATTCTGCTTATGGAGGAATGCCTACCTATCAGTTAGGGGCAAGGTTTCCTCATGATTATATGGACAAGTTGGATCGTTTGATTCGATTTTTGCCAAGACCAGCAGATTATTTATTTCTATATCTTACTAGCTTTTACATTCTATTGTTGGTAATGAGAATACCATGGAAAATAGCAATTATCGGAGCATTAGCATTTGGGTTTTCAGCATATCTTATCATAATTATTGGAGTGGGGCATAACTCAAAAGCGCACGCAATTGCTTATTTTCCTCTCGTAATATCAGGAATTTTACTAGTTTTTCAGAAACGATATGTCTGGGGGTTTATCCTTACAGCATTGGCTATGGGGTTAGAAATCCAGGCTAATCATTATCAGATGACGTATTACCTTGGGTTGTTAGTATTTGTTATCGGAGTAACTTATTTTATTGATGCTTTTAAAAGAAAAGAATTGCCACATTTCTTTAAGTCCTCTGTGATATTAATTATTGCTGCTATATTAGGATTAGCAACCAATGCTACTACATTGTTATCTACATCTGAATATGCTGATACGAGTATAAGGGGAAAGAATTTATTAGCGGAAACAACCGCTACCTCTTCAGAGAAGAATGGATTAGATTATGAATATATAACAGAGTATAGTTATGGTAAATTAGAATCGTTAAATCTTTTTATCCCTAAGTTAATGGGATTAGGTAGAGCTTCTGATTTAGGTAAAGATTCTGCTTTTTATCAAAAATTGATAACGTTAGGTGAATCTCCAGAACGTGCAGATTATTACGCCAATGTTACGGGATTATATTGGGGAGCACAACCTTTTGTAGAAGCACCTCCATATCTTGGGATCACTGTAGTGTTTCTTGCATTGCTAGGATTGTTATTAGTTAAAGGTAGATTAAGATGGTGGCTTTTAGGAGGTATTATTTTATCACTTGCATTGAGTTGGGGTAAGAATTTAGATTTTCTGACTCGTTTCTTTGTAGAGTATGTTCCTTTATACAATAAATTTAGAGCAGTTTCTAGTATTCAGGTTATTCTGGAATTAGTAATACCAATTGCAGCAGTATTTGGGCTTTATCAACTGTTTAATGAAAAGACTTCATTTCAGGAGAGGCAAAAGAAATTTTTAATATCAATAGGCGTTTTTGGTGGTTTATGTATGATTTTCTGGTTATTTGGAGGTAGCTTATTTAGTTTTAAATCTCCTGGCGATGTTCAAATAGCAATAGAACAACCCGCTATTTTTGATGCGATTAAAGAAGATCGTATCACGATTATGAAAAGTGATAGCTTAAGGTCACTCATTTTTATAGTATTAATTGGTGCTTTAATCTGGTTTACCTTAAAGAAAAAACTTTCTGAAAACATCATGTTAATCGGTGTGGGTATTCTTATTCTGATAGATTTAGTTGGTGTAGATCGTCGTAGTGTGGATAGTGATTCATTTATCTCCAAACGAACATATAAATCTTATTTTCAGGCTACAGCGGTAGATAAAGAAATTTTAAAAGATAAATCTTATTATAGAGTATTGGACCAAGCAAGAGGGTTTAATAATTCACATACCAATTATTTCTTTAATTCAGTAAATGGATATTCTGCAGTACGCCCAAGAAAAATGGAAGACATCTTTTTTGGTCATATAGCAAAAGGAAACCTGCAAGTTGTTAATATGCTTAATATAAAGTATGTGATACAGCAAGATGAAGAGAGACGTTTGGATGTACAGAAGAACCCTTCTGTAAATGGTCCAGCCTGGTTTATAGAAGAATTAAAGTTTGTAGATGGCTATAAATCAGAATTTGAGGCTTTAAACGCTATAGACACCAAGAATACTGCTGTTGTTAGAAATGATTTTAGAGAGGAATTAGAGGATTATAAACCTTTTAAAGATAGCACTTCGACTGTTTCTATATCTAAAACAACACCGGACCACTTAGCTTATAACGTATATACAGAAAAACCTGGGTTTCTTGTTTTTTCTGAAACGTATTATAAAGATGGATGGAATGCGATTATTGATGGAAAATCAGAGATCATTTTCCCAGTTAACTATATGCTAAGAGGTTTAAAAGTTCCAGCGGGTAAGCATACCATAGAATTTAAATTCGAACCACAAGTGGTTAAGACAGGAAGTACAATTACTTTAGCAAGTTCTATTATCTTTGTTTTATTATTTCTCGGTGCGTTGTTTTTGGAATATAAAAAACGGAAAACTGACGTTTCAGAAGAGAATTCATAATTGATTTTGAAAGTATTACTTATCACATATTATTGGCCACCTGCAGGAGGTCCTGGAGTACAACGATGGCTTAAATTTGTAAAATACTTTAAAGACTTTGGGATTGACCCTATAGTTTATATTCCAGAAAATCCAACATATCCTTTAGAGGATGCATCATTGCTTTCGGAGGTTCCTGAGGGAACTACAATTATAAAACAGCCTATTTTTGAACCCTATCGTTTTGCTGAAATTTTTTCTAAAAAGGAATCCAAAACTATTAGTAAGGGTATTATAGCCAAAAGCGAGAAGCAATCTTTTGTACAGAGATTATTATTGTATATAAGAGGTAATTTTTTTATTCCAGATGCGCGTAAATTTTGGATAAAACCGTCTGTAAAATTTCTTGAAGCATATATTTCTAAAGAAAACGTAGATGTTATAATCACAACAGGTCCACCGCATAGTGTTCACTTGATAGGGAAGGAGTTAAAAGAAAAACTGAATGTTAAATGGATAGCAGACTTTAGAGATCCTTGGACCACGATTGGTTATCATAATAAATTAAAGCTTACAAAACGCTCTTTAGCTAAACATAAACAATTAGAAAAGGAGGTTTTAACCTGCGCAGATCGTTTAACCGTAACAAGTTATATTACTAAAGAAGAATTTGAAGAGATAACAAATCAACCTGTATCAGTTATTACTAACGGATATGACACTGAAATAGTTGCTGAAGTAAAATTAGATAAAGAATTTACAATTTCTCATATAGGTTCACTGCTTTCTGGTAGAAATCCAGAAAAGTTATGGCAAGTGCTTTATGATCTTACTCAAGAAAATATTGATTTTTCTAAAGCTTTTAAAATTAGATTAGTAGGAGCAGTAAGTGAGGATGTATTATCCTCTATTAAAGAAGCGGGTTTATCAAGTTTTTTAGATATTAAAGGATATGTTTCTCATAAAGAAGCAATAGAAATTCAACGAAGCTCACAAGTTTTATTGTTGATAGAGATTGATAGTGATGAAACTAAATGTATCATACCGGGTAAATTATTTGAATATATGGTTTCTAAAAGACCTATTTTGGCTATTGGTCCAAAAGGAGCTGATATTTCAAAATTAATACGAGAAACAAATTCTGGTAATTTCTTTGAATATAATGAGTATAACGAAATTAAAAAAACGGTACTCACTTACTTTGAAAAATTTCAAGAACATAAGTTAATAGCATATACCCAAGGAATTGAAAAATATAGTAGGAGGGAGCTCACAAGAGAAATGTCCTTATTGCTGAAAAGTTTAGAAAGTAACATTTAAGATAAAGCCTAAGCGTTAAATAATGGGAATAGTAGTTAATCAATCCATAAAGAATGTAATCATTACCTGTTTGGGTTTTGGGATCGGTGCGATTAACACATTGTTTCTGTTTACTAAATTTTTAGAAGAGGAGTATTATGGCCTGGTTTCTTATTTGCTATCCGCCTCTAATTTGATATGGCCTTTGATGGCATTCGGTGTTCATAATACATTGGTAAAATTTTATTCTGCATACACTAGTAAAAGTGAGCAAAACAAGTTCCTGACTATGATGCTTGTTTTACCAATGTGTATCGCATTATTCGTTGGTGCTATAGGATCTGCGTTGTATTCTTATATTCTTGATTTTTTTAGTGAAGACAATACAATTGTACAACCTTATGTTTGGACGATTTATATCTTGGCTATTGCGTTATCTTATTTTGAAATATTTTTTGCTTGGTCTAAAGTGAAAATGAAAAGTGTCTTCGGCAATATCTTGAAAGAATTATTCGTACGAATATGCGTTATGATTCTTTTGATTCTTGTGTCTTTTGAAATAATCACAGTTCAGGAATTCATATATGCCATTGTAATCGTATATATGCTGAGATTAGTTATTATGCTTATATATGCATTGGGATTACACGAGTTTACGTTTAGTTTCTCATTACCCAGTAACTACATTTCAATTTTTAAATACTCTGTATTAATTTTATTAGCGGGATCGGTCGCCACATTATTAATAGATTTAGATAAAACTATGATCGAACGTTATCTTCCTATTGAAAATGTGGCCAAGTATGGTATCTGCGCTTATATTGCTAGCGTGATTATCATTCCATCTAGGGCGATGCATCAGATCACATATCCATTAACAGCTAAATTGATAAATGAAAAGGGGTTTGTGCAACTGCGTGAATTATATAAAAAAAGTTCTTTGAATCTTTTTGCAATTAGTGGATTACTATTTATACTGATCATATGTAATGTTAATGAGCTTTTTGAACTGATTCCAGATGAATATGAATTGTTTATATGGGTAGTATTGTTAATTGGAGGCGCTAAGTTATTTGACAACTTATTAGGGAATAATAATTCTATATTATTCAATTCTGATTATTATCGATTGATTTTATATATAGGAATTGGTATGGCAATTCTAGCATTTATTCTTAATTGGATTTGTATTCCAGCTTTTGGTGTAACTGGAGCGGCTATTGCTACTTTTACTGCTGTGTTTTGTTACAATTTGGCAAAGTTATGGATTGTTAGTGTCAAGTTTAAAATGCATCCATTTTCCAAAAACACTTTAATAACAATGACATTGATTATTGTATTTGTGTTTGGGTTTTATTTTTGGGATTTTGGATTTCATCCAATAGTAAATATTATGTTGAAAAGTGGTTTAATCGGAGCAGGATATATTATTTTGTTATATCTTCTTAAGATATCAGAAGATATTAATGATATACTAAAGAAAATCCCCCGAGGTGCCTAAGCATACAACTCTGGGGGATTTTCCAACTAACCAACCAAAAAAATAAATTCTTTATAATTTTTTAACTTCTACTTCTAGCAGTACGCGATCTTGAATTGTTTGATCTTGCGGATCTGTTAGAAGAGTTACTTCTTTGTTTTTTTACTTTTGATCTAGAACTATTTGTTCCTTTATTAGTATATCGACTGTTATTAGAACGTTTTGTTACATTTCCAGAACGATTACTTCTATTAGTTCTATTAGTTCCTACTTTGTTGTTATTTCTTGTAGACCTGTTTCCAACCGTATTTCTGCTTCGCTGAGATCTTTGAGTTGACTGTACTCTATCTCTATTATTAGTACTTCTAGGTTTTGATACTACTCTATTCCTGTTAGAACCATTGGTAGCCGTATTTCTGCTTCTTTGAGTTGTTTGTACACGACTTCTATTTTGAGTTCCTCTAGTATTAGTTCTTGCACGATCTCTAGATTGAGTACTTCTGTTTGCAGTTCGAGTTCTAGTTGAGTTTCTTGATGTATTATCATTTACCCTAGCTCTATTTCTGTTTACAGATGTTGATCTACTGCGATTTACAGTACTATAATTACGATCGTTTCTAGTGTACATCGCCGTTCTTCTATCACGATTCCTATAGCTAATGTTTCTAGCTCTACTAACTCTATTACCTCTGTTGTAACTAGTTACTCTTTGGTTAGGTCTGTAGTAGTTACGACTTCTGTAAGGTTTAGCATAGTATCCGTTATAATAGTTTGTTCTATATACATTAAAAGAACATCTATATGGGTTATAAAACCTTCTGTAAGGTCTATTGAATACAATACATCTACTTACTACTGGTACCGAAAAATAAGCGTGAAATGGTCTATATGTGTAGTGTCTATTATAATTGTTAATATATCCTGTACAGTTTATAAAATTACCATAAGAGTTATAATTCACATATAATCCTCCAACTCTAGATACTCTACCAAAACGATTATAATTAACGTATACATCACCAGCTTGACTAATTCTACCGTAGTAATCATAAAAGATAGGTACATTTTCGACCTGTACTACAGCTCCATAATCATCATATTGTACGTAGGCATCATAATCATATCCAGAATTAAAACTTATGTTTACTCCAGGTTTATTGATGTTTACACTAACGCCTCCCGTAGGTCTGTTTACGTAAAAATCAAACTGACCATCGGCATATACAGAAAACTCAACTCCGTTTTCACTAAAGATGAAAGATTTCCCATAATTATAATATCGAGAAACGGTTTCTGAATTAGTGTCTAACGCATTAGCAGTAAAAGAAGCTAATAATAAGCCGGTAAAAAGTAAAACAATATTTTTCATAATCTGTGATTTTAAAAGAAGTGTAAAATTAGTTTTTATCACTCTCTTTTATAGTATCAAGCAGCGTGCCAAAAAAAGGTTTTAAAGTGAAAATCAAAACTTTTAATGAGTTTAAATTAATTAGGTTGACGTATTTTTTGCATTTAAGTACTTGTTGTTCAGTATTTTATGTTTTTGATGTTTTTTTTAGAACGAAATGTTAACCTTGAGGAGGAAATAATCACAAAGAGATATCAATTCATCTTAAAACAAAAAAAATGAAAACTTATTTCTTAAAACTTAAATGCGTTATCACCTTATTTATGGGGTTGATCGCCCACGCAACTTTTGGGCAATGTTCCTTAGGGCAACCTAATATTTCTATACAAGCAGAAGCTTTTTCAAACATCACAATTGTTGAAGGAACAACTGTTACCTTAACTTCTCCCGTATCAGGAAGCACCTATCAGTGGACTGCTACTTTTGGAGCAAATATTAATGCCGCAAATGTTAGTGGAGCAACCACTTCTACACTAACAATAACTAACTTTAATAATGAAAATTTAGGGGGTTATAATGTAATTGTTGATGGTATAGAGCTTCCAAACAGTATTAGTCTCGGTATTTTTAATTCGAGTATTAGCGATTACGATCGTGATCGACAGGCATTAATTGGTTTATACAATGATACGAACGGAAAGGATTGGTTAAGAAATACAAACTGGCTTACCGGACCGATGGAAACATGGGAAGGTGTTAAGGTAGAAAATTGTAGGGTTACCGGACTAAGTTTATCTTCGAATAATATGGATGGTACAATCCCATCATCTTTTAAAAATTTGACAGCATTAAAAAGAATTGGGATGAGTAATAATGATAAGCTTTCTGGAATACTAGATATATCTGATATGCTGGGATTATTACAATTATTTACTTTTAATTCGAATCTTGAGGATATTGTTTTTGGTAGTAATGTACTGTTACAATCTATAGAAATACAGAATAATCCATTTATAGTGGGAAAAACAATAGATATTTCCTCTATGAGACAGTTAATTGATTTAAATATCTCTAATTTGGGATTAGATAATCTTATAGTTTCCGCTACCGGAGATTATAATAATTTGCAGAATTTTAGAATTCGAGATAATAATATTTCTGGAATTTTGGATATTTCTAATATGCCAAATTTAAAAACTTGTTTTGCTCATAATAATCAATTTACTGATTTTATTTTAGGGACTGGTGCTGAGTTGCAAAGATTCTATTTTTACAATAACCCAGTAGTTTCAGGAGGAGAAAAGGATATTTCCGGTATGAGAAAATTAATAGAGTTTAATGTAAAAGGACTGGGTTTAAGTACGTTGATTATATCTGGTATGTATAACGAGATGTTAAATCTTATTATAAGAGATAATAACCTAGGAGGTGCATTGGATATTTCTAATATGCCAAAAATTAGGACTTGTAGTGCAGATAATAATGATTTTGAAGAATTGATATTACCTTCGAATGTGTTTGGGGATAGTAGGACTTTAAATAATCTATATGTACGAAACAATAAATTGGATTTTGGAGATCTTCTTCTCTATAACAGTACATTTGAATCTTTTAATTTCAGCTATAACCCTCAACAAGATGTACCTACAGAAGTAGTTGGTAATAGAGTTTCCGTAGATGTTGATGGTATGGACATGGGTAATGTGTATACCTGGACACCTCCAAGACTAGTAAATGAAAGCTTTTTTATAGCAACAGTTGATGGGTTGTATTCTTGTGCAGTAACCAATACTACTGGCGGACCAACAGGCCTTGGCGTTCCCGGATTAACGATACAAAGTATTCCTGAACCGGTTGTGGTAACCTCTACCAGATCCACAGATGACTCATCATTTGATAAAAGATTTGATCGAAATGAAGAAATAAAAGTTTACCCTAATCCTATTAAAAAAGGTACGTCTATTTATAGCGATGTTAGTTTAGGTATTATTAAACCAGTTAATTTTACGCTGTATTCATTGAATGGTAAGAAAATGAAAGAATTTAATTTTGAAGGAAAAGTTGGTCTTAATACGTTTCAATTGAATTCTGAAGGATTATCGTCTGGACAATATATTTTGACTTCAGAGTTTGGAGCAAAGAAAGTATCTAGTATGATTATTATTCAATAAGATTTTCTGAAAATAATAAGAGAGTATTTTCGAAATACTCTCTTATTATCTTATTTACCTAAACACTATTTCGGAAACAAACTAGCATCTATATTAGGAACTACTTTTAGAGCATTTTTATAATAGATTTTTTTTAAGACTTCATCATTCAAATCTAATCCATACATTTTCCAGAATGCGTGATATCTTTTATAATATGGGAAATATTCATCATCAGATTCTAATACTCTAAAATAAGTATAGTATTCTTCTGGTTTCCACGAATCTTTTCCGAACATTACTCTATCCTGGTATTTAGTTAAGAATGCTTTGGCATTGCGAGGTTGTCGTCCTAGCTCAGCAATTACAGCTCCGATTTCGGAATACATATTTGGTATTTCATCCATTAGTTTAGCAAGTTTTGCTAAATTATTACCATACCACCCTAAATGTGCATTGATAAACTTAGTGTTTTTGTGTTTCCTGAAAATGTTATGTTGTTCTTGTATAATAGTTTCCCAAGAGCCAGTTACATTACTATCTCTTTTTCTTCTGGAACGTAGCTTTAATTCTAACCAACGTTCATTTTGATTATCGTGCGCATCCCAGAAAGGTTTTGGGTCGGCAGCATGGATTAATACAGGTATTCCCAATTCGCCACATTTTTCCCAAACTGGTCCTATACGAGGATCATCAATTTTTATTCTATTCCCATTACTATCCTTGCTATCCATTCCTTGGCTTTTGTATATTTTTAAACCATTTGCGCCAAGAGCAACATCTTTTTCTATCTGAGCAACAGTTTTAGTTGTCCAGTTAGGATCATCGATGCCTTCTAGTTTAATATTCGTAAAAACAATAAAACGATTGGGGTGATTGGTTTTTACATTTTCTAAAGCTCCCTTAAGATGTTCATCAGATCCTCTTCCACGTCCAGATAAATTAACCATTACCGCCATGTTCAATTTATTCATTTCTGATACAACTTCACTAAGATCCTGAGTAGGCATCCTAAATTGGTGATTATGAACATCAATAAAAGGAAACTTAGCCTTTTTTATAATAGTTTCGGGAACTACTAGGGTAGAAGGTGGATCATAATCTTCGAATTCCATTTTTTGAGCAGTGGCTTGATTCACTAAAAAAACAAAAAGTAGTAACAACGAGAATTTGTGAAATTTCATAAGAAGAATGAGTTTTTAATATTATTGACATAAATATAAAATAATCACCCTGTTTGGAAGAAAGCTTAACATTTTTAGTTAAAAAAAAACAGAAAGCCCGTTACTAAGACAGTAACGGGCTTTCCAACAACTAACCAACTAACTAATTTATACTAGTCATCATCTTGATCACTAGATTTCTTTTTTCTTTTTCTATTCTTATAATGATGATCATTACGATTGTGATCATCTTGATCATAATAGTTTGATCTAGCATTAAAGTTATAATATGGATCGTGGGTTATACTACATCCATCAACTCCACAATAACCACATCCTGTATAATGGATATTACCTTCTATATGTTTGATTCTACCTCTTTTTCCGTAATAGATACGTAATCCACCAACCTGAGCTAATTTTCCTCTTCTGTTGTATCTCATTAAGACAGAACCAATTCTTCTTACTTGATCAAATCTATTATATCCTATAGTGGTAAGACCAACACGCTTTAATCTTCCGTAGTAATCATATCTTACCGTAAAACGATTATTATATCTATAACCTCTAGTATGTCCTGGAGAATTATAGTTTCTCGAGTTTCGGTCCCAATTATTATAGTTTCTACGTTTTGGAGTTTTAAAATCAATTTCTCCATTAGGATATACAAAGAATTTTACACCGCCTTCGACAAAAACAATAGGTTGTGCATAACGATAACGTTTTGTAACCCTATCTACTTGATCCGACAATTTTTGATCGGTCGCTTGTGCAGCTGTTCCAACTAGTAACATTGCTGCAATAAAAAGTATCATTTTTTTCATAACTCAAAATGTTTTGGGTTTTTACCTACTCATTAGCTTTTCGGTTTCCGCTATTTGATTAATAAGTAACCAAATCGCGTGCCAAATTTTTTTTGGTTGTGAAATAAAACAACAGAAAAAGTGCTTAATTAATTGTTTTTCAGCAGGTTTAAAATATCTTCTGGATCTGCTCTTTCTTTATAATCTTCCTTGATAAAATCATAGATAATTGTTCCATCTTGATCAATTACATAAGTTGCTGAGATCGGTAATTGATGATCTTCATTACCATTACTCTTAATTAAATCGATACCAAATCCTTTATACACTTCTATTAAATCTTTGGGTAATGTAAACACTAGATTGAATTCATTTGCAATTTTATTATTAATATCAGAAAGAACTTCAAAGCTAAGATTGTTTTTTTCTGAGGTATTCATTGAATTATTCGGCGTTTCTGGACTTATAGCAACTAAAGTAGCTCCTAATGCTGAGAATTGATCTTGATATTTTTGTAATGATTGTAATTCAATATTGCAATATGGACACCAACCACCTCGATAAAAGGAAAGAACTACTTTTTTTGTAACGAGCAATTCTTGCACAGATATACTTGTATCTGCAGCATTAGGTAATTGTATTTCTGGTATTTTATCTCCGGTTCTTAAGGCTCTAGTTATAAGTTGACTGTCTTTAAGCCTATCAATTCCATTATTCATTATTCTATGAATTGTTTCTGGATATTTTGTAGCAGATTGTTCAGCACGTGCTTTTAATTCTTCTGTAAGTGACATTCCTTTGGTTTTTATTATTTAAAGGCTTAGCCGAAATATTGTTCTTCACTTTACAGAATTTTGTATTACAGTTTTGTTAATGTTTGAATGGTGTAAAATTAGTGTAGTATTATTTCTAAAATTTATAGAGGATTTTAAGAGCTTGTTTAAAAAGACATATGAATAGATATTTGTTGTTAACTATTTGTAAACGAGATTAATGCGGATTGACGAGTAAAAGTGTTTTTTGACGGAAATCCACACTTTTACTTACTTCACTTTTCTTAAATTTTTGAAGAGTGAAGTTATTTTGCCAATACTAGTTTAATACGCTAGAGCACTACACAAATCAATTTAAAATTAAAACTCATGAAAAGAATTATCTTATTTGTTATTTGCAGCATAGTTTTTTCAACAGCCCATAGTCAAAAAGAAAACTATATTTTAGATCCGTATACTACTATGAAACTTATAACAAAATTAGAATATGAACCTGTAGTATATAAGGTAGTAGTTAAAGAGGTGAAGAATCAATCGGGAGTAACGAAGGAAAAACTATTTGTTGGAGATTTAATTGCTAGTAATTCTTTATCTGGATCTTTTATACAGATGGATAATTATGTTATGATGAAAAGAAATAATGACGAGTTTTTGAAACATGAGTTAGCACTAAAAGATTTAGTATTAAAGTTTAAGCTTTCTAATAAAAGCTATTTCTCAACTACATCTCAGGTTTTAATTAGGAACATTGAAACGGATAAATATTATTATACTGAACCTTACTTTCTGAAACGATTTGATATTCAGTGGGAGCAAAAAAAACAATCTAGAAAATTAGCTATAAAAAATAAAAGGAAGATGAATGTATCTCGTATTGATAATATGAAATATCCTCTAAAAGAATATAGTATAATGATGAATGAATGTAAGAGTTTGACTATAAGGCTTAAAGGGCATAGGGTGATATCTGAAACAGGAAAAATGACTAAAACCCAGATGTTAGACTGGAAGCGAGATATTATAGAAGCAAAACTTCTAAACTACAGAATAGGCGAATTAAAAGAATCTTATGAAATGAAAAAGTATGCTAGTTATTTAAATAGGACCGATACTTTGTCAAATAGTTATGATACATTTTACGAAATATTAAATGCGGCTAATAAATATACGGGATTGTAAACTCAATAATCTTAGGAATATCCATGAAGCAGTATTCGGATTAATGAAGTTGGAGACCTAATATGTTAATTATAATTTCTCTTTTAGGTACTGACCGGTATATGATTTTTTATTTTTGCTAACTTCTTCTGGAGTTCCTTGTGCTATGATCATTCCTCCATTTTTACCTCCTTCAGGTCCTAAATCAATTACATAATCTGCACATTTTACAAGATCTAAATTATGTTCTATAACTAAAATAGAGTGGCCTTTGTTAATCAATTCATTGAATGATTTTAATAACTTTTTAATATCATGAAAATGCAGTCCTGTAGTTGGTTCATCAAAAATGAATAGCGCTTTGTCTTTTGTATTTCCTTTTACTAAAAAAGAAGCAAGTTTTATCCGTTGTGCTTCACCGCCTGATAGGGTAGAGGAGCTTTGGCCTAATTGAACATATCCAAGTCCTACGTCCTGTAATGGCTGTAGTTTTCTTATAATCTTAGCCTGATTATGAGTTGAGAAGAAATCAATCGCATTATCGATAGTCATGGTAAGGATATCGTCTATGTTTTTTTCTTCAAAAGTAACTTCTAACACATCTTTTTTGAAACGTTTCCCTCCACAGGTTTCACATTCTAAATGCACATCAGCCATAAACTGCATTTCGATAGTTACTTCTCCTTCACCTTTGCAAGTTTCACAACGTCCACCATCTACATTAAAAGAAAAATGTTTAGACTGATAGTTACGAATTTTAGAAAGTTTCTGACTAGCGAACAGGCTGCGTATGTCATCATATGCTTTGATATAAGTTACCGGATTGGATCTTGAAGAACGACCAATAGGATTCTGGTCTACAAACTCTACGTGTTTAATATTACTATAATTCCCTTTGAGTTCTGTAAATTGACCTGCTTTTTCTCCATATCCTCCTAGTTGTTTCAATATGGAAGGATATACAATCTTCTTGACTAATGTACTTTTTCCACTACCGGAAACACCTGTGATCGCGGTGAAAATACCTAGCGGGATCTTTACATCTATATTCTTTAGATTGTTTTCACGAGCACCAATAATATCTAGATAGTATTTAGAAGTTTTCCTTTCTTTTGGAACTTCTATTTCTAGATTACCATTAAGGTATTTTGCAGTAAGTGAATCAGATTTAAGAATTTCATCATATGTTCCATTAGCAACTAAATTTCCTCCAAGTGTACCTGCTTCAGGTCCGATATCTAATATTTCATCAGCAGCTTTCATGATATCTTCATCATGTTCTACTACGATCACTGTATTTCCTAAATCACGTAAAGATTGTAATACTATGATTAATTTTTCGGTATCTTTGGGATGTAGACCTATACTTGGTTCATCCAAAATATACATAGATCCTACTAGACTACTACCTAAGGAAGTTGCGAGGTTTATTCGTTGGGATTCTCCACCTGATAAGGTATTTGATTTTCGGTTTAACGTTAGATACTGAAGACCAACGTTATCCAAAAAGGTTAGCCTACTATTTATTTCTTTCAGTAATCGTTTACCAATTTGTGCATCATACTCATTAAGTTCGAGGTTTTTGAAAAATTCAGTAAGCTCATTTAATGGTTTCTCTACTAAATCTGTTAGTGTGGCATCACCAATTTTTACGTAATTCGTTTCTGGACGAAGACGTTTTCCTTTACACGTAGCACATTTAGTTTTTCCGCGATAGCGCGATAGCATTACACGATTCTGTATTTTATATGCTTTAGCCTCTAATTCGATAAAGAAACTATCAATGCCTTCAAAATATTCATTTCCTTTCCAAAGTAATTCTTTGTGCTCCGATGATAATTCGAAATATGGTTTATGAATGGGAAAATCAAATTTATAAGCACTATTTACCAGTTGGTCCTTATACCAACCCATAGTATCCCCTTTCCAGGGAAAAACAGCCCCTTCATAGATACTAAGTGAAGTATTAGGAACGACCAAATCTTCATCGACACCTATCACATCACCATAGCCTTCGCATTCTGGACAAGCGCCATATGGATTGTTAAAACTAAATAAATGCACATTTGGTTCCAGAAAAGTCATTCCGTCTAATTCAAACTTATTACTGAATTGTCGTAAATCATTGTCTTTTAAAGTTTCAACAAAGCAAGTTCCTTTTCCTTCAAAAAATGCAGAACTGACAGCATCTGCAAGACGATTATAGAAATCTTCTTCATTTCTTTTTATGATTCGATCTATTACGAGATGTACAGTATCTTTTTTTGTGATGTGTGCCTCTTCTATTCTATAGACAGTATCATTAATTTTTACACGAGCATATCCTTGTTGCTGTAATACTTTTAATTTTTCTTCTGTCGTTCTTCCATTTTCCACGTGAATTGGCGCCAGTAATAGAAGTTTTTCGCCTTCATCAAATGTTTTTACATATTTGATAACATCAGTTACAGTGTCTTTTTTAACCTGATTTCCTGAGATAGGAGAGTAAGTTCTGCCAATTCTGGCAAAAAGCAATTTTAGATAATCATAAATCTCTGTGGTAGTTCCAACAGTCGATCTAGGATTGGTAGAATTTACTTTTTGCTCAATAGCGATTGCGGGTGCTATACCCTTTATATAATCAACTTTAGGTTTATTGAGTCGTCCTAGAAATTGTCGAGCATATGAAGAAAGACTTTCTACATATCTTCGCTGACCTTCTGCGTATAAGGTATCAAAAGCCAAACTGGATTTACCGGATCCTGATAACCCTGTGATTACCACTAATTTATTTCTTGGAATAGCTGCATCTAAATTTTTTAGGTTATGCAGCTTAGCTCCTTTAATTAATATATTATGTTTCGGATCTAAGGTACTGATGTCTTGAATCATAGGAAATATGCGGTGTAGGGGCAAATATAATAATAACTTAAGAAGTATTCTAAAGGATTAAGATTGAAAGTTAAGTTAAAAAAATTAACAGAAAATAGTTTGATTTTCAATGATTGTTACTATATTAGCCCCAGTAATTAAACCAAAATCTAAAAAAGAATAGCCTATAGCGAACCTTTACTTTAAAGTTTAACATAGCCCGAGCCCCAAGCTTGTTGGTACTAAAATTAAGTAATAGGTATGAAGGATTACACTATAAAGGACGCTGTTCTGGTAAACAATTACATCAAAGGTGACGAAAACGCCTTATCTACACTGATCGAACGTCATAAGCAACGTATTTACAGTTTTATTTATTCCAAAGTTTTTGATCGCGATGTATCTGAAGATATTTTTCAGGATACATTTATTAAAGTCATTCGTACTTTAAAACTTGGAAAGTATAATGAAGAAGGAAAATTTTTACCTTGGGTAATGCGTATTGCTCATAACTTAGTTATCGATCACTTCAGAAAAGGAAACCGTATGCCGAAATTTGAAGATAATGGAGAGTTTAGTATTTTCTCAATTATTAGCGATGGAGATCTGAATGCGGAAAAAAGAATTATAAAAGATCAAGTAGAAGAAGATCTACGTAATTTGATTCAGGAATTACCTGAAGACCAAAAAGAAGTATTAGTGATGCGTATGTATCGTGATATGAGTTTTAAAGAGATATCTGATAAGACAGGTGTTAGTATCAATACAGCTCTTGGGAGAATGAGATATGCCTTGATTAACCTTAGAAAGGTTATTGAGAAAAACAACATTGTTTTAACGAATTAACATTTCTTTATGCAATAAAGTATATTTTGCCTCGTTATTTATAAAAATAACCCTTAATTTAAGATTAATTAATATGGCAAAATTTTACTTTAAGTCTTCTCGAAAAGAGGAGCAACAACAATTAGTACCAACGAAAACAACAGTAGATTTTCTACTGAATTATTCAAAGGCTTTAAGTGTTATAGATTACAAGAATATGAAGTTTGAAGCGCTTCTAAATTAAAACTAAACTTTGTGAAAGACCTGTTATTTTATAGCAGGTCTTTTATTTTTTTAGATATTCATTAATTACAGTTTTCCTTCCAATAGTTTTGGTGATAATATCTTTATCAAGATTCCAACCTCTTGCAGGAGAGTATTCTCTTCCGTACCATATTATCTGTAAATGAAGATCATTCCATATTTCTCTGGGGAATAATCGTTTTGCATCTTTTTCAGTTTGGGTTACATTTTTACCATTGCTAAACCCCCATCTATACATTAAACGATGAATATGAGTATCCACAGGAAATGCCGGAACACCAAACGCTTGAGACATCACTACACTAGCAGTTTTATGACCGACAGCAGGTAATTCTTCTAAATATTCAAAACTCTGAGGTACTTCTCCGTTATGTTTATCTATTAATATCTGAGATAATCCGTGGATTCCTTTAGATTTCATCGGACTAAGACCAACAGGTCTTATGATATCTCTAATTTCTTCTACAGATAATTTTACCATAGCATATGGATTATCTGCTCGTTCAAATAGAAGAGGAGTGATCTTATTAACTCTAACGTCGGTACTCTGAGCACTCATAAGAACAGCTATTAGCAAGGTATATGGATCTTTATGATCTAATGGAATGGGTATTCTGGGATATAGTTCCTTAAGTGTTTTGATAGTGAAATCAACCTTTTCCTGTTTGGTCATATAATTAGAAAATTATTTTATGCTAAAATATAAATATTTAAGAGGTTTAGTATGTTCAATTAAAGCTTAAATTTTTAATAAAATCATCTATGAATTATAATTTTTGTTTTAATTTTATCAAAAAACTTTAAACAAACTTATATTTTAAGTTTTTCACATTAATCACAAAAGAATGACATCATTAAAAGTAGGAGATAAGGCTCCTAATTTTTCGGCATTAGATCAGGATGGGAATACCATTAGTTTAAAAGATTACAAAGGAAAGAAGCTAGTGGTTTTTTTCTACCCAAAAGCGAGTACACCTGGTTGTACGGCAGAAGCTTGTAATCTAAAAGATAATTATCAAACATTTCAGAATCAAGGGTATGAGATTTTGGGAGTAAGTGCAGATAGTGCAAAACGCCAACAGAATTTCAAAAATAAATATGAATTACCTTATCCATTGCTAGCAGATAAGGATAAGAAAGTAATAGAAGCTTTTAATGTTTGGGGTCCCAAAAAATTTATGGGTAAAGAATATGATGGAATCCATCGTACTACTTTTGTTATTGATGAAAACGGAGTGCTTTCTGAAGTAATTACCAAAGTAAAGACTAAGGATCACGCTGCTCAAATACTTTAGGTATGTAATCAGTTTGATTAAATATGTAAAAAGGATTGCCAGAAAAGTAATCAAATTTTTATTCTGTCACATTGAGCCCTTTGACAGGGCTCAGGACAGGCTATAGTCGAAATATATTTATAACCAATAGTAACTATTTTTTGACTCCGTTCGAAATGACAAATGAAAAGCTTTTAAGTAGCGTGTTACTATGCTTTTTATATACCTAAGGTAGGTAATTGCTTTACCTTATGATAGGTTAGCGCTGCTGTAATGCAATCCTTTAATTCTTTCTTAGGAATAGTAAAGTTCATAGGGAAAATTATAGCTCGATTCCCTTCAAACTGAAATGTGTCTTTATATAGAACCCTAAATGTAGGCACTAATTTGCTTGTACATTGAAAATACATGGCATATTGATCCGGCTTGTTTTTCTTCCAGTCAATCCTAAAAGTGCTTCCTTTTTTAGCTATAAAACTGGGTTCTCCCCATTTTAAAGTTTCTTCTAAACTTGTTATTCCCTCTTGTTCTTGTGCAGTTTGTATAATTAAATTTCGAAGATCAAGGATTTTCTCACGTACATAATCCGGATAAGTATCGTAAACCAATTCAACATCAGGGTTTGTTTTTACTTGTAATGTTTTCATTATCTATAATAGATGGATGATTAATTTTTGGTTAAATTACAATTTACTATAGTTAAGACGTTATTAACTTCTTTTTTTTATCTTTTCTCTTAGTTTTTCTGAGTATTCTAACAACAATGAAGATTTCTTTATTGATTTTGCTAAATTGAGAAGCGCTGAATTCATAGGTTCTTCCCCTTCTTTTAGATTTTTTTTTCTGTAAATTAATTCTTTGATATTTACTAAAGATGATTCTATTTCATTGCTTTCACAAGTAGGTAATTCGCCCCAGTAGAGTTCCCAAAACCTTTTGTAAGCAGAAAGAAATTCTTCAGATTTTATATCTTTGTTTAATACAAGAACAGACACAACCTTTAGTGTTTCTGCATAGAGTTTGTTTTGATATTCCCAGAACCCTTTTAGATTTTCTAAAAGAAACTGATATTCTTTTTGTTCTATTTCTTTCTTCTTATTTTGAATTACTAAATACCAATTACCAATAATTCCAATAATGGCAATTGTAATTGGAACAATTGCTGAACTAAAATCTATAGTTAATAGTTTTAAAAGATGTATATGTAACATATTAGTAAGGCTTTGTTATCTATTAAAGATAACAAACTTGTAATGAACTCAGGCTTTTGTATAGAGAACCAAGAACCTGGTTATAAGAGTATCATAACTTTATCTATGTGTTTTTTGCTCAGCTAAAGATGTAATTATATACAAGAAGTAATAAAACGATAGCTAACTAGTAGCTCATAATTTTTTCCAAAATACCGTTTTGTCATCTCCTTCAGCATAAAAATCTCTGACGACTGCTTCTTGTGTATAATTACATTTTTTATAGAATTTTCTGGTTAGGTTAAATTCTGGAGTTCCTGATGTTTCTACTATCAGAATTCGATTTCCTTTTTCTCGTAGTAAGTTTTCAATGTATAGCATCATTTCTTTTCCAACTCCTTTACTTTGAAAGTCTTTTTTTACCGCAATAGCATATAGGTTGTAAGTACCTTCTGTAAGCCTTTCTGGAGCACAATATCCTATAGAAATTGGGGCTCCCTTATGTAGTGTTGTAAACCAAATATCTTTGGAAGATGTATTAGTTAGATAATCAGATATCATGTCGTCAAGATATTCTGAAGGAAATAATTCACTCGAATCTAATACGATTTTCAGAGCTTCTACGTCTTCTTTTATAACTTCTCTAATACTTTGTTCCATTTCTTAAATTTTATAACAAAGTTAGTATAGTAAAATCTTTTACAATTGTAAGATTCTGCTATTATAGGCTTTTGATGGAGCAATCCCCAATACGTTTTTAAAAGCATTACTTAAATGCGCTTGATCATAAAACCCAACTTCTAAAGAAGCCTCAGTTAAACTGATATTTTCGTTTAGTACAGCATGTATAGCTTTCTTCAGTTTGCTCCAAACAAGATATTTCTTTATAGAAATACCAATATGCTCTTTGAATAGGTGAGAAAGCCTACTTTCGGATAGAAATACCTTCGAAGTTAATACGGAAATTACTTTATCATAATCTAAATTTTCAGCCTCAAGAATCTCTAAACATTTTTGAATTCTATCATCATCAGCTTTTTTTAAATTATTATTGAAAGCAAATGATTTTATTTCGTTTAATAGATCCTTTTTATTTGTATCAATTTTCGGAATATATATACCATTGGTCAATCGAATTCCAAGTTGGTCAAAAAAAAATTTAATAATTGATTATGACTTTCTATCATTAATAGTTCTACTGTACAATTTTCAGCAGTTATTTTATGTTTTTTATTAGAATCAATGATTACAAAAACTAAATTGTCTTCCTTTTGATTATTTGTCTCTATTGAAAAACTACCAATTGATGCACTAATGATTTCTATCACAGGATGTATGTGATTATCAGAATTTAAATGATCAATTTCGAAACTATAAATTCCTTTTTTTATATTAAAATCGAATACTTTCATTAGGTTTGGTCATTATATTGTTCCGTTTGGTTTTAATATATGAAAACAACTCTAAAAATTGGGTATTTTGCTTCGTTAAAATAATTACAATAATGATACAAAGCTACTTCACTTTATTAAATTTATAAATATCCCCTTGTTTTACAGTATATCCATTTATTTTATTGGTGTTATCTCGTTGAAATTTAAATACAGCATTAGCAGCTTTAAGGATAAAAACATCTTTCTCTGAAGGAGTTAGTATAGCATCATTTTCAGGAGCTTTAGGATCGCTAAGAACTAGTAAATTATCAAATAGTTTTATCTGAAAAGTCCTATTGATTTTTTCATTTAGCAATTCATAAATCCCTACATAATCCTTTAGTAGTTCTTTGGAGATTTCTTTTTTAGTGAAAATTTCTATCGGATTATTGAGAAAAACACTTCCTATATATTGTGTAAGTTGTTCTGCTCTGTCAAATTTTGTATTCGCCAAAATGGAAATAAAAATATCTTCATTTGGTAAAAATATACCATAACTCGTATAACCAAATAGATTGCCGCCATGTTGTATGGTGGGACTTCCTTGTAGTTTTTTAAGAAAAAATCCATAACCATATCCTGTGCCTTCTCCAGCAGTATTAGTTTTTTCGGTTGTCAATTGTTTTACTACATATTTAGAGATTTTAGTCTTTTCTTTCAATGCTTTATTCCAAAGAAACAAATCCTGCACGGTAGAAACGATTCCTCCAGGTGCATATAGTGCTGATCCAACAATTTTAGGCCCTGGAAATAGTTTTCCGTTTTTATTATTGTATCCAACTGGAATTCTTTTCTTTTTTGTGGTGTTGGTATACCAAAGCCCAGTAGATGTCATGTTTAGAGGTTCGAAAAGATTAATTCTGAGGTATTCTTTTAAAGACAATCCAGTTACTTTTTCTATAGCCGCACCTAATAATGGATAGTTAGAATTGCTGTAACTCCATTTTTCTCCAGGCTTAAATATAAGTGGTCGATTTTTGTAATATTCAATTAATTGTTTTGGAGTGTGTTCTTTAGCGAGTAAATAAAATTCATTGTCATCCACATCAAAATATTCTGGAATCCCAGAAGTTTGTGATAGTAAATGATGAATAGTAATTGGATATTTTTTTATTGGGTAGTAAGGGACATATTTTTGAATAGTATCCGACAACTTCATTTTCCCTCTTTCTACTAATTGCAAAATGGCTGCAGAGACAAATTGTTTACTCATTGAACCAATCTGAAAAACCATATTGCTCTTTAATTTTCGTTTAGGTTTAAGAGAAGCCAATCCATACGCTTTTTCAAAAATAATAGTACCTTTTTTAGCAATTAATACAACAGAACCGGGTTCTCCTTTTGGATATTCTTCGATTAAAAATTGATCAATTGTTTTCAGATATTTAGTATCGTTTTGTGCATTACAAAGACCAATACACAGGAAAACCAGTATTACCGTAAAATTCTTTTTCATTTGTTATACTTTTCAACAAATAAATTGATTTTAAAGGCTTTAATCTATTCAAATCTAGATTTGAGTATATGTTGTACTATTTTTTTAGATGTGTTTTTCTGAATTCGCTGGGAGATTGATTTGTAATTGCTTTAAAAGCTCTTTGAAAAGTAGCTTGAGAATTAAAACCACATTCAAAAGCGATTCCTGTAATGGTATATTTTTCCGATTTTTCTTCTAAGAGCCTTACTTTTAACGCTTCTATTCGATACGTATTTATATATTCATTAAAACTTTTAGATACATGCTTATTCAAAACGGCAGAAATTGTTTTTTGCGGGATACCGGTTTTTTGTACAACATCAGAAAGCTTAAGAGATGGATTCAAATATAATTGTTCATTTTTCATTAAATCCTCTAAAGCAGAAATAGTAGTTGTAATAGTTTCTTTTGAGATTTCTAGAGAGTTCGATTCTTTTTTATAAGTATTAAAACTTATGATATATCCATTGATACCTAGCCAGTATACTAAAACAATTAGTGGGATGTATATTGGATACCAACCAACAGAGTCGAGTAAGATATTAGATAATGAAGGAATAATATAGGGCACTAAATGAAACAACCAGATAATAGAAAATATAGCAAACCCTATAATAAAATGTCGTACCCATTTTACTATAGTTTTGTTTTTTTTATTTTTATAAGATTTTATAATAGTATAAGAGAGCCATAAATAGATTACTAATGATATCCATCTGGGAATGTCTACGTACATAGTATAGGTTCCTATAAAATTATCGACAGTTATGTAATTATACGAATGAATGAAACCTAAGAAAACTCCAATAATACAAATGATTGTAGTTAGTTGAGGAATTATATCTAGTATACCGCTAAAGAAATGATATTTATCCTCTTTTCGGATTCTGAAATCTGGATTAAGTATTGATTTCGTATAAAAATAAATCAAAGGGCCGATAGGCATAATAATAACTAATGGTATAGTAGCTTCTAGTATACTGAATATTGTAGCGTCATTATTTACTAAGGTTTCTAAAAAATAGATATTAAGACAGGCTAGAGAAATCAATAGAATAATCCAGGCAAGTAACTTATTAGCTTTTTTGTTGATCTTTAATCTAAAAAGTAGAATTGAAGTAATTATGCCTTGAATTGTTCCAAGTAAAATAATAATATTTAAAAGGTTATTCATGGAAATTACAAAATTTTACGTGTTCTAATATGTAATTATGAACCACTGTTATAGAAGCTAAAAAAGGAAAATTTCATCAAATCTTAAGTAAAATCTGATGAAATCTTTAAACCCTATAAATATAATGCAGCTTAGATGTATGCTAAACTTTTTCCGTTTCTTTATATCCGAAGAAGTTATTCTCCTTAATCATTTCAGGGATAAGTTCTGGTAATTGCTCTTCCCATCCAGGTTCTCCTTCTTGGATTTTCTGAAGTACTTCTCTGGAGTATATATCCATTATAGAAGGATCATAATCTACAATATCCTGAAGTTTACCATTGTATTTAAAGAATTTATATAATTCTTTCATTCTAGGATGTACTTTAAGGTTTTCACTAGTAGTAAGTTCTCCTGTTTTAGGGTTTTTTAATGGGTATAGGTATACTTTTAAATCTTTAAAAAACAGTTTGCCAAAGGCTTCCAGAATACCACCACTAAGATGTCGATAATATTTTTCATCAAAAATATCTACTAAATTGTTTACACCCATGGATAGTGCCATGCGTTCTTTAGTATAATTAGAGAAATAGTCGACAACTTTATAATATTCCTGGAAATTAGAGATCATTACTGTTTGTCCCAGAGAACATAATAATCTTGCTCTGGACATAAAATCTTCTTCATCAATTTCTCCTTCTGCTCTAAGGTTAGATAATGTGATTTCAAAAATCTCTATTGTTTTTTCCTTACGTACCTTATTTTCATTTAGAAACATGTTAAGTGACTTCTTGTAAATATCCATATTTACTTTAGTCACAGGTCTAAAACTTCCTCTAAGGGCAAGAATATTCTTTTTGTATAAAACAGCTGCTGGTAAAACATTATTACCATCTGGGCCAAACATTACGGCTTCTGTCATTCCATTCTTAACCAATTGTAAACTCATCAATCGGTTATCTACTTTTTTAAATCGAGGCCCAGAAAAATTGATAGTATCAATTTCAATCTGATCTTTATCTAAATGGTCATAGAGGTAACGCAATAATTTTTTTGGGTTATCATATTTATAATAAGCTCCATAAATAAGATTAACTCCTAATACTCCTAGTGTCATCTGCTGCAACCTGGCATCGTTTTCATGAAAACGAATATGGAGAATAATCTCGTTATAATCTTCATCTGGCTTGGTTTGGTATCGAATACCTACCCAACCATGTCCTTTATATTTTTTAGCAAAATCTATCGTTGCTACAGTATTGGCGTAACTAAAAAATAATTTATTAGGATGTTTTTCCCTTGTTATTCGTTCTTCTATAAGACGAACTTCATGTCGAAGCATTTTTTTTAGTCGTGCTTCAGTCACATAACGCTTGTCATCTTCTATTCCGTAGATGGCGTCACTAAAATCTTTATCATAGGCACTCATAGCTTTTGCGATGGTACCAGAAGCACCACCAGCTCTAAAGA
Source organism: uncultured Aquimarina sp. (assembly GCF_947500065.1). Lineage (GTDB taxonomy): Bacteria > Bacteroidota > Bacteroidia > Flavobacteriales > Flavobacteriaceae > Aquimarina. The sequence goes on from NZ_CANMQT010000009.1 coordinate 228,475, forward strand.
AATTACGGGCTGTTTCCTGACCGGCACCAATTTCTGCAAAGGTACCATAGATGTTAGCATTTAGATTAATTCGTAAGGCTTTGCTCTTAAGCGAAGGGACAGACTCGAATTCCTTGTCTCCCATGATAGTAATAGGCATAGCGAAATGGGCTTTTTTTGTTTATGTAAAGTTACTAATACATTAAGTATTATTAAAAAAAACTGGAAGCAATTTTTTACATTTTATAATAGATATAAATAATAGAGGGTGACAATGAATTACTTTTTGAGCAAAAAAATTATAATTACATTTGCCTTAATTCAAAATCACCTATGGAGGTTACATTTCTTGGTACAGGAACATCACAGGGAATCCCGATAATAGGGAGTACACATCCTGTATGTTTAAGTAAAGATCCAAAAGATAAAAGATTGCGTGTGTCCGTCTTAGTTTCTTGGGATGAGTACCAATATGTTATTGATTGTGGACCTGATTTTAGACAACAAATGCTAGCGAATAATATAGCCAGTATAGATGGAATTGTTTTTACCCATGAGCATGCAGATCACACCATGGGAATGGATGATATCAGGCCATTTTTTTTTAGGCAAGGAGATATTCCTGTTTATGCTCATAAAAGAGTATTAGAGGCATTACGATCAAGATTTAGTTATATTTTTTCTTCAGAGAATAAATATCCGGGAGCACCCAGTGTTATAGAAAATGAACTAACTAACCAACCATTTACACTGGGCAACCTGGATGTGATTCCGGTAAATTTAATGCATAATCGATTACAAGTTTTTGGATTTCGGTTCAAAGATTTTGCCTACCTAACAGATGTAAAAACCATAGAAAAGGAAGAAACTAAAAAGCTAAAAGGGGTTAAGGTTTTAGTGGTTAGCGCTTTACGAATTGAGCCTCATCACTCTCACTTTAATCTTGAAGAAGCATTAGAATTTATTAATGAAGTAAAACCCGAAAAAGCATATTTGACTCATATTAGTCACATGCTGGGTTTTCACGAAGAAGTACAACAACAATTACCAAAAAACGTTTTTATAGCTTACGATAATTTAAAAATTACAATTTAATATGCGAAGTAGAATATTTTTATACCTATTCATTTTTTCAGTACTATTTGTATTATTTCAATTTATGAATGCTAAAAAGGCTAAAGAATCTTATGATGGTAAGATTGATAATTTAATGGCTAAAATAGCAGAGAAGGAAGAGGAAATAAAATCAAAAGATCTAGAAAAAGACTCACTAATAGAAAAAGCCTTGGATCTTACGTATTTTACATTAGATGGAGATGAGGAGGCTATCAATTATTTTGAAGAACAAGGATATGATGCTAAAAAATTGGAATTAACAATTAGTGATCAAATTATAAGTCAAAATAAAGCTGGTGCTGATAATCCAATCGTTCCTTTTGTTGGTATGGAAGGTAATATGGCAATCAACAAAGTTAGATTACTTAATCATAAGTGGATTATAGCCGATTTTACAGATGGAGTGTATTGGGGGCAATTGTTTATTACTTATGATGTTCAAAAAGATGGAGTAGTAGATTTTGAGGTTGTAAAGTCATTTTTGTACCCGAGAAATTAGAAAAAGATAAAATTTATAAAAAAGACCTGTTTTTAGCAGGTCTTTTTTGGTTTTATAGAGATAGTTGGTTAATTCTTCTTCTCATTCCTTTACAAGCTTCTTCTTAATGAATTCTCCATCTACTTCGATAATTGCAATGTAAATACCTGTAGATACTTCAGTACCTTTATCCGATTGACCATTCCAAGTATATTCAAAACCATTTTCATTAATATCTGGTGAATTGATCCTTTTTACTAAATTTCCGGCCATATCAAATATGTCAATTGCTACAAAATTTAAATTTTTCTTAGTAGAAGAAAAAGTTATTTGATTGGAAAAGGTATTTGGATATGTTTTGATATCACTACCGTTTAGTTTTAGTACACGATCATTCTTATTATTATACCAAGGCATTCCCAATCGTTGATCTAGCCAAAGAAGGATAAATTCATTATCATCTGGTAACCTTTCACCAACGTGTCTTCCCACACTGAAGGGATAGTTATTGTCATTTAAAACACCAATTAAATATGGATTGAATACAACAACACTTTCTATAGTTACAAAAGGAAAAGCAAAATCTCTACCAATTCCGATATCACCTGGTAAACCTGGTTCAGAAATTCTGCGTGGATCTCGGATTTTTAATAAATCTACATTTAATTGTTTTTGTACTTGAGTAGAATCTCGATCTAGTTCTATTTCGTAGATGGCTTTAAAACCATTAAGATCTCCTTGAGAACCATCACGCTCAATAATTATTCCTCTTTTTTCACTAAACATACTAAAATCACCAATAGCGGATGATCTTTCATTAAGAGGGTATTCGTATTTTTTATTGGTGTAAGATTTATTAGCCAGATTAAATTCGTGAATTAATAAATTATTATTTTCACTACTTTCTAATGGTTTTTCTAATAGTGGTAGTAATGTTGTTTTATCTATGCTAAGTGCCATTCCTTCAAAACCACCACTTTGTCTTACCTTAAAAGGAGTGTCAAGTTTTGTATTTCTGTAAGGCCAATACATTCCAGCTAACCAAGGAGTGTTTTCTCCATTTTGATCTTGAAGATTAGTGCCATCACCAGTATCTCCAACTTTAGGAAAATCCCCAAATAAACATACTGTTCTTATTTCAGGATATTGTTTTTGTGTTAGTAATAAGGTTCTAAAATCAAAACTTTGGATATCAGCTCGATCGGTTAATTCATTAGCTATAATTATATCAGCAATAGCTTTCGTAAATGTTTGAGGATCAAATGTTCTCTCCGCAAAAACATCTCCTCGATCATCAAGATCTGTTCTAGGGTTGATTTTAGTTTCGATATTAAAGCGAACTTTAGAAGCATTTTTCCATCGTTTCGTGGCTTCAGGATGAGAAGATCCTGCACCATTTTTATAATATGCTACATAGAATTCTACAAAATCAAATAATTGTTGTAATGATGGCATGATGTAAGGATCAATAAATCCATTTTCATTAGAGAAAGCTACAGCTACTGGAGAAAGCGAAAGATCATTGGTTTGGGCAGGTCTTCCAGCTAATATTTTATCAGCAATAAAAGTTTTTTGGATGCTATCTAATGTTAAGTCTTTTACCAATACTTCATCTTCAAATTCATAAGAAGTACCATCTGTTTTTCTAGTCTTAGCAGCTTCTATATGTGGATCGTGATCCAATAAAGGAATTCCGTCTAAAGTAATTCCACAATCTGTTTCCAATGTAGGCATTAAATAATCTAAGGCAGCTTCCATAGAAGGTAAAGTGTTTTCTGGACGTAAGTTTCTAGCTCCTCTATGTCCTTGTGCATCAAAAATATTAACATCGATGAGCCCATCAGCATCCATATAATCAGCACGTCCGTCTTGGTTTTTATCAAAATTCCGGACTGCTTCTAGCAATAGATCCGGACGATCCGAAATAATTCCTTGTAATTCTAAATTTAGCAAACGGTTCATATTCTCAGAGTCGTTTACTGTATAAACTATTACTGGATGTCCAGCACGATTTAATGAAGACACATTGAATAATTCACTTGATGCTTTGACTAAACCATCTGGAGGCGTTGTTCTACTTCCTACTAAAGTGTTTTCATCACTGTCATCTAGCATAACAAACCAAGGAGACATCACTGGAGCTTTACTGCCATTAGCTTGCGCATGTGCTCTCATAGCATTCATGATTCTAATAGCACTAGTTTCTTCACTATAAGGATTTTGTGGCGATCGTAATTCTTTACCAGGATTATCTAAATCGGGTAATGCATAAGGAGCATCTAATAATATTCCATTTTTATCAAAATGTAATATGAAAGGACCAAACTCATCTCCAATCCAATAATCGCCATTAGAAGTTCTCTGAATGGATTCAATGTCAAAATCAGCGCCAGTTAGCACTCTGTCTTGACTAAAATGATTCGTAATAGCAAAAGGTATTAATTGGTTGGGATCTTTTAGTTCAATATACTCCAGAACCTTAATATCTCCTTTACCTCTTCTAAAAAAAGATTCGAATCTTGGTTTGATTTTGTATAAACGTAAATTATAATCTGCAGAGTTTTCAATACTCCCGAAACCATTATCTGACATTGCAGTGAAGGTTCCATCCATATTATTTAGTACAGAAGAAAATCCTTGAATAGGTTGTTTATTCTTAAAAGGAAGTTCTTGATCATTAATTGGACCATTTCCAATATAAAGACCTGAAGTTGGTCCTTCTGAGAAACTAGGAGCTTTTAGTACTGCTCTAGAAAACAATAAATCTCCAAAGCTTCTAAAAGACCTCCCTTTCCCTTTTAGATACATCTCTTGACTATAATAATTGTCATTTGGTAAATCAAATTGTGGTTCTGATTTTTCGTTCTGTGCAAAAGCCGAAAAAGAAATAAATAAGCCTAAACATGCGGAAAAGCATAGTAGTTTTGTGTACTGTCTTAACATAGCGTAAGAATGATTTTTCATGTGTAATACGATTAAGATTAAATTGGTTAATGATACCTTAAAAGTATAATCTGGATATTACCAAAACGTTTAATATATCTCAATAAATGTTTAGGATATGATCTTGTATTTTACCATTGTGTACAGATTGTATGAAATAGGTTATGAAGTTGTTAAATTTAATCTATGAACTGAACGAAAACGTTGTAGTGAACTATTGTGATTTTCCTCGTGTTTTTTTGTTTTGACTGAAGATTTAATAATTCGGTCTGGCTGATTACCGTTATTTCCTAATTTTAAAGGGATTCTAGTATATTTGAATCTTATCTAAATCAGAAACACTCATTACATATGAAATCAAGAATTTTTTCTTTTTTCCTTTTTGGAATACTAACATTTACAGCATTTTCGTGTAAAAATAATTCAAGTGATTTTATAGCAAATTTCAACAGTTATCAGAAAGATCGATTTATAGAAATTCCTCGAGATCACGGTAAATACATTATTAAATTGTATTCTGATAAAATTATTGAAACATCTTTTATTCCAACAGGAGAAGCTTTTAATCCAGAATCTCACGCAGTGGTTCTTCATAATAAAGGAATTGTCGCAGAGTTAATGGAAGATGATACTACAATTGTGTACGGTTCAGGAGGTATTAAAGTTCATATTACCAAAGAACCTTTTCAAATATCTTATAGCTATAAAGGAAAAGAATTGATTTCTGAAAACAAAGGGTATATCAAAACGGATTCTACGGAAATTCTAAATTTTAATTTAGATAAGGATGAAGTGATTTATGGAGCAGGAGCGAGGGTAGTGGGAATGAATAGAAGAGGAAACAGATTAGAGCTATATAATAAAGCACATTATGGCTACGAAACACGTTCTGAGTTAATGAATTATACAATGCCGTTGGTGTTATCTTCTAAAAAATATGCCGTTCATTTTGATAATGCACCAATAGGATTTCTAGATATTGATAGCAAAAAAGATAATACACTGAGTTATGAAACAATCAATGGTAGAAAGACGTATCAAGTAGTCGCTGGAGATGATTGGAAAGATCTGATAGATCAGTATACTGATTTAACGGGGAAACAACCGTTACCGCCAAGATGGGCTTTTGGTAATTTTGCGAGTCGTTTTGGATATCATTCAGAACAAGAAACTAAAGAAACTATTTCCAAGTTTAAGAGTGATTCCATTCCCTTAGATGCTGTAATTTTAGATATTTATTGGTTTGGAAAAGATATCAAAGGACATATGGGGAACTTTGAATTCCTTAAAGATTCATTTCCTAATCCAAAAGAAATGATCAATGACTTTAGAGATCAGGGAGTAAAAACTATATTAATTACAGAACCTTTTGTTTTATCTACTTCGAAGAAATGGGAAGAGGCGGTAGCTGAAAAAGTACTGGGGAAAGATTCCTTAGGAAACCCTTTTAAATATGATTTTTATTTTGGTAATACTGGAATTATAGATATTTATGATGAAAAAGGTGCAGCTTGGTTTTGGAATATCTATAAAACCTATACTCGGGAATATGGAGTTGCAGGATGGTGGGGAGATTTAGGAGAACCAGAGGTGCATCCTTCAGCATTATTACACGCTACGGGATCTGCGGATGAAGTACATAACATCTATGGCCATGATTGGGCAAAATTAGTACAAGAAGGGTATCAAAAAGATTTTCCGGAACAACGTCCATTTATCTTAATGCGTGCTGGTTATTCAGGATCACAGCGATTTGGGATGATACCTTGGTCTGGAGATGTGAGTAGAAGTTGGGGTGGATTACAACCACAAACAGAAATAGCATTATCCATGGGAATCCAAGGATTAGGGTATATGCATTCTGATCTTGGAGGGTTCGCAGGAGGAGAGAAATTTGACCCAGAGTTATATACACGTTGGTTACAATACGGAGTTTTTCAACCTATTTATAGACCACACGCTCAGGAACATATTGCTCCAGAACCAGTTTTTCATGATAAAAAGACGAAAGCACTTGCAAAAAAGAGTATTGAACTTAGATATCAAATGCTTCCCTATAATTATACATTAGCTTTTGAAAACAATCAAACCGGTGTTCCGTTAATGAGACCTTTGTTTTTTGATGATGCGAACACTAAAGAATTACAAACAGTGTCCAATACCTATTTATGGGGTGACAGTTTCTTAGTATCTCCAATTGTAAAATCTGGAGTAGCATCAAAAGATGTGTATTTTCCTAAAGGATTTAATTGGTATGATTTCTTCACTGATAAGCAGTATGAAGGCGGAAGATATATTACGGTCGAAACTGCGGAAGATCATATCCCAGTATTTGTAAAAGGAGGATCATTTATTCCGATGGTAGCAATTATTCAGAATACTGAATCTTATAGTACAAACAATTTGGTATTACACTATTATCATGATACAAAAATAGAAACCAGTTTCGGGAAACTATATGATGATGATGGTAAAACGCCTAATGCCTATGAAAATGGAAAGTATGAAATACTGAAATTCGAAAGTAAGAATACAAATAATACACTAACGATAGGTTTTAATGCCGATACAGGAAATGATTATAGTAAAGCAACGCGTAAGATCTCTTTAATTATTCATAATATTGAAACTGCTCCTAAATCTGTTACTGTGGGAACTAATGTAGTTGAAACTGATTGGAATGAGGAAGATAAAACGTTATCTTTTGAATTCGATTGGAATTCTGCGGTTATAGAAAATGTGAAAATACTGTTATAAAGTTTATATTTGTATATTGCTGAAATACAAATGATTATAATGGTTTGCTTCAGAGGAAATTGAAAAAACGTATTTACATATTAACTTTATTATTTATCGCAACCTCTTGTCAATCTCAAACGAGAAAAACGGATGTGAATAAAATTGTTGGTGGTCCTTGCGAAGGATGTGAAGCGGTTTTTGAGTATGGTGATAAAAAACTTTTTAGTATTGATACACTGCCTGATTTTAAGAAAACTGAACCTAAATTGAAATTAATAGGAACAGTATTTAAAAAAGATGGGAAGACACCAGCAGAAAATGTGATCCTTTATATTTATCAAACTAACCGAGAAGGTATTTATCCTAAGAAGGGAGATGAAAAAGGGTGGGCGAAGAGACATGGTTATATTCGAGGTTGGATTAAAACAAATAAGAAAGGAAAATATACTTTTTATACTTTTAGACCAGGTGCTTATCCGAACGGAGCAGAACCTGAACATATTCATGTAACTGTAAAAGAATTAAATACAAACGAATATTATATTGATGAATTTGTATTTAATGATGATCCACTACTAAAAAAGACGGAAAGAGAGAATTTAGAAAAGCGTGGAGGATCGGGAATTTCAGTACCAGTGATGGAGAATGGAATTTTAACAGTTCATAGAAATATAATTTTAGGACAGAACATACCAAATTATGAATAAGGTCTTTTCTTTTTTTTAATAACAATATTTTTCAATTCTTTTATTGGAAAGTATCATTCATAGATTCAAACAAGATTGTAAGAGAAGAAAAAGGTCAATTATCAAAAATGAACATAGAACCAATTATAACATATTTCTCAAATATTTTACCATTAAATACTGATGAAATTAATGCTTTAAAATCATCATTTAAAGAACGGAAAATTAAACGAAGACAATTTATACTTCATCAAGGTGACGTATGCACTCTCAATACTTTTGTGGTAGAAGGTTGTTTTAGAATGTATTTTGTAGATAAAAATGGAAAAGAACATAATATACAATTTGCAATAGAAAATTGGTGGATTGGTGATATCGGAAGCTTTCATTCAGAAAAACCCAGTAAATTGTATATAGAAGCTATTGAGAACTCTATTGTTCTACAAATAAAAAAAGAAAATCAATTAAGGTTATTTGTAAACCAACCTAAGTTCAATTTAATGTTTAGAGTGTTTACAGAAAATGCTTTGGTTGCATACCAAGAGCGCGTATTACAAAATATCAGTTCAACAGCAGAAGAACGTTATCTTGATTTTACTAAACGCTATCCACATTTCTTTAATAGAATTTCTAATGTTCAAATTGCATCTTTCCTAGGTGTTACACCAGAGTTTTTAAGTACAATTCGAAAAAAAATAGCTAAATCTTAATATACATTAAGAGTCTTTCTTAAAATACCTTATAGGTACATTTTTCCTTCGTGTGGCATCTTTGCAGTGTTAAAAATAAATACTAGCAAAAGATGAAAACTATTCGTGTCTCCACCATTTTATTTTTTACACTCTGCTATGGATGTGCAGATAAATCGTCAAACATAAATCTTAAAAACACCAAAAACATGGAAGAAATTGCCAAACAAGAAATCGAAAACGTATTGATGACCTATAAGGAAACATTAAATACATCTAATGCAGAAAAAGCTACTTCTTTATATGCTAAAGATGGAATTTTTATGCCAACGGGAGTACCTTCTGCGAAGGGAACAGAACAAATTAAAGGAGCTTATGATTTTGTGTTTTCCCAGATTCAATTAAATATTGAATTTTTTATTGAGGAGATTATGGTAGAGGAGACTTTTGCATATGCTGTAACAAGTTCAAAAGGTTCAACATTAATTCACGCAACAAAAGAAACGATTCCTGAAGAGAACAGAGAGTTATTTGTTTTTATAAATGAAGATGGGATTTGGAAAATAGCCCGTTATATGTTCAATAAAACAAAATAAAAGATGTTTGATATCCGAAATTAGTTAATTAAGTGCAGGCCGTTATAGCTTGCACTTTTTTCAATATATTTAAACTTTTTTAATATATTTAATAAAGCTCCATTTGTCAATGAATAAGGAATTTTTTAAGAATGAGATGAACTCTTTGTCAGATGAGGAATTGATAACAATTCTTAAAAATAGACAGAATTATCAAGAAGGAGCAATTGATGCAGTTATGGATGTTTCGGAATCCAGAGGTTTACAATTTTTAAAACTTAAAAATGAAATAAAACAAGAAAGACTTCAAGAAGAAATAAATCAGAATAATTTAATTAAAGAAAAAGAACAAAGTATTTTAAAATTTGTTCCAAAAATAGTAGGAGTGTATCAAATAGCAGGAGGGCTGTTCCTATTTTTGACATCTATGTTTCTTTCCGATTTTAGAATTGATGCTTGGGCTCAAATATTTTTAGTAATTCTTACCTTTTTGTCTATAATTGGAGGCTACTTATTTTTAACAGAGAAAAAAAATGGAGCATTATTATGTCTCATTAATCAGGTTCTTCAAATTATTAGGTTTCAATTTTTTGGCTTTACTCTTAAATATTGTGCTGGTCTTTCAGTAGGTTTAATTATCGAAAGTTCGTTAGCAAATGGACTAAATTTCGGACTTGATATACAACCCGGTGGATCGTTTGTTTTGGGACAAGTATATGCTATGAATGAATTTTTTGGATTTAATATTATTCCAATTATAATCATTTATTACATTTATCAGTATAAAGAAATATCAACTAATAAGTAATGTATTAGTATATTTTAATTGCCATTTAAGGTATTATATCGTTTCAATGACATCCAAAGTAGAAGAAGAAACAAATAAAGAATACATACGCCGAATTAATTTGGCATTGCAATTTATTGATGATTATCTGGATGGTGATTTGTCATTAGAATCTGTTTCTAATGCAGCATTGTATTCACCGTTTCATTTTCATAGAATTTTTAAAGCGGTTATTGGCGAAACTCTTAACGCTTATATTACTAGAAGGCGAATTGAAAAAATGGCTTCCATATTAATGCATCAAAAAGAAGTAAGTATTACAAACCTATCACTTCAGTATGGTTTTAGTAGTAATTCTTCATTTACTAGGGTATTCAAGAATTTTTATGGGATAAGTCCAACAGAATTTAGAAAGCAACTTCCGGATAAATTTAGCAAGATTGGTAAAGTCGAAAGCAAGATCGGACAAGAGAAACCGATTTTTGAGAAATACATTTGCAACATTACTAATCATTTAAATTGGATTAAGATGAATGCGAAGATTGAAGTTAAAGAAACACCAGAATTAAATTTTGTCAGTATTACTCATATAGGAGTAGAAGGAATTGAAAATGTTTTTGAAAAACTAATAAAATGGGCAAGACCTAAAGGAATATTAGAAAACCCAGAAGCAAAAATGGCTAGGGTGTTTCATGATAGTTTTAAAATAACATCTCCGGATAAGGTAAGAATGAGTGTTTGCATATTAATGCATGAACCTTTTGTTTCAGAAGGTGAAATTACACCCGTTATTATCAAAAAGGGTAAAAGTATTGTTGGTCGTTTTGAAATCACTCCAGATAGTTTTGAAAAATCTTGGAGTAGTTTATTTATTTGGATGAGTGAACAGGGATATACAAAAGCAGAAGAAAAACCTTTTGAGATATACCATAATGATTATCGTGAACATCCAGAGAATAAATTTTTGGTAGACCTCTATATACCGATAGAATAAATTATTCTTAGCTAAGGCTACAGGTAAAGCGTCTTGACTCTAAATATATTAGTTTTTTTATTTTTTGAATAATAAAGATTCATAATGACTAGTAGATAAATATTCTTTTCGAAGTTGTCTAAGAAATACTACAATTTCATCTCTTTTAGCATAATTTTCTTTAAGACAGTCTTTAAAATCTTCATCATTCACTGTGAGTACTACATACCATTTTCCACTACGACTGGTATGCAATTCTTCAAGAATAGGAGTGTGATCGTTTTGTTCTAATGCAGCATCGATAACCATTGGTGCTAGATTGATTGTGTTTGTGGATCTTTCTACCTCATGAAAAGAAAGATAATATTCTGTGTTGTTTACTATGAATGGAACATTCCATTCAACATCTTTATCATTCAGCTTAAATTTGTTATTGATATATTGATAGAACTCATTAGCATTTTTTGGGTCTTCAAAAATAAAAGAGTTTCTTTTCGGAAGTCCTTTTTTAAATTTTTTGGCAACCATTACCTTATCTTCCTTAATATTCGGAGCTATTTTAGTGGGGATACACGATGAAAATAACAGTAAAAAAAATGTAATAGAAAGTAAAGCCTTCATGAGTAGTTTTTTGATGAGTTTTATCAAGTTTAATGCCATAATAACATTTTGTATATATAGATAACATTCTTATTTTAGTACATCAATATAAATTATTGATTTATAAAACCTTAAAGTAATGAAAACTACAGATGTACCTATTATTGTAGAGGAAACTTTTACAGCTTCAGTTGATCAGGTTTGGAAAGCGATAACTGATGTAAAGGAGATGCGACTTTGGTTTTTTGATAATATCGAATCATTTAAACCAGAAGTTGGATTCGAAACACAGTTTTTAGTACAAGTAGAGGATAGAAAATATACTCATTGTTGGAAAATTATAGAGTCTATACCAAATAAAAAGATAACCTATACATGGAGATATGAAGAATATCCAGGTGACGCTTCTGTAACTTTTGAGTTATTTGAGAAACAGCATCAAGTTATGTTAATTCTATCTCTTAAGGTAACTGAAGATTTTCCATCTGATATCCCAGAATTTACTATAGAAAGTTGTCAAGCTGGATGGAATTACTTTATAGGTGAAAGATTGAAAGAACATATGAGAGGTATGTAAGAACTGGTTAAGCTAAAAAAAATAATAGCATGATTTTTTCTTTTTAAAATTTTAAATAATGGAAAAAAATAAATCTGTAGAAGAATTTATCTCAAAGAAAGCAACTTGGAAAGAAAGTTTAGAACTACTAAGATCCATTATGCTTTCTACAGAAATGGAGGAAACTATAAAATGGGGAATTCCGGTATATACAATTGGTGGAAAGAATGTAATAGGTCTAGGAGCTTTTAAATCCTATGTAGGGATCTGGTTTTATCAGGGAGTATTTTTGAAGGATGCTCATAATAAACTGATTAATGCTCAAGAAGGGAAAACCAAGGGTTTACGACAATGGAGATTCAATGCTTTTGAAGAAATCAATAGGGAACTTGTACTACAATATGCTCAAGAAGCAATTCAAAACCAAAAAGATGGCAAAGAAATAAAAATAGAAAAATCGAAGGGTATTGAAATTCCAGAAGAACTAAATATTGTTTTAGAAGCTAATTCAGGCTTAAAAAGTTGTTTTGAAAAGTTGACTCCATTTAAGCAAAAAGAATATAAAGAATATATCGCAACTGCAAAACGAGAAGCTACAAGAACTTCAAGGACCAAGAAAATTATACCTATGATCCTTGAAGGTATTGGTCTTAATGATAAGTACCGTTAAAAACTTATAGATTTATCTTTTAATAATTTTTAGAGTATTTCTGTTTTTTAGTTTCAAAAAATACATCCCAACTGCATATTCAGAGATATCAAGAGTAGCACTCCTACCTTTATCAATAATCTTACCTGAATTATCAGTAAGTATCCAATCAGTTTCTTTAGGTAATTGTACTATACCAGTAGTAGGATTAGGGTATAAAAAAACTGTTGATTGAGTAGTATCTGGAATACTTAGTACATTTTCGGAGATCCATTGTGCAGTATTATTAGCATTGATTGTTCCTGCGGTTGAGAAATTACCACTCGCGAAAATTTTATCTATTCCGTCACTATTGGATGCGAAATTCATGGTGTTGATTTTAATATCTACACCGACATTAGTATTAGTCCCTAAAGCTTCCCAACCACTAGTTTCATTCCATCTCGCAATATTGTTGACAATAATACTATTGCTATTATCTACATTGGCCGTATCAAAGGCACCACCAACATATAAGTTGCTACCATCATGAATTAGTGTGTTTACGATGTTATTGACACCATTGCTTAAACTTGACCAGTTAGAGGTGTTTTTATTCCAACGTGCAATACGGTTTACCGTTTGACCTCCAGCGATAGAAAAATTACCTCCAATGAACACTTCTGCTGTAGTTACTGCAATTGCTTCTACAAAACCACTGGTTCCCGTACCAAGAGTTCCCCAATTAGTTCCATTCCAAGTAGCAATTCTGTTGGCAGTAGTATTTCCAGCTTCATCAAAATTTCCACCGACATAAAGAGTTCCATCACTATCTAATACCAAAGACCGTATTTCATTATTAGTACCAGATACTCCTGTAGTAACATCCGTTAAAGCAGACCAGGTTGTTCCATTCCATAAAGCAATATTTCGTACTGTATTACTATTTGCGGTTTCAAAAACACCACCTGCATAAACATTACCACTAGCATCAATTTCTAGCACTGCTACCGTTCCATCAATTCCTGATCCTAATGCGGACCAGTTGCTTCCGTTCCAAACAGCTATGTTTTGAGCAGAAACTCCACCTATTTCCGTAAAGGAACCACCAGCATATACATTTCCGTTTGGTGCAATTCTAAGAGCATTAATGGTTCCATTAGATCCTGTAGCCAATGTTCTCCAGCCGGAAGATTCGTTCCATACTGCTATATTATTTGCAGTTATATTTCCTGCTTGACTAAAAGTTCCCGCATGATATACATCACCGTTTGTATCTGTGACAACAGCTTGTACAATTCCATTAGGAATTCCTTGATTCAATTCTTCCCACTGGCCAATACCATTAACTGCTGTTCCAGAAGGTGTAGAAGTACCATCTACAAGTTTATATAGTTGGGCATTACTTCCATAATCACTAAAATATAATTCACCGTTTTTATCTACTCCAAAGGAAGAAACAAATTCACCAGAGGTATTGAAAAGTAATGTACTACTGCTAGTTCCTGTGGATGGATTATAATCTAATACCCAGACTCTTCCACTTACATAATCTCCAAAAATGTATTTTGAACTGATATCTGGACTTAAGCTAGTAATTTCTGATCCTCTATAGACATAACCACCGGTTATGGAACGATCTCCTTGATTACGGTTATAAAAATGTACAGGAAAAACTGTAGGTTCTGTAATGGTAACATCGCTATTTGCTACAGAGTTGGCTTCAAACCTGCTCCAACCATAGTTTTTTCCATTTTCTATAATATTTACTTCTTCAAAAGCTCCTTGACCTACATCTCCACCCCATAATCTACCAGTTACATTATCAAAAGAGAATTTCCAGGTATTTCTGATTCCGTAGACATATATTTCATCTAATCCACTAGCACCAACAAAAGGATTATCACTCGGAATTTCATAATTACCATTTGGTAAATCGGCATTAGTCTCTACAGGATTACTACCATCTAAATCAACATCAATTCGCAGGATACTCCCAAAAACAGTATTTTTATTTTGTCCGTTGCCTTCAGGATCGTTTCCACCACCACCATCACCGATAGAAATATATAGGTATCCATCGGGACCAAAAGCAATCTTACCTCCATTATGGTTGCTATTGTTTTGGTTTTTATCAAACTGAAAAAGGATTAATTCACTATCGGGATCAACAAAATTTGGGTTTGATGAACTTGTGGTAAACCTGGAGAGTACCATTCTTACTGAAATACCTGCTACTGGACTATCTGTGGTATAATAGGTGTAGAAATATCTATTAGTATCATAATCCGGATGAAAAGCCAATCCTAGTAATCCTACTTCTTGACCATCTCTAAAACGTACACGATCTGTGATATTTAAAAATGTATCTACATCATTATCACTTGCATTACTTATTCTGGGAAATACTTGAATTCTTCCTCTTTGTTCTACAATAAACATTCGATCAGTTCCATCACTTGGAGATTGTATTTCGACAGGAAACTCAAAATCTATGTTAGGAAATGCGGCTTCGTATGTGATCTGTGCTGTACCAATAATGGTAAAAAAAAGTAGCACGAAAACAATGGTAGAGGTTAGAGTTTTCATTTTTAGAGTTTTAAGATAAGTGACTCTAATTCAACGAAAAAAACAACTGCTTATTATGGTTTATGATTTATTTCTAAAGATGTTTACCGAGCCACTCTTTAAACTGATAAAAATTGCGTGGATCTACTCCATGACCTACAGGAAATTCATTTAAAGTTGTTTGTATACCTAGTTCGGAAAGCGTTATAGGAGCTTTACGAGCCCAATCTACCGGAATTACTTGATCAACACTACCGTGCGAGCAATACAAATTAAGTTTCGAAAAATCATTGTGACTATAATCTTCTTTAAGAATGCCTTCATTCAGGTATCCACTTAAAGCTACCACATTTTTTACTTTTTCAGGATACGAGAGTGCTACAGCATAACTAAGAATAGTACCTTGACTAAAACCAAGTAACGATACATTATCAGCATCTAGGTTATAAGCTGTTATCGCTTCATCTATGAAATTTGCTATTTTGTCTCGGGATTCGATGGCCTGAGCGTCATCACTAAATTTTCCTTGTGCAGCATCAAAATAAATAGCATACCAAGCATTACCATATGGTTGCATTGGATAAGGAGCTCTTACAGAGATTATACATAGTTCATCTTGAAGCTCAGAAGCAAATGAAAATAAATCATTTTCGTCACTGCCATACCCGTGAAACATGAATAAAACAGGTGTTTTATCTTTTTTTACAGTTGGTTCTTTGATGATATGATGTAATGATAACGTTTTAGTATCCATACTACTTATTTCTTGCTTGGTTGAGTCTATCTAAATCTATTTTAATTGTAAATGTATGTGATCATCATGTCTTACCGCCTGACATCCGTGAAATCGTATTTTGCTGCTTTGGACACCTAATCGATTTTTGAGATGAGGTTCGATAAAAATTTTTCCAACATTTTGTTCATTTACAATTGCCAAAAGTAAATCTTTTGTTGCTTTTTCTGAAAGCTTGAGTTGATTATTTATAATTCCAAAGGTTAAGTATTTTGCAAAATCATATTGCCAGTATCCCTTTTTCTTACATATTTTTATTTGGTCATATTCTCCTTGGTTTGGATCTTCATAAATACCATAACCAAGAACTGCAGGTTTTTTGTTGGTAATCTTCTTATTCTCATTAGTATAAATGAAAGAAATGTCAACTTTTTTGCCATCGTTATGACTTAGATGTGGAGGTAAAGGAAACCCATTTATGAATGGAAAATTGGCATCCAGATAAACTAATTTAATACCGCTATGTTTTTTATGAATGGTTTTGGAAATATTTAGTATAGTAGTGTTCAATTCTGGAGTGACATAGTTTCTATTACATACTATTGTAAAGAGTGAACATGCCTCAATAAAATCATTGTTTTGGATTTTTTCTCTTCCGAAAATTGGAGCGAGATAAGGGACTGCCATAAATGTAGTCATTAGATACGACACTATAAAAACTCCACTCTTTATGATTCTGTAGTTCTTAATAGTACGTTTAATAGTTAACTCAAGTATCAAATATATGAATCCACCAATTTGCGTTAGTAAGGTTAAAATTATGGCGATTAATATTTTGAAACCTATCTTAAGTACTATTTTCATAAAAACAACATTCTTTTGGTTATAACTTATTTTAATCAAAAATATTGATTTCGGGTGCTTAAAATACGAGGAAAGCATCTAAAATTAGATATGGAAGTTTCGATTTCTGAAGATGTTTTTATAAAATTTAAGTTTATAAGTATGCTTAGAGATTAGATAGAGATAGAATAGTATTAAATCATTAGGTTGGTTACTATCTTGTTTCAGTTTAATAAATAGGTTTAAATTAACGATCTTAATAATTTGAAAGATTATTCTTACGAATATGATTTTATCTTCACTTTAAAACGTATATAATTCGTGTTTTACGATTAATTTTAAACTTCAACTCCAAAAACAAGGTGTTTTTTGTCGATAAAATATGTTTTTAATAGAATCTTGTTAAACAAAACATAATCTTGTGTTAAAAACGTACTAATATTACGGTTTACCCGTAATATTCTCTTAGTTTTGAGTAACTAACACTCAACTATTTATGCGAAAAATTACTTCTATTAACCCTTTTGCCTTTCCCAGAAAGTTACAATTCAATATAAAATCTAGTTTTTTTAAAGCTTTTCTCTTTATATAAATTCTATTAAATAGTTTAAGTATTTTGGAATAGTTCTGAACAAGGAATTTTATAACCTTTTAAATACTTCAAATCTATTGGTAGATATCAATTAAACTATATATAAAATTATGTAAACGTTATAAATATGGTGTTATCAAATATAATCGTATTTAATCGTTCTTCGATATGCTTTTGAGCTGCTATAAGCAATAACACATCAAGTTTTAACAGCAAACTTGAAAAGATCAAACCGTAAAAATATATTAATCATTTTAATCCCAAATCCAATGAAAAAAATTACCTATCTATTATTACTATGTATTTGTTTTAGCTTCACTCAAACGGAAGATAGTTATCAAATGGTCATAACAAAAATATCAGATTCGTATAACGCCAAAGATGCAGATAAACTTTTTGAACTATTTTCTCCAGAATTACAATCTTCTTTTACATTAGATAAAGTTAAAAGTTTTATTACAAACAATCAATCTAAAAAAGGAGCGATGGGAGAATCATCTTTTTTAATGGATGATGAAGGAAATAAACGTTATCTGGTTGAATTCGAAAATTCTTCAACAATTCTAATCTTAAGATTATCATCGGATAATAAAATCACTCAATTATCCCTAGAGGAATATTAAAAAAATAATCTCAACAATTAAAATATTAAAAATGAAAAAACACTTTACCATCAAGTCAATGATATTTTTATTCCTAATGGGAATTGTAATATCTAGTGCGAACACTATTAGTGCTCAGCAAAGCATAAAATATGGAATGTTAACTTTTAATAAAGCGGTAAACATTTCAGGAAAACAACGAATGTTAAGTCAGAAAATGGCTAAATCCTATATATATTTAGTAGATAACCCTAGTGACGCAAAAGCAAAAAGAGATCTTTTAACCAGTAAAATTATTTTTGAAAAACAAAATGGTATAATTAATCAAAATTCAGGATATAAAGTAACTAAGGATAGAATTGCCAAGGTAGATGGCATCTGGATAGAATTTAAAAAGCTTATTGAGAGTACTCCTAATTATGATAATGCAAAGAAGATTATAGATCTAAATACTGATTTACTTAAGGCAACTAATGATGTAGTTTCTGCTGTTATCGTAGAATCTAAAGGAGCAAATCAAAGCGATGCGGATTTACTGGAAGATAGTGGGGCAAGCGAAGATGATTTAGAGCTTAAAAAAATGATAGACTTAGCTGGAAGACAACGTATGCTTTCTCAAAGATTAGGATTATATTATTTTGCTAACCAAACTACTTTGAAGAGTAAAAACTCCGAGCAAATGTTGAATAATGTATTTAATGAGCTTGATGGAGCAATTACGATGTTATTGATTTCTAATTTTAACAATGCGCAAATTGACGAAAAATTGGGAGTTGCCATGTCGAAATGGGAGCAAGTAAAAAATAATAAGGAAAAGCTAATGAATCAAGGGTTTAAACCTTTGGAAATGTATAAGATAAGTAATGATTTAACAAAAGCTTTTAATACGGTAACTAGCTTATACGAAAAAGTTAAGATATAAATTATTATGTATCACCATTAATAAAGCGGGGAAAATTACGTATTTTAAACAAGATTTTTAATACGTATTTTTTTGCCTAAACTTTAAAAACCTATTGAATATGAAAATAAGATTACAATTATTATTATGTACTTTGTTATTAACGAGTATTATAAAAGCTCAGGAATTAAGTATTGATGCAGATATAAGACCACGATTAGAATATTTACACGGTTTTGGTAATCTCATTCCTTCAGGATCAGATGCTGGTATATTTGTGCAACAGCGTTCCCGATTAAAATTTAGATATACAGCCGATAAATTCTCCACCTATTTAAGTGTGCAAGATGTCAGTGTTTGGGGAGATACTCCTCAGATTGCTGCAGCAGACAACAATAATAGTTTCTCATTAGCACAGGCTTGGATCAATTTTAAGTTTGGTAGTGGTTGGTCTACTAAATTAGGAAGACAAGCACTCTCTTATGATGATCAAAGAATCCTAGGCGGATTGGATTGGGCAATGCAAGGAAGGTTTCACGATGCTGCTCTAGTACAGTATAAGAATGAAAATGGCTTAAAGTTAGATCTTGGTTTTTCATTTAATCAAAATGGAGTAAGTACTGTAAATACATTATTTGATCCTAATAATGGAGGTAATGTAAGAGCTGTTTTTGATTATAAAGGAATGGCATATGCGTGGTTACATAAAGATTGGGCAAAGTTTTCAGGTAGTTTTTTATTTGTAAACAACTCTTATCAGAATTTGGATACTGATGGTCAAACTCCAATAGACGGAACAGTAAACAGACAGACTTTTGGAACACATTTAGTAGCAAAACCTGCTAAAGGACTGAAGGTAGCACTAAATTTATATGCGCAGACAGGAAAATTCACTGAAACTGTTGATTT
>NZ_CANMQT010000010.1 GCF_947500065.1 uncultured Aquimarina sp.
ATATTACCTGTATTACTCACTGTAAATACATAGTTGATCGTATCTCCGGCATCGATGATACCGTTACCGTTTGTATCTACATAGGTATCTGTCTTAGTGATATCTAATAGTCCTTGTCTTAAGTCCGTTACTGTTGGATCATCTGGATTACCATCATTATCGTCATCTGTAGTATCCGAAGCATCATCAGGGTCATCGGATAAACTTGTAATTGTATTTCCGTTAAGGTCTTCAGCACTGACCGTAGCAGTATTACTAAAAGTACCTGCAGTAATATCTGCTGCAATAATAATATATGAAGCAGTAAAAGTTGAGTTATCTGAATTTCCAGCTATTAAAGTAGCTAATGGACCTCCAGAAACTGTTACAACCGGATCTGCAACTGTGATATTAGTAATATCAGCAGTACCATTATTTGTCACAACAAAAACATAATTAATAGTATCTCCGGCATCAATGATACCATTGGTATTGGTATCTACATATGTATCTACTTTAGTAATTTCAAGATCATTAACTACAGGATCTCTCCAGTCTGGTTCTGCACCAGGACTATCCGTATCCGGGAATGGATTTCCTGCGGTTTGTCCTCCATTGGTTGGTCCTCCAGCATCAGTAGTACTCGTACCATCAGCATCAAAATTATCATCTAAACCATCTCCATCGGCATCAGCATTTGCAGGCACCGTATCTGCCACACCATCATCATCGGTATCATAGGCTTCAATAGTATCACTCTCACCATCTTCATCTGCATCCAGGTCGATATAATCTGCTCCGTCCCCTAATCCATCTGTGTTTTCAGGAATAATAGGAGTTCCTACCAATCCACAGGTAGCTACTGAGCAATCTGCATCATATTGATCATCTATACCATCTCCATCAGTATCATTCCCTGCTGGAGGAAAATATCCCGCAGTAGATTGTCCTTCAATGTTATCCACAATACCATCATCATCGGCATCGATATCCAAAAAGTTTGGTCCATCTCCCAAATTGGAATCGGAATTCGGTACTGGCAATCCTGTTCCTGTAGTTACTTCTCCTGCTCCACTTCCACTATCAATAGTATCAACATCATCCGCTAAACCGTCACCATCTGCATCTGGATCACTACTATCTTCAATACCATCGCCATCACTATCCGTAGTTCCTGCAAAATCAATATCAAATGCATCGTCAATACCATCTAAATCAATATCAACTCCTCCAGTTACATTTACATCAACACTGTCTGGAATACCATCATTGTCTACATCTGCAACGGTATCATTTTGCCCATCCTGATTTACATCAATTCCTCCTGCTTCTATAACATCTACAATTCCATCATTATCACTATCCAGATCAAAATGATTTGGTATACCATCACCATCAAAGTCAAATACTGGATCTAAGGTATCACAAATACCATTGAGATCAGCATCTAAACATACAGGTGCAGTTGCACTCCCATTATTATCAAAATCCTGGTAATTAGGAACTCCATCTGCATCTGCATCCGCTGAAGGATCAACTCCCAAACTATTTTCCGCAGTATCCGGGATACCGTCATTGTCATCATCTAAATCTAATACATCTCCTACACTATCATTATCATTATTATCAAAAGTAAGGTCACAGGCATCAGAAACTCCATCATTATCCGCATCAGGACCATCAATTTGTTGATAATCATCAGTACCATCTGTATCACCATCGGTAGGATCAGTATACCCATCAGTTCCTGAAGTAACTACTCCATTACCATCAACAGTTAAGCCTGCTCCAAAAGTTCCTGAACCTAACAAGCCATTAGTATCACCATCGGTAAAACCTGATTCTAATACATCGTTACAACCATCCCCATCACTATCTAAACTTAAATGATCAGGATCTCCCGAACTATCGGTATTGGTTGGAACAGCAATTCCTGCTCCGCCATTAGCAGAATTAGGCACTCCGTTATTATTTGTAGCGTCTCCATCCGTGTCGTTCGCCTGGCCAGGATTTACACTACTTGGCGTTCCTCCTGTTTCTATTACATCGTAAATACCATCATTATCACTATCTAAATCATGATGATTAGGAACACCATCTCCATCAAAATCAAATATAGGATCCAATGTATCACAAATACCATTGAGATCACCATCTAAACATACGGGAGCAGTTGCGCTACCATTATTATCAAAATCCTCATAATTTGGTATACCATCCATATCTGCATCAGCAGATGGATCCACTCCCAAGCTATTTTCTGCTGTATCTAATATTCCATCATTATCATCATCCAAGTCTACAGCATCCCCTACACCATCCATATCGGTATCTGCAGCACTGAAAATCACTGTAACTGAAGACATAGCTGTTGCACAGTTAGTAAGTGTATATTCGAAAATATAAGTTCCATCGGTTAATCCAGAACTATCCAAGGTTCCAAACCCAGAATCAAAATTTGCTCCAGGATTATCGCCAGCTCCATCCAGACTCCATAATCCACCTGTGTCAGGAGTTCCTAACAATTCATTGAATAAAGTAACTATTCCTGAAGATCCATCTGCAAAAATTGTATTGTTAACCCCTGTATTGGGTGCTGATTGCACTGATACCGTTACCGAGCTTACACCATTCGTAACACAAGGAGCTACTGCACTAATCGTATAATCAAAAATATAAACTCCACCTGTAGTCGGATCATATGTTCCTGCACCCGCATTAAAATCTCCTCCAGGAGCATTTGGTGAAGTCCCCGAAATACTCCAGACTCCTCCTGCATCCGCTCCTGCAATCAGAGCATTTAAATCTACTACTGCATCTCCAGCACATGCATATTCATCTGTTTGAATACCTGGTTCTGGCTCATTCGTGACGGTAAGTCTCATCACATCTTCAGCACTACAACCTAATCCATTATCCATCACTATTCTATACCAAGTAGTAGTTCCCGGAGAAACGGTTGGCGTAGTACTTATGTTTTCAAAAGGGCCACTCCAAGGGCCTGTAGAAGAAACTGTGCTAAAGCTCCATTCATATCCTCCAATACTCCTTACGTCAATACCAATAGCCGGATTGATCGAAATACTTGTATCTGTCTGACTAATAGCAGAATTAAAAGGAACCTCATATATGGAAGCTGAAGCTGCATCACAACTATTATCATTAATTGGAACACTAATGGATCCACTTGTATAGGTTCTTATGTCTCCTGCTCCATCATCAAACGAAATTATAGCACCAGTAAGCACACCAAAATCTAAGTTTTCACAATCATAAATCTGAACTTTCCAACCTCCTTGTCCTGCATCAAATCCTACAAAAGGAGTAAAATCAATATTTTGTTGATTAATTCCTTCAAAATTAGTTCCAGCTCCATTTAATTGATAATCTTCATAATAAGCATTCCAAGTACCTGTTAAAGGGCCTCCTGGAGGTGTTCCTCCTACAGCGGGGTTATTGAATTGACATAAATCATATACCTGCGTACCTATAGAAGTATCATTCGTAAAATTTAGATTTACTATATCATCTCCTTGATTACAAGCAAAACCTTGAGTATTCTCCCCTAAAGTTACCGTTTGCGTTTCGTCTGGGGACACCATAAAAAAGGCTAAGTCAGAAATATATGAATGTGTTCCATCAAAAGTTACCGTGATTGTGGTACTCGCATCAACAATAAATGGTCTTTTAACAGGATCATAATACGTATACGTTGGGTTTAATACCGTTCCTGCTCCTAAAATTGTTGCAGAATCTCCATTACATATTGACAAATCAATACCTGCATCAGCATCTAAACTCGAGTTCCACACCCAAGCACGACCTTCAGTTTTAACACCACCATCATTTCTAACGACTAAATACCCTCCATCAGAAAGACCGGTTTGCACTGGGGCTGAGTTTAATGCGAACACATCATATGAATTCGTAGCTGGATTAAAAATATACCAGTCGTAAGTCGCTCCAATAGCAGTTTCGCAACTTAATTCTCCGTTATTACCCGGTAGGTCAAAAATATAGATAGGATCATCCGTTCCCTGAGAGTCTAGCGGATCTGTATACTCTGTCATTATATAAGCACAAGAAGAAGGAGAAGTCATTTCTAGTTCATTACCATCTAATACAATAAGTACTACCGAAGTAAATGCATTATTGCAAGGAGAAGTTCCTGTTACATCGTATCTAAACACATAAGAACCTATACCTAATGCTGGAACGTTTACTGTACTTCCTGCTAACTCTCCTGTTCCATCAACATCGACCCAAGTTCCTACATCCTGACTTCCGTCTAAAGCTGTATTTAAATCAATTGGAGGATCTGTACTAAAAACAACTAACGGACCTGTAACATTTCCTGAATTAGGCGTTTGTACAAGTGTAAAATCTATAGTAGAAGTTACAGAAACACCTCCATATTCATCAAACATTACAATCTCAATTTGTCGAGTAGTAGCTAAATCAGGACTAGAAGATGTATTCTTGTAATACAGCTCATCAATAATATCGTCAAAATCATTAAAATCATTAGGACTTGGATCTCCATTTACTACTACAACTGATGTAGATCCATTCCCTGTAATATTTATATTTGGTAAGGTTAGCACTACAGAAAGTTCTTCTTCACCAATATTTTGTTCATTAATTAAATTAATCTCTACTCTTTGAATACCATGTGGAGCATTAATCAATAGGTCCGATCCGTCCAGGATTTCTGTACCGCTTGTACATGCTATACCACTAAAATCGATCCCACCTGCTCCCGTAGAATTATCATTATCTAATCTTACAAATGGTGCTGGTGCCAAACTCATAGTAAATGGTTCTCCCGACGCTGCTTCTGTTGGGTCAGTCACATAATATTCTACAGATAAAGTAGTAACTGCAATATTACTTTGCACTGTCCAATAAGTTCCTGCAGTAGTAATAGAAGCATTAGAACCGATGTGTATTTCTGATGTATTATTATTAGCTATAAAATGTCCTGCTTGACCAGAAGTCAAAGAACCCGAAAACTGAGCTCCTACATCAGCACTTGATATTTTAATATTTTCTGTCCTAATGAGTTCACTATGCTCTTGTGAACTCAATATCACATGAACAGGCTCACTAAATGTATAGGTATAGGTATTCCCCGAAACACCCACGGTTGCTCTTGTATTATCGAAACTACTTGCAAAAATCAATCCTGGTGGTATTGCATTTACTGCGCCTCCCACTGTTGTCGATGGTGACCGATTAATATCCACTGTTACAAAAGTAGAACCATCGCCAACTGCAGAAAAACTACTGGTCTGAAAGTTATTTTCTGGTACAGTTCCAGATAATAATCCCCAGGTATTTACTACCTGTGCATGCGTCTGATGGGAAATCAGTACTATCAGCATAAAAATCAGTAATGCTTTTACTTTATCGGAAAAAATTTCAGTAAAAATATTCATAAGCAATGGTATCGGTGTGTTATTCTTATTTTCCATCTTTTTCTAAAAGATTTGATGTTTTTAGAGTGTTACCTTCTAGTATTATGGCCATTAACCAAATAATACCAGAAAGAATCTTTCTTTTATTTCATTTCTAAATTATATGCATTTTGCACTTCTACTTTTTCATCATCTTGATCACCGCATGTAATAGCCAACATCTTCTTTATTCATTATACTAGACAAATATCTCAGGTCATTATGGACGTCATGAGTTTCAGAATAAAATGTAACAACACCTTTATCTTTTCCTACAGACACAGTATTTTCTGATTTCTTTGTTTGAATCATCTGTTTTTTAATCATTTTTATCTGATTACCATCATTACGTAATGATTGCATATCAAATCCTAATACAGATGTTGCGTGATCCTTCTGCACATTATGACTATTAATTAACATGTCACAACTATCCATGTTTTCTGAAAGCAGATTTTGCGCATTTAATCCTACCGCCGAGCTAAGAATCAACAAGATGAATAGTGTTGTTACCTGCAGCACCTTCTTCTTGATTTTTCTGTGCTTTTTAAAATGTTTGCTTTTCTTTTTCATAGCATTTTTTTGGGACTCATTTTTTGTAGGCTTATTTAAGAGGGTATTGAAGGTCTTTTATATTTATAGCAAAGCACATACTACTGATATCAGTGTGCTTTATGAAATTCGTAATATTGAACTGGATATTAAAAGGGTTACAGAAGAATAAAGACATATTCACCCTAGTTTCTAACAATAAATTAATAAGGAAAATACACGTGGTATTCCCATATTTTTCCAACAGTTTATTGTTATATTTGAAATTAGAATCTGTATAGTTAATATACTTAAAGGAAAAAGAATCCGTTAGAATCTGTATATTATCTTTATTTACAGAAAAAGAATATATCATAATGGTTGATTTAGTTTTAAATTAATCGTTATCCAGACCCTGCTTTTGTTTGCTCGCCAAAGTTTTACAATTGCGGGGTTGCTTTTGTTTTATAAAATCATATTTGTCATTTTTTCTATTTTAAAAAAATTAGTGCGATCAGAAATAGATTGCTTCCTTGTATTATATTCGTAACTACTACTCATACATAAAAATGTATTATTATCTATAAAAGTCATACTAGATAATCTAGTAACTTTACGGCACATTATCAAAATCACAAAAATGTAACAGGTGGGTAATAAGAAGTATCTTACCACTAATTGTCTTAATACAGAAAACATACTATTTCTCATAAGCAAACGCATTAGGCATTTAAGTTCATTATATATATGTGATCATGGGGCACACGATCATTACATACTAATTATGACTTATCGAATATAAAGTAACCTCTTAGCGAATAGAAAGATTTGACGATCTTAATAAAAATTACGCAGACTTGCTTATGGGGTAGGAAAATTAATGTCTTATGTAATCTTTTTCTATAGGCTTGTTATTTTAAAATATACTATTTACGTTTAGTTTTTTTTAACATTATAAATTTATAGATAAAACATTGATTTGCAGTAATCTATAAACTCAAAATAACTACGGTAAAACCATAAAGATAAAATTAAAGCTTATTTAACTTCATAAATTAAAGTAAAATCAAGATTATCCCAATTTTAACAAATGTTTCATAAATAAAAACGGAAAATTCCCTATTTTTTTATGAATATCACATTTGTTATTTGGGGAAATAACACCTTTGAACTATGTTACATCTACTAAAAAGTAAAAATTTAACATAATCTAATTTATTAAAAATCAAGTTTTTGCGCATCAAATTACGCTTAAACAGTAAAAAAAAATGTGTATTTCACCTATAAAACTGATTCTTTAATCGTATTCGAAAAAGTAGCTCCTCAACCCTTTTTAACTACATACACCCCTCATAAACAATGCAATTCACTATATATCAAAACAAAAAAAGGACAGCAATCTGCTATCCTTTTGTAGTATTCTTCTGAGTTTTATTGTCTCTATACAAAACCTCTTTTACGAGCTTCTTCTAATAACTTTTGGTCATCAGCTTTTGCGATAGAAAACATCTCTTTGATCTGGTTTTTACGTTTCTCGATCGCACTAAGTGATAAACTCACATAATTAGGCAGATTCTTTGTTTTTACTCCTCTGGATAAGTGATATAAAATCTTTAGGTTTTTTTCATCCAGTGAGAAATTATTAGTCATCATTTTTCTAAAATGATTATTTACTGTAGCACTATAATATGGAGTACCACTTACAATATTATTAAATGCTAATAATAACTCGCTAGAAGTAAGATCACTTTTTATCAAAAATCCTGATGGATTAATATTCTTTAATATATTATGAATTCTATGATCTTCTCTATGCATCGTAAGAATAATAATCTTGGCTTTGGGCAGTAATTCTTTTGCATGCTTTGCTAAATCCTCTCCGGATGTTATTGTTCCATCAGAAGAAGGTGGTAATTTAATATCCACAAAAAGCATGTCATAAGGTGTAGTTTTAGAAGATTTCAGAATACTATCATATGCATCATCGCAATTAGATGCAATATCAATCTTGATCTGATATTCTTTTTGATTCTCTCCTAATAAGGTATTCTTGTATCCCTCGATAATCATAGGATGATCATCAATCATAAGAACTTTTAGCTTTTTCTTCATCTTTAAAAATTTGTGTGTCTGTTGTTATCCTATCGGCTCTATATAGTAGTAACTATAATTATCACCTTTTTATTATATGGACACCGGATTTGATAACTTTTTTACATTAATTAAATTGGTATGCCTACAGATACTTTAGTACCTGAATCCTGATTACTTATAAAATCTACTACACCGTTCATTTGGGTAACTCTAGATGTAATATTTTTTAAACCAATTCCTCTTTTTACCTTACTACTTTTGAATCCTATTCCATCATCTAAAATAGTAAGATTTATTTTATCATCCACATAATCGAAGTTTATTTTTACGCTTTTTGCACGAGCGTGCTTAAATATATTCTGTAATGACTCTTGTATAATACGGAATAGGTTTACTTTTTTCTGATCATCTATGGTCTCCCAATCAATATTTTCATCATTAGCAAATGCAAACTCCATTTTATGTACTGTACACAAATCACTCACCAAACTCTCTACCACATCTACATAGGCAATATCCGGTGATAAGGTATCGGTACCCAGATCATGAGATATGAGTCTGATTTCTTTTTCTATAGATTTTAGCTCATCTATATATTTATTCCTTGATTCTGTAAACCCATCATTAGCGCGCTGATTGATCCCATCCAGACTTAATCGTACTCCAAACAATCTACCGAGTACACCATCATGCAATTCTTCTGACATGCGGTGTTGCTCTAGCTTACGCCCTTCTTCTAACTTTAATTGCTGACTAAGCAGTAAGCGATAAATCTCTTGATTAGATTGCTGCTGATTTTGCTCGAATAGTAGTTCTTTATTACTCTGTTGCTGTCTAAAAATTACATACCCTAATAAAAACAGGACTGACAATCCTAATATGGCGAAGATTAGTAATTCCTTTTCGCGACTAATTGCTGCTATTTCCTGCACTTTTTCTTCAGTTTCGAAACGTATTCGCGCTAGTTTATCCCTAAATGCTCTTTCCTCTTTCACCAAACTATCACTCAAACGGATGTATTTTCGAGCATAAACTAATCCATTTTCATTATCTGAAACTTCGGACAGTAACTCATATGATTGGAGTAACTCCTCATTATTATTAACTTCTAAAGCTGCATTTTTAGCTCTTTCTGCGAATGACTTTGCCAAACTATCATTTTCGTTTGATTTATAGTATTCAGCTAAATGAAGCGTATTAGTACTAATCCCTTGAATATCTGATATACTATCCCTAATACTTAAAGATTCAAAAAAAGCTTCTGGTATATTTTCATTATCATTGGATAAAAACTTAACATAAGCCAAATTATCCAATAATAAGGCAAATGTTTTTGGGTTTTTATTCAAAAAATCATTGTAACTTAATGCTCGATTATAATATTCTTCGGCTTTCTTATATTTCTTATCTGATTTATAAACTGTACCAATATTATTATAAGAGGCAATGGTTTGAAAAACCTCTTTATTAGTATTCTTTGCATATTCAATAGATTGCAAATGATAATCAACTGAAGCCTCATATCTTTCAGTGTATTTTGCTAATATCCCTAAATTAGTGTAACATAATGGTAAATATTTAGGATTTTTAGATAATTTAAATTTTTTAATCGCCTCTATTGTCAATCCTTCACTTTGACTATAATCTTTAACCTTTCTTAAGATCTTAGCCAAATCGGTTAAAACTTTTCCATGATCATACGCATATAGTAAAGGATCTAAATTATTCGCTTTATCAAAAGAAGCATAAATTTTTTCCGATTTGTCAAAGTTTTCATAGGCAATACCTAGGTCAGAATTTCTATAATACAATCCATTAAGAAAATATGACTTAGCCATATTTAATGAATCCTTTAGAATTATAGATAAATCTAACGTCTTATCATTATGCTTTTTAAAATTGTCTAAGTCCTTAACACGATAGTATTCCAAAGAAATTTCACGAAATTGGTTTAATTTATATAAACCATCATCTAAAGTAGAACTAATCGCATAAGCTTCTTTTAAACTTTCCTTCCTCTCTTTCAAAGATCTTTTTTTATCCTTCGCTTCTTTTAAACTTGATTCTATTAAACCAAATCTTAATTCATCTCCACCTTTATATTCAATTTTATCCTCTTGACAAGAAGATAAATACAATACAAAAAAGAAGCAAGCATACTTTATATGAAAACGAAACATAAAAACTATTTTTTTATTCTAATTTAACGAAATAGAACACAAGATAAAAACAAAAAGTGTTACAATTCAAATTGTAACACTTTTTGTTTTTATCTATTTTTTGATATTTTTCGACTTAGTCAACACCTGTATCTCCTGAAGCATCTTCTTCTCCAACAATTTCAATCTCTTCAATTCCTACTTCTTCATTAATCGTGTCCGCTTCACAAGCGATGAACATTGAACTTACAAATAATACTGCGAATATAGTTTTTATAGCTTTCATAACGGTTTATCTTTTATAGTTATATCTTATTTTGGTTGTAATCTGTTTAATAATTTTTCTTTCCCTTTTTCAAGACTTTTTTTGTCCAGTATGAATACACTTTCGTCTATTCAGTTTCAATAGTAAAGGATTTTGCTGGCCAGCAGAATACTCCGATTTCTCTTTGTATATCCTTTTTAGTAAATGTGTAATAGGTTGATAACCTTAATTGTACACTACAAATGTAGGGAGATACCCCTCTCGCGCCTAATATATTAAAGTGTGTTTAGTGGATGGGTACCTCTAGGAAGTAGATGGGTACATTATACGAGTGGATGACCCGATTTTAAAAAACAGTAAAATGTGTAGGAAATAGATTACCAGCGTAATCACCGTAAATAAACCATAAAAAAAACTTAAAAAAAAACAAAAATCCAATAAAAAGAGCTACCTGATGCTATTTGGCATCCTAGCTGCTTACTCACTGAAAAAGAATAGATTATAGATATTCCCCAAATATAGATCAGAAAATTCCCTCAAACCCCTGTAAGTATTTAACTTCGAGAGTGATATAAAAAATCCCCGTCCTTTATATACCTTATATAGTAGCGTAGTTTATTTTTGAGCACGGGAAATTTACCTTACACCAAGCTTGTCTATCCTGTTATATAGTCCTAAACCGAAGAACAGAAATAACGAAACTATTGTCGGGGAATATTCCACATTATAAATATAGAGGTCATATTAATAGTACCTATAAAAAAAGTAAATTAGAGTTCGTAGTCATCATACCTCTTAACTACATTATAAATAACAGAAAACAAAACCTCCCTCTTTGAAGAGGGATCGAGGGAGATGTTAAAAAATCATTTGGAAACACCCATCCTAACCTTCCCTCAAGGGAAGGAACACCAACGTTTTTTTATATTTTATTTATAGAAGCATACATCATAAAAAAACCTCCTCGCTGCGGCGAGGAGGTTTTGACTTACGTTTTATTATACAAATGATATTGTGTGATATATTATAAAATAAAACAATCGGCTGCCTTAGTACACATTTACTAGATATTTACAAACAGCATCTTAATTATGTATCACTTTACATAGTCCTAAGCAAGAATAACATACTGCTTATCAAACTATTATATTAAAATCTATTTCCATAGGTTCTCAAAACAATGAGATAACTGTGTTTAGATCCCTGCATACGCTGGGATGTAGTTCGGCTAGTTGTTTTGAATGCATTTCATTTTTCAAAATAAAAGCATAGTCATGTTTAGATCCCAGCCTTCGCTGGGATGTAGTTCGGCTAGTTGTTTTGAATTCGTTGCTGCGCAACTTTTCTAAACAAAGCCTCACTACACATAAAGAAAACTATTCTTTGATAATGTATCTTTAATCTCTTCTACATTTGTTTTATACGATTTAGAGAAAGGAATCATATCCGTAGTATTCTTAATTGCACATTTTGCTTTACCAAAATGTATTCTAGATACATACTTAGTATTGATAATGTAGCTATTATGAATACGCACAAAATGATCTGGCAATAGATTCTGAAAATGTTTCAGTGTCTTAAATGCTTCTACTTTATTACCATTACTCATCATGAAATCTGTCGTATTATTATCTGCTTTTAGATACAATACTTCGTCGATATTCACAAAACGGTAATCTCCGTAAGACTTAAAACACAGCGTGTTATCCATTACTTCATCAAAATCTTTCTCGAACCTATGCAAGGTTTTGGTGAGATCACTTTTAGTTAGTGGTTTAAGGATGTAATCCAAAACACTGTTGCGTATGCCTTCTATAGCATAGTCAGTAGTTTTAGTAATAATTACAAACTCTGGTAGATTAGTCATGTACTTGGTAAGTTCTGACAATAAGTTATACTGGGTATTGGACGATTGAACTCCCGGAACTTCCGGTTCAAGGAAAACCAATCTAGGTTTTCTCTGTAAAATTAAGTCCAACGCATCTTGCTCATTTTTAGCAATTCCAGTACAGATATAGTCATTGTGATCTTCTAATGCGATCTGAATTGTGCGTGCAGAATTCTGATCATTATCAATAATGATATAAGGGTATTTCATGAGGTAAACAATTAAAGGTTAGCGTTGGTTATTAAATACTATTAGTATTCAAAAAAAAATTGTACACATTTACTGATTACAAGTTATGTCTTTTAGTAATATTCCGGTTACGGTAAAACCACAATATTAATACGGAAATGTACTGTTTATAGGGACTTGAAGAATTTCTTTGATCGAGGTAAATTGCATGTTATCGGTTTATGGGGTTTAGATTCTCTAAACGGAAAAAGATATCCCTTAGTATATTTATATAAAAAAAAGTGCCAAAACACCTTTATAATTATAAAAAACCTAACAATCTCTGATACACTTTTATTTGTTTTGAATTCCTCTCTACACCGGAATGATAAAAGAAAGCGTATTAACAAAACACTTGTCATTCCAGCGTAGGCTGGAATCCATTTATACTATACGTCTGAGTTAGATATAAAACATACTGTTCTTTAATGTATTACAAACTAAAGGAGTTTCCTTCTCCTTGAACAACAACACTATTGCGCTGGACGAAATGAGGCGTAGGAGTCAGCCCGCCTGACCGGACGGGCAGGGATGAAGGATTTTCATAATAAAACCTTCACCTTAATCCTCTCCCAATGGAAAAGAAAACATAAAAACTACAATTACAGGTAATTACACTTTATTTATACCTTTTCATATATCGAACTCAGATTTATAAATGGCATTTGATTATTTTATCCAGAAACTCAGCTATCAATTAAAATATTTTAGATAGTTTTAGAGAGCATAATAAATAACCTGTTATCCATTTTGATATTTTTCAATATTAAATTCTCAGGCAAATAACCGGTTTACATATTAAATAAAGACAAATGAAAAAAGTAGTTGTGCTTACCGGAGCAGGAATCAGTGCAGAAAGTGGAATTAATACCTTTAGAGACGCTGATGGATTATGGGAAGGACATGATATTATGGAAGTTGCTTCTCCTATAGGATGGAGGAATGATCCTGTATTAGTATTAGATTTTTATAATAAAAGACGTAGTCAATTACATACTGTAACACCTAATCTAGGACATATATCTCTTGTGGAGTTAGAACAAACACACCAGGTTACTATTATTACTCAAAACGTAGATGATTTACATGAGCGTGCAGGCAGTAGTCACGTGGTTCATCTACATGGAGAATTACTAAAAGTACGAAGTCAGTTTGATGAAAATATTGTTTTAGATTGGAAAACAGATCTCAATATTGGGGATTGCTGCGAGCATAATTCTCAATTGCGTCCACACATCGTTTGGTTTGGTGAAGAAGTTCCTATGCTGGATCGGGCAATACAGATTACAGAACAAGCGGATATCCTTATGATTATCGGAACTTCTATGCAAGTGTATCCCGCTGCAAGTCTATTACAATTCGCTCCGCTCAATACTCCTATATATTTTATAGATCCTAAACCTGCTATATCGCCAAAAGAAAACTTAACAATTCTAGCAGAAAAAGCCACTGTTGGTGTACCAGAGGTAGTAAAGCAGTTAGTTAGTAGTTATGAGTGAAAAGTTATGAGTTAAAAATGAGAAGTGAGAAGTGAGAAGTTAACTCCTAACTACTGAATACTGAATACTGAATACTGAATACTGATTACTGATTACTGATTACTGATTACTGAATACTGAATACTGAATACTGAATACTAACTACTGAATACTAACTACTGAATACTAACTACTGAATACTGAATACTGAATACTGAATACTGATTACTGAATACTGATTACTGACTACTGAATACTGAATACTGACTACTGACTACTGAATACTGAATACTGACTACTGACTACTGACTACTGACTACTGACTACTGACTACTGACTACTGACTACTGACTACTGACTACTGACTACTGAATTAAAAAATATAAAAACTTCATGCAACCTACAATAGAATTATATGTCATACACTCTATTGTAAGTAACACGAACAAACTGTAACTAGTAATAGTTATCATCAAGCAAACGAAAAGTTTTCAATCACTTTTAATGATGGGATCGCTGATACCTTAGGATTCCCCAGGTCTTTAGTTAATTGAGTTATAATCTTTTTTCTATATTTTTCCATAGAAATATGCGCATTTTGACTTGCAGAACGATCAGGGTTTTTGCTTCCTGAAAAACCTTTAACTTTTTTGCCAGTTTTTTTATCTATCCAGGAGTATGTATACTTCGTTACACAGGTTGCTCCGCCAAGGCAATCCACAAAAGTATCCGAAAACACTTCTATTTGAGCTTTTCTATTATTAATAGCTTTAGAAAAATAGGTTTCTAAATGTAATCTATATGTCTTAGCATTTGCTCGTAATGTTAATAAGTATCCAGAATCATTCGGGTTCATTTCATCAGGGTCAATCATTGCCATTTCTTGTGTAATCAAGAGGTGTATGGCACTACCAACGGCAAATGTTTTTAATCCTCTAATAGCATATTTCTCTTGTTTCAAAGTTCCGATGACATCGGTATAAAATTTATGAGAGTATGTTTTAAGGTTCGCAAGTAATTCTGCTCTCTTAGCAGTATCAGAAAGGTTTGCTTTCGCTTTCATATTTTTATACTCTACTGCTAAGAATTGTACAGTACCTTCTATAGTTCCTTCTATTTTTGTGATCTCGTTACTCTCGATCTCGTCTCTTACAATTTTTCTAATTTCGGCAAGCATCTTTTCTTTATCATCACCAAACAACTCCTTCATTACCATATTGATAATTATGGCCCCCAATTGACTAGCAATAGCTGCTCCTGCTTTTTTTGCTGCCAATCCTAACATTTTTTTTACCAGCTCTCCTGTTATTGTATAGGATATTGACTTTGCCATGTGCATTTCTGTTTCTACAGGTTGCACGGGTGTTAAATGCTGTATGTCACCACCATCTATCAACACCAAATCAAAAAAATATACTATTTCTGCTTTATTGGTTTTTCTTTTCAAAACAGCAGTATACTTTGGGAAATTTAAGAAAGGAACCGTTAGGTAACTAAAAAAATCTTCTTCGATTTCTTCACCTTCTATAAGTGGAGCTTGCTCAATTAATTCCTGTATTGCACATCTTTTAGAAACATCTACAAGCATTTTTTGCTTCCTGTCTATTGCAAAAAAATCCGCATCCGTGGCAATTTGTGGCAATTGGCCATTGGTATGCTTCATTGCATTGTCTATCATGGTGTTGAGTTCATTTTCCTCAATACGCTGTACTAAGTTTCCGGTAAGCTTTTCTTTGAGATAAGTTCTCGAAACTCCTTTGATGTTTAAAAAAGTAAATTCCATATTGTATAATTTTGATTTTCAATAATACAATTTAGAAAGCACCCAAGTAAGAGTATAAACACTTGATTTTATCGTTGTTTACACAAACTACTTTTACTTTAGGATACTGTGCTGTAATCTACCTGAATGGTTGATGGAAATTACAAAATCTGAAAAAACTCAAAAACTCAAAAACTCAAAAACTCAAAAACTCAAAAACTCAAAAACTCAAAAACTAATCACTTCTTAAACTGAGTTCTCACTTGTTTTGCCCAACTGATTAATTTTTCGGCATTTTCTTCGGATAGATTCCCATGAATCCAGGTATAAGAATCTAGTGGCATCGTTTTATCTTCTACCATTTCGATCAATTCTTCTAGCTTATGATCCTTTTTCTTATCAGAATATGTATCCCAAACAGATGCATCAAAATGTCCTTTCCCATGTTTTATATGGTCTGCTAACCAATATGAAACTGGTGTAATTTCAGCATACCAAGGGTATTGTGTTTGCGCACTATGGCAATCATAACAGTTGGCTCTTAATATTTCTTTTACCTCAGCAGAAGGACTTGTCTGTGCTTCAAAAGATGCTATAGTTTCATAACCAGATTCGTTTTTATCCGGTCTAAAAAATTGTAAAACCACTAAAAGGACTACTAACGAAATTCCAATTTTTTTAATCATTTTGTATCTATTACATTTATAGGGTTCAAAATACCAATTAAAACCCTATTAATTTTGAAACTAAGATCGTAAAAATATTAAAATAGATAACAACCTTAGTTCGATTAATGTTTTAATGAAAATTAGTTATTTATGATTAAACTGTCAGGTCGAGCGGAGTCGAGACCTAATTAGTTAACTAAAAAAAACCTCTCGACTCCGCTCGAGGAGACATTCGAAAAAGTAAAATTATATAAACCAGCATGATCAACCTGGAAGAAGAAATCAGAAACACCAATCATTCTAGAGAAAAGCGAAATCATTTTGCTAATCTGATTCTGCAAAATCCTGAGTTACTCCCTCAATTATTAGAAACTTGTAATAAAGTAGATGATGAAATATCGTGCAAAGCCTCTTGGGGTTTAGAGTTTTTATCTAAAAACAACCTGGAGGCAATACTCCCCTATCTGGATTCATTAATCCCTATTTTACCCAGAGTACATCAAGATCCTGCTGTTAGACCTATTGCAAAAATATGCGAGTACCTAACCCTTGCTTATTATAAGGACAAAAATGCTGCCGTTAGAAAACACCTTACCGCTACACACAGAGAAAAAATAACAGAAGCCTGCTTTGATTGGCTGATTTCAGATCAGAAGGTAGCACCAAAAGCCTATTCAATAACAAGTTTATATCTATTAGGTACAGAATTCGATTGGGTACATCCAGAACTTAAAATTACGTTAGAAAGGAATTATCACGATGGTAGTGCGGCATACAAAGCAAGATCAAGAATGATTTTGAAGAAGATTGAATAGTATTTGAGTCTGTGAGTTATTGAGCCTGTGAGTTATTGGGTAAGTGATTATATGTATCTCTTTAAAACTGTTTCAACAAGTGTCGCTAACATATCCTAAAACTCTCAGTGGGTACTCATAAGCTCTCTCATCTCTCAAAGCGTAGCGTTCTCATATACTCACACACTCAAATACTATTTCATTAAAAAATCACTCTCCGTACCTCGCAATTCGTGATTAAATAAATTATCTTTGCAGCTTTCAAAAAAACAACGTTATGTCATTATCTCCTTTGCAAGCTATTTCACCTATCGATGGTCGTTATGCTTCTAAAACACAATCATTAAGTACTTATTTTAGTGAAGAAGCCCTAATAAAATATCGTGTACTGGTAGAAATAGAATATTTTATTGCTTTATGCGAAATTCCTTTACCGCAATTAAAAGATATTGATACTGCTATTTTTGGGAAACTAAGAGAAATCTACACGCAATTCTCTACAGCAGATGCTCAAGCAATAAAAGATATAGAAAAAGTAACCAACCATGATGTAAAAGCGGTTGAGTATTTTATTAAGGAGAAATTTGATACGCTTGGCTTACAAGCATATAAAGAGTTTATACATTTTGGATTAACTTCTCAGGATATTAATAATACAGCAATCCCGTTAAGTATAAAAGAAGCTATCGGTGATGTATACATACCTCACTATATGGAGCTAAAAGATAAACTAGCATCCTTAGTAGTAGAATGGTCTGAAGTCTCTATGCTAGCTCGTACTCACGGACAACCTGCTTCTCCTACTCGATTAGGAAAAGAGTTTCAGGTTTATGTAACAAGATTAGAGGCGCAGTTTGATTTATTAAATGATATTCCTAGTGCGGCTAAATTTGGCGGTGCCACAGGAAATTTCAATGCTCATAAAGTTGCCTATCCATCAATCGATTGGAAAGATTTCGGAACTCGTTTCGTACAAGAAAAATTAGGATTGCATCATTCTTTCCCAACTACGCAGATAGAACATTATGATCATATGGCAGCTTTGTTTGATGGGTTAAAACGAATTAATACGATTATCCTAGATCTAGATCGTGATGTTTGGACCTACGTGTCTATGGATTATTTTAAACAAAAAATTAAAGAAGGAGAAGTAGGATCCTCTGCTATGCCACATAAAGTAAATCCTATTGATTTTGAAAACAGTGAAGGGAATATTGGTATTGCTAATGCTTTGTTCGAGCACTTATCTGCAAAATTACCAGTAAGCAGATTACAACGTGATCTTACAGATAGTACAGTACTTAGAAATGTGGGGGTTCCTTTTGGACATACTTTAATTGCATTTCAAGCAACACTAAAAGGGTTAAACAAATTATTATTAAATAAAGAAAAGTTTGCTCAGGACCTTGAAAACAACTGGGCTGTAGTAGCAGAAGCTATTCAAACTATTTTGAGAAGAGAAGGATATCCTAATCCTTATGAAGCGTTAAAAGGATTAACTAGAACCAATGCTAAAATCAATCAAAATTCTATTGCCGATTTTATAGAAACACTGGAAGTTTCGGACACCATTAAATCCGAATTAAAAGCTATTACGCCTTCTAATTATACGGGGATTTAGTTGATGGTTGATGAAATGTACTTCACTAATGACTAAACAAAAAAAGCTTCGACTAGTATCAGTCGAAGCTTTTTTGTTTTTCTGTCTTTTCGAGCGGAGTCGAGAAATAATTCACATTTGTTGGAATACATTTCGACTCCGCTCAATGTGACAGTAGCATCTTTTTAGATAACGTACTTGGTATAGCATATATATTAATCTAACGTGAGCTCTATATAAGAAATCACGTCAGTTCGAGTACTTCGACTTTAAGAGAAGTGTGTCGAGAATAATGATTTTCAGGTCAAAAAACCTATTCTCGATACTATTTTTCTCCACTTTGTTCCAAAAAAATCACTCGAATTGACGGTTTTTGATCTTTAATTTGCTTGCATCGAACTCACATTAGTCAATATCGATCTCTCCTAAAATATTTTTAAAAGCATCTATATTCACATCTCCTTTATCAATGGCATTCATTAATTTGGCTACATTTTCGGGTTTCATATCATCTCCTAAAACTCTTATCAATGCTAATCCTTTTTCCTGATTAGAAGCAAACACAATCATCTCATCAATATTATCTTCATCACCCTGAAATTTAAGGACCGCTTTTGTTCCATTAGAACCAAATCTCATTAAGGTTTCATATTTTTCTGAACTTAGAATAGTATTAATAGCTGTTTTTTCTTCATCATATCTGGCTTTGCTTTTATCCTTAAGTGGTAAGGCTAAAAAATTAACTTTTTTTATACTTTCCAGTGCTTCTCTTTCTTCCGCAGAAAGATCAACTTTCTTAGTATCCAAAAGACTTGTTGCTAGATCTACTGCTACAAAATCTGCATCTCCTTGATGATCTACAAAATATTTCTGTAATGAAGTTCCGTTATTACAACTCATTAGTAACATTACACATGTTACTCCTATTAGTTTTATTATATTTTTCATTTTAATTGGTTTTGATCCGCCTTAGACGGACAAGGTTGATTGATTGATGATGATAAGCTTCCTCAGATCATTACATCTGAAGAAGCTTGGGTGTAACTTAAACTAAAAATATAAGCTTAATTTTTCTTTTTTACTTTTTTAAGTTCTTGTCCTCCTGGAACATTAAGGTGATCTGCTATTTTAGACACTTGTCTTAAATCAATATCTCCAGTAATTGTTAAAACCACTGTGTTTGGTCCATCACCGTCATTTCCTTCCATAAACATAAACAGCTCTGTAACAAAATTATCGTTCTTACCTGGCTTAGAATAAAACTTTACATTTTTACCATCACTCTTTACTCGCATTAACTCGTCTAGAGAAGTATTACTTAGGTATTTTTGTACATCAGATTTCATTTTCTGACCGATTTCATTATTTTCCGTAGCAAAAACTTTAATGTTTTTGATGTTCTCTACCAGGTTAATATATTCTTTCACTTCGGGATCACTACTTTCTAGATCCATTTTACTTAACAGCTTAAACATTTTACTAGTTACCACCACAGATGACACATCGTTCATGTCTTCATATTTATCAAAATTACTCTGAGCAACAGATAAGTATGGTACTAATGCTACTAATATTACGATTGCAAACTTTTTCATAATTAATTCATTTTTAAAGATTCTCATATTTGAGAAATAGTATTCGTTTTTATTTTATCAATTTATTTTTGGCATCTTGAAATTCATTTAGATATACCAAATCTTTTTTGGCAGTATCAAACTCATTAAGGTATACCAGATCCTTTTTACCCTCATTCATTAAGCGAGCAACCAAATCAAGGGCTTCTTTGGTTTTCTGTAATGCTATTTCAGGATTATCGTATGTACCATAAACCCCTTCTGGGTCAGCTCCTGGTGGAACATCTTTTATAAACAGCCCCACAATCAAAGCTATTGATGCAGCTACACCTATCCAGGTATACCAGGGTACTCGATTGGTACTTAATTGAACCTCTGACTCAGCGGTTACTTGACTCTCATTAGAAAAAAACTGAAATAGATCTTTGTATCTCTCTAGGTGTGACGGCACGCTTTCTCCGGTAAAATAAACCTTTAATTCTTTCTCTTCAGAAAGGGTCGTTTCTCCTTCAAAATACTTCTCCAGTAATTTTTCTATGTTAGACAACTCCATAATTGTGTTTTTTTAATAATTCTTCTCGTATTGTTTTTCTTCCTCTTGATAATGCTACTCGTACTGCTGTTTCATTCATTTCTAGCATTTCTGCTATTTCCGCATTATTATATTGTTCTATATCTCTTAGCTGGACAATCATTCGCTGTTGTTCTGGCAATCCATCCATGATCTTACCTACCCAATCCAGACTATCTCTTGCTTCTACTTCTCGCTGTAATGAAGGTCGTTCATCTTTATAATTACTATGTACAATCTTCAAATTTCCAGTTTCCTTAGCTTTTAATTTGTCATAGCAATAATTCTTAGTCATTGTCATCGCAAATGCTTCTACATTTTTATACTCAGCCATTTTGGTTTTATTCCTCCATAGCTTTAGTAATACTTCTTGTGTCGCATCTTCTGCTTCTTCATTACTTACCAACAATCGTTTAGCCAACCTATACAGCTTGTCTTTAAAACCATTAGTAAGCGTTATAAATGCTCTTTCTTTCATATTTGTTGGTTGGTTGTTACAAAACTAACTTGTTAGCTTTATATAAGGGAGACGACTATACTAATAATTTGTTACACAATTTTTTGAAATTATAATAAAGTTCCTATTTTTAGGGTTATATAAAACAAAAAAAGTTCATGAAATATTTAAAGCATTTTACCTTACTACTTTTATTTGGTAGTATCCTTACCAGTTGTTTTGATGACAATGATGATGTGCCTAGCGTGGCAAGTACACTAGATATTAATGATTTTATCTGGAAAGGCATGAATGCTTTTTATGTATACAAAGCGGATGTAACGGATCTGGCAAACGATCGTTTTTCTAATAATCAGGAGTATACTGATTTTCTTAATGGCTTTTCTTCACCTGAAGCTATTTTTCAAGGACTAAGAACTCAA
This sequence comes from uncultured Aquimarina sp., assembly GCF_947500065.1. Lineage (GTDB taxonomy): Bacteria > Bacteroidota > Bacteroidia > Flavobacteriales > Flavobacteriaceae > Aquimarina. Next base: position 21,927 of record NZ_CANMQT010000010.1, read on the forward strand.
GAAACCGTAACAGTAGGTTCAGAACAGATAAAAGTTGATGAATTCAGCTTCCTGGTAGATGATTATGTTGCATTAGAACAAGCTTTTGATGGAATTACTAGAAATAATGGTATGGAATTCGGTTTGGTTCGATATCCTAATGATGCTTCTAATGTATTCGGTTATGTTCGTTACGTACTTCCTGGAACAGATGCTGAAACAAAAGGAATCCAGAGAGGAAATATTTTTAATACTATAGATGGCACACAGATTACAGATCAAAATTTCAGTCAATTGCTAGATCCGGATACCTATACTATTGGTCTTGCTACTTTTGATGGAAATGATGTTACTCCCACTGGATCATCGGTTTCTCTTACCAAAGTACAATACACAGAAAACCCTGTTTTTATTACTAAAACTATTGATGTAGGAGGTAATCCAGTCGGATATATAATGTATAATGGCTTTACTGCTGATTTTGACACACAATTAAATGATGCTTTTGGGCAATTAGCTTCTGCTAATGTAAGTGACCTTATATTAGATCTGAGATATAATGGTGGTGGATCTGTAACTTCTGCTATTGATTTATCCAGCATGATTACAGGACAATTTAATGGACAAGTATTTTCTGTCGAAGAATGGAATGAAGATCGCCAGGAACAGTTTGGCGACACTAATCTTTTTGATAGTCAAATTAGAACCGGTGCTGGTATTAATAGTTTAAACTTAACCAGAGTTTATGTATTAACCACCAGAAGCTCTGCTTCTGCCAGTGAACTAGTGATTAATGGTCTGGATCCTTATATCAATGTAATACAGGTAGGTTCTACAAGTAGAGGAAAATTCCAAGCTTCAGTAACTCTCTATGATTCGGATAATTTTGCTCGTAATGGAGCTAATCCAGGACATACCTATGCTATGCAACCTTTGGTTTTAAGATCATTAAATTCTGCTGGGGTTACCGATTATTTTGGTGGTTTTGTTCCGGAAATTGAAATTTCAGAAGATTTCTCAAATCTTGGAACATTAGGAGATCCTAACGAACCATTATTGAAAGCTGCAATTGATAACATTTTAGGAAATAGAGTTACTTCAAAAAATAATAATATCGAATTAGAAATTTTAGGTGAAAGTAAAATGCGCGCTCCTAATTACCAGAGAATGTATAAGGATACTGATATATCTAATGTAGAAAAATTAATTTTTCAATAAAAAAATATAGCTTATAAAAAAAACTCCCAAACTAATTAGTTTGGGAGTTTTTTTTATGACCTAATGGTATTTGTTGTTGTAATTAGAATTTTAGATTAAATCCTATTCTAGCGTTTCTACCTCTGGTACTAAATCCAAAAACCTCTTGATAGTCTTCATTCGTTATATTATTCATCGCTGCAAAAACAGTCATATTTTTTAAAAGCTGATGGCTGATATAAAAATCTAAAATACCGTAACTATTTAATGTTCTTGGTTCTGATGCAAACGTTGTAAAATCTGTAAAACGTCCTTCTCTTTCGTCATTATATTGATAACTTAATGACACAAAAGATTTAGAAGATATATTATATCCAATACTTGCGTTAAACTTAATTTCTGGAATACCAATTCGAGATAAATTTTCGTCTACTTTGGTATATGTAAAATTACCGCTAACTACCATTTTATCATTCATTAACTTAGAACTAACTTCAAACTCTAATCCACTAGTCGTAAAATCATCTGAGATATTCTGGTATTGAAAAACAAAACTACCGGTATCTACAAAATCTACAAAATTTTCCTGATCACGCGTAAAATACACCGCACTCATTGTTGTTGTTTTATTCAGAGAAAACTCTGCTCCTACTTCTAATGTTGTACTTTCTTCAGGTTCTAAATCTGTATTCCCGAAACTCGGAGAAAATAACTGAAACAATGATGGCGTGATATACGCTGTACTATAAGATGCTAATCCTTTTATATAATTCCCTCCAAAAGTGTAGGTAAAAGATGGATTAATACTATACACCATATGGTTACCATAAGTACTATGAATATTCAACCTTGCTCCGGCATTGATATTTAATCCAAATTTTGAGGCATATACTAAATTGACGTAAGGGTCAATAATATCAAAATCTGCCTGATTATCATTAATTGTTTGCACAAATTCTTCGCCTCTACCAGAAGCACTGAATCCATTATAATCATTATAAGATCCATTGGCGCCAATTACAGTATACAACCAACTACCAAATTTATACTTATTGTATGCATCAAACGTATAGACTCTACTTTCGCTTCTAGAAGGAAAATCAGTAAAAAACTCTCTTTCTAACAACGCATAACTATCTACAAAAGTAAAACTTCCGTTAGGATATTTTGCTTCCCAAAAACTTCCTCCTCTTACTTGTCTACTTGTTCCATTATTATTCCCATCAATCCCGTTTCCGACATCAAACTCATTTTTGTAATCATCTAAATTACCGAAAAAATGAAACTTAAAGTTCTTGTTCCATTGATATCCTAATTTCGCATATACATTAAACTTATTATAGGAATCACTTTCGAATTCCTGTGATGAAGTATCTTCATCTAGTTTTTCTGATTCTGATAATCCATCTGTAAACTGATTGCTAAAACTAGCTAAATAGTTAACTTTTCCGATCGTACCATTTATGGAGGCCGAATTCACGAACTCATTTACATCATAATCCTGATCTTCCTGAGACTGATTTGTTCCTATACTAGAAGAAAATTGTGCAGCGATTGCTTTTTTACTCTCTGACTTAGTCGTTATATTTATAACTCCTGTTGCCGCACCGGAACCATATAACGTACTAGAAGCTCCTTTAAGAATCTCAATAGATTCTATTTGATCTAATGACAACAATCGAAGATCAAACTCCCCAGATATCGTAGAAGGATCATTAACTGTAACACCATCAATTCTAATAACTACTTGACGATTAGAACCTCCTCTGATATTATAATTTAGATTCTTACCAGCTCCACTATTACTACCATTAATTTCAATCCCTGCTACTCTGTTTAAGACAGTGGCAAGAGATTGTCCTTGACTGCGTTCCAGTTCTTCTGAGCTAATTTTAGTAATTACCTTACCACTTTGTTCTCTTTTTAATTTAAACTTAGAATCAGAAAGTACTACCTCCTCTAATTCGTTTACTTTTTCATCTTCAGTTATTTCTTGCGCTGAAACAACCTGAGCTCCTAATACTATTAGTGCAGCTCCCAAAAACATTTTTTTGTTCATTTCCTAAATGACTTAATTATACAATTACCGGAAAAAAGTATGTAGTTTACCCATACCTAAACTTCTATCCCGAAAGTTTGACATAATGAATTTAGGCAGGTCTCCTGGCTCGCGTCTTGTTGTTTACCTTCCCACTTGTACTGAATTTACTTCAGTGTCTTAAGAATTATTTCAAAAGATGCCGAAACAAGTTCGACACAAGCAGTGGTCAAAAGAATTAACAACAAACATCCGCCTAATGCGGACAAAGCTTACAGTTGCGGGAACAGCTCAGGAATATTAATTACGGTGTTAGATTTACGATTTAAGAAATTTAAAAATCATAACTCGTAACACTACAGTCGTACTTCATTTCACCTGATTCCCTTTTAATCCTCAATGCTATGAAAAGCATCTTAGAACCAAAATTCTGCGCGAATGTATCATATTTCTTCGAAAATGCATTCGCTTTACCAAATAAATTAGTTTTACTAGTATCTTTGCGCTCTTTAAAACCTGTTACAAATGTTGTATTACATCACTGGTGGCGAACGATCTGGAAAAAGCAGTTACGCTCAAAATCTTGCTTTAGAACTTACAGATAGTCCTATATACTTAGCTACATCGAGAATTTGGGATGGCGATCATCAAAAACGTATTGATCGACATATTTCTGATCGCGATGATCGGTGGACCTCTGTTGAAGAAGAAAAAGAACTATCCAAAGTTGTTAAAAAAGATACGGTCGTCGTTATCGATTGTGTCACATTATGGCTTACCAATTTTTTTGTTGATACTAAAAATGATATCGAACTTTCTTTAGCTCAAGCAAGAATAGAATTTGATAAACTATTAAAAATTGACACCACTATTATAATTATATCTAATGAGATAGGTATGGGAGTTCATGCTTCTACAGAAGTTGGTAGAAAATTTACTGAATTACAAGGCTGGATGAATCAGTATATCGCAAAACATGCGGATCAGGCAATACTAATGGTATCAGGAATACCAGTAAAAATAAAATAAATGAATTTTGATATTACTCCATTAGACAAATCATTAGAGAATACGATTCAGCATAAAATTAACCTAAAAACCAAACCTCTTGGTTCCTTAGGCACATTAGAGAAAATTGCGTTACAAATAGGGTTAATCCAAAACACTATAAGTCCAATACTACAAAAACCTACTATCCTTGTTTTTGCAGGAGATCACGGTATTGCAGAAAAAGGCGAGGTAAATCCATATCCTCAGATAGTGACGAAACAAATGGTATATAATTTTCTTAATAGCGGAGCTGCTATTAATTCATTATGTACTCAAAATAAAATTAATCTGGAGATTATCGATGCTGGTGTAAATCATGATTTTAAGAATATAAAAGGACTCATTGACGCTAAAGTAGCATATGGTACTAAAAACTATCAATCAGAACCAGCAATGTCTATTGATCAATGTAATACGGCAATTGATAAAGGAGCTAACATTATTCTGGAAACATATCAAAATAGATGTAATGTGGTAGGTTTTGGCGAGATGGGAATTGGAAATTCATCTGCAGCTGCATTGTTAATGGCACATTTTACGAAAATACCGATTACAGAATGTGTTGGTGCAGGAACGGGAGTTCAGGGTGAAGCAATAAAAATAAAGCAAACTATTTTAGAATCCGTTTTTAAGAAACACTTCCCAAATACTGGCATAGAAGCTTTAGCTACTTTCGGTGGTTTCGAAATTGCTATGATTACTGGAGCAATCCTAAAAGCGGCAGAGTTAAAAATGACCATTATAATTGATGGTTTTATCGTAACGGCTGCTTTATTAGCTGCAAATGCCATTAATAAAAACGTATTAGATTATTGCGTTTTTGCACATTCATCAGAAGAACAAGGGCATCAAAAAATGCTCGCCTTTCTTGAAAAAAAACCTTTACTATCTCTTGGTATGCGATTAGGAGAAGGTACCGGTGCAGCAGTTGCTTATCCTATATTAGAATCTGCCGTTGCATTCCTGAATAATATGGCAAGTTTTGAAGAAGCTGAAGTTTCTACAACAGAATAACTAAATATAATACATGAAAAAAGGTGTGCTATCTATACTAATTGCTATTATTGGATTTTATTGTATCTATAGATTCAATGTACAATTATATAATGAAAACTTAGCGATGTTACACCCTGAAACAAATTCTGATGTAGCATCGGGTATATCAGTTTTTAAGAAGACTTTTAAAATCATTGTGGCTAGTATTGGTCTGTTAAGTTTGTATTTTGGAATTATTTCATTTTTAAAGAAAAACAAAATTGGTATGATAGGAATTATTTTGGCTATTCTTTTAATACTTTCTTGTCTCTTTCCTTTTCTAGAATATCTTATAGAAGCTTATCTTCACGACATTAATTTTCAGTAATAAAATGAAAAAAGAGATTCATATATTTTTTACCGCTCTCATGTTTTTCACAAGGATTCCTTGTCCTAAATGGGTAGATCATGATCCACAATACCTGCGTAAAAGCTCGAAATACTTTCCGTTAGTTGGTATTTTGGTTGGCAGTATTGGTGCAGGTGTTTATTACGGATGCTCTTATATTTTTTCTACGGAAATCTCCTTACTGTTTTCTATGTTCGCTACTATTTATGCTACCGGAGCTTTTCACGAAGATGGATTTGCTGATGTTTGTGATGGTTTTGGTGGTGGTTGGACCAAAGAAAAGATTCTTTTAATTATGAAAGACTCTCGATTAGGAACCTATGGTACTATTGGAATTTTACTGTTACTTGCTATCAAATTTTCGGCTTTACGAGAAATTGAAGCTATTTATATTCCCTTAGTAATCATCTCTGGACATAGTCTAAGTAGATTTATAGCAACTACTCTTATTTTTACACATCCCTATGTTCGTGATACGGAAGATAGCAAAGCGAAACCAGCCGCAAAAAGTATGACTGTTTCAATGCTTCTTATTAGTGGTTTCTTTGGGGTTATTCCATTACTAATGTTTCTAAATCCTTGGGTATTTATCACGCTGATACCCATGTATATATCCAAAATGTTTTTAGCTGCGAAATTTAAAAAATGGATAGGAGGTCAAACCGGTGATTGTGCAGGTGCTGTGCAACAACTTAGCGAAGTAGTATTTTATCTTAGTATCTTAGGCTTATGGAAATATATCTGGTAAGACATACCACTCCTAACATTGAAAAAGGAATTTGCTACGGGCAAAGTGACTTGGGTATAACAGATACTTTTGACTCTGAAGTTATAAAAATCCATAACCAAATCCCTGTACATAAAATCTCAAAAATATTCTGTAGCCCTTTACAGCGTTGTAAAATATTAGCCGAAACATTTAATATTCCAATTGTTTATGATAATAGGCTTAAGGAATTGGATTTTGGTGATTGGGAACTAAAAGCATGGAATGATATACATCCTTCAGAACTGAATCCATGGATGGAAGATTTTGTAAATGTGCAAGTTCCTAATGGTGAATCCTATGTAACCCTACAAAAAAGAATATTAGAATTTTACAATTCTTTAGAACACACTGCCGAAGACAGTATAATGATTGTTGCTCATGCGGGTCCCATAAGAGCATTACTGGCATACATCCAACAAATAGAACTTAAAGATTCATTTGATATTAAGATAAACTATGGAGATGTTATGAAAATCTAAGCGATTTCTAACGTTGCGAAGTTATAATTAGAAGATATTTCTTTATCAATTACATTAATCATTAATCTTTCTTTAAAAAGAGGAGCATTTACCACTAAAGTATGATATTCTCCATTTTCACCACAAGCATCCACATCTAATGCTTCTAAATCTTTGATAAGCTCTCTATTGATTGCTCTACCCAAGAAATCTGGTCCTAATATCTTATTACAAGAAACAATAATTGCTTCAATACCATAATCAATCATATCTATCACCAGTTGTTTTCTTGATTGCTGCCATATCGGTAAAATTGCCTGTAGACCAGCTGCATTGGACACTTTTTCTTCCCAATCTCTATGAGACTGAATATCGATATCACCAAAAACTGCGGATTTCAAATCGTACTTATTCGTTAATGATTTCAGATTCTGAATATATAATCGTTCATAATCATTCCATGTACTTTCAAAAAAATGAATTGGTAATTTCATAGATTTTGCCTGAGCTTCTAATATTTCTTTAGGAATTCCATGAGAACGAGACCGATCACCATATTCATTTAACACGTTTAATAAAACAGAGGGCTTATACCCTTTATCCAAAGCGATATGCATTGCATAACAACTATCTTTTCCTCCACTCCAGGAACACAAAAATGACATATAATTATATTTACTGAAACAAATTAACGATAAATCATAGTAGGTTTTCAAAAAATATATCGAAGTTTGAAAAATATTCAAAATCACATGAAGAATTTTTGTTTTCTATTATTAATACTTATTTCTTTTCAATCGTGCAAACAAGAGCAAAAAGTGACTACTCCTGTTATTGTTCAGGAACTGGTGGATCAAAAAGTAGAATATGCTACAGGATTTACCATCCAAAATAATGGCACCTATAAAGAAATAAAAATTACCTCTCCTTGGCCCGATGCTAAAAGTACTTTTACATATATCTTGTATTCAAAAGGAACAGAAAGACCAGCTATTAGCGGTAAAGCTTCTTATATAGAAATTCCAGTAGATAAGACCGTCGTTACTTCTACTACTGATATTCCAATGCTAGAGTATTTGGGATTAGAAAATAAGCTAATCGGCTTTCCTCATAGTGATTATATTTCTTCAGAAAAAACTCGAGCTTTAATTGATAACGGAACCATTATAGAATTAGGTAATAATGGTCATTTAAATACAGAACTTACTTTAGAACTAGGTCCTGAACTTATTATCGGATATTCCGCAACTGGAGATACCAAAACATACGACCTTCTGGAGAAAACCGGAATTCCTGTAGTAATGAATGGTTCTTGGATGGAACAACATCCCTTAGGAAGAGCAGAATGGATAAAGTTTGTAGCCGCTTTTTACAATAAGGAATCAGAAGCCGATAGTATATTCAAAAAAATTGAGAAAGATTATAATGATGCGAGTGTATTAGCCAATAATGCTACCAAAACTCCTACCGTTTTATCTGGTAATATGTTTAAAGATGTATGGCATGTACCTGGCGGTGATAGTTATGTCGCTAAATTTTTAAAAGATGCCAATACTAATTACCTATGGGCAGAAACTCCAAAAACTGGAAGTATCGGATTGAATTTTGAAAGTGTATTAGAAAAAGGTCAAAATGCCGAATTATGGATAGGTTCCGGATCTTCTAAATCACTAGAAGAACTAAAGAAGAAAAACAATCGATATACTTTTTTTGAAGCATTTAAAAATAAAAGCGTATATTCTTCAACATTAAAAACTGGTGCCAAAGGCGGATTGATATATTATGAATTAGGTCCTATGCGTCCGGATTTGATTCTTAAAGATATCATCCAAATAGCACATCCCGAACTATTAACAGATTACGAACCTTATTTTTTCGAAAAACTGAACTAGTTGACCCCAAACAAATCATATAAGAGTGTATTCATCGTCATTATTGTAATACTGCTGCTATGCTTTATTACAAACATTAGTCTTGGCTCTGTACTTATCCCTTGGATAGATACCTTAAAAAGTTTAGTTGGTGCAACTGTCGAAAAAGAATCCTGGAAACATATTATTATTGATTATAGGTTACCTAAAGCCATCACTGCAATAATTGTAGGAAGTGGATTGGGTGTATCAGGATTATTAATGCAAACATTATTCAGAAATCCACTGGCAGGACCTTTTGTTTTAGGAATTAGTTCTGGAGCAAGTCTTGGAGTAGCTATATTGATATTAGGAAGCGCTTTTATTGGTGGTTCTGCAGCACTATTTTTAGTATCCAATTGGGGACTCGTTATCGCAGCCAGTCTTGGGAGTGTCTTAGTACTCTTTATGGTGATGTTAGTATCTATTAAGGTACGCGACACTATGGCCATCTTAATTATTGGATTAATGTTTGGTAGTATAACTGCTGCCATCGTAAGTGTACTCTCTTATTTTGCACCTGCAGAACAATTACAACGATACATCTTTTGGGGATTTGGTAGTTTAGGAAATTTGTCCTGGATGGATTTATTAATTTTTTCTACCATTGCTTTACTCGGAATGGTATTAGCTATTTTCGCAATAAAACCTTTAAACACATTGTTATTAGGAGAGAATTATGCACGTAGTTTAGGATTGAATATCAAAAAAAGTCGTTTCTTGATTATTATAGCCACCGGTTTATTAGCAGGAAGTATTACTGCCTTTGCTGGACCAATTGCCTTTATAGGGTTAGCAGTACCGCATCTAACTAGACAATTATTTCATACATCAGATCATAAAACATTGATTCCGGCAGTAATATTATTCGGGAGTATTATCATGTTAGTTTGTGATACCATTTCCCAATTACCGGGCACAGAATATACATTACCTATTAATGCTATTACTTCATTGGTTGGAGCGCCAGTTGTAATCTGGCTATTGGTAAGAAAAAGAAAAATGCTGTTTTAATTTAGTACTGAGTAGTTGTTGGTAAAGAGTATTAAGTAATTAGGAATGAGTATGAAGTTTTGGGTTACGTCTTACAATGAATAGATTTAGATTTTTTAGCATTGATTAAAAACTAAATCCAACAATGAGAAATAGGGAGTTAAATTTAATTAATAATAATGAAAGAATAATAAAAATAAGAATACCAAAATACTTTGTACTAAGTACTAAATATCACTATGGAAATAGAGTCAACAGATACTGAAAATCAAAACATCGTTCTAAGAACGGAAGATCTCTCTATCGGTTACCAGCATAAAAATAATTTAGAGGTAGTTGCTGCAGATATCAATCTAAAGTTATATGAAGGGGAACTTGTGGGATTGGTAGGAGCTAATGGTATCGGTAAATCTACTTTACTCCGTACCTTATCTAAAGTACAACCGGCGCTTCGAGGAGATGTGTTTTTATCTGACAAAGAAATAAGAACCTATAAATCTTCTGAATTAGCTTCTCAGTTAAGTATCGTTCTTACGGAACAAATTGCTTCTAAAAATCTTACTGTACAAGAACTAGTTGCTCTAGGAAGGCAACCTTATACCAATTGGGTTGGTAAACTACTGGAAGAGGATATTGAAAAAGTACGAAAGGCTATAGAAGTTACCCATATTACAGAATTAGTAGAAAAAAAGTGTTTTGAATTAAGTGATGGACAACTACAAAAAGTACTTATCGCACGAGCTATTGCTCAAGACACTCCATTTATTATGCTTGATGAACCTACTACACATCTAGATGTGTACCATAAAGCTTATATTTTTAAACTCTTAAAACGTTTAGCTTTCGAAACTCAAAAAACAATTTTATTCTCTACTCATGAAATTGATTTTGCAATACAATTATGTGATAAAATGATTGTCATGAACACAGAAGGTTTTGAATTTGGTCGCCCTAAAGAATTAATACAATGTCGGGCATTTTCCTCGTTATTTCCTGAAGACCTTATTTTGTTTGATCCGAAAACAGGCAGTTATAAAGTTAGAAACTAACCCTTTTACTTTAGGCACAAGCACGTTCATCGAATAAATTTTCCTTTTATAGAAAAAACGTATAAGTTTTGAGTACATAACATCATTGTTTTGCTTTTAAAAATTCTACCTTCGCAGCTTAACAAAACCTATAAATGATGAACAAATTTTTAAAACTCAAATCGATTTTAATAGTATTTACACTAGGATTACTTTTTACTGGTTGTAGTGCTGATGACAACACTGATTTAATTATTACCGATCCTAATGCAGAGTTTGATGCGGACTTACTTGTAACAGAAGCAGGAACTGGAGACAGAAGAAACGTTACTGTTAATGCTTCTGATGTTTCTGGTAGCACTTTTAAAGCGAAGGTTGCATTTTCTGCTAATTCTGCAAATATGAGAAGATTATACATTACTCAGAATATTTCTGCTTTTGGAGAAGAACCTTTTGTTTTTACTTCACAAGAAGTAGACGAAAAACCAGACGGATCACTAGATCTTGTTGGAGATGACAAAGACACCTTCGAATTTCAATTAGATTTGCCTAAACCAACTATGACAGATGGTACTGTAGTATACAAACTATGGGCAACTACTGGAAGAGGTGATTTTAGAGATGTAAACAAGCGTAATGCACTTGGTGATAACGTTGTTGGAATTATCACAGTACGATATGGAACTGGAGTAAATGATGGTAGTGGTATCAAAGCCTTTTCTCAAACTATTTTAGCAGCTCCATTAGCTGATGGATCTTCTAATACATTTATATCTTTATACAATAATGAAGTATATAAAATTAGTGAAGGTGAAGAAACTGCTGCTCTTTGGGATTTCGGATATTATTACGGAGCAACTCAAAATGCATCTTTAGCCTCTACCGCTAACTATCCAACAAACATTATTGACGTTCCGACTATTTCTTCTTTAACTACTGCAGAATTAAATAATTTTTATATTGCTGCCTCAACTATAGATTTTGACGCCGTAGCAGTTGCATCTGACTTAGATGGAATTACTGCACCAACTTCAGAGAGAGTTACTGGTCTTTCTGTAAACGATGTTTTAGAATTTGCTGACCAATACGGAAACAAAGGAGTGATTAAAATAACAGAAATTTCTGGAACAGATGGAACTGGTGACTTTATCAGATTTGATGTAAAAGTTCAAGTTCAATAAGTTATTGAAATAATTATTAATATTACTAAAGTGCTATTCAGAAATGAGTAGCACTTTTTTTTATACTATTCTAATTTCACAAACTTCAAAAAATAAAATAAGTAAAATTGATCTTTTGCTGTGCTTTATTTACTTTAGATTATTGTAATCATATTGCCTAATGGACATTAAATTTCCTTTTGACCCATCGATAAAACATCATCTACTGATTGCTTTAGGATTAGCTATTTGGATATTCGTCTTTTTATATTTTACAGAACCATTAGATGTTCATGAATTTAATCAAACAGAAAAACTGATATACTTACCGTTTTATGGGTTGGTAGGATCCATTTGTTACATATTTATAATACCTGTTCAAAACATATTATTTAAGCGAAATAAAAATCAATGGTCTTTGATCCATGAAATAGCTTTTCTGTCTTCTTTTATTATTTTCGGATTGCTTCTTAGTAGAAGTTTCTACCTCTACATTGTGATGCAAGGAGAACCTAATCCTTATACATTATGGTATCATATAAAAAGTATTTATTTACCCGCAGTAATTACTATTTTACCTATTGTCATGATTGGAAGATGGTCTTTTGGGAAATACAAAGACAAAAAACTTGAAGACATCAAAATAGAAATTAATGGAACTGGAAATTATGAAAACTTAAGACTCTTTTTTAATGATCTTCTATGCATTCAGTCTTCCGATAATTATATTGAGATTTCATACTTAGAAAACAAACTACTCAAAAAACAATTGATCAGAAATAAGCTCTCCACTATTGCAATTGATTTTCCAAAATTATTACAAACACATCGTTCTTTTTTAATAAATCCTTACCATTTTAAACAATGGAAAACTGAAAAAGGTAAAATTATCCTTCTTTTAGAACACAACATCGAAGTACCGGTCTCTAAAACATTTCAATTGCAGGTAGAAGAACGTTTTAATTCCGCCACAAAATAAGTGCAATTCGCCACAAGTGGCAGATCTAATGATCTATAATCATTTTCGGTATTTAGTTTTGACAAAAATAAATGTCAAAATCTTTCTATTTATGAAAACGATTATTTCAATCTTAGTACTTTTAAATATTAGCATTACCTCTCTTTTTGCCCAGCAGCAAAAAAAAACAGAAGTTTTTATAATTGGTACGATGCATACGGTTCCAAAGATTGTAAAACATAGCTATCGTCCACTTCTCAAAATTGCAACATCATACAATCCTGATGCAATTTATGTAGAACGTCAAAGATCTGATGACACTCTAAGTTTAAAAAATTATGAAAGTAATTGGTTCATTCCCTATGGCGATAGTATTGCAACTATTTTCAAAAATGACACCAACAAAACATTGATATTACAAGACGTAAGTATTTTTTCTATGAAACCAGCAGATTTTCAGTACCTAAAAAAATATTACGCGGTAACTAGAGATAAAGCCAATTGGTATTATTATGCATATTTATCCAAATATGGTGTCAAAGGCAGTAAAAAACCTTTAAGAAATGAAAATGGTGATCTAACTTCTAAATTAGCCATAGCAATGGATATGAATTATATATATGCGATGGATTATCAACATGAAACCCAAAGTTACACAAAACTATCAAGAGCTTGTATTAAACAAAGCAATCTAGATGGGGAAATACACTACTTAAAAAAATATCATAAAAGAGAGTATAGAAATGCTATCATACCAGCTCTTTTTGGAAGATTAGCATATCATACTAACAAACAAAAAACAGTAAACATGTATGAGATTTCTAATCGCTTTACATTTAGAAAAACAGACTGCTCTCCTTGCAACAAAGCCGCGGAAGTTTGGGACAGGAGAAATACAGGAATGGCAAAGAACATTGGTGAACAAGTTTTACAACACGGTCATAAAAAAGCAATTGTAATCGTTGGTGCTGGTCATCTCCTAGGTCTCAAAAGAGCCTTAGAAAAACAACATCCTGAATTCACAATAAAAATAATGGATGAATAACTGATACTATCCTTAATCTCAGAAACATAAAACATTATCAATCTGTAATTCAACAAATTAAAAGGTTTAACCATAGAACTCATACAGCATAACAACAATATTTATTTAAAAATTGTCACTATCTTTATGGGGAATTTTAATATTAAAAAAACATTACACTAATATCCCCGCTACCCTAATTGAAATTGTTTTTTTAAAAGGATTTTTTAATAGTTAGTTGTTATAGTATCAACGACCTACTCATAACATGTGTATGCTAAGATTATTTGTTTCTATTACTTTTATTTTTTTATTTTTAAATCTATCTGCTCAATCAGTAAATGATTACAGAACTAATGGAACAAATGGTAATTGGACAACAGTATCAATCTGGGAGGTGTACAATGGAACAACATGGGTGGCTGCGACAAACTATCCGGGACAGATCGCTGGCGCCAATGATGTATCGATAGAAGGTAACTCTGAGGTAACTATAAATTCTACGATCCCTAACAGTTTTAATTCGCTAACCATAGGACCAGGAACATTATTTGTAAGTGCGGATTCTAGTTTAGACACTCCACTAATTACGTTAACGACTGGAGGTGAAGCGGAGTGGACAAGTAATAATACTGACTTATCACTTCCTGCCAATGCCTCTATAATAATTGATGGTGGTAATTTGGTAGAAGATAATCCTTGTAATGCCACAAAAACAGTAACTATTGGTGGTACTGTTTATGCTTCCTGTAATGGCGGAGGTGGTGGTGTTGATTATGATTTTGATGATATCAATACAGGTGGAGGAACTCTAAGTGTTGCTCCTACTTCTAACGGACCTATTTGCCTAGGACAAACGTTGACTCTTTTTGCGAATCCAGGTGGATCTGGTAGTACTGGTGGAACATTCAGCTGGTCAGCTACCGGACCTGGTGGATACTCTTTTAGCTCAACAGCAGAAAATCCTACGGAAAGTAGTATTATAACAGCAGGGACTTACACATATACAGTAACCATTACTGATGGTGATGGTAATGGAACTACCAATACCAACTCAATTGATGTAGAAGTTAATAGCGCTCCCAATGCTCCAATAAGTGGAGGCAATCAAACTGGATGTACAGGCGGAACCATTCCTACCCTTACCGCAACAGTAAACGCAGGAGAAACTGTAGATTGGTATGATGCTTCTGTAGGAGGCACGTTATTATTAAGTGGTAATACCAGCTATACTCCTACTATTGCGGCTAGTTATTTCGCTGAAGCCAGAAATACAACTACCGGCTGCGTTAGTACTACAAGAACAGAAGTTATACTAACTCTTAGGTCTTGTAAAGTAATTACTAATAGAAGAATTACGTTTAGAGTTAATCAGTAATGCAAGACTTATTACAAGTATAGAAAACTCCTAGAAAAACAATTCTCTATAATTATTCCAGAAAAGATAGGAATCAAATTTATATGCTATTTTAAAAATTCTTAACTAGATTTGTAGTAAAACAACCAATCTTGAACCATTTACTTAGCATCATAGAACCTATCATACAATGGGGAATAACTCCAAAACTTAAAATCGAAAACAAGGAACTTATATTAAAAAAGTCCTTACTATCATTATACCAAGAATATCTTGCTTTAGAAGGAAATGTAGCAACGGACGAAAAAGAATATCCAGAAGCTCCTGAATTCAATTTTGAAAAAATCTCTAATACCATTCGTTCTAATTTTCCAGAATTAGGGTTTTACCAAATGGTTTTAGATCCATTTGATCTCGAAAAACCAAACAATGGGCTTGGGGATGCTAATGATGATTTATCAGATATTATCAAAGATCTGATGGAAGTGCAATGGAGATTCCAAAATACTAGTGAGACGGATGCTATATGGTATTTTGAATTTATTATGCGTAATAATTCTGAACAACATTTAGTGAACTTTCTAAAAACGGTAAAAGATCTGGAAGAGCATTCATAATTTGATTATTTACCTACACTTCTTCTCTACTTATACTAGCTAAATTTTTATCTTTGAACAAACTACTCTCAAAGCAAGCTCTTGAGCAGGTGTAGCAAACTTATTTTTTATCTCGAGGCAAGCCTCAGAAAATTAAAATCTCGATTATCGAGTAAATAAAAAATTACATGTCAGAATACATATTACTTATTGTTGCAGTTGTCGCAATTATAATTGGTTTTTTTATAGGTAAATACGTAGCTTCTCTTAAAAACAAGAGTGAGCAAAGTGCTCTTAGTGAACGCGCTAATCAATTACAACTACAATTTGATGAAGCTAAAAAAGCTGCAGATCAACAACTAGAATTTACTAAACAACAGCAAGAAACGTATAAGCAATCTTTAGAAAAACAACTTTCTGATATTTCTAAAGAACGAGAAGAAATCCGAAGAGAAAAAGATTTCTTAAACACAGAACTTACTCGAAGAAATGCAGAGTTTGAAAACCTCCAGCTCAAAAACCAGGAACAAAAAGACGAAGTAGAAAAGCTACAGGAAAAATTTACTAAAGAATTCGAAAATCTGGCAAACAAAATTCTGGATGAAAAATCAAATAAGTTTACGGAACAGAATAAAGAAAATATAAAAAACATCCTGAATCCGCTTCAGGAAAAGATCAATACTTTCGAGAAAAAAGTAGAACAAACTCATAAAGAAAGTATCGATTATCACGCAGCTTTACGTCAGCAAATAGTAGGACTAAAAGACCTTAATGAACAGATGAGTAAAGAGGCTACCAATCTTACAAAAGCCTTAAAAGGTGATAGTAAGATGCAAGGAAACTGGGGTGAATTGGTTTTAGAACGTGTATTAGAAAAATCCGGATTAGAAAAAGATCGAGAATATTTTGTACAACAAAGTTTCACAACTGCCGATGGACAACGTGTTTTGCCAGATGTTGTAATTCACCTGCCTGACAGCAAAAAAATGATAATCGATTCTAAGGTAACTCTTACAGCTTATGAACGTTATGTAAATGAAGATGATGATGATCTTAGAACTACATACCTTAAAGAACATATCACATCTTTAAGACGTCATATAGACCAACTTTCTGAGAAAAATTATCAGGATCTATACGACATAGAATCTCCTGATTTCGTATTACTTTTTGTCCCGATAGAGCCAGCTTTTGCGATTGCTATTAATGAAGATAGTAAACTATATAATCAAGCTTTTGAGAAGAATATAGTCATTGTAACACCAGCTACATTGTTAGCCACCTTACGCACAATCGATACGATGTGGAATAATGAAAAACAACAGCGTAATGCAATAGAAATTGCACGACAGGCAGGAGCGCTCTATGATAAATTCGAGGGATTAGTCAAAGATCTTACAGGAGTAGGAAAAAGGATTGATGATGCCAAAAAAGATTACACTGCAGCGATGAACAAATTAGTTGACGGACGCGGTAACCTTATTACCAGTGTAGAAAAACTTAAAAAAATGGGAGCTAAAGCCAAAAAAGCATTACCTGAAGCAATCATTAAACGTGCTTCTGAAGACAATACTAATGATATATAATCTCAACAATTATGGAAGCTAACACTCCACAAATATTAATCCAATTACTTTTAGGGCTGGTTTATTCAATACCTACGATTTTTTTTATCATAATTAGTATTCATTATCTATTAAAAATGGGGTCTACAACCGACGGAATCTTAATTTTATTAGGTAATAGCATCTTGCTACTATCGAGTATACTCGGAAAGATTGCCTGGATTCAGTTAGTGTTCTATCAAAAGTGGGAAGGAGAAATATACTCCTATGTAAATATAGTTTTGGGCACAATATCATTTATTGGATCTGTTTTATTCGTGATTGGAGTGTTTCTTTTGGTGAAAAAGGTCTTAAAAACAAAATCGTTATCAGCATGAAAAGTAAACACGGATTCATCTTATTATATATTCTTGGGTTTACTATACAAATAGGAATAGCGCAGCAAGGCTATTTCCCAGAACGAGGAAACTGGGAAGAAAAAGCTCCTTCAGAATTCAAAATAAATTCAGGAAAGATTGAGGCAGCCATTCAATATGCTAAAGACCATGAATATTCTGGTTCAAAGGATTTACGTCAAGCAATTCTTAAAGGCTTCCAGAGAGAACCTTATCATAAGATACTAGGACCAACTAAAAAAAGAGGAACTCCTGCCGGTTTAATTATAAAAAATGGATATATCATTGCGAAATGGGGTGATGTTGATCGTGTCGATATGACGTTTAGTGTCACCAAAAGTTATTTATCAACTATAGCTGGATTGGCTATAGATAAAAAATTAATTGGTGCAGTAGATGATTTTACGTATCAATACGTTTGGGATCAGACCTATGATGGGAACCATAATAAAAAAATAAGTTGGAGACATTTACTCACACAATCTTCTGACTGGTCAGGGCAATTATGGGGAGGATATGATTGGGCGGATCGACCACCAAAAGAAGGTGGTATCGATGATTGGAAATTCAGAAAATTAAACGAGCCGGGAACCGTATTCGAATACAATGATGTTAGAGTAAATGTTTTGGCATACTCACTTCTAAATGTTTGGAGAAAATCTTTACCACAAGTGCTAAAAGAAAAAATCATGGATCCTATTGGTGCGTCTACAACCTGGCGATGGTATGGATATGATAATTCGTGGGTAAATATAGATGGTATCCAAATACAATCTGTAAGTGGAGGTGGTCATTCTGGTGGTGGATTATTTATAAATACTAAAGATCATGCTCGTTTCGGATTATTGTTTCTAAATAATGGAACCTGGAAAAATAATAGACTTATTTCAGAAAACTGGATCACCGAAGCGACCAAATCATCTAAAGCCAATTCTAACTATGGTTTTATGTGGTGGTTAAATCAAAAAGGAAGTCGTCATTGGAAAGGTCTGCCTGAACATTTGTTTTATGCAGCAGGTTTTGGAGGTAACTTTATAATAATTGACCAAAAACAAAACCTGGTTATTGTCACCAGATGGTTAGAACCTCGCCAAATTGATGAATTTGTAACTAAAGTATATGAAGCTTTTTAAAACGAATATGTATTTATGAAAAAAGTATTAGCTATTATAATTATAGTCATTATACTGCTTTTTGCTTCTTGGTATGCAATTGTCTATTTTGCCACCTATAGTGAAGGTGTTAGAAGCGGAGAACTGATTAAATTCAGCAATAAAGGTGTTGTATACAAAACCTGGGAAGGAGAAATTAGTCAAGGGATTTCTGGAGCTCAGATATTTAGTTTTTCGGTGGAAGGAAAGAACAAAGAAGTCATCAAAAAATTGGAAGAATTTCAAGGAAGGTATGTAAAATTGAAATACAAAGAACGTTTCGCTGCTATTTCATGGTTGGGAGATACCAAGTATTTCATAGTTGATGTTGAAGAAGAAGAATCTCCGCATTTTAGAAAGTAATACCAAATGAACTATATTACACTAATAATTTGTTTTCTTTCCTACTACTTCTTCGTTATAAAATTTAATCATAGCTATGGCTATTCTGAAATTTTATGTCTTGAATTAGCGAAAACTAATTCAAATTCTTTTAGCATAATTATATAGTATATTTGGTATAATAAAGAAATTAGTAGATGAAAAAATACAAAACAGCGAAAAAATCCAGAGTAGTTATTTCAGAATTAATGCTTCCGTCTCATTCTAACTTTAGCGGAAAAATTCACGGAGGATATATTCTATCCCTCATGGATCAAATTGCATTTGCTTGTGGGTCTAAACATTCTGAAACGTATTGTGTCACTGCAAGTGTTGATAAAGTAGATTTTCTAAAGCCTATAGAAGTTGGTGAACTGGTGACTATGAAGGCATCTATAAACAATGTTGGTAAAACTTCTATGGTAGTTGGAGTGCGTGTAGAATCAGAAAACATTATGACAGGTAAAGTTAAGCATTGTAATTCTAGTTATTTTACGATGGTTGCTAAAGACAGTAAAGGAAAAAGTATGGCTGTTCCTGGTTTGGTTTTAGAAAATGAAACAGCAGTACGACGTTTTGTAAGAAGTGTTATCCGAAAAGATGATGTAAAAGCCAGAAGAGATCGATTTAAAGCTTCAGAATTTAAACTTGAAGATCACTTAGAATTACTAAAGGAATACAATGTAAAGGTGGAGTTATAATTTATCAATGATCTTTACGTTATACTTGTTAAAAAAGAAGACTTTTATTCCATCTTAGGAAGATCTGTTATATTGAAGAAAAAACAAAAAGCTATGAAAACCCCAATTCAACTATTATTATTCGTATTCATGATTACTTTATTGAGTTGTGGAAGCAGCGATGATGGTGGAACAACAGAACCAACTCCTCCACGTGAAGATCCAATTCCTGGAAAAACTTCTACCTATATAGCAGATGTAAAAACAATTATAGATAGTAATTGTTTGGAATGTCATGGTACTCCTCTTCAGAATTCAGCACCTATGCCGCTTGAGACTTTTCAGGAAGTTGTAAGTGCCGTAAATACAAGAGATTTATTAGGATTTATTTCTACTAATAATGCTTTTAATGTAATGCCTCCATCTGATGAAGGTGGAAGAATGCCACAAGCCACTATCGATATTGTTGAAGATTGGATCGCTGATGGACTTTTAGAGCAGTAATTATCCATAACAATTCATCTGGAATCACCCTTCGACTGTGCTCAGGGTTCGTTTATCCAAGAGTTTAAACCAAAAATTGAAACAAATCTGGTTTATCATTCAGATAATCTCCATAGAAGTTATACGCTTTCATTCTTGAGATTAGCGGTTGGAGATCACCTTTATCCTTAAGTTCTATGCCTACCACAGCAGGGCCATTCTCTCTGCTTGATTTTTTAGAATATTCAAAATGAGTAATATCATCATTGGGTCCCAAGACTTCTCCTACAAATTGTTTCAAAGCACCTGCTCTTTGAGGAAATCGGACAATGAAATAATGTTTAAGATCGGCAAATAGCAATGCTCGTTCTTTGATTTCTGCTGTTCGAGTAATATCATTATTACTTCCACTAACAATACAGACTACATTTTTACCTTTTATTTTATCTTTATAAAACTCTAGTGCTGCTAGTGTTAATGCTCCTGCAGGTTCAACAACAATAGCATCTCTATTATACAAATCTAAAATCGTCTGGCATACCAATCCTTCAGGAACAGTAATCATATCGGCTAAATAAGATTTACAAATATCAAAATTTAGATCACCCACCTTTTGCACAGCTGCGCCATCAATAAACTTATCAATGCTAAAAATCTCTGTATTTTTATTTTGCTGAATAGAGGTTAACATAGAAGGCGCTCCTTCAGGTTCTATACCAATGATCTTAGTTTTTGGAGATAATGCTTTCATTGCTCCACATAATCCAGAAGCCAAACCTCCTCCTCCAACGGCTACAAATACGTAGTCGACTGGATGATCTGTTTGTTTAAAAATCTCTAATCCTATAGTTCCTTGTCCTTCTATAGTTTTTGGATCATCAAAAGGATGTACAAAAGTTTTCTCTTCTGTAATACAAGCTTCTTTTGCTGCTTTGGATGCATCATCAAACGTATCACCTTCTAGAACGATATTCACATGCTCTCCGCCAAACATTTTGGTTTGTTCTACCTTTTGTTTTGGTGTAACAGATGGCATATAAATAGTACCCTGAATTCCTAAATGATGACAAGCAAAAGCTACTCCTTGAGCGTGGTTTCCCGCACTAGCACATACTACTCCTTTTGCTAACTGTTCTTTGGTTAGTGAATTGATCTTATTAAAAGCTCCTCTGATCTTATAAGATCGCACTCGCTGCAAATCTTCTCTCTTTAATAGAATATTTGCATCGTATTTTCTAGAATAACGAATACTATTCATTAGAGGAGTAACCATAGAAACCTCCTTTATGACGGAGGCTGCTTTTTGGATATCTTCTAATTCAGGAAAATATGTGGTTACTTCTGTATTCATTATTTCTATTAATAACTATTAAAACATTTGTTAGTCTGAATCCATCAAAGATTACACAATACACATCTCAAAAAACTTCGACAGACCCAGCTAAACAAATAAATTATTAAATTACACTATTGGCTTCATTGCAGTCATTGAAGCTCTCAATCTAGCTCCTACAACCTCTATAGGATGGTTTCTTAAAGCGGCATTTACTTCAATTAACTTTGCATTATCAACACCATTACTTTTACCTTCGTCAAAAGCCTTACCAATCACATCAGTATCGATCTTTTTCATAAAATCTCCTAGCAAAGGTTTACACGCATGATCGAATAAATAACATCCGTATTCTGCAGTATCAGAAATTACTCTATTCATTTCAAACAACTTCTTACGTGCAATTGTATTTGCAATAAGTGGAGTTTCATGTAAAGATTCATAGTACGCGGATTCTTCTATAATACCTGAAGAGGTCATCGCTTCGAATGCAAGCTCTACTCCTGCTCTTACCATAGCTACCATAAGTACTCCGTTATCATAAAACTCTTGTTCAGAAATCTCGACATCACCTGCTGGTGTTTTTTCAAATGCTGTTTCGCCTGTTGCCGCTCTCCACGATAATAAGTTTTTATCATCATTTGCCCAATCTTCCATCATTGTTTTAGAAAAATGGCCACCGATAATATCATCCATATGCTTTTGGAATAATGGACGCATAATATCTTTTAATTCCTCTGAAAGTTCGAATGCTTTTACTTTTGAAGGATTTGACAATCTATCCATCATATTTGTTATACCTCCATACTTTAATCCTTCTGTAATGGTTTCCCATCCGTACTGAATTAATTTAGAAGCATATCCTGCATCAATTCCTTTTTCTACCATCTTATCAAAGCAAAGAATAGAACCCGTTTGTAACAGTCCACAAAGAATTGTTTGCTCGCCCATAAGGTCTGATTTAACCTCTGCTACAAAAGAAGATTCTAAAACACCTGCTCTATCACCACCAGTTCCTACTGCATATGCTTTAGCTTGCGCCAATCCGTGATTTTGAGGATCATTCTCTGGATGCACTGCAATTAATGTTGGTACTCCAAAACCTCTTTTATATTCTTCTCTAACCTCAGATCCAGGACATTTTGGTGCAACCATAATTACAGTTAAATCATCTCTAACCTGCATTCCTTCTTCTACAATATTAAATCCATGAGAATACGATAATGTTGCTCCTTTTTTCATTAAAGGCATTACAGTATTTACTACTTGTGTATGCTGTTTATCAGGTGTAAGATTAATCACTACATCCGCATTTGGCACTAACTCTTCATAAGTCCCTACAGTAAATCCATTCTCTGATGCATTTTTATAGGATTGTCTTTTTTCTTTGATAGCTGCTTCACGAAGGGTATATGATATATCCAATCCAGAATCTCTCATATTTAATCCTTGATTCAATCCTTGTGCTCCGCAACCCACGATTACTATTTTTTTCCCTTTAAGTACTTCAACTCCGTCTGTAAATTCAGAGGAGTCCATAAATCTACACTTTCCTAATTGTGTTAGTTGATCTCTTAATGATAGCGTATTAAAATAATTTGCCATTTCCTTCTTAATTTGTGGTTACTTCCGTTTACACGGAAATCTATTTAATTTTGATTTCTAGTTGTTTATGTTGCCTGTATCATTTACAGGGCTTCTGTTCCAAAACTTTCGATTATTTTGGATATGTGCATTTTTTCTTTTGTAACAGCTATTCTACCAGAACGCACAAACTGCATTAAACCATAAGGTTCTAACGTATCATATAACTTTTCTACCTCTTTACGTCTTCCTGTTTTTTCTAATACAAAAAACTCTGGTGTTACAGTGACGATATTGGCATTGCTTTCTTTAATGACATTTTGTATCTGTCGTTCTTCAAACAATAATTTTGAAGCTACTTTAAACAATGCGGTTTCCTGATAAATAGTTTCATCATCTTTATGATAAAAAGCTTTTATAACTTCTATTTGTTTTTCAATCTGACCCACTAGTTTCTTAACCTGTTCTTCAGTTATTTTTACTACGATAGTAAATCGAAATACATCTTTAATCTCTGAAACCGATGCCGTCATACTATCTAAATTAATATGACGCTTAAGGAAAATTGCAGATATTCTATTCAACAACCCTATATTATTCTCAGTATATACTGATATGGTATAACACTCTCTTTCCATTATTATATCGTTTTATAGATTCTAGCCTACGCTAGAATGACAACTTCTTATTACTCTAATCTTATATCTGAAACTGAAGCTCCTGTTGGGATCATCGGAAACACATTATTTTCTTTTTCTACACATACTTCTAAAAAGTAAGGATCTTTTGAAGCAATCATCTCTTTGATTGCAGTTTGTAGATCTTCTCTTTTTGTCACTCTTTTCGCCTCTATATGATATCCTTTTGCAATGGTTACAAAATCTGGATTTACCATTTCTGTAGAAGCATATCGTTTATCAAAAAATAGTTGTTGCCATTGACGTACCATCCCTAAAAAATCATTATTCAGTACTACAATTTTCACAGGTACTTTAGTTTGAAAAATAGTTCCCAGTTCTTGTATTGTCATTTGATACCCTCCATCACCAATTATAGCAACAACTTCTCTTTCTGGGGCTCCCATTTTGGCTCCTATTGCAGCAGGTAGTGCAAAACCCATAGTTCCTAATCCTCCGGAAGTAACGTTACTTTTAGATTTTGTAAACTCGGCATATCTACAAGCAATCATTTGGTGTTGTCCTACATCTGAAACAATAACAGCATCCCCTTTGGTTTCCTCGTTAATTCCTCTTAACACTTCTCCCATAGAAAGACCTTCATTAGAAGGATACAGCTCCTCTTTGATTACCTTATCATATTCAATGGTATCAAAGTCTTTAAATTCTTGTAACCACGACTCATGCTTTTTAGGGGCTACCATAGGAAGTATATTGGCTAATGTCTTCTTCACATTACCCATAACGGCAACATCCGCCTCTACATTTTTATTTATTTCTGCCGGATCAATCTCGAAATGGATAACTTTAGCCTGTTTCGCATAGGTTTCTAAATTACCTGTAACACGATCATCAAAACGCATTCCTATTGCTAATAACAAATCACATTCATTAGTGAGTTTATTAGGTCCATAATTACCGTGCATTCCTACCATACCTACATTAAGAGGATGAGCTGTTGGCAAAGCAGATAACCCTAGAATTGTCCACGCAGATGGAATACCTGATTTTTCAACAAAATCTTTTAATTCTTCTTCCGCTTCTCCAAGAATAACTCCTTGACCAAAAACAATCATTGGTTTTTTTGCGTTATTAATCAAATCAGCTGCCTGCTCTAATGTTTTAGGGTCTGTTTCCGGAACTGGTTTATAACTTCTAACTCCTTTACAGGTTGAGTATTTGAAATCGAGTTCTCCAAACTGAGCATCTTTTGTAATATCAATAAGAACAGGACCTGGACGACCTGAACGCGCAATATAAAACGCTTTCGCTAACACAGAAGGGATATCCTCTGCTTTGGTTACCTGATGATTCCATTTTGTAATTGGAGTAGAGATTCCTATAATATCTGTTTCCTGAAAAGCATCGGATCCTAATAAATGAGAACCTACCTGACCTGTAATACACACCATAGGTGTAGAATCAATTTGCGCATCCGCTATTCCTGTTACAAAATTAGTTGCTCCTGGTCCCGATGTAGCAATAGCTACTCCTACTTTACCACTTGTCCTAGCATACCCTTGCGCAGCATGCGTTGCTCCCTGCTCATGTCTGGTAAGTACATGATGTAATTTATCCCGAAACTTATAAAGCTCATCATATACTGGCATAATAGCACCGCCAGGATATCCGTAAATTAAATCTACACCTTCGGCTAACAGACAATGTATTACTGCTTCAGCTCCTGTCATTTGACCGGTAGTTTCTTTAGTTTCTTTTTCTATTGTTTGCGTTTGTGTTTCCATTACGCTATATTTTTTTATACTCCAGTTATACTGGAATGTTTTTTTTTAGAATTCGTCTGTTACACATCCTTGAGATGCAGATGAAACTGTGTTTGCATATTTATATAAAACTCCTTTGCTGAATTTCAATGGTGGTTGAACCCAAGAAGCTCTTCTTTTTTTAATTTCTTCCTCCTCAATTGCAACTGAAATAGAATTTGTTTCCGCATCAATGGTGATAACATCTCCATCTTCTACTAATGCAATTAAACCTCCTTCTTGTGCTTCTGGAGTGATATGTCCCACTACAAATCCATGAGTTCCTCCCGAGAATCTTCCGTCAGTAATTAATGCTACATCTTTACCAAGACCCGCTCCCATAATTGCCGCTGTTGGTTTTAACATTTCAGGCATTCCGGGACCTCCTTTTGGACCTTCGTACCTAATGACGACTACATTTCCTTTCTCTACTAATCCATCTCTTATTCCATCATTAGCATCATATTCACTGTTAAATACTTTTGCTTTCCCTTGAAAACGTAATCCTTCTTTACCCGTAATTTTCGCTACACAACCATCTTCGGACAGGTTTCCAAACATTATTCTCAAATGTCCGGTAGGTTTTATAGGTGTTTCTATAGGTTTGATTACATCTTGTCCTTCTGTAAGGTCAGGAACATCTAACAGGTTTTCTGCCAGCGTTTTTCCTGTAACAGTCAAACAATCTCCATGTAACAATCCTTTCTTTAATAAATATTTAAGTACCGCGGGAATTCCTCCAACTTCATGCACATCTTCCATCAAATATTTCCCACTTGGTTTCAGATCTGCCAAAAATGGAGTTTCATCACTTATTCTCTGAAAATCAGCTAATGTAAACTCTACATCCGCAGCTCTGGCAATCGCTAAAAAGTGTAATACAGCATTGGTAGAACCTCCTAGTACGGTAACCAATCGAATAGCATTCTCTAAAGATTTTTTGGTGACAATATCTAATGGTTTAATATCTTTTTCTAAAAGTGTTCGCATTGCACGTCCTGCAGCGATACTCTCTTCTTCTTTATTGTTACTGATCGCAGGATTTGATGAATTATATGGCAACGACATTCCTAAAGCTTCTATTGCAGAAGCCATCGTATTAGCAGTATACATTCCTCCACAAGCTCCTGCTCCTGGACATGCTTTTTCTATCACACTCTTATATTCGTTCTGAGTAATAGTTCCTGCAACCTTTTCTCCCCATGCTTCAAAAGCCGAAACCACATCCAATTTCTTGCCTGCATGTAATCCAGAGGCAATCGTACCTCCATATACCAAAATCGATGGGCGATTTAATCGTAACATTGCCATTAATGCTCCTGGCATATTTTTATCACAACCTACTACAGTCACCATTCCGTCATATGACATTGCCTGAACCACAGTTTCCATAGAATCCGCAATTACATCTCTAGAGGGTAGTGAGAAACGCATTCCTGGTGTTCCCATAGAAATACCATCGCTAACACCTATGGTATTAAATATCAATCCTACCACATCCTCTTGTTGCGTCCCTTGCTTTACTAGTTTTGCCAAATCATTAAGATGCATATTACAAGGATTCCCTTCGTAACCTGTACTTGCAATACCAACCAGAGGT
The DNA here is from genome assembly GCF_947500065.1 of uncultured Aquimarina sp. GTDB lineage: Bacteria > Bacteroidota > Bacteroidia > Flavobacteriales > Flavobacteriaceae > Aquimarina. The sequence goes on from NZ_CANMQT010000010.1 coordinate 49,440, forward strand.
TTTTTAAAATCTTCGTCAGTCAACCCGATAGCATGAAGCATTGCCTGAGCAGCTGGTTGCGTATCGTCTTGTGTTACTTGTTTGCTATATTTATTAATGCTCATTCCTTTTGAATGTGAATTTTTTATTAATTTCTTAAAATTTTAACCGTTTTTTTGACAAATCCATGATCAATCAAATAAACTACAGTATAAAACTATTTCGTAATGACTAAACTGTTGATTTTTATTCAATAAGCTTACAACATCCAACCACTATCAAACACAATTTAAACACTGATTACCAGTCACTTACACTCATTTTATTTACAATCACTATTTGTTAATTTTTGTTACACATTATTTTTTGACATAAAAAAACTCCCTTCAAATTTCGAAGGGAGTTTAGTATATAAATTATATCAATATCCCTCAGCGTAGCGAAATAATCACGACGATACTAATGACATTGATACTAATATTCTTTATTGCTTTCATTACCATCTTTTAAATATGGGTTAAAAAAAATCCCTTTACTTACGCAAAGGGATTTTAATATGTTTTATATTATAGATATCCCTTTCATCGCGGTGAAATAATCACGACGTTACTAATGACATTAATAATATTGATGTTGCTTGTTTTCATTTATGTGGTAAATATAACAAATAATATTTCTTAAAAACAAATTCTATATTTTTTTAAAATAAAAAACGAACTACCAAAACAAAAACAAGCTACTTAAAATCAACGTTTTATCAATTTTAGTATTTCAACTGTATTACTTGTCTGTACTTTTACAAAATAGTTCCCCGATTCTGTGATATCACTACCAAAGCTTATTTCTCCAGGGTTTTCATCATAATTCTTACGTATTATCACTTTACCTAGTATATCATAAATAACAACAGTTAACTTATTACCATCTAGTTTAGACGTATCAATTGTAAACACATGGTTAAACGGATTTGGATACAATCGAAGCTTATTTATTTCTGTCTTTAATTTCAGATCAGAACCTCCTACAACAACAGTATAATCTTCATACTCTCCAAAACGCACATCATTTGTACCTGTGTCACAAGGGTTATTTTCTACATCATAATACGATACTAATAAACGCATTCTGGTAGCTCCTGTTTTTGCATTTTGCGGCACAGCTACAGATACATCACCTATAAGACCAGTAGTCTTAGTTAATGTAAAGGTTTCTCCAGAATCCGCAAAATCACCATCTTGGTTCCAATCAAAGAAAGCATAGATCTCATCATCTGTTCCTTGTTGGTAAACAGCAATAGTTACTCTTAGATTATGATTTGTTCCTGCGCTTACATTGGCTGAAATTGATGTAAAATCATCATATCCAGAAGCATTTCTTACCGAAGTATTATTGATTCCTGCAAAGGTAACATTTGTAATCCCTTCTGGACCACCATTTCCTGTTGCAGAACAATAGGTAACATTCGTTTGACAAGGGCTACATGAACCTCCACAATCTACTCCCGTTTCATTACCATTCTGAATACCATCGGTACACGTTGCTCCCGTTGTACCACCAACAATTACCGTATAATCTTCTACTTCGTCTCCTTCTGTTGTACCACAAGGTGATGGGTTACTAGACCATCTATAACGAACCCGTAATCTAGTTGAACCATTTTGGGCATTATTTGGTATTACTACTGTGGCAGATCCAGATCCTGTGCCTCTTGGCTTCATCAAAACCTCTTCTCCTAGATCCTCAAAATCTCCATCTTGATTCCAGTCGATCCAACCTCCAACTACATTAGCGTTCCAATTAGAAGAAACTATCCCAGGAGTAACCGTTAACGTTACTGAAGCTCCTTTTTGAACACTTGTACTCTGAGAAGTGAAATCTGAATAAGCACTATTCTGGCTTGTATTAGAAATTGATCCAAAGGTCACTTCGGCTACATAATTAGTGCCTTGTCTACCAGCATTACAATAAGTTACATTTGTATTACACGGCGTGCAATCAGGACCACCACAATCTACTCCCGTTTCATTACCATTCTGGATTCCATCATTACAGGTTGGGTTTACTGTACAAGGATTACAATCAGGTCCGCCACAATCTACACCTGTCTCATTTCCATTTTGAATACCATCGTTACAAGTTGGGTTTGAACTTCCACCTTTAATAAATACAAAATAATCTTCTACTTCATCACCATTAGTTCTTGCTGTTCCACAAGGCTCAGGGGCAGTATGTATTTTATAACGTACTCTTAATCTGGTGGCACCATTTTTTGCGGTATTAGGTACTACAACTGTTGTTGTTACACCACCGGCACCATTGGTTGTCAATAAAACTTCTTCACCAGCATCCGTAAAATCTCCATCTTTATTCCAATCAATCCAAGCTCCAAAATAATTAGGATCCCAGGATGTGATTCCTGGATTAACCGTTAAAGTAACAGGCTCGCCTTTAGTAACGTTAGTTCCTAGGTTGGTAAAATCAGAATACCCACCATTTTCACTTTTATTAGAGATATCCCCAAAGATAACTTCGGCTATATAATTTGTACCTTGATAACCCGCAGCACAGTAATTTGTAGGCATAGGATCAGAATTTCCATCCGTGATACTAAAATTAGCATTTGTAATATCGAAAAAGATATTATTCGTACCTCTTACCATAATTCTATTTACACCTCCTTCATTGTCTGGTATTGTAATTTGTTGAGAACCATCGTTAGGTACTGCAGAAGCTAATGTTATTGGGTATGTATTTCCACCATCTGTAGATAATAAAATATCAACATTCGCTGCATTCACTCCATTTCCTGTGGTTCCTGCTACGTTCCAAGTTACCGTTTGCGTAGAACCTACTGGCGCATCAAATCTAGTGTTTTGAGAAGTGATCACAAAAGGACCAGCAGTTCCACTTACCGTAATAACAGCATCTTTAGAATCTGTATTACCTCCTCCCGGATGGTTATCTCTTACTGTAAATCTAAAATTCATCGTTCTAGCAACAGAAGGTGTTACCTCCCATTCAGAAGAAGCATTTCCTGCTTTTATCGTAGTAAGATTAGGCATATATCGATTTGGAGATACTGAAGGAGGTTTATAACGGAATACAGGACCGTTAGTTGAATTAGCACGAGGAGGCATAGGAGCTATTTCCTTATCCATTTGGTTCCAAGTATACGTTAGTTGATCAGCCGTATTAGCATCAGTAGCTGATCCTTCTAATATAAATGGAGTAGATCTTGGAATTGTATAATTACCTCCTATATTAGCTGCTGGTGCACTATTACCTATTGATCTTAATGTAGCACAACCTGCTGTGTTTACAATATGATTCCACATTTCATCTATTTGTTTCGCATGAAAAAAAACATATTGCGTATTTTCTGTATTAGGAGCACAGCCTGTATATGCCATGATACTATTACCTCCTCCTGGTTCAACAGCACCTTCGTCAAGACGATTACCACCACATGAGTTATTAAACGAATGGTTAGCACCGAATTGATGGCCTATTTCGTGAACGAATGTGCGAAAGAAATAATCCGCGACAGATGTGAAAGGATGTGCACCTGTAGATCCTTCAGCCTTCCTATCAAGACATACAGCATTTAAAGCCCCACGTCCAGTCCCATCTGAATCTAAAACATGACCAATATCATAGTTAGCATTACCAATTGCAGCATCAAGAACACCTTTAGACTCATTTATAGATATTCCGGTATTACCATGCGTAATACCATCAGTTGCTGGGTTAAGAAAAATGGAATTCAGAATATTAGGTACTAATTCAAACGTAGTTCCAAGATCTCGTTCATAAACTGCATTTACTCTTGTCATGAGTGCATTTAATTCAGTAAGTACTGCAGCTTTTCTTTGTTGAGTTGAACCATTTGTAACACCTGCCTTATCAGTATAAATTTTAGACAATTCTCCCGTTACTGCTATAGCCATCCGGTAGACTCTAAGACGACCATCATTAGCGTCTTTTCTTGCTTTGTTTGATTTTTCAGCTTGCTTTGTACTTTTTTTTGAAGAAGTTTCGGCCGAATTACCAGTTACCTGACAGTCAATTGGTTTATCTGGTTCATCATTTTTTGAAGTAACCATATAGGTCTTACCATTACCAGTAGTAGGTTTGATATCCGTTATTGTAGCATCAGGTTTCATAATCATACCTCTAAAGTTATTATTACCCAAACTAAAATGTACTACTCCACCTTCTCCATTAACCGGTGCGCCAACATACGATTTAATATCTGGGAACTTTTTGGCCAAATCTGGATGTAAAACACTTTTTTCCTTTATACGGTACTTTTTAAATTTTCCGTCTTCGGTAGGCAGCGCGATAATGACATTTGATTTTCCAAATGAATTGAATCTTTTTGGACAATGAGATAAAACTTCCTTCAATTTTTCAACGCTAAGGTTATACGTGTTTTGGTTTAAAGTTTCTGTATTATTCTTTGTGGAAGAAATGTTTTTGTCCTGAGTTGAGTCAAGGTTTTTCGTCCAAAAATTATTGGTTTGTGAGAAACCACAAACAGTTATGAATACTCCTAGGAGTAAGGAAAGTTGATTTTTCATAATTTAAATTTTAATAGTTATCAAAATAGATTAAAGAAATTAGTACATCCTTCTCAATTTGATTTCGAAAGGGGTTGTGAGAGATAGTTAGACAACTGTTTGTACTCTCTAATTTAGTTTTACAATGCTAAGTGTTTGGCTTACTTCATTAGATAGAATTCTAACGAAATAGTTTCCAGTAGCTCTAATTTGTTCACCAACAATTATTTTACCTGGGTTTTCTTTGAATTCATAACCTAGGTTTTAATAGTGACTCGAAAATATCTTGAAGAATCTGCTTCACTATGATTTGTTACATTACCTGTACCTGTAATCATAGTACTTTCATTATCCTCTACGGTAATCTTAGTATTCAAATCGTATAGAACACCCGTAGTCGTACAATGAACATCTTAAAGTCCTCATTAATATTCTTTAAGACTTATAGAACTTTTTCATCGGTAACATTTGTTATATTGCCGTTACTATCATTAAGATATTTTGTATCGTAGACACGAAAGACTACAGGAATGACATATTTCTCTCCTGCTTTATCGTGCCCTTCTCTTTTTAATTGAGCATGTCGTTTAGCTATTTTGTCAAATTCTATAGCTCGCTCTAGAGCTTTAGGGTTCTGTTCATAGTATTCCTGTTGAGCTTTTTCAAACAAGTAACTATTTTGCGTTTGTTCCTGACCGAGAATTGGCCAAAATATCAATACAAGAAGTAAAGATAGAAGTGAGTTTTTTTCCATCGTTAGAGTATAAGTTTGTGTTAGTCCACAAACTTAATTCTATAACAGATGTCTTAATCATACTATCCTAGCAATACCTAAGATTATATTATCAAGATTAACAAAAATTTATTATTTTAACATATAAACAAAAGAAAAAGCATCTTTTTAAATACCAAAAAACAAAGATTTTAATTTTATTGTTAATTAACAAGAATATCAAAATCCCCGTAACCAATGCATATTTTTAATCTAGCTTAAACAAGTTGTTTTTCATGCAATATATTACCAATCCAACTCGAGTTTTAACCTGTAACTTTTTAAAAACAGCCTCACGGTAATTCTCTATTGTCTTAGGGCTTAAGTTCATTTCGCCAGCAATACTTTTATAGGTAAGTTCTGAGCAAGCGTATTTCAAAAAAGTCCACTCTCTATCCGTTAGTTTTTCGGCAAGATTCTTACTAACATCCACTTCAACCTTTTCTGAATATTTCAGTGCAGTTTCTATTTTACTAGAATAATAAAACCCTTGTTCTATAACCATCTTCATGGCAAACTCAAAATTCTCTGGATGAATATCCTTTAACAAATATCCTCTGGCTCCAGCTCTAAGCATTTTGATGATTGTTTCTTCATCATCCTCCATAGTTAATGCCAACACCTTCTGTTCTGGTTGATTTTCTTTTAACCATTGCATGGTTTGAATACCATCCATCACTGGCATTTTTACATCTAGTAAAATGAGTTCGGGTTTTTTTCTTTTGTGTAGATAATATTGCGTGAGTTCTTTTCCGTTTTTAAGGATTGCCAATACCTCATATCCTTCTAAATTAGAAATAAGGCTTTCCAAAGATTGCGCAAAGAGAAGGTGATCATCTACAATAACAACAGTTTTTTTCTTCATTTTCATTTAAATTTCATTATTCCTTATCTTCTTCTTTTAATGGATACTGCAATGTAAGCAATACTCCTTTTCCTGGTTCCGAAACGGACTCTAAACTTGCGTTAACCAAAGCTGCTCTACTTTTCATATTTAACAGACCCGAATTAGCTTGTACAGATTTCATATCATATCCAACACCATCATCCTGTATAATGATCGTAAGATCATCACTCGTATAGTTTAGTTTTACAAATAGATGCGTAGCTTCTGCGTGTTTTATAGTATTTGAGAAAAACTCCTGAATAATTCTATATAAGATAATCTCATCCTTAGGATTAATAACCACCTCTTCCCCTGTTACAGTAAAATTAGGTTCTAGAAAATTAAGCTTTTTAAAACGATCCAATTCTACTTGTATGGATTTCTCTAAGCCGATATTCTGGATAACTTCATGATTTAAAGTTTTAGAGAGGTTTCTGATCTCTTGCAGACTATCGCCTACCAAACCTCTTATATCCTCTACAGATTCTTTGGTTTTTGGTTCTAAATTAGAGCTTAGAATATTGATCTGCATAACCGCTGTAGACAATAATTGACCGATATTATCATGTAACTCCCAACTTACATTCTTAAGGGTTTGTTCCTGAATTTCTAGTTTGGAGTTTTGTAATTCTTCTTCAAATCGCTGTTCCGCTTTAAATCGTTCAAGCAGTAGTTTGTTCTTTCGGCGCTGGAAGGCAACAAAAAATATTATCGCGAAAGTGACTAAAAACAAAATCACCCCAATAAAATAAACTATTAATAAGATTTGTTCTTTCTGAAGCATACTAGAAATCCTATGGTAAAACAAGTATACATAAAAATAATAGAGGTATAAAGAATTGTTTTATGAATTTGAACAAAATCTGGGCTTATATCATCGTGGAAATATCTAAAGTAAATAAAAAGAGGGGTTATGCAAAGGTGAAATATAGAAGCACCGACACCCACATAAAAAACAAAATCCTTATTAAATTCTAATATTTTTTCGCTTTTTAACATCTCAAAAAAATAAAAGAAAACACTCATCAAAATCAAAAAGGTTCCAAAAACCATTACATAAGAAGACTGCCTAATAAAAAACACCTCTGTAATTATCAAATTGACAATAGAAGATAAAGAAAAGATTAATAATAAAATATTTAAAATATTTATTAATTGTTTTGATTTCAAATAATACCTGAAAAACCAGACATAAAATAAAATACTAATAATAGTGTAAATATTATATAACCAAGCATTCTCCGACCAAAAAGTATCCTCTAAAAAACATAAACTTTCATTGTTTTTAATTAGAGTAGGTAACTCTCCAAATAATTCTACAAAAAAACTGAAACATAAAAAATACACAAAATACCGTGTTGCTTTATCAACACGGTATTTATACATATATATAATTCCTACAAAAGCCGCCAAAAACTCAGCGACCGTAAAACTGAATTCTAAAATTTCCATTAAAAATTATTTGGAGGATGTCCGCTATTTCCATGGTTTAAAGGGTCAATATTATAATTATTCTCATCGTCACCTTTCCCATCTTTACCAGATGCTCCAGGACGTGAACCTGTTGCAGCCATAAACAATGTAGAATATCCACGACCCATTTTACACTTAGATTTTGGATAGGCTCCCATATACACTCTAATACCTGGATCTTTAATCCCTTGTTCCTCTGATTCTTGTTTAACAAATGCTAAGTATTCTTCTAACTCCGCAACGGACCAGTGAAACTCACGAGTATCTTCAAAACCGAGTTTTTTATGAAGTCGTTTTCCTCTTTTCTTACACCAGTTATCATGAAGCTCTTTTGCTTCTTCTACATTAATACATTTCTGAGGTCTTTGTACTTTTTTTGCCATAACATTAAATATTTTTTTGGGTTAACAATTGCTAATATATCCAAAATACTGTGTTTTACACAAATCCCTTAACCCTTTTTCTTAATCTATTTACGGTAAAACCATATGTTTAAACACCTAATAATCAACACATTAAATGCTTGTCAAAAAAATTAAAGAAAATAGCAACAGGGTGTTTTCCCCCTGCTGAAACAGGTGGTTTTGCCCCTTACTAAATTCTTATTAACTCTATAACAAACAGATAAGTACTGTTAACTATCAAATATAAACAAAAGCATACATCATAAACAAAGACAAAAACAACCTTTATAAATAAAAAGAATGCTCATTAAATACAAACATCATAATAAAGGAACAAATAAAAAACATGTTTTAGTTTAAAAACAAATCTAGAACATTATCCCTTTTACAACACATCACATTTATAAAAATTCACGTTCAAATCTAATCCGTTCACCTACCCTTTTTTGCGCAATGACATTAATAGCATCTTTTGATAATTGCAAAATTCTAGGATACCCTCCAGTCGTTTGACAATCTCTCATCAAAATAATCAATAGCCCCGATGGAGTTAATTGAACTGTACCTGGCAAAACAGGAGATGACATCATGGAAGAAAGCTCATTTTCTAATTGTCCATCTAATGGAATCGCCATTCTGTTTCTAGTATTCGAAATTGCAAAATCAGTAGTTAACAATAACTCCTTTTGACTATCAGATAACAAATCAAATTCTGGTCCTTCGAAAACACAAATCCTATTCGATTTATTCCAAAAAACTGGCACGTGAACTGAAGAATTAGTTGCCGAAAAATCGACACAATTATTATACGAAATAGTATCATTTTTACGAAGAACAAATGAAGTTGTTATCATGTTATATTGAGATCTACTTCCTAAAAGCATTTCAGATTGAAATCCAGATTTTATTCCTACAAATCCAAATACCCCATCAGTAACATTTTTCAGCTTTAAAACATCTCCTTTTCTAACCCGTAACTGACAGTTCATTTTTTGTTTAGCATCATTCAAAAACGGAACGCAAACAGCTCCGGTAACGGAAACAATTGTATCACCTTCAAATTTTAAAACTGGTGGAATCATAGTCCATTCTATAACCGCACAATTTTCATCATTATTTAAAATTGCATTTGCTAAAAAAAAAGACTTCAAATCCATCGCTCCACTTTTTGGAACTCCATATTTAGAATAACCAAAACGTCCACCATCTTGAATCGTAGTATACAAACCTGAAGCAAATATTTTAACCGATGATATCATATAACATCACTTTCTGGCACAACAATATCGCTATTCGACAATAAACTCATATCGTTATATTGATTTTCACTAATCGATATAAACTGAATCTTATCTCCTGGAGAAGCAAAACAACAGTTATCAGAATTCACATCAAAAAATCGCAACGGAGTCTTACCTATTACATGCCAACCACCAGGACTATCACATGGATAAACTCCTGTCTGATTTCCACCAATAGCAACAGACCCTTGTTCAAGTTTTTGACTAGGAGTAGATTTTCTAGGAGTAACTAATTTTTCATCTAATCCACCTAAGTATAAAAAACCTGGCAAAAAACCTATAAAATAAACAGTATATAATGGAGTAGTGTGTAATGAAATTACCTCATCAATATTCATAGATTTATTCACAGCAAAAGAAGAGAGCTCTGGAGCGAGCGAGTTTGAGTAACATACTGGCACTTTCCACAAACGTTTTTTTCGGACCTTATCTTCAAACTGACCAGAAAACAAGGATTTAAGTGTTAAAATCTCATCATAGACATTCTCTATAGTGGACACATAATAAATTAATAGCGAGTTATATGATGAAATTACCTCAACAATTAGTTCATCATAAAATTTTTCGATTGATTTTTTATAAAAAAGCAGGTTTTCTAGCAAAATTTCGTCAACTTCTGACGGACCTTGAATCAAAATTGCATTCTCTCCGTAGCGCTTATATTGAAATTTGATGTTAGATTTCTTCATTTCAATACAAAATTTCGTTTCAAAAACTCCTTATATAGATACTCTAAAATCTCAACAGATTTTGGATTATCTCCATGCACACAAATCGTGTCAAAATAAATTGACACCTCCTCGCCTTTTATTGTTCTTACTTTCCCCTCAGAAATCATGTTCAACACATGATCCAAAATTATTTTCGGATCCATCAAGACTGCGTTATTCTCAGAACGAGAAACCAACGTTAAATCTTCATTGTAATTTCGATCAGCAAAAACCTCATACTTCACCTCAATATTTTCCTTGCAAATATAAGGAATTAATGAATCTTTAGGAGTTATAATAATTAAACTTTTATCGATATTTTTAACAGAATTAATAATTGCATTCGCAACCTCTTCATTTTTCATAGCTTCGTTATACAATGCTCCATGAGGCTTTACATGGTGTAACTTTCCTCCCATTTCTTCTGTATAATATTTTACTTTTTGAATTTGTTCAGTTAAGGTTTCGACAAGATCTTCATATGAAATATTCATCACCACTCTTCCGAAATTTTCACGATCGGGATATGAAGGATGCGCTCCAATTTTCACTTGATGTTGTAATGCCAAATCAATTGTTTTTTGGATCACTTGATCGTTGCCTGCATGAACTCCGCATGCAATATTACACCATGATATAAACGGCATGATCTGCTCATCAAAACCAGCCTCTTCTCCAACATCAGAATTCAATACTATTCTTTTCAAAATTCTTACTTTTAACAAGGATTTTTCCTACATATTTATCATAACTTTCCAAACACCTCTAAATCCTAAAAAACAAGTAATAAACACAATTAAAAAACCGAGTACATTTTGTTTTAAATTATTAGTAAAATTCCCCAAAATATTCTTCTGATTCATTACCCATAAAAGGAAGATTGCTATGATAGGTAAAAGAAGCCCATTTGCTACTTGGGCAAACCGGATAATTACGATAGATTTTATTCCCAAAGAAGAAAACAAAACACCTAGAAAAAGTATAAACATCCATACTCCTCTAAAGGATTTACTTTTCAATCCATCTTGCCATCCCATACATCCTTTTACTACATAAGCTGCAGCCAAAGGTGCAGTGATTGCAGAAGTAATTCCGGCTGCAAATAACCCTAAGGATAACACATATTTTGCTAAGGATCCAAAAACAGGTTCTAGTCCTTTTGCCAAATCTGCAGCATTATTCACTTCTGTTTGTTGAATAGCTGCACCTGCTATTATAATTGCCATCGAGACTAATCCTCCTAACACTATTGCCACAATAGTATCTTTTCTGGCAATAGGTAGGTCATCTGTAGATTTCCATTTTTCACTCACTATTGATGCATGAAGAAATAAATTATATGGAACAACAGTCGTTCCTATCAACCCAACAATTGTAAGTATTTTATCTGCAGAGAGATCAGGCACAAAACCTTTAAATAACAAAGAAAGATCTGGTTTCGTAACAATTGCAGTTATAATAAATGCAATACTCATAAACAATACGAGTACTACTAAACTACGTTCTAACACTTTATAATTACCTATGTACAATAGTATAAAGGCTATTATCCCAATAGTGATACTCATATAGTTAATGGAGATAGCACCTATCTTCACTATTGGCGATCCTAAAATGGTAGACAACCCTAGTACACCTCCACTAATATTACCCGCTTCGTATGCAGCATTTCCTATAAAAATAGCCGAAAGAATAACTCCAATCAGTATCCATCTTACTATTTTGTTATCGAATTGTGACTTTAAAACTTCACTCAAACCTTTTTGAGTAACAATTCCTAAACGTGCTGACATCTCTTGTAATACAATACATGCTATTATAGATAGCACTAATGCCCATAATAGAGAATATCCAAATTGAACTCCTGCCAAAGTACAGACAGTAACAGTTCCAGGACCAATAAAGGCCGCTGTTACTAATGTTCCTGGACCTATGTTAGAAAACCATTTTTTCACACGTTTATGTTTTTAGTTATTAGTTATGTAAGAATCTCTAGAGTTCAGGTTGATTAAACTATTTAGATTGATCATCAAGTGCATAAATTGCAAAAGATCCTAACCAATGTCCTCCTTCATAACTGTCCCCTACAAGATTAGGTAATGAATATTTTATATGTTGATTTGCAGTATTGATGAGATGTTCATACTCTGGATATTGACTGGCTAAACCATACAACACCCATGCTCTGCTAAAATTAAGACCATCCAAATGCACTAACTTTCCATCGCTACGATCAGAAACCTCTCCTACTTCTATCTTAAAATCATGCTTTTTAAGTTGTGGCATAAAATCACTAATCCACGTATCAAAAGATGCTTTATCTAATACTTTTCGCATTAAATCCACTTCTTCAAAACAAGGAGACAAGAAGTCATATCCACTAGGTTCCCAACCTATTGGGCAATCTGAATCTTTACTATAAAAATCTTTTGCTCTAGAGGAAATGATATTTTTAAGTCTTTCATCTTTTAGGCTATTTGCATAATCCAAAGCAAAGGATAATCCAAATGCGGTATTGGTATGCTCACCTACTCGAATCGGATAGTTCAGCTTTGGCAAAAAATCTATATATCGCTGCACTATCAAATCAGTCAATGGTTGTAAGTTTTGCTCCAGATCTCTTGCGATTGGATCCTCCCAAGTGTGTATTTCTTCTGCAAGTTTTAGCAACCATGCCCAACCATAGGTTCGTTCGTATGATGTACTGTGTTTTCTATTGAAATATGCTATTTCCGCTTCTATATTTTCTTTAGAAATACTTTCAGCAAGTTTCGTTTTTATTTCAGCTGCTTTTTCTATTTCTGGAAAGGATTTTACTAGCTTTACCAATGACCAATGTCCATGAACCGCAGAGTGCCAATCAAAACATCCATAAAATGCAGGATGTAAGACTTTAGGTTCTCCCAAATCTTCTTTACCTCCTATAGTTTGTCCTAATTTATTTGGATACTCCGTATGGATACAGGCTAAAGGCAATTCTGCCAAAGTATTTGCCTGTTCTTTTGTTAATTTTAAAGGCTTTTCTATAACAACTTTAGGAGCATCCTCTTTGACTAAAGATGTTTCTACTACCTTACTAGTGTTGTTTTCTGAAGTATTACAAGCTGCAATAATCATCAAAAAAAACAAAACAGTTAATCGATTCATGTGTCAATACTTTTAAACTTTTTCATCTAGAAAGATGATTCCTTTTTAAAAATATTGATTTCCCAGTGTTAATCTATATGATTGTTAATAACATAGGTAAATAGTTTATAACCTCTTAAATTCGGATTATATGGTAACCATTTTACCCTCTTTAAGGTATTCTTTTTTAATACCTTCTAACATAGTTTCAAGAAGAATTGATTCATGTTTAGATGCTATCGTTTTAAGACAAATATATTGTACTATATTAATAATATTCGCTCCGGTTAGCGCATACTTTTTTGAGACTTCCTCCAAAGAAACACTCTTGTCCAATGCTATTTTATCAGGTAAGTTTTTCTTCCAAAGTGATAGCCTTTCTTTATACGATGGGTTTTCGAATTCTATAATGGATTGAAACCTACGGGTAAATGCTGTATCAATATTATTTTTGAAATTTGAAGCTAAAATAACCAGTCCTGGATGTGCTTCAATACGTTGTAACAGATATGATACTTCTTGATTGGCATACTTATCATGAGCGTCCCTCACATTAGTACGTTTTCCAAAAATAGCATCTGCTTCATCAAAAAACAAAATCCAAGATTTGTTTTTTGCTTTGTCAAATAGTTTGGATAAGTTTTTTTCGGTTTCACCTATATATTTTGATACAATCATAGATAAATCAATGCGATATACATCTTTACCTGTGAATTTTCCTAACAAGGTAGCAGTAAGTGTTTTTCCGGTTCCTGGAGGACCTGAAAAAAGAATACGATATCCAGGTTTGATTCTAGATTTCATATTCCAGTCATTCAATACAATATCATTATAGTTCAACCAGGTTTCGATCTCCTTTATCTGCTGTAATGTTTTACTCTGAAGTACCAGATCATCCCAGTCCAATTCGGTATCTATTCGTTCTGCTGGGAAATCCTTACTCATGGTAGGTTTCAATATTTTACCCGTAGTAAATAATTCTATGTATTCTTCATCCATCGTCAAACGTCCGCTCATTCTAGGTTCCCCTGTCGGTATCATATCTAAATACAATACACCTTCTCTCCTAAAAAGATGATCCTCATAAAACATTTCGGTCAACTGAATTCTTTTCTGAATATTATTTCCTCCTATAATAAACTGTACTGTTTCTCCGGTTGGTATAATTCCTCTATGATTTTTGCCTTTAACTCCTCCAAATTCTGGTAATTCTCCTCCATTAGGTAAAAAATCAGAGATGATCGTTGTAAAAAAATTAGGTGAAATATGAGGAACAATAGCTAGTAATAAAGTGATTACTTCTTCTAATGATAACTGTTTTTTTCTGACAAATGTTGAAAATAACGAGTTATCCGATACAATAGTATCAAATTTTGGAAAAACAGGTATTTCACTAGTGTAATTATCTTTTAAACGATACTCAATCACTTCTCTTAAAAATGATAATTTACTATCGAAATGAATTGTATTCTGAGCTAATGCTTTTTTCATCTTTTTATACTAATGGTTCAATAGAAAACACATCTATTTTAGATCTTCTAAAACTTCTGGTTCTTTTCATAACCGCTACCCCATTTCTAGAACCTTGGTGATTGGTATTCCCTTCTATAGTTTCGATAACATCTCCCTCTATTGCTGTTATCACACCAGTATGCGTCCAATCTAAACGTGATTTTTGAATTAGAAATATATCTCCTTGTTTTATGACAGAAGGATCTTTTCTTATTTTACTAAATCTGGATAACAATTCCTTCTCCAAGCCTGTGTTGCCTACTGTATCGCAACTATAGGTAAGCGGCATCAGTTTTTTGAAATTTTTCCCCAACGCGCTTGCGGCTTGATCTAGTATAGCTTGTGCAAAACCCATACACCAAAACCAAGGAGATCCATCATGACCATCCATATAACTTCTTACCCAAGGACCACTATTGGATTGTCCCTGTATTTCAAGTTCAAAAGGGTGTTGCTGTAAATGATTTTCTGATACTTCAACCATCAAATCTCTTAAATTATTACTTATTAAAGGTTTTTCAAAAGCTTCTTTCAAACCAAAAGAGAGTGTATTAAATAATTCTTGATCAACAATACCAGTTTTTGTTAGGTTATTAAAACTCTGGAAGTTCTTTACGGATCTTTCTGTAGCAGGGCCGAAATCTCCATCAATTCCCGTTGCTGTGCCACTACTTGGATTCCTGATAGAAAACAGTGTTAACCAGGATTGAATTTTCATTACATCCTTTTTGTTGTTTTCAGTTCCTCTTCTTTTCTGAGTAGCTTTAATAACGAGTTCCTTCTGATATGCTGTTTTTTTCATAACCCTATCTTATTTAAAAACATAAAGTTAACCTTATTTAACTAGTTTTTCATGAGGTAAAAGACTCATCTTTTTAGGGGTTTTTTCCTACAAACTGCGCTATTAATGAATAGAAAACACATATTCAGAAGTGTTATACTAACAACAGAAATAGTTTTATGACCTCAACCTATATCTATATGAAAAAATTACTTTTAAGTCTAAGTTTATTTTTTTGATTCTAGTATCAGAATCTCCGGAAAAAACTTTGAATAAAAAGCCATTGAATTTTGAATATCTAGTTTTATTCCTTCAAATTCTGACGAGCTAAAATCTACATTTGTGAAGTAGTATTGCCAACCCCAAAAACCTTTCGTAAAACATAATTTATCAATATATTGTGTGACATCTATAGTCATTGGGATAGGTTTATATCCTTGACGAAATAACCATAATTTAGTAGTTAAAACATTTTCTTTAGAAATTTCAATACACACGCAATGAACATTATCTTTTTCAAAATAATCCAAAATTTTCAACCTCTTATATAATGAAAGATCATTCATCGGTGTTTGTTCATCCCATATTTCGTTTTCCCAAGACCTCCCATCATATCCTTTGAACATATTATAAAAAGAAAGAATTTCTACATTTTCTTCTATCAACGTATTTGCTGCATTTAATTCATTAGTCCTATAATTCCATATCAATTTAAAACCATCAAATTCAGAATAAAAACCTTTAACCTCATCCGGTATTGCTAATTCGTATTCTTTAGAATAATCCATAAAATCCTCGGAGGAAATACCTATTCCTTTTTCAAAAACAACATCTGAAATAGAGGATAAACTACTCAGTTCGGCTATCAATCCTTTTATCTTTTTTAAATAATTACTCATAATACAACCTCTAAAATGCTCTTAATTTACCTGCTCCCACAGCAGCTCTAAACCAACTTTCTAATGAACCATTATATCTTGCATCGGCATTTATAAAAGCTGTAGAATTAATAAATTCCGTCCATGTTCTATAATTACTAACTCCTCTATTAGTTACCCATTCTCTATAAAGAGCTCTTGTTGGTGCACCTGGTATATTTTTTAATTCTGAATCCCAATGACCAAAGGGTGCATTATTAATCGAAGGTATTGGATTATTAGATCCCATTGGGTCTGGTTTACTAACTGGAAATACATTATCATAAAGTACATCTCCTACTCTTTCCCATTCCCCTGCATCGTTCTTTTCCTTAAATCCATAAGTTACTCTTATTGCTTGAGCAAAATCCGTAAACCCGGCATCAGATCTATATCCGGTAACTTCAGCACGATACCATAAAACTCTATTTTGATTATGAACTAAATCTACAGCATTACTTTCTGCTTGATTATACATATTTGTGTTTTCGGTTTTTCTTCCAGGTGTTACATTACCTGTATCTCCTCCTGGACCTCCTAGATCAAAATGTAAAAGATGTAATCTTACATAAATGTCACTATAATTTGCTATAGTCTTTATATGGTTTGCCCATCCATCTGGTTGAGCGGTGACTCTTGGAGGTTTTCTGCTTCCATTCTTTGTTAATGGGTCTGCCTCAGAAAAACTAGCCCTTCCTCCGCTTCCACCAATTGTCACGGCTGTATTCGGTAATCTTCCTCTAGCTCCTCCAACTCCTAAAATAACTAAATAGGGAACAATTTCATCAAATTTTGAATTTAATTCAGTTTCTAATTCATTCTTTCTTTCCTCCGCTAAATTATCTGTAGATAATAAATTAGTAATTCTAACTATATCATTATTGTAGATACTTGATGCATTATTATAAGCTTCCTGTTTTCTTGTTTTCGAAGCTCCACTATTCATTTCATTAATTTCTGTTTGCTTATTAGAAAGTAAGGTTGTAAAAGGCATTTCATCACTCGCTACCCATAGTTGGACATTTCTGGCAGAGCCTCTTAAAAAGATATTATGTGTTTCTCCTTCGGTAGTAAATCTTTTTCTCAGTCCTAACCATCCTAAAACTGCATCTCTAGCACTAGCTCCTGCTGCCATCACTCGATCAAGTAAAGCCATACCTGTATCTACAGCTTTGTTCACCAACCATGTTAGCGCTTCATCAATCAATGCTCTTACCGAACCAATAATCTCTGCTATTCTAGCTCCTATTCCTCCTAATCCCACTTGATTAGCAAGGAATCCAATGACTACTGGCATGGATTGTCCCATAGTTCGTTCGAGATAATCTGCTGCTGTTGCTACATTTCCTTGTGCTATATCGGCTACACCATTCACAAATGAGTTGATAACTTCTAGCATCTCGCGCAGATACTGTATAAAACTCTGAACCGCACTGAAGAAAGCCATCGCACCATTAACTACCGCCATAATACCTGTTGGATCCAACATACTCAATAATCTGGCTGTAATTTGTGTAATGATACGGGTCATTACGAAGTTTTTCACCGCATCTATTACAACATTCCATAGGTTACTAAGTTGTTCCTGAATTTTGTCCCAGATCGCTGCGATACCTCGTTCCTGTACATCTTTGATAAATGTCCAGATACCTTCTAATGTATTAATAGCACCTCGTATTCTAGCAACTCTTTCTGGTCCTATACGTGGATGTTCCGCAAGTTTTTCCCAGATCCTTTCCATAGAAAGCCCTAATACTTCTAAAACCCAACTAATCACTCCTTGTAAAGAGAAGTCTGTCAGTTCAGGAATACCTGCATCTCTCAATTCTCGCATCAACCAACCCATCACTCCATTGATCAAATGAGTTACTATATTATCAAAGAATTTCACAAAACCTTCTTTGATAGCTCTTAGTATGTTTTTCAGGAAGCCTATTGGATCTCGTTTGATGTCTTCCATAGCTTGAAGCGATCGAGTAATAATATTTCCGATTAACTCGAAAGGGAAATTCATGATTTCCAAAATCGCGACAATCACTATTCGAACTATTTCTGCTACAAAAGCAATTAATCTACCAATAGGTTCACCAAATCTTTCTATAATTCTAATGAACGCATCTATAGGATTGAGAAGATCATCGATAGAAAAAGAATTCCAGAGATCCACAAACAACTGCACAATAGATTGCGGAGTCATATTCAGTGTTTCTACTGCAGCTTCAATTTCTCCTACTATCCTTGCGATCGCTCCAGTCTCAACCATTTGGGCATATTGTGCTTCTCCTCCATCCATAAGGCTCATAAAACCTCGGATAAGATTAGGGACAGTTCTCGGTACATTTTCATCCGTAAAAGGATCTTTGCCGATAATCACTTTTACAAGAGAGAATCCTCTGGTTTCGTTTGCGACGGAAGAAAGCCAGCCGAGTAATGCTTTCTTAATAATTTTCAGTACTTCGATAGCCACAGTCAATGCAAATGCCCATACTCTTTCTAAGAAACCAGTTACACGACCTGATAATGCCGTTAAATTTGCCGCTATCTCCGTTAGGTTAGCAGGACGAATTGCCTCCCAAGCTGCATTTATTAGACCTCTTAGTTCTCCTAACAAGGACATAAAGGTTCCTACCTGAGTATCTAGCCAATCGGCAGTTTCTTGTAAGGTTCCGCGCTCCCGCATTTGCTCCAACTCGGTTTCTTTACCAATAAGCATTAAGAAATCCTCCAGAATTTCTACCGTAGTAGCTGTTACTTCTTCATCTCTAAGTGGATCGTAGTGTATGATCTTTTTAATTAATGACCAAGCTCTATTTTCTTCTAAAATAGGTTCTGCCACATCAATCAGCGCTTCTTTTATCCAGTCAATAATTTGATCAACCAGTGAACTTGCAAATGTTGTAATTCTATCAATAAGATTACTAAATTCTTCTCTTAGAGCTCCAATGAATGAGGTTACAGAGTTATTCTCCCAAGTTTCTTCGACCAGATTTAATAATCCTTGCGTTGTGAGATTCAATTCGCTTAATCTTCCGGTCACCCAATCGAATACTCTTTGTAAGACTCCATATTCCTGAAGCTTATCAAATATTGCTACTCCAAAAGGAACTAATCCTATAAGACCTCGAAGCAGATTTGTTGGTGTCGGCTCTACTCGTTGTCCTCGCAAAGGATCGTATTGTATAATCACCGTAAACAATAAATAACCCGGTATATTGCGTGCATTATCAAGGATCCAATCCGGTATCCAATCTAAGAATGATCCTTGAATCATCTTGGGAGCTGATGTAACTTCTACCGACTTTTTTCTAACCGTAGACGCTCCTTGTTGTACTGTATGCGTTAATTCATGCGCCAATAAATGTTTCCCAGAATTGGAAGATGAATCGAATTTTCCTTCATTAAAATAAATATCATTTCCGTGTGTGAATGCCTGAGCTCCCATATCCTGGCTCATTTGTTGGGCATTGGAATCTGTATGTACTCTAACGTTACTAAAATCAGTACCAAATCCTGATTCCATTTCAGATTTGGTGTCTTTTGATAATGGCGATCCTCCTCCTTTAGAACTATTTAAACGAGATTCTATAGATGAGTTCTCGACTCCGCTCGAACTGACAGCAGTATTGATTTTGGTTTGAATTGATTGTACTTCTTCCTCTTCCTCCTCTTTTTCTTGAACTTCTTCTTCCTGTTTTTGTATTTCGGAAACTACAGAAGAACTTTCTGATTTTTCTTGAATTGTTGTTTTCTCAATCGTTTCCTTCTTCTGAACTTCTTCTTCTGGTTGTTTTTGAATTTCTTCCTGCTCTTCTTTTTGTTGTACTGCTTCCTCTTCAGGTTGTCGTTGCACCAGTGGACTTATATGTTCTACTAAGGGTTTTTGCTGAACCTCTTTTTCCGTTACTTCTTGTTTTTGAACCTCTTCTTCCGACTGTTTTTGTACAAGTGGTGCTGGACTAAAAAAAGAATTGTTTTGATCATTTCCTTTAGCAACTACGGTATCAGCAACCTTATCTGCCTCTACTTCATACTTATCTCCTGGTTTACCTATATTTAACTTAGGCTGTATAAAGGCACCATCTCCTTTCTCCTTTTGAAAAAGAGAGGAATTGCTAGACTTAGCATTGGTAGTATTTGCGGTTGCCGCTTTAAACATTTTACTTATTTTTTTGCCAAAATCATTTCTAGTGTAATCGCATGTATATCTATATTAAACAAGTTCTTCTTCAGGTGTCATTAATTGGTTTATTTCATTTTTCTTTGATTTTGTAAACAAATAGTGATCTTCTTTGAAGTTAGCAACTCTCGCTATTCGGAAAAAACCTTGTGGCATTCCTTTAATTTCACCTTTAAAGCTTTCAAAATCTGCTTCATCTTTTTTTCTTCCAACAGCAGTCGGTTGACTCCAATCTATCTTGGGGTGATTAAGTTTTAGCCAAAGGATATAGGTGTCTCTAGTAATCCAATTAAAAGTAACAAGTACTCTTGCCTGATCAGCGTCCATAGTAAGTGCATTGAAAAAATCTACAGGTCCTGCATCCAATTTTCTCACTGCAGCTACTGCTTCTTCTTTGGAGGGAGGTGGTGGTTCTTTTACTTTTTCATCTTGCTTTGCTCCTTGCTCGACTATTTTCTGTTGCTCACTGTCACTACTGACATCAGGATATGTAAATGAGTCTTTGTTGATTTCACCTGCTTTTAATTCGCCATTTTCTGTAGAAAGAGGAAGTTTAAATCCTACTTTTAGTGAGTCTCCAAATTTTACTTTGGCTATTTCGAGTTCTTCTTCCCATATATCTATTTCCGCTAACCATAGATCCAGATATACTCTTATTTTTCCTTTTAACTCTGCTAAAAACTGAGCATCTGCTTCCAGAGATATTTCTCCTTTTTCTATTTCTAAACCATTTTCATTAGACCATTTAGCTCCTAATTCTGCCAAAGCCTCAGCATTAACCTCTAGTCCTATACTACCGATTAATGACCCTGTAACCTTGGCTATTAATGCACTTAATGTAGCACTTAGTGTTAAACTCAATTTCACGCCTCCTTTACCAGACATTGCTACTATAATCTTACCAGCTATTTCGGTATTCTCTTCAGGTTTGGTAAGATTAAAATTGTCAAAACTAAGTTGAAGCTCTTTAAAATATGGAGGTATAAAAGAAGCATATATATCTGCTCTACCTTCTATTCCTAGAGTCAAAGAAACTCCAATTGGTAAAGCAAACAAAATGATGTCTGGAGGACCAATCTTAAACAAATTCTTGTCAAATGTCTTTTCTTTTGGTTTCTTATCAGAGCGGTCAAGTTCAACTCCTCCAGAAACTAAAATATCTCCATTAGGTTGAAGTACTACTTTTGCTTTTGCTACAATTCCTTTGGTTAATACGAATGAAACATCACCACTTCCAAAAACGCTCCAAGACTCTGATATTTCTCCTGTAGGTTTATTATCCGCTCCTATTACCTGATTTGTTATTCCTATAGTAACTTCACCATCGGCTTTACTTTTTTCTAGTTTAACCTTTGTTTTTCCCTGTATTAATAAAGCACCATTATCATAGGTAATATCAATTTCAGAATCAATCCCAGGAATATCTGGTTTGGCTTTACCGGACACGAAAATATCATAATCTTCAGCCCCTTCTTTTTTGGCAATTTTAGCTTTTACATTTCCACTCTTTATTCCTGGTAAATCAGAATTCAAAGCAAATTCGCCTTCTACAGAGAATCCATTTTCTCCATATTTCACTCCTAACCTACTACTATCTACTCCTGGAACATCTAAATCAGCTTCTCCTTCTGCTGCAAAGTTATTTTCACTATAACTAACAGTAAGCGTTGCTTTTTCTACTCCAGGAACTTTTCCTTCGGGAATACCAATTTCTCCACCAATTGTCCAGATATTATCTTTATATGCTACTTTAATTTCAGCAGGATCAAAGAGTTTAGAATCAAAATTAAACGTTCCAGTAAGTTCCAAACCTCCTGCCTTAGAAGCTACAGCGCTAATACTACCTTCCCCAACTTGATTAATACCAAAATCTACTTTTCCTTTAACTTTTAATCCTTTCTTAATAGATAAGGATAACTCTAATGATGAATCATTTATCTCAAAAGGTGATGGGAAGCTAAAACTTCCAGTATCAAAAATTTTACTAACGCTAATATCGCCCGAAGCTACTTCTAAATCCAAAGTTGTGCCTTCTATTAAGGATAAAGTAGGGTTAACTTTACCTCGAATTACTAATCCTCTTTGCGGATCCATAATTGCTCGCTCAAAAGTAACGGGGCTAAATTTTTTAATTCCAAATCCTTGCCAATTATATTGGGAAAGGAAAAATCTATTTACGTCTAAGAAGCCTGCATACCTAGCACCTCTGTATCTATTAACCTGAATTGGCGTTGCATCTGTTGCATCAGCCACTTCATTTTCCTTTAACTCAAAATTAAATGAACCTAATACCCCACTATTTTCAGTTCCTTCCTCAGTATTGAAAGTCTTGGATGTGATTAACCATGGATTCAACCACATTTTTTCACTTTTAATTACTGACTCGTTATTTTTAAATCTTTTTCCTACTCCTCCATTTTCAAAGGGGAATACAAATACTTTTGATGCATCTCCTAAACTATTTATCGTTTCTAACTCAATCTTTTTACCAATTTTGAGATGTTCTCCACCAAGTATCTGACTATAATTCCAGTGACTAGGATTACTACTTGCTTTTGATTGAGGATCATCAACTGCATTTAAAAATTGTAACGCCCAATTTTGTTTTACTTTATCTGCATTAGATAAGGTGGATCGTATTCCTTCTGGGTTATCTTTTTCGTGATCTGATATTCTCTTGGCAATAGATGTTAAATGTCTATTAATACTATATCCATAACTTCTATTAGAATCTTCATTAAGTAAGTTGAAATTATTAATATTATTTTCTCCTCCTAACTGTAATTCTTGCATATGATCTACCTGAAACCATCTACTTGAACCATTTATTCTCCAGGATGGTAATGTAAATTCTCTATGAATTTGATTCGGCGCACCTATTATTCTCCTATTATTTTTTCCTTTTCCTCCAGGTACTTTAAATACATATATTTTATTATTCTTAGGAAGTTCTCTATATTCTGTCTGTATTTTCTTAGACACAAAATCAGTAATTGCGGAAGTATTAGACAATGCATTCATCCATAATTCTCGTTGATTATTGTTTTCTTCAGAAGCATCCCTTTTATATCCTTTTGGTCTAGTAAACGGTCTTTTCTTATTGTGCAATGCTGTCTTATAAGCTCCCATCGGTAGTTTATCAATACGAATTGTATCTCCACTAGGAGGAATATTGATATTAATATTCATTCCTTTAAAACTAATAGTAAAATTATCTTTGTCATATGCCGAATCATCATCAGCCTTCTGGATCATTTTTGGCTGTATAGAAGCTCCTTGCTGGACAGTGTGTGTTAATTCGTGCGCTAATAGATGATTCCCTGAATCAGAAGAAGTATCGTATTTTCCTTCATTAAAATAAATATCGTTTCCATGGGTGAAGGCTTGTGCTCCTAAATCTTTATTCATCTGCACCGCGCTAGAGTCTGTATGTATACGTACATTGCTAAAATCGGTTCCAAAACCAGATTCCATTTGGGATTGGGTATCTTTTGGCAATGATGATCCTCCGCTAGTACTATTTAGTTGTGATTCTATCGAAGAAGTTTCTGATGCTGTATTTCCATCAGGTTCTTCTACTTTTTGTACAAACTTTTTTTCTTGGAGCTGTTCTTCTTCTTCCTCTTCTTCTTTTTCCTGAACTTCTTCTTCTACATTTTGAACATCCGGAACTGTACTATTACTTTCTATAACTTCCGGAGCAGGAGGTTCGGGTATTATTTCCTGTTTCTGGACTTCATCTTCAACCTTTTGTTGTATTTCTTCTTCAGGTTTTTGCTGTATTTCTTCCTGTTCTTCTTTTTCTTGTATCGGGTCTTCTTCGGTTTGCTGCTGAACTAAAGGCGTATTATTTTCTTCAACCGTTTTTTCTTGAATTTGAGTCTCTTCAGGTATTTCTTGCTTTTGAATTTCCTCTTCAGACTGTTTTTGAACTTCTTCTTGTTCTTCTTTTTCCTGTATCGGTATTTCTTCAGATTGTTTCTGAATTAATGGTGTGATATTTTCTACAAGTGGTTTCTCCTGAATTATGTTTTCTTTTTCCTCTGACTTCTGAACATCTTCTTTCTGTGTTTGAACACCAGAAGTTGCATCAAAAAAAGCACTTGGCTGTTCTTTTCCTTTTGATACGATTGTATCCGCCACACGATCCGCTTCTACTTCGTATTTATCCCCAGGTTTACCTATATTTAATTTAGGTTGAATAAAGGAACTGTCTCCTTTACCATTTAGAAAAAGTAATGAGTTGTTTGATGTAGTATTGGTTGTATTTGCAGTAGCTGTTCTAAACATTACTTTCTATTACATTTAGTGTCGATTATTGTTTTTGTATCTTCTCTAGAGTTTTTCGTTTGACTATGTTCTTAGTGCTTATCAATTCATCATCTACTTTGACATTTTTTATCCTAGCTTTTAAAGCAGCTGTATCCATACTCTGGCTCTCTATATTCTGAATTTGTGCTAGCTGTTTTAACTGAATTGCTTGATTTGTAACTTTGGGGGATTGAGCAGAAGTATTATCACCATCTTCTGAATCCTCTGTAGATGTTTCATCAACTGATGCTGATCTCTCTTTTTCAATTTCTATGGCTTTATCTGCATACTCAATTGCTTCTGTAGTATTACCCAACAATAATTTTGCTTTACTGATCTGTATGATATCTTCTGGTGTATGTGCTCTTTCTTCTAATTTTACTGTGAGTTCTTCCAGTTTTTGTTTTGTAACCGTATCATTTGGGTTTAGAATGTATTCTTCCTGATATTTTGAAAATGCAATTTTATCACTTGAAATAGTAACCTCTTTAACACTAGGATACCCTATCATCAAAATTGGTATCGGAAAAAACAAAAGCAACTTCTTTATTTCCTCTTTTTTAATGATATAATACAGTAAGCCTGCACTTAAGATCAAGAATAAGAATATCCCTAAAAACAAAAGTACTAGTTCGTATAGATGTAAATCGTTTAGTATTGTTTTCATTATTTAATATTTTATGCCTTGTACGCTTTCAATTTTATAAAATGACAATAGTTTTATTTTGAATACTTTCTTTCCACTCTAATCGTAGTACATAGGTTCCTTCTTCCGAAAACAAAGCCTTTCCTAGAGGCCAATCCACAATTTCTGTTTTTTTTGAGTTTACTTTAAGGTTAATTATAGCTCCATTTTGTACTGCTAAATCCCAGGAAAAACTTCTCCTATCATCAACAAATAATTTGGTTTTTGAAACATCAAAATGAATAGGTTTATTCGTTTTATTAATTATCAACAATCCAATTTTAAAAGTTGATAAATCTTGTAAACTTATCGTCTCTGGACTTGTCACTAATTCTACGGTAAAGTGTTCGTCATCCATCTTATATTACTAGATTATTTATTGTCCGTAATACCGAAGCAGTACCTGCTTTGGTTATCATCATTGTTCCTCCTGGGAACATAAAGAAGGTTTGTACTATATTCGTAAATACTCTTCCTTGCGCATCTGATTCGCCATCTATCTTATATTGATTAGGGATTACCCATTCAAAACTTCCGAATGAAAACGGGGGTGGCACCTCGTGCCAGGCTGCATGATCTCTTAATCCTGCATTATTATCATTAAACGGTAAAAAATCCTCAGTTGGGTTATGAAAAATAGTTGCTGCATTAAACTGATTAAAATAACCAGAAACATTAGTGGCTGGTCCTGGAACTTCTAACCACTGTGTTCTCCCTAAATTTACATTTAATGGATTCACGGAAAAATTAAGAATCATACAAGCTCCAGCTGTTCCAGCGGGAATAGGGTGATGATTGGACACAACCATGTTCAAGGAATTAGGTGGTACAACTGTAAAAGGCGTTACCTTAGTTCCTCCAGGAGTTGTTATTGTAATTGTAGGAGAAGCCGCTACCGCAGGAGCTTCCCATACTATAGATGCTCCATTATTAATTCCTATTATATGACCCTCAGAAACTGTCCAGGTACCAGCAGTAGTAGCGGTAAATCTTACTCGTTCTCCAACTCCTACTGTAGTTCTAGTATCTGCGGTTCCGTCAGGTGCTGATTTAATGGTCTCCGTAGTTACTACAGGAGGCGTTGTTGGAGTTGGTGTTACAGGTGTAACCGGAGGTAATGAAGGAACTCCTTTAGTGAACAAACTATCCAACGCAGACATCGAACTTGGTCCTAAAATTCCATCAGCACCCAATGATGATGCTCTTTGAAAATTCTGTAGAGCAGTTCTTGTTTCATTACCAAAAATTCCATCAACCCCAAATCTTGGGAGTGGAAAACCCGCATCTACCAGTCCTTGTTGCATAAGAGATACCGCTGCTCCTGTATTTCCTTTTCTTAAGGTTTGTTCATTGTCCAAACAGGCTTCTAACACATTATTTCCTGAAAATCGTGCTGATGTTAGATCGTTACCATCTCCAATAGTGAATTGTAATTTATTAGGAACCATACCTTTTTGTTGGATGGTATGTGTAAGTTCGTGAGCTAACAGGTGTTTCCCTTCTCCGGAATCTGGATTAAATTTTCCTTTATTAAAATATATATCATTTCCATGGGTAAAGGCTTGTGCTCCCAATTCATTTGTCATTTGTTCTGCTGCACTATCCGTATGAATATTTACATTACTAAAATCGGCTCCAAAACCTGTCTCCATGTCAGTTTTTGTAGTGCTAGGTATGTTATTTCCTTTACCTTTTCTGTTTTTAAGTTTAGTTTCAATAGAAGCTGAGGGGTTTGGATTTGGATTGTTAGATTTAGTTTGTACTTCCTCTTCCTCCTGCTTCTGCACAGGTTCTTCTTCTTCCATCTTCTGAACAGGTTCCTCTTCCTCCATCGCTTGAACAGGCTCTTCTTCTTCCATCTTCTGAACAGGTTCCTCTTCTTCCATTTTCTGAACAGGTTCTTCCTCCTCCATCTTCTGAACAGGTTCCTCTTCTTCCATTTTCTGAACAGGTTCTTCCTCCTCCATCTTCTGAACTGGTTCTTCCTCCTCCATCGCTTGAACAGGCTCTTCCTCTTCCATCTTCTGAACAGCTCCTTCGTTTTTATCTTTAAACATACTGGTTTGTATCAAAGGAGTAATTGAAGACGCTAGTGGTTTTTGTTGCACTTCTTCTTCTGAAACTCCTTTTTTCTGAATAGCAGCTTCAGAAGAAGATGAAGTTTTATTCACTACTTTATCCGCCATTGTATCTGCTTCAACCTCATATTTATCTCCCGGTTGCCCAACTTTTAATTTTGGTTGGATAAAAGCATTTTCTCCATGGGTTTGAGTTCTCGGTTTTTTCTTTCTCTGTAATCTCATGCCGTATCCTCCTTAATTTCTTTACGTTTTGCTTTTGTAATATCACTGATTAAGCTAACCAGTTGGTGCCATCCATCTGTTCCTCCTGCTATAATAGAAGCTGTAAGAATGCAATCCAGACTTCTGAATGCTACATTTTGGAATAATTGAGTTTCTGAAGGTGGATTCATGAATGTTTCTAAAACTCTAAACCCAACAATTGCAATAAGCAGTCCTATTGTAAATGATGTTAGGGTGGTGTGTCTAAAGTTTTTCTTGGGAGTTTTGCTTTCAGTATCCTGAACAACCTGAACCTGATTAATTTTTTTGATTACAAAAAGTTCATTGAATCGTTCCACTAATGCCAATAAAATAGGAAACGAAATCAATAATGTACTTAGATCTATATCCTTTAATGGTTTCAGTTCTAGAATCGCCATATCAAACTGATATAATAAGATTATAGTGAGAATAAATAGCGCTAATATGTAGAGTGTTATTTTCATCGTTTTTTCATTTTACCATTCAACAAAAATTAGTTTTTCAATCCATGGAAGCTTAATTATATTAAGGTTCCATGGTAATTTCTCTAATAAGATATCTTGTGTTTTACGCGCTACTATAACTCGATATTTAGATGGTTCATCTAACATAAGTTTACCTTCTCTTTTAATGAAGTTTTCTCTTAGACCATCAGTAGAAGTATTTTTGAGAGCTTGCCAATTTTTCAATACTGCTTTAAGCAAACTCTCTGCTTCTTCTTTAAAGTTTTGGGGTAATCTTACATTTTTGTGAATGGGTTTATCGATTGGATATCCACACATGAACTTTTCAAAAACTAAGTTGCTTTCTACTTGTTTTTCTTTTTTAGTAGCAAGAAAATGTAATAAATGAATCGCTAATTCTATTTTTTCCTCTTTAATTTTCTTTTCCTCGTTTAATAATTTTAGTGTAGAAAATAATCTCTCTACATATGGGTGTAGTAATAATAAACCAGCATTATGTATATAGAGAGAGGATTCTTGTTCTATTATTTCTTTTTCGGTGAATATTTCGTTTTGTTTTATATCTATTTTTCTATTTGGATTTCTTATAATATCATATTGAAAATCTTCTAGTTTTTTCGATATAAGTATCGAAGTAAAAGGCATTATATCTTCTTTAAACGCATTAAAAGCTTCTTTCAGAATTTGATATACTCGTCCTACACTTTCTTTTAGTATTTCATTTAGAATCCTAGTATCAATATATTTCTTTTGATCGTTACCTAATTCATCATAGATCGTACGCTCAGAAATTACTAATGATCCATTTACTTTTCTAATTGATTTTAACTCTTTGGAAACTATTTCCTTAAGACTTTTTATTAAAGATCTTTTTAGCTTCAATAATTGCTCATTTCCTTTTGTTTCTAGATCAATCTCTTTTTTTAGAATCTGTTCTGATTCAAATGTTTTCTCTATTTCATATACTAAAGTTTCATGGACACTTTTCTCATTTAATTCTGTAAATAGTACAATTAAACCTCTTTGCAAAGACTTTGTATTTCCATCAGTTAGATACTTCATTATTGTTTCCCAATAGCGCTCTCTTACCGCTTTTCTTTTAAGTCTTTTTGGAAATTGCAGATTTGATGTGTCTTTGTCCAATATTTTTAGTAGTTCTTCATCAGAAAATTGATATATTAATCTTTGACGTACAGCTAAATGAACCAAACATTCTCGAAGTTTTACTTCAAAGTTTTTACTAGAAATAATTTTCGCTAAAAACGACTTATCTTCAATATCAATTTCTAAATTCCACCAAGGCTTTTGACCTGATTTCAAAAAGTACAAAAACGTTTCTACATCACTTTTTTCCTTATCGGTACTCAAAAACATTTGGTCTTTTTCTTCGGGAATTTTCGATCCTTTTTTAAGAATCAACTGTTTTTGCAACGACTTAATAATGTCTAATTGTAACTGCAACTGATCTTTTACATCTTTACTATCAATGCTTAATTCTAAGGTGTCAAATCGTATTATCTGATCGTCTACAGAAGCTATGCTATCAAAGTATGTTTGGATTGTAGGAAGTAGACTTTGTTTTAAAAACACATCAAGATTATCCTTGAGGTAATACGCCGTTTTTGTATCCGGCGTATTTACCTCAAAAAACACTTTATTTATGATATGTTTTTTATTGGTCATCTATTCTATTTATAGTATTTATAAATCCTTTGAAATCAATTCGGTTATCAACGGAGATATTACGCGAAATATCTGCTACAGTAACTTCTCTATTTACACTCACTGTTTCTCCGGCAGCGTTGGTAAATGATCCTACAACAAATCTGTTAGTAATAGTTTGCGTATTGATTCCTAATTTTTCAAAAATCTCCAATATTCTTTGAGAGTATCTTTCCACATTTGTATCCGCACAGCTGGTTACATATGTAATTAATAAAAATTCATATTGTAATAGGGCTTGGAATAACTGTTTGTCTTCATCCGTTGCGATGTTATCTGTAGTCCAATCACCTTCATTATTATCAAAGAAGCTATCAAATCTTGCAAACGTAGCTTCTAAGGGTCGCTCATAGAAGTCTCTATTCTTTATATCAGAGAAGAATCTATATTCTTCAAGCACAAGTGTTATTAATTTTTTAAGAACCTCATTATCTGTATTAAGTGCTCCATCGTTATTGACAAGATTTCTTAATGCTTCGTGAACGTAGTTCACAAGACCAAACTGACGGGTTTCGCAAGTAATTTCTTCGAGTATAATCTCTTCTGAAAACGTGTTACCACAAGATAGCCCTTCGTCAATAATTCTATTAACAACCAGATTAACTGTTCCTCGATTAAAATTGAGATTCTCTCCTGCCCATCTAACTGTATTATCCGCAATTTGTATAACTGAAGGATCTATCTCTTTTCCCGTATCATCAAAAAGTTGAATATCTTTCCATTCAAAAAACCAATTTTCATCTGGACTACTTTGTGCTCCAACAATAAAATCAGTACGATTACCAGTGTAGAATATCACAGTTTCTGCTATTCTATGAACAGTTACATTATAATCTGAAGGTACTCCATCCACAGTAAATGAAACATTACCTAGATTACTATCTGAAGGAGTAAATTCGAATCTATTATTTCTTCTCACTACACCATTACCAGCGATGACAGGATCTGCACCTTCTGGTGTTATAATAAACACATGTCTCCCACTGTCATTTATACAGAAATCATCATTTGGTAAGCGTATTTCTATAGATGGGATTATAGTTATTGGAATTTCTAATCGTGTACTATCAGGTCCGCAAGGATCTCCATCTCCGGATACCCGTAATTCTACATTTATCAATGGACTTGTGTCAGTTAAGCCCGTAAAAGTCTCCGTAACACTTAAGCCAGAAAGGTTATCATCATTTTCATCTCCATTAAAAATCCAACGATAATCAAATAAATCTTCATTGAAATCATTAAGATTTTCGAGTGTAAATGTAACCTCAACCGAATCTGTCCCTTCTGGAATTTCTATTGGATCTGGTAAGAATGTTATTCCAAATTGTGGTTTTTTCCAAATTCTTAATGATGTTTCGTCTATAGGATATGGTTCTCCATTAACGTTAAAACTAATAGATTCATCATAACTAGTAAAACTAGCCGGATCAATCTCTACCCTATTATTCTCTATTACTGTAATTCCTTCAACTTCGGTAGTTACTATAGCGCTTTCAGGAGTAACGATGAAACTTACTGTTAATACTTCTCTATCTAAACAAAGATTGCTCGAAATACCAAATGATAAGGATACTTCCTGTTCTTCAAATTCTATTTCTTTTGTTATTGCAGGTTCACATGGACCATTTGAAGCGGTAAGGGAAACCTTAACTATATTTCCATCGATCGAAGCTAGTCGATATGTGTGTATAATTGCATCTTGGGTGGTTACGTTATTAGGAGTACCATCACCAAAATTCCATTCGAAACTTACTCCATCTGGTAGGATTTCTCCTGTAACACTAAAAGTTACCTGTGCAGTTCCTTCTTCAAAATCATAAACAATTCCATCTATTTCAAAATCAAAAACAGGTTTTTCATACACCGTTATTTTCGCATCCGTAAATTGATCATTTACTGTAAATGAAATTTCTGTTCCATACAACGCTCGACTTACTTCCTGCGGATCAAAAACATATTTATTGTCTTCATTCAATCGAACTCCTCCAATCAATGGATCTTCGACATTTGCTTTTACTACTCCGTCTTCAGGAATCACTTCAAAAAGTATAGGTTGTGTTGTATCATCCAGACAGACAAAAGCAACTGGTAATCTAAGAGATACTTTTTGTGCTGGAATAATAAAATTAACCGGAGCACAATCAGAACAGCATACATATGGCAATGCAAAATCCGCCAATACGGTTCCTTGTGGTAAGTTTACCTCACTTGCTACCAATAATCCTTCTTCTCTTCTAAATAGGCCTTTTAATTGTTCTTCTATTTTTTCGCTTATAGCTTTTTCTCCCCTTAATACATCCATTCGTTCTCTAAAAGCAACTATCTCTCTTTCGACTTCGCTTACTTGAGGTCTAATACTATCAATCTTTCCTGGTTTTCCTTTATACACCATAATAAAGGTACCACCAGGTTTTACACCTGCTTTGTGTTCTAATCCTGGGTGTTTTTCTACAAATTTGGCTAAGGTTTTTTGCGCTAAAATTTCTTGTTTACGCTTTTCGATATCATCGAGTAATACCTGAATTTTTTCTGCTGCACAACAATTAACAGTTAGTTGGTTTAATAATAATTCTATCCTTGATTCAAACCCTCTTCTAACATAACTTCCTTGTTGATTTCTATATAATATGGTATTGATTCTTTTCTGATAATCATCTACTAATTCGCAAAGTTCTTTTACCGAAGCTGAGAATCTATCCAACCTCGAAGAATTTAATTCTGAAATCGTAGTCGGTATTAACCTTGTCGTTGCTCTAGCATAGGTTAATAATTCATAAGGTAATCGTATTGTTACCACCCTTGTATCTTCATCCAGTTCATTGATGGCTTCGTTATCTCTGATTTTATCTTCTATAACTCTTATCAAGGTATCCGCTTCTCTATCTGGATTTTCTTTAATTGCTTCCTTAATCACTATTCCGATTACATCTTCATCTATGTAGAGATTCTCTTCTACCACATCGATAGGTTGATACAATATTGGTTGTGAAATGGCAAATTCGAAATCTGTAGTACCTTCGAATCTTGCTCTTTCTTCTAAAAAAGTAAGATCACTAGCTATTTTGAATTCTTTTTTTGGCTGTGCCTTTTCTATGAATTCGCTTCTTACACTTCTCCCGGAATCATCAACAGTATAGTATTTATTTCTACCAGGTTCCTTGATACTAAATCCCGAAAAGAATTGTGCCACATCCTGGTATAAACATTTTTGCTCTTTTAGAAAAGCTAAAAGAATCGTATTCAGGTCATCAAAATGACAGTTATATTCTGTGATATCAATATCCTCTAGTGTCTCATCAATACTCAATACCTTAACATCAAAAGCTAAACCTTTGTCTACCTTTATCTTGTTAATTGCTGTGAGAGCCTCTCGGTAATCCTTTCCTAAATGCCCTTCTATACGATAAAAATCAAACTTATTCAGGCAATAATCCAGTGGATTTTGTATAGCATCATTAGTGGATAGATTTTTAGACTGATACCCTAAATTCTGATCATACTGATATTTAATAGATTTATCATGATCCCAAGATTTAATCAGATTTTTTGTTGTTTCAAAGTAGTATGGTATTGATCTATCACTTAAATCGAATATACAATCCTTTGAAGGCGTTATCTTTATTAACTCTTCAAAATTGACCACATATTCTCTTACCATATGATATATTCGATCCATCAAATTTCTGATTTCTTTTAATCGTTCATCGTTATGAGGAATAATTATGGAAGGATAGAACGCATGTCGGCAAATCAAATATTCTTTATCTGTTACCAATTCTCCTAGTAGTAAATGCTTAGGGAATGATGTTTCTGAAGGACAACACACCATTCTAAGGTCATATAACAGTCCTTTTATTTCTTCATATGTATCTTCTACATCTTTTAATACGTCATATCGATATTGAATATCTAAAGGAATTCTATTAATCGAAAAATTAAAGATTTTTTTGAAACCACCCGTTATTGTTGTCAACTTTGAAGCTGCCTGGTCTAGTTGTAATAACCTATTAAAATCTGTAAATAAACTTGTAACTCCTGTTATTAAACTAAATGAGGCAGAAGGTGCTTCGTTTATTGAGCGAAAATAACTAGCGATAAGATTCACATACTTTACCGTGTTGTTTTGATTGAGTATTACTCTTTTCACCGACACTTTAGGCAATTCTAAATAATCCTCAATATTATTATGTTTTGTAAAAACAGTATCGGTGGCATTCATGGCTTCGACATCTGCTTTATTGAGTAATAATATTCTAATCTTGGCAACCTGTTCCTTACCTTGAGTATCACAATCTATAGAAGTACATGGCGTTTCTTCTTTGGCGTAATTTTCTAGGTATAGTACTACAACTTTATCGGCAATACTTTCTAACGTATTTAATCCTGCTGCCGCTACCTCTTCTGATTCTTCTGTTGTAAACAGTTCCAGAATATTTCCGTTATCTTGAAATTTTAGGTATTCCGCATCTCTATCTTCAAAGAGTTTAAAATGGGTATAGGTTTTCCCTTCATATTTAACAAGATCTCCATCCGTTGTTACTCCGCATCCTTCTGATACATTAATCGAAGTATTCTCTGTGTATGTAATATCAAGACCACATACAATCCCTACGCCGCTAAGACATACCCGTGTTAATCTATTCTGATCTTCGAAATAATCAATAATTGTATTGAGTTGTTCCGCTGTCAACACCTGATCGGGAACAAACGATCGATATTGTGTTGTAATTTCTTCTAATTTTATTGTTGCCATGACGTTTCTTCTTTTTTAAAGGTTGCCAATATTCGTTCTTCCTAATATTATTTTGTTTCCTGTTTCTTCGGTATCATCATTATCACAATCATGTAATCTTCCTGTGTGATAAATGGTATGCACATTATTCATACAGCTCACTAATTCATTGACGGTGCTTCTGTAATTTTCTATAGCTGATTTGCTGTCAATAACCTGGTCGCAATGCAATAGTTCTAAAAAGGTTTTGTATTTTTCTTGTAGATTGAGCATTTCATTATCATCATCAGAAACCAGTCCTTTAGGGTAGCCTATCCAACAAATCTTAGCCAGGACATGAGCTGGAAGTTCTTCGCGAATTAACTGTTCTGCGAACGTCCTGAAATCTTTGTTACCAAACCTTTCTGTCCAACCTGGTAATATAATTGTCACTCTATATGAATAAGGATCTACAGGGCTACATGTTTTACAATCCGAATCCAAACAGGTAGGCATAAAATCCTCAGGACCTGCATCTGGTAATAATACTTCTGGTGGATCTTCATCAAATTGATTAAGATTATTGGTGTCTGGACGTAACAAAATATGTTCTATCACATACATCCCTTCATCCGCACTGATCTCTTTTATCAATTCAATCAATGTATCTCTTGCCTCTATTGATGCTGCTTCTGTATCTGTAAAAGCAATCCTCCTAGCAATAATTCGATCTTCGCTATCTAGATCAGTAACTCTTGGATTGATAAGATTAAAGTAAGTTTTAGTGCCATCTACTGTAAGTTTGAGATCATAGTTATCAGGGTTCTTTGCTAAATGATATGAAAGAAATAATTCCTCGAAAGCGTCAGATAGATTATGGTAGTGTTTACTGGATGATAATAATACCTTTGTTTCATTTTTTATTCTCCATCGATACTCTATAATATCATCATCATCTTCTTCTTCATACACTTCTAAAAACTCTGTCACCAGATCTCGTCTTTTATAATCAAGCACTCCCAAAAGCCGAGACACTCTTTTCTGAAACCCAGAAATATTAAATGTATCCCAGATACCATTATCGGTATCCGTAGTTTTGGGGTTACAGTAATTAAAGCCCAATCCTCTCTCACAGCTGATTTGTTTATAATCCTGTAAGAAACTAAGTTTAGCTCTTAGAATTTCATCATTGGCACTCTCATTATCTCCATATAGGATTTTCATAATAAATACATAATCCGAAAACCGCTCTGCAAACCGACCTATTAAATGATCTAAAAATTCGTTTCTTCTTTTATAGAAAACCTCATCTCCAGTATCTTGCCCTTTGACATTGTTCATGGTTTCTATAAGATCTTGCTCATAAGTTGGAGCATCCGTTATTATCTTTTTAATGTCAGTAATATCGGCTACTCTCTGAGTATAAAAAGTTTGTTTCGCCTTTAACTCTTCATCTTCTGTAAGTATCGTATTATCTAAATACAGCTTTCTTAGGTCCTCATCAACCGATAACAGATCTTTTACTTTGGATAACTGCTTCAGATAATTTGCTAATATCTGATCAAAGAATAGTAAATATCCTTTTAATTGTTCTGCCTTAGCTTTACGGGCAGCTGTAGCATTACCAGGAAGTCCAATGCTTGAAATACCATAAGTGTCTGGAAAATCATTCTGAATAGTTGTGTAACTTCCTGGTGCTTGATAGGATCCCAAAGGCATTTCTACATCTTCGATATCAACACTTTGTTGTTTTGCCTTTTCTTCAGCTTTTAGTTGCTCCTGATATTCTTCTAATTTGCTTTGATTAACCCCTATTGGTAATAAACCTTTCGTGAAATTGAACGTACTTTTATCGCAACGAATGGGTTTATGCCAATCTCTAATACATATATTCCAGGAACCTTCCAAACCAAGTGTTCCATCACAGTTTCCTATAGAAATATCCTTGATCACATGAACACCTTCAATATTCATAATCAATTGAATAATGTCTGAAAGTCTTACTTGTTTTCTAAGATCTGCTTCTATGAGTTCTTCTTTATCTATAAACCCACCTTTTACATCTTCAAAATCTACACAACCATTTTTAAAAGGGATTGGTCCCTCAAAAATCTCATCTGTAGTATATCCTTTATCGAACATCTGCTGAAGTGAATAAAAGTTAACTGTTGGAGAAAAGTAAAAGTCTATAGCCTGGTAGATCAATGCCAAAACATATTCTTCATCCGCTCCTGGTTTAAGGTCAATGTATGCGCAGATCGCTATTGGATCTTCTTGCACCAACGTTACGTTTACCAGATCTTCACAAAGATTTCTGTTTTGATGATAAATATCTTTTACTTTATTAATGATAGCGTTTGGATCTTCAACTTCGTCTTCCAGGTCCAAGATGATATCATTAAGCCCTTGTAATTTGAAAGGAGCAGGTATAAGCTGATCTTCATTAAAAACATTATAAGAAAGCTCTGCTGGGTGTACATCACAATTAATATGTATGTATTGTTCATGAGCTTTAATCCAGACATTTTTCACACCTTGTACATGAATAAACAGGTTTCTGTAGTCTAATGCTGTTATTGGTTTAGTGGGTAAAATATGTATTGCCGAAAGAAATTGCTCGTGCATCTTAGCAAAATTATTTTCTTTGGATGCTAATAGATTTTCTATCGGCATTTCGATGCGTTGAGAAAGATCCGTAATCGCATAAGACAACATCTCTAAAATAGTTACGCCAGGATCATGAACGTTATAGTCAGTCCATAGTTTACTACCTATTTTTTCGATATATTCAATACCGATCTGTCTCAGATATTCGAAGTCCAGATCGTCTCTGGTGCTTACATTTTTTGGTATGGAAATCGTCTCGTTCATTTGTTTATTGTTATTATACAGATACTACTGTCTTACATTCTTGCTCAGGAGTAACTTCCCCAATAGAATGACTTGTAAACTTCACTGAGGTAAGTATGACTTTTGCACTTGAAGGCACTACTTTCTTTACTTTTTTAAATTTCTTTTCTCCATTTTCTTGTACACCATCTTCCTGCTTTAGCTCAAAATCTGTGACATAGTCTACATATTCTAGTTTTTCGATATAGTCTATGACTGAACTCTCATGTAAGGTGGTTCCAAAATCTATTGATGTGGTTTCTTCAAAAGCCCAAGGAGCTAATAATTTGGCTATATCTTTCTTTAATTGTGTCTTATAAAAGTTCTCATCTTTTCCTTCATAAAACTTCGCTTTTAGTATGACCTTTACTTCTTCATATACAGGATTTATTACCTGGGTAGTGACGTGAAGTGTATTCAATTGATTTATAAAATTTTGAATATCATTCCTTTTGGTTTTGCTAATCCTTGGCTTATATGGATCATATACGTTTTGATTAATCGTATTAGGAATTACCACCAAAGTCACATTTCCTGGAGATAAAAAGGAGGTTAATGAAGTATGATTTAAACAGTTTACTTTATAGATATCAGGGAACTCCTGTAATACCAGTTGCTCATAATCCCAAATGGTGATTGCTCGTTGTTTATGTCGTAATCGTTCACTAATTCTTCTATAGAACTCCGGATCGGTTTCTTTTGGTTTCCCTTCAAAAGATCCATATTCTTGAGCAGCTCCTTTTACATTTGCCAAACGTTCTACAAGTTTAGATATAGTTCCGGCTGGAATACCATATTGCAAATGACTCAAATCTTCATTATTATTTTCGAACTGGGCCAATACCGCTTGCGCTTTGATATCTATCAATTGACTTACGGTATCAAAATCCCTTGGATTATCTACTTTCAACCAATGAAATCCAGAGGGGAGTTTGGTATTATCTTTAGTTGCTTGTTTTGGAATTGAAAATTTTACAATTCCTGATTTTAAGAAGTTATCTGTATTATTAGTAATAATATAATCATCATTAAGGGATAACCATTCATTATTACATAATATGGACCATTTTAGTTTTTCTCCTTCCGCAAAATCATTTGTAGTTTCAGGATTTTCGCTTCCTTCTAGTGTCTGAACCAGTAATGAAACGTTTTGCAAATTTTCTGCATTTTCCAAGGCAATGTACAATGATCCGTTTTTATATACCGGGAGCAATCTGATGGTGGTATCATCTGCAGATCCTAAAACAGAACTTTCCTTTAACTCCTTACTTTCTTCTGAAATACCGAAAGGATGTTCATGAAAAAGTTTTGCATTGTTTGCAGTAATACTTGCCTGAGCATCATATCCTACTTGTATAGTTTCTACCTGTGGAGAATAGGGGTTGTTAGGTATCAGTGGTGGGTCTGACGCATTAAATATATC
The DNA here is from genome assembly GCF_947500065.1 of uncultured Aquimarina sp. Taxonomy (GTDB): domain Bacteria; phylum Bacteroidota; class Bacteroidia; order Flavobacteriales; family Flavobacteriaceae; genus Aquimarina. The sequence continues at coordinate 88,566 of NZ_CANMQT010000010.1, forward strand.
TGTAATGGATAATGCTACAGAAAAGATCCTAGGAAACATTTCATGCAAGAAAGATTCATTTAGAATTAGTTTTATAAATCCTTTTTTTGCTGCCGCACTAAATTTTTCTTTTGGAACTGGTTTGGTTTGTATTTTTTTACCATCCTTTCTAAAAATGATTGTACCCTCTTTTTGGGAAAGTTTTTTTTGCGAAAAGAATACATCTACCTCATCCTTTGAACTCGTGTCCGTATCAAGATCTTTTGTTATCTCAATAGTTCCCCCGCTGAACAACTCATGACCTGTTACTTTGGGTTTCCATTCTCCATCTTCCAAAATTTGCACTGCTGCCTTAAAGTAATCTTCTCCTTCTACAATTGAGGTTAAGTCTGTTTCTCCTTGAACATCACCATTTACATCTACAGTTAATGTATATATTGACTTACTTAATATATCTCTGAACTCGCGTTTATATGCTTGATATTTCTCTGCGAAATTATCGGGTTTATCTTTCCAGGTAAAGTCGACAGAAACTTTTGTCCAGTTTTTATCTAGTGCTTCAGGAACTCCAATAAAAAAATTACCTCCTTTTACTGGTTGCGGACCAAAAGGGTAAAATGGTTTTGAAGGATCCAATGCTCCCAAATCGCTTTCTATCACAATATCCTGTATAGAATCTACTGACACATTGATAATGATATCGCTTACAGTTGTTTTAGAAAAAAGTTCTTGAAATATTCCTCCTTTATTTTGAAGATTATCAGCATTTATATCTTTATTTTTTACCACAAACCTGACTACAGGATCGATGGTATTGTAAGGTTCTAAGAGTACTTCTTCGTCATAATTTACAATCGGATCTGCGCCTTCGTTTATTTTTATTACTAATACTAACTCCTCAGATGTTATAGAGGAAGCGTTAGTACCTTCAATAATAATTTCTCCTTCTATCCATTCTTTTTCTCCACTAAATAATACTGCAATCGAATCAGGGAGATCGGTCACGTCTAATTTTGAAGCATCAAAACTGCTTAGCTTTATTGTAAACGTAATGGTTCTATTTCCTTCTTTAAGTAGTAAAACCGAAGAAGAAATCCCAAATCCCGTTTTTGCAAACGGAAGATTCGGATATGCTCCTGTATCCTGAGTTGCTCCAGGTGTATCTTTCGGATACCCAAAAGGCCACCATCTAATCTCATCATCAGGAAAGCCCTCTCCCAAACCGTCAAATGAATTTGCTACAAAGGAGTTTCTTATTCCTATAGGTTCTATAATTTCCGTATCTCCTTCTTTTTTTATTTCCTGCTCATTAAAAACACTTCTTAGAGAAGCTACAGTTGCTTTGTTAACTACTATTTCATCCTGAGTTTTATAAATACGTTTTTGCCCGTTACTGTCTTTTCCTCCATCTAATGCAGTACTTTCATCAATTTTTACTTCGGTTGCTTTTTTTGCTAATTCAAACAGTATATGCACCTTATCTTCAACTGGAGCTTTATTATCTAGTTTTAATACTTGTTTATAATAAAAGTCAAGGTGCTTTTTAGAAAGTGCATTTAATCTTTCTTGTGAAAAGGAAGTCAGTTTTAAAAAAGCTGCAAAAAGTGTAAGGTGTGGTTCTATATTTTTTTGAAGATTGTTATCTTCTTTAGGTTCTTCAAGGTTTTTTAGTTTATCTACAAAAGCCTTAATTTCATCTTCATTGATAAAAAAATCATTCCAATCTCCTGAAACTGTATTGGTTTCTGTATCAAAATAATTGACTTTTCTTGAGAATTGTATAGCAAATCGCATCCAATCCTCTGTAGTAAGATCATGTAACTTAACACTTGCGGGATCCAAAGTTTCTATAAATCGTTGGCTTTGGGATGTACCGTTTCGCATTAACAATAAATCGTTATGTTCGCAATTGCTACTCATTAATATTTCTTTTTATATTTTTTAAATATTCGTTCCTTCTTCTTTATAGAAAGGGAATACCAGATTACTCCTAGAATTAGTTGCCCTAATTCTATAATCAAGAATGATCAACAATTCTCCATCCAATTCATTCGTTTGATCCATATCTATCTTCTCTAGATCGATTCTCGGTTCGTAATACAGGATCGCATTTTTAATTAATTCTTTGACAAAAGTTTTCAATGTCAGGTTTAAAGGCTTAAATAATAATTCGTCCAAGTTGCACCCATAATTAGGTACCATAATCCGTTCACCTAAGCGTGTGGACAATAAAATTTCTAAGCTGCTTTTGATATCTGCTTCATCTGATAGCATTTCTACCCTTCCTTTTCCCTTTTTACTAAACTCTGGAGGAAAGCCCCAACCTGTTCCTAAAAAAGATATATTTGTGTCCATTGCTATTCTTTATTATACTTTTGTTAGTATTTTTATCTTTCACATTTTTTAATTCTATCGGAGATTTTCAACCTATCATTACTGTTGGCAAACCTAAAACTATGGTTCCTCCATGAGCTGTACTATCTCCTAATCTGGCCGCAGGCATACCACCAATCATTACAGTTCCTGAACCCACAATTATAGTATCTGGTGGTCCCACACAAGTAGCCATATCACCTACTCTTGCTGCCGGTAATCCTCCTATAAGTACCGTTGGTTCTCCTGCTGGAAGTATTGGCCCTCCAACGTGAGGCACAACTCCTGTTACCATAGGACATACATGCATATCTGTTATTCTTGCTGCTGGTGGCATATTGTTCTTTTATAGTTGTTTTCAATAATCTTTTAAACTGCACTTCCCTCTCTGTCCGCCTAAGGCGGACATCTCTCCCAAAGGGAGAGAAGCTAGAATTGTTCGTTTATTGATATTTTAGTTTCGTTTTATGTGTTACACTCCATAATAATCTCCCTCTCTGTCTTCCTTCGTCAGACATCTCTCCCAGAGGGAGAGAAACTGGAATTCGTTTTTGACTCTTCTTTCTACTTTATTTATACTCAGTATTTAATACTTCATTTCTAATTTATCTGTACTAAAGAACCTTTAAGCGTTGCTGTTGCACTTGAAGACATTTCGACTCCAGCAGATCCTTCTGCTTTAAATTGTGCACTAGCAGTAATGTTCACATTAGTTCCTTCTATATTTACATCCCCAGAAGCTGTCATATTGATGTCACTAGCACTTTCGATAGCTATTCCCGAATCGTCAATGGTGATAATATTAGAGTTATCATCTTCAATCACAATAGATCCTGCATCTTCATCCAATACCACCTTTTTTCCTGCTGGTGTCTCAATTGTTATTGATTTTTTATCATCATCAAAGAGTAATTTCATTTCGCTTCTGGTAATAAAACCTTTCTCGTGATTATCATCTGCTGCTGTAATAGGCGCTGGTTTTGCACTACTATGAAGCATTCCCAGAACTACTGGATCATTCGGATCATCATTGATAAACCCAACAATTACTTCATCTTCTATTTCGGGTCTAAAAAAAGCTCCTCTATTTTCTCCAGCATCCAAAGAAGCTACACGACACCATATCCCTTGCTCTTCACTATTAACAATAGGTATTTGTACCAGAATTCGATCTTCTCCATCAGGATCTTCTTCTAACTGGCTTACAACGCCAACTTGAAGTCCACAGATAGCTGATAATAATCCTGATGCTGGCATAGCATTGATTTCATATGTTTCGGAAAACCATTTAGGGTTTATACCAAATTGTGCATCTACCGTCCAATTTCCTTCAGATATCTGATGACTAACTCCGGTTATATATATCTTTCCATTAAACCGATCTCCAACTCCCTGAAGATTTAAGATAACTCCTGGTTTTACTGCTGGTATCCCCTGAAACTTTACTCTTCCTCTTATTTTGGATAGCTGTTGAAACATCCATTTAGCATCACTCCAATCCTGCAATTCTGCGGTAGAAAGTGTTCCTCCATGTCTTAGTTCAAGGTTTTCCAATGCTATCACCGACGACAAATCTGATGGTGCCAGATTTCCGTTTAGACTTACTCCTGGATCTGCTCCTTCTGCTTCTACAATCTCCTGATCTGCATAGTTCCAACTATAAGAAGTAACTTTATCAATTTGATGTCTCGCATCTATTTCTGCATCCAAATCCAAAATTGTAGTTCCAAAAGTTACTGTCTCTACTGGTTCTGTACTAAAATCCGGTTTTTTGATAGTAAGTTTTCCTTCATCTACAAAACACAGTTTACCATTAGCCTGAGCTCTACTCACAATAAAATCCCAATCCGAAATATTATATTGTACGAGTTCTTTATGCTCGTAATTTGTAGCTTCTACATCTTTATCAATTCCATAAGCATCAATGATCTCTTCGATAATACCACTATCCTTATTTTCATAGAAATACTTACTTTTTCTACCGATGGTAAGTTTTACGGTTTCATCTTTGCACTCCAGAATCAGGTAAGAACCGTTCGCTTTGATTTTAATATTATGTTTAATTACAATCCCCTTGAAAATAGATTCTTCATCGGAATGATATCCAGCTGTAATTTCGATCTCTGCTCCTGGAATAAGAAGTTCCTCATTACTTAATTGAAAATCCTGTTTTGCAGGCTCTCCATCAATAAGAATAATCTTAGCGGTAGAAATTCTATTGACTTCTTTTTCTACAGTTATTGTTTTTACTTGATATTTCTTGGACAATTCTTGACCACCTATCAATACTTTATTAGTAACTAAGTCTGCACTTTTTGAAGTCTGTATTACGCTACCTTCTGCCATGATTATGAGATTTTTTCAATGGGTGGAAAGAAAATTTCTTTTCCTACTTCTAGTTTTCTAAATGATGTAAGTTGATTTACTTTCGCTACTTCGAGGTAATATTTAGAGTCTCCGTATATATGATGTGACATCAATGGCAATGTGTCTCCTTCTTTTACGATTCGTAAATGTGTTAAATCTGGAGATTGATTGTTTTCTCTTGCTACTCGCAAATCGTCTTCTACAAACCCTTGGAATGTTCCCTTTGCAACAGCTCTAATAGGTGTCCCGTCTGGTTTAAAAAGTTTAAACTCGATACTCATTTCGGTGAGTTTCCCCTTGAAAAGTAATGCTCCCCAAGAGATCATCACATAATTAGGCTCATGTTCTTCTCCGTTATAATCAAGTATTACTTTTTTAAACTTTTCGATATCGTCAATGATCCCTTCTCCTTCATCCTTTAATACTTTATTGTCTTCTGTACTATTAGGATCACCACCATAATGAACTAATACTCCAGAGCGATCAAAAAGAAATTCTAATACAAGATTTTCCGGAAGTTTTTTGTTAAACCTAGGCGATAAATCACTGGTACCAGAAGCTTGGTCTTCATTTTGCTCAATCTTATAATTAAAAGTATACTTCTCAGGATTTAGTAAAGTTATAAACTCTCCATCTGCTACCTCGTTGTTAAATTGAGGATCACTATAGGCTACTACTTTTAGTTTTGTTAATTCTCCAGTACTCATGATTACCTTTCAGTTTGTTTAGCTATGATTTCCATAATTTGCTCTACACATTCCGCGATAATGGCATCTTTATTAGCTCCTGCAGCTTTCTTTCCTGCGGTACTCTCGGATGCCTTTTTATTGTTATCTACATTAATTTTAATGTGCAATTCTTTTATCTCTATGGCTCCCATTCTTACGTTATCGTATTATAATAGTTATACACCAGTTCAATGGTTTCAATGACCACCTTACTCTCTTCTGCGTTAAAATCTGCGATTGACCATTTTATCGGATAGGCATGAACGATATTCCAGGATAAGAGCGGCTCATGCTTTTCATTTAACAATTTCACAATGAGATTAATCGGTTCGAAATCAAAGTTCTCAACGGCTTTTTTACACCAATCTACTACCTTAGAATCTACAAGCAATCCTCTTTTAAGAACTAGGTTTGGATATTTAGTTCTTACTGGGATTTTATGTTTGAATCTATTTTCTCCACCCTCGGTAATTTCCTCAGTTTCTATATCAACTGTCAATCCTGATACGGATTGAAACTGATGATCTTTTTCACCGGTTGATAATCCTGTAAATTCTACACTAAAGTGGAATCCTACGGGTGGATAATAGGTAGCCATTACGAAGCTAGTTTAAGACTGTTAATTACAAATTCCGCTGATTCTATTGCGATCTCGTTACCGTCTGCCTTAAGGTCTGTTGACTGAATTTTTAGCAACCAGGCATCAGATGCTTCCCAAGTAACAATCGGTTCGTGTTTTTCATCTAGTAAACTGATCGTAAGATCACTTCTATATTGTTCTTCGCCTTCCTGGAAAAACACATTTTTCTTCCACATATCGTAGAATTGACCCTTGGTAGATGCAAAAGTTCCTCTCTTGATGGAAATATTAGCAAACTTGGTCATTCCTGGTTGTTTCTTCTTAAAATAATCATTGTCTGCTCCTCCTCTATATTCGATCACTTCGGTTTCAAAATCTAAACCTGAAACTTCGGTACAATTTAATTCGGTATCACCTCCGATTGTAACCTTAAAATGGAACTTTGGTAATGGATATTCTGCCATGATTTCTATGTTTTAAACCCTTCTGCCTTTCAGGCATCTCCCCTAAAAAGGAGAGAAGTATTCTTCTAGCAAATAATTATTCAGCAAAAGAGTGATGTTATTATTTATAGTTTAAATGAGTTATTATGCTTCTTGCATTTTGTGAGAGAACTTAAGTATGATAAATTCTGCTGGACGTACTACTGCCATACCTATCTCGATAATCATATTTCCATCAAGGATATCATTTGCAGTCATAGTTTCTCCAAGCCCAACGTTTACATAAAAAGCTTTATCCGGTGTTGGTCCTGCCAACGCTCCTGCTCTCCATTGCAGTGTTAAGAAGTTATTGATCATTGCTTTTACACGAACCCAAGTATTCATATCATTTGGCTCAAAAACAAACTGCTCTGTTGCTTTTTTGATGGACTCCTCTGCCATATTAAAGAATCGTCTCACTGGAACATATCTCCATTCTTTATCATTTCCAGCTAGAGTTCTTGCTCCCCAAACCAATGTTCCTTTTCCTGTAAAGGTTCTGATTGCATTAATAGATTTCCCTGCTACAGTATCCACATTCAATCCATCTTGCTGTACATTGGTAACTTTTACTGTTGGCTTTATCACATAGTTAAGGCTAACATTGGCAGGTGCTTTCCAAACTCCTCGATCAGAATCTACCCGAGCATACACTCCAGCAATTGCACTACTAGGAGGTAATTCCATAGGAAGATTACCAATTGCTGTTAGAATTGTATTGTATGTTGCATTATCTAATTGCTCTATAGATGCTAAGGTTCTGCCATGTAACTCCCCATTATTAGTATCCTGAGTAATATCCTCTACGATACCATCATCTGGAGTATTATCAATAACAGTGTCTCTTAAGGCCTCCCAATTGGTAACTACAGCATCAAATAAGGTAGTATCTGTATCTGCTGGTGCTGATACATCTGCAACTGTAATCAACTTTTCTATTTCATCCAGTACATTTGATGTATTACTATCAATTAGATTTTGAATTTTGGTTTCATTGGCTTCGTCAATATTCTTTTTAAGATTATCCGTTAATTTCTTTAACGCTTTATGGACTGGTTCAATGGTATCATCATTTTCAAAAAGATTGTCAAAATTCGTAAGTGCTGACTCAATAGCTGCTATATCGGCATCAAGTGCTGGTACCTCATCGGATAATGCAGATATTGCAGCATTTGCTTCGAGATCGGTATCATTTTTAAGCTGAATTAAGCTTTCTAAATTGGTTAATAATGTCTTTAACCTACTATGTAATGTCAAAGGTCTTGGAGCAGAATAATCTTTATCTGCATCATCTGCTGCGCCTAAATTAAACCCATCAGTAGCATCATAGAGAAAATCTAGTACTTCTACTAAGCTACCTTCGAAAGTAGTCCCAAAACTGCCCGTTTCATTTACAATATCTTCTACTGCCGAAGCAATATCAATACTTGTCAGATTCTCTGTAATCACTACTTGAGCCTGCGGATCATTTTCATTAAAATGTTTAATCGTAATCTGATCTTCATCAATCTTATAATCCAAAATGGTTTCTAAGAATGGGTAGTATGCTGCTCCGTATTTTATATAATCCTTATCTGAGCTAATTGCATCTCTTAAATCATTAACATTAGTGTCTGTTGGACTTGTTCCATCATAATTTAAAGGATCTATAATAGTAAACCTGTCCTGCAATTCATTACACTGAGTTAATGCATCATTATATAAACCATAAAAAGCGGTTGTAGTTATAGATGATACACGCGTTATATCTGGAAAGAGAATTAGTGTAGGCTCATCAACCTTTCTCAATTCGTCCAGACCAGCTTTTAATGCTTGTTCATTGTTGATTCCTGTTACTTGAGAATCATCTGTATCCAGATATTTATCTTCGCCATAACGTCCTACAGAAACTATATAACATGGCCCTCCTCCATTTGCAAAATACATTTGCATGGAATAGTACATTAAAAAAGGTTGTTTGCTAGTGGGTTGATCCACCACTATTGAACTTTCCTTCACTCCATTTACTAACTCATCGTTAATAGTGACATTGATTGTTGTTTCTGGTTTTGCGAAACCAAAAAATGTTTCATAATCCAACATAGATGTTATTCGGGTTGGAATATCTTTCAAATCCCCCTTAATCTTATTGGTTGCTTTTTCGGTATATCCGATAAAAGCCGGAATCGCAGTTTCTACTTGGGCTACCGAAGGAGGAAATTTTACAATCTCCTCGATATAGACCCCTGGTGTTTTGTACGTAGTTGCCATAATTTTAATCGTTTTTAAATAAAAATTTCAGAATATGTTGTTGTTATATTTGTGTTTTCGTCAGTAATTTGTTTTATGATGTTTGCCGTAGGGTTCGGAAAAATGTATTTATCTATATCGGTAGGTAATGGACCAGAAAAATCGGTATCTGGATCTATTTCTATAAAACCGTTTCTGGTTAAGGGTTTTACCGAAGAAGTTTCTAACTCATTCTCATCGGATTTTTTTATATACTTCCAGATAGTCTTTCTGTTTTCGAAATGAAGTTTATACGCTGGAATTGGATCTAATAAAAAACTTTTAATATCATTGAGATCCGTATTATCAATCTCGATGACATCCATAGTATTGTCACCAATCATTTGTAATTCAATAATTCCTAATAATCCTTTGCTTTGTTCTTTTTGAATGGATTGATCCAGAATTTTCTTTCCTTCATCAGTAATGAGGTCATCTTCATCGAGCTCTGCAATTAAATCCAGTCGCTTCTTTATTTCTGTCCGGATGTTATCTTGTTCCGTATCATACCATAATTGTCGCGTACTTTCTTCCGTCAACGAAAAATCATCCGTAATTAGATCATTTGATGAACTCAAAGGAACATAAGAGTAAGGATCCACCTCTGTGGCTGGTTTGATATTAGAGAAATAGTAAAGTCTATTATCCGTTTTTGTTAGTTCAGTATAATTATCAAATAAGTAATCTTTTACATATACTAAAAAGGTAAGTTTTAGGTCATTTTCTAAAAGTCTGTGTGTCTTAAATTTATTATTCTCTTCAATCACACTGGCTAATACTCTGAAACCATCTAGCCCTTTTCTTAAAATTAACTTATGGTTTTTCAACTTTACTTGAGTAGCATAAGAAGGAATCACGTTGATGTAATCTAAAAAATTGTGTTTTTTAAGTTGCTCTTTTTTATCATCATCATTCATGGATATATAAGGTGATACTCCATCATTCAGAAAATAAGAATGAAGCAGATCTATCGTAAACATTGTTTTATATAAAGTTCTAAATGCCATTTATTTATGATTTAAATTCCCATTTATTTCGGTAATTAAACTTCCTTCGGATTGTGTAACATCTCTTTCAATTTCTAGAACACTTGCTTTATATATTACCGAAGGATATTGTTTACCTCCGAGTGTTCCCCAGATAAAATTCATCTCTTCAAAAGATGGGCTAAAGAGTTCTACAGTAAATCTGAAATCCTTAATCTTATCCATTCCATCTACTTCTCTATCAAAAATGGTATTGCTTTGCGTAAAAATTCTTTTTGACTGAAAGAACTCGATGATTTTTGACAAACTTTTTAGGGATTCTGTATAATCAGTTCTATTAGCAGAGAACATTATATACAGATTAAGATGAACCTTGTTGTTTTTATAGACAACTTTAGTTCCTTCTATTTGGTGGTTGGGTATATTTTTCAATGTAGCTTCCTCTTCTGTATGCAGTAATGATAGCACTACATTATTACTGGTGTTTGTATTGTCATTAGTTTCTGATTCTATAAAGGCTATGTTATCTAACGAAACTGGTTTTTCTTCGATCTCTATATTGAAGAAATTGTTGACCTCTTCCGTAATGATTTGTAGTATTTCGAATATCATATTCTTTTAATTATAGAATTAACTGTTTTTATAAATCAGTTTCTTTTACATCAAGAATTGAAGTTAAAAGATGATTCATATTTTAAAAATCAAAGAAATAGGGCACTCTAATGATAAATGGGGTAGTTATTCTTAATCGATAAAAAGGGAATTGTATGCTTGATTAAGATGATATAAAATTATGTTTTAGGTATATAAATTAATATAGCTAAAACACGGAATCTGTACAGGAAAATAACTTCTCGAGAAAGGGTTAAATGTCCCTAAAAAATTACTGTTTTATTGTACTTTGGTGTAGATAACAGGTCTAAACACCAGTAAACAGGCTTTTCATAAACCTTCTTCCCTGAAAACAGTGAGGACATTTTCACTATAAGAGGTGTAATAAGAATGTATTTTATTATAAATCTTTGTATGGATCAAAACCGCAAAACACTTTTATCATGAAAAACATACTCTTCAAATTATTATTCTTAGTTAGTTTCATTTTCTTTTCTAAGGTTAACTCACAGGAATTGGCTCTTCTAACCGATAAAACTAAGGATAGTTCGTCTATAAATACTAGAACACCTAAAAGTAATCAGAAGGTCTTTTACTATCCCAATGGCTCAATTAAAGAAGTTAGAGAGACAGCCAATAACAAATTGAATGGATCTTGGAAGTTTTTTTATGCAAACGGTCAACTGAAAAAAGAAGGGAATTTCCTGAATGATAAAACCCACGGTTTGTGGAAAATCTACTACAGTAATGGAGCCTTACTATTTATTGAACATTATAAGAATGGTAAGGAATCTGGAATTTGGAAAGCTTTTCATCCTGATGGAAAAATCAATATTGAAGGTGAATTTATAAAAGGAAAAAGACAAGGTCAATGGAAAGTTTATAATGAATTAGGGGCTTTAGAAAGAATTGTAACTTTTGAAAATGATATAGAAAAAAGCGAACTAGTTTTAGATCATAAATCAACGGATTTAAACTTCTTTTCAGTAAATCAATCAATAGGGAATTATTAGAATCTCCTTAAAATTTCACAAAATCATGGTAGCAATTGTTTTACTAATAATAGGCATCGCAATTATATTGTTGTACTATCAATCATATTGGGCAAAAATTGAAAAACATTATGAATGTATCAATTATGAAAACTATTCCTTAATTAAAGAATCTCCTTTTTCTGAAGAATGTAGTTCTTATGAAATCTTACGAAAGGAAAATGAAATCTGGTTTAAACGAGATGGGTATTCTTTGTTTTATATTCAGTTAAAGATAGAGAACACCAGAGATGTCGAATTAATTGGACTAGATGGATATGGTATACGGAATATGGAGTTTAAAAAGTATGTGTGCAAACTAGTTCAAAAAATAAAAATCAAACATAATAGCATTTAAAACTAAAAGAAGGGATAAAATTAAATTTTATCCCTTCTTTTTTAAATATTAATATGATGTAATGTTTACATTTTTACATCAGATAACTTTACTTCTTTAGCATCTTTATCTAACATTAATACTTCATCAAATCCAGCTTTTTTAAACTGTTCGAATTGAGTAGCTGCATCACCAATAACTAAATAAGCCATTTTAGACTCATCAAGATATTTGTTTGCTAATGCTTTATGTTGTTCAAGAGTCATTCCTTGGATAATTGCCTCTTCTTTAGCAATATAATCTGGTGTAAGATCATATCTTCCCATTTCTTGTAACATTCCTAACAATGCTCCTTGAGTCTCAAACCTACGTGCATTGGATTTGATCAACGCATTTTTAGTAAACTCAAGATCTTCTTCAGAAATACCTCCTTTATACTTTTCAATCTCGTCTTTAAAGATTTTCACAGATTCAAAAGTTGTATTTGTACGTACACTAGAGGAAGCTGTAAAAGTACCTGGAATCTTACTACCATTAAACCCTGATCTAGCGCCATACGTATATCCTTTTTCTTCTCTCAGAATTAGGTTTACATTTCCAGAAAAAGATCCTCCTAATTTATAGTTCATTACAGTAGCAGGAAAATAATCCTTATCTGTACGTGCCATGGAAAGGTATCCAATATTAATAACAGATTGTTTAGCATTTGGTATATCAACAAAATACAAAGAAGCTTTATCTCTATTATTTACGATCTCATATTCTGGAATAGTTACTTCTTTACTTGCCCATTGACTTTCTAATTTTTTAAGAGAGGCAAGAGCTTTACTCTGATTTAAATCTCCCACAATTTGAAATTTACTTACCGAAGGCGAGAAATTATTCGTGTAAAATTGTTTTAAATCATCTATCGTTATAGACTCTACAGATGCTACAGTTCCACTTGTTGGATATGCAAACATATGCTTATCACCATAAAGTACTTTATTATATACATTTCTAGCAACTACATTAGGATTTGCAGCAGATCTTTTGATTCCGTTAATCGTTTTTGTTTTGATTCTTGCAAACTCTTCTTCGTCCCATCTAGGTTGCAAAAGAATCTCTTCTACAAGGTCTATTGTTTTATCTAGGTTACGTACTAGCGTATTTCCACTAATTACAATCGCTTCTCTTGTTGTATACATATTAATAGAAGCTCCTAGCAATTCTATTTCTTCTTCTAATTGCTCTGGAGTTTTATTAGCTGTACCTTCCATCATGATATCTGTCATAAGATTAGCAACTCCAACTTTATCAAAAGAGTCCAATAAATGTCCTCCAGAAATCACTAAACTGAAATTTACTAATGGAAGTTCATTTTGCTCAATACCATATACTTTCATTCCGTTAGCAAGTGTCGTATTCCAAGAAGAAGGTACATTTAACTTAGGAGACTCTCCTTCTTTTGGAGATACAGATCGATCAAAAGCCGATGGTGTTTTCTCAATCTCTTCTTTCGTTTCTGCTACCTCAGTTGCTACATTTTCCTTAATTTCTTCTTCTACAACAGCTGCTTTTTCAGAATCATTAGCTGCCAAATCAGTTTTACCTTTAGGGACAAAACTAGTAATTACATATGGCTTATCCTTGATGTATGTATTGTATACTCTAATTACATCTTCTTTAGTAACAGCTTTTATATTTTCTATATCTTCTGTAATGAATCCAGGATCACCAGCAAATACATTATACTGCGCTAATTGAAACGATTTTCCTAATACACTACTGATTCCATTATAGAATTGTGTTTCAAGACCGGCTTTAATACGTTCGATATCCGTATCAGTGATTCCTTCTTCTTCGAACTTCTTAAATGCTTCAAAAACTCCAGCTTCGATATCAGCAAGGCTTTTTCCTTCATTAGCTGTAACATTAACTCTAAATTTACCTGCAATTTCCATAGAGCGATTCCAAGCATTCGTATCGGATGTTAACTCTTTATCTTTTACTAATACTTTGTATAACGGCGCTTTCTTTCCTTCTGCTAATAGCTCTCCTAAAAAGTCAAGCGCATAAGCATCCTTAGTATATTGCTCTACTGTAGGCCAAACCATATTAAGCTGTGCTGTCGTAGCAAAGTTATCCTCGTGCATGAATCTTTTAGTTTCTGCTAAGGTTACATTCTGAACTTTAAGCTTTTCTACTGTTTGTCTTTTCTTGATCTCACCAAAATACTTTTCGATCATTGCTTTAGCATCTGCAGTTTCGAAATCTCCTGCAAGCACTAAGGTTGCATTATTTGGTCCATAATACTTATCATAAAACTCCTTCACATCTTCTACTGTTGCATTTTGAAGGTCAACTAATTCACCTATCACCTGCCAGTTATATGGGTGTCCTTCAGGGAAAATATTTTTGTCGATAACCCAACTCGTATGTCCATAAGGATTATTATCTACTCGCTGTCTTTTTTCATTCTGAACCACTTCTTGTTGATTCTTAAATGCACCTTCTGTAACGGTATTGATTAAGAATCCCATTCTATCAGATTCTAACCACATAACTGTTTCCATTGCATTTTTAGGAACTACTTCATAGTAGATTGTTCCATCCTGCCAAGTTCCTCCATTAAGAGTTCCTCCAACATCTTGAATTATTTTGAAGAATTGATCTTGTGGAACATTTTCTGATTCCTGAAACAACATATGCTCAAATAAATGAGCAAATCCTGTTCTTCCGGTTTTTTCACGGTTAGACCCAACTCCATACTGAATCGCTACAGAAACAATAGGATCGGATTTATCTTGGTGTAAAACCACCTGAAGGCCGTTTTCTAATTCATACTTTTCGAAATCGATAGATAATTTACCAACTTCTTCGCTTTCTGTTTGTACTTCTGCTTCCGTTCCCTCTTTGTTACAAGAAATTACAGAAACAAATAAAAAGGACATTGCTACAATAAGCATCCTAGATATCTGGGTTTTCATGATTTAACTTTTTGATTAAGATGCTAAAAGTACTTTAAGGAAATGAGTATTTATCTTGTTATATTATTAAAAAAAAGTTAAAAAGACTGTATAACTGATAATTAAGAGCTTTCAATTTCTAGTTTTTTACGAATTCATCATAAAATTTAAGATTGTTATAATGGTTATTGAATAGAGTTTACTGATATAAATCATTTTTTATTTGCTATGGTTTATTCAACTTCGAAGCATGTAAACGAAGCTATTTTATATACAAATGCTTATAAACGCAGGAAATGGGCGAACATTCAGTTGATACAATAAATCATAGAGATAGGCGGGCTACCTTCATTAAAAACCTCCTCGATGATATTAAAGCGTTAGAATTAATGCTCGAACAAAACCTAATCGAAGACGATATTGTACGTATTGGTTCAGAGCAAGAATTTTGCCTAATTACTGATGCTTGGCGTCCGGCAACTAACGCTGAAGATATTTTAAAATCAATCAATGACCCTCATTTCACAACAGAGCTCGCTAAATATAATTTAGAAATAAACCTTGATCCTATAGAATTAAAAAATAATTGTTTCGATCGGGTTGAAAATCAATTATCAACTTTACTTAAAAAAGCATCATTACACGCTGAAAAATTAAATACTAAGGTGCTATTGGCTGGTATTTTACCCACGATTAGTAAAAACCAGTTAAGCTTTGATTATATGACACCTAGTCAAAGATATTGGGAGTTAAATAAAAAACTAAGAGAATTACGAGATGCCGATTTCAGACTCCATTTAAGAGGAGTTGATGAACTAACGACAGATCATGATTCTGTGCTTTTTGAAGCTTGTAACACCAGTTTCCAATTACACCTTCAAATTCCTCCTAAAGATTTTATATCAAGCTATAATTGGGCTCAGGCTATTTCTGCTCCTATTCTTGGGATTTGCACCAATTCTCCCCTCTTACTTGGACGAGAACTCTGGAGTGAGACACGGATTGCCTTATTTCGTCAAAGCTTGGATACTCGCGGTTCATCATATGCCTTAAAAGATCAGACAGCAAGAGTTTCTTTCGGTGATCATTGGGCTTATGGGTCTATCATAGATGTTTACAAAAATGATATTGCTAATCACAAAATACTTTTAGCAAAAAATATTGAGAAAAATTCATTAGAAGAACTGCGTACAGGAAATATCCCAAAGTTACCAGCGCTTTCATTACACAACGGAACCATTTATCGTTGGAATAGACCTTGTTATGGTGTGGGTAATGGAAAGGCTCATATACGTATCGAAAATCGTTATATCCCTTCAGGCCCAACGGTTAAAGATGAAATGGCCAACTTCGCATTTTGGGTAGGTTTAATGGTTGGTAGGCCTTCTGAGTTTGACCAAATATCCAATTGTATGGAGTTTAAAGATGCAAAAGCTAATTTCATTAAAACAGCCAGAATGGGTAAAGATTCTATTTTACATTGGATGGGAAAACAAATCTCAGTACAAGATTTAGTTCTTAAAGAATTATTACCTATTGCGTATACTGGTTTAGAGAAAATGAAGATTGACAAACTGGACATAGAAAAACTACTGGGTATTATTGAATATAGAACTAAAGGCACTTCTGGATCAGAATGGCAAATTAAAAATTATCGCAAACTCCGTAAAAGCCTTAAACAAGATGATGCATTAAGAGTATTAACAAAAGTAATGTATCAAAATCAACAAAATGGTTCTCCTGTACATCAATGGAAAGAAATAGAAAACAAATCAAAAGCATGTAATCCTTCCCCTCATCTCGTAAAACACATTATGTCCACCCGCTTATTTACTGTAAATCAAAATGATATCGCTAGTCTTGCTACCAGTGTAATGAAATGGAAAGATATCCATCACGTACCTGTTGAAGATAATTCTGGAAAATTATGCGGCCTTCTTACTTGGACACACGCTAAAAACTATCAAAAATCGTCTCAAAAAAATCTAGATCAAATTGTAGCAGACATTATGACCAAAGAAGTAATTACCATACTTCCAAAAACTACTATTCAGGAAGCAATTAAAATTATGAAAAAGAATGAAATAGGATGTCTTCCTATTGTTCAAGGAAAAGATTTGGTGGGTATTATAACGATTAAAGATGTAATCGAATTTGATAATGGTCAAAATATATAGTAAAGCATTAGATCAGTCTATTGATATCGAACGTCTTATTGGTTATCACAAAGGCAATCAACCTGGTCCTACATTAATTTTTTTCGGAGGTATTCATGGCAACGAACCTGCAGGTGTATTTGCTTTAAAAAAGGTTTTTGAAAACTTAGAAGTTCTAAAAATACCGATGTCTGGAAACATGTATGGAATCAGTGGGAATTTATGGGCTCTTAAAAATGGTGTTCGATACAAAAAAGAAGATCTAAATCGACTGTGGACTAATGATAATATAAAAGATTTATACACTAATAAACCTCATCCCGATAATGAAGATAGTATCCAACAACTAGATATATATAATACGCTAAAAAACATCCTTGATGTAGAAAAAGGGCCTTTCTATTTCTTTGACTTGCATACTACTTCTAGCCAAACAATACCATTCCTTACGGTTAATGATAGTATGCTAAACAGAAGATTTACTATGCAATATCCGATACGTATGATTCTGGGTATTGAAGAATATTTAGATGGTCCATTATTGAGTTATATTAATGAACACGGATATGTTTCTTTTGGATTTGAAGCGGGTCAGCATGATGATCCAAATTCTGTAAAAAATCATATTTCCTTTACTTATCTATCGATGGTATTTGCAGGGTGTATTCATAAAAATGATGTGGATTTTGACAAACATTATGAATTTCTGAATAGCACGCTAAAGAAGTCTCACAAGACCTACGAAATCTTCTACCTTCATAAAATTAGAAAAGGAGAACGGTTTAGTATGAAAACTGGTTTTATTAATTTTCAGAAAATCAACAAAGGGCAAAGCTTAGCTATTAGTGATGGTAAAAGTGTTATAGCAAAAAGCAAAGGGAGAGTTTTTATGCCTCTTTATCAAGATAAAGGTGATGATGGTTTTTTTATTATTAAAAAGACTCCATATTTCTTTATGTATCTATCCACTATCTTACGAAAAATAAGGTTTGATCATATTTTACCTACACTTCCCGGAATTCATTGGATATCTGATAAAAAAGATTCCTTAATTGTGAATCTAAAAGTAGCTAGGTTTTTTACAAAGCAATTCTTCCATCTGCTTGGGTATAGAAGTAAAGAAATAGATAAAACACATCTTATTATAAAAAATAGGGAAACGGCTTCCAGAAAAGAAGACTATAAAAATGCTTTTTGGAATAAGAGATACTATAGTTTATCTAAAACTACTTCTTTCAAGAAAGAAGACTGAATTCCATCAAAAAGGAGGAATTCAGTCCAAATAACAATCAAATTATGCAATCATACTAAAACTGACATTGATTAGCCGCATTCGTACATTCTGTTGATATATTTGCTAATCTATTTGCAAACTCTTGAGAGTTGGCAATGCCGTTGACAACAAATTTAAGACCAAACTGACGGAGATTATGAGTCCAGCCAATTCCTCCATTTACATCCGGTTCGCGCAATAAGAGTCCTCTATATGCTATATAAACCTTCTTGTCAATTTGATAACTTGTAAGATGATTTCTCGATAAAAAGCTGTGATATTGTGAATTCCATTTTACATTAGCTTCGTGTGATGTGATAAACCCTTCTGCTAAATCATCAAACCCTCTAGTAAGAAGTACACTTACCCAACCATTTACAACACTTTGGTTTTCTGGGCATCTTCTTAAGTATGACAAATAGGCCAACCTTACTACGCATACAGCATCAAATTGCGGTGGTCGAGGAATATTTGGTGGTCTGAAATCAGGATCGTCTGGTGTAGAAAAACGTTTTTCTTCTAGATTATCTACATTATCAACCGATTCTATTGACTCAGTAAGGTTTTCTTCTTTCTCACAAGATGTTGTGATTAATAACCCCATTAAGATGGAGCATGCTAATACATATCGTAGTTTAAAAATTAAAGTTTTCATGATTTGAATGATTTAAATTATTCTTGAATTTTAAAGTGATTTTTGTAATTATTATAGTCTGTTAACCATCTACATCAATAACATCAAAACAGATATACTCACTTCCTACCCAATCACATACTAGCTCTTCAAGTCCCCCATTAATAACTCTTGTTTGTTCTCTTGTTAATATTTGTACTCCTTCGATGTTCCATTTTTTTAAATTTTTCATATTAAATAAATTATAAATTACCCTTACTCTATTTAGGATTTTCAGGTGACTCCTTTAAATCTGTAACACATACTGTGATTTAACAGCTAATGCAACTGTAATTCGTGCATACATAGCCAGCACCACACTGAGCATTTGATGTACATTGAGGAGTAATGCAATAACCATTGCTACCGCATACTCTGTTTCTGAATGAACAATCAGCATCTGATGTACAATCAATCTGTACTCCTCCTTTGATAAAAATCTTTTCAGTTTTGTTTAATTGCTGAACCCCTTTTAGGTTTAAAATGTGTTTTAACATCTCTATAAATTTTTAAAAATTATATCCGTGTGACATTTAGAGACACCCACGTTTTGTGTCTGTTTTTTATGTATTTCTTAGGATGACGTATGATACTTATTTGGTAAAAGTGTTTACCCAAAATTAGGAGCAGTTTTTGGCTAAAACAAAGACTTGATTTTCAGATTTATAAATTTGTACAATGATTGAATCCAGAGTACTCAATCATTACCAACTATTAACATAATTTATGTTAATGTTTGATTTTCAAATACTTAAAAACATGAAAAAGATTTCATCATATTCTAAAACCTGTATTAATTTGATATTTATATGATCAGTTTGACTAATAAAAGTTATAGAATGAAAGTGACTTGGATAGTGTTTCTTTTAATATCATTTTAAGTTTAGTGGAATACAATACTCTCTTAAATATGATCCAAAAAGAAGCCTCCTGAAGATACATCTTCAGGAGGCTTCTGTAAACTAAAAAAAGATGTATACTACTCTTTAAGAATAGTTTTATAATATGATGTACTCCCTTCAGTTACATAACAATAATATACTCCTTTTTTTAAGTGAGATGTATCCAAAATATATTGTTGTTGATTGTTTTTATGTGCGTTTCCTAAATTATAACTAATTACTTTAATACCATTGATACTAAAGACATCCACTTTTATCTGCTCACTAGTTTTTTTATTACTTATATCAATGGTTACCTGATTATCAAAAGGATTTGGATACAGCAGAAAAGAGTTTTTTGTAAGATTGTCTATTATGAGTTCTTTAGATTCACGATTTATTAAACTAATATTAATTACTTTCTCATCGCGAACTACTCCTTCCAAACCAAATTCATCTTTCAGATAATCTTCTTCAGTATCATATTCTATTAAACTAAGGTATAATTTGTGTTTTTTTAAATGAAAATGGAGAGGGTTATTAAAAAGATAAGGATAACCATTAGAGCTACTAAATGAATCAGATGGCTCAGATGGGTCATTAGGTTTTTTTATAGGTGGTATAATTACCGGTAATGACGCTCCTAAAGGCGCGCCTGGTACAACCGTTTTAGACAGCCTAAAATATCTTACAGTATCAATGACAGATTTATAATCTAAAACTACTCTGAGTTTTATATCTTTTTTATTTAATTTCAACGAATCCGGTACAATCATTTCTAATTTCTGAGTCGAATGAGTAGCATCATCCCTAGGAACATCTGTTACAGAAATAACCATATTAATTTTATTTCCTGTTACAAATGATTCATCCTGAGCATATGCTACACTCGTAAATATTATAAGCAATAAGAGAAAAGATCTATGTGTTTTCATTGAGCAATAATTTTAGGTTTATAATCCTAAACAAAGTATTACTATTTCAGCTTTTTTAATAAATGTAATTGTTCATATTTATAAATTTAAACGGCTAACCCTCTACGCCACCTCTAATTTGTTAATATAATATGCTGGATTTACTCCTGTTTTACTTTTAAATACTTTTATAAATGTAGTGTGACTTTTGTACCCTAGTTCTTTGGCAACAGCTCTAATCGTATACGATCTAAAAACAGAATCATCTCTAAGTTTCAACAATGCATAATTTACTCTTAGTTCATTGATATACTGGTTAAATGATTGTTTCCTTGTTTCGTTTAAAGCTTTGGACAAATACGAGGTATTAGTACCTAGAAGTTTTGCTGTAGAGTATAAATTGCAATCTTCAGACAAATAAAAATGTGTAGCTTCTATTTCCTGAAGTTGATTCAAAATTTTTCTTGCTTTTTTATCTTCAATTTCCAAATTAGCAACCGGTACTTTAGGTTTAGCAATAGATTCTTTTCGTTGTATATCTTCTATTATAGAAAGAAACTTTTGCTCTCTCATTTTTATTTTTCTTCTATATCCAATAAGCACAGATAATAATATAACCAGCAATAAAATAGAAATGATAAGAATTATCTTTTTACTCGCGGCAGTTTTTGTTTTTTCGGTTTCAAGTTTTGCATTCTCTAGTTGATAATCTTTTAAATCATCTTCGTACAAAATATCCTTAGCTTTTAGTTGTTTATCACTTTTATATTGAATTGTTTTCTGTAATTTATCGTAATAAAGTATTTGCTGTTCTTTATCATTTGTTGCTTTTGAGATTGCTATGGCTAATTGATACATATCTTCAATTTTATCAGTTTCTTTGCGATCACCGATAAGGTCAAAATTTTCATTCAGCATGGAAATAGCTTCTTCATATTCCTCTAATTGAAAATAACATCTAGCGATATAATAATTTGCAATATGGAGATTGGTTTGTTGTCCTCCAGTTATGTTATTAAGAATATCTTTGCCTTCTTTAAGAAAGCCTAATGCCTTATGATATTCTTGTTTTTTATAATATATATCACCATAATTGATATAGAAATAGCTTTTATATTCTAACAAATTATTTTTTTCTGATAATTCAACGCCTAGATTATAGGTTTCTATTGCTTGATTCAGATCATTCAATTCTGTTAGACATTTTCCTTTTCCCAATAAGGAACTCAAATAAGTTTCTTGATACTGTATAAAATTATCATCTTGTTCATTCTGTAATGTTTCTATAATCAAATCAAAACTAGCCAGTGCATCTTTATATCTCTTTAGTTTCATTCTAGAATTGGCGATGTTCGTAAGACATATAATTTCATAAGAAAAACTTCCAATTGCTTTAGAAAGTTCTTTTCCTCTGAGATATGGTTTCAGTGCATTATCATAAGCTCCAATCAAATAATATGCGCTACCTAATAGCACATTACTATCTATAATTCTACTGGTATCCTTCATTTTTTCTGCAACTTCTGTAGATATCAATGCATTCTTTATAGTTGCTACATAATTAGATCGGATATACTCGATATATGCTATTTGATAGCTAGACAGATATTGAATATTATAATCTTTTTCAACCTGTCCTCGTTCGAGAAATAGCTTACTATAAGCTATGGCTAATGCAGAATCTTTATCTTCTGATAATGTTTTAGAAATCAATTTATTTATTTCCTGAATAGAATCAGATTCTATTATAAAAGATTTTACTCTTTCAGGAATGATATTTTCTTGCAGAAAAGACGAATCTTTTTTCTGTGCCATCGATTTAAAAAAAAGTATAAAAAAAAATAACTTAATAAAATATCGAGTTTGAATTGGTTTATAAAAAAACATGACAAAACGTATATATTGATTAAACATTGATATTAGCGGTTATTCATAGATTTTAGCAATTACCCTTTCTTATTAAGACAATTATTATTTCATTTTGTTACAGAAAAACTTCATATAATTGAGGGAATTTTCAGTTAAAATAGGATTATTTAAAATTACTATAGTAAAGGTGAGTCGGGGAAAAACAATTTACCTCTATTTTATAAGAAAATTAAGAAAAACTATTGTTAAAAAGCTACCCCAACCAACCATCTCTATCTAAACTACGATATTGAATAGCCTCCGAAATATGATCTCCATGAATAGCAGTAACGCCTTCAAGATCTGCAATGGTTCGTGAAACCTTTAGAATTCTGTCATACGCTCTGGCGGAAAGATTTAAACGTTCCATAGCTGTTTTTAGTAAGTCTTTAGAGGTACTGTCTAATTCGCAATACACACGTAATTGTTTTACACCCATCTGAGCATTATAATGAATGTTTTTTAGTTCCAGAAAACGTTTAGTCTGGATATCTCTTGCTTTAATTACGCGCTTTCTTATTTCCACACTAGTTTCTCCTGTTCTTTCTTCACTTAATTTATCAAAAGGTACTGGAGTTACTTCTATGTGAATGTCGATTCGATCCAATAATGGTCCCGAAATCTTACTCAGATATCGCTGCATTTCTGCGGGAGAAGAAGTTACTGGCGCATCAGGGTCATTAAAATATCCACCGGGACTAGGATTCATGCTTGCTACTAACATAAAACTAGATGGATAAGTCACCGTAAATTTTGCTCTGGATATAGTTACTTCTCGATCCTCTAATGGTTGACGCATTACCTCTAGTACTTCTCGCTTAAATTCTGGGAGTTCGTCCAGAAACAAAACTCCGTTATGAGATAATGAGATTTCACCTGGTTGTGGATAACTACCTCCACCCACTAATGCTACATTGGATATCGTATGATGAGGACTGCGAAATGGGCGTTGCGCCATAAGCCCTACATTATCTTTGATTCTACCAACCACACTATGAATTTTGGTAGTTTCCAGAGCTTCTTGCAGAGACATCGGAGGTAAAATACTGGGTAACCGTTTACTAAGCATCGTTTTACCACTTCCTGGAGGTCCTACTAAAATGATATTATGTCCACCAGCAGCAGCAATCTCCATACATCTTTTTATACTTTCCTGTCCTTTTACATCTGCAAAATCAAACTCGGGATTGTCTAGCTCTTTAAAAAACTCTTCACGCGTATCGACAATCGTTTGTTCCAATGAGCCTTTTCCATCAAAAAAATCAATCACCTCTTTTATATTTTCTACACCATAAACTTGAAGGTTATCCACGATTGCCGCTTCTTTAGCATTTTGATTGGGTAATATAAAACCTTTAAACCCTTCTTCTCTTGCTTTGATAGCAATTGGCAAAGCTCCTCTTATTGGTTGAAGACTTCCATCGAGAGAAAGTTCTCCCATAATTAGATAATCCGAAATATTTTCTCCTTTTATCTGTGAACTGGCAGCCAGAATACCCAATGCTAATGTTAGGTCATAAGCAGACCCTTCTTTTCTAAGATCTGCAGGAGCCATATTAATAGTGATTTTCTTACCTGGAAGTTTATAACCATTATTCTGCAATGCAGCTGCAATTCGAAAACTACTCTCTTTGATTGCATTATCCGGTAATCCGACTAAATGGTATCCTATTCCTTTATCTATATTTACTTCTACTGTGATTGTTGTAGCCTCAACACCAAAAACGGCACTTCCGAAGACTTTAATAAGCATATTCTCTATTTTGATTAAAGCGATAGCATTATTTCTCGTATACGCAATGCTATTGTCATTAGTATATGTTTGCTTATTAATATATGTTACCTCTAAATAGTTTGTTTTTTTTAAATAAATTTTAAAACTTAACTATACTACACGTATCATTAGGTCTACTATTTATCGTTTTAATAGTATAAATGAGTAAGAAAACAGAATAGGTTGATATTGTTGAATATGCAATATGGATTAGAAAGAACCCGATTCAATGGAAAGAAATTTTTAATTAAAAATATGTTAGTAGTGGGTGTAAAAAATGTTCGCGCAATTTTAAAACAAAAACCTATGAAACAAAAATTAACACCCTTTATGGGAGTAAAAAGAATTTAACAAATGTAATGGCTACTACCGAATAAAAAACAAATAAAACAATTTCCAGACGATATTTTTCTATAATTCTCTTGAGCATGACGTTGTTTGTGTTTCTAATTTATATATATAAAACAGTTAATTATCTTCATACCCTATATTACTTCAAAAA
This sequence comes from uncultured Aquimarina sp., assembly GCF_947500065.1. Classification (GTDB taxonomy): domain Bacteria; phylum Bacteroidota; class Bacteroidia; order Flavobacteriales; family Flavobacteriaceae; genus Aquimarina. The sequence continues at coordinate 113,338 of NZ_CANMQT010000010.1, forward strand.
AAAATCCCAACCTGGTTAATTGTTGGGATTTAGTAAAACAATAATTTTAATAAAAAGTGGAGTTGTTACTGTCTTTGAGAATCAGTTAGAATTGTGCTAATTTCCTCTCCACTAAAGACTCATCATTACATAACAAACAATTTAAAGAACTGGTTCCTGATGAGTAAGGAACAATTTCTCATTTAAAAACCTAAGGGTTGGTATTTTGTCTTTTGTTTCTACAAGAATAGAAATATTATTATTACTTCCTCCGTAAGAAATCATTCTGACCGGGATATAATTTAAAATTTCAAAAAGCTTATGGGAGTTTTTATCATTAATTACGGATTCTCCTACAACACATATAATAGTATGATTTTGCTCTACTGTTACTTCTGCATATCCTTCTATCTCTTTTACAATTTCATCAATATACGTTGTGTCATCAATTGTCAAAGAAATGGCGATCTCAGAAGTAGTAATCATATCTATGGATGTATGATAGTTATCGAATACCTCAAAAATTCTTCTCAGATATCCGTGAGCCATCAACATCCTATTTGATTTAATTTTGATAGCAGTTATACCATCTTTTGCCGAAATCGCTTTCAAACCTTTTCTATAAGTCTTATTAGAGATTACTGTACCTGGAGCTTCTGGATCAAAGGTGTTTTTTAATAATACAGGAATATCTTTGTTTACAACTGGCGAAACTGTTTGAGGATGTAATATTTTTGCTCCAAAATAAGCTAACTCCGCAGCTTCATTATATGTAAGATGTGATATAGGATTTGTTCCCTCAACATATCTGGGATCGTTATTATGCAATCCGTTAATATCTGTCCATATCTGAATCTCGTGTGCGTTTAATGCTGCTCCAATTATAGTAGCAGTATAATCACTTCCTCCTCTTTTAAGTGTACTAATTTGATTTAAATGATCCTTACAAACAAATCCTTGAGTAATATATATATTGGCAGGATTAGTATTTATAATTTTAGTGAGTTTTTTAGAAACCTTAGCAATATTAGGGTTATCTGTATTATCTACATACATGAAATCTTTTGCACTAAGAAGCTTGTTCGAAACGTTTGTAGCATTCAAAAAACCGGAAAAAATATACGTTAGTAGTGTTTCCCCAAAAGTGAGTACCGTAGCGTTTAAAGCTTCGGAATACTCTTGATTCGACAATTCCAGCATCTCCGTGATCATAGATGATACGCCATCTTTAAGATCATTTCTTAGCGCTATATCATCAATTAATACATCAATAACGTCTAAATGTTTGCTTTCTAATTTATGTAAATTTCTAGTAATTGCTTCCGCATCCTTTAGCTTTATATATGCAACCAGTTTTACTAATTGATCCGTCACTCCCGACATTGCAGAACATACCACAATCTTTTGGCCATTATCACTAATAAGGATATCTTTTACTTTATGTAAATTTTCTACCGACCCGACAGACGTTCCTCCAAACTTTAAAATCTTCATTGCATTTTCTTTTTAACAATGCATAATTAGACAATAGTGAATAAAGAATAAATATTTTCATAAAAAAAGTATATATTTACACAAAATGTTAAATATCTAACAAAATGAAAACTATAACGGATTGTGTTCATAATATACTACGGCATCAGCCCTTTTTAGAAGATGCATTATCAAGAGATATCATTAATTTTAGTTCTCTTGCTACTGACTTATTACCTCAAGTAGAGAAAGAAATGCGAAAACCCGTAAAACCTGGTTCTATTGTTATGGCACTGCGTAGATATCATCCTAAAAGAATTAAACATTCTGAAAACCTTGGTAGTTTAGGAGATATTGTAGTAAGATCAGGAATTACTGAATACGCCTTTTTAAACTCTAATACGATTCTTACTAGTCAATCTAATTTATTAAATACTGTAAAGGATAAGACGAAAACTTATTTCACATATTCGAGCAATTTTCAAGAAAGTAATATACTAGTCTCCTCGTCTTTAAAAGAAATCGTAGAAGATCATTTCAAAAATGAAACCTGTATTTCAATTACGGATAGTTTATCCTCTATGTCCATTGCGCTGCCTGATGATAGTTCTAGATCTATTGGATTGTATTTTTATATCTTTAAACTCTTAGCATATGAAGGTATTCCGGTTTTTGAAATGATATCTACTTCTAATTATTTTACTTTATTTTTAGAAAAAGAGTATGTAAACGACGCTTTTTTATTAATGAATGAAATTAAAGAAAATTAAAAAAAAGCCTACAAAGTAAAAACTTTATAGGCTTTTTAAACACTTATAAATTATTATTATTTTACTCTATAATTATTCTTTTTGTTACAACTCCTTTATCAGAAATTATCCTAGCAAGATAGATTCCAGCTTGTGCATTATTAAGAGAGATTTGTTTTTGTTCATTAAAACCTGACAAAGTTTCTTCGTACACAATTTTACCAGTAATATCATATATCAATAGCTTCTCTAAATTATTTTGTCCTTTATAATTCAATACAAAACTTCCTTTATTAGGATTTGGAAATAACAATACCTCATTACTTACTATTTCTTCTTCTTCTGTAGAAAGCGTATTTTCTATAATAAGAGAGACATTATCAATCATTGCTTTAGCTGGTCCTGTGCTAGAATCTGGAATATAAGCGCTAAATCTCAAAATAATCTCTTGTCCACTATAGCTAAGTATTTCATTTAATATATCTTGACTAAAAGATAAATCAATACTACCGATCTGAGGATTTATGCCAAATGATTGTTCCTCTATGGATCTAATAAAATTATTTGAAGAATCATATAAATCAACATTTAATGTTCTTTCGGCTGTTGCAGTTCCATAGGTAACATCATACTCTGCTCTGAAATCAAAAGATATCACTGCCGATAATGAAGTAGACAAATTTGATGGGAGAGAAACTGTCTGCTCTAAAATATAAGTATCTCCGGCATTACCATCAAAACTAGTATAGGCTGCAAATTGTCCTTCGGAAGGGTTAACCTCGGGAACTATCACACATACATTTGATGAATTATCTAAAACTGTAAAATTCATTCTACATCCCGAAGTATTTCCAGGTCCAATAGATCTCCACGATCCAAGGTCTCCACATTCAAAACTTCCGTTTTGGATATATTCATTTGGATTATCAGAAATCGTACTACAAGAAGTTCTAAAATTATATGGACCAGTCCAAGTACTAGTATCATTATTACCACAATTTGCTTTTATATAAACATCGTATGTAGCAGTAGATTCAAGATTTTCTAGTTCAATAGTATTTGTATTAGATCGTAAAGAATCTCCACTCCCTTGTACAAAACCACTTATACCATATTCTAACTCCCAAAACAATTCATTTCCTCCATTTGCATTCCATCCTAAATCGGCGCTATTACTTGTAACTCCATTGATCACAAAACCAGTTGGAACTGGACATGAAACCTGGGTTCTGAAGTTAAATGGTCCTCTAACATCACTATATCCTCCTGCATCACAGATAGTCTTTATATAAACATCATAAGAAGTGTCTGAAGAAAGTTCTATCAAGGTATATGGACTAGAAGATGCCGTCACTGTTGTTCCAGATCCTTGGTTAAAACCTATTGCACCATATTCTATTTCCCAATTTGAATCCAATCCCGATGCAGTCCAAGATAAATCAGCTTCATTAGAAAGTATATTAGAAACAAAAACATTTACAGGTGCATCACAATTTGGTTTTGGTTCGCAAATTACACGTGCATCCCAACCTGAATAAGTAACACTACCATCGGATCTAAAAACAAAAGTAAGTGATCCTGATTCATGGTTTGAAACTATTTCTCCAGGTGAATTACTCCCAGTAAAAGAACCTAAAAAAGGAGATGACGTATCGGGCCCATCATAAACCGAAAGTGAATCACAACAACCTTCTAAAAGAAAGGAATCGAACACCACTCTTATTCTATCTTGTGAATTTTGAGGAGAAACGACTGTTGTTTCATTTTCATTATTTGAATAATCTCCATTAACTCCACCTGAATCATAAAAACGATCTCCCGAACAAAAATCAGCCTGAGTTTTTAAAGAAACTGGACCTATCCAATCACTAAAACCATTAACCTCACAATTAGATCTAAGATAGACATCATATTTTGTATTTGAACTAAGATTCGTAATAGTCTCTGGGTTATCGATCGTGTCGATTATAGTTCCACTACCTAGTCCAAAACCTTCTTCACCGTATTGAATCTGCCAACTCGTTTCGCTATTTCCAACTAACCAAGATACTGTAGCTGAATCCGTAGTTACACTAGTAACCAATAAAGAATTAGGATTAAAGCAAGAAGGTAATTCATCAACTTTAACATCATCTATTAAAATATAATTATATTCTGAACTATTGATATTTTCCAAAATACCGAATCTAATTTTTATATCATCGGTAATAGTATAAGATGAAATATCATAATAATAATCTTTCCACCCCAATGTAGGTTCTTCAAAAGTCAATAGTGTATTCCAATTGAGGCCATCAAAAAACTCTACGGTAAGTGTATTGTAATTTTCATTACTTATAGAATTACTATACAATGAAAATTGAATTGATGGTATATTCAATGCAGATACATCTATAAATGGAGAAATTAGATATTCAGGATCCTGAATATTATTAAAATTATTATACTTCCATGTATAATTTGTTTCTGCCCCAGTAGTTCTATCAGGGATTTGAGCCTGAATATTACTATCAAAATAAAGACCATAGTTCCAATTAACATCACCTTGTTCTTGCCAACAAATTGGTCTTCCAAAAGAAGCGTAGTTTTCGATAAATGGTGCCGTGTATGGATCACAATCAGTAGTAAAAATTATCGGTCCAATAAAATCGCTATTATCACCTGTAGCACTATCACATATTGCTCTTAAATATAACTCATAAGTCGTTGTCGGTTCTAAACCTGTTATTTCATAGGGATTTACAGTAACCACTTCATTAATAGCGGTTGCAGGTGTGAATCCTTGGAGACCATATTGCAATTCCCAACTTAATTCCATATCCGATGCAATCCAAGATAATACTGCTGATCTACCTTTAACTTCTAAAACTTCTAGTTGATAAGGGTTTTGACAGGATGGCATTTCATCAATCTTAATCTCATCTATCAAAACATCGTTATATTCAGAATTACCTGTACTATTTTCTGTCACTGTAAATCTAACCTGTATAGGTCCAGAGATTATATAATTCTCTATATTTATTGCGATATCTCTCCAACCTCCCGTATTTTCTTGTAATTCTAAAATAGTATTCCAATTAATACCGTCATAAAAATCAACTTGTAATGAGTTATAGGTATTATCAATGGTGTTCTTGCTAAATACAGAAAACTGGACAGATGGTATTGTTAATGCAGAAATATCTATAAGCGGAGTAGTTAGTATAGATATTTGGTTCTCTCCATTTGGAGCAGAACCATCTATCCAAGCATAATTTGTATTTCCTTGAACGTTACGATCTCCTGCTTGAGAAGCATCATAACTAGCAGAAAGGCTATAATTCCAAGCACCAATTCCAGATTCTAACCAACATTGTGGGGTGCTAAACGCATCAAAACTTTCACTAAATGGAGCTTGCGTAATATCACAAAGCGTTTGAAATGTTATAGGTCCAACCTTATCACTAACTCCTCCAATAGCACAATTCCCTCTTATATATACATCATAAGTAGTTATTGGATCTAATTGATCAATACTATAATTTACTTGACTATTACTAACAACTACAGTTCCTGTACCTTCTTCAAATCCTTGCAAACCATACTCCAAATCCCAAGAAGAAGATTGGTTGTCCGTACTCCAGCTCAAAGTTACAGAATCGCTATTTACAGTATTCACAACAAAATCATATGGTACATCACAATTAGGTTTTGGTTCGCAAATTACGCGAGCATCCCAACCTGAATATGTAACGCTGCCATCAGAAGTGAAAACAAAGGTAAGACTTCCTGAAATATCCGATGAAACAAAGGCACTTGCAATAGAAGCACCTGTAAACCCTCCTCCTTGATGAAGTGCTGGATAACTATCATTTGGTCCATCATAAACTCGTAAAGAATCAAATCCTGACTCTAAACTAAAAGCATCAAACACAACTCTAACTCTATCCGCAGAATTGCTAGGGCTTATAACCGTGGTAATATTCTCATTATTTGTATAATTACCATCAACTCCTCCAGAATCATAAAAATGATCTCCTGCACAAAAATCCTGAGTAGTTGCAACAGATACAGGTCCCAAAGAAGTACTGATTCCTCCAACCAAACATGTAGACCGAAGATAAAAATCATAGTCTGTTGATGAGTCTAATCCTGGTATCTGATAAGGTACAGAAGTAACAGTAATTACATTCCCATTGCCTAACTCAAAACCAGAAAAGCCATACTCTATTTCCCACTCCGTTGAGTTTACATCTGTCCAATCAAGCTCTACATAAGAAGGTCCATTAGCAATGGATCGAAAATTTTCTGGACTTGAACACTGTGTTGTAAATGAATTATTAATTGAAAACTCACTTATGCCACAAGGATTATTGCTTCTAACTCTCCAAAAATAGGAACTATCATACCCTAAAAGTTCCGCAGTATAATTACTTTCTGTAACAATTGCTGATTCAATAATGTCTAAAAAATTACTATCGGTCGCAATTTGAATTTCATATGTATCACTATTAACATCATTAGACCATTCAAAAAGTGAATCAATACCAAATCCTATTTCATTATTAGTAGGAGAAATCAGCGTAGATGGCACTATTGTATTACTGAATATTTCAAGATTTACAGTTGCTTCTTTTTCAATACCAAAATTTGAATTTCCTTTAATGGATAGTTCATAAAATCCCACGGCAAGATTTTCGGTTCCCGTAATCCTTGCCTCTATAGAAGTTCCATTTACATGAGAACCACTTATAGAAGATGGAGTAAAATTTACTTGAGTTCCAAACGGAAGGTTCTCCGCGCTAAACGTAACTTCTTCATTAAAATCTAAAAACGTTCTATACTCTATATTGTAAATAGCATCATCAGATTGACAAACCGCTACTGTAGTTGTTGTAGGGGCAATTATAAATTCTGACGTTTGGATAGTAAAATCAATACTATTTACAGCAAAGAAAATATTATCAGAAGCTTTTACCATAATTCTAGCAGTAGTTGTTCCATCTACATTTGGTAAACTAAAAGTCTCTGAACCATCATTCACTATATCATCTTGTATTGTATAAGGATAGGTATATCCTCCATCAACAGAAAGCAAAATATCAACATTACCTGCATTTACTGGAGTCAGATTTGTATTTGCTACATCCCAATTAACCGTTACTTCTTCTCCAACATTCCAAACTTCTGCTGTGTTTTGGGATGTTACCATAAATGGTCCAGAATTTCCATCAACTGTTACTAATATACCATCTGTATTGGTTTGTCCTCCTTGCGGTATATTATCTCTAACAGTTAATTCAAATCGCATAGTACGACTAACTGATGGCAGTACTTCCCAAGTTGGAGTAAGATTACCATTTAGCACATCCGTTAATTGAGGTAGATATCTTTTTGCTGAACCCGATGGGAGCTTAGATCTAAATAATGGACCATTAACCCAAGTAGCTTGCGGAAAACTTGAAGAAAAAGGATCTTCTGGATTATTTTGTTCCCAACAATATGATAAACTTTCTTCTCCATCAATATCCGTAGCAGATCCTTCTAATACAAATGGAGTAGATCCAGGAATTGTATAATCATTACCTGCGTCTACAACAGGTGCTGTATTTCCTGTTGGTATTATTTCTGCACAATTACTATTATCTATAGTCCATATAGCTACATCTCTTATATCGACAAAATTGAAATAATCATCTGGAGTGTTTTGTACATCAGGTGAACAAATACCTGCATATCCCATTATAGAACTTCCACTACCAGGTTCTACTTCACTATTAACCCCACTTCGACAATTGGAACTACTCTGTACATGATATCCTCCAAACTGGTGTCCAAACTCATGAGCAACAATTAAATTAAAATTGTCAGAAGAGGGATCTCTATGCGTTGTAAAAGCACTTCCTTTAGAACCATCAGTACAAACGCAAGCAATACATCCTGCATTACCATAAACAGCGTTTTCAAAATGAAATAAATGTCCTACATCATATGCTGCAGAACCTATAGAAGGATCTGTATCTATAGAACTTTGTAATTGCCCATTTAAATTACCTCCGGTAGTATATGGATCTGATGAAGGATCCAGAAATATTAATGAATCATTCTCCGGAATAATTTGCATCGTAACACCAAAATCTCTTTCAAAAATACCATTCACCCTATTAATCGATGAAACCATAGCGGTCATAACTTTAATCCTTCTTTCTATGTCATCTATTTCTGTTCCATCTAAAAAGAATTGAGAATAATCTCCGCTTACAGATAATGCTAAACGATATCTCCTTAGATTACCATCATTAGCATTTTTTTCATTTCCAAAAGTTTGAACACCTATTGCTTTTGATAGTTCTTCTGTTTGGCAATCAAATAAAGAGTCCGAAATTTCGGCTTTTGCATTATATAGTATATGAGATGTCTTATTTATTGGTTTTATAATCAAAGTGTTCTTTCCTGGACTTATTATACTTCCATTTAGACCAACTACTGGGCAATAACTAAATCGAATAACCTCTTTAGGGTTCTCAATTGAAAACCCAACAAATGTTCTAATTTGAGGATATTTAACAGCAAGTTTAGGATGCATAACCTCTGTTTCAGAAATGGTATAATTGGTATAACCCTCTTTATCATTCGGAAAACTCATGACTAAATCTCCTTCGTTATAAAAAACGTTAGAATAAATTTGATCGAGTACATTATCCACTGTATTACTGTTAATATCAAAAGCGGAGTATTGATTTTCAGAGGTAACTTTAATTTCAGAATCCGATTTAGCTGATTTTTCCCACCAAATATCCTGAGCATTTAATTGAGTACTCAAGGCTAAAAAAAAGAATATTCTAATAAAAGTTGGTAACGTAATTTTACTCATAAATTGTGCGGTTTAAAATGAATTGGTTTTAAAAAATTTAAAAAAATGGATATTTAATAATGTGTAAAGATTTCCCCTTGTTTTCTCTTGGTTATTTCATGAAATTCAATTCGCTTTTTAGAAATAACTATAACCTAAAAACATTATAAATATCTAACAATAATCTTTGACAAATGTGATCACTCTATGAATGATCATCATATTATTTATTTAAAAAACGATTGTGTATAGGAGTGAAAATTTCGGCGCGAATATACACGAATATTTTTATACTCATACCTTTTTTTCAAGTTGCTTATATAGATGTATTAATTAAAAAACTGATCTATAAAAACCTATGATCTATACCATTGTCCAATTGTTAAAACACGAATTATTGAACAGCATTAATCGTTTACTTATTTAGTGTATAAAACAGGAAAAATGTTACCCCTAAAAGAGTGATATTTTTAATAATTGTACGTTTGAAGACGGTAAATTGAAAAAAATTACTTTAATAAGCGCGTATCAAAACTAAAAGGTTCTATCTCGATTAACTTAACCAAATTAAAATCTGGATGTAGAGGATTAACAAGAAGGTTTTGTTCTCTAGGTACAATAATACTGGGGACTTTTAATCCTAAGTACTTATTTTCAGATATCCAATTCATAGCAAAATGCTGAATACCTGTTGATGGAGGGATTTTATTCCAATCCTTAGGTAATTCTTTAATATCTATTGATGTGGTCAATTCATCTGGCAGTTCTATAGTGGCAATTGCCATGTCATCAGGAAAATATGCGGCAGGTAAGTGAGCTAGCACTTCTAGAACAGAAAGAGCAGCTGTTGTGCTTGTATATAGTACTGCAACTCCTTTGGGATTCCATCTACCTCCAACAGTTTTCGCTCCAATACCAGTTAAGTCTTTTATATACTTTTGTTTAGCAATTCTATATACTAGCATTATGCAAAAATTCCGTGCTCAATACGAATTAATTCTTCATTTAATAATTGAAATCCAAATGTAGTATCAAGAAGTTCTTTTGGCTTTTTTGTAGCTAATGCAATATTAGGATATTCCATCCATCGTTTAAAACGATCTAAATCACCAAAAATATTCTCTCCTCTAGAATAAAGCTTAGCCAATTGCAGTGCTTTTGCACTTGCCTCAGTACTCAATTTTTTATTTAATTCATAACGCTGTATCGTGCGTTCAGACAAATGCAATACATGTGCTAATTCAGTTAAATCAAAATCGATCGTTTTAGCAAGGTGTAGTAATGCTCTTTTATCTATCCCATTCCGAGATAATTCTATAAAATCATAAACATTATGTAAAGGAATATCAATATTAAGATACCTTAACAAACCTTTACTCTCTAAACCATCATAATCTAATGGGGTTACTGCGCTCATAATACAAAGGAATTTCTTGTGACAAAAGTACAAAAATAAATGACAAATGACTTGTTTATTTTAAAATTAAATCTAATTCCTGGCTAATCGAATCCACTCGAGCCTCCATAGATCGAATTGCAATAGTAGATAAATATCGACCTAAAGGTAAAACCGGCTTTATGATTAATTCCTCTTTTTCTTCATTATCATCAAATGAATTAACTAAGGATGAAATTATCTCGGTCGGTTTCAACTCAATTATATACTCCTCTCCCAACCTTTTCATAATCTCTCGCGTATGACCATATCTTACATTTCTCAATGTAGTTAACGGAGCTGATAATTGTGTATTTGTTTTTGCTATTTTGCGTTCTTCTGCATTAGTTATAAGCAGGTGTTTGATTATTATTTTTTCTTTTAATACCGGAAAAGAATCATTTAATACTTTTTTTAAAACCTCTTCAATACCTTTAGACACTCTACCTCCAATATTATCATAATATCCTGCATCTGCATATTGATCCGACTTTGATTCATCTGTTTCTGTAATTTTTCTAATATCTCCTACTGGTGTTATAAAAGGAAAACTTGCGTTAATGCGCATGGCAGTAGAAAGTGCTATAGAATTATTAGGATAACTTGATTGTACATTATCCAAAAAATCATTCATTCCTGCCAAAGGTCTTAAATGAGAATACTTTACCGGGCTAATGATATTGTAATTTCCTGTTTGCGTATGTGTCGTATTAATGAACAACAAGGGCGGAATTTTCCGGTTAGAATCTTCAAAGTTTCCTTCAGAAACATCTTTATAAAAAGACAAAAACTCTTTATCAAGAATACTTTGATTTTTTGAGTCAGCGAAATATTTTTTATGAGCCTGGACCCATTGTTCCTCTAATAATTGTCCTCTATTTTCAAAATTAAACAAGCTGGTAATCTCCTTAAACAAATCTCTACCTAGTAAAGACAGTAATGCTACGGATAGATAATTTTCTTTATATATGACACTCGCCTTATATTTTGAGCCAAGATATTCAGTATCTGTAGGTATGCTAAAACTTGATATACTATTACTAAGACTTGCAGTTCTAGCTTCTGCAAAAAACATAGCATTACCTACACTTCCGCCCGAGGCACCTGTTAATGAAAGTAAATTTTCTTCAAAATAAGCTCCATTTGATTTTTCGTATAAATAACTATGCACCAAAAATGACCAAAGCCCAGCTCTCGACCCTCCTCCTTCGGCAGAAACCATAATGATTGGAAAAAGTTTATCACTACTATCAATAATCTCTTCCCTACTCTTTAACCAATTATAAACATAAGTATTTAATGGTAACCTATTTATATTAGTTTCTTTTAATTTAAGCTGATAATGATCTGAGGTATCAGAAAAAAATCTAGCCGAAAAAACACAGAATACAGCAACAATAGAAAGAAGTGGCAGTTTAATCTTTTTTCCTAGTAAGATTAATATGAAACAAATCATAAACAGACTTAACAAAGAAAGTATCAAAATGGATAACGGATTTATTCCAGTAGCTAGATTAGGATAAAAATTTAAAACTAAGAATGTAATTAACAGTAAACATCCAGCTATCAGAATCATTCCATAAAACAGCTTCTTAGGAAAATCTTTTAGAAATCTATAACTATTAAATGACAACGTAGAAAACAACAACGCTAAAGCACAATTAGAAAGAAATAGATTACCCAAGTCCTTTTCTGCCTGCGTATTTAAGGTTCCTAACGATATAATTAAAAGCATTAATCCTATAGATACACCAAAAAAGATGACAGTTGTTTTGGAACCTCTATTAAGAACGTCTTTTAGTACCTTATATAATTTAGGTTCAGATAACAATAACAATAACAAGATAATCAGAATTAAAGTATTTATTGGATCTAGGAACCTTGTATAACTGTTTTCTAATCCGAATAACTCCATCGCATTAAGAATACCTAATGCTGATATTGCCAATAATAGAATTGCTAGAATTCTGGGCAATGTTTTCCTCATGTGAATTCTAGTCATATAAGGGTAACTAGCAGATTCACTTCTATCCTGAAATTTGTAATGCTGATTAGGTATAAACCCAATAAGGTTATTGATTGAAATATCTTTGTAGTTATGAAAATAAAAATATTTGGGAGCATTCCAGATTAAGAAAGCAGCAATAGTAAGTAAACTAAAATATAAAGGAACTTCTAATAAAAAAGTATCCGCTTGATTTAAAATTAACAGTAAATCTAATGTTTGAGGAAAGTGCCATAATGCTAGATAAACAGAAACAATAAAAAATATACTAATAATATTATTAGTTAATTCTCTTAATAGGTTTTTAAACCAAATACTGAAGCCCTGGAAAAAAAGTAGTAGTTTGATCATCATTATAATCAAATTTAGAATTAAATATCCTTAATTCCATGAATCAATTTAAAAATAACTATCATAATTATCGCTCATTGCTATTTTATGAGATATAAACCCAAAAGCAATAAACTAGGTCTCAATATGTTAATGAAATTGTAAATTTTAACATTTGTCTAAACCCCACTGTTTATAGGTAAGACGAGATTGTTTTGGAAAATATTAATTAATAAATCAATATTTAAATCAATAAAAGTACGGTTTTAACACAAAAAGTTGTATCTTGTCGTTGATTATGTGTTTTACGACGATAAAATCATCAACTAAGTAAGATAAAACTTACTTTTTAAATTGCAGTTTAACCCAAAAAGCTGAACCTTATGAAAAAACTACTACCCCTATTAACATTACTTTTCGCAAGTGTTGCATTTGCGAATGTAAAAATTGACATTTCTTATAAATTAATGTCTGTGACCGAAAATACCGTAATCAACGGTTTAGATGAAAATACTGAAGAAGGTGTAATTTTTATAACAGAAAGCTTACATCTCGAAAATGGTGTTCGCATTAAGATTAGAAACGCTTGCTTAATTGTTTTAGGAGATATTTCAGGAAATGGAATTCTTGATGTAGACGAAACAGCAACCGTAACTTTAGAAGGAGAGAAAAAAGGAAGAGTTACCTTTATAGATAGATTTCTAGCTGACTCAACTTGTCAACAAAGTACAGGTCTAGAAACATTTAAAGATATTAAAGACGTTCCCCAAGGTCTTAACTATAGTCTTTACACGCTAACTGGAAGACTATTAGACCACGGTAAAATTGATGACTATATCCATAATTATATGGATCCAAAAACATACTTCATTAAAATAGAAGGATACAAATTAAGAAAAATCGTTTTTAAAGGTTAAATCAATCATAAAAAGTAAGGTTTTATGATAGCGCGACAATTATATAATTGTCGCGCTTTTTTTATTTTAAAAGAGTAAATTTCTTTTTTGAGTAATCCAAAATTTAGGTTTCTTCCGAACAAAGCAATATTTTTGAAAGAAAATAATGGTGTATGATTTCTGTTTCCACAGCGCTATCAATAATTTCAAAAATATCCTACCTCCCAAATACTAAAACCATCCTATTAAAAGAGGCCAATGGATTAGTTCTTAGTGAAGATATTGTCTCTCCAATAAACATGCCTCCCTTTCGTCAATCAGCAATGGATGGATATGCACTGTTACTCCACGATAAAAATTCTTATCAAATTATAGGCGAAGTAAAAGCTGGGGATTCTGATGACCTTACATTAGAACCAGGACAAGGAGTTCGTATTTTCACAGGAGCCAGAGTTCCAGATAATGCTGATACTGTGGTAATTCAGGAAAAAGTATCCAGATCAGAAGATAGTATAACTATTGACGGTCAAATAAATAAAAGTCAGAATATTAGACTCAAAGGAGAGCAAATTAAAAAAGGCGATACTGCATTACCCAAAGGAACAAAATTGACTCCGGCAGGCATTGGATTTCTTGCAGGATTAGGAGTTAGCAAAGTTGAAGTTTATACTCCTCCACGAGTAGGGGTTATTACCACTGGTAATGAACTAATACCACCCGGAACAAGACTTAAAGAAGGAAAAATTTATGAAAGTAACTCTTTACAACTAGCAGCCGTTCTTACACAATGTAATATCAAAAAAATCACCCAATATGTAGTGCAGGATGAATATAAAAGTACTAAAGAAACTATCAAACAATCTATTGATAATAATGATCTTGTATTAATTAGTGGTGGTATTTCTGTTGGTGATTATGATTTTGTAAAAGAGGCCTTAGCAGAGCTTCATACAGAAGAATTATTTTATAAGATTAAGCAAAAACCAGGAAAACCATTATTTTTTGGTATTAATGATAAAACTATGGTTTTCGCATTGCCGGGCAATCCAGCTTCTTCCCTCACTTGTTTTTATATCTATGTGTTACCTATTATCGAAAAAATGAAAGGTATGAAATCAATGGGTCTTACCAGAACTGCCAAATCCATCACTGCCGATTTTATTAAAAAAGGAGATCGTGCACAATTTCTGAAAGCAAAAGTATCCGGTGAGACTGTAGAGATTCTAGAAGGTCAAAGTTCGGCCATGTTATATACGTACGCCATTGCAAATGCATTAGTTTATATTCCGGAAAACATTGACAGAATTGAAAAAGGAGATATCGTAGCAACTATTTTATTACCCCAATAATTTTTCTGTTTTTCAAAAAAAAATACACTGTTAATTTCCATTTTAACCATTACTTATCTTTCTTTTTGAATAAATCATAAAAATTTCTGAAAGAGTATATTCTTTACTTTTTTCGTTATATCTTGCAGGAAACAACGATATTCATGTACCATATTAAAAGTAGAATTTGGATCGAAGGAGAAGAAGGGGTTTTTCTGGGAGAAGGAAGAATCAAAATCCTTAAAGCGATCATTAGCGAAGGTTCTCTTTCTAAGGCTGCTAAATCTCTGGGAATGTCGTATAAGAAAGCCTGGAACTTAGTCGATTCTATCAACAAAAATGCTTCGGCTCCGATTGTAACTACAAATACTGGTGGCAGCGGCGGAGGCGGTACAAAAATTACGGAATACGGAATAAAAATGATTGCCGCTTTCGAAAATATTAATAAAAACTGTTGGGATTTCCTAGATCAACAATTAAAAGAACAACAGTTATGACGTTAAGAAAAAAACCAACCATAACTGGAATCATACTTGCTGGTGGCAAAAGCAGCAGAATGGGTCAGGATAAAGGGCTAAAACTTCATAATGGTAAACCCTTTATACAACATATTATAAATGCAATCGAATCCGTTACCAATGAAATTCTAATTATTACTAGCAGTATCGATTATGAAATATTTGAGTACCCTTGTATTCCGGATTTAATACCAGACAAAGGTCCTGTAGGCGGGATTTACACCGGTTTAAAACATACAAAAACAGAGCAGAATTTGGTACTAAGCTGTGATGTTCCTTTTGTTACTTCTACTGTTCTCAACAACCTTATTTCTGAATATGAATCGAATTATGATGTCATTACTTATGAAGACATTCCTCTTATAACATTATATAGTAAATCGGCAGAAAGAATTTTTTTTGAAAGTATCGAAAAGAAACGTCTTAGCCTGAGAAAAACGCTTTCTACATTAAAGGTAAAAAGTATACCTATTGAAGAAAATATCGAACCATATGTAAAAAACATCAATACTCCTCAACAATATAAAGAAGCAACACAATGGAACTAAAGGTTTTATATTTCGGGATGATTGCTGAAGCTACTGATCGTAAAGAAGAGATAATCTCTTTGGAATTCGGTGGTAACGTAGATCAACTTCAAAATCTTTTAAAAGATAAATATAAAAAATTACAACATTTATCATTTAAAGTATCGGTTGATAAGGAAATTTCATCAAATGAAGTAGTACTTAGTCCAAATAATGAAATAGCATTATTACCTCCTTTTTCTGGAGGATAAATAGATTATAAAAACATGAAAAAAAGAAAAACAGTTTTTGTAGAAGGTCCGATTAGTCCTTCTTTTATAGCCAACTCTATAGAAAAACATCAAACCAAAACTACAATTGGCGCTCATAATATATTTTTAGGTCAAGTACGAGCAGATGAAATCGATGGTAAAATAGTACAGGCAATTGATTATTCGGCATATGCGGAAATGGCGGAAGAAAAATTTCATGAAATACGTGAAACCACTTTTAGCAAATATGAGCTAACCTGTATGCATATTTATCATAGTCTTGGAAAAGTAAAAACTGGTGAAATTTGTCTTTTTGTATTCGTTTCTGCTCCTCATAGAAAAGTTACATTTGAAGCGCTTGAATTTTTCGTAGACGAAATAAAAAAAGAAGTCCCAGTCTTTGGAAAAGAAATTTTTGAAGATGAAACTCATGTTTGGAAAGTAAATAAAGTTTAATGAGTAAAAAGAAAAATTGTTGAAGGAAGTTCAATTATTTAAAAACAAAAATAGGACCAACTAAAAAAACGATTAAACAATCGACATGGTAGACATAACACATAAAAACAACACACTTCGAACTGCAGTGGCTCAAGCAATAGTTAAGGTTGGAAGTTCGAAAACTATAGAAGCCATTGTATCCAAAAGTATTCCCAAGGGAGATGTTTTTGAAATGGCAAAAACTGCTGGGTTGTTTGCAGTAAAAAGAACCAGTGATATGATTCCGGATTGTCATCCATTACCTATTGAATATACGGCTATAGACTACAAAATCAATGATCTCGAAATCACGATAGAGATGACGGTAAAAACAATCTATAAAACTGGCGTAGAAGTTGAAGCAATGCACGGTGCATCTGTAGTTGCGCTCACCATGTACGATATGTTAAAACCAGTGGATAAAAATGTAGAAATCCAACAGATAAAACTACTTCATAAAAAAGGTGGTAAATCTAGCTATAAAGATAGTGGAGCTCCTTTTACTGCTGGGGTTATAGTTTGTTCCGATTCAATTTCTGCCGGCCACAAAGAAGATAAAGCTGGTAAAGCCATTATAGCTAAGCTAGAGGAATGCGGAGTTACTATTAATGCGTATACAATTATTCCGGATGAAACAGATCAAATACAACAACAGGTAAAACAATTAAAAGAAGCTGATAATGATCTTATAATTTTTACTGGCGGCACTGGATTATCACCACGAGATGTAACACCAGAAGCCCTTTTACCAATAATAGAACGTAGAATTCCAGGAATCGAAGAAGCAATTCGTAACTATGGACAAGATCGTATGCCGTATGCTATGCTTTCTCGCAGTGTAGCTGGAGTGATTGGAGAATCTGTGGTACTCGCATTACCAGGTTCTACAAATGGAGCAAAAGAATCTATGGAAGCTATTTTTCCAGCAGTACTGCATACGTTTAGAGTTCTGAAAGGAGCAAAACACGATGGCAATTAAAATAAACCAAGTGAGTATAAAAAATCAAAACATACTAACAGATAAGTTCGAGCGTAAGCATACCTATCTTAGAATTTCATTGACAGAAAAGTGTAATCTAAGATGTACATATTGCATGCCAGCTAATGGGATCCCCTTAAGCCCCAAAGCAAATCTGATGTCAGCAGATGAAATTTATACAATCGCAAAAGAATTTGTAAATCTTGGAGTTACTAAAATAAGACTCACTGGTGGAGAACCTATGGTGAGAAAAGATTTCCCTTTGATATTAGAGAAACTGGCTAGTTTGCCAGTAGAATTAGGAATTACTACCAATGGTGTATTGGCTAATCGTTTTATATCAGTCTTAAAGGAAAACGGCGTGAAGACTATTACTATCAGTATAGATTCACTGCATAAAGACAAGTTTGAAAAAATCACCCGTCGTAATGAATTCGAAAAAGTTTGGAATACGATCCAACTTTTTCAAAATGAAGGTTTTAAAATCAAACTAAATATTGTTTTGATAAAAAACTTTAATGAAGATGAAATTATTGATTTCATTAACTTGACAAAAGATCGAAATCTAATCATACGTTTCATAGAGTTTATGCCATTTGATGGAAATCAATGGAATATGGACAAACTTGTAACCCAGCAGGAAATATTAGATAAAGTAAACTATACTTTTCCTTTGCAACTTAAACGATTAACAGACGCTCCTAATGACACCTCTCGTAACTATAAGATTGAAGGGTACACTGGCAGTTTTGCAATTATAAGTTCTGTAACTAATCCCTTCTGTGACACCTGTAATCGTATACGAATTACAGCTGATGGCAAGCTGAAAAATTGTTTGTTCTCCGGTAAAGAATTTTCATTATTAACTCCATTAAGAGCACAAAAATCTATAGTTCCTGCCATACAGTCTGCACTAAAACACAAATTTGCCACCAGAGGAGGAATGGATACTTCTGATAAATTAAAAAACCCTGAATTACATTCCAAAAATCGCAGTATGATTAGTATTGGTGGTTAATTCCTGTAAATTAAAATCTTATTCATTTACAAAAAAACCACTATATTTAAACCTATATCCTAGTAAGACCCCAAACTAACTTTGTCGGATGATTAACTAACGTAAGGTCTTAATCAAAAGCGCATCTATGAATCAAAAATCATGGTTAAAATCTGAAGCTGCAACATATACAGTATATGGTGTTCTATTTGGACTGATGTTTCCTATCCTTGCAACTAGTATAGATATAGGCAAATTAGATCTAGAATTTTCTTGGGAATCTGTTCTATTTGTACAAAAAAATTATCCAATTCACTATATCATTGATACCGCTCCCTTTTTTCTTGGCCTGTTTGCTATGTTTGGAGGTCGCAATCTGGATAAATTAAAAGAGAAAAACCATCAAATTTTACAAGCTTCAAAATTTAAGCAGGATTTCTTAGCCAATATGAGTCATGAAATTAGAACACCCATGGTGGGAGTTATTGGTATGATTGATCTGCTTTTCAAAAATACTAAGTTGGATGATTTACAAAAAGAATACATGAGTACAATTCATCAATCTTCATTGAACTTATTAGACATTCTAAATCAAATACTCGATTTGTCGAAAATAGAAGCAGGAAAATTCACATTATCTCCTAAAGGAATTAATCTTAAGAAACTAATAAATCAAAACGTAGATCTATTTCTTGCCAATAGTAAAGCAAAAGGAATCAACTTAGTTTCTGAATATCCTGATACGTTACCAGAGTCCATTTATGCGGATGATAATAGATTGATTCAAATATTGTCTAATCTCATCGGAAATGCTATCAAATTCACCAATGAAGGTACTATTACCGTAAAGCCATCTTTAGTTTCAAAAAAAAATGAAGAGCTGATCATTAAAATAGAAGTCATTGATTCCGGAATCGGTATTAGCAAAAAAGATCAGGAATCACTTTTCAATCGATTTAGTCAAGTTCATAATGATGCAATCCTAGTAGGAGAAGGAAGTGGATTAGGGCTTACAATCAGCAAAAAACTAGTGGATCTAATGGATGGAAAATTGGGAGTCACCAGTGATATAGGAAAAGGAAGTAATTTCTGGTTTACTTTTAAAAGTAAAATATCTGATACTGTCGTACCTAGTATTGATAAGACTTTTGATAAAAGTAATGATCAAAAGTTTGATCTTCACGTTTTATTGGTTGAAGATTCTGATACAAATATCCTTGTTTCTAAACAAATTCTCAAGTACCTGGGATGCACGGCGGATGTAGCAAAAACAGGCAGAAAAGCTATAGAAATGTATGAAGAAGATGTGTATGATCTTATTCTTATGGATATCAATCTTCCAGAATTAGATGGTGTAGAAACTTGTAAACTAATTCGCAAAGGATATAAAAAAGTTCCTCCTGTAATTGCAATTACTTCTAATGCACTTCCGGGTGATGCAGAACGGTTTATTGCTAAAGGTCTCGATGACTATATAACCAAACCATTTACCACAGAAATACTAAATATTAAGCTTAAGAATTGGTTTAGTGATCATCGTGGATATCATTAATCCCTTAAACTTATTTCTGTATTCAATAAACAAAATATAGAAACCTACTTCACTATATTACAATAAACTATAATAATAAAAACACAGTCCAACTATTGTATTATCAATTTTAAGGCAGCTTATAATTAGCTCATTTTTAACTATTGTATACCAAAACTCATCGGTAATTTTAGTATCTTGTATAACTAGCATTCTACCTCAACTATTTAAGAATGTAATTATTAACTGAATAAATACATTATGGACAAGAAAAGTATTTTTTTACGTAAAAATGGCTTTACATTTTTACTATCTATATTTCTAATTATTGGATACTCTAATAGTCTACAAGCATTTAGCTTTTTTCAAGATACCGATATCCAAAATGATGTAAGCTACACCGAACATAAAGGTATTGTAGTAGACAAAGCCTCTAATGACCCACTAGTCTCGGCTACGGTCTCCCTAAATGGAACCAATATCTCGACGATAACCAATAATGAAGGTGAATTTTTATTAAAAGTTCCTAAAAGCTCTAATAACGACAAGATCACTATTTCTTTTCTGGGATATCAGGATAAAGTAGTTTTACTTTCCACATTAAAAGGTACTAAAACAAAAATTAAATTAAATGCATCCATAACAGAACTATCTGCAGTAAATATCGATCCGAAAGATCCTGAAGCGCTTATCAGAGAAGTTATGAAACGAAGAGGTGCTAATTATCAAAGTGATAATACCATTATGACAGCTTTCTATAGAGAAACTATCAAAAAAAGGAGAACTTATGTATCACTTTCTGAAGCTGTCGTAGATGTATATAAAAAACCTTATCAGTCTAATAAGAATGATATTATTAAGCTGTACAGAGCTAGAAAAAGTGCAGATTATAAAAAGCTCGATACACTAACCCTAAAACTTCAAGGAGGGCCATCCAGTACATTATTTATTGATGTAATGAAAAATCCTGATCTTCTTTTCACAGAGGATATTTTAAAGATTTATGAATTTAGTTTTGATAAGTCAACTAACATCAATGATCGTTATATCTATGTTCTGAATTTCAAACAAAGACCTTATATAAAAGATCTTTATTACTATGGAAAACTATATATAGATGCAGAAACTTTAGCATTAACAAAAGCCGTTTTTAGCCTTAATTTAGAAAACAGAGAAGAGGCTAGTAAGTTATTCGTTAGAAAAAAACCAACGAGAGCTAAAGTATATCCTACAGTCGCCACTTATAATATGAATTACCGAGAGAAAAATGGAAAATGGTATTATGGATATGGCAAAATTGATTTGGTCTTTAAAGTAAATTGGAAAAAGAAATTATTCAATTCTACTTATAAATTAAATATTGAAATGGCAATTACAGATTGGAAAAAGAATCTTGAAAACGAAAACATAAGACCTAAAGATCGCTTAAAATCTACCGTAGTTATTAGTGATGAAGCATCTGGATTTTCTGACCCTAAATTCTGGGGTGAATATAATGTAATAGAACCTGAAAAATCTATAGAATCTGCTATTCGTAAAATTCAGAAACAATTGCGAAAATTAAACTAAGATAAACTTGATAACATTTTTAAAAAAGCAGGTGCCCAATAAGCGCCTGTTTTTTTTAGCTGAGTATATTAGCTAGTGACATCAAATTTATTAAATTTACGTCTCAGGAAACAAGGGGTTGTCACATCTTTTCTTATGAAAAGTCTTTTAAGATTATATATTCAAAAGTAATTACATGAATCGCATTTTGTGCATCGTATTTTTTATCGTCACATCTACTACACTTTTTGCTCAAAAAAAACTGACCTTAACAAAAGCTCAGGAAGATTTTCGAGTTTTTGAAAACATTTTAAAACAAGGACATCCTGCTCTTTATGAATATACTAGCGAAACAGTACTGGATTCTGTTTTAAGCGCTACAAAAGAATCTTTTACAGAAGAGATTTCTGATATCGAATTGTTTAAGAAAATGCAGCAAATTACTGACCAAATAAGAGATGGTCATTTGTTACTTTTTGCGCCTAATACACTGAATACAACGCAATATTATTTTCCATTAATATTAAAGATCATACAAGCAGAATTCTATACCGATACGGATGATTTTGGGATACCTATTGGATCCAAAATACTTCGTGTTAATGAGAAACCAATTGCACACATCCTCGAAGCTTTAAAGAAATATTCGCCTACCGACGGCTATAATCTTACCAGAAAATACAGAGATATCGAATTAAAGTTTGGGTTATTTTATATGTATGAATATGGTGTTGAAAAAGAATATATCGTTGATTATTTAGAACCAGATGGCACCGAGAAAACGATCACATTAAAAGCAGAATCTTTTGTCAAAGCTAAACACCGAAATATTAACAGAAATTCTTATTTCTCAAAGTATCATTTACAAAAAGATAAGGTTGATTTTTTTACAAAACACATCAATACAAAAGAACCATTTGTATACTACAAAAATGATCTTAAAACTGCTGTTTTAGTAGCTAATTCTTTTGGGGTAGATATCAGAGCATTTAAATCTCGTTTGATTAAACTCTTTAAGGAAATCAATAAAAAGAAAATAAAACATCTGGTTATAGATATACGAAACAATGATGGTGGTTTCAGGCCCAATTCAGTGCATCTTTTTTCTTTTATTAGCAACAAGTTATTTAAGCAAAGAACTAGTTCTTTTGTAGCATCGTTAGAAATTCCTGAACGAAAACATGTTACTCGAACCTATGGTGAGAAGGAGTTCCTAAAAGATAAGTTTTACAACCATCCGCAATATGATGGATGGAAACTAAATTTTGACGATTTAGAAACTATGATGGTTCCTAATAGAAATAGATTTCGTGGTAAGGTTTATGTGTTAGCAGGTGGCACTACATTTTCTGCAGGTTCAGCACTAGCACTACTAGCTAAAAACGATCCAGATATTCTTTTGGTTGGAGAAGAAACTGGTGGCGGTCATTACTTTCATACCGGTCAATTTCCCGTATACTATGAATTACCAAACTCCAAGATTATCATGGTCATGTCTATGGAAAAGATAACTCATTATGTAAAGGATACTACACTCCCAAAAGGTTCTGGTGTTATTCCTGATCGCACGGTACAGCTTTCCTTACAGGATTTGATAAAAGGTAAGGACAGCCAGCTAGATTATATATTAAGGCTAATAAAAGGATAGAAACTGCGCTTTCTTTAACCCAAAGACTCCAACAAAGCAAAGTACTATTCTACTCTATTGAAGTCGGGAAAAAGCAATAAGCTATATATTAAATTGATGCGTTATCCTTTTGGATAACACTCCAGCGAACTCAGAATGACATGTAAAGTTATGCCAATGTAAGTTCTCCAGCGACAGCATCTGCTAATGCATGACTCGCTTTTAACCTACCGTTTGCTTTATTCTTTAATTCTATTTTGGAATTAGAATAATATCCAATTTCAATATCTTCTGTAGATTTTATGGAATTAGACACACCTCCTTTTGACATCACACCACCAATTCCTAAACTCCAGAAATGATGCTTTTTATATGTAGGATTATAGTTTACTGCAGAATTACCAATAAGGTAGGCATTATATCTGATTCTTACTTTCATAACACCTCTACTGGCAGAAAGTTCCGCTACTACAGATTCTCCAGGATCTAATTCTACACTTACACCCGATGTCGACCCTACAGTGATTGATTTAGCTTCCTGACCGCCAACTCCCCAAGATTGGCTATATGATAATGAAGTTTCACCTTCTGCTCCTGCTCCAAGAAATTTTACTCCATAGCTAAATTTTTGTCCTACGGTTAGTGTACCTCCTGTACTCCAATTAGAAGATGTTGTATTGTTCAGAGATTCCGAGATCGCTACATTAAACGTTCCCTTTTTACTACTATTATTAGTAAAATCCTGTGTTTTTACAATCACTGGTTCTGAAGTGATCCCAAGAATTTCTGCGCTTTGCACCACTAAAACCATCTGTACTTGCGGCCAGCTATACTTTTTATACAAATCTCCCCAAGGCGTTGGACTATGCAGATAAGCATCATTTGGAGACTTACCAAAATACTTTGCTACAGCGTCTTTTAATTGTTTATCCCCAAGCTTAAAGGAAGTTCTCTCTTCGTCTGTAATTACATGTTGAACAGTTCCACTTGCGTTTACGCTAGATGCCGACTTATCTTGTCCGGCAACAATACTAATGCTAATACCCATGATATTTAATTTAAGTTAGAAAAATTGTTAGTACTTATTTTTTGTGTACATACAAACTAACTTAAAATGAAGATGGAATATCTCAAGGGTTTTCCCGTGTTTTAAAAAAAAATACGGGGGAAATTACTTGTTTCTCATAAGAAACAATACTATTCTGATGAGTCTAACATCAGCTCATAGTCGTATTGCAAATCTTCATGCAACGTACCTATGATCTTTTTGATACTAGCTATTTGTCGCTCATAGATCCCAAAAAGCACTTTGTTATTTTTAATAGAAGGATGCATATTTTTTAACTCTGAACAGAAATGAAGAAGTATTTCCACTTCTGTTTCTTTTTTACCAGAATATCGGATATACTTTTTGCTAATACGTAGAATTTTTCGAACACTTTTTTTCATGTAGTAATAGCTGCTCGTATTAACAAGAGTAAACTCTTTAGTAATTTCTTCTTGCACCTCTGCTATATAATTACCTTCATCTGATGCTTCGTAGAGCAAGTAGGTAAGTAACTCTTTGTTTTCTTTTTTGAATTTAGATAATCGCAGACAAAGCGTTACCAGTTCCTGCTGTGTGCAATTAGTTAATTCTAATTTTAATTCTCTTACAGTAGCAGCTTTCATAGATGGTAAGTAAATTTATGTTTATACGAACTTAGGAAAAATATTAAGAAGATACTTCTATATATACTTTAAAGACTTACAATACAACTCTAAAAAATGAGAGTGATTTTATAACAATTAATACTATTCCCAATAACACTCATCGTATGCATCATTATCCAAACTAGGATAGCAGTTGTAATGCGAAGAAAACTCAGAACCTCCAGAAAGTAAGCTTTGCTGGTTTTTGTTTAATACTGTTAGCTCTTTAATATCTAATATTGATTTTTTCATGTGGTGGTTTTTAAAAGCTATAGAATATTACTAAAATACGAAAAGCTTTACTGAATAATATCTTATTCCATTAAATCGTTTTAAAGAACCCGCTAAATCAATAAAGTTACAGATAACCGTCAAACCTCGAGCATATAAGCGGTACTCTCAGGCTAACTGAGGTTACTTCGCATACGCCTCTACCTCTTTGAGTTCTTTATAGATTTTATCAATCCATTGTTGCACTGCTTCCTGATCTCTACCGTTTTGTGTTTCTGCGTTCATTTCTTGTTGATAAGATTTACAATATCTCCAGAAATCAGCATACACTCTTTGATAGTCATTAAACTTACTAATCTTCTTTCTTTTTAGTTCTTCAAATCCCCTTCTCATCATACGAGCAAACAGTTCTGCAATATCAAAATGAAGTTGCTCATACACCAATAAATTAACATCTCTTTTTACCATCCATGACTTCTTTTTATAAAAGTACGTAGCGATATCCATCTTGTCATATCCATGGATATTATCATCTTCATCTACAGGAACCATCTCTGGTAAGATTTCTAACTTATAAGTGGTCATGGCATCATTTAAACCAAACTTATTAGGGTCTTTGGTTCCTTTAAAATCCTCCCAAGTCAACCTTCTTACTGGATCCCAAGACAAAATTTCATCACTATCTATAATCTCATGTTGTTGGGATAATGTTATAGCGCTAGTGAATAAAAGAAAAAGGACGGTTAAGTGTTTCATCTATATATAATTTATTGTTTTAGTTTATTAAAAAAACTCCTTAAAAAACCAACTGCAAATTAATGTAACTGGTCTTTACTTTTATTTAAGATCTACCAGCTGGCGGACAGGCTCGTGCCGATTACTCAGAACCTCGCGAAGTTGAAAACTATCGCAGAACCTAATCACGCTTCGGAGAAATGAAGTATAAAATATATTAAAACATATAATATTCAGAATGACCTATAATCTTCCTGCCTTCGCTATCCGTAAGGTTAAAATGTATTGTGTGCTCATTTTGTCGAGCAACACTCATACTTCCAGATACTATGATAGCATCTAACTCATTTTGATCACTGTCTACATCAAAATTAGTTGTATACCCAGCCTCATTAAAAGTTAAGGGTTCTCCAGATTCCGAATAAGAATAATTACCCAGCTGCAAACCATGAATACTAGAATGCATCTTCATACGGATGACAAAACCCCGACCAGTAAATCGAGCCAACCTAGGATCGTAATTAATACCATCACCATACAATGTGATTATAGAGGCAAAATCCCAGGTTAAATCATCATTAAGTACATGTGCACCATCTATAAAACCTCCATTGATATAGTGTAATTGTCCGTCAATTTCCATTGTGTTTTCCAACACAGAATCATCATCCTTATTACAAGAACTAAGGACAATTACACTCAACAATACTAGTATTAGTTGTATTCTTTTTTTCATTATTATCTTTTTTTTTACTTCGTTTTGATAAACTAGCTGCATCAATTCCATGCAACTTGTCAGTACTTTTGTTTATTATTTATACTCTCTAAATTTTACGACAGCTAGTCATAAACTATCCGCTGTAGGAATTCTAGAAAGTCATTATTATCTTCTTTTCTATAAGTATGTGTTCTGAAGAGGAAAAATGTTACCTGTAATTTTCAATTTTTTTTGCAAGTATACGAGAAATTGACTTCTGAATAATTGTCAAAAAGATCAAAAAAGCCATACAATATTTAAAAAACAGTTACTTACACTTGTTTTCTTGTTCTATATACTCTCGATGCATTGATAAAAAAAGTAAAGTCCAAAAACTAGCACAATAAAAAAACCAGCCACAAATTAATGTAACTGGTCTTTACTCTTATTTAATATCTACCCATTGGCAGACAAGCTCTTACCGCTTACTCATACCCAGCACAGATTCCAAATCTGCGCTAGCATATCCGAGCCATCGGGATTGTTTTAACTTTTTGGTTTTCTACTGGTATGTAAAACAGCCTGTACATAAACTGTTTTATTTTCTATTGTATAATGAATTCCATAACGGAAGTGCTCCGTAAATACAATTCTAATTTCTTTATATCGTTTTTGGAAGTTATCAGGATCACTTTCTATTCTAATCAGAACTTCATCTATTTCATTCAGCAATTCAAGTGATAATTCTGTGTTTTCCTCATACCATTCAAGAGCTTCGGTAATATCCAGTTCAGCTCCAGGTTTAACAACTAACTTATATCCTATGTTTCGATTGTAGATCGGATTTTACTTCTCTCCAACTTCTTCCACTATTAGGATTTGCTTTATGATCTGCTAATCGTTGATCTAAGATGTTTTTATGTTCATCAGATATTTCATAAGATGATTCGCTTACCTTTCTTCTATATTTCAACATATTTTTGAAGGCCTCAATAAGTGTAGGATCTTTTACATCTTTCAACTCCTCTAATATCCATTCGATATCTGCCTGTAAATCCATAACATTCATGTTTATATTCATAACAAAGATAATTTAATATAATTTATATTATATGCACAAATATTAATACTATTAGTTTTCAGTGTATCGGATAATAATTATTCACGATTTCGTATAGATTTTCTAGATCCCTCACTCCCCCTAGTCTGTGACTAGTGGCTTTAATGTTGTCTCGTCCTAAAAAAAGTTTACATATTTTACATTAATCCTAAAATAGCTTTACAGCTTACTCTTAGTCCTATTATTGTAAACCAATAATAGGGCTTTTTGTATAATAATTCTTCCATAGTTTTTCTGTTCTACAATAATCTATGCTTTGTGAAGGAATAGATAGATACTTTTCTCTAGTAAAAACATCAATCCAATAAACTGTAGCAAAACTCACAAAATATAAACCTGATTTATTGTGAAATTTGTAATTCCTACTCATCTTACTAAAATATAAAAAAGCTACTAGCATGCACATGCTAGTAGCTTTTTGTTTCTCTTTTTATTGCTTACTCTGACCTGCCAATCGTTGACGCCACTAGTCACAGACTAGCGGTAGCGATCACTCTAGCGGCAGCTGGGGGATCTAACACAAAAACTAGCACAATAAAAAAACCAGCTACATTTCTGCAACTGGTCTTTCTCTTTTATTTAGTATCCATGCCGCTCACTCAGAACGCTGCGAAGTTAAAAACTGTCGCAGAGCCTAATCACTCTTCGGAGAGCTGGAATATAACTAATTAACACTCGCGATAGAGCATTTTTTAAATCATCACTATCAGTTAATCATGGAAATCGGGGGCTAGTTTCGTTTTCTAACTCTTTTTTCCTTTTAAAATAGACTTGTTCAGCATTTGCTTCTTTCTCTATTATAAGGTTCTCATAGGTCTTCTTGTCATCACATAATTCAAAATATCCTAAAGTAGCTTGTATAAAAGGATATATATCTTCATCTTTATCGGTTGATCTAAAATACCATTTTTTATCTATTTTATTATCTATAACTTCAAACAACTGACAAGGACAAGCGAAAACAAACTCATCATCATCAATTAAATAAGCCTGATAAGTTTCAAAAATTATTATTCCCATTACTGAATAAATTTTCCCTATTTCCAAGTCTCCATATTCACTATGTGCAGTTACACCAAACCTCCCAAGTATATTTTCCTCTAATGAACTATACTCATAAGACCTTAAAGATTCACCTGTATTATATAAACAACGAACTTTCATAATTATTTAAATTTAAAATCATCAACTGCTTTTAAAACTCCTTTGTCCCATTTCGCAACATAATGAATAATAGCATTTACACCTTCAGCAGTTTTAACTTTATATTCCATTTTAGACCATCCTAACCAGCGTGGATCTGTCATTCCTTCCATTATCCTTACTCCTATACTAGGATTTGACCTTGCACTCTGCATAGCCATTTGTTCAACTAGATTCCCTGCTACAGTTCTTCCCGTGGAACCAAGTCCAAGTGCTGATAAACTACTACTTCCCGTAATAGCTGATAGTTCGTACCCTTCTAATACAGTCACCGAAACATCATCTAACTTGCTAGAAGCTCTTGCTAGCGTTTATTTACCCGAGCTATAAGCTTTTACTTTTGTAATATCCTCAAATTCTATATTGGAGATTTTACTTTTTGTAAGTATATCTTTTGCTTTCTCTGTGCAAAAAATTAAAGCTGTGCCTTCAGGACAGAAAAAATCTGAACCATCCCAACTATTATGATCAAAATTATAACCGATATAAAAACCTTTTTGCTCTGGCTTTATCAATTTACCACATCGCCCTGTAACCTGTAAACCGTAACGTTTATCTTTAGGTTTATCCATTTCTAGGTTATAAACATCCCAACCCTTTAAGGCATTATCCTTTAAAATTTTCAAAAATTCTTGAGATATTGATTTGTTAATACCATCGTTAAAAAAATTCGCATCGTATAAACGTTTACCCATAGCTATTTTAAACTTCGAAGGTTGATCTCCCTTGGACTTCCCCAAAATTAAATCAGATCTTTCAAAATCCTTATTAACCCATTCTAAAACAGCTTCTCCACGTTTTTGAGCATTTCTTAAAATATAAAACATATATTATTATTTAAAACCCATAATTTCTCATTAACTCAAACCCAAAATCTAACACTTCTTGTCTCTTGAAATTACCTCCATGAAGACTTTCTTGAATATAACCTTCCCAAATGTCATTAAATTCTTTGGCACTTCTTCTATGGGAGTTTTTCTGCCACCACGTCATAAATTCTGGATGATGAATGTTGATCATTTTACCATTAAAAAAGTCTTCAAATTTTTGAGGAAAAATATGGTGTGCATCTTTACCTTTTCCAAAAGAATTGGTGAATAATTTTAAATTAAACCTGTAATTACCTTTGGTAAACCATCTAAATTGACTGTAAAATTGCTTTATTCCTTGAGTTTTTCCTACTCCACCAAACGGAAGAGTACCTACTTCAACCATTCCCGTTAAATAGATTTCTGCAACCTCGTTTGCCTCTTCAGCTTTTTCAAAAAAGACTTCTCTTCGATATTCACGTTCTTCATACTCTTCATTCGAAGTAACAAAGTAATTGAATAATGTGCTAAACCATGCTTCAAAAGATTCTGGTAAATCATCACAGCAACTCTGTTGAGATTGTATAGCGTTCCATTCTTCATCAGATATATCATGATTTAATTCTTCAGCATACACTATTGCCGAATTACTATCTCCATTAATAGAGGTAATTGGAGCAGGTGTATTATTAGCATCAGGCATAAACCCTGCAGCTGCTAAACCTTCTCTCACATTACTACCATAGAAACTAAAATCATCGGTATCCAAACCACTATTTTGAAAAGAATCTCCACTTCCCCAAAAAATAGAAGAACCCGTTGATCCATCAAAACCTCCATAATGGTTTCCACCAGATAGACCCCAAGAATCAGCACCACTAGGATCAGCATAAAACACTGGATTATTATCAAAGGCATTATAAGGGGATAATCCGTGATGTACTACCGGATCAATACGATTCCATCTGGCAATCGCAGGATCGTAGGCTCTAAGTGGCATCTCGTACATATTGTAGCCTAAGTCTTCTGTCAGTTCTGTACCATTGTATTTATAGTTATGTTCCCTACCAGATATTTGGTTATTGTACCCTTTATGTTGCAGACCAAAAGGATAGTAGTTATTCTCTGCCAGAATCTCATGATCGTTCTCACTATCTCCATCTACATCTATGTTATTTCTAAGAACGTCTACACGACCATCTCCATCTCTATCCGAGTAACTTAATCGGATATTACCCAAATGGTCTGTGAATTGGTAAATATAACTATAATTTCCGTTTCCATCAGGTTCTATATAGCCTTCCGAATGACCAAAATGCTCTAACTGCCCATTTTTATATACATAACTTCCATCATATTCGGTTGTTATTGTATTATTTCCTTGGGTAACAATTTTCTTTACTTTGGCTCCGCTGGCATTATATACATAGGTAATCGTTCCTGTACTGGTTGTTACCTGTGTTGGTAGATTATAATAGTTATATGTAATATCAGCAATCTGCTTATTACGATCTGTAATCATATTACCATTAACATCATAGGTGTATTCTTCTGCAATATCTACACCCTCTATAAATCCTTGGCCACTAGCTGCATAATCCTTAACCTTGACAAGCTCATTACTGGTATCAGCATAGGTATACACAAGATCATCCATCGCACCAAAACTGGTTGCCGCTGTATTGGTATTTCCATTTCTTTTTAGGGTCAATATATTACCGTTCTTATCATAACTTACGCCATATAAATTATACCTACCGCTATTATCAATTGCTGATGTAATACGATTCATGGTATCATATTCATACATATAACTACGTGTAGTATCGTCATTAGCTGTTCTCCATGATATTGCAGAAATATTTCCATTATATAATGCTGTACCATTTTGTAATGGATCATTATAATGAAGCTGTAATGCAAAAAGATCATTACCTAATTGATCAGGCGTATTAATACTGGTGAGCCATCCTCTTATATTATAGGTGTAATCTACTGTTTGTAATCCACCACCTACAGTTTTTGATTGTAATGCACTTAGCTCATCATAGGTGTTTTCTACAACTACTTCTTCACTATTGCCTTGTATGGTTTGCTTTTGATTAAGTACTCTACCCATATGATCATACTCAAAAGTAGCTACCGTAACTATTGGGGTAGTGGTATCTTTTATATGTGTTGTGGTAGATTCTATTACTTTCCCTACAAAATCCAGTTTATATTTTACCTTATTAATAGAGTTTAAATACACATCCTCTACAATTGCATACACTGATCTTCCTTGAGTATCATAATATGTTACTGATGTAGACCAATCATTGGTTCCTAGTGTTTTTTGTTTACTACCGGTAGCTAATGATTTTGTTCTGATCGCTAGGTCTTTTTCATACACTTGATCAGGACGGTTAAATATCGAAGATTCGGTACTTAAAAAATTATAATCATCATAATAATTGATAGTTAATACTTCGGCGTTTTGTCCTTGCACATTAGGGTATCCGTCATTATTATAATACATACCAACACCACCAAGCAGAACTTCACTTCCTTTTTCTACCCATAATGGCGCAGTAAGTGCTGTTACTTCTTGTTGTATCTCCTGTCGATTACGTGAATCAATGATTGTACCTGTATAAGCAACTCGACCATAGGTATCATATTTGGTAAACATCCATTTTTTGACCGATGCAGCACGCTGATTAGCATCTTGCACCATCACTGGCTGATCTAATCTATTATATATGATATATTCCCATCCTTTTCCAGGAATTTTCTTTTCTATAAGTCTATTGTATTGATCATATCTATATTGATAACATAGCTCGGCAAGCTCGCTAACCGATACTCCATTAGTAATATCAACTTTTGGCGGGATCACGAAAGTAAGATTCCCAAAATCATCATATACAGAGTAGGTATCATGAGCAATGTCATTGTTATAGGAGCGCTGTAATAATGATTGCCCGGATTTGTTGGTAAATACTTCTGTAGTTCTATTTTGCTGATCTTGGAATGCCCAGTTCTGGTCTTTACTGATTACTTTAGTTAGTTCTCCAGAAGGATAATACCCATTTGATACTAAAGCAGGAACACCTCCCGTAATCACTACATCAAAACGTGCTACCTCATTGGCTACATTTAATGCATACCCAGATTTTACGGTTGCATTACCGGATACTACCTGTTCATAGTCTGTAAGAATTTGTATTTGGGTTAGATCATACGTTTGTACACTTATCAGTCCTCCTGTCGGAGCAGGGTTATTTGATGTTTTAGTGATCACAAAATAGTTGTTTTCTATCCCTGCTTTATAATGTGTGGGATTTCCAGATGCATCGGTGATTGCTCCTAAATCGATAGATTTAATTATTGGATATATATCCAAACGATCTAAACGACCTGTTGGTAAGGTGTTAATAGCATCTTTATCGATTGCTTTGATATCCAGCGTCAACACCCCATTATTGATCGTTATTCTAACATAATTATTAGATAAATTTGGAGGACTACCCTCATTATTCTCCTCTGAACCTTCGGCTATAGCAAATAATTTATGTGCCTCCCAAAATTTAGCATAGGAAGTAGTTATCGGATACGAAGTATATGTTGGATTTTCATAGGTAACATTCGAGGAATCGTATTCCCAGATATTACCGGGTGCTGCCTGTTCTTGCACACGATTAGCAGGAGATTGATCAACAATAGTTTCACTATACGGATTTAAGGTATGCTGATACTTGTTTGTATTGTAAAATCCTTGTAAGGCTTCTAATGCACTGTCACGATATTCTCCTTTATTGCCATCAGCAGCGTACGGCAAATAACTTTTGGTCGTTCTACCATATTGATCATATTCTATATGAGATACAATATCTTTAGGGTTTCGGTTAAGATCCTTAAAAATATCGGCTAAACTAGTTTGTGTACCATCCAGTTTTTGCACTAGTGGTTTCCAAAAATATTGACGCGTTAGTACATCAGTACTATAGTATAAATAACTTCTGAATCGTGAAGTGGTGGTATTATCTCTCCATTTAAATTCGTGACCATTTAATACTTTATTTCCATTAATGTCATAAACTCCACTAACTCCTGTATTACCTCCACCGTATTGATATGGATGTATTACTCCAACAACCATATACCATGTATCTAGCTCTGGAAGATCACTCGCCCAGAAATATGGATTGTTATTGGCGGTACCACTTAGGTTATTTACATTTTGGGTACCGTGATAGGTAGCTCCATTCTGAGACCCTGTTCTTTTTACCCAAACGCTATATCGATATCCTACATTTTTATCTACAGCAAAGTAATCGGTGTTCCAACCTCCATCTGCATTATTATATTCATCATTACCACAACGCCAAACAAGTGAGCGTTCTCCACGAGGGTCTACGTCCCGAATTCTATGATTCTCTGCTGTAGCTCCATTTTGATTAAAAAATGCTGTACTTCCAGATCCTTCTGCCCAATCCATCGGTAGTTCATTATTTATGGTATTGAACGATATCGCAGATGCATTGATTCCTATTTGTTGCTTCGCTCGACCTAAACCATCAAAATAGGTAATACTCTCTATAACATCTTTATCATATTTAATAGCTGATGAGGACTGCATTGGAGCTTGATATGCTCTGGTAAAAACATAGTTCTCATCGCTAAAAACTACATTATTATAGGGTCTTGATATACATCCTCCATAATTACCCATCTCATCAGGACATTGATCTAATGAGTTACCTACATAGCCTACGGGTTGTAAACTAGCTAGTATGGTATTGTCTGGTTCACCAAAGCCATCATTATCTGTATCTTTATAAAAAGTACTTGGTGTTAGATTGGTTATAAGAGTTGTCGTATCATCAACATCCGTATTATTTTCTACATATCCGACAGGTTGCGTACATTGAGTTTTGGTAACTAACCTATTTCCCCAACCGTCTCCATCATTATCTACATACCATACCGTATTGGGGTTGATGGAAGCATTACTATCATCACAATCTCTATTATCGGTTACATAACCGCTAGGTTGTGTACTTTGATATTTTTTATCCGTATTAGTACCAAAGGTATCCTGATCAGCATCCCGATAGAAATTACTAGGAGTGATATTGGTTATTAAGTTATTGCTATCATCGTTATCATCATCATTACGCACATAACCTGAGGGTTGTACACATTGTGTTTTGACTACCGAAGCATTTCCCCAACCATCTGCATCCGCATCACGATACCATTTGGTATTGGGATTGATTGCTGCATCATTGTCATTACAATCGCTGTTATTAGTAACATAGCTACCAGGTTGTACACTACGATAAATACTTGCCGAAGGATTACCATAAGTATCTAGATCTGAATCTGCATAAAAGGTTCTGGGTGCGATATTGGTAATCAGATTATTGTTATCATCATAATCGTCATTATTACGTACATATCCACTAGGCTGAGTACATTGTTTTTTTAGTACTGAGGCATTTCCCCATCCATCATTATCAGCATCACGATACCAACGAGTATTTGGGTTTAGAGAGGAATCGTTATCATTACAATCACTACTATTGACTACATATCCGCTTGGTTGTATGCTCTGGTATTTACTGTTAGCAGGGTTTCCGAAAGTATCGTTGTCTGCATCTCTATAAAAATGCATTGGGGTTATGGTAGTAATCAAACTATTACTATCGTTAAGATCGTCATCATTTAATACATAACCGCTAGGTTGTGTACATTGCTTTTTGGTTACCGAAGAGTTCCCAAACCCATCTCCATCAGCATCACGGTACCAAAGAGTGTTTGGGTTAATAGCTGCGCTATTATCATTACAATCGCTACTATTTGTTACATAACCATTTGGGCGAGTACTACGATAGGTTTTGTTGGTAGGATGCCCGAAGGAATCATTGTCTGCATCTCTATAAAAATTACGAGGAGCGATATTAGTGATCAGATTAGTACCATCGTTGTAATCATCATCATTACTTACATATCCACTGGGTCTAGAACATTGTTTTTTGGTTACATTCTTATTTCCCCATCCATCATTATCAGCATCTCGATACCAAACCGTATTAGGGTTTAGTGAAGCATTGCTATCATTGCAATCTAGCTTATTTAACACATATCCAAGTCCTACAGAACATCCTGTTTTGGTGCTACTGGCAATCCCATATCCATCTCCATCGGCATCTCGATACCAAACTGTATTTGGACGGATGGCAGCATTACTATCATTACAATCCAATTTGTTCAGCACATATCCGCTAGGTTGCGCACAAGATTGTCTAGGTGCTTGTCCTATAACAATAGATCCAAGATATTCACTACCATAGCCATCGCCATCACTATCTCGGTACCAGGTTTTTAATAAATTAAGGGATGCATTACTATCATTACAATCTTTATTATTAGTTACATATCCGTTAGGTCTTACACTACGATATGTTTTAACACTATAATCTCCATAACTATCTCCATCAGCATCCCTATAAAAATTACGGGGAGCAATATTAGTAATCAATGCATTACCATCATTATAATCGCCTCCAGCACTTACATAACCTGAGGGTTGATAACATTGTTTTTTAGTTATTGAATTAGTTCCATAACCGTCTCCATCAATATCGCGATACCAGGTAATCCCTGGATTTATACTGGCTTTGGTATCATCACAGTCGGTATGATTGGAAACATATCCAGACGTAGGAGCATATTTAATATCCAGGCTTAAGGTATTATTATTTCCATAACCGTCTCCATCAGCATCTCTGTAGTATGTTATTTTATCTCCGTCAGGTCCTATAAGGATACCATCTCCAGGACCACCTAACTGAGCAACAGTAGGAAGTGTTGTGAAAAATATCAGTATAAGGTATATATATTTAGTATTCATCTGTTCTTCTGTTGTTTAATTACTTTTATACTTATATTGATTCTCAGATATCAAATTACCGCGTTCATCTTTTACAAACTGTAATCGATGTTGGCTATCATATTCATAATACATCGTATAGCCTCTTGGATCGGTTTGACTGGTCATTCCAATAAGTGGATCATAGGTATAGGTAACCATCTGTTTATTGTTGAAATACGTATGAGAACGTAGTTCTTGCAATGCAGTGCGCAATGCTAGTTCTGAAGTAGGATTTTTATCATCGTTGGATGCTAATTGTGCTGCTGCTATTAGGTTTTTTACGTCTTGTGGCATTCCTTCATAGGTAGCATTAGCAATCACAGCGATCGGTGCTGTTTCTTGGTATCCCCAAACATAAATGGTATGAACTCCTTCTCTTGCGGATGTTTCTAATGGATTCCCATTTCCATCATACTTATGATATACCGTTTGATCCCTCAGACTGGTATCTTCTTTAGCCGCTTGTATTGTTTCTGGAAGATATTCACCTGTATCCCACTGCTTAAAGTTGACCAAAGCCGTACTCTGCTTTTGGTTTTGATGATAAGTTTCTGTTTTCACAGGTGATGAAATTCTGTTATCTGTGATTAGTATATTTTCGTTCACTTGTGGATGGTACGGATAAAAATAATTCACTTTTTTACTATCGCCTTTAGAATCCGTAGTGGTTTGTTCTATAAGTTGATTGTTATTATCATAGGCATATTCCTGAACCGTTGTAGCAAACTGATTAGGATCAATATCTGAATAGGTTTTGGTAGTTACCTTACTCCTTAGATATTGCACATTAGTTTCCTTATATTCTAAGGTGGTATATAGTTCATGCTTAATTGCATCATCTAAACTAGATGTCAATTGCCATCCTGGAAGATGTTCTATCTCCACATTACTAACTCCGGCTGCCATTTGTCTTAATCCACTTCCAGGAAGACTATTTGAATGTGATCCCGTAGCGCTTACCAATGACTTAGCATAGTTTTCGAATTCAGCCTGTGTCCCGTTGATATATTTGTCTTCAAAATCTTGTAATAGGATCACCGGAATATTTGAAAGTTTTCCTAATTGATATTGCCATGGAATCCAATCTGGATAATGCATATTTCTTTTTACACCAGTCTTAGAGATTACTTTGATTGCATACGGATAGTTAGCATCCAAAGAATTTCCGAAAGCATCTCTATTTACTACTACAGGTTCATAATCATATGTTTTTTCTGAAATCAATATTTCTTTGGCACCAATTTCTAAATCTGTTTTAAACTTATAGGCTTTGGTAGCTGCAATACGAATTCCTGATTCATTACTTCCTTTAGGCATACGATCATAAAACTCTTTGGTTCTAAAATCTAATTCTGAAGCAAAGAAATACGGCTCCTCGAAGGTGTATACCGTTTTTCCGTTTTTAGTTCCATCATTCGTAGACACTATCGATTCGCTTACTTGGCTATAATACATTGGTACTCCACGATTTTCTACATAAAAAGGATATTTAAAATTGACCAAATCTGTTCTAATTTCATTGTCAATAATTTCTTTTGGTAGTTCTTGTAATACGGAGTATACTTTTCCACTAGATAATAAATTGTCATCCGTATAAGAAAATTCTTTAACAGTATACTCACCAGTATCTGTTGCAGTACTTTTAATACTAGCGACTCTAATCCCACCATACGGACGATCGTAGGATTCTTTTCGATATCTAGATTGGTCTAAATAATTCACAAAAATAGAAGCTTCTGATCCGTGATTGGTTTGCACATAAAATGTGTAAGTCCCTGGCTGGATCGTAAGAGATCCACCTCTACTCGTATTAAAGGGGATATAATCATCTAGTTGTTCATTAGGATCTGCTTTGATATCCAAATTGAGGTAGGGAGCAAAACTGGTTAGTGTCTGGTCGTAATATGAAGTCACAGATGGATTGGATCCGTGTTTGAAAATTTTTACTTGTACTGCACCTCCGATTTCAGTGGTTTTGGCTATATGGCCGATAGATATTTGGGTAGGGGTATCAAAAGTTCTGGTAATAGCTTTTTCTTGTGGAACACCGATACTATTTGCTCCAATACTTTTTAATTCAAAATTATGTATATAATCAAAAGAAGTTGCCGAATGAGGCGTATAATCAATGACTCTGGGCAATACATTGGCTTCATACATAATATCCGTATATCCTCCTGTTTTATATCGAATTCGCTGTAATGCGCCAGCTACTGTAGCATTAAAC
This sequence comes from uncultured Aquimarina sp., assembly GCF_947500065.1. GTDB lineage: Bacteria > Bacteroidota > Bacteroidia > Flavobacteriales > Flavobacteriaceae > Aquimarina. Next base: position 152,453 of record NZ_CANMQT010000010.1, read on the forward strand.
ACAGGATCATTTCCCTCTGATGCTTCTAATACATCTTCAGTAGCTTGCGCTCCTGTATAGAATCCCCAGTAATCCATCTTAGAAAACACCTCGTCCTGATCAAATGCATATGCAGGGATTGCATTCGGATCATTTTGATGATAATACTCAAAACCATAGGCAAATTCACCATTAATAGTAACATCAGTTAATAATCGTCTGTTTCCTGAAGTAGTCAATGAATAGCTATTGATCAATGTATTATGAAAATCCTTTAATTCGATACGTTCATACTGATGTTGCATACCCGTTGGAACCATTTTGGTTATAAAATTCAAGGAACCTTCGGCAAAAGTAATATTGGATAATACTGGCTTAGTGACATCTACATCCAATCGTGTATGTGTGTATACATAAGGATCTTGTCCATATTCTAAATCTTGTTGTTGATCTCCTACTCCACTAAGTAACTCAATTTCTTTACTTAGTCCTATCAAGAATTCTGATTGTAATCCTTTATAAGAATATATTTTAGGTAAGAATGCCTTTGTTTGGAATAGATGATCTTGATAATTAAACGTAATTTCTTTGGTTGTATTCGGTGGTATAATACTGGTTAAATACCAGCTACGTGTATATGAATAGATTGGTTCTATAGGTAGTATTTGTTGTTGCCCATTAATCCCAGTATGAAAAATATCATCTTCTGGTACCGGAGTAAAAACTTCTTTATTCGCAAAAACATATCGCACCCCTTCAGAATCGGTTACTTCGATCTGATTCCAACTAAATGTTACTTTAGCATTATGATGTGATAATAATACTGGTTGAAGATTTTCACCCAATTTAAATGTGAAATTTAATCGTCCAGCATTTACTCTAAATACATCGGGCTCCCCATCCGCTAATCCCTGTGCTAATAAATAGGCATGATGTTCTTTAATTACTTTTTTATTATCGGTTTCAGTATAATGAGGACGTAGATAATCAGGATCATCCAAACTGACACCTAAAGGATTAAAATCATAATAGGTATTAAGATGGAATTGCTCCCGAATATTTTGTGACCCATAATATCCCTTAGGATGATCATCTGGTAATCCGCGAACTTCTCTAGATACCATTCCTGTAGCAGCTAGATCCCAACCAAGTCCAATGGGAGATGGTTCTGCCATTACCTGAAGGCCAGAGTAACTGTATTGCAATCCTACATTCCAGCTCACTCCATTCTGACTAATGGTGTGAATAGGTACTGCTTGTTGTACGGTACCGGTAGCACGGTTTACTGTAGCACCTCCAGCAGCAGTAACTTTGGCAGCTGTAGGAGCTGTTGTTGCTGATGGCGTATAGCCTCCATAATACTCCTGTTGTCCGTAAATGCACGTACTCATAATAATAATGAGTAATGTGGTGATGTTTCTCATAAAAAAATAACTAATAGTTAATAATCCCTTTTCAATTTTTCCGGCGGCAAACTTACGGGAAAACCCCCGTCTATACAATAGGTAATCTTTCATTTATCCAACGATCTAGTGTTCCTTTATCTAGTATCGGATGATCGTTTTAAAAACAAGATCAACAACACAAAAACAACCTTTTTAATTAAATTAAAAACTAAACTTTAACATTTTATAAATGCAGTTTTTAGCTCTTTTTATATTATTTATGATCACCTATTATTTGTTTTCCTATACGTATGTGTCTTGAGAAAAAGAAACGTTACCTGTAATTCTTGCTTTTTTTTCTTTTTTATTTCTAAAAAGTATCCTGAATATTGAATTTAAGGTGATTTCAAAACGATTTAAATTAAAAACAAACACCTATCTAACAATTGGTTACACTCTATTTTCATAGCTTTCAAAAGTCTTTTGTTAGGTTTATAAAAAATGAAGAGAAAAATTTAATTACAACGAAGCTAAATTTTCAATTAATCCTTTGAGAATTATGAGGTTTTGACATTTTAGATGAATAAAGCTTCTTTTTTCTGGTAAGATTATAATCTCACGAAAAAAAAGTTCTGCTAAGTTTATCCAAATATCCTATCCTCTCTTAGAAGAAGAGCCCCCTTTAGATGGGAACAGTTTTTGATAAGATAAAATCATTAATCTTCATCTTATGAGAACAAACTATCCAATACTATTATTGACTATCCTATTACTAGTAAGCTACTCTTGTTCTGACGGAAATAAAGAACCCTATCAAATTCCTAAAAACTCAGAAGAACTTATCGCAGGAGTATCTGGTAAAACCTGGAAAATTGCTAAACGACATAATGATGGTACCAGAATGAATATGGCTGGTTGCTTTTTATCTTATAGAACTACATATTCTCCAAATATGATAATGAAAGATAATAATGGAGATCAACATGACTGTGGTCCTTCGCTTATCGCTAATTGGAAAATCACACAAAACAAAGAAGGTCATTACTTTATTAAACTAAAAAGTGATCAACTTCCTGAGCTCATGAATATCGAAAAAGATTATAAGTTTTTTCAGATTACATATCTCAATAAAGATAGTTTGCAATTACGATATAGGCATGCGCAATTTTCCGGTCAAGTACGAACTATTGTTGATCTCTATGTTCAGGAAGATGCTTTAATTCCTAATCGGGATTTTCATAATAAATAATATTATTTGGTTTACTAAAACACCTCTAGTGTCATGTTTTCGAAATTATCTTTAGAAGCATCACAAAGTGCGCATTGATAGGATTCTGGTAAATCTATAAACTCGGTTCCTACTGGAATATCTGATACAAGATCGCCAACAGATGGATCGTATATTGTCTGGCAATCTTTACATTGAAAAACTTCGATTTCCATTTTCTCTTTCTTAGCAGAAACACCTACAAAACTTTCTTCATCTCCTTCTCCCAGATTCTGGAAATATGTTTTAGTAAGCTCCAATAATATAGCAGGCAAATCCATCTGATCTATATCCTGTGCATATACAATATACTTACGTGTATTGGGATCAAACTTTTTAGCATATAAAACATTATATGTTGGTCTGATCACAAAATCTTTTACTGCTTTTGGTGTTTTATTTTCTTCAATAACAACCGATGTAAAATATCTTTTTTGATTTCTCCTAATACTTATCGTAAAGGTCATGCCATAAGTACTGATATCATTTTGGTCAAAATTCATAACCAAAAACTTCTTAAGATCTAAAGCTTTTTGATTAGCAACTGGCAAATGCCAATTTAATTCTAAAGCAGAATGACGTACATTAATCCCAAACTGTCCTAAAAGCTTTTCTAGCGCTAACTTACATTCTTTAGGAATCCCCTTAATTACAAAAGATTTCCAAGGTGTTAAGCATATTTTACCAATACGATATTCAATACAAAATTCACACAGTGCTTTTAGGAATACAAGATCGTATTGATTATTTCGCCAATACAGTCCTAACCAGTATTGATTGATTCCCATTTTATTCATTCCTTCATAATAAGGAAAAGGTTTAAAGCTAACGCTGAGTGGTTTTTCTATAACCCTATTATTTGTATCGATACTCTCATTAAGGAACTGAAAAAGCTCATCAACATTTTCTACTTTCTGATATATATTTTCAATTTCTTGAGCAACTTTAGCGATATCCCATGTAAATATTAAAACGGGATAAAATACTTCTTCCCAACCAGGTAATTTTAAAAATAAATACCAATAATCTTCGTGAGCAGATGCGATAAAATTCAGATCTCCAGAAAACAAGGAAACCATTTGCTGTTGAGGATCGGTAATATTTACTTTTAATTTTGGTTTATATCTAAATTGCTCTAAAACATATAAATAGGTTGTGCCACGCAACCAAACTGTAGAATTAAAAATATCTATAGAAACGTAAGAACAACTTATATTTTGTTCTGTTTCTGGTGCGAAAAAATCAGAATTGAATGATTCATTTTCAGACACTATACTACCTTTAGGATCTTTAGATGGAAAAATAATATCTTGTCTGGATCCAAAATGAAAAGTATCCAACCCCAAATCTTCAGCATATACAATAATACGCTGCAATTCGCTAGGTGATAACATTCCTCCTTTAATATTTACTCGATGCATAAACTCTTCCATACCTAAGCTAATTGCATTACTTTATTTAGCACTTCTTTTATTTCTGGTTTACAGCTACCACAACCTAATCCAGCTCCAGTCTTTAAACACAGTTCTGAAAAATCTTCACATCCGGATTTTATAGCTTCTTCTAAATTACCTTCTCCCACCTGACTACATGAACAAATCAATTTTCCTAATACGGGTTCATCTGGTTTTGATGATCTTAGTAGTTCTTCTCTTTTTTCGGACAATTCTATTTTCTCTTCGATTAGCCTTTTAAAATCTGCAAATTCACTCTTATCACCCATCAAGATGGCACCAACCAACCAATCGTTTTTAATGATACATTTCTTATAAAATCGCTTTCCGACATCCATAAAAATCACTTCTTCATACGATGGATCATCTTTTGGCATATCGATATTACCGATACTGCAAAGGTCTAAATCTTCAAATTTTAGAATATTCATAAATACAGATCCTTTATAAATAGCACTAAAATCCCCTAAAAGATACTTGGCAACAATATCCGCTTGTTGTTCTGCGGCTGCAGTAATCCCAAATAAATTACCTTCAAATTCGGCAATCTCTCCTACCGCAAATATATCTGGATCACTAGATTGCAAATATTGATTAACAACAATTCCTCTTCGACAATTTACACCAACAGCTTTTGCTAAATCAATATTAGGAATCGTACCTATAGAATAAACAACTGCATTACAAGAAAAAGATTTTCCCGATTTAAGATTCACCAATAATGATCCAGAATCTTTATTAAAAACAGTATCTACTTCGTTATCAAAATGAATTTGTATTCCTTTTTCACGTACATCTTCTGCTAACAAACGACTTGCCACAATATCTAACTGACGCTCCATTAAACGGTTACCTCTTTGAATAATAGTGATTTTCACTTCTTTTTTGCGTAATGCAGCTGCCAGCTCTAAACCTAATAATCCACCTCCCACAATCGTAACATGTTGTTCCTTTTCTGGTAAGCCAGTATCATCCAAATAGTTTTTTAACTTGTCCGCATCACCGCGATCTCTCATAGTAAACCTTCCTGGTAAGTGAATAGGTACTTCTTTTGGCACAAAAGCACGACTACCTGTTGCCATTAACACTATATCGTAATCGTGTTTTTCTCCTTTACTGTCTACAAGGTACTTTTCTTCTCTATTGATCTCAGCTATTGGATTGCTTGTGGATAAATTAACATTAAGAGATTCCATACTTCCTTCTCTCATCTTCTGCAACTGTTCCCATGTAAGTTCTTCGCTCACATATTCTGGTAATAAAACACGGTTATAAAAAGGATATGGCTCTTTAGAAAATACTGTAATATCATCTTCCGTATTATACTCTCGATATGTTTGTATAAAACGATATGCAGCAGTACCTGCCCCAATGATGCAAATCTTTTGTTTTTCTTTTATAAATTTTGAAACCTGTACTGCGGAGAACTTAAAATCAGGTTCTTTAGAAACGGGATCAATAATACTGGTTGTTAGATTATTGGCTCTACCATAGTCGTTTCCTAAAACTTTACCCCAATGCATGGGTAAGAATACGACTCCTTTGCCTAGCGTATCTGTTACTTTTACTTTAACCTGTACTTTTCCACGTTTACTTTCTACCACAGCAATATCACCATCTTTAATCTTTCGGAGAAAAGCATCTACTTGATTGATTTCCAAAAAAGGATGAGGAATGTGCGTTAGTAGTCTGTTGACCTTTCCTGTTTTAGTTCTGGTATGCCATTGATCACGAACTCTACCTGTTGTTAAAATCAATGGGTGTTTCTCTGTTAATAATTCTGAAGTTGGTTTGGTAAATCTCGGTACTACAAACTTCGCATTTCCGGTATCGGTATAAAACCGTTTATCTTCAAATAAGCGAGCTGTTCCCGAATGGCTGCTTTCTGGCACTGGCCATTGAAAACTACCTTCATTTTTTAATCGGTCATAATTTAAACCCGTAATATCAATATTGGTTCCTTTCGTCAATTGACAATGTTCCTTATACACTTCTTCTACAGATGTATAATCAAACCCTCTATACCCCATTCGTTGAGCAAACTTCCATAGAATTTCTGAATCGGGTAATGCTTCTCCTGGTGGATCCACCACTTTATTTAGATAGGTAATACGACGTTCGCTATTAGTCATAGTTCCTTCTTTTTCTGCCCAACCCGCAGCAGGCAATACTAAATCTGCATATTCTAAAGTTTCTGAGCGATGCGAAATATCCTGTACAACAACAAATTTGGCTTTTTGAAGCGCTTTTTCAACTTTATTAGCATTAGGAAGACTGACTAGTGGATTGGTACAAATGATCCATACAGCTTTTAGTTTTCCACTTTCAAGTGCGTCAAACATTTCTGTTGCGGTCAATCCAGGTTTCTCTGAAATTTCTTTTCCTCCCCAAAAATTAGCAACCTGTGTTCTATGTTCTTTATTACTTAAATCTTTATGAGCAGCCAGTAAATTAGCCATTCCTCCTACCTCTCTACCTCCCATAGCATTGGGTTGACCGGTTAATGAAAAAGGACCTGATCCAGGTTTTCCGATATGACCAGTAAGTAAGGAAAGATTTAAAAGTGCATTATTTTTATTTACTCCTATAGAACTTTGATTTAGTCCCATAGCCCACAGCGTTATGAATCCTTTAGCATTACTTATATAGGAAGCTGCTTTTTTAATATCCGCCACTGTGACTCCACAAACTTTTGCTGCTTCTGTTAACGAAGTGGCTTGCAAAGATTGTTTTAGCAATTCGTAATTATCGGTGTGATTTGTTATGAAATTTTTATCGATTTTTCTTCGATCGATTAATCGTTTAGCGATAGCATTATATAATACAACGTCTGTTCCGGGTATTATCTGCAAATGTAGATCTGCAATATCACAAGATTGTGTTTTTCTTGGATCTACTACGATAATCTTAGTGTCTGGATTTTGCTCCTTATGTGCCTCTATTCTTCTATACAAAATTGGGTGACACCAAGCAGGATTAGCTCCGGCAATCATAAAACAATCCGATAATTCTATGTCATCATAAGCAATCGGAACACTATCCTCTCCTAACGCTTGCTTGTAACCAACAACCGCAGAGCTCATACATAATCTAGAATTAGTATCTATATTATTCGTTCCAATAAATCCTTTGGTAAGCTTATTTACCAGATAATATTCCTCTGTAAGACATTGTCCAGAAACATAAAACCCAACACTATCTGGTCCATATTTATCAATAATTGTATTAAAAACTGCCGTTGCACGATCAAAAGCCTGATCCCAGGATACTCGTTGGAGTTCATGTCCTTTACTCCACCTCATCTCTGGATACAGAATTCTATCACTCTTATCCTGAACCACATGATGTAAATTCATTCCTTTAGAACATAGCATTCCTTTGTTCACAGGATGATCAGGATCTCCTTCTACTGTAATCACTCCCTTAGCATCTTTTTTAGCTATTATTCCGCAGCCAACACCACAATACGAACAGGTAGTTTTATAAGATTTAAATACAGTCATATATCAATTTAAAAATACTCAAGTTTCCTCTCAAAACTAAGTATTAATACGTATTTCACATAACTCCAAAACCTTTTTCTCCTGCAGATCGGTAAGAATTACGAATTCAATAAAATATGTGTCTTTAAAAAATGATTATTGAATTATAAGGGGATAACTTTTATTAACTCACAAGTACAAAAAAGCCGGTTACAACTTCTCATAACCGGCAACACAAGAAACACTTAAAGCTACTAGTCTTTAAGGTTTCAAACACTAAATTGTTAGGACAGCTCCTACTATATATTTTTAAATATTAATTAATTTTCTGGTCAAAAAAAATCCGCCTAAGCAAATATTAGATTAAATATACCAATATTCCATAAACGGAGGTTAAAACTTGTTTCTTTTTGGAAAAATTTATGAACTATAACGTTACAGCTTAGGCTGCTTTTTCAATTCTTCTCAATAAACCTATTTCTATATACTCTGCAATCTTATCAGCTTTTTCTATCTTACCCGTATCAATCGGTATCCACCCATCAATCTTAATCATATCATTAGGGTTGCTACTAAAAAACATTTCGTATTCATACGTTTCTGAGTTATTATTAACCCCATAGGAATGTGGGTTATTCTTAACTTTATTAGTGATCCGCTTCTTTACTATTTCTATTTTGGATGCAAAATTTAGGTTTTCTGTATCAACATCTATCTCTACATCTAAAAATTCTGTGATAGCTTCGGCAATTAGTTCATCTACTTTCATAATTCATATTATTTTTGGGTTCATATTTACTTATAAAGAAATGGTTAAACGTAACATATTATTAACCGTAATTTAATAACTAATGTTTGTTAGTTTAAAGAGCTGCCTATTCTTCTTAACAGCCCTATTTCTATGTATTCATCTATTTTGTCTGCTTTTTCAATCCTACTTGTATCAATAGGAATCCATCCATCAATTTTAATCATATCATTAGGATTACTGCTAAAAAACATTTCATATTCATAGCCTCCTAATCCATTTACCATTCCATAAGCATCAGGACTATTTTTAACCTTGCTTGTTATACGTTTTTTTACTATTTCAATTTTCGAAGAAAAATCAAGGTTTCCAGTATCCCTATGGACCTCAATATCTAAAAACTCCGTAATTGATACAGTTATCAATTCTTCTATATTCATGCTTCTTGTTTTTAAAATTTAAAAAACACCCCTATTTTTTAAGGGTAATCATACGCATAAAGCTATTTTTATCATGATCAACCCTATAAAAACAATACAAATCTATACATAAAACGATTAAAAACACAAATGACCCCTAAAAAAATACCCAACAACACAAATAATTACATTTTAGCAAAAAAATGTTTCAATAAATTATTTTTTTTATAATTTGAAATAAAGAAATTTTAAAATTCACTAAGCTTAATAAGCAAGAAAAACAATCTAAATCCTTTCTTTTCAAAAAGAATAACAAACAAACACCTCATTTTGCTGTTTAAGTGTAAACAGCAAAATGAGGTGTTATTAAAATTATATACTCTTTTCTAAGTACTATTAATGTTCCAGAAAATTAATCAAATGCTCTCTATACTTATAATAGTCCGGATGATCCAAAACATCTTTTCTTAAACGAGGGCGTTCAAAATCAATTTCGAGTATATCCCCAACCTTAGCTCTTGGACCACTTGTCATCATAATCACTCGATCCGCTAAGAAAATAGACTCATCCACATCGTGTGTTATCATAATGGCCGTAATTTTTTCTTGATTCCAAACTTCTATAAGCACATCCTGCAACTCTCCTCTTGTGAGAGAATCTAACATTCCGAATGGTTCATCCAACAGCAACACCTTTGGTTTAAGAGCAAATGCTCTTGCAATCCCTACCCGTTGCTGCATTCCTTGAGACAAATCTTTTGCCTTTTTATACATAGCATCTTCAAGACCCACTTTTGACAAGTAATATTTCACAATATCATCTCTATCCTTTTTAGTTCCATGGGCAAATACTTGTTTAACTCCTAACATTACATTTTCATATGCGGTCATCCAAGGCAATAAACTTGGAGACTGGAATATAACTCCTCGATCAGGCCCAGGACCTTTGATAGTTTGATTATTAGCCACTATAGTCCCCCTAGAAATAGGATTGAGACCAGCAATCATTGTCAATAATGTTGATTTCCCGCAACCAGAATGACCAATTATAGATATAAATTCTTCATGTTTCACCTTTAAATCAAGATCATCTAAAACTACATAATCCCCTTTCGGAGTTGGGTAAATTTTAGTTAATTGAGAAATATCCAACATATATTTATCTTCAAACAATCCATTATCAGATCTTCTTACTTCTAATTGTTCTAATGTATCCATTACGCTCTTTTTTAACTAAAACTTATTCTTTTAAACGGTAAAGACTTTATTCTTGGCTTAATATCCGGTAACACATACCCATTATCTTTTTTAGAAGCTCTTTGTTCTCCAATCTGTATAAGATACTCCATGATACTATTACGAAGTTGTTTATACTCATCGTTATGATTAAGGGCTGTTTTATCCCTAGGTCGTTCTAAATTAATCTTATATTCTGGCCCCAGTGTCGCTTTAGGCCCAGGTTTTAGAGGAATAATACGATCAGCCATTAAAATCCCTTCATCTACATCATTAGTAATCAACAAAGCTGTCTTTTTATCCTTGTTCCAAATCTTTAGAATCTCTTGTTGTAAATTTCCTCTAGTTAGAGCATCCAAAGCACTTAACGGTTCATCCATCAAAATCATATCCGGGCTCATAGATAATGCTCTGGTAACAGATACTCGTTGTCTCATACCACCAGAAAGTTCTTTTGGAAGCTTCCCTATTGCTGGTGAAAGATTAACCATTTCAACATAATCCTCTATACGCTTATTTCTATCCTTTTTAGACATTTTTCTAAACGCTTCCTTTACTGCCATACCTACATTATTCCGAACATTCAACCAAGGTAATAGTGAATAATTCTGAAAAATCACTCCTCGTTCATGACTGGGACCTGTTACAGGTTCTCCTTTGAATAAAACCTGCCCCTCATCAGGCATCAATAATCCAGATATAAGATTAACTAGTGTTGTCTTTCCACTACCTGTAAACCCAACAATCGCTACAAACTCTCCTTCTTCAATTTCTAAGTTGATATTAGAAAGCACCTGCGTACGATCTTTTCCGGTTCCAAAAGATTTGGATACATTTCTTAATTCTAAATACGCCATACCTCTAAATTTTTAAGCCGTTTCTTCAGTGAAAGTGACAAATTTTTGGATAGTCAACATAACACGATCCAGCATGAACCCTATAATACCTATAACAAACATGGCAACAATAATTTTTGAATTAGAATCATTAGCTCCATTCTGAAATTCTTCCCAAACAAAAGAACCCAATCCGGGACTTTGTGCTAATAATTCAATAGCAATTAGCACCATCCAGGCTACAGACAATGTAATCCTTAGTCCTGTAAATATTAAAGGGAATGAAGATGGCAGAATTATCTTAAAAACTTTTTGCGCAACACTTAGTTGAAGAACTTTAGCTACGTTTATATAATCTTTATCTACTGAAGAAACTCCCATACTTGTATTTACCAATGTTGCCCACATGGAACACAACCCCACACTTATAAAAGAAATAATAAAAGAACTATCCGAATCAGAACCACGAGTCAATGTTTTTACAATCATAAAAACCAATAGCAACCAAACAACTGGAGATACAGGTTTGAATATCTGAATCAACCAGTTCACAGAAGACCTCAATGTTTTACTCAGTCCAAGCATAACACCAATTGGAACTGCAATAAACAATGCTAATAAAAAACCTGCAAATACCGTTTTAAGACTTGTAAAAATCTGATCCACAAATGAAGGTCTACCAGTATATGTTATCGCTGCCAAACCTTGCTCTTTTCTTTGAGCATTAGTTACCGCCACTTTCTCTGCAAAAGCTGTTTTTTTCTCAGATATAATCGCATGATCTGTTAGCAATGATTTATATGCTGTCCAAACCTGAGCTGGAGATGGCAATGTATTAGGCTGGCAACTTATATCACCCGATTCAATACAAGTTCGCATCTCTAATGCTCCTGCTTCTCCCTGATCCATTAGAGCTTTTTCTATTCTAGCATCTTTCTCGATATTATACAGATACATTGCTCCTGAATGCCACAACACCAAAAACAACCCAACTGTTACCACAGGTAATAGCACTTTTTTTAATAAAGCAATTAAATTTTTATTTATCTCCTCTCCTGTCACCAGTCTAATCGCTGGTTCAAAAAAACCTAATCCCACAAAATTGAGAATATGTATAGATCTATCTTTCATTTTATTTCTTTTAAAAACTTATTTCTCCAGCTACTACTTTATGTTTCATCGCATGCAATACCAGACATAATTTGATTATTTTAGTCATAAAAGCTCTTTTTATTTCTCAATACTTGAAACACCTTCTACATTTTCTTTATTTCCAATACCAAAACTATTTATATACCCAATCGGATCTTTAGCGTCGTATTTGTTTCCATCAATAAAATCTGTAGTTGCCGGTTTATAACCATCTGTTTTTGGTAATTCTGAAGCCTCAAGATGCCCTTCTTCCACTAACAGCTTCGCTGCTTTTGTCCAAATATCTGGACGATAGATATCTTTAATTGTTTTATCATACCATTCCACAGGCTTACTTTCCGGAATTTGCCCCCAACGTCTCATTTGAGTTAAAAACCAGATTCCATCAGAATAGAAAGGATATGTTGCATCATGTCTGTAAAACACGTTAAAATCAGGCATCTCTCTTTTATCTCCTTTTTCAAATTCAAAAGTTCCAGTCATAGAATTTGCCAGCACGACTTCATCAGCACCAACATATTCTGGCATTGATAATATCTTTACCGCTTCTGGACGATTACCTGGTGCATCCAGCCATTTACCAGCTCTAATCAAAGCTTTAGTTACAGCCGTTGCAGTATTAGGATATTTTTCAACAAATTTCTTAGTCATTACAAATACCTTTTCGGGATTATTTTTCCAGATATCATAATTTGTTACCACAGGAACACCAATACCCTTAAAAACAGCTTGCTGATTCCATGGTTCACCAACGCAATATCCATATATTGTACCAGCTTCAAGTGTTGCTGGCATTTGTGGCGGTGGAGTTACAGACAATAATACATCAGCATCAATTTGCCCCTGAATATTATCTTTAGAATACATTCCTGGATTAATTCCTGCTGCTGCTAACCAATATCTTATTTCATAATTATGAGTAGAAACCGGAAATACCATTCCCATTTTAAAAGCCTTTCCGTCATTCTTATAAGATTCTATTACAGGCTTCAACGCCTGGGCAGAAATCGGATGAATAGGTTTCCCATCCTCTCCTTTAGGTACGTTTGGTTTCATTTTAGACCAAACATCATTAGACACTGTAATACCGTTACCATTTAAATCCATAGAAAAAGGCGTTACTAATTCTGCTTGCCTCCCAAAACCAGCACCTGCCGCAATAGGTTGTCCAGCCAACATATGAGAACCATCTAATTGTCCATCAATTACGCGGTCTAATACATTTTTCCAATTTGACTGTGCTTCTACGGAAACAAATAAACCTTCATCTTCAAAAAAACCTTTTTCTTTAGCTATTGCCAAAGGAGCCATGTCAGTCAACTTTATAAAACCAAAAGTTAATTGAGGTTTTTCTATAGTTAATTTCGACACCTCTTCTTTTGAGTCAGTATCACTTGATGCAATTTCTTTTTTCTTTTCTCCCCCACAGGATATCAATATAAAAACCGTGAGTACCGCTATTATTTTAAAATTAAGTTTCATCATAATTTATTCTTTTTGTTATTCAGCTAATAGAATGAGTCAAAACTAAGTATAAATACTTAATTAAATAAATCATAAAACACATTTAACTAAGTATTTCTCATTTGCAAAAAATCTTAGATAAATATTATTTTCTAGAGAAAATTACCTGCTAATTTTTGAGAGAATCGCAATACCATCAAAACAAACCTTAACAAAAACCCTAAAAATCAACACGCTACAAAACTCAAATCATCGAAAAATCATCGAAAAACATCAAAAAACAACTAGAAGGAAATGAAAAAAGGCTTTATATAGTCGAGAAAATCAATTACATAAAAGCCTTTTACTTTACTTAATTACACTAAAAACTTAGCCTAGCACAGGAGCACCTTTCATCTCTTGCTGTATTGCTTTTTCGTCTTCCGTAGAAAATTTTATTGATAATGAAATAACGGCTGTTATAATAACAAAACCTCCTATTAAAAAATACCCTTCAGACACTGCCTCAGAAGACGCAATAGCCTGAGCCGCATCTATAGCCTCTTGTCCCAAATTCTGATTTTTTGAAATAGCTATTTCCTCCGCCACTGCTGACTTAGACTTTAGAACCATAGCAGCAACAAAAGCCCCTACATTTCCTCCAGCTCCAACAATCCCAGAAATAGACCCTATTGCTTTTTTATTAATAAAAGGAACAACCGAAAATGTAGCTCCTTCTGCCATCTGAACCGTCAAACTAAAACCAACCAAAAAGATAATACCAAATGTCAATCCATTCATTCCAGAAAACAAGGAAAGCATTACTCCTTCTACCGCAAGAATAACAGCTAAAAACAATACACGACCACGTAACCCCTTTAGTTTCCCAAATTTATCTCCAAAAAAACCACCTAATGTTCTTGCAAAAATATTCATTAAAGCAAAGGAAAGAACCAGATTACCAGCTGTACCCCTCTCTAACCTAAATGTATTCTGAAGATAATCATCCATAGTACCATAAACAGTTAGCTCCATACCAAAACAAGCAGCATACACCACAAAAAGAATCCAAACTCTATAATCTTTGATAGCAGACATAAAACTAACCTCATCTTTTTTCGATTGAGGCAACTCTCCTTTAATCTTTAATGTCGCGTAATTCCCATTAGGAGTATCTTGAGTAAAAAAGTAATACACAATACCCATTAAAAAACAAACAACACCAGCTACCACCATACAATATCTCCACGCCTCTGTTTCTGCAACACCAAAACTTACCACTGCAGCAGCTATAAGAGGCATACCTAACCTATTTGCACCACCGCCAAGATTACCCCATCCAGCAGAAGTTGCATTAGCTGTACCCACTATATTCGAAGCAAACATAATAGATGTATGAAATTGCGTTATTACAAACGAAGCTCCTATAAAACCAATAAACAACCTACACACAATGAACTGTAACGGAGTTTGAACTAAACCTAATAAAATTACAGGAATAGCGCCCAACATCAATAACCAAGTATAACAAATACGAGGACCGTATTTGTCACATAATTTACCTATCAAGAGCCTGGCAAAAACTGTCCCAGTAACCGCCACAATAATAGAATTCCATTTTTGATCTGGTGTTAAACCCAAATCTTTAATTACATCAGGCATAAAAGGAACAATCCCGAACCACGCAAAAAAGCACAAGAAAAAAGCTATAGAGGTTATCCAGAAAGTTCTAATTGGTAGTTCCTTAAAGTTTAAAAGCCTTAATGTCGTTGACTTTCCTATGGTATCCATATCTAAATTATTTTGAAGTTTAAATTTCTATTAATTAATAATTCACACCTCAAAACTAAGTATTAACACGTATTAAAAAATAGTTTTACATAAAATAATAAGTATTTATAGTAATAATTACGTACTTAATAATTTACATAGTTTATAATTACGTATTTAATAATAAAGCTAACAAGAAAGCAAAAAGATATTGAAAATTAGCAAAAACAAAAAATAAAAAACTGATTAACAAATATTTAATAAAAAAATAACATTTTTATCATGGATTCTTAATCAGCTAAAAACCACTACTTACACACTTACCACCCACTAAGTATTAAAAATTTGGTTTTGAACAAAAAATAAGTATTTTCGTACTTATTTTATTACAACAACGGTACGTATTTTCACCATTAAATAGCATTACATCTCTATTTATTACCGTTATACCCAGAATATAAACTAACACCCACTTTTAAAACCCGCACGTGATGAGAAGAAAAATTACCACACTACTAACCGTTTTAATGATATCCTGCACTTTTAACAACATAATCGGACAATCAAAAAATTTTGGAGCGATTACATATGCTAAAGCAGTAAATATTTCGGGAAAACAACGAATGTTATCCCAGAAAATGTCTAAAGCTTATTTATTATTAGCCAAAGGAATAAATGAAGAATCTATTAAGAAGGAGTTAAATTCCAGTAAGTTTATTTTTGAAAAACAACTTCAAATATTAATAAAAAATGCCTCAAGCTCTAACGTTAAGTTATCCTTAAAAAGGATAAACAAGCTTTGGCTAGAATTCAAAGAAGTGATTACGAGCACTCCAGATACACAAAACTCCTTGAAAATAATGAAACTTAACACCAATCTACTCAAAACCTGTAATGATGCAGTCGTAAACATAGAGAACAGCTTCAATTATAATAATCAGTTTTTTCAGAACAAAAACAAAGAATTAGTAAACATCATAAATAAGTCTGGTAGACAAAGGATGCTTTCACAAAGACTGTGCTTATACTACACAGCTACATCAATGTTCTTTAAAGATAGTGCTGAGTATAAGAAAATATTAAACAATGTTTATTCAGAATTCGATAATGCAATAGGCGATTTATTAATTAGCAGCTACAATAGTACAGAGATAGAAGAAGAACTAGGAGTTACTATGTCATTATGGGAAAAATTTCAAACAAATCAAAAAGGATTATTAAACGGAAGTTTCGAATTACAAGAAATCTTTACAACCACAAATCAACTCACCAAATCTTTTAATAAGATTACCGGTTTATACGAAGGTATCGCCAATAACTAGTCATCGCCCCTAGCTAAGGTCAGGGAACCATATTATGCTCTCTGGCCTTTTTACTTAACTCGAGTACATTTTTAACTTCCATTTTTTTCATCAAATTAAAACGATGTACCTCTGTAGTTCGTTTACTTATATCAAGTTTTGCCGCAATATCTTTATTAGTCATACCAGACACTGCTAATTCTAAAATCTGGCTTTCTCTTTTTGTAAGATCAAATGGATTGCTATTTACCTTCTTAACACCTTCGGATGGGAGAGTCATTTTTTCCACAACTCCTTTCTCATTTCCTTTCAAAAGGTTCTTTACCAATATGGATGACACATCACCACTAAAATACTTATTTCCCTTGCTAACAGTAGATAAGGCCTTAAGAAACTCTTCTTTACTAGCATCTTTTAATAAATAACCATCCGCTCCAGCATTTATAGATTGCAAAATATACTCATCAGAATCATGCATTGATAACATAATCGTTTTAGAAGAAACAGACAAATCAGTGAGCTTTTCTACAGTTTCAATACCAGACATTTCTGGCATTCTTATATCACAGATCACAATATCAGGTTGCAAAGACTGCACAAGATCTATAGCTTCTCTGCCATCCGAAGCTTCTCCCACAACTTCATATTGTTTTTCATCTTCCAGTAACGAACGAATACCATCTCTTACTAAAAAATGATCATCTACCAATACAATACTAACCATATTCTATATTACTTAATTAAGCTTTTGTTTATCACGAAGCGGTTTATCCATCAAAGATATGAATTATTCAAAAATAGCTTTAATAAATTGATAATCTAGGAATAAAAAATAAGTATTTTTAAATATAAAAAACAATAAAAATAAGTATAAATACTTAGTTTTGTAATTCAATTAATACATCAGCTAATAGAATTAATTGAAAAAACATAGCAATTGTGTGAGCAACATACTCACACATCAAACAAAATTTAAGAGATGAAAAACAAGTTACGCTTTACCGTACTATTATTAGTACTGGTATTTAAGGGAAAAGCTCAGGAATTAAGTATTGATGCAGATATAAGACCACGATTAGAATATTTACACGGTTTTGGTAATCTCATTC
>NZ_CANMQT010000011.1 GCF_947500065.1 uncultured Aquimarina sp.
TATCAGAATAAAACTCCATAATTCCAGCGTATCCCTCCGAAAAAATTGTCCGATCAAAATGGACAATTGCACCTAACATGCGAATATACCCAATTGGGTATATTTCTTTTCTATAGTTGATTGAAACTGTTTACAAACGTGTAACTATACGGCTATGTTTCATAGTACTTAAAGAAACTAAAAATTTCCATAAGACAAAAATTCTAACTCATATACTTGTTCGCTACCCTTTTTTTTCTGTCATAATGATTGATACATTGGGCTGTGTGAATTCCTACTACAAACTATGGGATCAAAAGCTGATAAATGTCATTTTTTAAGAAAATGTTCGCACATACTTTTGAAGCATAATTAAATGCTAATATGGGTGTTATTTATGTTTTGCTAACCATTAGTATCGTTGTAGCTATTGTGTTTTTTGTGGCTTTTATTCTTTCCGTAAAAAATGGACAATATGACGATACCTATACACCATCGGTCAGAATGCTTTTTGATGATGAGCTAGTCAAAGAATCCAAAAAATCTAAAGAAAAATCTTCAGCACCCACTAATAACAATCAAGTATAATATGAAAATGGAACAATTCTATTACGATAATAAAATCGTAAAAAAATTCTTGTACGCCACATTACTTTGGGGTATTGTTGGGATGTCAGTCGGATTGCTGTTGGCATTTATGTTTTTATTTCCAAATCTTACCGATGGCATCTCCTGGTTGAGTTTTGGGCGATTACGTCCTCTACATACTAATGCGGTAATTTTTGCCTTTGTGGGGAATGCTATATTTGCGGGGGTATATTATTCTACCCAGCGATTGCTAAAAACACGGATGTTTAATGATACCCTTAGTAACATTAATTTCTGGTGCTGGCAGTTGATCATCGTAGGAGCAGCCATTACATTGCCCTTAGGATACACAAGTTCTAAAGAATATGCAGAGCTAGAATGGCCTTTTGATATTGCTATCGCAGTGATTTGGGTAGTTTTTGGTTGGAACCTGATCGGTACCATTCTAAAACGTAGACAACGTCATCTGTATGTTGCGATATGGTTTTATCTGGCGACAGTAGTAACGGTTGCGGTATTGCATATTTTTAATAGTTTGGCGTTACCGGTTAGTGCCCTAAAAAGTTATTCGGTATACGCAGGTGTTCAGGATGCTTTAGTGCAATGGTGGTACGGA
Source organism: uncultured Aquimarina sp. (assembly GCF_947500065.1). Classification (GTDB taxonomy): domain Bacteria; phylum Bacteroidota; class Bacteroidia; order Flavobacteriales; family Flavobacteriaceae; genus Aquimarina. The sequence goes on from NZ_CANMQT010000011.1 coordinate 1,184, forward strand.
CATAATGCAGTAGCATTCTTCTTGACTACTCCGTTCTTAGGGTTGATGTATTATTTTGTTCCAAAAGCAGCAAATAGACCTGTATATTCTTATCGATTATCTATTGTTCACTTTTGGTCTTTGATATTTATTTATATCTGGGCAGGACCACACCATTTATTATATTCTTCATTACCAGACTGGGCGCAAAACCTTGGTGTTGCTTTCTCTATTATGTTAATAGCACCTTCGTGGGGTGGTATGATCAATGGATTATTAACGTTGCGTGGCGCCTGGGATAAAGTGCGTACAGATCCTGTATTAAAATTTATGGTAGTTGCGATTACGGGATATGGTATGGCTACGTTCGAAGGCCCTATGTTGTCCTTAAAAAATGTAAATGCGATTGCGCATTTCAGTGATTGGGTAATTGCTCACGTACACGTAGGAGCTTTAGCCTGGAATGGTTTCTTCACTTTTGGAATGGCATATTGGTTAATTCCTAAATTATTTAAAACCAAACTATGGTCTACAGGATTAGCAAATGCACATTTCTGGATAGGCACATTAGGTATCATTATGTATGCTTTACCAATGTATGTGGCAGGATTTGTTCAAGCTTCTATGTGGAAACAGTTTAATCCTGACGGAAGTTTAGTATATGGTAACTTCTTAGAAACCGTAAATGAAATTATTCCAATGTATTGGATGCGTGCCATTGGTGGTAGTATGTTCATCTTCGGAATGTTTATCATGGTGTACAATGTGATTAAAACGATCAAAGCTGGTAATACGGTGACCGATGAATTAGCAGAAGCTGCAGCATTAACAAAAGTAACCAAACATAGAACCGCAAAAGAAGGATATCACACTTGGTTAGAAAGAAGACCAGTGAAGTTAACAATTTTTGCAACGATTGCAATTCTAATTGGTGGAGCTGTACAGATTGTACCAACGTTGATGATAGATTCTAATATTCCTACTATCACTAGTGTGAAACCATATACACCATTAGAATTAGAAGGCAGGGATCTCTATATCAGAGAAAGTTGTGTATCGTGTCACTCTCAGATGATCAGACCTTTCCGAAGTGAAGTAGAACGATATGGAGAATATTCTAAGGCAGGTGAATATGTATATGACCATCCTTTCCTTTGGGGAAGTAAACGTACCGGCCCTGATTTAATGCGAATTGGAGGTAAATACTCTGACAATTGGCATCTGAATCACTTTTATGATCCGCAAAGCACCTCTTCAGGTTCGATAATGCCTAGTTATAAGTGGTTACTTAAAAATGAATTGGATCGATCCGATACAGAAACCAAAATGGAAGTGATGGTTACTTTAGGAGTTCCATATACTTCAGAAGAAATAGCAAGAGCTCAGAAATGGATGGATGAGCAAGCGACTCAAATTGAGAAAAATCTGTATGATGATCCAGATTTTGCGAAGACTTACGAAGCAGATAAAAAATATGCAAAAGAGAACGGATTGGATTTTATAGAGATGAGAGATAGAGAGGTGATTGCACTGATCGCTTATATACAACGATTAGGAACCGATATCAAGGTTAAAAATGAAACTGTAAGTTCAGAATAAAGATAAATATAGTTCCTTCTCCTTGGGGAGAAGGTTAGGATGAGGGGATTTTAAATCAGAAACCCTCACCTTAATCCTCTTCCAGAGGGAGAGGAAACTCAATAGTTATAATTAAGTTTTACTAAACAAAATAAACCATGCTAAAATTTATAAAAGGTCATATGGAAAATATCGAAGGTATAGAGATATATCCAATGATATCCTTACTCATATTTTTTTTCTTTTTTGCTGCATTATTCTGGTGGGTATTTACAGCTAAAAAAGAACACATTAAAGAAGTAAGTGAGATTCCATTTGAATCAGAAAACGAAAACGAGCTAATACTATGAGAAGTACAGTATCCTATATAAGAGTCATTATCTTTCTATTAGTAGCCTATTTTTTAATAGAATGGGCAGTGGAATCCGGAGAAGAATCAGCGTTTATCACAGAACCGCTGACTTGGGTAGCTATGGGGGTAATTTTATTATTTGCAGTAGCTATAGAGATTTGCGTAGAGGCTTTACGAGGCGTACTATTTAAATCACTGAAACCAGAAGCTCAGGAACGCTATGTGTTAATAGAGAATGCTAGAAAAGAGAAGCAATTCCGATGGATTAAAGATATTTATCTAAAGTTATTGGATAGTAAACCAGTAGAAGAGGAAGGTGAGATTATTCTAGATCATAATTACGACGGTATCAAAGAGTTGGATAATAATCTTCCACCGTGGTGGGTATATGGTTTTTATGCGACTATTTTATTTGGAGTTGTTTATTTAGCACGTTTTCATGTGTTCAATGATTATACTCAAACAGAAGAATATGAAACTGAAATTGCTGAAGCATTGGTAGCAATAGAAGCGTATAAAAAAACAGCCAAAGATCTGGTGGATGTAAATACCGTAGTATTACTAACAGAAGCTTCAGATATCAGTGCCGGAAAAGCGATTTTCACTACAAATTGTGTAGCCTGTCATAAAGCGGATGGAGGAGGAGGTATTGGACCTAACTTAACAGATCCGAATTGGATTTTGGGTGGAGGGATAAAGAATATATTCCGTACTATTTCTGAAGGAGGTCGAGATGGAAAAGGAATGGTGGCTTGGAAACAAACTTTGAAACCCGCAGAAATGGCTCAAGTAGCAAGTTATGTGATTACACTAGGAGGAACTACTCCTGCGGAGCCTAAAGAAGCTCAAGGAGATATTTGGATTGATCCAGATGCTTCAAAAGAAGACGTTCCGAAAGAAGAAATTCCAGAAACGGTTACAGATTCGACCGCGGTGGTAGCTTCAAATGAATAAAAACAAAACCGAGAAGTGTTTCCTCTCCCTTGAGGGAGAGGATTAAGGTGAAGGTGTTAGTAAATACACTTAATTCTAACCTTCTTTTGTCAGAGATAATTTTATAACACCTTTAAGTAAACAAACCAACCGTCACATCGAGCGGAGTCGAGATATTTTTATCCTTAGTAGATTAAATAGTTCTCTACTGCGCTCGAACTGATAGAATAATAAAATTAAACAGTAGAAAATAAACCCAATTGGAAACACCAGAAAACGAAACATTCAGAGATTCTATCGGTACTATAAACGAAGAAGGAAAACGTGCCTGGGTATATCCTAAAAAACCTAGCGGTAAATTTTATGAGTACCGAAAATGGGTAAGTTATGGGTTGTTGATTTTTTTGTTTTCCGCGCCATTCATTAAAATTGACGGGAACCAGTTTCTCTTGTTCAATGTTTTGGAACGTCGTTTCAATATTTTTGGAGCACCGTTCTGGCCACAGGATTTTCACCTTTTTGTTATTTCGATGCTCATTGGAGTCATTTTTGTCACCTTGTTTACAGTAGCTTTTGGTAGGCTGTTTTGTGGTTGGATATGTCCGCAAACGATTTTTATGGAAATGGTTTTCCGTAGAATAGAATATTGGATAGAAGGAGATCGGGGAAAACAAATACGTCTGGATAAACAGCCCTGGAATGCTGATAAAATAAAAAAGAGAGGACTTAAATGGGTGGTTTTTTTTATTATCTCTTTCTTAATTGCTAATGTGTTTTTAGCTTATTTAATCAGTAGTGATAAACTTATTCAGTATATTTTTATAGACGGCCCTTTTAAGCATGTGAGTACATTAATCTCATTACTCATATTTACTGCAGTCTTTTATTTTGTGTTCGCTTGGTTTAGAGAACAAGTTTGTATCATAGCCTGTCCATATGGTCGATTACAAGGAGTATTGTTAGATTCTAAATCGGTGGTAGTTGCCTACGATTATAAACGTGGAGAAAAAGAAGCTGGACGTGCTAAATTTAAAAAAAATGAAGACAGACCTACTACTGGAAAAGGAGATTGTATTGATTGTTTTCAGTGCGTTCATGTATGTCCAACAGGGATAGATATTCGTAATGGCACCCAACTAGAATGTGTGAATTGTACCGCATGTATCGATGCCTGTGATCACATGATGGAAAGTGTGAACCTACCTAAAGGATTGATTCGTTATGCTAGCGAAGATAATATTGCAAAAAAAGAGAAATTTAAGTTTACACCACGTCTCAAGGGATATACAGCGGTGCTGATTATATTGACAGGTGTTTTCTTGGGGATGTCTTTTTTAAGAAATGATGTAGAAGCTAATATTTTAAGATTGCCGGGGCAACTCTATGAACGAAAAGACAATAATATCATCAGTAATGTATACACCTATAAACTGGTAAATAAAACCATAGACGAGATCGAAAATATTCATTTTGAATTATTATCCCATACAGGTACTGTTGAGTTAGTAACGCATAAAAATTTCACGGTACCTAAACAAGGGTTGGCAGAAGGAACTTTATTTATTGAGATCAATGCATCCGCATTAAACGGAGATAGAGATAAGTTGAAGATAGGAGTATATTCTAATGATGAACTCATAGAAACAACAACGACTGCTTTTTTAGGGCCTAGAAGCTATAGATAAAGAATTTGAGTTTCTGAGTCATTGAGTACTGGAGAAAATAAAATCTAAGACGATGAGCTATAGATTACTCACCTCTCAAAAACTCATTTAGTCAAGAACTAAAATATAAAAATCTTGATAAAATTGTATTTGACTTTTTAGTATGTAGGTTTTAAGAAATTGAAATCTCTCACCTCTAACAAACTCAAGTACTCAAAAACTATATATTATGAAAATAAACTGGGGTACAGCTATTGTACTAGTATTTATAGGATTTATCAGTTTCATACTATTCTTTGTGGTTAGAATGAATACTGACAAAAAGTTTGAACACGATTTGGTGACAGAAGATTATTACAAAAAAGAGTTAGCTTTTCAACAAGAAATCAATGCTGAGAAAAATGGGAATGCATTAAAAAATAATGTAGTAGTTAAAAAAAATACAGAAGGATTACTAGTAGTGTTTCCGAAAGACAAAGACTTTACGGAAGTTTCAGGAATTATTTCTTTATATCGCCCATCAAATAAGAAGTTGGATTTCCAAATTCCGATTATTCTTCAGAGTTCTGAGATAATAGTTCCAAAGAACCAATTGATAGAAGGACGATGGGATATCAGCGTTAATTGGCAGTATAAAAACACCTCGTATTTATTTAAAGAATCATTTACGTATTAAATGTTAGTTTCAGCATTCATATTAGGTCTTTTAGGAAGTTTTCATTGCATTGGAATGTGCGGCCCCATTGCTTTTATGTTGCCTTTAGATCATAAGAATTATTTGAATAAATTTTTTCAGATCTCTTTATATCATGTAGGTCGTTTGTTAGCATATAGTATTATTGGATTGTTTTTTGGGCTGATAGGAAAAAGTTTGAATATTTTTGGAATACAGCAGGGACTATCTATAGGTATAGGAATCTTGATGATTTTACTGGTTTTGATTCCATCATCATTGTTTATGAAATACAGTTTTTCTAAACCCATATATAAGATAATATCTAAAGTGAAGAGTGCGCTTGGAAAAGAGCTTAAAAAGAAAACACCTGATACATTTCTAACCATTGGATTTCTGAATGGTTTTCTTCCTTGTGGATTGGTATATATGGCAGTTTTTGGAGCTATTGCTTTAGGAAATATTATGGATAGTAGTATGTACGTGTTTTTTTTCGGGTTAGGAACTATTCCCCTAATGACAATAGTTGTGTACGCTGGGAATTTGCTAAAAGGAAAATGGATACGAAAACATGTCCAAAAAGCAATTCCTGTGTTTGTAGTAATGATTGGTTTATTATTTATCTTAAGAGGTATGGGATTAGGAATTCCATATGTTTCGCCTAAGCAATCTGTCGAAATAGTATCTTCAAATTTTGAATGCCATTAATTTAAAGAATAACTGATCTAATTATGGCAGGTCAAGACCTCTTATAAAAGGATGAGAAAAGTCATAGATATTGACCTTTTGTAATTTTATATTCAAGTTACTTTTAACCTAAAATATATAGTATCATGTCTATTACCATATCAAATATTAGTATAGAAAAAATACCTAAAAAAACATTGGCATACATAAAATATGTCGGTCCTTATCAAGGTGATACAGAACTTTTTGGCAGATTATTTAATTCTGTAATGGAATGGGTGCAAAAAAAAGGTTTAATGAATGATCCAAAAGTGGAAGCAATTACTGTTTATCATGATGATCCTGAAACGGTACCAGAAAGTCAACAAAGAATAAGTGTAGGGTTCACAGTTCCAGAAAATACCAATGCAGATCATGATATTCAAATTCTGGAAATACCTGAAGGATCCTATGTTGTAGGTTCTTTTGAGATTTTGCCTAACGAATACGGAAGTGCCTGGAATGAAGTTTTTGAGTATATAAAAAACAAAAACTTAGTACCTTCCGGTATGATGTATGAGTCTTATAAAAATGAGCCTAGCACACATCCTGAAGGCAAACATATAGTAGATATAAATGTAATGATCCAATAATGATCACTTCGGCTACATAAAACATTAAGACCCGAAACTTATACTTTTTAGGCATTTTAAACCGTCATAGAAAATAATTGAGTCTCGGGTTTATTATGTTGTAATCGTAAATCAAAAGCCATACAAATATTACGAACGAATGGTCTTCCTTTTTCCGTCACTTTAATATTGTGATTTGTAATCTCTACTAATCCATCTTTTTCCATTTCTCGTAAACGCATCGACACTTCTGCTAACTCATCAAAATGAAGCAGATTTATACTCCAATCTGTTTCAAAAAGACACATAAGGTTTACTATGTGCTGTCTGATGATTTCATCTTTCTTAGTTAACATATGCCCTCTGTATACAGGAATAATACCTTCATTAACTAAACTCTGATATTCTTCAATGCCTTTTACATTTTGAGCAAAACCGTACCAGCTATCGCTTATCGATGATACACCTAAACCGATCATCATCTTAGTTTTAGAGACTGTGTAACCCATAAAATTACGATGTAAGCTTTCATTCTTCATAGATTGATATAATGAATCGCTTTGTAAGGCAAAATGATCCATTCCAATTTCTTTATAACCAACTTCGGATAATAGTTCTTTACCCAATTCATATTGTCTTCGTTTTTGTTCTCCTGTGGGAAGATCAGATTCATTAAATCCACGCTGTCCATTACCTTTCTGCCACGGAACGTGGGCATAACTATAAAATGCTAATCTATCAGGTAATAATTCTTTGGTTTTTTTGATTGTATGAATTACCGCTTCTTCAGTTTGAAAAGGTAATCCAAAAATGATATCATGACCGATGGAAGTATACCCAATTTCTCTGGCCACTTCAGTGACATATTTTACATTCTCGAATGGCTGAACGCGATGAATGGCTTTCTGAACAGTTTCATTATAATCCTGTACACCAAAACTAACTCTTCTGAAGCCTACATCGTATAATGCTTGTAGGTGTTCTCGAGTTGTGTTATTAGGATGCCCTTCAAAACTAAATTCACATGCTTCAGCCAATTTTGCCGATGAAAACAATCCTTTGATTAGGTATTCTAAATTTTCTGGAGAAAAGAACGTAGGAGTTCCTCCACCCAAATGCAATTCTTTGATTTTTGGTCTGGTTTCTAATAGATTAAGATATAATTGCCATTCTTTTAAAACAGCATGGATATATGGTATTTCTACATTGTGTCTTTTAGTAATACGTTTATTACATCCACAAAAAGTACATATGCTCTCACAAAAAGGTAAATGAATGTATAAACTTATTCCTTTTGAATCATTACTTTGTATAAAAGATTTTTGAACCGAATCAACCCAATTTTTTAATGAAAATGTATCATTGTCCCAGTATGGAACTGTAGGGTAACTAGTATATCTGGGACCTGGAACGTTATATTTATCTATTAAATTAGTATTCATTATTTAAAGTTTTTATTGGATTTTTACTCGTGTAATACTAAAAAGGGAATGCTAATATGATAACTTATCTTCTCTACTGTTGGATGAAACAAGATTCTTTGAAAAAAATTAAGATTTTTAGCAACCATTGTGATCATACTGATGTCTCTGCTTTCTACGAAGCATTGTACAGCTTGTTCGATATTAGGATTTGATAAGAAATGAAAACTATGTTCCGTATCTTCTGTTAAATAATCATGTAGGAAATCTTTGTTCTTTTTTTGTAAATCGGTGAGTTCTTGTTCTTTTTTAGAGATGTGCAATACTCTTAATGCTGCGTGATTTAAAGTTAGGATTTCTGTAATTGTATTTAATACACGGTTTTTATAAAAAATGTTATAATCCGTGGGGAAAGCAATCTCATTGATTTTAATATATTTTGCTTTTTCTGGAATTACAAGAACAGGGCACTTTACTTTGGTAATAACATCACCGGTATTACTTCCGATAGTTTTTTCTTTTAATCCTGAAGCACCTTTGGTACCCATGACTATGAAATCAATGTTTTTTTCTTCGACCTGTTTTCTAATGGTGTCTACAAAAAAGATATGTTCATTAACTGTATAGAAACGATGCTTAGTATTTAGAGGTAATTTTTGAATGCTTTTAAGAAGCAATTGCATTTGTTCTTTATCACTTCGAGTAACCTTTTCTACAACTTGATCTTTCGATTCGAAGAAAGAATCATTTCCTATCACCTCTTGATAAGGAGAGACATGCAGGAAATGGAAATTACAATTTACTTTTCTAAAAAATGACAAAGCATATGTAATCGCATTCCATGAGTTTTCCGAAAAATCTGTCGGAATAAGGATATTCTTCATTTTTAATACTTTCTAACATAACAAATGTATTAGGATGTATTTATGAAAAGTATGACAAAAATCAGATTAGCTATTTTTATTCTATAAGTTGAAGTCCTGGAAGGTCTAAAATTTTAATATTACGTCCTTCAATTTCGATAAGTCCATCTTTTTTAAAGGTAGATAGCGTACGGATTAAACTTTCTGTTGCTATACCAGCAACACTGGCTAGATCGTTTCTGGATATTTTAATGCTATCTTCTGGTTTTTTATTTAATACCTGAGCAAATTGTAAAATGGTTTGTGCAGTTTTTTTACGCACAGAGCTATATGCCATTTGTAATAATTGTTCTTTTATTTCAGAAAGATTATCACTGAGTAATTCCATGAGCTCTAAGGAAATATTTTTGCTTTTTTCCAGGATATTTTTCAGATCTGTTTTTGACACACCTGCCAGTTCTGAATCTTTTACTGCAGTGGCTGATTCTTGATAAGGTGTATTATCCATAAATGAGGTGAAGCCTAAAAAATCATCCTCTTTAAACAATGCTGTAATAAGTTCCTTACCGTTTTCATCCATCTTATGTGTTTTTACAACACCTTTTAGGATTAGATAGATATTATTAGAATGATCTCCTTCTTTAAAAATAGATTCCCCTTTTTTGCATTGGGAAATAGTACCATGATCATCAAAAAAGTTTTTGAGTTCGTGCAAGCTTCTTAGACCACCTTCAGAATCCTCATTAAATGTTTGGGATTGTTCTTTTAGTATTTTAGAAATAATCTGAGCTTTTGCTAATCTACTTTCTATGGCGCTTAACAATTCATCTTCTTCAAAAGGCTTGGTTAGATAATCATCTGCACCTAAATCCATTCCTTTTCGTATTTCTTTGTGTTCCGTTTTAGCAGATAAGAAAATAAAGGGTATTTGATTTGTATTTAAATCGTGTGATAAAGCTTCCAAAACTCCATAGCCATCAACTTCTGGCATCATAATATCGCAAACAATGATGTCGGGTTTTTCTTCCTTTGCTTTGGTAATTCCTATTTTGCCATTAGGAGAGGTAATCACATTATAGTTTGACAACTCCAGAAGTTCTGCAGTATTTTCTCTAAGTGCAGTATCATCCTCTATTAGTAGAATAGTTTTCATTATGAATTATGATTGTTTTGCAGTAGGTATTTGTACGGTAAAAGTAGAGCCTTGATTCTCTTTACTAGTAAAAGTAATACTCCCACCCAGATTTTCCAAATGAGTTTTCACAATATTAAGTCCAATTCCAGTTCCTTGATCTAACAAAGCATTTTCTGCTCTAAAATATCGATTAAAGATGAATTGTTGCTCTTTTTCCGGGATACCAATACCTTCATCAATAATATGAAAGGTAAGGAGGTTATTCTCAAAAATAGCTTGTAGGTCAATCGTAGTGTTCTCTCCAGAATATTTTACAGCATTACGTATGAGATTGGTTAACACTAGTTCTAATATTTTTTCATCAAAATCTATAATGTAGTCATCGATTTCTTGAGGATATTTTATTCTTTGGCCATCTTTTAGAAGCATATTAGCATCATAGACAACCTCATTAATAACTTTGCTAAGAGGAAATACGGTGAATTTATAATTCACTTTACCACTTTCTAAACGTTCTACGGATAAGAAATCATTTAGAATATTATCCAGATACTTTACCTTGTTTTTGATCGTGGCCAGATGCTTATCTCTTTTTTCTTGCTGCTCGGCCTTGGTGTATTTTCCAATCAATGTTGTTGAGGTAAGAATTCCACTTAGTGGGGTTTTAAATTCGTGGGATACTAGAGAAAGAAACTTGGTTTTTAGTTCATTAAGCTGTTGCTCTTTTTTTAAGGCTTCAGTTAGTTGTTCGGTTCTTTTCTTAACTGTTTGTTCAAGATTTTCTGTATAATGTTTTCTTTCAGTAATATCTAAAATAATAGCAACAAAAACCTGCTGATCTCCTAATGTAGACAGCTGTACATGCACTTCTACTGGATAGGTGGTTCCATCTTTCCGTTGATGCACCGTTTCAAACTGAAGCTTTTCTTCTATCTTTTGAAGTAGTGGTTCTATTAATCCTAAAAACTGAGGTTCGTTATAATTTGGTTTAATATCAACCGGTGTAAGTTCTTTAAGTTCTTCTAAAGAATATCCTATGTTTTTTAGTGCTCCACGATTTACATCTACAAATTTTAGAGATTCCGCGTCAAATATGAATATTTCATTCAGTGATTCATCAAATATGGTAGCCCAATGTTTTAATTCTCGTTCTGCTTTTTTGCGTATGGTAATATCCATAACCAATGCCATAACAAATGTCTTACCATAGATCTCAAAGGGACTTAATCCTGCTTCAACCGGAAAAGAACTTCCACATTTACGAACTCCATAGATGTCCCGGCCTCTACCCATTTGTCGTTTTTCACTTTTGTGTAAAAAACTCTTAAAATGACCTCCATGATTACTACGATATTCTTGAGGTATTAAAATATTAAGTGGTTGATTTTTTAGCTCTCCCTTATCATAATTAAACATTTCCTCTGCTGCTGTATTGGTTGCAACAATCGTTTGATTTTCATCTACGATAATAACACCTTCAGAGATAGCTTCCGCAAGAATGTCAAACGTATTTTCGCTGGTTTGTAACATGGGGAGGTTAATGATATTGTTTAACTATTGTTATACAGAATATTAATGTGGTTGATAGCTAATATAACTAAACAAATATAGGCTAAAAAACCAGAAATGATGATATCTGTCATTTCTTATTAACCCTTGTTTAGATACTTTAACCAAAAATTAGGAATCATGAAAGGATCACTTCATTTGGGTAGTGTATTTAATGTTGCAATTAAGGTACACTGGACCTTTTTATTAATTATTGTCTGGGTAACATTCTTAGAGCTTAAAAGTGGAGGAAATGTGCAAAATGTACTAGTAAGCATTTTTTTTATTCTTCTTGTATTTGTTTGCGTAGTTCTACACGAATTCGGTCATATCCTTACCGCCAGAAGATTTGGAGTAAATACCAAGAAAATCACCTTATTACCCATAGGTGGTGTTGCTTCTATGGATAGGATACCTGAAAACCCCAAAGAGGAATTACTAATTGCACTAGCTGGTCCTGCAGTAAATATTGTAATAGCAATACTATTAGCTTTTTTTATTCCGCTACAAATGTTTTTTGGTCAGGATTCTGGAGCTTTAGAAACTACATTAGATCATGTTACTATACAAAACCTTGTTGTATATCTATTTTCTGTAAATATCATACTGGCATTATTTAATTTTATACCCGCATTTCCGATGGATGGAGGACGTGTATTCAGAGCATTGTTAGCTATGAGAATGGATAGGGTCAGAGCTACAGCTATGGCCGCAGGATTAGGAGAGATAATTGCTTTTGTTTTCTTACTTATTGGTGTGTTGTATAATCCATTCTTAATACTTATCGCATTGTTTATTTATTTTGGAGCTAATGCAGAGAATAAATTGGTGCAGCAACTTGCTCTTGTAAAAGGACACACAGTAGAAGAAGCGATGTTAACTCATATCACTGTATTGCATCCAGATAATACAATAGAAGATGTTATCGAGGTATTACTTAAAAGTACTGAGAAAAATTTCATAGTTACTGAACATGCTAAAATTGTTGGAATTCTTCATCACAAGGATATCCTTGCAAAATCCAAAAATAAAGAGCTTAAAGTTAAAGAAGTTATGGATACATCTTTTGCATCAATCGATGCCAAAGCAGAGCTAAAAGAGGTTTTTATGTTAATTAACGCAAAAAAAAGAGATTTTTTTGCTGTTACCACCAATGATAAGCTTGCAGGAGCAATTGATCTTGCTAATATGAGTGAATTCATGCTGATTCAATCTAATCTGATTACCAGATAATACAACTGATTTTTATCATAAAAAAGGTGAAGACTACTTATTAAATTTATCATATAAATCAATAAATTTTGTAGAAAATGAATGCAACTGAAAAAATAGGGATTACGTTTTACCAAAGCTTAGGCAAATTATTTTACGCTATTGCAGCATCCGATAAAATCGTACGGAAAACTGAATATACATCGTTGAGAAATTTAGTGAAATCGGAGTGGTTAGCTGTTGATGATCTCGAAGATGAGTTTGGTGCAGACGCAGCTTTCCAGATAGAGATTGTTTTTGATTGGTTAGATTATTCGGAACTTAATGCAGAAGCTAGTTTTAATGATTTCGCCTCATTTTTTAATGAAAACAAATCACTCTTTACCAATAAAATAAAACAACTGATTTGGAAGACAGCCAATAGTATTGCAGACGCTTTTTCAGGTAAAAATAAATCTGAATTAATGATGCTTGGAAGACTTCAATTGATTTTTGAAGAATAAGAATTAATTCTCCCTTTGGATATGGAATTTGTTGATTACTATAAAATATTAGGTATTTCAAAAAATGCCACAGAGAGTGATATAAAAAAAGCATATAGAAAACTCGCTAGAAAGTATCACCCGGATTTAAATCCAAATGATAAAGAAGCAGAAAAAAAGTTTAAGGAAATTAATGAAGCCAATGAAGTATTGAGTAATGCTGAGAACAGAAAGAAGTATGACCAATATGGTAACGATTGGAAACACGCTGAGGAGTTTGAGAAAGCCAAGCAATCGCAAGGACAATATGCTAGATCTAGAGGTCAACAATATCAAGGAGGTTTTTCTGAAGGAGATTTTTCCGATTTTTTTGAGTCTATGTTTGGAGGAACTGGGAGAGATTATAGGAGAAGTAAGGTAAAGTATAGAGGAGAAGATTATAATGCTCAATTGTATCTAGATTTAATGGATGTTTATAAAACTCATAAAAGAACGCTAACCGTAAATGAAAAGAATATTAGAATTACAATTCCGGCAGGTTTAGAAAATGGACAGACTATAAAAATAAAAGGTTACGGAGGTCAGGGAATTGGTGGTGGTCCTAATGGAGATTTATTGATAACTTTTATTATAGAGAATACAACAGCTTTTAAAAGGGACAAAGAAGATTTATATCTACATAAAGATATCGACCTATATACAGCTGTTTTGGGAGGAGAAATAATGATCAATACCCTTGACGGAAAAGTAAAACTAAACGTAAAACCCGAAACGGAAAATGGAACGAAAGTCAAACTAAAAGGTAAAGGCTTTCCGATATACAAGAAAGAAGGACAGTATGGAAATTTATATGTTACCTATAATATCAAATTACCAAAAAACTTAACCTCTAAACAAAAAGAACTATTTAGAGAATTATCTAACCTATAAATGCGTGTTGCTATGTCTAAAGAACATTTTATACCAGTTATAGAATTTTGTAGAAGTCATGAAGTAGAATTCTCATTCATACATACGCTACAGGAGTTTGGGTTGATAGAAATAGTTACGTTTAAGCAGACATCATTTATAAATTGTGAAGAATTACCAAGGCTAGAACAAATTTTACTTTTTCATAAAGAGTTAGAAATTAATCTAGAAGGAGTAGAGGTGATTATCCGATTACTGGAAAGAGTTCATAAAATTCAGAGTGAAATGAATATACTTAAGAATAGATTGAACTTGTATGAAAATTTTTGAACCACATTTAACCAAGGGTGTTTATTAATATATACTACAAAGAAATCATTTTAGGTTGTCTGATAAGCTTTTTTTGAACAAACTGTCACATTGAGCGGAGTCGAAATACATTGATAATCGAGGGTTGTTTTCTCTCGATTTCGCTCGATATGACTGAAGAATTGATTTTTCAGACAGCCTCATTTTTGATTTTAATAGAGCGGCTTACATTTGATTACTCTGCACTGGGTATTTCTAAAACCTGACTTTTGTCATATTTTAACAGCTATAGTGTTTCTAATTTTACTCCAAATTAAAAAACAAATTACTATGACACTATACGCAAAAATGAATGCTGATTTTTCTGAAAACTATATTGGATACTCTGCTTTGGCAATTATTGCATCCACCTGTTTAGGTTCCATAGCCATTATGACTACTTTGTTTGATGGAAATGGATTTTTACAAATGTTTTTAGTTTTTCTAACGGTTGCGGTATGTAATGCGCATAATGCTGCTATATTAACTGTTCAGAAACCTAAATTAGTATTAGATCTTTTGATCTTGAGTTTAGCGGTAAATGGTTTGATAATTATTGGGAACGGCTTGTTTTAAAATTTTATATACTTACCTATTTAGGCGGGTTTCTTTAAGAAGGAACTCGCCTTTTTATTAGTGAAACTTTGTTTTAAAAAGTTGCAAAGCAATGTATTCAAAATAGTTAGTTGATCTAATCCTGCCTTTTTAGCGGGATCTTAATTCTAATACTTCGAATTCTGACCGATGAGGTAGGCCTACTTTGGATTTTTAAAAATTACTAACTGAGCGATATCATTTTTTTTGAGCACGCGCAAAACTACATTTATATAAAATAAAAATTCACCATATGAGAATCCTAATCATTAGTGTAGCTGTAATAAGTTTGATGGCGTGCAATACTAGAACTCCAATCAAAGAAAACCCTGAAAAAGGCCCTGTAGAAAGCGAACAGCTTCTTGATCAAAATACGGATAGTACTCAATATTTATTAGAAGAAATGCTGGAACTGAATCAGGAAAAAACAAAATCAATAAAGGTAGAACGTCTTATTACTGTAGAAGATGATAAGAATAAATTACAAGAATTAGTAATCGCTAAAAAATTCTACAAGGAAGAGGATTTCTATATTTTAGACTATAAATATCCTTATCTAAATGAAGAAATGGATGTTAATAATGCTCAATTTAATGATTTCCTAACTGAAAACTACTTAAATATAGAAGCTACAGAAAATGAAATTCTGGAAGATAAAGTAATATTTTGTGACTCTCTCGGAATCGGGAGATGTATGGACAAAAGAGTAATTGATTATAAAGTGTATTCTGTAAAAAGTAACCTTATCAGTGTACTGCTTTATAAAGAGAACTATTATTCTGGAATGAAACATTCTACCTATATGTTTGAGTGTCTAAATTTTGATCTGGATAATCATAAATTCATTTATTACAATGATTTTTTTATTGATAATTCTGAAAAAGAATTACTTGCAACTATAAATAAAACAATCTCCAGTGGTATAAATTCTGGAGAATTGTATTATGAATGTTGGGAGTTGTCGGAAGGAGATTTTAAGGTGTATAAAAACAATTTTGTGGTTAATGATAATACTGTAGAATTCTATTTTGATGACTGTATTATTTGTCCTTCCTATACGGGAACCTATTCCATAGAAATTCCAATTAAAGAGATAATGCATCTGATTAAAAAATATAATGATCAACCATTAATAGGGTAACCATGCATACTAAAATTTTAGCAAACAGTTATGTTCTTTTTTTGGTAGTATACATCATGATGATAGTAACAGGATTCATATTACCTTTTTTTTCGGATCCAGAATATTTGATATCCGAAAATACACTAAGTGAATTAGGAGCTCAAAACACACCTAATAATTGGATAATGAATTTTGTTTTTATCCTATTGGGTTTTGTAACTTTTATAAATGGTTTCAAAGTTATAGGAAAGCATCATGTTCAAATATTCGTGCTTTTGGTTTTTTGCCTTTCTTTCGTATTAACAGGGATATTTATGCACGCTCCTATCGATCGTGGAGTAGTTTACGATTCGTTTCAGAATGAAATGCATTCGGTTTCTTCAACAATAACAGGAATTTCATTTTGTACTTACTGCCTTGTTCTTAGTTTTATTACTCGATGGAAGAATCAAAAATTATTAGCCATATCGGTTGGAGTCATTGCTTTGATATTATCCTATTTAATGGTTATTCATTCTGATTATAGAGGATTATATCAGCGAGGCATATTTATAATGGCTTTTGGATGGATCTTATATTCTTTTAAATTCTATGAATATGTTTTTACAAAAAAAGAGTATTTTCAGCTTATAAATAGAAACCAAAAATGAAATAAGCCATAAATATCTGGATTATACCCATTGATATGATTAATTGGCGATTCCATCCTTGCACTGAGCTGAGTCGAAGTGTGACTCTTAAAAAACAATAAATTATAAACAGATGAAAGATAGTTTTAACAATATTATTGACTCGGAAACACCAGTACTGGTAGATTTTTATGCAGATTGGTGTGGCCCTTGCAAAGTATTAGCGCCAATCCTAAAAGAAGTAAAAGATGAGTTAGGTTCTACTATAAAGATTGTAAAAATTGATGTTGATAAAAATCAACCCTTGGCGGCTAAATATCAAGTAAAAGGAGTGCCAACCATGTTGCTCTTTAAAGAAGGAAAGCAGCTCTGGAGACAATCTGGGGTTTTGCAGAAAAATGATATCGTAGGAGTCATAAATTCTCACAAATAGTTATGGAACTTAATAAATATATTGATCACACTATTCTAAAAGCAACAGCCACTGTAGAAGATATAAAAAAGTTATGTAAAGAGGCCAAACAATATAATTTTTATTCGGTTTGCGTGAACGGAGCTTATGTTGGTCTGGCTTGTAGTGAGCTAATGAAAACTGATGTAAAAATTGCAGCTGTAGTGGGTTTCCCTTTAGGAGCAATGACCATCAAGGCTAAAGTATTTGAAGCAAAACAATGTATTGAAGACGGAGCAAATGAAATAGATATGGTTCTCAATATTGGATTGCTTAAGTCTGGTTATCACAAAATTGTTCAGGATGAAATTACTGAGATTAAAAGGGCTATTGGCGATCATGTATTAAAAGTCATTTTTGAAAACTGTTATCTAACTAATGAAGAAAAGAAAATTGCTTGTCAACTATCTATTGATGCAGGAGCAGATTTTATAAAAACATCTACAGGTTTCGGAGATGGAGGAGCGACTGTAGAAGATATTAAGTTAATGAAAGCTATAGCCAAAGATAATATACGAATAAAAGCGTCTGGTGGGATTAGGGATATTGAGACTGCCGAACAATATATTAATATGGGCGTCTCCCGACTTGGAACCTCTTCTGGAGTGGCCTTAGTAACTTCAAAATAATAATATATGAGTACACATATCGCAGCAAAGAAAGGTGAGATAGCAGAAACTGTTTTATTACCAGGAGATCCTTTGAGAGCAAAGTGGATTGCAGAAACATTTTTAGATGATCCGATATGCTATAATAAGGTTCGCGGAATGCTGGGGTATACTGGTAGTTATCATGGTAAGAGAGTTTCTGTACAAGGAACAGGAATGGGTATTCCGTCTTCATTAATTTATTGTCATGAATTGATCAATGATTTTGGAGCAAAAAACTTAATTAGAGTAGGTTCTTCTGGATCTTATCAGAAAGATGTTAAACTGAGAGATATTGTGATTGCTATGGCAGCATCTTCTACTTCGGGAATTAATAACTCTAGATTTATCAACTCTGATTATTCTCCTACAGCGGATTTTGAATTGTTTATGAAAGCTGCTTTATATGCTCGGGAACATAATATTCCTATAAAGGCTGGAAACGTTTTATCTGCAGATGAATTTTATGAAGATGATTTTGATTCCTATAAAAAATGGGCAAAATTTGGAGTACTTTGCGTGGAAATGGAAGCAGCAGGATTATACACTATCGCTGCAAAATTCAATGTAAAGGCATTGGCGATTTTAACAATTTCGGACTCTCTAGTTACTGGCGAAAAAACTACTTCTCAAGAAAGAGAAACTACTTTTAGTAAAATGATAGAAATAGCGTTGGGAACCTTGTAAAATAAAGTGTAGCCTATAATAAAAGACCTGTTAGGTTTTTAAAACCTGACAGGTCTAATTTGTTAAGGTAAGATCGTTACAAAAAATAAGTCATCCAAAAATTACTTTTCAGATGACTTCGTATGAACTCAATTTTGTAATTAATTAAAAACTTAGATTTTAAATGTAATTACTGGTTTATTTGCGTGATTAGCAATATCCTCTCCAATACTTCCATTAAAAAAGTGTGATAACCCTCTTCTGCCATGAGTAGGTATTGCGATAACGTCTGCATTTATTTTTTGGCAATAGTTAAAAATACCACTCTCTACAGAATAATCATCTTGAACCACGACTTTATCAAAATTTTCCAAACTGCCTGAATCTGCTTTGAAAAGAAATTCTTTTACTCGTTCTTCGATTTGATTGGAACTCCTAAATCGATCACCTGGTAGATTTACATATACCAGATGTACATTGGCATTAAATAAATTGAATAATCTATTAGCACTATGATAAGCGCGGATGTTTTCCATTTTAAAATCGCAGGCAAACACTACTTCTTTTATATTGAATTTGTCAATCTGATTTTTGATAACTAAAACTGGGATATCAGAAGTACGAACTACTTTTTCAGTATTAGAACCGACAAATACTTCACTCAATCCACTACTGCCGTGAGAGCCCATAACAATGAGGTCTACTTCATTTTCTATTGCGACTTCATTTATTTCGCTAAATATCTTATAATTCTGTACGGTTTCTGTCACTTTAATGCCCTTTAGATAATCTTTATCTAAGAATGTAGTAAATCTTTTCTCAGCTAGTTTTAAATAGTAAATAGCCTCTGCTGCTTCTTGCGCTTCATCTTTGGTAAGAATAGCTTCTGATAAACCAAGCATGTGTAATACGATGATTTCCGCATTTTGTTTCTTGGCAATTTCTGAGGCAATCTCTAATGCATATTCTGAATACTCTGAAAAATCTACTGGTACAAGGATTTTTTTCATGATTACGTGTTTTTACAAAACCAAAATTAGATGATGTTCCGAGGAATTAATATGATAATTGTCATATTAATATTTAAGATAAGGCTATAGATTTAAGTATCAATTATTTAAATAGATATAGAAATAAAATGATTCATTATGGCACTTAATTTTAATCGATTCGCAGTAGAAGCTAATACTTTTTTAAAAGATTATGCTAAAGAAATGGACTTGATCGATGATCAAGATAGAGCAGGACGAATTTTATCAGCTGTGTTACACGGATTAAGAGAAATTATCTCTATAGAAGAATCCATACAGTTAATGGCACAATTGCCAATGTTTCTGAAAGCTGTTTATGTAAATGGATGGTCTATTAAGAGAAAAAAGACTCGTGTGAAGCATATGGAAGAATTTATTGATTTAGTGAGGTCTTTTGATGGAGTAACATCTGTGTATGATTTTGAATCCAATGAAATTGCGGAACACTATATCAATACCACATTTTTTGTGTTGAGAAAATATATTTCGCCAGGAGAGATGCAAGACATTCGAGATGAGCTTCCCAAAAATCTTAAGGATATGATTTTTAATAATGTTTTCTTCTAATGGACAACTTCTTTCTGTATGAGTTTTAATGTATAGTTTCTTAACCAAATTAGAAATCTATATTTAATTATGGAGTAAATATGTCATTCCTAATGGCGTAGATTACCATAGCCGTTCTGTTTTTAAGATTTAATTTTTCGAATACAGCATCTCGATACCCTTCAATTGTTTTTGGACTCAGACACATATCGCTTGCAATCTCTTTATAGGTTTTTTCAGTACAGGCCTGTTTAACGAATTCGATTTCACGTTCTTTAAGCACTTTGCTGTTTTTCTCCTTAGCGTATAAAGATTCAAGTAATAAGTTACTGACATTTCTGGTATGGTAGAATCCTGTTTCTTGTACTTCGATAAGCGCTTTTTCTAAAATTCTCTTTTCAGTATCTTTTGGTAAATATCCCTTAGCTCCAGCCCGTAATACGTTAAGAATCTTTTTTGTGTTTCCTTCTGTAGATAAAGCTAGGACATTGACCTGTGGATATTCTTTTTTGAGAAACGATGTCATCTCAATTCCATTCATTCTGGGTAAATTAATATCCATAAGTACGATATCAGGAATATTTTTATCACACTTAAGCTTTAAAATAAGCTCTTCTCCGTTTTTACATAAATACAATACCTTGAACTTGGGAAATCCATTGACCAATTCTGCTAGAGCCTGAGAAAGTAAAATATGGTTTTCTACAATAACAACAGAATATTTCATTTTGTATTATTAGTGTTAGCGATATAGAGAATGTTATTAACTAATGAATTTACCTACATGATTTTATGCGCGTCTGCAATGCCATGAAGCAGGTTAATTTAGAATTTAGGGGTAAGAATCGAATTACTTCCTAAGTTAAAAAAAAAAATCAAATCATTTGAATATTTTTAGAAAAAAAACAATTTACAAAAAGCTTATTTTTTAATAACTGATTTTTATCAATTCAATGAATGTTTAATTGTTTTTTCTAACTTTAAACCTGCTATATGTTGTTGAAAATCAAAATCCAGGACTGAACAAAATAACTATAAATATTTTTTTATGATTAAACACTATAAGATTTCGATAAAAGGAAAAGTTCAAGGAGTCTGGTATCGAAAAAGTACTTTAGAAAAAGCACTAGAATTAAATATCAAAGGAACTGTAAAAAATCGATCAGATGGTAGTGTTTATATTGAAGCAGAAGGAGATGAAAATCAGCTCAAAGCATTTTTAGAATGGTGTGCTGAAGGTCCAAAGTTTGCTGAGGTTTTGGACATTTCTACAGAAGAGGGGATTCCTTTGTTTTATGAATATTTTGAAATTTTATAAAAAGAGGAACTGTTGTAAAACAATTCCTCTTTTGGTTCTTCTTTTTAATAGGGTTTATAAGAATTTACCATCCTCATCGGTTTTTACCCTCATTGTTTTATCACCATTTTCTAATCTTAGTTTATATTTTTTAGTTGTCCCTTTTTTATTGTGGTAATTAACTAAATATACATCTTTGGTAATTGCCCATCCAGGAAATCTTTCCGTTACGGCAGCATAAACTGCTGGAGGTAGATTAGTACCCTTAAATTTTTCAATGGTTCTTAGTACATTTCCGTCTTTGTCATATGCAGCAAGAATTTTTCCTTCAGGGATGTGAAATGATACATAATAAAGATCGTATTCATCCCGATAAAAATCTGAACCTTTAAGGTCATAAGTAGCTACCTTTTTCTCAAGTAATTTTATAGGAACATCAGCTGCTTCTTCATTTACTTCGTTAAGGTATTTGTAGTTCGTTGCAATTACTATAACTTCTTCAAGTTTTTCTACTTTTTGTGCAAAAGAAGGAATGGTCAGCCCGATAACAAATAGACCCAAAATTAATTTTTTCATAATGTTATATTTTTTGTGTTACGCATACCTAACTAACAGTTGTTAGTTGTTGAAGTTAATATATGGTGTTTGAAGCCTTTTTGAAATGATAATTATCATAGATAAAGTATTTTATCAGTAATAATGATAACGGATTTGTATATGATAATTCTCATTTTATACCATTGTAATTGGTGATACATTTAGAGGATAAACCTAAATAAGTAAACAATGAAAAATGTATTTATTTTATTTGTATGTCTTATTGTCTTCCCTAATTTAAGTGTTGGACAGATAATAGAAAATATTGACAAGATCACACCTTTTCATGAAGAATTTGCAGCGGTAAGAAAAGGTAATACCTGGGCTTTTATAAATACCAATGGAGAAATCGTAATAGGTTATAGAGATGACTTAGTTTGGTCTACAGATGTTGATCCAAAATCAAAAAAGAAGAATTTATATAAAGAACCTATATCTTATCCGGCTTTTTATGAAGGACGATGTCTGATTAAACAAATGATCAATGGTATCTATTATTATGGATATATCGATAAAACTGGGAAAACCATTATTGAACCAGAATATATAAATGCTACTCCTTTTGAGAAAGGATATGCCATCGTATTAAAGGTTTCCAAAGAAGAATTAGGGAAAAATGACCTATTGCATAAAAAAGTAGTTTCTTATAGTTATGACGAGGTGGTTATAGACCCTTTGGGCAATATAAAAATGCATTTACAGGGCCCGGAACATCTTGTTTTGACTAAAGAAAAAATGAAATGGCGCCCTGTCATTGAATCATATCTTGTATCTCCTGGTCTTGCTGCTGTAAAGACTAAAAGTAATGGTTGGAAATTGAAACCGATGAGTACTTCTGATTAATATATAGCCATACTAAAATGAATAATCTAAAAAACAAAGTAGCCATAATTACTGGTGGTTCTGGTGGAATAGGAAAAGCGACAGCTAAACTTTTTTTGGAAAACGAAGCAAAAGTAATGTTGGTGGGAAGAACCGAAAGTAAATTAAAAAAAGTAGTAGAAGAGTTTCGTAATACAAATGTAGATTATTGCGTGGCGGATGTTTCTAAATCTGATGATACTAAATTCTATGTATCAGAAACACTGCTAAGATTTGGTGAAATTGATATCTTTTTTAACAATGCAGGAATTGAAGGTACATCTAGATCCATTGCAGAATATACAGAGGATATTTTTGATCAGGTGATAGGAGTAAATCTAAAAGGTGTGTTTCTTGGATGCCAATACGTAATTCCTAAAATGACAGAAGGAGGTAGTGTCATTATTACATCCTCTGTAGCCGGTCTAAAAGGATTTAAAGGATTAGGCGCATATGTTGCCAGTAAACACGGTGTTATTGGGGTTATGAAAGTTGCTGCATTAGAAAATGCAGATCGAAAAGTCAGAGTTAATACGATACATCCAGGACCAGTGAATACTCGAATGATGAGAGCTATCGAAAAAGATATTGCTCCTGATAATCCAGAGGAGGTACAAAAAAGCTTTGAAGCAGATATTCCCTTTGGACGTTATGCAGAAGCTGATGAAATTGCTAACCTGGTTTTATTTCTGGCCTCTGATGAAAGTAAATATATTACGGGAACAATGCAGGTTATTGATGGAGGGATGAATGCCTAGCGATGTTACTATTGTTCTAATAAGAGCTATTTGATTTAAAAATAATACTGGGTAGATTTATCATAAGTCTACTCAGTATTATTTCTCTGAGAAGTAATCAAAAATACGTTGTCCTTCTATTTAATTAAAACCTTACACAGTTTCTTTTTCCTTATTTCTACTTTCTATTACCTTTTCGATAAGGTCAGGTACTTTCTCAAAAGCTGCGGCTAGTCCATGGGTTTTTCCGGCTTCAAGGAAAGAAATTTCTTCTCCCTTACTCACTAAAAAACCAATAGGTTCTATTCCGATACCAGCTCCACCGCCACCGCCTTGTGCTTTGCTTCCTTTTGCTTGTCCGCCTTCACCGGCACCAGAACCAAATCCCATACCTACTTTTATTACTGGCACACATTTGAACTCTCCTAGTTCAAATTGTTCTCCAACAACAGTTTCTGTTTTTGCTTCAGATTTAATAAAATCTGTAATTTTACCTAATAATTCTTCAAAATGTAATTCCATAATATTATTTTTTAAGAGTTGATAAATGATTTAATTATATAAATAGGCCTGTTTTGAATGTACAAGGCCATTTCATTTCTTCCATTAAAATTGATATTAAAACTACCTTTAGTATAATACTTTAAGAATGCGAAAACCGGATATAATTTTGCATTGTAAATACAATCTCCAGTATCTATATCCAAAAGTATTTTTTTCACCTTAAATGAATTCAGTAGTCGTAAACCAGTTCGAATGTTAATTCTATTCTTAGGTTTCTTTGTGCTTTTTTTCTTAACTGTTTTCTTTCTACCTAAACCTACTTTTTTAAGTGGAAAGAAATGAAAATTAAAGAAAAGCATCCTTAGTTTTATTCTTATAACTTCTTCTTTATCTTCTTCAATACTAGCTTTTGCCAAACCTTTTAATTGGATGTAATATTCATTAGTGTTTGTGTCAAGACATATCACAATTGGCAACAATAATATATAGATTGCTATAATAAAAAGTGATATTAAAATAAGGGGTACAGCCATTACGTAAGTTTTGGATAAGAAAATGAAATCAAAAGTGTAAACCTATGATTTTGATCATATTGTGTTTTTTTTTGGAACTTTTTAAAGAAATTTTTAAAGTATAATTGCAATCAAATTTGTTTAGAATTAGAATGTCATTTACATTTTAATATTGGATTTCGTAGTAATTCAATACTCTTATGGCTCTCAACGTATTCCAACGACTGGGTCGTCCTGCTTTTTCCATGTCAAAATGAGTTTGTCCAGGATGTTTAGCTTGTACATTCCAGGTACCATTTTTATTTTGCTTATTCAATAGAGCATCAACAGAAGGTTGCATTCTTTCGTCCCATTCAGTTTTTGAATATTGAAAATAATCCAATGCACTAAGTATATCATACCGCCATCTTCTGGGATAAGACAATCTCAAAAAATCTTTATTAATGATTTCGCCCGTCCTATCTGAAATATACAATTGATGAAGTAGTATAAACTCCTTGGATGATTGTATGGCCTTCTTCACTTCATCTAATCGATATGAATATCCATTATATTCATATTCGGTAAAGCCTTCTAAAACTGAAAGTGTAGTATGCAGAGAACTGTGTCTTGCGCCAGATCGATTTAACCTACAATTGAAACCCCCATCAAGCATTAGTTCTTGTAACTGGCAATCAATTACAGATTTCAAATGATATTCTTCCGTCTTAAAATAACTGGCATAATTTAGAAACATACCATTGATACAGCCATCACTTTTTTTTGCCATCGGATATATCCCTCTATCAGCAGCTTTACATTCTTTTGCGATTTTATCTATAGATTCTTTTATTAGTTGATTATCGGTCGAAACGCATAGGTTTCTGAGATCAATTAGAGTGTAATGCGAAGAGGTCCATTTGGGTTGATAGAAGGCTTTACCCCAATGACCTTTTGAATTTCGTTTGGATAAAAATTGAGCTCCCCAACCTTCTTGATGTATTCTATTTCTTAGATCTTCACGTTCTGTCGATAACACGTCACGATAGGTTTGGTATTGTATAGATACATCTCCTTCTAAAAGCCATTGTATGATTTCTTCATTATTCATTTTGTGTTTTATTGAAGAGTAATGAAACGGTCAAAATATTTTTCATTCAGAATATGCTGAGTTACAAATTTTCCATTATAAAAGATGCTATAAATGGTATGAGGAACGAAATGGTTTTGTGCTTTTTCACGAGTATCCAGCTTCGTAATTTGAAGTTTTATTCCTTTGCTTTCAGCAACTCTTTTTAATTCTACATGTGTGTAATATTCTGTGAATGGACATGCATTTGTGTAATAAACGCTTAATCCATCCTTGATATCACATACCCCATTTTTTGCAATGGTTTTAAATTTTGGTATTGGAGCATTCTTTTTGAATGGTTTGTACCATAATTCAAAATAAGGTTTTGCTGTATCGCACAATTCAAACTCTTGTTTCTGAAAGAACTTCTTTTCAGACATAAAAGGTTGTTTTTTATTTGCAACCACTACTACGATTCCATTCATTTCCTTAGCATCTTGCACGCATTCCTGATACAAAGCTTTACCGTGTCCATGGTTTTTGTATTTACCCGAAACCCAGAAGCAATTGATAAGCATGTAATTGGGTGCATCAATCGGAACCCATCCTTTTTCAGCGGGTGAATATTCAATAAATACTTTTCCTCTTACATCTAGTTTTTTGAATACATAACCCTCTTTAAACTGTTTTTTTAACCATTCTTTTTTTGCATTGTAACCATCCGCACTTTTTTTATCTGAAATTGCACAACAGATGTGCTCTTCAGCAATATTTTCTTCTGTAAGCTGTTTGATGCTGAGTGTTTCCATTTTTATAACTTTTAGATCGTAAATGCCCAAATAAATATACTGCCAAAACCAAATTTAAAAGATGATAATTGTCATTGCGCCAGAGCAACCGAAAAGATAATTTTAGAAGGCTTTTGTTAGAAGAACTACTGAAAGTTTATTATGTAACAAGAGTTACTGTAATTGACATAACCATAAAGTAATTTAGGGGTGTACAAGGAATATCTATTTCTAATTAGTATAACTTTTAAAAAAAATTAAAGAATCATGGAAACAACAGACATAGAAATGAATATCATGCCAAGAATAGGAGATGATGCACCGGATTTTGAAGCGGTAACTACACATGGTAAACTAAGGTTTTCTGAATTTGCTGAAGGAAAGTGGGTAGTATTGTTTTCCCATCCTGCAGATTTTACTCCTGTATGTACTACAGAATTAAGTGGTTTTGCGGAACGTAGTAAAGAATTCGAAAATTTGAATACGAAACTCATTGGATTGAGTATTGACAGTATTCATTCTCATTTGGCTTGGGTAAATAATGTATTGGAGAAAACGAAAGTATATTTAGATTTTCCAATCATAGCCGATATTGATATGAAGGTAGCCAAATTATATGGTATGCTACAACCCAATGAAAGTGAAACAGCAGCTGTAAGAGCCGTATTTTTTATAGATCCATATCAAAAAATTAGACTTATCATGTATTATCCATTAAATGTGGGGCGTAATATGGATGAAATCCTTAGAGCACTGGAAGCGTTACAGATTTCGGATAAATATAAGGTTGCTTTGCCTTTAAATTGGAGAAAAGGAGATAAAGTAATTGTTCCACCACCAAAAACCTTAGCAGAAATGGAAGACAGGATTCGGGACGAATCTTGCGAAAAAGTAGACTTTTATCTGGCCAGAAAAGATTTGAAGTTGGATTGATATTGTTTTTTCGTTTTCACCTTACATAATCTATCTGTTATTTCTTAAAATCTATTATTGTAACTTTTGTTACCGAAACAAGCTTTAAAAAAGTCTAAATTTAAAGATTTTAAGCACTAATTTGTATTTTATTCAAAATGGAAAGACGAGATTTTGTTAAGAAAGCAGCTTTGGGTGTATCGGCTGCAATCGCTGGAGTACATATAGTTTTTGCTGATGTAATGCCTAAAGGATATGAACCTCTGCTACATCAGGATCCAGATCCATTTAAGCTTTTCGGCAAAGATAAAGAGATGGTCGTTCTTAATGATAAGCCATGGAATATTGAGGCTAAAGCTCATTTATTGGATGATAAGGTCACACCTAATAAATATATGTTTGTTAGAAATAATGGTCTCATTCCCGAAAATATTGATGTAAATAGTTGGACGCTTACCATTGACGGAGAATCTGTAAAACAGAAGAAAATATATACACTTTCTGAATTGAAGTCAAAATTCAAACAATATACATATCAACTTACCCTAGAATGTGGAGGTAATGGACGTAGTGAATTTGATCCTCCTGCAAAAGGAAATCAATGGACTGTTGGCGCAGTGTCTTGTGCAGAATGGACAGGAGTTAGGTTAAGAGATGTCTTGGAGGATGCAGGTATAAAAGATACTGCTGTTTATATTGGATATCATGCTGCTGATAGACATTTGAGTGGAGATCCTGATAAGGAACCAATATCACGTGGTGCGCCTATGAGAAAAGCGCTACAGGATGAAACATTATTGGCGTTTAAGATGAATGGAGAGGATATTCCGTTGGCTCATGGATACCCACTACGATTAGTAGCGGGTGGATGGCCAGCTTCGGTTTCAGGTAAATGGGTAAACAGCATCAGCATTCGGGATAAAATACATGACGGCACTAAAATGACAGGCACTGCATATCGAGTTCCCTGTAATCCTGTTGCACCAGGTGAAAAGGTAAAGGATGAGGATATGTGCATTATAGAATCTATGCCAGTGAAATCATTAATAACCTATCCCAAATCAGGAGCAATAATTAATAAAGGGAAAAAATTGAAGATTAGAGGACATGCCTGGGCAGGAGAACTAGAAGTGGCTAAAATGGAATACTCTATTGATTTTGGGAGTACCTGGATGAAATGTTCTGTAGAAAAACCAGCCAATCGATTAGCGTGGCAGCATTTTTCGGCTACAGTTGACTTTCCAAAGAAAGGGTATTATGAAGTATGGGCGAGAGCAACAGATACAAGAAGAGGAAGTCAACCAATGATTTTACCCGGTTGGAACCCAAAAGGATATCTTAATAATGCTTGTCATCGTATTGCTGTAAAAGTTAAGTAAATGGAGAAAGAAGAGCAATTTAGATATCAAGCCAAAATCATTTATCGGCTTATGGTAATCGTTTTTTCTATGGTTGGATTGGTTACCGTTACAGGAATTTATTTAATTACAGATCCCACATTATCAGTGTTTAAGAAAACTACACCAGAATCATTATATATACTAACTGAGGAAGATGAGGAAAGAATAGAGAATGGAATACATCTAAGAACGGGATTAATTGAAGCAGAAGGGTTGATGGAAGTAGTGAACAATTGTACTAATTGTCATTCATCAAAACTGGTCATACAAAATCGAATGAATAAAGAAAGATGGATCGCTACGATACGATGGATGCAGGAAACACAAAACCTTTGGGATCTTGGAGGGAATGAAGACATTATAGTGAGCTATCTTGTTACCAATTATCCTCCTGGTAAAAAAGGAAGAAGAGAAATATTAACCAATATAGAATGGTATGATTTACAGGAATAGTATAATTATTATGTTAGGAGTATTTATACTTTCTTGTAATAAATCTAAAGAAAAAATTCAGGAAAAATTTACTCCTGAAATTGAAATCAATACAAAAAGGTATTATAGTTCGGAACATCTTATTGAAGCAGAAGAGTTGTTTTCACTCTTGGAAAAGGAAAATATAAAAGTAATAGATTTCAGGAAAGAACAGAACTACAATAAAGAACATATTAGTGGTGCTATAAATATTTGGCGAACTGATATTGAAGATAAATCGTACCCTTATAAAGGGATGATGGCCAAAAGGCAACAAATTGAAGCATTATTTAGTAAATTAGGAATTACTAATAAGGACACATTGATACTATATGATGATCGAGGGGCCTGTGATGCAGCTCGTTTATGGTGGGTATTAAAGAATTATGATTTTGAATCTGTAAAACTGTTAAATGGTGGTTTGAAAGCTTGGAAAAAAGTAGAAGGACCTACTAATGATGAAAAAGTATCTACTATTACATCAAATTTTAAACTTCCAGAGGATGGTTCCTTTAGATTATGGATTGGTAAAGAGGAGACTAACAATATACTTACTTCAGGTAAAAATCATATTATTCTAGATACCCGAAATATGGAAGAGTTTAGTGGAGAAAGACAAAAAATTGGAGCAACTAAAGCAGGCAAGATTCCTAATAGTATACTAATTGATTGGGCTGTGGCGATTGATTATAATGGAACACAAAAGTTTAAATCTTTTGATCAATTAGAACAGATATACAGTAGAATGGCAGTGTCAAAAAACGATGCGATAATTACGTATTGTCACAGTGGTGTTCGATCAGCGCATACTACCTTTGTGCTAACTGAGTTGCTCGGGTACAAAAACGTAAAAAACTATGATGGTTCATGGGTAGAATGGAGCTATTTTGATGAGCTACCTTATGAACAAGATAGTGTAACAACAATAAAAAGATAGTTATGGAAAAGTATATCAAAGCATTTACAGATGCTTTTATGAATAATATTGAATGGACCTGGAGCTCCATCGTATTCGATGTTCCTTGGTATACCAATTATTTTTGGGGTCTTATAGTAATTTCCTTGTTTGTTTGGGGATTAGAAATAGCATTTCCCTGGAGAAAAGAACAATCCATTTTTAGAAAAGACTTTTGGTTAGATGGGTTTTATATGTTTTTTAATTTTTTCGTTTTCGCGATTGTAATTAGTGGTTTTTATCAATTATTAGGAGTGTTTTTTGGTGATGTAGGAATTTCGGCAAAAAGTTTAACGGTTATTGATATATCAGCTTTACCAAAATGGGCCCAATTGATTGTCTTTTTTATCATATTGGATTTCGTACAATGGTTTACGCATGTGCTGTTACATAAATATCCATTCCTTTGGAAATTTCATAAGATTCATCATTCTGTTAAAGAAATGGGGTTTGCTGCGCATTTGCGTTACCACTGGATGGAAAATATATTCTATAAACCCTTAAAAACGATTGGAGTGATGATTCTGGGTGGCTTTGAACCGGAACAAGCCTATATAGTACATTTTTTGGCGATAGCGATAGGTCATTTTAATCACGCCAATATTAAGATTACGTGGGGACCACTAAAGTATATTCTTAATAACCCAGTAATGCATCTATATCATCATTCGTATGTGTTACCTAAAGATTCTTATGGGGTGAATTTCGGTATTAGTTTGAGTCTTTGGGATTATGTTTTCAAAACGAATTATATCCCCGAAGATAGTGGTACTATTGAAATTGGTTTTCCAGGAGAAGAGAAAGTGCCTAAAAGCTTTTTTGGTCAACTTATTTACGGTTTTGGAAAATCGAAACAACAAAAATAATATAGAAATATACCAACTTTTATAATCTTCTTCGTACTTATACATCAGTGACGAATGTCATTGGTATTTGCTCTATTCTGACTTAACTTGAAAGTAGTAAACAAATTCAGAAAAGATGAAAAAATATAAGTTTTATATAGGATTCCTTATAGTAGCAAGTTTATTTGTATTAGAAAGTTGTGGGCCGGTTATTATCTCATCAAGATCCGATACTCCACCACCGCCTTGGTTTTATCCTAACAGGGTAGAAATGGTGCGTTATGTATATTTTCCTGATTATATGATTTATTATGATTTATCTTTAAGAAATTATAGATATCTGGATAATGGCATGTGGATAACGGTTAGTGTACTTCCTCCTAGATATAATAACATTAACTTAAGAAGATCGCGTTATGTAAGAATACGGGATTATTATGGCGATAATATCCGAAGTTATCATAGAGATAATAGAAGTAGATATAACAGAAGCAGAACCACAAGGAGTAGAAGTACGACAACCAGAAATCGAGGAACAAGAACCAATAATACAACAAGAAGTAGAAGTACTAGAAGCAGGGATACAACAAGGGTATATTAATAGGAAATGTTTTTTAGTCTAAATTTTTTATGACTCTTTTTAGCTTGCCTTTTATTTCTTTAGCTATTCCAGCTAAATTTTTATTCTCTACAGAAACCATAGAGGCTGCAGGATCTACTGCTGATATTTCTATTGTTCCCTTTTCTTTTTCCTGCACAATCACATTACAGGGAAGCATAGTACCAATTTTATCCTCTGCTTGTAGTGCTTCATAAGCAAAAGGAGGATTACAAGCTCCCAAAATCATATAATTATAAAAATCGACATTCAGTTTTTTCTTTAATGTAGCTTTCATGTCTATTTCTGTTAAAACTCCAAAGCCTTCATTTTTAAGTTCATGTGTAACTCTTGCAATGGCTTTTTCGAAAGTTGTGTTTTTAAGGGATTTATTAAGATAATATTTCATTTCTAGAGTGTTTAATGATTTGATAAGCTAGATCAATGTAATTGTTTTTAGAGTAAAATGAAATGATAAATATCACGGATGAGACTTGTAATTAAGCTTCTAGATATTTTTTATAAAAACAGAAACAGGTAAGCGTAAACTTACCTGTTTCCAACAAAGAAATTAATTCTATTTTTCGATACGATTACCTTCAATGTTCCATTTATTACTAAATATCGAAATCAGGTTATTTTCCTGAAAGAATGTCGTCAATTTCTCCGTTTAAGTTGCTGCTGTCTTGCAACAATAGCAACCTGTTCTTTTGCTATGAAAGATAGAAAAAGAGATGCCGAAGTATCCCTGTTTCATAAAAGATATTAAGAATATGATCAAACTATAATTGAATCCTAAAACGACACCTCATTACTAAAGTGATTCTAGAGCTTACCATACAGTTTGAAAATATCTCTAATATCTTCTAAGGGTTTTTATCATATTGCTACAATAAAATAACCTGTTTTTTAACTAATCATTATACTAAAGAACTATTATTTAACTACCATACGAAAGTAGCTCGTTTGGTGATCATTAAATATGACAAATATCAGTTTTTAGATTTTTTAACTTTAAATATAAGGTTTCATTTCCTGTTTTCTTTTTTTGAGTTGTTTCTCCAGATCACTAAGAGTTTCTTTAACAGCTAACTCGTAATTTTTTTCATTGGAGGTTGCATATATTTTAGGACCGGGTAAACTCAATTCCATATCACAGATTTTTCCGTTTCCTTTGGGGTCTTTTTCTTTCTTAAAAAACACATCCGATTTGATAATCCAATCATATTTTTTATATAATTTTTCTAATTTTTCCTGTACATAACCCTCCATGTATTCGCTTGTTGGCATTTGTACGAATTGAATGTTTATTGTCATTATTATATCATTTTAAATCTACCTCAAAAATAGAAACTCTCTTTGTTTTTAAATATGATAAATGTCATTCCTAAATACAGTGTTTTCAATGAAATTTGAATAAAAATAAAATCATGCATAGGCTCGTAATAACGTTCTTGTTTTGTTCTATTCTGATTTCTTGTGAGGATAAGGATCAAAAGATTCAACCATCAATTAGCGATATTACAGAATGTGTATATTCTTCGGTTACTATTCAACCGGATAGTTTGTATCAGGTGCATGCAGTGGTACAGGGTATTTTGGATAAAAATTTAGTCGAAGAAGGGGATGTCGTAGCAAAAGAAACTCCATTATTACAGATTATTAATAGTAATCCAAAATTAAATACCGAAAATGCGAAACTATCGTTAGAACTTGCTCAGAAAAATTATAATGGAAATGCTGCAATTCTTAATGGAATCAAAGATGAAATTAAATCTGCGGCGCTTAAAATGACCAATGATTCAATAAATTATTGTCGCCAGAAGAATCTATGGGATCAACAGATCGGTTCTAAAGTAGAATATGATACCAGAAAACTGACATATGAGCTTTCTGCAAAATCTTTAGACCTTTTAAAGAATAAATATGATAGAACTAAGGACGAACTAAAAACACAACTTAAACAAGCAGAAAATAATTATAAAACTTCATTGACTACTACCAAAGATTTCACAGTTAATAGTAAGATTAATGGAAAAGTATATGCATTATATAAAAACCCTGGAGAAATTGTCAATACGCAAGAACCAATTGCTTCTATTGGTAGTGCAACGGTTTTTTTAATCGAAATGTTGGTGGATGAGGTGGATATTGTACAATTAAAGAAAGGTCAGAAAGTCATTATAACACTTGATGCATATAATGGGAAGGTTTTTACAGCAAAAGTCAGCAAAATATACCCCAAAAAAGATGAAAGAAACCAAACTTTTATGGTAGGAGCTCTTTTTGATGAAAGCCCTGAAGTATTGTATCCAGGTTTATCCGGCGAGGCAAATATCATAATTGCGAATAAAAAACAAGTGCTAACGATTCCAAAACAATATGTAATTGATGATTCTAAAGTGAAAACAGAAAACGGGATCGTTGAGATTGAAATCGGATTGCAAAGCATGGATAGCGTAGAAATTATATCCGGAATTACTGAAGAAACTTGGATTTATAAATCGAATTGATGGTCAACTGGAAAGTTATATTGAATATTGCCAAAACACATTTGATTACCAAAATCAAGCAAACAGCTACTGCGGCACTTGGAGTGACATTCGGTATCGGCGCATATATTACACTGGTTTGTTTTATGACAGGACTTAACGGAATGTTAGATGATCTGATTCTTAATCAAACACCACACATTCATATTTATAACGAAATAGAACCTTCAGAAAAACAGCCTGTTGATCTGTATGATGAATTTCAGAATACACTTAATATTGTACATTCTATCAAACCGAAACAAAGTCAGAAGCGCATCCATAATGTGCTTCCGATAATCAATTATTTGAATAAAGATCCCGAAGTGCGAGGTGCGATTCCTCAAATTAAAACACAAGCTTTTTACATAGCAGGATCTATTGAAATAGGAGGCAATATTACCGGAATCGATATCATGAAAGAGGTAGAACTTTTTAATTTTAAAGACTATATCGTAAAAGGAGAACCCCAAGATCTAAAAAATAATGAAAATGGTATTTTGTTAGGTTCGGGAATTGCAGATAAAATGTCTCTGGATATTGGAGATAGGGTTCAGATAAGCCCAATAAAAGGAGATGTTTTTCCGCTTAAAATTGTTGGGATATTCCAAAGTGGTATCGCAGACATTGATAATATTCAGAGTTTTACGAATATAAAAACGGTGCAACGAATTTTAGGAGAAGCTGAGAATTATATAACCAATATCAATGTAAAACTATATAACATCGATAAAGCTGTTCCTTTAGCAAAGAAAATCGAACAGCAGTTTAAACTCAAAGCAATCGATATTAATACCGCTAATGCACAGTTTGAGACGGGTACAACGATCAGAAATTTAATTACCTACGCGGTATCGATTACGTTGTTAATTGTGGCAGGATTTGGGATTTATAATATCCTTAATATGCTTATTTATGAGAAGATGAATGATATTGCTATCCTAAAAGCGACTGGGTTTTCTGGTAAGGATGTACAGCTAATCTTTATGAGCCAGGCTATGATTATTGGTGTTGTTGGCGGAATTTTAGGTTTGCTAATTGGTTTTATATTATCCAATGCTATTGATCAGGTTCCTTTTCAGACAGAAGCATTACCTACAGTAGAGACGTATCCTATTAATCATAATCCATGGTTCTATGTTATTGGAATCACATTTGCTATGATTTCGACGTTTTTAGCTGGGTATTTACCTTCCAGAAAAGCAAAAAAAATAGATCCAGTTAGAATCATAAGGGGGCAATAAATAGATGTGATGGAAACAGTTCTCGAGGCAAAGAATATCAATAAGTATTTTAAAAATCCGGTGCTTTTTCATGTGCTTAAGGATATTAGTTTCAAGGTACGTGAGGGAGAGTTTGCTTCGATCATGGGAAAATCTGGATGTGGTAAATCTACCTTGCTTTATATATTATCTACAATGGATACAGATTATGAAGGTGAATTGTACCTTAACAATGAACTTGTTACCAGACAGGAAAGAGAGTATCTTTCTTATATCAGAAACAAGCATATTGGTTTTGTATTTCAGTTTCATTATCTGTTATCCGAATTCTCAGTATTAGAAAATGTAATGCTACCCGCGAAAAAATTAGGAGAAAAAACACTGCAGGAAATCGAACACGATGCTATAGAAAAACTACGAATTTTAGAGATAGATCATTTGGCAAAAAAAAGAGCTTCCAGAGTATCAGGAGGAGAAAAACAACGAGTGGCTATTGCGAGAGCTTTAATAAACAAACCATCGATTATTATGGGTGATGAACCTACGGGGAATCTTGATAGCTATAATTCTGATAATGTTTTTAATATTTTCAAACAATTGAGCGACGAGCAAGGACTTTCATTGTTAGTGGTGACACACGATCTTGATTTTGCAAACAAAACCGATCGAATCATAGAAATGGGTGATGGTCGAATTTTGGAATCGGATATACAAATGCTAAAAAAGTAAGATCTAATTATAACGATAATTCTCTAAGAATTAAAACTCAATAAAGGAATTGATGTATGCGATTCTACCTTTTTTACCAAGTCTCTATGAAATAGTTTTTTGAATAACCCTTTGTCTTCACGCTCCAGTAAAGATACAAGATCTGCTTTTTTATCTTTTAGATAGGTGTTTAATTTATCGTAAATACTATCCGATATCAAATTGTCAAAATCCAGATTAGGATAATCTACATTTTGTTCTACCATTTCTTTAAACCAAGCCATTTTGTTTTCCTCTTCTTCTGTGTCTTTTGTGGAAATATGAACAATGTGGATTTCTGCGTCAAAAGGAGATGCCAGATGCGCTAATTTTTCAATTGCAAAGATGTCTCTTTCTTCAAAATCAGTAGCATATACCAAGTTCTTTATTTGTTTAGCACTACTATTATCAGGAATTACCAGAAGAGGGCAAGGAGCTTTTGTAATCAATGTTTTTGCAATATCTCCTTCTAGCAATCCGCGTGTACTGTTTTCGTCCTTTATTCCAATAATAATCATATCCGTAGACAAGCTTTTTCCTTTTTCTAAAATCCCATCTACAACGGACATATGCTTGATCACTGAGGTTTTTACATTATTATCTTCAAAATCATCTCCCAGATGCTTAGCGCAATAGGTTTTTATGATAGAATTTTGTTCCGCATACGCTCTTTTTACAGTTTTACTTAATGGACTTATGATCGTAGTACCTGGAAATGAAGGGATATCAAATACGTGAAGTATAATCAATTGTGCTTTTATTCTGGTACTAAGATCATACGCATACTGCAAAGCTGATAAAGAATGATCCGTGTAATCTGTGGCATATAGAATAGTTTTCATGACTTGTGATATTTTGTAATGAAACTATAACATTAGACCCAAAATAAAAATGACATAAATCAGTAAATTAATCTAATAACTAATTGATATGTATTATGTTAATTACCAGACCTGACAGGTTTTGGAAACCTGTCAGGTCTATAATCAGTGCGT
The DNA here is from genome assembly GCF_947500065.1 of uncultured Aquimarina sp. Classification (GTDB taxonomy): domain Bacteria; phylum Bacteroidota; class Bacteroidia; order Flavobacteriales; family Flavobacteriaceae; genus Aquimarina. The sequence continues at coordinate 38,290 of NZ_CANMQT010000011.1, forward strand.
TGGAGCATATATGATTTTCCTCATTTGGATTGAATATATCTGACTATATCTTTAACTAAAATAGGTGCTAATGAAAAAAGTGATTAAAATGGTCTTAGCGATTGTTTTTGGAATTGTAATATTACTGACATTAGTTAGTATAGCTGGGATTTCATTATTTAACAGTAATGTGGAAAAAGAAAAAGAAGTTTTTTTTGATGCTAACATAAAATCCGATGATAAGATTTTATTAGAAGATTTAGATACACTTCCTGATTTAATAAAAAACTATCTAATTAAAGTTGGAGTAGTGGGGAAATTAAAACACTGTAATGTAGTATTCAATCAGAAGGGAAGAATTAGAAATAATCCTGATAAAAGTTGGTTAGAGTTTACGGCAACTCAATATATGTCTTCTACTAACCCTGGATTTATATGGAAAGCAAAAAGTTTACCAATGCTTATTAGAGATAAGAGTATAAACGCTAAAGGCGAGGTGAAAGTTAGTTTTTTGGGCCTAAAAAATGTAACTCAAATTTCGGGTTTAGAGGCAGATCAAAGCTCTTTAGGAAGATATTTGGGAGAGTTGATATGGTTTCCAATTGGGTTTTTGGATCCTGATATTTTTTGGGAAATAATAGATGCTAAAAGCGTAAAAGTAATAATGGTGAAAGGAGATCTTACGCTAGATGGTGTTTTCTTTTTTAATAAGAATGGACTCATAGATCGTTTTGAAACGAAAAGGTATAGAAATTTTACACTAGAAAATTTTATTGGAGAAATTGGAACATATAAAAATTATGATGGATTGTTGATTCCAGATTCAATGACTGCGATTTGGAATCTCAAAGAACGAAAATTTGAATATTTTAAAGCAACTATTGTAGATTATAAAATATCAGGCATTAGTTATTGATAACCTGTTTGTTGCTTTTTTAGCGTGATAAATATCTTTTAGGAGCAATCATTAATACCCAACCTTTTTTTTAGCAGAAGGTACTTCCCATTGGATCATTTGTTTTAGAAATTCATCTACTTTTTCTGTAATTACTTTTTCTGTTATCATTTCCGGAGCGTATATACCTAATTCTATCACATTGCTTTCCTGGGGTGTATTCTCAATCTCAGGAAATAGCATAAAAATGTAGATATCCCCATTATACGATTGAGAGAAGATTAATGCGCCGCCTGGCAAAAACTGAAATGCAGGTATCTGGTTGGTACAATCCATCAATTCTTCAGGAAAAGAATCAAAAGTAATATTAACTGCCTCATTATTATGAATCCAGCTCAATTCCTGAACCTTCCATCCAATATCATATAGTTTTACAATGGTTTTTAGGGTTTTAAGAAGAAATACTTTGGTTTTTGTTTTCCAAAGTAATCTTTTGTCTACAACTATTTTAATAGAAGTTCTATAATCATTTACCCGTTCTTCTAGATGTTCAATTTTCATATCAAGGATTTTAGGTTAATTCTTCTTTTTCTTTTCTCCTTTTTCTAGTTTCTTGAAATATCCTCTGAAGAAGAAATTGTGTTTCAGCGCTTCCATATTTTGATTAAATCGATCTGTTCCCTCTTTTATATTATTCATTGTAGCATCTATATTCTTAACTAAGGATTGATCTTCTGTTAAATAATGCAAAGCACCTTTTCCAGAAACAACTCCCTTTAAAACCGAATCAAGATTTCTAGTTACTGCTCCTATATCTACACTGGATTGTTGTAAATTATCGACGATCGTCTTCATTTTTTGACCAGATATACTATCCGTTAGCAGAACACCAGCAACACTTTCATTTTTGTTAATAGATGAAATAATATCATTTAGTTCATTAATGGCTTTTGATGCCCCAGTACTTGTTTTTTTTAGTTGAAAGATTGTCTGTTTTAGGTCTTGTGCCATCGTTGAATCATTGATCAATAATCCTAGTGTTCCTTTACCTTTAATAATTTCTGTAGTTATTTTTAATAAGTCAGCGGTCAGAAGAGCTGCATTTTCATTGGTAACGTTCAATGTAGTAAGCATATCATCAGAACCGATTCTACTATATGACTGTATAGTATCTCCAGAAATCACGGATGGTAATTTACTCTCCCTGGGAATAATATTTACAATCATATTACCAACCAATCCATCAGAACCAATAGTAGCGACAGCATCTTTTTTAATATGTTCTCTAATATTTTCCTGGATAATCATTTCTACCATAATTTTAGAATCACTTATCATCTGAATTTTAGTTACGGTCCCAACATCAATCCCAGAATAGCGAACATTATTACCCAGTTGTAAACCATTTACATTAGTAAATTGAGATGTAAGTTTTATACTTCTGCCAAATAAATTCTGCCGATTTCCAACGAAATAAAGTGCTGTTACCAATAATAATGTTCCCAAAACTGTAAAAACACCTAATTTTAATTTTTGTGAAATTGATTTTTGCATAATGACTAATTTTCTTTGTTCTCTAATGCTTAAAAAAAGCTTTTATCTGAAAGTCATCTGATTGCGATAACTCTTTATATGTGCCTTGTGCATAATTAATCCCATCTACTAATAAAATGATTCTGTTAGAAATCACACGAGCGCAGTCTACATCGTGAGTAATGATCAAGGATGATGTACCATACTTTTCCTGAATGTTACGCATCAGTTGTATGATTTCTTTTGCAGTTATAGGATCTAATCCTGTGGTAGGTTCATCATATAGAATAATTTTAGGTTTCAAAATAAGGGCTCTTGCTAAAGCCACGCGTCTTTGCATGCCACCAGAAAGTTCTGCCGGCATTAAATCTATAGCATCTGCTAGACCTACATTTTCTAATGCTTCAATGATCAAAGCCTCTGTGGTCTCTTTCATTTTTAGTTTTTCCTTATGTCTGCGTAATGGAAACTCCAGATTTTCTCTAACGGTCATTGAATCGTATAAAGCGCTTCCTTGAAATAAAAATCCAATTTCCGTGCGTAATAGATCTAATTCAGTTTGGCCTAAAATAGTAATGTCTTGACCTTTAATTCTAATACTTCCACTATCAGCTTGCATTAAACCCACAAGACATTTAATCATCACAGATTTTCCCGAACCCGATTTACCCATCACCACTAGGTTTTCTCCTTCAAATAGTTGCAAACTAAAACCATTCAATACGTGATTATCGCCAAAGCTTTTTCGTAATTCATTGAGTTCTAAAACGGGTGATATGTCTGTGGTGTTTTTCATCAGGTTAGATTTCAAAAAAAATATCTGATACAAATACCGCTATAAAGTCAATCACAAATAACAACATAGACGTATAAACAACTGCAGAATTAGATGCTTCTCCAACGCCGGCAGTTCCTTTTTTGCAATGATATCCTTTATAACATCCCACAAGCCCAATAGCAAAACCAAAAAAGAATGATTTTATGGTTGCAGGAATGATATCACTGAATTTTATTGCATCAAAAACCTGGTTAAAATACAGTTGATAGGATACCGCACCTTTTATGTTTTCTATGATAGCCGATCCAAATAAGGCAATAGCATCTCCAAAAATAATGAGCAGTGGAAGCATTAGTGTCGTAGCTGTTATGCGTGTCACAACGAGATATTTAAAAGGGTTTGTTCCAGATACTTCCATAGCATCAATTTGTTCAGTAACCTTCATAGATCCTAATTCTGCACCTATCCCAGAACCAATTCGCCCTGCGCAAATTAATGCAGTAATTACAGGTCCAATTTCTCTTACAATAGAGATGCCTACCATAGAAGGCATCCAGGATTCAGCCCCAAATTCCATTAACGTAGGTCTGGATTGTAGTGTAAATACTAAGCCCAAAATAAAACCGGTAACACCAACTAATAATAAAGATCGGTTACCTATATGATAGCATTGGCGCAATAATTCTTGAAATTCAAAAGGTCTGGTGAATACTTCTTTGAAAAAACGAAGTGAAAAATAAGACAAGTCGCCAATTTCGGTAAAAAAAGCTTTTGTTCTTTCTACTATTCTCAGTGATTGTGTCATAGATGTAGTACTAAATATGCCTATAAAGATAGATTTGCGGTTTTCTAATAAAAATGATATTAATCAGATTTACGTACCTTAAAGGCTGATAATTATCATAGTTAAAGGATATCTGTACTCTTATTTTTATGCTATTAAAATATAATTATGAATACAACTGTAGAAATTCAAAATTTAAAGTGTAGTGGCTGTGAAAGTACAATAGCGAAAAAATTACACGATCTTAAAGGAGTTAGAGATATATCTGTCAACATTAATGACTGTACAGTTTCCTTTAGTTATGATACTGATGATGGAGTAGAAACTGTCCAAAAAGAACTTACCAGACTTGGATACCCTTTAGTTGATGATGGAAATAATCTGGGTAGAAAAGCAAGATCTTATGTCAGTTGCGCTATCGGAAGAATACAAAAGAGTTAGCATTATAAAAACACCTTCAAAATGAAAGAAAAAGTACAAAAAAAAGCCTCGTCGAACACTGTGTATGGTTTAGGAATTATTGGAGCATTAATCTATTATATAAGTAATGCCACTACTTTTTGGATGGGAGTGTTAGGAATTCTTAAGGCTATTGTTTGGCCAGCTTTTTTGGTGTACGAACTTCTTAAATATGTAGGAGCTTCTTGATATTATTAGTCAAAAATGGAAACAATGGATACACAAATCACCAAAAAAGAAAGTGCTAATTATTTCCAACAATTAACATCTATAGAAATCGATAATCAAATATGGTTTATTGCAGAAGATGTTACAGCTGTTTTAGAACTTGAAAATGTAAATGAAGTATGGAACTCTTTGGATCCAGAAGAGCGTTTTGCTACAGAAATATATAAAGATGGTAAAAAGGAGAATGCGAATTTAATTTCTGAAGGTGGTTTATACGCTTTGATCTTCCGAAGTAATACCAGAAAGGCGAAAAAATTCAGGAAATGGGTTACTAATCAAGTGTTGCCTTTGATTAGGGTTAGGGGATATTATAATACAAAACGTTTAGAAATTCCCAATTTTGTAATTAGGTTTAATGATAATTGGGATCGAGTTTCACCGGGCTATTTTTCCGTTTTGAGCGAACTTTTTATACGTTTATACGGACGTTTTGAGCAGGAAGGATATATTTTACCTAGTTATGCATTAGATGGCAAAGAGATGAGACCCGATATAAGTGTAGCACTTTACTTTGATAAATATCTGGAAGAAAAGTTTCCTCAGTATAATCGTGAGTACAAAACGTATTTACACAGACTTCCTAACGGAAAAGAGGTAGAAGTAAAACAATATAGTAATCATTTATTGTCTGTATTCATCAATTTTATAGATAACTATTGGTTACCTGAATATGCCAGTGAATATTTTGAGAAAAGAGACAAGAAAGCCTTAGAATATCTTCCGAAACTCTTACCATCATAAATTAGCAATGATACTAGCAATCCCAATTGCCAGAATAAGAAATAATACAAATTTTCTAAATTGCTCTTGAGATATTTTATTTAGTATTTTCTTCCCAATCCAAGTGCCAAGAATGCTTACCACAATTAAAAAAGGAACTAAGTACAAAATTTCCTGTTTCATATAACCATTAAAATAGTAGACAATAGTTCTACTAAAATCTACTCCTAAGTCGATGATCGCAGAGGTAGCAATAAATTTATCTTTATTCATTTTAAAAGCTGCCATGGTAATACCTCTTATGGCTCCACCTGTACCCAAAACTCCAGCACTTAGCCCGGATAATGAGCCTCCGATTATAGCATTTTTTGTGGTTGATTTTACTTTAAGTTGCTTGAAAATTAAGAATATAAGACTCAGACCAATAAGAAAAAAACCTAAAAACCAAGTCAAGATTTGCGGATCCAGATATTTACTTAAATAAGCACCAACAGAAACAAATAATACCGCTGGAACTCCTAATGTGAGAACTAGTTTTTTATCCAATCCTTTTTTAAACAAGGCAATTTTGGTTACGTTACTGGAAAGATGAAATAATGCTGTGAGCCCCAACACTGATTGAAAATCTAAAAAGAAATTTGCTACAGGAACAAAGAATACAGAAGATCCAAACCCACCTACTGTTCCTAATATTTCTGAAAGAATCGCAAGGATGATAAATATTGGTAAGTATCTGTCAAGCATATTTCTAGTTATATATACATAAAAGTATGACGTATTATGATCATAATTTATGATAAATATCACTTCAGATTAGATACAAAAAGGTGTCATCGTTCATAAGTGTCTCTGTTTTTTGATTTAAATAAAACTGCTATAGGTTGCGGTATTTTTAATTAATCATGTCTTTGAGAAATTATTTGATATTTATTTCAAGGAAAAATGAGAATTGAACTAATGTATACAGGTTGTCTTTCACAGGGAGCATATTATATAGAAAGTAAAGGAGAGGTAGCTATTATAGATCCGATTAGAGAGATAAAACCTTATATTGAAAAGTCAAAAGAGAATAATGCAAGTATAAAATATATTTTCGAAACTCATTTTCATGTGGATTTCGTAAGTGGACATATACCGAGATCTATTTTTATTGGTTTAGATGGTGGTTTTGCACCTTGGGTAGGTCCATTAATAGGAGATGTAAAACAATCTATATTATTGATTACACCTAAGAGAAGAAGAAACTATCACCAGACTTTCCAGAGTAGGATTTGATAATATTTTAGGGTGTCTAAAAGGAGGTTTTGATACTTGGCAAAAGGCTGGTAAAGAAATAGATACTTTAGATTCTATTTCTGCGGATGTTTTTAAATAGAAACTTTCTGATAATGTTCCGGTTTTTGATGTAAGAAAACCTTCAGAGTTTTCTACTGCACATGTTAAAGATGCTGATAATACTCCACTTGATTTCATTAATAAACATTTTGCTCAATTTCCAAAAGATAAAACTTTTTATATTCATTGTGCTGGCGGATATCGTTCCGTAATTGCTGCTTCTATTTTAAAAAGTAGAGGAATTCATAATTTGGTGGATATTGCAGGCGGTTTTAAAGCAATCCAAGAAATAGGAATATCTGTGGAAAAACTTCAGGAAAATTAATTTTTCATAGCCCAACATGATATTAATGAATATTAGGAAGATGTAATAACTCCAATGATAATATTCTAATATACTTTTTATCTCCATTCAGTTTTGATGATATTCTTCATGAAATATTAACAGTTATGTAGTTATCTGTATTGAAAAAATCTATAATATGTAAAAGCGAAGTTTAGGTTTGTGATTAAGGAAATAGCTTGTGTTTTTTTTATTTTAATTATTTGATTTTCAAGTTTTTAATAATTTTTTAAGTTTAAGAAAATTAAGAAGAATATCCTCGTTGTATATGTAATGTTAAGATTGCTGTATTGCTAATATTAGGTTGGTTTTATTGTAGTTTTGGTAAAATAAATGTGAAAAAACAGTTAAATATTCATTTGTTTTTCAGCTAATATTTTACACCTAATGAGGAATATATTATTATATCTATTTATTATCACAACACAGTTATGTGTTGCTCAAGAAAACACAGTAACGGGGAAAACTGTTAATTCGAATTCTGGTGAACCATTACCTTTTGTTAATATAATTAATAAAAGTAACAATTCGGGAGCTACTTCTGATTTTGATGGGCTTTTCTCATTAATAGCAGAGAAAGGGGAGACATTGGAGTTTAGTTCAGTAGGATTCAAAACTATTATTATTGTAGTGGGAGATACTACGGTTTTGGATATCCAATTAGAAGAAGATGTTGCAGAATTAGAGTCCGTAGTTGTAATTGGTTATGGTACACAACGAAAAAAAGAAGTTACAGGAGCTGTAGCTACTGTAAAAGCAGAAGTTCTTGATCAATTGCAACCTCAAAAAGCTATTGAGGGTTTAAGAGGGACAACAGCTGGTGTACAAGTTACCCAACAAGGAGGTAATCCTGGAGCGGCTTTTAATATAGCTATTAGAGGGGTTTCTTCTAATGTGAATAATGAACCACAAGTTTTTATTGATGGAGGATTGTCAGATTTTGATAATATTAATCCAGACGATATAGAAACTTTTACAGTTCTTAAGGATGCGCAAGCAGCTATATATGGAGTTTCTGCAGGTAATGGAGTTATATTGATTACTACTAAATCAGGAAAGAAAAACAAAAAAGCTAGCTTTTCTTACAGCACATATACGGGCTTCCAAAATGTATCTAAAAAGATAAATGTATTAAATGCCACGGAGTATGGATTGATACAGAATGAAAAATTTATTAATGGAGGAGGTGCTATTCGATTTGCGAATATAGCTTCATTAGGAAGAGGTACTGATTGGCAAGAAGAAATATTTACCGAAGCTCCAATTACTAACCATTCACTTCAGGTTACCGGTGGAGGAGATAAATACTCTTATTTATTAAGTGGAGCTCATCTAGATCAAGAAGGTGCTATAGGCGGAAAGAAAGCCAAATACATAAGAGATAATGTGAGGTTAAAACTTAATGTTGATTTATCTCCAGCATTAAAATTGTCCACGGATGTAAATTACTTACATACTAATAACAAAGGTGTATTTGCAAATGGTTTAGGATCGGTAACTTTTAATGCTCTAAATAATGAACCTTATTTAGCAGTTAGAGATGAAAATGGTGTGCTTACTCTTGGTTCTTCTGATAGTTCTAATGAGGTTTATAATCCAGTAACTCAGCTTCAAAATTCATACAATGATTTTGATCAATCCAGAGTTTCGGGTAACATCGCTTTAGATTATAAAATTTTTCCAAATTTAAGATTAAAACCACGTTTTAATATAACCAATCAAAGTGATAAGGCTAGACAGTTTACACCTTCGTTTTTTTATGGGCCTTCTAAAAGTGCCAATGTTGCAGACGAAGAAAATACAGTCTCAGAGCAATTTCGGGTAAATAATAATTACGTATTTGATTTTGTGGCAACCTACAATAAAACTTTTGTAGAAAATCATCAAGTAACATTGACCTTAGGAACAACAGCACAAAGGTTTTGGGGATATGGAATTTCGGCTTCAGCATTTGATGTGCCATTTAACTCTTGGGAATTTGCAACCGTAGCTAATGGAACACCTTTTTCACCATCCTTGGATCCTGACGAGAGACCTAATCCTAATAACTTTAATGGTAAGTATGAATATGAAAACACAAAATCTGCTTTCTTTGGAAGACTGCAATATGACTTTAAGGGAAAATATTTATTATCAGCTCTATATAGAATTGATAAATCTTCATCGTTCGGGCCAGAATTTAATACAGGTTTCTTCCCTTCTTTTACCGCAGGATGGATAGTTTCCGAGGAAGAGTTTTTGAACGATAGTAATACAGTAAACTTTTTGAAATTAAGAGGTAGTTATGGTATTGTAGGAAATGATGCTGCTTTAAGTCAAATTTCAGGAGCTTTCAGGTCTAATATAAATGCTACTTCGGATTACGCTATTGGAGGTGGAAATCAAGTGATTTTTGGAGTGGCACCAGGACGTTTGCCTAATCCAAACCTTAAATGGGAAGAAGCAAAACTATTTGATGTAGGTGTTGATTTGGAATTGTTTGACAATAAGGTAAGTATCGTAGCAGATTATTTTGACAAAACTACAGAAGATCTGCTAGTAGATGGATTAGATGATACAGGACTATCCGGAGGTTCAGCTCCAGGTTCTTCGTTCCCTGTTCAAAATGCAGGAACAGTAGTTAATAAGGGATTCGAATTTTCTATTAATTATAATAAGCAGATTAGTAAAAATTTAGAGCTTACGATAGGAGGTAATTTTACTACTATTGATAATGAGGTTACTAAAGTAAATCAAGGAGGTTTTATAGAAAGAAGAGGTTTTAGATTAGATCAGGCTTCTACGAGATTCCAAGAAGGTCTGCCAATTGGATCTTTTTATGGATATCAAACAGATGGTATTTTTCAGACACAAGCAGAAATTGATAATCATGCATTATATAATCTTGGAGCCCCAGTTGCTCCTGGAGATCTGAAATTTGTAGATATTAATAATGATGGAGAAATTACTGAGGATGATAGAACCTATATCGGAGATCCGCTTCCTGATTTTACACTTGGTATAAATTTAACATTGGAATATAAAGGGTTTGACCTTGGTGTTTATACCTATGCTTCCGTTGGTAATGAGTTGTTACGATCTTATGAGCGAGATAATCCAGCAGTAAATCAATTGGATTATGTACTTGGTAGATGGACTGGACCTGGTTCTAGTAATACCATCCCCAGAGTAACTACAGAGGCTAATAATAATGGAGTGTTGTCTAGTTTTTATGTAGAAGATGCTTCTTATTTCAGGATTAATAATGTGCAATTAGGCTATAATTTACCATCCGATGTATTAGATAAACTTAGAATAGAAAAAGTTAGAGTATATGGAACAGTGAATAATGTATACACTTTTACTGAATATAAGGGATATGATCCTGCTGCACTTGGAGGTGATGTTATATCAAGAGGTGTGGATAACGGGTTTTATCCATCTGTTCGAACTATGACATTAGGATTAAACGTAAAATTTTAAAAAAAAAGCTATGATTAAATTTACAGATCACTGGAGAAAATTAAGCGTATGCTTGTCTTTTTTCATGGTATCATTATCCTGTAGTGATGATTTTACCAATATAGAACCAGAGTTTGAAGTAGGGATCGATGAATTCTTTCAGACAGAGCAGGATTATTTTGAAGCATTGATTGGAGCATATGATTTACTACAAGCTACATGGCAGACTCAATTTGTAGGAGAGTTTATGTCTGATAATTCCTTAATAGCTGGAGAAATTGGATGTACCGATCAGCCTCAATATCAAGAGTTAGAACGTTTTAGTCATACACCCTCTAATACATCAATAGGAGATCGATGGGATTCTTTTTTTGCAGGAGTATATAGATGTGATTTCTTTTTGGATAATGCAGACAGAATTGAGTTTGATGGTAAAAGTGGGATGATTGCAGAGGTTGTTTTCCTAAAAGCCTTTTATTATTTTGAATTAGCCAGAAATTTTGGTGGGCTTCCTTTTAAAGATTCTGCCTTTGTGGTAGGAGATGCTGAGAAATTTCCAAGATTACCAGTAGAAGAGACTTATGGTAGAATAGAAGACTGGTTAAAACAAGCCATCCCTAATCTGCCTACGACTCAGGAACAGGCCGGTAGAGCTACCAGAGGAGCTGCTTTAGCATTGTTGGGTAAAGTATATTTATATCAGAATGATTGGGACAATGCAATACGCTATTTAGAGCAGGTAACCTCTCTGGGATATTCTTTAGTTCCAAACTATTCAGATGTATTTCAACCATCAGGAGAAAACGGACCTGAATCAGTTTTTGAAATTCAGTTTTCCAGTGCTAAAGTAGGTAATTGGGGAGATTTTTCTTTCTTGGATGAAGAAGGAAATATAGGAGCCTGGTTTTCTGGTCCTAGATATAGAGATGCTACCTATGCAGGAGGATATAGCTTTAATTTACCACAAGCAGATTTAGTAGATAAATACGAATCCACAGACAGTAGAAAAGCAGCAACAATATTAGATATTTTCGAATTTACTGGTTTTGCAGATGAAGCTGCATTGGAGACTGAGTTTGGTGGAGTGGTAAAAGGATGTAGTACCGATGTAGGGTTTTATTTTGAGAAAATTATTACCAAAACGGTAGATTATGAAAGTGAAAATGAGTTTAGTCGATCTTCTCATAATTATAGATATCTGAGATATGCAGATGTTTTGTTAATGTTGGCAGAAGCTCATAATAAAAAGGGAGAAGATAATATTGCTAGAAGTTATTTAAGACAAGTTGTAGATAGAGCACACGGAACAGGAGTTGTGGATTTATCTGTGTCAGGGCAATCAATGGAAGATAGGATTCAACTAGAACGTAGGTTAGAATTTGCTGGAGAAGGACATAGGTATTATGATCTTTTAAGAACAGGAAAAGCTCAGCAAGTTATTGATGCAATTTATGGTGCAGGGACATTTCAGGCGAAACATATGTTATTTCCTATTCCTCAGGATGAAATAGAATTTGCAAAAGGAAATTGGATACAAAACGAAGGATGGTAATTGATAACTCAAGAAATAATAACTGATGAAAAAAGTAAAAATAGCAGTGATGATAACATTTTTAGTAGTGTTTTTGGGCTGCCAACAAGATGATAGTAGTACTGCATTTATAGGAGATGCTGAAGAGGCTTCTGTTTCTGATGTACTATTTAGTATTTCAGATGACAATTCTGGAGATGTAACCATAAGACCTTTAGGAACGAATGTGTTGTCATTTGAATTGTTTTTTGGAGATGAGAATACAAATTCTGTATTCTTGACAAACGGGGAAAGTGCACAGCATACATACGCAGAAGGAACTTATGAGGTTACAGTTTTAGCATATAATGCTATTGGTCAAATCACCGAGTATAAAGAGAGTATAGATGTATCTTTTAAAGCACCAGAAAATTTAACATTTCAGGTGATTCCTGATCCCAATAATTTCCTAACATATTCGGTTCAGGCTGATGCAGATTTTGCTACGTATATCGAAGTGTATTTTGGAGAGTTTACAGGTGAATTTGTGCAAATTTCTCCTGGAGATATTGTTTCTCATACGTATCAAGCAGAAGGGGAATATCCAATCACTATTATAGCATATAGCGGAGGAGCCGCTGTAACTCAGGATATGGGAACTATTGAGGTGTTAGCTCCTCAAGAATTGGAGATTACTTTTGATGATCCAGATGAGACGTACACGTTTAATACATTCGGAGGGAATCAAACAGTGACTATTGTTGATAATCCAGATGTTTTCGGGAATCTAAGTCCTAAAGCTGTGCAATGGATTGATGGTAGTCCAAGCGAAGTATGGGCAGGTGCAGCTATTAGTTTATCCAATGGTATTAATTTTGGATCAGGTACTACTTTTAGTATGAAAGTATGGTCTCCTAGCGCAGGAACGCCTTTTAAACTTAAGTTTGAGAGTCTTGCAGATCCTAGTTCAGCGGTAGAGGTGGATGTGTTAACTACTACCACAAATGCGTGGGAAGTGTTAACATACGATTTTTCTACAACAGATTATGCAGCACAGTTCGCTAGTAACGCGGCTAATAACATGGTAGTGTTTCCAAATTTTGGTGCTGATGGAGGAGATGTAACATATTACATTGATAATATTATTCAGGGAGAACAAACATTAGATGAGGTGCTGCCTATATTGCCAATAGATTTTGAAAGTAGTGCAGGTACTTTTAATTTGTTTGGATTTGGAGGTACAGCAACAGAAGATGCAGTCGGTCAGGTAATCGATAATCCAGATATATCAGGAATAAATACTTCTACAAGAGTTGCTACATTAAATAAACCGGCAGGCTCCGAAGTTTGGTCTGGAGTGGCTATTCCATTAAGAGAAGGATATTCTATAGATTTCACTTCTTCTACTATGATTAGTGTGGATGTATGGGTGCCGAGAGCTGGAATTCCAATATTATTTAAAGTAGAAAATGGAACCGGTGATGCTGCAGAAATTTCGGTGATGGCGACACAAGCTAATACATGGCATACACTAACCTTTGATCTAAGTAGCGCACCTGGTTTCAATAGTTCAATAGCGTATACACAAGTAGATTTGTTTTTCGATTTTGGAACTGCCGGAATGGGAGAAGTGTTCTATTTCGATAACATTAGACAATAATTTAATGCAACATATGAATATGAAAAGTTTTAAAACGATATACAGGATAAGTGTTCTTTCTTTCCTTATGATATTATGTGGTTGTCAGGAAGAAGAGTTTGAATTTGGTAGTGTAAATGCTCCCACAATTAGCTCTGTAACAGCAAGTGTCCCGAATCAAGGAGATGCGGATTATGGTACTGGAAATGTATTATTTGATCTACAAGGAGAAGATATAATAACTTATATTATATATCCGGGTAATGGAAGTTCTCAATCTTTTAAGTTTGACGGAGATTCAAAAGTAACAATCAACTATGCAGCACCAGGATTTAATACATATAATTATACTATTGTAGCAGTTGGTATAGGTGGTACAACTACGTCAACCTCGGGAGAAGTTACTGTTTTTACAGATCTCGATGAAACTACCAAAACAATTTTTGCATTATTATCAGGAAGCACAACAGTCGATTCTTCTAAAACATGGAAACTTGATGCAGGTGATGAACCCGGTTTTTATGGAGTAGGACCAGGAGGTACAAACCTTCCACAGAACGATGGTGATTTGGTATATTGGTGGGCTCCAACTTCAGCTGATTTTAATGAAGATTGTTTATTTAATGATGAACTGACATTTAGCTTTGATCTTAATAATTTTACATTATCTATGTCTACAGATAATATGGGAGATACTTGGTATCACGATGATTATACACCAGGGATTCCTGGAGGTAGTAATACTGCAGAATGTATTGATGCCGCTCCACCTGCTGTTTCGGTAGCAATTACTAATGCTAATTCAGAACTGTTACCAGAGTTCACTACAGATAAAGCTATAGAACTTGGAGGTGATGGTTTTATGGGGCTTTATATTGGTAATGCAACTCGTAAATATGAGATACTTGCTATCGATTGTAATACAGTTTCATTAAGGATATTTTTCTTTGATGATGAAGAAGCTAGAGATAACTCCTGGTATTTGAGATTCAGAGCTGTAGAGGATGCTACAGATTGTGGGGTCGTATTACCTAATTAATACCAATTGCTAAAAAAAAAGAAATAATTATGAAAAAAATTATAAAATATACACTTGCCTTGATATCATTCTCTTTAATGTCATGTAGTGGAGATAATGAAGTCTTTCAGGCGGATAGACCAAATAGTTTATCTGTTTCTATTGATATAGTGGGGCAGACTGCTGCTATGCCTAATGGTAATGGATCTGGAATGGTTAATATTACAGCAACAGCATCAGGTGCTGTAAAATATGATTTTTATATTAACGACACGAAAAGAGCATCAACATTAGATGGTGCGTATACACATACTTTTGAAGCTATTGGTGTTAATGAAAATGAAATCAGAGTTGAGGCAATCGGTGTGTCAGGAGGAATCTCTAAAAGCACTAAAAGTATTAATATTCTGAAACAAGAAGACACTACGGATGGAGATCTTATAATTTCTGGACCACTTCCTGGTCAATCTTTAGTTTGGTCTGATGAGTTTGACGGAGCAGATTTAAATACCGCTAATTGGGTTTATGAAACTGGTGATCTGGGTGTGAATAATGAATTACAAAACTATACCGATAGAAGTGATAACCTTGTAGTAGAAGATGGGTTGTTAAAAATAACCGCAAAAGCAGAAGATTTTGGTGGTAATGCCTATACCTCTGCAAGAATAAAAACACAAGGTAAGCGTGAGTTTAGGTTTGGAACCATGGAAGCTAGAATCAAATTAGCTTTAGGACAAGGTACTTGGCCTGCATTTTGGATGCTAGGAGCTAATATTGATCAAGTGGGATGGCCTACTTGTGGAGAAATTGACATTATGGAATATGTAGGGCGCAATCCTATTCGTACATATTCTAATGTATTTTTTCCAGGGAACACAGGAGCTGATAATACTACATCAAGATTTTTGGATGTAGAGGGTTTGGATAGTGGTTTCCATATTTTTAGAGCTGAGTGGGATACTGATAAAATAGTATTTAAGATAGATGGTGTAGAGTTTAATACGTTTACTATTACCGACGGATTGCCATTTAGAGATGATTTTTTCTTTATTCTAAATGTAGCAATGGGAGGAGATTTTGGTGGTGCTGTTAGTGCCGATTTTACAGAGGCTACTATGGAAGTAGACTATGTAAGAGTATACCAATAAACAGAAAAGGAGTTTTACTAAATTAAGTTAGTTGTTTTTTTAAATGCTGAAGATGTACATGTCTTCAGCATTTTTATTTATAATAACATTACTTTGATTAAGTTTTGTGTATGCGTATTCCAAGTGAATAGATCTTTCTTTCTAACCTCAATTTTAATGAAATTCGACTACCGTCTTATTCATTGAAACTATTTTTGAGAACCTTTTCTTAGTACGCAAATACTATCATTATTGATACTTACTAAGTAGTGTTGTTGGTTTTTAATACTGATTTTTTCAATATCTCGGGCAGGACCTTGAATTTCAAATAGACTCTCATTGTCTTTTGTGAAGTTTCCTTTTTGGTCATTCAATAACAACATTCCATGAAATGCATCTAATCTAGATAGTTGTGTGTTTAATTCGTAATTATTTCCGGATAAGAGAATGTCGCTATAATTATCATTGTTAAAATCATCTATATACATTGTGTTGACACAGGAGATTTGTGCTTCTTTTGGGAGAAATTTCTTTTCAAAAGTACCATCGCCATTATTTATGAAATAACAACTTTGTAGTTCAGTTACTCTTTTTTTGATAGCAGTATTGATTTTTTGTTGAGGTAGATACTCCGAGAAGCTAGCTTTTGCAAACTTAGCATATGATAAATGTCTTTTATTAATAATAGGCATTTGTTTACTAAGTTCATCTTTATTATTAAATACCGTTTCTGTTCCTTTGTAAAAATGTGTAATTACAGGATCCATTTTTCCATTATCATCAAAATCATTGAGCATAAGAGTTATAGGTTCTTTTTGACTAGCTCTTAGTCTGGTGTTTAATCCCCAGTTTCCGGCAATAATGTCAATATCTCCATCATTATCAATGTCATTAGTTTTTACTGAATTCCAAAAACCAAGTGTATTTTTTAGATTACTTTTTTCATCTAATCTGAAAGTGTTGTTTTGGTTAATGAATATCTGAATAGGCATCCAATATCCAGCTACGATCATATCTGTTTTTCCGTCATTGTTTATATCTGAACAGACTACATCTTGAACCAAACCTATGGATCTGAATTCTGGAGCTATTTTTTGTGTAACATCGGTATAATTTCCTGAGCCATCGTTTTCAAAGAGATAATTCTGAGGATTCATGCCAAAAGCTCCTGGAATACTATTTGAACCAATTAAAATATCCTGGTCACCATCTTTGTCAAAGTCAAATGATTTAACAACAGAGGCATTAAGCGATAGGTTTTTGAAGTTGTAATTGTCTTTAATAAATGATCCGTTTTGGTTCCTGAAGTAATAAACAGAAAGATAATCAGAAGATGTCCCGAGTTCATTTCCTCCATTGACAATAATAAGATCTAGATCATTATCATTATCCGTATCAACAAATATATTATCCGTATTCTCAGATTGCAAGGTTTCGTCTATTTCTGGAATTTCTAATGTTACAAAAGAACCATCATTTTGCTGTGTGAATAATTGAGCTGGTTTTCCTTTGGCAGCACCGATGAAAAAATCTTCTCTACCATCATTATTTATATCACCAACTGTAATTTCGGGTCCTTGGTTTGTATTCATATATGGGATGAGGATTTCTCTATTAAATTCGTTGTAATTATTGTCATTATGACGATAAGAGATTTTTAGAGAAGTATTGGTAAGGAGCGATTTTATTTCATTTCTGTTGGAGGAGTTGTAGAAGTTATTCTTAGAAGATTTTTCATTAACCTTTAGTAATTGGTTTCCCGTAACATTTTTTAATGTTTGAAAAGATCCTCTTGGCCAGATTATGGTTAAAGAATCCAGTTCTTTATCTTTTCCCAGACCTATATGCATATTAGGAGAAACTGCAGAAATATATCCTCTTGACGGATAGTTTTCTTGAGTAATAGTTTGATTTTTCAGGTATGCAATAACTTTGGTTCCTATTCCAAACCGATTATTTTTGTTGCCCTCAAACTGAATAGATAGATAATTATGATCTGGTAATATCACATTACTTTTATTTTCCATAATCATAGCAGGTTCATTCACATTATTGGTGACTAAATCTAAATCTCCATCATTATCTAAATCAGTATATACAGCTCCATTACTAAAAGAACGTTTTTTTTCAAACCAAGTTTCTGTAATATCTTCAAAATCAAATCCATTTTTATTTCGAAATAAATAATTAGGTGTATGCTTTTTAGGAAGTTTATCTACTAATTTCAAATCATTTTCTGACATTTTTGTGCTAATCTGATTAGAGATAATACCATTAGAAATAAAGCTTACAAAATCTTTGTCATTAGTAGCTCCGTAGATTCCATTGGTTATATAAATATCTTTGAAACCATCGTTATCCAAATCCGCAAACAATCCTGCCCAGGACCATTCGGTTCCGGATATTCCGGCTTGATACGAAATGTCACTAAAGTTAAGGTTGCCGGTATTTACTTGTAAAGTGTTTCTGATAAATTGTGGGTGATATCCTTTGCGCAAATATTGATTGAAATTTTGATAATTCATATCACTTTCAGTGGTCTTCAAACTTTGTAAACCATCAGAAAGCATGTCAAGAGAAAGGATATCCATGCGACCATCATTATTAAAATCTGCAATATCATTACCCATAGAGAAATTAGTAGTATGACCTAGTTTTTTGAAGTCTTGAGATAGTATATCTTTAAAAGTTCCATTTTTTTGATTTATATATAGATAATCATTTTCAAAAAAATCATTTCCAACATAAATATCTGGATAACCATCATTGTTAATATCACTTACAGCAACACCAAGGCCATACCCAATAATACTGCTAAAAATATTTGATTGGGCAGTTGCATCTTTATAAACTCCATTGTCATTTATAAAAAATTTATCACCCGCAAGAGAATCTTTAACGAGGCGTTTTTTTGCATCTCCATATGTTCTTTTGGGATATACAGAATAGTGTAAAACATATAGATCGAGATCTCCATCAAGATCATAATCTAAAAAAGCGGCTTGATTAGAAAAGCCAACAATATCTAATCCATATTTTTTAGCTTCTTCTTTAAATGTAGGAATTCCGTTTTTGTTAATTCCTTGATTTACATATAACAAGTTTTTTCCTTTTTTGTTCCTGTGCTTTCCTAACTTAGAAACATAAATATCTAACAACCCATCATTGTTAATATCTACATTAGTTACTCCAGAAGACCATCCATCGTTATTATTTATTCCGGATGATTCGGTTATATCATCAAACTCCAGATTCCCTTTGTTTAGATATAATTTATCACTTTCCATATTGGCAACAAAATATAGATCTGCTAAACCATCATTATTGAAATCTGCACTAGTTACTCCAGCTCCAATATAGAAGTAGAGATAATTCAATGCATTCCACTCTGATGTATTTGTTAAAGTATTAGAGAAGTTTATAGATGTTTCGTTCGCATTTTTTAGAACAAACAACTTTGCTTTTTCTGACTTATTGCAGCTTGAAAAAAGTAAAGTGAAAAAAGCACAAAATAAGACTGTAGTATATGATATTTTCATTTGTTTTTGACAACTAATAATTGTAGTTATAAAAATAGGTTTTTATGAGACGAAATGCCATTATTTGTAGTGGTATTTTTATTTTTGAAAAGATTCTTAAAAATTAAGGAAATTTATTGAATTCTTTTTAAGGATGATTTTATCATTATTGTTAAGATTTTTTTCTGTATATTTGAGAAGCTACCTTAGCTTAAAGAAAGCATTTGATGAATCGTATTTCTATTTTATTTCTTCTATTCCATTTCTTTTCTTTCTCACAATCAATTGAAAATAAGATTTTACCAGAAATTGTTCACTATGATACCAAAAATATGGGATTTGGAGCACAGTCTTGGGATATTGAACAAGACGAAAATGGAGTTATATATATAGCAAATGAAAATAGAATTTTAATTTTTGATGGAAGCGAATGGAATGCTGTAGCTACTAATAATGCTATGGCGAATAGAAGCTTATATGTTAAGAATAAAGACTCTATTTATTTTGGTGCAGATGGTCGTTTTGGATTGTTAATTAATGAAGGATATAATGCTTATGAAATTTCATTATTAAATCGTGTTGATAGAAGTGTTTCGGATGGTGCAGAAGAGTATTGGAGGATACATGAAGTGGATGATGAAATAGTTTTCCAAACGTTGAGTAATTTATATATCAATCAAGGTAATATCATTACTAAAATACCAGCGCCTTGTTGTTTTAGATGGAGCTATAAAATAAATGAAGACCTTTATGTAAATGATCATGAATATGGCGTTTTTAAATTGTCAGGAACAAGTTTAGTACCCGTATATGATAATGATGAATTAAATGCCAATATTATTGGAGTTACTAATGTAGGAGAAGATTTAATTCTTATAAGTGATACAAAAGGATTGTATACATTTAATGATGGTAAAGTTATTCCATTAGATTTCCCCTTGTCAGATGAGGTGAAAAAAGCACAGATTTTTTCTTTTTTAAAACTTAAGGATGGTAGGATTGCATTAGGAACGGTTTCTAATGGATTGTATATACTAGATCTTACGAATGGTAAAATTGATAATATTAATAAATTAAAAGGTTTACAAAACAATACGGTTTTGTCAATGTTCCAGGATGATGAGCATAATCTATGGTTAGCTTTGGATTATGGAGTTGATTATATAAAATTGAATTCTTCTTTAAAGTATTTTTATGACTATTACGGTAAATTGGGAACAACCTATGCTGCTATAAGAAATGGTGATTTTTGTTATATAGGTACCAATCAAGGTTTATATCTTTTAGATGAAAAATCTTATGAAAAAGAAGAAGGTTTTGAACAATTATTGAATGGTCAAGTCTGGAATATTGCTTCAATCAATGATGTGGTGTTTGTGGGACACGATACTGGAGCATATACTTTGAACGGAAGAACCCTAAAAAGAATGGGTGCTAGCAAAGGTGCTTGGGATTTTAGAGAATTTATCTATGACGATAAAGATTTTATACTCTCTCCTAATTATAATGGAGTTTCATTATATCAAAAGGTTGATAATGATTGGAACGAATATCAACTTAAGGGATTTAATAAATCGGTTAGATACCTGGAAGTGGATGAGGATAATTATATATGGCTTGCATTAAGATCGGAAGGTGTTTTTAAATTCAGGTTGGATCATAAGAACAGTAAACTTATAAAAGAAGCTTTTTTTCCGTTAAGTGATTTTGAAGGAGCGGTTTTATCACTATCTAAGTTAAGAAAACAAATAGTGATTACTTCTAATTTTTATTCATACACATATGTTTCGAAGAATAATTCTTTTGTTAAAAAAGAATTAGGAGTTGAAAAAGGATACGCACCACGGATTATTGAGAAAGGAGATGAAACCTGGTATATGGATAATGAAAGCGTCGTTATAGAATATGAAAAAGAGTTAATGAGCTTACAAGAACTACAAGGTCAATTAGTTCCTGATGTTTTAAAATCTTTCACATTAGATAATACCCATGAACTTATTCCTATGTATAGCGGTTTTTCGGTATATGTAAGGGATAATTTGATATCTGTAGAAAACTTGAGAGATGAGGTGTTGATTCGGGATTTTGTGTCTGTGAATAGTAAAGTGTCCTATCCCGAAAAATCTAAAATACCTTTCCAGGATAATGATCTTAAAATAAGGTATTCTCTCCCTATATATGGTAAAAGAGTAACATATCAATCTAAAGTAAATGATGATGAATGGGGTGATTGGACAACTTCTACGGAGCGTACATTATATAACCTGAATGAAGGAGATTACAAATTTTATATAAGATCTAAATATGATGGAATCATAAAAGAATCTACTTTCTCTTTTATTATAACTCCACCGTTATACAGAACACCTTTGGCTTATGTGGTGTATTTATTGTTTTTTGGTGGGTTAGTCTTAATTGCAATTGCAATTAGTCGTTACAACATGAAGAAACAGAAAATTCGATTACTTAAATTAAAAGAAGAGAAATTAAATAAACAGGAAGAAGAATATAAAGCGCAGAAATTAGAACAGGAACGTAAAATTATTGAACTCAAAAATTCTAAGCTAGAGGATGAAATAAAAGCAAAAAGTAGAGAGCTGACTCAGATAGCCTACGTAAACCTGAATAAAAATAAAGTCTTAAAAAAGATTAGAGATAAAATTGTAAGAATCCAAGGTTCTCCAAATTCACGATCTCATGAGAGTAATTATATGGACTTAAAGAGGCTTGTAGAATATTATATAACAGATAAAGAGAGTAAATTATTCAAAATAAATTTCGATAAGTCTCATCAAGAATTTTATGAAAGATTATCAAAAAAATATCCAAATTTAACTTCAAAAGATCTTAGGTTATGTGCCTATCTTAAAATGAACTTATCCTCAAAAGAAATAGCACCTTTATTAGGAATAAGTCCGCAAAGTGTTGATGTCAATAGACATAAGCTAAGAAAAAAATTGAATCTAGGTTCTGATGATAATTTAACTCATTTTTTAGTGAGTTTTTGATTTAAAGAATACTATGTGTGATTTCCGAAATCTGACTTTTCTCAAAAAAAATAATTATTCGAATTAGGTGTTGGGAAAAATAAGCCTAAACGAATTTTAATACTATGTAGCTAAGATTAGCGTTTTAATAGTTTATTTAACAGGGTTTTTATTTCAAAACCACTATTTTGTAACTTTATAAACCTACTTTACCCGTTTGAATCTTAATTTTTTATACGTAATATCCCTTCAGGAAACACCTGAACCTGGGATTCCAAAAATTCTTGGAATCATAGTAACTATTGGTATTGTTTCCATATGCTTATATTATGTGTCTCGATATCTGGAAACAGTTTATGCAAAGATTCATAAGAAGCCTTTTTTTGTGCATTTTTATTTAGCTCCTAAAAAATTGCCGATTTATTTAATTTCTTTTTTAAATACAAACACGTTATATAATCAATTAGATAAGAGAAGAAAACGATATTTTGAGCATAGAGTCGTGCGATTTTTAGAGATGACTAAATTTGTTGGTAGAGAGGGGCTTATAGTTGATGATGATAAGCGTATGCAAATCACGATGATGGTGATTCAGTTGACCTTCGGGATGCGTAATTATTTGCTTGAATATGTGGAAACTATTATTTTATACCCTTCTTCATATTACTCTATCCTCAATAAAACAGAAAATAATGGAGAGTTCAATCCAAGATCAAAAGCTTTAGTATTGTCCTGGGAACATTTTAGTATCGGAAACTTACATCAGGAAGATGGAGTAAACCTAGGAATACATGAAATTACTCATGCTATTCATTATTGTTCACTAAAAAGTAACAATATTAGTTCAGAAATATTTCACGATACCTTTTTAGAATTAGAAAAACATTTGTCTTCTGTAGAGCTTCGTAATAGGATAATTGAAAGCAAGATATTAAGGGAATATGCCTTTACTGATAAGTTCGAGTTTATTGCGGTGTTAGTAGAAGTGTTTATGGAATCTCCGGAAAAACTTAAGGGACAATTTCCTGATATTTACACATATGTCAGTCGTATGTTAAATTTTAAATATTTTAAGATATAAGAATATTATTAGAACTATATTTATCGCACTAAACAATTTTAATATAAAAGAAATAACATGGAAGAATTTCAGCAAGTAGCACCTGTAGTAAGTTCACTTACTGATGAAAAAAGAGTAGCTTTTTATAAAAAAACGTATACTCATTTGGCAATGGCAGTGTTGCTATTTGTGATTGTGGAATGGGTGTTTTTTCAGATTGAACCTTTAGTTAATTTCGCATTTTCGATGACGCAAGGATGGAGATGGTTAATCATGTTGGGAGGTTTTATGTTTATAACAAATTATGCAGAGAAAATGGCACATAAAACCCATGATATTAATAAGCAGTATTTAGGACTTCTTTTATACGTTGTAGCTGAGGCTTTTATTTTTATTCCTTTGATAGGAATTGCAATGATGATTGCAGAGAGTGGAGGAGCTAATATTCTGAATCAAGCTGCTATATTGACATTGGCTTTGTTTACAGGATTATCGGGAGTGGTTTTATTAACTAAGAAAGATTTCTCTTTTCTTAAGTCAATGCTAACGATTGGTTTTTTTATTGCATTAGGTCTAATTGCCGCCGGATTATTATTTGGATTTAATTTAGGATTGTGGTTTAGTGTGGGAATGGTAGTTTTGGCTTCTGGTTCTATATTATATCAAACATCCAATATGGTTCATAAATATTCAGAGGATCAATATGTAGGTGCTTCTTTAGGGTTGTTTGCTTCTCTAATGCTACTGTTTTGGTATATACTTAGTATTTTATCTAATGATTAAAAAAATTACCTGAATAGGGTGTCATAAATATAAAAAAAAACACAAAAGGCTGTCTTAATATGATAGCCTTTGCTGTATCTAATTATTTACCGCTTCTAAGCGTTTCTTTTGACGTTCGTGGTGCCTCATATGTATTTCGATTAGAGAAAACCATTCTACTGCATTAATCATCCCAAAGAATGGATGGTTGTGCCTTATTGCCTTATCACATTGCTTAATTAATACCTCGTTAGATAAGATTTCTAATATAAATTCTTTGAAGTTGTTTTCTAGCAGACTTCTTTCTACTATTTCTGGAGTAAAATTGGACACAATTTTAGGTGGAAAAGACTCCATTTTGATAGAACGTGATGGAACAATGTTCAGATTGAATATTAAGTATGCTATACTGTTTTTAGATTTTCCCTTTTTAGTGTCATTTTCGGTGCACTTGTGAAAATTGGGAAGTTGGTACGTTTTAGCAACACGAATAATATGATCATATAATTCAGCAAGAGACCATTGGTTAGAAGAGGGTTTATGATACAAACTTTCCTGATCGTAATTTTGAAGATCTCTATACCATTTTTCAGATCGTTTTTTAAAAGTAGCTATCGGATCTTTACTAAACATCTTATTTTTTAGAAATGATATGTTTAATAATTGTTTTTGCGTGTATTCTGGAATTTTCTATAAACCATATATGAGTATCCATACCACCGCAAATTACACCTGCTAAGTATAAATTACTAATATTTGATTCCATCGTATCTTCATCATATTTTGGGTGCTTTTTTTCATCATCAGATAACTGAATCCCAATTTTTTTTAGAAAATCAAAATTAGGAGTATATCCTGTTAAGGCTAGTACATAATCGTTTTCTATAGTAACTTCGCCATTAGGTGTATTTATTATAATTTGATGAGACTGTATTTCTTTTACAGTAGCATTATAATATGCTTTGATACTGCCTTCAGAGATTCTATTTTCGATATCCGGTCTTACCCAATATTTTACTCTCTTTCCTATTTCTGAAGATCTAATAATCATGGTTACATCTGCTCCTTTTCTATAGCACTCTAGTGCAGCATCAACAGATGAGTTACTGGCTCCAATAACAGCTAGTTTTTGTTTGGCAAAAAAATGGGGGTCTTTATAGTAATGCGATACTTTTGATAACGTTTCTCCAGGAACATTTATGGTATTTGGGATGTCATAAAATCCTGTAGCAACGATAATATGTGATGCTGTATAATCGTGTTTTTCTGTTTGTACAAAAAAAGTGTTTTCTTCTTTCTTAGCAGCAATTACTTTTTCAAAAAGATGAATATTTAAATCATTAGAAGTGACAATTCTACGATAATACTCGAGCGCCTCATTCCTTTTAGGTTTTGCCTCATTACTAATAAATGGAATTTCATCGATCTCCAGTTTTTCTGAAGAAGAGAAGAACTGCATATTTATGGGGTAATTAAAAAGAGAGTTTACTATAGGACCCTTTTCAATAATAAGATATTCTATTCCTTTTTTTTTAGCTTCCAAGCCGCAAGCAATACCTATAGGTCCTCCGCCAATTATTATGAGATCGATATGTTTCATTAAGAAATCATCTCTTTTAGTCCTTTTATGGTTTGGATTGGGTTCTCACTTTTAAAAACATAACTTCCTGCTACCAAAACATCTGCTCCTGCATCAACTAATTGTTTGGCATTCTTGTTAGTAACTCCTCCATCAATTTCAATTATCGTAGAGGCGTTATTGCGTTCAATGATTTCTTTAAGTTGTTGTACCTTTTTATAAGTGTTTTCGATAAAAGACTGACCACCGAAACCAGGATTTACACTCATTATACATACCAAATCAATATCATTAATAGTGTCTTCAAGTAAACTTACATTGGTATGCGGGTTTAAAGCAACACCTGCTTTCATACCTTCAGCTTTTATGGCTTGTAAGGTTCTATGAAGATGCGTGCAAGCTTCATAGTGAACGGTAAGGATATTACTTCCTAAATCAGCAAAAGTCTTTATGTATCTATCAGGATCTACGATCATTAAATGTACATCGATAGTTTTTGTAGCATGTTTTGCAATATCTCTTAATACTGGCATCCCAAAAGAGATATTAGGAACAAATACTCCATCCATAATATCAATATGAAACCAATCAGCATCGCTGTTATTGATCATTTCTACATCACGTTGTAGGTTAGCGAAATCCGCAGCTAATACCGAAGGTGCAATTAATTTTGAAGCCATAAAATTGTATTGTTTTCGGCAAAAATACTATTAAAGTTTTAAATGGTATACTAGGGAAGCTGCATAAATTTGTTTGTCAAATAAGATACACTGTTAAAAGTATCTGGATTATTGGATCTTTCCTTTTCTAAGAATTGTTGTAATTCTGAATAATCTTTTTCTCTATGAACAGTTACGTACGAATTATGAAAAATTTTAAAAGAGGGGACTCTAATTTGTCTATCAAATATTTTAATTAAATTAGAGTGTCTTGAATCTTTCTCTATTTTTGAATAAAGTTCTTGAATGATTTTTTTTTCTCCTTCAATTATTTGAAAGAAATTTTGACCAGAATGCATTAAAATACCGTTAATACCTGCATATTCATTTTTTAATTTAGAACAGTGCATTAAATCATTGATCTGAAAGTCAGATAACTTCAAAGAAGAGCTTACATAAGATATCGTATGCCACATAGCTTTTTATCTTAAATTTAACTTAATTTAAGGGAATATTTGTGTTAAAATCATTATTTAACGTTTGTTTTCATAAATGTTTAAATTATCCTGTAAATGCTAAAAAGAGAAAGGTGAATCAGGAGGTTTTAGGAAAGTTTCATGAATTTATTAGCCAAATA
The DNA here is from genome assembly GCF_947500065.1 of uncultured Aquimarina sp. Taxonomy (GTDB): domain Bacteria; phylum Bacteroidota; class Bacteroidia; order Flavobacteriales; family Flavobacteriaceae; genus Aquimarina. The sequence continues at coordinate 65,281 of NZ_CANMQT010000011.1, forward strand.
AAAAATATTTTTATAGTTATCAGGATTATGAGTTTTTTCTTCGTTTAAAAATTGTTGTAACTCCTTATGATCATACTTATTATCACCTAAAACTTTAAAAGAAGAATGGTACTGAGAGAATGAGCAATTGGTTATTTCTTTGTCAAAAATTTTAATAACATTATGATGTCTGGAATCGAGTTGTATTTTTTTATAAAGACTCTGTATCATATCTTTTTGCCCTTCTAGAACTTGAAAGAAATTACCGTCAGAATACATCAATATTCCTGTTATTTTTTGACTATTGTTAGTTAGCTTAACAAATTCGAATAATTCATTTACCTCAGAATTTGTTAAGGATGGATTAGCAGTACTTACGTAACTAATGGTTTGCCACATGTTGATTGGTTCTAACTTAAAGGTACAGTTTTTTAGTACAAAAAAAATAATTTTAAGATTTTAATAATCTAAAAATATAAGTGTTAATGTTTTTCTGTAATTAAATAGGAGAAATACCGCATGAAAAAACCTCCGGTAATCAGCCGGAGGTCATTCATCAATCAAAAAACGAACAGTTATGTTATAAACTGTTTGTAATCGCAATTTAGGAAATTAAAAGTTATCCTAAATAAGTTTTTAATATTTTACTACGAGATGTATGTTTTAATCTACGAATAGCCTTTTCTTTAATTTGACGAACTCGTTCACGAGTTAAATCAAAAGTTTCTCCAATTTCTTCTAGAGTCATTGGATGTTGATCTCCAAGACCAAAATACAAACGAATCACATCCGCTTCTCTTGGCGTAAGTGTTTCTAAAGCTCTCTCGATCTCAGTACGAAGAGATTCGTGCAATAAAGATCTGTCAGGATTAGGAGACTCACCAGAATTCAAAACATCATAAAGGTTAGAGTCTTCTCCTTCTACTAAAGGAGCATCCATACTTACATGACGACCAGAGTTTTTCATAGACTCTTTTACGTCATTTATAGTCATATCTAGCTCTTTTGCAATTTCCTCTGCACTTGGCGGACGTTCGTGAGATTGCTCTAAGAATGCATATGTTTTATTGATCTTGTTAATAGATCCAATTTTATTTAATGGTAAACGAACAATACGTGACTGTTCTGCTAAAGCTTGTAGGATAGATTGACGAATCCACCATACTGCATACGAGATAAACTTAAAACCTCTGGTTTCATCAAAACGTTTTGCTGCTTTAATCAATCCTAAATTACCTTCATTAATTAAATCCGGTAAAGTAAGTCCTTGGTTTTGATATTGTTTTGCAACAGATACCACAAATCGTAAATTCGCTTTTGTTAATTTTTCAAGGGCTCTTTCATCACCAGCTTTTATTCGCTGAGCTAATTCTACCTCTTCATCTGCGGTAATAAGATCTACTTTACCTATTTCCTGCAAATACTTATCCAGCGATGCAGTTTCACGATTCGTTACCTGCTTCGTAATCTTAAGTTGTCTCATCTATGTTATCCTTGAAATTTTATTTGTGAATATTTTAGGGCGTTGCTTTTTATTTATTATACGTACAGAATTAATAAAATGTTACAAAAAAGTAAAATTATTTTTTCGATCACCTATTTTTTAGACCTTAATTCTTTATCTATTAGTCGTATAATTAACTATTTGATTACACATTTATTCAAACTCTAATACGTTTTTCGCTATAATAAGGGACCTTAAGGCATCAATTTTCTTATGCATTTTATTAAAAAATAAATTTCTTTCTTTTTCTCCTGCAGTACTTAATAATTTAGATCCATCCATCTGGATGTTTAAGAATTTTTCTGCTTGATCACAGGTAGTAACATCATTAGTTCTGTAGTAAGAAAGAATTGTAAAAGGAACATATAGAGATCTTTCGGTAGGTGTTTTTACTAAAACCCGATTATTCATGAGTAATAGTTCGTTATAGTAGAATTTAAAATTATCTTTTTGGTCAATTATTTTTTTAGAAATCTGATTTATCAATCCCTGAAGATCATCGCATATCTCAAGAGCATCCTTAGAAGAAAGTGAATTCGATTCGAAATAAAAGTGTATTTGTTTTAATGTACTATTTATAGTAGTAATATCCCATATTTCTATAGAATTAAGATTATTATACATATTACCTAAGCGTTTTGCTGCTTCGATGAGTGAAAGTGATGGGTTAAATCCTGTAAACTTCACATCCCCAAGTTCAGAATCCATTATTTTTAACCAGACATACATTTTAAATTTTGAAAGCAAGTTATCATCTGATGTATAGAAGATTGGCAAATCTTTGGCAGAGTAAATCATTTCTACATCCTTATTATTGACTAGGGGTGATAACGAATTATATGAATTCTCATAATAAGCAAGTAGACTTTCCATATCCTGAACTGGAGCCGTCTTTTTTACAGCCACAATATGTTCATCTTCGCTTGAGAATAGTTGATCTATTGACAAACTAAAATATTTGGCTAATGTGACTCCTTCTTCTAAAGATATTTTACTTTTCTTGCTAATTCTTCTATGTGCTGCATCATAGCTTATATCCAAAGCAGTGGCAACTTCATCGATTAATGAAGTTTTAGAACTGATTTGTTTTTTGATAAGTTCTAAAAATTTTTCTTGTATCATGTTAAGCCTTTTTTTGATGATGATGTTATTTAACCGAAGCAAAGTAAAATAGAAAAGTAAGTTAATTTTTGCGATTTTCACAAAAAAGTATTTCATGACTTGTGATTATTACTTTTATCACAAATAATAAATCCGTGTTATTGTTAGCAGAAGATAATTTGGCTCGTAAAATAAACCTTAGAATTTAAAAGAAAAGCCTACCTGTAATCCAAAGTGAAAGGGATTATAACTTTGGGAATTCATACTCGCATTTTCCAGTTGATATTTAATCATAGGCTCCGCATGGATATATATGTCTTTGAAAAGTTCATATTTCACATTCATTCCTAAATTTAAACTTGAGCTGGTAGAAGATAAATTATTGTTTTTACCTAATTCAATATCACTGATGTTAGTATTGAGTGTAATGTTGTCTTTACCTAATATTAAGAAACTAGCATCCATAACAATGGATGCCTTGACTTTTTTGTTGATAAATTGATAACCCAATCCAATTGAAAACTCATCATAATTAGCAGTTTGTGTTAGATTTACTGTTTGAGTACTGTCTACTATTTGTTGTGTTGCACCATCCAGTAATATAGAGGCATCTCCTAGAATACCAGATACCTCTGAACTATTAATGCCTTTTTCCGTTAGGCTTACCTTTAGTTTGTTATATCCTATTCTTAGATCTATCTTTTTATTTAGATTGGTACTCATAGTAGCACCATAGCCTACTGTTATATTTCCTGATTTGCTGCGATTAGCGTTTCTGTCACTAATTAAAGAGCCGCTTGAACCCACGGAATAGATAGGTGTAGCATAAACAGATAACATAAAATTCTCGAAAGCCTTTACAGGTGGTGAAGGTATTGATATCAAGGTGTCACTATTATTTTGAATTAATTTTTTTTCATCATTATTCTTAGAAATACCTTCTATCGTGGGTGTCTCGTCTGAAGCAAGTTTGATACTGTCTTTTGATATATTAGTGAAACTAAGTTTAGCAGGTGAGGTTTTCTCTATATCTTGTTTTTTAGCTGATTGTTTAAGCGATTGATTTTTTGTGTTTTTAGTGTTCTTGGCTAAAAGATTAGTGTTCTTAATCCCTGATGCTTTATTGGTTTTATTAGATATAGTATTGCTATTTGTCTTGTGAGGATAAATTTTAATCAGATCTGGACTACTACTACTACTACTACTACTACTACTACTACTACTACTACTATTGAATATTCTTTTCTTATTAATTGCTATAGTGTCAAGATCATCGATACAAATTTCTGAGATTACTTCTGGATTATCGATGCAATCGATATGTGTCGTTTGGTATTCATAAAAGTTGTTAGGAGTATTTTTATGTCCATTAGATTGAGGCCAAAAGGTAATCAAGATACCTAAAAAAACTACCGATGCAATGCCAATTATAGTAACAAGATATCTTTTTCGTTGTACATCCTGTTTATTTAATTGACTTTCTAAGTTTTTCCAAATAAGAGTTTCTGGAGACTGCTGCAAACCATCTAATTGTTCCTTAACCAGTTTCCCTATATCTTTTTTAGTATCCATTACTCACTGCTATTTTTTTTTGATCATAAACTTTAGATAAAATAACCATCTTCAATTGTGATTTTGCCCTATGTAAATTGGATTTTGAGGTTCCTTCTGATATTTTAAGCATTTCTGCTATTTCTTTATGAGAGTAATTATCCAATTCGTATAAGTTGAAAACCAACCTGTATTGATCAGGTAATTTTCGTATGAATTCTAGTAATTCATCTATTGAGAAGCTAAATAACTCAGAATCAATTTTTGTGTCATAGATAAGATTTTCTTTTATTGGAGTATCTAGAAAAAAATTGTCATTATATCTGTCAATAGCCTTATTAATAGTGATTCTTTTCATCCATCCTTCAAAAGATCCCTTGTGTTTATATTGTTTAATTTTTTTATATATAGTCAGGAATGAGTCGTGCAAAATATCTTCTGCCTCCGCATGGTTTTTACAGTATTTTAAACATAATGCAAAAAGTTTATCCTTATACGTATAAAACAATTCACTCTGTGCTTTCCTGTTATTCTTCTTACATTTTTTTATGAGTTCTCTGTCGTCCAAAGGATTATGTGTGTTGTAAGTTTTTTTAGCATCTTTAACCTAATAGACTGAAAGAAAAGAAAAGGTTGCGTTAAATCATGTTTTTTTTTGAAAATGACTTAAAGTCAACCATTTTTTTTATTCTTTTTTCAATGGGTTAAACATTAGGTAATTAGACGTTTGCCAAGATTACCTAACGTTTCACCCTTTATTATAGAAACTATATGGCTAATTCTATAATAATTCAATGTCCTATTGTCTAGATTATCTGTATAGCTTTATTCAAAAAATTCATATGAGAATGCAGAAAATAAATCTGAATTAGAGAATGTTGCGAATTCGGTTAATTCCGAATATCTTTCTTCATTAATTACATGGAGAACTGAATACGTAAACAGGCTGCCAAAATCGGACTCAAAAGTTTTGATGTTATTAGGGGATATTGACTTGAAATTGAAGTTATTAACTTCTCCACTATCTATGTGGTATAGCAACATAAGTGTATGTCTGCTAAATGTTGTTTCATTTACTTCATACAACGTATTTATTGAATTTTCGAATGTGATAGTATTCGTAAAATCTAGCTCAAGACCCGTACCAGAATCATGTAAAAATTCTTCTTTAATAGGATTGTTATTAGAATCATATTGGGTAATAACTGCTTTCGTTGTATTGTTTAAAAAATTAAAGTTTTCGAAATAAACTCTATTGTTGTTTGAATCTAAGACTATTTTAGAATGTGCTACATCAATATCAAAATTTATTCCATCAAAACTTCTTTTCCAATTTACATAAATACTATCTGAACTATATGTAAAAGTATGCTTGTTATAGATAGATTGTTCTTGTGTTGTTTCGTGTAAAAACTCTGTCAAGGTATTTGAATTGCTATATTCAAAGGTTAATTTCTCAATTAAATTGGATTGAGAATATCTTCTTATTTCTGATATCTTATCATTATCATAAATATAAGTTCCCGAGCTAGTTTCATTTGTTTGAAAATTAATCCCTTCGGAATAATCAATTCTATTATTAGCTAGTTGATAATATGTAGAGTCTATTCTTGTATTCGGAGTGGTCGAGACGTCGAAATTTGTTAAAACAAAATTATTCATACTTTCAATCACTGGATCATTATTAGAATCGTCATCATTAGAACAAGAGGTAATTATCAATATTAAAACTAAGATGAATGAGCTGATATTTTTCATGGTATATAAATGTTTAAATTATTTTTAAAATTTGATTTAAGTATGCATCATGCATGCGCTTAACGGGATGATACTTATTTTAATGATTTAGTTGTCATCACAGGATTCTTTGAGTAATACGATTCTTGTGATTTCGGAGGTTCCTGTTACAGTATTATTGATTAATACAAAAATGATCTGAGGGTTCATACTAGTATTATAACCGGATGTTGGTAGTGGATTTATTTGTTGTTCTACATTATCTATAGTTTCATAGAATGATAATTGGAGGTCTGGGATTTCCGTAGTTTCTCTAAATGATATTATACAATCTATATAATTGTCAAAGACAAATTGAGTTTCACTGCCGTTTTCAGAGATACACTCTCTGAATTCTACATAATCGCAGTTGTTTTCAATAGTACAGTTCTTTTGTATAATGAAACTATGTTCTTGATTGTCTATTTGGATAGTGTTTTCATCTATGATAGTTGCTTCCCAATCAAAATTCCAGTTCTCTCCAATATCAGAATTTTCTTCTAAGTGAATATTTAAGTGTAATTGTTCTTCAATATAAAAGGGTATCCAAGAGGTTCTGTAGGCATTTCCATCGTGGTAAAATATACCCGTTCCGTCGGAATAAAAATCAAACTTGGAGTCATTATATTGGTTTTCTGGAGAAATTGATTCAATATTCCAGATACAATCGCTTTCTAATAAGCTATTGCAATATGAAATTATTTGATTTTCAATACAAGCCTCTATTGCCTCTTTTAACTCTAGATTATTATTAATATTTAGAGTGCCATCATCGGTGGTTCCAGAAATGGGGTAGCTTAATCCTATTGCACTCTCATCTTCCATTCCACCTAAAAGCGAAACAAACTCTCGATTGTTACCTATTAATATACTTTCTGTGATTTCATTGTTATTATTATATAGGTATACGTTAAATGGATAAATAAAAGTTAAGCATACTACTTCAGAATTTTCTGGAGAAGCTTCAGAAATAGCTTTAAGATCACTGTATAGCTCAGAGTTTACATCAATTTTTTCAACTGATAATTCAAAAGATTCATTTTCGCAGGATGCAAATAATATACAAAGTACGAGGATTATTTTTCGTATTTTTTTCATGACTATGTTTTTATATGGATTCACCCAATTAGACTGGATACATATAAAAGGTTGCGTACTGAAGAAAAATAAATTCTTTTCAAGTAAAGCAAACTGTTTGGTTTTGCGTTTATCGCAAAAAAATAATTTTCTATTCGCGATTATTGCCTTTTGTGTTGCTATTATCGCAATAGTTTTGACTTGTTGAATTTTTTAAAAACAAGAAAAATGAAAAACAAAATAGTAGTATTAGTAATGTTGTTATTTTCGATAATAGCTATTGGACAGGAGCATAAGTCAGATGCTATTTCAGGAAAAGTGAAGTCATTTAGTTTTTCTCCTATTCATTCTAATGTGTCGCAAGTCAATGGGTTGGTAGTTGGAATTGGTCATTACGAAAATAAAAAGATAGAACATCAAAGAATTAACGGTGTTAATGTAGAGGCTTTGCACATAATGCCGTTGTTGATTGTGCCACTTCGAATTGATATTCCTATCAATTCAATATATATGGGACTAATCTATAATGAGCGATCAGATTTTTACTTTCTTGAGGATTATGAGCGAGATACATATCTATCAATGAATGGCTTTAATCTCAGCGTTGGAGGTTTTATTGGGGGAGCCAATCTGAATGGTTTAAATATTTCTTTAGGATCTATGACTAATGAAGCTAATGGAGTTTCAATAGCTCCTGTTATCAACACTTCTAAAGTTTTTAATGGGCTTCAAATTTCGGCTTTAGCAAATTTTTCGGATACCGGAAAAGGGATGCAATTAGGGATATCCAATGTATCTGAAAATTTAAAAGGAATCCAAATAGGTGTTTTTAACAAGACTGTTGATCAACGAGGTTTTCAATTTGGTCTTTGGAATAGAAACGCAAGAAGATCATTGCCTTTTATCAACTGGCAATTTTCTAAAAAGAAAGTGAAATCAAAAACATCTTAATTATGAAAATCACGAGCAACTTAAGCATCGAAGGGGATTATGGATTCGAGGCATTTTATGTACTTACTGGAGACTTGGTTGGTCTTATTCCAGTAAAAGAAAAACTATATACACGTATTAAACTATTGGATAATAAAACCTTAAAAATTAGTTTAATGAAATCGGAAACTCAAAAAATTACAAAATGTATAAAAGGATCTCTTCGGGATGGGATTTTTAGTATATCATCTAGTAATAGGGTAATTTCGATACTGTCATTTATTAAACATTGGCGGACTCAAAAAATAAGTGTACGTTCTGGAAAAGAACAACTGTTGATTTTTTTATCGAAAACAGGAAGTGTACAATTAGGAGTTTTTAGAGATCTTACTTCGTCTAAGAAAAAATAATATTCAAAGAATGATACTAACTCGAAGAAACACAATCTTAATCTTCGAGTTGGATTATTTGTTTATCTAACTAATCATACCAACAAATAAGTATTACAATCGAGATACCAAATCAAATATTTTTGGTCATCACGCTACTATTGATATGTCAAATTTTAAATGAATAATTATGAAAAAAATAAAATTTTCAAAGGATGAGGGTTCAGCGTTTTATAAAGAACTTAATGAGCGAATTAGAAATTATTTTGAAGATAATGGTATAGATAAAACGGGAAATAGAAAGATGGTTTTTAAAATAACTATGTATTTTACATTGGTCGCTTTGTTTTATTTTTTGATGCTTACTTCATCGAGCCTAACTACATTCTTTACTTTCTATATTAGTCTTGGGGTATCTGTGCTGTTAAATGCATTTAATGTTTCTCATGACGCTGCACATGGAGTTGCTGTAAAAAGTAAATTCTGGAATAAACTATTATTTCAACTAAGCTTTAATTTACAAGGAAACAATGCATATGTATGGGGCAAAAATCATAATGAATCTCACCATTTATATACTAATATAGAAGGAAGTGATATAGACGTTCTAAATAACCCTTTAGTAAGAATGACAACAGGACAAAATTTAAGATGGTATCATAAATTTCAATACTTGTATGTTCCGTTTTTATACCTGTTTTATTCGCTTAATTGGTTTTTGTTTAGAGAGTTTTTAATGATTTTTAATCGCTCTAGCAGAACTATTAAGGTGACTATTCCTACTTGGGAAATCGTTAAACTGGTGTTTTTTAAGATAGCTTATGTGATCTATATGATTGTTGTTCCTAGTATCTTATTACCATTTGGTTGGGAGTATATTTTGATTGCGTTTCTGTTAAATCATTTTTTAGTATCCATACTATTTACAGCGGTATTAGGAGTGTCACATTTATCAGATTACGTAGCACATCCTGAACCAGATGCTGAAGGAAGACTTAATATGAGCTGGCCCAAGTTACAAATGTGTACTTCTGTAGATTATAATGTGGATAGTACTTTTTTGAATTGGACGTTAGGTGGTTTTAATGCACACGCATTGCATCATTTGCTGCCTAATATCTGTCATATACACTATATCAAATTACTACCCATATTTAGAGAAGTGGCGAAAAAATATGGCGTGACATATATGGAGATGTCATATGATCAAGCCTTGAAATCGCATTTTAGATTTCTAAAGAAAATGGGAACGCAAATAGAATTTAAATCCGTTACTTATGAAATCTAAACATATTTATAATAAATCTCATGCGGCATTGTTTCTTTCCATTCAGAATGAGATTAACAGTAAACTAAATTTCTGTCCTAATCGGTTTCGAAATAGGATTATTTCTAAAGGTATGGTTTACCTGATTTTAACGTTGATTACTTATATAGGTTTGTATACTATAAGTCATCCATACCTGTTGATAGTAACTTATGTTATGTATGGGCTGATTTCCTTATTATTTGCATTTAATTTTGCTCATGACTTTTCGCATAATACTATTTTTAGAAGTAAGAAACTTAATCATAATTGTTTTGTGTTATTATATACTATAGTAGGAGCACATGCGGAAGCTTGGAAAGATAGACATGTAAAATCTCATCACCACGCTCCTAATGTAGAGGGGTATGATACGGATCTAGAAATAACAAATTTAATTCGAGTAGTCCCTGGAAGCCCTGTAAAATGGTTTCATAGGTTTCAACATTGGTATGCGCCATTTTTATACATCACCTATTCTTTATTTTGGGTATTTATCAAAGATTTTAAAATTTTCTTCGATAAAACTATAACTGGTAAAACTAATACTATTCGATATAAATTTTCTTTTTGGGTTCAAAAGATCTTTTATATCCTATACTTAGTGATATTACCATTGATATTCATAGATCATACTTGGGATATAATTTTGATGGGGTTTTTGATAATGCATGCAGTGCAATCATTGTTTTTATTATTTACGTTTTTTATGACACATCATATTGAAGGTGTAATGTATCCAAAAACAGATAGTTTTGGGTTTATAAGAACCTCTTGGTTAATGAATCAAATACAAAGTTCTAATGATTTTTATCCTTTTAGTAGTTTAGCTAATTTCATTTTTGGAGGATTCAATAATCATATAGCACACCATCTTTTTCCTCATATCCATCATATATACTACCCGAAACTTAATAAAATTCTATATAAAATGTTGATTGGAAACGATATAAAACCCAATCAAACTACTTATTTAGGCGGAGTTATATCACATCTATCCCATTTAAAGCAGTTAGGGAAGTAGTAGGAATTCTGATTTTGCAATTATCACAATGATAAATTTTCATCTTTGCGTTTTTGACAATTAGAGTCGATGCATTGCTTGTATGTTTAGGCTACTAAACAATACTATTAAGTGAATCGAAGAAAAATGATTGGGATTTTTAAATACAAATAGAGTTAGCTAGTGACGATTCACAATTAGTTTTTTAAAACTTTATAATGGATATTTTTGACAGAATACAACTCGATATTGGACCTATAGGGAAATTTCAAAGTATGGCAGAAGGTAACTTTGTGTTTCCTAAACTTGAAGGACAAATCTCTAATCATATTTTTTTTAATAACAAGAAGTTAATTTGTTGGAGTTATAACAATTATTTGGGATTAGCAGGTTCGAGCGAGATTAATGAAATAGATGCTTTTGCACAGCAAAAATGGGGAATGACCTATCCTATGGGATCTAGAATGATGACTGGTGACACCTCTTTACATGATGAGTTTGAAAGCAATATCGCTGACTTTATACATATGGAAAAAGCATTACTGCTTAATTTCGGATATCAAGGAATGCTATCTGTTATTGATTCATTATTGTCTCCAAATGATGTAGTTATTTCTGATAAACAATGTCATGCTTGTATAATTGATGGAATAAGATTACACCGAGGAGAAAGGTTAATTTTTGAACATAATGATATTGATAACTTAGAACAGAAACTAAAGGTAGCCGAAAAAATTGTACAAAAAACAAAAGGAGGTATCCTTGTTATTACCGAGGGTGTATTTAGCATGTCTGGTGCACAAGGTAAACTGAAAGAGATCTGTTCTTTGAAATCTAAATACGATTTTAGACTCTTGGTAGATGACGCTCACGGATTTGGAGTAATGGGTCCGCAAGGTAATGGGACCGTTTGTGCGCATGGTTTAGAAGAAAAAGTTGACCTATATTTTACAACTTTTACGAAGTCCATGGCATCTTTTGGGGCAGTTATAGCCGGTAAGAAAGAGATTGTGAACTATTTCAAATATAATTTACGTTCTCAAATGTTTTCTAAATCATTACCAATGCCGATAGTTTATGGGTTAAATAAAAGATTAGAAATTATTAAAAGAGCTCATGATAAAAGAAAAAAATTATTTGAAATAACAGACCTGATGCAAGAAGGTTTAAAAAATAGAAACCTTCTTTCTAATGAGGTTGATAGTTATATTACACCTATTTATTTTAATATAAAATTGGAAGATGTACTTAATCTTCAGAAAGAATTGGTTTATGATCATGGAGTTTTTTGCTCTGTAATTATTTATCCTGTTGTACCTAAGGGAGATGTTATTTTTCGTTTAACCCCAACTAGCTTGCATACAAGAGAAGATGTTGATCATACACTGAAATCGTATGATGCTGTATTTAAATAGTAAATAAAATGAAAACAAAAGTAACGTTTCCTAAAGAACCAGATTTCTTTTATAAAGATGTTTGTGAAGAGATTAGAGATTATTTTGAGGCTAATAATATTAATAAGTATGGTAATGGTTCTCTTATATGGAAGTATTTACTGTTAAAAATCATATTTATCATTTGTTATTTACTGATTTTTTATTTTCAGAATGGTTATAGTTTGTTTTTATGTTTTGTTGTTCTAGGTCCTTTAAGTATTATTCTGGCAATAAATATTTCTCATGATGCCATTCATGGTGTAGCACATTCTAATAAACTAATTAACTCATATTTTATGATACAAATGGATTTAATTGGTGCAAATTCATATGTTTGGAAAAAGAGACACCAATTTGGACATCATACATTTCCTAACACTTTAGGAAAGGATCCCGATTTAACACAAACAGAGATAGTTAAAATTCTGCCGAAAGCAGTACATAGATTTTATCATCGGTTTCAGCATATATATGTGCCCTTTTTGTACTCTTTATACACGATAAATTGGATATATATTCGGGATTTTACCGATTTTTTTTCAAAAAAATCCTTAATAAAAAATATTCCTATTAAAGAGTATATAAAGCTTGTAGCTTTTAAATTATTATATATTACTATTTTTATTCTATTTCCACTTTTTTTTACATCGTTATCAATAACCCAAGTATTGTTTGGTAATTTATTGTTGCATGTTTCCGCAAGTTACTTTTTAACGTTAGCACTGGTGCCTTCTCATGTTTCAGAAAATTCAGTTTTTGTAACGCCAGATTACAATGGTAAAATGCCTTATTCTTGGGCACATCATCAAGTAAAAACGACGACAGATTTTGCTACAAACAGTTACATGACAACATGGATATTAGGAGGCTTTAACCACCATATTGCTCATCATCTTTTTCCAAATTTTTCTCATGTTCATTATCCTAAAATGACTCCGATTATAAAGCGATTGGCCCAAAAATATGAACTAGGATACAATCATGAAAGTAGTGCTTTGCGTGCATATGTATCACATTATAATTTATTAAAAAACAATGGAAAAAAATAAACTGCAATTTTCTGATGCTGAAATATTACATTACAAAAAGTTAATTAGTAATAGATTTGTTGAAAACCCAAGAATGTCTTTGTTGTTTAATAAGGATAAAAAAAGTTTTAAAAAGAACATTTTTAACTTAGTTAATTACTGTTTCCATGTAGCTTTAAGAGTGAATGGTGTTTATGTTGCTAAGAACAAGAAAACAATTGTACTGTTTTATCAGAATAATAAACTAAAAAAGACTTTTAGTGATTATTGTCGATACTTTAATGTAATTAAAGGGATTTCAATTTTAAATTTGAAAAATATATTGAGTAATGAAAAAGAAATAAAAAAACATAAATTAAAATTAGACAATTATATATATGTTTGGTTCATTGCACAGGAAGAAGGCTATGGTAAATTAGATGGATTACATGAAATTAACCAAATGCTTTTTAAGCTCTCTAGCACAACCAAATTACCCATTCTTTTTGAGACCTCAGATATTAGATTAATACGTTTTTATAAACACGTGGGTTTTGATGTGTATAAAGAACTCGTATGTGATAAAGAAACTATTTATTTTTTTGCGGACAAAAAAACTTTAGAAAATTGTTTTCGTAGTTTATAGTAAGTTTTAGAATATAATAAATGTTTGTGGAGGATTAAATTTTTAATTTCGGTTATCGTAAATGTAAATTTTTTTAACAATTGAGCTTTACGAATTGAATGTATGTTTAAATCACTGAACAATTTTAAATAATTTAATTATGAATAGAAGATTACAACTAGTTATATTAATCTTATTATGTATTACCTCTATTGATTCGTATTCTCAAGAAAAAAATGCCAGATTTAATTTAGGAGGAGGTTTGTCAATTACAGAAAATGTTCAGGGAATTTATTTGTTAGGTCAGATTGAATACAAAAGGAATGTATTCCAATTAAGATTTAGTAATGGAGAGAATATTTTTGAAACAGATGAACCTAACTTTTTTTTAAATAGTATAGGAGAGAATACCTTTTTTTATATTACAGATTTCTCCTTGCTTTATGGGTATGATTTTTTGAAAAGTAATAGGTATAACCTTGTGGTAAGTACTGGAATATTATACTCTTTTGGAAAATATCGAGATGATTGTAGTCAAAGATTCAATAATAGTACAATATGCGAAGAATATAATGATGATAGTTTTAGTTCTATCGGATTACCTACTAAACTGTCCTTTGTTTATAAAACCAAAAAGAGAATTGGAATTGAGATTAGCGGATTTTATAATTTTTTTAAGTATGATTATTATGGAGGAACAATAGGTGTTATTGTCGATATATCTAAAAGATAGGTGTCTAACAAAAGAGGAGTTATCCTTTTTTGATAACTCCTCTTTTAAAAGTATAAAATCAAGTTGTTATTTCTACTGAATCACAAAACGTCCATAGACTCCTTGTACTTTTGCAATATATGTTCCGCTGCTCAAGTTGTCAGTTTCTATTTGACCAAGCTTACTATCAATCTGTTTTTTAAGAACAACTCTTCCTCTTAGGTCACGTACTTCTATAGTGCCAATAATATCATTTGATTGGATCGTAATATGTTGATTTTTTGAAGGGATAGGATACATAATTATTCCTTTGCTGGTGAAAGTGTTTTCTTCTATATTTAGAATAAATTCGGGAGCAGCAAACCCAACTTTTTTGCCAACATCATCTATGGTATAAGGTAGCCTTGTTCCATTTGCTCCAAACTCTTCAGCACCAGCATCATAATTAGAGGATCTGTTTCCGTCTAATATGTCTTTGTCTAAAAATGAATAGGTTCCTATTCCTGCATTAATTGCCGGACTTCCGGTTGCTAGTCTATAAAAATCAGTTCCACTAATTAATAAGCCTGAAGATACTGTTTGATTATTATCAACTCCGTTTGTTAGATCCCAAGATCCGTTTTGTGTAATATTACCTTCATATTTGGATGTAGCTCCGATAGGATTTGTTTGTTCGTCAACTGCATTTTCGCTGGTGTTGATCATAATATTATTAGCGATAACAAGATTTTCAGGTGCTAAAGTTAAATCATTACCTACGTTTGTTCCTATTCTAAATCCGTAGTCACAATTTACAAAAGTATTATTGACAATAGTTGCATCGATTACCTGATAGTATCCATTGAGGGCAGAATTAGGGCGTCCATTAGAAACATTAATTGCTCCAGCTGTCTTAGTAGTACCTCCTGTTGGTTTTTCAGAATTTACTCCTTCAATATAATTATTGTAAATTTTATGACCTTCACCAATTACTCTAACTCCTCCTGAAAATTGTCTATTATCAGCAAAAAAATAATTGTTATAAACTTCGCAGTTATCGCCATGTCTTAGTGTAAGCGTCCCTTGATAGTTTTTAAAAGTATTGTTGTAGTATTTGTTTTCACCACTTTTATTAGAAATAATCTCCACTTCTCCCGACCAATTATAAAAGAAGTTGTCATATACTTCTGTGTTTGATGGATGTAAAGAGGTGCTACTATTTCCAATTCTTATTGCATCTTGATCGTTATCTTGATTTACTTCGCGTATTGGGGTACGATCGGCAAAGTAATTATGGTGTATTTTAGTGAAATCAGGTTCAGCAAACTCTGTAGACGTGGAATTTCTATTATCATTAATGATACTTCCTATACCGTGTTTACCAATAAAAGAACTATAACTAATTTCGTTATATTGCCCATAGACAAGAATCCACTTAAAAGTTAAGGTCTCTTGAGAAGAAGTGCCGTTATAGCTGTCAATTTTGATATTAGTAATCGTACAATGATCACATTCATCTTTATTAGAATCTCTGAATTGTAGTATAGGATCCAAATCATCTCCATCATCTGGTAGGTTAGAAGGGTTTTGGAAAACTACACCTTCAAAAACAATATAAGAACCTCCCATTTTGACATGTGAATTACCTTCAAAAAATACAGATCCCACAGTTTGCGCTTTAATTGTAATGGGATTTGATTGAGTTCCATTCTTATTTATATCAATATCAACGTTTGTCCAGGTTCCATTGGAAAGGGTTATGGTCGTGCCAGCGGATGCATTTGCAATTGCATTTTGTAGTTCAGTGTTATTATTTACGGTCTGTGCGTAGGCGCTGCCGAAGAAAAATATCCACAATACTAGGTTGAAAAGATTTAGGTACTTTTTTTTCATGATTTAGGGCTTTACTCTTTATTTTAAATTGGTTAACCAAATTGGTCAACCAAACAAATATACTATTCATTTTTGTAAAATCCATATTTTTTATAAAAAACAAAAACGCCTTCAAATATATTGAAGGCGTTTTTACTGTAATTATAAGAGTATATTACTAATCTCTTTTATCATTATTTCTTGGTTTTCTATCACCTCTAGGCTTGTCATCTCTTGACTTATCACCTTCTGGTCTTGGAGGTCTAGGCAATAACGCTTTTCTAGAAACCTTCTCTTTACGAGTTCTAGAGTCTATACCGAAATATTTTACATCCATAACGTCGCCCATATTAACAACATCACTAACATTTTCAGTACGTTCCCAGGCTAATTCAGATACGTGCAGTAATACTTCGTTACCAGGAGCATCCATATATTCTACTACAGCACCAAAATCTAACATTTTTACTACCTTCACTTCGTATATACTACCCACAACTGGTTTGAATAATATAGCATCTATTTTTGCTTCTACAGCGGCGATACCTTCATTACCAACACCTAAAATTTCTACAATACCTTCTTCTGTTACTGGATCTTCATTAATTACAATGGTAGTTCCAGTTTCTTTTTGCATTTCTTGTATTACTTTTCCACCAGGTCCAATTAGTGCTCCAATAAATTCATTTGGAATACGTCTTGTAACCATTTTCGGAGAATGTGGTTTCACATCTGCAGCAGGAGCCGCGATAGTGTCCGTTAATTTCTCTAAAATATGTAAACGACCATCACGAGCTTGTTTTAGTGCATTCACTAAAATTTCATATGATAATCCTTTTACTTTGATATCCATTTGGCAAGCCGTAATACCATCTGCAGTACCTGTAACTTTGAAATCCATATCTCCTAAGTGATCTTCATCACCTAAAATATCAGATAAAACAGCATACTTTCCAGATTCTGCGTCAGAAATTAATCCCATTGCAATACCAGAAACAGGTTTTATCATTTGCACACCAGCATCCATTAATGCCATGGTACCAGAACAAACTGTTGCCATAGAAGATGAACCGTTAGATTCTAATACTTCAGATACAATTCTTACAGTATAAGGACAATCCTCAGGAATCATTCCTTTTAATGCACGTTGTGCTAAGTTACCATGTCCAACTTCTCTTCGTGATGTTCCTCTAATTGGGCGTGCTTCACCAGTACAAAAAGGAGGGAAGTTATAGTGTAAATAGAAACGTTCTTCACCTTCGTGAGATGGCATATCTATTTGGTTTGAATCTCTAGATGTTCCTAAAGTTACTGTGGCTAAAGCTTGAGTTTCTCCACGTGTAAAGATAGAAGAACCATGAGTTGATGGTAAGTAATCTATTTCACACCAAATAGGTCTAATTTCATCTGTCTTACGACCATCTAAACGTAATCCTTGATTTAAGGTTAAATCACGAATGGCAGCTTTTTCAGCTTTGCGGTAATATTTAGATACTAAATCACCAAAGTCTTCTAATTCTTCTTCAGAAAACGTAGCTTTTATTTCTTCTTTTATTTCTTCAAATGCAGCACTTCTTTCATGCTTGGCAGATCCAGCTTTTGCAATTGCATACACTTTATCATAAGCCATGTCATGAATTTTTTTGGCTAAATCTTCTTCTTCTCTTTCACCTTCATATTCACGAACTTCTTTCTTTCCAAATGCTTCTGCTAATTTTACTTGAGCAGCACATTGTACTTTAATAGCTTCATGAGCAAATTTAATTGCATCGGCCATTTCTTCTTCAGAAATCTCATCCATTTCACCTTCTACCATCATTACTGAATCAGCAGAAGCTCCAATCATCATATCAAGATCAGATTCTAATAATTGAGCACGTGTTGGGTTGATAACAAACTCACCATTTACACGACCAACTCTTGCTTCAGAGATTGGGCATTCAAAAGGAAAATCTGATAGTTGAATAGCAGCAGAAGCTGCTAAACCTGCCATTGCATCTGGCATTACGTCTTCATCATGAGACATTAATTGAATCATCACCTGAGTTTCAGAATGATAATCTTTTGGGAATAATGGACGTAATACACGATCCACTAAACGCATCGTCAATACTTCACCATCACTTGGTCTTGCTTCTCTTTTAAAGAAACCACCAGGGTAACGTCCAGCAGCAGCAAATTTTTCTCTGTAATCTACCGTTAATGGTAAAAAGTCTACAGGACTTTGTTTGTAATTAGACACTACCGTACATAGTAGCATACATTTACCTGATTGTACAACAACAGATCCATGTGCCTGTTTTGCTAATTTTCCGGTTTCGATAGAAATTTCTCTACCATCACCGAGGTCTATGACCTCTCTATAAACTTTTGGAATCATATTTTTTTTTGATTCTAATCCTATTGGAGTAACTAACATTGCATACGTTAATTACCTACCTATAGGTTTTATTAAACATTGGTTTCCGTCTTACTCGGACGGACAAGGTTGTGTTGTTGTAGTTGTTGTGCGACCAATGAAAAACTAAGGCATTCATTTTAACCTTCTACAAGTCAAAATGTTTTATTTATAATTTCACTAAATATGAAATAAGTATAATTAAAAAGAGAGGCACACGGCCTCTCTTTTTTGATTATTTTCTTAATCCTAATTCTTTTACAATTGCACGATATCTCATAATATCTTTTTTAGTAAGATAATCTAAAAGATCTCTGCGCTTACCAACAAGCTTTACCAATGAACGCTCTGTATTGTAATCCTTACGATTCTTCTTTAAGTGTTCAGTTAAGTGTGTAATTCTGTGAGTAAACAATGCAATTTGTCCTTCTGCTGAACCGGAATCGTTTTTTCCTTTTCCGTGTTTTGCGAAGATTTCTTCTTTAACTTCTTTTGTTAAATACATTCCAATATTATTTAAATGATTTTTATGTATAAATAGCATTCTGCTATCAGCGTGCAAATATAGTATTTTTTAGGTTAGAAATGCTTTTTACGAAAAAAACATTTTGCATTAAACCTTTTCTAAATAAGTAAGTCCTAGAAGAGTAACATTAAAAATTAAGATAATGAAGAACAACATTTTAAAATTTGGTTTGATTGCATTCTGTTCAGTAGTTTTAGTAGGATGTAATAGTGAAGAGTTAACGGATCAAGTATCTATAGATGATATTGATAGTGAAGAAGCAGTCCTTACAGCGAAGATTGACGATGGTTCTGAGGTACTAAGTGATCTTACATTACAAGGTTTTGAAGATGAAGAAGGTTTAGCTAAAGTTGGTAACAATCGTTTTTTACCTGATTGTGCTACAGTAACGATAGAATTAACGAATACTTCAAAAAATGTAACTATTGATTTTGGTACAGAAGGTTGTGAGATAAGAAGCGGTCATATCGTAAAAGGAAAGATTCTTATGTCATATGAGTTAAATGTAGAAGCGATGTCTTTGGTGATTAACTATAGTCTGGAAGATTTCTTTATTGATGATTTGCAATTTGCTGGTTCCAGGACAATCACTAGGCTTAAAGCTAATGATAATGGTAATCCTCAGTATTCAATGAATCTAGATTTTATGGTAACATTTGCAGATGGTACGCAAGCTTCTAGAACCGGCTCCAAAACTCGTGAATGGATAGAAGGAGCATTCAATGGTAATTGGGGAGACAATGTTTTCTTGATTACAGGTTCCTGGGAAACTAATTTTGCTAATGGTACTATGCATAGTACTACTATTACTACGCCTTTACGACGTGAAGCTAGCTGTAGGTTTTTGGTTAGTGGTGTAGTAGAGTTGGTAAGAACTAGCTTTAGTGGAGCATTAGATTATGGAGATGAATCTTGTGATAATAAAGCTGTATTTACGAATACAGAAGGAGAAGAAAGAGAGATTTTCTTATAGAACATATTAGAGGATACATTAAAAAGCCCGATATTTTTTTTAATATCGGGCTTTTTGGCATTCCAATAATTATAGGTTAATTTATTTGCTGGATTTCGAAATGTCCGGTAGTCTGAACAGTAGGATTTCCTTGTAAATTTCCAAAATAAGTAAAGGTCAATCTTTCGATAGGATCTTCTTTGGTTCCATCAAACTCAATTTCATATTGCTCTGTACCAAGTGCAGAACCGTAGTTCAAAAAGATACTTGCAGCATCAAAAACTCCTCCAGTACTATTATTAGTATATGTCCAGCTTTCTGTTGGTAGTGTGTTGAGTTCTGAAGATCCTTGTACTACACTAGAACTTATAAACCGATACGTTACTTGACTGGCTACAGCAAGGTTGCCTGGATTAGAAACAGTGGTCGTATTAAAAAAAGTAATTTGATAACTAAACAACTCTTCTGGTAAAATAGAAGTCAGATCATCGTCAGAAGAAAACTCATCTTCATCACAAGAATAAAAAAAAGTTAAGGTTAATAGTAAAGATAATTTTAGGGTAGTCCGTAAAAATTTTTTCATAATACACAGGTTTTTGTTTTCCAAACTGAATTTATAGAATTATCTATGACAAGTAAATACCCTTATGAGGGTATTTTTTATGAAAATCTTTGTAGGAAATCACAAAACTCCATTTTTTTTACAAAACTGAATGAGTTGTTTGGTATTATGTGATTGGCTTTTTTTGAAAATATTTTTCCGATGCGTGGCAACGGTATGCTTACTGATAAATAGTTTTTTTGCAATTTCAGCATTAGAAAGTTCCGCTTCAATTAATTGAATTATTTCTTTCTCCCGATTGGTAAAAAAATCATCAAATGCTTCGTGAATTTGTTTTTTGAAAAGTGTTTGGTCAATATTGTTACCGTAAATATCCCAGGATACTCTATCTCCGTCATCTATAAATGAAATATCTGTGAGTAAGGATAAGTTGCTAATCATTTTTCCATCACTATCTTTTTCCAGTACAAATGACTGTCGTAATACTTTAATATAAGAACCGTCTTTTCTTTGTAATCTAAAGGTTAATAATAGGTAAGGTTCATCATGTATATTTGTACGATCAATACAATATATTACAATTGCCTTCACTACTCTTTTTACAAAATCATTATCATCAGGATGAAAATAATTAAGCGCTATATCCATAGAAAATTCTTCTTCTGTATATCCTAACATATCTTCGATATGCCTTGTGTACGTAAGCTTAGATTGTTTCCAATCCATAATATACAGGCATTGTTTTCCGCGTATTAAAGGAAAAGACCCAAAGTCGTTAGCTGTTGTTCGCTCATTAGATTGAGAAGAAACAGTATCTAAATGACGCGCTACACTTTCTTTGAACTGAATGATATTTTGTTCATTAAAATTCATTAAACACTTTTCAATGTTTTATTAGCAAAATTTAATACATGAGAGTTAAATAGATCTGAAGCATCAATATGCGGACAATGCCCCGAATTATCTATTGTGATGAGGTCAGCATTAGGTAGTTCTTCTTTTTTTAAATTAGATAAATACTCGATATTGACAAAAACGTCATCATTGCCATGTAAAATAGTTGTATATCCTGAATAATTAGATAATATTTTTACTTCATCCTGTAAGTCTCCGGCATTTAAAGAACTTCCGAAATCTTCTCTGAATTTTCCATCCGTATTAGAAATCGACTTTTTGATCTTCTGAAAATTTTCGTCTTCAGAATTGTATATAGCTTTTGATAAACTATCAATCTCGTTTGGTTGTAAATTCCTTTGTAGTAAAAAAGGAATGTTTTCATTAGGCAAAAAAGCTTCATTGATGTTTAGGCTTTCTTTAAGTGGCGGAGTTCCAAAAACGAAAATACCTTTGCACTTATCTGATATGGCAGGGAGTGTCTGAATGCCTAAATGTCCACCTAAGGAGTGACCAACAATAATAAAGTTGTCAAGGTTTTGAATTTTTATGAATTCTAAAATTATTGTTTTTAACCTAAGAATAGAGTAGTTATCGATTTTTGATGATTCTCCATGTCCAGAAATATCAAAAGCAACTAATCTATATTTGGATAAGGTGTTATCATCTAATTGATTCGCAAAACATTCTTTGTTAAGTGAATTTCCGTGCATAAACAGAATGGTTTTGGTGTTTTGGTCATTCTTTGAGAGAAAAGAAACAAAAGCACCTTTTTCATTAGGCAAAGGGGTAGTCATGTAGCTTTTTTTACTAAAGGTATAAAAATTTACGGTACTTATAATCTAGCCATAATATGGAATGGGTATTAAGATTTTATAGCATATAGATATTATAAAGTTATTTTTAGAGGTAGTTACTTAGGTGGTTTCAATTTCTGCAACAACTGGAAAATGATCTGAAGCTGCTTTTAAATCTTTGCTTATAGATTGTATGATATTATCTTCTTTTTCTAGATAAGGATTCCAGACTTTGGCTTCTGCTAGTTTTAGTTTGTTACTGATCAAGATATGATCGATTAATACATTGATATAATCTTCCGTTATTCGGTCTCTATATCTGCTTGAAGATGGTTCCCATCCATTGCTGGTCCATTTTGGTTTTGGTAGTACAGATGTTAATATCATTTCCTGTTCCCATACATCTCCTAATAATATTTCTAAAGCACTTTTGTTGAATCTATTTTCGTAAAAATCCATTCCAATACCATCATTGATATCTCCCATAACAATTACATTGTGCCCTTCTTCAATGTAATCATTACATTTTTTTCTAATAGACATGCATTCTGCATACAATCTCATTCGATCTCTTTCTGATATTTGTTCAAACTTGGCGTAGTCTACAGGTGCAAAAATTCCTTTAGATTTTGTGTGAGCGATAATGATCTTGCTAAAATGTTCATCTGCCAGATTATTAATAGTAAGTTCTAAAGGAGGTCTGTAATGTTTATATTGTTCTTTGATAAGTTTATTGGTGGTGTCTACCAGAAAGGGCTCATTAAATTGATTTTTGGAATCTGTTGTAGGGGTGAAGGCTACCTTTATCTTGGAACTGTCGTATAGGGCGCATAATTCCTGTTGCCCACTAGATGGATGCCCGTGAATTCCCTTGAAATTATTGTTGAGCGCATAATGTGATGCCCATTTTTCTAATTGTATAGATGCTGTTTTGCTGCCATCTACTAATGTATCTGGTCCTTCAATAATTCCAATAAAATCAGGGTTAATTGTTTTTGTTATAGAAGCTAGTTGTTGGCTTCTTTTACCAATATCTCCAGTGGTAATTGGTGTTCCGTCTGTGTGGAATAGTTTCCGCATCCAATTGACATTATAAACTGCGATTCTAAGTTTCATGCTAACATGCTTAAAGTATTAGTTTTTATGTGAAAGGGAAGTGGGATATTTGGTAAATCTATTAAAATGATTTAGAAAATTGTTATATGAAAAACCCCTTTTTGTTGGGGTTATATGACCTGTTCTAAATCGAATTTAAAAACAAAACCCGGTAAAAACCGGGTTGTAAATTTTGTTCTAAAATATGTGTTAATCTAAATAGAAGAAAGTGGCCTATTCATAATTAGATCTAGATATAGATTTATTCTTTCTTTTAGGTTTTGTCTTGGAGTAATAAAATCAAGAAAACCATGTTCTTTAAGAAATTCTGCTGTCTGGAAACCTTCAGGAAGTTCTTTTCCTGTTGTATCTCTAACAACACGAGGGCCTGCAAATCCAATTAATGCTCCTGGTTCAGCAATATTGATGTCTCCGAGCATAGCGAAAGATGCTGTAGTACCTCCTGTGGTTGGATCTGTACATAAAGAGATATATGGAATTCCTGCGTCAGCTAATTGAGCTAGTTTCGCAGAGGTTTTTGCTAACTGCATTAATGATAATGCTGCTTCCATCATTCGGGCACCTCCAGATTTAGAGATAATCATAAAAGGAATTTTGTTCTTAAGAGCGTGGTCAGCTGCTCTTGCAATTTTTTCTCCAACAACACTTCCCATAGAACCTCCAATAAATGAAAAATCCATACAGGCAATAACTAAATCATTACCATTGGATTTTCCTACAGCAGTTCTAACCGCATCTTTTAAGTTTGTTTTTTCCTGAGCATCTTTAAGACGATCAGTGTACTTCTTTTTGTCTTCGAATTTAAGAGGATCTTTAGAAGTTAGATTTTTATCTAATTCTTTAAATGTATCATCAAAAAGAATTTCAAAATATTCTTTACTACCGATTCTTACATGGTATCCATCTTCTGGACTCACATAGAAGTTTTTTTCCAGTTGTTCTGCATCTACTATTTTTCCAGTAGGGGATTTATACCAGAGTCCCTTTGGAACATCTTTTTTATCCTCAGTAGCAGTCTGTATACCTTTTTGAGTTCTCTTAAACCAAGCCATAAATTATCTGTATTAAAAAAGCTGAAACTCTTTACTATTAAGAGTTTCAGCTTGGTTTTTATCTTGTTATAATGTGTTTACATTATTTAAATCTTCAAAAGCCTTTTTAAGACGGTTTTTAAAGGTGCTTTCACCTTCTCTTAGCCATTTTCTAGGATCGTAATATTTTTTATTAGGTTCCTCAGCTCCATCAGGATTGCCGATCTGTGTTTTTAGATATTCAATCTTACCAGTCATGTAATCTCTGATACCTTCACAAAATGCAAATTGAAGATCTGTATCAATGTTCATTTTGATAACTCCATATCCAATAGCTTCTCTGATTTCTTCTAAAGTAGAACCGCTTCCTCCGTGAAATACGAAGTCAATGTGGTTATGTTCTACATTGTATTTTTTAGAAATAAATTCTTGAGAATTTTTAAGAATTTTTGGAGTTAATTTAACATTACCAGGTTTGTAAACACCGTGTACATTACCAAAAGCAGCAGCAACCGTGAATTTATCACTTACTTTACTCAATTCTTCATAAGCATAAGCAACTTCTTCTGGTTGTGTGTATAGTTTAGAATCATCAACAT
This sequence comes from uncultured Aquimarina sp., assembly GCF_947500065.1. GTDB lineage: Bacteria > Bacteroidota > Bacteroidia > Flavobacteriales > Flavobacteriaceae > Aquimarina. The sequence goes on from NZ_CANMQT010000011.1 coordinate 90,403, forward strand.
CGCTGTTATCAACTCCATCTTCTTCACCTCCGGTAATTCCAAGTTCAATTTCTAAAGTCATACCCATTTTACTCATACGAGCAAGGTACTCTTTACAAATTTCTATGTTTTCTTCAATAGGCTCCTCTGATAGATCAATCATGTGTGAACTATAAAGAGGTTTTCCTGTTTCTTTATAAAATGCTTCTCCAGCATCTAATAATCCGTCTATCCAAGGAAGTAGTTTTTTTGCACAGTGGTCAGTATGCAAAATAACTGGTACTCCATAGGCTTCGGCCATTAAATGAACATGTCTGGCTCCTGCAGTTGCTCCTACAATCGCGGCCTTTTGATCTTCATTAGAAAGCCCTTTTCCTGCATTAAATTGTGCTCCTCCATTGGAGAACTGAATAATTACAGGCGAGTTTAATTCTGCAGCAGTTTCCAATACAGCATTAATCGAATTGGATCCGATTACATTTACAGCTGGTAAGGCAAAAGCTTTTTCTTTGGCATAATTAAAAATAGCCTGTACTTCGTCTCCTGTAGCAACTCCTGGTTTGATGTTGTGACTCATAATTTACTTTTAGTTAATAAGCCTACAAAAATAGTAAAATAATACGTAATGAATTTTATATTTAAAGATGAAAATAGGGATTGTTTTTAGAAAGGATAATTAATCCCAACATTGTAAACTCCTTCAGAAAAATTATAACCTTTAAACCATCTTTGATCCTCGATACTAGCGGGATTAAATGTTTTGAAACCTAAATCTAATCTTACAACAAAAAAGTCAAAATCATACCGAAGGCCTAGACCGCTACCTACAGCAATTTCTTGAAGATCATCCCATCTAGAAAAAACGGCGTCTTTTTCTTCTACACTGTCTAATACATTCCAAATATTTCCTGCATCAATAAAAAAAGCTCCGTTGAGAGATCCTAAAATATTGTATCGATATTCTGCATTCAATGCTAATTTCATATTTGCTTCATTAAACTCATTTCTACCACCACTGCTTCCTGGTCCTAAATCATAAGGTAACCATGCGCGATTATCATTTGGTCCGCCACCAAAAAAACTTCGTGCAAATGGAATGCTATTAGCATTTCCATAGGGTAGAGCAATACCTCCAAATGCTCTGATGGCCAATACCCTTTTCCTTCCAAGATCCCAATGTTTTATGTAGTCTAATTCTGTTTTGGCGTATTGCGAAAATTCCACTCCGAATACTTCAAAACGATTACTTGAGTTTTCCTTTAATCCCGCTAGGTTAGAAACGGTACTTAACACATTACCGGCAAATTCGATTTTAGCTCTAAATCTAGAAAAATCTTCATCATAAAGGTTTTCTCGATTGTTTCTTAAATAGGTGTAGCTGGATGCAAAAATAAGGTTGTCTTCTGTTAGTCTTTCTTTTCGTTCATTAATATTTCTGATTTCTTGTAGTTGGTCCGTGGTTAGATCAGGGTCTGGTGTTGTGTCCAGAGATTGAGCTATAAAGCTATTTGCACCAGAAGGGATGGATAGTATGTTATCCTGATTAAAGAAAGGCGAGTTGGAGTCAAGTACTTCTGTCGCAATATTGTTAAGTCTAGTGAATGAATTAGAGTATACATTGAAATAATTACCAGTATTAAGATTACGAACGTATTGTACATTTACTAAATCAACCTGATTCGTGAGTTTTGTACTTGGTTTCCATTGATAATTAAATATCCCAGACGCATTTTGTTTGTCAAGACCTATATTTTGTTGTGAATTGATACCAAAAATAAGATTAGTTGTTGGGGACATATATTTTGGAATAATCTTTCTTGTTTGTAAAGGGAAAATTATTTTAGGGAATGATAATTTAAGATCTACACCAATTTCCGAAATATCAAAAAACTGTCCATCTGGATCTACGGGATCTTTTGATGAGCCCACACTTCCTCTTGCTGAGATCTCAAAAATCTCTGCACCTCCAAAAACATTCCTAGTTAAGAAAGATCCGCTAAAACCAATTCCAAATACTTGGATATTAGAGGTAGATACATCGAATTCTACATTCGTACTGTATTTTTTTCTTGGCGTTAATAAAACACTTGCGATAAGGTCAGTTCCATTAGGGTTATCAGGATCAATACTGTATCTTATATTAGGGTATTTAAATGTTTTTAAATTATTGATTTGGTTGTAGGTAAGTGTTCGATCCTTATCCCTAAAAATTTCTCCTGGTGTTATTAAGATAGAATTTGCAATTGCTTTGCGAGTATATCTAAGTTTGTCATAACTATATATGTTGTATCCGTTATATGATACACTATCTTTAGGTTGCTCATTCCTGTTTTGATAAGAATAATCAGTAAATACATTTACTTTACTTATTTTATGAACTCGAAAAGGAACCCTTTTTTTCTCTTCCCCTTCAGTAATCTGTCTATTATTTATAAGAAGATTGAGTTTTATTTTTTGATCTGTATCTACAGTATCCGCATCAAATTTTATAAATTCTTTTTCAAAATGATATAATCCAGAATTTCGATACAAACTAGTAAGTCTTTCCATCTCTGCATCTATATCTAGTGTTTTATATTGTTTTCCTGGAATTATAGTGGATTTAGTTTGGTTTAGTTTATAAATTGAATCTGCAGCTTTGGATTCTATTTTGGTATCTAAAGAATCTATAAAATAAGGCTTATGCGGTTTAACATAATAGGATACAGATGCTCTTTGGTTCTCTTCCGGGTTAATTTTGTAGTCTGTCTCCACATTAAACCAACCATTATTCCAATAATAAGATTGTAACCTATTAACAGAACGTTTAGCTTTTGATTCATCGACAATTACTGGGGCTTCTCCTGTTTTTTTTAACCAATTATTGACACCGGTGTATCCCACACCTAATCGGTTTACCTGTTTCTTAGATAAAAAATTATTTAATCTTCTTTCTCTATTAGGTTTCTTATGAAGCCAATTTTGATAAGAGGAATCGGGATTTACTTTGGCAAGATTATAAATATGAAGTCTAAATGGAGTCCAGGCTAGTTTAGCATTGGGTTTTTGGTATAGCTGATTAGATAATTTAACATCATTGCTTTTAGTGCTATCAACAAAGATTTCATTTTTGGTTAAAAGATATTCTTCCTTCGGAACTCTTTTAATTGCATTACATGAAATTAAAAAAATTGTAGTTAATACAACAAATACTATTTTTGTGTGCAGGTGTTTCAATCGAGATTCATTATTGTGTCAAAAATACATTATTTGTATGGTTAGCAAAAACCAAAAGAAATTAATAAATAGTTTACATCAAAAAAAGTACCGAAAACAGCACGGATTGTTTGTTGCCGAAGGAAAAAAGGTGATTAATGAATTGATAGAGGCTGATTTGAGGCTTCATTCTATTTTCACATTAGATGCTTCTTATTTTGAAACATCACCGGATAATACCTATATCGTTACTGAAACAGAGCTGAAAAGTATTAGTTTCTTAACGACTCCACAGGTAGCGATAGCGATATTTCATATTCCTGAAGTTAATGCGGTTAATTATCAGGGGTTGGTTTTGGCACTGGATGATGTGCGTGATCCAGGTAACCTGGGAACTATTATTCGTTTATGTGATTGGTTCGGGATCACTGATTTAGTTTGCTCAGAGCAAACTGTGGATTGTTTTAATCCAAAGGTGATTCAGGCTACTATGGGATCTGTTACCAGAGTGAATATTATCTACACTAATCTACAAGATTTTTTATCTTCTCAAAATAAAGAAATACCTGTTTACGGGACATTTATGGATGGCGATAGTATTTATCAAGAGCAATTACCTGAAAGCGGAATTATTGTGATGGGCAATGAAGCTAATGGGATATCTCCAGAAATAGAGGAACTGGTTACTAAAAGAATCGCAATACCTAGATTTGGCAAAACCCAAAAAACTGAAAGCCTTAATGTCGCCACAGCTACAGCTATTATCTTAAATGAGTTTAGACGAGGCTAAATCTATTGAAAAGTAAAGTTGATAAAAATTCCTCTGGAAGACATCTTGTCAATTGCAGAAGTGTACGGACTATTAGGATCCGCATCAGCTACTAATTCATCAGACATAGCGAATACTCCACGTATTGAAGGCGTGAATTTAAAGTAGAACATATAGAAATCTACTCCAAATCCAAGTTCAAAATAATTGGTGTTAGTTTTACTTCTAAACTGACCTACACTATTGTCATCAGGATTATCCTCATTACTCGATAAATTAATAGAAGTCGAAACTCCTCCAACAATAAACGGTTTAAAGTTGTTAAGCCTTTTAGTAGAAACTTTTAGTAATAATGGAATATGTACATAAGTAGATGTAACTTCTCTGAATCTTTGATTTTCTTCAAAATCTGGTCCTGAAAAGGTAAGGTCTCTTCGTACAAACGATACTTGAGGTTCTAGTCTTAGATCTAAATAATCATTGATTCTCATATTACCTAATAGACCTACATTAAATCCTATGGATTTAGCAACCTGTACATCTCCATCCAGAATAGGTTCCTCTCCTTCAGGAGTGGCTTTATAATCAAAATTGAAATCGTAGCTGTTAAAACCAAGAATGTACCCCCAACTTAATCGAGGTTTGTCATAGTTCTGAAGGTTTCTAACCCGTTCTTTAGAAAATAATTGTGCACTCACACTTTGAGTACATACGATAACAGCTATTGCTATAAAAACTCTTTTCATATTATTTTGTGGCTGTATAAATTGTGGCAACACCAAAAGTTTGCGGATTGTCCTCGACTTCTATAAACCCGATTTTTCTCAAAATATTGTTGAAAGCATCTCCATAAGGAAATGCAGCAGCACTTTCACTAAGGTATGAATATGCAGATCTATCTTTGGAAAAGATTTTACCAATTAACGGTAGAATCGTAGAAGAATATAGTTTAAATCCTTGTTTATAAGGGGTTTTGGTTGGAATTGAGGTTTCTAATACAATAAAAATACCTCCAGGTTTAAGGACTCTATAAATTTCAGAAAGACCTTGTTCTAAATCTTCAAAATTTCTTACTCCAAAGGCTACTGTAATTGCATCAAAGTAATTTTCTTCATAAGGTAGGCTTTCTCCATCTCCTTTTACCATAGAGATAATATGATCCAATTTCTTTGCTTTGACCTTGTCTTTACCTACTTCTAGCATTCCAGCAGAAATATCTAAACCAATAATTTCTGAAGCCCCGCTTTTAACCAGATTAATTGCCAGATCTCCTGTGCCGGTTGCAACATCAAGAACTCTATTTGGTTTGGTCTTAGCAACAATGTTTACAACCTTCTTACGCCATTTTACATCAATCCCAAAGGAAATCACTCTGTTTAAACCATCATAATTACCAGAAATGGTATCAAACATTTCAGTAACCTGCTGTTTTTTGGTTGTGTTTTTGTCCTTGTATGGAGTTATTTTTTCTGACATTCAAAAAAATTTAGGCAAATATACATTTTTGATATGGATCCTAAGAATAGAATACTATTTAGTTGTGATTCACTAATAATTTCACAAGTTTATGAAATTCCACTATCTTTGTAGGCTTTTATTTTTTAGCAATAAACTTTCACCTAATCAATGGGGATTTTTTTGCCGAAGTAAATTTTATTTTTTGATAATGAATAATAAAAAACACAGATGAAAATTATTATTGCCGGAGCTGGTGAAGTTGGATTTCATTTGGCAAAATTACTTTCATTTGAATCTCAGGATATTACACTTATTGATCCTAATAAGGAATGCTTGAATTATGCAGATAGTCATCTGGATATTAGAGTAATTAAAGGAGACGCAACTTCTATAAGTATTCTAAAAGATGCGCGAGTTCAGAACGTGGATATGGTAATTAGTGTTACTTCTAGTGAGACAACTAATATTACAGTATGCGTGCTTGCAAAACAGCTTGGTGCTAAACGTACCATTGCAAGGATTTCTAACACAGAATTTATTGAAAACAAAGAGGAGGTTGGTTTTATCAAATTTGGAATTGATGAATTGATTTCTCCAGAAGCTTTGGCTGCCAGTGAAATAGAATTGTTGTTAAATCAATCCGCTTTTAGTGATAGTTATGAATTTGAAGATGGTGCGCTAACTATGGTGGGTACAACCTTATCTAGTACAGCGTTGTTTGTAGATAAAACGGTTAGAGAAGCAGCTGAAATATTTCCTGAACTTCATTTTATGCCAATTGCTATTCAACGGTCTGGGACACAGTATACGATTATTCCCAGAGGAGATACCAAGTTTAAGGAAGGTGATCAGGTATATTTCGTTACCTCAAAAGGTGGTGTAGAAGAGCTTTATAAATTAACGGGTAAGGTTAAAGAGCAAATCAAAAAGGTAATGATCTTGGGAGGTAGTAAAATTGGTTATAAAACTACCTGTGATCTATGTGACCATAAATTTAGAGTGAAACTTATCGAAACCGATAGGGAGAAAGCTTTTGATCTGGCAGATGATCTTCCAAATGCATTGATAATAAATGGTGATGGGCGTAATGTAGAATTGTTAGAGGAAGAAAATATAGATGACATGGATGCTTTTATTGCGGTAACGGGTAATTCTGAAACCAATATAATGTCTTGTTTAGTTGCTAAGTCAAAAGGGGTTCGTAAAACGATAGCTCTAGTAGAAAATATGGATTATTTTCAGTTGTCTCACTCTATTGGGATTGACACTTTGATTAATAAAAAATTATTAGCAGCTAATAATATATTTAGATTTATTAGAAAAGGTGAGGTAGTGGCGATGACCAAACTTAATAATATGAACGCCGAACTTTTAGAATTTGTTGTGAAACCAACATCTGAGGTAAGTGATAACTTGATTAAGGATTTGGATTTTCCTCGTTCTGCTATTATTGCAGGTGTGATAAGAGATGGCGAAGGTATGATTCCTCTTGGTAATTTTTATATCAAGGCTGGTGATCGTGTTGTAGTTTGTTGTTTGCCGAAATCTATTAAGAAAATAGAAAATCTTTTCTTATAACATGTCCAAACTAAACTTTAAAATTATTACTCACATTATGGGGCTTTTATTGCTCTGTAACGGTGGTTTTATGCTTATAGCAACTATTGTAAGTTTTGTTTACAAAGATGGTGTAACCATGCAAGTTATGTTAGCAGCATTGTCTACAATGTTTGTAGGGATAATTTTAATGTTTCTTACTAGAGAGCATAAGAAATCGCTAAGTAAAAGGGAAGGATATATCGTGGTTACCTTCGGTTGGATATTTATGTCTCTAAGTGGAACGCTACCTTATTTGTTTTCTGAGGCTATTCCATCATTTACAAATGCCTTTTTTGAGACCATGTCAGGGTATACTACTACTGGAGCTTCTATTCTTAATGATATAGAGGTTGTTCCAAAAGGAATTTTGTTTTGGCGAAGTCTTACTCATTGGATTGGTGGTATGGGGATTATTGTACTTGCTGTTGCTATTTTGCCATTATTAGGAATAGGAGGAATGCAGTTATTTGCTGCAGAAGCTCCCGGCCCCAGTGCAGATAAATTGCATCCAAGAATTACCGATACTGCAAAAAGATTATGGCTTATCTATTTTGGATACACTGCTGCAGAAACTATTTTGCTCAAATTAGCGGGTATGGATTTCTTTGATGCGATAAACCATGCATTGAGTACATTGTCCACAGGAGGATTCTCAACAAAAAATGCTAGTGTAGCTTACTGGAATGATCAACCTCTAATCCAATATATAATTATTCTATTTATGTTTCTGGCTGGGATGAATTTTATATTGAGTTATTTTGGCTTTAAAGGTAGGTTTGGAAAATTCGTCAAAGATGAAGAGTTTAAATGGTACGGAATTTTTATAGTAGTTTTTACGGCAGTATCAGCATTGATTATATACTTAAAAGCAGATCCTGCTGGTTCTGTGATAGATCATCCAATGGTTTTTGGAGAGGGTGAGAGTGCTTTTAGGCATGCTTTGTTTCAAGTACTAGCGGTTATAACTACTACCGGATTTGTTTCTGCGGATTTTACGGTGTGGACGCCTTTTTTAAAGATCGTCTTCTTCGGGTTATTCTTTTTAGGAGGTTCTGCAGGGTCAACAGCTGGAGGAATGAAGATAGTAAGACATCTTATTACTATAAAAAATGGTATTTTGGAATTTAAACGAACATTGCATCCTCATGCGATTCTACCAGTAAGGTATAATAAAAGAGCAGTTTCTAAAGAGATAGTTTTTAATGTATTAGCTTTTTTTATACTGTATATGTTGTCTTTTATTATAGGGTCTTTGGTGTTGGGAATGTTGGGGCTAGATTTTGAAACAGCTATTGGAGGCGCTGCATCATCTCTAGGAAACGTTGGTCCAGCATTGGGTAAACTTAGTCCAGTAAATAACTTTGATGTGTTACCAGCTTTTGGTAAATGGTGGTGTTCTTTTCTAATGCTTATCGGAAGATTAGAATTGTTTACAGTATTGATACTACTAACTCCATTCTTCTGGAGAAATAGATAATTTAAATACGTTAGAAAGATTGTTCCCACGGCCCAAAAGCGTAGGGGTTAATATGCCAGAGTTCTGCGACTTTTTTGATGGTGTCTTTTACACAGCCTTTTACGCTTTGTAGGTATTCTTGTTCGATAAAAAAGATATCAAGAATAGATTCATAATAAGGTACAGTGTTTTCTACATCAGAAGGTGTGTAGTTTAAAATTTCATCTTCTAAGTAAGGGCTTTTAAAATTTTCTTTAAAAATTTCAAGCACATTTTTTCGAACGATACGTTCTTTTTCAAGAATGTCCATAAATACAAAAAGTAGGTTTTAAGAATGTTATTGATACTCAAACCACAATTTGTCTCTTTCTTATAAGTGTTTTCCCCAAAACAATTAAAAGTATTACGACCATAACTCCAAAAACATCAATTTATTTTTAGAAAAACAGAAAACCGATGATTTTTATGAAATCATCGGTTTTTTAATAGAAGTTATATGATTCTGTTAAGCTACAGTAGTGCTTTTTTGATTCTACTTACAGCTTCTTTGATTTGCTCAGTGCTGGCAGCATAAGAAATTCTAATACAATTTCCATTTCCGAAAGCATCACCAGTTACTGTTGCCACATTTGCTTGTTCTAACAAGAACATAGAGAAATCTGAGGCATTTTCAATGGTATTTCCGTTAATAGTTTTTCCGAAGTAATAAGAAACATCTGGAAAAACGTAGAAAGCACCCTCAGGTTCATTGCATTCAAATCCTGGGATATCAGCAAGTAGATCTAAAATCAGTTTTCTACGATTTTTAAATTCATCTACCATATATTGGATGTTGCTAACTGGTGCCTCTAAAGCAGTAATTACTGCTCTCTGAGCAATACAATTTGCTCCACTAGTTACTTGGCCTTGCATTTTGTTACAAGCTCTGGCAATGGCTTTTGGTGCTCCGATATAACCGATTCTCCATCCTGTCATAGCAAAAGCCTTTGCTACTCCATTAACCGTTACGGTTCTATCGTACATATCATCAAATTGTGCCATAGAAGCGTGATCACCAACATAATTAATATGCTCATAGATTTCATCACTTACTACAATAATATCTGGATATTTTTGTAGTACATCTGCTAATGCTCTTAATTCTTCTTTACTATAAATAGAACCACTTGGGTTACAAGGAGAGCTATACCAAATCATTTTGGTTTTTGGAGTTATTGCCTTTTCTAACTGCTCTGCAGTCATTTTAAAATCGGTATCTATAGAAGTTTTTACTTCTACAGGAACTCCTTCAGCTAGTTTTATGATATCACTATAACTTACCCAATATGGACAAGGAAGTATAACTTCATCTCCTGGATTTAGGTATACTTGTGCTACATTATACAGTGATTGTTTTGCACCTGTAGATACAACTATTTGAGAATGATCATACGTTAGGTTATTGTCTCTCTTAAACTTGGTGATAATGGCATCTTTTAATGCTACATACCCATCAACCGGAGTATAAGAATTGTAATTGTCATTAACGGCTTGTATGGCAGCATCTTTAATAAAATCCGGAGTGTTAAAATCCGGTTCTCCTAAACTTAGTCCAATGATGTCTTTTCCTTCTGCTCTTAATTCTCTTGCTTTTGCAGCCATGGCTAATGTTGCAGAAGCTTTTAACTTGTTAATCTTGTCTGATAATTGAATACTCATTTCCGATACTTGTGTGCTCATTTTGGTAATTGGTAAATAAAAGTTATGAATGCATAGCGGGCTTTATTCCCATTTCTTTTAGATGTTTGAAATGTGCAATAATCGCTTTGCGGGTGGTTTTATACTCGTTATATGGTAAATTAAATTCCTGAGCGGTCTGCTTCACTATTTTAGAAATTTTGGTATAGTGAACATGACTTATATTCGGGAAAATGTGGTGTTCTACCTGATGATTTAATCCTCCGGTAAACCAGTTTACCAATTTATTTTTAGTAGAAAAATTTACAGTAGTAAATAATTGATGTATTGCCCAAGAGTTCTTCATAGTCCCTGTAGTATCTGGTAATGGCATTTGCGCATCTTCCACCATATGAGCTAACTGAAATACAACGCTTAGGATCAGCCCTGCTACATAATGCATGATGAAAAAACCAAGTAAAATTTTCCACCAAGCTATAGACAAGATGAGCATAGGTATTACAATCCAGATCATTACATAGATTGCTTTGGTTATAACTACGGTACTCCATTGTTTTAAGGGACTAGGTAGTTTTCCATAAGAAAGCTTACGCTTTAAATAATTTCTGGTTTGCTTAAAATCAGTGGTTATTGCCCAGTTAAAAGTCAATAAACCATATAGGAATACAGAATAGTAATGTTGGAATTTATGAAAACGTTTCCATTCTGCGTGTTTAGTAAAACGAATAATTCTTCCAGCATCCATATCCTCATCATGACCATGGATATTCGTATAGGTGTGGTGTAAAACATTGTGTTGTACCTGCCAATTATATACATTACCGGCTAGAATATAGAGACTACTTCCCATTAAATTATTGATCCATTTTTTTGAAGAATAGGATCCGTGATTTCCATCGTGCATCACATTCATTCCTACACCAGCCATACCAACACCCATAATTAAGGTCAGTAATAACATCCACCATTGAGAAATATCAAGGGTAAGTATTAAAAAATAAGGGGTTAGAAATAAAGAAAACATTACGATGGTTTTGAAATGCAATCTCCAGTTACCAGTTCGTTTGATATTGTTTTCTTTGAAATATTGATTCACACGTTTGTTCAGTGTCCTGAAGAACTTTGCTGAATCTGCTCTGCTAAATTTTACGTTAGGTGTAGTCATGGGCTTTCTGTATTTATGACTAAACGTTATTTGTCATAAATTATTCGGTAAAGTTAGGTATTTATATTTTTCTAACTTCTTACTCACGTTATTTTTTTTATTTCATTTATGATATTTGTAAATTATTGTAAATAAAATGGTTAAATCATTTCGCGCAAGCCTTTTGAATAAAATACTGCAATCAAAATTTTAACATTTATTCTTTGAGAAAAAGTTACTATTGCAGAATATGAAATATGATAAATATCAGTCTAATCAATTATTTTTTGTGATTATAATGGTTCTGAATTTTTTGAAATATGAAGTAAATTAAAAAATAACAAGAAGAAACTTATGTTAAAAGTAATAACTGGGAGCATAGTACTATAAGTGATCTTATCTTAGGTAATTTTGTAGGTGTCGGTTCTTTTGGAAAAATAGAATAGAATCCCAAGTTTACATGTATTTTTGCGCTTTAAAAAATACGTAATGGATATTCTACTTAAATATTTTCCCGAATTAACAGAGGACCAAATACATAAGTTCGGTCAACTGGGTGATTTGTATAAAGATTGGAACGCTAAAATCAATGTAATTTCTAGAAAAGATATTGATTTATTATACGAGAGACATGTGTTGCACTCATTGGGGATTGCTAAGGTTCAAGCGTTTAAAGAAGGGTCCACTGTGCTAGACGTTGGTACAGGTGGTGGTTTTCCTGGAATACCATTGGCGATACTGTTTCCTGAAACTAAGTTTTATTTGGTAGATGTAATCGCAAAAAAAATACGTGTTGTTAATGAGGTTGCAAGCGCGTTAGGGTTAACAAATGTTAAAGCAGAACAAAAGCGAGCAGGAACATTTGATGGACGTTTTGACTTTATAGTCAGTAGAGCAGTAACCAATATGCCTGATTTTGTGAAGTGGGTACGTAAAAATGTAACTAAGAAGTCAAATCATGAATTACCAAATGGCATTTTATATCTTAAAGGAGGTGATCTAACAGAGGAACTGGGGTTGTTTCCAAAAGCAAAGCAATACAATTTACCAGATTATTTTGAAGAAGATTTTTTTGAAACAAAAAAAGTAGTACATCTTCCAATAAAGTATAAGTTGTAGGGTTGCATTGAAGGGGAGATCTGTTTTGTTTCTAATATACACGATCTAACATGTCTTTTTCTATTTCTGCGATCAAGTGGACTAAATTTTGTTGATCTTCTTTTTTTAATTGATTGAAAAGTTTATCTCCTTCATTTAGCATTTCAAGACCTAATTCAAGCCCTTCAATTTGGGATAATGAGTAAGAATCTTCTTTTTTTCTCATTAAAGTGATTAAATATTGAATAACCTCTTTGATTTTCTTAATTAGGATTTTATCGTGTAAGGTTTCAAATAAAGATTGGGAGTTATCAATAAATATTTCTATTTCATCACGAGGTAATAATTTTATGAGTGTATCAATTTTTGATAGGGTATAAGGGGGTTCTGTTTTGTTTTTTATAGCTTCATCAACAAAAGTATTTTCAAAATTTGCTGCTGCTCTGAAGGATTTCATTGCTTTTAAACCAGCATTCAAAATTTTGGGCAGATGTCTTCCATAATTAAAGACCAGTTTAGAAGCATCCAATAATATTCTTAATAATTTTTGGGGATGTGTAATATAATCATCCAGACTTTTGAATGCTTCGTTTAATTTTTTTCGCTTATTAAATTCTGGATACATATAATCCAGGAAGAAATTCCTAAGTAGATTTACTGTTTCTTCATTTATTGAATCAGGAATTTTATAGTTATCCTTGATGTTTTGATATTGATATCTTTGAAAAATTGTATTTCGGTATCCTTCAATTATTTCTTCCAAAATTTTCTCTCTGGTCATCTACTTATATTTTCTTTTTTATTTCTCTGTCATTACAATAGTGAGTAATCGCTTGTGAAAGTATAATTTATTTTAAAAGCGACAATTTTTTCAAGAATAAACAGTGCTTTTAAAACTCAATAGAGGTTAATTTTTGATCTGATAGGTACTATGGATACAAACCACAAACCCGTCTATTGTTGAGTAAATTTGCGTTGCTGGAAAAAGAGAGAGCAACTAGGTCAGGTACTCTAGCTGTAAATTAGTAGAGAGAGAGATTTATGAACGATTAGTAGGCAAAGGAAAGAGTGACAAATAAATTATTAAAACAAGTATTTGCTACAACAAAATCAGGAAAACCATACGATGAAAACTTCGTTTCTAAATCAGTATAAAAAGATTTGTTTTTTTTAACTCAGTTCTTTGTTGTGCCTAGTTGTTATTAGAGTCAGATTAATGTCATATTACTGTCGTATTACAGTCATACCGATGTCTTATGGGTTGTAAACTAAAGAATGGTTAATACCTATCTTTGTACAATAAATAATATTGGAAACCTTTAAGTGCATGAATCCTAAAACAATTAATTTAAGAGATATTAAAAAAATGAGATTGGAAAGACATTGGTCGCAAGATCAATTGTCAGAAATGAGTGGATTAAGTATAAGAACTATTCAGCGAATTGAAAATGGAGAGAATGCAGGTTTAGAATCATTGAAATCTTTAGCAGCGGTATTTGAAATCAACATTACTGATTCAGATAAGAACCAAGAAATGGAACAGATTAGAAATGAAGAAGAATATGTTCAAAATGTAAAGGGAGTTTATAAACTTCTTGCAATTGCATTTTTGAGTTTGGTAGCTCCATTTATTATCGCAGTTAATGATTCATCCAATTGGATTGTTTTTTTATGGATGCTGCTTTCTTGAGGTGTAATACTGGGAATTTATTCTCTTAATGTTTTTAACTTCTTTGGAGAAGAATGGAAAAGAAAAATAATTAATAAGAAATTCAAACAGAAGTAAAAGTTTTTTAATTCAGTTCTTTTTTATATACCCTTTATTCAGTTACATATTTAAAATCAGTATTTTTAATCAGCCAAGTTATTGCTATGGAATATCCGATAATTGGAGAAATACCATAACCTAAAAGAGGTACAGGGAAGTTTCCAAATAAAGTGGATAGTAAAACGACACTAAAATATATTCCTAAACTTATACAAATTGATTTGTTTTTTTCTGTTTTAAAAATAAAAAACGGTATCGGTAATAGTATTAATGAAAGAACGCTGAATATATACCAAGTTGTTCCAATTCCCTTAGTCATTTGGAGAATCTCCTCTACATAATTTACGGGTGGTAAATCATCTAAAAAATACCAAGTCCAAACAGATGCCATTATAGGTATAGCTAATACTACATATTGTATTTTGTTGGTAACATATTTTTGTGTAAAAAAAAGTGATGCAAGTGCAAATGCGGTTGCTTTAGAGGCGTCTGGTTGAAATGATAATATTGCAATAATTCCAAATGCTAGTAATGTTATAAGCCACCAATTTTTAAAATTCAGATTTTTTTCTAATTCAATTAATAATAGAGGTAATACAATACTACCAATATTTAAATTGATAATGCCGATTGATAGCCACCTATAAACATTACTTAAACCATTATCAGTAAATGTTAGGAGTAATAATAGAATACCAACAATAATAATTATTAAGCTATTTAATTTTAAAAATATTTTTCGAGAAATGATTAGGTATGAGGATGCACTTACTAATAATAATACTGCAAAATTTTGTAGCCATAAGTTGGAGGAAACGTTATTATGATACATTGTGAAGATTCCAAAAAAGATAGAAGGAATCATAATTATTGAAGGCAGAATCGAACGAAAAATTGTTCTCATATTTTACTTTGTTTCAGAAAAAGTTTCGTCTTAATGATGTATAGTGTTATAAATAGTTATTTTTTTAATAATTCATTTAGTTCGTTCTGATTTATTGCTTTTAAAGATAGCTTAATTGATTTTTTGTCATTCATCAGTATTTTTTGAGCAAATAACTCACCATCTTTAATTCCAACAGCGATTAAAAAAGTATTTTCTAATATAGGTATGTCAGTTAAAAGTATATTTTCTGTCTCGGCAGGGTAATAGCTAGTGAAAGAATTTAGGTTTTCATATATAGTATAAAAAATTATTCCATCTAATGCTTTGTCATTCATAACAGAAAAGTCCTTTTTAATAGACTCTTCGATAAACCTGTCAATATTTATCCATCCAAGTTTGTTTATTAATAAATTAGAGATAACTCTAGATTCTATCTTTTCTTGATCACTAGCTGTTAATTCATAAATGCTATCTCTTTTTCTCCATAAATCTTGATAATAGGATAAAGAGTCTAGTGTTATATCGTATGGCTCATCTATGTGAATTTTTTTATTAAAACGTATTATACTGAAATAAGAATCTGTTTTTGACCAAGATAGTTGTCCAATGGAGTCCACTTCTCCATTAAATATTTTGTCTTGCCCTGATAAATGAACAGGGAATTTTATTGTAATACTAGAGCTATCTTTTAAATTAATTTTTTTTCCA
This sequence comes from uncultured Aquimarina sp., assembly GCF_947500065.1. Classification (GTDB taxonomy): domain Bacteria; phylum Bacteroidota; class Bacteroidia; order Flavobacteriales; family Flavobacteriaceae; genus Aquimarina. The sequence continues at coordinate 106,140 of NZ_CANMQT010000011.1, forward strand.
TTTTTTTTGAAATTCAAAAAAATAACTCCAGATGATTCAAGTAATTTATTATCCTTTGTAATAGTCGGTATATTATTTTTTATTAAATCAGAAATGTCATAAAATTCTTTTAGTTCCAGGGAAATTTTGTCGGCTGAATCAACATCGAACGAATCTCGGTTAAAATAAATCTCTGTACCGTATTTTCCAGTTATTTTTTTAAATTGGATGGTGTCTATATTGAAGATTTGATTTTGACTATTTTCAATCACCTTGAAAGGGTTGAATACTTTATTTGTTGATTTCTTTTCTTTGGAACAGCTTAGGACAACAAGTAACCCAAAAATGATGAAGCTAAGTTTTTTCATAATTGTATCTAACGTTTATTGTATGTTGCGTTTGCTTCCCGAAGGGGCAAATTGTTAGTACCTTTTATATTTTACCTGTTAGTTTTAAATACATAGTACCAATCACGGAAAAAAGAACAAAAATCAATAACCACATTCCATTTTTGGTTTTCTTGTCTATATTCTTATTTCTGCGAACTTCATAAAAAGAATAACCTAAAAATAAAATCAAAATTGCTCCCGATATTCCTACGATCATTTTATTATTCGAGATATAAACAGAAACCATCATTGCTAACACTATCAAAATAAACACTATTCTGTATTTTTCGATTAGAGGTTTTTTATCAGATTCAGTAATAGGGTGAATTTGGGTTAACAACTGTTCAAGTTTTTCAGGGTTTTTTATTTGAGAAGGTATTCCAATAATTTCTGTGGTAGAATTTCCAATTATGGTTAAAATTCCTTTCGGATTTCTAATTATTGATTTTATTTCATTATGCGGAATAGAAATTCTTTGAGTATTTAATTGCTCTCTTATTATTTCGTTTTCATTTATAATCAGTCTGTAACTTTCAAATAATCCTTTTTGTCTATTTATTCCTTTAAATAAACCAAAAGCTACTGCACCAATTATGATTGGAATTACAAACGGAAGTACATTCACATCACTCGATTGTCCATTGGAGTTAAAATGACTGATTGCTAATCCAGTTCCAGCAGCTAGAACTACTACTGGAATGGCTCTCAGTATCATTGTTTTTTTGATTTCCGCAAATCCGTTTTCCTTTATTTGAAATTCGTTGTCCATTTTATTTAATTGGTGCTAACGCCAAATATATGAATCGAAGCAAGGTAAACAAGCCTTAACCAATTGATCTATCTGCGCATTTTTATTTCTTGTTAATTTATAAAAATCTAGCGCCTTAGCAAAAAGGAAATAACTTTGCGATTTGGGACTAAACTTTACTCTGATTTCATATATCTTGTTGTAACCAGTTCTATTTTACTTTTTAATCAATTCAGAGATTTCTTCAAGATTTAATTCCATCATTTTTTTATGAACAAATCCTCCAAAAACTATAAATAAAAATGATGAAAGAAGTCCAAATAAAATTCCGTTCTCATATATAAATCCGATTGTCCATATAGTTAAAAAAAACAATACTAAAATCAGAATAACTTTTTTCGGTTTAACAGTCAGTTTCACTTCAGAAATATTTAGGTCACAAGTAAAGTCATAAAAAGCCTTTCCGAAAATCAGTATTTTGTTATTTTCCAGTTCTATTTTTTTACAATCAAACTTTTTAAGAGAATCGGCTAACTCAGATACTGACTTTTCAGTCTTAATTAGCTTATATATATGAAATTTAGGTAGATTCATTCGAATTGGTTACAACGTCTCGGCTATGATTAGTGCGGGAATTAAAAGTAGTGAACTTTCGATTAGGCACTTAGCCAAAACTTTTTATTTTGTTTTCTCTTTTTCTTTATAAAGCCAAATCAAAAAGATTTGGCGGACTTCGTAAATGTTCCTATACTTTGGGTTAAGTACCAAACCCCGTATTAATTATAGCCTTTGTTAGGCATTGTTTTCTTCAATTTTTCCATTGTCAGATATTGAAAATCTGTATTTTTCTCCGTTTTTATACCCACAAATTTCATATAATATCGTTTTAGTTATTTTATATGTCATTTCTATATTTTCTCCGCAAAAAAAAGCAAAACAATCAATTGTTTTCCCATTTTTAAAGTGAACGTAATTAAAGGTTTTAAAGAGGTTGTCCATTTTTTCCACAAGTTCTGTATTCGTCTCTTTCATAGAATCAAAAACCCAATGAACAACAAAGCCAAAATCTTTATGATTTTCAGTCAATTTTTCTTGAACCATATGAGGATGAACTATTTGTATTTCAACCCAATCACTATGGTTAATGTCTATTTGAAATAAGTAATTTTTTTCCTTAAATAAATCGATTGCCTGACTTAATGTGTTTTTTAATTCATAAATTTCAAGTTTTTCTATGTGCTTATTTCTTTTTTCATAAAGTTTCCTTGAAAAGAAATTGAAAATTTTCCTTTTTAAACCTTTTTCAGGAGGGATAAGGTAATCCATACCATCGATTATTGTCCTTTTTGAAAGTAGATTTAATATAATTTCAGTCATTCTTTTTCGAATAATGCCTAACATGCGTGTATAGTCACTAAAAGTAACCATATATCCGTTTATAAGCGTTTGTATGTGTAAATGTATAATAAACGACTATGACATAAAGAAACATAAATTTCCCTTTAATTCAAAAAATAAGAAAGCAGGAATGTGTAGTTTTTGGTTTGGATATTAAAAAATCAGGTTTGCTTTTTCTTGTTGTACAATCGATAATAATACCACGCAGCAATACCACCTATAAAAGAAAATAATGCTAACATCCAGAATACGTGTTGATGTCCTGTGATACCAGGCGAATTCTCTAAGAGATATCCCATCGCCGGACCTGCAAATATATCTGGCGTATACCCGATTAAAGAAATAAGCCCAACCGCAGTTCCCGTAAGTATCAATGGGATTTGACCTCTCTGCATTACTGCAAAGTACAATGAACGTGCGGCATAAACTCCCGTTGCTACAACCAATATCGAGATAAAAAATAAGACTGTTGCTGAATCCGAAATAATACCAAGAGCAAATAATAATGCTCCCAGAAATGACACTACAAAACTAACAACCAACCAGAATGTAGTTTGCGTGCGGTCTGCCAATACTCCGATTAGGATACCAATAACTGGGCGAACAAATAACAAAAAAGTACCTACTTGCGCAGATTCTACTTGATCATATAACATCACTTCTTGCGCGTATAATGAAAATACATCGGTGATTTTGTACCCTACATACGCACATAGAATTATGATCATCAGTAACCATACAGATGGTAAACGCAACACTTCTTTGATTTGTGATATTGTGATTTTTTCTAAAATGATTTCTTGTTCTGTTTCCTTATCAAGTTTCATGAAAAACCACACCAATAGTCCCACCAATGTTACTATACCAGCTGATACGAGTATCACTTGCTTAAAAGCTGCTCTACTTTCTAAGACCGTAGCTTCTGTAATATCGGAAGTTATAAATAATGAAAAAATGAACACACCCATAGCACCAAACAGAGCACCTACTAATCCGCGTCCGCCGTCTAAAAATCCAAATGCCTTACCTTGTGATGTAGATCCTCCCCATATCCGCGTAGCCTTGATCATTGGTGCCCAGAATAAAAAAATGGTCGTAAATCCCCAATACCCATATAATATTTTCAATACTGTGTAATCAGGAAATGTAGCATACACCAATCCACCTAAAGCGGTCATCCATAATGCTGCGGCTATCAATTTCCTTGGAGGAAATTTATCCGCAATAGGTCCTCCGAAGAGATATGATAGTAACGCAACAATACCATAAACAGAAAAACAAAGTCCTAATTGAAGATTGTCTAAACCAAATGCTTCTAACACTGTAGGTCTAAAGACCCTAGCGAGTACAAAGGGAAGAATAAATACAGATTCTCCAGCCAAAATAAGTAATAATAGAAAGTACCAGGGAGCTTTTTTTTGATTCATGGAGTTTTATAGGATTATATTTTACGCATAAGCATGCGAATACTTGTCTAAAGATAGTGTTTGTAATTGTTTTTGAAATAAAATGAATACTTCTATGTATTGAGAAAATAGATTCCGACCTACGTCGGAATTACAAGGTTTGGCATTTTTTGTCATTCCAGCGTAGGCTGGAATCCAAAATAAAGATAAAAGTAAAAAAGAGCTTCAATTGTAGCGAATTCGGAATTGTAAGTAAAGAAATAGGATAAAGAAAGATGACTATATGATCAAGACGCTATTAACCTGAGTTAGATATAAAAGGTGCTATTATTTAATGTTTTACAATCTAAAGGATTTCTTTTCCTTGGATGACAACGCTTAGCGATGTACGAGAAGGAGCGTTGGAGTTAGGATGAGGAGTTTTCGTAATAAAAACCCTCACCTTAATTCTCTCCCAGAAGGAGAGGAAACATAAGAGCGATAATTATATGAAGTTAGACTTTATCTATACCTTTTATTATATCCAACTCAGGTTATTAAGACTTATCTTTTAGGTCAATTCGCATGCGAACCAAGTATTTTTCAAAACCTGCTTTTTCATAGGCTTTAATGGCTCTAGGGTTTTGATCATACACATCAAGTTGTGCTTCGTAGATATCCTTTGCTACAAACCAATCGGATAAATACTGAATTATTTGCTGACTGATTCCTTGGCCTCTGTATTCTTGCATCACATACATAAAACCAATATATCCCATCTTACTTTGTTTAAAAAACTCTTTGCGATCTCTTATTTGACCATAACCGCTGCCTACAACTTTTCCATCGATTTCAGCTACGATAACTTCTGTATGATCAGATTTTATGTAGTCACCAAGATCATAGTAGTTTATTTTCTCTGAAGTGATTAATGTCGGATCCATAGGGATCTCTGTTTCTATGATTTTTTGTTCAAAATCAAGTAGCGTTGGTAGATCTTCAATTGTTGCAGAACGTATGATCATTGTTTTGAGTTTTTAATAATTAATTTAAAATCACCAGTCAGGAGTCTCGGCTAGTGGTCTGTAATCTTCGATCCAATTTTTTTCTCCTACTTTTTTTAATCCAAGTTTAGCGATCCAAAAGGGTAGTTTGGATAGTTTTTCACGGTTTTGATTACGTGCTCTTGTCCATTCTACTCGGTGTATTCTGTGTTTGGAAAACTTCGTGGCTATAGTGTTCCAATCTTCATTTTCTAATAATTTTGACAATATAATTGCATCTTCTAATGCAAGTGCACCACCTTGTGCCATAAAAGGAGGCATTCCGTGAGCGGCATCTCCGATTAGAACGATACGATCTTTGCCCATTATTGATAGAGGAGCAAGTTCTTCTAGATCATCCCAATGAGAAGTTTCGGGATCCCAATTTCGCAAAATTTCTGGAAGGGGTGAAGCGAATTTTTTAAAAGGCTTCATATACTCCTCTTTGTCGAATGTTTTAAAACCTTTTGTTTTTCTATTGACATAGCAATAGGCCTCTTCAGCGTTCATTGGAATTATGAGAAATTGCCCTGTCGAATTCATAAATAATGACCAAGAATTAATTTGGTCAGGCTTTTTGATAATGAAACGACATACTTGTGCCGTAACTTTTCTTAAAGGAATGTCTCCTAAGGTAAGTTTTCTGGTTTTAGAGTGTAATCCATCTGCGCCAATAACTATATCGAAGTTGTCTGCAGTTCCATCAGAAAAAGTAACAGCTACCTGTTCAGGATTCGTTTTTAGTTGGTCAATTGTTACTCCTAAAGAAATATTTTTAGAGTCTATGCCTTCAAGAAGAATGTTATGAAGTGTTTTTCTGTTAATTCCTAAACACGGTTTTTTTCGATTCCATATTTTTTCCAGATCTAGATCTAATATCATGGTTCCTTTAGCATTCATGATATGTCGAGAACTGACTATGAATCCTTTTTGTCTTACAATATCTCCTAATCCTATTTTGTCTAAAGCGACTACACCGTTAGATGGCATATACAAACCTGTTCCAGAAATTTGCCAGGCTGGTTGTTTTTCAATGAGTTGTATGTGATGCCCCTTGTTTTGCAGGAGCCTTAGTAAAGTAAGCCCAGCTATTCCTCCTCCTACAATTAAGATTTTCTTCATTTTTTGTGTTCGTATATATTTTAGTGTGAATTTAGTTGTTTTTATTTTTCAAATCAAACAAAAAAAAGCGCCAATTGGCGCTTTTTTTAATAGGTTTTATAAAAACTACTCTCCTAAGAAAGGATATCTATAATCTGCTGGAGTAACAAAAGTTTCTTTGATCGTACGAGGAGATACCCAACGTAGTAAGTTAAGGTATGATCCAGCTTTATCATTAGTTCCAGATGCTCTAGCACCACCAAACGGTTGTTGTCCTACAACTGCACCAGTTGGTTTATCATTGATATAGAAGTTACCAGCAGCATTTTGTAATGCTTTGGTAGCTTCAGCAGCAGCATATCTGTCAGTTGAGAAAATTGCACCAGTTAATGCATACTCACTAGTCTCATCAACTAAAGCTAATGTTTCTTCCCATTTGTTGTCATCATAAACATAGATAGTGATAACAGGTCCAAAAAGCTCCGTGCACATTGTAGTGTATTTAGGATCTTCTGCTAGAATTACTGTTGGTTCGATGAAATATCCTTTAGATTTGTCATGTCCACCACCAGCAATAATAGTAGCTCCATTATCTTCTTTTGCTTGATCAATGAATTTGGCAAGTTTATCAAAAGAACCTTCGTGGATTACAGCAGTAATAAAATTACCCATATCCTCAGGGGATCCCATTTTGAAGGATTTGATATCTGCTTTTAAGAATTTTTCAACATCAGCCCATAAGCTTTTAGGGATATATGCTCTAGATGCAGCACTACATTTTTGTCCTTGGAATTCAAAAGCTCCACGAGAAATTCCTGTAGCTACTTGCTTAGCATTTGCGCTAGGATGCGCTACAATAAAATCTTTTCCTCCTGTTTCACCTACGATTCTTGGATAAGTTTTGTAATTATGGATGTTTGCACCAATTTTAGCCCAAATGTCTTTAAATACGTGAGTACTACCAGTAAAGTGAATTCCAGCAAAATCAGGACTTGCTAATACTGTGTCGGTAATCATAACTGGATCTCCGTATACTACATTGATAACTCCATCTGGTACACCAGCTTCTTTAAAAATGTCTACGATTACTTTTGCAGAATAGATCTGACTATCACTAGGTTTCCAAACTACTGTGTTCCCCATCAAAGCAGCACTAGCTGGTAGGTTTCCTGCAATTGCAGTAAAGTTAAATGGAGTGATCGCGTAAACAAAACCTTCTAATGGTCTATACTCTAGTCTATTCCAAGCGCCAGAAGTAGAATCTGGTTGATCTTCATAAATCTGAGTCATAAACTCTACATTAAAACGTAGGAAGTCAATGAATTCACAAGCAGCATCAATCTCTGCCTGATATATGTTTTTAGATTGTGCTAGCATTGTAGCTGCATTAATCTTAGCTCTATAAGGTCCAGCAATTAGTTCTGCAGCTTTTAAGAAAATAGCTGCACGTTGTTCCCAAGCTAGATCTGCCCATTTTCCACGTGCTTCAATAGCAGTGTCTATAGCCTTCTGAATATGTTGTTTCTCAGCTTTGTGATAGGTTCCTAAAAGATGTTTATGGTCGTGTGGAGGTGACATTGTTCCAGTATCTCCAGTTCTGATTTCTTCTCCGTTTATAAATAAAGGAACATCAACAGATGAATTATACATAGATTTATATGTCGCCAGAACTTCTTCTCTTTCAGGAGTTCCTGGAGCATATGATTTTACAGGCTCATTTATTGCTGTTGGAACTTGAAAAAAACCTTTTCCCATGATCTTGTGTATTTAGTTTAATTTGTAAGATTTGTTAGAATACTTCAAGCGGCAAAGATAGGAAATTATGTAGGGCAATGTTTATTTTAACCTTTTATAAACATGTATAGTGTGTATTTTTTTTTGTAAGTTGTGCGAAATTTATCCGACCCAAAAATCTATGTGTACAGTAACTTTGATCCCCACCCAAGAAAACGGTTTTATATTGACCTCTAATCGTGATGAGGCTATAAATCGAAAAACCCTGGTTCCTGAGTTTTATCAGGTGGATAAAACTAGGATGTTGTTTCCAAAAGATGCTGTTGCAGGAGGAACTTGGATAGGGCTTAGCGATAAAAATACTATGATTTGTTTGCTTAATGGAGGTTTTGAAATCCATGAAAGACTTGTGTCATATAGACAAAGTAGAGGAGTGGTGGTAAAAGATCTTTTAGCCGCAGATGATTTACAAAAAGCAATTTTGGAATATGATTATAAAGGAATCGAACCTTTTACAATAGTTGCTGCGCATTGGCAATCTGATCTTGAGTTTTTTGAGTTGGTTTGGGATGGTAAACAAAAACATTTTAAAGTTTTAGAAAAAGAAACTCATATTTGGTCTTCGTCTACGTTGTATACGAATAAGATGAAAAAGACAAGAGAGGATTGGTTTGGTGCATTCGAGCAAGAAAATGTATTAACTTCAGATGCACTTTTGGATTTTCATAAGAATGCCGGAATTGGTGATAAGGATGTAGATCTGCAGATTGACAGAGGTTTTTTAAAAACAAGAAGTATTACTCAGATTGTTAAAAATGATGAGGAGTCTACAATGCGATATGAGGATCTTCAGAATATAGAAGTAAATATTGTTGCTTTTGAGGCTATAACCGTTTAGTTGAAGTTATCTAAATTGCATTTTGAAAATAAGTATAATTAAAATTTTAAACGTGTGATGAATTACACGGGCAAAATAATTTCCCTAGCTTTTCCAGATACCTTTGTTCGTTTTTCTGACGAAGAAAAAAAATCTACTGGTGTGTTACAGTTTTTTGGCTTGGGAAAAGGCGGAATTATTAAGGCGGGTCATGCAGCTTTTGTGCTCATTGAGAATAAAACTGGTATTGCAGAGTATTATGATTTTGGGAGATATATAACTCCTCCCGGGAAAGGTAGAGTAAGAAGTGCTGTTACTGATGTAGAACTTGAAATTCCTTTTAGAGCTACTTTTACATCTGATGGAAAATTGGACAATGTAAATGAATTTCTTTTGTGGCTAGAAGCTAATCCTGAGAAAACTCATGGTAGTGGTCGATTGGTTGCATCGGTATGTGATTATATATACTATGATCAAGCTAAGGCTTATGTTATTGAAACGCAAAATAAAGGAAGTATTCCGTATTCTACATTTAGGAAAGAAGGGAGTAATTGCTCAAGAATAGTGACCGATACAATTTTAAAAAGCACGGATAAATCTAGGATTAGAACACCATTGCTGCGAAATAAATTATTTACTCCTAGTCCTTTGGGTAATGTGGAAAAAGGATCTATGGAGAACAAAATATATCAGGTGGAGAATGGAGTTTTGATCGAATACCCGAACTCTGTTTTTAGAGAGAATCTCACTAATTATTTTGATAAAAAAGGACTAAAGTTAGAAGAGAAAAAGGATGTTGTATTACCAGATTTTTTGAAAGAAGCGTGTTTTCTGTCAGGAATCGGAAGTGGGGCGTATTTTATCATTAAAGAATCATCTCAGGCCTCTTTATTTGAAATCAGAAGATATACAGAATATGGACAAGAGGATTTTAGAGGTCTTTTTGAGACGAAATCAACGTTTTTTTATGATCGAGAATATAAGTTTGTGTACGATTCTCATTGTAAGTGTTGTCATATAGAGCAAGAAGGTAAGGTCATACGATTTGATCTTGTTGAAAAACTCAATTCAAAGCAAAAGGAGCGCTAAGCTTAAAACTAGGGATGATCACTTTGAATTTTCTGGTAGATGTAAAGTTAACCATGTTGTAATGCCCTTTCATGGCTCCAAAAGGAGAGCTTAAGAGGCATCCGCTATTATAGGTGTGAGATTCTCCAGGCTTTAATACAGGTTTTTTCCCGATTACACCTTCACCTTCCACAATTTCTGTACTGCTTAGTGCGTCTTTTATTTCCCAAAAGCGAGAGGTGAGTTGTACTGAATCTTTACTTTGATTCTCTATGGTAATACGATACCCAAAGGCAAAATGAATCTTATAGTTCTTAAAGAACGTGCCTTCAAAGGTGGTGTCCACCGAAATTTTTATCCCTCTGGTTACTTGTTCAACCATTATTAAAAAATAAACATAGATCCTACAATCGTTATGAAAGACCCTATTCCTGCTAAGATAAAAAATAATACGTTCACTAACAGAAATTTAACAATAGTTTTGACTCGTCTTTGCTGATAGAACTTACGCATTGCTTTATACAGGTAAAATAGGAAGACTAACATTGCGATACTGGATGCAGCCTCACTTTTGGTGATTTGATCTATCAAAATTGCGATTCCCATTAAAATGAAAAACATGGTTTGCGTATGGAAGATAAAAACCAAATGTTCCATGTAATTAAAAGGTCTTCTTATATATAATACCCATATGGTCAGCGCAAAAAATGGAAGAAAGAAAAATATAATAAATGGCAGTTTGTTAAATACAAACTTTAGAAGCTCCATTGGGTTTTCATTCAGGTTTTTTGTGCGTATGCTTCTTCGGTATAGATATTTAGTGTATCCATTTTTAGTATGATGTAGGCTGTCTAAAGCAATACTAGCATCTAATTGTTTGGTTTTTTTATAGTGTGATTTATAGGTTCTCCAGCGATTTTGAACAGCATCCGTAACACCCATGGTGTCTAGTTGAATCTCACTAAAGTAAACGGGTTTTTCAGTATCTTCGGGTTCGGGTATAGAGTCTTTTGCAATGACTTTTTTACTAGGTGCTTGACTGGATAAATTAACATTTAATAACTCTTGATTCTGATTGTTTTTTTGAGTGATGAAACTATCAAAATCGATAAATAAACCACTTATGATGAAAAATAATATGGAAACGCTGAGATAAAACCTAAATGGGTTTGCATATTTTATTCTTTTGCCTTCTATATAGTCCTTAGAAATCATACCTGGTCTAAATAGTAGGCCGACTATAGTGTGTCTTAGTCGAGAATCATAGGAGAACATGCTCGCAAAAAACTCATTGAAAAAATCTTTGAACGAAAGTTTTTTGGTAGTATTAATTTGACCGCAATTATGGCAATAGCGATCGATTATGTCCAAAGGAACGCCGCAATTAAGACATTCGTTTCCTCGGTACTTTTTAAGAAATCTCCCCTTTTCTTTCATTTTTGATTGATGGTTTGCAGAATAAGACTAAAGTAAAGGTATTTCGTTACAATCAAAAAATAAATCAAAAACCTTATTTTGTTGTTTTTTTTTAGTCTATTTAGTTAGTAATATTTCTAGAATTTCCGACCCCTTTTCCAATAGCTCTGTCGTAACGAGCTCCAGGTGCTCTGTAGTAAGGGATTACCATATATTCATTTTCAGTTTCATCAAAATTACCACTAATAAATCCTGGATCCATAGTTCCGTCGGGTTTTACTAAAACGTATTTGTAGTTATTAAACCCTTGTTTGAATAATCTTTTTGTAGCATAAATAGCATTTTCCTTATCGTATGTCAATCGGGTCGATTCATCTGTAACATAATTGTTGAAATTACCATATATGTGAATTTCTCCTCCATTAAGTGGTTCGTAACTCTCTAGAGAAAAGTGCATCCAAGCATAGTCGGCTTCTGTATTGCTGTTTTCAGCTCTTAGGTTTCTTACCACAAAACTACCATTGATATCTGGGTAATATGTATAGATTCTGTTAGCTCTAACAATATCAGTATATAAATAGTTATGGTAGATCTCTTGAAGATCGATTCCTCTAATATTTGCAGTAGGAGATCTTACTTCTTTGTTGTCAAAGAAAAGATATTCGTTGCCACCCCAAAAACTAGATTCTGTATCATATTTGTAGACTAAATTATTTGCAATTGTAAATTGGGGTACGAGATTAGTTATGGCATTTTTTAGATCATTATTTTGTATCACTAATGTTTTAACATTGCGTTTAGGGTTTTTTAAAATTTCATTAGGCGAACTTATTTCGAATTGAACAGATTGTTTAGCGTCTATGTATTTTAGATTTCTGGATCGCTTAGTGTATACTTTTATGTTGGTTAAATTTTCATAAACAATAAATTTTCTTGAAAACACAATTTCATCATCATCATCGTAGATTTCTATCATATAATTACCACTAACTTTTAAACCCCTAGTATCTTCATTAGGAATTCTTAGCATATAATGACTGTACATTTGTAAAGTGTTAAACGAATTTTCGTAATTGACGATTCTGATATCGTCAAAGCCGTTTAGGTATTCATTTTTATACAGAGGAGAAGGAGTCCAGTCAAAATTGTAATGCGTTATTTTGTAGTAATAATCTACTTCATCACCATTAATGTCATCAAATCGAATATTAAATGATTCTCCGAGTTTTAGAATGGGTGTTCCGGAAAATTCTTGACTACCGAATAACTGAATTGTTTTGATGTGATCAGGAGGATTAACTTCGTCTATTGCTTGTTGAGCTACAATAAATGATTGGAAGCCTGTGAATAATCCTAAAATTAATGAGAATTGTTTAAGTTTTTGTGACATTAAATACATTATTAACTGTGTAAAGATAAACAAAATGTATGCCTAAATATTTGTTAGTTATTTTTGAGTTCAAAATTCATTATTTAGAAACGTTATAAATAAAATCTTATAACAGAACCAGCTTTCACTTACGTGTTTTAATTATTAAATTTGCACGATTTTTTTAGTTAATTAACATAGACTACAAATATGTCAAAAGACATTCGTATCAGAAAAGGCTTGGACATTAAACTTGTTGGCGAAGCGGAAAAAGTAACTGCAGAAGCCACCAAAAGTAATGTTTACGCAATTAAGCCTGACGATTTTCACGGTATTGTACCAAAAGTTATTGCCAAACAGGGTACAGAAGTTAAAGCCGGCGAACCATTATTCCACTCTAAAACTAATGAGAAAATGCTTTTTCCTTCGCCAGTAAGTGGTGAGGTTGTGGAAATTATTCGCGGTGCAAAACGAAAAATATTAGCATTTAAAATTTTAGCAGATAAAGAACAACAATTTTCAGACTTTGGAACAAAGGATGTAAAGGCAATGAGTGGAGAAGATATTAAATCTCACTTATTATCTTCTGGTTGTTGGCCTTTTATCAAACAACGTCCGTATGATGTTATTGCTAATCCTGAAGTTGCACCAAAAGCGATTTATATATCCGCTTATGTTACAGCTCCTTTAGCTGCTAATTTAGAACATGTACTTGTAGGTAAAGAACAAGAACTTCAAACTGCTGTTACTGCATTAAGTAAATTGACGGAAGGACATGTTCACGTATCGATAGGTAAAAAAGAAAATTCACCATTTTCTGGATTGGACAATATTACATTACACAATGTAAGTGGTCCGCATCCTGCCGGAAATGTAGGTGTGCAAATAGCAAAAATAGATCCTATAAATAAAGGAGAAGTTGTTTGGGTTGTTACCCCGCAAGATCTTGTTATTATAGGAGAGTTATTGCTTACAGGAAAGTTTAATTCTGAACGAATAGTAGCTTTAACAGGATCTTCTATTAAGAGTCCTAAATATTTCAAAACCAGAATTGGAGCTGAGGTATCTTCGGTTATATATGATTCTGGCGTTAAGGATAATAATATTAGAGTAATAAGTGGAAATGTTCTTACTGGTGATAATGTAAAGCCTGATGGTAATTTAGGATATTATCATAATGCTATCACTGTAATTCCAGAAGGAAATGATTACGAACTTTTTGGGTGGAATAAGCCAATTTTCAATAAAATTTCTCCGTCAAGAGCATTAACTTTTTCCTGGTTATTTCCTAATAAGAAATATGACCTAAATACAAATACTAACGGTGAACACAGAGCATTTGTAGTTACTGGTAATTATGAAGAGGTTTTTCCTTTAGATATTTATCCGTTGCAAATTCTGAAAGCTTGTGCGGTTAATGATTTAGACGCTATGGAACAGTTAGGAATGTATGAGGTAGCTCCAGAGGATTTTGCACTGACTGAGTTTATATGTGTTTCTAAACAACCACATCAGCAGATCATTAGAGAAGGACTAGATTTAATGTTAAAAGAAATAGGATAAGGTCATGGGTTTAAAAAGTAAATTACATAACTTAAAACTTAAGTATAAAGATAAAAAGATGGCTCCTGCATTTAATGCAATCCATACTTTTTTGTATTTACCTGATGAAGTTACGCATTCTGGAGCTCACGTTCGTGGAGCAGATGATCTTAAGCGTACGATGAATACGGTAATTATGGCATTAGTGCCTTGTTTGATTTTTGGTATGTTTAATGCCGGATATCAATATCATTTGGAATTAGGAGAAGTAGATAAAGCTATTGGTTTTTTTAGTACTTCATTTTGGTCATTTGATAATTTGATAGTAGGATTATGGAAAGTGCTACCTTTATTGGTAGTTTCTTACGTTGTAGGTCTTACAGTAGAAATTATATTTGCTGTTATCAAAAAGCACGAAGTAGAAGAAGGGTATTTAGTAACAGGAATGTTAGTTCCTCTTATTGTACCAATAGATACTCCGTTATGGATGTTGGCAGTTGCTGTTATTTTTGGAGTGGTGATTGGTAAAGAAGTATTTGGAGGAACAGGAATGAATATCTTGAATCCGGCACTTACGATTAGAGCATTCTTATTCTTTGCATATCCAACATGGATGTCTGGAGATAAAGTATGGGTGCACGGAGCAGTAGAAAGAGCAAGTGAAATTGCTGGAGGCGCGAAATTAGATGCTATATCAGGAGAGACGGTATTAGGTAGTTTAGCTCAAGGAAAAGAATTTACGTATTCGGTTTCTGATATGTTTTTAGGATTCATACCTGGTTCCGTAGGAGAAACATCCGCCCTATTAATTTTATTAGGAGCCCTATTTTTGATTTATACTAAGATTGGAAGCTGGAGAATAATGCTTAGTGCTGTTCTTGGTGCGTTGGCAATGGGATTAATTTTTAATGGCGTTGTTAGTGCAGAATGGATTAGTTCTGGAAGTAAGTTTTATAGTTTAATGAGTACAGAGTTCTGGCATCATTTGATTATTGGAGGTTTTGCTTTTGGAGTAGTATTTATGGCTACAGATCCAGTGACAGCTTCACAAACCAATAAAGGAAAATGGATTTATGGATTCTTGATTGGATTTATTTCAATTTTGATTAGAGTATTTAATCCTGCATATCCAGAAGGAGTTATGTTAGCTATTTTATTGATGAACGTATTTGCTCCAACTATTGATCATTATGTGGTTCAAGGAAATATCAAGAAGAGAATGAAACGTCTAAAATTAAAAACTGCTTAGTTATGGCGATTGATAAAGATAAAAATTCGTATACAATTATTTTTGCAGTAGCGATGGTAGTTGTTGTAGGTACATTATTAGCAGGTATATCTTCGGTTTTAAAACCTAATATTACGGCTAATAAAATTACAGAGAAGCAACAGAATATATTGTTTGCAATGGGAATTGCGGATACAGAAGATACTAATGAGTTTGTTCCAGCGGAAAAAGCTCAGGAGTTATTTGATAAATATGTAGGTGATGAGCAGTATATTATTACTGGTAACGCTGCTGAGAAAACTACAGATGCTTTTAACATAGAAGTTAAAAAAGAAAATGATAAGGTAAAACAAGATCCTGATTATCAAAGAAAACTTCCTCTATTTATAGGTAAGAAAGATGGAGAAGAGTTCTATGTGGTGCCTATGAGAGGTAATGGTCTTTGGGATGCGATCTGGGGTTATGTTTCTTTAGATAAAGAGTTTAAGACTGTTAAAGGAGCATTTTTTGACCATAAAGGAGAAACTCCAGGATTAGGAGCTAATATCAAAGAAGCTTATTTTAGAGATGATTTTATAGGGGAAAGTATTTTAGATGCTTCAGGAAACTATAAAGGAATTACTGTAAAGAAAGGTAATGCAGATCCTAAAAATGTAGATAAAAGCGATAATGAAGTAGATGCGATGGCTGGTGCGACAATTACCGGTGATGGTGTTACTGCAATGGTGAAGAAGGGAATTAGAATGTATCAACCTTATTTCGAAACTTTAAAAAAATAACAAATGGCTGAAGTAACAGAAGAAAAAGTTGTAGCTAAAGTAAAAGAGCCTAAAGAGCCTTTATTTTCGAAGAAAAATAAGAAACTACTATCGGATCCTCTTACAGATAACAATCCAATTACGATACAGGTATTAGGTATTTGTTCTGCATTGGCAATTACGGCACAATTGAAGCCATCGATTGTAATGGCAATCTCGGTAATTTTTGTATTAGGTATTGGTAATGTAGTAATCTCTTTAATGAGAAATATCATACCATCTAAAATTAGAATTATTGTTCAATTAGTTGTGGTAGCGGCTTTAGTAATTGTAGTAGATCAGGTGTTAAAGGCATTTGCATATACATTGAGTAAAGAACTTTCGGTTTTTATTGGTTTGATTATTACCAACTGTATCATTATGGGACGTTTTGAAGCTTTTGCTTTAGGTAATGGTCCTTGGAAATCTTTCCTTGATGGTATTGGTAATGCTGCTGGATATGGTGTTTTATTGATTATTGTAGCTTTCTTTAGAGAGTTGTTAGGTTCAGGAACATTATTTGGAGCTAAAGTATTAGGAGATCCAATTGAGAAAACTGGATTGTATGCTTTTGGATATGAAAATAATGGTTTTATGGTATTGGCACCAATGGCTTTAATAACTGTAGGAATTATTATCTGGATTCAGAGAAGTAAAAATAAAGCACTAATCGAAGATCACTAGAAAAGTTCACAGTTATGAGTTGAAACTATATGTTTTCAACTACAACTAAAAACGTATAAAAAATGGAACATTTAGAATTATTTTTAAAATCAATCTTTATAGATAATATGGTATTCGCATTCTTCTTAGGGATGTGTTCATACTTAGCTGTATCTAAAAAGGTATCGACAGCGGTTGGTCTTGGAGCGGCAGTTATATTCGTTTTGGCAATTACAGTACCATTAAACTTTTTATTGGATAAATATATTCTTAGAGAAGGTGCTCTAGTTTGGTTAGGTCCAGAATATGCAGATTATGATTTAAGCTTCTTAACGTTTATTTTATTTATTGCTACTATCGCTACGATGGTACAGTTAGTAGAAATTGTTGTTGAGAAATTCTCACCATCACTATATAACTCTTTAGGTATTTTCTTACCGTTAATAGCAGTAAACTGTGCAATCCTTGGAGGATCATTGTTTATGCAGCAAAAAGAATTTGCTACAATTACGCATGCGGGAGTATACGGAATTGGTTCAGGAATCGGATGGTTCTTAGCGATTCTTGCAATTGCAGCTATTAGAGAAAAGATTAGATACTCTAATGTTCCTGCACCACTACGTGGATTAGGAATTACTTTTATTCTAACTGGGCTTATGGCGATTGGTTTTATGAGTTTTGGAGGAATGCTTACAGGAGGAGATGAAGAAGAGGCAAAAAAAGAAACCGTACAGGTAGAAGAAAAAACTGCTAAAGAAGTAGCAGAAAACACTAACGTTTCAACACTTAAATAATATGATATTTTTAGCTTCAACAATTGGAACAATAGCTATCACCATTATTTCGTTTTTAGTACTTACACTAGTTTTGGTAGGGATTTTATTATTTGCAAAAGATAAATTATTGCCATCAGGACCTGTTAAGATTACTATTAATGGTGAAAAAGAAATAGAAGTAGCTTCAGGAGGAACGTTACTATCTACTTTAGGTAATGAGAAAATATTTTTACCATCTGCTTGTGGTGGTGGTGGAACTTGTATACAATGTGAGTGCCACGTCTTAGAAGGAGGAGGAGAAGCTTTACCTACAGAGACACCTCATTTTTCTCGTAAAGAATTACAACATGGAGCACGTCTTGCTTGCCAAGTGAAGGTAAAACAAGATATGAATATAGAGGTTCCAGAAGAAGTATTCGGAATCAAGAAATGGGAAGCAACGGTTGTTCGTAACTATAATGTAGCATCTTTTATCAAGGAGTTTGTAGTAGAGATTCCGGAAGATATGGGATATAAAGCTGGTGGATATATCCAAATTGAAATCCCACAGTGTGAGATCAAATATTCTGATATTGATATTACAGCACACCCAGAAGAGCATGAAACACCAGATAAGTTTCAAGCAGAATGGGATAAGTTTGGTCTATGGCCATTAGTAATGAAAAACAATGAAACCGTAGAGCGTGCATATTCTATGGCTTCTTATCCTGCAGAAGGTAGAGAAATCATGCTTAATGTACGTATTGCTACTCCACCATGGGATAGAAGTAAAAATGGATGGATGGATGTGAATCCTGGTATTGCATCATCGTATATTTTTGCACAGAAACCTGGAGATAAAGTAACTATCTCGGGACCTTATGGAGAGTTCTTTATCAATGAATCAGAAGCAGAGATGTTATATGTAGGTGGAGGAGCTGGTATGGCACCAATGCGTTCTCACTTATATCATCTATTCAGAACCTTACAAACAGGACGTAAAGTTACGTATTGGTATGGAGGACGTTCTAAAAGAGAATTATTCTACCTGGATCATTTCTATGATTTAGAGAAGAACTTCCCTAACTTCAAATTCTATCTAGCACTTTCTGAGCCTTTAGAAGAAGATAACTGGAAAGTTAAAAGTGATATCGATGCAGAAGGAGATGGGTTTGTAGGATTCATACATAATTGTGTAATCGATAACTATCTGAATCACCATGAATCACCTGAAGATATAGAGTTATATTTCTGTGGTCCACCATTAATGAACAAAGCTGTTCAGAAAATGGGAGAAGATTTTGGTATCCCAGATGAACATATTAGATTCGATGACTTTGGAGGATAGTTAGATTATTCTTTTTAAATAAATATATAAAAAGCCGATACATTGTATCGGCTTTTTTTTATTCTTAAATTCTATAGAGTACTCCAAAATAGAAATTGTTTAGATTAATATTTGCATTAAATCCATTTCTTCTATTTACACTGGTGTCACCTTCAGAATTACTATAAGTATCTTTAATATGTGCGTAACTTAACTTACCGATTCTAGAGGTTAAGGATAAGTTCTTATTAATAAATAGATTTATTCCTGGGGAAGCTGCTACGCTATAGTTTGTATTGTCATTTTTACCAATATTAAGGTTAGAGAGAGAAGTTCTTACTTCTGAATCTGATGAGATTTTACTATATCCAGCGTCTAACTCAATGAATAAAGAAATCCTCTTTTGAGCAGAAAAGTAATATCTACCAAATAAAGAAGTGCTATATCCATTACCTTTAGAATAGGATTCAAAACCACTATCAGAATAACTTTGGTTTTTAAAACTAATATATCCTAGTTTTATTCCAGTCATAAAGCTGGGGGATATAAAATATCCCACTTCTGGAATAAAATTAAAATTATAGCCTTTAGAGTCGGACCAACTTGTACTTCCATCAATATTGGATCTAAATGAATCAGAGTTTTGATTAGAATAACTCATAGTGCCAGAGATTATAAAGTCTCCTTTTTCAAAACCAAATGTTTTATTTTCTTGAGCATAAGTGGCAGATAACGCTGCTAATGCAATCATAAGTAAAAGTGTTGTTTTCATATTGTCTTGTTTTAAAATATTTGTGAATTACTTTAAAGACAAGTCATAAAAACATTTTGTTTATTAATATTTTGTTAATTTATACTAGTATATTTAAGTAATAAAAATAAGAATGACCCATATTGATCATCCTTATGATTTATTACGATAATTGTGTTTTACTAAGCTCTGTGTTAAAGACTTTGCTTCCGATGGATGTGTTTCATATGATTTTGTTAAAGTGTTTTTTCTTTAAAACCTATGAGTGTATACTTAATTGTTTTCATATTACCTTTTTTGTTTTGTGTTATTTATCTTAAAACGAATAAAGAATTGAATACACGTAATAATTGTATTTAATTTAGTGTTATACTCCTTGAGAAATACTCTTGGATGCGGTTTTAATGAATTATTCACATAAGATAAAATGAAGAAATACCTATTGGTAATAGGCGGAATTGTAGTTTTAGTAGTACTGTTTAGAGTAACTTCTAAAGGAAAACAGTTAACAAATCATGTAAAAGGGGTTGTTAAAAACATATTGCCAATTCCTGATTATATTGATAAAGAAGGAGATTCTATATCTACGAGAGTACGAGTTCTTAAGGATTATAAGAGGACGCGGTATCCTAAAAATTCTTTTCAAGAATATCTACGTAATTATAGATTGAAAAAACATGGTTCTCCAATTATCAATTATGATGATACAAAATATTTTGCACAGCATTGGCATGATGCGATTTTAGAAGTGCCTGTTCCCGCAAATGGGTTACAGCAATGTGCAGATGCACTTATGAGGATGAGAGCAGAATATCTTTGGGATGCAAATAGGAAAGATGAAATAGGGTTTAATTTTACTTCAGGACACTATTGTTCCTGGAAAGAATATGCTAAAGGATATAGGCCTAAGATTCGAGGGAATAAAGTAACCTTTCATAAAACAGCTTCCCCTAATTCTTCTAAAACTAATTTCTACAAATACCTGAATCTTATTTATACCTATGCAGGAACATTGTCGTTACATACGGAACTTCCTAAAGTAAAAGTAAAGGATTTGACTATCGGAGATATGTTGGTTAAACCCGGTTCTCCAGGTCATATAGAAATCATAGTGGATGAGATTGTAAATAATCAAGGAGATAAGTTGTTTTTGCTAGCTCAAGGTAATACGCCAGCTCAGAATGTATGCTTACTTAAGAACTTCGAAGACACTAGTATGTCTCCTTGGTACAGATTCAAAGAAAACACAGCTGTTTATACTCCAAGTTATTATTTTGAAAAGGCGCAGTTTATTAGATTTAAATGACATTGATATTTTTGTCAAAGTAGTATCTTTGCTCCGCTATGACAAGGATACTCACAAAACAAGAACTTCATAATCTGGCAATGAACATTGTAGGTGAAGAATTAGAAAAAAAAGGTTTCGAATTTATTGCTATTAATAGTAAGTTAGGTAAACACCCTCAATTTGTTTGTATTGATAAAGAGAATCAGCGTTATTTTGTCTTAGTAAAAGCTGTGTCATATCCAGATAATCCGCATAATTATGATATGATTTGGATGGAGTCGTTTAAGAAACATGCCAGGGAACAAGAAGCTAAAGTGTTTTATGCAGGTGTAGGGTTACAAAATTCTGAAAACCCGCGAAAACCTGTTTTCCTGAATGAAAATTACACACTAGAATTTGCAGGTTTGCAAACTATAGAGACACACCTTAATTAGATACTATGATTCGTAACCTTGTTATTTGTTCTTTAGTAATATGTTTGTTTTCTTGTGAAGAGACACCTGAGCACTACTTAAATTATGCAAGTGGTGATGCATTCGGGACTACTTTTTCTGTTCAATTTATTGATAAAAAAGAGATTGATTTCTCTACATCATACGACAGTATCATAACTGTTATTAATTCTTCTATGTCAACCTATCAAAATGATTCTGATATTTCTAAGATTAATCATGGTGATTCGGGAATTGTTGTGGACCATCATTTTAAAAATGTATTTAATACGTCAAAAAAGATTTACGAAGAAACAAAGGGAGTTTTTGATCCTACAATAGGAGTTTTGGTAAACGCTTGGGATTTTGGACCAGAGGGCAAAATAGTGTCATTAGATAGTCTTAAAATAGATAGTTTATTGATCTCGGTTGGGTTGAATAAAGTTGAATTACAAAATGATACGGTCGTAAAAGAACATACTACTACATTTATTGATTTTAATGCGTTGGCAAAAGGCTATGCAGTGGATGTGTTTTCTGATTTTATGGAATCTAAACATTATGAAAACTACCTAGTAGAAATAGGAGGAGAGATCAGAGGAAAGGGAAGTAATTTAGTTAAAAAAAAGCCATGGAAAATAGGGGTAGAAGACCCTAATTTTGATCAAACCCAATCGTATAGCAAGGTGATTTCATTAGAAAATGAAGCTATGGCAACTTCTGGTAGTTATCGTAAGTTTAAATTAGATGAAAACGGAAACAGGTATGCACATATAATTAATACAAAGACAGGATTTCCTCATAAATCTAATTTGTTAAGTGTTTCTGTTTTGACTAAAACCTGTATGGAAGCGGATGCTTATGCTACTGCATTAATGTCCATGGGATTAGAAAAATCTATAGCTTTTCTAGACTCCCATCCACAGCTCAAAACTTATTTCATTTATGAAAATGAGAAAAAAGAATTGAAAACACTCACGTTAAACGGTTTTCCTGATAAGTAATACTGTTTTATTGCCTTCTTCTAAAATCACCTTTACTCATTACAGATAAGGGTTCCCTCATTTATACTTTTAAGTTTTTTAGATCATGGTTAACTTCATTCTTGAATACTTAATATCGGAGATATTAGTGCATTATGATTTTTTTGAAGATTCTTTTAAAAAAGGTTATAATTTCTCCTGTAACAATGGAACAAAAATTGCTACTGATATTATGTAGGGCAATCAACTAACTAAAACTTAAATCATCAATATGGGGTACAATGATGAGATCAAAATTTTTAATGGAATAATAAAAGGAAATGAAAAGGTTTTAAAGGACTTTTATGAAAGAAATTTCACTGTAATTAATAGTTTTATCATCAAGAATTCTGGTACTGAAAGGGATTCGGAAGATATATTTCAGGATGCATTAATTACATTATATCAAAAACTAAAATCCGATTCTTTGGTTATAAATTGTTCAATACATACATATTTTTATGGGGTTTGTAAAAATATGTGGAGAACTAGACTAAGAAAAAAGAGTAGAATGTCGTGTTGTGGTCCTATTGATGATTTGAAGCTGGAGGATAATACGAATATTATAAAAGATATAGAACAGAGCGAAAGAGAACAATTATTTAGAAAACACTTTGTAAATCTTAATTGTAAATGTAAACAAATACTAACCTTGTTTTTAGAAGGAAAAAGCATGAGGGAAATAGGTTTAATAACGGGTCATTCTGAAGGGTACGTTAGGAAAAAGAAGTTTGAAAGCAAAAAGCAATTACTGGAAATGATAGAAAAAGATTCCTTGTTCTCTGAATTGATGTTTATATCAAAAGCCAAGACTGTAAATAAAGAAGTTTCTTAAGAATTAAAATGGAATATAAGAAGTTGCATTATGGCTTATAACATACCGGAAGTATTTCTCCAGGAGCGAGACAATATCTAGTTACTTCTTCTTTAGAAAGATCATTCGTGTAATCAACTTCATGTACTTGGAAGCCGATGGATCTTAATTTATCAAAATAATCTCTACCATATACTCTTACGTGATCATATTGACCAAAAATTTTAGCACGTTCTTTTGGATCTGAGATACTGTTGTCTTCAAAAGTAGTTGCTCTACTTAGATCTTGCGGGATTTGTAAAATTGCCATTCCACCAGGTTTAAGAACTCTTAATAGCTCTTGCATTGCTTTGGTATCATTTGGGATATGCTCTAAAACGTGATTACAAAATATAATATCATATTCGTTTGTTCCAAAAGGAAGATTACATATATCAGCTTTTACATCTGCCAGCGGAGAGTTAAGATCTGTAGTTGTATATTCTAAATTCTTTAAATTCTTGAATCTTTTATAAAAAGCCTGTTCTGGGGCAAAATGAAGAACTTTAGCTTTGTCACTGAAAAAATCCGTTTCATTCTGTAGATATAACCAAAGTAATCGATGACGTTCTAAAGATAGGGTAGAAGGAGAAAGTACATTATCTCTTTGATTTCCATAGCCATATGGTAAAAATTTAGAGAAGCTTTTTCCATCTATAGGATCAGTAAATCTATTTCCTTTAAGAAAAAAAGAAATTATTGGCCTAACTGCATAACTCAAGCGAATTAAAAGTGGCCTTGGGATGGTATTTAGTATAAGTTTAAAGAGCTTTTTCATTACAGGAAAAAACTTAAACAGCTAATAATTCTTGTCTAAAAGCATCTTCCTCATCTGACTCAATACCTAAGGCTTGATAGATGTATTTAAAAGTAGAAAGAATCTCTGGTTTTCCATCTACAATAGCAACATCATGCTCGAAATGAGCACTTGGCTTACCATCTGCAGTAAGAATTGTCCAACCGTCTCTCAATTGTTTTATGCGATGTGTGCCCATATTAGTCATAGGTTCTATAGCAACTACCATTCCTTCAATAAACTTTTTTCCTCTTCCGCGTCGTCCATAATTAGGCATCTCTGGATCTTCGTGCATTTTGCGACCTAAACCGTGTCCGACAAGTTCTCTAACTACACCGTATCCAGCTTCTTCTGTGAATTTTTGAATAGCATATCCTACATCACCTACACGTTTTCCAACCCTCAGTTCTGCAATGCCTACATACAGTGATTCTTTGGTTATCTTTAATAGTTGCTCAACCTCAGGAGCTATTTCTCCAACAGGAAAAGTATATGCGTGATCACCATAGAATTCATTTTTGATAGCTCCACAATCAATGGAGATAATATCACCTTCTTCTAATGGAGTATTATTTGGAATTCCATGAACAACCTGTTCATTAGGACTCATGCATAAGGTATTAGGGAAATCATATAATCCTAAAAAACCAGGAATCGCACCGTGATCTCTAATGAATTCTTCGGCTAACTTATCTAATTGTAAGGTAGTAACCCCAGGTTTTACTTCGGAAGCAAGCATTCCCAATGTCTTAGAAACGATTAGTGCACTCTCGCGCATTAATTCGATTTCTTCACGTGTTTTAGTAATGATCATAATATCCTTATTAAGGATGGCAAATTTACAAAGAATATTAGGATTCAGTCAATTGATCAAGTTTTAATCTCTAGTAAGAAGATATATAGAAGTATTTTATACTTTTTATAGTTATTAATGGCGCAAATTTTATGTTTAACAGAATTAAGGTGAATATTTTTTATGGTTGTTGAAGCCCATGAAATATGAGGTTTATGAAAATTCTACTAAAAAAATAAAAAATTTACGCAGCGTTTTTATTTTTTCAGGTTTAATAGATAGAAAACCCAATATAATATTCATTTAAAAAAAGTAAACCATGAGAAAATTTTTGATTTGTACAGTAACTTTAGGATTAATGGCAAGTTGTGCTGTAGAGGATATGGATGATAATGTATCTATTCAGAATAGTGATAAAGAAGATTTTGAATTATTTAATAATTTAGATTTAGCAATGGATGGTTTTGATGCAATTTCTGAACAAGCATCAACAGATGTTCAAGGATCATCTAAAAATTTTAAAAATAGTTGTGTATCTATAGAACTATTAGTTTCTAATCAAGATAATACATTACCAGGTTTTAGTAATTATGATTATTACAGTAAAATGATTTTGGACTATACTGAAGAGCAATGCCAGTTTGATGATTGGAGTGGTAAAGTGGAGTATTATGTGGCTGGAGTGTTTAATCAGAAATGGAAAGATTCTACAATTTTTAAGAACGTTAGAGGAGATGATGGTTATGTGTTTGATGGTTATAGAGTAGCTGAACAAAATGAAGCACTAAGCACTGAGACCACTAAAGTGTTTGATGTTGTGATAGATGGAGTTATTACAGAGCCTAATGGAGATTCTTATAGATATACTACAAATAGAAATTTTGCATTTGAGAATAGATTTACTTCAGAAGAAGTTATTACTCTTGAAGAATCTTCTTCTCTAGAAGGTATAACACAAACATTTTTTATGAGAACAGAATCGGTTGAAGGTTCGCCTCTGGTATATAAAGTAGCATGTTTTGACAGATTTAGTTTCTTAAAATATCCTGTTCAAGGTTCTTTGGATTTCTCAAGTAGTTTTGGAGTTAATTTTAATATTGATTTTGGAGATGGAGCTTGCGATAAAGAAGTTACATTAACAGGAGATAATGGAGAATCTACTGTTTTTGATTTATAATAGATAGATAGTTTAGTTACTTGTGAAAACCGTTTGGAAATATACTTTCAAACGGTTTTTTTATGCATTTTTTTAAGTTTAAAATCATTTTTTTAAGGAATTTAACATAATCATTTTTATGAGATAAAACTGTAATAGTTGATAATGTGGATTCCAGCCTACGCTGGAATGACAAAAAAATATAAAGGTAAAAGCTTGTTACCCAGTGTAGGCTGCAATCTATAATATAGTGGTAAGAAATAAATAGTCATCTTAAAAGACGATAATTAGCTCTTTTAGGTAAAGCGTTTTTGAGTAGGTTGAACCAATTTTTTATTAGTATTTGCATTCAGAAGTCATATTTTATTGAAATCAACATCCTCAACCTTACTTAATTAAATTTAACTGTAAAATATATAATTCCACTTTTGGAATAAGTCTCGATAAATTATTTGATTACCGGAAACCATATAGTTTTTATATTAGAAAAGATTGATTTTTTCTCAATTATATGCGTTTTGAGGAATAGGTTTTGCCGTAGTATTACTTATTACAACCTTGTCCTGTAATCGTAAATAGGTCATCTTTTTTTGTTATCCGTAATTTTAGCGCAGAAGCTAATTTTGTTAATACCTTAGTCGTATTGGTTTTTTCAAAAGACCCAGAATATTTGCAGTTTAGAATATCGGCATTTTTTAATAATATTTTAGCATCGTAATTTTCTCCAAGATCATTTATGATTTGATCAACACTTGTATTTTTATAATGTAAATCACCCGTTTTCCAAGCGAATCGATTTGGTGATTTTTCTAATAAGACAATCCCATTTTGATCTACACGAAGACTTTCTCCTGGAATTAGATTTCTAACTTCTTTGGTTGTATTGTGAACTACTTTAGCAGATCCTTGAATTAGAGTCATCAAATCAGCTTTAGAATCAGAGTGAATAGCAAAAGAATTACCAGTAATCTGTATTTTACAATGTTTTCCAAAAAGAATAAATGGTTTAGATTCTTCTTTTATGATATTTAAAAATACGGTTCCGGTAATATCTGCTCTACGATATCCTTGTGTTGTAGCAGTAAAGTTTACTTTGCTATTCTTTCTAACAACAATTGTACTTGAATCAGGGAGTTTATTGTACATAGTATGTTCCGTAGAAGCATATTTGTCAGAGGCTGTATAGGTTACTGTAATTACACCTTTTTCAATAATCTCATCTTCAGGTTCTAAGGTGGTTACATCTATTTTTTTAGTAACTGAATTCTCAGATTGATTTATATCTTCCGATATTTCATTTCCGGTAATTGTATTGTTTTCTTCTTTTTTTGAAGATATGGTATCTATTGGTGTGGTAACAAGATTAATATTTTCTTTTTGGATAGGAATTTCTGTACTTGTTTCTTCTGTATGAGTATTAGATGTTTTATTATTTTTAAGATAGTATAAGGTAAATACACTAATAAGCATTAGAACAATTACACCAGCGGTATACCAATAAAATAAGCTTTTATCATCTGATTTTTTTTGCACAGCATCAAAAATATTGTCAAAATTATTCCTAGACGATTCAATAACATCATCTTTAAATTTTGTGTGCAAAAGTTCTTTTAAAAGGTCCTTATCCTCTTTCATTTGTTTCTCATTTAGAGATAGCAATTAGTATTTTTCAATTCCTATAGCTCTCATATTTTCTAAAAGTTTTTTTCTAGCTCTAGTATAATTTGATCTAGATGTACTTTCTTTAATCTTTAATATTTTACTTATTTCCTTGTGCGAATAGCCTTCAATGGCATACAGATTTAATACGAGCCTATACTGCTCTGGTAATTCATTTATTAATGTTCTTAATTTTTCTGATGAAAGTTGTTTAGAAAATTGATTTTTTTCAATTTCATCTAACTCTTGTGTTTCAGTCTCCATTATTAATTCTGAATTATCCATTAAAACGGTTTTCTTTCTTTTATGCCAATGATCAATTGCACAATTCACAACAATTCTTTCTATCCAACTTCCTAATGTCCCACTATGCTTATATTTTTTAATATTTTTAAATACCTTAATAAAAGCTTCTTGCACTATATCCTCTGCATCAGATTGATTTTTGCAATAGCGAATACTTACCGCAATCATTCTGGGCATAAAAGCATTATATATTTTTTCCATGGCATCCCGGCTATTCTTTTTACAAGCTTTAACCAGTTTGTCTTGCTCTTCTTTATTCATGAATAAGGGTTAGTGCTTACTCTCATAAATTATAACTGAGAATGTAGGATTTCGCTGCGTATAATTTGTATAAAAAATTATTATAATATGTTAAAGATACTAAAACAATATTTTTGATATAAAAAAAGCAGCCGTATCAAGGATACGACTGCTATATGATTTAGATTTATATGGTATTATTTTAATAAAGATTTTTGAGTCATAGTTGTTGGTTGTTTAACACCTATAAGTTCTAGTATAGTGGGAGCAATGTCACCTAATACTCCATCATTTATTTGTATCTGATCATTATCAATAAAGATGATAGGAACAGGATTTGTTGTATGAGCAGTATGAGGAGATCCATCAGGATTAATCATAGTTTCGCAATTACCGTGATCAGCAATCAAAATAGTACTGTATCCATGATCTAATCCGGTTGTTACTACATCTTTTACACATTCATCTACTGCTTCACATGCTTTAATTGCTGCTTCCATAATCCCAGTATGTCCCACCATATCGCCATTGGCAAAATTAAGACAAACAAAGTCCGTTTCTCCTTTTTGTAATTCTGGCAGTAGCGCATCTCTTAATTCATAGGCGCTCATTTCTGGTTTTAGGTCATATGTGGCAACTTTTGGGGAGTTCCTAAGAATTCTGGATTCTCCTTTAAAAGGTTCTTCCTGTCCACCAGAAAAGAAAAATGTAACATGAGGGTATTTTTCAGTTTCTGCAATACGTATTTGTTTTTTACCAGCTTTAGATAACACCTCTCCTAAGGTTTCTGTGATGTTGTCTTTGTCATAAATTATATGAGTTCCGCGAAAATTATCATCATAATTCGTCATCGTAACATAGTATAATGGCAATTTATGAGTATTGTATTCGGGCATATCCGATTGTGATAGCATTTCTGTAAGTTCACGACCACGATCTGTTCTAAAATTAAAGAATATTACAACGTCATCATCCTTGATTGTAGCAATAGGGGATCCGTTTTCTTCCAAAACGATTGGTTTTATGAACTCATCAGTGATATTATTATCATAATTTTCCTGAATACTTTCTAACGCATTCGTACTAGGAGTTCCATTTCCGTTAACAATGAGATCATATGCCAGTTGTACACGTTCCCATCTTTTATCACGATCCATTGCGTAATATCGTCCTACTATGGATGCTAATTTACCCGTAGATTCTGTCATATACTGTTGGATTTCTTTAATATGATCTATTCCAGATTTTGGATCTACATCACGTCCATCAGTAAAAGCGTGTAAAAAGACATTTTTTAATCCTTTAGAATTAGCAACATCCAATAATCCTTTTATATGACTAATATGAGAATGGACTCCACCATCACTCACTAAACCTAAAAGATGAATATTTTTATTGTTGTCTTTAGCGTAATTAAGTGCCTCAATTAATGTCTGTTCATTCTTTAATGTATCATTTTTAATAGCCATATTAATTTTGGCTAAATCCTGATACACTATTCTTCCTGCACCCAGATTCATATGACCAACCTCGCTATTTCCCATTTGCCCATCAGGAAGTCCTACATGAAGACCATCAGTTCGTAAAGCAGCATTAGGATATTTTGTGTATAAACTATCAATAAATGGGGTTTTGGCATGATCGATAGCAGAGACTTTAGGATCTGGAGATGTTCCCCATCCATCCAGAATCATTAAGATTACTTTTTTGTTCATTTTGTTTATATGATTTGATGCTTTTTCAATGATCTATTTAAGAATTGTCAAAAAATAACAAGAAGCTAAATTACAATTTAGAATAGAAGCACCCAAAAATGAGTAAGTGTCTATTTCGAATTTTGAAGTGGTATAAATATTTATTTTGAATATTTTTTGAGGAACCATTAAAGGATTCTCGTAGTGAAGGTTTAAAATAGGTTATTCTTAGAATTAACTTCGTTTTAATGATGATTATTTAATTCTTTTAAAAAGGAAAAATTGGATAATGAAATGTTACCCTTTTCATGTGATTTAAAAATTAACTTCTAATTAAAATTATTAGAATTATTATGATGGTGTTAATTTTTTAAAATATTATTAAAATTTTATGTTATTTAATGAGTAATGTTTTGTAAATTAAGTATTTATAAGCAGTGAGTTACTTCTTTATAGTTTTCTAAAATAACAAATCTATATACTAACTTCAATAATTCACAACATTATGAAAAAAACAATTATGACAGCATTAATGA
This sequence comes from uncultured Aquimarina sp., assembly GCF_947500065.1. Taxonomy (GTDB): domain Bacteria; phylum Bacteroidota; class Bacteroidia; order Flavobacteriales; family Flavobacteriaceae; genus Aquimarina. The sequence goes on from NZ_CANMQT010000011.1 coordinate 136,484, forward strand.
TCTTGATTATTACATCTGTAAGTTTTGCTTCTGAACAACCAAATACGAGTGATAGCGAGAACTATGAACTAACCACTAGTAAAGTAGATCCCTTTTTTATGGCAATTATAAAGGGAGATTTTGATACTGTGGCAAAAATGATAGAGGAAGGGAGCAATGTAAATTTGAGATCAGAAGGGAAAACTCCGCTTATGTATGCAGCTCGATATAACAGAGTTGATATTATTAGATTGCTAATAGGTAAAGGAGCGTCTCTTCAAGCAAAAGACGATACTGGTAAAACAGCAATGAAATTTGCAGAATTAGCTAATGCTAAAGAGGCAATGGCCCTTCTTAAAGAATTGTCTTAAAATTTTAAAACAACATATAGAAAAACTTCGCTTGACAAAACAAGCGGAGTTTTTTATTGTCCATTATATTCTTCTATAGCTTCTTGAATTTTTGCAAAACATTATCAGAATATTATGTTATTGATCAGTTAAAGTTCTGTTATTTAGGTTTTTATGTGTAACAAAAAGCCGTTTTGTGTGGTCGTATAGTATAACAACCCTATAAACGTAACTTAATAAATTCACAACATCATGAAAAAAACAATTGTAACTGCATTGATGATTTTATTCATCAGCTCTGTAAGCTTTGCTTCAGAAGAACGAATGGCTATCGATAGTCATGATTATGAGCTAATCACTTATAAGGTAAGCCCTTTTTGTATGGCAATCGTAAAAGGGGATCTTGATACTGTAAAAAAAATGATAGAATTAGGAAGTGATGTAAATGAAATGTCAGATGGAAAAACTCCGCTGATGTATGCAGCTCGGTATAACCGAGTTGATATCATTAAATTATTAGTTAAAAAGGGGGCTAATATTAAAGCTAGAGATCGCAAGGGTAATACAGCAATGAAATTTGCTAAACTGTCTAATGCTAAGGAAGCAATAGCTCTTCTAGAAGAATTGTCTTAGAATCTTAGAAAAATCAAAAACCGGAAAACTTCGCTTATTCACTTTTTAGGCGAAGTTTTTTTATTGTCCATTATATTCTTCTATAGCTTCTTGAATTTTTTCGATACGATTGTCAGGGTCTGGGTGCGTACTTTGAAACTCAGGAGTACGATTAGGGCCAGCTGCATTTTTTAGAATTTGCATAACACCTATCATTTCCTGAGGATTATAGCCAGAATTAATCATAAACAAAACACCCAATTTATCACTTTCTAATTCATCATCTCTTCCATTACCCAAAAGAACATTTTGTCCAATTCCGCTAACGAGTCCACCTGCATCTGCGCCAACTGAAGCTCCTGTAGAAATAGTTTTCCAAAATTCATGTTCAGCTATTCGTTCCGCAGAATGTCTACCTAAAACATGTCCAATTTCATGCCCTAACACGCCTGCTAATTGATCCTCATTTTGTAATTGAGAATAAAGAGCATATGTTATAAATATTTGACCACCAGGAAGAGCAAATGCATTAATAGTATTAGGATCAGCTAAAAGGTGAAATTCATATTTATAAGGAGATTGTCTTGCCATGGTGTTGGTGACAAGCTTGTTACCAACATTATCTACGTAATTTTGGAGTTTTTGATCAGGATATAATCCACCATGTTGTCTAGTGATCTCTGGTTCACTCTGAAGTCCAATTGCAATTTCCTGATCCGTGGTCATATTAATATTTTGGACTCTATCAGTGTATTCATTAAGGGTTTTGTTATTACATTTCTTAAAGAAGGCAAACGCCACAATAGCTAACCCAATTAATATTCTTATTTTTAATCCACCACGTCTCATGGAGCTATGTTTTTAGTTAATCAAAATGTGTTTTTGGATTCCTAAAGTTACTAAAAAATAAAAGTTGCTTATCAACAAATGCAAAATAACATTTTTGATAAGCAACTACTAGAGGTGTTGTGTTCTCATTATGGAACACAAATAGTGCTAATTAGCATAGTTGATGCATGGTTAACGATAAAAAAGTTGTGTATAATAATATTTACCATCTTGATCTTTTATGGATGAAATACCAGTATACATATAATTACCTTCTATATTTTCTCGATGTCCAGAACTGTTAAGCCATCCGTTTACAACACTTTGCGCGTCAGTATAAAATCTTGCTACATTTTCTGCCGTTCCCGTTGCATTCTCCTGATCGCTTAAAACATTTCCTCTTTGATTAAAATTATCATGATTGATTTGGTTTATCGAAATCATATATTTAGTATGATCGATCGCCAATTCTTCAGCGGTTGCATTTTTAGATAAGGCAGATAAACCTATACCAGCTCTATGCTGATTTACTAGTGTTAGTATACCGTCTGAGATGTCTGTTTCATTAGTGAGTTCACTCGTTTCTATACCTATGGTATCGGAATCATCTTTAGAAGAACAAGATATAAAAATGTTGAATATCAGTATTATACAGAAATATTTTAACACATTTTTCATAAGATATAGGGCTTTTCTATATAACTGAAAGAAATTAATTTTAGTATATGCTATGGTAATAATTTAGGGTTAATATCTAAGACATTTTGATTCATATATTGCTGAATAAATTCTGGAGTGAAATTAGAGCTTCCCATTAATACTGTTTTTTGCAATTCAGTTTTAATATCAAGTTTTTTAAATTCTTTAAGCATTGGGATCGATGAAGGAGCATATGAGTAATGCCAAGGTTCATATTTAAATCCTTTTCTACCTTTTTTATTAGTATAAACAAGATAGAAACCAAAATCATTGGCGTTGTGATCCATCCATGTCTTAAACCTGGTGAAAGAACCACCATCATGAAAGTGTTTTTCTAAAAGTAAGTCTCTTGGCTGCTTCACACTTCCATCGACAATATCCAGATCTGTGCCCCAATGATGACGAGATGTGCCAGGAATAGTAGAGTATTCAATTATTTTTTGGATCGCTTTTATGGGAGACAATCCTTTCGCAGTATATCTCTCGTATTTACGTTCCCAAATACGATTTTGATGTGCGTAGTCTCTATAGCTAGAAACAACTCTTATTTTAATACCTTCCTTTGAAGCTGCGCTTTTCATTTTTAAAAAAGCTTTATTCGCATTTTTGCGTAGTTTGTATCCTTCGCCAACAAATGAAGGATTCCCTTTTCCCATAAGGTCGTTTTTGGTAAATTTTGATTGAAAATCAGTAAAGGATACAGAAGACAATCCTACCAGTCCCAGAGCGCTTATTTGAATAAATTTTTTTCTTTGCATCATTGGTAAAATTATCTTTTGGAGTAGGAAAGAGTACTCCTTAAAACATACAAATGTATCTGTAATTTAAGAAATTAAACTGATATGCCGTAACTATAGATCAGATTATTGTTGGGGCATATCAGTTTAATTTTAAAATAGAATATCAATTATAGAATGTTTCAGGCTTATGAGAGTATTCCATCTACGATACCATATTCTATAGATTCCTCTGCATCCATCCAGTAATCACGGTTAAAATCTTTTAGTACTTTCTCAATTTCTTGACCACAATTATCTGCTAAAATTTGAGCACTTAATTCTTTTGTTTTAAGGATTTCTGTTGCTTGAATCTCTATGTTAGATGCCTGCCCTCTTGCTCCTCCACTAGGTTGGTGGATCATTACTTTGGCATGAGGCTGGATAAATCTACGTCCTTTTTCGCCTACACTTAAAAGAATAGACCCCATAGATGCGGCTAATCCAGTACAAATTGTAGCTACAGGGCTTTTTAATGCTTTAATTGTGTCATACATTGCAAATCCAGAGGTCACATATCCACCAGGACTATTAATATATAATTTAATTTCTTCATTACTAATCATATCCAGATACATTAATCTATCAATAACATGTTTAGCAGATTTGTCATCAACTTGTCCCCATAGAAAGACACTGCGTTCTTCGAGAAATTTCTTATCTATTATATCTTGGATTTTTCCTGATTTTTCTTTCATATCATTTTATGATTATTTTTCATATTGTAGTTAAAAGTATAATTATTTTTACAAAATATCACGAAATAAATGATAACAAATTTGCTACTTATATAAATGAACCTAATATTTAACAAGATTTTAAAACCTGATTTTCCAGAAGCCTTACCATTAATTCAAAAGTTAATGGGGCATAAGCTTGATGACCAGCTGTTATTGGAACGTTTTGGAGAAATGTTTGAGCAGAACTATGAATGTTGGGGAGTATATTTAGATACGGAACTGATTGGAGTTTTTGGATTGTGGTTTATGACAAGACATTATGCCGGTAGATCCTGTGAACCTGATCATGTATACATTGATGATAAATATCAAGGTAAAGGAATAGGAAAAATTGTATTTGAATGGATTTATGAGTACGCTAGAACAAAAGGTTGTGAAACATCGGAGCTTAATAGTTACGTTTCTAATTATCCCTCACATAAGTTTTATCTCAATCAGGGTTATGAGATATGGGCGCATCATTTTGTGAAGAAATTATAGATTTAGATAGCGTATTTATGTTCGATTACTCTTCGGTGCAAATCACCTTTGTTAGTAAGATATTTGAGTGAATGAGTAAAATTATCTATTAATATATAAGTATCCTGCTCGATCTTTTATTCCTTCTACATTTAGTACATAGTAATATGTTCCTTCGGGAAGCAATTCTCCTTTTGCTATAGTAGCTCTACCTTCAGAAATACCATTAAAAGCTTCAGCTGTTTGCTGTACTTCGTGATAAGCTTTTCGATTGTAAACTAAAACTCCCCAACGATTGTAAACAAATAGCTCGTTGTCAGGAAATTGAACTAATCCTTGTATCACAAATGTGTCGTTAAAGCCATCTCCATTGGGAGAAACTGCCGTGAATATTTCTAGATCACCGTCTAGTATTATATTAGAAGTACCAAAGGTAAGTACTACATAATCATCCGGAATAATTGCATCCGAGGTGATTTCCCCATTATCAAGATCTCCAACAAAACTGGTATTTCCAAGATTTACCCATTGTTCTAAATCAGGATTCCATCCAACAACTCTAAGATCTTGCAAGTCATTTACTAAAGTTGGAATATTACTATTGGTATCCCAAGTTAAAGTTACACTAGTCTCTTGATTTCCATCTACATCCCAAAACTCAAAAATACTGATCCCAAATAATAAATCGCCAAAATTATTAGTGTCAAAATTCTCTGAGAAGAAGTTAGGAGAATTAGGATCTTCGAAAAAATACGCAGCTCGTGCAGTATTATTGGCCGCTTGACTTTCTATACGAGCTGGTCTGTGACGAAAATCATCACCTATAGGAAATGAAAAATCCAGATCACCCGTAATAGAAGCATACCCATCAACATAACGATCATCGTTTTCACCTAAGTAAGGAGCATCATTTAGATAATCTAGGGATACATTTATTTGATCTCTTGGAGTAAAAACTCTTCCGTTTGTAAATTCCTGAAAATTATTAACTCCTACTGAAACCTCTATAAATAAATCATTTAAAACGTCAATTTCCATGTCATAGAAAATTGGTCGATTGGCTCCGGAGATTGTTAGACTATTTTGATTATAAAAACCTGTAAACCCAACATTTTGATCAAAAGTACCGTCATTGATTACGTCCATATGAAACCCTACTTGACCTTGATCATGTATTTGTATATTTCCAAAGTTATGAAAAGCTTGCTGAGAGAATATTGTTAAGTTAATACTCAGCAAACAAAAGAAAATCAAATATGTAAGTATATTCTTTTGGGGTAACATTAAATTATGGTTTTAAAGTAATCTTGTTACGCGAATATAATTAAAAAAAAACGTAATCATTTACTTATTTATAACGTTTTTTAATATTTCATCGACTAAACGCTTTTTTTTAACGATGAAATACGCATTATATTGTTGTTTTCTGTTTTGACAAGAATACCAATGTTTTTTGAAATGAGGGAATTTTTATTACCTAGCACTTCGTGTTTCTTATTTTGATATTGTCAAATCTGTGATTTCTACTTGAAAACTTTTCATTATGACGATTTTAATTATTTATACTGTTATTTGATATATGGTTGATGTAATATAGGTTTTATTGTTAGATAAGCTTTTTTAGCTAAATAATATTATATGTTTTTGTTCTATAAACTTAATTTGGTTTTACTCTAAATGTTATTCTTCTATTCGTAATAACTGTCCCTATACCAACAGCAAAACCATTTCCAAACTCAGAAGTTGAGTTGGATACAGTAGCTGTGGCAGTGATCAAACTTCCTGGTGAAATTGCTGATCCTAATGTTATGCTAATATTAAACTTGTTTGTATTATCCGTATTACCATCAGCGCCGGTATATAGTGAAGTCGTATTATCTGTGTCAGCACCACTTCCTTCTGTACCAGAACCTAAATATACCTGACCTTCACCATAATCTTGTGTCAACCCTAATTGATTATCACCTGCGGTTGCTGTTCCTTGATTAATGTCCGTAAGAAAAACTTCTATGGTTGCACCAGGACGAGCCCAACCCACTATTTTTAGTGTAGTTCCAGAAATGGTTACGGACTCAAAAATAGGGAAATTAAGACTACCATTAGGACCTGTATCTAAATCACCAGTGTCATTTATAGTTACTCCGTCATCCGCAATATCAATTCCCAGAGCATCTGCAAAGGTTCCATTTGCATAAATAGAGTTTTGTGATATTAGATTTCCTGATGTAGTTCCTCCAGTCAGTACAATACCAGATCCTGCATTAGTATTAATTATATTATTAGTAACTGAAGAATTACTTTGTGCTAAATTAATTCCACTAAGCTGTGCGCAACCAGTATCGCTTCCGGCTGTAGTTATTGTGTTTTCTGTAATTGTTATGTTACCTTGATCATCAAAAATACCTAATGAAGCTGAGCCATCAACAAGGTTATTTTGTATGGTAATTCCGCTACCGTTAACCACTCTTATGTTAAATTCACAGTTTCTGAAGCCATTATTGGTAATGTGATTATTTTGAATTAGTGTTGAAGTTCCTCCATTTACCGAAATTCCAAAATCTGTATTTGAAGCAATATAATTACCGTCAATGGTTACAGTACCGCCACTAATTTCGAATCCATCATCAACATAGCTTACAACACCAACTGGCCCTACAACTCCTAATGCATTCACTCCTAAAAGATTTTCAGTGATTAGATTTCCTGTTCCAGAATCTTGACGAATTGCTCTTCTGTTTCCTCCATAAACAGCAAGATTTCTAATCACAGTATTTGAAGCTTGTAATTGAATAACATCTCCATTATCGCTACGTACCTGTATTTCAGGTAAGTTATAATTTGGCAAGGTAGTAGCAGAAATTCCAACGGTAGTTCCACCAGAGCCAACAGTTCCTGTATTTGTATCTCCAGAATAGGCGGTTTGTGTTCGACCATCGATATGTGTGGCATCATCTGTAATGATATCTAATGGAGAAACATTTGGTAGATTAATATCGAAAAAACCACTTGCAAAATTAGTATCTGTAGTTCTGCCTAAAGGATCTCCGGTAGGTGGAATCATAAAGATGGATATATCTTCTCCGGCACCTGGATTAAAAATACTATTTGCCTCAATATCTAATCCTGTTTCATCAAGATTATTAGCATTAACAACAAATTGCCCCAATGATCCTTGTCCGTCAGCATTGGTATTTACAATCGTATTGAAATTAAAACCAAAATCTATGTCAACAGCTCCTTCACTTGCAATTGTAATGGAAGAAATTGTTTGGGCTCCAGTAAGTATACCGGCTGCTACATCTTCATTTGCTGGATTAGCGCCACCAATTTCATTTGTTACCGCTCCTAACGTACTAGCTGCAAAAGTGGATCTAAATGTTTGGATTGGCAAACAAGTTGTACATGCAGCTCCACCACCTCTTGTAGAACGTACCGTGTTATTTACCACACGTAGACTGTAGGTGCCATTAGCCATACCACCAATATTATAATTTCCATTTATATCTGTTACGTCAGAGTCTATTAAGGTACCTGTATTATCATATAATTCTACTGTTGTTCCTTCTATATCGATCCCAGAAGAGGTAGCAAGATCTCTACCTGCACCTCCTGGATAATTAATATCTTCAAAAACAGTTCCTGTCATTAGATTACTTGGTACTTTTAAAAGTACTGAATTTAACAGAACAAAATCATCACCAACCTGTACATTTGTAGTTGCAGTAGTTTCACCTTGATTAATAAATGGAGAGATATCATATGTATCTAAGTCTATTCCAAAAGTAGGAGAGGTGTTAATGTTTGGTAATACAGTATTGTCAAATATTGTTCCATTAAAAGGATTATTCAAAATAGTTCCATCATTGTCGCCATCACCATTTAGAGTAGATGTTCCGGATCCCGTAGTAACAGATAGTAACTCACCTGTAGCTAGACCTTGATCACCTTCCCATGAAAGAATTGTAGTTTTTGATCCAGTTGATCCTATAGCAAAAAAGCCACTAAGCGTATAGTTAGTAGTGTTGTTTTGTTGTCCGTTAAAACCATTATACATATTAATGGTTACTGCTGGTAAGCTAGGTTCTGTGTAAAATATCATTAAACTCCAACCACCTAAAGTTGTATTGTTAGCGCAATGTGTGCCTGTGTTATCAATACTTAAATCGGTGACATTATAAACATTAGTAGAAGGGTCGGTAATATTCTGAACAATACTTGTAACATCGCTAACCATAGAATGAAACTCACGGGTAGTACCAAATGTCGCTCTATTTACAATATCTGCACTTACAGTTTGACCTTCAAAAGTTACAACATCATCCGCATTAAATCCGGAATGTGCCCAGATCAAGTAAGCTTTTTCTATGACTCCTCCTGCCAATATGTTTGTTGTTAATGTATTAGAAGAAGAGCTCACTATTGTGCACGTATTTGCATCACTTGTTCTAAAGGATCCTCCTGTAGTAGCATAATCAAAATATCCGTTAAAATCATCAAAAAGAGTTAATGGTGTATTAAGTGGAAGGGCAGGATCACCATCATCAAGTATGGTTCCAACGCCATTAATTAACCCTACTAAGGGAGAACTAGAGTTGCTGAGATCTAAGAAGAATGTCTCTGTGTTTTCTGCAAAAGCATTATTAATAATAGGAACTGTAATTGTTTGACTCTCTCCAGAAGTTCCAGAAAAATTAAGAGTTCCTGTTGTGTCAGTAAAATCAGAATCAGCATAAGCCGTATCATCGATAGTAGAATAATTAACACTAAATCCACCAGGAACATTTCCTCCAGAATGAGTTGCTGTAAAAGTAGCAGTACCTGCGTTTTCATTTACAGTCACATTATTTACCGTAACAAAACTAGCTGTGGCAGCAGTACATGATATGGTTGCTTGCCATCCATTTCCAGTTACAGAACCATCAGAAGTAAAAATGAAAGTTAAACAACCAGAAGGATCAGTAGAAATAATAGTTGTTGGTATATTGCCATTATCATGGGTACTAATTAATGTAGTGGTTGTAGTACCTTCATAGATTGCCAAAGCATCAAAATTATCTTCGACATCAAAAGAAGTAAAGTTTAATACCACAAAACTACCGGGAGTATCAGGGCAGATCGTATAGGTGATAGCTTCGTTGTTACTGTATTGGCCATTAATTGATCCTGTATCAACAAAAATTCCACTACAGGTATTATCAGTAATAGTATCTGTAATTATAAAGGGAGCTTCATCATCAATAATAGTTCCTAATCCCTGAGCATCACTAATAGTGATTAATGTATTACTAATATTACTAAGATTTACGAAATATGTTTCCGTTCCTTCAACATCTATATCATTTATTATTGGGATAGTTATGGACTGAGTTTCTCCGTTTGCTCCAGAGAAAGATAGTGTCGGGTTTGGTGAACCAGTAGCTGTATAATCGTTAGGGTTAATAGCAGTATTATCTGAAGTCGCATATTCTACTGTAAAACCGCCGGAAACATCTCCGCCTCCAGAATGAGTTACAGTAAAAGTTGCTGTTCCTGCTGTTTCGTTTACAGAGATGTCATTAATAGCAATAGATGCAGCATCGTTATCTGTAATGGTTCCAATTCCTTGAGCATCTGTTAAAACAACTGTGCCTACACTTGGATTACTTAAGTTCACAAAAAAGTTTTCGGTTGCAGTTTCTACAAGATTATCGTCAATAATAGGAATAGAAAATGTTTGAGTTTCTCCATCAGTTCCTGCAAAAGATATTGTAGGATTAGGAGAACCAGTTGCCGTATAGTCACTTGGTGTTACAGCAGTATTGTCTGCAGTTGCATACGCTACAGTAAATCCACCAGATATGGTTCCTGTAAGTGTAACAGTAAAGGTAGCATTTCCAGCATTCTCATTTACAGAAACATCATTAATACTAATTCCTGCATCATTATCGATGATTGTACCTAAACCTTGAGTATCGGTAATTGTTACAAGAGCACTACTTGAATTACTAAGATTTACAAAATATGTTTCAGTTCCTTCAATGTCAGTATCTTCTAAAATGGGTACCGTAATCGTTTCAGTTTCCCCAAGAGTTCCCGCAAAAGTAAGAGCAGGAGGGGAGCTAGTACTGGTATAATCATTACCAGCAGTAGTTGCAGTATTATCTGCCGTAGCATAATCTATAGTGTAACCTCCTGTTAAAGAACCACCGGACGAGGTAACTGTGAAACTAGCCGTGCCTGCAGCCTCATTCACAGAAACATCATTGATAACTATAGAAATTGGATCATTAGCATTAATTGTTCCAATTCCCTGTGCGTCCGTTATACTAACCGAGCCATCACTTGGATTACTAAGATTTACCTCAAACGTTTCTGCATTTTCCGCTTCATCATCATCAATAATAGGGATAGAAATAGTTTGAGTACTAAGAGTGGTACCGGGAAAAGTTATTGTAGTACCTGAGAAAGCTGTATAATCTCCAGGAGCATTTGCAGAGATATCACTAGTGTTGTACTCTACGGTAAAACTTCCTGTTGTAGTTCCGCCTGTATGAGAAACCGTTAAATCTAGGGTCCCAGCATTTTCATTAACTGCAATATCATTGATGGATATTTCTGGATTCGATGCTGTAGCTGTAAATAATACATCATCGATGGCTATATTATCCCCACCTTGCCAATTTCCACTACCGGATAAAAATCTGATAGATGAATTTGCAGAAATTTGATCGGCAGTTAATGTATGCGTCAGAGTGGTTCCAAATCCAGTTCCTGTCGTCAATACAGTTTCATAGGCACTGGTAGTATTATTCCATAGCTGAATATCTATATCTTCATCAGAATTATTAGCATCAATAAAAAAATACACTAAAGATAAATCAACAGAAGAATAACCAGATAAATCAATATCCCTTGCAATTGTCATACTAACGCCACCACTCTGTATATTAACAAACTCCAGATCGGCAAAACCACTTACAAATATATTTCCACCACCTGGAAGCCCATCATCACCAGTTTCTACCCAACTAGTTGTCCATGGTTGGTTACCATCACTATTGTTATATGCAGAGGTGCCAAAGCTATCCAGATATGTATCTTGTCCAAATACACTAATATTTGGTAAAGCAGTTAGCAATACTAAAAGGACATAATATATGTTATTTTTTAGTTTCATATGACTAATCTGCTAAATTACTTAACTACAAATACTACATTAATCAACGTATTATAATCTGCTGGTTGCCCCACTATCGTATAGGTCAATACACCATCTGCTGTTATGGTCATAGCACCTGGTGCGGTGTCAAATACAGATGAATCAGCAAAGGTTACGTAATAATATAAATCTGTAGCAGCATATAATGGTACTGTCAGAGGTGCACCCGCACTTACAGCTGTTGGACTTCCAAATTGTGCTGTATACATGGTATAAAGATTTACAGAGAATGTACCATTTACAGAAGCATCTATTTCTATAGATGGAGGATAAAATACTCTTGCGGCTTTTGATGTAATAGGTGCAATAGCTTGTACTACTTCTTCAACAGTTGTTTCTAACGTTGGACTGGTTACAGCTCCTTCGTTTACATCTACATTAGTTACTAAAGGAACTTCGGATGCGTTTTGATCATCTGTATTGTCTAAATAGGGAGTTAGGTCTATTGCTGGAGTAGGAGTTGGATCTCCGGTTAAACTTAATATATTACCTGTTAAGGAAAGATCCTGATCATCTGTCGCAGGATCTCCTTGCGCTCCAGTTACTCCTTGGGCTCCAGTAATTCCTTGTATTCCCTGTGCTCCAGTTACTCCTTGTGCACCAGTAATTCCTTGTATTCCCTGAGCTCCAGTTACACCTTGTGCTCCAGTGATTCCTTGTATTCCCTGTGCTCCAGTTACTCCTTGTGCACCTGTGATTCCTTGTGCTCCAGTAATTCCTTGAATTCCCTGAGCTCCAGTTACCCCTTGCGCTCCAGTGATTCCTTGTATTCCCTGAGCTCCAGTTACACCTTGTGCTCCGGTGATTCCTTGTATTCCCTGCGCTCCAGTTACTCCTTGTGCTCCAGTGATTCCTTGTATTCCCTGCGCTCCAGTTACACCTTGTTCACCAGTAATTCCTTGAATTCCCTGTGCTCCAGTTATCCCTTGTGCACCAGTGATTCCTTGAATTCCCTGTGCTCCAGTTACACCTTGCGCTCCAGTGATTCCTTGAATTCCCTGTGCTCCAGTTACTCCTTGTGCTCCAGTGATTCCTTGTATTCCCTGCGCTCCAGTTACACCTTGTGCTCCAGTAATTCCTTGTATTCCCTGCGCTCCAGTTACACCTTGTGCTCCAGTGATTCCTTGTATTCCCTGAGCTCCAGTTACACCTTGCGCTCCAGTGATTCCTTGTATTCCCTGAGCTCCAGTTACTCCTTGTGCTCCAGTGATTCCTTGTATTCCCTGTGCTCCAGTTACCCCTTGCGCTCCGGTTATTCCTTGTATTCCCTGAGCTCCAGTTACTCCTTGCGTTCCAGTTACTCCTTGCCCACCTGTGATTCCTTGTATTCCTTGAGCTCCAGTAATTCCTTGAATTCCCTGTGCTCCGGTTACACCTTGTGCTCCAGTGATTCCTTGAATTCCCTGTGCTCCAGTTACTCCTTGTGCTCCAGTAATTCCTTGTATTCCCTGAGCACCAGTTACACCTTGTGCTCCAGTAATTCCTTGTATTCCCTGCGCTCCAGTTATTCCTTGTGCTCCGGTTATTCCTTGTATTCCCTGTGCTCCAGTTATTCCTTGTGCTCCAGTGATTCCTTGTATTCCCTGAGCTCCGGTTACTCCTTGCGCTCCAGTGATTCCTTGAATTCCCTGCGCTCCAGTTACTCCTTGCGCTCCAGTGATTCCTTGTATTCCCTGCGCTCCAGTTACACCTTGTGCTCCAGTGATTCCTTGTATTCCCTGCGCTCCAGTTACACCTTGTGCTCCAGTGATTCCTTGTATTCCCTGAGCTCCAGTTACACCTTGTGCTCCGGTGATTCC
>NZ_CANMQT010000012.1 GCF_947500065.1 uncultured Aquimarina sp.
ATCACAGACGATTCTGATGATCCAGATAACACGACTGATGTTGATCCAGATAATGATGGTAGTCCAGATGATCCAACAGTAACTGACTTAAGTCAACCGTTACTGGATATTACCAAGACAGGAACGTTAGATGATACTAATGCAAATGGTTTTGCGGATGCTGGAGAAAATATCACATATACATTTGTGATTACGAATACAGGGAATGTAGACTTGACAGGGATCAGTGTAACAGATCCAGGAGCGGTTATTACCCCAACTACTACTATAGATTTAGTAGCTGGAGCTAGTGATAGTACTACGTATACTGCAATTTATACGCTTACTCAGACAGATATTGATTCAGGTAGTTATACCAATCAAGCTACGGTAAGTGGATTAGATCCTAATATGATTACAGTTATAGATCTATCCGATGACCCTAATGATCCAACAGACAATGATCCTAATACGGATGGTAGTCCAGATGATCCAACAGTAATTACGCTTCCTGCTAACGGAGTAATCAGTATCACGAAGGCAACAGATGCTCCGGCTGATGGTTCTTATGATACGGTAGGAGAGAATATCAATTATACGATACAAGTAACCAATGATGGAAACGTAACCTTAACAAATGTTGTGATTACAGATACTAACGCCGACATGATCACACCATCCACTGTTACCAGTATCGATCCGGGTGAGACCGTGACGGTTACAGCGACACATATTATTACACAGGCTGATATAGATGCTGGTAGTGTAACCAATGTCGCACAAGTAACTTCTGAAGATCCGAACGGAATGCCTATAGAGGACCTTACATCCGATGATCCTAATACACCAACACCGGATGATCCTACAATAACGGTTGTTGATCAAACACCGGAACTAATGTTGACCAAAGTGCAAGACGCTCCGGCTGATGGAGCTTACGATACTGTTGGCGAGGTGATTACTTATATGTTGACGGTTACTAATACAGGTAATACAACATTGACTAACGTAGTCGTAAATGATGCAAATGCAGATATAGGAAGTATCACACCAGCTGTTATACCTACTCTGGCTTCAGGAGCTAGTGTTATGGTCACGGCGGCACATACGATCACACAAGCTGATTTGGATGCAGGTGTAGTAATTAATCAGGCAGATGTAACTGGAGATGCTCCTGATGGTAGTCAGGTTACAGATCTTTCAGATGATCCTACAACACCAGATCCTGACGATGCTACAATTACTACGACTAACTTAACACCTTTAGGTGATCTTGGAGTAACTAAAGTAGCAGATCAACCAGAATTTATAGCTGTAGGAGATGTGATTACCTATACGATTGTAGTGACTAATACCGGAAATGTAACTATGAATAATATTGTAGTTACAGATGCTAATGCCACTATTACTTCCGGTTCACCAATAGCTTCACTGATTCCTGGTAATACCGCAACCGTAACTGCAGAGCATGTAGTGACACAAGCAGATATAGTAGCTGGACAAGTTATAAATTCAGCAATTGCAGAAGGTACTACTCCACTTGGAGAAACGATTACTGAAACATCCGATGATCCTAACAATCTTACCGATGTTGATCCAAATGGAGATGGTGATCCTGATGATCCAACTATAAGCTTCTTAGATAGTGATGGTGATGGAATCCCGAATGTAGATGATCTGGATGACGATAATGATGGTATTACTGATGTTGAAGAACAAAACGGGGATCCAAACCTTGACACCGATGGCGATGGAATCATCGATAGCCAAGATCTGGACGCCGATGGAGATGGAGTGAATGATGTAGTAGAATCAGGACATGGACAACTGGATTTAGATGGAGATGGAAGATTAGACGGACCATTTGGAGATGACGGAATTCCAGATGTAGTGCAGGATGATCCTGATGGAGGAGATGTTAATTATGATCCTCAGGATAGTGATGGTGATGGAATTGATGATTTCCAAGATGTGGATGATGATGGTGATGGTGTTGATACTGCTGAAGAAAATCCTGATCCAGATGGTGATGGAGACCCTGATACAGGCGATACTCAAGATTCTGACGGAGATGGTATTCCAGATTATCTTGATACCGATGATGATGGTGATGGTATTCTAACAGAAGATGAAAACCCAGATCCAGATGGTGATGGAGATCCTGATACCGGAGATACACAGGATACAGACGGAGATGGTATTCCGGATTATCTTGATACCGACGATGATGGTGATGGTGTAGATACTAATGAAGAGATTGATCCTGATGGAGACGGTAATGGACCTGATGATACAGATGGTGATGGAGACCCTGATTATTTAGATACCGACGATGATGGTGATGGTATATTGACTGAAGATGAAAATCCAGATCCGGATGGTGATGGAGATCCTGATGATGCCATTGATACTGATGGTGATGGTATACCTGATTATCTTGACCCGAACGGACCAATTGATCCGAATGCAGAAGATGGAATTGAAATCTTTACAGGTATTACACCAAATGGAGATGGTATAAATGATGTATTGGTAATTAGAGGAATAGAAAATCTGGAGAATACTTTGGAAATTTATAACCGTTGGGGAGTAAAAGTATTTGGTACGGATAACTACGGTAGAAATGATAATTTCTTTAGAGGGATTTCTAATGGAAGAACCACTATAGAAGTAAAAGATGAATTACCAGTAGGTACGTACTACTATGTTCTGGAATATGTTCTCGATAATGGAGAACGTAAAAATAGAGCGGGATACTTATACATCAATAAATAATCGATCAAAACAAGATACCCGTGAGTGAAATTCTCGCGGGTATAAATAAAAATACTAAACTAGAGCTGATGAAAAAAGCATACATACTAATTACTGCAGTACTTTTAAGTCTCGCTTTCCAGCATAGGGGATATTCCCAGCAGGATGCTCAATATACCCAGTATATGTACAATACAATCAGTGTAAATCCTGCATATGCAGGTAGCAGAGGTGTTATGAGTATAACGGGTTTGCATAGAAGTCAATGGGTAGGACTAGATGGGGCACCTCGTACACAGACATTGTCCCTTAATACTCCTTTTGGGGAAAATAATCGAGTTGGTCTAGGGCTTTCAATTGTCAATGATGAAATCGGACCAACCAATGAAACCTATTTTGATATAGACTTTTCATATACGATTCCAACTTCTGATAGAGGAAAATTAAGTTTCGGATTAAAAGCAGGTGGACATCTTTTAAATGTAGATTTTCAAAGGCTTAGCCAATTTGATATTAATGACCCTAATTTTGAAAATAATATAGATAATAAATTTAGTCCTAATGTTGGAGTAGGTATTTACTATCATACTAATAAATTTTATTTTGGATTAAGTGCGCCTAATTTATTAGAAACAGATCATTTTGATGAGGAGTCTACTATAAATAATAATAACTCGGCTACGTTTATAGCAGAAGAACGAGTTAACTATTATTTGATTGCAGGTCATGTTTTTGACCTTAACGATAACCTAAAGTTTAAACCAGCAGTATTAAGTAAGCTAGTGTTTGGAGCACCATTACAAGTAGATATATCCGCTAATTTCTTATTGTATGATAAGTTAACATTGGGTGTTGGATACAGATGGAGTGCTGCTGTTAGCGCGATGGCAGGATTTCAGATCTCTGATTCTCTGATGATCGGATTTGCTTATGATAAAGAAACTACAGGATTAGGAAGGACTCAGTTTAATGATGGAAGTTATGAAGTACTAGTACGCTTTGAATTGTTTAGAAAATATAACAGAATGCTAACACCTAGGTTCTTTTAAGAATATTGCTCAAGTCTTAAACTTGGGGTTTCTATAATTGTCATTCCAGCGTAGGCCGGAATCCAAAACAATGAAGAGAGCTCAATAAATATAAAATACGTTTTGTCATTCCAAAAATATGACTGAGGTCTATAAGGAAACGAAAAAATAAAAAGATCAATTATGAACTTAAAAAAATACTTTATAAAAATATCTTTAAGTATCATCGTATGCGGTACATTATCTGCTCAAGAAAAACGTTTAGAAAAAGCAGACGAAAGCTTTGATAGATATGCTTTTGTAGATGCTCGTAAAATCTATTTGAATGTAGTAAAAAGTGGATATGCATCCGCAGATTTATACAAAAAACTGGGAGATTCATATTATTTTAATGCAGAACTAGAAGAATCTGTTAAGTGGTATGAAGAATTAGTAGGTGGTTATTCAGAAGAATTAGATCCTGAATATTTATTTAGATATTCTCAAAGTTTAAAAAGTGTAGAACGCTATAATGAAGCGGATAAGATCATGGAAAAGTTTAACACAGTAACCGGAAATGATCAACGAGCAGACTACTTTGTTAGTACACGTGATTATCTTCGATTTATAGAAATGCAATCTGGAAAGTATACCTTGAAAAGGTTATATATCAATTCTCAATTTTCTGATTATGCACCAAGTTTTAATAATCAAGGGCAGATGATATTTGCATCATCACGAAGCGGTGGAAACTCCATGGTGAAAACAGTACATGAATGGAATGAAATGCCATTTTTAGATTTGTATACATCTGATATTATAGGAAAAAGAAATGCTTTAACTCAGCCTAAAAAAGTTAAAGGGAAGATCAATACTAGGTTCCATGAATCGTCTACTTCATTTAGCAAAGATGGGCAAACCGTTTATTTTACTAGAAATAATTTTACCAAAAAAAAATTGGGATCAGATACTAACGGTACGATTCTATTAAAGTTATATCGAGCTACATTAGATGGTGAAAAATGGACAAATATTGAAGAATTACCATTTAATAGTGAAGAATATTCTGTAGCACATCCTGCCTTGAGCGCAGATGGTACCAAGTTATATTTTGCCAGTGATATGCCTGATAGTAAAGGATTGTCAGATCTATATGTTGTAGATATAAATGAAGACGGTAGTTTTGGATACCCAAAAAACCTTGGGGATAAGATCAATACAGAAGGTAGAGAGACGTTTCCTTATATAAGTGATTCTGGTAGATTGTATTTTGCTAGTGATGGTCATGTTGGATTAGGTGGTCTGGATATATTTGTTGCCGTACCCGATTTTATAGGTTTTTCGCAACCATTTAATGTAGGGAAACCAGTTAATAGTTCAGAAGATGATTTTACTTTTGTTTTAAATGAAGAAACTAGAATAGGGTATTTTGCCAGCAATCGATATGGAGGAAAAGGCAACGACGATATTTATAGTTTTAAACAAACAGAAGACCTTATTACTACTTGTGGTCAATATGTAGAAGGTACTGTTACAGATGCATATACTAGAGAGATTCTTCCAGGTACTGAAGTTTTGTTATTTGATAGTAACAATCAGGAATTAGGAAGAACTACGACAAATACTAAAGGGAAATATAAATTTCCTGTATCATGCGAAACAACATATATTGTAAGAGGAACAAAAACAAGTTATAGTCCTACAGAAGCTCCTTTGGAAACAAACACAGCACTAGAATATACACACCAACTACCATTACAATTAGGAAAAGGAGGGTTAAGCGGACAAACCGTAAAACCAGGTGATGATCTTGCAAAGGTATTAGATCTACAGATTATTTATTTTGATCTGGATAAGTCTTTTATTAGAAAAGATGCAGAGGTAGAATTGCAAAAAATTATTGCAGTGATGAAAGAATATCCACAAATGAAAGTTGATGTACGTTCTCACACAGATAGTAGATCATCAGACGATTACAATATGTATTTAAGTGAACGTCGTGCCAAAAGCACTATTAAATACATTACAGAAAAAGGTGGTATAGATAGATCTAGACTTTCAGGAAGAGGTTATGGGGAATCTTCGTTAGTGAATACTTGCGACAACAATGTAAACTGTAATGAAAAAGAACATCAAGAAAACAGAAGAAGCGAGTTTATTTTATTAGAATAATGTATAATAAAACTTTTAGATCAATATGTTTATCCTAAAATATTATGTAGATAAGCACGATTAGAAAACCATGTAAAAAATAATTTAATATGATTTGTTAATGGGAGCTGATTTAATTTCAAAAATGACAATGTTTTTTATTTTTATATGACGATGGGAATAAAAACGTTAAGCAACAAATTCTTACAATAATTTTTGATCTTATTTCGGTATAGACCTCTCTAAGCGTATGGGTAACGACAGAGAGGTCTTCCTTATTAACCGAAATTTCATCCTATGTTTTTCAAGAGTGAATAGGTTTATTCAGTATGTCCTATCTTCATAAAAGTTAACCGCTTAGCGATTATTCCTAATGAATACTTTCATGTTTTAATTTTGAAGAACTAAAAAAAAATGTTGATTGTATAAGATCAAGATGATTTTTACTTTCTAAATTATCAATCTTTTATATTTTAGCAGTCTATGATAGATCATAAACTGTTAACGTATTTAGAATCTTTTCTCACTCCAAGACGACAGGGTTTGAATAAAAAAGTAATTGAGCAACGTACCAATTACTTTACGGTGGCGGTAGAAGATGTGTATCAATTGCATAACACTAGTGCAGTTATAAGGAGCTGTGATGTTTTTGGTATTCAGAATGTACATGTAATAGAGGAGATTAATGCGAAACGTATTGATCGCGAAATTGCTATGGGAGCTCAGAAATGGGTGGATATTAATCGATATACTACTACCAGAGAATGTATTGCTTCTCTAAAAAACAAAGGATATCAGATTGTCGCAACAACACCACATGATGATTCGGTAGAATTGAAAGATTTCGATATCAGTAAACCTTCAGTGTTTTTCTTCGGCCAAGAACAGGAAGGATTAAGTGATACCGTACTGGATGCAGCAGATACAAAATTGCATATTCCCATGGTTGGATTTACAGAAAGTCTGAATATTTCTGTTTCTGCAGCTATTATTTTACAACACGTTACATCGTTACTTAGAAATTCAAATACTGACTGGCAGTTATCCGAAGAGGAAAAACTAGAAAAAAGATTAGATTGGGCTAAAAAAGTGATTAAAAGTCATAAAAAAATTATAGCGAGATATGAAGAAGAAAATAAGTGACAAATACTAAACAGTTAATTACGAATTACGAATAATGAACCACAAATTCTAATTGTTAACCTTCTTTTTGAATTGTAATTTACTTATAGATAACGGTTTACGCGTAAAAGGTTAATGTGCTTAAATCAAAGAGTTTAAAAATTAATTCCCTATATTTGATAAAGACTAAACGTTTTAACTCCCTAAAAACACCTTTGTCATGAGCAAAAAACAGTCACCTACCAACAAAGTAAAAATGCTTTTAAAGCAAGTGAAAACAGGCTTTAAATCCAATAAAGCAGTAATTAATTATCCTTCAGAAGTAGTTCACGATATCTTCCATAAAAGAACAAGTACTTCTTAAAAGAAAAGAAGTCTTACTTTTAGTTTCTCTAGCTGATGCATACTAGCTAGAGATTGTTTACGCATACATTTTTAATTTTAAATACAAATTGTATCTTAATACTTTATTAATTATTAAGATATAATCTATGGTTACTTGGTTTGAAATTCCGGTTACAAATATGGATCGTGCTAAAGCTTTTTATGAAAAGGTTTTTGATATAGAAGTCGGTCTTCATAAAATGGATGGATTGCAAATGGGATGGTTCCCTAATAAAAATGAATCTGGTATTGCCACCGGAACCTTAATTGATGCAGGAGACCATTATAAACCTAGTAAGGATGGTGTTCTGATTTATTTTTCTTGTGAGGATGTAACTAACGAAATTAGTAGAGTAGAAGCCGCAGGAGGTGAGGTGTTATCAAATAAAACACAAATATCTCCAGATCACGGGTACATGGCATATTTTATAGATTCTGAAGGTAATAGAGTTGCATTGCACTCGTCAAAATAATAATATATATATTACTTTCTATCTAATACTTTATACTCTTCATAGCACTCGCTAATGGCATCAAGAATTTGTAAATCGTTGGCAAATTTTATGAAATCAACAGAGTAATTACAATTTCTAAGTATTTCGTCAATATCTAAGCGTTCTACCTGCAGTAATGCTGTTAAGGTAGCTCTATCGAATTTCGTTTCAAGAAGATTTCGAATTTCGTCGTCTTTTTTCATTTTTCTCAGTTTGCGTAATTCATTAGATCGCTTACTGAAAATATTATATAAAAAATCTGCAGGGTTAAAAATAGCTCCGAGTACTTTATTTACAGCTCCTGGTTGTTTGCTTCCTCCTTCATATCCAGAATTTAACCCAGAAATACTATACCTGTAATTATTGTATACTGGAATTTTCTTAGCATCAATTTCTAAGTATCCCGTAAGTTGCACATCTGCCACAACAACTTCTTCAAGTGCAATACCGAGTTCAGTCATTTTGATTTTTACATCACCAAATTTTTTCCAATCATTGGTGACTCTAACTCTAAGAGGCTTATAGCCTATATACGTAAAATATAAGGTGTCGTTTACTTTAGCTTTAATTTCAAAATCACCTTCTTGGTTAGTAATAGTACCGATTACCTGACTAAGGTTTACAACATGTACATTTTGCAGTTTTATATCAGTAGAGGCATTAAGTACCTTTCCAGAAACCGTTTCTGAAGTGGTATCTTGGGCATAAGTACTAATGCCTGTAATGAGTATTATGTATATTAATATTCTTCTCAAAAGCTTATTTTTAGTAGTAATTCTATATTAACTCTTATATATGACGATCTATTTATACGAACATAACATAAAAATCGTACCAAAAATCATATAGTTTCGTTAATTCAGAAAAAATTATCTGCGATCACTACGTTTTCTTCGGTCTCTTCTTCCACTACCTCCGCGATCACCACCACTATCATTATCACGACGTCCTTTTCCTTTTGGTTTAAAACCATCGCTTCTTCGTTTTCCTTTAAAACCACCTCCATTATTATCTCTTCCGCGTCGACCACCACCTCTGCTACGACCAGAATCTTTAGAGATTTCTACATTTACTTTTCTTCCTTCTAGTTTAAAATCTTCAAAAATTGCTAGGATATTATCCTGATGCTCTGAATCTGTATTAAAGAAAGAAAAACTTTCTTTAACGTCTACACGACTCACGGCATCTCTACCTAGATCTAAGGTTTCTTTAAGGAAATCCTTTAACCTCATCCAATCAAATCCATCTTTTTCACCAATATTTATGAAATAACGAGTACTACCATCACTTCTTCTGGAGTCTCCTCTGCTTTCACCTGCTGCATTAAGATCTTTCGCTTTCTTATAATAATTATGAAAACGAGAAAATTCTACGGAGAAGAATTTTTTGATTAACTCTTCTTTAGAAAAATCTTTTAATACCTCATTAATAGAAGGTAAATAGCTATCTATTTCATGATCGATTTCTGCTTTTGCAATATCGTTGGCTAAATGAAATAACTGTACTTGGCAGATTTCTTCACCACTAGGGATTTCTTTTTCTTCGAATTTCTTTTTGATAATTCGCTCAACGGTCTTAATTTTTCTAAGTTCACTTTTAGAAACAATTACCATCGATACACCATTTTTCCCTGCACGTCCCGTTCTTCCACTTCTATGCGTATAGGTTTCGATCTCGTCAGGTAATTGATAGTTAATTACGTGTGTAATATCATTTACATCAATTCCACGAGCAGCTACATCGGTTGCAACTAGCATCTGAATCTGACGATTCCTGAAGCTTTTCATTACTAAATCACGTTGATTTTGACTTAAATCTCCGTGTAAAGCTGCCGCATTATATCCATCTTCAATTAAGCTCTCTGCAACTTTTTGTGTATCTCTTTTGGTACGACAAAATATTACTGAGAATATATCGGGATTAGCATCTGATAATCTTTTTAAAGCAGCATAACGATCTCTTGAGTTTACTACATAATACTCGTGAGATACATTTTCTGATCCTGTATTTTTATGTCCAACTGTAATTTCTACAGGGTCATGCATAAAACGTTTTGCAATGGTAGAAACTTCTCTAGGCATAGTAGCAGAGAATAACCAAGTGCTTTTGTCTTCTGGAGTATGAGATAAAATAGCAGTGATATCCTCATAAAATCCCATATTAAGCATCTCATCTGCTTCATCAAGTACACAATAGCCAATATTGGATATATCTACCATCTTACGATTGATCATATCCTGCATACGTCCTGGAGTAGCAACAATAATCTGAGCACCTCGCTTGATTTCTTTAGATTGATCATGGATGCTGGCACCTCCATAAACAGCTACTGTACGAAGTCCTTTAACGAACTTAGAGTAATTTTTTAGTTCATTGGTAATCTGTAGACAAAGTTCACGCGTAGGAGATAATATCAATCCTTGCGTAATTCTACTATCACTGTCTACTTTTTCAATAAGAGGAAAACCAAATGCAGCGGTTTTTCCTGTTCCCGTTTGTGCTAATGCTACAATATCGGTATCTTCATCAAGCAAAATAGGGATCGCCTTTTCCTGTACTTCACTAGGGGTTTCAAACCCCATTTCATCCACCGCCTTAATAATGGCTTCACTGAGGCCTAATGCTTCAAATTTGTTCATATAATTCAAAATAAGCCGCAAAGGTACGGTTTATTATCTGTCTATAATAATAACGATGTACTTATTCTGATGTGACAAAAGAATTGGTATGTGTAGGTGATCAAATCATGTCAAAAACTACTTAATGATCTCAATTTCAAAAAGTTTGTCCCAATTCTTACCGGTTACAAATAATTGCTTAGTATCTTTTTTATAGGCAATACCATTAAGAACATCAAGGTCCGAATGCTGTGTTACTTTTTCTCGCAGACCAGATAAGTTGATAACGGCTTCCAGTGCACCATTTTGAGGATTAATAACAGCGATTCCATCTTTTTGCCAAGTATTGGCATAAATTTTTCCTTCTATCCACTCTAACTCATTAAACTTTGATTTTACCTTCTTATTAGTGGTAACTTCAATAAAGGACTTTTCCGCCAATGTCTCAGCATCTAATATCCAGATTTTCTCCGTACCATCGCTTTTATAAACTTGTTTTCCGTCATTGCATAATCCCCAGCCTTCCTTACTCTTATGGTAAGCAAAGCTTCCAGTTTTTTCTAATGTATTTAGGTTATAAATAAATCCTTCTTTAGATTGCCAGGTTAATTGAAAGATATTGTCATTAATGATAGTAATGCCCTCTGCAAAATACTTCCTGTCTATATCTTTTTTAATAAGTACTTCTCCGGTTTTATAATTGACTTTTCTTAATGAAGACATACCATTTTTACCTGTACTTTCATAAAGAGTATCGCCCATAAATTCTAGTCCTTGTGTAAAAGCATTTTGGTCATGAGGATATTCTGCAATAATTTTATACTTATATAATTTAGGAGGAGTGTTATTTAAGAAAGTAAGTTTTTTATAAATATCTTCTTCTTTGCCTTCAAAATATACAATGGCTTTAAGAAGGTGTTTACCTAATCTTTCGTTATCAAGCTTCTCTTCATAGGTAAATCCACCACTATCATTTGATTTAAGATCACCCAGATAGAATACTACCGAATCAATTTCAATTTTTTTGTCATTAATAATACTAGCTTTTACCGTTTCACCTAGTTTAAATTTAGTTTGATTATTATCCGTTTTTATCGAAAAATATTTTTTTTTCGCATCCGCATTACTTCCACAAGAAAAAAACAGAAGGCATAATGTGATAATTACGAAGAGGTTACGTTTGTTCATGATGTTGGCTATATTTAGAGCAAGATATTTATTTTAATTGGGTTTAAAAAATCATTGTTTTATATACTAAAGATTGTATCTTTGCAGCGGCAAGTCCTACACAACTAGCTCCTGTTGAATCCTCCAGGGCGGGAACGCAGCAAAGGTAAACGGTTGTAGCGGTGTGATGTAGGTAGCTTGCCTTTTTTTGTACCCAATACTTTCCTTAAAAAAATATTTTAAAACCTTAGTTCACACTTCAATATTGCTAATTTCCATTTCATAATTCGTAATTCGTGACTCGTAATTTATAATTCATAATGTATATTTGCGGACATGAATGCAAGTCAAAATTCTAAAATCGTTTTAATTACCGGAGGTTCCTCAGGTATTGGTAAATCTATAGGGATATTTCTAGCCAATAAGGGGTATACTGTTTACGGAACAAGTAGAAATCCTTCACGTTTTTCAGATTTTGATGTGTTTACATTACTACAATTAGATGTTGCTGATAAAGATAGTATTGCATCTGCTGTTAAGATTATAAATCAGAAACATGGAAGGTTAGATGTTTTGATTAATAATGCTGGAGCTGGTATTACCGGACCATTAGAAGAGATTCCCGAAGAAGAGATTATTAGAAACTTTACTACCAATTATTTTGGACCTATTAATGTTACTAAGGCTGTTTTGCCATTAATGAGAAAGCAAGGTGATGGTTTAATTATTAATGTTACTTCCATTGCAGGATATATGGGGTTGCCATTTAGAGGAATTTATAGTGCTTCCAAAGCGGCTTTAGAAATGACTACTGAAGCTTGGAGAATGGAGTTAAAGTCCTTTAATATCAAGATGACTAACATTGCTCCCGGTGATTTTGCCACTAATATTGCTGCTGGACGATATCATGCTCCTGTCGTAGAAGGATCTCCTTATGAAAAAACCTATGGGGAGTCTTTGAGATTGATGGATGAACATGTAGATGAAGGTATGAATCCAGATGAAATGGCTAAAGTAGTGTATAAAGTTATACAGATTTCTGAGCCAAAAGTACATTATAAAGTAGGAGCGTTTATGCAAAAAATTTCTATTGTTTTAAAACGAATTTTACCGGATAAAGTATATGAGAAATTGCTGATGAATCATTATAAGTTGTAATTTTGACAACATATTAAGAAGGGACAAATAAAGAATAAGAATCTTAACAAATAAATCATAAATCTAAACACAACAATATGAAGTTTTTTATTGATACTGCTAACCTTGATCAGATTAAAGAAGCACAAGATCTTGGTGTACTTGATGGAGTAACAACAAACCCGTCATTAATGGCTAAAGAAGGTATCACAGGAAAGGAAAATATTATAGAGCATTATAAAAAAATATGTGACATAGTTACCGGAGATGTAAGTGCTGAAGTAATTTCTACAGATTTTGAAGGAATGATCGAAGAAGGTGAAGAACTAGCTAAACTTCATGACCAAATCATTGTAAAAGTGCCAATGATTAAAGAAGGTGTAAAAGCAATAAAATATTTTAGTGACAAAGGAATCAAAACGAATTGTACTTTGGTTTTTTCTGTTGGACAAGCATTATTAGCTGCAAAAGCAGGAGCAACGTATGTTTCTCCATTTATTGGTCGATTAGATGATATCTCTACAGATGGCCTTAATCTAATAGCAGAAATTAGATTGGTGTATGATAACTATGGTTTTGATACAGAGATTCTTGCAGCTTCTGTAAGACATACTATGCATGTTATCGATTGTGCGAAAATTGGTGCAGATGTTATGACTGGTCCACTTTCATCTATAGAAGGATTGTTGAAACACCCATTAACGGATATCGGTTTGGCAAAATTTTTAGCAGATTATAAAAAAGGGAATTAAACCTTAGTAGATATAAAATTTTTTAAAAAAAAACTGTTCTTTTAATCGAGAGCAGTTTTTTGTTTTTCTATAGTTGCCATTCTGTTATAACTTACTAATTGTTTTTCGAAAATTGATGAAAACAAATCAGCATTTGGGTTAATTATTTTTCCTTGTTGATTCACAAGAATGACCTTATTAGAGTAATGAATTACCAACTCGTCAGAGGAGCATTTCGGGAATTTAAATTCATACTCATTATCAAGGTCGTAGTTATGGCGTTTAATTGTTTTTAACCAGTTGTCTGTTTGTTCATCATCCGTATTGATTCCGATAAAATCAATCTCAGGATAAATCTTACTTAAATAATCAGTTTTTTTATGAGCTTTTATATAATGATCTTTTCGCTCTATAGACCAAAAATATAAGGCAGTAATAGGTTTCTTAAATAGTGCGGATAGTTTGGTTATTTCTCCATTAGAAGAAATAAGATCTTGATCAGGAATGATATTATTTGGTTTAAGTCTGGCAGTAGCTTTTGCTAACTTGATGAGTTCTTTTTGAAATTTTTTGTCACTGCTGATAGATAAGTAATGATCTAATACTTTTCGTGAAGTATAATCATTTTTGTTGTCTAATATAAAATTGGTTGTTATTCCTCGTAAAAGATTATTCTTTATATAAGAGTGTTGTATTGTACTATCAACAAGGTCTAGTTTGTACATGGTATATTCAACCTTGCTCTTGGAGAAAGATTTTTTATTCATGTATTTGGTATACGAGGAGTTTGTAAAATGATGGTTTAGAAATCGATTATAAGAGTATAATCTCATTAAGTTATCATCATTAAAATTAACTTCATCCTTATAAGTGAAAAAATCCTTAGGAAATTCATTTGCTCCATCGATATTCTTCATTCCAGAATATTGATATTTATATAAATACATTTCATACCTTGAAAAGAAATCATATTCAAAACTGGATTTACAAATATTTGAAGATAGATCACTTAACTTATATTTATTAATAAGATGGTTAAACTTTTTTAACCTTAAGGTGTATAGTGAATCCTGTTCTTTTTTAAACGATGTAGGTGTTTGTCTGAATCGTCTGTTTTTTAATAGATCTCTTTCTATCTCATTTTGCAAAAACATATCAATTAAGAAGTTATTTTTCCTAGAACCTTTACCAGTAAAAACTAATGATTCATCAAACTCCAAAGTATTTAAGCGTACTAAAACACTATCTCCTTTTTCTAACAATACTAATTGGTACTCGGGATTATGCCTAAAAGAATAGAGACCATCTTTTAATCCTTTAATTTTGTGTAAGAATCGATTATTCTTGTCTAAGTATATTGTATCCAGAAGTTTTTTACCCTTGAAAAGAACAATGTAATCAGTATTTGGGTTTACAATTTCTCCACCAAAATAAATATAATCACTTGTAGCTTCTTGTGAAGGAGATTCACAATTACACAAACAAAAACTGATAATAGAGATATAAATAAAATATTTTATCCTAAAGAAATGCATTTTGGGCGCTATTATTTTACTGACAAACATTCAAAAATAAATGGAAAGACTGCTTTGGCTTGTTAAGAATACGTTAATTGTATTATTATTAGACAATTTGAGAGAAGATTAAAAGGTGTTTGTTAATTCTGTTTTTTTTGGATTTAGTATTTAGTTTTATCATTTCAAGCTTAAAATACTACTATATTTTTTGCAGGTTCTGGATCCATTTTTTTACTTTTGCCGAAAATACAATTTATAACTATGTTATCAGTTTCTAATCTTTCAGTTCAATTCGGAAAACGCATTTTATTTGACGATGTTAATACGAGTTTCGTACAAGGTAATTGCTACGGTATTATCGGGGCGAACGGTGCAGGAAAATCTACTTTCTTAAAAATTTTAGCAGGAGATTTGGATCCAACTTCAGGACATGTGATTCTAGAAACAGGTAAGCGAATGTCTGTCTTGTCGCAAGATCATTATGCTTATGATGAGTTTACTGTTTTAGAGACCGTTGTAATGGGAAATAAAATATTGTATAATGTAAAAAAAGAGATTGATGCTTTATATGCGGATTATACGGATGAAAATGCAGAAAGGATAGGAGAACTTCAGGTACAGTTTGAAGAAATGAATGGATGGAATGCAGATAGTGATGCTGCTACAATGCTTTCTAATTTAGGTATTAAAGAAGATTTGCATTATACAAGTATGTCAGACTTAGACACGAAACAACGTGTTCGTGTATTGATAGCTCAGTGTTTATTTGGTAAACCGGATGTGCTTATTATGGATGAGCCTACCAATGATTTGGATTACGAAACGATTTCATGGTTAGAACACTTTTTAGCTAATTTTGATAATACAGTTATTGTTGTTTCTCACGACCGTCACTTTTTAGATTCGGTGTGTACCCATATATCAGATATTGATTTCTCTAAAATTAATCATTACAGTGGTAACTATACTTTTTGGTACGAGTCTTCTCAATTAGCAGCAAAGCAACGTGCGCAACAAAATAAAAAATCAGAAGAAAAGAAGAAAGAATTACAAGAATTTATAGCTCGTTTTAGTGCAAACGTGGCAAAGTCAAAACAGGCGACTTCACGTAAAAAGATGATTGAGAAACTTAATATCGAAGATATAAAGCCTTCTAGTCGTCGTTATCCAGCAATTATTTTTGAAAGAGATAGAGAAGCCGGAGATCAGATTCTTAATGTAGAAGGACTAGCTGCGGTGAGTCAGGAAGAAGAGCAATTGTTTAAAAATATTGATATTAACTTGGCAAAAGGAGATAAAGTCGTTGTCTTCTCAAAAGATTCTCGAGCTACTACTGCTTTTTATCAAATACTTAATGAAAAACAAAAAGCAGAATCCGGTAAATTTGCTTGGGGAATAACAACCACTCAATCGTATTTACCAGCAGATAACAGTGAGTATTTTCAGAATGATTTAACCTTAGTTGATTGGTTACGTCAATGGGCAACTACCGAAGAAGAACGAGAAGAAGTATTTATAAGAGGATTCCTAGGTAAAATGATCTTTAGTGGGGAAGAGGCACTAAAAAAATCAAACGTATTATCCGGAGGAGAAAAAGTACGATGTATGTTATCTAAAATGATGATGACTAGAGCAAACGTATTGATGCTAGATGAACCTACAAATCACTTAGACTTAGAATCTATTACGGCGTTTAATAATTCTTTAAAGAATTTTAAAGGGACCATTCTTTTTACAACTCATGATCATGAGTTTGCTCAGACGGTTGCTAATCGCGTTATCGAGCTAACACCAGGTGGAGTGATAGATCGTTATACTACTTTTGATGAGTATATGAGCGATGGAAAAATCAAAGAATTAAGAGAGAAGATGTACGCAGTAAATGTGTAGAAAATATAATACTATGTAATTATAGAAATCCTGCAAACTGCAGGATTTTTTTTGTTTAATTATTTCATAACCAATCCTTCAAATTTAATATACATATATTCGGTAATAGCTGATTCTAATGTCTGTTTATTGTTATTAAAAAAAGTATGATCCGTAATGAGTTGCATAATAAAGTATTCATCTAACTTGATTAGTAATTCAGGAGAAACAGCTTTAAACATATTATTTTCAATACCAAAAATGTAAAAGTTTTTAAGATCCTTTAATAAACCTTGTAAAAAGCCTTCGACTATATTCCAGGCATCTGGATAATGGATTTGTAATTGTTTCAGATAGAAAGGCGAGATGTCCTTTACGCCTTCAGCGAGAATTTTAGCTAATGTTTCATATTGATAATTTAGTCCTGACAGCTCTCCAGATATTTCGTTTTTATAAGCTTTAAGGTAATCTACTCTAACCTGAGTGATGTATTCAAAAATCTCTTCCTTAGTAACAAAATATTGATAAATAGTAGATTTACTCTTATTCATCAATGTAGCTAGATCATCTATAGTAAGATCTCCGAGTTCAGTTGTTCTTAGTTTAGAAAGGAGTGCTTGCGTCCATTGTTCAACCTTTTTATTTTTATCTTTTCTTTCTCGGCTAATCGATTTTCTTCCCATACTTGGTAATGTACTAAAACCGAACTATATTTGTGGTTATAGTTCGATAAATAAATATGTTTTATCAAACATAATAAATTGAGTCGTGAAAAATCAAACAGCTTGGCAAAAATATTCGGGAAAGGTAGCCTGGCCAACCATTATTCTATTCGTGTTTTTATGTGTTGGATATATACTGCTTTGGAAATTTTACAATCTTGGGCTTTCAGGGTTGTGGACTTCATTACTAGGCGCAGGAATAGCTTATGGAATGTTTACGATTGCTCATGAAGCGAGTCATGGTAATATTTCTGGAGGAATAAAATCGTATAAAAGACTAGAGGAAATTCTAGGTTGGTTATCAAGTTTTTTTCTGTTGTTCCCATTTTCAGCATTTGTTGTGATTCATCTTAGGCATCATGCACATACCAATGACCCTGTTAATGATCCGGATCATTATGTAAATGGTAGTAATCCTTTTGCAATCTTTTTTAGGTGTTTAACACTAATTGGTCACTATTTTGGGTTAACCTTAGGGACGGATAGTAAAAAGAATATCGCAATGAATTCAATTAGAAATCAATCTATTGCATTTATGTTTGTATTGGTTGCTGTTCTTGGTATTTTGATTTTGTCAGGAAATGGTAAGGCTTTATTCTATGTTTTTATATTGTCTGCGCTCATTGCGGCACCAATTCTGGCTTTTTCTTTTGATTGGCTGCCTCACTATCCGCATAATAATTTAAGTAAATATCATAATACACGCATAGTAACGATTCCCGGACTTGAGTTTTTATCATTATACCAAAGTTATCATCTAATACATCATTTACATCCTAGAGTTCCGTTCTATAAGTATCGCAGTTGTTTTCTGGATATAGAAGCAGAGCTTCTCGAAAAGCAATCACCTATTGAAGGTTTCAGAAGTCAGGATCTAAAGTTGCTTGATAAGCAAAACACCTATGTTGATATTCAGTCCGGAAAAACTTGGGACTATATTCTAGAAGTAGAAAATGTTTTTCAAGCAACACCAGATAGTGTCCATATTGTTTTTAAGAATTTAGAAAAAACGAATTTTTTGTTTAAACCAGGTCAATATGTCGTGGTTTCTGATTATGTAAATGATCAACAGGTAAGTAGGTGTTATTCAATTTGTGAAGATCCAATAACTGGGAAATTGGGTATTGCAGTAAAGAGTGTTCCGGATGGAAAATTGTCTAATTATTTGGTAGCAAAGGTTAAGAGAAATTATAAACTGAGAGTTTCTGGACCTTTCGGAAAATTTTTATTACCTGAGTATATCGATAAACCATTTCTTTTTATTGCGGGTGGTAGTGGCATTACTCCAATAATATCAATGATTAAGTTTGTTCTTAGAACTTCAGAAAAAAAAGTCACCTTGTTATATGGATGCAGATCCAATGCTGATGTAATTTTTTCTAAAGCACTCGAGGAACTTTTAGATAAATATCCTAAACAATTTACATATCTTTTATGTTTTGAAATATTGGATTCTGATCGACAGTATGAATATACAATGAATACAAAAATAGATACCTATTGTTTTGTCTGTGGACCAGCACCAATGATGAAAGCTTCTAGAATTGCATTAAACAAGATCGGTGTTTCTAACAATTTAATCAAAACAGAGGAATTTTCTCAAGAACCAAAAAAACTTTCAGGAAACGAATACCTGGTTCATACAGAAATGAATAGTATGGATGTGACATTTAAGGCCGATACTTCAGAAACAATTCTAGATGCTGCTTTGAGAGCTAACAAAGAACTTCCTCATGCTTGTATGATGGGAGATTGTGGAACTTGTAAAGCAAAACTTATTCATGGAGATGTAATCTGGAACTCTAAAGAGGATATAGTGCTTCTTGATAATGAAATTAACCAGGGACATATACTAACTTGTATGTGTACACCAAAAACTGATATAACATTGAAGATATGAGTATTGAATCAGTATACGATTATGTAATTATTGGTAGTGGTTTCGGAGGTTCCGTAAGTGCATTACGACTTTCTGAAAAAGGGTATAAGGTTTTGGTTATCGAAAAAGGAAAATGGTATCAACCTAAGGATTTTCCTAAATCAAACTGGAATCTCAGGAAATGGTTATGGATTCCTTTTTTTAGATGGTTTGGTATCATGAAAATGTCCTTCTTTAAGCATGTAGTCGTGATTTCTGGCACTGGAGTAGGAGGAGGTTCTCTTGTATACGCTAATACACTTCCCGTTCCAAAGAAAGAATTCTTTACTTCGGGTAGTTGGAAAAACCTAGTAGATTGGCAATCAGAATTGGCGCCATTTTATAAAATCGCATTAAAAATGCTAGGAGCTCAGAAAAATCCACAGCTTTTTGACGGAGATAAAGCGCTAAAAGAACTAGCGGATAGCATGAATATAAAAGATGATTTTTCTGCCACAGATGTTGCTGTTTTTTTTGGCACACCTAATAAGGTAGTTCCAGACCCTTATTTTGATGGGAAGGGACCAGATCGAACCGGTTGTAATTACTGTGGTGGCTGTATGACAGGATGTAGGGTTGGAGCAAAAAACACATTAGATAAAAACTACTTATACTTAGCTCAGCAATTAGGAGCAGATATTCTAGCAGAAAACGAAGTGTTTGATGTGATTCCTTTTACAGAAGGGTATCAGGTGAAATTTAAATCGGCAACTAGGTTTTTTAAATCTAAAAAATCTATAAAAGCAAAAGGAGTTATCTTTTCAGGAGGGGTTTTAGGTACAGTAAAATTGTTACTAAAATTAAAGCAACAATCTTTACCTAAATTATCAGATCACCTAGGATCAGATATTAGAACTAATAATGAAAGTTTGATTAGTGTGACGAATTTGAATGGAAAAAAGGAAATGTCAAAAGGCGTTGCTATTGGTTCTATTTTGAATACTGATGAAAATAGTCATTTAGAAATTGTGCGATATGCTAAAGGGTCTGGATTTTGGAGATTATCTCATTTACCATTAACCCATGGTAAAAATGCTGTTGTACGAGTCTCAAAAATGGTAACTAGCTTTATAAAACATCCAGTATCTTATATTAAATTATATACAACCAGAGACTGGAGTAAAAGCACTGCCATTCTATTGTTTATGCAAACATTAGACAGTACATTAAAATTTAAAAGAACCTCCTTAGGTCGTATGAATACTACAGTAGCTGCTGGCAAGAAGCCAAGTGCTTTTATTCCTCAATCCCTTAGTTTAGCAAAGCAATATGCAGAACTGACAGGAGGTAAAGAAACCGTTTTTGGTTTAGAACCGTTAGCAGGAATCCCTTCAACCGCTCATATTTTGGGAGGCGCTGTTATGGCTGCCAATGCCGAAGATGGAGTAATTGATAAGGATAACAAAGTATTTGGATATGAAAATATGTATATCTGTGACGGATCTATGATATCCGCCAATCCAGGAGTGAATCCTTCTCTATCTATTACAGCAATAACGGAACACGCAATGAGTAAGATACCTATTAAAGAGAATTAATCTTCATGTGTGTTTTTATTTTTTAAGTGCCGATAAATCAAAAAACCACCATAGAGGATCAATCCTACTGTGAGAACCACTCTATAATTCCACTCTGATTCGGTTTGTAATCTTTGATATAACCTGAAACTTCCAAATAATACCAACGCAATACCGATCATGAAGTCCCAGTTTTTTCTGGGATTTTTATTTTCTTCTTCCATAATAATTTAAGATAGGCTTTTTTCTATGATTGGAATTGCTTCTTCTACATCGGTTTTCTTTACAAACAGCTGAACGTGATCTGGAATTCCACCTCCAAAACCAGCTGCCATACCTGATTTCATGTCATCTCTGGTTATAGAATTAATGCCGCTATCTTGTAGCAGATTTTGTAAAAATTGTATGTTAATCAAGCTACCTGTGTATACTCTTTCATATTCACTTTCTGGAAACATATAGTATTGTTTACGCGTTAAAATATTTACTATCCCAGATTTCAGTATTAAAGTTCTTACCTAATGCAAACCCATAAAATAAAACTACAGCTGCAACAGACTTAAACATAAAGAAAAATATCATTATAAATTCCGAGGTATTATTTTCCTTACTGAACAATCCTTGTGGGACCATAAAGGTAATTAAAAGACTCACTAAAAAAGTAAGAATTATTAAGTTTTCAAAACTCTTAAAAAACCACATCATTAACTTGCGAAAAGGGTGGAGGTCATTTCCCCATTTGTGAATTAAATAATGGTAGTCATTTCCCATAGGAGCAAAAAGCAAAGGATCATCTGCATTTGCTAGTTTAAATAGCTTAGAAGGAGCAATGATTTTAAACCCTTTTAATTCTATCTGGTGGGTTTTCTCTAAATCTTTTATCTCTGACAATGCTTCCAGAGGAAGTTTACCTTTAAAATACTTAGCATCTAAAAAACGTAATCGATAATCAATACAGATTTTTTTAATCTGATCAATATGATATATTCTAGAGCTCTCTAGATGATCAAAAATGAAATCATTTCTTTCGGATACAGAACCGTTTTTCAGTGTTTTAAGTATACGGTCATTCTTTTTTTCTTCTTTTTGAAAAATAGACTCAAGTTGTAGTTTCCAGTTAGAAATGTCAAATTGTTTGTTTCGTAGTTGAGTAAGTTGTTTTTCGATATTAGTTTTAGGGAATATCATTTTTATTTTTCTTTAGCTCCACTAAATTAACTATTTACGATATGGATTGCAAGGCTTTCATTTTTTTAACAAATGTTGATTTTTACATAAATCATGTACATTCAGCCTTGCATAATCAGTTTCTTGCTAAGAAAAAAATAATTTTTTAAAGAGTTCTTTGAGTCATTAAAAGGAGTATTCCTCAATTATCATTAATAAGATTTACAATTCACTATGTTTTACAACACCATTGACCATAGTGAATAATACTTTAGTATTTGGTAAAGAATCGGTTGAAATCTTTGTAATATCTTGATCTAAAATAATTAGATCAGCTTGTTTACCTACTTCAATTGACCCTAACTTGTTTTCCATGCGCAAATGGTATGCGCTTTCAATGGTAATGGCTCTAACAAGACTTTGAATGTCAACACCAAAAGCCCTACCTTTTTCAAGTGAAACAAAAGGTGTTGCACGTTCTACAGGTCCTGAAGCTGGAAAATCACTGGATATTTTAACTATTGCACTAGAACTAAATAATTCAGCTACGGGTGTTTCCATTGGGAAATCATGCGCCAGTTGTATATCCGCTATTACACCAAGTTGGCTAAATCTTGGAACATCTGCCATTTGAAGAAAGGTATTATGAGTAATGGTAAATCTACTGTTGCTTTTTTCACTGGTAACTGATTCAATAGCATTGAGCGCTTCGTTAATAGTAGATTTATTTATGGCATGAATCATGACATCTATACCTGCATCGTTAAGATTGCCTAGGTATTGTTGCATTTCCTCTTCTTCAAATTGAATGAATGGTCCCATAAATGTAATTCCATCATTAGAGAATTTTATGGAAGAAGCCCTTACCATATCAGAATTAAAATCTTTCTGTAAAGCTTGCATATCTGCAACGGCATTTTGTGCATCTTCACGAGAGGTAATGTAATGAGAGCCAAAATAACGTACCGGTAATGTCCCAGAATCTTTCATTTCACTAACCACCTGAAATGCATTTCTTTCTATAGAAGGAGCACCAGCATCAAAAATAGTTGTGATACCTTGTGCAGGTAGTTTATTTAAAAGTGTAGGAAGTCCATTTTTGAGTTGCTCAAGAGTTCCTATGTTTAAAGCCGGTAGATGCGACCAAAAAGCACTACCTTCTACCAATCTACCTGTAGGATTTCCATCATGATCTCTTACATAAAAATGAGCTCCAGGATGAGGGTCTGGCGTGCTTGCATTTATGCCAATAAGTTCTAGTGTAGCACTATTTGCCAGAGCGTCATGGGCACTATTAGAAATTAAAAAAATAGGCTTTTCTGAATTTATTACATCCAGAAATTCTTTGGTCGGGCTACCAGAAAATGTGCCATCAGAATTTTTAGTGGTAAAGCCAGCCATATTTAAGCCAAAACCAAAGATGACCTCTTTATCTGGGTTTTTTGCAATGTAATCTTGAATTCTGGTTTGCGCCTCTTCTGGTGTTCGGGTTCCTAAAAGATTTACACCAATTTCTGTAATAACACCTACTCCTGCATGAAAATGACCATCAATGATACCTGGCATTAACATTTTCCCCTTTAAGTCTATAGTTTTTGTTTTTTCGTCAGTTAAGTTTAGAGATTGAATTTTTTGAGTACTTCCAACATGAACAATTTTTCCATCTTTTACGACTACTGCTTCAGCAATACTATTATTATCATCAACAGTGTTGATTTTTCCATTAGTAAAAATATAATCTGCAGCCATATTTGTGTCGGACAAAGAATTCTTCTTTTTTTCACCAGTACAGGATACGACTGTTAACATAATTGCTGCAAGCATTGAAAGTGATGAAGCTATTGTTTTCATTTGATTTGATTTTTGTAAATAATGTTTGGCTGAAGCTAATATCAGCTAGCAAAACTCTAAGTCATAAAAGTAATCCAAATCTTGATTAAGGCTTAATTTAAGGTAGAAAACAACCTATGATGGTATCATTTTTTGATAATTATCAATTTATTAACCCTTAGTAGTACTTACAGCCTTTCTAACTCTACTTAAATGTTCACCAGATATTCCCATGTACTCTGCCACATACTTTAATGGTACTCGCAAAATAATATTAGGATGATTTGTTAGAATATAGTTGTACATTTTCTCGCTGGAATAGGATAGAAGTTTTGAGTGTAGTTCCCGGTAATCAAGGAACATCTTGAGGAAATTATTCGTCTTCTTCAAATTCATTTCATCATAGGAAATATGGAATTTCCGGACATCTTCATAGTGAAACTCTTGTAAAGTACAATCTTCCAAACATATGATATTATGCTCCGATACATTTCTCGATTCAAAGCTCTCAAATGAAGTAACAAGCTCTCCTTCAAAGTGAAACTGGGAGGCTCTCGTCTGTTTCCCTTCGACATATTGCTGCATTAGAGCTCCTTTTTCCAGAAAATAAAGTTTATTACTAACTTCACCTTGAGTTAAAACTATCTCGTTTTTCGAAAAGTGTACAAGTTGTTTCTTAGAGAGCAAGTCCGCAATAAGATCGGGATTATCAGGGAAATTTTGAAGAAGGTGCTGTTCAATTGGATAATACTTGTTCATCGGCTACAGTGGTAAGAAGGTAATTTAAGAACATTAGCTGGAATATACCAAAAATAGATCGCCAAATACATATTGGTCCTGTGGATCATCGCATCAGCATTGAAGGCGATCAGATTTTTGATTGACAAAGAAAAAGAGATT
Organism: uncultured Aquimarina sp.; assembly: GCF_947500065.1. GTDB lineage: Bacteria > Bacteroidota > Bacteroidia > Flavobacteriales > Flavobacteriaceae > Aquimarina. Next base: position 24,985 of record NZ_CANMQT010000012.1, read on the forward strand.
GTTAGGAAAATAAGTATGACTAATTTATAGCACTCATAAATGTTATGGAGTGAATTTTGATTATTTTTTAACAAATGTTGATTTTTACATAAATCATGTACATTCAGCCTTGCATAATCAGTTTCTTGCTAAGAAAAAATAGATATTTTAATTATTTTATAGATTCTTTTTCTTCTCATTATAAGGTGTATAGTTCTCCCATTCCCAAGGTGTATAGATATCTCCTAATGCTACTTCTAACAATTCTTTAAAAATACTTTCTCCATTATCACTATTGGTCATAATCATAATTCCTTTTTTTGCTTCTGGAAATAGAATAGAATAATGCTGAAAACCATCTCCGTGTCCTTCTTTAAAAGCTCCCGTTCCATATGGTGATTTTAATATTCCCCATCCTAATCCATAACTAAGTTGGATATCATCATTCAATGATCCTTCTTGATGTGATAAAGGTCCAAATTGTCTAAGCGTTCGTATTTTTATCTGAGGATTGAAAATTTCATTCCAGGAATCTTCCGAAATAATTTTATGCTGCAATACAGCTTCTAGGAACTTGCTGTAATCTTTAGCAGTAGTTTCTAGTGTACCTCCACCTCTAGGTTCATTGTCTTTATCTTTTTTAAGAGGAGTACCTTCTGTAGCATGACCATATGCAAAATCATTATCGAACGATGCACTCCATTGATAACTAGAATGAGTCATGTTTAGTGGTTCAAATATTTTTTCCTGTGCTATTTCTTCAAGTCCTTTACCAAGTAACTTCTCTAATACGACTTGTAAATAAATAAATCCTTCTCCAGAGTAACTATAACGAGTGCCAGGTTCAAAATGAACTCTTAATTTATGATCTGGTTCAAACCATCTGTAATTATTAAACCCTGTTGTATGTGCTAAACACATGCGAGCAGTTATTTTGTGATATAGAGAATCCATTTGTAAAGAAGAGAAATCATCATGCCATCTGGTTTCTGGTTTGTATTTATATATCTTTTTAGGAAGATAAGATTCTAACGGTGTATCTAGATCTATAACTTTTTCTTCTACAAGTTTCATGACTAGAACAGCAAAAACTGCCTTGCTAAAAGATGCTCCATACATATTGGTGGTATCCGTTAACTGTTGTTTGTTTTCGTAGTTTTTATATCCAAAAGTTTTCTTATAAGTGATTTGGCCATCGTTAAAAATGGATACAGCAATTCCGTGTACCTGTGCATCGGTAACAAGTTGTTGTATTTTGAATGTCAAAGAATCTTTCGCAATTGTTGAACTATCCAGTCTAACAATTTGTTTGGATGTAGGGTCTGAACAACTAATAGCACTAAATGAAATTAAAAGAATAATAATTCCAAGGTGTTTTAAATTTTTGTTTTTCTTTAAAAAAGAAATAGATAAAGGGTAATAATATTTTCGTGTGTTTAATACAGAAATAATATTTACAATCATCACTATAATACAATACGGAAGAACCGAAATAAAAAGGAAAAAACCGAGACCAGGTAATGTAACTAATGCTATAAATGAAAGTAAGAAAAGAATGGTCATGGTGATTTGAAAATTTATGATTGCTCTTCCATGAGTATCATAGATTTTATTATCCTCTCTTTTATGAATCCAAAGAAATAAAGGAATTAAAATATTACAGAGAGGTATCATTAATCCTAATATAGGAACAGCATGTAATAGTAATAGCCATTTTTGTTGTATTGTTTCTTCTTTAGGATTTTCTATAGGGAGAAGATCATCTACATTAACTTCCAAGGCAACAGCTAATAGTTTTATGGTTTGTAGATGAGGTGTTACTTCTCCTTTTTCTATACGTTGGATGGTTCGTATCCCTACCGTTGTTTTGTCTGACAACTCTTCCTGTGTATATCCTTTTAATTTACGATGATATAATAGATTTTTTGAAATTGATTGATGTTCCATGTTTTCGATTTTATGTACAGGACAAAGCTATGGATAGATTCAAGTATTTGTTACGCCATTTAGATGTCACCTATCTGTCATTTATTGTTTTTATTGGGGGTTTAGTCGTCATTTGAATGCTTAGAGAGAATTTTGAATGAATATGCAATAGTCTTATCTAAATAATTTATTTGAAATTATTTTGTGTTTATGAAGAAAGTATTGAATAGATACCTTTATCACTCCAAGACCGTATACCACGCTTCGTTTAAAACTAATTGAGGAACTTTCTTCAACATATTTTGTTGGACAGGTGATTTCTCCAATTTCATATCCTTTATTAAAAATTTGACAAATCATTTGATTATCAAAAACAAAATTATCTGAATTATGTGCTAATGAAACAGAGTTCAATACTTCTCTGGAGAAAGCTCGATATCCACTGTGGTATTCCGAGAGTTTTTGTCCAATGATAATGTTTTGAAGTAGTGTCAAAAATCGGTTGGCTATATATTTATAAATTGGCATCCCGCCTTTAAGTGCTCCTTTTCCCAAAATTCGAGATCCCATGACAACAGGATATACATCATTAGCTATAAGGTAACACATAGAATGAATTAGTTTAGGGGTGTATTGATAATCTGGATGTAGCATGACTACAATATCGGTATTCAGGGATAATGCTTTTTTATAACATGACTTTTGATTACCCCCATATCCTTTATTTACTTTGTGTTCTACAATGTGTTTTATTCCCAATTCCTTAGCAACTTGTATTGTTTCATCGGTACTTTTGTCATCAACTAAAATGATTTCATCCACGATATCAGTAGGAATCTCTTTAAAAGTATCGCGTAGCGTATAAGATGCATTATATGCAGGAAGAACAACAACAATTTTTTTATTGTGAATCATACAGTAAAGCCTAAGCCGAGTATATTTAGATATGATGATTAAGTTTTGCCATCCTAAAATAGGAAAAGAAAATGTTTATCTATTAAAAAGAAATGTATTTTTGAAAGAGATTCCTAAATGAAACCAATGCAAAAGAAATCCTATATTTGGTTATCAGCCTGTCTGATTATCACTTTTCTTTTCTTAAGCCCTAATCTAGCTAATGATTTCCTTAACTGGGATGACCCTGCTTATGTAATACATAATCCACTGATCAAGGATTTATCTGTTCAAGGTATTAAAAACATTTTCACTACAAAAGAAGTTGTAAGTACCTACGCACCCGTAGTATTATTATCATGGTCCATAGATTATGCTATATCAGGACTACATCCCTTTACATTTCATCTAATTAATATGATACTACACCTTATAGTAGTTATATTGGTTTTTTATCTTGCTTTTATCCTAAGTAAGAGAGTTGAGGTTGCTTTTATTACAGCTGTTTTATTTGGGATTCACCCAATGCACGTGGAAACAGTAAGTTGGATTTCTGCGAGGAAAGATATCTTATATACATTGTTTTTTATTGGAGGGTTGATTATCTATTATTTTTACACAGAAAAATCCGCTAAATACCCTAAATGGTATTATTTTATTGGATGTTTACTAGTGTACTTGCTATCTCTGTTGTCTAAGGGAACGGCGGTTATATTTCCATTAATATTGTTTCTGTTCGATTATCTGAAAAATAGAAAGGATATAAAGTTGTTGGTCTTGGAAAAACTACCCTTTCTGATATTAAGCGGAATTTTTCTATTTGTAGCAATTGATGCCCAAGCAAGTGGTGGAGCTATGGAAGATAGAAATTTTGTTTCTTTCTGGGACTCTCTTTTTGTTGGGTTTTATGGATATCTTACGTATTTAGTAAAATCTATAATCCCTTTCCATCTTAGTCCATACCACCCATATCCATATAACCTTGGAGAAAATATACCTTGGTATTTTTATGCCTCTGCTATTCCGGTACTCGCACTTTTTATGTATACAGTAGTTAAGGTTAAAACATATCGAATTTTAGCATTTGGAATTACTTTTTTCTTTATCACTTTAATTCCTGTAATTCAGGTGTTGCCTTTTGGTTCTGCAGTTACAGCAGATAGATATACATATCTACCCTATTTCGGATTGTTTTTTATTTTGGGTATTGGATTTGTTAGCTTGGTTGAAAAACAAGCAAACTGGAAAAAAGGAATAAAATTAATTTCATTAGGACTTCTATTGGTGCTAGGTGTAATTACATTTCAATATTCTAAAGTATTTAAAAATACAGAAACGTTATGGATACATGTAATTGACAAGTACCCAGAAAACTTTTTAGCATATATGAATATTACAAATCATAAAATTTCTCAGAAGAAGTTTGATGAGGCACTTATTTATGCCAACAAAGCGATCACGCTAAAACCCGAAAGTTATGCTTTATATTATAATCGAGGTTTTGTAAATGAAGTGATGAAGAAAAATGAGCTTGCCATAAAAGATTATTCTAAGTCCATCAATATGTATCCTAAGTATTATTCAGCATATACTAATCGAGGTATTTTATATTTCAAAGACAAACAGTATAATCGAGCTATTCAAGATTTTGATAGTTCCATTGTAATTGAGCCTAAAAACCCGCAAGGGTATTTCAATAGAGCTATGGTGTTCCAAAAAACAGCGCAGTATGAAAAAGCGCTACAAGATATTAATAGTCTAATTTCTTTAAATTATAATCTACCCAAGTCACTATTGTCTCGCGGTAAGACCCTCGTAAATCTTGGAAGAAAAGATGAAGCTCTTATAGATTTTACAAAAGCCATAGAATTAAATCCTGAATATATTGAAGCTTATTTAAATCGTGGAAACTTGTATATCGAAAAAGGAAAGTTCAATGCAGCATTAAAAGATTTCGGTAGCATCTTGAAATTAGATTCGGGATACGTAGATGCATATATTAATCAAGGACTAATACTAATGAATCTGGCTAGATATAAGGAAGCGTTAGAAAGCTTTAATAAATCGCAAAAGCTGGCTCCAAATAATCATTTAATATATTACAATAGAGGCATTTTATATCAGATATCGGGTAATACAGATGCTGCATTGAGCGATTTTGATGAATGTATGAGAATAGCACCCGGTTTTATGCCTGTAAAAAAGGATAGAGAAAAACTAATGAACATACGTAGAAAAAACTAAAAAATTATTTAGTATTCCATTGATTCCAGATAGTTTTTCCAACCAATTGGTATTCTTTATTTGTTTTATGAGTTATAATGTGTTTTACTCCGAGATCCTTAGCCACTTGTATTGTTTTTATCATCAACTAAAATGATTTCTCTACGATATTAGCAGTAATCTCTTTAAGGTATTACGTAGTCTAGAAGAGGCATTATATGCGGAGAGAACTATAATAATTTTTTTATTATGATTCATAAAGTAAAAGTGTGTCCTATGTATATCTATACATAAAGATTGCGTTTTACTATTCTAAAATTAGAAAAGAAAATGTCTATCTATTAAAAAGAAATGTATTTTTGAAGGTGTTTAATTCCTACCACATTATGCAAAAGAAGCATTTTCTTTGGTTACTCATATCTTTAGGGCTAACATTTATATGCTTAAGCCCTAATCTAAGCAATAATTTTTTAGACTTTGATGATCCAGATTATGTAATAAACAATCCTTTGATACGAGATTTCTCCTTTCAGGGAATTAAAAACATATTCAATACAGAAAGGGTTGTAGGAACGTATTCGCCAATAGTAATAGTGTTCTGGACTATAGATTATGCAATATCCGGTCTGAATCCAATAACATTTCATCTCACAAGTATATTAATGCATATGTTAGTGGTAGTATTGGTTTTTTATTTGGCTTTTTTGTTAAGTAAACGAATCGAAGTCGCCTTTATAGCTTCTATCCTTTTTGGAATACACCCCATGCATGTAGGTGCGGTAAGTTGGATTTCTTCGTGTAAGGATATTATGTATACCTTATTTTTTATAGCTGGATTGATTGCGTATTATTTTTATGTCAATGAACTTACAAAATATCCGAGATGGTATTATTTTATCATATCTATATTGTTATACGTGTTATCTCTTTTCTCTAAAGGTACAGCAGTTACATTTCCTTTGATATTACTTTTGTTTGATTATCTGGCAGCAAGAAAAGATTATAAAAGGATTGTATTAGAAAAGATACCTTTTTTACTTTTAAGCGTTGTCTTTGTTATGGTAGCTATCCATGTTCAAAAGATAGCAGGTGCTATGGAAGACAGAATTTTTGTTTCTTTTTGGGATTCGATCTCTGTAGGATTTTATGGATATTTCACTTATTTGATTAAGTCCATAGTACCGTTTCATTTATCCTCGTATCATCCGTATCCGAATGTTATAGGAACGACAAACCCTTGGTATTTTTATGCTTCTGCGATTCCTGTGTTGTTACTTTTTATTGGTACCGTTATAAATGCAAAGAAATATCGTTTGTTTGTGTTTGGAGTTGCCTTTTTCTTTATCACATTAATTCCGGTAATACAAGTGATGCCGTTTGGGTCAGCGGTCACAGCAGATCGGTATACTTATTTGCCATATTTTGGATTATTTTTCTTATTTGGGCTCGGGATTATAACACTATTGGATCGTGTCGGTAGATATAGGAATTGGGTCTATATAATAGGTGCGAGTTATTTTCTACTACTAGGTGTGGTAAGTTTTGGATATGCAAAAATATTTAAAAACAGTGAGACATTTTGGTCTCGTGTAATAAAGGTATATCCGGATGATTTTCTGGGATATATGAACAGAGGGAGTTATCGAGTGCAGCAAGGGCACTATATAAAAGCACTAGAAGATCTAAATCATGGAATGACCTTAAATAATACCTATTATTGGCTTCCATATAACAGAGCATTGGCATATAATGGCTTAGGGAAATATGAAGATGCCTTAATGGATTACAACAAATCTATAGCATTAGATCCCAAGTATACTTCTAGTTTTCTGAATAGAGGGATTATTTATAATCGTAAGGGAGATTTTGATAAAGCGATTGCCGATTTTAGTCAAGTTATTCGATTAGACTCTAAGGCATATAAGGCGTATTATAACAGAGCATTGAGCAATAAAAAGAAAGGCGCCTATCCTACTGCCATAGAGGATTTGTCTATCATGATTTCTTTGGGACAATTGGTTTCTGAAGGATTGGTTAGTAGAGGAGAAGTTTATACTTTAATTGGACAAAAAGAACAAGCATTTGCAGATTTTGATCAAGCGATTAGGTTAGATCCTAATATGGCAAAAGTATATACTAAAAGAGGAACGTTGTATTTTGATATCGGTAAATATGCTGCTGCTGAAAAAGATTTTAGACAAGCAATCCGATTAGACCAAAATCAGCTCAATGCGTATATTAATTTAGGGGTTATTTTGATGAATCAATCAAGGTTTAAGGAGGGGTTACAAAGCTTTAATGCAGCGCAGAAATTAGCGCCTAATGATTACCTGATTTATTATAACCGAGGATTGTTGTTACAGCTTTCTGGAAATTATAATGCTGCAATAACAGATTTTAATGAATGCTTACAACTGAAACCAGATTTTATGTCTGCCATACGGGATCGAGAAAAAATACAACAGGTCTTAGACACAAAGTAATACTATTTATACGTTGAATATAATACAATAAAACACCCCTTTTTTGTTCTCGTTTCAGGATAAAAAGAAATCGTAACGCTGTTATGCTTGATTTTTTTATCTAATTCAAAATCTAAATGATACAAGATGATGTAATGATTCAATCAAGTTATTTAGTATTCCATTCGTTCCATATAGTTTCACCAACCAATTGATATCCCTTAGCACGCATATGCTGGTCATAATTCCAGTAGAGATGTTCTCCATTTACCTCTCTTTCTTTAATGGTTTTCGTTACATCAATATAGGGTACTTCTAAAGCAGCACATTGTTTTTTTAAGAATTCTTGATGTCTTTGATATGCTGGTCCAGTAAGACTAATAGTATCAGGACATTCATTAAGGCAATACTGCTTTTCGAATTGTAGATAATAATCCGTAACCTGATTACGACTAGGGATATATACCACTACGGGCTTAACATTATTTTGACTACATACATACTTAAAAAAACCAATGGTTTCTCCTATAGCCGGAGAAGATTTTAAAAACTTCTCTTCTTTGTAAAGCGCGTTTCCCAAAAAAGGATTAAAAGTAGATTCCTTCATGTGTTCTGCTAATATAGGGGTCACGTCATATTTTAAGCTGTCTTCAAGACGAGACCACGGATTTGTTTTATTCGGAACTGGGGGAATATATGGTAGACCATTTTTTATCCACCTAAAACGCAGTGACCCATATTTTTTTGTTTGATTAATGATCTCGATTAATCTGGGGATGTAAGGATTGAAATATTCTGGTTCTAGAAAGTAATCAGGTATTTTAGGAGTTTTTTTACCAAGGTCATTGGCATAGATGCATAAAAATGCTACATCAGGTTTATAAGTTGGGATCATATCTGCGGTTAATTGTAAATAAGAATCGAGTCCACATCCTAGCAATCCACCATTTAATGTTTGATATGTTCCTTTACCGGCAAGCTCAAAAGCTTTCGGAATAGTTTCTTCCTGCCCAGCCATCACTCCCTCGATAAAACTATCACCAATAAAAAGCGCGCGCTTTTTGTCTCTAGGCTTTTTAACAAACCATTCGTCATCCCTAAACCCATAAAGATTCATTTTATGTTCAAATACTGCAGTAGTATCAGGAAACGATCTCCATTCCCAGGTTTGATCTCTGGAGTGTTTTGAGCCACTACCATCAAAATACAACTTCATAAAGTTGACCCGATCAAAATTTTGTATCTCGCGGGTAGGAAAGAAATACCTGAATACCATTTCCTGAAAAATGAATACACCAATCAGGTATAGGAATATATGTATAGTTTTTTTAGACATTGTACTAATCTTCTAGTTAATCTACAATCACTTAAAAAATTGTTCAGCAAATTCAATAGCATTTTCGGCAACTTTTTTACCCATTTTTCTTCCCTCTATATCATCGGCAGGAGGATGGATACCTCCCCATACTCTGGATAAACATGTTTCTATTGCAGCATCATAGTAGGTACCCCATTGTAACGTAACTTCTTCTGAAGGACCATTTTCAAAAAGAAGGAACTCATTCTTCTTTGCTGTAAAAGTTTCTAACCCATTCGGAAAATAAGGAGATCCTGTCATATAATCTAAAAGTATCGCTCCTGTAGTAGAAAAAGTAGAATGGCCTGATGTATATCCAGCAAATGGAGGAGTTGGAAAACTATATCTTTGGTAGGGCCACCAGTTTTCTGCTAAAATCCATCCACTTCCTGCAGCATCAGTAATTGGGTCTTTGATCGCATCAGGTCCTTTCCAAGAGTATACCTTTACTTTATTTAGGTGTTCTTTGTTAGTGCCTACTAATGGATCATTTTCTTTTACTAGTGCTACGCTACCTTTTTTTAACTTTAACCCAGAAGAATTGTAATTTGGTAATTCTGGATTGGAGGATTGCCCTAATTTTCCCAGATATCTAATTGCTGAAATAGGACGAACATAGTCATAATACGACTTTACACTCCAACAGGCAATCCCAGCATCGTGCAAAGCTCCAGTCATTAAAAAATAGCTTTTAATATCCCATTCTAATTGAGATAAAGATGAATCTTTTCCGTTCCACTTTCTTTCAAAGTCTGGATTATATGATATTTTATTTAAAAATTGTAGCCAATGACCAGGAGGAGAAGTAGTATTAGGACCATCTACCCAAAACTCTGCAATGACTCTGCAATAATCGCCTTGTTTTACCATGTTTTTAGGATATCTTTTTTTGGTAAAAGGGTTTTTTACTGCTTTCTTTCGATGGTTGTTTTTGATATTAGCATAATACTGTTGGTATGCTTCAAAAGTAGAAGGAAGATGATCATCCATACTGGTAATTCCTCTTGGTGACACATCCCAAATTTCAGGATTTTTTGGATCTAAATAACCAGACATGTTCTGCACCAATTGGAATCCCCAGCGATATCTTTCTGTGCTCATAGAATCCTCTACATCGAATAAGGGTGGTGAACCCGGATCAAAATGAAGATTGTTTTCTGACGGTGGTAACGCAAATGGGAAAACTTCTCCCCAATAAGAGGTCAGAAACTGTGTGTTCCCAGGAATCAGAAGATAATTCCAGTCTTTCAGAGTTTTGTCATACCCTTTTGAATCAATATAGTGTTCAATATCAATAGGCTGCCAGCGATTGGGGTTGTTTAATCCTTTTGTGCCAGCTATTTCAGGTCTTAGGTTCTGATTAGCACCAGTATAATCTTCTGATTCATGACGGTCATCTTCTCTAGAATTATCATTAGCTCCTAATTCGATGATATAATTTGCTATATAGTTGCCTAACGCTTCCGGAGATCCCTTTTGATAATCATCCTTTCTATAACTTATGGAGTATCCTAAACTATCCAATTGGCTAGTTAAGTAATCAATCGTTCGTCCTTTACTACCATATTCATTATATCGTCCGTATATGACACCATAAGCAGCGTACATAACAGCAATATTTCTTAGACTGTCGATATTCTTAGAAACTTTCTTAAAATCAGGATCAAAAGGGAGTTCGAATCCATGATATTTCTTTCCTAAAAAATAAGTTGATTGGCTCGGATCATAAGCTGCCCAAGCATCATGCATAGCGGCAGAAGTGTGAAAAAAATTACGTGCTTGTACAGTGGGGCCTTGTCCGTCTTCGACTACCATTCCCAGCATGAGATCTATCATTTTTCTGGCTGTGCTTCGTTCTTGTTGTGCATGGACAGAATGAAATAAAAAAAATAGTATAAGGAGCGATAACTTATGAGTCATTGACTTATTTTTTTGCAAATTTATACTTTAATTCCGACACCGAATCATTGTTTTGTAATCGATCATAAATTGTACGTAGAAACGGGTCTTCTGGCCATTTTTGTAGATACTTTTTAGTATACTCCAAAGCATCCAAATACATTTCTGCTTCTAAGGCGCAATGTACCCCAAAAAGAAGTGATTCTTTTTCAGTTGGGTGTTTTAAAGCAATCAATTGTGATGCATTTTTTAAAGCTTTTTTGTAATCCTTTTGAAAAAAATGAGCTTCCATTTGAAACAATGGAACTTGGTGAGAGTAGGGATTATAATAGGATGCTCGTTTAAAGTCTCTTAGTGCTTTTTTATAAAATTTGTTTTTTCGAGAAGCGATTAATCCACTTGTAATCAAAGAGTCTGCGGTTTCTATATTTTTTTTCGGAATAGGGATACTAGCATTGACAAATTCTACATTCACTTTTTCGAGATACTCGTGAGTCAGTTTTAGATACGGAGCATAGGATTCTGCGTACATTAATAATTCTCGAGAACGAATATAATCTTGATCAGCAAAAGCATTAATACCTTCGTCTAATAAAAGCGCAGCGTAGTTTTGATCTGTTTTTCCACGTACATAAGGTTTTAGTTTAGTCAGTAAATTTTCTTTTCTAGCCGCATAACGTTCTTTCCCATCAAGCATTTGTAGTGCATATAACATAAACGAATCCGAATGCTGATAATATGTTTTATATACACGTACGCCAACACTTTCGATACGATAAGAATGCATAATTTTATTCATCATTACTATAAAAACAGGAATAGATAATAGATGTAATGCTAAAGCAAAAAACAATGTTTTTTTATGTGTCACAATTTCTTTTTGTTGTTTGAAAATGAGTAATAACAACATTAATACAAACGGAAACGGTTGGGTATATAGATCCCAATCCATGGGTAATGACATTAATGGATTGATCATAAATAAAAACCCTAACGTCAAGATAAGTGTGAGTAGTATGATGTTGATCAAGGGTGTATTCCAATCTGTTTTTTTTCGATGAATTACTGCCATAATTCCTAGAAACATGATTCCAGGTGACCAAAAGAAAAGAACCATTAGGAAATCAAAGATGTGATTCCAACTTAATAAATTATACATATCCAGAGGTGCTTCTGGAGAAAGTAATGGTAAAAACAATCTATCAATATCTTGATCATTTGTATTTAAAGAACGAGAATCATTATAATCACCTAAAACAAAAAAATAAATAATGAACCCAAAGATAATCAATGGAACCAGCAGGGTAAAGAACATTTTTTTTGCAGTATACAAGGAACGAATTTTTGGGAGATGATAAAAATAGTGATGTGTAAAACCTAAAATCAGCGCTGGAGTCAATAATAAAGAAGGGGTGTTAAATCGCACACAGATAATGAGTAAGGGTATTAAGAGATACAGTAAGATCACTTTTTTATCCTGAAATGCTTTTACAAAAATATAAATCCAGCATAGTTGTAAAAACAGAACAAAACCATACGTTTCTATATGACCACAGAAGACTATTGCCAATGGAGCGGTACATCCCAAAATAATTAGCGTAATTGTCAACCAGGAATTCCTTACATATTCTCGGATTGCAGAAAGCCAAATAAACACAAAACCAGCGCCAAACAAAGCGTCCATGAGCTTAAATGTTTGAAACATATTAGTTTTTAAGGCATATGCAATAACACTATATAGATTAAAGACACCCCAACGCCCATGTCCCGTTTTAAATTCGATAGAAAATAAATTCCCCCAATAACCTTCAGGAAACGTGGTTAGTTTTTGATCCATATAAGGAGCAAAATTTTTAGCATCTCCATAGTAATCATTGGCAATATCTAAATTGTAAAATATGATAAGACTTACAATAGAAATTATGGATATAGAAGCATTATTAAGTCGAAAGGAAATCTCAGTATTTGAAATACTTCCGAAATGAATCCATAAAAGAACTATAGCAACAAGCAATAGGATTCCATATTTCAATCCAGTCGAAAGAAAAGCTAAAAAATGTGTACCCCAGAAAATGTCTGGCCATAGTAGTCCGAAGACATACATTAATAGTAAACCGACTGCAATTAGTAGTGGAGTATATGTTAAAAATTTATGATTTAGAAACTGCATGTCTGGATTTATACCTTAAAACTAATGAATACCGAAAGTAATGCAAAATAGATGACGCTACAAAAATCAATTAGAGTGTATTAAAATATCTTTTTATAACAATGATGTGAATTTTAACAATTACTCTTATTTTCGTTGGAATAGAGACAAACCTTGGTATATGAATAAACAGTATACTTTTCTGGTCATTATTTTGATGATTACTTTTATAGTATTGCTGCCAACATTAAGAAATGATTGGACTAATCTCGACGATCCTATTTATATACTAGACAATTTTTTGATAAGAGACTTCTCCTGGAAAGGGATACAACAAATGTTTACGACATCACATGTAAATGGCTCTTATAATCCAGTTGTTCTTCTTTCTTGGGGGTTGGATTATCATATGGTTGGATTAGAGCCTACACTTTACCATTGGACGAATCTACTTTTACACCTCATTGTTGTAGCCTTGGTTTTTTGCTTAGCATTACGACTTTCTAAAGATACTTGGGTAGCCTTTGGAACTTCATTGTTATTTGGTATTCACCCTATGCACGTAGAATCAATAGCATGGATTACATCAAGAAAAGAGCTGTTGTATACATTGTTTTATATTGCAGGTCTAATTGCTTATACATATTATCTTCAAAAAGACGGAAAGCGTCCTAGATGGTATTACTTGGGACTCTGTTTTTTGTTATACATACTATCATTATTGTCAAAAGGATCGGCATTGACTTTTCCATTAATTTTATGGGCTTTTGATTACTTAAGAAAGCGAAAAGATACCGTAAGATTATTTGTTGAGAAAATTCCATTTTTGGTTTTGAGTGTCATATTCACCTATATTTCTATTAAAGCCCAAGATGAAGGAGAAGCATTGTTATACCGAGAATTCTACTCGGTATTAGATTCGTTAAGCGTTGGGTTTTATGGATATTTAACCTATTTAATAAAGGTATTTATTCCATATCATCTTAGTATGTTACACCCATATCCTACACCATCAGGAACGGCGGTTCCGTGGTATTTTTCTGCAGCAGCTATACCTGTATTAGCAATTGCGATATATTGTTTTTATAAAATTAAAACAGCCAGAAAAATGGTCTTTGGTTTTGGCTTTTTCTTTATCACATTAATCCCTGTAATTCAGGTGTTGTCATTTGCAGTTTCGGTTACTGCAGATCGTTTTACGTATCTCCCTTATTTCGGGATATTTTATATACTATCGGTAGGAGTAGTTTGGTTATTAAATTATAAACCAAAACTAAAAACTCCTATAGTAGTAGTGGCGATAAGTTTTGTAGTAGTGCTATCTAGTATTACATTTTCGTATGTTCAGACGTATAAAAATTCTGAAACAGCGTGGAACAGAGTAATCAAATATTATCCGAATTATTTTGTATCCTATGTCAATAGATCAGAATATAGAATCAATAAAGGTAGATTAAAAGAAGCTTTACAAGATTGTAATAAAGCAATAGCGTTAAAACCTGACTATTACTTAGCCTTTTATAATCGGGGATATATATATGAGAAACAAGGAAGAAAGGAAGAAGCCATACAAGAATATACTCAAACCATAGTGTATAATGATAAGTCTTTTCAGGCATATCAGAACCGAGGAATAGTATATACGGAATTGGGGCAATTGGATAAGGCGCTAAAAGATTTTAACACCTCCATTCTTTTAAAACCCAAAGATGCTATTGCATATCTTAATAGGGCATCATTGTATGAAAAGATTGGAAAATATAAAAAAGCAATTAACGATGCAACTACAGCATTATCGTTAAATAATCGTATGGATAAAGCCTATTTTGTAAAAGCGAAATCGTTTATGCTTCTAGGAGAAAAAGAAAGAGCTATTATAGGGTTTACTAATGTAATCAAAATCAATCCAAAAATGGCTAGTGCCTATGCGTTAAGAGGGAATACATATATTGATTCAGGAGATTATGCTAAAGCTATGGATGATTTTAATGAAGCTATTCGATTAGATAGCCATCAAATAGATGCTTATATTAATCTTGGAATTATTTTGATGAATCAAGGACAATTTGAAACTGCTTTGTTTAATTTTAACCAAGCTCAAAAATATGATCCCGAGAATTATTTGGTGTATCTAAATCGTGGATTATTATATAAATTAAGTGGTAATTATAAAGATGCATTAACAGACTTAGAAAAAAGTATTCAATTAAATAATACTAATAATTTTACAATACAACAAAAGGAAGAAGTAATTAAACTGATAAAAAAGCGTTGATAAAAACCATTAAAACATATTCTTCATTATTTAGGGTAGATAATTATATAAAAAATCTATTCATTTTTGCACCGTTGTTTTTTGGTTTTCAGTTTGATATAGGAACCATTAAAAATGCATTTATATCTTTTGTCTTATTTTGTTTAATCGCCAGTAGTGTATATATATTTAATGATATTTTTGATTTAAAATCCGATCAAAAACACCCTGTTAAAAAACTTAGGCCATTACCATCTGGAGCGATATCTGTTAAAAAAGCCTTTGTCATTGGAATACTATTAATGCTCATCAGTTTGACGATTACTTACATGGTTAATACAGCGCTATTTTATGTTTTTATAAGCTATTTAATTATCAATGTGTTTTATAACTTATATCTAAAAAAAGTTCCAATTATAGATGTGTTGCTCATATCATTCGGGTTTGTACTTCGAATTCTTGCCGGAAGTTATGCAACGGATATCTCTGCATCCTCGTGGATATTAATAATGACGTTTCTGCTATCCTTATTTTTAGGTTTTTCTAAACGAAGGGCAGATGTAGTATTGGCTAATGCAAATGGATTGAAGGCTCAAAATATTCGAATATTTTCCGTTATAGCTATTGATAGGATTATATTTAGTTTGGCTACAATAATTGGCATTACTTATACCTTTTATACTATAAGTAAAGAAGTAATAGATCGAGTAGGTAGTTCTTTTGTCTTTATAACAAGTATTTGGGTAATAGTTGGGATTATCAGGTATATTCGGGTTGTTAGATCCAGTAAAAAATACAAAGATCCTACAGCGATTGTTATAGGAGATTGGAAATTACAGTGTATTATTTTATTATGGATTTCTTCATTTATAATCCTAAAGTATATATGAGTACTATTCTAAAACATATAAAGAATATAGGATCTTGGGGAAATTATCATAAAATTAAATCCCAGTTACATTTTATGAAGTCTGGAACACTTCCAGCTTCTGTAAAAGACAAAGAATATATCTCTCACGGAAATGGAAGAAGTTATGGAGATTGTGCATTGCACGAAAATTCCCTTATGACTATCCAATCCAATAAAATCCTCTCTTTTGATATTCAAAAAGGAATTTTGCAATGTGAATCTGGAGCTCTGTTATCGGATATTATAGTAGAAATACTTCCTGATAAATGGTTTCTTCCGGTTACACCAGGAACAAAATATATTACAGTAGGCGGAGCAATTGCTGCAGATGTCCATGGCAAAAACCATCATAAAAATGGGTGTTTTAGCCATCACGTGATATCCTTAAAACTAGCTCTACCAGAAGGAGACATACTAAATTGTTCTAAAAATGAGAATGCAGAACTTTTTAGAGCAACTTGCGGTGGAATGGGATTGACAGGAGTAATTCTGGAAGCTACGATTCAGCTGTTACCTATAAAAAGTGCTTTTATAGATCAATATACCATACAAACCAATAATCTTAAAGAAACCTTTAGGGCCTTTGAAGAAAATCAAGAAGCAAGTTATACTGTGGCCTGGATAGATGCGCTGGCAAAAAAAGCAAATACAGGAAAAGGATTGCTTTTAGTAGGGGAACATGCTAAGGATAATAACTTCGAGTTTTCTTTTCGGAAAAAAATAAATGTTCCTACATGGTTTCCATCCTTTTTACTGAATCCCTGGAGTATTGCTGTTTACAATAAATACTACTATCGAAGTTATACAAAAACTTCTGAAAAAGTTTCGTTAGACTCCTTCTTCTATCCATTGGATGCGGTAGATAACTGGAATCGAATTTATGGTAGCAAAGGATTTTTACAGTATCAGGTAGTGATCCCAAAGAAAAATGCATATCAAGGTATTATGGAACTTCTGGACGCTGTTGTTAAAAGCAACCATGTTTCTTACTTAACAGTGTTGAAACTATTAGGAAAAGAAAATGAGAATTATCTATCATTTCCTCTAGAAGGATACACTATTGCAATGGATTTTAAAATAAAAAAAGGAGTGTTTGATTTTTTGAATCAATTGGATAAGATTGTTGTTGGATATGAGGGAAGAGGATATCTAGCAAAAGATGCCAGAATGAGCAAAGCTTTTTTCGAAACAGGATATCCTAAGTTAGTAGCTTTTAAAAACATCAGAAAACAATACAAATTGGAAAGATTACAATCATTACAATCAAAAAGGTTAGGTTTGTAGAACCACTTAAATTGTTATAATTAAATGAAATATGTACTAATCTTAGGCGCAAAAAGTGATATCGCTAAAGCTTTGGCAGTGGTATATGCTAAGAACGGATATCATCTTATTTTAGCCGGAAGAGAAATCAATGTTTTGTTAGATTTCAAAAAATCGATTGAAGAAGAGCATACAATTTCTGTGCAATTAGAAGATTTTGATGTATTACAATTAGATACACACGATATATTTTTCGAAAATCTAAAAACAAAACCTTTTGGGGTTATCTCTTGTATAGGATATCTCGGTGATCAAGAAGTAGCAGAACGAGATACGAATGAAGCTAATTTAATTATAAATACAAATTATGTTGGTTGTGTAAATATTTTAAGTATTTGTGCTTCATACCTAGAACAAATACAAGAAGGTTTTATTATTGGGGTCAGTTCTGTAGCTGGAGATCGTGGTAGAAAAAGTAACTATTTTTATGGTAGTGCCAAAGCTGGTTTTACGTCCTATTTGAGTGGTGTAAGAGCTCGATTAGCTAAGAAAGGAGTACATGTTTTGACTGTTAAACCAGGTTTTGTATACACCAAAATGACTGCACATTTAGAATTGCCAAAACTATTATCGATACAACCTGATCAAGTAGCTAAATCGGTCTTTAAAGCGCAGAGGAAAAAGAAGAATGTGCTTTATGTGAAATGGACTTGGAGGTATATTATGTTGATAATCAAAATGATACCAGAATTTATTTTCAAAAAAATGAACCTATGATCGTTGCTTTTTTTGATTTTGATGGTACCATTACCAGAAAAGACAGCTTTCTGGATTTTATATCTTTTACTCACGGAAAGTTGCAATTATGGGTAGGACTGTTTATGTATTCCTACTATATATTAGGGTATAAATTAAAGTGGGTATCTGATCAAAAATTAAAAGAGCTTTTTATCTCACATTATTACAAAGGAACTACAGCGCAAGAATTCAAAAAACTAGGAATAGAGTATTGTGAACATAAGCTGTCGGACATTATTTTTTCTAAAGCATTGAAGAGAATTCAATGGCATAAAAATCAAAGTCATAGGGTTGTGGTGGTTACCGCATCTATCTCGCAATGGATAAAACCCTGGTGTGATGAACTTGGTATTGAAATCATTGCTTCTGAGTTGGAAATTCAGCAAGATAAAATTACGGGTAAGTTAGCGGGTAAAAACTGTAATGGGCCAGAAAAAGTAAGTCGAATAAAAGAAAGATATGACTTAGATGCAGTGACCTATTGCTATGCTTATGGAAACAGCAATGGAGATAAAGAGTTATTAGCAATAGCAGATGAGCAATACTATCAATATTTTTAATAAAAAGGTTTTATTTTCTATACGCATTTGCAAACAAAAATTTCAATTCTTTAATTCTGCTATTAGTACTCAGTCGCTGAAATACTTCTTTAGAAGCTTCATCGTCAGGCCAATTTTTTAAGATTATTTTACTGATCTCAAAAGCATCGGTATATAGTTCCGCTTCTAATGCACAATGTAAACTCATTTTAAGTGCTTTTCTTGGATTAGGAAATTGTAGTTGCACCAATTCTTTAGAAATTTCGAAAGCGTTTTGATATTGGTTAAGTGCAAAATAGGCTTCTAATGACAATAGCTTAGCATTGTTTGCCGGAGCATATTCTTGTGCCAATGAAAATAACGCTAGTGCTTTAGTAGGGTTATTTTGTATTCTAAGAAAATACCTCCCTTGATCGATTAGTAATGCACAATATTCATAATCAATTCCTTTTTGCGCTTTTGGAGTTAATTTTTTGATAAATGCTTCTCCGCGTTCTAATCGATTAATTCGATATTCATCATCCAGAGAAAAGGCATTTTCCACAGTTTGTGCAGTCCATTCATAATAGGTGTCAAACATTCTTACTGCTACACTTTCTAATCTTTTTGATACTGATTTTTCTGATTGATGTACAATAAAAATGGGTAGACTTAGCGTGACTAATATACCGGAAGCATATAAAATAGAGCGAGGAGCAATTTTTTCTTCTAACTGTGCAGTAAGAATTACTGTAAAGGCAAGTAAAAAGGGTGCTGGAAGCGAAAATAAATCCCAATCAATTGGCAGACCCAATAATGGGTTGACAACAAAAAAGAAAGCAACAAACAGAAGTAGACAAAGACCCGAAAGGATTATTTTTGGAGTATTCCAGTCAATTTCTTTTCGTTTTAGTATTAGGAACAAAGCAATTAACAATAATGCAATTGGTGACCATAGCAAAATCACAGAGAGGAAATCAAAAAAATGATTAAAGCTTAGCAAGTTATACTGATCCAAAGGAGCTTCAGGAGAAAATAGTGGTAAAAAAATATGTTCAAAAGCCATCGCGTTACGCTGAAGGCTTCGATCATCAATATGGTCTTCAAAAACAAAGAAGTACATAATTGCTCCGATCACAAAAATTGGTGCAATGATAAAGTAGCTTACTTGTTTCCAGTTAGGATACGTACCTTTATATCGTTTCCAAAATAAAAGAAGTAACCCAGGGATACATAAAACAGCAATAGAATGAAGTTTAAGTCCTATTAATAAAACGATAGGAAGCGTCCAAAGCAAGTATTTTTTTTCGGTTTTTATATATAGTAAAGCGAGATAAATCCATAGCAAATTGATAAAAAATACAGGTGCATAAATCTCGATATGCCCAAAGAAGGCTAACATAAATGGTGCAGTAATTCCGGCTAAAGCAAGAATAATTTTCCAGGTATTTGTTTTTATAAAACTATGAATAAAATGTAGCCATGTAAAAACAAAAAGTCCTCCAAAAACAGCATCAAAAATCAAGAAAGCCGTTTTATAGGTTATCTGGAAATAATAGGCCATATAGGTAATAACTGCCAGGATTGTGCCTTCTCCTGCCCAAGGTGTTAAGCTATAGGTGAAAAACTTCTCGTTTGTACCCTTTGGAATAACAGGAGGAATTTTAGGTAAAAACTTATTGAATTTATAGGCATCACCATAAAAGTCCTTAACCATAGCAAAAACTAAAGCAGACACTAAGAAAACAACACTGATAAAAACAATGCTCTTAGGTTGAATATGTAATGTGCTTGTTTTCTCAGGATTCGTTTTAGCGGAACGAATTATCTTAAACCCAAACCAACTGATTACTAAAAGAAGTATGATCTGAAAAATGGGCGAAATAAATTTTATAAAATGCACACTCCACCAGTAATCCGGAAATAATAATCCACAACAATGTATCAGGACAAAACCTAATAAGATAAAGCATAAGGTTTTAGTTTCTTTTTCCAAAGCGCTTAAATTTTGAACAGCAATATAGGTTTAAAATTCCATTGCTAAAAACATAAAATTAGTGTTAGAAGTGTTCGTGAACACTATTTTATTCTTTTCAAGAACAGGTTTAATGGTATACTAGTTTCGCTTGTGATATCTATAAGAAAAACCAAATTGCCACTTTTTGCCACCATAATTATAATGGCTTTAGGGAATTTATACAGTATGTTTGTTTTTTACTGTTAATACTTTTTAATATAAAAGCGTTAACAGTATTTTAAGAATTCGTATATTCGTGAATTACAGATTAATAACCCTTTAAATCTGCCCCTCTATGAAAAAACAACTACTAAACTGTATAGTTGCTATACTGTTTTGTGCTAGCATTAGCACCCAAGCCCAAACCGCAAATGAATCTTTAGGACAACAGGCAGGAGTTTCTATAACCACTGGTGATTATAATGTCATGCTTGGTGATTCTGCAGCTTATAGCTTGTCATCAGGTTCCCTTAACGTTATGATAGGTGCACGTGCAGGATTTAGCTCAACTAATTCCTCAGATAATACCTTTATTGGTCGTTCTGCCGGATATGCTAATACCACAGGAGTAGATAACACTTTTATAGGTAAATTTGCAGGTCTTAATAATACCGCTACGGATGGTACATTTATAGGGACTAATGCTGGAATGACTAACACCACAGGAGTTGACAATGTTTTTATTGGGGAAGAGTCAGGATTTTATAACACTGATGGTGATGACAATGTATTTATCGGTGAAGATGCAGGGTATTATAATACCACTGCCGATGATAATACTTTTGTTGGTAATACGGCTGGTAGATCCAATACCACAGGATATAAAAATGCCTTTTTTGGTAATGTAGCAGGATATGATAATAAAGACGGATACAATAACACCTTTATTGGAGATTCTGCCGGGCTTGATAATGGGACAGGGATCTATAATACTTTTGTAGGACAAGCTTCTGGAGCAGCAACAGAGTATGCAGATTTTAATACATTTATAGGAGTACGAGCAGGGTATGATAATAATCGTAATAATGCTACCGGTAATGCTAATAGGAATACCTATGTTGGAGTGCTAACAGGTTCTAGTAACCGTACAGGAGAGGATAATGTTGGGATGGGTGCTTTTGCTAGTTTTGGTACTTCAGGACAACCTACTCCCGTTGGTACTACACTAGGAACCAGCACTGTTAGGAGTAGAACTACTTTTATAGGTGCGAATGCAGATGCTGGTAATAATGATGTTACGCTAGTAGGGTATTCTACCAGAGTAGATGGGAGATATGGTATAGCTGTGGGTAACGAAGTAGATATCGACAATGCTACAGGTGCTATTGGTATGGGGTATCAGGGAACAATGAGTGCTAATGCAGATTACTCCATTGGAATTGGATATCAAAATAATATATCAGATGATCATTCTATAGGAATTGGATATTTGGCAAATGTAAGCAAAGACCTGGCTATTGCTATAGGAGGAAATACTGTTGCACAAAATACTCGCGCTATTGTTATTGGCGAAGGAGCACAATCTAATGATGTGATTGATAATTCAGGTGGTGATGAAGATATTACAGATAATATCGCTATAGGAACAAGTACTATAGTAAGCGGTGGTAATGCCATTGCTATAGGTAATGCTGCTACAGCTGTAAATAATAATACAATGGTACTAGGAGGTGCTACTAATCCTGTAAGTGTTGGTGTTGGTACCGATACGCCTAGTGCTAATGCTGGTCTAGAATTGGCTGGTACCAATAAGGGATTATTGATTAATCGTTTGACAACTAATCAGAGGACATCCTTAGGAGGTAATCTTTCGGTTACTGACGAAGGAATGATGGTATATGATACAGAAATAAAAACGTTACATACTTGGGATGGAACACAATGGAATAGTACTATTGCCGATGATTTAGGAAATCATACTGCTACTACTGTATTAGATATGGATACTAACATGATTAGTTTTGAAGAAAGTGGGAGCGGTATTCGTTTTTATGGAGATGACAACTATCAGATATCCGCAGGAGGTGGTTCGGATTATAATTATGGTCCGGTTACTGGCCGTAGTATTAAAAATACCACGTTCAATGCAGCTGGAAGAGGATGGACCTGGGGTCTTAATGGGGAAACTCCTATTGCAGCAATGGATAATACAGGTAAATTGCAAATAGCCAATACGATGACTGTTGGAGCGTATACCTTACCTAATACGGATGGTACTACGACACAAGTATTAACTACAGATGGTGCTGGAGTACTAACATGGGCTACACAAACAGATAATCAGGAACTATCTTTTGCAACAAATACATTAAGTATATCAGGAGGAACAGCTACAGTTGATCTTTCAGAGTATTTAGATAACACAGATGCTCAGGCACTAACGTTGGCTACCAATAGCTTAAGTATTTCGGGAGATGCAGGGACAATCGACCTATCTGGTTATTTAGATAATACAGATGCGCAAGCATTATCCTTAGCTACCAATAATTTAAGCATATCAGGAGATGCAGGAACTATAGACTTATCTGGTTATTTAGATAATACGGACGCTCAGGCGTTATCGTTAGCAACAAATACCTTAAGTATTTCAGGAGATGCAGGAACTATAGATTTATCTGGCTATTTAGATAATACAGATGCTCAGGACTTGGAATTATCAAGTAATACACTGAGTCTAACTAATGATGGAACAACGGTTGATTTATCAGGATATTTGGATAACACGGATGCTCAAGCATTATCTTTAGCAACAAATACCTTAAGTATTTCAGGAGATGCAGGAAGTATAGACTTATCTGATTATTTAGATAATACAGATGCTCAGGCATTATCGTTAGCAACCAATACCTTAAGTATTTCAGGAGATTCGGGAACTATAGACTTATCTGGTTATTTAGATAATACAGATGCTCAGGACTTGGAATTATCAAGTAATACACTGAGTTTAACTAATGATGGAACAACGGTTGATTTATCAGGATATTTGGATAACACGGATAGTCAAGATTTATCATTAACTAATAATACGTTGAGTATCTCAGGTAGTACAAATACTGTCGACCTTTCTGCTTATCTAAGTAGCGATAATCAGGATATTACCGGAGCCGTATTATCCGGAAACGATCTAACGATTCAGATTGAAAATGGAGCATCTGCTACGGTAGATCTTTCACCTGTTTTGACTGCATTAGAAAATGAAAATACTGCTCAGCAAAATCAGATTAATGATCTGATCACACGCATGGAAGCATTAGAAGACTGTGCTTGTTCAACCCTTGATATAGAAGAAGTACCAGAAGGAAAAGCAAAAACAGCGATCTTATATCAGAATATTCCAAATCCGTTTAATGGAACATCCTCTATTAAATATTATTTGCCATTAGGAGTAAGTAGTGCAGCAATGGTGTTTAGTGATACTAGTGGTAAGGTAATTTCTAATAGTATACTGAATGATAGAGGTGATGCAGAAATGAATATCAACAGTGATGGTCTGGCAGCAGGAGTTTACTATTATACTCTTTATGTTAGCGGTCAAAAGGTTGATACAAAGAAAATGGTGATAGAATAAAAAAAATAAAAGCCCTTTTTTTTACCATAATTATAATGGGTTCAGCTAGTTTGTATAGTGATTTTGTTTTATAAAGACTTAATGATCAATCGTTTGTTTTTTTAGCAATGTTAATATTTTTGTTTTAAAAAATATTAACATTGTTTTGGGAATTCGTATATTTGCGAATTACAGATTAATAACCCTTTAAATCTGCCCCTCTATGAAAAAACAACTACTAAACGGTATAGTTGCTATACTATTTTGTGCTGGCATTAGCACCCAAGCCCAAACCGCAAATGAATCTTTAGGACAACAGGCAGGAGTTTCTATAACCACTGGTGATTATAATGTCATGCTTGGTGATTCTGCAGCGTATAGTTTATCCTCAGGTTCCCTTAACGTTATGATAGGTGCACGTGCAGGATTTAGCTCAACTAATTCCTCAGATAACACTTTTATTGGTCGTTCTGCAGGGTATGCTAATACCACAGGAACCGATAATACATTTATTGGTAAATGGGCTGGTTATAACAATACAGGTACCGATAATACTTTTATAGGTTCAGAAGCAGGTATTGATAATACTACAGGATTAGATAATACTTTTATTGGGGAACAAGCAGGATATAGAAATACAGATGGAGATGACAATGTTTTTATCGGTGAAGATGCTGGGTATTATAATACCACTGCCAATGATAATACCTTTGTAGGGAATCAGGCAGGTAGATCCAATACCACAGGGTATAAAAATGCTTTTTTTGGAAATATAGCAGGATATGATAATAAAGATGGGTATAATAATACCTTTATTGGAGATTCTGCCGGGCTTGATAACGGGACAGGGATCTATAATACTTTTGTAGGTCAGGCATCTGGTGCCGCTACAGAGTACGCAGATTTTAATACTTTTATTGGAGTAAGAGCGGGGTATGATAATAACCGTACCAATAATACTGGTGATGCTAATAGAAATACCTATGTGGGAGTATTAACAGGTTCTAGTAACCGTCAGGGTGAAGATAATGTAGGGATGGGATCTTTTGCTAGTTTTGGAAGTTCAGGGCAACCTAGCCCTGTAGGAACTCAGCTTGGAACAAGTACTAATACCAGTAGAGCAACTTTTATAGGAGCCAATGCAGATGCTGGTAATAATGATGTTACGCTAATAGGGTATTCTACCAGAGTAGATGGGCGATATGGTATTGCTGTGGGTAATGAAGTCGATATCTTAAATGCTACAGGTGCTATAGGTGTGGGATATCAGGGAACAATGAGTGCTAATGCTGATTACTCCATTGGGATTGGATATCAAAACAATATATCAGATGATCATTCTATAGGGATTGGAGATCTTATAAATGTAAGTCAGGCAGAAGTGGTTGCATTGGGGAGAAATGTAGTCTCAGAAAATGCGGGAGCTATCGTTATAGGAACGGGCGCTGCCTCTAATGATGTGATCGATAATACTAATGGAGATCCTGATGCCACTAATAATATTGCTATAGGATATAATGCTATTGTGAGTGGTGATAATGCTATTGCTATTGGTAATGCAGCAACCGCAGCTAATGCTAATACGATGGTGTTAGGAGGAGCTACCAATCCATTAAGTGTGGGTATTGGTACTGACACACCTAGCTCGAATGCATCCTTAGAACTTTCAGGTACCAATAAAGGTTTGTTGATCAACAGTATGACCACTGGAGAACGAAGTTCACTCGGAAACAACCTGGCTGCTTCAGAAGAAGGGTTGATGGTCTATGATACGGATATAAAAACGTTACATACTTGGGATGGAACACAATGGAATAGTACTATTGCCGATGATCTTGGGAATCATACCGCTACTACTGTATTAGATATGGATACCAACATGATTAATTTTGAAGGGAGTGGGAGTGGTATTCGTTTTTATGGGAGTGACGACTATCAGATATCCGCAGGAGGTTCTTCGGATTATCACTACGGTCCGGTTACTGGTCGTAGTATTAAAAATACTACATTGAATATAGCTGGAAGAGGATGGACCTGGGGTCTTAATGGAGAGATCCCTATTGCAGGAATGGATAATACCGGTAAATTACAAATTGCCAATAGTCTAAATATCGCAGGGGCATATGAGTTCCCTATTGTTGATGGTACTTCGGCACAAGTATTAACTACAGATGGATCTGGAGCACTTACTTGGGCTACACAAACAGATAATCAGGAGCTATCTTTTGCAACTAATACATTGAGTATATCAGGAGGAACGGCTACGGTTGATCTTTCTGGGTATTTAGATAATACAGATGCTCAGGCATTATCATTAGCAACCAATACCTTAAGTATCTCAGGGGATTCAGGAACTATAGACTTATCTGGTTATTTAGATAACACAGATGCTCAGGACTTGGAGTTATCAAATAACACACTAAGTTTAACCAATGATGGAACCACGGTTGATCTTTCAGGATATTTAGATAATACAGATGCTCAGGCATTATCATTAGCAACCAATACCTTAAGTATTTCAGGAGATTCAGGAACTATAGACTTATCTGGTTATTTAGATAACACCGATGCTCAGGACTTAGAGTTATCAAGTAACACACTAAGTTTAACCAATGATGGAACCACGGTTGATCTTTCAGGATATTTGGATAATACAGATGCTCAGGCATTATCTTTAGCGACCAACACCTTAAGTATTTCAGGAGATTCAGGAACTATAGACTTATCGGGTTATTTAGATAACACAGATGCTCAGGACTTAGAGTTATCAAATAACACACTAAGTTTAACCAATGATGGAACCACAGTTGATCTTTCGGGTTATTTGGATAACACGGATAGTCAAGATTTATCATTAACTAATAATACGTTGAGTATCTCAGGTAGTACAAATACTGTGGATCTTTCTGCGTATCTAAGTAGCGATAATCAGGATATTACCGGAGCAACCTTATTAGGTTCAGATCTTACGATTCAGATTGAGAACGGAGCGTCTGCTACAGTAGATCTTTCTCCATTGATTTCGACATTACAATCTGATTTAACCGCAGCAGAAGATGAGGTAGCTACATTACAAACTCAGATGACAGATGTGTTAACGCGTCTGCAAGCATTGGAAGACTGTGCTTGTTCAACCTTGGATATAGAAGAAGTACCAGAAGGAAAAGCAAAGACAGCGATCTTATATCAGAATATTCCTAACCCATTTAATAGTACATCTTCTATTAAATATTACTTACCATTAGGAGTAAGTAACGCAGCAATGGTATTTAGCGATACTAGTGGTAAGGTAATTTCTAATATTACACTAAATGATAGAGGAGATGCAGAAATGAATATCAATAGTGATGGTCTGGCAGCAGGAGTTTACTACTATACTCTTTATGTTGGTAGTCAAAAGATTGATACAAAGAAAATGGTAATAGAATAATCCGCTCTAATTATAAATTCATAAAAAAGCTTCGCTTCTAGCGAAGCTTTTTCTATTTTTAAAAACTATGAATACTTCTCGAGTTGATCTCTTAAATACATTTCTGATCTTTTTATCCTTTGGATTAGCATACTTTTTACCATTTCAGCTTTTTTTGTTGGCATATGCCATCTTGGGACCTTTACATTATTTTACAGAGATCAATTGGATTCGAGATAAAAAGTATTTTGTAGCAAATAAGAATTGGGTATATATCATTGCAGGATGTGCCGTTTTACTCTCTATTCCCGCTATTTTAAAACTGCCATTATTTGACTTTCTTAAAGAGAACAAGATAGCGGATCAAATACGATTTACGGTTCCTACGTACCTTAATTCCTTATTTCTTATCACAATTATAATTGCTATTGCTTTTATAGGATTTAAGAACAAAAAACAGCAATGGATCATCGTAGGTTCAGGAGTAGTTTCGGCAATATTGATGCATCGATTTACATTATATCATGTGATTTTTGGGATATTTCTACCTACTATTATCCATGTGTATTTATTTACATTGTTATTTATGTGGTATGGAAATTTAAAAAAGAATAGTCGGATCGGCTACCTTAATGTAGGATTGATGCTGCTTGTTCCAGTAATAATTGTTTTTATTTCAGTAGACCAAGGATTCTATGATTTCTCTAACCAAGTAAAATCTAATTATGTAGAGAATAATTTTCATGTATTAAATGCTAATATTTCTAAAATACTTGGATTGACAGACGGTACTAAATTCTTTTTTTATGAAATAATAGATTTAAAAATCCAGATGTTTATTGCTTTTGCATACACCTATCACTATCTCAATTGGTTTTCAAAAACGACAATTATAGGATGGCATAAAAAGATGTCCAGTAAAAAGACAGTACTCATTGTTGTACTTTGGGGAGCGTCTGTAGGATTATATTTTTATGATTATAAAGTAGGACTAACGCTATTATTGTTTTGTAGTTTGCTCCATGTATTTCTAGAGTTCCCTCTAAACGTTATATCAATAAAAGCTATTGGAAAGTCTATTTTTAAGAGTTAGGATTTTATATTTTAAAAGTAAATTGATTTCGATTCAATACTGTTCAAAATATTGATATTCTTTTCAGTTGAAATGATTTTAGTTTAATTGAAACCTTCATAGCTAAACTTCCATGCATACTACCTAATACGAAGTAAAGAGATTGTTTTTTTAAATAAAAATGCCTTTGAGTTTTTCAAAGGCATTTTTGTGATATTTATATTATGATTGCTTTTTTTATCGCAATTCTGCTCCTAATTTATTCTCAAAATTATACTGAAGCTTATTCATGATTTTATCAATTTGCTTATCTGTAAGTGTTTTATGATCATCTTGTAATGTAAAACTTACTGCATACGATTTCTTGCCTTCAGGTAAATTCTTTCCTTCGTAGACATCAAATAAATTGATGTTTTTAAGCAATTGCTTTTCTGTTTGTTTTGCAATGGTATGAATTTCCTCAAAAGTCACAGCGTTATCTAGTAACAAAGCAAAATCACGACGTACTTCTGGAAATTTAGGAATATCCGTAAATTTAATTTTAGTACGTCTTGCAAATTCCAGAATAGTGTCCCAATTAAAATCTGCGTATAATACTTCTTGCGAAATAGAAAAATGTTTTAAAACAGATCTTTTGATAATTCCGAATTCTACCAATTTTGATTTCCCTAAGCTATAAGAAATACCTTCAGAAAAAAGATCATTCTTAATAGGAGAGGTTTTGGATACTTTAACTCCCAAACGATCTAAAATGGTTTCTATAATACCCTTTATATAAAAGAATTCACCAGTTTCTTGAGTTACTTTCCAGTTCTCTCTAGTTTTATTTCCAGTAATAAGAATACTTAGATGTTTGTTTTCTATTCTACCACTTTCGTAATTATGGTATGTTTTTCCGAATTCGAAAAACTTAAGATCAGAACGTTTTCTATTGATATTATAGGAAACAGCTTCTAATCCAGAAAACAATAATGATTGTCGCATTACCGCTAAATCATTGCTTAATGGGTTGAGCATTTCTACATTGTTCTCTGCGTGTAATTGCTCTGATAAAGAAATGTATTCAGGAGCAGTCAAAGAGTTTGCCAACATTTCATTGAAACCTTGACCTACTAGTTGATTAGAAATCGTATTCTGAATATTATGATCAGAAAATTTATCGATGTTAGAGATAGAAGCGTTTAATTTTTGGGTAAACTTAATATTGTTATATCCATATACTCTAAGAACTTCTTCAATAACGTCTGCTTCTCTTTGTACATCATTACGATATGCAGGTATAGTAAGTCCGAGACCACTTTCTGTTATGTTATTGACTTTGATTTCTAAGGAACTCAAAATATCTTTGATAGTTTCCTGAGGAAGCTCTTCGCCAATAAGTTTTGCAGTATTCTCAAATGATAAAAACACTTGAAAATCTTCAGTTTTTTTAGGATATAAATCCACAATGTCACTGGTAATATCTCCACCAGCAAGTTCTTGTATCAGAAGGGAAGCTCTTTTCAGAGCGTATTCAGTTATATTAGGATCAATCCCTCTCTCAAACCTAAAAGAAGCATCTGTGTTTAACCCATGACGTTTTGCAGTCTTACGAACACTTACAGGATTAAAATAGGCGCTTTCTAAGAAGATTGATGTAGTTTTTTCTGTAACTCCAGAATTAATACCTCCAAAAACTCCTGCAATACACAACGGTTTTTTAGCATCACAAATCATCAGATCTTCCTCGTGTAACTCGCGTTCTACTTCGTCAAGAGTAGTGAATTTAGTACCAGCTTGTAAGGTTTTTACCTCAATCTTGTTACCCTCTATATGATGAGCATCAAAAGCGTGTAAAGGTTGCCCAAGCTCATGCAATACATAATTAGTTACATCTACCACATTGTTTTTTGGTGCAATTCCGATGGCTTTTAGTCGATGTTGTAACCAAGAAGGAGACTCTGCTACTTTTAGCCCAGAAATTGTAACACCACAGTATCTTGGCGCTAATTCAGGATTTTTAACGTCGATATCTATTTTATGTAATCTGTTTTCTACCTTAAAATTACTTACAGAAGGTGTAATCAGTTCCAGATTCAAATCTCTTTGTTGTAATCCAGCCTTTAAGTCACGTGCAGTACCCCAATGACTCATTGCATCTGCTCGGTTAGGAGTTAATCCAATTTCGTAGACATGATCATTTTCAATATCAAAAATATCAGCTGCAGGTGTACCAACGGCGATATCTTTATCAAGAATCATGATACCATCATGACTTTTTCCAAGTCCTAATTCATCCTCAGCACAGATCATTCCATGGCTTTCTTCTCCACGGATTTTACCTTTTTTGATTTTCCATTCTTCACCATTTTCGTCATATAATTTTGTTCCAATAGTTGCAACAGGAACTTTTTGACCTTCCGCTACATTAGGAGCTCCACATACAATCTGCACAGGCTCTCCAGTACCTAAATCTACTTTTGTAACTTTTAGTTTATCCGCATTTGCGTGTTGCGTACAGCTAATCACTTGTCCTACAACAACACCTTCTAAACCTCCTTTTACACTTTGATAGGTCTCTATTCCTTCTACTTCTAGTCCTAAATCGGTAAGTAATTCTCCTGCTTTTTCCGCCTCCCAGTCAAGCTTAATAAATTGCTTAAGCCAGTTATATGAAATTTTCATTAATGATGATTCTGAAATTAGTCGGTAAAGATACTACTTTGGGTAAAGTTGACAAACAAGAAATCTTTCTTATCTCAAATAAAAAAGTGTATTTTTAGGATTGAGTTTAACTTAACCCAATAAGTATTATGAAAACAACAATTAAACTTTTTACCTTGTTATTCCTAACAATAATTATTTCTTGTACTGACAAAAAGAAAGAGGAGGAAGAAACAAAGGCCGCAGTAGAACAAATTGAGTCTGTTGAAGCTGAATTAGAGAAAGTTTCTGAAGAAGTGGAGAAAAAAGCGGAAGAATTGGAAGATTCATTAAAAGATCTTGATAGTATATGATCTAATTAATCAATTATTAAAGACTTTTCATACCCAACTACAAAATATTAACTTAAAAATATTAAAATGAAATTATTTAGAATTGTAATGGTACTATTAATAATTTTCTCATTTGGAAATCAGGTTACCATCGCTCAAGGAAAATCAAAGGAAACTAAAGAAAAAGTAGCTCAAAAAAAGCTAAAGAAAGCGGATAGTAAGATAGAAAAGGCGGCTGAAAAAAGTAAAGATAAACTTAAAGATGCTGGACAAAAAGGAAAGGATAAAGCAAAAGAAGCAAAAGATAAATCTGATGATCTAGATGATGATACGCTAAAGGACAAAGCAGAAAAAGAGGCAGAAAAGGCTGAGAAGAAAGCAGAAAAAGAAAGTAGAAAAGCAGAAAAAGAAAGTAGAAAAGCAGAGAAAAAAGCAGACAAAGCTGAAAAAGAAATAAAAGGCAATGCATATGGAAAAGACAAGGAAGGTCTTATAGGAAAAGCCTATGGACAAGCAAGAGCTAATGATGCAAAAGCTAAGGCAGAAGAAAGTGAAGCAAGATTAAACAAGGAAGAAAAAAAATTACAGAGAGGAAGAGATAAGATAGCAGCGGCAAAGGAGCGCTTGGCTAAAGCTAAAGAAAAAGAAGGTGAAGATGCTTTGACAGCAGAGGAGCTTTCAGAAAAAGAGGCTAAAATTACTAAAGCAGAGGAAAAACTTAAATCTTATGAAGAGTCTATCAAAAAAGGAAAGGTGAAAATACAGGAAGAGAAAAGAAAACTGGATAAGGTGTACCCTAAAGATCAATAAAATAGTAAATACAGAATTTATAAATAAGCAGCCTTTTTATTGTTTAAAAAAACTACTTATCAGTCTGAGATAAAAGCAATAACAAAGTATAAATTATTGTTTAATAATAATATTATGTATTTTTGAGATGAAATACTTTTAAAAGTTCCCCCAATGAAATCATTTAAATTAATTGTGATCTTAGTTTTTTCACTATTGTGTGGAAATAATTTTGTAAGTGCACAACAACATAATTCCGATGGCAATGAAAAGTCTACTGCTACTTCTACGTCGGTTAATAATTCAAAAAAAGTAAAAACTAAAAAAAGTAAAACTAGCACTATAAAAACGGATGAAACTATAAAATTGCATTCTAAATCAGAAAGGGATGCAAGAGCTTTAACCGCACAGAAAACAAAGAAGAGTGGAAAAGGAAATATTCCACCAGAAAAAGCAAAGAAGGAGAGAGAAGCTAGAATAGCAGCAATTATAGAAGCTAATAAGACTAAAAAGAAAACTCCTTCAAAAAGGAATAATTAGAACTAATTGAATTTTTATTTGTTTTAAAAACATTTTATAATAAAAAAACTGTCTAGTAAGATTTGATAATCTTTCTAGGCATTTTTTGTATCCACACATACTTATGAATAAATATATAATAATAACAATAGCAGGGCTTATGTTATTCTCTTGTAAAGAAGAGAAACCTAATGATGAATTATTTCTTAAAAGTGGTCTTTGGAAAGCCTCTTTGGCTGTACAAGATGATAAAGAACTACCTTTTCTGTTTGAAGTTTTTGACAATCAAACTTTAAAGATTTTTAATGCAGAAGAAACAATTGATGTGGACGAAGTTAGAATAAAAGGAGATTCAGTTTTTATTAAGTTCCCTGTTTTTGAAGGGTATATCGCTGCTAAATTTGAAGATTCCTTGACGATCTCCGGAAGTTTTATCAAAGAGAGTCTTGATAGAATTGTTCCCTTTAAAGGAACATTTGGGGTAAAAGATAGGTTTGAGGTTATTTCAAAACCGACAGCAAACATTGAAGGTAACTGGGAATCAGTTTTTAGTAAGGATGTGCCAGAGGATCGATATATTGCCAAAGGAATCTTTAAACAAAATGGCAATATTGTTACTGGAACTTTCAGAACAACAACAGGTGATTATCGATATCTCGAAGGAGTACTTAATAATGATAAATTAGAACTATCAACTTTTGATGGAGCTCATGCTTTTCTTTTTACAGGGCAGGTTACTGATAGTAATATGAATGGCCATTTTTATTCAGGGAATCACTGGAAAGAACCTTTTACAGCAAAACGCAATGAGCAATATGAATTACCTTCAGAAGACTCTCTTACGTTTATTAAAGAAGGATATGATAAACTAGCATTTAGTTTTCCAGATGCACAAGGAAATCAGGTTTCTCTTGAAGATGACCGTTTTAAGGGAAAAGTAACCATGGTTCAGATTATGGGAACCTGGTGTCCTAATTGTATGGATGAGACAAAATATTATGTAGAGTACTATAATAAAAACAAAAATAAAGATATTGAATTTGTAGCATTGGCATTCGAATATGCTAAAACTTCAGAAAAGGCATTTAAATCGATTGAGAGGTTACGTTCTAAATTAAATGTAGAATATCCTATTCTTTTGGCTCAGTATGGTACGTCGGATAAAGAAAAAGCTCAGGAAAAACTACCAATGCTAAATCACGTACTATCATACCCAACTACAGTTTTTATTGATAAAAAAGGGAAAGTTCGTAAAATCCATACAGGTTTCAATGGACCCGCAACAGGTCAGAAGTATGTGGATTATACAAATGAATTCGAGAGTTTTGTTAATCAGCTGTTAAAAGAATAAGTGATTTAACATTTATTAGGAATTACATTTTTACTTTAACAATACCGTAACATTGGGATTAAGAATATCATCTTAATATTGTTTGACACGTATGATTTTTCTGTCATAGAAAAGCATAATACTAATTCAAACAACTCAGTAATGAAATAAACCATGGTGATTAAGCCTATACTTTGCTTAATCATTATTGGTAATTTCTACCTGATCTCTAAAAAGAAAAACAGATGAAACAATTTGACCTAATCACAACGTTTATTGCAAGCGCAATGATGTTGTTCACTATCCAAATGAACGGACAACTTAAAACTCCTGAGGCAAGTCAGCGTGCAACAGTAAGTCAGCGAGTAGGAATAACAGATATTACCATTGATTATGGAAGGCCAAGTGTAAAGGAACGTGAAGTATGGGGAAAACTAGTTCCTTATGGATATAATAACCTTGGATTTGGAACATCCACTGCAGCGCCTTGGAGAGCTGGAGCAAATCAAAATTCTACTATAGAATTTTCTCATGATGTAAAAGTAGAAGGTAAGGATATTGAGGCTGGACTCTATGGACTGCATATTGCCTTAAAAGAAGATGGAGGAGCAACCATAATATTTTCTAAAAATGCAACCTCTTGGGGGAGTTATTTTTATGATGAAAAAGAAGATGCGTTACGTGTAGATGTCCAAACAAAAGAGGCAGCGCATACAGAAACATTATTGTTCTTATTTCCTTCTTTTGAAGCTAATAGTACAATCGCAGCATTACGTTGGGAAAAGAAAGAAATTCCTTTTAAGATAGAAGTGAATGTGAGTGATATTGTTATGAAAGGAATCAAAGATGACCTTAGAAGCAATGCTGGGTTTACACAATCCAATTGGGATAATGCAGCAAATTATGCATTCAACGCAGGAGATATAGATCAAGCATTAGAATGGGTAAATGCCTCAATTAGTGGAAATTTCTTTAGTAAAGAAACTTTTGGAAACCTGTCTCTTAAGTCTCAAATTTTAGCAAAACAAGGTAAGGTTAAAGAAGCAATGACAATAGTAGATAAAGCAGCTACGCTTGGCAATGCTACGCAGGTGTTTCAATTAGGAAATGGTCTTATTGGTCAAGGACAAAAAGATAAAGCGTTAGAGATTCTAAAAAATAATGTAAAGAATAATAAAGGAGTCTGGCCCTCAAATTATGGTTTAGCAAGAGCATATTCGGCAACTGGAGACTATAAAAATGCAATTAAGTCTATTAATGTAGCTATGGGTAATGCTCCGGAAAGATTTAAAGGAAGATTGTCAGGTGATCTGGAAAAACTTAAAAAAGGAGAAGATATCAATTAAGTGAAGCCCTATTTTGAAAATCCGCTTTAAGGCGGTGCATTCAAAATAGGAAGCCTTAAGTAATTAAAAATATCAACTATTTACAAAAAAGGGTTAGAAAATTTCTAATCCTTTTTTTTATTGATTTAAAAGTAAAATTAATACTATTTTTAAGCGTAACAGGATAACTATTTCTTGTTGTGACTGGTTGTACTATTTTAACAGTATTACCATATCTTTGTGCCACCAAATTTAAATACATGAGTAAAGCCGTTTATATTGCTACTATTGAACCTAATAGTGGTAAATCCATTGTAGTTCTAGGATTAATGAGAATGTTGCTTGGAAAAGTAGCTAGAGTAGGATATTTCAGACCTATTATAGATGATCCTAAAGAAGGAGAAATAGATAATCATATTAATACCGTAATATCTCATTTCGAGTTAGATATTAATTTTAAAAACACCTATGCTTTTACCAGAAGTGAAGTGCTTCAAAAATATAATCAAGGTAGATCTGGAGCAATTATAGATGGGGTTATTGAGAAATATAAAAACCTCGAGGAGAAGTTTGATTTTATTCTGGTAGAAGGAACAGATTTTTCTGATGAAGGAAGTATCATCGAATTTGATATTAATATAATCATTGCAAAAAACCTGGGAATTCCATCTATTATTGTAGCAAGTGGTGTAGATAAAACTAATGAAGAAATAGCAGGTAACCTGAAACTGGCATACGATACTTTTACCAGTAAAGATGCGGAAGTAGTTGCTGTTGTTGCTAATAAAGTAGAGAATGGTTGCGAAAAAGAATTAAAGACAGCATTGGAAAAAGATTTCGAAGAAGATGTTGCACAAATTATCATTCCTAAGATTGGTTCTTTGATTAATCCTACAATTAAAGAGATTGTAAATGAATTAGATGGTAACGTTCTCTTTGGGAAAGAGTTTCTGAATAATCAAGCAGGTAGTTTTGGAGTAGGAGCCATGCAATTGCGTAACTACCTAACACATCTTAAGGATAATAGTTTAGTAATCACTCCTGGTGATCGCGCAGATATTATTTTAGGTGTTTTACAAGCTAATATATCTGACAATTATCCTAAGATTTCTGCAATTATACTTACCGGAGGAATCATACCAGAAGAACCAATCCTTAAATTGATTGAAGGTGTTTCTCTCTCGGTTCCAATTATATCGGTACCACAAGGAACTTTTTCTATTACAAATAAGATAGGTGCTATTAGATCTAAGATTTATGCGGATAATCATCAGAAGATTAACACTTCCATTAGCACATTCGAACAATTTGTTGACGCGGATAGCTTAGTAGATCCTTTAATTACTTTCGAATCTGATAGTTTGACTCCAAGTATGTTTCAGTATAACTTACTAAAACGTGCCTTGAAACATAAAAAACATATCGTTCTGCCAGAAGGTTCTGACGAGAGAATTCTAAGAGCAACATTTAGGCTACAAGCATCAAACGTGGTAGACATTACATTAATAGGAGATGAAAAGAAAATTAAAAGTAAGGCTACTAAACTGGATATCCCTATAGATTTTAGTAAAGTAAATGTCGTTTCGCCAATACACTCTCCATACTTTGATGAGTATGTAGAGACATTTTATGAATTGCGAAAACATAAGAATGTGAATATGGATATGGCCAAAGATATGATGGCAGATGTTTCTTATTTTGGTACCATGATGATTTATAAAGGACACGCTGACGGAATGGTTTCTGGAGCAGTACATACTACGCAACATACAATCAGACCGGCATTACAGTTTATTAAAACCAAACCAGGTGTAAAAGTTGTGTCTTCCGTGTTTTTTATGTGTTTAGATGATCGGGTTTCTGTGTTTGGAGATTGCGCAATTAATCCGAACCCTAACGCAGAGCAATTAGCAGAAATTGCAATTTCATCAGCGCAATCAGCCGCTGCATTTGGTATTGAACCAAAAGTGGCAATGTTGTCCTATTCTTCTGGTACATCAGGAAAAGGAGAGGACGTAGAAACAGTAAGAGAAGCTACAAAAATTGTAAAAGAAAAACACCCAGAACTTAAAATAGAAGGCCCAATACAATATGATGCTGCCGTAGATATGAGAGTAGGACAAAGTAAACTTCCCAACTCCGAAGTTGCAGGACAAGCGAGTGTCTTGATATTTCCAGATTTAAATACCGGAAATAACACGTATAAAGCAGTGCAACGAGAAACCGGAGCTTTGGCTATTGGACCCATGCTTCAGGGATTAAATAAACCAGTAAATGATTTAAGTAGAGGATGTACTGTGGATGATGTTTACAATACAGTAATTATAACTGCAATTCAGGCTCAAGGGCTATAAAAAAATAGGAAAATTATACTATGCAAGTACTTGTATTAAATTCGGGAAGTTCATCCATTAAATTCCAATTATTCAATATGCCTTCAGCCCAAGTTCTCTGCTCGGGATTGGTAGAACGTATTGGATTAGAGGATGCTAAGATCAATTATAAAACAGATACTCAGAATATTGAAAAAGAAGTTCATATTCTAGATCATAAAACCGGTTTGCAATTGATAGCTTCATATTTGTTAGATGCTACTATAGGAGTGATTGCATCCGCTTCAGAAATTGAAGTAGTTGGACATAGAGTAGTTCATGGAGGAAGTACCTTTGCTAAAACAGTAGAGATTAATAATGAGGTAAAACAAAAAATAGAAAAACTTTCTGCATTGGCGCCACTTCATAATCCAGCTAATTTACAGGGAATTTTGGTTTCAGAGGAAATTTTTACACAAGCAAAACAAGTAGCAGTATTTGATACAGCCTTTCATCAAACCATGCCGATTGAAGCATACAAGTATGCAATTCCTAATTCTTTTTTAGAAGCGCATGATATAAGAGTATATGGTTTTCACGGAACCAGTCATAAATATGTATCAGAAAAGGCAATTGAATTTTTAGGAAAGCAAAACACAAAAATTATTACAATTCATTTAGGGAATGGGTGCAGTATGACCGCTATTAAAGATGGTAAAAGTATAGATCATACGTTGGGGTTTGCACCAATGAATGGATTAATCATGGGGACTAGATCTGGAGATATTGATCCAGCTGTGATTTTTTATATGGTACAATCGCTAGGATATTCTTTGGACGAGGTGAACTCATTACTTCAGAAAGAAAGCGGTATGTTAGGACTTACAGAATATAGTGATTTACGCGATATTGAATCGGAAGCAGAAAAGGGAAATATCGATTGTCAGCAAGCATTAGAAATGAATGCATATCGCATAAAGAAGTTTATAGGTTCCTATACGGCAATTATGAATGGAGTAGACGCAATTGTATTTACCGCTGGAATTGGAGAGAATTCTGATGTTATGAGAAAGTTAGTTTGTACCGAGTTAGAGTATTTGGGTATTGATCTAAATGAAGAAAAAAATAAGATCAGGTCTAAAGAGATTAGAGACATAAGTAGTACATCATCTAAGGTGAAAATACTTGTAATTCCTACAAATGAAGAATTGGAGATAGCCAAGCAATCTATGAGATTGTTAGACTAGTGTTTTGTTGATATTTATGCATACGTAAATTACGTAAAAACCTTACTGCATTGTGTTTTGTGATTTTTTATCGGGGAAATTTTAACATATAAAGTTTTTTTTAATGTTAAAATATACATATTTTTATTTCCCATTAGTCAGATAAAACTTACTTACTTAACGTTTACTTCCTACATTTTTGCGCTGTTTTTTAACTTTTTCTTTGAGGCTATTCTACAAGGAAAATAATAAACCTAAATCTATTTATTATGATTACAAACAACAATTTGAAAAGTGGTATTATTACATTATTGCTTATGGTATTTGGCTTCTCTACACAAGCACAACAAAACATTAAATTTGGAAATGTTTCTTTCAATAATGCTATTAACGTTGCGGGAAAACAAAGAATGCTTTCGCAAAAAATGTCCAAAGCATATCTATATCTGGTTTCAAATCCAAATGATATGAAGGCAAAAAAGGATTTGTTGACATCTAAAATTTTATTTGAGAGACAAAATGCTTTTTTATTACAAAACTCTAGAAACAAATTAACTTCTTCTAATATACAGAAGGTAAATGAGTTATTTTCCGATTTTAAAAAAATTTTAGAAACTACTCCAGGTTATGAAAATGCCAAGAAGATTACTGATCTCAATACTGATTTACTAGTGGCTGCTAATCGGACCGTAGTTTCTATTATAAACAATTCTAAGTTAATTACTAGTGCAACGGATGCTGAAGTTTTAGGCGATAATGTAAGTGCAGAAGATCGATTTGAGCTTCAAAATGTAATTAATGTATCGGGGAGACAAAGAATGTTGTCGCAAAGATTAGCATTATACTATTATGCTAATACAATAGCAGTAAATGATAAAGATATTACAAGAATATTGAGTAATACATTTAATGAATTAGAAGGAGCACTGACTAAACTTATGATATGTCAGTTTAATAATCCAGCGATAGATGAAAAAATTGGATTAGCACTTACTAAATGGGAGAATGTTAAAACCCAAAGAGAAAAATTAATGAATAAAACACTAAAGAAAGAAGAGGTTTATAAATTAAGTGATGAACTAACTATAGTGTTTAATGATATTACTAATCTTTATGAAAAAATAGATCTGTAATTCTTTTTACAGAAATCCAAAACCTATTGTATCAGGAAGTACAGAAGTAAGGTGTCTAGGATACCGTTTTTTAGACGCCTTATGTACTTTGTAAAGTAAACTTATACTAGGGTAAGGTTATTTTTTGATCTGTTTTTTTACGTAGAGAATTAAAAAGTTTAATTAAAAGCAAAAAAGGCAAACTTTTATAAGTTTGCCTTTTTTATTCTGAATGTTACTAATTATTATTAATAAAGCATGCATCCTCCCCATCCCCAAGGATCACATCGTCCTGGCTCGCAGAAACTGCCTCCTGGATAACTAATACGACACCTGTTATTACCGCAACAAGTGATACTTGTCATCGCACCTTTTATTGATCTTTGTTCTCCTTTGCTTAATTCTTGTACTCCTTTTAATTCTAAGATTTTTTTCATTGTGTAAAATATTTAAGTTAATGTAGATGTTACTTTTTATAATAATAAAGACAGACTAGTTAGGATTGCCTTTATCGGTTTTAAATTTTTACTATACTAATAAAAGATACATCTTCCCCAGCCATCACAATATCCTGGTTCGCAGAAGCTTTGATTTCCAAAACTTATAAGGCAACCTCTTCCACTTGGACAGCACGTAGCACGTCCTTGCCAAGCTCCTTTAATTGATTTTTGTTCTCCTTTACTTAATTTCTGGATTCCTTTTAATTCTAAGATTTTTTTCATTGTGTAAAATATTTGAGTTAATATGGATGTTATTTATTGAATTGAAAAAAGGCAGACTAATTAGGAATGCCTTTGTCTATTTTTAAACCATTATTTTTAATAGAGAATGCATCTATTTCCCCATCCATATGGATCACAGTATCCAGGTTCGCAGAAACTTCCTCCAGGGAAGCTGATCTGACAGCCTCTGCCAGAACTACAGCATGATACATTTCCCCAAGCACCTTTAATAGATCTTTGTTGGTCTTTGCTTAATTTTTGGATTCCTTGTAAATCTAAGATTTTCTTCATTGTGTAAAATATTTAAGTTAGTTCTTTAAAAGTAAGTGAAAATTCCCTAATTGTATTACGTGGAATGCGTTAAATAAAGGTGGTTTTTTTACAGGAATATTGCTGGTTTAATTGATGTTAAAGTAGTTATGAATAACTTTTAAATTCTTACTATTGAATCTTATGTATCAATATTGAAGTATAATTCCTATAGTGCCTTGTAAGAAACAACTTATTAACAAAGCTTATTTTTTGTAAGTTGCTGATTTTTAGCGCTTTGCTGTTGAGTAGAGGGCTAATAGATACATTGTCAACATATTGGGTAACGATTTAGTAACATGTGTCTATAGTTAGTTTAACAAAATAGTTTTAGCTTCGAGAGCGTTAAAATTTACTAAACTAACTCACAACACACAATGAAAAAGTTATTACTAATACTAGTGATGGGGTATTCCTTTACTAGTTTTGGTCAGGTACCATCTTATTATAATGATGTCAATCTTTCTTTATCTGGTCAATCCCTAAAAAATGAACTAACGACTAAAGTTACTAATACACAAACAAATACATTATCGTATACTCCTGGTGTTTGGGATGCACTAAAACAAACGGATCTTGATCCTACGAATCCTTCTAAAGTTGTTCTTATATATGGATTTAATGATACAGATGGGAATTCTACAACGGATAGAACAAGAGGAATAAATAATAATGGTGGAGGCTCTACAGATTGGAATCGAGAACATACATATCCAAAATCTTTAGCGAACCCTAATTTGGGAACTACAGGAGCGGGAGCAGATGCACACAACCTAAGACCTGCAGATGTGCAGAGAAACTCTAGTCGCGGGAGTCGGAAATTTGCTGATGGTTCTGGTAATTCTGGAACGACATCACAAGGACATTGGTATCCTGGCGACGAGTTTAAAGGGGATGTTGCACGGATGATGATGTTTATGTATATCAGATATGGTAACCGTTGCTTACCGTCTAATGTAGGAGTAGGAACAGCAGTATCTGGTGATACTAATATGATCCAGTTGTTTTTGGAATGGAATGCGGAAGATCCGGTTTCTCCATTAGAACTACAGCGAAATCCAGTTATCGAAAATTTACAGGGAAATAGAAATCCATTTATAGATAATCCTGCTTTTGCAACACAAATTTGGGGAGGACCACAAGCTGAAGATCGTTTCGGGAACACTGGAGGTGGAGGAAATACACTATGTAGTTCAACTATTACTTCTTTTCCTTACAGTGAAAGTTTTGAAAATACTTTTGGAGCCTGGAATCAAGCTACATCTGGAGATGACTTTAATTGGGCAACTCGTTCTGGCAGTACGCCATCTTCTAATACTGGTCCAAGTTCAGCTAATGCAGGTTCTTATTATATCTATATGGAATCTTCTAGCCCTAATTATTCTGCTAAAAGAGCAATATTATATTCACCTTGTTATGATATTACGAATGCGAGTCAAGCTTCCTTTTCATTTAAGTATCATATGTATGGTACTTCTGCAATGGGAAGTCTTGCTTTAGAGGCAAGCCTAGATGGAACCAACTGGACATCTATCTGGAATAAATCTGGAAATCAAGGAAACTCATGGCAGACAGCTTCAGTTAACTTAGTTAGTTATATAGGTGAAAAAGTACAACTACGTTTTAACGGAGTAACAGGAACCACGTGGCAAGGAGATA
Source organism: uncultured Aquimarina sp. (assembly GCF_947500065.1). Lineage (GTDB taxonomy): Bacteria > Bacteroidota > Bacteroidia > Flavobacteriales > Flavobacteriaceae > Aquimarina. Next base: position 67,940 of record NZ_CANMQT010000012.1, read on the forward strand.
TGGCTGTTGATGCAGTTAACTTTTCTACTTCTGGTACAGGTGGCGGTGGATCTACTACTAGTGATGTTACTCTAAGAATCACTTTTGATAACTATCCGGAAGAAACCAGTTGGGAAATAAGAAATGATAATAATCAGATTGTATTTTCTGGAGGAACTTATGGAGCTCAAGCCGATGGTTCTACCATTAACTTATCGAGAACGTTGGATTCTGGTTGCTATACATTGGTAGTAAAGGATGCATATGGAGATGGTATTTGCTGCAGCTATGGCAACGGTTCATATGAGTTAACAGATGCTAATGGTGGAGCACTTGCATCTGGAGGTTCTTTTGGATCTCAGGAAAGTAAAGATTTTTGTGTAGGCGGTGCCTCCAGGAATTTTTCAGATGATATTGTAAAGGAGGATATTCCTAATCCATTTAATTTTAGTTTGTACCCAAATCCAGTTATAGGAGAGGTAGTCATACAATTAGAAAATTCTGTAGAAGTGGACTACAAAATCATAAATAATATTGGTCAGGTTATAAAAACAGGAAAAGTTATAAAAGAACCGATTCAGCTTCATGGATTACCATCCGGAATGTATTTTATCTCTATTAATGACGGAAAACGAACAGTTACCAAAAAGTTTACAAAAAAATAATTTTAAAAGTATATAGTTTTATAAACCCTGTTTTTTTTAGAACAGGGTTTTTTGTTTCAGAAATTTTTTAAAAAATCAGAAAGAGATTTTATAGATATTAGCGACCTAATTGATAGGTATATCAACAACTTATAAAGTCTTCGTCTCTGGTTAAAAATTCTTGAATTTTCTGGATATAGGTTTTTAATATTTTCGATAAAATTTAAAAATTTGCATCTATGAAACAAATTGTTTTAGTATTAATCGTAAGCACTAGGTAATTTAGAAACAGGTACCTATATTTTTTCATTTCCATTTAAAAATACTGCCATATTAAAACAAATCATTGTTAGGTAATTTTTGAACTATAAATTTGATAAATAGGAGCCTGTTTATTGTTGTTTTTTATGTAAGAAATAGGGAATTTTCCAACTTTTAGGTAAATGAATTACGGTTTGTAAGTAGAATTTGAATAATTATGCTGTAAAATGATTTAGCTTTAGGGGGAAATTCCCCTTTTATTTCACGTTAAACTACTAGTATTTTACGATAAAATACACGTTTTTAGGGGTTTAAATGTTAAAATGTGATTTTTTTAACATATCAATGTAGGTGAATTCTTTTTGTGATCTATAGGTTTTACAATGCTTTGAGTTTTTTAGTGTTTTTTAAGCGTATTTTAATTATGGTTTTACCGTAATTTATTTTTTGCTTTTGTTTGTACATTGTAACTAAGAAAAATTATAAAGCGCTTTTTATTAGGTTTTTAATAATCCCAAAATAAAATTGATATGAAAAAAAAATACTATTTACTGGTTGACTTCTTATTACATTGGAAGCTAACTTTTCGCTAATTAAATGTACTCTTAAAACCAATTAATCCGGATCGAATTTTGGATTAATATGGAGACTTACCACTCAGCGATTATTTATTAATGATTATTTCTTGCTCATATTAACTCGCATTAATATTGAGTTGAATTCTAATAAAGTTTATAAAAGAAATTCTACAGATTAATATAGATACTCGTATTCGGATTGTGTTACTATATGCATGCCGCCTCGGAGTGGAAAATAAATCAATTATATACTATTCATTATGGTTTTATACCAAATAATGATAGCTTAAAATATATAAGAAGGATGAGTATATCTGCTAATTTTAATATGTTTTGTAACCAGTTGGAGGTTTCTGCAAAAAAGAAATCAATTATTTCACTTCGTTACAATTCAATAAGTAAAAAACTAAACAATGATTTTTGGAATATAAATACCAGCTATGGAGGTGTTTATGTAGGTTGCTATGGAAGAGAGACTGCAAATGATGGCATCAAAGAGGTTGATATGATCTTTGAGATGCCGTCTCATTTGCTGTTGCAATACGAAGAATGTGGAGGAAAATGCCAAGCCAGGTTTCTGGAAGATGTACGTAGATCAATAGCAACAATGTACCCTAAGTCAAATGTAGATAAAGAAAAACATATAATAAAGGTTCGATTTTCTGATGGAATGCATTTTAATGTATTACCCGCTTTTATTAAAGATGGCGGAGATTATATATGCGCAGATCTTACGGGTAACGGAATTTGGAATACTAAAAAGCCTATACACTTAATTGAAGCAATAAAAGAAGTGGATAAGGTTACAAATCATAACTTAACAAAGTTATGTAAAATGGCCAAAGCCTGGAAACAAAACTGCAAAGTTAGAATCAAAGATATATTGATAGATACACTTGCATATGAGTTTTTACGGTCTACTAAAAAAACATACGAATCATATTCGAATTTTGATGTTATGTGTCTGGATTTTTTTAAATTTTTGATGAAACAAGAGCCATCAAAAATAATTTGGAATGGAGTAGGGAACAGCCAACAGATTCATAATCCTGATAATTTTAGATACAAAGCTATTGTGGCGCACTTTAAAGCCGAAAATGCAATAAAGTTAGAAAATATTGGTAAAAAATGGAGTGCAAGACAGAAATGGAAAGAAATATTTGGATATAAATTTCCCGAGTCAGTTAAAATAGAATTACAAATTAAAAAACTATATGATAAAGCAATTATGCTATATAGTACCCAGAAAAAATGCGCACGTATTCTAAATCAAAGAGTCTTAACTTTTAAAGGACTACAGGTGTTAATGGCACTACTTATTGTGTCTGGAATATTAATTATCGGATATACAGAGAAATTTGATTTGGGATTAGGACTATTTACGCTCTCATCGGTGATGTTCGTGGTAATTCTATATTTTAAAAAATATAATTTAAAAGACATATCTATAAAACATAGGCAATCTGCATTGCGTACATTTTTGATAAAAGAAGAATTTCAGTCTTTGCTAAAAGCTCTTAATCGGAGTGATATTGATATATCTATAATAAGAAGTAGAAAAGAGGAATTAAAAAGGAAAATGTTTGATATGTATCAAGGTACTTCAAAATCCGTAAGTAAAAGATATTCTAACGCTATAGAAAAAATACAAGTTACTTCTAAGGTAAAAGAAAAATTACCAATGATAAGCTCTGGAAAAGTACAGATTCCTGTTTGGCAAAGTAATAAGTTTTATATGGAGAATAAAATTCAATGTCTAATGAATTATAAGAATTAGTAGAATTAAATTAGGTTTGATAAGTGGAAGATGATCCTTCTTTTTCAATGCTAAACAACAGTATTGAATTTGAAGGATCATTATATTTGCAACAGTATGGTAGTTACTTTTTATATATATAATAAGTATAGTTGTGCATTTAGGCTTTTCTAACCCAAAACTCGTCAGTTCGTTTTCTTCAATACTCGAGTTGATACTTATTAAAACGATTAACTTCTAAATGGGCAGTAGGCTATATTACTTTAATTGTCCCAATAACTTTTCAGCAACAAGTTCTGAAGAGGCTGGGTTTTGCCCTGTAATTAATAAGCCATCTTCTATAGCGTATGGACTCCAATCTGCTTCTTTAGAATATGTAGCTCCATTAGCTATTAACATATCCTCTACAAGAAAAGGTACTACATCGGTTAGTTGAACGGCTTCTTCTTCGGTATTAGAAAACCCTGTCACTTTCTTTCCGTTTACCAAAGGTGTTCCGTCAGTTTTTTTGGTATTCTTAAAAATGGCCGGAGCATGACATACAGCAGCTACTGGTTTGTTTTGATTATAAAAAGCCTCAATGAGTGCAATAGAGCTTTTATCTTCTGCTAAATCCCATAATGGACCGTGACCTCCAGGATAAAAAATTGCATCATAATCATTTGCGTTTATACTAGCTAGTTTGGTAGTATTAGCCAGAATCGTTTGTGTTTCTTGATCTCCGTTAAATCTTTTGGTAGCAGGTGTTTGGAAATCAGGCAATTCACTTTTTGGATCAATTGGCGGTTGTCCTCCTTTAGGCGAAGCAATAGTTATTTCTACACCCTTATCTTTCAAAAAATAATAAGGTGAAGCAAATTCCTCAATCCAAAACCCTGTCTTTTCTCCTGTATTTCCTAGATCGCTGTGACTCGTTAATACGAATAATACTTTTTTCATGTTATCTGTTTTTTTAATTATTTCTTTAGTAGTTGTGTGCTTTCCACATGAAGCAAATAGTAAAATCACTACTGCTATGCCTAAGATTTTTTTCATTTACAATCCTTTTGTTAATTCTTGTCTTTTATAGGATCAAAATTAAGGCAACTCAAAAAACAAAAAAATGATGTATGATAAGAAAAAGAATTAATTCCGGGCAATTTCTTTCCGTACTCTACTTAAACTTTCTGATGTGATTCCAAGGTAAGAAGCGATATGATAGTTTTTAACCAGCTGTTCGATGTTAGGGTACGTATTGACAAAATCGATATATTGTTCTTTGGCAGTTTTTGATAGATCACCGATAATTCTTTTCTGAAAGGAACCGATATAAGATTCAGTTTTTATTCTGAAGTAACGCTCTATGTTAGGGATTTTATCGAAAATCTCATTCATATCGTCTCTAGAAAGTCTTAGTAGTGTTGCGTCTTGGATACATTCAATCTGAAGAATTGCTTTTTCTTTTCTAAAGAATGCCGTGTAGTCACTAATCCACCAATCCGTAATTGCAAATTGTATCGTATGTTCTTTTGCAGTCTTATCGGTAAAAAAAGATCGCAAACATCCTTGTACCACATAATATTGATAATAAGCTGTATCGTTTGGGTGTAGTATAGTTTCCCCTTTTGTAACCATTATTTTTTTGAGCTTACTGCTAATCATCATTTTATTATGTTCACTTAGCGTCAAATCTTTGAAAATTTCTTGTAAGTTCATATAATATGGTTTCTAAATGATAGTTTTTTTGATACGGAAGTATGCGTATAAGAGTTAAGATTTTGCACAACATAAAAGTATTAAAAAAGACTGCTTTTTGCTAAATTAAAGTAACCTTATGTATATATGCTAATACAATTATATTTTAAACAAAAAGTCCAACTACATCACTGCAACTGGACTTTTATATTTTATAAGCTAGATAATTTTCTTAGCTATTCAGCATTACTGGCATCACAAGCATTGTCACACTTTCACCTTCATCCAATCCATCAGTAGGAGTAAGGATTCCTGCTCGGTTTGGTAAAGACATTTCTAGTTGTACATCATCTGCATTAAGATTGTTAAGCATTTCGCTTAAGAAACGAGAGTTAAAACCTATTTGCATATCATCTCCTTGATAATCACAAGTAAGACGCTCTTCTGCTTTATTAGAGTAATCAATATCTTCTGCAGAAATATTCAATTCTGCACCAGCTATTTTTAATCTGATTTGATGCGTTGTTTTATTAGAGAAAATAGAAACCCTACGAACAGAGTTAAGAAACTGTGTACGTGCAATAGTTAATTTATTAGGGTTCTCTTTTGGAATTACAGCCTCGTAATTTGGATATTTACCATCAATCAATCTACAGATCAACTGTGTTTCATCAAAGGTAAATTTAGCATTAGATTCGTTGTATTCAATCAATACATCAGTATCACTACCAGCCAATATACCTTTAAGAAGATTCAATGGTTTCTTAGGCATAATAAACTCAGCAGCTTGAGAAGCTTGTACATCTTCACGAGAGTATTTTACCAATTTATGAGCATCCGTAGCTACAAAAGTTAAACTTTCTGTAGAGAACTGAAAAAATACACCACTCATTACAGGTCTAAGATCATCATTACCTGTTGCAAAAATTGTTTTGCTGATTGCCGTGGCTAGAATATCACCCAAAAGTGTGGTTGAACTAGGATCTTCTAGTTCGACAGCCTTAGGGAATTCTTCTCCATCCGCATATGCTAATGCATATTTACCATGGTTAGAACTGATTTCTATAGTATTATTATCTCCCGCAACAAACGTTAGCGGTTGTTCAGGAAATGTTTTTAATGTTTCTAATAATAACTTTGCTGGTACCGCAATAATTCCTTCATCAGAAGATTCTACTTCTAGTTTAGCAGACATAGTAGTCTCCAGATCCGAAGCGGAAACGGTCAAGGAGTTATTGTCTAATTCGAATAAAAAGTTATCTAAAATTGGTAAAGTATTGCTGTTATTGATAACTCCACCCAATACCTGAAGTTGTTTTAATAAATACGAACTGGAAACTATAAATTTCACCCGTTTAATTTTTTGAGATTAGTACTGTTTTTACAGTAGCTATCATTTAATAGCTTACGCAAATATAATTGTAATCTGCAAGGATTTCATTATGCCAAAAACGTTAGTTATTAACAAACAGCTAGGAGTTATTGACTATACTTGATTAGATATAGGCATAAGGTTTAGCATGTAATTATAATATATTCCTAAATAAATCATTGGTAAATACTAAGTCTTCTAATTAAGTGTATATATCCAAAATAAAAAAACGATGCCTTTATAGTCTTCTTGGTTCATTGATTAATTGCTAAGCCTAAGTCACTGTTAGCTTTTATGAAAAATCGCGACCTACCCAGTGTAAAAGTCTTATTCAAATAATTATGTCGTTTAATTTTCAACTTACACTATTCATATTGTTTATGAGTAATTTACTCTTGGCTCAAAAAACTACGGATCCTTTCAGCCAAAGCGAGGAATTGGGAAAGGTACAATGGCTGCGTGACTATGATGATGCTATTGCGCTTGCCAAAAAAGAAAATAAAGACATACTAATTTTATTTCAGGAGGTTCCGGGTTGTAGTACTTGTCGTAATTATGGTCACAATGTATTAAATCATCCTCTAATGGTAGAAGCGATAGAAAATTCATTCGTACCGCTAGCTATATTTAATAATAAAGGTGGTAAAGATGCGCAAATACTTCGTAAGTATAATGAGCCTAGTTGGAATAACCCTGTAGTTCGTATTGTTAATAGCAAAGGTGATGACGTAGTAAATCGTATTGGGAATGACTATTCTGCATTGCGTTTATGCAAAAGCATACAGCAAGCTTTGATAGAAAAAGAGCAAATTATACCCGAGTATATCAATTTATTGGAGCAAGAGCTATCTGTTACCAATACTCATAAAACATATTATAAAATGTCCTGTTTCTGGAGTGGAGAAAAAGAGTTGGGTAAACTACCAGCAGTACTAAATACCGAATCAGGTTTTATTAATCATAGTGAAGTGGTAGAAGTTACTTATGACCCTAAAGAAATGACCAAAGCTGCATTAGATGCTTATGCAAAATCGAATAGCATGAGTCTGATTGATAATAAGCAATCTTATAGATCTTCGCCAAAGGATATTCACTATTATTTACAGCAGACCAAATTTATTTATTTACCACTAACAGAACTTCAAAAAACAAGAATTAATAGTGCTTTAGGTAATGGTCAACCTACAGAACATTTTTTAAGTCCTAAACAACAGAAATGGTTTAAAAAGATAACAAACAATAGTGAAGTTTTGTTTACCATAGATTTTACCAAAGCTTGGACAAAAAAAATGAAAGAACTTGGCGCTATTTAGTACGTGCTATTTTGTAATCTAGTAATTTGAGTTTGATTTTAAATATGTTATCAATAAGTTTTTTATAAACTTTATTGGTTCCTTCTCCCTCTGTGATAAGAAACTCAAAATACAGTTTTTCAGGAATCTAGCTGAATTACTTAATTTTATTAGATTGAACTCAGTTTTATAAATAAACTTGACATAAGTTCTAATGGTAAGAAATAATATTCTATCGTTTATTCATCTTTCATTAGCTTATCAGTATAATGCGCTTTGTGTTTAGGTTGCGCAAAACGTTTTTCATTATAGGAGTTAGATTTCCCCTTAGCAATGGATAATGATTCCCAATTATGGTCGCAAATCATTTTTCCTAAAAATACAATTTGTCCTATATGATAGGAGTAATGTGCTAATTGCCGATTAATTGCTTCAGTAATACTGTGTTCAATATTCCGGATATAAATAGGTTGATTAAAATTAGCCTCATCTACACTATCTAGTGCGTCAAATAGACATTGCCATCCTTCATTCCATTTACTTAGTAATTCTTCTTTGGTTTGGATATCATTTTCGAATTCTGCATCACGGGTCCTCCATTCTTTTTCTCCATCGGATGTGAGAAAATCTGTCCAGCGTGATTTCATATTTCCCCAAAGGTGTTTTACTATAGTTGCAATACTATTGCTGTCATTATTGTATTGCCAGAATAAGTTTTCGTCAGGAACCTGATCTATAGTTTTCTCACCTAATGATTTATAATAAAGAAATTGTTTTTTAATTCCTTCGAGATATGTGATTGCATTCATTGTGTTGATTTAGCTTTTTAATATAAGCAATTTCTTAAAGACTCTGAATCTTTAAGAAGAACTATCAAGACAATTTCATTTAAAAAATACAACATAAAATTATGTATAACATAGATTCCAGTCTACGCTGGAATGACAAAAAAAAATAAAAACTTGTCATTCTGACGTAGACCGAAATCCAAAAATAACAAAAAGTTTAAATGCGATCGCTCTAGATGAAATACGGAGTAGATTCGTATTATCATTTAGTTAAATAACAGATTTTTAATATTTTATTAGTTTTTTCGATTGTAGATTTAAAGGGAAAATTTATGTTAATTATAAATTTAATTCTTAAAACCTTTATTATGAAAAAAATGATTAATTCAATTCCAGGAGCTCAAGCATTATCAAAGTCTTCTCAAAAAGAAATTAAAGGAGGTATGCCGGGATTATCAGACTGCCAAAGAGGTTGTTATCGATTTTACCTAGTTGATGTTGATGGAGTTAATTGCGCTGTCCCTAGTCCAAGCGGAATGGTTTGTTTTGGTACTGTTCAAAATAATCAATGTTGTATTTGATTAATTGAAATCAATTCTTTTCGATAAGAAAGCTCTTGTACTTGAGTTTTCTTATCGATTAAGATACCTTAGGGTTTACTTTAAAGATGCTTTACTGTATTTCTTTTTCCTGATAAATGAGAATGCAACTCCAAATAATCCTAGAATCAATAGAGGAATGATGATATTCATGACCTGCCAGAAAGTTTTGTTTTCTACTACTTTTTCGATATTCAGGAAGGCAATGTTGATTTCTTTACTTCTCACTTCCATCAAACCAGAATCATCCAGAAGATAATTAAGAGTATTTAATAGAAATTCTTTGTTTCCGTATTGTAGATTTAAGTATGGATCATATCCTAATGCGATAGGTCTCCCTTTTCTAAGGCCATTCTTTATGACATCTCCATCTGCTATCACCACCATTTTAGTGTCTTCACTTATATTCTTAGCATCATTAAGTGTAAAGGGTTTTACACGATCTTTATACACTGATTTAAAGTTACCTTCTAATAATACTGCCAGCGCATGATTTCCTTCTGTATAACTAGCCATATCAGGTTGTTGCCCAATGATATCATTTAAATTGATTTCTGTGGGGATTCCTTCTAGTTTTGATCTTTCTGAACTTCTTAACAAAACCGTTTTTGTTAGATCATTTTTCAATGTATCAATCTGGTTCGAAAATTCGAATTTTACAGATTCTATATTCTTAACAATCGGATGATTACTAGTACTTTTAGTTAGCGATGAATAAAACCAAGGGTGTGGCGTAAATTGAGTATCATTTCCTTGACCAGAAGCAAGCATTAATGGAGCAGAGTAGAGGTCATTCACTATAACAGGGTTAATTCGTACTCCATAAGAAAACATAGCATCTCCTAATCTAAGATCTTGCATGAATGCTACAGCAGATCCTTGTGATTTCGGAGAAAATAAACTATCAATTTCCATAGCTACAGACTCTAGTAACCAAAGTGATTTACCACCATCCATAATGAATTGATCCAATACGTATTTCTCTTTTTCAGAAAAAGGTTGTGTTGGTTTTGCATTGATAACAAGATCAAATTTTTGTAAATCTTGTAATGTTTTTTCTGGATTTGAAGCTACAGAGTCCAGCGTGAAAGCACCAACAAAATAGTATTCTTGTAGTGTTTTTATAAAATCTGCGACTTTGGCATCTGGCAATTGCCCGTTCCCTTTTAAAACGGCTATTTTATGTTTTTTAGGATGAATTAACTTTTTCAATGCATCGGCAAAAACATATTCCAGCTGTTGAATAGAATTATTCACCCGTTCTTCTGTCGTTGCTCCAATAGTATTTTTTACCAAAGCAACTTTTACACTTCTGTTTTGGTAATTCATAATTGCCCAAGGAACCACAGTTTCTATAGCTGTTTTGCCACTTTCTTGAACACTAACCTCCATAGGAGTAAGTCCTAGTCTTTGTAATTCTTCTAAAGTCTCTTTCCTAAATTCCTCTTCCTCAATAGGATTGGTAAAGACATATTGTATCTTAGGGTTAATAGCATTAAATTCTTCTAGTATTTGTTTAGTCTCTCCTTGTAATCTCCTAAACTCAGAAGGAAAATCACCTTCTAATAATACATCAATAGAAATAGGAACCTCCGCTTCAGAAAGTAAATACTGAGTGGATTCGGAAAGGGTAAAACGACTATCTGCTGTAAGATCAAAACGATTGTAAAAGGAGCTACCTGCAATGTTGATTAATACAATCCCAACAACAGCAAAAGATGCGAGTTTAAGAATTGTTTTTCTCGAGTGTTTCTTTAGAATAATAGTGGTTAAAAATACAAATAATGCGATGATGCTTAGAAAATAGACAATATCTCTGGTGTCTAAAATTCCCTGACTAATACGCTCATAATGTAATTGAATTCCTAATTGTTCTATAGTATAATCGGTAGCACCAAATAATTGATAGTTAGCCAATCCGCTAAATCCAAAATAGAACAAAAAACAAAGAAATATACCAATAAGAAAAGCTACGATTTGATTATTCGTTATTGATGAAGAAAAAGTTCCTATGGCTGTATAAGTAGCGCTAAGTAGCAACAGTGCAATATAAGAACCTATAATACTACCAACATCCAGATTACCAACAGGATTTGCTAACTGATGAATAGTGAGGATATATACTAAACTAGGAATTAAGGCAATAATAATAAGAAAAAGACTTCCTATATATTTACCCATCACTAATTGCCAATGTCTTATTGGTTTTGTAAGTAAGAGTTCCAACGTCCCTTGCTTCTTTTCTTCAGCAATGCTACGCATAGTTACCGCAGGGATCAAAAATAATAAGATCCAGGGTGCAATTAAAAAGAAAGGAGAAAGATCAGCAAAACCACTATCCAGAATATTAAATTGCCCTTTAAACACCCACAAAAAGAGTCCATTAAGTACTAAAAATATTCCTATTACTAAATACCCTACAGACGAGGCAAAAAATGTATTGATTTCTTTTCTTATTACTGCAAGCATATTTGTTTATTGTCGATTGTTTATTAGTTAATTTGGTAGTGAAAATAAGAATTTAATAAATACTACTTACTGAATTTCTTCTACACTCCAAGCTTCTGGTTTTTGGTTAAATTTATTTTTGGTATTCGCCCAAACACCTTTGAATAACGAAGAGTTTCGATAGTTATTGAGATGCTCCTCAGATTCCCAATGACTATAGGTGAAAAATTGGTTGGTTTGATGGATATCTCGTATCAATTTTAGGTGCGAACATCCTTCAAAATTTCGAATTTTATCCTTGTTTTGATGGAAGTTCTCTAAAAAAGCTTCTATTTCCTCAGGAATGAAACCCAATTTTACAATTCGTATGATCATGTTAGTTTTTTAAATTTTCAAAACTACAAAGTTCTGTAAAGTTTTTTAGTTTGTTAGCTTTGGAATATTTGAGTGTTTTTATTTCTAAACATCTAACAATCCAACGCTCTAATAATCTCATAACTCACCTACTACAAAACTACATACTAATTCACTCAAAAGTAATACTCACCGTATCCCGAAAATATAACCCAAATAGACTGGAGGCTCCACCTACTGTTTTCGGGTTACTTTTATAAATGGCTAATTCCAGATATCCTGATGAATTAAATACAGCTAGTTTTTTACCATCTTCTTCGCGTTTACTTTTTTCAATATCAAAATTTATAGCATCACTATATCTTTGATAAATGGTATTGAATATGGCACTTCTGGCGGTAATTTTAAACTCACGTCCTTTACCCACATCTTCAAAAAGTTTACGAGTAATATTTGTGATAAGGTTTCCGTAATTATCTATATAAATGATACTTCCTACAATTTGTTTGTCACCAACATTTACAATTGGAGTGATTCCTTTTATTAATTTGATATCAGTAATCGATTTCCCAATGACTTCTAGTGTACCTCCACGAGCGATATGACAAGCTACTGCTACGAAAACATCTAGTACTGGAAAATTAGTTCCGATAGCATCGTGTATATTGATCTCTACGATTCTCTCGGGTCTGAATTCTGAAGCAATTAGTGAAATCAATCCATTATTGGCGCAAATAAAATAGTGATCATCCAGTTTTACGGCAATATGTTTATTTTCGGGATTCAATTCACTATCAATTCCTATGATATGAATACTTCCTTTAGGAAAACTCTTGTAAGCATTCTGTATGATGTAGGCGGCTTCGGTAATATGAAATGGTGAAATCTCGTGAGAAATATCAACAATAGTTGCCTCTGGCAGTTCGGTATAGATAGCACCTTTAACCGCAGACACAAAGTGATCTTTGATTCCGAAATCAGTAGTTAAAGTTATTATTGGCATCTACAAGAATTGTTAATATCTTTTAATTATAAGCGCTTAAAAATATGTAAATTTGCTATGAAGTTATTCAAAGTTTTTTTGAATCGAGAAATTTAAAATAAAAACATACGAGTTTATCATTTTCGACCACTAATATCTTTTATGATCTTAAAAAAAGTTACACCTTATAGTACGTTTTTCATTTTTGATTCCCCGGCAAAAACTTCAAACAATCCCGATAGCTTTGGGAGAACAAACTTAGTCAATCCAAAAAACAAATCATACTAAAATTTCTATAGCTTTTGAACGAACTTATTATTGAACTGACAGAAATCAATCCACGGGAGTTTTTTGGACTCCAGAATAGTAATATTCAATTATTAAAAAAATACTTTCCTAAGCTGAAAATTGTAGCTAGAGGTAGCAAAATGAAAGTGTACGGAGATGAAGAGATGCTCGAGGAATTCGATACACGCCTTAATATGCTCTTGGAACATTTTGGAAAATACAACAAGTTGGATGAGAATGTGATTGAACGTGTACTTACCAGTGATACCAAAGCCGATTATGAAACTTCTGCTGTTAGCGGAGAAACATTGGTTCATGGAGTGGGAGGTAAGTTAATAAAAGCGCAGACGGCTAATCAACGTAAGTTAGTAGAGTTAACGTATAAGAACGATATGGTTTTTGCTATTGGACCTGCGGGAACTGGAAAAACATATACAGGTGTTGCTTTAGCTGTAAAAGCACTAAAAGAAAAACAAGTAAAGAGAATCATACTTACACGTCCGGCTGTAGAAGCAGGAGAAAATCTTGGGTTTCTACCAGGAGATCTACAAGAAAAATTAGATCCATATATGCAGCCATTATATGATGCATTGCGTGATATGATTTCTCCGGAAAAACTAGAAAGTTTTATAGAAAAAGGAGTGATTCAGATAGCTCCGATGGCATTTATGAGAGGTCGTACGTTGGATAATGCTTTTGTTATTCTTGATGAAGCACAAAACACAACACATGCGCAAATGAAGATGTTCCTGACCCGTATGGGTAAGAATGCTAAATTTATGATTACAGGTGATCCGGGACAAATTGATTTACCGCGTAGAGTGACTTCTGGTTTAAAAGAAGCTATGTTAGTATTAAAAGGAGTTTCAGGAATCGGAGTGATACACTTAGACGATAAGGATGTGATCCGTCATAAGTTAGTGAAAAAGGTAATTGCTGCTTATAAAGAGATAGAAAATAGAAACGATTAAGTTAGAGGTGAGAATGCTTTGCTGTGAGTATTTGAGTAATTGAGTTTTCCTATTAAGCAGTTATGTTTGTAGTAATTCTAAGTATTATTTTGATTAAAAAAACATTGAAAAGTACATATCATTTTAAATTTGAAGATTTAATAATTTACAATAAAGCTATTGAATTTGGAGAATCTGTAAATAGCCAAGTATCCTCTTTTCCAAAAGAAGAAATGTACAGGTTAGCTTCTCAGTTTATTAGAGCAGCGGATTCTATTGCATTAAATATAGCAGAAGGTTCTGCAAGTTCAAACGCTCAGTTTAACAGATATCTTCAAATGGCTTGGGATAGTGCTCACGAATGTATTGTTTGTAGTACTAAGTCAAAATTAAGAGGTTTTATTACAGAAGATCAAGATGAAAGAAATAGAGCTGATATTACAGAATTATCGAAGATGATAACATCTTTTAAAAGACATTTAAAATCAAAAGCTAAAGAGTAATATGAGATTTATAGGAATGTACTCAATTACTCACCACTCAAAAACTAAAAGACTAAAGTGAATACTATAACAGATACCAATTATAACTTTCCGAATCAGAAATCAGTCTATAAAGGAAAAGTAAGAGAAGTATATAATATTAATGACGAATTACTTGTCATGATCGCTACAGATCGACTTTCTGCGTTTGATGTAGTGATGCCAAAAGGAATTCCGTTTAAAGGGCAAATCCTAAATCAGATTGCTACTCAGATGATGAAAGCTACTGAAGATTTAGTGCCTAATTGGTTGATTGCAACTCCGGATCCTAACGTAGCGGTTGGTCATCTTTGTGATCCTTTTAAAGTAGAAATGGTGATCAGAGGATATCAATCCGGACATGCAGCAAGAGAGTATAAAGCAGGCAAAAGAATATTGTGTGGTGTGCCTATGCCCGAAGGAATGAAGGAAAATGATAAGTTCCCTGAACCAATAATTACACCGTCTACAAAGGCTGATAACGGAGAGCACGATGAAGATATCTCTAGAGAAGAAATCTTATCAAAAGGGATCGTTTCTGAAGAGGACTATCTAGTATTAGAAGATTATACCAGAAAATTATTTCAACGTGGTACTGAGATCGCGGCAGGACGAGGCTTGATTTTGGTGGATACCAAGTATGAATTTGGTAAAACAAAGGATGGAAAAATCGTTCTGATTGATGAGATTCACACACCAGATTCTTCGCGTTATTTCTATGCGGAAGGCTATGAAGAAAGACAACAAAAAGGAGAAGCCCAAAAGCAATTATCCAAAGAGTTCGTAAGACAATGGTTAATTAGTAATGGTTTCCAAGGGAAAGAAGGACAACAAATCCCTGATATGAATGAGGAGTATATCAATTCTGTATCAGAGCGTTATATCGAGTTGTTCGAAAATATTACAGGTACTTCTTTTAACAAAGCTGATGTTTCTGATATTGATAGTAGGATAGAAGGGAATGTGTTAGAATATTTGAAAGCGGTATAAATTAATTATTTTTAGTCAAAATATCTGATATACTAGTATCAACGAAAAATATAATTTATAGGCATCCGAGTGATGCCTGTTTTAATTAAAATAAAATTGAGAAATCTCTAGGATGTAAAGCTCTATGAAGAAGTATATTTTAAGTAAAGAGTATATCACATTGTTACCGTTCTTAGTTGCTTATGTATTGATTGTTATTTTTAAACAACAAAATATATTAGTAGGGGATGAAGGACGGTTTTGGTCATATGCAGCTAAATTGTTAAAAGGGTACTATGCAGACAATGAGTTTGGCGAGTATTCCTATTTATGGAATGGGCCTGGGTATCCAATAGTACTGATGCCTTTTCGATATTTAGAAACCTCCTTGTTATACCCTAAACTCATGAATGCGTTCTTTTTGTATTCCGGGTTGATTTTCTTTTTTCGTTCGCTAAAACATTTTATTAGTAGAAAAAAATCACTTTTGGTAACCTGTGTTTTAGGATTGTACTACCCTCTTTTACTAATGGCATTACCTACTTTGATGACAGAAGCATTAAGTTTTCTTTGTTGTACTGCATTTATCTGTTTTTATTTGAGTTACCATAGATATCGTAAAACTTGGCAATTGTTATTATGCGCTTTCTTTTTAGGGTATTTGGCTATTACTAAAGTTATATTTGGTTACGTAATCGTTACGGTTTTAGTAATTCTGTTGATCTTGTATTTGTTTTCTAAAGCAAAAAAAACACTTGTTGCTAGCATAAAAATATTGATTTGCAGTTTAGTGATATGCAGTCCATATTTAATATATACCTATTCATTAACCGATAAGTTTTTTTATTGGGGGAATTCTGGCGGTATGAATTTATATTGGATGAGTAGTCCATATGATGGTGAGTTAGGGGATTGGTATTTTTTCGAAAATCTTGAAGAATCACAACCAGAAGTTTATGAAAATCATAAAGAGTATCTAGCGTCTATTGAAGATTTGGATCCTGTAGAAAAGGATGCTGCTTTAAAACAAAAAGGAGTAGAAAATATTCTAGATCACAAGGAAAAATTTGTTAGAAACTGGATTTCTAACGTCAGTCGTATTTTTATCGAATTACCATATTCCTATAGAGTTCAATCTAATAATCAGTTATTTTATTTGTTTCCTAATGGTATTCTAATAGTATTTCTCTGTATGGCTATTTTTCTCTCTGTATGTAATTATAAACTATTACCGACTAGAGTGGTTTTTCTGCTTTTGATTGCAATAGTATATTTAGGAGGAGTAAGTTTGCTTTCTGCGTATGTACGTTTTTTGTACCCTATATTACCTTTGTTACTTATATGGATTTGTTACACTTTTGAGAATTACATAAAAATCAGTAGATCAGATGAAGGTACTCTGATGATAGTAATTAAGAAAAGTAATTTTCTTAGCAAGTAGTAAGGAGTTTGTCTTGATTGTACAATATCTTAGATAGGAAGGTAATAGACTATTCTAAAGCGTTTGTCTTACTTTGGTTATAAGTATTAATAATGTATAGAAACTATCATATCAGAGCGATCGGGACTATTTTTTCTATTCTTGATACTTTTGTAAGTAAACGTAAACTAAAAAGTACTCTTAAAAACGTATTACAAGATATTGATTAAATAAAAAAACCAGCTACAAATAAATGTAACTGGTCTTTACTTTTATTTCTTACTCTTACCACTACGAAGTCACAGAAATTCGTAGAAGTACAACTATTGGACAAAGATGACAAACATCTGGTAAAAACTTTTATTGATGTATTTCTAACTAAAAGAAAAGTTCAAAAACTAGCACAATAAAAAACAGCCAACTATCTCTAGTTGACTGTTTATCATTATTTATTTTCTTACTCGTACCGCTACTAGTTGAAAACTAGCAGTAGCAGCATACTATACCCGAGCGGGGGCATATTTAGTTGGAGAAGCTGACACTAATGAGTTATTTAAAAACTCTGATATGTTACGCAGACTAAAAGATATAAGCGTACTACCTGAACAGGACAAAGAAGCTATCCTTTATAATCTTGATGCTTTATTGAGAGATGCTAAAACTAGATTGGCTTATAAATAAAAAAATCCACAACATTACTATCACATCCGAGGGTTATTGCATTGCAAACTACCTACTCTTTAATAATCGTTCTCAAATAGTTATATAATAAGGTTTACCATGTCATTCCAGACTTGATCTGGAATCTATAATCATTATATAGAACTTAGATTTTTATCTAAATAACTAGGCTTTGCGAAGTTTGCAACTTCGCACTTTAATTAAAAAAAAGCTATAATATAATTTAAATATTATATTATAGCTTTGTCTTTTCTTGCTTACTATTATAGCTGCGAAGTCATAGACATTCGCAGAGCACACACTTCGCAGAGCTGGTGGTTAAGTTCCCATTAGTGTCATATACATAATCAGCACTGCCAGTATTTCCATCGTTAAAACCAAATACACTAGTACTATTGTCTGTAACGCTTACTAATTTATTACCAACATTATTGTTATCATAGGCATAGACAAGATTATCCATAGTGCCAAAGTCCCCAGATCTAGTATGAGAAGGATTTTCTACAATCGCACCAGTTCTTTGTAACGCTACAATGTTTCCGTTTTTATCATAGGATACATTATTTAGGTTATATCGCTATGCTAAGCTTACAACTTCGCACTTTAATTTAAAAAAAAGCTGTAATATAGTTTTTACATTGTATTACAGTCTTATCGTTTTATTTTCTCACTCATACCGCTGCGAAGTTAAAAACTATCGCAGAGCAATCAATCACTCTTCGGAGAGCTGGGGTAGATAACCAACTCCTAAAAAGAGTAATAGAAGTACAACAAATGGATGACAATGATAAAGAGCATATTCTTTATACCCTCGATGCACTTATCAAAAATGTAAAACTTAAATCTATCGCATAAAAAGACCAGTTTACCATGGAAATCATCACTCACTCTTCGAAGAGCGGGGCTTCTTAAGAATTAAAAATGCAAAAATTAAATTAATAATTAATAAAACTATATATCCTATAATTTCTTCTCTTCCAAAACAAGGAAGACAATTCATTTCGGGTAAACAAGGTTCACAAAGAGGTTTAAAAAACAATCTAATAAGAATTGTTAAAAATATATCGATTATAATCACAAATAGTATTTTCTTCATTTTATTTTTGTTAGTCTCCTTGCCATCTAAAATAAAAACTTGCGTTTTTTACATTTCTAAAAACACCTGTTCGTTCATATTCTTTATATTGTCTTTCTCTTAATTTATGACCCAATTCAGCTCTTCTATTAGAAAATTTCAAAGTTTTTTTAGTTGCTTGATAGTTGGTGTAATTCCTCATAAAATTATTGTATTTTGCTACTGCATCCTTTAAAAACCCATCAATATTCCTTTGTTCAACATCCCCCACAATGGAGGCCATAATATTATCTTCCCAACCTCTATCCGGTGTCGAACCCTTGCTAAGCCAATTATCTGAATATCTATCATCTAAACCTAATAAATGTCCAAATTCATGTGGATATAAAAGGGTTTTTTCCCATTTATTTCCGCTTTGACCTTGTTTATACCATTTCCCAGATGCTCCGTCCCGTCCAACACGCGATCTACCTGTTCCATCAATAATTTCAACCAAATTATCTCCATCTTCTAATTCTGTATTTTCCTCGTCATAAACTTCTACATTTGTATCAAAGACTACATCATATTCATTACCCTCTTCGTCTGTGTATCCAAAATTTGAAGCTCCCCAAATACTATTTACTAGATTTTGTATTTCTTTTGCTTCATTTTCGGATGCACCACTACCATATATATAAATTTGTGTAGATACTGTAATAGTATTTCCATTTATAGAAATAACAGAATCCTTTCCATCAGGGTCAACCAATAAAATTGGATTATTAAGTGTATAGTTATAAGGATTAATTCCATAATAACTATCAGCATGGGGATCTATATTTAACATTCTTCCCAAAGAAGGATCATAATTTCTGGCAGAGAAGTCTAGCCATTCTAAGCCAAGTTCGCCTTGTTCTTCTTTACTGTTATATCCGTAGGTATGCTCCCTACCAGTAATGGTGTTGTTATACCCTTTGTGTTGTAGTCCAAAGGGATAATAGTTCTTCTCTTGTAAGATTTCATGAGCTAAATCACCATCGCCATCAACGTCTACGTTATTTTGTAAAACATCAATCTTCCCATCATTATCTTTATCAGAAAAACTAAGCCTGATGTTGCCTAAGTGATCTTTAAGTTGGTATACATAATCAAACCCACCATTCCCATTAGGTTCTATATATCCTTCCGGATGGTTCATAAACTGTAATGCACCATTCTTATAGATATAATTACCAGCATATTCTGTTGTTAAAGAACTTCCTCCGGATACGATCTTTTTTAGTTTTGCTCCAGTGGCATCGTAAATATAGCTAATATTTCCTGTTCCTTCACTATTGGAAATCCCAATAGTGTTAGGCAAGTTGAGATAATTATAAGTAATATTGCTGATTCCTTTGTTATGATCGATGGTTAAGTTCCCATTAGTGTCATATACATAATCAGCACTGCCAGTATTTCCATCGTTAAAACCAAATACACTAGTACTATTGTCTGTAACGCTTACTAATTTATTACCAACATTATTGTTATCATAGGCATAGACAAGATTATCCATAGTGCCAAAGTCCCCAGATCTAGTATGAGAAGGATTTTCTACAATCGCACCAGTTCTTTGTAACGCTACAATGTTTCCGTTTTTATCATAGGATACATTATTTAGGTTATATCTACCATCATTACTAGTACCCACATGAATCCTATTCAATGCATCATATTGATACCCATAAGCCCGCTTGGTATTGTCGTTAGCTGTTTTCCAGCTGATTTCGCTTATGTTACCGTTATATAATGGATCGGCACCTAAGTTTTCGGTAGTAGTATTATAATTAATCCCAAAAGCGAATAAATCATTAGCTAGACTCGCAGGATCATTGATTTGTGTTAACCAACCTCTCACGTTATAGGTGTAATCGACCTTTTGCAATCCCCCTTCGACTCCGCTCAGGGCAGTGCCTCCTACTTGTTTAGATTCTAATTGTCCAAGTTCATCATAGGTATTCGCTACAATTTGTTCTTCTGCTTGATCGTTAATGGTTTGTTTTTGATCTAATAATCTACCCATATGATCATAGGTAAAAGTGTCTATGGTCACAATAGGTGTATTGTTATCTTTCGTATGGGTAGTTTTGGTTTCTAATACCTTGCCTGCAAAATCCAGTTTGCTTTCTATTACATCTACTGTGTTTAAATACTCATTAGTGCTATGTACATAGATAGATCTTCCTTTTCCGTCATAATAGGTAATCGTCGTGATCCAATCATCAGTTTCTAGTACACGTACTTTAGATCCTGTAGGTAATCCTTTTGCATTGGTATCAATAGTTTGTCCTAAAACTGTTCCCGGATTAGTCGTTGTATGATCAAAAGTGTAATCATCATAATAGTTAATGGTAAGGAGCTGTTGACTATGATTAGGAAAAGCTGTATTGGTATAATACAAAGTAGTGTTATCAACAACAACTGCAGTTCCTTTCTGATCATATTGATTACTGGAGTTGATATCAAATTGCATATCGTTTCTCCCTCGATCATCACTATATGTTCCAGTGTAAATTACTCTTCCAAAAACATCATACTTAGTAAACAACCATTCTTCATTAGGAGCTTGCACTGCATCTTGAGTAAGAATTGGTTGATCCAAATTATTATATACAATCGATTCTCTTCCTTTTCCTGGTATTTTCTTAACTACCAATCGATTTCTGTGATCGTATTTATATTGATAACACAGTTCGGCAAGTTCTTCTGCAGATACTCCATCATTAACGGAAACTTTAGGAGGGATTACATAGGTCAGATTCCCGAAATCGTCATAAACATAGTGTGTATCATGTGCTATACCTTGATTATAGGTTCTTTTTAGGATCACTCTACCCAGTTTGTTTTTGTATTCTTTGGTTGTGTGATCATCAGAGTGGGTTTGTTCAGGTTGCCAGTTTTCATCTTTGGTAATGGTTACGTGCAATTGATCAGCCGCATAAAACCCGTTCTTCACCAAAGTTGGTACTTCTGTATTACCTTGATCAAAATTAACTTCAAAATATACAACTTCATCGGGGTCATTATTTAGCCAATTAAATTTAATCGTGCGATCGGTATCCAAAGAAGAATTAGCTTTCCAGTCTTTACCAGGAGCTCCCTGTTCTAAGACTCTGCTCATTGGAGAAAGTTCTAAAATGCTTTGGCTATAGGCATTAACATCGCTAACATCGATACCAGTAAAATCATCGGCATATTTATTTTGATAATACATATTGATATCGGTGTCAATCGTTACGTTTTTATAACTACCGATCACTCCAGAAGATTCAAAAGGTAAATATTGTTTGTCTTGTTTGCCAAAGACATCATATTCGATATGGGTTACAATATCTTTTTTATTAGTAGAGGCTTTGATACCTACCTGTTGTTTTGGTCTTCCTAAACCATCAAAATATGCAACGCTTTCAATTACCTCATAATTGTTTCGGATATTATTTGCAGTGCTCATCGCTTCTTGATACACTCGGGTATATACATAGTTTTCGTCCTGGTTTAACGAAATATCAATATAGGCATCGGGTGCAACGATGGCAGTAAAGGTACTCCCAGGTTTGATCCATGTATTAGGCTTTAGGATAATACTTTGAGTAGCGGTTAAGTTTTCTGTACCCGTAACCGTATAATTCCCATCTTTAATAATGGTAGCAGGAGTTTGTGTCCAACCAGCAAAGCTTACAAAAAGCAATGCCAAGGTGATATATGTTGTTATACTTTTTATCATTGTCATTAGTTTTTGTAGTTATACTTGTTTTCAGAAACGAGATTCCCATCCTGGTCTTTTACCAATTCCAGGCGGTTAAAGTCGTCATAATGATACGTCATGGTATAACCACGTGGGTCAATCACCTTTACTAATTGTCCTAAAAAATTATAGCCATAACCAGTAATCAAAGCATTGGGATGATCCGTATAAAGATCCTGAAGTAAACCTTCTACATCGTTTGCTACAATGGTGTTAATCCCACCATCCGAAATGACTGGATTAGGGTTCTCAATTTGGGCCATAATCCATCTGTTATTAGGATGGTATATTACTTTTTTGTGTATGTTCTCATTGACTAGAACTGTAGTAGGTTTTGCTAAGTTATTATAGCCCTGATACTCAATTCTATTGATAAATGGATTATTAGTTTTGGACTGATGTACTCTAAAGGGTAATGGTCCTAAACCATCAAAACTTTTAAAACTGGTTATTACCGTAGACAGTTTTTCTGCGTTTTTAAAATTTTCTATACGAATAGGGTTTCCAATTCTATTTTGTGTAACCAAAGCATCGTATCCAGACTTTTCCTCATTGTTATATAAATTAAGGTCTGGTAAGTTCCCCAGTTGATAATCCTTTGGGTAGTAATATTGGGTTCTCAAAGTATCTGTTGCACTATTATCTATCTCAACAGACCTTAGTAAATAATCAATATCAGGATCATACGTATAATTTTTTGTGGTTTTTATAGATCCATTAAAATTATAGATATATTCGACTTCTGATGACATATATCCGCCACGCCCATTGATGGTTCTTCCTACGAGCTGTTTGGTAGCTGCTTTGGGATCTAAATTACAATCCACTAAATTTGCAGGCCTATTGGGATTATTGGTATCGCATATATCAGGTGGAGCTGCTTCATTAAGGACAGAATCGTTACTACATTGAAAGCACAATAAGTTTCCTGGGTACGTTCCTTCATAAACTCCTCCTCCAGTATTACTATAATATACTTTATACAGATATTTGTTTTCTTCATTTAACTGAAACACTAAACCTGGAGAAGAAAATACAGGGTAGTCTTCATAGGTGAATGTTTTTGTAGATCTTAATCTTCTATAAGCATCATATGTATCTATGATTTTGGGTTTACCATTCTTATATTCAGAAAAATAGTTGTTTCCTAATCGATCAGGAACAATACCGTTTCGACCTACATTGTATTGGGTAACTGTATATCCGTTTTTAGGAACCTGAATAATTCTAGGGTCGCCGGAGCCAACTCCTTCAGCTATAATCCAATCGCCTTCATTATCCGGAGGTGATCCTATGGGAGGGGTGCTTCCATCATATTGGTCTGCCAGTACACGGTTATACTCATATACTTTTTGGTATACTATATGGTTTTGTGGAGAACCGGTTGCAACTGCTTTTCTAACTACAGTTTTTGTGTCAACTATGCCTTGATTGATCTTATAAATTTTTGAAGAACTATAGCTTACCAAAGAAGGCTTATATAATTCTCTAGCACTAGAGAATCCATTTCCTAATCCTGTGACATATTGATATTCTTTTGATGTTAACTTTGTACCATCGTGATCATAATTTTCTAAAGACTTGATACGTAAACCAGGAGCAATGCTCGTTACTACTTCATATTCCCGAAAACGTTGATCGATAATTTCGATACCCACAGAAGTTCCTGCTTGTTTATTAGCAATTGTAATTTGATAATATCCTGCCGCGAAATATTTAGCACGATCTGTATAATCACCTGCAGTGGTATTAGGATACCAAATAAAACTAGAATTAGGTAAAGGAGGGCCACCGCCGCCCCAGCCGATAAAACCATCATAGACTATGGTACTGTTAGGTCTTTTTATAATCCAAGCATCATAAAGCTGACTCCCCGAATTCGTAAATTCGATATCATAGTTACCACTTTCTGAGATGTAGAGCATATCAGATCTTACTTTTGGTGGATGGATGTATTTATCCATACAAAGGCCTCCACAATCAAAGGTACTTGTTCCTCCAGATACCGTCACTTTTTCTAATGTAATAGGATCTGCTGCTTGGGTTTTAGTAATACGGTGGTTTTCAAAATTAAATTCGGTATATCCACCAGTTGGATATGTCACTCGTTTTAACACTCCTGTAGCGGATACTAACGAATTGGGATCTCTGTTGGCTCCTGCTATTTGAAGATTAGGATCATCAATTTTAGGGAATAAAGTGGAATTGTTTTTACCGTTGTAATATCCCATATAATCCTGAGCCTTTGAATTTCTTGCAGGAACCCAGGTTGGATTATGATACTCAAAACCAAATCTCTTATCCAGAAGATTATCAGGTGTTCTGAACTCAACAGCATCCAATTTTAATTTGATTTTTAAATGATCCCAATTGGTAACCGTTTGTGGGTTATTGGCGTAGGTAGATGAGCCAAAATAGCTATGATTCAGGTCAATACTTTGAATATGCTGGTTTGTGTTATTGGTATAATCATATTGATATACATCGATGATATCAATAGCATTTTGAACAGATGTGTATGTGCCATTGGAGCGATTTACTTGCCTGTAATCGTATCGATTACTCAAAGTAATATCATAGATTTGTTTTCCGTTATAGGAAACACCTGTTAAAAAAAGTTGTTTAATACTAATATCCGGTGTAATAGAACTAATATTGTCTATACCATGATTGACCTGATTTGGTTTTATCGTAGTAGAAGCAATTTGATATTCTTGTGCAATAACCACCTCACTACTATAGGGTTGCTGTTGATACTGGAACATATATACATCGCTTCTATTAGGAGATTCAATTTTTGTCAATACCCAGGAAGAATTATATACC
Source organism: uncultured Aquimarina sp. (assembly GCF_947500065.1). GTDB lineage: Bacteria > Bacteroidota > Bacteroidia > Flavobacteriales > Flavobacteriaceae > Aquimarina. The sequence goes on from NZ_CANMQT010000012.1 coordinate 93,163, forward strand.
TGCAATAAACTATATGAATTAAAGGAGCTGTCATCTCCAATTTTTCTAGTCTGCTCTGCCATTTCAAAATGGTATCGACTACCACCTTCATCAGTGATAATCCAACCTTGAATATCTTGATTTGAAGAAGACGGAGCACCGATCACCTCAACTTGTATTCTAGGGTTTGAAATCACCTTGGCTTTCATGCCATCTGTAATGTCAAAAGCAATTACTTCATTAATCCCAAGAACATTCAATGTAAAATAATCTGGATGTACATCAATACGACCTTTTTCGATATCTTTTGTCCATTCATAGTGATCTCGTGCAGAAGATACACTGCCAAAAATGCCACCCTGACCATAATAAGATTGTAATCGTGATCTTATGGTTCCGTCAAATACTGATTGACCGCTAATTCCATTATCCGGTAATCCATTAACTACTCTCGATATTCTTCCTCCAAGATTTAAATTCCATCCCAAACCAGCTCCTGTAGCGACCTGAGAAACCTTGATGTCTTGATTATACGATAAACTTATTGGAAGTGTCATCTCTGCTCCGGTATGTGTATATAGGGGTAATGAATACCCTAAATTACCTGTATAACTATTTACGGGTACTTGTCCATATTGCATAAAAGCAAAAGCTTCGGGAGAAACAGGAGAAGGAATGGAACGGCTTAACTCACTCACATAGTCAAATCCACCATTACTATGGCCATCTTGAGCCCAACAAGAGATTCCGATTATTACTAAGAGTGTTGTTATATATTTTTTTGTAATCATTTGTCTTCTTTTAAAGTGATTATTCTTTACCTAACAACGCCTCAATCTTAGCCAATCGAACTTCAAGATTTTGGTTGTTCGTTGTTAGTTGATTGTTGATAGTTTCCTGCTCCTTCAATTTCTTTTCCTGCGCAATTGTATAAAGCGTGAGTTCCTCAATCTTTTCCAAGAGTTTGGCATTCATTTCACCTAATAGGATACCGTTTTCTGCTACTTCTGCAGCAGAAGGGATGTTGATTAAATGTCCTTTTGTAGCAATATGATCTTCTACTTGTTGTAGGGTAGGGAGGTTGTAACCTTCTTTAAAGACATAATCAGCCCAACCGATTAGATCTACTTTTACTTCTTTGGTATGGATGTTACCGTTTACGGCTAGTTTTGAATCTGGAGATGTAGTGCCTATACCGATGAAGCCATTTGTGTCAATTGTCATATGAGTATTGGAAATACCAGAACCAAAATTCATTTTCTGGATTGACCAAAGTCTAAAATCTGCATTATTCTTTTCTAAAGCACCAATTCCAGTCACTACAAATTTTGAACTACTACGAACATTTCCTATAACTTCCAATTTGTCATTTGGAGAATTTGTCCCAATTCCAACATTACCATTGGTTTTTACAATCATTTTCTCACTTCCTGATGCTAATATGCTTAAATCGTTTCCCGTTTTTGCTCCAATAATGGCTTTACCTGTATTCCAACTTAAAATACCATGATCAGCAGATGATCCCCAGTTCATAACTCCATCTCCTCTAAACTTAATTCTATTGTTTAGTTGTAAAGTAGTAGCGCTTGAATTTCCCTGATCAGTAATTTGTAATTTAGCCGAAGGTGAATTAGTACCAATACCTACATTACCACCATTAAAATAAGTATTTCCATTAGATGCAATCTGAAATTTATTTTCAAAACTAGAATTCCTTCCAGTGATATACGCGTGCTCATTACCATTTAATGAGATCATATAACTTCCTCCTTTTTGAACATTTATAAAACTTTGACCAGCAATAGAACCATTAACGTCTAATTTTTTAGTAGGTGAAGTAGTTCCAATCCCTACATTACCATCTGGAGGAAACGTATTGGTCTGACCAAAAACATTCATACTTGACACTAAAACACACAGAAAAAACAATGATTTTCTCATAATTGAAAAATTGATATAATTAAAATTGATAATAAAACACTTCTATTTTAGGGTTTAGAAAAAGGGTGCAAATATAAGGATGTTAAGGTATTCCCGTAATTGAAAAAGTTCAATTGTTAACAAGTTCTTATTGTTGTTAAATATTGTATTTGAATATTTAATTGACAGTAAGATGCTTAGGTGAATATTCCCTTAATACATTATATTTTTATTCTTCAAAATTTCCCGTTTGGTTTTACTTTATATGGGTAAGTGTCGTGATATTAAGATATGTTACTATCAAAATTCATTTTTTTTGAAAATAATTTTAGAATTCACTCTTTTATTACATCCATAGGTCAAAACTGAAAGAGGGTTGAGCGTAGCCGAAACCCAGAAAAATTACCCTTCGACAGGCTCAGGGTTGGAATATTCTGAGGATTTGGATAAGCTCAGTATGATACTTCAGGCGTAGGAAATAAGTGAGCGTTGAGGGTAGTCGAAATGTGACATGTTCAATATCTATGTAATCGAAAAGTGGCAAGTTCAATATGATATCTCAGGCTTCGGGGAAGTAAATGAGTACCACAAGAGGGCTGAGATTCACGAAGTCGAAAAGCTTAGCAATACCTTACTCTTAACCTGAGTTCGATGTAAAAGGTGCTGTTATTTAATGTTTTACAATCTAAAGGATTCTTTCTCCTTGGAGGATAATTGCTATTGCGATAGGAGAGATGTAGCGTTGGAGTTAGCCCGCCTGACCGGACGGGCAGGGATGAGGTTTTTTCATAATAGAGTCCCTCACCTTAATCCTCTCTCAGAGGGAGAGGAAACATAAAAAGTATGATTACTTGTAATTATACTTTGTCTATACCTTTTCTTATATCGAATCCAGGTTCAGGTTCTACGTTTAAAAATTTAAAATTGTACAAAACAAAAAAAGCAACCAAACTATAAAACCTGATTGCTTTTTAATGAAAAATATATAACTATCATTATATGATCGTAGACTGACCTACGTGTATGTTTTCAAAATTTATATTGGGATCCTCAGGATTGAGAATGTAATCATAAATAAAATCTCCTACTTTTTCTGTAGTCAAAGGATTGATACTATTAAGATCCGGAGTGGTTAGATCTAATTCTAATGCTTTTTCTACAGCATCTTTGATGGCATTAGCTTCATCGATAAGATTAAAATGCTCTAACAACATTGCAGCAGAAAGGATGGCTGCAATAGGATTTGCAATTCCTTTTCCGGTTGCTTGTGGATAGGATCCGTGAATGGGTTCGAACATACAGCACGTATCACCAACAGATGCCGACGCTAATAATCCAATAGAGCCACCAATGACACTTGCTTCATCAGAAATGATATCTCCAAACATGTTTTCTGTAAGAATGACATCAAATTGGCTAGGGTTAAGAATGATCTGCATGGCTGCATTATCTACAAACAAGAAATCCAGTGCTACATCATCATATTCCTTAGCTATTTCTGTAACTACCTTTCTCCATAAACGTGAAGATTCTAGCACATTTGCTTTATCCACCAAGGTTAGCTTTTTTCTGCGATTCTGCGCAGCTTTAAAAGCTAGATGTGTAATACGTTCTATCTCTTCTTTAGAGTATTCACATAAATCAGAGGCTACAGTTCCTGCGGAGTTTAGATGTTTTTTTCCAAAATAGATACCACCAGTAAGTTCTCGGTATATAGAAATATCTGTTCCTGCTATGATTTCTCTTTTTAATGGAGAGTTATCTAGCAACGTTTCATAGGCTTTTACAGGACGTATATTAGCATATAGTCCCAATTCCTTACGTAAACGCAGTAGTCCTTGTTCTGGACGTACTTTTGCACTAGGATTATTGTCATATTTAGGATCCCCGATTGCCCCAAAAAGCACAGCATCTGTAGCTGCACAAAGCTGTAAGGTTTCATCAGGTAATGGATTACCTGTTTTTTCAATAGCTATAGCTCCTACTAATGCATCCTTAAAAGTAAAGGCGTGATCAAAACGATGTGCAATAGCTTCTAATGTTTTTATGGCTTGAGAAGTAACTTCTGGACCGATTCCGTCTCCTGATAATACGGCTATTTCTAGTTTCATATTTTATAATTATTTAGGCTTCGACAAGCGCAGCCTGGCAATTTTATTTTTTAAACTCTTGCCTTTTCGAAGGCTTCGATTTCGGACTTGTTACTTAGTAAAAAATCAATATCATCATATCCATTTATTAAGCAGGTCTTTTTATAGCCATTAATTTCGAAATTGGCTTCAGATCCGGTTGATAGGATTGTGATTTTTTGAGATTCTAGATTTACTTCAATTTGAGTTGTCGAATCTTTTTCGATTTCGGCAAATAATTCTTGAAGAAATTCTGGAGATACTTGTACTGGTAGCAATCCATTATTCAATGAATTCCCTTTAAATATATCTGCAAAAAAACTAGAAACTACTACTTTAAATCCATAATCGTGAATCGCCCATGCAGCATGCTCTCTACTAGAACCACAACCAAAATTATCTCCTGCCACTAAAATACTTCCGGTATATTCAGAATTGTTTAAAGTGAAATCTTCATTGGCACTTCCATCTTTATGAAAACGCCAATCTCTAAACAAATTTTCTCCAAAACCTTCACGGTCCGTAGCTTTTAGAAATCGAGCAGGAATAATTTGATCCGTATCTACATTTTCTATTGGTAATGGTATGGCAGAGGAAGTTAGTTTGATAAACTTATCCATAATTTTAATTCAAGTGTTTAGTGATGTCTACGATTTTTCCTTCAACGGCTGTCGCTGCGGCTACTAGTGGACTAGCAAGAATAGTTCTTGCACCTTGTCCCTGACGGCCTTCAAAATTTCTGTTTGAAGTAGAGACGCAGTATTCTCCTTCAGGAATTTTGTCATCGTTCATAGCTAAACAAGCAGAACATCCTGGTTGCCTGAGTTGAAACCCAGCCTCTTCAAAAACTTCGTTCAGTCCTTCATCAATTATTTGTGATGCTACTTGTTGTGATCCAGGCACCAACCAAGCAGTAACACTGTCGGCTTTTTTCTTTCCTTTGATATAATTGGCGGCAACTCTAAAATCTTCAATTCTACTATTGGTGCAACTTCCTATAAACACATAATTGATTTCTTGATTAATCAAAGATTGTCCTTTTTCAAAATTCATATATGCTAATGATTTTTCGAAAGAAGCATTGTTCTCTGTTGGTATCGTAGAAGTAACCTTGATCCCCATTCCTGGATTGGTTCCATAAGTGATCATAGGTGCTATGTCTGCAGCATCAAAATGATATTCTTTGTCAAAAACAGCGCCTTCATCTGTAGGTAGTGTTTTCCAATAGGCTACTTTTTTATCATACGCTTCTCCTTTTGGAGCGAACTCTCGTCCTTTTACATATTCAAAAGTAGTTTCATCCGGAGCGATCATACCGCCACGAGCACCCATTTCGATACTCATATTACAGACAGTCATTCGACCCTCCATAGACATTTCTTCAAACACATTACCAGCATATTCACAGAAATATCCTGTACCGGCATTGGTTCCAAGTTTTGCAATAATATAAAGAATTACATCCTTAGGTAAAACACCCGGTTTTAATTTTCCGTTTACGCTTACGCGTAGACTTTTTGGTTTTTGAAGCAACAAACACTGACTTGCAAAAACCTGTGCTACCTGACTGGTTCCGATACCAAAAGCAATGGAACCAAATGCTCCGTGAGTAGAGGTGTGGCTATCTCCACAAACCATGGTCATCCCTGGTTGAGTAATACCTAGTTCGGGTGCCATTACATGCACAATACCATTATACTTATGACCTAAACCATATAAGGTGATATTGTTTTTATTACAATTCTCTGTAAGTTGAGCTAACTGATTCCTAGATAGAATATCTTTTACAGGTAGGTGCTGATCAACTGTTGGTGTATTATGATCAGCTGTACCTACTATTTGATTAGGTCTATATACAGGAATTCCACGTTGTTCAAGTTCATTAAATGCTTGTGGACTTGTAACTTCGTGGATTAAATGTTGATCTATATAAAGTACCTGAGGACCATTTTCTATCTCTTTGACGACGTGTGCATCCCATACTTTATCAAACAATGTTTTTTTCATATATTTTCTCTATTACTCTTTCTTTTATAAACTAAAAAGAGATGATAAGATTAGATATTTAAGCGACTACCGCTACTTCTACTTCAACAGTTTTCATAATCTGATGAATATCTTCATTGACTACTTCTTTTTTTCTATCAGCGTAGTTTAAGAATTCTTTATATACTTCATCTAATTGAAGTTTGGTTAATTCGTATCCAATTTTTTTAGCTCTATACGCCAAAGCAGCTCTACCGCTTCTTGCTGTAAGTACGATAGCTGATTCGGTTACTCCAACTTCAGCAGGATCTATAATTTCATATGTTTCACGATTTTTTATAACCCCATCCTGATGTATTCCCGAACTATGTGCAAAAGCATTAGCACCAACAATAGCTTTATTTGGTTGTACTAGCATTCCCATGCTTTCGGATACCATTAAGCTTGTGTCATATAATAACTTAGAATCGATATCTGTGTTTAGATTTAAATACGGATGTTGTTTCATAATCATAACCACTTCTTCCAGTGCGGTATTTCCTGCTCGTTCTCCTATTCCGTTAATAGTACATTCTATCTGTCTTGCTCCATTTATTGCTCCCACAATAGAATTGGCAGTTGCTAATCCTAAATCATTATGACAGTGACAAGAAATAATAACATTATCAATGCCTTTGACGTTTTCTTTCAGGTACTTTATTTTGGCACCATATTCTTCTGGTAAACAGTATCCTGTAGTATCTGGAATGTTAAGTACCGTGGCTCCGGCTTTAATCATAGCTTCACAGACTCGCGCTAAAAACTCATTATCGGTACGACCAGCATCTTCGGCATAAAATTCTACATCTTCTACAAAAGACTTTGCATATTTTACAGCAGCGATTCCACGTTCGATCACTTTGTCCTGAGTAGAATTGAATTTATACTTGATATGGGATTCTGATGTACCTATTCCGGTATGAATCCTAGGGTTTTTGGCATACTTAAGTGCTTCTGCAGCAACTTTGATGTCATTTTCAACAGCTCTGGTTAATCCACAAACTGTTGCGTTTTTTACAATTTTAGCAATTTCATTAACCGAAGTAAAATCTCCAGGACTTGATACCGGAAACCCAGCTTCTATAATGTCAACTCCTAGAAGGTCTAGTCGTTCTGCAATTACCAATTTTTGTTTGGTATTTAACTTACAACCAGGGACTTGCTCTCCATCTCTTAAAGTGGTGTCAAAAATTTGGACTTTATTATCGCTCATAGGAATTATGTGAATTATTAATTTTGATCATCTCTTTAAATGATATCTTTTTAAAATATATTCTAAGATGCTTTAGTATTCTCTTACGAATTTATATTTTGGTTATTCAAAAAGAAGGTATTTGCCTACGTGTTTTACAATGTTGAAATGTTTTGATACGAACGTAAGTTTCTTTTAATCAATTAATTACAATATATTTTCTTACAATGACTAATGATCAAAAAGATCCTTTGTTTGTTTTAGTAAAGTCGCTCTCGAAGTCTGAAAAACGACAATTTAAGGTGTACGTTGGAAGATTAGGTGTAAATACTGATTCTAAATTTTTAGCACTTTTTAACCATCTCGATAAAAACGAGTCGTTGGATGAAGAGCTAATTGTGTCCAAAGGAATTGTGAAGAAGCAACAGCTTTCTAATCTTAAGGCCCATTTGTATAAACAAATATTGATTAGTCTTAGACTAAGTCCATTACATCAAAATGTCAGATCGCAAATAAGAGAGCAACTTGATTTTGCAACCATTTTATATCATAAAGGACTCTATAAGCAAAGTCTTAAAATCCTTGATAAAGCAAAAACTGTCGCCAAAGAAAATGAAGAAAATAATATTGCTTATGAAATTGTAGAGTTAGAAAAAGTTATCGAAACTCAATACATAACCAGGAGTATCAATAGCCGTGCGGATGAACTGACGATTGAGGCCAAAATGCTAAGCATGAAAAATGTGCTAACTAGTCGATTATCGAATCTATCATTGCAGTTGTATGGTTTGATGATAAAAAGCGGGTATGTAAGAAATGATAAGGAGCATACTGTTATCACAAACTATTTTCAAAGTAAGTTACCAAAATATGATTGGGATATTCTTGGTTTCAGAGAAAAGTTATGGTTGTATAAAGCGCACTTGTGGTATAGCTTTATGGTACAAGAATTTTTATCGTGCTATAAGTATTCTAAAAAATGGGTAGATCTTTTTTATGAAAACCCCAAAATGATTATTCTTAATCCCGTTTTTTTTCTGAGAGGGAATCATTATTTATTGGAATCATTATATCTCATACAAGATAAAACTCAATTAAGATTAACGCTGAGTAAGTTCGAGAAAACAATCAAATCAGATGATTTTCCGATTGATGATAATATAGAGGTGCTTTCTTTTCAGTTTATATATAACAATAGACTAAATGTTCATTTTTTGGAAGGAACCTTTGCTGAAGGAGAATATTTAGTAACAGAAATTCTAAAAGGAATTAAGGAGTATAAAAATCGTTTAGATGATCATCATATCATGGTGTTATATTATAAGATAGGTTGTTTGTATTTTGGAATGGCTAATCATCGTAAATGTATAGAGTACCTTAGTAAGATTATTAATAATAGATCACTAAAAATGCGGGAAGATCTGATGTGCTTTGCCAGAGTACTAAGTTTGGTAGCGCATTATGAAGCGGGGATGGATTATCATTTAGAAACTCAATTGAAGGAAACGTATAGGTTTTTAATAAAAATGGATGATTTACATGAGGTACAAAAAGAGATGATAAAATTCCTTAAAAATCTCGGTGATATTTTTCCTCATCAGATCAAGGATGAGTTCAGAAAACTTCACAAAACTTTGAAACAATACGAAGATCATCCATACGAAAAAAGAGCATTTTTATATCTTGATATTTTGTCATGGCTAGAAAGTAATATTGAAGGTAGACCAGTTGCAGATATTATTAAAGAAAAATCAAAAAAATTGGTTCGATAACCATTTTATTTCATGCCAAAAAATTCACAGCACCTACGTAATATCCTAGAATTAAATCTCGCCATGCTTTTTATAAGTACCTCTGGAGCACTAGGAAGATATATCGATATGCCAGTACCAGTTACTATTGGTTTTAGAGCCATATTAGCAGGGATCGTTTTATTCTTGTTTTGTAAATGGAAAAAGATATCTTTTGGAATAGCGTCCAAAGATAGGTTTACAATCATCGTTGGAGGGATATTAATGGGGTTACACTGGATAACCTATTTCTATGCACTAAAGATGTCTAATGTGGCGATAGGGATGCTGTCTTTGTTTACATATCCAGTAATTACCTCTTTTTTGGAACCAATACTTCTGAAAACAAAATTTCAGAAAATGCATTTAGTTTTGGGAGCTTTAGTGTTATTAGGAATCTATTTTTTAGTGCCTGATTTTAGTTTAGAAAACTCTTATGCTAAAGCTGTTGGTTTTGGAGTTGTTTCGGCATTATGTTATGCACTTCGAAATCTAATTATGAAGACGAAGGTGAGTAATTATCATGGTTCTATGTTAATGTGGTATCAGCTTGTGATCATTAGTATTATGTTATTGCCAACGCTTTTTATAATGGATAGTTCTGGGTTTGTAAGCCAATGGCCTTGGACATTGATGTTAGCAATACTGACCACTGCAATCGGGCATACATTATTTTTATTTAGTTTAAAGAGGTTTTCTGCCACAACGGCTAGTATTATAAGTAGTATACAACCAGTATATGGAATTATTATAGGAATTATTTTTCTTAAAGAAATACCAGTTTTAACGACAATTATTGGAGGCGTATTAATCCTAACTTCTGTCGTTATAGAAAGTGTTAGATCTTATCGGTAATTAGATAATTCATCGCAAATTTAGGAAGTATCCATGAGTACTCTGATTTTTTAATAGGTAGTACTACACTGTTTTAGAAATGTATTTTGGAGCAATCCATTTTTTGTATATAAAATATTCTAATAAGGGAACAATAAGAATAAGGAATAATAGGATTAATAATGATTTTACTATTCCGTTATATTGAGCCGTAATACCGATAGAAAACCATTGACTTAATTTGTCTAAAACTACTTTTTCTATATCCTGATATCCCACTTCTAATAATAAATCCATAGCCGCATTAAATTCGTCATAAGGAAGTGCTTCAGAAAAATCAATGTGTCCTTTACCGGCAGAAGTTATAAGTGCATACATCGTTAATTTGTATAGATCATCACTATAATTGTTGACAATAAATTTTGCTAGTTTATTTTTGGTTTTATTCAGGAAAGAGCTACCTGTGTCATAATTTTTAAGGTTTTTTTTGAAAAATATGGCATAATCCTGAGAATCTGATTTGGCTTTTATTGCTAACATTTGAGCAGATAGGACAAATTTATTTTTGGCTTCTTCGGATTCAAAAATTTGCTGCACAGAACCATTGTAGATGCCTTCAACAATCATTGTTTTTTCATTATCCAGTATTTTATAGATACCTCTTATAAAACCCCATTGACCAAAAATATAAAGAATTCCTACAATCAGTAATGGAATGTATAATTTTACTGCCCAATTATAATATTTAGGCGCTCTTTTAAAAATACCCTTACGCCAGAGTACAATGCAATATATAATAGCTATTACAAAACCTAAAAATAGAAATATGATGATATTAAGAATCAACGTACCAGAGTTAGGAAGTATGATATCTCTAAGAATACTCCAGATAAAACCCCAATCAATATTTTTGAATAATTCTGACGAATTCGTTATATAATCCATGTATTCTTAATTAGAGATGAAATAATAAAAAATGAGTTTCCCCTATGTGTTAGTATAGTAATTGAGTAAAATGTTACTTATAAAAAAACGTAATTCAGAATGTATTTTTTATTAAATCAGAAAAACATGGCTAAATACATTCATTCCAAATCGGATCGGATGGAGGAGGAGCGATGATAGTTAAAACTTCTTTTTTTACAGGGTGTATAAAGGTCAATTTTCTTGCGTGTAAATGAATACTTCCATTTTTATTACTTCTATCAGCTCCATACTTTAGGTCTCCTTTAATCATACATCCGATACTTGATAATTGAGCTCTTATTTGATGATGTCTGCCTGTATGAAGATCAATTTCTAATGCACAATAGTTGTCTAGTTTTTTTATAATCTTATAATCTAAAATGGCTTCTTTACTATCAACCACTTCATTTTTGTAGGTGTATGATTTATTTTGCTTTGGATTACGTTTTAACCAATGTATAAGCGTGTCATTCTCTTTTGGAGGACTCTTTTTTACAACCGCCCAGTATGTTTTTTTTGCTTCTTTATTTGCGAATAGTTTATTAAGCCTAGGAAGTGCTTTACTTGTTCTTGCAAAAACAATAATTCCACTTGTGGGCCGATCCAAACGATGCACCACACCAAGGTATACAGCTCCAGGTTTATTATATTTTTCTGCAATATATTCCTTTACTATTTCACTAAGTGGTTTGTCTCCTGTTTTATCTCCTTGTACGATATCTCCTGCTCGTTTATTAACGATGATCAAGTGATTGTCTTCATATAGTACTTGAAGATTGGATTTATTTGAGATAGTTTTTTGAGACATGTTAGATCGTTGGATTGCTAGATTTTTAGAACTATTTTAATGTAGATTTGAATTTTGAAGTCATCTTAACAATGGATTCCAAGTCACTTAAAAGTGTATCTAATTTAGTTTGATTAATAAATTTTAAGTCTAAAGAAATAAGGAGTTGTGTTTCAATTTCATAGGCAGAACCTAAAGTAATTTGAAGATATCTAGCAAAATCCTTATTTGATTGTCTAGAAGATCCTTCAGCTATATTTGAAGGAATGGATACTGCTGCTCTCCTTAATTGGTTTGTTAACCCAAACTTTTCAGTTTCCGGAAACCTGGATGTGATATCATAAATGCTGGAACAAAAAACACGACTTTTTTTCCATATTTCTAAATCTTTAAATCGATGCATATTCCTATATCAGCAAATCTAATTATCTAACTATTCCAATGATCTAATAATCTAACTAACAATTAATATTGTTCATTATCATTAGGGAAATCTACAGACTTCACATCAGCAACATATTGTTGGAATGCATTGGTCATTTCGGTATATAAATCTAGGTAACGTCTTAAAAATCTAGGATTAAATTCGTGAGTCATTCCAAGCATATCATGAGTTACCAATACTTGTCCATCAACACCATTCCCAGCTCCAATCCCAATAATCGGAATTGTCAAACTTTCTGCCACTTCTTTTGCTAAAGCAGCTGGAACTTTTTCTAATACGATTGCAAAACATCCAGCTTTCTGTAACATTAGAGCATCTTCTTTTAACTGCTTTGCTTCTGCCTCTTCCTTTGCTCGCACCGTATAGGTTCCGAATTTATAGATGGATTGCGGAGTTAATCCCAAATGCCCCATTACAGGAATTCCAGCATTTAGAATTCTTTTGATGGATTCCTTAACTTCTTTTCCTCCTTCAAGTTTCACAGCATGTCCACCAGATTCTTTCATAATCCTAATAGCAGAACGTAATGCTTCTTTAGGATCACTTTGGTAACTACCAAAAGGTAAATCTACAACAATCAATGCTCTATCTATAGCTCTAATTACAGAAGACGCGTGGTATATCATCTGATCCAAGGTGATAGGTAAGGTGGTTTCATGACCTGCCATTACATTAGAGGCAGAGTCGCCAACAAGAATAACATCTACTCCAGCACCATCTACAATCTTTGCCATCGTATAATCATATGCAGTAAGCATAGATATTTTCTCTTTATTGGCTTTCATCTCTATTAGAGATTTTACTGTAACCCGCTTGTAATCTTTTTTTGCTGTAGACATTTGTGTGTTAATTTAGTGTCGTAAAAGTAATCAATTAGTAAGATCGTAACAAGAGGATATTATTTTTGATTTAAATTTATTTAAAAGAAGTAATTCTTATATTTTTGATAAAACAATTAAAACCTTAATTTTAGGTTAATTAAAGCTCAAATGTTATGCGTAGATTCTTGATACTATTCTTTTTATTTATTTCCTGTAACGCCGTTTTTTCTCAAAAAGAAATAGATGAGAACCAAAAAAATGCAAAACAAGCGGTATTAGATTTTTTTGAAGGTTTTCATAAAGGAGATACTATTCAGATACGAAAGACGATAGATTCTAATATGGCGATGCAAACAATTTCTAAAGGAAAGGACGGTAAAATTAAAACAGTTCAAACCGATATTGGAAAGTTTTTAGAAGTAATACATAACAGACCCGAGGATCAGAAATGGTTGGAGAAGTTATTGAGTTTTAAGATTGACGCCGATGCACATATTGCTCAGATTTGGACTCCATATGAGTTTTATGTAAACGATCAATTTAGCCATTGTGGTGTCAATATTTTTCAATTATTTAATGATGGTAAGACCTGGAGAATTATGGCAATTGCTGATACCAGAAAAAGAGAAGGTTGTAAATAATTTAAGACCTACTACTAATTATTAAAAATACCACTCCATTATTTAAGGCATGTAATAGGATTGGCCAGATAATATGACCATTTTCTATTTTAAGCTTTCCAAACATGTGTCCTGCAATAATTCTGGGAACAATAAGGAGAAATAAGATACTATCTATCCTAACAGAATCTACATAATTGAAAATATGAAGAAAGCCGAATATAATTGAGGTAATCTGAAGTGTTATTGATTGATGATTATTTAAAAACGACTTCGCTTTTTCGAGATAGTTTTTTGAAATTAGCTGTTCATAAATAAAGAATATTCCAGAAATAGCAACTAAAAAGATTAGATAGCGATAGTACCATTCTAGTTCCAACGTAATAAACAATCCTATAATAAAAAGCGTCCATGAGCTTAAGAATAATAAAAGCTCCTTTATTTTGGGATTCACTAAGGTTCTGAACATAAGTTCTTCAATAATAGGAGCAAATACTACCATAGTCAAAAAAGCCTGAAGCTTGTTATCTTTCAATAGCTCGAAAATACTATCCTGAGAATATTTTTTTAAATCCAAATATGGAAATATACTCTGAAGGAATGCTACACAAATGAAGAAAAGAATATACAATCCGAATAATCGGAAGTAAAAGAGGAATAGGTTTTTAATTTTATGAAATAAAATACTTTTAAACATTAGTATAAATTAACAATCACTTAAGCTTACTTTAATTGCTAAACCTCCTTCACTAGTTTCTTTGTATTTCGTATTCATATCTTTTGCTGTTTCCCACATAGTTTCTATTACTTTGTCCAAAGGAACTTTAGCATTAGATGCATCAGAGTCTAAAGCCATTTCACAAGCATTAATCGCTTTTATAGCCCCCATCGCGTTTCGTTCTATACAAGGAATTTGTACCAAACCACCGATAGGATCACAGGTTAAACCTAGATGATGTTCCATGGCTATTTCGCTTGCCATCACTACTTGTTCTGGACTACCACCCATTAATTCAGTTAATGCTCCTGCTGCCATAGCTGAAGAAACTCCAATTTCCGCCTGACAACCTCCCATAGCGGCAGATATAGTGGCACCTTTTTTAAATAAACTGCCAATTTCTCCGGCTACTAACATGAATTGTTTTATATCATCAAAATTAGCATCGTGATTTTCAATCACCATATAGTACATCATTACTGCAGGGATAACACCAGCACTTCCGTTTGTTGGTGCGGTAACAACTCTACCTAAAGAAGCATTCACCTCATTTACGGCGAGTGCGAAACAAGATACCCATTTTAGTATCTGACGAAACTTTACCTCAGTATCTCTAATAGATTCTACCCATTCTGTATGATTAGCGTATTGTTTAGTTCCGATTAGTTTTTTATGTGTATCAAAAGCTCGTCGCCTTACATTTAATCCTCCAGGAAGTGTGCCTTCTGTATGACAACCGAGATACATAGACTCTAGCATGACATCCCATATATCTGCTATTCTTGCATCTATTTCTTTATCACTTTGAAGAGAGCGTTCATTTTCTAAAACAATTTCTGATATCTTTTTATCCTTTTTTTGACAGTATGTTAAAAGATCTGTTGCTTTTTGGATGGGAAGTGGAAACTCTCTAAAAGCTTCCATTTTTTTCTTTTCTCTTTTTCGCTCTTCTTTTACAACAAAACCTCCTCCGATAGAATAGAATGTGGAGGCAATTTTTTGATTATTTTTTAATGTTGCGTTAAAAGTTATTGCATTAGGATGAAATTCTTTAAACTCTTTATTAAATATAATATGAACTTCTGGATCAAAATTAATTTCTAATTCTTTATTAAGAAATAAAATTTTGTTAGATTTTATTTCGTCCACAATACTAGAAATAGAAGAAACATCAATAGTCTGAGGATCATATCCACATAAACCTAGCATAGAAGCAATGTCAGTAGCATGCCCTTTGCCAGTTAATGAGAGTGACCCAAATAGGTCTACCGTAATTGTTTCTATTGAGTCAAAGAAATTATTTTCTTTCAATTCGGCTATCCAGCGCCTACCTGCTCTCCAAGGGCCAAAAGTGTGTGAGCTAGAAGGACCTACGCCTATTTTTAGCATATCAAAAACACTGATACATTCCATAATCAATATTTGTGTGTAATATTAAGGCGGTAAATATAGGGTATTGATAAAAAAGAATACTTTTTTTTAAGGAATACTTAAGGTAGATGTTTTGTTTTCTTTTTTTTATTGTGTTTTGGAATTTGACTACTTATTATGTAAGAATAATGACATCCTGTCAGCAAGATCGTCATGGCATAATCATTGACTTATGTGCAATGAATTATTAGGAACAACACTAAAACATTTATATATAGTAATATGAGTAAGATAATAGGAATAGATTTAGGGACAACGAACTCTTGTGTTTCTGTAATGGAAGGTAATGAGCCCGTTGTTATCCCTAATGCTGAAGGTAAGAGAACTACTCCATCTGTAATTGCATTTGTAGAAGGAGGAGAGATTAAAGTTGGTGATCCTGCAAAACGTCAGGCCGTTACAAACCCAACTAAAACAATCTCTTCTATTAAAAGATTTATGGGGAATAAATTCTCGGAATCAGCAAAAGAAGCAGAAAGAGCTGCGTATAAAGTAGTAAAAGGAGATAATAATACACCTCGAGTTGATATCGACGGTCGTTTATATACACCACAAGAATTATCTGCTATGACACTTCAGAAAATGAAGAAAACAGCAGAAGATTATCTTGGACAAGATGTGACTAGAGCAGTAATTACTGTACCGGCATATTTTAATGATGCACAACGTCAGGCTACTAAAGAAGCTGGAGAAATTGCAGGTCTTAAAGTAGAAAGAATTATCAATGAGCCAACAGCGGCTGCATTGGCATATGGTCTTGATAAAAAAGGTACTGATCAGAAGATCGTAGTATTTGATTTTGGTGGAGGTACGCATGATGTATCTATCCTAGAATTAGGAGATGGTGTATTTGAAGTATTATCAACTGATGGAGATACGCATTTAGGTGGAGATGATGTAGATCAAAAAATTATAGACTGGTTGGCAGAAGAGTTTAAAAGTGAGGAAGATATGGACCTACGTAAGGATCCAATGGCTTTACAACGTCTTAAAGAAGCAGCAGAAAAAGCGAAGATAGAATTATCTTCTTCTTCTCAGACTGAGATCAATTTACCATATGTAACGGCTACTGCAAGTGGTCCTAAGCACTTAGTGAGATCATTAACCAAAGCTAAATTTGATCAACTAATTGATGATTTGGTAAAACGTACTGTAGAACCTTGTCGTACTGCTCTTAAAGCAGCAGGATTGTCTACAAGTGATATCGATGAAATTATTTTAGTAGGAGGATCTACTCGTATTCCTGCGGTTCAGGAGGCAGTAGAGAAATTCTTTGGTAAAGCACCAAGTAAAGGAGTAAATCCTGATGAGGTAGTAGCTGTTGGAGCTGCAATCCAAGGTGGAGTACTTACAGGAGATGTAAAGGATGTATTGTTATTAGATGTTACACCACTTTCTCTAGGTATTGAGACAATGGGTAACGTTATGACTAAGCTGATTGAAGCAAATACTACGATTCCTACTAAGAAATCACAAGTATTTTCTACCGCAGCAGATAATCAACCTTCTGTAGAGATTCACGTACTACAAGGAGAACGTCCTATGGCAGCTGGTAATAAGACTATTGGTCGTTTCCACTTAGATGGAATTCCACCAGCACAAAGAGGAACACCTCAGATCGAAGTTACTTTTGATATAGATGCTAATGGTATTATCAAAGTTTCTGCTACAGATAAGGCAACTAATAAGTCTCAGGATATTCGTATCGAAGCATCTTCTGGATTAACAGAAGAGGAAATCGAGAAAATGAAGCAGGAAGCAGAAGCTAATGCTGAAGCGGATAAAGCAGCAAAAGAAACTGCAGATAAGCTAAATGAAGCAGATGGAATGATTTTCCAAACGGAAAAGCAGCTTAAGGAATTTGGAGATAAAATTTCTGATGATAATAAGAAGCCAGTAGAAGAAGCTTTAGAAGAATTAAAGAAAGCTTATGAAACTAAAGATCTTGCTGTCATACAACCAGCACTTGATAAAATCAATGAAGCTTGGAAAGCAGCTAGTGAAGAGATGTATAAAGCGCAAGCTGAAGCACAAGGTGGTGCGGCAGGACCAGACGCTGGAGCAGGAGCACAACCTGAAGGAGGAGATGCTGAAGCTAGTGATGTGGAAGATGTAGATTTTGAAGAAGTGAAATAAGAATAGTTATTCTATATAAAAAATGCACAGCTCTCGCTGTGCATTTTTTTTTTCTTTTATATGTAGCTATAACAAAAAATAGTTTTAATTTTATCCAGGCTTATATACCCCTATAGTATTTTATTTCACACACAGCTATTCTTAATATAGGTAACCGCTATCAGATCTCACAAAGTTTGATCTAAGTAATGGAATATACTAATGAGTTTATCGCAAGTTTTTCGTAGAAAGATATTTTGGTTTTTTGATATCCTTAAAGGAAATGATATTAAGAAGCATTATCAAGATATACAAGAGTTGATTGAGAACCCAAATTCTCAAACTACTCAAGCTAAGAAAGATCTATATCTTCAGGAAATTCTGCAACATGCTGTGAGTACTACCTGGTTCTATCAAAAATATGCTGGCTATAATTCTATCTCGGATTTTCCGATAATTAACAAAAATATGATTCGTGATAATTTTGAAGAATTCAAGTCTTCAAAATATAAAACAAAGAACTGTGTTTTAGTTTTTACTAGCGGCTCTACCGGTGCTCCCTTTTCCATTTTACAAAATATGAGTAAACGTTGTCGGAATACAGGAGATAACCTATATTTTTCTAATAAATCAGGATATGAAATTGGACAAAAACTAATATATGTAAAAATCTGGGACGATAATTATAAACATAATATGTTATCAAGGTATTGGTGGCAGAATATACATCCCAAAAGCGTTTTTAAATTATCGGATAAAGAAATCGAGAAGTTTATTATAGAGTTGACTAAAGATACTTCGAAGAAAAGTTTTCTAGGATATACCTCTGCACTTACCACTATTTGTCAATATTTAGACAAAATAAAAGCTGCACCCATAGAATCCAATGTTCAATCTGTCATAACAATGTCAGAAGGGCTTAATGAATATGTTAGATATTCCGTGAAAAAGTATTTTGGTATTACGCCAGTATCAAGGTATTCTAATAATGAAAATGGAATTTTGGCACAAGAAGATCGAGATAAAACATCCAAGTTTATCATTAATACTGCCAGTTATTATATAGAGATTTTTGATCTCGATAAAGATGTTCTCGTAGATCATGGGAAAAAAGGCAGGATTATGGTCACCGACTTGCATAATTACGCGATGCCTTTAATTAGATATGATACAGGAGATGTAGGGACTATGGATCTGGATGAAAATAATATATCTTATCTCTCATCGATAGAAGGTAGGAAATTGGATCTTATTTATGATACTAAAGGTGAAATAATACCTTCTCATGTTTCGTATAAGTTATGTAAGTATGGAGATTATAAACAGTTTCAGTTAGTACAGCGTGGTGAAAAAGATTATTTGATTAAATTAAATACAGATAAAAAGGTAGACGAAATTAAGATGTTAGAAGAGTATAAAGGATATTTTGGTCAAGATGCCAATATAGTGATACAATATGTCGAAGAAATTCCTTTACTTTCTTCAGGAAAAAGAAGAGAAGTGACAAATACGTACCACTCTCAATTATAGTTTTAGAGTACTTATTTAGATTCAATTCCTGAGTAAGTAAAGTTATTTGTTTATTCTTTTCAAGGCCTCCTTCTGACTAAGCGGCTTTAATCCAGCTGTAGTTACAAATGATACTACTTCATCAGGGTTAACTTTCGAGTATTCTCGTAAAGACCATCCAATTGCTTTTTGAATAAAAAATTCTGAAGATGATTTATGTTCTAAGCATATATCGAATAAGATTGTAGCATCAGTTTTATCTTTATATCCTAATTGAAAAAGAATAGCACTTCTATTTAACCACATATTTTCTGAAGAAGAAAACATTGTTATTATACGTCCAATCTCATCAGGGAATTGAATCAAATAATTACCTAAAATATGTTTGGCAATAAAATCAACAGAATCCCACCAAGAATTTGTTATAATCAAATCTTTAATGAAATCAATTGCTTGAATTTTATACTTTTTCTTTAAGAATTTATCAGCTAGTTCGATAGCACAGTAATGTAATTCCCGTTTAGGTTTGTTGTATAAATTAGTTACAATAGGAATTATGTTTTTATGAGATAATTCGCTTTTATACTCTTGGACAGTTTGTTTTAATAACTGTTTTCTTAGAGGAGCTTTTACACCGTATAATGAAAAGAGATTCTTCAAATATGCCTCCATTGCTAGTGCATTTTCTTCATTGACATTACTTTCAAATTTGGAAATTAGTTCAGAAATAAACTGCATTTATTTAAATTTTAAAACCAATATAAGAATCATTATAATGTAAAACACTAATTCTCAAACAAATTATAAATGAACGATAACAAATTCTCAAAACACTTGTAATGAGTTAGATATGTTCTGTGTTTTTAACTAAAGTTGGGTAACAATGTTGCGGCCAAGTATATGGATATCAATACTATAAGGTGTCTAAATGGAGTAAACTCTGGACAGAATAACTTAACTAATTTTCCGATCGATTTAGATAACGATAGTAAGGATTGTATAGGACAATCAGGTGGTGATATTACAGATAGAGGAAGCGGATATTTATTTAATATCAATTGGTTGGAATTCTCAGGTGATACAAAAAGCCCTGCAGATACTTTGGGTAAGGATGTAAAACCTATTAAGTTATATCCCAACCTTGCATCAGAAGTAATTTATTTAGAAAATGGAGCAAAGACGATTGTAGAGATCTATGATAGTCTTGGTAAGAAAATACTAATAACAATTATTCAAAATACAAAGGAACCTATTGAAATAAGTAAACTGATAAAAGGAGTATATTTCGTGAAAATTAATAAAGACGGAAACATTATTTATCGACAAATTATAAAAAAGTAGGACAATTAAAAAGCCAATGAAAGATCTTTCATTGGCTTTTTCTTATTTAAATTTAGAAGTCTATTTTATGTTTTTTATCTGATGAATTTTAAAAATTTAGAATCAGATCGGGCAATATATAACCCTCTTGGTAGTGAAGATAAATCTACACTTGCTGTATTATTGACATCTGTTACTTCAAATATTTTTTTACCTAATGTATTATATATGTCTAAGAATGTAGCTTCAATAGAATCATTAATTATTAAAGATGTTGAAGCGTTATTAAAATATAGTTGATCACTATCAAAAATAAAATCGTTAGTAGTTAGTAGTGGTGAAACATTGATCTCAGGATATGCTCCCGTAACACTCCAATCTACGTCTGAATTAGCATCTGGATTTACAGCAGAAGATAGTTTTCCGAAAATATAATATTTCGTTCCTGATAGGGAAGAGCTAATCGGAAAATCGGACGGAATATCAAGTGTTACCGTTGTTGAGACATCTGTTCCGGCAGTAACAGTCGGAGTAACAATAATAGCAGTACCATTTGCAGTAGTACCTCCAAAAATACCAGGCACATCAGCTTCGAAAATTTGAAATTGCGTAGCAACATCCATAGATGCTGTATAGGTGTAGTTTAAAGTTATAGGTTCTCCAGCAGCTACAGAAATGGGATTCGCAGAATCATAGGTTATAGAATACGGAGGACTCGTAACTGTTATTAATGGGTATACTCCTCCTGTGTCCCAGGTTGCATCTGTTGTAGCATCGGAATTTGCAGCAGAAGATAGTTTACCAAAAATGCGATATTCGGTTCCTGATAATGATGAGGATAACGGAAAATTAGTTGGTATATTAAGAGTAATTGTGGCTGTTACATCAGTTCCAGCATCAAGAGTAGGGAACTCAGCCACCGCCGTTCCTATAGCAGTAGTACCTCCGAAAATACCTGAATCATCGGTTTCAAAAATTTGAAATTGCGCACCTACTTGCATCGATGCGGTATATGTGTAATTTAAGGTGATGGATTGACCGGCCACAACGGTTACCGGATCAGCAGAATCATAGCTAATCGCATATTGAGCAGTTGCGCTACAAAAAAATCCTAAACATAATAGCGTTGAAAATAATCTTTTTATCATAATTACAAATTTCAAAACATTGCTTTTTTGACACAACCTGTGTCAATGTTTTAACAATGTCAATTAGTTTACACTAAATTTATAGTTAAGAATAAATCTTAAGTATAAGAATTGTTGCAATTGATAATAATTTTGATGTATGAGTCTTACGTATACGCTTTAATACGTTGTTTAATTGCTAAACAAGTAATTTTTGGTCTCCATAATTATAAAAATTAGAATTAGAGAAGTAATAATTTAAGAATATGTTTTAGTTTCAAATAATTAAGTCATTAAGTTCCTATCATAAGTTCATTTTTAAAACCCAATAGCAGTATCATCACCACGTTTATCGGCACCTCCTTCTAGACTACCATCAGGTAACACAAGAATACCATCGACTTTACCAATAACTCTGGTTTCTTCTTCATTGGTTTTATAGCCTTTTAATTTTAGGCTATCCAATACATTTTTATCGAATGAATCTGGTTCAAAAATAACAACATCTGGTAACCATTGATGGTGAAAACGTGGAGCATTTACAGCATCTTGCATAGTCATTTCGTATTCTTTTACATTTAATATGGTTTGTAAGACAGATGTAATAATTGTGGATCCTCCAGGAGTTCCAACGGACATCCATAATTCGCCATCTTTTTCTACAAGAGTTGGAGTCATCGAACTTAACATTCTTTTCTCAGGAGCAATTGCATTAGCTTCAGCACCAAGTAAACCAAACATATTAGGAGTACCTGGTTTAGCGCTAAAATCATCCATTTCATTGTTTAAAAAGAATCCTAATTCAGGAACATAAAGCTTGGAACCATAGGCACCATTTAAGGTTGTGGTTACAGAAATGGCATTCCCGAATTGATCAATAATAGAGTAGTGGGTAGTTTCACTACTTTCATAGCCAGGAATACTTCCATAGCTAAGATCAGAGGATAACGTAGCTTTTTCAAGATTAAAATCATTCATTCTTCCAGATAGATAAGCATCACTTATTAATGTGTCTATTGGGATTTTCACAAAATCAGGATCACCCAGATAAAAACTCCTATCGGCATAAGCTCTTCGTTCTGCTTCGGTTATTATTTGAATCGACTTCAAAGTATTATGTCCATAAGTACTGAGGTCGTAAGGTTCTATCATTTTCATGATTTGTGCCAGACATACACCTCCACTAGAAGGTGGAGACATGGATATAACATTAAGGTTTTTGTATGTGAATTGGACAGGGTCACGCCACTTAGCTTCATACTTATTTAGATCTTCCATGGTGATAACACCACCTTTAGATTGTATATAGTCTACTATTTTTTGACCAGTTTCTCCTTTGTAAAACTCATCTCGTCCATTTTTTATAATTCTATTAAGAGTGGCGGCGAGCATTGGATTTTTTATTGTATCGAGTGCTTTATACGTTTTGGCATATAGTATGGTGTCGTTATTAGTTTCTATAAAGAGTTCTTTAAAATGCTGTAATCTTTTTTCTTGCTTTTCTGTAATTACATAACCATTCTCAGCTAGCTGAACAACAGGAGTTAACAATTCCTTTATAGATAATGTTCCAAACTTTTGATGTACTTCAAATATACCAGCAATGGTTCCAGGTACTCCAACTGCCATGGATCCTAATTGACTTTTTTCTGGTATTGGATCTCCATTTTTATCTAAATACATATCCTTAAATGCTGCTAAAGGAGCTTTTTCGCGATAGTCAATCGCTCCCGTTTCTCCATTAGCTTTTCTGTATACCATAAAACCGCCACCGCCTAGATTACCAGCATAGGGGTACGAAACGGCGAGTGCCATTTCTGTAGCTACCATCGCATCAAACACATTTCCACCTTTTTTTAGAATATCTCTTCCTATTTTAGAAGCTTCTTCGCGAGCAGAAACAACCATAGCGTTTTTTTCGACTACTCCTAAAACTGGCTCAGGTTTAGTCTCAATATCTATAGGTTTTTCAGGGTTTGTTTTGCAGGAGATAATTGAAATAAGAAGTAAAAGGTAAAGCAATCGCATAGTAATCAACATTTAATTAGTAATTCGTTTCTTTGATGAGGTTGTTTTTTTTATCGTAAAATTTCCAATATCCAGAGGGTTTGCAATCATTTATGTGACCTTCAGATTTTATATTGCCATTTTTGTGATATTCTTTCCAGTAACCTTGTTTTTTACCTACTTCATAATGTCCTTCTGCTTTTATATTTCCATTTCTGTAAAAGAATTTCCAGAACCCTTGTCGTATTCCTTCTTTATAGTGACCAATACTTTCTGTATTAATAGAATTAGTATAATAATTTTTGGTATATCCGTTTTTAGATGTTATTGTAATTTGTTCCTTGCAAATATTTGTTATAACATAGTTGCTATTCGTTTTCTTGCAAGAAAATGTACAGATTATTACTAAAAAAAGGTAAAGAATTCTCATAAAATTCGCATTTCGTTTTTTGTAAACAATTCAAGTTCTTCAAAAAAAGAGCGAAACTCCCTTTCGAAATCATTATAATATTGTTCTAGTTCAACGACGGCAAAGTTCATTTTTGACCTGTTCTTTGTTCTATGATTCATCTGATAAAGTATTCTGCCAATACCAGGTATAGTGGCGTAACTAAGTAACCAATTATCACGCAACATATAGGGCAAGAAATCTTGAACACGTTTCGGTAAGACTTCGTAATATTCCTGGAGTAGGTCATAGAAATCAGAAACATATATATCTAATGGAATCTTAGAATATTCATCCCAAAAAGCGGCCAGATAATGATCGTATAGTATGTCTACAATTACAGTACTATAGTGTCCATATTTAGGAAATAACCTTGAAACACTTTCTCTAACTATAGGGTGACTATCCGTATACGAGTCAATCTTGCGATGTAATGTAATGCCTTGTTGGATTCGTTCGGGAAATTGAATAAACTTTTTTCCTTTAACGGAATCTGCAATAAAATTGCCTATTTGAAGCTCTTGGTCATCTCCAGAAAGGTAAATATGGGCTAAAAAATTCATTAGGTGAATTTACAATATTTTAGAAAGTTGTTATCGTTTTTATATAAACTTTAATTACAGAGTTGCGGTAATCACAGATAGCACGTACATTTGTTAAAACAAAAAAAATAATCAATCAGTATATGACATTAATCAAATCAATTTCGGGTATTCGAGGAACTATTGGCGGAAAAGTAGGGGATAATCTTACTCCTATTGATGCTGTGAAATTCGCATCAGCTTATGGTAGCTGGTTAAAAACAGAGACAAGTAAAGAACATCCGACAGTAGTCGTAGGTAGAGATGCTCGTATTTCTGGGGCTATGATTCAGCAATTAGTAATGAATGGATTGGTAGGGCTAGGTATACACGTTGTGGATTTGGGATTATCAACTACACCTACAGTAGAAATAGCAGTTCCTATGGAAAAAGCAGATGGAGGAATTATACTAACAGCTAGTCATAATCCAAAGCAATGGAATGCACTGAAGCTATTGGATGGTAAGGGTGAGTTTCTGAATGCAGAAAATGGTAAAAAGATCTTAGATATTGCTGAGAACGATGATTATAGTTTTGCAGAGGTTGATGATTTAGGGTCGATTACAGCAAATGATACATACATTGATAAACATATTGAAGAAGTATTAAACCTTTCTTTAGTAAATGTTGAAATTGTTAGAGAAGCTGGTTTTAAAGTTGTGGTAGATGCAGTTAATTCTACAGGTGGAATTGCAATTCCTAGATTACTTAATAAAATGGGAGTGGATGTGGTAGAGTTATATTGCGAACCGAATGGCCATTTTCCTCATAATCCAGAACCTCTTAAAGAACACTTAACTGATTTATCTGAACTAGTAGTGAAGGAAAAAGCAGATTTTGGACTAACTGTTGATCCAGATGTGGATCGATTGGCTTTTATGAGTGAAGATGGTGAAATGTTTGGAGAAGAATATACGTTAGTTGCTTGTGCTGATTTTGTTCTTGGTAAAACACCTGGAAATACAGTTTCTAATTTGTCATCTAGTAGAGCTTTAAGAGATGTTACTGAAAAACATAATGGTACTTATGAAGCTAGTGCAGTAGGAGAGGTAAATGTTGTGTCTAAAATGAAAGCTAATAAAGCTGTGATCGGTGGAGAAGGAAATGGAGGGATTATTTATCCTGAGTCACATTATGGAAGAGATTCTTTAGTAGGTGTAGCACTATTTTTAACTCATTTAGCAGAAAAGAAATGTAGTGTAAGTGAGTTACGAAATAGTTATCCATCTTATTTTATGAGTAAGAACAAGGTACAGTTAACTCCAACACTAAACGTAGATGAAATTCTAAAAGGATTTCATAATAAGCATATCTCAGAAGAGGTAAGTACTGTGGATGGTGTAAAAGTTGATTTTAGCGATTGTTGGGTTCATCTTAGAAAAAGTAATACGGAACCTATCATTAGAATTTATACAGAAGCATTAAGTCAAGAAAAAGCGGATCAATTGGCTAATGATACGATTGCCACATTAAAAAAGATTGCTGGAATTTAATTTAGAAACGAAAAACAATATACCATCAGGTTTGAAAACCTGATGGGTTTTTAGAGAAGTGTTTTTTAGGTTTATAATATGATGTTATTCAAAATTATAGTATAATTAATAAGATCTATCTAATACTATTTTGATCTATATTATTACTTATTTATCAGGAATATTTTTTTATGATAAATATAGGTGAGTATTTAATATATTGCTTGGTGTTAAAAGAAAAGCGAAGACTAGAGTTCTTTTTTTGATCTACTAAAAAAATTATATGAATCCATCAACGGGAAAAAAGATATCTTTTATTCATTTTTTACTCCCTATACTTTTCCTAACCGTATTGATCATTTATGGATTAATTATCCAACCTAAGCTTTTAAATAAACCAGCTTTTCCATTAGAAATCGTTTTTCTTTTAGCCACTGTGTTTTCTTCTGCTCATTTAATCTTTTTAGGTTTTAAATGGCGGACTATACAAAAAGCGATTGTCAATAAATTAGCTAAAGGTTTTCCTGCTGTACTTATATTATTTGCCATTGGGATTATAATTGGTACCTGGATCATTAGTGGAACAATACCGATGCTGATATATTATGGGATTAAATTAATTAACCCCAATTATATGTATATTCTTGCATTTATTGTCCCAATTATATTTTCTACTATGACGGGGACCTCATGGGGGTCAGTTGGTACCATAGGAGCTGTAATTATAGGAGTAGCGTCTTCAGTTGATGCAAATTTAGGAATTACTGCAGGAGCTATTATTGGAGGTGCTTTTTTCGGAGATAAGATGTCGCCCTTATCCGATACCACTAACTTAGCCGCTATGGCTGTTGATATAGATTTATATGATCATATCAGGTCTATGATGTATACTACGCTACCTTCCGCTTTGATTGCTGCTGTGGTTTTTTTTTGCATGGGATTTATACAGCCACCGCTGAGTTCAGATGTAAATGGTGTACAAATTGAAAATACGCTAACTACTATTGAATCCATGTTTAACTTCAATGTATTTCTTCTTATTCCTCCGGTTATTGTACTATATGGTTCTTTAAGAAAAAAAGATACATTACCTGTTTTATTAGCCTCATCTATTACTGCTTGTGTTTTGGCTTTTATATTTCAGAAGTTTGGAATAGAAGATATTATGATAACATTAAAAAGTGGTTTTAATATAAGTATGGCCCCATGGGTTGCTGAAGTGCCAGAAGAAGTACATAAATTATTTAATAGAGGAGGGCTTTTTGAACTTAATGAAGTAATTGTTTTTACATTGATGGTGCTTACCTTTATTGGAACTATAGATGTTACGGATGCTATGTCAAAAATCGTGAATAGAGTTTTTTCTTTTACTAAAACAAAATCTGCAATAATACTATCTTCTTTATTTTCTACGGCATTTACAAATTCTTTCACTTCTAATCAGAGCGCCACAAGTTTTATTATTGGGGATGCCTTTAAACGGAGATATGACGAATTTGGAATATCCAGAAGTGTACTTTCCAGATCCATTGAGGATTACGGGACAATGTTAGAGAGTGTTGTTCCGTGGACAGCAACTACCTTGTTTATGTCTACAACCCTAGGGGTGGCTTTTGAAGATTATTGGCATTGGCAATTATTGTCATTGATTAACTTGATAATTGCACCACTCCTTGCAATTTTGGGAGTAGGTTGTTTTTATGAAAAAAAGAATAAAAAAGAAGAAAATAAAACTGAATAGGCTATTGCTCTGTTATAAAACTGATAATTCATTATGAGGGATAAACAAAAATTAGAAACAATTCTAGCACACCACGGAGAAGAACGTGGAGCATACCACGGAGCAGTAGTACCACCCATATTCCAAAACTCCTTATTTACTTTTGAGAATTGGGAGTCTATAGATGCTGCTTTTGATGATAGAATGGAGAATTATATATATTCTAGAGGAAAGAACCCAACGGTTAATGTTGTAGAAAAAAAAATAGCAAAAATGGCTGGAGGAGAAAAAGCACAATTATTTCCCTCTGGTATGGCCGCTATATCTGCATCTTGCCTTCATTTTTTAGAACCTAATGATCATGTAATCGCAATTAAAAACCTATACGGACCGGCCAGTAAGTTCTTAAAAAAGTATTTGTCTAAAAAGATGAATGTAGAAACTACTTTTGTTTCTGGAGAACGGATTGAAGATTTTGAAAATGCTATTCAGGATAACACAAAATTAATATATTTGGAAAGCCCTTCCTCTGTTGTTTTTTCTTTACAGGATATTAATGCTGTAGCTCAATTAGCTAAAAAACGAGGGATTAAAACTATAATTGATAATACTTGGGCTACTCCAATTTTTCAAAAACCATTAGAAATGGGTATTGATTTAGAGATTCACTCTTGTTCTAAGTATTTTGGAGGGCATAGTGACTTAATTGGAGGTGTTGTCATAGGAAAAGAGAAGGATCTTAACGAAATTTTCCTTAATGAATATGAAATGATGGGGTTTAAAACTGCTCCTATGGAAGCTTGGCTGTTAATGCGTAGTCTTAGGACATTACCTATGCGATTAGAGAGACATGAATCTAACGCATTAGCTGTTGCAAATTTTTTAGAAACCCATCCCAAAATTGCTAATGTAACTTATCCAGGATTGCCAAGTTTTCCTCAATATGAATTAGGGCAAAAACAGATGAGTGGTTATGGAGGTTTATTAGCATTTCAATTGAAAACCACAGAACTGGCAAAAATAAAATTATTCTTTAATAGTTTAGAAGTTTTCCAAAAAGGCGTCGGTTGGGGAGGTCATGAAAGTTTAGTGTATGTTCCTGCAATAAGTTACCTAAAAGAACTTGACGAAGAGCAATTTACTGGTTTAGGAATTTCTACTAGTAATATTAGGATATCAGTTGGTTTGGAGCATAAAGATGATCTAATAAATGATCTGGAAGAGTGTCTTAAATTGATTTAATACCATTAGTGCTAAATCTGAATTTTTATAATTTTATTAGTATGACTAAGGTGATTGGATAAAATTGTAAGGAGTAATAACAAACATCGAAAATTTATTACACATTAAAATCTTGATATAATAAGTGTCCGGAGTGTTTTGTTAATCGATAATTGCTTCTTTTGGGATTTCCGCATTTCGATGTTTCCATCGCTTATGCGTCCATAGATAATATTCTGGTGCTTTATAAATTTGTTCTTCTAACATTCGTAAGTATGTTTTTACGATATAGTAATCCTCACAGTTTTTTGCATTTTCTGTAATTGGAATAAACTTCGCCTGGTAATAGCCTCTTTTTACTTTTTCTACGTGTAAATAAACTACAGACATATCTAATCTTTTAGCTAACACAGCTCCTCCAACGTGCGTAGGAACCTTTATACCCATGAAATCTGTCCAATAGGTAGCTTTTTCAATACTAGGTGATTGATCAGATAAAAAAGCATAAGAACAAAGTTTACCATTAACCTTGTCTCGAGTGATCTCTTTCATAGCATTGTAACTAGCAATAAGTCTGGCATCATATCGTTGACGAATTTGATGTACAAGTTGATCAAAGTATTTGTTTTTTATTTGTTTATAAACTCCTACTGTTGGGTAATCAATTAATAATTGCGTTACAGTAGACCATTCATAGCTGGCATAATGAGACATCAAAACGATAATGCTTTTGTTTTTTGCTTCTAAATTTTTTAGAGTTTCGATATTAGTGATTTTAAATCGCTCTAAAAGATCTTTGTCACTAATTGAAATAGACTTAATCATTTCTAAGAACATATCGCACATATGTTTGTAGAAAGCTTTTCGGGTTTTATGAATCTCTTGTTTAGGTTTTTCGGGAAATATGAGAATAAGATTTTCCGTTACTGATTTTCGTCTATATCTAATAATATGATATATGAAAATGTAAACACAGGTAGAAAATAAATAAAATAAACGCCAGGGTAATTTTGATATAATCCATAAAACGGGATATACCAGGCGATAAACCAATAATTGCATTACGTTAATTTAAGCATACAAATATAAAATTATTTGATGCTAAGAATCTTAGGATAATCTTAAAAATATGAAAAACCTAGTCGATTATTGCGCCTTTTGGAGGTTCTGCATTACGATGTTTCCATCTCTTATGAGTCCACAAATAGTTTTCTGGTTTACTTCTGATCTGAGCTTCTAGAAGTTTTGTGAATTTTTTCGTTATTGCATACTCATCTTCATTTTTCGGATCTTCTGAGATAGGTACTAAGGTAGCTTCATAATAGCCTCTTTTGATCTTTTCTACGTGAAGATAAAATATGCTAAGCCCAAGTCTTCTGGATAGCACTTCTCCACCAACGAAAGCAGGAACTTTTATATCCATGAAATCTGTCCAAAATGTAGCATTATTAAGCTTGGGCGATTGATCAGAAATTAAACCATATAGACTTAATTCAGGATTTTCCTTTCTTTGATCCATTGTCATTTCCCTAAAAACTTTGGCACTAGGTATTAGCCTAGAATTAAATCTTCCTCGGATACGGTGAACCAATTGATCAAAATATTTATTTTTTACAGGCTTATAGATTCCTACACATCTATATTTACTTATTAAATCTATTGAATTAGTCCATTCATAACTATTATAATGCCCCATCATAGTAATAATGCTTTTGTTTTTCTTCTCTAATGTTACCAAGGCATCTAGGTTAGTAACGTGAAAACGCTTTATGATATCTTCTTCACTGATGGATAAAGATCTGATCATCTCCAGAAACATGTCGCACATATGCTTATAAGAAGCTTTACGTATTCGATTTATTTCTTTTACATCTTTATCAGGAAAAGCTAAGTTTAGATTTTCTGTTACTGTTTTTCTTCTGTATCTAATTATATGGTATACAAGTATATATGTACAAGTTGAGAACAGATAAAATAATCGCCAAGGTAATTTTGATATTATCCAAAGTAATGGATATACAAGGCTATAAATTACTAATTGCATTGAATTCTATTTAAGCGGCTAAAGATAATCTATTTTGGCTTATCATTAATAAAATCTAAATTGATCTTATTTCAAATAAAACGCTATTCTTTAGGTTAAAATATATACTATATTTGAACGACAAAAAATCGTATATGCTAAATCTTGATATTGTTGTAATTGTTATCATACTGGCTAATGTTCTGGTTTCATTAAAAGGATTAAATGATTTTTCTTTTTTCGAACGCTATAAGTTTAATATAGGAGGAATTCGTAGAGGAGAACAGTTGCGTATGTTGGCTTCTGGGTTTTTACATGTAGATATGATGCATCTATTCTTTAACATGTTTACGCTGTATTTTTTTGCACCTGTGGTGCTTAATTCGTTAGGTAATGTTAAGTTTCTCGCGGTTTATTTTGGAAGCCTTTTTGTTGGGAATTTGTTTTCGCTTTTCTTTCATAAAGATGAGTATCATTATAGCGCTGTAGGTGCAAGTGGTGCTGTTTCTGGAATCATCTTTTCTGCGATATTGTTTCAACCCAATATGAGCTTGTATCTTATGTTAATTCCAATTCCAATTCCCGCTTACATTTTTGGTATTGGTTACTTACTATATTCTATTTATGGAATGAAAAGTAGAACCGGTAATATTGGACACGATGCACATTTTGGAGGAGCAGCTGGAGGTTATATAATGACATTGATTCTTGCTCCTTATTTGTTTAAAGAGAATCTATTAATGATTGGTCTGTTAGCTATTCCTATTATTATTTTGTTTGTGATGCAACGATTAGGTAAGTTATAGGCATAAAAAAACGACCTGATGGAATATCAGATCGTTTTGAATATTGTTTTTTGAAGAGTCTACAGAGTTTTTTCTCCTAATAATTCTGAGATTTTACTTTCTAATGCTGGGCCTCTTAAGTTTTTGGCAATCACATTTCCTTTTTCATCCAATATAAAAGTGGCTGGAATTGATCGTACACCATATGCTTTTGCAATTGGATCTTGCCAGAATTTTAAATGTGATACATGATTCCATTCTAAATTGTCCTGGTTGATTGCTTTTGTCCAATGATCTTTATTTCTATCTAAAGAAACACCTATAATATTGAGGCCTTTGTCATGATACTTATTATAAACTCTCACTACATTTGGGTTTTCTGCTCTACAAGGTTTGCACCAAGATGCCCAAAAATCAATAATAGTAATTTTACCCATGGATTCTTTTAATGAAACCATCTGACCTTCTGGATTAGGAGCGGAAAAATCTTCAGCTTCGCTACCTATATCTATTTTGCCGATGGATGCAGTAATCAATCGATCTAAGTTTTTACCTAATCGTGATGTTTTTAAAGTGTCCTCTATAGTTACATATATTTTCTTCACCTGTTTAGCAGGAACAGCTTTAAGATTCAAAAGATCTGTAAGTGCCATTACAGCTACCAAAGAGTTTGGATTGTTTTCGGCAATTTCTTTACGGAAATTATTTTCGTTTGCGCGTAACTCTTGTAATTGAGTTGATAATTTTGATGCTTTTTCCGTTTCTTTTAATTTAGAAGCTATTTGATATTGGTTGCTAAGCTCTTGTCTTTCTTTTCCAAAAGCATTCATTTTTTTCAAATAGGTAAAAAATAGTTGGTTTTCAGAACCACCCTTTACTATTGATGATCGCAAACTATCTTTATAAATAGTCATTCTGATTGGATTGTTTTCAGCTAAAAACAATACATTTTGAGGAATTGCTTTGAAAGTTAAATAGTTAAAGTCATTGTCTTCTACTGCAGGTAATGATATCTTAAATTTACCTTGTTGAATTGTTGTAGAATCAATAATTGTAGGTCGGTTTGACTGATTTATTGCATTCACATATACCGTAACTCCATCCTCAAATCCTTCTGTTTCTGCAGAAATTGAATATCCCTTTTCTTCTTTTTCGCATGCAGCGGATAGCAATATGAGTGCAAGCAGTACTATTTTTTTCATTATTCTTTTTTTTTGATCCGTAAAAATAGATAATATGACCTTTAAACCCCAATAATTAACTTTTAAATATAAGTAATTGTTAAAATTCAGGAAATCAACATAGTTTTATATATTTAATTAGATACGTATGTAACAAATACTATGATATAAACGTCTAATTAATAACCTTATTTCTTTGGATTTGTGTCCAAATTTATGATTTTCATACGTATTAAGGTAAAATCATTCGTCATAAGTATATGATTATGGAATGAAATCTAGTAAAGATATAGCGCTTCTTAATTTAATAAATTGTTAATATTAACTTAACCAGCGTAGAATGTATTATTTTTGTTGAACTACCATAAATAAACCAGTTATGAAGGTGTTGGAGCACGATTTTCCATTAGATATAAGGATAAGCTTCTCTTTGTTTTTTGATCAATATAGAGAGTTTTTGAATAGCGATAATAAATTGCTGCGTGATCGTGCAGAAAGTGTTTTGAAAATCGCTTCAGAATTTCCTGAATTAGAGGAAGGAATTAAGACAGAGGAAAGAGTTCAGGAGTTATTACCACAGATAGAGTTAGTTTTAGAAGATTCTTTTTCACAAATTTTACAGAAAAACGAAATAAAAATAGCTACAATTCCTTTTAATAACACGGTTGTAAAGTCTACTCAGCGATATAAAAACATTATTGATGCAGCTGGTTTTGATTTTGAACCTCAGATTAAAAACCTGGATGAAGATCATTATTTTATCATGGGATGTAGTATAATTCTAAGTCAATATTATGGATATAAGATTGATTTTAGAAGACCATTTTTCTATGATATTCCGGATGCTTCTGGTATCATGCGCCATTACAGAATTTTGTACAATGGCGATTTTATCGAGGTGATCAAAACTGATCAAGCAAGAGATATTACAGAAGAAGATGTTGCAATTTTGATAGATAATTTTGATAATGTAGCAATCTGGAAAGAAAAGTTTCCACCCAGTAGTTGGATTTTTAAGGGTATAGTAATCGCAAATCTTTTTGACGTAACAACAGATTTTGCATTGTCCGAATTTAAGACCAGTCTATTAAAATACGATAAAAAGAAAGGGGATTTCATTGGTAGTTTTCAGGATATATTCAGAGGAGTATTTAATCTCCCGGAAATTAAAGTCGGTTTTTCTAATTATAATGAAGAAGAACGTGTATTAGAAAGAGTTCCGTTTAAAACCATTGATAGTTATATTTTACATAAAGAGTATTCTGATTGTTGTGAAACGGCATTGTGTAAAGGCACCTATCATTCTATGTTTGAAAAATCCGAACCTTTTGCGATTTCAAATACGGAAAAAATGTTTAAAACTTATCCAGAAGAGCTTATGTATGCTAATCTGGTTAAACAGAATATAAAAAGTGCAATAATTGCTCCTATAGAAAATGAAGGTAAGTTATTAGGGGTGTTAGAAATAGTTTCTCCAAATATTCAGGAGTTGAATAGTATTAACGCTAATAAATTACAGGATATAATGCCCTATTTGGTAGATTCTGTATTACGATCTAAAGCAAAAGCTGAAGATGAATTAGAATTGGTGATTCAGGAAGAATGTACTTCTATTCATCCTAGTGTATATTGGAAATTTAGACAAGAAGCAAAACGTTTTCTGCGTGCTAAGGTGGAGGAAAATCCAGTTTCTTTTAGAGAAGTAGTTTTTGAAGATGTATATCCATTATTTGGACAAATAGATATCAAAGGTTCATCTAATGCACGAAATAATTCTGTGCAGAGAGATTTAGTACTTCAGCTAAAAGCCATTGCTAAAGTTATTAATAAAGTAATAGAAATAGATTCTTTACCTATTTATGATGAAATTAAGTTTAGAATCAATAATTATATAAGTTTAGTGTCTGATCACTTGCAAGTCGATAGTGAACAAAGGATTTTGGATTTTATCAAGAGAGAAATTAAACCACTTTTTAAACATTTAAGTGGAACCAATGTAGCATTAGAGGGCTTGATTAATCAATATAATAACTCATTAGATAAGAGCAGTAAAACATTGTATAAGCATCGCAAAGCCTATGATGAATCGGTGATGTTGATTAATAAAAAGATGGCAGCTTTGCTGGATAAGAAGCAAGAGGAGGCTCAAAAAATGTATCCTCATTATTTTGAAAGATTCAAAACGGATGGTGTAGAACACAATATGTATATAGGTGAATCCATTACCAAGCAGAATAGCTTTAATAAAATATACTTGTATAATTTAAGGTTGTGGCAATTACAGGTAATGTGTGAAATGGAGAATGAATATTACCAGCTAAAGAAAGATCTTCCAGTTCCTTTGGATGTAGCTTCTATGGTACTAGTATTTAATGCTTCATTATCGGTAAGATTTAGAATGGATGAAAAACGTTTTGATGTTGATGGTACTTATAATGCAAGATATGAGGTCGTAAAGAAAAGAGTAGATAAGGCAAACATAAAAGGAACTGATCAACGTATTACAGAGAAAGGAAAATTAGTGGTAGTATATTCTCAACGTTCTGACGAGATGGAATATATAAAATACATCAATTTCTTACAATCCAAAAAATACCTCGAAGATGAAGTTGAGATAGTGGAATTAGATGATCTTCAGGGAGTTACAGGTCTTAAGGCTTTGAGAGTAAATATTCTTTATAATAAAAATAAAGAAGATCAAGAATATTATACCTATGATGATCTAATGAAAGAAATCAATAAGTAATTTCTTTTACTGTAAGGTGTTAAATGCTATTACAAAAGAAATAGAAGAAGTAATAAAGCCAATCATAAAAACTGTGTAGGTAATACGTAGTATTTTATATTTTCTATGAAGAACTTTACCCAAAAAGTATAAATCTTTTATCATCGTATCATAAATATATTCTTTATCATCCATAAGTTCGTGCATGGCCCATTTATATTCGTCAAGGGGCATCTTATGAAAATTACCAAAGAATAATAGATTAACTTTTTTCTCCTCGATTTCTTTACGAGTGAATTCACCTCCTGTGACATTAGGTCTTGTTGCTAGGACCGATAGTAACATGGATACGATACTAAAAACAATAAAGATTAATGTTGGGTAAATCAAATATTGATTAGAAGGGTTATCTAGTTTAGGAATTAAATTAGATAATGCTAAGGATATAATAATAGCATTTACAGATAACAGAATATTGGCTTTAGTATCAGCGATATCACTTAGTTTTAGATGATTTCTAAGTGTAACTCTAAATAATGTCTGAATCCCTTTTTCTGGGCTTTCCTCTTTCACCAATTTCTTAAGCTTTTGTTTTTTCTTTTTCTTCTTTAAAGCTGCCTGCTCATTTAATATTTCCAAAAGGTGTTCTTCTTTTCTAGGTTGCCAATTGTTAATTGCATATTCTGTATAATACTCGTGTTTGTTCTTTAAGAAATCAATATTAATTTTTAACCAATCACTCGTACTGTAATTTTCTTTGTTGTTTAATTCAAATTCCTGTCTTAAGAATTCACTAGTTTCTTTAAAATAACCTTTTGCCAAATGTGATGCATCAGCATCTCTAATGATTTTTTCTAATAGGTTAGTTGGCTTATGTTCCATTTTGGTAGCCATTATTAATGAAGAAACTTTATGTATGATATCCTCAGAAATACCTTGATCTTTTAAAAAGTTTTTAGAAATACGAACACTATGTTCCTCGTGATTATCAAGACTTTCTGAGTAACCAGTGTCATGAAGTAAGGCTGTCAACAATAATACATCTTTATCTTCTTCAGAAATATCAGTGTTGTCAATAATTTCTTTTGTACTTTTAAATACTCTTTTGGTATGAGTGTAATTATGGTATATACAGGTTTCGGGGAGCTTTTTTGTAAAAAGTTCAGAAACATAATTGTCAGTTTTTTCTACTAGCGCGTCCATATTATAATTTTTCAGTAACCAAAATAATTAAAAAAAAGTGAATGTACTCCTTTATGAATAAAAATATCCTATCGTTCTTAGTAATCGCTATATTATTATTAAACTCATGTGCTACTTACACACCTCAATACTTAGACGAAAATTTTTCTCAAAAATTACCAGATAAAGAGATAGAAAAAAGTTTTTATCTCATTGGAGATGCTGGAAATGCTAATATAAATGAAAGTACTCCAGGATTAGATGCATTGAAACAAGTGCTGAAAAAAGAAAAGACTGCGGATGATTATTTGATATATCTTGGGGATAATATTTATCAAAAGGGAATGCCTGATAAAGATTCTCCAGAAAGAGCTTTGTCAGAACATCGAATTGATGCTCAGATTAATGCCTCGGATTCGTTTGAAGGAGAAGTGATTTTTATCCCAGGAAATCATGATTGGTATAATGACGGAGTAAAAGGTTTAAAGAGGCAAGAAAAATATGTAAGAAAAAAATTAGATAATAAAAATTCTTTTTTACCATCAAAAGGATGTCCTATAGAAAGTATAGAAGTAAGTGATCAGATTCAACTTATTATTCTGGATACACAATGGTATCTCGCTGATTGGAACAAAAACCCAACAATTAATGATAATTGCGAAATTAAAACTAGAGATAAGTTCCTAAATGAGGTAGCCGGAGAACTTAAAAAACATAATGGTAAGACCGTTTTAGTGGTAATGCATCATCCGATGTTTACAAATGGACCTCATGGTGGAAAATATAATTTTAAGAGTCATATATTTCCTTCTAAAAAGAAAATACCTTTACCGGTTTTGGGATCGCTTGTGACACAAATTAGATCACAAGGAGGAGTATCTCCACAAGATCGATATAATGAAAGTTATAATCAGTTGATGAGAAGATTGTCAACTTTTGCAAGAGATAGTGAAAGAGTTATTTTTGCTTCGGGACACGAACACTCATTGCAGTACATCGATAGCGATGGATTAAAACAAATAGTTTCTGGATCTGGAGCCAAAATTTCTGCAGCTTCCTTAGGGAAAGATGGATTGTTCTCATATCCCAATCAAGGCTTTGCTATATTGGATGTATATACTGATGGGTCATCTAATGTACGCTTCTATGGTAATGAAAACGGAAAAGCAAAGTTAGTATATCAAACAGATGTTCATAAACAACCAGAAGTATATGATAGTGGTAGTTTAGATAATTCTTTTGACACAGAAGTTTCAGCATCAATATATAGCAGAGAAGAGACTAAAAAATCTAATTTTTATCAATCTTTATGGGGAGATCACTATAGAAAAGTATATAGCACCGATATCAAAATCCCTGTCGCTACATTAGATACTTTAATGGGAGGATTCACTATCGACAGAAGAGGAGGAGGTCAGGTAACTAGGTCTTTACGGTTGATAGATAAAGATGGGAAACGATATAGCTTGAGAGCTATGAGAAAGAGTGTTACACAGTTTTTGCAAAAGGGTGTATTTGTAGACACTTATTTAGAAAATGGCTTCGATGATACATTTACAGAAGAATTACTTGCAGATTTCTACACTTCTAGTTATCCATATGCTTTTTTAGTAGTAGGTGGGTTAGCAGATGCAATTGATGTGTATCATGCCAACTCAAAAGTGTATTACATTCCTAAACATCCAGCTTTAGGGAAGTATAATAAAGACTTTGGTGATGAAATGTATTTTCTGGAAGAACGCCCAGGTAAAGAACATAAAGATGTGGTTTCTTTTGGAAAGTCAGATGATATTGAAGGAACAGATGATTTGCTTAAAAATCTTAGAAAAGACGAAGAGTATCAGATGGATGAGCCTCATTATATTAGAACCAGACTATTTGATATGATTTTAGGAGATTGGGATAGGCATTCTGATCAGTGGAGGTGGTCCCGTTTTGATACAGATCAAGGGAAGATGTATAGACCCATACCTAAGGATCGTGATCAGGTATTTTCTAATTATGATGGAGGACTGCTTGATGTTATAAAGTTTATCGTTCCGATAACAAGAAAGTTTCAGGTATATGACGAGAAATTAAAAAATATTAGATGGATTAATGAAGCTGGAATACGATTGGACAGAACATTTGCGCAAAGCTCCAGTAAAGAGATTTGGTTAGAACAGGCTAAGTATATTAAAGAAAACCTTAGTGATGAATCTATTGACAAAGCATTCAAGAATTTACCTTCAGAATTACAAGATGAGACAGTAGAAAGAATCAAGAAATACCTTAGAAAAAGAAGAGATGATGTAGAGGATATAGCGGGGCGATATTATAAATACCTTTCTAAACAGGTAACTATAAGAGGAACAGATAAAGATGATCTTTTTGAAATCATAAGAAAGGATAATCAAACAACTGTGAAAATTTCTAGATTAAAAAAAGGGAACCCTCAAAAACCATTTTATGAAAGAACTATGTCTTCTAAAGAAACCCAAGAAATATGGATTTATGGACTGGATGATGATGATCAATTTATCGTTACCGGAAAAGGTAGTAATCCTATTTGCACTAGAATAGTTGGTGGACAAAACAACGATGTATATACTATAGAAAACGGAAGACAAATAAGAGTGTATGATCATAAATCAAAACCGAATACTATTAAGAAAAAAGGCGGAGCCAAGTTTATTTTTAGTAATAACTATAATCATAATACCTATGACTACAATAAGTATATAGATAAGACAAATACACTAACACCATTGGTTGGATTTAATCCAGATGATGGATTTAATATAAATCTTACAGATGTATACACGGTAAGAGGATTTAATAATAGTCCATACCAAAGTAAGCATACCATCAAAGCAGCTTATTACTTTGCGACAGAAGGCTATGATATATCCTATAAAGGAGAGTTTGTAAATGCTGTGGGTAATTGGAACCTGCAAGTTGGAGGTAAGTATACAAGTGAGAATTTTGCGCAGAACTTTTTTGGTTTTGGAAACAATACAGTCAATCTTGATGATATTCTTGAATTAGATTATAATCGGGTGAAAACAGGAATTTGGTCTCTAGATATTGGTGTTGCTAAAAAAGGAAGGTATGGAAATGGATTTTCTATAACTGGATCTTATGAAGGAGTAGAAGTTCAGGATTCACAAGGCAGATTTATTACTTCCGGACTTGGTTTTGTTATTTCTGATCCAGAGTTTTTTGAAAGAAAGTTTTTTGCCGGAATAGATCTGGATTATGAATATAAGAGCTTTGATGTTAGTGCAAATCCTACCAGAGGTATGTTGTTTAAACTGCAAGGTGGTTCTAAAATGAATTTAGATGATACCGACAGAACTTTTGGTTACATAAATCCAAAACTTGGATTCTATAATGCAATTACAAAAGACCGAAAATTGGTCTTAAAAACAGATGTGCAAGGAGAGTTTATAATTGGTGATGGTTTTGAATTTTACCAAGCAGCTACATTAGGTGGAATTAACAGCTTAAGAGGGTTTAGAGAAGAACGTTTTACGGGTGATAAAGCACTAGCCTTTAGTGGAGATCTTAGGTATAGTTTTAATAAATTCAAAACAGGTTTATTACCATTGCAACTAGGGATTTATGGTGGATATGATGTCGGTAGAGTATGGTTTGACGGAGAAGATGCTAACATTTGGCACGATTCTATAGGAGGAGGATTTTGGATCAATGCTGTAGATG
Source organism: uncultured Aquimarina sp. (assembly GCF_947500065.1). Taxonomy (GTDB): domain Bacteria; phylum Bacteroidota; class Bacteroidia; order Flavobacteriales; family Flavobacteriaceae; genus Aquimarina. The sequence continues at coordinate 133,938 of NZ_CANMQT010000012.1, forward strand.
CGATTGCTGGTCAATTCAATTTATTCAGTAGTGATGATGGTTTAAGATTTACTTTTGGATTAGGGGTAAGTTTTTAGAATAAAAAACTCCTTAAAAAGATGTAATATGTTTTTAAGGAGCTATAAGAATAGTTTTTTCTAAAAATCAGTATCCATGCTACTAGCAATAGTATTAACCTTAGGTGCATTGCTAATTAGCAAAGTTGGATTTTCTATTGTTTTGTAATAAAAATAGTTTGTTTCAATAGCGCTTTTATTTTGTATCTGAGAAGATTGCATTACGATTATTGGTTGTTCTTTTGTTATTAGTGCTGTAGTAGCTTTTATGGGGTTATCATAAGAACCATAAGCTACTATTTTAGAACCACCATTAATAATAATGGTAACTCTAGTATGATTTAAGCTTTTTAGTATAACACCTTCTTCTATATTTAAAATTGCTCCATTGGATAATTCAATGTTTTTAGGTACGATGTATGTCGTGTTTTTTGTCAATGTAAGATCAGAAGTAATAAGAGTAGACAACTGATTATCCACATTAGTTTGAGCAATTAAAAAATTTGACAAGAATAGCATAACAAGTAATTGGGGTATGTAGTTTTGTATCATATAGATGGTTTTTGGGGTTAGTATATTTGTAGGTTATTTCCTTCTAATTTACATAAATAATTTATGTAATTGGTTTTTTATCTGTTTTTTAAGTATTTAGGATTGTTTATTGATTGTTTATAATTATTTTTTATGGTTTTGAAACCTTGCTATTACTGATGTTCCCTGTAAAGTATTATAATGATCATTATTGAATCTTGTTAATAACTTACAGTTTTGTAAATCAATAGTTTATATTGTTTTATTGGTTATTAGTAATAATATTACAGAAATGGAGAGTTTATTATTGAATTGTTTGATAGATAATTAAAATGTGAAGGAGATAATAATGTAATTTATGATAACTACTCTAAAGTTTTTAAAAAAAAGAAGCTCCCAATATAAGATGCGAAAATATCAGGAGCTTCTCGGTTAAGGAACAATCAATTTGTTCACAAAACAAAATAGTATTTTAAAAAAAATCTAAAGTAGTTCTTGGTACAGAAGTATCTATAGTTTTAGTCATTTCTAACGTAGCTTTTGTTTTGCTATTAGTTTTTTTAGTTTTGCTAATAGATTGCTGCGAAGTATTAGTGTAACTATTTAGTTTTTCTTTGGGAAGCTTGGTTTCGTGATTTACAGACTTAAGTATCGTGCTTTCTGCAATTTTGTTTTTGTTAACTGAAATGTTTTCTTGAGAAAAAAGTAAACTTGATGATAAAAAGGTTATCAACAATATACAAGCTGGGGCGGCTTTCATATATAAATTAGGTGTTTGGGGTTAAATAGATGAGAATTTGTATTACATTTTGTAACGAATTCCTTGTCCAATTTAGCAATAAATAAAACTATAAAATGTTCTTAATCAACTGAAAACGATCTTATATATGTTATGAATTGTTAAAAAGTAGGTTTTGTACTACTTATTATTAATTGCTTTTAACGGTATTTGTTGTTTTTGTCGACAAAAGGTTAAAGCTTTAGTTTAAGTGTGTAAATGTTAATAACTTTTACGAATATTTTTGCAGTAGGTTAGAAATATCAAAAGAGTACTTGTATAATCCATTATAAATAATCATTCATTTGAAAAATCCAATATTAGTAACAAATAGAGTACAGCTTAAAATTGTATCATTATCTGATTTATCTAAAACTCATGAACTATTGTTAATTCCAGAAGTGGATCAATACAATGCTTTAGGGATTCCTACTAATACAGAAGTTACTTCGGTATATCTGGATGAATGGATTGATAGTTATCAAATGAGAAAAGAATTCGTATTCTCTCTAAACTCTCTTGTGGATGATAGTTTCATTGGACTTATATCACTAAAAATAGGAAATCCGAAATATAGTATTGGCTCAATTTGGTATAAACTGCATCCGGATTTTTGGGGTAAAGGATATGCTACAGAAGCTGCTAAGGCGATTTTGAAATTTGGTTTTAAGGAAGTTGGTCTGCATAGGATTGAAGCAGGATGCGCAATTGATAATATAGGTTCTATTAGAGTGTTAGAAAAAGTGGGAATGATCAGAGAAGGTCATAAGCGTAAGGTATTGCCTCTTAAAACTGGATGGTCTGATAATTATGAATTTGCAATGCTAGAAGAGGATTGGTTTAGTTTACCAAAATAATTATTTTTAATTGATAGGATATTCATACAATCGTCCTTTAGTATTCTTCCTTTTTTCATCAACAATCAAAAGGGTGGAGTCATTTTTAAAACAGATACCTTCTTTTTGAGAAAAGTGATTAAGCTTTATCTTTTCGATAGTACCATTAAATAGATCATCACCTTTAAAATCGGATAGGATGAATACTTTGTTATAAGTGAGAAGAGCAATTTTATCTCCTTTGTTATTAATAGCTGCTCCACTAATAAAACAATCATTAGGATCGTTACCAGTTTTGTAAGTTGTAATTAGTTTAGCAATCTGTTTCTCTGGTTTGTTTTCTACTTTATAAAGTTTTGTTACTCCATCAAATTTTTTACTTCGATTTTTAGAGAATAAATAGAAGCTCCCATTTTTATAAATAAAAGCTTCTATATCAAAATTTCTATGCTTTTTTCCTGGAGGAAACTTCTTTTGATCCTCTAAACTAAATTTTATTTTGGAGGTTTCTAAACTATCAGAATGAATCCCTGAAACTTTATATATAGCAAGGTTTTTTCTGTCATTATAATTATTACCAAAATCACCAATATAAATAGAGCCTTCATTGTCATACGTAATATCTTCCCAATCCTTGTTCTTGCTATTTGGAATTTTGAATGATTTGGTAATCTCACCTTTTTGATCTAATTGAAATAAAGTATTGCTGTTGCCAGAATCATTAATAGCGTAAATGCTAATATCATTTGGTAATTTCGTAATACCTGATATTTCCTTTAAGGAATTAGATAAATTACTTATTGTTACCAGATCAGAGTTGCTTTTTTTTTGACAACAAACAGTTAAAGATATAGTCAATAAAAGAAAGAAGATTTTTAGTTTCAAAATTTTTAGTTTTTTTGATTCCAGGCGTTTAACATCCAGTTTGTTTTCTCTAGTTCACCAATATATGTGCCAGTAATGTCGAGAGTTCCATCATCACCAGCATCTTCTGCTTCTTTTGTAACAGATTTTAATTGCTTCAGAATAATATCATGATCTTCAAGAACAGCTGAGATCATTTCGTGATCTACTAATTTGGTGTCTGCTTCCTTTATGGAAGAAGTCGTAAGATATGAACTATAATTACTTATAGGCTTTGCTCTTAAAGTTAAAATTCTTTCAGCAATTTCATCAATCTTCAATTTAGCATCTTCATAAAGTTCCTCGAATTTTTCATGAAGTTCGAAAAAATTGCGCCCGGTAATATTCCAGTGAAAATTTCTTAGCTTTTGATAATGCATATGATAGTCTGCAAGTAATACATTTAGTGCTTGTACGGTTCCTTTATTTGAATACGTCATAGTTTTTGCTTATAGTTTATTTCATTTCAATACAAAAATACTATAATAAAACGTATGGAATTAAATTTACGATAGTTCATAACAATGTCGGTATCATGTGAATCGATTTGTGATTTCTTTAAGAATGAAATTATAGTATTCGGCATCATGAGGAACATAATTTTTCATAATTATGAGATCTTTAAGATGATTTTTCAATAATTGAATTGGTATTAGTTTAATTTCACCAACTTCTTCTTCTTGTAGGGTAAGTGTGTCTATAGGATGAGATAATTTGGATAGATATATATAGTGAAATTCATTGTCCAACAGATCAGGTTTTGGTTGCTTTTCTGATAGATAGATTCCTATGTAGTCTAAATCTGTTATTTTTATAGATAAGCCAATTTCTTCTTCAATTTCACGTAAAGCGGAGTTTTCTTTAGATTCACCTTTGGCTATATGTCCTGCAACAGAAATATCCCAAAGATTGGGGTATGTATCCTTATCTTTTGCTCGTTTTTGTAATAATACTTTTCCATCTATAGTATAAAACCAGATATGAACACTTGCATGATACAAGCCTAATCGATGCGCTTCAGATTTTAATTGAACTTCGCCTGTGAATTCTCCATTTCTATTTAATATGTCGATAAGTTCGTCTGCCATACTCTCATTACTAATAGATGTTTTTAAAAATAATTATTAAAATTTAGAATCATGCAATACTTGATAATTATTCATTAAGGATTAATTTATTTAATTCTTAAAGTAATATATTTATCAAAGAATATTAAAAATTGTATTACTCCTATTTTAATTTTATTTTGAATCGAAATGATATCAGAACAAGAAAAAAAAGCAAAAGCATATTGGAAAGAGAATGTGAAATACCTTTCGATTTTACTTATCATTTGGTTTGCAGTATCGTATGGAGCAGGCATACTGTTTAAAGATCTGTTAAACGAAATTCGATTAGGAGGTTTTAAGCTAGGATTTTGGTTTGCTCAGCAAGGTTCGATTTATGTATTTGTGATTTTAATCTTTATATATGTTCGGTTAATGAATAAACTGGATAAAAAATATGGTTATGATAAAGATTAAAGTAACCTTAAAAAGTAAATAAATAATGAGCGTACAGATTTGGACCTATATTTTAGTAGGAATTACTTTTGCATTGTATATAGGAATAGCGATTTGGTCAAGAGCAGGATCTACAAAAGAATTTTATGTTGCTGGTGGTGGAGTTTCGCCTTTAGCAAATGGAATGGCAACAGCCGCGGATTGGATGAGTGCTGCTTCTTTTATTTCTATGGCAGGTATTATTGCTTTTGATGGGTATGATGGTGCAGTATATCTTATGGGGTGGACTGGAGGTTATGTATTACTAGCATTATTGTTAGCACCGTATCTTCGAAAATTTGGAAAATTTACAGTGCCTGATTTTATTGGAGATCGTTATTATTCTAAAACAGCTAGATCTGTAGCTGTCTTCTGCGCTCTTTTGGTGTCTTTTACATATGTTGCCGGACAGATGCGTGGAGTAGGGATTGTGTTTTCTAGATTTTTGGAAGTAGATATCAATACAGGAGTTTTGATCGGAATGATCATTGTTCTTTTTTATGCTGTTCTAGGAGGAATGAAGGGTATTACCTATACACAAGTCGCACAGTATTGTGTTTTGATTTTTGCGTTTATGGTGCCTGCAATATTTATTTCTATTCAGATGACTGGTAATCCGATTCCACAATTAGGATTTGGTGATACCGTTGCAGATGGTTCTGGAACGTATCTTTTAGATAAATTGGATGGATTAAGTACAGAGTTAGGATTCTCAGAATATACTGATGGTTCTAAATCTATGTTGGATGTATTTACAATTACATTAGCATTAATGGTAGGAACAGCAGGATTACCACATGTAATTGTACGTTTTTTTACGGTAAAACGAGTAAAAGATGCTCGTAAATCCGCTGGATATGCTTTATTGCTTATCGCTATATTATATACAACGGCTCCAGCTGTAGCAGTTTTTGCGAAAACCAACTTGATCGAGTCTGTCCAGAATAAAAAATATGAAGAGTTACCACTGTGGTTTAAAAACTGGGAAGATACAGAACTATTAGGTTGGGTTGATAAAAATGAAGACGGCAAAATACAATATACCAAAGGTCATGCAGTAGTTGGAAATAAGAATAAACCAATTTTTGATGGGCAACAACGAGGAGAATACGGAGAACGTATTATTACAAACATAAATACTTCAACAAAAAATGAATTGTTTGTGGATCGTGATATTATGGTTTTAGCAAATCCTGAGATTGCTAATTTACCTAATTGGGTAATTGCATTGGTGGCAGCAGGTGGTTTGGCGGCTGCATTGTCTACCGCAGCTGGGTTGTTATTAGTTATCTCATCTTCTGTATCTCATGACCTTATCAAAAAAATGATTAAACCAAATATTTCAGAAAAAGGAGAGCTGGTTGCTGCAAGAATTTCTGCAGTGGCAGCAGTATGTGTTGCAGGGTATTTTGGTATTAATCCGCCAGGATTTGTAGCAGCTGTAGTAGCATTGGCATTTGGATTAGCTGCAGCCTCTTTCTTTCCGGCAATTGTTTTGGGGATTTTCTATAAACGAATGAATAAAGAAGGAGCGATTTCAGGGATGATCGTTGGGATTTTATGCATGCTATTATATATGATCAAATATAAATTAGGTTGGTTTGATGATGTTCTGCCTTCTTCTGATGAATGGTGGTTCGGTATCTCTCCAGAAGGATTCGGAGCTGTTGCCATGTTTATTAATTTTATAGTGTCATTGGTTGTGTGTCAATTCACATCAAAACCACCAAAAGAAGTACAAGACATTGTGGAAAATATTAGAATTCCTTCGAATGCTGGACAATCCACAAATCACTAGAAAGAATGTGAAACTGTGGATCCGTTGTACATTTTAAAATAGATAAAAAAAACACATAAATCATTTAATTAGTAATGAGTAATTATCACATAAAACATCTTGAAGAATATTTTCAGGTATATAGAAAATCTGTTAGAAATCCAGAACTCTTTTGGAGCGAAATAGCAGAAGAGCATTTTTTGTGGAGAAAGAAATGGGATAAAGTATTGGAGTGGGACTTTACAAAACCAGAAGTAAAATGGTTTGAAGGAGCTAAGCTAAACATTACGGAGAATTGTATAGATAGGCATTTATATGTTCGAGGAGATAAGACAGCTATTTTATTTGAACCTAATAATCTAGAAGAACCTGCAGAGCATATAACATATAATCAATTGCATGAGCGAGTGTGTAAATTTGCAAATGTTTTAAAAAGTAAAGGAGTTAAAAAAGGTGATCGTGTTTGTATTTACCTTCCTATGATTCCTGAGTTGGCAATTTCGGTATTGGCTTGTGCTAGAATAGGAGCAATACATTCCGTGATTTTTGCAGGATTTTCTGCTACAGCGTTAGCAACAAGAGTTAATGATTGTGAAGCTAAAATGATAATTACCTCTGATGGTTCTTATCGAGGAGCAAAAACAATAGATCTGAAAGGTATCGTCGATGAAGCCGTTGAACAATGTCCTGGTGTGGAGTCCGTATTGGTTGCAAAACGAATTAATGCTGATATTGAAATGAAAACTGGACGAGATGAATGGTTGCAGCCTTTATTAGACAATGCGGATATTAATTGTAATCCAGAAATAATGGATGCAGAAGATCCATTGTTCATTCTATATACCTCCGGTTCTACAGGAAAACCAAAAGGAATGATGCATACTACTGCGGGATATATGGTGTATACTGCGTATAGTTTTAAAAATGTGTTCCAATATAAAGAAGATGATATTTATTGGTGTACCGCAGATATCGGCTGGATTACCGGTCATTCTTATATCGTATATGGTCCTTTAGCAAATGGAGCGACTACTGTAATGTTTGAAGGGGTTCCATCATATCCGGATTTTGGACGTTTTTGGGATATTGTACAAAAACATAAAATTACTCAGTTCTATACAGCACCTACAGCAATCAGAGCATTGGCTAAAGAGAATCTTGATTATGTTACAAAATATGATTTATCCAGCCTTAAAGTATTGGGAACTGTGGGAGAACCAATTAATGAAGAAGCTTGGCATTGGTATAATGATCATGTAGGAGAAAAAAAATGCCCAATTGTAGATACTTGGTGGCAAACTGAAACAGGAGGAATTTTGATTTCTCCAATTCCTTTTTCAACACCAACCAAGCCGACATATGCTACTTTGCCAATGCCAGGCATACAACCTGCTTTAATGGATGAAAATGGTAATGAGATTGAAGGAAATCAGGTAGAAGGACGATTATGTGTTAAGTTTCCGTGGCCATCAATTGCACGAACTATTTGGGGAAATCATGAAAGATATAGAGATACTTATTTTTCTGCCTTTAAAAATAAGTACTTTACTGGTGATGGAGCATTAAGAGATGAAGTTGGATACTATAGAATAACTGGTAGAGTGGATGATGTAATTATTGTTTCTGGTCATAATCTCGGAACTGCTCCGATCGAAGATGCAATTAATGAACATCCAGCTGTTGCGGAATCTGCAATTGTTGGTTTTCCTCATGATATAAAAGGAAATGCATTATATGGTTTTGTTATTTTAAAGGAAGCGGGAGAATCTAGAGATCGTGATAATTTAAGTAAAGAAGTGAATCAACAAATAACAGAACGCATTGGTCCTATTGCAAAATTGGATAAAATTCAATTTGTATCGGGACTACCTAAAACAAGAAGTGGTAAAATTATGAGACGTATTTTGAGAAAAATAGCTTCTAAAGATACTTCGAATTTAGGTGATACCAGTACGTTGTTGAATCCCGAAGTAGTTCAAGAAATAATGGAGAATGCTTTATGAGATAATATGTGATAAAAAATTAAAGCCTCGCAATTGCGAGGCTTTATAATGATGCTTATTTCTTAGATTTGGTTTTTGGATTAGGTTTTGTCGCCGGTTTAGGCTTTTCAAAATAACTAAAAGTTTCACCAGATTTGATAGCTAATAAACTCTCATAAATTAAACTAATCACATTTTCTACATCATCTCTGTGCACCATTTCCACCGTTGTGTGCATATAACGCAAAGGTAAAGAGATTAAAGCAGAGGCTACACCGCCATTACTATATGCAAAAGCATCTGTATCTGTTCCTGTCATTCTGCTTGATGCCATGCGTTGGAAAGGAATCTTTTTCTTTTCTGCAGTATCAATCAACAATTCTCGAAGTCTATTTTGTACAGCAGGAGCGTAAGAGATTACAGGACCGTCACCAATTTTTGTTTCACCTTGAGTTTTCTTTTCTATCATAGGAGTGGTAGTGTCATGACAAACATCAGTTACAATAGCAACATTTGGTTGAATAGTGTGCGTGATCATTTCAGCACCTCTTAGACCTATTTCTTCCTGAACAGAATTAGTGATATATAAACCAAAATCAAGTTTATTCTTATTCTCTTTTAATAAACGAGCAACTTCAGCAATCATAAAACCACCCATTCTATTGTCTAAAGCACGACAGACAAACTTATCTTTATTAAGAACAAAAAACTCATCAGGATACGTTATTACACATCCTACATGAACTCCAAGCTTTAAAACTTCCTCTTTAGTATTGCATCCTACATCAATACATATATTCTCTAATGTTGGAGCTTGTTCTTTAGATCCTTTACGGGTATGTATAGCAGGCCAACCAAATACACCCTGTACAATTCCTTTTTTAGTGTGGATATTTACACGTTTGGAAGTAGCTATCTGGTGATCACTACCACCATTTCTTATTACATATATAAGACCATTATCCGTAATGTAGTTTACATACCACGAAATTTCATCCGCATGTCCTTCAATAACTACTTTATATTTAGCTTTAGGATTTATAACACCAACGGCAGTTCCGTAGGTGTCTGTAATAAATTCATCTACATATGGTTTAAGGTAATCCATCCATATTTTTTGCCCTTCCCATTCATACCCGGTAGGTGCAGCATTGTTTAAATACTTCTCTAAAAAAGTCAAAGACTTCTTGTTTAGTATGCTTTTTTTAGCCATTTATATATTTTTGTTTTGTACGAAGTTAATAATATTCACAAAGATTTTACAGTTTACAAAGTGTTTATTACTAATTTTGGAATGATTTTAGAAGATCGTATACCTACTATGCAGAAATATTTATTATACATATTTATAGTATTATTGCCTTTAAGTGTGTTTTGTCAGAAAGAAATTGATTCGACAAAGACGGACACAAGTGGCTATGTACAATACTATATAATAGAAGGAGATACAATTCCTCATGAAGCTATTGATCTGGAAGAGGTAGTGATATTAGGTAAGCTTAAGTTTAAAAATAGATTAGCAAGAAGAAAGTATCTTATATTAAGACGTAAAACAAGGAAAGTGTATCCTTATGCAAAATTAGCATCAGATAGGTTAATAACATTAAATGAAAGATTAGAAAATATCAAATCAAAAAGTGCTCGTAAAAAATATGTTAGAATACTTCAGAAATATATGGAAGAAGAGTTTACGAGCGAATTAAAAAAGATGACACGTACGGAAGGTCAGATTTTAGTAAAGTTGATTCATCGACAAACTGGTCAGACTATGTTTGATTTGGTAAAAGAATATAGGAGTGGATGGAAGGCCTTTTGGTATAATAGTACCGCCAAGTTATTTAATATTTCTTTAAAAGAAGAATATGATCCTATTAATATAGAAGAAGATTATTGGATTGAAGATATATTGCAAAGAAGTTTTCAATCAAATATTTTAGTAGAGCAGAAAACTGCTTTGGATTTTAGTTTTTATGATCTGAGAAATAAATGGACGGATACTATTAAGCCTATTACAGTAAAGAACTAGGTTGTGATTCTTCTTCATAAAATCAGGATTAGTCTATTCGTTATATCTTTTGTTCATAATAGTATTTTTTAAAACGGTGCAAAAGGATAGGTTTTCTTTGAGCGCATATTAAGAGTGTTATTCTTAACGCAAAATATTATTTCAAAATATTACTTGTTGTGATTTAGTGATTAGAGTATGTGTTTTGTTGAAAAAAATCATCTCTATTTTGATTAATTTTATTATCTTCGCTTTCCAACTTTTTAAAAACCAGTAGGTTTACAATTTTCTTCAAAAATACTTTATATTTTTTGTTGTTGTAATGAAAAAGGGTTGTAGGTTTGCACCCGCCAACGGATAAGCATAAGGCTTTAATTTGGAGAGTTCATTGAAGAAGATTTAGTTTGAAAAAGTAAGTAAAAAGATTTGAAAAAACCTTTTGGTATTTCAAAAAGAGTTGTATGTTTGCACCCGCAAAACGAGATAATGTTTTGCTTGCGTTCATTACTAATTTTGTTTGCTTTTTTTGTTTCGCTAAGAAGGTTTGCTTTCTTAGGAAAATTCAAAAAAAAACTTTTTAAAAATATTTCAAAAAAGTTTTGTTAGTTTAAAATGTGGTTGTATATTTGCACCCGCTTTGAGAAACAAGCGAAGTTCATAAGAAAAAGAGGTTATACTGGAGTAGGGTGATTAGGTTCATTTTTAGGGTTCGATTCCTTAATAATTAGCGATTAACGACCGGCAATGAAGATTGTGTTAGGTTA
>NZ_CANMQT010000013.1 GCF_947500065.1 uncultured Aquimarina sp.
TGAATTCCCTGTGCTCCAGTTATTCCTTGCGCTCCGGTTATTCCTTGTATTCCCTGCGCACCAGTTACTCCTTGTGCACCAGTGATTCCTTGTATTCCTTGTGCTCCAGTTACTCCTTGCGCTCCAGTGATTCCTTGTATTCCCTGAGCTCCAGTTATCCCTTGTGCTCCAGTGATTCCTTGTATTCCCTGTGCTCCAGTTACACCTTGGGCTCCAGTAATTCCTTGTATTCCCTGTGCTCCAGTCGCACCTTGCGCTCCAGTAGGTCCTACAACACCAATTACTGTTGTTGAACCATCCTCAGCAGTATATGTAAATGTCCCATCACCATTATCTAATAATGTAGATATTGTTTCCGTAATACTTCCTCCTCCATTTGATAGGGTTATTGTATTTCCGGTTTTACTTAATATCTGTATTTCGTTTGTTGGATCTGGATCGGGGTCGTTAACAAGAGATGTTAAATCAACAGATCCACCATCTTCAAGGGTAAGTATATTAGTAACAGGGTCAAATGATAATACCTGATTATCATTACCACTGCATAAGCTAGTCCAGCTATTATTATTAAATTGAAAAATGCAATTATCGTCGGTGTTATATATCAAAGCTCCATTTAAAGGAGTAAGGGCATTCATTTGACTAGTAGTGATCCTTGTTAAAACAAAAGCCTTGTCAACGCTTTCTAACTCTAATATAGATGAAGCATCTATTTGATTAGGGTTGTCACCAACCTTTACTTGAGAGTATACATGGGTTATAGACGAAAGAATACATATAAAAAGAAGTAATTTTACCTTCATAGGCTGTAGGAAATTTCTTTTCAAAAAGAGTTTTACCTCTTTTTATTTGGGGTTATCACGTAATTAAGTTTATTTAAACAAAATAAATCGCTTATCTAGGTAAATATAGATAAGTTGCTAATATATTAATATTTTCTTAACTACAAAAATACATATTTTATCCGATTAAACGCATTTTTTTTCGATTAAATGCTTTTTTTGAAAAATATTTGACTTTTTATTAAGTCGTTGTTAATCAGTTGAGATAGCACATTTATTAAGGGTGAGAGCTTTTGCTATAAAAAAAAATATGTTAAAAATAATTTACTTTTTGTTTTGATTATTGAAGAAATCTAATACATTTGCCATTATAAAAGCGGGAGTAGCTCAGTTGGTAGAGCGTCAGCCTTCCAAGCTGAATGTCGCCAGTTCGAACCTGGTCTCCCGCTCAAAGCTTCATCATTAGGATGAAGCTTTTTTATTTTGCGTACTTTCTGCTTAAGGATGTTCTGGTTTTATTTTTAAGTTAATTATGACTTTGTATTGTTTGTTTTTGTGGAGTTAGAGTAGAAGTTTTGTTTAGTAATACTTACATTCGTTATTTATGCTTTAAATAATAATTAGTTTTTACCTATGAATAGTAGAGGTTTTACAAATATTGTTAGGTATTTTATGGATGAGTGGTTGCCACTGGCAATTAGAGATTCTAAATTTTTTATGTTCTCTTTTTATTATTATGCTTATAACGAGGAGGGTATAAAAACTGTTATGAATTTAAAGCCTATTATTTTTAAATGGTCAGAGAAGGAATTTTCTGATTTTTATTCTAATAGAGATACTCGGTTTTCTAATAGTAGACTCACGGATATGTTTAAACAATGTGTAAAGTATGTATTCGAACAGGAGATGAAAATGAAATTTTACTCTTGTGAAAAGATTCATGGTGATTTGATTTTTATTGGTGATATGGAAAAAGAAAAAAAAGTTGATCATAGCTAATGACAAAAAGATCTTTTTTAAATATTAGCTTTTGGTTGAAATTTCTTGGGATAATCCTACTTTTTTATCTTATTTATAAAGTAGGGTGGAGGGAAACTTTTGCTTCCATTAGTAAGATATCATTTATCCATGTTTTAGTTGCAGTGTTAATTTTATGGATAGCCTTTTATTTAAAAAGTATAAGATGGCGAATTATCTCTAATTCTTACGGAATTCCATTAGGCAGATATAGGGCGTTAAAAGTTTTTTTTATAGGACTTTTTTTAGCAAATATTACACCAGGGCGACTGGGAGATTTTGGCAGGTTGCTTTATATTAAAGATGATTTACCGACGCAAAAAATAGGATGGTCAAGTCTCATTATGGACCGTCTTTTTGATCTAATTTGTCTATTGCTTTTTAGTTTACTAGCAGTTATTTATTATCAGTTTAGTTTTTATATTCTAAAATTACCTAAAGAATATGGTGGAATTATTCTTTCATTATTAGGAGGGGTAGTGTTCTTTTTAATTCTTTTTAGGTATAGAAAAAAGTTTGTAAAAATTGTTAAACCATGGCAGGAGGCATTTACCTCTCATGATTTGGGGTGGTTGAAAAGTGCTCAAAGTTTTGTGATAACTTGTTTCAGTATGGTGTTAATTTATGGAGTCTTTAATTATATAGCTTGGGCTATGGGGATTGAGATTGATCATCTGGGATTATTTTTGGGGACTTTTATTTTAGGAATATTATCATTGCTGCCTATAACCGTATTAGGCATTGGGGTGCGCGAGACGTCTCTAGTTCTTATTTTTCAATTATATAAATTGCCTGCAGAAGATGCTATAGCGTTATCATTAATTATTTTTCTTCTTCAATTGATATCTTTTATTCCAGGTGCTATTTGGTTTTATCTTTCACCAATACGCTTACAGGATTTAAAGCAAATGAAATAATAGTTATTTGGATAGTCTTTCGTTATCCTGTATGTCCATCCACATTGCGAATAACAAGGACTGAAAACCTGATATGGTTAGGAAAATAAATATTATTAAATAATCTGTCGGTGTTTTCGAATTAGGAATAAAAAAGTTAGCTATTAACTGATATAGAAAATAACTATTTATAATGGCAATAATAAATGCAACCCAATACAATAAATATAAAGGATGAAAACTGCGATATAAATATTTTGTTTGAAGTCTCTTAAAAAAACAGCGAATTAATAAAAATAAAATAGGTAGCGAAACTTTTAATATATTCAGTTTGGATTTTTCTCCTACACCATATATTGGTTTGATTTTTACTTCTCGGATAGTGCAAAAAGCTATGTTAAGCTTAACTAATAAATCATTAGGCATGCCATATCTTTTGTAGATTTCATATAAAGGAACTGAGTTTAGTGCGTTATTCGATATAGCCGTATATCCGCTTTGAGTATCTGATATCCCCCAGTATCCAGAGGCGATTTTTGTTAAAATACTTAGTATAGAATTCCCTAAGAAACGAACGCGAGGAATAATTACCCACGCACTTTTATGAATAAGACGGTTTCCTTTTACATAGTCTATTCCTTCTTCAATTACTGGTCTGCAGATTCCATCTAATTCATCTGGATCCATTTGTCCATCCCCTGCCATTACCGCAGTACAATCAATATTGTGGTCTTTGCACCATTTGTATCCTGTTGCGATTGCGGCACCCACACCTCCATTTTCCAAGTGCTTAATAACTATGATTTTTTCGTTTTCTTGGTTTTTATTTACTACTTCAGAAGGGGTGAATTTTTTTATTTCATCCATACTTTTTTGCCTAACTTCTATGTCAGCTCTATTGTATATGGTTGGAGTTATTTCAGTTTTAAGTAATGATTTTAACGTTACCGGAGAAGAATTATCTTGTAAATGCTTCATTACAGTACCAACGGTATCGTCTTTAGAGGCGTCATCTACTACAATTATTCTGTCGACAAATGATGGCATGCTGTCCAAGACCATGTTTATTTGTTGGGATTCATTATAACAAGGTACTACTACCGCAATTGTTTTGTTGTTAAGCATTTTATGTTATTTTATTCTTTATTTAATTTTTGAGATTATCCGTTGCCCACTTCAGGTTGTTTTTGGCTAATTGATAATTTGGATTAATTTCGAGAGCTTTTCTGCAAGCTTGTGCTCCAAGTTCCCACTGTTTTAATTGGTTGTGGGCTGAACATATATTGTTATATGCATATGGGTTTTTTGGATCAATTTCTAATATTTTGTAACAAGTTTTAATAACTAATTCGTAGTCTTTTGTCTGATAATATTTCTGACTAAGATTTAAAAGTGTATTAGCGTCAGGATTATTTTCCGTTTTATTTGCTAATAAGTTTATTTCTTCTTGCATTGTTGTTTTGTTTTTTAAAACTGAATTTAAAAGACTTTTAGATTGAAGATGATTTGGGCTTTTGGTTAATGCCTTTTTTAGGTAAATTTCCGCCTCATTGTATTTTTTTTGTTTAGCAAGATATCTTGCATAGAAATAATCAGGAGAAGGAGAGACAGAATTCAATTTTATAGCAGATTTAAAATATTGTTCGGCTTTAGTAGAATTCTTTTTAGCATCATATAAAACTGCTAAATTTATATGCAAAGCATAGTAGTTAGGACTTAATTTGTCAGCTTTATTAAAATATTCTAAGGCAATATCATAATTTCCTTTTGCCATATGGGTTAATCCATAATTCATCATGCCTCTTCCATTTTTTGGGCTTTTCTGAACTACATCTAACCAAAGAGAATCTTCAGTATCCCATACGTTGTTTCTTTGTATTGTGCCATATGCATTGCCAATAAGTACTATGGCGAGAACTATCGTGATTAGAGGGAAATATCTTTTAGGATTATCAAGTATTTTGTATTTCTTTAGTAGTATTAATATTCCCCAGGGAACAGCAATAAATAAACCTATGAAAGGAAAGAACATTCGATGATCATTTGCGATCTGAAACAAAGGATTCAGTGTTGTTGGTAGTAAAGCGATAAAAAACCAAGCAATGCCAAAAGAGATTGGTCTAAGTTCTCTTTTAAACGCTGTTTTTATCATCAGAAATAACATCGCTAGTATGATAAATAAACCTACAAGCAATCTTATGTTGTACCAAGGTTTGATAATTTCAATATCGGGATCTGCACTAAGATGTATAGGAAGAATGAAGTTGCCTAAATAATGCGTAATTACATACCATTGTGTACTGATATATTCGAATCTTGTAACTAAGAAATTTGTAGAATTTGTGGATTCTGGAGTTAAATAATATTGATTAAAAACAAATAAAGAAAAAGCGATAATTCCTGCCGGAAGAGTTTTTTTAAATATAATAATTATTTTCTTTTTTGTTTGTATGCTGAAATCAGTTATTAATGAATTTTCTTCAAAAAGAATAACATATACTAGTAAAAGGGGGAAAAACATAACTCCGGTTTGTTTTGTCCAGATTCCAATAATCATCGTTATAATGTATAGATGCCATTTTCTGCCAAACGGGCTTAAATAGAGTAACAATGATGCAACTATGCATAGTGTAGAAAACGAGTCAGATCGCGCGCAAATATAGTTTATAGTTTCTGCATTGACAGTATGAAGAGCAAACCAAGCGGTAGCGAAAAGAGCAGTAATTCCTATCCATTTATATTTGGGAAGTGATTCATTATATATATGTTTAAGTAGAAAGTAATTCAGTATAATGAGTATTAGAAACCAAAAAAAGATGTGATAATGAAAATAGCGAGAATCTAATCCATCTGCAAACGAATAATCAATTGCATTCATTAGTGTGATCATAGGTCTATATGCTCTATTTGCCGGAAGAGAGCTAAAGGTATCAGCATTGGTGAAAAAGCTTGTCCAATTCTCTAAACTTCTAATGGATTCGTTTTCCGATATTGTATGGGTGTCATCAAAAAAGAATGGATTATCAAAATGGTTAAGGTATACTAAAAAAGTAGCGATAAGTATTACCAATAATATTCTGATTTCTAATTTTTGTGAGGTAAAATTTTTAAACATACAGCTTTAGAATTTCAGAAGTCTCTGGAGTATAATTATTTGTTATTGAGTGTGCTACAGCTTAATAATTCGTATTTCAGAATAAACTTAATTAGTACAATGGGTCTAAATATAGTAGTTTTTATATCTTTTTTATTGCCATCGAAGATAAATATTTTTGATAAAATTTGATATATGAAAAGTCAATAGCTCATAAAATGTTACATATGTATAGGAATGAAAGTATTTTTTTTAATGATGAAACAGAATGAATTATTTTATATTTGGAAAACATTAATTCAATAATGTTTTAAAAGAAAATTTCTTAGAGATATAAAGTAAATAGATAAATGGATAAGAATTATTTTGCTCATGAAACTTCTGTGATCGATGACGGATGTGTTATTGGTAATGATACCAAAATATGGCACTTTTCTCATATCATGACAGGTTGTGTGATGGGTAAAAATTGTAATATTGGTCAGAATGTGGTGATTTCTCCAGAGGTAATTTTAGGCAATAATGTAAAAATTCAGAATAATGTTTCTTTATATACAGGAGTTACCTGTGAAGATGATGTTTTTTTAGGCCCATCTTGCGTTTTTACAAATGTTATCAATCCTAGAAGTGCTATAAACAGAAGAGGAGAATATGCTAAAACACATGTTGGGAAAGGAGCTACAATTGGAGCAAATGCTACTATTGTTTGTGGGAATGATATTGGTGTGTATGCTTTTATTGGTGCTGGTGCGGTTATTACTAAGGAAATTAAGCCTTATGCGCTTATGGTTGGTAATCCTGCGAAGCAAATAGGGTGGATGAGTGAGTACGGACACAGATTGAGTTTTGATTCAAGTCATATAGCTACTTGTCCTGAAAGTGATGAAAAATATGAACTTATTGATGAAAATGTTTTTAAAATTTAAGACATGAATAATAAAAATTTTGCAATTATGGGTGTTGGAGGTTATATAGCTCCAAGACACCTAAAAGCAATTAAGGATACAGGAAATAATTTAATAGCTGCTCTTGATAAGTTTGATAGCGTTGGTATTATAGATAGTTATTTTCCCGATTCACATTTTTTTGTAGAATTTGAGCGGTTTGATCGGCATATTGAGAAGTTAAAAAGAAGAAAGAATATTCAGTTAGATTATGTTAGTATTTGTACACCAAATTATCTTCATGATTCTCATATCAGGATGGCATTAAGAAGAGGGGCAAGCGCTATATGCGAAAAGCCGTTAGTCCTTAATCCTTGGAATATTGATACATTAGTGGAAATAGAAAATGAATCAGAAGGAAAAGTAAATACAATTCTACAACTAAGATTACATCCTAGTATTATAGCTTTAAAAGAAAAGGTTGATAACGGTCCTAAGGATAAAATATATGACTTTGATTTAACATATTTGACCTCGAGAGGTAATTGGTATCATGCTTCCTGGAAAGGAGATGTCGCTAAATCAGGAGGAATAGCCACTAATATAGGTGTTCATTTTTACGATATGTTATCGTGGGTTTTTGGAGCGGTAAAAGGGAATAAAGTGCATTTATTAACCAATGATGCTGCATCAGGATATTTGGAATTTGAAAAAGCTAGGGTTAGATGGTTTTTGTCTATTAATTATGATAATATCCCAGATCATATAAAAGCTCAAGGTAAAAGAACATATAGATCTATTACTATTGATAATGAAGAGATTGAGTTTAGTACTGGATTTACTGAGTTACATACCAGAAGTTACGAAGGGATATTAAGAGGAGAAGGATACGGACTTTTGGACGCGAAGACCTCTATACAGATTGTACATGATATTAGAAATGCAGAAGTTACTCCTTTACAAAATGACTATCATCCGTTTGTTAAGAATATAATCAGCTAACTATAAATATAATTTTAACTAAAAATTATTTACGCCAATAGTGATAAATGTATTCTTTAGATTTTATTTGGTATCCGTTTTTTTTATAAAAATTGCAAGCAGTTTCATTATCTAATTGAGTAACTACAATTATTTTAGAATTTTTTTCTGATTTTGCAATTTCTTCTACTTTTTGTAATAATGCAGATCCTATTCCTAGACCTCTATGTAGGGGAGAGGTTGCTATTAAACCTATTTGATAAAAAGAATCGTTTTTCTTCAATGATATGAATCCTACAATTTTGTTTTCTTTTTTGTAAACAAAAACATAGTCTGCCAATTTTCCATTTAGGCTATTTTTAATCCATAAGGTGAAGAACTTTTCGAAGTGATTAGATAATCTTGGATCTAATTTGAATCTCGAATATGTTCCACTTGCAATGGATAAATTAATAAGTTCTTCATTTAATTCTCCTTTGTACTCCTCAACTTGAGAGGTTTCCCTAGCTTTAGCTTCTGAAGCTATTTTTTTTTCAAAAGTAACTTTCTTATCATAAAGAGGGATCTTGCTGTTTTCTAGTAACGTTTGAGAATGAATATATATTAAATCAAAATTAGAAATCTTTGTAAGATCTACTTTTTTTTCATCAGAATATAATCTTCCAACTCGAACATCAAAGAAATTAGAATCCCATTCTAAAACTTCTATATTTTTATCTAATTCATTCATGTTCTTTTCAGGGAGTGTGATTATAGCATAGCGAGTTATATTGTTTTTACTTATTTATTCTTTTTGATATGATGTAGGTTGGTCTTTCTTTTACCTTATCAAAAGTTTTTCCTAAATAAACTCCAATTATTCCAAGGATAAAAATTATTAATCCCGATAAGAACCAGATGGAAATAACAATACTGGCAAAACCAAGTACCTTGATTTCTCCGTTTACATATCTATAAATGTATATTAAACCAGAAAGGAACGAAAGAGAGGCAATGACTAACCCTAAACGAATTGTAAGTCTCAATGGTTTGTCAGAAAATGCAATAATATTGTCAACTGCTAAATTGATTAGTTTTCTCCATGAATAAGAGGATTTACCTTCTGCTCTTGAGCTATGCTCTACATTTATTTTAGTGCTTTTAAAACCGACCCATTGAACCATAGTAGGAAAAAAACGTACGTGGTCATGCATAGATAATATAGATCGTATCACTTTTTGATTGTAGATCCCAAAATTAGCAATAGAAGGATCTTGTTTACTATCAGTTAAATAACCAAAGGTTTTATAAAACATTTTAGAAGATATTTTTTTAAAGAGACTATCTTGTCGTAATTCTCTTTGAGCATATACAATGTCATAACCTTCTTTAGTCTTATTGAATAATTTTGGTATTTCTTCTGGTTGGTCCTGTAAGTCACAATCCATTACAACAACCCATTCTCCGATAGCAGTGCTTAATCCAGCGGTTATGGCATAATGTTGCCCGAAGTTTCTGCTTAATTTAATTCCTTTTACATTTTTGTTTTTTGCACAGATGTTTTCGATAGCTTCCCAAGAATTATCGGGGCTACCATCTTCAACTAATATGATTTCATATTGCTCAAACATTTCCGATAAAGAACGCTCTAATCGTTCTACAAGTTCATCTATAAGGTTTTGAGCTCTATAAACTGGGCTTACTATTGATATTTTCAAATATTTGATTTTATTTAAAGGTGATTATTTTCTAAAATTACTAAATAAATAGAAGAGTATGGTAAATTGCTAATCACTAATTAGATAAATAGTGATTTCTATTTTTTTGTATCTATAAAATTTTCTAAAAATACATTTACTAATAAAAAAGAACTAAATTTAAATCCCATACAACATAATCCAACTAAATGATTCCATTTAATAAACCATACATGACGGGTGATGAACTGTACTATATAAAGGATGCAGTATCGAGAGGGAAAATTTCTGGAAACGGATATTATACTCAGAAATGTCATAATTTTTTTAAAGAAGATATAGGTTTTAGAAATTGTTTATTGACATCTTCTTGCACCGATGCTCTAGAAATGGCTGCAATACTTGTTGATATAAAGCCGGGAGATGAAGTTATTATGCCTTCTTATACCTTTGTGTCTACAGCAAATGCTTTTGCGTTAAGAGGAGCAAAGATTATATTTGCGGATTCTTATAGCGATGATCCAAATATTGACGCTGGTTTGTTAGAAGGGTTAATTTCTAGTAAAACAAAGGCAATAGTAGTTGTTCATTATGCAGGAGTATCTTGTGATATGGATGCAGTTATGCAAATAGCCAATACATATAATTTGTTTGTTATAGAAGATGCAGCTCAGGCCATAGATTCTTATTATAAGGATAAGCCACTTGGCACAATAGGCCATTTGGCAGCTTTCTCATTTCATGAAACAAAAAATATTATTTCTGGCGAAGGAGGGATGTTGGTGGTAAACGATGAGCGTTTTGATCAACGAGCAGAAATTATATGGGAGAAAGGAACCAATCGATCTGCCTTTTTTAGAGGTGAAGTGGATAAATACTCTTGGGTAGATGTGGGGTCCTCTTTTTTACCATCAGATGTTACTGCAGCTTTTTTGTTTGCACAATTAGAGAACTTAAAAAAGATTCAATCCAGAAGAACAACTTTGTGGGAAACGTATTATAAAGGGCTTAAAGGTCTCGAAATCCGAGGTTTATTAACATTGCCGAAAGTACCAACATATGCAACGTGTAATGGTCATTTGTTTTATGTTGTTTGTAAGGATATAGAGGAAAGAGGTCAACTCATTTCTTATTTAAAAGACAACGGAGTCTATGCCGTTTTTCATTACGTATCTCTTCATAAAAGCCCTTTTTATGAAACAGAAAATGATAGTGTTATGCTAGAGAATTGTGAGATGTTTTCTGAAAGATTGTTACGATTGCCATTATATTATGAGTTACATATGGAAGATCAAAATAAAATAATAAAACTAGTTACAGATTTTTTTGATAAAAAATAAACATTGTATGGAATTTGATCTTAAAAAAATGATGAATTATAGAAACGGTTTTATACTAACTGCTTTTGTTATTGGTTGGACTATGATGTTTTTAAGTAAAGATTATGGTCCATTAGAAGACACAAAAATACATCAGGATCATGGTGTTAGAATTCTAAATTATTTTAAGGGAATAGATAAAGCTGCTACCTTAAGCCCAATTGATGCAGAAGGGAATTATATCGATGTTGCTTTAAGTCAGGAACATGAAAATCGTGGGATGAATGGTTTTGGAGGTTTTTTTGATCTTCTTACTAATTTCTTACATCAATATTTTAATTCTTTTGAAGTGTATCAATTTAAAAATTTGATAAATTCTATTTTTGGTTTTTTACTTTTTCTATTCTGTGGTTTGTTAGGAAAAGAATTAGGAGGGTGGAAGACAGGGTTGTTTTCATTAACTTTTGTTGTGTTATGTCCAGTGATCTTTGGGTATTCTATGAATAATCCTAAAGATATTCCTGCAGCGGCATTCTATATGTTTTCTTTATTCCATATAATAAAACTCTTAAAAGAGCTACCAAAGATTACATGGAAAAGGGCTTTTTTATTAATATTCAATATTTCTCTATTAATTAATATCAGGGTAATTGGATTAATGACTTTAGGGTATCTGTTATTAGCTGTTTTTTTATGGTGGTGGTTGCAAAACTACAAATCGAAATTTAAGCAAGTTGTTATAAAAGATACACTACTTCTAGGAGCTAAAACTTTAGGTGTATGTATACTTTCATATATCGCTGTGGCTGTTTTTTGGCCATATGCTCAAACCAATCCATTAAAGGTTCCGATTGAAGTGTTAATAAAGATGGGAGAGTTTAGAGGGTTTGAAAATTTACAATTGTTTGAAGGTGTTTGGCAAAGTAGTTTTAATACGCCTTGGTACTATGCTATTAAGAATCTGTTTATTATTATGATGCCATTACATGCTTTTATAGGTTTTTTTCTGATTCCATTGATGTATTATAAAAATGATCAGATTAATAAACTTTATGTATCAATGGTATTGTTTGCTTCTGTTTTCCCAATGATATTAGTTGTTGTAGGTACACCTAATAATCATGATGGTTCGCGACAATTTATGTTCTCTGTTTTACCGATAGTAGTAATTAGCGCATTATCTTGGTTAAAATTATTTCAGTTAATACCTCGAAAAAATGTTGTCAGAATACTGTCCGTTGGACTCATCTTGTTGATGCTTCAGCCATTGTATTTTATGAGTAAATATCATCCAATGCAAGCGCTATATTTTAGTCCAATTATAGGAGGAGTGTCCGGTGCCTTTGGGAATTACGAAATAGATTATTATGGAGTTGGAGTAAGGCCTGCTATAGATTGGCTGGAAGAAAATGTAGGAGATTTAGATAATCCTCCAAAGGTAAGATTGTACTATGGTAGTCAAACAAAAGCTTCTTTTTATTTAGATAAGACTCCCAAATTGCAACATGTCTTGACTAGAAGAGATTCCCCTAATTGGGATTATTCTATTATTATGCTTGCGGAAGGTAAATATAAAAGAGATCATATCAATGTAAATTGGTCTCCGGAAAACACTGTTCATGAAGTTAAAATAGATGGTGTTTCTATATGTTTCATTGTCAAAAATAATTATCAGGCAGAGAATCATATAAAAACTCTAGAAGCTCAAATGGAAGTAAACCCCTCTCTGAATGGATATATTCAATTGAGTTTACTGCATTATAATAAGTTAGATTACTTTAATAGTATTCAAGTATCTAAGAAAGCGCTTAGTTTAGACCCTACTAATAGTATTGTGTATAATAACTTATGTTCTGCTTATAATAGATTGAAAATGTATGATAAAGCTAAGGAAGCTTGTGAAAAATCATTAGCAGTTGATAATAGTTCTGAATTAGCTAAGAATAACCTTGCAGTTGCTGTAAATGGAATTGAGAGGTTAAAAAAGAAGCAACTAAGTATTAATGAGTATATTAATCTTAGTTATTATTATTACATATTAGGCTTTCATAAAAGATGTATAGAAACTAGTGAAGATCTATTGTTGTTAGATTCCAATAATGCTACAGCATATAATAATATTTGTTCTTCTTACAATATTCTAGGTGAATTTGAGAAGGCTGTAAAAGCTTGTAATAGAGCATTGGAAATTGATCCAAATTTTGAAAGAGCAAAGAATAATTTAGAAAGAGCAAAAAAGAGCTTGGAAAAATAAACAAATATTTTTTTGAGATAATCTATAGATCCTTCAAACTTGAATTTAGTATTAAAACATTTATCAATTTTAAAATGGGAGAATTATAAAATATTATATTTACTCATTTATGATTAAGATTTTAGTAATATGAATACTATGCATAGTAATAAACTAAAGTACATCGATATAATAGTGCTTTTTTCATTTTTCATGGTGCTTTTTTGGTTTATAATGAAGTATATTCCTACTGATATGCCTATTCATATTAATTCCATTATAAAAGTTAATTCTGGAGAATCATCCTATTTACCTCATTTTTTGTTTTTTTTTATAGTTAACCTGCTTTCTTTTTTTTCAAGCAATGTTGATTTAATGTATGTTAGTACTGCATTGGTATTATCGCTAGCTACTGTAGGGAAATTTTTGTTATCTAAAAACATGATTTTAGAAATCGCTGCAGGATCTAAACTAGAAAACAAAGAAACTATAGTGAAGATAATATCGTTTGCACTGTTGTTTTGTTTTGCGATCCCTGATATCTATAATTTTTTTGTTCTGAAGCTTATGTATTTGGGTAGAACGCCATCCGTTGTTTGGCATAATTCTACTATCATTAGTGTTTTTCCTTTTGCTATATTGTTGTTTTGGAGGCAATTAAAATTGTTTAAAAAAGATTGTCATTCATTGTTAGATAGAGAAATTTGGTTAGTTACTGCTTTAATTATCCTAAATATTTTAATTAAGCCCTCTTTTATTTTTGCCTTTATTCCAATATCTGCTTTTTTTATTTTAAAAGATTTTGATAAGAATAATATTAAGAATTCTATATTTAAGATATTGCCAATTTTTATAGGAGGCGTTTGTATTTTAGTACAGTATTTAAGTATTTATTATTTTCAAACAGGATCTTTACATGCATCTAAGAGTGGTATAACTATCGCAATGCCTTTTGAGTTTTTAAGAGCATTTATACCATCTTGGTATATCCCATTTGCTTTTTTACTTTCTTTTGCTTTTCCAATAGCAACTATGTATTATTATAGAGAAATAATTAAATTTAAACCATTTAATTATGCTTTGTATTTAACCATTTTTGGGATAATACTAAGTGCTTTTGTTGTAGAAGATGGACCAAGAAGATTCCATGGTAATTTTACTTGGCAAAATATAATCTGTTCTTATCTTTTGTTTTTAACTACTACGGCTTTTTTGTTTTCAAAATTCAAAATAGAAAATGTGCTTTCCAAAAAATCAATAATTTTATGGTCGCTTTTTATACTACATTTTTTATCCGGAGTATTATATTTATTTAAAATGTACTTTACAGGTAGGTATCACTAAATGAATGAATTTGATTTTTTTTATTTAACAAAATCAATATATCTATACTATTTGGTTGTTTATCATATGAAAATGATAAGAACCGATAAGATCTTTAAACTCTAAAAATGAAAATGCAACATATTTCTATAGTGATTTCTTTGTTTAATGAAGATGATAGAATATCAGCATTGGTCTAGATTAGGTGAAAGTGTTCGGATTTTAGCATGTTTGCCTAATGCTTATCTCAAAGGGTCTCCGGAAAATCCACCTGTAAAATTATTTAATGCGCCTGTATTTATCAGTGGATTGTTATTATTGTTTTTTGGATTTTGGAAAATAAAAAAACCTTTGTTTGGACTCCTTTTATGCATTTTAATAAATGCTATACCCTTTTTTCTTTACGAAGTATATTCTCATGAGAATATTTTTGGATTAATGGCATCCGTGTTTTTTATGATAATAGGATTAAACATACATGTGTTATTTCTAAAGTCTATAGATTATTTTAAACTCACTTTTGTTGTAATAATTTCTGGAGTATTACTTATTTTTTTTAGTGAATTTAGAAATGAAACTTCGGTAGTTATGATTTCTTTACTATTGATTTATATACTGTCTAAAAATGTTAAGATTGTTCCCAAAATAGTCTTTATTATAATGTCAATTTTTTTCTTTAATTCCAGTAAAAGATATATTAGAAACTAAAGAAGTTCAAGAATAAAATAAAAACATTTAAAAAATAGAAAATCCGGTCAAGGTCGTCAATCGTTCTAGCGCATACATCCCTAATTCAGAGTTTCCTTTGACATTAAGAGGCGGACTCCATACTGTTACTGCATATTGACCAGGATGAATAGATGCTATTCCACCGCCTACACCACTTTTTCCTGGTAGGCCTACTCTGAAAGTAAACTCTCCTGCCTCGTCATAAAAACCGCAAGTTTGCATAATAGCATTAATACGCTTTATTTTTCTTGGAGAAATTACCTGAATATTATCAGATAAGGTGTTTCCTGCATTCGCATAGATCATAAAAGCTGTTGCTAATTCTCTACAAGACATTTCTATAGAACATTGATAGATGTACAGGTCTAAGACAGTTTCTATATCATTTTTGATGTTCCCAAAAGATTTCATAAGATTCAATAAAGAAGCATTGCGGTGGCTGTGCTTCTTTTCAGAGTCATAAACTTTAGGGTTGATATCTATAGTGGGATTACCAGTAATTTTACGAGTAAAATCTAAAAGCTTCTGTTTTGGATTTTCTATAGCTGATACCAGAATATCGGCTATAACAAGTGCACCAGCATTTATAAAAGGGTTTCTTGGAATTCCATTTTCGTACTCTAGCTGAATTAAAGAGTTAAAAGGGTCTCCGGATGGTTCTACATCAACTCGTTCAAATAATTCATCTTCTAACAAGGTCATCGCTAGTGTTAAAGAAAAAACCTTAGAAATACTCTGGATAGAAAAGCGTTCGTCTTCATTCCCAAAACCATAATGACCTGAGTTAATACAGTATAAATGCATTCCGAATTTATCGGGATCAATCTTAGCCAATTCAGGAATGTATGAAGCTACTTCTCCAGTATTGGATCTAATCAATGATTCGGCTTTTATGGTATCAAGGATTTGTTGATATTGCATATATCATTTAGTTTAATTCTGATAAAGAACTATTGGGTGTTATTTCATATGGGCTTTTGTTTTGTTCAAAAACCCTTGCGGATAATTCGCCTTTTAGTCTAATTTCATTTTTATAAATTCTTATCCAACTTCCTTCTCTGAGACCAACAACAGGTTGTGAATTTAAGTTGTGAAATTCTTTTATACGAGTCTCTCTAGTTTCACCTTTATGTGTAGAATTTGGATCAGGATCCAGATAATGAGCATTTATATTAAAAGGTATAATTCCTAATGTTTTATGGCTTGGCGGATGTACTATAGGCATGTCATTAGTGTTTTGCATAGTAAGCCCACAAATATTACTTCCTGCACTAGTTCCTAGATACGGAGTACCTTGATCTATAGCGTTTTTAAGCGGTTCTAGTACTTTATTCCTATACAATTGATTTACCAGTAAAAATGTATTTCCTCCACCTGTAAAAATACCTTGTGTATTTTTGAACGCTTCTGAGATATCCGAAAACATGTGTATACCAAGAATTCTTTTATTAATCTTTTTAAAAATATTATTAACACCAATAGTGTATTCATCATGAGAAATTCCACCAGGACGCGCATATGGAATGAATAATATTTCTTCAGAATCCTTGAAAAGCTCAATTAAAGACTCGAATAGATATTCTAACGGTCCACTACCGTGAATAGTAGAAGTGCTTGCAATTATACAGTTTTGCATAAATTTTTTTTAGTAAAGGTAGTTTAACGTTTTCTTATAAAGAAATCTTCCAAGCATATTGAAAAATTGTAGTATCTTGATTACATACTAATTTAACTGAGCCTACTATGAAAATGAAATTATCCTTACTTCTTATTTGTTTTACAATTAGCTTTTCTTTTGCCCAAATTACTTCTAGAGTTATGATCGACGGTCGCATTAGTGCACCAATAGGAGATGATGTAGAGGGTGTTGTTGTGTATAATCTTACTACTAAAAAAGGAACTATTACGGATGGCGAAGGTAACTTTAGAATCAGTGTCGGTACCAACGATAAAATAGAGATAATAGCCATGCAATATCAGAAATTTGTAGTGTTAATTGATAAAGGAGTATTGAGTAATAGGAGATTGAATATTTTTTTGAATGAATCCGTAAATCTTTTAGAAGAAGTAATTGTAACACCGTATGATTTGTTAGGGAATGTATCCGTAGATATTAAAAAAATTGATGTTTCTGAAAGCGGAATTGACGAAGTAGCCAAACTAACATCATCCAGAATTAATGATACAGATTATGATTGGACAGCAGATGAATTATCTGAATTAGAAAACAAAGTGTTTTTGGAAGATAGAATGATTTATGGACTTAACTTTGTCAATCTTTTTAAAGTTGTATTTGAGAATAAGGATAAAAACAATAATAAAACTCCTGTGGATATTGATGTTAAGGTTAGGAAAATGTATAATGATGAGTTTTTTAAAACAAATTTAGCTTTAGAGATGGATCAGATTAATGATTTTATCTTCTTTGCAGAAGAAAACGGATTGGATAAATCATACCTGGAAGAAGGAAATGAGCTAAATCTTATAGAATTTTTGGTTTCTCAAAGCAAGGTGTATAAGGATCGTAAGTAATAAAGCTTTAATGGGCGCAACATTTTTTGAGCACCTACGTCTTTATGAATTAGTATGACGAAGTTTCGGAATTGATTTGTTAGAAATCACCATTTAATTAAGGTTTCTTTTTCGAATTGAGTCATAAAACTAATTCACTTTATGACCAGAATATTACTCATTGTTATACTTCTTTTTATGTCCACCAATATCTTTGGTCAATCCCAAAGATTAAAAGGTGTGATTGTAGCTGATTCATTAGAAGGTTTTGCGATTAATATTGTGAATTATACAAAGAAGATTGGAACTACTAATGACGAAAGAGGGGCTTTCGAAATTCCTGCAGCTGTTAATGACTCAATTATTTTTTCATCCGTTCAATATGAGGTTATTTCTATCATAGTATCTGAAAGAGATTTAGATAATCAGAATTTCCAATTAAAACTCTATCCTGTAATTCAGAAACTTGATCAGGTTAATGTTAGTAATATTAACCTTTCAGGGAGTATAGAAAAAGACACAAAAGATATAAAGGTAACACCTGTAGTTAATAATAAAACTTTAGGTCTTCCTTATAAGGATATAAAACAGCCTACACGTGCAGAAAGAAGAATATATACGGCAACAGCTTCCAATGGTATTTTATCCGTAGATCGAATTATTAATACAATTTCTGGAAAGCTAAAAAAGTTGAAAAACAATAAAGCTATAGAAGATTTAAAAACACTTATTCAAAAAGGAGAACAATCATTTAGTACTACTTTTTTTGTTGATGCCTTAGAATTACCAGAAAACCTTATTACTGATTTCATGTATTATTGCGCAGAAGATGATTATTTCAAGAATTTATTAGAGAACTCTAAAAAAATTTCATTACTGGAGTTTTTCAAACAAAAAGCAATATCATACAAAAAGCATAAAGAAATTGACTGATTCTGTTTTCAGAAATAAGTAAAAACATATAAAATGATTAAATCATTACTTTTTCTTTCTATTTTCTTTTGTTTACTAAACACTTATGGTCAATCTGAAAAATTGAAAGGAGTTATTGTAGCTGACTCATTAGAAGGTTTTGCGATTAATATTGTAAACTATACCAAAAAGATAGGAACTACGAATGATGAAAGAGGTGTTTTCGAAATTCCAGCAGCCATTAATGATTCAATTATTTTTTCATCTGTTCAATATGAGGTTATTTCTATAATAGTATCTGAAAGAGATTTAGATAATCAGAATTTCCAATTAAAACTCTATCCTGTGATTCAAAAACTAGATCAGGTTAATGTTAGTAATATTAATCTTTCAGGAAATATAGGTAAGGATACTAAGGATATTAAAATAAAACCACATTTAGATAATAGGGTTTTGGGATTGCCAATTAGAAATATAAAACAACCAACATTAGAGGAGCGAAGAATTTATACCGCAAGATCTGGTCCAATAGATTTATTGGTAAATAGTTTAAATGGTAAGCTTAAGAAATTAAAAAAGCTAAAAGAACTTGCAGACCTTGATCTATTAATTCAAAAAGGAGAACGCTCCTTTGACGTTGCTTTTTTTGTAGATGATTTAGAATTACCAGAGAATCTTATCTCTGATTTCATGTATTATTGTGCTGAAGATACGTATTTCGAAAATTTATTAGAGAATACAAAGAGACTCTCATTACTAGAGTTTTTTCAAGAGAAAGTGAGCTCTTACAAAAAGTATAAAGAAATAGACTAGTTTGTTCATTGGGATACAATAAAATTATAATTAGATGCTTTTGGCATAATATTTTATATCAAAATATTACATTTACCATCTTTTAAATTATATTAAATGAAGAAATTACTATTCATTGTATCAGTCCTTCTGATTTCTCTAAGCTCATTTACTGCACTGCATAAATTTTATGTTAGCGTTACCCAAATAGAATATAATCAGGAACAAAAATCATTACAGATTATTTCTAGAATTTTTATTGATGATATAGAGGAGGTACTAAGAAAGCGATATGATGAAACTATAGAATTGGTTTCAGAAACGGAAGAAACCAAGGTAGACCAATACTTAGCTAAATATTTGAATCAGAAATTAACCATTACCGTTAATGGAGAAGAGATGATCTTTAATTTTATTGGAAAAGAATATGATAACGATCTTGTGTTATGTTATTTAGAGGTAG
Organism: uncultured Aquimarina sp.; assembly: GCF_947500065.1. Lineage (GTDB taxonomy): Bacteria > Bacteroidota > Bacteroidia > Flavobacteriales > Flavobacteriaceae > Aquimarina. Next base: position 19,613 of record NZ_CANMQT010000013.1, read on the forward strand.
AGAATGTACCACCATTGAAAACCATAACAATTTCTAATCAGGCTTTGATGGATTTCTTCGATGAACAACAGAATATTATACACGTAAAAAAAGGGAAAAAACGCAAAAGCCTTATCCTTGAAAAAGAAAAGGATAAAGGCATGTTAAAGTTTAGTGAATAAATCATTAAACTTTTAAAAAACAACTATTTTGCGATTTATTACATAACACAATAACACTCTAATGAAAAAAATACTTTTTATCCTTTCAGTTACTTTTTTTGTTTCTGGCTCTTCATTATACGCTCAAAATGAAAGTGAAGAAACTCGCGAGTTAGGACATACCAATCAAAACAAGTTTAAGCAGATGTATGATGAGTTTGCAACTCCTAATATGTACAGAACTGCTTCCGGAGCTCCTGGATCTGCATATTATCAGCAGCAGGCGGATTATAAGATGGATATTGAGCTTGATGATAAAAACAAAAAACTTACTGGTAAAGAAACCATAACATATACAAACAATTCTCCTGATAATTTAGAATTTCTTTGGGTGCAATTAGATCAGAATATGAGATCTAGAGAATCTAAAACTCCATTAATTCAACCAGGAGGAGTAGATGCGGCAGATCCGCCAAATCGATTTGTTGGAAAATATATGGGAGAAGGTTTTGATGGAGGATTTAATATCACAGCGGTTAAGAATGCTGCGGGTAGACCTTTAGAATATACTATCAATGGAACAATGATGCGTGTAGAGATGCCAAAAGATTTGGCGTCTGGTGCGAAGTTTGTGTTTTCTATAGATTGGTGGTATAACATCAATGATCACGTTAATGGTAGAGGTAGATCAGGTTATGAAGAGTTCGAAGATGGTAACAGAGCATATGTTATTGCTCAGTTTTATCCAAGAATGGCAGTTTATAATGATGTAGAAGGTTGGCAGAATCACCAGTTTTGGGGTAGAGGAGAATTCGCACTTCCATTTGGAGATTTTGATGTAAATATTACAGTTCCTTCAGATCATATTTTGGACGGAACAGGAGTCTTAGTCAATAGAAAAGAAGTGTTTACTAAAGATATGATGAATCGCTATAATAAGGCAAAAAAATCATATGATGAACCGGTAGTTATTGTAACTCAAAAAGAAGCTGAAGCTAAAGAGAAAACATTTGCTGAAAGCAAAAAAACTTGGAAGTTGAGTGCTAAAAATGTACGTGATTTTGGATTTGCAACATCTAGAAGGTTTATCTGGGATATGATGGCAGTTAAAATTGGCGGAAAAGATGTGATGGCTGTTTCTATGTATCCTAAAGAAGGAAATCCTTTATGGGAAGATTGGTCGACTAAGGCTGTAGCCAGTACATTAAAATCGTATAGTAGAATGACTTTTGATTATCCTTATCATAAAGCTATTTCTGTTCATGCTAAGAATCAAGGTATGGAATATCCTATGATTTGTTGGAATTATGGGAGACCTGATAAGAAAGGTAAATTTAGTGATCGTACTAAATTCGGAATGATGAGTGTGATTATCCATGAGGTTGGACACAACTTTTTTCCTATGATTGTTAATAGTGATGAACGTCAATGGACTTGGATGGATGAAGGCCTTAATACTTTTGTGCAATATGTAGCTGAACAAGATTTTGGAGAATGGTATCCAGATGCAATTGCTCCCTTAAAAAAATATCCTTCAAGAAGAGGTCCTGCAGCTAAGATTGTTCCTTATATGAGTGGAGATCAGAGTTTTATTTCTCCGATTATGTCACAATCTAATAATATTCACCAGTTCGGTTCGAATGCATATTCTAAGCCTGCAACAGGATTAAATATTCTTAGAGAAACTGTAATGGGAAGAGATTTATTTGATTATTCATTTAGAACGTATTCTCAGAGATGGATGTTTAAGCACCCAACGCCAGAAGATTTCTTTAGAACAATGGAAGATGCATCTGCTGTAGATTTAGATTGGTTCTGGAGAGGATGGTTTTATACTACGGATTATACAGACATAGGAGTTAAAGATGTAACAAAATATGTGGTTTCTAAGGAACCAAACCAAAGAGCAAAAGATTTTGCTACTGCAAGAGGAGCTAAAGTTGAGGATTTCGGTCCATTAGTATTTATGGTCGAAGAAGGTAGCGAGGAATATGAAACCATCAAGAAAAATGGTAATATCATAGATGATGCTAAAACATTAAAAGAATATTTGATAGATAATTTTTCTGTTGAAGAAAGAGAAGTTCTGAAAGAACCAAAATATTTTTATGAAGTTACTTTTGAAAAACCTGGTGGTTTAGTAATGCCATTGATAGTAGAATATACGTATGAAGATGGAACGTCTGAAACAGTAACATACCCAGCAGAAATCTGGAGAAAGAATGATTCGTCTGTAAAAAGAGCTATTGCTTCAGAAAAAGCTATTTCTAAGATCGTAGTAGATCCTAATCAAGAAACAGCAGATATTGATACTTCGAATAACAGCTGGCCTCAGAATAAAAAACTAGGTAAGTTTGATAAATTCAAAAATAAAGTAAAAGGTCAATAAGTTAAAAAACCTTTAAATTATAAATTAAAGCCGTTCGTGATCGCGAACGGCTTTTTTCTGTACATTATTGTAGCTATATTTGCATTGTTATGATAGCATTACCATTATTTATTAGCGGAACCGAAATCGCCTTTATATTAGTTATTGTGGTTATGGTTTTTGGCGCAGATAAAATACCTGAAATCGCAAGAGGTTTAGGTAAAGGAATGCGTATCGTTAAAGATGCTACTAATGATATCAAATCAGAGATAACCAAGAGTGCAGAAAAGCACGGTATTGATACTGATATTCCTTCTTCAATTACTTCTGATATCAAAAAAGAAATAACACAGGTTAAAAAGGATATCGAAGATGTTACAGGTCCTGTAAAACGTAAATTCTAATTTTTTCTGTACTTAGTTTTGTCATTTCGATAAAATAAATCTTCAATTTTTACATTTTTAATCAAAAAACTAGTCTTTTTTTGAACTATTTTTTTCTGTAGTCTTTTTCTGTAAAACCCTTATAAACATTGGTATTTAACATTATTTTTTAGTCCTATGCAAGCATAGGATTTCATTTTTTTTTTAAGATTCTTTCAATAAAACACATGAATATTTAGATTATATTTAATAAATTAGTAGTGAAATTAACTAAATGGTAATTATTTGACATTTTTAAGAAAATCGTAATCTTAGAAAGTCATTAACACACAAACTCATTAATCTTATACTAAAATGAAAAAAATTATTACTCTAATTTTAGGGCTATTCCTTGTCCTGTCATGTTCTAAAGAAGATCCAACAGAAATTATAGATGAGAGCTCAGTGTCTCAAAAAATGCTTTCCATTGAAGAAATAAACGCTTTTATAGAAACTGAACTGAAACAAAATGGTGATTTGGATTGGACTAAGGCTCCAACTAATGTGCTATATAGTGCTGTTATGCACGGAGGTGAAGTTTTAACAATAGGTTTTGGAGAAAAAGGAGAGAGTTTTATTGACGGAACTCAGCGATCGCCTAGATTGAATAATATTAAAGAAGGTATTATTACTACAGTGCAAAACAAAGAAGGAGTTACTCGTTCTAATACAGTTGTAGCGGACGATAATATTCTAAATGTTATGGATTTAAAAGTAACGGACTTCGAAACCATTGTAGAATTACAAGCAATGGATAACATTCGTTATCTTGAACCTAATGGGTATGGGTTTTATCTTCAGGAAAATGTGCAGGAAAAATCAGCAGGATGTTCTCAAAGTGGGCAATCTATTAATAGTGGAGATTATAGTGTAATCTCTCCAAATGCAAGATTACCATGGAATTATAAAAAACATAATATTGATGACGCTTGGAGTCTTAGTACAGGAGCTGGAATCACTGTAGGTCTTATTGATACTGGTTTATCGGCAAACCAAAACCTTTTAGGTAGTGGATTCAATGATGGTGCTTCTAACGGCAGATCTGTGCAACGTTTCGGAACATTTATAGATTCTCCTTGGTGGTGGTCTAATAATATAGATGGCCCTAATGATAGATGTGGTCACGGAACTCAGATGGCTTCCGCTATAGCATCACCGCGTAATAATGATTTTATGCCAGTAGGTGTTGCTTATAATTCTAATTTGGTTGCTTATAGAGGAACTGAAGATGTAGTTCTCAATGATTACCACGAACGTAAAGGAGTTAGTAATGCATTAAAAGCATTAGGAAATAGAAGTGATGTAAAAATAATCTCTATGTCTGTTGGATATCCTTGGTCAATAGGTAATGTAAAGGATGCTGTAAGGTATGCATACGGAAAAGGTAAGATGATCATGGCTGCTGGTGGAACGTCTACTACTTTTACAAACTGGTATGGTGTTATATTTCCAGCAAGTATGAGTGAAACGGTTGCAGTAACAGGATTGAAAGATAATGGATACAATCGTTGTGATATTTGCCACGATGGTAATAAAATTGATTTTACAATTATTATGCAAAGAGCTAGTAATACTAGTAGAACGGTACCAGTTTTAGGATTTAATAACGGTGCACAAGCGTATGTGGGTGGATCTTCAGTAGCAACAGCCATGACAGCAGGTATCGCTGCATTAGTGTGGGCTCGTAATCCGAATATGTCAAGAGCACAAGTATTGGATAAGCTGAAAAGAGCAGGAGAATTTTACCCAAATCGTAATAGCAAGTTTGGTTACGGTAATATCGATGCACTTAAAGCAGTACAATAATAAATGAATTAGCAATTGTAGTTACTAATACATGTAAGAAGTGGGGTCTTTAAAGATCTCACTTTTTTTTATAGTACCCTGCTAATTGTTAATCCATCTCTTATAGGCAACAATACGGTTTCCACGCGATTGTCTTCTATTAACAATTTATTGTAGTCTAATAAAGCTTTGGTAGAAATGTCATCTTCAGCAACTTCTTCAATTACTTTTCCGCTCCATAGTACATTATCGGATAAAATAATACCACCAGTATTCATTTTATTAATGATTAATTCAAAGTATGATGAATAATTCGGTTTGTCTGCATCGATAAAAACTAGATCAAATTTTATATCCAGATTAGGTATGATCTCAGTGGCATCACCTATATGTTGGTGTATTTGATTGCCATAAGAAGAAAGATCAAAATATTTACGCTGAAAACTTTCTAATTCTTCATTGATATCAATCGTATGCAAAGCACCATCCTTTTGCATTCCTTCTGCTAAGCATAAAGCAGAATAACCCGTATAAGTACCAATCTCCAAAATGTTTTTTGGATTGATAAGCTTAGATAATATGCTTAAAACACGTCCTTGATACGGACCACTCAGCATACGTGGTTGTAATATCTTTTGATAGGTTTCTCTGGTTAATTGTTGTAGTAATTCAGGTTCTTTTTCTGTGTGATTTACTACATATGTGTCTAATGCTTCGGGTATGAAATGCATGTGCTCTACTTTTTTTTGCAAAGCTAATAGTTTTATGTTGTACTTGCCAAAAGAAAACCCTTTACCATGAATTATAGATAAAGGGGTTAAATAATTTAAGTGAATTATTCTATAAAGAAATATAAGCGATTTAAACTAATTTTGTTTTAAGTTTTAGAAACCTTGACACGTAGCTCCGGCTCCGCGACATCGTTGGCCAGTACTATTTAATACACCATTTATAGAATCTGCTTCTTCCGTAAATCATGAACTTGCTGGGTTATCCGAAAATCCACAATGACAAACAAAAACTCTACTTTCTCCGGCTAAGCTATATCCTGCTATAATATCTTTTTGAGAGTTTTTTTGATAATTTTAATCCCTTTGATTTTAATTATTTCCATGAGTTTAACTATTTATGATTTAATTAATTTATTTATGATATTAGGGTTTTATAATTATATTTTTTTAAGACATACCTCCATCTTCAAATTCTGGATTTGTATGACAAAAAGCCCCGTGAGGACAGTTTCTAGCCACTGCTCTATTTAGAGAAGCTCTATCTGGGTAATCACCAATCCAAGAAGTAATACTTTTTTTACAGCCACATCTTACTCTTACACTTCCAGTTATGAATTTCAATTCAGTTTTGGTAAGTGTTTTAACGCCTTTTAATTTTAAAAGTTCTTCTAATATATTTATTTAATTATTAATTAATACTATCCTAAATGTTTAGGCATATTTAGAATATATGTCTACTCTTAATGAATGAGTTTTCATAGAGTAGTTCAAGAAGAAATATTCTGTTAGCCAGAAAAAATTATTTTTTGGAAATTCTTTTGTAAAGAAGAAATATGAAAAGAGAAGAAATCAGGATTCCAATAAGTATATACCAATTATTTATGGAAGAATACATAGGTTCAGGATTTCCTATGAGAACAAGTGAAGACCAGTAATAGGGAGAAGCATCACTGAGTGAGTGATTTTTAAGATAAGTGAGTTTAGCTAGACGTAGTGCTTCAGACTTTGATGTACCTTTTCTAAGGTGTTTATAGAAGTCAGTTATTATTTCTTGTGTTGATTCGTCATCTGCTTTCCATAAAGTGGATACCACACTATTGGCACCAGTATTAAAAAAACCACGAGCGAGACTCATAACACCTTCACCTCTTTGTAATTTGCCGATAGAAGTATTACAGGCACTTAAGGTGATAAGTTCTGCATTGTTTTTAGTACTATATATATCATTTAACGTAATATTTTGTGTACTGGTAGCTACCCAAGGTGTAATAGAATCATTAGCGTTTGCATGAGTAGAGAGATGAATAATTTTATAATCAGATAAAGAGTTTAATAGATTTTGTAGTGAAGCTTTTTCTTCTAACAGGATATCACTATCAAATGTTTTCGCTGCTTCATTTATTTCTGCACTACTTTTAGTAAGCGTTGGTAAGTTGTTTTTGTAATTTATAGGGGCAAAACCTAAAAATTCCTTATTATATGATCTTTTTAGTTGTTTATTTTGTTCTAGAAAAGAAATAGAATATGCATAACTTATATCATAATCTTCAATTAAATATCTACCTTCTTTTTTCATTAATGCTTCAAAAGGGAGGCTTTGTAAGTTTTGATCAGGAACAATAACAAGATTACTGTTATTGTCTTTTACTATAGTATTTGGTAAAAGTCTATCGTATAATTCTTTGCTGATACGATTAAATTCCTTTTTATCTTTTTTTGAGTAAAATGGTTTTGAAATCAGTTCTTTAAACCTACTTATTTGATCATGAACTAAAGAAATGCTGTCTATTTCGTATAGTATTTGTTCTTTCTCAAAAATAACTAATCCATATCCCGATTCATCGTTAAGAATATAATGAATGAACGTTGTGTTTTTTCTTTCTGCTTCTTTGATTACTTTTTCAAAAGATAGGATGTCGGTGTTATTCTTAGACTTATAATATGTAGGGTATTTATATTGCAAGGAATCCATAAATAATTCATATTCCTCTTTAATATCAAAAAGAATAATTGAGTTATTATTCTCTTTTTCAGATCCCTTAAGATTATTTTGAGCTTGGGCAATTTTTCGTTTTAGTTTTAGTTCTTTTTTAAGAATACTATCAGGCATATTAAAGAAAGTTTTAGAACGTTCTTCAGTTAGATCTTCTAATAATAACAGAGCCTTGTTCTTTTCTAAATAATAGTACGCGGATTTAGGGTTGTCAAGTAAAAAGGAAATTTTCACCAAATTGATATAGAGATCAGATGCTTGCTCTCTCCAAAATAATTTGGATTCTTGATGCGTACTTTCTAGTTTTATTAAATCGATTAGTTGATCTGCTTGTTTTAAGAATAATAATGCTTCTTCAAGATATTGTTGTTTTTTCTCTGAATACTCATATCTTCTGAGTTTTGTAATAGCCTTTGATTTAAGCAGGTTAATAGCCAGGTTTGTGTCTTTATACCTAGGAGTAGATTCTTCTGAATAACTGGAGTCGCTTGACTGTATTTTAAGTTTTTGTAACGATTGAGAAAAGGAATTTTGAGCTTGATTATATTTCTTTTGATCTAAATAACATAACCCAATATTGTAAATAGTTCGTGAAGTATTAATATCGTTGTTATGAGGGTATTTTAAGGCTCTATTAAAATAGTATAAAGCAGAGTCATTTTTTTTCTTATGATAGATATTTCCTAAGTTATTATAAGTGCTAGAAATTTTTAAACTATCCTGCATTGAAATAGCCAATTCTAATGCTTTTTTATAGTATGGCAGACAATCATAGGTTTTATATTTAGTGCCACTATTATATAGGTTTCCATAGGTTTCATTGATTAAGAAATCCTGATGTATGGAGAAGTGTTCATAAGTTCTTAAAGTGTCTAATTCTTGTAAATTTTTTATTCCTCTTTCAATATTCTTGTCAGTGAAAATTTCTTGATGTGTAATAGATAGCTTTATAGAAGTTGAGATAACTTTTGTGTAATTTTTATCAATGTAATACAACTCGATAGCTTTTTGAAAATAACTAATAGCTGTATGATAGTTTCCCGTAGATTTAAAATTTTCTCCTAACTTATTATATGCCCTTGCCTTTTGACTTCTAGAAACATCCATGGCTATGATTTTTTCATATTGTTTGCTGGAAGCCTCATAGTTTTCTTGTTTTTGATACATAGATCCAAGAAGTTGGGTGTTGATAGTAAACAATTTTTTATTTGATTGTGAAAGAGATTTTTGAAAACCAATAGCTTTTTCAGCTAGATTTATACCATCTTGTAAATCTGTATTAGAGACCCAATAAGCAAAAGCAGTTAAGTCAATTGCGTATTGCAGAGAATCTTGATTAACTAAATGTTTTTTTAATAGTTTTTCGAGCGCAATTCTTTTTTTGTTTACTGTTAAATTAGAAGATAGTAAATTTTTGTATGCGTCAGAAGGAGTAGGGTTTTGCGCAAGACTGTTAAAAATAGAAAAAAACAATAGTAAAAGAAAAACTACTAAATTGCTATAGAGTTTGCTCATATCTTTTACTATTGTTGTGCTTAATTTTTTAATAATCATTATTACCAAAAGGATCATCTACAGGACCATTCCCTCCTGATGAACTACAAGTTCCGCTTTGACATTTATCAAGACATCCTTTAAGAGGCTCACAAATCGGTTCGTCTGGATCGTGATTTGGATGATTACTTAAGTAATTTTGAATGTAGTTATTTAAACCAGAACAATCGGTATACCATTTTTCTTGAGAACTATTTAATGTTTCATAAGATAATATTACTCCAGGACCGTACGAATTTCGGATAGCATTCTTTTCCATTGGAGTAAGATTTGAGTTATAAAATGTAAATATGATTTCACAACCTTCTATAAGAGGACCCGAATTACCAACGCTAGATCCCATTTTCCCATGAAATTCTTCTGTTAATTTTGTATTTTCTTCAAATGTTTCTTCATCAGAAGAACAGCTTTGTGACAAAAATATAAACGTACCTACTAAAATTATTCCAATAACTTTTTTCATTACTTAAATTTGTTTAAAAATATTAATATTTATTCATTTTGAAAACCTTATCGTAAATAGTTTTCACACTGTAGTTCAAAATAATTAGCTTTGTTACCCATATTTAAGATTTTAGGAGATTACTAATGAAGAATAACAATTACTTTATTGAAGGGATATTACATTCTAATGAAAAAGTCATTACTGATGTTTACTCACTCTTCTTTCCTAAATGCCTAAAATTTGTGTTGCAAAATAAAGGTCAAACTGCCGATGCAGAGGATATTTTCCAAAAAGTTCTAATGCAAATTTCGGCTAGAATTAGATGTAGAGAGTTAGAAGTTGTTAACTCCACGTTTGAAGCTTATATTTTTACTGCGTGTAAAAATCTATGGCGTAGAGAATTAAATAAAAGAAAACGGGTAACAAATACAGAGGTAAAGGAACTTGTTAGTGAAGAATCGGATATGGCCTATGCTTTGTTAGAACAGGAACGATGGGAGCTTTTTAAAGAAAAATTAGAAAAACTATCTGATAATTGTAAGCAAGTATTAACACTATTTCTTAAGAAAGTGTCTTACGCGGATATTGTTATACAATTATCATATTCCTCAGAAACTGTTGCAAGACAGCGTGTTTTTAAGTGTAAAGCAAAGTTAATAGAGACCGTGAAATCCGATGAACGATTTAAAAATCTGATATCATAATGGACGCTAACCACCAAGAAAAATATCATGATCAAATCGATGCATACCTCAGAGATGAACTTTCTTTAGAGGACAAAGCTCTTTTTGAACAATCTTTACAGAAAGATCCTGAATTATTAATGGAATTCAAGGTGCATCAAGAGTTATTTGCTCAAATGGATGAATCTGTCTGGATCAATGAATCCTTTACTCCTGATATAGAAGAAGTAAAACAAGTAGAAGCGTATTTTAGGAGTGCTGAAGCTAAAAAATTAAAAGATACCATAGCCAAAGCTCAAGCCAATTATCAGAAGAAAAACAACATTTCTTTTTTGAAGAATAGGTTGTTTCTTCCGATACTCGCAGCTGCTTCTATTGCAATATTTGTGGTGTTATATACCTTGAATTCTAACAATTCTTCTCAGGACTTGTATGTGGGATATAGTCAGTGGCGGGACTTACCTTCTCTTACTAGCAGAAGTGATGAAAGTCAATTGGCAGAAGGACAACGTTTATTTGAACAAAAGAAATATAAGGAGAGTTATACTTTGTTTAAAGATTATGTAGAAGGTAAAAACGAAATTTCACCACCAGTATTGGTATATTCAGGGCTTTCTGCACTAGAACTTAATAAATATAAAGAAGCTATTTCTTATTTCGATCAATTAATAAATTCTGATACGATAGATCAGTCCAAAGGATATTGGTACAAAGCTTTAGTGTATTTAAAACAAAATAAGAAACAAAAAACGATTACCATTTTAGAAGAAATAACTACAGATAAGAATAATTATAACTATCAGGAAGCATTAGAATTATTAGATAAGTTGAAATAATAGTAGTATTTAGGTTCTAAACTAATATATAATAAGGGAGTCTCTATCTATAAAAGACTCCCTTACTTTTTATATTGATATAAGCTTATTTATTAAAGCCCACATTTACAAACTTCTTCAATTGGATCCCATCTAGGATCTTTTCCGTTAGGACAAGCTTCAAAAATACCAAAGTCACAATTAAATGGGTTTATTTGCCACCCGCCATGAATCGTCTTCTGGTTAGCCTTGCTCAATTGTTGAATTCCGTTTAATTTCAATAATTTATGTAACATTATTATCGTTTTAAAAATTATAATAAAAATATAAATAATGTGATTTATGAACCACAGAATAATTGTTTTAGCAAGGTGCACAAAACCAGTCAGGACCAGGGAAAATAATCTGACCGCACTCTCCTGGACCACATGGAGGACAATGTCCACCGTTTACATTTTTTTGAACATTTTTACTAATTGTTTTTACTCCGTCTAATTTTTTTAATTCTTTCATAAGAATATGAGTTTAAGATGATATTGTATGCCTGATCATTTAAAGACACTCAGGATATATGTCTATTCGTTGCAATTGGTTTTTAGTACGTTATGAAGATAAGAAATATGCGGTAATTTCCCTGTTATTTTTAAAGGCTTTTTAAAAGATTATTTAATTTCAGTTCTAATATGTATTTTTGAATCAAAACTCAAGAATGCGATTCGAAAACAGCAGAGAATTTGCTAAGAAATTAGATCAAGAAGACCCTTTACAATCCTATAGAGATCAGTTTCTTTTCCCTAAGGTTAATGATAAGCAAGTCATATATTTTACAGGAAATTCTTTAGGACTTCAGCCTAAAAACACAAAGAAGTATGTGGATGATGTTATGAATGATTGGGCAGAACTTGCTGTAGAAGGACATTTTTATGCCGATAAACCTTGGTGGGACTATCATGAGCGAATGGCTAAACCCTTGAGTAAGATAGTAGGAGCTAAACCTTCCGAAATTACGGTGATGAATACGCTTACTGTAAATCTTCATTTGTTGATGGTATCATTCTATAGACCTCAAGGAAAACGTTATAAGATTATTTGCGAAGAAAAAGCTTTTCCTAGCGATCAGTATATGCTTCAAAGCCAGGTTCGTTTTCACGGATATGACTCAGAGGATGCTATTGTAGAAATTAAAAAACGAAAAGGAGAACATAATTTTAGATTAGAAGATATTCTTTCTACCATTGAAACTGTAGGGGATGAGTGTGCTTTAATTTTGATTGGAGGAGTTAATTATTATACGGGTCAAGTTTTTGATATGAAAACAATCACCAAAGCAGGACATGATATTGGAGCTTTTGTGGGTTGGGATCTTGCACACGGTGCAGGTAATATTGATTTAAAACTTCATGATTGGGACGTGGATTTTGCATCTTGGTGTAGTTATAAATATATGAATAGTGGTCCTGGGAATGCTTCAGGATGTTATATACATGAACGATTTCATAATAAGAAAGATATTCCTCGTTTCGAAGGATGGTGGGGAACTAAGAAAGATTCTAGATTTCTTATGAAGCCAGAATTCGAACCAATGCCTAATGCAGATGCTTGGCAGATGAGTAATGCGCCTATTTTGTCTTTAGCTCCTTATCTGGCATCATTGGAACTTTTCGATGAGGTAGGAATGGATGCACTTATTAAAAAGCGAAATCTTATAGTCGCATATCTGGAGTTTGTATTAAAAGAAATTGATGCAGAAGTGGAGAGTTCTTTTGAAATTATTACTCCATCAAATCAAGAAGAACGAGGAACGCAACTTTCTGTATTCCTTCACGGAGAAGGAAGAAAATTGTTTGATTATTTGATGAAAAATGGAGTCATTACTGACTGGAGGGAGCCTAATGTTATTAGATTAGCACCAGCTCCTTTTTATTGCTCTTACGAAGATATGTATGAGTTTGGTCAGGTTCTCAAACAAGGAATTTTGAAAAAGAGTGTAGAATGATCCTTTACTCTAATTCTTTAATATAGTTAGAAGGAGAAACACCAGTGTATTTTTTGAATTGCCTGCAAAAATAAGATGGATCATTAAATCCACATTGATACAAAACTTCGGAAATTGAAGTATTCTTATTTTCGAAATGCTCTTGAGCTTTTTTAATTCTGAATTCATTTAGGAAGCTGATAAAACTTTTATTTGTGGATGATTTAAAGATTCTACAAAATGAATTAGGCGTCAACCCTAATTGTTCAGCAATCATTTCTGATTGAATTTTTTTAGCATAATTCTTATTTACATAATCAAAAACCTTAGATATTCTGGGTAAAGATGTTTTGTCAATTTCCAGATGATGATGAGATTTTACAATAGGTTTTTTACCCTTAGATATAGAAAGGTGATATAGGATATGTATAAAGTTTAATAATTTTTCTGTGTTGTTTTGGTTAGAAAGTTTTAAAAAAGAATCTGATAGTTCTTCTTTAACTTCTTTAGAAAAAATACAACCTTTTGATGATTTTCTAATAAATTCTAGAATAGATGAGAATTCTGGGAAAAGTTTTAGTTTTTCTGTAATAAAGCTTTCATTGAATTGAATGACTACTTCTACATTGTCTTTTAGATCTTTATTCCCAAAAGGCATATGAGGCATGTTTGGCTCGAGAAAAATTAGCAACCCATCTTCATAATTTTCGGTACTTGATGCTACCTGAACTAGACCATTTCCGTTTCTAACAAATACGATCTCATATTCTGGATGTAAATGCCAATTCACTTCGTTGCATAGAGAATCTTTAGTGTAACTTTCTATTTTTAGAGATTTGGATTGTTCCAGGTAAATTGGTTCATATGATGGCTTCATGTAACAAATTTATCATATTAATCTAGTTTATTTAGCTCTAAAGAATAAATTGTTTTAGTGTTAGGGTATTTTGTACTAATATGAAGAGTTTTTTGTAGTTAATTTTGATATAAAGTTGAACTTATTAAAAAGGAAAAATTGAATTCTTTATACTTACTTACTACAAAATTACGATACTTTGGACCGGCTTGGGTTTTTGCTTCGCTTAATATTATGACAGGTACTTGGGTGTTATACATTCCTAAAGTGAGGTCGAAATTATTAATTGATGATGCCCAATTAGGAATTGCTCTTTTTTGTTTTGCATTAGGTACGTTAGTTATGATCCCATTATCTTCTTTAATCATTGGTAAACTCGGTGTTGGTAAAGTGACAATTATTGGGATAACTCTTTTTGCTTTGTTATTCTTGATGCCAATAATTGCTCCGAGTTATATATTGCTATGTACAGTTTTATTTGTGGTTGGTTTATCAGCCTGTTTAACAGATATAGCTATGAATGCACTGGTATCAGAGATTGAGCAAGAAGATAATATTCATATAATGTCTGCCTCTCATGGTTTTTTTAGTTTAGGAGGAGTTATTGGTGCTGGTATTGGGAGTTTATTGATTACATATTTCGAAATGCCACTAACACATATGCTATGTGCTACAATATTTGTAATCGTAACCAATATTTTGGTTTGCAAAGAATACATACATTTAAAAGGGAAAAAAGAAGAACGGTTAAAAAAATCTTTCGATATAAAATTGATAAAACCACTTTTAGGGCTTACAATTATTGCGTTTTTAATTATGGGTAGTGAAGGAGCTATAGAACATTGGAGCAAACTTTATATACAAGATATCATTAAGATTTCTTCAGAAAAGATTTCTGGATTTGGTTTTGTTGCTTTTTCTATTATGATGACATTAGGACGATTTTTTGGAGATAGCGTAAGTAAATATTTTGGGTCACTCCCGATAATTATGGGTGGTTGTTTGATTAGTATTTTTGGTTTTCTTGCTATACTGGGTACTACACTACTATTAGCAGTTGTTGGTTTTGGATTAGTAGGTTTAGGCTTTTCGGTAATTATACCTGAATTATTTAGATTGGCCGGAAAAACTAAGGGCGTTTCTCCTGCAGAAGGTATATCTTTCGTTGCGGGTTTTGGTTATCTTGGGTTTCTAATAAGTCCGCCTTTTTTGGGGTTATTGTCCAAAATGGATAGCTTAATACTTAGTTTTACAGCTTTATTGGTTGCAACAATAGTCGCATTAATAGTCACGTTCTTTATTTCTAAGATAGTATCTAAATGATCAAAGTCAAGATTTGGAATTATTCTATAATGACTTTAATATTGGTGAAATGAAGTTTCCAGTTACCTTCACTCTTATTATGCGTTTTAGCAATTCTGATTCCGTTAAAGTCTTGGTAATCTTCCCAGGAAGTGGTTAAAGATGGTTCCTTTTTATTCTTCTCTCTAAAGACCCATTCTTTTATTTTAAAATCACCTTCAAAATAAAAATCATAAGCATCACCAGGTGTATATCCTCCTTCGTTTTTGTATACAATAGTGAATTTTTGCATTTCTTTTGAGCTAATAGGAGCAACTGCGTTTACGTGATGTTCTGATGTAAAACTATCTTGATCCCAAACTAGATTAAATGGAGCAAGCAACCAATATTTATCGTTAATAAATCCTTGGTCAGCTTTTAATGAAGTACTGTCTATACTAGCTCGGTTATAAGTAATAGTATCCTCTTTAGTAGTAAGGGTAATTTCATTCTTTTTAGGTTTCCAATTCCAAGAACGCTCATAATGACTACTGTCACGATCTACATTAAAAGTAAATTTTATTTCTTTTACCTTATCCCATTGTGCAAAACCATTGGCATTAGCAATAGCTTCAGCAGTTGTGGGTATTTTCTTTTTTACTGCCTCAGTATCTTTTACTTCAGTGACCTCATACTTATATTCTTTTTTTGACTCTTGTTTACAACTTATTAGCAATAAAGAAAGTAAGGTTAGTAGTACTATGTTTTTCATTCTGAAATGGTTTTTGGCTAAAGTATAGAAAACAAAAACCTTGCTAAATTGAATTAACAAGGTTTTAGGGTTTTGAAATTATTTTTAGAACTACTCTACAATCAATTTGTATTGAGGAGTTTTATTTAAAGGACAGAAGTAATTATATTCTCCTTTTTGTAATGTTACTGTTTTAGAACTTTCTGTTTTTCCCTCAGCAACTACTTTGGTTACATATGCTGTCTGAATATGATTTTTAGGATCTGAAGCATCTTTTCCTGCCGGTACCAATACGAAACCTACATCTGTTCCTGAGTTGTTGTTAGATATATTAAAAACATAACTTCCTTCTGATAGCGTAACTTGTTTCTGAGTAAATTCTCCTTTGGTTTGCTCTAGAGAAACTGTTTTAACTTCTTGAGCAGACGTACTTAATGTAATTGCGAAAATAAATGTGAATAATGTGATTAACTTTTTCATGATTTTAGATATTTATATGTTAATGGTTTTTAAATTAATTTTTGAATAGGATATTATACAGTGGCAGTTTCTAATGGCTGTGCTACTGGGAAATCAACAGGGACTTGTGTTGTGCTATGGATGTAATTAGAGATTGTTTTGTCTCCTACTAATACAATAGTATCGATTAGGTTTCCTTTATTGTACCCAGCGGCAAAGAACTCATCTACTATATTCTGATCTGTACGACCTCTATTTTCTGTAATGTTTTTAGCTAGTTTTGCTAAAGCATTTAGTTTAGGGTCAAAAGATGCAAATCCTGCTCTTAGTTCTAGTATTTGTTCATCAGTAAAGCCATTCATTTTTCCAATTGCGGTGTGTGCTGATAAACAGTAAATACAGCTATTTACTTCGCTAACGGCTAAGTTAACTACTTCTTTTTCCTTAGCTTTTAATGAGGTTTTTGCATTGGATAGATTTAGGTAATTTTCTAATGCAGTTTCACTATGCGCATAAGTAGCGTATAAATTTGGTACGAACCCCAATGCACTATTAAGGTTATCAAAAATTCCTTGGTTTGTAGTATTTACTTCTTCTCTTGTCGGTACATTAATTGTTGCCATGATTTTGTTTTTTTAATATCCTGAATTCATTTTCAGGATTAGTTTATATTTTGTTTTAATTGTTCTTATAATTTGATATTGCAAAGATGCGATGGGAATACTGATTCTGAAATGGCCATTCTTCCCTACGACTTGTCAATTTTTCCTTTCCTATATTTTTGAGTTTAGATATTAGGATCTTTCAGCATCACAATAAAAGTCATGATGACTTCTTTGATCACAGTGCGCTTTCGGATTTAAAGTATTTACTATTTTTCTTTTTCCTTGACGAAAAATTTCTATTAGATTGAATATGGATTTATTAGTATCGATCATTTTTATATTGTTTTAAATTAACAATACAAAGATCAGGCAATACGGAAGCTTCTGAAATGTTAGTTTTTCCCGACTACTTGTATATTTTTCCTTAGGCATAAAAAAACCTCCAATTAAGGAGGTTTTTATAATCTTATATATTATGTTTCTTTATTTAGAAGAACTTGATTTCTTTCCTTTTAATCCAAAGTATTATTGCACTAAGGATAAAGGTTAACATTGCTGTAATAAATAAGATTCCTCCATCACCATTAATTTCAATCCCTAATTTCGTAATGTGCATAAAAATTGCTCCACCGATAACACCGAGTGTTAAGGTAGCTCCTATCCAAACAGTTTTAGGGATTAGTATTAAGACACCAGCTATTAGTTCTGAAATTCCGATAGCAATTCTACCATAAGGTTCCAGTCCGACTTTAGAAAAGATATAAACGCTATCTGGATGTGCGGTAAATTTAAATCTAAGGGTTTGTATAAGGATAATAGCAACAACTATCCTTAATACCAGGGGTAAGGCATTCTTCATTTTAGTATGTTAGAGTTTGTGTTTATTTTTATAGAACACTGGGTAAGGCGTCTATTTTCCCATTAAAGGTATCCTTTCTGGAAATAAAATACAATTCCTCGAGGTTGTCATCAATAGAGAATTGATGGGACAACTGTGGTAAATTGTTAATCAAAAAAAGCTGAAATGCTTCTGCATTTCTACTTCTGTTTGCAGCTTTTTGTATGATTCTCAGATAAGAAGCTGTAACTAACTCAACATTATTTTTATTAGAAACAAAAAGTAAGGAACTGTTTTTTCCCTTCAAAAATTTTATTTCTTTTTTAAATTTTATTTCCTTGGAAGCAATTAAATCGTCATTATAATTGCTAAAAGTATTTTTATACACTATTTCTTTAGTGTTTTTTAAGTATACAGTTTCTAGTAGAGTTTCATATGTTTTTTTCTGTGTATGACCAGAAAAAGATACCATGAAGAAAATTAGTGTTATTATTACTGTGATATGATTGTATAAATTTTTCATGTCGTTACAATTTTTACTCGAAATAACTTCGGTAGTTAGTAAATCATTTGTTATACTACAAAGTTGGGGCAAAAACATGTAGGTTAAAAGGTCATTTCTTCCTTCTTTATTATAAATACTTCCCTAAGGCTTCAGAAGTAAAGTATTTGACATCTTTAGCATAACACTTAAGTCGTATTTAGTTCTAAAGTATTACAAACTAAGATCTATTTAACAAGTTGCTGATCATAAAATAGGATCAAGTTTATAAATATTAATCAGAATTTAGATTGTAAAATACTTTCAAATTTAGTGATTAATCATAACAAAATATGTTATAGAAAGTTTAATTGTTTTAATTGAATCTTAAGTGAGTTAGCAATGTTTTTATTGATAAGTAATTGTTTTTTAGTATTTTAAAAACGACTTGTGTTCGTAGCACCAAGCCCATTTTTCATTAGGTTCTGCAGAGATTACTACGGGATGTTTATGATCAGCATAATGATTGCTAGCGTGTTTATTGGGAGAAGAATCACAGCATAGCGTAACTCCACATTCCTGGCAAGTTCTAAGATGTACCCAGTTGTCTCCCATTTTTACGCATTGAGCACATTTATAGCTGTCGTCTTTTTTGATACTTTGGATATCTAAATTTTTTAGATGATTACAAGTTTTAGTTTTAAACCCCATATTATGTTTCTGCTAAATATTCATGTACAAATTTGATTGCCATCGCACCTTCACCAACGGCAGAGGCTACTCGATTCATAGCACCAGCTCTAACATCACCAGATGCAAAGATACCTGGGCTACAAGTTTCTAATAGGAAAGGTTCTCGGTCTTTTTTCCAGATTTTTTTGAAATTACTGTAGCGATTTAAATCCCTTCCAGTCTCTATAAAACCTCTTTCATTTTTGATAATATCCAGTGCTATCCAATCTGTATATGGTTTTGCTCCTATAAAAATAAATAATGCATCCGCATCTACATTTCTAGTTTCTGAAGTAATACTATTGGTTAGTTTTAATGAAGTAAGTCTATCACTTTCTCCATTGGCTTCCGTGATATTGGTATGACCTAGTAACATAATATTGTCAATAGCATCGATCTGATCGATTAGATAGCTCGACATACTACTTGTGAGATCTTTTTTACGAATTGTAATATATACGTTTTTAGCAAACTTAGAAAGATAAACAGCTGATTGTCCGGCAGAGTTACCACCACCTACGATATATACTTCTTTATTGCTGCAGGCTTGAGCTTCAGTCATAGATGAACCATAATAAATACCAGCTCCAGTGTAGTTTTCAATACCTTCAGCTTCAAGTTTTCTGTAATTTACACCGGTAGTGATCACCACACTTTTAGCACGAATACATTCTCCGTTACCTAGAGAAATACTTTTATATCCATTTTTTTCTGTTATAGAAGTTACTTCTTGGGGTGACAGAAACTCAATCCCAAATCGTTTGGCTTGGGTAATTGCTCGATGCGTCAATTCTTGACCACTTAATCCATTAGGAAATCCAAGGTAGTTTTCTATTCTGGAGCTAGTTCCTGCCTGGCCACCAGGCGCGTGCTTTTCAATTAACAATGTTTTTAAACCTTCGGATCCTCCATAAACTGCGGCTGCTAATCCTGATGGTCCAGCTCCAATGATTACCACGTCATATAAATTGTCTTGCGGATGTGCGTTCAAGCCGAGTGCAGTAGCTAACTCTATTATATCCGGATTTTTGTAACAGCTACCATCTTCTAATGAAATTACAGGTAGATCTTTTGCCGTTAGTTTGTGCAGTGCTATAATTTCTTTTGCTTTATTACTGTTTTCTGCATCTAACCATTGAAATGGAAATAAATTTCCAGATAAAAAATCTTTAATGTCGTGAGATTTTGGAGAATATTGATAACCAATTACACGTATTCCCTCAAACTCTGGTTGAAAATTAATCTGCCAAACATCCAATAAATCATTTAATGTAGGATATAGTTTTTCTTCTGGTGGATTCCATGGTTTGGTAAGATAATAATCTAATTGTACATCATTAATAGCTCTAATAGCCGCATCGGTATCAGAATATGCAGTTAACAACACTTTTTTTGCATTCGGAAAAAACTTTTTGGCTTCTCTTAGAAATTCGACTCCGAGCATCTCCGGCATCCTTTGATCTACTAGGAATAAAGCAATAATTTCGTTTTTCTTTTTTAGATCCTCTAAAGCTTCTAGTGCATCATTAGCAGATTCTGTACTCATTATTCGATATTCCTTTCGATACTCTGATTTTAAATCCCGAGTTACTGCGCGTAATACCTGAGGATCATCATCAAGTGCAAATATGATTGGTTTTTTCATTATTTTATTAAATTAAAAAACAGACTAAAAATTAAAGTTATCAGGGTCTGGTCCGTTTCTTTGGTTTTTATCTAAAGAATCAATATAACTCATATCTTCTTTAGATAATTCAAAGTCAAAAAGATTTGCATTAGATATAATTCGTTGTTTTTTTGCCGATTTAGGTATTGTGATTATTCCTTTTTGTAAATTCCATCGTAATACAATCTGAGCGACGGTTTTTTGATATTTTTTCGCCAAATCATCCAGTATATTTAGTTTGAATATTTTTCCTTGCATCATTGGTGACCATGCTTCATACTGAATTGCATGTGTATTGCAGAAATCAATTAAATCCTGTTGTACCAGATGTGGATGGAATTCCATTTGATTAACCATTGGAATTATAGTCGATGTTTTCATAAGGTTTTCCAGATGGTGCTGCATAAAATTACTTACTCCTATTGCTTTTATACGTCCATCTTTATATAGTTTTTCTAATGCTTTCCAAGTTTCAATATATTTGCCTTCTACAGGCCAATGTATAAGATACAGATCTAAATAATCTAATTGTAACCTGCGAAGGCTTTCATCAAAAGCTTTAAGTGTTGATTCATACCCTTGATCAGAATTCCATACCTTACTTACTACGAAAAGCTCTTTTCTTGGAACATTACTTTGGCGTATTGCTTTTCCAACACCTTCTTCATTTTTATATATACTTGCAGTATCAATATGTCGATATCCAGCATCCAAAGCCCATTGGATTGCATCAACGACTTCTTTGTCATTGTCAGACAAGTACACTCCCAATCCGAAATAAGGCATGTTTACTCCATTATTTAGTCTAAATGCTCCTTTTATATCAGTTATTGTTTTCATAATTTGAATTATGTAATAGGTAGGCAAACGGTAAATATTGTTTCTCCTTTTTTAGATTTTACTTTAATATCTCCTTGATGCTGATTAATAATTCTTTGTACTACTTCTAATCCCATACCTGTTCCTTCTCCAATAGCTTTTGTAGTAAAAAAAGGGTCAAAAATATTGTTTAGATGTTCTTCGGCGATGCCTTCACCATTGTCCGCTATCTCAACTTTTAAGAATTTTTGATCTAGAGAGGTTTTGATTTTTAAAATTCCAGAATGATCCATTGCATCAATTGCATTGTCGATGAGGTTGGTCCATACTTGATTAATTTCACTTACGAAAATTTTGGCTTCAGGAAGATTTTCTTGAAAATTCTTTTCTAACGTTATATTTTTCTTTTTTAGCTTATGGTTAAGCATAGTGAGTGTGCTTTTTAAGCCAATATGTATATCGGTTGAGGTTTTTTCTGGAGCACGATCCATATGCGTATAACTTTTGATAGAATTTACGAGATTGGATATTCTGTCAGAAGCTTCACCAATTTCATCGACCATCTTTTCTGTGGTTAAGACATTCTCTACCCATTCGATAGCGTGAGGAAAGTTATTTTGGCCAGTTACTTTGTATATTTCTTCTAA
This sequence comes from uncultured Aquimarina sp., assembly GCF_947500065.1. Taxonomy (GTDB): domain Bacteria; phylum Bacteroidota; class Bacteroidia; order Flavobacteriales; family Flavobacteriaceae; genus Aquimarina. The sequence continues at coordinate 41,659 of NZ_CANMQT010000013.1, forward strand.
AGCTGGGACATCCATACAAAAATCCAAAAGCGTTTCTGTTAACTCATAAGCATTATCTAATCCATGATTCTCTAACCAATCTTCTAATTCATCTTCTTTTTCATTGCGTTCCATCAGTTTCATATTGTTTTCTGGACGATTATTTAGTTTTTCAAAAAGGATTTTATTAAGACTGTCAATTTCTTGATCCGAAATCCTTATAGAAACCACTCTTTTGAATTTCTCAGGAACATTGCCTAGATGTTTTTTTAACTCTTTAGCACTACGAACCATTGCAGAAGCTGGATTATTAAGTTCGTGAGCTAGTCCAGCGGATAATTTTCCTAAGGACATCATTTTTTCAGCCTGCACATTGTTTTTGGTAAACTCTCTCACCCTAGAAGTCATGGTATGCACTAAAACTTCAGTAAGCTCATAATGATTGGAAATCATTTCTCTGAACAATGGTTTTTCGAGAACTAAAATTTTGCTATCGATTAGTACATCACCAAAACCAGCAGCAGAACTTGCTCTGGAAAAAGGCAGTAGCCCACCAATTTGATTGGTATCCATAAGTGCAATATGCTTATAGTTTCCATTCTGTTCTACTTTGATTTCAATTTTACCTTCTAAAACAACAAAAAGTTTGTCAATAGAGTCTCCTTGCTGAAAGAGATATTCTCCTTGTATTAAAACTTTAATATAGGATTTGTCAATCAACCATTGTAATTGATCAACTGGAACTTTAATAAACTCTGGAATTTGTTGAAGTCTTTCTGTTGTAAGTTTCATTAGTTTAAAATTAGCCAATAAAAAACCTCTTTCCAATACCTATAAAGAGAAGAACTCTTAAGGTTTTTATAAAGTTTCTTCCATTTGGAACTAAATATTAATTTTTTAAGAATTGTTTATCGAAAAGCAACTATTATTATTGAGTTTATAATGAATTGTTATATTTAGAAATTATTAAATAAAAGGGTATGTCTAAAGAATTTCAAAAGTTTTTTAAAACTAACAAAGCAACTTGGGATGAGAAAGTAAAGGTTCATGCATCTAGTAATTTTTATGATTTAGAATCTTTCAAAAACGGCAATAATTCCTTAAATAAATATGAGTTGGAAGCGTTAGGAGATGTTTCTGGAAAATCACTTTTACATCTTCAATGCCATTTTGGTCAGGATACGTTAAGTTGGAGTAGGATGGGAGCAAAATCCACTGGAGTGGATCTTTCTGATAAAGCAATTGAGCTAGCAAAACAACTAAATACGGAATTGAAATTAGATGCTGAGTTTGTGTGCTGTAATGTTTTGGATACATCTGATCATTTAAAAAATCAATTTGATATTGTATATACCAGCTATGGAGTTATTGGATGGTTACCTGATCTAAAACCTTGGGGTAAAATGATTGCGGAAAGATTAAAATCTGGAGGAACTTTTTATATGGTGGAGTTTCATCCCATTGTATGGATGTTTGATTATCTGGAGGGATTGCCTACGATTAAATATGGGTATCATCAGAAAGAAGTAATTTATGAAGAGTATGAAGGTACATATGCCGATATGAATTCTAAAATGGTTAGTAAAGAGTATGGCTGGAATCACGGATTAGGAGAAGTGATTTCCTCCTTATCTGAAGCGGGATTAACTATTGAATACCTGAGGGAATATGACGAATCTCCGTATGATGTTTTTCCAGATTTAATTGAAAATAAAAACGGAATGTTCGAGAGTTCTGATAAATTATTTCCGTTACTATTTGCGATTAAAGCTTTTAAGTAACAATTCTTTGATAATTTTTTTACATTTGTTATAGGTTTTAATGTTTGCATAAGCTCTAAAATATATGGAGCAGGTTTGTCAAGAACATTAAGACTCGGATCTTATGACATAGTTCCTTTTCATACTTTGACAAACCGGAATCACTAAAAAGTATGCAAACAAAAAATATAGCTATCGTAGGGAGTGGCTTAGCAGGTTCACTATTAGCAATTTACCTAAAAAAACGGAATCATCAGGTTACTGTATTTGACAGAAGGCCAGATATTAGAAAAGTTCAGTTTAGTGGTCGTTCTATTAATCTTGCGATGTCTGTTCGTGGTTGGAAAGCATTGGATAGAGTTGGTATTGGAGAAGAAATCAGAAAATTGGCAATCCCGATGAATAAAAGAGCCATGCATGTCAATGGTCAAGCTGAATATCACCAATACTATGGCAAAGAAGGAGAAGCTATATATTCTATTTCGAGAGGAGTTTTAAATCGAAAAATGATTACACTGGCAGAAGAATCAGGTGTTGTCTTTAGATTTAACGAAAAGGTATGGGATGTAAACTTACCAGAAGCTAAAATATACACAGGAGAAACAGAAAAGGGTGAATGGAAAGAATATCAATATGATATGATTTTTGGTTGTGATGGTGCTTTTTCTAGAGTTCGACATAAAATGCAAAGGAGAAGTAGATTCGATTATTCGCAGGATTTTCTGGATGCAGGGTATAAAGAACTGGGTATTCCTGCTAATGAAAATGGTACTCATAGACTGGATAAAAACTCCCTTCATATATGGCCAAGAGGTAAGTTTATGCTAATTGCATTGCCGAATCTAGACGGTAGTTTTACCTGTACATTGTTTATGCCTCATGAAGGTGAAAATTCTTTTGAGAGTTTAAAGAAAGATGCCGAGGTAATCGAATTCTGGAAACAACATTTCCCTGATACTATTGAATACATGCCTACCTTACTTAAAGATTTTAAGAGTAATCCGACGAGTGCATTAGTAACAATGAAGTGTTATCCTTGGTCTTATTGGGATAAGGTAGCTTTGGTTGGAGATTCCGCTCATGCAATTGTACCATTTTATGGACAGGGTATTAATGCTGGTTTTGAGGATATTTCTGTACTTGATGATATCATAGAAGCTTATGAAGGTGAGAACTGGCAGGAAATTTTCGAAAAATATCAGGAAGCCAGAAAACCAAGTGCAGATGCTATAGCAGAACTTTCGTATCGTAATTTTGTGGAAATGAGTAGTAAAACTGCTAATCCAGATTTTCTGTTAAGAAAGAAAATTGAAAAGAAATTCTCTGAAAAGTACCCTGATAAGTGGATCCCGCTATATACTAGGGTGACCTTTACCCATAGACCTTATGCAGAGGCTTTAGAGATTGGAGATCGACAAGCTAGGATTATGAATGAAATTATGCAGTTGGATAATATTGAGAGTATCTGGGATACTGATCAGGTGGAGGAAGAAATTATGAATCGCATAAATGTTTATGAGAGCAGTGCTAAAAATATTATCCAATAAGTCTCTTCAGCCATTTTAACTTCGAGCCAGTGTAGGGTGCATACTTAAGATTCAATTCTATTAAAAAAGATTTTTGTAAAATACTTTTATAATGAGAGAATGCTTCGAATCCTGCTTTACCGTGATAATTTCCGATACCACTATCACCAACGCCACCGAATGGGAGATTTTGTTCCATAAAATGCATCACAGCGTCATTCACTGCTCCGCCACCAAATGATATTTCATTCAAAATTTTATTTTTTATCCCTTTGTTTTTTGTGAAAATATAACAGGATAAAGGTTTGGATAATGTTTTAATATCGGCAATGGCACTATCTATGTTTTCAAATGATAAAACGGGTAAAATAGGGCCAAAAATTTCTTCCTGCATTACTTTATCAGAGAATGTAACTCCACTCATAACAGTAGGGGATATAACTCTACTCTCTGCGTCACATTGACCTCCGAAGTATATTTTGTCTTTTTCGATAAAACCTTGTAAACGTTCGAAGTTCTTTTGATTGACAATCTGAGTATAGTTTTGATTTTCTATTTTATAATCAGCATTTTCTATATGTTTTTTGATAGCAGATAAAAGCTCATCTTGTATAGCAGATTCAACCAGTATATAATCAGGTGCAATACATGTTTGACCGGTGTTTAAAAATTTTGCCCAAACTAAACGTTTAGCGGTCATGTCAATATTAACATCCTTCGTAATAATTGCAGGGCTTTTGCCTCCTAATTCTAAGGTAACCGGAGTAAGGTGTTTTGCAGCAGCTTGGTATATAATTTTACCTACTTGTATACTTCCCGTAAAAAATATTTTGTCAAATTTAATTTTTAACAATTCAGTGGTTTCTGCAACACCTCCTTCTATTACCTTAAAAAATTCAGGGCTAAAGTTTTGATTTATAATTTTGGTCATTACAGCCGAGGAATGAGAAGGAATCTCACTAGGCTTAAGTATAACAGTACAGCCTGCTGCTATTGCTGCTATTGCAGGAACTATTGATAATTGATAAGGATAATTCCAAGCGCCCATTACCAATACAGTTCCAAAAGGTTCTGGTATAATATAACTTCTTCCAGGAAGATTAGCTAATCCAGTAGATACACTTTTCTTTTTAGACCATTTTTTGATGTTTACTAAAGCAAGATCAATCTCATGATAGATGATACCTAATTCTGTAGTATACGTTTCGTATTTAGATTTTTTAAAATCATTATAGATTGCTTTATAAAAAAGGTCTTCATGCTGTTGCAAAACATTTTTCAATCGCTTTAACTCTTTTATTCTAAAAGATATGTCTTTAGTGGTATTGGTATTGAAAAAGGCGTTTTGAGCATTAACGATTTCCTGATAATTCATAGCGAAGTATATAGAGTTGTTAGGAAAAAAGAATTATGATTCGGTACCCATACTTTTTTTGAGTTCCAATTCTTGCTGCATTTGTTTTACAGTAAGGGTGCTTCCATCATGACTCCAGCCTGGAGGACCAAAAATATACATGAACTTGTGATACCAATTTTTAGATTTTTTAGTATCGTTCCAAATATCCTTGTACTCATGCGTAAGGATAACCCAAGGATTGTACGAATTTGGAGCGTGTGTTACGCCATATTGTACATCGATATCATCATCTAGCTCTTTCCAGGTTCCAAATATCTTATCAAAAATATTAAGAAATCCTCCATGGTTTTTATCCATATATTCTACGTTCTTGGCGTGATGAACCTGATGCATTGTATGGGTATTAAAAATCTTTTCTATAAAGCCCATTTTCGGAATAAATACAGAGTGCAATTGGAATTGCCATAAAGCTTCTATACCTAGACAAACAATAACCATCTCTGGAGGAAACCCTATAATTGGCATCCACATATAAAATAAAGGTTTATATAGAAGAGTAAACCATCCATTACGAACGGCTGTTCCAAGATTAAAATTATCCGAAGAGTGATGAACGATATGTGCAGCCCATAATGCTCTTATCATATGATTTTGTCGATGAAACCAATAATAAGTAAAATCATCAGCTAATTGACATAATAACCAAACATACCACGCATATCCAAATGACTCCCAACCCATAATGTTAGTTCTAACACCATTAACTTCTGGATTAAAAAGATTGTACATGAAAGTAAATAGAACTACCGAAAAAACTGTTTTAAGAAGAGGGCCTAAAAATGCTGATCCAAGACCCATAGTAAAGCTTGCTGATAAATCCTTCCAATTGTAAAGGTTTTTATGATCGTGGTGGTTTTTGCTGTAAGCCAATTCTACTACAATAAGTATTAGAAATAAGGGTACACCATATTTTAGGGGTTGTATAAAATCCATTTTCTTTTTGTTGTCTTCTAATTGGGGCAGAATATAATAAGAATTTGTAGTATAACTTTAACATTTTATCTTTTTAAACAAAAAAAAGACATTTTTAACGATTGTTTACTTGCTAGGTTCTAGTTTTTCATATGGCTAGTTAATTTTAAGGGTTTGTGAGTATTACTTTGTAAATATTTGAGAGGAATCTTTGAAAGATTTAAATTCTAATGCATTTCCACAAGGGTCATAGAAAAACATAGTTGCCTGTTCTCCAACTTCACCTTGAAACCTTACATAAGGTTCTATAACGAATTTCACTTTTTTTTCAGAGAGCATATTTGCGAAATTTTGCCAAGTATCCCAGTCTAAAAGTATACCGAAATGAGGTATAGGAACTTCTTTACCATCGACACTATTATGGTGTTTAGTGTCAGCATCCGATTTTTGTTTGTAATGTATGACTAATTGATGTCCAAAAAAGTTGAAATCTACCCAATGATCACTACTACGTCCTTCATCAAGACCAAGTGTGTTATTGTAAAAATCTCTGGCAAGATCTAAATTATCTACAGGAATTGCTAGGTGAAAAGGAGATAATGATTGCATGTTTCTGTTTATTGTTTTTTTTATATAGTTAGAACTCTAAATTGAAGGGATTATTCTTTTATCTGATTCCAAATATCTAAATACATTTTCCAGGTACCGTTAGTTTTTTTCCAAACTACTACATATTTTCCTTTATAATTTACCTCAGTTCCATCGTCATTTTTATTTTTTCCTTGATAATATCCATAATCATGAGCAGTATCACCAAGAATGACTATTTCTTCTGGTGTGATTCGATGTTCTATTGGTGTGTACCCTGATGAACCTGACCAGCGCTTTTTAATAGCTTCATATCCAGATATAATCGATGTGTTATTAGGAAAGATTTTTGCATCGTTTGTATAGCTTCTGGCAATGGCTTCATAATCTTGCTTAAGATAAGAGGCTGAAAATGCTTTGGTAGCAGCTTTAATTTGTTCTTCGTCTGATATTTTTTCAGAATCTTTTCGCTTTATGCATTCTATTTTCCAGGTAGGAAAAGAAATTGTTTCATTTTTATCTACCCATTCTCCGAGCCATTTAAAACCATTTTCGCTAATATCGTAAAAATTGATTTTATAAAAACCATCCATACCATTTGGAGCTTTTTGTTCACGATAGAGAATAATTTTATCTTCTTTTTTGTTTCCTTCCCATGCGGAAAGTACTGTGGTAGGTTTAGTGTTAGAATAATAGTGAACATACCATCGACTACTATCTGCAATAAATTGTCTTATGCTACCAGAATTCTTTCCATCTTCTTTTACCGTTTGATCTTGAACCCCCATACCATTCATGATATATTTAAATTCCCAAGTCATTTTATTTGGATCTGCCCAAGTTTGATCTTGATTTCTGGTTTGCGAACTACAATCACAGATTCCAATTAAGGGATCGTAATCTTTGATTTCTTTAGGAGCTTTTGGATTAGGTCTGCCAAAAGGATACGCGTCAGAAGGCTCGTACTCACTCTGAGCGGTTGATAAAACAGAGGTGAGAAGTAGTAAACATATTACTATTGATTTCATAAATTTTATGAATTGATTAGTAAGGTAATTTACCTATTTTGAAATATTTATAAATGAAAGATGTTGGTAATTAAGATATAATTAACAGTGAATCTTAACGTCTGCGGTCACTGCGTTTTCTTTTTTTTGAAGCTAAAGAATCTTTTTGATTAGAACTGTTCCTGCTTTGGTTTTTAGGGTTGAAATTTTTGGTATTGTTTTTTGATCTTTTTGGCTTTTTTTCTTCAGTAACAGATGCTTCTTCAGTTTTGCTAGAGTCTCCAACATCAGAATTGATGATTTGCAATTCTTTTTCTGTTAAATATCGCCATTCACCAACAGGAGTATCTAGGCTAATATTCATAATGCGAATTCGTTTCAGTCGTATTACTTCATATCCTAGATATTCACACATTCTTCGAATCTGTCTATTCAAACCTTGAGTAAGTACGATCCTAAAATCGTATTTATTGATTTGTTCAACTTCGCATTTGCGTGTAACCGTGTCTAAGATGGGGATACCATTTCCCATTCTTTTAATAAAAAGAGGACTGATCAACTTGTTTACAGTAACTATATATTCTTTTTGATGGTTATTCCTTGCCCTGAGTATTTTATTAACGATGTCACCATCGCTTGTTAATAGAATTAATCCTTCACTTGGTTTATCTAATCGACCAATAGGAAAAATACGTTTAGGGTAGTTTATATAATCAACAATATTGTCCTTTTCATTTTGAGCAGTAGTACAAACAATTCCAACGGGTTTATGAAAAGCAAGATATACGTGTTCTTCCTTAGGTTTATTGATTAGTTCGCCATCAACTCTTACTTCATCTCCTGGAGCTACTTTAGTGCCCATTTCCGGCACTTTATTGTTTAGCGTAACACGACCTTGATCGATCAATTTATCTGCTTCGCGACGGGAGCAGTATCCGACTTCACTAAGAAATTTATTGAGCCTGGTGAGATTAGTATCTGACATATGAAATATAAAGTGCAAATATACTTGATACTATTTTAAAAACAACACTTTAGTAGCATGGCAAAAAGAATTGTGTATAGAGTTTTTTTGTAATGTTACTTTCTATGTAAAATCCAGTAATCATTAGTATTATCAATAATCCATCCTTATCTAATAATTTAGAGTTTAGATTATTTTGCTACAAAATCAATAATCATATCATCCACTTCATCAAAAAATAGCGAATGCCCAAAATCCTCTGTGGTTATAAATTTTACATTAGTCCAACTTTTATGAATCTTTTCAGCACCTGAATATGGCGCAACATCATCATGTTTATCATGTATAAGCAATCCCGGATGTGTCAGGTTTTTTGCAAATTCTGCAATAGAGAATTCTTCAAAATTATAACCGAACTTATTCTTAAAATACTGACTTAACGCTTCCATGAATTTGTCAGATAACCCAAGCGTTTTCTGGTAGCCTTTCATAATTACAGATAATTCTGTTGGTGCAGCAAGAACAATTAGTTTTTCTATTTCATGATTAGGGTAGGTGAATTGGTGAAATATAGTAGTCATTCCTCCAACAGAATGCCCCATGACATAATTAGGTCTGTATAATTCTACAATTTTTTGTAGACATTCTGCATACAAAGGAACATTAAGGATCTTGCCCGAAGAATTACCATGTGCAGGTGCATCAAATGCTATGATGTTATAATTTTGTTGATGTAATTTTTCTATAAGTGTTTTCCATCGATGACTATTACTATCCCATCCGTGAACCATCAATATGGTTTCTCCCATATTAGACCAACGATAGGTTTGAATATAATTTCCATTGACAGAAATAATTTCATCTTCTGCTTCTTCAAGGAAGTACTCTTGATCGGGCAATATTTTTCCTTTTTGAGGAGTGCAGAACAAAAGATATGCTTTGTGTAACGCCTTTTGCTTATTAAAAAAGAAAATTAATAAAAGACGTTTCCCGATAATAATCGGCAGGTACTTTTTTAATTTCTCTCTCATAATTCTTCTCTGTGTACAGCTTCAATAGAAAACGCAGGAAGACAAATTGAAAGATATTCACATGCTGATTTAAAGGGATTAGCATATTGAACTCTGGTGTTTTTTTCAATTTTAATTGACTGGCCGGATTCCAATACTATTTTTTCATTATCAATAATAAACTGTTTCTTCCCACTAATAATGTAAGTATATTCATCAAATTCTGGAGTTTGGAATGGTTCGCTCCAACCTGGTGGAGCAATCATATGAGCAATACTAATCTCAGGATTGCCATCGGTAGCTTTACCAAAATGCTCTTCTATTAGTTTGCCATCAGTGGTAGGTACTACAAAAGGTGATTTCTGAATTTGATATTTTTTACTCATAACTCTAAACCTTAGAATTTAATTACGCTCCCAATTAATAATAAAATGTTTAATGTTAGCAGAATCTGGAATTTGAGAAGCTTCAATTTTTTTATCAGTATTAAACTTTAATTCACTAGATAGTTCTTTTTTATCAATAGTTATAGATGCCTGAATACTGTCCACAAATATAACCGCTGCACTAAGTGTATTGGTAATCTTAGTGATGGTGTAATTATCTTTGATATCCTTAAAAATACCATTTGCCGATAGTCCGGATATAGTCTTATATCTAGGATCAATGATTTGTATACTCTCAATCGATGATTCAGGATTGTTTTCTTCTCTTGGTTCAAGAGATAGTAATTTCGCTCCACCTTTTTCATAAATTTCTATCGTATTAGCAACATCTAAGAATTTATCATTCTCAGACATTTTTACTATAGAATCATTTATATAGATTGAATCTAATTGACTTACTTTAGTAATATTGGTCAAGTTTCCGATTCTATTATAAGAAATTTCGAATGGATCTTGTTTTTTGTCATTTTGACAACTTAATATACTTATACATATAAGTAAAGTACAGCTAATTTTTTTTAACATAATAGGTTAGTTATTCCCAAGATTAAACAATGATTCGTGTTGTTTAGCGTAATAATTTATTTAGTACACCTAATGCTCCTCTAATAAAGGTAGCACTGGTTAAAACTTTAATAACAGCTTTTTCTGTAGTACTAGATTTTCTGCTTCGTGAGCGGGAACTGGATGAACTTCGATTAAGTTTCTCTCTTTCCTTTTTAGCAGCAGCTTTGGCCTCTTCAGCCTCGGCTTTTTCTATTTTTTCATTAAGAATTTCATAGGCACTTTCTCTATCTATATCTTCATTATATTTCTTAGAAAGCGTAGATTTTTTTAATAAATTTTTCAATTCACTATCGGAAAGTATATCCATTCTACTCATTGGAGCTCTTAGCATAGTTGCCGCAAGTGGAGTAGGACGCCCTTTTTCGTCAAGAGCCGATACTAAGGCTTCTCCAATACCTAGAGATGTTAATACTTCTTTGGTGTCATAATATTCCGATATTGGATAGTTCTCTGCGGTGAGTTTGATCGCTTTACGATCTTTTGCAGTAAATGCTCTTAATGCATGCTGTACTTTTAGACCTAATTGTCCTAGTACTCCATCCGGCACATCAGTGGGGTTCTGAGTAACAAAATAAAGCCCAACCCCTTTGGAACGTATTAATTTTACAATACTTTCTATTTGATCCATCAGTGCGTTAGAAGCTTGCTTAAATATCAAATGTGCTTCATCGAGGAAAATAATCAATTCAGGTCTTCCACTATCTCCTTGTTCCGGAAATGTGCTATATACTTCTGCAAGAAGACTAAGCATAAATGTAGAGAACAGTTTGGGTCTATCTTGTATATCTGTTAATCTCAGAATGTTTATAAACCCTCTTCCATCTTCATCAACTCTACATAAATCTTGAACGTCAAAAGACCTTTCTCCAAAAAAGGCATCAGCTCCTTGTTGTTCTAATGCTACTATTTTTCGAAGTATAGAGCCTGTAGACGCTGTAGAAATTCTTCCATAGTCTTTTTCTAATTCTTCTTTCCCTTCGCGAGTTGCAAACTGTAGTACTTTTTTAAGATCCTTTAAATCTAATAAAGGGAGTTTATTATCATCACAATATTTAAAAATGATAGAAATAATACCAGCTTGAGTTTCTGTTACATCTAAAATTCTTGAAAACAATACAGGCCCAAATTCACTAACAGTAGCTCTAAGACGCACACCGTCTTGATCTGATAACGAAAGAATTTCTACTGGAAAATCTTTTGCTTCGAATGGGATTCCTATTTTTTCGTGTCGTTCATCAATTTTAGGGTGGCCAGGACTGGCGGCAGCTAAACCACTAAGATCACCTTTAATATCCATAAGAAGAACAGGTATTCCTTGTTCGCTTAGGTTTTCTGCTAGAACTTGTAGTGTTTTAGTTTTACCAGTTCCTGTAGCACCGGCAATTAGTCCATGTCTATTCAATGTTTTTAATGGAATTTTAACGTGTGCATCTGTCACAGTTTCTCCATTATGCATTGCAGCTCCTAAGGTGATGAATTCACCTTTGGTAGTATATCCTTTATTTATATGATCAAAAAATTCTTGATTACTACTCATAGTTGATGTAAATTTTGATAAAAATAGCAATCTTACTTATGCTATCGAAATGAATGTGGTTTTGTTTTAGGTAAATTTATAATTTTTATATCAATATGAAGAGGTGTAGAAAATTATAGTTTATTTTTATAAGTAATAAATCATAACCTTTATCCTAATGAAAAAGATATATCTATTAATAATAGTAGTCACTTGTTTGTTTGGTTGTAAAAATAATTCTGGATCAGATATTTCAGTTATTTTTCACGAAACTCATGAACCAAAAAAGACAAATGCTCCGTTTTCGGATGCAGTACAAGTGGGTAATTTATATTTTCTCTCTGGTCAAGTAGGGATGGATCATTCAACTCGCAAATTAGTAACAGGAGGAATACAGCAAGAAACAAAACAAACACTCGAAAATATTAAGGCAGTATTGAAGCATCATGATCTGAATATGAGTGATGTGGTGAAGTGTACAGTTATACTTTCGGATATAGATGATTTTTCTGCATTCAATGAGGTGTATAAAACGTATTTTCCACAAAAGCCTGCAAGAACTACTTTTGCAGCCAAAGGTTTAGCAGTAGGAGCAAAGATTGAAATAGAATGTATCGCCGTTAAAAATTAAAGTTAGATTACTTTTCCATTTAAATTTTATATTTTTAATTATCTAATGTTGTGTACCTTTGCAGCCTTATGCAAGAAAGTACAGAGAAATTGGTGAATGAGGGTAAAATGCTTCCGCTTATGGAAGAGTTTTATACGATACAAGGAGAAGGTTTTCATAAAGGTACGGCCGCTTATTTTGTAAGGATTGGTGGTTGTGATGTTGGATGCCATTGGTGTGATGTCAAAGAAAGTTGGAATGCAACTCTACATCCTCCGACTTCTACAGAAATTATTGTGGAAAATGCAGTAAAATATAGTGATGTAGTGGTAGTGACAGGAGGAGAGCCTTTAACTTGGGACATGACAGCGCTCACCAAGGGGTTAAAAGATAAAGGCGCTAAAACACATATAGAAACATCAGGAGCGTATCCGCTTACTGGCGATTGGGATTGGATATGTCTATCACCTAAAAAAGTAAAACTCCCTAAGTCAGAGGTCTATATGAAGGCTCATGAGTTAAAATGCATTGTTTATAATAATAGTGATTTTGATTTTGCTGAGAAACAAGCCGCTCAGGTTTCTGAAGATTGTGTACTCTATTTACAACCAGAATGGAGCGTTAGAGATAAAGTAATTCCTCTGATTGTTGATTATGTGATGAAAAACCCTAAATGGAAGGTGTCTTTACAAACGCATAAGTACTTGAATATTCCTTAATTAACACATTTTTTTTACGGTTTTGTAGCTTTTAGGCGAAGTTTTAACCTGTTGATTTTTAATTAAATACGGTTTTACCATAATGTTACAGGGAATTATCCCCTATTATGTCAGATAAAATGTAGGGTAATTCTTTCTTTTTTATTGTTTAATTTTAGTTTTTTGTGTATTACGTCATATGTATTAGTTTTTTGATCTAAAACTATAATTTTTTTAACATTTATGTTTGAAGATTCGTAAAGTAGTTGTTAATTTTATGTAAATAATTAAAAAACAAAACACTATGAGAAATTTTTACACTATTTTAAGTTTACAATTTAAGTCTGTTATCAGTTTTATTAAGGAGCTACCTTCTGCTTCTAGCCATGTAATAAGACACTAAACTATTTATAATACATAAAACCCAAATTCTATGTATTTTACAAAATTATAAAAGGGATATCTGTTAGATAATCCCTTTTTTTTATATCGTATATTAAAGGTATTATACGATAGTTGTTGGAATGATAAAATTCAAAAACTACAAGATGTTGTTTTTAGGTTATATGATTATGGTTTGCAAATAATACAATTTTAATCTAGGTTTTTGGTTCGTAAATAATATTGGATATTAATGACCTACGAAAAAACAGGGGGATAAGCCCCTAGTTTCATACTGTTTTTGTAGGTTAATTCTTCAAAATTTAACACTGTCTGAATTTCGTTTGTTCTTATATCGTGGATAGATACTCTTATGTCTAAAATTTTAATTTATACATGTTAATTTTTTTTAATGATGAGGATCTGGAGTCTATATTTGCATAACAAATTAAAAATCAAACTATTATGAAATTTTTTTACAATATACTTTCAATAGATATCAAAGCATTAAAGAGTTTTTTAAGAGAATTGCCATCTGCTAGCAGCAATGCGATTCATAGATAAAGTAATGTGTTTTACTTGTATAAGTAAAAGTTGACTTTAAAATGAAGCGGGAATTCTGTGTTTATTAAAACAGAGGTATATATTATATTTTTTGTTTATAGATACGGATAGGATGAATGAAGTAGGAATAGATTTTACTTGTATAATTAAAATTTGCGCTTTTGATCGGTTAATTTTTACTTTACGTCTAAAAGTTCTTACGTTTTATGTTAAAAATGTTGATTTAAAGGCTTTTAGGTGTTATCTTGTAACTAAATAAATTGGAAATATTATGGGGCTATTTTACACTAAATTCAGATTAACTTTTAGGATTGTCATGGACTTTCTTAAAGAATTACCGGGAGCGTCTAGTAACGCTATCCACCGATAGGTATTGTTTCAGTGAAATAATTATACCTTTCTAGTCAAAAGGTAATCTTTGAAAAAAAATAAAAAAGAGGTTAGTTTAAAAAACTAACCTCTTTTTTATTTTTTGATGATCATAATGAATAGCATTTAGTTGTAAAAAGGAACCTCTACTCTAGTTGTTTCCCATCCTAGAACCATATGATAGCCTTTGTCTACTTTTTTAAAGGCAATAGAGAATGCTTCTAATTCATCACCTTTTCCAGCTGGTACCTTTAGTCTTGCAACATCGTTTTTGTCGTTATAAGAATATGCTCCCCAAACATCCAAGTCAGTGTTTAAGATAATCGTCCATTCTTTTTCTCCAGGTATTGTAAATAATGAGTAAGTTCCTGCTTTCACAGTTTGATCTCCTAGTTTTACATCTTTAAAAAGTTTTATTTCTGTAGCTTCATCAGCTCCAGTTCTCCATACTTTTCCATAAGCTACTTTGTCTCCTAGCATAGTCCTACCTTTTTTCTGAGGTCTACTGTAAACTACTTTGATGTCCGGTTTTGCATTTCTATCTGTTTTAGCATAAGAAATATCTGTTGGGCTTTTCTGTAATCCTGCAAATTTCTGAGCATTTATACTAGTTACAGTTCCTAAAAACATAACAACTGCAAGTAAGAGTGATTTTTTCATGATTCTTTATTTTATTTTTTTTAACCGTCGTAAAGATATGTGTGAACATACTTATGAAATGTTAATCCTGTCTTTAAGTTCTGTTAAAAGAGTTAAATAACAACTTGATAGTTTTTATGCCATTTTTGATACTTCTTGTTTTTAATATTTACTTAAATAAGTGTTTTTTGTTTTAATTTGAAACTAATAAGCTTAATAATGTTTAAATAATGTAACTATAATTGCATATTTGACTTCTCAATTAATAGAAAAAGAAGAATATGTGTGGAATAGTTTGCGCTTTTGAATTAAAAGAAAAAGCAGAGGTCTTAAGGCCCCAGTTATTGGAGATGTCAAAGAAAATACGTCATAGAGGTCCAGATTGGAGTGGTATTTTTTCAAATGAAAAAGCAATCTTAGCTCATGAGAGGTTAGCAATAGTAGATCCAGTATCCGGTAAGCAGCCTTTGTTTAGTGAGGATAAGAAGTTGATATTAGCTGCTAATGGAGAGATCTACAATCACAGTGAGATCCGTAAGGATTTTGATGGTAAATATAATTTTCAAACAGAATCTGATTGTGAAGTTATTTTGGCTTTGTATAAAGAAAAAGGAGTACGGTTTTTAGATGATCTAAATGGTATTTTTGCTTTTGCATTATATGATGCAGAACAGGATACGTATCTGATTGCTCGTGATCATATGGGGGTTATTCCATTATATATGGGGTGGGATCAGAATGGTACTTTTTATGTGGCTTCAGAATTAAAGGCATTAGAGGGAGTTTGTACTAAAATCGAATTATTTCCACCTGGACATTATTTGGATAGTAATACAGGTGAATTGACAAAATGGTATGTTAGAGACTGGTCGGATTTTGATGCGGTAAAAGATAATCAAACTAGTATTGATGAATTAAGAGATGCTCTAGAAGCGGCTGTACATAGACAGTTAATGTCAGATGTTCCTTATGGTGTATTGTTGTCTGGTGGTTTGGATTCTTCAGTTACTTCGGCTATAGCGAAAAAATATTCAGAGAAAAGAATTGAGTCTGGGGATACTAAAGATGCTTGGTGGCCACAATTACATTCGTTTTCAGTTGGATTAGAAGGATCACCTGATCTGGCTGCTGCTCAAAAAGTTGCAGATCATATAGGAACGATACATCATGAAATTAAATTTACTATTCAAGAAGGATTAGATGCAATCAAAGATGTAATATATAACTTAGAAACATATGATATTACTACCATTAGAGCTTCTACTCCAATGTATTTGATGGCAAGAGTGATTAAATCTATGGGAGTCAAAATGGTGCTTTCTGGAGAAGGAGCGGATGAAATATTTGGAGGATACTTGTATTTTCACAAAGCGCCAAATGCAAAAGAATTTCACGAAGAAACAGTGCGTAAATTAGATAAACTGCATATGTATGATTGCTTAAGAGCAAATAAATCTTTGGCAGCTTGGGGGATAGAAGGAAGGGTTCCTTTCTTGGATAAAGAATTTATGGATGTAGCTATGCGTATTAATCCACAAGATAAAATGATTAATGGAGAGCGAATGGAGAAGTGGGTAATAAGAAAAGCTTTCGAATCTTATTTACCTGAAAGTGTTGCCTGGAGACAAAAGGAACAGTTTTCTGATGGTGTAGGGTATAGCTGGATCGATACTTTAAAAGAAGTAGTAGAGATAGAGGTTACAGATGAGCAAATGGCAAATGCACATTTCAGATTTCCGATTCAAACCCCACAAAACAAGGAAGAGTTTTATTACAGATCTATATTCGAAGGGCATTTTCCTAGTGATGCTGCCGCATTAAGTGTTCCTCAGGAACCATCGGTAGCGTGTAGTACAAAAATAGCATTAGAATGGGATGAAGCTTTCAAGAACATGAATGATCCTAGTGGAAGAGCGGTAGCCAATGTTCATGATGATGCTTATTTGTTAGATGAAGTTGTTCAATAAAAATATACAAGGAATTTAAGAATTTCAGCTTGAGTCGCTGAAAGTTGAGTTAATTGAGATGTAAAACCCCAAGAATTTTTTCTTGGGGTTTTTGTAATATTATTTTTTATTACACAAAGAAAGTTTAGTTACTAGCACATCTTCCTTGGTTAGACCATCTTCTGTTACTTTGTAGCGTGTATAGGTAACCATTATAAGTAACTTGGTCACCAGGAGAATAACTTCTGTTGCCGCTGTAAGGCTCAATACCTTCACAGATGTCCGCTGTTTGAGTATCTCCACACTCTCCTAATCTATTCCATCCATTAAAATCTCTTTCATATAGAAAACCTTGATAAGTAACTTTGTCACCAACACTGTATCTTACATTTCTAGACCATTCGTCAACTCCATCGCATATATCATTTCCGTCTCCGTCACCGCCTCCGTCACCGCCACCATCTCCAGATGGGTAAGCCTGATTAGTTCCTGCTATATCTCCTGAGGATAATTCTGGCTTTCTTCTTGGGTATGTATTTCCGTCTAATGTGACAATTGTTGGTTGTCCATTTTTACTAAATGTATAGGCTCCATACATCATAGTAGATTTAATGTCAAATGCTCCTAGATTTACAGAATTTTCGTTTTTTCTAAACTGACTGGCAGCACCGTTTTGTATGTTTTCAAAAAGAATTCTTACGTGGTTATCTCTATCAGAACGGGTTTGTTCGTGGATATAACCAAGTGTATGGCCTATTTCATGAATCATTACTATCTCACTAGTTCTGACACCCATATTAATTCTTCCACGATTCCCGTTAACACCTAAATTAGCACTTGCACAATTACAGTTGTCTCCATTGTTGGTAATGGTTACATAATAATTTTCATTCGTTCTTTCTTTGAACTTAATATTTGTTTTTGTAGTCCACTCCTGCATGGAATTTAGAGAAACTTGTATTTGATTACTACTAAGGTTGTTGTCAAATACATAAATAATAGTATTGTTTGGCCACTTTTGAACTCCTCTATAGAAACCTAATCTTTCATCTAAATCTTCATTAGGCTCAGGATTTGCATCATATCCAATTTTTTGATCTGTTAATTGCCTCGATTCATAGATCATATCACCACCTAGGAAGGTTCCGTCTCCTAGATCTTTTACTAGAACAACATCATCATTAAAGAATTTTTTGATTAGTTCGGTTTCTTCTACACCAGTTACTTCTTCGAAATTTTCGTTTGTACACGAGCTTGCTAAAAGTCCTAGACAGATAAAAGCAGCTTTACTGAGATTGATTAAATTTTTAATTTTCATTTTAAAATAAATTAGTTGATTTTGTGATTTATTTGTGTTTGCACAAACAGCTTTGGGGCTACTCTATTATCTGGGTAAGTGTTAATTGTTTTCTAAAGTAGGTTAACGCTTTGTTAAGCTCTTATTATTCGTAAGGATTGATTGAGAAACCGTTGGTAGTGAGATTTGTGTATTCCAAATTTGTCTCAAATTACTATGCATAAATGATGCTCTTTTTAGATTGATAAAAGAAAAAGATCGACTTTAGAAATTTGTTTTTTAATGTATTTATTTACAAAGTGTTGAGCGGGTGTTAAGTGTTTTTAAGCAAATTATTAATTTAATCTTAAATCGGTTTTAAGACTATTTTTATCGCTTTTAAGAGCTTTTTTTTGTTTTCTGGTATCATTCTTAACTAATTGTTGATAACTCTTTAAATCATATCTTATAAAACACTTTGAACATTTCACTCTTTTTTTATCTTTGTTTGTTGACCAAAAATTGTAATAAGTAAAGCGGATTTATGAGCGAAGAAGCAAATAAAAATAATTATTCTGCCGATAGTATTCAGGCACTAGAAGGAATGGAGCATGTTCGTATGCGTCCATCGATGTATATTGGAGACGTAGGGTCCAGAGGTCTACATCATTTAGTATATGAAGTTGTTGATAACTCCATTGATGAAGCTATGGGAGGTTATTGTGATGCTATTGATGTTGTAATAAACGACGACAACTCTATCACAACTAAGGATAATGGTCGTGGAATACCGATAGGGATCCACAAAAAGGAAGGAGTCTCTGCTTTAGAGGTTGTAATGACTAAGATTGGAGCAGGTGGTAAATTTGATAAGGACTCGTATAAGGTTTCTGGAGGATTACACGGAGTAGGTGTTTCTTGTGTGAACGCACTTTCTGATCATCTTCACGCAGTTGTGCATAAAGATGGAAAGGTTTGGGAACAAGAATATGAAAAAGGAAAACCCTTATATCCTGTAAAATCTACTGGCGATACAGATTTTAATGGTACCATCGTTACTTTTAGACCTGATCCTACTATTTTTCAGCAAACCTTAGAGTATAATTATGATACCTTGGCAAGTCGAATGAGAGAGTTATCATTCCTTAATAAAGGTATAACTATAACTTTAACTGATAAACGCCATAAGGATGAGGAAGGTAATTATGTTACAGAAACTTTCCATTCTCAGGAAGGATTAAAGGAATTTGTTAGATTTTTAGATACGAGTCGTAGTCCTATTATAGGACATGTGATTTCTATGGAAGGGGAAAAGAATGACATTCCTGTGGAAGTGGCAATGATTTATAATGATTCTTATGCAGAGAATCTTCATTCTTATGTAAATAATATTAATACCCATGAAGGAGGAACTCATCTTTCTGGATTTAGAAGAGGGCTTACATCTACATTGAAGAAGTATGCCGATTCTTCTGGTATGCTAGATAAATTAAAGTTTGAAATAGCTGGGGATGATTTTAGAGAGGGACTTACGGCAATTGTTTCTGTAAAAGTACAGGAACCTCAATTTGAAGGACAAACTAAAACTAAATTAGGGAATAGAGAAGTTACTTCTGCTGTTTCTCAGGCCGTTTCGGAGATGTTAGAAAACTATCTGGAGGAGAACCCTAATGATGCTAAAATAATTGTTCAGAAAGTAATACTCGCGGCGCAAGCACGTCACGCAGCTAAGAAAGCTCGTGAAATGGTGCAACGTAAATCTGTGATGAGTATTGGAGGATTGCCAGGTAAATTATCTGATTGCTCTGAGCAAGATCCAGCTTTGTGTGAAGTATTTCTTGTCGAGGGAGATTCGGCAGGTGGTACAGCAAAACAAGGACGTGATCGTATGTTTCAGGCGATCCTTCCACTACGTGGTAAGATTCTGAATGTAGAAAAAGCAATGCATCACAAAGTCTTCGAAAATGAAGAAATTAAAAATATATTCACAGCTCTTGGAGTTACTATTGGTACAGAAGAAGATAGTAAAGCATTGAATCTTTCTAAATTACGCTATCATAAAGTAGTGATTATGTGTGATGCGGATGTGGATGGTAGTCATATTTCTACCTTAATTCTAACATTCTTTTTCCGTTATATGAAGGAGTTGATAGAAGCAGGTCATATTTATATTGCTGCACCACCACTATATTTGGTAAAGAAAGGAGCGAAAAAACAATATGCTTGGAATGATGATCAGCGAGATCTTATTGTTAAAGAGTTCGGAGAGAATTCTAAAATACAACGTTATAAAGGTCTTGGGGAAATGAATGCTGAACAATTATGGGATACAACTATGAATCCTGAGTTTAGAACTATGCGCCAAGTTACTATCGATAATTTAACAGAAGCAGATAGGATTTTTTCTATGTTAATGGGAGATGAGGTGCCGCCTCGTAGAGAATTTATAGAGAAAAATGCAGTGTATGCAAATATTGATGCTTAATATTAGGTATCACTAAATAATTCAGAATGAAATCCGTTGTACATTGTATAGCGGATTTTTTTTATATATTGTTGCGCCTATTAAACCCAAATCTTATGAAATGAGCACGCCAAAGCATTTGAATCCCTTTCAAATATATGGTTATGCGAATTCCATCTGATTATTGAAAAAATGATACATACAAACAGATGAAAAAAGCGATACTATTTTTCATGATGCTTTTAATTAAGATGTCATATGCCCAAACCAATGTAGATCAATTACTAGAATTAGGTATAGAAAATGCACAACGTTTTAGTACAGATTACTTCGCTCCTGCTGGAGAAGCATTGGTAAATAGTATGTCTAATGGTTGGTATAAAACAGCTAAGGTTAAGAGATTATGGCGTTTTGAAGTTGGGTTTATTGGGAATCTGTCTTTTGTAAGAGAAGATAAACAATCATTTATTCTTAATACAGCAGAATACGATGGTGTGGAGTTTAGAGAAGGACCGTCCAGTCAGACTGTAGCAAATGCTTTTGGAGGTAATCGTGGAGATATCGTTGTAGTGCTGAATCAAGGTCAATTAGCACAGGTAGAAGTAACATTGCCTGATGGAATTGGTGGTAAAGAAGTAAATATAGCGCCTACTGGATTTCTTCAAGGTTCTATGGGGATATCTAGAAGTACGGAGATTAAAGCTAGGTTTTTGCCAAAAATAGCAATAAGAGAAAATACTAAGGTTTTCTTATATGGATTAGCGGTCCAGCATGAATTAACCGATTGGATTTTTTCCTGGAAAAGACTTCCGTTTAGATTTTCTGGATTAATAGGATATACGAATGTAAGAGGGTTTTATGATTTTGCTGCAGATAGTGGGACTGATGGAGCGGATCAGGAAATAAGATTAAAATCCAATTCTTGGTTGGTTAGTGGTATTATTTCTACGAAACTTCCTAAATATAATTTTTATGGAGGGCTGGGCTATTATACAGGGAATAGTAAAGCAGATATTTTAGGTACATATGATGTGCAAAATGGTCCGTTAGCAACACAGACTGTAGAAGATCCTATTTCTGTGGATAACAAAACTTCAGGTCTTAAAGCAACAATAGGTGCTAATGTGAAATTAGGATTCTTCAGAGCAAATTTAGATTATACACTTCAGAACTATCAAAATTTGTCAATTGGGTTGAATTTTGGATGGTAATTTAACTTAGAATTCACAAACAAAATCGTTCAAGAATTTGTATTTTCGCGCTGATATTGAAGAAATTCAATAAGCCAAAATAATATTAATCAAAATCATATAGAGATAATGAAAGTTACAGTAGTAGGAGCTGGTGCAGTAGGCGCAAGTTGTGCAGAATATATTGCAATTAAAGACTTTGCTTCAGAAGTAGTATTGTTAGATATTAAAGAAGGATATGCAGAAGGTAAAGCAATGGACTTGATGCAAACAGCTTCTTTAAACGGATTTGATACCAAAATAACAGGAACTACAAGCGATTATTCTAAAACAGCAGGAAGTGATATTGCTGTAATAACTTCTGGAATTCCTCGTAAACCTGGAATGACACGTGAAGAATTGATTGGTATTAATGCAGGAATTGTGAAAATGGTTTCTTCTAGCTTAATAGAGCATTCTCCAAATGCAATTATCATTGTTGTTAGTAATCCAATGGATACAATGACATATTTAGTGCATAAAACTACTGATCTTCCTAAGAGTAGAATTATCGGTATGGGTGGAGCTTTAGATAGCGCACGTTTTAAGTATAGATTAGCTGAAGCATTAGGAGCTCCAATTTCTGATGTAGATGGAATGGTAATTGGTGGACATAGTGATAAAGGTATGGTGCCATTAACGAGATTAGCAACTAGAAATAGTGTGCCGGTTTCAGAGTTTATCTCTGAAGAACGTTTAGATCAGGTTGCTGCCGATACTAAAGTGGGTGGAGCTACACTTACTGGGTTATTAGGAACATCTGCTTGGTATGCGCCAGGAGCTGCAGTATCAGGCTTGGTTCAGGCTATTGCTTGTGATCAGAAAAAGATTTTCCCTTGTTCTGTGTTGTTAGAAGGCGAATATGGTTTGAATGATTTATGTATAGGAGCGCCAGTAGTATTAGGTAGAAATGGTATCGAAAAGATAGTAGAAATAAAGCTTAGCGATGCTGAAAAAGCAAAACTTGCAGAAAGTGCAGAAGGAGTTAAGAAAACAAATGGATTGTTAGAGTTGTAATCTATTTCAATTCTTTATAGATAGTATAACAAAAGCTGCTTTATTGCAGCTTTTGTTCTTTTAAGTGAGAATTTATTGATAATTCAAATTACGCTTTTTTTAAAGACTTCTAATTTCCAACAGAGATTTATTTAAAGACTTTAGAAATGCAGTTTTAAATTTTCTATATTTGCGGCATGAAGAAAGAATGGTACTTCAGAATTTTAATCACTGCATTTGCATTACTTGTCGTAATGCAGCAGCAGACTGTTGTACCTAACCAGGAAATCGTTCTGGAATTTACTGATATCGAAGTTACTTCATTAGAAGCCCAAAATGCTTTATCGATTGTAAAAAAACAATTGGAATCTATTGGGGTTAAAAACACCAGAATATCAGAAGAGCTACATAATGGTAAACTAAAAATTGCTTATTATAGTGATGCTGATGTAGAGAGTATAAAAAGAATACTTTCAGAAGAACAACACGTATCGCTCGATCATGTTTTTTATGATCAGAATACAACAGATAATCAATTACCTTTAGATAAAAACCCTACAAATTACAATCTAGATGTTTATAAAATCCATAAAAGTACGGATATTGATACTGACTTTAATGGAATTTATGTTTTAGAAATTAAACAAGAACAAGATAGAGCTTCTGGTTCTTACGCTTATAGTTTTGTAGCAGAAAATAATACTAATAATACAGATGGGCTAGTAAACGTAGCCCAAAAAGTAAATAGATCTATTGTAATTGCAATAGATAATACTTCATATAAAATTCCCGAAGTAAGAGCTGGGCCAATTTCCTAAATGGAATTCAACGCTTTTACGAAATTCTAAACTACTAATGTTTTTTAAAGTTACAAATGAAGAGTAATTGATTATTCTTGAAAGCCATTGTAATAACTTTAAAAGATTTTTTTTGTCAAAAACATGACAAAACTAAATAATCATACACTATTAAATAATTAACTATAACTGTCAGACCAAAGGTGATTTTTAAGATCCCCAATATAAAGGGTTTGACCAAAATAAATAATAATGCAAAATAAAGGACTTGTTAGAGTGTTTGCGATTTTATTTGGATTGGTATGTCTTTACCAATTATCGTTTACATATTTAACATATACAAAAGAAAAAGAAGCTGAGAATTATGCCTTGGCAAAATACCCAGAGGCGGATGCCTCTAAATTAAGAGACGATGCTGAGCGAACGTATCTGGATTCTATAGGAAAAGATCCAATCTTCGCAAATTTCAGTTACAATGATGCCAAAGCTAAAGAGCTTAATAAGGGACTTGACCTTAAAGGAGGAATTAACGTAATTCTTCAGATTTCGGTAAGAGATATCTTAGAAGGACTAGCAAATAATTCTAAAAACCCTGCTTTTGTTCAGGCATTAGATGCTGCAGATGAAACGCAGAAGAATAGTCAGAATACATATGTAGAAGATTTCTTTTTGGAGTTTGAAAAAATACCAGATGCACAATTAGCATCCCCTGATATTTTTGCTAACAAGAACTTAAGTGATGATATCACTTTTGACATGACAAATGATGTTGTGAAACCGGTTCTAAAAAGAAAGATAGACGAATCTGTTACTTCAGCATTCGAAGTATTACGTAAACGTATTGATAAGTTTGGGGTTACACAACCTAATATTCAACGTTTAGGAGAGTCTGGACGTATTTTGGTAGAATTACCAGGAGCAAAGGATGTAGATCGTGTTAAGAAGCTTTTACAGAGTACTGCTCAATTAGAGTTTTGGGATGTGGAAGGTTCTCAAGAGCTTGGACTTTTCTTAAATAGAATGAATGAAAAGCTTAAAAAGGAATTAGAGAATAAAGATACTAAAGAAGTTAAAGAAGAAGTAACGGAAGAGGTAGTGAAAGAGATTGCTGATTCTGAAGTTGCTGAATCAGAGAAAGTATTGGATACTGTTCAAACAGATACTACAAAATCAGATGCAGATGCAGAGATTGAAAAACTATTAGCGGATTCTGAAGACTCTACAGATGTAGCAGCGCAGGTGAATCCTATAAATGATTTAGCAGGTCCACCATCGGTTCCTGGAGCATTGATTTCTGTTGCACTTAAGGATGTTGAACAATTTGATGAATACCTTCAAAGAAAAGATATTCTTTCTTTATTACCACAATCTTTGAGATATACTAGGTTTGCTTGGAGTAAGCCTGAGAAAGATGGAGAAAGAGTAGACTTATATGCATTAAAAGGGAATCGTGATGATACTCCAGAATTAAGTGGAGGTGTAATTACAGATGCTGCTCAATCTTATGATCAAATTAATAATGTAGTGGTTACCATGCAGATGGATGGTAAAGGAGCTAAGAAATGGGCAGAAATGACCGGAAGAGCTTCTCAGACAAGAGGTCAGATAGCTATTGTATTAGATAATATTGTGTATTCTGCACCTGGTGTTTCTAAAGGAGCAATTACAGGAGGTAGAAGTGAAATTTCTGGAGACTTTACTGTTGAAGAAGGACAGGATTTAGCAAACGTTTTAAGAGCTGGTAAATTACCTGCTTCTGCAGATATTATTCAGAGTGAAGTAGTAGGGCCATCTTTAGGACAAGAAGCTATTGATAGTGGTGTAATGTCGTTCGGTATTGCATTGGTGTTGATCTTAATCTGGATGATCTTTTACTATGGTAAAGCAGGAGCTTTTGCTGATGTTGCATTGGTTGTGAATATTCTATTCATCTTTGGAGTATTAGCAGGATTAAAAGCAGTACTAACATTACCTGGTATTGCTGGTATTGTATTGACGATTGGTATGTCTGTGGATGCAAACGTACTTATCTTCGAAAGGATTAAAGAAGAACTTGCTAAAGGTAAATCTCAGGTAGATGCTATTAAAGATGGTTTCAATAATGCATTGTCATCAATATTAGATGCCAACATTACAACAGGTTTAACTGGTTTAATTCTTTTATTCTTCGGTACAGGTCCAATTAAAGGATTTGCAACTACTTTATTAATTGGTATTCTTACTTCACTATTTACCGCAATTTTCATTACAAGATTGTTTATTGATGGATATGGTAAAAACGGTAAAGAATTGCCATTTTCTACAGCTGCTACGAAGAATTTATTTAAAAATGTAAATATTGATTTCTTAAAAAAGAGAAAGATTGCCTACGGTATTTCAGCAGTTATTGTATTGGCTGGTTTAGGATCTTTATTTACACAAGGTTTAGATCAAGGTGTGGATTTTGTGGGAGGAAGAACATATACAGTTCGTTTTGCTAAGGATGTTGTACCTACAGATGTAGAAAAGGATTTAGTGGCTAAATTCGGTAGTGCACAAGCAAAAACATTAGGAGCTGATAACCAATTAAAGATTACTACCAAATATAAGGTTGATGAAACTGGTGAAGAAGTTGATTCGGAAATTTCTAGATCATTGTTCGATGCCTTAAAACCTTATTTAACAGATGGATTGACCTATGATCAGTTTTCTAATGGAGATGAAGATAAGCAAGTAGGGATTATGCGTTCTATGAAGGTTGGACCAACCATTGCCGATGATATTCAGCAAGCAGCTTTTATTTCGGTTAT
This sequence comes from uncultured Aquimarina sp., assembly GCF_947500065.1. Classification (GTDB taxonomy): domain Bacteria; phylum Bacteroidota; class Bacteroidia; order Flavobacteriales; family Flavobacteriaceae; genus Aquimarina. Next base: position 68,109 of record NZ_CANMQT010000013.1, read on the forward strand.
TGGATCATTAATTGTGGTGTTCTTATATATCTTACTAAGGTTTAGAAGATGGCAGTTTAGTTTAGGTGCAGTAGCAGCAGTATTCCATGATGTATTAGTAGTATTAGGTGTGTTCTCATTAACTTGGAAATTTATGCCTTTTAATATGGAAATAGATCAGGCATTTATTGCAGCAATATTAACGGTTATTGGATATTCCCTGAATGATACGGTGGTTGTATTTGATAGAATCCGTGAATATTTTGCAGAACATACTACTTGGACATTGGATAAGAATATTAATGGCGCATTGAACAGTACATTAAGTCGTACGTTAAATACGTCATTAACGACCTTATTAGTATTGATCGCGATCTTTATTTTTGCGGAACCATTAAGAGGATTTATGTTCTCGTTAATTATTGGTGTGCTAGTAGGTACGTATTCTTCCTTATTCATTGCAACTCCGGTAATGTATGATACAGTGAAAAAGGTAGGTTTAAAAGAAAAGAAGAAAACTGAAGAGTAGTTTTTCTTTAAACTAAGAATTAAAAAGAACCGCATTCATATAAGAATGCGGTTTTTTTTATGGAGTATTTCAGAGTGCTTTTTAAAGCCATTAGAGTTTAATAATCGTATTTATTTTCTTTTTGTTAACACTATATCGTTTGCGTAAAACCTTGTTGTTAATTATGCTTTTTCAATTACTTATATTTGAAAATATCATTACTAAATAGTGAAAATTTTGAGTTTTTGATAGAAAATTATAATACCTAATATTCAGGTTTTTTCTTTTTTTCGTTCAGTGTTAAAATGTTCATTCGAAAATTTTAGTGATGCTATTTTTTTTAGAATTGTACAATGATATTGGGTACAGTAGTATAAAAAAATGAAGGTTTTGGGAAAACTCTTTTTGTAAGTAATAGTTGTTTTTTGGGATATATAAATGCTGTTAACAGCACAATACAATTATATATTTAACACACACAAGATTCATGAAAAACACTAACTTATTCTTACTGCTACTATTTGTCTATTCAGGGATAGCAGGACAACAAGTCCACACTTCTTATCTGTGGCATATGCAACAACCTAATTATTGGCCGGAAAAAAGTAAAGAGAACCCTAATCGATATCAAACGGTTATGGAGTCTCATAATTTAAAATCTTCAGGAGACTCTTGGAATGTATACGAGGATGGAATAAGTCATCCCTTAAATGATTTGGAGGAAATTTTTGGAAAGTATGATCGAGTAAAAGCATATCAATACGGTCCCAAAAATTCTGTTCAAACATTATTGGGGTTACCAAATGGTGGTGCCCAGGTTAATTATTCGGGATGTTTGATAGAAAATGTAAATAGCCTTGGAGATGCAGGCGTTTGGGGATATAGCCAAGGCTGGGAAAACAATTTTATAGAGGCTAAAAATTGGAAAACATCTGGCGGACAACCTAGAATGGATCTTACTGGATTTACATTTCACCATGCATTGGCGCCATTAATAAGCGAACGCGCTTTGAGAATGGAATTAAAAACTCATAAATTAATAATGACAGAAACTTTTGGTGGTGAATATTCTAAAGGTTTTTGGCCAGCAGAATGTTCATTTTCAGAAAGGATAATTAAGGTTTTGGTAGAAGAAGGTTTTCAATGGTCTGTAATTGCAAATAGCCACTTGGCTCGTACACTGAATGATTATCCATTAGATTATGGTACATCTGGAGTAAATATTGATCCACCTAACGCAGCTGATAAAGTAGCTACTAACGGTCAGAATTGGTGGAAAGGTCAAATTGATGGAAGAGGAGGTTCTTTTGCAGCTCCTTATAGTTATCAGGCGCATAAAGCTCAATATGTGGATCCTGAAACTGGTCAAGCATATAAAATGGATGTAGTGCCAATGGCCGACTTATTGAGTTACAAAAATGGATTCAGTTCTATGGGGACAGGAGAAATCGATACTAATATCGCTCCTTTTAGTGACCCTAGTCAACCATCAATTGTATTGCTTGCTCATGATGGTGATAATGCTTGGGGTGGAGGAGATAGTTATTATCAAGAATCAGTTCCTGGTTTTGCTAACGAAGCAGCTTCTAAAGGATATGATCCTACTACAATTCAACAATTTTTGAACTCTTATCCTGTTCCAGAGAGTGATATTGTAAAAGTAGAAGATGGATCATGGGTAAATGCAGCTAATGATTGGGGACATCCTCAATTTATTAATTGGTTATGGCCGTTATATGATACTACGGATTATAGGTTTAATCCAGATGGATGGACAGAAGATGCAAGAAATTGGGCAGTAATTACCGCTGCGGAGAACTATGTGTTAACTGCAGAAGATAATAGCGGAGGAGTAGACATAGCAAAAGTTATTGATCCTTCTTCAGGAGCATCAAATGCAGAAAAAGCATGGCATTTTTTCCTGCCATCGCTAACTAGTGGATATATGTATTATGGAAAGGCAATTGATATGGAAGTAAAACAAACCTTAGCTGGTAATATTGCTATAGAACATGCCAAGGAAGAAATAGGTGATACACCTAGTCAAGATAATACACCACCATCTGTGTTTATACCACAGCGTTTTCCATATAATCCAGGAGGTAAGGGTTTCGGCCCTATATATGCATATCAAGAAGTTCAGAATACTTCTGATTTTCATGTTTGGACATTTGCCTATGATGTAAGTGGATTAGCTTCCGTAGAATTGAAATACAGAACGGATAATGATGGTAAGAATCCTATCACTGATAATGTTAATGATACATATTCGGGAGGAGAAGGTGTAAGTTCGTGGAATAGTCAACCAATGACTCAAAAACAATTTCCTAAAGGAAACATTACACAAGATCCAGAAATTGATTTCTTTATAGAACCAACCGCAATTGCAGACTTATGTTATGCAGAGATTAAAGGATTATCTGATGTGTTAGTAGATTATTATGTAGAAGTTGTAGATACTAAGGGGAATGTATTTAAGACTCCTATTCAACATGTTTATGTTGGAGGATTTAATAGTAGCGATGAAGTAACTCTTACTGTTACTCCGGATTCTGGAAATTATGATGATACTATCCCTGTGGTAATGGAAGCTTCTACAACTGCGGATAATGGAGGAGTAGAGGTGTATTATACTACAGATGGATCGGAGCCAAACGAATCAAGTATGAAGTATATAGCTTCTTTTAGTATTGGAGGTAATGATAGTGAACCAATCACACTAAAAGCTATAGCATACGATGCTGATGAAAACGTTTCGGAGGTCATTACTAGAAATTATACATTTGGTGACCTACCTTCTTATGATATTCATTTTAAAAATACCTCTAATTGGAATCAAGTATTCGTGTATGCATTCGATAAAAATAATAATGAAGCATTGCCAGGATGGAATTGGCCAGGTAAAGCGATGACAAAAGAACAAGATTCACCTTGGTATATTACTACGATTGCAGAATCAGTAGAAGTTGGCCTTGTTTTTACAAATGGAAATGGAGAGCAATCAGATGATCAATTTAGAAATATAGAAGGATGGTATGTGTATTCAGAAAATATTTGGTATGACCAATGTCCTTCTGATTGTCCTGGGGTTTTAGGATTACCAGAATTATCGGTTACTCCTCCAGGAGGATCGTATGAAGGAAATGTATCAGTTAATCTGTCTGCGACAAATCAGGGAGTAATTTATTATACGACAGATGGAACGGAACCTTCTGATTCAAGTGTTTTATATCAAGATGAAATAACTTTTACAGAAAACACTATTTTAAAGGCTGTTGCATATAACGGTAGTGGTCAGTCAACAATCATTTCTGAAAGCTATAGTATTACTGAAGTACAATCATATACTATTTATTATCGAAATATATCTAATTGGAATGATGTCTATGTCTATTTGTATGATAAAAATACAAACCAGCCATTACCTGGATGGAATTGGCCAGGTAAACCAATGGATAAAGAACAATCTTCTCAATGGTATTCATTTTTGGTTGAAGAAACAGCGGAAATAGGCATTGTTTTTAATAATAATAACAATGGAGGACAATCAGATGATTTAACTAGGACAACAGATGGATGGTATGATCCATCAACCAATCAATGGTATGATCTATGTCCAGCAGCTTGTCCAGGCGATGTTTCTGGGAATGAATTAGTAATCCATTATAATAATAACAATACGAACTGGAATCCTGTAACATTATATTACTGGCAGACAACTCCTGAATCTTTAGTCACTTCTTGGCCTGGCGTTTCGATGACGGACGCGGACGGTGATGGATGGTATGAATATACATTGCCCGGTGTAGCATGTGCAAAAGTTATTTTTAGTACCGATGGAGGGCAGCAAACAGACGATTTAGAAATTTGTGGAGAAGGATGGTATGATAATGGTTGGGTAAGTAATCCTTTAAATAAAGAGCCAGAGACAACTACACCCCTAATTTCTTCACCATACCCTAATCCTTTTCAGAATGAAATTAATTTTAATCTGTTAGGAGAAGTTAAATCTCTCAACGTTACTATTAGAGATGTAAAAGGAGCCTTGTATTACTCAGATACGGTATCTAGTAAGAATGGAACAATATCGATACCTCTTGATGTTGCAAAAGGAATGTATTTCGTGAAATTCAGTAATAGAACTATGAATAAGGTTGTGAAAATTATCAAATAAGTTTCTTCAGAATATCCCTAGAAAAACCCTTGATAGATTATTCTTTTCAAGGGTTTTTTATTTAATAACGATATACTTTAGCCCTTTTTAAAGGATATAGAGTCACCAATTTTTAGATTCCATTGATCAGATAATCCTGCATTAATTTCTAAAATGTATTTTGCAGGTTTTACTGAAGGAAGTGAAGTCTCATCTAATGGTTTTGCATTTTTTTGAAAACTCACAATTTTATATTTGTCATCTATATAAATTATATCTAATGGTATCAGTGTATTTTTCATATAAAAATTCTGAGGTTTAAACATTTTCTGAATAAATAACATCCCTCTTTTTTCTTCCATGGATTTGCGATACATAAGACCTGTTTCTCTTTCGTAATCATTATCTGCAATTTCAATATCTAAAGTAATAATTTGATTAGGTATAGAATCTTTTAAATTATAAATAGAAAGTTCTCCTTCTTTAGTAAATCTTATTTCTTCAGTAACGATCTTCTTATCAGTCTCTTTTTTACAGGAAAAAATAGATAAAGAAAAAGCGGCGATAAGTGTTATAAAAATGTTTTTTTTCATTGTTCTTGTCTTTGTTTGTCATTCTAATGTAAATCGGAATCTACTTTAGAATCGGAAAGTAATAGTTTTATTTTTGAAACGCAATTTCGAATAGAGACAAATCTTTGTTAAATAAAAAGCCGCACTTCGAAAAATTGAAGCACGACTTTTCTCAACTAACTAACCAGCGTTTTTGAATTATGAATTATGAATTATGATTTACGAATTATGATTTTTGATTTTATGTAACAAATTAATTTGTAAACCATCAACCCTATAGTTCCTCCTAAAAAAGTAGCAAATATCAAATTGAATAGGCTGGGAACTGGATGTCCACCAGCATAGGTTGGGAAATCGTAAAGCAAGTTCATCAATTTTGAAATTTTATTAATGTGATAATAACAAGGATCAGGAATCAAAATTTTTTCCACTACAAAATAGTTCAGTAATAAAGCTGTAGATGATCCAATAAAAATATACCATAACCTTATTTTTGTGTTATTTCTTTTCATAAATTGATTCAGAATTCGATTTCTAATTTTTCAGGGTTTAGATGGTGAAATTTTAGTTTACAACTATTAACCAATCGTAACTCGCTAAACCCCATCATTTCCCCAATCAATTTTTTTGGATACCATCATGATGGTTCCTAAGATTAAAAACAAACCAATACTTCCTACCAATAACGCATAGTTCTCTAATTGAATAATGACAAAAATGAATGTATATAATGCTGCGAGTGATGCGGCAATGAGTCCCATAAATTTAAAACTTCTAAGAATTGCTTTAGAATAAAACGATATAAGTAAGACTACGGCTATTCCTGCAATTCCGTATGCATTTAAAAAACTAGAATGTTCAGATATAGATATCAGCAAGGTGTAAAACATAGTTAATGCTAATCCAATCATTAAATATTGAAAAGGATGGATGTTGATCTTGCTAACCGTTTGTATCAGAAAGAACACTAAAAATGTGAGTGCGATTACCAAATATCCGTATTTAGTGGCACGTTCACTTTTTTGATATTCATCTACCGGAATTAATAATTTAACTCCAAAAGCTGATGAATTAATATGTGGTAGCTCTCCGAAGAATTCTTGTTCAAACTCTCGATTGATTTGTAATACTTTCCAATTTGCTTTAAAACCATTTTCGGTAATCTCTTTGGTTTTTGTGTCTGGCAGATAGTTGCCGTTAAAACTTGGAGATGCCCAGTTGGATGTCATAGTAACATTGGTTTCTCTTCCTACTGGAATGAATCGTAACTGTTCACTACCGTTTACTTTTAATTCCATTTCAAAGTCTACGATGTTTTCTTTTGGTAATGAGATGTCTTTAAGAAACTTAGTTTCGAACCTATTTGTGGTGGAGTTTTGCGTGTATCTTGATTGCAGAGGGTAGTTTTCTGACCCCATTCGAACTTCTAGATTACTTTTAATTCCTTTAGAGTTTGTCGAATTTACTATTACAGTAGCTTTGTTCCATAGTACATCTTCTGGTTTTATATCTCGAATTTCGAAATTAGGTGTAGTAAAAGAGCCTTTTATTTTCATGTCCGCAGTGTATACAACCGATTCATAAATACTTCTACCTAAATTTTCAGACTCTACATTTGTCTTTATATCCAATGCATTAGGAAAGAAGAATGCATGATGGACAGTGATCATATCTTCCTGTGTATATGACTTTGTCTTTTCGTCCCAGGTTTTTTTAAGTTTATGCGTTTGGTAAGGGATTTTTAAAATAGGACCATACAGTAAAACTTCGTTTCCCCATTTTTGATTAATCTCGCTTACCACTTCCTCTTGCCTATAAGCACGTTCTTGAATGAGGTTTTTGATGTAAGACAGTGGGATTAATAACACTAAAATTAGTATACCAACCATAAGCATGCGCACAGTAATAGAAGTTTTTATCCATTGTCCAAAAGACTTTTTTTGTTTTTGAGTTTCCATAGTTTTTGAAATTTATAGTGATTGTATTTTTAGTTATATTCTTTTTGATAGTGTTGTATTAAGCGATAGGTTATGATTAAAAAACTACCAAAACCGATAGTAAATGCCCAAGTATTTATGTGTTCAATCGGGAATATGATTCGTTGAAATATATCACCCAGAACATCCATTGGATTTTGTATAAGGTCCCAGCTATTCCATCGGAGTATCCTTCCCATGTAAATTCCAAATCCACATAATAATAGTGTTAGGTGTGTAATGAGATTGGTTGTTTTTTTAGAAAAGTGTTCCTGAAGCAATTTTTGCATAGTTCGTAAAGAAGCGAATCCTACAATTAACCCATTTATAGCAAAAGATAGTATGAGTAATACATCAAACCATACGGATTGTAATGAACTTAGGCGGATGTGTTGTAAATCTGTAAGAATGTACGGAGCATTCGGAAGAAAAGCTAGCCAACAGACAAACCCTATTCCAAATAGAAAACGATTTTGGTGTATTTTCCTGAAACTTAATATTGTTGTGATTCCATAAGGGATACAAGCCAAAAATAGATTCCATACTAAGAATAGGAAAAAATAAGATTCTACTTTTGAAATCCTTATTAATAAAAGTAGTATGCTAAATAGTACTGCTATACTGAAACCTTTGATAAAAGGTAATTGTTGATTGATAATGTTCATTATAAAAGAGTATTATGAAAGGGGTTATTAATTACAATAAGAAAGTATCCAATGGCGATTGGGATATTGAGCGAGAATATCAATACAGTCGTTAGATTTTCTTTATAGTAATGATAGTTTACGATCGTATTAGCTAGTAATCCTATGAATGTAATTCCGTTAAGGATAACAGCAATCAAGACATAAAAAAGGCCGATGATTATGATTTTTTCCCAAGCGGTAATAAGATGAATTAAAAAAAGTATGGTGCCAAGTAAAAAACTAAACGTAGCAATCATAAGGGCGTTTCTGTTAACTGATTGTATTATTTTCATGTGATAGAAATTAAAAATGTAGTGCGTATGGTATTTAATGATTGATCTAATAATTTTCTGAAATCCAATTGATAAAATGCGTAAGCGTCACTTCCTTTTTTATAGGCGGTTCTAAATACCTTGAATTTATCAGGATAGAGTATTGTACCGATTAGAATAACAGTGTACAGGTATAGACTTTTTTTACCGTTACCGAGAAGATAGTATTGCATAGATATTTCTTCTGGTACTGTGATTCCAGTTTGTGTTAAGACATGAAATACATCGTGATTTTCGAGTTTAGGTTGAGGAGTGAAATCATGTTGCAATAAGAAACTCCCTAAATGAAATCCAAGACTTGTGTGAGGGTACTTCAATAATTGTGATACGGATATATCCCATGGAGCTTCTTTTTTGAACCATTTCTGATATGGGATCTTACTCCATTCATATAATACTTCTAATAATATTGATCTCATTTTACTGTTTTAAAAGTACTTTGAATTTCAAAGTAAATTGATAAAAAAAATATGCCTGTCACATCGACCGAAGTCGAAATGTTATTGTTTTAGTAATTTTTCAATAGCTTCTACATGTTTTTTGAATGCTTCACGACCTTTTTTAGTTGTGCTATACCGCGTGTTGGGTTTTCTGCCGATAAATGATTTTTCTACAATTATATATTCCTCTTTTTCCAAAGCTTTGGTGTGGCTTGCTAAATTGCCATCTGTAACACCAAGAAGCTCTTTTAACATTTTGAAATCAGCATATTCATTAACCATTAGGACAGACATAATCCCTAGTCGTATCCGATGATCAAAAGCTTTATTTATGTTACCAATTATATTTTTCATACTTCAGTTTCCATAAAACTGGAAATCTCTTTTATCGGTCGTGTTTAAAATAAATTAAACTACCATATACGATATGCATTACTCCAAATCCCGCAACCCAGAACCAAAACCCATAGGTAGGAAATACAGAACATATCAAACCTAATACAATTTCTACATATCCCAAATATTTTACATTACCAATAGTGTATTTAGAAGCATTCACTAGTGCTAATCCATAAAAGATTAACATTAAAGAGCCAGTTAGCCCATAATGATGGTTGTAAATTTTTATGAGGATAAAAATACCACCTGTAACTAGTGGGATTAGAAAAGCACTAAGTAATCTTTTGGATGCACTGTTCCATAAAGTTTCATTGTTTTTTCTGGCTTTTCTGTTACTTAATATAGCGGCGGTTAGAATACTTAAGAATGCAATTGCAACAAGATCAATTAGAATATAATTGAAAATTTTCCCGTGCAAGATTAAATAATCTCTACCACTTATGCTTACTAGATAATAGGCAATCGCTGCACCTATTAGGGCGTAGATTCCTGCCAGGATTCCTGATAATCCACTTAGAGAAAAAAAACGTGATGATTTATTCATCATATCTTTAATCTCTGTAATATCTTTTAAATAATCTTCTGTGCTCATATTTAAAGTACTTTGAAATACAAAGTAAAATTAAAATATTGAATTGTGCAAGTTTATTTTTTTAAAAGATGTGTCTGATATTAGTTTTTGTTACGTTTATCCAATTTATCTAAAATATAGATTGCATTTCTATTAAAAGACTTGAGGTATAATAAATGATTCTTGGATGCTAAAATACTATAGGCAGCTACTTTTTTTCTATATTCCTCGCCAGAGGCAAAATATGCAATCATATCTGGATTAGGATGTCCTTGAGTCCAATCTACAAACCAATCATATTTCTGAAAGTCTTCTACATTTTTAAAAACTGTATTTTTTAGCATATCATTGCTTTGTTCAATTAAACCAATATGTATTGTATAGAACTGCACTATATCTGTCAAAAGAGAATCTTTTTGAGAAGTGTTATCTTCGATTAGACTTCTGAGTTGGTCATATCCTTTTAAGTTGATATTAAAGGGTCTGTATGTAGTTGCGATACTTGGACAATAAGGGCATTCTTTATAATTGGTAATATTGATTTCCTTATTGATGATTCGACTACTATGTTTAATCATTTCTTCCTCTATTTTGATAAATCTGCTTGTAACAGTTGTATCTGTTATTAGATCATAAGAAACAGTATTAAGAATATTTTTTAAAGTTTGTTGTTTTTTTATAGATTGATTCCAATTATTAATTTGAAGGGCAATAAGTATCCCAATAACAACTAATACAATCTCCCCAATAGCATATAGAAAGTATTTGGTGAATTTGTTTTTGGAAATAGTATCTTGCCTAAGACTTCTAAAAAATTTAATCATACTAGTTTATTCCTTTTTATCGTTATTAAAAATAGGTAAAACTTTCTAATAGTATTTTTAGGAAATATTATTTGCATATTGAACTTCATTATTTATGGATTTTACCGGAACTAATCAATAAGTTTGTTTGTTCAGTTGTGAAATTTAATTTCCGGAGATGAAACCAGCAGAAGAGTATATTCTAAATCAATCAGAACCATTCAAATCAATGTTACTTCATTTACAAGTAGTCATTGAGTCTACATTGCCAGAAGTCGAGCTATTATTTAAATGGAAAGTACCTTTTTATTATATAGGTAAGAGTCCTATTTGTTATCTAAATGTAACCAAAGGGTATTTAGATGTTGGCTTTTGGAATGCCCAATACTTTACAGATCACGTAGATAAATTAGAAGCAGATAAAAGGAAGTATGTAAAGTCACTTCGCTACAGAAAACCTGAAGAAATAGATGAAGAAGTCTTTGTAGCTATTCTACAGCAAGCTTATATCTACAGAAAAGAAAAATTTATAACGAATTAACCGTTTGTCTTATCGCAACTAGATTACTTAGTAATTTTTCTAAATATTGAATATCAAGCATATTAGCTCCATCGCTTTTTGCATTAGCAGGATCAAAATGTGTTTCCATAAATAGTCCATCTACACCCGTTACAATTCCTGCACGCGCAATAGTTTCTATCATATCAGGTCTACCGCCCGTTACTCCACTAGATTGATTAGGTTGTTGTAGGGAATGCGTAACATCTAAAACTGTAGTGGCATATTCCTTCATAGTTGGTATTCCTCTAAAATCTACAATCATATCCTGGTATCCAAACATGGTTCCTCTGTCTGTTATCATTGCTAAGTCACTACCACTGTCTTTTACTTTTCTTACGGCATGTTGCATAGCTTCAGGACTCATAAACTGTCCTTTTTTTAGGTTTACAGTTCTGCCCGTTTTTGCAGCAGCTACAACTAAGTCAGTTTGTCTAACTAAAAATGCAGGGATTTGTAAAATATCTACATATTCTGCTGCCAAAGCTGCATCCTCATTTTCATGGATATCAGTCACTGTTGGAACTTCAAAAGTTTCTCCTACTTTACGTAAAATTTTTAATGCTTTTTCATTGCCAATACCTGTAAAGCTATCAATACGGCTACGATTTGCTTTCTTAAAAGAACCTTTAAAAACATATGGTATTTTGAGCTTAGAAGTAATTTCTACTACTTTTTCGGCAATTCGTAATGCCATTTCTTCTCCTTCGATAGCGCAAGGTCCTGCAAGAAGGAAGAAATTATTAGCATCAAGGTTTTTTAAGTTTTTGATCTTCGAAAGTTCCATATCGATATTTTGAAAGAGCAAAGATATGCGTTTTAGTAATCGTATGAAAAGTTTAAACCAATCAATAAGAAATTTTATAATGAAAATTGTGTAAGTGAATCAATCATTGGTTTCTCAGTAGGTTGTATAATAGTCAGATAGTCTTCCAGATCACCTATTGCTGCTGAAAATATAAACAGCTATAAAAGATAGGTTTAAGTATCTGATTTTGAGACTTTTTTAATATATTTAATTTAATATACAACCTATTAAAATATAACGTACATTTGCAGCCTTAAATTCAGGCGTATATGACTGCTATAAAAAACATTGCTATAATTGCTCACGTAGATCACGGTAAAACTACCTTGGTAGACAAAATTATGTATCACTGTCAATTGTTTCGTGAAAACGAAAATACAGGAGACTTAATTTTGGATAACAATGATTTAGAGCGTGAAAGAGGGATTACAATTACTTCTAAAAATGTTTCTGTTATCTATAAAGAAACAAAAATTAACATTATTGATACACCAGGTCACGCCGATTTCGGAGGAGAAGTGGAACGTGTATTGAATATGGCGGATGGAGTATTGTTATTGGTGGATGCTTTTGAAGGACCAATGCCGCAAACACGTTTTGTATTACAAAAAGCAATTGACCTTGGTCTAAAGCCTTGTGTGGTTATCAATAAAGTAGATAAAGAAAACTGTACTCCAGATGAGGTACATGAGAAAGTATTTGATCTAATGTTCGAATTAGGTGCAGAAGAGTGGCAGTTGGATTTCCCAACGGTTTATGGTTCAGCTAAGAACAATTGGATGAGTGATGACTGGAAGAATGAGACAGATAATATAGAGCCTTTATTAGATATGGTGATGGAACATATTCCTGCACCAAAAATAGAAGAAGGTACATTACAGATGTTAATTACATCTTTAGATTTCTCCTCATTTACTGGTCGTATTGCAATCGGTCGTTTACAAAGAGGAACGCTTACCGAAGGAATGCAAGTATCATTGGTGAAACGTGATGGAACTATAAAGAAATCTAAAATTAAAGAACTTCATACTTTCGAAGGTTTAGGAAGAATGAAAGTTGATAAAGTTGAGGCTGGAGATATTTGTGCTTTAGTAGGTTTAGAAGGATTCGAAATTGGTGATACGGTTGCTGATATCGAAAACCCTGAAGGATTAAAGACTATCGCAATTGATGAGCCAACAATGAGTATGTTGTTTACAATTAATGATTCTCCATTTTTTGGTAAAGATGGAAAATTTGTTACTTCAAGACATATTAAAGAAAGATTAGAGAAAGAATTAGAGAAGAACTTAGCACTTAGAGTTAATAATACAGATAGTGCCGATAAATTCATAGTATTTGGTAGAGGTGTACTTCACTTATCTGTATTGATCGAAACTATGCGTCGTGAAGGATATGAATTACAAATCGGTCAACCGCAAGTTATTATCAAAGAAATTGATGGAGTGAAATGTGAACCGATTGAAGAATTAACCATTGACTTACCAGAGAATGTATCTGGTAAAGCTGTGGAGATGGTAACTATGCGAAAAGGAGAAATGCTGAGCATGGAAGCTAAAGGTGATCGTATGGTTTGTGAATTTATGGTTCCATCAAGAGGAATTATTGGTTTACGTAACCAATTATTAACTGCCACAGCAGGAGAAGCGATAATGGCACACCGTTTTAAAGAGTATCAACCTCTTAAGGGTGATATTCCAGGTCGTATCAATGGTTCTTTGGTTTCTATGGAAAAAGGTTCTGCAATACCATACTCAATTGACAAGTTACAGGATAGAGGAAAGTTCTTTGTAGATCCAGGAGAGGATATTTATGAAGGACAGGTAATCGGAGAGAATTCTCGTGGAGATGATATGGCTGTAAATATTACTAAGACTAAGAAATTAAGTAATGTACGTTCATCTGGTGCGGATGATAAAGCTAAGATTGTTCCGGCAATCAAATTTTCTTTGGAAGAAGCTTTAGAGTATATACAGAAGGATGAGTATGTAGAAGTAACTCCTAATCATTTACGATTAAGAAAAGTATTCTTAACTGAAGTAGAACGTAAAAGAAATAAGATTGTGTAATCTTATTTCTGACTTTATATACAAATAAAAAATCCCGAGGAAACTCGGGATTTTTTGTCGAAATTTTGGGGTAATTATGGTTTTGGGATCAATTCGTTTTTGAGGGGCAAAATTTTTATCTCCAATATTTTTTATCTTCTGCAAATGTAATAGTTTAAACCGATGGATAACTTGTAAAATCCTTTAAAATATCGGTAAAATACATTTTTTGACGACAAAAAACACTCATCTGTGCTTTTCGACCTAAATTTTTAACATAATCACTAGAGTGTTTTACATCATTTATGACGCTAGTATCCCTCTTAATGAATAACATTAAAAAATTTCGTCTTATAAATATTGTGGGGTGAGTGGCTTTTGTAATTTATGGGGAATTACTCAATTGGTTATTACTAAAGTAATTAATAATACGACAATTGTAGGTATAAATTTTTATTACCTTTTTGCAAGAAAACAAACATAACTAGTATTCTTACTGGTTAAAAATAAGACTAATATTCCGGATACTCAAACAAATTAACTATTTTCACTTTCCTAAATAATTATTTTGCAGAAGTATACGATTAAGAGATATGATAAGGGTGATTATTCCCTATGGAATGATTTTATAGATAATTCCAAAAATGCTACTTTCCTTTTTCATAGAGATTTTATGGAATATCATTCGGATCGATTCCATGATTTTTCATTATTGATTTATGATAAAAAAAAATTAATTGGTGTTTTTCCTTCTAATGTAAAGGATGAAAAAGTCTATTCTCATCAAGGACTTACCTATGGAGGGTTAGTGTTAGGGGATAGTATGGGAGGAGAAAAGGTGAAAAATATTCTTTCAGATTTGATCTATTTTCTTCGTTCTCAAAAAATTAATAATTTATATATTAAATCAATACCGGTTTTTTATCATCAAAAGCCATCCAATGAACTTTTTTTTTTCTTCTCGGAATATGGAGCTGAACTTTATCATAGAGATCTTAATCTGGCGATAGATTATAGTATGCCGGCTAGTATTCATAAAAGCAAACTGAAGCACTATGAAAAAAGAAAAGATATCGGTTTTAAAATAAAGGAAGTGGATGATTTTACTGATTTCTGGAATGAGGTGTTGACTCCAAGATTGGCACAAAAACACAATGCTAAACCTGTGCATACCCTGGAAGAAATACAGTTGCTTAAAAAGAAATTTCCAGAATCGATAATACAATTTGTTATTAGTTTAGATAACGAAATTCTAGCAGGAATTACTGTTTTTAAAACAAAAGAGGTGGTAAAGTCTCAATATGGAGCAGTTACAGATTACGGCGAAAAACATAGAGCACTTGATTTTCTTTTTATATCCCTGATTAATCGATATCGAGAAGAGGGATATAAATTCTTTGACATGGGTACCGTAACGGATAATAATTTTGGGTTACTTAAGCAAAAAGAAGAATTAGGATGTGAAATATACACGCAGGATTTTTATAGATTAGACCTCTAACTCCTAGCAGTTTGTCTTCCAGGTTTCTGTGTACTTTTTTGCAATGGTGATATAGTGATGTTCCTTTTTTATAAATGCTCTAGCATTTCTTCCTATTTCGTGAATCTGAAGAGGGTTAAGAATAAGCTGTTCTAGGTTTTCTGCAATTTTAACACTATCGGGAAATGTGTCGATAGCTACAATATCTTTTAGATCATAGTGTTTTTTAAAAGCACTTCCAGCACCTGTAAAAACGACTTTTCCCATAGCCATAGCTTCCAAAGCATTATAGCCTTGGTCGTGAGCCTGTGTTTGATCCAGAATAATATGAGCAGATAAAAAATGCTTTATATATTCTTTATATTCCAGGTCTTTGGTAGTAATTACTTCAATTTTATTAGGATACTTTTTGGTGATGATATCTAATGCTTCTTTAAAATACCTGTTTCCTTTCTTTATATAATTGGCACTATTAATCCCGTGTAATACTTTGATTTTACCATTAGGTATAAACGGAGTAAACTCAATTTTATCAATGTTTACCGGATTAGGAATAAGAGGTAATGTTTTTGATGTATTTGCATATGCAATATTATACTCTACACTTACTGGTATAGCACCTTTAATATTCTCAAATACGAAATCGTGAATTTTTTTTTGCTTTTCGGATACAAATTTTAGCGTGTGCTGGTACGCTGTTTTTAAAGTCGGATTATCTAATAAAGGACTTACCGTACTATAAGGAAATTTTCCGGAAAGTAAATAAGAAATATATCTATAGTCGTCTCCACAAGCAAGTAAAAAGATATTTTTATTATTTTGAAAAAGCATTGTTAAAAGCTTTTTTTCAAAATAAGATCCAATGTTAAATGGAGTTTCATTAATCAACTGTACAAAATCATAATTCTTTAGAGATTCCTTATTTTTTTTGAATCTAATAAAGGTTTCAATGGATGCAATATCAACCGAAGTAAGTTTAAAGATTAAGTGCCGGATTTTATTAAGAAGAAAGTTGTTTTTTATTGATCTTCCATCAATATTGATATCCACAGGATATTTTTTAAAAACATCACCGCTACCGACAAGAGTTACCTGATGTCCATTTTTTATCAAACCTTCTTTAAGTGAATTATGTAACCGACTATATTCTCCTACTAATAGTATTTTCATTAAAGCAATATTAAGTCTTATATTAAAGACTCTAAAAAATTATCATACGTTCTTATGGGCTTACGCAAAAACAAATATCTTTGCTGTAAAGGTATTTTTAATACTTTAATAATAAAAACAGAATCTTATCGAATTCTTTAGTGTGTAAAGAATTAATAAGTGTAGTTAGATATTTTTTGATAATGACAAACCATAAACCGTCGATTCCTTTTTTAGATTTGTATACGATTAATGGTCGTTATCATGAAAAGCTAAAAAGCCGTTTTTCAGATTTCTTGGATTCAGGGACTTATATAAGAGGTGGTTTTGTAAACGAATTTGAAGAAGCCTATGCCAAGTTTTGCGGTACACAATATTGTGTTGGAGTGGGGAATGGTCTAGATGCGCTTACGCTTATTCTAAGAGGATATATAGAATTAGGTAAAGTAAATCCTGGTGATGAGGTATTAGTGGCAGCAAATACTTTTGTAGCGACTATATTGTCGATTAAATATTCAGGCCTTAAACCAGTATTGGTAGAACCAGATGAAAAACGATTCAACCTTGATGTTCATCTAATAGAACAGTATATTACTGAAAAAACTAAAGTAATTCTTCCAACACATCTGTACGGTCAATTAGCACAGATGAAAGAAATTAATGAAATAGCAAAGAAAAATAATTTATTAGTGATTAGCGACGCAGCTCAGGCACATGGAGCAAAAAGCAATAATGGAATATCTGCAGGAAATTTTGGCGATGCCTCTTCTTTTAGTTTTTATCCAGCTAAAAACTTGGGAGCATTTGGAGATGCAGGCGCTGTAACTACTAATGATGCGGCATTAGCAACTATTGTAAGAAGCTTAAGTAATTATGGTTCGTCAAAAAAGTATGAGAATGGTTATTTAGGTGTGAACTCTAGATTAGATGAATTACAGGCTTCATTTTTGTTAGAAAAACTAAAAGATCTAGAGGAAGATAACAAAATACGAAGGCAAATAGCAAAAAAATATTTGTCAGAAATTAAAAACGAAAAAATTCAATTACCTTTTTGGGATGGTTCAGAAAATCATGTGTTTCATCTTTTTGTGGTAAGAGTAACTAATCGAGATAAGTTTTGTCATTATTTAGAAGAAGCGGGAATAGGATATCTCATTCATTACCCAATTCCACCACATCACCAGAAAGCCTTAAAACAGTTTTCAAACCTCTCATTACCAATCACAGAAAAAATACATAAAGAAGTGGTTAGTATTCCTTTGAATATAGGTTTAGAAAACTACCAGATTGAACAGATAATTATGACATTAAATCAATATTAATAGAGTGAATTCATACTTTGATAAATTAAAAAACAATGTTTTAATTAAAGTTAGCTCGTTTAATGCTATTGGTGTTTTTGTAAAAATGGTTACAGGCTTCATAAGCCTTAAAGTAATTGCAGTGCTCTTAGGTCCAGAAGGATTGGCTTTGATAGGTAATCTTCGTAATGTTTTGACCTCTATTCAATCAGTAGGTACCTTAGGTTTGTATAATGGAGTTGTAAAATACATAGCCGAATTTAAAAACAATAAAGAGGAGTTAACAGCGATGTTATCAACTACCTATCTTTTTTGTTTTGCAGTTACTTTGATTTTGTCGGGTTGGCTTTATTTTGATCCGAGTTTTTGGAATGATTTGATTTTCGGTAATCAATATAATTATAGTTTTATTTTTAAAGCTTTGGCGATTGCGCTACCCTTTTATTCCATCAATACACTATGTTTGGCAATAATCAATGGCTATTCTAAATATAAGGTGTATATACTTATTAATATAGCTGCTAGTATTATTGGACTGTTGATTACTCTTTTGTTGGTTTGGGAATATAGATTGGAAGGAGCTTTTTTAGCCATTGTAATAAATCCGGCAATATCATTATTAATAACTGTGGTTGTTATTTTGAAACAAATGGATTTCACGAAATTCATTCTCTTAAATAAAATCTCTCCAAAATATATAAAAAGATTAAGTTCTTATGCTATAATGGCATTGATGTCTGCTACAGTGTTACCAGCAATTCTTATTAGAATTAGAAACTTCATTATTAATACTCAGGGAATAGAAGAAGCAGGGTATTGGGAAGCAATACAGAGTATAAGTAGTCAATATATGCTCTTTATAACGACATTGTTAACGATTTATCTACTTCCTAAATTGGCAGAAATAAAAAGAAGTAAAGATTTTAAATTAGAGGTGGTAAATTTTTATAAGACTATTTTGCCGGTATTTGTACTTGGATTTTTAATTATCTATGCTTTAAGAAATTTCATAATAAGAATTCTTTTTTCAGAGGATTTTATTCTTATGGAGCCTTTGTTTTTGTGGCAATTGTTTGGAGATTTCTTTAAAATAGCATCTTTAGTAATAGCATATCAATTTCTGGCTAAAAGAATGTTTTGGCAATATGTGATTACAGAGGTTATTTCGTTTGGTTTTTTGTATTTCGCAAGTATCTATTTGGTAAATCGTTTTGGTTTTATTGGTGCTTCTATGGCGTATTTTTTTAATTACGTTTTTTATTTTCTATTATTGGTGTTGGTATTCAGGAAATCATTTTTTGGGCCAGATAGAAGTATTTAATTCCTCATTGAGGATCTAATCACTCAAAGTTTGACTCGAGGACAAAATGCTTTTTAGAAACATACTTAGTGATTTGTTTTCAAGATTGTTTATATAATATGGCTCAAAAAGATAAGATAAAAGTTTGTATAATGGTTTCTTCATTAGGTGTTGGAGGAGCAGAAAGATCAAGCGCTATTTTATCGAAAATGCTAGTGAATTCAGGGTATGATGTAACCATCATAAGCGTTCTGGATGATATAGTGTATGATTATGAAGGAGACTTGATAAATCTCGAATTACTTACATCCTCAAATAAGTGGCTTTATAAACGTTGGCGTAAGTTTATTATTAGTAGAAAACTAGTAAGTGATAAGAAATTTGATTACATAATAGATGCGGCTCCAAGACCCTGGTGGTTTAGACAATGGTTTATTAATACTTTTGTATATCAAAAAACAGATACTGTATTTGTAGTACATAACTATAATTTGAGTGGTTATTTTCCGGAGAGTAAGTTTTTAGGAAAAAGATTATATAAAAACTCATATGAACTAGTTGGAGTTTCTAAAGATTCAGTACTTCATTTTAAGGAAAAGTATAATTTAGAGAAAGGGAGGTGTATTTATAATGCCTTTGATGAATCTCATTGGAATAAGTTGTCAGAAGTAAAGATTGATGTGCCGGAAAAACCATATATTTTATCTTACGGTAGGATTTTGGATGAGTCAAAAAATTACAGCTTTTTAATTAAAACTTATGCACAATCTAAGTTGCCTGCAAAAGGAATAAAACTTTTGGTAATTGGTGATGGACCAGATAAAATTAAGATTCAAAATCTTGTTAAAGGATATAGTTTACAAGAATATGTAATTTTCGAAGGGTTTTCTGAAAACCCGTTTCCATATGTGAAACAGGCATTGTTTACTACTTTGACAAGTAACTATGAAGGTTTTCCAATGGTTTTGATAGAATCTTTGGCTATGGAGACACCGGTTGTTTCTGTAGATTGCAAATCAGGTCCTTCAGAAGTTATTGTTACAGGGAAGAATGGTATCTTAGTACCGTTTAAAGATGAACTTGCATATAGTGAGGCTTTGAATAAAATGATTGGTGATCAAGATTTTTACAAACAATGTAAAGACGGAACGATCCCAAGTGTATCGAGTTTTAAAATAGAAAATATAATTCCAAAATGGCAGGAAATACTTCCATCCAAAAGATAATAAGCACTACCACTGTAGAAGATTGTAAGATTATAGAGATTCCTAAAATTAAGGATCCAAGAGGAAACATAGCAGTTGTAGAGAAGGATGTTATCCCTTTCGAAACTAAACGAGTGTATTACCTATATGATGTTCCTAGCGATGCGAGTAGAGGAGGGCATGCACATATAAACTTGTGTCAGTTTTTAATTGCTTTAAGTGGGAGTTTTGATGTGATTTTACATGATGGAGAACGAGAAAAGAAGGTTACACTTAATAAACCAAATAAAGGATTGTTAATTAAATCTGGGATATGGAGAGAGTTAGAAAATTTTTCTTCTGGTTCGGTTTGCCTTGTATTAGCTTCGGCAGTTTTTGAAGAAGAAGATTATATAAGAGATTTTAATGATTTTAAATTATTCAAAGGATGATAGTTTGATGCCAGCAATTAAAATTAGTTTACTCTTAATCATTTTCAAAAAAATGTAAAGAGGTTTAGGAGCCATTAGTAATATTTTTTGCTTTAGATTCAGATTTTTATAATCAATTTCTCCCTTGTATTTTTTTGCTGTTTTTTGATCTCCCGCAGATTTGTAGAGCAAGGAAGTTGCATATCTGTTTAGATCCAAGTATTTTTTTAAACTAGGATTGGTTTCTTCCTCTTTCTTAAATTTACTTAGATCCTGAAAGTTTCTTTTCAGTGTATCCGTGTTTGAAATTCTATTGTTCGCATTTAAGTTATAGGTAGCGGTAACATAGGTAGCAAGTGCTACTTCATATCTAAGAGCAATTCGGATCCAAAGATCCGTGTCTTCTCCCGCTCCGTGCGTGATATCAGTATCAAAAACGCCAATAGTATTCAGAATGTTCTTAGGAATAGCAACTGCCGAAGTCCATGCTATAGCATCTATAGTGCTCGATTCAAAGAAATCATCAACAATTATTAGTGTATTACTATTGATGTCGATGTTCTTAAAATTGGCTAAAAAAGTAGATTTCGCATTAAATCTTTTTTCATAAGATGTTGTAAATAAACCTGCTTTTGGAAATTTTTGAAATAATCGAAATAGTACTTCAAGATGATTAGGATACCAATAATCATCTGCATCAAGAAAAGCAATTAATTCGCCACTAGCTTTTTCAATTCCCAAATTTCTAGCTTTTGAGACACCATTATTTTTGGTTATTAAGTATTGTATCCTTTCATCCTGATATCTGTTTACAATTTCTTCACTTTGATCAGTAGAACCATCATTGATGATCACAATCTCATAATCTGTATAACTTTGGTCAAATACAGATTGCAATGTTTTAGCGATACTATTCTCTTTGTTGTAAAGTGGAATTATAATGGAGAAAAAAGGCACTATGTTTTGTTTTTAGTTAAGCAAAAGTAACCTAAACGATAGAAATCGTAGCATAAAATGGATGGATAAGACGAATGTAGATTTTTTTTAAGTAAATTTTTCGAGATTCTAAAAACAAAAGAAACAACTTTGTCAATTTTTAATTTATTCATTTTATAGTATAAACTAGAAACCTTGTATCGGTCATAAGCTAGTTTGTTGGTATCGATTAATTTAATTAAATTCTCTACGGCAAATTCGGTTTTTCTTATAAAAGTTTCCGCATCATCATTGGCATCATGAATTACTGGATTTATAATGTAATGAATAGGAATTTCTCTTTTAGAAATGGCATCAAAAAAGACGACATCTTCGCATCCGTATTTTTGTAAGGATTCATCAAATGTTATGATATCAAAAATATTTTTGTTTATTAAAAAATTTGAGGAACAAACAATAGATCTTTTGTTTGCTGCACTTTGCGAAACTGATTCTCTTTTTTTAGTATAAATCCAACGTAATTTATACGGTTTTTTTGGCGGTTCTTTTAAATAGGTCATTCCTCCAGTAACAACTTTACGATTGATATTTTCTAAATATGTTTTGATGAAATTTTCATTTTCAGGAAATGTACCAGCATCAATAAATAAGAGTTTATCGTATGAAGCTTCAGAAGCTAAGAGGTTTCTTATAGCGCTTCTCCCTATATTTTTTGGCAACTTTCTAAAAGAACATTCAGGTAAACTATTGATAGCACCATTTTCCTTTAGAAACAGATCGGATTGGTCATCAAACACCAATATTTCAAAAGAAATGCCACATAAAGAAACCTGTTTATAGACTTCTTTAATCAATGGAATTACATTGTAATTATAAACTGGGATCAAAATTGATAACATTTATAGATGCTTTACTAGAAGTTTATAATTATTTTTAGGACAAATTTGTAATTGGATAGATGAGTAACCTTAATAGAGATAAAATTGCCGATCTTATTTTTTTAAAGCTCAAAGATAATGAAGAAGTTTTAAAAAATCACTTTGATCAGAAAAGTGAAGGTATAGGCTATTTTTACTTGGATGATCTGCTTCCTGTAGAATTGGTCAAAGATATTTTTGATAAATTTCCTCTTACAAAAGATATAAAAGTTAAGAGAAGTATTAGAGAGTATAAATATGTGGCTGCTCAGATGAATAAGTACCATCCTTTATTAGAGGAAGTTATTTATGCATTTCAGGATGCTAGAATTGTAGATCTTATTGCAAAAATATGTGGTTATAGTGGTGTAATACCTGATGAAAATCTTTATGCAGGAGGTATTTCTATGATGGGAAAAGGGAATTATTTAAATCCACATTTAGATAACTCTCATGATAAAGATATAAAGTATTGGCGTGTGCTTAATCTGTTATATTATGTTACTCCGGATTGGAAACCTGAAAATGGAGGAAGCCTGGAATTATGGCCAAAAGGGTTAAAGAGTAATCCTATATCAATAAACTCAAAGTTCAATAGATTGGTAGTTATGGCAACTCATAAGAATTCTTGGCATTCTGTAGGTAAAGTAAAAGTTGATCATGTGAGATGCTGTGTTTCTAATTATTATTTCTCTACGGAACCTGTTGATGCTAAAAGGTCTTTTCATGTAACTACTTTTAGAGGTAGACCTGGTCAATATTTTAAAGATAAAATATTAAAACTGGATTCATCGATAAGAATGGGAGTTCGAAAAATATTTAAAAAAGGAATTCGAGAAAATCCTCATGTATATAAGAAGGACGATTCTTAAAGAAATAGATTAGTGTATGTCGTTTTCATAAATTCCAAAAACAAAGTCACTCGGATGATTTTTTAAGTATTCATCTTCAAATTCGAAAAGTTTGTTTAGCACTTTTTCCTTTTCCTCATCTAGTTCTACAAAGTGATGGGAAATATCTTTAAGAGCATTAGCTAAGAGATTACCACCATAGGCAGCCTCATAAATTGTTTTGTAATTTTTATGAATCGAAGGCATAATTTGAGCTGATTCCACACATTCAGAGGGATCTGCAAGTATCATTCGAATAATTCCGGACCCATAAATTCTATTCTTGTATAAGTTTAATTTAAACCTTTTTTTATAAGATTTAGGAATAAGCTTTAATGCTTTATTTGTTTCAATTATTTGATGTCTAGGGAATTGTAACCTGTTAGATCCTACAAATTCGTTTATAATAAGTTTTCCATCATTTTTTAAAGTATTCTTTATCTTCTTACCTACAAGTTCATCTATATTTTTAAAGTGATGTAGCGATGCATGAAAAAATACAATATCGAAATAATCCTCAGGAAATTCATATTCATAAAGATCCTGAATTTGAAAATGAATATTGTCTAGTTTTTGTTCGACTGCTATTTTTTTCGCTGAGTTAAAAAGTACTTCATTAATATCAATACATTGTATCTCTTCAAAATTATTGTAGCCGGCAAATTTAAGTTCGTGACTACAGACACCACTTCCTAAGGACAGCATTTTTAAACCTTTAGAATTGGATAAAAACTTCTTCATTACAAAATCTTCATACTCTAGTTCTTGATCTCCTGTAATGAGCTTATTCCAGCGTTTATGAATTTTCGGGATAATCCACCAATTAGCAGACTGAATGTCTAATTCATTAAAAGCACTTTTGGTTCTTTTGATGCTATTCAAATTCAGTTTAGACGTAATAAAAGGTAAACCACGTTGTCTAAACTTAGTGTAGGTCTCTATAATGTCATCCAGAGTAATCAGTCTCATCACTTTATAACTTCTAATACAACTTCTTGAAGTTGTAAACCATTAACATTATTCTCAGTATCCATAAAGTATTCTTTTGCTTGTATTGTAGTGAAATTATTTTCTTTCAATCGTTTTTTTAACCCTTCAACAGAATAAATTCTAACATGATCTTCTTGTCCAAAATGTTTTAATCGTTCTTCGGGAGATATGATATTTTCGTTTTCATAAATATTTCCACTCTTAAACGGAGTTTGAATCAAAATTGTTTTTTTTGGTTTTAGAACTCGGTATAATTCCTGAATTGCTTTTTTGTCATCAATAATATGTTCTAAAATATGATAGCAAATTATAAAATCGAAGTAATTATCGGCTACAGGTATTGAAGTTATATCAAAATTATAATCTGCGATAAATTCATTTTCAAAATCACTACTGTAATAAGAAATATTGCTGTTGTTTTTTAGCCTCCGATATAAAGATCTGGATGGAGAAAAATGTAATATTTTTCCTTTTAATTCGTGTTCATTTTGAATTATTTGATAAAGGCGTCTTGTTCTAGATATACTACCACAATAAGGACAGATCTTTTCTCCGGATTTTGACGTTATGTATTTCTTTAAATTGTGATTACATATGTTACAGGTATGTTTTTTGCCAGCGTATAAAAGCGCATATGGAAACCTAATGACCTCTTCGTACTTAAACAAAAAATATCTTGGAATAACTTTTTTAAAGATTTTTTTTATTGTTTGATACATCATTATGCGCTTACCCTTTTCGTTGTACTACTTCAAAAACTTTACTGCCTTCGCATTTCAATGTTTTTGATGGGTATTTAAGTAGCAAAGCGTAATCGTGAGTCGCCATTAGAATGGTATTTCCGTTTTTGTTAATATCCTGCAACACTTCCATTACTTCTACAGAAGTTTGTGGATCTAGATTTCCTGTGGGCTCATCTGCAAGAATTAATTCTGGGTCATTAAGCAGTGCTCGGGCAATGGCAATTCGTTGCTGTTCTCCGCCAGATAATTGATAAGGGAATTTAAAATCTTTGGTTTTCATTCCTACTTTATCTAATACATCATCAATCTTACTATCCATAGCTTTCTGATCTGACCAACCTGTAGCTTTCAGTACAAATACCAAATTGTCTTTTACAGTTCTGTCATTAAGCAATTTAAAATCCTGGAATACAATCCCTAGTTTTCTTCTTAAAAAAGGAATTTGATTTTCTTTTAATGTACTGAGATCAAAATCTACGATACTCCCTTCTCCTTCTATCAAAGGGATATCTCCATAAAGCGTTTTCATAAAACTACTTTTTCCGGTACCTGTTTTTCCGATCAGATAAACAAAATCTCCTTTATTAACTTCTACGTTAACATCTGACAAAATTAAGCTTTCGCGTTGATAGATTGATGCATTTTTAAGGCTTAGAACCGTTTCGGACATAATATGAGATGCTAATTTTATTAATTTTAGTAAAAGTAAAAAGTTTATGCAATAATGTATTTATTAAAAATGTTTTTTTATCCACGTTAATTTTAAGTATTTTTCCAAAGAATTCATACCACTTTTCATTTTGCAATTTAATACTGTAGATTTTGCGCTATTTTTCCCACTTGTTTTTGTTCTGTATTGGTTTGTATTTAATAGATCGATAAAGATTCAAAATGTTTTTCTTGTCGTCGTTAGTTACTTATTTTACTCTTTTTGGGATTGGCGATTTTTAGTATTAATCTTTTTAAGTTCTGCGATTGATTTTATAGTAGCCGGACAACTGAAAACTTCTATTGGTAATCAAAAGAAACTATTATTAGGAGTCAGTATATTTTTTAATCTGGGAGTACTTTTTGTTTTTAAATACTTTAATTTTTTTATAGAAACGTTTACAGAGGTCTTTTTGTTATTCGGTAGACCAATATCTTATAGCTCTGTGCAACTTATTCTTCCTGTTGGCATTAGTTTTTATACTTTTCAGACATTGAGTTATACTATAGATGTATATAGAGGAAGAATGCGACCGACTAATGATATTGTTTCATTTTTTGCCTTTGTTTCTTTTTTCCCTCAATTGGTTGCAGGACCGATCGAAAGAGCTTCGAATCTATTACCTCAGTTTCAGAAAATTAGAGTGTTTAATTACAGCAAGAGCATCGATGGATTACAATTAATTCTAGGAGGTTTGTTTAAGAAAATGGTGATTGCAGATAATTGCGCACTGATTGTTAATAATCTATTCGAAAATTATACAGAATATTCTGGTAGCACCTTGTTTTGTGGAGCCATATTTTTTGGTTTTCAGATTTATGGTGATTTCTCTGGGTATTCGGACATAGCTATTGGTTCAGCAAGATTATTGGGGTTTGATCTCATGAAAAATTTTAACTTTCCATACTTATCAAAGAATCTGATTGAGTTTTGGAGGCGTTGGCATATTTCCCTTTCTACTTGGTTTAGAGATTATGTCTACATAGCTTTAGGAGGTAATAGGGTTTCAAACTCCAGATTGATTTTTAATATTTTAATAGTTTTTTTACTAAGTGGATTATGGCATGGAGCTAATCTCACATTCTTAGTTTGGGGATTGATTCATGGGATCGTATTGATATGCACTATTTTTATAGGCAAGTATGCAAAATTTGGAATGTTCTTAAAGAAACAAAAATCCAATGTTATTGATTTTTTAAGAATAGGAATTACATTTTTTATTGTTACTATAGCATGGGTGTTTTTCAGAGCGGAAACCATTACGGAAGCTTTTGGGTATTTAGATAATATATTTTCTTTATCCTTGTTTTCTATTCCGAAGGGAAATAAATGGTTTTTATTATCCCTGATGGGATACATGATGATAGAGTGGTTTCAGAAAAACAGAGAGCACTTGTTAGATATTCGACATATCTCTTCAAAACCGATTAGATATATAATTTATTATGCTACGGTGTTTTTGGTATTTTATTTCGGAGGTGAATTACAAACTTTTATATATTTTCAGTTCTAATGATGAAGGCTTTTATTCAAAAAACACTGGTATTTCTAATTCCCATCTTACTGGTTTGGGGAGGTTTAGAGTATTTTTATAGAGCTACAGCATCTAATTATTCGTATAAACATCAAACAATTACAGAGAATTATAAGGATATAGAAACTTTGATCTTGGGAGATTCACATGCGTTATATGGTATTAATCCACAATATATAGATGCTAAGGCGTTTAATCTTGCTAATATTAGTCAGTCTTTATATTTTGATGAATTACTTTTTAAGAAACATATTGATAGTCTTAATAACCTGAAGCAACTCATTCTAACAATTAGTTATTTTAGTTTGAGTAAATTAGAAAATTCCGAAGAAAGCACCTGGCGAAAATATTTTTATAGTAATCTAATGGACGTAGACGTTCCGGTTATTTCCAGATTTGATGTCCGAGAATACAGCCTGTCTCTTGCTAGGCGATTTAGGGCTTCGGTAGAATTTATTAAATATTATTATGAAAACGGAGAGTCACTTGTGGGATGTGATTCTAACGGATGGGGTACATTGTATGAAACTACAACTGGAGTATCTCTGGATAAAGAAAGTTGGAGTACAGCAAAAAGGCATGAAGATTTTTTAATGGACTTTGAAGAAAACATAACTAGACTACAATCCATTATTGAATACTGTAAAAAAATAAAATGTAAGGTCTATCTAGTGGATATGCCAGTTTATCATTCCTATATATCTTTACTTAACCCAGATAAGTTTCAGAAAATAACTAATTCTTGTAACAAACTGGCTCAGGATAATGTTAATGTAACTTATATTAATTTACGTCAGGATTTTAGATTAGAAGATTCTGATTTTTATGATCCTGATCACCTGAATCATAAAGGAGCTAAAAAATATACTGAAATCATAAATCAAATTATATCTGATTCAAAAAATGATGATTGATGTAATTATCTGTAAAATATTTCGTTATTAAGAAGAAGATTAGGGTATCTTTAACACAAAATTTATTCACGGGAAGCGATATTTACTTTAAGAAAAATTGGTCAAGGAATAACCTTGAGATTTCTATTAAACTGTTATTCTGGTATAATCCAGAATTTAAACTTTGAAAGAAATATTTACATGAACAAATACATCACTTTGATGCTTTTTGTAGCGATCCTGTTTTCAAAGGTTTCTGCACAACAATCAGCAATTTACACCAATGAACTAGTACTGTATAATCAGGCATTAGAACTTTATAATAATAAACAATTTCTGGCAGCTCAGAATTTATTTGATAAAGTTCGGGATGCTGTAGATGACGAGAATATTGATGCAGAATGTACGTACTATATTGCTAACTGTGCAGTATGGCTTAATCAAAAAGGCGCAGATACATTGATGGAGGAATTCGTAGTACAATATCCCACTAGTATTAAGCGTAATGCAGCATATCTTGACGTAGCTAATTACTATTTTGATAACGGTAAATACGCTTATGCCCGTAAGTGGTATGATAAAGTTGATGAAGGTAATATGAGCCGTTCTGAAAGAGAAAAGTTTAACTTTAATAATGGATATGCATATTTTAAAATTCAACGATTTAACGAAGCTAAGAAGTTTTTAACTCAGGTAGAAGAGACGGATACATATGGAGCTCAGGCAAAATATTACCTAGGTTTTATAGCCTATGAAGGTGATAATTATCAGGAAGCGGATAAACTTTTTGATGAGGTAAAGGATCTGGATAAATACAATAAGAATCTATCTTATTTCCAGAGTGATATGAATTTTAAATCAGGAAAGTTTGAGGAAGCTATCAATGATGGATTAGGGCAGCTTTCTAAATCAAAACCTTCGGAAAAATCAGAACTCAATAAAATTATTGGGGAGAGTTATTTTAATCTTGGTCAGTATGATAAGGCTATTCCTCATCTTAAAGCATATCGAGGAAGAAAAGGAAAATGGAATAATACAGATTATTACCAATTAGGATATGCATATTATAAAGGAGGTGATTATACCAATGCAATTTCAGAATTCAATAAAATAGTAGACGGACGAAACGCTACCGCCCAAAATGCATATTATCATTTAGCCGAATCTTATTTGAGAACGAACCAAAAACAGCAGGCATTAAACGCATTTAAAAATGCTTCAGAAATGGATTTTGAAGCGAAGATTAAAGAAGATGCACTATATAATTATGCGAAGTTGAGTTATGAGATTGGTAATTCATATGAGAGTACTCCAAAAGTGTTGTTGTCCTACGCAGAAGCCTACCCTAATTCTGAATTTAAAGAAGAAATACAAGAATTATTGATTAGTTCTTACATTACTTCTAAGAATTATAAAGAAGCTATGGACCTGTTAGAAGGTAGTAGAAATTTTGATGATAAAGTAGTATATCAGAAAGTGGCATTTTTCAGAGGTGTAGAGCTGTATAATGAAGGGAACTATGCAGATGCGAAAATATATTTTGATAAATCTCTAGCTCAGCAAACAGATCCACGATTTGCAGCAAAGGCCATTTACTGGAAGTCAGAATGTGACTACTTACAAAATAATTTTGATGAAGCACTGATTGGGTTTAAACAGTTTAAAGGGCAACAAGCAGCCTCATCTACTGATGAATATGCTGAGATAGATTACAATATAGGATACACTTATTTTAAACTAAAACAATATCCACAGGCGGCAGATTTTTTTGATAAATATTCTAAGAAAAGAGGTGTAGATGAAATACGATTGACGGATACTTATCTGAGATTAGGAGATAGTCATTTTATTTCTAGTAAATATTGGCCAGCTATGGAAGCCTATAATAAAGCAATCAAAAACGGCGGAGCGGATTCGGATTATGCGCATTATCAAAAAGCTATTAGTTACGGATTCGTCAAAAAGAATGATAAGAAAATTAGTGATCTAGAAATGTTTATCAAACAATATACGAGATCAACTTACCGTGATGATGCCATGTTTGCCTTAGGAAATACCTATGTAGCAGAAAATAAAACCCAAAGAGGAATTGAAGCATACGACAGATTGATTAGAGAAGTTCCTAGAAGTTCGTATGTACCAAAAGCGTTGCTAAAACAAGGATTGATTTATTATAATGGAGATCAGGGAAATAGAGCTTTAACTAAGTTTAAAAGAGTAGTATCCGATTATCCAGGAACAGATGAGGCATTGCAAGCAGTGAATACAGCTAGATTGATCTATGTGGATTTGGGTAGAACTGATGAGTATTCTAGTTGGGTAAAAGGATTAAGTTTTGTAGATGTTACAGATGCGGATCTAGATAATACATCGTATGAGGCTGCAGAAAAACAGTTTTTAGAGAATAACCAAAATGCTGCGATCATCGGTTTTCAGAAATATTTGGATGAATTCCCTAACGGTCTTCATGCCTTAAAGAGTCATTTTTATTTAGCGCAATTGTTCTTTAAGAAAGGGGATAAGCAAGCCACTATTCCGCATTATGAATATGTATTACAAAAAGATAGAACAGAATTTACAGAACAAGCATTAGCAAGATTGTCTCAGATATATTTGGAGAATCGTAATTATGATAAGGCGATACCTGTATTGGAACGATTAGAAACGGCTGCCGATTTTCCTCAGAATATCATATTTGCACAATCTAATCTGATGAAATCACATTATCAATTAGTACATTATCAGGAAACCATAACCTATGCAGAAAAAGTATTGGATAACCCAAAAATCCAGAATGATGTGAAAAGTGATGCACAAGTTTTTATTGCTCGTGCAGCATTACAAACGGCCGATAATGCGAGAGCCAAAAGAGCATATGCTGAGGTTAGAAAAATAGCTACAGGAGAACTAGCAGCAGAAGCGTTATATTATGATGCTTATTTCAAAAATAAAGAAGGTAATTATAAAGCATCCAATGAAACGGTGCAGCAATTAGCCAAAGATTTTTCGGGATATAAATTATACGGAGCTAAAGGGCTTGTTTTGATGGCTAAAAACTTTTACGGGTTAGAAGATGCGTATCAAGCAACCTATATTTTAGAAAGCGTCATTAAAAACTTTGCAGATTATCCAGATGTTACAAGCGAAGCACGATCCGAACTCAAAAGAATCAAAGCCGAAGAAGCAAAAACAAATTCATCCATCAAAACCGAACAATAATAATCAGTTATAAACGCTAAGATATTTATGTCGAGATATATCAAGAAATTAATTTCTCTTACCTGTATTTTTGTCTGTAGTATTTCTACAATAGTTGCTCAGGAGAAAGAAGAAGAGGAAACAATAGAAACAGAACGTGTAGTTATCGTTAAAACCTATACACCAACGATTAGTGATGCGTTTAAGGTGAAATCTACACCGATACTTAATGATTCAGTTACTCAAAAGAAAAAACAACTTCGATACAGTATTTTTTCAGTGCCAGTAGCATCTACATTTACGCCAGCAAAAGGTAGAGCAGCGAATATAGATCGACCTAAAAAAATACCATTGTATGATAATTATGCTACGTTGGGATTTGGAAATTTCACTTCGGTGTTGGCTGAGTTTTATAGTAATTTTCAGGTAAATCGTACAGATAATATAGGATTGTATTTACATCATAATTCATCGCAAGGAGGAATAAAAGATATAGAGCTGGACGATAAATTTTACAATACATTTCTAGATCTTAACTACACCTCGCGTACCAAAGATTTTACATACGGAATAGAGTTAGGAGTAGAGCATCAGTTGTACAATTGGTATGGTTTGCCAGAGACTCCTGTTCTTACACCAGCAGAAATTGATGCAATTGACCCTCAACAGAATTATTTTGGGGCCAAGTTGGGGGGCAAATTGCAGTTTGATGATTTATATCTTAAAAGAGCTTCTTTGAACTATCGTTATTTTGGAGATGCGTTAAGCACTACAGAACATCATGCCGTGTTTACACCAACATTCGAGTTTGAAGTTGCAGATGAATTAATCACCACAGATTTTATTGTTGATTATTTAGGAGGAAGTTTTGACAGACCTCTGAATATTACATTGCAGACGCCTAATGATTTTAATATTCTTAATTTAGGTATTCAACCTAGTTTAGTGGTGTTAAGAGATAACCTAACATTGAATCTTGGAGCCGCCGTTTTTTATAGTATTGATAGCCAGAATAATGATAATGACTTTTTTATCTATCCTAAAGTTACCGCATCATATCGATTATTGGATGAAGCAGTAATTGCTTATGGAGGTTTAGAAGGTGGATTAAAGCAAAACACGTATAGAGATGCGGTACAAGCTAATCCATATGTATCGCCAACTTTATTTTTAACCACGACACATAATCAGTTTGATGCATATGTAGGGTTCAAAGGGAAAATATCTGATGTAGTAAGTTATAATTTTAGAGGAGGTTATTCCTCAGAAGATGATAAGGCTTTATTTGTTAATAACAGACCACAGATATTACAGTTAGAGGGTTATGATTATGGAAATTCTTTCGCTTATCGATATGATGATGTACTGACACTTAGCGGATATGGAGAACTAAATTTTAATATCAATAAAAAGTTTAAGTTAGGAGTTTCTGCGGAGTATTTCAATTACAATACAGAAGATGAGCAGGAAGCTTGGAATTTACCTGATGTAAAAGTTGCTGTATTACTGGATTATCAAATTACGGATCAGTGGTTCGCTGGAGCACAAATATTTCATGTTGGAGAGCGAAAAGACATAAATACTTCAGTTGCTTTTACACCTCCAACTCCAGAAGTTACAGTAACTTTGGATAGTTATTTTGATGCGAATGTAAATCTAGGGTATCGATTTAATGATAAATTATCTGTTTTTATAAAAGGAAATAATCTTGCAGGTGAAAATTATGAGCGCTGGTCTAATTTCCCAGTACAAGGGATACAAGTGCTAGGTGGGTTGACCTACAAGTTTAATTATTGATTGTGAATTGTCAGATCGAGCGTAGTCGAGATCTACTTGGTATTATTGAGAATAGTAAGCTTATTTAAAGATAAAGCAATTACATCTATATTTAATACTATTATTTTGGATTCTGGCCTACGCCAGAATGACAAGTCTTTTGCTGTTTTTAGTTTTTGTTATTCCAGCGTAGGCTGGACTCCATTATTCACAATACTAACTTCAGATTTATAAAAGTTTATTTGTCTTAAAAACAATGATAATAAACATTAGATTATTATAATTAAGGTTATTTTTTTTACATCTAGCTTTACTTATTAGCAATTACAAAATAAAAATCTTATTTTATCCTAGTAATTGGAAATGAATTAAATATGAAAAGAGTTGCGTTTTGGATACTTAGTCTACTATCGATAGCTACGTTTGCTCAGGAAAACTTTAAGGTATATTATGAAGAAGGAGAGAATGGATATAAAATATATGCCGATAATGGTGAATTTTGTCCAGTCTCTGTAGAAATTGATTTTAAAATAGAGAACCTTACCTCTAGTATTGGAGATGTTAAAATCATAAAAGTACCCGCACAGACGACTAAATTCTATGTTGCTGATCTAACCGTTGTAGACAGAAGAAAAGCAATTAAACTTGGATATAGCGTGCGTTATAATCATGGAAATCATTTGCAAACTTCTTATGATGCTGATTATGCATACCATTTGCCTTATAAAAAAGGAACTGAGCATATGGTTACACAAGGATATAATGGTAAGATTTCTCATGATAATGAATATGCATTGGACTTTAGGATGCCAGTAGGAACAGATATATATGCAGCGAGAGATGGTAAAGTAGTGTTAGTAGAGCAAAGCTTTAATAAAACCTGTACCAATCAAGATTGTGCCAAGTTTAATAATTATATTTTGGTGTTTCATTCTGATGGAACTTTTGCGGAGTATACGCACATCAAAAAAAATGGATCTAAAGTAAAACCAGGAGATACAGTAAAGAAAGGACAACATATAGGATATAGCGGTAATGTAGGATGGTCTACAGGTCCTCATTTGCATTTTATTGTATTTCTGCAACGATTTAATACTAGAGAAACACTCCCTACCAAGTTTGTAATCGGCAACGGAAAAGAAATTACCCAACTAGAAGAAAAAAAGGAATATTCAAAAGAATATTAAAAATATAACCTAGCTGTAAGGTTTGATAGAAAATGTGCTTTATTTAGCGTGATAAAGACGAATCCTCTGTATTAAGAAAACCTTAACCACCTGTACAATTCGATATGCTTATTTTTAGGCTTTGAACAAACTATTGTTTGTACTCCAATCAAATATATTATTATGATTAAAAGAATTCTTGTGGCAACATGTTTTGCTATTGTTTTTATGGCATGTAAAAACGAAAAAAAGGTAGAAACCACCTCAGAAAATACAACGGTAGATATTAGTGCAGCATTTAATGGAATGCTAGATGCATATTATGAAGAAGGATTACAACTCAATCCTGTACAAGCTACATTTGCGGGTGATAATCGTTTTAATGATCAATTTCCGAATCCGTTAGCAGATGAAACGGTAGCAAAGCTAAAAGCATACTATACTTCATATAAAGAGAAACTAGGTGAATTTGATACAGCTGATCTTTCTAAAAGTGAACAAATGACCAAAGCCATTCTACAATGGGAATGTGATATGAATCTTGCTGGATTCGAATTCCACCAAGACTATTTTCCTATTGATCAGATGTGGTCGATCAATTTAAGAGCAGGGCAATTAGCAAGCGGAGCCAGTGCACAACCATTTAAAACGGTAGAGGATTATAATAACTGGTTAAAACGTTTGGATGGATATTTAGCTTGGATGGCTTCTGCAGAGGAAAAAATGAAAGAAGGAATGAAAGAAGGCTATGTACTTCCGAAATCTTTAATTACTAAAGTATTACCGCAATTAGAGGCACTTACAGTAGAAGATCTTGATGCGCATTTATTCTATTCGCCAGTTAAGAATTTTCCGGAAGGTTTTTCTGAAGAAGATAAAAAGTCGTTAACGGAAGCGTATAGTAACATGGTTTCAGAAAAAATTATTCCTGCTTATAAAAGCTTACATCAGTTTATGAATACTGATTATATGGAAGCCGGACGAGAAAGTTCTGGTATTTCTGAAATTCCTAATGGAGAAACGTTCTATAAACATCAGATCAAATTATATACGACCACCAATATGACAGCTGAAGAAATCCATACTTTAGGGTTGTCTGAAGTAGCTCGTATTTCTGGTGAAATGGAGAAAATTAAAGAACAAGTTGGATATAAAGGAGATCTAAAATCATTCTTTGATTATGTACGTAATAAAAAGGAGTTGATGCCTTTTAAGGAACCTAAGCAAGTAATCGATAATTTTAATGCGATTCATGATCGTATGAAACCACAGATCGAAAAGTTATTTGATGTAAAACCAAAAACACCTTTTGAAGTAAGACGTACAGAAGCTTTTAGAGAAAATTCTGCCAGTGCGGAATATAATCCAGGATCCTTAGACGGAACTCGACCAGGTATATTTTATACACCAATTCCTGATGCAACTAAGTACAATACCTATAGTGATGAATCTTTGTTTTTACATGAAGCAATTCCTGGACATCATTATCAAATTTCATTAACTCAGGAAAGCAAAGAATTACCAAAATTTCGTAAAACACTTTGGTATAGTGGTTATGGAGAAGGATGGGCTTTATACTCAGAGTCATTGGGAAAAGAATTGGGATTATACACAGATCCATATCAATATTTCGGGATGTTAGGAGCAGAAATGCACAGAGCAATCCGGTTAGTAGTGGATACAGGATTACATGCTAAAGGTTGGACACGTGAGCAAGCTATACAATACTCATTAGATAATGAGGCAGAATCCGAAGCAGGAATCACTTCTGAAATTGAGCGATATATGGCAAACCCTGGACAAGCATTGTCTTATAAAATCGGACAACTTAAAATCAGAGAACTACGTGCCAAAGCAGAGAAAGAGTTAGGAGATAAATTCGATATCCGTAAGTTTCATAACGAAGTACTAGAAACTGGTTGCGTTCCATTGGCGTTGTTAGAAGACAAGATCAATACTTGGATTACTGCTAATAAATAACGAATCCTGAGTTAGAGTTCCTTCACCTTGGACGACAGTGCTTAGCGATGGGCGAGAAGGAGCGTTGAAGTTAGGATGAGGGGTTTTAGTTCATACCCTCACTTTAATCCTCTACCTGAGGGAGAGGAAACAAAATCACTAAACTTTGATATATATATATTAGGAAACCCAGCAAGATCCATCTTGCTGGGTTTTCTAGTAATTACTAATTCATGTTTTTTTGTAAAATACTTGTAAAAATCAATAAAGCAGTTGATTTTCACTCCACTGGAATATCTAAATAAAATGTAACGTGCTGATGTATAAATAGTATGTAAGAGAATTATTTAAATTTAATTTAATAAATTTATAGGAACACAAAACATTTTATACTGATATCTAACTAAAACAATTACAAATGAAATATTTAAAATATCTACTATATTTAATTATAGTACTGGCATTAATATTCTTTGGGAAAGGGTTTTTAACACCATCTGTATCCTACGAAAGCGAAATAGTTGTTAGCAAACCTGCTAACGAATCTTGGGAAGTGATTTCTGATGAATCAAATTTACCAAAATGGATAAAAGGATTTAAAAAAACAGAGCTTGTTAGTGGTACAGCAAATACAGTTGGAGCAATTTCTAAAATCTATGTAGAAGATGGAGGCGAGGAAATGGTTATGGAGGAAACGATAACAGCTATAAAACCACATGAACATATGGCTATGACTTTTACTATGGATTTTATGGATATGGACTATGAAATGTTTTTTAAAGAACAAGATGGTAAAACTACAATCACTTCTAAATCCACCACAATGGGAAATGGCATTTTTGCGAAATCCTTGATTTCATTTATGCCAGGTTCAATGAAAGAGCAAGAGGATGAGAATTTAAATAAATTGAAAGAATTAATAGAAGGAAATACTAAGAATTATTTTCCTGAAAAAGTAGTGGATACATCAGCGGTTTCTGTAGAAGAATAAATCTGACTTTGATTTTAAGAATGCTGGGTTTGCCGAAGTACCGTCCTTGTGTATTTGGAAC
Organism: uncultured Aquimarina sp.; assembly: GCF_947500065.1. Taxonomy (GTDB): domain Bacteria; phylum Bacteroidota; class Bacteroidia; order Flavobacteriales; family Flavobacteriaceae; genus Aquimarina. The sequence goes on from NZ_CANMQT010000013.1 coordinate 105,551, forward strand.
CCTGAAGTTCTCGAAAGGTATGGTAATTCGAAAGCTAATAGATGATTGTAATATATTCTTCTTTCTGATTAAACATTCAATTCAATGTAATTTGTTATCTTAGAAATTCACAGAATTTTTATATTAGATATTCTGAGATATGATATTATTAGCAAGCCTAACAACGAATGAAAATATTAAGGGAAGGAACGTATTATGGAAAACAAAACTCAGAAGTTTCCTTTAATGGTATTCTATTATCTCAATACGGGTATACGGTAGAAAAAACAGCTTGGCACTATCATGAGAATCCGTATTTCATGTTTGTGTTACAAGGTAATATGATGGATTGTAATACCAAAGCAAAAACCTTATGTCCATCAGGAAGCATTATGTTCAATAATTGGCAAGAAGCACATTATGGTTCTAAGCATTCTGAAAAAGCAAGTGGATTTCATCTGGAGTTTCAACAGGATTGGTTCGAAAATAATGGAGTCGACATAGATCTACTAGAAGGAAGTCAGCTAATAGAAAATCCTAGAATACACTTCCTTTTTGCAAAACTATATCACGAATTTGTACTGTCGGATCAATATAGCGAAGTCTCAGTAGAACTATTACTATTACAAATTAGTGAAGCATTAGGAGAGATTAAAGAAAGTGACTCCAAAAATATTCCTGATTGGATCATTAGATTACAAGAACTGCTACATTACGATACCTCAGAGCTGAGTCTTCAATATCTTTCTGATCAATTAGATGTACATCCAGTGCATATATCCAGATCCGCACCAAAATATCTTTCTGCCAGTCTGGGAGAATATATCAGACAACATAAAATCAAAAAAGCAATTCCTTTGCTATTGGATTCGTCAAACTCATTAACCGAAATTGCTTACCAAACCGGTTTTTCGGATCAAAGTCATTTTAATCGTGTGTTTAAATCCTATTTTGAAATGAATCCTAGTTTTTATAGAAAGAATCTCTATAAAAATCTATAATACCAATTTATTTGTAAAATGTCATATAGAAAACGAAGTTGCTTTTTTGTGCTATGCCACCGTGATGAATTTGCATAGCCTTAGCTACGGAAATTTAGAACAAGAAAATAGCGCGAAGAATGAACAAGTATGAATACGTTATTTTATAATAAAATTGGTATCATGTTAATCTGATACAATTTTTTGAAGGAGTAAGAAAGTACTTTTGACTTTCATAAAAAGTATAAAAAACTATGTTTAAAAATGTAATGACAGCAGTACTTCTTTTTGCATATGTTCTAACAGGTTGTTCGCAACAAGTGACAAACACCTATGAAGGGAACTGGGAAGGAACACTAGCAAATACTAATACCTTAAATTTTAATCTCGTTATAAAAGAGTCATCAACTAATTTATATGAGCTAACGATAACGAATTTTGAATCTACCATAAGAGAAAAGTTAGTAGTAACCAATAATAAACGTCTTCAAGGAAGTATTGATGATGATATTCATTTTGATTTGTCTTTTACCTCAGATAAAACAGCAGTCACGGGATTTATAAAAACCGGAATTTTAATGTATCACATTACTTTACAAAAAACCAATAATGGCACCTATAACGGTGTTTGGAATCCAATTATGGTGGATAGCCTGCAATCACAAACAATGTATCTAGGTGTAGAAAATAATGAGGATGGTAGTCTTGCAATGTATACGTTTTTTGGAGATCAACGATTTACAGGAACTTGGATTAATGGTAGTGAAAAAGAAGGAGAAGCTATTGTATTTAGAGATTATAAAACAGGTCTTAGATTTAGAGCTAAACTTCTAAAAGATACTATTGCATTAGAAACTTTATTAGGCCAGCAAACCGTAACGGTTACGAATTTTAAACGTTCTGATATTGATTTGTCATCTTTAAAACCAAGTGGTCCTAAAAATCAAAACGTCAACAAACCAGTAGCGTTGAATGATGGTTGGATCACAGCAAGTACTGCAGATGTTGGTGCTACAACCGCTTCTTTATCGAAGTTAATTGATGAGGTAAATAAAAAAGAACTACCTAATACACACAGTGTACTTATAGCCAAAGAAGGAAAACTAGTATTCGAAGCGTATTTTGACGGACACAATCCTAATATTTCTCATGATCAACGATCCGCATCCAAGAGTATTTCTTCTGCAATGATTGGGATTGCCATAGATGATAAAATTCTAGCAGGCGTAGACCAAAAATTATATGATTTTATACCTCAGGAATTTCAATACACGAAAGATCCTTTAAAATCTAAGATCAACTTCGAAGATTTATTGACGATGAGTTCTGGATTAGATGTGGATGGTGACGCATCAGAAAATAACTATCAGAGTTCTGATAATTGGTTAAAAACAACGCTAGAAGCAAAAATGACACACGAGCCAGGAACACACGCTAATTATGGTTCTGCCAATCCATATTTATTGGGGGTAAGTTTAGACCAGCAATTGCAATCTCCATTAGAGTTGTATATAGAAAAAAAGTTGTTTGCTCCATTAGGGATTACCAATTATATCATCCAGACAGAGAATACAGCAACAACCCCTTATTTTGGAGGTGGTATGTATTTAACGCCAAGAGATATGCTAAAGTTTGGGCAATTGTATTTAGATAAAGGGAAGTGGAAAGGAAAACAAATCATTTCTGAAAGCTGGGTAGCAGCATCCTTTAAAAAATACAGACGATTACAAGACGTAAAAGACAAAAATGAATATGGATACCTATGGTGGCATAAAACCTATACCGTAGGAGGTAAGAAAGTCGAATCTATAGAAGCAAGAGGTGCTGGTGGACAATATATTTGCGTGATCCCAGAATTACAATCTGTAGTGGTAATCACCTCTGGGAATTATAGAAGCCGAAAATTACTACAACAACCAGAGAATATACTTGCGCAATATGTACTTCCTGCGATTGTTAAATAAACTCGGACTTCGACTTCGCTCAGTTCTCGAAATACTCGAACCCTGAGGTTCTCGAAGGGTGAAAATAATAGAATAACGAACCAGATTTCTACTACGCTCAGTCCTCGAACAATGCGAATGCTGAGCTTGTCGAAGTGGTTGTCGAATGGTAAGGGAGTTCACCTTTCTTCAGAATATGTTTTTGGAACAGGCGCAGGCGACACATTTAGTTATACCTTTACATATGACCGTATAAAAAATAAAATATAATTCATCCAACCGAAATTCATATTGTTCCTACGATACCTTCTCCAATTCGATTACAAGAATATGGTGTTGGTATTTTTGTTGTGGCTTTAACGAAATCAGCGTTAAAAAAGGTGCTAAAGAAAAATTTCATTAGGGTTAATGATGTGATTGCTACTTCGGCTACTATAATATGTGGTGGTGAGCGCATAAGTTTGTGTATTCCGGATAAGGTTAATTTAAATAATAGATTGGTTTTTCAGCTTACGGTTTTATTTGAAGATGAGCATTTAGCCGTGATTCATAAACCCGCGGGTATTTTGGTAAGCGGTAATAGTTTTAAAACGATTGCCAATGCCTTAGCTCAAAACATTAAACGAAGTACTCTTCCTGATGCTACAACACCTCAACCCGTTCATCGATTAGATTATGCTACAACTGGTGTTTTGTTGGTTGGAAAAACGAGTAGTAGTATTCGTGTTTTAAATAAAATGTTTGAAGATAAAAAGATCGAGAAAATATATTATGCGATTACTATTGGTGAAATGAAGGATGGAGGAAAAATTACATCAGAAATTGATGGTAAGAAATCACAATCGAATTATAAAGTACTCGAATCAGTTTTCTCCAAGAGATTCGGAAAACTGAACCTAGTGAAATTGAAACCTCAAACAGGAAGAAGGCATCAATTACGCAAGCACCTGCTCAGTATAGTTAATCCGATACTAGGAGATAAGGACTATGGAATAGAGCATCTAATTTTAAATGGCAAAGGTTTGTATTTACATGCGTATTCGTTGGATTTCATACATCCCTTTACACATAAAAAAGTCTGTTTTAAAGATGAATTCACTCAAAGATTTGAGAAAATATTTACTGCTACAATAGAGTAGGATTTCCTCAAATCCCAAGAAAGAACCCTGAGGTTTTCGAAGGTTGATGAACCGGACTTCGACTTCGCGAATGCTGAGCTTGCCGAAGTGCAGTCCTCCCGCATCGACTCCCACGAAACCTGAGGTTCTCGAAGGTTGACGAACCGGACTTCGACTTCGCTCAGTCCTCGGATACTGGAATCCTGAATGTAGTCGAAGTGGTAGTCGATGGGAGAGGTGACTCGAAGGATGAATCACACAACTACAATAATCCCAAAACCAGCAAGACACATGTTGCTCGTTTTTTTATTAAGAGAAATTTATGTTTCTTTAGAAAACGTTTGTAGAAAGTAATAGCAGATACTACATAACTTCATCTGTAATCTCTAATCCCAATCAATGAATTTTACTTTTTTTGATATTTTAATAATTTTGGGGTTAGCATTAAGTTTTTTCTTAGTTGTCTTAATATTTTTTTCAAAGTCTTTTAGAAAAGATGTTCACTACTATTTTGCTACAGCAATCATATCAATCAATTTTTTTCTAATTATTACTCAATTTGAAAGCTTTGTTCCCTCTAATGGAATTTTAGAACTAATCAGTTGGGAGTTTTTATTCCCTTTTGCTTTTATGATGTTTTCATTAAAGGCAATACGGCATCCTTTAAATTCAAATAGAAAAATTTGGTTTTTAAGTATTCCTTTTATATTGTTTAGCTCTTTTCAATGTATAGATTTCTTTTTTGATTTTGATGTTTATGATTGGTTGGTTGGATATGATGAAAACAAGCTGATTTACATTATTGAAGCAAAAACGATATTTTTCTTACTTTTTTCAATCGCGCTCATTGGTTTTTCATACTTTAAAATTAAAAATGCAAACACACTATACAAAGCAGAAAGAAAATGGTTAAAATTAAATAGCTTATTTCTCTCCTTTTTTCTGTTAATTTGGATCCTCAGCGGAGTAATTGACACAATATATGATTTCCCAGTTTGGGAATATCTACTTGTAGTTCTCGCAATCTTTTTAATGATAATTACTTTTTTCGGAGTGCATCATCTCAATATTTCTGAACAAAGAAAGCAAATATCAAAATTAGTAGTAAAAGGTTCTATTCAAAACCATAAAGAAACAATTGCAGAATTAGAATTAGAAAACCTAACCACTTTAAGTTTATCAAAAACTAACAAAAAAATAGAATTACTTATTTCGCTTATGAAACAAGAAAACTATTATTTGGATTCGAATCTTACACGTACTGCAGTAGCAAAAAAGTTAGATATAAGTGAAGGGTATTTAAGTGAACTTTTAAAAACAAACTTACATACAAATTTTAATGATTTCGTAAATGAATACCGAGTAAATCATAGCATCAAAATGTTTCAAAATAAAAAGTTTGACATCTTTACTATTGAAGCCATAGGTTTTGAAGCGGGGTTTAAATCTAAAAGTGTATTTTATAATTCATTTAAAAAGGTCAAGAAAAAGTCGCCAGGTATTTATAGAAAGGAATTAAAAATGTCCTAAAATATCAGGATTACTGATATTTCAATACTTCTCATCAGTTTAAAAGTAGAAATTTAAATCATACTCAAGCGATATTTGTATTTATAAATAAATCGTAAATACAATGACAATGATGATTAAATTTGAAAAAACAGGAATTACCTTTCGTTTAAATACTTTAATTATATTAATAATTACAACCTTTCTTTTTACAAGTTGTGATAATGATGATGATTCCGAACCAAAACCGCTAAGTACCTCTATTAATAAAATAATGTCTTTGGGAGCATCAAGAGTTGAAGGAGCACGTCCCGAATTTGAAAGTTTTAGGTACGAGCTTTGGAAAGATTTAAAAGAAAATAATTGGACTTTTGATTTTATAGGCACACAATTAGATGAAGCTTCTTATCCTGTTTTCAATGGTGAGAATTTTGATATGGATCATGAAGGAAGAGGCGGCTGGACTTCAGGCCAAATTTTGAATGGACTAAATGAGTGGCTTAGTCAAACAGGTTCACCAGATATTGTTCTATTTAGTTCACCAGGTGGAAATGATATTTTGGAAAGCTTAGATTATAACCAAACGATATCAAATATCAATGCAATTATTGATGCTTTGCAAGCAGATAATTCAAATGTAACAATAATCATAGAACAGCCTGCTCAAGGACGTTCTGACTTTATGACGACTGAATTTACCAATGCCTTTAACCAAATTAGACAAGATGTAGTAACAATTTCAAATGAGCAAACTACAACAAGTTCGCAAGTACTCACTGTTGATATGTTTACAGGGTTCACAGATATTTATTTAGCAGATGAAGTTCATTATAATGAAGCTGGTGCGGAGTTTATAGCGACTAGATATTATGATGTGCTTCAAAATATACTTAGTAATTAAAATACTGAAACTTAAATATCTAATTGCTTTAAGTTCGATTTGTATACTTTTTGGTTCGCTTTAGAATACTCTTGCTCCGAACCTTGAGCGTAGTCGAAGCACAGTCCTCGTAATAGAAAAAAACCGTCAATTCGAGTGCTTCGACTTTAGGAGAAGAGTATCGAGAATAGGTTTTTGTAGTATATATTACTATTAAAAGTATTATTCTTTTTCGATAAAACAATTGCCTAAAACCAGCAAGACACATGTTGCTGGTTTTTTTATTAAGGGAAATTTACGTTTCTTTAGAAAACATTTGTAGAAAGTAAGGATACATGAAATTATGTGTTTACAATGGATTGTAAATAGTTACAAATGGAAATAAGAATATAAAAGAAATTTATCCAATTAGGCATATCAACATATCCTAAGTAATTTAAACGTAACTAAATTGATAAAATCATATCTTATATGTGATAAATTATAAATATTATGAAAAGAACATTCTTAATTATTGTTTTAATAGTATTTACTTTTGGATGTAAAAATGACGATGAATCAGATAACCAAAATAATGAAATTTCAATTATTGGAAATTGGAAATTAATTGATTGGTACGATGATACTCCAAAAGATATAAATAACGATGGAGAAGAATCAACTGATTTGTTTTCTCAATGGAATGGTTGCAGAAAACAGAGCACATTGATCCTTTCAAATGATAATACAGGAAAAATCGTATATAATGGAGGGAATAATAACCCAAAATGTCCTCCTGGATTTGATACTGATGATTTCTTTCCAACTCACCCTTGGACCTTCGATGAATTAAACCAAACTTTTACCTTAATGGCTTATGATTATTCAGATTCATATGAAATCATAGAATTATCTTCTGAAATACTTATATTGAAAGGTTCTGGGTTTTTTACATGTTGTGATTCTGAAATCTCTTATTATACTGGTGGTTATTTGAAATTTGAAAGAGAATAAAAACTACTTACAGTAAGGTACTGGTTTGATTTGTTAGGTTTCCATCAAGAGTTGCAACTAACCAGATATTCTGAAGGAGGTTTTTTTGATTGGCATGTAGATTTTGGTGCAGGAGAAATTTCTGCTAGAAAACTAAGTATAACTATGCAGTTAAGTGATGCTGATGCTTATGAAGGTGGTGATTTACAGTTTATGGTAAATAATAAAATAGTGAATGCTCCACGAGAAAAAGGAACAATTATCATTTTCCCATCTTTTGCCATGCATAGAGTTACGCCAATTACCAAAGACACCCGACAATCTATTGTTGGTTGGGTTTCTGGTCCACCCTATAGATAACAGGTTAAAAACATACATCTAAATCTTTACAGCTAGTATATTTGATATATCAAATATATTTATATTTTTGTTTGATATATCAAGTATTATGATTTTCAATAATCCCTCGTCAACTATATTTTACGCTATAGAAGAAGCTATAAAAGCGTATAGGAAATTGAGTGCAAAAGAAATTAAAAAAGTAATCTCAGATATCACCGTAGATCAAGCTTTAATACTTCAAATTATAAGTGAAAATCAAATTACTCAAACGGAAATAGCAGATTTAATATTTAAAGATTATGCTTCCATGACACGTATCATTAGTTTAATGATTAAAAAAGAGTATGTCATAAAGACCGTGAATCAGCAAGACAAAAGAGCGGCGGTATTAAAAATCACCAAAAAAGGAGAAATCTCCTTAAAAAAACTAACACCTATTATCAATAAAAACAGACAAATTTCTACGAACGGTATCAGTCAAACCGAATTAGAACAACTAAAAACTATTTTAAATACAATTACCCAAAACTGTAAAATTAATTAAATGAAAGTACACAAAACAGGACTCGTAATAGCACTATTGATCTTTTGCTTTAAAGGCTATGCACAATTCAATCAAAATGATGAAAAGCAATTAGTGATTGGGAATGTAGATAGTTTGTTTTCCGAAATACTGCAAGAGCAAAGAGAGGTTTGGATACATACACCTAAAAATTTTGACAATACAAAAAAGTATCCAGTGATATATGTGTTAGATGCGTCTAATCAGTTTTATGCTGTTACTGGAATGCTAAAACAATTAACACGGTTAAAAATCCCAAAATCAATTATTGTTGGTGTTACAAATACGGATAGAACAAGAGATTTTACACCTACGAATGTAAAATTTCAACGTGGACATAAATCCGAAACTTCTGGAGGTGCGGGTAATTTCATAAAATTCATAGACCAAGAATTAAAGCCATTTATTAATAATAAATACCCAATAGAAAGCAACAGCACTATTATTGGTCACTCTACAGGTGGATTATTTGTACTGTATTCTTATCTGTATCACGAAGATGTTTTTGATAATTATTTAGCAATAGATCCAAGCCTTTGGTGGGATAAAGAAGACCTAGTAAAAAAGACTGAAAGTCAACTTGCTAAAGGAAATCGGAAAGAGAAATCATTATATATCGCAGTAGCGAATAGTATTGGTAAAACAATGGATACCGTAAAAGTAAGAAAAGATAAATCGGTTCCAACTGAGCAGATTAGAGCGAATCTAAAGTTTCATGATATATTGGTGAAAAATAGTAAAACGCTTAATTTTAATTGGGAATATTTTAAAAACGAAGATCACGGAAGTATTGTAATACCAGCTCAGTACAATGGATTACGATCTATTTTCTCTTGGTTTCCGTTCCCGGAAATGTGGCGTTTTAATACACCAAAAAAATATTCTGTTAAACAATTGATAACCCCATTTTATTCGCATTACAAAAAAATAAGCAGTCATATGAATCGCGAAATAAAGCCCGATTGGGCGCTTGTAAATGATATTGGTTCTTTTATGCTAGAAGGTCATAAGCTTCCCAAAAAGGCATTAGCATATTATGAAATGAATTTAGATTTCCATCCTGATAATTCCAATAGTTATCTAGCATTGGGTAAATTCCATGCAGCGGAAAAAAATAAGGTTAAAGCCATAGAATACTTTACAAAAGCCATTGAGATGGATGGAAACAAAGAAGCTAAGACTGAATTGGATAAAATGAAATAAAATATTTACTGAAATTAGTAGTCAAATAGGATAGTACTCGATAGTGAATTATCCTATTTGGTGTTTTAGAGAGATACGTTAAAAAGCGAACACCCAAAATTCCGTTATGTGTTCATCTGAAAATTTATTATATTTAAACCTACTACTATATTCACACACAAATCATTAACTAATAGTACGCTCAGCCATGAAATTATCTGACTTAATTGATGAAAAAATATCCAAAATTCGATTTAACTATACATTCAAAAATGAACATGGAATGCAAGAATTTCAATCTCAGATTAGATTGTCAAACGGTAAGATTGTCCTATTACCTAAGCATCCGGACGATAAACTTAATTTAATTGAAGATTATTCAAACAATAAAAGTGTCACCTTTGATAAAGCCCAAAGATATGGACTGACATCAAGGCTAATGTTCAGGAATAAACAGATAAAAGATATACATTTTAGATTTTCGGATAACGAACACGTAATGGATTCCAGCGCAATACTTGAGTTAGATAATGGAAAGTTTATAACAGAAAACAACTATGGTCCCAATGGGCTAACGGATATAAATTTAGTAATCATGAACAAAACTCAATTCCAAGAGCTTGCTGATGATGAAATCCAAATACGATCCCTTCGGAAAGATATTTTGAAAGGTTAATGATAGATGTATGGTTGTAATTTTATATAGGAATTTCCATTGCACTAATTACCTTTAACTATAGTGGGAGTCATCATATTTTCTCATAAGTAATCATACGTAATTCGTTATCTATTAATTAAAATGAAGAAATTAACACCCATATTTTTACTAATAACTATAGGGTTTAGTAGTTGTTTTGATTCTTCTCCTTCACAATCAAATATACTCGACAGTGATGATTATGATTCCAAAGAGGAACGAGTAGAAATTCTAAAAAATGAAATCAAATCTTTTAGCGACTTTGAGAATGCAGCATTCGAATTGTTTAATGTCAATGGGTTTTCGAATAGTAGAACCATGCTTCCAGGAGCATCTTCATGGGATTACAAATTTGTTGTTAAGATAAATCCATCTGAAATCGGTGCATGGACAAATGGAATGATAAAGACCAAAACTAAGTACCATGATGATGAATGGATGAAAAAAATAATTGAGGATAGAAAAGTAGAATGGCAAACAACAAGTGATCCAGAGATATATACTCGACAAGGAGAAAATGTCCTGATGATAGTGTATAGGTCGGAAGGAATTATCTTTAAACGTATCATAAATTTATAATTGAAAAATAAAAAACGTGACAATGGTTATAAAGCATCACGAATCAAATCACTACTACCCTTCAGAACAGAAACATTAGAATGACCCTATGCACTTCCTACAAAAGTTAAGAATTTGATAAAAACCTGATATCATCATTTTTATCTTTATTTTTATCTCATAACACATTTCAAACTCAACATATCATGAAAAAAGTACTTCTATTATCCCTTAGTACATTCTTTTTTATCTCTTGTCAGCAACCTAAAGAAGCAGCAGATTTGCTGGTTTTTAATGCTACTATATATACTGTAGATGATAGTCAGCCAAAAGCAGAGGCTTTTGCTATCAAAGATGATAAGTTTATCTCAGTAGGTAGTTTAGAAGAATTAAGTAAAGCATATTCGTTTACAGATTCTGTGGATGGACAAGGCAAAACGATTGTACCTGGTTTAATCGACGCGCATTGTCATTTTTATGGATTAGGATTACAGCAACAAAAAGTAGATCTAACAGGTACCAATAGCTATGATGAGGTATTGGCGCGTATCGTAGATTTTCATAAAAAGAAGAAAGTCTCTTTTGTCACAGGTCGCGGTTGGGATCAAAATGATTGGGAAATCAAAGAATTTCCAACCAAAGAAAAGTTAGATAGCCTTTTTCCAGAAACTCCAGTGGCAGTGACTAGAGTAGATGGTCATGCTATGTTAGCCAATACAGTAGCGTTAGATTTAGCCAAAATAACAAAAGATACACAGGTAACTGGTGGTGAAATCATCAAAAGTAATGGAGAAATAACAGGTGTATTGATAGATAACGCTATGGATCTTTTGGAATCCATTTTTCCAAGACCTACAGTGTTAGAACAAATAACGGCACTAAAAGATGCTGAGAAAATTAACTTTAGTTATGGATTAACAACGGTTGATGATGCTGGATTAAGTCCAGAGGTTATTGTGCTAATTGATAGTTTACAAAAAGCAAATCAGTTAAAAATACGTATGTATGCGATGGTAAGTAATGTACCTTCATATGTGGATCATTATCTAAAAAAAGGAGTTCATAAAACAGATAAATTAAATGTTTCTTCTTTTAAGGTGTATGCAGATGGAGCTTTGGGATCCAGAGGAGCAGTGCTTAAAAAAACATACTCAGATAAAGATGATCATCACGGAGCAATGGTAATTGGTGTGGATGAATTTAAGGAATTAGCAAAAAGGTTAGCAGGTTCTCCTTTTCAGATGAATACACACGCGATTGGTGATTCTGCCAATGCGGTAGTGATGAAAACGTATTATGAGGTGTTACAAAATAAATCAGACAGAAGATGGCGTGTAGAGCATGCACAGGTAGTATCTCCAGAAGAGTTTGATATCCTTAATGACAATCTGGTGATGAGTGTACAGCCCACGCATGCTACGAGCGATATGTATTGGGCTGATGAGCGATTAGGAGAAGAAAGAATCAAAGGAGCGTATGCCTACAAGCAATTATTAGAAAAAACGGGAAGAATCGCGTTAGGAACTGATTATCCAGTAGAAAATGTAAGTCCGTTTTATACATTTTATGCAGCAGTAGCACGTAAGGATCTAAAACAATATCCCGCAGGTGGTTTCCAAAAGAAGGATGCTTTAACCAGAGAAGAAACCTTAAAAGGAATGACAATCTGGGCTGCCTATAGTAACTTTGAAGAAACAGAAAAAGGAAGCATTACGGCTGGTAAATTTGCTGATTTTGTGATTTTGGAGGAAAATATCATGGAAGTTAAGGAGGATAAAATCCCGAACATCAAAGTAAATGCAACCTATGTTGGTGGAGAGAAGGTGTATTAGTTTTTGAGTATTTGAGTATTTGAGTTGGTGAGTATGTTAGAGCTCTTCGCTATGAGATATGAGCAGTGGGTTGTATGGTTTTTGTGCTACCGATTTAATCTGATTTGATTACTACATACTTTGTACTTAATACTGCCATCTAAATACTAACGTCCTCCATTCGCTTGTAGATCGGCAATACAGAGTGCGTCTAGTTCCGGAACTCCGTTTCCTAACATATCCATCATACCCATTTCGAATTCTATAGCGGATTCCATTAAACAACTTTGTACATTGCAATGACCTCTGGATGCGGTATTCTCATGTTGGGATTGCAATGAGGTACCAATGTTTACCAAACCTAATAAATGTGCAAATTCGTGATTCAATGCAGCAGCTTCTATCGTAGACAACATAGGAGCATTGGGATTGCTGCTGATAGCACGAAGCGTTTCTTCATAAATGACCATAGAAGTATTTAAATACGCTGTGCCTAGCGTCACTCTGGTTGTGGTATCTTCATTATTAGAACCATCTGCAAAATAAATATATACTGTTATCTCGTCTCCCTCGTTAAATGCTGTTCTTGCAGTAGTTTCGATTTGTTTTATCTTTTCAACATTAAATGGTGCTAATCCCGAAGAAGAAACTGTACGTTGATTGATCGTAATACCATCTGGTTTAAAAAGACGTTTTTCTAAAAAGCTTTTAAAAGAATTTACCGCTGCTGTAGTAGGTGCAAATCCCTGAACTGATACAATTTCCACCGTTAATCCTCTATAATTAGTATCGCTTAACAAGTCATTAGCAGAAGCTCCTAAAGGTTGTGTGTTAGGAGATTGGCCATCAGCAATAAAAGCGTTTTCGTCATCATCAGAACACCCAACTAAAACGAGTGACGTAAATAACAAAATGGTCAACAGCTTTGTAAATTGCATACTTTTATTTTTTGAATAGTTAGTTAATTCCTGATTTTTGTTGAAAAAAAGGAACCTTTTTTATTCATCAAAGATTATACCATAAGGGTATATTCAAGAACTAATATGTTACTATTTTATTGTGGCATTAGTTTAGCCAAATAATCATTATTCTCTCCTTGGAATACAAGCTCACAAAGAAATCCATTAGCATTGGCAGCATTTTGTAATGTATTATAATCTACATACAACCAATCAAACCAATCGGACACTAATTTTTTATAGGTTAACTGGTACTGCATTTCTCCATAATATCCTGCTGAAGCATCTACCCAAAAACTCCCATCATCCTCAGTAAATAAGTATGAAATATCAGAAGAATCAATTAGGATCTGACCATTGGGTTTCAATAAATTTTTGACGTGTGAAAAAAATCTATCGATATTGGTAAGCTTTCCTATGATTCCGCTTCCATTCATTAAAAACAGTAGTGTATCATACTGTACTTCTTTAAGATTAAAAATATCCTGAATAGTTGCGTTGGTAATGCCTCTTTTTTTACAAATTTCTATTGCTCCTTCAGAAATATCGATGGCATGGACGTTCAGTTTTCTGTCTTCTTGAAGAAATAAACTATGACTTCCTGCACCAGAACCTACATCTAATACATCCCCAAAAGCTAGTGCTAATGCTTTTTGCTCTATTACAGGCATTTCCGTATAGTTTCTAAATAAATAGGGGACTGGGATGGTGTCATCATCAAAATCCGGAGCTTGTACTATAATATCTTCGCTATACTTTTTATTATAAAAGTCTTTAATTGCTTCTCCGAAAACATCTTTACTCATCACATTTGTTTTTTAATCGGGAATAGAAATTTTTTAAAACTCTATTATGAGTTAACTTTGCGATATGCAAGAATTCATAGATCAATTACCGAAACTGGCCAAAGATACACAGAACGAGAATAAAAAGTATTTTGCAAAGCTTAAAAAGAAGCCGCCAAAGAATTTAGATAGGTTTATGCAAGATATACATACAAAGGAGTTTCAGAAAACAGATTGTTTGGAGTGTGCGAATTGTTGTAAAACTACAGGGCCCTTGTTTACGGATATTGATGTAGATCGAATTTCGAAGCATTTAAAAATGAAATCCATTCAGTTTGAAGATCAATATCTGAAAAAAGATGGAGACGGTGATTTAGTCTTGAAGGAAGTACCTTGTGCTTTTTTGGCTGCAGATAATTATTGTTTGATTTATGATGTGAGACCAAAGGCGTGTAAAGAGTTCCCGCATACAGATCGAAAAAAGTTTCATCAAATTTCTGATTTAACCATGCAAAATTTGGCTGTTTGTCCAGCTGCGTATAATATAGTAGAAAAGATGAAGGAGTTAATGCCGTTAGAACATAAAAGTAACAGACGTGCATAGTCTAGTTTGCTCTTTATTAATTATTTATAGTTATACTATAAAACAATTATCCCTACACTTTTATTATTAAAATGCAGGGATAATTATAAGTGTGTTTTAGGTATTTATTTTATAATCCTTTTTTTAACTCTTCGATAGTTTTTGCCATCGCTACGCCTGGTAGTTTGATTGGAGCTGCAACTTCTGCAAGAAAAGTACCTTTTACTTCACCTTTTTTATAGGTCGTAAATCCAATACGATATAAGCCAACAGTTAATGCCTTAAGTGGATCACCAACTTCACTTTTATATCTTAATAAAGAATTGTAACTACTTCCGCTAGGTTGTTTAGGCATTTCACTACTATCATCATTACGATCCAGTGTAGTCCAGTTAGCATTCTTTACAGCATCTTCACTAATTTTATCTTTGCTAATAATATCTGAACGCTCCAGAGTAATATAGGTGTCAAAATACTCATCAGAACTTGCGTTTTCTTCATAAGCTTTAGACTTAGTCGCATTTTTTACTTTGGTTTTTCCTACTGGTGATTTCATTCTTACACCAAGTTCTGTTGCCACAGCAGGTACCCACATATAAATGTAGTAAAACTTTTTTCCATCTTTTACTTCGTCTTCATTTCCAGGAGAAGCATATCCAAGATAAGATACAACCTCTGTGTATGGTACTTTTATGGTTTTTGGACCAATCTTTTTTTCTATTGAGCTACCGAATTTTTTTAGTTTCTGTGCTTGAGAGTCAACAGAAGTACCTAAAGTAAATATACTTAGTAAAAGTAAAATTTTTATTTTCATGTTTATGGTTATTGAAGTTATTGATTAAATTAAACACACTTATTTTTTTGTTAAAAAAGAGTATCAAATATGGAGGTTTTTTAATTGTAAATCACATTTTTTTAACGTTTTTTTACTATAAAATTTTTTAATAGTTTATTCGAAAATATCCTTGTTGGTCATTATAGTTTTAGTTCGAATTTCGAAGCATTTAAAAATGAAATCTATTCAGTTTGAAGATCAATATCTGAAAAAAGATGGAGACGGTGATTTAGTCTTGAAGCAAGTACCTTGTGCTTTTTTGGCTGCAGATAATTATTGTTTGATTTATGATGTGAAACCAAAGGTATGTACCGAGTTCCCGAATACAGATCGAAAAACGTCTCATCAAATCTCTGATTTAACGATGCAAAATATAGCTGTTTACTCAGCTGCGTATAATATAGTAGAAAAGATGAAGGAGTTAATGCCGTTAGAACATAAAAGTAACAGACGTGCATAAGTATCAGTCTTATTTCTTCTAGTTATAGAGACTTTTTATTGACTAAAATTTTAATGTATTCATCATATTTAAATTCTTTAAGTTGGATTTCATATTTTTTCCAAAATATGAATCTACCATGATTTCTGGTGGTAACTTTATATTCGAAACCATCCTCTCCTTTTACAATTTTAGAATATTTAAATGAATTAAGTTCTTCTTCTGATTTTGTGTCATCATTACTATATATGGATAAGGATTTCTCTGCTTTTTCATTCTCAACAGATAGAAGAATGTAAACAGATGCTTTTGTTATTCCGTCTAAAGAATTCTTGTGTGAAAAGGACATTGGCGATATAGACAACCCGTCTTCAAAAACGATTGTTGTTCCGCGTTTAATTTTAAGAATAGATCCGTATTTGATTTTTGCTGGTTTGGTATCCATTGGTTGGTTCTGTGTATGGGAGAAACAGCTAAAGAGTAGTATATAAATGAGCAAAATTATTTTAAGCATACTGAGTATTCTTAATTATACGTTTCAGAAAAATAATCTGCATCCAATATATATTCTGCTATGACTCTTAATACTATTTGTTTCATTTCTAGGTCTAAAGCTTCTTTAATTAAGACTGCTTCGCAATCCCCATGTGACACGAAATACAGTGTTGGCTCTCCAAGTTTATTCATTTGTCCAGGATGCGCAATCACCCAGTTCTGACCATAATCTAGTATTCCTTCTGTATCTGCAACGGTAAATCCTGCTTCTTTTAGAGAATTTATAAACTCTGCATTTTCTTCTTCGGCTTCTTCTAATGCTTCGTACTCCCAACTTTGTTCTACAGCAAATCCATTTTTCTGAATTCCGTTAAATCCGAGATACCCTCCACCAAGAGATTCCCATGAGATTCCGTTATGTACTTTCGCTAGATCCAACCAAGATGTAGGGCCTTTTTTTGCAATAAGTGGTGCTTGACATTCTAATATTACTTCTTCATCATCATATTCAGCATGCTGAAAAGTAAGTAACAGTTGGTTGTTCTGGACTTCAGCTTTTAAAAATTGCGTTATGATGTTATCCAGAATTGTGCGATCTTCTTCATTTTTAATCATAAAGCTTAGATGCTCACGAATTACTTCTTTATTTTCTTGTCCACCGATTAGATGTTTCCACATAGTTGTCATATTTTGATTTCTGTTTTTTTTAATGAATTGTTATAAAGGAAGTTTTGCCATAATATCGAGTGCATCAGGATGATTAGGATCTAATTGCAAGCATTTTTGACAAGCTAATTGTGCTTTTTCATGATTATCAGAATCAAAAGCAAGCCTAGCCAGAATACCATAGTTTTGTGCGGATGGTTCAATCTGAATACATCTATTCATTAGTTTGATAGACTTTTTGAAATTCCCTTGACTTGCAAGATGTCCACTATAGCCTCTCATTCCGTTTGTGTATTGTGAATCCACAAGATAGGAGAGTTGTCCAAAAAACTCACCTCTTTCAGGCATTGTTCTAGCTACTTGAGTAATCATCCCCATATTGTTGTAAGGGTTAGGATTTGTAGGGTCGACCAGCATGGCTTCATAGAATTTGTCAGCGGCATCATCAAAGTTTCCCTGACCAAATAAACCGTTTCCTTCTTGTTTAATTTGCTCAGATTGGTCACGATCTGGGTTTCTTTTTATAATTGATAAGTCATCCAGTTTATTTGCAATACGAGTTAACTTATGATCTCTTTTTACACTCAGAAGAAGTACTTCCATCGTTGAAGGCTCTTTACCGGTGGTTGTATTGAGAAATAATACCCCCTCAATTGAATGAAAAGGACCTTTGTGGGATTCTTTACCTACAAAAGCAAATGGAATTAAATCATTTTGATCCCAAAACCAAAACGATAGTAAATCATCTTTTAAAAACTCGTCTTGTCCATCTACCCAAACAATATCTGCAGAAGATATATTGATTTCGCATAGTTCAGAAATATACGAAGTGATCTTATATCGTAGTGGTTTGCCAATTGCAAAAAAATCAAAAAAGAAAATGGGTTGTATACCTGAAATACCCTGCCAGCTTTCATTTTTG
Organism: uncultured Aquimarina sp.; assembly: GCF_947500065.1. Lineage (GTDB taxonomy): Bacteria > Bacteroidota > Bacteroidia > Flavobacteriales > Flavobacteriaceae > Aquimarina. Next base: position 123,768 of record NZ_CANMQT010000013.1, read on the forward strand.
GAAGTTTCAATTTGATGCGGTCCTATATGCGCCCTAAATGATTTAGAAAGCTTTTTTAATTTTTTCATGGTTTTTATTTTCTAAGTTGTATTAATTTAGATTGAAGTATGATTAGCGATAAAACTGCCAAACTCCATTTTTACGACCTATTATATTTCTATAGGTAATACGTTCCCATTTGCTATTTTGCGAAGTACGTATTAACGGAGAACCGTCTGCACGACGTAGATCGCATAATCTTCCATTACCTACTGAAGTAGCGGTAAATGATAAGGTGTCTATATCATCAAATTGCCAGATTTCTTTTTTAGAACTTTTTAAAAGGCCTTCTCTTAACTCTTTCGTCCTAATCGCAACCTTTATTTCCGGGTCAATTGCAGATAAATCTTTATAAATTGGATCAAATGCAGTAACAATTTCATCTATATTTTCTACTTTCTCTAAACTCTTATAAAATGATTTAGCAAATGCAATAGCTTCTTTATGACTTTCTGGATCAGATATTATATCGGCATCTAGCCAAGACCAATGTGGTGTATTATTTTTTAATTCTATTTGTTTATGCACAGGTTCATTATTATTGTTAGTTTCAATCAACAATAAAGTTTCGCCGCCTTTTCCGTCTGCCCAATCTCTTTCAGCATATTTTACGAATCGCACCCATATTTTACCCTCTTTAGAATCTGGGTAAACTGATACGGTATTAATGCCAGATAGCACATGAAGACTCGCATGTTTATGAATCATTTCGAATTTCCCTCCAGAAGTAAGTTTTCCGATCGGAATATCGTTCAAACGTATTTCTGCAGTATTTCCATCTCCATAACCTTCTACATATAGGAATTCTTCCTTTGCTTGAGAATGCATTTGTGGTGTTTCTTTTTGACAATTTTTAGTGTCTGGTCTAGAACTAATAAAACTAAGTAATAGAAAAGGTAGGAATAGGAAATGAATTCTGGTATTTATAGTTTTTTTTATTTTCATGGCTTTGTGGTTATTGTTTTGCCAAAGTGTACATACATCGTATTTAGATTTAATCGATGATTTCAATAAATGCTTCTTCCTCTTTAGTAAGACCTGGTATTTCTGGTACGGGTGCATAATGCCCGCTTAAGGTAGAAAGCACTTCTCCGGTTTCTTTGTCTATTTCTTCTTTAGAGAAGCCTCCACCTAAGTATGGATCTCGAGCTGAAAAATCTACCAGATAATTTTTTTCTTTTTCATAAATAATGGTTGGCGAATACCGTATTCCTTTATGGAAAATATCAGTATTAGTTCCGTTAGGGTTCATTAAGAAATTAATGACTTTTAAGTGTTCTGATGTTGGTTGATAAAAAGTAGTGTTTTCTCCATCATTACTTACGCTACTTTTGGAAACACTTTTTGAAGGAAACTCTACGAGGATTCCCGAATAATAACTACTGTTTTTTGGAAGATATAGTATGTTATATCCTAATTCGACTAGTATTTTTTGATCACTTGCTTTTACAGTAATAAAATGGAAATCATCTTTTTTGACGTCTGATGTTTCTTGCTCTTTTATTTTTTTTAACGCTAAATCAATAATATGATCTCTTCCTAATTCAATTAATCTTTTTACTTCTTGATTTGGTTTCGTGTTTTGAGAATATGTCATTTGCATACATAATATGATTAGTAAAAGGACTGATTTCATTTTTTTGAATTTGTTGTATTGATCGTCTTTTTTTTCTAGCGTTGATCATATGGATTAGAAATATACTATTATTTCATAAAACAAATGACCCGATTTCATCAAGTGTTAACTATATCTAATGTCATGGAATTTATTGATAACCATCAGGTCATTGTCATCTAGAAATCAATAACCCTAGAAATCTATATCGTCTCCAGCTCCAGCTGTAGCAAATTCAGCATTGTATTTTTCCATTAGTTCTCCCATTTTTAATGCCATACGTGTATCAGTTGCCATTTTTGTGGACCATTGCGCTCCAATAGAACTCCAGTCAGTAACGTTAAGTCCGTATTCATTAAGTATAGAAACGGCATCTTTTCCTTGTGCTGCGCCCATATTTTGGTGACACATGATTTTTATATATAGCTCGAAATCTTCAGTAACTTTTTCTAGAGCACTTCCGCCAGTTGAAGCACTTGTTGCTGATGTTTCATTAGTTCCTGTTGATGCGAACTTTCCAATATCAGAATTCATAAATGCATCACCGTATACTTTTGATATTGCGAACGTAGTATCCTGAGACATTCTAGCAGTCCACTCTGCAGAAACTTCATCCCAAATAGGTTTTTCTGTTCCGACTACTTTCAGAACATCCTCTAGATCCATCCCACCTGCGATTTTTGCATTTGCAGCAGCCCAGGTTTCCATATCGATTCCGTTTATTGGATCTAGTAATCCACCTTCTGAAGCAGCTTCTATATGAGCGTCCATTTGTGCATCAAGTTTTGCTTTTTGTTCCTTCAGAAAATCATCAGCAGTATCTAGTGCTTGTTCTTCTGCAGAATCTAATAGTGAAACTCCCCATGAAAAATGTTTTTCATGAGAAAATCCATAGTGTTTAATTTGAGTATTAAATTCATCTGGATTACTATGCTGAAGCGCCTGAATAACGGAAAAATTTTCTTTAGCAACACTATGAGAAAGCTCTTGTACTTGTTCAGGCATTTCGAATCTGTTTGCGTATCCATACCTTCTGATTCCTGATCTAAATTGACTATTAAGATCTACCCAATGTGGTTCGTTTAGATTAGGTTTGAAAGGCCATAGATCACATGCTTCATCTTCTTCGATATCACGAAAAGATAAATCTGCACAAGGCCAGGTAGTATAATCATAACTGTGCCAATCCATACGATCTATAACTGTTAGATATTCTCTGTATTCATCTTTTTGTTTTCCTGAAACGTTTTGATATAATTCATTTACGCTACTCATAATATTATATTTTTGTGATTAGTTTTTTATTAAAATTGAGATAATATATCTTGTTTTTTCTGTTTGTATTCTTGCTCATCAATAAACCCAGCATCAAACATTTTTTTTAATTTTTCGAGTTTTTGCATGGGATCATCTAGGTTTGGTTGTGCTGGTGGAGGAGTATTTTGCTGTTGTTGTGGAGGTTGTTGTTGATTTTGACCGTTCATCATATTTCCCATCATTTGTCCCATGCCAAGACCAGCGCCCATCTGCATACCAAGGTTTCCGCCACCTTCGTTTTTTGCCATGTTTTTAAGTGCTTCCAGTTGTTGATAATCTTGATAGCTTACACCAAGTTCTTTCATCGCTTGTGCTTCAGCGCTCATATCCGCAATCCTGCCAATTCTTGTTTTCGTTTCTTCGTCAAAACTGGTTCCTTCTATTCTAAAATCAAGAAGTTCGAAGCCTAATTCATTAAAGATGCTTTCGCATGAGGTTTTAGAAAATTCAGCAATCTCATTGCGATGCTTGTCAATGTCAACGTAACTAAAGGATGCTTTGGCAAGAAAATCACTTATAGGTTGAGTGATTCTTGATAAAATCACTTTTTGTATTGCCTTTACTGGGTAATAATCTTCACCGGCAATTACATTAGTGAAAAAGTCAATAGCCTTAGTAATCTTAAATGAAAAGTTTCCAAAGGCGCCTAATCCCACCGGAAAATTATAGACAGGATCTTTATAGGTTATTGGAGAAGGAGTTCCCCAACGAATGTTTTGCATTTCTGCTTTTCGATAGAAATAGATTCCTACTTTATGGGCAGATTCAAATTTATACATGATGTTTTTGATGGTCGTCCAGAAAGGAATATTACCAGTCTTAAGATCATAAAGTCCTTCTTCTTCAAAAAAACCTTCTACTTTACCTTCATATACAAAAAGACATCCTTGTCCTGGTCCAACAATCAGTTTTGATGCGTTTTTAATTTCATCACCATTTTGAGTCCATTTCTCAAAAAGAGTATCAGACGTTGGATTTTGCCACTCAATAACTGAGCGTAATTGATTACTAAATGAATTAGACATGTTTTTCTTTTTTTGATTTATGAATAATTGATTATCAATGACATTTTTGCTGTGAGATCTTTTTCATATCGATCCTGATAATCAGGAATGATTTCGACCCTTTTCTTTAGAAAGGCTTCTATGTATTTTCGATATTGGTTTACTAGTTCGTCTTTGCCGAAAACATCCCGATCTTTTAGGTAGTTCTGAAATTTAAGTTGTTCATATTTTAAATAATGTTCGAGTGCGGCTTCTTCTCCTAATGCATTAATAGCAAAATGTTCTATATTCCTCGCTTTTGTTCCTGGCTCGAATGTATTGACGGTTTGGCAATAATCGCAAGTACTATAATATGACCTGAAAAAATTATTTTTAACGGGTAGTTTTGCTTGGCATTGGGTACAGGAAAAGTCTTTTGATAGTGTTTCTTTTACGGTAGCCAGTAGTTTTTTTGCTGCTTCCGAAAAAACTCGAACTTCATATGATTTTAATTCCTGATCTAGGTCATGTTGTAGTTGAAACCCTTTATTTCGTTCTTTGATGAATTGAACAGAATCATCATCTAGATGTGTGTCTAAAAAAGTTTCTTCTACTTTGTCAAACCAGGTCGAATCTATTTTAGAAATGAGATCAGAGGCTTGTGTGTATATTCCTTGCCAAGCATTATGGAACGTTGTAGTTTCAAAATCAGTAGCTTCAAACAGTAATGGTAGTGCAGCTTCTGTTTTACTGAGTACTTCGTGAAATCGATCTTCAATTTTGGTAAGAAAAGTATCCCATCTGTTTTGTGTTGCTGTAAAGGACATCTTAATAGGTTTATTAGGTTTTAGTAAAATTGGTTTTCGCAGAAATCACAGTATTTAAGATCTGTATCACTAGGTCTGGCAGCACCACAGCTTTTACATTTTTTGGTCTCAAGACCTGCGTTTGTTTCTTCGTGTTTTTTGGTAGAAGCAATAGCATTACCTAATATATCATCAAGAATACTTTTCTTTTCTTTTTGATTTTTTTCCGCGTCATCTTGCATAACGTAAGTGATTTAGTTGTGGTTGTTTTAGAAAGAAGAAGTGAAAGAAAGTTATCCCTATGTTTTTTGAGCATAGGAATAACCATCCAGTTTTTGTTTGTTAGGAATATATTATTTGCTAAGTCCTGTTTTTAGATCTTTAATGGTTTTTGCCATTACTACACCTGGTATTTTTATTGGAGCTGCAACTTCCGCTAAGAAAGTACCTTTTACTTCTCCTGTTTTATACGTAGTAAAACCTATACGGTATAACCCAACAGTCAATGCTTTTAAAGGATCATTGATGTCACTTTTATATCTTAACAAAGAGTTATAAGTACTACCACTTGGTTGTTTTGGCATCTCTCCACTATCATCATTACGTTCTAGAATAGTCCAGTTGGCACTATCCACTGCGTCTTGACTGATATTAGCAGTACTAATAATATCTGAACGTTCTAGTGTGATATACGTATCAAAATAGTCGGCAGATTTTGCATTCTCTTCGTATGCCTTTGACATCGTAGCTTTTTTAATTTTGTTTTTCCCCACAGGAGACATCATTCGCACTCCCAATTCTGGAGCTGCAAGCGGTACCCATACGTAGATGTAGTAGAATTTTTTTCCATCCTTTACTTCATCTTCGTTACCTGGAGCTGCATATCCAAGATAGGATACTACATCTGTATAGGGTACTTTGATAGTTTTTGGTCCTATTTTTTTCTCGATAGAACTTCCGAATTTTTTTAGTTTTTGCGCTTGTAATGTTGTTGAAGTTCCAAGTGCGATAATGCTTAATAGAAATAAAATTTTTGTTCTCATAATTTGATAATTTGCGTAATTTAAAATTGTTTATTTAGTTAAAAATGGTAATATGGATATCAACATAATCAATAATACTACGAGGATAATGCCGGTAAAGTGATACCAAGGAATTTTGATTTTATTGTTTTCGAAGTGTTCGAAACTAGAGATCAATTCCTGGTTTTTAAATTCTTTTTTCTCAAAAGCACCTTTGCAGTGACTACATACTGAGTAGACTTTTTTCCAAAGTGGAAAAAACGGAATCCAGAATACGTGAAAGTATTTTCTATATCCCTGAATCCACATTTGATTTTTTGTTTTGCAAAAGGGACAGCAACCTCCATCAAGTTTTGCAGGATGGATGGTAGAAGAACTTGTTCCGAATATAATCATGGCAAATCAATGTATGTTAGATATTCTTTTAGTTTGAAACTTTACTTGAGTTAGGAATAGGAGAGAGAATTCAATCTTAAAGAAAGGTTTCTTTCTCTCTCCATTCTTCAACTAACTAACGTATTGTGTAAAAAAGGAATGACCTCTTTTGAATAGAATATTACTTGTTTGATAATCAGTAATTAGTATGGTAAAAATGATAATACAATCATTGCTGCACCAACTATCAAACCGATAATTCCAAGTTTTCCTTGTTTAGGAGCTAATTTTGCTCTTAGTTCGTTTGCTTTTTCTTTTGCTGCTTCATTTTTGGATAAGAAAAATTTATTGATAAGCCCAAAACCAAGCATAAAACCTAGTATTGCTTCGATAAGACTTCCAGAAAGATAGGTTGTCCAACGAATCGGAAATGCGGATAACCAACTTAATCCTAAAATTGATGAGATGACTCCCCAAACTCCTACTATACAGAATACTAATCCAATCCATCCTTGGTACGGCTCGATTTTTTCTAAAAGTTCTTTTGCGTTAGGTTTTTTTGAAAGCAATAATGATGGTACTGCTAAAATGCTTAATAAAATTAATGAGATTCCCCAGATCATATCTTTATGGTTTTATAGGGTTAGTAATTAGTTTAATGCTATACGTTTTGATATATTGTTTCTCAAAACCTACAGTACAAAGATGTGATATATCTGAGCTGTACGGAACACCCTTTCTGGTGAAAATGACCACCCTGAAAACAGTGAGGAAAGTTTTTTGATAAAGCACTATTTTGCAGTCGTGAATAAATCATTATGGTATAGAAACGATAAAAAAATATTCATTCCGAAGAAGCGCCTTGAAAAATACCTTACTCTTAAAGCAGATAAAAAAAACTAATTATAACCGTATTATTTCAAAGGGAAATATCTGTATTAGGTTAAAGGTATAAGTCAAAGTCAAAGTCAAGGAAGCCTAATTCATGGTAGAAAAACCACAGTATAAATTAGTGTCAGAAAGAGCATGGAAGATCTAAAAAAAAAACAAACTATGAACACCATAAAAATAATAATAAACGCTCATGGTTACGCTGATGATTATGAGGAAAAGGTAATCAAACAGGAAAAAATAGTAGGTAAAGACCCCGTTGATAGTCAATTAACAGAAGTAGATTTGAAAAACGCACTCCAAACTATAATTACTTCTGTAAGAGAAATAAAAAAGTTATATCCGGATGAACAGGCTGATGTGATGTATCATAATGACAATAGACTGGAACAGATTAAATTCCAAATAAAAATTAATGAAAAAGATAACAATAGCTATAGTTTAGAAGAAGAGTCATTCTTTAATAAAGTGGCTGAGTATGATTCACTTTCTCTACTTATTTTAGACTATTGTCAGGTAACAGATAATGGTGAAGAGGGTACAAGGGTTTGGATTCCTGAAAATGATAGTTATGTATCCCACCCGGTAGGTACTTATGCTATTTTAGCACTGGTCAATCAAGATAAAAAGTGGATACCTAAGTATATTGAGTTTTTAAGAACTAATGATTTAGATCATGAAGTTGAGCAAATGTGGCATATAAAAGAGATTATTGAAAAATATAATTGGTGTGAAGAAACCTGTCGTTTAGCTATTGCCAGAAATATAAGCTGTTGCGGTCAAGAAGGAAGACAACAATTTAGAAGTTTAATGACCGAAGGCCTCGAAGAATATCTTAAAAAAGAAGAAAATCGAACTGTGTTTTTTGATAATGTATTAAGAGAGTTTCAAGAATGGGATGCTGTTGAATTTAGATTAAAAGACGGGTCAAAAAAACACTATTTGGATTATGTTGTATCGAATGTGAAAAAATTCAAAACTGCCCTTACAGAAAATCAAATCAATAAAATTGAGATCATATTATTACAAAAATGGGATGCTTGTCATAAGAACTAATTCCTGAAATTTTAATTCACTATATATTAATTATATCATGTACTAAAATCTCGTTCTTTTTTTTATTTTTACGATTACTGTAAGTTTCTGTAAAAATGCCCCTACCAAACAATCCTCAATTCCCAAAGTTTAGTATCCTATTCATTTTGTTGACGACAACAGGTATTGTCTGTGCTCAAAAAGAAATAAACACTCCATTAAGTATCCTTGATAAGGATCAGGAGCTATTAGAACGAGCTCAGAATTATATCGAAGAAGAACATCCGGATCGAGAAAAAGCTTTTACAATAGGTCACGATGTACTAAAAAGAACTACAAGTGAAAATAATAAGATTTTAGCTCATAAGGTTTTGGTATCGTATCATTATTATAAGTATGCAACCGATTCGGCTTTGTTTTATGCAAAAAAAGCGGTTCAATTAATTGGAAATAAACAAGATACCTTGTCTCTAAAATCCTTGTCATATTTTTACTTAACTCTTTCCAATGCTTCCCGAGATAAAAACTTACTTAACGACTGTAAAAAGTGGGCTTTAAAAGGTATCGAAACGGCGCAAAAAAGTGAAGATCACTGGGCTCTGGATAAACTTACTATCAGTTTGGCAAGTTCATATAGGCGTTTAGGCGATGTCCATACGGCTATAGAACTATTAGAATCTATTCTTGAAGAAAAAGAAAATGCAGATCTGTATGAAAGTATTGCTCTTTGTTATATGGACATAGAAAACTATGCGCAAGCACTTTTTTATCACAAAAAAGCACTAGATTATTATTATTCTATTGATCATAAGAGAAGCATAGCTATCGCTTTATTGAATATCGGAGCAGTGTATCTGGAGATGAAAAAAGGTGATGATGCCTTACCTTATTTAAATAAATCACTGCGTATTGCAAGAGAATACAACTATCCCTTAATTGTTCTTAATAACTTGATCAATATTGGCGAGGTCTATCAGAATAAAAAGGAATTTAAAAAGGCTAAAAAAATGTACACTGATGTATTGGCTATATCAAAAGAGTCAGGCTATCTCCGGCAACAAATATATGTATACCAAAATCTAAAAGATATTGCCTTAGAGGAAAAAGAATACAAAGAAGCACTTGGGTATACTGAGAAAAAGAATCAATTGCAAGATTCTATAAATACACTACAAAAGGATAAAGAGATTGCTAAATTAGAAGTGGAGTATGAAACATTAAAGAAAGAAAAAGAAATAACGGTTTTGAAAAAAAACCAAGAATTTAAAGTTTTAGAAATAGAAAGACAACAATCCCAAAAAAGTATACTTACATATGCCTTTATTCTAATTTTAATACCCTTAATAGGCTTACTTTTTCTTTATTATCAAAAACTAAAAAATCAAAATCTACTCAACAAAAATCAAAAAGAAATTGGTGAGCAAAAAATAGACGCTTTAATAAGAGATCAGGAATTGAAATTAATCAGGACATCTATTAGCGTTCAGAATAAAGAAAGAAAACGAATTGCTCAGGAACTTCACGATAGAATAGGAGGAAATCTAGCGGCTATAAAGCTTCAGTTTAGTTCAGTTAAAGAAGGTTCAGAAAATTTAGATGTAATCTATAAACAACTTGATGATACGTATAAACAGGTAAGAATACTTTCTCACGATCTTATTCCCGAAAAATTCAAGCATAGTAATTTTACATATTTACTAAAGGAATACATGGGAAACATTGGAAAAGCTGGTAAACTGGATGTTAATATTGTTACCTATCAGGGACATAAAATTAACGAAATAGACCCTTTGTTTCATAATGAGCTATTCTCTGTTTTTCAAGAACTTATTACAAATACAATGAAGCATGCCAATGCTAGTAATGTTGCAATTCAAATTGATCTTATAGGCGATAGTATTTGCATTATTTATGAGGATAACGGCAAAGGATATGACACATCTGTAGCTACACATGGTATCGGTGTATCAAATATGAAGAATCGCATACAAAATTTATCAGGCACTATGGATATTGATTCTCAATTAGGAAGAGGAACGATCTTTAATATTGAACTGCCAATACCTCTTACTATATCTTAAAAATTCGCGTAGGATGATTTCTCATAAGAACCAACATAACTAGTTTATACGCTTCTATTCCTTTTAGGATTTATTCATAACCACACTAATAAGAAAATTGCCAAAATGTGCTCTTGACAATTTTACTGAAGACAGTGTGATAAAGATAATTTACTGTGCTTATTTTGCTAAATGAAAAATAAGAGAGTGAAATGAGTGCCTACTAAAAAGAAATACTTTCAGATCTAAAAAGACTAGAAACAAATGACTTTTTGTTTTCACTGTGTCAATAGTTAAACCATCAAAATCGGTATCTATTAAACGATCAGAGATACTGGCAGTTACATTTGTTTTTTTAATTCTTTATCACTCTTTTTACAGAAGTTTTACCATGTTGTGAAGTGATTTTTACAAAATAGATACCATTAGGTACATTAGAAATGTCAACCTCATTGTTTATAGTTGCTTTTATTTGTTGTCCTATTCCATTATATACAACCACACTTTTTAAAACTCCATTCATAAGATCAATCCTAAAAGTTCCTGAAGCGGGATTCGGTGAAATAAAAACATTGTTATCAAACTCTTCATCAACTATTGATAAACTCGATTCGTACTCATATGCGCCAAGATCCAGATTTCCTGAAACAGCTCTGTTTATTGAGTTTTGATGTTTTATATATTCTAGAGATATGTTGTGATCTGGTAATAAAGAAGCAGGGATAACATCTCCTTGATTTATTACTGGCGAGTTTTGTTGTAATTTGAAATTTTGACTATTGAAATCCTCAAATAACGGATCTGATCCCACAAGGTTATTACCAGTGTTATTTACAACACCATTTGGTGTACAATGACAGTCTTTCCATCCGGTTTTTAACCAATTATGATGCATATTGAAGGTTCCGTTATTGCTAATCATAGCAAAACTACTACCTGCTGCTGAGGTGTATACAGTATTATTAAAAACACTGGCAGTTTCATCATTAGAAGACAACGAAATCAAGGTAGTATTTGTTGTTCTAGTGGAAATCACAGTATTATTGTAAAAATATAACGTACCCTTTCGATAATCTGCTTGTGTACCACTATCTCCACCATAATGAACTACTTGAGAATTTCCTGCCCCATCTGGTTCTATGACTACATTGCCATACACATGAGTAGTATTATAACTAGGATGATTTACCAATACCTGAGAATCCTCTGCATCTACTAGATCCAATTGTCTGTTGCCTCCTTCGATCCAATTATTACGAACCACTAATCCCGCTGATCTGTCTTTTAGATTATTACCTCTAGCTCCAGATCGTAAAGGTCCAAATCGATTAAATTGATATGTAATTCCAATAGCTGCGGTATAGGTATTATGTTGAAAAATGCTTCCATCAATACCATTGTCATAAAAATAGTTTTTTTCGATTAAGATGTTTTCCGTGCTTCCATCATTGGCACCAATGAATAATCCGTTACCAGAATCATGTACGGTACAATTCCTGATAATAAGATTTGCCGCTTTTTCTACATAGATCCCAGCGGCATTATCAGAATAGGTGCTTGTTTGATTATTTCCTTTGGTAAATTGATAGGGTGATCTTCCGGATCTGATTTCGAGATTTTCTATAGTGATATAATTTGGCAAACCATCGGCAGGTACATTAGACCCTCCGATTTTAATGACTCCTCGTTCTTCATTCCAATAGTTAACTCCAGCAACGGTTACAGCATCATTGCCATCGATCACAGCTTGCTGCCCTTGCGGTCCATTAACACCTATAATTTCTATACGTTTATCTACTGTACCTTGTCTGTTAATGACCCATTTTTCTTTGTAAGGAGTATCTCTCCAGTGAATATAAACACGATCTCCAGGTTGTAAAGTTGCCCAAGGAACCTCAGAGATCGTTGCAAGACTTTGTCCAGGACCTACATGATAATCCGTTTCAGAAGAAGTTCCTTTTTCATAGACTCTGTAGTTATTAGCTTCACTGGTAACATAAAGCGAACCGTTGCCATCTACAGTAAGTCCTTCTTGCTGACTGCCGTCAGCCAACGTCAGTTCTCCATATATAGTTCCATCTGTTCCAACATCCACAATATTATGACTTTGGTGACTTAATATCCATAACCTGTTTGTAAGATTGTCAAAATAGACTGCAGATAGATCATCCATGATTCCACCTCCAAATGTGGTTTCTGCATTAAAAGGAATTTCCGGAGTTACAGTAATATTATTAGTAGTAGTTGGGCGATTGATTTTATATATTTTTCTAGGAGTTTTTTCTTTGACAATATAAAATATCTCATTGACAGCGTCATAAGCAATACCTTCTGGGCCAACGTTACCTGCTGGACTATCAAAAGTAATTTCCTGAAAATTATTTGCACTAATAGAAGTACTAGCAGAATTAATAGTACCAATATAAAATTTTGATGCTTCATTAACGATCGCAAATTCATTATTACCTAAATACACGATATCTTCAGAATCTCCAAATCCAGACATAGAAATGGTTCTCAATAAATTGAAATTGATATCAGCTTCCCAAATTCTTCCGCCGCTATTCTGAATCATAAAAAAAGAATTGCTTTCTGGAATCCAGGTGATACCGGATAAGTCATTGTTAATATAACTTAGAGATGTAAGGGCAGTAGTCGATGAGTATAATGGAACTTCTGAAGATTGTCCGAAAGATTTAATTGCGAAAAAGAATAAAATTCCTAATGATACCAGCAATTGCTTTCTAAAAAAGTAGCCAGTATTTTTTGGTGACGAGGTGTTTTGGTGAATTTTTTTCATTATTGGTTATTTATTTTGGTCTTTAGAGAGGCGTTTTAAGAATAATGATAATGGGTAAATGCCTGCTATTCAGTGTATAAATGTAACGTTGTAAAAAGTAGTATAGTACATACTAGGAAACAATACGAATTTGTTATTCTATAGGGTCGTATGCTAATCTATAGGTATATTGATCAATAGCTTCTCCATACATTCCTTCTTGATATACAAATGTATCAGGATCTACATCAAGCAAACGTTTTTCAAAAAAGTATACATAGTTGTTATCTTTTGCGAAACTAGAATTTATGATTTTAAAGGATTTAATATCAGCATCTTTAATTACGATTGATAGATAAAAAACTTGGTTTTTATCCCTTGCATATCGGTCTTCGCAGTTTTCATAGACCTCAAAGCTTTTATAATCCGCATCAATAATTCTTCTATGAAAACAATACACTTCATCTTTAAAAACTGTATGACTTTGTGAAATTTCTTTTAGTTCTTTTTTTAAGACAAAAATGGTGTGATTATCATCATAGATGAGTGTTGTTTGATTGAAATCATTTTCCAATTGATTGATTTTTTTGCTATTATAATCTGCTGCATTGGGATTCATTACAATACTTCCTATATAATAAAGATGGTTCTTGTCTTTAGAAAACAATGTATTTATCAATTCATAACTATCTGGGTCACTATTTGGTAATATTTTAGCTTTGTAATAGAGATGATTTTTATCGGCTTGATAATCTTTATTAAGGATTTTAAAACTAGCTGGATCGACGTGTTTTAGTATATTATTTTCAGAATAAATCGCATAAATGTCTGTAGCAAAAGCTCCCTTAATAACTTCGAAAGTTTCTGGATGAACCTTTTCTATACGATGTTCTTTGAAATAAATAACATTTCCTATTCTTAGATAATTTCCTTCAGTATCATTTTTTATTGGTAATGGCTTTTCATCTATGGATAACATTTTATTCTTGTTATAAAAAAGCGTTTTATCATCTTTCGAAAAATCACCCCATAAATATTGAAATGTGGTAGGATTTGCCTCTTTTAGTGGATCATGGAAATAAAAAACTTGTTTAGCATCCTTAGTATAGTAATAAGACTGATATTTTTCGTCAGACTCTTCATGAAGGATCATTTCAAATGTTTTTGGATCCGCATCCTTAAGAATAATTTCATCATGATACACGTGGTTTTTGTCTTTAGCTAAATTGTAAGCCAACACCTCAAAAGATTCTGAATCTGCCTGCTCGATTTCTTTAGCTCCTAAACTAAAAAAGTTAGCATTGCTGACATATACAATTCTATTTTCTTTGTAGTAATATTGGTTGCTTATATTTTTATTTATAGCTACCGCTCCATTGGTAGATGGTGAGGAAACCCAAGAAAACAGCAATATAACAACTGTATAATAGATAAAAATAATACCAAGAATAACTCCTAAGACGATGCCAATAATTTGTAGTGTTTTCATAAATGGGCTATTTGCTAATATTTATCTTTTAACTATTGTAAATTCTATCTAGTAAAACAAGATGATTAGTTCTGTTTTAGAATTACTTCACAAATATGGCAGATATAACTACTGCAATAAACACTTTTTTATGTGAAAAAGCATACCCCGAAAACAGGGGGTATATAAGTTTTTGTAAACCACGGTTTATGGTGAGGATAGATTGTGAAAGAGCTGTTAATTTTGCCTTAATTATAATGAATCATAACTACTATATATGGGGAAAGATATATTTAGATGTTTATATGTATGGAAGTCCAATTTAATAATTTTTATAGTATTCGGAAATTTATATGTCTCAATTGCGCAAGTCAATGCTCCTTACGAGTGTCCTGAAATACCATTGTCGTACATTAATGGAACCAATGGTTTTATATTAGAAGGTATTTCTGAAGATGATGAAGCTGGTTTTGATGTTAGTAATGCAGGTGATGTTAATGGTGATCTTATTGACGACATACTTATAAGTGCATATTTAGTCGATGGTGCAGAACAAGATGTGGGGGAAGTATATGTGGTATTTGGTAAAACGGAACCCTTTGATCTTGCAGTTGAGTTATCTTCTTTGGATGGAACGAACGGATTTGTTATAAGAGGAGAAACTCGCTTAGGTAAATTAGGAACTTCTTTAGCAGCTATTAATGATTTTAATGATGATGGCTTTGATGACATAATTATTAGTGAACCTGGAAATAGAAGTGCTTATGTTCTTTTTGGAAGGAACACTTTTCCTGCTTTAATAGTAACATCGGATATTATAAATACTACGGGGTTTAGATTGATGTCTAGTGATAATGTTTTATTTGGATCAGATGTAAATGGAGCTGGAGATATTAATGATGACGGAGTAAGTGACATTATTATTTATTCTCAAAATAACGATAATACAATAGCAGGAAAAACTTATGTAGTTTTTGGTACTTCCTCATCATTCCCCAATGTTTTTGATCTTACCAGTTTAGATGGAACAAATGGTTTTGTAATTAATAAAAACTCGTTTACTAATAATTCAAGTGAAAGAAGAGGAGTTGTAAATGCTGCTGGAGATATTAATAATGATGGAATTGATGATGTTATTATTGGGTTTCCAAATTTTTCTAATGGTACAGCGGATACGGGACTTGTTTTTGTAGTTTTTGGTCGTAATACAGGTTTTTCATCAAGTATGGAATTTTCCGATTTGGATGGTACCAATGGTTTTGGAATAATTGGAGAGGCAGATTCTGATAAGTTTGGTAATGCTATAGCTAAAGCTGGTGATATTAATGCCGATGGAATTGATGATATAATCATTGGAGCGTATTTGGCTGAGGTAGGTGACTTGTCCGGAGCTGGAAAAGCATACGTTGTTTTTGGGAAAGCAACCGCATATGATTCAAGTATTAGTATTTCTTCTCTTGATGGGAATAACGGTTTTTCCATTTTGGGAGATGAAGCATTTGGTTATGTTGGTCATTCTGTAAGTACTGCCGGAGATTATGATGGTGATAACATTGATGATTTGATTATTGGTGCTTATGGAGTAAGGTCTGGTGGAGCTGCGTATATTGTATATGGTAAAAATACAAGTTGGGATTCCGTTTTTGATACAAATTTGATAGATGGAGTTAATGGGATAGAAATATTTGATGATGAACGATTCAGTAGACAAAGATTTGGACACGATGTAAGTATAGCAGGAGACATTAATAATGATGGTGAGACTGACTTAATAATTGGTGCGATATCTCGAACAATATTTTCTTATGCTTTAGAAGGTAGAGGGTATGTTATTTATGGAGGTACCTTAAATGGAAGTGTTGATACTACACCTCCTAATATCGTTTGTCCTGGTGATCAAATTCTGCCCCCCGATGTTACTTTACCAGAATATATCCAACCTTTATTTGAAAATATAACAGATGGTTGTCAGCCTAATAATAGCCTTGTTATTACTCAGATTCCAGAAAGAGGCACTCCTGTCACTAATGGGATGATTGTTACCATAACTGCTACTGATAGAGCTGGTAATACAACGGAATGTATGTTTAGTATTACTCTGCAAAATATAATAGAACCTCCTTGTTCCAGTCCACTTGATGTTTCAGAAATATCGGGTTCGAATGGATTTACTCTAACAAGCCCTTATGTAGCTGATGGACCTAGAGGTCAGACTTTTGTGAGCGGAGCAGGAGATATAAATAATGATGGACGAGATGATTTTATCGTATGTATTAATGATAATGAACCAAGCGGTTTTGACGTTAACAGCTTTAGGTTAGAAAATGATCAGTCAGAAGCCTATGTTGTATATGGAACTGATAATGTATTTCCATCTACGTTTGACTTGTTTTTTTTAGAGGAATCTCAAGGGTTTAAAATAACCAAGCAACCACCATCTGCTAATGGAAGAGCAAATGAGTTTTTTGTAGTTGATACTGTTGGTGATTTTAACAATGATGGTATTGATGATTTGATTATTGGTGATTCCAATAGTCTGTATTTGATTTATGGAATGAATGGAAACTTTCCATTTACATTCGATTTAGCTAATCTCGATGGAACTAACGGTTTTGAAATATCTGCTGATAATTTCTCAACAATTGATGTAAGCGCTGCAGGAGATGTAAATAATGATTCTATTGAAGATTTGTTAATATCCGGAAGAGAAAATGGAGTACGTAAAGTATTTGTGATCTTTGGAAATTCTACTAATACTGCACCTTTCTTCGATTTAAGTACTTTGAATGGCGCCAATGGTTTTTTCATGAGAGAAGAAAATACGGTAGATCAATTTGGGATAAGTATTTCTGGTTCAGGTGATCTGAATGGCGATAGTTTTGATGATATTATTATAGGGGCATCTTATGCAGAACCTAATGGAGTTCGAAGAGAAGGACAGGTATATGTTGTATTCAGCCCAGGAACAAGTGTTTCTTCGGAGTTAAATATTTCCTCATTGAACGGGAATAATGGATTTATAATAAATGCTGTAGAACCAGGAGGGCGTTTAGGATCTTCTGTTACTGGTGGGATTGATATTAATAATGACGGTATGTCGGATATTATTGTTACTGCTCCAGAAGCAGACTTTGATATAAATGGAAGAAGAGTGGATGGAGCTATTTATGGATTATTTGGCACTGCCACTGGATATCCAGCGGCATTTGATCTCAATACTATAGATGGCACTAATGGAGCAATTATATATGGAAGACAGTTTATAGGACAAGCGGGATATTCATCCAGCATAGCGGGTGATTTTAACAATGATGGTATCGATGATTTGGTTTTAGGAGGTCCTTGGGGAAGAGGAGGTGATGCGTATGTTGTTTTCGGAAAGGAAAATTGGGAAGATATTCTGTTTCTGGATAATTTAAATGGAGTTAATGGATTGAACATCGGAAATAATTTTGATATAAGTGATCACCATATAGGAGCTTCAGTAAGTAATATTGGAGATTTTAATGGAGATGGTTTTGATGATATCATAGTTGGTGAAATACCAGACCTTTTTGATCAGGTTATGGGCAATACACATATAATTTTTGGAGGTATTAGCAATGATACTGAAGCACCAACATTTGACAATTGCTTAAATAATCAAACTCTTGATATCGGAGATGTATTACCAGACTATACTGGTCTGGTAACAGTTTCGGATAATTGTGATGACAACCCTACAATAACTCAATCTCCTGATTCCGGATCTGATTTTATGGATGGTATGACAGTAATACTAACCGTAACAGATATTAGTGGTAATAGTAATATGTGTAATTTTACCATTGACACCAATGTAACTGATGATACAGAAGACCCTACAGCTAGTAATCCATTACCAATTGAAGTTCAATGTTTAACTGATGTTCCAGATCCTGATGTAGAAGTAGTAATAGATGAAGCAGATAATAGCGGAGTTCCTCCAATAGTTGCTTTTGTAAGCGATGTTAGCGACGGTAATAGTAATCCAGAGGTCATTATCAGAACCTATAGCATAACGGATGAAGCAGATAATAGTATTGAGGTTACTCAAACAATTACGATAGACGATACTACTAATCCAATAGCCAGTAGTCCGGTATCAATTTTAGTGCAATGTTTAGGAGATGTGCCTGCTGCAGATCCATCTGTCGTAACTGATGTGTCAGATAATTGTACAGTAACTCCTGTTGTTGCATTTGTAAGTGATGATACCTCTGTAGCTGGTTTGGTAACGAGAACCTATAGCATAACCGATGAAGCTGATAATAGCATCAATGTTACTCAGATAATTACTATAGAGGATACAACTAATCCAACGGCTAGTGATCCGGCGTCAATTTCGGTGCAATGTGTTACAGATGTACCTACACCGAATATGATAGTAGTACTAGATGCATCGGATAATTGTACTACGAATCCTGTTGTTGCTTTTGTAAGTGATGATAGCTCTGTTCTCGGTATGATAACTAGAATCTATAGTATAACCGATGAAGCTGGTAATAGCATCAATGTTACTCAGATAATTACTATAGAGGATACAACTAATCCAACGGCTAGTGATCCGGCGTCAATTT
>NZ_CANMQT010000014.1 GCF_947500065.1 uncultured Aquimarina sp.
TCAGGAAGACCATACGATGAAAACTTCATTTCTAAATTAGGCTAAAAAGACTTGTTTTTTAACTCAGTTCTTTGTTATCTGGCCAACGAGTAAATGAATTGGTTCTACCCGTACTTTTAGCTACATCATCCGGAATTACTAGAATATCTCCTTCCAGAATGTACTGTCCATTAATTTTCTCCACTTGAACAGTCTGTCCATACAATTGAATGGTTTCGACGACACCTTGTTCTTCGGGAAACGCTCTTTCCTGAACAATTTTTTCCTGATCAACAGTTTCTTGAGTTTCTTCTGCCGAAAATTCTGCTGTATCCTTTTCACAAGAAATACAAACGATAAGCATTACCCAAATCATCGGGATCAAGCTTGTAATTTTAATTGAGTTTTTCATGATAAAATATTTAAGTTGTTATCATGAAACATGAATGAACGGATTTTTATTACCTCATTATCAGTTTTTTAACTTAATTTACCAAAACATAAACCTTTCTTACAAACTCCTTCGTTTTATCGTTAATCTATTACTAAAAATCAATATTTTTGTTAAATTAACCTTGCCTATATGTCGTTAAATTCGAATTTTGTAATACCTATACAAATACGCTCGTCAACCTTTAATCCTTACCTTTAGTTATCTAAATATTCTCTATGAAATTTGAAGCTATCATAAATCATATCAACAAATTCGCAAACCCATCTGAAGAAGAAATACAATCATTCATTGACATTTTAGAATTGGAGAATATTAGTAGCAGAGAATATCTGATTAAAGAAGGACAATATTGTAATTACAATCATTTTATTGTAAAAGGCTGCTTTAGATCATTTTTTACCAATAAAAAAGGCGTTGAAAAAACGGTGAATTTTGGTATTGAAGATTGGTGGCTTACCGATTTTGATAGCTTTATGAATAAAACTCAAACTCAACTTAATATACAGGCTACTGAAGATGCAGTCATTCTAAAAGTTAGTAAATCTAATCTGGATATCGTTTTACAAAGCTCTCTGGAAATCAATAAATACTTCAGGGTTATTTTAGAACGTGTCCGAATTGCTGATCAAAGAAGAATCCAGTTCATGTTCAATCTTTCGGGAGAAGAACTTTATAATACCTTTTATGAGTACAATCCTGAATTTGTTCAGCGTATTCCTCAATATATGTTAGCATCCTATTTAGGATTTACTCCTGAATTTTTAAGTAAAATAAGAACAAAAAAACATTCGTAATATATTTCTTAATCTAGATTAAGTTTTTCTTCATTTCATATACTGAATTTTGTTATAAACAAATAACAATATAGATATGAAAACAGCTAGAATAGATATTAGCAAGGTAAGTCCAAACGCTTATCAACCCCTATTTGATTTATATAATAATTGTAAAAAAAGCACACTGACAGACACAGAATTTTTATTAATTGAAATCAGAGCTTCGCAAATCAATGGCTGCGCATATTGCATACAGATGCATGTAAAAGAAGCCATCGAAAAAGGTGAAAAACAATACCGTATTCATGCATTACCAGTATGGAAAGATTCTCCATTTTTCAAACAAGAGGAACAAATCATTTTAGAAATGACTGAAGAAATCACTCATATTTCTCATCAGGGATTGTCGGATGATTTGTATCAAAATGCTATTAACACATTTGGGGAAGAAAAAGTGGCCGATATTATTATGGCTATTTGTGGCATTAATACCTGGAATAGAATAGGAATAGCAACATTACTAGTACCAATACCATCGCAAGAATAAATACGTAATCAAACTATTTTCTAATGAAAATCATATACATCAAACTCTTCTTACGAGTTAGCGTAGCTACTGGATTTATCTCAGCGGTTGCAGACAGATTTGGTTTATGGCCAAAAGAAAAATCAGCTTGGGGAACTTGGGATAGTTTTCTAGAATACACAAAACTACTGAATCCTTGGGCTCCTGAATTTATGACTAACAGTATTGGCTTGATAGCAACACTTGCAGAAATAATACTTGCATTTTTTCTACTGATTGGCTTTAAGACCGCATTATCCGCAAGAATAAGTGGCGTTTTATTATTAATTTTTGGAGTTACAATGACCTTTACATTAGGTATAAAAGCTCCCTTAGATTATTCAGTATTCTCTGCTTCTGCTGCTGCATTTGGTTTAAGTCTTATCAAAGAACAATATCTGGAAATCGACCAGCTGTTTAAGAAAGAGATCAGCTAAATCATTACCTTGATTTTTAACCATTCGTTAAGTCATTGATACCTCTTTATATCATAATTTTGAGATACAACTTCAAAAATCGCTTATGGAAAAGAATGATTGGTCTCAACTGGAATTGATAAATAACACGGATTCCTCTAAAAACAGATTCGAACTAAAAGTAGAAAGTGAAACCATATTTATAGAATATATTCTCAAGAACGAAAATTCAATATACCTAACTCATACGGAGGTACCAGCAATTATGGAGGGAAAAGGATTAGGGAGTACGATTATAAAAAAGACACTCGATTATATTAAGGAAAAAAGATATAAAATGATACCACTTTGCCCATTTGTAGTTGCCTATCTAAAACGACATCCAGATGCAGCGGATGGTATATTAAAAGATGGATATTCGGTATAATCCATATAAAAAGCCTTCTAAATATAACTAGAAGGCTTTTTTATATGTCTTAAGAATTAGCTTAAGAAGTAAGACTACTTCTTAAGAAGTTTTTTAACGATCACTTTGTTGCCTATATTTAGTTTAATAAAGTAGACACCTGTTGCTAGATTGATTGTATTAATCTTTAAGGTATTAGTTTCTATATTCTGTCTGGTATAGAATTGTTTACCAGTTATAGCATACAATTGGATTTCATTAATTTTTTCACCGCTTAAATTATCAATAATAAGTTCTTCTGCGAAAGGAACCGGTGAAATTTTGAAAAACTCAGATTGATTTTCAATATCATCAACAGATAGCAGAGCTACTATTGTTGTCTTAACTTGATTTGTCTCGATTGGTAAATTAAAATCAAAGAAAATATCAGCTTTATTGTCAAATTCATCACCTATTATCGAATTGGATTTAGGTTTAATTCTATAAGCAATAAAACCATTACTCTCTTCCTCATCTGTAGTACTGTCCGGTAGATTTATATTGTCAAAAATAAAATTAACGTTATTCTCATCTGTAATCTCTATTCTATAATCGTGACTAGATACTGTTGGCGAAAACGTATTCCAATCTAAATTAGCATCTAACACATTCTCTATATTCACGTTAATAGCGGAAGCAGAGCCAGTATTTTGGAAACGAATTCTATAATTCAAATAATCATCAACATCTTCTTCAAAAATTTCTTCTCCTTCTAATACCGCTATATCATTAGGGTCATATGAATTAACTACTCGATGATTTAATATTTTAACATTGTCTTCTGGTTTTACATCTCCATTGATTGGTAATGCTGTTGCTTCAAAAAGAATGCGATCTCCCCCATTTACCGTTGGTGGAGGGAATGTTCTAAAACTCACTCTAAATAATGTATGCCTAAATGGTAAAAGATTACTAAAACTAAACTTCACAGAATTGCTAGTTTGTTCTATGGGAGTCTGACTCGTAGATGTTAACTCTACCATTTGATCATCAAAATCTAATTCTACAGTACCGCTGTCAACCTGATTACCATTATTTCGAACATATAAATAATACCGAGTGGTAAAACCTGGTCTTGCTGAAGCTGCCGGAATAAAATATACTTTTAAATCAGAAACATCAGTAGGACTGGTACAAAAATCTGCTACCTCAGCATTTCTAAGCCCTGTAAAACTTATTGTTTGATTTACTGGATTGGTCATATATTCAGGTAAGTTACTAGACAAAGAAACCTCGCAAGTTCCTTCCTCTGGAATCTGAATCATATAGGTTCCATTTACATCGGTAATACTACTGTAGATATTTCCATTGATCGATGCAGAAATTGTAATATTCTCCATAGCCGATCCACTAGTACAGTTATCATTATTAGCATCATATTGTACCGTTCCTGTAAGCACATTTACTGCATCACAGATATCCACGAATTGCACAATTCCATCATTTGCAAAATTAGCAATTGCATAACTAACATTATCAACACAAGCAAATTCTAATAACGGCACTTGGACAAATCCACTACCAACATTTAGGTTTTCATTATTTCCATTTCGTAAATTTAGATTACTTAACGAATTGTTACTCCAAAACACAAAATACACTAAATCCGACATATGGGAAACATCGATTTCTTCTACATTCGTACCAATAAGATTCAGTCTTTCTATCTTATTATTTCTAAAAAGATTCACTGAAGTTAATAGTGAATTAGATGACAAAGTAACTAGAGATAACTCTGGATTTGCTGAAAAATCAATACTTTCTATTTGGCTTCTGGTAAAAATAAAACTTTCTAAATTTGAAAGCGTTGATAAATCAATAGCTGCAATTTGATTAAAACTACTAGATACTTTCTTAAGTTTTGTATTATTAGTCAAATCAATTGACATAAGATCGGGAGACTCGTAAAAATATAACTCTTCTAAATCTGTATTATTGGTTACATCTAAACTTGTCAATTTATTACGATCAACAGAAAGCATTTTTAATTTTAAATTCTGAGATACATCCAGTTGTTTAAGTTCATTATAACGCAAGTCCAACTCTACCAATTCTGGATTATTGCTTACATCAACAAAATCTATATTATTGTCGTCTAGCCTAAGATTAGTTAGCTTTGAGTTATTAGAAACATCTATAGATGATAATTCTACTTGACCTAGATCCAATATTTCTAAATTAGAAAAACCCGTTACATCAATTTGCTGTATCGGATGAGAATATAAACTAAATCTTTCTAAATTTTCAAAGGCTTCAATTCCTGTAATATCAACAATATCATCATCGTCTTGCCCATTGCTATCGGTAGGATCAGAAATAAATAAAAAAGTTACTGCTAACGCCTCTGAAACCTGAATCTCGTTATCTCCATTTGTATCAATAGTGAATGGGTAATCAAGTAAGGCCTGTTTAAAATTTGCATCTGGAATTGATACAGTTTGCGAAAAAATAGACGCAGTGGAAACTAGCAAAACTGCTAATAGGTAAATTTGTTTCATAAGTAGGTATTATTTTGGGTCGGGCAAATATATTAAATATTCTTACACAAGAATCTAATTATTAAGCATTTGCCACAATCTATCTTTAAGATCTTGTAATCCTTGTTGAGCAACTGAAGAAATGAATATATAAGGTACGTTTAACTGTGCATCTAATTCTGTTTTGAGTTCTGCTCTAAGTTCATCATCTAACATATCACATTTAGAGATTGCTATTAATCGCTCTTTATCTAATAAATCCGGATTATATCTTCGTAACTCATCTAGTAAGATCTCATACTGGTCATTTATATCGGGTGCATCGGCAGGTACTAAAAACAATAATGTAGAATTACGTTCGATATGCCTAAGGAACC
Source organism: uncultured Aquimarina sp. (assembly GCF_947500065.1). Lineage (GTDB taxonomy): Bacteria > Bacteroidota > Bacteroidia > Flavobacteriales > Flavobacteriaceae > Aquimarina. The sequence continues at coordinate 5,490 of NZ_CANMQT010000014.1, forward strand.
TATGACCTATACCCTTTCCTTCTGCAGCTCCTTCAATAATTCCAGGAATATCCGCCATAACAAAAGTCTGAAAATCTCTGTACTCTACAATTCCAAGATTAGGTTTCAGAGTCGTAAACTCGTAGTCTGCAATTTTTGGTTTTGCAGAAGTAATTACAGACAATAAAGTGGATTTTCCTGCATTAGGGAATCCTACTAAACCTACATCCGCTAGTATTTTTAATTCTAGAGTTAGATCAAATTGTTGACCTTCGATACCAGGTTGCGCATATCGAGGAGTCTGATTCACTGAGTTTTTAAAGTGCCAGTTTCCACGTCCACCCTTTCCTCCTTCGGCAAGCACGACTTGTTGTCCTTCTTCTGTAATTTCATGAAGAATTTCCTGAGTTTCAGTATCCCGAATTACAGTTCCTAGAGGTACGTCTACATATACATCTTCTCCATCCGCTCCACTACTTCTACTTTTACTTCCGTGTCCTCCGTGTTCTGCTCTAAAGTGACGTTTGAACTTAAGGTGGAGTAATGTCCACATATTTGGATTACCTCTAACAATGACATGACCTCCACGACCACCATCACCTCCATCAGGACCTCCTTTAGTTATATACTTTTCCCTATGTAAATGTACAGATCCTTTTCCTCCGTTTCCGGAAGTTACGTGTAACTTTACATAATCTACAAAATTTCCTTCTGTCATAATACGCTAACTGTCATTCCAGTATACACTGGAATCTATTCAAATTCATCCTTTTGTTATCATAAATAAGATCTGCATCTTACAGCCAATAACAACTATAATTTATCTATAACACTACTTAATCTATCCGTAATCTCACTAATACCTCCTACTCCATCAACTCCAAAGTACTTATCTTGTTTTTGATAATAGTTTTTTAGAATTGCCGTTTCGTCATAATATACTTTGATACGATTACGAATTACACTTTCATCAGCATCATCAGGACGTCCTGATGTTTTTCCTCTTTCTAATAAACGTTGTACCAACACCTCATCATCTACCTCTAAAGCAACCATCGCGCTTACTTCTGCTCCTTTAGAAGATAATAATTCTGCTAATGACTCAGCTTGTGCTTCAGTTCTTGGGAAACCATCAAAAATGAAACCTTTCGCATCTGGATTTTTATCCACTTCAGCATTCAGCATATTGATGGTTACTTCATCTGGAACTAGTTGTCCTTTATCAATATACGACTTTGCTAATGTTCCTAGCTCAGTAGCATTTTTTATGTTATACCTAAATACATCTCCTGTAGAAATATGTATAAGATCATATTTTTGTTTTAAAACTTCTGCTTGTGTTCCTTTTCCTGCTCCTGGAGGTCCGAATAACACTAAATTTGTCATGTTGTTTTGCTTTAATTGGTACACTTCTGTAAGATTACGACCTAAACCATCATAGTCTAATCCGTATCCTACAATAAATCGGTTTGGGATTTCTATCCCTATATAATCTAAAGTAATTTCTTTGGTATAAGCTTCTGGTTTAAAAAATAAAGTTGCAATTTTCACTTCCTTACATCCCTTATCTTTAAACATTTTGGTCAATTCTACAATTGTATTACCTGTGTCTACAATATCTTCAAGAATAACAACCGTTCTGCCTGATATATCTTCTTTTAATCCAATGAGTTCTTGAACTGTAGAAGTTGTCTTTGTCCCTTCATAAGAAGCGAGTTTTACAAAACTCACTTCACAATCATGATCGAATCTTTTTAGCACTTCAGACACAAACATAAAGGCGCCATTAAGTACCCCAATAAAAAGAGGCTTTTTATCTGATAAATCCTTATTAAGTTCATCAGCTAATTCATCTATTGCTTTGATTATTTTCTCTTCAGCAATAAATGGTATAAATTGTAATTCATGTAGTGTAATCATTGGGTCCCGAGATTATCACAATATCCATTTCGATTTTAAAGCGGCAAAGATAGTGATTACAAACAAGACTTAAGATAGATATCTATTGCATTTACTGCCTAATATTGTGGTTTTTACTTATTAAAAAATTATTTTTGCGATCACGGACCGTTTTATTATTCCAAAAATGACAAACTATTTTTCATCAGATTTTAAGTTAGGTATCTTAGGTGGTGGTCAACTAGGCAAAATGATGCTCTATGAAACCCGAAAATATGATATCCAAACTTATGTTCTGGACCCCAACCCCGATGCCCCTTGCAGAATAGCCTGTGATCACTTTCAACAAGGTGATCTTATGGATTATGAAACTGTATACAACTTTGGAAAGAAAGTAGATGTGCTTACTTTCGAAATTGAAACTGTTAACTTGAAGGCATTAGCTCGACTCGAGCGAGAAGGGAAAAAAGTATATCCCGATTCTAAAACTTTAGAAAAAATTCAGAATAAAGGAAAACAAAAACTCTTTTATAAAAATCAAGGAATACCTACTGCTGATTTTATGCAGTTTTCTAATAAAGCACATTTAGCAGAAGGGATTACAAGTGGCAAGGTAAAGTTACCTTTTGTATGGAAAAGTACCCAAGGAGGATATGATGGTAAAGGAGTTTCTGTTATACGCACAGGAGGAGATATTGCGAAACTTCCGGATACAGAATGCATCGCTGAAACATTAGTAGATTTTAAGAATGAACTCGCAGTAATTGTAGTTCGTAATCCTCAGAATGAAATTAAAACCTATCCTGTTGTAGAAATGGAATTTCATCCAGAAGCAAATCAGGTAGAATATGTAATTTGTCCTGCTCGAATTGACAATGAAATTGCAGAAAAAGCGAGAGCAATAGCACAAGAAGTTTCTAAAGCCTTTTCACACGTTGGTATATTAGCTGTGGAGATGTTTCAAACAAAAGACGATAATATTCTAGTTAACGAAGTCGCACCAAGACCTCATAATAGTGGACATTATAGTATCGAAGCTAGCTACACTAATCAATTCGAACAACATATAAGAGCTATATTAGACCTCCCGCTAGGTGCTACGGAAAGTAAAGTTGCTGGTATTATGGTGAATCTTGTAGGAGCTGAAGGACATATCGGAAATGTAGTCTATGAAAATATAGATGTCATTATGAAAATGAAAGGTGTTACTCCTCATATTTATGGAAAAAAACAAACACGACCTTTCAGAAAAATGGGACACGTTACTATTGTCCATGAAGATATCGCGGAAGCTAGAAAAATTGCAGAGAAAGTAAAGAAGACAATAAAAGTAGTTAGTAAATAGGTTTGACCCTTCGACGTGCTCAGACACATTTTTGAGGTTTAAAGGTTTAAGAAAATTATTTATTGTATTTAATACAACTTCACCCTTACAGCACGTGTTATAAATAAAACAAGAACAATAAGAAAAAAAATAAGCTATGAGCAAAGTAGGAATAATCATGGGCAGCACAAGCGATATGCCCGTTATGGAAAAGGCAATCGACATTCTACAAGGTTTTGACATAGAGGTCGAAGTTGATATTGTATCAGCGCACCGTACACCAGAGAAGTTATTTGATTATAGTAAAAATGCTCATACTAGAGGTATTTCAGTAATCATTGCTGGTGCAGGTGGCGCCGCCCATCTTCCTGGAATGGTAGCTTCTTTATCTCCGCTGCCGGTAATAGGTGTTCCTGTAAAATCCAGAAACTCTATTGATGGTTGGGACTCTGTTCTTTCCATATTGCAAATGCCTGGTGGAGTCCCTGTAGCAACGGTAGCTTTGGATGGAGCTCTTAATGCAGGTATTCTAGCCGCTCAGATCATTGGGGTATCCGACAAATGTGTATTGGATAAAATTCTTGTTTATAAAGAAGGATTGAAACAAAAGGTAATTGAAGGAGCTAAACAGATAAAAAAATAAGACACTAAAATTAGTGTAAAAAAAAAGAGTCGCTCCTCAGCGACTCTTTCCAATATCAGGTCTTACAATAGAATATAACAATATTTATTAACCAACTTAAATATATTACACAAAAAATTCATCGTAAGACCATACTCTTAAAACCTGACACAAAGGTAAACCCTTACTTTAATTACGCAATAATTATCTGTCAAAACTTATTAACATTTTCGATAAAAATCACCTTTTATCGTTAAAATGCATTAAAATTATTTTTATTTCGCTTTTTCCCATAGAAAAAACATACATTTTTTTGCATCCTCTATGTAAATAATAGATTTTCAATCAAAATAGAAAAGAAAAGAGCTACAATAATTGTAGCTCTTTCAATATATTTGACCTTTTCAAAGATTACTTATTGTTACCATACCCCTATAGCAATAATGTATTAGATTCTTTGTTTAGGTCATTACTAATAAACCTATACAAATGTATCAGTATCATACTTGATTAATTCAAAACGTGATGCCATAAAAAAAGCATTTATCGATAAAAAACACACTTTTTCGACAAGAGATCATATAAAACATAAAGAAAACATTCTTAGATCATGAAAAACCCATTGTTAGAATCATTTGATCTTGCTCCTTTTTCTCAAATAGAATCGGAGCATTTTTTACCTGCTATCAAAAACGCAATCACAATAGCCAAACAAGAAGTTGATGCAATTGTTGCCAATAAAGAAACTCCCTCCTTTTCTAATACTATAGAAAAATTGGAATATAGCGGAGAATTACTGGATAGAGTAACCAGTATCTTTTTTAATCTGAATAGCGCAGAAACTAATGAAGAAATCCAAAAAATTGCACAAGAAGCTTCTCCATTGCTTTCTGAATTCAGTAATGATATCGCTTTAAATACGGATCTATTTAAAAAAATAGAATCTGTATATCTAGATAAAAATACATTAAACCTCTCTCCAGAGCAATCAACATTATTAGAAAAGAGGTACAAATCATTTTCTAGAAATGGAGCTAACCTTCCTGCTGATAAAAAAGAACAGCTTAGAGAAATAGATAAAGAACTTTCTCAACTTAGTCTTAAATTTGGTGAAAACATATTAGCCGAGACTAACAAGTTCGAAATGCTATTAACTGATAAAGCTGATCTGGATGGTTTACCAGATGGAGCCAAAGAAGCGGCTAAAGCACTTGCTGAATCCAAAGAAAAAAAAGGATGGATGATTACCTTAGATTATCCTAGTTACATTCCTTTTATGACTTATGCCAATAACCGAGAACTGCGCAAAAAATTAGCCTTAGCTTTTGGCTCTAAAGGATTCCAAAACAATGAGCTAGACAACCAAGATATTGTACTTAAAATTGCCAAACTACGTTATGAACGTGCCAATGTGTTAGGCTATACCTCTCACGCTAATTATGTTTTAGAAGAACGTATGGCAGAAACCCCTGATAAAGTATTTTCTTTTTTAAATGAAATTCTGGAAAAAGCAAAGCCTGCCGCAAAAGCAGAATTTAAACAATTAGAAAATTTTGCCAAAGAATTAGATGGAATTGATCAGCTTCAGAAATGGGATGGCGCATTCTATTCAGAAAAATTAAAACAAAAGCTTTTTGATCTTGATGACGAAAAGCTAAAACCATACTTTAAGTTAGAGAATGTTATTGATGGTGTTTTTCAGATAGCTTCTAATTTATTTGGGCTACAATTTGAAGAAACAAATCAAGTAGACAAATATCACGAAGAAGTAAAAACATATAATGTTACTGATACACAAGGTAATTTTATTTCTATCTTTTATGCTGATTTTCATCCAAGATCAGGGAAACGAAACGGTGCGTGGATGACCTCATACAAACCTCAAATGAGGAAAGATGGGAAAAATATTAGACCACATATATCTATCGTCTGTAATTTCACGAAACCTACACCTAGTAAGCCTTCGCTTTTAACCTTTAATGAGGTAACCACCTTGTTTCATGAGTTTGGTCACGCCTTACACGGTATGTTAGCCAACACTACCTATCCTGGATTATCGGGAACCAGTGTGTATTGGGATTTTGTAGAACTACCATCTCAGGTATTAGAGAACTGGTGCTATGAGAAAGAAGCATTAGAATTATTTGCCAAACATTATGAAACAGGAGAAGTAATTCCCATGGAATTAGTGCGCAAGATCAAAGAATCATCCACCTTTATGGAAGGAATGTCAACTATGCGCCAATTAAGTTTCGGTTTACTGGATATGTCCTGGCATGCACAAAACCCAAGTGATATTAAAGATGTTAAAGCATATGAAAAGAAAGCTTTTGCTGGAACTGCTTTATATCCTGATGTGGCAGAGAATTGTATGAGCACTGCTTTTTCTCATATTTTTCAAGGAGGGTATTCTGCAGGGTATTATTCTTATAAGTGGGCAGAAGTATTGGATGCAGATGCATTTGAATATTTTAAGGAACATGGAATCTTTAATAAGGAAGTAGCAACCAAATTTAAAGACAATGTGCTATCACAAGGAGGAACAGAGAATCCCATGACTTTATATAAACGTTTCCGTGGTCAAGAACCAAAACCGGAGGCCTTGTTAAAACGGGCTGGATTAATAAAACAGGGAATTTAACTCTAAAAAATATAGCATTAACACCTGCTAAACATGGGGGTTTCAACTGTGAAATGACATAACGTTGATTGGTAGTTTTACATAAATTTTAAAAACCATTAATTATGAAAACCACACAATTACGTAAATCAACATTAGTAGCATGTATTATTTTTTTATTCAGCTCAATGATTATTACCGCACAAAAGCAAGAGTGGGTATTTAATTATAAAATCGCAAACACTGCTGAAGAATTGTCAAAAATTATGGATAATCCCGAAGCAAACATTGTAAGAAGCGTAGCAGATTTCAAACAGTATGTTCAATCTAATCCTAAATTAAGAAAAGTATTTGCAAAGAAAGGTCTTTTAAAAGCAGTTGCAAGTACTATGAAGTTCAACAAAAGAGGACTAAAAACTTTTTCTTATAAAAGCTTAAAAGAAGTATATCCGGATAGAATAAAAGACATTCTCTCAGAAATAACTCCAGGCTTTGGTTTCGGATCGGAAACTCTTGGAGTAGATTACGATGGTTATGCCTGCGTAGCAAAAGGAACCTGTGAAACAGAATATAATAGCATCTGCATTGGAGATAATTGCTAATAAAAAAAGAGCCAGTTTTTCATAAAAAACTGGCTCTTATCATTTGGCTAACTAATTGTTAAAAGAACTATTGAATTACCAGTTTTCGTACTGCTAATTTTTCGCCTTCACTTTCTATCCTAATCAAATAAATTCCTGATCCTAATGATAGATTACGAGCAGAAATGGTATTCGCTCCAGGGTTTAATTGAATTGTAGATGCTCTTTTTCCTAAAATTGTATATACGGTAGCTGTCATACTCTTATTACTAGTTCCATTTACACTAAGTGTAAAGCTATCCTTAGTAGGATTAGGAACAATAGTTATGATCGATGAGTTTAGTTCATCCTCATCACCTAATATTGGAATTTTAGTTCCGAAAGCCACTACAGCTGTTGATGATCTTACACAAGATCCTTCATAGATCTTTACATTGGAAAAAACAGAAGTATTACCGCTTCCCGCATCATTATCATTTAGAAATACCAATCGATCCATAGCACCGGTATAAAAATCTCCAACCGGAATTACATAAGAAGTCGTACCTACAGAATAATTATCGTAATTCGTCACTCCATAGTTTTGAGTACCGTGAACTTTAAAATATCTATTAGCAGTTAAAGTATTGTCATTCTCGAAACCAACTCCATGAATTTCTCCTTGAGAAGTACTACTGAAATCAAATTCTATTACAGTTGATGATGTAACCGTATAATTCAATGGAATATACTTCCAGGTATTATTTTCTAGTGACAATCCTGATCCACCACTAACAACAGAGAAATCACCTACTGAATCCTGATTAGAAAAAGCAGAGATTGTATAATCATTAAAGTCTAAAGTGACGCATGGATCTGGACCTGGATCGGTGCCAGATTCTCCTATTCTAAAATCATCTACCGCAACATCTCCTTGCCAACTAGTTCCCGTTACCGTATTCAGCCTAAGTTGTATTCCAGTTCCATTATAAGTTGCTAAATCTATATCGGCAGTATTCCAATTACTTCCTTGCGCTCCGGATTTACTAAAAATGCTTGTCCAATTAGCGCCATTATCCGTACTGAGTTCGACTGATAAGCTTCCAATTGCACTTCCTTCCATATGGTATTTAAAGCTTAATCCGGGATTGCTTAATCCATTTAAATCAAAACAGGGAGAGTTCAATATTGCTCTTTTATTTGGAAATCCTGTTCCATTTCCAGAAGCTTCCACATAAATATAGGAAGATCCATCCGCACCATTAGAAGGCCCTGTACCATTAGAAGGGGTACCACTAGCATCCACAGTCCAGTTAACGTCATCATTGGTAGATTGTGTCCAGGCACCTATAGAACCCTCATAACTTTCTGAATAAGGAAAAGAAGTAATATTAATATTACATTCTTCTCCTCCACCTCCGCCAGTGTTTACGCCATTTCCAATCTCTATCAAATATTCCAAAGCTAGTTTACAAAATTTAGCAGCATGGGTAGCATTTGGTGTTGGAGATCTATCGAAGGTATCTCTTGTGGTATGAATATTTGGATTACTTTGATTGAATGTAGCTTCAAAAGGGAAAGTTACGGCGTACCCTTCTTGTGCCCAGCTATAATGATCAGAACATCCATAGTTACATCTAGATGTACCATATGTAATTCTATGGGTTCCGGAAGCATTATAATAATCCATTAACTCTACTAAGAAATCATTTAATGTATCATCATTATATGAATCTGTAGAAACGTATACATCGTTCGTTGACCCTTTATAATTAGTCATATCTAATTGCATATAACTCACTACATTCACATTTCTACTACGATAATCCTCAGCTATTTCTCTGGAACCTCTTAACCCTACTTCCTCCGCAGCAAAAGCCATAAACTCCATAGTTCTTTTGGGTTCAAAATTCATATCAAATAATACTCTCGCTGCTTCAGTAATCGTAGCAATACCGGATGCATTATCATCTGCTCCAGGAGCATCATTATTATTACCACCAGAAGTAGAATCTATATGCCCACCAATGATTACAAATTCATCAGGTGCTTCAGTTCCTGTGATAGTCATAACTACAGAAGGCATATTAGTGCTTGTATGATTTACAATGCGAACCGACACATCACTTCTACCGCCTGCTAAGTTCTCCCATTTCGTTTTTAGATCTAAAACAGCTTGCGTTGCACTATTTTTTGTGTGATATCGAGTACCATAATCTTCTAATTCTTGGATTTGATTTGCAATATTCAGATTATTTACTAAATCAAGGCTTTGTCTCACTAATTGATCTTGAGTAATAGAAAACCCTCCTGCAAGCTTTTGAGATAATCTTCTCTGTTGTATCGCTGAAATCGCATTTTTCTTTGAGTTCTGATAAATAAAACCGGGACCGTGAACTAATACCTTATCATGCAATTCATGGGCGGCTTCATCGCTTAGCATAACCGCACTATAGCCATTATTTGATTCTATAATTTTTATATCCTCAGGATGCTCTTTTTGAAGCCCTAGAGCATCTTTTGTTTCCATCGTGGCATAAAACATATCCGATGGTTGCTGTGCGTGACTATTTTGCAGGAATAAGCACAGCAAAATTGTTGAAATAATTAGGTTGATTTTTTTCATTTTAAATGAGTTTGTGTTAGACACTTAACTTACATAAAATCAAAGCGTAACCAAAGTGGCTTCCCCGCAAAATATCAACTGGACTAACATCTGTTAGTTTATGGTTTTGACATAACTTATTAAATTAAACTTTCAATAATTACTGAAAGTTTAAAATTTATTATATATTTGCTATATGAATTACACAGAAGCAAAAGATAAGTTTATATCCACTTGGGGAGCGCTAGGAACTTTATGGGGTATTAATAAGGCGATGGCACAAATTCATGCCTTATTATGGATCTCGCCACAACCACTTTCTATGGAGGACATTATGGAGGAATTACACATCTCTAGAGGAAATACTAGCATGAATTTACGTCAATTAATGGATTGGGGGATTGTTTTTAAAGAAAGTAAACCAGGGGAACGTAAGGAATATTTTGCCTCTGAAAAAGATGTACAAGAGCTGGCCAGACAAGTAGCAAAAGAACGAAGCAGAAGAGAAATCAAACCTGTTATCAAAGTATTAAGAGAAGTATCTCGTATTAAAGGCGATGGAACAAAAAAAACTGAAGAACTTATTAAACAAACCAAAGCTTTATACGAACTAGCAGATAATGCAGATACCATGATGAACAAAATTGTGAATCAAGAATCTAAATGGCTTACAAAAACACTTATGAAACTGATTAAATAAAACTTAAAAACATAAGCGATAAGATAAAGGGAGAAATTCCTTTTCTTTTTCAAATTATGTTTCAAAAATTATTGAAACTTTAAAATTATTAGAATTATGAAAACAATACATAACATTAACAAATGGAGTTTTATCATCACCTTATTTCTTTACTTATCAGTCATTGGTGGTCTATTAGCTCAAATAGTTCTTGGTGTAGTACAAGTTATATTAGGTTTAAACTTATTATTTAATTGGAAAAACTTAAGCAGTCAATCAAAAAAACACGTTTCAGTATATTGGATGATTGTCCTACTATATGGTTTTACTTGGCTAATACTTGATTTTTCTTTCCGTGATTCTGTCGGTTTTATTTATTTCATGCTTATCCCAATGAGTATCGCTTCTTATTTTGTGTATATCACATATCAAATTAAAAAAAATAGCTATGAACCTAAACTTGATTACCTATAGTATATACATACTAATCACTGTACTCATTATTATCAAGATAGGCCTTATTTGTTATAAAAACGGAAACATTTTTGTAGCATATCTCATTCCCGATGACAAGGAGTTTTGTTTAAGAATAAACAATATGCTCCTAATAGGATACTATCTTATAAATATTGGATATACAGTTATAACATTATCCGGATGGACTACAATTAATTCTAATGCACAAATGATAGAAAGTTTGTCTAAACATATAGCAATCATTATCTGTATCCTAGCAATTTTACATTATTTCAATTTATTCTGGATAACAAAATTTATTAAAAACATTAAATAATTATAAATACAACTTTATGGAAACTTCTAAAATTTTTATTGGATATACAATCTACTTACCTATTGCAATAATCCTGACTTATTTTGTCTCTAAAACACTTTTTAAGAATGGAAAAACCTTTATGATTGATATTTTTAAAGGTAAGGATGATATTGCAATCGCAACGAACCGTCTTTTTGAGGTAGGTTTCTACTTATTAAACATTGGCTGTGCACTACTAATTCTGAAAATTGATAGCTATCGCTTTAATGACACCTATCAAAATTTAGTGGAAATACTAAGCTTCAAAATTGGTGGGTTCTCTATGTACTTAGGACTCATGCTATTCCTTAATATGTACTTGTTTTTTAGAGGAAGAAAAAAATCCAAACAAAGACAACAAGTCATTACGCAAACAATAAGACCAAAAGGACCTCAGGTACAATAAATAAATTGTGTTTTTTCAATCATAAACTAAAAATACTTTGTTATGAACACTACACTTCCACTATTACATAAAATCAGATTCCAAAAATCTAACAAAGAAAACCTCATAGACCTCTATGACGAAGCAACAGAAGATTATGAATTCTGGAGTAAAGATTTCAATATGCATTTCGGATACTATATTCCTTTTAAAACAACAGTTTTTAAAAGAGATACTATGCTTAATGAAATGAATAATCAGGTTTTCAATCGGTTAAATTTTAGTAAAAGAAATGGTCTCATTGCAGATCTAGGTTGTGGAATTGGTGGCACTATGCGCTATGGATTACGTAAATATCCTCGACTAAGCATTATGGGAGTAACCCTCTCTCCATTTCAGGTAACCGAAGGAAACAAAAGATTACAAAATATGAATGGGCTCATTCTGGAAGAAAATTATGGTAACACATCTTTTAGAAATAATAGTTTTGACAGTGCTTATGCTATTGAAAGTTTTTGTCATTCAGGTCATAGCGATAAAGCCTTAAGCGAAGCATATAGAATTCTAAAGCCTGGAGCTAAATTCGTGATTGCAGATGCTTTTCTAAAAAAAGATGAAGAACAACTATGCCCAGGAAGTCATTATTGTTATGATCAGCTCTGCAAAGGTTGGAGTCTAGAAGGATTAGGAAGTATTAACCAAGTAAAGAAATCTTTAGAGTGCATTGGTTTTAAAAACGTAATTGTAGAAGATATCTCTTTTAGAGTTGCACCATCGGTACTACACGTACCATTTGCAATCATCGGTTTTGTTTTTAAAAAACTTTTCAGAAAAGAAACACTGAAACCTCAAAGTTGGAAAAATTTAAAAGGTTCCCTCTTTGCATTGCTATCAGGGTTGCACATGCAAAGCTTTGGATATTTTATCATAACAGCAGAAAAATAACTTCATGAAAAAACTAATCATAGCAGCAGGAACCGGTTTTTTAGGAAATGTACTGGTTGAACATTTTAAAAATAACGTAGAAAACATTGTCATACTTACTCGTGGTAAAAATAAATCTGCGGGTAACATCAACTATGTACAATGGGATGCTAAAACTCTGAGCACATGGAAATACGAGCTTGAAGATGCAGATGTTCTTATTAATATGACTGGCAAATCGGTAGATTGTAGATATTATCAAAAGAACAAGGATCTTATCCTTTCCTCTAGAATAGCATCCACAAATATATTAGGGCAAGCTATTTCTGAATGTCACAACCCTCCTAAAGTTTGGCTTAACTCATCTACAGCAACTATCTACAGACATTCTTTGGATAAAGAAATGGATGAAGCTACTGGTGAAATAGGAAAAGGGTTTTCTGTGAATGTAGCTACCAATTGGGAACATGCTTTCTTCTCCTGTCAAACTCCAAAAACCAGAAAAGTAGCATTGAGGACATCTATTGTTTTAGGAAAAAATGGCGGCGCTTTACAGCCTATCCTGAATTTAGTGAAGATTGGTTTTGGAGGAAAACAAGGCAAAGGAAATCAAAAGTTTAGTTGGATCCATGAAACTGATTTTTCCAGAAGTTTGGAGTATATTATTAAAAACCAAAAAATTCAAGGTCCAGTGAATATTGTTTCTCCTAAACCTACTAATAATGGTCATTTAATGAAAACATTACAAGAAGTCATTAAAGTGCCATTTGGAATTCCATTACCAAAACCTCTTTTAGAAATTGGAGCTCGAATCATTAAAACTGAAACTGAATTAATTTTAAAAAGCAGAAATGTAGTTCCAAAAAAACTTCAGGACACAGGTTTTAAGTTCAAACATTCTGACCTTACCCATGCACTAATAGATTTAACATCATAATTATGACTACAATTCAATTAAGCACTGTTATCCAAGCTCCTCTAGAAAATGTTTTTGATGCAGCAAGGAATATTGATCTTCATATAAATTCTGCAAAGAATACAAAAGAAAAAGCTATTGCAGGAAGGACTTCTGGATTGATAGCACTTTATGAAACAGTAACCTGGAGAGGAAGACATTTTGGAATGTACTTGACACATCAAAGCAAAATAACATCTTTAAGGTATCCAACCTTTTTTATAGATGAAATGATTTCTGGGCATTTTAAGCGGTTTAAGCATCAGCATGTTTTTAAAAAGACATCAACCGGAACAGAAATGATTGATGTTTTGGAATACATCACACCCTATGGTTTTTTCGGAAGAGTTTTTGATCGATTAATTTTAAAGAAACATTTGACAGAGTTTCTTACTACTAGAAACCAATTTATTAAAATGAAAATAGAAAAATTAGCATAATCAACAGTTTTTCTAACAAGTAGTTATATCGTTATAAGCAATGTATTTTTTTAGTGATTTTGTTTTTTTAAATTAATATCAACAAACATAAAATCATATCAGTGTTTAAAAAACACCCAGTTACTGGGTATATTGTTAGGTCACTTAATCATCTTTCCTACAATTCAATGGTTTAAACTTATTTGAGATTCAACTTTTTATCCTATTTTTGAGGAAAAGAGCTGATAAACTATGCCAACAAACACGATAGACCCTAATACGTGGATTGACAAATACAGTGATTATTTATTTAATTACACGATAGTAAGGGTTGACGACAGAGAAATTGCACAGGATTTAGTGCAAGAGACCTTTTTTGCAGGTCTTAAATCAATGAAAAATTTTAAAGGAGAAGCTAGCGAACGTACTTGGCTAATTTCAATCTTAAAAAGAAAAATCATTGATCATTACAGAAAAATAAATAGTAATAAAGGAAAAGCAGAAGTCCGCATCAAGTACACCAACGATGGCGAAACGGAAGGAGATTGGCTAGAAGAGCGAGTAGCGGATCCCTTTGATCAGAATGCTGAAGGTAAAATTGAGAATACAGAATTAGGCGTTGCCATTCATAATTGCATTGGCAAACTACCTGAGAAACAAGCACGTATTTTCTCTATGAAAACAATTCAAGGATTTGATACAGAAGCAATCTGTAATGAATTTGATATTACTGCGTCTAACCTATGGGTGATTATTCATCGTGCACGTACAGCGATGGCAGAATGCCTGGAAAAAAACTGGTTTTAATACACATGAGTACAGAAAACAAAATATTTGTAAGTTGTGAAAATGCTAATCACATTTGCGATAAAAATCAATATAAAGAAGCCTCTTTTTGGGAAAAAGTAAAATTAAATATCCATTTAATTTATTGTAAGGCTTGTAGAAAATATTCGTCTAAGAATACGAAACTAACTAATTTATTCAAAGATCCTAAAGTTATAAGCATCAACCAATCAGCTAAGGATGCAATGAAGGAACAATTAAAGAAAAAAATGACTGAACAAGAATAATAAATTAGTAAAACCCCAAATAATTAGTATTTTAAAATTGTAATGAAAACAAGTAATAGTTTATTAGTATCCTGTGAACAGGCAAAATTTATCTGTGACAAAAACCAATATGGTGAAGCATCCCTTTCGGAAATCATCAAATTAAATATTAGGTTAATATATTGTAAGGTGACAAGAGCATATTCAAAAAAGAATAACAAACTCACTAAAATTATAAAAAAATCTAATCTACAGGTGATAACATCTTCTAAAAAAGAAGAAATGAAAGAGCAGTTGCAAAAAAAATTATCCAAATAGGCTTTGCATCAGAACCAATATAAACAACCACATAATCGGAATACTTTCAACCCAAAAGGAACAGAAGTATTCCGATTGTTTTTTATCAGTACCCCATAAGAATAATAAACTTATAATCGTAATAGCTACCGAACTTAGAATTTCTGTAGAAAAAAGTTCATTTTTAAAAGCTGTAAGCAACAGAAAAATTACTAACAGAATACTACCAAAAACTTTGGTTCTAGTAATACCTATTTTCTGAGGAATAGTTTCTAATTCTTTTCTATCATATTGTAAATCTCTAATCTCAAAAGGAAGCATGATCACTACAATAAATAAAAAACGTTGGGTGACCTCTATAATAACATCTATGAGCAAAGTTCCTTCGGCATAAAGAATAGGTGTCAATACAGTAATTCCTGTCCAAGTAACTCCTATAATAAAAATCTTAATCCCCGCAACACTTCTTAAGTTCTTTTTATTTGGAAAAATTGGAACCGTATAGAGAATAGTCAATAAACCAAAGGGCAACATACAAAGCAAAGTATCTCTGGATAGCTGAGATCCAAAATACATAAGCAACACGACACTAATACCGGTTAATATTTTGATACTGGTCATTGATTTCGTTAATTGTTTATGATACAATTTCGAAATATTAGCATATTTCACGAAGTTATACGCTACAATAGCACTAAAAAAGCTGAAATATATGTACTTATTATCCTCTAAAATCTCGAACTTTAAAAAGGTAAGTTTTACTAAAGCTGCTACAGCTAACGCTACATGAATACTACTGTTTAAATAAAAATTAAATATACTTTTTACGACTTTCACTCTGTAAATTTAGGGGAATCTGTTAATAACAGTCTAAGTTGGTTAAAAACTTGCTAGTTTTAGGTTAATTTATTGTGAAATTTTTAGGGATTAAATATGTACTTTTGCGCTTTAAATCTCAACCGTTTTTGCTATGAAAACTGACTCATTTAAACTACGTCATATAGGTCCATCAGAAAAAGATCTTAATGATATGTTGAATATAATCAAGGCTGATTCAATAGATCAACTCATCTTTGAAACTGTCCCTGATGACATTTTATTAAAAACCTCTCTACAACTTGACGAGGCTATGAGCGAACAAGAGTATTCTGCTCATATACAGCAATTAGCTGCTAAGAATAAGGTGTTCAAAACCTATATAGGTCTAGGATATCACGAAGCCTGTTTACCAGCTGTAATACAACGTAACATTCTGGAAAACCCAGGTTGGTATACTGCTTACACACCTTATCAGGCAGAAATTGCTCAAGGTAGATTAGAAGCTTTATTGAATTATCAAACCATGGTTTGTGACCTTACTGGAATGGAATTAGCTAATGCCTCTTTACTTGATGAAAGTACAGCTGCAGCAGAAGCAATGACCATGTTATTTGCCGTACGATCAAGAACACAGAAAAAAGAAGGTACTCATAAGTTTTTTGTTTCTGAAGAAATATTACCTCAAACACTTTCTCTACTAAAGACAAGAGCGATCCCTTTAGGAATTGAACTAGTAATAGGGGATCATACTACATTTGATTTTTCTACAGATTTCTATGGTTCAATTTTACAATATCCTGGTGTATCTGGTCAAGTATTTGACTATGCCGAATTTGTAGAAAAAGCACATCAATCAGAAATTAAAGTGGCCGTAGCTGCAGACATCCTTAGTTTGGTAGCTCTTAAATCTCCAGGTAGTTTTGGTGTTGATGTAGTTGTTGGTACCACACAGCGATTCGGAATTCCGTTAGGATATGGAGGACCACACGCAGCATATTTTGCTACTAGAGAAGAATACAAAAGAAATATCCCAGGCCGAATCATTGGAGTTACCCAAGATACTAATGGGAATCGAGCGTTACGTATGGCGTTACAAACACGTGAACAACATATCAAACGTGATAAGGCAACTTCTAATATCTGTACAGCTCAGGTATTACTAGCCGTAATGGCAGGTATGTATGCTGTATATCATGGTAAAGATGGATTACAATATATCGCCAATAAAGTAAATAGTTCGACTGCTAGTCTTTCTAAGACGCTTAGTCAACTTGGTTACGAGCAATTAAACGCTGCATTCTTTGACACTATACGAATTAAAGCAAACGCAGATAAGATTAAAGAAATTGCTGAAACACAAGAAGTAAACTTTTATTATCCAGATACAGAGACTATATCAATCTCACTAAACGAAGCTACAACTACTGCAGATCTAAATGCTATTGTATCAATTTTTGCAAAAGCAGCTGGAAAAGACAGCATTCAGATAGATGCTATTGATGTTTCTACACATATTCCTGATACTTTAAAACGAAATACAGAATTCTTAACGAATGAGGTATTTAATACCTATCATTCTGAAACAGAACTGATGCGTTATATCAAGAAGTTGGAACGTAAAGATCTTTCTTTAAATCATTCTATGATTCCGTTAGGGTCTTGTACAATGAAGCTAAATGCTGCTTCAGAAATGCTTCCATTAAGTAACCCACAATGGGGTAACATCCATCCATTAGTACCTGTTACACAAGCGCAAGGATACCAAGAAGTATTAAAAAAATTAGAAGATCAATTAACAGAGATCACTGGCTTTTCAGCAACCTCATTACAACCTAATTCAGGTGCTCAAGGAGAGTTTGCTGGATTAATGGTAATTCGTGCATATCATGAATCAAGAGGAGATCATCACAGAAATATCTGTTTGATTCCATCCTCTGCACACGGTACTAATCCTGCATCTGCAGTAATGGCCGGAATGAAAGTAGTGGTAACCAAAGCTACTGAAGAAGGAAACATAGATGTAGATGATCTGAGAGAAAAAGCAGAGAAGTACAAAGACAATCTTTCTGCATTAATGGTAACCTATCCTTCTACTCACGGAGTGTATGAATCTGCTATTAAAGAAATTACTCAAATAATCCATGATAACGGAGGACAGGTATATATGGATGGCGCCAATATGAATGCTCAGGTAGGATTAACCAATCCTGGAGCTATCGGTGCAGATGTATGCCACCTGAATTTACATAAAACATTTGCCATCCCTCATGGTGGTGGTGGACCTGGAGTTGGTCCTATCTGTGTAGCAAAACAGCTAGTACCATTTTTACCAGGAAACCCTGTAATTACTACAGGAGGAGATCAAGCTATTACAGCTATTTCTGCAGCTCCTTGGGGATCTGCTTTAGCTTGTTTAATATCTTATGGGTATATCACCATGTTAGGATCAGAAGGTCTTAAAGAATCAACAGAATATGCTATTCTTAATGCCAATTATATTAAGGAACGATTAGATGGACATTATAGCACCTTATATTCTGGGGAACGTGGCCGTGCAGCTCATGAAATGATTGTAGATTGTCGTCCTTTTAAAGCACATGGAATCGAAGTAACGGATATCGCTAAGCGATTAATGGATTATGGGTTCCACGCACCAACCGTTTCTTTTCCTGTTGCCGGAACGATTATGATCGAACCAACAGAGAGTGAAAGTAAAGCGGAATTAGATCGTTTTTGTGACGCCATGATCAGTATTCGTCAGGAAATTGCAGAAGCAAACCCTGATAATCCCAATAATGTGATGAAAAACGCTCCTCACACAATGGCTATGTTAACTGCAGACTCTTGGGATTTTCCATATACCAGAGAGCAAGCGGCATATCCATTATCATATGTTGCAGATAATAAATTCTGGCCAACTGTAAGACGTGTAGACGATGCTTATGGAGATAGAAACCTTATCTGTACTTGCGCTCCTATTGAAGCATATATGGAAGAAGTATAGTATAATTACAAAAAAAAATAAGAATAAGCCTGAAAACTTGTTAGTTTTCAGGCTTATTTTTTCCGCCACTTTATCTATCCTAATTAGTAAAATTCTTTTAATCTCTAGAAAATTTTATTTAATTCTCCGAATTACTTTCTCCTCTTTCATTAACTCATAAAATTTATCATCTAATATGAGTGATTCTGGCAATCTACCATCCCATTTATCTAAAAAGTAAATTAAAGCTCCTTTTTTCAATTCTTCCATACTCTTACTTTTTATCTCTGCCCGTTTAAGTTCATTTTTTTCATAATCATCCAACTCTAACAAACTCAACTCAACTTTGTTTTTGGATTCATAAGTTTCTGGTGTATAGATCTCTAATCGCATATATTTGATAATTATACCTAAATCAGGAAGCCGTTCATCGTCCATCATTGGACCTGGAATAGTTATCTGGTAATCAGGCAAATGATCTTTTATACCCGATTTCAGATTATCAGATTTTTTCGTTAATGAGGTTTTTTTAAACCCCATTGTAAATAAAGCATTATGAATTAATGCAGCTCTATTTTGTATAATATCACTCAAATTATACTGAGGACCTAGATTTTGCAGAGAGTATCTTACTTCATCTTCAATTCTGGTTTCTATTAATTTTCTGGTCTCCTCAGAATCCTTAGCTCCATATGCATCGACAAGCACTTTGCCTTTACTCTTATCTAACGTATAATGTATACTTGCAATAAATCCAGCATGGTATTTATCCCTTGTTTCAAAATCAATCCCTTCTATTCCAGAATTATCATGTCGATCAGTTAAAGTAATATTCTTTTGACGTAAATCAAAACGATGCACTTTATCCATGATTGGCCAAAACCATTTTAATCCTGGTTTAACAGGCGTCTGCTTTAAACTTCCCCATCTATGAACCATTACTAGTTCATAATCTTTAACTTGAGTTACACAAAAGGGAGCCAATATTATCAAGCCTCCGAAAAATAATATTCCAAGTTTGACTATTAACTTTGCCACAACTGCATTCAATAACGCATTTAAAACTCTAACAATTGGTGGTAACTTTTTGTTAGATTCCTGAATCTTTTCATCGACTCTCTTATCTATCTCATTTAAAACCTCTTGATTTAATAAATTATTGCTATCCGAATTTTCAACTGAATCACTCATCATTATATTTGATTATATATTACTTAGAGGAAACCTGTTCCTTCAATTAAATATTAATTTTCAATAATGACGCAGGAGAGTATTACGTAGAATACGTTTAATATACAAATTAGTTCGTACAACGTACAATTGTTGATTGTTTTTATTTTTTCCTTTCTTTAGAATACCTTCTTTAGATCATTATTTCTATAATGTGAAGTTATTAAATGTTTACACCTAACTAAATACCCAATAAAAGGTATTTTTAGACATACAGAAATAAAAAGTCAATGGGAAAATGATCCGTAAACAGAAGAGTCCAAAAATCAGACTAACCACTTTTTGTTTGATTTTAAATAGTTTTTAAAAAACCTTTTACCTCGTTCCAATAACTTTCACTGTCAGAAAACTTATCCCAAAGCGCTCTCGATCCATGATTTCCTTTTGTTTCAGGAAGAAAGAATTGTTTTTTACCTGATGGAATCGCTTCATAAATTCCAGACCAATTCTTTTTTTCATTCTTAGCAGAGGTAATAAATACTGGAACTTTAATATTAGCAGCGCTAGAAGTAATAAAATTCTTTTTACCAAAATATTCTCCTGGAGCAAAAGACAAAACCCCGTTTACAGCATCTGGGTTATCTCCTGCATATTTTAATACAAGGGCTGAAGAATAAGAACTTCCCCAAATAATAATTTTTTCAGGGTCATAGGTCTTTTTTACATAATCTACGGCAGCCTCTATATCCTGAAAAGCATCTACAAATTCTGTTTGCTTTCCCTCTTTTTTGGCCAAGGCTTTCGTTTTGTTTTCAACCCCATTAACTGCTCCTCCAGATCGCTGATCTACAGCCATACAATGATATCCTAAACTATTCAGTTTTGGAGCAATTTCTAGGTATTCTCCGCGACTCCACCCTGCTTGATGAAAAAGAATAATAAATTGACTGCTTTTTTTGGCTTCATACATATCGGCCGTTATCGTTAGTCCATCTTTGGATGGAAAATCAATGGTTTTTTGAGCATACAAGGATACCGTTAAGAATACGATTACTGCGGTAAGAATACTTTTCATAGATAATAAATGATTAATACAAATAAGAATAAGTTCCTCAAAGTACTAATTTACATTATAGATGTATATTATAATTTTGTTATAGTTTTGAAAAATATCTCAACAGTAAATACAAAAAAAGCTGTTCGAAAAGCACAATGTTAACAATACTGTCGCATTGAGCGGAGTCGAAATGTATTGAAAACCAAGGGTAGTTATTTCTCGACTCCGCTTGAAATGACAGAGAAATCTACTTTTTAGACAGCCTTTTAGATCTAGATGATCAATTCTCGATTACCTATACTTTTATATCATAAAGACAACCTTAGTTATCTATTTCATTCTCCATTGTAATTTCTTTTTCTTTTTCAGGAATTCTCTTTTTTAGAAACAAGATTTGCCCAAGATGACTCGATTGATGTTCCATTACATGAAACCATGCAAAATGATTATTCATAGTAGATCCTGGCCATGAGTCTTCTAACCAAGCATCATTACGTTTCTTTAGCTCTTCAATTGTCTTTTTTCTAACTTTTTTATAAATCTCCAGATAATACGAAATTGGTTTTCCTACAAATTTTTCTCTAGCTTCTTCTCCAAGGCTCAATCCTGCTTGCCATTTTTCTTCCTCTTCTTTATTAAACCTCCTATTTTCAAAAGTAAGGTTCTGATATAATTTTTCGGCAGCGGCCAAATGCATTATTAGCGCACCGATTCGATTTGCCTTTTCATCTACTAAATGATCTGTCTCTCTTTGGTCTAGATTTTTTACAATACCTTCTACTCTGTTACTAAGATTATTTAACATAGAGATTAATGTCCCTATTTGCGGAGAAAAACCTTCTTCCTGTATGATATAATTACTTTTATCATAATGAACATCTTTACCCAAAATCATTAGTAAAGATTCTTCAGAATCCTTATCATCTCCAGAATGAAAAGTATATCCTTTTACTTTTAGTATATTCTTTTCTTCGTCTACATCTTGTAACCATCCAGGAATATTATCATTTGCAACTTTCTTTTCGAAACCAGCATTAGATATCGTTACAGGTTTATAAGCTCCTTCTTCTTGGAACAACAATTCAAAATCATCAAAATAAAATGTACCATTACTAACAACATACCCTCCAAAAGTTATGGTCTCTGCCTCTTCATCAAAATAACCTTCGATCTCATAAGAAGTCCATTGGGGTTTAGTTAATACTGTATCTTGTATACCATCGCTAAAACCGTATTCTTTATTTTTGTTTTCTACAGAAACCCAAATCGCAGCAACACTATTACTACTTGCAGCTTTGGTTTTTACTCGTGCCTTCAGTTTAAATTTAACTTTCTCATCGGTTTGAACATCGATTTTTTGCTGAAAAGAAACCCATTCTCGTTCTACCTCTTTGGTTTGTGCATTCGTGTAAAAAATAGAAAAGAAAAGTACTACGGTCGATATAAATTTGGAAATCTGTGAGATTTTCATTGATTGATTTTTGAATTAATAATCGTCAAAGATGCAGATTTTTTCCAATTAAAAATGAGAAAAAACAGTGTTTATTAGCCTTTGTCTACCTCAAATCTACCTATCAATATTTATTATATTCCTATCCCCATGTTTACGCAAATAACTTTTAATTATTTTAGTAGTATGATAGGTATGCTTCTGAAGGTTTAGGAAATTCTCGAAGTCTTCTATTTTCGCAATTTGTTCATCTTCTTGTATAAACCCGAAACCTTTATAAACACCATCCTGAATCATTACAAAACTTAGCTCACTAAAAGTTCTTCCCTTTTCTTTAATAAAGTAGCTTTTTTGATCTCTACGCAATGAGGACAATGCTTTTTGTACCCGCATATTATACAACGCAACAGATTCTTGACCTTCACAAATACCTTTGCAATTCTTTATCTTATAGTGAGAACATCGTTCTGTAGTACTTTGTAAACTACAATATCGTGGACATAACTGATACTCTTCACAAAGCTGCTCTAACTTTTCTACTGCTTCTGCCCTACTATAAAATATTTCTACCGAATGATCTATAGAATGTGATCTATCTATTGCCAGTTGTACCACTCCTTTCCTATTGGTATAGAACATAATGCAATAAGGAGCAACAGGTCTTTTCTGTGCTCGATTAAATTTAGGATAGTGCTTTTGTATTTTTTCTGATTCTAATAACAACGCCACTAGCTCATTACCTGTCACTTCATAGTCTATAGAATATGTTTCCTGACCTAATGCATATTCTTTATTCTTTTTATCATAAAAATGGCTAATCACACGCTGTTTAATATTCTTAGCTTTACCGGCATATATTACTTCTCCTTTTTGATCTTTAAATAAATAAATCCCCGTTTCTTCGGGTAATGCATCTATGTTTTCTACTTGAAGATGCGGAGGTAATGTAGCCTCTTTAGAACGTGCATTTAAAAATTTATTGATAACCAAAAATTCAGGATCAAGACTCAGAATCCGCTGAAATAAAATAACAGTAGCATCTGTATCGCCTTCCGCTCGATGTCGACCTTCTAATGGAATATTAAGAGATGAACAAAGTTTTCCTAAACTATAGGATAACATCCCCGGAATTAACTTTCTGGATAAACGAACGGTACATAATTTCTTTCGAACAAAAGAATATCCCAGGTTTTTAAACTCCCCTTTAATGACATTATAGTCAAAGCTTACATTATGCGCCACAAAGATGGCTCCTGTAGTCATTTGTACAATACGCTCTGCTATTTCGTGGAATCTAGGTGCATTTCGCACCATATCATTATCTATACCGGTAAGTCCTGTAATAAAAGGTGGAATATAACAATCAGGATTCACTAAAGAAGTGAATTTATCTATAATGGTATTGCCTTGTAACAATACAATACAGATTTCTGTAATGCGATTACCTTTAATGCCTTTACCGGTAGTTTCTACATCAATAACAGCATATAATTTTTCTGACATCACATTTCTTTTGAAATGCAAATCTAAGAGAAATATTTGGAATTTGGAATTTTTCCTTTTACAATGGAATTTTTCCTATTATCCTTTGTTTTTTATTTTTTAAATAAAGCGCCTATTCGAGTCGTTTTCGATAGAAAACGATGTACTTCAGCGGGCTCAGTAGAACTATTGAGAATAGCTTTTATATGATGAAAATAACTTATTCTCTTAATAAATATGCCGCCAATTTAGTAGCATTTTCCTGATATGCATTGTCATAAGTAACAGGAAGTACATTCTTCTTATAATAAGCAGTCAATGTTTGCTTAGAAACGAAACTCATTTCGACATTTTGATAACACTGGAGTAGCGCTTCTAATTTAAAAGAAACCGCTGCCGCAGCGAACTTACCTTTGGTTTGTCTACTAATAATAGCAATATGATCTGGTGTTATCGAATCAAAAAACGCATGAATATCCTTCTGAAAGTTCTGTATATCTTGATTGTTCTGATCATCTTTGATTTCGATATACTTAGTTTTACCTGTAAGATTGGAGTATTCTCCTTGTGTATCTTTGGATAAGATTACACAAATCGCTCTTTTTTTATCAATCTCGATTCCTATTACTTTCATGAAGGTGTTTTAGTGGAGAATAATTGTAGCAACCAAAGTACACTCGGAACTTAAAAATTCTCAATGTATAGTTTTCAAAGATACAGTAGAATTCTACTCATTTAAAAGTTATTTATTTTAAAAACTAAACCTCCATTAAATATCAGAACAAGAACCTGATCATACAATAATATCATCCTTGATGCTATATAGCACTTCAAACGGAGTATCGTAGGTAGGTACATCTGGTGTAGCTTCTAGTCGACTCAATCTAATTGTAAGTAATAATTTAGCAAAAAATCCTCCAGGTGCACCTGGACAAAAATCTACAGCATCATGGACATCGAACGTATATTTAATCTGAAAACGCAAGGTACCGCCTCCTTGATTAGTAACTCTAAATTGTCCATCAACATGTCGTACATCATCCCCAGCATCACTAGAATCTACACCAAATCCTCCAGCCACTAGACCTGGAATTCTTGAAAAAGGATCCTTAAAACTCATGGGTAAATTCATAATTTCCGGATCTTTGAGTACCGTTCTAAATGGTAATAAAAGTGTTGTTTTACCTACAGGAGGAATCAGTTTTGGGTCTTTGCTTACCCTACTAGTGATCAGATCTTGAATGCGTTTTTTTTCTCTAAAAGTTTCTCCATCAATCATAAATGATTTTACAAAGTCACTTGTAGGATCCTTAAAGAGCCTACGCGGTAATATGGTTCCTGTAGTACCTGTTTTTGGTTTATTGAGATATTCCATATACAAACCCATTGCATCCGTATTACCAGAATGTCGCGCTGTAATAAACGCCTGTAATTCTTTTTTTGCTATCGCTCTTTCTACTTTAGCCTCAGTTTTAGTAAGAAAAGGCACACAATATAACAAAGGAGTATCGTCAGGCTTCCTGGGCCCTACAGGTGTTCGAGGTATTCTAGGTGTTGGAAGATTAAGTACAAAAGGCTGTACTACAGTAAGCCTGTGTAATGCTACCATACCACAGACAGAAACCTTAATCATTACATCTCCTTCTAACGAACTCAGTTCTTTTCCTTTGATTTTTACTTTAGGTTTTTTATCAGAACCATTAATCCCTACACGTCCATGGTTTGAAGGATCGTGTTCTACATCCCAGTCAGGTTGTGATCCAGGATGTGCGCCTTCTGCTTCCAACTCTATTTCATTAGGTTTGGTTACCTCATCAGGTCCTTTGATATTTAACTTTTTACCATTATGAACAAATTGTTGTTGGATAAATACTTCAGTTACCATATTTCCTTGCTTATCCGGTAAGGATCCATTACAGAAACGAACTTTAAGTAAAGTCATGGCTCCAACGGGAATAATAGACAGAACTCTTACAGGTGTTCCTTTAGGAGGACAAATGTGTTTCCGTGGATCTTTACCAGGTGTTGGATTATTCTCATGGAAAGCAACAGCTTTATCCATGGTAAGGGCCAAATCACCAACACTCCCTTTATAATTGGAAGCCGGCAATGGACATCCACAAAAATCTTTGCAATCCTTATTATTTGACGGGGTTTTACATTCGATAGCTTCCTCGCCATTAGGTAAATTTACCGTAGGAGTATCTTCTGTAAGTTCCTTCTGTTCCTGTGTAAGGGATGAGACCGATACCAACCCATTTTTATCAGATTCCAGTATCGTACATATATTAGGAATAATAGGCGGTACTTTTGTATTTGGAGGGCTATCTGTAAAGAACTGATCCAGATCTCCCATAGTTTCCGGGCCAACAATTCCATCAACTTTTAAGGTTCTCTCTGCCTGATAACTTCTTATACCAGTATGAGTTTCACTACCAAATATACCATCTACACCAAATTTTGGCAATGGATGCCCAGCATCAACTACTCCTTGCTGAATTGCACGTACATGTGCTCCATTAGCACCTATTCTTATAAGGCTTTGATTATCAAAAGCAGCTTCTAGTTTTGGATTACCAGAAAACCTGGGAGATTGCAAGTCATGTCCATCTCCAATAGTGCGTTGCGCACTTGCAGGTGCTGACCCTTTGGTTTGTTGTACTACGTGGGTTAATTCGTGGCTCAATAATTTCTTTCCTTCTTTTGTACTCGTATCAAAAGTTCCTTGGCTAAAATACATATGCTCTCCATGGGTAAACGCTTTTGCCTGTAGTTGCTTATTCATAAGATCGGCTGTAGAATCTGTATGTACTTTTACATTCTCAAAATCAGTATCAAAAGCCTGCTCCATTTCCATCTTACTATCATCCGGAAGTGATTTCCCACCACTCTTAGAAGCCTGAAGTGTGTTTTCTAAAGTATCAGAAGAAGAATTTTCATTGTTAACTCCTAAATTCGTTGCGGAACGCTCCATAGGCTTGGTCATCACCATATCCTCTGGTTGCTCATCCAAAGATCCATTTTTTTCTTCTTGTTCACATTTTTTACATTTTCCACATGTATCACATTTTCTTTGTACTACGGAAGGTCCTACACTTTGTTTTGTTATACTATTTTTGGGATTTACATTCGCCTCTTTTTCAGAAACAGGATCAATAGAGCTGCCTATATGTTTAGGCTGAACGAATGATGTATCAAAGAAACTTGCTGTTTTCCGAGAAGTTTGCGAAAAAAAACTGTTTTCATCATTTTTCTTTGAAAATAAATGAGACGCATGTCTTGTAGGAGGAGTTAAGAATGGGTTCCTAATAATTCTCATAATTACACACTAATGTTAAAACCAAAAATCGCATAGCTACCAACTAGTCAGACAACGTCCATGATTCTTTTTATACAGGCTTGTTTTTCTATATTCCTTTAGGATAGACGGGACAAAAACTTTACATAAGAAACCCTAAATGTATTATTTTAAAAAACTAACCACAATAGGTATACACCTTAAAAAAACAGGGGCAAACAACTGATTAACAAACAACTAATGTTTTGACCAACGTGTATTCGAGTAATTAAGCACCCTTCTTCTAAATCTTTATTTCCTCAATTAATTAACAAAATTCATGCAATTATAATATTTATCAACATAAAATATTTATATATCATCAAAAAACATTAAATTGGTTGACCAATTTAATTATTTAATAGTAAACAACGAATTTACGTATCTACACTAGCTTTTAAAATCTTAACTGCTTTATTACAATCAAACCAAATTGGAAGGCTAGATCATCTATAACTAAACCATTTAACACATTTAACATGAAAAATCTTCACACATTTTGGAACCTAATAATGCAAACAGTATATGATTCGGATGTTTTGTTTTTAAAAGAATTATTGAAAAAAAAGATTCCTCCAGTATTATTTATTCTCGCTTTTCTATGTTCAACGAACATTCTTGCTACAGAATACACGATTAGTTCAATAGACGATTTTAGAAATTTAACCTTAGCACCAGGTGATGTAGTCATATGGGCAAACGGAACGTATAACGATGATGAAAGACTTGTATTCAAAGCTAATGGAACCTCATCAAACCCTATTACTTTAAAAGCTGAAACTCCTGGTGGCGTAATTTTTAATAATGGACTACAAATGGATATTGCCGGCAACTATCTT
This sequence comes from uncultured Aquimarina sp., assembly GCF_947500065.1. Lineage (GTDB taxonomy): Bacteria > Bacteroidota > Bacteroidia > Flavobacteriales > Flavobacteriaceae > Aquimarina. Next base: position 33,761 of record NZ_CANMQT010000014.1, read on the forward strand.
ATCGTTGAAGGATTTCACTGGAAAGGAGGATATGGAGCTAGTAATTTTATCCAATTTAGAAACGGAACTACCTATGCACAAAATTCTACAATTCAAAATTGTGTAATTAATGGTTTAGGAGTTGAACCTGGTGATGCTGCAGAAGCCGAACAAGATGGAGCAATTGTTAAACATAGATGGATTGTATTATATGGAAATAATAACAAGGTACTACATTGTTCTTTTTTGAATAAATCTACCGCAGGAGCTTTGGTGTTAGTCGAATTAGAATACAATGCCGAGGTGAATCGATGTGACATTGTTGGTCATACGATAAGCAATAATTATTTTTATAAATACGAAAAAATGGATCCTTCATTATCAAACTCTGGCGATAGTGAAACCATTCGTGTGGGAACCAGTGAATTTCAGAATGTAGATTGTAGAACAACAGTGAGCAACAACTACTTTGTTGAGGCAGATGGTGAAAATGAAATTATTACCAATAAAAGTGACAATAACACATACCAAAATAACACCTTTAGAAGATGTAGAGGATCATTAACATTGCGTCATGGTTCTGGTGCTACTGTAGAAGGCAACTACTTCTTAGGAGAAAATGTTGATGGAACAGGTGGTATTCGGATAGTAGATAGTGATCACCTGATTACGAACAATTACATTCAGGATTGTATCACCGTTATTGATCAAGCAAAATGGAATAATGGAATTACATTTATGGGAGGTTCTACCGGCTCTCAGGATAATTGTAATGCTACAAGTGTATCTAATGGGTATCAAGAATCAAAAGACATTACAGTTTCCAAAAATACCATAGTGAACACCAATGCTCCGTTATTTTTTAATGGAGACAAAGGTACTAGCAGCAATACCGGTAACGTTTCTAACAATGTCATTTTCTTTTCGAGTAATTCATCTAATACTACTAATGTTATTACTGAAGATGATAATGGAGATTTTTCAGATATTGGTTCGTCGTTATCGTATTCAGGAAATGTATATGATAACACAAATTTAGGAGCATCGGTAAGTGGATTCACCTCAGCAAATTTATCGGCTAGTAGTAATGGTGAAATTTTTGATATTTCTGGTACCAATGCCGGATCAAACATAGCTCAATCTCCCTACTCTGATAGCGATGTAGCCGCAATGGTTGGTGCTTGTTTCGTTAATTACATCGGAGATTCTCTGAATTCTTGTAGTAATACACCGCCTACAGATATCTTAACAGTATCCGCAATTAGTGATTTCGCAGCTGCTTCTGGTAGCAAAACACTTACCATCACATCCAATGTTAATTGGACCATATCCAATACTAGTTCCTGGATTACTGTAAGCCCTACATCTGGAGTAAATAATGGCAGCGCTACAATATCGGTCACTGCCAATTCCCAAAGTACTACAAGAACTGGTACAGTAACCGTTAGTGGTGGATCTTTGACCAGAACAATCATTATAACCCAACTAGGTGCTACAGGAACCGTATCTGTGGACGGTATAGTTCTTTCTCCAAGCACTACTACTATACAAATTGGCAACACCCAACAACTAACAGCCACAATATCACCTGCCAATGCAACTAATCAAAACCTTACCTACAGCAGTAATAATACCTCAGTAGCAACAATCAATGCTAATGGATTAATAAATGCTACCAACACTGGCGAAGCGGTTATTACCGTAACTACAGAAGATGGTGGATTTACAGATACAACTATAGTGACTGTTGTAACTACTTCTTCAGAGATCAATCTGGCGTTAAATAAACCAGTAACCGCTACAGGTACACCAGATGGTAATAATGTAGCTTCAAACCTTGTAGACGATTCTACAGATTCTCGTTGGTCGGTAAATGGTTTTCCAAAATCTTTTACGGTAGATCTTGGAGCTACTTTTAGCATTAACAAAACAGCATTAATTTGTTATAAAGACAGAGCATATCAATATACCATAGAAACAGCTACTGATCCCAATGGAACCTATACGGCAATTGTTGATAGAAGCAACAACACAACACCAGGAACAGTTTCTAACCCGATTACTGATAACTTCTCTTCTGTAGATGCTCGTTATGTTAGAGTAACTGTATCCGGTGCATCTGGCTATTCAGGACCATGGATAAGCTTATCAGAGTTTAGAGTTTTTGGTAATACTATTACTACTCCAACTTGTGCTGCAGGAAGTAATCTATCATTAGATGCTAGTCTTTCTAGTTACAGTGATCAACAGACAGCAAATCCAGCAAGTAACCTAATAGATGACAATACAGATAATAGATGGTCTGCTCAAGGTTTTCCGCAAAACGCAGTAATAGACTTAGGAGAAGAATATACTATTAACGAGATCAATTTGTATCCATATAGCAATAGAGCATATCAGTTTATTGTCGAAGGCTCTAGCAACTCTCCTACTTCAGGATTCTCGGTATTAACCGATGCCTCAAATAACACATCTGGCGGCTCTGTGATTAACAGAAGTTTTTCTACGCAATCTGTTAGATATGTTAAACTTACAATTACGGGTGCATCAGGATATTCAGGTAGTTGGTCGTCTATAAATGAGTTTAAAATAATCTGTTCTGGTGGTAGTCAGAGTCTATCTAATAGAAGTCAATATACAGAGGTTCCTAAAATTTCGATCTACCCAAATCCTTTTACAACAACACTCACGGTTCAATTACCAAAAAGTAATACCGAAATCACCAGAGTACAGCTCATAGATGTATTTGGTAGAGAAGTTTCTAGCATGCCTATAATGAATGATTCTAGCAGCATTAGTTTTTCTACAAATCTTCCTAGAGGTGTTTATTTCCTGAGAGTATTAGACAAAAATCTAAGGGTTTTAAAAACAGAAAAAGTAATCAGTGATTCCTACTAAATCGTGATTTTATACATTTTATAAATTGGGGCTGAATTCTAAGATAAAACTGAAAAATTCAGCCTTAATTTTGTATCAAAAACTAATCAGATAAGTGATTGTTACTTTCGTGCGTTAACAACCATTGCTTTCGTTCGACACCACCACCATAACCAGTCATACTTCCATCTTTTCCGATGACTCTGTGACACGGAATTATAATCGAAATCCTATTATACCCATTTGCAGAAGCTACTGCTCTAATGGCTTTTGGATTCTTGATTTTCTCTGCTTGTTGCTGATAGGTAGTCACCTGTCCGTATTGGATTTCTTTTAAACTATGCCAAACAGTATTCTGAAAATCCGTTCCCGGTGTTTCTAGATCAACCTCAAAGATTTTTCTTTTACCGTCGAAATATTCAGTGATTTCTTTTTTAGCTTGCTTAATGTGTTCGTTTTCGCCAGCTATGATCTGTGTCTGCAATCGCTTCTGCAAATCAGTAAACTCGGTTTCCAGCATACGCCTATCTACAAATTCTAGCAGACAGATCCCATTTTCGGTAGCACACACAAACATAGGCCCCAAAGGTGTTGTCAACCGACTAATTAAAATTACATTTCCCTTTGTACTTTTTTGAGGAGATGTTCCTATGACTTTTTTAAAGGTATATCCAAAACCGCTCAAGGATTCATATCCCGAATCAAAAGCAGTATGTGTAGCATTTTTTCCTTTTTTTAATTCCTGAAAAGCATTATTAATCCGATACATCCGCTGATACGCCTGAAACGTCATTCCATAGTTTTTCTTAAACCATCTCCTCACCACTTCTGGACTGATTGCTAGTTTTCGTAACTGATCATCTGTGATTTTCTCTTTTGGGTTTTGCTTCACCAATGTAATGGCTTTTTCTACCTGTTCTGGTGCTTCATTAGCATTTTCGGTAGGCTTACAGATTTTACATGGTCGGTATCCATTATCCAGCGCTTCCTTAAACGAGGTGTAGAATTCTACATTTTTTAATTTCGGTTTTCTGGCTCTACACGTAGCGATACAAAAAACAGATGTCGTTTTTACACCCACAAAAAAAATCCCTACAAAGCTCTCTTTTCGTTCTAGCAATGCTTTGTAATACGTTTCTATTGTTTTGTTTTCTGTAATCAGCATCTTAAAAAATGGATTGAAATGATTGTTGGTCTACGATTTCTTTGGTAGTACGTTCTAACTGACTGTACATCTTATCGAATAAAAAATTACCCATACTAATTCGTTGTACTCCTATGCTTGCTAAGGTTTCAAAACCCGGAAGATTGGGCATACACATTACATTGATCGGTAACTGTGTACAAGTTACAATTTCTCTGATATCCGATTCGTTTTCTACACCAGGTGTAAAAATTCCATTAGCACCTGCTGCTTCGTATAATTGGATTCGTTTTTTGGTTGCCGCTACGGGATCCGGATCTCCCAACAAAAAGATATCCGATCGTACATTTATAAAAACATCGATATCCTCTTGTGATAATAGCTTGTTTACTTCCTTAAGGGTATTGGCAAACTCGGCTGCATCTAGCAATGTTCTTGTATCCGCAACCACACTATCTTCTACATTAACACCTACTACTCCCATCGCTACCAGTTCCTTAATATGCTCTGCAATACTTGTTGGATTGCGGCTATAACCAGATTCCAGGTCTACGGATAGTGGTAGATTAGTATTTGCTGCGATTCGTTTTACGAAATAAGCCAGTTCAGAAAAATCCATGTCCTCACCATCTTGGTATCCTAAAAGACTAGCAATGGCAGCGCTCGAAGTTCCTATGGCTTTAAAGCCTAGTTTCTCGGCTGTTTTGGTACTAGGTACATCCCAAACATTTCCTAATAACAAAGGTGTTTTTTGCGTATGAAGCTCTTTAAAATTCATCGTTGTTTGTTTTTATACAAAGTACCGATGATCATATCTGGCCAGCAACCGAAAATTGGACATGTATTTTTTTGTTGTATCGATAGGGACAATAAAATCAGTTAGAATACCGCAATTATAAGATATCGTTTAATATCACTGATATCAGTAGTCATTTTTAGACTTGTAAAAACGATTTAAATACTGCATTTTTGCGGTCGTTTTAATACTAATCTACCCAAAATGAAAAAACTTATTACTTTCGTATGTATTTCGTGTATGCTATATTCTTGTAGCGAGAGCGATATCTTCGGTGATGGAGATGAAGATGCAATTTATAACGCTCCTAATGTGAGGTCGTATACTACCTATACTTCTCAAAATGCTGTATCGCTTAATGGTTTCATTAATCATGAAAATGTTGTTTTCCAACAACAAGACACATATACCACAGGTTTTATATTTAGAACCGGAGATGCACAGGATTCCAGTAACGATCAGATCATCGAACTCGAAGGAGAGGTGGAATATTACAATGGTTTTTATAAATTTAATCATACTATCGATGGACTAACGCCAAATACGACTTATCACTATACAGCATTTACAAAAAACGGTCCTACAGAAGAAACCGATTGGGAGTCATTTACTACATCTGCTATTGCGTGTACCTATGATCAAGATAATTATTATAGTATTTCCGGAACCTGGAGAGATGCTAACGTAGAAATCACAAATCCTAGTTGCTGTGGTGACGGTAACGTTGGTTTTAGGTTTGGAATCTGGCCAGATATTTTTCAAATTAATTTTAATGAATTAAGTGGCGGATATCCTAAAACAGGACAATATTTTGGCGTGGATTACGAGTTTAAGGGTACACATATCCAGAGAGAGCTTGTAAAATCAACCAATCAGGTATTGATCGATAATGGCGACTCTACTCCAGAAACTGAGTTATTTGTAAACAATGATGGTCAAAAAATCACTTTGATTTTTTGTGATACACAGTTACGAAATGGAGGCGTGTTAAACGGAAAGGTTTCTGCAGCCATTCCTACGAATTAAAAGTAAAATATTTACTATACTGTCACATTGAGCCCTTCGACAGGGCTCAGGACAGGCTATAGTCGAAATGTACTGAAAACCAAATGTGGTTGTTTCTCGATTCCGCTAGAAATGACAGAGAAAACTACTTTTTAGACAGCCTATTTGGTTTATAGTGTTTTTTGTGGTGCCCCACCATTAGGGATGTCACAGCCACTAGTTGGGAGCTGGGGAATTTTTCAGCTTGCGCCTAACCAGACTGTATAAGGTTAGTTATGCGAAGTCTTTTTTGTTTTTGTCAACACCTGTGATAGCATTAAAAATAAGAACGCTATTCCAAAGCCTAAAACTCCTATATTAATTCCCACTATAGTCTTTTCGCTTCCATCTAAATATTTCATAGAACCACCATATCCATCTTTTAAGAAGAATGCTAATAAGAACCCTCCCATAACTATGAGGCTTAATATAGTGCTTAATTGAACTTCTTTTTTATACCAAACCAGCCACAAGCATACTACTCCAATACTGGAGTTGGTAATCAATTGCCAAACCTCATGTATTCGAGCGTGAGGCGTCCAATCTGGATTCCAAACATGCGTTTCATTGATATCCAGAAAAGGGACGATAATTGCATATAGAATTACACTAAATGTTATTGCTATTTTTTTTATCATTACTAGTTATTTTTAGATTACACATAACTCATGTTATATGGCGTATTTCATTTCAAGCATTCTCAAGTTTGAGAAAACCTTTTTAATCAAGAGCGTTGCTATTAGATGTTTTATGAATTTCGTGTCTAAATTCTTGATAGTATAACAAAACACCGCTTGGATCCTCAATTTGTGGCCAATGTCCGATGTCTTGACCCAGTAGCTTTACTTTAGGATCGGGAATCAGTTCTTTATATCGATTAGCCATATGAATACCAGAATTGGGATCGAATGGCCCATTTATAAAACACATTGGGATCTTTGTATTTTGCATGGCGCTTATCCATCTTTCTTGATGGTTTAATTTGTCAAAAACCAGCCTCCCAATCAAATATGCGATTGACTTGCCATCATTATAATTTAAAATATCCCAGAATTGATTTATGAGTAGGTTCGTGGGTTGGGTGTTGGGACCAAAAACTGATTTGATCGATTTTTCCAATTTCTTTTTAGTGAGAAGCTTGCTCAACAGTTTCCCAATAGGTTTGGGAGATTGCGAAAGCAATCGTTGTATCATTCTAGGTTTGTAACTATCCATAAACAAACCACCGTTCATAAATACCACCGATTGTATTTTAAAGCAGTTCTGCGAAACTAAGTCCCTGGCTAATAATTCTTGTACAATACTAACTCCTAGATCATGTGATAAGATATGGGTTTGTTTAATACCCCAAAACTCGATTAGAGAATTGACTATTTCGCAATGTTCATGAAAGCTATAGTCATGATCTTTGGGCTTATCTGAAAATCCCATACCCAAATAATCAAAGGTAAAAACCGTGTACTCTTTTACTAGATTTTTCCAAACAGATTTCCACTCGAAGGTATTGAAAGGATATCCGTGAAGTATTAAAAGGTTGGGACCACTACCTTCTTTTATGTAAAATACTTGATGACCGTTTACGTCTATTGTTCGACCCTTATTCTTCCATGCAACCACTTCTTTGTCCATTCCTAGCTTATTATGGTTAGTTATACCACAAAGTTACTTATTGGGGATGATAGAAATTTGTAAAAATCGGTCGTTTTCGTTATTTGATAGGGTTTTTGGAGTGTGATTGGTATACTTTTTTATTTCTTTATTAAAATGGGATCTGTCATAATAGTTTTGATTAGACAATAAATCTCCTTTCTTAATGTCTTTGAAGGATGCCGAACATCGTACTATATTACAGTAGCTTTTTAGAGAAAGCCCGAACATTTTATTAAAATATCTGTTGATTTGCCTACTAGACCAAAATACTTTATCGGCAAAATAGTTCACGCTTTGATTGCCTTTAGTTTGACTCAATAAGCTAAATAGACGAATTTTTCGATTGTCTGGATTATCTTCTTTATCGATTTCTTGACTTATTATTGAACTTAACCTATCAATCGTATCTGAGTTTTCGGAAAAGTCAAATGAATTTAGATCCCAAAAAGCATTAGGCAATTTTTTATCAGAATTTAACAACGGAGCAATACTTTCGCAGAATATATATTCCGCAGCTGGTAGTTTGAATTGTATTCCGAAAAGTTGATGATTTGGTGGAATGACCACTTCAACCTCTTTTGTATATAGCCCCGTTAGCACAGTACTTTGATAATTGTAATTCTCGAAGCGAACGATAACATCAAAAAAACCGTCAGGTAAAATCGTGTAATCAAGATTTTTTGATGAATCGTTGTCTAACCACCAAAAACATCTGATGTACTCTTTCAAAACGGCATTAGATGCTTGTTGATAATAGGTCATGTTTTATACTTCAAGTTTGTGTCAATATGGTTTAGTAATCTGCTGTAAACAACTTACTACCAAGTAATTAATTTCGCACAATGTTATTAGGCACAGTATTCTTTTATTTTTTTACCAATACCATTAATTATTTCCATGTGTTTATGCTTCACATTTTCTTTATTCAAAGTTCCACCTAAAATAATCATTTCTTTCTTTATAAATCGTTTCCCGAGTCTATCATCTATCATTACATTTCTCATGCTTTCTGCTATTCCGATTTCATTTAAAAACTCATTTGGATGTCCTGCTGTACAAAGGGCAATTCCATATGGTACTGTTTTCATTTTTTGAGTATTATTATCAGATTCATCGTACCCATAGGAATATCCAACAGAATACACTCTATCAAACCAACCTTTCAATTTTGCAGGGCAATCACTCCACCAAACCGGATAAACAAAAATTAAACAGTCTGATTTTTCTATTTTCTGATGTTCATTTTTTACATCATCAGGTATTGATAAATTCAAATTAACAAACCCTTCTCGTTCATACTCATCTTCACTCATATCCGTTTTAAAATTCATGGCATATAAATCTGAAACTTCGAATTCTAAATTTTCCTGTATGAGGTTTGATTTTAATTGTCCAAGTATTTCATAGGTATACGATTTTTGACTTGGGTGACAATAAATAATTTGAACTTTCATTCTTGCTATCTTATTTTTTCAGTATTCTGCATACTACCAATTTACCTAGTATTGTCTTAATTAAAGCTTTCATTTAATTTTTTAACTACAGTTTCTTTTTTAATTTTTTTTGCTACAAAAAGACCGATAATTAAAAGAGGTAAGGTTAAAATTATAGGAGCAATTGAGGTTCCTGTTTCTTCTAAAGGTAGGGTGTTTTCAATATCTTTTATACCAGGTAGCAGCAAAATAGAAAAGAAAAAATTTATGAGCCCGTGAGTGAATGCAACAGGTATTATTTTATTTGTTTTCAGAACTAAAACACCGAAAAAGAATCCAATAAACATCGCAAATACAACTTGAGTTAATACAGCACTTACATTATCGTTTTTTGTCAAATTGATTAGATGAAATAATCCAAAAACTATGGCTGGTAGTACTATGCTGATAAGAATTCCATTCTTACTATGGACATATTTTTTTAAAAATACTGATTGCAATACTCCTCTAAATAAAAATTCTTCTGCGAACCCAACCGTCAAACAAGCAAAAAGTAAGAGTACTACGTTTCCTATATGGATTTGGGTTACATCTGTAGCTATAATGCCCGAAACTCCGATTATAATAAGATAAACAGGGATCAAATTCAAATACTTAAATTTCCAATCATATGCTGAAGAGAGGCCAGTTATAGGTTCAATTTTCATTTTTTTTATAACACCATAACTTATGATTAGGATGGATGCCATTTTAATCGTTAAACCCAGGTATTCCGAATGAAACTCTGAAAGTGACATTTTTAAAAGAATCGTATCAATTGGCAATAGCACGATACTACTAATAACTACAAGTGTTAGAATTGCAACTATTCCTGGAGAGATATTCTGGATGTTTTTCATACTATAAAATTGATGTACTTAGAAAATTAATATAAAGTAAAGCTTTTAATATATTTGTGACAAGTACGTACAATAAAGTGCACTACATACCAAAAGGATAGTATTACTGATTATCAGCTATTTAAATTTGCATAAAAATGAATAAAAAAAATACAACAGCCTATTGTCCTGTAGATTATGCCTTCAAAAGAATAGGAGGAAAATATAAAGGACGTATACTTTGGGTACTTAGAGACAACTGTATGCGCTATGGAGAGTTAAAAAGAGCAATTATTGGAATTACACCTAAAATGCTGACACAAACATTGAGAGAATTAGAAGCTGATGAATTAGTTTCAAGAAAGGTATATGTAGAAGTTCCTCCAAAAGTTGAATATTCACTTACATCAACAGGAGAGGAATTAATTCCATTAATTAAACAACTGAGAAGTTGGGGAGAAAAACAAATGTCTCGAAATTAATTGTAAGTACTAAAACACGAGCCTTTAGATTTGCTAATAGAAAAAGAGAATTAAAAGCAAAAGAATATCAAAATAGTATAAGGCTGTCCGAAAAGCACAATATCTAAGATACTATCACATTGAGCCCTTCGACAGGGCTCAAAATGACAGAGAAAACTACTTTTAGACAGCCTCTATACTATTTATAATTTACTACTGATTATTTTATATTTTTAATACAAAATATTCAAGGCATCTTTATCCGAATCGGTAAACTCGCCATCTTCTCCGGTACCAAAGCAACCTAGCATAATAGAATCCGCAAACGGAGACCAAGGTGTACCAGGAATCCAGATCGCAGCTGGGCTTACTGATGGTTCTGCAGGAAGTGGGCCTGTATAATTACAGCTCCAACGATTATACCAATCCTGATGTCTAAAGCCAACACTATGTCCTATTTCGTGACCTATCACATGCTCTACTACATTGTAACTCCACGTGCTACTATCCAATCCGGAGTTAATACGCACATATCGATTGGGTCTACCTGCCGAGGTAGGGAATCCTGCGGATCCTCCTGCGCCTCCAATTACTCTGTACACCACCATATCAACTTGCGATTGATCATTACCATAGGTCAGCGTAAAATTAAGCGTGTTAGGTAATGCATTATAGTTTGCCACTGCCCAGGACAATGCAGTCTGCATTTTAGGAGTCAGATCAAACGATGAACCTGTGCCTGTCCAACCCAAAACCCTTATATTTCTGTACTGTGGTGCAACAATATAATCAGATCGGTATTGTTTATTAATCCCATCCTCAGATACTAGATCTGGGTATTCCTTTAGGTCATTAATAGGAATCGTGATATCCCCAGATACCAGGTATTTCTCTTTGGATCCATCTGGCAGCGGGATATCCTGTATCGTTACTTTTTCTGTATTGACCCCCATTTTGGATAGTTTATCCAGCTGTGCTTTGGTGGGTTCTTGGGCTACCTCTTCTACAGCAGTATCAGAGACGTCTTCTTTTTGGCAGGATATCAAGCATCCCATCATAATAGCGCAAAGCGCCAATAATTTTAAATTTTTCATTTGGTTGTGGTTTTAAATAGTACAACATTCAGTTAGTAATATCCGATTACCGCATTACATCCATCTTTATACATGAAACAACATCTAATGCTATTTCTAACCCGTTAAGATGGGTGGTCTTTAGGATGTAATACACGTTTGGGATATCATACCTTTTTCAGGTAGTTTTATTGTGATAGTTATCAGGCTAACACCGCGGTTTGCATGACTGATGTAGGATAGACTCAAATATACTCTGAATATCAATTATTAAAAATAGCCTTGACGTATCTGAAAGTTTATACAGATTATAAATCTCTAACAATCAGAAAGTTATTTGTTTTCATAGGGGAAATAAATCCCTAATAAATAGTTAAAAGACCTTTTAACAAACAGGGGAAATGCCTTGAATTATTTTAGTGGTTTGACTCCATGAATGCTCATTGATACATATGGAGGTGTCTTAAACGGAAAGGTTTCTGTTGTTATTAATCGTTGATCCTCCGAAGTTGCAAACTTCGGAGAGCTGGAACGAGACAGAGAGCATTAGAAGATAATGTATTTGTTAAAAAATTAACGTCACTTAGTCATTAAGGGGTACTTCTTAAGTACCCTCTCCCTACCTCTGGAGTACCAAGGGGGTACCTCGTAGCTAAGTCTATCTTAGCTCTATGGCAAGTGACACTTAGCTCTAACACAAGTGCCACTTCTGTTTGAAGTCCCCCCTTCGTCAATTTGCAGTACCCCATGCCGACCTTTTCGACAAGAGTACCCACTTCCATAAGTACCCTAAGTTATGTTCTAACTGATGTATACCCACTTATACAAGTACCCCCTCCCCACTTATAGTAGTGGGTTTGAGATATTTTTAGCTAGTTTTTATTATAGAAATGTTAAAATCTATTATTTAGGACTTACGTTTAGAATATTCTTATCTGTTGGTTTAATCATAGAAATCGGATGGAGATGTGTTAAACGGAAAGATTTCTGTTGTTATTAATCGTTGATGCTACGAAGTTGCAAACTTCGTAGATCGGGTTTTATAGGGTTAATTTAGGGTGTAGGTGTTGTTACTTGGTATCGTTACACCAAATCAAAGTAAATACAGGTTAAAGCTATGGTATTAAAAAAACCATGTACGGCAATAATAAACCACAAATCGTATTTACGCAAGTAGAATATCAGGGCTAAGAGCGCTCCGACAATCCAAGTAACAAGTTGCCCGGTAATTCCTTGAGAACTATGCATAAAGCCAAAAAAACCAGTAATTAGGACAATGTTAAGCACAATACTGACTTTGCTTTCTCCAAAGAATTTTACAAATTGTCGCATAAAATAACCACGAAAGATTATTTCTTCTCCAAATCCCGCTGTAGCCCACACTAATAATAAAGTAATTAAAAAGGCTGGAAGATTTCCTTTTAATTGATCAAAACCTGAATAATCTATGGGAACTCCTGTGAGTTTTGTAATTCCAGGAACCAATACAAAGACATAAAAAACAAAGAGTCCTAGTGTAACTAATGGAGCAAGTACGAAAATGTTTTTGAATGTGAATTTTTCACGTTGAAATCCAAGTGCTGAAAATGGTTTCCCTTTATATTCTATATAATTGGCTATAATGATTACTATAGAAATAATGATATTTTCTATGGTTATACGGAATGGTCCAAACCATAAAAAGCAGATGATTGCAATGGTAATTAATGGAATTAATATTTGTCGTAAGGTGATTTTGTTCATTGTTTTTTGATTTTAAATTCTAAACGAAATAATGAACAAAATCCCTGAAAACCCCTTTAGATAGGTGTGTTTTTACTGAGTGGTCGTAATTTATAACTGAATAGTCGATAGTTTTTGGCATCTTTTATTGAAACCAATTCATAAATGCTTTTCGCTTGTAACGGCTGATATTGATTTCAGCAATACTATCGTTCTCAATGAAAGCTTTTAACTGAATACGCAACTTACCATTTTCAATCTTTTCAATGAGGTCTACAGTATCTTTGTGAATGATAATTTGTCGATTGGCTCTAAAAAATAATTGATCGTTTATTTTTTCTTCGAGCTCATTTAATGTAAAATCGGTGTTAATTGTGCTGCCATCATTCTGAACAGTATATACAATTTTGTTTTCGCTATAAAAGCACGCAATATTTTCATAGGTAAGCTTTGTCATTTTCGTGCCATTATCAATAGTAATTTCAGCTTCCCTTATAGATAACTTATATAAATTGTATAGGTCTTGGGCATACAATAAACCTATGAGAATAAAACACAATAATAAGGTAATTAGTAAACCAATTAATAAATAATAGAACACTGTCTGTCCACCTGCTACTTTATCTACAATAATATTTACAGGAATATACATGAGTGTAATATATCCCAGCGTAGAAATCATAAACCTTATGACAGTGATGATTTCTACCTTTTTAGAAAAATATTTTTTCTTGTAAAATTTAAAATTAAAATCCGCTATGATTCCAACGAGAATAGATAAAACGATAGTCGACAGAAAACCTTCTATGGGGAATCTATACGATCCACTATCCAGAAAATTATCACTCGCTGCTAAATGATTTACTACTAAAGAGAAAATTATCAATATAATTGCTTTCTGAAACCAACGCCATGCAGCACTACTGATGTATGTATTCCATACTGTTTTTACTATATTCTTGGTTGGTTGCGTAGTACTCATGAATTAGAAACTCTTTCTTTGTCAAATCCAAAAGTAAAAAATAATTTCTCTATAGAATGCGCTTATCGGTTTATGCTGTTATCTAACCTTTGATGCTACGAAGTTGCAAACTTCGCAGAGCGGGTGTAGTCTCTTCATTATCTACTAGAAATAATGTTCCTTCATACACATCATTTTCAAAACAACTTACATTATATGCGATAGTTTGTATATTTTTTTTGTCAAAACTTTTAGCAAAGTTTTTATTTTCAATTTTTAACGACTTATTGTACAGGGTTTTGGTACTACTATTTATATTTTTATTGGATCGCAACCTCCATAAGAAAAATAATGAAATACTTAGTACTGCCATCATTACAAGAATTGCTCTTAACGGCATTTTATAAAAGATTTCTATATTCTCAATAAATAGGTAATAGGCCATACCAATTAATATAATCAGTGGCAGAACAACCAGCCCTAAAAGAGTAGTGTAGTCAATTTTAGCATTCCCTATGATCACTTTATACCCTTGTATTTGGTAAGCAATTTTGTGTCTTTTAAATTTTGATTCTAAAACTGAAATCTCTTGTAAGTTCATATATGTCTTTCTTTAATCATCTGTAGACCGCCAAAGATCTTGTATATAAATGTAGTGTGCAAAAAACATGTTGAAAACCACCTAAAGGGTTTTATGGCCTTTCTTGATATATGTAAACTTTTAATTGAATCTCTTAATACTAATATTTACCGCCACTAGTCACACCTGTCCGCCTGAGGTGGCGACTGGCGGAGAGACTATGCTTTATACAAGTTGTTACCTCCTAGTTATTCCTTTTTAAATACTGCTAAATGTTCAAGCATAGATTTATTACTTCCTTTCTTTTTAATTGTCTCAAATATTTTTATCCCACTTGGTAAAGGTTTAAAAAACTCACTTCGATTAGCTTTCAAACTTTTTATTAGCGGTGATTTAATTTTTCTCGGAAACTTTATTAAAAAAATATCATTAGATTTAATAAAGTATATTAACCAAATTAAATCATATTGATTGTCTTCAATATTTTTCATTTTGTCGTTAAACAAATTCTCAATTGCTTTTTCTATTTTATGCATTACAGACTTATTTGTAGAATATTTTTCAATTATCTTTTCGATTAGGGCAAGAATTTGAGGAAATGATTTATATCTGCGTTCTTTCAGTAAAAGTAAAAGACTAATTGCTTTCATCAAGTTCTTTTCATTAAAGTCTAATTTTAGATTAAAAGAATTAGATGAAAGTTCACTTAAAAATCGGTCAACAACACCAGTTCCTTTATGTGTCTTATCTACTTTTAAAGTTCCCCTTAAAGATTTTTCAAATCTATTATAAGTTATTTTATTTTTATATCGCAATGAAAATTGTTGGTAATCAGCAGTCCATTCTCTAAATAACCCTTCAGGTAATTCATTTACTTCTGATTTGTCATCATTTAGTGCTAAATTGAAATTTTTTAATTGCTTTTGTAGTATTCTTATTATCGTATTTGCTTCTTCTTTTGATTGACAAAGAATTCTATAATCATCTTTAAATCGGACTGCTAAAAAATCAATTTTTAGTTTGTCTATTTCTTTAGAGCTTTCAGTGTCTACTGCTGATAAAATTATTTCTGCAATTAAATCTGATATCGCAGGGCCAATAGGAATTCCATTTGTACAACCATCATTAGCATATTGTATTAGTTTATCCAACTTCAATCCTAAAAACCTATCATAAGCATTTCTGTTCCCACTTGTTCTAATTACTTTTTTCGTGTGAATTGCCCAAGCAATACTATGAGTGTAAATTGAAGGATAGAAGTTTTTTATGTCTGTTTTTAAAATGTATTTATAATTAAAAGCTTCTGCGACTAAATCATTTTCAGCCATTTCCAGAAATTCATAAATCATTCTTCCTGCTCTTAAATTCCCTAATTCTCCTTCATTTTTTTTAGTGACAGGAATTGGAAAGCTATAGCAGTAGATTTTGTTTTTTGAATTAAATAAATGGTTTGTTATTAAATCCCATTCATTCATTAAGTACCAAACTATATCGTGATAAATTTTCGGTTCAATAACTCCAAATGTTCTATCCGTTAATTGTGTCTTTGGAAATGAAACATTTATTAATTCACTTTTTTCAACATCAAATTTTGGATTTGCTCCAGTAATATCCACCTCAATGAAAGGTGTTGGTTTTAAATCAAATTTTGATACTTTGAACGTAGGTGGAACAATATATTGTTCTGGAAAATAACCTTCCTCTAATAGCCATTTTGCAATTTTTTCAGTAGAAACACTTTTTAAAAGCTTTTTTGTTTCAAAGAAATGTTTTCTCGGTAGTTGCATTTTTTTTAATTTGTGGTAACGGTTAATATATGGAACTTAACATCCCTTAGGCTGTTATGATTTTATATACGGTGTTAGTTAGCTCGCTTTTTCAACTTGAATAAACTTTTAGTTCCACATTTCCAACGGTATGTAAATAATGATGTGTATTACCTAAGAGTAACATAATGTTATCTGATCCTTTTCCCTTTATTAAACTTGGTTGAACTATATAAATGTGAAACTTCATTTCCTTAGTCCATTTGGCAGCATTTAATAATAGCTCTAAATCATCTTCATTGCCCTTGATAATTCTACTACAACTGGCTCCTTTTTTAGATTTGGTTACCCTTCGTAAAAGATGATTAAAGAATTCTTTTCCATCACGATATTTCCAATTAAGGGATTTTTGCGCTTGTCCACATACTTCATAAAAGTTGCCTATATCGTTACCAGTACGTCCACCTTTAGCAAACTTTAAATGAAATAAATGTATGTCTATTACCTTATCTCCATTATTGATTCCTATCACATCTGCAATCTCTCCTGGTCCATCATCATCATAGATGATTTCATAATCTTCTCTAATCTTCTCTATAAAATTATATTGTATCGATTCTTTTTTATATGGAGCAATACCTTGTGCTTCGTCTTTTATAGAAACACCATCCCAATTCATTGGAGTAATACTATCCAATGAAATTCCATCCACCCTTTCCTTAGGAACAACGTAGCTATTTTGAAATAATTGACCACCATTTGTAAACCAAAAAGTAGGAGTAACTTCTTGTAAGAAGTTAGTTAAATCCTCTCTTTTGTTTCCATAAGATATTATAGGGTTTTCCGGCGAGAGTTTCTTGATTTGGTGAAAAGGTTGTTCTACATCATCAACAATTCTTGATCCCAAAATCAACTCATATTCAATGCTGTAATCTTCACATTTAAAACAGAAACGTAATGGCGAATCATTAGGAGTATCAACTATATTCAATTCAGAATTAGATAGGTTATAATGAATTCCATTTAAACTTATTACATATCTATTTTCTGAATATTCAAACATCTCATGGTGCCATTCAATTGCAATTGGGACAACATTTGGTCTTTCGGTAATTATTACTGGAACTAGAGTGTTTTCTAATACAGTATTCGGATTGATTTTAGGATTATCAAGTACATCCCCAATATCTCTACACCACTGAGTTAATTCATTTAAATTACCCCTTAAATACGACCATACTTTACCCTTCACAGAACATCCTAAAGAAACCTTCTCTCCATTTTTAAAACCTACACCAAATACATTGTTTTTAATTAGAGTTCCTTGTTCTAACAACTTTAAACCATCTTGTACACCTTTTCCAAAAAAGGATTGAAAACTTATATCACGCCCTGTACCTTTTCTAGCTCCAACATTATATAGGGTTAGCCTCTTGACTTCATGGAAAATCTTGAACATATCCATGCCTTTAATCTCACTAACCACATCTCCAAAAATTGCCTTAACAAGCTTAGTAGATGATAAGTTTTTTAATGAAGTATGGACAAATACTAAATTCTTCTTTGGTCTTAGGTCCCAATGAACTACAATCATATTCCAATCCATGTTTTGAACTACGTCAAAATCACCCCATTCAACTTTTTCTACTTTCCCTAAAATAATTACTAATGTGTTTTTTTTAGGATTATGTTTGCTAAATTGATGTTCATATGCATCGATGTTATTAATACCCTCTTTCCAATTATTAGGATCCCAGTCATCTCCATTGTTTCGGAATACAACCGAACTCATAGCTGGGTTGATATTTTGAAAAGGTATTTCCGAATTTTCAAGATCATTGAACCCGTCTAAGAATTCTTGGAAATTAATTTCTTTATCGGTGGCACCTTCACTCAAGTTTGGAAGCAATAGGTTCCAATCCGCATTTTTAGCATAAAGGTGATTTAGCTCTTGTTGAATAGGAGGATATGCAATGTTCGTTATAAAACTCGCATTGCCAAGACTTACAAAAGATGTCCTAGTAAACCTACCAACAAATTGAAGTGTAATTGGCAAGCTTTGCCTTTCATCATGTATTGCTGCTATCTTTAATTCGGGAAGATCAAACCCTTCTCCTAACATATTTACACAAACGATAATACTATGCTTCTTTTCCTTTATCGCTTTAACCTTGTCCTTTAAACCTGCAACTCCTGTATAAACAATTACGGGTTTTAAATCTTCATATTCTTCATAGTGCTCAAAGACTTCTTTAGCTCTATTCTTTGAAACACATCTTGCCATGATTATATGCGGATAGCCATTAGCAATATCTTCTCTTAATTTAGCTACTGCCGTACTTGCTATCTTTTTATCAGCCTCTTCCTTATCATACTCTCTTATGGGTAAATAGTTTATTTTTTTATAATACCCTTGCTTTTGCGCTTCTTTAAGAGAGAAGTTAAAAATGAATTTTCCATCTAAATTCTTACCATCGTTTCTAAAAGGTGTTGCAGTAAAAAGAAATACCTTCTCCTTATCGAAGTTTTTTATAAATTTCTTCCAAGTACTTGCTTCGGAATGATGTGCTTCATCAACAAATAAATGGCTAAAGTTTTGAGCAAAAGTCATTTGTTGCTGATATGTACTACCAGTAAGAATATTCATAGTCGTAACAACTACATTCGTTTTAGATATGAACTCTAAAAGATCTTCTTGACTATCAAATTTTTGATTTATGACACCTACTATTGGATTGTGGCAAGTTTCATCAACTATTCCAAATTCTCTTAATAACCCAAGAGTGATAAACTTGTTAGATAGTTGGGTGCGCAGTGAATCGGATGGAACAGCTACTAAAAGCTTCTTACACTCATTAGCTACTAAGGTTGATAGCATTGTTTCTGTTTTCCCTGTTCCCGTTGGCATCACAACTATCCCCTTATCTTCAGGAGTTTGAACATGAGCTAATATCGAGTATAAAGCCCCAATTTGAGGTGGTCGTAATCCTTTAATGTCATTATCAACATCTTCCTTTATAAATTTAAATTTACCCTTCCATGAGCTTACAACATCTTCAGGAGTCAAATCTTCAAATGCAGGATGTTTTAACCACCTTTTGATTTTTAAAGAGCTAGCTTCAAAATCTTTCTTGTAAGGTTTCTTTGTAGTTAAAAGAGCATAATTGCAACCTTCGGGTATTTCATCTTCAAGTTTACTGGTAATGAAGTAAGATTCTTTGTTTGAAGAAATTATAAATGGGGTGCTTTGAACGAATTCAAAATTTACGATTGGAGAGTCATTAAAAGACTGTTTAATGAAATTGCTCCCATTGGTAAAAATAAGCTTTTCAATATTTGGTAATTTTATTTCCATTCATTCAGATAAATAGGTCGTTTACTTTTGTTTGTTGCTAACAATTGTGTATAGCTACCACGGTAACCATATCTCTTATTATATATAATATATAGCCACTAATTCATATTAAATTCTCTCCACCAAACTACCACAACCACAAATCAATTCCTTACGGGAATCCGCAATGGTGGTATTTTAGTATATACAACGATGAAATAGGACTACAGGAATCTGTACTCGTAGGGCGATTGGTTATTTACGTTAGTAGAAAGTGAATTACTTTCTGGTAATGATGCACTATTAGATTTTGGGGAAATAATAACACACTTGGGTTTTTAAATATATGAAAATAAAATGACTGTTGTTGTTTAAAATCCTATTCTCGATAGTTCTGCTGAGCTTGTCGAAGTACACTTCTCCTAAAGTCGAAGCACTCGAATCTACCTGGTATGGTAGACAGGCTGACGGATTTTATTAATTCTGGATTCCGCCCTACGGCGGAATGACAGGTTGTTTTTTTATTTATTTATAGTTGTCGTTTTTATTCTGGATTCCAGCCTACGCTGGAATGACAGGTCGTTGTTTTTAGAGACTCTGGATTCCGCTCTCTACCTTCACAAATGTTACGGTAGACAAGTACGGCGGAATGACAAGTTGTTGTTTTGTTATTCTGGATTCGGGTCTTCATTTTATTTTTCAATTTTCTCAGCGACAATTACATATGTTGGAAAAGCATAGGTTTCTCTATTTATGACCTCTTTAATTTCAAAATTATTTATCAATAAGAATATCTCAATTTCATCCTTTGTAAATGTTCTTACTATCGAAGTATCATCTTCTATCTTCAAGAATTTATCTCCTACTTTTTTACTGTATTCTGAGTGCCAAATAAAATCCATTCCCGCTTTTAAACTTAATTCCCACTTACTTTTGCGTTTATATTGTACGCCTTTGTAAATCGCCTCATGTGTTATTTTTTCTCCTTTTAAAATTCTAGGTATAAATCTATTGGCATCAATAAAATCAAAACTTATTATTCCTCCAATTTTTAAATTTTCATAAATGCTTGCAAAAGCTGACATTAAATCATTATTACTTAATAAATAACTGATTGTTCTTCCAGTTACTATTACACTATCCACCTTATTTTTAGTGGTAAAGGTTCTCATATCTCCTACTATAAATTTACTCAGAGGCAACTTACGTTTTGATATATCTACCATTTCTTTACTCAAGTCTAATCCACAATATTCATAGCCATTTTCTTCAAAATAGATAGCTAAATTACCTGTCCCACTTCCGATTTCAAGAAGGTTTAATTTTTTGTGCTTAGAAAGTATTTTATTATAAAACTTATATTCTTCCTCGTAATTAATAAAGGTAGTATACATAGCTTCATATACTTCTGATAATTTAGAATACAATTTCATCTTTATTTATCTATTGTGTTACCATTCATATTTGAACACATCTTTTCTTGACCTTAATTGTGGCTAACGTTTGTATATTCACGTTAGTCGAAAGCGGATCACTCTCTGGCATGAATGTGTTATGAAGTTTTGGGGAAATAATAACGCACTTGGGTTTTTAAATATATGAAAATAAAATGATTGTTGTTGGTTTGTTTCATATTGTCATTCTTATTGTTGTTTTGTCATTCCAGCGTGTCATATTGAGCTTGTCGAAATATAGACTGGAATCCACAACGGATCTTTTACCAAGATTATGGATTCCGCTCTGCAGCGGAATGCCACATATGCTACTCCATCGATTCTAAATACTCTAAAAATAATCGGCATCCTGCAATGGATCAGGCATAGGTTTCTGCTAACTTCATCTCTCCTATCGTTTATGCCTGATCTCTTTCTGCAGTTAGTTTCTAGATTAGAACCAAGTCATCGGTTTTGTATCAACGGATCTTTTAGTATCTTTCAAAATCCCTTCGTTCTTCGGGAATAATATTCCAGATACTTTCTCCATAGTTTCTATATCATGATGTGCATGTGGTGAAGGTGCTGACCAAGGATTATCAACCTCTATCCATTTAGAAGATTTGTACCAAGTAATTCCGTTAACTTCAATTTTTTCAATCTCTCCTTTATGGATTGTTTCGTGTGCTTTATACCACTCATCAATAATATTGTCAACCCATTTATGTAATCTCCAAAAAATTGGATGTACGTGTGACGAATATGTTTCTCCTAAAAAATCATATTTCACAGAATCCCATTTTACATCTATATCAATCTCGTCTCTTCCCATAGGTATGGCTTCTCCCGTTACTGGATCGTATGGTTGACTTGCCCATCGCATATGCATATCATTATGCACCGATGTTTCCATTAATGAACCTAATTGTCCTAGAGTTAACGTTCTTAAATAACTGTGATCGTGAAATTCTCTATCCCACCATCTTATTCTTGACCAATAAAAATCATCTGTTTTAACAGATGCAAAGCGTCTCTGAAGCCATTTTAAGTTTTCTGGTAATTCCCAAACTGGTGGCACTTCAAATTCAGGATATAAACCAGGTTCAGGAATTAAAATCCATCCAATATCTGGATCTTCTCCTTCTTTTTTCATTGCATTGTCAAATTCAAAAATCATTTCTCTGTGCATAAACAAAAAATCAATCCCAGAGCCATTCAAAGTTAATGGTGTCCAACCACCTCGTTGCCATTGAAGAGCAGGACGCGGTGGATTCCAGTTTAATTTTGTAATCTCTTTTTTGGCTAATTCTGAAACCTTATCAGATCTATCCCAAAAGTCTCTTAATCCATGCCATAGCGAGTGATGCAGTCTATGGCCTCTTGAACCAAAAAGTTCTGAAACTTTAGGCGGCAAGGCAATAGAAGATGCTTCTATGATTTTTGAAGATTTTTCGATTACTTCATTTTTTTTATCGGATTCTTCTTCACAAGATGCTAAACTCGAAATTAAAGTTAAACTTCCTAAGCCTAAAGCTGAATGTTTAACAAAGTCTTTTCTATTCATAAGTATTAGTTTTTTTGGTTAGTTCGTTTTTAAATTGATTATAACAGTTGCGTACAGTAACCACGGTAATCATATTCTCTACATCTCGGAAATACAATCACCAATTACTATTCATTCTATACACTACCACAACGACAATTCTATCCCATACAGGAATCCGCAATGGTGATACTTTAGTATGTACAACGATGAAATAAGACTACAGGAATCTGTACTCGTAGGGCGATTGGTTATTTACGTTAATAGAAAGTCTATGGCTTTCTGATAATGATGTGCTATTAGATTTTGGGGAAATAATAACACACTTGGGTTTTTAAATATATGAAAATAAAATGACTGTTATCGGTTTATTTCATAATTGTGTTGTTTGCTTTTTTTTGTCATTCCAGCATGTCATATGGAGCTTGTCGAAATATAGACTGGAATCCACAACGGATCTTTTACCAGAATTATGGATTCCGCCCTACGGCAGAATGACACATATACTATTCCATCGATTCGGAGTATTCTAAAAATAATAGGCATCCTGCTATGGACCATGCATAGGTTTCTGCCAGGTTCATCTCTCCTATCGTTTGTGCTCGTTCTCCTTCTTTAGTACAGATAATACTTATACGATCTATGGCACCAACCATTAGTTTATACAATCGATCATCTGATTGTGAAATAAACGGTGATTGATTGGCTACTTCTAAATCATTTTTTATCGCTGCAATTTCACTCCCAATTCCTATCTTTAGTACCTGCATCATGGATACAAACCGGATTAACTCAGTTAAAAAATCCTTTGGCAAACACAAATACCCGGATCGCGCGGGATTAGGAATAACATCCGTGTTTCCTTCAGTGACTATTTGTTTGACCATCACAGAAAATGTAGTTGACATATCAGAATTAGTGTATTACATTATTTTATTCTGCTAAAAATATAGGTATGCACTTTCATAAAAAATGCGGGATTATACCCGTTTTTGCATAACACAATAATAGGGAATTTTCCCTTTATACTGCATTAAAAAAAAAGGATTTATGGTCACCATGATCCCATTCCCTGATACTCTTTATCTTACGAATTGATCCTTCGAAGGATTGTTTTAATACTTCGAAGGAGTTCCGAAAAGCTTCGAAAGCCTAAAACGAAGGATTGAAGAGTCAAAACGAAGGTTGTAAACCCATTTTAAAAGGCAGTTACCCCTAATTTTAGGGCTATGAATCTATCAGGTAATTCTTCTAAGGATCGTTTTAATAATTATAACTAGTATTTTAATCCTTATAAAGTATTCTCTATAGGTGCTAAGGCTTGTTACAAAGCAAGAAATGCCTGTAATACAGCTTGCAACCCTTGTTCTAAGGGCAATTAGATTTGATTATTGGGGTTAGAAACCACAAAACAATCCTTCTAAGGATTGTTTTAAAACGTATAATGGGTTCCGTAATGGGGTGAAATATAAGAGGGATTTAGGAAGGTGTATGACAAGAGTTAGTTTCTGGGAATAACATCCTCACCCAGCCTCTCCTTCAAAGGAGAGGAGCTCCATTTTGATATTTTTTTTTAAAAGTCTCCCTTTGAAGGGAGATTTAGAGGGATGTATTTTTATCTTATATTAACATTTATCCCAAACCTCTCCTTCAAAGGAAAAGAGCTTAAAAAAAGTCCCTTTAGATCACTGGGCAAAATCGAAATGTACTGAAATCGAAGGATGGTTATTTCTCGACTCCGCTCGAAAATGACAGGGAAAATTATTTTTTAGACAACCTCTTAATACGTATAATGGGTTCCGTAATGGGTCGAAATATATTAACAGTACTGAGACGAGTTGTTTTTTGGGCTTCACTTCGGCTTCACTTCGACTTCCCTCAGCGTAAACGCTCAGTGTAAACGCTCAGTGTAAACGCTCAGTGTAAACGCTCAGCGTAAACGCTCAGTGTAAACGTTCAGTGTACACGATCAGTCTTTCTGCCATCACAGGAGACTGAGGTTCTCGAATGGAGACTGAGGTTCTCGAATGGAGACTGAGGTTCTCGAAGTCTCTTTCTTCATAGAAAAAAACATATAATGTAAGTTACAAATTCTCTGGATTGACGGCCAGATTCTTAAATAACTTTGCTTTAGTACCGAAATACTTATTCTGTAATTTGTTACTTTTTAGCGCTGCATCAATCAATTTACTTTCTCGGGAATTGATCAAAAACAACGAGCTCTCTCCAAAACTAAACTTGCGTTCTTCTGCCTTTAATAAAGTGGTGTAATCATTTACAATACTAGCGATTAAATTATTCTGAGTTTTAAAAGATTCTAACTCATTATAAATGGCATTTACTTTATTTTCTATCTGTAATTGCACACTTGCCAATTCATACTGACTGTCCTGAATTTTATATTTAGCTAATTTTACCGCACCACGCTCTTTCCGCAAAAATAATGGAAACTTAAAGGTTACTCCACCTTTGTAATCTGCCGTATTAAAAGAATTCGCTTCTTCTGGCGAAGCCGTCAGAAAATTATATTCCAGATTAATTGTAGGCAGCAACTTATTGGCTTTCAGTTTACGATCTATCTCCAATCCTTCTATTTTATAGTTCAGCGATCTTAGTTTAGGATGATTTACCAGATCTACTTCTGCAAACAGTGCCTGCTGTATCTGTAATGTCTGATCTATCACTGCATCTACCTCGTTATCCGGAATCACATTAGGCTGTAACTCTACCGGAATATTGTTCCCAATCCATAGATAATTAGAAAGGTCTAAGGTAGATTTCATCAGTTTCAACTTTGCTTGTTCCAAACTTAATTGACGATTCTGTACCGTGATTTTTGCCTCGACAGTATCAATAATTGCTTTATCACCTGCTAAGGCACTCTTTTTTATACCATCGAAACGTGCTCTGGCATTGATTAAAAAATCCTGATAGATTTCTTTCTCATTAAATGCTTGCAGCCAATCAAAATACGCTAATGATGCATCGTATAGAATCTCATTGACCAAAAGGTCACGATCTGCTTTGGTTTGCTCTCTAAATAATCGGGCTTTTTTAAGTGACGCCATACGATCATTGATCAATAATCCTTGTGCAATAGGCACGGATACTCCTGCACTATACAATCCCTCATCTGGCACTGTTCGTTCCGGATTTAGAAAAATACCTTCATTCTGCTCGAAATTAGCTTTCAGCTCGATTCCATACCAGGTTGGCACTTTAAAAGTAGCATTCAGCAAATCATAATATTCTGATCCTTTAAACTTTTTTCGATCGTAATCTACTTCAATTTTAGGATCAAAACCGCCTCTGGATTTTAATAGATTCGCTTCTCCTATACTGATGTTTAACTCCGCTTGTTTTGCAACTGGATGATGTTTTTTCACAAAACCCAGATACTCCTTAAAGTTAAGAGTAATGGTATCTTCTTCCTGTGCATACAGCACCGTTGTCAAAAAAAGAAAACTGTACAACAAGTATTTGTTCATAGGCTATTTTTTCTTTTTGGTTGTTGTCGCTTTATCTTCAGGTTGGTAATAATTAGGAGGAAAACCGTTAAGCTGCCTCCATAATTCGAACCAGATCGGTACATCCTCTAATAATGCAATGGTGTTAGCTCCAGAGCCTACACGCACACCTTCAGGCCAAGGATGATCGTTGGGATCAGGTGATATTAGTACTCTGTATTTTCCATTAGTACTGATAAATGTCTCTACCGCAACTATTTTACCTCCATAAGTTCCATAAGATGCATTAGGCCATCCACTAAAAATAATCGCAGGCCATCCATCAAATTGTACTCGCACTTCTTCACCGAGGTGTACCAAAGGCAGATCGATAGGTTTTACAAAGGTTTCTACCGCCATGTCATACTCTGATGGCATAATCCCGACTAATTCATCCCCTTCTTTAAAGGTTTCTCCAAGACCAGATTGGATAGCTTTGTTGATATATCCGGTTTGAGGAGCTCTGATGATGTATAAACCATTTCGTATTTCATAGTTGGTATACTGATTCTCTAATTTAGTTACCTGTGCTTCTGCATCAAATTGACCAGATTGCGCGGTAAATCGATCACTCTGCGACTTAGAGATTTTTTCTGCATACGTTGCTTGGATACGATTCAACTCTATCTGTGCATTGATCACTTCATTCTTACTGGCCAGTAATTTATTTTCCTGAGAAATTAATTTTGCCTGGGTCTCTTGTAATTTCAATCGTTTTGTTTCTACATCCGTCAGCGATTTTAGCCCTTCAGTTTCTAACTGCAGGATTCGATTGTATTGCCGCTCTGCAATGCTAATATTGGTATTGGCAGCTTGCAGATCAATACTATCACTCTTTACTTTTAGTCTAGATTGCAGTAACTTATTATTTGCTTGTTGTAATTTTAGTGTACGTTCTCGCACCAGTGCTTCAGCTTGATTTCCTAATGCTTTTACCTTTTCTTCATACGAAGTAACCGACATAGATTTTGCTTTGATCTGCTGCCCTGTTCTTGCTACCAGATCAGGATCAAAGTATTCATTTTTAACTTCTGAAATTCGTAGAATCGTATCTCCTTTTTTCACAAAATCTCCTTCTCGCACATACCATTGTTCTATTCTGCCTGGTATGGGTGACTGAATTGTCTGAGGGCGCTGATCTGGTGTTAATGTGGTTACAAAACCATTCCCCGAGATGTTCTGAGTCCAGGGAAAAAACAAGATGATAAAAATGATGATGGTAAATGCTAATAAAAACCGATTAAAGTATTTATAATGTTTCTTACCAAATACCTTCTGTGATGCTTTATACCCTAAAATATCTACAGTTTTGTTGAGCTTGTTATTTGAAATATTTAGCATACTTTTTATTTTTCGCTTACTATTTTCCCATTATCTACTGTAATAATTCTACCGCAGCGTGATGACCATTTATTATTCTCACTGACTACAACTAATGCCCAAGGGCTTGATGGGTCTGCCAGAAAATCCATAATCCTTGTGGCTTCTGCTCCGTTAAATTGATCTAATGGATCCTTAAGAATCAATAATTTTGGTTTTCTGACAATGCCTCGAGCTAGTACGATTTTTTTAGAAATTGTATATGGAATTTGCCTACCTTCTGGATATAACATGGTTAATAATCCTTTTGGTTGTTCCTTAACAAATTGAAGTAATCCAACTTTCTCTAGTGCCCAATACACCTGTTCACTGGTAATACTTGTATCTCCGAAGGTGATATTCTCTAAAATAGTTCCTTCGAAAGGAGATTCTTCTGTAAGCGACTGTCCTAAATGCCCTCTGTAGTAATTAAGATTTACTCCTTTTAGCGAAACATCATTAATATAAATACTACCGCTATCAGGTTCTATTAATCCGGCAATCAATCGCAAAAGTGTTGTCTTCCCAGAACCATTAGAACCTTGTATTAATATCGTACAAGTCTCCGAGATATTAAGAGAAATATCATCGATGATTTTTTTGTCTCTATCCGGAACTGTATAAGTAACTTGGTCTAGTTCTATGATAAATCCTTCATTCTCTTTAAAGGGTTTTTCTCCTTCCTGAGGTTCTAGTTCCTTATCGACAACCTGCCCTATTTTTTCTAAAGACGTTAGTACATCATAAAAAGACTCCAATCCCACGATCAATTTTTCTACAGAACTGATGACTAATAAAATGATGATCTCTGCCGCTACAAACTGACCGATATTCATCTGCTGGTTCAATACTAACACTCCACCGATAAGTAAAAGTCCCGCAGTTACCAGTACTTTAAAACCAATCATCTGAATAAATTGTATCACCAATATCCTAAAATGACTCTCTCGGGAATCCAGATAATCGGCTACCAGAGCATCATTCTTATTTAGTGAAAGATTCGTTCTACCGGATAGTTTAAAACTTACAATAGATCGTGCGATTTCCTGAATCCAATGGGCTACTTTGTATTTACTTTTTGATTCACTCAAACTTGTTTCTAATCCTTTGGTTGCTGTATATTTAAATACGATATAAATCAAAACCAATAACAACAAGCCATAAATGATAAAGAATGGATGATAAAAAGATAATAGTAAGAGTCCAAAAATGATTTGAACCAATGCTGTGGGGAAATCAACTAATATTTTAGATAACCCCTTTTGAATTGTCAACGTATCAAAAAAACGGTTGGCCAGTTCTGGTGGATAATAATTACGTAATTCGCTCATTTTAATTTTAGGAAATCGATACGTAAACTCAAAGGAAGCTCTGGTAAAAATCTTCTGCTGTACATTTTCAATAATTCTGATTTGCATAAGCTGAAGTATCCCAACAAATAGCACACCTGCGGTAACTAAAATTACCAGAATTATCCAGGAGGTACTAACCTGAGCTCCTTGAAGTAAATTGATAATCGCTTGTATCCCT
Source organism: uncultured Aquimarina sp. (assembly GCF_947500065.1). Classification (GTDB taxonomy): domain Bacteria; phylum Bacteroidota; class Bacteroidia; order Flavobacteriales; family Flavobacteriaceae; genus Aquimarina. Next base: position 62,830 of record NZ_CANMQT010000014.1, read on the forward strand.
AAGGGAAGCGATAAACTTACCAATCCTGCGAAAATTGCATAATAAAATACTTGAAGGATATCTCTTTTATCAAGTTTTAAGAGTCCTATAAGGCGCTGCCAAGCGGTCAATATGTTTTTAGACATTCTTTTAGTTATTTAAAGAATTAAATACTAGGTCAATAAAATAGGTAGTTGGAGTGATGTTCTCATTACAATCGGTTAATGAAGAAAAATGATCCTTTAAGAAGTGTTGATGCAAAGCACCTTCTGTAACAGTACTGGCTAGACTAGTAGGATATTGATACTTCTTATCAACTTCGATAATCATATCTTTAATTCTATTTACCAGCCTTTTATAGATAGAAAAATATCCATCTTTGTTTTCACTATCAACTTCTTTAGTTAAATACGATTTCGAATATTCATTAATGACAATCTTGTTAAGTAGGATCTCATTAATATGAGAAAAAGAAGAATCCTCTTTTGTTGTCTGAGTGATAATCTCAATAGCCTTCGTAAGTTTTTCTTTCGAATCAGAAATACTATTGGTGGTAAATACCAACTGATATTCTAACCATCCCCAATACCAAGAAGTAAGATACAAGAGTAGTTTATGCTTATTTTCGAAATATCTGTAAATCGAGCTTTCATTTGATCCTATCTTTATTCCTAGTTTCTTAAAAGTGAAACTATCAAAGCCTATCTCGTCAATTAAAAGAATACTATACTCAACAATTTTTTTCCCTAAAGTCGAAGATTCCGGATCCTTAAGGTATATATTATTGTTGATATTAACCTTTAAGTCTTGAAGTATGTATTTCATAATTAAAACTATTTAGCTCAAAAGTAATAGTATTACTATTAGCACATAATACATTAACTATTATTTAACCAAATTTTATGTTTTATTGTTAACCAAATATTAGTAACTTTAGGATACACATCATTCTACATAAAATTACACATCTATGAAAAATCTAGTATTTATAGCATTTTTATCGATAGTTACGATGAATGCTCAAGATTCGGAAGTTTTATCTACAGACACTATAGGCGTTGGAGACGTTATTACCTTAGGAGCGCCTTCGGGGCAAAGCTATCAACACATCTTGTTTCCTCCTACTAATTTCATCATCAAAAAGGGAGGAACCACTAATTTCAAACAATTACAAGGAATAAAGGTAGTGGTCACTGATAAAGAAGTAAAAAAAGGAAAAACCAATATTACCATTAAAAGAAAAGACGGAAAGAAGTTTCTGAACAGTATAGCTGTGGTAAAAGTAAACCTCGAAGCTGCTACGGAAACAAAAGAAATATTATAACATATGTAGTAATGAGTAGCTGAGTAGCTTATAGTCCATCTACATTGAGCTCATCTTTCTTTTTTATTTCTGCAAGTTTATCTCGGATATCCTCATCATCCAGATATCTCAGTAAAGCTTGTTTGAAGTAATCCTTTTTGCCATAAGCAACTCCAGATTCTTTAACCAGATGACCCTCTTTAAGCATATTTCCTTCTCCTGTAACCAACCAGACAGGATTAATTTCTGTATACAATTGTATAATTTTTTCTATAAAGTCACCACCGATATTACTATTAGCGGATTGCAACCTATGTAAATAGCCTGCACTTGCACCTATAGAGAGACTAAAACTTCTAAGGCTAATGCCTAAATGAGCCGCAAAAACGATAACTCTATCTAAAATTTTATCTTTTTTATCCAAAATATTGACTATTATTTGTGTATATCTAATATTTTATATAATATTGTATAACAAAACGATAACGTAACATTCACAAAGATACTTATACCAATAACATTAGCCAACTTATTTATGATCACACCTGAAGAACGTACTGCGATCTTAAAGGTTATCGGAAGTAAACATGTAAAAAAAATACAAGCTTACTTAAACCAAAACAAGATTTTAAGCCCTAATCAAAAACCCTACTCTAAAACGAGTATATCCTATATTCTTTCTGGAGAAAGAGAAAATGAAGTTATAGAGAATGCCATTTTTGCTTATGCCCATCAAAAAATGATCGAAAAAGAAAAACAGCAAGAATTACGAGATCTTATTGTTTCTAAACAAAAATTATAGCCCAAAACCGAAGTACTTGTCCGAATACCTTGTAATTTTGCAGAATAGATTAACGTAAACCAAGGTATTTTTGGACAAGGATGATTTAAAAGATATTACTACCAGAGAGGATATCGAATATTTGATGTGGGCGTTTTACAAAAAGGCATTAGAAGACCCAAACATTGGTTCATTCTTTACCGAAATAGCGCAAATTAATCTGGAAGATCATATTCCTCATATCGCTAGTTTCTGGGAACAACAGCTTTTTTATACCGGGAACTACAAAAAAAATGTACTGCAAATTCACCAAAATCTTCATCAACAAAAAATAATGGAGAAAATCCATTTTGAAACCTGGTTGGAACTATTTACTAGCACTGTAGATCTTAATTATAGTGGTCCAAAGGCAGAACTAATGAAAACTCGAGCACTATCCATCGCTACAGTAATACAATTAAAAACTGGACAGGACTAGTCTATTTAGCTCCTTTTTAACTCATGGATTACTCCTTAGCCATCGTAGAATTTATTATGCAAGCATAATAAAGCCGTTTTTAATGACTACCTTCCCTTTTGAAAAAAGAAAAAGGAAAGATGAATATCAAAATAACTGGCACAGGAAGCTATATTCCTACAGAAATCATACAGAATGAAGATTTTGAAAATCATCAATTCCTTAATACAGATGGCAGCCAAATCAGGTACCCTGCAGCTGTCATTATCGACAAATTCCAAAAAATTACTGGCATTGAAGAGCGTAGATATGCATCTTCCACATTAAATACATCGGATATTGCTTTTATCTCTGCAGAAAAGGCCATCGCCGATTCTGGTATAGATGCAGAAACTTTGGATTATATCATCGTCGCTCATAATTTTGGAGATGTAGCTAAAAACTCATCTCAAGCGGATACTGTACCTAGTCTTGCAACAAGAGTAAAGCACCTTTTAAAAATAAAGAATCCTTATTGTGTAGCATATGATGTACTGTTTGGATGTCCAGGTTGGATAGAAGGAGTTATCCAAGCAACTTCTTTTTTAAAAAGTGGTATGGCAAAAAAGTGCCTTGTTATTGGAGCAGAAACCTTATCTCGTGTTATTGATAAACATGATCGGGATTCTATGATTTATTCTGATGGATCAGGAGCTTCCATTCTTGAAATCACTGAAGACGCAGGTGGAATTATATCCTCCGCTAGCGCTTCTCATACCTACGAAGAAGCTAATTTTTTATTCTTCGGAAAAACCTATGACAACACATCGAGTGATCCTACGAAATATATTAAAATGTATGGTCGTAAAATATATGAATTTGCCTTAACCAATGTGCCTAAGGCAATGAAAAAATGTCTAGACCAAGCTAATATTGATATTTCTGAGGTTAAGAAAATTCTTATCCATCAGGCTAACGAAAAAATGGATGAAGCCATTGTAAAACGATTCTACGAATTATACGAACAGGAAGTTCCAGATGGTATTATGCCTATGAGCATACAAAAATTAGGAAACAGTAGTGTAGCAACTATTCCGACGCTTTTTGATTTAATTCTAAAAGGAAAAATAGCCAACCAATCTATTCAATCAGGTGATATCTTACTCTTTGCTAGTGTAGGTGCAGGTATGAATATAAATGCCTTTCTATATAAATTCTAAATCAATTTGTAAAAATCTTCATATCTGAATATAGTAATCTTTGTAATTGTCTATTTTTACCACGTATAACTAGATTGCAACTTACTTAAAAATGTACGAAGGAACTTTTCCTCATAAACGATATAAAGAAACACTAGAATTCTTAAGAGAGCATATTCCAGCTCCGGCTTCTATTTTAGATCTTGGCGTCCATAACCCTTTCGTGGAGTTTATGGAAAAAGAAGGATATACTGTTAGCAATACTTCTGGAGAAGATCTTGATATAGAAACAGAAGCTGTAAAAACAACAGATGCAGAAATTGTTACAGCGTTCGAAATTTTTGAACATCTGATTGCTCCTTTTAATGTGTTACGCGATGTTAAAGCAAACAAGATAGTAGCTTCTATACCACTTAAACTATGGTTTTCTCCTGCATATCGCAGTAAAACAGATCCGTGGGATCGTCATTATCATGAGTTCGAGGATTGGCAATTTGACTGGTTATTAGAAAAAGCCGGTTGGGAGATAAAAGCTAAAAAGAAATGGACACATCCTATCAAAAAAATTGGTTTCAGACCTTTACTTAGGTACTTTACTCCGAGATACTATATCATATATGCAGAAAGAAAATAGTTCACATCAATCACTACCATCTTGAACATTTATATTGTCATACCAGCGCATAATGAAGAACTATTGATTGCTAAAACCTTAGATTCATTAGTAACTCAAACAGTACTTCCTAAAAAAATAGTGGTGGTCAATGACAATTCTACAGATAGTACGGAAGCTGTTGTGAATAATTTTATCCGTAAGCATCCCTATATTTCTCTGGTCAATACCACCTCTTCTGAGGATCATATGCCAGGTAGTAAAGTTATTAATGCATTCTACAAAGGATATAAGACACTGGATGATGCATATGATGTGATTTGTAAGTTTGATGCGGATCTTATTTTTCCAGAAAACTACCTGGAAACATTGATAACCAATTTCGAAAGAGATCAAAAAACCGGAATGGTAGGTGGTTTCTGTTACATCCAGAAAGGAAATGACTGGGTACTAGAAAATCTAACCAATAAGGATCATATCCGTGGAGCGCTAAAAGCATATAGAAAATCTTGTTTTCGAGATATTGGTGGATTAAAACCTGCAATGGGTTGGGATACTGTGGATGAGCTAATAGCACAATATCATAAATGGGAAATCAAAACGGATGAATCGCTAAAAGTAAAACACCTAAAACCTACAGGGAACACCTATAATTCTAAAGCAAAACACAAACAGGGAGAAGCTTTTTATAAAATGCGGTATGGTTTTATAATTACACTAATTGCGTCTGTAAAACTCGCGCTATTAAAAAAACAACCTCGGTTAATAAGTGATTATATAGCTGGTTTTTTTAAGGCTAAAAAAGAACGCCAATCATTTTTAGTTTCTAAACCAGAAGGCAAATTCATTAGAAAACTTCGTTGGAGAAAAATGAAACAGAAAATATTCTAATACCTTATTTTGTAATAAGAAAACTAGGGTTCGTAAAACTTTTATAATAGTCTTTTTATTTTTTTGTCAAAAACCTTATATCGAATTTGTGTTATTATTTTTTCCGTGAATATTAATTACTATCAATTTAAAAAAAATTAACTTCTTTTAACAGTAACATATCGGCTATTAAAGACATTAATATTTATAATCATAAAACAATTATTATGTTACACAAAATTTTAAATGTAAAAGGAGTTGAAATCCTTAAAAAAGAAAATCAGAAAAAAATAACCGGTGGATTTTATATAAATCCAAGAGGCGGAGGTCAATGTAGTTTGTCTATCTGTGCGATATGGGATACTCTAATTTTCAAACCTAATTGTAATTGTGATTCATAATCTAAATTATGTGACACATTAAAAGTTTCGATAGGTCTAGATATCTATCGAAACTTTTTTTTATAACTACTCCTATATTTCTATTCTTTTGGCTATTAAAAAAAATAGGCCTAACTTCGTCCCACACACAACTTACAAGTATCTACTTTTAATAAAGCATTAGACGATTTTCAACGTTTAGTGGGAATGTTTAATACAAATATTTCAAAACAAACAAATGAAAAAAAGTAGACTTTATAGCTATCTAATAGCTATTCTATTAATGATAGGTTCTTGCACAAAAACCAATCACAAAAATCAAACCGATGGAACCAATGTTGTTACAACCATCGAAGAATTCAATAGTGCAATTGCCTCAGCAATACCTGGAGATGAGATTACACTAAGTAATGGCATTTGGACGGATTCGCATTTTGTAATTGCTGCAGAGGGCACAGAAGAAAAGCCTATTACTATCAAAGCACAAGAAAAAGGAAAAGTGATCCTTTCTGGTAATACTTCGTTAAAAATTGGTGGAAAGCATATACTTATACAGGGATTGGTATTTACAGATGGATATACCGAAGAAGATGCCTTAATTATTTTCAAAACAGACGATGGAAAATTAGCAGAAAACTGTAGACTTACAGAAATTGCAATTGATCATTTTAATCCAACCAACAGATTTGATAAATCTGAATGGATCCATCTTCACGGAAAAAACAATCGAGTAGATCACAACTATTTCGGAGGAAAACTAAATGCTGGAGTTACGCTCGTGGTAAAATTAAATAACAAAAATAGCTTAGAAAATCATCACAGGATTGATCACAACCATTTTGGATATAGACCTAATCTAGGATCTAATGGAGGCGAAACACTTCGAGTAGGTGTTTCTACATATTCGCTAAGTCCGTCAAGAACATTGATTGAGAATAATTATTTCGAACAATGCGATGGCGAAGTCGAAATTGTTTCTCTTAAATCCAGTGACAATATTGTACGTAATAACGTTTTCTATGAATCGGCAGGAGTATTAGCACTAAGACACGGAAATCGAAATCTGATAGAGAATAATTTTTTCATAGGAAATAACAAACCTGGTACTGGTGGAGTCCGTGTAATTAATGAAGGACATACAATCAAGAATAATCATTTTCAGGAACTAAAGGGAAAACGTTTCTTTGGAGCGCTTCCGGTAATGAATGGAGTTCCTAATTCATTAATTAACCGATATCACAGAGCAGAGAACACAGACATTATAGGAAATAAATTTTTAAAATGTGATCATATTCAGTTCGGTGTAGGAGCAGATAACGAAAGAACAGATACTCCTAAAGATATAAGACTTGTAAATAATATGTTCTATCATCCTGAAAGAAAACAAGTCTTCGAAGCTATTTCTGATTACAGCACCTTCTCCTTTTCAGGAAATGAGGTAATATCTGCTGATTCAAAATTCAATCATAAAGGTTTTACCCAAGTTACAACTACCTTCTCCAAAGATCCAGTGGATGGTTTACTAAAAAGCAAAAACTATCAACCAAAACTTCCTTTTGCAAAAAATGAAGTAGGACCAAACTGGTATACGCCCCAGTTTAAATATTTTGAGATTACAAATAAAAACCCAAATACAACACAAGTATCGAGTAATGAAAATGATGCTTTTTTTAATACCGTAAAAAGTGCCGTATCAGGTGATACTATTCAATTAAAACCAGGAACGTACACTTTCACAAAACCTTTAATCATAAACAAAACACTAACAATCAAAACTGATGGAAGTGATAGTCATGCAATCTTTACATATGACCAAAACGAATCACAAAATCCTTTGATTGTTATAGAAAATGGAGGAAGTCTATCAATTAAAGGAGTGCTATTTGATGGTGCTTCGGAAAATGGTATTGCAAAATCCGCCATAGCCACCTCATCAAAACCTATGATTGAGCACTATAAATTAAAGGTGGTTTCTTGCGAATTCAAAAATTTCAATGCGAGTCGTAAAACCGCGTTTAGAGCTTACAAAAATACCTATGCAGATACCTTAATTTTTAAGAATTCTACTTTTCATAATATTTCAGGGAATGCAATCAGTTTAGATGGCGAAAATGAAAATAGAGGTCGCTACAACGCAGAGTATATAAAAATTGATAACTGCCATTTTAGTAAAGTAATGGGCAGTGCAATTTCTCTATTAAGAATGGGTAATGACGAAAGTACAACAGGACCATTTTTAGAGGTTAAAAATTCTACTTTTATAGATGTAAATAATAAAGATCTAGGAAGTGTGGTTCTGCTTTGGGGAGTTCAGAAATTGAATATTGACAATCTATTATTTATCAATTCTGGAAAAGGCGGAAGAGCCATAAAATATGAAGATCCAGGATGGGCTATTAGTGCAATTGATAATATCAGCTTAATTAACTCGGGTCGTATCGAATCTTTTGGAGAACGTACAGGTAGTAATATTCAAATTGTAGAAACTGAAAACCCAACAACCTATAAACCAACACATACCGGAAGTAAACCTCAAAAATAAGTATACTCAAAACTTATTCCCGATAACCAATACAATCATCAAATAACAGTTTAGTTTTTGTTAAACAAACCTCAAAACTAGACAAGTCTGTCTAGTTTTGTTTTTTTTATATATATTTGCACTGTGAAATAACATAATGAAGCATTTCAATATTAAATGAAATGATTACAATGCAATTTCATCTGAATTCTCAAAACATAAAATATTAACTAGGTGAAACATTCTAAAGTAAGAGATCATATTATAGCTACTGCTTCTTCTTTATTTTATAATAAAGGATATAATCTTACAGGGATAAATGAGATCATTAAAGAAGCAGGAATTGCAAAGGCTACATTGTATAATCATTTTCCGTCTAAGGAAGATATTTGTATCGCCTATCTTCAATTTAAGAATAGTACTTTCACTAAAGATATAAGAGATTTTGTATATAAAGCTTCTCCAGGAAAAGACAGAATATATGCGTTATTTGATTTTCTTACACTTTTCTTTGATCAAAAAGATTTTAATGGATGTTGGTGTTTAAATACATACTCCGAAATGCCAAAAGAAAACGAAACTGTTCGAACTGAAATTCAACAGCAGAAGAATGATTTTATACATTTCATCAAGGATCTTGTTATCGAGAATTGTAATCAAAACTCTGATCAAGAGAACGAAATGCTTGCCAAAAAGATTTACCTATTATATGAAGGTGCGATTTCAGAAAGTAAAGTACATCAAAATACGTGGCCAATAGAAGCCTCCTTATCTTTATGTAAGAAAATCATTGATTAAAAAAATTTACATTTACACAGACAGACTTGTCTGTCTTTTTTATTAATTATTTAAATATATAAACAATGACACAATTCAAAAACAAAACAGCTCTAGTAATTGGAGGAACCAGCGGAATCGGTAAAGCAACTGTTGATTCTTTAATAGAAGGAGGCGCTACGGTTCATGTAGTAGGTAGAAATACTTCTAAAATTTCTGATGCAGATAATATCATTAAACACCAAGTTGATATTACGAATCCTACTAATGTCAACCAACTTATTGAAACTATTTCTAAATTAGATCGATTGGATTATTTAGTAAATGCCTCTGGAATTTTTGGCCCAAAAGCATTTTTAGATCACACTGTAGAAGATTATAATTCCTATCAGGATTTAAATAGAGGTTTCTTTTTTATTACGCAATCGGCGGCTAAGAAAATGAAAGAAAGCAATAGCGGATCTATTGTAAATGTTGGTTCTATGTGGGCAAAACAAGCTGTAAAAGCCACTCCTTCTTCAGCTTACTCTATGCAAAAAGCAGGATTACATTCCCTAACTCAACACTTAGCAATGGAATTAGCTGATCATGGAATCCGAGTAAATGCAGTATCACCTGCGGTAGTAGAAACTCCTGTATACGATGGTGTTTTTGGAGGAGCTGATGAGGCTAAAAAAGCATTAGTTGGTTTTAATAATTTTCATCCCATCGGAAGAAACGGAACTGCACAAGATGTAGCTAATAGTATCACGTTCTTATTATCGGATCAAGCTTCATGGGTAACCGGAGCCATTTGGGATACTGATGGTGGTGTAACTGCAGGAAGGAATTAATTAAAAAAAGCATCGGATTATGTATGATATGAATCACCTAAAAAAATTAGGTACACTTGGTAAAAATGCATCAGAGGCTATGAAGGCTTTTCAAGCATTTGACAGTATTGCTTTACAAGAAGGAGTCATTCCTGTAAAATATAAAGAACTAATGGCTGTTGCTGTAGCATTGACTACGCAGTGTCCATATTGTTTAGAAATTCACAAGAAGAATGCAATTAAAGCAGGCGCTACTCAAGAAGAGCTAGCAGAAGCTACATTTGTCTCTGCTGCGCTTCGTGCTGGAGCAGCTGTTGTACACGGAACACATCTTATGGATGAATAAATTAACATTATAAAGTAAAACTCCTAAAGAGAGGAGTTTTACTTTATATATTTATATACTATATGAAATCAGAAGTACTCATCATCGGCGCTGGATTAACCGGTTTATTACTTGCCTACAGACTAAAAAAACATGGAATAGCTGTTAAGGTTATTGAAGCCAGAAATAGAATCGGAGGAAGAATACACACGCTACAGTCTGAAAATGAAACTCCAATCGAAATGGGAGCAACTTGGTTAAGTACTGAACATCATGAATTACTTACACTACTAGAAGAACTAGAGCTTCCTGTTTTTGAACAATTCATGGAAGGAATAGCACTTTTTGAACCTTTATCCACTGCTCCACCTCAACAAATACAATTGCCAACTAATCAACAACCCAGTTATAGAATACAAGGTGGAACCGCATCACTTATTAAAAAACTTGCTGAATTCCTTACTAATGAAGAACTAACGTTAAACGAGAAAGTAACACACATTGATTATACTAATCATTTTGAAGTTCGATCTTCTCTTAACACCTATTATGTGAATAAAGTAATTTCTACAGTTCCTCCTATGCTTTTGGTAAATGCTGTACAATTCAATCCATTACTACCTAAAAACGTACATGATATTGCTAATAAAACTCATACCTGGATGGGTGATTCTATTAAATTTGGCATTTCGTATAAACAACCTTTCTGGAAAGAAAATAATTATTCGGGAACCGTTTTTAGCAATGTTGGTCCTATTACAGAATTATACGATCACTCTAATGTAGAAAACACTCGTTTCGCATTAAAAGGGTTTCTACAAAATGGAATGTACACGCACACCAAAGAACAAAGAAAATCTAAGGTACTTAGTCAACTTCAAAAACTGTTTGGAGAGAAGGCTTTGGAATACTTAGCCTACGAAGAAGTTGTTTGGAAACAAGAACTAAATACTACTATTCATTCAGAAAAATTTATATTTCCACATCAAAATAATGGACATCATTATTATCAAAATGGTTTTTTTGATAATAACTTCTTTATTGCTGGGTCAGAAACCGCTACTAGACATGGAGGATATATGGAAGGTGCAATACAAAGCGCACAATCCATATACCAAAAACTTATTTAATAATCTTATTTTAATACAAAAGGCAATACATCCCCTGTAGCGCCATTAGGAAATGTAATTCCTAACAAAGCAGAAATTGTTGGTGCAATATCAGGAATTGTAGTTTTCTGTGTTGTACTCCCATGCTTGATACCCTTACCCATAAATAATAAAGGAGCATGAGTATCGTAATTCAAACCGCTTCCGTGAGTAGATCCTGTTCGAGAATACAGAATAGTCGCAGGGTTTAGCACAAATATCACATCTCCACTTCTTTTTTGATTATATCCTTTTTGGATTAAGGCAGCAATTCCTTCAGTATATGTGCCCGTTAATAATTGTTCTCTGGTAAATACTTTATCTATTTGATCATATTGTAAGATGTAATGCGCAATAGTTTTCTGCAAATCCTGAGCATTTATATTATTTTTATCTAAAACATCATATGCAAAAAAGACCTGGTCATTAGCTATTTTCTCTATCAATCCGTCCACTTTAAATCTTTCCTTTACAAAATCGGTAACCTTAGTCGATAAAGTATCCATTTTAAAATAACCGGATGGTATCTTTACTGTCTGCAAATAAGACGGTACATGAACAGCTCCATGGTCTGCTGTTAAGAAAACTGTATAATTACCTTTTCCAACCTTGCTATCTAAGGCTCCAAAAAAACGTTCCAAATCCTTATCTAATCTCAAATATGTATCTTCAATCTCTTTGGAATTAACTCCAAAATTGTGACCTACATAATCCGTACTGGAATAACTAACTGTTAATACATCTGTGATATCATCTTTACCTAGCGCTTCTCCATCAATTGAAGCTATTGCAAAATCCGTTGTTAAGCTATTTCCATATGCAGATCCTTTTATAATATCGTACCCAGCATTTTGATCTTTTAGTTCTGCTAAATCATAGGGAAATGTGGCGGTTTCTTTTCCTTTAAACCCTGCCTCAAAATTATTTTTGTCCGCACCACTCTCTTCGTAAGTAGTAATATCATATAAGGTATTCCATTCTTTAAAATAAGATTCTGCTTGATCAGAATCATTAAATTGTTGTACCCAATCCGGTAATTCATTTCTATAATATGTACTTGTAATCCAATTACCTTCATCTTTACCTCTAAACCAATAGGCTCCATTAGCAGAATGTCCTGCTGGCAATATTGCTCCTCTATCTTTTATAGCTATACCAATACTTTTTCCCTTTAACTGTGTATGTAATCTATTTTGATCTGCAAAAGTGGTAGTTTTCATACGACGAGGAGACATTCTTTCTAACTCACTATCAGAACCTACTGCTCTGACCAATGAATCACTAGCACAATACACCATATTTTTTCCAAACTTATCATACCAGTAATTAGATATGATCCCATGATTTTGTGGAGTCGTTCCAGTAAATACAGAAGCGTGTCCTGGACCAGTATATGTTGGTATATAGTTAAAATGATTGTTTTTACAATTAAAACCTTCATTAACCATTCTTTTAAAACCTCCCTCTCCGAAACGATCATAAAACCTAGTTAGGTAATCATATCGCATTTGATCTACTACGATACCAACCATTAACTTGGGTCTTACAGAAATTGTTTCTTCCGAATTGACGCCTATTGATGACGAATCTTTAGTTGTACATTGAATAGCACAGGTAATTATTATAATTACTAACAATATTTTCTTGAACATTACTTTTTTTCCTTTAGACGGTTAAAATACCATTTATGCAAATGTAAAACTTTAATAGAAGGTTAAATGCTGTCCCTATTTTTTTTTCTATTTTAGCCCTTCTAATGTAGGACATATGTTTTATCTAGACGATATCGGTCGTTATTTTTTAATGCTTAAAGGAGTTTTTAGTCGAATGACCAAAGGCTCAGTTCTTAGGAATTTGATTTTAAAAGAAATTGATGACCTTATTATAGGATCTTTAGGTATAACTGTATTTTTAGCTTTCTTTATTGGAGCGGTTGTTGCCATACAAACGGCACTGAATCTTAATAACCCTTTGATTCCTAAACAACTTATTGCATTTGCATCTCGACAATCTATAATTCTGGAATTTGCTCCTACCTTTATTTCCGTAATTATGGCTGGTAAAGTTGGTTCCTTTATAACTTCCAGTATTGGTACTATGAGGGTTACGGAACAAATTGATGCATTAGAAGTAATGGGGATCAATTCACTTAATTATCTTGTTTTTCCAAAAATCATAGCAATGCTAACGTATCCATTTGTAATTGCTATCGCTATGTTTGTGGGGATTTTTGGGGGATATGTTGCAGGTGTTTATGGTGGATTTGTATCTAGTAGTGAGTTTATCAGTGGGTTGCAGGAAGATTTTATCCCATTTCATCTGGTATATGCTTTTATAAAAACATTTTTATATGCATTCTTGTTAGCTACGATACCTTCTTTTCATGGGTATTATATGAAAGGAGGAGCCTTAGAAGTTGGTAAAGCTAGTACCTCTGCATTTGTATGGACTACTGTCGTTGTTGTTATAGCTAATTATGTATTAACCCAATTATTATTAAGCTAATGATAGAAGTAAAGGATATACATAAAGCATTTAATGGAGAAGAGATTCTGAAAGGAATCACTACTACTTTCGAACGTGGAAAAACTAATTTGATTATTGGTACCAGTGGTAGTGGTAAAACGGTTTTCTTAAAATGTATGCTTGGGTTGTTTACACCAGAAAAAGGTAGTATCTGTTATGATGGCTCAACTTATTCTGAGTTAAACGAAAAACAACAAAGAGATCTGAGAGAACAGATGGGAATGGTATTTCAGGGTAGTGCGTTATTTGATTCTATGACAGTAGCAGAAAACGTGATGTTCCCCCTAAGAATGTTTACCAAACAGAAGAAAGAAGAAATGCTGGATCGTGTAAACGAAGTACTAGCTCGTGTAAATCTCGAAAATGCTAATAACAAACTTCCATCTGAGATTAGTGGAGGTATGCAGAAACGTGTTGCAATTGCCAGAGCGATCGTAACCAGGCCAAAATATCTTTTCTGTGACGAACCTAACTCTGGACTAGATCCCAGAACAGCAATCGTGATCGATAATCTTATAAAAGAGATTACAGAAGAATATGACATTACCACGATTATCAATACTCATGATATGAACTCTGTGATGGAGATTGGAGAAAAGATTATTTTTCTAAGATATGGTCATTTAGAATGGGAAGGTGATAAATCTCAAATCTTCCAAACTGATAATGAAGCCGTAACAGAATTTGTGTACTCTTCTAACTTATTTAAAAAAGTAAGAGATGCACAATTGAAGGGGTTGTAGAAGTCTTAAGCATAAATTGAATAGTGGCTCTATACTATGCTACAAGTATAGTATCTATATTAGCTTAATTCCTTAATTTCATTTTCTAGTTCTCTTTTATAAATCAGATAACTCTTAAGTTCAATTTTTCCTTTTTCTTTATTTTCATCTAAAACTTTTAATTCTTTGCGGATTTCCTGAATGCGCTTTTCATTCTCAGTTGGTGAATGATGGTTTGAATACACTTCTACCTCTTCTTCATATCCATTGTAAACCTCCATCCAAAACTTATTATTCATATCAAAACTCTTTCGAAATTCTTCCTGAATATTGTTATTCTTTGTTTCTAAATCTTTAAGAAAGAGAAGTTTTTCAGAAAATTCATTAATATTTTCAGCAACTTTTATTGCAATCCACTTTCCTGCTCCACGCCAAGAAAAATAAACTGGGAATTTTTTATCCGCTTCAGTAATATCAATAAAAAATGGATCCGAAGCATATCCTGCACATATGACAAACCAATTCTCCTTGAAATCACCATCTCCATCTCCTGTTTCTTTTTCACCACTTATACCATTAATTTTATATCCTATTTGAAAATCTTCAAATGAATTTAATTCAGGATAAAAATGTGGTAAACAATAATTCTCTAACTCCACTTTTTTGTTGATGAAATCTTTTACGTCTTCAGGCAGATTCATAATTGTTACTTTGGCTATACATTAACTAATAATATAAAAAATCTTACTATTTACGGTGTATCAAGTCATGACACACTATCGTTTTCTTTAATCTGCTCAAAGGTTTTCACATCGACTTTCCCTTTTGTAGGTATCATATTTTCCCAGACCCAATTATAATGTTCAATTACTTTTTCAGCTTTTAAATGAGGGCGATCACCTGTCGTATGACCGTTAGAAACAACCGTAATATCATACTCTTTTGTCAAAGCTGACTGAATTGTAGATTCTATGCAAAAATCTGTTGCGCAACCTGTAATCAATAGTTTCTTTACATTTAATTCTATCAATTTTGATTGGAGTATCGATTTGTAAAAAACATCATTTGCATATTTATCAATAAGAATATCACTGGACTTAACGATTAGTTCGTCTAAATTTTCCCATTCCTCTGTATTCTTTTCAAACGCTCCGGTTCCTGTCCCATCATGTTGTATAAACAATACGGGTAATTTTTTTTCTCTAAATAATAAAGCAAGTTCATTGATACGTTTTACAACTCCATCGGTATCAAACCGAGGTGTTTTTGCAGTGAAAGATCCTTTTTGCATATCAATCACTAAAAGAGCTTCTTTGTTTTTCATGTATTCTTTACTGTTTATTCTGCACAAAAATCAAGGTAGCAATCTACTATTTCTTTACCTTATAATTTCGGGAGTTATCAACTATCAGGAATAATTCATCACAGTTCAATGATTCAAAAATTTGATCAAACTAACCACGTCATTATTTTAGTATAGATTTCAGGGTTATTCAATAGATCCAAATGAGTATTCTCATAAGCAACCCAAGTATGCTCGTCTTTAAAGTTCAAACTTTTTGCTGGATCTTTATGTTCCCCAAAAGCACTTTTTACAGTAACCAAACTATCTCCTAACATTCTAGCGGATAAAGTATCTGTTTCTTTTCCCAAAACAGCAGCGACACTATAACAGTCTATCTTTTTAGGCAATGGGATTCTTTGACTTTCACCTCCATCTATATCAAACCTGTCTTTGCCTTGCCAATCTTCATCAATTAAACTTCCATATCTTAAATCTGTAACACCAGCACTTCTGACTTTTCCCAATGGAGCAAAAGGCTTTGTATAAGGAATAGACTCAAGAATCACATCCAGGTAATTCCCTATCCGCTCTAAAGGTGCACCTTGGTGAGGTGTTCCGAGAAAGACAATTTTTTTGAGGTGCTCAGTCCACTTTTTCTTTTCCTGATCACCATAATATAATGCACTTCTAGTGACTAAACCACCCATACTATGGGCAATAATGATTAGCTCCTCTACAGGAACGGGCCAATGCAGTATTAAATCTTCTAATAACTTATTAAAATCTTGCCCATTTGAGGAAATATGCCTCCCACTATTATAATGCAAGTAAATTGGTGTTTTCCCTAATTCTTTTGCTAATACTTCTCCGTGATTATGTTCTTTTCGTGTCCATTGAATATCATTCATACACGCACCATGTATCATCAAAAGAATTTTGCCATTGATATCAGAGTAATTAGCTTCAAGGTTTTTACTATCCAATGTTATAGCCTCTGACTCATACCTGAATTGCATTTCAATCTTTAAGGGATTTTCTTTTTCTTCTAAATAATCACCGAGTACTCCATTTAATGCAGCGCGCATCCCTTCTACTTCATTGGTCTTTCTTAATTTTCCAAGCACAGGAGTTAAACGCCCTAGTGCTTTATCTAAACCTCCACCAATAAATCGGGTACTATTCTTTATATTTTTAAAAGTGATCCCAGCAATATTGGTAATTAAATGTTGAATGGGTGTAGATGGTAAAAAAGGAGGATGAACCACTCTCCTATGCATGGCTTCTACCAATTCCGTTACACCGATTGTCGCATCTGTAACCAAACGAGTAACACCTTGTAAATCAGATTCTTTATTTGTTTTTTTCGACATGAAGTTTGTGTCTTTAAAAAAGGCGCTATAGCCTTTGGTAAAGGTACTTAAAACAAGAGGATTTATGTCAGGGAATTGCCATGCGATTAAATGCACCTCGTTTTTGTAAAACATTTTTCCTTTTACACAGTTTCAAAATTGTACTTAATACTTATTTATCTGCCTTATATTCTAACAAAGGATAAAAGGATTCCACCATTTTTGTAGGATGTTCATCACCTACATGACTCACCATAAAAGAGCCACCCCAAACAACATTTGGAAATTCCATAATCTGCTTAGTGATTTCCTTTATTGAAGTGACCGTGTTTTTTTCAATAGCCTGATCTACGGGTATCCATTTTGCTTCTGCCAGACCATTTGGCACCGTCAATTCACCGCTTACATAACGGGCAACAAAATAGTTTCTCAATGTTGCATATGGATGATAGTCATATTTGTAACTAAACTGCCCTCGTAATTCTAGATCCGTTACTTTAATTCCATACGCATTTGATAAGCTATCAAGTCCTTCTTTTAAAAACTGACGTTTATTATAAACTAAAGAAGGTGTAGCCCAAACAGATTCTTCTCTGCTCATCAATATTTCATTTTTATCATTAAGAATAATAAGACGTTGCACCGTAAAATTATGAGTTGAACCTTGATGTTCATTCGTGTTGCAAGATAAAAGACATACCATTACCAAGCATAAGGTTGTTGTAATTTTCATTTTATAGTTTATTTTAATATTGGTCAAAATTGTAGTTTAAAAAATGAAAAACCTACCAACATCATAATCTTGGCACTACTATTCCGAAAAAAAATGAATTATCGTATTAATGATTTGCGATAAGCAATCGGAGTCATTTTAGCATGCTTTTTAAAAGAACTATTAAAAGAAGAAATACTATTAAAACCACTATCATAAGCTATTGCCGCAATAGTCATATTAGCATACGCCTGTGCATTCATTAAATTTTGTGCTTCCTGGACTCTATACTTTGATATAAATTGTGAATAATTAAGAGATTCGACCTGATTGATAACCTGAGACAATTCATTAGTCGACATATTAAACTTTGCGCTTAGTTTAGGAAGTGTCATTTCTGGATCTAAAAATGGCTTTTCATCATTCATAAAAGTCTTTAATCTTTCCATCAATTTATATGCCTCATTAGTGTCAAAAGTCGATTGTTTATATTTTTCTACTGGAACGATAAATAGAGAAGGATTTTTTAGAGCCCAAAATGATAAAGAGATTACGACTATAGAGAATAAGAAAGAAATCCCAATATAAAACGGAATAATTAATTCCGAAATCAAAAAATAAACGACCACGAATATCAGGTTTAAGAATAAAAAATAGCGCAACCAACTCAAAACTTTTATCCCTTCTGTAGCCTCAATCTCATTGTTTTGTTTCCATAACCACACTAGAGAAAACACAATATAAGTTCCCATATGGACAATCAAAAAATCATAATATACTCCAAATATCCAAGATCCATTATTTGGGATTAACCAACAGATACTTAATGCTATAAAGAAAGGTAAAAAGTGGAAGTAACTTTTAGTACGACTTTGCGTTTTAGGTTTAATAAGAAATAAAACGTACAACCATATAGCCGGTCCCACGCAAAGCAATGTAGCTAGAAACATAGTCCGCAACGTTGCATCTAATTCAAAATAATTATGAAAGAGTGATTTTCCTATTCGCAGACTAAATGCTACTAAATAAATAGATAAGAAAATATTTGCTTCGGATAACTTTTGTCTATTGGCAAGCAAGAATCCAGCAAAAAAAAGACCTAAAATAACTCCGATACTTCCGACGAGCAATTCAATATGTTGTAATACTTCAGCGTTCATGGTACTATCAAAAATAACGATTGTATTTAAAACTAAAAATCATAAAGTTATAGAGTCAAAAAATGGTATAGTGTCTACTCTTAAAAATAAACATAATCGCGTCGCATTGTAACTACTACGTCCTCTTTAGGTTTTATGCCCTTTTAAAAAACCACCCATAAAGGGTGGGTTAAATTCTTTTCACTTCATATAATTTTACCATCTGTCAATCAATTACAATTATCAATTTATCAAAAAAATGTAATCCTAAATTATAAAATAATAGAGTGAAATAAATATCTGTAGCACTCAATATTTAGTCAAAATCATAGGTCATTATTATTCATCAAAATAAGAAAATTAAAAAAATGAAAAATCAGATTCAGTTTCAAAAAAACGATCGCCCTTTATCAATGTTTAAAGGCAATAGTATATTACTTTTTTTTTGTGTCATCCTCGGTTTAAATTTACAAGCTAAAAACGGTTCTGGTCCTAATACACTTGAAGCAAATCCACCTGTTGCACCTACTATAATTGCCATATCAGGAAATACCGAAGTTACTATAGATAGCACATCGGGGTATGATATTTCGACGCCATTAGGAATGAGTATTCCCAGTGCCGATTGGTCAGTAAATGGAGGTATTATTATAAATCAAAGCCCTACCAGTATTACTATTCAATGGAATAGTGCTGGTTCTAAAACCATATCTTATTATGGGAATCCAATCTCAACATCACCACTAGTTATTGCTCCAGAAAGTATTCAAGGAACTTTATCTGTGAATGTTTTAGGAAGTATTAATGCGGGAAACACATTTCCTTCAGAAGGAAACGTAGGTATTGGAACAACTTCACCTTCTTCAATATTCGAAATTAACAATGGTAATAACTCGAGTTCAGCTTCTTTTAATGTTGACTTTGACCATAATTATGTTCAATACAACCTCAACAGACATACTAATGATAGTCAATCGTCAATATTAAAATTAAGTAGTAAAAGAATGAGTGGTTCTAGCATAAATAAAGGAGCTTCTTTATTCTGGTTAGAATATGATGCTTCTGCAATACTATCAGGAACTAAAGTCAACAAATCATTTACCGCTATCGGGAATGATGGTTTAAATGAAACTTCTATAGCGTATTGGCAGCATAATAATAATTATTCTGTTTTTACAAAAAGTAGTCTCCTAAGGTTAAATGTAAGCTCCAAATCTCTGAAAACAGATATTAACACCAATCATGCAAATCACATTCGTTGGGAGTTTGATGGTCTTGAAAAAATGAGATTACTAAGTAATGGAAATATAGGTATTGGAACTAATGCGCCGGATGCTAAGCTCACAGTAAAAGGTAAAATCCATGTAGAAGAAGTACTGGTAGATCTCTCTGTACCTGGTCCAGATTATGTTTTTGCAAACGATTATAAACTATGGTCATTAGAAAAACTTCAGCAATACATACTAAAAAACAAACACTTACCTAATATTCCATCCGCCAAAGAAATGGAAGCTAACGGAGTAGAACTAGGTATTATGAACATGAAACTTTTAGAAAAAATTGAAGAGTTAACGTTGTATACGCTGAAACAAGAGAAGAAGCATGAAGAACAGAATAGAATTAATCAGGATTTAAAAAACCGATTATCTAAACTAGAACAGTACTTAACGAAAAAAGACCATTAATAACCTAAAACAAAAACTCAAAAAGCAATTTAAGATGGTGAATAAATCAGTATTACTCATATCATTAATGGCATTAATGACCTTCATATCTTCTTTTTTTTATTTCCAATCAGAATCCGAATTAGTGTATGTAGATGTTAATAAATTATTGGATGGTTACAATCGTACTAAGACAGAACGAAAAACTTTTAATATAAAAGCGGTAACATTAAAAGCCAATGTGGATAGTTTAGTTACCAACTGGCAACAGGAACTAAAGAACTATGAAAAGGAACGAATCTCTATGTCTAAAAAAGAGATAGAACTAAAACAAGAGCTTTTGGCCAATAAACAACAACAAATCAATAATTATCAGCAGGCTATACAAAAACAGATACAAGAAGAAGATCAAAAGATAACACAAACTGTCATTAATGATATTAATGATTATGTAAAAGAATATGGTAAGGACAACGGGTATAAACTCATTTTTGGAGCTAGTGGTAGTGGAAATATTATGTACGCAGATAAGGCTTCTGATCTTACTGAAGAAATCCTTAAAGGACTTAACAGAAATTATTCAGGAAAATAACACAGTAAAAAATTTATTGTTTGATAAGCAATAATAATCAAGAGATGCAAATAATAAAAGTACACAAACTATGCATAATAGTACTATTTATCGGATCGGTTTTTACAAGTTGTAATCAAAAAACCTTTGCTTCAGAAGAAGCATTATTGGATTACATGAAAGAAGAGTCTAATAAATATGTCCAATATAAATCTTTGAATGGTATCAATTTCTCATTGACGTATCGACCCACTGATTTATTGGTTAAGCAAGAACTTACAGTTGATTCTTCAGAAATAGTACTTGATAGTCTTAGAAATAAATATAAGAAGTATATCTATTTCAACTTGAGGATGTCTAAAAACAATCAAGAAGTATTAACGAGTGTAGCTGGTAATAGAAATCAATTCGGGGCAATGGTAAATCAATTGGCGTTCGGAATGACAGAACGTGTACATCTGTACACCTCAAAAAAAGATACTATCACCATGTTAGATTATGTCTACCCTAGAATGTATGGAATGGGTACTAGTACAAATATGCTATTAGTATATCCAAGGGATAAGAAATTAGTAGAAGAAGAGTATGTCAATTTGAGTATTGAAGATATTGGATTGTTTACCGGGGAGATTACTTTTAAAATCCCTACCACTCCTTTAAATAATGAACCTGGATTAGATTTCAAATAAAAACATTACCAAGTTTTTTGTGAACGTTTATCCATAAAAGTGATTTTCTGGTAACGAAACCAAGAAAAGAACTAACAAGTAAATAACAAAATAAAGATTTGACTATGTCCAAAACAAAATTTTCACATAAAGTCATAGCAGTGTTTTTAACACTCAATTTTTTACAGTCTTTTGTGCCTTATAATATGTTGTTAGCAAATAACAACGGGCCTGCAGCACCTGAGGCATCTAGTTTTGAACCAGTAGATGCTTCGGATATGGTAAATCTGGCAACAGGAGATTTAGCATATGTATTGCCATTATTAAATGTTCCTTCTCCAGAAGGAGGATATCCATTATCATTATCATATCATGCCGGTATAGCGATGGATCAAGAAGCCTCTTGGGTTGGATTAGGATGGACATTAAATCCTGGTGCGATAAATCGTTCTGTAAATGGATATCCCGATGATTGGAATGACGCTAGATTTAAAGAGTATTTCTATGACGCCGGAGGAGAAAACAGTACATACACAGGAAGCTTAGGATACACCTCTTTTTCAAGTGGTGGTTTATCAG
Organism: uncultured Aquimarina sp.; assembly: GCF_947500065.1. GTDB lineage: Bacteria > Bacteroidota > Bacteroidia > Flavobacteriales > Flavobacteriaceae > Aquimarina. The sequence goes on from NZ_CANMQT010000014.1 coordinate 85,189, forward strand.
TGGGGTTATCTTTATCATATTCTGATGATAGAGGTTTTGGAGGTTCCGTTAGTTATGGTTTTGCCCTGAGTGAATTAGCAAGTGCTGGTGTTAGTGTGGGTACCGATGGAGCTTCTGTTAATGCTTCCACGCGTATCCCTTATTCTCCTTTTTCAATAGGAGGAAGTATCGGTACAAATGGTGTTGGGGTCAATGTTGGTTATGGTTTTGATGCTAAAACAACTACCAATGGTAGTGGTTATTGGGGCCAAAATGTTGGTTTGGGGTTAAATTCCAGTTGGAGTGGCGATATATCCGTTAATGCCAGTTATAGTGCTGGTGAAAAAGGCAAAAAAAACAGCGTTGGGATTAATTTCTCTTCCAAAGGAGTAAGTGTTTCAGGGAAAGTTAACGGAGTAGGTGCCGGAGCTAATATTGCGTTTGAGAATGCAGTTTCACAAAGTGATTATAACATTAAAAAAAGTGGTTTTTTTATACCAATTGTGATTCCTACAGGAGAAGGTATGATTACCGCAAGTTTTGGCTATCAAAAAGTAACATACGATTTAGATAAATTAGAGAATACTTCAGTAACAGGTCCTGTTCATTTTAAGAATACGGAAACTACTAAAGGGCGATGGTTATGTTTCTATGGTTTATCTAGAGTACATGAAGTTGATGAAAATCATGTTCATAACAATACCCCTCATTCTGTTATTTATACAAAGAATGTAGTAGCTTTTAATGATATTTATGAGGTAGATTTTCGTGGTAATTCTACGGCTGTTGAGCTTGATAATAATAATGCAGTATTCCCTAATTACGATAATTACAGAGTAACCGCTCAAGGATTATCTGGTTCTATGAAACCTCGTGTATATAGAAACAGCGCGTTATTGGGGTTTACAAAGGATATTGAAAGCAATGATAATGATTATAAAATATCTTATAAAATACAAGATAATTCTGCATCAGGTTTTAATATAAATCCTAATTTTCATTTTGAAAATGAATATTCATCTTCATTATTAATTGAGCCTGCAAATTTTAAAACAAATATCCAGCCTACAGATATTTTTGGATATCTTAATTACGCTCCGTCTACTGAGATTTCTCATAAAAAAGGAGGTAGATTTGTAGAGTCATTTACCAATAAGGAACTGGCAAATAATTCAAGTTTTAGTAGTGGTCTGTTAAAACCAAATACTTCAATTAATTATGGGGATAGCGATTTGTTTGAACCTGATGGAATTGGAGCATTTAAAATAACTTCTCCAGATGGTAAAACCTATCACTACGCTTTACCGGTCTACAATCATGAAGTCGTTTCTAGGCAATTTGGTTTTATAGCTGGGAAACCAGATGAAGATGAAGCTTTTTTCGAAAAAAGACAGTTAGAAAAATATGCTACACATTGGTTGTTAACTGCAGTAACAGGACCCGATTTTGTGGATACTAATGGAAATAAGGTAGCTGATGAAGGTGATTATGGATATTGGGTAAATATGGAGTATGGTAAATGGAGTGATGGTTATATATGGTATGCTCCTCATGGTAAAGAATATAACACAGATCGCCAAAATCCAGATATTAAAAATTATACATGGGGGCGAAAAGAAATTTACTATCTCGATAAGATCAATACTAGGACGCATACCGCTCTTTTTATAAAAGAAGAAAGAAACGATAGCCAAGGAAAAAGACAAATCTATGAACATCGTTTAGACAAAAACAATAAAACTACATTAAATTTTAAAGCTCAGGCATTACTTCGTTTACGTGAAATCATTTTATTAAAAAATGAGGACGCTATTGGAGTTACAAAAACGAATTCCAGTGATTTAAGTTCTTTTCCACCTTCTAACCATAATCATGTATTAACCTTTTACGATCCTAAATATGAAGGAGGAGGAACTAAAACCATACGGTATAGTCTTCAGGATAATGTTTTGGATAGAAAAGATCTTAGCAATTGGGATAATTTAAGAAGCAAAGCTTTAAAAATTATTGATTTCACTGGTTATAGTTATGAACTAGCTGATGGTGCGCCTTATACTTTTGGTGGGGTTAATGGGAGACTTTCTTTAAAACATCTTACCTTTAAAGGGAAAGGAGGACAACAATTAATGCCTCCTTATAGTTTTGAATATAATAAAGGAAGTTATCAGTTAAACCAAAAAGATGAATGGGGATATAATAGGAATTATCCTCAAAACTGGAGTTTACGCGAAATAAAGGTACCTACTGGAGGAAAGATTCAAATCGAATACGAGCCTGATTCCTTTACTTCCGCTACAAATCATGAATTGTCTTTTCCTGCGACAAATCCTAATGGTCAGAATGAAATCTTTATAGAATCATCCACCGATCCCTTCATAGCCTACAATGCTACTATAGGTACTCAATTAGGTATTACCTATAGAAAACTTCGCTCTTGTAAAAAAACAGAACACGATATAAATGGCGACCCATTACCAAATCCACGAACTGAGTTTACCTATGAATCTTATAACGATATGGCAACAGTTACTCAGATACTCAATGGAGGTTACAAGCTAAAACTTCGTTTTAATAACCCTCGAAAAACGCGAACCAGTGTATTCTATGATGGACGAACTTGCTCTGATGTTTCGACAACACCTGATGTTAGTAAAGTAGATTTCCCTTCACAAGAATTTACTACTGGTATACGAGTGAGAAGTATTAAGACTACCGATGGAATTGTAGAATATACAACCGCCTATGATTATAATTACCCAGGAACAAATACTACATCAGGTGTAGTAAGTTACATCCCTTTTGTTAATGAAGTAACTGGAGAGGTTCCATATGGTATAGAACTCCCACCTCCAATACCTATGTACGGTCATGTAAAAACTACTGCCTATGGAAACAATGATGTATCACTTGGTCATATGCAATATGAATTTAAGGTATTACCTGTAAAACATAAAGATATAGTTATCGGGTATGCTGATATTCTGGAAGCTGACATAAGACAAAAACCAACTGTTTTGAATACCAGCAATAATGTACGCGTAGAGGCAAAAAGCACCATAATTAAAGACAATATGTCTAATTTGGGACAATTATTATCTACTGCTAGCTATAACAGTTATGGACAGTTAATCACTAAGACGATCAATAATTATAAATCCCCTGAAAACATTACTCAGGGAGTGACTCAAGAGTCATTCCAAACGTATAAAGAAATAGATTATGTGTCTAATACAAATGAATCAGATAAATGGTTGGTAAACTCTTCTACGAGAATAGTATACCCAAGTGTTCTGGAATCTACAACGACTATTCAAGGTGGTTTTTCTAGTACTACCTATTTTGACAAATATGATAATACTTCCGCTCAATTATTAGAAACCAGAACCGAAAGTAGTGATGGAACTGAATTTAAAACTGAAGTTATCCCTGCATATACTAAATATCCTGTATTAGGTAGTAAAACAGACAACATAAATAACAAGAATATGTTGACGCAGGAGGCAATGACAAAAAGTTATATAAACCAATCAGGAAACTGGATAGAAACCGGAGTTGGAATTACTACTTGGAAAAACTGGGAGCATAACATCTGGAGAAAACATAAAACGTATACCTGGGATGGTCAAACAAATACCGATGGATTATTTGTAGGGTTTACAGGATCCGATGATGGATTTAATTGGAATGTAAATGCTACGAATCAACCTACAGATTGGAAATTATTATCTGAAGTTTCTAAGTACGATCGATTTTCAATGTCTTTAGAAACAATAGATATAAACAACAACCGTGTTGCTCTCAAAATGGGAGACAAAGACACCAAAACCATTGCTGTTGGAAATGCTGCCTATAATGAAATGTATTATAGCGGAGCAGAATATATATCTGGTTCTAATTTTGATGATGGAATTTATGGAATTGGTCGTACTCAGACAAAAGCGCATACGGGTAAATACTCAATAAATATAAGTAGTCAACAAGGGTTTAGAACCAATGTCCCCAATGGACATAGATCTGGAACATATAAAATATCGGTATGGGCGTCTAAGAATAATTATACAAAAGCTCGAGTATATGACGGAAAAAGCTTAAAATCATTTAATGGAGAAAAAGTTATAGCTGGTGATTGGGTATTACTAAACCATTATGTCGATTGGGATACAGCCGCAAAAACGGTATATGTTCGATCAGCTTCAGGAAGCACTTATTTTGATGATTTTAGGATACACCCTGTACAATCTGCTATGGCAACGTATGTATATAACGAGTGGGATGAACTTTCTGCGATACTGGGAAGTAACAATTTGGCAACTACGTATACATACGATGCGGTTGGAAGACTAATCCAAACCCATAGTGAGGTCGCGGATGATATAGGCCTGACCGGAGGTCTTAAAAAAATAGCGGAACATCGATATACCTATAGCGAATCCCTAGAGGATGCTAGCACAATTGACCCTCTTTTTGCTTCTGTCACCTATGGATCTTCAAGCGCAACTCATCAAACTTTTGTAGGAAAAGCAACTGGTGGTTCTGGTAACTATAGTTTTAAATGGTATAAGAGTATTGGATCATCCAGTACTGATTTTCAATCCACACCGGCAAGTACTAGCCCTACATTTACTTGGAGCAACCTCTCTGGATGCAATATTCGATGGGTAAGACTCATCGTTACAGATAATCAATATTCTAATCTTGGGCAATCCTTACGCACCGTTAGAAACGATAATGAATGTGATGATGGCTCTGGAGGAGGAGATAATCATCAATAAAAGAGAAAAATTCATATTCACAAAAATGATACAGTTTTTAAAAATAAAACAGATGAAAAATCAATATAAGATAAAAAGTATCCTTCTGATCTTTTTTAGTTTATTAAGTTTGGTTGGATTTACGCAAATTATTGAAGGCTCGGAACAAGGGAGTAGCAATTGCCCTGAAATAGCAGTAACTCCTGTAATAACAAAATACTGTGAATACACAAGGATTACTAAGGGGTTTCAAGAAATCAATTTTAATACAGTTTATTATTGGCAGAACACTTCCTCCGGTTCTAGTACGTCAAATTCTGAACGTTCTATTGATAGAACCACTGGAACAGTATATTATTTACGAGGAAAAAACACGCAAACCAATTGTTGGGGGCCTGTAAGAACTATTAATTATACAATTGATACAGAAAGAACATGGTACCTTGATGCAGATAGAGATGGTTATGCAGTATCGACCAGAGTTGCTTGTAGCAGTCCAGGAAATGGTTATACCCTAACCCTACTTCCTCTTGGGGATTATAATGACACAACAGCAAATATCACTAATATTCCTCCTCAACACTTCTATAAAGATAGTGACAATGATGGTTTAGGAGATCCTAATGATAAGGTGTATTACAGCATAAAGCCTGCAGGTTACGTAACTAATAATACCGATTTATGTCCTAATGAATCTGGTGAGGTAGCAAATAATGGTTGTCCTTCTAATGACAGTGATACCATTGAACCTTTTAATACTGTATTGACCATTACATATAATGCAAATGGTGAAAGCACTTCTAAAACTAAATCGTATGCAGATAATTTAGGTAGGCCTATACAAACACAAAGCCTTGATATTTTAACGAATAAAGTATGGGCAAATCAAACGCTTTATGATGATCAAGGAAGAGCAGTTATACAAACGTTAAGTGCACCGGTAAACACCGATGGTCACATTCTTTATAAAGAAGACTTTATATTAAAAACGGATGGTAGTAGTTACAATGTATCTGATTTTGAAAACAATCCTGATACTCCTCCAGTTGTTGGTAATCAGTCGAGCACTCTAGGATGGTATTATAGTGAGTCCAATACATCCGAAGCATACCAGGATGTTACAGACTATCCCTTTTCAGGTACTATATATAGCACCTTAAATCCGGGAACAATTTTACGAACAGCTGGTGGTACTAAGGTTAGTGGTGCATGGCCACAATCGTATGTTTTCAGTATGCCTGCTTCTCAGGAACTTTCTCAAGGTAGTGCATTTAATGATTTAAAATACAATACTACTAAAACCATTAAGACAATATCTAGGGATGTTCATGGAGTAGAAAATGTTGTGTTCGCAGATACTGATGGAAAAGTATTAGCTTCAGCCCGAAGTGGAGGAACAGTTACCAGAACTATGACAATTCCCATAAGCGAGCAAGGTTTTATAGATTTGCATGTCCCAAGTGGGAATAATATGGGTTTTTCAATAGCTACACCAACTGGTATTTCTGTTACTATTCATGATCTGATTTCTGAAACCACAACCTCAGCAGCAGCATCCATGCCTAATAGCTTCTATAGAATAAGTGTAAATGATTTAGAAAACTATGATGCTCAGACTAATCCGGTTATAATAACTTATAAAGAGAATTATTATGATTATAGTCTTAATGAATATGATAAAACTGGACGATTAATTTCATCTAAACAACCGCTAATTCACCTAGAGAGCACCTTCGAATATAACACTTTGGGGCAATTGATTCATAGTTCCAGTCCTGATGAAGGAGAGGTTTGGTTTAAGTATCGTAAAGATGGACAAATTCGTTATTCACAAAATAGCAAACAGCGTACAGCTGGAGAATTTTCGTACACCAATTATGATAGTTTTGGCAGACCGATAGAAGGAGGTGTAATTATTAACAATGGATTTTCAACAACTAATCCTGATGCAGTTCTTCCATCTGGCAGTAAAAAAGAACAAGTACTTACTACATATGATGTACCGGACCTAACTGGCCTTAATAATGCATTAGGAAATGTATCATCTCATTATACTGCTCAAAACTTTGTATCGGGTAATGTATCCAGCACGCAGACACTAAATCCAACAACCACAACAAGCTGGTATAGTTATGATATTTATGGACGTGTAGAGTGGATTGTTCAAAAAATAAATGGCTTGGGAACAAAAACCATCGATTACGAATATGATCCTGTTTCTGGCAGTGTGACTAAGGTTTATTTTCAGCGCCATAATACGGCAGAACGTTTTATTCATCGATACACTTATAATCCACAAGATTACAGTTTGGTGCAAGTAGAAACTTCTATAGATGATATAAATTACACTACCCATGCTGATTACACCTATTATGAAACTGGAGCTTTAAAACGTATGGAGCTTGGTGGTGGGATTCAGGGAGTAGATTATGTCTATAACTTAGCTGGGCAATTAAAAAGCATTAACCATCCTAGCTTAAATACTACTCATGATCCGGGAGGTGACGCAAATGATCTCTTTGGGATGGCCATTGACTATCATCAATCAGATTATATGCGCGGATTGAATAATATTAAATCCACTACCTATGGTACAGATCAACTCAATGGAAATATAAAAGGAATACGCTGGAATAATGGTTACCAACCGTTACAAGGTGCACAAAATGTATATTCATATCAATATGATCGTAATAATTGGCTGACCGATGCACAATATGGGGAGTATAATGCACCTTCTAATAGCAACATCCCTCCGGATATTACAAAGAACAGCACTGTATCCGGCACACAAAATTATGAAGCTACCAACAGCATTCGTTTTTTACCAGGCTTTAAAACAACTTCAGGAACTGTGATAAAAGGAAAAATTATAAATGCTGATGGTTTACAAGAAAATAACAACGGTGATTATAACGTTAGTGGAATTACCTATGACGCTAATGGAAATATACAAACTTTACATCGAAACAAAAATACAGAAGACGGAAACAATGCGATGGATGATTTATCCTATACGTATAAAACAGATAAACCTAATCAGTTACTAAGGGTAGACGATACTGTGACAAGCACCACCAATGTAGATGATATCAAAGATCAAAATAGCGATAACTATATTTATAACGGTATTGGTCAATTGGTAGAAAACGTGTCAGAAAACGTAAAATATGTTTATAACACGGCAGGTTTGATCACAGAGGTAAGAAAAAATAATCAAACATTAGTTAAGTTTTTTTATAATGGTCTAGGACATAGGTTGAGAAAGGAATCTATTATAAGTAACTACACCGAACATTATGTAAGAGATTTTACTGGTAAAGTTATGGTCATCTATAGAGATAATCAACCAGCAGAATACCCAATATATGGATCAGAAAGAATTGGGGTATATAAAAAAGAAGGGGCAACCTCTTACCAACTTACCGATCATTTAGGCAATGTACGTGCGGTAGTCGGGAATAATGGAGATCTTACATCTTCTTCCGATTATTACCCCTTTGGGATGGTGATGCCTAATAAATCTTTAACTGGGTCTGAAGAATATCGTTATGCATATCAAGGGCAGGAAAAAGACCCAGAGACAGGAAAAGAAAGCTTCCAGTTACGATTATGGGATGGTCGGATTGGAAGATGGTTAACGACAGATCCTTATGGAGAATTTAGTTCTCCTTATTTAGGAATGGGTAATAACCCTATTAGTTTGATTGATCCAGATGGAGGTATGACTCAGGTAGGAGATCCTCCATCCGTCAGTAGAAAAGGGATTGATACTTCTATTCCAAAACCACTTGGTTTTGTAGAAGGGGAATGGAATAGTACTATATTACTGTCAGGAATAGTTATTAGAACTGGTATTAAAAATGAAGGTATCTATAGAAGAGCTTATGCTCAATCTAGAGAACAGTGGTCCGCTGTACCTATGTTTATGACTGAATTAATAACGACTGTTGTTCCTGTTGGAGGTGCTGCTAAGGTATTTCGTTGGGGGGCAAAGCTTATATCAAAAAGTAGGAATGCAAAATTAATTTCAAAAGCAGCAATTAGGGCTGAGGCAAAATTTGCAAAAACTAAAGGTCCTGCTTGGTTATTAGGGATAAGAAAGCATGCTCATGCAACAAAAATATTGAGAAAATATCAAGGGATTTATGGAGATAAAGGATTAAGAACAAATGTTTATTTTAAAGGAAGTAATGGTAGAGGTTTCTTAGACGTTATAGACAGAAAAAATGGAGGGATTATTTATGATTGGAAATTCATGGACAGGGCCATTATGACCGGTACTCAATATAGTAAATATTCAAATCATTGGAGAAGTCCTTTTATTAAGCTGGTAAACAGAGCTGGAAAAATCACTAATAGATGATAATTAGCTACTACGAATTTTGCAACCTGTTAGAAGAAAAAGTAAACTTTAATACTACAATTTATGGAATAAAAAACACTCTTCGAAGTTTATAAATTCAAAGTGATAGATGACTATATTTAAAACATTACTAAAAAATCAACTTCTATCAATAGTTCTTGATTACAAATACTAAAAATTGACAGTAGATGGGTAAAAAATCTCTTATCCATCTACTATTTTGTAATGGAATACTTAGAAATATCACCTCACCAACAACGTATCAGCCTTCAGCTCACCAGTAATCCACTCTCGGAGATCTTTATTTCTAACATCATTTAAACTATCCGATACTTGGAATTTCCATTGTGGAAAGATAACTTTTACCGTATCAACTTTTAAGAAATTAGATTGTAGTACTTCTCCATATCCCAGTTCGGATAAATCCGGAAAACGGATTTTAGCATCTTTAGCAATATTGTTATAGGGTAATACATCTACAGGAATTACCTTCTGTGCCTCAGCTAATTGGTTTTCCATAAGTGCAAGTCTTATTTTTAAATCTTCGACTTTATCTAATAATGCCTCATTCTCCGTTTCTAAACGATTTATCTCCACAATATATCGATCATTTGCTTTAGAAATTTGGTCTATCCCTCTAGCTTTATTACCTCTGATTGTTAAGTTAAAATCACTTATATTTTCATATTTAAGAATTTCATTTTCAAGGTCACTTTTGGTAGCTTCTGTAATTTCCCCATCAAAAAATAACTTTATAGTTTTGTTATCATAGTCAGGGATTGGCTTTCTAAGGTATAAATCAGGGTTTCCTTCAATTTCTTGTGATATAAAAAGATCATAATCTCCTTCCATCCTACTTTGATTTAAGGTAACAATAAAGGTGTAAATAGCAGGAATCATAACTAATACAGCTGTAAAAGACACTAATCGAGCAGTTAGTTTACGTTTCGCCGAATTAGCATATCGAAGCATTGGAAACCTTAGTAACTTTAATACAATAAATGTTGCTAATGCAATGAAAATAGTATTAATCGTAAACAGGAACATTGCTCCTAAAGCATATTCATAGTTCCCGATAGCTAATCCAAATCCAACCGTACAAAGTGGAGGCATTAAAGCTGTAGCAATTGCCACACCAAAAATCACACTGGCAATGGTTCCTTTTTTTGTTCTAGCAATAATCAATGCTAGTCCTCCAAAAAAAGCTATTAGTACATCTCTAATATCTGGTTTTGTTCGAGCTAATAATTCTGAAGATTCTACTTTTAACGGAAATAAAAAGAAAAATAACCAAGCTGTGAGGATACTAAGAACTACCATCACAGTAAAATTAACTAACGATTTTCTTAGCGTATCAATGTCATTAACTGCAATAGACATTCCTATTCCCAAAATAGGTCCCATTAAGGGTGATATTAACATCGCTCCTATTACAACCGGAATTGAATTAGCATTTAAACCAATAGAGGCAATAAATATAGAACATATCAAAATCCAAGCTGTAGCCCCTTTAAATGGTATATCTGCTTTAATTAACTCTATAGTGCTATCTCTATCTGTATCATGACGAAAATCTAACAACTCTCTTAAAAAAGAGACCGCACTTTTAAATAATCCTTTAGCATCTTGTTTTACTGCTTCTTTATGTTCTTCTACCTTCTTATCCTGAATCTCATCATTAGATTCCTGAGTATTCTCTGCCATATTATCCGTATTTTTCTCCGTAGGTATCTTTTACTTTTTTAAGTACTTGTTTGATATCTTGTTCTTTCTTTTTAGGGTAAATCAGCAGTACTTCTTCTTCATCTACTATAATATAATCCTCTAGTCCATCAACCACCACAATTTTATCTCCAGAGGTTCTGATCATATTACCAGACGCATCTTCTGCCAAAACCCTGGCATTTACCACTGCGTTATTAGCATCTGTTTTATCTAATTTATCGTATAATGAACCCCAAGTACCTAAATCATTCCAATCAAAAGTAGCCGGAAGTACATACACGTTTTCTGCTTTCTCTAAAATAGCATAATCTATAGATATATTTTCTGCAAGCGGATAATTTTTAGCAATAAAATCGTTCTCTTGCTCTGTATTATAGATAAGTGACCCTTTTTCAAACAATGTGGTCATTTCTTTTTGGAATTTAGCAAACGCGTCTACAATACTTTTTACACTCCAAATAAAGATTCCTGCATTCCAGAGATAGTTCCCTTGATCCAAGAATTGCTTAGCAGTTTCATAATTCGGTTTTTCTGTAAACTGTGCTACTTTTTTAATTGCATTAGTTTCTTTATTGTATTGTATATATCCATACCCTGTATTCGGAAAGGTAGGTTGAATACCCAAAGTCATTAGTATATCATTTTCGGAGCAAGCGTCAAAACTTTGCTTTAGATTATCAGTGAACGCATCCTCATCTTCAATCCAGTGATCACTTGGTGCCACTACCATAACTGCATCCGAATTTTCTTTTTGGATTTTTAATGCTGCATATAGTATGCAGGGAGCTGTATTACGCATTGCTGGTTCAGTAACCACTTGTCGCTGCTCTGCTTCTGGCAATTGCTCTAACACCAAATCATTATATCGCTCATTAGTCAGTATAAATATGTTCTCTGCTGGGATAATTTTTGTTAAGCGATTAAACGTTCGCTGAATCAAGGTTTCTCCTGTTCCTAACATGTCGTGAAACTGTTTCGGGAAATCTGTAGTACTTACAGGCCAAAATCGAGATCCTACTCCTCCAGCCATCAAAATGGCGTAATAATTTTTGTTCATAATTAATTTAGTAATTCGACTTCAGCATTGGGGTTAAACAGGTACACTCTACCTGTGCTAATTTCGACACATTCGTAGCGCTTAACGCGCTTATTTCCTTTTTGGAATATCTTTCCGTTATATAACCTAAACTTACTTCCTAAAGGTACTTCAAAGATATAATTTTTATCATTCTCAGGATCATATTGTTTTAGTGCTAATGATAATTTTGCATCCGTATCACTACTTGCTCTTGGATTCTTAAAGTGATTAGCAATCACAGGCAATAATCTGGACGGAAAAACATCTGGATTAATATATGGTAACATCAACTGCTGAAAGGTTCGTTTCCACTCTATTCCGTGAGGTTTGATATAACGTCCATATTTCTCAAAAGCAACTAAATGAGCGATTTCGTGAATCAACGTTATCAAAAAACGATATCCATTAAGAGATGAATTGACGGTTATCAAGTGTCTTCCATCTGGCATTTTTCGATAATCGCCATGACGTGTGGCACGTTCATTAACAATTTTCAGATGAACATTACACTTCACAATCAGATCAAAAGCTGGTTCTATAGCACGCTCAGGGATATATCTAGCCAGAATTTCCTTCATTGTCGCAAAATACAAAATAAAGCGCATCGGACAAATGCGCTTTATTCAAATTATTTCATCTTTTTATCCATTTAAAATAAATAAAAAACATTGCTCCCAACAAGCATAAAGGCCATATATAAAAGAATATCAAGACTAAATATTCCAATAGATTCCAACCAAAGGATACTGCATTTTTTGTTCTATCTAAAAAACTAAGTTGGTACACATCTGGTTCTTCTATAGGAATAACCGTTTCATATACTTCAAACTGAATAGTACTATAAGAAACCCGGTTGGATAAATAATTCAACCGTCCTTGCGCTACTTCTATTTCTTCTTGAAGCATTCTTAAATTATCTTCAGTCAATAAAATATCTTCTACAGTATTTGCTTTGGTCTTTAAAATTGTTTCATAACGTTGTTTGACTTCTAGCTTTGTTTTTAATCTTGATGTAATATCAACATATTCTTCTGTTACATCTTTTGTCGTTATAGTTTTATAATCTACAAAATCCGCAATCGCACAGATACTATCCAATACTTTATCAAAATTCTCTTTGGGAACCCTAATTGTAAATCTATTTTCTTTAGCATAATTAGTATTGGTAAAGTACTCATTGGAAATGTAACCTTTAAACTTTGAAACGATCTCTTTTGATAACAAAGTAGCTTTCTCCACATGACTCACTTTGATGCGACAATTTGCATTTTTAATTATCCTTAACTTATTGGTTATACTTTCTTTTTCAGTTTTTATATTCGTTTCATCTTCTTTTTCCTGTGTTTTCAGAATAGAAGTCTCTTCAATTTCATCCATGGGAAGGCTTTCCGATATATCGCTATACTCTTTTCCTGCCTGAGAACAAGAAAGCACCAATGGCAAAAGACATATTATTAAGAAGCTCTTAATCAATCTCATATGCTCACTTTCCATATTAATTCGCTTTATCATAACTATTCATTAATCTTACAAACTCTGCTCGATATCCCTGTTCATCGTTCCCTCTATTATTTTTCGCTAAAGTGGCGATATCTTCAATATTTTTATTCTGTATATATTTCGAATCTCTCAACTTCATACCATACCAAGCTACAGCAGCAGCAAATTTAAAATCAGTTGACGTTTGTTCATTCCCTTCGGTTTTATGTATATGAGCTATTTCTATACTTTGATTTTCCTTTGGTTTTTTATATCTAAATTTTACCGTAAGTAACTCATCTCCATATGTAGTATCAACAGTTTTATCCGAATATTTTAGATCTGAAACATCTTTAAGATATTTACTTTGTATTCCAATTGGTATTACTTCATACAACGCTGTCACTGTATGTCCGCTACCAAGTTCTCCCGCATCTTTAGTATCATCTACAAAATCCTCATCATTCAGTAATCGGTTTTCATAACCAATCAAACGATATGCTTGCACTTTTGCAGGATTAAACTCGACCTGAATTTTCACATCTTTTGCAATCGTATATAATGTTCCTCCAAACTCAGTTCCCAAAACTCTTTGAGCTTCCTGCATCGAATCGATATATGCATGATTACCGTTACCAGTATCTGCTAGTGTTTCTAGTTTACTATCTTTATAATTTCCCATTCCAAAACCCAGACAGGTAAGAAATACTCCAGATTCTCTCTTTTCTTCAATTAATTCTTTCATCCCCGCATCACTGCTAACTCCTACATTAAAATCGCCATCGGTTGCCAGAATTACTCTATTATTTCCATTTTTGATATAATGATCTTCAGCAATTTTATAAGCAAGTTTAATTCCTTCTCCTCCAGCTGTGGAACCTCCCGCCTGAAGATTATCCAATGCTTCTAGTATCTTTTCTTTGTTTTTCCCACTTGTAGGTTTAAGTATCACTCCTGCGGCACCTGCATATACTACAATAGATACTTTGTCCTTTGCTCTTAATTGCGCTACCAAGAGTTTAAATGCCTTTTTTAGTAATGGCAATTTGTTCATATCATTCATAGATCCAGAAACATCAATTAAAAATACCAGATTAGATGCAGGAAAATTTTCTGTAGGTATTTCTTTTCCTTTTATGCCTATTTTGACTAATTGTGTTTCTTCATTCCAGGGCGTGAATCCTGATTCTGCATGAATAGCAAAAGGATGTTGATCCAATGGTTGTTTATAATCATACTTAAAATAATTTATCATTTCTTCAATTTTTACAGCGTCTTTTGGGATTTCCTGACCGTTATTGATCATTCTACGAATATTGCTATAAGAAGCTTTATCTACATCAATAGAAAAAGTCGATAATGGAGCTAGACTGGCTCTTTTAAAAGCGTTCTCTATTATTTCCTTATACGTCTCATCATCATTCTGAATTTCAAAATCTTGTGTAGCATCCACTTTTTCTTCTAAAACAATACTCTCATGAACAGTGTAACTTCTTTTGGGATATTGGTTGCAAGAACTTATTCCTAAAAAGAATAATCCAAGAAGTATAAATCCGATTTTTTTAATAGTCTTTGTTTTCATATTTATTGTTTTTACCTTGTTAAACTGAAAACAAACATAGTATCATAAAAACGGGTGCTCTTGTATTACCTTTGTAAAACCATTGTAAACTATTTTACAAAACACAAGAACCTAACAATCAAAACAATAATCTTATAAACCCTGAAGAACACATAGCATTTTCTCATCTTAAAAAAGCGGTTACTCAACAGTTTTTAAAGGAGAATACTGCCTCTAGTGATGATATTTCTCAATGGAAAGGCCAGGATATTATTTTATTTCAAGAAGATTTACGGAAACAAATAAAGGGTAGTATTAGTGAAAAATCTTTCTACAGTTATTTTAAAAATACAACAGAAAAGTTACCGCGTGTAGATATCCTTAATATGCTGTCCGAATACTGTGGTCATAAAAATTGGGCTCATTTTAAAGCGCCGAATTCTCAGAAGAAAATTCAGAAAAAAAATCGTTTAATTCCCAAATTGGTTATTTTTTTATTAATCGGGATTGTATTTATTACCTCAGCTTACTTTTTAATCCCAAAAGCACACACCTTTAGCTTTTGTTTTATTGATCAGGACAGAAATCTACCCATTACCAAAAATCCTATTGATATTATAATATTGAATGATAAACAATCTCCTTTTTATGTGAAAAGCGATAGTCTTGGATGTTTTAAATGGAGTACAAAAGATGATTACATTCATTTTATAATCAAATCACCCTATCATAGGACAGATACCATCTTTAGAACTGTTTCTACCATTATTAATGAAAACATAACAGTTAGTACAGATGATTATGCTTTAATGTTACATTATTATGCTAATGGTAAACTTGAAGATTGGAAAAACAGAAAAAATGAATTATCCAAAATGATTGCTAATGACGCTACCATATTTCAGGTATTGCCATCTGGTCTAGGTATCGAAGTATACTCAAAAAATGAATTTATAGATAAGCTTACTACGCCTATAAAGAGTTTGAAAAATATTGAAATCATTGAATCCAAAAGATATAAAGGGCAAATTGTGAAACTAAAATTCCGAGTGAAATCATGAAACAATTTGTGTATCTCATATCATCATTACTGCTTATAGGTTGTGCAAACAGCTCTAACAAAATGATGGAAATTAACAAAACAGCTGCTGATGAAATTTATGTAGAAGAAAAAGCCTCATTTGACATATTAGAAGATGCATATGCTGTTTTAATCTCTGAAAAATTACAAGATCATCTAGACAAGCAAATACTTGCGGAGCAGCATCCAGAGTTTAAGGCTCATGAGAAAGACACAAAACTATTTAATCTAAAAAACATAAAAGAAATAGAGCAGATTAAATTTATCGGACAACCCGAAATACTCTCTGATTCAATTACTAAAATAATCACTCAGGTTCATTTTGGCAACACCAAAACTGATACTATTATTTCCTATATAAAAACCTCTTTCACAATGATTGATGGTGTTAAATTTAAAACATCTAAAGCGGCTTTTGAAAGGGTGAAATCGTTAAAAAAAATTGACTAAAACACTTTTCTTAACATAATTTTTACGGTTTTTCCATCTTACAACAAACACAAAACCTTTCATTTTCAGGTTTTTTATCGAAAAAAAATTAACATTTGTCGAGTATCTGTTCATTTTAACTCATTGTTAATCAATTATTAATATTTTTGACTCCCTGATTTTAACATTTTATAAAGAAAACTTAACAATCAAACGTCATGAGAGCTTTTATAATTTTACTATTACTTTTTATTTGTACTACGGGTATAGCACAGCCACAAGTTGAAGACCAAGATCCGAAAGAGAAATTGAAATTAGTGGAAGCACAACTAGAGGAAGTAAATAAAAGGTTAGAAGAGCTGGCGGAACAAAGAGCAGTTCTTTTACAGCAAGAACTTAATCTTAGTAATTATGCTAGTGATCGTATAAAAAAAGTAATCATAAAATATTCTATTAAGGCTAACAAAGTAATTCAGTCCAATGCTTCAACTAATGAAAAAACAAAGAACTTAAGTAATATAGTTTATTTTCAGAATGAGGAGTTTAAAAAAGTACTTACCGTACATCAGTTTTACAAATACCTGAAACTTACTGATATTTAATAACCTGATTTAATTTATCGCAAAAGATTTTATTATAGAAGGTTTTTGATCCTTATCATCTTATCATAGTCAGATGTAGCTACTACGGTTTCATCAAAAAACCGAATGCTATTCATTGTAACCTTTGGATGCTGCATTACTTGTTCTAGAGAAGTTGCAGAAAAATGAATTTCTTCAAAACCTGCTTCCTTAAATGTCAAGACATTTTCTACATTGATTCCACTTCCTGGCATTATGATCAAGTTGGGTTTTGATAGTTGTAATGCATTTTTAAGCAACTCTATACCTTCTATTGCGGATGCTTCTTGTCCTGAAGTTAATATTCTTTCTACTCCAATAGCTATTAATTGCTTTAAAGATTCTAACGGTTCAGGTACCCAATCAAATGCACGATGAAAGGTAAATGATAATGGCTTAGAAAGCGTTATCAATTCTTGAGTTCTAATACTATCAATAGTATTATCATTCTTCAAAACACCAGAAACGATACCTTTGCAACCGATACTTTTACAAAATTCGATATCTTTCTTCATTACATCAAACTCATCTGATGTATACGTGAAATTTCCACTTCTTGGTCTTATTAACACAAATACTGGTATCGATAATTTCTGGACTACTTTTTCAATCAATCCATGTGATGGTGTAATTCCTCCGACTGCTAATTCTACACACAATTCTATTCTATCAGCTCCTGCCTTTTCGGCATTCACTGCAGATTGATATGAATTTGCACAAATTTCTATTTTCATTCTACAACTATTTCATCTATAAAAGTCCAAGCTTGATTTCCTGAACCTTGCTGTCCATCAGGGATCAGCCCATATTTTTTTATCTCTAACTTGACATATCTAGCTTTTTCTCCTCCGTAATTCTGAATAACCTGAGTGGTTAGTTTTGTGTCTTTTTGAAATAATTGCTCTAGTCCTACTTCAAGTTGGTTTTCCATATGTTCATTCAACAATGAGATTTTAACTCCTTCAGGTCTATAAATCCATTGCCCATTTGCTTCAAAAAAACGAGTAGAAACCTTATAAATCTCTATCTCTTTACCTAGATCGATCATAATTTCTAGATCATCTCCCCAAAAACCCAACCACTCCTTATCACCAAAACGAGTGTTACTTCCATTGACACTATTGATTAATGCCTCCTTACCACCAGCGCTATATGCTTTATGCGGTGCAACATTCAGCGTTATTTCAGCACCAACTGCTTTATGATAATCCAATTCTTGAGTAAAGACATTTCCCAACAACTTATCATTATTAAATACGCCAGCTCTGATATTCATATCTCTACGGATTAATAACGGTTTGTCATATACTTCAGAGGAACCAATAGGATCACTACCATCCAATGTATATCGGATAGTATTATCATTCATTAAGGTTTCTAAACTATAAAGGAGTTGTTCTTTTTCATTTTTCAGGTTTCCATTAACCTCATACAAATGATTTGCATAATTCACACCCAGAGTATCCAATCTATTATTAAAATTAGCTAACCTAGACACAAAATCTATATAGTTTTTATTTTTATCAGTTGTCCATACTACTTCGCTTAGTGCTATTGCTCTTGGAAAAGCCATATATTCTACTTTATCATATGTAGGCATATATTCTGTCCACACATTACCTTGTGCCCCTAAGACATGCTTTTCTTCTGAAGCATTCATCCCTTCTGGAATTGGATTAAAATCATATACTTTTTCGAGTGGTAAAAATCCACCGATTGCTAGTGGTTCATTTTCATTATCACTTTGATAATAATCAAAATAACAATTAGAGGTGGGAGAAAGTATTAAATCATGACCGTCTTTTGCCGCTTCAATGGCTCCATCCGTTCCTCTCCAAAACATCACCGTGGCATTAGGAGCAAGCCCTCCTTCGAGTATTTCATCCCAACCAATAATCTGCTTCCCTTTGCTATTGATGTATTTCTCCATTCTAGCTATAAAATAGCTTTGCAAACCACGTTCATCCTTAAGCCCTTTTTCTTTTATCAATTGTTGACAATGATTACAGGATTTCCATTTCGTTTTAGGAGCTTCATCACCACCAATATGAATATATTTTCCAGGAAATAAATCAATTACCTCATCCAGTACATTTTCTAAAAAAGCAAAGGTCTTTTGATTGGGACAATACACCTCTTCAAAAACACCCCATTTAGTAGCCACTTTAACTTCTTCGCCAGAACATCCTAATTCAGGATATGCTGCAATTGCGGCTTGAGAGTGTCCAGGCATTTCTATTTCCGGAATAACAGTAATATTTCTTGATGTAGCAAATGCTACTACTTCTTTAATTTCTTCTTGTGTATAAAACCCTCCATAACGTTTACCATCAAATTGATGCGGCTGATCGTTATAATGACCTATCAATGTTTCTTCACGATATCCACCAATTTCAGTAAGTCTTGGATATTTTTTTATCTCTATACGCCAACCTTGATCTTCTGTAAGATGCCAATGAAATGTATTCATCTTAAGCATGGCAAGCATATTAATATACTTTTTGATTTCTGAAATAGAAAAGAAATGTCTACCCACATCCAAATGCATTCCGCGATACGAAAATCTAGGAGCATCTAAAACTGTCATTGCTTTAATCGCAAACTCTTCTTCAGAACAAGAGCCATTTTCGAAACATTCGGGTAATAATTGTCGTAATGTTTGTATGGCATAAAAAGCTCCTTTTTCGGTACTTGATTGTATTTTTATATCAGTTTTCGAAATAAAAAGACGATATGCTTCGTCATTTATAATTGTTTCGTCTTTCTCTAAAATGATACTGTTTTTTTCTATATCTGTAGTCAATTTTAAAGAATTACCTCTTCCTTTTTTTATATAAGCATCAAAATATTTGGCAGTTTCTTTTAAATCTTCATCATATTGAAGTACCGTTTCTTCATTTAGTATAAAAACACCATCTTCTAATTCTTGATGAAAAGGAGTCGGAATAATTTGTGGTTTAATTGGGGGGTTTTTCTTTTTTTCGAAACCTAAACAAAAAAGCAACATAGTTATGGCACAAACCCTTATGATATTATTACACGATTTAATTATCATTTTTATTACATTAGAAGTTTAAAAATAACTATCTATTTTTACATGAGAGCATTCTGCACTGTATTTACAATTTTAATCCTTTCAGGATTCTATTCTTGTAAAAAGGAAATCAAAATAAAAACCGCACAAAATAATACTCCTCTTACCACATATGTAAACCCTTTTATAGGAACTGGAGGCCACGGACACACATATCCGGGTGCTAGTATGCCGTTTGGGATGATGCAATTAAGTCCTGACACTCGATTAGATGGTTGGGATGGTTGTTCAGGTTATCATTATAGCGATAGTTATATCTATGGTTTTTCACATACCCACCTAAGTGGTACAGGAGTTTCTGATTACGGAGACATCCTACTAATGCCAACCAATGAAATAAATTTTAATAATGGAGCTAACGGCAAGAAAGGGTATCGTGCTCATTTCTCACATGATAATGAAAAAGCATCTCCAGGATATTATGAAGTTCATTTAGACTCCACTAATATAGAAGTGGCATTAACAGTAACCCAAAGAGCTGGGATGCATAAATACCTTTTCCCACCAAAAGAAAAACAAATTATAATCCTTGATTTAGTACATAGGGATCAAGTATTGGATCATCAAATAAACATAATTTCTGATACAGAGATCAATGGATATCGACACTCCAAAGCCTGGGCAGAGAAACAACTATTATTTTATCATATCAAATTTTCTAAGCCTATTAAGAGTACGCAATCTACGGAAGATAGGAAAAAAATGGCTTTTGAATTTGACAACACATCAAACGACCCCATCTTTATTACCATAGGTATTTCAGCAGTTGACGAGCAAGGAGCTTTAAAAAACTTAGAAGAAGAAATAGGAATCAAAACATTTGATCAGGTAAAAGATACCGCTCAAAGCACTTGGGAAAACCAGTTACGTAAGATTGTAATTGAAAGTACTAACAACGATTACAAAACTAATTTTTACACCTCACTGTATCATTCCATGCTTGCTCCTAACCTTTATCAAGATGTAGACGGTAGATATCGAGGTATGGATTTAAAAATCCACCAAAATTCTAATTTCGATTATTATTCTGTATTCTCATTTTGGGATACGTATAGAGCTGCACATCCTTTGTATACTATTATAGAACAAGATCGAACTAATGATTTCATCAATACATTTCTTGCTAAATATGATGAAGGTGGCATTATGCCTATCTGGGATTTAGCAGGTAATTATACACATTGTATGATTGGATATCACGCAGTTCCTGTAATTGCAGATGCTTATCTGAAAGGAATTATTGATTATGATTCAGAAAAAGCTTTTGAAGCTATGAAACACAGTGCGACAAGAGACAAATTAGGATTAAAATCTTATAAAAAATTCGGATATATCCCTGTAGAGGAAGAAAGTGAATCTGTTTCCAAAACTTTAGAATATGCCTATGATGATTGGACGATTGCACAAATGGCAAAAGCCATGAATAAACCGGAAGATGTAGCAGAGTTTACAAAAAGAGCACAGAATTATAAAAATGTATTTGACCCTTCTACAAAATTCATGCGCGGCAGATATAGAAATACTTGGTTCGCTCCTTTTGATCCTTATGAAGTAAACTTTAATTATACAGAAGCCAATTCCTGGCAATACAGTTTTTATGTTCCCCAAGATATTAATGGGTTTATAAATTTATTAGGAGGCAAAAAAGCATTAGAGAAACAATTAGACACCTTATTTTCTGCAAATAGTAATACTTCTGGATCACATCAAGTAGACATTACAGGACTTATCGGACAATATGCGCATGGAAATGAACCTAGTCATCATATGGCCTATCTCTATAATTACGTAAACAAACCTCATAAAACTCAGGAAAAAGTTCATCAAATTCTTACAGAATTATACACTAATACTCCTGATGGAATCTCTGGGAATGAAGATTGTGGACAGATGAGTGCCTGGTATGTTTTTAGTAGCCTTGGTTTTTATCCTGTAACTCCAGGATCCAACGATTATATTATTGGAACACCTCTTTTTGATACAGCTACGATACATCTTGAAAATGGAAAAGAATTTACTATTATCGCTAATAATCTTTCTACAGAAAATAAGTACATCGCTTCTGCTAAATTAAACAATAAGCAATATCCTTTTTCCTACCTAAAACATAAAGATATTATTACAGGAGGAGCCTTAATTTTTGAAATGACCAATACACCCACTGAATGGGCTACGAAAGATACATACATTCCAAGTACTGAAATTGAAGAACATATCATTATTACGCCACCTTTTATTGCCAAAGGTGAAATCGCATTTAAAGAAAAAACAACAATTGCATTGCAAAGTATTGACTCAAACGCAATCATCCACTACAGTCTTAATGATACTCTATTCAAAAAATATAATGAGCCTATAGAAATTTCATCTCCTGCAATTCTAAAAACATATGCTTCTCTAGATGGATTAAAAAGTACTGTCATTTCTACAGAATTCTTTAAGATAGATGCTAATCTTTCGATTGAATTAAAAAATGAGTATGCCAATAGATATAACGGCGGCGGTCCCAATGCACTTATAAATGGTATTAAAGGGACTACAGATTATCGATCTGGATCCTGGCAAGGTTTCCATAACAGTGATTTAATTGCTACTATAGATTTAGGGAAAACTAAAGAAATTAATACAGTTTCTATAGGTTTTCTCGAGGATCAACGAAGTTGGATCTTTTACCCAAAGAAAATTGAAATATGGATTTCTAAAGATGGTGAAATCTGGAAACCATTATCCAAAAATGAAATAGAAAAAGAACCAATTAGTAACGAAACGGCTAGCATTCACGTTGTAGAAAGAAAATTTGCTAAACAACAAGCACGCTATGTAAAAATTCAAGCTAAAACTGTTGGAGACATCCCCAAATGGCATTTAGGAAGTGATCATAATGGAAAAGCTTGGATTTTTGCGGATGAAATAATTATCAAGTAGTATGAAGAGACGTCAATTTATTCAAAACACAGCACTTACTAGTGTTGGCCTCACTGTTGGATCCACCATTATAGGTTGTAAAGAAAATCCGAATCAGTTAGTCGAACAAGAAAAAAACACAACTATGAACATGTCTAATCCTTCTCCTATTGCCATCTGCACTTGGCGTTTCACCAAAGCAAATGCTGCAGCCGGTGCAGCCTTAGCAGCTGGAAAATCTGCTCTTGACGCTGTTATTGAAGGAGTTGCTATTGAAGAAGAAAATATAAAAAACACTACTGTAGGAAAAGGTGGCGCTCCAGATCGAGAAGGTAATGTAACCTTAGATGCCTGCGTTATGAATTCTGATGGTGATTGCGGTGCTGTCGTTTGTGTAGAGAATATTACTAATGTTGCTGCATTAGCCAGAAAAGTTATGGAAGATACTCCGCATGTAATATTAGCAGGTGAGGGAGCAGAAGAATTTGGATATCGTAATGGTTTCAAAAAAGAAAACTTACTTACAAATGAATCAAAATTAGCGTGGGAAGAATGGAAGAAATCTCCAGAATATAAACCTATCATTAATATTGAAAATCACGATACCATCGGTATGTTAGCTATGGACAATAACGGAGATATTGCCGGTGCTTGTACCACCTCTGGGTTATCATATAAGATGAAAGGTCGTGTTGGGGATTCACCAATTATAGGATCAGGATTATTTATTGACAATGAAGTTGGTGGTGCTGTTGCGACTGGAATGGGAGAAGAAGTTTTAAAAACCGTAGGTAGTTTTCTAATTGTAGAACTTATGCGAAATGGATCAAGCCCTCAAAAAGCTTGTGAAGAAGCTATCCGAAGAATCGTTACTAAAAATGATCGTTATAAAGATTTTCAGATTGCCTATATCGCCATGAATAAATCTGGAGAAGTTGGTCATTATTGTATCCACGAAGGGTTTACGATGATGAAATATCAAGATGGAAATAATGAAAACATTCCAACAAATTTTTATAATAAAGCATAAACTATTTTACAATGAATCAATCAAAATCTTACCGAAGTGCTTTTATCATTATTACCATATTATTCTTTTTATGGGGGTTTATAACAGTGTTAGTAGATTCTTTAATTCCTAGATTAAGAGATGTATTCGAACTCTCTTATTTTCAGGCTGGATTGGTTCAATTTGCTTTTTTCACAGCATTCTTTGTATTATCAGTTCCTGCAGGTTTTATACTATCCAAAATAGGGTATAAAAAAGGAATCATTTTAGGCCTAACTACCATGGCCGTTGGATGTTTACTTTTTTACCCTGCATCTTCTTATCGTTTTTTTAGTGTGTTTTTATTAGGGTATTTCACGCTCGCAGGAGGTATCACCATTCTACAAGTAGCAGCTAATCCATATGTTGCATTACTAGGTAGTGAAGATGGGGCTGCTAGTCGTCTTAATCTATCCCAAGCATTTAATTCTCTTGGAACGGCCATTGCACCAGTTGTAGGAGCCATCTTTTTATTAAGCGACTCTGTGAAATCTTCTGAAGAAATCCACGTTTTAACAGATACTCAGAAAGACACCTATTATGCTGCTGAAGCGGCTACTGTACAAACTCCCTTTATAATGATTGCAGGTTTTATACTATTGCTTGTAATCCTGTTTAGGTTTATCAAATTACCTACACTCATGAAAGAAAGTCCAAAAGATGGATATGGTAGACTTTTACGAAACAAAGTAATGCTTCTGGGTGCACTAGGAATATTTGTATATGTAGGTGCAGAAGTTGCTATTGGTAGTTATTTGGTTAATTATTTCTTGGATATGAATTTAGTATCGGTAATTAAGGATACTCCTTTTATGAAAAACCTGTGTGAACGTATTCTAAACTCTGACTTAACTACTATGGACGGTAAAGCAATTGTGGGAGCCTTTGTAGTTTTTTATTGGTCTGGAGCTATGATTGGGCGGTTTATCGGAGCGTACCTTACTAGGATTATGTCGCCAGGAAAAGTGTTAAGCATTTTTGCCGGACTTGCGATCACCATGCTTTTGATATCCATGAATACTGCTGGACTTGTCGCTATGTGGTCCATACTAGCTGTTGGATTATTCAACTCTATTATGTTTCCAACCATATTTACCCTTGCATTAGACGGATTAGGAGATTTAAAACCACAAGCTTCAGGATTATTATGTATGGCAATAGTAGGTGGTGCATTGATCCCTCCTTTCTATGGATTTTTGACCGATAATATTGGGTTTAAAATGGCCCTATTACTAGTAATAGTATGCTATGCCTATATTTTATTCTATGGGTGGTTAAAAAACAAAAAGACACTTGTTTAACGTCCCACTTTCTTTAAAGATCAGTCAACATATTCAATGTTTTCATTAAAACATCAATCTCTGAAGTTGTTGAAGTTTCGAAAAGAATTACCTTTTCTTCATTTGGAAGTAAATCAAAAAAGTTATCACTAAAGTGACCCTTACTACTAGCATACAAGAACACGTCTTTTTGTAATGCCGTTGATGATAATTTTATCTCATAACCATTATCAACTTTAGTTACTTTTTGAGTGATATCTTGTATTGATAGTTTTAAATCTTTTGGTTTGGTAAAATAAAAATTAGTGCTCGATTCCTTAAAATCTGCTATTAATACTACTTCGTCTTTTAAAATATTTAACGCTTTCATTGATATTTTAAAAACTACCTGAGAAGCATTTTCTTTTACAGAAATTTGCTCATCATATTCCCAAACTATCTTACCGTCAAAACTTTTAATTTTTAATTCTAATGTCCCTTCTTGTTGTTTTAATTCGTCATTTACAACATATACATTTAATGTATCATTCTCAATTTTTGGAGAAACAAGTACATCTTCAAAACTCTTTTTTACCTTATAGTGTAATGCCTTCCAGTTTCCTAAACCATCAATTCCTGACCAGGAAACTACAGGCCAACAATCATTCAATTGCCAATACAGTGTTCCCATATTATATGGCTTGGTACGACGATGTGCTTCAATACCTTTGGTCATACCATATGCTTGTAACAACTGACTAACATATACATAATCTTCATCCTTATCAGGAACAGGAAAATCACGTTCCATATACTCTTTTATTAGTGCAAATCCTCTATTGTGTTTTTGATGTGTCGCAAAACTTGAGTGATTAATATCTATGCTGTCTTTTTGTGTAAAATATTGAATGGCTTCATAACCTGGAAATGACTGGAATCCAAATTCGCTCATAAAGCGCGGCACTTTTTCTTCGAATCGTTCGAATGGATATCCATCATGCCATACTCCCCAATCATGAGCATTTCCCTCCGTTTGGAATTTTGGATTTCCCCTTCCATATTTAGGTGAACTCTCCCAATAAGAGGTGTTTGTTAAATCAGAAACTGTATTCGGTAAAATATCATTAAATAATTTCTGATAATTACTCCATATCTCAGTTTTCTCTTCTTCGCTTCTATTTGCTTGCCATCCCCAATTATGCCAAGCTTCATTATTTTCATTGTTACCACACCATAGTGCAATACTAGCATGATTACGCAAACGCGTAACATTATCTATCGCTTCTTGTTTTACATTTTCTAAAAAAGCCGTATCACCAGGATACATAGCACAAGCAAACATAAAATCTTGCCACAAAAGAATACCTTTTTCATCCGCTAAATCATAAAAAATATCGTTTTCATAGATTCCTCCGCCCCAAACACGTAACATATTCATATTGGCCTCAATCACATCCTCGAAAAGTTTTTTATAATCTTGATCCGTTACTTCTGGTTGAAAGATATTTTGAGGAATGTAATTAGCGCCTTTCATAAAAACTGGCACTCCATTTAACTTAAAATAAAAAGATTCTCCCTGTGTATCTTTATCAGTAATTAGCTCAATAGTCCGCAATCCTTTTTTAACTTTTCGTGACGCAACGACCTCATCTCCATATTGTATCTGAATATCAATATCGTATAGAAAAGGTTCTCCAAGGTTATGCGTCCACCACCATTTTGGGTTGTTAATGACAAAATCTACACTATATTTTTTACTTCCTTTTTCTAGTGTTATTTTTTTAGATTCAATTACTTCTTTATTAACCAATACATGTACAATCACATCTTCTTCTAAGTCGTGGGTAGTATTCAACAGAATATCGGCTTGTAATTTCGCTTGTTTTTTATCTAAGAAATTTTGTTTAATATATACATCTTTTAGCTGTATATCATCCCAAGATTTAAGGATTATGGGTTTCCAAATACCTGCTGTAATAAATGTAGGTCCCCAATCCCATCCATAATGAAATTGTGCCTTACGAGAGAAAATACGATTTCCAGCGGGTAATTCATAAGGCAACTTTCCTTTTTTAATCGCTTCAATCTCTGTTGGGTTTTTAAACAGAACCCTTAATTTGTTTTCTTTCTGAAGTTTTCCACTTACATCTACATCCCAAGTTCTAAAAGTATTATTAGTTTTTAAAAGTAAACTATCATTCAGAAATATTTCTGCATAGGTATCAATTCCTTCGAAACTAAGCTCATGATGTTTTCTTTCTAACTGTTCTTCTTCTAACTTTAAAATAGTGTTGTATTCCCAATCATTAGAAGTAATCCATTGTAGTTTTTCTTCATTGGTTCCTACAAATGGATCTTCTATTTTTTCATTTTTTAATAAATCTGTATGCACTGTGCCGGGCACATATGCGGGTAACCAAGAAGCATCTTTAACGGACCTAAACTGCCATTCGCTATCTACTTCTGTAAATAAGTTTTTCTTTTTTTTACTACAAGAAAAAGTTATAAGTAGTAATAGTAGTATTCCCGCTTTTTTATGCATATCAAAGAAAAAAAACAATTATTATAAATCAGGGTGTACTACTAGATACTTGCAATACTTTACCATTATAAAATTTATTAGCGGTAAGCGAAAAGTCTTTAATATAATTTGCCATTTCAATTGCTGTGAGTGGTGCTTCGTATCCTGGAAATGCTTCTTCCAACATTTCTGTTTGCACAGCACCTAAGGCTAGGACATTAAATGCAATACCACTTTCTTTATACTCTTCTGCTAACAATTCACTTAACGTGATAACCGCTCCTTTACTAGAACTGTATGCTGCCAAACCAGGAAATTTCATACTTCCTTGAATTCCTCCCATACTACTTACAGTAACCACATGACTTCCTTTTGTCATATAAGGTAACATAAGGCGAGTAATTTCTGCCACACCAAAAACATTTACTTTATATACTTCTTCGAATTCCTGAGTAGAAATTTCACCAAAAGGTTTATTCAATAGTTTACCTGCATTATTGATAAGAATATCTACCTGATCCCAGGAATCGGCGACATAACTTTTTAATTTTTGCAAATCAGATGAGTTGCACAAATCAAAAGAGAATGTATGAATGTTTTTATGATTCAAAGCTGCAATAGGTTTCTCATTCCTAGATAAAGCCAAAACCTGATGCCCTTCGTCCGCAAACAACTTAGCCATCTCATATCCTATTCCTCTGCTTGCACCGGTAATTATAATGTTTTTCATCTTTTTTATAAAAAAGACTTTTCAGGTTTTGAAAACCTAATAGGTCTGAAAGTTTTAATTTAACTTAATTTCTTTTGTTGGTGTATTTAGAATTTTGGCAATAACTGGAGCACAGTCATTTATTAGTTCTGCCATAAATTCGAAATTCATTTCTGAAACCTCATCATCCACATGATGATAATAGTCATAATTGGTAAAATCAAAGGTGGAAATTGTCTGACAAGGCACATTGAATTCTTTATGAAAAGGATAGTTATCACTTCTTCTGAATAGCTGAAACTCTTTTGCTTTTGGCAGAAAACCTATGAATTCTTTTCCTGAGTATTCATTGATTTTTTCTGCCATATTAGAAATTTCATACCCTGTGATATATGCTTTATAGCTCTTGTCATTTAGTGGCACTCCTATCATTTCGAAATTCACCATAGTGTATAGATCAATATTTTTCTCTTTTAAAACTTTGGCTAAATGACCTGAACCTAGCAATCCTCTTTCTTCAGCGCCAAACAATACAAACAATACACTACGTTTATTATTTTTTGTTTTTGCAAAATGTTTAGCTAACGAAATCACAGCAGTACTTCCTGCAGCATTATCGTTCGCTCCATTAGCAATTGTATCTCCACTCACAGGTTTCCCTTTTCCTATATGATCAAAATGTGCTCCAATTACCACAAATTGATTTGCTAAATCAGGATCAGTTCCTTTTAAATAACCTACTACATTATATGTTTCGGTTCCTTTAGCATCAAAAGTATTCAGGTATGAATCAAAATAAGGCTCAATACCCGATTTCTTAAACTCCTCTTCTATAAACTTTGCAGCTTTCTCTAGTCCTTCAGAACCAGTATCTCTACCTTCTAATGCATCACTAGCTAGAAAGTTCATAATAACCTCAACATCAGAAGCTGTGATGTTTGACATTGGAGATTGTGCTGTAGTTACCTCTTTACAGGTTATAAATAAAAGTGCAATGATAAAAAATGTGATCTGTTTCATGTTTTTTTGTTTTCTGATATGGATGAATGTTTTTTGATAAAGATACTTAAAAAGTGTACTTATTAGATATGTAATTAAGATTCCATTATATCTTTTATTTTTAGGAATTGTAGTAACATAACCGTTCTAGCATCTCTAATCTCTCCAGTTTCCATCATATTAAATGCTTTTCTAAAATCTATTTCCAGCACATCAATATATTCTTCTTGATGATCAAGTCCACCACCTCTCTCTATCTTCATCTCATCTGTATATTCAGCAATAAACAAATGTGCTATTTCCGTCATCGTGGCTGGAGATGCATATACAGAAAATGCTTTTTCAACGGAATTAACATCATACCCTGTTTCTTCTAATGCTTCTTTTTTTGCACATACTTCTGGAGTATCTCCATCAAGAGATCCTGCACAAACTTCAATACTCATTCCTGATTTACTACCATTTAAAAAAGTAGGCAATCTGAATTGTTGTGTTAGCACAACAGTTTTCTTAGTAAGATTATACAATAAAACAGAAGCCCCATCACCATGATCATATACTTCCCGAAGATGTTTTTCTGGAGTATGAATATCTGTATGAGTATACTCAAACGTATATTCCTTTAATAAAAATGTCTTATCTGATAATGTATTTGATTCTAAATTCTGAATTCTCTTGTTCATTTTTTAAATATAAAAAAATCCCACTTCTTCTGAAATGGGATTTTAAACATTATATATTTCCTTTTTATAACTATGCTAACATAGTTACAGGATTTTCTAAATATTGTTTTAAAGTTTGTAAAAACTGTGCTCCTGTAGCCCCATCAACGGTTCTATGATCACAAGCTAAAGTAACTTTCATTGTACTACCTACAACAACCTGATCATTCTTAACAACTGGTTTTTTTACAATTGCTCCTACGGATAAAATTGCAGAGTTAGGTTGGTTAATAATCGATGTAAATTCCTGAATACCAAACATCCCTAAATTAGACACCGTAAAAGTACTTCCACTCATTTCTTGAGGAGTTAACTTCTTATCTCTAGCTCTAGTTGCCAAATCACGAACTCTGGTATCAATCTCCATAATGTTCATATGATCTGTAAATGGTAAAACTGGAACTACCAATCCATCTGGAACTGCAACCGCTACTCCTATACTAATATGTTGGTTATATACTGTTACATCATCTTTCCAGGACGTATTTACTTGCGGATGCCTTCTTAAAGCCATTGCACAAGCTTTAACCACCATATCATTAAATGATACTTTGGTATCTGGTAATTCATTTATTGTCTTACGAGAAGTAATGGCATTATCCATACCTACTTCAATCGTCAGATAATAATGTGGTGCAGTGAATTTTGACCCTGAAAGGCTTCTGGCAATTGCTTTACGCATTTGAGAATTCTTCACTTCTTCGAAACTTTCTTCTCCTGCTGGAGCGAACGTTTTAATAGATGGCGAAGTAACTGCCTTAGGAGATGTCGGAGCGCTAGCTGCAGCAGGAGGTGTAAATGACTCTACATCTTTCTTTACAATTCGTCCGTTCTCTCCAGTACCTTTTACTTGAGATAAATCTATTCCTTTATCAGCGGCTATTTTCTTAGCAAGTGGTGAAACAAATATTCTTCCTCCTGAAGAACTATTTCCAGCACTTACTGCAACTTTTTCTACTTTATCCTCTTTAGCTGATGCCGTTTCTTTTACTTCAGAAGTACTTACAGAAGCTGGAACACCACCTTTAAGTCCAGAAACATCTGTTCCTGCAGGTCCTATAATAGCCAATAATTTATCAACTGGAGCTGTTTGTCCTTCTTCTATACCTATATGTAGTAAAGTACCATTATAGAAAGATTCAAACTCCATAGTAGCCTTATCCGTTTCTATCTCGGCTAGAATATCTCCTTCTTCTACAGTATCCCCAACTTTTTTAAGCCATGTTGCCACAGTTCCTTCTTCCATTGTATCACTAAGACGAGGCATTGTGATCACTTCTACTCCTTCAGGAATTGCGGATGCTGTGGTAGTATTTGAAACTACTTCTTCAACTTTTTCTTCTTTTGGAGATGCTGCTTGAGGTGCTGCACTTCCATTCAGTAAACCAGAAATATCTTCTCCTTCTTCGCCTATAATTGCTAAAAGTTGATCTACTGGTGCAGTTTCACCTTCTTCTATCCCTATATGAAGTAATACTCCATCGTAAAAAGATTCGAATTCCATTGTTGCTTTATCGGTTTCAATTTCCGCAAGGATATCTCCTTCACTTATTTTGTCACCTTTTTTAACAAGCCACTTCGCGACAACTCCTTCTTCCATAGTATCGCTCAATCGCGGCATATTAATTACTGTAGCCATAATCTATTGTGGTTTGTGTGATAAAAACGGGTAATCTTCTTGTTCGTAAACAACATCGTACATCAAGTTCTTTTCAGGGAACGGTGATTCTTCAGCAAATTTTTGACATTCCGCCACTCTATCTTTCACTCCTTTATCTATAGCAGCGATTTCATCATCTGTAGCATACTTTTTATCCTTAATAATATCCAAAACCTGAGTAATTGGATCAATTTTCTGGTATTCTGCTACTTCTTCCTTGGTACGATATTTCTGAGCATCACTCATAGAATGTCCTCTATAACGATATGTTTTTAGTTCAAGGAAAGTTGGACCTCCACCTGTTCTAGCTCTGGTGATTGCTTCATCAAATGCTTCTGCAACCTTTACAGGGTTCATTGCATCTACAGGACCACAAGGCATTTCATATCCTAATCCAAGTTTCCATATATCGGTATGGTTAGCTGTTCGTTCTACCGAAGTACCCATGGCATATCCATTATTCTCTACACAAAACACAACAGGTAGATTCCACAACATGGCTAAATTAAAAGTTTCATGAAGAGATCCTTGGCGTGTTGCACCATCACCCATAAATGTTAAAGTTACCGCATCTCTTTTGTGGTACTTATCTCCAAAAGCCAAACCAGCTCCTAAAGGAATTTGTCCTCCAACAATACCGTGTCCTCCATAGAATCTATGTTCTTTAGAAAAGATATGCATTGACCCCCCCATTCCTTGAGAAGTACCTGTTCCTTTTCCGAACAATTCTGCCATCACTCGTTTAGGATCAACACCCATTCCAATTGGTTGGACGTGATTACGATATGCAGTAATCATTTTATCTTTAGTAAGATCCATTGCATGTAAAGCCCCAGCCAAAATAGCTTCCTGACCGTTATATAAATGTAAAAATCCTCTTACTTTTTGTTGGATATATACTTGAGCAAGTTTGTCTTCAAACTTTCTCCAGAAAAGCATATCCTCGT
Source organism: uncultured Aquimarina sp. (assembly GCF_947500065.1). Lineage (GTDB taxonomy): Bacteria > Bacteroidota > Bacteroidia > Flavobacteriales > Flavobacteriaceae > Aquimarina. The sequence continues at coordinate 118,121 of NZ_CANMQT010000014.1, forward strand.
ACCACTTCAGGTAAACTTCTTTGGTTACTTTTTTCATCTAAAATGTAATGATATTTCAAAATTAAGTTAGCTTTATTGCCAACCTCTCTAACAATTACAGAATTCTTTTGCTTATTTTTCAATTAAGCGAAAAACAAAAATAATATATTCATTACTAAGGAGAAAGCAGTTTTGAGATAAAAATGTACGAAAACGTTATAAATATGAATTATCAAAAATAAGCGGCAATAAATTAGCTAAAGAATAAGATTTTACTACTTTTCCTGTTTCTCCCATAAAATAAATCTCAATTGGCTTCTTCTGATTAAGTTCATATTCTGCTATTGATTGCCTACAAGCTCCACAAGGTGGGGTAGGCGTAATCAATTGATGTTTTAACGATTTTGCCGAAAGTGCCATCCTCAAAATAGGAACACCCGGAAAATTTGCTCCTGCATAATATATCGCAGTACGTTCTGCACATAATCCAGAAGGATAACAAGCATTTTCTTGATTATTACCAAGAATCACTTCTTCATTCTCTAAAAGCAATGCTGCTCCGACAAGAAATTCGGAATATGGAGCATACGCCTTATCTCTTATCTTAAAAGATTGTTGCATTAAATTTTGAACATCTTCTGGTAGTTCTTCTAATGAATCATATACTTGTAAAGTGGATTTAATCTCTATTTCTTTCACGCATTCAAAGTTTTACAATAGTATTATCAATAAATTAGCATCAACATTGATTATCAATACTATTTCATAATTAAGGGGCTACAATGTACTATAAACAAAAAAAGTATCAAACATTAGTGCTTGATACTTTTTTGTTACCGTTAAATATTTTGTTTTTATCTATCGTAAAAATCTTCTCCAAAATTAAAGGTAAGACCGAAACGAAGTGTTCCTTCAAGCGGACTCTGCACCGAAGATGCATTAAACAAGTATGACATATCTAGGTTTATAGAAGTATACCTAAACCCAAGTCCCAGTGACACAAATTTACGAGCTCCCTTTTCTTCAGCTTCATTAAAATAACCTCCTCTAAAAGAGAATACATCTTTATACACATACTCTGCTCCTAAAGACCAGGTAAATTCTTGTAATTCTTCGCTAAAACCATCCTCAGCATCTCCCCAAGAAGAAAAGATAGCTCCAAACGAACTTATAGATTCATATTCATCTCTATCTTGCTGACTATTCCCCACAATACCGTCACCATCAAAATCCTGTGGACTCGGCACTAATAATTTAGCAAATTCTAAAGAAGGTGTAATTCTATTAAACTCATCTAAAAGGAAATCAAACCCAACTCCTAATCTAAAAGTAGTAGGTATGAAGTTTTCCTGACCAGCATCATCATATTTTATTTTAGGACCAATATTAGATATATTTAATCCTGCTCTCCACCTACCGTTAAATGAGCTGTAAGCTACTTCTTCACTTCGATAAAAAGCCGCTACATCCACACCAAAACTACTAGCTGCACTTGCATCATCTGCCACACCTTGTAATCTTAAATCAGAACGTAAATAACGACCTGCAATACCCATAGAAAAAGTAGGACTTAATTGCAGCGCATATGACACATCAAACGTTAATTGATTCGGGCTCTGTATATTAGCCTGCTCTAATGGATTCCCAGTCTGTCTAAATTCGATTTCACCAAGACTGAAATATCTAAAACTAGCCGCAACGGCACTTCTCCCATCTTGGCCAAAACGATTATAATAATTTATACCTCCTAAAAATATATCATTTACAAGATTACTCAAGTAGGGAGTATAATTAACTCCTACACCTTGTTGTTTATCTATAAATGCGTATTTAGCTGGATTCCATTGTTGTGAAAATGCATCCGCTGAAGTTGCAACTCCTTGATCAGCTATCCCCGCTGCTCTTGCATCCGCAGCGATTAATAAGAATGGAACAGCAGTAGTTATCGCTCGGTTCTCGTCTTGTGCTTGCATTTTAAAATTCGATAGTGTTAAAAACACAAACCCAAGGATTATGATTTTTCTCATGTGAAAATTGATTTTGACAAATATATAGTTATTTAGTTATTTATAGTATTACGAGTTTTTCAAATTTCTCAACCCGTTGATTTGTTAACGTTGATTTTACAGATATCTTATATACATATACTCCTTTTCCCAATTTATCCCCAAAATCATCTCTACCATTCCATTGAATATCTTCTCTATAACTTGTTTTCCCTGATAGTGTTTGGTTTTTTGTCCAAACCACCTTTCCAGAGACTGTAAACACTTGAACCTGCACCTCCAAAATATCACTAATAGCGCTAGAATGCTCAAACCAAAACTCTGTCTGGCTTATAAACGGATTTGGATAATTAAGAACATTATTAAGTGTAAAACCAGCAGCATCAGCTACTACAAATTGAATTTCTTGAGTTGATGAATTGTTATAAACATCCCACCCTTTAAATGTTAGCGTATGCAATCCAGGCTCTAAATCTCTAAACTTAAAATTAACAATTCCTTTTGTAAAATCATCTATTTCAGTTTCATAAAAATCATTCAGAATAAATGGATTTGATTCATCTCCATCCAATATAGCGGAAATATCATGACCAATACCACTTGCTGTATTAATACCATTTTCATCCTGAAGTCTAGCAATAAGTATCGGAGAATCATTAGTCACTCCTCCGGAAACAAAACTCTCGTCGTTCATAAACAGCTGAACTTGTGGCCCTACATTATCTTCTGGCGCATTTTCATTTAATCCACCAACCAGAATTGTTTGATCAACACCTGTTTGGTTTTCTAAAACTCCATTTCTTGAAGAATAAAAACTCATTCTTCCTGTATCGACTGGAATACCGATATCTCTAGGCACGATAAACTCAAAATCAAAAAGACCGTTTGTCACGGATGCTTTTCCTCTAAATATAATCTCTCCTAAAGTTTTAAAATTTAGCTTGATCATCTCTCCTGCGGTATTTCGAGTACCATCATTAGCAAGCGTCACCCTATCAATTTCTTTATCATAAATTGTGGTGGACAAAACTCCATTATAATCGGACAATAGGGTGCCAGATTCAGTTACTACCTCTCCAGAAATTTTAATTCTACTTAAAGCCTTAAGAGTATCAACAGCTTGAGTGATCGGTACATCATTAACATTAGTCAAACGGATATTTGGTTTTGGAACAGCCATTTTCATAGCAGGATCTCCGAAAAAGAAAACTACTCGCCTACTGTTTGTGGTATAAGAATTTTTTAAAAGCCGAACTGCTTCCGCTATCGTTGGATAATCTGAACCGTCTGGAAATAAAAACTCTGACAATCTATCATTTACAGATATTCCAAATGTCACAATAACATCTCTTGTTGTACTAATCAAACCAACAGCTCCTCCATTCGTATTCCAATACGTAAGTTCTCCGGCAGAATCTCTACAAGGATTATCAAATTTGGTAAACTCACAAGTAACTGTTATAAAAACCGGAAACCGATTCGTATTAACCAGTTCACTTGCATTCGATTTATTAAATATAAATTCTTTTGCCAATCCATCCTCACCTCCGTGTCCAAAATAATCAATTGCCACAGCTCCAGTTTCAATAGCGTTAGATATAGCTTCATTCACTTTTGGATATCTACTTCCTGAAGCCGAAGATTCTTGTTGATATGCGTCCGCATATATTTTAGTTAAATTCAAGTATGGTTTTCTTTGAACTAAATTCTCTCCAAGTTCATCTAAATTTCTCTGAATAGTTTCTTCCCAATCAACATCAACATCATCCGCTATTAATAAAACAGAATTTCTCCACCTCCCATATGATTGTTCACTATCATAATTTATAATCTTCGAAACCATAGCATCGGCTAATTGAGGCGTATCCGCTAATACTCTACCTACAGCTATATCCAATTGATCACTGGATAACATTTGTCCTTCTAAGGGATCCATAGCTCCAAAGAAATCATCAGTAGCAAATGAACTAACTAATGAGAAACTACTTAAACTTTGAAAAGTAGGTACTATATTACTATCTGAGCAATTTTCTTTTATCAACAGATTTTTATAATCAACAGATGCGTCTCCAAAAAGACATAGATATTTTAATCGTTCACTGGGGTTTGACGCATTATCATATACATATCTCACCAAGTTTCTTATAGCAACAATATCCTGTTTTCCACTTCCGAACTCTTGATAAATCTGATCCAGTGTTATTACTTTTACATTATAATTATTTAGATTTCTGTGATGGTCTGCTAATCTATTTGCAGATTGTAAAAATGCATTATTCGATATAATTAAATAATCAACATCTTCAAATTGGTTCTGGTTATTTAGAAAAACTGTTCCCTTAATATCTTGATTATCTACTCTTGTAGTTTGATCTACCAATGGGTCAAAATAATTTGTTGGCACTATGGCTATATACTGACGTTCCTCACCCATAGTCGCCTTAAAACTCAAAGTAGACGATGCATTATCATTATCAACCCTACTTATAGTTCCCGGATTAGTAACATCCCAAACCTGAGATATACCACTGGCATTTGATATATTATATTGCCCTATTCCACTTGAAGTTGCAGCTTCATCATAAAAAAATGGCATTTGAGAATTAGTCCCGGTTAAAGCTCTTTTTGCTTCTAGACTTATAAAATCAAGATATCCTATCGCTGCTGGGTTACCATTATTGTTATAGTTTAATCCCACAACAACCTGATCAGAACTGGAAGACACATCTTGTGTTATATCCCGAGGAGAACCTAATGACGTTCCGGAAATTTGAGTAAAATTAAGGGTACCAACCTGCCCTCCATTAACAGTGACATTCATACTTGATGCGGAAGCAGAGGTAGCGGCAGCAAAAACTCTTAACTCAATAGGCTCTGAAGTAATTAGGTTGGGGAAATCAAAATCATAGTTTCTATTATTTTGTATATCGAAACGATCTCCAAACCAGCGCCTTCCTACTTTCACAATATTATACTCATCTATTTCATAAAATTGATAATCTGTGAATGAACTTATCTGAATGTCTGCGGCTCCAGTAGGTTCAGAGTAATTAGACACTCTTCTACCATTTGAACCTCCTGCAGTCACATAATAGAATGATCTATCTGCATACAGATTCACATTCGTTATATTTTCTGCACTATATCCACTGGTACCTTCTCCATAAAACAAAATGTAATCATCACCAGAGAAATTACCATCTTCGCCTCCTATCAATTGAATAGCATTTTCTCTTAAATCAAACTCTGTATTCTCTGCATTTATCAAAGGCATCATTCGTCCACCATTACCATAAATCTTTATAGAATTAGGATCTACTGAAGATAAATCCATACCTAGACTACTCAAAAAAGCAGGGGTAATCCTGAAAACTCCTGTTTTATCAACATAAAACTTAAACCAATCTCCGGTTGCTAATACCGAATTACTAATAGGAAATCTTTTAGCATTTGCTTTACGAGAACTAGTTTGATACACAATATCAAATGAAACTATCTTTTTAAACGTATTACCATTTCTTATAATAGGCAAGAGACTCATAAAACCAGTTCTCTTATTTCTAGCATTAATAGATCGTACACTATAAGTAACTTCTTTAGGAATGAGATTAACATCAAGATCTTTTAGTTCAGCTCTAGAAATATTTTTGTAAACAATATTTTCAATCCTAGCAGTTGTTGCATTAATTTCTGCAGATTCTGCCCATTGTGTCGTAAATTGAACTCCAATATCATCCTGATATTCGAAATTTTCCTCATCAAACCCAGGAATTGTGAACGATGTACTAGAAGTATTCATCTCCACATCTTTCCAGTCTATATCAATATTTATTGTTTTCTGAGCCGAAATAACTACAGAAATCAATAATGCGCATAAAATTGTAATTTTCTTCATCATAGCGTATAACGGGTTTAACACACTTTTAGTGTTCCGTAAATAATGGATTTTCTCCAAAAATAATAATAAACACAAAAATATTGCGTTAAACCAAAGTCAATCGTAAAAACTTATTTTTTTTGCGATTTGATATTATTTTAAAAATATTAGGGTAAATTTAACGTTAATTATTATATTGCAAGCCCTAATTTCTACTTTAACGAACTTAAAATTATGAAAAACGCGTTAGTTTTTAAGTCGCTAATGGTTCTTACCATTAGTACCTTACTGTTCAGCTGTAACAAGACTGATTATGGCAACAGTTCTAGAGCCACCGGTTGGAAATACAACTCTAAAGATGGTGGATTCCAAGTAAACACTAATTACAAAGAACAGGAGACTGGACCAGGTTTGGTTTTTGTTGAAGGAGGTACCTTCACCATGGGTCGAGTACAGGATGATGTTATGCACGACTGGAACAACACCCCTACCCAACAACACGTTCAATCTTTTTACATGGATGAAACAGAAGTTACTAACGTAATGTATCTGGAATATCTTGATTGGTTAAAAGGAGTATACCCTCCAACAGAACCAAAATACAAAAACATATACCACGGAGCACTTCCTGACACCTTGGTATGGAGAAATCGTTTAGGTTTCAATGAAATGATGACAAATAACTATCTACGTCACCCTGCGTATGCAAATTACCCAGTAGTAGGTGTTAACTGGATTCAAGCAGTAGAATTTAGTAAATGGAGAACCGATCGTGTTAACGAAAGAATCCTTGAAGAAGAACGCGTTATTAAGGAAAATGCTCCTTTCGAAGATGTTTCTGCAGAAAGCACTTTTAATACAGATACTTATTTAAATGCTCCTTCACAAACTTATGGTGGTAATGACGAAGCAACTAGAGGAGGTAAAGAATCAGAGCAGTATGAGAAAAGAAATGACTCTACTGGCTTATATATCCAACGTAAAGACGGATTGCTTTTACCAAAATACAGACTACCGACAGAAGCAGAATGGGAATACGCAGCTTTGGGGTTAGTAGAATTAAGAAGCTATAACATATACAGAGGTAGAAAAAAATACCCTTGGGATGGACAATATACTCGTTCAGGAAAAAGAAGGTCTCGTGGAGATCAATTAGCAAACTTTAAACAAGGTGATGGTGATTACGGTGGTATCGCAGGATGGAGTGATGATGGTGCAGATATTACGGCTCCTGTAGCTTCTTACGATCCAAATGACTACGGTCTATATGATATGGCAGGTAATGTTGCAGAATGGGTTGCAGATGTATACAGACCAATTGTAGATGATGAATACAATGACTTTAACTACTACAGAGGTAACGTATATACTAAAAACGCAATTAATCCTGACGGGACTGTAAAAATTGTAACTACAGATTCTATTATTTATGACACTTTAAGTAATGGTAAAATTGTAGCTAGAGTATTACCTGGAGGTATACTACAGACTCCTGTAGATGAAAATGAAACATATTTAAGAACCAACTTTACTCAGAGTGACAATCGTAACTTTAGAGATGGAGACAAAAGTTCTTCAAGATATTATGAAGGGTTTCAGGATGAAACTATTCCAAACAGAAGAATGTACAATTCTCCTATACACAGTGTAGAACCAAGTGCAGAAGACAGCACTAAACTAGACAGAAGATATGATGAATCTAGTAAAAGAACTACAATTGTAGGAGAAGAAGTAAGAGTTTACAAAGGTGGTTCTTGGAAAGACAGAGCATACTGGTTAGACCCTGCGCAGAGAAGATTCTTCCCTCAGGATATGTCTACTGATTACATAGGGTTCAGAAATGCGATGTCACGCGTAGGTGAAAAAGCTAAAAACAAAAAAACACCTAAACATAGAGCGCCGAGATAAAATAAATCTTATTAGTTCGTTATAAAAATATAAAGCCCTGACATTATGTACAGGGCTTTTTAATACAATTATAATACATATATGGATATTGAAAGAATACATCAATTGTTTTTAGAAAGCAATGGTGTTTGTACTGATACCCGAAAAATTAAAAGCAACACTCTTTTTTTCGCTTTAAAAGGAGACAATTTTGATGGCAATACCTATGCTGAGCAAGCAATTAAGAATGGCGCTTCATATGCCATAATTGATGATAAAAAACTTCCTGTTTCAGAAAAGTTTATTCTAGTTGAAGACACCTTGAAAACATTGCAAAATCTAGCTTCATACCATAGAAAACACTTAAATATTCCAATAATAGCTCTTACTGGTAGCAATGGCAAGACTACCACAAAAGAACTAATTAATTGTGTTCTTTCATCCTCTTATAAAACGACCGCCACTTCTGGAAACTTGAATAACCACATAGGCGTACCGCTTACTCTTCTATCTATGAATGAAGATACAGAGATCGGGATTGTAGAAATGGGAGCAAATCATCTAAAAGAAATCGAATTCTTATGCAATATTGCTTGCCCAGATTTTGGTTATATAACCAATATAGGAAAAGCTCATATTGAAGGGTTCGGAAGCTTAGAAGGTGTTTTAAAAGGGAAAACCGAACTTTATCAATACCTAAAAAAACACAATAAACTTATTTTTCTAAACACAGAAGACTCTAAACTACTTAATGCTTCTGGAGGAATCGAATCATTTACATTTTCCCAAACTTTAGATAGTGACATAACCGTAAGTTTGCAAGGAGCTAATCCTATGGTAAATGTAGATTACAATAATAATACAATCAACAGTCATCTAATAGGGTCCTATAACTTCACAAATATTGCAGCAGCTATTGCAATTGGTAATTATTTTAAGATCAATCCTGAACAAATTAAAACCGCAATAGAATCCTATATTCCGTCTAATAACCGATCGCAAATCATAGAAAAAAACGAATCCACTATCATACTTGACGCCTATAACGCTAATCCTTCTAGCATGAATGCCGCTATAGACAATTTCCAACAGTTAAAATACAACAACAAAACGGTATTTCTGGGAGATATGTTCGAACTAGGTGATACCGCCACAGAGGAACATCAAAAAATAGCTGATAAGATTACTGAAACATCTTTTAATAAGATCTATTTAATTGGTCAAAATTTTTTAAGCACATCAACTGAAGATAATCGTATTCGTAAATATCAATCTTTTGAAGATCTTAAAGAAAATGAATCGTTAACAAAAATCAAAGATGCCATTCTAATAAAAGGATCTCGCGGAATGAAACTTGAACGTATTTTAGATTTAATTTAATCAGATTTATCCAGGTTCACTTTACCAATATAGGTTTCTAGGTTATTCAGAGATTCTTGTATATTCTTCCTAAAAGCTCTTTTCATAATTAAAGACAACATAATTTTTTTTAAAATTGATTTTGCCTTTGGATACATCTCCAAAATAAGCATACACGTATTCTCCGAAATCGGAATAATTATATAAAACTGATGCACAGAATCAATAACTGGAATATCAGTTGTAAACTCTCCGTATACGAGCCGACCTGATTCTGCAGCTTTAGTCACTGTGGTAAAATTTAATCGCTTCCCATCTATAACACAAACATGTTCAGTTCCTAAACGAGTTACTTCATCAGGGTTATATTCGAACTTATCCACCCCCTTTACCCAATGATGACGATAACTATAATTCGTAATATACTCCAACAATCCCTGAGCCGAAATATTATAGTCTTTAGATATAACAACTCCAGGCTTACTATTAAACTGAACTTCATAAGGTGTCTCATATGAAGTAAGTTTTAATTTATCTTTATCAATTTCAGAAAACATGTATTTAATTTTATTTCCATCATACACGTTCTCATTCGTAGAAAAACTAAACAACTGACTTTTATACTCTTCAGAGATTTCAATAACACCAGACAACTTTTCACTAAGTAAGGTATAGTTATCACTAGGAATCGAATTTTTTAACAACCTATGTGCTTCTATAACAACTTGTCCAAATGGTTTTCTTTTTTCCTGAACAGTAATAAACTGCAATTCCCCACAATGTGCTATTATTTTTAATTGAAGATTAGGTGCTTTAGCACAGGCATTACAAGGACAAACACGGTTCTTTTCCAACAATTTAAGATGACTATAAAAAGCAGTAAACATGGTTTCTATCTGTGCCAATAATTTTTCTTGTGATGGAACTTCTCCTTCTTTATAAAAAAACAAAGCATCCCCTTCTACTTCAGCTAATCTTAGTTTTTGAGTATTGGCTTTAATTAAAATCTCCAACAATTCTGCTATCACATGTTGACTATGCTCCACCTCTGTAGTTTGTACAAATTGGGTGTAACCAGATATATCCGGAATAAAGAGTAATGAATTTGACATTTAAACAAATTTGATAGTCGAGCTACTAAAGCTAACAATTTATTGACAACACCTACTCATTTTATAAATTATTTAGGAAAGAACTGGACACACATCTCTTACTCTTTGATATTTTTCATCACTTACGAACTATATAAATCACAATTAACTCAAAAATGAACCACTCCATCTAGGTTCACACCCCATTATCAAGACTCTGAGAGTCAATATCAAATTCTGGAGCAGAATGACAAGCCACACAACCTATTCCATTTTGGTTAAATGGATTAAGAAATAACAATTTACCTAAGTTTTCTTCCACTGTAAAATTAGAGAAGCTCTGTTCTGTGATAAAAAAAATTAGAAGAAATAAAAAAAACCATTCATTAACTGAATGGTTTTTTTGAAAAATTAAGTGGGCAATGAGGGATTCGAACCCCCGACCCCCTCGGTGTAAACGAGGTGCTCTGAACCAACTGAGCTAATTGCCCTCTATGTTTCACAATCCTTGTTCCTGATTGCGGATGCAAATATAAGACAGTTTTATAGTCTACCAAAAGAATTTTAAAAAAAAATCAAATTATTTCTGCAACCACAAACGTACTGCCACCAACAAACACTAAATCGTTACCGCTAGCCTCTTGTAAAGCAGCCTTGTATGCTAATTCTACAGAACTATAGCACTCCCCTTTTAAATTAAAAATCAATGCTTCTTTTTTTAATATTTCTTCATCCAGCCCTCTTGCAATATCAGGTTTTGCGAAATAGTAGATTGCATAGGATGGAAATAAGGGCAAAATATTCTTCAACTCTTTATCATTGACAACGCCTAAGATGATATGAAGTTTATCAAACTTTTCACCTAATAATTGTTTCATAACAAATTGCAAACCATCTTCATTATGTGCTGTGTCACATATTACCTTTGGGCTTTCTTGCAATATCTGCCATCTTCCCAGTAAACCCGTATTACTCACAACTTCACTTAGACCTTTTTGAATATCCCTATTATTAACATTCCATCCCTTTTGTTTAAGAACAGAAATTGTCTGTAAAACTGTTTTTACATTTTCTTTCTGATAATCACCTTTTAAATCTGTATCAAAAATAACATCTTGATAATTTATTGCGAAAAAGATATCACTATGAAATGACAAAGCCTTTTCTCTAAAAACATTTTCCGTTTCGGCAATTGTTCTTCCAATGACTACTGGGATATTATTTTTGATAATCCCTGCCTTTTCCGAGGCTATTTCTGATAATGTGTTTCCTAAAAACTGCGTATGATCCAATCCAATATTAGTGATAACAGACACTTCTGGTGTTATAATATTAGTAGAATCCAATCTTCCTCCCAAACCTACTTCAACTATTGCTATATCCACTTCTGATTCTGCAAAGTATTGAAATGCCAATCCTACGGTCATTTCAAAAAAAGAAAGCTGATTAGCTTCAAAATAAGATCTATGCTCCGCAATGAAATTTACAACATAATCTTTACTAATTACTTTACCGTTAACACGAATTCTCTCTCTAAAATCCTTAAGATGGGGTGAAGTATACAAACCTACTTTATACCCAGATTCCTGTAGAATAGAAGCGAGCATATGACTGGTAGATCCCTTGCCATTGGTTCCAGCAACATGGATACTTTTAAACTTATTTTCGGGGTCACCAAGATACGAAGCTAACTTAATAGTATTCGTTAAATCTATTTTATAAGCACTTGCACCTTGGCGTTGATACATAGGCAACTGCGCAAACATCCAATCTAAAGTCGCTTGATAGTCGATAATTTTATATTTATGTTATTGTTTGATAAACTTACGAGAATTTGCTTCTTTTTCTAAAGAAATATTGGATTTTTCTTTACTCTAGAAATATATTATAATCTTATCAATCATAAGGTAATTGATTACTAAAAAGGCATAAGAATTTCAACAGAAAATATCGAAATTGCAGTTTTGATTGTTTGTGATTATTCCCCTAAACCAAAAGTAACTTCCACAAATCCTATTTGCTTTGCAGGAGCTTTTGGGTCAGATTTCCATCTAAAGGTTAGTGCAGTTTTCTTAGCCGGATCCAAAAGACATTTTGAGCTATTTGTCGTCCCTTTAACTCCAGGTGTTGCCTGAATAACTCTACCTTCTCTATTAACGACAATTTTAACAACTACGCGTCCAGCTTCATTGCATTCTTGTACTACTTTGGAATTAGTAGGACGGCCTCTACCATTAAGTCCATACCCTACTCCTCCAGTACCACCAGGACCAGGTTGTCCATAATAACTCGTTGCATATGGATTTCCGTTTGGGTTACCTTTATCACCAGGTTTATTATCGTCGCCTTCTCCACCTTTAGCTTTTCCATCGCTTTTAGGTCCATTAGAGAAACTATCTAATATATCTAAAGTTGATTTATCCGGTTTAGGATCCGGTTTTTTTTCTTCAACTTTTTCTACAGGTTTTTCTTTAGGCTTTTCCAGTGGTTTTTGATCTACTGGCTTATCTTTTGGTTTTTCTTTTGGCTTCTCAACCTTTTTCTTAGGTTCTTTTTTGGGTTTCTCCTCCACAACTGGAGCATCCTCTACATCTTGAGTAACTACTTCTTCAGTAATCTCTGGAGTTTCTGGCTCTGGTTCCGGAGTAACAGGAGTTGTCTCGGGAGTAGTTTGTTTTGGTGATGATTGAATAGCTTCCTTTGGTTGTACATCACCTGAACCTGTAAGTGTAGTTCCAAAATTAACTGCAATACCTCCTTCTGGAGTAGGATCTAGATGACTTAACCCTAGATAAAACAATAGAAAAATAATAGCCACGTGCAATATTGTCGTGATTATAAAAGATTTCTTTTTATGTTTTGTATCTAATTTTAGCATTAATTATTCTGGTTTTACTGCAAGGATTACTTTAAATCTATTTCTATTAGCTATATCCATAACACCCACAGCCTTCTCTATTGGAACTCCTTCTTCTGCTCTAAGTATTATCGTAGGTTCATTTTTACCTTGTAATTTTGATTTTAAGGTAGACTCTAATCTACTTTGACTTATCCTCTCATTATCCACATAATATTGTAACTTATTGGTAATACTTACTGAGATATTTTGCACATTGGAGCTTTTTCCTTTGGCTTTTGGCAATATTAAATCTAGTGCTTCGGGTGTGATCGTTGGCGATGTCAATAAAAAGAACACCAGCAACAAAAAAACAATATCCGTCATAGAGGACATACTAAATTCCGGACTTACTTTATTTCTTCCTCTTAAATTCATATTAAGCAGGTTCGTTTAACAAATCAAGAAAATCTACAGCTGTTGCTTCCATCTGATGTATCACCTTATCCGTTCTAACCACCAAATGATTATATCCTATATACGCTATAATACCTACCACTAATCCCGCAACAGTGGTTGTCATTGCTGTATAAATACCTTCTGCCAATGACCCCATATCGGCACTCCCCGAACTTGAAGCCAAGTTATGAAATGCTAAGATCATACCAATTACAGTACCTAGAAAGCCTATCATTGGAGCTGCGCCAGCCACAGTAGCAAGAATACTCACATTCTTTTCTAACTTATATACTTCTAATCGACCTGCGTTCTCAATTGCTGTATTAATATCATCCAGCTGATTACCTATTCTAGAAATTCCTTTTTCTGTTAATCTAGATACTGGATTATTAGTTTGCGCACACAAAATCTTAGCTGCTTCAATCTTACCACTTGCTACGTTATCTCTTATCTGATCCATAAAGCTTGTATCAATTTTGGATGCAGCTTTTATTGCAAAAATTCTTTCGAAATAAATATAAACTGCTACAAACAACAATACAAAAAGGATGGCAATAATAGTTACACCAGCAGCTCCTCCACTAAGCAATAAATCAATAATTGATAATGTTTTTTCTTCTGCTGCAAGGTCAATTTCTTGGGTATTTTGGGCTAACATACCAAGCATTAATAAATGGGTCATATGCGTTCTTGTTAATTTAGTGTTAGTATACTAACGTTATTTCTATAGGTTAAGTATATTCTTTATTGTGCTTATAATACATAAATTATTCCTAAAAGACCTACTCCACCAAGTACAATGGTATAAGGCAATGCCATTTTCACCATTCTTCCATACGACAATCCGATTAATGGTGCCAAAGAAGAAGTTAGTAAAAATAAGAACGCTGCCTGACCATTAGGTGTTGCAACGCTTGGCAAATTTGTTCCAGTATTTATTGCTATCGCTAGTTTCTCGAACTGCTCTCTACTAATTACTCCGTTATCAAAAGCTTGCTTCACCTCTCCTATATATACGGTAGCAACAAATACATTATCACTAATCATAGATAACACTCCATTAGCTACGTAAAACATAGAAGGCTGCTTACTAGGATCCAACGACAAAGCCCAATCAATAATTGGCGTAAAAAGATGCTGATCATGAATCATCGCTACGATCACAAAGAAAACTACTAGTAAGGCAGTAAATGGTAGTGCCTCTTCAAATGCTTTACCCAATTGATGTTCTTCTGTAATCCCCATAAAAGCGGTTTGCACTATAATAAGTGCTAAACCTATAAATCCTACAGGAGCTATATGTAACGCCAAACCTACTATTAACAATATTGCAGATATAGCCTGTATAATTAAACCATATTTTGATTTATCCGATCTATTGGCATCTTCTTGGTCTGTATAGTTCTCGATAATTCTTCTAGCTACTTCTGGCAATTTAGCTCCAAAACCAAATGAACCTGTTAGCTCTAAAATCACAGTTGTCAATATCCCAGCCGCTAAAACAGGCAATGTAATGGGAGCCATTTTAACAAAGAATTCAATAAAATCCCATCCCATTCGTTCTCCAATCAATAGGTTTTGAGGCTCTCCAACTAAAGTACATACTCCTCCAAGAGCTGTACCCACAACACCGTGCATCACTAAACTTCTTAAAAAACTTCTAAACTGTTCTAGAGTCTCTCCACTCAATTCTTTTCTATCGAGCGTGCCATCTTTATCAAAATCCGAAGCAGGCATAGAATGAATTTTATGATAAACTCCATAAAAACCAACAGCTACACTAATTAAAACCGCTGTTACGGTTAGCGCATCCAGAAAAGCCGAAAGTATTGCTGAAAGAAATACAAACAACATAGAGAGGACTACCTTTGATTTTATCTTGGTAAAAACCTTACTAAAAATATACATTAGTAAAGGTTTCATAAAATAGATACCCGCAACCATGAACACCAATAAAAGAACCACTTCTAGGTTTTGATCTACTTCATGATATGCATTCTTAGGTGAAGTAAGGTTTAACGCTAAAATTTCTATAGCTAATAGACCCCCTGATTGTAAAGGATAACATTTTAATGCCATGGCTAGTGTGAAAATAAATTCTCCTATAAACAACCATGCAGTAACTGTAGGGCCTAACACAAAATAAGAAAACACATTAAAAATGAGAAATCCTATCATTATTGTCTTAAACCATTTTGGGCTATTGCCTAAAAAATATTTTAACATAGTATACGCTATTATTTGTGTTACAATTATACCAACTGTTTGAATGCAATCTCAAACGCGGTTCTACTTATATTAGTTTTGGAATTATTCTTATCAAAAATTCTTTGTATTGCATCATTAATGGTTTGAGAAGTATCATTAAAAATCGCTTCATCTGTCATCAAAACTCTTCTCTCCATAAAATATGCAAATACTCTTGCCATTCCGCAATTAGAAATAAAATCTGGTATTAAACTCACTTGTTCATCTGCGTATTCCATTATAGAACCAAAAAATATTTCTTTATCCGCAAAAGGAACATTCGCTCCGCAGGAGATTACTTCTAGTCCTGAATCTATCATCCGAGTAATCTGGTTTTTAGTAATTAATCTAGATGCAGCACAAGGCGTAAATACTTCTGTCTGAAGTGACCAAATTTTATCATTCAACTCTTCAAACGGAATCAAAGTTTCGCTATATAACTTATTTCCTTTCTTATTAAGGTAAAGTTCTTTAATCTCTTCAAAAGAAAAACCTTCTTCATTTATAAGTCCTCCAGCGTGGTCAATGATACCTACCACTTTCGCTCCCATTTCGGAAAGATAATAGGCGGCTGCAGATCCAACATTTCCAAACCCTTGTACTATGGCTCTTTTTCCTTTTACAGTTCCACCATAAACATCATAATAATGTCTTACCGCTTCTGCAACTCCATATCCAGTAATCATATCCGCTACCGTATATTTTCTTGCTACATCTGGCGAAAACGTAGTGTTTTCTAACACTTTTATAACTCCTTGACGCAATTGTCCAATTCTATTTATCTTATCTGCCTCTGTAGGTTGAAAATGTCCATTAAAAACACCTTCCTGAGGATGCCAAACTCCACAATTTTCTGTTATTGGAATCACCTCATGAATTTCATCAACATTCAAATCTCCTCCTGTTCCATAATAACTTTTAAGCAACGGTGAAACTGCTTTATACCATCTCTCCAAAACCCCTTTCTTCCTAGGGTCATTAGGATCAAAATTGATTCCCGACTTAGCTCCGCCAATTTCAGGTCCAGAAACCGTAAATTTCACCTCCATGGTTTTTGCAAGGGAAAGAACTTCATTCATGTCCAATCCTAGTCGCATTCTTGTTCCGCCACCAGCTGCTCCACCTCTTAACGAATTGATAACTGTCCAACCTTCCGCTTCTGTTTCAGAGTCTTTCCAATTAAAAACTATTTCCGGAGCTTTATTTTCGTATTTTTTTAGTAATTCTTTCATTTTTTAAATTTCAATCTATGTAAAAACATTTTTTTTCAAAAGACGCAGTCTTATCCTAATTTCTAATTAAATATCCCTCCTTTACGGAGTTAGTGCTGTCTCATAAAAATGATTATTAATAAATTGAAAATGGCACTCAAATAAGTGACTTCACAAATATAAAAAACTAAATAGGGTGAACACTTAAATTGAAAAAATATAATTCAAAAAATAATTCTTTCTTAACACGCTAATGTTTTCCCTAACCTAGATTAAATCAAACATGGAATATATCGCTTTTTAGATCAATAAAAGAAAATATCAAAAAACGAAAAAAACACCAAAACTATTGTATTATAACTTATATTTGTAGAATTAATAAAAATATCGAGGTTATCTCGATTTATTTTCATCAAAAAGTTGAATTTGCGTGTTATGCGCGCACAGTAAATTAGGATCAAATATGGACTTTAAATTATCCGAAGAACAATTAATGATACGCGATGCTGCTCGTGATTTTGCAAAAGCGGAGTTATTACCAGGAGTGATAGAAAGAGATAACAAGCAAGAATTTCCTACTGAACAAGTCAAAAAAATGGGAGAGCTTGGATTTTTAGGAATGATGGCATCTCCAGAATATGGTGGTGGTGGTATGGATACTCTTTCATATGTATTGGTTATGGAAGAATTATCTAAAATAGATGCTTCTTGTTCGGTAATTGTATCTGTGAATAATTCTTTGGTATGCTGGGGACTTGATACCTATGGAACTCCAGAACAAAAAGAAAAATATCTAAATAAACTAACAACAGGAGAATCTATTGGAGCGTTTTGTTTATCAGAACCTGAAGCTGGTAGTGATGCTACTTCACAAAGAACTACTGCAATAGACAAAGGTGATCACTATATCCTTAACGGAACAAAGAACTGGATCACTAACGGAGGAACTGCTGATTATCATTTAGTTATTGCACAAACAGACAGAGAAAAGAAGCATCGTGGAATCAATGCTTTTATTGTAGAAAAAGGATGGGAAGGTTTTGAAATTGGCCCTAAAGAAGATAAATTAGGGATTAGAGGTAGTGACACCCACTCTCTTATTTTTAATGACGTAAAAGTTCCTAAAGAAAACCGAATTGGAGAAGATGGATTCGGGTTTAAATTTGCTATGAAAACATTAGCTGGTGGTCGTATTGGTATTGCCGCACAAGCATTAGGTATTGCACAAGGAGCCTACGAATTAGCAAAAGAATATTCTAAAGTACGTAAAGCATTTGGCACTGAAATCATGAATCATCAAGCGATTGCATTTAAGCTTGCTGATATGCACGTACAAATTGAAGCTGCAAGAATGTTAGTATATAAAGCTGCAATGGACAAAGACAATCATGAAGATTATGATTTATCAGGAGCTATGGCTAAGCTAGCGGCTTCTCAAGCTGCAATGGATGTTTCTATTGAAGCGGTTCAAGTACACGGTGGTAATGGTTTTGTAAAAGAATACCACGTAGAACGATTAATGAGAGATGCAAAAATTACTCAGATATATGAAGGTACTAGCGAGATACAAAAAATTGTGATTTCCAGAAGTATTCTTAGAGATTAATTAGTTAAAATTCTCTATTTTAAAAGCCCAGATCGCACTAGTAATTTGGGCTTTTATATTTTTAAGAATGTAAATTTACTATAAAAAATTATCCTCTCATCTTTAGCTTATATCCCAATCCATCCCTGTATAATATATTTTAATATATTCTCTTAAAATTGCAATATCTTCTTTTGAAGTTAAATCTGGAACATGCTCTGATATCGGAATACCTTTAATTGATTTAGGATGCTCTTTAACCATATTCATTAAAGCGGTAGGAAGTTCTTTTTCTTTCCTCTTTTCATCAATAGGGCAATTAGCTACATAATTCTGAAACATGGTTCCGTCGAATTTAAAAATATTCATGCTAACTCTAAGCTTACCCATATCATCCTTATATAGCGAACTATCTTGAATTGATGGTTTCTCTATAATTTCTTTTAAAAATCCTTCTTCATCTAAAGACACTAACGCAAACTGAGCTATACGTTGCATACTAAATTGTAATGCATCTCGATCATAACTCATGAAGGCATTCATAGAGTTAGTACTTCGCAATGCTTGTAAAGCATTTTTAGAATATAGGTTATCGCTGTTACAAACAGTATATATTTCACTATTCAGTTCTGGATATTGGATAAGTGCCTGATGTAAGGCATCCGCTGTACCCAAGGGTTTTACTCTATCTGTTGGTATATACTGCACTGCATAATTAATAGTCAATCCATAAAAGTCATTCTCATTGTTTTCATCTCCATAAAACTCCTTTATCAATTTTTCTTTTTCACTTATAACTATATATATTTTAGTATACCCAGCTTGTTTGGCATTGAATAAAAGGTAATCTAGCAAAGGCCTTCCTGTATCATCAATACTAATAAGAGATTTTGTTCTTGTATTTGCTTGTGTTGTCAAATCATTATTTAACACTGCTTTTGCTTCCTTTTTCATTCGAGACGAAGCTCCTCCAGCCAAAATAATTAAATTCTCATGCATACCAACCTTTTTTATATCACTCTTACTCCAGGATCTACATTTACAACATAGGCAGCTTTACCTTCTGCTTTGATAATCGCTTCTACTACTTCTTGTTCTTTATCTTTAGGAGCTATCGCTATAATGCTACCTCCTCCACCAGATCCTACAATTTTAACTCCATACGCTCCAGCATCCAACGCACTCTTTACCATCTTATCTATCCTAGGAACCGTCACTTTTAAAATATCTTTTAAAATGTTATGATGTTCATTCATTAAATGACCTATATATTTCATATCAGGAACATTTTTTTTAAATTCTTCGAGAGCTTTTATTGTAATTGAATGGTTCTTAAGTGCTGCAAAAAAAAATTGTTTTAATTCTTTAGGAACATATCTTTCATAGTCATTATATTCTTCTAAATCAGTTAATTTTATATCGAAATTAGGTTTTTTAAGGGTTATATATTCTATTGCTTTTAGTGCTTTTTCTTTTAGGTTTCCTAAAGTATTAATTGTTTCTTTCTTTACTCCAGATTCTCCAACAATTAATCCCTGTATATTATCTTGAAGAACTTCATACGATGGTTTTTCACGAGTATCAATAAATAAAACATTTCCTATACCAATACTGTATTGATCCATCAATCCTCCTGGTTCCTTATGTTCTAACACTTCTGCTTCATACCCAATTTTTGATATTAGCATACGCGTAATCTTCTGATCAGCACCAAACGCTTCTAACAAAAATCGTATCCAAGCAATTATTAATGCCGAAGAACTGGAAACCCCTGCATTCACTGGTAAATCTCCCGTTATCTTAACATTATACCCTATACTCGGAATACATCCATACCTTCTTAACACTCTAAGAGATGAAGCAAAATAATCTCGTTGATTAATAGCATCAAATATTTGATCTATCTGAATATGTCTTTCTTCCTCAATATCTGGCATCTGAATCCTGAAAGAAAATTCTTCGTTTTCTATAGCTTCTAAACTAATATATTTATTTATTGCGCAGGCTATAACCGGCAAACCTAGATAATCCTGATGATCCCCAAACAAACAAGTCCTTCCTGGAGCAAGTATATTTATTTTTTTTTTCAATTACTATTATCTTATATTTAACTAATACGTGTCTTTAATCCAGTCATACGGTTTTCGTTTTAACCACAACCCCCTTGTAAAATCCGGAAAATCCTGTGGTTCACCATTATTTTCTATTGAAACTTCTGACAACGGCGTAATTGAACTCCATGCTGCTGCATCATACACATCTAATGGTGGAGAGACATTCGTTTTCGCAGATTCTACAAAAGCATTAATAACAAAAAAGTCCATTCCTCCATGCCCTGCTCCGGTAGCATGCTCACCATATTTTTTCCATAACGGATGATCATATTTTGTCAACCACCTATCTGCTTCATCCCATCTATGTGGTTCTGATTCTCCTTCTATATATATCCTACTACCATCAACTTCCCACAGACCATTTGCTCCTTGAACTCTAAAACCTAAGGAATAAGGTCGTGGTAAATTACAATCATGAGTAACTATGATTGTTTCTCCCATTGCTGTTTCTATTGTAGAAGTAATTACATCACCTTGTTTAAATTTAATTTTTGCATTAGGATGTTTTTCTCCTCCATTCTTAACTATATAATTATGTAAACCGATTCCCTTTGTTGCATTAGAAGTTATTGAAGAAAAACGATTTCCTCTATTAACATTACACATAGTAGCAACTGGTCCCACTCCGTGGGTTGGGTACACATCTGCATTCCTTGCTACTGAATGTTGCGTTCTCCATTTTGACTCTGATATTCCCTTCTCTCCAAACTCTACTCCTTTTCCATATGCAGTTTTTCCATCATTTAATTTCACAAATCTCAAATCATGTTGATAACCGCATCTAAAGTGCACTAGTTCTCCAAAAACATTCTGTCTTACCATGTTTAAAACTGCTAAAACATCCCTTCTATAGTTAACATTCTCCAAAATCATCAGATGAGTTCCAGTAGCTTCATGAGTATTTACAAGATCCCAACATTCCTCTAAAGTATTCGCTGCAGACACCTCTAATCCCGTATACTTACCTGCAATCATAGCATCTTTTGCCATTCTAGTATGCCATAACCAAGGAGTAGATATAATCACAGCATCCACATCTTCCAAGTTTAATAAGTTTTTATAATCGTATTCATTTTTACCAAATATTTTGGGTTTAGGTTGTTTCTGTTCTTCTATTGTTTTTAAAGAAAGATCTATACGAGTTTGATCAATATCACAAATTGCCGTTATTATAACATCATCTCTTAACAATACATTTCTTAAATGATTAGTCCCTCTTAAACCAACACCTACTAATCCTAATTTCAGTTTTTCCTTTTTGTAATAACCATCATTAGCAAGAGTTAAATTTGGTAAAACCGAAATACCTGCTCCTGCTATTGTCGTTTTTTTAATAAAATTTCTTCTAGATTTATTTGCACCCATCACGTTAAGATTTTATGTATCATATTTTCCTTAAATATAATGGAAAAACGTATGGCTAAAAAACCTGTAACCTCTTTCGTTATTTATGTAGATATCAACTAACGAATTTAGCTCCTATATTATAATCCTCAGGAGAGGTATAATTTTCTTTTAGTTTTTTTAGATTTTAGGCATAAAAAAAACCCTTCATTAAATAATGAAGGGTTTTCAAGGAAGGCGGCGACCT
>NZ_CANMQT010000015.1 GCF_947500065.1 uncultured Aquimarina sp.
ATTATCAATTGAATGATACAATAAATGCAAGAAAATTTTTGGCAATGGCATCCGATTATGGAATGTTGGACGCCAAAAAATTACTAAATAAAATTGAGGAAAAGGAATAAATATGATTCTGAATATTTTTAAATGGATTTTAATAATTTTATTCTTTCCCCTTTCTTTAATATTTGTTGCATATTATAGACAGAAAAAAAACAAAAAAGATTATTGGAATAAAGAAACAACTGAATAAAAACACTACTTACAACAATTTGTATAGTTCATTTGCTCCCTTCGGGAAGCAAACGCACCATACAAGAAACGTTGTAGTGCATTTGGTACGTTAAAGGAACATCGTTTACAAAGTTAAAGATACATAGTTTACACTTTTTGAGGAGTAATTTGAGGGAAAAATCAAATTATCATGCCTTGGAAAAACACAACAACTATGGAACAAAAAATTGAATTTATCTGTGAATGGCGTACAGGAAAATATACCCTCACTGAATTGTGTAGGAGTTTTGAAATCTCCAGACCAACCGCGTACAAATTGATTGATCGATTCGAAAATCAAGGCTTTGAAGGTCTAAAAGAACAATCTAGAAAGCCAGGAAAACATCCTAACACAACCGATCAAAAAATCGTCGATAATATTCTCAAATTAAAAGAAAAACACAAGCTTTGGGGAGCCAAAAAAATTAGAATATTATTGTTTAAAGAATTTGCAAAAGAACAAATCCCTTCTGTGGTGACTGTTCACAATATCCTTCGGAAAAATGGCTTAGTATCTCCTCAAAAAAGAATGCGAAGAGTCAAACCAACCTACCCTATTTTTGATCCAAAATCGTGTAACGAAGTATGGAGTGCCGACTATAAAGGAAAGTTTTTAATGGGCAATAAAATCTACTGTCATCCACTGACCATCGCAGACTCTAAAAGTCGATTCCTATTCACAGCCAAAGGACATTATAAAGAAACCCTAAAAGCTGCTAAAATAGAGTTTACAAAGGTTTTCAGAACCTACGGCATCCCTAAACAAGTACATACTGATAACGGAAGTCCTTTTGGTTCTGTACGAGCTATTCAACGATATACACAACTATCCTACTGGTTTATAGAACTCGGAATTACACCTGTATTTTCTGATCCTGCACACCCAGAACAAAATGGAAGACACGAACGAATGCACCGCGATTTAAAAGCTGCTTGTGCTAAACCTTCAGCCTATGATTTAAAAGCACAACAAAGACGTTTAAATCACTTTGTGAAAGAATATAACCACATAAGACCACACGAAGCTTTGGATATGAAAACACCTGCTGATGTACACGATTTTTCCTGTAGACCTTTCCCTGAAAAAATACCTCATTTTGATTATCATAGCAACCACAAAGTACTTAAAGTAACTAAAAGCGGAGCTATTAGATGGAAATCCTATTACTGGGTATATCTAACAGCTGCATTAAAAGGAAAATATGTCGGTGTTCAAGAGCTTGGAAATGGCATTTGGAAAGTCTATTATAGAAATGTATTTTTAGGTTTCTTTGATCAAAGAAACCTAAGACATAAACAACAATCGACAAGATTAGAAACTAATTTAGTGTAAACACCTAATCTTTAACTTGTGTAAACCATGTATCTTAACGAACATTTGAGAAAAACTTATGACCAATAAAGAAACTGAAATAGAAAGAGTATCAAAACGTAAAGTTTTAAATGAAATTGATGATATAAATGAATTTATTTCTGAACTAAGAAAAGCTGGAGCGAATCCAATTGATACTTTTAAAATATTGGCTGATAAGCTGACAATTAACGCAGGTTTAGCTTTCGATATGACTAGAAATTCTCCCGCTTGGAGTCATATATTTAATGTTGACAATCCCTTTACTCAAGATTTTCTTGATTTAGCACGCGAAAATGCAGATGAAGTAGAAATAAAAGATGGTAAAATTGTTGGTATTACTTACAAACTAGATGATGATTCGAAAATCGATTAAATATTTAGTAATTGTTTTAATAAATTTGATAATTCTTACTGGATTATTAGCCTATTGGACTGACTTTGTCGAATTGACTTTCAATAGCTATGTTCGACCAATTGAGTTTTTAAAAATAATCGGACTCACATTACTATCTTTAATCGGAATAAGAATAGCTATTGGATATTTTAGAAAAGAAAACACCTCTGTCAAGAAAAGAATTCGGATTTCAGCTTTGATAACTTTTTTGGTTTCTTCGTTTCTTTACTTTAACTATTCAAAAAAGATTTATGAAAATCGAATCCAGAAAAATGAATTAAGAAAAGAATTGGCAATAAAAATCAAACCGGCAAACGGACTCCCTTTTGGAACAAAAGCTGATAATTTGACTTATAACCAATACAATGAAATAACAAAAATTAACTGGTTTCCTAAATTACCAAAAAATGCTGATAACATCTCCTACTATTATACTTATGACGGTTTTTTACCTGACTATAGTTTTGAATTAAGTTATGACCTCCCAATAGATTCAAGTGTTGATACTATGGAATCAATAGATGGAGATTTTTCAAAGAGTAGACGGTTTGAAATAGTTGGAAGAAAAAAAAGAGTGACATATAACGAAGGAGAAAAGTAAAACGCACTACAACAACATATATGTGATCATAGCAGCAAAGTGATCAATCAGATGGTTCTTGTATATTTGGTAAGGCGCAATGCTTGCAAAAAGTAAAAGTTAGCAACCAATACACAGAAAAGTCAAAAATTGGGTAACATTTTGCTCTGCTACGACACATATATTAAACGTTACCCAACATTAAATGAAACTAATTGAACTCTTAACAAACATTGAGAAAATTGACGAAGAATCCGTTCTTTATGTTAAAAGGATTGACGGTGAATTTTCTAGTGAATCAGAAGTCACAATACTCAATTTAACAGAAGAAGAGTTAGAATGGAAAACTTTTGAAGTAACAGAAAAAAAATGCCCTGGTTTCGAGTATTTTATGGAAGCTTTCCTAATAAAAGAATTTATGGAAGACGTATCATCACAATATCCTACTCTTGAAAAAAAATGTGATAGATTGATACATTATGTGGTATTTGACGCTTAAACAATACTAAATGTTCTGGAAAAGAAAGAAAAATAAAACAACAGAATTTAAATGCTCTGAATGTGGACAAGCTCATTCGGAATGGCCAGCATTAGCTTTTAATTCACCTGCGAATTACCACAATCTTTCTGACGATGAAAAATCCGAACTTGGAAAGTTAGAAACAGACTTTTGCGAAATTCATTATGAAGACCAAATTGACCGATTTATTAGAGTAACGCTTACTCAAAAAGTAAATGATGCTTGTGAAACTCTTGAATATGGGCTTTGGGTTTCTTTAAGCGAAAAAAGCTATTCTGATTATAAAGAAAACTTCAACAATCCGAAATACGAAACTGGATTTTTTGGTTGGTTATGTAGCAATATAATTGAATATGGAGATACTTCTTCAATTCCTTGCGATGTAATGACAAAAAGTGGAAATGACAGACCTGAAATTTTTCCACACGAAGATTTTGACCATCAATTTGTTAGAGATTATTACAACGGAATTTCAAAAGCAGAAGCAGAAAATCGAATAAACGAAATGATAAAAAACATTGGGTAACACCATATATGTGATCATAGCAGCTTAGTGATTAATCGAATGGTTCTTGTATTTTTGGTAAGGCGCAATGCTTGCTCGAGAGAAAAGTTAGCAACCAATGCGCACCTGCCTGCCATCCGACAGGTAGGCAGGGAAAAATCATAAAACAGGGTAACATTTTGCCTTGCTACGATACATATATTTAACGTTGTGTATAATGTTGAAAAAAAAACGTGAATGAAGAAAATCTACAATCAAATTAAATATTTAGGATATTATCAAATCATCGGCGGAATCGTTGGAATCCTATTTATGATATATAATGTTTTTGACCAATTGACCTCAAATAGATTTTTCCTATTCTCGCTCGCAGTTTTCTTTGGACTGTGCGTCTTTTCAATCTATAGCGGAATCTTACTTATTCGGAAAAGATATCTGATAGGTTTAAATTTTTCATTGTTTGTCCAAGCTGTTCAAATTTTGAGCTTTGCACTTTTAGGGTATATTTTTAATTATGCTATTGGAATCTATGTGAGGCTTACGATTGAATTAACTAATGACACCATCGCTGGAATTGACTTCGGATTTGTAAATTGGGATTTATCCAGAAGTGCGAATCCTGATTTGATTGAAGTGAATTTTAACATTGTTGCAATTGTACTTTTAAGTTTGATTTTCAAACTGAAAGAACAAATCGCTAAAGAACGGAATAAAATAAACGCAACGGAATAAAAAACACTATACACAACAACATATACGTGATCATAGCAGCAAAGTGACGAATCGAATGGTTATTGTATTTTTGGTAAGGCGCAATGCTTGCAAAAGTAAAAATTAGCAATCAATGCGCACCTTTCTGCTATCCGACAGGTAGGTAGAGAAAAACCGAAAAGCAAGGTAATATTTTGCTCTGCAACAACACATATATTAAACGTTGTACGCAGCTAAAAAAACTAGAATTAAATGAATATTATAATCTCAGAGACTAAAAATATTAATACCGAACAAATAATTGAACTGTATAAAGCGAATGAATGGAGTTCTGCTGAAAAACCGATTGAATTGAAAAATGCACTATTGAATTCTCATACATTAATAACTGCTTGGGTTAATGAAAAATTAGTTGGACTTGGGAACGCAATTTCCGACGGGTATCTTGTTGTTTATTATCCGCATTTATTAGTCCACCCTGAATATCAGGGGAAAGGAATTGGAAATATGATTGTGGATAAATTTCAAGAAAAATATAAGGATTTCCATATGCAAATGTTGACTGCTGACGGAAAAGCTATTGATTTCTATAAAAAAGTGGGATTTGAGAAAGCTGGAGAAACTATGCCAATGTGGATTTATAATGGAAACGAACATTAAACTTTACAAAAAAGTCTGTGTACAACAAAGATGACTATAAGTAATACGGGTTTTGTTATTTAATCCTAAGTTTAGTGTATTTTTTGAAGTCCGCCAAATCTTTTGATTTGGCTTTAAAAAAGAAAAGTTAAGACAAAATAAAAAACTTAGGCTAAGTGCTTAATCGGAAATTAATTACTTTTTAATCCCGTATTAACCATAGCCGAAGCCGTTACAGGCAAGCAAAACAAATTTTTATGAGAAAAACTGGATTTACCTTTATTACTACATTACTATTAATATCTTGTAATAAAAAAGAAGCAAAAATTGATGGGTATGAAATCAATGGAATTGTTGAAAATATTTCAGACAGTACTATCGTAACCCTTGGGGATTTTTTTAAACCCAATGATTCTACTTTTGTTATTGGAGGAAAATTTCGATTTACTGGAAAAGTGGAAAAACCTAAAAAAATTGTCCTTGGTATAAAAGATACTAGAGATTTTGCCGAGTTATGGATTGAAAACAGCAAAATAAGTTTTAATGCTGAGAAAGATAAATTTATGGATCGAGTAATAAATGGTTCTGAAATTCAAAAACAAGCAGACATTCATTATGAAAGAATT
The DNA here is from genome assembly GCF_947500065.1 of uncultured Aquimarina sp. Taxonomy (GTDB): domain Bacteria; phylum Bacteroidota; class Bacteroidia; order Flavobacteriales; family Flavobacteriaceae; genus Aquimarina. The sequence goes on from NZ_CANMQT010000015.1 coordinate 5,588, forward strand.
AAACCTTTAAAGAAAAAATTTGAAAGTTTATATCAGGCATCTATGGATCAAAGCTTAAGTCAGATAGAAAGAGATTCAGCAGTTATGAAATATAGCGCTTTAATGCCGCAAATGACAGAAATAAGCGAAAATTTTGTAAAAGAATACCCTGATTTTTTGGAAAGTATTGCATTGTTGAATCGATACAAAAGAGAATGGGGAAAAGAAAAAAGTAACAAGTATTTTTCCAAAATGAATAAGGAAATTAAAGAATCATCAAATGGAAAAGAAATAGCTTATTATTTGAGTTTACCTACAACTCCAAAAATTGGAGATAAGTATGTAGACTTTTCTCTCAAAAATTTTGAGGAAAAAGACATTAAACTTTCTGATATAAAAGCGAAATATACTTTAGTAGAATTTTGGTCTTCTTGGTGCGGCCCTTGTAGAAAATCCAATCCTGAACTTGTTAAAGAGTATGAAAAATACAAGGATCAAGGTTTTGAAATAATCGGTGTTTCCTTAGATCAAAATAAAGAAAGTTGGATAAATGCTATTGAAAAAGACGGCCTTACTTGGACGAATGTAATTGATTTAAAAGGTTTTGAAGGTGATGTTAGTTTAATTTATAATGTAAATGGAATACCCGATAATTTTTTAATGGACCAGAATGGAATTATCATAGATAGAAGACTAAGAGGAGATAAATTAAAAAACAAATTGGAAGAAATATTTGCGAAACAAGACAGCCTGTAACACTATATAACAAAATATAGCTGTTCTTTAGGTCAGCAACGTTTGTTATATTTAACGCTATGTGCAACAAAATTAATACCAAATGAAAGCTTGTTTTCTAACCTCAATGATGGCACTTTTTCTGATTTCCTGTAGTCAAAAAACTAAGGATAATTCGACTGAAAATTCTTCAATGATGAGCCAAGATGAAAATCAAATTATCATTGATGGAAATTTGGCCAAGAATATTGACTCGCTACTTCGAGAAGAAATGAATCTTGGATTTTCAGGAACGGTGAGTGTTATTGTAAATGGCAAGAATATTCTTCAAAATGGATATGGCTGGACAGATTCTCTGAAAACTACTGCTATTACACCACTCACTGGATTTTATTTAGCTTCTACAACTAAAGGACTTACAGGAGTAGCTACTTTAATAGCACAACAAAATGGAGTTATAAAAACAACCGATCCCTTGTCAAAAATAGATTCCGAAACTTCAGAAGAATTTGCAAATATAACCATACGCCAAATGCTTACTCATACATCTGGTTTAAGTGATGAATATGAGACTTTTGGCGCAACTCAGAGAGATGAAAACATCCAACTAATATATAAAACCCCGCTAGGAAAAGAAGGTGATTTTAATTATACCGGGGCTGGATATTGGCTTACAGCGGCACTTATAGAAAAGACTGCTGAAATTCCCTATGAAGAATATGTAAAAGACAATATATTCCGAACTGCGAAGATGACCAACAGTGATTTTTGGTTTGAATTAGATGAAGATAACAAAAAAAAGTATGCTCAGAAACTCAAAAAATTCCCGCCAAATGAAGTGCCTCCTAATTGGGGATTTAGAGCATCGAGCGGAGTTATTACCAATATAATTGATTTACAGCGTTACTTTACCGCACTCATCTCTGGAAAGTTGCTTAATGATGAATCATTAGAAGAGCTTTTCGGAGCACATTTAACTCTTGGAAGCGGAATAGGAATTGGTTACGGTTGGTTTACCACCAAAACCTCAAGAAAGACTACAGAGATTTGGTCCAGAGGTGGAGAAGGCTTTGGACATAATAGTGCCATTAGATGGTTCAGGGAGGAGAATGTAATCATTCTAATTTTGACCAATTGCGGTCAGATTGAGGGTGAAGATTATGAGGCTAATAAAACGGTAAGTGATAAAATCGAAAAACTATTATTTGAAAAAGATAACATTAAATAAACGCCATTAAGCCAAGGGCTTATTCAAAACGTTATCTACAATTAACTGAATGAAATTATTTGGACTAAATAAAGAGGAAAAGAAATTGAGATTTGATTCATTTCCAAAAATTGAAAGAACTCGAATTTTACAAGGAAGATTTGTTCCAGGAGTAATAAATAATGGAGGAAGTTACTTCTTTATTAACCTTCAAGTATTTGAAGACGGACTTATTGATTGTTGGGAAATGGTAGATTTGGAATTATTTAAAGGAAAATTAAACTCTGGTTGGGTTTTACCTAAAATTCCTAATGGAAAAGAACTTTCAATACATCATTTAGGGAGTTGGACAGTAAAAAGTGGAGAGTGGATTTTTGATAAAGAATCATACCTTACACATATAAAAGAAGTCGTTAAAGATTTAAACCCCGAACTAAAGAATCTTTTCAACTGCTTTGGCACTACGACAAAAAAAGTCGGTAAAATGAATGTTTCTTTATTAGGAATGGCTGATGGAAAACCTGTTAAAACAGAAAACCCAGAGAACTATTTCTCGGAAAAACAGAAAGGAGATAGCTTTCACAGTTTCCTGAAAATTGACGACCTAAATTATCATCTAATGAATATAAATGTTTTTGCGGATTCACAAATTCAAATTTCTGGTATTGAAGATCCTAAACTTGTTACGGTTGATGAATTTAATTTACTTGTTAAAGATGGCGAAATATCAACAGAATTAGCCGAAGATTCTATAGTTCACATATATGGTTTTGGAAAGTGTATAATAGGGACTTGTCAATATTCTGCAAATATAGAACAGAAACTGAGTGAAATTAAAGATATTATATCTCAACTAAATGGAGACAAAACTACTTCTGAAATTTGTCGAGAAGTTTATGAAGAATATATCAAGAATCCAACTGTGAAATTAAAAGACAAATTAAAAGTGTCCTATGAAAACATTCCTGAACATCTAAGAACTTACGTCTTAAGTGATATGGACGTGAAAGATATTCCAGTTAGAATGATTATTTATGGTGAAAAAGAAATTGAAAAATGGTCTCATTATCTAATTTCGAAAGAAGAAGGATATGAACTGCCTCATTTGAATGTTCCTAAACCTAAAGATGAATAAAAGATAATACTATATGTGATAATAGCTAATTTGTGATTAATCGAAGGGTCTTTGTATATTTATGAGGACGCAATAGCTTACAAAATGAAAATATAGCAATCAATGCCTAGATAACGTCCATAGTTAGGTAGCATTTTGCACAGCTACGATTTATATATATGGAACGTTGTAACCAATTAAAAATAAACTTATTAATGAGAAATATAATTTTCATAGTAATATCTATGTTGGCGCTTTCCTGTTCAAATAAGTATCAAGAAGTATTGAATTCAGCCGATGATTATCAGATAATTCCAAAACCTAAAGAGCTAACAATAACAAAAGGTCGTTTCTTACTGAGTTCGAATACCTCCATAATAAGCGATACAAGTTTGGATCTAGAAACGGAATACCTATCTAACATGTTAACTAGTATTTCTGGTATTACTCTCACCATAGATTCTTCTGCCAGCAATAGCGGAAATATCAAACTAGAACTTGATAATTCCATTGAGAATATTGAAGGCTATAAGCTGTCAGTAAAATATGATGCTATTATTATTTCTGGAAAAACCAATATTGGTGTTTTTTATGGTATACAATCTTTACGACAATTGTTGCCTGCAGAAATTGAGAATGTTGATAATGAGATAGCAGAATTGACAATTCCTGCAGTAGAGATTCGTGATAGTCCTCGATATGAATATAGGGGCATGCATTTAGATGTAGGACGTCATTTTTTTTCCGTAGCATCTGTTAAGAAATATATAGATTTAATAGCGATGCATAAAATGAATTCATTTCATTGGCATCTAACTGAAGATCAAGGATGGCGAATAGAAATTAAAAAATATCCCAAATTAACAGAAGTTGGAGGTTTTAGAAAAGGAACTGCGATCGGCCTTGCTGGAACCAAAAACGCACCATATACGTATGATGATGTGCGATATGGAGGATTTTATACTCAAGAAGAAATAAAAGATGTAGTTGCCTATGCCGGAGCTAGACATATTACGGTAATTCCCGAAATAGAACTTCCTGGGCATTCCTCAGCTGCTTTGGCGGCTTATCCACAATTCGGAAATACTAAAGGACCCTACGAGGTGGCAAAAAGATGGGGGGTTTTTAATGAAACTTTTGCGCCTACAGAAGAAACATTTGGTTTCTTAGAAGATATATTAAGTGAGGTAATGGAGCTTTTTCCTAGTAAGTTTATTCACATTGGTGGAGATGAAGTCTTAAAAAAAGAATGGGAAGAAAGTGCTTATGCCCAAGAAGTAATAAAAAGAGAAGGGCTTAAAGATGAACATGAATTACAAAGTTATTTTATAAGACGTATAGAAAAATTCTTAAACGCTAATGGTAGAAATATTATTGGTTGGGATGAAATTCTTGAAGGCGGAATAGCACCAAATGCAACTGTAATGTCATGGCGAGGCGTTGAAGGGGGCATTGCTGCCGCTAAACAACACCATACAGTAATAATGACACCAGGAACACATTGTTATTTTGATTATTACCAAGTGGGTGAAGAGGATCAAAAAAAAGAAGCACTTACGGGTAGTAAAAGATATACCACTGTAGAAAAAGTATATTCTTACGAACCTACTCCATTAGAGTTAAGCGCTGAGGAAGGAAAGTATATTCTAGGTGCACAAGGAAACGTTTGGACAGAGTATATGCCAACTTGGGATCTAGTTGAATATAATGTACTGCCAAGAATGACTGCTTTATCGGAAGTAGTATGGTCAACTAAAAAAAATAGAGACTGGGAAGATTTTCATATGCGCTTGGAGCATATCGTAAAACGATACGATGCTCTTGGGTATAATTATGCAAAACATAGTATTGATAAAGAAAAAGATAAAACAAAATAAAAAGTTTTGACTAAGTACTTAATCGTAAGTTTACTACTTTTAATTCCCTTACTGACCATAGCCGAGACGTTGTTATAAATAAAAAACGAATGAAGAACTTAATCCTATTATCATTTCTAATTCTTTCTACTTTAACTTTTTCTCAAACCGAAAAGAGCATTTATAATCAGAATAAGGAAACTGTTTTGGAATACTTTCGCAAGGAAACAAACGGTGGAAAACTTGATTTTGAATTGAAATTAAAAGATGACAAAGCACATTTTTATGGAATAGGAAACGTTTTATATAACCGAAAAGATTACGGGATTTTACTTTGGGCTACGGCGATTAAAAAAACTAAAAAATTATCGAGAAAAGAAGCAATTAAATTATGGGAAGAAATTAAAGAAAAGAAATTAACAAAACCTGAAAAAAAAGCATTCAAAAAGGGTTTTAAAATGGAACTGAATTAGTTTATGAATAATTACTTGTGCCAACACTGTGTGTAATTAATTTTTTTGTTTATGAGTTATTTATGAAAACCCTTAAGGGTTTTATATTCGGTTTTTATTTGTTGAATTAATATTGAAATTACTCAGTTATTCATAACCAAACGTTAACTACAAGCTGAAAATAAAATGACTGAAAAGATTAACGATAATATTATAGGATTTTTCGCAAGTTTTAATTTTGGAGAAACTAACGAAGAGCTAATAAAGTCATATCTGTGGAGTGATATCGGACTGAAAAACAAACTAGCTCATCTGAAATGGAAAAATTACGGAAATGATCTAAAAATAATTCTATTTCAAGTTTACGTTAAGCCAATTCCATATGAAAGAAAGAATTTAAGAGAAATAGAAAATTATAGAAGAAAAGAAAAGTCAATAGGAATTCCAATTATACTTGAGAATGAGAATTTTTTCAAATTGACAGAAACTGAGCGGCAACAATTCTTTTCGGAAACAATAGTTGAAAAACTAGAATTGGTTGAATTAAAAGTAAAGCGGAATAAATTGGATTTTGACACTTCGAGATTAATTACTGATGTAAAAGAGATATTAAATTATAAGAAAGTAGAAAAAAAGCCAGTAGCTAACAATGCCTATAATTCATTGTGGCAAAAAGCTAAAACAAAATTTAATTTATAAATTAAAGTAGATTTTTACTACGGAATAATCCTTTGGGTGATTCCACAACGAAATCATAGCGAGACGCTATCATTTAAAGAAAGATAAGTGATTAAAGAAAATTCAGGGAAAATATTCAGATTTAAACTTGACAATAATTTTGGATTCGGATTTGCAGAAATCTATGATTTTACGGATGTTTCAGAGTTTGACGGAAGATTAGTCTATGTTTTTAACCGAATTGATAAAGGGGAAAAGTCCGAATACAATTTAAACGAGATAATAGAATCTGGAATTTCATTAGGCCCAATAAGAAGTGTTAATTTTCCAGGGACAAGAGGTAAATATGCTTCAAAATATATAGGACAACGAACCAATCTGTTGATTAATAAGATTCCTGAAACCAAGGAATTTCAGGGTATCCTAATAAATGAAAACAATTGGAATAATTTAACAAAATGGTACCGTTCAGATAAATTTGAACAACTTGACTCTAGATTTGTGAGTTATAGTAAATTGAGAAATTTAGAAACAAGAATTTTGAGCTCAATTGCTGGAATTTCAACAAAATTTACTATGAAAAAAATAATAGATGAAAACAAAAAAGTGTCAGATTTTTATGATTTAAATCAAAGAGGGAATTTGAATTTATTTGTTCAATTAATAAACACATATTATCCGATTGAGAAAACGAAAAAGCTATTGTCATCGGAAATAAAAAACGCTTGATAACACCAAGTATGTGATCATAACAGTTAAGTAATAATCCAAAGGCTCTTGTTTATTTACTAAGGCGCAATGTTTTGTGGAAGGAAAAATTAGAACCAATGCGCAAGAAAAATCAAAAAATAAGGTAACATTTTTCCTTATTATGATACATATATTAAAGGTTGTAAACAATTCTAATAAAAAATAAATAAATGCATAAATTAAAATTCTCCATAGCTTTTCTTACAGGAATTTTTATTCTAATTTCTTGTTCCAATGATGATTCGGACAATAGCAATGATATAATAGTTGGAAAATGGAAAGCAATTGAAAAATATGAATCGAATCAAATAATTGATTTGGAAATTTGTAAATCATTTATCTATGTTGAGTACAAAGCTGATAACAGGATAGAAGGAGGTAGAATAATATCTGATAATTTCCCTGAAGAATGCCAAAACATTCTATTTGAATTAGGGTGGAATTGGAAGAAATTGGGAGATAATAAATACCAAATTCGTTATTTAGAAGAACAAGGAGAAATATTTACTTTCTATAAAAATGGTGCGAATCTAGTAGAAGAGAACCCAGATGGAATTACCAAAATAATTTATGAACCGTATTAAAAACTACTGGGACATCAAGTATGATATCATAGTAGTTAAGTGATACCCCAATGGTTCTTGTATATTTGCTATGGCGCTATTATTTGATGAAGGAAAAGTTGTAAAATAAGCACAGACTTGTCGATGGTTAGGTAACATTGCCTTGCTCCAATTCATATATTTGGGGTTATACATAAGTTAAACAACCCAAAAAGGTAGATTCAAATTTTCAATGGAAGTAATTATTAACTTAAAAAAAAAGTGGGTTAGAAACGGCTTTATACTTGTAATACTTTCTATTCTGATTAACCACCTTACTGAGCCAGAAAATTTCCCGCTAAATAAATCCTACGAATTCCCTTGGCTTCCTATTGTTGCTTCAATTATTGTTGGCAGTATAGTACTTATTATCGCTAGCTTTAATTTTAAATATTTCAGAAACAAATACTTCACTAAAAAAATTAACACCCAAATACTATTACGTTTCCTATTTTCAACTTTAGGGTATATTACCATACTATATATCCCTTTATATTATGGTTTAAATGGTTTGATTAATGGAACTGAATCATACAGTATTTATAATTTACTAACGGGATTTTCAATCTCCCTACTAATGTGCACTCTTGGAATTGCTATTTTATTTTCAACGGATATTTATAAACTTCACAAACTTATCTCCATAAAAGGTACACTTAAAGTTCAACAAGGCGGTAAAATAACCTTGGTTAAGTATCCTGAAATTGCTTTTATATATAGTGAAAACAAAATAGTATATATTGTGAAAACTGATGGAACTACAATTATTACAGATTTTACTTTAAATGAAGTTGAAAGTAAAATTAGCGAACAGAGTTTTTTTAGAGCTAATAGACAAATAATTCTTCATGCTCGTTCTATTGAACAAGTACAATCAATAGAAAATGGAAAATTATCGGTACTACTTAAACCTACCTTTTTAGATAAAAAAACTTCTCAAATAAATATAAGTAGATATAAGAGACAAGCGTTTATGGATTGGTTTGAAAAGAAATTATAAATTAAGGTTGATTATTCAGGTACTTTTTTAATACCATTCAGTAAAAGTTGCTGTTTTTCAAGAGTTTTTCTTACTTGATCGTTGTTATTTCGTTTAAAATTTAAAAACGAAAAAAATGAACAAAACTTCTTTAAAAACAAATTTGACTCCTATAATTACTATAATTCTTTTATGTCTTTTGTACTTATCAGGCTATTTTCAAATGAGAATAGCCGCTTTTTTAATATTAATTGCAAGTGCAATAGAATATAAAAAAGGCATCTTTAAATCATTAGGTTTTCAACGAAAAAGGTTAAATATAAAAAGCCTCTTAATTGTAGCACCTCTATTGGGTACAGCTTTTTTTCTATTTTATTACTACGTAATGGTACCAAGTGTTTCTTATATTACAGGGCAACCTATAGACTTTTCAGTATTCGAACCCTATAAAGGAAATCTACCTGGTATATTGAATTTACTTGTTTTTATGTGGGTATCAGCAGCATTCGGCGAAGAAATTGTGTTTAGGGGATATTTAATGAGACAGTTTACTAAGTTTTTTGGCTCAAGCAAAATAAGCCTTGTAATCAATATTTTATTATTTGGGTTTATTTTTGGTTGGGTACACGCATATCAAGGTATAACAGGTCAAATCGTAGCAGGTATAACTGGTATGCTCTTAGCAATTGTTTTTCATATTCGTAAGAACGATTTGTGGTTTAATATTGCTGTTCACGGATTTGTTGACACTGTTGCTTTTGTATTTATATATTATGGGTGGATTTAATAGTTTAAAATGTACAGCCTATGTATAACAAGGTATAAGAAAACATTGGGCTTTGATACTTAGTCAAAAGACCTGTGCTTATTTATAGCGTCACCAAGTATAAAATTTGGCATTTATGAGGTAAATGATATAAGCAAAATATTTATATTAGTACCAATCCAAAACGTATCGATTATTATCTGTCATAAGTTTCTTATACTCACTATTAGGAGCAAGTAGAACAAACCATATGAAAAATTTGAATCAGTATGTAGCGATTTATAAAGCGCAACTTGATAAAGGTGACATATTAATTGCATATAATCAATTAGTGAAGTTTGTTATGAAGCTAAGAGTAGACTTTATCAAAAGTCTGTCTGAACAATATTCATTTACAGCTATTCTTCACGGATATATGGACTACACTTATTTCTATTATTCCAATGACTTTTTAAAAAGGAAAAAGCTAAAATTAGGATTAGTATTAAATCACTCGGAAATGAGATTTGAAATTTGGCTTTTGGGAAATACCATAAGCATTCAAAAAAAATATTGGGATTTACTAAAAGAGTCTAAATGGAACAAAGACAGAAAAGAAATGCCCAAATATTCGATTTTAGAAGCCGTAGTCGAAAATAAGCCAGACTTTGACAACCTACCTTTGTTGTCCGAAAAGATTGAAAAGAAATTAGTTGAGCAATCGGACGAAATAATTGGTAAAATAAAAAAAATGACTTGAGATAAAACCTACACTTAACAAGGACTATAATTAATATGGGTTTTAGTGCTTAACTCAAAGTTTGGAGCTTTAAACTCTTTTCGAGTTGCATTTATAAATGAAAAAGATATAACAAAATAAAATAAAAAGTTTGGCCAAGTGCTTAATCGAAAGTTTAGTATTTTTAATTCCCGTACTAACCATAGCCTGAACGTTGTAGCACATTAAAACGAAGAAATGAGTACTTAAATCCAAAAGATAAAAACATGAAAAACTACATAGATGGCTTTGTTCTCCCAATTCCTCGGATTTATTTGGACGAATACAAAAAGGTGGCTGAAAAAGTAGCTGAAATTTGGAAAGAATACGGTGCAATTGCTTACTTCGAATTCATTGGAGATGATTTATTTTTGGAAGGGACCAAATCTTTTATAGAAACCGTAGATGCAAAAGAAGACGAGGAAATTGTATTTGGTTGGGTTGTGTTTCCTTCAAAAGAGATACGTGACTTAGCTAACAAAAAAGTTCCTACAGACCCAAGAATGACAGAATTAGTAGCCCCTTTAATTAACCCTAATAAGTTAATATTTGACGCCAGTAGAATGGTTTATGGAGGGTTTCGACCACTTGTACAATCGAATGAATAAAATTAAAATGTAAAACAAAAGAACGTGCTATACAACACGGTGTGTAAGTAATAACGGTTTAAGTAAAAAAACGAAAGTAAAAACATAAAATTAGGGCCAGTGCTAAACTGAAAAGTTAGTGAATAGAAATCTACTATAATTCATACACTAGAACGTTCCCAGTAATTATAGAAAATGAACTATTTAATAATATTTGTATTAGGAATTTTAATGTTAGGACCTATTTTTTATGCCTACTATTTAGATTATAAAGCAGACCCTAAAGAATTTATCCTTAGTATGAAACCATTAAAAAAAGGATTAATTCAAGGCTTAGTTTTTTTTACAGCTTATTACGGTATTAATAAAATATATGAATTCACTTTTCCTTTGAATAAAAAACACGGAATTGAGTTTAATCTTGAACGTGAAAAATTAGCAATTCCAAAAATTAAGGAAGATTGGAAAATCGACAATCATTATTCTGAACAATTCAAAACTGAGTGGTGGAAACCAGAACCAAGGAACGGTCACTTCAAAAAAATTATAGAATATGGAATTTTTGGTGTTAAATATGAAACTGATTATTATCATAACCCAAACTTGAAGGGAACTTTTGCTTGGTCAATATATGACTACAATAAAAATATCTTTGTGTATTTTATGGAGCGACCAAATAACAAATCAATTGAAGTTACCGAAAAGGGCAAAATAAAAAACCTCAAATCATCTAAAACAATGGGAATAACTAAATCCGAATTTGACAATTACAAAATGGAATAAAACTACTGGTAATATCATATATAAAATCAGAGCAAAGTTTAGTGCTAAATCGAAAGGTCATTTCCTTTTTGCAATGGCGCTAGATACCCAGTCAAGCTGAGCACAAGCTTTTATAAATTGGAAAAAAAAATAAAAATAAGCGCGGATAAATCGATTGGTTCAGGTATGTTTGTCTTGCTACGATACATATACTAAACATTACCAACAAGCTAAAAAAAACAAAGTTTAATGAATAAAACAATCATAGCCCTTTCAATTTTTATTTTTGTAGTTGCTTGCGGACAAAAAAACAACTCGGAAAAAAAGAACACAAAGAGTAATTCGAAAATTAAAGATTCATTAACTACCCAAATTGACAAAATCAACGAGAACGGCAAAATAGTTGGATTTTCTGTTGCAATAGTAGATTCTACTGGAATTCTTTATAATGAAGGATTTGGATTTGCAGACTCCATGACCCAAAAAATATATTCAACCCAAACCGTTCAACCCATTGCTTCAGTTTCGAAGACCTTGATTGGGCTTTCATTATTTAAAGCCAAAGAAATGGGCAAACTTAATCTTGATGACCCCATAAATAAATATCTTCCTTTTACAGTATCAAACCCAAATTTTCCAGAAATACCGATTACGGTAAGACAATTAGCCATCCACACATCTTCAATAAACGATTCGGATAGTTTTTGGGAAAGCGATTACATACTTATCGAAAAAGATCATAAAAAAGGTACAGGAATACCTGAATATTTCAATGAGCCTAAAACGAAATTATCACTCTCGGATTTTTTAAAAAGTTTGTTGACCGAAAAAGGCGACCTGAATAATGGCGAAAGTTATTCAAGAAATAAACCATCCGCAAAATTTGACTATTCAAATGTTGGGTCAAATCTATGTGCACTTGTAATTGAATCGGCAACTGGAATTCCCTATAAAACGTTTACCACAAAATACATTCTTGAACCTTTACAAATGAACTCCTCAAGTTGGACCACTAAAAATATCGAATCGAAAAAACGTTCGACATTATATGCAACCAACACACAAATTATGGCGAATTATACAACTGTAGGGTTTCCTTCAAGCGGACTAATTACATCTAGCACAGATTTAGGTAAATATTTGTCTGAACTAATTAAAGGCTATTCAGGAAACGGAAGTTTATTGACAAAAGAAAGTTATGATGAATTTTTTAAAAAGCAATTGACCAAAAATCAACTTCCGCAAGGGGTTGACGCAAACTCGGGTATTTTCATGGATTATTCGAAAAGAGGTATCGGTTATAATGGTTATGACTCAGGTCTTATGGCGTATATGTATTTTAATCCAGAAAGCCTGATTGGTAAAATAGTTCTTATAAACACGGACACTGATTTTGATGAAGAAGTTCGACCGACCTTAGATGAAATTTATAACGTTTTAGGTGAATATGAAACCAAGTTCAAATGAAAAAAAACAGTTGGTAACAATCTATAAGAAAACATAGGGTTTTCGATTTTAACGAAAAGGCCTGTATTTATTTACAAAGATCGTCAATTATAAAATATGGCATTTATGAGAAAAAAGATAAAAGCAAAACATTTGTATTAGGCTTAATACCAATCTGAAACGCATCGTTTATCACCTGCACTACGTTTCTTATACCAAAACGTTGTATGTCATTAATGAAAAACACTTTTGAATGTTAAAATTGATAAAGAGAATTTTTAAAAGAATCTTCAAATTCATAGGAATACTAATAGCCTTAATCATCTTAGCAGGATTAATTTTTCGTGCACTCGGTCCAGAGTCGCACAAACCAATGGGAAAACTCGTTAATATTAATAGTATTGATTTACATATTCATTCTACTGGAAAAAAAAATGATAAGCCAACAGTTATTATAGAAGGTGGTGCAAGCTCATCAACTGAATATTTTCATTGGTTAAGTGAAGGCCTAAAAGACAGTCTACGAGTTGTTAGATATGATCGTGCAGGAAATGGATATAGTGAGTTAAGTGATTCACCACGCAGTGCAGAAACAATAGCAAAAGAGTTACACGAATTACTTGATAAATCAGGTGAGTCGCCGCCTTATATATTAGTTGGTCATTCAATTGGAGGTCCATATATACGTGTTTTCTCAGAGTTGTATCCCGATGAGGTAGAAGCATTAGTTTTTATCGATTCTACACATCCAGAGCAAGTAGAAAGATTGAACGCTGCACCAAAGTCCTCTTTTAGATTCAAAACCACACTTTTTTTGCTAAACACAAGCGCGGTTTTTGCGGATTTGGGTGTTTTAGGACTTTTTGAAAGTTTAACGGACCCATTATTGGCTGGTGAAGGACTACCAGATGAAATTAATGAGAGGACAAAAGATTTTCTGTTGAACGGAAAACGAACAAGAGCATACAAAAAAGAAATTGAAAGTTATCACTCAGTATTGAAAAGGGCAAATGAAGCAAAGGAATTCGGAACATTGCCTATTCGAGTTTTTACCGCAATAGAAATTAATAAAGAAGCATACAAAGAAAGTGGAATTGATCCAGAAATTTTTATAAATGAAGTAGTCTCGGCACAGAAAGAATTTACTAACCTTTCATCAGATGGGAAACAATTTTTGATTGATGCAAATCATCAAACTATTTTCACAAAAAAAGAGAATGCAGACATAATAAATAGAGAAATAATTCAGCTTTTAGATAAATTATAAAACGATAAAAAAAAATATCGATACATAACAACGTGTCGTGCATAATTCATTGCTAATATTTGCCTGCTTACGAAAACCCTCACGGATTTTCTATTCGGTTTGTATTTGCTAATTTAGTTGCTTAAATAAGCAACTAACCATACGCCAAACATTGTCAGTCATTGTGACCCGTCCTGAAATATGTATACAAAAAAATGAAAGTAACTATAGTAGATATAATCGGTATTTTAATAATATATCAATCCCTAATATTTATCTTATCTCTACTATTTAATAAAAAACCGAAACCTCTTTTCACTAAAGTTCTGATTACTATTTGTCTATTAATTATTTTTCATTTTAGTTATATGCTTTTTGAAAAATATAATACATTAAATCATTTTTTTTTAGGGCCCTTCTTCGGACTTATTTATGGTCCTATTTATTATTTATATACTAAAAGTTTGATTTTAGAAGCCTTAGATTATAAAAAGATTGGCGTTCATTTTATACCAGCTTTAATTACTTTAATTGGATTAGTTGTTTTTGATAATCAAATATTTGACAAAATAAATCTGATAGGTTTAGCAGTTACAATTCATTTTATAGTCTACTTAGGGATTGCATTACGCACATTGTTTAAATACAGAAAATTATTAAAAAGCACGACATCTTCTTTTTATAATATTAGCCTATTTTGGTTGGAAATATTGATTTATATACAACTAACAATAATTGTTGTGATGCTTTTAGAGAGTTATTTTCAATCCTTTTTTATAACAGATATCTTGATTTTAATTATCTATTTTCTAACACTAATTCTAATTAATTGTTTTTATTATTTGGGATTAAAACAAGTAAATTTATTCAAAGGGTTTAAAGAAGAGAATGTAAAAATTACAATTTCAAAGGAATATTTAATTCCTGAAGCGCTATTTAATTCATACATAGATAAACTTAATAATTATATTGAGAATGAAAAACCCTATTTGGAGTTTGAGATTTCATTACAAGATTTATCAGATAAATTATCGATTTCCCCAAGAAATTTATCACATATAATAAATAAAAAATACGAAAGAAACTTTTATGATTTTATAAATCATTATAGGCTAGAATTAGTAAAACAAAATCTCAAAGAATCTAACAGCCCTATCAAAGAAATCATGTACAATAGTGGTTTTTCTAATAAAGCAACATTTAATTCTATCTTTAAAAAAAATACTGGATTAACGCCTACTCAATTTAGAGAAAAGCAAAAAAGTTAGTATGAGTACAAGTATATATACTTTTTCTTGAAATTCATTTGTCATTTTTACATTATAAAACAATTTAAAATGACAACGATAAAAAAATACCTTAAACCATTTTTAACAGGAATAGTGGTAACTCTTATTATGGTTATGGTAATGCTAAAAATTACTATGAACTTTCAAATACTTCTGTTTTTGGGAGCCTTTATATTTCTTATTGCGGGTCTGATTAATTCCAATTTCAAAAAACACTTTTTATTAGTGACATTATTAATAACGATGATTTATTTATTATTATTCATAATGTTGGTTTTAGAAGAAATCCCAGAGTTATGGTACTTTGTTCCAATATATTTTACAACAACTTTTTTAGGATTACTTTATAAAAATCATAAACAAAAAATATTAGTATCCCTTGGGTTATTGACGATAACAATGTTGTTTATGGCAATAAAAATAATTCCTAAAGACTTAGAAAATCGTTTAACTCAGACTCGGTTTGAACAACTTCCTGTGTTTTCAATAAATGAAATGTCAGGAAATGTAATTGATTCTGAAACTTTGAAAGGAAAAATCGTGATTTTAGATTTCTTCGGAACATGGTGTAAACCTTGTATCCAAGAACTCAAGGAATTGGATAAAATACAAAGAGTATTTAAAGAAAGGGATGATGTCGTTTTTTATATTATAAATGCTGATTTAGGTGGTGACACTCCAGAAAAATTCAAGGAATTTATAAAAAACCATGAGTATAAATTTCAGTTCGCATATGACTATAATAGTGAAATCTATAAATTACTAAAATTTCAGCAATTGGGATTACCAACTTTATTGATAATAGATAAGGAACAAAATATTAGATTACAACATGTAGGATATAATACAGCTGAAACAAATTTTTCTAAATACATGATTGAAACTATCAATGGTTTAAAATAATGATGCTTAAAAATAGGAATTTTGCCAAATGAAATCTGAAAAATAAAAATCAACGAAATAACAACACCTTACAAGATTAATTGCTGAAGCAAAATTACTTACGAAAATCCTAGTAGATTTTATTTGCTAAATTAGGTGTTTAAACACGGAACTAATCTTATAGAAATACATTAGAGTTAATTTGAAGTGATGAGAGAAATAATAATCATAGTTTTTGGTAGTCTTATATTATTAGGCTGTAATTCAGTGGAAAAAGAGGAACGCTCTCCAAACATAATTTATTTTCTTGCCGATGACCTTGGCTATGGAGAAGTTGGTGTTTTTGGGCAGACAAAAATTAAAACTCCCAACATTGATGCGCTTGCTAAAAGTGGTATGATGTTTACACAACATTATTCTGGAGCTCCAGTTTGCGCACCAGCTCGCTATGTTTTTTTAACAGGAAAACATACTGGGCATGCTTTTATTCGAGGAAATGATGAATGGAGCGAGCGAGGAGATGTATGGAATTATGCAAAGGCGTTTTCGGATCCTGGTCTTGAAGGACAAAGACCCATTCCCAAAAACACCGTAACCTTGGGAAATCAGTTGAAAAAGGCTGGGTATAAAACAAGTATTCTTGGGAAATGGGGATTAGGAGCTCCTAAAACAGATGGAGTTCCTAATCTTCAGGGTTTTGACTTCTTTTATGGTTATAACTGTCAGCGTCAAGCTCATAACTTATATCCTGCTCATCTTTGGGAAAACACAGAAAAGATATTGCTTAACAATGATCTTGTAGCTCCTCGTACAAAATTAGATTCTCTAGCCGACCCATATAATAACCAAAGCTATGCTAAATTCAATCAGCAGGAATACGCTCCAAAAAAAATACAAGAGAAGGCTTTATCCTTCATAGAAGAAAACAAAGACAATCCTTTCTTTATGTATTATGCCTCTCCTTTACCTCACTTACCATTACAAGCTCCTAAAGAGTACGTAGATAAGTATCGAAAGGTTTTTGGTGATGAAGAACCTTATATTGGAGATCATGGGTATTTCCCAAACAGATATCCTAGGGCTACTTATGCAGCAATGATTAGTTATCTGGATGATCAATTAGGTGAAATGATTGCGTTGCTCAAAGAAAAAGGAATCTATGAAAATACCATTATCATATTTTCAAGTGACAATGGACCTACGTATTTAGGAGGAGTTGATTTTGATTACTTTGAAAGCTCCAAACCTTTCTCCAACGGATATGGTAGAACAAAAGGATTTGTTTATGAAGGAGGAATTCGCGTTCCTTTGATAGCAAGTTGGCCAAATCATATTAAACCTGGCACAACGAGCAATCATATTTCAGCTTTTTATGACCTCATGCCTACCATTTGTGATATTTCTGGCGTAACACCTCCTGAAGATATTGATGGTATTAGTTTTAAACCTGTTTTACTTGATCAAGAACAAAAAAAGCACGATTTTTTATATTGGGAATTTCCAAGTTATAATGGTCAACAGGCAGTCAGAATTGGAAAATGGAAGGGTATTCGAAAAAATATTTTCGATGGGAATTTAGAAATCGAATTATATAATCTCGAAACCGACCTAGAGGAGCAGTTAGACGTGTCAGGCCAATACCCCAAAATTGTAGAAAACATCAAAGTAATTATGGAACAAGAGCATGAACCTGCTACCAATGATAAGTTTAAGTTTAAAGAATTAGGGGATTTATAGTAATTCTTGCTAACAAAGAACTGAGCTGAAAAACGATCTTTTTCTTCATGAATTGGAGACATAATGAGTCTACACTCAAGGATTTAAACAGAAACCCACATTTCCTTACCTTTTACTACCTTAGTTTTATGGAACTAACCATACACGATCACATTATATGACACAATAAGGTTAGTAATAATAAAATGATCTTGACAAAATATTAATGATTCCTGAAATTGTAGAAATAACATCCGAACAAACTTTAAATATTCGACATAAAACGATGTGGCCTGACAAACCTATTGATTACGTTCGGGTAGTAAATGATCATGAAGGAAGACATTTTGGTTTATTTATTAATGACAAAATGATTTCTGTGATTTCTTTATTTATTATAAATGAAGAGGCGCAGTTTAGAAAATTTGCAACACTAGCTGATTATCAGGGGAAAGGATTTGGAACAATATTATTAAAGAAAATTATGAGTATTGCGGAGGATGAAAATATTCATAAAATATGGTGTAATGCTAGAATTGATAAATCAAACTATTATGCTAAATTCGGAATGATTTTAACTGATGATAAATTTACAAAAGATGGAATTGAATATATTATAATGGAAAAAACTTTTGCTAATACTATGTATATTTAATACGATGGGCAATTGCAAACCGAAAGATTTTTTTTGCCTTGTGCTAGTTTGAAAGCCGTTGATTTCCAATTCCGCACAATACATATATTTAATATTAACACACATAGTAGGTAAATATGAAAGGACTGACTATTATTTTATCAATAATATCTTTTTTGAATACTGGAATTAAAAATGACCTGGAAAAATTTGAAATAAGAATATATAACAATAGTAATTTTAAAATAGAAAATTATGAGATTGACATAAATGGAATAATCACTCAGTTTTCGGATATTGAACCTCATAGTTATAGTCAGCCAAAAAAGATAAATCATTTCGATGAATTTACATCTTTTAATATAACCGTATCTAAAGAAAGATTTCTAATAAAGGATTTTCGAACAAGTGATTTTAAGTTCCCAATTGGGATTACTTGCTATTTTAATGGACGCAGGGATAGTTTTAAAGATGGGAAATATGTGATTAAATTAAATATAAAAAGAATAAAAAATAATTGTGTAAAAGTAGAGACAGAATATATTAAAGAATAGAAACGTAAGAAAGATATCAAGTATGACGTCATAGCAGTTAAATGGTAAACCGAAGGTTCTTGTATATTTGCTATGAAGCTAAGATTTTAGAATGAAAAAGATATAAAATCAGAACGGATATGTCGATGACAATGTAACATTTTACTCTGGTACGACACATACTTATAACCTAAGTCATTAAGAACCGAATATACAATGAAAAAAGAATTTCCAATTCTAAAATCTGAAAGAGTAATCTTAAGACAATTTGTTGATTCGGATTTAGAAAATGTTTTTAAAGGACTTTCTCACCCTGATATTATAAAGTATTACGGAATTAGTTTCGATAGTTTAGAAGCAACGAAAGAGCAAATGATTTGGTTTGCTGATCTTGAAAAAAATGAAAAAGGTATTTGGTGGGCTGTTTGTTCAAAAGATGATGGTAGATTTCTTGGTGCAGGAGGATTAAACGATTTGGATAAAGAAAACAAAAAAGCAGAAATTGGTTTTTGGTTGTTACCAGAGAACTGGGGAAAAGGATTGATGACTGAAACCATGCCACTTATTTTTAATTACGCATTCGATACTATTGGATTACATAGAATAGAAGGGTTTGTAGAAACAGAAAACCTGAATTGTAAAAAAGCACTTGCAAAACTAAAATTCAATTTGGAAGGAACTATGCAAGATTGTGAAATTAAGAATGAAGAGTTTATTAGTATAGATATTTACTCAAAACTAGCTAAAAAATAAAACAGCTTATAACGATCTAAAATGTGGTATTACTTTACAGACTACATTTCATATGCTGAAAGGGTATAGGTCATTAAATTCAAAGTATGAACAAACATAAATATTGGGGTACAATTCAGGAAGATTGGGCTGGATTTTCTGCTGAAATGGAATTTATATCAAATCATTTTGAGAATAATAATATAAAGATATTTTTGGGTGAAGAATATGACGAAGACGGTGAAGAAATAGAAATAACTCCATCAAGTAATAAACTGAATGATTTTGAAAATACATACGCTAATTTCATAATTGGATTAGATGAAATTATTGAAAAAATACAAGAGAAAACTTTTGAGAGATATCTAAAATTATATGCTCATTACTATGAGAATGAAAAAAAATCCGGAGAAAAGCCATTAAATATATCAACTAAAGAAATCCATTTTGAATATATAAAAGACATTAATTATATCCGAATTCTAGAAAATGGAAATGTCAAAATTCCAATTCATTATAAAATTGACACAGAACATGGAATTGAAATAAGACTTGAAAACAATAAGATAATAGATATTGGAGGAATAGCCGAAACGTGAAAAATAATGCTAAACTATATTACTATAGTTAATATGGGTTTTAGTGCTTAATCCAAAGTTTGGAGTTTTATACCATTTCTGCCAAATCTTTTTAGAGTATCCTTTAGAGAAATGTGAAGTAAACCTAACTTTATAAAACAAAATAAAAAAATGAAATTACCCGAAAAAATAAATGAAGTTTCAACAGATTCACAACTAGAGATTGGAGTTTATCCGCCAAATGGATTTTTACAGTTTGACGAAGCGAGCTTAGGTAATGGAGATTACTTTGGGTTTTATTGGGAGTTTGGAAAAGAAAGTCAAGAACCTATAATTTGCGAAATGATCCACGATGAGGGAATTATTGTGCCAAGGTTTTCTGGACTGGATAAGTTTTTAGAATGGTATGAATTAAATGACTTTGATTGGGGAGAACGAGAAATTGAGGATGAAAACTTTGTTCTTAATTTCCTTAATAAAGGAAATGAATGCTTAAAACAGAATAACCCAGAAAAAGCTATTGAATTCTATAAGCAAAGTACTGCTAGTTTTGGAGAATTAAGCGAGAATTGGTTCAAATTGGCTTCTCAATATAAAAGAATTGGAAATGAATTAGAATTTCAAAAAAGTATAATCAGTTCAATTATTTCAAATTGGGCAATAGAATTTCCTTCACAAAATGCTTTAAGGATGATTAAATCTTTAAATCCAGTTGAAGAATTGAAAAACCATCCATTGATTAAGAATCGAGAAAACCTCGAATTTGATTTCGGAGGCAAAAAAGAGAATAAGGATTATGTAATAATTAATGAAATCATTACCGAACTTAACGAAATTGGAGATAGTAATAGTGCATTATTAATGGAACAAAATTATGCACTAATGATGTATTGGGAAACCTCTTCGTTTCAGGAAAGATATAATTTTAATCTTGGAGAATGGAGAAAGAAATTTGAAGAGAAAACTAAGAAACGATTAAATATAGAGTAACGTTAAAGGACAATCGAATCAAAAATGAAAAAAGAAATACTTAATAGAATTCAAAAATTAGGAGGAGATATTTCTAATGTTAGAGGTAAGTCATTACAAAATGATTTAGAATCTATTAGTTTCAATACCGTTCTTTACCCTAAGCGAAGTGATACTCCTTGGGCGTCAATAGATGAACAAGAACCAATTTATGGTATTGGAGAATTTATAGAAGGTAATAAAGAACTATTCGAATCTAATAAGATAGCGTTTTATGATGTAATCATAAATCACTATTATAAATTAACCGAAGAAGGTTTTGGCCAAGTCTTTTTTAGAAATGATCTTTTTACTCCTTTTAAACAAGGAACAGATGATTATGATGAATGGAATGGAGAATGGGAAGAATCATCATTTAGAAAGGTTATTAATGGTACAGAAATGGATTTAATGTTTATAGGCCATTCATATGGGTTTCCGGATAATCTTTTTATTTGTTTAACAGACTCCAATCAAGAAAACCCTACAGTTTATGGTACGGATCATGAGGTGTATTTTGATGAAATTACCAAAGAAGGAACGTTAGAGGAGTTTTTTAATTCTTTTTTAACCAAAGAGGAATTAATTGAAATTATAAAGAAGAAATTAGAAAAATAATTCGACTTCTTGCGATACAAGTAAAAGTTAACGAGTTATTAGTAGCAGGAAAACTATTTGAAGAGAAAAAATATACTTGAAATAGGAGGTATGCTTTTATTTCACCTAAAACAGGGGTAAAAAAGTAATCTGTAGTCTATACTTTTGAACAATATACTAATATAAATAGGTAATTTAATAAACTCAATGACGAAATATTCAATTGTAAAATTCAGTAGTATCTTTTTATTTCTAATACTCACTTCGTGTAATTTTTTAAATGATAAAAGCGAGGAGAATTCAGATCAGGTACATCAAAAAGAAGAGGATAATAGACCTTATTTCGAAGGAGAAATTAAATTGTCAGAATCCAGAGGGCTTTATGGATCTTTAACCAAAGTGCATACTACCTATTTTATTTCCGAGAATATAATAAAAAGAGAACAACGTTGGGGTGGTGTATATAGCGTATTGGATAATTATGCTGGTATTATTATAGATCTTAAAAAAGATAGTGTAGTAATGTATTATGCTGATAAATTAAGTAATACAAAGAATAAGCATACACTTAGTATTGAGGCTTATAAAACTCATTTAAAAACGAAGATAATGCCAAAAGGTATACCATCTCCTGTCGATCGTACATTTGAGTTATTGCCAAACTATAAGTTGATTAATCAAGTAAAGGATTCTACTGTTATAAAAGGATTTAAATCGGATTTTACCAGGTATCATGGGGATACAGATTTCCTAAAACAAGATGTATTTGATTCTAAAGAAATAAAAGTAAAACGTGAACTCTTGGAAATGATTTTCTTGAACCTTCCTGAAGAGATTAATTTTCCATTAAAATCAGAGGTAAAAACGACCTTTTCTGAAATTAGTAATGATTCTATCATCAAAGGAAAACAAACTAAAGCTATAGATCAATTAGCCAGAAACATACTTCGTAAAAAGGATTCAACCGTAAAAAAAGAAACAGACTTAGAGAAATTATCTAAAAACAAGTGGCTAAATATGGGACTTCAAATTCTGAAAAAAGGAGTAGACCTTAATATACATATTACTACCAATCTTTCGGAGTTTACTCCAAAAGTGTTTGCTGATATAGATATGTCTATACCTTCTGGAGATTTTATCGAGATTTTGGATTTTGATGAATTTCTTAACACCCTTCCTACTGGTGGAGGTGGAGATTTTGATGATTAAGAATTAATATAGAACACTTGGAGTCTATATTTTACTATAAAAAAACCTATCATTCTTATCTGAATGATAGGTTATTATATGAGAGTTAATCTTTATATTAATTATGACTTTTATTGAGTATTGGTTGTTTTACTCTCATTTAGTGCTTGTATAGCTTTATATACATGACTTAAGTCCGTTGGTTTTAATCCTTTTGTAGGGTAACCAGAGTGACAGGAAAAACAAGAGCCACCTTTATTATATGCAGAACCATGTTGTGCATATGTTTCCATTGTGCTATTAGCTAATTGGCTTGTTCCTATGGCAACGCCATTAGTTTTTAGAGTTTCAGAATAACTCTCTCCTGTTGGAGCAGTACCATTATTTGTCCAAGTAGCACCAATAAATATGTAATTTTTGCGCATATCTCCGCTAGCCAACTGTCCTAATACACTATTATTAGTAGATATAATCTGACTATTAGATGCAGCAACTGATGAATTTTCTGGATTTGGTACTCCAGCATCTGCAACTCCCCAAGGTTTAGTCATCTTAGTATTACTGGCAGTAATCGTTTGTGTGGGACTTGTTTTTGTGTTTGCAATGATATCACCTTTATCATAGGTCATATGTGATTTATTGTAAGTGTCACTGGCACTATCATTATTTAATAACCAATCATTTCCGGTATCGGCGGCAACAGTTATGGTATCAGAAGGAGTAGAATTATTGAGATATTTATAGGATAGATTAGGAGCGTTATTAACGTGTTCAAAAGTTGCCCACACCATTTCCGGATGACCAGCAGTACTACCTACAATATGCATTCCTATCAGAGCAAGTTTTGCGGTTCTAGTTGGTTTAGCCGTATTCGGCGTCCATTTAGTATCTGTTTTTGTGTAATTAGGTACAATAGCATCCATAGTAATATAATCCTTACTATTAGATAAACCTGTTACATCTACCCAAGATGTTTTTATTTCTATAGCCAATGTTTCAGGATCTTGTAACGTTACTCCTTGGGTTTTTGCAAAAGCTGTAATGCTATCCAATGTAGTCTGAGTAGTAGGAAATTCATTATCGAAAAGTTTTCCAGTTTTAGCACCCGTTAAAAATTGTGCATATACATCATTTACCATGGTAATGTAATATAAAATAGAATCATTTTTTTGCGCGATTAATACATCGTCAGTAGCTTGCCCTTCTTCAGTGTCAATTGATAGATCATTTTTTTGAGTGTTGGCAACCGCACTAATCATTTGACCCGATACATGAGGTATTAAGGTTCTTTCTTTTACGTTGTTTACGACGTTAATTGGAGAAACAGTATAAAAAGCAGGAGTCTCTATTACAGTTCCACTTTTATAATCCCCTTCCTTTATAGGAGATGTCATCCAAAGAAACATGCGCTCAGACCATTTATAAAAATCACAATTGTTTAGATGTGTAAATGTCACACTGTTGGCAGGTGTTACAACCCCGTTTTCTGACACACTTTTAGACTTAAACCAAGAACTAAAGTCAGTAGGGTCTACCACACAGGATTTTAAAACGTCTGCCGGGAGTTTAGAATGCACAGGAGTTACTGCAGCAACTAATGTTTCGGTATCTTCACTTGGAGAATTTGTAACATATTCCTTTTTTTCTTTTTTATTACATGCAACAATGGTAACTACCATTAGAGTTAGCATCAATAAAGCGTTAAAAGATAATTTTTTCATTTGTTAGTTATTTAGTTAGTATGATTTTATTCTATTAGAAACAGATAGACTAAAATTACCCCAAAAAAAACAACTATAACAGCGTATTTATACGGGTTTTTGAAAGTATTGGTTTTTAGAAAATGAACAAGTAAATACCCTGCTAATGTTTAATAAAGTTTACTTATTCGTATGATTTTTATGTAAAAATAAGATTGATAAGAAGTAAATAGTTTTACTACTTACCGTTATTAAGATTCTACTACACCCAGCGTGTATAATTGTTCCAAATTAGGAGATGCACTTCCACCTTCTGGTTCTAGCGTTATACCGAATGCCTCGGATTCATTAGTGTTGGTAAAAGAGAAAATTTTTGTTTCATTCTCATTAAATGTATCTAATATACCCAAACTGGTAGGAGTAAGCGGATCTAATTTTAACGACCATACCTGATATACTTTTCCTGGAGGAGGAGTAGGTAATCCAGCTACATCAATGTATGCTGTTTGTTTTTCTTTATCCCAATATACAGAAGCATGCGCAGTAGGATCTATTTTCTGAGCCTGTAATGGGATCTGAAGAATGTCTTTATCACGTAGTACACTTAATAGTGTTTTGGCTTTGGATAGATTTTCTTCTGCTAGATTGATTTTTCCCTCTAATAAAATTTGATCTATTTGTGATTTTACAACTTGTTGGCGTAAATCCTTATTCTTATTGAATTGTACAAATAATCCAATCAATAGAGCTACAGAAGCTGCCCAACCTATATATGCTGTCCAATTGGTACGTTTTCGAGTAATTGGGATTACATCTACTTCATTATTAGTGAAACTTAATTTATCTTTAATACGATTAAAAACAGATTCAGGATTGTAAGGAGCTGATGCTGCAGATAGTTGCATAAGAGATTTTTCGATCTCTTTAATCTCTTCTTCGATTTCCGGATGTTCTTTTAGCGCTTCGTATACTTCAGCATTTTCTTTTTCAGATAATGCACCATACACATAGAGTTCTAATATTCCAGATGATATATATTGTTTGATATTCATAATTATACTGCCAAGACTTCTCTTAGTTTATCAATGCAAATTCTGTTCCGAGTTTTAATAGTTCCAATAGGAATATCTAATTCTTCTGAAGCCTCTTTCTGTGTGAACCCTTTAAAAAATAATAAATCGATTACTTTTTTACAAATCGGCTCCAATACATTAATGTACTTTTTTATCCCGATAGCATCGATCTTACCAGAAAAATTACTTTTCTCTTCTAGTATATCTACGAAATAATCTGCAGTTTGGTTTTGTTGTGAATTTTTAAATGCTACCGATCTGGTTTTGTCAATGGCAGCATTGCGAGCAATATTAAGCATCCAAGTAAAAAAACGTCCTTTTTTTTCTGAGTAAGAATCTGCTTTATTCCAAACTTTTATGAACACATCTTGCAATACTTCTTCAGATAAATTTTGATCTCTAAGGATATTATAAATCACACCAAATATATTCTCAGCATACATTTCATAAATACGCTGAAAAGCTTTTTCATTCTTTTGTTGTAGCTGCAGAATCAGTTCATTGGATTGCATAGGATAATAAAGGGAATTGTTTTGAAGGAAGAAGTGTTTAGAAAAAAAGAAAGAGGCTGAAATTAACAGCCTCTTTTATGTTATGTAATTTATTGAATAATTCCTCCACAGCTTACTCTGCTTCCAGCGGCACCTGATGGCTGAGATGTGTAATCATCAATACCTTGGTGTACAATAATAGCTTTACCAACAATATCTTTTTTATCATCTCCACATCCAATACACCAGTCATTAGTAGCAAACTCTTTAGAACCTTTACCTTCTGCAGTAGCATTAAAATTACCAATATCTCCTTTATGATACCCTTCTGGTGCACCCCATTTTCCATGCGGCTGTAGTGTTGGATTCCAATGCCCTCCAGTAGATTTACCATCTGCAGAAGAACAATCTGCTTTTTCATGAATATGGATAGCATGTTCCCCTTCTGATAACCCTTTTAAGTAAGCTACCATAGTTACCATTCCACCTTCTTCTGTAAAAGTAACAGTACCTGATACATCGCTGTCGCTTTTTGGTGTCAAAGAAATTGCCAATGTTTTTATCTTACTAGCTTCTTCTTTTTCCTCGGTAATTTCCTCAGTAATTTCTGCATCTACTTTCTTTTCGTATTCTTTTCCTTCCTTCTTATCTCCCTTACAGCTAATAACAACCGTAGATAAAAGAGCAATTACGAATAGGTTTAGAGTTTTCATAATTTAATGATTTGTTAAGTTTTAATAAAACTAATATAGGGCAGTTTTACCTTACAGCAAAGGATTTAAGAGGATTTAAGATTTTGTTATATACTGATTGTACTTAATTCTGTAATACTAACACCAGAATTAGTATCTGGAGCAAGTCTATATTGATATAATCCTGTCTCACCAACAGCTATCAATAGATCTTCAGAAATAATAACATCAAATGCGCTCTGGTTAATTGATGTAATCAAATTAGATTGTGTAGGATCGGAAATATCAAAAACTTTAATCTCATCATCACAGACAATCAAAAAATTACCATATAATCCAAGTCCTCTCGGAAAAGTAAGGTTTCTGGAATTAATCAGAACCGGTTCTGTAATTGTAGTAACATCATATACTTGAAGGACATTTAAATTATTACCACAAAAGGTATCAGAGTGTAAAGTGACAAAAGCATGGGTGTCATTAGCAATGACGGGATCACAGGCTGTAAAATGTTCAACTTGCGATAATTTTTCCGGAAATTCAGGATTTGTTAATCCATATATAAACATTCCATTTCTAGATCCGATATATAAATAGTCTCTATAACTAAAAAGGGTTTCAATGTTAAATCCAATAGGTATCGTATTCACTTGCACTGGATCCTTAATATCAGTAATATTAAATACAGTAAGGTCTGTATTATCTACTGTGTATAAATAATCTCCTTTTAATGTAAACCTAGCTAAAGATCCTCCTTGACTATCAGAAGTAGGGGAAGAGGAATCACTACTAGTATCAGAATCACAACTGAATATTATAAAGGAGGTAAGTATCATATAGATATATTTTTTCATAATGTTTAATTTTAATTGATTAGTGTCCAACCTACAACTACGTTGTTTTCGGGAATATTGTAAGAAAGAAACCCATCTGGAGAGCGTAATTCGGGAAATACATTTACAATTCTTTTAGTAAGAGTAATTCCAGTAGTAGTATCATATTCCAAAGCAATTAGATCAGTTGCCTGATTGATATAGATCATATTATCTCGTACAGCAAGATCTGTAGATCCCGGAACTTCCAGAAATTTAATGGGAGTAGGAGATGTTGGGTCTGAATTATCGTAGATATGAAAACCCTTATGCACTTCATTAATAAAGAGTAAATTGTCTTTTATGTAAATTTTTCCCGAAGTACTAATAGATATAGGGTCTTTAAGAGAAACGGAGTTTTCGAAATCAGTACGATCTAGTAAAACTGGCTCGTATCTCGAGAAAGCCGGATCAATAATATCATCATCATTATTTTCGCAATCTACTAGAAAAGGACAACAGCTTTGCAATAATAGTATGGCAAAGCCAAAGAGCATGAATTTTGTAGTTTTCATCTTTTGATTGTTTGATTAAAAGATGAGAATAATTCCGAATGGTTGCGTAGTTAAACAGAATTAGATACTTTCTACTGGTATGACTGATATGATTTCATAGTAATTATACTATGAAATCCCTGTATTCATGATACTGTTATTTAAGCAGTCTAATTATTTATTGTACTAATACTATCTGATATTTGATATTGGGAACAAAGCTCTTTCATTTTGTTATGAAATGCCTTTTTATAATAGGTTGGCATTCCTGATCCATTTTTAAAATAATGTATGTATTTGTTTTCTAAATCAGGATAATGTTTTTTGATTGCTTGTAGCATTAGTATCTTACTATCTGCCGGACCTTCTCCGAATAATGTAATAGTGGCAGGAAGTATATAATGGGCATTATGACCTTTAAAAGTTTTGAATAGTAAATTTAGATGTTCTGTAGTATCCGAAATAAAAGGCAATAATGGCATTAAACTAACACCAGTAAAAAAGTTATTCTTAACGGCTGATTCTAAAGTTTTAAGCCTAGCTGATGGTTTTGTGGCTCCAGGTTCAAAAATTCTTCCTACTTCATCAGAAAGTGTAGAAAAAGAAAATGAAATTATAGTTCCTCTGTTCAATCTATATTTTAAATCTTCTGGTATAATAGCCGTTTTGTCAATTTGATCTAGTATATCAAAATCTCTTTCTACAAGATCAGATTTTGTGATAATATGAACTGGAAATTTATGATTGGCTATTATTTTTAAAGCCTCTCGCGTCAATTGATATTTTTTTTCAACCTGAAGGTATGGATCTGTAGCTGATGAAAGTACTATAATACCATATTGATTTTTCTTAGCTCTATTGAATAATTGTTTATCCAATAGTTCGATGGTATTCATCTTAACAGAAAGACTACTTTCCAGATTGGTACCGTATTTACTACCTCTGATATAACAATATAAACAGTTAAAAGAACAGCTACTATAAGGATTAAGGGTGTAATCATCTAAAAACCAAGAATCTCTTTTTTTTGTTTTGTTTAGAATTGATTTAACTATTATTTCTTTTGGCATATTCGTATCTGTTTAATCCTATAGAGATTTTTGTTCTAAACCAATTCGCTACTTTTTTACTATCGTTAATTTCTGTTTTGTAATTTTCAATAATGTTTGGATGAAATTTTGCAGTGGTTTTTGCTGCCCAGCCTATACCTTGTCTTATTTCTTTATCGCTGTTGTTGGCCAAAGATAAAAGAAGATTAAAAATAATATTTACATAATCTTGTTCTAACCCCTTTTTTATGGAGTAATGAATTCCAGCACCTAGGGATCGAATAACCCAATTAGCGGGGTGTTTTGATAATTTTTGTATTTCAGGAATAGTCTTATCTGGTGCTGTTAATAGGGAAAAACCAAAAACACGTTCTCCTATAATATCACAAACATACCAAATATCGGCATCTGCTATATATTCAGTTGCTTTTTGTAATGATTCATTAAAATGAGTGGTTAATCGCTTTTGTAATATAATTCCAAGTATTACATTTCCACCTTCAGTTTTTAAAGATTGGATTTGATCACAAAAGGCAATATGTTCATTCTTCGAAATACGGTCATAAAATACTCCTCCACAATATTCCAATAAAGGAAACTTCACTTTTTGAGTTAAAAGCCTATTATGAAATTCATGAATACAACTAGATAATCCTGCAGAGAAATAAGCATCAAGACATTCGATAAGATGCTCCTTAACCTCGGATTTTCTTGTAATCACCCTCATGATTTATATATGTATATCTAATGTAATAAGGTAAGATACTTTATTAATTCGAATTTATATCTTCTTGATTAATGCTTTTTGATCTCTAATACCTAGTTTTAGATTCTCGGTAATAATCAAAGATTTATCAATACGAGTTTGAGAATTTTTAAACTGTAAGACATAATAAATCAAACCTCTCTTTTTACCAGCAGTAAAAGATTCAAAAATATCTGATGCTTCAGGGTCGCTTTGTAACACTGCTTCTAGTTCTTCGGGCATTTCTACACCATATTTAGAGGTGTCTTCAAATAGTTGAACCTCAAAATAATCACTAGGAAAAATACCAAGCTGCTTTTGGTATTTTTTACTAAACATCACAAAGAATTGATTTTTTCTTTTTTGTAAAGCCGCATGGAATTCTACAAAAGCGTTCTGAAAACGTATGTTAACAATTACTCTTTTGTGATTATGTGAGATGAAAGATTCAGCAATTTCAAAAGGAATCAATATGCTATGAACTGATTGTAAAGAAGCTTCAAAAGTTGGACTATATATTCTTTTGTTTTCACTGTTTTTTGATGTCATACTTAAGGATTCATAATCATTTTGATTGGTATTAATTTAAACAAATAATTTATTTCAAACACTTAAAAATATTGAATTTTTTTAAGTTAAGTATTTCGTGCGTAGAATAAGTTGTTTAATGATTTTGGCGTTTCGTTAATCAATTTGAGCTAAAATCCTGTTTAGAACGTTGTTTTTGTAAAAAAATCAAGAAAAAATTCGACAGATATCCCGTAACGCAAAAAAGGTATTGTTATTATTCTGATTTTTGAAATTATAAAGAAAAGGATGAAAAATATTTTCTAAACTCTAGTGTTCATATAGGTTAACTAACAATTGGTAGTTTGATTATTTAAGTGTGTTTTTAGTGATATGAAATATTCAATAAAAATGTGAAATTGTTTAGCTTTATTCAGTGATATGTGATTTATGTAATAGATGCTTTGGATTTTGTTAATTTTAGTTAACACAAATTCAAAATTTATACATATGAAAAAAATGTACTCGTTTGTTTTACTTACACTATTAGTAGGACAAACAATGTTTGCACAAAACATCATGGATGGTATTGTTAAAAACCATCTCAACGGCACAACGGCTAAATCGGCTCTGACTACAGATGATGTATCAGAGTGGAAAGTAACAAATGTAGTTCCTTCATTGAACCCTGCAATACAACATGTGTATGTTCAGCAGTATCATGATGGATTTCCAATAAAGTTTGCAACCTATAAGCTTACTGTAAAGAATAATAACCAAGTAACTTGGGAGATTAATCAGTTCGTACAGGATGTGAAAAACAAAGTTACTTCTGCTAAATCATCGCTTTCTCCAGAGAGCGCTATTATGAATGTAGCAAGAGCACATAACATGCAATCTCCTCAATTAGTAAGAGCTAAAAGTAAGACTGATGGAGTATTGGTTTATGAAAATTCTGGAGTTACGCTTGAACCTATCAAAGCTAAACAAGTGTATATTAAACACAATGACCAGTTAGTACTAACTTGGGAGGTAAGTTTATATCAGAAAGACGGTCAGCATTGGTGGAACGCAAATGTAGATGCTTCTTCTGGTGAAATTTTATATACTGAAGATTGGGTTATCAGTTGTAATTTTGGTACTCCTGATCATGAAAATCATAACCACAGTGAGTCTGTGTTATTTGATAAAGATGTTGCCACGGTTCCAACTAAAGCAGAAGCTACAGCAGCACTTGCTCCTGATTCATATAACGTATATGCAATGCCTGTAGAAAGTCCAAGTCACGGTAATCGTTCTATAGTAACTGACCCAGCAAATACTACAGCATCCCCATTTGGATGGCACGATACTAATGGTAGCGCAGGAGCTGAATTTACAATTACCAGAGGTAATAATGTATGGGCTCAGGAAGATAGAAATGGGAATAATGGAACAGGTTTTTCTCCAAATGGTGGAGCTAGTCTAGATTTTAATTTTCCAATTGATCTCGGTCAGTCACCGACTACCTATGATGATGCAGCTATAACGAATCTTTTCTATTGGAACAACATCATGCACGATGTATTTTATCAATATGGTTTTAATGAAGCTAGTGGTAACTTCCAAGAAAATAATTATGGAAATGGTGGAGCAGGAAGTGATTCTGTAAATGCAGATGCACAAGATGGAAGCGGAAGTAATAATGCAAACTTCTCAACTCCTGGTGATGGAGGTAATCCAAGAATGCAGATGTTCCTTTGGACTAGTCCTAATCCTGATAGAGATGGAGATTTAGATAATGGAATTATTGCTCACGAATATGGACATGGTATTTCTATTAGATTAGTAGGAGGACCATCTTCAAATAATTTAGGAGGTTCTGAACAAATGGGTGAAGGATGGTCTGATTGGTTTGGATTGATGCTTACAATGAGAGCTGGAGATACAGGTACTGACTCAAGAGGAATTGGTACATACGCACTAAATCAGCCAACTTCTGGTAATGGAATCCGTCCGACTCCTTATTCTATAGATAGATCTGTTAATAATACAGATTATGCTGATATAGGTGGATTAGCAAGACCACACGGAGTGGGATACGCTTTTGCAACTATATTATGGGATATGACTTGGGGATTAATTGATGCAGAAGGATTTGATTCTGATTTCTATAATGGAACTGGTGGTAATAATATCGCAATGGCATTAGTTATAGAGGGATTAAAAAATACAGCTAACAACCCTGGATTTGTTTCTGGTAGAGATGGTATTTTACAAGCTGATCAAGATTTGTATGGTGGTCAGTATAACTGTATTATCTGGAAAGCATTTGCTGAACGTGGTGTTGGACAAGATGCTAATGAGAATAATAATGGTGGTACTAATGGACAAACAGATCAAACTGTATCCTTTGTAAATCCTTGTGATGGTGGTGGACCTGGTCCTGGAACTGGTGAATGTTCTGGAGATATAGCTTCATTCCCTTATAGTGAAAGCTTCGAAGGAAATATCGGTGATTGGACACAAGCAACTTCTGGAGATGATTTAGATTGGACAGTTGATTCTAACGGAACTCCATCTAATGGAACAGGACCTAGCAGTGCTGTTGATGGTAACTCTTATATTTATGTTGAAGCTTCTGGAAACGGAAATGGATTCCCTAATAAAAGAGCGATCCTAAACTCACCTTGTTTGAACTTCAGCGGATTAACTTCTCCAACATTAAGCTTCCAATATCATATGGTGGGTAACGCTGTTGGTACATTGGATGTAGAAGCAAGAACCGATAATACAGGAGATTGGACAAGCGTATTTAATAGATCTGGAGCTCAGGGAACTAACTGGAACACGGCTAATATTGATCTTTCTGCATATGCTGGAAACGCAAGTGTACAATTACGTCTTAATACAGTTACAGGAACTAGCTGGCAAGGTGATGTTACTATCGATGATTTAAGTATCACTAATGGTACAACTGATCCAGGACCTAATTGTGATGCAATCGATTTTAATGCTTTCTCAATTACTCCTTTCTCTAATCAAGATTCAGCAGGTAACTTCTCAATTGTAAATGGAGGAGCTGGATTATCAATGTCTAATAATACTTGGAAGTATATTGCACTTAATTATAATGTAACTGCTAATACAGTTATAGAATTTGACTTTAGTAGTACTTCTCAAGGTGAGATTCACGGAGTTGGTTTTGAAAATGATAATTCTTTGACTTCTACTAGATATTTCAAAGTTCACGGTACTCAGAATTATGGAGTAACGAACTTCGATAACTATTCTAGTGGAACTACAACGTATGTAATTCCGGTTGGTAATTTCTACACAGGTAGTATGGATCGATTAGTATTCATTAATGATAATGATGCTGGATCAGGAAATAATTCAATCTTCTCTAATGTTAAGATTTATGAAGGATCTTGTGGAGGTTCAGCGGCAGTTGCGGCAGATTTCGGACCTACAACACCGATCATAGGGAACGAAGATGAAGAAGGTATTTCTAGTTTCACAATAGCACCAAACCCATTGAAGAGTGGAGGTTTATTGCAAGTTTCTATGAAAAACACTAAGAACTCTAGCGACCCTTATACTATAACGAATATGGTAGGGCAAATTGTTGGACAAGGAACCATAAATGGTAGTAAAACTATCAATGTTGGTAATCTAAAAGTAGGTATGTATTTACTGAAAGTTCAAGGTGAAACACAACGATTTGTAATCAAATAAATAGATTATATACATAGTTTTTCACAAGGAGGCTGTCTGTTAAGGATAGCCTCCTTTATTTTTTGATTATTATGCTTTTATTAGTGAAATGATTATAGAAGAAATAAGTTTATTTCGAAGCTGATATAAAATATCATATCAAAATGATACATAAAACACCTTTATCGAAGCTGGTAATTTTTATTCAAAATGTATTTTCATTCCTTCGTGAGAATTTATAAATCCTAGTTTTTTATAAAATTTAATTGCTTCAGGTCTTTTTTTATCAGTGGTTAATTGAAGTAAATGAGCATTTCGTTCTTGCGCACGATTAATTGCCCATGTAAACATTGTTTTTCCGATTCCAAGTCCTCTTTTATCTTTT
The DNA here is from genome assembly GCF_947500065.1 of uncultured Aquimarina sp. Lineage (GTDB taxonomy): Bacteria > Bacteroidota > Bacteroidia > Flavobacteriales > Flavobacteriaceae > Aquimarina. Next base: position 40,362 of record NZ_CANMQT010000015.1, read on the forward strand.
CTAATTCTTACAGCCTCAATTTGAGCTCTTATTTTACCTTGATACGTTAAATATTGGATAAATGTTAGTTGTAATGTTCCTATAATTTCTAGATCTTTATTTTCAAGAACAATCAATTCTTGGTTTTTATCTGAATCAATCTCTTCAAAAGCTTTTAGGTATTCCTTAGGTAAAGGAATTTGGAAATTCTCTCTTGTTTTTCCAAGTTCGTCATCAGCAATCATGTGTACAATTGATGGTAGATCTTTTTTTATTGCTTTTCTAAACTTCATATGATCTGTTTTTTGTTTCAGGTACAAGTTTATAAATACCTCTCTTTTATAATTTTTAAATGCCTTAATTCGTGACCTGCAATGTGATAAACAAATGCTCTAACTGTTCTTTCATTGATTATGGTCCCATCTTCATCAATTCCTGCACCTTTTCTTAAGAGGCTCTCTTCAGGCAAATATTTGAATAAGATAATTGTACTTTTTCTTACGGCCTCATATTCCTCAAAAATACTATCCAAACTTCTTTCATTTGCATTAGAAAATTTAACATAATCATCTTGTTCGAATCCCGGTAGAGGAGTGTTGTCATTTCTAGCGAAACGCATTGCTCTGCAAGAAAAGATACGCTCATCATCGATATTATGAACTAAAATTTCTTTAATAGTCCACTTATTTTTTGCATATCGATACGTTAGTTTTTCTTCAGATAAACTATAAATTAATCTTTTTAATTCTAAAAAATTATCCCATAATTGGGTCAATATATTTTTATTAGTGTCAAGTAGATCCATGTAGATTTTGGAATATTCTGGATACTCTGATGGCATAGGTTTTTGTATGATTCTCATAATATTAGATTTATTGATTTTTAATATCTTCTGCCCATTGCTTAGCCCATTTACCTAAAGGGTGAATTAACTTAAAAAGCTCTAGTCCCTGTTTTGTTAGGGTATACCCATCAACTGTTCTTTCAATTAAATCTGCAATAGTTAATTCTTTTATTCTCTTATTTAAAGTAGTTGGAGAAATATTTTCACAGTATTCTTGAAGTTTTCTAAAAGTGCTGGGACCATTATTTAAATGCCATATGATACCCATTGACCAGCTGCGACCCAGTAAATCAAAAATGACCATTATTGGCTGTCCGGTTTTTGAACCTCTTACTGGTTTTCCTGGAATTGGTTGTGAATTAGAATTCATAATGCTACATATTTTGTAGCAAAGCTACATAAAGTGTAGCGTCTTGCCAAATATGCCCTACCTTCAATTTTTACAGATTTAGAAAAACAGCATACTATTTTTTGCTAAGAAGACCATCTGGTTTAGTAATCATAAAATAAGAACTCTATATGTTAATACTACTTGAATGCATCGTTAACTTTTAATTAATATTTACTAACTAGAAGGTTTGTAGCGGTTTAAGTGTTACTTTCGTTTTAACTAACTTAATTCACAAATAATGAAAAACCTCTTAATCCTGTTTGTATTCCTTTTAGGAATGCAGACGCAAGCTTCTAATGACAAATATCGACTCTCTTTACGCGGAAATCCTGCAACATCTATAGTCATTGGTTGGAATCAAATCTCAGGAAGTAATCCAAGAGTATACTATGGTACTACAGATTATGGTACTAATTATAATAGTTATCCTAATTCACAAGCGCCAGATAAAACTGTTTCTTATAAAGGAATGAATAATACCTTCGTTAGACTAACGGGTCTACAGCCTAATACCGCTTATTATTTTGTAGTAAGAGATAGCCAAGGTACCAGTGAGCGGTTTTGGTTTAAAACTGCACCTGCTGATAAAAGTAGATTATCTTTTATAGCGGGAGGAGATTCTAGAAATAATAGAACACCGAGACAGAATGCCAATCGTTTGGTGGCTAAATTAAAACCGCACGCGGTTTTATTTGGTGGAGATATGACAGATGACGATACTAATAGTCAATGGCAAACTTGGTTTAATGATTGGCAACTTACGATTGCTTCTGATGGTAGAATGTTTCCAATAGTTGCTGCACGAGGAAACCATGAAGGTAGTAATAATAGTATTTATAACCTTTTTGATGTACCATCATCTAGTGTATATTATGCAATAACTTTTGGAGATAATCTTGTGCGAACGTATACGTTAAATACAGAGATTTCAATTTCTGGAAACCAGACTACTTGGTTAAGAAATGATTTAAATACTAACACAGCAGCTATATGGAAAATGGCGCAATACCATAAACCCATGCGGCCACATGTATCTGGTAAATCAGAAGGAAATAATCAATATAATAACTGGGCTCAGCTATTCTATGATAAAAATGTAAAACTTGTGATAGAATGTGATGCACATACGGTAAAAACTACTTGGCCAGTACGACCTTCTACGGGATCAGGAAGTGATGAAGGTTTTGTGAGAGATGATCAAAATGGTACGGTGTATGCCGGAGAAGGATGCTGGGGAGCTCCATTACGATCTAATGATGACAATAAGAATTGGACACGAAATTCTGCAAGATTTAATCAATTTAAATGGATTTTTATTGATGAAGATAAGATCGAAACAAGAACTATACAGGTAGATAATGCTTCACAAGTAGGATCGGTATCCAATAATAATGTTTTTCAGATTCCTTCTAACCTAGATATCTGGAATCCTTCTAATGGAAGTGTAGTGACAATTAGTAAAGGAACAATCGTAGATCCTGATCCAGATAATGGGAGTATAGAAGTTGCTATATCTACAGGAAGTGATGATGTAGAAGAAAGACAAAATGGAGATCTATATACGGATAGCAGCGATCTGGAGTTGGTGTATGATACACATAGTAGCGGTGGATATCAAGTTATTGGTTTACGATTTAGATCATTAGCATTACCAAAAGATGTTATGATCACTAGCGCATATCTTCAGTTTACAGCGGATGAGAGCCATAGCGATAATGCAGAACTAGAAATATCTTTACACGATAATAGTAATTCTCCTGCTTTTAGTAATTCAAATAAAGTTTCTAATAGAAATACTTTTTCTAATAAAGTTACATGGAATCCTCAATCTTGGTCTAGTGGTCAAAATGGAAGTGGACAACGTTCTCCTAATTTAAAAAATATGGTACAGAGTCTTGTAAATAAAAGTGGTTGGACATCAGGTAACAACGCCAGTTTTATTATACGAGGAAAAGGAGTAAGCTTGAATAATACAGATGCTAAAAGAGTGGCTGATTCATATGAAGGAGGAGCATCAAAAGCACCTAAACTAATTGTCAATTATGAAACACCATCTGATAATAGTTATATATTATCAATTAATACTACAGGACAAGGTACCGTTAATGGTGCGGGAACGTATCAAGAAGGAGAAACTGCTACAATAAATGCTATTGCTTCGAATGGATGGGAGTTTAGTGGTTGGAGTGGTGCATTGTCAGGTACTACAAGCCCTGTTTCAATCACTATGAATGAAAATAAAGAAATTACAGCGATATTTACTGAAATTACAGGAGGAGACTCTGGTGTTATTGATGTTGCAATAGCAAATGGTAATGATGATGTAGAAGAAAGCCAAAACGGAGACCTTTATACTAATAGTAGTGATCTGGAATTGGTATATGATAGCCACAGCAGTGCCGGTTATCAGCTTATTGGATTGCGTTTTAATGCAGTAGCATTACCTAAAAATGCTACAATTACTAGTGCATATTTACAGTTTACAGCGGATGAGAGTAATAGTACTGCAGCAGAACTTGAAATATCTTTACACGATAATAGTAATTCTCCTGCTTTTAGTAATTCAAATAAAGTTTCTAATAGGACCACTTTTTCTAGTAAAATAACTTGGAACCCTCAATCTTGGTCTAGTAGTCAAAATGGAAATGCACAACGTTCTCCTGATTTAAAAAACATGGTACAGAGTCTTGTAAGTAAGAGTGATTGGGTATCAGGTAACAATGCTACCTTTATTATAAGAGGAAGCGGTGTGAGTTTGACCAGTACTTCTGCAAAAAGAGTAGCAGATTCTTATGAAGGTGGTTCAGATAAGGCGGCTCGTTTAATTGTAAACTATACTACAGATGCTAGTGGTACTCCTATAGATATTTGTACCGGAATTTCTCCTTGGCAAAGTGGTGTTAGTTACGCTATAGGAGACAAGGTAACATATGTAGATTTTTTATATGAGCGTACAGCATCTAATTGGAATAATTTGGGAGCTTGTGGGACATTACGACTAAACACAGACAGAGGAATAGTACAATCACCACCAATAGAAGCGTTAAATAATGTAGTACGCTTTACAATATATCCTAATCCATTTACAGATGAGGTAACCATTACCAATTCAGTATTAAAATCTGATAAAAATTATATCATAAAAATTTATAGTCTGGATGGTAAAACATTGTATGCTAAAAATATGGAATCAACTTCTGATAATCGAGTAATATCAATTACGCCAAAAATTAATAAATCGGGTATTTATTTACTATCTATTTCTGATGAAAATGGTAAAACTATTCAAATTACAAGACTAATTAGACAATAAAAGCTGTCAAAACCCTTTGGGAATAACATCTTCAAAAACCGTTAATCTATATAAGATTAACGGTTTTTTTGTTATCAAAAATAGTTTCCTTTTAATAAAAATAGTTTAGATAACATTTTGGTAATCATTAGGTAAACGATTTTGTAATATTAATCCAGAAATTTGAATCATAACTCTTAAACCTAAACCGGAATGAAATTGATGAAGAATATTATAATAGTATTTGCGGTATGTTTCTTGTTTTCTTGTGAAACAGAAACTGATACTATTCAGGAAGAAAAATCTACTATTCAGGAAAAAGGTCAATTAGCTTTTGACGTAGTTATTAAATTGGTAGATGAGTACTCAGGACAAGAAGTTCCAGCTGGAACTTTACCTGGTTATGTAGCGACAAATTTGGATACAAACAATATCTATTATACATCTTGGTATGAGGTAGAACTTTTTGAAAGCTTGCCAGTAGGTACTTACCGTTTTGATGCATATGATGGTTATTTTGATGGAGCATCTTCTGCAATTGTTGAGGTAAATACCGAAAATGAAACTCCAGAAGGTTGGATCGTAGTAACATTAAGGTACTGGTCAGAGTAAAAGCGAAAGATTTTTTATACTTTTCATAATGATAAAAGGGAAGCACGAGCCCTGTATAGCTTCCCTTTTTGATATCTATAAATTAAAACTTACTAGATTAATGTAGTAATCACTTGTGTGTCAGAATGTAATGTTTTATGAACAGGACACTTATCAGCGATTTGTAAGATTCTCTTTATTTGTTTTTCATCTAGATTCCCTTCTAGTTTAATTTCTCTTTCGAATGTGTCTATTTTAGCAGTAGGATCCTCACAGTTTACACAATCTTCCATATGCTTTTTATCATAACTAGTATGTACTTCTACATTTTGAAGATCCCAACCTTTTCTGGTTACATACATTTTTATAGTCATAGCAGTACAAGCAGATAATCCAGCAGAAACAAGTTCATAAGGTGAAGGTCCATAATCATTACCACCGACACTTTCGGGTTCATCAGCAAACATATAATGATTTCCAACTTTCATTTGAGTAGTGTATCCTTCATCATTGCCTAAGCTTGCCACTACATGATGCTGACTTTTTAGTTTGGGTTCTTCAGGAATGTCTACGTATCTGGAAGACCAACCGGCGATTACTTTGCCTACATACATAGAATCTTCTTTTCGCATTAATAAATGATCTGCACCATCTAAGCTTACAAAACTTTTAGGATGTTTAGCGGCATGATAAATCTCTTCTGCATTTTTGATACCCACAGTGGTGTCCTGAGGCGAATGCATCACTAAAAGAGCTTTGTCTAGGTTTTTTGCGACTGTTGGTAACGATTTATTTTCCAGATCATCTAGAAATTGTTTTTTAATGGTGAAATCTCTTCCACTCAGATTTACCACTGCTTTACCATTCGCTTCAATTTCAGCAAGACCACTTCTTAATAAATGTTGTACGTGGGTTGGATCCGAAGGAGCACCCACAGTTGCCACTGCTTTTATAGAATCAATTTCTGAGGCAGCAAATATAGCAGCCGCACCTCCAAGAGAGTGGCCAATCAATAGGGAAGGAGCTTGGTGTTCCTGAGCTAAAAAGTTAGCTGCTGCAACCAAGTCTTCTACATTGCCAGAGAAATTAGTATCTGCAAAATCTCCTTCACTTTCTCCTAAACCGGTAAAATCAAAACGTAGCACACCAAACCCTTGAGAAGTAAGAGCACGGCTTATATTACGAACAGCTCCCAGATTCTTATTACAGGTAAAACAATGTGCAAATAAGGCAAAATTATGAGGGTATTGATCTGCTGGTAATTCTAAACGACCAGAAAGAGTTTGACCTTCTGCATTGGTAAAGGATATTTTAGAAAGACTCATGTAGTTGTAGTTTTTACTAAATGTCGTTTTTTTTGAGCTTTGCTAACTTTTTAATGAGGTTAAAAATGTGTTAAAGAAAAAGATTAGCTTTGTTTAAGAAGGTTATGTATTCCTTTTCTATCAATTTAACAAAAAATAAAAAATATGGCATTTGGTTTTGGACAAGGTAATAGTATGCTGAAATCTGTTGAATCAAACAGAAAACAGCTTAAAAAAAGAAATTCATTAAAAGAAAATCATGATAGGTTTAAAGATGTTTTAGATAATGATAAACCGATATTTAAAAAAGTTTCAGAGGAAGACCTAGAGCAATTCAAAACCAAATTTAAAGAAAAACAAAAAATAGAAAACCGTAAAAACCTTATATTAGTTTTTAGTGTTTTTCTTGTAGTTTTTATGATTTTTTATTTGGTGCTATTTGTTTTTTAGTTGGTAATGAGAATTTTATCAATTATTTTGATTTAATCGATATTGTATTATTCTTTGCGCCAGCAATCAACATCCATAAACAGATTCCAATTTCTCCTATCGCAGAGGGAATTCCGATATAAGTGGCTATACCCATATCATAATATCCGTCGATCATAAACCCTCCAATAAATTCTATTAAATACCCTATACATCCTATCATTAAAAAGATACCAAAAAACTTAGGCAGAATTCCGGATTGATATACCAAATATCCGAAAGGAAATAACCATAATCCCCAGAATACCTGAGCGATGATAATTCCATTATTGTACGCATCCAGTGATAGCATCACCTGAGCTTGCAATTGTTCCGGACTAAAAGCGCTGAGATACTCCACTCCGCTCACTAAGGTGAGGATATCAAATTTATGACCAATGTTATATAATGAAATGGGGATGCTGATGAGGGCAAAAGCTACCATCAAAATTGCGTGAGTCTTATGTACATGAGATAATAGTTTATATAGTATTAAAGGTAATACCAAAAATGTAGTATAGCATATCAATCCACCGATAACACTCCATCGAAATAACATTTTCCCATTCGTAATATTTTGTACTGTGGCTGAGGGATCCTCATAAACAATTAATTCTGAAGGAACATAGAGCAAGCTAAACATTCCGCTAATAATTAGAATTAAGTAGATTAGGCCGGCTAACCGTGCTGTTTTTTTATTCGAAGTCATTGTTTGCATTTTAAAGATCGACGAATGACTTCCCTATTTGTTACTACATTTTTTTTGACTTTGTTTTTGACTAAAACTATTCTATGAATAGAGCTATTAAAAGAAGAGTACAGTTTCTATAATACATAATTATCAAAAAGAGTTTCTAGTTCTTTTTGCGGATCATGGCATATACCTGGATGTGTTTTAGAACTTTGGATTATTGTACTTCTACAAGCAGTTAGCCATCGGAAACGATCAGATAATTCTAACTTTCCAATTGCTCCAGCAGCAGGAACTCCAGCACAAATGAGCTCCCAAGATTTTAGATATTTCTGTAGTAATTCTATGTCTGTTTCGCTAGAAAAGGCTTTCAGTTTACGTTGATCAATATGATATTTAACTTCTAAAAATTTCTTTCTTTTAGAAAATACAATCACGCCGACATTAAAGAATTCTTCCCGTTCTACTTTGGGAACAAATCGGATGATAGCAAATTCAAATGTACATCTATCTTGCATCTTCAGCTTCTTTAACCAGTTCATCAATTTTAGAAAGCCTGCTAGTTATAAATTCTATATATGCAGCTCTCATTTCATCAGGAGTTAGTGGTTCTGACTCGTGAGTTAGCCAGTCTTCCGGCACTTTTGATACAATTTCTGCGATTTTTTCGGGCGTTACGAGCTTTTTTATTTCTAAGGATGCTTCGGATAAAAGATTGGCACGTTCTAATAGTACGTGATCTTTGATTATTGGAAATGTTCTATTTAAATGGTTTCTCCATTGCTCCCAGTTATGATGAAAATAAAAACTAGCACCGTGATCTATAAGCCATAATTCGTTTTTCCAGTTAAGTAAGTTCGTGTTTTTTGCAGTGCGATCGATATTACTGATGATACTATCCAATAGCACAACTTTAGAAGCTGTAATAGAATCCGCAATAGAAACTAATGGATCATACATGATTGCCTCAGATAAAAAATGCAATCCTAAGTTAAGACCAACACTAAACTTTAGTAAATCTTGTATTTCTTCATCAGGCTCTGTTTTGCTAAAAGAATCATCCAGATTCATAAAAACTAATTCAGGTACCTTTAGTCCTATGGATCGAGCTAATTCTCCACCAATTAATTCTGAAATTAGTACCTTTTTACCTTGACCAGCTCCTCTAAATTTTAAAACATACAAAAAATCATCATCTGCCTTTACAATAGCAGGCAGTGAACCACCTTCTCGCAAGGGTTGTATATACTGAACTACATCTACGGTTCTAATATCAATTGTATTCATGATGCCTAATATAGTAAAAAGTTGAGGCTAGAGATATGGCTTTGGGATAGATTTTGGAATACAAATTATATTAACTACAGAACAACCAAATCAAATATAATATAATATGAAGTCGTATAAGATCAATAAGTAAATTTTATTAAAATAATCTATTTACTTGTTGCTTCACTATCTAAAATTGTCTTTACAACCCAATCATTTGGGATCATATCAATAGTGAAATTCACACGTTCTGTAACTCCAAGATTATCAATCTTATGAGGGTCTGTTAGTCTTAGATACCAACATTCTCCTGGTAACATGGAAACTGGCGTATTGTTTAGGTAGAAAATGACATCGTCACTGTAAGTAATTGGAATTGTTAAGCGTATTACTGATCGTTCTATTTCCAATCCCAAAGTAGGATCCGTATGCTCTTTTACTATAGCGCCTGGTGCTAAACGCAATAAGCGTACTAAGGTAACTTTGGTATGTGCACTAAAAAAATCTACAATACTCATTAAGTAAGGTGATTGCAGTAATGCTTTCGTATTCATCCAATCTGTCCAAGATCCATCTGCATAATCATCTGCAGGAGGAGGAAATGGTAAGGACGTATCCACTTGATGAGCGGGTGCCCGTAATGGAATCACATCATAATATTCAAAATGCTCTGGAGTAAAGGCTTTGAATTCTGCTAACATTTTCTCCGTGTCAAAAGAGAAAGGTAATTTAATTCGGTCTTTACTTTGTATAGTAGTTGTTGCCATGAATAGTATCTTTTGGTTTGTATGAGTATGATACAAGCTCTAAGATATATAATTATTTGATAACATTCCTAATCTGTTTTATTACAATTGATCAGGAATGTTACTGATTTTAGTTCTTTTAATGTTGATCTATTAGGATTGGGTTATTGTCCGGATCTGTAATCATAAAAGAGGCTGGTCCTTTTTTAGTATCTATGCCATTGGTCATCCCAACTTCGATTTTTTTTGCTTTAATATGTTGATGCAGCTTCCTGACATCCGTAGGAGTAAAGGTTAATGTATTGGTAGGAAACATTCCTTGAAAGAGCCCTATTTTAGAACGATCATTTTTTAGAATAACCCATTTTTGATCTAAATTTCCATCAACTATTTCGAAACCAAGCTTTTCATAAAAACCTTTAGAAGCGTGAATGTCTTTTACAGCTAAAGAGAGAGAAAACGAACCTAGATTTATGAGATGTTCTTTTTTAGTTAAATACCATGTATACGATCGTCTTTTTTGCCAGTTCCCATCAGATGAAATATCATAAGATGTTATAACGAATTTGTTTTTTGAAAGACTAGAACGATGTCCGTGGATGTTTTTATTGCCTTGCGGAGTTATAAAATTCTGTATCATTTCGGTTTGATTATCTTTGGATAGGGTCATTGGTCCTTTTCCGATAGTTCCATCTATTCCATATTGTACGACCATGGCTTGATTTTTTTCGAAATCCCAGTATTGTCTAAACTCCCAGAAAGTTCCTTGTTTTTTGCCATTGATTAATCCATATAGTGTACCTGTCATACTTTGTTTTCCTATTGCCCATTTCCACTCCATACCATATTGATCAAAGGGTTCCTTCTCGTTTTTATATTCTGAATTATCCGTAATCCATACACCTATGGATTGTTTCATGTTTTTAGTAAACCAATCTGGAATTTGTTGTTGGCCATAAGAGATTGTGGTTAAAATCAAGATAGTAATACTGGTTATGACTGTTTTCATAATGTTATTGTTATTCATTTTTTAATTATTCATAATAGTAAGCAAGACCCCTCTCATTTTGAAAAAAGAGGTACCCACGACTGGTGATGGATGACTTATTTCTCCGCCAAGGTTTGCCAATTATCCAGTAAATATTCAGTGTCTTTTTCTGCTTGTTCCATTCCCATAGAAAGAAAATAACCGCTTAAAAAAGGATTGTTAAATTCATATGAGAAGTCTAATAGTAATCGTGTTTGCATTGGACTTACAGCTTCGACTTTCCAGGATCCTGATAAAGACTTTAAAGGGAAAGGGTAGTCTTCTTTTTGAGTATTGACAACAAATTGAAATTCTTCTTCAGGCTTCCATAGTGTACAGGTTTCTTCCCAGCTACTTCCGTCCGGAGCACTACAAATACGTTTCATTCCCAATCCACTTCCTTCTACAATTTCTACGTGACTAATATTGGGAGCCGTTACTTCATGATAGTTCCCGACATCTGATATCACTAGCCAAACCTTATCTTTTGGAGCTTGAATAATTCGTTCTGCGGTGAAATGTTGCTCACCTTTTGCTTTTGGATATTGAACAAATCCATAGACTAGTAAAAGTATAATGTCTACTACTAAGAACAATGCTAATCCTTTTAAAATTTTACGTACCATATCTATTTGTTTTTGTGTAAATGTACCTAAGAAAAACACTGAATCCCTTGTAAATAGGGTGCTCTTAATTAATTGAAACACCTTTGCGATATATTCTTATCCGATAGAGTTTCCCATGTAATTAAGGAGTACTATTTTTATCATATGAACAGTATTGAATCTTTTGCATTTGTGATTACTTTTTTATTGGGAGGTGTAATTCTGATAGGATGTTTTATTATGTTGATCATTCTTAAAAGTGCATCATTAAAACAATCTCGTTTTTTTTTAGCCTTAGCTCTTTTAGGATTAATACAACATCTGGTTACATATTTATTATTTACTACCCAACTTATTAAGCAATGGCCCCATATATTTGGTATAGGGTATCCATTATTATTTTTGGTAGGACCTTCTTTTTATTTTTTTATAAGAAGTTATGGAGATGTTACATTTCGTTTAAAATGGTTGGATCTACTTCATATACTTCCATTTATAGGGATGTTTATACTGTTTCTACCGAGATATTTTGAAGATGTGGAAGCTAAATTGGCATTGATTAATTACTATTATGATATATTACCTAATGGAGCTGTCTCTTTTTCTGTTTGGTTCCAGAATAGTTTACATCTTTTATTATTATTAGGATACTCAATAGCTTCATTTTTTTATGTGTATCGAAAAGATAAAAAGAACAGTTTCTTATTGAAACGCTTTAGCATCTTATTAGGAGGATTAGCCTTATTCGAGTTATTACTTCAAACAGGATTTTTATTTTCAGGAGCTTCTGTCATAACAGCGGAAATTGTACTTTCTGGATTAATGTCGATTACCATATTATTACTAGGATATTGGATTGTGGATATCAAACAGGTATTACCAGTGTTAGAAGGAAGAAAGTATAAAACATCACCGTTATCTGATTCAAGATCCAATGAAATTCAACAGCAGATCGAGACTTATTTTGCAAAAGAACAATCCTACCTTTATCCTAACTTAAAAATTAACGATGTATCGAAGGCTATGAATATACCATCACATCATATTTCTCAAGTATTGAGCGAAAGGATGGGTTTGAATTTTTATGAGCTGATTAATGGTTACCGTATAACCAAAGCTAAAGAAATGCTTCGATCGGGAGCTTTGGATAAACTATCTGTGCAAGCAATAGGAGAGGAGTGTGGATTTAGTAGTAAAACAAGTTTCTATAGAGCTTTTAAGAAAATGACCAGTATGACTCCAACTGAGTTTGTACAAGAAGAACTAAATTGAGAATTTTAACTCTTTATTTCAGCTCCAAACGCTCCATCAGCATAACTTTATAAGATTGTCCAATAGCAAGTTTGGCGTTCTGTATGGTAATTGAATTAGAATCAAAAGCAGTAATATGATCTAAATTGATAATTGTAGACTTATGAATCTGTATAAAACGATCTCCTAATTCCTGCAAAGCCTCTTTGATGGATTGCCGTGCTAAGATGGTTTTATGTTTTGTGATGTAACTGATGTAATTACCATCTTTTTGAAGATATAAAATATCCTTAAGATTAGTTTTATGTTGTTGTTGGCCACTTTTTACATAAATGAGGTCATCATTTTTTTCTTCGGGTTCTGGTTTTTCAATATTGTTCTGAATTTTTAATAACGATTTTAAAAAACGCTCAAAAGAAATAGGTTTCAAAAGATAATCAGCTACTTGGTATTCATAACTTTCTACAGCATATTCAGAATACGCAGTGGTAAGAATAATTTTAGGAGGTTTCTCTAAGGTCTTCATAAAAGAAATCCCAGATAGTTGTGGCATATTGATATCTAAAAACAGTAAATCTACCGGATTTTCTTTGAGATAAACTAAGGCTTCAATCGGGTTTCTAAAACTATGGATACAAGAGATAAAAGGTAATTTTTCGATATACCCTTTTAGTAATTCAATTGCGTTAGGTTCATCATCTATAATTACTGAAGATATCATTCTGCAAGATTAATTTTTAATTGCACATAAAAGGTATGCTCATCTTCTGTAATATCCAAATGATGTTTATTAGAATAGATTAGATCCAGTCGTTTTTTTACATTTTCTAAACCAATACCTGAGTATTTTTTTTCGAATTCTGTTTTCTGAAGTTGATGTTTAGAATTTTTTACTTCAAAATGTAGTTGGTCATTGTTAAGCGCTAAGGTAATATCTATGAAAGAAGCTGATTCAATATTGAGTCCATGTTTAAAAGCATTTTCTACAAATGGAATTAGTAATGTAGGAGCGATTTTAGGGTTTTGATTATTTGTTTCGAAACAAAAAGAGATTTCAAAAGGATCTTCAGTACTATATCTTAATTTTTGAAGCGCAATAAAGTTCTCGATAAAATCAATTTCTTTAGAAAGGTGCACTCTTTCTGCTTGAGTATCATAGATCATAAATCGTAGTAAATCTGATAACTTGGTGATCCCTGATGAGGTTTGCGGATTATCAGATCGTTCTGAAATAGCTAGTAAATTGTTTAATGCATTAAACATAAAATGCGGGTTGATTTGGGATTGCATCAATTGTAATTCTGCACTGACTTTTTCTTTTTCTAATAGCTGTTGTCGTCTTTCCATTCTTAATTGATGCCTTATAATCCCATATACGGTGGCGATAGCAATAAAGAACAAATTGTAGAACATAAAGAAACGTACCATCATAGAATGAACGGTTATCCTTTGGAATGTAACTATGTATGATTCTAAGAATATTAGTAAGGTTAACCCCAAAACAAGTAAACCAACAAATGAAAGATACTTTTTAACTGCATAATATTTTGGTATAAGATAAAAGGTGTTTATGTAAAATAAAGGTATGATCCCAAACATTCCGATGAAATTTTCGAGAATAAAAGGCCCCATTTCTATAGTCTCCTGGATGATAACACCATTATCGTCCTCTACTACATTCTCTATCATCCCAGTTTCAGTGGTTTTTAATAGAATAGTAATGCCAGCTATCCAAAAAATGATATTCAGGAAAATTTCTACCCATCGCTGTAATGTTACATTTTGTATACTCACAATTCAAAAATATAGATAAAAGTTGAACAGTTTGTTGAAATGTGATGTAACTCGATTTTTTGTTATGAATATGGATACGTGTGTTATAAAAACTCTTTATAACAGTATATATGTTGAAAATAACATACTTTTTACCTAGGTAACATTTTGTTGTAATCTTTATAAGACTAGTGTATTATTGATTTTCAAAAAACGAATAATTATGACTAAATTTTTAAAATTAGCACTGATTGTAAGTATACTTATATCGTGTAAACAGCAACCTGTAATTGCACAAGCGACAGGAGAGAATAGTTCATCCAATAAAGAGAAAATAGCTAATTATCTGGATCAATTAGAGGATAATGGATTTTCTGGAAGTGTTTTGGTAGCTCAGCATGGAAAAATACTTTTAGAAAAAGGATATGGATATGCGGATCGCGAAAATAAAGTGAAATATACAGAAAAAACTGTTTCTACTATCGGGTCTATTACCAAGCAGTTTACAGGAGCTGCGATCCTAACATTAGAAATGCAAGGTAAATTATCAGTAACCGATAAGCTTTCTACCTATTTTGAAAATGTACCTAATGATAAAAAGGACATTACGCTACATCATCTGCTTACACATTCAGCAGGTTTGCCACCAGCCATTGGTGACGACTATGAGGAAATAACTACGGATGAATTTATAGAAAAAACGTTGCGTAGAAAATTATTGTTTGAGCCAGGAACGGGATATGAGTATTCTAATGTAGGATATAGTGTATTAGGGATTATTATAGAAAAACTCTCAGGAATGTCTTACGAGGCATATCTGTCAGAAAACCTTTGGAAGCCAGCTGGAATGAATCAAACAGGATATCAGATGCCTTCTTTTGGGAATATTGCAGTAGGATATCGAAAAGATCGAAAGTGGGGTAGAACCACCGAGAGAGCTTGGGCAAATGATGGTCCGTATTGGCATCTTAAAGCAAATGGAGGAGTGCTGTCTACTGTGCAGGATATGTACAAATGGCACGAGGCGCTATTGGGAAATAAAATTCTTAATGAAGATGCTAAAACCAAGTTATACGGAAAACATGTAGAAGAGGGCGAAGGGTCTGGATCTTACTATGGGTATGGATGGGCTATTTTTCCAACACCTAGAAATACAGAGTTGATAGCTCACAATGGGGGTAATGGTGTTTTCTTCGCGGATATGTGGAGATATTTAGAAGAGGGTATTACTATTATTATCATGACAAATTCAGTGAAACGCTCGTATGAACGTATAACTTCACAGATTGCAGGTATCTTATTAAAACCTGATTTTATACCTGAAGTATCCAAAGAAAGCGCAAAGAATCCTATTACCGGAGAAATGGCAGATCAATTGGTAAAAGATTTTATGAATGCTGTGAATACGGATGATCAGAATAATTGGAAAACCTTCTTAGAGCTTAGAACATTGTCTTCGTTTTTTAATTCTTTTCCATTGGAAGAACATTTAAAGTTCTTTAAGAAGTTCCATGAAAAGTTACAAGGTGGGAAAGTGGCAGAAATTAAACTTAGCGAAGATGAGATCGAATTGATTGTAGAGACTAAAGAAGGTCCACAGCAAATTCTATTTAATGTAATTTTGGCTTCTGATGGAATGGTAAAGATCGATGGAGTAGAGATGTAAGAATATATCAAGAACTTTATTAAAATAGTGGGATTGCATAACAGTTATCCTGCTATTTCTTTTTTAGAATTCATGCAGTAACTCTGCTTCTTACTTTTTTTATTGATATAAATGATTGTAAATGAGTTGGTTTTTTCCCGTAATAAAATAAAAACAGGTGTTAATACGTATCTAATTAATAATGTTTCCTGAACTAAGCGGCATATAATTTATGTAGCTTTGCTATGTAAAAAAACATTCTTATATGATAAATAATTACATACCCTTTATGGTTTTGATATTTTTTTCTTTTGGCATCACACCGATGATTGCACAGGAGAATAGTGTGTCTTCTGGTGGAAACGCTACTGGTACCAGTGGAAAATCAAGCTTTTCTGTTGGACAAATCTTTTATACCACAACACAAAACGCAAATGGTTCCTTGTCTGAAGGAGTACAGCAAGCTTTTGAAATTGAAACATTAAGCAATCCTGAGTTCGAATCAGTACAGCTTAATGTGCGTACATATCCAAATCCTACTACAGATAGATTAGTTCTTTCTATAGATGAGATTGATATTGCAAATACAAGTTTCGAAATTCATGATATTCATGGCAGATTAGTTATGAGTAAAGCTATTAATAGTAGTACTAATGTTATTGAGATGAGTTCCTATGCTTCTGGAACTTATATTTTAACAATGAAGATGCAAAACACTCCAATTAAGACTTTCAAAATCATAAAAAAATAAACAGATGAATAAAATAATTACTTTTTTAATTTTTGTGTGTACTATAAGTGTTACAGCGCAAAACTCATACAGAATTAACTATCAAGCTGTCGTTAGAGACGCTGGTAATATGGTAGTAGGGAATACCAATGTAGGAGTGCAAATTAATATTCTACAAACATCCGTCTCAGGGACTTCAGTATATTCTGAGACTCAGAATGTGACAACTAATATTAACGGTCTTGCTAATTTAATTATTGGTAATGCTGCCGGTTTTGATGCTATTGATTGGTCTGCAGGACCTTATTTCGTAAGAGTAGAAATAGATCCTACAGGAGGAACAAGTTATACACTATCAACAGTTAATGAGCTTTTAAGCGTTCCTTATGCTTTACATTCGGCGACAGCAGATGTTGCGGCAACAGCTGATTATAATTCTTTAACAAATCAACCAACCATAATCACTTCAGAGCAAGCTGCTAAGATTGATTTTATCACTGTTACATCAGCGGTAAATTTGGATCAATTACAAACAGATGTAACTACTAATAATGCCAAGGTTACATTTCCTGGATTCGGAACTGTACCTGGAACAGCTTTAGAAGGAGATAATGTAATATGGACAAAATCTGTGACAGACGATATTTTTTATAATGCAGGTAATGTTGGGATAGGTGTTGACGAATCTAGCAGTTTTAGCGGCTCTAAGTTACATGTTGGAGGCCCAATCTTGTTTGATGGAACTCCCGCAGCAACAGTTCCAGGAAGTTTATACTACGATAATACAGGTAGCGGAAGCTTTCATTATATAGACAATACTAATACGGATATAACGATCAATACAGGAGCTGTGACATATGCTGGTGGATTATGGAGTATAGAGAATGGAGATGTTGTTATTAGTAATGATGTGATTATCCAAAATAGTCTTGGCCTTGGTATGGATGTATCTGCTGGTGTTGATTTTGGATTTAATACACTTATTCTTGCAGAAAATAACCTAAGAATATTATTTGATGATAGTGACGATATTTCAGGTACATTTCCTGCAAATGATTGGCAAATAGAAATCAATGAAACTTCTAATGGAGGAACTTCTCATTTTGCGATCGTTGATGTTACAGGAGCAACAACTCCTTTTAAAGTTTTTGCCGGCGCAGCAGAGAATTCTTTGTTTGTAGCAGCTAATGGTAATGTTGGAATAGGAACAAATATTCCAACGAATAAATTAGAGGTAGTAGGAACAATTAAAGCGGATTCTTTTGTAGGTGATGGTTCTGGAATTACTGGAATTGCTGCAGGTACCGGTGGAATTACTAATGTAGATGATACAACCATTGCGGCAGATAATGATGCTAATACAGTAGGAGAGATTGCTTTTCAAACGCAAAATACAACTCGAATGACGATTACGAATGCTGGATCTGTGGGTATTGGAATAACAGCTCCAACTGTACCGCTCGAAGTAAATGGAAATGTTAAAGTAGCAAATATGACTTTGGATGGTAATGCATCAATACAACTCCTTTCGATTTCACCTAATGCAGAAACATCGGCAACTACTTTTCCAACTACGTATGATGTAACTGATAAGGGATTTGTAACTCTTGATGGTCAAGCAACATCTACAATACAAGCATTTTCAGGAGGTGTAACAGGACAATCTGTAACTATTGCAGCATTAACGTCTACAGTTACATTTGAACACAATGCAGGAACAGGAGCGCAGAATTTTCAATTGGCAGGAAATGCCAATATTACGTTATCAGTAAATGGAAGTGCAACATTTATATACGATGGAACTAATTGGTATTGTGTAGGACTTAACAACTAATAAGAAGATGAAAAAGTTATTTATAACAGTATGCTTGTTGATTTGTGCTATAAGTACATACGCGCAAGCACCAGAAAAATTTAGTTATCAGGCTATTATACGAGAGGCTTCTGATGTATTGGTCATTAACACCAATGTTTCCATTCGTCTTAGTATTATAGAAGGTAGTGCAACAGGTACTACAGTGTATAGTGAAACTCATAATTCCACGACTAATTTTGCAGGAGTGATAAGTGTGTTGGTGGGAGATGGTACTATCATTTCAGGGTCATTAAGCGGAATTGATTGGGGAAGCAACTCTTACTATATTAGAACAGAAACAGATCCTACTGGCGGAACTAATTATGATATTGTAGGTACAGCTCAATTACTTAGTACTTCTTATGGTTTAAATAGTGTGAATACAGATCAAGCTCTTAGCGTAGATTACAATAATGTAACGAATACACCTGTAACAATTACAACAGAACAATCAGACAAATTAGACCTTTTGAATGTTACCAATTCAGCGAATTTAGATCAGATAAAAACAGAGGTGGCAACCAATACAACAAAGGTTTCTTTTCCTGGATTTGGAACTACTGCAGGAATAGCATTTGATATCATATGGTCAAAAATTGTGAATAATGTATTTTATAATACTGCAAAAGTAGGTATCGGTTTTACTGATGCAACAACTTTTGGTAGTGCTGTATTAGGTGTAAAAGATGGTATGATTTTAAGTAATAATGACGATGTTGTTAATACTATGACAACTCCAGGTTCTTTATTTTATGAAGGAAGTGCCAAAGGATTTATGTTTTACTATGACAATACAGGAACATTAAAATCTTTGGGTACAGGTGATATAACCTTTAATACCAGAAGTAATGTATTTATTGATGAATCTATTGTTAAAAACCGAGTAGCTATAGGAGATGATGTAACAACCGGAATGGATTTTGGAGAAAATGATATGATTATGTCTGACGATACAATAGGTATTTTATTTAGAGATACTAGTACCTCAGCAAGTTTTCCGCCAAACGATTGGTCAATCCAGATTAATGATATAGCTGACAATGGTGAAAATTACTTTGCAGTAAATGATATTGATGGAGGTAGAACTCCTTTTAGAATTATGGCAGGAGCATCTAATCAGTCTTTAGAAATTAATGCGAATGGAAGCATTAATATTGGTAATGTGGTTCCTACTGAGAAAATGGAAATAGCAGGTAATGTTACAGCAACGTCCTTTGCAGGAAGTGGCGCGAATCTTACTAATCTTGCAGGAGCAGGTACTTCCTCTACATCAAATACAGGTAGTACTACAATTATTGCAGATAATGATGCGGATACTAATGGTAGTATTATTTTTGAAACCGAACAAAATACTAAGTTTCGTATTGAAAATGATGGATCGGTAAATAATGGAACCGTAGACGCTTCAAACCTTTTGAGTATTAATGGAGATGCAAAGTTTAATGATTTGACTGCACAAACTCTTTCTGCAGGTGGAGCTGTGCAAACTTCTGTATTTACTGAAACAAATGTGGGTAATTTTACAGGGTATGATTTGACAAATAAATCTATTGTACTTTTAAATAATGGTTCTAGTGTTACTGTTTTTGGGTTTCTCGGAGGTGTAACAGGACAAAAGGTACATTTGATTAATATTCATCCTACTACTGCCATAACGATACTTCCAAGTCAGGTTATTTTACCAGCATCTTTGGGCAATCCTGTCTTGAATCAAAACGAAAGTATAAGTATGATATATAACGGATCTAGTTGGGTAGTTACCGATTTTGTAGCTACTCCTTAGTTTAGATATACTGAATAACAATAATAATAAACCCCTTTATTCACATAATGAATAAAGGGGTTTATTATTAAATACATATAAAAAAAAAGCTCCTAAGTGTAAAAGGATTTATTCTTTTTCATTTAAACTCCAATCATATTCTAAATATTCTATTGTAGATGTATTACTGATTTTTTCTTTAGCATATGTATTGATATAGCTTCTAATATCTCCATTATTAAAGTCTTTTGCATACCACTCAAATACTTTGGATATCCTAGCTTGGTTTTGAGAAATAAGATTTTTGCTGGTATCATTAATATAGTCTATAGTTCTTTCTTCTAAAGCTTGCGTAATATTTCTACCTGTGTATGCTCTATTCCATAATTTTGGTGAGGAAGTGGCAGCGCAGTTTAGTAAGAAGTGAATTCTAGGTTCATTCATTTTTCTTAAAATAGTATGCTCTATATCATCTAGACTATATTGTTCATTATTAATAGTTATTGATTTTTTCTTCCATGGATTTTCTAAATCATTTATAGAATTAACAGGATACTGATCTATGATCATTTTCATTACAATAGCATTATATAAGTTTACCCAATAAGCTAGCTTTTCAGTATCTTCAGAATTGGTAGTGGGATAATTAGTAGATAAAGATTTAAAATATGTGTCAAATAGAAATTTGTCTCTAATAAAACCATTATAATCTACTTTACCATCATTAGATACATTTAGTAATAGGAGCTGATCCCATACCATATGATCAATATGTTTTTGTGCATTAATAGTAGAACCGAAGCTTGATAATACTATAACTGCTAGTAATATATTTATCCTTTTCATTTTATTAACATCATTACTTGGTTAGTTTACTTTATATACCAATCCCAGAGATATGGAGGATGCTCTATTATAATTTCTTCCAGTCATATTAACGGTATATCCTGAAGATACACCAAAATTTTGTTTATATACAGGAATATATACGTCTAGATATAGATTGGTATAATCAACCTCTGTTTCTGGGAGTGCATTAGGTCCACCAGCATCTATAAATTCTTGTGATCCGATATCGAACCCACTCAAGGAATTTTGAACCCCTATTTTAGCATGGGTGTAAAACCATTTGTTATAGTATCCTAGTTTAGCACTATAGACCATCGCATTTGGTATTTCAAAATCAGAATTGTTCCTTAGACTATAAGCAGCTTGGAGTTCAATAAAAAGATTTGAAGAAGTTTTATATTGTAAAAAACCACATCCTTCATATGCTGTAGCTCCATTTCCTATAGAAAGTATTCCGGCTTCTTCATATCCTCCGACTGGTAAGGTAATTCCGGTTGCTCCACCAAGAGATAATTTAGAAGTATTGGATAATTTTTTATCGAATACTTTGGCTTTTAGAAAAAAACTCAAATCCTGTACGCCTTCTACTTGACTTACTCCTAAAACCGGATCTAAGGTTCCTAGTTCATTTTTTGTAGAAACATAAGGTATTGTTACCGTTGTGGATAACCAATCGGAAACACCATATTCTCCATAAATACTGACTATTGATGAAGAGATTCTACCCATATTCATGGGATTAGATTTAGTAAGAGATTCTCCACGGTAAAAGTTATCAAAACTTTTGTAAGAATATGAAGAGGCAATCGTTAGTTCCTTCTTTTTAGGAAAAAAACCATTCAATAATGTTTGGGCTGATAATGATGAAAATGATACAAAGCAAAGTATCCAAATCATCTTTTTAGAAATAGTAATCATATTATCATATAGTATTAGGTTAGTTAGGTAGTCTGTTTGTGTTGACAATAAACAAAACTACGGTTTTACCGTAATGTACAATAATTTAGTTAAAAAACAATATTTCATCGATGAAATGCATTAATTTATTGAATGTTACCAATTTAGACTTATTTATTCTTACTTTTATTTGTGTTCATTTAAATTAAAAACAAGTAAATTTCCCTTGTTTGTACGGTGCTCTTGTCAATGCTAAGAAAATAGGGTAGTGCGGTCGTAGGGAAACTGTATTAAAAAACTTCTCGGCTCTGCTCAGGTTGAAAACTTAGTATGGTAACATTTTAAAGAATGAAGTTGATAATGATCTACATGGTCGTTTATTATCGAACTATTTTAAAACAAAGAAATCATCGGATACAAAAGGACATTCTTCTAACTGTTGGATATTCATAGTCCAAGTAACAGAGGTGATTTTCCAGGAATCATTAACTAACATGAGTGACCAATATTCAGTTCCCCAATTCTTAATTTCTTCATTAACTGCTAGTGTATAATCAAATGATACGGTAGCAAATTCATCTCTAACATCCATATCAATATTATAGAATTTTTCTTCTGAACCATCGGCTAGATTTTTGTAAAATGTTTTATAATCACTAGAAGATAAAATAAAGTCTGGCCTTCTCCTTAGCACCATTTTTTTTGATAGATTTGTAAAAATAGCAGACCACGTAATAGAATCGTGCAAGAACAAGTTAGAGAATTTTTCTAAATCATTATGCTTTATAATAGATACCCTAAAGTCTTCAATAACGTGTTCTAATTTTTCCTTAGAATCTTGGGCTTGTACAAAAACAGAAGTAAATAATACAGCTAAAAATAGTTGTTTATAGTTCATAAGTATGTTTTAAATGATATATACTTACGACGATTCCTGATCCCTTTTGTTACCTAATATACCCTAATAGCGATCTATCAGATTTAATACAAACTGGATATGCTTTTTAGTATAAGATGGTTACATAATTAATTTTATATAAAGAATAATCATTATGATAGCATATACAAGAGGAAACCCATATCTAAAATATTTCTGTAATTTGATCCCATTTTTTTCTTCTTCGACGCCATTGATTCTATGGTTTATAATGACGGCTAATATCCCCAGAAATATAAAAATGTACCCAACTATAATTACATACTCTATAAAGGTGTTATAGGATAATTTAGGAAGGATGGATGCAGAATAAAAATTGAATGCAACCACAGTTAACATTAGGGTAAAACCGACACCTATCTGGGAACTAAATTCTTTTATCCAAAAAATTGAGAATGATGCCATAATGATAATAAGCAGCGGAAACAATACTTGCCATTGATAATATCCGGATAATCTTTTTGCTTTTACCTCAAAAATTACTCTGGAATAGGAATTTTTTTCGGAATTAACATCAGCATCCATATACTTATATTTTTTTGTTGTAAGGCTAACATCGCTACCTGTCAATTCCCAATCTTCACCCAAATAATCATCCGTATCATCCGCTAGGAACAACTTAGGGTTTTTAAAAATAATATGCCGATTACTATAAGAGAAAGGTTCTATCTCCACTAAATATCGCTGTGAATCAAATGGAAACTTGACATAATCCATATCCGAACTAAAGGTGCCAAAGAACCGCTGTTCGTATTCAATTTTTCCATCTGAATATATTTCGATTCTTGTGTTAGGAGTTTCCTCGCTGCCTTGTACATTGATGAGTTCAAAAGCAGGAATCCATAGTTCATTTTGCATCAATTCACTGGCTCTTGCATTTTCATAGATCATGGATTCCTTCAAGGAGTCTTTAGGCTTAAAATGAACATCGGTATCTATCCAGGAATACAATAAATATCCATCTATTTGATAGGTTTCATTTACGGAGTTGATATTGTAAATTTTATTAATACGTAGTGTTACAGAAATTTCTAAAGGACTATTATCAATAGATGTTACTGTATCTTCTTGAAAGCCAGAAAATGAATACAATAGAGGAGCAATTAATAAAAGAAAAAATGGATGAATAGATTTTACAATGGTTCTATTTTCTTTATCTTTTTTTTTCATTTTGTTTAGATACACTGTTGTGATAGTATTTGTTTTTCTTCCAAATCAAGTCACATTCTTTTAATTGTGGTTAATGTGTACGCTTATAATTTGTTACAGAATAATCCGTGAGGATTTTTCCGTCGAAAGCCAGCCGACTGATTTATAAATCAAACTTCGTTTTAACTCGCTGCCATAATAAATTATAGCCATTGTTAGCAACTGTTTTTTTTACTTTTCAACTTTCTATTTGAGCCAAGCAATTCGGAGTATTTGTCAAAAAAAAAGCTTATCTCCATAATCTATTGTATGGTATATGAGGGCTTCATTTTCAAGTTTTATATAAACATCGTTGTGCTCGTCAATTATTAAGTCAGAAATTCTTAAGCTATTGTACTTTGTACTTTTTTTAATTCCCCAATTTAGGTGGGTAACTTCCATTAATTTTTCCGATTCGTCCCACTTGTCAATCCAGTCATTACCAAATCGATATTTTTCTCCATTTTCAAGTTCTAAAACTGTTGAGAAGTAATATGGGTTTCCAAATCCGTTTAAATGTTCTATTCCTTCTCCTTGATCAGAATGAAGAACTTTAATCAGCTTTTTGCCAATCAATTCAGATTTATATTTTTCTAGTTCTTTCATTCAGTTTGGCTATTAGTAGTAGCACCCCGTAAGGTACTATTGCTTATAGGTTTTGTTGGACACAGTTTTTATTTTTTTCCTTCCCAAGTTTTTCTAATATAAATATTTATATAATCATTCTCTAGTTTTGAATCAAAGTTGTTTTTCAAAATTTCATCAAGTTTATTTTTGGTTAATTGATCGTTATAGATTTTTTCAAAATAAAATTTTGTTACGTATTCACTAATCCAATCTTTTTGAAAATCATCGTAATTAAAATTATTCATATCGATTAGCCATTCATAATACTTGTCAAGTAATTTAAATGGTTCAAACTCATTTGTAGTTGTGTCAACTTTAAATTTGAAGCAAAGATTTAATAAAGAGTTTACCCTATCAAATCGATTATCATCAATATCTGAAAACATACCTTTAAAAGAATTGCGCTTGTCATTTGGTAGTGATTCTTCGATAGCCTTTTTTAAAAGTACATTATCTAATTTTATTATATCAAATAATGAAGCGAGATAAAACAGATTAAATGAAAATTTTTCATTAAGTTTTTCTAATATGATATTTTCAATTTCTTTCTTGTAATCAGCATTTTCTATCATTTTCCAAATAGGAATAATTATTGTTTCGCTATGTTTTGCTTTACAGATATTACAATTTTCAAAAGACATTTTTTTGATTGATATAAACTGTGATTTGGATATTTTTATTTTTTCAAATGTGAAATTATCCGATAATAATTCAAAGAATTCTACATTGTGACATGAGGGGTTTTTTAAACCTATAAAGAAAAGTTTTTTGAGTAAATTTCTTTTTATTTGTTTGCCACATCTGTTTATATAATGATTAATATAATCATAGCTTAAATGATTTAGAAAGGTTTCTTTTTCTAAATAGGTAATTAGTTTTTTAGTAAATAAATTATGATAGTTTGAATCTAAATCACAAATCGAAACTAGTGTAAGAATATTTTTAAAAATGGTGTTATAATAGTCCCAAAATCTTCGATTACCTTTTTCACAGTTATTTGTGAAGGCTTCTCTTAATCCTTCATTCGAAAAGAAATTGTCTATTAGATCACCAAAAGAATCTCCACTTACTGAAGTTTTTTCGTAATGAATTTTTTTTAGTTTATATCTCTTATAGAACTTATTAATGGTTGTAGCATCTCCATAGCGCAGAATTTGATTAATTAGCCAGTCATCAAAGTTTTCTAGGCGGCTATTGTGAGATTCATTAATGCTATGTGAAGCAAATAGCCCCTCAATAAAAACCTTAAATATTTCATTAAACTCGCTAAATTTATCATATATGATATAATTTCCATTTAGGAAAGATTCTAATTTTGCATATTCGTTTATCAATATCCATATTTCACGATTAGAACTCCTGCCTCCATTTAATTGACTGTGATAATGATCTATTATTTTAGAAGTCGATATTTGTATTTTATTACGTGCATTGTCATAGAATTTATCATTTTTTAAATAATCTATAAAATCACCAACTTCATTATTTGATAATTTTGTT
Source organism: uncultured Aquimarina sp. (assembly GCF_947500065.1). Classification (GTDB taxonomy): domain Bacteria; phylum Bacteroidota; class Bacteroidia; order Flavobacteriales; family Flavobacteriaceae; genus Aquimarina. Next base: position 66,583 of record NZ_CANMQT010000015.1, read on the forward strand.
GCTTGATAATTTAAATTAATTTTTTTTAGTTTTTCTAACAAGACATCGTGAGAATTATCTCCGTAATAATTGTTTCTTACAAATATTGAAAGCTTAGAAGAGTTAAATAAACTTATAAATTTTGATAAATTTTGTTTTTTCTTTGTAAAGAATTCTGTTGCTTTTAATTGTTTATTTGCACTAGTTGTAAAATTCCCAATAAGATAATGTACGTAACCGCTTTCTAAAATATCTTTATCATTATATGTTTCCAAATTTTTGAAAGAATCAATAAATTTAAATTTTCGAAAACTACATTTTGGACATTGGCAATTTGTTTCATTTGAATACCTTATGGATATTCGTTCTCGAGTTTTTTCATTAGATATATTGAATATTAAATTTTTTGTTAAGCCCAATAAAATATTTTTAATTTTATTTTTATAATCTTTAACTCCTTTATAAAAATCGGCATTAGTAATTGTAATTATATTAGCTTCAGAAATATTGACAGAATTAAATAAGTCAAATAACTCTTGATTATCAGATGTTAGGCTAAAAAAAGAATAGTAAGGTTGTGAATTAGCTTTTGCTTTAAAAGGGTATTGATTACTAAATAAACTTAAAGGAAAAAATGAAACTTCTTTTTGTCTAATACTTATGTAATCAAATACTTGGTCAAGAATTGGTTTGGATTTGTCAATTAATACTTTGTCTTCAATTTCTAACTCATTTGTATTATCTACATTGGGAGGTAACATACTAATGGGTAATTCTTGTTTTAGTGAGTTAATAGCTCTACCTATATCAGCAAAATATGATACCTTGATATTTGAAAAACCTTCAATTATTTCAGGATGTATTTCTAACTCTATATTGTTTGGAGCACCAAATTCGTTTTTGTTTGCCGATATGAAAAGAAATTCTTGATTTTCTTCCTTAAAGTGCTCAATAGTAGAAAAAATTATGTAAGCATCTTTTGTGCTATCTAATTTATTGTGAAAAGGTGCTTTTTTTGATATTGTTCTATCGCTACATAAAATTTTTATATTATTCGGGACACTTAAAATTTTCGAATTAGCTAATAAATTATCAATTATTTCGATTTGTTCATCTATATTCTGAATATTTGGTTCTAACTTTTCAGGAATAGTTAATTTCTCTTTTTTTACTACTTCTAACGTGTGTTTATATTTTGTGTTTAATGAGTCTGAAAATCTTTTTTTTTGTTTTACCTTATGTTTGTTCCACTCCTCAATAATTATTTCATGACTGATTATATTTATACATTCATTGCTTTCCCAAAATTCTAAATGAGGTAAAAGGTTATTAGTATCTTCTGTTAACAAATCAATCCAGCTACAGGTGTCAATAAGAATATTCTTCATTTACGTTTGATTTGTTGTTTTCTAAATTGCTTCAAATGAACGCGAACGCTTCATATATGTGTCGTAGCAGGGCAAAACGTTACCTTGCTTTTTGATTTTTCTGCACATTGATTGCTAACTTTTACTTTCTGCAAACATTGCGTCTTACCAAAAACACAAAGACCTTTCGTTTAAAACTCTAACTGCTTACTAGGATCACATATTTTGTGTTGTAACACGTTTTTCATTCAATAAATTGTGCCCTAATTCGATCAATTAATTGATCCTTATATTGCCAAAGGATTAGATAGTTCGGAGAGTTAATTCCTCCCAAAATGTTTATTTCGTTTCGCAAAAAGTCCGTCAATTCTGGAATACTAACCGAATCATCGGGGTCAGTTGTATATTTTAAATATGCAGGAATATGAATTCCAAAAACTCTGTCAGTAACCAGGTAGTTTATATCTCTTATGATTCCAAAGAATAGCGTATTATCACCTATTAGTCCTTGATTACGTGAAAGATTTAAAGCCAGATTCGCTTTATTGATTTCCGTCACATATCGTTCCAATTGATCAATCATACTTGCTTTTGCCTCTACACTATATCTTTTGTCATCGATTTCAACTATTTGATTTTCCAAATCGTCAATTTGAACGCTTACGTTTTCCAACTCTTGAACAAATTGAATTCTTTCTAGTTCATTGGTCCAAATATCAATCCTTAATTGTAAATCGTTTGCAATTCTTTTTGCTTCAATAAGTTCCCTTAACAACTCTAGTTCATTCATTTTTGGAATTTTTTGTTTTGTTCAAATGTGTTATACATTGTTAGCTACCGTTTCTTCCTCAAATAGTTCATAACCAGGAATTTTACCAAATAAATTCATGGGAGGTATTAGATATACACCACCTGAAACAACTTCGAGTAAGTTTTTTAAATTGCCTTGTTCATTTTCATAACCTCCAAAATTGATATTTCCAAGCCATGATGGTTGAGTCAACATTCTTGTTACCCTTTCAGGGGTGTCTTGAAAACTAATAAAATTTAGACCTGCTGAATATCCTGGAGATTTTTCATTTGCTTCTAAAAACTCATAACCTTGCCTAAAAATTCTTAATGAATTTCTATCTGAAACAGGACCTCTATGTTGATTTGCTCTTTGCACGTGGCTAACTTTTACTGTTTCATCAGTGGTAATTGGAGGTTCAAAAAAATCATTATTTATAATTTCTCCATTTGAATCTCTATCAACTATTGATGAAGATCCCGATAAGGGACAACCATTTTCTACATGGGGCTTACCATTTTCTATTTTATCGATAGGACAGCCAGAACCTTTTTTTCTTCCAACCAATAATTCTTGCTTATCTAAAGGTATTGTATTCCATTTTTCTATATCAACGTTTATTCTTAGAAAAAACATATAAGTACCATTTTCAACCCATCCATCTTGACTAATTCCGGGTTTAATAGAAACAACATCCTTTCTTTCAGAACCACTTTTTAAGTTTGAAATTCCGTCATGGAAGCCAATCCAACTTCTTGAATCTTCTCTATGAAATCCAGTATAGAATTTAGATACTGAAGAAATGGAGTCATATTCCTCTTTATTCATCTCGTTTATAGAATATACGATCGCTCGATTTACAGCTAAAACTGAATTTGCCGTAAACTGCACCATTATATCTTCTGTAGCATTATTTTTAGTTACGTTTTCTGCATACGAGAGCCCAGATCCCCTCAAAATTTTGCCGCCTCCTGAAGCTTTTGGAGATCTTAATTTTCCATTACTTAACAATCCTTGAGGAGCATCTTTAAGTAATGAAAATTTGTCAAAAATGTTTTTGCCATATCCTATCGTACAAGTCAAACCACTTGCGGGTATAGGCACATTAGGCACATACGGATCTATACCAGATTTTAGTTTTTCATATAGATCCCAAAGATTTGAAAGTATATTGTAAACTTTATCTACTTTGGCTTCATCATCTAGTTTAATAAACATTATTCCTAGATGTTGTCCCGGTTTAACACCATTTTGCCAAAAAATTCCTTCTTGAAGCATAATCTAAATTTTATTCTATTTTTCTGAATGACTTCTTTATACTAAGTAATCTTTCCCTGTGATATTCATTTTCAAGACTATTAATTCGGTCACAAATGGAAGCTTCATTGCATTTTATTTCCGAGTCTGAAGCTTTTACTTCCACATATTCGTCTTCCTGAATTTCAGTTTGGTCTCCTATTAGAACAAATGGTCCAACTTCAATTAATTGTGCTATTTGGAATCCACCTGTTAACTTAACATCTTCTCCATTTTCTTCAACTTTTAAATCATCGAGATAAATATCTTCAGAATCTGAAGGACCAAACTCTAATCTTTGTTTGCCTCTACTATACTTTACCCATTCATTAGGTATTTGTTCATCATTATAACTAAAGGCATTTTGTTTAAATGTTTGAATATACATACCTATTGGGTCAGCAAAACCAACGGGTTTACCTTCATAAACATTATCATAAGCACCTATTGCAGCTGCTGGATCAGCATGTCTACAGGCTAAATGCTCAACACCATATTCTCTAAATATTTGTTCTTCTTTCGCCTTTACAAACTCTCCATCTTTCTTTGTTCTGTAGGGATGTGCCCCAAACATTAATATGTATAGTAAATCGTCTAACCCATTGATTGGATGAGTCATAAACAAAGCATTTTTGGTATTTAATTCTCCGATGGGTTGATCTGGTACACCCATATTCTTCAGCTCAGAATCTTTGCCACTTCCCGCTGTCTGTTTTGCAAAATGAAAACGCCTCATTTTTTCTGTCAAAAGAAATGGGTTGTCTATCCCATATAGATCTTGCCAACTAGGCTCAAATCCCAGAATGGAGGTTGCTATATTTTTTAATCGAAAAGGGGAATGAATCGCTAGAAAAAGCCAATACTCTCTGAGTTCGGTTGTAAACTGTACTCTTTTTGGTCGCAAAGTTCCAGTTTTATCAGTTCTCATGATTATTGAATATTCGCAATATTCATTATGAAGATTGTGCCTGCCTTTCACTCCCCAGTCAGATAGTCTTTTTGCAACAGATATATCTTTACAGAATGTTGGTTCGGCTGGATCTGCAAACCAAGTCACTGATGCGCCATTCTGATTAGGGAATTTTGAAAAATCCAATTCAAAAAATCTAGACTGTAGGTAGTCTAAATTGTCATATTGCGATTTAATTTCCTCGTTCCATAATTTTAATAGTCTCTCAACCTCTTTTTTATCTTTTGGTTTTGTGTCTAGATATTCGAAAGTTAGATTATCTACTCTACCTGGTGAGTTGTACTTTATTTCCATATTTAAATATTTAGATTTTTTAAAATTAAATCCGGTTTGTGATTTAGTATTCGTTCAATTCCTTCTTGGGTTAAATTAGCATTGTAAAGCGTAATTTTTTTTAATTCATTAAAGTGGTTTAAAACTGTTACTTCTTTATCTGTAATTGCCGATGCTTCGTAAATTACTAATTCTTCTAGCTTTTTGAGTTTGCTAAGCAGTTTAAGTTGATTACTGGATATGGCTGAATAAACAGATACTTCCCTGAGAAGTTTAACAGAAGACAAATGATCAATGCTTTCATTAGTTATCATTTTATTGTCGAAATATATGGATTGAAGGTTTTCAAACCGTTCAATATTTTTTAGTCCACTGTCTGTTATAGCAGTGCCCTGAATACTTAAGCAATGAAGATTGTTTAAATTATCTAATTTAGAAAATCCTTGATCACCAATTTTCGTGTAGGCAATTTCAAGCGTATGTAGATTTATTAGTCCATTTAATACATTAACAGATAAGTCAGAAATGTCATGACAATAATCTAATGATAAGTATTCAAGATTAATGCAGTTAGAAAACTTCTTTAACCCAAGATCTGAAGTGGCAGTGTTTAGAAGAAAAAGAGACTTTAATTCGTTTAACTGAATAGAAAGTCTATCACTTTCAAAGCTGACGTTTGACGAACTAAGGTCCAGTTTTACTAAAGTCTTTAGATCATTTACAAAAACAATATTTTCATTTGAAAACGCTTGATCCCAAATGGATAATTGCTTAAGATTATTTAAATCTGAAAGTGAGTTAAAAAAAGATATTGATGTGTTGTTATTTTGAATGCTTAAATTCTCCAAAACAGTAAGTTTAGATAAGTTTAAATCAGGACTCGCTACCCTTTCAATTCTTAAGTTTAAATTTTTAAGTGTTTTTATTTCAGAAATACTATTAATCATTTTTTGATCAGCGTATTCAAGTCTAATGTCTAGTGTCTCTAGATTAAGTTTTACAAACTGCTTTATAAAAGAGCTTGATTTAATCGAAGTACTCAGAGTTAGTCTTTTTAAGCTTGTTATTTGATATAGTTTGTCAGAGATAATAGACGTATATAATTCTTGTAATTCATCAAATTTTGCCAGTTTTAATATAGCTTGACTAGATACTTGTGTATTTCTGATATCCAAGAAAACTAATTTATCTAGATCCAATATATTTTCTAATCCATCATCAGTAATCAAAGTATTATCGATTCTAATCTGTTTTAGGTTTTTGCATTTACTCAAAAAGGATAAGTCTTCATCTCTAATATCGCTCCCACCAAGGTCAATCTCTAATAGATTAACTAAGCTCGATTCATGAAACAATTGAGTAACAGAGAAGTTTGGATAGTATAATTTGAGACTGGTTAAATTTTCTTTATCAATATACTTCCAAAATTCTGTAGAAATAGTAGGCTGTGGAAAGAGGTGTCCAAATAAGTTCCATTCATCGAAACGATATTGACCGAGCGAAATATCAACAATTGCATTACTTCTTATAATTGATTCTAGCTGAACTTTGGTATAAGGAATACCTTGCAATCCAATCGCTTTCAAACTAATTAATTTGTTTAAAGAACTAACGTAATTATTATCTAACAAAGAGCCATTTAAATGAATTTTTTTTAACCCTTTCAATTGAATAATTTGATTAAACACCTCGTTTGTTAATATGCTTGAATTAAAGTATCTAGCGCTGAGATTAATTTCACACAGTTCTGAATTTTTATATAATGAACTTAACTGTGCAGGAGTTATAGCAGTATCTTTCAATACAATTTCTGAGATATTCCCATCATTATCGATGGCTTTTACACCTGTTTGAATTAATTCATCCATTATTTTTAGTTTTTTCTTAATGGTAGCTAACAACTATATATAGTTACCTACTAAACTATATTTCTGTTATAACAGAAATAAAAACCACCATAGATTCCCTAGTTTTCTTTACGGAAAACCATAATCGTTTTATTACTGTTTATTTGTTTAATAGGGGGTAAAAAGTGATGTAAGAGACTAATCTAGGGAATTTTTCTTTAAGTTAAAAATGATGTTGCTAATGATTATAGTGGGATTATTCCCGTTTTTGTTATCAAAACCCTTGTAGATACTAGAAAAATGATCAAGAAATGATTCAGTCAAATTTTATAAAAATAGTTTTTTTATCAACTTAAGGACTCCAAAAAGGATAACCCTAAATGTTTGCCTTAATTAATAAATGTTAATGGTTAATTCATCTCATTTCTCTAGTAAGATTCCGGCTTTATTGATAAGAAATCAATTGATATATCCGTGTTTTTCCAGAAACTGATCCATTTCTTCCTGAGCCATAAGGCGTATCTTTTTGTCTGGATTTGGCCAACCGTCATCAGGTTCGGTTGCTGGAGTAAATAGATGTCCAACTCCATCGTAGACTATTAGTTTACATTCATTACCATATTTATCCATATTGCTTTGGTATAGTTTAGAACCTTCTAAAGGTGTTACTGTATCAGTACGACCCATTACGATGATTGTAGGCGGAGTATTTTCTGAAACATGTTCCGCTGGTGAAAGTTTCGCAACGGTAATTTTATCAAGCAGTCTTTTTTGAAAGTTAGAATAAGATAGTAAAGAAAGCGCTGGTGATTTTAAGGCAAGTAGGTTAGGAGCACTTGATATTTTTTCATCAGGCCTATCCAAGTTTTTAAATATAGCGGCACATGCAGCAAGATGTGCACCTGCAGACCAACCGTAAGAGGCTATTTTGTTTTTATCGATAGAGAATTTGGTTGCATTTTTTCTGACCCATCGTATGGCAGTTTGCGCATCAAGAACTGATTCATAAGGAGTGATTCCGTTTTCTAAATCCTGGAGTCTATATTGAACAGAGAATGCTACCATACCTTTACTCGCATAATGTTTCGCATTACTAAAACCCCAAGATGCTTCTCCAATAGACCAACCACCTCCGTGAAATATTACAATTGCAGGATACTCCTTTTTAGGAGTGTAATTTTCCGGACGAACACAATATATTTTTAACTTATGTTCTGTGTCATAGGTATATTCCTCTATGGCTAAAGAATCTGATGTTACCTGCGCATTTGTAAAAAAGGTTGCCAGAAAACTAATTGCAAGAATAACGAATTTCATAGTGAGTGTGTTTATAGTATAGATTCATTTAAACAAAAAATGTTACAGTAAGTAGATTAAATTTTAGCAAACAAGATATCGATGTTTTTATAGTATTCCGAATGTTTTGTTATATGGTGTTGTACAATGTTTTTGTATTTATCCAATTTATTCAGCAATCCCCCAAATCGCACTATTTTCAGCACCTATAAGCCAGCTTTTCTTTTTCCCTCTAATTATAGTGTCCTTTACTGAATAAATTAAACTAAGGCTAACATTTTTTCGCGGATCTTCTTCGGGAACAATTCTTAAATTTTGTCCAACTTCAAAATTTCGTTCTTCGCATCTTGAAAGAACTGTCACAATATTTGGTAACGAGGTATTATTAGTTTTTCCAATTAGAATAGCATATGGTACACCTTCAGTAAAACAATAAAAATTATTTTCATGAAATTCGGTTAATTCTAAATTAAATGGCTGTGCAACTTCCAGGAAGTTAAACTCCATTTTTCCATTCTCAGAATTTTCAATGATTACAATTTTTGATTTACAACTGAAAAGTAGTAGCACCGCTATAATTAATATTTGGTTGTTTTTTTTCATATGTTGTAGGTAGGCTTTTATTTTTCAAATTTCGTTTCTATTTTTTTCAGCATATTTGCGATATAAATCCCTCATTGGGCCATCTGGATAATCTGAAAATTCACTATCAAGTTTATCCATTAATTTTTCAGAATTTTCGTCTGAACTTTCATAAAACCAACTTCTGTTTTTAGGTAATAAATCAATAGCTTGTTTTATTATTTCCGAAGACTTAATTGCTCCAATCTCATTTAGTGATTTTATTATTTGTTCTTCCTTGTCAGGAAACCATTCTTGTAAAAAGGTTAGTATACTATCCGCTTGACCTGCATTTTCCAAGTGCATACTTAGAAATAAATTCAATTGGATTGGGTTTAGAGAATTCGGGTTTTTATCATTTCTATTTACAAGTATCTCATGTAATGCAATGGAAAAATCAGAATTGTCATTTAATGAAAATAAACCTTCTATATCTTCATCATTTACAATTTTATCTCGTTTACGCATTTCATATTTCATTTCGTCTGTCATCCATGAAAAACTACAAAAAGAGTCTTTTTCCATAATTAGTGAACTTATATATTTCTGTTTTTTAGCTTACCTACAACAATGATATATAGTTACGAATATATGTGTTTTGAAAAGAGCTATCACAAAACGTATTGACTTTTTGTATAGAAAAACCACAATGTATTAAAGCATAAAATATTGATTTTATATGATGATTTCCATTGGTGAAAACCTTCGATTAATTAATGCATTGTAATAAAAAGTATTTGTTATAGTTAGTATGGAAAATAAATATAAATTGATAATTAATTTGGCTAGCGATTAAGAGGCGCTCAATTAAAAATCTTTAGCATATCTTCGGTTTGCACGATCGTAGCAAACTCATCTTTAAGGCTGGCTATCGCCGTATCGTGGATTAATTGCGCACTGTATTTTTGCCCATTAGCTCCAACCTTGTTAAAAGTTGCAACAGCATCTTCTACTAAATATGTATTAAAGCCAAAATTACCTGCCATTCTGGTCGTTGTAGAGACACAATGATCGGTAGTAAGACCAACTATAACTACTGTGTTTATATTTTTGCTTCGTAGTTGTTCTTGTAGATCGGTATCAATAAATGCACTATTTACATTTTTTTCTACAATCGATTCACTGGTTTTAGGAACGATGAAATCTTTAAAGTCATTACCAGGATTTCCTTTCGCGAGTGGAGAAACAGGATTGGTAGAACAATGTTTGATATGAAAAACAGGTAGGTCGTTTTTTCTCCAGGTATTCAGCAATTCTGCGATATTATTTTCGGCATCCAGATTGTTGCGCTCTCCGCCCCAATAATCAATATCTTTAAATCCTTCTTGCACATCAATAAGAAGTAGTGCAGGAGTATCTTTTTTGGTCAATGTCATAGTATTTTTTAAAATAGCCCATCTAAAAAGGATAAAAATTCTAATGCTGTCACATGGAGCGCAGTCGAAATGTTCTGAAATTCAGAATGTATTATTTCTCGACTCCGCTCAACATGACAGTCATGGTGACTTTTTAGATTGACTTTATTTAGTTTTCCTAAAGTCGGTATTATAGATGATACCTAACTGTAATCTGTCAAAGTTTCGTCCGGTAAAATGGTTTTTTAGATATCCCAGTTGAATACTAAAATTGGATTTTACATTATATCCTACAGCACCGTACAATCTGTTTTGCCCAAAAATAGGTTCTTGTAGATTGATAAATACTTCATCATATACATTCAGAAACCATTTGTCATTAAAAGGGTAGGTGAGTTGCAGTCGATATCTTGCCCGATGCTCCGTAAAATCATCAAACTGTGTGCTGATAAAACGCTGCTCTAATCGATATCGATGCTCGAACTTTACTTTGCCTACTTCATTCTTAAGGATAAACTGTTCGAATATTCTGTGCTCCTTACTATTTTCCTCACCCGGAATATCTTCAAAAGTTCCATCTGTACTGATATATCCATATCCAATGGTAGCAATGGCATTCTCATTAAGGTGATAATTTAAACCTGTTCTCAGTAATAATTGATTAAAAGTACCTGCGACTTCATAGAATCTAAACTGTGCTTCAGAATGAATACTCAGTTTATCAGTTATTCGATTTGTACCAAAATACATATACCAAGCGCCCCATTCATCTTCTCCGGTGTCTTGTGCGCTGGTATGTGCAATAGTCGCTAGGATTGCTATTGCTAAAATTATTTTTCTCATAAATATATTCAGTGATTATTAGATTTTTAAGATTATGGGTTTACTGTTTTTGTTTCGGCTTTTCCGTCATTGATGACTTCTGATCCAGATTCTTTTAGGTAGGTGTCCAGAAATTTTAGAATTCTACCATAGGCTTCAATCTGATTCTCCTTTTTCACAAAACCATGTCCTTCATCTTCAAATAAAACATATTCTACAGGAACACCATTTTTCTTAACGCCTGCTACAATTTCATCGGATTCTACTTTCAATACTCTTGGATCTTTAGCTCCTTGTAATACAATCAATGGTTTGGTAACTTTTTCTGTATGAAATAATGGAGAAATCTGACGTAGCCTCACTGAATCAGCAGTATTAGGATCACCCATTTCTGTATACAATGCTTCTTTAAAAGATTCCCACCATGGTGGAATACTTTTTAATGTTCTTAACCAGTTGGTTACTCCAAATATATTTACTCCTACTTTAAATTCTTCAGGTGTGTAGGTAAGTGCTGCCATCGTCATATATCCACCATAAGAACCACCGATAATTCCGATTTTATTTGGGTCAATAATATCTTGCTGTGCTAACCAATCTTTTCCGGCTACACAATCTTTTAAATCTTTATCTCCGTGGTTTTGATCATCCATTTTATAGAATGTTTTTCCGTAACCACTACTACCTCGATTATTGACTGCTAAGATCGCATATCCGTGATTCACATAATACTGAATTTGAGAACTAAATCCTTGTCTGGATTGCCCTCCAGGACCACCGTGTACCCATACCAATGCTGGAACTTTATTATCTGCTGTTGCTTGTTTCGGTTTATAATAAATAGCAGGAATTTCTAATCCATCAAAGGATTTAAAGCGAACCACTTCTGAAGCTACCAAATGGTCTTCATTAATATCTTTATTCAGTACATCCGTAAGTTGATGATGCTCTTTTGATGCTAAATCATAAGCATATACATTTCTTGGAGTGCTTGATCCCGAAACATTTAAGAATGCCATAGACTCATCTCTGGAAAAACTCGCACTAGAGATTTCTTTATTTTCGAATGAAGGAAATTCTACCGATTTCCTAGTAGCAACCTCTTTTACATCCATTACAGTTTTAGCATCTTCATTGGTAAACATCACCTGATATTTTCCGTTTCTGGTGAAATAAAATGAATTGATGTCCCAGTTTTTTTCTGCTACTTTTTCTTTAGTACCATCCGCCAGATTGTATTTCATTAAATAACTAAACTCTGCATTGTCATCTGTGGTATAGTAGAATGAAGCATTATCCGGAGAAAAATCCTGAGGTCTATTACCACTAGTATTCTCATTGATTTTAGTTTTTTCCTTGGTTTCTGTATTCATGATATACAGATCGATATCATTAGTAGTGATTGCTTTGGTAAGCGCAATATACTTTCTGTCTTCAGACATTCCGCCAAAATCCATTCCGTCATTGTTCTGATAGATTACCTTAGAGGTGAAATCAGCAATATTCATTTCGTAATGATCCATATACTTAGGATCCCTCTCATTACTACCGTAGAAGAAGCTTTTACCATCTTTAGACCAACCTCTAAATAAAGCTCTTACATCTTTCTCTGGAGTCAGACGTTTTATACCAGAACTGTCTTTTAGGAAAATTTTGAATATTTCATCACCGTTTCCATCCATTCTAAATAGAATTCTATTATCCTCCGGAAAATACGAAATACCGAAAACAGAAGAACTATCCGATTTTGTAACCGGAATCAATTCTCCACCTTTAACCGAAGTTGTATACATATTATAGATACCGGAACGATTACTAGTCATCAATACTTTGGATTTATCATTAGAAAACCCATTAGCAAATGCGTTTTCATTATCCATAAATTGTTCAATTGAATATTCTTCAATTGCAATCGGTTTTGCAACCTCTTCTTTCTTTTCTTTTTTACAGGAGTGGAGTAGTAGTACTCCAATTCCTAAAATGATAAGTTTTTTCATGTGTGAAAGTTTTATTTGATTGTGAAGCTTTTTATTTCTTTAAAAGGAGATGTTTCTAATTTCTCCATATTCTCTTGATACGGTTTCCAATCATTAGTAAAGAACATATTCGTCTTATCTAATGCATCTGATAATGCATTTTTAGCATGTTTTATCAGAGTGTTCTCTGTGGCAGTCAAACCATTCTGGCGACTACCGCTATACCATCCTGCAGTACCAAGACGCTGCATTACCGTAACTTCAGGATTACGAGTAATTCCCTGTCTTTTGTCTTCTTTACCTATATATATAGCAATCGTAGAGTCGATTTTTTTAATAATATTTTTAGATGCTTTAATCTGATCTTTAAACTTCTTTTTATCTAGTTTTTTAAGTTCTTTCTGATATTTTGAAGCTACTTCTTTACTCTCTACTAATTGCTTAACGGCATCAGCAGCAGTTTGCCTCATTGCTTCCAGATTTTTAGAAGCATTGTATACTTCGTTTATGTTTTGTTGTGAAACTTGTAATCTTGGATCAGATTTAACTTGGATACTGGTTTCGGATTTTTGATCTCCATATTTCATTACCATTTTATAAGTTCCTGGTTTCACACCAACGCCACCTGGCTCTCTTTTAGATTTCTCAATTTTTCTGGATGGACGATCAACACCTTTTTCATCCATAAACCAACGCATTTTATGAATTCCAGTAGAATCTGGAGTTTTTTGCTTAAGCGTTCTGATCAATCGATCTCCATCATAAATTGTAAGATGAATAGAATCCCATTTCACCTTTGTTTCTTCTTTTTCATCATCTGCAGTATCTTCTTCCTCTTCATCATTTTCTTTGTCTGTCTCTTCACCGTCTTCCTTCTTTTTAGACGCTTCTTTTTCCGCTACGGTTACAAAATAAGAAATGTGAGCTCCAAAATCACGATTTTCGCCATTAAACAAAGCATCTCCGCCAAAACGACTTCCGGTAGGTTGCTGGTAAGCCGCTTGATACGCTACAGGAGGATCAAATACTTGTAGTTTTTGATTTAGAATAGTTTTATTCTTTGCCAAAGCACGTAATGGTCTGATATCATCTAATACCCAAGCAGCTCTACCAAAGGTTCCGATTACCAAGTCATGTTCTCTAGGCTGGATTACTAAATCTTTTACAGAAACTGTTGGGAAACCAGCTGTCCATTTTGTCCATTTGTTTCCAGCGTTCAGAGAAATATATAAACCATCATCTGTTCCTAAGAAAAGTAAGTTTTTTTCTATTGGATCTTCAACGATACTTAGCGTATAGCTTTTTACATCGTTTCCGTCTACAATACGCTGCCATGTTTTACCATAATCTACAGTTCTGTATGCATACGGAGTATAATTAAATCTTCTATAATCATTAGCTACTAAAAGGGCTTCTCCTTTTTTCTTATTAGATGCTTTGATCTGAACGATCCAACTTCCGGCAGGTAATCCTTTAATATTTTTAGATACATCAGTCCAGTTTGCTCCTCCATTTTGAGTAACATGGACACGTCCGTCATCGGTTGCTGCCCATAGCATATTTTGTTCTAAAGAAGATGGTTCTATGACTAAAACGGTACAATGATTCTCTGCTCCGGTAGCATCCATTGTTAATCCACCACTTTCTGCTTGTTTTAGCTTTTCAGGGTTATTGGTAGATAGGTCTGGAGAAATAACCTCCCAAGTCAATCCTTTGTCCTTGCTCTTATGTACAAATTGACTTCCGAAATATAGTGTACTATTATCAAAAGGATCGATATTGATAGCTGCATTCCAGTTAAAACGTAGTTTTACTTCAGGATCCGCATGGGTTGGTTTAACGGTATAGTTGTTACCCGTCATCCAATCATAACGGCTTACAAATCCTTGTTGACTCATAGACCAACCATATCGAGAATCGTCTTTATCCGGAACAACATCAAATCCATCTCCAAAAGAAATTTCCTGCCAGTATGAATTTCTAATTCCCTGAGCTTTCCAAACATATGCAGGTCCGCGCCAGCTACCATTATCTTGCATACCTCCATAAACGTTATATGGATACTCATTATCCACATTGATATGATAGAACTGAGCAACAGGTAGGTTTCCAATAAACCTCCAGGTTTTTCCTCCATCTCTGGTGATATTTAATCCTCCGTCATTACCGTCAATCATAAAATCACCATCTTGTGGATGTATCCACCAAGCGTGATGATCAGGATGTACGCCATTATCCACTCCGTAGGCAGGCATGAGTTGCTTAAAATTCTTACCTCCATCTTCGGATACATTTACATAGGTAAATACAGAATACACTCTATTTTCATTCTGGGGATCAACATAAATCTCAGAATAATAGAAGGGACGATTACCGATGTCATTTTTGTCATTTATTTTTTTCCAGTTAAATCCACCATCTTCAGATTTGTATAAAGCATTCTTTTTAGCTTCAACTAAGGCATATATAATGTTTGGTTTATTCCGAGAGATAGCAATACCGATACGCCCTAAATCTCCTTTTGGTAAACCATCTTTATCGGTCTTTTCTTCCCAGGTCTTTCCTCCATCGTGTGTTATATATAATCCAGATCCTTCACCTCCAGATTTAAAAAACCAGGGATCACGTTTGTGTTCCCATAGCGCAGCAATCAATTTATTAGGATTGGTAGGATCCATTACCAGATCAGCAGCTCCTGTTTTATTATTTGCAAAGAGTACTTTATTCCAAGTTTTTCCACCATCTGTGGTTTTAAAAACTCCTCTTTCTGGATGTTCTCCCCAAGGTGATCCTATAGCCGCTACATATACGGTATTAGGATCTGTAGGATCTATTATTACTCTATGGATATGACGGGTTTTTTCTAGCCCCATTAATTTCCAGTTTTTACCGCCATCTAGAGATTTATAAATTCCATATCCTCCATTAAGACTATTTCTTGGATTACCTTCTCCTGTTCCCGCCCAAATTACCGAAGGGTTGGATTGTTGGATAGCTACTGCTCCAATGGATGCGGTAACTTCTTTATCAAAAACTGGGTTCCATTTAATTCCTCCAGAAGTGGATTTCCACAATCCTCCGGAAGCTGTTCCGGCATACATAATATCTGGATCGGAGGTAACAACATCAATAGACGTTACACGTCCACTCATTCCACCAGGACCAATATTACGTGGATTCATTTTTTTTACGTGATCCATCGAAAACTCCTGTGCAGAAACAATAGATGTTAGTATCAAGGATATTAGAAATAATAATCTTTTCATTTTGAAATAGTGAGTTAATTATAGTTGTATTTGTTCTTCTAGTGTTGTTAGGAAATGTATATCTGGATACTTTTTTTTCATATCCTGTAATTCTTGTTTCTTAATTCTTGGCGAAATGTGCGTAGCAATGATTCGCTTAGGGTTGATATGTTTTTTAATCAATACGGTTGCGTTGTCTTCTAATAGCATCCAGTATGGTAGAATTGCAATGTCTATAGTTTCTTTTACTAAATCCAATTGATCAAATAAACTGATCTTTTCCATCCAATTGGTGTCTCCGACATGCAGGATTTTTTTAGAACCAAAATCTATTATATACCCTACATTTTTAACGGATACGTGTCTTTTGCCAGCATGATTTATTTTTAGTCCGGTAATTTTAAGATCTTTAACTTGGAAGGTCTGTTTGCTATAATCGGTGGTAGTTATTGTAAATAATCGGTCTTTAGAATTTTTAATTTCTTTGGTGATTTGATCAGATCCAAACAAAACCGCTTTTTTATTGCTGTCTAAATATTTGTTAGAAAGAGATGCGCTAAAATGATCTCCATGATAGTGTGTAAAAAGAATAGCATCTGGCTGTAATGTGGTATGTATGGTAGCTACTAATTGTGATGTAGGAAAAAGGTAATCCTCACCATATTCTGTATGTAGTCCATCAATTAATACAGAAGATTGTTCATTGGATATATAAACCCCCATATTTCCTGTATAGATTAGAGATAGTTTCTTTTGCGAAAAGCCAGAAATACCAAGAAGAATAATGGTTAAAAGGAAAAATCTTTTTAACATTTTTTGATTGATTACCTAATTGTGTGGTTAAAGTTAAGAAAATGAAAATGCGAAACTCTTAAAGGGGTGTTAAGGTGAAAAAGAGGTAAATTTGAGTATTTTAAAATCATACTATGAAATTTATAGAACTCACATTAAAGAATCACACCATTGTTCATGGGTTTGATGCCAGAAATCAAGAAATTATTGAAGAGGTAACCGTAGCATCCCCTTCCAAAAAACTAGTAGCTGTAGATAGAATATTATCGGTTAGTCAGAAGTTTATATTAATCAAGTATGCATATGACAGAGTCATATACTGGGAATATCTTGAAGAATATGAAAGTGTAAAAAAAATGATTACTTAAAAAATAGCGATTAAGGATTCATGATTTTAGACTTTTTACTGTTTCTAGCTGATATTAACTTAAAGTCTTTATTAACTTTTACGATGATCATATTTCCCGTGTGGAGATTAATCATTTTCCATCTAAAACCATAAGAGGTTTCGAAGATTGCCGACCTGGCCATTTTCCTTAAATCGATCTCGTCTATTTTTTCAATAACTTCTGCAGCTAAAATATCAAGTCCTCTTTTTTGAACTTCTTCATCCGAAAGTTTACGATCTGTTGGATTTTGAATAATATCAAACTTTGTTAGCTCAATAGAAAAGTCGTTAGGGTATAGTACACCGAAAGAGAATAATAATAAGTATAGTATATATTGTTTCATATTTTGTTATTTAATAGAACTATATACTATGCTTATCACATATGATATAGTTACTAGATTATTACTATTGTAACCATACTGTTGTTGTTATTTGTACTAAAATTTGACATTCTTAAATAAAGGGGACAATAAAATTAATTTATTAAAAGTCTTTTTAAGATATTATTTTGTTAAAAAAAGATTAATAAATCATAAAATATGGAATTTTGGACCGGATTTATAGGCTTTTTTTGAAGAATTATTAAAGAAAACTATTTTATTAAGGTAAATCTTATTTTGTACGTAGCTTTTCCAGATCATAAATTTTCCTTCCTAATTCTGCTAGAAACGGAATTCCAATAGTATCATATTCGTAGTTGTCATCATTAAAAATTCCATTTTCGTTTACATGTATTGTAGCAGATAAGATGAATTCGATATTATTCTTAGTGTCTTTAATGTAAGCACAATCAGTAAGATAACCGTAAGCATATCCAACTTTATTATAAATTTCTATATGTTCCGGAATATCTTCTTTTGTATCACCAAACATGAAAAACTTCACATATCCATCGTAATATTCTTTTTTATCATATCCCGCTGTAGCTGGTACTATTTTCATCGCTTGGAGGACAAATTCACGATCTTCATTAGTAATGTCAAAACGTTCTTTTTGTTTATACAATTCAGGGAATTGTATTCGTTTCATCATTTCGTGTAAAGACTTTAGTGGGAGATAATTTTTTTCTGAAAAATCTTTCGGACGCTCAATCAGCGTATCATTGTAAATATATCCATTACCTTTTAATAGTTTTTGTAGAGATAATTTTGGAATAGGTGAGTTGTCCGTACTTTCTTGTTGAAACACAAGGATGCTATCTTCTATGTTCTCTTTAAAAAAGATGGATTGTGTTTTCAAATTATGGGAATGGAAAGCTGATAAACGATGCAAAATGCTCCCATTTATATCTTTGGTCTGTATTTTTTTATTGATATAGTCCTGACCAAGAAATTCAAATAAACGATTGTATGCCTGGTTATCACTTACTGCGAAAATCTTTAAGATCTCTTTCTCTATAGTAGTGTAGAGTGTATCCCGCTCTAATATGAAGTTTGTTTTTCTGTTAATAGAAACTCCATTTTCCTGTAGTTCTTTTAATCTCTCCAAAGCAACAAGTGCTATTGGAAATTTAACAGAGCTAGCAGGATAAAAATAAGTGCTATCCGAAACATTGAATTCATAATCAGTAAAAGTTACTTCTTCGTTTTCATCACGATCTATCTGGCTATATAAAATCTGAACTTCATGTTTTTCAATATTTTGCATAACCTGCTTAATCTGTTCTGCATCCGAATCCAAAACTTTTTCTAAAGGATTTTTCTGCTTACAGGACATGAGGGAAAAGCACATCATACTCATATATATAATATATCTCATAAAAAACGAAAATTAGCTAGTAGAAAAATAACAATTTACTTTTTACTATACAATTTTTTACCTGCTGCATAATATTTATCACCTTCCACCCAAAAAGGAGTTTCAGGTGTATTAGCAATATTTCTGTAACCCAATACTTACGACTGAAAGAATTTTAAAAGATAGTCATCGTCTAATGTATCAGGATTATGATTATAAGTGACCTGATAATAATCTTTTTGTTATTTCTTCACCAAAGAGGATGAATTCTATATTGATAGTAGAATTATCATTTATTTTTAATGCCATTAGATTCAGTTGTCCTTTCTGATCTTATTATGGTCAGGTATTAGTGCCTATGTTTATAAATCTCCGTAGCGCTAATGATTTCCGTTTATTTCATAAATATAATTCTTTCTTTAGTTCATAAGAATAGCTATTACTTATCTATATAGTTATGGTTTTAACAGATTGTTTGAAAAAATAAAAAATAAAAATGAGGGTAAGAATATTTTTGTTTTATAACACTATAGCAGAAATACAAATTAATGTGTTTTTTAAATTTTCTTGCAAGAAAGGACATAAACTGTGGTGTCTATAAATAATTGCGGTCATAAATCTTTTAAAACAAACTATAATGAAAAAAACTATTAAATTGTTACTATTGGTTATGCTATGCGTTCATATAACTAATGCACAGGAAAAAAATGAAATGCAATTGATTACTGATGCACTTCATAAAACTGTAGCATATTATGTTGATCAAAATCTTGATATTAAAATCCCTGAGATTGAAAGACAAAAGATTATTAATGATGCTAAATTAGAGGGCCTAAATCAAAAATCGATAGATCAAGTATTATTAAATTATAAGAAACAATATTTAAGACATCAATTTTATAAAAACAATCCATCTTTAGAGAAACAATTGAAGGAAGAGAGTAGAGGAATTACAAGTTCTAAAGGACTGGTTCCAACGCCAAGTCCTAGATGTATTTCAGAAGGTTTTGAAGGAACTATTAATGGTTTTGGATTAACAATAGGCAGGACTGAAGTTAGTTGCGGAGCGAACTCATTAAATAGTAGGGGTTTCATTAATCTTGACCCGAATAATATTCCTGTTAATGCGAATGCGACGATTGTAGGTAGTGGTAATGATCCTATAGTCGCTTCTGCTGGGCATACACTAACTCAAGTAAAAAGTGGTCTAAGATCTTTAAGAATAAATCAAAATGTTATTATTGGAACAGAAAATGACGAAGTTGATGTTGTAAGCAAATCAATATTGATTGAAGAAGATGAACTTACATTCGATTTCGCAAGTGTATTAGAATTACCTACTAATACGCATACAAACAGTTTGCCTTATTTTAAGTATTCTATTGTTAAAAAAGGAGTTACATTAATTTCGGATTGTTATATGTCTAACGATTCACGATTAAATAATACAATTTTTAATACTCAGGGCGAGAGGTTTGTTTTTAATCAATGGGAAAGTGTATCTGTAGATGTAAGTAATTATGTAGGTCAAATTGTTAGAATAGTTCTAGAAACTGCAGACTGTGGTCAAGGTGCACATGGAGGTTATACATATATTGATAATATAAGGAATTGTACACCAACACCACCATGTCCCACTCCTAACGATATTCATTTTATTAATGAAGGCGGTGGAGGACTATGTACTACTGGACAGGCTAGCCTTAGCGGTATAAATAATAGTTTGGTAGATCAGGTAGATTGGACTTGGGCATTAGGAGGTCATAGTGGAACTGGAGCTAGTACAGGAACTACTTCTCCTATTTATTATCCAAGCGGTGATTGGACAAATTATTATATTTCTATTTGTGCAACAGTAACGTATACGGATGGTAGTACTTGTACTAAAGTTTGTAAAAGCTTTTTATTAGATTGTGGCGATGGTGTGGGAGATCCAATAGGGCGAACTAGCGTGTATCCTAATCCTACCAATGATTTATTTTCTCTAGAGACTAATAGTAAATTGAAGGTTCAGAGGGTTGTTATTAAGGATTTACAAGGGACAATTGTTAAATCTGTTATTCAAAAAACATATGATAATATCCAATTAGCTGGAGAACGGAAAGGGATCTATATCGTTGAGATTACATATGAAGATGGTTCATTAGAAAGAAAAAAAGTGGTTTTGCAATAAATAACTAAAAGAATATTAAACCCTAAGATATAAATATACCTTAGGGTTTATATTAGTTAGATTCCAAAATATAGTTTATGGTAAAGTAGGAATAGAAAAGCGTTTTGTTTACAACAATTTGAAGTTGTAAATGGTTTACTATTTTTTATAAAGGTTTTTACCGGCATTGTAATATTTATCGCCTTCTACCCAAAAAGGAGTTTTAGGGTTGTTTGCAATATTTCTACAAGCCAATACATATGACTGAAAGAATTTTAGCAAATAATCATAGTCTAATGTGTCAGGATTATCAGTAACCTGATGATAATATTTTGTTATCTCCTCATCAAAAGCGGTGAACCCCATACTGAATGTAGGAGCAGGAATTCCTTTTGCAGCAAAATGGACATTATCAGATCGATCAAATAATCCTTGCTCAGGAGCTGGATCATCAATAGCTTTTAGGCCAAAAGGAGTTGTTGCTTTTTTTATATCTTCTGCTGCGGTTGTTCTTTCTAAACCAACAATTGTTGCTATACTAGTATCATTATAGCCTCCATTATCACTATTAAAACAATATACCATTTGGTTTAATGGAATCATCGGATGATTGACATACCATTTACTACCTAATAATCCTTTTTCTTCTCCAGTAAACAGAATAAATAAAGCGGATCTTTTAGTAGGGTATTTAGCAATGTTTTCTGCTGCAGATAATACGGTTACCGTTCCCACTGCATTATCTCTAGCTCCATTATAAATAGAGTCATTGTTTACAGGAGCACCTATACCTACATGATCGTAATGAGCAGAATAAATAATATATTCATCTTTTAGTTTAGGATCTGTACCTTCTACCATTCCAACCACATTTTGCGATATTACAGTGCCTTCCTTAATGCCTTCAATAGTTACGGTTGCATTAATTTCGTTTTTAGTATCAAAGAATTTGCTGATTTCTTCCTTTTGATCATTAATCCATAAATAGGTGAAATCATTAGTTTTTTCTTCTTTTTCTTCAGGAACCTGCATTTTTTCTCCGTTGAAGCTATGTTCTAATTGTGACCAGGTTCTGTCATTAATACTGTTAACTTCTATAATTCCTAAAGCACCTTTTTCTTTAGCTAAGGCTGTTTTTTCTTGTATTTTAGAAAATGCAAACCTAAGATTGCTATTGTCTTTTGTTCCCGAATAGGTTACAACCATCTTACCTTTTACATCTAGATTTTTGTAATCTTCGGCTAATCCATAATTAGCAAATACTAACGATCCTGAAAAGGAAGTGTTTATTTTTTTTAGAGTCACTATTTCCGAAGTAGTAAAATCGCCAATCTTTAAGACTGCATTTTCAAATGGAGAGGTTGTGTTTAGCGTAACTTTCTGAAAGTAATTATTAGTATCCGCTACAGGTTTTACTCCATATCCGCGAAGCATATTTCCTAGGTATTGTGCCGCTATTTTGTTTTCTGGTGAACCGGTTTGTCTTCCTTTTAGTTCATCAGATGCTAAAAAGTAAATGTGACCTTCAATTTCACTTTTAGAAACTGTAGATTTTACCTTTTCTATATCATCTTGAGCAAAATTTATAAGTGGAAAAGCCAAAAGCAATAATAAGATTGGATTCTTCATAAGCGAATTAAAATAATTTGTTGTTATTGAATATATATAATCTGAGAAAAGATATTAAAAAACATACCTGATTTTTCAAAGATAAGAATTGTAAAGGGTTTATTGGATTAGTACAAAAAAGTGTTAGAGTGTAAAGTCAATTCTCCAAAACATATGTTAATTCTCCATTATTAGCATCCAGTTCAGTCGGTATCTTTTATAAAATGTGCTAAATTTATATAATGAAAGAGAATAAGGGAATTTTCAAAAAAGGGTTTGCTTTTAAAAAGTATGAAGCTCCTGAGCAATCTCCATTCGATAAGCTTTTTGATATTTTTCAGGAGATTATCACACATACTTCAGGAGACTTAGATGAAGCTTTAGATTGGTTGAAAGAGCTGGATAAGGAATATGAACTTACCAGTGAAGAATATACTATGGATGATTTCATTGAGGATCTTAAGAAGAAAGGATACATTCGAGAAGAAATTCGGCCAGACGGAAAAGGAGGAATGTCTATTACTTCTAAAACGGAACGCGCCATTAGGCAAAGAGCACTAGATCAAATTTTTGGAAACTTGAAGCGCAGTGGATCTGGAAATCACAGAACAAAGCACACAGGAAGAGGTGATGAACATGCTGGCGAATATCGAAACTACCAATACGGAGATGCGTTAGAGCGTATATCCATTACCGAAAGTTTAAAGAATGCACAGATTAATCATGGGATAGGAGAACTCAATCTTACCGAAGATGATCTTGTGGTAGAAGAGACGCAGTTCAAAGCTCAAATGAGTACAGTATTGATGATCGACATCAGTCACAGTATGATTTTATACGGAGAAGATCGCATCACTCCTGCAAAAAAAGTGGCTATGGCGTTAGCAGAACTTATTACAACGAGATACCCTAAAGATACGCTGGATATCTTGGTGTTTGGAAATGATGCGTGGCCAATAGCAATTAAAGATTTACCGTATCTTCAGGTTGGACCGTATCATACCAATACCGTGGCAGGATTGCAATTAGCAATGGATATGCTGAGAAGAAAACGTAATACGAACAAACAAATTTTTATGATTACGGATGGTAAACCTAGTTGCCTTAGGCTACCGGATGGACAATATTATAAGAATAGTAATGGATTAGATCGCCAAATTGTAAATAAGTGTTATATGATGGCGCAACAAGCTAGGAAACTTCATATACCTATTACGACCTTTATGATTGCACAGGATCCATATCTGATGCAGTTTGTAAGAGAATTTACCCATGCTAATCAGGGTAAGGCTTTTTATACAGGGTTAAAAGGATTAGGAGAGATGATTTTTGAAGATTACGAAACCAATAGAAAAAAAAGAATTAAAGGATAAACGATAGTACAAATCTAGAATTTTGCTGAAAAGAAAATATGAATACAAATACGATAACGACATTTGGAAAATTAAAAGAATCAGGATACAAAAGTAAAAGTATCAAAGATGAACTTAGAGATAATTTAAGAACTAAAATTGGCAATAAGGAAGCTACTTTTACTGGAATCCATGGATATGAGAACACCGTTATTCCTGAGTTGGAACGGGCAATCTTATCCAGACACAATATTAATTTATTAGGGTTGAGAGGTCAGGCAAAAACACGTTTGGCCAGGCAGATGATCAATTTATTAGATGAGTGGATTCCCGTAATAGAAGGTTCTGAGATTAATGATGATCCCTTTAGCCCAATATCTAGATATGCGGTTAATTTAATTAAAGAAAAGGGTGATGATACTCCTATTTCCTGGATACATAGAAATGATCGTTTTGCCGAGAAATTGGCAACACCAGATGTGACTGTGGCAGATATTATTGGAGATGTGGATCCTATTAAAGCGGCAAATCTAAAATTGAGTTATGCAGATGACAGGGTAATTCATTTTGGGATGATCCCAAGAGCAAATCGTTGTATTTTCGTGATTAATGAGTTACCTGATTTGCAAGCACGTATTCAGGTAGCATTGTTTAATATTTTACAAGAAGGTGATATTCAGATAAGAGGATTTAAGCTGCGACTTCCATTAGATATGCAGTTTGTATTTACGGCTAATCCAGAGGATTATACAAATAGAGGTAGTATTGTTACTCCTCTTAAAGATAGAATCGGTTCTCAGATTCTTACGCATTACCCAGAAACCATTGAAATTGCTAAAACAATCACTCAGCAAGAAGCGCAATTGGATTCTAGACAAAGTAATCTGGTTCATGTGCCGAGTTTGGCTAAGGATTTGTTGGAACAAATTAGTTTTGAAGCAAGAGATAGTGAGTTTGTTGATTCTAAAAGCGGAGTAAGCGCCAGAATGAGTATTACGGCATATGAGAATTTATTAAGTGCCGCAGAATATAGAGCACTTAAATCTGGAGATGAGCACACATTATTGAGATTGAGCGACTTTATGGGGGTGGTTCCTGCAATTACTGGTAAAATAGAGTTGGTGTACGAAGGTGAGCAAGAAGGTGCAGCATCCGTAGCACATACGTTAATCTCGGATTCCATTAAAACATTATTTCCTGAGTATTTTCCTAAAATTGAAAGATTAGAAAAAGAGAGTGAGAAAAGCCCATATCAAGAACTGATTGATTGGTTCTTCGAACAAAGTGGTTTCGAGCTTTTGGACGAAATTCCGGAAGCAGAATACATAAAAAAGCTGGACGAAATAAAACCATTAAATGATCTTATTAAAAACTATCAAGAAGATATAGATCAAAAAGATAGTTATTTTATGAAGGAATTCCTGTTATGGGGACTGGTAGAACATAAAAAACTGAGTAAGTATAGACTTTCTGAAGGTTTTAGGTTTAAAGATTTATATGGAAGTTATATCAGTGATTTATAGTTAGTTAAAAATCACCACCAGACTATAAAACATTTAGAAAAAGAATCTTCACTACTTTTTATCCAAAGTAGTGGAGATTTTTTTTTGGAGAGTTGTATTTTCAATTGCTCAAATATGGAAGCATATGAGTACCAAGTTTTATTATGTTTTGGATGTGTTATCCAATCTTTTTTTTCAGGTAAAAAATAATGTTGAGAACTATATTTTTCCGATTTAAAATCTTTTTCATGAATCCAAAAACCGATAACACAATCATTGTTAAGGTACGATACCAACTTGTTTTGATATGATATAGGGACGAATAAATTTCCAAAGAAACATACTTTTTGTATGATTTCGTTAGGTTTGATATTCAATTCTTGTAATGCAGTAATAGTTTCTGTATGATAGAGTAGTGGTAATTGTTTTTCTTTTAACTTGGTTACTTTCTCTAATAAGCTATCGTTACGATTAGGGCCAATCCATTTTTCTAAAGCTATCTCACTTTTTTTGGGATCATAGAGATAAAATTTATAAATTAATTCTATATGCAGAATTTCTTTTTGTTCCAAGTCTTCTACTAAGAAATCTAATTCACCAATGGTTATTTTATCTTTGAATATCTGAAGATTTTTTAGGATAAGCGTATGCTTTTTGCTGTTATTAATATAGTATTCAAAAAAATGCTCTATCCTTTTACCTAATACTTCGTTTTCAGGGATTTTAATTGGTAATGCCTGAGTGGCAACATCAATAGAAACCTGAAAATCAAATTGAGGGAGTTCAAAAAGAGAAGTGTCATCCCATAACAATTTGCTGTGTAAAAAACCAGCATATTGATGTTCTATAGACATTATAGTTATTATTTATTTCTAAATATAGAAATATATTTATCTAGGATAGGTCTTAATATTTTTCGATCCACTGGTTTAGCAAGGAAATCATCACAACCAGCTGCTAAGGCTCTTTCAATATCTTCTTCTGTGGAATAGGCCGTTTGTGCTATGACAGGTAGATCAGGTCTCATTTTTTTGATCCGTTTTGTAGCATCATATCCATCCATAACAGGCATTTTGATATCCATTAGTACCAAATCGATTTTTCCATTCTCTTCGCATATTTCAACCGCTTCTTTACCGTTCTTAGCGCGATAGATAACAAACTCAAAATCGATCATTTTGGTTAAAACCGTTTTTAAAAACAAAAAGTTTATTTCTCCATCTTCTGCAATAAGCACAACATGTTTTTCTGGTAATATTTCTTCATTTTTATTAGTAGATAGTTCTGCGTTATTGTGCATTGGGGTATAAGGAATTTTTAATACGAAGGTACTGCCTTCATTTTCTTTACTTACAAAGGAAATTTTTCCTCCGATTAAATCCGTGTATTCTTTAGCAATAGCGAGTCCTAAACCAAGGCCTCCAAAATTTTTAGAAATCTCTTTTTCTGATTGAGAGAAACTCTTAAAAATAATATTTTGATCTTTTTGTTTAATTCCGATCCCCGTATCTTTAATAGATATAGCAACAGAATCTTCCACAATATAAGAAAAGATTGTTATAGAACCAGTATTGGAGAATTTAATACTATTATCAACTAGATTACCCAGTATTTTATGCAGCTTTGATTTATCAGAAACAATTATATTTTTTTCTTCCGGAATTTCGTTTTCTAAATGTAGAACAAGCTTTTTTTCAGTTGCTTTATCATTATATTCAGATACTAATTCCTGAAGTAGTTCTCTTAAGTTAATTTCTGTGAATCGTATTTTACTCTGCTTGGTTTCTAGTATAGAAATTTCTAAAATGTTATCCATTGAAGTAATTAGATCTTTACCACTATCAATTATAATCTCTGTGTATTCCTTTCTTTCTTCAGGTGTTAATGAACCTGATTTAAGCAATTCTGAAAATCCCATGATTCCATTCATTGGAGTTCTAATCTCGTGAGATATATTCTGAATAAAATTAGTCTTTATTCTATTACTTTCTTCCGCATTATCCTTTGCAATTCGAAGCTCTTTAGTTTTTTGTTTGATGATAAACTTTAAATAGAAATATATAAGAATGATACCTGCCAAAGCGGAGAAAAAAATAATTGACGATATGATCCAGAATTTAGGTTTTTTATAAAATGGTTTAACTACGTTGAATAGCCAGTTGTCTATAATCACCTGCTTTTCTTTAATAGTTATACTATTAGCTGCTTTAGCTATAATTCTATTAAGTATTTTGTTTTCTTTATGAACAGCGACACTAGGAATATAACTATGATTTATTTTGGATAGAACTTTTAACTGAGTAAGCCCTTCTGATTTTATTAAATAATTTACAAATGCTTGTCCACCAATATATGCATCTGATTCTCCTGATTGTACTTTTCGAAGACACGTAATATCGTCGGGATAATAGTTTATCTCCAAGTTAGGGTAATTTTCTTTTAGATAGTCATCTATTGAATATCCTTTAGGTACTGCAATTTTTTTATTTTGAAAATCCTTAAACTTTAATCCAGAATCTACCTCTTTTCTGGCAACTAAAACAAAAGGGGTTTTAAAAAATTCGGTATAGAAATTTAGATGTTTTTTTCTTTCTGCTGTCTTTTGCATCTCAAGGACAACATCTATTTTTTTATTTTCGATATCTTTTAATAGTTGTGTCCAATTTGTATAATATTTTTTGTGAAAGGTATAATTGATTTTATTTTCTATTAAACGAAAATGATCTACTAAAATACCATCAATACTATCTTTTTTATTTATAAATTGATAGGGAGGATAATATGGATATACAGCAACATAAAGAGTGTCCTGTTGTTGAAGCCAATTTTTTTCAGATGTATTTAGGATATCATCGTTAGAACAAGATAATACTCCTATAAATAGGCATATGAAAATGAAAATATATGATATCTTGTTTTGCATATGTTACTTCGAGTTGGTAGTCATATTTTTATTTTTGAAAACGCGAAAATATTTATTCAGAATTGGTTTAAGTACTTTTCTGTCTACAGGTTTCGAAACAAAATCATCACAACCAGCATCCAATGCCTTTTGTACGTCTTCTTCAATAGAATACGCCGTTTGAGCTATCACAGGTAAATTAGGTCTCATTTTTTTGATATAAGAAGTAGCATCATAACCATCCATGATTGGCATTTTAATGTCCATAAGTACTAAATCAATGTTTTCGTTTTCTTGACAAATTGTTACTGCTTCTTGACCATTTTTTGCTCTATAGATTGTGAAATCATAATCATTCATTTTGGTCAGAATTGTTTTTAGAAACAAGAAGTTAGTTTCCCCATCTTCTGCAATTAGAATAATATGTTTTTCTTTTTTTGAATAGCTTTTGTCTTTATTTGATATATTACCTGTTTTGGCTATTGATGCCGTAGGGTTGTAAGGTACTTTTAAAGTAAAAGTGCTTCCTTCATTTTTTTCACTTGTAAGTGTAATTTGACCTCCTATAAAATCTGAATTTTTTTTGGCTATGGTTAACCCTAAACCCATTCCTTCATATTCCCCGATTGTGTTTTTCCAATCAGATGCTAAACTCTTTTTGATTTTATTTTTATTTTTTTCATTAATACCAATACCAGTATCTTTTATAGAAATAAATAGGAAATCACCTATTACTTTGCATAAAATATCTATGGATCCATGATTGGTATATTTAACAGCATTATCAACTAAGGCATTCAGAATTTTATTTAGCTTAGGTCGATCCATTAATACTAAATTCTCTGTATGCGTTAAATTGTTTTTGATATAAAATTTTGTGTTCTTTTCTTCAGCTTTCGCATCATAATATGAAACCAATGTTCGGAATACATCCTTAAGATTAATTTCTACTAATCGAAGTGTAAATCTTTTAGTTTGTAATTGAGAAATTTCTAGAATATTATCGATAATGGATAATAATTCTTTACTATTTCCAATGATCATTTGAGTATATTTTTGTCTTTCTTCAGAACTTAAATTTTCGTCGTCCAAAAACTCTGAAAGACCAACAATACCATTCATTGGAGTCCGTATCTCTTGCGGTATATTATTTATAAAGTTTGTTTTTAACCGATTGCTTTCTTCCGCAATATCTCTGGCTATTATTAGTTCTTCTGCTTTCTGTTTTATCTTAAATTTTAGATAAGAATTGAAAGATACTACAACGATAAATAGTAATAAGATGATTAAAGATATGAGTATCCAGAACTTGGGAGTTTGATAAAAAGGAATAACATTGCTGTAGTACCAGCTATTTAGGATCGACTCTTTTTCTTTTTTTGTTATGCTAGAAAGTGCTTTAGAAAGAATTCCATCAAGAACAGTATTCGTTTTATTTACGGCTAATCCTGGTTTATAATCTAAACCAATGCCAGAGTTCATTTTCAGGTTATCTAGTCTTTTTAACCTAACATAATAACTGACTAAAGCTTTAGGGCCTATATAAGCGTCATATTCACCAGAATTTAGTTTTGATAAACAAGTTAATTCATCTTTATCAGTCACAATATTAAAATCGGGATACGTATTTTTTAAGTTTTCGGTTATAGCATAATCTTCAGGAAGTACAATTGTTTTGTCATTTAGACTTTTTATGTCATTTCCAAAGCTAGCTTCATTTCTAGTAACAATTACATGTGGAGATATAAATAAGGGAGTATAGAATTTTAAATAGGATTTTCGTCCTTCGGTCTTCTGAATTTCCAGAATACATTGAACTTTGTTATCCTTTACATCCTTTAGTAATTTTGGCCAATCTTCGTATCGCTTTGTCTTAAATTTATAACCAATTTTCTGTTCTATGAGTTTTAAGTAATCTATAAAAATACCATCAATTTCATTTTGTTCATTTACAAATTGATAAGGCGGGTAATAAGGATATATGGCGACTGTAATACTATCATTTTGTTGTAGTAATTTTTCTTCTAAATCACTTAAGGTTAAAGATTTTGAGCAAGAGCATACTACTGAAAGTAGAAGAAAGAATGGGAATAAACACAGTAGTTTTTTTAGCATAGATGTAGGTCGTTTAAACACTTAACTTTTTTATTCCCTTAAATAAAGATAGTATTTTAATAGTAGTTTTGAAAGAGAAATAGATCAAAATCTACAAGTAAAATAGGCTATAGTATTCTATACTACACAGTTAAGTGCTTTTATTAATTTTAGTTCCATCTGGATATAAAGCAAAACGTCCTTTAGATTTTGCGTGAACGTGATCATAACTAGGCCAAGGCCATCCACCAAATTCTGTTTTCTGATACTCTTGAATAGCATTTCGAATTTCTGATTGACTATTCATAACAAATGGTCCTTGTTTCACTATAGGTTCATTGATAGGTTTCCCTTGTAGTAATAAGAAATGAGATTCCGTATTACCGTTTTTAATGGTTAAATCTTTATGGGCTTGTGTAATGATTTGGTGATTTACGGGAATGGTATATCCTTCACTTTCAATTTCATTTCCTTTAAAAAAATAAATAGAACGATTAATTTCTTCAGAAGCACTTGGAAAAGTGTATTCGGAGTTAGGAGCCATTTTTATTGTCCAGATATTAATTTCATTTTTTGGGCTGGCAGCCCAAGAATCAGGAGCTGGATCTATAGCGGTTTTTCCTTCTGAATTTCCAGCAATTATGGTTATTTCTGTGGTATTTCCTTTTTTATCTTTTACAATCACTTTTGGTATCTCTTCATTCCAAAGCATTTTGAAATGTGGAGCTACCATTTTCTTATCTCTGGGAAGGTTAAGCCAAATTTGGAATAATAAAAATGGATTTTCTTCTTCTCTATTTAAAAGAGGAAACATTTCGGAATGCTGTACGCCTTTGCCAGCTGTCATCCATTGAACATCTCCATTCCCAAAACGTCCAGCTGCACCTAGTGAATCAGAATGATCTACCAAGCCTTTTTGAACTATAGTGACGGTTTCGAAACCGCGATGTGGATGTGCAGGAAAACCTGGAACTGTACTGCCATGGTACATCCTCCATCCATCTTTTAGTATAAAATCTTGACCAATATTTCTTCCTGCTAACGAAGCATCGGGACCTAGTTTTTCATTTCCTTTAGGGTACTGATCTTCGTGATATGCACAAAATAAAAATGGATCACTGGTTTCCCAGGTAAAGCCTAATGGTTTGATCTTAATAATAGCGTCCATAACTTAGTATTTGGATCCTTTAGCAATATTTGAAGAAGATTTCGTAATAAAAGACCTGATATCTTCATTTGCTTTAATGAGGTCTTCATTTCTTAAGTACATCATATGACCGCTACGATACCCTTTAAAACTTAATCGATCTGAAAGTTTTCCATTAGTATTAAGCTGCCACATTACATATTTTGCATTAAAATACGTTGTGGCTCCATCATAATAACCTGATTGAATCATTGTATGCAGGTTAGCATTCATTGTCATAGCTTTTCTTAGGTTTTCTCCTGTATTATTGCCTTTAGTTCTATCCCATGGCCTTACAGGGCCAAACATATTATATTTTAAATCTGTTTTAAAATTTAATTCTTGACCGATATAATAATTAATAGCAGGTGTAAATGCATGTAACCAAGCAGTTAATTCACTATTGTAATCTGGATTATCTCCAGATTCTTTAATATCCATCCCTTTATATCTGGAATCCAATCTACCGATGGTTAGTCCTTCTTTTTCTCTAAGAAGATCTTTCCAGAAATAACTTTTTGGAACTTCTAGATTATTTTGACGAATTGTTTTTTTCGATAATCCAGAATAGTAAGCCATTTTAGTAATAGCCTCTTCTTTTTTCGCAGTATCTAAATATCCTCCCTTTACTATCGCAGGAAGGAGCTGATTAATAGTATAGTCTTCTGCCTCAGCTAGTACTTCTAACAGATCTTTATTTTGTAATTCTGAAGGTAACATTTTATGATACCAGGCGGCGGCTGCGAAATAAGGAAGGCGATTGGCTACTTCTACTGGACCGTCGAATTTAAAACCTATCTCAGTAGGTGATACAAGAATAACGCCGTTTAGATACATCCAATGATTGTTTTGTAATGCTAAAGCTAGACCAGAAACTCTTGTGGTTCCGTAGCTTTCTCCTATTAGATATTTTGGTGAACGCCAGCGATTGTTTCGTGTTACAAAGGTATTGATCCACTCTGCTAGATATGTGATATCTTCATTAACTCCAAAAAATAGTTTCTTATCCGGAAGTTTCCCTTCTTTATCTTCAATCATTCTGGAGTATCCAGTATTTACAGGATTTACAAATACGATGTCTGCAACATCTAATATTGAATTGGGATTTGCTTTAATTCCGTATGGTTGAATAGGAAACCCTTCATCATCGATCTTTAGTATTCTAGGTCCTGTGTACGCTACATGCATCCATACAGATGCTGATCCAGGACCACCGTTAAAAGAGATTAATAGAGGTCTGTTTTCATCATTTTTAATATCACTTCTCTTGTAGTAAGTATAAAATAGAGATGCAACAGGCTCTCTCATTTCATTCCAAACAGGTTGAAATCCTGTAGTCGCTTTATAAGGAATTGTTTTTCCTTTTATAGTTGTGGTATGATTTGTCACTACAATAGTGTCAACGGGTACTTTTACCTTCTGGGCTTCTGTCTGAAGCGAAAAAAATAATAGGAAGAGTGTTAGATTAATAATTTTTTTCATCATTAAGATTTTGGAAAGGTTCTCATTCTTTATAAATATTGATCTATTAAAGCTTCTAAATGTCCGCTGGATGGTGCTGGGCATTGTTTGTTAAGAATTTCCCCTTCTTTATTTACAAGAAAAAAGCGAGGTATTGCCCAACTTGTTGCTTTTCTGCCATCATCTAAGGCAACGGTTTCAGTAATTAAATTCATTAGAGGACTATCTGAAGATACCCAATATTGATGTCCCGTTTTTTTCTTTTTAATAAGATATTTTTTCCAAGGGGTTTCACTCGTATCAGCCGAAATAGATATAACATTTAGTTTTCCGTTATATTTTTTTTCAATTTCTTCAAGATATGGCATTTCTTCAATACAAGGTTTACACCAAGTAGCCCAATAATCAATTATGGTTAATTTATCAATAGCATCGATGATTTTTACTTTTTCACCTTTTGGATTCGTTACTTCTACGTTTGGAATAGTATTTTCTTGAGCAATCGTATTATAAGAACATACTAATACAGTCAATAGGAAGAGAATTTTTTTCATAGGTTTTTATTTTATAAAGATTCCGTTTGTTTATGTTGGCAGATAGGTTTTTTCTAAAGTTAATTATTTGCAGCGTTTCTAGCGATTTCTTCTAGTTTTTTATCAATTGTTTCTTTAGAAAGCCAGGTTCCTTTTACCATAACTCCAGAGATTTGTTGTAATGATTTGATATTTTCTAAAGGGTTAGCATCCAAAATAACTAAATCTGCATCCAATCCTTCTTTTATTTGCCCAAAAGTCTCTTTTTGATTAAAAAACGTAGCAGGGTTTATGGTTCCAGATTGCAATATTTGTAAAGGAGTTAAACCGGCTTGTTTCATTCCGTCGATTTCATGATGAATTGAGAATCCCGGTACATTAAATAATTGAGGAGCATCAGATCCTAATAACATGCCATGACCCTGATCTTGTAAGGCTTTGATTAACTTTCTTCTAATCCTATTAAATTCTATCCATTGCTCTTCATTAAAATTAGGGTTATCCTCGGTGTATTGCCCTTTTCTCTGTTTCCAATTGGCTAATGTAGAAGCAGGCATATACTTCATTTCTGCGTCTTTTAATAATACATCAGCGGTTACCGGAGCAAACCATCGCTCAAATAAACTCTGTGTGGGAACAATCCAAACTTGATTTTTTTTAGAAAGTTTTACAAGCTCATCGATTTTAGAATCATCGGCTAATGGAGTGAAATTATACCCAAAAAAACCATTGTCAGAAGGATTTACATTTTTGGATTCTGGAACTAAACCTTCCAGAAAACCATCCACGTGATCAATTGCGGCAAATTGGCTTTTTAGGGCATGTCTAACACCTACATCGACTGGTACATGTCCTGCAAAAGAGATATTTACCTCTTTGGCGGTTTTTACCATTTGGTTAAAAACATCTAATTTGATTCCCGGATGGATTTTTAAGAAATCATATCCTTCTTTTTGATACGCTGTTACTTTAGCAATCGCTTCCTCTTTTGTTGTAATTGAGTTTCCGTTAAGAGAAGGACTGGCAGTAAAAATTCTTGGACTCAGTATTTCACCAGACGAGGCTTTTTCTCTTAATTCTATATGTGATGGATGACCTAACATTCCTCTAATTGTAGTAATACCATTAGAAATATAAAGGAATAATACTTCTTCAATTCGTTCTTTGCTAGTGGAAGGCTGTGGAATATGAGCATGCATTTCTGCTAATCCAGGAATCATATATTTTCCTTCGGCATTAATCTTTGTACCATAGAGATCAGAGTTTTCAACTGTATTAGAAATACTCTTGATCTTTCCAGAATCGATAATAACCTGTTTCTTTTTTAGTACATCACCATTACTAACATTGATGATATTGACATCTGAGATAAGAATAGCGGTCTTACTTACTTGTTTTTGTTTTGTCTGGGAACACGCTATTAACGAGATAGCAATGAGCAGAAGAAGATGTTTTTTCATGACGGTAACATTTAGTTTTTAAAGGTAAAGCACTCTAAACAATCATATTTTTCAGTGATTTTTTTAGGATCATAGATTTGATCTCCTTTGATTACTCTATAAATATCTTGAGTGTTTTTAATGTTTTGTATTGGATTGCTATTCAGGATTACCAGATCTGAGTTTTTTCCAATTGCTATGGTGCCGGATATCGTATCTTTTTTAAGAAACCTTGATCCGTTGTATGCTGAGGTTTGTATAGCTTCAATTGGCGATAACCCTGCCAAAACCATAGCTTCTAATTCTTGATGCAATGAAATACCAGCATATGTATAAGAGTTGTATGCTCCGCTATCGGATCCGGCCAGAAGTTTTACGTCTGCATCTTGTAAGGATTTTGTTAAGTTTTTAAAAAAGGTATTTAGCTCTTTTCTTGACTTCTTAGCTTCTTCTGATGAATTTAAAGCTCTTTTGATGCGACCTTCGTAGGTTTTAATGATTCCTTTTCCAATAATTTTCAGATAAGGATCAGCTGTATGATCAACTTCATCCAGATAGCTTAATATATTACCAATATGTAATGTCGGAACTACATATGTATTAGTATTTTTTAGGTTAC
Organism: uncultured Aquimarina sp.; assembly: GCF_947500065.1. Lineage (GTDB taxonomy): Bacteria > Bacteroidota > Bacteroidia > Flavobacteriales > Flavobacteriaceae > Aquimarina. Next base: position 102,188 of record NZ_CANMQT010000015.1, read on the forward strand.
GAAATGTCTTCTGAGCAGTTGAATCTTCATAACTCAGAATCAGATCATCCATTGCATTCCAGAAACCAAGTTCCTTATTGATTATTGCCTGTGTAATTTCAGATTCTTTGGCAGAACATCCTTTCAGAATATAATACAAATGTTCGATCGCTCCAATTCCAGAATCTAATGCTTCATCAAGCTTCACGGTAAATGGCATGTGACCTGAAGAGATTATTTTTCTATCTGTAGCCTGTTTTAATATAGCTAGGTAGTTTTCTCTGGAAATTCGGCTATCATATATTTTTACAAAATCAGAAGGGATTTTTTCTAAAGAATCAAGTGCATTAGTAATATCTTCTGGAGATTCTATTGATAAGGAACCTGCCCAAGTTGCATTTGCTCCATCAAGTTTAGGTCCTGAGGTATATATAGTTGGGCCAATTAACGTTTTGTTTTTGATTTCTTTCTTCCATTTTAAAATCTCTAAGGTTAGATCTCCTCCAGCATCTCGTACAGTCGTTATTCCATTAGCAATAAAAAGAGGGAGTAGGTTACGGTTTTCTTCTATTAAGGAACTTCCTCCTCTCAAATGAATGTGATTATCCCAGAAACCAGGAAGAAGATATTTGCCTGTGCCATCTATTTTGTTTTTTGCATCATATGCGTCGACGCTATCTATTGCTTCGAGTTTTACAATTTTTCCATTATTGATATATAATGTTTTTGTTGCAATATCTCCATTTTCAATCTGAATCAAATTGATATTAGAAATAACCGTGTCATATTGCTCCTTTTGTTTTTCAGAACAACTCAAAATACTTAATAGTATAAGGGTAAGTAATAGTATTTTATAGTTTCTGATAATTGATAGCATCATCTGTGGTAAATTTACTTTTAAAGGTGAATGCATAAGGAGTTTCTCCATACTCTTGTAGATAGTATAATCGTTCCTTTGCTTCTTCTGGAGACGGTTCATGACCATTTTCTACATACCAGAAAGCCATATGCATTCTTGGCATTTTATGAAACCATTCTTTTTTACGTTTTAATATATCAGAATGAGCAGTTTTATACACGAAATCAAATAATGTTTCTATACTTTCCCAAACGGACATATTGATAATTAAAAAAAGATTGTCAAATACGGTAATTGCTGTTGCATTTCCTTCATCTCCTTTAAGTCTCCAAACGAAACCATCGCTTTGTTCTGCCAATTCATTAATACGATCTAGGTTATTTACAAAATCTTCCATTATTGGATCATTAATGGGGGCTAACATTTCGGCAATATTTACTTGTGCTAATTGCATATATTATTTGGTGTTAAATGTTCCATTATCCACATCTTTGATAAACTTTATCAAACCATTGAAGAAGTTTTTTTGATCATCAAATTGTGATAAATGACTCCCGTTTGGACAATGTAGATATCGGCCGTGTTGCACTTCATTGGCAATCCATTCCATTTCTTTAGGATCCATAGTGTCATATTTTGCGCCAATAGCTAAGGTTGGAACTATTATTTTAGACAATTCATTTTTCACATCCCAGTTTTTAAGGGTAGCATCACCTTTGATCCCAAACTCACTAGGACCTTGCATCGTAACATATACATCAGGATTAAGATGTTTAAAAGATCTATTGATAGGTTCCGGCCATTTGTCTACAGGCATTCTTATGATATGTTTTGTGTAGTAATGTTGTACTATAAGATCTAAGTATCGTTCGTTAGCATAATCTTCCTTTTCTTCATAACTCATAATTTCCTTTAATACCGCTGGATCTAACCGAGGAGCTAACACTTCATCAGAATACTTTTGGTATTCAGGAATAGAAGCGACCATATTAGAAATTATAAGCCCCTTCAAATTCTTTTGATATTTTAATGCATATTGCATTCCTAAAATCCCTCCCCAAGACTGTCCATAGAGATAAAAGTTATCTTTATTTAATCCTAAAGCAATACGTACCTGTTCCACTTCTTCTACAAATCGATCTAGATCCCATAGACTTTTATCTTTAGGCTGATCACTATAGTAAGACCCTAGTTGATCATAATAGTAGTATTCTATACCTTCCTGAGGAAAAAAACCATCAAAACATTCATAGATTTCATGTGTCATTCCTGGACCTCCATGGAGCAATAGCACTTTGATTTTTGGGTTATTACCTACTCGTTTTGTCCAGACTTTAAATTCTCCTTTAGGAGTAGTAATAGGTATCATTTTAATACCTCCCATAAATTGATCATCTCGATTGGTGTAATCAAAGTAATTGATTGTTTCTTCTTGTACTTTTTCAACTATGACTTTTTCTTCGGTCTTAATTTCAGTACAGCTTTGAACTAGTATTGTAACGAGTATAAAAAAAGAAATTAGGTTTCTCATCATCTTATATTTTAATTATGTCCTAAGTGACATCCACAGCCAGGTTTCATAAAACTTTGTGATGCTTCATGCCAAGGAAATGCTGTGTTAGATTTGGTATTCTCCCACCAAAACTTGGTTCTTTCTTTAGAAGTATTACCAATTTCATTCATAGTATCCGTATCATATAATCGACCATTAACCATCGTATACTTTACCGTTTCTGTATTTCTTATATTATCTAATGGATTTTTATCAAGTACAATCAAGTCTGCTAATTTTCCTTCTTTAAGAGAGCCAATATCGTTTCCGGCTCCAATATAATTTGCACCATTTATTGTAGCTGCTTGTAATGCCTGCATATTGGTCATACCACCTTGATGTAACATCCATAACTCCCAATGAGCACCAAGACCTTGCAATTGACCGTGTGCTCCAAGATTCACTTTAACGCCTTCATTGGTTAATTTTGTGGCAGTTTTAGAAACCAAAATATGTCCATTCTCATATTCTTCATCAGGAACCATGGTTCTATGACGTGAACGTGCATCCACAATACTTCTAGGAGTGTATTTTAGTAATTTTTCATTTTCCCAAACATTATCTTTTTGGTAGAAAAAATATTCGCCATTCATCCCTCCATAGTTTACAATTAGCGTAGGAGTGTACCCTGTTTTACTAGTTTTCCATAATTCATATACATCTTTATACACTGGAGCCACAGGAATATTATGTTCAACTCCTGTATGTCCATCCATAATCATAGACATGTTATGATAAAAAGTGGAACCACCTTCAGGAACTACATTAATTTCTAATTCTCGGGCAGCTTGCATTACCTGTTGTCTTTGATCTCTTCGAGGTTGATTATAGCTTTTTACAGATTTTGCACCAAAGGCTTTTGTTCTCCGAATAGAAGATCTGGCATCTTCCAGGTTATTTACTACAGCTTTAAAATCTCCATCAGCTCCGTATAATATAAAACCAGTAGAGTAGAGGCGTGGCCCAACCATTTTTCCGCTTTTTATTAGTTCTGAAATACTAAATACGGTTTCAGTATTAGCGGATGGATCATGTGCTGTGGTAACTCCGAATGCTAGATTGGCATACAATTGCCAATGTTTCTGAGTCGTTAATCCATATCTGAATGCTCCTACGTGTGCGTGTGCATCAACAATACCAGGCATAATTGTTTTTCCTTTTACATCGAATACTTTTACATCGCTAGAAATGCTTATTTCACTTGTTTTTCCTATTTTTTCAATAGTATTTCCATTAATAATGATCGTTCCCTCTTCAATAACTTGATCACCTTCCATGGTTATAATACGTGCATTTGTAAAAGCAATTTTTCCTGATGGAGCATCGGTTTTTACAACTAAATCAATAGAAACACCTTTAGAAACAACTTCTCCTACTTTTTCAGGAGAGTTGGGTAAGAAAGTGAATCTGTCTTTGATTTCATTCGAAAAATATTCATCACCTAATGTCCAGAATACTTTTTTACTATCCTTAGACCAGTGTAGATTAATCCCAGCATCTTTGGATATCTGGGACACAGGAATAAATGTAGATTTATTATCCAGATCGATTTCTTTTCCGTTGATAACTAACGGAGCGATATAGGCTTTATGCAGATGAGTAAAAGCAATCCATTGATTATCTGGGCTTGGCACTAATCTATTTGCGTATTTTGATTTTACATGTGTTTTTTTGTCCTTTCCATTAAGGTCAACAGATTTTAACTCTTTAGTAAGGTTACCAAAATAAGTTCCTCCTGTTTGATAAAAGATACGTTTTCCATCTTTAGTAAAAGTAGGATATGCTCCTTCTTGTGAAATCAATTTTGCATTCGCTCCTGAAGCAGACATTGTATAAATCCCGGTTTTTTTACCGAAACTTCTTCCCTGATCATTATTTCCTCCTTCTTTTCTGTAGGTAATTAGACTACTAGAAGAATTGTATGCCGGAGTTCTATAGATTCCTTTTTCTGAAGTCAATATAGTAGGAGTTCCACCTATAGCGGGTATTTTACAAACAGCCCCTAGTTTTTCATCATTCCAGGTAACATATACTATATGTTGACCGTCTGGAGAGAAGTTTGGCTCGAACTCAAAATCAGATTTTTGTGTGGTTAGACGTTGAGGTTTTCCTTTTGGTAATTTTTTACTCCAAAGATGTCCAAGAGCACTAAAAACTATCGTTTTTCCATCAGGAGAAGTAACTGCATGACGAATTACTTTAGAAGTAAATTCTTTTGGAGCTACAGCTGAATCAAAATGAACGGTTTCTGCAATTTTTAAAGTAGCATCAACATTAAAAGGGATATTGGTTACCTGAGAATTTTCAACATTAATTTTATGGATCTTTCCTGCTGACCAGAATACGATTTCTTGATTATTAGGCATCCAACTAAAATTTGGATATACCCCAAAGATTGCCCAAGCTTCTTGTTGATCCTTATTTAACTGATCATAGATCGGCCATTCTTCGCCTGTTTCCAGATCGTGGATATATAAGACGGTTTTGGTTCGTATTCTTTTTACAAAGGCTAGTTTTTTACCATCTCTGGATACTTGTGGTCTTGCAGCTCCTCCAGGTCCTCCGGTAATAGTTGTGTTTTTTCCTGTTTCGAAATCATATCTTTTAATAACATAGATTTGTTTATTAGGATCCTTATTGTATTGAAAGAATCCTCCTGAATACATATCCTCACTATAGTACATATATTTTCCGTCGGGAGAGATACTAGGTTCGTTTACATCTTGTTGATCATTTTTTCTTTTGGTGAGTTGTAATCCAGAACCTCCTGTAATATGAAATTGCCACATTTCTCCTGCTCCCAATGAACGCTGAGATGTGAAATGTTTTCTGGCAATTAAATAATTACTATCTGGCATCCAGGCTGCATTATTAAGTAACCTGAATTTTTCTTTGGTAATTTGTTTGGCGTCAGTACCATTAGTATTCATAACCCAAATATTATCTCCACCACCAGCATCACTGGTAAAAGATATTTTACTGCCATCAGGACTAAAACGAGGTTGTACTTCAAATGGGATTCCAGTGCGTAAAACTTTTGCTTTTCCTCCAGAAATAGGAATGCTGTAAATATCTCCCATAAGATCGAAAACTATTGTTTTTCCATCGGGGCTGACATCCAGATTCATCCAGGTACCTTCGTCGGTAGTGAATGTGTGATCTTTATAATTAAATGCTCCTTTAGGATTAGAAACATCCCATTTCTCTTCTTTTTTGTCTTTCTGTGCTTGGGAATTGAATACTAGGAATACTCCTAGGAATAGGGTAGTGATAATGTGTTTGTGCATGATATTCGATTTATCTAAACCGAAAATACTGAATTCGAGAACAAAATATCTTAAAGTGTTGTTAATGGAAACTTATAACGGATGTAACAAGTAATAATTTATAATAGATTTTACCTACCACCATCTCTAGTCTTGATATTAGCTTTACATAATCGTATGATTTCTATAATTCTTTTATCTCTTGTTTCTTGTCGCTTGGCTTGATTAAGCCAGTAAAGATAATTTTTCCGATAACTTGGACTAAATCCTTGATAGTTGGTAAAGGCTTCTTTATTAGTATCAAAAGCTTTCTGTAGATCCTCAGGAATCACACCATTCTCTACATTGTCTAAAGCGGTCCATGACCCATTTTCTTTTGCAATGTCAATTGATTTTAATCCGTTTTGATGCATTAAATCATCTTTAATAAGATCAATGATATATGTTTTATTTAGTTTACTCCACACGCTTTTGGGCTTGCGTGGACAGAAATATTGCCTCCTTCGTTCGCTATCTAGCTTTTTTACAGTAGAATCAATCCATCCATAACAAAGTGCCACTTTAACTGCTTCTTCCCAACGCATACTTGGTTGTTTGCTTTCTACTTTATAAAAAATTAAATAGATACCATCACTAACTGAGTGATTTTCGTGAAGCCAAAGACGCCATTCTTTATCGTTCTTGAAATATAATTCGGGTTTAGTGGTCATGCAAATAGTTTGAATACGTATTGAATGATCAAGGTACTAATTTTTAGTAAAATAAATGACCCGTTATACCTTCCTAAGAATATATAACGGGTTTCAATTATTTTGTGTAATATGGTTTACTAGTAGAATCTAGTGTAGGCTCTAAAAGAACCACTGTTTGTTGGTCTTGTTCTTTTTACTTGTCGTTCTGTATTGGTAGATGTATAGTAGTAGTAGTACCAGTATCCATTTGGTAAGTCAACCTGATATTTTAGTACCCATTTCCAATCACTAAAAGGCCAGGAAGCTGTATTCTCCCACGCATAGAACTGTAATCTGGTTAATCCACATACTACATTTGTACGGGTATAGGTATCATCAAGTTCTTTCCAATCTCCACCATAAATAGAGCTTCTTGTTAAAGAATACCATAATCCGTTATCACAATAACGAATATCTGTAGGAGTAGATACAACAGGAACGCCACCACAGTATATATTTCTGAAGTCAGTAGAACCGATATCGTAACAAGCTTTTTCAGTTGAAATATCCGTATAATTTGGATCTTTGATTTCTAATAAAACATCACTTTTTTCAACATTCCTGCCAGATTGCTGTAACTCAGAATCTTTGGCTGTTTTTGAAATGCGTTCAGGAATGGATACAGAAGATGCTGTCAAAGAAACAAACAAGTTGAATGGTGATTGATCTATGCTATGTAGACTTTCTTCAGCATTTTTAGCAGCATCTCCATATAACGTTTCTGCTACAATCATCTCTTCTTCATCACCTACTGCTATAAAATGATATTCATGCCCATCTTTTTGAATTTTTGCAACTTCGAAAGAAGTTTGATTTAGTTCATTCACATATTTAGCATTTTTAGTTGGAGTTTCTTGTAACTCTTGTAGCTGTTCATCTGGTAGCTCTTCTTCATGGGTATCACATGCTACAAATACTACTCCAAGAGTCATAGCGATGGCCAGTGTTTTAAAAATTGATTTTTTCATAATTAAAAGGTTTTAAAAGTATGTAATTAATTTAATTTAGGTATTCCGGAATTACCTTTCTGGGAACAAAAATATCATGTAATGCACTGTTAATCAATAAGTAAAAAACGGTTTCTGTATAGGTTTACAACCGATAATAGTAGGGGCTTTTTCCCTTATCTAATCGTTTCGTGTAGTGTAATAGTTATAATCTGAGTTCGATGTAAGAAAATGACCCCAATTGGATTTGTCATAGAAATCGAATTGACGTTTTTTTTAACATTTTAGCTTTGTTCGAATTCAGGTTTATATGGAGGTGAAAGATTTTTTGATTGATTCTTGTCTCAAGGAATGGATTTTAAATTAGTTAACGTGACTCATTTAAGCTATAAGAAGAGTGAAAATGTTTCCTGGATGTATTGATATTATAACATTAATCTAAAGCCATAAACAGAAAGTTCTGCTTGCTTGAAATCCAAATCTTCTGATCTTTTGAACCCTAATTTTTCATACATTTTCCAAGCTATTTGCATAGCTTTAGTAGAATGAATTATTACTTGGTTTTGCTTTTCATTTTTTGCGAATTCAATACATGTTTTTGTTAGAAGTCTACCTATACCTTTTCCTCTTGCCGCTGGGGCGACAGCCAATAACCTAAAACCAGCTGCATTTTTTTCTTGGGGAGCAGTTCCTCCAGAGCCATAATATTGCATATCACTAAAATAAACTACACCACCGCCAATTTCACCACCCTCAGAAATAGCAATCAATAATCGGGTATTTGGTTTCTCAGTTAAACTTCCAATATTAGCAAGAGTTTTATAATAATTGGGTTGTTCTTCTTGATTAGGAAATCCATCTAGCTGAGAATAGACTTTTACCATAAGCTCACCAATTTTGGTAAACTCATCCGGATTTGCATCTCTTACAATATATTGAGAGTTCATCATATATTAGATACTATTATTTTGGTTCCAAAGACATTACATAATCATAGCTTTTATCTAGATAATTGGCCAGAGTATCTAAGTCATCCCACATGCTTTCTGGAATCAGAATATAACCTTTCATCACAGCGCCATATGATTTATAAATAGTGGTAGGAAATTCAGCTATATATTTTTGTTGTACTTCTTTAGAAAATCGAATTCCAATTTCACAATCTTTATTAAACAAGGAAAACATATATCCATTAGCAGAAGTATAAGGCATCGTTTTTCCTTTTCTTTGGAATCGGGAGCACTTACTCACTAATTGATCATAGATTTTTAATTTTTCTTCCCACATGACTAACTTGTATTTATGAATTGAGTACTATTATTCTTTTATTGTTTCTCTACAAGAGTTTTAAAATTATTCATCCATTTTTCTGCGGGTTTTCGATAAGCACTGGGAAACAGAATCGCCATAAGCTTTGGCATAAACCAATTAATTCTGGTATACTCAAATTCATATTCATATCTGGTTTTATGATCATCCAGAGCAATAAAGGAACATTTCATTGTGTTGTCCATATGAATGTGATGATAATGTGCTTCAAACGTATCAGGAAGACGATTTGCCGTAATCGTTTCTGTCAATTCCATATCATGTTTACCGTGTTTATAGTACATTTTAGAAATGGTGCCATCTTGACCTTCTATTCCGCTAACTAGTTCTTTTCGTATAAATCCTTCCTGAAATTCACCAAGGTATTTAGGATCGGCAAATATTTCTATCACTTTTGATCTAGGTTTATCAATATCTTTAAATCCTTTGAATTTCATGGTGATTTGTATTAAAAGGTTTTTTAAGTCGTCATCTTTAATTACCAATATACTCATTATTCTTTTATTCAGATTGTAAGAATAATCATATTACTATTTGCTATCTTATACTTAGTTTGGCAATAATAATTGTGTGTGTATCCACTGTTCCATCTTTTTTAGGATACTGTTTATGTAGTGTATTGATTATGGAGAATTGATGTTCGACCAGTTGCTTTTTTAGGAAATCCAGATCATGATAATAGAAATATATTTGATCGCCTGTGCTACCAGTTTGATAGCCAGAATCATCATAGTCACCTTCCACAAAACTTATATATAGAATCCCCTGATTATTTAATAATCTAATACAATCTTTTATAAAGCTGAAACAATCTGATTTAGATAAATATGGTATATAAAAACCGGTAATAATGCCATCGAATGTAGATTTTAGAGTACCGATGTTCCTTCCATCCATTACTTTGAAACTAGCTGAAGGGTTATTTTTTTTGGCTAATGCTATCATATTTGGAGCAATATCGATTCCAAGAATTTTACTATCAGGTCTTTTGGATAGTATCTGTTTAGTTATATTTCCAGGACCACAACCAAGTTCAAGAATAGATGGATTTTCCTTAATAAGTTCCTTACAAAATAGAGCATACGTATCATTATACAAATCTAAATCCATAAATACCTCCTCATAAATAGAGGCTATTTTGTTCCAGGTTTCAAAAGTTGTTTTGTAACGACTCATTAATGGATGGATTTAATAATTTTTATTTCTCTCCTTTACTCGTTTTTAGATGTTCTAGATATCTATCTTTAAGTACTTCGTGTTCTGGTTTAAAGTCAGTTCTAAATAGCTCATTATATTTTCCAAAAATAGTGGTATCGTTTTTCAGCATATATGCGTATGCTTCATAACCAGTAATTGTATCCAGTATTTTGATATTGTTTATGTTGATTTTTATTTCATTTTTAGTTAGTGCTGTTTTTTCAGCATTATTTTCGTCTTTAGCCTTTTTATACATTACTAAATTAAGGTATATTTTGATCATCTGTGGAGTACCATAATTATGCAATAGTTCTATAGATCGATTACAAGCGAGGTTTACACCATCAGCATATATTTTGTTATGAGAACTATTATATAAATTTAGATTTGCCAAGGCAATATCGGACCAGGTATTTGCTGAAATTTGCAATTTGCTATCATATTCATTAGCTAGTATATTAACAGATGAATAATCGAGTTTATCATATGCGATTCCAATAATTTTCCCAAAAATATTAGTCTGCTTTTTAGCATCTTTTATTTGTTCAAGGCTTTTATCAATAATAGATTTTAAGTTTTCTTTGGAATAATTAGATTGTAATTCATTGATCTCGTCCTGAATATCTTTAGTCTCCTCAAGCGCAGCAATTCTACGTTCTGTATCCATATTCTCCATGAAAATGCGTTCTAAAAGAATTCTACTCCACAAATAGCTGATAAAAAAACCACCGAAAAAGTAAAAAATAAGCGTTGAGGCAATGATTGCATATCCTAAGGGCGCATTAGCAAACCCTGATGATAGTTTTTCAGCTAGGCCGCCAATTAACTCAAAAACTTCTTTAGATTCTACTAATCCAACACCAACAATTATTTTTGTTAACCAATCTGATAGTTGTTCTAGATTACTATTGGATTTTACACCTTCTGTAATGTTTTCTTGTAATGTTCTCGGGATTCCAAAGATGAATCCAATTAAGGCTCCCACAGAAAAACTGGCTAGCATAACCATGGATAATGTGGAGAGTACTTTGGTCCAATGTGGTTCTGAAACTATAGAATAGAGTACTAAGAGTATAAAACCAAAAATGAGTAGTGTGCCTGGAATTATAAAACTCCATTTAGCTTCTAATTTTTTTTGTCCAGTTAGTTTTGTTGGCCCCTTCATAATATTACTATTTTATGTGTAAATATTAAGCATCACATATTTTCATAGTGGCAAGCACTAGTATAGTGACATTTATTATTTAGTGTTAAATAATAAAGGGAAGTTAACCTACGGGTTTTTAAATATAAGAAATTTTTCTCAAAGAAATTGTGGTTAAATGTTTGCTTTAGTGTTGTTTATGTGTTAAAATAACAGGGGAGAACATAAACAACACTATAAATTGTAAACCTAAAAAAGAGATGTTATATTTATTCTTTCTCGATCTTACCGCTTATTAAGAACTCAATGAGTCCGTTATATAGCTGGTCACCATTATTACTATTGGTAAATACTACAAAACCCATATCAAGGTCTTGATACATCCTAGCTAAACATTTAAAATCTCCATTATTACCACCATGTCCAAAAGTGGCTCCAAATGGTGTTTTTTCCATATGGATGCTAAGTCCAAAATACTCATCCCAGCCTGGTCTATTTTCACCTTTATCCTTTGGAACTTCAGTTTGTATACTAAACATCTGTTTGTAGGTTTCTGGTTTTAATCCTTTTTTATCAGATAGTCCTAATAAGAAGTTGGTAAACGTTTTGGCTTCTGTGTGCATACTCCAGGCCATGCCCGCTCGATCCGGCAACTGTGTTCTTGTAGCCATATTATCAAAATGACCGTTGGCTACTACCTTTTGCAGATATTCATTTTTTTCGAAATATGTATGCTCCAATCCTAGTGGTGTTAGTACTTCTTCTTTTAGTAAGACATTGATATCTTTCTTTGTAATATGAGCTACCACTCGTTTTAGGTATTCAAAACCTTCTCCTGAGTAGTTATAATCTGTTCCCGGAGTAAATTTAATATCTAGTTTTCCATCATCGTTCATCCATGCCCAGTTTGGAAAACCAGTTTTATGTGTAAGCACATGTCTAGCAGTAATCAATTTATAACGTTCATCGTGGGCAATAACTTCAAAAGGGAGGTATTGATATAAAGGTTTATCTAAGTCAATCTCGCCTCGTTCTGCTAATCGCATTACCGCAAATCCAAATACTGGTTTGGTGATGGATGCAGCTTCAAATAAAGTGGTTGTGTCTACTTTTTCTTCAGTATATGTGTTTTTTACTCCATATGTTTGATGATATGCTAGTTTTCCGTCTTTGATCAATGCTAGTGATACTCCTGGAATTTCATAATATTCCTGATACGCTTTGATAAATTGATCCACTTTTGAGGCGTTTTTAGAATCAAAATTATGTAATATTCCTTTTTCCGGAATTAGATCTAATTCTGGAGTAATTGATAATATAAGTGTTGGAACTTTGATTGTGTTACCTGCTTTTACAGTAACTTCTGTGTGAGCGCCTGTAGCATCAATTCTATGGGCTTCATTATCGCGCAGATAAAAACTATAAGTATTAGTAATCGTATAAGCTCCTTCTGGAAGATCAACCATATAGGCACCTGTAGAATCTACTGCGGTCTGAGTCCAGCGAGTGGAGTTCGTTTTAGAGGTTAACCGAATACTATTAGGAAAGCCCTTTATGGTTTTGTCTTCCCATTTTATTTGCCCAGAAATAGTTCCTGTAGTTTCTTGGGTTTTCATAAGAATTATATCTCCTAACCTAGATGATGATTGGCTTTTACCTCCTCCTTTTCCCCAAGAAATAAAAGTATTTGTACTAGCATCATCATCTTTGTCTTTATCAATGATTACGTGATCAATTCCAATTGTTTTTCCTTCTACTAATTGATCATTTAATTTTACTTTGCATTCATAAATAGTTGTATTTCCTTTTCGATTGAACTTAATTTCTATTAGTTCCCAACTATGATTTTTGGTAGTTGGATCCCAACTGGTGGCCGGATCCATCATTTCTTTATAGTTTTCTCCGAATTGGTATAAATCTAAACCAGATCCTTTAGGAGAATGTTGACCATCTATGTAGAGATTATAAGTGTCTTGTGTATTCCAATCAGCTTTTTCTGAAGTATCTGTGATATGCGAATCATCTGTCACAGTTACCAAAATATACAAGGATTGTTCGGATACGTTATATCCTACTTGAAAATATGCAGCAAAATCGTCTTTACTTTTTGGTTTGTCTCCAAAAGGAATATCTTCTATTTTAAATTTGGCAAGATCTGTTGGCCAATCCGAAATATCTCCATCGATTTTAATATTAGCGATAGGGTATGCATATGCTATTGCTCCATTAGATTCATATTTGTTGTCATCTATACTAGTAGCTATTATTGGAGTACTTATTAGGAAAACTAAAATTAGAAGAATAGGCTTGTTCATGTTGTAATAGTTGAACGAAATACTGAGTAAATGATTGATTAGTGATCTCATGATGAAAGGTTTATAACTATAGATTATTGTTTTGTGTAATTGTTACAGTTTTGCAGTATAGAAGTTTTGGAATCTATTATGTGATAATTTCTTTGTTGTGAGTTCCTTTTTCATAGTTTTGCATTTTTAAAATAAAATAATATGATCTCGGTAGACGGAATTGCGGTAGAGTTTAGCGGAGAAACATTATTTAATAATGTTTCTTTTGTGATTAATGAGAATGATAAAATTGCCCTAATGGGTAAGAATGGGGCTGGTAAATCTACAATGATGAAGATCATTGCTGGTGTTCAAAAAGCAACCAAAGGAAATGTACGTTGTCCTAAAGAGGCCGTGATAGCTTACCTGCCACAACATTTGTTAACAGATGATGATTGTACGGTATTTGAAGAGGCGTCCAAAGCATTTGGTCAAATTCACGAGATGCAAAGCGAAATGGATCGTCTTAACAAAGAACTAGAAACTCGTACAGACTATGATTCTGATGAGTATATGGGGATTATCCAAAAGGTGACAGATTTAGGAGAAAGTTTTTATGCTATAGAAGAAGTGAACTATGATGCGGAAGTGGAAAAAGCATTGCAGGGATTAGGTTTTAGGAGAGAAGACTTTACAAGACCTACTAGTGAGTTTAGTGGAGGATGGAGAATGCGTATTGAACTAGCTAAAATTTTACTGCAGAAACCAGATCTTATTCTTCTGGATGAGCCTACCAATCACGTGGATATAGAATCAGTAATATGGTTAGAGGATTTTTTACTTAATAAAGCTAAGGCTGTTATTGTAATTTCTCATGATAAAGCCTTTATAGATAATATTACCAATAGGACTATTGAAGTTACTATGGGTAGAATCTATGATTATAAAGCGAACTATAGCCACTATTTACAATTGAGAGAAGATCGACGTGCTCACCAGATAAAAGCATATCAGGAGCAACAAAAATTTATCGCAGATACGCAACAATTTATAGATAGGTTTAAAGGAACGTATTCTAAAACAAATCAGGTAAGTTCTCGTGAGCGTATGTTGGAGAAGTTAGATATCATAGAAATTGATGAGATTGATACTTCTTCTCTGAAACTTCGATTCCCTGCTGCTGCAAGATCAGGAGATTATCCAGTTATAGCGAAGGATTTATCCAAAAAATACGATGACCACGTAGTTTTTAAAGATGCAAGTATGTCTATTGCAAGAGGAGAGAAGGTTTCTTTTGTAGGTAGAAATGGTGAAGGGAAATCCACTATGATCAAAGCTATTATGGGAGAAATTGATTTTGAAGGACAGTGCGATCTTGGACATAACGCGAAAGTGGGATATTTTGCACAAAATCAAGCATCGTTATTAGATCCTAATCTTACGGTTTTTCAAACAGTTGATGAAGTAGCAAAGGGAGATGTGAGAACACAGATTAAGAATATCCTCGGACAATTTATGTTTGGTGGAGATAACATTGATAAAAAAGTAAGTGTGCTTTCTGGAGGAGAAAGAACACGATTAGCCATGGTGAAATTGCTTCTGGAACCAGTAAACGTTTTAATTTTGGATGAACCTACCAATCATTTAGATATTAGGTCCAAAGACGTTTTAAAAGAAGCATTGTTAACTTTTGATGGTACATTAATACTTGTATCTCATGATCGAGATTTCTTAAGAGGTTTATCCAATAAAGTTTTTGAATTTAAAGACAAAAGAGTCATCGAACATTTCGAAACCATTGATGCTTTCTTGGAAAGAAACAGAATGGAGAGTCTTAATGAAATTCATCTTAAAAATTAGTATAGACCTTACATTGTTTACATAAGAATATCAATCAAGTAAATAACTTTGATATTTTTTTAATTCTGTATTTAGCATTTGCACAACTGCCTGACTAGTAATAGTGGCACCCGATATTCCGTCAATTTTTTGATCTCCTTTGATGAGATTTTTACCGTTTTGTGTTAGACCGAAGGTGTTTTGAGAAAATGATATTTTTGCGCTGGTAAATTTATTTTCAAATGTATTATAGGTTATTGCTGCTCCGTAACCTTCTGATTCTGCTATATGGTCAAAAGATATCTTACTGATTTCTTGTGTATTCTTAGTCACTAAAACTTTAGCCCAAATAATATCCATATAACCTTTCGCTTTAACAATAAGAATGACTTGATTAGTATTTACAATTTCGAAAATAGGTAAGATATCTTCCGATTCGGACTTAAATACTTTTTTATATAAGTCTATTCCTTCTGTTACATCTGAATCAGATAAATTTCCATTGGGATCAATAGTTTTTACTTGAAAGAATTTTTCTGGATTAGTATCATAGTCCGCTTCTATATTTGCAAAAGCAATCAGTTCTTTAAAGATAGGTGACGACTGATTGTTGCTCTCTTTTTTGTCAATAATCTTTACAGAATTTGATGTTGTGATCTCTTGCTTTACAGTATCAGGTTGCTTTTTGCAAGCATATATAATAACAAGTATCATTGTCAATACAAGTAAACGTTTCATATTTTCTGTTTTCACCATTACTAGTTATAAAAATCGAAAATATTAAATAAGATGACTATGATTTTTATCAGGAATTTGTTGAATCAAGGAACTTAACTAGTATCATTTAGGTTAATTTAATTTCTTATAGATAATTTCAGGATCTCGGGAAGATTTATAACCAATAATTTTATTGTTTTTATCTTTTATAAAAGTAATCTCATCTTTATTGAGGTTTAGAAAGGCATCTTTTTCCAGATAAAATAGAGGGTAGTTTCTTTTGCCTAAAATAGCATAAAGAGATTTTTCTCTGGAGTTTATTTTTAATACTACTTCAGTGCTATCAAGATATTCATACGTTCCTGTGTAATTTTCGAGATTAGGAATGTTTATAAAACCATCATAAGGGTTATGTTTAGATAAGTTTAGTCCTTCTCCTGCAACCCATTTGTCATATTCCATATGATAGGCAATTTTTCTAGCCTCATTAAATCCTAGGAGCTTGGCAACCAAATGCAATGCTCCATCGATACCAGCAGAAATCCCTGCAGTGGTTATAACTTTACCATTATCCACAAAACGAGCATCTTTTACAACAGTAATATTAGGGTAATTATTCTCCAACTCGTCCAGAGCATTATGAAAAGTAGTAGCAGTCATACCTTCTAAGGTTCCTGCATTTGCTAAGGCAAATACACCTGTACAGACAGAGAAGTGGTATTCAATATCTTTTTGAGATTGAATCCAATTTATAACATCAGGATCTTTAAAAGATTGTGCAGCATTTCCTCCAAAAAAAGCTAGAATATCTGCTTTGGGTGCATTTTCTATACTATAATCGGGTAAAACTTTAAGAATCCCCTGAGAAATAATAGGCTCTTTAGTTTTTGATACTGTAAATATTTCGAAATCTGCATAAGCAAAAACCTCCATCGGTCCGGCAAAATCTAATATTTCAATACCAGGTTGTAAATAAAAGGCAATTTTCTTATTTGTTTTTACCTTATACTTTTCATTTAATTCCTTTTTGGTGATTAACTTCATTTCACAATGGTTACATATTCCGGGTTTATCAAAAGTCAAAGCATCACAAGTACTATTACACGGTGGACAAACATATATATTGTCGGATTTAAGTGATGATTGCGAATGTGTAGTTATATAAGTCAAAAATAAGATGAATACTAATACCTTTTTCATTACTTGTTTGTTTAGCGATTGATGTTCGGTGAAATTAGTAACTTTTAGTCTACCCAAAAGGACAACAATGCGAAGTATCAGGACATTTTATAACAAAGTTTTTACATCTTTTGGTAATATTTCTTTGTGTTTTTTAAGAAGGTTTCTTAGTTGATTTGTACTTTTTAAACCACATTGGTCAGAGACATAATCTACCTTATTTCCTTCAATCAATAATTGTATTGCTCTATCAACTCGAAGCTTTTCTAGGTAATTTCCAATAGTTATTCCTGTGGTTTTTTTAAATAAACGAGTTAGGTTTCTGGGACTCATATAGACTTTGTCTGCAATATCTTGTAAGACAAAAGAGGAATCAATGTGCTTAATCATATAATCTTGAGCATCATGAACTCTGGTATCCAGATGGTTTTTGTATTGAAGAAAAATACTCAGTTGTGGATCAGATTCACTTCTCCTAAAGTAGATCACTACTTCTTTTGCCACATCTGCAGCTAGTTTTGAGCCAAATTCAACTTCTAAAATATACAATGCTAAATCAATACCAGATGTAACACCTGCACTAGAGTATAATCTTTCTTCTACTACGAATAATCTATTTTTTATAAGCTCAATCTCGGAATATGTTTGATTAAATTCTGAAAAGTATTTCCAATGAGTAGTACAGCTTTTACCATCCAATATTCCAGATGCAGCTACTAAGAAAGTACCTGTACACACGGAGCATATTTGAGCATTGTTGTCATATTGATTCTTGATCCATTTAAAAAATGATTTATTTTTCAAATAGAAATTAGTATCAGAAATTAAAGAAAACTCAATACCAGGAATAAATATGAAATCTTCTGCCGATAATTGAAACTCATAAAAAGGAGTAAGTTTAGCGAAATGTAATCCCGCACTGCTATTAACCTGAGTATCATTATTTATTGTGACAAAATGCAATTCAATATTAGCTCCATATTCTTTAGCTTCATAAAAAATATGTGCAGGGCCTATGATATCCAATAAATGAACCTTTGGCGGTATTATGAAGAGAATCCTTTTGATAACTTTATGTAAGTATTTATTTCAATTCTATTTTATCAATTTCTAATTTAAAACTTTCCGACTTTTTATTTCCTATTAAAAAAGCAATTTCTTGCATAATTTCTGATGGATAGTTAGGAATATCTAATTTTCGTCCTCTAAAAGCTGGATACATTTCTGATAAGGAAATCTCAATAGTTTGCCAATCTCCCGTGGTTTTGAAATGCGCAATATACGAGTAACGATCATATGCATCGGATTTTATTCTAAATTGATATTTTTTACCATCTCCTTTCAGTCGAATTAAAACTTTAGTATATCCTTTTACTTCTTTAGTAGTAAAACGATAACGAACAGAGGAAAAACCTCCATTGTTTTCTAAAGAAATAGTTCCTGAGAAAAGGGCGTTTCCATCAGTATTAATTTTGAATTTTCCTTGAGATAAACCACCCATGACTCCATCATTAACTATATTCCAATTCGATAGATTTGAATTTCTTTCAAAATCAAAAATTAATAGAGTAGAAGTCATTAGTAATAGAAAAATATATGATGATACTATATTCAAAGCTTATAGAAACGGATTTTATAGATTAGTCCTGAAGTTGTTCTATCTTTTTTAAGATCTCTTCAGCCTCAACTTGTCTATCGTCACTAGCTTTACGATTCGTATGAGATAATTTATAAGATTCTTCCATTAAAGATGTATACTTTTTATGAAGTTGTTCTTTTTCCGATTTTTTCTTAAATAATGTAAACATAGCTAACCTTTTATTATAAAGGTAACTTATAAGACATTAAACATATCCGAAAGTTATCTTAAATAAAGTTGCATTAAATAGTATGAAACAACTTAAAAACATCATTTTTATAGGTTTTACCTACGGGGATTTTTTTGTCATCAATAAATAGCATATTTCCTTCAAATCCATTAACTGAATGGATGTTAATTACATAGCTTCTGTGTACTCTCAAAAACTGATCTAGAGGTAATTGTGCTTCTATTTTCTTTAGAACTGTAGAGTATACAAATTGGTTCGATTTAGTATATATCGTACAATAATTACTGTCAGCTTCTAAAAACAAAATTTCCTTTAACGGTACACGTTCAAAATGATGATCTTTTTTAAGAAATAAACTGTCTTTGATTTGCAATACCTGATTATCGGTAGTTGTATATTCTTTACTATCTAATAAATCTCTTTCTGGTGTTTTATTAGAAAAATTTAATAATGCTAGTTCTATAGCCACACTAACTTGTCTATCGTTAAATGGTTTAAGAATATAGGCATAGGGATATACGCTTTTGGCACGCTCAATGAAATGAGTATCTGCATGAGATGTTAGAAATATAAAAGGAATATCGTATTGCTTATTAATAATATCTGCTAGCTCAATTCCATCTCGATCTCCTTTTAATATAATATCGATTAATATAATATCGATATTGGGGTTTTCTGCAATTAATCCTAAAGCGTCATTCACACTAGGAGCAATACCAATTACCTCATAATTAATATTGATCAATCTATGCGAGATATCCTGAGCCAACAAGATCTCATCTTCTACTATAAGTACTTTCACTTTTGAAGTTTGATGCTCCATATATTCTAAGTTAAGCCACATTCACATTCAATTCCCAATGCGTTCCGTTACTAGTTGTTTTTTTAATTGTTCCTTCTAACTGTTCTACTAAAGAACGAATAAGTTTGATCCCAAAAGAATTACTTTTCTCACCTTCAATAGTTTCGAAACCTACTCCATTATCTAAAACCTGAATGCGTAAATGGCCTTTCGTTTTTTGTGCTATTATTATCTTCAGTATTGGATGATTTATATCGTTATATGCATATTTAAGTGCATTCGTAATCAATTCATTGATAATGAGTGCTAACGGAATCGCCATATCAATATGAATACTAATGTTATCAATATTAAATTCTGGTTTAAATTTAGCTCCATATCCATGAAAAAGGCCTAATACCAGCTCTTCAATGTATTCTTTTATAAAAATACGAGTATCCACACCTTCTTGGTATAGTTTTCTATGAACTAGTGATAATGCTTCTACTCTATATTTACCAGAAACAATAGCATCTTTTGCAGCAAGCCCTGTGAGTTCGTTGCTTTGTAGATTTAATAAACTAGAGATCATCTGTAAGTTATTTTTTACCCGATGGTTTAACTCTCGAAGTAACAAGGCTTTTTCTTGTTCACGTTTCGTAATCATATCTTTTTGATGCGATAAGATACTATTCACTTTTTTGATCTTTTTATTACCGCTATACAATAGGTATACAAAAAAGAGTACTAATAGAATACCAGTAATCAACAAGACAACGGCATATCTTTGATTCGAATTAATCCTATTGAGTAGTCCTATTTCTGATTCACGCTTATCTATTTCATAGCCAGACTTTAATTGTTCTATTTTTTGAATATTCTCTTTATTCACCAGACTATCTTGATATATTTGGAACAATTTCTGGTATTGTAGTGCCTGCGAATATTGTTGTTGTTTCTCATAGAAACCCGATAACATTGCACTAAAGTCTCTGATTTGTTCTTTAAGACCAGCTTGTTTTGCCATAGCTAAGGCTTCCTGGTACTTTTCTTCAGCTAGTGTCCATGCTGTTTCTTTTGCATAAACTTCTCCTAATTCTGCAAGGTAAATAGAGGTAGAATACGAATCGCCTAATTTAGCAAGGATGATAATCGCTTTGTCTAGATTTTCTTTTGCGGAAGCTAGGTTGTTTTGCGCAGAATATACCATACCTAGATTACCTAACGAATACCCTTCTATTAAATCATTTTTTATAAGATCATTGAGTTTTAAAGTCTCTTGGAAACTTGTTACTGCACTATCCAAATGTCCTTCCAGGCGATATGCTTCTCCAAGATTAAGGATCGTACTTGCTTGATTTATTAATTCGTTAGAATTTGTGTAAATAACAGTGGCTTTTTTCAAATAGTCAATGGCTAAATGATAATCCTTATCTACCATATAATTACTTGCTATTTGATTATACGATGCTGCTTGTCTTTCTTTTAACCCTTCTAACTCATAAATTTGTAAGGCCTCTAAAGAGGCATCAAATGATTGACTATTATTACCAAGCCTACGTTCTAAGTGACTAATTTCCTCTAAAGCTTCTGCTTGAAATATTGGATCTCCAATTTCTGTTGCTATTTCTAAAGATTGTTTTGCAGAAAGTAAGGCTGCATTTAGGTCGGTATGAAAAAAAGCAATTAATCTTAGTGTTTTTGCTTGTTCTTTTTTTGATAAACTACGTGTTTCCAGAATGTGCAGTAAACTATCAGCTTTCTTCATATTTTGAGAAAAAGATAGGTTGAAAAATAATAGAATAATTAGAAACAGTCTTTTACTTTGTTTACGATACATAAACATAAATTATTATAGTTCCGGAGGAGGAGTGTTAGAACTAACTTTTATTACAGGATCATGAACAAAAAAGTATTTTTCAGTCTTCTGATTTCCTTCAATGCTTAACTCCCAGGAAAATACTATACTATAAGAAATATAAATCTCATGAAAGTCATAGTCATTTGTTCCCTGGATAGGAGCACAAGTGGCATTTGATATAGAATCGTTGTATACCGGATATATAAATAAAGATCCGTTTGGAGCAGGAGTATATCCAGTGGTTGCACTTTTTATAAAAATATTGCCCCAATCATCTTTCTCATTTTCTCCATAATCATTAGTGAAATCTTTATTGGTATTTCTAAGTTCACAAAAAAGCAATTTGGGACCATCTCCTTGTATTTCCATTATCAATTCATCTCCCCAATGAAAATCAGGAATTTCTTCTGAGTCAATAACATCTTTTTTTAAAAAATTACCAATTGGTAGAGGGTTAGCTCTGGTGCCTAAGGCACCCTTACCTTGCATAACATTTTTAAAATTTTCAAAATCATTTGTACTCATAGTACAGCTAAATGCAGATTTATCAGCGCCTTTTTTTCTTAGACTAATTTGTATTGGTATAGTTGCCATAAGAATTAATATTTAAATTGGTTATAACCCTTAACTATCAAGGGAATTAGGTTGTATGTTTTTGTGTAATAATATGTTTTGAAATTAATGAAAAGTTTTAATCTCTGTTATTCAGGTGATTATAAAGTTTTCATAATTTATGTAGTGAGAAAGAAAGCAAAGTGCGGGGTACACTTTGCTATCATCAGCATCTAAAAATAGCGTACTATTTATATGAAGTTAGCCTTATGAAAAACAAAGTTTTTTCTTTGATTTAAGAGCAGTCTCCAAAGGTTATAGTATTACCTTCATCTTTATCTCCATTATCCCAATCTGCTTTATTCTTAGTACCTAATATATAAGTGAGTTCCAGAGGGCTTCCTGATTTTTTATATTTCTGCAAACCGGCCATAAAAGTCCCGTATGCATTATTGTCAGAAAGCTTAGGACTTGTCATACCCATCTGCCATTTTCCAGCATCTGGATTATTTGTTTGACTAAATTCACAGAAAATTCGGTCAGATGTTTCTGATAAAAAAATCGCTTTACCTTTGTCTGCCACAACAGAACCTACTTGTAGGTCTAAAAATTTTTTGCACTTAATACTTGTGCATTTTATATCAGCACCTGTATTGTTTATTACGGTTAATCTAATTCTAACACTCATGATATTTTATTTAAAAGTTAATTTTTCTTTTATGGAAGAATTTTAATATTAATTCTTTTCCCATTTACCGCTACCTCCAAAGGCTCCGCCACCTTCTCCAATTCCCGCAGCAGTAGCATTTCCGTGAGAACCCCAAGTAACTTGTAAAACACCGCCATATTCAGCGCCATAAACCACTCCAAAAGCTTCTGTTGATAGTAATTTAGCTTCATCGGTGTAGTATATAACACCAGCTGCGCCAATATCTCCTATTCCTAATCCACCGGAACTTCCTTTAAATGTATATCCTATTGCTGGTACTAAAACTTCTATATACGTATATACTAAATATGATGTAGCGCGTATAAAACAAGGGTGAGTGATTATCGATTTTGATAATAAATCTTTTCCATCGATGTTTGCTGATTGTTTTTCTGGTTTTTTTGAGGGATCAATTCCTTGTTCCTTAAAATAAGCTTCAGCATTCTTTTTTAATGTTGATACTTCTTCTGTTGTAAGTTGATCTGACATAATTGAAAAATTTTAAAAGTTTATAATTAATGTGAAATCCAATCAACTTTTTGAAGGCCCTCATTGTTGATTTGATGATTCAAAGTAGCGGATAATAAACAAGGAATAAAAAGAAGATGAGTAGACGAATAGAAATTATGAGTGAATGAACTTAACTGTTGAGTGAGTGATGTAGTAACAAATAAATAATGAATTCTATAGTGGGAATTCGGAGGACATTATTTCTTAATTATTTAGAATTTTAAACCTGAGTTCAATATAAAACATGCTGTTGTTTAATGTTTTACAACCTAAAAGAGTTCCTTCTCCTTGGACGACAGCGCTTAGCGATGGGCGAGAAAGAGTGTTGGAGTTAGCCCGCCTGACCGGACGGGTAGGGATGAGAGGTTTTCATAATAAAGCCTTTTACCTTAATCTTCTCCCAGAGGAAGAGGAAATGAGGCTATCCGAAAAACAGAATGTTTACTACACTGTCACATTGAAGGGAGTCGAAATGTACTGAAAACCAAGGGTGATTGTTTCTCGATTCCGCTCCTTTAGATTAGCAAATAAATAAAAAGGATTAATTTTAGAAAGAGAAAAGGAAGAAAAGTAAACTAAGACT
>NZ_CANMQT010000016.1 GCF_947500065.1 uncultured Aquimarina sp.
TATCAGAATAAAACTCCATAATTCCAGCGTATCCCTCCGAAAAAATTGTCCGATCAAAATGGACAATTGCACCTAACGTTGCTTGTATGTTGCGTTTGCTTCCCGAAGGGAGCATATGCAATATACAACCTGTTATGTCTTTTTTATTTTATTCAAATAGTTGTTTCATCTCTTCATTCGCTGAGTTTTCAGCAAGCTTTTCGCCCAAACTCCGTATTTCATTTTCCCAATTTTTCCATTGTTCACTATTAGGGTTGTTAACGGAAATTTGAGTCTCAATATTTCTTGCAATCACATTATATTCATAAGATACTCCGTCAAGAGCTATTCCGTTATTTGCAGTAAACAATTCTAGGTCATTAACCTTCCAAACAGGATCATTAATTCCGTTAATTTGCTCCTCAAAATGAAGCTCTCTCACCTTTCCTTTTGAGTTATAAAGAAAGATACCCTGAATTAGTTTTTCAGGATTTTTAATGCCTCGGAACTCACTTTCGTTAAATTTTATGGTAATTAAACCTCCAAAACCTACAAATGACCTACTTATTTTGGCAATCCAAATGTAATCAACTTCTATTTCGTTATCTCTCCAACCTTTATCATTTCTTATTGTATGCCCTCCGCTATAAAGTCCGTTTAATCCAAATTTAAGAGCAAGAGATTTTTTTACAGTTTGGTTAAATTGAAAAGTATTTAACTCATAAGATTGTTTTGTTTCTTCTCTACTCATTTTTTGTAATTAGACATAACGTTTAATATATGTGTCGTAGCAGGGCAAAATGTTACCCAATTATCGACAAAAACTGCGCATTGGTTGCTAACTTTTACATTCTGCAAGCATTGCGCTTTACCAAAAATACAAGAACCATTCGATTGATCACTTAGCTGCTATGACCACATATATATTGTTGTAACCAGTTTTATATTACTGATTTTCTTGATATGTTCGATAGACTTGTATTTCCTTGCTTTATTAGTCTCTTAGCAACTTCTTTTCTTCCTTTTCCGTCATGTTCATCTACATATTTTGATTCTTCTATGGTCAA
Organism: uncultured Aquimarina sp.; assembly: GCF_947500065.1. Classification (GTDB taxonomy): domain Bacteria; phylum Bacteroidota; class Bacteroidia; order Flavobacteriales; family Flavobacteriaceae; genus Aquimarina. Next base: position 1,047 of record NZ_CANMQT010000016.1, read on the forward strand.
TAGTTTTACATTCACAAATAATATTTCTTCAAGGCTCAACTTTAACCTATTTGGAACGTATTCAGATGGCAGTCCTAACAATAATCCAATTTTTTCCTTTTCTTCATTCATTTCATCTGGAAAAGGAACATTAAAGGCATCTGTAGAAATATAGGTATGGTCTTTTATTGAATAAAGAACGTTAGGATTATTTGCACAAATTTGGCTGGCTTTGTATAGCAATGAAAATTGCCATGAATTTTTAGCCTCATCTATATTATTCCATTTTTCATTGCATTCTACAAATAACTCAAGACCAAGACCATTATATTCGAAATGGTCAGGATTATTATCTCTGTCAGAATAGGGGTCACTTAATCCATCACTTGCAAATATGGTTCCACTTTCAGTTTTTATCATTAAGAATGATTGTCTCAAACCTGGCCACTGAGGACCACCTAAAAAAGCAGGATTTATAACATGCGATATCACATCCGAATTGACATCTCCAAGTTCTGACCAAAATTTTTCTCTTTCATTTAAAGATTTTTCAAAGTGTTCTTCAGTAGTCATATTTATAAATTGGTTACAACGTTTAATATATGTGTCGTAGCAGGGCAAAATGTTACCTTGTTTTTTGATATTTCTGCGCATTGGTTGCTAACTTTTCCATTCTGCAAGCATTGCGCCTTACCAAAAATACAAGAATCATTCGATTCAGCACTTAGTTGCTATGGCACATATATCGTGTTATCAGCTTTTCTTTTTTTAAGATTTGTTAGTCTTCACTTCTAAAACAGGTTATTAGTATATTTTCTTTATTAATAAACACTGTACTTATATCAAAAGTATTTTCCGTTAATGGGTTCCAACTTGATCCATTCTCATTTGACCTCCATTGATTGTTAAACCAATTTGAATAACAAAAAGAGTCATTATTAAATTTATTAAGCAGTTCCGTATGAAATTTTTTAGCTATCTCGGTTGGAGTTATTCTAGAAGAAGAATATGCAATGTCAAATTCTATTGAATCTAAAAGCAATTCAGAACATTTTAAGAATTCAATTGAGTTCCATTTTTCTCCCAGTTCATTCCAGCCTTCAATTTTGCAAATTTCGTCAAGTTTTGATATTTGATTTTTTTCGATAGATAAATCTATATCAGATATAGAGTATAGATATGCATTTCCCCAAATATATTCACTCATATTTAATTCTTCGAATATATCTTTTTTATCCATATACTTTTAATTGCTGATAACGTTTCTTGTATGTTGCGTTTGCCTGCCGAAGGCGACATATGCAATATACAAATTGTTGTACTTAGTGATTTTTTAATTTCAGCACGATTTTATTATTTCCAAGTAAAAAATAGTCAGTTTTATTATCTCGCACAAATTCGGTCAGTATTAATTCCTCGTTTTCAAATTTCCAATTGAATTGTTTACGTTCTTTACTCATGGAGTTTACCAGTGTCACAACATCCATATTTTTATGAGGATGGCTTGTACCAAAATAATTCCTCACTTCGTACTTGTCGAAGTCTTTAAAGTTTTTCAATTTTCCATTTTTTTCGAATATCACATTCGTACTACTTTTTAGGTTAGCGTATGTTCCCGCAATTAGATTTTCATTAAAGTAATTTGTTATGCTTGAACTTATTTTATGTACTCTATCTTGGTTTTCAAGAAGACTTTTTAAATCATTCCTTTTACCGAAAACATATTTTGTTGAATCAATTCTTTCCTGATTGGGGAACTGAGTTAATAATAGTTTATCTTTTTCTTTAAATAATGCATACTTTCCTCCAAAGGAATTAAATACAGCTAGAGTATCAGAGTTGTAATTCAGTTTGTAATTCAATTCTATAATAGAACCATAACTTTTTAATGAATCGTTTTTTATTTCCAAAAGAATCGCAAACCAAGTTGGTGGTTGCAATCTATATTTAGCAATTTGTTTATCAGCAAGTATATTGTCAAAATAATTGTTTAGCCCCCAAACACCATTTAATTCGGAAACATTCGATTTGGGTGTTTGTAATTCAACCCTTTCTTTTTTTTGTTTTGAATTACAGTTCAAACAAAGGAAAATTATTAATATGTAAATTGCGTTTCTCATTAAGTACAACGCCAAATATATGAATCGGAGCAAGGCAAGCAAGCCTGAACCAATCGATCTATCTGCGCATTTTTATTTCTTGATTAATTTATAAAAATCTAGCGCCATTGCAAAAAGGAAATGACCATTCGATCTAACACTAAACTTTGCTCTGATTTTATATATAATGTTGTAGGGAGTTTATTTTTTCAGGAGATTTTCAAATTTACGTGGACTATTACTTTCAAATTCCCAATCAATAATTGGTTTTGGAAATTCTATATACCAATTATCTTTTATTAATTTATGGTTTATAATCCAATCATATTTATGATCTCCAATCATTTCAAATTCCGCATGAATAGTTACGTCAAACCAAAACAATTTTGTTAAAAGTTCTTCAAATTTTTCAATCCACAAATGCCATTCATATTCCAGAGTTCTGTAACTCGCTCCAAATGTTATTATCTGATCTCTAAAAATTCCTTGTTCGTTTGGTACTGAAAACATACTTCGATTTATCCAAGGAAATTCCGAATCATTTTCCGGTAAACTATTTATTATCTCAATATTCATTCTATGCAACTTATAATAGTCTTCAGTTTTCCATGTCGCTCCGTTTATTCTTCCGTATATTATAGTATGATGTGCCATTTTGTTTAATTACCTACAACGCCAAATATATGAATCGGAGCAAGGCAAGTAAGCCAGAACCAATCGATTTATCTGCGCATTTTTGTTTCTTGTTTAATTTATAAAAATCTAGCGCCATTGCAAAAAGAAAATTACCTTTCGATCTAGCATTAAATTGCTCTGATTTCATATATAATGTTAGCAATTTTTTATTTAAGACGCCACTATTCAGTCACTTTCATTTTTAAGAGTCTTATAGTTTGACTAAATTCGGAATTCTGTTTAGGTGAAGTCTTATATGTCCAATTTCCTCGGTTTTTTAGTATTATTTTCAGAACCCAAGGGTCATTCTTAGAAAATATTTGAGCAGTTAGAGAGGTTAACATATAAAGTTTTGTCCACCAATTGTTATTTGGATCATAATGCTCTATATCTTTAATGTTTGAATATTTGAAAGTTCTAAATTCCGAATAATCAATTGCTTTAATCTCAACATGATCAGTCCAAATTTTTATTAGAGGGTATCCTTTTTCATCTAATACAAGTGCTTCATTTTCCATTAGCAATGTTTTATTCCTTTAATTCGTGCCAACCGGATTTCGCATTCATTCCATATCTTTTCAAGGTGATTTCTTTTCTTTTGAATCTCAATTCAACTAATGCTGCGATATTTTCTTTTCCATTCATCCATACCAATTCATTATCTACTAATTCCTTAATTAGTTCAATTTTTAATTCATCTGAACTAAGTTTCGTGTTGTTTTCATAACTCAAAAGACAGGATGTTCCATCCATATAAACAATGATTTGAAGTTTAAGTTTACCTCTTAGTTTTTGTTGGGCATCATTTGTTATATGTTTAGTTAGCAGCTTTATTAATTCATTTTTATCTTTTTTTGCGGTTTCAATTTCACTCTCTAAAGCAAACCTCTTGGTGTTACAACCTTCAAATTTTTCTTCATAAATATTTTGAGAGTATGAGTATAAAGAAACCAAAATAGAGAAGAGTAATAGGTTTTTTTTAATCATAATATTGAATTATTGCTAACGCCAAATATATGAATCGGAGCAAGGCAAACGAGCCAGGACCAATTGATCTATCTGCGCATTTTTATTTCTTGTTTAATTTATAAAAATCTAGCGCCATCACAAAAAGGAAATAACCTTTCGATCTAGCACTGAACTTTTGCTCTGATTTCATATATAATGTTACAGGTAGGCATTTTTTAACAAGATGTCCAATAACTGAATTTTATTAATTTTCCATTATTGATTTCAAGCACTATTCCGTCGTCTCTCTTTTCGTGATGAACACTAAATGAGCCATTTAATTGACCTTTATCTATCCGATCTTTGATTTGTTTTCCAAATATTTCCGCAAGCGTATTCAATTCCGTTTCACAATTCAATTTATGTTTTCCATAAACTAGTTCAACAGAGTTATCATTCTCAAAATCAATCTTTTCAATTAGATATTTTTCTTTTTCATTTCCGGTAAATTTCACCTTTTCATAATCAAGAGTAAAGTATTTGACTCCTTGCCATTCAGAAGATAGCCCTCCGCAATCATAGTTCGGTTCAAATTCTCGGTTTGGATTCCCAAATTTTTCGACAATTTTTGATTTCGAAGAAAAGAATTTGAGTTCATTGAATTCAAACTTATCAAAATCCAAGTTCTGTCCGAAACCTATTTGAGTTGATATTAATAATATTAAGGTATGATATATTTTCATTATTTATTCTGCTTACCTGTAACGTCTCTTGTATGTTGCGTTTGCCTGCCGAAGGCGGCATATGCAATATACAAATTGTTACCACCTTTTTTATATTTCGTTTTCAAGTAGGTAAAAATAGTTTTTGAGTCCATAAGAATATTTACTCTGATCAGAACCTAAAGTTTTGAATTCCTTTTTCAATACCTCTATTAAATCAGATTTTATATTTTTTCCTTCAATTTTTGCGCAGTTTAGTTTTACCCAATGAATTTTTGAAGAATTAGGAAAGTCTATCAATGCTTTTTCCAAATCAGGGTTATCATATTTGTTTTTATCTGCTAATCCGATAAAATAGCTTATCGCGAATTTCTCACTTTGGTATTCGTTCCATCCTTTTTTGTCTGTTTGTTCAGAAACGTGTCCAGTTGCAACTGATTCTAGGTATGCATAAATATTTAAAAGCTCTTCATCTTTATATTTGTCAGCTAAATCAATCATTTCTTGTCCTCTCTTTTCAAAGAATTCTTTTTCATCTAATAATCTATTTATAAATGAAATTCTTAGTAAATCAGAAGCTACTTTTCCATTAACGGGCATTTGGTTATTATCAAGAATCAATTTCGAATTTAGTAATGCTGTTTTAATAGAATCTTTAGGACTTGATTTTTTAGAGAGGTGTTTGATTTTGTTATATGCAGATAGTTGTAAGTATTCTTTACTGTCAGAACCAAAAGTACTTTTAATTGTATTTATATCTTTTTCTAAAAAGTATTCTTGGATATTATTATTCCACCAATCTAATTCCCAATTCATATCTAGGAAAATCAACTCGTATGCACTTTTAGAATCCTTAGATTTAGTTTTTACTATTAAATCTGACCGTTTTTTAATTTGATCGACTTGACCGTGAATGATATAAATAGCTTTGTCAATTCCAGTATGATTTTTGGGATGATTTGCTTTTTTCCAATGTTCAATTGCTTTTAAATAATTATCTATATTTAAATAGCATTCACTTAACCAAACATCAACTCTATAATCCGTGTCTTTTGTCTGTTTATAAATTTCATAATGTTTAATAGCCGTTTTATAATCTCCAATTCGATGACTTTCTATTGCATATTCTAAATTGAAATTTAATTCATTTGGATATTTCTCATAAGCAGATTTATGTAAATCATAAGAGACTTTTGAATCAATATTGTATAATGCTCCACCAATCAGATATTTTTGGTATTCATTTGTGGCTTTAGAAACTAATTCATTTATACACTCGTCACAGTCTTTATTTACTAAACAATTTGAAAAGTACTTTAAAGCAGGAGTTATTTCAGTTTGAGCTTTTTTTATTTTTTCTGCATTGTTTTCAGTATCAACTTGAGCATTACAGTTAAAGAACAAAATATTAAGGAATATGAATAATAATTTTTTTCTCATTTTTGGTAATTGGTGGTAACGCCAAATATATGAATCGGAGCAAGGCAAGTAAGCCAGAACCAATCGATTTATCTGCGCATTTTTGTTTCTTGTTTAATTTATAAAAATCTAGCGCCATTGCAAAAAGAAAATTACCTTTCGATCTAGCATTAAATTGCTCTGATTTCATATATAATGTTAGCAATTTTTTATTTAAGACGCCACTATTCAGTCACTTTCATTTTTAAGAGTCTTATAGTTTGACTAAATTCGGAATTCTGTTTAGGTGAAGTCTTATATGTCCAATTTCCTCGGTTTTTTAGTATTATTTTCAGAACCCAAGGGTCATTCTTAGAAAATATTTGAGCAGTTAGAGAGGTTAACATATAAAGTTTTGTCCACCAATTGTTATTTGGATCATAATGCTCTATATCTTTAATGTTTGAATATTTGAAAGTTCTAAATTCCGAATAATCAATTGCTTTAATCTCAACATGATCAGTCCAAATTTTTATTAGAGGGTATCCTTTTTCATCTAATACAAGTGCTTCATTTTCCATTAGCAATGTTTTATTCCTTTAATTCGTGCCAACCGGATTTCGCATTCATTCCATATCTTTTCAAGGTGATTTCTTTTCTTTTGAATCTCAATTCAACTAATGCTGCGATATTTTCTTTTCCATTCATCCATACCAATTCATTATCTACTAATTCCTTAATTAGTTCAATTTTTAATTCATCTGAACTAAGTTTCGTGTTGTTTTCATAACTCAAAAGACAGGATGTTCCATCCATATAAACAATGATTTGAAGTTTAAGTTTACCTCTTAGTTTTTGTTGGGCATCATTTGTTATATGTTTAGTTAGCAGCTTTATTAATTCATTTTTATCTTTTTTTGCGGTTTCAATTTCACTCTCTAAAGCAAACCTCTTGGTGTTACAACCTTCAAATTTTTCTTCATAAATATTTTGAGAGTATGAGTATAAAGAAACCAAAATAGAGAAGAGTAATAGGTTTTTTTTAATCATAATATTGAATTATTGCTAACAATTGTATATAGTTACAAAAGGTAACTATATATCTATTTTGTGAGGAGGCTAATTTAGTAAATCTTTTATGCCTTTGTAGGATTTTATTGCTACATGAGTATATATTTCTGTAGTTTTAGTTGATTTATGACCTAATAATGCTTGGATATATCTCAGGTCAGTGCCCTCCTCCAAAAGATGTGTAGCAAAACTGTGCCTTAGCATATGAGGAGATACTTTTTTTATAATAGATACTTTCAGAGCAGCTTCTTTTACCACCTTTAAGATACTCGAAGGACTATATGGACTCCCAGTATTTGCCCCTTCAAATAAATATACTTTCGGCTTATAGGCTTTGTAATAACTTCTTAAAAGAAGCAGTACACTCTTGTTAAGTATCGTGTATCTGTCATGATTTCCTTTAGCCTGTTTTACTTTGATTAATAATCGTTTACTATCAATATCCTCTGGTTTTAAATGTAATATCTCACTTCTGCGAAGCCCTGAAGAATATAAAAGACTAATAATACATTTATGTTTCAGATTAGTAGTGGCTTCAATCATTTTTATAATATCACCTTTTGCAAGTATATCAGGCAGTTGAATAGATTTTCTTGGTCGTTCAATACTATAAAATCGATTTGGCATTCCCATAACTACTTCATAATAAAACTTAATACTATTAATAGCCTGATTTATATAACTGTCAGATTTGTTTCTATGAACCAAAGATTGTAGATAGTTCCGTACCTCGTCTTCAGATAGCTCGATGATTTCTTTATCCGGATACGTGTTTATGAATTTTTCGAATTGAGAAATATAAGTTTTACAAGTACTTACCGAGTATCGTTTAAGCTCTAGTTTTAATAAATATGCTTCTGGAACATACTTAAAAGAATTTGTCTTAGAACGATTCCGATACCAATTAATATCCGGCAATGCATTTTCTCTAATCACCTTTTCCTTGAAAAAGAAGTTACAGTTGATGCGGGCTATCCCCCTAAATTTGTTGAAAATCAAATCTAAATTTTTCTTGGTATTCATAATATATACCATTCCGTATTGATTGCTCCACTTGGGATTAGGTAATTCTTTGATTAAAGCCTGAATTACTTTATCAGGATAGAATTGTAAACCTATCATTTTCTGTTGCTTAATCAATAAGTGCTTAAGAGTAATATGCTTATTAATAGGATTCATGTGTGTCAAAGATGTATCAATACATAATCAATTGCAATCAAAGCCGTAGAATTAAACGTTTAATAAACGTTTAATTCTACAGGTAACATTTATCATATAATAGACACATAACTATAAGATGAAGTAAAATGATAAAATGTTTGTACTGTAAGTCAATAATAACTGGAAGAAAAGATAAAAGATTTTGTAACTCTTATTGCAAATCTGCTTATCACAATATTCAGAATCGCGAAAAAGAAGACACATTTTTTAAAAAAGTAGATAAACAACTAAAAAAGAATAGAAAAATATTAAAAGGTTTTAATAAAGCTGGTTTAGTAACTGTGCGTAAAGAGAAATTAGTAAAGGAAGGTTTTGATCCAAAGTATTTTACACATTACTGGAAAAATAACAAAGGACAAGTATATCTTTTCTGCTATGAATATGGCTTTCTGGAGTTAAAAGAAAACACCAAAAAGAAATACCTTTTAGTCATTTGGCAATCATACATGGATACTACTTAGATTTTAACATATACTGTTAATAAAAGAGTGTTTTACTACTCAGATTCTTTAAAACCCACTACCATAAGTGGGGGAGGGGTACTTATACAAGTGGGGGCATACGTGTCAGAATACGGTTAGGGGTACTTGTACTAGTGGGTGTATGAGTGTTAGAACACAGTTAGGGGCACTTCTATAAGTGGGTACTCCTACCCAAAAGGTTGTCTAGGGGTACTTCAAACAGAGGCATGCCTATACCTAGACACAAGTGGCACCTGTGTTAGAGCTAAGCGTTACTTCTATTTGAAGTACCCAGTGGGTACTGTAGAGGTGGGTAGGGGGTACTTATGAAGTACCCTAAACAAATTGACAACTGTTAATTTTTTAACTAATATAGTTCCAGATATTTTTGTGTTTAGCAAGTTGTTGATAGGTAAACAACAATATCTTATTTTTCTCTAGCGCTAGAGAAGGGTCTTCTTTTAGAATTTTCATGGCGTAGTATCGGGCAGTTTTCAGGATGTCATTATCTCGTACGATATCTGCTATTTTTAGATTTAAAACACCACTTTGTTGAGTACCCATAATATCTCCTGGTCCACGTAATTTTAAGTCTACTTCTGCAATTTCGAAGCCATCATTGGTTCGAACCATAGTTTCTAGCCGAGTTTTACTATCAGATGATAGTTTATGACTAGTCATTAGGATACAGAAACTCTGTTCTGCTCCACGACCCACGCGACCTCGTAACTGGTGTAACTGCGAGAGCCCGAAACGTTCTGCACTCTCTATGATCATCACACTGGCATTGGGCACATTAACACCCACTTCTATCACCGTTGTGGCTACCATAATATTGGTTTCTCCTTTTACAAAACGCTCCATCTCATAATCCTTATCTGCTGGTTTCATTTTGCCATGTACTATGGATATTTGATAATCCGGAGTAGGGAAGGAGCGGGCAATACTTTCATATCCATCCATCAAATCTTTATAATCTAATGCTTCGGATTCCTGGATTAGAGGATATACAATATAGATTTGTCTTCCTTTTTGGATTTCATCAGCAATAAATTTAAAAACCTTTAGACGATTGCTATCATATCGATGTACCGTTTTAATAGATTTTCTTCCTGGTGGTAATTCATCAATCACTGAAATATCCAGATCTCCATACAGACTCATGGCTAATGTTCTAGGTATTGGCGTTGCTGTCATGACAAGAATATGGGGTGGATACGTGTTCTTATGCCAGAGTTTAGAGCGTTGTGCTACACCAAATCGATGTTGTTCATCTATAATTGCTAGGCCTAGATTTTTAAACTTCACTTTATCTTCTAATACAGCGTGTGTACCAATAAGAATATGTAATGTACCTTCTTCTAATTCCTGATGGATTATACGGCGTTCTTTGGTCTTAGAACTACCCATCAATAGTTTTACATTGATGTCTAGGTCTTTGGTTAATTCTACAATTCCTTGATAATGTTGATTGGCCAAAATAGCAGTTGGCGCCATCAAACATGCCTGGAAACCATTATCTAGAGCTAATAACATGGTCATTAATCCTACAATTGTTTTCCCAGATCCTACATCTCCCTGCAGCAGTCTATTCATTTGCGCACTGCTACCAATATCCTTTCGAATTTCTTTGATTACTCGTTTCTGAGCATTGGTTAACTCAAATGGTAAGTGATGATTGTAGAAATTGGTAAAATATTCTCCAACCTCGGTAAAAGGAAATCCTTTGATCTTTTGTTTACGAATTAGTTTTTTAGTAATTAATTGTAGTTGAATATAGAAAAGCTCCTCAAACTTTAATCGATATTGCGCCTTGGCTAGTAATTCTTGATTTTTTGGGAAGTGAATATTAAGAATTGCTTCACTTTTATGAATAAGTTTTAATTCATTACGTATTTCTTCAGAAAGGGTGTCATAAAACCGTGCTTTGGTATCTAGAAATAATTGCATCATCATTTTGCTAAGTACCCGATTGGTAATGCCTTTATTCGATAATTTTTCTGTGGAAGGATATACGGGTTGCATCATCACCTTTAGGTTCTTTTCATGTTCCGTAAGCAATTCCATCTCTGGATGTGGCATACTAAACCCATTATAGTATTTAGTCTTACCAAAAATTACATAAGGGGTGTTTAGTTTTATATTTTCCTTAATCCATTTATGACCTCTAAACCATACCAATTCCATTTCTCCGGTATCATCCATAAATTTGGCGACTAAACGTTTTCCACGTTTTTGTTCAACCATTTTAAGGTTTACAATTTTGCCAACCATTTGTACCTCTGCAGAAGTACGTTGCAATTCATTGATTTTATAGTAATTGGTCTTGTCGATATACCGATTCGGAAACAAATTCACCAAATCCTGATAGGTATGAATACCTAATTCTGTGCGTAATAGATCCGCACGAGAAGGCCCAACACCTTTTAGATAATCAATAGGAGTTTGTAAGATATTTGCATTCATTAGAGCGAAGATACTATTAATCAGAAAAATGTTCAAAGCAAAACGTGTCACATTACCAGACTAAAATCGTTATTTTGGCAGAACATTTGATTATTGATACATATGCGATTTATTTTATATCTAATTATACTTTCTATTTCCTTTGGTGGTGTAGCACAGCAAACTAAAGAGGTGGATTTTTTGACAGGAAAAGTGAATGTTTTTTTGGAGGCTAGTTTCAAAAAAATAGAAGGAAAAGTAACATATACTTTTAAAATTCTTCAACCAACATCATCTATTACTATTGATGCACAGAAGATGCAAATTATGGGTGTTTCATTAGATGGAACAGCAACAGATGTAGTATATGATGATAAAAAAATACAAGTTACTTCGGATTTTAAAGTGGGAGCTGAGCATACTATAGAAATTCAGTATATCGCTGTTCCTAAAAAAGCACTGTATTTCCTAAAGGACTATCAAGGGAATGACCAGATCTGGACACAAGGACAAGGAAAATATACTTCTAACTGGTTGCCGAGTTTTGATGATATGAATGAAAAGGTAGTTTTTGATATGGTTATCAATTATGATGCGGATTATGAAGTAATAACCAATGGAAAGTTAGTTGATAAACAAGCTGTAAATGATTCTATCCAGCGATGGGAGTATGATATGCAGCAACCAATGAGTAGCTATTTACTGGCATTGGCAATAGGGAAATACGACAAAGTGGTTGAAACTTCAGAAAGTGGTATTCCACTAGAAATGTACTATTATCCAGAGGATAAGGACAAGTTCGAATCAACCTATAAGCATAGCAAAAAAATGTTTGATTTCCTTGAAAAGGAGATTGGATATGCTTTTCCTTGGCAAAATTATAAACAGATTCCTGTAAAAGATTTTCTATATGCCGGGATGGAAAATACCGGAACTACTATTTTTTCTGATGCCTTTGTAGTAGATAACATAGGATTTAATGATCGTAATTATATCAATGTAAATGCTCACGAATTGGCACATCAATGGTTTGGTGACTTGGTAACAGAAACAGAAGGAAAACATCATTGGTTACAAGAAGGTTTTGCTACCTATTACGCATTGCTGGCAGAGAAAGAAATTTTTGGAGAAGAATATTTTCAGTATAAGTTGTATGAAAGTGCTGAGCAACTCACAGAACAGGCTAAGGCAACTGATGCCACTTCTTTGCTGAATCCTAAAGCAAGTTCTCTTACTTTTTATCAACGTGGAGCTTGGGCATTGCACGCACTAAAAAAAATAATCGGAGATGCTAATTTTAAGATTACTGTCAATAACTACTTAGAGAAGCATAAATTTGGTAACGTAACTACTTCTGATTTTATTACTGTAGCAGAAGAGGTAAGTGGTCAGGATTTAACCGAGTATCAGAAAATATGGTTAGAAGCCATTGAGTTTCCATCTCAGGAAGCATTGGATATATTAACAACCTCTTCGTTTATTAAGAAATATTTAAGCCTGGCAGGTGAGCGCACTCAACCCATAGCCGGAAAATGGGGGACATTAGCTACGGCTTTAGACTTTCCGATCAATGAGTATTTAGGTCAAGAAGTGATCTACCAATTAGAAGGAGATACATCAAAAGAAGCGATTGCATTGTTTACTAAAGCTTTTGAGACCAATAATATATATGTACGTCAGGCAATTGCCAATACCATGAGTAGCATACCCAAAGAGCTAAAAAAACAATATGAGTCTTTGTTAGAAGATGAATCCTATGCTACTATAGAGCCAGCATTATATCATTTATGGGCTAATTTTCCTTCAGAAAGAACTCGATATCTGGATCAAACTAAGGATGTCATTGGTTTTCATGATAAAAATGTAAGAATACTTTGGTTAGTTTTAGCACTTAGTACACAAGAATACCAGAAAGAAAAACATCAGCAGTTTTATACGGAGTTATCAGGATATTCTTCTTCAATACATCATTTTAGTACGCGAGAGAATGCTTTTACTTATTTAGAGAGTCTTAACGCTTTTTCGGATCAATCTCTTGTAGATTTGGTGGATGGAGCAGTACATTATAATTGGCGATTTAGGAACTTTTGCAGGAAAGTTTTAGATAACCTTCTGAAGAAGCCTAAATTTCAAAAGAAATATGTAGATTTAAAGGGTGATTTGCCAAAGAGGCAACAAGATTTTTTAGAAAAGAAATTAACCCCATAAATGAGAGTATGCGTGCATTAGTAATTTCCGGAGGAGGCAGTAAAGGAGCTTTTGCAGGAGGAGTTGCACAATATTTAATTCAGGATTTAGGTAGACATTATGATATGTTTATAGGCACCTCTACAGGAAGTCTTTTGGTATCTCATCTAGCATTATCTAAAATAGAAGAAATAAAAAGCTTTTATACTTCGGTTAATCAATCTTCAATATTCAGGAATTGTCCCTTTATAATAAAAAAAAAGAGAGGCTATAATAGTATTAGTATCAATCATTTTAATGTGTTAAGTAATCTAATTAGAGGCAGAAAATCCTTTGGAGATAGCAGAAATCTTAGAGAACTTATCGAAAATGCTGTTTCTAAGAAGTATTTTGAAACCTTACAATCTGGGACTAAAGATGTAATAGTAACGGTAACTAATTTATCAACGAATGAAGTAGAGTACAAGTCTATTAAAGAATGTACGTATGAAGATTTTCTGGATTGGATATGGATATCGTGTAATTATCCACCTTTTATGAGTTTAGTTCGTAAAAACTTTTGTGATTATGTAGATGGAGGCCTTGGATCAATGGTTCCAATAGAAGAGGCGATAAAAAGAGGAGCTAAAGAAATAGATGTGATCGTATTAGAAACAGAAGTTAATTATCTCAATCGCATGCCAACAAAGAATCCGTTTACCCTAATTACAAGTATGGTGGATTTTATGATGGATACTATAGAACACCAAAATATTAGAATTGGTAAATTTGCTGCATCACAAAAAGAGGTAGCCATGGATTTGTATTATACGCCTACAGTGCTAACTACAAATTCATTAATTTTTGAAAAAGAAAAAATGACACAATGGTGGACTAAAGGTTATGAGTTTGCCAAAAAAAAGAATACATCTAATAGACTATAATACATGCGAGCATTAGTAATATCAGGAGGAGGAAGTAAAGGAGCGTATGCAGGTGGCGTAGCTCAATATTTGATGCAGGAAGAAGGAAGGGAGTATGATCTTTTTCTCGGAACATCTACAGGTAGTTTGTTGATACCTCAGTTGGCTTTGGGCAATGTAGAGAAGGTATATGATATTTATACAAACGTTAATCAGAATACCATCTTTAGTGTTAATCCTTTTAGAACCAGAAAAAAAGGAAACCGTGAGTTCGTATCGATCAATTTTTTTAATACGGTAATGCAATTTCTGAAGCGCAAAAGAACCTTTGGAGAAAGTAAGAACCTACGGAAAAATATTCGTAGAAATTTTTCTGAAATAGAATTCGAGCTGGCCAAGAAGAAAGTTAAAGATGTAGTAGTAACGGTTTCTAACCTAACCAAAAATACTACAGAATATAAATCCATTAATGATTTCTCCTATGAGGATTTTTGTGATTGGATCTGGATTTCCTGTAATTATGTTCCTTTTATGAGTTTAGTGACTAAAAATGATTGTGAATATGCCGACGGCGGTTTTGGATGTATGGTGCCTATTCGAGAAGCGATCCGAAGAGGAGCTACCGAAGTAGATGCCGTTATTTTAGAATCCGAAAATATGGAGCATAATAAGGTCTTAGGTAAGAATCCATTTTCTTTAATGGTCAATCTCTTTAGTTATATGTTTGATCAGGTAGAAGGCCATGATACAGTGGTAGGTAAATTAGCGGCTAAGAATAAAGATGTGGTGCTCAATTTATATTATACACCTTCTAAATTGACAGAAAACTCCTTGGTTTTTAATAAAAAATTGATGCGTAGCTGGTGGCAACAAGGTTTCGATTATGCTGCTGACAAGGCAAAACAAGCAGAAGATAATAAGTTGAAGGATATTAATATGGCCGGATAATCTCTGTTTTGATAAGATAGGTTCGGATAACTCTATAATGAAAAATATAGCTTTTTATAACGAAGAATTTGAAATCCATGGAATTTCCATTCCAAAATTTGAATTAAAAGAAGGTGAGCTAGTTAGAATTTATAGTTCTAGAATTTACCCTGAAAATGTGCCAGTAAATTTTGATTTGACCCTTGAATTGATTCGTCGATTTCAAAATAAAAAAACTGATTTTCCTTGGGCTAGAAACTACAACCAGAATTCGATTATTGAATATATAAAGCCATTAACAATAAAAACTTATTTAATTAATAAAATGCATATTAATATTCAAAGTGCAGTCAGGATAGTTGATGAAATAGGTATTACATTGCATGAAAAATTTGAATATTTAGGTTTTACAAAGAAAAAGGCATTAATCATTAAAGCTAATTTTGAAAAGAACAAGTGTATCCTTTTCGATTACTATGGTGTGGATGCGATGGGGATTGATTTTTTAGAAAAAATCATTAATGTAGAAATTGAAAGAGGAAAGTCTGCCATTGCATTTGATAATTTATATTATGCGCACCAAACTGAACCTTACTCAAATATTACACCTATAAGAATAGCTTCAGGATTTAACCCATATCTAATTAAAACTAATCCGCCATTGCATTTTTAATGGCGTCCTGGCGGGCTATCCACTATATCTTTTTTATAAGTACCCTTCGATAATCTCAGTGCACTCATAAAATAAGATTAGACCTGTCCTGAGCCTGTCGAAGGGTTCCTATCCCTGACGCAGCTCTTAGTTAGTGTAGCGATTTGATAATGATGAATCAATAAATGATTTTTTTTATTTCTGAGTCGCCCTAAAATAATTTGATATGTTTAGGACGACTCAGCATATAATTTAACGTGAGTTAAACGATATAATAAATTTATGTCAGTTAGAGTGTTCACCTCAGGCGGATGTATCGAAAACAAATGAATTTTCAATCAAAAACCTTTTCATCCTCAGTCTGTAAAAGGGCCGCACCCTACATAGGCGAGCAAGCTAATTTTTCTTCGATTTACTATGAAAACAATTCAATTTGACGGCTTTTTCTGATTCAAAAGCTGTCAATTTAAAAATTAAGAAGAGGTTTTCAAGAACTTTTTAGACATTTGGTTGTTAATTACAAGAAAATATAGCCCTTCTTCGAGTGAGGTAGTGTCCAAAGCCGTGACCAGGTTGTCATATTTTTTTATGACTTGTCCTAGCATGTTTACGATTTTGATACTATAAATATCCATCGATTCGTCTATTCCATTAATATACAAGATTTTGTTGGTTGGATTAGGATATACTGAGATAGTATTGATCGATAAAGGAGTATCAGACACAGACAATGTGGATACAGCGATACTCTCAGAAAAAGTACTACAGTTAGCTGCATTAAATACTTCCAACGTATAAGAGCCTGTTTCTTCTGCTATAAAGCTTTGATCTGTGGCATTTGTAATAGCTTCATTGTTAAGATACCACTGGTAGGCATCGTATTCCTGATTTACCGTAATTTGACTGGTTTCTGGGTCAAAGGAAATGACTGGTTGATCAGGAGTATCAGATATTGTTACTGATATTGCTGTACGTTCTGAAGTTTCACATGCTCCTAAGGTTGTTATTTGCCAATCATACAAATAGTAATAAAACCCTTCAGGGTTACTTTCGGCGGTACTCCTTTTTATACTTACTATATCTACTATTTCATATGGATAATTGACGTCCTGGTTGTTACGGAATAAGTTCGAATTTTCAGTAAAACCTATTTCCATATTATCACCGGCAGGAATGTTTATATTAATATCAATGATGTTCTCTCCGTCTGGAATATTTATATCTTTTGATTCTAATATTTCACCAGAAGCATTTTTAAGTTGTAATGTTCTATTTCCTGAACCTTCGGCGGATACTTTGGCTTTTTTCAGAATAATAGGTTCTTTAACATCAAAAACCAGACTATACCCACCTTGATGAATATTACCTGAACTCGCACTAATTTCTTGTATTCCAACATCAGCAGAGGTAATCGGTCTTGTCGTTCCTGATACATAGTATATTTGGTTTTCGGTCAATTCTGGTGTTTCAAAAGTGCTTCCTGTAGCAATAACATTAGTACCATTCTCTTGATCATACCAAATGTATCCGTTACTTCCGGAAAGTGTTATAGATACGGATTCACCAGGACATACGACTTCATTAGTAGTATCGGGAACAGAGGCAATTTCAATGTCCAGGAAATTATCCTTAGTATTTGTGTCGTTACCAATATCATTTGTAACCGTAAGCGAAACGGTATAACTACCATTATCAGTGTAGGTATGGGTTGGGTTTTGGGAGGTAGCTGTGTTTCCATCTCCAAAATCCCATAAATAAGAAGTAACAGTGTTTATAGAAGTACTTCTAAAAGTAACCTGATTACAATCTTCGGTAGCTTCAAAATTTGCTATTGGTGGTTGGTTATTATTTCCAGGAGGGTAGGAGCCAGATATAGAATACAAACCAACAGATGAATAATCAGAATAGCCTGTTGATAGATTACCTTCTCCAACTCCATCGATTTCTATAAAATATGTGCCTCCGGCTAAAGTACTGGAGATACTCGCACTAAGATCTCGACTAGGACTGGAAATAGCAACTTCTTCTCCTGTACCTGTTAATATTTTAGCTTCAATATTTAGATTTGGATAATAGGGATCAGGTTCAAAACTAAACTCCACAGCACCTCCTGATGTAACAAAAGAAAATACATCTTTATCTTCTCTTGTGGAAATTAAACCTGTGTTTAGGGAAGCATTCACATCACCACTAGCATCTACAATCAATTCACTAGATGCTGTAAGTATATCTCCGTGATCATCTTGTTTATACCCAAACCCGTTACGATCTCCTGATATAATCGCCATATCATCCTGATCCTGATTAGCACCGTCATATTCTCCTTTACTCCAATGACCAATAGGTTCACTAGCACTCCAACCCATAATAGGGCTCCAATCTCCGTGTCCGGAATAATATACTGTTCCTGAAGTGGTTCCATCATGAGATAACCCTAGCGTATGTCCAACTTCATGTGAACCCGTTTCTCCAGCAGATCTGGTTCCAGAATTAAAAACCCAACACGGATCATCATTTCTGGTTGAAGAAAAAGAATTTAGATAAGCAACTCCTCCTGATCCTGGAGCAGCACTATCAGTAGATGTGAAAATAGCCATCATTCTTTTATTGATTGGAGTAGCTTCGTAGATAGATCTATTGGTGGTGATATTAATATCAAAAGGTCTGAAATCTTCAGCCATAATTCTCCAGATGTTGGTTATTTTTTCATCGTTATAGCCAGACGGTTGAGCGTTGATGGTGCCACCACCAACCCAGCTGGTTCCACTAACTGTTTCTCCATCAAAATCTAGATATACTGTAAACTCTGATCCTGGTAAGCTTTGCAGATCAGGAGCTATTGCTGAAGCTCTGCCAGTTTTTTCTTCTTTAGAGGAGACCTTTTTAAAATCAATACACAAGACCTTGTTAATATCTTCCTCCTGTATCAGAACATCATCACTATCACCAGAATAATAACGATATGCTTTTTTCTTACCGAATAGTATAATTTTTCCCGTTACAATACCTTTATCTTTAATAATACTAAAGGTCGAACTACTATTATTGTTAATTATTCCTATTACTGAGTAGTTTTCGGTATTTCCTTTTCTGATGTTTATGATACCTTTTACATGTTCAGTATCCGATAATTTTAGTGTAACAACATTAGATTTATTAGTCATTATACTTTGACTAAAGTTTTCTTCACTTCCTAATTCGTAAGGTTTCTGATTTTGCGCAATACCATTATAAAAAATAAATAAAGCGAATGTCAAAATAAAATATGGCTTGATGGCCAAACTTTTTTGTAGGTAATTTGTTGAAATTTGTAAAGGTTTCATGAGTTTGTTTGTGTGTGTGTAGGTTTACTTAAAAAATTAAATGCATAATTTGAATTATTAGGGTATATCAACTCATGGACATTCATGTCCATAATAGATACACCTTACTTGCTAAAGAAACGGGAGGAAAGATATCACCAATTCCAATCCAAAGATTGAAATTTAAAATAGACGGTTCTGGAGCGCATCTATTTGTGGCATTGTTTCATTGCATGTTAGGTGGATCAAACTTGTTTAATTCAAGTTAGTATCCAAGAAGAATAACACAGAATATTCTAATTTATTATCAATTATAAGGAAGCTTATAGACTTTAAGTCATTATTTGTCAGGGTAGAAGATAGCTTGAAAACAAGGTTTTAAATAATAAAATCAATATTTACAAGGGTTTAAAGGTGTTTTTTGATTGAATTCCTGTACAATGTGATTATATCTACGTAAGAGTATATTCACAAAGAAAATTAGTTTTTTAGATGAACTGTATCACAATTTAGAATTAATAAACTGTTTATAATGAGTGTTATAAACAATGTGGATGATTTTAATAGCGTCCTGGTGGGCTATCCACTATATCTTTTTTATAAGTACCCTTGGAGAGCCTCAGGGTACTTCATAAAATAAGATTAGACCTGTCCAGAGTCTGTCGAAGGGTTTCTATCCCTGACGCAAAATCGATACTATAGGTAGCTAATGTAAACCTAAGATTGTTATGTGTTATACATCGTGTTAGCCTAAGTATTAATAGGAGTTAGGCGAAATTAGTTTCTTTAATCCCCTTCGGATTAATGTATAGGTTATTACTTTTTCTGCATTGCTTTTTTCAGGTTATCTTGATACACAGAAAGATCTGGTGAGTTATCCGCAGTTGCAAGTTTTACTGCTTTTTTATAATTTCTTATAGACTCTTCATAGTTGCCAAGCATCATTAATCCTTCAGCATAACTATCAAATCCATTCGCTGATTCAGGATGTAAAACTGTGTTTGCTTTGAATATACATACTGCAATTTTCGTCTTTTTATGTTCCATCATATATTGATATCCTAGTGCATTAATTTCCCATTCCTGTATAAGCCCCTTTTCGTTACAATCTTTTAGGGTGGCTAAGATATTTTTCTCAGAATTTGTTTCATCATAGGTTTCCAGTTTTGACAGAAGATTAGTGAAAGTATTGGTGTATAATTCTTTTAATTTTTTCCTGTGTTGATCAGCTGCTTTTTTAGCCAATTCATGCGCTTTACGATACGACTCGTCATTCGTTACTTTGATTTCAGGAACTACACCTACGCCTTCCCAATTTGTTTTTGTGATCGGATTAATAGCTTTTCCGGTTGGGATAAAAACACTTAAGAATTCATTAATTGGACTAGTGCCACCTGGATTCGCTCCTCCTCCTGTAGTTTGCCCTACTAAGGTTGCACGTTTTTGTGTTTGCATATTATATGAAAATTCTTCAGCACCAGAAAATGTTTTTTCACTTGTTATAACAAATAAAGGAACGTCGATCATTTTTATTCCATCTACTTTATCCAGTGTATAAAAATCAATTGTTCTATCACCTTCTCTAAAGTATAGACTGTTTAAGTGAATACCACCTTTAAAAAAATAACTACATAAATATTGAACCATTTCCGGATCTCCACCACCATTTTTACTTAGATCTATTATAACTGCATCTGTATTTGCGATAAGTTTCATGTATGCATCTGCAATTGACTTCCCCTCTTTAAAGTAGGTAAATCCTCTTAAATCTAGATAGCCAACATTTCCTTCTAGTACCTTTATAGTATTAAAACCAGCATTGTATTCTTTTTTTCTTTTGAGATTATAAATTTTCTCTTCAATGAGTCGTTCTGGTGTCATAGAAGGAGCCTCATACGGAGGTTGGTTCATTATCCTCATATGCTTGTCATTATTGATCGATTGTACAGATTCAGTAAGTGCCGTAGCAAAACTTTCATTCGTTGTAAACTGATCAAAATGCCCTTTCTTAAACTGTTTCTTTAAATGTTCTTCAGTATCTTTTGCAATATCAGGAAAGACGTACCTGTTATTCATCAATTCTGACAAAGTGTTAATTACCTCTTCTTTATATTTCTTACTTAATTCAATATCCTGTGAATAGATAGCAGTATAACATAGAGATAGCGTGAAAAGAAGAAAAAGATATTTACGAATTACCATCATTATTTTAGGTTTTTAAAGCTAATTTAAAATATTGAACTTTCATAAAATTGTAAAAAAGTAAACGGTAAAGAAATAGTTCCAAATGTACTATGATACGATAGGATCATATTGATTGGTGAATCGTTTAGAAATGTTAAGATTTGTAATTTCGATCAGGCTTGATTTTTGAGCAAAAAACTTAAAAGGAGTTATTTTAAAAATTGAATTGAAATCTTTAATGAAATGTGCTTGATCATAAAACCCTGCCTCTAAACCAATAGAAGTGAGACTCATATCAGGAAATTCTTCCTTAAGTTGAAGGATTCTATTCATCCGCCATATTTGCGAAACCTTTTTGGGAGAAAGTCCTACTTTATTTATGAAATGTTTATGTAATGTAACTTTACTTACATTAAACTCTTCGAACAACTCGCGTATCCTGATGCTTCCATGTCTAAGCATAATGAAGTTTAACTGAGCTCTTAAGTTTTCGTCAACAGACATCGCTTTTGACAATAAGATATTTGTAAATTCATTAATAAGTTGTTCTTGTATGATGGCTTTACTTTCCATAGAAATTCTCTGGATAAGTAAATGTGTTATTTTATCAAGAGAGAAAACCTTTTCAAGGGCTACAATACTGTCATTAAAATCTATTAGTGGATTTTTAATGAGATTGGCAAATGCAAAAGGCTTAAAACGTACACCTGTAATATTAACGGCACTTTTCGATTTAAAACTTAATGAAGTGTTTGTTTGCCCTATAAAGTAAGCTCCTCGTTGTAGACGCATCCATTTGGTCTGCGAGTTGCTCCTTACAATACTTGGAGAATCAATAAAGATAATATTAAATGTACAGGTGGGTAGAAACATTTCTAAAGGATCTTTGGCCAATCGCTCATCCGAAAAGATATGCCAATAGCTTTCCACATGATGCGAAAATAAATGATCCGGTAATGTTTCTTTGTATATCATTTTATATATAACGATCTGGTATATGAAAAGTGGCAAAATAAACTATACCTGAACCAATTAATTAATACACGCTGCTTTTATATTTCTTTTTCAAGTACCGGTATTATTTTCTCTTTTATCATATTTGTTGCCTGTTCACCTATTGCTCCACCAGAAAAAGATTTTATAATAACCCCATTTTTATTTACTATATATGTTGTAGGGTATCCAAATTGAATTTTGAATTTTTTCTCGATAATTCCATCTTCATTCGCAATATGAGAAAAATCCCATGGATGTTTCTTTAGAAATTTTTCTATTTCTGTTTTTTTATTCCTTCCTACTGAAATAAAGTTAACTTTTTCTGTTCCATATTTTTTTACAATTTCATTAAAGCCAGGTATTTCCGCTACACAAGGACGGCAAGTGGTAAACCAAAAATTTATAACGCAAACTTTTCCTTTTAGCATTTGGTCGTCTATTATTTTCCCATCTATTGTTTGCGTTTTAAAATTAGGTAATCTACTACCGATCAAACAATTCGTAGTAGCAAAAAAATCCTTAGGGTTATCCTTTTTAACCTTAATACAATTTTGAATTCCTATTTCATATGAATTGCCTAATTCTTCATTTTTATTTTCTCTTTTTTTGCAACCTATAAGTGCAAAAAACACTGTAATTGTTAAAACGAAACTTTTCATTTAATTATTTTTTTGATGACTTACAATGATTAATATATGTGTCGTAGCTGAGTAAAATGTTACCTAGCTTTTCGATTTATCCCTGCCTACCTGTCGGATGGCAGGCAGGTGCGCATTTTTATTTCTTGTTCAATTTATAAAAATCCAGCGCCAATGCAAAAAGGAAATGACCTTTCGATCTAGCACTAAACTTTACTCTGGTTTCATATATAATGTTAGGCATTCGTTTTTCTACTCATTATGGATTAAATGGGCAACTTGTCCAAGGATATGCGCATTGGTTTTTTCTTTCAATCCAACCAGTATATTTGTTTTTGTTATGTGTAAAAGAAACTTTTGCCCAAAGTCCATCAGTGTCTATCAATTCTAGTTTTAAAAATTTACCTGATTTACAAACTAATTCAGAATTTAAGTCTGGTTTTTGATAAAAAGGAACTCCTAAAGAATCTGGTAAAGACATATCTGCAATGTTAATTTTTAGATTTTTAAGCTTAACCCACATATTAAATGTAGAGGCTAGTTTCTTATTAATTGAATCTTCCTTTCCAGGACCAACCATTAAATTTTGAATTTTAGCCCAACCATTTCGCGATTCTTTTATTGCGATTTTATACCATTGAGTCCTTATTTTCTTATAATCAATTTTTAAAGACATTATTGATTTTCCTTTAATATTATCATAGATTACCAATGAGTCACTAGAAGTATTGTCAAAATAACATTCCACATAATCATCATAAAAAAACTTAGTTTTCGTTTGAGAATTACACACGAATGAATAGAAAATTACTATAACTATTATTATGTTTTTCATGTTCGTTAAGATACATAGTTTACACAAGTTAAAGATTAGGTGTTTACACTAAATATACACAGACCTTTAGGTTTAGTACAAACGCCCTATGTTTTTTATACCGTGTTGTTCGTAGTTATTTTTCCATTTGCTTTAGAATCCAATCCATAAGTTCATGTTTATTTATAGCATCCCAAGTTGATTGGGTATTCTTTTTTTGTGATGGATTATCTTCAGGTTGTAAAACAATTAATTCAGTATTTTTATTTCCTGACAGTTCCAACTCAGCTAAAAAACCAACCATATCTGTCGAATTATTCTCATACAAAGTTCTTAGTTGCTTTGTTAACTTATATTTTATTGCAGGTTCTATATATGCCCTAACAGCAAAACCTTTGTAAATCTTAACATTTTTATTTTTTTCATCAAAGTAACTGTATGATGAGAAATTGTGATAACTCTCTGGATTAGTTTTGGGAGTACCTTTCAAATGTGTTTCCAATAAATAATTTATAAATTTCGGTTCCCAAAGGTCAATTCGGTTTATTCTGATATCACGTTTATGTTGATACCATTTTCTTGTAAAATCCAATGTGAAATTGCAAATGACAATACCTTTTATGTTGAGTTGAAATTCGAGATTACTCTCTTTCATAAATTTAATATATCGCATCGCTCTATGTCCAACTAAACTTGCTCCTAAAAAGAAAATGTTGTCATTTGGTAAATTATGTTTATCGAAGATTTCTTGAATTAGCTTGTGCGTAGAAATCATAGATGATTTAGAAAAGTAAAAGTCAAGAGGAATTTCGGTTGAAACTGACAATACCGCAAAGCCTTTTTCCAATGCTTGAGTATACATCTGTTTTGAGCTCCTGTTCTTCTTGTCATACCTTGAATCCTCAAGGAAAATAAGCACACCTTTAAGTTCTTTATTTTCAGGAAGCATTAGAGTATAACCTTTTTGAATAAAAGGGAAAAAGTCATTTTCTCCCGTTCCAACTCTAAGGCTATCATTTTTTGCTGGTTCGTAATATTCAACCATTTTCTGTGAAAAAGAATTTATACTTAAAAGAATAAAAAAGAGCAAAAAAAATAGCTTAAAAGTCAATTTCATTATTGGTTGTTATTAATTACGCACAATGTTTAATATATGTGTCGTAGCCGTGCAAAATGTTACCCAACTCTCGACATTTCCCTGCCTACCTGTCGGATGGCAGGCAGGTGCGCATTGATTGCTGTTTTTTCATTTTTGCAAGCATTGCGCCTTCATAAATATACAAAGACCTTTCGATTTAGGCTTAATCAACTATGATCACATATATCGTGTTGTACACAGTTATTTTATAGCTTTAATCAGATTTTCCTTGGCTAACTTTAAAATTTCATGTAATTCTTTTAGAGATATTTCTTCTGCGTTATTAAAGTCAACTAGAACATGGTCATATTTTTTAGGATATTTTTCTTGTATTGCGTCTCTAACGAAGTTTACCGCAGGTCTTAGATGGCGATACTCTCCATCAACAATAATAGATGATTTATAGAGCGCACAGAATAAACTATAAATGTTGTTAGACTCACATATTCGATTATCATTTTTATTCCAGCTTTTCTTAGAATCAATTAGTTTAATAGTCTTTTCAATAATTTTCACTTCAATTTCACTAGGTTTGAACCAATTTCCTTGTAATTGTGCGTCTTGAAAGTTAAATTCTTTAATGACCATAGGGAGTATTTTTGTCCCGTCTTCAAAGTTTCCAGCATAATAGCCATCTGTATATTGAATAAGTGTTGCTATTCGTTTAGGCATATTAGGCCAAGAAATCTCTACGAATCTTTGAACTGTATCGTTTTTGATGATGGTGAATTCCATTGGAGATTTGCCATATGGAGCTAGAATGATAGTAGTTAAAGCCTTCCCATCCTTAATTATATTATACCTTCCCTGATGCACTTTTCCATTCTCATCAGTGTAGGATCCAAACCAAAGAAGTTCTTTCTGTGCGAAAATATTACTAGAAACGAAAAATAGAAGTAGTAAAAGAAGAAGATTTGTGTAAGACGGTGATTTGATTTTTTTGATTGATGATTGCATGATTTTTATATTTAACGGTTAAATATAAGAGTCTAATTAAATCAAAATGTTACAGTTCTATAGGATAGTAAAGTATGCTCTGTAATTGGTTACAACTTTAAATATATGGTAAGTGGGGTAGAAAACAAGAGATTATTTTCGATTTAGACACAAGCCAATTTTTTTATCTTTTCAATTTTAAAGCCAAATCAAAAGATTTGGCGACTTCGCAAATAGACAACAACTTTTTGATTAATCACTAATCGCCCTATTTGCTATAGTGTTGTAAAACGTTTTAATCTTTTAATTCCAGTTTAGTTTTCTTACGGTCTGGATCAACCCAATTGATAGTCCAAAGATTTATGTTATCGATGCTAAATTTAGACAAATCGATCTCAAAAACCTCTTTGAATTCTTTGTTTAATGCTTGGGTAGCTGTCAGATTAATGGCTTTACTTTCGTTATCAGCTACAGCATTAACTTCGTAAATCAATAATGCAGAATTTTCAGATGAATTCTTTGTTTTGATAATTAGAGACTCATTTACTATATTAAGTTCAGGCTTTTCACTCATTTCAGAATAAAATACTCCTTTCTCTCCAATAGAACAGGCTCCCAGTAAACCTGCAATTAAAGCAATAAATAATAACGTTTGAAATCTGATATTTTTTAATTTTAATAGTTTCATTTATTTGATGTTAAATGTTTTAGAACAACTATATATAGTTACCTTCTGAACTATATAAAGTATCCTCCTAATTAAGAATTGTAAAGGCTATTAAAATAAATCCTCTACTTCACTTTTAATAGCGGATAAAGCAGTATCACTAGGAGAACCTTTTTCTACTATTGCGGTCAGAATCATTTCCCTCATTTTACTAGCAGAATCTACTTCTTCCTTTAAAACAGTCTGACGAACTAATGCTATAGTCCCATTCTTGGCTGCTTTCACAATATTCCAACATTCATCAGAGATGTATATCTGTTGCGTAAGATTATGATCAAATTCTTGCTCGATAGTATGCACAAGTAAAGATTCATAATTCTTTTTGTCTTCATTAAGAGGAGGAGTTCTAAGTAATAACTTACCTGGAGAAATTCGTTCTAAAAAGAGTACTATACGCTCATAAGCTTGTAGCCTTAATGGAAGTGCTTGCTTCTGATTTTCTTTGTGTAATAAAAACCTTCGTCTTTTTTCCTCGTTATCCGTATGTGTTTTGAAATAATATAACGCCAATAAGGTTATAAAAAGCGATGGTATAAGGGAGATTAATAACGGTACAATTTCTAATTTCATTTATTTTGATTTATGTATTGTCTAATTCTTTATATCGTCCTCCTAAATAAGAACAGTCTTTTAAATCCTGTGCACACGTATAGGCTACAGGTGTTTTACTGTATTTAAAAGAATCTTCGAGTGTCTTAGTTAGTTCACCATCATCGACATTTACATCAATATCTTTCATAGTAAATTGAGAAGGATGTTCATATCCAGCAGCATGAGTGATTTCTACAAGTTCTTTTCTGAAAGATTTAAAGTATTGTGCCAATCGATCAGATTTAAGAGGAACATTAATTCCCTTTTGTAACCATTTACTTTGCGTAGCAATACCGCTTGGACATCTATTGGTATGGCATATCTGCGCTTGTATACAACCAATGCTCATCATTGCTTCACGAGCAACATTGATGCAGTCTACGCCCATTGCAAATGCCATAGCAGCTTTTGCTGGGAACCCTAGCTTTCCACTTCCGATAAAAACGACTCTATCGGTTAGGTTATGCTTCTGGAATATCTTGTAAATCGCACTGAAACCATAGATCCAAGGTAACGATACATGATCAGCAAAGCTTGGTGGAGCGGCACCAGTTCCACCTTCACCACCATCGATGGTTATAAAATCAGGACCTCGATTGGATTTCACCATTAATTCTGCAAGTAATTCCCATTGTTCAGTTTTACCGATAGCAGCTTTAATACCAACTGGTAATCCCGTTTCTGATGCAATATCTTCTATTAATTGTAATAATTCCGGAACATCCTTAAAGGCTTTGTGACTAGAAGGAGATAACACATCTTTTCCTACTTCTACACCTCTTATTTTTGCTATTTGGGGAGTAATTTTGGCTCCTGGTAATACGCCTCCTTTCCCCGGTTTTGCACCTTGAGAAAGTTTAATTTCGATGGCTCTGATGAATGGATTGTTTTCAACTAAAGCTTTCATCTTTTCCATAGAAAAATTACCATCATCAGTACGAACACCAAAGTAGCCTGTTCCAAAATGAAAAACTACATCACCACCATTGCTATGATATGGAGATAATCCTCCTTCTCCCGTATTATGGTAAGCATCAGCTTTTTTTACTCCTACATTTAAGGAATCTACTGCACGAGCAGAAAGTGATCCAAAGCTCATAGCAGAAACATTAATAGCAGATGCAGGTCTATATGGTTTTCTACGCTCATTATATGCGCCCATTACTTTAGCACAAGGCAAAAACGTTTTATCAATTTTGTTTGGATGTCCTTTCTCCATTTGGAAAGGAATCATACAGTTTTTTATGAAAATATGCTGGTGCTGATAGATGTCTCTATCGGTTCCAAAGCCTTCGTAGTTATTTTCATTTTTAGAGGAAGCATATACCCATCCTCTTTCAATTCTATTAAATGGAAGTTCTTCTCGATTATTAGCTACGAAATATTGCCTCATTTCTGGCCCGATACTTTCCAAAAGATATCGTAGATGTCCAACAATAGGAAAATTATGACTTACCGTATGTTTTTTGTTAAAGAACATATCTCTTATCGCAACCAATACAAGTGCGATCAAAACCCACATCCACCAAGATATAGAGCCAAGGAAATTTAAGATAGCATCCATTATAAATTAAATTATTGAGCGTTTAAATAGTCTAATGCTAATTGCGACATTACTTTTACTCCTAGTACCAATCCACTTTCATCAATATAAAAATCAGGTGTATGATGAGAAGCTGCTTTTTCTGTTTTAGGAGATTTTCCTCCTAAAAAGAAATAGAAACCAGGAACTACTTCCTGAAAATACGAAAAATCCTCGCCTCCTGTAGTTGCTTTTGATAAAACTACATTTTCTTTTCCGGCGATTCCTTCTATAGTAGGTAGCATTTGTTTAACAAGAGCTGGATCATTATACGTAATGGAGGTGTTATTCTGAAATTCTATCGTTGCGTTTCCACCATAAGCTTTTGCCAATGCAGGAACCATTTCGTTCATACGACGGATAATCTTTTCACGCATTTTTGGATCAAGGGTTCGTACGGTTCCTATCATTTCTGCACTTTCTGGAATGATATTAAATCGTACACCACTGGTGATTTTACCAACAGTAATAACGGCAGCTTCATCTACTAATGGTGATTCTCTACTAATAATAGTTTGTAAACCATCAATTATTTTAGCAGAGATTAAAATAGGATCAACACCTGTCCATGGCGCAGATCCGTGAGTTTGCTTTCCTTTTACATTAATTACAAAACGTTCTACCGCGGCCATAGTTCCACCTGGCTTATAACGCACCATACCAACAGGAGTTCCTGAATTGATATGTAATCCAAAAATAGCATCTACATCAGGATTTTTAAGAACACCTTCTTTGATCATCAATTTTGCTCCGCCTTCTTCACCTGGTGGTGGTCCTTCTTCAGCTGGTTGAAAAATAAATTTAACTGTACCCGTTATTTTTTCTTTATTCTTGCTTAAAACTTCAGCGACTCCCATTAGAATTGCAATATGAGTATCGTGACCGCAGGCATGACTTACTCCAACTTCGGTGTCTAGAAATGTTGTTTTTACTTTTGATTTAAAAGGTACATCTGCTCGCTCTGTAACCGGAAGTGCATCAATATCTGCTCTCAGCGCAACTACTTTACCTGGTTTATTACCTTTTAAAATACCTACTACGCCTGTCTTTGCTACGTTTTCGGTTACTTCAAAACCAAGGCCTTTTAGATGTTTTGCAATTTTCTTTGCAGTTTCGAATTCACGATTAGAGAGTTCCGGATTCTGATGAAAATCTCTTCGCCATTCGATAACTTTACTCTCAATGTTTTCTGACATTGTATTTACATCAGCGTCTATTGTTTGTGCTTGTATACTACAACATAATAGGAGTAAAGCGATTAGTATATTGTTTTTCATGGAGTTAGTTGAGTTAAAAATTAATGAGTTTGTAGTTTTTGTTTTGTAGTTGTACCAAAGCTGTCATTGCTGATAACGCAATTTGTATTTTAGGGTGTACATCCGATTTAGAGATCTTTCTATGAGCAGCCGTCTGACCACATAAAATGATTTGAACTCCTTTATCAGTGAGCGCTGATATTAAAGGGGTATTGGGATTATTTACACTAAACTTTTCGTTGTATTTTTTATTGTTTAAGATATCGTTAGCAGCGTTACCATGGATAACAAGTGCTACTTTTAGATGAGCTAAAGGTACTCCGGCATCCACATGCATATTAAGATATCTAGCCGCTGTGTGTATTAGGGGATTTACTTTTGTACTATCTCCAAAAGATCGTCCAACATCAAAAACAGCTTTTAAATGATCAGTTGTATTCGTTTTGAAATCTGGATTCTTTACTTCGTAAGTTTTACCATACTCAGTAATGACAGTTCCTTTTTTAGATTCTTTTTGACAAAAAAGTATTCCTGGGAGTACAACCAGAATAAATAAAATTGTGTGTTTCAAGTTTTGATTTTTTCGCTTCTAAAGATATTCAAAAATCTATTAAAGGAAAGTTAAAATATGTTTTTGATCTCTTATAAACAAAAAAAAGCATATTTCTGATTTCTCGAAATATGCCTTTTGTTTATGCTGAAGAGGAACTATAGTTTTACAAACTTACCTACAGATTCATTATTTATGAGAAGTATATAGAGTCCACTTGATAATTTAGTTAAGTCGACTTCGGGTCCTGCAATGGACTTAACAACTATTTGCCCAGATGCGTTCACAATTCTTATATCTCTTTCATTAATAGTAAGTCCATCAATTTTAAGTATATCTGTAGTTGGGTTAGGGTAGAAGTTAAAAATACTAGTACCTTGACTTAAATTAAGTTGAGATAAATCAACTGAAAAGGCTGTAGAAATAGCATTACATCCTGTTTCATTAAATACTTCTACGCTATAGTTTCCAATTCGATCTGGTGTATATTGTACCTCATTAGCATCAGTAATTATTTCTCCGTTAAAATACCATTGATATTGTGCATAGGTGGCATCAACGGTAAGGTTTTTAGTATCTGGTATTACAATGGTCGGAGGTGCTGGATTTTCTTCTACTATTATATTAATTGCTGTTCTGGTAGTTGTTGTACAATTATCAAAAGAACCAGCTACATAATAGGTTTGACTGGATTGTAAGTTAGGTGCCTCAAAAGTTGCTCCTGTATACAATAAAGCTCCACCTGTAGGAGTGTCATACCAATTGAACTCACTATTTCCTGTTACTGTTAACGAAGTAGATTCTCCAATACATATACTTTGATCTGTTCCTGCAGGTTGCTGCGGTATGTTAATAGTAATAAAATCATCACGTTGTCTGGTATCTTCTCCGGCACTATTAGAAGTAGTAAGAGAAACACTATAAGTACCACTGTTCGCATATGTATGTGTTGGGTTTTGATCTGTAGAAGTATTTCCGTCTCCAAAATCCCATAAATATGCATTTACATTATTGATGGTTGTATTATTAAAATTCACCGTAGTACAATTGGTAGTTGCTTCGAAATTTGCTATTGGAGGTTGGTTATTATCACCAGGAGTGTATGCGCCCGAAATGTAATAATTACCTATAGATGAGTAGTCAGAATATCCATTACTTAGATTACCTTCTCCTACACCATCAATTTCTATAAAATATGTGCCGAAGGTAAGATCTAAATCTATACTGGCATTGAGACCAGAAGGATTAGAAACAGCAATTTCTTCGCCAATTCCATTTAGAATTCTAGCTTGTATATTAAGATTAGGATGATCTGGATTTGGATTAAAATTGAAGGATACATTACCTGTTTCGATCACAAATGAAAATACATCTATATCATTACGATTATGTATGAAACCATAATTTTGATTAGCACTAACATTTCCATCGGTATCCACTAGAATTGGAGTAGCTTCTGTAATAACATCTTTATGATCATCTTCTCTAAAACCAACGCCGTTTTGGGATCCAGCTATAATTTCTATATCATCTTGTTGTTCGGTAGCATTATCGTATTCACCGATACTCCAATGTCCAATCGGTTTGCTTGCACTCCATCCCATAATTGGTGACCATTGACCGTGTCCGGCATAATATTCTTCTCCAGGTCTGCCATCGTGACTAAGCCTTAGCGTATGTCCAACCTCATGAGATCCTGTTTCTCCAGCAGCTCTGGTTGATAAATTATAAACCCAACACGGATTATCAGTACGGGTCGAAGAAAATGATCCTAAATAGGCAACACCTCCAGATCCGGGAGCAGCATCGTTTGTAGGAGTAAAGATGCACATCATGCGGCGATTTTGAGGAGCAGCATCATATAGATCTCTTCGTGTAGTTACATTCAGATTAAAAGCGCTAAAATCTTCTGCCATTATTTTCCAAACAGCTATTATTTTTTGATCAGAAAAATTTGGAGATTGAGCGTTAATCGTCCCACCACTGACCCAACTGGTTCCGGATACAACTTCGCCATCAAAATCTAAATAGATAATTCCTGGGGCTCCTGGCAGACTTTCCAGTTGTGGAGCCATTTTAGAAAATCCATTATTGGTGTCTGTGTTATTTTCTTCCTTAGCCGTTTCAAGATCTATACAAACAAGAGAATTAATGTCTACTTCTTTGATATATACTTTTCTTTGATCATTCGTAAATATTTTATAACCAGTTTTTTTATCCCTAAGTAGTAAAGTACCTTCTATTTCATTTCCTGTTTTATGTAAAGTAAAAGAAGATAATTTTTGATTATTTATACTACCAATATATGTGGTTTGACCACTCTCTACTTTTTCTACATTCATAGTTAGTAGAAGAGGAGTACTTTTCTTAGAGATATTTATGGAAAGTCCTTTTGTTTTGTTTTTTGTTAGATTCTCAATAAAACTAGTTGGATTATCTGCTATTAATTGAGCTGTATTTTCCTGCGAGAACGTGATCAGAGAGTTGACCAAGAATAGGAGTAAAATGAAATTTTTGTAGTAGGATTTAGTCATTTTTTTAGATTTTTTTGGGTAAAATCAGTTTTTGAAAGATTTATTAATTTCGACTAGATAAATTGATTTTAAAAAGTAGTCAATTTATCATAACACGTTAAAAACATGTTTATTGTGTAAAAATTTCATAAATAAAAACTCTCAATACATCTTTAAGAAAATATTGAGAGCTTTCATGGCATTAACACTTAAATTTTTATGAGATACTTATTATTCTTTCTAAAGGGATAATAGTAGCTTGTTTTAGGATTACTTCCTTATCTGTGATTCCCCAGATAGTGGTTTCTACTTTTTTTAATCCTTTATTATCTACAAATACAATTTTTACCTTATGACGTTCTAAATTACCAAGAGATAATGCTCTCTGTAGTTCTAAAGTTCGATCTATTTGATCTTTTCTTTTGTTTAATACATCTTCTTTTGGAAAGGTTAGAAATTTGATTTGCTCTTTTTCTATAATTTGAACGTTCATGTTTGGGGACATAGTAAAAAAATTAGGTTATTTTGGGGTTAAATAATTTCTCTATTATCTGATTGAATGCTAAATATATGTATTTTATCTTAAATTATTGCATTTTAACGATGTTTTTGCTGAAAAAGATATTAACAACGTAAGAAATAGGGCTTTGATTATAATTATTCAAATAGGGTGTTTTGCCTTTAAAAAGGTTAATGATTTGTTTATAAGTATCACTAATAATAGTTCAATAAAAAGGATAGTTTACTTAAATTTCGAAGCTTATAAAATACTGAAGAATTGGAAGAATATTTAGCTGGATTAAATGATGCACAACGAGCTCCTGTACTACAGAAAGATGGTCCTATGATTGTGATTGCAGGTGCAGGTTCTGGAAAGACAAGAGTACTTACTTATAGGATTGCTTACTTAATGAGTCTTGGGATTGATTCTTTTAATATATTATCCCTGACATTTACAAATAAAGCAGCGCGAGAAATGAAAAAGCGTATTGCTGATATTGTAGGTTCAACGGAAGCAAAGAACTTATGGATGGGAACGTTTCATTCGATTTTTGCTAAAATCTTGAGAATAGAAGCCGATAAATTAGGGTATCCTTCTAATTTTACAATATACGACACACAAGATTCTCAGCGATTAATTGCTTCGGTAATTAAAGAAATGAGTTTAGATAAGGACATATATAAATATAAACAGGTTCAGTCTCGCATTTCTTCTTTTAAGAACAATTTGGTTACAGTCAAAGCCTATCTTCAAAACCCTGAGTTGATGGAGGCTGATGCAATGGCAAAAAAACCACGTATGGGAGAAATCTATCAACATTATGTAGATCGTTGTTTTAAAGCAGGAGCTATGGATTTTGATGATTTATTACTTAAAACGAATGAATTACTAAATCGTTTCCCTGATGTTTTGGCAAAATATCAAAATCGTTTTAGATACATCCTAGTAGATGAGTACCAAGATACAAATCACTCTCAGTATCTAATTGTAAAGGCATTATCAGATAAGTTTCAGAATATATGTGTGGTAGGAGACGATGCACAAAGTATTTATGCTTTTCGTGGAGCAAATATCAATAACATTCTTAATTTTCAAAAGGATTATGAAAATGTACAACAATATAGGTTAGAACAAAATTACAGATCTACTAAAAACATTGTAGAAGCTGCTAACTCTATTATAGATAAGAACAAAACAAAACTTGATAAGGTCGTTTGGACTGCTAATGATCCTGGTCCTAAAATCTTTGTAAATCGATTACTGACAGATGGAGATGAAGGTCGTTATGTAGCAAGCTCGATTTTTGAGAATCAAATGCAACATCAGTTGACTAATGGTCAGTTTGCTATTTTATACAGGACAAATGCACAGTCTCGGGCAATGGAAGATGCGCTGCGAAAAAGGGATATTAAATATCGAATTTATGGTGGGTTATCTTTTTACCAAAGAAAAGAGATTAAAGATGTTTTAAGTTATTTACGACTCATCATTAACCCAAAAGATGAGGAAGCGCTAAAAAGAGTTATTAATTATCCAGCCCGTGGAATTGGAAGTACAACAGTGGATAAATTAGTAGTGGCTGCTAATCATTATGATAGATCTATTTTCGAAATTATAGAAAATCTGGATCGTATTAACCTTAAAATCAATAGTGGGACAAAGACTAGGCTTGAGAACTTTATGAATATGATCAAGAGTTTTCAGGTTACTAACCAAACTTCTGATGCATTTGTATTAGCAGAAATGGTTGCCAAGAATACTGGTTTATTACAGGAGCTTAAAAAAGATGGAACACCCGAAGGGATTGCTCGTATAGAGAATATAGAAGAACTACTGAATGGTATTCGCGATTTTGTAGAAGAACAAAAGGAATTGGCTGATGAGACAGGATCTCTTGCGGAGTTTTTAGAAGATGTAGCATTGGCAACAGATTTGGATCAGGATACCGGTGATGATGATAGAGTAGCGTTAATGACCATTCATTTGGCAAAAGGACTAGAATTTCCTTACGTATATATTGTAGGTATGGAGGAAGACTTGTTTCCTTCTGGTATGAGTATGAATACGAGATCGGAGCTAGAAGAGGAGCGTAGGCTGTTTTATGTAGCGCTGACCAGAGCAGAGAAACAAGCATATCTAACATATACACAATCTCGCTATCGATGGGGAAAACTAGTAGATGCAGAAGTTAGTCGTTTTATCGAAGAAATTGATGATCAATACTTAGAATATATTACTCCAGTCGATACGTATCGTTACAAACCTTTGGTAGATACTGATATTTTTGGAGATGTAGATAAAAGTAAATTGAGACTTAAAAAACCCATTTCAGGATCACCACCGGTATCTCATAAACCTTCTGAAGAACAATTACGTAAACTTCGCAAATTGAGACCTATAACTGATGGTACGGCAAGTACTCCAAAAACAAATCTTTTTGATGGAGATCTGGTACCAGGAACTATTGTTGAACATATGCGTTTTGGAAAAGGAAAAATTCTTCAGATAGAAGGTGTGGGGCAAGACAAGAAAGCAGAGATTAACTTCGAAAATGGAGGAATCAAAAAACTTTTATTAAGATTTGCTAAGTTGAAAGTAATCGGGTAAGATTTTATTCAAGCTTTTTTTGGTAATTATTATACTTAGTAAGGGGGGCTTTTGTAGTTTGATTACACACTGTTTTTCTAGAGTATGGTAGTGTATTTTCTTTTAATAAAGATGGTTTTTAAAATAAACTAATTATCTGCCTCATTGATTAAATAACTATTAGAAAAATTTGATTTTTTTTGATAAATATTGAATACAGCTTTTCTAAATCTAGAAATAGATAATACACCAAATTATACGCTAATTTTTTAATTATTCTTCAGGTTTTTAACTTTTTTAGAGTTAAATATCAACACTCAAACGTTTTCGTATAAAATCGATTCTTCGAATATTATATTTTCCCGTTTTTTTTTAGAAATATTTATTACAACGTTTGAGGGATTTCTATAACCAAGGATATTTTCCCTCTTCGTTTTTTATTAACACACAAACAAACTTAATTATGAAAAAATTACTCTATTTAGGGTTATTATTGTGCTTATGTATGCCTAGAGTAGGTATTGCACAATCCGAACGAAATCTCCCATTTTCCTGGGATAACCTCACGGTTTATTTTCTTATTACTGACCGTTTTAATAATGGGGATACTACTAATGATTCAAACTTTGATCGTTTTCAGGATAGTGGAAACAATGAACTAGACTTTCACGGAGGAGATATTGCTGGCGTTACACAGAAACTTGAAGAAGGATATTTTGATGAATTAGGAGTTAGTGCTATTTGGGTGACACCTGTTGTAGAAAATAGGCATGGATTCAATAATCCTCCTGCAGGTGATCCTGCTTTTAGAGATTATCCTTATCATGGATATCATACAAATGATTGGACTGCTTTTGACCCTAATTTTAC
Source organism: uncultured Aquimarina sp. (assembly GCF_947500065.1). Lineage (GTDB taxonomy): Bacteria > Bacteroidota > Bacteroidia > Flavobacteriales > Flavobacteriaceae > Aquimarina. Next base: position 37,919 of record NZ_CANMQT010000016.1, read on the forward strand.
TAGTGCGGAAGATTTTGAAACCTTCATTGATACTGCACATGATCATGGTATACGCGTACTAGTAGATATCGTAATGAACCATTCTGGATATAGAACTTTCAAGAATGTAAATGGTCAATTAGAATTTGTTGATGAAGATTATCCTTCTGATTGGGTACGATTACAATGTGGAACTGAGAATGGAGAACTTCCTTGTGACGACTTGACAACGCCACTTTTTGGTTTACCGGATATAAGAACTGAATCTTTCAATTCTGTAAACCTTCCACAATGGTTATTAGATAAGTGGGATGCAGAAGGAAGAAAGCAACAAGAATTAGATGAATTAGATGCATATTTTGCAAGAACGGGAAAACCGAGAGCGCCAAGATACTACCTAATTAAATGGTTGACTGATTGGGTTAGAGAATATGGAATCGATGGATTTAGAGTGGATACAGAAAGACACGTTGGTGTTGATGCTTGGGCAGAGCTTAAAGATGAGGCTGTTTCAGCTCTAAAAGAATGGAAACAGAATAATCCAACAAAAAAATTGGATGACCTTGATTTTTACATGACAGGAGAACATTCTGGAGTAAATATTATTGGTAATGTTGGAGATCAATTACCTGATGATTTTACTGTAGGAAAGTTTAATAGTATGATCAATTTCCGATCACCAAAAGAAGCTTATACAGATTTAGGACAAGAAGAAATATTTAGTTCTTTTGCCGCAAAGCTGAATAATAACGATGGAGGTTTTGGTACTCCAGGAGAATACAATATGATTAGTTACCTGAGATCTCATGATTTCAGTGAATTCTATACAGGTAATATGTTTGAAGGAGCAGTAAAGTTATTACTATCTCCTGGTGGGGCACAGATATATTATGGAGACGAATCCGGACGTCAGTTTTTTGACGCTACTACATATGTAGATGCTGGATATCGCTCTGATATGAACTGGGATTCAATAGATGATGCCATGTTACTGCATTGGAGAAAACTTGGAAAATATAGAAGAGAACATATTTCAATCGGTGGAGGTTCACATCAAAAACTAAGTGATGCTCCATACATATTTAAACGAGAATATAATCGTAATGGGCAAAATGATAAAGCATTGGTGTTTCAAGGTCAGGATAATGATTTTGTTGGAGCATTAGATGTTTTTGGAATGTGGCCTGATGGAACCGTACTTAAAGATTACTTTTCTGATACTTCGGCAACAGTTTCTGGAGGAACAGTAACTTTTGGAACTACTTTCGGAATTGTTTTAGTAGGAGAGCCTTTTGATCTTTCGGATTCCGTAACCTTATCTGTAAATCCAGTTTCAGGATTTTATACAGACGCAGTCACTGTAGAAATGAATGCATCCACAACGGCAGATGGAGCTTCTGTGGATATTTTTTATACTACAGATGGTTCTAATCCTTCAGTTTCTAGTACACCTTATACGAATTCTTTTAGTGTAACTACAACTACTTCAATAAAATCAATAGCAATCGATGCTAATGGTAACGAATCTAATATAGTTTCTAGAGATTATGTAATAGGTGATGGATCTCCATTTGATGTGTATTTTAAAAAACCATCTACTTGGTCATCGGCGAATATCTATTTATTTAATCAAAATACTGGCGATGCATTACCTGGATTTCCAGCTTGGCCTGGAGCGGTTATGGATAGTGTAGAAGGGACTCCTTGGTTTACATATAATATAGATCAGGATGTACAAGTTGGTATTGTTTTTAATGATAATGGCGGAGCTCAAAGTGACGATTTAACAAGAATTACGGATGGTTGGTATGATAATCAATGGTTTGATAGCTGTCCAAGTGACTGTCCAACGGGCCCACAACCACCAGTATTGACAGTTTCTCCTGATTCTGGAACGTTTAACAGTAGTGTAAATGTGACAATGAGTGCTACCAATTCTGGAGCTATATATTATACGATAGATGGATCTGTTCCAGATGCTACAAGTACTTTGTATTCTGGATCTTTTACAATTTCTTCTATAGGAGCTACAGAATTAAATGCGGTTTCTATTAATAGTGCAGGAACTTCTGCTGTAATTAATAGAATATATACTATCCAAGATACATTAGGGTATACGGTTAATTTCAGAAAACCTGATAACTGGAGTTCAGCATATATTTATCTGTATGATAAAAATTCAAATACTGCAATTTCAGGATTTCCTGCTTGGCCAGGAGTACAAATGACGCAACTGAGCAGCTCTCCTTGGTATTCTTATGTAATAGAAGAAACTGTTGAGGTAGGAATCGTTTTTAATGATAACGGAGGAGCACAGAGCGATGATTTATTTAGAACGACAGAAGGTTGGTATAACAACAGTTGGACGAATACTTGTCCTGGAGAATGTCCGGGAGTCATTCCAGATACTTCTTTTGATGTATACTTTAAAAAACCTTCTTCCTGGAATACTGCATTCATTTATCTGTATGATAAAAATTCAAATGCGGCAATCCCTGGAGCTCCGGCTTGGCCTGGTGTACAGATGAATGCAATCACTGGTTCTCCTTGGTATTCTTACGAAATAGATGAATCCGTTGAGGTGGGAATCGTTTTTAATGATAATGGAGGATCACAAAGTGATGATGTATTCAGAACGACAGATGGATGGTATGATAACCAATGGTTTGATACCTGCCCAAGTGATTGCCCATCATTAAATGATATTAGAGGATCTTTTTCTAATAAAGTTCCTGAAAATGATGCATTGCAACTAGTAAAGGCATGGCCGAATCCTTTTGGTGAATCATTGTCATTATCTTTTACAGGAAACCTGAAAGATAATTATGTCAGAATAGAAATATTCGACCTTGCAGGCAAGAGTACTAATACAACTTTTGTAAAGGATACTAGAACAAATACAGTAACCATGAATACTGCAAACCTTCCAAAAGGAATTTATCTTCTAAAGGTCGTTTCTAATAAAAATGTGAAGGTGATGAAAATGGTTAAGTAAACCATTATTTTGCTGAAGTAAGAAACCTGTTGAGGAAGTGATTATCCTTGGCAGGTTTTTTTTAATTTATATTAAGAATGTTTTTAGAGAAGATCGTTTTTTTAAGTGTAGGATTTTTTTTTAAGATTTAAATACTTTGTTTTAAGGTGGTTAGTGTTCTGTTGCTTTTGTTTGTAAAAGTTTGGCACGCGTTTTGAAAATTACTAGGCAACTGATAGGGCAATAAAAAATATCAGTTAGAAAATGTTTATTAATTTAAAAAAGGAAATCATGACAAATTTTATTTCATTTAAGATCAACTGGAGTGTTTTAAGAAAGTTTTTACAAGAATTACCAGCGGCAAGTAGCCATGCAATTCACAGATAAACTTCTATAAACCTAAACCCCAACAAAATGCATACTAAATACTTTTAGTGACTGGATATGAATTTTATTTTATGTCCAGTTTTTTCTTTCCATGAAAAATGTATCTAGGTAATTCTTATCTAATTTATTTTAAGCTAATTCAAGTGTTTTACGGCTAACCCTTAATTTATATAGTAATGAACCATTGTTAATTGTAGTGGTTTTCAGGGGTGAGTTTCCACTGAATATCTGGTTGATTTGACACCATTAATTTTCTAAATTTGAAACAACCAATGCAGAATTATTGTTTATTCTTAGAGTCTATTTTTTTGTCATAAAATATTTAGTTAAGGAGTAACAGTTTGTTTTTGTAAATGGGTACACAAATTAATCTTAAAACTCAACAATGGCACTTCAATCTAATATTCAATTATTTATTGGTGGAGTTTCTATAAAAGCATTTAAGGAACTATCACTACAGCAAGAAATTGATGATCACCATACTTTGGAAATATTATGTCGGAGAGATGTACTAGAAAAAGTTTCAGATCTAAGCCAAGACGAAAGTAATGACTTCCTAGGACAGACTATTATTCTATCTGTTTCGTCTATAGATACTATTGATGTTTATAAAGAATTGAAATTTAATGGAGTGGTTACTGAGATCAAAGTGACTAATGGTTTTCATCAATCAATGGGAGATTCTATCTTGATTAAAGCTAAAAGTAATTCAATACTAACCGATGATGGACCACACTATGCATCATTTAATGATGAAAACTTAGAATCAATTCTCACGAATGTTTTTCAAAAATACGACCGTTCAAAACTAAATACTACGATAACTACTAGAACCAAGAATAATTTACATTATTGTGTGCAACACGAGGAAAGTAGTTTTGAATTTGCCAGTAGATTATCAGCTCAATATGGTGAGTGGTTTTATTACGATGGTGAAAATTTAGTATTTGGAAAACCATCTGAATCAGAAGAAGTTATGCTTACGTATGGAATGGATTTACAGGAGTTTTCTAGAAGCCTCAATCCGAGATCTAATAGTTATTCCTTTTTTACAAATGATTATCTAAATGGTGAGAAACATGAAGTTACGACTTCAGATATTACTAGTTCAATAAATGGACATAATGGATACGCTTCAAATAAAAGTAAAGAAATGTTTCCTCATAAAACAAACATTTTCTTAAACACTTATAATGACTCGCAAACAAAACAAAGACTCGGTAACCTAGTAAAAGAGCAGAAAAAAGCAGAGGAAATTAAACAAGTAATTATTAGTGGTAAAAGTGATAATCCGGGAGTGAGTCTAGGAAGAACTGTAAGAATAAAGGAAGATGCTAATAGTCAGGGTGTTTATAGAATTATTAAGGTAATCCATAAAGCCAATGAAAATGGAAAATATATCAATCACTTTGAAGGAATTGCAATAGATCAAGATGTGTATCCTAACACAAATATTTTTAAAACTCCTAAAAGTGAAACACAGGTAGCAACTGTTACCGCTAATGATGATCCCGATGGAATTGGGAGAATCAAAGTTCAATTGGAGTGGCAAAAGCCATTAGGAGTATATACACCTTGGCTTCGAGTAATGACGCCACATTCTGGAGGAGATAAAGGTTTCCATTTTATTCCAGAAGTAGGAGAGGAAGTACTAATAGGTTTTGAAGGAGGAAATGCAGAAAGACCTTTTGTTATGGGAGCACTTTATAATGGTTCTGCAAATCCAGCTAGTTGGAAAACGGATAAAAATAATGTAAAAGCTATTAGAACACGAAGCGGTCATACCATTGAATTAAATGATACTGATAAAGCAGAATTTATTACTATAACAGATAAGAATGAGAATATCATCCATATCGATACAGCCAATAATAATATTACAATTACGGCATTGGAGAAAATGACATTGAATGCAAAGAATTTTGAATTGAACGTTCAGGAAGATGCTAATTTTAACATAGGTAGAGATACTACGATTTATACCGAAAAGAATTTTAATACCTCTTCTTCTGACCATACAAATACTGTAGAGAATAAAATGAAGACTACTATTGGAGGAGATTTAATACAAAATAGTGGTAATGCCGAAATCCAAAGTAAGAGAAATATGAAGATTGCCTGCGGTGCCACTGCTTCTTTTCAAGGAGGCGGAAATGTAAAAATCAGTAAAGGATAACTTATTTTTTTAACACACAAGTCAATGATCCCAAGTAAATATACATTTAGAACACAAGAGATACAATTACATATCCCTAAAGAAGGGACACAAAGGTATTCGATAGAAAGTTCAAATTTTATTAATTATTCCAGTGCGATACGTTGTACACATAAGAAAGAAGTTTCTTTTTCTATTCAATACGATGAAGATCAGCCTTATATACGATTTGCGAATATTAATATAGAAAATGAAAAATTTGAATTTTCTGATGGGTCATTAGCGATGCAAGATATTATAAAAAGAACAGCTTCTGTTTATGATAAACTTTGTCTGAAACTTTCCTATACGGGCAATGTTGTAGCCATTGATAACATATGCGAACTACAGGATATCTGGAATAAAGTAAAAGTATATTTAAAAAGTAAATATAAAGGAAATCAAATACAGCGTTTTATTCTAAAAACTGATGCGATATTAGATTCTGAAGAAGAAATCATTAAAGATATTTTATTATATCACAACTTTGGTGGATTGGTAAAGTCAATATATCAGAAATATAGTTCAGATTCGTGCAGTAAAACATCACAATATTTAGCTACAAAATACGGTAAGATTATAGCAAAGGAAGAAGTTTTATTACAATCAGCTAAAGAAACAGAAGATATTCAATTACAGTTACAAGCACATTATCCAGAAAGTAAGGAGTATGTGTCTGTTAATGGAACTTATAATTTTAAAGGTATAGAAGCATCTTGGTTACAACGAGCTTTAATCTCTTACATAGAAAAATATGGAAGACAAGAATATCACAATATGCTAAGTATAAATCAATTGTAAAATCATGGCTGGACAATTTGTGAAAAATGGAGCTACTTTAAGTTGTCCGCTATGCTCTAGCAGCGGAACATTGGTAGTATCACACACCCAAGTGCAATTACAAGATACACCTTGTGCTACTAATGGAGATAGAAGTAAATCTAATCTTGTTTTTGGTGGAGTTTGCAAAAAATGGAGAAAAAGCCCACCACCATGCGCTAGTGTAATAGCACCTACTCAATGGAACGAAGTAGCCACCGATGTAGAAATCGATGGCGAGTTTATGTTGTTAGAAGATTCTACGATTACTTGTAGTACGGGAGGTGTAGATATTGCTATTGATGATACTGTCCAGATAGATGTTCCTACAGATTTACCAGATACAGAAAATGCGGTATTAAAAAAGTTTTTAGTTAATATAAGAAGGTCAGACGATTACAAAGGAGAATACGGATTTGATTGGTTACGTGATGAATATATATATCCAATTAATGCGCCTTTTCCTGTATGCCTTGATGTGGAGGCTCTAAAATTAGAATATAGGACAAAAGATATAGTAAACCCTATTACACCATACGGTGAAGATTATTACCCTGCTTGGCTTTCTATTTTTCCTAGTACAACTGATGAAGAATTTGCGCAGGGTTCCAGAATGCATAAAGATGGTGTAAATTTAGATTTAGAAATAGAAGAATTAGAACCATTGATCAATGATGCTACGGAAATTATTTTTGAATCTAATAATGAATATTTAACGATTACTCCTAATAGAATGGATTTAGCAGGACTTATAGGAGGTAAGGAGACGAAAAATTTAGGTAGTACTATACGAGAATACCATGTAGCTGCTAAAGCGATAAACATAAAATGCGAAGGAGGAGCTTTGTCTAATCACGAGGAGATCAAAATATTTGCTCAATTAGAAGGAGAAAAAGAAGAAGTAGGCAAATTAATGGTATATAAAAATGATGTTATCCCTAAAGCTGAAGTAGTAGTAGTTAATGTAATTACAGGAAGTCCAGCTGCATTAAGCGGAGATTACCAATATGCATTTAAATATCAGTCTTTTAATCAAGCATTGATAAGAGCAGAGGTTAAAGTAGATATTCGTTTTGATATCAATAGTTTACCATCAAACGATTTCGATGTAGTTCAATTTAAACTTAATTATATTAACTCTTCAGGTAATATTGGTGTACATGCAGGAGAAGCCTTTTTAAGAGATTTGCAAATGTTATATGAAAAGTATGGATCACATTCTCCAAGAAATAATGCTGCCATTGATTCAAATTTAAATAATCGAACGTATTTATTTTATACTTCTATTATCGCACAAACTAATTATGCCGATGGCACTTACCAGAGAACGGAAGGTATAGCTTCTGCTGATTTAAGTAATTTCTCAAATTGTTCATGTGTGGTTTGGGGTAATGCTTATACTATGTTCGGAACGGCACTCATTGATAATTATGTAGTAGTTCATGAAGCTGGTCACTCTCTTTCTTTACCCCACTCTTTTGATGAAGGTTTTCCAAAACCTCATGTGTTTCATATAGGTTTTACAGATAATTATATGGATTATATTCAACAAGCAGACGGAACTGCCAATCCATTTACAGGAAAGATGACTTCTTTTTTTAAATGGCAATGGGATATTATGAGGGCGGACAGAAGTTTAATTTTTAACTATTAAAGATGAATAACATGATTCATAGAACTATAATTTTAATAACATTGTTATTCCTCAATTCATGCTCAAGTCAGAAAAGTAAGAAAGCTGATAGTCAGAGTGTTCAAGATGAAAATGAACTTGAAATTATTTGTTTCCATAAAACATTGAAAGGAGAAAAAGAAATATATAAAATCTCTGAAGATATACTTTATTCATTTGGAAAAGAAGAAAAAATAAAATCAAAACAATACAATAATGTTCGAAATATACCTGAACAAATACTAGAAAAAAATCAAAAATTAGGTTGTGGTACTTGTGTTGATGGAATGGATTATAAATTCGTTTTTAAGAATAGAAATGCAGAAGTTATATGGGAAATTCAGGCGGGATATGATATTCCCGAGCAGTATGAGCAGTATTTCAATTTGTTAATTAGTATTTCTGATACACAAGTAGGATCTAATAGGGATTGATGTGAATTTATAATATCAATACATAAACTTAAAATAAATACAATTAGATTTTGACAATACGATAATCACCAGTTCCTAAATAACCAAGATATATATTAAAAAAAATATTATATGAGTGGACATAATCAGGAAGTAACTAATGTTGCAAGACAATTAATGGAGGCTCGTTCTAAAAGAATTGAGGAAGTTAATAGAAATTGGGCGGATAATGCAAATCAAACAACTTTTGCTACCAATGAAGCAGAGGAAGGGCTACTTGATTCATATTTTGCAGAACAAATAAAAAGACAATTCGGAATACCAGATGGAACTTATACATATTCATTCGGAGGAGCTAATAATACCGATACTATAGCTCGTAAAAAAAGTACAGCTCAGATAATTTTTGATAGAGTTTCTCCAGAATTATCTGAGAGTAAGCAACACACGGCTATTGAATTGATTGTTGCTGCATTGGTAAACGATAGTTATGATGGAGCTAATGGAGATACTGTGACGTTTGAGATTTTTAAAACAGAAGAAAGGATTTCTTATCAAAAAATAAATAATGGTGTTCTAGGCGGAGAAGCTTATATCGTAGTAAAGGGTTTTGCATTAAAAGATAAAGAAGCAGTCATAGAAATTTTCGAGAAGAGTCCATTCTTACTTATGGAAAGCGAAACAGCTCTTACAGTTATCCAATATGATTCTTTAGATGCAGAAGAACCGAATGAAAAAGTAAATAAAACACAGTTAAAAGCTAAGTTTAATGATAATGGAGAAGCAGTGACTAAAATCAAGTTTCGTCCAAAAGTAGAAGATCCTGATACAGTCTATCAAAATTGGCAAGAAAAATTCAAACCTACCGTTGAAAGAACTGAAAACGAATCTGGTTTAGTTGAAACTAGCATTCGTCCTGTGCCAAGGCCTGATGATCTTAATACTGCGGTAACACCAACCAATTACCAGCCAATTCAAATTGTGGATTTACTATATTTAAAGGTTAATGTGCAAGGACAAAAAATGTATGATGAGGAGTTTTTAAATGAGAATTCTAATTCGTATTTTAAACTAACAAAGAATACCTCTTGGGCACATAGTGCGTTTGGTAATTTAATTGCACAATTTGAATCAGGAGATGATTATAACATATGTAATAGAACTTTCCCACCACCGTTAAGAGTTGTGCGCAGTTTAAATGTAGTTGAAACCCCTATCAGTGAAATTCAAAGACAACAGAGCAGGGAATTCCGTACAATATTTGCCGTTGGACGATATCAAGTAATTCCAATAACAATGAATGAAGCTGTAGCTGCCTTAAATCTTGATGTAAGTGGAAATTTTGATGAAGAAACACAAGATAGAGTATTTGATGAATACTTAATAGATATTAAAAGACCTCCAATTATTGCTTATCTTGAAGGAGATGGTGATCTTGGAGATGCAATGTGGGAAGCTGCGAGAGAATGGGCAAGTATTGGTGTGGAGAGAGGAAGACCAATTAGTAGAGGAAGAATTGCAACTGGAGGAGAATCGTATTATGCGGGAGATGGTTTTAATCGTGCGCACATAACTCCAGAAGAAATTAGAGAAGCACTAATAAATTCAAAAAATGGGCAATAGTATTTTTCCAACTCAGTATAAATTAATGTTCATAACCGTTTTATGGTTTACTATAGTAGGTTGTAGTAATATAGTTATACAGGAGAATCCGAACTCTCAAATAAGTGAAATAAGACAAACTAACAAAAAGAAAACCAATTCTTTTACCCATAGTTGTGGCTCTGGGTGTGCTATGACTTATGAAGAAATTGAAGTGATTACAAAAGGAACATTTCATAAAGCGAAATTTAAAGTTACTACGTATATAAATGAAAAAATAGTAGAAGAGGATACATTAAATTATAATATTAATTGCAAAAGTGATTTGGCCATATCAATAATATATGAAAACGATAAGGAAAATATTCTTAACAGCTCTAATGTCTTGGAACAAGTGAAATATGTTTTTAAGAGATATGCAGATCAAATTTGTTCGAATACAAAGTAAACTTAAAAGTTTTGATCTAGCATAGAATAATATTATCACAATACTAATTACTATTCAAGGTCTGTACATTTAGATTCAGAAATTTTAATAAATGAAAGCGATGCCTATCAATCAAGGACTGAATTGCTTTGACCAGCAATTTCTTGAACTTTAAAAAAATCTAATAATTCTTTAGTCTACTAACCCTAACCTGATCGCATGTTTTGCTAAACCTACTACATTTTTTACATTGAGTTTAGAAATCAAACTAGTCCGATATCCTTCTATGGTGTATTTGCTTAAAAAAAGCTTGTCTGCGATCTCCTGCGTAGTATATTCTTTCGCGATTAATTGTAATATTTCTTTTTCTCGTTTACTTAAGTTTACTTCATTATTTTGCTTCCGCTCAAAAATACTTTTTGTGTATACTTCTTTGATACTATCAGAAAAATAATTAGAACCATTTAGGATTGTTTCGATGGCTTCTAAAAGCTCTTCTTTTTTAGCATTTTTTGGGATGTACCCGTTTACATTAGCTTGTGTTAACTCATATATCTTTTGTGGATCTGATAACATGCTGACTATAAGTGTTTTTATGGTTGGGTGATGCTCTTTAATATGTTGGTTAAGAGCAACTCCATCCATTTTGGGCATATTAATATCTAATATTGCCAGATCAATTTGATCAGATATATTAATGTCCAAGTATTTTTTAAGTTCCATACCATTGCTCGCTGTGTAAACAATTTCATAATCGGATTCGTGCGATATGATACTTAGGAGACCATCTAAAAACATTTTATGATCATCGGCAACAACTAACTTATATTTGTTTTTTTTTGTCATTTAGTATTGTAGGTATTTCAATCCGTATAGCTGTTCCTCTGTTAATTGCAGAATCAATATCAATTTTTGCTTTTAATAACGTTAGACGTTTTTTAATATTTTGTAATCCAATACCATTCGTTTCTTTTTTCGCATCAAAGCCAATACCATCATCTTCAAAAATAATTTCTATTGAATCACTATAAGCGTTAAGACAAACCTCGATTACTTTTGCTTTGGCGTGCTTTAAGGCATTTGTCATTAATTCCTGAATAATTTTAAAAATTTCTACTTTCTGGTTATCATCAATGATATTAATTTTTTCTACAGGATGAGGTATGAATGTGATTTCGGGATCTGTAACTTTTTCTATAGTATTAATATAATCAGTTATGTAGTTTGTAAAAGCTGTTTGATTAATCTTTTTTGGAATAAGGTTGTGAGATATCTCACGTACTTGTTCATAGGTGTCATCAAGCTGATTGATGATAGTATCCTGAATACCCTTGTCTTTCTGTATATCTATCATTTGCAACTTTATCGCAGCTAGATTCCCACCAATGCTATCGTGTAATTCTCTAGCAATTCTATTTCGCTCTTCGTTTTGAGCAATTACATAAGTGTTAGCTAGTTTTAGTTCTTGCTCTTTTAAAAAAGATGTGATTTTCTGTTTATTAATTTCTTCTTTTTGAGCATTGTATTTGTTTTTTACTTGTAATTTCTGGTAGTAAACTAATAACAAACCAATAATTGGTATAAGTACAATGATAAAACCAATAATGTAAAACCGTTTTAATAAACGCTGGCGTTTAATTTCAGCTTCTTTTAATAACTGATCTTCTTTTAGGACTAGAATTTCTTTCTCTTTCGTTGCCGTTTCATATTTTACTTCTAATTCGGTAATTTCTTTTCGTTGTTTTCTATTATTTAAAGAATCTCTAAGTATGTGGAACTGAACAAGGGCATCATTTGCAGATTCATGATTATCAGCATCTTTATAAACTGTTACCAGGTTTTCATAAATATTGGTCTGTATTTCTAGATTAGAAATATCCTTGGCTTTTATCATGGCATTAGTAAGCATTTGTACAGCTTCAGAATGATCACCAAGAATCCCTATTATTACTGCTTTATGTATAATTGCATTTAAGCTTTTATCTACAAAACCGTGAGCATCTGCAATCTGTTTACTTTTTTCATAATATTCAATTGCCTGATTGTATTTTTTATTCTCATAAAGAACCGATCCTAGGTTAAGAGCTATTGTAGCGGAAACCTTTGGATCTTTATCGGGAGGCATCATTTCAAATGCTCTTAAAAAATATTTTTCGGCATTTTTAAAATCTTTTTTAAAAAAATATATAGTACCGATATTCACGTAGTTACCATAGACCGCTTGGTCACTTACTGCACTATCGATACTTTCTTGTAAAAATCGTATAGCTTTATCAAATTCCTTTTTATTCGCATATAAAAGTCCTAGATCAGATTTTACTTTAGAAATCATATCTTGATAGCTTATTTCTTCAGAAATTTTAAGACTTTTATACAAAAGCTCTATGGCATTGTCAATTTGCCCTTTTCTGCGGTGACTCGAACCCAACAAGCGATATGCTTTAGCCTTATATTTTTTATCCCTAAGATGGATTAAGGAGGCTCTGGTATAGTACATTGATGAATCTACAACACCAATAGAATTGAAATAGCTTCCTAAATAAAGTTTAGCCTTTGCTTTTATGGAATCTAGGTGTTTTTTATTCTTAGAAATTTGAGACAAAACCATATAAGAGTAGGCAGGATTTGTGTCTAACGAATCAATTGCGCTATCTAGTTTTATGGTAACTGATTTTTGCCCAAAACAAAGAAAAGAACCGCAAAACGATATAAGTATGAATATTTTTCTAATATATACTATATTCATTAAGCTTGTGTAAAATAATAAATTGGTCTATGTACGAAGGTAAAGATTCCGAAGTAAAGAGTTATTAAAGTTATGAGTATTTAATAAAACTTAACAGAATTAATCAAAATTTAGTATTTTTCTTTCTTTCTTAAGAGCCTGTATTATAGATAAATAAATCAAATATTTGTTTTTGGAATTATTATTTTGTGTTTTTTTATTGACGTTTTTATTGACGTTTTTTGGCAAAAAAATAACAGTAAAAAAAAGTAAAAGACTAGTTGTTTTTCTTCTTAAAATCAGCTTTGCATCGTATCTTTATAGAGTAATTAGAATAACTCTCTTTCTCTAAATTTTTTCTATGGAAAACCTTGATGCGGCAAGACTCCAGATGGCATTCACTTTAATATTTCATATTGTTTTTGCTTGTATTGGTATGGTGATGCCTTTTTTTATGGTAGTATCACATTATAAGTGGCTTAAAACTAAAGATCAACTCTATTTAACCTTAACTAAAGCCTGGCAAAAAGGGGTTGCAATTTTCTTTGTAACTGGTGCTGTTTCTGGTACTGCTTTATCTTTTGAATTGGGATTATTATGGCCTGAATTCATGAAACACGCAGGCCCTATTATCGGAATGCCTTTTTCATTAGAGGGAGCAGCATTTTTTGTAGAAGCAATAGCATTAGGGTTTTATCTATATGGATGGAATAAATTACCGGAAAAATTTCATTGGTTTACAGGAGTCATTATCGGATTATCCGGAGTAGCTTCAGGGATTTTGGTGGTAGCGGCTAATGGATGGATGAATTCTCCTAGTGGATTCGATTACATTGATGGGCAGTTTCTCAATATTGATCCAGTGCAAGCTATGTTAAATCCAGCATGGTTTACACAAGCACTACATATGACCTTAGCAGCTTTTACTGCTACTGGATTTGCCGTTGCAGGAATTCATGCGTATCAAGTGTATAAAGGTAGAAGAGTAGCACTGCATACAAAAGCATTTAAAATAGCAATAACCTTTGGAGCGATAGCAGCAATACTACAGCCTATTAGTGGAGATATATCAGCAAAAGATATCGCAGAGCGACAACCTGTTAAACTTGCTGCAATGGAAGCTCATTATAATACAGAGAAAGGGGCGCCTTTATATATTGGAGGTATAGTAAACCCTGAAACCCAGGAAGTGAAATATAAAATTGCCATTCCAGGGATGCTATCTTTTCTTGCGTTTGGAGACTTTAATGCTGAGGTCAAAGGATTAAATGATTTTCCTGAAGATGAACGACCAAATGTACCTATAGTACATTATGCCTTTCAAACAATGATCGGTATTGGAAGTTTATTGATGTTAGCAGGTTTGTTATATTTTATCTCTTTAAAAAAGAAAAAATGGTTAACAAAGAATAAGTATTGGTTGTTTTTTGTGTTGTTAGCACCTCTTGGATTCATAGCATTAGAGGCAGGTTGGATTGTTACAGAAGTAGGAAGGCAACCTTGGATTATTCATAAAATAATGAGGACTAAAGATGCAGTTACACCAATGCCAGGAATTGTCTTTAGTTTCTATACGTATATTGTAGTGTATCTAACCTTATCTGTAGCAGTTACCTGGTTAATGATACGTCAAATCAGAGTTCTTAATGCTAATAAATAATTAATTTATGCTATATGTTGTTTTATTCTTTTTGATATTCTCTCTGTACCTATATGTGGTTTTAGGAGGCGCAGACTATGGAGCTGGAATTGTAGAACTATTCTCATCAGAAGAGAATCAGAAAATCACTAAAAAAACAATTTATCGAGTAATGGGGCCTGTATGGGAAGCAAATCATATTTGGATTATTATTTTAATCGTGATTTTATGGATCGCTTTTCCAGCCTATTACAACATATTGGTGGTTAACTTACATATTCCGCTTACTATAGTATTATTGGGAGTTACACTTAGAGGAGTCGCTTTCGTTTTTAGACACTACGATGCAGTGATTGATAATTCCCAAAAATTGTATGATGCGATGTTTAAAATATCAAGCTTGATTACACCGATATTTTTAGGTATGGTTTTCGGAGGATTGATTAGTGGGGAAATTAAACTTACTGAAGATGTAAGTAGTTTAACATTTTATGAAGTTTTTGTACAACCTTGGTTTAATATTTTTAGCATATTGGTAGGATTGTTTTTTGCAGCATTATGTGCATTTTTATCTTCTGTTTTATTAATAGGTGAGTCTGAAGAAGGAAAAGAAAACATTTATATTAGAAAAGCTGCTATTGCAACTATTGTAGTTTTTGTAACTGGTTTGATCACCTTTATTTATGGGTATAGTAATGATTATATTTTTGTAGAAGATTTTATAAAAGATGCTTATGCTATTGTAGCGATGTTAATTTCCGGGTTATTATTAATCCCTCTTTGGTTAGCTATAAAAAAGGGAAGGAGAGTGTTGAGTAGATTTTTTGCAGGATTACAGGTGTTTTTAATTTTACTAGCAGCCTTAATATCTCATTTTCCCAATATTATTATTACAGAAACTCATAGCGTTAGTTTATTGGAGAATATAGCACCAGATAGTGTCATTAATGCTTTAGGAATATCCTTGATTATTGGAGGTGCTGTTATTCTTCCCGGATTATTTCATTTATTGAAATCTTTTAAGATGATCAAGATTTTGGATCGGAACAACAACCCTTCAACATAACAAAAGTATTTTTATATTTGTTTGTCAAATTCAGGATGTGGCTCTTCGTCTCCGCTCAGGAAAGACTGCCCACTTAACTTTTTTTATAAGAGTAATTTAAGTGAAAAATAACGTATTGAGCATAAAATAATATTTTCGGGATGTGGCGCAGTCCGGTTAGCGTACACGGCTGGGGGCCGTGTGGTCGCAGGTTCAAATCCTGTCATCCCGACAAGCAGAAAGCCTGAAAATCGTAAGATTTTCAGGTTTGTTTGTTTTTGAATGTTGGCAGCCACAAGCTGCCATAAATTATAAAAGCAAATAAGACATAGAAAGGTGAAACCTTTTTGGCTTTCTATTTCCAGCGGAAAGTGTAATTAGGATTCTTTAAATCCTGTCATCCCGGCCAAGAAAATCCAATTGTGAAAACAGTTGGATTTTCTATTCTACATAAAGTATATAAAACTTTATTTATAACTCATAAAAAAATTGATCCAAATATTTCTTGATATCCTAAGAATAATCGGAAGAGAAAAGAGCATAACTACAACAATTATACAATATGTAGCTATAAGACCGATACCTAATATAAGGTTAGATATAATGAATGCAGCACCGGCGAACATTATACCTACTGGATAACTTACATACATGGCTCCATAAAAAAAAGAAGGTTCAATCTTATATTTTGTTTGGCAAGAACTACATCGTTCCTTCATTTTTAATGTTTCTTTTAATCGGTATGGGTTTTTCTTAGAGTACATACTTTCATTCTGACAAACTGGGCAACTCCCCTCTAGAATACTGTTGATTTTTGTTCCTTTTAGAAATCTCATATGATTTTTTATTTGTAAATTAAAGACTTTGGTTTTTCAAGTAAACATTATGTATGTGTATGTATGAAATATGTAGTAACATTGTTTTAAATACAAAATTAGTTATACTTAGGTTTAGAATGTTCAGAAAATTATCGCCTTTTTTTGTACTTTTAGGACATATTTTATTTATTCTTGAAAACAATACCAATATTAAATATAACTCAGTTTGAAAGAGAGGAATCGCTTGTAGATTTTTATAGTAATGATTTGAAAAATCATTTAATAAAAAATGAACATATCTTTGATAAACCACATAAACATGATTTTTTTCTATGTGTTTTTTTTTCAAAAGGTTCAGGGATACACGAGGTTGATTTTAACTCTTATGATGTAGCACCAGGAAGCGTGTTTTTTCTAATGCCTGGTCAGACCCATTATTGGAAGTTTGAGGAACAACCAGAAGGTTATATATTTTTTCATTCCCAAGATTTTTACGAATTTCATTTTTCAAATAAAAAACTTCAGCAATTTCCATTTTATTATTCATATAAGAACCCTCCATATATAAATTTGACAATAGATAGGGTTTCTGTATTAGAATCTTATTTTAAAGAGATAAATTCAGAATTTCGTAAAAGTTTACCTTTTAATAAACAAAAGATTATCAGTTTAGTTGACCTTATTTATATTGATTTATCTCGTTTATATGTTGAAGAAGAAACTATACAATTGTCTTCAACTCCGGTTTATTTAAAAACGCTATCCTCCATAGAAGCAACAATACAACAGTTTTATAAAACTGAAAAATCAGCAAAATTTTATGCAGATAAACTCAGTATTACCCCGAAGCATTTAAATAGAATCACTAAAACGACGTTGAATAAAACTACTACTGATCTGATAACTGAACGTGTGATATTGGAGGCAAAACGTCTAATTGTACATTCGGATAATCCTTTATCTATAATTGGACAAAGTTTAGGTTATGAGGATTACGCTTATTTCTCTAGAGTATTTAAGTTGAAAACAAATAAAACGCCTTTGGAATTTAGAAAAGAATACGAGTAATACTCTTAGAATAAATAATATAATAAAACCCGAATACTTAATGTACTCGGGTTTTATTATATTATTTCGGAGATGATGTACTACTATCCGTGATAATAACGCTCTCTAAAAATTTTTCCATCTTTCCATTCTGTAGCTACCGTTTGTTCAGAAAGCATTGTACTTCCATCTTTAAGTTTTAATTCCATTACTGCATCATAAAAAGAATGATTCCCGTTAACGGCATAATTTTTTACTTCATATCTAATAAATTCTGCAAGTTGATTGTCAATAAAATCCTGCTCAAATTTCAGATTAAATGCTTTCCCTTTTTTAGGTTCGTCATTACTTTCTCTAAGTTCTACATCTTCGTGTAAATAAGTGTCCATAGCTTCAATAAAAGCTCCTTTAGATAATAATTCGTGAACGTGTTTCAAGTTGTTTTCGATTGTAGTTTCCATATGTGTTTTGTTTTAGATTAATTATATGTGCAAATTTAGATCAGAAGTAAGGGCTGTGAAATGTAAATTATTCCTTAAGACTGATAGATTTTTCTTATTTGATAAAATTTATTTGTTTATTTGGGTATGAGATTAGACTATTCAAGTATAAAAGATGAGAGTTCATTTATTCTTACTGATTTTAATTGTTCCCCAGCATTAGATTTACTAAGAAATAAAGGACTTTACAAGATCATATGGAGTAAAGATCATGGAGTAAGTTTTCGTGTAGATGGATCTCTTATAGAGTTAGAAAAAGATCAAATTATTTTTTGTACTCCTATTAATGTACTGGAGATTGAAAAAAATACAGATGGTATTATTTCATTAGTCTTTAATAGAGAGTTTTATTGTATTCGAGATCATGATCAGGAGGTTTCTTGTAATGGGTTTTTGTTTTTTGGATCTTCTGTTCCGCAGATATTAACACTCAATGAAAAAGAAAAAATAAGCTTCTCGGCGATGTTTGATTCTTTTAGAGAAGAATTTGAAAACAAGGATCAAATACAAGGAGAAATGCTTCAGACACTTCTAAAAAGATTTCTTATTAAATCGAGAAGACTTATAAAAGAAGATTTGCCAGAACCTGGTTTACCCAATAATCAATTAGATATCATAAGAAGATTTAATGTGTTAATTGAACAGCATTTTCGTGAGAAACATCAGGTAGCGGATTATGCCGAACTATTGTTTAAATCACCAAAGACATTATCAAATCTTTTTCATAAGTATAGTGATAAGTCTCCTTTGGCTACAATAAATGAACGTATTATATTAGAAGCAAAACGATTATTATTATATTCTGATAAGACCTCAGAAGAAATAGCCTATGAGCTAGGATATAAAGAAGCAGGACATTTTTCTAAGTTTTTTAAGAAGCATACAGGTCTGAACCCTACAGAATTTAAAAGTAAAAAACTTACGAATTCTTAGATAAGATATTCTGAGACAATATGAAAGATTGAATTTGTAATATAAAAAAAGACCAACTATTTATAGTCGGTCTTTTAAGTATAAAATATGTTCTATTAAATCCTTTTATGATTAGTTCTTCATATTGTCTTTTACCAAATTGTAAAATTTATCAAACTTCGGATCAATTATAATTCTTGTTACTGTTTCAATACCTTCTGTAGCATATTCACTTTTTCCTAAAGCTTCCATTCTTTTAGGATCTACCTTGTAATCCAATTGAAGTACTCTCACAACAGAAGCAGCCTGTCTAGAACTTAAATCCCAATTATCAATAAGCTTCTTTCCATCTAGTTTCAGAGCATTACTATTTCCTTCTACCAATATAGTAAGATTTGGATTGGCGTTCAATGCAGAAGCAATCTTTTCTAAAGTAGGTTTTGCTTTTTCATCTACCACATAATTTTTGTCGCTTTCTCCGAAAAGGGTAGTGTTTGGTAAAACTATATATATAGTATTGTTACTGATTTTTATATTATCGCCACCAATAGCATTTTTAAACTGACTGAATATAGCAAGATTGGTAGAGTCATTAGCAGTAATCGCATCATTAATAGCGTTAAGCTGTATATCTTTTGATTTTATAATCTCTTGAGATGTCTGTAGATTAGTAGCTTTTTTGTTAGAAAGTTCTGTAAAGCTGCTCATATTAGTTAATAGGGTAGCATTCGTTTCTTTCAGGTCAGCTACTTGAGTCTCCATTGTTTTTACTTTGGACTGACTTACTCTTTCATTTTTACGAGCTTCAGTTAGTTCTCCTTCTGTAGTCTTTAGCTCTTGTCTAAGTTTGTCAATTTCTGCTAGTAGGTCTTTCTTTTTTTGTGCGTGTACAAATGAACTGGTCAGTAGGAGTACAGAGGCAAATAAAATAATTTTTCTCATTGGTTTAAGCGATTTGTTGCAGCAGCAAAAATAATACAATTTTGCAAACTATATATAAAAACGAGGGCTTATGACTTTTCTAATAGTTTTTTAGCATTATCAATACTAGAATTGATTTGATCCTTTAATTTATTAACTTCAATTTCTTCTTCCTGAAGCATTTTCATTTTAGCAGTGAATTTTTCTATATCCTCTGCTGTATTTTCTTCTCCGTGAGGAAATTTAGTGCTAAAATCGTTCATCCAATCCATCATAAAATCATACGAATCTTTAAGGTTTTTTTGTGCTTTAGCATGAGACTTACCAACTTCAGTTGTATCAATCTTTGGTTCCAAATCCTTTATTAAAGAACTCATAGTTCCCATTTTAGGCATTACTTCATCATGTACATCGATTACTTTTTGCATTAATCCATCAAATTCTTGTTCTTCTTTGGATAGTTGATTACAGGAAACATGGAATAAAAGTCCTGTTATTATTAGGAAAAAATATAACTTATTAGTTTTCATGAGTATTGTTTTTTTTGATTTTCAAATGTATTAATTTTTTAGGTATGTTGTTGACTAAGAAGTTTTAGTGAGTTTGTACTTTTTTCTTCCGTATTCGATTCCTAAAATTAATAAAAGACTTATTCCGAATAAAGGGAATATTACTGAAAGTACAACAAGAATTGCAATAATACCATATCCAACTTTAAATGAAACGGGAACTTTGGGTACATCCCAACTTTTTCTTCGTTTTCTTAGTACATAAGATACAATCGCAGATGCACTCATTATTGTTAATATAATGGCAGTACTTAACATCAACCACCAATTCCATACTCCGAATTCCCCTTGATGAAAGGCCATAAACCACATTCTTCCTCGCATTAGAATTCCTACGTCCTTCCAGGTATGTTTTAGAATCGGTTCTCCAGAATATTGATCGAAGTGAATTTTTTGCTGTGATGATAGATCGGATGGATTGAAATTGGATACACTAAATACACCTTTAGGACCTTTTGGGAAACTCAGCGTTACCGTACCCGGAAGTTGCCTTGTTTTTGCTTTAGCTACAATTTGATCCAAAGTTAAAGGATTTCTAGAAGGGTTAGACTGTATTTGATTTGTTTGCCATGTAGTTGGATATCCGGTATTTGTCAATTTTTGAATTTGTTTAAAATTATTACCAAAAACATCTGTCCAAGGAAAACCTCCAGCTAAGATCATAAGTAATAAGATAGATATCCAAAAGCCCGAAATAGCGTGAATATCTCTATAAAAAGTTCTTTTATCTAGATGAGTTCGTGGAACGAAATATCCTTTTAATTTCCACCCTTTAGAAGGCCACCATACGTATAAACCTGTTACGATTAATACGATCATCCAACTTGCTATCAGTTCTATGATCTTGGTGCCAAATTTACCCATTAGCAGCTCTCCATGTAACTTTCTTATCGTATGCATGCCTGTTTTCTTACTAATAATTTCTCCAGAAACTTTGCCAGTATAGGGATTAATAAACAAACTACTTTTACTTCCAAATCTACCAGAAATAAATTCAGTAGCTTGATTAGGAGATGTAGGTATAATCAGAGAATTTGGTTTTTTAATAGCATTGGAATTCGCGGTTAACCATTGTTCTTGTAAGGAAATAGGAGTGCCAATTACGGTTACCTCCTTTATATGTTTTTGTCTAGGAGCTTCATAATCAGATTTAAATAAATAAATCATTCCTGTAATAGAAAGTATAAGAACAAAAGGAAGTGAGATTATTCCGGCTATAAAATGCCATTTCCACAGCCATTTATTAAGTTTTGATTTTTTTTTCATTATGTATTGTTTTATAAAAGCTTATAAAAAGATCTACTGTCGGCATTATCTATTACCCCATAATAGAGAAGTAGTGTTTAGAAACAAATAGCAGAGATGTCAACTCTTTAAACACATACTCAATGCGACAGCAGACCATAATTATATTTAAAAACTTCTTTTTTTAAAAATTATACCTCACTCCAAGATGAAAAGCTCTTGGGTTTCCAATAGTGAAACTATTTTCACTTCTAAACCTATTGTATGAAGCTCTTGCTGCATATAATTCGTCAAAGATATTTAAGGCATGTCCCCATATTTCAAACCCTTTGCAACGTATCGAAGCTCTAAGATTAAAAACATTGTGACCATCATACGTTGCTGTACTAAATGTTCCATCATCATTTTCTACTTGATTTTCGAAACTGGTATTATAACTTCCTACCAATTCATGTTCTCCAGTGATGCTAAAACCGATATTTCTAAAATCGTTACGATAGGTTATTGTAGAAGTGCCCAATAGGTTAGGAGCGGTCTCTCTTTCTGTATCTGAATAATCTACACCACTGTCAAAAAAATCTATGTATTGATGCTTAGCATAACTACCATTGTGTGAAACTGTCAATTCTTTAAATAGATTCCAGGTAATACCATATTCAATTCCATATGATCTGGTTTTACCAGCGTTGGTGTTAAAAAAGTTGTCATCTTCATCACGTAAAGTGATCAATGTGTTTTTTCCTTCTAGCACATATATGGCTGCATCTAGCGTAAGTTTCGAAGGAGTTGAATAATATCCTCCAATTTCATAATTGTTATACCTGCTTGGTTTGATACCTTGTACTTCGTTTCGGTTACGATATAAAGTAGAAACTTGTGGAGGAGCAAATCCTTGTGAATAATTGGCATAGACCCCTGCTTTATTGGAAAAATTATAATTGATCCCTAGTTTTGGAGTTAGATTATTGAAGTTATCTACGGCATCTTCGACACCTACAATCTCATCTACCTGATTGTCATAATCATATTCGAATCCATCATATCGTATGGCAGCGGTAACTTTTAATTGCTCAATAGGAGATATTTCATATTGCAGAAACCCAGCATAGTTAAAGATATCTGCTCCGTAATTCAATATAAAATCTCCAGAATTAATATTGAATCCTATATTTCTTCCTGTTGCAGGATCAACAATAACATTAGTAGTTTCTGCTATATATTTTTGTGGAGAAAAATCACCAGTAGCTCCTAGAATCAATGATGAATTATCAAAATTGAAATTTAATTTATGCTGAATCAATCCAACAAAACTTTTAAATTGGTTAGAATTTATTTCTCCAGATCCAAATCCGGTTAATTGTCCTTGATCTCTAAACTGACGAACTCTATACGATGGATTCTGATCCATTGTGTTATCTCTGAAAATAAAATTAAAAGAAGTTTTATTGCGATCATTCCAGAACTTATCTAATGTTGTTCTGAATCTAAAAGCTAAAGCTTCTCTATCAGTAAATGTCTGGTCGCTTTCAAAATTTCCTCCCAAATAATCTGATTCACTTAGAGAACCTGTCATATCTGATCTATAATCAACAATATCTATAACTGTTGTCCATTTTGTGGTGTCAGAAAAGTCATAGACAGTTTTAAAAGTGGCTGCTAATTTTTCATAATTACTATGTTCAATTGGTCCATTATTACGTTGTACATAGTGTCCACCAAAATAGAAACCGAATGTATCATTGGTTTTATCTGATACTTCTAATTCATATCGAGTTAAACCCATATCATTGGTTTGGAAACCAATACTTCCACTCAGGTTCTCTGTTGGTTTTTTGGTAATAAAATTAAAGCTACCACCAATAGATTCACTACCATAGATACTAGAGGCTGGACCTTTTAGTACTTCTATACGATCATAAGAAACATCGTTCATTTCTAGTAAAGCGTTGTGATTAAAAACTGAAGTAGGACGTATCTGTAATCCATCTTCTAGGTATAAAAAGAGAGCTTTTGTGGAAATAGGAGAACGAACAGCCATAAAATGCTGTTCATTACTAGCCGCTCTAGAAGTAGACATAAAAACTCCTGGAGCTTGATTCACCAATTGATCGATACCAAATGCCTTTGTTTCTTCAATGGTTTTTGCTGAGATTGTGGTGATTGATCCTGGTACTTCAGAACGTTTCTGAATTTCTCTACTTGCTGAAGTAACAAATACTTCTTCCAGAGCTACATTGTCTTTAGTCAATTGAATGGTATTAATACCTCCAGTAAGCATTACTTTTTTAGTACTATATCCAAGAAAGCTAACGCTAACCTGATTAGAATTTTTGAGAATTATAGTAAATGAACCTTTATCATCGCTCATTACACCATTATCAGGTGTACTTGATTCAATTATTGTTGCTCCTGATAATGGATTATTAGAATTATCCACAACTTTTCCTTGAAAAGATTGCGCATAGCTGCTAATTCCTAAAATTAGGAATGCAACTATCATTAATATGTTTTTCATTATATAAAATAGATGCACTATTTTTAGTCATAAATGATCACATGTGAACATGCGTTATGATACTTTAATAGTTATTTGATTTGTAAAAATTGATATAGGAATTAGACGACTAGGAGTAATTCGTAGTCATTTTCTATATCCCAATTTCACTGTTTGAGTGATTAAGAGAAATAAATTTCAGGAGGGTGATCTATATTTTTGGAAACATTTTCTATAAGTAGATGTACCGGTTTCCAATTAAGTTGGTATTCTTTAGAAAAATTGTGGTTATTTTTTATTCGGATAGTATTGTCTTCAAAAAATAAGGGGATAAACGCCTCTGCAATTATAGTCAATGAATCTTTTTTATTCGTATCAGAAGTAGTTTTACTCATTTTCATTTGAGTCATCAGATAGCACTTCCCATTACAATTTAGCTTTGGCCTTTCTTTATTAACACAATACTTTTCTATAATAGTATCAATATTTAGCTGGTAGTAAAGCACATTACTAATCTCTATTGCTGGTTTAATGGCAAAAGCTGTGAATATTAATATAGAAAAAAATAACCTCAATTATTCGTGTTTCAAAATGCGCTGCAAATATACAATTATGGGTACAAGTAATGAAGGGAGTTAATCTTAAAATATTATAAAATCTAGTTATAATTTTATTCTCGTACTGTAAATTTTACTTAATCCATTTTCATAAGAATTCATAAGTTTTAAAAGTTGTTCTAAAGTTTTCAATGTAGAGAAATCATCTTTTATAATTGTTCTTTTACTTGTGAAATATAAGGTCATTGTTTTTATATCATAATAAGGGCAATAGTCCATTTTATCCGAGTTTATTTGTCCTGATAAGTTTTTAGCTTTTGACCAATTACCATCCTTTGCTTTACGAGAAATATACAAATCTCCACTGCCTAAACCATCTTCTCGCTGATATCCTCCAAAGATTAAAAAAGATTCGTCTGGAGCGATATATGCATTATATTCATACCCTTCAGAGTTTATTGCTTCAGGTAATGATATAGGATTTGTATAAGTATTGTTTTTCCATTGACTCATAAAAATATCATCTTTTCCTTTTGTTCCACTACCAGTACTTGTAAAATATAGATTACCATTTTCAGATATTGAAGGATAAAATTCATTACCATCTGTATTGATTGGAGCACCAATATTTATGGGTTTAGACCAATCTGATGCGGCGTCAGATCTTTTGATATACCAAATATCCTGATCCTTTTGATCTTTTTTGGAATTTTCTTTAGGGCGATTAGAAACGAAAAATAATCTAAGACCATCCGGTGAAAACATTGCTTCCAGATCACTATATTGACCGGAAAAAGGAGCAACCGTAGGGTTAGACCATTTATCTCCAGTCTTTTTTACTTTTATAATTGTGGAGAGTTCTCCAGAATATCCTTGAGCAGTAAAATATATTTCATCCTGAGTAGGGGAGATAGTAAAATCTCTTACAGTAGGAAATTGTGAAATTATTTCCTGAAGAACTGGTTGAGTTTTAAAAACTTCTTGACTAAATGCGTGCTGGGTTATTGCTAAAAGAAAAAAGAGCATTAAGCTTCTCATAAAAGTATTATTTGATTGATCAAATAGAAATATAGAAATTATGTAGGTAATTGTATATTAAATATTCTATAAAACTATATTATTAACTTCATGCTCCTACTAAATTCTTAAAAACATCCTTTAGTTTTTCAATCATAGATTTTGCAAATAATCCAGCCAGTATTGACCAAAAAATTAAGCTGGCTTCCTTTAACCCTTCGGAATGGATTTGGAAGACTCCAATAACCTGAAAACCATAATAAATTATAAATCCGGATAAAATTCCAAGTATAGGTCTTGTCATAAAGAATGATGACATTCTTATACTAA
The DNA here is from genome assembly GCF_947500065.1 of uncultured Aquimarina sp. GTDB lineage: Bacteria > Bacteroidota > Bacteroidia > Flavobacteriales > Flavobacteriaceae > Aquimarina. Next base: position 64,205 of record NZ_CANMQT010000016.1, read on the forward strand.
ATTTGTCTTTTGGAGAATCGTTTGGATACTTCAACCCATTTTTAAATTCCCAACCATTAGCTTTTCGTTGTAGTGCAGAAATTAAGGCAGAAACACTACTGCCAAGTATACCTGATAAGATACAAATCCAGATAGCTTCCAGAAAAAAAAAATAATTTAATATAATAACCAAAGAAGTTATTATAATGCAGGAAGTTAAAATCAGTATGACTACTCTGAAACGATTTTTTAGGGTGGTTTCTTCCAACACCAAAAGTTCCTCTATTTTTTTTACCTGTAGTTTTCGTGTTTTTTCAGAAATATTTTCGATTTCTTGTTTTAATCTTAAAACATGAGATTGAAGATTCCTGATTTCATCAAGATGTTCATTGTCCATAATAGTATTATTTAATTAGGGGAAACAATGTTAGTCTTTTGATTTATTTCGATATATAAATCATAGGGAGATAATCTAAAGATACTAAATTAAACAGGAATAGTTTCTTTAATTAACTCATCAGCCTGTTCCCAATCCATATTGATAATAGGGAGAGAGTATAAGATAGGCATATTACCACTATATTTTTCTCTTAGTTTTTTATCAATCGTATTGAACAATAATGCTTTGGTTTTTCCCATAATTAGAATTCGATCTGTGCTTTGGGAAGTGCCATTTTTTAATCGTTCTCGTATGCTTACCTTTTCTAATATCATAGAATTTAAAATAAGCTTTTCTTTATTAAGGAAGTCTGCAATCTCAATAGCCCTATCTTCATTGTCTGTAATAATGTGGATTAATATCATACTGTTTTAGTTTAAGCCAACACGATCGGTATCGTGTGTTTAAGAAAAGCTTCGTTTCTTGTATACCAAAGATAGAAATTGAGTATGTGTTTATGTGTCACATTAACAATGTGTTAAGTCGTTTTATTGGAATATAGAGAAGAGGAATAAGTTTCCTGTAGTATAAGGAGTTTAATCAAATTATAATAGTATGCGTTTCAAAGTAATCGATCCACCTGACAATTATAACACCCTGGATTGGCATTATGAATATGCAAGTATTTGATTTTTGAATTATTAAATAAAACCTGAATCGTATCAAATAATGTAAGTCCATGTATTGTTTTGGCATCAATCATCATGGAGTCATTGTCATAGCCTCTAACAGAAAGAAGTCTATCGGTAAGCATGGTGGGAATCTCATTAGTCTTCATTATTGAAGTTTTTGCATTTTTGCGGGCAAAAATAGGTCCAGATGCTTTATATGGAGATGCAGCATCATGATGTTGATATGAAAATAATAGTACTTCTTCTCCAATATTAGCATCTTCCAAGCTAACACGACAAGGAAATCCTGGTTTTTGATCTACAAGTATTCTTAGAGCATTCTGTTTTGCCAATTCTGAATCAGATAATTCAAACAGTGGAGAGATTAGATTTTGATTAATAGCTTTAATCTGAAAATTATGTAGTGTATGATTCATTTTGATATAAGTTTGTTTAGAAACAAATTTCATCAAAAGCTAGTTCCATTACAATCCGATTATTGCTCAATTAAATCTTTTATATGAGGGTACTACAAACAAAAATTCCTCAAGTATATATTAATACTTGAGGAATTTAGTTTTATTGTGATCAGTAATAAATTACATGTGAATTGTCTGAGTTCTATCTGGTCCCACAGAAACAATAGTGATTGGAGTTTCTAGTTCTTTTTCCAAAAACTCAATGTAGTCATTTAATTCCTTAGGAAATTGTGACTTGTCATTCATTTTGGTAAGATCTTCTGACCAACCTTTCATCTCCGTATATACAGGAGTTACATTTTCTGGTTCAATGTTGTAGGGTAGGTGAGTGATCGTTTTCCCCTGATAATTATAGGCTGTACATACTTTAAGGGTTTTAAAACCACTTAAAACATCACCTTTCATCATCATCAATTGTGTTACACCATTTACGTGTACAGCATATTTTAAGGCTACCAAGTCTAACCACCCACATCTACGAGATCTTCCTGTAGTAGCGCCAAACTCATTACCTACGCGTCCCATAGTTTCTCCATCCTCATCAAATAACTCAGTTGGAAATGGTCCACTACCTACTCGAGTGGTATACGCTTTAAAAATTCCAAATACTTCTTTGATTTTATTAGGAGCTACACCTAATCCTGTACAAGCTCCAGCAGCAGTAGTATTAGAAGATGTAACAAAGGGATATGTTCCAAAATCAATATCTAATAAGGATCCTTGTGCTCCTTCTGCTAGTATTTTTTTTCCTTCTCTTTGTGCTTGATAAAGATATTCTTCACTATCAATAAAAGTTAGAGATTTTAAAGTTTTTACTGCTTCAAAGAATTCATTTTCTAACTCCTCTAAATCATATTCTATTTTGGCATCATAGAAATCGATCATGGCTTCATGTTTATTCGCCAGATTACGATAGCGTTCTTTCCAGTCGCTTAATTCTAAGTCACCTACACGAATACCATTTCTACCGGTTTTATCCATGTATGTTGGTCCTATACCTTTTAAGGTTGAACCTATTTTTGCCTTTCCTTTAGAAGCTTCTGATGCAGCATCAAGAATCCTGTGTGTAGGTAATATTAAATGTGCTTTCCTTGATATTACTAATTTTGATTTATAATCTAAATTAAACTTCCCTAGGTTGTCTAACTCTTTTTTAAAGATTACCGGATCGATTACAACACCATTTCCTACCAGGTTAATCGCTTTATCATGAAAAATTCCACTTGGAATCGTATGTAATACGTGTTTAATACCATCAAATTCTAGTGTATGTCCCGCATTAGGACCTCCTTGGAATCTTGCTATAATATCATAATTTTTTGTAAGAACGTCTACAATTTTTCCTTTACCTTCGTCTCCCCATTGAAGACCAAGTAATAAGTTTACCGCCATTAGTTTTCTTGATTAGTTGGTTTCTTTTTAGTTCCGTAGAAATACAATGAATGGTTTGTAATATCTACATCAAAAATTTCCTCGATTGTTTTTTTTATGGATTGTATTCTAGGATCACAAAATTCCAGAACTTCACCAGTATCCGTAAGAATAAGGTGATCATGTTGTCTGTCGAAATATGATTTTTCGTATTGTGCCTGACTTTGCCCAAACTGATGTTTGCGCACTAGTTTACAGTCTAGTAAAAGTTCTATAGTATTGTATAGCGTTGCTCTACTAACACGATAGTTTTTATTTTTCATTTTGATATAGAGTGATTCAATATCAAAATGCTCTTCACTTTCATAAATTTCCTGAAGTATAGCATAGCGTTCAGGTGTTTTTCTATGACCATTTTCCTCTAGAAAACTAGTAAACACATTCTTAACGATGTTTTGATCGTTTTGCGTAGTTGTTTTGGTACTCATAATGCTTAAAAAAGCAAATTTACATTATTTTTTATAATGTGAGAGACCAATTTATAAATACTTATTCAGAAAAAAAACAGAATTATTTATTCTCGTATTACTTTATCAATCCCACTTACTTTCGAAAGATTTTGAATTACTGTTTTGAGTGTGTTTTTATTTTTGACACCTACCGTAATTTTACCAGTAAATACACCATCATTGGTGTCAAAATTCATATTGTAAATAGCTAAATGCATATTATTAGATATAATCTGAGTCACTTCATTAACCACACCTATATTGTCAATTCCATTAAGTCGAATAACCGCTTTAAATACTTCTTGACTAGAATCTATCCATTTTGCTTGTATAATACGGTATGCATAGTTGCTTTGTAATTGTAACGCGTTGGGACAATCTTTTTTGTGTATCTTAATTCCTTCATTTACCGTGATAAATCCAAAAACATCATCTCCAGCAATTGGGTTACAACAATTAGATAATTTATATTCCAGTTTTTCAGAATCTTTACCAAAAACTAAGAGATCATATTTAGAAGTAATTTCATCCTTGTTAACATCCTTTGCATTACCTCTTCGAATTTTATTTTTAATAAAATTCATAAATACATTACTACGCGTGGTTGCAAATTCTTTGATCTTTTGATTATCGATAGTTCCGATACCTACTCTATAAAAAAGATCCTGGCTGGTTTTAAGCTTAAAGTATAATACAAGTTCGTTTACTACCTTTTCTCCCATTGTAATTTTTTGGGAACGTAGTTTACGTTTTAGGATTACCTTACCTTCTTCAGCAATTTGTTTCTTTTCATCACGTAATGCAGATTTTATCTTTGATCTGGCTCTTGCAGTAGTAGCATAATCTAACCAGTTAGAGGATGGTTTGGATTTTGAGGATGTTATGATTTCTACCTGATCACCATTGTGAAGCTCATGACTTAGTGGAACTAATTTACCATTAACTCTGGATCCTCTGGTTTTAAGACCAACTTCAGTATGCACACTAAAACCAAAGTCTAATGCAGTGGCACCTTTAGGTAAAGATTTAAGATCACCTTCAGGAGTGAAAACAAAAATTTCTTTGGCATATAGATTGAGCTTAAATTCTTCTACAAAATCTACTGCATTAGCTTCAGAGTTTTCTAAAGCTTCTTGTAACCTGTTTAACCATCCATCAAGACCTTGATCTTGTTTTTCTTCTGTGTTTTTATATTTATAATGCGCGGCGTATCCTTTTTCTGCAATCTCATGCATACGCTCACTACGAATTTGAACTTCTACCCATTGGCTATCTGGACCAATTACAGTGATATGTAATGCTTCATAACCAGTGGATTTAGGTTGAGAAATCCAATCCCTAAGTCTAATAGGATTTGGACGATAGTAATCTGTAACGATCGTGTAAATCTTCCAAGCTATGAATTTCTCATTCTCGACATCATCGGATCTATATATAATTCTTATGGCAAATTTGTCATAGACTTCATCGAAGGAAATATTTTGTTTTAGAATTTTACGTCGGATCGAAAAAATAGACTTAGGTCGTCCTTTGATTTCGTAATCAAGTCCTTCCTTGTCTAGTCCTTCTTTAATTTTGTCAGAAAACTTCTTTATATAATTGTCTTGTTCTTCTTTACTTTCTTTTATTTTTTCTAGAATATCCTTATAAACCTCAGGTTCAGTATATTTTAAACCTAAATCTTCTAGTTCGGTTTTGATATTATAAAGTCCAATCCTATGTGCTAAAGGAGCATAAATATATAATGTTTCTGAAGCTATTTTAACTTGCTTATCCGGACGCATAGAATCCATTGTCTGCATGTTATGTAGACGATCGGCAATTTTAATAATGATTACTCTAACATCATCATTAAGAGTAAGCAACATTTTTCTGAAATTTTCTGCTTGTAGCGAAATATCTCTATCTTTTTTTAGAGAAGAAATTTTGGTCAACCCATCTACAATTCGAGCAACAGTCTCGCCAAACATTTGCTCAATATCTGCTAATGTATATTCGGTATCTTCAACAACATCATGTAATAATGCAGCGGCAATAGATGTTGCATCTAATCCAATTTCACTAGCTACTATTTTGGCAACAGCGATAGGGTGGAAGATGTAGGCTTCACCACTTTTACGACGCTGATCTTTATGAGCATCTACAGCGATATCAAAAGCCTGTCGTATTAGTTTTTTATCATCTTTACTAAGATCGCGATAACTAATACGAAGCAATTCTTTGTATTGCTTTGCAATTTGTTTGTTTTCCTGTTCTATAGCGGCTTCAGTCATACTATAAAGTTTTCTTAGAAAGCCCTTTTTTTAATGTGATTATGTGTGTTCTCAATGTATAAAAAAACTTAGCCCTAACCTTGAGTAATAGTTTAAAAGTACAATTAAGAATTGTAACCACCAAGTCTATCTTTACTCATTTATTTCCGTATGTTTTTTATCCTTTGTAAAAGTGTTGGGTGTGAGTAATGTATGAATACCATAGCGGGGTGAGGAGTAAGATTACTAAGGTTGTTTTTAGATAATTTTTTTAAACTGTTAATCAATGCTTCACCATCATAAGAGTTTGAAGCGTAATCATCTGCTTGAAATTCAAATGCTCTCGAAACAACATTCATTATGAGTCCAGTAATTTCAGAAATTGGACTATATAGAATACCAAAGGCTACCAATCCAATATGAAAAGATGGAATTTCTACGCCTAATGCTTCAGAAAGAAGAGGGTTAGCAATAAAAAGAGATAAAAACCATAAAGTAACTCCAGTTAGGAGAATAGATAAAAGAAGATTTATAATAACATGTCTTTTTTTATAATGTCCTACTTCGTGAGCTAAAACCGCTACAATTTCTTCTTTATTAAGATCTTTGATCAATGTATCATACAGTGTGATTCTTTTTTCGCTTCCTAAACCAGAAAAATATGCATTTGCCTTTGTACTTCTTTTAGATCCATCTATTACAAAAATGTCTTTTAGTTGAAATCCAACATTGTTAGAGTATGCTTGGATTGTGTCTCTAAGTTCTCCCGGTTCTAGAGGTGTTTGTTTATTAAACAGAGGTACAATAAGTTTTGCATAGAACATATTCATCGCTAATGTAAAAATAGAAATCAAGGCCCAGGCGTATACCCAAAAATATTTTCCGGTAATCTCATAAAACCACATGATCAATGCTAGTAAGCCACCGCCAACTATAATCATCATGATGAACCCCTTTATTTTGTCAATAAAAAAAGTTTTGACAGTAGTTTTGTTAAATCCAAATTGTTCCTCGATAACAAAGGTTTTATAATATTCAGAAGGTGTGGACAAGATGTCACTACTGATCATTATAATTCCAAAAAAAAGAAGACCTACTACAATTGAATTATCTGAAAAACTCCTAGCTATTCCATCCACCCAGGCAAAACCATCGAGAAAAAAGAATAATAGCATAATACATAATGAAACTGATGAAGAAACAATCTTAAATCTATAGTTAGCTTTTTTATAAGCTATTGATTTTTGATATTCGTCCTCAGGATAGACATCAGAGAGCTCTTCCGGAATATTATTGTTATAGTGTCTGGCATTAAGGATATCTAATAAAGAATCTATAAGGAAAACTATTATAATAATAGCAATCAGTAAGTAAAAGAGTAGGTTTGATGTCATTTGTATAGGTTTGTAGCTTTGGGATTTGTAGGTTTTAGAAAGTTAATGATTTTTTAAGTATCAAACAACAAAATCACGTTGTCGTTTTGCTTCAAAAATTAATATTCCTGCAGCTACTGAAACATTCATAGAATCTATAACACCACTCATTGGAATTTTAATATTTTGTGTAGTGTTTTTTAACCACTCGTCGGTTAAGCCCTTATCTTCTGTACCAACGACAATTGCAGTAGGTTTAGTATAATCTTGTGTATAATAATTTTCTGAAGACTGTAGTGCTGCACCGTAAATGTTTATTTTATTATTATTTAAGAAATTTATAATCTCTAAAGTAGAGCCTGTGGCAACTTTGTTCGTAAATACACAGCCTACACTAGATCTGATGATGTTAGGGTTGTAGATATCTGTTCTTGGGTTTGCAATTAAAACTGCATCTACTTTTGCGGCATCCGCAGTACGAAGTAATGCACCGATATTTCCCGGTTTTTCTGGGGATTCTGCAACTAAAATTAGAGGGTTTTTTGTGTTTAAATCCAAGTTGCTTATTGGTATTTCTTTGGATTTTGCTATTGCTAAAATTCCTTCAGTAGTAGATCTATGTGAAAGCTTTTGATAAATTTCAGTAGTGATTTCAAAAAAATCAATTTCTTCCTTAGTTGCTTTTGTAATTAATAAAACTTCTTCTTTAGAAATAATGGAAACACAATAATATATTTGCTCTAACTTATAACCTCCAGAAATTGCTAATGATATTTCTCGCTGACCTTCAATGAAAAAACAATTTTCTTTTTTCCGAATACGGGATTTTTCTTTAAGCTGTTGTAAGAATTTTATTTTAGAATTCTGATTACTGGTAATTTGTTTATGCATAGAGACAAATATAGGAAGAGAAGTATAAAATACTCCTCTTTATGGATTTAAAGCAGCCAAATCTTTAATCTCTTCTTTAATCTCTGATAGTATTACAGGATATGATTTATCCAGTTTGTTCATTAGTTCAGAAATATAGTCAGGATTGTGATTTGTTTTACCGTGTTGTTCAATTTCTTGGAGAATCAAAGCTTGATCTGATAAACCGAGTGTCTTAAAACTAGATTTTAGTTTATGAGCAAGTTCCGCGGCTACCAATAAGTTTTTGTTTTTTACAGTTAATTGCAACTTTTCATAATCTTGAGGTGTTTCCTCAATGAATATCTGGAGCACTGATTGAATAACTTGATTGTCTCCAGAAAATGTTTGATGAAGAGTAGAAAAATTACATAGTTTTGGAAGTTTATTTGAAACAGAACTATCTTTAATATTAGATGTTTCTTGATCACCTTTTGTGTTTTTTATTACAGTAGATTTTAGATTAAATAATAATTCTTCTAAAGCTTCTTCACTTATAGGTTTTGTAAGATAGAAATCCATACCAGATTCTATTGCTATTTTTTTAGATTCTGGAAATACATCTGCAGAACAAGCAACTATCGGAATGTTTTTTATTTTCTGATTGTTAGAACTTCTAATTTGCATTGTAGTCTCTGGACCATCCATTACTGGCATGTGCATGTCCATCAAAATCAAATCAAAGGCAGTACTATTTAGTTTCTCTAATGCTATTTTTCCATTATCAGCAATAGTTGCTTCAATACTCCAGTTAGATAGTAATTGCTTAATAAAGAATTGGTTCATTTTATTATCTTCTACAACTAATACTTTCATTCCAGAAATAGAATCAGAAATTTTTGTTTTTAAAGAGGAATCAATATCCTGTTCAGAAGCAATAAGTTTACTTTTTTTGTATTCAATTGAGAATTGAAAAGTGGAACCTTTACCTGGAATACTTTCAGCTAGAAGGGTGCCTCCTTGAAGTTCTATTAGTTGCTTAGATATAGAAAGCCCTAATCCCGTTCCTTCAATTTTATACTTACCCGGTTCGTGAACCTGATAAAAACTGCCAAAAATATTGTCAAGTTTATCTTTTGGGATGCCAATACCTGTATCCTTAACAGAGAAATGTATGATTATACCATCTGATTGTTGTTTTTCAGCTTTTACACTAATAATAACTTCTCCTTTTTGAGTAAATTTAATTGCATTACCTAAGAGGTTAGTCAAAATTTGATTCAATCTAAATTGATCACCAACAATAAATTTAGGCAGGGAAGGGGCTATTATAGCTTTATAGTTAAGTCCTTTTTCGTCTGCTTTAATACTAAACCCGCTTGAAATATTATTAATAAGCTCGTGAATATTAAAATCTGTCTCCTGCCAAGTTAGTTTACCTGCTTCGATTTTAGAAAAATCCAAAATATCATTTACTAGTACCAAAAGATTTTCTGCGGAAAACTGAATACCATCCAGGTTCTTTTTGTCAACTTCAGGCGTAGAAAGCTTGCTTTTTTGCAAAATGCCAGTGAGGCCAAGTATTACATTAAGAGGAGTTCTTATCTCATGACTCATATTAGATAGAAAAGTAGATTTAGCTTTTGCCGATTTTTCTGCAAATACCTTTGCTTCTCTTATTTCATTATCTATAATTTTCTTATTGGTAATATCTCTGAAAAATGCATTAAATAAATAGTCATCTTTAGTTTTAATAGCTATTATGGTAAGTTCCACATATACGATAGCCCCGTCTTTTAAAGGAACAGATGTTTCTACTCTTTTATTGATTAATTGACCTTCGCCAGTTTCAATATAATTGTTAAAGCTATTTTTTAATTCTTCTCTTAGTTTATATGGAACAAGAGAATAAATACTTTGTCCAATAGTTTCTTCCTTTTTAACTCTTAAAATAATTTCTGCCTGATTATTCCAGTCTAGAACAGTTCCATTTTTGTCAACTAATATGATTCCGTCCAAAGCAGTTTCTAAAATTCGGGTTTTGAGATGTTCACTATGCTTAAGGTCGTCCTCAATTTTTTTACGTTCAATAATCTCTTTTGTAAGTCTTTCATTGACCTCCTCTAGACTATATAATTGTTTCTGAAGCATTTTTAGCATTTGTTGTTTGCTAGGGAAATTGATCAATTCTTTAGCAAAAATCTCTTCAGGGATTACGTTTAATATTGAAGTAAAAGTGTCAAGTAGGTGGTAGGATTGAAAATGCTTTTTGTATATCAATAGGTAAATATTGGTGATAGCATTTTCCCCAAGGCTGTTTTTTATTTTGGAAAATATAATAGATGAAAATTCTAATAACTCTTTTCTTTCCTTTATAAAATCAATGTTGATTTGGTTATCAGGAAGATTTAAATATTTTTTTATTTCTATTATTTTGGAATCATTAAAATCACCAATCAGCTCTGATGATTTTTCCAACACTTGGATAAGAAAGACTCGGCATATTGTAAGCTCCTGCTTTTTAAGTTCTTGAAATATTAATTTGAAGTTTGGATATTGAAATACAAAATTATAATCAGATTTTATTTTTGCCCTAAGTTTCTGTTTATTGTATTTTCGGATTATATTTTTCTCAATTAAGTATTCTTCTAGAAGGAGGTATATTTCCGGAAGTGCATCAATTTTTTTATCTAAAGAAAGTCTATCAAAAGCATCAATTTTTGTTTTAATAGTGGATGCGTTAGCAGGTATATCAACTTGTTTCCATAAGAAATCAATAAGATTTATAATATCTTTTTCTTCTTGATTTCTTGGAAGGGAGATTTTCTTTTTTCTGAATATGGTCTTAAACCAATGTAAAATCATGGAGTATCATATTTTGCTAGCTTTATATATTTTATAAAAGCCTAATGCTGATAACCCCCAAGTTAAAATTAAAGCTACGAACCATATATAGTTTCCTATAGTTTCTCCAAAAATGTTTTTGAAAATATTGTAATTAAACATATGAGCTATTTGCATATGTAAGTGTCCTAATGCCATTACAGCAAATCCCCAGGCAAGTAAAGACATTCCAGAACCAAATTTACCTCCTTTAAGTCTTGTAGCTGTGAGGAAGCTAAAAATTAATGCAATTGCAAGAAAAGGCATTTCTAACAATCCAAAAATCTGTTCAGAACCAAAAACACTAACATCATGATTGGTGTGTTCCTGAGCAGAAATTAATTGACAAAATATTAGGAATACAGGTGTAAGTAAAATGTACTTTTTTTTCATCTTTAACTTAGTTTAGCCAAAAATAGTAAAAAAAATACGCTTTATGAATATTTTAACGGTTAAAGTGTTTGTTTTTATCGATGAAATACATTTTATGATTTTTTGTATAATAAAAAAACCAGCTCCTAAGAGCTGGTTTTTTTTATATAAGTGAGAAAATATATTATTAAAAAATTACTTTACTTTTTCTACAATAGCTTTAAAAGCTTCTGGGCTGTTCATAGCTAAATCTGCAAGAACCTTACGGTTTAATTCGATATTATTAGCTTTTACTTTTCCCATAAATTGAGAATAAGACATACCGTGTATACGTGCACCTGCATTAATACGAGTGATCCATAAAGCACGGAAAGTTCTTTTTTTGTTTCTGCGGTCTCTATAAGCATATGACATTGCTTTATCAACTGCATTTTTTGCTACTGTCCAAACGTTCTTACGACGTCCAAAGTAACCTTTTGCTTGCTTAAGAACTCTTTTTCTTCTAGCTCTTTTTGCAACAGAATTTACTGATCTTGGCATAATTTTAAATTTTTTAGTAGTAGGCGGTCGATTACTCGACTCTTTGTCTTTGTGATTTTGAGGCTTACTTTACGTAAATCTTAAATTCTAAAGGCCCAACTCCTGGGTTTATAATAATTCTAACCTGATTAAAAAACGTTTACTTTAAACGTAATTGTTCTTTAATACTATTTTCATCACTTTTGTGCACTAACGTAGAGTGCGTTAAAGCTAGCTTACGCTTTTTAGATTTTTTAGTCAAAATATGACTCTTAAAAGCGTGCTTTCTTTTGATTTTACCAGTACCGGTAAGCTTGAAACGCTTTTTAGCACTGGATTTTGTTTTCATTTTAGGCATTGTATCCTTGTTTTTATAATAATCTCACTTATTATCTTCAAAAACTCCTGTATTGTATGAAGTTTCTATATTCTATGTTTATTACTTTGTTTTCTTAGGAGCAATAAACATTATCATTCGTTTACCTTCTAATTTAGGCATTTGTTCTACTTTACCATAATCTTCCAATTCCTGAGCAAGTCTAAGGAGTAATATTTGTCCTTGATCTTTGTATATTATAGAACGACCTTTAAAGAAAACGTATGCTTTTAATTTTGCTCCTTCACTTAGAAATTTGACTGCGTGTTTTTTCTTAAACTCATAATCGTGCTCGTCCGTGTTTGGTCCAAACCTAATCTCTTTGATAGTAACTTTAGTGGCTTTATTCTTGAGAGATTTGTCTCTTTTCTTCTGTTCGTATAAGAACTTTTTATAGTCCATTATTTTACAAACAGGAGGTACCGCTTTTGGAGAAATTTCCACAAGATCTAGTTCTTGCTCTTCAGCAAGTGCTAATGCTTTCTTAGTTGGATAAACGCCAACTTCTATATTGTCGCCTACAAGACGTACTTCCTCAACCCTAATCTTATGGTTGATTTTGTGAGCATCTTCTTTGATTACTCTTAGTGGTTTTTGAGACCTTCTTCTTCTTATTGCTATGACTAAAAATTTTTAAATTAAACTTAATTATTTTATCTATCCGTTAAACGGTTTTAATGTTTTGCTTATTTCTTCTGTAATGATTTCAGTGAACTTGTCAATACTAATAGCTCCAATGTCTTCTCCTCCGTGCTTTCTAACAGAAATAGTATTGTTTTTTTCTTCTTGCTCCCCTACAATAACAATGTAAGGAATTTTTTTCATTTCTGCCTCTCTAATTTTCTTACCCATAGTTTCATTTCTATCATCAGCAAGGGCGCGAATTTCGTTATTTTCTAACAAATTTAAAACTTTTTCAGCGTATTTTTCATATTTCTCACTGATTGATAGGATGATAACCTGTTCCGGCATTAGCCATAGTGGGAAGTTACCAGCAGTATGTTCTAATAAAATTGCAATAAATCTTTCCAAACTACCAAAAGGTGCTCTGTGGATCATTATTGGTCTGTGCATTTCATTGTCACTTCCTTTGTACTGTAAATCAAAACGTTCAGGTAAGTTGTAATCTACTTGTATGGTTCCTAATTGCCAACTTCTACCTAAGGCATCTTTTACCATGAAGTCTAGTTTTGGACCATAAAAAGCAGCTTCACCAGTTTCAATAACATAATTAAGGCCTTTATCTTTTGCAGCACTTATGATTGCATTTTCAGCTTTTTCCCAATTTTCAACATCTCCAATGTATTTTTCTGGATTGTCAAGATCTCTTACAGATACTTGAGCTGTAAAGTTTTCAAAACCTAAAGATCCGAAGACATATAGTACAAGATCTATTACTTTTTTAAATTCCTCATCCAATTGGTCAGGAGTACAGAATATATGAGCATCATCTTGGGTAAAACCACGCACTCTTGTAAGCCCATGAAGTTCGCCGCTCTGCTCGTATCTATATACGGTACCAAATTCAGCATAACGTTTAGGGAGGTCTCTGTATGACCAGGGACCACTATTGTATATCTCACAGTGGTGTGGACAGTTCATTGGTTTTAATAGAAATTCTTCCCCTTCTGCAGGAGTATTTATAGGTTGAAAACTATCCTCTCCATATTTTGCATAATGACCCGATGTAACATAGAGCTCTTTTTGTCCAATATGTGGAGTGATAACCATTTCGTACCCTGCTTTTTTCTGAGCTTTCTTTAAGAATTGTTCTAAGCGTTCGCGTAAAGCTGCACCTTTAGGTAGCCATAAAGGCAAACCTTGACCTACTTTTTGAGAAAAAGTGAAAAAACCTAGTTCTTTTCCTAGTTTTCTATGATCTCGTTTTTTAGCTTCTTCTAATAATTCAAGATATTCTTTCAGTTCTTTTTGTTTCGGAAATGAAGTACCGTAAACTCTGGTGAGTTGTTTGTTGTTTTCATCTCCTCTCCAATATGCACCAGCAACACTCATGATTTTAACAGCCTTGATCAATCCTGTGTTAGGAATGTGCCCTCCACGACATAGATCGGTAAATGTATCATGATCACAAAAAGTAATAGTTCCGTCTTCGAGGTTTTCTATTAATTCGATTTTATACTCGTTACCTTCTTTTTTATATTTGGCTAAAGCATCAGCTTTAGATACAGATTTCATTTTAAACTCATGTTTCCCTCTGGCAATTTCTAGCATCTTATCCTCAATTGCCTTGAAATCTTTATCAGAAATAGATTTGTCCCCTAGGTCAACATCATAATAAAACCCATTGTCAATAGCAGGTCCAATAGAAAGTTTTACTCCTGGGTATAATTCCTCTAAAGCTTGAGCTAAAACGTGAGAAGTAGAATGTCTAAAAGCCTTTTTTCCATCATCATCCCTCCATGTAAACAAAACTAAGTTTCCATCGGTTGTTAATTCTGTTGATGTTTCTATAACAGTGTCATTGAATTTTGCCGAAATAACATTTCGCGCAAACCCTTCACTTATATCTTTTGCAACATCCATAGCAGTTATAATGCTATTATATTCCCTAACGGAACCGTCTGGTAACGTAATTTTGATCATTATTTTTCTAATTAAAGTCGCAAAGATAATACGATAATAAAATCCTCACAATAATTACCGTGTACATTTATTAAAATATTGACTTTTACTTGATGTTAATCGTGTTTGTTGTTGAATTGAATGTGGTAAGTTTTTATGTTGTTATATATTAAGGAGTAGAATAGTGGTCACTTTAGAAGTCCGTTTGTTTTAGTTTTGATTTATTTTAGTTTTTTTTATAGTGTAAGTTTAATGTTTAGAGGGGGTTATAAAAAGATTCAAAAATACTTTATATTTTTTGTTGTTGTAATGAAAAAGGGTTGTATGTTTGCACCCGCAAAACGGGATATTGGTTTTGTTTAGTTCATTGATATGATTTTGTTTGTTTTCGGTACTTTGAGGAGGTTTTAGGATCTTGTCTAAGGTGTTGTTTGAAGCTTTAAAAAATATTTAAAAATATTTAAAAATATTTCAAAAAAGTTTTGTTAGTTTAAAATGTGGTTGTATATTTGCACCCGCTTTGAGAAACAAGCGAA
>NZ_CANMQT010000017.1 GCF_947500065.1 uncultured Aquimarina sp.
TCAAACTAAATCTTCTTCAATGAACTCTCCAAATTAAAGCCTTATGCTTATCCGTTGGCGGGTGCAAACCTACAACCTATTATTAGATAAATAACAAAATTTTTGAAGTTTTTTTTAACCTTTTCATAACACCTTGAGAACATAACTTTTACAATTAAAAAAAACTATTCTACTTCTACATTTCCTATATTAATAGGTCCTATATATATAAGGAAACACAAAATCATAAGAAAAAGATTAATCTATTGTTCTTTCTAAGGTAATCACGATAGACTTACTAATCGGCGTATTACTTTTATCTGCATAATGATTATAAGGCACCAATACATTGGTCTCAGGAAAATAAGATGCTACATTCCCTTTGGGTATATTATAAGGAACTACTAAGAAATTAGATGCTTTTCTTTCTTTATCATCATATAAACTTATCATGTTAATGACATCAAACTTTTTCAGTCCACGTTTATTCATATCCTGAACATTCATTAAAACAATGCGCCTCTCATTATAAATTCCGCGATAACGATCATCTAAACCATAAATAGTTGTATTAAATTGATCGTGCGAACGAATTGTCATTAATAACAACTCATTTTCTTTTAAAGTATGCCCTGGCAAATCACAACAACTAAATTGTGCTTTGCCTTCTGGAAGTTTACTGAAATCTAAATCTCTTACATTATTAGGCAGATAGAAACCGGAACCTTTTGATCTGGTATTTACATCATCGAATCCTTTGATTACTTTTCCTATCTTTTCTCGAATCAATTCATAATCTTCACCCAGTTGTTTCCATTTTACAGGATGCTCTTCTTTAAAATATGCATTTGCAATTCCACCTATTATTTCAGGCTCACTAACAAGGTTATCTGAAGCAGGTTGTAGCATTCCTTTAGATCGATGTACTTTACCCATACTATTTTCTACAGTAAAATACCTTGGCTCCCCTTCTTTTTGATCTAATTCCGACCGCCCTAATGTTGGCAATATCAAACTTGTTTTACCTGCCACTAAGTGTGTTCTATTCAACTTAGTACTTATATTGACTGTCAGTTCACAATTCTGAAGTGCTTCTGCAGTATATTCTGTATCTGATGCCGCTGATAAAAAATTACCTCCAAGAGCGATAAAAATTTTTGCTTTACCTTCATTCATAGCTTTTATGGAATGCACGGTGTCTAAGCCTTCTTTATCTGGAGGCGCAAAACCAAAAGTTTTTTTGATCGATTCGTTAAGTACTGGTGAAACGTGATGCATGATTCCAACGGTTCGATCTCCCTGCACATTACTATGCCCTCTAACAGGGCAAGTTCCTGCGCCAGGTTTCCCTAAGCTTCCTTTGAGCAGCAAAAGATTGACACATTCTTTTATATTATTGACTCCATTTTTATGTTGTGTTAACCCCATTGCCCAACAGATGATAATTTTACTTCTTGTTGCCAGCAACTGAACCACATTGTCAATTAACCTTTCTTCTACTCCACATAACTCAATTAGCTCTTCTTCTGAATATTTCTCAAGATCCTTAAGGAGTTCTTCATAACCATTCGTATAGGTTTCGATAAATTGATGATCAAACACATTTTTATCCTTTCTGTCTATAGTAGCTAGTTTCTTCTGAATCACTTTTAACAAAGAAACATCTTGATTTATCTTTACTTGTAGATGTATATCTGTTAACGAAGCTCCAGAAGCCAATACTCCCTTAATTTCTTGAGGATTTTTAAACCTTATCAGTCCTGCTTCTTCTAGAGGGTTAACACTAATTATTTTGCCTCCATTTTCCTTACACTTCTGTAAAGCTGATAACATTCTAGGGTGATTTGTTCCAGGATTTTGTCCTATCACCATCACTATTTCTGCTTGATCAAAATCCTCTAGCTTCACAGACCCTTTACCTATCCCTAAGGTTTCATTAAGTGCTACTCCACTAGATTCGTGACACATATTAGAGCAATCCGGCATATTATTCGTACCAAAAGCTCTTACAAACAAACCGTATAAAAAAGCCGCTTCGTTACTGGATCTACCTGAAGTATAGAATACTCCTTGATCTGGAGTATCTAATCCTCGTAATTTCTCTGCAATTAAGTCAAATGCATCTTGCCAGGATATAGGTTCATAATGAATACTATCTGGCTTCAAAACCATAGGTTCTGTAAGTCTTCCACTTTTTCCGATTTGGTAATCGGACCAATTAGAAAGCTCTTCCACAGAATATTTAGCAAAAAAATCTCTATCGACCCTTTTGTTTGTAGCTTCTTCTGCAAGTGCTTTTGCTCCATTTTCGCAGTATTCACCCAATTTAGACGGTTTCTCTGGATCCGGCCAGGCACAACCAGGACAATCAAATCCATCCTTCTGATTCATTTGAGAAAGACCGCTCATCGATTTTACAACGCCCATTTCTTTAAACGCATGCTGCAGCGCTACCTTAACTGCAGGAAGTCCTGCGGCATATGTTGCCGGTTTTTGTAATTTGATTCCGGTAAATGTTTCAGGTCCTAAAACGGATATATTTCGTTTCTTGATAGTACTCATGGTATATTGAAAATAAAAAGAGAGTGATCTATACCAAAGATACGTCTTACTATCTATTTATGACAGGGAGTAACCAAGGATTTTCTTTACTTTAACCCGCATTATGCATTAGAAAATCTTGCACCAGGGATAGTAGTGGAAATCCCGCATCCGCCATAAGCGGAGAGGAATTGAAACGAATAGCCCGCTCGGGTGCCCTAAATTTATAAAAAGAAATTCCAAACCAGACCAAAACGGATCACGGCATCACGTGGTGCATATCCAGGTGCAGAAAACTCTTTATTTTGACTAAAGGCTTCTCCAAAGTTTTCTACTTTAAAATAGATTCTTGTTTGTCTAATTTTGGCATTAAAAAAGATATCAAATTGAGGAAAGCCGCCAAAATTTTGTGTTGTATCTCCGGCTTCATCTGTTTTATCTACATCATTAAAATAATCTATTTCATTTTGATTTTGCACATAAAACTCAGATAATACTGGATCATACCCGTCCGCGTCATATTCTGAATAATACTTAAAGGTGACTCCTGTTTGTAAAAACAACGCTCGCTTAAACCAGTGATCTTGGTAGTATACACTATTACGGGTAACTACATTTGGGATTCTATAAACCTCACCTCCTGTTACATTCTGATATACAATCGAATTATCCATCCCTAACCAACCAAAATTCAGGTTTTGAGACAACTTAAGTTTTAAAAGCTCTATTTTTCCATCATACTGTTCTGGAATCGTTAGAGAATCTACATTTTTAGTGAAATAGGTGTAATTATCAATTGTGGTAAAACTAGCTTCTAGATTAGCATATTTCTTGACCTTAATATTAGCCTGAATCTTTTGTGTTTCT
This sequence comes from uncultured Aquimarina sp., assembly GCF_947500065.1. Taxonomy (GTDB): domain Bacteria; phylum Bacteroidota; class Bacteroidia; order Flavobacteriales; family Flavobacteriaceae; genus Aquimarina. Next base: position 3,388 of record NZ_CANMQT010000017.1, read on the forward strand.
ACATTTTTGAAATTAACTGAAGAAGGATTCAGATTAGTATCGTTATTATAATTCTGCCAATTGTACCCCACATAATCACTTTGATACAATAAGAAATTATAATTAGGTGCTGTGGAATTTGTACTTATTCCTAATTGTAATCCATAATCATTAAGCTGATATCCAGCAGAAGCATTTAAATAGTAACCATCAAAATCTCCTGATACGATAGACATACCATTAGCGGCTAGCTCAAATCCTTTATAATTCTTTTGATATGATCCTCCTACTGAGAATACATCTCCTTTTATTCTATTAGTGATATCGGTGCCATCTTCTAAGGTAAGAATGGTATTATATCCATAATTATAATCAGAAAATCCTGCATTGATTCTTAGATTACCCAGCCACTTATTATTGACATCCAAAAATAATTGATTGGTAAAATCTTCTAGTGCCACTTTATCTGTCAATGCGCCTGAATTTTCATAAGATTCTCCAAAAAGATCATTAGGTGCAGTCTGGTCAAACTGAAACGACTTATCGGTTATATCCAATATATGTCCAACTGCTATATCAGTGTTCGTGCTATCCGTTTTCTTAATAATCGAGTAGCTGTGATTTAGATAAAATCTTTTTCCAAGCAAAATACTCTCTGCATTTTCAAAATTAACTTCAATCGAGCCTCTATCCGAAAACTCATCAGCATCCTGAAATTCTGTAGTATTATTAAGATATTGATTGAGTCCTCTTTCTGACAAGCCTCCATTTTCCTCACCTAATAGATCTTGAGACACAAAATGTGTTTTTATCTTATACCTATCATTTTTTGTGGAATAATTAGCCGTTGCTCTAAAATTACCTGTACTGGTTAACACATGTTGATATTTACCTAAAGATCGATTTCCTTTATAAGCGATTGAAAGGTTCAATCTAGGAGAAGTATTTACGGTAAGAAATGCATCTAACTGTTGTCCCTGCTCAAAGGTTGTTTTAAAATATATTTCTGTAAGTGGTGTAGGCACATTATAGTACTTAATATCATCCGCTTCTATAAAATTAAAATGCCTAGATCTAGCTCCAAAAAGTGGTAACAAATGATTCCTCTCCTCTACTTTAATAAGACTATTATAACTCTGTCCAACGTTATTTATGGGTTGTAGTCCAAAATCATCTCGGCGTAAATAATTAAAATTATAATCTTTTTGAATTGTTAAAGTAGTATCTACAAAAGTAGTGTCATTCTTTATGTCAATAATCTTGTAAGTAGTAATAGAAGGTTTTTCTTTGAGTTTTTTTGTTGCAAGCTTTCTTTTTTTATCAAAAGACGGCTTCTTTTCAATAGTCGTTTTTCCTTCCTCTATCTCCAACTCATTGCCTTCCTGAGCCAAGGTTATTGATCCTATAAGAAGTATAATTATAAATACTAAGTTCTTTTTCATCTAAATAATAAACTGTTGGCAAAAATATACTTTTTTAACGAAAGTTGATGATATGGATTGCCCGTTTTAGTACTAAGTTTTTTTCTTGATTCTTAAAAATAGTTTTCTGATCTTCTATTCATACGTTATCTTCGTAGTATGCTCGAATTAAAATTAAAACCTGATCTCATCGAATGCGGTACTGATGAGGCTGGTCGGGGTTGCCTGGCAGGACCGGTAACCGCCGCTGCCATTATTCTGCCTGATGATTTTAGCAATGACATCTTAAATGATTCTAAACAACTCAGCGAAGCAAAACGAAAATTATTAAGACCGCTATTAGAAGACTGCTCAATTACCTATGGTGTGACACATATTTACATGGAAGAGATTGATAAAATTAATATTTTAAATGCTTCTATATTAGGAATGCAAAAATCTATAGCGCAATTAACGCCTCAACCAGAACATATCTCTGTAGACGGAAATAGATTTAAACCATATGACGATATACCTTATACCTGCGTTATCAAAGGTGATGGTAAGTATATGAATATAGCCGCCGCATCTGTGCTAGCAAAAACCTATCGTGATGAATATATGGAAAAAATTCATGAGGAATTCCCGATGTACAACTGGAAAAAAAACAAAGGATATCCCACTGTAGAGCATCGTGATGCTATCAGAAAATATGGTATTACTAAATATCACAGAAAAAGTTTTAGATTATTACCAGAACAGCTCACACTAGAGTTCAAATAATTATCTTTGACACCTAAGGCGCATTTGGTGATGATATGCGAAATGATGAGGCTCTCGAAAAATAAAGAATAAAAAGGAAAACAAACACATGAAAAAAATAGTTGTAATTCTAATATCCACAATTGTTTTAGCTTGTAACACAACTACTGAAAAACCTAACACGCTTATCGACTACATCCCGAAGGATGCTCAGGTGATACTAAAAATCAACGATCTGGAGCAGACTAAAAATATGTTACGAGATAATGATTTCTTGAAAAAAAACAATGATTTAGAGTTTTTTACATATTTTAAAGCGCTCCCTATATTAGATCAGATTAATCAACCTAAAGGTCTATTATGTTTTTCTCCCATTGGTAAAAATGATTTTGAATACACCTATATTTCAAAGTTTGACCTTTCTATTATCAATAAAGATTCTTTGAATCAAAAAACAATTGAAAACATATCTTATTCTAACAAAACAATTCATAAAGTAACTTCAGGAGGCAACACTTTTTTTGCTACAAAGCAAGATAGTTTACTCATTGCTTCTTCTTCTAAAATATTAATAGAAAATGCTATTCGTCAGCAAGAGAATAAGATTTCAGTAAATGAAGATCTTCTCAAAGCATACGATGTTTCTGATACAAAAAATCCGATAGCAGTTTTAGTTAACGGAAAACAATTAAAAGAAATTCACACTTCTTTATTACCTAATAAAGAATTATCTGGATTATCAAATTTTAGCGGCTGGATTTCTATGGATGCCAAGCTAGAGCAAAATGCTATGTATATCGATGGAATTGCTATAGAAAAAGATTCATTATCCACTACCATTGGTATTTTTGACAACACTATTGCTCAGGAAAATCGAATTTCGGAAATAACTCCTATCACCGCCGATGGATTTATCTCGTATACCTATGATGATTTTTATGCACTAAAAAAGAATTTGGCATTAGCTCAAGATCGAGAAATAGAGAATATTCCTGATGATCTTGACGAACTGTTATCTGGGGTTTCTGAAATTGGAATGATTTTTATGGAAAGCGAGACGGTTTTAACCTTAACCTCTTTAGCTCCTGAAAACACATTAGAACAATTGGCGGGATCCGCATCTGGATCTTACAGAGATATTGCTATTTTTAGTTATGAAGAAACCACTACGTTTTCGGGCTTATTAAAACCATTAATTCCTGAATTAGAAGCTAAATTCTATTTTATATATGAAGATCATATTGTATTCTCTTCTTCTAAAAATGGTTTACAAACTATTATTGCTAACATCCTTAATAAAACAGTTTTACAAGAACAGCTATACTACTCCAATACGTTGGAAAAACTATCAGACCAATCTTCGATATTGATGGTGAGTTCTATTAAACATCTAAAGAATTATATTACTTCTAATGTAGATGAATCTAAACAAAAACAATGGAGTGAATCTAAAACTAAAGGATATCAGATAGGTGCATTGCAAGTAATCAAAGAAAGTAATTTTGCCCATATTCATGGAGTTTTCCAGAAGAATATTGCCAAAGGTTCTGCTACTTCGGTTACTCAAACAACCTCTACTACTTTAGAAAACAAAATATTAAACACCCCTTTACTAGTTCAAAACCATAGAACCAAGGGCATGGATATTGCAGTTCAGGACGTCGATAATAATCTTTATTTAATTTCTGACAAAGGAACTATTTTTTGGAAAAAACAAATTAATGGAGCCATTATGGGCGATATCCGACAAATTGATATTTATAAAAACGGTAGATATCAGCTCTTATTTAATACAGAAAACACATTATACCTAGTGGATAGAGATGGAAACGATGTGAGTTCTTATCCCAAAAAGTTTGAAAAATCTATTACACAACCACTTTCGTTATTTGATTATGACAAAAACAAACGTTATCGTATCCTTATTACGCAAGGCAACGAAGTAAGCATGCTAGATGCTGAAGGAAAAGTAGTAACTGGTTTTGGATTTAAAGGAACAGAAACTAATCTTATCATGCCTCCTAAACACATTCGTATAGGAAGCAAGGATTACATTCTTATATCGGAAGAAAATGGAAAACTAAATATTTTAGATCGCTTGGGAAGAACTAGAGTGTCTGTAAAAGAGAGTATTGATTTCTCTACGAATCAATGGCAACAATATCAAAATAAATTCACATCCCTTACCAAAGATGGAAAACTAATCCAAATTCCATCTGATGGTACAATATCTTTAATGGATAAAGAACTAAATGCAAACAGCTCATTAGTAGCTACTAATAAAACATTAGTTACTTTTTCTGAAAACAAATTATCGATTAAAGAGAAAACCTTAGAGCTTGATTTTGGTGTCTATACCAAACCTCAAATATTTTATATCAATAATAAGATATATGTTGCGATTACAGATATACAATCCAAAAAAGTATACTTGTATGACAGCAATGCAGAATTGTTTCCCAATTTTCCGGTATATGGAAATTCTATAATCAGCCTCGGCAATATGGATAAAGATCCTAATCTAGAATTTGCGGTTCAAGGTGAAGAGAATAGTATTTTAATTTATCAGATAAACTAAAACATCCTTCTATTTAATTTTAGTTCTATGTTGACTTTTTGATTATGTGTCTCACTAATGTAAAACAACGTAATTAAAAAGTCATGAAAACATTAAAAATTTTATCCATATTATGCTTTACAGTTTTATTTGTTACTTGTGATAGCGACGATGATTCTGCTCCCATAGTAACTGCAGACTTAGAAGCTACTTCTATTACTTTTTCTATAATCAAGGATACAGATTTAGCAGGAACGGCAACAATTAAAGGTATCATCACCAATATTGGAGATGCCGATTTTAATTCCTCTATAGGACAGCAAACTATAAACTTATATCAAAGAAATCTTGGAGCGTCTGCACCTGGAGATTTAGTAGAAACAATAAATTTCGTAAACATTGCTGCGGGTGATAGCTTAGCCATTCGTTATACAAGACCTTGGAATGCTTCATCTCCTGCTGAAGGTGAGTTCCCGCCTGAATACAGAATAGTCTTAGACTATGATCCTGATATCTTCATAGATGGTAATGATAACAATGACGATGTAGATCTAACAAATAATGAGTTAACTGTTAGCGGATCAGGAATCAATGATCTTTTTAGAAATTAAGAAACTGCTTTATTCTAAATCTTAAGACTTACTTAGGTATTGTTCTACAAATAAAGCTACGAATCCTTTTCTATAAAAAACCTTCACTTAAAAAAAACAATATTATGAAAACCATATATACGTTGCTACTCTTATGTATTGCTTCGGCCATTCAGGCACAATCGATTGATACGAGCGTAATTTCTAATTCTGGTGATATCAATAGTAATGCATCTCATATTATAAACTTTACCATTGGTGAATCTTTTATTGGCTCCATTACTAATACACAATCCATAGACCAAGGATTTTGGTCTGGTGTTTCTTCTCTAAACGAATTATCTACAGAAGAGTTTACGGACGGCAATAGTATCGTGACGATATATCCCAATCCAGCATCGGATTTCTTTACAATTAGGATTCCGGATATTCATAACTACACTGTCTCTTTATACAACCTTAGCGGTCAATTGGTATTTTCTCAAAAGGTTAATGCTACACTGCTAGGAAATCAAATTGATATCAGCTCCCTGTCACAAGGAGTCTATATATTAAATCTGTCGGTTCCTGAAACCAATGAAAAAAAGACATTTAAAATCATCAAAAAATAATCTCATTTCATAAACTATAAAATCATGAAAAAAATAATAAACATTTTTTTAATCTTCAGTGCACTATTCTTTTGTACACTAGTATCCGCTCAATCCGCACAAAAAAACTTTATCAACTATCAAGGAGTTGCCAGAAGCGCTAGCGGTGATATTCTTTCTGATGAATCTATTAATATACAAATAGCTATAAAATTTGGAGCTCCAGATATTGCAGCTAGCTATGTAGAAAATCATACAGTAACTAGTAATGCTAATGGTGTATTTGGTTTATTAATTGGTAGTGGAACTGCTGTTACAGGTGACTTTGACACACTACAATGGAGAGGAATTGCATCTTATGTAACGGTATCCATAAACGGAGCTGAAGTTGGAACTAATGAATTAATGGCGGTACCCTATGCAATCACATCTGGAGATACCAGATGGTTTTCTAATGGCAATGATATCGAGAATATAAATAGTGGAAACGTAGGAATTGATAGAACTCCTACGGCTAAATTAGATGTAAATGGAGATTTAAAACTAGAAAACGGTACGTCTGTTAATGAAATCTCTACAGATGCTACACTTGGAAGTAATAGTGATAATGCGGTTCCAACAGAAAGAGCTGTAAAAACGTATGTGGATAATGCAACTGCTGCAACTACACCAGTTGTTTTTAAAGTTAGAGGTAATGGATTTGCTGTAAAAGATTTAGATGCCAACACAACTATAGAAACAGATATTTGGGATATCAGAACTTATGACACGCGTAACGCATTTAACACCACGACCAAAAGATTTGTTGTACCAGAAAGCGGATATTATTATCTACATGCTGTAGTGAGACAATCCAATGCTGTAACCACTTCTTTCTTTAGAATTAGCTTTAATGTAGATACCGGAGTTGATTTTACACAAATTGTAGATGGAGATGATGTTAAAACAGATGTTAGCGGTATTTATTTTCTCAATGTTGGACAAGAAGTATTTGTATCCTTAAGAAACTTTGGTGCTGGTGATGTACGAATAGACGGAACTGGTAGTTGGTTTGAAGGATATAAAATAAATTAACCCCAACCTATTTGATTTGTTTAGTTTTTAGTCAAAGAAAACCGAAGTCATTTATACTTCGGTTTTTTGTTGTATCATTTCTGCTTCAAACAGATTTTTAAAATGCTTTAAGAGTTTTTCTTTTACTTCTTCAATATTTACTTTTTCTACTCCCAATTCTACATTTAAGGAAGTCACCGCTTTATCATTAATCCCACAAGGAATAATATTATCAAAATATCCGAGATCTGCATTTACATTAAACGCAAAACCATGCATCGTAACCCATCTACTTGCTCTAACACCCATTGCACAAATCTTACGAGCGAACGGAGTTCCTACATCTAGCCAAACTCCAGTTTCTCCATCACTTCTCACTCCTTTGATACCATATTCTGCTAAAGTAAAAATGATCATTTCTTCCAGAAAACGTAGGTATTTATGAATATCTGTAAAGAAATTATCAAGATCCAGAATTGGATATCCTACTATTTGTCCAGGTCCATGGTAGGTGATATCGCCACCACGATTAATTTTATAAAAAGTAGCTCCTTTTTGTTGCAGTTGTTCTTCATTCAACAATAAATTACTAATATCGCCACTCTTACCTAAGGTATATACATGAGGATGTTCTACAAAAAGAAAATAGTTACTCGTATCCAGATTAGCATCTTCTCTTCTATTCTTAATTTTTGTATCTAGAATCCCTTTAAAAAGCTCTTCTTGATACTCCCAGGTTTCCTTAAAATCCTTTAAACCCAACTCTTGTAGTTCTATCTTCTTATTCATTATTGCAAAGATACGAGATTAAAAATAGCCTAACTTAATTATCCTTTTCTGTTGAAGGTTTTCAAAAAGAATTAAATCCCCTTTATAATTTAGAATACTATATTTGCACTTTTAAAATTCTAAAGTCCCTAAAATGAAAAATTTACAGTTAGTTTTAACTTGTTTGTTAATGACAGCCTTCGCTTCTGCTCAAAAAGTAAAAGTCAAAAAAGGAGAAGTTTTTATTAATAAAGTAAAAGTAGCACACATAGAAAAAATAAAAGGTGATGGTCCTAAATATTATCAGATAAGCGATATTGAAAAGGCTCCTCTTTTTAAAGCACAAGAAATTCGTGAAGAATCACTACTTTTTGGTGCTGATAAAACATTTCCGTTCCGCGCTTATTATGGAGATCAAATAGTCGATACCATTGTGATCAATAAAAAAAATTACTGGTTGTCCGAAAAACGTGTTATACAGTATGCTTTAGAAATTGGAATATTCTCTACTAATGGTTTTGATCCATCAAAAACTAAAGAAATTGCTTCTCAAACACCTAAACGACCTGACTGGATCTTAGAGAGATTAGACGAAGAAAAAGAGTTTTTAGCTGGAAAAGGTCATAAAGTGGAAAGAAACTTTGATGACACTGATGTTTTTATAAAATCATATGCTGCTAAAAATGCTATCAGCCAACTTAATAAAAGTATGGTTACTCAGATGAAATTTGATATTTATCAGGGTAATACAGATGGTGAGCATGTTTTGATCGGTCGTGCTATCTATGAAAACGGAACTGTAAAAGGAGAATACTTATTTGTTTTTAATACTAAAAAAGTTCCTGTTGGATCATACAATAAAGCAACTTTTAAAATTTACGACCTTAATGAGGAACAAGGGTTGTTAGATCACGATCTTGGTTCATTGAGCGCAGACAAACGGAAAAACACTGTTCGCGATATGGCAATAAAACTAATTCGAAAAGGAGTTTTATAATCCTCAAAAATACTATTGAAGCTAAAAAAAGAGGCGGTTTAAATTAAACCGCCTCTTTTTTTTATTTTTCTAATTCTACCTCTACATCCAGTAATGTAGGATCTTCCATATATTCCAGAAAACCTACTTCTAACGTAAAGCTTTTTCCGTCCTGACTAAACAAAGCCTTCTCGGCGGATATCTTTTTAATTTTCTTCGGAAAGTGATAATTGATCTTATATTTAGAACTAGCCAAAAACATCTTCATTTGCTCTAAACTATCCAAGCTCATTTTTAGTTTCTCTCTATCTAAAATTTCGGTAACTCTTTTAAATTTATTCCCTTTAAAAGTATATGAAACCTTAGTTGGGTCATCGCCTTCAGGGTTAGACAAAGGATCACTAGCTTTACCTACAGAGCTTCCAGCGTTTTTACCACCTAAAGCAGAAGCCGTTTTAAAGTCATTAAATAAATTCCCTAAATCCGACACATCTTTAAATTCAGAGTATAAGTCAAATTTCATTTCATATGTTTTAGGATCCATAAACATATGCATTTTGAAATTCTCTAATTTCTTTAATCTATCTTGTTCTTCCTGCGATAATTGTGCAATACTATCTTTTTTCTCTTCTAAAAACTCTTTAAAAACCATTAAGGTATCTATCGTTTTTTCTTCTTTCTTCTCTTCTCCTACACCTTCTCCAAGCTTATCTCCTGCCATTTTAAGTAGCTCCGAACCATCAAAATTGAAAGATATTTTTCCGGTTCCATCTTCACTAAGACTTAATTCTTCAGAAAACTGGCATCCTACCAAAAGAATTGCTACCAAAAATACCTGAACCAACAGGGAAACTTTTTTCATATGTTTATTTTTTTTCAATTTCATATACATTAATTAAAAAACTAATTATTGGGATTATTAATAATTACCAGTGCTGCTACCACACCAGGAACCCATCCACACAAGGTTAATAAAAGCACGATTAAAACGGATCCGCATCCTTTATCTAAAACTGCCAGTGGCGGAAAAAAAATCGATAATAAAACTCTCCAAATACTCATAAACAAAAATAAATTAAATAATATAATTATAGGTAGCCTTATATCTTATAATGTTACACCTCTATCTTAAAATTATTTTTATATTGGGGTAGTTTCTAAAAAACATCTGACAATATTATATGAAATGGATAAAAACTATTTTATGTATCTCTTTTTTAATTAGTTCTTCAGCGCTTTGGAGTCAATATAAATTTTCAGGCTATGTTGATACTACCAATAAGGATAGTAACATCTATTTATCACTCATCGAAGATTATAGAAAAATGTCTGGCATCTATCCAGAACAGATTATCCAAAAAGTAAACCCTGACTCTACTGGTTATTTTATGTTCACAGAGAATAATCTTCCATCTCAGAACAGAATCTATCGCATCCACACCGAAAATTGTTCTGAAGCCGATAAAGAATCCATTCATTTTAATGGAATTTGCTTGAACAGTAAAGAGATTCTTTTTATTGCCAAGAATGAAGATACTATTTCACTTCCGTTTACCACTGACGACGAAGTATTTTGTGAAGTAGTCTCCACAAATGAACGCAGTAATACGTTTCTTAAAGTAGATTCTATTATAGAAAATATGCGTTATGCCTTTAGTTCTTATAGAAGTGAAGCCAACAGAAAGGTGAATTCTATAAAATGGTTCAACACCCTACAGGAATATGGTAAAAACCAGAATGAACCTTTGACTGAATTATATATTTATTCATTTCTATCCAATAAATCCAACAATCTATACACCTATTATCTAAAAGATCTAAAACAGAATACTTATTACGACGAATTATTAGAACGGTTAGAAAACACATACCCTAACAGTCCTTATACCAAACAATACAAAACAGAACTGGCTGCAGATAAATTCTCTGTAGAAATTATTACAAGAGAGACCTCATCCTATTGGTTGTGGATCCTCATTTCATTATTAATTGTATCTGGATTATTGAATATTTTTCAGTTTCAAAAATTAAAGAAACATAAGAACTCTAATAAACTAGCAGATAGAAAACTTACGCAACAAGAGAAAAAAATATTGGATTTAATTCTACAAGATAAAACCAATAAAGAAATCGCTTCTCTGTTATTTTTAAGTATTAGTACCATAAAAACACATATCAACAATCTTTATAAGAAAATAGATGTAGAAAATCGAGAAGAGGCAAAAACACTCTATAAGAAATAAATAGGTTTCACTGATATTGTATCAAAAAGGCCATTCTTGATTCCATTTTTCCTGATTCTTCTACGAAAAATCATTCGACCACACGTTTTTTCTTTAAGTAGCTTCAGAACAATCAACTGCTGATTTCATTGGCTTTTCACGCTTACATTTAAAATTCCATCGGGGGTCTAGTCCCTTTTTCAACCTCGTTTTCATTGTTTTTTCACTCACATGTCCAGAGTTTTGATCCTGAATCGAAATTCAAAAAAAATTAATAGTAACTAAAACATTTTAAAACATGAAAACAAAGATTACATCCATAATAACACTAGTAATACTCTCTTGTACTCTACTATCTTGTAACAATCAAACTAAAAATAGTTCTTCTACAGCAGTCGCAATGAAGAATGATCTGAATTCTGCAGAAAAAAATGCAGTTCCATTAATGACTTTTGAAGAAACTGTATTTGATTTTGGTACAGTTACAGAAGGTGATATCCTGAAGCATACCTTTTCATTTACTAATACAGGTAATGCTCCATTGGTTATTGTAAATGCTAAAGGGAGTTGCGGTTGTACAGTTTCTAATTGGCCCAAAGAACCAATTGCTCCTGGTATGACTGAAGAAATGTTAGTGACTTTTAATACCAATGGAAAGCCTAACGCACAAAACAAACAAGTGACCATCACAACAAATACCGCCGCAGGAAAGCAAATACTAAAAATTAAGGCTATGGTAACTCCTAAGACTAAAAATACTACAAGTGGTATTCCTTTAAGTAAATAAAAACGGAAATATAACACGCTATTTCCACAACCTGAGTTCGATATAAAAAAAGATGTAGGTAATGTCTAATTACTTGTAATTATGGGTTTCTTGTTTCCTCTCCCTCTAGGAGAGGATTAAGGTGAGGGCTTTTATTATGAATATCCCCTCATCCTAACCTTCTCCCAAAGGAGAAGGAACTCCTTTAGATAGTAAAACATTAAATAACAGAATATTTAATACCGAACTCTGGCTATTATTGCTGCCTGAGTCTTATAAATCTATATATACTCCTCAGGTTGAAATTAAGTTTCTTTCTGAAAATTCTTAACCTTATCATTCTATACTAATGAAAAAAACACTACTGCTATTCATCTTTTTAAGTATTGGTGCTACCACATTTGCACAAAGCTTTAATCAAGAAATAACGAACACGAAAGGCACACCTAATCTTACAGGAAAAATAAATTTCCAAAAACTAAATACAACTCCTTATCAGACTTGGTTTTCTAAAAACTATGACGCTTATACCCCTAACAAAGAGGTTACTGCTAATATCAAAACCAATTTACAGACATATACCATAAAAGCTTTTTTAGGCACTTGGTGCGGAGATAGTAAAAGAGAGGTTCCGAAATTTTATAAGGTATTAAATGCTAGCAACTTCCCTTTAAATCGATTAACGACTATAGCAGTAGAAGCTGACCGTGAACACTATAAACAAAGTGTAGGTGGCGAACATGAAGGATTAAACATACACAAAGTTCCTACCTTTATTTTCTATAAAGATGGTAAAGAAGTAAATCGTATTGTAGAGTCTCCAAAAAAAACTATTGAAGAAGATATTAGCGATATATTATCCGGAAAATACACACCTAACTACCCTACGGTAACTAAAATAAATACGATTATTACAACGCATGAAACGGATTACCTATCTGAAAATTCTGAAAGCTTGGTTAAAGAACTGCGTACTATTTCAAAAAATTTATATGAATTAAATACGTATGCCAATGTATTGTTCTTTGCTGGTAAGGAAAAAGAAGCTTTAGCGGTACTAAAGTTTAATACCTTATTATTTCCCAAGGAAGCTGATACATATATAAGTTTGGCTAATAAACTAGCAGTTACCAAAAACACATCTGAAGCTATAACGTATTATGAACGCTCTTTGGATTTTAATAAAGATCAAAAAATCAATATCAAAATACAAGAATTGAAAAAGTCATTACAGTAAGTATTAGTTTTCTAAAAAGAAGAGCAATATAAAATCAAAAGTAAAGCGAACCAAGGTTCGCTTTACTGAATTCTTTATTAAAAATTACAAGCTGCGTGCGAAGGTAGCACACAAAAACCATTACAACATATATGATCAGGAACTCCACAGAAAAAAGAATTAGGCGTTAAACATTGGCCGTATTCTCCATCAAAATGAAATCCTCCCTTAATATCTTTCTGCAAAGATTTGTTTATCAACTTAATACCGTTAATTTTTGAAATGTTGTGTAACATAATATATCATTTAAGGTTAATGACATTAAGATATTATGTTTATCAAATCACGGTGTGTTAATTAATAACCTTTAACAGAAAAATACCCCTATTAAAAATTTAATTAACATTTATTTCATCTTGTAGTAGCCGTTTATCAAAAAGCAGTAATTTCTTCTGTAATAGGTTTTATATCCATATGCCTTTCTATCTTTCTTTTGATCGCAGGTGTATTATCTCGATAATCTAACAAAGGAACTAGTAATTTACATCCGTAAATATCGTCTCCACCTTTTCCATTGATTCGATTACTAGCAAAATATCCTGTGTTATTTTCCTCGTTAATGATAAACGTAAAATCGTCTTTCTCACTGTTTATAGGAGCTCCCAAATTATAAATCGACCAGCCAGTTGTTCTATTAGGTAATACCATAAAAATATCCAAACCTCCAAGACCTACATGTCCATCACTGGCAAAAAACAAGGTACCTCTATCACTAATATATGGAAAAGTCTCTCTCCCTGGAGAATTAATCTTATCACCCAAATTTTGTGGGGTACCATAAGTACCGTCCTCAAAAATTTTTACTACATAAAGATCAGATTGCCCATAACTTCCTGGCATATCACTCGCAAAATACATAAATCTACCATCTGGCGATAATGCTGGATTTGCTATAGAGTACTCATCACTACTAAAAGGCAATTCCTCTATGTTTTTCCATTTCCCGTTACTATAATTTGCTTTATATATTTTTAATGAAACATATCCATCAGAATTTCTTTTAAACTTTCTTTTTGAATAATTATTCCTTGTAAAATATACCGTTTTTTGATCCGGACTAAAGGTTGCAGAAGATTCATTAAACTTAGTATTAATCATACCTTTTAGTTTTGACACCCCTTTATCAGGAATATTTTTGCCTGTCATATACAAATCCGAAAAAGGCTCATTGGTGTCTTGCTGAAGGATTACGGATACAGACTTGCTATTACGAGAAGACGCAAATACCAGTTCTCCTTTATAAAAACTAGGTGCATAGTCAGAGTTTTTAGAATTGATTGGTAATGATTCTACTATAAAATTTGTAAACGCATTATTTGTGGAATTTGCGGAATTTGTGGATATAGATCGCTCAGAGAGAAAGTCATAGACTTCCGGTTCTTCTTGATCATAAGACACGGTTGATACTGTAGCTACATCAGTAGCTGTAATAAAATTTACATTGGCTGTTTCTGCAAAAGCATACTCATCTGGAATATTATTAGCTATTGCTAATTGCTTTTGTTGAGAAAATGTTGGATTCAAAAAAAAGAAAAAAACCAGCCCCAAAAGGTTTTTTTGCAATGTCATTGATTACTTTTTTGTTGGTCATGTACAAGGTACATGTAACTTTTACGAAACTATTGCATACAAAAAAACACCTTTGTTTATGGTACTATCATAAACAAACGTCTATATATGCTGTAAAAATCACGATGATGCTATCCCCATAGCGTTAATTGTACTTTGATTTGTGTTATAAAATACAATGTACTGATCCTTAACAAAATAAAGTGTTAAAAAAACAAAAAATAGTTTACAATCTTGTTTTTGTTATAAACAATACAAACCAAATGTTAGTATTCTCCTTGTTTAGCTATAAGTAATTGATAGGAAATAAAGCTTTTATGTCTAGGGTACGGTAATAGATTATACAGCACCCGTCGGCTCCGCTAGGGTTCGGGACGTAATCTATTTAAAGGACTGTATTTCGACTTAGCTCAATATCCACATAGTCGAAACCCGATCCTAGCAAACACTCATTGTTCTTGTCACGAATTGTCTTGAGAATACTTACTCTTTTTAATAAAATAAAGAAAAGCTATGATATCAACCATAGCTTTCTTTTTCTTATTTATTATTTTTACTCGTCAATCTTTGTAGTCACTAGTCACAGACTAGCGGGAGCTGGGGTTCATTCTAGTTTAAAATTTCCTTTTCTAAATACTCTTCTAAATCTATTTTAAGTAAATAATTTTTTCCTCTAAAACTTAGTTTATTCTTTTTAAGACCAATTCTATCACATGAATCTTTTAAACAAGAGTAAAGGCAATATTTGAATGATATCTTGGAAGGGTACAACTCTCCTTGATTCATAAAATTAACAATTTTTTCAATCTCGTTTTTATTGTTAATTTTAACTGTATCGTTTTTCCCCATTAATATAACACCTATCTCATCAAAGTTTTTTATCAATTTTTCTTCCTTATTATTCTCTTCGTTACATGAAACTAAAGCAATAACACTAATAATTACTACACATATGTTTTTTTTAATATCCTTCATTTTTAGGCTTTTAATTTTCTCCCGACAAGGCATTCTTAAAACTTTTATTTACAGCCTTCCCTGGATTCTTTATAATATAAGTTGTTTGAAATTTCGCTACATCTTTAAATAATTTATTCCATTCGCAGATTTTATAGAATCTATTTTTCTTTGTTTTTCTACAATAACTTATGCTTTCAGATAATATTGATAAGTACTTTTCTCTAGTAAAAACATCAATCCAATAAACGGTAGCAAAACTCACAAAATAAAGTCCAGATTTGTTATGAAATTTATACTTTCTACTCATAATACCAAAATAAAGAAAAGCTATGATATCACAACCACAGCTTTTCTTGTTTGTTATTCTAAATAAAAATCCTTTTTCCTATTTAGATATTTTACTCAGTATCGGCACGAGCGATACGCTCGCGCTAGCGAGGGTAACTATTGATTTTCTTATGGGTGGTGATGATACTGTTATAGATAAAAAACTATTACAAAAAATAAAAGATATCGAGAGTTTTTCCGAAGAAGAAAAAACTAAAATATATGACCTGATTGATATGGCTATCGGATATCATAAAGGTAAAAAAGTATATTCTTAAATCTATCGCATAAAAAAACAGCCACCTATTGCTAGATGACTGTTTATCAATATTTATTTTCTTACTCTTACCGCTACGAAGTCAGGAGACATTCGCAGAGCATCACTCTTCGAAGAGCGGTAAAAACATCAATCCAATAAACCGTCGCAAAGCTGATAAAATAAAGTCCAGATTTATTATGAAATTTGTACTTTCTACTCATAACTCTAAAATAAAGAAAAGCTATGATATTATAACCATAGCTTTTCTTGTTTGTTATTCTAAGTGAAAAAAATCTTTTTTATTAAATAGTCTAACTCGACTCAATCTGTATCGGCACGAGCGATACGCTCGCGCTAGCGAGGGAATCATAACAAAATACAAAAAGCCATACAATACAGTACAGCTTTTTGCTTCTTATTTATTTCTTACTTTTACCCACCAATCTCTGACGCCACTAGTCACAGACTAGCGGGAGCGGGGAAACCCATTTTTCTTTAATAAGAACATAATCCTTTATAAAACAAAAAGTCAGCTACAAATCATTGTAACTGACTTTTTACTTTTATTTAGCATCTACCTGTTGGCAGACAAGCTCTTACTGCTTACTCATTCGCCCCACAGATTGCAAATCTGCGCTATCATATCTGAGCGATCGGGTTTAGTATTTATCCAAAGCTTTTTGTAGTGCTTCTAAAATTATCGTTTTATTCGTATTTTGAACTTCAAGTTTATTAATATTATCTATCATTTTTTTTAAGTTAACAACATCATTAATAGGGTTTTCAAGCATTCTATAAATTTCATTTTTGTCAATTATATTCTCTTTTTCCATAATAGATATAACATCCATTGGTTTTGAATATAGTACTTCAAACAAAACTTCATTTGAAAACTGACTAAATTCCACATTATTTTTACAATCAACTGATACAGTTGACAAAAATGTTTCTATTGATTTTTTGGAAGCATTTGGTAATTCATTCTTCAAAGAAACTACTTTCTTGATATCACACTTTTTATTACCGTTTAAAATCTCTTCTACTTTCTTTTCATTTTCGACTTTAGGCTTTTCTATTTGATTAATTTTTGGTTCTTGTTTACAAGAAAAAATAAATAGAAAAGAAAAAAATATTAATTTTTGTGTCATGATTAAAAATGTCCTTTTAGTTCTAGTTTTCTTTGTTTAGCTTTTTGAGCATGAAAATTCTTAGTCTTAATTATACTGCCTTCTCCTTTTAACCATTTAACAGCATTCGTTCTTTCAGTTGCATTTCCTCTTACAACTTTTATTGTTCCAGAAGAGTCTCCGGTTGTTGAAGTTGTCCAATTAAAATTGGACCATAAATCATCAGCAACATCCGGATTACAGGTTATGCAACCCGCGGATCCTCTACTATTATAATTTCCATTATCACTTTGTCCGTCGTGTACATTTACTACAGTCATTTCAACATCATTGGCATTTGGATCGGTTCCTTCAGCCACTCGATCCCCATTTTCATTAACAATATTTAGACCTTTTTCCGTTCCTTCGCTATGACCACTAGCATTATTATAAATATGCTCTCCTTCATTTAACGTATTATAGGATGTGGAATTATCAGAATTTGATTTAGAATTTGGATAACTACTTGCTTCATATGGGCCATTTATGTTACCAGTTTCTTCATTTAAAACATAAATCTCACCAGTATAAGTAGTTCCTGAAGTTCCATTATCCTGTGGTCTTTCATCAATATCTATTACAAGTACTTTTTCTAATCCTTCTAATTCAACCGCATCAATTACTCTATTTTCTGAAAAATTATATGGTGATTGATAATTGTAATCCTCTGCTAATGGATCTATTTGCCAAAATCTACCAATCGATGGATCACTGAATCTGAATGTCCATTCATGAATGTTCAAATCAAGATCTTCTGTGTATTCTTGCCCTTGATATTCTTTGTGGTTATTTTCAGTACCGACAATCATATTATTATACCCTTTATGTTGTAACCCGAAAGGATAATAATTCTTCTCTTCTAAGATTTCGTGTACATTATCTCCATCACCATCTACATCGGCATTATTTCTCAGCACATCTATCTTCCCATCCTTATCTTTATCAGAAAAACTAAGCCTGATGTTGCCTAAGTGATCTTTAAGTTGGTATACATAATCATAGCTTTCGGCTCCGCTCAAGCTACTACTGGATGGTTCTATATATCCTTCAGGATGGTTCATAAACTCTAATATTCCATTCTTATAGATATAATTACCAGCATATTCCGTTTCTATTAAAGAACTTCCCTCTGTTACGATCTTTTTAAGTTTCGCTCCAGTGGCATCGTAAATATAAGTAATATTTCCATCTGCCGTGTCATTATATTCGTATGGATCGGCAGTATAATAATTATTAACCGCAACCGCTGTTGGCAGGTTCAGATGATTATAATCTATATTCCTAACTCCTCCGCCTCGGGTGTTACCCGTATAATTTCTGATATCAATTTTCATATTCCCATTGGTATCATATTGGTAATTTCTGGTTGTATGATCATCAAATTCTTCCTGATAGGTACGTAACTCTGTCAATTGATTGCCTTGATATTGATAGCTATATTCTATTCTATCTTTTTCACCCAGAAAATTACTATAGATATCGCGCTCTAAAAATGTAAGGTTTCCGTTTTTATCATACGCATAAGAAGCATTGTAATTTTGATCACTATGATCCGCCCTTTTTATTCTGTTTAAGGCATCATATTGATATCCATAGGCACGCTTGGTATTGTCATTGGCCGTTTTCCAGATCGTCTCACTAATATTACCATTAAATAATGGGGCTGCTCCCAGATTCTGCGTTGGTGTATTATAATTGATCCTAAAACTAAACAAATCATCACCGATGTTATTAACATCATTGATATCTGTTAACCATCCACGTACGTTATATTTATAATCTACGGTTTGAAGACCACCACCTACTTTTTTAGCGATTAACTGTCCTAGCTCATCATACAGATTTTCTGCAACCAGTTCTTCTTGACCGTTCACGGATTGAGTTTGGTCAATCAATCTACCTACATGATCATATGTAAATGTATCAATGGTCACTATTGGTGCATTCGCATCTTTGGTATGGGTAGTGCGAGATTGTTCTATCCTACCTGTAAAATCAAGTTTGCTTTCTACAATATCTGTTGTATGTAAATACTCATTTTTACTTGCCTGATAAATTGGTCTTGTTTTACTATCATAATATGTAACGGTAGTAATCCAGTCATTGGTACCTAATACTTTTACCTTGGATCCTGTGGCCAGTGATTTTGTCCTGTTATCTACAGGTTGCTCATATACAGTTCCTGGGTTCATCAATCCCTGGATATCAAAATTATAATCATCATAGTAATTGATCGTCAGTACTTCACTGTTCTGCGTGCTTGGAAATCCTCCATTGGTATAATACATGGCAACACCACCGATCATCAGTTCATTACCTTTTTCTACCCAAAGATCATTTGTAAAGTCATTAGCCTCTTGCTGTAATACATCACGTTCTCTATTATCTGTAAGGGTACCTGTATAAGCTACTCTTCCTAGGGCATCATATTTAGTAAATAACCAGGCAGATTGTGCCTTTAAATTAGCATCCTGTGTTAATACTGGTTGATCTAGTTTATTATAAACTATATACTCCCATCCTTTACCCGGGATTTTCTTTTCTACCAATCGATTTCTACTATCGTACTTATATTGATAACAGAGCTCATTGAGCTCATTTGAAGAAACACCATCATTAAGAGTTACTTTAGGAGGCAACACAAAGGTTAGGTTACCTAGTTTGTCGTACACATAATATGTATCGTGCGCTACTCCGGTATTGTATGTTCTTTTTAGGATTACTCTTCCTGATTTATCTTTGAACTCCTCCGTTGTATAATCCTTAGGATAAGTTTGCCCTAGTTGCCAATTTTCATCTCTAATTATATTTTTAAATAATGTATTGACTGTGTAAAATCCTGTTTTCACCAAACTTACGGTAGTAGCAGTTCCTGCAATATCAAAATTAACTACTTCATTAGTACCATTGGTTTTATAATCAAACTTAATCGTTTTGTTTAAGGAAATCTTTTCATTATAATCTTCTAACACGGGTTCATTTAAATCTACGGTAATAGTAGTATTTAGAGATGATATGATTTCTGACTGTCCGGTATCAGATGTTAATACAAATGTATTATTGATAATTCTTAGGTGATAGCTTGTTGTCTGTCCATTACCATCGATCAGGTTCCCCAAATCTACTTCTTTCAGTGGTTGGGCAGTTCTTACATTATCAATATCTCCAAGGATCAGTGTAGTAGCCTCTGGTTCTCCTAACCCGACACTATTTATGGTGCCTACCACCGTAAATGTAAGTATATTGTTATGATCGATCAACACTTCTGCTTTAGGAGATCGATCATTATCATATCCTTCTTCTGGTTGATCTTTATCAGGGTCAAAGAAATAGTTGATGTACCATTGTTTATTAGTAAAACCATAGTAACTCCGAGGCATCGGCTTATATTGTGCTCCTATTAATGCTACATTGTTAGCATCATATTTCCAACTAGTACCTGGTGCAGCTTGCTCTAGCGTTCTACCTAACGGAGAAGTTTCAAAAATAGTTTCTGAGAACGGATTTACTTCTTCTGGTTTGGTAACTCCTGTAAAATCTTGGTTGTATTTCTTTAAGTAATAAGCATTGATATCGTTTGAGATATCTACAACATTGTATGTGCCTGAAGTCCCTTTTGATACATAGGGTAATCTATTTATTGCTTGCCTTCCCAGCGCATCGTACTCGATATGGGTAACAATATCCTTAGGGTTTTGATTCAGACTTGCAAACATCTCTTTCAGGCTAGTTTCCGTGCCATCCAGTTTTTGTACTAATGGTTTCCAAAAATATTGACGCGTTCGTACATCAGTACTATAGTATAAATAACTTCTGAATCGCGAAGTGGTCGTATTATCTCTCCATTTAAACTCGTGACCATTTAATACTTTTGTACCATTAATATCATAAACTCCACTAACTCCTGTATTATCGCCACCATATTGATATGGATGTATTACTCCAACAACCATATACCAAGTATCTAGCTCTGGAAGATCACTCGCCCAGAAATATGGATTGTTATTGGCAGTACCACTTAGGTTGTTTACATTTTGGGTACCGTGATAGGTAGCTCCATTCTGAGATCCTGTTCTTTTTACCCAAACACTATACCGATATCCTACATTTTTATCTACAGCAAAGTAATCGGTGTTCCAACCTCCATCTGCATTATTATATTCATCATTACCACATCGCCAAACAAGTGAGCGTTCTCCACGAGGATCTACGTCCCGAATTCTATGATTCTCTGCTGTAGCTCCATTTTGATTAAAAAATGCTGTACTTCCAGATCCTTCTGCCCAATCCATTGGTAATTCATTGTTTATGGTATTGGACGATGTCGCAGATGCATTGATTCCTATTTGTTGTTTCGCTCGACCTAAACCATCAAAATAGGTAATACTCTCTATAACATCTTTATCATATTTAATAGCTGATGAGGACTGCATAGGAGCTTGATATGCTCTAGTAAAAACATAGTTCTCATCGCTAAAAACTACATTATTATAGGGTCTTGATATACATCCTCCATAATTACCCATCTCATCAGGACATTGATCTAATGAGTTACCTACATAACCTACCGGTTGTAAACTAGCCAGTATGGTATTGTCTGGTTCACCAAAACCATCATTATCTGTATCTTTATAAAAAGTACTTGGGGTTAGATTGGTTATCAGACTTGTCGTATCATCAACATCCGTATTATTTTCTACATATCCTGCAGGTTGCGTACATTGGGTTTTGGTAACTAACCTATTTCCCCAACCGTCTCCATCATTGTCTACATACCATACCGTATTGGGGTTGATGGAAGCATTACTATCATCACAATCTCTATTATTGGTTACAAAACCGCTAGGTTGTTCGCTTTGATATTTTTTATCCGTATTAGTACCAAAGGTATCCTGATCAGCATCCCGATAGAAATTACTAGGAGTGATATTGGTTATTAAGTTATTGCTATCATCGTTATCATCATCATTACGCACATAACCTGAAGGTTGTACACATTGGGTTTTGACTATCGAAGCATTTCCCCAGCCATCTGCATCCGCATCACGATACCATTTGGTATTGGGATTGATCGCTGCATCATTGTCATTACAATCGCTGTTATTAGTAACATAGCTACCAGGTTGTACACTACGATAAATACTTGCCGAAGGATTACCATAAGTATCTAGATCTGAATCTGCATAAAAGGTTCTGGGTGCGATATTGGTAATCAGATTATTGTTATCATCATAATCGTCATCATTACGCACATATCCACTAGGCTGTATGCATTGTTTTTTTAGTACTGAGGCATTTCCCCATCCATCATTATCAGCATCACGATACCAACGAGTATTTGGGTTTAGAGAGGAATCGTTATCATTACAATCACTACTATTGACTACATATCCGCTTGGTTGTATACTCTGGTATTTACTGTTAGCAGGGTTTCCGAAAGTATCGTTGTCTGCATCTCTATAAAAATGCATTGGGGTTATGGTAGTAATCAAACTATTACTATCGTTAAGATCGTCATCATTTAATACATAACCGCTAGGTTGTGTACATTGTTTTTTGGTTACCGAAGAGTTACCAAACCCATCTCCATCAGCATCACGGTACCAAAAAGTGTTTGGGTTAATAGCTGCGCTATTATCATTACAATCGCTGCTATTTGTTACATAACCATTTGGACGAGTACTACGATAGGTTTTGTTGGTAGGATGCCCGAAGGAATCATTGTCTGCATCTCTATAAAAATTACGAGGAGCGATATTAGTGATCAGATTAGTACCATCGTTGTAATCATCATCATTACTTACATATCCACTGGGTCTAGAACATTGCTTTTTGGTTACATTCTTATTTCCCCATCCATCATTATCAGCATCTCGATACCAAACCGTATTAGGATTTAGTGAAGCATTGCTGTCATTGCAATCTAGCTTATTTAACACATATCCAAGTCCTACAGAACATCCTGTTTTGGTGCTACTGGCAATCCCATATCCATCTCCATCGGCATCTCGATACCAAACTGTATTTGGACGGATGGCAGCATTACTATCATTACAATCCAATTTGTTCAGTACATATCCGCTAGGTTGCGCACAAGATTGTCTAGGTGCTTGTCCTATAACAATAGATCCAAGATATTCACTACCATAGCCATCGCCATCACTATCTCGGTACCAGGTTTTTAATAAATTAAGGGATGCATTACTATCATTACAATCTTTATTATTAGTTACATATCCGTTAGGTCTTACACTACGATATGTTTTAACACTATAATCTCCATAACTATCTCCATCAGCATCTCTATAGAAATTACGAGGAGCAATATTAGTAATCAATGCATTACCATCATTATAATCGCCTCCAGCACTTACATAACCTGAGGGTTGATAACATTGTTTTTTGGTTATTGAATTAGTCCCATAACCATCTCCATCGCTATCACGATACCAGGTAATCCCTGGATTTATACTGGCTTTGGTATCATCACAGTCGGTATGATTGGAAACATATCCAGCCGTAGGAGCATATTTAATATCCAGGCTTAAGGTATTATTATTTCCATAGCCATCTCCATCAGCATCTCTGTAGAATTTTACTTTATCTCCATCAGATCCAATAAGTCCACCATCTCTAGCACCACCTAACTGAGCAACAGCAGGAAGTGTTATGAAAAGTGTGAGTATAAGGTATATATATTTAGTATTCATCTGTTCTTCTGTTGTTTAATTACTTCTATACTTATATTGATTCTCAGATATCAAATTACCATCTTCATCTTTTACAAATTGTAATCGATATTGGCTATCATATTCATAATACATAGTATAACCTCTTGGATCGGTAACACTTGTTACCCCCACTTGTGGTTTAAACGTATAAGTTGTTATTTGAGCATTTGGTAACCCTTGACGGATATTGTCGAGCTCCAGTCTCAAAGCATCACCATCCAGATTTTGTAACTGCTCCATAGAAACTGACAATTGAGCAACAGCTTGTTCATAAGATGCATTGATAATCTGAGCAATTGGATACGTATGGTCATAGCCCCAAATAGCGGCTGTCAATATTCCTCCTTCGTCTGATAGAGGATTTGAACTAGTGTCATTTGCGCTAGTTCCGTCTGTAATAATCTTAAAATATTGCAACAAGTTCCCGTAATCATCATACTGATCATATTTGGTGATTCCGCGTAAAGGTTCTCCTCCTGTAGCCGCCCATAACTTCATTGGGCGAATTATTTTTCCATTTGTTCGTTCGTTTATAACACCATAATCTGTTCTAGATTGTCCAATTATCTCACCATCTTGTTTGGTGATACTTCCCAATACTGTAGTGTAAATATTTGCCTCTAACAATCCTCCATCTTGCATTTGCCCATCATATGGATAGAAGTTTTCTATTTCTATTGTTCTTCCTTTACTATCAGTAGTCTCACTTTTTTCTACCTGATAATAAGCATCGTAAGAAAGGGTCTGAGTCGTAGTTACTTCTTCAGGGAAGTATTGTTTTGAGATTGTTTGAGTTTGTTGGTGCTTTTTATTCAATTCAGAATATGGTATTAACCTGTAATAATCTGAAGCCGTATACTCTGGATTCATATAAAAACAATCTCCCTCTTGCTTAAATTTATATGCAATTTTAATGCTTTTAGGATAATTCGACCCTTTATTTCCAATCAATTGTTGATATATATAATCACTCTGAGATAAAGGTATTAAGCTATCATTTTTTTCATTGTATTTGAGAACCAACTGTTGTGACATTCTACCCATATCTAAATCAACTACACTTGGTATAGAGGGATAACTATCTTGTCCAATATCATCTGTTATAAATCGAGTAACTTTATATCCATTGGGGTAAATGTAGGTAGAAGGACTTGTTCCTCCATACATATCTTCTTCAGAACCAATATAGGTAAGTATAGAATCTGAAGTATCATTAATGGTGGTATCAATACAATCCTCTGTATTACAACTTGATCGACTAAAACTTTGTTTCACTTGCTTAAAATCTATTTCTCTAACTTGTGTATATAAAATAGGTATACCAGTATTGAGGTTTAGATTATTAAAAGATTTTGTTGTGTAGTTGGATCTATAATAATTATAAAGATGGCATTGACTAGTTCCTTGCACATTAGGTCCTGTATCACATCCATATTGCACATTATAATTATGAAACAATATTGCCTTTTGTAATTCATTTCCGGATGAAAAACCTGATTCATCTTTGTACTCATATAGCTTTGAACTCCCTAGTTTATTTTCTGAAGTATAATGAGATACTCTACTTATACGAATACCTCCCACCATCTTATTAGTAAATTCTGGAGTTACAACTCCATCCCCAGTGACTATCGGTTGATAAAAACGAACTCTAATCCAACCAGACATTGGTTTATGACTTCGATCTGTCCAAATTTTGAATTCGTAAGTACCAGCTGGAATTTTTATCTGTCCATTTGTACTTTGGCTTTTTCTAACTAACTCATTATAATTTCCATCAGTATCTCCATCATCCACCACATCATACAATCGTGGGCAAAATTCTGGAATATTATCATCGCCAATTGCTCTTAGATGTCTTGCATAATGCTGATATGAGGTCGATGAATTTGTATCTCCAATACAAGGATCCTTTTTGGTTATGGATATTCCAGAAAAAGAAGTTGGTAATGCGTTTAAAATATGTTTAATATCCGCTACTGTTGTTTCAGTAAATGTATAGGTGAACTTTTTTTCTTTTTTACCCGAATCCTTGGCAGGATCAGTTTCTAATTCTAAAAAAATTTGCCAATTGGGACTGAAACTTTGACCAGAATTTAAAACTTCTTGATAAGGTGTCTTAGCTGTATTTTGTTCATAGCTAATGTCAGAATACCCTTTGGTAGGGTACGTAATTCTTTTTAAAGCTCCTGCCATTGTATGGCTAAGGCTAGAATTTTTATTTGCAGTAAAAGAAGTACCAGCAATATTTACCCCATATTGATTGTTTATACCATTATAGAATCCCCAAAGATCTTGTTTAAAAACATTCGCATCTTCCGAGTTTGTAAACGCAGGGACTAGGTTTTTGTAGTGATAATCAAAACTATAAAAATGTTCCTCATTTCTGGTGATACTTGTCAATACATCTCTAGGACCTTCATAAGAAAGATCATAATCCCATAAAATTGTATTGTCATAATTATTACGAACTAAAATGTTAGAATAGGTAACACAATATCCTTCAGAATTAGGGCCTGTTTGAAATGGAACTCCAAAATCGATCCTTGCAGTTGATGAACTAATCTGAGTCAGAATTTTACGAACGATCTTAGTTTTTGCAAAACCATCACTATAAAAAGGATCTGTAAAACTATTGGTACCACATTGTATGTCTGCACTATGGGTTCCCCCAGAAGCAAAATGATCATAGCTATAATAATCTCTTGATTGGTAATTAAAAGTAAGCTCTTCTTTATTAGGAAAAACAACTTTAGTTAAATTCCAACTAGAAATATATTTCATAAAAGAATCATTATAAACTTGCCAATTGCTACCAATATTAGTAGGCTCATTATACTCTTTTCCTTCAAAAAAGTATTGAATTCCATTGTGATCCAGGACTTCAAAACCATTCAATTCATAAGGGGTTGCCCAATCCAAAATTACTTTATGATTATGCTCTGACAGGTATACTGGAGCTTTATCCAATCCTATTTTAAAAGAAAAACTGATCCCATTGACACTTACATAGTATTTATCTGCTTCTCCATCTAATTCTCCATTCATCAACAGATCTGCCGTACCTTTGCTAATGGTTCTTGAACTAAAATATGGATCTAGCAGTTGTTGGCGTATTTGACTCTCTCCATAATACCCTTTAGGATGTTCATCTGGAATTCCTCGTACTTCTCTGGTAACAACTCCACCTGCTTGTAAATTCCATCCTAATCCAGTAACAGAGGGCTTATCCTCATACACTAATCCTTTAAAATTATAAGATAAACTTATAGGCCAAGAATAACCTTTCTCATTAATGGTATATATGGGTACAGGGAAATTCATTTGCCCTGTACTTAGATTTACAGGTACATTACCATAGGTACCCAATCGACCTGCTTCTGGAGAAACAGGAAATGAAAACAGATTGACATCCTTTTCTTCCTCAGAATTTGCATCCTGAGCTTTTACAAGATATCCAGATAACAAGATCATTAATACTAAAAAAATTCTCTTCATACTACTACTATTTAATAATTTATATTCTATTCAATTTTTCCTTTTGCAAAATCAATAGCCCAAGACAAAACGAATATCATTGAGCACTAAAATTGCTTTCCTATATGATTATGTCATGAGGAATAGAATCGTTACCAGTATTTTTTACTTTTTTTTGAATTTTATTTTAAAATGAAGAGTTCTTGTATCATGTATATACAAAAAGCGATGGTGTTTTGATTTATGAATTCTCTTGTTTTGGTATTCGATTTGAATCAGTTTCAACATAATTTCTGTTCAGCATCACTATCCTTCAAAATCAATTGAAAGATTATATCATACTTCGTATCTTTGCACGCTTAAAACGGCAGCATTATGCAATTATCAGAACAAGAACTTGTAAGAAGAGAAAAACTACAATCTCTACGCGACTTAGGTATTAATCCATATCCAGCAGCATTATTTCCTGTGGATCACTCTTCTGAAAATATTAAACAGCAATATGAAGAAGGAAAAAAGGTAATCATTGCAGGTAGATTGATGTCCAGACGTATACAAGGGAAAGCTTCTTTTGCAGAATTGCAAGATTCTAATGGTCGTATACAGGTATATTTTAACCGTGATGAAATCTGTACGGGTGAAGACAAAACCAAATACAATGAGGTCTATAAAAAATTACTTGATATTGGTGATTTTATAGGTGTAGAAGGAGAACTTTTTACAACTCAGGTTGGTGAAAAAACGGTTATGGTAAAAGACTTTACGTTATTAAGTAAAACGCTAAAACCGCTACCTCAACCAAGAACTGATGCAGATGGGAATATTCACGATGCATTTACAGATCCAGAATTACGATACCGTCAGCGTTATGTAGACTTAGTTGTAAATCCAGGTGTAAAAGATGTATTCATTAAAAGGACAAAACTTTTTAATGCCATGCGTGAGTTTTTTAATACCAAAGGGTATTTTGAAGTAGAGACTCCGATCCTACAGCCAATACCCGGTGGTGCTTCGGCTCGTCCTTTCATAACGCATCATAATTCTCTTGATATTCCTTTGTATATGCGTATCGCTAATGAACTTTATCTAAAGCGATTAATCGTAGGTGGATTCGAAGGCGTATATGAGTTTTCTAAGAACTTCCGTAATGAAGGAATGGACAGAACCCACAATCCAGAATTTACTGCCATGGAAATTTATGTAGCTTATAAAGACTACAACTGGATGATGGAATTTACCGAAAACTTAGTAGAACATTGCGCTATTGCAGTAAATGGAACTACTGATGCTACTTTTGGAGAACATAAAATAAACTTCAAGACTCCATATGCTCGTGTAACGATGACCGATTCTATCAAACACTTTACTGGATTTGATATCACAGGAAAGTCTGAAGAAGAGATTCGTGAGGCAGCACAAGGAATGGGTGTAGAAGTGGATAAAACCATGGGTAAAGGAAAATTGATTGATGAGATTTTTGGCGAGAAATGTGAAGGAAACTATATCCAACCAACATTTATCACGGATTATCCGAAAGAGATGAGTCCTCTATGTAAAGAGCACAGAGATAATCCTGAACTTACTGAGCGTTTTGAACTAATGGTTTGTGGTAAAGAAATTGCCAATGCATACTCTGAGCTTAATGATCCTATTGATCAACGAGAACGTTTTGAAGCACAATTAAAACTAAGTGAAAAAGGAGATGATGAAGCAATGTTTATTGATGACGATTTCATTAGAGCACTAGAATATGGTATGCCTCCAACATCCGGAATGGGAATTGGTATGGACAGGTTGATTATGTATCTAACCAATAATCAATCAATCCAAGAAGTATTATTCTTCCCGCAGATGCGCCCTGAGAAAAAGGCAGTAGCACTTAATGATAATGAAAAAGCAATTTTTGATATCATCAAAAAAGAACAAAGCATGGCTTTAGGTGATCTTAAAACTGCTTCTGGTTTAAGTAATAAAGCTTGGGACAAAGGAATGAAAGGTCTTTCTAAACTTGGTCTAACCAAAGTTACTAAGACAGATGACAATCTGGTTGTAGAGGTAGCTGAGTAAGTATACTACTGAACATATAATTTATGATAAAAAACGCAACCTCATCGGTTGCGTTTTTCATTCTAATACTTATAAATAAAAACTATTCTACCCAAGGGCAATAGCACGCATATTTTTTAGCTCTACATGAAAAATCAATCCCTAAGGTAATTTGATGAAAACCACCATTATTAAATGTTACCGGATTGGACTGATACGAATACGTATAAGCAAACATATATTTTCCAAAATTGACTCCGACAAAAGGAGTTACATAATTTAATGTCTGACTTTTTATTTCTGTTTCTTCTACAAAATCGATGGAGTCAAAACCCCTTCTATATGATAATCCACCCCATAGTTTGCCAAAATTCATATCACTATATACCTTTAGATTAAAATCAATAGTAGATTGACCTATTCCATCTCTATGAGAATACAAGATAGAGGGTTCATAAGAAAATGTTTTTCCCGGACGATCAAAAACATATCCTACAGAAATCAGATAGTTCCTTAAATTATTAGCCACTTGTAGGTCGTTGTTAACTCCAGAATTTTTCAAAAGGTTTTTTACCGTAACATGAGTATAAAAATTATACAGATTATATGAAAAACCTACATCCATATTAAATTCACTTTGACTTAGTGATCCAGGTCCAACTAAAGGGTCATTGGGATCAAATCTAGTTTGATCTAATCTATACTGAATTACACCTGCGCTTAATCCAAAGGATAATTGATTTAGATCTACTTCACTTCTAGAAAATATGAGATGATGCGCATACGTCACATATCCACCTGTCTGAGAAGAAAATCCATTTTTATCGTTATATACTATCGCGCCAATCCCTGATTGAGAATTACCGATTCTACCATTATATGCTGCAGTATACAACCCCGGACTATCTTCTTCGCCTATCCAATTCCTACGACCCGTTAATCTAATCTGTGAACAATTAGCGGCTCCTGCCATGGATGGATGTAATAGATAATAATTATCAGTGAGATAATCTGAATATATTGACAACCCTTCTTGAGCAGTTCCAAATCTTAAAAACAACATCGTTATTGTTGCTAGACATATTTGTGTAAATTTCATGTTGCTTGTTTTGAAATAGAAAAAAATTGTTTCCATTATCGTTTTAGTGTAAAGTGTCTTCTGTATGTAGCTGATCCATCTTTGAATTCTGCAACAAACCAATAATCTGTAGCCGGAAGAGGTTTTCCTCCGTACATTCCATCCCAACTATTATCTCTATTCAATTGTTGAAGAAGTTTTCCGTATTTATCAAAAATGAAGATATCCATCTCTGGAGTATCCGCATTTCCTACAACTCCCCATTCGTCATTAATTCCATCATTATTAGGAGTAAAGAAGTTAGGAAATCCAATTACGAAAATAGATGCTGTTATAGAACCACACCCATTAATATCCACTGCTGTAACCTCGTGTAACCCAAGAGACACATTGGTGAATACATTACTATCTTGTGGGCTTCCATTATCAAGGATAAACTCATAAGTACTATCCCCTACAACTGTTGCAATGATATCGCTATTACCAGAAAATGCTCCTGCTGACAATCTGAGATCCAAACTCTCTGGATCATTAACGCCTATGATTGTCACTTGTGAATTTCCGGAGCAAGTGGACACTATATCCGTATAAGCAACTGTATATGTTCCGACTTGCGTTGCTTCGTAAAAAGATTGGGTTGCTCCCGTTATTACTGTTCCTTCAAAACTCCATTCAAAAGAAAAATCGGTTTCACTTAATTCTGTGTTGATCATAAAAGAAGTCGAAGTAATAGGGCCAGCACATATAACACCTGCTTCGATTTCCAACTCTTCGATATCTGTTATCTCTACAAAAAATTGCACTTCATTTTCGCAGCCATTGCTATCGATTTCTTGTAAAAAAATTGTTTGACTAGCTTGTATCGTATCGCCAGGATTTAACTGCGTTCCACCTCCATTAGATGCCGTATAATAATTCTGCCCACTTTGTAAAGCTGGTAAAACATAACTTTGACAGAAACGATCTCCTGGATTTACTGGTGCTAATGGATTAGGTAATGGATTAATTGTAATATCTAATACTTCTTCATCAAAACAATTAGGAGTTGTTCCTGTTTCGGCATACACATATATCACCTGACTTACGTCAATAATTTCACCTGCATTGAGCTGAGTACCGACTCCATTCGTTTGTGTAAAATAATTCCCAATAGTAAGTGTAGGTAATTCATAAGATTCACAGACAGAAACTGCATTTATTGGGTCAATAACAGGAATATCAAGAATTTGGTAAAAAACTTCTATACGATCACTTGCACAATTTTCTACAGTATCAAATGCTTCCACATTATAAATATAATTTCCAACTGCTGTATCTGTTGGTGTAAAGGTTGTACTATTAGTAATTAATTGGTTTCCATCTGCATCATACCAATTGGCTGTCTGACCCGTCAATACATCTACAGACAACACAGGTGTTACTGAACCTACACATATACTCTCATTACTTGGATTGGTAGGCTCAATAATATCAGGACATGTACAAACACTATCAATTGCAACATCCACAAGATATCGTATAGGCGGGCAACCGGCGACTAACACTGGAAGTGTATATACATACTCTCCATCTAAAACACCAGTAGCAGTTGGATCCAATGTTCCTAAATGACCACCCGTTAGTGCTGCACCAGTTGCTGGTACACTCCAAGTTCCTGTTGTCAATGTTCCCATTGGTAATTCTTCAAATAAATTTAAAGGATCACATATAGTAATCGCTAAACTCCCAACATCCACATCACCAATTTCTTCTCTCCAATCTCTTTCATCTGTTAAAGGGTTATGATTATTAGGAAAATCGGTAGGAACGGTTCCTCCATTGGTTGCATTCGTTTCTACTGTTAATCTATCCAACGTAATCATATCAAACGCATCATCCAATCCATCACCATCACTATCTGAACCACTTGCAGAAATATCAGAAACTCCATCTTGATCTATATCATATGCTTCTATTACATCTTCTAAACAATCTCCTGATAAAGGATCAGCGTTTAGATCTATATAATCAGGAGCTGCCGTAGTATTTGTATTAACAGGAGTTATTGCCACACCATTAGTATCATAGCTATCATCTACTCCATTAAAATCTCCATCCACACCACTTGTTGCTATATAACCCGCAGTAGATTGCCCTTCTATATTATCAATAATACCATCTCCATCAGCATCGATATCCAAGAAATCTTGATTCGAATCACTATCAGAATTTATAACATTATGAACTATCGTCGTCGATGTCCCATCTGCATTAATTGCTCCATCAAAACGTCCATCTCCATCTCCATCTGCTGCTGCATTACCTGACTCTACAATATCATAGATTCCATCATTATCCGCATCTAAATCTTGAGAATTAGGAATTCCATCACGATCAAAATCACAAGCATTTGTGGATAAGAAAATATTATCAATCCCAATATCATTTCCATCTCCATCTGTCCCTTGTCTATTGATTACTCTTATAGTAACGACATTAACTGCTGGATCAGGAACAAAAGAGCTTTGCACAAGAATCCAATTATCCGTACCATTTTGTATTTCTCCAGAGTTTTGACTAAAAATAGGAGTTCCAGTAGTTTGATCTACTACTTCTATTGTCAGATTGGCCGGTCGCTCACCAACATTATTATTTAAACTAGCAATAGACATACTAAAATCATATGCTATACCTGGAGTAACAGGTAAATTTTCGGCCACAAAAACAGGTTTATCCGCAAAAGCACTGGACTTCATATTTATGGCTAAATATCTACCATCTACATCTCCATTTGCATCAACCTCGCCTATAAGGTCTGAAGAAAGGAATGTTGCATCAAATCCTCCTGCAGTACGAAAGTAAGTAGAGGTTGCTACATTGTATTCTCCATCACTAAATCGATCTTCCGGTAGAAGAGGATTGTATGTCAACCCCAAGCCTTCTGAATACCTACTTCTAGTAGGTCCTCCAAAACCGAAATCTTCTTCTAAAACAAATATAGGAGAGGTTGTTACAGCGGTACAAAAACCATCTTCTATTATATCAGGAATACCATCATTATCATCATCATCATCTGTTGCATCAGGTACATTATCATTATCAGAATCATTATCACCGCAAGGTTTTACGGTTAGTACTACACTAACAGCTGGACATGACCCGCCATTATCAATTGTATATGTAAAAGCTCCTCCAGTAGGATCTGAAGTATCATAAGTACCAGTACCATTACTCCAAACTCCTCCGGCAGAAGGAGATCCGTCTAATTCATCAAACAAATTGATAATCCCCGTTCTACCACATAAAAACATAGTGGTATTTAATCCTGGATCAGCAAGATCTTCTACAGTGATAACGATACTTTCGGAAATAGGTCCACTAGAACCCCCATTGACCGTTACTGTATAGGTAGTGGTAGCTCCTGGAATATCTCTATAAAATGAACAGGAACCATCAGCACTAGGAAATTGACAATTTCTAATAAACGTTGGGTTTGTTGTTTTTTCCCATTGTATATTATATGTACTAGTGCCTCCCGATGGTCTAGGAGGATCGATATCCAGATTTAGCTGAATTTCGGTTCCTTTACAAATAGTTTTAGCAGTCAAACCATCATCTGTTTGAAAAGTAACAGTTTGGCTATAACTAAATGTGAATAAAAACAGGGTTACGCAAGTAGAAAATAGTTTACGTATCATAATTGTTGACATTGATTAAGTTGGTTTTTAAAAAAGCATCATCAACAGACAAGTATTCCATTCCTCGACATACATTTCTAGTAAAAGAATTGGTGAGTGTATGAATTAGGATTGAGGTTTGTATACTTATATTTTTGAATTTCAACTTGTGTCCCTCCAAAAGAAATTTTGAAAGTAAAAGTTTATGATTCGATAAAAAGAAAAACAATACAAGCAGTACCCTTAGGTATATCTTTGTGTTCACGATGGTTAAGTTTTGTATATGGTAACAGCAACCGTACTCTACTTCGATTTAGGGTGGGAAGATCGTTGAAATAGAATACCGAAAAAAGAATAACGTACTAGTCTAGATTATATTTTTAGGTTTTGAAAGTATTCGATATGATGTAGCTAAAAATCGTTAGGAGTATATTAAAAGACACTTTATTATTTTTTTTGACAAAAAATCCTACAGCTATTTTTATTCCTGTATAGTCTGAACGAGTTGATTTTACAACAATTATTGATTCTCTCGCTTTTTTATAACTTTCTTATCTTTTAGTTTTTTATTATTTCCATATCAAAATCAATCAAAACATCCAATTCTTATCAAGGAACTACGGTTAATCAGTAATTTAATTTTTGGGTAAAACAATAATCCCCTATATTTGAACATATTAAAACCACAAATCATGCCTTATATTAGTGATGATGAACTATTGGATTTCCAGGTTCAAATTGACGATGCTAAAGAAGAAAAACGTGTTTCTAACTATGCTCATACCAAAGCACTTAGAGATGAAGAAGAAAACACCAGAAAGTTTAAGATAGCTACCATTATTTTAGGGATTATCTCTCTTCTGGGTGTTGCAGGAACTGTTTATTTTATGAACTTTAATACTCCTGATAATCTGATTGCCAAAAGTGAATCTAAAGCGCAGTCTGACATTCTTAAAAATAAAATTACCGAACTAGAAGAGACAATTAAGAATCTATCTATGGATCAGGAGATCAATGCTTCTGGAAATGATACTGATACTGATAACGGACAGGAGAAAGCTTCTCTGCGAGATCAACTCGTATATGCCGTACAGATAGGAGCTTTTGAAGAAAAAGATTTGTCTTTATACTCGGATAAGTTCGTTAATTTTAAAGAAATCAAATCAGGTAGTTTTAATAAATATGCACTTGGTAATTTTGCTTCTTTATCTGAGGCTAAGAAATTTCGTAGAGAACTTGTTGGTTTAGGTTTTAGAAATGCTTTTATCGCTTCTTACCAGAATGGAGAACGCATAAAAATTGAGGAAGCTTGGTAATCAAAAATCCTCAAGGTTTCATTTTATAAAACCTCAAGGACTTTCTCTTAACTAAACTAACCAACTCAATCTATCTTAAATAACTATACATTTACTACTACATAATTCCTACCGGATTTTTTGTAGTATATTCCGTTATGTCTATAATATCTCACGCCTTTTACTTTTACCACCTTATATCCTCTGGGTAATGCTTGTACTCGAATACCAACTGGTGCCGCAACAGTAACATAACCTCTATTCTTTTTTATATACCAAACACCTCCGCTTCTATAGTACTTTACATTTTTATGAACTATGACTCTAGGATTATGTACTTTGGTTACCACTACGCTATTCGCTGGACGAACTCTTACTGTAGTTGCGCAAGAAGTCGTCAATGCAGATAACAAGATTACTAATACTGGTATTTTTAATAATGCCTTCATAATGATCGTCTTTTTTGTTCTTCCTTATTAGGACTATCGTTATGAAAAAAGGTTTAATTCTAATGAGAAATTTCACTTTTCTACATACTCTTGTATAGGAATATCATCTATCAATACATCTTTAAGAACCACTTGATCATCTTTAACATACACCAATGCATAAACATTATTAGCTATGCTATCTCTAATAGCTTTGGCATATGCCAACTCAGCATCATATGCCTTTGTTTCTTCCATATAAAAAGTATTAAAAGGCAGTTGAAAATTCACTTTCCCTTTATAATAATAGGTTACTCTGGCAGTCACGTAATCGGCTTCTATCTCCAAAGGTGTTTTACTTATTTGTGAAACTTCTGCGAAACCTTCAGTGTCATTTTTAAGATAAATATAGATTTCCTCACCCACGACATAGGTCGAATCTTTTGTATTAAAATGATTCATCTCATATTGTAATGTAATATATTTACCTCTAAAAGGATCTGTTGGGTCAATCGGTCTTGTTTTAAACTTATAAGCAACTCCAGACATAATCGCATTCTCACTACCTACAATCATCCGAATTGGAACAAAAATCTGAGCCAGTGCTACTAGAATAAACAGGATAAATAAATAACTGATTTTCATCTTATTGTGTTTTTAATGTATTTGATTTTTTCTGTTGTCTTTTTAACATCATATAATTGGTCATAAAAAATCCTGCACCAACAATGACAAATGATAATCCTCGTATTACAAAACTCACATCAGTATCAAAAAATCTACATATGATGAGTATTGAAACGATCAACAATCCATAATTAAGAATTCCAAAGTTAAACTTGTCTGCACCTATCTTGATAGCGGTAATTCCTAGTAAAAAAACTAATATATTGGTTAAGATCATTGGCAGTGTAGACATTCCAGAAAGTAAAAAGAACAACCCCCAGAATATTAAAAATGAAATTTGAAACGGATTTATCAATCGGATTCCTTTTTTAATGACAGTATATCCCAAAATCGAAATTGCTACAACTCCTAAAGCCAATGAAGTATAAAATTCCTGAGAAACATACATTGTTTTATCATATATTTCTTCCCAAGGCCATCTGAATGTAAATATCATTAGCAAAACAATAGTTCCTAATGAACCTATAATCAGATGTCCATTTCTCAATGTTCTTAACTCTTTAAATATCGACAACCTTCCTATATTATAGAATATCCCAAAGAGCGTCATATACATGATAAAACCTAATTCTTCATTACCTCTTATAAATGCTCCTAATCCTACAGTGATACTGGCAGGTATGATCCAGTTAAAAATTGTGGTCGCATTACTAGATAGATTATTCTTGAGTTGCAACCAATAATATGGTACTATTCCCATAATAAAAACCTCATATAACCAAGGAGTACTCTGGTTTCTATAACTCCAGATACCGACCTCTACTGCATAATAGGTGCTTGATAAGATAACGAGTAGCGCAACCGCATGGGATCTAAGCAAATAGATCACTGGCAAACAAAGTAGTACCCAAGTTCTTAAAAACGAACCTAAATCGCCCGATATATTATAAATCTGACTTACTAAAGAGATACTAGCTCCTACTGCAAAAAACAGGAAAGTTCCAGAAGCTTCTTTCCATGTACGGCTTTTGTTTTTCAGTATAGAAAAACCTGCTACACATTGTCCGATGATTAGAGGAACAAATGCAAAAATAGTTTTTATCATTCTTGGGAAATCATCCCAATTGTGTGCTAGCATCAGAATAATGCCAGATCCAACGAGCAAAGCTCCAAAAATCCCAAATATGGTAAATAACCGATTAGGTTTATTTGCTTGCTTCTGATCATAATACTGTGATATCTTATCAGCAATCTCAGATGAGATCACATGATCGCTAACCAGCTCTTTTAATTCTTTATTAAATTTTGAACTCATAGTGTCATTTTAGCTATAATACATTTCTCTTTTACTCATAGACATAAAACAATACTGATCATAATACTGTCTGCCCCTAACTCGGTTATCCGTTATGGATCACAATTTGTTTTGTTTTAATAAGTCAATTTCCTTCGTCTCAATGTTTATAAAACCAAATCGTTTTTCTCCAAGGTTATTATTGAAAAGGAATTTCTTTTTTTGAATATCCCTATCTACTTTCTCTTCATGAAGGAGCCATATTCCTTTTTGGTCATAATCTGTATTATTTTTAATGATCCATTTCCTTATTTCATTTTTCAAGCCTTTTTCAACCTTCTCATTAATGTTATTCATTAGTTTATGATCAACAATCTTAAAACCAGAACTATCTTTCTTAAAATCTACCCTATAATGGATTATACATTTATCTTCTAAATTATCATAGCTAAAAAGTTTTCCTTTGTTATTGCTATACTCCTTGGTATCTTCTTTTTTGGTAAAATACAAGTTATATTTTAAGTCAAACTCCTCATAATTGCCCAAAGTTATCCTACAAATGGAATCTACTTTTTCCAATGTTTTATTTTTTTCATCTAGAGGAACTGCTGTATAGATATTATGAACCCATCTAAAAGCACTGTCTTTTGTTTCAATTTTATTTGATAGAGCTCTTGAACTAGAAAAGACCTTTTTAAATACTTCTTCAAGTTCTTCTGAGCTTTCTAATACCTCGCTAACCATAGTGTAATTTTTTTCAAATTGCGCCTTATCGAAATACAATGGTTTTGAAAAAGGAAGGTTATAAAAGAAGTAAATAGGATTGTTTCTATCATCTACAATTTTAATCTGAAAGCCGTAAATTTTACCAAATTCGTGATAAGCCCCCAATCGGTTAATTTTAAACCTCTCTCCATAATTCTTTTCAATTTCTTGTTTCATGAATTTCTTAGCTTGACTTTCTTGTTTAAAAAAAAGAACACTTCTACATGATGTTGAAATCAGTAAAGTTATTAGAGTAAAAACTACGAAAAGCTTACGTTTTATTTTAGAAGTTTGTTTCTGATTGTAATACAAAGTAATTTCTACTGATTCAGATGAGATTACCTGATCACTGACCAGCTCTTTTAATTCTTTATTAAATTTTGAACTCATACTATGAATGGTTATTTAGTTAATTGTTTTTTATTAATTAGAAATAACTTTATTGAATACTATAACACAACAAAATGATTAAGCTAAAAATTAATTCAAATATTGAGAGTTTGAGCGGTTTTATATGCTGTACTAGAATTCTATCTAACAGAATAAACGGGATAAAAATAACAACACCACTTAAAATTAACACTCCTCCTAAACTAGCACCGCCGTTAAGAGTTAAACCATAAATTCCTGAAGGAATTCCAAAGGCAAACATAATAACCCCTATTATTAGAAATAAGGTTGGTTTATTTTTTAAATTCTGTTTGAAGTTTTGCATTTTTATAAATATTATTAACCCGTATTTCTTAATACTAAAAAAAGGCAGCTACAGCCGCAGCTGCCTTTTCTAATCATCAAAACAAGGAACTACCATATGGCAGTTCCTCCTTTTGATTAGTCTTCCAATTATGCATCCTTACTTTCAATGAATTTTTTATCTCTGGTATTTTTTTGCACCGCGATGGCTGCGAATAAACTAAGCGTAAATGACATCCCGTAGAATCCTTTTTCACTGAGATCTAAATCCGCATTCCATAATCCTATGATCAATAACACAATAGACGCTAATGCTGCAAACCAACTAATCCCATAATAGATTTCTGTAACCTGCAATCCCTCTAGTTTATCTCGCACATTTTTCTGAACCGATACCGCTGAGAATAATCCAAATAGTAAAATTGTAAAATAATATCCTTTCTCATTCAGTAGCATTTCTGCATTCCATAAACCAGTACAAAAGGATACCATACCAGCAAACAATGCTACCCAAGAAGCACTTATAAATGCCGGTGTTGGTTTTTGATCATATACTTTGATTTCTTTTTTATCGATGTTGTCTTTACCTATTTCTTCTGTTACATCGTTACTAAACTTATAATCCATAATAATTAATTTTGATGATTAAATTTTATTTCAATTGTTTGTTTTGAACAGGACAAATTTGCAAATACTTAATCAGTCCAAAAACTCAATATTCACAAAAAACTTATGATATATTTGTGGTTTTTAAGTAAACTATTCTTTATTTATAGTACTTTTACATTATTCATACTTATGATATAATGAACACAATTTCTTCTATAATTGCTACTTTATCTTCTGAAGAAAAAAGGAATTTTATTAATAATCTCAAACAAAAGAACAAGAGAAACGATACTAAAAACATTCAATTATTTAAGCTTTTAGACACTTCGTCTGACACTAAAAACTTAGATATCCAGTTATATGGCAAGAGTGCTAAAGGTGCTTTCCATGCGCTTTGCAAAAGGCTACATGATAGTCTTATCGATTTTATTGCTACCAAAAGTTTTGAAAGCGAGACTTCAGAAGAGATGGAGATTCTTAAACTATTGCTTAGTAGTAGAATTTTCTTTGAACAGAAACAATACAAGATTGCTTTAAAAACTATAAAAAAAGCAACTTTAAAAGCCAAAACTTACGACCTTTTTAGCATACTGCATGAGATCTATTATACTAAAATTCAATATGCCCATGTTGACCCAGATACATCCTTGGAAAGCTTAATACACGATTTTAGACACAATCAAAAGTTATTACAACAGGAAGAAAATCTAAATCTTTTTTACGCGAGTATTCAGAATAAACTTACTCAAAACAGAGATGACATCACTAAAACCATCCGTGATTCTTTGGAGAAATTTGATATTTCGATCACTAATGACATGACTTTTAGATCATTATTTAAGTTATTAGAAATTATAAATCAAGCAGCAAACGTTACTCGTAACTTTCATTCGATTCTATCTTTTGTCGAAAAAACCTACCAGCAAATCGAATCAAAAGAACAACTAACAGACAAACACCTCTTCTATCATATCCAGATATTATATTATGTAGCTAATTCCTATTTCAGAAACAAAAACTTCTCAACCTCGCAAGAGTATTTAAAATCAATGGAATTGCAAATGATCAAACAACGTGAAAAATATTACAAAAGATTTTTTCCTCAATTCAAACTCCTGAAGGCATTAAACCAACATTATAGTGGAGAAACAGAAAAAGCATCACTTGCTTTGGAGAATTTCAATTATTACAAGTTCAAAGATCAAACTACCTATATTTTAGACTTAAAGCTAACCTTAATAGTATTTTATTTCCAACAATCCAGATTCAAAGAAGCTTTAAGGTTATTCAACGAATTACACCATAGTGATACCTGGTATACAGAAAAAGCGGGAATCATTTGGGTGATCAAAAAAAACCTTACAGAAATATTATTACATATCGAATTAGATCATCTCGACGTAGTAGAATCTAGAATAAAAAGCTTTAGAAAAAAACATCGTACTTACTTAAAAAACAATAATGAAAATCGAGTTTTAGAGTTCCTATCTTTAGCAATGGCCTATTACCTGAATAGTGACACCATTGAAACTGATAGTTTTTTATCTAAAATTCAAAAATCATTAATACAGAATAGTCCTGATCAAGAAGATATTTTTGCAATGAGCTTTTATGCCTGGTTAAAAGCAAGAGTTCTAAAATCTGACGTCTACCAAACTACACTAGAAGTAGTAGCACAATCTAACAAAAACTAATTATTGGATTCAGGAATGTTGTCTACTCTTTTATTGATCTCATTTAACAACAATATGAACAATACGGGAATCATCCATTGATGATATATCATATATCGATCAATACTATGCTGCACAATACATATCAATAGTATATTACTAAATGTCAATAACATTAAAACGAATGCAAGTAATGCAAGTTTCTCATTATAGGTCTTCCAGATAAACAAAGCCCCTATTAAAATCAAAAGCGATAACCATATCATATAAAATCCGCCAAAAGCATGTGCTACATTTTTATAGAAAAGATCCAAACACTTCCAGAAATTATCAAACAATAATGGCAA
This sequence comes from uncultured Aquimarina sp., assembly GCF_947500065.1. Lineage (GTDB taxonomy): Bacteria > Bacteroidota > Bacteroidia > Flavobacteriales > Flavobacteriaceae > Aquimarina. Next base: position 45,324 of record NZ_CANMQT010000017.1, read on the forward strand.
CCACATATCCATTAAGAACTTGTCATTTGCAATCAAGGCTTCGTGAGAATCCGGATTAGATGGCATTAAAAATTTTCGTCCTTCTTTAGAAAATACTCCATAGGATATATTAACAAAATTATAATCGAAATGATGAAACACATTATCATTAACTGGGACATAAAAATCGTCTAGTAATTTTCGATCCACTGCCACTTGGTACATCTGCTTATAATATTCTTGAGTTTTGGGATCATCATATATCTTATAATCCTCAGCATCTGCCACAAAAAATGGCATAATCATTACCTGAAGTCCTGTGCTCGAAATATTAATATACCTGCCATGAACTACATAATTAAACGTTTTCTGAGCCAGAGAAATCGTCATTGGCATCAATAGCAATGCAATTATCAGAACTATAAATTTTCTAAAATTTTTAGTGACATACCATTGATAGCCAAAAACCAAAAGCAATACCGGAATGATAAAGAAAAACTGTGTTCGGATCAATAATCCTGCAAAAACACTCAATAGCAACCACACGCTTGTTCTTCTACTATTTAGAAAAACATATTGAATCAAAAATGTCGTAATTATCAAAAAGCAAGGATATGCCAGGCCTTGGGTTACAATACGGTTAACGATCAAATATTCTGGAATAAAAATAGGTGCCAATAGCATTACATCAATCAATATCAACAACCTCTTATCCAACGCAAATACCTTTCTTATTGTTTTAATAAGATACCAACAAGAAATAAAACTCAGAATTAATTGGACAAATACGATAATGGGATAATAATGATCTTCTCCAAACAGTTTACGAAAAATGAATAAAAAAGTACCATATCCTGGCGGTGTAATTAAAGAAAACCCAACATAACTAATTGTATCAGGTTCAATCACTACTCCAACCCAAATAACATATATACAAATAAGTAAGTATAGGAATATTCTGTGTATATGATTAGATACGATATACTGCATACATTAATTTATAATTGAAGACTAAAGTAATTCAATTATTCTAATTTAACATTATACAATTTATTGCTAAATATACCGATTACTCATAATGTCCACTGCTTATTACGCTATATCATTTAATAGTTTGTGGTTTTCACATAGTGGGTTATTTCCCATATAATGTACCTTTGATAAGGTTTGATTTTTTAACAGTTTTTAACAGTTTTTACCGTTTAACCATATTTAGTGTACTTAATCGATAAACACCTTTTTTATAAGTACCTAATAAAGCCAAACCTATCGTTCTTTTCTAATTTAGAAAACCATTGTCATAACTACCCACCTAATGAAAAAATATTACCTACTCCTCTTTTTCTTTATTATAAGCATTATACATATTCAGGCGCAACTTAGTAATGTGCATTATTTACCGCCACTAAAACAAGGAGGAAATAATCAGGCAATACGTCAACAAGCTTTTTATTTATCTACGCCAGAAACAACAGCTTTTGACGTTAGTGTTTTTCGGGGAACCAATACAACAGCAATTGCAACCCTAAACATTTCAAATACCGCCCCAGAACAATATAATATAGCGGATGGTGACAATAATATTACGCTTGTTACAAATACTAATACCGGAATAGTTTTAAACAATAGTGGGTTACGTTTTGAATCTGAAAATGGCGAAGAATTTTATGTTAACTATCGAGGTAGATCCAGCTCACAAGCTACTTCATTAACATCCAAAGGTAGACAAGCCATAGGAACACTATTCAAATGGGGTGGTAGGCCTAATTATGGTAATGGCCAAAATAGTCTGAATGCTACTTTAGGGATTATGGCTACAGATCCAGGCACTACAACCATTAATATTTTTGGTTACGGAACAGATTGCGAATTTAGACTACAAGGAGACGATGATGGAATTACAGATGACACTCTTACAATTACACTAACTCAAGGCCAAACCTATGTTTTAGAAGCATGGAGAAATGCAACAGCAGCAAATATTGACTGTTGGCTGGGAGCAACCATCCAATCGGATAAAAAAATTGCCATTTCTAATGGAAACCTAAATGGAGCTCCCAGAATTGGTGCTAATAGCAGAGACGCTGTAATTGACCAACCGGTTCCGGAGAATGTTTTGGGTAGAGAGTATATATTCATAAGAGGAAATGGAGTAAATGACATAGAAACCCCTATAATAATCGGAACTCAGAACGGTACAGATATTTTTGTAGGTGGTGTACTTCAAACAACAATAAATAACGGAGAATATTATGTAATCAACGGAAGTAATTATTCACCTCAATCTGCAGGTGGAAACATGTACGTAACCACTTCCAAAGAAGTGTATGCTTATCAACATTTGTCCGGTTCTGGCAGTATTTTTACTGGTGGTTTAAATTTTATCGCACCTGTAAACTGCTTGCTACCAGATAGACTAAGTAACATCTCCAATATTAGAGATGTAGATGGTTCTAATTTTAATGGAGGTATTACAATCGTAGCAGCTACTACTACTCCAAATGCAAACATTATAGTTACTGACGGTACTGGAACGATAGCCTTAGCTAATGAACAAACAGTAAATGGCACAGGAGATTGGAAAACTTTTTACATTCCTGGTCTTACAGGAAATGTTTCTGTACAATCTACAGGACCTATTGCCGTTGGTTTTTTGGGAGTAAGTGGCGCAGCTGGAATCGCAGGATATTTTTCTGGGTTTGACACCGTTCCGGTAGTAGAACTAGATGTTACTGGTGGTGGATGTCTACCTGGAGCAGATGTTTTTGAAATCTCATCCAGTTTTGATGCATATCAATGGTTTCAGAATGGTGTATTAATAGGAGGAGCAACAACTAATAGCTTTACTCCTACAGAACCAGGTAATTTTTTTGTACGAGTTACCAAAGGAACCTGTACTTATGATTCTGCTATATTATCTGTATATAATTGCGATCCAGAAATTGTATTAACAAAAACAGTAGATACTAGCCCTGTAATTGAAGGAGATACGGTGACTTTTACCATTACGGTAGAGCATTTAGGTGTGAATCCTGTAAGTAATTTGGTAATCAATGATGCTTTGCCTTCAGAATTAACCTTTGGAACAGGAACTCCAAGTTTTGGAACCTGGACTGCTCCTGATTGGACGATTGGAACTATGTTTAGTGGCGAAATCCATACATTAATATTAGAAGCAACGGTTAATGAAGGATCTGCTGGATTAACAGTTACAAATACTATAAGCAATACTCAAACCGAAGTAGAAGCAAATGCTTTACCAGATGATCCAACAGAAGATGTTACCATTATTAATAACGAATTAGAAATCACCAAAAGTGATCAAGCACCTCCAGATGGAAGTTATGATAGTGTTGGAGAAGTAATTACTTATGATTTTGTAGTCACCAATACAGGGAATCAGGTTATTCCAAGTGTGACCATTTCAGATCCTAATATAGATTCAGGAAGTTTATCTCCTGCATCAGTCTCTAATCTTGGCATAGGAGCGGTAGCTAATTTTACTGCTACACACACAATTACGCAATCGGATATAGAAGCAGATCAAGTAGTAAATACAGCTACAGCCGAAGGTACTTTATCCAACGGCTTTGTTATCTCTGATACTTCGGATGATCCTACAACTATTGCTTCAGAAGATCCAACGATTACTCCCATCGAACAATTGGGAGCACTAGTACTAGAAAAAATTGCTCAACCTGCTCTAGATGGCTTATATGACGCTTTAGGAGAAGTTATCACCTATGAATTTACAGTAATCAATACTGGGAATGTAAGTCTAGATAATGTAACTATCACTGATCCTAATATTGACCCAGGTAGCTTAAGCCCTATATCTGTTGCAAATTTACCTGCAGGAGCTTCGGCAGTCTTTACTGCTACACATACAATTGTTCAATTAGATTTTGATAATGGAAGTACTACCAACTCAGCAACTGCTAGTGGGACTGAACCTGTAGAAGGACTGGTAGTATCTGACACATCAGATGACCCTACTACTTTAGCACCAAATGATGCAACGGTAGTTACAATTCCCCAATTTGGTCAATTAGAGGTTACCAAAGTAGATGATGCTCCAACAAATGGCCCATACAATACTTTAGGGCAAACTATAACCTATACGATTATTGCCACTAGTGTGGGAAATGTAACATTAACAGATATAAATGTAGTAGATCCTAATGCTGATACAATTACATTGATAAGTACTACAGGAACGGATACTGGAACAGATGATATCGTAGATAGTATGGCTCCTATGGATACTGCTACTTTTGAAGCAACTCATGTAATTACACAAGACGATTTGGATGCAGCCCAAGCGGTAAATACAGCAACCGTCGGAGCTCAAGATCCAGGTTTAGGAAGTGTGACGGATCTATCGGATGATCCTGATGACCCGACAACAACTACCAACGACCCTACAATCGTTCCCCTCATATCTACTCCTTCTATATCTGTAACCAAATTAGCAGATGACGATAGCAATGTTACAGAAGGTCAAATAATAACGTATACCTACACCGTATCCAATCTAGGAAATGTAACTTTTGATGAAGTGAGTCTTACCGATATTCATTCGGGTAGTGGTAGTTTAGGCACAATTACTTTACAAAGTACTACCGGAACCGATGATGGTGTTGATAATGATGTGGATCAATTGGACCCTGGAACCATTGCTACATGGACAGCGACATATATTACAACCGCATCAGATATTACTAATCAAACGGATATTACCAATACCGTAACCGTAACCACCACACCAAGAACAGGAAGTATTGCCGATCCCACAGACCTTATAGCAACCGAAACGGTAACTGTAAATCCAATAGAAACCATATGTGGCGGAACTACTTTAGCACATGATCTAACTGCAGATGTTGACCCTACTATAGTTTCATTTAGCTGGTCTGCTACCAATAATCCTTTTGTTGCAGGAGAAACAACCGTTACTTCGACGGACTCAAATATTACAGATACTTTAGTAAATACGAGTATTACAGATCAAGAAGTGATTTATACTATCACAGGATTTGATTCATTAGGAGCAGTACTGGATACATATACTTATACTGTAACAATACAGCGAACTCCCAGAGTAAACAATACTACTAGGACTGTAGATATTTGTACAGGAGATACACTTAATCAAAATTTAATTACACATGTTACAAATTATACTAATGGAGTTACTTTTTCTTGGTCTGCTGTTGACAATCCCAATGTATCAGGAGAGACCACTTCTACTTCAACAGATGATCGAATACAAGATACGCTTACCAATACATCTTCAACTGATCAAGATATAATATATACTATTACTCCTACTGCTGATGCTAATGGATGTGTAGGAACAATGTACACAATCACAGTAACCATAGAACCACCTTTGGTATTACCTCCTAATGATTCAGCTATAGTACAATGTATTGCCGATGCTACACAACCAACTGCGCCTGTAGTTACTGATAGTAGTGGTAGTTCTATCATACCAGTTATTACAGAGAACGCAGATCCTACTTGTGAAGGTGATAAAATATATACCTATACGTATACTGACTGTGCAGGAAATGTTTCTATATATACGTTTACCTATACGATTGATGTAACAACATCGCCAGTAGTACCAGTAAATGGAACTGCAACAGTAGAGTGTATTGCAGATGCTACACAACCAACTGCGCCAACAGTAACTGATGTATGTAATAATGATATCACTCCGGTAATTACAGAAAATACAGATCCCACTTGTGAAGGAGATAAAATATATACCTATACCTATACCGATTGTGCAGGAAATGTTTCTATATATACGTTTACCTATACGATTGATGTAACAACATCGCCAGTAGTACCAGTAAATGGAACTGCAACTGTAGAATGTATTGCTGATGCTACACAACCAATTGCACCAACAGTAACTGATGTATGCAATAATGATATCACTCCGGTAATTACGGAGAACGCAGATCCTGCTTGTGAAGGAGATAAAATATATACTTATACCTACACTGATTGTGCTGGAAACGTTTCTATCTATACATTTACATATACCCTTGATGTAACAACATCGCCAGTTGTACCTGTCGATGGAACTGCAACTGTAGAATGTATTGCTGATGCTACTCAGCCAACCACGCCAACAGTAACTGATGTATGTAATAATGATATCACCCCAGTAATTACAGAAAATACAGATCCTACTTGTGAAGGAGATAAAATATATACCTATACCTATACTGATTGTGCTGGAAATGTTTCTATCTATACATTTACATATACGATTGATGTAACAACATCACCAGTTGTACCTGTAGATGGAACTGCAACTGTAGAATGTATTGCAGATGCTACACAGCCAACTGCGCCAACCGTAACTGATGTATGTAATAATGATATCACTCCGGTAATTACGGAGAACTCAGATCCTGCTTGCGAAGGTGATAAGATATATACCTATACCTATACTGATTGTGCTGGAAATGTTTCTATCTATACGTTTACATATACCCTTGATATAACAACATCACCAGTAGTACCTGCTAATGGAACTGCAACTGTAGAATGTATTGCAGATGCTACACAACCAATTGCACCAACAGTAACTGATGTATGCAATAATGATATCACCCCAGTTATTACAGAAAATACAGATCCTACTTGCGAAGGAGATAAAATATATACTTATACCTACACTGATTGTGCTGGAAATATTTCTATCTATACGTTTACGTATACCCTTGATGTAACAACATCCCCAGTAGTGCCAGTAAATGGAACTGCAACTGTAGAATGTATTGCAGATGCCACACAACCAACCGCGCCAACTGTAACTGATGTATGTAATAATGATATCACTCCAGTAATTACAGAAAATACAGATCCTGCTTGTGAAGGAGATAATATATATACTTATACCTACACTGATTGTGCTGGAAATGTTTCTATCTATACGTTTACGTATACCCTTGATGTGACTACATCACCAGTTGTACCTGTCGATGGAACTGCAATAGTAAATGACATAATTGATGCAATACAACCAACTGCGCCAATAGTAACTGATGTATGTGGAAATAATATTATTCCAGTAATAACAGAAAGTACCAATCCTACTTGTGATGGAATCAAAACATATACTTTCACGTATACAGATTGCGCAGGAAACAATAGTACATATAATTTTACATATACCATTGATGTTACAGCTACTTTAGAGATTTCAGATGTTTCGACCTCTATATGTAGTAATACCTCTTTAGAATATAATTTATCAAACTTGACAAGCCTATCTGGTGTTACATTTGATTGGGTAGTTACACCAAACCCCAATGTTAGTGGAGCTATTAATGGTAATGGAACTATTATTCCAGATACTATACAAAACATCTCAGGAAATAATGAGGATGTTATCTATACCATTACACCATTCAATAGTAATGGTTGTAATGGAAATACATTTACGCTTACTATTACTATTCAACCAGAACCTCTTAATACGGCAGCTCCTACAGATGACACTTGTAGTAACACCTCTTTAAATCACAATCTGAGTTCAGATGTAAATATTGCAGGAACCTCTTTCTCATGGGTGGCAGCAGATAATACGAACGTAAGTGGAGAAACAACTACTCCAGATACATCTTCTTTAATAACAGATACTTTAATTAATATTAGTGGAAGTATTCAAACGGTGATTTATACTGTTACTCCAACCAGTCCTGATGGGTGTGTTGGAATGCCATACACCTATACAGTTACCGTAAGTCCTGAGGCTGAAATGATAGTAACAAAATCATTTCTACCTTCCGCAGATGGAAGCTATGATGCAGTTGGCGAGGTTATTCAGTATGAAATAGTTATACAAAATGTAAACGATGTTGAAATAAACAATGTAAATATTACTGACACTAATGCAGATGTAGGAAGCATTTCTCCTGCTACAATTCCCACAATCCCAGCAATGGGATCTGCTACCATTACAGCATTACATACAATTACTCAAGACGATTTGAATACTGGACAGGTTATAAATAGCGCTACTGTAGTGGCTGTTGATCCATGCGGAAATATAGTATCTGATATCTCTGATGATCCTACGACGGGAACACCAAATGATAATACAATAACTCCTCTTGATCAAAACCCATCCATTTCTTTAGAAAAAACAGCTACTTTCAATGATGAAAATGGAGATGGATTTCCGCAACAAGGAGAAACATTAACCTATAATTTTTCTGTAACTAACACCGGAAATGTAACACTTACTGACATTACCATTTCAGATCCACTTGTTACGGTTAATGGAGGTCCAATTAGTTTAGATCCAGGAGCATCTGACACTACTACTTTTGTAGCTACCTTTATAATAACTCAAGGAAACATAGACTCCGGAAGTGTTACAAATTCTGCAACGGTTAATACAGAAGCTCCAGATGGAAGCACTATTACGGATACTTCTGATGATCCTAATAATCCCGATAATAATGATAGTAATGGAGATGGAGATCCAGATGATGCAACAATCATTACTTTACAATCTAATCCTGAATTAACAATCAATAAAACAGGAGTATTTATTGACAGTAATGGTGATGGTCTAGCTCAGGTTGGAGAAACCATTCAATACAGTTTTGATGTATCAAATACTGGAAATGTAACGGTATTTGGCATTACGATAATAGACCCATTGGTAACCATTAGTGGTGGATCGATTAATCTTCCTCCGAATCAAACAGATAGTAACACATTTACAGCTATTTATACTATTACGCAAGATGATATCAATACAGGAAGTGTAACTAATTCTGCTATTGGTTCTGGAACTGATCCAAATGGAAATCCTGTAGAAGATGTTTCTGATGATCCTACAACTGCCGATGATAATGACGATACAATTACCTCTTTATCCAGAGACCCTCAGCTAACATTACTAAAAACAGCTGTTTTTAATGATGAAAATGCAGATGGATTTCCACAAGAAGGAGAGACAATTAACTATATATTTGATGTAAGAAACACAGGAAATGTAACGATTTCTAGTATCACAATTACTGATCCACTAGTTTCAATAACAGGAGGTCCAATAGATCTAGATCCTAATGAATCAGATACTTCTACTTTTACAGCAACCTATACAATCACTCTTTCGGATCTAAACACTGGAAGTATCACAAATTCTGCTACGGTTACTGGACAAGATCCAGATGGAACTCCTATTACAGATATTAGTGATGATCCTAATAATCCAGATAACAATGATATAGATGGAGATGGAGATCCTGATGACACTACCGTTACTCCGTTACTATCGAATCCTCGAGTAAGCATAACAAAAACTGGCATATTTGAAGATGAAAATGGTGATGGTTTAGCCCAGGTTGGAGAAACAATAAGCTATGCATTCGATATATCGAATATCGGCAATGTTACCATAACGAATATTAATGTTACAGATGCCTTAGTAACTGTAACTGGAGCTGCGATAAATCTTAATCCAGGGCAAAATGATACAACGACATTTACTGCATCATATAGTATTAATCAAAATGACATTGATGCAGGATTAGTCCAAAACACCGCAATTACAAATGGACAAGATCCTAATGGAAATCCAGTATCAGATACTTCAGACGATCCTAACAATCCAACCGATAATGACACTAATGGAGATGGAGAACCTGATGATGTAACCAATACTGTTTTACCTTTTCAAGGAAATCTTAGCCTTATCAAAACGGCACTAGTAGCTCCTGATGGTAGCTATGACAGTGTTGGAGAACAAATAATATATGAACTATCGATAACCAACACAGGAAATGTAACACTCACTAATGTTGTCGTTTCAGACGCTAACGCGGATGCAGGAAGCATTACGCCTTCAGTTATTACTAGTATATCTCCAGGACAAACGATTATTGCGAATGCAACTCATACTATTACTCAAAATGAAATTGATGCAGGCGTAGTAAGTAACTCTGCGTCTGTAGAAGGTGTCGATCCGTTTGGAAATCCTATTACTGATATTTCTGATGATCCTAATAACGCTACAGATAATGATGCAAATGGCGATGGCGATCCTGATGATATTACAGATACTAATATTGCACAAAACCCTTCAATTGAACTAGAAAAAACTGCTACTTTCAATGATGAGAATGGTAATGGAATACCTCAACAAGGAGAAACGATCACCTATAATTTTAATGTAACCAATACAGGAAATGTAACCCTTTCAAATATTACTATATCAGATCCTTTAGCAACAGTTAATGGAGGTCCTATTACCTTAGCTCCTTCCAATAATGATACTACTACATTCTTTGCTACATATACAATAACGCAAGCAAACATTGATTCAGGAAGTATTACGAATTCTGCAACAGTTAATGCAGAAGACACTAATGGAAATCCAATTTCAGATACATCTGATGATCCTAATGATCCAACTGATAACGACACTAATGGTGATGGAGAACCTGATGATGTGACAATTACCACATTACCAAGTAATCCAGAACTTACAATCTTTAAAACTGGTGTGTTTATAGACACTAATAATGATGGACTTGCGCAAGCAGGAGAAACGATTCAGTATAACTTTGATGTATCTAACACTGGAAATGTAACGATTTCTAATATCACTGTTTCGGATCCATTAATTCCTGTAACCGGAGGACCAATTACCTTGATTCCTGGTCAGACGGACAACACAACATTTACAGCATTTTATGTTTTATTACAATCAGATGTAAATGCTGGTGAAGTCATTAATACTGCAACAAGTTCTGGGATTGATCCGTCTGGGGGAACAGTGACGGATGATTCCGATGATCCAACTACCACTGATAATAATGATGCAACAATAACCACATTAGCTAGAGATCCACAACTAACTTTATTTAAAACAGCTAATTTCAATGATGAAAATGGTGATGGAATTCCTCAAAATGGAGAAACAATTTCTTATACATTTGATGTTAGAAATACTGGAAATGTAACAATAACCAACATTACAATTTCCGATCCCATAGTATCTGTAACAGGTGGCCCGATCAATTTAAACCCTGCAGAAACTGATAATACAAGCTTTACAGCAACTTATATTATTTTGCAATCAGATATTGACTCTGGTAATATTTCTAACAGTGCCTTAGTAACCGGAGAAGATGATGATGGTGGTATTATTACGGATGTAAGTGATTTCTCTGACGATCCGGATAATCCAAATAATGAGGATCTGGATGGAGATGGTGATCCGGATGACCCAACAGTTACGGATCTTATTGGCAACCCTGAATTAACTTTACTAAAAACAGGAACGTTCAATGATACGAATGGTGATGGCTTTGCTCAAATCGGAGAAACGATTACATATGCTTTCGAAGTAATAAATTCAGGAAATACTACTATTACGGATATTACAATTTCTGATCCATTAGTAGCTGTTAATGGAGGTCTTATTGATTTAATTCCTGGGCAAAATAACACAACAACATTTACTGCAACCTATACAATAACTCAGTTTGATGTTGATACAGGAAGTATTACCAATGCTGCTGTTGTTTCTGGACAAGATCCTAATGGAACTAATATCACAGATAATTCTGATGATCCAAATAACCCTACAGATATAGATGATAATAATGATGGAAATCCCGATGATGACACAGTAACCACATTTATGGTACAAGGAGGAATTAGTATTATCAAAGAATCATTAAGTGCCGATGATGGCGCTTATGATACAGTAGGAGAACAAATTAAGTACTCCTTAACAATTACCAATACTGGCAATACTACGTTAACAAATATTGTCATTACCGATAATAATGCAGATGCTGGCAGTATTAGTCCATCAAACATTACCATTTTACTTCCGGGAGAAACCATTTCTGTAACTGCAGCGCATACGATTACTCAATTAGATTTAGACACTGGCATTGTTAGTAATACTGCTACTGTAGAGGGAACTGATCCATTCGGAAATATTCTAGATGACATTTCAGATGATCCTAATGACCCTACTAATAATGATAGTAATGGTGACGGTGATCCTGATGATATAACAAATACAGATATGATTCAAAACCCATCTATTGGATTAACCAAAGCTGCAGATGATGCACCAGATGGATTATGGGATACTGTAGGTGAAATTATTACCTATACATTACAGGTAACTAATACTGGTAATGTTACTTTAAGCAACATTACCATCTCAGATTCTAATGCTGATGCAGGTAGTATTGTACCATCTAATATAGCTACATTATTACCAGGAGAAACAATTACTGTTATTGCTGCGCATACCATAACACAACAAGACTTAGACACAGGTTCGGTAACAAATACAGCTTCTGTAACAGCAGAAGATACCAATGGAGGTATTGTAACAGATGATTCTGATGACCCTAATAACCCTACTGACGATGATACAAATGGAGATGGAGAACCTGATGATGTAACTGTCACCTCTACCCCACAATTAGCAACTGTTTCCATATTGAAAACGGTAGATACAACGACTTATACCGAAGTTGGAGATATTCTTAATTATGCAATTACAGTTACCAATACAGGAAATGTAACATTACTAAATATAAATGTGACGGATCCTAATGCAGTTTTAACTAGTCCATCATCTATAGCATCACTTGCACCTGGAGAAACCTTCTCAGTTACAGCAGAACATGTGATTACAGAAGATGATATGATTGATGGTTTTGTATCAAATACCGCTTTTGTAAGTGCATCTATTCCTAACTCTACTAAGGTAATTATTGAAGATTCTGATGATCCTGATGATCCTACTGATAGTGATAGTGATAATGATGGTGATCCGGATGACCCTACAGTCAGTTATTTGGATACTGATGGAGACGGAATACCAAATATTATAGATTTAGATGATGATAATGATGGTATTACAGACGTCGAAGAACAAAACGGAGATCCTTTATTAGATACAGATGGCGATGGTATTATAGATAGTCTAGATCTTGATGCTGATGGAGACGGAATCTATGACTATATCGAAGGCGGACACGATGGTATTGATAGTGATGGAGACGGAACCATTGATGGACCTTATGGAGATGATGGTATTCCTGATAGCGTACAAGATGATCCTGATAATGGCGAAGTAAATTACGACCCTCAAGATTCTGATGGTGATGGAATTGATGATTTTCAAGATATTGATGATGACAATGATGGAATACTTACAGAAGATGAGAATCCGGATCCAGATGGAGATATGATACCTGATGATGCTATTGATTCTGATGGTGACGGAATTCCTGATTACTTAGAACCAAACAATGCTGATCCAACATCAGAAGACGATCTTGAAATATTTAATGCAGTCACGCCTAATGGAGATGGCGATAATGATGTATTTATCATTCGCAATATCGAAAACTTCCCTAATAATGAATTGAAGATATTCAATCGATGGGGTGTACTTGTATATGAAGCTATAGGATATGGTCAAAGTCAGGAATATTTCAGAGGGGAATCTAATGGTAGAGCTACTGTAAACCAAGAACGTCAATTACCAGTAGGTACTTATTTCTATGTACTAGTATATAAAAATAATGCAGGAATATCTAAAACGAGATCTGGATATCTATATATCAATAGATAAAACAATCTCTTAAAGCAACAAACATTTTTATGATTCTTTTCAGAAATAATAACCTTATGAAAAAAACATATTTATTAAGTATTATTTTATTTTTAATTTCTATTCTGGGAACCTACGCCCAGCAGGATGCTCAGTATACACAATACATGTACAATACCATAAGTGTAAACCCTGCATATGCCGGATCTAGAAACGCAATTAGTATCTCCGGTTTATATCGGAATCAATGGGTAGGAATTAACGGAGCACCAGTAACTCAGACATTAAATATTCACTCGCCAATCGGTCCTTCAGAAAAAGTCGGGCTTGGAGTATCTATCGTCAATGATAAAATAGGACCTACTCAGGAAACATACATTGATATTGATTTTTCATATACTATTGACACCTCTCCTGATGGAAAATTATCTTTGGGAATAAAAGCAGGAGGGCATTTATTAGATATCGACTTTAATAGGCTAAATCAATATGCAACGTCTGATATACTTTTAGACACTAATATTGACAATAAATTCTCTCCTAACGTAGGAATAGGAGCTTATTATTATACTCAAAAATTCTATGCAGGAATTTCTGCTCCTAACCTACTCCAGACTAAACACTTTAATGAGTCATCAAATGATAATACCGCCTCTTCTTTTTTAGCTGTAGAACGAATCAATTATTATATGATTCTAGGATATGTGTTTGACATTAATGAATACCTAAAACTAAAACCGGCAGTGTTAGGAAAAGTAGTTTCTGGATCGCCTTTGCAAGTTGATGTTTCTGCAAACTTCTTATTATATGATAAACTCTCCTTAGGGTTAGCATATAGATGGAGCGCCGCGCTAAGTGCTTTGGCTGGATTTCAGATTTCAGATAATATGATGCTTGGTTTTGCCTATGACTGGGAAACAACAGCTTTAGGAAACACTGAGTTTAATTCCGGATCCTATGAGTTTTTCTTACGCTACGAAATCTTTAAGAAAAAAGAACGTGTTTTATACCCTAGATTCTTCTAATCAAAATAAAGTTCCCTATGAAAATCGTTGAACATACACCTTACCATATATTCATCTTTATCTTGATAGCACCCTTGTTTTTATTTTCACAAGATAAATCATTAAAAAAGGCTGATAAAAATTTTAAAAACCTAGCATATGTCGATGCTATTGACGCATATCAAGATATTATAAGTAATGGAGATGGTTCTATAGAAATATACCAAAAATTAGCGGATGCATATTACTATAATTCCGACTTAGAAAATGCAGGTAAATGGTACGAGAGAATGATCGAATATCGTATCGAACTTGCAGAAGACAGTACTGCAGTAGAAGAATTACAGCCAGAATATTATTATAGAACTGTGCAATGTTACAAACATCTGGAGTTATACGATCAGGCGAATGAACTTATGAAATATGTCAAAAACCTGAACCCAGAAGATTCCAGAGCAAAGAGATTCGAAGAAAATCCAAATTATCTGGAAGACATAGAACAACAATCCGGAAGATATGAAATTATTAATTTTGAAGGCAATTCAGCATTTACAGATTTTGCGCCTTCTATCCATCAAAACCAATTAATATTTTCTTCTTCTCGAGGAAAAAACAAAGGTAGTTCAACACAAAACGCTTGGAATCAACAATCGTATTTAGGGTTGTTTATGGTAGTATTCAATGATTCTCTGGACATCTCTTTTTCCAAAGAATTTGCCAAAAAACTAAGTTCTCGCCTTCACGAATCTACATCTGCATTTACTAAAAATGACAGTATTATTTATTTTACCCGAAACAATATTTATAGAGGAAAATCCAAAAACGATTCAACTGGAATTAATCGTCTTAAAATATACAAATCCGTAATAGATAAAGATCAAAAATGGTCTCCACCAAAAGAACTTCCTTTTAACAATGATCAATATTCTGTGGCGCATCCAACTTTAAGTTTTGATGAGAAAAAATTATATTTTGCTTCTGATATGCCAGGAGGATATGGTGCTTCTGATTTATACGTTGTCACCATTCAAGAAGATGGAAGCTTTGGACAACCTCAGAATTTAGGGCCAGAAATCAACACAGAAGGAAGAGATACTTTTCCTTTTATTAGTAAAACAGGAATGTTATATTTCTCTTCAGACGGTCATATGGGGTTAGGAGGACTCGATATTTTTGTGGTAAATACAGAAGCTCCTCAGAAAAAGATATATAATGTAGGAAGACCAATCAATAGTAATTTTGATGATGTAACCTTTACTATTAACGATGATACTAAAAAAGGATACTTTGCATCCAATAGATCCGGTGGTAGAGGCGATGATGACATCTATAGTATTACTGAAACAAAACCCTTAGTAACCGATTGCAAAGGATCAATTAATGGTATCATCCTAGATAAAAAAACCGATGAACTTTTGAATGATGCGGAAATAACCATCAGCAATGAAGACAATGAGGTTGTCTATACCAAAGTAACTGATATGATGGGGGCTTTTACTGCTCGGGTAGATTGTAATAATAAAACCTATACCATCCAAGCGAAAAAAGAAAACTATAAACCAACAACAATTCCGATCTCTACAAATAGAGATAGCACCAAAGTACACAAAGAACTATTCTTAGAAAATGATGTTCCTGATACGGGAATAGATTTAGCAAAATTATTAAATCTAAAACCTATTTATTTTGCCTCTAATAAAGCATTATTACTAGGAAAAACAGCTATAGAATTAGATAAAATTATAGCGTACATGAAAGAATATCCTACACTAAAAATTGAAATAGGATCGCATACAGATAGTAAAGGTAGTGATGCATACAACCTAAAACTATCTTCCAAAAGAGCTACTGCAACAGCCAACTATATCATCAGTAAAGGCATTGATCCTGATCGGGTAAAAAGCAGAGGTTATGGAGAAACTCTGTTGCAAAATAAATGTAGCAATGGTGTTCGTTGTACTAAAGAACAACATCAACAAAATAGAAGAAGTGAATTTATTGTAACAGAAAATTAATACAAGGAATCTATTTATTAATAATTACCGTGTATAAATCCACCAATCATAAAACCCACATGCTCTAGGTTTTAACTTTCCTTTCACTAATATCCCATAGGTATTTCTTTATCTTCGGCCGATAAAAAAATAACTCATGCGCAAAAGTACTCTATATCTATTACTAATAGTGGTAGTTACATTTTCTAGTTGTTCTGCTTTTCAGAACAAAAAAGGAAAAACTCCGGCAACTGCAGGAGCAAAAAAACCTGGTAAAGACAAAAATGCTATTAAACCATATAGCGATGTCATTACTGAAAAAGCCAAAAGTGATGAAGGGCTTTTCACAGTTCATAATATTGAAGATAAATATTTTTATGAAATACCAGATTCTTTGTTTAACAGAGAAATGCTAATGGTGACCAGAATTGCTAAAACCGCTACAGGAATTGGTTTTGGTGGTGGAAAACAAAATACACAAGTACTTAGATGGCAAAGAAAAAACAAACAAGTATTACTTCGAGTAGTATCACATCAGATCTACGCAGCAGATTCTTTACCAATTCATGAGGCGGTAGAGAATTCTAATTTCGAGCCCGTATTATTTTCGTTTCCAATAAAAGCATTTCATAAAGATTCTGTAAACAATGCCACGGTTATTGATGTTACAGACTTATTTAAAAAAGATGTAAAAGCGCTTGGTTTTCCTGCTTCCAGAAGAAAAAGATACAAGATTACGAGATTAGATGCGAGCTTGTCTTATATAGATTCTATTAGAAGTTATCCTCTTAATATCGAAACAAGGCACGTAAAAACATATAACGCTGGCGAACCTCCTTCTAACGCTAGTACAGGAACCATTTCTTTAGAAATGAGTAATTCTATGATTTTACTTCCAGAAACACCTATGAAACGTAGAATGTTTGATCAGCGAGTAGGATGGTTCGCTAGAGGACAAACAGATTATGGATTAGAGGCGCAAGAAAGTAAAACGATACGCTATTTAGATCGATGGAGATTAGAAGTACGCGATGAAGATGTCGAAAAGTTCAACAGAGGAGAATTGGTAGTACCCAAAAAACAAATTGTGTACTATATTGATCGCGCTACTCCAAAAAAATGGGTGAAATATATCAAACAAGGTATCGAAGACTGGCAAGTAGCTTTTGAAGAAGCTGGTTTTAAAGAAGCAATTATTGCCAAAGATCCTCCAACAGTAGAAGAAGATCCTGATTGGAGTCCAGAAGACGCACGTTACTCAGTAGTACGTTATTTAGCTTCTCCAATACCAAACGCTAATGGACCACACGTAAGTGATCCAAGAACAGGAGAAATTCTAGAGAGCGATATCAACTGGTATCATAATGTAATGACCTTATTACGTAACTGGTTTTTTGTACAAACAGCAGCAATCAATCCAGAAGCACAAGGAGTAGCTTTTAAAGATGAAGTGATGGGACGGCTTATTAGATTTGTCTCTGCACATGAAGTTGGTCATACACTAGGATTACCACATAATATGGGAAGTAGTGTCGCTTATCCTGTAGAATCACTTCGTGATCCTGAGTTTACTAAAAAGTATGGGACAGCACCATCTATTATGGATTATGCTCGTTTTAATTATGTCGCGCAACCAGGTGATGGTGATGTAGCGCTTATGCCAGAAATAGGGATCTACGACAAGCATGCCATCAGATGGGGATATCGACCAATTCCCGGAACTACAGCAGAAGAAGAAAAGAAAACCTTAGATAGCTGGATTTTAAAACATGCTGATGATCCTAAATACCGTTTTGGAAGACAGCAGTTTGGTGTAATCGATCCTAGTTCACAAACAGAAGACCTTGGTGATGATGCTGTAAAAGCAAGTACGTATGGTATTGCCAACCTAAAAAGGATTGTACCTAATCTGATCAAATGGACTGCAGAAGATGGTAAAAACTATAACGACCTACAAACAATGTATGGACAGGTACTGAGCCAATACAACAGATATATGGGACACGTTGCTTCTAATATCGGAGGTGTATATGAGTATTATAAAACCTATGATCAAGAAGGAGCCGTATATACACATGTAACTAAAGAAAACCAAAAACGTGCAATGGTATTTATACAAGAGCAGTTATTTGCTACTCCTGATTGGTTATTGGATACTACTATCTTTAATAAAATAGAATCTGCTGGTAGCGTAGAACGTGTTCGAGGTTTTCAAACCAGAACACTGAATAACCTATTAGATCAAGGAAGAATGGCTAGATTAATAGAGAACGAAGCCTTAAACACCAGAGAAGCATATACCCTAATCGATATGATGACGGAGCTAAGATCGGGTGTATGGAAAGAACTAAGAACAGGAGCTGCAATCGATGTATATCGTCGTAATCTGCAGCGAGCATATATGGAACGATTAGAGTTTTTGATGACGAAAGAACAGACACCAATCCCTGCTAATTTTAGACGTTTTGTAAGGCGTACCAATGTGAACGTATCACAGAGTGATATAAGACCTGTGGTAAGAGCGGAGCTAAAAAACCTACAGAGAGATATCAGAAATGCAATTGGTAGAACGGCAGACCGAATGACACGTTACCACCTGCAAGATGCAATGGAGCGAATCTCATTAATTCTTGATCCTAAAAAATAACGGAATCTCCATATTATTTTTACAAAAAACCATGATACTAAGTATCGTGGTTTTTTTATATGATAAACTTTTAGTTTCTTTAAAAAATACTAGACGTAGATTATACGTTTACAAATTATTATAATTCACTATAGAAAAGAATTATATGTAATCCCTTTACCCATCTCTGATTAAAGTATCTTATTGGGTTAAAGTTTATTAATAAATTGAAAAAATAATGGAATCCGAATTTAGAGATAAAGTAAAAGAATATTTAACCAAATTGAATATTGAAATAGAAGACGTTATTAAAAAACTAATTAGTTTCGAATATCCTAATGAAGTAATTAGTTTAGATTTTGAGGTTTTTTCTGATGGTTTTACTGAGAATTTTCCAGTTAGAGTTTTCTTTATGGATAAAGAGAATTGTGAATTTTTTATATACAATAATAACAAAGCAGAGTACCCTTCTCCAGTTGACCCTGGACTTCTTAACATTCATTGTGTTTATAATTATGAATTTCTACAAAAATTTGAAAAACATGACGAAAACTTTGATTCTTGGGGGATTGCAACGGATGAATTAATAAAATGGTTTATCATAAGGTGGTTAAACTCTGGAGGAGAAAAATTTAAATTAAATGCTTCAATAAAAGCTCACCATCTCTGTGATAAATTTGATTTAATTGAACAAAAGTGGGTCGAAGCATAAAAACATATAACAATTTATAATGCATATGCTCCCTTCGGGAAGCAAACGCGCCATACAAGAAACGTTAGCTGTAATCTGACCAAACAATCGCAAATGGGAATATTTGAATTTTTCAAAAAAAATAAAAAAGAACCTGAAATTAATAATGAGGAAATCCGAATTTTAGAGAAACCAGATTTTACAAAAATTGACTTTGAAAAGCTAGAAGATTATTATGATTGGACATTAAAGTATGAAGAAAGAGAAATTAATCTAGACTTGAATTTTGAGACCGAATCGACAAATCAATCTAAATTAAATCAAATACTGGAATTCGTGAACAGAATACCTGAATTTGATAATCAAAATCGAAATTATATAAAATCTGACTTTGAGCAAGATGTGAGTATGACATCAGACTATTTGAATTTCTATCTTGACGAACTTGACGAGAATGACTTAGCTGATATAATTGATTTAAAAAATCGAAAAAAATCAAGAAATAATCTTTTAATGGAACAACTGAATTTAATAAGAGTTGGAATTTATCCTCAAGCTTCTTATTTCGGTACATTTGACTACTCGATTGACATTGATGGAGAACCTTGTAATCAACTTTTAGTTTTGAATATTAATCAAGATGGAACTTTGCACAATATAACGTGGGAAAGTTGAAAAGACTGCAGCTAACAATACCTATGCGATAATGCGGAGTTTGTGTTTAATCGAAAGGTTATTGTCTACTCGGTTTGTCGCCAAAGTATTAAATTTAGTATTTTAGAAAAAGATAAAAACAAAATATAAACTTTGGCTAAGTGCTGGATCGAAATTAATCGCTTATTTTCTGCCCAACTTGCCATATATTTAACGTTGTATGCTATTTACGAAAATGTTTAATCCAACAAGAAGAAATAAAAATATCGGAACAGCCAAACAAGGCTATGGACAAAATAATCGGAATGTAATTTCTAATAGTTGGAATGACCTTCGGATATTTTGGGAGAAACTTGAGGAATATACTGTTATTAAAAGAAGTATATACGGTAAACAATACAAATTTCTTGTAGAAAAAACCCGAAAGAATAGTATTCATCCGTGTACTGTAGATGACATTTCAAAAATTATTGAACTACTAAATCCAAGAGATTTGGAAGGTTTAAATTTAATTGTTTTAAGACAACCTAAAAGACGGGAAGAAACTTTAAAACCAGTTTGGGGAAGATTAAACTATTTTGTAGAAATTGATAAGCACGAAGGAGCTGCTATAATGTTAGAATCTTTTGATTTTGACAAAACAATAAAGTGGTCTAAATCGTTAAAAAACGAAGACAGAAAAGAGTTCGAAAGATTGCTTAGTGACGGGCATAAAATGATTGAAAGTAAAAGAGATTTCACTATTCACCCAACAATCAATGGATTGAGAAACACAATGCTTTATCGAACATTTATTCACGAAGTTGGACATTATGTAGAATATCTGGAAAAAATAGAGAGACCTTCAAGAAAAGATTCTGATTATGACTTTTGGGCTGACTATGATAAAATTCCTTCACAAGAAAAAGAGAATTTTGCTCACTCATATGCAGAAAAAGTTTCAAGCGAATTGACAAAAAAGGGTTGGATTCCTTTCGACAGAATATTAGATAAGAAAACAATGGAATCTGAAAAGATAAATATTTCGGATTTCGAATTAGAATAAAAAACAGTGTACAACAATTTGTATATTGCATATGCTCCCTTTGGGAAGCAAACGTACCATACAAGAGACGTTCTCAACAATTAAAACTTAGAAAAATGAAAAATAACATCTTCATTTTACTTTTCAATCTAGGCATCATTCTTTTTATTTTTCCATTTAGTTTGTTTGCTCATAATGGAGAAAGAGCCGTTGCTTTACCTGTATCAAAAATTACCATTGATGGAGAATCTAGGGATTGGCCAAGTCACTTAAATAAGTACGGAATTACAAGGAATAACATAGAAAATGAAAATGATTTTAGTGCTTTTTTTCAGGTAGGATACAATTTAGAAGAACAATCATTATATGTAATTGTTGAAGTAATAGATGATGAACACATTTTGTCTTCTGAAATGGATGTTAAGCTCTTTGGGCAAGATGCTCATTGGCTTTTTCTAGATGTAAAACACGAAAGAAAAGGCTCAGGTGTGGCTTTTTATGCATTGAGTGAAAACTCTCTAAATTTAATGTTTGGCAAAAATGGTTGGGACAAGGACATTCGCGAAGAAAACTTAAATAAAATTGACCACGCTGTTCATAGAGATGGAAATACAACCACATATGAATGGCAAATCTTTCTAGGTGATGAATTGTATGTGAACAGAACAATTGGTATAGACCACCAAATTGTTGATTTGGACAATGATGGTTATTCACTCAAAAGCTGGGGAATATTTGGAGGAAAAAGTTCTATTTCAAATAATTTGGGTGATTTGTTTATATTAGGAGAGGATGCGAAAGAGATGGGCACATTAGAAGGAACAGCTCAATTGGAAGCCCCCTTCTCTGATACAGTACCTTACGGTTTAGAATTGGTCAATATGGACTATCCTGATATGTGGACGCAGTTCCCTTTACTCAGAAAAAAAGAATATGGACTAAACCTTCCGCAAGGAAGGTATCGTATAAAATCAGCCTTGATAGGTAATGTCACCAATAAAGATTTGTATTTGAGTTCGAGAGGCGATAAGGGAATTGAGGTAGAAGTTGTAAATGGAAAAATAACAACTGCTCCAAAATATGACGTAAAAGCCCAAAAGGCTCCTCCTTTTTTCTCAGCAAAACAAGGTATTCTTCCTAATTTCAAAGCAAATGACACCCTTAAAGTAGATAAATTCTTCAAAGAAGTTATACATCACTACACCATTCCAGGATTACAACTGGCTTTAATAAAAGATGGTGAGGTTGTCTATTTAAAAAACTACGGAGATGCCAATGCTTATGAAACCGAAAGAGTCACTGAAGATGCACTTTTTGATGCTGGTTCCGTGACAAAGCCTGTTTTCGCGCTTCTTGTAATGAAGCTGGTTGAAGAAGGCGTAATTGATTTGGATTATCCTCTATATAAATACCTTCCTTATGATGATATAGCCCACGATACCACTTATCACCAATTGACAGCTCGTCACTCACTTACTCATCGTACTGGGTTTCCAAACTGGAGAAATGGAAAGTTGAATTTTCTTAACCCTCCCGGCACATTTGGATATTCTGGAGAGGGATTTGTCTATTTATCAAAAGTAGTGGAGAAATTGACCGAAGAGAATATTGAATCTTTACTGTCGAAATACATAATAAAACCTTTGGGTATTAAGGATACTTATTTTTCTACCAATAAAGCTCTCATGGAAAAATTAACATTCGGACACGATGATAAATACACAAATGCTTTAAGAATAACAGAGACTCCAAATATGGCTTACTCTATGCATACCAATGCAAAAGAATTTTCAAAATTCATTATTTCACTTATGAATAGAGATTTATTGGCCAAAAACACTTACGACAAAATGTTTGCAAAGCAAGTTGACATTCCAGAAAACTGGTCTGAGGCAAATACAGATTGGAAACAAGGCTTTGGGTTGGGGTATCAATTAAAGTACTCTCCATTAGGCTTTGCATATGGGCATAGTGGAAGAAATGGCGGTTACGATTGTTCCTTTGAAGTGTATGATGATGCAGGTGTAGCTTATGTTTTCTTTACCAATAGCAGTAATGGTTTTAGGATAAAAAACATAGTTAGGGAATTCTTAATATCTGGAAACAAAAAATAACCGGTGATAACAATATGTCCTATGTAATAACAGTTAAAGTGATAAAACGAAAGTATGAATACAAAACAAAGGTCTGTGCAAAACCGAAAGGTTTGTGAGTAGAAATCCTCTATTCCTCATACACGAGACCGGTTCAAACACACTCAAGAAAATCAATGAAAAGAGAAGTTTTAATAGTACTAATTGGAATTATTTTAATAGGAACTGGTTATTTCGGACTTGAAATGTTTGGCTTTGCAAAAGGAATTACTGAGAATACAACAACCTCAGAAAAACTCAACGAACGTCTTAAAAATGAGGAAGAATTAATTATTAAAAAACCGATTATTGAAACTGAAGAATTAAAACAAATATTACTAACAGAATCTAAATTAGGAAACCTAAACCTCAACGAACTAACTGAGAAAAATATCAAACGTGAACTTGAACTAACGTTCCCTAAATTTAAAGTACAAAAGGAAATTGGACAACAAGACGGACC
>NZ_CANMQT010000018.1 GCF_947500065.1 uncultured Aquimarina sp.
GAAAAAAGAGTTGCACAGCAATTTTATCATTTAGAGGCTGACAGCAAAGAAAATTGGGATTATTACATTGAAGACTATAAACATAAAGACTTTAAAATGATGCCAATAGAAATTTTTAGATTAGTTTTTTATGGCAATGGAAAAATGGTTGCCTTGGAGCAAATAGGTCCTAAATATCAAGGAGAATCAGTTTTATGGTCTAGATATATAAAAGAAGGTAAGGATTTTTATTCCATGACTTTTTACCCTTTTCTTTTACACCGCCCAAAACCAGATGCTAAACTAGAGGTGATTTAACTAGTTAAATATTTTTTTGTTAGTCATATCAAAGATTTACAAAATTGTCCAAAACAGATAAAATGCAACCATATCACAATCTCATTGTTCTTGGAATCACCTTTTGGATTTCTTACCACATAAAAAAACGCTTACAAGGTAATGAAGGAGGCAAATCAAAAAAATCAGGATGCTTTCTTTTTGGTATTATATATAGTAGCTATACCGTTCTATGCTATTTATGCGTTTTTCTTTTTGGTCCATCCGTAGAAGGTTTGTACCAAAAAATGACCATGGATAAGTATCAGGCTACCATTGTAGAAGTGGATAGTTATGAACAGAAGCGAAGAAGCGGTAAATCACCTTTAACAATACAACAAATAACCGTAAAGTTTAAACCTAAAACATCCGCAGATTTTATTACAAAAAAACTAAGTATAACTTCTAGGACACCTCCAGACACAGAGCAACCCTATGAAATTCGCTATAATGAGAGAACCTCAAAAACAGTATCCAATGATTCCACCCATTTAAATGTACTATTGATAGTATTAGGTTTAATTCCTTTTTATTTTGTAATCTATGGAATATATTATGCATTTGACCTTAAGTTACCTAAATGGTTTCCAGATTTTCGTAAACTGATGGATAAATATTAAATTTTTTAAATTATAATAAGTGGACTTTCTTGCAATATTATTTTTCTTATTTCTCGCAATCATAATAATTATAGGAGAATCTCAAAAGCGGAAAAAAAGGAAAAACAGAATAAAGCCAATAATCTCAGATATCAAAGATATATCAACTGGATTTGTTGAAATAAAAGGAAAACTAAAACAAATCAATACAATGACTTCTCCGATGACGAGATCAGAATGCATAGGATACAGCTATTCTATTATGCGTTTTAATTCTTCAAGAAAAAAAAGTGTCAGTTCTATAGATAGAGGAATATCAGAATCAAAAGAGCGTGATAGGCATATAAAATGGGAGACAATATCTTCTGATACGGCTTGTAATGATTTTTATATAGAAGATCACACAGATAGGATTAAAGTAAAAGCTAAAGGCATTTCAATATTTCTTCTAAATGTGAATCAGGCTGATAAAAAGATATCAGGCTCTATGCACACAGAAAACTTATTACTGCAAGATGATCGAGAATATGTGTTAGTTGGCACGGCTAAATACAACAAAAAGAATGAATTGATTATTAAAAAAAGTGATAACGAATTTGTAATTAGCGATACATTGGTTGATAAATTATCTAAAAGTGATTTACCAAACAAAATAAGTAAATACGGTTTAATTTTTATGCTCTTACTAATTGGTTTAATCCTTTTATTTGTAAATGGTTTTCTTAAGTAATTACTATGAAATATATTTTCTTTTTTATTATATTCTTTATTCTCAACAAAAAAAAGATAAAACAATCACAAAAATTATAGAATGATCTATAGGAAGCGATAAGCTTATATTTTTTTTAACGAAGCTTACTACACGTTAAAAAAAAATAGACTACAACAAAGAGTTTGAAAAACATATGGATCCAAGAATATCCATACAACTTACCAGATGTTCAATACAAAATTATACCTACCAAATACAAATTGTTACCGTACCGATGCAAAACTTTTTTTAATATTTAGGTAACAATTATATCAGTTTCTGTATATAAGTTTGATAACACATTAATTGAGGGGGAAATCAACCCTTTTTTATGTAGGAAACGGTAAAAAAAACTATGTTAACTATAACGACTTTAAAAAATTGAGTATTTTTATGTAGACATTAATTCGGTACTATTTTTGTTATTTTATAAACAATTTATATATCAGAACTCTCCCCCAAATCGTTCGAATTGTTTAGAAAGTTAACTATGCTTTCTAATAGTACACTAAGATATAGTTACATAAAAATACGATTACATATAGAATTTCATTAGTACGTATTCTATAAAAACTGAAAACACACGAAATCATGGCTCTGCAATCAAACACACAAATATTTATAGGAGGATCTCCAATAACAGCCTATAAAAGATTAATGCTTCATCAGGAAATCGATGCTCATCACGTACTTGAATTGGTATGCAGAATGGATGTATTAGAAAATACATCCGGAGAAATTGCATCAGAAAGCAAAAACTACTTAGGCGAGATTCTCACCGTAAAAGTATCTTCTCTAGATGCAACTAATGGTTACAAAGAACTAGAGTTTAAAAGTATCGTAACTTCCGTTAATAATACGAAAGGGTTTCATCAACAAAGTGGTGATATGGTTTCCATAAAAGCACATAGCTGTACTATCATTACTGATGATGGTCCTCATTATGACTCACACAATGATGTAGGATTATCAGAGATATTAGATAAAACCTTTCAAGGATATGATCAGTCCAAACTCGAAACCAATTTTAGTCCGCAGAATTCAGAAAGTCTTCATTATAGTGTACAACACAATGAAAGTGCTTTTGAATATGCCAGTAGATTGGCCGCACAATATAGCGAATGGTTCTTCTATGATGGAAGTAAACTTGTATTTGGGAAACCAGAAGATAAAGAAACTACAGAATTAAATTATGGCCATGATTTACAAGAGTTTTCTTTAAACCTTAACCCTACTCCTAATAACTTTAAGTATTTCACCAATGATTATCTAACAGATGAACAACATGAGATGACAACGGCTGAGGTAAATTCTGGTGTTAATGGTTTTAATGGATTTACTAGCCAGAAAAGCGAAACTATATTTGCTAAAGAAACTAGCGTCTACGTAAACTCTTATTATGATCCTCAATTAAAAAAGAGACTAGACAAACACGTTGAGCAACAAAAAAAAGCTACAGAAATAAGGCAAGTTCAGATTCATGGGGTAAGCGATAATCCAGGAGTAAACTTGGGACAAGTAGTGAAAATAAAAGGAGAAAACACAGATTACGGAAGTTTTAGAATAATAAGTGTTTCGCATACATCTACAGAAAATGGAAAATATCAAAATCGTTTTGTTGGAGTTACAGCCGATTTAGATGTGTATCCTAACACTAATATGATGGCTTTCCCTAAAAGTGAATCACAGGTAGCAACTGTAATGGATAATGCGGATCCTGAAGGTATCAGTAGAATAAAAGTTCAATTCCCTTGGCAAAAAGCTAGTGGAGAAATGACACCTTGGTTACGTGTATTAACTCCGCATGCAGGAGGTGGAAAAGGACTTCAATTTACCCCAGAAAAAGATGAAGAAGTCATCGTAGGTTTTGAAGGAGGAAATGCAGAACGACCTTATGTAATGGGCGCATTTTATACAGGAGGAAGTAATGCCGGAAATTGGAAAAGTGACAAAAACGATATCAAAGCAATCCAAAGTAGAAGTGGACATAGCATCGTACTTAATGATAAAGTAGGAGAAGAAACGATTACAATTACCGATGCAGCTGGTAATAGCTTACACTACAATACTGCAGAGAAAACAATTACGCTAAGTAGTGAAGAAAAAATAATATTGAGCTCTAAATACATTGCACTGGTAGGAGATGATATCGAATTTCATTCTAAAAACACAAAAGCGATATCAGAAGAAGTTTTTGTTGCGCAAACAGGAGATTCTAATATGGCTGTGTTACCAGACTCTATAGTAAGTGATTCTGCTGAGGTGAGTATTAATGGAAAGGAAACTAAAATTAATGCTACATCACTAACTACAAATTCTAAAGCCAATACATTGATTAATGGTGCAATTGTTAAACTTAACTCATAATATTTTATAATGGCTGAAGATATATCCATAGCGCACGAATTCTATAAGATTCGAAATAGTTGGGGAACCATTGAACATCGTAAATGGAATATGATGATATGGGTTGCCGACTATCTGGATATTGATATTTTGGATAAATTTATGGAAATAGAAGCTTCCCCTATCGGAATCTTTGATTCAATATTTTTTAGAATCCAAACCTTATTTTCTAACGAGGAAACCTTCGAAAAAGAAGTTTGGGAAGAATTCCTTGGCTGGTTTACAATTCCAGAACAAAGTGAATATGATTTGATAGGTGCCTTGAAAAAAGACGGATACCTGGATGATTCCTATGCGGTAGACACCAGCTTACCTCCTACTTTTAATAGTGTACTTATAGAATTGCAACGATTAAAAAATATTTTACCTTATAAAGAAGAAAATTTTATCCTGTACTTTCCTCCTGGACTTCATGAACCTGGATTCCAGCAGTGGTTTAGTGAACAATTACAGAAAGAATTACCATCTGATATTCGATTCGCAACTATTGATCCTACAGGAAAACGTCAATTTGATAAACTAGCACATCATAAAACTGCCATCGTTCAGGAACTATCAGTAGATCTCAACATGGCTGCTGCTATGAAAAATGCTATGAATCAAGATAGTGATGAGAGTCGTCCTCATACACCTAGTGTACGTTTTCAGAAACAAGTACGTACCGTAATGGAAGCTACGATAGACAAAGAATTATCTGTACAGGATGAGACTGAAATTCTGATAAAGCTAGGATACCAACTCGATATGCTTACCAGTAAAGCAACTGCGCATCTGGTATCCGCTATTGCATTTTTTAGCCAAAAGGAAGATGAAGAAGCGTTAGATCATGTGAATCAAGCGATAGACATGACAGAAGCAGAAACCGAAGAAGAAAAAGAAGCATATCCTATCTGGCGATCCTCCACTTTACTAAAAGCCGCATTAGTATTGGCTAAAAAGAAAAAAGACATTGCTTTATCTTGTTATCAAGATGTAGCTGATAAAGCAGTAACACAAGGAGATGCATTCTATGCTATGGAAGGCTACAGGATGAAAGCCTTTATTTATTTTCAAAGTAAAAATCTAGATCCCGCGTGGGAGGCAGCGATCTATTCGCTTCAGGCAGGAACTAATTTACCATTAGAGGTAAGACGTGGATCTACCTTTTTATATAGTGCCGCGATAGCTTATCAGATAGCCAATGATAATGATAGCAAAGAAGAAATTATCCTATCCTTAGAGCAGCGATTCGAGGAACAAATAGGAGACGATTGGAGAGACTTATTAAAAGGTACGGAGACAATCGATATGAAATATATGAATAAAAGAAACTGGTTAAACTTCAATAAATTGTTAGAATGGGCGTAGGAAATACAGCAAATACAGCAAGTAGAGGTGGTAAAGAAGCTAGTGAATCCGGTGGGTTCCTAGGAATGCTTGGTGAAGGAAAATCAAAATTAGATAATTTTCAAGCTAGCTTAGCAAGTGTATTACCATCAATTCCAGGGCAACCAGCAGGAAAATTTCAAGATATCGCTATTGGTATCGATATGCACCCTACTATGTTTCCTCCATCTCCTGTGATGGCGGTGCCACATGTAGGGATGGTTTTTGATATTCTAGGAGCTCTTTTTGCGGCTATTAGCACAGTAGTTCCACCACCTCCAGAACCACAAGTAGATGACGCCGGAGAACCTATACCACAACCTGTAAGTGTAAGCTCTGTTGCCGTAGCAATCGTACAAGCATTAAAACCCAGTGTATTGGTCAATAATAAATTTATAGCCAATGCCGGAATCAGTATACAACACTTACCAGGAATTATATTACACGCATTACCTTCTGTAAGTCCTATGGCATCCTCAGAGATGTTTATGGGAAGTGCCACAGTATTAGCAGATGGTTCACCATTCTCTGCTCAGTTTTTACCAGCTTTATCTTGTAATTTAGTAGGAATACCAGCACCTTTCCGACCTAAAAAAGCAAAGCCAAAAGTAAGTTTGATGGCACCAACATCTAGTTTACTGACCGTCATTCCTGGAGGAAAACCAGTATTAGTAGGAGGTCCACCAACTATAGATTTGTTCGCGCTCGCTATTAATTTAGGATTAAAAGGGTTAGGGAAACTTTGGAAAAAAGGAGGTGATAAATTCCAGAAATACATCGATGATTTAGCTCCAAAAAACCCATCCAAAGCTGCTCGTTTACAACCTTTTAAATGTAAAATGTTTGGAGAACCTGTAGATGCAGCAACCGGTCGCGTATTTGCAGAGAATACGGATTTTTCACTTCCAGGACCTATTCCTATTGAATGGAATCGTATCTATCATAGTGATGGCGAGGTAGAAAGTCCTATCGGTAGTAATTGGCATCATAGTTATTACATTGGGTATTGGGAAATGGACAATGATTTTATAACCATTCTCTTACCCGATAGTAGAGAAATTGTAGTACCTCCACTCCAACCAGGAGATCGTTTTTATCACAGACGTGAAAAAATAACATGGATCCGGAATGAAGAAGGATATGCATATCGTGATGCAGATGGACTCACCTATCATTTTGCCACTTTTGGTAATGGAGATAGATTTCATCCCATAGAAAAAATAACCAATGATCTAGGATATCAGATACAGTTTCAGTATACCAATACAGGTGTTTTGAAGCAAATCATAGACAGTGTTGGTCGTATTATTACTGTAGAAAGTAATGATCAACAAAGAATTACAGGAGTATGGACAGGAAATAAAAACAAAAAAAACTACTTAATTCGATATGAAGTAGACCATAATGACAATTTAATCAAAGTAACAGATGCCAATGATGTATCTAAGCATTTTTATTATGAAGGTCATTTATTAGTAAGACTTACCAATCAGAGTGGTCTTAATTTCTATTGGGAATATGAAGGTAAAGCGGATAAAGCAAAATGTATTCATACATGGGGAGATGATGGAATTTTGGAATATTGGACACAATATGAAAAAGGAAAAACCATATCCACCAATTCACTAGGTCACGCTACCACCTATTATTATGATGAAAAAAATCTGATCTATAGAATCACAGATGCTAAACAAGGGGAAACCTATCAAGAATATAATGATTTTCAGGATTTGATGATGGTAACAGATCCTCTGGGATATACTACCAAATATGAATATGATCGCTCGGGAAATCTAATATCGATCCTTAATCCTAACGGAGATACAACTTTACTAGAATATACCGAAGACAATAAAATCAAATCCTATCGAAGTCCTGGAGGAGCTACAGCAGAGTGGAAATATGATGAAGAAGGTAAATTGATTCGTCGTCGTTATACAGATGGCACGACTGCAGCATATATCTATGAAGGGAAACGATTAAAAAGTATCAAAGATCAGGAAGGACTTATCACTACAATGGATTGGGGCATACAAGAAACTTTAGAACGAATATCATTGCATGATGGTCGTTCAGTACAATGGATGTATGATGAACTAGGACAGGTTACCAAACATATTGGTATCAAAGGAAGCACCACCACATATCAATATGATCCTATGGGTAATGTTACCAAACTCGTAGAACCCGATGGTAATGTACATCATTTTAAGTATGATGCATCTGGCAATGTAATTGAAGCTAAAGACAATAAAAGACAGGTAAACTTTACATATTGGGGATTAGGGAATTTAAAATCTCGAACAGAAAACGGAAAAACGATTGAATTCCAATATAATACAGAAGAACAACTACAATCTATTATTAATGAAGAGAATGAGGTCTATCGGTTTACGCTAGATCCTATGGGGCAAATCATTGGTGAGTGGGGATTTGATGGATTACAACGACGTTATATCAGAGATCGAGCTGGTAGAGTGGTTAAAGTATTACGCCCTGATGAGCGATGGACACGTTATATGTATAATGGGAATGGCAACATCCTAACAGCAGATCACTATGATGGTACAGGAGAATACTTTACTTATGATGGTGATGGTAAATTGATAGAAGCGACAAACGCTTTTAATACCGTAAAACTATCCTATGATAAAGGCCGAGTAACCGAAGAAATGCAGAATGATTATACTGTAGAGAGCATCTATGATCGAAGTGGTAATCGTACACAGATACAGAGTTCTCTAGGAGCAGACATTACTCATGATTTTACCAAATCAGGGGATCTGATTCGCACAGCTACCGATGGTTGGGAAGCCAATTTTGAGCGTGATGCGATGGGATTAGAAATCCGTCGTATGGTTAGCGGTGGTATTGATATGACCACCAAACGAGATCAATTTGGGCGAGTTACCCAACATCACATACAATCCAAAAATATCGAAGGCAGAAAAATGTCGTATCGATGGGGTAAAAATGATGAACTAATTAGTAAAGTAGATGAGGTAAAAGGTAAAAAAACAGGATTCACCTATGATGAAACTGGTAATCTACAGTCCGCTACCTATAATAACGGTTGGGAGACCCTCTATAAAATGCCAGATGCTGTGGGTAACCTTTTTAAAACTAAAAGCAGAAAAGATAGAACTTATGATACTGGTGGTAAATTAAAAAAAGATGATAAAGCAGCATATACCTATGATGCAGAAGGAAATCTAATCACCAAGTTTGTATCTGTAGCAGATAGCCCAAAAGATATTGGTGAATGGACCTACGAATGGTTCGGTAACGGAATGCTAAAAAAGGTAACTACACCCAAAAAGAAGCAGATTACTTTTGAATATGATGCTTTAGGTCGCAGAACAGCAAAAATTGTTGAAAGCAATAACCGCTTCTCCCCTTCCAAAGGGGAGATATCCGCTTCAGGCGGACAGAGGGGATTAGTTACTCGATTCATCTGGGATGGAAATGTCCCCTTACACGAATGGACATACGACCTAAAAGATCGACCCGCTCTCTATGTAGATGCTTTTGGTGAAGTAAAAAGTGATGAAACAGAACCCACACCAACAATTCAAGCTAATAATACTACCTCAAGCGAAATCGAGAGCGCATTAACTACCTGGCTGTTTGAATCTAATAGTTTTGTGCCTGCAGCTAAACTAGTAGGAAATAAACGCTACAGTATTGCTTGTGATTATTTAGGAACACCTGTGCAAGCCTATGATGAACAAGGTAAAAAAGTATGGGATTGTGAGTTGGATATTTACGGAAATGTTCGTAGTATTGAAGGAGATAAAACGTTCATACCTTTTAGATATCAAGGACAGTATGAAGATGCTGAAACTGGACTGTATTATAATAGATTTAGGTATTATTCTGCGAATAGTGGAACTTATATAAGTCAAGATCCGATTGGTTTAGAGGGGGGTAGTAAGATGTATAGTTATGTTCATGATTCTAATTCTTTTGTTGATATATTAGGATTAGCTATAATCCCTGCTAAAACTGTTGGACCTAACGGAGAAGTCTTAACTGCTAATGCAACTGTTACTCAAGCTGATTTAGGAACCGGAACTAATACCAATGCCTCCTCTAGAAGATATGCCAGAAGTTTAGGTAATGTAGACGATGATGCTGGTCATATGATTGGTAAGCAACTTGGAGGATCCGGAGGGAAGAAAAATGTATTTCCTCAAGATTTCCACGTTAATAGAGGTGCTTTTGCTCAATTTGAGGGAGAAGTTACGGATTTGGTC
Organism: uncultured Aquimarina sp.; assembly: GCF_947500065.1. Lineage (GTDB taxonomy): Bacteria > Bacteroidota > Bacteroidia > Flavobacteriales > Flavobacteriaceae > Aquimarina. The sequence goes on from NZ_CANMQT010000018.1 coordinate 9,693, forward strand.
AGAACTCACGGCAGTGCAGATATTGATATTCAGTTCAGTTATGGAAATGGAGGAACACGTCCTACAAGAGTTAGGTATACCGCAACTGCCCCTGACGGTACAAGATTAACACAAAGATTTAATAATCATCATTAATTATGACTTTAGAAGATAAAAATATAATAGATAAATTAATCATCGATTTCATTCGAGATATGAATGATTGGGAAAAATATTGTTTAGAGTTAGAAGAGGATGAATCAATTCCTTTTAATGAAGAAGCTATAAAACAGAAACAGAAACTTATTGAACTTTTTCAAAATTATTGCACAGATAAAGATCGTAAAAATGGAAGTCCTAATACAGTAACATATGGAGAAGAAGGTTCTTATGTTTATGACTTTGAAGATGAAGAAATAATAAACATAGAAGAAGAGAAAAATAATAGGGTGATTGTTTCAACCACAAGAACTAAACCAATGGAAAAAAAACATAAATATGTAGTTGTCAAAAAAAGTGATAAATGGCTAATCGATTCTAAAAAAAGATATTCTTCATATAAAGAGAAATGGGAAAATGTTTCTTTATAAATATCAATGTAAGTTGATATAAAAGTTATGAGTTAAAATTCAAATGAAATCCAAAAAAAGCATTATAAAAATTACAAACCAGTTTCATTGACTATATAAAACATTCAGTGTATAAAGTTTTTTTTAGATAAATATGTCATATAAAGAAGAAATTAAAAGGTTAGGAAAGTTTATTCCAATCAATGATAACCCAACTGGAAACTTAACGAAAATAGAAATAGATAATATAGGAGTTACCATTGGGGCTAAATTACCAAATGATTATACTGATTTTCTATTAAATTTTGGGATGGGAAGTTTTGAAAATAATATAGGGTTCAAACCAATAAAAGAAGATTCCGAATATATTCACCCCGAAAAAACAGGCATCCCTAATTTTAAATTCTATGCTTCTAGTATAAGTGTGTTTTTTGGTATTCATGAAAAAAGAATTTATGATATTTTAGATAATTTTAATACTTACCTAGATAGAAGTCCTAATTTATTTTTACCAATTTTAACTGATGGTTTGGGTAATCTTATTGGTATACTGCTTGATAAAGAGAACTACGGTAAAATTTATTTTTGGGATCATGAATCAGAATGGGATGAAGATGATTACTTAGATGACACAGGTCAAGAAATGCCTGAAGAAGCTAAATTCCAAAATCTATGGCTATTAGCTGATAACTTTACTGATTTTCTAAAACGATGTTCTGCAGGTTAGTATGCAAGAAGAAAAAAATGATCAAATATTATGGATAGAATGTCTAAAATACATGTTTGGATAGGGCTTACAAATATAAAAGAAGACGATTTTTACAAATATTTTGATGTAACTGGTTTTCAAGAAAGTAAAGAAGGAGAAGATTTTGAAATATGTGGATTTGCAAAGGATATTAACAAAGAAATATATAATGAGGATTTTATAGGTATTTATTTTGATGAAGACGATGATTCTTTAGAACTAGCTTTGGATGAATTACCTGATCCCGAATTAGTTGAAAAATTAATTAAACTCTGTTTAAAAAGTAATATTGAAAAAGCAAATGCTATGTTTTATTATACAGATACAAGGTTGGAAATAAATGACTCTTCAAAAAAATATAATGGATTAAATTATTTAGGTTGTTACGATTGGGATTAACGAAGATTAAAAAGTTAAAATTCAGAAATTTCTAATGATTTGGTATATTGAGGTTCTAATTAACCAACAATGAGGAACCCTAAGATCTATAGCATACCCTTATTTTTATTTTACTTTTCTTTTTCTCTAATCGCTCAGGATGTTCCCGATGTATACATAGAAACTGAAGCAGTTATAAAAGAAATCAATTTTAAGATTAGAAGACGTAGATCTTCTGTCACTGCTACGGTAGATTATAAAACATTAGAAGGAGATAGCCTTACTAGCACTATACAATTAATCCACATACCTTTTATCGGAGCTATTGATAAAGAAGGGGATCACATCAAAATATTGTATAACAAGGAAACCCCTATCCTACTCACTACCAAAAGCTCTTCTTTTTTACAATCATATGGCTTATATATTTTTATTGCTTTAGGAATAATTATTTTGATTTTTAGATTAAAAAAAAGACGAATTAATAATTCTGTTTCCTAATAGTAACGAGTCTAACAATTGTTAAAAGGCATAGCACTATTACAAATTATAAAACCAATATTTCTTTATATCAATCATTTTTGTAACTTTAAAAAGCTAATCACCTAACTTATATGGCATATACAGGGCAAGAGTTTGTCACTTTAACAGAAAAAACCATGCTTTATCTTATTGTTTTGGATAAAGAAGGAAAAGTACATTATGCTAATAAACGAAGTGAAACCTTATTTCAATTACCTAATGATCAAATAATTGGGAAATCTATTCTCGATTTTATTATTGATAAAGAAGAAAATGAATTTGAAGAAATTTTATCTAAATGCTGTTCTCTTCAATCTCCGCAAAATTACACTTTTCGGTTTTCACCAGCGCCTAACACCGGAATACTTACCCTAAAATTTGATTTCATACTGTCTAATGATCTCATTTATGCTTCGGGAATTGACATTACCGAAGAAAATAAAGAACATCATTCTTTAATTGCATTATCTAAACTTACCAAAACAGGAGCCTGGTATTACAACCCTATTAGTGAAGAAATGTTTTTTTCTAAAGAATGTTATAATCTTCATGAGTTAGAACCAGGTACTCCGATGACCATGGAAAAAGCGATAAGCTATTATCGTCCAGAATCAAGACCAAAAATATGGAAGCTTCTTGAAGATTTAATCAATAAAAAATCTACTGATTATACGGAAAAAATAATCACAGAAAAAGGTACTGAAAAATGGATTAGAGTTTTAGGAGAACCTATTATTCATAATGATAAAGTGATTTTTATTAATGGAAGTTTTGCTGATATTACGGAACGGCATAATTATCTAGAAAAATTAAAATACAACGAAGAAACCAAACACCTAGCGCTCAAAGGGATTCGTTCTGGATTATTTGATCATCATTTTGATATAGATGCCACATACTATAGTGCTGATTTTAAAAAAATGCTCGGACTACCTTTGGATAAAGATTTTATATCAACAAATTTAATAAAAGAATTAGTCCATCCAGAAGATACAGAACCTGCCCTTAAGCGACATATAGAAGGGCTTAAAAAAGATGGCAATCACTACTTCAATCATTATAGATTAAAAAACAAAGAAGGTGTTTACCGATATTACGAAATCCACGGATATCGTAGAAAAGATAAAAACAACCGGACTACCAGAATGATTGGTAATCTCATTGATGTAAACCAAAGAAAATTAAACGAGCATATTATAGCAGAAAGTCACAATAGGTTATTAGCTATGATTAATAATGGTTTTGCTTATACCGTTTTATTAAACACCGCTGGAGAAATCTTAATGGCCGATGAGAACTCTTTAAAAATTATAAAAAGAGATTTTAATGTAGATCCTTCTATAACATCTACTCTTTTTATAGATGTAATGCCTGTAAATTTTAGAAATAATTTTGCTCATGAATTCAATGAAGCGTTAAAAGGAAATACGGTAAAAAAAGAAATCGAAAGGATTACATATAAAGGTTCTGTACAATGGTTAGAATCAAAATACACTCCAATTAAGGATGAAGAAAACAAAATCAATTCTGTATTAGTAAGTTTTCATGATATCACAGAACAAAAAACCGCCGAACTAGCTATAAAAGAAGCCCATCTAAAAGAACAAGAATTAAGCAATCTAAAATCTAATATCTTATCCAATTTCAGTCACGAGATTAGAACTCCTCTAAATGGCATTATTACTATCAGCAACCTATTATTACTAGGAGAAGAGAACCCCAATGATCGTGAAAAATTAGCTGAATACTTAAATGAAAGCAAAGAACGGCTCCTTGCTACTATCAATAACTTATCACATTATAGTGAAATCGAGACCATTCAAAAAAACCTTAATTATGTTGAAGCAGATATTAACTACACTGTAGAAACTTCTTATCGAGAATATCGTCATTTTGCAAATTCTAAAAATTTAAAGTATATTTTGAAATTGGATGAAAGCTGTCCTTCTGCTAAGATTGATGAAGACATTTTTCATACAGCCATAAATAATATTATCCACAATTCAATTAAATACACAAACAAAGGAAAAGTAATTATTAAGGTTAAAGCTAAAAAACACAACATCCAAATTTTAATAAAAGATTCAGGAATTGGAATCGGAAAGGATAATCTTAAGAAAATATTTGATCCTTTTATACAAGAAAGTATAGGACTTAGTCGTAAATATGAAGGTACTGGAATCGGTTTAAGTTTATCCAAAAGATATATTGAAATCCTTGGTGGAAAAATAGAAGTTATTAGTAAATTGAATCAAGGAACCAAATTTATCATTACAATCCCCAAGAATATATGAATATACTTTACGTAGAAGATAATAAGATAAATGCCATGGTCATGAATAAGATGTTATCTAAAAATTCATCTAATATCATGATTGCGGAAAATGGACCTGTTGCCTTAAAAATGGTAAAAGAATCGACTCTTGATTTAATATTGGTAGATATAAATCTTGGTTTAAACCAAATGGATGGGTGTGAACTACTTAAGCGCTTTAAACAACTAGATAGGTTAAAAACTATTCCTATATACGCTGTAACCGCTTATGCAATGCCTGGTGATGCTCAGAAATTCATTAAGATTGGTTTTGATAAATATTTTTCTAAACCTGTTAATTTTGATAAACTGTTAACCGCTATTTCTAAGGTGAGGAAAGGATTAAATAATAAAACGAGTGTTAAAAAATAACACCCGCTTTATTTATAATATATAACTATTATTTAATTCTAATTTATCTACTGCTGCTCATAATCAGAATCCCATTCCGTTCCATCATCGCCTTTCTGACCATCCATTTTAATCATAAAATTCTTAGCTGGAAAATAAGGTTTCATATGTATATCAAGGTATACTCTATCTTTTTGATTCGGATCTTGCTCAAAACGTTTGATCGAAAAATCTTCAATTAATTGATCTGGTCCAGTTATTTCATCTAGAAATTTAACTATTTGCCCCATTAACTCTTTACGAGTTCTAGCATTAAAGTTTTCGAAGGCTCTTCTGTTTAAGAAGTCCATCAGTACTTTAGTTACATAATCAAATACTCTAACTACAGAATATGTCTGTAAACCTAGATTATCTCCATTAAATAGAGTTTTTGCAGAGAAAGCCATTACTTTTCCATACTCATTAACCATAGGTACCAATCCAAGCTTTTCTAGCTGTGCAATTTCACTTTTCTTTAAATCAAAACGAACTCCATCAACTTCATTAATTCCACCATGTTTCTTACCAGCAGCAACCTGAGACATTAATGTTCTATATACTTGTCCTGCTAATGCACTAGATGGCGGCACAAAAAGATCATCTTCTTCTCCAACTTCATCATGCTTCCCTCTTCCAACTAACCAGTTACAAGCCATCATTACATTGGATCTGTATTTATCACCTCCTGTAAGATTAGCAGCTTCAAACATTTCCATAACATCATCTGGTTCATCAAGATGTTCGAAATCCGTAATCATCATTACTTTATTTTCGTGAGCTATTTTAGCCCACTTCTCCACTACTTTGTTAGAACCAAGATATCCAGGTATCACTAAAATACCATAATTATCTCTTAAATCCAGACGATCATATCCTTGTACTAACTCTTCTTGAACTGCATCAATAAATCTGGTATTATCCAAATCCTTTAACTGCTCAAGTTCAGCATTCATGATATTAATATTCTTAACCTTTTGTGATTCTGTATTCTTAAAGAATAACGCTACTGATCTATAGGATTGCTCTAATTCTCTGGTTTGTTCCAGTGCGGCTCCTAAGTTTTTTTCTAAAGATTTACCTGCAATTGCAGAACGTTTCTCAGATTCATCTACCATTTCAGAAAGATCATCAGAAGATGACAAAACATCACTCCAAATTTCTAATGTCTTCTGGAGTTTAGCTCTTTCTAATTTTTTAGTTGATTCCGTAAGAAAAATCTTTTTACGTGCTTTACGATCAGGATTCATATTCTGAACGTCATCTATACACGCTTCTAAAAGATCAAAACCACCATATTTGGCTAATTTTTCTTCGTTTATTTTTAATTCCTTTGCTGGATTTTCTATTTTAATACTCTCTTGAGCTTGTTTTCCTGCTGCCATGTATTCTGTATCTTTATCTTTTAACCTTGTTGTAATTCTGCTAATAATGATTGAATAGATCTTATTAATGCTTCTTTAGCATCCGGATCTGCTAAAGCAGTTTTTAAGATCTTATTGGATTTAAGTTGTTTTACAACTTTTAGGTACTGATCTTTCTCAGTATCTAAATCATTTAAAAACTTACTTTGATTTATAATCCCTTTTTTTCCAAAATTACCTAGATGGCTAAATTTCAAAGTTTCTTTGCTCTCTACTCCATCCGCATCCTCAAATTCCACTTCCACTTCGGGTTTATAATTTTCAAATACATGATCAATAGAAGTCAAACCATTAACTATTTGTGGCTTAATCGGCTGATCTTGAGTTAATTTCTGAACAAGAAGTGTTTTGTTCTGTCCGATTTCCAATATAGCCTCACTAGCATCGGTTTTAACTTCTGTTCCTCCTAATCCATATGTGTTGTTGCTCATACTTTCTTCTCTTAATAATGATTGTGAATTATAAATATACTAATTTTATCGCAGGATATGGCCTTTATTCATATGACCACTCCATTTTTTCATCTTTTATGTCTAGACTCACCTTACTTCCTTTACCTATCTTTCCAGTAATCAACATTTTAGACAAAGGACCTCTAAGATCCGTTCTAATTACTCCTCGTAATGGTCTTGCTCCATATTTGGGGGTAAATCCCTTATAAGCAAGGTACTCCTGAGCAGCTTCAGTCAACTCTAAAGTTACTTCTTGCTTATTTAAAGCTTTATGTAAGTCCTTTAATTGAATATTAAAAATCTTAACGACATTCTCCTTTGTTATTGGAGCAAACGGAACTATTTCTGTTAATCTTCCTAAAAACTCTGGTCTAAAATTCCTAGACATAAGCTCTAATAGATCTGAAGATTTTGGAATCTCACCATCTGTAAATGACTTTACAACATGCTCACTTCCGATATTGGAAGTAAACAAAACAACTGCATTAGAGAAGTCCCCAGTTTTCCCTAGTCTATCATTTAATTTTCCTTCATCTAAAATCTGAAGAAATATATCAAATACTGATGGGTGCGCTTTTTCAATTTCATCAAAAAGTACAATCGAATATGGTTTTTGTCTTATTTTATTAACCAACAATCCACCTTCTTCATATCCAACATATCCCGGAGGTGCTCCATACAAGAGCGCAGCAGAATGTTCTTCTTTAAATTCTGACATATCGAATCTAATAATTGCATCTTCTGTCTGGAACAAGAACTCTGCTAAAGATTTTGCTAATTCAGTTTTTCCAGTACCTGTAGGTCCAGTAAAAAAGAATGACCCTGTTGGTAAACCTGGTTTACTAAGTCCAGATCTAGATTCTAATACGGCTTCTGAAATCGTCTTAATTGCATGATCTTGACCAATCACCCTCTTCTTAAGGTGATCTTCCATATTCAATAATCTTTCTTTTTCATCCGCTTGAAGCTTTCCTACCGGAATACCCGTCTTATTGGCAATTGTAGCAGAAACATCATTTTTATCAATAAAGGTTTTTTCTTCAGAAGCTTTCTTAAAAAAATGATCTAGAATTGTTACAATTTTTGTTTTATAATTATCAAAAGTTTCTTCTCCTAAAACCATTTCATCTTCACCTAATTCAGTAAACAAAAGATAGCTGAACTTACTTTTAAGATTGTTATACATCCAACTTACTGAAGTAAATTTTTCAGATTCTTCTGATTCTTTTTCTCCAATTTCTTTTAAATCTTTTAATAATGCTTCAACATTATTAGCGGTAGTTTCTATCATATATCTAGAAGCAGACATTGTTCTATCTATAAGATCTATAGCCGCATCCGGAAGACTTCTATCCTTATTAAAACGTTTAGAAAGTCTTATTGCTTCTGCAATTGTTTCGTCAATAATATCTAAACTATGGTGTTCTTTATATTTATCAATGGTATTAGAAATCATAGTAAGCGTATCCTCTTCTGATGGTTCATCCAAGGCAACTATTTCAAATCTTCTTATAAGTCCTTCGTCTGTTTCTACATGTTTTCTATATGCATCGTTTGTTGCTGTAGCTATAAAAGTAACTTCACCTTTAGCCAGCTCTGATTTCAAAATATTGACCAAGCCTTGATTACCACTGTTTTTATCGGTAAGATTATTGATTTCATCTATCAATAAAATAGGTTTTTCAAATTCTTTTAGAGCAGTTAGAATCTTTTTAAAACGATCTTCTACTTCACTTTTATAACTTGCTCCAGAAACTAGATTCACAAAATCCAATTCGTATATCTGGGCATTTTTCAAGGACTCTGGCACATTACCATTTATTACAGCCTCAGAAAAACCATCTAGAAGAACTGTTTTTCCTACACCTGGTTCTCCTGTAATTAAAACATTAGGTTTAGAATGTCTACCTAATATTTCTGTAATCATTTTTACTTCTGCATCTCTACCAAAAACATCATCTAACTGTTTATTTTTGGCTGCAAAAGTTTTATCGAAACAGTATTCTTCTAAAATTCCAGAATCACTTTTTTGTCCTGTGATACTTTTCTCTCCACTTTTGGTAGTAGCCTTTCCTGAACTGGATTTCCCTTGTGTTGCGGCAATTAACACCTCATCTGCTTTAAGAGGTAATGTTTTTAATTGTTCATAAGAAAACCCAACACCTGGTGTGCATAAAGCAATTAAAACAGCATGTGGAGTGATTTCATCCTGACCCAACTTAAGTTTAATTGTATCTGCTTCATTAAATACTGCTTCAATGGATTTATCTCCACTAACCGTATCAGGAATATTAACAACTCTTGGTAAAGCTTCAATCCTAACTTCTGACCATTCTTCATAATAATAAATATCGCCATCAATTTGGTCAAAAAATCCCTTTAGCCCTACATCCTTATGCAAAAGAGCTTTTAGTAAATGAGCAGCATTATACTCATCATTATGATACTCTTTAGCAATTGATTGTGCTATATGAATTGCATTATCCACCTTTGGTGATAATGTGAAGTCTAATATTTGCATGAAGTTGGTTTTCCGTAAAGTAAATAAATAACCTAATAATTAGCAAAAAATTATCCATTAGCTCAGAATAAAATTCAATATTTCCCAAATATTATTAATATTTCGAGTAAAAATTAGATTACAATACTTTATTTGAATCAAAGATATTATAAAATTACAAGTTTGTTTACCTCGTTTTTAGGTAAAATGCACCCCCTGTTTTCAGGTAGTATCTGATTCTATTATACTACTTGATCGGAATACTTAATAGCATCTAGAATTGAACTAGAATAATTAAAGAAAAAAAATTAACTCGTTTAGATTATCTAATTTGCGTAAATCGTATTCCAAGCTGTTTTTCTAGATCTCTAATTACTTTTAATTCCTGCTTAACTATAAGTGCTAAAGAAACCCCTGTTTTTCCTGCTCTAGCAGTTCTACCACTTCTATGTGTATAATACTCAATTTGATCAGGTAACTGGTAGTGAACCACAAATGCCAGATTAGCCACATCGATTCCTCTAGCTGCTACATCCGTAGACACTAATAATTCCATAGTGCCCTTCTTAAAAGCACGCATTACCTTATCTCTATCCTTTTGCGTCATATCACCTTCTAGCAAACCTACTTCGTAGTTTTTAGCAATAAGTTGTTTAGACAACTTGCGTGCTGCTACTTTAGTTTTAGTAAAAATAATACCTCTTTGTTTTTTTTGAGATTTCAGGAAATGAGTAAGTGTATCTAGCTTATTTACTTCTTCTCCAACAACAAAATGATGTTCAATACCCTTATTAACGGTATCATTTTTATCTACAGACACTCTTACTGCATTTTTGCTTACATAAGAATTAATAATTTCATTAAGAGCGGAAGGTATCGTAGCAGAAAAAAGCCATACATTTCTATGTCCTTTAGTTTTACTTAGTATAGTGGTAAGGTCTTTTTTGAACCCCATACTTAACATCTCATCCGCCTCATCCATTACTACAGTTTTAATTTTGGAAATATCCACTGCTTTTCTTTCCATCAAATCAATAAGTCTTCCGGGAGTTGCAACAATGATATGAGTAGGCCTTTTTAATCTGGAAAGCTGTATTTCAATCTTTTCTCCCCCATAAACAGACTCCGTAAAAATCTTATCTGTATATTTAGTAAACTTGAAAAGCTGTTTTGCTATTTGTTGCCCAAGCTCTCTTGTAGGTGCTAAAATTAATGCTTGTACCTCTTTTTTACTAGGATCAATAGCCGTTAATAAAGGAATACCAAAAGCCGCTGTTTTACCGGTGCCTGTTTGAGCTTTACCGATAAAGTCTACTTGATTATTGATAAGAACAGGTAGTGTTTGTTCTTGAATTTTGGTAGGAATAGTAATTCCCATTTCTTTAAGACCTTTATTTAGATCTTTAGGAACACCTAATTCTGAAAATGTCATCCTTATTTTGTTTTAGAGTACAAAAATAGATGAATATATTCATTGCCCAACTAATTAGGCCAATACATAACAGAAATTATCAGAATACTAGCAGGAAATTTTCATGAAATAATCAAACAACTGCTTTTTAAGAGTCAAACCTCTTTTATGAAAATGAGATTTATCCATACAAAAACCTCCTGAACAGTTAAAGTCTGCTCCTTCATCTGAAGAAATGATATCTATAAGTGAAATGCTTTCAGAATGTACGTGAGAATGTTGCTCATTATGTTCAGAATGATCGTGAGAATCTACTTCTAAATTTGAAATGTAAGAAAAAACGCTCTTTTCTTTAAAATCTTTAGTTTCGAATTCTGTTGATAACTCTAAAAACATTACATCATGACTAAACGGAGTAATCTCCTCTCTAACAACCTCTCCTTGAGCTTGTAATGAAGAGATTAGCAATGTAAAAACAAATAATAAAGCGAAGTGTAGTTGTTTAATCATATGTATTTATTTTGGCTTGTTAATACAAATTCAAAGTAAGCCAGTTTTTAAATTAATCTTCGGGAATCTGAACAGTATATTTTAAAAACATCGGCAAAATACACATAAACAAGATTAAGTGCAAGTTATTTTAAAACTTTAACACTATTATTTACTGATTACTTATATAATGAGAAAGGTTAAGCCCTATTTTTAGAAAAACTCAACTAAAATAAGGTTGTTCCATCCGTTGAATGATTAGGCAAACTAAGCTTTATTCCTAACTCCTTATTTAATAATTCTATAAAATACTTGGATAATAATGGAGATTCTTTTTCTATGTTCTGATGAACAAAAAAATGAACATCTTCTATACCTTGATCTTTCCAGGATTTTAATCTACTCACCCAATCACCTAATCTAGTATAATCTGTTTCGTGATTAGCACCAACATACCTTACAAAAGCTTCTTTATTAGTAAGCCTCATATGTAACAGATCTCTTCTTCCTGCAGAATCTGTAATAATATTAGCTATATTATTTTTTTCTAATAAATCATACAACTCATTAGCAACCACTGTATCATTGAACCAATCTGTATGTCTAAACTCTATTGCCAAACGTAATTCTTTAGGCCATTTTGCCACAAAACTCTCTACTCTTTCAAAATACTTAGGTGCAAAATTACTATGCATCTGCAAAAAAATGGTTCCTAATTTTTCCTTTAGATGTATAGCACTTGTTAGGTATTGATCTACATATGGTTGTACATCGTCATTTAATCTTTTAAGATGTGATATATTCTGAACAAGCTTAGGGAAAAACTTAAAACCATCTGGTGTTTTATCATACCATTTCTTGAATTGATCTTCAGAAAAAATTCTATAAAAAGTAGCATTTAGTTCTATAGAATTGAACTGTCTAGAATAATAATGCAGCTCATCCTTAGTCCCTCTTGGGTAAAACCCCTTTAAATCTTGCTTATTCCATTTAGCACATCCTACATAGACGGACAAATCTTTCTTACTTTCTTTTTTTAAAACTCTAGAAGTATCATTATGATCTTCAGGTAACACAAAATTTACACTTTCAGGATGTTCAACTTTACCAAATTTCATAGTTTTTATTTAAAAAGATTACCATAAATAGTGTAACAAAAATATGATTCGAATGACTAACTTTACAGTAACAACAATAAAAAATTTGACAATGAACACTTTAAAATCGTTAATCGTAGCTTTAATTATAGCAATTGTAGCTCCAACCCAAGCACAAACAGCGGATGAAATTATTGATACTTATTTAGAAAACACTGGAGGTAAAGAGAACTGGAAAAAACTTACCGGTACTAAAATGGTAGCTCAGGTAAATCAAGGAGGAATGGTAATCCCTGTCACAATATATTCTGGAAACAAAGGTGAGCAGGCAGTAATTATTGATTTACAAGGAAAAGTAATAACTCAATTTGCTTTTGACGGGGAAACAATGTGGTCTACGAACTTCATGACAATGAAAGCAGAAAAAAGTGATAAAGAAACCACGGATAACATGAAACTATCCACTAATGATTTTCCTAATCCTTTTATAGATTACAAAGAAAAAGGATACACTGTGGAATACTTAGGAAAAGAAACTAAAGAAGGTGCGGAAACTTTTAAAGTACAGTTAACCATGGAGCCTGTATCATTAAATGGAGTTGAATCACCTAGTATTAGCTACTATTACTTCGAAACTGAGAATTATGTACCTATTATGATAGAAACAACTCAAGGTGAGAATAAAACGACAATTACCATGAGTGATTACCAAGAAGTAGATGGTCTTTACTTTCCATTTGCAATGTCTCAAGGTCCTCAACCTATTGAAATAAAAGAAATCGTATTAAATCCAGAAATAGAAGCTAGCTTATTTGCTTTTCCTGAAGAAAAATAAAAATATAATTTCACAAAAAAAGCCTCACTAAAGTTTGAGGCTTTTTTAATCACACAAACAACTAATCATGCAACAATATTTTAAAATATTATGCTGCCTGCTATGCATACAAATGGGTATTCAGGCACAAGAAATATCATTAAACGGAAAAGAACTTTTTGGTGACATCAAAGCACGTCATATAGGCCCCGCTTTGATGAGTGGAAGAATCATTGACTTAGAAGCACACCCTACTAACGATAGAGTAATCTATGCTGGAACAGCTGGTGGTGGAGTTTGGAGAACCTCAAATGGTGGAGCTACATTTGCTCCAATTTTTGATGAACATGCACAATCAATTGGTGCGGTGGCGGTAGACCCTAATGATCCAGACAAAACAATATGGGTGGGAACTGGTGAAATATGGACAAGAAACAGTGTTTCTATAGGAGATGGCCTATATAAAACCTCTAATGGAGGTGATAGTTGGAAGAAAATAGGTTTTGAAAAATCTGAACGGATTAGTAGCATTGTTATAAATCCAAAAAACTCTAAAGAAGTATATGTTGGGGTATTAGGTGCATTATGGGGTGATAGTGATGTGCGTGGTGTATACAAAACTATCGATGGAGGTGATACCTGGAAAAAAATACTCTATACCAATACGTCTACAGGTATTTCTGACCTCCTAATGGATCCAAACGACACTAATACACTATATGCTTCCATGTGGGAGTTTAGAAGAACGGGGTGGTCTTTCAATTCTGGTGGTGCGAATAGTGCTCTCTATAAATCTACAGATGGCGGTAAGAATTGGAATAAAATTCATTCCGGTTTCCCTGAAGGAAATTTAGGAAGAATTGGGATTGCTATTGCTCCATCAAACTCTAAAATTTTATATGCAGCTATCGAAAGTGAAGATGATAAAAGCAAAGGATTGTATAGATCAGATGATGCAGGGAAAAATTGGGAACAATTAAATAATGATTTCGAATTAGTAGTAAGACCATTCTACTTTTCTAGATTGGTCGTTGATCCTAAAAACCCCGAAACTATCGTAAAAGGAGGATTTCTTGGAGCCATTTCCAAAGATGGTGGAAAAACTTTCAAAAACTTAGGGAATATGCACGCCGACATCCATGATATTCTTTTTGACATCAATGATAGTGATCGAATGTATGCAGGAACAGATGGAGGAGTATACCGAAGTTGGGATGGTGGTGCTACCATGGAAATAGTAGAGAATCTTCCAGTATCTCAATTCTATCAAATTAGTGTAGACAACGAAGAACCTTATAACATTTATGGAGGACTACAAGATAACGGTTCCTGGTATGGACCATCTTCTTCTCCAGGAGGAATAGAAGCTAGAGATTGGAAAAGAATTGGTTATGGAGATGGGTTTAGAGTACTAAAACACCCTACAAAACCTATAATATATTCTGAAATGCAAGGGGCTCAAAATGTATGGCGTATAAATACAGAAAAAAACACTACTAAAAACGTAGAGCCTATACCAGATGGCGATGAAGAACTTCGTTTTAACTGGAATGCTCCAATGGCTATTAGCTCTCACAAACCTGATCGATTTTACATGGGAAGTCAATACCTTCATAAATCTGAAGATATGGGTGATAATTGGATAAAAATATCTCCTGACTTAACAACTAATGACCCTAGTAAACAAGATAAAGAATCAGGAGGCCTTTCTAAAGATAAATCCGGTGCAGAAACACATACAACTATTTTCACCATCGCAGAATCTCCTGTAAATGAAAACGTTATTTGGGTGGGTACTGATGACGGAAATGTACAAGTCACTAAAGATGGAGGAAAAAATTGGATAAATACAGTTGGTAACATTCCTGATCTACCTACCAATACCTGGGTATATCACATAGAAGCAAGTGTTCACAATGCAGGTACCGCTTACGCTGTTTTTGACGGACATACATCTGGAGACATGAATACCTATGTATATAAGACATCTGATTATGGAAAAACTTGGAAATCCATCACAACAGATGATATAGTAGGTTTTGCAAGAAATATACAAGAAGATTACGAGCAAGAAGATTTACTATTTCTAGGAACAGAATTTGGGCTATTCGTCACTATCAATGGTGGTAAAAATTGGTCCAGATTTACTAATAATATGCCAGCAACGGCAGTACATTTTATAGATTTACAGAAACAAACCAATGATCTTGTATTAGGTACACACGGAAGAGGAATAATCATATTAGATGATATTTCTTCTTTACGTCAAATTAATCAAGATGTATTATCCAAAAACGTACATTTCTTCACAACAAAACCAGGTATTATCAAAGAAAATAGTGGTTTCGGAGGTGGAAGTACAGAAACTCAGTTTGTAGGACAAAACCCTAGCACTAATCTAAAAATGATGTACTACCTTAAAAAGAGGCATACTTTTGGAAAAATGAAGATGGAAATCCAAGACTTAAACGGAAATAAAATCACTGATTTATCTCCTGGAAAAGCTAAAGGGATTAATATTGTTCGCTGGAATTACAGAAGCATTGCTCCTAAATCAGCCTCAGGAAAGACTTTTTCAATAGGTTCGGCACCGAGAGTTGCCGCAGGTAAATATAAAGTAGTACTTACAAAAGGAAAAGACACTTATGAGCATAGCATAGAAGTTAAGCAAGATGAAAATTCTGAAGTAACTAATGAAGAAAGAAAACTACAACGTAAGACTTCTCAGGAACTATATACCGCTATAGAAGATTTAGCATATTTAGTGCATCAGATTGATCAAACCGTGAAAAAAGCAAACTCAATTGAAGAAAAATCTCCAAAAATAGCTACACCTGTTATTAAAGAACTAACTTCATTAAAAGAATCTCTTGTTATAACTACTGGAGATAATTATGTTCAAGAAGCAGAGCCTGAACTAAGAGAAAAGATTTCTAATTTATATAATTCGGTAACTAACAATTTTGAAAAACCATCAGCTGGTCAACTAAATAATCAAAAGGTACTGAATGAAAAATTAGAAAAAGCTAAAATAGATTTTCAAAAAATAAAAGATAAGAAAGTCTCTAAGCTTGTAAAATATCTGGAGAAAAATGAAATTACTCCTATAGATATAAAATCCAAAACAGAGTTCCTTAAAAAATAAAACAGCATAAATAAGGCTTCCTTTATGGAAGCCTTATTTGTTTTTAAACAGTATCAAATTTAGATTATATATTTAAAAATGTTTATAACTGGTTTAAAACTCTACTACCCTCGCTTAATTTTGCATGAAACAATTCTGTATTTTTAGTAAACACTCTTTATTATGGAAAACAGGGAATCTAATTTGTTGGCAATACGCCCGCAAATTTTAAATGCAAAAGTTTCTGAAAACATGTCTAACGATGAGCAGTTTCAGAACAAAACAATTAGACCAATTATCAAATTGCAAAACGAATTGTTAATTGAAGTGTTTCGAAATTATATTAAAAAAAGAAAAAACACTTTTTATGAATTATCTTTAGAAAAGCGTATTCTATATATTGATAATGCTATCCAAAAGGATATGAAATTCAGAAATAGTCTTAAAGGAATGATTATAGGACAGTATACAGTAGATGAATATCTAATATATATCGAAAACTCTTCTGCATTAAACAAAAGAATGATGAACATTGTTAGAGAACGTCTACAAAGTAACATTCAACTATTAGAGCGACCATTAACAACATATTAGTATTACCTAAAAAAAAGTGCGGATCAAATGATCCGCACTTTTTTTATTTTGTATTATATATAACTTAAGAATTAGTTACCTCCTTCTAAAGCTTTAAGTTTATTTTTCATATCCTCTGCTTTAGGATCATCTAACTGATAGAAAATCTGCATTAACGTTCGAACCGCTTCTGCATTGTCAGGTTTAGACTCTATAGCACCTTCTAAATAAGGAACAGCTTCTCTATATAAATCTTGTTTTTGCTTCTTAAGAATATCAAATCTTTTATAATCAGCATTAGATGTTCCAAGGCTATTCATTTCCTCATTAAGAGCAGCTTCTCCACTTAAAATAATAGCTGCTATATTGATTTGAGCAGAAGTATAATCTGGCTTGATCTCAAGGGCTTTTTTGTAATACTCTACCGCTTGGTCATTATCGCCCAAACGTGCTGCACTTACACCTAAATTATATAAAAGGTTAGGATTCTCAGGATCATTCTCAACAATTTTTCGCATTAATTCCTGATACTTAGTAAGGTTACCTAGCTTATAAAACATATTAGCCTCCTCTTGCATTAATGCAGGGTCATTAGGGTTATCCTTTTTAGCAGCTTCCATTGCTTTAATTGCTTCTTCATCCTTACCTTGACTAATATAGATAAGAGCAATGTTTTTCGTGATTTCAGATCTTCTAGAACCTGTTGAAGTAGTTTCTGGCTTGATATGAGTTCCTGCTTTAACAGAAAAATCTCTCAAATCTTTAGAATCAAATGGTTCCACCTCTCCAGTTTCTTTATTTGTAGCTACAAAACGCTCTTCACTTCCATTATATCCAAGATCAACTAATTCATTATAATACTTTAATGCTGTATCATAATCTTTTCCATTTACGGCATTAGATGCTGCAAAATACAAATAAGATGTATCCGACTTCTTTGTTTTATATCCTAAATAAAGTTTATCTGCAGCTTCTTTATTTCTTCCTTCTTTCTGATCTGCTACCGCTTGCTCAACCAAAGACTGACGAAGTGTCTGTATTCCTGTATCTGCTTTACCTGAATATTTTTTATTACCAGATGTTTCTTCTATCTCTAAAACTTTAGCATAAGCCATTGCTGCATTTTCTATTACTTCTAATGACTTATCTGTCGATGCAGCTCCAAGTTGTCCTTTTAGAAAATAGAATTGCGCTTTCATTTTATCATCTGCAACGTCTAATTGTCCTTCAACGGCCTTTAATGCATCATTCGCTACTTCCAGATTACCAGACTTTAATGCTCTATCCGCTGCCTTAAGTCCTTTTTTTTGTGAAAATCCAATAGCACTTATAGTTAGAAAAAATGCTATAATAAATTTAGTTCTCATTACTTGTGTTTTTTTTATGGGATTCTTTTTATTCGTTTGTTGTTTCATCAATAGTCGTGCCATCAGTGGCATCACCATCGTCATTTTGCAAAGATATATTATTTTCTTCAATATCACCATCAATATCTTCTACATCATCTTCTTCATGCATTACTTTGGCAACCGCAGCGATAGAATCTTTACCTTTCAAATTAATCAAACGTACTCCTTGTGTAGCACGCCCCATTACTCTTAAATTCTCTATAGCTAATCTAATAGCAATACCAGATTTATTAATAATCATAAGATCATCAGAATCAGTAACGTTCTTAATAGCAACTAATTGTCCTGTCTTGTCAGTTACAGATATGGTTTTAACTCCTTTTCCTCCTCTATTAGTGATTCTGTAATCTTCTAATTTCGAACGTTTTCCGTATCCATTTTCAGAAACAACGAGGATATTACTTTCCATATCATTAACAGCTACCATTCCTATCACTTCATCTTTATCGTCAGCAAGTCGGATTCCTCGTACTCCAGAGGCACCACGTCCCATTGGCCTAGTTTTTTCCTCTTCAAAACGTATCGCCTTTCCAGATTTAACAGCCAACATTACCTGACTTTTACCATCAGTAAGTTTAGCTTCTAATAATTCATCATTATCTTTAATAGTAATAGCATTGATACCATTAGTTCTTGGTCTAGAGTATTGTTCTAAAGATGTCTTTTTAACCTGACCCTTTTTCGTTGCCATTATAACATAATGAGAATTAATATACTCCTCATCCTTCAGGTCTTGCGTACATATAAATGCTTTTACTTTATCATCATTTTCTATGTTTATCAAGTTCTGTATTGCTCTTCCTTTAGAAGTTTTACTTCCTTCAGGAATTTCGTAAACTCGCATCCAGAAACATTTTCCTTTCTGAGTAAAGAATAACATGTATTGATGGTTTGTACCAACAAACAAATGTTCTAAGAAATCTTCATTACGAGTAGTACTTCCTTTCTGACCTACTCCTCCTCTATTTTGTTTCTTATACTCAGTTAGAGAAGTTCTTTTGATATAACCTGCATGAGAAATAGTAATCACTACTTTCTCATTTGGGATCATATCTTCAATGCTTAAATCTCCACCTGCATATTCTATTTGAGAGCGACGAGCATCTCCATACTTTTCTTTCACCTCAAGAAGCTCTTCCTTAATAATATCCATTCGACGTTCTTTCTTCTCAAGAATATCTTTAAGGTCTTCAATAGTTTTCATTAATTCGTCATACTCTGCACGTAACTTGTCTTGCTCCAGACCCGTTAACTGACGCAAACGCATCTCAACAATGGCTTTTGCCTGAATTTCTGTAAGCTTAAATCGCTTGATAAGCTTTTCTCTTGCTTCTTCGGCATTAGAAGAAGCTCTGATCAATTTAATTACTTCATCTATATTATCTGAAGCAATAATTAAACCTTCAAGAATATGGGCTCTTTCCTCTGCTTTTCTTAATTCATACCTTGTTCTTCGCACAACCACTTCGTGTCTATGCTCTACAAAATGATGAATCATTTCTTTTACATTCAATAACTGCGGTCTTCCCTTAACCAATGCTATATTATTAACACTAAAAGAGGATTGTAATGCGGTATACTTATATAAAAGGTTAAGTACTATATTAGGTATTGCATCTCTTTTTAAGATATATACAATACGCATTCCCTTTCTATCGGATTCATCTCTAATGGTCGAGATACCATCTATCTTCTTATCATTTACAAGATCAGCAGTTTTCTTAATCATATCTGCCTTGTTCACTTGATAAGGAATTTCAGATACAATAATACATTCTCTACCATTTACTTCTTCAAAACTAGCTTTGGCACGTATTACGATCCTACCTCTTCCTGTTTTAAAAGCTTCTCTTACTCCATCATAACCATAAATAGTACCTCCTGTTGGGAAGTCAGGTGCTTTAATGTGTTGTATTAATTCATCTATTTCAATATCATTATTATTGATATATTCAATAGTTCCATCTACAACCTCGGTCAAATTATGTGGAGGCATATTGGTAGCCATACCAACTGCGATACCAGAAGCTCCATTAATCAATAACCCCGGAACTCTACTTGGTAGCACTGTAGGCTCTTGCAATGTATCATCAAAATTAAATGTATGATCAACAGTATCTTTTTCAATATCTGCAAGCATATCTTCCGATATTTTTCGCATTCTTGCTTCCGTATAACGCATTGCTGCCGGACTATCTCCATCTACAGATCCAAAGTTACCTTGACCATCTACCAACATATAACGTAAACTCCATTCCTGAGCCATACGAACCATGGTATCATACACCGAAGTATCTCCGTGAGGGTGGTATTTACCAAGAACCTCACCCACAATTCTTGCAGATTTCTTATGAGCACTACTAGCTTTAACGCCTAACTCATACATACCATATAAAACTCTTCTGTGTACTGGTTTTAGACCATCTCTAACATCAGGAAGTGCACGTGATACAATCACTGACATCGAATAATCGATGTACGCAGACTTCATCTCATCTTCTATATTGATAGGTATTAGCTTTTCTCCTTCTGCCATAAAAATTATTTTATTCTAAAATTGAATTATTAAACGCGCTAATTTAAGTAAATTAAGACGGTTTTAACAGCTAATAGACTCTCTAATATACGTAATTTATTAACAACTTGGACGACCCATATGGTTAATAAGTCTGCAAACATAGATTTTGATTATTAAACCTTTTTTTGTCTATTTACTCAGAAAACGTAATAATCTTTAAATTTGGCTTTTATTTAAATACAAATAAAACTATTTAAATCAACTGAGAATATGACATAAAAAGTTATTATGTCATCTTATTTATGAATCATGATTAAAAGGAATAGTTTTTGCCAATATCATTTTAAAAATTACTATATTTAGTATTAAAGAAAAAAACAGAAAAAGAAAGAAACTAATTATATGGATGATAATTTTTCACCAAGAGTCAAAGATGTAATTGCATACAGTAAAGAAGAAGCTCTTAGATTAGGGCATGATTTTATCGGAACAGAACATCTTATGTTAGGACTATTACGTGATGGAAGTGGGAAAGCAATTAGTATACTTGATGCGTTGGATATTGATTTAACAAATTTGAGAAGAAAAGTTGAAATTCTTAGCCCTGCAAACCCTAATGTGGCAGTAGCTACTAATGAAAAAAAGAATTTACACCTAACAAGACAAGCAGAAAGAGCTCTAAAAACTACTTTTTTAGAAGCAAAGTTATTCCAAAGCTCTTCCATTAATACTGCACATCTATTATTGTGTATTTTAAGAAACGAAAACGATCCGACTACCAAGCTTTTAAATAAGCTTAAGGTAGATTATGATAATGTTAAAGATCAATTTAAATTTATGATTGCTAACGAAGAAGAATATATAGAAAGCCCAAAGGCAGAGTCATTTTCTGAAGATGATGACATGACTGGAGATTCGTCAAAAGAAAATCCTTTTAACTCACCAACAGGTGGAACTAAAGCCAGCAAAAAATCAAAAACTCCGGTATTAGATAATTTCGGCAGAGATTTAACGGCCATGGCAGAAGAAGGGAAACTGGACCCTGTAGTAGGACGAACCAAGGAAATAGAACGTGTTTCTCAAATTTTGAGTAGACGAAAGAAAAACAATCCTCTGCTTATAGGAGAACCTGGAGTTGGGAAATCGGCTATTGCTGAAGGTTTAGCGCTGCGGATTATTAAAAGAAAGGTATCTCGAATTCTGTTTGACAAACGTGTAGTCACACTGGATTTAGCTAGTTTGGTTGCAGGTACAAAATACAGAGGTCAGTTCGAAGAACGCATGAAGGCTGTAATGAATGAATTAGAAAAGAATGATGATATTATTCTTTTTATAGATGAGATTCATACAATTGTTGGAGCTGGTGGTGCTACCGGAAGTCTGGACGCATCTAACATGTTTAAACCAGCCTTAGCAAGAGGTGAAATTCAATGTATTGGAGCAACCACCTTAGATGAATATAGACAATATATCGAAAAAGATGGTGCACTAGAAAGGCGTTTCCAAAAAGTAATAGTAGAACCTACTAACATCGAAGAAACCATAGAGATCCTTGAAAATATTAAGGAAAAATATGAAGAACACCATAACGTAAGCTATACAGACGAAGCTATTAAAGCTTGTGTAAAACTTACGAATAGATATATGACAGATCGCTTCTTACCAGACAAAGCTATTGATGCTTTGGATGAAGCCGGATCTAGAGTTCATATCACAAATATTGATGTTCCTAAAAAAATTCTAGACTTAGAGAAAAAGCTAGAAGAAGTTCGTGAGCTTAAAAACAGCGTAGTAAAAAAGCAGAAATATGAAGAAGCTGCTAAATTAAGAGATGACGAAAAAAATCTTGAAAAAGAACTAGCCCAAGCTCAAGAGCAATGGGAGAAAGATTCTAAACTACACAAAGAAATTGTTGATGAAGAAAGTGTAGCTGATGTCGTATCTATGATGACAGGTATTCCTGTTAATCGTATTGCGCAGACAGAAAGCAATAAACTTGCAGAATTACCAAATCTTATTAAAGGTAAGGTGATTGGACAAGATGAGGCAGTTACAAAGGTAGTAAAGGCAATACAACGTAATCGTGCAGGTCTTAAAGACCCTAATAAACCGATTGGATCTTTTATATTTCTTGGACAAACTGGTGTAGGTAAAACCCAGTTAGCTAAAGTTCTTGCCAGAGAACTTTTTGATAGCGAGGATACTCTTATTCGTATTGACATGAGTGAATACATGGAGAAATTTGCGGTATCGAGACTTATTGGAGCGCCTCCTGGATATGTAGGATATGAAGAAGGTGGGCAACTTACCGAAAAAGTAAGAAGAAAACCATACGCAGTAATTCTATTGGATGAAATCGAAAAAGCACATCCGGATGTATTTAACATGATGCTACAAGTATTAGATGACGGATATCTTACAGATAGTCTTGGTCGTAAAATTGATTTCAGAAATGCTATCATCATAATGACATCGAATATTGGAGCACGTAAGCTTAAAGATTTTGGACAAGGTGTTGGTTTTGGAACAAGTGCAAAAAAGACTCAGTCCGATAGCTATGCAAAAGGTGTTATTGAAAATGCTCTGAAAAAAGCATTTGCACCAGAGTTCCTAAACAGAGTAGACGATGTAATCGTGTTTAATGCTCTAGAGCGTGAGGACATCCACAAGATTATTGACATTGAATTAGATAAATTATACGGAAGAATCAGAGGCCTAGGATATGATTTGTCATTAAGTGAAAAAGCAAAAGACTATATCACAGAAAAAGGGTTCGATAGACAATACGGAGCTAGACCTCTTAAAAGGGCAATTCAGAAATATATTGAAGACGCACTAGCAGAGGAAATCATTAATTCTCAGTTACAAGAAGGTGACAGCATCTATATGGATTTGGATAATGATTCAAATGAATTAACTATAAAGATTAAGAAAGCCGAAGAATCAACGGAGTCTTAAAAACAAATAATTATTGCACTTAAAAGCTCCCTTTTCAAAAAGGGAGCTTTTTTTTTAATATCCAATCTCTAAATAAAATAAAAATTCAAAAAACGTTTGTGTCAAAGGGAAAAAATCCCAAAAAAATTCAAAACATTTACTTTTTATGTTGCTGAATATATATATTTGTACAACCTAAAAATTACCCCTAATGATCACGTCTTACCTATTAGATTTTGGCTTTCTGGAAATCTATGATGACTATATAAAAGTCACCATAAACGAAGGAGTAACCGTTTCTCCTGAACACAATGATGTTTTATTGGAAATGGTAGAGAAACATTATAAAAACAAAGCTTTTGTATATCTAACACACCGTATTAATTCTTATGCTGTGAATCCTACTATATATTTAGAAACAGCAAAAATTCAGAACTTAGTTGGGTTTGCAGTTGTATCGAATGACCCTAGACAAAAAAATCAAACCAAGTTAGAAAGCGCTTTTTTTAGCAAAGAACTAAGACAGTTTGACAACATAGAGTCCGCTTTGTTATGGAAAGATGAATTACTAAAAAAACACCATAAATCAATCTTCTAAATTTTCCCCTTAACTTCATTCCTTAATAAATAGTAATTTTTATAAGTAATAGTTTTATTGTAACTTATTGCAAAATTAACCATACTTAGATAATAGTTTTGTAAATACAAATGACAAAATACTATGATTTAGGTTTCGCTGAAGTAGAAATCCTAGAGGATTATTTCAAAAGCACAATTAAAGAAGGCTTTGTGCAAATACCAAGTCGCAACAAACTATTATTGGAGCTTGCAGCAAAACACTTCAATAATAAACCATTTGTGTATACTTCTAATAACATTATTACATATTCTATAAACCCCAAAATATACCATTAAGTTACAAAACTCTGCAATCTCGCAGATATTGAAGTGGCGTCAAAATGCTAATAAAAAAGAAAGCTAACCGAATTAGAAAACAAATAAATTGAAATATTTTACAACTATTAAAGAAGCACTAGAATAGAAAGACAAAACACTGAAAAATTGTATTGAACTTTAACAAAAAGTATTTTTTCGTTTTACATATAAAAAAGTATCTTCCGTTCTTGTTATTTTTTTTAAAAATACTATCTAAAAACCCCCAATGATTAGATTATACAACTTAGAATTTTGTAAATTAGAAATACATCATGATCACATGATTGCTATTATGCATGAAGGCATTGTTGTTTCTATAGAGAATAACTCAATTCTAATTAAAATTGCAGAAGAACATTTCAAAAACAAACCTTTTGTATACATTACACATCGAATCCATTCATACTCGGTTGATCCGATTGTATACATAAAGACAGCGAGCATCTCCAATCTTGTGGGGTTTGCAGTGGTATCTAAGAACCCTATACAAAAAACACTTACTAAATACGAAAAATCTTTCTTCAAAAAAGATTTTAAAAGATTTGATGATATGGAATCTGCTTTAGTCTGGAAAGATGAAATGATAAAAAAGCACCCCCATAAAGGGGTTTATTCACATAAACAAAAAAAGAGAATCACTTGATTCTCTTTTTTTGTTTATGTGAATACTATTATTATTTAGCGATATTAACCGCTCTTGTTTCTCTAATAACTGTAATCTTAACCTGACCAGGATACGTCATATCTGTTTGTATTTTCTGAGAAATCTCAAACGATAAGCTAGCTGCCCTTTCATCGTTCACTTTTTCACTTTCTACAATAACACGAAGTTCTCTACCAGCCTGGATAGCATACGCCTTTTTAACTCCATTAAACCCAAATGCTATATCCTCTAAATCCTTCAATCTTTGTATATAAGAATCTAGAACCTGGCGACGAGCTCCAGGTCTTGCTCCACTAATTGCATCACAAACCTGAACTATTGGCGAAATAAGCGCCGTCATTTCTATTTCATCGTGGTGAGCTCCAATCGCATTGCACACATCTGGTTTTTCTCCATATTTCTCTGCCCACTGCATTCCGAGTATGGCATGCGGCACCTCTGTTTCCGTATCTGGCACTTTACCAATATCATGTAACAATCCAGCTCTTTTAGCTAATTTAGGATTAAGACCTAATTCTGATGCCATAACCCCACAAAGTTTAGCGACTTCTCTAGAGTGCTGCAATAAATTCTGTCCGTATGAAGAGCGGTATTTCATTCTACCAACCGTTTTAATCAACTCAGGATGCAACCCATGTATACCTAAATCAATAACGGTTCTTTTACCTACTTCGATAATCTCCTCATCAATTTGCTTTCTGGTTTTCTTTACTATTTCTTCAATACGTGCAGGATGTATTCTACCATCCGTTACCAATTTATGTAAAGACAAACGTGCCACTTCTCTTCTTACTGAGTCGAAACACGAAAGAATAATCGCCTCCGGAGTATCGTCCACAATAATCTCAACTCCAGTAGCCGCTTCTATTGCTCTAATATTTCTTCCTTCACGTCCTATAATACGTCCTTTTACATCGTCACTTTCAATATTAAACACAGATACACAATTCTCTACAGCTTCTTCTGTTCCTATTCTCTGAATTGTATTTATGATAACTTTTTTAGCTTCTTGCTGAGCAGTTAGCTTAGCTTCTTCTATAGTACCTTGTATTAATGCCATCGAATCAGTCTTAGCTTGTTCTTTTAATGACTCTACAAGTTGTTCTTTTGCTTCTTCTGCAGATAATCCTGATATCACCTCTAATTGCTGAACCTGGCTTTTATGCAGCTTTGTCAGCTCACTCTGTTTCTTCTCCAGATACTCGTTACGATGATTGTAATCCTTTGTCTTTTGCTCTAATTCTGTGTTTAGCTTCTTACTTTTAGAAAGCTCATTGGAAATCTGAGATTCTTTATCTCTGGTTCTCTTTTCCGCTTCAGCCATTTTTTTATCGCGAGATAAAATCACTTTTTCATGCTCTGACTTTAATTCAATAAACTTTTCTTTAGCCTGAAGTATTTTATCTTTTTTAATAGCCTCTCCCTCACTTTTAGCCTCTCTAATAATACTTTGAGACGTTTTTTTGGCGCTTTTGATAATTTCTGAAGCTCTACTGCGCTCCAGCACTTTAGCGATAATAAAACCTATCACTAAACCCACTACTGCCGCAATAATCAAAAATATAATGTTATCCATAATCCTAGTTAGTGTTTATATATAAAAAAAGCCTGCACTAGCATGGGTTTTGTATAAACTCTGTAAAAACAGGTTTAGGGCTAACAAATTGCTCAAGGATCCATGTAACTGATATACATCAGCATGGCTTGCTTTTACAACTTAAACTCACCCTTTTTAAAATAATTCTTGTTGAGTTTATCAAAAAATAATAACTAGTGCAGGCAGTAACCTTATTTATTTTAATGAACGTTTAAGATAGATGATCTTGCAACAAGTTATTGAGGGCATTTAATCTACCCATTGCTTGTATCTCATCACTATCTTTATCTATAACCTTTTGCTCTACTTGTGCCGCAAACTGTAAAGCACACATTGCTAATACATCTTGCTTATCTCTCACTGCATAACTTTGTTCAAACTGCTTAATCATGGCTTCAATCTTCTTAGCTGCTTTCCTCAACCCCTCTTCTTGATCAGGATTAATGGTTAATGGATACACACGATCCGCAACTGATAATTTGATTTTTAATTTGTCTGCCATATTTTTAATTACTCAGAAAGTTGTGCTATACAAACATCTATCTCCTTTATTAAGGCATTTATTTTGAGCTTGGTTTCCCTTTTGTACTTGTCACTGCCTAGCATTGCATTTGCATTTTTGAGTGCACTGAATTTTTCTTCCCATTGTTTTAATTGATCAACTTGAAGGTCTGAATTAGCCTCCAAATCTTTTATTTTATTCTTGAGATCAACATTTTGTTGGTTAAGCAAGTCATACTTATGAAGCAACTTACTTATCCTATTCTCAAGAGAATCAACAATTTCAATCAAATCACTCATTATAATTTCACGCAATACTTCGTCACACAAAGTTAACATACCAATTGAAAAAACCCAATAGTTTTTAAACTAATTTTATAGCCGCAATATCTCATCAATCAAGTGATTAGTTTATAGCCTTTTAGTTTTTAATTAAACATCACTTTAATTTTAATCCCTAAATATTTACATTTACCCTCTATGCGAGTAATTACACTATTTTTAATTTTCAGTTTTACAATTGGGTATTGCCAAAAAGATATTCCCACAGATTATTTCATGAACCCCTTAGATATTCCTCTTGCAGTTTCTGGAACATATGGAGAATTGAGATCTAACCACTTTCATTCTGGTTTAGATTTAAAAACTGAAGGACAAGAAGGCTTAAAAGTATATGCATCTGCAACAGGTACTATAAGTAGAATAAAAATTTCGCATTTTGGATACGGAAAAGCAATGTATATCTCTCACCCTAATGGATATACCACCGTATATGCACATCTACAAAAATTTTCTCCGGAAATAGAGGCTTATATCAAAAAAAGACAATATGCAAAAGAATCATATGAAATAGAACTTTTTCCAAAAGGCGGTGTTTTATCAGTCACTAAAGGAGATATTATTGCCTATAGTGGAAATACTGGAGGTAGCGGTGGCCCACATTTGCATTTTGAAATAAGAGATGCAAAAGCAAGACCTATGAATCCCATGTGTTTTGGAATTGATGTTAAGGACACTAAAAAACCTACCATCAAAGGTGTTTGGCTATATAGTCTAGATGAAAACTCACATACTGATGGAAAGCAAGAACCAACTAAACTAAGGTTAATACCAATAGACAGTGGTAATTTTAAAGCAGAAGGTGTTCACGCTTTAGGAAAAATAGGTATTGGTGTTTCTACCATAGATCAACAAAATTTAGCAGCTAATAAAAATGGGATTTACAAAATCTCAACAGAGTTAAATGGCCAGCAAAACTTTTCTATGGAAATGAAACGCTTTTCATTTTCTGAAACCCGCTACATTAATAGATTAATTGATTATTCTTACTATAAAAAGAAACGCAGTAGGATTACAAAACTTTTTATTCAGAAAAACAATCCACTTACTATTTATAAAAATACGATTGACAAAGGTATTTTTACAGTAGAAGATAGCTTATCCTATACTGTGAAGGTTTTTGTCAAAGACTTTAAAGACAACACCACGATAATTAGCATACCTATCCAAGGAAAACACATGACCGAGATTTCTAAAAAAGAAATCACTAAAACTCCTTATTTAGCACAACCAACGGAAAATTTCACATTCAATTCCGGTATTTTTGATTTATACATCCCAAAAGGTAGCTTGTATGAAAAGTCATACTTAGACATTGAAGCTAGTGGTGATACTATTAAGATTCATAAAGATGAAGTTCCGTTACATAAAAACATGACGATCGTCTTTGATGTTTCTAACTACAGTGAAGCCGATAAGAAAAAACTATATATTGGAAGATTAGGGTATAATGACAAACATTATCACGTAAAAACTAATAAAAAAAACAATCGTTTTTCTACAAGAACCCGAACCTTAGGAAGCTACTCTTTATTTACAGATTTGGATAAACCTACCATAGTGCCCATAAATGTATCTGATAAAAAATGGATGTCTAAGGCTCAATTCTTGAAAATTAAAATTGACGATGCTGATTCAGGTATCAAAAGTTATCGAGCTACAATAAACGGAAAGTTTATTTTGATGGAGTATGATTACAAAACAGGAATGCTCGTTTATAATTTTGATGACAAAATAATAACAGACACAGAAAATAAATTTAAACTTATTGTGTTAGATAAAGTAGGAAATAATACTACATTTGAAACAATATTCTTTAGAAAACCATAAATAGATATACTCTTTGAAAAATCTTCACTTTCTTTTTGTTTTTTTTCTAGCCTCTATAAGTCACAACATATTAGCCCAAGATGCAGTCGTAAAAGGTATCGTCCTGGACGAATCTAATAAACCAATAGTTGGGGCTAATGTATCCTACGAAAATTCTGGAACACGTACCGATAAAAATGGTGTCTATATTCTTAACATCCCTTCAAATAAACCGATAAAAATTAAAATTAGCCATGTCGGATTAAAGGATATAACCTTTACTATTAATTTAAAAGAAAATCAGCAATATGAACTAAATCCTGTTCTAAAAACTGATGTTGAGCAAATCAGCGAGGTAATCATTACAGGGCGAGAACGAAAAGTAGTAGAAGGAATTACCACTTTAGATCCGGAAACAATTCGTATTACTCCATCTGCTAATGCAGGTGTAGAAGGTTTATTAAAAACATTACCCGGAGTAAGTTCTAACAATGAATTAAGTACGCAATATGCGGTAAGAGGAGGGAATTTTGATGAAAATCTAGTTTATGTAAATGAAATCGAAGTGTATCGACCATTCCTGATTCGTTCTGGACAACAGGAAGGTTTAAGTTTTGTGAATACCGATTTAGTAAGAAATGTGGATTTTTCTGCAGGAGGTTTTCAGGCTAAATATGGTGACAAACTATCTTCTGTATTAGACATAACGTATCGCAGACCTACACGATTTGATGTATCAGCGAATCTAAGCTTACTTGGTGGTAGTATCTCTGCAGGAGGAATAACAAAAGACAAGAAATTTGCAGGAGTAGTAGGTGTACGCTATAGAGATAATAGTTTATTAGTAGATGCTAGACAAACTGAAACAAATTTTAGACCTCGATTTGCTGATGTACAAACATATTTATCTTATAACTTTTCTAATAAATTCGAATTAGGTTTTTTAGGTAATATCGCCATTAACAAATATGACTATGAGCCTTTAACTCGCCAAACTAATTTTGGATCTATAACAGACCCTATAGCATTAACCGTTTTCTATGACGGTCAAGAAGAAGATCGTTATGACACCTATTTTGGCGCACTAAAAGGAACCTACCAGGCAAACGAGAATTTAACCCTAAAGTTAATTGGTTCTGCATATCACACTCAGGAACAAGAACACTTTGATATCTTTGCAGCTTACTTTTTAGGATCCGTAAATACAGATATAGGTGGTGAAGATTTAGGAGAAGCTGAATTTAGTGAAGGTGTTGGTTCTCAACTAACGCATGCGAGAAATAATCTTGATGCGCTAATATTTAATCTTGAACACAAGGGAACCTATATTTCAAATGAACACCAAATTGATTGGGGAATAAAATATACTGCTGAAGATATTAGAGATAGAATCCAGGAGTATGAAGTTATTGATTCTGCTGGATTTTCCATTCGTCCACCTGGTACTTTTGTGAATGACCAACCTTATAATCCTAATGCAAGCCCAATTGTTCCTTTTTCTAGTGTAAGAGCTACCAATATGGTGAATATTGATAGGTTTTCTGGATTCGCTCAATATAGCTTACGAACAAATATAAAAGAACATGAAATTTGGGCAAACATTGGAGTTAGAGCTCATAACTGGAACGTTTCTGGAGATGGGATTAGCAGCAGTTCGCAAACTGTATTTAGTCCAAGAGCACAAGTTGCTATTAAACCCGATTGGAAATCCGATATGATATTTCGTATTTCTGGAGGATGGTATCATCAGCCTCCTTTTTATAGAGAACTTAGGGATCTTCAAGGAACTGTTCAGCCAAATGTAAAAGCCCAACAATCTATCCATTTAGTTGCAGGTAATGACTATAGTTTTACTATGTGGGATCGACCTTTTAAGCTTACCACAGAATTATATTACAAAAAACTTACAGATGTTAATTCATACTCTATAGAAAATGTAAGAATTCGATATCGTGCCAATAATAATGCCGAAGCATACGCTGCAGGGTTTGACCTCAGAATCAATGGAGAGTTTGTACCCGGAACAGAAAGCTGGTTTAGTCTTGGACTTCTTAAAACCGAAGAGAATTTAGATAATAGAGGATATATAGATAGACCAACAGACCAAAGAATCAAAGCTGCCGCATTGTTTCAGGATTATGTTCCTACAATTCCTAGTTTAAAAGCATATCTTAATCTTGTATACCAAACCGGTGTACCTGGCGGATCTCCGACGAATGCAGATCCTTATAATTTCCAAACTAGATTACGTGACTATCGAAGAGCAGATTTAGGAATTTCCTATATCATTGTTGATCAAAAAATAAGACGTAAAGAAGGTAGCTTTTTTAACAAATTTAGGGAATTAAACGTAGGGCTTGAGATTTTCAATCTTTTTGATAATCTTAACTCCATAACCAATACTTTTGTTAGAGATGCAGCCTCGCAACGTCAATTCGCAATTCCAAACTTTTTAACTCAGCGAGTTTTTAATGTTCGATTAGGAATGAAGTTTTAGGATACAAGGTTATTATTAAATCAGTCTTTTAAAATTTTTATTATAAATATGAACAAAAACCTACTTTTAATCGTACTGCTGTTTACATTTCATAATTATACAATTGCCCAAACAATTGAAGTTGGTTATAAGGAATATTATTCTTTGGCTGGATATGGGTTAGATATTGTAAGAGAAGAAATTAATAACAGTACAGAAAAGATTACTCCAGATTTCATTTTGCGTTACAGAGATGGAGAGTCTATTTATATAAAAACAGAAGACTTACCTCTTTATGACACGCTAAATACTACTGCCAAGAATAACAAAAATAAAATAGAAAAAGTTTCAAAAAAATATAAAAATCACAAAACAAAAGAACTACTATCAGAATATATAAATTACATGAATCCTTTATACGGAAAGGATATCGCCATCAATGACACTTTATATAATTATGATTGGAAATTATCAGAAAAGACTGAAAACATCTTCGGGTACACCTGTAAATCAGCAAGTACTATAAATAAATCTGGAAGAGAAGTCTTAGTTTGGTACACAGATGAAGTTCCTATCAAAGCAGGACCCAGAGAATATTGGGGTTTACCAGGACTTATAGTTCAAATAGAGATAGACGACAAAGTACTTATTTTCACTACTCACGTCACTCGATTAGACCAAAACCTTCCTATCTATAGACCCAATTTAAAAAATGCGATAACTAGAGAAAACTTTTTAGTACTAAAAGAAAAAATACATCAACCTAGAACAGTAAAACTTAAAGATGGAACAGAAATTATAGTCCGAAAAGGAAATTAACTATAACATTGTACAAATTGTAATGTTATATTAATTAATCTTCAATAAACTCTTTTAAAACACCAATCACATAATCTACTTCTTCTTTGGTATTATACTTAGAGAAAGAAAATCTAACAGAAGGTTTTTGCATATCTTCTTCAGAAAGTATCTCAGTGAGCACATGAGAACCTTTGCCACTTCCACTTTGGCAAGCACTTCCTTTAGAGCAGGCTATGCCTTTGATATCTAATTGAAATAATAAAATACCCGATTTTTCTTGTGAAATCGGAAGACATACATTGATTAAAGTATACGTACTATGATTTAACTCACAACAGTTAGCATTAAACTTAACTCCATTAATATGTTCTTTTAATTGATCTACGAAATATTGTTTGAGATTAGATATATATGCTTTTTCTTCATCCATATGCTCATATGCCAAACGCAATGCTTCATCCATTCCTGCAATATTATGAACTCCTTCAGTTCCGCCGCGATATCCTCTCTCCTGCTCTCCACCATAAATTAATGGTTTTAATCCAGAATTCTTCTTAATATATGCAAAACCGATTCCTTTGGGTCCATGAAATTTATGAGCACTAACTGCTGTAAAATCTACTTGTATATCGTTCAAATTTACATCAAGATGCCCTATAGACTGAACCATATCACTATGAAAAAGAGCCTTGTGTTCACCGCACATAGCTCCCACTTTATTTATATCCAAAATAGTTCCTACCTCATTATTAACGTGCATTAAACTTACTAATGTTTTTACCGAGGTACTAGTTAACAAGGTTTCTAATTGGTTATAATCAATAGAACCATCTGCAGTAATATCTACATAACTAACAGATATATTAGTATGTGATTGTATTTCCTGTATCGTATGTAAAACAGCGTGATGTTCAATCTTAGAAGTAATTATGTGCTGTACTCCCAAATCTCTCACGGCACTATTTAATGCCAAATTATCAGCTTCAGTTCCACCAGATGTGAAAATAATCTCTGAAGCTTTTACCCCAAGATACTTTGCTATATTTTTTCGAGCCTGCTCGATATGATTTTTTGCAGATCTACCAAATCCGTGAGAAGAAGAAGGATTTCCATAATCCTCTTTTAATACAGTAGTCATTTTATCAATCACTTCTGGTCGCAATTGTGTAGTTGCCGCGCTATCGAAATAAACCTTTTGCATTAAGTGTAAAAAATTAGTTATTGATCAGTGAGAAATTATAATTAATTCAAAAATGAACTATGCTTTTTGTCATATCTCCATTTTACATTCACAAATCTAATTCAAATAAAATTATTTTCCTCACCACACGTTATAATCTTTCAATTCCTTTATTTTTGTCGAAACGTACAAAAAAATCATATTAGGATGAACATGTATCAATTTCATTCGTCCTTATTAATAAGGAACTCTTTTAAACGTTATGAAAATAACTATTTACAGTTTCTTATGGAAGAACTATGATTTTTATTAATTTTCAAAATACAGACAGTGAAAAAGCTTTTATATATTTTTATTTTTTTGGTGGTAGCTTCTTGTGATGATGGTGATATTATCGTTACTAGTTTTGAATTTGAAGATGTTGATCTTCAATTATGTGAAGGAGCAAATACTAATGAGTTTGTTTTCTTTAAAATAAATACATCCGTAAATGAAGCCATTTCTTATAACTTTATTGATGCCAGATATTCTTCTACAACTCCTACAGAAAGTGATATAATTATTGACCTAGAAGATTCTGATAATAGCTTAATCTATAGACAATTTAACAATTCTATTACTGCCGATTACTACTGTAGTAATATTCCTGATGCCAATATCACAGTAACAGATGAACTTTTAAGCGTAAGTGGTCAGGCTACTATCATAAATCAAATAGTTAGTGAGGATGATAATGACGGACTAGAATCTACTGAAGAATCTCCAAACGCAATTGACCCAGAGGCAGACCCTGATGGTGATGGAGTTCCAAATTATCTGGATGATGATATGGCTAACCCTGCTATTGGAAATACAGATGCAGTTGGAGATGATCCAGGAATCGAAGATGGATACAATCATGATGATGATTTTATCCCAAGTTTTAAAGATCAGGATGATGATAACGACAATGTTTTAACTAGCGTAGAGTTACCAAATGATGATCCAAATGATGATAGTTTTTTAGACACCGATGAAGATGGTACTCCTAATTATATTGATCCTGATGATGATGGAGATAATATTGCTACTTTAGATGAAGATGTTGATGGAAATGGAAGTCCTAGAGATGATGATTCTGATAATGATGGTATCCCAAATTATCTGGATGACGATGACGATGGAGATGGAATTCTAACCAAAGAAGAAGACACCAATAACAATAATAACCCCTTAGATGATGACGAGGATGGTGATGGCATCCCTAATTACCTAGACACTGACGAGGCAGATGATGCCGCTAACATAAATATGGAAAACCCTTCTATATTAGACAACACTGTAATTACTGTTTTTAGAACGACATTAACAATTGATAATCTTGTTCTAAACGAAGAGAATGATCAATTTGATAGTAATCAATTTTCTTTTGGCTTTAGAGATGAAACTATTTCTATAACTACTGAAAAAAATGAAGATTAATATGATAAAAATACATAAACTCGGTTTTTTATTCCTCATTCTATCCATAATGAGTTGTAGTGAAGGTGATGTTATAGAGATTGATGTAGATAATTTTAATGGAGATCTCCAAAACTGTGCTAACGAAAACGATAATACTTTTGTCTTTTTTGTAATTGATCAAGACATTAATAGATCATTATCTGTTAATTTCACTGATAACAATTTTGAAATTAACCCAGTGGTGGTTGCCGATATCTCTCTGGACGAACCTACAGTAATCACCTTAAACACTTCCAATAATCAGTTTCTTTATAGAGAATTCAATACTGTAATTAATGGAGATGAATATTTTTGTAACAGTATTCCTGTCAGTAATGTCAGTGTTACCCAAGAATTAGTTAGTTCTAATGGGACTGCAGAAATCAGCTATGCTGTAACTGATGACTCTGATCCAACAGCGACTATTTACTCTAGAACTATTATCCTAAAAGACATCACCTTAGAAGGAAATGGTATTGCGCTAAGAAAAGAGTCACTACGACTAGGTTCGGATAATATTACGATCCCTAATTAAAGAATCAGTTTTTAGGGTTTTGGATAATATAAATTTCCATAGCTCCAAGACCATATTTTTTATAATCTGCATCAGAGACACGAACATTATCGTATCTACCAAACAGGTAACGTAGTTCTTCCTTAAGAACACCTTGCCCTACTCCATGAATAAACACTACACTAGGAATCCGTTTATTAATCGCAAAATCTAATTGTCTTTTTGCTGTATCCAATTGGAAAGTAACTATTTCATGGTTTGACATTCCTTTCGTGGATTTTATTAATTTATGGATATGAAGATCCACTTCCATCGGAGGTATACTCCTCTCTTTAGGCTTT
Source organism: uncultured Aquimarina sp. (assembly GCF_947500065.1). Taxonomy (GTDB): domain Bacteria; phylum Bacteroidota; class Bacteroidia; order Flavobacteriales; family Flavobacteriaceae; genus Aquimarina. The sequence goes on from NZ_CANMQT010000018.1 coordinate 45,978, forward strand.
GGCGTCGGTCTTTTAGGTTTCTTTTTAAAAACTTCTTTTTCCTGAAGATTTTGTTCCACTTCTTCATAGGATGGAACAATTAAACTATCAGATTCTTCTTTAACCAATTCATGAGCTAAAAATGTTATATCAAATCCATCATTAGATTCTATAGTGACCTCATTTCCTTTAATAGAAATAACATTACCCGTAATTGGTTCGTCTAACACAGAAACTATATCTCCTATTTTAATCATATTCCTCTATTCTTCTTCCTGATAATTTTCATGAGTATCTTCATTACTTTCTGTAAATCTAGATGACAACGAAGTATTTACCAAAAATAATCCGGTCATCAAAAGAACTATCCCACCACTCTGCATATAATAATTCTTTGTAGCGGATCCTATTTCGGAAATTAATAAAATAGCTCCTGTAGCAATCAAAAGAAAACTAATTATTTTTTTCAACTTTGTTTTATTCATTATGCAAAAGTATCAAATTATAGATTTTTTCTACACATTAATTTTTGGAATAAGCAATTTCCGTATATTGTGGGGCGTAATTAAAAAAAAACGTTTGGAAAAGTACATGTTTCCCTGTCTAAATAAAAAGCTATTTGGTGTAGATTGTTTAGGATGTGGTTTACAAAGATCAATTGCACTCCTACTTAAAGGAGAATTTGTAGCAGCTTTCCAAATGTATCCAGCAATATATCCTTTGCTTACCCTTCTTTTTTTCTTGGGGTTTAATTTTTTTATTAAATTTAAATATGATTCACTTATCAAAGTGAGTTTAACAATCATAACTGTGCTTACAATAGTTGTAAGCTATCTAATCAAAATGAAATTCATTTTTAACTAATCAACTATTTTATGGAAAAACAAACGTTACCTAACTCCACCCTAATTTTAGTATTTGGTATTTTATCTATTCTAGGATGTTGCTGTTATGGAGTACTAGGTCTTATCTTCGGTATAGTGGCCTTGGTTCTTGCCAAAAAGGCTGCAGCATTATACACAGAAAGCCCTGAACTATATGACGGGTATAATAATGTGAAAACCGGAAAAATACTAGCATTAATTGGTGTAATTCTTAGTGCCATTTATCTGATATTTGTTGTAATCATGTTCGCAACTATAGGCTATGATGGTTATATGGAAATGATTCAGGAACAAATGGGTCAATACTAAATTCAATAAAAATTTAACTTTTACATACTACCTTTTTCCTAAAAGGTAGTATGTATTTATTTTAATAAAACCATTTTAAACATATGGAAGTTAATCAACCAAAACCCAACAACTACTTAGCTTTAGCTATTATTTCTACAATTTTATGCTGTATAGTTACTGGGATCGTAAGCATTATCTACTCAACTCAGGTAAACACAAAATACGATGCCGGAGATTATGAAGGAGCTGTTACAGCATCGAAAAATGCCAAATTATGGGGACTTATAGGAATTATTGGAGGAATTGCCGTTTGGGTAGTTGTTTTCTTAATATGGGGAGTAGCCTTATTTAGCATATTTAATGCTAATGGAAATTTCTAAAAAAACAAAATATACATATTTAAAATATGGGTATTTTCTAGCAATTGTACCCGTATTTTTTTTGTTACGATACTATTATCTTAATGATCCAGAATTAAATACAGGTGGAGGATTTTTTCCTAGTTGTATTTTTCATTCGCTTACAGGATATCATTGTCCTGGCTGTGGGAGTCAACGAGCTATCCATGATTTATTAAATGGTCACATATTTCAGGCATTACAGCATAATATATTACTTGTAATACTTGCTATAGTTTTAGGATTAAAAAGCTACTACTATATCGCAAAAAAAATCTTTAATAAAAACGTAAAAGATTGGACATACAACAAGTATCTAACTTATGCTATTCTAATTATAATAATTTCATATTGGATTTTACGTAATATAAATAGCACTCCTTTTTGCTATTTAGCTCCATAAGAATAAAAAAAATGTCATTGACAAAATATTTCATCAATGACATTTACTATTTAAAAAGGAATAGAAAATTACACTTCAAATTCCTTAAGAGTCTTAGTTATAATCGAAACACACTCTAATAATTGTTCTCTGGTCATTACTAATGGTGGTGCAAAACGAATGATATTACCATGTGTTGGTTTCGCTAATAATCCATTTTCTTTTAGTGCAACACATATATTCCAGGCGGTTTCACTATCTTCATCATCATTGATTACAATTGCATTTAGCAATCCTTTACCACGAACCAAATTAACAATGTTAGATGTCTTAATATATTTATCAAGTTCTGATCTAAATAATTGCCCTAGTTCATCTGCATTTTCTGCTAGTTTCTCATCTCTTACAACCTCTAAAGCTGCCACTGCCACAGCTGCCGCAACTGGATTTCCTCCAAAAGTACTTCCGTGGTTACCTGGTTTAATAACTTCCATGATATGATCATCTGCTAATACACCAGAAACAGGATAAGCTCCTCCACTTAAGGCTTTACCTAAAATCAATACATCTGGTTTAACATCTGGTGTACCAGAACAATTCTTGTCACTACAAGAACAATTACCACACGTAGCCAGTAACCTACCCGTTCTTGCGATTCCGGTTTGAACTTCATCAGCAATGAATAATACTCCGTGTTTTTCACATAATGCCTTAGCTTTTGACAAATAATCTCCAGCAGGCACATATACTCCAGCTTCACCTTGTATTGGTTCTACTAAAAACCCTGCTACATTCTTATTATTTTCTAAAGCCTCTTCTAATGCTTTTAGATTATCGTATTCGATTTTTATAAATCCAGCGGTGTATGGTCCAAAATTCTTACGAGCTACAGGATCATTGGAAAAAGAAATAATAGTAGTCGTTCTCCCGTGAAAATTATTTTCACACACTATAATCTGTGCTTCATTTTCTGGCGTACCTTTTTTCTCATATGCCCATTTTCTACAAAGCTTCAATGCAGTTTCTACAGCTTCTGCACCAGTATTCATTGGTAGTAACTTGTCAAAACCAAAATACTCCGAAGCAAATTTTTCATATGCTCCTAACTTATCATTATAAAATGCACGAGAAGTAAGCGTTAATGTCTGTGCTTGCTCCATCATTGCACCTACAATTTTAGGATGACAATGTCCTTGATTAACCGCAGAATATGCACTTAGGAAATCATAATATTTCTTTCCTTCTACATCCCATACATATACACCTTCTCCTTTATTCAGAACTACTGGTAAAGGGTGATAGTTATGAGCTCCATACTTGTTCTCTAAATCGATTGCTTGTTGAGAAGTTAATTTTTCTAAAACAGCCATTTTTAATAATTTAAATTGATAAAATAACCATTCCTTCTGTACCTTTATCCTTTCGAAAAGACTCGAAAATTCAGCGTGGGAGAGAAATCATCCCTAAGAGAATTGCAAAATTACTAAATCTTTATTGATTATTTAATTTTAGAGTCTAGAATACATTCTATTTTTAATTATTCAAAATAATAGGGCCCTTTTATTAAATTTCAATAATTCGGAAAGTGCAAATGCTACAATTGTTTATCCTACTTTTCCTGCTAATGATGAAATTTGTAATTCTAATCTTTTAATTTCTCTTAGCAGTGCATTCTTATCCATTTGCATCCAGGAGAACAGCTTTAGCATTCCTGTTATCATAATACAGAAAAATCCAGCAGCACTCCATTTTATTAACTCATTAGTATCATCAGTACTTAAAAACTGAATTAGACAATATATAAAAAGTCCAAATACTAATAGGTTTACAACAAACATCATAATAATAACCCAACTATTTCTAGTTTTGAAAAGCCCTCCTACCATTTCCAATAGGTTTTGTTCATCCAAGTCGTCATAAAACTTAGCTTCTTCTTGAGTTAATGTTTCTTTAATTAATTTATCAATATCATTCATATCATTTTTCATAATTTCTATTTTTTAGAATTAATTTTAATTTCTCTCTAGCATTAAATAGCCGAGACTTAACAGTTCCCGCAGAAATCTGTATAATTTCACTTATTTCTTTAATACTATACTCTTCTATATAAAAAAGGTTAAGCACCAGTTGTTGATTATAAGGCAACTTTTTTATTGTTTTTTTCAACAACAGTATGGCATCTGGATTCTCATAATTACTTTCTTTATCAGAAGTGGTAGCGCTTATTTTATAGCTATTAAGATGTTCCAATTCTTTTTTTTGCTTCCTTAAATAATTAATAGCATTTCTGGTTACAATAGTCAATGCCCAACTTCCAAAACTATTGGTATCCTTCAACTCAGATATCTTTCCTAATATGGTACTCCAACTATCTTGAACTATATCTTTAGAAATTTCTCTATCACCAGTATACCAATAGGCATGTTTACATAATTTAGCATGCCATCGTTTCACAAGAATTGCTGCAGCTTTCTTGCTTCCGGATTGGTATTGCATTACCAACAAAGAATCAAATGTTTTATTGGTGTTTATCATAACGACCTTTATAATATAGACGTAGAAATTAAAATTAGGTTCATTTTTTTATTTCTTTTCACAAGATATTTTGAATAATTAATAAGTATATGCTTTCTATTCTTATTTTTGCGCTATGGCTAGAAAGAATAAAAAGCAGATTTTTGAGAATATTGAAATAGTAGATGCTGGTGCGAAAGGAAAAAGTATTGCTAAGGCACCTGACGGAAAAATTATATTTGTCAATAATGCAGTTCCCGGAGATGTAGTTGATATACAAACGACTAAGAAACGAAAAGCTTTTTATGAGGGTTCTGCTACAACTTTTCATAAAAAATCAGACAAACGAGTAGATCCAGCTTGTAAACATTTTGGCACTTGCGGTGGATGTAAGTGGCAATTTATGGGGTATGAGCATCAACTAGGATATAAAGAACAAGAAATAGTAAATAACTTAACACGTTTAGGTAAAATTGAATTACCAACGGTTACTCCAATTCTGGGTTCTGAAGATCAATTTTTCTACAGAAACAAGATGGAGTTTTCCTTTAGCGATAGTAGATGGCTTACATTACAAGAGATTCAGAGTGATACTCAGATTGAAAACCGTAATGCATTAGGATTTCATATTCCTGGTATGTGGGATAAAATATTAGATATTGACAAGTGCCATTTACAGGAAGATCCTAGTAATGCTATTAGAAATAAAGTAAAAACATTCGCTACAGAAAACAACTTATCCTTCTATAATGCCAGAAATCAAAATGGTTTTCTCCGAACTTTAATGTTAAGAATAGTCTCTACGGGCGAAATTATGGTACTGGTTCAGTTTTTTCATGAAGATGTAGAAAAAAGAACTTTATTGTTGGATTATATAGCATCAGAATTTCCTGAAATCACTTCATTACAATATGTAATAAACACTAAAGGAAACGATACTATTTATGACCAAGAAGTAGTATGTTATCACGGAAAAGATCATATAGAAGAAGAAATGGAAGGATTGCGTTTTAAGATTAACGCAAAATCTTTTTACCAAACTAATTCTAAGCAAGCCTATGAACTATATAAGATAACCAGAGACTTTGCTGGACTTACTGGCAATGAACTTGTATATGATTTATATACAGGTACGGGAACAATAGCTCAATTCGTTGCAAAGAAAGCTAAAAAAGTAATCGGTGTAGAAGCTGTGCCTGAAGCCATAGAAGATGCCAAAGCAAATGCGAAACACAACAACATTGATAATGTAGAATTCTATGTTGGTGATATGAAAAAAGTATTTACAACGGATTTTATCACTAAACATGGACAGCCAGAAGTTGTGATTACCGATCCTCCTAGAGACGGAATGCATAAAGATGTTGTAGGCCAATTATTAAATATCTCTCCAGACAAGATTGTATATGTAAGTTGCAATAGTGCAACACAAGCTAGGGATTTGTCGTTATTAGATAGTATATATAAGGTTACCAAAGTACAACCCGTAGATATGTTCCCACAAACACATCACGTAGAAAACGTGGTTTTATTAGAAAAAAGATAATACATGAAGTTATTTAAAGCTTTAACTCTTCTGTTTTGTTGCTCCATAGCGGTATATCTAGGTTCCAGTTGTGAACGAGATGATATCTGTGCAGAAGATACTCCAACAACACCATTCTTGATTATTAAATTTATTGACGATGTTACCGTATCTGACATTAAACAACCTGTAGATCTCGAAGTGCGATCTACAGATCCATTAATAACCGATTTTGTACCTGATGTTGTTTCAAAAGATTCGATAATGATTCCTTTAAGGACAGGTTCTCAGATTACAGATTTTGAATTCATTATTAATGCAACAAATGAAGATCCTAGTGTAGTAAATAGAGATACAGTAAGTTTTCAGTACACTCCTGTTGAAGAATACGTAAGTAGCGCATGTGGTTTCAAAGTTATTTACAATGGATTGACTAGCACACTTACTCAAGAAGAAGATGATGGGAATTGGATTAAAAGAATAACTATAGAAGAAGATAACGTAACCGATGAAACAGCTGCACACGTACTTATTTTTCATTAGCCTCCTGATTTCAGGTACTATTTTAGGGCAAGAAACCAATATTTCAGCCAGAGACACTTTACCTCCAGCCGAAAAATATGGATTAAGGGTTGGTCTAGATATTGCTCGATTAGTTAGAACTGCCGTAAATGACGACTATTCTGGTTTTGAGATTAATGGAGACTATAGAGTTTACAAAAACTACTATCTAGCCGCAGAAATAGGGAATGAATCTCTCTTACGAGATGAAGAAAATATTGAAGTCGAAGGATCTGGAAGCTATATTCGAATTGGTTTTGATTACAACACTTATAAAAACTGGTATGGAATGCAAAACAACATCTATGCTGGTCTTAGATATGGTTTCTCTACTTTTGACCAAACATTAAATAGCTATAGAATCTTTACAGGTACAGATTTTTTTCCTAATGAACCCATTACTGAAAAAAGAGAGGCTAAAGATTTAACTGCCGGTTGGGTAGAGTTTACTCTAGGAATCAAAGTAGAAATACTAAACAATCTTTATTTGGGAGCCAGTGTATCTTTAAGAGGGATTGTTAATGAAAAAGACCCTGGAGGATTTGACGACGGATTTGACGGATTTGAAAACTTATTTATTCCAGGATACGGAAGAACAAACGATTTTAGCCAGTTTGGTGTTGGATACACCTATACGATCAGTTATCTGATTCCTTTTATAAAAAGGAAGAGGTAATCCGTTGTTTTAAATATTTTATATTAAGATTTATCCTGAAACTTAGCCTTTTTACTACCAGCATACATTTCGTATTTAGCTAAACGACATTCTAGTTTCCCGTTAAAAACTTTTATTTTACGAGAGGGTCTTAAGCCAACAAATTTTAAAGCTTCGAGATTAGAAGTGATAAACCAAGCATTTGTATTTGGATAACTCTGTTTAAGCGTATCTCCAATTTGCGCATAAAACTTTTCTTCATCTAACTCTAAACGTTCTCCATATGGAGGATTAAAAACCATATGAAGTTTTTTATCATCGTCTTTAACGCTTTCAAAGAAATTATCATCTTTGATTGTAACAAAATCTGTGAGATTTGCATTTTCTACATTTTGTTTTGCCTTTCTAACTGCAGATGGAGCCTTATCAAAACCAATAATTGAAAGATGAAAATCACGCGTTTTCTTCAAACTAGCTTCTTCAATTTTTTCAAATAAATCCATATCCCAATCCAACCACTTTTCAAAAGCAAATTCTTTTCGGTTTAGATTAGCCGGAATATTACATGCAATCATGGCCGCTTCGATAGCAAAAGTTCCACTACCACACATCGGATCCAGAAAATCACATTGTCCATCCCATCCAGATAATAATAATAGACCAGCAGCTAAGACTTCATTTATTGGAGCAATATTTGTTGCGCTACGATATCCTCTATGATGTAATGATCCTCCTGAACTATCCAAAGATACTGTACAAAGATCTTCTTGGATATGAATATTAATAGTCAAATCCGGATAATCCGTATCAACATTAGGTCTTTTTCCTGTTTCATTTCTGAACTTATCTACAATAGCATCTTTAGATTTTAAAGAAATAAATTGAGAGTGTGTGAATATCGTAGAATTTACTGTTGCGTATATCGCAAAAGTATCCTCAGTATTTAGATATTCATCCCAACGAATAGATTGAATAAAACCATATAAATCCTTTTCATTACGTATTTTTTTAGAAGAAATAGGCTTCAATATTTTTAAAGCTGTTCTTAAGCAAAGGTTTGCTTTATACATAAAACCTATATCACCATAAAAACTAACCATTCGATTACCTATCTGAACCTTTTGAGCCCCTAGGTTTCTAAGTTCTTTTGCTAATATTTCTTCAAAACCAAAAAAGGTTTTGGCCACCATTTTAAATGAATTACTCACTATCTTCTTATTCGCTATTATTAAACCGCAAAAATACATTAATTTTGCGCCCTATGCTAAAAGATTCTACAATGTGGTATGCATCATGGTTTGATACACCATATTATCATATATTATATAAAGATAGAGGTCACGAAGAGGCACAACAGTTCATGGACAACTTAAGTAATTATTTAAGTTTAGAACCAAAAGAAAAAATACTAGACCTTGCTTGCGGAAAAGGAAGACACAGCGTTTATCTAAATCAATTAGGTTTTGATGTTACGGGAGTTGATCTTTCCAAAAACAGTATTGAACATGCTTCGCAATTCGAGAATGAAACGTTGAGATTTCGAGTACATGATATGTCTAAACCATATATGGAGAAATTCTCTGCTGTTTTTAATCTTTTTACGAGCTTTGGTTATTTCGAAAAAGAAGAATGCAACTTAAGCACAATAAAAGCCATAAAATCTGATTTGAACGAAAAAGGTTTCGGTGTTATTGACTTTATGAATGTAGATTATGTTATAGATAATCTAGTTCCTGAAGAAATAAAAGAAGTTTCAGGAATCACTTTTCATATAAAGAGATACGTTGAAAAAGGTTATATCTATAAAGAAATAAAATTCAAAGATAATAATGAAGACTTTTTGTTTACAGAAAGGGTAAAAGCTTTAACATTAAAAGATTTTCAAAATTATTTTGAAGAAGCCGAAGTCGATTTACTAGATATCTTTGGTGACTACCAACTTAAAAAATTCCATAAAACAGTTTCTCCAAGACTTATTCTTATTTTTAAATAGTGTATAACTATATCTTATCCATATCCGCCGTTTTTATAGGTTCGTTAATAGTATATATATTCAAACCTAATAATCAAAAAAACTTAAAACTACTTTTGGCTTTTAGTGGTGCTTTTCTATTAGCTATTACTATTTTTAATCTGTTACCAGAAGTGTTTGAAGATCATCAATATGCTAAGCAAACAGGTGTTTGGATTATGATTGGAATTTTACTCCAAAAAGTATTAGAATATTTTTCGAAAGGAGCAGAACATGGTCATATACACATTCATAAAGAAACCACCCAGGTTCCAAAATTACTTTTCATAAGCTTAGGAATTCATGCTATCTTGGAAGGTTTTCCTATTCATAATACAGAAGGTATTCTTAGTGGGATCATTATTCATAAAATTCCGGTAGCAATGATATTAACTACCTTTTTATTTAAAACAGAAATAAAAAAGCCCATCATCATATTATTTCTTATTCTTTTTGCTTTAATGACTCCTTTGGGAACATTTATCTCTGAACATTTTGAAGCTGTCCAAGAATATCACAAAGAAATCACAGCACTTGTTATTGGTATATTTCTTCATGTTTCTACCACTATCCTATTTGAAAGTAATGAAGGTCATAAATTTAATATCACCAAATTAATGGTTATTCTAGCTGCAACAGCTAGTGCATATTTTATATGATATGTTTAGTAAAGAAGAGTCAAAAAAAATAAGACAAGAATTCTGGACAACATTTGGTTCGGTTTACCCTCGTAAATGGCTTTTATATAATACAAAAATCAAAGACGTAACATTAAAGTTTACTTTTACTACAAAACTTGCACAGGTATCTATCGATATAGAACCTTCTGACGAAATAATACGAGCCTATTACTACGATAAGTTCTTAAGCTTAAAAAATATAATTAGTACGGAATACTTAAATGACATTATTTTTAATGAATTTTATGAATTAGAAAACGGCAAAGTTATTTCTCGTCTTTATGTAGAACTTCCAAATGTAAGCGTACATAATAATAACACCTGGGAAGACACTATGCAATTCTTACAAGAGAAGATGTCTAAACTCGAGGAATTCTTTTTAGAATACAAAGATTTTATTGATAGTTAAAATTGGGGTAATACTTTAGGTCATACAATATACTTTAGCACAAAAATAAAATGAAACACACTACCTGCTAACACAAATAGATGCCAGATTACATGATTAAAATTCAACTTATTAAAAGCATAGAATATTATTCCAAAAGTATAGGCCAATCCGCCTAACATAAGATACATTATTCCACCAGAACCTACTGCATCAGTTAATGCAGTAATATCTAACATAATTAACCATCCCATTACTAAGTATAAAATCACTGAAAGAATTTCGAATCTTCCTGTAAAAAACAATTTGAGGATGAATCCAAAGGCTGCAAAAGACCAAACCAGAATAAAAAGAAGCCATCCTTTACTATCCAACAAACAAATTAAAGTAACTGGCGTATATGTTCCAGCTATTAGTATATAAATACTAATATGATCCATAACCCTATATCGTTTCTTAAGAGTGCTATTATTTGTATAATGGTACGCTGAAGAAGCAAAATACAGTACTATTAATGAAGCAGCATACACTATTATTGAAAAAGTGCTGTAAGAAGTTTTATGTGTGTCATTAAATAACAAAAAAAACAAGCCAGAAACGGAAAGTAAGAAACCAAATCCATGAGTTAACCAATTCCATCTTTCTTCAATCGGTGTTTGTATTTTCATAATTAACAAAAGTACCTATACTTCGAAAAACTATTGTTAGCAATTCGAAATTAATAAATACAGAGCATCATCAATTACATTACTAAAGTAACATATCAAACAACAAAAAGTAAGATTAATACTACTTATTAAATATTAAAAATAACAAAAAATACACTTTAACCGTATATCAAATACATTTAAACCATTAATTGCTTTTTTTTTATTATATTTGATTACCCCAAATCTGTATTGAATAATGAAAAGTACTAAAATCACGAAGTATTTTATATGTTTCCTATGCCTTAACTTATTCTATTCTTCCCTCTACGCTAATCAATATGAAGAAATGTCATTTTCAGAATTGGAGAGCGCAATTAATCATACTGAAAACCATTTAAACTCTATAGGAAGAGCAAATGGTGTTATGATACTTGAAACCATCATTGATGTTTCCGAAAAATTTAGTTCTCAACAGCAAGAGTACTATTTAAAAGGGGTATCCTATAATCTTCTGGGGAAAATTTATTTTTCTACTAAAGATTACAAAGAAGCTCTTAAAAATTACAAAATTGCTGACTTATTTATTAAAGAATTACAAGGGTATCCAGAATTAGCTATAGATGTAAATAACAATATTGCCCTAGTATATTTAGAAGGATTTAATAAACCTGCAAGAGCACTTAAGAGAATAAAACATATTTATGAAAACTCTGAAGATTTAAATATATATTATAAACGTATACTAGAATTAAATCTTGCAAATATTTACTTAAAAACTAAAAACCATAGAAAAGCCTATCAACTATTAAAAAAATGTCAAAAATACTTTAGTAGTAATGAACAACATTCCTCAAAATTAATAATCACATACTCCAGTTTTGGCGAATATTATAATTACCATAAAAATTACACTAACGCTATAAAATATTATGAACTTGCTGCTTCTCTAGCCGAAAAAAATCAGTTGTTTAGACAAGCTATGAATATCTATAAAAAGTATGAAAATTTATTAGTCGAAACTGGAAGGCAAGACATGGCATATGCTGTTCTCAAAAAATACACAAAACATCATCAAACAGCACTTGAAACAGAAAAATTAGAGACTGATCAGTTTAAGGAGAAATTAATCGTTAGTGAAAAAAACAATACAATACAAACTCAAAAAGCGGAGCAATCTAAAACAATATCTATTTTTACCTTATCACTTCTTTTACTATGCTTAATACTTTTCTGTTTTTTTATCTATAATCACAAAAAAATTAAAGTTCTTAGTAAATCTCTTGAAATACGAAATAAAGAGCTTCAAATTTCAAAAGAAAAATCAGATCATTTAGCAGCAGTAAAGACTAAGTTCATATCAACGGTTAGTCATGAACTTAGAACTCCTCTTTATGGAGTAGTTGGTTTATCTTCTATTCTTATGGAACGAATCAAGGATAAAGAAAATCATAAGTTTATAAAATTAATGAAATTCTCCGCGGATCACTTGCTTAACCTTATTAATGATGTACTCCAAGTCACCAAAATGGAGTCATATGAAATAAGCCTAGATAAGTCTGTATACAATATAAAAAGCTTAGCGGATGACATCAAAAACTCATTTGAATACCAGGCTGATAAAAATGGCAATACATTACACCTTAACTTTGATCCGAACATACCTAACTCTCTTATTGGAGATTCTGTGAGATTATCACAAGTTTTTATCAATTTAATTAGTAATGCTAATAAATTCACTAAAAACGGAAACATTTGGTTAAATTTTATAAAGCCTGTAATAACCGATAACCAAGTTGAAATCACTTTTGAAATTAAAGATGATGGAAGAGGAATCCCTTTAGACAAACAAGAACTAATATTTGATAAATTTTCTCAGGCTAGTTCTAAAGATCATACTACAGGAACTGGTCTCGGTTTACACATTGTCCAAAATTTAGTTAAGTTACATGGTGGAGATATCAAAATAAAAAGTTCTCCAGGGAAGGGATCTACATTTTATTTTACAATTTCTTTTGAAATTGATTCAAATATTAAAGAAAACAAGAAGACAAATAGTTCAAAAAAATATATCACACTAAAAAATACTGAAAATTATAATATTCTAATTGTCGAAGACAATAAAATAAATCAAATAGTTACTCAAAACGTTCTTAAAACCAAAGGGTATAATTCTGAAATTGCCGATGATGGACTTATAGCTATTAAAATGGTAAAAGAAAACACATATGATCTCATATTAATGGATTTAAACATGCCAAATATGGGTGGAATGGAATCTACTAAAATAATTAGAGGGTTCAATTCGGAAGTACCAATTGTAGCACTTACTGCCTCTGATACACAAGATACGGTACAAGCAATCCTTAATCCAGACTCTGGTTTCAATGATTTCTTAAGAAAACCATACAAAAATGAAGAGTTCTTTAGAAAGATTGAAACAACCATTAACGGTGCAATTTCAAAAGCTTCATAAACCCCGTATTAATATTCTTAAATAGATAAAAGCTTAGTTATTATAGAACTATGGCTCTTAACGCGTAAAAAACTCTATACACTTCGTTATACCATCTACAGATTGGAGATATATTTGATACTGTGTTATTTCCACCTATACAAGAAAAGTATAAACTTAAGCATAAAGGTATCTATCGC
>NZ_CANMQT010000019.1 GCF_947500065.1 uncultured Aquimarina sp.
GTTTACTTTTCTTCCTTTTCTCTTTCTAAAATTAATCCTTTTTATTTATTTGCTAATCTAAAGGAGCGGAGTCGAGACCTATCGAGCTAACTAGTAAGCAACCTCTCGACTCCGCTCGAGGTAACAGGAAAAAATTAAAAGCCCTCACCTTAGTCCTCTCCCAGAGGGAGAGGAAACGATACTATTCACTTGATTAATTAAAAGTATATTTTACAACAATCCTAAATCCTTTACGATTGCTACTAAATGGGTAGTGTTTTTAGCTTTGAAATCATCAAAAAGTTTACTGACTCTTTTGTCAATGGTGCTTTCGCTATTAGGAGAGATTTTTTGTTTTTTTAATTTCTGTACGATCTCTTTTTTGGTAAACCCAAGAGCCAGCTCTTCTAAAAGCATGATATCAAAATCATCGAGATTGATGATGTTATCTTGATTAGCATCTTTTACTTCTGGAGGAAGTACGGTATTTCCTTTGTATACTCCTTGTATGCAGTCTACTAATTCTTTTATGGCATGTTGACCTTTACATACATAGCCATTTATATTGAGTTTTTGGAATAACATATTTATTTTATCAGGTCGGCTTTCTTGAGAGTATACGATCACGTTGATATCGGGTTGTATGTTTCGAATATCCTGAATGAGTTCAATACCAGAAGTTCTGGTTTGTACTTTATGATTTTCTTTAAAAGAAAGATCTGTGATTAGCAACTCAAACGGTTCTTCATCCTGATGTGCTTTTCTAAATTTTAAATACGCATCATCACAATACTGAGCTTCGTGAATGTTGTAAATTCCAACTTCATCGTTCAGTACTTTTACAATACCTTGATTGGCGATTTCATAATCCTCTGCTACCAATACTTTTGTAAACATATTTGATCCTTTTTAACACGGGATTTTAATCTCAGCTTTAAAGCCTTTGTCTATTTCTGAGTCAAAGATAATGGTTCCGTTAATAGCTTGAATACGCTTTTCCGTATTGCGGAGTCCATTTTTTGATTTTATATCATCTTTTTGGATACCCACACCATTGTCGGAGTACTTTATGATCATTTTGTTCTTTTCATTTTTGAACACAACCGCTACCAGATCTGCTTGACTATGTTTCTGCATATTGGTCATGAGTTCTTGTAACACTCTGTAGATGGTGATTTTTAGATTTTTGTCTACGGTATCCCAGCTAATTTTTTCTAGACCTCTAAGAATGAGTTTGATATTGTTTTTGGTGTAATTGGTTAACATATCCGTCAATTCTTCTAGATAGGTTTCATCTACCTCGAATTCACTATTTTCTCTAGAGATGTCTCTAGCTTTGGTATAGGCGATATTAAGTTTCTTGGTGATTTGTGGATCGTGTGGATCATGCTGATACTGCATCATCACCTGAAAAATATCATTTCCTAACTCATCGTGTAATCGTTTAGAAATCCGAGTTTCTGTTTCATAAGCCGCTTGGAATTCTACAATTTTGTTTTGCTGCGCCAGATATCGATTACGTTGCCTAGAAAAGTAAATCAGAAACCCAATAAATGTAACTAGTAATAATAGTCCAAGAAGGTAGATAGTGTTTTGGTTTTGGACCTCGACGATTTCTTTATTTTTCTGTTCATTTTCTTTTTGTAAGTTGTCACTTTCGAAACGTATTCTGGCAAATTTATCTCTAAAAAGATTGTCTCTTTTAGTAAGGCTATCGCTTAACTTAATATATTTCATGGCATATTCCCTACCTTCCTCGGGTGGAGAAACTTGTGTGAGCAATTGATAGGATCTGAGTAATTCTATATTTTCATAGGTTGCCCTAGCGGCTAATCTTGCTTTTTCAGCAAAAACTCTAGATAAACTATCGTTTCCTTTAGATAGGTAGTATTCTGCTAGATGAAGAGAATTTGTGGAAAGACCGACGACATCGTTTATACTATCCCGTATTTTGTATGCTTTATTAAATAGATGTAAAGCACTATCATTATTTTTTTCTGAAAGAAACTTCACGTAGCCTAAATTATCAATATAGCGAGCGTATCTCTTAGGTTTGTCTCGTAAAAAATCTTTGTATGATAAGGCTTTATTGTAGTATTCTTTAGCTTTAATATATTCTTTTTGAGATTTATAAGCTGTACCTATATTATTATAGGAAATGACTTTGTAAAGTGTGTCTCTATCAGTGTTTTCGGCATATTCCATAGCTTTAAAGTGATACTTTATTGCATCGTCCAGTAGCTCTAACTGTTTGGCTATCATTCCTAAATTGCTATAAGATAAAGGTATATAGGTTGTATTGCCTGCTACTTTGAATTGCTGAATAGCTTGTATTGTTAGGTCTTCACTATTGCTATAATCTTTTACTTTTCTGGATAATTTTGCTAAATCTAATAATGTTCTACCATGGTCAAATGCGTATTCAAGTGGATCAACACTTTTATTTTTGTCTAAGCTTTTATATATTTTAGCAGCTTTATAAAAATATTTATACGTACTATCCAGCTTTTTATTTCTATATGGTATAGCTTTATAACCATAGGATCTTGCCATTCCAACCGAATCAAATAAAGATTCTGATAACTTTAAAGCTTTTTTATTTACATTTTTTAATTGTTCATAATTGTTTAAATAATAATATGCTTTTGCTATTTCCAGCAACTTATCAACTTTAATTAAGGAATCATCAAATGTGTTAACAAGCTCTAAGGCTTTTGTCAGGTCTAGTTCACGTTCTTGATTAGTTAATGTTTTAATTCCAGCTTTAGTTATTAGACTATCAACTATATTAGGTGTTGAGGTTTTATTTTTTATGATTTTTTTATCTTCATTACAATTGATAAAAATACCAAAAACACATATAAATAAAGTCTTCCACTTTAAAAGCCTCATATAGGAATTATTTAAGTATCTAAATTAAAGATTATCTAGGATAAGTATAAAAAAGGAGGGACTTATTTTATAAAATTCCCTCCTCAAATTATTATAATGATATTTAGATAGTATTAGTGATTGATTTAATTATTATCAAATCCAAATCGTTAAGCACCTACTTCCTCATCATCATCTTCAGTAAAACCTAAAGTTTCAACTTCTTCGACTCCAAGCTCTTCATTGACAGAAGGTGGGTCGCAAGAAACGAAGTTTAGACTTAATAAGACGGTTAATAGTAAAAATTTTAAAGTTTTCATGTCGTTAGTTGTTTGATATTCCAATTGTTGGGGTACGCCCATAGGTTGCAACCCCAGCTGGTATGTGCCCACATACCTAGTACCTATGGGAAATGATCGGTTAGTTCGGGAAAGTGATCCTCGTACAGTCGTGATACCCTACTTTCCCTTTTTTGGGTAGCAGCGAGCTGTGGTTTGGATTGTATGCAGATCAGTTTGTCTTCGACTACGCTCAGACGCCACTTCGACTATGCTCAGACGCCACTTCGACAACACTTCGACAAGCTCAGTGTGACATCTCAGTGTGACATCTCAGACTAACAGTTTAGATCTGCTCGATATAAGCAGACGTACAAAACATGTTTTGTAGCTGTTTTTCAATAAGCATCATAGAAAATAATGACTGGTAATACTCGATAAGTAGTTATTGTACTCTGACAATAAGTGATTGATTAAGTAGCTAGTTGTTTTAAAAAGTTTTTAGAGTTCCTTCTCCTTGGACGACAACGCCACTGCGATGGGCGAGATGACGCTTAGGAGTTAGGATGAAGGCATTAAAGCCCTCACCTTAATCCTCTCCCAAAGGAGAGGAAACTATTACTTTGATAAAATTGTAACTAATTTTTGGCTTTCACCATCACTCTTTACAGCTTACAAAATCTAAACTATATGAGAAGTATAGCTGTCTGTTACTAGCACTTCACAAATGTTCATGCTAATTAATTTCAGCGCTTTTTCCAGTGCTATGTTACCGTTTACAGTTGGCATTTTTCCTGGAGTAGAATTAACAACCGAAGTGTGTAACCCTAATCCGTAGAAGCCTGCAAATGCATCGGCTAACAGATAATTTCTGGTCTCCTGCTCCTTTTTAGAAAATTGATTAAACTTCATTGTTGTATTTTTTTAATTGTTAATTGAATGATACGCTATACAAAAACCTTGCTATGCGTATTCGAAATCTTTATTTGTTTATTATTTATAGTACAAATGTCTGGGATCAGTACGCATTCTTTTTGCGTAGTTGAAATTATTTATTATTTTTTCCAAAATTTTTAAAATGGCTTCTAATAAAAATGCATTAATCCGGTATAAAACGATTGATCAATGTCTTCGTAATAAGTTTAAACAGTGGGTTTTAGATGATCTTATTGAAGCTTGTTCTGATGCTTTATATGAATATGAAGGAAAAGATGTATATGTAAGTAAAAGAACCGTGCAGTTGGATATCCAGATGATGCGTAGTGATAAATTGGGCTATAATGCGCCGATAGAAGTGTATCAGCGTAAATATTATCGATATGCAGAAGAGGATTACAGTATTATGAATATTCCGGTGACGGATCATGATATTAAAATCATGAATGAATCCATACAGATATTGAGACAGTTTAAGGATTTTTCTCTTTTTAAGGAGATGAATGGTGTATTAGAGCGGTTAGAAGATTCTGTATATGCAACTCAGAAAGATAATATCCCGATTATTCATCTTGAAAAAAATGAACAACTAAAGGGTTTAGAGCATATTGATACCTTATATCATGCCATACAAAACAAACAGGTATTGAAGATTACGTATAAATCTTTTAAGGCAAGAGATGAAACAGAAATTACTATTCATCCTCAGTTATTGAAAGAATTTAATAACCGATGGTTTTTATTGGCTATAGGACATAAACGGAAGTTGCTGACCACTTTTGCATTGGATAGAATCGTTAGTATCCACAATTCTGATGAAAGTATTTCATATATAGATCAGCATATTGATGGAGATGTGTATTATAAAGATGTAGTAGGAGTTACCGTTTCAGAAAATGTAACACCTGAGTTGATATTATTTAGAGTTGATAGTCAGAATGCACCTTATGTAACCACAAAACCATTTCATACTTCACAAGAGGTTGTATCACAGGATGAAAGAAGTGCTACGTTTAGTATTAGGGTTCAAATGAATTTTGAGTTAGAACGATTGATTCTTGGTTTTGGAGATAGTATAGAAGTGTTACAACCAGAACGTTTACGCTCCAGAATCCATAGAAAATTAAAAAGAGCTTTAGGAAAGTATGAATAGTTAGAAGTGGTTTAAATAAAGGTAAGAATCTGAGTTCATAGTAAATAAATCAGTATGACTACTATGAATTTTCTTAGTTCTATTCTGGTTTAGATTTCCTGATAAAAAAGTACTATAAAATGAAAAGTAGCATAAAGATTGATCAATTTATAATCTGATTAAAATCATAATTGGAGTTGATTTATATATAGGTTGGTGTCATTGTTAATGAATAATTTTGACCCATTCTAACATATAAATTCATATAAAAATGAAACTTAAAACTTTTAAAACCCTAACAATTTTAACGCTAAGTATTGCAGTAACCTCCTGTAATATTGATCAAAACGAACAGATAGGAGATCAGGATATAAAAAGAGTTTCTGAAAATGACGAAATGACACTAGGATATAAATTTAAAAATCGTTCTCCTTCATCTGATTGTAATTTTGAATATGAAGGCTTCCAAGGTCCTGAGTTCTGGGGAGACCTTTGTAATGGCGATTGGGTAGACTGTAATGGGAATTCACAATCTCCAATTGATATTGTAACAGGCGTTGTTCATGAAAACGACAATCTTAATAATATCAATATGAATTATACAACTAGTGCTACTGAAATTTTTAATAACGGGCATACGATTCAGTTTGATTATGAGGCCGGAAGTTCTGCTTCGTTAAACAATATTGATTATAATCTATTACAATTTCATTTTCATACAGGTAGTGAGCATACCATAGATGGTAAAAGATATCCTATGGAGATGCATTTAGTACATCAGGATCCTGTTACAAAATTGCTAGCGGTGATCGGAGTTTTCTTTAAAGAAGGAAAAGAAAATGAAGTGCTAGCTCAATTTATGAATAATCTTCCTCAACAAAAAGGGGATTATTATAAGAATACTGAAGAATACCATATTGTAGATATATTACCAAATGAAATGGAGTTCTATACCTACAATGGATCATTGACAACTCCTGCTTGTTCAGAAATTGTAACTTGGTATGTATTGAAGAAACCTGTTCAGGCGTCTCATAATCAGCTAAAAAGGTTTAAAGAGATCATGCATGAAAATTATAGACCTACTCAGCCACTAAACGGGAGAATTGTAAGTAAGGCTGATGATTAATTAAGAATTTCTTAATTTAATTTTTTAGACCATGAATGCCCCAAAAGATAGGAGTTGTCGTTTGACAGCTCCTTTTTTTTGAAAATAATTTAAGACTAGAGGGTAGGGAGTTTTGGAGCATAGCGGTTATATGCTTTGAAACACAAACCTATACTCATCTTATTATGATTAATACACTTTTTTCTCAAAACCGATACTCTTTTTTTAATATTGATATTTTTAAAGAATTCCCAAGTGATATTTCATCTTTGATAGAAGAAAATAAAATTCAGTTGAGATTAAAAAAAGGCCAGATATTATTTCACGAAGACACTATTCCAAATGGAGTATACATATTAAAAATTGGGAAACTAAAAAAATATACGAAAGGGTTAAATGGTAAAGAACATATCTTTTATCTGATGAAAGAAAATGAAATTTTGGGTCATCATACCATATTATGTGATGAAAAATATTCTCATTCTGCAGCATGTTTAACGGACTGTCTATTGTATTTGCTTCCCAAAGATTTTTTTCTTTCCATTATTAAAAATAATAATGCAATAGCATATTGTTTCCTAAAGAACATAAGTCATGAATTTGGCGTATTTATTAATAATTCTAAAATTTTAGCGCAATATAATGTGAGAGAAAGAACAGCATTGTCTATTATAAAATTGCACGAGTTTTTTGATACTAATATTCAATTATCAAGAAAAGATCATAGCAATATAGTAGGCACATCTGTGGAATCTTTAATCAGAGTGTTACATGATTTTAAAGAAGAAGCAATTATAGAAATTAATAAGAATATCATTTCTATCATAAACATGGATAAACTAATAAAAGCTACTAATTTTTCATAACTCTCAGTAATTAGAAAACATAACACAATTATACAAAAGTGATGAAATAGTCTTGTTTTTAATTGGTTTAATAGTTGATAAAAAAACTTTTGAAAGAGCCCGTTTTACTCAATATTTTATTATATGAGTAGTGTTTACTTGCTAAATATCAATATAATAGTTGATATATATCAATCATTGGTTTGACAAATACCCAAATCTAGATACTTCAAATTTAATTATTTTTGAAGTGCTTAACACAAATCTACATAATTATGGAATTAAGGAAGAACCTATTGCTTTTCTTTACGTTGCTTTTTATAACGATAGCATGGAGTAATACCGACAAATACCGTCTTACCTGGAGAGAAGATCCATCAACTACTATGGTGATAGGATGGAATCAGATAAGTGGTAGTAATGCTGTAGTTCATTTTGGTGCGCAAGACTTTGGGACTGATTATAACTTATATCCATCCAGTAAAACTGTGGATAGGACTGTTAGCCGTAAAGGGATGAATAATAATTACGCCAGATTAACCGGTTTACAGCCTGATACCGCATATTATTTTGTAATCAGAGATAGCGAAGGTGTTTCTGAAAGATTTTGGTTTATGACTGCACCCAATGATCCCACTACAAGATTATCAATTGTTGCAGGCGGAGATTCCAGAAATAATCGTACGCCCAGGCAAAATGCAAATAGATTGGTGGCTAAATTAAGACCACACGCAGTGTTATTTGGTGGAGATATGACAGATGATTCTACAAGTTCTCAATGGCAAAATTGGTTTAATGACTGGCAATTAACTATTGGTTCTGATGGGAGAATGATTCCTGTTGTAGCCGCAAGAGGGAACCATGAAAGCTCTAACGATATTAGAGATTTATTTGATATCCCAACAGCAGCTGGAGGAGAATTTTATGCCTTAAGTTTTGGAGGAAATCTAATAAGAACTTATACTTTAAATACTGAGGTTACTCCTGGAGGTACGCAGGGAACGTGGCTAGCAAATGATCTGGCTGCGAATTCAGAAAATCATATTTGGGCAGTGGCACAATATCACAGAGCAACCAGGCCTCATCAATCAGGTAAATCAGAACAGAACGACCAGTACGAAGCTTGGTCAAAACCATTCTATACTCATGCTGTACAGTTAGTAATGGAAAGCGACTCTCATGTAGTGAAACGTACCTGGCCAATCAAGCCATCTACTGATTCTGGAAACGATGAAGGTTTTATAAGAGTAGATACTGATCCTAATAGAGCAATATATGTCGGAGAAGGATGTTGGGGCGCTCCTATAAGAAGTGCAAATGATTCTAAAAGCTGGACAAGAGCGGCCGGGTCATTCAACCAGTTTAAATGGTTATGGATAGATCAGAGTAAAATAGAACTTAGAACTGTTAAAGTGGATAATGCCAGTAGTGTCGGTCAACTAAGTGATAATAACTTGTTTACATTACCATCTAATATTGATCTATGGAACCCATCAGGAGGAACTGTGGTTACCATAGATAATCCACATGGCGGAGGTGTCTTGAGTGTAACAGATGTAGATGCGCCAGCTAGATTTACAGTATATCCAAATCCAATACAATCTGGCGCACTAACCATTTCCAATCTTAATTCGAAAGAAGTAGTAGGATCAAAGGTGATCATTAGAGATATACTTGGAAAAGTTATTAATGAAGTAGTTATTACACCCGAAATAACTACATATAATATCGATAATTTAAAATCAGGTATTTACTTTATCAATATTGAAACTAAAAAAGGTAAAGTAACTCAAAGATTTATTAAGACATAATCTTTTAGGTATTTGTTGATAGATTACCCCAGAAAAATTTTCGAATTTTTAGGCTGCTTGGAAATGTATTTCAAGTGGCTTTTTTTATGTGCTTTCTTTATTAAAAATTTACATTGTAAAGAAATGATAATGATCAACGAATTTGTTGATTATTATCATTATTTGACTTGATCAATACGGGGATTTAAATCATAACAAGTGAGTATTTTTGGAATACAATCTAACACAAATAAATATAAACTAATCACAAACTCATGAAATCAAAACTCCTTGCTTCTTATTGTTTTTATCAGTAAAGGATTTTAAACATATTGATACAAATCAATTATGTAACCCTCATTTGTAATATTACTTTGCGTTTTAAAGCCTATTAATCAAAACAGGTTGTTCTCATTTATACTTAAAAATGAAAGTAGGTTAACGTTTTATTTTTTATTTATAAATGGATTTAACCTTCCTTTCTTATTTAGGAAGAGAACAACTATTTTCTAAAGATTGTAAGCGATAGTGTATTAAAAACTAATTACTCTAACGTTTTAAAATTAAAAAATAACTAATCCCCAAGACTACTAAAAATTCAGAAAATACTATAAATAAAACTACAACTTGATATAAATCAAAACGATAATTGATAAATGTCAAGACTTATATTGATAGATATCAAATCCAGATACTTATAATCGATTTTTTTGAAAGATTTAAAGTGTTAACTTATTGAAAATGAGTACTTAACATTAGTTTCTGATAAAAGTAATAATCAACTAGGGGCAATCAAGTTTTTATACGTCTTAATTAATAGGTACCATATCATTTTAATTATTAACCAACTTATAAATATGAAAACTCAAAAAACCTAAAACAAAAAAAACAAAATTACATTTCCTCGACCCCAATGTCATTTCAGACATAAAAGATTTTCTTATTAAAATCTTAAAACCAATTTTCTAACACAAAAATTTAATACTTAAAACTCAACTTATGAATTCAAGAAAGAACTTATTCTTTCTAGTCACTGTTTTGTTGTTTTCGATATTCGTAAACGCACGAAATAATAAAGACGGAGAGAATTTAAAAATGACACCTGGTACTACTAATATTATTACCAATGTTAAATTACTGGAGCAATCAGCTCCATTGTCTACAGTAGGAATAACAACTGTAGGAGATCGAACTATTGCAAATACCAACCGAAGAGCAATGCCATATACCATGACAGAGAATGGAGTATTGCAAAGTATTGCTGTACATATTACTGCAGGTGGTGGTGATATGCAACTAGGAGTATACTCTGATAATAACGGAGTACCAGGACCTAAATTAGGACAAACAGCAGAAACAACTGCCAACTCCAGTGCAGGATGGCAAACCATTGCTCTAGAAAGTCCAGTTGTCGTAAATAATGGACAAAAAATATGGTTGGCTTGGATTTTTTCTGGTGGTGGGACTAGTATTTCTTACATCGTTGGAGGAGGCTTGGAAAATGGAAGGTATAGTGCTTCTGGAACAAGCTGGTCTGTAGGTGGTGATAATATGCCTACAAACATAGGTAACGGATCACAAGGTGATTGGAGTTATTCTATATATGCAAACTATTCTACAGGTCAAGGCCCTACCACTTTTACACTAACAACCAATACAGTAGGTCAAGGTGCTGTAAACGGTGGAGGGATCTATAATGAAGGAAGTTCTGTTAGCATTACAGCGATACCTGTCTCTGGCTGGCAATTCGATGGATGGAGTGGAGCACTCTCTGGATCCACTAATCCTGATACAGTGGTTCTTAATGCAGATAAAAGTGTAACAGCTACTTTTAGCGAAATTGTTGATAATGAAGCACCATCTGTTCCTTCTGGACTTACTGCTTCTAGTACCACATCTAACAGTACTAATTTATCTTGGATAGCTTCTACCGATAATATCGGAGTAAGTGGATATGATATTTCCCAAAATGGAACTGTAATTGGAACATCTACTGCTGCTAACTTTAATGTTACAGGACTTTCTGCAGAAACTACATATAGCTTTGCAGTAAGAGCTAAGGATGCTTCAGGAAATATATCTAGTAATAGTGCTTCAATAAATGTAACAACAATAGCTATTCCTACTCAATTGTTTACCGTAGGAATTACAACCATAGGAACCAGTACATCTACTCACGCTGACCGAAGAGCAATGCCTTATACTATGCCCGAAAATGGAACACTGCAAAGCATTGCTATCCATGTTGTAGGAGGTTCTGGAGATATACAACTAGGCGTCTATGCTGATAATAATGGAGTGCCTAGTAACAAACTAGGACAAACTACTGTAACATCTGTTAACACAACCACAGGTTGGCAGACTATTGCTTTAGAAAATCCTATTACTATTAGTAACGGCGATACTATATGGCTAGCTTGGATGCTTTCAACCAATCCAGGTGTTGCTTATGTTACCGGAAGCCCTGGAAGGTATAGTGCTGCAGGAACAACTTGGTCCACAAGTGGAAATAATATACCCTCAAGTTATGGAAGCGGAAGTCAGGCGAATTTTAGATATTCTATATATGCCAATTATACACAATTTGTTGATACACAGGCTCCTTCTGCGCCTGCCAATTTAACTTCTTCAAATGTAAGAAACACTTCAGTAGATTTAAGTTGGAACGCTTCTACGGATGATATTGGTGTTTCAGGATATGATGTATATCAAGGCAATACAATTATTGGTACACCTACAACTGCTAGTTATAGTGTGAATGGTCTTACGGCAAATACAGGATATAGTTTTAGTGTAAGAGCCAAAGATGCTGCTGGTAATGTTTCTGCCAATAGTAGTGTAATTAATGTTACCACTACTAATGTTGCAGAATATACATTGACTATCAATACAGTAGGTCAGGGAACCGTAAGCGGTGGCGGAAGTTACAATAATGGAGAAACAGCTACCGTTACAGCAACTGCTGCTGCAGGTTGGGAATTTACAGGATGGTCTGGTGCCTTATCTGGAACTGTAAACCCATCATCTGTGACTATGAACGCTAACAAATCTGTAACGGCAACATTTACAGAGGCTATTGTAATTAGTACTTCTACAGAGAAGTATCGTTTGACCTGGAGAACAGACCCTTCTACAACTATGGTTATAGGATGGAATCAAGTACGAGGAACAAACCCTGTGGTACATTATGGAACTACTGATTTTGGGTCTAGCTCAAGTTCATACCCTTTAAGTAAAACTGTCGACAGAACAGTTTCTAGTAAAGGGATGAATAATAATTATGCTAGATTAACAGGGCTTCAACCCGATACAGCATACTATTTTGTAATTAGAGATAGTGAAGGCGTTTCAGAACGGTATTGGTTTAAGACAGCACCTAATGATCCTACAACGAGATTATCAATTGTTGCCGGAGGAGATTCTAGAAATAATCGTACCCCAAGACAGAATGCCAATAGACTAGTTGCTAAGATTAGACCTCATGTGGTACTGTTTGGAGGAGATATGACGAGTTCTAGTAATAGCTCACAATGGCAAAACTGGTTTAATGATTGGCAGTTAACTATTGGATCTGACGGAAGAATGATTCCTGTTGTTGCAGCGAGAGGAAACCATGAGAGCTCTAACGATATTAGAGATTTATTTGACATCCCAACGGGAGCAGGAGGAGAGTACTATGCCCTTAGTTTTGGTGGAAATCTAATGAGAACGTATACCTTAAATACTGAGGTTACTCCAGCTGGTACACAAGGTACTTGGTTAGCCAATGATCTGGCAGCTAATTCAGCTAGTCATACATGGGCAGTTGCTCAGTACCATAGATCGACCCGACCACATGAGCCAGGTAAATCTGAACAAAATGATCAATATGAGGCGTGGTCAAAACCATTTTATACACATGCTGTACAATTGGTAATGGAGAGTGATTCTCACGTAGTGAAACGTACTTGGCCAATCAAACCCTCTACAGATACCGGAAGTGATGAAGGTTTTGTAAGGGTTGATAACGATCCTAAACGAGCGGTATATGTTGGAGAAGGATGTTGGGGTGCTCCTTTAAGAGGTGCTTCAGATACAAAAAACTGGACTAGAGCCGCAGGATCATTTAACCAGTTTAAATGGTTATGGGTTGATCAAAACCAAATCATAATGAGAACGATCAAAGTTGATAATGCAAGTAGTGTTGGTCAGGTGAATGATAACAATTTATTTTCTCTGCCTTCAAATATTGATGTATGGAATCCAGCCGGAGGTAGTGTTGTTACTATTGATAATCCTCATAGCTTGGTAGTGCGTAGTAACGTAACTACTAGTAATATTAAAAGTTCTGAATTTGATTTGAATGTTCATCCTAATCCAGTTAAATCAGGACTGTTACATATTACATATCCTAGTCATACTACAGGGCAAGAGTCAAAAGCAATCATTAGAGATATGTTTGGTAGATTGGTGGATCAAATTACTCTTAGATCAAAGACCGAAACGTATAAAATAGATAAACTAAACACAGGAGTATATTTTGTTTGCATTAAGGAAGGAAAACGTAAAATAAGTATAAAGTTCATTAAGAAATAGAGCTTTAATTTTTAAAACTGCTTGGAATCTATTCCAGACAGTTTTTCATACTAACTTTCGTAAAATCTCAGAATTTAATTTTATTCATATAAAATATATTTCTCTTACCCTTATTTATTGTTTTCTGTATTTCTCACTATACACAACAGTAATGATTGAGAGAATGTAGAGCAAACAATTATCTTTTTAATGAATAAATTATTCGATGTTTTGCTTTAGCAATCTCGAGTATAATTTAAAACCCAAAGGTTTTCCTAAAGTTAAATATTTTTTCTTCTAAATCTCTTGATGACTTGCATTAAAGCAATTTACTAAAACCAAAAAATATGTATCACTATAAAAATAATAACAAGCCAAAATTAAGTAGCCTGTTTCTTGTTGTTCTAGGTTGTTTCCTAGTATTTCAAAGTTATGCTCAAGATGTTAATGATAGGACTTATATTAAACAACGTACTAATATAAAAGCTTTAAAAGAAATAGAAAGTAAAGCTACTATTTTAGAGAAGCAAATTCTTGTTAAAGTAGAGTCCTTAAAAACTTCTTATAAAAAGAATTCGAAAGGGCAAATGGTTAATTCAAAAGGATTAATTATAAACAGTCAAGGACAGGCTATAAATAAAGAAGGCCAAGTAGGTGTTCCTACAGGAATTGATGAGAATGGAAACCTGGTTTATTCATTTGATAGTAATGTTGATGCAGCAACCTCAGGTCGTACAAATCGAATCTGGCAAGGTGGATTATCTGGACTTAATTTATCCGGTGCGGGTATAGAAATTGGTGTATGGGAAAGCGGATATGCCAGAGCAACGCATAGGGAATTCGACGGTGCGGGTGGATCGAACAGAGTGTCAAATGCTGGTGATGGAGGATCAAACACAAGTCATGCAGCTCATACGGCCGGAACTTTAATTGCTAGTGGTGTTGATCCTTCAGCCCGAGGAATGGCTTCCGGTGCAACCGTAAAAAATTACACAGCTTCTGGTTGGATAGGGGAAGTAGCATCCTTTGCAGCAGCAGGAGGTATCTTAGGAAATAATTCGAATAGTAACAAGGATACTTCATCAGGAACTTATGTCACTATATCGAGAGATGTTGATGATGTGCTTTATAATGCACCATTTTATTTACATTGTAAAGCAGCCGCAAACCAAGGCAATACTTATGGCATAATTAAAGCAGGTACTTTGGCAAAAAATGTTTTTACCGTAGCAAATGCTAGCGATGTTCCAAATTATACTGGACCATCTTCTGTAAGTGTATGGACAAGTAGTTCTTATGGTCCTACTAATGATTGGAGGATTAAACCCGATATCATTAATAATGGTCGTAATGTATATTCTTGTGATAGTGGTAGTGATACAGATTATGGTACAAAAACAGGTACTTCAATGTCTACACCGGCAACTGCAGGTACCATAGCATTACTACAAGAGCATTATAAAAATTTAAATGGTGTATATATGAGAGCGGCCACGGCAAAAGCTTTAATAATAGATACTGCTGATGAGGTAGGTGCAAATGATGGTCCTGATTTTAGTGCAGGTTGGGGATTAGTTAATGCTGAACGTGCAGCTCAAGTGATTAGTAATAATGGCAGTTCATCTATTATGGATGAACTAACTTTAAATAATGGAGGTACATATACTAAAACAGTCACTTCGGATGGGTCAAATCCTCTGGCATTAACGATCGCTTGGCAGGATCCCGCAGGTACGGTACAATCATCATCATCATCAACCCCTGTGTTGGTAAATGATTTGGATGTTAGAGTAACAGGAAATGGTACTACCTATTCGCCATGGGTAATGGTTCCTAATGCAAACTTCAATAATTATACAGATCCAGCTCAAAGAGGCGATAACTTTAGAGATAATGTAGAAAAAATAGATGCTGTTTTGGCCGCAGGAACTTATACCATAACAGTAACTCATAAAGGATCATTAACTAATGGTTCTCAAGATTTTTCTTTGATAGCTAATGGAGTGAATGCTAATGTAGTTCCTGATAATGAGGTGCCCAGTACACCAGCGAATTTGACGGCTTCTAATACAACATCAAGTAGTACAGACTTGTCTTGGACAGCTTCTACAGATAATATAGGTGTTAGTGCTTATGAAATATTTCAAAATGGGACTAGTATAGGGACATCTCCTACTAACAATTTTAGTATCACTGGACTTACTGCCGAAACTACTTATAGTTTTACTGTGAATGCTAAGGATGCCGCTGGTAATGTGTCTGGAGATAGTACTGCAATAAATATAACGACAACAGCTCCACCCGCTTGTGCAGGAATTACAAGTTTTCCATATACTGAAAGCTTTGAATCTGGTGTTGGTGTTTGGATACAGGAAACCGACGACGATTTTGACTGGATTGTAGATAGTGGAGGAACTCCTTCAAATAATACAGGGCCAACAGCCGCTAATGACGGTACGAATTACATCTACACGGAAGCCACTGGAAATGGTACAGGATTCCCCAACAAAATAGCATTGCTTACAAGTCCTTGTATTGATCTTACCAATCAACCAAACCCTGAACTCAATTTTGATTATCATATGTTTGGTGCCGCGATGGGGACTTTGGAGATAAGGATATCTACGGATAACGGAGTTAACTGGGGAACCATCTGGAGTCTATCAGGTGATCAGGGAAATAACTGGAATTCTCAAACTGTAAGTTTAGTAGCCTATAGTGGTAACGTGATAAAATTACAAATAAAAGGAACTACAGGTGATAATTTTACAAGTGATATGACAATAGACAACCTTAGTATCATTTCATCAGTTCCAGATAATGAGGCACCAAGTGCTCCAACAAATCTGATCGCTTCTAATACCACATCTAACAGTACTAATTTATCATGGACAGCTTCTACAGATAATGTAGCTGTAACTATATACGAAGTATTTCGGGACGGAATTAGTATAGGAACATCTGCTAGCACTAACTTTAATGTTACAGGACTTTCTGCTGAAACAATATATAGCTTTGTAGTAAGAGCCAAAGACACAGCAGGTAATGTATCGGGTAATAGTACTGTAATAAATGTAACAACAACTGCTATTCCAACCCAATTGTTTACAGTGGGAACTATAACTATAGGAGATAGAAATATAGCCACAACTAATCGAAGAGCAATGCCATATATTATGCCAGAGAATGGGGTGTTACAAAGTATGGTTATACATCTTGCTGCTAGTGGTGGCGATATGCAATTAGGGGTGTATTCTGATAATAATGGAGAGCCAGGTGCTAAATTGGGACAGACCTCGGAAGTAACGGCAGATTCATCTGCAGGATGGCAAACTGTTTCTTTAGAAAGCCCTATCAATGTTAATAACGGAGAGAGAATATGGTTAGCTTGGATTTTTTCCGGAAATACCACTAGTATTTCATACGTAACTGGAGGAGGATTAACTAATGGAAGATATAGTGCTAGTGGAACGAGCTGGTCTACCAGTGGTAATAATATGCCTACAAATATGGGTAGCGGATCTCAAGCCGATTTTAACTATTCTATATATGCTAACTATACACCTACCAATTTAACTTCTTCTAATGTAAGCAATGATGCTTCTACAGATGATAATGATACTTTAGGATTTGATTTGAGCGTTCATCCTAATCCAGTTAAATCAGGGTTGTTATACATTACTTATCCTAATTATGACAAAGTACAAGAATCAAAAGCAATTATTAGAGATATGTTTGGAAGCGTAGTGGGGCAAATTACTCTTAGATCAAAAACTGAAATTTATAGTATAGATAAACTAAGCGCAGGAGTTTATTTTGTTAGTATTAAGGATAGAAAAGGTAAAATAAGTAGTATAAAGTTCATTAAGCAATAGAGCTTTAGTTTTTAGTTATTTTAAACTGCCTGGAATAGATTTCAGGCAGTTTTTTAGATTTAATTTGAGATGTTTTATAATGATTTTTTAAATTAAATAGTTTGTGTTTTTTTCTTAACAGAAAGTCTTTCCCATAGACGTATTTCTGGTCGATCAGCAATCATTATAAATAAAGGAATTAATGCATGCGGAAGTCTAATAAGCATTTCCCAGGTCCATTGACTGAAAGTATTTCCTAGAAACTCAATATGAAAATGTCCTACCAAACGAGCTATAGCAGTTAGTCCTCCCCAGATAAATGCATAAATTAATGCCGCATATGATATTCTAGGAATAAAAATAGCGATAGCTACTACAAAATCTAGAATCCCTGCTATTTTAAGCATTAAGTGTGCACTAGGTTCGGTAATAGGTAGTGTATTTAATGTCATATCTATAAATGTCCCTGGTCTAGGGTAGTATCCTATAGCGTATAAGCCATGACAACTAAAGGTAAGTGCTATAGCAATTAGAGCAATTAATCGTATCTTTTTAAACTCAGTAGCTGTGAACATAACCATATAAAGTAATACAGGACTGATAAATTGAATAGTATATTCAAAAAACTGGCCTACGTGAAAAAACTTCTCTTTACAATATAAAAGTGCCAGAATAAAAAGGCCTATACTTCCTCCTAGTAAAAACAATTTACCAAGTTTTTTCATATTAGGTTTTATGAATAAGGTAGCTATGGCACAAAAAAGGTAAAACAAACCAATTATTTTGATAGAAAAAGAAATTGAACTGGCCGCAGAGAGACTAGTTACATAGTCATTCCAGCTAACTCCAAAAATATTTTCGACAACACCTTTTAGAATGCTTTCATCCCACAAAAGAGCTCTATACGGTGCATCCCATACGATATGCTGATAGGCTCTTCCTAAAAAAATCAGGAAAGTAGACGTCTTTAAAATTAAGATTAATTTTTGCTGTGAATTAAACGATGATTTCATTTGATTATATGATAAAATGTTTGTCTAAAACTAAGTACTTATTTTGATTGTCCTCACTACATTTATCAATTAATTAGTTGATAAATGTCAATTGTAGCAAAGATGAAAAAATAAAAAGATAAGTAAATTTGTATTATTAATTTGCCATTTAGGATACTATTCTATTGCAATATTCGATTTTTGCAAAACCAATATTTTATTGCGATCTAAAGAAATACCTATGATTTTTACTCTAAAAGTTTATATGTACTTTCTTTGTAAATTGAGTACGTCAGGTATTAGTTAAAAAACAGGTTTTTACGTGATTAAATGAAATTTATTTACATATTCATCGTTAATTAAATAGTTATTTGGGGAAATATTTTTTTAAATTTAGAAAAATTAACTCCATACTGTATTATGATAAATATTCTTTTCCCTCATAAAAGATATTCATTTATCAGTGAATCTTTTTTACAAAACTTCCCTCAGGAAATCATTAATCGATTTGATGAAAACAAGTCTGTTATAAAGCTTACAAAAGGTCAGGTGCTTTTTCATGAAGGCGCTATTCCGACAGGAGTTTATATTTTAAAATCAGGTAAGGTAAAAAAATACTGTACCGGACTAAACGGCAAGGAACATATTTTTCATTTGATTAAAGAAAATGGTCTGTTTGGACATCATAATTTATTATGCGAAGAAACATATTCTCATTCTACAGCTTGTTTAACAGATTGTGTTTTTCATTTAATTCCTAAAGATGTTTTTATTTCTACTGTAGAAAATAATCGAGAGATGCTTCATTGTCTTTTAAAAATTATTAGTCATGAATTTGGAGTTTTTTCTAATAATTCTAGGATTTTGGCACAACATAATGTTAGAGAAAGAACGGCTTTGTCTATTATTAAATTAGAAGAATTTTTTAATGAAAATGGCAATATTAGGTTATCTAGAAAAGATCATAGTAATATTGTTGGTACATCAATAGAATCGTTAGTTAGAGTTTTACATGATTTTAAAGAAGAGAAACTTATAGAAATTAAAGAAAATATCATTAAAATTATTGATATAAAAAGGTTAGCTAATATCACTAATTTTATATAATTCTATATTCTTTTAATCTACCCAAAATATCCTCCGAAAAGTAAATGACATAGCATAAAGGCAACTACAGAGAGTATAATACCAATAAGGAAAACATTAAATGATTTGCGCAGTAATTTAAACTTTCGATCCATTGTTTTTCCGAGATGGAAGGTGTCTTTGGCGATGGTTTTATATAGTTCATCTCCTTGATTCATCAAGTCTGTCAGCTCTTTTACATAGGTTTCTTCTTCCATCTCATGAAAATTACCATAAAACATTAGATTGTTAGATTTTCTATCGCCGTGTTTTAATTCTGGTCTTGTTGCTATTACGGCATATGTAATAGAGGCTAGATTGGTAAACAGTATGAGCATAGCTGGATAAATAAGATGAGGGTCTCTATCTAATTGATCCAGCACAGTTCCTAAAACAATGGAAAGTATCAACGCATTAATGGAAATCAAAATATTAGATTTCCTGTCGATCATGGAGTTTAGGGTATATTGATTTTTAGAAAGTAGCCTAAATAAAGTTTCTACTCCTTTTTCTGGTCTTGGTTCTATTTTAGCAAGTTTTTTCTTTAAAGCCTTCAATTCATCTTTATCCACCTCTAACTCCTTCATTAGATCCTTATCCTGTAACTTCTCTAATTGTTTGATTTGCTTTTTATCTGTTATCTCTTGATTAGTATCTTCCATATATTGAATACGATTATGAATATAGTTTTTTAACTAGTTTCCCAATACTAAGTCCTTGCACGATTATCGAAAAGAACACAACTACATAGGTTATATATAATATGACTTCAGAAGAAGGGTTGTCTGCTAAGCTTAGTGCCAATGCTAGAGAGATACCACCTCGTAAACCACCCCAAGTTAATATAGTTACCGTTTTTATAGGGCTCATTTCCGAATGCTTAAGTAGAGAATAAGGTATAAAAACCGAAATAAATCTGGAGAAAAGCACAATAAAGATTGCGATAATACCTAAGGTTAAATGACTAGCATCAAATTTTAATAGATGTATGGCTAAACCAATTAATACAAATAGAATACCATTAAAAACATCATCAAGTACTTCCCAGATATCATTGATCAGTTTTCTTGTTGCTCCTTGATTGGATGCCACATTTAATTTATTACCAATTATCATTCCTGCAACTACCATTGCTAATGGTCCAGATACGTGTATTAAGGAAGCAAATGCATATCCTCCCATTACAATAGCAAGACTGATCATGACTGATAATTGAGGATTTTCTCTTACAGATTTTATACTTTGATATCCTAAAAAGCCTAATAGCATACCATATACGATTCCTCCAACAGCTTCTTCCAGAAATAGTTTACCAATCTCTAAACCAACCGAACCTTCTCCATGATGTTCTCCCATTCCTGTAAGGATTAGTATTCCAGAAAACACAACAACTCCGATTCCATCATTAAACAAAGATTCGCCTTCAATTTTAATTCCTAAACTCTTAGCAATGTTTGCTTTTTTTAGAATAGCCATAACAGCAATCGGATCTGTTGGAGATATTAATGCTCCAAAAAGAAGCGCATGTAAAAAAGGTAATTCAATACCAATTAATTGTGCTGCTCCAAAAGTAAGTCCACCTACAATGAATGTAGAAATCAAAACTCCTAGTGTGGCAAATAAGATGATAGGCCATTTCTCTTTTGCTAGCTCATCAATATTTACATGAAGTGCTCCTGCAAACAAAAGGAAACTTAAAATACCATCCAATAGTAAACTTCTAAAATCAGAATTAGCAACAATATCACAAAAGAATTGATAGAAATCAGGTGCAATACTCTTACTTAAAGTAATGATTACAACCGTTACTAAGCTCATCAGCATAAGTGCTATGGTAGCAGGCATTTTTAGCCACTTATAGTTTACAAAACTAAAAAAAGCGGCAATCGAAAAAATAATACTGAAGGACTGTAGCATAGTTATTTAGATTTTACATTAATATATTTTCCAACAAAAACAGCAATAACAATGGCCAAATAAAACTGGCCAATAATATTCATGACTAAGGTAATGGATTGTGCTTGTGGAGTAAGAGGAGTAATATCACCATAACCCACTGTAGTGATGCTAATAAAACTAAAGTAATAAAATATATATCCTGAATAATCTCCTCTTAAATGAAATGATCCAGGATCAATAAAGTGGATAGTTTCAAATAGGATTCCACCGATGATTCCTAAATAAATGAATCCCAAAATAGGACCAAGAATAAACTGAAGGTTTATTGTATCTATTTTCCTTAGCTGTTGTAATAATAAAAAGCAGAAGTACGAAAACAAAAGAAATGAAGATAATAACCGGAATACATTGATCATATGCATATCTGGATTAGAAAACTCTAACCATATAAATACTAATGCCGTAATACCTAGGACATACGTTCTTATTCTGGTTTTGGTATTAGAAGCGATCAATGAACTAGCAAGAATTACTAATGTATAATTGAGAACTACTGCATGAGCAGGATACATTTCAGATATACTAGCGTGAATTGGAGTTAATAGAAAATTAAACACACTGATGAGTGCTATTAAATATTTATAAGTATCTAATATTTCTATTATTTTACGCATATTTAATATATCCTGGAAGGTAAATTCAGCTCTTTTATACTACTAACATCAATTCTTAATTGATACCAGTCTTCAATTTTCACGACATTACCTGTTACTAATGAAGGTTTCCCAACGTACGGTAGTATTTCTTTATTAATAGGATTTCCTTTCTGATCCGTAATCAAATAATATTCAGAGATATTATTCTCATCGGTAGTTGCTAATACAGGCGGAATTCCTCCAGAAATACATAATACAGCACAACTTCTATGAATCTTTCCTTTTCCAGGTTTCATTACCCCAAAATAACACTTGGGATCTACAATTTCACCAGTTAATTCCATATCATTTACCAATGATTTGGTTTTAGGTAATCGTTTCGTATTAGCTTTTTCGATGAGCGTAACTTTTTCATCGCTAGTGATCTGTAATAATGTTTTTCCGTTGTAATAGATGAGGTTACCTTCTATACTAAGCATACTTCCTGATAACTCAGAGGCTTCTTCTCGTATCTTTTTTAGAAATGGATTAGCACTATATTTTCCAAAACCGATTAATAATATATTTTTAAAAGTGTTTTCAGCAGTTTTAACTTTCAACATAGGATATGGCATCTCATGATAGACTCCCATAATCTTTGTATTCGTAGTTAACTCAAAAGAACTGTTCTTAAAGGTATTTTGTGTAAAAGCAAAAACAGCTGCTATCGTTATAAGCGTTAATATCCCTATTAACACAAAGTTTTTCACTGTCTTTTTTGTTTTAGAGGAAACGTTATCTAAGTAACCAACAAAAAAATCATCTTCATTATTATTCATAGTGATTGCTATTTAATAAGTGACAGGTGCTACTTCAGTTCCTTCCGCTAGAGCTTCTGGTAGCACATATATTTTGTTATTATTATTTTTCAGACGGTATGTAGCCACTTTTTCGGTAAATGGAGGAGGAGACTGCCCATTATGAGGCAGGTATTGATATCCGTGCCACGGACAGGTAACGCAGCCATCTATAACTTTTCCTTCACCCAAAGGACCTCCTTGATGCTTACATACGTTATGGATTGCCGACAATTTATTATCATATTTAAATACAGCAATTCGTTCGTTGTCTACAATAAATATTTTAGCTCTATCCTCGGGAATTTCATCAATATCACAAACATATTCCCAACCATCCTCAATCAGTTGTGTTTTCGCTTTGTCAGCCTTCGTTTCTTTTAGTCCAGTAACCAAGTGTAAGGAAGCGATCGTTATAAATCCTAGTCCTAACACCAGGATTGAAGCAATAGATGGTTGCTGTTGAAATGCTCCAAGGAATACATGTAAGATGATCAATACATATGCAAAATAAACCATCATATGCAGACGTTTCCATGTTTTAGGAGATAGGTTTTTTAACCAGAAATCGTGACTCGTAGCAGCCATCAGAAATAAAATAATTAAAGCAAAAAAACCTAATACCTGAAAAGGAAAATTGGTTAGAGAACCGTAATCCATATTCGAAGTAAAAATAGCATAGATGGGATTCGTATTTCCCAGCGCATGAAATTGAAACATAGAAAATCCACCGTGAACCAGAGCTGCCAAAAACATACTCACACCAAGATGTCGACGATTATATAATAAGGGCAGAAATCTTGTATTGAGCCTTGCTAAAGGTCCAATAGCTAAAATAATATGCAATAAAGCAATAGCTAATGTTCCAAAAGCACGTATGATCAACGTTTCTGGACTTGTTTCACCGTTAGTGATTATGGTAATTCCTATAAAACAGAGAAGATAAATGAGCATGCTGAATCCTATCCATTTGTCATAGATTTTTTTGTTTCTATTCCAAAGTACTGGTTGATAATTTACTCCCATTATAGTGCTATATTAATAATGTTATTTTTCTTGATATCATCATAGATCCTGATGCTTTTGGTTGATTTATCAACTTCGAACTGATATATTCCTTTCTTACTCAATGTACCTAGATAGTTACCATCTCCATTACTTGGTGTTATACCATACAAAATTGATGAGGCAGTTTTTAGCGGTTTTTTTAGAATAACCTGAAGTGCATTTGATGAGTTTTGTTCTTTGATACTGATATAAAAGGTATCGTTTTCTAATACAGTACGTTGCCCCGAAACCTTTTCGGAAATTAGTACATCACTATCTGTAAGTAAGGGCTCTTTAATACTATGAATTGAAAACATGAGCAATACAGGTACTGCAATAAGTAACAGGATCCATATGATTTTATGAGTTTTTCGTAATCCTGAAGTCATGATTTTGTTCTTGATTTATTAATTATTTTCAAAAGAAGAACAGGCCAAAGTCCTATTGCTCCTGGAACCAATAATAATCGGACGGTCCATTTACTATCTGCAATCAATTCATCTATTTTAAAAGCTCCTTTGATAAAAAAGTAAATACCAAATAAAAAACCAATTCCGAAATAGAGTCCTAAAAAGCTTGTTATAATTTTAATTGCTATTTCCATATTTATATAAGATTTACATCTGTAATTATTTCTAGCAATGCCGGACCATCGTGATCTCTGAGTTTTTCTAAGGCAGGAATCAGGTCTTCTTTTTTCGTGACTTTAATTCCCAGAGCACCACAGTTTTCTGCATATTTTGCAAAACTCACATTGTGTAATGATGTTTGCCATACGTCTACTTCTGCGGCTTTTTGTTCTTTAGAAATCTTTCCTAATTCAGAGTTGTTTAGCAATACATGTTTGATATTCATATTGTATTTAACCAATGTCATCATTTCTCCTAAATACTGACCAAAACCACCATCACCAGATACTGACCAAATAGGTCTTTCTTTTCCTTGTGCAGCCCAAGCTCCCATTGCAGCGGGTAATGAAAAACCAATGGATCCTAAATATCCAGACATCAAAATGGATTGATTTTTAGGTTCGAAATATCTTCCAAAAGAATAGGTGTTGTTCCCTACATCTACAGCGATAACGGCATTAGCAGGAGTGACTTTATTCATCGCCTCGAATACAGCTATGGAGCTTATTCCTTTATCGCTTTGATCTTTTAATCTATTTGCTTTTTCTTCTTTCCATATGTTCCATCGCTCTGCAATCTCTGATCTTCTATCTATAGTATTGATGCTGTTCTCTGTTTGTTCCTCTATCAGCGATAGTGTTTCTGAAATTTCTCCCCAAAGAGCTGCATCTACTTTATGAAATTTACTCAAGGCTGTAGGATCAAAGTCAACCTGAATTATGGGTTTCTTTGGAGTGATTCCCGTATGGTTAGAAAAAGAAGCTCCAAATACAATCAATAAATCACTTTCATTCATAAACCAAGATGCAATTGGAGTTCCACTACGACCTAATACACCACATCCTAATTCGTGAGCATCAGCAATTAACCCTTTTCCTTTAAAGGTGGTAATTACTGGGCATTTTAGTTTATCGGCAAAGGCAGTAATAGCTTCCATATGAAATCTTGCTCCGTGTCCTACGATAATAGCTGGTTTTTTTGATTCCGAAATCATCGAAACTGCTTTTGCAACCATTTGTTTTGGAGGTGAAATATTCATAGGAGTTATTCTATCCTCAGGAGTTTGCGCTTGCTCTCCTTCTGTTTTTGGCATAAAAGCGACTTCATCAGGAAATGTAATATGTGATACATTCCTATTTAGTAAAGCACTTTTGATAGCCAAACTCATTAATTCGCTATGTTTTGAATTTTGCTGTACTGCGTGATTAAAATCTGCCACGGTCTGGAAAGCTTTGACTAAATCTACTTCTTGAAACGCACCAGTACCCATCACTTGTGTATTTACTTGCCCAGAAAATGCTAGTAGTGGTGCTCTATCTACTTTAGCATCCCACATACCTGTGAACATATTAGTAGAACCGGGTCCTGCAATACCAAAACATACTGCTGGTTTTCCCATTAATTTCCCATACGCTGATGCGGCAAATGCTGCTGCTCCTTCATGACGAATTCCGAAATATTGTAATTTTCCTTGCTCTTCTAATCGCATCATAGCATCTGCAACACCAAGATTAGAGTGTCCTACCATTCCAAAAACGGTATCAACATCCCAGTTAACCATGGTTTGGATCATGACATCAGAAATGGTATCTTCATGTTTAGGTTCTTCGGGAATACCAACTAAGATGGCATCTCCTTCTTCTTTTACTTCAAAAGTAGTAACACCATCATCATAACCTCCTGGAGGTAATCCTGTACAAGGATCAAAATCCCATCCGTGCCATGGACAACGCAATAAACCATTTTCTATAGAACCTTCTCCTAGAGGACCTCCTTGATGCGGGCATCTATTATCTAAAGCAGAAAATTTACCTTCATAATGAGTTAGACAAACACCTTGATGACCAGCGGTCACAGTCTGCACTCTTCCTTCTGGAAGTCTGTCTTTGTTATCTAGTACTTTATACCAAACAGTTTCTTTTTTTGAAGTCATGATTATTTTTTAAGATGTTAGCATTTATTGTGATATTGATCCTGTCTGATTTTTACAGCTCTAAACGAATATAAAATGAGAGCTATTAAACCTAATAGGGCGCTAATAATACCAGCGATGGTGATATAAATTGTAGCATTAAAATCGATTTTGATACTTTTATAAATCCCTGAAACTAAAGCAGAAATCACAAAACTAGCAACCGCGACATATAAGAAAACCATTGCACTATTTAGTAGCTTAAGTTGTCTTAGTTTTCGTTCAATCAGTTTTTCTTTTGTTGAGTCTTCTGTGATCAATGTTTTAATTTCTGTGCTTAGATTAACTAAAAGATTAGAAGTGGATAATATCAACAGTCCAATACCTGGTATGATAGTCGCCGGTAGATACCAATGCTCCATAATTTTTTAGTTTTTATATATAGAAAGAGCTTCTTCAAAAAAAGTAACTCCATTGTCTTTATTTACACCTGTAACAGGTAAAATAGCACCTTTAAAACCTTCATTTTTCCATTCGCCAAGAGATAGCGATTTAAAGTTTGCTGTATCTACACCATCGTGACCTTGATACGCACTTATATAGAAGTAATATTCATTGTGAGCTTCATCAGGAATTGCCAAACCTAATCCGATTGCAAGACCTGCTTCGTCTTCTAAAGGAGCAAAAGCTCCTGTATCGAAATGATGAGGCCATATTCTAATTTCAGAATCTAGTTTATTACGATCCAAAAATTCTCTTATGATTTCATATGCCAATACTCGATGTTTTTTTAATTGCTGAAGTGCTGAAACATCTTGTAATTTGAACACATAGTCATCTTTGATTTGATAAGGTAGTTCATAGTGAATATCGTAAG
Source organism: uncultured Aquimarina sp. (assembly GCF_947500065.1). GTDB lineage: Bacteria > Bacteroidota > Bacteroidia > Flavobacteriales > Flavobacteriaceae > Aquimarina. The sequence continues at coordinate 27,321 of NZ_CANMQT010000019.1, forward strand.
AATATGGAACAGAGATATTACTATTAGTCGCCATTCTATTGATCCATTGCATAACTTCAGCGTGTGTTGTACCGTCTAATCGCAAGGTGCTTTTAGAACTGGCGTCATTCCATTCTAATGTAAAAAGATCATAGCTGAGCGAAAGTACAATTGGTTTATTGTCTAATTTCCTTGTATAGAGTGTTCCTTTTTCTACTGAAAACCCAAGATTTGTATGACTATCGTCATCTTTTTTATCTACAAAACTTATTCCAGCTGCAGCGAGATATTGAGCCGCTAAGTGCATTTGAGTTGTCATATTGTTGGTTTAGTTAGTATGTGTTAATTCTCGTGTTTTAAAGCACACCGGCATAATTGATGCCAGTTAGTTTATGCATATCCCGATCAAAAGTTGATAAATCATCTTGATTAAATTTAGATACGTCATCATATCCACAAGCTCTTGCAATAACTTTAATTAAGTTATTGGTTGCGTCAAAATAATTGTGTAATTGCTTTGCTGAAGATTCAATAATCAACCTACTTCTCAATGATTCTTTTTGCGTAGCAATACCTACTGGACAATTGTTACTTCCACAAGCTCGCATTCCTAAACAACCGATAGCTTGTAAGGCTGAATTAGATACAGCAATAGCATCAGCGCCAAGCATCATTGCTTTTGCAAAATCCTCTGCTATTCTTAATCCTCCAGTGATAATTAAGGTAACATCTGTAGCACCCACTTTGTCAAGATATTTTCTAGCTCTTGCTAAAGCTGGAATTGTAGGTACATTAATATTGTCACGTAAAATAGTAGGAGCGGATCCTGTTCCACCACCGCGTCCGTCTAAGATGATATAGTCTACACCAACATCTAAAGCAAACTGGATATCTTTCTCGATATGACTGGCTGCAATTTTAAAACCAATTGGGATCCCACCAGTTCGTTCACGCACCTGTTCAGCAAATGCTTTGAAATCTTTCACACCGTGAAAATCAGGAAAAGTAGCAGGTGAAATAGCGGTTTCCCCTTGATTTAATCCTCTAACTTCCGCAATTTCTTTACTTACTTTGCTACCCGGTAAGTGACCACCTGTACCTGTTTTTGCTCCTTGTCCACCTTTAAAATGAAAGGCTTGTACTTTATCTAATTTATCCCAGGAAAATCCAAATTGAGCTGATGCTAGTTCATAAAAATATTTGGTATTGCTTTCTTGTTCTTGTGGTAACATTCCTCCTTCTCCAGAACAAATTCCTGTTCCAGCCATTTCTGCACCTCTGGATAAAGCAATTTTAGCTTCTCTAGACAAAGCTCCAAAACTCATATCACTTACAAATAAAGGAATATCCAGACTTAAAGGCTTCTTTGATTTAGGACCAATCACCACTTTGGTAGCTACTTCCTCGTGATCTAATAAAGGTCTACTAGCTAATTGAGCTGGTAAGAATTGAATATCATTCCATTTAGGCAATGTATTTCTATCTACACCCATAGAAGCAGAAAAACCGTGATGCCCTAGATTTTTTAATCCATTTTTAGCAAGCTCTTTAATGTATCCAGTATAAGGTTCTGTATCTTCTGGATGTGTATCTGCATAAGCTCCCAGATATTCATCTCTATTAAAAGGTTGTGGTTGATTTGTTAAATATGCATCGATTTCTATTTCATCTACATATAAGCTATCACCTTCTATTTTTGTATTGAACTTATGTAAAACCTCTTTGTTGTTATATTCAGAAACACCAGTATCTACTCTATAATCCCAACCATGTACTCCACAAATTAAATTGTGCCCATCGACATGTCCATCAGCCATTAACGCGCCTCTATGCAGGCATCTTCCATATAGTACAGAAATTTCTTCATCAAACTTGACAATAACAAGATCTAATCCATTCACTAAGGCGTGAGTAGGTTGTTTATTTTCTAAATCACTGATTTGGGCAATTACTACAGGTTTTTTCATGTGTTGTTTCAGTTTTTTTTGATGTTAGTTATATGAAGTTTATTTTGTTATTGATCAGAACAAATATGTTATTTGGTCTTAAAATTTAACAAAACTTTCATTAAATGTTATAATTATCTAAAAAGCAAATCCAAGCACGAATGCTATTCTTCCTCCATCAGAACTTGCGTAGTACCCTAGATTAGCCGTGAAAGAATCTAATCCGCTAATCCAGAAAGATCCTCCTACACTGTTATGCCATTTATCTGAGTTGTCATTCTCTAACCATACTCGACCATAATCAAAGCCTCCCGTTATTCCATATTTAAGAGGAATAAAGCTTGTCTTAAATTTACCAAGTTTAAGTCGTAAATCGGTGTTTTGATATAAAGAATATTTACCTACAAATCTCTCATTTCTAAAACCGCGTAAACCTTTTATACCTCCAATCTGCGCACCGTGATAAAATTCGAAATCATCACCTAAAAGCACTTCTCCTCCGATTTCTGTAGCAAACACAAGATTTCCTTTTTTATTTAATTTATGGTCGATATCAATTCTTGGTTCGATATAGCCAAAACTATTATCGTTATCTCCTCCGTCAATTGACGTTTTATATCCTGCAGTAATTCCTATTTCCATCCCCAGCGTTGGAAATGCAATATCATTTTTGTTTTCAAAAGCATAGGTAACTTCTGCGCCTGCATAGGTTTGTTGATCAAAAACATCATTAGTGATGGGTATATTATTAACAAAGCGACCATTTGTGTTTTCTAATTCGAAGGATTCTATGAGAGGTCTAAATTGAAAATATCCACCATCTCTTCCTCTCCAGATTAAGGAGATAGCTGCGTTCCATTTTCTAAGTCGAACTCGATTAAAATCTAAATCAACAATGTCTTTATCATAATCCGTTTCATTACCAAAACCAAAGAAGTTTTGAGCAAAGCTCGGGCTGGTGTACAAACCTTCTACACCAAAATTCCAATTATGGAAAATATGAGAAAATTCGCCTTTATAGGACACATCAAAACCTCCGGAACCCGTATAGAAGGAAGCACTAATAGAATGTTTCTGAGTGAACGGATTTCTTTGTAATCCGTAATATGTGAAATTATCTAATACACCAACTCGTAGTCCATCATCTGGATTATACGCTATTAATGGGAGTATTTGATTAAAAGAGTATTTCCTTTTTTTGTAGTCATAATTATTGACATCATAATCGTCTACAAGCCACTTTTTAGAACGTTTATTTACAATAGTGTTATTTTTATTTTTATAATCATATAACTTTATTTTTTTTGTGTTTTTGAAGTCATATGTGTCATTTTTCTTACCTCCAATTACTTTAATATTGATGAGGTCATTTCCTTTTCCTTCTACATTAAAGGTATCATTACCATCTAATCCATATAACCAAATTTCTTTAGTTTCTTCTTTATTAAAGGTTCTATTCAGGATGCCAATATCTTTTCTTTGGATTTCAATATTGGTCTGGCCATTAGGTAATCTTTTTATATTAAAAACATCATCTTTTAACGTACCTGCTATTACTTCAAAATTGTTGAGGTGCTTATAATATTCCTGAGCAATATCAACGATATTAGACCTTCTTCCTTTCAGTTTCTTTTTAATATCATCAATGGTTTCACCTTTCATTTCCTCAGGAACATTCTCAAAAGCATTTTCTATTACTTCATCCGTAAGATTTTTCTGAATATAAGTAGCTTGTTTTTTCCATTTAGACCAGTCTGAACCATTAATAAAGGTCATATCTAATGGATATGGAGTTTGACTAAACCATTTGGGACTGCGTAAGTGGTCATCATAAGATTGCATTTTTCGTAATCCTGGTATTGCATGTGTTAGGAAGGTAACAATAGTCCCATCAAAAACAGAGAATGCCTGATCTCGATCTCTGGGAATGGGTTTACAAATTTCTGTTCCATCTTCTTTTTCGAATAAAGCCCATCGCCATTGATCGGGATGTCGATCCCAGTCACCAATTAGCATATCAAATAATCGTGCTCGGATATATGAGGGTTCATCAACAACAGATTTACCACTTTTATGTATTTCTTGTAATACATCATTAGAACTTAGAATCTTTTTAGGTTTCCCAAAAGATGCCAGGTCACTATGACTAGATTCTGCTCGTTCTTCTACTAAATATAGTTCATCCCCAAAACTGTTATTGAATTCACCAAGAGCTTCTTGTTTTGGAATATAATATAAACTTGGGTTGGTATGAAATACATCAACAGCATCTGATAATGTTCCTATAGCAAAAGGAGTATAAGGATGTGCAGTAGTATAGAAATCTAATAAAAATCGATCGGCATAACTATCTTGTAGATCTTCTTCTACATATTTGTCAAGAAAGGCTGTAGACTGGATGAATTTTGTAGCACTTTTTCGTAGTGCACGCATTACATATTGTTTACCATCTTTATCGACTAATCTAAGTGAATTGGATTGATGCCCTCCTCCTTTTCTAACTGGTGTTAAACCTCCTTTAAGAGTATCTAAAAAAGCGACTTTAGCTTGTACTGGTTTACTATAATATTTTCTGTAATGTTGCCCCCATAATCCTTTGTATAATTTACTTCTTTTAGTTTCATCAGGACTATAAACAGATGAACTCTTAGTTGCTGAAAAACTATTCGCAGGTTTTAGTGTGTATGAAGTTTCTGCTTTTTCGTTTCGTAATACTGTTGCGTTAAATAGGGGAGTTGTGCTTCCATTTTCCAAAGAATAATAATGAACAGTGGCTTTGCCATCAGTGTAAATGTCTAATTTGGCATATCCTTTTTGTGTACTTACAAAATCTCCTTCAAGAGCATTTTTAACACGTTCTGTTTTTTCAATAGCACCACTTATGATTTGTGGGACTCCATACCTATTTATGTATTGTAGATTTTTGCCCTTTCCAGAAACAAAAATTATGTTTTCATTTTGTCGCGCCATCGTGGTAATTCTGTTTCTAAAATTACGATACTGCTTGTTCTGAAAATCCTGAGTAGACGTTCCGGCTGTATTTGCTAATAAACCTTGTTTAGAATAGCTGTGTATTGGATGATGTATGGCTACAATCTTAATTTTGTCTTGAGATTTTTTTAAGATGCTTTCTAATTCTAGAAAGAATAACGTTCTGTTTTTTATATCGCATTCTTCATTAAGATAAATATGATCATTCCAGTTTTCTAGATACCATTGGGAATCAATGGTAATTAATACTACATTTTCGCTAATTTCTTTTTTCTTTATTGGACATCCATCATCTGGATAGAATTTGGCATTGCTATTCTTTTGGATAAACTTTTCTAACTTTCTTATACTTTTATTACCTCTTTTAATCCAATCATTAGCGCCTGGAATATAAATGGTATTTTGATCATAAGTAGATAAAGTTTCTAATTGAGTTTTTAATTTTTGTTCTGAACTTTCATTTATAAAACCATCTTTTGATGCTGCATTTCCTACAATAAGTAATTTAGAATTAGAAGTTTTTTGGGCTTCTGTAATGATTTTAGATAAATTGCTTTGATTCGTTACATCACCTGTGTTTGAAGTTATAAAAATGGAAGTTTCGATTTCTTGCCCGTATGTTATTAGTGTACATAAAAAGGTACATAATAACCATACATTTTTTGTTAGTTTAATTTGCATGATATAAGTTTTAATACAATCAATTTTCTGAAGAATTGTTCTTCAGCTGATACATTTTTAATATTATAAGCCCCGTAAAAAGTAACAATGAATAATAGCATCATGTTTTGTGTTCTATTGGGATTGAGAGAAATTGAGAATCGTAGTCAATTAAAGAATCTTTTCTTAAAGAACTCATTACATTACTAACTGTTTGCCGAGATGTATTAGTTAGGTTAGCAATGTCTTTGTGGGACAAAAGGTTTTTAGCGATTATTCTCGTATTTTCTTCTTCTCCAAACTCCTTGATATAGTCGGTGATAAACTCTTTTATTCTTGTGGTGCTATCTTTGTACAACAAGTCTTGTAGGCGTCGTTCTAATTTTTTAATTCGCAAACCGTATACTTTTAAAACACCATTTTTAAGGGATTTGTGTTTCTCCATGATTTGATTCATTCTGGAAGATTCTATATAACAGACAATACAGTCTTCTAATGCAATAGCTCGTTCTTCTGACGCCGCTTGCTCGTTATAAAGTGATAACTCACCAAAAATGTGCCCTTTTTTTACAATATACTTTACGTTATTATTTTTAGCATCTATAATTTTAACGGTTCCTTTTTTAAGGAAAAAGATGCTTTTTTCATCATCATTGAGTAATTCAATAGTGGTTCCTTTATCTATATTATCCATTTCTAGGATCTCGCACATGCGCATCATGGTGATTCTACCTAGTTTGTTAAACAGATTGAAACCTTCTAAAAACCAATATTTTGTATATGTATTCAATGTAGGGTATGGATGATTATGTTAAAAGTACTGAATTTTAATAATACTAATATTGGACAAATTTCCGAAAGTTACTTCAAACGACACTTGAGGTATTTTTTTAGAGGTTTTTAGAAGTTATACGTTTTGAAACCATATAGATTATATATAACCGGTAAGAATTGTATTTCCGTTTAATTTATAAATGAAGGTGATTGAGTACTAGGAGTGTTAACAGAAAATGGTGTAAGCGATATAATCTCTTAATGGAACATCGATCCATAAATGTTTATTAAGATATTGCGACTTGTTTATCTACATTGATTAGATATAAGGATATTGTATGTTTGTCATAATCTATAATCCCTTGTTTTCTAAGAGAGCTTAATACATTACTTACTGTTTGCCTCGAGGTATTAGTAAGATTAGCAATATCTTTATGAGACAAAAGATTTCTAGCAGTTATCATATTGTCTTTTTGTTCTCCAAACTCTGAGACATAGTCGTTTATGAAATTATGGATCCGAGTTGCGCTATCCTTGGATAATATCTCACTTAATCGTTGTTCTAATTTTTTTATCCTTGCTCCATAAGCTTTAATAATATTATTTTTCAGGAAAGGATATTTTTTCATAGTGTCCAACATTTTATCAGCTGCCATTGCACAAAGGATACTGTCTTCCAATGCAACAGCCTGTTCATGTTGATCTGAATATAAATCAAACAATGCCAGTTCTCCAAAAATACTGCCTTTATTTACAACGTACTTTATAGTATTGGTTCTGGTGTCTATTATTTTGACAGTTCCCTGTTTCAGAAAAAATATGTGTTTCTTTTCTGCTTTGTTAAGTTCAATTATTTGACCTTTATCTACATTAAACATATCAAGAACCTTCGCCATTCGGATCATTAACATTTTTCCAAGGTTGTTGAATAAGATAAAATCTTCTAAAAACCAAAGTTTAGTAAATGTATTCAATAGATAGGGGTTTGATTCATATTGTTAAATGTACTGAATTTTAGAAACGCTGTTACGAATTAATTAACAGAAGTTACTTCATACGACAACTAGAAGATATTTTGTTTTCCAGAAAGAGGGAAGGTATTGTTGAATTAATTTCTATTCCATAGAAACCAGTAATTTTATTAAATTGTTTAAGGCAAGTTAACTTTTAAACGCTTTATAGAAAGAGGATTGATTCGAAAATCACTAGTATTTTATTTATAATAACGCTCCATCTGTTAATTCTATAGCCTATCACAATTAGAGGCAAACCTTCCAATAATTAATAGATTGAATAAGAAATATTTGTTCAGTAGATTTTAAGAGTTGAGGTATCCTTATTTAAGGGTGATTTTTTTTCGGTATGGTGAAGCAGTTGGGTTTTAAGTTTGCAAATTTTGTCTTTTATTGACATAATTCATTCAAGCTAATAATCAAAGATATTTTTGGATATGCAGATATCTTTGGAATACCTGTCATCTGAATAAAACTTTAGAAAATATTCATTGCATATTTAATGTTATTTATAACAAATTCTGCCTCATTCAAAACATACTATCAAGAATGTCTTATTAAATTTCAGAATTTACAAGCTTATCAAGTTGAATAAATATTTGAATGTATTAGATGAAGCCAGTTATCGCATCCTTCTTTTTAGTATTTGTTATTTTAAGTAGTATGGATCCAGTACAAGCTCAGAACGAGAATTCTGACCATTATTTATATGCTATAAACAAAAAGGACCAGTTATATTTTGGAGAAGGGATAGATTGGATTCTTAGTAAGCAGGATAATACTCAGTTTTATTTATTTGGAGAGCAACATGGTATTAGTGGTATTCCTAGATTGGTTCATTTTATACATACAAAACTTAACGAAAAAGAATCTTTTAATTTGGCATTAGAAATAGATGGCTGGAGTGCTCGAAAAATTTCGGAAGAAGGTATTGACAAAATAATTTCCAAATACCCACACGCTATCGCATTTGATTATGATGAGGAAATTAAACTTATAAAGTCTGTTGAAAAATCTTCTGAGATTTGGGGCTTAGATCAAATGATTACAGCAATTCATCCATATCAACGTTTAATAGAATTAGCTCCAAATGAAAATGCTAGAAGGCTTGCGCAAGGAATTTTTTTAAAGGCATCCTTAAAAATGGGAAGGTATTTAAATCAACCAAATCAAAGCGATTTTGAAGCGATTAAGGAGGCATTTGGAGATAATTTATCAGAAGAAGTTATGGAGATTTTAGATCACCTTGAAACTTCCATGAATATCTATGTTTCCTGGCACGCTGGACAACGAGGAGAACTATCTAAACAAATTTCAGTTGAGTTGAGAGAACAATTTATGAAAAACCAATTTGACGCATATATTCATAAAAAGCCACAACAAAAAGCGGTTTTTAAAATGGGAGGTGCCCATATAATTAAAGGTATAGGTCCCAATGGCGTTGAAACACTAGGAAATCATATTGTAAAAAAAACAAAATCCGATGTACAATCTATTGCACTTTTCAACTATCATAAGAATGTACAATTCGTAACGGAATATGTTTTTGAACGGTCTAACATCGTTTTACTGGATTGTGAAAAATATGTAACGAGTATATCTGATAGTGTATTTGCCAGTATCTCGGATTCAAATAAGTCATTGTTAAAAGGATATGATGCAATCATTCTTTTTAACAATTCAGAAAGATCAAAAAAGAGTTTTGTTACTCCTTATAAAAACGAATTTAAGTCCGATTTCATAAAAAAGCTGTCAATAGGAGGGATTTTACTAATACTTTGCCTTTCTGGAATAATACCGCTGATTTTGTTCAAGTTTTCAAAATCTAATAAAACAGACAGTTACTATACGTATGGTAGGATCTTAACTCAGGTTTTTATTATTAGTACTATTTCTGCAGGAATTGTTGGTTATCAAATCTATACGATCATAAAGGATATAGATAGATCAATAATTAACTCGGGTTCGACTAGTATTTGGTTGTTTGTTATTTTGTTTCTGATAGCTGGATATTTTATTTTTAAAATGAGTTTGTTTTTAAAAAATAAAGGAAGAAAAAAACATAAAATATATATAACGCTGATAACCATATCTTATCTATGTTTATCATACTTTATGTATTATTGGAACATTGGAGGAATGTTTTCTTTTTAAAAATAGATTATGAAGGAAGCTTTCAAAAAAATAAACCATTTACAGTTAATTTTAGATCTGATCATAGTTTTTATTGGTGTTAGCTTAGCTTTTTTGTTTACAAACTATCGAGAACAAAAAATGGAAGAAAAAGAAATGACCCAGGTTCTTTCATTAATGCACATAGGTTTAGAAACATACGATGAGTTGTTTGAAGGGTTTATTTCGTATCATACAAAGTTCAATACAGATTTTAGGAATACATTAAATAATGACCAGATTCCAAAAATAGAAGGAGTTACTTTTTTATCTCCTGCCTATCCTATAAATGCTATATCCTTATTGACAGATCAAGGTTACGAAGTACTTAATCCCGAGATTTATGTTGCGTTAACAGGGTTTTATAATGGTATAAAACGCTTGATGTATATTGAACAGAAATTGGTTAATATTTCAGAAAAATCAATGAGTTTAATTAAAAGTAATTTCCAGTCCATTAAGGATTATCAATTCGAACAAAAGAAGTGGGCTAAACAATATTTAATATATTTAGAAAGAAGAAAACATACTTTACAAGAGTTACAAAGTAAAAATCATAATTTAAGAACACTTTTAATGGAGTTATCGATAAGCAATTAGATATGTAACACCTTTATGCATTATAAATATTCACTTTTAACATATGAGAATTAAAAATACACTTAAATATCATGTTATAGTAGGTGTTATTATAGTCCTCATGGGTATTTTTAGTAGTTATGTGTATTTAGGGTCAGAAAGGTTTTTGAACAATTTGAAACCGGGAAGAATTTTACTTAAGATTACATTTTTCATTACTTTTTTTAGTGTATATACGATAAACTACAATGTAATTTGCCCCAGAACACTTCCTAAAAAGAATCTAGTTGCCTTTTTTATTGCTATTGTTGGAATGCTTCTTGTTTTTGCTGGGATGCGGTATACATTAGAAGAAATAATCGTATACAATATTTTTGGATTTCATAATTATTATGAAGATAAACGAGTGTTTTGGTTCTACGTTTTTGATAATTCTTATTATGCCATACAGGCACTTTTGTTTAGTACACTTATATACTTATTCTTTATGTATATAAAAAATAAGGATAAAGCGCATACTGAGGAAATAGAGCGTAAAACTTCCATATTTGAGAATCAATTACGTACACTCTTAAGTCATGTAAAGGATGAAACCATCGGGCATAGTATTATCTCTCAGTTTAATAAAAAACTAATTATTAAAGTAGGAAAAGAAGCTACTCTAGTTCCTATAGATACTATCCAGTACATTACAGCTTCAGGTAGTTATGTTGATATTAAAACAATTGATAAATCATATGTTTTGCGCACATCCTTAGATGGTGTACTTAAGGATATTGATGATAAAAAATTTATTAGAATTCATCGATCTACAATTATCAACATCGACTACATAGATAAATTGATCTACTCTAACCACGGAGAAATCGATACTAAAATGAAAGATGAGACTCTATTTAGAGTAAGTAATAGTTATAAAAAAGAATACCTTAAACTTATAGGTGCTTAAAACACGAAGTATTCATTACGCTAAATACAAGGTTTATAACAAATCTACCGCTATCTAAAACATATTTGTTTTTTATAATGTTTCGTTTTTCGAAATTAGATTTCTGAAATTAAAATAATAAAAAAGTATTGATTCTTGGCGGAAGAGGCTTTTTGGGGCCTAGTATTGTTGAAACATTTTTGAAATCAGGTTATGATGTTACATTATTAAATAGAGGTAAGACGAATATCCATTTGTTTAGTAATTTACCTATTACCATTTGTGATAGGGAGCAAGAAAACAAACAAGGGCTTAAAAATATAGATAAAATATACAAGGAATCGTATTGGGACATTGTTGTTGATACCTGGCAGAAATCCCCAAAAGCGGTCTCTGATTTTCTAGAAGAATTTAAAGGACGTTTTGGACATTATCATTACATATCTACTGTTTCTGTCTATGATAAATGGGATAAAAAATTTATAGAAGAAACAGAGCCGTTAAACCCGCTACCAAAATCACCTAAAACGATCAGCGAAGATTTTAGGTATGCAATACGAAAGACCTTTGCGGAAGAAGCAATTAGAGAACGGATAAGTAATTTTACAATATACAGATCACATGGAATGAAAGATTTTAGGATTACGAGACCTAATGATCCAAATGCAGAGCCATTTTGGCCTATTAGATTTTATAAAGGAGGAGAAATCATGGTGCCTAATGTTCATAACCATCATATGCAGGTTACGGATGTTAAAAGCTTAACGAATTTTATAGTTCATTGCTCGGAAACTGCAACATTTGGTTCCTTTAATGTCGCCTATAATCCAACTCCTTTTAAGGATTATGTGTCTAGTCTTATCCATGTTACAGGTATGCCTAAAAAAATACATTGGATTAATGGTGACTTTCTAATAAAACACGGATTACTCCCATATAAAATAATACCCTTATGGAAGCCAAAACCTGTAGGTTCGTATTATTTTAATGTTCAGAAAGCCGTTCAGGCTGGTTTAGTAAATCGTCCAATGGTAGAAATGATAACAGATCAATTAGAGGGATATAAAATCAGACACCCAAAGGATGATGTTAGTTTTGGAGAGGTTATGGAAGGAAAACAAATTAAATATTATTCTATTAATAAAGAAAAAGAAGTGATTAATAAATGGCTTGAAATAAGTAAATAATTGTATTTAAAAATAATTAAAATTTCATTTTTTTGAATTATTCAAAAAAGTAATACAAGATGTTACCATAACTATTTAGCAACATCTTGTATTTGTATTAAAACAGATATCAATATTACTTCCCCAACATCAAAAATTCGCTACATACTACTTCTGTAATATATCTTTTATTGCCTTCATTGTCATCATAACTGCGTGATGTAAGTTTACCTTCTATAGCTACTTCTTGTCCTTTGTTTACATATTTCTCAATGATTTCTGCAGTTTTTCCCCAAGCCACAATATTGTGCCATTGAGTATCGGTAATTTTATCACCAGCTTTATTATAATAGTAATCGTTAGTAGCAATAGAAAATTTTGCCAATTTCTTTCCAGAATCAAGGTTTACGATTTCTGGTTCTTGTCCTAAATTTCCGATTAGTTGTACTTTGTTTTTAAGTGTGTTCATAATTGTAATTTTAGTGCCTGTCTACTACAGGCAGATTAAATGATTAATTAATAGTATCGAGTTCTAATATTTCGACACTGCAAACATAGAACCGGACTAGAATGCGATTCGGTTAGGAAGTGTTTATTTTCGGTTGTAAACGTTTGTAGTCGTTTGTTTTTGTTTTGAAATTGATTTTATTCAATTGTGAAATATGGTTTTAAAAAGTTATTTTTAAATAATTATTAATTCATATCATATTGTAGTTGTTTTTCGATGAAAAAGATGAATAGATCAAAACAGATAGCAAATCGATTTAGAGAAGTAATGTTAGATGGTATTTGGATTGCCAATACCAATTATAAAGACCAATTATCTAGTGTAGATTGGAAGCAGGCTAATTCTAAAATAGAATCTTTAAATACTATTGCGGTGCTTGCTTTTCATATCAATTACTATATAGAAGGAGTATTGAACGTGTTAAAAGGTGGTCCTTTAGAAATAAAAGATACATATAGTTTTGATGCTCCGGCAATTACATCTGAGGATGACTGGAAGGCTTTATTAAATACGTTATGGAATAATTCGGAAAGTTTTGCCAATCTACTAGATAATATGTCTGATGAACAATGGGATGAAGTTTTTGTAGATAAAAAATATGGAACGTATCAAAGAAATATAGACGCAATGATTGAACATAGTTATTATCATTTAGGTCAAATTACTCTAATAAAAAAAATGATATCCAATGAATGATTCAATCATAGAAATATTAAAAACAATATTTGATAGAGATTTAACCAAATTACGAGTAGAAATAGCCTCCTATTCTAAAGAAGAAAATTTATGGATCGAAACAGATGATATTAGTAATTCTGCAGGTAATCTTTGCTTACATCTTGTAGGTAACCTAAATACATATATAGGTGCAGAATTTGGAAATACCGGATATATAAGACAAAGAGATCAAGAATTCTCTTTAAAAAATGTTCCCAGAACTGAGTTAATATCTATGGTTAATGAAACCATGAAGATTGTAAAAGATTCATTGGATATGATAACTAAAGAAGATTTACAAAAAGAATATCCTAGAATATTAATGGACGCAAATCCTAGTACAGAGCGTTTTTTGGTGCATTTAACAACTCATTTGACATATCACTTGGGGCAAATAAACTATCACAGAAGAATATTAGATGTTTAAATTAAAAAAGTAAGTAACCATAATATGAAAACTATTCTCTCTTGATATAACCAATTATGCTAAAAAAGCTACTGAAAATAATACTTGTTTTGATAATTCTTGTAGCGATTGGTGCAGGGTATCTTTATTTTAGACTACATAATACTATAGATAATGTTCTCGAAGCAAAAAGTGATTGGCGAAGCGAAGTTCTGGAGTTTCCATTGATATTTGCGGGAGATTTAGAATACAATGGAGAAGAGCATATTCGATTTGCACCGGGTTGGGGTGACACCAATAGTGAAGATTATTTTTCTTACGTTTTTTTATGGGTTTTAGAAGATAATCCAAAATTGAATGCTACGGAACTGGAAAATATTATGAATATCTATTTTGATGGACTTATGAATACAGGAGCTATTACCAATTTTAATTTCTTTAAAGATATTCCAGAAACTCAATCTTCAATAAAACAATTAAGTGATCATAAGTATACAGGTTCTATAAAAATGTATGATGAGTTTTTTGCTAATGATATAACTACTTTGAATGCTAATATCCAATATGAATATTGTCCTGCTAAGAAAAAACATTTTGTATGGTTCTATCTATCTCCTAAAGATATAAATCATCCAATTTGGAAACGCCTTCAAGAAGTTCATTTAAATATTAATTGTCAATAATAATAAGTTTTTCTATGAGATATACATTTTTATAAAAATCCATTAATACAAAAGCGTGAATTCAAAAGCAGACTTTCAAAAATATTATGAGTCCTATTTCAAAACATTTCCTGATTTAAATTCAGAAGAACTGTCTTTTTTACGCTCATATCTTACAATAGAAGCATATGAAAAGAAAGAGTTCTTATTTAAAAGTGGAGAGGTTCAGAAAGAAGTTGGATTTGTATGTAAAGGTCTTTTAAGACGATATTATATTAATGAAAAAGGAAATAAGATAACTACTGGTTTTGTTAACGAAAATAATTATGCCACAGATTATCCAGCTTTTATTAGACAGATACCATCTAAGTATTTTATTGAATGCCTGGAACCATCGGTAATCATAAAATTGCCATATGATAAAATTCAGGAAGGTTATAAAAGGTATAAGACAAGTGAAATGTATGGAAGGCTAATTGCAGAATATGTATTGACTTTCCAAACAGATAGAGTAGAGAGTTTTTTATTTAAAAATGCTGAAGAAAGATACCTGGATTTCATAGCTCATAATAAAGATATTATCAATAGAATAAGCTTATCTCATTTATCTACTTATTTAGGTATCGAACGCCAATCATTAAGCAGAATACGGAGTAAAATTGCAAAAAGATAGTTTTTGTCACATATGTGTCAGGTACATCATTTAATTATATCACATTTTTACATTATAAATTTAAATACAGTAAAAATGATTACTCATAGAACAATATTGAACACAACAATTTCCATATTATTTCTTTTTTGTGGGTTAGTAAGTTTTGGACAAGAAACAACAGTTACATCTTCTATTCATAAAGCAATACAGCAACAAACAGATAGGATCTTTGACGATCTTGTGAAGGTTCGAAGAGATTTTCACATGAACCCTGAAGTTTCAGAACAGGAAAAAAGAACAGCTCAGAAAATCAAAGAATATTTGCTTGCTATTGGATTAGAGGTTACAACTGATATTGGAGGAAATGGGGTAGTTGGTATTTTAAAAGGAGCAAAAGAAGGAAAGAAAATTGCGTGGAGAGCGGATATTGATGCGATGCCTTCAGAAATACCTGATGTAGTGGATTTTCAATCAAAGACCAAAGGTGTTCGTCATATTTGTGGACATGATGTACACACAGCAATCGCATTAGGAATTGCCAATGTATTAGCAAGTCAAAAAGATCAATTAGAAGGGACTGTTTATTTTATTTTTCAACCTTCAGAAGAAAATTATAAAGGAGCTCAAGCGATGATCGCTGATGGTTTGTTTGATCTTATAAATCCAGATGAGATCTATGGAGCGCATATCGCACCATTACCAGCAACAATGATCTCAACCAAGCCAGAATGGTTATTTGCCGATTATAAAATGATAGAAGTGGTCTATAAAAAATCAGTTGATAATGATGCAATGATTGAGTATACTAAAATATTGCTTAAGAGTTTTCAGAATGTAGTTTCTGGTAGTGAGTTTTTTGATCCTCAAAGTTTATTAAGCCCTACTATTGGTTTAGGAAATCCGAATACCATTTTTAAAGATTATACAACAGTGAATGATAATTTTAATATTAAAAATACGGATGATCTAATATCAATTAAAACGTATGTAGGTTCTAGTATCTTTAATGAATTAGATAAAATTTTGGCTCAAGTAAAACAGAAAATTAAGTCATCAGAATATTCGGATAAGTTGGTTAATGTATCATATTCTGGGGATCGAGCGAACCTTATGAATGATAAAAAGTTAACAAATGAGGTTATGAATTCTATTTCTACAGTTTATGGACAGCAAAATGTAATCAGGCTATATGGAGAAATGCCAGATGGGCGTGGTGATGATTTTGCGTATTTTCAAAAACGAGTACCTGGAGTATATTTTTTCTTAGGAGGCTCTAACTTTGAAAAAGGAATTATCTCGATGCCTCATGCTCCAAATTTTGCCATTGATGAGAACTGTATTAAAACAGGAGTGAATTATTTCTCTTCCATGATTGTAGAAAGGTTAAACGATTGATATCATATATTAATTATCAAACTGGAGAGAGAATTTTATATACGTATTAGCGTAATTTTATAAAAAGTATTTTTGTGATAAAATTGCCTCTATGATACGACCATACAACGTAAGTGATAAAAAAGAACTAGTTGAGATTTTTAAACTCAATACACCAATATATTTTGATCCAAAAGAGGTGAATGATTTTGAAGAATATTTAGAACATAAAAGTGCTACTTATTTGATAATTGAATATGAAAACAAAATCGTTGGAGGAGCAGGATATGATTTTCAGGAAAAAGATAATACCGGTAGAATAACATGGATATTTTTTCATCCTAACTATACTGGATTGGGATTAGGAAAAAAGATGGTAGAACATTGCTTGTCCATTTTGAAACTAAATTTGACATTAGAAAAAGTACTTGTCACTACATCGCAATTGGCATATAAGTTTTTTGAAAGGTTTGGATTTTTATTAAAAAAAACAGAAAAAGATTATTGGGGACCAGAACTAGATTTGTATTTAATGGAACTGCCTGTAGATAATAATTCTTAAGTGACCAAAACTATCGAAATTTATAATGGATTCTTTTCGTGATTGCAGGTTGGATACAGTATATTTATCATAGGTTTCTAAAATAGATATCCAAAGAACATTTTTCTCATTCACACGATGATAGATAAACTCTTAGAATCTGAATTTTCTTTTCGTCAGCCCGAAGTTAAAAGATTAAATGGCTACGATAATGTCAATTATATTGCCAAAACTAAATCTTCGCAGTATATTTTTAAAACGTATTCTTATAATAAAGAATTACTCGCTATTCTCGAAGCAGAAAACGAGGCACTTCTCCACCTTGAGAAAAAAAATACAGATACATTTCCGAAGCCAATTCCTTTTACGGATGGCAATTTTATAAAAGTGTTAGAGATCGATGGATCTAAAACTATCTGTAGATTGCTTTCGTTTTTGGATGGTAAGTTTTTAGGTGATATAGAAGCTACAGAAGAGCTATTCTATTCTTTAGGAATTTTTCTTGCAGAAATGAATCGTGAATTTCAAAAATTTGATAGTTATATACTCAGAGCTAGACAATGGGAATGGGATATTCAATATGTACACTTAAACAAAAAATATTTAGAGGATATTCCTGATCCCCATAATAGGAGTGTGGTTCAGTATTTTTTTCAACAATTTGAAGAAAATGTAGTTCCATTATTACCTGAGTTGAGGAAACAGGTCATTCATAATGACGCAAATGAATGGAATATACTGACCAAAAACGGAGAAGTTTCAGGAATTATTGATTTTGGAGATTTAGCCTATTCACAGATGATAAATGAATTGGCAATTGTAATTACCTATGCGTGTTATGATAAAGAGAACCCTTTGGATTGGGCACCTTCTATTCTAAAAGCGTATCACACTATTCTTCCTTTAGAAGAAAAAGAAATTAAGGTGTTGTACTATCTAATCGCTGCAAGACTTTGTACAAGTGTATGTAATTCTGCACATTCTCGAAAAATAAACCCGGATAATACATATGCTACAGTAAGTGAAAAATCTGCTTGGCAAATGTTGTACAAATGGCTGAGAATTAATCCAATTGAAGCAGAGAATGTGTTTAGGAAAGCAATAGGATTATCGGTTCATAAAAAACCATTCACAGAAGAGGAGATAAAAAGAAGATATAAATATATAAGTCCGATTCTGTCTTTAAGCTATAAGAAGCCCATTTTTATGACACGTTCAGCTTTTCAATATATGTATGATGCTGATGGGAATACTTTTTTGGATGCTTATAATAATATACCACACGTCGGGCATTCTCATCCAAAAGTAGTGGAAGCAGGACAGAAACAAATGGCAATATTGAATACCAATACAAGGTATCTATATGATTTGCTACCTACCTATGCAGAAAAATTACTATCGAAATTCCCTGATTCACTTAACAAAGTGTTTTTTGTAAACTCAGGAAGTGCAGCCAGTGACTTGGCAATGCGAATGGCATACGCCCATACAGGACATAAAAAAGCAATGATCATGGAGCATGGATATCATGGCAATACACAGATCTCCATTGATATTAGCGATTATAAGTTTAATAGTCCAAAAGGCCAAGGACAAAAAGAATATATTCTAAAGACTAAAATTCCGGATACCTATAGAGGTAAATATACAAATCAAAACGCGGGTGAGTTATATGCAAAAGAAGCAGTGAAGCAAATAGAAAACACCGATCATCCTATAGCAGCTTTTATTACAGAACCTATTGTAGGATGTGGAGGACAAGTTCCTCTTGCAGAAGGATATTTAAAAGAAGTGTATCCAGCGATCAGAAAACAAGGCGGTATTTGCATTAGCGATGAAGTACAAACCGGTTTTGGTCGTTTAGGAGATCATTTTTGGGGATTCGAAGCGCAAGATGTGATTCCGGATTTGGTAATTGTGGGGAAACCGATTGCGAATGGACATCCAATGGGAGCTGTTATTACTACTGAAGAAATAGCAGCATCTTTTAGTAAAGGCGTTGAGTTTTTTAGTTCTTTTGGTGGAAACCCTGTTTCGTGTGCCATAGGATTATCCGTATTAGAAGTGATTGAAGAAGAAGAATTACAAGAGAATGCTAAAGAGGTTGGTGATTATTATAAATCAATCTTATCAAAACTTCAGCAGAAATATGATTGTATTGGTGATGTTAGAGGATCTGGTTTGTTTTTAGGAATCGAAATCATAAAAGGAAAGAATCGTGAGACCAATAGAGTATTAGCGCATCATATTAAAAATGAGCTGCGTAATAAATTTATTCTCATTAGCACAGATGGCCCTGATGATAATGTATTGAAAACGAAACCACCTCTATGTTTTACAAAAGAAAATGCCAAAGAAGTGGTGGATGCTATCGATAGTGTATTAGAAACATATTATGAAAACGTATAAAATAGTAGTAATAATATGTCTGTAATAGAGGGGAAATTGAAAGGAGTATTTGGCATTATAATGCTGCTATTGATTTTGGGATGCAGTTCATCTAAAGAAGATGTAATTACGATTGCAGCATCAGCTAACATGCAGTTTGCGATTGAAGAAGTGTCTAAAGTATTTACAAAGCGAACTGGAGTACAATGTGAACTTGTGATTAGTTCTTCCGGTAAATTGACTGCGCAGATTAAAGAAGGTGCTCCTTATGATATTTTCGTTTCAGCGAATATGAAATACCCTATGGAAATTTACGAGAATGATTTAGCCGTTCATGCTCCTAAAATTTATGCCTATGGTCAATTGGTATTATGGTCTATGTATGATGATATAAAACCTTCTGTAGAAATGCTAAAAGATAAAAATATAACACACATTGCCATAGCAAACCCTAAAACAGCACCATATGGTCAGGCAGCAATTGAAGTGTTAGAGAATTATAGTTTATATGATGAGGTGAAGGATAAATTAGTATATGGTGAGAGTATTGCACAGACGAATCAGTTTATAACTTCGAAGTCTTCAGAAGTTGGTTTTACGGCAAAATCTGTAGTGCTATCAGCTAAAATGAAAGGTAAAGGGCATTGGATAACATTGGATGAAAACCAATATTCGTCCATTGAACAAGGTGTAATAATGGTTAAATCAAAAAAAGAGAACACTAGAAACACGCAACAATTTTATGATTTTCTTTTTTCTGAAGAAGCGAAAGAAATACTAGAAGATTTCGGATATTTAGTAGCACAATAATGAATACTTTCTCAGGACACATATCAGATATACAGGTAAACGAAAGTTTATCAATGGTTTCTATTCGAATAAATGAGCATATTGTATTCAAAACTATTTTGGTAGAAACTCCCGAAACTGCTTCTTACCTAAAGAATGGAAGTATCGTAGATGTCTTATTTAAAGAAACAGAAGTGATTATTAGTACAGAAGATACTCTTTTGATTAGTGTGCAGAATAAAATTAAAGGGACTATAAAGAAGATAAAAAGAGGAGTGTTGTTAAGTAGGTTAATAGTAACTACAGAGATCGGGGATATAGTCGCTATAATTGCTACAGAAGCTCTCGATACATTATTATTGAAAGAAAATTCAACGGTAATTGCTATGATTAAGGTGAACGAAATTATGCTTTCCAGATGATAGATTGGGCTCCGATTATATTGACAGCAAAGCTCGCTTTGGTAACTACAATTATTCTATTGGTGGTTTCAATCCCGTTAGCATATTGGTTAGCACATTCTAAATCAAGAATCAAACCAGTCATAGAAACTTTGGTGAGTATGCCTTTGGTATTACCTCCAACAGTTTTAGGGTTTTATTTATTAATGACTTTTAGTCCAGGAAATACTTTTGGAAGTTGGTTACAAGATTGGTTTGGAATCCGATTAATTTTTTCATTCTCTGGATTAGTGATAGGGTCCGTTATTTATAGTTTGCCATTTATGGTTAATCCGATTCAATCGGGTTTGGCTAGTTTACCTGCTTCGCTTACCGAAGCTTCCTATGTGTTGGGTAAATCGAAAATGAAAACACTTTTTAAAGTATTATTACCTAATATAAAACCTTCACTTTTAACAGGGATTGTACTAGCTTTTGCACATACTGTTGGAGAATTTGGAGTGGTTCTTATGATTGGTGGAAATATTCCAGAAAAGACTAAAGTAGTCTCTATTGCAATTTATGATGAGGTAGAAGCTTTAAATTATAGTAACGCAAATACCTATTCGCTGATTTTATTCATTATTACATTTGTGGTGTTATTATCAGTGTATTTGATTAATGGAGGATATCTAAAACGGTTTTGGAAATGATAGAAGCTGACATTCATAAAACGCTTAGTACTGCGAACGGAAAAATGTTACTTGATATTCAATTGAGTATTGAGAAGGGAGAATTCGTTACTTTATATGGATCTTCTGGTGCAGGAAAAACATCGACTCTTAGAATATTGGCTGGATTACTATCCGCAGATGAAGGGAAAATTGCAGTAGACAACACAATTTGGTTAGATACCGTAAAAAAAATCAATTATACTCCACAACAGCGTAAGATAGGATATGTATTTCAGGATTATGCATTGTTTCCTAATATGACGGTACGAAAAAACCTAGAGTTTGCGTTAGAAAAAGGTCAGGATAAAAGTATTATTGAAGAATTGATTACTATAGTAGAGTTAAAAGAATTAGAAAATAGAAAACCTAAAACCTTGTCAGGAGGTCAGCAGCAAAGAGTGGCTTTAGCACGTGCTTTAGTTCGTAAACCGAAAGTTTTATTATTAGATGAACCACTTTCTGCTTTGGATATAACAATGCGAGCTAAACTACAGGATTATATTCTAAAAGTACATCGTGAGTATGAACTCACAACAATTTTAGTAAGTCATGATATTGGAGAGATCATAAAAATGTCAGACAAAATATATTGCCTTGAGGACGGAAAAATAGATAAAGAAGGTAATCCAATCTCAATATTTACCAATGATAAACTTAGTGGTAAATTTCAGTTTACAGGAGAAGTGATTGCTATAAAACAAGAAGAGGTTGTTTATATAGTGACTGTCCTTATTGGTAATAATGTGGTAAAAATTATAGCGCAGGAGTCAGAAATTATCAATCTAGGAATTGGAGACAAAGTAGTTGTTGCTTCTAAAGCTTTTAACCCAGTACTTTTAAAAATTGGCAAATAATATGAAAGTCGAAAAGGTCAAAATGACTAATGAATCTTTACTAGTGGAAAAGGATTATGATTATTCAGATAGTTTTAAAACTGATTTTATAGATAAAGACAACAAAATTGATATTATGGTTGTTTCTAAAGCTTTCTTTTCTTCTTCCCCAGAATGGATTGGAAAGTTATTTACATTAAGAAATAAGATTGTTTCGGTTTTTGGCCTAAAAACAGGTGGTAAGACCAAGAGTAAAAAGGAATTGTTAACTAATTTTAAGGGACAGATAGGAGAACAAGTTGGGATTTTTAAAGTATTTGATAGATCAGATAATGAAATAATTTTAGGAGAAGATGATCGTCATCTTAATTTTAGAGTTTCTCTTTTATTGAAACCAGAAAAAGAAGATGAAAAAAGCTTAACGATTTCTACTACAGTAAACTTTAATAATAGTTTTGGGAAACTATATTTCCTACCAGTGAAGCCATTTCATAAAATAATAGTTCCTGTGATGCTAAAAAGTACAATTAAAGAAGCAGTTGCTCAGAGTTCGTAATTGAGTTGCCCTTATACACTAATTTCCAACCTAAAGAATTGGTGAGAATATATATCTTCTGTAGTTCACTAATTAAACGATTCTCTGCATTTGATTTTAAGGTAGAGGCTTCGATTTTTTCATTAAGCTGACGTATTACTTCTTTTCGAATAAGATTATGATCTTCAGGATTAAACTGGTTGAAAAAGTCTTCTTCCAGATCATGATATTTTATATCCGGATTGATATTAATCTCTGCTTCCGGAATATTAGTAATCGTTAGGGTTTTTGTAGTTTGGTCAATGGCATGCTCAATTTTACTTAAATCATAGGAAACCGTTACACCTGCATTCACTACTACAATTGCTTTTTTCTCTGCTGTGAGTATATCCAGATAATATTTTTTGGCATCTTTATAAGTGATAACTTCGGAAAAATGTCCTTCTGTAACTACTAGTTTGCCAACATTTTTAATCTGGTCCAAAATAAGATCAGAAGATTGTATTTCAGTTTTCTGAGTATTAAATCGATCAACAAAATAAATAATGCCTAAAGCAATGAATGCGGCAAGTAATGCACCTAGAAGAAAATTACGCATACCTTTTATGGGTCAAGTTTCTATAAATGTACATAAAAAAATTAAACCCGGATTATGCATTAGAACTTTGTGATGAGAATTGAAAGTACCATAAAATATGACATTTTCTAAGTTTTAGCATAGCGGCGCTATGGGTATACTTAAAAATGTAATGAAACGATATATTTTGCAGTGATTTCAAGATGTAATAAATTTTCTAATTCATAATTCGGGTTAAACCTTTTTGCTTTTCAATAGTCTTAGGTTTATGAGAAAAATCCACCAGATATTATTTGCTTGCATCATATCCATATTATCTTGTAAAAATGATGATACAATTTCAGAAGAAACTGTTAATCCTGAAACGAATCAACCCAATATCTTATTAATCATAGCAGATGATATGGGATTGGATGCTACTCCTGGATTTGACGAAGGGGTTATAAAACCAAATATGCCAAATCTTGAATCTTTTATAGCCAATGGAATAAAATTTAATAATCTTTGGTCGGCGCCAACGTGTACACCAACCAGAGCAACAATATTGACAGGAAAATATGGTGTAAAGACCGGAGTATTGGCTGTAGGCGATGAAATGCCAACTTCAGAAACGTCTATTCAATCATATTTAGATAATAACACTTCCCAGACCTATAGTCATGCTGTAATTGGTAAGTGGCACTTATCTAACGATGCTATGAGTCCTACCAATATGGGGATCGATTATTATGCTGGTTTACTTAATGGTGGTGTACAATCGTATTGGAACTGGAATCTTACTGAAAATGGTGTAACAACAATATCTACCGAGTATACAACCACAAAGTTTACTGATTTGGCCATTGATTGGGTTGGAGCACAAGAAAAACCTTGGTTTTTGTGGTTGGCTTATAATGCGCCGCATACTCCTTTTCATTTGCCGCCAGCAACGTTGCACTCTCAAGGAGATTTACCCACAGATCAGGCATCTATAGATTCGAACCCTTTGCCATATTATATGGCAGCTTTAGAAGCTATGGATACAGAAATTGGTCGTTTATTAAGTTCGTTTTCTGAAGAAGCACGAGCGAATACCACAATAATTTTTATTGGCGATAACGGAACTCCAAATCAAGTTGCGCAATCTCCATATAATTCTAATCGCGTTAAAGGAAGCCTCTATCAAGGAGGTATAAATGTGCCTATGGTGGTTTCGGGCTATGGAGTGAATAGAAGTAATCAAGTAGAAAATGCAATGATTAATACTGCAGATGTATTTGCTACCGTTGCGGATATTGCAAATACAGGTACTACAAGTATACATAATAGTATAAGTTTTAAACCTTTATTGATAGATGCAAACGAAGAAGAAAGAACTTTTATTTATAGTGAGGTAGAAGGACAAAACGGCAATGGATATACGGTACGGAATGAAACCTATAAATTAATTGTTTTTAATGATGGAACAGAAGGAATGTATAATTTAGTAGAAGACCCATATGAAAATACAAATCTATTAAATGAAATTTTATCCAATACTGAATCAATTGCTAAATCTGACTTAGAACAAAGAGTGGAAGAAATAAGACAATGAAAAAGAGGCTGTCCGAAAAGCACAATATTTACTATACTGTCACATTGAGCGGAGTCGAAATATACTGAAAGCCAAGGGTAGTTGTTTCTCGACTCCGCTCCTTTAGATTAGCAAATAAATAAAAAGGATTAATTTTAGAAAGAGAAAAGGAAGAAAAGTAA
>NZ_CANMQT010000020.1 GCF_947500065.1 uncultured Aquimarina sp.
TCAGGAAGACCATACGATGAAAACTTCATTTCTAAATTAGGCTAAAAAGACTTGTTTTTTAACTCAGTTCTTTGTTAGGCACAGTTTTTATTTGGTTGTTCTTAAATGCTTTATATAATTATTTAAAAGGCCTCTTATTTGCTCAGCGGCAACAGGATTTGCAGAATGAACTTTAAAGTCTAAATTCCGTAAATCAAGACCAGATTCATAAACCAACCATTTCGCAGCCGCCAATCCATCAGGTGCTACTTTTCCGTCTTCTCCAAGACCAAGGTCATTGTCAAAACTTATATAATTGGGTAGACCATTTGTTTTGATGTAATCTATAAAGGCAGAATAGGTTCTTACAATATCGAACTCCGATTCCGTGGATTTATCATAAATCATTTCTATAGTTCTGACATCATCTAAAAAGAGTTTTTTCATTTTGTTATTCCTCTTAATATTTCCAATCTATTATCTGGCGCGTTAGGTGATAAAAAATCAGGAATAGTATTCTTATTCCTTTTTGGTCGAGTTAGAAATTAAACAGGCCATTCAGTTAGCCTTTCTTCTTTCATGTGAATATATTTTCCAGATTCTGGTTCGTCAATGTATTCCTCTTGTAATATCAATGCTATTGGTTCTTCAGCGCCCTTTGTTTTTTTAGAAAACTCTAGAGCGTCGTTATATTCCGCAAACACATAAAAATAGTCATCTCCGTTTTCTAAATCTTCAGCTCCATCTTCAGGATGACACCAAACTCTATATTCCAGAACTTCGTCCCAAACATATCCACCTCCAGCTTTGACAAGAGCAGGATAATTTCCAATTTCATTTATGTCTTTTACTTTTGGGTACATTGTTCCTCAAATTGTGCCTAACGGTTTGTATATGGAAAGTAGCGAATTGATATTCACTAATTTTTCATAAAGCTAAATATAAATAAAAAAGCACAAACCTTTCGGATTGTGCTTAGATAGCTATTTTTTATATACGTTGTTATAGCCTTTTATTTCTTTTTCCAAACTCTACTTTTAAAAGCTTCATCAACAGGTGTGTTAAAAATGTGGTTGAAATAATTACTCATAGTTTTAATTCCTACACCTGCGATTACACCTAAAATATTTTTTTCGGTATAACCTGCATTTATAAAGTTGTCAATATCGACATCTGTTGGTAGTCCTCGTTTTGAAGTTATAGCTCTAGAAAATGTACTTAATGCTTTAAGTTTTTCATTGGGTATTTCTGTATTGTTTCTTATTGCATTAGTAACTTCAATAGGTACGTTAGTCATTTTGTCCCCAACAAAACTATGGGCAGCCATACAGTACTCACAATCGTTTTCAAATGCTATTGATAAAAAAACAACCTCTTGTTCTTGTGGATTAAATCCTGAATTAGCTCTAAAAGAGCTGTATGCCGAAACGTATCCATCTAACAAGGCAGTATTATTGGCCATACCTGTATACATGTTAGGAATTAATCCTAATTTCTTTTGTGTTGTTTCTAAAATTTGACTTGAAATGGCATCTGCATTTTCTGTGGTCTTAGGTTCTAAATTCATTGTTCTTGTAATACTCATAATTATTATTTATTTAGATTAATTAATACTAAGCAATCGCTTAGTTATTTTGCAAAAAAAAAGTTATAAATTTTCGAATGTATTTTCTATAAAATCATCTAATTCTCCTTGGTTAAACATTTTTGAAGCAACAGATAACCCTTGTAACGAGACCATTAAATAATTTGCTTGTTTATTAATTATTTCTGCTGTTTTTAAATTGTCCAATTCTAATTTTTCTATGAATAATGTTTTAACATTTGTAGCAAAATTCACAATTTCTGACATTATTTCTTGGTCAGCTTTTTCTCCTAATTCGTTTACGGTATTTGTAATTAAACATCCTTTATTAAGTCTACTATCTTTAGAGAAGTTTATAAAATCATAGAAATATTGTTTAATTGATTTTACTCCATCAGAAGAATTTTTAAGTTTATCTATTAGTTCTAACTTAGCTTTTCGTTTGTAGCAATCAATACTTCTTAAGAAGACACCTTTTTTATTTCCAAAACTAGAATAGATTGAAAACTGATTGATTCCCATTTCTTTTTCAAGCATTCTGACAGAAGTACTTTCATATCCATTACGCCAAAACAATTCCATTGCTTTTTCTATAACTTCCTCTTCTATATATTCTTTTTTTCTAGCCATAAATTACTATCGTTAAGCAAAACTAATCAATCGCTTAGAAATAAAAAAAATAAAATGTAATATTTATTATAAATATTGGTTTGTAATTGGCTATAACGCCAAATATATGAATCGGAGCAAGGCAAGTACACCTGAACCAATCGATTTATCTGCGCATTTTTATTTCTTGTTTAATTTATAAAAATTTAGCGCCATAGCAAAAAGGAAATGACCTTTCGATCTGGCACTATACTTTGCTCTGATTTCATATATAATGTTGTACATTTTTATTTTATTTTATCAAATATTAATTTTGCATCTATATTATCATTAAGTCCTATTTCATATATTAAAACACCATTTTTTTTCATAAACCTAAGTCCTGTTTTATGATAAAAAGTAAACCAATTAAATGGATTACGTGCCAGATAGTAATCAGACTTAAGATCATAAACTAACTCGACATCGAATGGTCTGGGTATTTTTTTGTTAAAGAGTTTTATGTCAAACAATTTCTTTTGAATTACAAATTGTTCTTTATCAATACTTAGCTGAATTTTACCAAATAGTAACCACATAACATCAAATAAGGTTCCTATTATAAATACTACCAACATAATAATTCCTAGAAGCTCAATTTTTTTGTTATTGGTTATTAAAATGTAGATAAATATTATGAGAAAAATGGAATTATATATAACATATAATGTAAACCTGTTTACATTATAATAAGCAATTTGAGTTCTCATATTTTTATTATAATAAACACTGAATTTGAGTATTCCTTTGATTTAATTATGTACAACGTATAGTATAACAAGCGTAGCCTGCCGATAGGCGGCAATGATTTGTTATACAGTGTTAGGTGTTTTTTTTAATCCAAAAGTTATAATTGCATATAACACTTTTAAGTTCTGAATTAAACAAGAAGTCCCTCGGTTTTAATTTGTCAATTTTTTCATGGAAGTCTTTCTGATCCTTCATTAATTCCTTTAATCGATTCTTAATTTTATTTTTTTTGACCTTGATCACTGCATTATCCTTAGTAATATATAGTTTTGACTTTTTTAAATCTGAAGAAATATTAAAACTTGAAGTTGTTATTAGTTTTTCATCAAGATTGTTATCGATGTCATTAGAGTATGTGCTATTATAACTGTTCGAAGAACCCCTTTTATATTCATAGAGAGAGACTATACCCTCACAAAGGACTTTCATTAGATATTTACTTCCTTTATATTCAATTTTATCATATCGATCTGTTCCCACATTTATATTTTGGATTTCAGATGTTTTAATCTTTAGTATTTTTTTATCGGTTTTATTTAACTTATAACTAACAAAACCAGAGTAACCTTCATCATATATAATATAACAATTAATTGTATCTTTTTCCGTCATGATTTTCCCTTTTGCAAAAACAGAAGTATTAATATTTTGACAAATAGCTGTTGTACTATATATTAAAAGGAAAAAAGACAATACGTTTTTCATTAATTTTTCAAATTTATTATTAATCTATATTATTTTCTATTCAAGATAATCAAATGGTAATTACACCTAACGTCCCTTGTATGGTGCGTCTGCATCCCGAAGGGTGCATATGCATTATACAAATTGTTATAGGTTTTTTTCAATTTGTTTAATTAATTCAGGTAAAATATTTGATATAATAGCTTCTTTCATTTGCTGATCTTCATATTCACTCAGAGTATCATTATTTTTTACTCTGCAAATTTCTATGTTTTTTCCATTTATTTCAATGTGTCCAACAATTTGTTCTCCAACTAATCTAGTTACAACATTGATTGTAGAGTTTGTCATTTTACCAATTGGATAGGCTCTTATCTGATTTCGATTTTCTAAATCTCCCAAATTATATACTTTTCCCATCTCTTCAGTTCTAAAACCTTCTGCTTTGGTATGTATAATCGAATACACACTCCTTTTTATCTGTTTATTTAATTCAATTAAGCTCTCTTTTAATTGATCAAGATTTTTACTTTGAACTTCTCTAGCGTGTAACTCAAGATACTCTTCAATTTTTGAATTATTAGGTTTTTTTTCTTTTTCCATAAAATCGAGTATTTCGATAATTTCATCACTTGAAGACCATCGTTTAGATAAGTCTTGTTGAAAAGCTTTGTCAAAAATGATGTTCCAGGCGATAGAGTGTTCTAAATTTGATAAAAATTCAACAGATTTATCCTTTTGGTGAGGATATTCTCCATTTTGATTCACTAGGTTTCTTGGATATTCGTTGGTTATCAAATATAAAATTATTCCAGAAGCAAGTGTCAAATCACTTCTAATATCTCTTTTACTATTGCTTCCAGCCGAAAATTCTGGCAATCTTAAAAATCTATTTCCAAGTTCATGACCAGTTTTTGTCAATTTATCTAAGTCTTTAAGATTAACGGAAATCCCAAAATCAACTAAATAAAGCTTGTTACTTGAAATTATAATATTTTCTGGTTTGATATCTCTATGAACCACTTCCTGGTTATGAATTTCCTTAAGAATTGTAAATAATTGCCTTGAAATATTTATGACTTGTTTCTCGTCTAGTTTATTGTTCGCAACATATTTATCTAAGCTTTTTCCATTAATATACTCAGCACAATAATATAACTCATTGTCACTTTTAAAATCATTTACATTCGTATCAATGATTTTTGGTATTCCATCAACCTCCAAAGACTTAAAAAGAGTAGTTTCTCTAAAAAATCTAGCTCTTCTTTCGGAGCTATTGTTGGAATCTTTTAATATTTTCAGGAAATAGCTAGATTTTGTTTCTATACTCTCAACAAGAAAGCAATCACCTTGTCCACCTCCTATATTTTTTCCTTTTGTTTTATATTTTTTTGTCCAACTCAATATATTGTTTTTGAATTACCTATAACGTTTAATATATGTGTCGTAGCAGGGCAAAATGTTACCCTATTTTCGACAAAAACTGCGCATTGGTTGCTAACTTTTACTTTCTGCAAGCATTGCGCCTTATTAAAAATACGACAACCATTCGATTCATCACTTTGCTGCTATGATCACATATATGGTGTTACCCAATGTTTTCTTTATTCAGAGTTCCGTAAAAAGATTTGGGTTGCGCCCAGCTATATAACCTCCTTATTGTCAATTTCCAATTATTCTCAAACAAGTCCGTCCAATACTTTTCTTTTGGGTAAATTATCTTGTCATTTTTTCCGTAATGATCGTCATATTCAAATTTTTGCCATTCATTTGAGATAGAATTTAATCCGAAGTGTTTTTCAAAATCCTTTAGACCTTGAGTTCCCATAACGTGATCTGGTATTGGATAAATTTTATTACTCTTATTTATTACTAGAATAAATATTGATTCGTCATCCAAAGCCAATCTTGGACTAATTGCAATTGATTTTATTTCATCTAGTTTAATTTTAAATGATTTGCAGTATTTAGCAAGTCCAATTTCTTTTGCGGAGAATTCGTGAAATTCTAGTTCAGATGCAGTTATGTGAATTCCGGATATCATTTGTCAATATTGGGTAACATGCGAATATAGTTACTAAAGGTAACTATATATCGATTATATCTTTAGTTATAACCGTTTACAAACGTATAATAAACGTTTAATTCTACGGCTACGATTATTTTTTATTAAAGAAACAGATAATTCCATAATTAAAAAAGAATCACATAAAGTGTTTTTTATTATGAACGCAGCACATACATATTCTTTAGTTAAGATCACCTTTTAAAATAGCATACACTAATTCCTTCGACATAGGTTGTCCTGTGGCTTTACTTCTAACCGTTTCGAAAGAACATCTAAAATCACAACCGTTTTTGAATTCACTGCACCCGTAAGCTGTTTTACCTTTCAGTATATATCCATTATTACATTTAGGACAAGGCATTTGATCCGTTGCTGTATCTGAGGTTGGAGTAGGAGCGGCTTTCTTTGGTTCTAAAAGTATTTTAAAATTAGTATCAAAACGCAATAATCCTTCTGCAGAACCAGCATCGGTTTTGAAACCTTTTAGATTAACCGTACATCCCTTTTTAAGTAATCGGATATATTGTTTTTCGGATATTTTCTTACTTAGATAGGTAAAAGGCAACTGAAAATCACAGCCTTCTTTAAATGCGCTACAACCATAGGCAGACTTTCCTTTTAGGATCTTTCCTTTGTTACATTTTGGGCATGATTCTGTAGTGATTCCGGAAGCTTTTTTTATTACTGTTTTTTGTTTTTGCGTGGTAGTGTGAGATATATTGGCTCTTACTTTTTCGGTTCTCACTTCATAAACCAAATGATCTACCATTTGTTTCATGTTCTTTATAAACGCTCCTGCATTAAATGTACCTTTCTCAATCTCCTTGAGTTGTTTTTCCCATCTTCCGGTTAATTCGGCAGAAATCAGTAGCTTATTTTGTATGGTATCGATTAATTGAACACCAGTGCTTGTAGGCAAGATTTGTTTTTTGTTACGTTCTATATACTTGCGTTTAAATAGTGTTTCTATGATATTTGCTCTGGTAGAAGGTCTTCCGATACCATTTTCCTTCATCAGTTCTCGCATCTCATCATCATCAACCTGTTTACCAGCTGTTTCCATGGCTCTAAGTAAGGTAGCTTCTGTAAATTGTTTAGGAGGTTTGGTTTCCTTTTCTAGAAAAGAAGGTTCGTGTGGTCCTTTTTCTCCTTTTACAAAAGCAGGAAGAATTCCGGTTTCTCTTTTACTGGGTGCATTTGGATTTTCGAAAACAACACGCCATCCTTTTTCTAAAATCACCTTACCTGTAGTTTTAAACGTAACGGTATCGGCCTTTCCAATCACTGTCGTATTCGCTACCTTACAATCATCATAGAAAACGGCTATAAAACGTTTTGTAATAATATCATACACCTGTTTTTGGTTGTATTGCAGGTTCATTTGTTCTCCAGTTGGGATAATCGCGTGGTGATCTGTAACTTTTTTATCATTAAAAACTTTGGCAGATTTTTTAATCTTTTTACCTAACAACGGTTTTGTTAGCGTATTATAATCTGTTAGTTTTTCTAGAATTCCTGGAACTTTAGGATATACATCATTTGGCAGAAAAGTGGTATCCACTCTAGGATAGGTAACGACCTTTTGTTCATATAATTTCTGAACAACTTTTAAGGTTTCATCTGCAGAAAACCCAAATTTTGTATTACAATATACTTGCAATCCGGTAAGGTCAAATAATTTGGGAGCATATTCTTTTCCATCTTTTTTAGTAATAGAAATAATCTCAAAATCACTTTCTTTTACCTTATTAGCTAACAGTTCACCATCTTCTTTTTTTAAGAAACGTCCTTCTTCATAACTAAATAATGTATCTCTATATAATGTCTGCAGTTCCCAGTAGGGTTGTGGTTTAAAGTTTAGGATCTCCTTATATCGATTCACTACCATTGCCAAACTAGGAGTTTGCACTCTTCCTATGGATAATACTTGCTTATATCCACCATGTTTCACCGTATATAATCGGGTAGCATTCATTCCTAATAACCAATCACCAATGGCTCGGGAGAAACCTGCATAATATAAATTATCATATTGCTCAGAAGGTTTTAGATTATTAAACCCTTCTTTTATTGCTTCAGTTGTTAATGAAGAAATCCATAAACGTTGTATTTCTCCGGTATATCCAGCCTGATGAATTACCCATCGTTGTATCAATTCTCCTTCTTGTCCTGCATCCCCGCAATTGATGATCAAGCTAGCTTTGTCAAATAACGATTTTACAATGTTAAATTGTTTTTGAATCCCTTGATTATCTACCACCTTGGTTTTAAACTTCTCCGGAAGCATAGGTAGATTATTCAGATCCCAACTTTTCCAATATGGTTTGTAGTCATTAGGTTCATACAAAGTACATAGGTGTCCAAAAGTATAGGTAACGGCATATCCATTTCCTTCATAATAACCATCACGCTTTGTATTGGCTCCCAGAACGGTAGCAATTTCTCGCGCAACACTTGGTTTTTCGGCTATACAGACCTTCATGAATAATACTCTTTATTATGGAGTCGAAAATTAAGGAATTTAAAATAAAAATGATAGTTATACTTATGGAGTATATCACGTTTTAGTTTGCCAAGATCACGATCTTGATAGGAAAACTACTAGATATCAGCCAATTTTGTATAAAACCTTTAGCGATATGGATACATTAGGATTTAATAGAAGAAAATTTTTACAAATTGGTAGCACCGTTGCAGTAGCAAGTGCCGTAACACCTATAACATACGGAGCTTCTTTATTTAAAGATGATATTTTAGAACTTTCTACGGATAATGAGAATCTAAGGTTATTCTCTAATGAAAACCCTTATGGACCTTCTCCAAAAGTATTAGATGCTATTACTAAATATACTAACCGAGTTAACAGATACGCATCTTTTCATACATATGATACTAATAATCTGAAAAAGATGATTGCAGAGCGTAACAATATTAAAGAAGATCAGGTGATTTTAGGACATGGTTCGTTTGAGATACTGTGTATGCTCACCAGAACCTTTGGGAAGGAAGAAAACAGTATTATCGTTCCAGCGACTACATTTAATGTTACAGCAGCTTTTGCGGATAGAATATTTGATCATAAAGTAAAAAGAATAGTACTTAATCAAGCGATGAATATTGACTTAGAAGCTACGAAAAAAGCCGTGACTAAGGATACAAAACTGGTATATATCTGTAATCCTAATAATCCTACCGGAAAAGCATTGCCTGTTGCAGAACTAGTATCTTTTTGTAAAGAAGTTGCTTCATCGACATGTACAGTAGCCATAGATGAAGCCTATATAGAATTAATGAATCCTTCTGATACTCCAGATACCATAAAATTATTAAAAGAGAAACACAATGTTTTAATCATTAGAACTTTTTCTAAAGCATATGGCTTAGCAGGTTTACGTGTGGGATATGCAATGGGATCATCGGAAACTATAGCATTACTTAATCATGAATTTTATAATTTTGGAGGACTAATAAGTAATCCAGGAGTCGTAGCCTCTATAACAGCTCTGGAGGATACTACTTATGTTGATGAATATCGAAAAAAGAACCAAGAAGTAAGAACTTATGTAGAAAAAAGTTTAGATACTTTTGATATAAAATATCTAAAAAGCAATACTAATTTTATACTAGTGGATGTAAAAGATGCCAAACGTTTTAGATCCGAATTAAAACCATTTGGGTTTGCTATTGTTCCTGGTGGAGGAAAACATTATCCTACCTGGGCAAGGATTAGTATTGGTACATTGAAAGAAATGAAAATTTTCTTAAAAGCTGTAGATGGAATGAATTGGTTAAAAGCTTAAACCTGTTTTACGCATTGGAACTTCGTAATGAAGCTTTATGGTAGCTGAAAGTTGTTATAGATTTTCCAATGCATAAAGTAGGTTAAATGAGTTCAAAATAATCATAGTGTAAAAAAAGAGTTTGAAATCTGAAAGAGTTGCAATTTTTAGGAAATAAACGATGGTTTTTCTGTCAAATTACTAGCACGTTTTTAAAGATTAACAAGTACATTTGTTGAAAATTGTTTTTTAATGGCAGGAAATACATTTGGAAACCTATTTAAGGTAACCACTTTTGGAGAATCACATGGAGTAGCAATTGGCGGAATCATTGATGGATGCCCATCTGGTGTACAATTAGATCTTGAAGCGATACAAGCTGAATTAGATCGTCGTAAACCTGGACAATCGGCTATCGTTACGCAACGCAAAGAACCAGATACGGTAGAGTTTTATTCAGGAATTTTTGAAGGAGTAACTACAGGAACTCCTATAGGTTTTGTTATTAAAAATGCCAATCAAAAATCAAAAGACTACTCTCATATAAAAGATTCATATCGACCTTCACATGCTGATTATACCTATGACCAGAAGTATGGTGTTAGGGATTATCGTGGTGGTGGACGTTCATCTGCTAGAGAAACAGCGAGTAGAGTAGTAGCTGGTGCTATTGCAAAACAGGTGCTTTCTGAATTAACATTTAATGCGTATGTGAGTGGTGTAGGGGCTATTAAATTAGAAAAACCGCATACAGAACTTGATTTTTCATTGACAGAAAGTAATATTGTTCGTTGTCCAGATACAGAGAAAGCTGCGGAGATGGAACAATACATCAAACAGATTAGGAAAGAAGGAGATACCGTAGGAGGATTAGTGAGTTGTGCGATTTCTGGAGTTCCGGTTGGATTAGGCGAACCTGTTTTTGATAAACTACATGCAGAATTAGGAAAAGCTATGCTTTCGATCAATGCGGTAAAAGGTTTTGAATATGGAAGTGGTTTTGCTGGAGCTGAGCTAAAAGGTAGTCAGCACAATGATTTATTTAATGCAGATGGTACCACCAAAACGAATCTTTCTGGAGGAATCCAAGGAGGTATTTCTAACGGAATGGATATCTATTTTAATGTAGCCTTTAAACCTGTGGCTACCATTATGCAAGATCAGGAAACAATTGATAAAGATGGAAACATGGTAAACATGCAAGGTAAAGGTAGACATGATCCTTGTGTAGTGCCAAGAGCCGTTCCTATTGTAGAAGCTATGGCCGCCTTGGTTTTAGTGGATTATTGGCTGATGAATCGCACGATTAAGAAGTGATTTAGTAGGTTAGTTTGTGAGTCTCTGAGTGTTTGAATGATTTTTTCATTACAGTGTAGGCTGGAATCCACAAACTAGGAATTTCCATATAGTTACTTTTTCTTCTCATATTACAGAATTGTATAATCACATTTATAGGGAAGTTTCAAAATGGAAATAGATTCCAGCCTACGCTGGAATGACATGCTGTTAACGCATATATTTTGAAATAGAAAAAACGAGGGCATTCGTGCTTATAACCTCGTAAATCGTAATTTATAGAACGTTTTTTTGTTTTTAATTTATATCTTCGACTTTTTGTATTCAGAAAATTAGATAATTCACATGAAGAAACTTGCACTGCATTGGCAGATAATGATCGGAATGATCGCTGGGATATTATTCGGATTTTTAATGACTCAGTTTTCCTGGGGAAAAGGAATTACCGGAGATTGGATTGCGCCATTAGGAACTATTTTTGTGAATCTTCTGAAGCTAATTGCGGTTCCGTTAATTCTAGCTTCTTTAATAAAAGGTATTTCGGATTTAAAGGATATCTCAAAATTTAAAAAGATAGGAGGAAGAACTATCGTAATTTATGTTCTTACTACAGTTATTGCCATTACTATTGGATTATTACTGGTTAATATAATGAAACCAGGAAATGGAATTACTCCAGAGACAATAGAAAAACTAACCACAGAATATGCGGGTAGTGCTAAAATATCAGAACGTATTGCTGAAGCTGGAAGGCAAAAAGAAAGCGGACCGTTACAGTTCGTGGTAGATATGGTACCACAGAATGCCGTAAAGGCAATGAGTGATAATAAAATGATGTTGCAGGTAATATTCTTTGCGATCTTTTTAGGTATAAGTATGTTATTGATTAAAGAGGAACAATCTGATCCTTTAAAAAAGTTTTTTGATAGCTTAAATGAAGTAGTCCTTAAGATGGTCGATTTAATTATGCTTACAGCTCCCTTTGCTGTATTTGCATTATTGGCTAATGTTGTAGTGACATCGGATGACCCCGATATATTGTTAGCATTATTACGATATGCAGGAGTTGTAGTATTAGGATTAGGATTAATGATTGTGTTTTACTGTATTTTAGTTTCTGTGATTACTAAAAAATCTCCTTTATGGTTCTTGAAACAGATTAGTCCGGCGCAATTGTTGGCGTTTTCTACAAGTTCTAGTGCAGCGACTTTACCAGTAACTATGGAAAGAGTAGAAGAACATATTGGAGTAGATAAAGAAGTATCGAGTTTTGTGTTACCAGTTGGAGCAACCATTAATATGGATGGAACTAGTTTATATCAGGCGGTAGCTTCGGTATTTATTATGCAGGTATTATGGCCAGAAGGATTGACTTTTAGTAATCAAATTACTATTGTATTGACAGCCTTATTAGCTTCTATTGGTTCTGCGGCTGTTCCTGGTGCAGGAATGGTAATGTTAGTAATTGTTTTAGAAGCAATTGGTTTTCCATCAGATAAATTACCAATTGGATTGGCGTTAATTTTCGCAGTTGATAGACCACTAGATATGTTACGAACTACTATTAATGTAACTGGAGATGCTACGGTGGCTATGATGGTTGCTAAGTCTGTAGGTAAACTAGGAGATCCTAAAGTAAAAGATTGGGATGATCATTATGAGGGATAGTTTATTCTTTACGAATTAAATTGTTATTGTTTTTCTAAAATTGAGTGCTTTTTGCCTAATATACAATTAGGGTTTCTACCTTTATTGAGAATTGATTAATCAAACTCAATATGAAGGAAGACATGCCTTTGGATAAAACACTAAAAAAATTATATAACCCATCAGATTTTAGAGAAATTGGCCATCAATTGGTTGATATGTTTGCGGATCATTTAGATCAGGTACAAACGCAAAAAGAACAACCAGTTCTTACATATCAAGATCCAGAAAAAGAATTAGCCTATTGGAAAGAAGATATGTCTTCTGATACTGATATGATGGATTTCTACCAAAAAATCCTTGATCGATCTATTCATGTGCATCATCCGCGATATATGGGACATCAGGTAGCAGTACCTTCTGTAATCAGTAGCCTTTCTGGATTAGTAACCGATTTATTGAGTAATGGCACTGGAGTCTATGAAATGGGCATGGCATCTAATGCTTTGGAAAAAATTGTTACTGATTTTGTTGCACAAAAAATTGGATACGGATCAGACGCTTCCGGTTTTCTTACTTCTGGAGGGACTTTAGCAAATTTAACAGCATTATTAGCTGCAAGAAAAGCTAAAGCACCTGGAATGGTATGGGAAGAAGGTCATAAAGAGAAATTAGCGGTTTTAGTTTCTGAAGAAGCACATTATTGTATAGACCGCGCTGCAAGAATACTAGGATTTGGTGCAGAGGGAATTATAAAGGTCCCTTCTAATAAATCTTATAAAATAGATACTTCTTTATTACAAGAATATTTAGAAAATGCACAAAACAAAGGTTTAGCTGTCATCGCAGTTGTCGGATGCGCTTCTTCAACTTCTACAGGATCCTATGATGATTTAGAAACCTTAGCTACTTTTGCTACAAACAATAATTTATGGTTTCATATAGATGGAGCTCATGGAGGTGGCGTTGTTTTCTCAGAAAAATATAAATACCTGGCTAAAGGAATTGACAAAGCAGATTCTGTTGTGATTGATTTTCATAAAATGTTATTAACTCCTGCTTTAAATACCGCTTTAATTTTTAAAAACAGTGAAGATTCTTATAAGACTTTTGAGCAAAAAGCGCAATATCTTTGGGATTCTCAACAATCTAGGGAATGGTATAACTCTGGAAAAAGAACTTTCGAATGTACTAAATTAATGATGTCACTAAAGGTGTATTCAATTATTAAGATGTACGGTGAAGATATTTTCGAAAAGAATATGGATCGATTATATGATCTTGGAAAAGTATTTGCTAAACTCATTGAAGAAAAAGAGGGATTTGAATTACTCATAGATCCAGAAGCTAATATTGTGAATTTTAGATATACAGATGTTCCTTCAGAAGTAATCAACTCATTCAATTCCCGAATACGCGAGGAGTTGATCTTATCAGGAAAATTTTATATCGTACAAACAATGGTAGGAGATAATCGTTACCTAAGGACTTCTATAATGAATCCGTTAACAGAAAAAGAGGATTTTATAGCGCTTTTGGATGAGATACAAAGAATAGCTCATACGCTCATATAATGGTTTTATATGGATATTAGATTAGAGAGAATGTTTTTAATAGTTTATAAGCTTTAAAAAAGTATTCTTATACGTTTTACCTATTGGGATTACTATGTCTCCAATAAAAACTTGGTTTCCTGATACTTTTTCGATCTTATCCATATTGATGATATAGGAACGATGTATTCTAATAAAATTGAAATTCTGTAATTTTTCTTCCCAGTTTCGAAGCGTATCTAAAATCAATATATTCTTATGGTTTGTAACCACTTTTACATAATCTACTTCTCCTTTTAAAAGACATACATCATCAACGTGTATGTTATAAATTGTTTTATCAGCGTATAAGAAAAACTGTTTAATATGCTCCTTTTTTTCTATATTTTTATCTTGTATGCGATTTACAGCTTTAAAAAATCGTTCATAAGAAAATGGTTTTACCAGGTAGTCTATAACAGCTTCTTCAAAAGCTTCAACAGCGTAATCCGGATATGCGGTTGTAATGATAACTTTAGGTGGATTAACTAAAGTTCTTAAAAAAGATAATCCATTCAATTCGGGCAATTGAATATCTAAAAATATGAAATCAATTTCTTCTAATTGCTTTGAATCAATGTCTAATCCGCTTTCATAGATGCCTTTACAATGTAAAAATGGAGTTTTATCTACATAGTTTTCTAAAACTTCTTGTGCTCCATGTTCATCTTCTATAATGATACAATTTATCATAATATAATAGTAAGTGTTACTTTGAAGAGATTATCATTTTCTTCAATTAGTAATTGATGTTGCTTAGGGTATAGCAATTGTAATCTTTTTTTTGTGTTTTTTATCCCAATACCGCTTTCTTTCCAATTTGTTTCGATTTCCGATATTTTGTTTTCGTTATATGAGTTTTCACAATAAAAATAGAATTGCGCTTCATTTAATATGGTTTTTATCTTTATGAGATGTTTTCTGCCTTTTAGAGTACTGGTATACTTAAATGCATTTTCGATAAAAGGTATCAATAATAATGGAGCTATTTCCTTTTGTGGATTATGAATATCTTCTAAAAAACTAACTTTTACTTTAGTTGACAATCGTTCTTCTTGTAAACTAATATAATCTTTTATGTGAGTAATTTCTTTATCCAGTGTTACTTGTTTTTTTTGACCTTCGTGTAATAAGTATCTAAAACTATCTGATAATTTTAAAATTAAATCTGGTGTTTTTTCATCTTTTTTTAAAGCATTTGCATAAATATTATTCAGTGTATTAAATAAAAAATGAGGATTTACTTGTGCTTTAAGTGCGCTAAGTTCTGCTTGTTGTTTTTCTTGTTTTGTGGTCTCTAATTCTAACTGTTTTGCATATAGTTTCTTTACGGAGAATAGTGCAAAAAAACCTAAACTAAAGGAGGTATACGTGACTAAGCTAGAAATCATGGATCTCCATCGATGATCTTTATGATCCTCTTCCATATGAAAAAAAGAATCTGCATAATAATGAAAAAAGGCATTGCCAATAAAGAGAAGTAGTACTAACAGTATATATTTTTGTTTGTTTTTTAAAGGAAAAAACCACAAATACATAATATACGTAGGAATACTATTAAAAAATAAAGCTACTAACTCATGAGGGAAACTCATAGGATAGCCTCCTTCTCGCCCCAGAAACTTTACATACGGAAACAAAAGGACAATTCCCCAAAAGAGCAGATGTAACAGTGGTTCCGTTTTTTTTAATTTAATATATCTCGAATCTTTCTTCATAAATAGTACTAAGGTATTACTTTTATTGATGATGTATTGTCAAATCTTTTATAGACGCTTTCGCAAGAATATTTTTACCTTCTATAGTACCACCACTTATTCTAAAAATTATGTGTCCACCCAAAAGAGGAGATGTGTCCTTATGCTCAAAAACGATATCATCGTTTAGAGAAAACCAAACTTTTCCTTTTTCCTTTCCAATTTCTACAGTAACCCATTGATTAGGTATCATGATGTTATCTTGTTTTCTTAGGTGAAACTCACGTTCTAAAGAAGAAATGTTTTTATAGAAAAATGGAGTGTATCCATGAGATTTATTATTAAAAGTCAGGTTATAATGATTCATTTCTCTTCGCCATTTCCAAATATCTTCATTTTTGCTATTTTCTGGAGGTATTGTTAGTTGCAAAGTTTCACTACTGTCGGAAGCCGAGAATAATACTATTAGTACTGAAGCTTCAGACAAAGCTTTTATTTTGTATTGTAATACCATATCACCTTGATAATTTTTTGGGCTTATTAAAAAAAGACCATCAGAACTATCAATCTCTTCCATAATAAATTCTTGATGTTGAATCGAAGTTTTTCCTTTTCCTAGAGTTTTCCATGTAATAAGTTCTTCTGAAGTGATTTTTTCTTCTATATCTTTATTTGATTCACATCCAGTTAGTATCAAACCAAAAATTATTAATGCTACAAACGAATGAAAACCTACCTTTTTTATATAATATTTCATCATGGCTAATTGTTTAATTATTAGAGTCATTATGTCTATATTCTCTTTCTTTTCTTTTTCTCTCTTTATTTTTGTTTTTAAAGAGGGAGTAATTAATACTAAATAAAAATCCGAGAGTTTGTGATTGGAACTTCCATACAGTACTTTGATCAAATTCTGCGGTACGTATATTTCGTTTCATCAAATTATCATCAAGTACATCTATTACTCTTAAATTGGCTGTCAACTTATTTTTTAGCAATTTTGCTCTTATTGCCCAATCAACTCTATTTCTGGGCTCTATAAAATCGAAAGCATTTTGTCGTTTTGGTGTATACCGATACGTAATATCAGTGCTTATTTTTTTAGATATTTTGAAGGTGTTTTTGAATTGTAGATTGGATGAGTATAAATTATCCCAGGTATTCAGGTTGTTTTTATCCACCTTTGTATAGTAGTAATTTCCTGTAAAAAATGCATCCCAAAACTTGGCCATTTTATAAGATACAGTTGTTTCTATACCCAAAGAATGGTTGATCCCTATATTCTGAAATGAGATTACTTGTATGTTTTCATCCTCAATATCCTGTACCCATAGAATAACATCTTTTCGGTAGCGGTAAAAAGTAGCAACTGACCAATTCAATTTTTTACCATTATTTTGATAATTCAATTCAATATTATCACTGTATTCAGGTTTTAAATTTGGATTACCATCAAATCTAAAAAATGGATTTCCTAGTTGAAATGGATTAATATGGTGTAAGTTAGGCCTTGAAACACGTTTGCTGTATCCTATTCCGAATGTGGTACTTTCATTAAATTTATAAGAAAGATGTATCGATGGGAATAGGTTAGAAAATTTTAAATCTGTGTTTGATGAGTTTAAAGTATTCTCAGATTCTGAGGAAAAGATTTCATACCGTAATCCTATTTGCCAATCCAATTTATAAGCACTGAATTTGGTAAGTCCATAAAAACCCATAAGTTCTTCTTTATAAGCAAATACATTATTTGTTTCGTCCGTTTGGTTTGATCTAAAATATTGATTGTTTTTTGAGTTGCTTTTGTTCCAAGAAACCCCTGTTTCTAAGAGTACTTTCTTTGAAATAGGTAAGGAGTAATCCAAAGACAATGTATGAATCCTATTATCTTCTGTTATAAGTTGATCGAATAAGAATATAGTATCTTCAAAATCGGAAGCTGGATAATCATTTTTATTGTTGTTGAAGTTATAATCTAACTCCAAGAAATGTCCTGCCTTAGAAAATTCACGACGATAATTCGCATTAAGTACAGATGTTAGATGTGTATGTTCGGAATTTCTAGTGTATGTAAAATCCTCTCGATCAGTTAAGTTAAAATATTGAGATCTGTTATAAAAACTATGATAATCATCGGTATAATCAAAGGCGATAGAAAATTCATTATGTTTATCGGTAAAGAAATCTAATCCGATAGCTCCTTTTCTGATCATTCCGTTAAAATCGTAGGGTGTGAATATTCCTTGAGTATCACCATCTATAAATGTTCTATTGATAGTTTGTTTACTGTCCATTTCTCTTCCTGATTGTGAAGCATTAAATCTAACATTCATAAATGATAGGTTATAATTACCTTGGACTCCATATCCATATCGTTTTGTCCCAATAGAAGTATTGAGATTCATGTTTAGTCCTGTATTTAGCTCTCTTTTCAGAATTATATTAATGATACCAGATAGCCCATCTGCTTGGTATTTTGCAGATGGAGAAGTTATAATTTCTACACTTTTTATGGTAGACGAAGGTATTTGTTCTAATAATTCTGTGGCATTTAAGGAGGAAGGTTTGCCATTGATTAATAATCGTACATTATCACTTCCTCTTAAAGATAAACTACCGGTTCCAAGGTCTGTTTGTATATCTGCAATTTGATCAAAAGCTTCTAATGCTGTTGTTCCTGATTGTTGGATGTCAGCTCCTATATTTATGATTTTTCGATCGATTTTAAGCTGTGTAGTTGTGCGATTTCCTTCTATAATCACTTCATCTAACGTACTGACTTTTGATGTTAGTTCGATTATAATGTTTTCAGAAGTATTAAGTTCTGTAAACTGACCTAGTCGGGTTTCATACCCAATAAAACTAACTTCGTACGATGTAAATGCTTCTGTGAGTTTTATTCGAAACAGACCTTTGTCATCTGTAGAAGCACCATCAATCAATTCTCTTTTATCATTATAGATGGCAATAGTTGCAAAGGGAATTATCTCATGGGTAGATATATCTTTCACAATTCCTGTGAAAGTATCAATTTCCTGAGCGGTCGTGATTAGCGACCCTAGGATTGAAAATAATATAAGAGTTACTGTCCGTATCATTTTTTGATTTTGATATTTCAAAAGTGATACTCTTATCTTTTTTATGAAATTTTAATCTGTGAATGTCCCTAATTTCTCTGTTAACAATACTTTTAATAAAATCATAAATATTATATAATTAACATTTTATAGCGCAACTCTGATCAAGATTAGACATCTACATTATTGTATTTATTAACCTTATACACAAAACAATGAGACGTTTATATTTTTTAATGGTTTTTGTTGTATTTATTAGTTGCAGTAATGATGATGACACTAATAATACAGCCATAGGTTTACAAGGGGAGTGGAATCTGGTGAA
Source organism: uncultured Aquimarina sp. (assembly GCF_947500065.1). Taxonomy (GTDB): domain Bacteria; phylum Bacteroidota; class Bacteroidia; order Flavobacteriales; family Flavobacteriaceae; genus Aquimarina. Next base: position 19,128 of record NZ_CANMQT010000020.1, read on the forward strand.
TATTACTGGTGGATTTGCAGGAGTAAATCAAGATTTTGAAAAAGGAACAATTATTTGGGATTTTAATGAGTCCGATACTATGGTAACAGTAACTAATAATAGTACTATTACAGGTGTATATGATGGTTTTCCTTCTGGAACATATACCTATTCTATTGTTGCGCCTGCTGATATTGATGAACTAGTTGTTAATGAAATTAACCTGGGAACATTTAGTACTACATCTGATAGTTTTACCGTTAATCAGCAGTTTAGAGATGGATTCGAGATCAGGTTTGAACGGTAATTAAATTTAGTCACTCATTTTTAGACGCAACCAATATAGAAGTATACCATCTATTAAGAGAATTAACTTTTAAATTATAAAACATGAAACGCTTCTATCTAGTATTACTTTCGATTATCCTTTTCAGTTGTAGTAATGATGATGATAACTCAGAACCTACACTTCAGGGTGCTTGGAATCTCGTTAATGTATCAGGAGGTATCACTGGGTTGGATGAAGATATAGCTAAGGGAGTTGTTGTTTGGGATTTTAATACAACCTCAGGGATGGTTACGATCGTTAACAATAGTACAACAACTACTGCAAATACATTGTTAGCATCAGGAACATATACATATAGTGTTTCGGCTCCAGCGGATGCAGACTTGCTTATTGTTAATGAAGTTGATTATGGCAGATTAAACTTGGAAAATACTGTGTTTACTATAACAGAAGGCGCTATTGATGGGTTTACTTTTCGTTTTGAACGATAATAATACTTAAATATTCTTGCCGCTTTTGTATAAATTAAAAACGGCAAGAGTATTCAGAAACGGAAGGGTTATAAATTAACTCTTTTGTTTTTAGGATATTTCAGTTGATAAGAAAAGTGTTTTTCCAATTGTGCTTTAGGTTTTACTGTTAATTTCCATTTTATGATTCCCGTTTTAGGATCGTAGTTGGCTTCATTAGTTTCGATGTTGTCGACTTTGATTTCTTTATTTTGAGAAATAGGAATTCGATCTTCGAGAATCAAGTGAATCGTATTTTGTTTGTTATTTTTTAATTGTATAGAATACCCAAGATCTACAATTCTATTGCTTCCATAAAAAGATTTGCTTTTAAAGTTTTTTAAAGGCTCTCTTTTTACTACAATATTCGGATCAGTTCCTAATGAGATCATCAAGCTATCGGTTGTTGCTTGTGGATCAATATTTGTTTTACCGGCGTAACTACCTTCAAAATAAATGTTTGCTTCTCCTGCTAATAGATCAAACTGTTCCCAATTTCCTAGTTTGGCAGTTAAAAATACATTTTCATTGAGTTCTGGAGCTACATAATAACTGTAATCAGCATTCATATCAAAATTATCAATTTCTATAGTAGTGATATCACTATTGGATTTGATAGTATATTTCTTTTTGATCACAAATCGGGTATTTGTAATCCCTTCTTCTTTGGCTTCAACAGTAACATTATAGGCTTCTTTTTTTCTTTTTGTTTTCTTCCTGGGTGCTTTTCTATACCCTGATGAAGTTCCATATGCTGTTATAACGACTTCCTCAAGTGCGCTGCTATCTTCTTCAAGGCTTAGGTTGACGACTGAACTTCCTATAGTTATTTCTTCTGTAGTATAACCAAGGTATGAGAATGATAATTGTTTTCCCTGTTGGATGGGAATGGTATACCTACCGTCAAAATCTGTTACAGCGCCATTACTAGATCCTTTTTCTACTACATTAACTCCAGGAAGCGGAAGTCCTTTTTCATCTGTAATAATGCCGCTAACAGTTTTTATATTTGGATTATAGGTAGAGGAATATCTATTTACGGCACTTCTTTTTTTATAATTACCATAACTAAAGTTTAGGTACCTTGTTGTAAGATCTGGCCTTATGTTATTAGTATTAGGATCACCTGTGGATAAGATAACTTTTGTGTTATTCCAATCGCTACCGGTTTTTTGATATACATTGGCTTTGTAGGTTATCTTAAGAGGAGTATCCGTGTTTTTTGATTTGATGTCATACAAAGGAAACCATCCTGCGTCGCTTACATTATACTTTAGTTTTAATGCAAGATTCGTGGCAGTAGACACATTTATTTTCACCTTGATTTCTCCTCTTTCTTCTTTTGTGTGATCACTAAGTCTATCAATTTGATTGGTGATACTTCTAATTTCATTGTGTAATTTATTTTTTTGGAGATTGATATTGTATGTTTCATTCTCTATAGCTACAGATCTTTCTCTATAATAGGTAGATATTTGTTTTACTTTGTCTAATGAAAGCGCAGTTTGACCGCTACCTATTTGTTGATTATTTTCTAATACCTTCTTTTCCTGATTGAGCCCTGAGAGTAGGTTTTCCAAGTTGTTTTTCTGTAATAATAATTGTTCTAGCTGATGTTCTAATGACTCTAGTTCTTTCGAATTCTTTTTCTTTTCTAAATAATTGATTCCATAATTTATGGATAAAATAGAGGCGTTTTTTAAACCTGAAATTTGTATACTGTTTTCATCTATTTTGTTAGAAAGATCATAGAATATAATTTCATTCACTCCAGGCAGTATGTCTGTTAAAGCAGTTCTTTGTATTCTAGCTCCTGATACATAGACGGTTACTTCTTTAATGGTAGAGGATACTCTTTTCTCGTTATTACCAAAAATGATAGTTGGTAGTAGTACTATAAGTAAGGTAAAGATTCTCATAATTATATGATGTTTTTGGATTTTAAACGAAAATATAACTGTGGTACATAAAAATAAACTCATATTGAGTGAAGTATCTTTTTGATTGAGTAAATCCTTATAAGTACTTAGTTTACAGTCTGAAAAAGCTGTGAGTACCTTGTAAATAAAGAAAATAGGGGGAAAACCCCTATATGATTTCTAGCTAAAGTCCCCTTAATTTGTGTGATAGATAAATATACTTTTGTACCACACTTATTAATAAACCTTAAATACACTCATTATGAAACGGCTTTTTCTACCCATAGCTTTAATATCATTTGCAGTTATATGTCTAAGTATAGTACATATAGATAATGTGAATAAGCTAGATGAAGAATACAATCAATTACGAGAGAAGCATAAAATAGAGAACAGCTCTGAGAGTGAAATTACAGCTACTCAGAAGTTGGATACTAAATGAACAGCTGAAAAAGATACGTTACAAACCAATAAACAAAAGGGAACATTGGAAGAATAAAAAAGGAAAACAAAAAAAGTAACGGATAACCGCCAAATGACTGTCTTACTAATTGTAGTAAGGCAGTTTTTTGTTTATTAAACAATTGATATATGAATATTTAATAGGATAATATAAAGGGTTTTTTATGGGTGTTAGAATAGTAATCTAACGAATTCTAATTAAGTGCCTACGAATTCTAAAAGTACTGCTGTGGTAGAACACAATCATGATTACTTTTAAACCGTAATTAAAGAATGGTCTTTTTTTGCTCCCAAGTTATTTTAAACCCAAAATAAAATAGAATGAAGCAATTGTTATTACCGGTAGTTCTGATATGTTTTACAATATTCTGTTTAGGATTTGTACATATGGACAATATGAATGAACTGGAGAAAGAGAGAAATAGTATTGAAAAAACGGATACTCAAGAAATATCTTGATGTCGAAAATATATTTTAACCGATTTAATCAATAAATAGAGCTTTTAGCTCCGGAGTTGGAATCACACAATTATCTCTTTTGCCAAACCATTTGTATCTGTTTTTAGCAATAATGTCATAGATCCAATCTCTTAAGATTTTAGGAAAAAGAAGAAAGACAGAAAGTAACGGATAACCACCAGACAGCTGCTTTGCTATATGTAAAGCAGCTGTTGATTTATGATAATATGCCACAGAAGGTTCTATTAGTAGAATGGTATCTAGTTTTGAAGTGTCAATACCAATTTCTGAAGCTAATTTTTTACCTATTTCACTTTGTAAAGATGCATATCTGAATACATCATTCTTATCTCTTTTAATAATGAAATTAACAGCACCATTACAGAGATTACAGACTCCATCGAATAATATGATTTTTTTTCCTTCGATATTCATAGTACAAAGATAAGTACGAATTAGGAATTCTTGATAGGCATTATCATTTCATTAAGAATCATTTCAGAATAATAGAATCAATAACTTGTTTTGTTGTAGTTTGTAGATTCTTTGGTAATAAATTATCCTTAGGTAGAACAGCCAGATAACGATCGTTATTAGAATCAAAAACTTGTTTAAAAATCGGATCCTCTAGCTTTAGAGTATTACATATCTCGGTTATAAGATCCAGATGATAAATAAGGTCTGTGCTTCCGAGGTGAAAGATACCTTTCTTACTTCGGTTAATGATGTAGTGCAGTTGCTGTGTAAGTTTAGAAATAGAGGTGGCATTGATAATCACATTAGGAAAAACTTCTATGGGAGCCTTAAGGTCGTGCAAAGTTTTAAGTTCTTGTACGCGAGGAGTATTGGCTCCAAAAACCATAGGTATTCTTGCGATGACATATTTATGTGCAGGTAATCGCATTAATGCATTTTCTATTTTAATTTTCAATCTTCCAAAAACACTATCGCTAAGTGTTTTATCATGTTCATAAGAAGGATAGTTACTAAATGTATCAAATACATTGGCACTGGATAGAAATATCAATTTGGATCGATTTTTCTTTAGCCATTGTATAATTCTTTGATGTGCATCTAATTGAGAATTAAAATTGCCTCTGATAGCAGAAACAATTATTGTAGGTTTTAGATTATCTAATAGTATGGAAATATCTTCCAGTTCCATATCGTATTGGAAGAATTTCTGGTTTTGTTCATAAAAATCGTTGTCCGTATGGTACGTACCATACGTATCAAAATAAGAATTAAGCTCTTTATAAAGAGCTTTTCCTATAAAACCACTGGCTCCTATGATTAAAATTTTTTTCAATACTACTATATGCTAAAAAAAGTTAAGTTTCAAAGATCACTATACTTTGTAACCTTTGAAACTTAACTTATCCTTTATTATTGTTATAAATAATTATCCTTTGTAAAAAGGTAACTTTACTACCGTTGCCGGAATTGCTTTTTTACGAACCTGAATATTGATTTTACTTCCTGGAGTAGCAAAAACTTTAGGCACATATCCTAAACCAATTCCTTTTCCTAAAGAAGGAGACATCGTACCAGAGGTTACTATTCCAATTTTATTACCATTACCATCCACAATATCGTAATCATGTCTAGGAATTCCTCTTTCATCCAATTCAAAACCTACAAGCTTTCGTTCAATTCCTCGTTCTTTTTCTTTTGCTAAAGCTTCAGAATTTATAAAATCCTTTGAGAACTTAGTGATCCAACCCAATCCAGCTTCAAGAGGAGAGGTTTCATCATTAATATCGTTCCCATAAAGACAATAACCCATTTCTAATCGCAATGTATCTCTAGCCGCCAGACCAATAGGTTTGATTCCAAAATCTGCACCTGCTTCTAATACTTTATTCCAAATTTGTTGTACTTCAGTGTTTTTACAATAAATTTCAAAACCACCACTACCAGTATACCCAGTTGCAGAGATGATCACATGCTCTATACCTGCAAAATCAGACACTTCGAATGTATAAAATTTCATAGCTTCCAGATCCACTGATGTTAAGGATTGCATAGCTTCAGCAGCTTTCGGACCTTGAATTGCTAATAGAGAATAATCTTCAGATAGATCACGCATATCAGCATTCATGGTATTATGGCTTTTAATCCAATCCCAGTCCTTTTGTATGTTAGAGGCATTGACTACCAACAAATATTTTTCATCAGCGATCTTATATACAATCAGGTCATCCACCACACCACCTTTATCATTTGGTAAACAGCTATACTGAGCTTTACCGTCTATAAGCTTGGCAGCATCATTAGAAGTCACTTTTTGGATTAAATCCAAAGCATTAGGACCTGTAATTAAAAATTCACCCATATGGGATACATCAAAAACACCAACTCCGTTACGAACTGTTTCGTGTTCTATATTTACTCCTTCGTAGGATACTGGCATATTATATCCTGCAAACGGAACTATTTTGGCACCTAAAGCAGCATGAGTTTCTGTTAATGCTGTGTTTTTCATAATGAATTGATTTGTAGAATTAAGAATCAAATTGAGGCCGAAAGTAAAAAACTTTACGCTTGTAAACAATGCTTTTTTATGATAAATTGTTAACTTTTTCCTAATCCAAAAGCTAATAATTAAGGATATGATAATATACAATTAGTTTTTCAGTGTTTTTTAATAACTTTATAAAGAATTACTATTAATCATTATACTATGCCAGCAGGTTATTCCGGAACTCCACTTTCCAAAAAACTAGGGATAAAAGTAGGATATACGTTATTGTTCTATAATCGTCCGGATTATTATTGGAATCTGTTTTCGGATGTACCAGAGGGTATAAAAGAGTTAGATAAGATTAAACCTGAAGAAGCAGATTTTATTCATATATTTTGTACTACTTCGGATGAACTGCATAAGCAGATTCCACTATATAAAACTGCTTTAAAAAAAACAGGAATGTTATGGGTAAGCTGGCCTAAGGGAAGTTCTAAAATATCCACTGATCTTAAAAGAGAACCGATAAGAGAATATATATTAAAGATTGGGTTAGTAGATATTAAAGTAGCAGCTATTGATGAAGACTGGAGTGGCTTAAAATTTGTCTATCGCGTTTCGGATAGAAATTAGTTTATTTATTATAATCGTTTTTAAGCAACCCAATTGTACAAATTGCATCTACATCATAAACAATGTAGTTATGAAAAAATATGTGTTTCTTTTTTTAATTCCATTTTTATGTATTTTCTCTTGTAATAGTGATGACGATACGATATCCAATCCTGATTTATTAGGTACATGGAAATTAATAGAACAACTAGTTGATCCTGGAGATGGTAGTGGTACATTTCAACCGGTAACTAGTGATCTGGAATTAACGTTTTTGGCTGCAGGTGTACTTCAGGTGTCTAATGGTACTTTGTGTTCATTAGCAATAGGTACAGAAGGGAATAGTACAGAAAGTTATTCTATCGATGAGAATACTATAAGTGTTAACTGTGATAACCTCACCGCTGTTAGTTTTGAGATTAAAGAAGGAAGGTTGTTTCTGTATTTCCCTTGTATTGAAGGGTGTGCGCAGAAATATCAAAAAACTTCTTAAAAGTATTTCTATGTATAAAGTATTAGAATATTTTAGCTAATACACTTTTATCCTGGTAATAGCAAATCCTGTCCTAAGTTAGAACAGGATTTGCAAAATAACCCTCATCAATTATGATAACTAAACTGATAATTACTGCATTAACTTTTTAGAAAGCTCTTGTAATTCAGTTGACTTGGCCATCATATAATCATTTAATTTTTTTACATCATCACCAGAAAGGTTCCCCATTACTTCTTGAGCTTTAGTACCTAATTCTTGTCCTTTTGTACCTAAAGCAGCAAAAGCAGTCATATCCTTACTTTCTACTACTTTCTTATATTCTTCGATATAAGCTTCGTAAGAATTTACATAATCTTGTACTTTTTCGTCACTAAAACTTGGTACACCTTCTGATACTACAGTTTCAGTTTTTTCATCACTTTTTTCTTCTGATTTTTCAACTTCCTCAGTTTTGTCAGCACTATCAGAAGCTTCAGACTTAGTTTCATTTTTACAAGAAGTTGCAAAAACAACAGCGATGATTAATGCGAAATTTAAAATTGCTTTTTTCATGGTTTTAATATAAATGTTAATTAATTAGTTACTATTTCTAATAGTACAAATATATGTCGATTTATCCCCTGATCAAACACTTTTTTCAGTGAAAAAAACACCCTGTTTTCAGGGTGTTACTTCATTAGTATTTAACTGAATTGAAGTATTAATTGCTGAACTCTAGTGTTTTATGAAATGTGTAAGATAAAATATGTAAGAGGAACAAGTTTATAAAAGAAAATTTTAGATGTCTATGTTCTAATTTTTTGGTTGCTATAATTCAATTAATCAAGTGTTAGTGCCATGTGCTTGTTATTATAGATTCACCATAGTTAATAAGGGATAAATCCCTGTTTTTAAAAGGTGTAAAACCTGTTGATCCTACGCTTTTACGGATGTAAGTTTATCATATCAACTTAAAATATAGTACATATGAATTCAAAAACAACAATTGTGTGGTGTCTAATAGTATTGGTCACAACCTTATCATGGGCACAGAAAACAAAAACAATCAATCAACAACAATTTTTGGAAGAAAAGGATGGTTGGAAAATGGTTGACGAACAAACTGGGCAGAAATTTGAGCTTAGTGATGAAATTACGATTCAATTTAAAGCTCCTCCCAGTCAAAAAGAGATTCGAAGATTAGAAAGAACCTATGGAATGACATTTATGCGTAGTAATAGACTTGGGTTCTATGATTTTAAGATTACAACGAAGAGTAAGGTTCTTGACTCTTATGAAAAAATGAGTAAAGAGGTAGATGCCCAGCAAGTTTTTACAAATACGATGGGTACTTATATTCTAACTCCTAATGATCCTCAATTTGGGCTACAATGGGGATTAGAACAAGCGAGCGATGCAGATATTGATGCAGAAGATGCTTGGGATATTAGTACTGGTAATAGCTCGGTTATTGTAGCTATACTGGATAGTGGAACAGATTGGACTCATGAGGATTTAGGATTAGGAACGGATGGATATCAGAATGTCTACCTCAATCCAGGAGAAGACGCTTGGTCAAATCCTAATAATCCCAATACTGGAAATGGAATCGATGATGATGGTAATGGATTTATAGATGACTGGAAAGGTTGGGATTTTCATAACGGTGATAATGATTCTAGAGGACCTTTTTGGCATGGTACCCACGTAGCTGGTATTGTTGGAGCCAAAACCAATAATAATACAGGTATATCTGGTATTGCTGGCGGTAATAATGGTGTAGGATGTAGATTGATGTTAGAAGGAGTAGGAGATAACGCTCCTAATGGTGCAATCATCGATGATGCTATTATATATGCCATGGATAATGGAGCAGATGTAATTCAATTTAGTTTAACAGTAGGTAATTCCGTCGCGATCAATACTGCATTACAAAATGCGTATAATGCAGGGATTTTTATCGTTGGTGCAACAGGTAATTCTGGAGCTGGTACCATATCGTATCCTGCATCAAACGTGAATGTATTTTCCGTAGGAGCAACTACATCAGCAGATACAAAAGCTGGATTCTCTCAGTTTGGAACTAACTTAGATTTGGCAGCACCTGGTGTTGGAATTCGTAGTACGCAAATAGGAAATACGTATGCTAATAGTGATGGAACTTCTTTTGCAGCTCCAGCGGTTTCTGCTACTGCAGCTTTAATGCTCTCTGTAGATCCTACACTTAGCAATCAGGAAATTGAGGATATTCTGAAATGTACAGCGGAGAAAGTAGGAGGATATAATTACAATTGGAGCGCTGCTCAACCAGGACATTCTCAGGAGCTAGGATATGGTAGATTAAATGCCCATCAAGCTGTATTGGCAGCAAATACTTCGGATGTGTATATAAGAGATACTGTAGCAGATGATGGAACAGAACCATCTTCGGGTACTATGTATCTTAGTCCGGATATTTGGGTGCGTAATGATGATGATGGGATATTAACCCATGAAAATCCAGAGTATAAATTGTTAAGTCCTAATTGGGTATATATAAGAATCAACAGAAAAAATTGTTCTAATATAGATGATGGAGTATTAAAACTATATTTCAGTAAAGCTTCTACAGGATTATCTTGGCCGATTCACTGGAATAACTACTACCAGATGGTGAGTGGTAATAATATATTACACGGAGATTTTATTGGTGATATACCGATTCCAACATCTCCAGATGATGAAATTATTGTAAAAATTCCTTGGTATCCACCTAATCCAGCCGATTTCACAAATGATGTTCACCATTTCTGTCTATTAGCACGAATAGAATCTGCTACAGACCCAATAGGTGTAGAAGTAGCCTCTGTATGGAACAATACCAGAAATAATAACAATATTGCCTGGAAAAATGTGAGTGTATACGATATTAATGCATTTAACAATGTGGCTCCTTATGTGTTTATTAGAAATGTAGATAAACGAGTTAGAGCTATTAATTTATCATTAGATGTTACTGAGAATAAAACCGGTATTCCGTTTGAGAAAATAGGAGCTTTTTATATTATTCCTGATGAGAAATTAAATGAAATTCTAGGAGAAGCTAAAATGGAAGGTATCAAGCAAGTAGATAGGAATGTATATCGAGTATACTCACCTAAGGCACGTATATTCGAAATAAGAGCTGAACCTTATGAAACTTTTAGTCTACAGTTACTAGTAAAACCAGAGAGGGAACTAAAAGAAGGAACGTATCTGAATTATAATATATTACAGACAGATGAAGAATTCCAACCTATGGGAGGAGAGCAGTTTACGATTGGTAATTTTGGAGGTAAAGGAAATGAACGTGAAAAGATCGCGCAACAACAGGAGAAAAAGGAGATAAACTTTAGTGCTTATCCTAACCCTACTCAAGGCGAAGTTTCTATTCAATTAAATGACACCTATACTAATGTGGGTATTGTGGTTCGCAATATGGCAGGAGATGTTATTTATGCCGATCATCATAAGGAAACTGATCATTTTAATCTAGAATTAAAAGGATATAAAGGATTGTATTTCGTTAAAATTATAACGGAAGATGGGCACACAAAAACCCTGAAACTGATTAAGAATTAATTGTATAAATTAAATACCCCAAGCCTTTTCAAAAACCGCTCGAATATCGAGCGGTTTTTATCTATTTTACGATCTATCCATATAAAAGTATTATTCCTGGAGTTTTACACGTTGAGAAACAGCATCTAGCCAAATATAACTAAGATCTGCTCCGGCATTACCGTGACAGCTCATACAACTGCGATTACTATATTGTTTGGGTGTACCATTAGCAGTATTACAATAGGTAGACATATATGATTCGATAACCGTATTTCTTAAGAAACGAGGAACCATCGTAAAACACTCATTTCCCATACCATTATCTTTACAATTGAGCGTACTAATATTTCCATTTTGTTGTCTACCATTTAAAGGCCATTGTGTATTTACTAATATATAATTAGCAAAGGGAGAATCTATTTTCTTGAGCTCTGATTGAAATAGAGCATTTAGTTTTTGTGCATTAGCATCAATCGGAACAAGGCGAGTTAGTTGATTAGGTTGATTTGCAAGTTCTTTTACAAACCGATTTAAATCTACATTAGGGCATCCCGCAACTTCTGGATTTTTATATAAGAAAGGAAGTTGATAACAGTTGTCAGGCTCCTTAAGATTCGGATTGTAAAAAGTACCAGTAGGATTCGATTGTCCGGCATCAGGAGCATTATCTTTATGTTCAAAGGTGATCCAGATCCATTGAGGAGCAAAATATGTTTTACGCGCTATATGAAGTCCTACTAACGCCATAGGCGCAATGCGGCAAGATGATACAGAATCTGTTATAGAACCTGCTTCATAAATTAGCGCATTACGTACTAGGAATTTCTTTTTTGCAGCTTCCAGGTTTTCTGCATCACGTTGATTACAATCAGCGGTGAGACACAATTCTTTCCAGGCAGATTTGATTTCCATAGATCCTTGTTTATATAGCGTGTCTTTATGGGTATCTGGAAAATTTACTTTATTAATCTCTCCTTTGGGACCTCCTGGAGTTAGATTCTTAGTTGCTGCTCTGTTATTACTGATAAGATATTCGAACTCTGTTCTGTTAAAAAGCACTTCATAACGTACTTTGCTGCTATCCTGATCTATTAAATTACCAAAAGTACCCGCAAATGCCTGTCCAGTTTCATTTACTACATCTCTAGTTTTGGATGTCATGGTAATCACAAAAGCATAATCTTCATTCTCGCAATTTTTCCCTTTGGGAGTTCTAGGTTTTTGATTCCAAGGTTGATCTTTTGGATTCCAGTTAACATCATTTGGTTGAAATACTTCGAATGTTGGTTTATACGTTTCCCATACGGTAGCAGTATTCTTATTAGCGGTAAAAGGTAACTTAGTGTTTGGTTCTCCTCGTTGCGGTTTATTGGTTGTAGGATTAGTTCCCTTGTTTGGCCAGTTCAGCGCGATAAAAGATTTCCAGGCATAAGCATCAAACATCTGTTGCGTAGCTTCGGCGCCAAAATATTTAAATACTAATGTAGGATCTATTGGAACATCTACTGGTAGATCAGAACCGATAGCTATAGTATTGATATAATCTTCTAACTCCTTAGAAAGTTGTTCTGGATTGTCTGGTTTAACAACATTAAAAACGGATGCTTTTGTTGTTGGGTTTTCATCAAAACGATCACAATATGGGGTGTCGCTAGCCACCGCAAATGGGTTCACTATATCATCCAATGTTCTTACATAATCGGTAGCATACGCAGGAGCATGACAATTCACACAGAAAGTGTTTACGTTTGTCTGAACTGTTTGTGATGGCTTACTAATGGCATTTTTATCCATATCATCTTGAAAGAAAAAACCATAAAACCAATCACCTCCAAGGCAATCTGTACCATTATAGGAATCTATATGATCGGTAACACAATAATTGTATTTAGGATCAGGCTTATACAAAACTGTTATGGCGCCTAATGTTCGATGCTCTTTACTGATAGTCTTTTGATTGCTGTCAAAATCAGATCTATAATTTTGCTTTACAATAAAAGAACCTACCGGAAAATCAAATGGTTGAGAGACAGAAGAGTCAATTACTTTAGTAAGATATTTAAAAGCTATCGCATTAGTATATGTACGTACCCAACGTCCGTGAACAGGTAACCCCAATCTTTTTAGTGTATCAGAAGCGGGAGACACATCTGTACCAGGAAACAAGTGCCAGGACGGGTTATTTGCGTAATCTTGCGTTTTAAGGAATTTCATCACCCGTGCTAGATCCGGAGGAACATTACCGTCAGTAATGGTAGTATAAGAGTCGGGCTTACACGAGATAAAAAACATAAAAACAGCAATGACTGCTAGTATCTTTCGGAGGTTTTTAAGAGGATTCATAATAATGGACAGATTGATTAGTATATATGTTGTAAATTTTAAAATACACAGTAAAACGTATCAATGCGCAAAACAGATAACCAGTCTATGAGTAATTTGCAGAAAAAATTCCCCATTCAGGTGATCCATATGTACATAACACATAGAAATACTTGAATGGGGAATTTATTATTTAAATATAATGAATTATTTATTGCTGTGAAAGTAACTTTCTCAATAGTTGTTTTAATTGTTGATAAATTAAAGATCATTTAATCAGAACTTTATGTTGCTTATCGATTTATAGTGAAATTTTAAGGGATTGTTATTTTTTAACTAAGTGAATTGTAATATTTTTGCGGTATGCAATATGTAAAGGATTCTCAATTTTATCAAGATGCTATACAGGAACTAAAATACTCTTTTGGAGATTTTTACCTGTTTGAAGGATTTGTGATTGGAGAGTTTAAAGAAGATATGGTGGTTACCTGGGATGATCATGCAAAAATCTTGGTAGAAGATTTAGCAAATCTATATGATCATAACGGAGAGAATGTAGTATATATAACCAATCGTGTACATTCATATGCGGTAAAACCGAGTGATTGGATAAAGTTTTATAATAGTGATTATAAGATGAGAGGCTATGCTATTGTAAGTTATACTCCCAGAGGTATTTTGAATTCGTTAATAGAAAAGTTATTTATAAAAAGTAGATTCAGAAGTTTCGAGTCTTTAGAAGAAGCTATCAATTGGGCTAAAAGCCTTACCGAGTCTGCCGTTTCTAATTAACATAGATGTTATAGCTGTTTTTTTATGCTATTCCAGAGCCTATTATTTCTTACAGTTCAGAAACTCACCTAGTAAACCAACATTTCATCACGGGAAAATATACCTACATCGAAATTATAGTCTTGTTAGCGTTTGTGAACGTTATTTTTGATATTTTCATCTCCCGAATACCAAATCACCGCGCCTATGGCCTTTCAGGCAAAACTATTTGTTAATGACGAAGAACGAAATGTACTGAATAGTACATTTTTGTATCAACAACTGATCGATAGCAACGGTCGTCCTAAAACCATGATACATGGTGGAGGAATCAATTTATTGGTAGAGTCTACCAAGAACGATGAATTGTTTTATGACTGGATGTTTTCTACACATACAACGTATCAGGGATATATTCGTTTTTATAAACGAGATGGATATAGTAAGTTTTTTGATTTTGAATTTGCCAATTGTCATTGTATTCATTTAGAAGAAAAGTTTAATGCAGAAGGCAATTCTCCATTAAAAATGGAGTTAGTGCTGTCACCGGGAATACAAAAGGTACGTGGTCAGATTTTCGAAAAAAACTGGAATCCCAGCAATCCTTTTGAGAATGCTGCTCCGATTACGGAAAGGGAGGAGCGGGAGCCAGAGTTTTTAGGATATCATTTTGAAGATAAAGAAGGAGAAGTTTTAGAGAAAGATGAGATTAACGTGGATGATGAAATTTATTTGGTAATCGAAACGCAGGATGCGGTAGGAGAAAGTATTACTATAGATTTGGACGATAAATCTATGGATTATGAATATCAGGGTACAAGGCTGGAAAATGATGTTATTAGAAATGTAAGTATTACTGGTGATCAAACTAGACTAAAATTAAAAGCTGTAAAACAAGAAGATTAAATTATGGGAAGAGCAACTTTTGATAATTTTCAAGATAAGTTTTTAAGTATAGAATTTCCAAGTGTTGTAGAACCTTTTCCTTGGGAAGTTACTAGAGAAGGAGAAGATATTACATTTACGTTGGGTTCTGGGGAAGATGAAAAATCTGAAATCCATAAAACAACGGATGTACGTAAATTTTTATTAAAGAATTTTAATTGGAATGGTATCGTACATTTTATGCATCTGTTATCTGATAAGAACGATAGTTTTACATACACTCGACCAACGGATCTAAAAGGTATACCAGATGATGATGACATTTTAATAATACCTGATGAAGCTACAGAAGCAATTGTTTATGAGCAGGCGAAGTATGCTATAGAAACTAAATACGCCGATGCTCCGGAGGACAATATTGATAAAATTTTAAAATATGTAGATGGCAAAGCAAAAACTGGATTTTCAACGGACACCTTAGAAACTACTTATGAAGATTTAATTAAAGAATCAGATAATTCAGAAATGTCTTATAATGGAACTTCTTTTGCTATGCCTGATTTAGATACTGTTAGTGAAGCTGATTTATATGATTTTTTAAAGAACTTATCATTATCTCGGAATAGTCTATGGATTGACGAAGATAAAACGACAAATTTTATATCGATACGCCGAGTACTCGAAACATCAAGTACTAAATATAACGATACTTTGTTTCTTGCTTGGAAAGAAGGAGAAACAAAAAAAGCATTACAATACATTGGTTCTACAGAACCAGGTAATCTAAGCGATGGTCAGTTATTACCTCAAACTACCAATATGATTTTAGGACTGCATATCACATCAAAAGCAACACCTGCTGGAAGAACTCAAAATGCATACAGAAAAGGAGATGGAAATACTAATCATTATTTTCAGAGTGGTGATACTACAATGAATATTCATTACGGTAGCCATGGTATCGAGGGACTCCCTACCGCGGGATATGGTACTCTAAAAAATAACAAATATAATCCAGGGTACAATCAAACTGAATTAGAAGCATATTTAATAATAGTTAAGTTTTATCGAATTTTAACGCAATGGGGAGCTGGAAGATATTCAGAAATCAGTTCTTATCAAAATCTTGAAAACCATACTAGAACATTATCAGTAAGTAATGTTATAGGAAATAGCCAGACCGATAAGAAAGTAAATATATTGCGAGATACTGACGATGTTGTTAAGACCATTATGTATAGTACTTATGTATCTTATATAACTAATAATTATAAAACTACAGGTAAAAAAACTATTGATACTGTTAGAAAAAATAATGCTAACAGGTTATTAATGAATTACCATAAAAGACAAAATGATGGTGTACCTGATGATTGTTATTCAGGATACGAATTAAAAGATTTACTAGAAGAACTTAAACAAGATAAGGTTTTTAAAAGTATTATTTTGACACAACTGGAATATGAGTTAAATCTTAAAAAAGTAGATGCACAACCCGGCGGAGGTACTATCAAAAAGATTGAATGGTCCGAGTCTCAAAAAAATCAGGCTAATAAAAAGTTTAATGATCAAAAAAACAAAGCAAAAGCTGATTGGGATTTGATTTCCAAAGTAATACAAGATTGGGAAAACAATCAAATTTTAAAAGATGCTAAACAAAAGGTTGGTGATATTGAATTCAATCTTATTGAATATCTTAAAGATAATTTTAAGTTAAACAGCAAAGATTATGATGAAAACTCCACTAATGAGGTTGATAATAAGGGTGGAGATGAGATTAGCATAAATGTTGATGGTTGGTCTGAAGGTTGTCAGATAATCTATGGTGGCCAGCATTTTTATGAGTTTTTATATAAACTAACTCAGTTTGTAAAAGATTCTAATCAAGAACGTTGGTATTATACACTGGTGGATATTGATACTATAGATGGTGTTACAATAGACGATTAATACTTAAATGTTTTTTTAAATAAAATTCATACACTAAATTTTAAATATTTGATATTATGAAGAAAATATTCTTACTGACTATTGTAGCAATTTATTTCATTTCTTGTAAGAATAATAGTGTTATATCACAGGATAAGAGTTTGAATAATAGCCCTTTGGTTAAAAATGTTTGTGAAAAAGATTTAAAAATAGCATTTAAAAAACTTTCTTCCCAAGTCATTCCTATTCAGATAAATGAACAAAATTTTTTACAGAGTTATCTTATGAATTATGAAAATAAGATTTCTAAATTATCAAATAAAACTAGGGAAAGTATAATATCTAGATTAAGCTTATTAAATAATTTATCATTTGAAAAATTAAAAATAATACGACCAAAGAATACTTGTGTTGTAGCACAAAATTTTTTAATTGATAATCAAAATAAAAATTCTGGGACTTATGTGCCTTTCGGTTTTGATATAATTAAGGATAGCATACATAACGAAAATAATATTAGGAAAAAGAATCTAATAGATATCGAGAATGAGGATGATGGATTAACAAACTACTATAGAGGTTCTTTTTTTAGTGATGAAAAAAATAATATAATTTATATATATTATGAAGGTAGACCATTTGAACCAGGAAATCAATGGGAGTTAATAAGGTATACATATTTTTTAGACTTTAATGATAATGGATGGCTTGATAGTTTTATTTCGAAAAAAGAAATTATTGATTCCAATGCGTTTGAAAAAATTAAAGTTAAACAAATTGGTATTGGATACAATAAAATTTCTAAAGATACTTTAACCGATCAACTACCTAAAAACTATAATTCTTGGTCTTTTAATTTTTCGAAATCTGATGGAAATGATAAAGAGGGGTCTATAGAAGTTTTTAATTATCTAAGGGAATTAATAATTAATTAGTAAAATTTAATGCAGAAATAGTAGAAACATTTTCCAAGAAGTTGATATTTGGAGTATAAACCTGGTTTTTCTTAAAACAAAAAAAAACTATAAAAAACACAGGCTTTTTACATTCTTATTCTGTAATCTTGCGATGTAGGTTATATATTTTTGGGATATGATATAATGTATATAGATTGAATGAAATAAGAATGGACAAAATAAAAAAAAGCATACTTTCAATATGTTTGTTGTTACTTTTTTTAGGATGTAGTGATAGAAATAATTCTTCTATTTCTAATAAAAGTAAAGTATTGAACTCTGATTCAGAAATAGAAAGTTCAATTGTAGAAAATAAAATTCCTGCAAAAAAGAAGACCCAAAAACAGACATCAGTTAGTGATTTACAGGGAATATGGAAGGGAAAAAAAGATTTGAATCAAAGTATTCCGTATAGGATTCAAAACAATAAAAAAATTCTAGATATACTTTGTATAGAAGGAATATGTGATGAAAGTGGTAATGATAACTCAGTCTTAGAATTAAGTTATTTAGGTTTTTTAGATAAGGATATAGAAGAAATATTAAAAAACAAGAAATCATATGATTCTAATTCTTTACTAAACGAAGGAAAAGTAATGGTTAGGTTACGTAAAAATGACATTATTGTTGATGAAAACTATAGTTTTGATAGTTTATTCTATACAACAAAGCTTACTTCTAGTTACATGTATGATGAAGAGCTTTATAATCGGTCAAGTTTTTTGAGAATAGATGCACTTCCAAAAGAAATTTTCACCAAGCTTAAAAATAGATCTAAAGTTGATAATGTTAATTATATAAAACAGTTTAATATTCAAGAACAATCTAAAAAAGTCAAGGTTACAGCTAATAAAACATTTTTTTATACGGAAATGTCGGAAGCATCAAAAAGAAAAGCTTTTTTGGTAAAAAATGATATAGCCTATTTAGAAGATATAAATGATGATTGGGTGAAAGTGTATTATGATGGTAAAATAGTTTCTGGTGGATATATAAAACGATCTAATGTTGAGGTTTTAGAATGAAATGAAAAACTGTGAAACGAAAAATTAACTACATATTTATTTTAAGTATTTCTGTGCTCCTTATCGGATGTAGGGATAGTAATACTTCTTTTTTATCTTGTATGAATCTCAATATGATTAAGTACTTGTGATATGTCACTTCGAGTTAAATTCTGGAAGAATTTTGTATCGAGAAGTGATTTCTAACGATGAACTTTCTTGTTTCCGATACACCAAATCACACACTTGGCATTCAAATTGATAAAAATTTGGTGTCCATTATTCATGGTATATTAATATATTATACCATTAGATATCTGTTTATGAAAAAGATCTTATATACTCTTATTATTTTAGTAGCTAGTATCAGTTATGCCCAAAACAAAAAATATACTTCTACTTTAGAAGAAATAAACAAAGAAAGAGTAGAGATCAAATACTCATATACTTCTGCAAACACTTCATCAGAAAGAGATTCGATTATTATAGCAACCAGAGCATATCTTTTTAAAACATTAGTTGTTGATATTTTTCCTCTGTGGTACGGAACACCTTGGGATTTTAACGGACATACCAAAACACCAGGAGAAGGTAAAATCGCCTGTGGTTATTTTGTAACTACCACATTACAAGATGTTGGTTTTGATATACCAAGATATAAGTGGGCTCAATCCGCCTCTGAAGTATTTATCAAGAAGTTAGCTACGGATCAAGTAAAACGTTTTACCAATAAACCGTTAAATACTATAGAGGATTTTCTATTAGATAGTGGTAATGGTTTATATCTGGTAGGATTAGATGATCATACAGGTTTCATTTCAGTAGAAAATAAAAAGATACGATTTATTCATGCCAGTTATTATAAACCAGAAATAGGAGTAATGGCGGAAGCGCTGGATTCAGAAAATCCTTTAAAGTATTCTAAGTACAGAGTGATCGGTAAACTATTATCCGATACTATGGTCCGTAACTGGATTAAAGGCGTTCGGTATGATTGAGACTTCGAGAGCCTCAGTCTCCAGCGCTATTTTATTCCGAAGGGTGAGACTTCGAGAACCTCAGTCTGCAGTGTTATTTTATTCCAAAGGGTGAGACTTCGAGAGCCTCAGTCTCCAATACAAATCCGAAGGGTTGACTAAAAGGTAACAATTACTTCATTTTTTACACTTAATAATACGAATACATTAATAGCACAATGATGATAGGTTATATGTACATATTAGAATGTAGTGATGGTAGTTACTATACATGAAGCACAAAAGATTTGGATAAGAGATTGAAGCAACACCAAAATGGAGAAGGAGCGAATCATACTCAAAAGCGATTACCAGTAAAGCTATTATATTACGAACAATACAATCGGATCGACACAGCCTTTTATCGAGAGAAACAAGTACAAGGATGGAGTAGAGCTAAAAAAGAAGCACTAATGAATGGAAATTTGGAGGAGTTACATGATTTAGCTGAATGCACGAATGGAACTCATTTTTCTGTTTTTAAAGTACCGGACTTCGGCTCCGCTCAGTCCTCGGATGAAGAATTTCTCGAACCCTGAGCGAAGTCGAAGGGTGATTCCTGATGAGTTGGGTTTCGACTATATGGATGCTGAGTTTACCGGACTTCGGCTCCACGACTGCTGAGCCTGCCGAAGTACAGTCCTCGGATGAAGAATTTCTCGAACCCTGAGCGAAGTCGAAGGGTGATTCCTGATGAGTTGGGTTTCGACTATATGGATGCTGAGTTTACCGGACTTCGGCTCCACGACTGCTGAGCCTGCCGAAGTACAGTCCTCGGATGAAGAATTTCTCGAACCCTGATGCCGTCGAACCCTATAACCCATACACCCTCAATAGTTATATAACTATTGAGGGTGTTCTTTATGCTGTCTAGCACTAGTTCTGTGTGTTTAAGAAAGGCAAACAGTTTTTCGTATTTTACTACTCCTGCCAGTCCAAGCACTATTCCAAATAGTTTTCTCAATTGCCGTAAGACTAATAGAACCACAGTTTTTGTCATCATCTGCTTTAATCTTGAATTCACCATAGCCAGAGACAGTTCCGCTTTGATCTAAAGTACCGCCAGTTTTTTCGTAATCACCTAAATCGGTGGTTATAGCGTATTTATGAAGATAGTCTTCAGCTACTGTGAAATTCCCAATAATAGTACCACCTTTTGGGTAATGAGAACAATTTCCATTATCATTTATGTCCAGAGTTAATTGAGGTACTGTGTTGTCCAGTTGGATAACTTGATAATCTTTATCCTCAGTACTAGTAAGGTGTTCAATGGTTACCTTTAGCAAGTCGTTCGTGCCTGGAGTAAATCTTGCAAGAATACTATTTATATTATCTTCATATTTCCTGTACTCATAGGCATTATTTACAGGAGTTTCTTTTTTATGAGTTACTTTCCCTGTTACTGGATCATAACCTAATAAAGTCAATTCATTATTAAGATAGTAGCTTTCTTTTGTTTTCTCATTAGTAATCTTCACTTTATATTTTTGACCTTCTAAAGGTGCTGATATTCCCTGAACCACTATGGTTCCTCCAAAAGGACTTCCCATTAAAGTAGGTTTTTGATTGAATTCTATCGTAGCTCCAGAAGTTGTTAATCCAGTAGAATTATCTATTTGATCTCTTGAAACACCACCAAGGGTTATGAGTTTTGGACTCTTTTTATCCCAAATAATGCTTGGACTCAATTGAATATAAGACTCTACTACATTTCCCCATCCACTGCAATCCATTCCTTCTGGTGGTTGATTCCATGATAGGATAGCGCGTACTTTTAATACTTGTGGATTACTACATGGTTCTTTCAAGTTAGAAAAATCATAAGGAAGTATTACGGAATACGACAATCCGTTATCCGGAATTTCCTTTATATCCTGAACATTTACGAAGGTAGTTCCAGCATGTACCCAATTACAGTTTTCTTCTTCTTGAATCCAAAAAGAAACATATTCTTTACTTCCATCGGTACAAGAATCTCCATTATACCCTAAAGGGCGTTTAATTTTAAATGTTCCTATAAGAGCTTCTCTATGGTAATCTGCGCCTACACAATGAAGTTCTTCATAGTCCGTATTACATTTTAGCTGCTCAAGTTTGGCAAAACTATCCGCAAAAGGGATTTTATTTATTTCAAAAAGGGAATTGATATTTTTAATAACCTCTAGATTATTGCTGAATTCTGCCTCTTTTAGTAATTTGAATCCAAATCGATGCGACTCGACTTTTTCATTTTGATATGTTCCAGCTAATTCGCTAAAATCTATTTTAGAGTTCTTAAGCTGTTCTTTTGCTTTTTTAAGAATTGTAGCACTTTCTGGATAGTTATCAGAAAGGTTATTAAAAGAGATGTTAGGATTTAGAACAGCAATTTCCAGTAAATTTACCAGATTTGGTATTTCTGGCAATTGCAACTTGATAGGTTTGATTTGTATATTTTCTTCTTTTACATCGCTCCATAGATACGTGCCCAGCGTTAAGTTCGGATCATCTTCTGCTGGGATCGAGTTCCAGGACAATACAGCTTTTACCTTAGGTAGATTGGGTTGAGTACATAAAGGAGTCTTAGGATTGATTGATAATCGCACTACATAATCAATAGGCTTTTGGTTTTTTTCATTACAGTCTTTTTTAGTAGGGATATTGTGAACATTTAATGCGACATACCCCTCATCATTCCATCCATTACCGTCTTGATAATCTACGTAGAACCGAACGTATTCATTAGATCCATTAGTACATAGACTTCCAGAATAGCCTGTTGCTTTTTTAATTCTCACTGTGGCTGTCAATTCTTTGAATTCTGGATTATACCCTATACACGCCAAAGATTCGAATTCAGTGTTCATTTTTCCTTTAAAAAAACTAATAGGAGTTTTTAGATTTAGTTTCCCCAGGTTTTTTCCGTCTACCGCTAAGAACTTATTAAACTCTTTTCTAGCGGTTAAAAGTTGTTTTTCATTTAGTGTTTCCATGATTTGTTGATCATCTTGATATACCTACTCTGTTTACAGTTTTCGGTTTCCCTGTATTAAAACACTGTAAAATTCATAAACAACTGATAATCAGTAGTTGATGAAATCACGTTAAAAACGGGGAATGTTACACGGTTTTTAATCAGGTGGAATCACCCTAGTAAACTGGGTGTCAGAATTTTGAATAGATAAGATTAAGGTGTTTTCTTTGTGTTAAAGGAAATTAACTCTAAATTTAATATTATGAAAAACAGATATTTAATACTATTAATCCTAACACTTGTAGCCTTTGCTATATATGTTTGGAATTACCCTCCTTATGAATTTGAAAATTCTATAGATCCAAATGTAAAGAATGGAAGTACAACTCCAGAAACTGTAGTTAATCCACCACAACAGAATGAAGCGGTTTGCATGGATTATTTATCAGTTGAACCTCCAACAATGCATGTAAAGTTGATTGATGAAATGACAAAACTTTATAAAAATCAAATAGGTAGAGGAATCAAACCAAATGATGCACAAGCTATTTGGTTTGATTTTGAAACACTTAAACGGTTTCTGTATTACATTGAATATTATTCAGAAAAACATGATATCCCATTGACAGATTTGGGAGTTAGAGCCTATTATGCCAATTATCCATCAATGAGAAAATGGGATACATATAGAAGAGATTTAAATATGGTACCAAAAAACTATGAAAAAAAACATACTTTAATTCTGATACCTACTATCAAGAGGAATAATATAGACTATGATTTTAACCCAAAAGATCGCCAAAGTTATTACACTCCCTTGAATAGAATATATAGTTTTATGAATGAAGCTATGATTATTCCTAACCCTTTTTCTCAACCATCATCATTAAGAGTATTAGGTTTATCTAATGACAGGACTACTTCTAGAAATCATGGAAGCCTTTTTCCACCAGACCCAAGTACAGACAAAGGTGTTAGTTTTCCATTAAGATAACATGGTACTTTAAAAAGAATAAAGAAAAAATTATGCACGAACACCCAATATTAGATGGACTTAGACTTGGGCTGGAAATTCTTTCAGCCCTGGTTGGTCTTGTCTATCTACCTAAGCTAAGAAATAGCTACTGGAGATGGTTTTCGGTTTATCTGATATTTATAGTATTTCAAGAAATGATCTGGTTAGGAAAAAGATCTTTTTTAGGTATACTCGATCGTGATTATTATGCGTATATAGGAATTCCTATCCAATACATTTTTCTTTATTGGTTGTATGCCTATAAGTCTCTTAGAAACAAAAAGTTATTCTGGATATGTAGTCTTATTTATTTAAGCAATCTTCCTCTAAGGTTCTTTCTAGAGGATAGTGATCAACTATACTCAATTAACATTGGTATAGGAACTATTTTGCTCTTTATTCTTGTCATTATTGAATTTCTTAAACAAATAAAAAATGAAAATATACTTCAGTTTTGGAACAATAAAATGTTTTATATCAATATTGGAGTGATCCTTTTTTATGTAGGCACATTTCCGTTTATGGTATTTTTTGATTATTTCAAAAGTAACCATGAAGTAATTATGGATGGATATTATGTGTATTTTTTGATTGCCAGTTGTCTAATGTATTTATTATTTACAGCATCATTTATATGGGGGAGCCAGAAATCATAATCATAACCATATTGTTCTACATTATTCTCGGTTTATTTATCGCGGGTATCATAGTATTTATCCGGCAATACCTTAAAAGAAAAAAGGTCTATTTGTCCCAAATAAAACAAATGGACGAAGAACATAAACGGGAGTTATTAGAAACCCAGGTAGAAATCCAGTCGCAAACCATGAAACATATAGGAAGAGAAATTCATGATAGCGTAGGGCAGAAGCTAACCTTAGCAAGTTTATATGCCCAACAATTGATATTAGAACAACGAGTGCCTAAGGCTTTTACAGAAGTGAATGAAATTGGTGAGATCATTAATGAATCGCTTTCAGAATTAAGGCAACTATCCAAATCTCTTACAAGCGATACCTTAGAAAACCATTCGCTTGTAGAACTGATACAAAGAGAGTGTGAACTGATCAATCAATTAAAAGAATGCGAGGTTCATTTTAAGCATACGTTAAAAACAAAACTAGAGCCGTATCATATCAAAAGTGTTTTGTTTCGGATAACACAAGAGTTTTTACAAAACAGCATCAAACATTCCCGCTGTGAAAATATATTTATTGCACTTTCAAAAGATGCAGAAAAAATACAATTAAAGTTAAAAGATGATGGAAAAGGTTTTGATGTTACTACGCTAAAAACAAGAGGTATCGGGCTAAGAAACATGGAAAAGAGAACGCAGATGTTAGGTGGGGATTTTCTTTTAGAAAGTCAAAATGATACAGGAACAAAACTAACCGTAGAAATTCCAATATAAATGAAACATACAATAGCTATAGTCGATGACCATATTTTAATAGCAAATGCGTTAAGCGGTATTATTTCTAATTTTGATGATTTCGAGGTGCTGTATGTTTGTGAAAGTGGTGAAGATCTTCAGGAAAAACTAAAACTAAAATCAAAACCGGATATCGTACTATTAGATGTTAATATGCCTGTTATGGATGGGTTCGAAACGGCAAAATGGCTTAGGGATACGCATCCGGATATTCTGATTTTGGCATTAAGCATGAAAGAAGATGATCATAGCCTGATTAACATGATCAGAAATGGTGCTAAAGGATATATCCTGAAAAATATTTACCCAAAGGAACTATTAAAGGCATTGAAAAACATTTTGGAAAATGGGTATTATTTTCCGGATTGGGCTGCCAAAAAGGTGTATGCAAGTATAGAGGGAAATAGTGTAGATGCTACACTCAAATCGGGTTTATCCAAGCGTGAAGAAGAGTTTTTGAGATATACAGTTACAGAAATGACGTACAAAGAAATCTCTGATAAAATGTGTTGCAGTCCACGAACTATTGATAATTATAGAGATAGTCTTTTCGACAAGTTAAATATAAAAACAAGGGTTGGACTGGCAGTATATGCTATTAGAAATGGATATGCTGATTAAACCTTCAGATGAGAATACTTTCGAACCCTGAGGCACTCGAAGGGTGAGACTTCGAGTGCCTCAGTCTCCAATACAAATCCGAAGGGTGAGGCTTCGAGAGCCTCAGTCTCCAAATTAAATACGAAGGGTTGACTAAAAGGTAACAATTACTTTATTTTTTACACTTAATAATACGAATACATTAATAGCACAATGATGACGGGTTATATGTACATATTAGAATGTAGTGATGGTAGTTACTATACAGGAAGCACAAAAGATTTGGATAAGAGATTGAAGCAACACCAAAATGGAGAAGGAGCAAATCATACTCAAAAGCGATTACCAGTAAAGCTATTATACTACGAACAATACAATCGGATCGACACAGCCTTTTATCGAGAGAAACAAGTACAAGGATGGAGTAGAGCTAAAAAAGAAGCACTAATGAATGGAGATTTGGAGGAGTTACATGATTTAGCTGAATGCACGAATGGAACTCATTTTTCTGTTTTTAAAGCATCAGACTTCGGTTCCGCGAATGCTGAGCATGTCGAAGTACAGTCCTCGGATGAAGAATTTCTCGAACCCTGAGCGAAGCCGAAGGATGATTCTAGTTGAACCGGAC
>NZ_CANMQT010000021.1 GCF_947500065.1 uncultured Aquimarina sp.
TAACCGATGAAGCTGGTAATAGCATCAATGTTACTCAGATAATTACTATAGAGGATACAACTAATCCAACGGCTAGTAATCCGGCGTCAATTTCGGTGGAATGTGTGGGTGATGTACCCGCTGCGGATCCATCTGTTGTAATGAATGCATCGGATAACTGTACTGTAATACCTGTAGTTACTTTTGTAAATGATGATAGCTCTGTTTCCGGTATCATAACCAGAACGTACAGTGTTACTGATGAGGTTGGTAATAGTATTTTAGTTACTCAAACTATAACAATAAACGACACAGAAGCGCCAATTATAACATGTCCTGGGAATCAAATATTAACAGGAGGTTCTTTAATTCCTGATTATACTACTTTAATTACCATTACAGATAATTGCGATGCTTCTCCAAATATTACCCAGAGCCCTGCCGCAGGAACAGCTTTTGTGGATGGAATGATAATACAGTTTATTGCTTCGGATTCTAGTGGTAATTTAGATGATTGCTCATTCGTAATAACCGCTTCATCAGATACAGAATCTCCAGTAATTGTTTGTACATCCGATCAAATTGTTCCTTGTAATGAGCAAACAGTTTTTGATTATTCATCTATCGTTATTGTTACAGATGATATGGATCCGAACCCAATAATAACACAA
The DNA here is from genome assembly GCF_947500065.1 of uncultured Aquimarina sp. GTDB lineage: Bacteria > Bacteroidota > Bacteroidia > Flavobacteriales > Flavobacteriaceae > Aquimarina. The sequence continues at coordinate 651 of NZ_CANMQT010000021.1, forward strand.
GTTCCAACTCCTGGAACTGAACTTATAGATGGAATGGTTGTGACGTTAACAGCTACTGATGTTAGTGGTAATAGTTCTGAATGTAGTTTTAGATTAGCTATTGATACAGTATCATTAGAAGCAGGAGACGATGAAGAAATTACAGAAGGAGAAGAAGTACAATTAAATGCAGAAACTTCAGAATTGGGTAGTGTTATTTGGTCTCCTCAAACCGGTCTTACTGATACAACTATTTTCAATCCAATAGCAAGTCCGGCAGAGACTACAACATACACAGTTATATTTACCAGTGATGATGGCTGTATTGCGGAAGATATGGTTACCGTATTTGTGGAACAACTACCTGAAGATGAAACCAAATATGGCTTTTCTCCTGATGGAGATGGAATTAATGAGTTTTGGGAAATTGATGGTATCGAAAATTACCCTAACAATAAAGTCTCAATATTTAATCGTTGGGGGGATTTGGTTTTTGAGACTGAAGGTTATAATAATACTTCCCGAGTCTTTAATGGAATTGCTAACAGAAAGAGAAGTCTAGGGGCTGATAAACTTCCAGAAGGAACCTATTTCTTCGATATTAAAACTGAAGGCTCTAACGACTTAAAGAAATCAACCGGTTTCCTTGTTTTAAAACGCTAATTCATGAAAAACATCTATATACCATTGATGGCTATTTTACTGTCGAATGGATTTTTATTACACAAAACCTATGGTCAGCAAACACCAGTTTTTGCAAATTATGATTATAATGCGATATTAATTAATCCTGCTCATGCCGGTTTTTATCCAGATACGGATGTAACACTTACAAATAGAGGATATCTGAATCAAATTGATGGAAGCCCCAGAAATATAGGATTAACTTTTAATACACCATTGAATTCTCGAAAAGTTGGCTTAGGTGCTGGGTTTTCTAGTGATAAAATAGGAGTCACAACCGCTACAAGTTTATTTGCATCATATGCCTATAAAATTGTTTTCGATCGTTATTACAATCGTGCTAGGTGGTGGTCGCATAATCCTAATGTGTTGTCTTTTGGAATAACAGGAGGAGTTTTATTTTATAATGAAAATTTACAGGAATTAGGGATACAGAATGATCCTAATTTTGAGAATAATATTAATACTACTATCCCTACTATTGGAATTGGAATTTTATATAATAGAGAACGTATTTATGTTGGATTTTCTGCATCTAATATTTTAGGAAACTCTTTGGCTTCTGATGATAATGTAAACCTTGATAATCCATTGTATGCATATATGGGATATAGATTTTTCGCCACCCGTTTTCAGGAAGTAATGATTAAACCGAATGTTCTGATAAAATACGTTTCTGGAGCACCAATTCAGACAGATCTTAATCTTACGGTAAACTATAAAAATAGAATTGAGGGAGGTGTAGGATATAGAACAAGTTCGTCAATAAACTTTCTGGCTGGTTTTTATTTCTTTGATCACTGGAGGTTACTTTATAATTATAACCAAACATTACGGGGTACCCCTATTAATAATACACACGGAATTATTCTTAGTTACCGTTTTGGAGAAGGTTTTAATGATAAAGGATAGCTAAAAACAAAAACATTTTATAAGATGTTCTTTATTGTATGTTGGGAAAACGAAATCATTCTTGTATATAATTCATTTTCATCGCATACTTCGTTAGTCCGGCAAGATTTCTTACGCTAAGTTTGGCGATTAAATTCTTTCGGTAACTCTCAATTGTATGTTTGCTTAAGAATAGTTTGTCTGCAATTTCCTGAGTTGTGAATTCTTGTGCAATCAGTGTGATAACATCTATTTCTCTTTGAGTAAGTTTTACTTCTTCATTTTTCTTTTTAGAAAACTTATTTTCCATGTAGATATCCTTTATCTCACGAGAAAAGTATTTTTCTCCACCTAGTATGGTTTGTATTGCTTTAAGAAGTTCTTCTTTTTCAGCATTTTTTGGTACATAACCGTCTACATCATGTTCGATAAGGTTATCGATCATATCGGGATTATTATGCATGCTAACTACTAGTGTTTTAATATTTGATTTTCTTTCTTTAACAATCTTATTTAGAGCAATACCATCCATTTCTGGCATGGTAATGTCTGTAATAATTAGATCGATTTTTTCATCTGGATTGATTTCTAGGTACTTAGCAATGTGCTTCCCATTTTTGGCTGTTAATAGGATGTTATAATCATTCTCAGAATTGAGAATGCTTAGTAATCCATCCAAAAACATTTTGTGGTCATCAACTATAATTAGGTTGTATTTCATTTGTGGTTGTTGTTAAGTTGGTTATTTCTATATTGATAATAGTTCCTCTTTTTATTCTAGAATCAATATCTATAGTTCCTGAAATTTTGCTTAATCTACTTCTTATATTTCTAAATCCAATACCTTCTGCATTTTTATCTGCGTCAAAACCAATACCATCATCTTCGAATAAAATACCTAACTCATTGTCTACTAAATTAAGCTGAAGTTCGATAGAAGATGCTTTTGCGTGTTTAATGCTATTCGTAACAAGTTCCTGAATGATTTTAAAAGTTTCAATTTGTATGTTTTCTTCTAAAAGGTCGATTTCTTTTCTTGGAAAAGCGATAAAAGAAGTATTCAGGCTACTGACTCCACCAATATTGCTAAAATATTCTTCGAGCACATCACAAAAATTATTTTTGATGAATTTTTTAGGAATTAAGTTATGAGAGATATTACGAACTAATTCATACGTATCGTCTATTTGACTATTGATCCCTTTTAAAGCATCTTTATTTTTATTGTCAGAATCATTTAACTGAAGTTTTATAGCTGCTAAATTACCTCCAATACTGTCATGTAATTCCTGTGCAATACGTTTTCTTTCTTTGTCTTGCCCTTCTACAGAAGCTTTGATAACCTTTAATTCCTGGTCTTTTAGCAAAGATGAAATTTTCTCTTCGTTTATTTCTTCTTGTTTTATGGTTAGTTCGCTTTGCGCCTTGATTTTTTGGTAATAGGTGATTAGCAAACCAATTACTGGAACTAAAAGTATTAAAAAGGAATATAAAATTATATTCTTGAATCCCTTTTGTTTGGTTATTTCGTCTTGTCTAATTTTTAATTCTGCATCCTTTAGTTCTTGGTTTTTCTTTAAAATAATATTATCGTTTAATGTTTTTTCTGTTTGATTCTGAAAAGATAAAAGTTTATTTTCATTCTCCTTTTTTACAATTTCATTCTCCTTATGTTCAATTTCCTGTTCGAGCATTAGATTTCTGATGGCTTCTTCACGATTTGCTAATTCTAATCTTCTGTTGGTGTTTTCTACTTGTAAAAACTGTATTTCTTTCTCTTTTTGTAACGTTTTGTATTCAACTTCTAGTTTGTTAATTTCTTTGTCTTTATCTAATGACCTTGTTGAGTCGATGATTTTATGATACTTTTCATAGTAACTTAATGCTTTTTTAAAATTGTTTTGAGAAACCGCAATGTCTTTTAATCTATAGTGAATTTTTTCTTGTTCGTTTAGGAAACCTATCTTTTCGGCCTTATCTAAAGCTAAAAGCATTATATCTTCGGCTTCGCTATACTTTTTTAAGTCATTTAACACTCGTCCTTTTTCTACACTACCTATAATTTCCATTCGATGGTACTTATTGGTTTTAGCTATTTCTATTGCTTTATCAAAAGATAAAAGAGCTTTTTCTGGGTTGCCTAGTTTTTTATAAGTGATTGCTAAATTGATTGAAATAGTACCAATACAACTAGTTCTATTTGATTTTTTACATATTTCTTGGGCTTTTAGCAAATACTCAATTGTTTTATCGTAGTCCTCTCTATAGCCATATATATTGGCCATATTGACGTAGCACCCATAAACCATTTCTTGATTGTCTTTGTATTCCTGGCATTTTTCTAAAAGATCTAATGCTTGCTCATATTCTCCTGTGGCTATATAGATATTTGCCAGACTAAAAGAATTGACATAATAAATGCGTTTGTCATTGTACTTTAATGAAATATCAATTCCTTTTAAATGCCATTTTTTTGATTTCTCGTTGAGTCCAATTTTCCCATTGACTTGCCCTAAAGTATGATAGGCCAAACCATAAATGTTGTTTCTGATAGTATCATCTTCAAAATTACTCAGATCCAATATTTTTTTTGCATAATATTTCGCCGAGTCAATCTGAGAGGTGTTCTTAAAGTATGAGCTTAGAATTAAACTTAGGTCAGCCTTAAATCTATCACTTTTACGCCCCTTTTTCTTAAACTGTTCATGAACTTTTTTATAAGCTTCTTCCCGCTTGCTGGGAGTATTAACTAAAGTTTGGATGTTTTTTATAATTTTTCTTTCACCTGTAGGGAAATTTGAAGTCGATTTGTTATCTATTTGTGCGTTCATACCCAAAGAAGTAAATAACAATAAAAACACTACTGTGATTCTTAGAAGAGAAAGTGATATGTAATTACTTGCTTTCATTGATTTTGGGATTCTCCTTGAGAGGTCACTATTAGATATAATAATTTTTTGAATAGTCAAAGGTATTAATTTCAATAATCATCAATATCCCTGAAAACAGGGGTCTTTGTGTATCGATTTTGGGTTATTTATAGAGAAGGTATTGAGTTCTTATTTTTTTGAATTTTTGAAGATCTTTTATCCAAGTTTTTTTGATTTCACGAGCTGTGTATCCTTGTACTATCTGTTGTTGTAATTTTTTGGTTCCCGCATGTATTGTAAATGATTTAGTGTTAAAAAAACCTTCTTTGTTTGTAGAGTTATTATATGCATCAAGCAGCCATTGTAAGTTTATACTACTAAGCCTTTCACTTTTCCTTAGATCTTTTCCATAACACACCTCTCCTTTATGTTTAGGGTATTTAGATCCGAAATTGGGTTGCGGTGTATACGCAAAATCATATTGGTCGATTGGAAAATCTGGAGATCCAAAAATTTGAAATTGTTTTTCCGTACCACGACCAGCATTAATGGTTGTTCCTTCAAAAAAACCAAGACTTGGATAGAGATTTATGGATCTGTCATTTGGTAGATTGGGAGAAGGTCTTATGGATAAACTATAATACGTTTGATGAGTGTAATTTTGAATAGGTATGATCTTAATCTCACATTTTAGATCATTTCCTAACCAACCTTCGCCATTTACCATTTTAGCATATTCTCCAATAGTCATTCCATGAACTAGCGGAATCGGATGCATTCCTACAAAACTTGAATGTTCTGGTTCTAATGTTGGTCCGTCGATATAGTGACCATTAGGATTAGGACGATCTAATATTAGTAAAGGAATATCGTTTTCAGCACAAGCTTGCATTACATAATGAAGTGTAGAGATATAGGTGTAGAATCGTGCTCCGACATCTTGAATGTCAAAAACCATTATTTCTATATCGGCAAGAGCTTCTGCAGAAGGTTTTTTATTTTTACCATGTAAAGAAACTATAGGTAATCCTGTTTTAATATCTTTTCCATCAGCGATTAATTCTCCAGCATCAGCTTTGCCTCTAAAACCGTGTTCCGGTGCAAAAACTTTTTGAATCTTTATATTTCGGGATGATAGTGAATCTACTAGATGTGTATATTGTTCTAGATTAGTAGCAGAAATTCCTTCGGTTTGTAAAAGGGGTTTTATGTTAGGATACTTAAAAATGACGGAAGTCTGGTTTCCAACAATTCCAACTTTCTTATCTTTTAGAATAGGTAGGTATAGTTCTGTTTGATTGGCTCCTACAATAATGGGTGCTAAAACATCCAAAGAATCCTGTTTTTGATTTTCGGCGATGACACTTTTTTCGTTAATAATGGTGTTTTTATCATCAGAAACCGTCTGAGAAGATATTTCTGTTCCGCTTCCACAAGAAATACACAGTGTGAAAAAGAATAAAAACGTATTTTTGAACTTGCCTGCCAAATAGGTAGATGCATTTCTGATAAAAACCATAAATAACTTTGAATTTCGAATATTTTATTGCCAAACGCCTTATCAAAGGTAAGGAACATAAAAGTAGCATATCATCTGCAATTATAAAAATTGCCATTTTCGCCATTGCCATAGGAATGGTTATGATGCTGATAACGGTTGCTACCGGTATAGGACTACAACGTAAAATCAGAGAAAAAGTTGCCGCGTTTAATGGGCACGTTATAATTACCAGTTACGATAATAATAACAGTGTAGAATCTTTGATCCCTATTAAGAAGGAGCAGCATTTTTATCCAAATTTCACAGATGTAGAAGGAATTAAACATGTTCAAGGTTTTGCTACTAAAGGTGGTCTTATTAGGACAGAAAATGATTTTGAAGGGGTTGTAGTTAAGGGAATTGGGGATGACTATAATTGGTCTTATTTTGAAGAATATTTAGTAGAAGGTAGGTTGCCGGATTTTACAGATCCAAGGAATAATCAGATATTAATATCAGCATATACTTCATCCAGATTAGGCTTAGGGATAGGAGATAAAGCGAATACTGTTTTTTTAAAGAAAAACTCTAGCTCTAAAATTCCTGCTAATATTCGAGCATTCGAAATAGTCGGGATCTATGATTCCGGTTTTCTCGAATTTGATGAGAAGTTTATTTTTGCAGATATACGGCATATTCAGAAAATGAATAAATGGAAAGAAGGCGAAGTAGGAGGTTTTGAGGTGTTTATTGATGATTTTGATAAAATAGATAAAAAAGGACAAGAGATTTATGAAAGTATTCCTTCTGATTTGGAATCTGTTACGATTGCTTTAAAATACGGTAGTATTTTTGAGTGGTTAAAACTCTTTGATCTTAATATAATAGGGATTATTAGTATTATCATATTAGTAGCTGGAATTAATATGATTACAGCATTACTTGTTCTGATTTTAGAAAGAACACCAATGATTGGAATTCTGAAATCATTAGGAACCAATGATTGGAGTATCAGAAAAATATTTTTGTACAATGCAGGTTATTTAATTCTTATTGGTTTGTTTTGGGGGAATCTTATAGGTGTAGGTTTGTTATTTATTCAGAAACATTATGGTATTATTGGCCTCAACCCTGCTACTTATTATGTAAGTACAGCTCCAATTTATATAGACATAGGGTATATTATTCTGCTTAATATCGGAACCATGATTTTATGTGTGGTTATGTTGTTAATACCTTCTTATGTGATAGCCAAAATTTCACCTTCAAAAGCTATTAGATTTCAATAATATGAATTAGCGCATCTTCCTCTTACTTAATGAGTTTGTATTTGTATCTTTGCACCGCATAAAAAACAAATAATAAGAGACTGTAATAAATTAGTAAACTAGTGAAGTACGCAAACAATATATTAGAAACCATAGGGGATACACCTATGGTTAAAATGAATACTCTGGTAAAAGATGTTGATGCTCTTGTATTAGCAAAGTATGAGACATTTAATCCTGGAAACTCTGTAAAAGATCGAATGGCCCTAAAAATGGTTGAAGATGCTGAGGCAGATGGAAGATTAAAACCAGGAGGAACTATTATAGAAGGAACATCTGGAAATACCGGAATGGGACTTGCACTTGTTGCCATTGTAAAAGGATATAAGTTAATCTGTGTAATGGCTGACAAGCAATCCAAAGAAAAAATGGATATTCTACGCGCTGTTGGAGCCAAAGTAATGGTATGTCCAACTAATGTGGAGCCTGATGACCCTAGATCTTATTATTCAGTTTCTAAAAGACTATCAGAAGAAACACCTAATTCTTGGTATGTCAATCAATATGATAATCCATCTAATGCAAAGGCACATTATGAGAGCACTGGTCCGGAAATATGGGAGCAGACAGATGGAAAAGTTACTCATTTCATTGTAGGAGTAGGAACTGGAGGGACGATCTCTGGAGTAGGAAAATACCTAAAAGAAAAAAATCCTAATGTTAAGATATGGGGCATAGATACCTACGGTTCTGTATTTAAAAAATATCATGAAACCGGTGTGTTTGATGAAAATGAAGTGTATTCCTATATAACGGAAGGTATCGGAGAAGATATTTTACCAGAGAATGTGGATTTTTCTATTATTGATGGATTTACAAAAGTGACGGACAAAGATGCTGCAGTATATACTCAGAGACTTGCTAAAGAAGAAGGAATGTTTCTTGGGAATAGTGCAGGAGCTGCTCTTAAAGGGTTGTTGCAATTAAAAGAACATTTCAAGAAAGACGATGTAGTTGTAGTATTATTTCATGATCATGGAAGTCGTTATGTAGGTAAAATGTTTAATGATGATTGGATGCGAGAACGAGGTTTTCTGGAAGAAGAAGTATCTACCGCAGTAGATTTAGTTAAAAATCACATAGAAAAACCTTTGGTAACCGTAAAAACAGAAGAACTGGTTTCTCATGCAATAGAGCGTATGCGTAAGTTTCAGATTTCTCAAATACCTGTTTTAGATAGTGAAGGTTTTGTAGGATCAGTAGATGAGAGTGCTTTATTTACTGCATTTCTTGAAGATAAAAACACTGGTGATACTCCTATTAGAGAGATCATGAATGATCCTTTTCCTATTGTAAATGCCAATACATCTCTTGATGAAATATCAGGATTGATAAAAAATGGTAATCCAGCAGTTCTTGTGGCTTTAGAAAATGGAAAACATCATATTATCACAAAATACGATGTTATAAGCCATATAAAATAAATTATCTATATTTATAACATATAGGGTGCCCCCTTTATTGGTTTTATACGCCAATATAGGGGTTGTTTTTATACTCCAATCTGAATATATAGGTTGTTTTTACGCAACTTTATGATAAATTATCAATCTATATAAAGAGAAAGATTCATATAAAATCGTGGGGCTATGCAAAAATATTCATTTGACTTTTCTGATATAGATAAAATAAGGAGCTATTTTAGGTCCCAATTGGATCCAGAAGGGACTACCGATAGAATCTATTTTCCTCCTGAGATAGGAGAGGGGTATCTTAGTTATTATAAAATTTCTCCAGAGGTTTTTCTTTTTATAAATAACTATAAATCACATGTTGATATAGAATATGTAAGAGAACCAATAGAAGAAAAAGACATTATTCTACATTTTAGAAAGTATGCTTTAGATCATCAAATAAAGAAAAGTGAAATAGTTAGCTCATATTCTGATAGTTATACACCTGGAAACATGAGATGCATGGATGCGCGTCAGGGAGAGAGAGTATATATTACAAAAGGAGCTGAGGTAAAATCGATTATGATAGTACTTAAAAGTGAGTATATAAAACCCTATTTTCTTAAAAACAGTGATATGGCAGAGCGAGTAGATAGTTATATCAGATATTCTCATCAGCATATTAATAAATTTTATCTTTCCTATAAACAATCTGTACTTTTCGATCAGATTGTTTCTCCTCGTATTAATAAGGTGGAAAACTACTTGTTTTTTATAGCTAGAGGAATTCGTTTGTTAGAAACCTTTTGGAAGGATGTCTTGATGTGGGAAACGGAGAGTAATCCTTTTAATATTAATAGCTCACAAGTTGGTAATATATACAAGGTAAGTAATTATTTAAAACATAATTTGCACGAACCATTTGTTGGTGTAGATCAATTAGCATCTATGGCGCATATGAGTCGTACCAATTTCTTTAATATGTTTAAAGAAATTCACAACCAAACACCTTTAGAGTTTTTTAATAACAAAAAACTAGAAAGCTCTTATAATATGATATTTACGGAAGGATTGTCCATTAAAGAGGTGATGAATAATCTGAATTATTCAAATTCTTCAAAATTTAAAAAAGCCTTTTTTAATAAGTTTGATGTGTATCCAGATGTACATATTTAGGAATACAATAAAATAGCTATAAAATAAAGATGGTCGTCAAAAAATGACAACCATCTATAACCTAACACAAACTCAACTAAGCTTAGGATTTTGAAATCTTTATATATATTTTTTGAAATTATTTTCCCTATTTCATTAACAAAGTAAAGAAATGATATTATTGTAACAATTTCCATTAATACATAAAATCTTACCAATAGTACATTTTTGGCGTATTTAAGCATTTTTTAAGAATTATTAGCTGTAAATGATACTATTTAAGGTGTAATAGTATGATTCTTAAGGGAGATTACGCCTTTTAAGGACATAAGTTATGGGGCTGGTGACTGATTTATTCTGTATAATAATAAAGGGCTATTGTCTCAATAGCCCTTTAAGAATAAATAATTCAACATTTTTACCGAGTATTATTAATAAATTCTTCTAAGTCCAACTCTATCTTGTCTAAAGAAGTTTCCAGATTCATTGACTCTAAAACAAGCTCTCATTACGGAAGCTTGTGAATCGGTACTACCGTCGGTTCCTGGAATGAAAACAGCTCCAATACTTCCTGCACCTTCATTACCCTGTAAAAATGGAGGACAGGAACTGCGAGTTCCAAAATCTGAATGTCTAAGGCCAACGCAATGACCTAATTCATGAGTCATTAAATGCTCTATTGCACCTATAGGCAATGAAGAAGAACCGCCATCAATTTCTACTCGATTAAAAGGATTGCCGTTTCTAGGAAAACCAGCTACTCCTCCTTGACTATTAGATGAATTGCTGAATACAACAATATTTTTGCCTCCATTATTGTTTCCAAAAGATAATTCTAATCTAAATTTAAGATTAAGATTGTTGTAGTTAGCAACAGCTCTTCTAAGTCCTCTTCTTAAATTTCTATTAAGACTGCGCCCTCTAACAGTAATTACTCTTTGTCCATTATTAGGAACATTAACAAGATTGTTTGTTCGATATAACTTTTGTGTAATTTCATCTTCTGAAGAAGGAAGATCAGGCATGTTTTTTATATCATCATGAGATAAAAAAATGTCGTGAGATAGCCATCCAAGTTCTTTGGTTCCGTCAGGTAATTCTTGAGTATAAGAGATAACACCGGTTGTATTAACACCTAATTTTTGAAGTTTAAGTAAAACTTCTGTTGGAACTTCCTGTGTGTTTTCTGATTCGATATCCTCGTTAGTTTGACAAGAATATAAGAATGTGGTTAATATCACTACGAGAGTGAAGGTTTTAAATGTTTTCATAAAAAATGATTTTGAATAAATAAATTGAGTTATAAGTTGAGTTGAATTATCTTTCTAAAATACGATTAATATTTTGATTATCAATATGTTGTGGCAGTAGTGTTTTTACGGTTTAAAAAGGATAATAGTTCCCAGTATTTTAATAATATGCAAAAGAGGGTAACATTTTAATTATTGATAACACATAACTATGGCGATCAAGAAGGGTTTCCTAAAATTAATAATTAATATGAGTGAAGAGTTTTTGCATTACTTGTGGAAATATAAAAAAATCAATTTTTCAAACTTAAAAACGACAAGCCAACAATCCGTAGTTCTCCAGCGTATTGGAGATCATAATGAAATGAATTCTGGGCCAGATTTTTTTAATGCGCACCTAATGATTGATAATCAGAAATGGGCAGGAAACGTTGAGATACATATAAAATCAAGTGATTGGTATGCGCATCACCACGAGAGTGATCCTGCTTATGATAATGTTATATTACATGTAGTATGGGAGGATGATATGGATGTTTTTAGAAAAGATAATTCCCAGATTCCTTCTTTACAACTTAAAGATTACATTGATAATACGTTACTTTTTCGGTATCAAAAGATTTTTGAGAATAAAGAGGCTAGTTGGATTCAGTGTGAAAAACAACTTTCAGAAGTATCGGATTTTACAATTTCTAATTGGCAAGAAAGATTATATGTAGAAAGGTTAGAGGATAAATCTAAATTGATTGATGAATTATTAATAAATTCTTCTAATGACTGGGAAGCGGTATTGTTTAAGTTGTTATCAAAGAGTTTTGGTCTAAAAGTGAACAGCGATGCTTTTTTGAGCATGGCTAATTCTTTTGATTTCTCAATCCTTAGGAAAAGCAATACAAGTTTAGAGCAACTTGAAGCTTTGTTATATGGGCAAGCGGGTTTATTGTACTCTGATTCTAATATTGTATATGTTGAACAGCTTTTGAAGAAGTATGATTTTTTAAAAAATAAGTTTAAACTAGAAAATGACGGAGTATTCCCTTTTCAGTTTTTTAGATTACGTCCTCCTAATTTTCCAACAATTCGGATATCTCAGTTGGCAAACCTTTATTTTAAAAACAAACAACTCTTTAATAAAATAATTCAGTATAATGATCTCTTGAAATTTTATGAACTATTTAATGTAAGTGCTAGTAATTTTTGGAAGACTCATTATACATTCAATAAAGGATCTTCTTTTGGAAAGAAAAATCTAACTAAGCCATTTATTCATTTGATTTTGATTAATGCTGTTATTCCTTTAAAATTTTTATATGCTAAAAGTCAAGGGAAAAATATTGAAGAAGAAATTTTTGGGTTAATATCACAATTACCAGCAGAAAAGAATACTATTATAGATCGATTTACCAGTTTAGGGGTACATATAGAAGATGCGTTACACTCTCAATCTATGATCCAGCTTAAGAATAATTATTGTGATCAAAAAGGATGTCTAAAATGTTCGATTGGCAATTATTTATTGAATCAAGAGTGTAGTTTGGGATAATATAATTATTTTGCATTATGCTTTATAATCTAAGACAATTTTTAGAACGAAACGGATTTTATGTTTCCAGTAGGCTTGCAGATAGATTAGGAATGCGTGCTAAAAACGTGCGTTTGTTCTTTATTTATTTGACTTTTGCCACGGCAGGATTAGGTTTTGTTATGTATCTTAATCTGGCATTTTGGTTAAAACTAAAAGACTTAGTGTACACTAAAAGAACTTCAGTATTTGATTTGTAAGTATGTTAAAATGGTTTAGATCTAAAATATATATAGCATTAACCTTACTGATGACTGTGGTTGCGGTAGGAGTATTGGGTTTTCGTTTTTTTTCGGATTATTCTTGGATTGACGCCTTGTATATGACCGTTATCACCATGTCTACAGTAGGTTTTGGAGAAGTGGAACCGTTAGATGATACTGCTAAATTGTTTACAGTTTTTTTGATTACAACTAGTGCGGTAATATTAGCATATTCCTTATCCGTAATTACTGAATATATTGTTGGGAAAAGTGATCCTCACCGAGTACAATATCGAAAATTGCAAAAAATGATACATAAATTAGAAAATCATATAATCATTGTAGGCTACGGCCGTAATGGTAAACAGGCGGCAGATAAATTGTTGGCATATAATAAACCTTTTGTAATCGTAGAGAAAGACAAGAGTGTAATCGAAAAATATCAAAGCGATGAACTGTTCTTTTTAGAAGGCAATGCTACAGAAGATGAAGTGTTGATTCAAGCCGAAATCAGAAATGCATCTTGTTTGATTTGTACATTACCAGAAGATGCCGATAATCTGTTTATAGTGTTATCTGCCAGACAGATTAATAGAGATCTTAAGATTATTAGTAGAGCATCACAAGATACATCCTACAAGAAAATAAGACTTGCAGGTGCTGATAATGTAATTATGCCGGATAGAATAGGAGGTGATCATATGGCCTCCTTAGTAGTAGTACCTGATTTAATTGAATTTTTGGATAACCTTTCTATTGTTGGAAAAAAATCCATTAATATAGAAGAAGTATCTTTTGAAGATATGTTTGAGGATCAAAAGGAAAGAACTATACGGACTATAGATATGAGATCAAGAACAGGATGTACAATAATCGGCTATAAATCTTCAGATGGTGAATATATTGTAAACCCAGAAGCCGATACAGTTTTAAAACCTGGTTCTAAAGTGGTTGTTTTAGGTCGTCCAGAACAAGTCAACCAACTTAATAGAGAATTTAATATTTAAGCTATTAAAAAAGATTTAATCGTTAAATTATTGTAAACAACTGTTTTTTTTAGCATCTTGCTCACTTCTAAAAACTAAATTCAATTAACTCACACATTATGAAGAGAATTCTTCTTTCAGTTTTAGCTCTCACAATTCCATTTATAACATTCGCACAAGAGACCACAGAAAAAGGTCTGGATCAAAAAATAGATGAAGCTTTTCAACCGGTTTCCGATTTTTTCTCGAATGTTATCTTTTTTGAGGTTTTCAGTGGGGCGCCATTTGTAATTATTTTATTGGTGCTAAGTGCCCTTTTCTTTACCATATATTTTGGTTTTCCTAATATTCGATATTTTGCAAAAGCTATCAATGTGGTGCGAGGTAAGTATGATGATGTAGAAGAGCATAGTTTAGGAGATCCAGCTGCAGCTGTGGATGGAGATATACCTGATACTATAAGAGATGAAAGTAAAGATGGTGAGGTTTCTCACTTTCAGGCATTAGCAACAGCGGTTTCTGGAACTGTAGGTAATGGAAATATAGCAGGTGTTGCCTTAGCAATAGCATTAGGTGGTCCAGGAGCAACTTTTTGGATGATTATCTGTGGATTATTAGGAATGTCTACAAAGTTTGTTGAGTGTACCCTAGGTGTTCAATATAGAGATGTTGGAGAAGATGGGACTGTATATGGAGGTCCAATGTATTATCTAAGTAAAGGACTTAAAGAAAAAGGGTTTGCAGTATTAGGTAAAATTGCTGCAGTCATATTTGCTATATTCTGTATTGGTGGATCTTTTGGTGGTGGTAATGCAGCACAGTCTAATCAAGCAACCATTGTATTAAAAGAAATGCTTGGTTTGGAAAGCGCAGGAGCTGGAACAATCATAGGTGTTGTATTGGCAATTCTTGTAGGAATCATAATTATTGGAGGGATTAAGCGTATTGCTTCGGTTACTGAAAAAGTAGTCCCATTAATGGCAGTAATGTATATTATTGCTTGTTTGTATATTATTTTTAGTAATTTTTCATTTATAGATGATGCTATAGGTATGATTGTTACAGAAGCTTTTAATCCTAAAGCAATAGGTGTTGGAGGTCTTATAGGAGTGCTCTTAGTAGGTTTTAAAAGAGCAGCTTTTTCTAATGAAGCAGGAGCAGGATCTGCATCCATTGCGCATTCAGCTGTAAAAACAAAATATTCAGCTTCTGAAGGTTTGGTGGCATTGTTAGAACCATTTATAGACACCGTGGTAATTTGTACAATGACCGCTTTGGTAATTATTATTTTTAATTCTGGAGGTGCTTTTCAGTATGGAGGAGATGGTAGTGGAGCTGTTTTAATAGATGGAGTTTCTTATGAAGGAGCAGGTATTACTGCTCAAGCTTTCGGGAAGTTTATTCCTTATTCTGATATTTTCTTGACAATCGCAGTAGTATTATTTGCGGTATCTACTATGATATCTTGGTCGTATTATGGCTTGCAATCATGGAAATTCTTGTTCGGTAGAGGTAAAGCAGCTGATTTAACATACAAATTTTTATTTTTAACTTTTGTTGTGATTGGTGCAGCCGCAAGTATGAACTCTATTTGGGCATTCTCTGATGCGATGATATTTGCAATGGTTTTTCCGAATATGGTTGGATTGTTCTTTTTGTTTCCTGTAGTTAAAAAACAACTTGAAAGATATTTTGATGCAATAAAAGCTTCTAAAAATTAAGATTATTTGTTACCTTATATGAAAATTATAAAATCCCATTTCGAGATTCATAGTCGTTTCCGAAATGGGATTATTTTTTTGGTAATATTAATCTTTCTGTTGCTTATAACTTTATATTTCTATCCTAGTTCTGTAAATAGTTCGAATAACTTTGAAGAACTGGCAACATTTCAAACTCAGATTGATTCTCTTAAAAAGGAAGCAATCAAGAAAAAAAAATCATATAAACTAAAGCCCTTTAATCCTAATTTTATAACTGATTATAAAGGATATGTTATAGGAATGTCTACAGAGGAGTTAGATAGGCTTTATGCATATAGAAAAGAGAATAAATGGATAAATTCTATTTCAGATTTTAAGAAAGTAACTGGAGTTTCTGATTCATTATTAACAGTGATTTCACCTTTGTTTAAATTCCCGGATTGGGTTAACAACTCTAAAAAATCAAAATCATATAAAGAACAAAAATATCCAGTAAAATCATTTGCTCAGAAAGAAGATCTTAATCATGTGACATCCGTGACTCTTCAGAAGGAAATAGGAGTTCCTGATTTTATAGCAGAAAGAATTATAAAACATAGAAAAAATATAAATGGATTCATAAGTGACCTACAGCTTAAGGATATAGTTGGGCTCTATGATAATCAACGTAAAAAAATTCTATCTCTATATACAGTTAAAACAAATAAGGAATTTGAGAAGATTAATATTAATAAGGCTTCGGTAAAAGAATTAATGGAAGTTCCTTATTTTGATTTTGAAACTGCTTTGGAAATAAAGGATTTCATAGACGAGAACAAAGGGATATTAGATTTTGAAGAATTAGGAAAAATTGAAGGTTTTTCCATAGAAAATATAGATAGAATAGCATTATATTTGACTATAAATTAAGAATCGGAAAAAATCGCTGTAATTATTGATAATATGTAAATTCTGATTAGGATTTGCAACATCTTTTTTTACGGTGATATGTTAGCTATATAAATCAAAGTTATCATTTAAACAGCATGTATTTTACAGAAGAGCACGAATTATTTAGGGAAAGTCTGAAAGATTTTTTACAGAAAGAAGTAGTCCCACATATAGAAAAGTGGGAAAAAACGGGAGATATAGAACGTTTCATTTGGGAGAAATTCGGTGAGATGGGTTATTTCGGAATTGCGTACCCAGAAGAATATGGTGGGTTAGGATTAGATCTTTTTTATACTGTGATATTTTTAGAAGAATTACAAAAAATTAATTCTGGAGGTTTTGCAGCTGCTATGTGGGCACACGTCTATCTAGCAATGACCCATGTAAATAAAGAAGGAGATCATAGGGTCAAAGAAAAATATTTAAAAACAAGTATTACAGGTGAAAAGATTGGATGTCTGTGTATTTCTGAACCTTTTGGTGGTTCGGATGTCGCAGGTATGAGAACCACAGCTGTGAAAGATGGAGATTCTTATGTTCTTAATGGTTCTAAAACATTTATAACCAATGGAGTTTATAGCGATTATTTAGTGGTTGCTGCTAAGACTTCTCCAGAGCTTGGTAATAAAGGGATTAGTATTTTTATTATGGATAGAGATACACCGGGTATTTCTGCTACTAAATTAGATAAGCTGGGCTGGAAAGCTTCTGATACCGGTGAAATAGCTTTTGATAATGTGAAAATTCCTTTGGAGAATTTAATGGGAGAAGAGGATAAAGGGTTTTCGTATATCATGCAACATTTCGCACTGGAAAGATTAATAATGGGTATTAATGCTCATGCCAGAACGGAATATGCTCTTGAGTATGTTATAAAATATATGGGTGAGCGTGAGGCTTTTGGAAGAACTATAGATAAGTTTCAGGCGCTTAGACATACTGTAGCAGATATGGCTAGTGAGTTAGAAATGTGTAAAGAGTTTAATTACTCAATAGCAAAAAGACTAAATGATGGACAATATGTAGTGAAAGAAGCTAGTATGTCTAAATTACTTTCTACCAAAATTGCCGATGAAGCAATATATAAATGCCTTCAGTTGTTAGGAGGGTATGGTTATATGGAAGAATATCCTTTAGCACGATTATTCAGAGATAGTAGGCTAGGACCTATAGGAGGAGGGACTTCTGAGATCTTGAGAGAGGTTATAGCAAAAATGATTATTGATAAAAAAGAATACAAGCCAGCAACTTAGGATTTCTTAATCTTATTAGTTTTTTCTTATTTACTTTATAAAATCCGCAGCTTATAGTTGAGAAACTAATAAGACTTGCGGATTTCTTTTATTCTGTCATAAAAAAGTAAGGATTCAATAGATTTCAATCAGCGTTTTTGAATAAATGCTAAAATTTTATCAACACGAAAACGTTTGAGTAACCTTTCAAACGTTTTCGTTGTATGTAAAAATATTACATTGTAAGAAGTTTAACACACAAACACTTTTTTATGAAAACCTTTAAGTTTATTTATTTTTTGTTTGCGGTATCCTTTATAATGATATCGTGTGGTAAAGATGAAGTTTTGGATTCTGTAGAGCCAGAGTCAGTCAAGCCCGAAGAATTAATTTCTACTAGAGCAGGTCTTAAGTCTATTGGATCAGGAGTAATGATGCAAGCATTTTATTGGGATGTTCCCGCCGGTGGTACGTGGTGGAATGTTGTAAAAGGTAAGGTTAATTCCTGGAGCAATGCAGGTGTTGATGCAATCTGGTTACCGCCAGTAAGTAAAGCACAAAATGGTGAGTTTTCAATGGGGTATGATCCTTTTGATTATTATGATTTTGGACAGTATAATCAAATGGGTAGTACAGAGACCAGATTTGGATCTAAATCAGAACTGGAATCATTAATCTCTAGTGCTCATAACAAAGGACTGAATGTAATAGCGGATATAGTTATTAATCATAACAGTGGAGGGGATTTAGAGCCAAATGAATTTGCTGGAAAAAGTACATATACTAAGTTTAATCCTTTATCAGGGAAGTTTAATAGGACAAAATATGATTTCCACCCTAATGAATCATATAATTCTGATAGTGGTTTCTTTGGAGGATTCCCTGATTTAAGCCATAACAAAACGTATGTTCAGGATTGGTTATGGAATAGAAGTAATTCTGTTGCTAAGTACTATAAAAATACTATGGGATTCGATGGATATAGATTTGATTATGTGAAAGGCTTTGCTCCATGGGTAGCAAAAGAATTTCGTAATTCTACAGGTGCATTTGGTGTTGGGGAATACTGGGATGGAAATGTGAATACGTTAAAATGGTGGACAGATCAAGCGCAGATGTCAGCGTTTGATTTTGCTTGTTATTATAAAATGAGAGACGCATTTGTGGGTAATAATCTTAATGCGCTTAGCGGAGATATGTTATGGAAAAGAAATGCAAGCAGAGCGGTTACTTTTGTGGCAAATCACGACACTGATGAGATATACACAAATAAACTATTGGCATATGCCTATATTTTAACTCATGAAGGATATCCTGCACTCTTTTATAGAGATTATGAAGATTGGTTGGATAAAGGTAAATTGAATAACCTGATTTGGATCCATAATAATCTTGCTGGAGGAAATACTTCAAATCTTTGGACGGACAATGATGAGTATATTGCCAGAAGAAATGGTGGCGGAGGGAAGAATGGTTTGATTGTGTATATCAATAATTCTAATTCCTGGAAAGAAAGATGGATTCAGACGAACTGGTCTAATAGGAAAATAAAAGATTATACAGGTAGCTCAAGTTGGGAGCCTACTACGCAAGGAGGGAAGTGGGTTAAGATCCAAGCACCGCCAAAAGGATATAGTGTATGGTCTTTAAAATAAGTAAAGAATAAGTTTTTTAATTTTTCTACAAAGAATTAAATTTAAATTTAAACGGTTTTTTATTTGCTATATGTCCTCTTATAGTATATAGAAAGCCGTTTGCTTATTGATATTTATTGGTGTTTAGAATAAAAAACAAATAAATAATTAACTTCATGTAGAAAAAGCTTTGTAGATAATACTATTGTGTTATCTTTGCACCCTAATTTTTAAAGAAAGGAGGTAACACTATGTTAATTATACCAGTTAAAGACGGAGAAAATATAGATAGAGCGTTAAAACGTTTTAAGCGTAAATTCGATAGAACAGGAACAATGCGTCAGCTGCGTAAGCGTCAGGCGTTCACAAAGCCTTCTGTTGAGCGTAGAGCTCAGGTTCAAAAAGCGCAATATATTCAGCACTTAAGAGACCAAGAGGAAATTTAAAACAACATGTTGAGACGTTATATGTGTTGATTCTTTTTTAGGATCAGACTTCGTTTTTCAGTATATATAAATTATAGCCATTGGATGTCAAAAGTTTTATACTTTTGTCTTCTAATGGCTTTTTTTATGTTTATTAATGAATTTTTAGATTATTTACTTTTAGAAAGAAAGTATTCTGTTCATACAGTTACTGCTTATAATTCGGATTTATCGTCTTTTTCTGAGTTTTATGAAAAAGAATATGGAGAACAAGATATATCTAAATCAAATTATGCTCAGATCCGTTCTTGGATAATAAATTTGGTAGATAATGGGGTTTCTAATAGAACAATAAATAGAAAAATATCTTCACTTAAGGCTTACTATAAGTTTTTGCTTAAAACGGAGCAGATAGATAAAACTCCATTAGCCAAGCATCAGGCTTTAAAGATCTCGAAAAAATTGCAAATTCCGTTCTCAAGCGTTGAGGTGGACGATGTATTGAGTGGGTTGGTAGATGGTGCAGATTTTAAAAGTGTTAGGGATAGGTTAATTGTAGAGCTTTTTTATGCAACTGGGATGCGTAGAATAGAATTGGTTAATCTTAAAATAACCAGCATAGATGTTGTTGGCAAGCAAATTAAGGTGTTAGGTAAGCGCAATAAAGAAAGATATATTCCTTTAATACCTTCTGTTCTTGTAACTCTAGGGCGGTATTTAGAATTGCGATCAGGAGTTTTGGAGGATCCTGAGGATCCTTTTTTATTGCTAACAGAAAAAGGAGTTAAAATCTACGAAACACTTGTGTATCGAATCATAAATGGTTATTTTAGTAAGGCGTCTTCTAAAGTTAAAAAAAGTCCGCATATATTGAGACATTCTTTTGCGACACATCTGCTTAATGAAGGAGCGAACCTAAATGCTGTAAAAGAATTGCTTGGTCATTCTAGTTTAGCAGCTACTCAGGTGTATACGCATCAAAGTGTGGCTCAGTTAGCAAAAGTGTATAAACAATCTCATCCGAGGAATAAAAAGTAAGATGTAAATTATTGTACACATTTCTTTTAGGCTTTAAATATTGTTCAACCAATTAAAATAACACCTATGAAAGTGAACTTGCAATCCGTAAATTTTAATGTAGATCAGAAGTTGATAGATTTTACACAAGCGAAATTGGATAAGTTAGAAAATCATTTTAGTCGTATTATTCATGCTGATGTTTTTTTGAAAGTTATGAATACAAGTGGTAAAGAAAATAAAATAACGGAAATTTTATTAAGTGTTCCTGGAGATGAGTTTATAATTAAAAAGATAAACAAGAGCTTTGAAGGAGGTGTGGATGAGTGTGTTAGTTCATTGGAGAGGCAATTGCGAAAACGAAAAGAGAAATTAAATACACATGTTTGATAATTTTTTTTTAAAAATTGTTTTGTGTAAGAAATAAATTCTATACATTTGCAGTCCGTTAGAAATAGCGGACTTTTTTATGCTTAAAAAAGTAACCAAAAAGCCGATGTAGCTCAGCTGGCTAGAGCAGCTGATTTGTAATCAGCAGGTCGTGGGTTCGAGTCCCTCCATCGGCTCTTAAAAGGAGAGAATTTCAAAAAAATTTGAACCTTTTTTTATAAAATTTTGAATTGTAAAATATTTGATTACTTTTGCGCTTTCAAAATTTAGAAGTTCATTCTGAAATAATGATTTCAATTGGGGAGATACTCAAGCGGCCAACGAGGGCAGACTGTAAATCTGCTGACTACGTCTTCGCAGGTTCGAATCCTGCTCTCCCCACAACCTTCAATTTTGATTTCAAAATTGTAAAAGCGGGAGTAGCTCAGTTGGTAGAGCGTCAGCCTTCCAAGCTGAATGTCGCCAGTTCGAACCTGGTCTCCCGCTCTTAAAAAATACAGAGCTAATCTTGATGCATTTTAGCATTGGATTTTTAAAACAAAAATAGTGATGAATCGGTTTTCTTTCGATATATAATGAAGGACTCTGGTTTATCATTGTGTACTTTAAAAAGCCGGTGTAGCTCAGGGGTAGAGCGTTTCCTTGGTAAGGAAGAGGTCACGAGTTCAAATCTCGTCATTGGCTCTTGGTTCAGAAGCATTAATTGAACACTAATATATAACTAAGATTAAATAAATTCATTATGGCAAAGGAAACTTTTGATCGTTCCAAACCGCACTTAAATATTGGTACTATTGGACACGTTGATCACGGTAAAACAACTTTAACGGCTGCGATTACTAAGGTATTGTCGGATGCTGGTCTTTCTGAGGCTAGAGATTTCGATACTATCGATAACGCTCCAGAAGAAAAAGAAAGAGGTATTACTATTAATACGTCTCACGTAGAATACCAGACTGAGAATCGTCACTACGCACACGTTGACTGTCCAGGTCACGCCGATTATGTAAAGAACATGGTTACTGGTGCTGCTCAAATGGATGGTGCAATTTTAGTAGTTGCTGCTACAGATGGTCCAATGCCACAAACTCGTGAGCATATCTTATTAGGACGTCAGGTAGGTATTCCAAGAATCGTTGTATTCCTTAACAAAGTGGATATGGTTGATGATGAGGAATTACTAGAATTAGTAGAGATGGAAGTTAGAGATCTTCTTTCTTTCTATGAGTATGATGGTGATAATGGACCTGTAGTTTCTGGTTCTGCTCTTGGAGCTCTAAATGGAGAGCAGAAATGGGTGGATACTGTTATGGAATTAATGAAAGAAGTTGATGCTTGGATTGAAGAGCCATTACGTGAGATCGATAAAGATTTCTTGATGCCTATCGAAGATGTATTCTCTATTACTGGTCGTGGTACTGTTGCTACAGGACGTATCGAAACAGGTATTGCTAACACTGGAGATCCTGTAGAGATCATCGGTATGGGTGCAGAGAAATTAACTTCAACTATTACTGGTATCGAGATGTTCCGTCAGATATTAGATAGAGGAGAAGCTGGTGATAATGCTGGTATCTTATTAAGAGGAATTGAGAAAACTCAAATCTCTAGAGGTATGGTTATTACTAAGCCAGGATCTGTAACTCCACACGCTAAATTCAAAGCTGAGGTTTATATCCTTAAGAAAGAAGAAGGTGGACGTCACACTCCATTCCATAATAATTACCGTCCACAGTTTTACGTTCGTACAACTGACGTTACTGGAAACATTGCGCTTCCTGACGGAGTTGAAATGGTAATGCCTGGAGATAACTTAACTATTACTGTTGAGCTTATTCAGACAATTGCAATGAATGTAGGTCTTCGTTTTGCTATCCGTGAAGGTGGTAGAACAGTAGGTGCTGGTCAGGTTACTGAAATTTTAGACTAATACAATATATTAATATATGAGGTGAGGTATTCGTTAAGGCGAATACCTTGACTTATGTATACGGGTTTAGCTCAGTTGGTAGAGCACTGGTCTCCAAAACCAGGTGTCGGGAGTTCGAGTCTCTCAACCCGTGCATAGAAGATTTAAGTGGCATATGTTGATTTGCATATAGCTTGTAGAATGAATTTCAAGTGACAAGAAATTATCTTTGTCATTAAAAAGAATAACGAGATGGCTGGACTAATAAATTACATTACTGAATCATATAGCGAGTTAAAGAATCATGTAACTTGGACTCCTTGGGCAGAAGCACAAAGACTTACGTTGGTTACTATAGTTTTTTCTGTTATTTTTTCTTTGGCTATCTGGGGAGTAGATACTGTATTTAGTAATTTGATAGAGTATTATTTCACTTTAGTTAAATCATAATTATAATGGCTGAGGTTAGTAATACAAAAAAATGGTACGTTGTTCGTGCTGTAAGTGGTCAAGAGAATAAGATCAAGGACTATATTGAGCGAGAGATTGCTCATTTAGGTATGGAAGATTATGTTTCTCAAATTTTGGTTCCTACTGAAAAAGTGGTTCAAATCAGAAACGGTAAAAAAATAAATAAAGAAAGAGTTTATTTTCCAGGGTATGTTATGATAGAAGCAAACCTTTCTGGAGAAATTCCTCATATTATAAAATCTATTAATGGCGTAATTGGTTTTCTTGGAGAAGTAAAAGGAGGAGATCCTGTTCCTTTAAGAAAGGCAGAAATTAATAGAATGCTAGGTAAGGTAGATGAGCTTGCTGTAAAAACTGATAATGTTGCTATTCCTTATACTGTTGGAGAAACTGTAAAAGTAATAGATGGTCCATTTAATGGTTTTAATGGTACAGTTGAAAAGGTAAATGAAGAGAAGCGTAAGCTAGAAGTAATGGTTAAGATTTTTGGAAGAAAAACACCGTTAGAGTTAAGCTATATGCAAGTAGAAAAAGTATAATAATTGTTACATTATATATCCTGAATTGTTCTTATTGCTTCCACTTTGTAGAACAATTCTAATTTAAAATTAGAAAAATGGCTAAAGAGATAAGTAAGGTTGTAAAACTTCAAGTACGTGGAGGAGCGGCTAACCCATCCCCACCAGTTGGACCTGCTTTAGGTGCTGCCGGAGTGAATATCATGGAATTCTGTAAGCAATTCAATGGTAGAACACAAGATAAGGCTGGTAAAGTATTGCCAGTTGTAATTAATGTTTACAAAGACAAATCTTTTGATTTTGTAATCAAAACTCCACCTGCAGCAGTTCAAATACTGGAAGCAGCAAAAACGAAAAAAGGTTCTGGAGAGCCAAATCGTAAAAAAGTGGCTAGTGTTACTTGGGATCAAGTTCGTGCAATAGCAGAAGATAAAATGCAAGATTTAAACGCATTTACTATAGAATCTGCTATGAAAATGATTGCCGGTACCGCTCGTTCAATGGGTGTAACTGTAAAAGGACAAGCTCCTTTTTAATCCAAAAACGTGTAGAAAATGGCAAAAGTAACTAAAAAGCAAAAAGAAGTTAGAGCTAAAGTTGAAAAGAATAGAGCATATTCGGTAGACGAAGCTTCTGCTTTAGTAAAAGAAATAACAAACGTAAATTTTGATGCCTCTGTAGATCTTGCTGTTCGTTTGAACGTAGATCCTCGTAAAGCAAATCAAATGGTACGTGGTGTGGTAACATTACCGCATGGAACAGGAAAGGATGTTAAAGTTCTTGCATTAGTAACACCGGATAAAGAAGCTGAAGCTAAAGAAGCTGGAGCTGATTTTGTTGGTCTTGATGAATATTTAGACAAGATTAAAGGCGGATGGACTGATGTAGATGTGATCATTACAATGCCTAGTGTTATGGGTAAATTAGGTCCATTAGGTCGAGTATTAGGACCACGTGGTTTAATGCCTAACCCAAAGACAGGTACAGTAACAATGGATATAGCAAAGGCTGTTTCTGATGTTAAAGCTGGTAAAATCGATTTTAAAGTTGATAAAACTGGTATTGTTCACGCTGCAATTGGAAAGTCATCTTTTTCTGCTGATAAAATAGCAGGAAATGCAAAAGAATTATTAACAACGTTGGTGAAGTTAAAACCTGTGGCAGCTAAAGGTATTTATATCAAGTCGATATATATGTCTTCTACAATGAGCCCTAGTTTGGAGATTGATTTAAAGAACTACGCTGGTAATTAAGATAAACGATTATGACAAGAGAAGAAAAATCACAAGTAATTGAAGACTTAACTGCTCAGTTAGCTGAAAACTCTAACATCTATTTAGCTGATATTTCAGGTTTAGATGCAGGAACAACTTCAAATTTACGTAGAGCTTGTTTTAAAGCTAACGTATCATTAAAAGTAATTAAGAATACGCTCCTTGCAAAAGCAATGGAGAAATCAGATAAGGAGTTTGGAGAATTGCCTGACGTATTAAAAGGTAATACTTCTATTATGTTTTCCGAAATAGGAAATGCACCAGCAAAAGTTATTAAAGAATTTCGTAAGAAATCTGAGAAGCCTTTATTAAAAGGAGCTTTTGTAGAGACAGCAATTTATGTAGGTGATGAAAACTTAGATGCACTTGTAAATATCAAGTCTAAGGAAGAAGTTATCGGAGATATTATTGGCTTATTACAGTCACCTGCTAAGAATGTTATTTCAGCATTAAAATCTGGTGGTGGTACTATAGCTGGTATCCTTAAAACGTTATCCGAAAAAGAAGGATAACCTAAACGTGTACGCACTTTTTAACAAATTATATTTCAATTAAAAAAAATTATTAAAACGATAGAAAATGGCAGATTTAAAAGATTTCGCAGAACAATTAGTTAACTTAACAGTAAAAGAAGTTAATGAATTAGCAGATATATTAAAAGAAGAGTATGGTATTGAGCCTGCTGCTGCTGCAGTAGCTGTTGCTGCTGGTGGTGCTGGTGGTGGTGAAGCTGCAGAAGAAAAATCAGAATTTGATGTAATTCTTAAAGCTCCAGGAGGTGCTAAACTTGCAGTTGTAAAACTAGTAAAAGAATTAACTGGTCTAGGTCTTAAGGATGCTAAAGGATTAGTTGATGGTGCTCCAAGTGCAATCAAAGAAGGAGTAGCAAAAGATGAAGCAGAAGCTCTTAAAGCTCAATTAGAAGAGGCTGGAGCTGAGGTTGAGCTTAAGTAAGCTTACCAAATATTGACATAGAGGTTTAGACCTGGAGAATTTTCTCTAAGGTCTAAACCATTTTGCGTATATAAATATGATGTATTAAAATACGCTGTTTTTTAAATTTTAATTTAATTCCGTCCATTGATGTTAGCAACGCAAACTGAAAGATTGAATTTTTCTTCCGTAAAGAATAGACCTGATTATCCTGATTTCTTGGATATCCAGATCAAATCCTTTCAAGACTTCTTTCAATTAGAAACAAAGTCTGAAGAAAGAGGAAATGAAGGTCTTTATAATACCTTCATGGAAAATTTCCCGATTACGGATACACGTAATCAATTTGTACTAGAATTTTTAGACTACTTTGTAGACCCACCAAGATATGATTTACAAGAGTGTATTGAGAGAGGTCTTACATATAGTGTTCCTCTTAAGGCACGTCTGAAACTTTTCTGTACCGATCCTGAGCACGAAGATTTTGAGACGATCGTACAGGACGTATATTTAGGTACGATTCCTTATATGACTCCAAGTGGTACATTCTGTATTAATGGAGCAGAACGTGTTGTTGTGTCTCAATTACACCGTTCACCAGGTGTTTTCTTTGGACAATCATTCCATGCAAATGGAACTAAGCTATATTCTGCCAGAGTAATTCCTTTTAAAGGTTCTTGGATAGAATTTGCAACAGATATCAATAGCGTTATGTACGCTTATATTGATAGAAAGAAAAAATTACCAGTTACAACTCTTTTCCGTGCAATCGGATTTGAAAGAGATAAAGATATATTAGAAATTTTTGACCTTGCAGAAGAAGTTAAAGTTTCTAAATCTGGATTAAAGAAAGTATTAGGACGTAAGTTAGCTGCACGTGTATTAAATACATGGCATGAGGATTTCGTAGATGAAGATACAGGAGAAGTAGTTTCTATCGAGCGTAACGAGATTGTTTTAGATCGTGATACTGTTTTAGATAAAGATCACTTAGATGAGATCGTTGATTCTGGAGCTAAAACCATTTTACTTCATAAAGAAGATAATGATAAGGGTGACTACGCTATTATCCACAATACATTACAAAAAGATCCTACAAACTCTGAAAAAGAAGCTGTAGAACATATATACCGTCAATTACGTAATGCAGAACCGCCTGATGAGGAAACTGCAAGAGGTATTATTGATAAATTATTCTTTTCTGATCAACGTTACAATCTTGGTGAAGTAGGTCGTTATAGAATGAATAAAAAATTAGGTCTTAATATCGAAATGGATAAGCAAGTGCTTACCAAAGAAGATATTATTACCATTATAAAATATTTAATTGAGTTAATTAACTCTAAAGCTGAAATTGATGATATTGATCACCTTTCTAACCGTCGTGTAAGAACTGTAGGTGAACAATTGTCACAACAGTTTGGAGTTGGTCTAGCGCGTATGGCTCGTACGATTCGTGAGCGTATGAATGTTAGAGATAATGAGGTGTTTACACCGATTGATTTGATTAATGCAAAGACTTTGTCTTCTGTAATTAATTCATTCTTTGGAACGAATCAGTTATCTCAATTTATGGATCAAACAAATCCATTAGCCGAGATTACTCATAAGCGTAGACTTTCTGCTCTAGGACCAGGTGGTCTTTCAAGAGAAAGAGCTGGTTTTGAGGTTCGAGATGTACATTATACACATTACGGTCGTTTATGTCCTATTGAAACTCCAGAGGGTCCGAATATTGGATTAATTTCTTCACTTGCAGTATTTGCTAAAGTGAATTCAATGGGATTCCTTGAAACTCCTTATCGTAAAGTTGAGGATGGTAAAGTAGATTTAAGTGAGTTTAGATATCTAAGTGCAGAAGAAGAAGAAGAGAAGCTTATCATGCAAGCTAACTTACCGTTAAAAGAAGATGGTACTATAGAAAGTGAAAAGGTGATTGCACGTATGGAAGGTGATTTCCCTGTGATTGATCCATCAGCGGTTAATTATGCGGATGTTGCACCTAATCAAATAGCTTCTATTTCGGCATCTTTGATTCCTTTCTTAGAACATGATGATGCTAACCGTGCCTTGATGGGATCGAATATGATGCGTCAGGCAGTTCCATTATTAAGAGTAGATGCTCCAATAGTAGGTACAGGATTAGAACGTCAGGTAGCTTCGGATTCTAGAGTATTGATTAATGCAGAAGGAGCAGGAGTTGTTGAATATGTAGATGCTCAAAAGATAACTATCAAATATGATAGAACGGAAGAGCAAAGAATGGTAAGTTTTGATAGTGATTCTAAAACTTATAATCTGATCAAATTCCGTAAAACAAATCAAGGTACTTCTATAAACCTTAAACCAATTGTAAGAGTTGGAGATAGAGTTAATAGAGGACAAGTTTTATGCCAGGGTTATGCAACCGAAAACGGAGAGCTTGCTCTAGGTAGAAATATGAAGGTTGCCTTCATGCCTTGGAAAGGATATAACTTTGAGGATGCGATTGTAATTTCTGAGAAGGTAGTTAGAGATGATATCTTTACTTCTATTCATATAGATGAGTATTCTTTAGAAGTAAGAGACACAAAATTAGGTAATGAAGAATTAACTAATGATATCCCTAATGTTTCTGAAGAAGCTACAAAAGATCTTGATGAAAACGGAATGATCCGTGTAGGTGCTGAAATCAAACCAGGAGATATTCTTATTGGTAAGATTACACCAAAAGGAGAAAGTGATCCTACTCCGGAAGAAAAGCTGTTAAGAGCTATCTTTGGAGATAAAGCAGGAGATGTTAAAGATGCTTCTTTAAAAGCTTCACCATCGTTACACGGTGTGGTTATAGATAAGAAATTGTTTGCTCGTGCTATTAAGGATAAGCGAAAACGTTCTCAAGATAAAGAAGATATTTCTATATTAGAAAGATCATATGATGCAAAATTTGCATTGTTAAAGGCGGAATTAGTAGATAAATTATTTATAATAGTAGGAGGTAAAACTTCTCAGGGTGTTATTAATGATTTAGGTGAAGAAGTACTTCCAAAAGGTAAGAAGTTTACTCAGAAAATGCTTAATAGTGTTGATGATTATGCACACCTTACTAAAGGTACTTGGACTACTGATGATAACCTTAATAAGATGGTTGCGGATCTAATCCACAACTTTAAGATTAAAGAAAATGATTTACAAGGTAACTTACGTAGAGAGAAATTTACAATCTCTGTAGGAGATGAATTACCTTCTGGAATTATAAAGCTTGCTAAAGTTTATATTGCTAAAAAACGTAAACTAAAAGTAGGTGATAAGATGGCAGGTCGTCACGGTAACAAAGGTATTGTTGCACGTATCGTAAGAGAAGAAGATATGCCATTCTTAGAAGACGGAACACCAGTAGATATCGTGTTGAATCCATTAGGGGTACCTTCTCGTATGAATATTGGTCAAATCTATGAAACTGTATTAGGTTGGGCAGGTCAGAAATTAGGTAGAAAATATGCTACTCCAATTTTTGATGGTGCTTCTTTAGATCAGATCAATGAATTTACAGATGAAGCTGGTATTCCAAGATTTGGGCATACATATTTATATGATGGTGGTACAGGAGATCGTTTTGATCAACCAGCAACTGTAGGTGTAATCTATATGCTTAAGTTAGGTCATATGGTTGATGATAAAATGCACGCACGTTCTATTGGTCCATATTCATTGATTACACAGCAACCACTTGGTGGTAAGGCACAGTTTGGTGGTCAGCGTTTTGGAGAGATGGAAGTTTGGGCGCTAGAAGCATATGGTGCTTCAGCTACCCTTCGTGAGATATTGACTGTTAAATCTGATGATGTAATAGGAAGAGCTAAAACGTACGAAAGTATCGTAAAAGGTGAGCCTATGCCAGAACCGGGATTACCTGAATCATTCAATGTATTGATGCATGAATTGAAAGGTCTAGGTCTGGATATCAGATTAGAAGAATAATATGTAGAAATTCGTACCCTGAGCGAAATCGAAGGGTACGAACATATATTATTCAAATTTAAATTACAATAATTCTTAAGTAACCATATATTATGGCAAGAAATAATGATAAGAATGCAGTAAAGAGATTTAATAAAATCTCGATAGGTTTGGCATCTCCTGAGTCTGTTTTGGCAGCATCAAAAGGAGAGGTTCTTAAGCCTGAAACTATAAATTATCGTACTCACAAACCAGAACGTGATGGTTTGTTCTGTGAGCGTATTTTTGGTCCTGTTAAGGACTTTGAATGTGCTTGTGGTAAATATAAAAGAATTCGTTACAAAGGGATCGTATGTGATCGATGTGGAGTAGAAGTAACGGAGAAGAAAGTTCGAAGAGATCGTGTAGGACACATTAATCTTGTAGTTCCAGTAGCACATATTTGGTACTTCCGTTCTTTACCAAACAAAATTGGATATTTATTAGGTCTTCCTTCTAAGAAGTTAGATATGATCATTTACTACGAACGTTACGTAGTAATCCAACCAGGTATTGCTAAGAATGAAGAAGGGGAACCAGTTCAGAAAATGGATTTCCTTACGGAAGAAGAGTATTTAAATATTCTAGATAGTCTTCCTCAGGAGAATTTATATTTAGATGATACTGATCCTAATAAATTCATTGCTAAGATGGGTGCTGAGTGTCTTATCGAAATCTTAAAAAGAATCGATCTTGACGAGCTATCATACCAATTAAGGCATAAAGCAAATAACGAAACTTCTAAGCAACGTAAAACTGAGGCATTAAAACGTCTTCAAGTTGTAGAGTCATTACGTGATGCTAATAAGAATAGAGAAAATCGTCCAGAATGGATGATTCTTAAGGTGGTTCCTGTAATTCCACCAGAGTTAAGACCATTAGTACCGTTAGATGGAGGTCGTTTTGCAACCTCTGATTTAAATGATTTATACCGCCGTGTAATTATTCGTAATAATCGTTTGAAGCGTTTGATGGAAATCAAAGCTCCAGAAGTAATTTTACGTAATGAAAAACGTATGTTGCAGGAATCTGTAGATTCTTTATTTGATAATACTCGTAAAGCTTCTGCAGTTAAAACAGATTCTAATAGACCATTAAAATCATTATCTGATTCATTAAAAGGTAAGCAAGGACGTTTCCGTCAGAACTTACTTGGTAAACGTGTGGATTATTCAGCTCGTTCCGTAATTGTTGTAGGGCCAGAATTGAAATTATTCGAATGCGGTCTTCCAAAGAATATGGCAGCTGAATTGTACAAGCCATTCGTAATCAGAAAATTGATAGAACGTGGTATTGTTAAAACTGTAAAATCTGCAAAGAAAATTATAGATAGAAAAGAGCCTGTAGTTTGGGATATCTTAGAGAATGTTCTAAAAGGACATCCGGTATTACTAAACCGTGCTCCAACGCTTCACCGTTTAGGTATTCAGGCTTTCCAGCCGAAACTTATTGAAGGTAAGGCAATACAATTACACCCATTAGTGTGTACAGCATTTAATGCCGATTTTGATGGAGATCAGATGGCAGTGCATTTACCATTAGGGCCAGAAGCGATATTAGAAGCTCAATTATTGATGTTAGCTTCTCATAACATTTTGAACCCTGCTAATGGTTCACCAGTAACAGTACCTTCTCAGGATATGGTATTAGGTCTATATTATATGACCAAATCTCGTAGATCAACTGCTGATTTAGTTGTTAAAGGTGAAAATCTTACTTTTTATTCTCCAGAAGAGGTGGTTATTGCCTACAATGAGAAAAGATTAGATATTAATGCTAATATAAAGGTTAGAACGAAAGATATCGAAGAAGGTGAATTAGTAACTAAAATAATAGAAACTACAACTGGTAGAGTATTATTTAATGAGAAAGTTCCTGAAAAAGCTGGTTATATTAATGAAGTATTGACTAAAAAATCTCTTAGAGATATTATTGGTGATATTTTAAAAGTTACCAGTGTTCCTGAAACTGCAGTTTTCTTAGATGAAATCAAAACGTTAGGGTATAACTTTGCATTTAGAGGTGGATTGTCATTTAGTTTAGGAGATATTATTATTCCTAAAGAGAAGCATACTATGATTGCTGATGCTAATGGCCAAGTAGATAATATTGTAGCAAACTATAATATGGGTCTTATCACTAATAATGAACGTTATAATCAGGTAATTGATATATGGACGTCTACCAATGCTGCATTGACTGAATTGTCTATGAAGCGTATTAGAGAAGATCAACAAGGGTTTAACTCGGTATATATGATGCTTGATTCTGGAGCAAGGGGATCTAAAGAACAGATTCGTCAGCTTACAGGAATGCGTGGATTGATGGCAAAACCGAAGAAATCGAATTCTGCAGGTGGAGAAATTATTGAGAATCCGATTCTTTCTAACTTTAAGGAAGGACTTTCGATTCTAGAATACTTTATCTCTACTCACGGAGCTCGTAAAGGTCTTGCAGATACAGCACTTAAAACTGCAGATGCAGGATACCTTACTCGTCGTTTAGTAGATGTTGCACAAGATGTAATTGTTAATGTTGAGGATTGTGAAACATTAAGAGGAGTAGAAGTTAGTCCATTAAAGAAAAATGAAGAGATTATAGAAGGTCTTGCAGCTAGAATTCAAGGTAGAACTTCATTAGTTGATGTTATAAACCCTTTAACTCAAGAAGTATTAGTTGGGGCAGGAGTGGAAATTGACGATGTAACTGCTAAGATTATAGAGAATTCTCCAGTAGAATCTGTAGAAGTTCGTTCTGCACTTACCTGTGAAGCTAAGAAAGGTATCTGTGTTAAATGTTATGGACGTAACCTAGCTACCGGTAAAACGGTACAACGAGGTGAAGCTGTTGGTGTCGTAGCTGCTCAATCAATTGGGGAGCCAGGAACACAGCTTACTTTACGTACGTTCCACGTGGGAGGTATTGCAAGTAACATTTCAGAAGAAAATCAATTAAAATCTAAATTTGCTGGTAAAGCTGAGATAGATGAATTGAAAACGGTAAAAGGAGAAGATGCAGATGGAAAAGAAATAGATGTAGTTATCTCTCGTACTTCAGAAGTTAAAATTACAGATCCAAAGACTAAGATTGTGCTTAGTACAAACTTAATACCTTATGGTTCTCAATTATTTATTAAGAGTGGTGATACACTGAAAAAGGATCAAAGTATCTGTCAGTGGGATCCATATAATGGTGTGATTATTTCAGAATTTGCTGGTAAAGTAAGCTATGAAAATGTAGAGCAAGGTATAACTTATCAGGTAGAGATAGATGAGCAAACTGGATTCCAAGAAAAGGTAATCTCAGAATCTCGTGATAAGAAAAAAATACCTACTTTATTGATTATGGGTAATGGAGACGAAGTACTTCGTTCTTATAACCTACCTGTTGGAGCTCACTTAATGGTGGATGATAACGAAAAGATCAAAGTTGGTAAGGTATTAGTTAAGATTCCACGTAAATCGGCAAAAGCCGGTGATATTACGGGAGGTCTTCCTCGTGTTACCGAATTATTCGAAGCACGTAACCCATCCAATCCTGCTGTTGTAAGTGAGATAGATGGTGTAGTGTCATTTGGTAAAATCAAGCGTGGTAATCGTGAGATTATCGTAGAGTCTAGAATTGGTGAGATCAAGAAATATCTTGTTAAATTATCGAATCAGATTCTTGTTCAGGAGAATGATTTTGTACGTGCAGGTATGCCGTTATCAGATGGTTCTGTTACTCCAGAAGATATTCTTAAAATTAAAGGACCTTCTGCAGTTCAGCAGTATTTGGTTAATGAAGTACAAGAAGTATATCGACTACAAGGTGTGAAGATTAATGATAAACATTTTGAAGTAGTAGTACGTCAAATGATGCGTAAAGTAAGAATCCAAGATCCAGGAGATACGATATTCTTAGAGAATCAATTAGTGCATAAAGCTGATTTCATTCAGGAAAACGATGCTATATTCGGAATGAAGGTAGTAGAGGAAGCTGGAGATAGTGAAAACCTTAAAGCTGGTCAGATTATATCACCACGCGATTTAAGAGATGAAAACTCTATCTTAAGAAGAGAAGATAAAAATTTAGTCGAGGCAAGAGATGTTACTCCTGCTACAGCAACTCCAATACTTCAAGGTATTACAAGAGCTTCGCTACAAACTAAATCATTCATCTCTGCAGCATCATTCCAGGAAACAACAAAAGTATTAAACGAAGCTGCGGTAAGCGGTAAAGTTGATGATCTGGAAGGGTTGAAAGAGAATGTAATCGTTGGACATAGAATTCCTGCCGGAACTGGTATGAGAGATTATGAAAGTATCATAGTTGGTTCTAAGGAAGAATTCGAAGACCGAATGGAACAACGACAAGAAGTAAATTATAATTAATCAGTTAA
Source organism: uncultured Aquimarina sp. (assembly GCF_947500065.1). GTDB lineage: Bacteria > Bacteroidota > Bacteroidia > Flavobacteriales > Flavobacteriaceae > Aquimarina. Next base: position 35,248 of record NZ_CANMQT010000021.1, read on the forward strand.
GCCTGCCAATTGGCAGGCTTTCTGTTTTATGAACGGAGTGTGTGTTCATATAAAATATTTTAAAATGGCAGAAGATAAGAAACAAAAACAAAATCAAATAAATATAGAGTTAGATGATGCTATTGCCGATGGGATATATAGTAACCTAGCAATTATTAATCATTCTGTATCCGAATTTGTGGTTGACTTTGTAAATATTATGCCTGGAAGACCTAAAAGCAAAGTGAAAAGTAGAATTATTTTAACTCCTCAACATGCTAAAAGATTATTAAAGGCATTAGGAGATAATGTATCAAGATTCGAAGCTGCTCACGGTGAAATAAAGGATTATGAACAACCACCAATTCCTTTGAATTTTGGTCCTACTGGACAAGCATAATAAGGCATTGTCATAAAAAAAATATAGATCCGCTTGTTTTCAAAACCAAGCGGATTTTTTTGTCAAAAATTTGAACTTGATCAGGAAGCATATTTTTATTATCTTAAACATTCTTATAATAAGTGTATTAAATTATGTCTGATCGAATTAAAACCTATCCTGAATTCTATAAGTTCTATTTAACGGAACATCAAAACAGAACTAGCAGGACTTTACATTTTATAGGTACTTTTTTAGTTTTTATTATTATAGCAATTGCTATATATTATGGTTGGAGTTGGAAATGGTTTTTGGTTCCTGTAGTTGGGTATGGTTTCGCATGGGTTGGTCATGCTTTTTTTGAGAAAAATAAACCAGCAACATTTAAATATCCTTTTTGGAGTCTGATTTCTGATTTCAAGCTGTTTTTCGAAATTCTTTTGGGAAAACGTTCTTTTGACAGTACGAAGGATTGATATAGTTTTTTGTTATAAATGTTAAATTATTGATAGATTTTTATAATAAAAAATACAGAGACCGATTAAATAGATGTTGTTTAATGAGTTTTTGTATTTAGGACAAATAGTTTTACCGCATTCTTTTTTAAAAATGCTTAAAACGCTTTAAATCGTGTTTAGAATTCAGAAGTAAAGTGAAAAACTATAGATGGATATTTTTGTTGCGTCATTTGCAAACTAAAAGAGGAGTCAGCTAAAAACACTAATTGACCTTGTTTATCTTTTGCTAAAAATTTACTTTTTACACGTTTAAAATCTTTATACTCATCACTGTCTATATCTTTCGTTTCAATCCAACAAGCTTTATGAACATTTAGATTTTCATAGGTGCATTTCGCTCCGTATTCATGTTCTAATCGATATTGTATTACTTCATATTGTAACGCACCAACAGTCCCAATTACTTTTCTTCCATTCAGTTCTAATGTAAATAATTGCGCAACTCCTTCATCCATTAATTGGTCAATTCCTTTAGCCAATTGTTTGGATTTCATGGGATCTGCATTATTGATGTATCTAAAATGCTCAGGAGAGAAACTAGGGATTCCTTTATAATTTAATTGTTCTCCCGTGGTTAATGTATCTCCAATTTTGAAATTACCAGTATCGTGTAAGCCAACAATATCTCCTGGATATGAAATGTCTACAATTTGTTTTTTTTCTGCAAAAAATGCATTAGGGCTAGAGAATTTAAGTTTTTTATTATGTCTTGTATGTAGGTAAGGAACATTCCTTTCGAAAGTACCAGAAACTATCTTGATAAAGGCTAATCGATCTCGATGTTTAGGATCCATGTTTGCATGAATCTTAAATACGAAGCCGGTGAAATCTTTTTCATCTGGTTTTACTATCCTAATGTCACTTTCTTTTGGTCTGGGCGTTGGAGCAATAGAAACGAAACAATCTAATAATTCTCGTACTCCAAAATTGTTTAAAGCCGATCCAAAAAATACTGGTTGTAAGTTTCCATTTTGATAAGCTTCTTTATTAAATGAAGGATAAATACCATCTACTAATTCTATTTCTTCACGTAACGTTTCAGCTTCGGTTTCACCAATTAAAGTTTTAAGCTTTGGAGAAGATAAATCAGATATTTCAATCGTTTCTTCTATATTTTTTCTGCTGTCTCCACTAAATAAATTGATATTTTTTTCCCATATATTATAAATACCCTTAAAATCATAACCCATTCCAATAGGGAAACTTAAAGGAGTCACCTTTAATCCAAGTTTTTGCTCTACTTCGTCCAGAAGTTCAAAAGCATCTTTTCCTTCACGATCCAGTTTGTTTATAAAAACAATCATAGGGATATTACGCATTCTACATACCGAAACTAATTTTTCGGTTTGTTCCTCCACACCTTTTGCAACATCTATTACTACAATAACACTATCAACTGCAGTTAAGGTTCTAAAAGTGTCTTCTGCAAAATCTTTATGCCCAGGAGTGTCTAATATGTTAATTTTAATACCTTGATATTCAAAAGCTAATACAGACGTTGCCACAGAAATACCTCTTTGACGTTCAATTTCCATAAAATCACTGGTAGCACCTTTTTTTATTTTATTAGATTTAACTGCACCAGCTTCTTGAATAGCACCTCCAAATAATAGTAGTTTTTCTGTCAAAGTAGTTTTACCAGCATCTGGATGAGAAATGATTCCAAAAGTTCTTCGCCTATTTATTTCGTCTGAAAATTTCATGTAATTTTTGATAATAAAGCGCAAATATAATGCTAATAAGCTCAAAAAAGCCTACTTATTAGCCAATAATAGAGTAAAGAATAGCGTAGGATTACTTCTTATTGTATGAGGGAGTGTCTTTTTATCGCTACAAAAGTGTATTTCGTCGAATATAAATTGCCTTTTAAAGTGAAATATTGTTAAAACGTAAAAATTCCCTCATATTTGTGTTAAAATAAAAAATTACGGTATTGCCGTAATTTTATCATGTTTTAACAATGTTAATTATTGTTGTTTTTATAGTATATTTATAATAATTATAAAGAAGAACGCCCAATTTTTCTTTTAATTATTTGTAAACCATCGTCATATGAAAAAAATTACCCAAATCTTGTTGGGTCATAGTAGGCTGTTGTCTAATATGATTCTATTACTTCTTTGTTTTTTATTTTCTCATAGTTTGTCTTATGGGCAAACTTTTGACGCCCATTGGTGGAACGGAAACGGATATTTGTTAGATTTTAGAACGGATCCACCTACAGTTACATGTGGGTTAACGTCAGATGGAGCTTTTGAGGCTACTGGTACTTGGAGTGATCAAAGTACGGGTGATCTCATTTTTTATGTCGATGATGGAACGGTAAGAGATGATGCGGGTGTTTTATATACAAATGGTTCTGGTTTAAATTCTAATGGAACAAGAACACAGATGGCTACTGTTTTACCAGTCCCGGGTACAAATGCTCAACGGATGTATGTATTGCATAGTGATGGGCGAGATGAAGATAGAGATGGAACGGTTTATTATTCTATTGTTGATATTCCTTCAAAAACTGTTCTTAGTAAAAATAATTTATTAAAGAGTGATAATTCTGAAGCGATATTTGGTACAAATAACTCAGGCTTGTGTGGAGCATGGATAGGTTCTATTGCAAAGAATAGTGCAGGTTGTGTAACAGATTGCCCTGGATCTCTTAATATTTGGAAAATTGATGGAGATAATCCTCTTTCAGCATTGAGAGCAGATACCCCAGACTTAGTTGTTCCTTTGCCAGCTAATTTGGCTAGGTCAGGAGAAAGAGGTAGTATAAGATTTTCTCAACAAAATGATAGAATTGCACTTGCATTAGAAGGTGGAAGTAGTACAATAGATGGAGGAGTATGGTATGCGGATTTTGATGATAGTGATGCCAGTATAGGAGCATGGACTAAAGTTCCAATTTCATCAACTTTAGATACTCAGACAGGATATAGCGTAGAGTTTTCTCCAGATGGTTCTAGATTGTTTTTTGGACATCAAATAAATACTGTTTTTGATGGTCAATTTACTGGTTGGAATGGGGATCTTTATGTTCATGATATTGGAGATAATTTTTCTACCAGTTTGGTAGGAGCTGATATTATTTCTGGCGTACAATTGGGTCCAGATGGTAATTTATATGTATCAGTTGTGGGTAATACTACATTGTTTTACATGACGAACCCTGATTTGGTTAGTTCGACTGTTGCAGCTACTTTTCTTTCGGTTGCCATTCCTGGTGGTTGTTCTCAAGGATTTAATTTTTCACAACAAATAGTGTTCTTTGATGTTTGTCTTGGTGATACTGATGGAGATGGTATAATAGATGAATCAGATAATTGCCCTTTTATAGCTAACGCAGGTCAAGAAGATGATGATTTAGACGGAATAGGTAATGTGTGTGATGATGATGATGATAATGATGGGGTGCCAGATACAACAGATGTATGTCCTGGTTTTGATGATACTGTAGATAATGATGGAGATAATGTTCCAGATGAATGCGATCAAGATGACGATAATGATGGTATTTCGGATGCTGTTGAATGTGCCGGAACTGGTGGTCTTAATGGCGCTTTTGGGCCCAATTTGGTCCTCAATGCGGATTTCGAAGATGGGTATGCTTATTGGACTTCTGATTTTAACAGAGGAAGTAATAATAATACTGGGGGTGGCGGTGTTCCAGACACTAGTGGAGGTTGTGGTTCTCAGGGTTGGGTAGCTGTATCGCCTTTCGCATCGGTTAATGGTATATGTGATAACAATTATGATTATAACGGAGCAACTGCTGATGGTCGTATTTTAATTATCGATGCTAATCAAACAGGAAGTAATATTTATAACAATACAATTACATCTAGTGCTCAAAGTTGTTTGCCAAGATTAGAGCCTGACCATACTACAGGAACTGGTAATTCGTTGTATGTAGATCCAAGTGATATTGTTGGGGAAAGCTATTGGAAACAAGTTATACCGAATATAACTCCTAACACAGATTATCTATTCTCATGTTGGATAATGGTTATTGAAGAAGATCCTAGACTTGTTTTTAAAATAGATGGAGTAGATGTTTTTGGACCAGTTGATTTAGATAGATTAACTGGAGGAGTTAATGGATCTGATGAGTGGCAAGAGGTGTTTTTTCTTTGGAATTCTGGAACTGTTAGTGGTGCTACATCAATAGAAATAGCAAATACTCAAGCTGGATGTGGAGGAAATGACATAAGAATTGATGATATTACTTTTGCATTATCCTTACCAGATTCAGATGGAGATGGAATTGCAGATTGTTACGACTTGGATAGTGATGATGATGGTTGTAGTGATGCTAATGAGGCATATGATAATATTAATGCTGATGGGGGTGATGGACAGGCGTATGGAACAGGAACACCACCTACGACTGATCCTGCAACAGGGTTGGTTATTTTAGAAACGGGAATTGATTATAGCACGGGAACTAATGCTTCGGTTACAGACTCAGGAATAAATGTTTGTATAGAACCTATGGTTGATAGTGTGAGCAGTCCAACGGTTACTGAAGGTACGGACTTAGTGCATACAGTTACTTTAAGTGGCGCTACAGTAAATCCAACAGATTATCCATTTACCCTAGCAGATGGTACGGCTACAGCAGGAGCAGATTATACAAATAGCCCTACATTTAGTAATAGTGTTACTTTGTCTGGAAGTATTTTAACGGTACCGGCAGGAGTTACAGACTTTACGGTTACGTATCCAACCAGTACAGATGCTTTGTCAGATAGTGGAGAAACGACTACATTAACAGTAGGAGGCGTTAGTGGTACAGGAACAATCAATGACCCTGCTCCTACAACTGTGGTAGGAAGAATTCATTATGACCCTAACGGCAATGGAATTTGGGATAATATAGAAAATGGTATTAATGGTATTGATGTTATAGTTACTGATTCTGGTGGATTAATACAAACAGTAACTACCAATTCCAACGGAATATGGAGTGCTACGCTTGTTAACGCTGGTACAGTAACTGTGGATATTGTCGATGCTGATATTATTGCTATTGATCCAGGATTTATTCAAACGGGAGGTACAGATAGTAGTACTCATAATGCTGTGGCAGCAACAAATACATTTACAGAAAGTGATAGCTTTTTATTTCCAGTGCCACCAGCACTTCACTCTTCTCCAGATTGTACAGGTACTGTGTATAACTTAAGTTGGGACACGGCTCCTAATGCAGCGAATGATAATGAATTTGATTGGACACCAGACGGAAGTCTTTCAAGAACATTTAATGATGTGAATGGATCAGGTGTTAACATTACATCTGCTTTTGCTGGGGCAGGAACCGGGACTCTTGATATTTGGAGTTCTGGATTTACCGGAACTGGTTCGGGAACTACTCCAAGTGTAGGATCGGAATCTGCTTCTGGATTTCAGGAAGTACTTCAAGTATTTACTTCTGGCTTTACAGCTGGTAATAGTATTACTCAGACGATTACATTTTCTGGATCTGCAACAACAATTTTTTCGGCAGGGTTTGACTTATTTGATATTGATACAGATATTCCTACAAGTGTAGGAGATAAATTAACCATTACAGCTATTGATGGTTTAGGGAATACAATTTTTCCGACATTTACTAATGCTGCTACTCCAGCTTATACTTCTGATAATTCTACTGGAGTTATTAATGCAAATAGTAGAATGACTAGCTTTTTGAACAGGATGATAGGAGTCAATTTCTCGGATTCTGACGGTATCGCTAGTATTACAGTTGTATGGGAAGATTGTGATACCTGTAATCCTTTGGAAAACCATGGATATGGTTTTGGTAATTTTGATTTTTGTACAGAGATACCTCCAACGGTCAGCATTGCAGATGTTACGGTTGCAGAAGGAGATGATGCTGTATTTGCAGTAAGTCTAAGCAATCCAAGCAGTGAAGCGATCACAGTTACCTTTACGATCGATGATGCTACGGCAGTAGAGACGGGAGATTATACAGAACCCGCTACCTTAACAGTTACGATTCCAGCAGGAAGCACTACGGTAAATGTTACAGTTCCTACTGTTGAAGATACGACCAACGAACCTACGGAGACTTTTGAAGTTAATATCACAGGCGCAGAAACAGATACGACCAATACGACACTAACAGTTA
>NZ_CANMQT010000022.1 GCF_947500065.1 uncultured Aquimarina sp.
AGTGTGTGAGTGTGTGAGTGTGTGAGTGTGTGAGTGTGTGAGTGTGTGAGTGTGTGAGTGTGTGAGTGTGTGAGTGTTTGAGTGTTTGAGTGTTTGAGTAGGTGAGTGTGTGAGTGTGTGAGTGTGTGAGTGTTTGAGTAGGTGAGTTGTTGAGTGGATTAGGATTTGAGTATTGGAGAGATTTATATATTAAAATCGTCAATCTAAAATCTAAAACCCGAAATTATAATTACAAAAGTCCTCTAGCTTTAATCTCTAAATATTTGTTGATCGTATTTACGGTTAAGTCTTCTGGTGAGGTTAAAACCGTTTGGATTCCATGCCTTTGTAGTTCTTTAACCATAATCTTTTTGTCATAAGCGAATTGCTGTGCAATTGTTTGATCATAGATTCCTTGTAAATCCTCTGCATTATGATCTATCAGTTGATTTAACTCAGTATTCTCAAAGAAAATCACAACCAAAAGATGCTTTTTGGCTAGCGCCTGTAAATAGGGAAGTTGCCTTTTTAAGGCAGAAATATGCTCAAAATTAGTATATAATAATAAAAGACTACGATGATTTACTTGTCTTTTGACATGACTATATAATAATCCAAAGTCGGCATCAAGAAACTGTGTTTTGACATTATATAATGTTTCAGATACATTATTAATATATGTTTTCTTTCTACTTGCAGGTAAGAAATTACTAACTGTATTAGAAAAAGTAAGCATTCCTACTTTGTCATTTTTCTTAAGAGCGATATTAGAGAAAGCTAATGTGCTATTGACTGCATAATCTAATAAACTTAACTCTTTGAAAGGCATTTTCATTACCCGACTTTCATCAATTATAGAATAAATCGGTTGGGATTTTTCATCCTGAAATTGATTAATCATCAGATTTCCGTGCTTAGCAGTGGCTTTCCAATTAATAGTTCGCACATCATCACCAATAACATATTCTTTGATTTGTTCAAACTCCATAGTGTGACCTATGCGTCTGATTTTTTTAAGTCCGAACTGAGTTAATTTATTATCGATAGCCAGAAAATCGTATTTCTTCATTTGGATAAAAGAGGGATATACCTTTACCATTGCTGATTTATCAAAACTATAGCGTCTCTTAACCAAGCTGATTTTAGTCATTGTATAAATATGCAAATGACCAAAAGTATACTCACCTCGTTTAACAGGACGCAAGGAATATTCGAAATCTAATGTAGACTTCGGTTCAATAGTACCTGTTTTTAAAAAATCACGTTTTTGAAATTGAATAGGAATTTCATCAATTATTTGGGTATAAGTAGTAAATGAATAGTTGTTTTTGACTCTAACTGGAATCGCATTAAAGTCACTATTCGAAAATTTTTCGGGGAGTAACCTATTAGCTTCGATGCCTTTTTTAGTATTAAACAAAATAATAACATCAAATAGAAAAGTAATAACCAATCCCCATACTAATAACCAAGCTAATGGATATAATGCATTAAACCAATACGAAACTAAAAATAGTACCGATAGGATGGCGAGTATATAAAATACTCGTAGGCTTAGGTATAAGGATTTATATAATTTAATCAAAACTAGCGTGGTATTTCTACTGATTGTAATATCATCTCAATAACATTTTCTGTAGTCATTCCTTCCATTTCGCGTTCAGGAGATAATATGATACGATGACGCAATACAGGGAATAAAGATTTTTTAATATCCTCTGGAGTGACAAAGTCTCTACCATTGATTGCAGCAAATGCTTTTGAAGCGTTCATAACGGCTATGGAAGCACGTGGAGAACCACCAAGATAAAGGTGCGGATGTGTTCTCGTTTTGGTAACGATCTCTGCAATATATCCTAGAATCTTTTCTTCTATAATAATTTCCTGAGTTTTTCTCTTATATTCTTCGAGCTTTTCTGGTGTCATCACAGCATTTACCATTTCTAATGGTTTTTGAGATTTTCTCTCATGATGTGTTTTAAGAATAGCTACCTCTTCTTGTAATGATGGGTAATCTACTTTGATTTTAAATAAAAATCGATCAAGCTGAGCTTCTGGTAGCGCGTAGGTACCTTCTTGCTCAATTGGATTTTGTGTCGCTAAAACCATAAAAGGAGGTTCCATAACATACCGTATACCATCAATAGTTACTTGTCGTTCTTCCATAACCTCAAATAAGGCAGCTTGTGTTTTAGCAGGAGCACGATTGATTTCATCAATTAATACCATGTTAGAAAATATAGGACCTTTCTTAAATTCGAAATCACTAGTTTTCATATTTAGTACAGAGGTACCTAAAACATCACTAGGCATTAGATCCGGAGTAAACTGAATTCTATTAAATGCTGTCTCCAATGTTTTAGCAAATAGTTTTGCTGTAACTGTTTTGGCAATTCCCGGAACTCCTTCGATAAGCACGTGACCATTAGATAAGAGTGATACGATCAATAGTTCAATAAAGTCCTGTTGACCAACAATCACTTTCGCTAATTCAGTTTTTAGTTTTTCTACAGCTTGCTGTAATTCGCTTAGATCAATGCGATTCTCAAAATTGATTTTTTCTGAAGTAGCATCAGTTGCAGGAATTTCTTGCGGATTATCAGTAGGAGTAGTATTTTCTTGTCCTTCCTGGGAAGTATTCTCTAAAGCATCATTTTGTAACTCTTCGTTTTCCATATGATTTCATTTATTCTCCGTTAGAGATGGTTCTATATCTTTATTGTTGTGATTTGTTTTTAAATTCGTTTATCATATCATATAATCGAATTAATTCTTCTTTTGTAATAATTCTTTTCCGGTTGAGTTCTTCAAAATACCTAAATAGTTTTTTAGTGTCTTCTAAATCGTTATTACTTCTAGCAGAAATATCTAATAATGTTTTTTCATCTAATGTATTTGTTGGTATTCTAAGGTCGTGATGGACATAGTCTAGAAAAAGAAGATTTTGTTTTTCTACAATTTCTTTGTGTTTCTCCTTTTCATAATACATTGCGCTAATAGTTCGTGTAAACGCTAATGTTTGATTTTTCAGAGGTTCAATAATTGGAATACTTCTTTGTTTTCGTTTTCCTTCAAAAATTACAAAAAGTAATACACCTAAAATTAAGATGTAGTATGCCCATTTTAGATATCTGTTTTGTAATAAGAAAAACAAAGGAGATGAATAGAATTTTTTTCCAGATTTATAGTGATTATCCCATAGAATTTGTTGGGTCGGATCGATATATGATAACAAATTCTGAGTGTATTTATAATTATCATCGGTTAACATAAAATAATTTCCGAAGGCTTCGGGAAAAGAATGAAGCAATATTTCCCCATCACCAAATGATTGTTTGATGTAGTTTAATCTTGGATCTTTGATTTGTAATGTATCATTATATAATTGTGTAACTCCAAGAACCGTTGTGTTCATGGTGTCTACCTCACTAAAATAAGGATTTTGTACATCACGATCATAGTGATAAGGTGTCTCTGTTTTTAGACTTTTATTTGTCAATTCTACTATAGGTTGTGTAGAAATATCGTCTAGAGATATTAAGTTATCTGTGTCAATTAATAGCGTATCTAGTAGGTTGCTACCAATTGATTTTGCAGATACAAATAACGTATTCCCTTTTTCAACCCAATTTAATATTCTATCTAATTCGCTATCATCAAAACCAATAGATCCATTAACAAAAAAGTACGTCCCATTTATGGTATCATTATCTAGTAAAAACTCATAAGGAGGCTGATTAACATCTTTTAATTTGCCTTCATCAAAAGTTTCTTTCATCATATTATAAGAGACAAAGGTTCCTAAAGGAATTTTATCGGTCTTAGCATAGCTAGGAAACCAGTTAATAGGTTCTGGTTCGCTAGCCTCCAAAAAAGTAAGCAAACCTATGACTGCTATGATAATAATGATGAATATTTTAGACTTCTTATTTAGCAAATTATGAGCTTATACTGTTAGTGATTGATTTAAATTTTTGTTGTGCCTTATGAAATGATTTTTCATCAACTTCAAAACTACCATACCAGATAAAGTCATATAATCGCGTGATGTTTTGAAATTTATTTTTTAAGGAATCATCTGTAAGTTCTTTTATATAATCCGTATTTGTTTTTTGAGATTCCCAGTCGATTAGTTCCGAATCTGATAATTTTTTTAGTACGGAAAGATAATAATACCTGATTGCCAATCTATAGTTATTTTCTCTTAGTGCCAATTCTATCAATTGTTGAATGTCTTGGTTCTGTATGATATCTTCATCCTCAGTTAGTATAACCTGAGGGACTTCTTGTTTTTCAAAAAGCATATCTCTAGGGTTTACTTTCATAAATAACCAACCTAGCAAAAATAGTACACCGATGATAATTAAATATGGTAATAGTGTAAGTATAACAGCCCAGAAACCAGTAACTTCTCCTACACCGAATACCCATTGGAAAAACCTGCTCCAAAGTTGTCCAAGCCATTTTTTGAATTGTGTCCAGATATTATCAGGTTCTTCATATTCTGTATAATTGAAGTCGTCATCATTACGTAATTCCTCAATTTTATCAGCACTAAACTTTCTAACTTCTTTAGCGGAATCAAGATCATATAGGATCTCTTGAGATGCTACAACAGTCGTACTGTCTTGAATCTTGGCGGACACAGAAAAGGATACTGTGAGTAATAGAAAGTATAGTAGTATTTTCAAGTTATTCGGATTTACCTAAAGAGTCAATCTGCTCTAATGTTCCTGTATGATGCTTTCTTTCGTTTAGATTAAAATATATAAATGCGCTAGAAATTGACGTAAAAAGATATATTATGATGTATTGAATAACAGATGCGATGGTGTTAAGTACAATAAATACCCAGTCAAACATCGAAGATGGATCTGAAAAAGTTCCTTCTGATGCTGCTGTAAATGTTTTAAAGAAAGTATACATTATAGCAGGAATGGAAAACACCATGCTTATGATATAGGATAATATTCCAATTACCAGAAGTGTAGCAAAAGTAATCCACCATTCATTTTTTACTAATTCAAAACTTTCACCAATAGCATCAAACACAGCTGATTTACGAAAAATAAGAATAGGAAAAACAAGACTAAGAGGTACATAAAGATATATTCCAGGTATAATACATAATGCAAGCCCTATTCCGGTCATTATAGATGAAAGAATAGCAAGGCCGATAATACTTCCTACGTCATTTTTTACTCCATCAACAATAGTTTTTTGGTTAATTACTCCATTGTTATCGACATATACTTTGATGTAGTGTAATACTGTTCCAAACATTAACCCATAAAAAAGTAAGACACTCATAAGCATAACTAGTAAAGCTATTATTATTGCTCCAGAATTAAACATTTGCGAATTGCCTCCAATATTAAATGGATCTAATAAGTTAGATGACGCATAGGTGTAATAACCTATAGCAAGTAACATCACAATAAATACAATACCCGATGTTTTAAATAAAACAGAAAATAAAGGTTTAAAATTGGTTCTTAAAAATGCAAAAACATCCGTGAGGATATCTCCAAGTTCTCTTTTCTTCTTAAAATCTATGTATTGATTATTCATGTAATGATTTTTTATATAATTGTCTAGGGTAGATTACGTAATAAAAAAGGATTAACCCTAAAGATCCCGTAATAATTACTATTGCAAGCCAATCTGGCATTTCTGTATGTCGAGTTACAAAACCTTCTAAGAAACCTGCAATGATAAAGAAAGGAATTGTACTTATTACTATTTTTAGTCCTGCTTTAACACCTCTTACAAATGAAGTAAGACGTGTATATGTTTTTGGGAATAAAATAGAATTACCAACGACTAATCCAGCACATCCCGCTATAATAATCACTGATATTTCAATAGTTCCGTGGATCCATATGGTGCGAGCACTTTCCCATAAGAGCCCTTTTTCATAAAAGAAATATTGGAAAGCACCTAGCATAATGAAGTTTTGCATCAGCATATAAATAGTACCTATTCCGAGCATGATACCCAATATAAAACAGTTTAACGCAACTCTAATGTTATTTATCGTAATCCCTAGAAACATATTTGTTTCTCCCATTTTCTTATACACAGCCATTGGATCATCGTTCTCTATGTTCTCTAATGTCATATTAACATATCCATCTCCTAGAATTGATCTAACAAATGCTCCATCGGTAGCAGAAGAATAGACTCCTATAGCCGTAAAAAGTGCTGAAATTAAAAATGCAATCAGAAGCTGTCGCTGATATTTATAAAATTCTAAGGGAAACTCTTTTACCCAAAATGAGTAAAATCGATTTTTCTTTTCTTTTTTAGTTTTATAAATTTTTTGATGTGCATTAGAAGCTAGTCCGTTTAAGTAGTTGAATGTCTGACTGTTGGGGTAGAAAGTTCTTGCGTAACTTAAATGATCAGTGATCTCAATATACAAACTGGAAAGTTCATCTGGAGTTATTTGTGCATTATTAAGCAGAACACTTTCAAATTTTAACCATTTATCTTTATTTTGCTTCACAAAAGCCGCCTCACGCATGGATCAAAAATTAGGAGCTTCAAAGAAACATAATTAATGGATAATTTTCAAATAGAAACTGCTCAAAATGTGAGTATACAGCAAAATGCTGCTGGAATAGGTGAACGAATCTTGGCATACTTAATAGATCTCTTGATTATAATAGCCTATTTTATAGTCGCACTTTTTTTTATTGCTGCTTTGGATTTAGATGTTGGAGATCAATGGGCATTCTGGTTAATGATTGGACTACCTCCTTTTTTATACTTTTTATTATGGGAAACTTTTTGGAATGGAAGAACTCCCGGAAAGGCTACTATGAAGCTTAGAGTAGTACGATTGGATGGTTCCAGACCAGCTTTTTCTGGGTATCTTACTAGATGGTTACTTAGACTGCTTGATATTACTTTAGCGTCAGGTGGGATTGCAGTTGTTGCAATTCTTTTTAAGGGAACCGGACAGCGACTTGGAGACATGGCTGCAGGAACAACCGTAATAAGTGAGAAGCAGAAAGTGAAATTTCATCAAACCATTTTAGTAGATATTCCGGATGATTATAAACCAGTATATCCGCAAGTAACTGTTTTTAGTGATACAGAAATGCGTAAAATAAAGGGGATTTATCAAGACGCCAGAAGAAATGGAAATCATAATGTTATTTTACAACTTTCTCATAAAGTAAGTGATCTTATGCAAATTAAACCTCAGGAGAAGCCCGTACAATTTCTTGCTAAGGTATTAGAGGACTATAATTATTTTACTCAGAAGTAGAGGTTGTAATTTTTTTCTTTTTTAGGGTAACAATTTTTTAGGCTTATTGATATACTGATATAAATCATAAAATCTTATATCATGAAAACGAAGAGCTTTAAGCACTTAGAATTACGTAAAGAAACTATTTCAAAGTTAAAAGGAGGGTTAGCACATCCTATGGGGCCGTATAAGGAGCGAGTAAAGGATGCTGTAGGTACTCGTAATACCTGTCAATGTGAAACAATAGCCGATCCTTGCTAAAATTATTGATGATAGCTGTTTAAAAAAAAATATCACTATAATTTTTTAGACAGCTATTTATTTAATCACTTCTGCTTTAATAAAGATATTCTCTTTTGGCCATTCACTTCCATCCACAGGTACATTAGAGATTTTATCAGCTACATTCATTCCTTTTACTACTTTACCAAATATGGTATGTTCTCCATTTAGATGATGAGCTCCTTGTTTTGCAATCACAATAAAGAATTCATATGGTGTGGATCGATTAGAAGGATTATTGACCCATTGTTTTGATAACGCTACAGACCCGCGATTGTGTTTTAATCCCTTAATGGGTTCTTGTGGTAAGGTATAATCGCCAATGTCATGACGTTTTTGTGCCATTTGATTGCGGTCACTATTTCCACCTTGAATGACAAATCCCTTAGCAACTCGATAAAAAAAAGTTTCATCAAAGTACTTTTGTTTAACCAAATAAATAAAATTTGCACGATGCAGTGGAGATTGTTTATAAAGCTCGATATGAATATCTCCAAATTTGGTATTGATACGAACAAGAGTTTCAGGATTTTCTTTACCATATTGTAGTAAGAAATCCTTCATGTTTTTATTGGTAAGTTTAAAGAGGTCTTGATCTAAAACGGATGAACTGTCGGTTTTTTCTTGTATTTCTGTTTTTATTGTATCATTCTGGTAATTAGGTTTTTCCAAAGAAATACTTTTTTCGTTTTTGATTGTAGGCTGTTTGTTTTTTTTAGATTGTGTATCTTCACAACTATAGAACATAAAAAGACCAACACAACTAAATACTAAAATTACTCTGGTAAATGACATTCGAAACATTTAAAAGTTTGATTCCAAAAATACAGAAAATGTCAGTACCTGGAGAGTCTTCTCATTTTATTATGGCTCCCGAAATTCGAAAGCAAGAACTATATAAAATTAAGATAGAAGAAAAGAATCCCAGGAATGCTGCAGTGCTTATGTTTTTCTATCCTAAGGAAGGAATTACGTATTTGGCACTAATTTTACGTCCAACTTATGAAGGAGTACATTCTGGTCAGGTAGCATTGCCAGGAGGAAAGGTGGAAGAATTTGATAAAAATTATGAATCTGCTGCATTACGAGAAACCTGGGAGGAAATAGGTGTTAAATCAGACTCAGTTGAGGTATTGAAACAGCTTACGAAAGTTTATATTCCTCCATCTAATTTTTGGGTACATCCTTTTCTTGGATGGACCATGAAAAAACCAGATTTTGTTCGTCAGGAAGAAGAAGTAGCAGAAGTGATAGAGGTACCGATAACACAATTATTGGATGAAAGTAAAGTGATTTCTAAAAAATTATCGACTTCTTATGCAGAAAATATCGAAGTACCATCCTTTGAACTAAATGGTTATGTAGTTTGGGGAGCTACTGCTATGATGCTTAGTGAACTTAAAATGCTCTTAAAATCTGCGTTGGAGGTATGATTTTGTATATTTGGCTCCCATTTTCTTCTTAATATTTAGAAGAATTTAACTGAAATGTTATCTGTTATTTAATTAATTGTGAGTAGTTTTAAATAGAACTACCTGATAGTCAGCAACTTTTTTGTGTTGTTGGAAAATAATAGATACTGAAAAATCGAAAAATTATTTATGGGATTATTTAAGAGAAATCCTTTTGGACATATATTATTTCTAAAAAAATGGCTTATCCGTATTATGGGAACACTTACCCATAGACGATATAGAGGTTTTAATGAGCTACAAATAGAAGGGAGCGAGATTTTTAAAAACTTACCTGATAATAATGTGTTATTTGTATCTAATCATCAGACCTATTTTGCTGATGTAGTAGCCATGTTTCACGTGTTTAATGCGAGTCTTAGTGGACGTACGGATTCTATAAAAAATGTAGGATACTTATGGCAACCAAAAATGAACTTGTACTATGTAGCGGCAAAAGAAACTATGAATGCTGGATTATTAGCAAAAATATTAGCCTATGCTGGAGCTATTACTGTAGAAAGAACCTGGAGAGATAAAGGCCAGGATGTTAATCGCCAGGTAAAGATGAGTGATATTACTAATATCAAAAGAGCTCTAGAAGATGGGTGGGTGATTACGTTTCCGCAAGGAACTACTAAACCATTTAAGCCTATTCGTAAAGGAACAGCACATATCATTAGACAATATAAACCAATTGTAATCCCTATAGTGATTGATGGATTCAGAAGATCCTTTGATAAAAAAGGAATCCGAATCAAAAAACGAGGTATTCTCCAATCAATGGTAATTAAAGAACCACTAAAATTTGATTACGAAAATGACTCTATAGATGATATTGTCAGTAAATTAGAATTTGCTATTGAGCAACATTCTTCTTTCCTAAAAGTAATACCGCAAGAGGAATTAGATGCAGAAGAAGAATTGAACAAGAAAAGACAATGGGAATATTAAAAACTTCTGATATCTTCTATACCTTTTTTGTTAGCTAGCTAACATTTCTTAGAGAAATAGGCTGTTAAGGTCTTCTTGTTGAAATGTTAATCTTTTTGTAAAGTATTCTGAGTTTTTATTTTATTTATAACTCAAAAAAAAGGCGTTAAACACTTTATATACAGTGTTTAACGCCTTTTTTTTGGTTTATTTCATCCTTGATTTATCCATTGCTTTTTTTTAATCTGTAAGTAAGGAAAGAATAAAGCGTACCAAATATCAGTCAAGAATTTTTTAAAATTAAAGTACCTCTTTTCTTGATTTTTACATTGTATTCGGCCGAATAGAAAGTATGTAAAAGTAACTAATCATTGTCTTATAAAGGTGGTGATGGAAGCATAACGTAAACATAAACTTAGAACTCAAAAAAGAAACAAAATGAAAAATCTAAAAATAAGCTTGTACACTCTATTGGCCGCAACACTGATATTTACCTCTTGTAGTGATGATGATGATGTTATACCTGATGGAGGAGAAACAAGTGATTTTGTTGGTGCTGTGTATGCAATGACTAATGGTAATGGTCAGGTGGCTGGTAATATACAAGGTGCTAATACTGTTATATCCTATGGAAGAAATGCTGATGGTACATTAACACCAATCGGTCCAGTTTCAACTGGTGGAAATGGAGGCGATTTTGATGGAGGTGAAGGACTAGATCCTCTTATTTCGGCGTATGCACTTACTAAAACTGATGATAATAAAAATTTATTGGCTGTAAATGCTGGTAGTAATACAATCACTTCTTTTAATATTCAAGATGACTTTTCTCTAGTAGCAGCAGGTTCACCGCAACCAACGGGAGCAGATGGACCAAATAGTATTGCATATACTTCTAGTAATGCGGATGGTGTAAAAGGGATTGTGTATGTATCTAATATTACAAGATCAGAATTTTTAACAGCTGGAGAACCTGCGCAGCAAGGAACAGTAACAGGTTTTTGGTTATTAGAAGATGGAACTTTATCTCCAATAGGAGGATCTACCAGAAATTTAACGAATAGACCTTCTGCTGTTCAGTTTTCACCAGATGGTAACTGGTTGGTAGTAGCATCAATAAATGCTGGAGCAGCAGGATTGGCTTCAGGAAATGAAGATGAAATCACAGTATATGCAGTAAATACCGATGGAACATTATCAGCAAATCAAGTAGCGGGAGCAACATCTACCTTAAGAGATAATACTGAAGGAAGAAACCTTCCGTCTGCGATAGGGTTTCAGATTGTAGGGAATAATTATGTGGTAGTAACCGAAGCAAGAGAGTTTCAGCCTAATGGTATGCCGCCAGCGTTTCCAGCTTTACAGGATGGATCTGTTTCTACATGGCAGATTCAAGGAGATGGAAGTCTGAATCCAATAAGTTTAGATGTACGATCAGGAGAAGGAAATACAGGGAGAACAGCTTGTTGGTTAGATTTTACAGCAGATGGTAGTACATTCTTTGTATCTAATGCAATAGAGGCTGGATTAGCATCATATAGCTTTAATAGTGGAGTTGTAGCATTGATTGATCAAACTGCAGCTTCAGGGACTGGTACTGGTGGAGCAGATAATGGTCCAGATGCTTTTGCCCAAACAGACGGATGGATAGATATGTGGATCTCTGATGATGGTCAGTATTTATATCAATTGTATGGATTAGACGGAACCATAGGAATTTATAGAGTAAATGGTCAATCTTTAGAATTTATAGGAGAAGAATCAGGAAATCTTCCAGATACCAATACACAAGGTATCGTAGCGATATAGAAAGTAATTGTTAGTTTTAGTAATTATTATTTGTTCCGAAAAAGCCAAGAGATTTAATTATCTCTTGGCTTTTTTATAGTAACTCAATATGTTGAAATACTCTATTACATGATTTGGCAATATCCCCAAAAACAGAAGAATTCTTCGTGTTCGCCCCAAGGTAAGGAGTTTAAAATACTACAATCCGAGTGAGTATTACATTGCATACCTGTGTTCCCTCCATTAATATTTTTTTGCTCTTTTTTATTTAAAATTTGAGCCCCTTGTAATTGCATTAATTTCTTCATGTTGTTAAAATTTAATTGTTTTTTGTGTTAGCAAACATTTTAAGACAGTAGCTGTTTTCTGTCTGTGTTTTATTTAAAAAAGCTATTCTCGATACATCCGCTCGAGGTAGACACTCGAATTGACACTTTTCGTAATATTTAGGTAAATGAGCAAATTGATAGTGTAACAACGTTTCCGTTGATTATTTTCTCTACGCCACAGCTTCCTGAACAGCAATCACTATCATCGATACATCTTCTTGCTACATTCTGACATCCATAGATTCCTCCATGAATTGATTTTTGATGTTCTTTTTTAAGAACGGTAACTCCGTCTACTTTTAAGATTTTATGAATCATTGTGTACTATTTTAAAATTAGAAAGACTAAAAAAATCCCTGAGATTATGACTCAGGGATTACTAGTATTACTTGATATGTTCGAAACAATGTCCAAAAGAACAACTACCACCACAAAGACTAAGACATTGATCACCATAGTATACACCAGCTTTGATTGTTTGCTGTTCTTTTTTGTTTAATGTTGTTACTCCTTTTAATTCTAAAATGTTATTAAGCATGATTATATGTTTTAATTACCTACTCTATTACTAAGGTTTTCGGTTATCCCTTTGATCAAAATTAATCGCTATTGCTGTTTTGATTCTGATACTAAAGTAGAAGGTAATCAATGGTGATAAAAATGAAGTATGACCATTTTAAACAAAATAGTCATAAAAAAACCCTGCACATTGGCAGGGTAAATAATATTTTGAAAAAGCAATATTTATTTTTCGTTATAACAAAAAGGAAGCATCACTCCACCTTCTTCCCATTGTTGACTTGTTAAAACAGTACTTCCCCCTTCTACATGTTTCATAGCATCTGTACTGATCCTTGCAATAGTTAACTTTTTGATAGTAATTTTTTGTTGCCTGTCTTTTTTCATTTCTAAAGATGTTAATGGTTAGTTATATTTCTCTTAGTCTTCCAAGAATACTCTGAGATAAGAAAAATGTATTTCGTTAGAAATATATTTCATTTTAGGGGTTTATAATAATTAAGGTTGACCATTTTAAACAAAATAGCCATAAAAAAAACCTGCAGAATTTGCAGGGTTAAAAGATATTATAAGCGAACCAATATTTATTGTTCATAAAAACAAACACCATCATCATTTTTTACTTGACTTGGCATGATACTACTACCTCCTTCTATTTTTCTCATTGAATCCAGAGTAATCTTTGCTATTGTTAATTTTTTTAGGCTGATTTTTTGTGTTCCGTCTTTTTTCATTTTTGAAGATGTTAATGGTTAGTGATATTTCTCTTTGTTTTCCAGGAATACTCGGAGATAAGAAAAATGTATTTCGTTAGAAATATATTTTATTTTAAGGGTTTATAATAATTATCTATGGCAAAATTGCTTAAAATTGTCAAGAATTATACATTGATTTCTTCGCTTAGATGATGTTTTTCAATATGTTTAATATAATAGGATGGATTGATACCCGTTTTTGCTTTAAAATGCTTCACTAATGAATAACTACTTTTATACCCTATCTCTGAAGCGATGGATTGAATAGAGTAGGATCTAAACCTTTTATCATTCTTTAATCTTTTTAATACATATTCAATTCTAAGATCATTGATATACTCGGTAAAGTTTTTTTCCTTGTGCGTGTTTATTGTTTTGGATAAATAGGTAGCATTGGTTTTTAGTTTTTTTGCAATGGATCTTAGATTGCAGTCCGATTTTAGAAAATACTCTTGAGATTCTAATTTTTCCAACCCTTTAATAATTTCGTTTACTTTCTGATCGTCAATAATAATCTCTTTCGGTGATTCTTTTATGCTGGTAGCGGTTTGTTTAACCGATTCTAAATTGTTAATTTCTTTTATTAATGTATCAAACAAGGTTTTATTAGATCGTTGTTTTTTGATATACATAAAAATGATGCAAATCAACGCTGTAGATGTGATTAAGAGAATCCAAAATGTATACTTTTTTACTTTTTCGTTTTCGACTTGTTCATTGCCAAGTCTTGTTATTTCCTCTTGAAGTTTATCAGTTTCTTTCTCGTGAATAATATCTACAGTCTGATCTTTATCTTCTTGATAAGATTCATTCAGAGTTATGTATTTGTTGTGCCATAGACTTGCTTTCTCATATTCTTTTTTTTCATTGTAACAATTGGCCAATAGCAAATGAGATCGAATTGCGGGAGGTTTTAGGAAATCAGTTTCTTCAAAGTTTTCTATGCTATTCACTAATACCTTAATTGCCTTATCGTGATATCCTTGTTGATAATAACAACCAGCTATGAAATAATTTGTATTTATTATTGGAAAAGACTTGTTGTTTATTTCTTCTTCAGATAAGATATTCCGTGATTTGAATAAAAAATTTAAAGATTTATCGTATTTTTTTTGATAATAATAGACCATTCCTTTTTTAATATATAAGTCCAAAATCGCCTCTTTATAGTTAAGTTCCTTACTAATTTCTAAGGCCTCTTCTATATAATACAACGTAGAATCATATTGCGCTTTATCCAGATATACTTCACTAGTAAGAACTAAAATACTAACGTGACCTCCTTTTCTATGAAAATCAGTATTTGGGATTTCTTTAAGTGAATGATGCGCAATTTTTAGAGCTTTATTTTGTCTATTCATTCTTCTTAGAATAACTATGAGTCCTGAATTCGCTTTGATTTCTAATTCTTTATGTTCCGTTAATTCTGCAATATCTAATGCTCTTGAATAAGCATTAAGAGCATCTTTATTTTTTCCGTCTCTAAGATGAACATGACCTTTTCTGGTATATATAATAGACAATAAAGAATCATTGTGTAATTCTCTAACTATTTCTTCTGCTTTGTTATAGAGTGACAAGCTTTTTTCATAATACTCTGAATCATAAAAATTATTTGCTTGTTCTATATATCCTAATGCATCTTGTATATCACTCTCTTGAGCAGCAATACTGAAAGAATTTAGCCATAAAAAAAACAATGAAAAAATAAGGCACTTGAATAATAATGTGGTATTGTGAGTTGTCATTCTGATAGATATGTATGTGTTCAAAAGTAAGTAATACTTTTATTTTTTTTGAAATATTTAATGTATTGACCTTTATTTTGCAAAATACTTAAAAGTTAGCGCTTTATCTGGTAAAACAGTTATTGGGTTGTGGTAATATTCTATATTCGAAATATGAGGCGATCCCATTATGGTATTTGTATTCTGGCATGTATGTGTTATTTTTTTTCTATTTCCACAATAAATGCGCAATTAGGATTTTGTAATGGGAATTCTGGAGATCCAATATTCAATGAAACTTTTGGTACAGGGACAACTAACGGTCCGGCATTACCTTTAACAAGTACAACTTATAACTATGTAAATGGGACACCAAATGATGGTGATTATACGATTTCGAGTTTTACGGGGTATTTTGATTGGCATGATACACAAGATCATACACCAAATGATACCGATGGTAGAAGTTTAATCGTTAATGCAAGTTTCACAGCTGGTGAGTTTTTTAGAAGAACGGTTACAGGATTGTGTGAGAATACATCTTATGAGTTTTCTTCCTGGCTTCTGAATCTATTACCTGCTAACAGCTGTAATAGTCAAGGAATACCGGTGAATGTTAATTTTCAAATTTGGGATACCTCAGATACTAATTTATTAGCTTCGGGAAGTACAGGTGATATTGCATCTAGTGCAAATCCGATTTGGCGACAATACGGCCTTGTTTTTCAGACGTTACCAGGTCAAACTTCTGTAATTCTAAAAATGAGTAACAATGCAGATGGTGGTTGCGGTAATGATCTTGCCATTGATGATATCATTTTTAGAACTTGCGGTGATTTTATCACGGTTACGGATATCCAAAGTAATACTGCGATTGAGGTATGCGAGAATGATACACCTATAGGAGTTACACTTACCGCAACACCAGATTTTTCAATTTACACATCGCATTCGTATCAATGGCAACAAAGTACCGATGGTATAAATTGGATAGATATTTCTGGAGAAACAACACCGATTTATGCGACTCCAGCAATAACGGTTACGATGTTCTATAGAGTTAAGGTTGCCGAAGACGCTATCAATCTTGCAAACCCGTTATGTAATGCATTATCAGAAATCTATGAAGTAAGTGTCATTCCGCAACCAAATGTACCCGTAAGTAATGGAGATGTCATAAATTGTGATAATGATAATCAGGGCGTTTCTGTAACGGTTCCAGGTTCTATTAGCGTTAATTGGTACGATAGTGTAGTAGGAGGGAATCTATTACTGACGGATAATACCTCATATACTACTACGGTTGCGGGAACCTATTATGCAGAGGCAATCTCAGATATAGCTGGATGTATTTCTAATACACGAACAGCGGTATCTTTGGATTTCTTTGATGCTCCGCAAGTTGAGGATGAAGAAATTTCATTTTGTTTGGGTGAAAGCATACTATTAGATGCGGGTATTATTAATGTTATGTATTTGTGGAGTACTGGAGAAACTACATCACAAATTAACGTAAATACGGCAGGTACTTATATGGTAACGGTTACCGATACGAATATGTGTTCTAGTATAAAAACAATTGTCGTTACAGAAAATACAGCTCCGATCATTGATACGATTACCTCGATTGGGGATTTAATCACTATAACAACAACTAACTCTGGAGCATTTGAATATTCTCTGGATGGGATAATTTATCAGGATAGTAATATTTTTGAAGGTGTTGAAGGAGGTTTATATCAAGTTCAGGTTAGAGAAATAAACGGTTGTGGAATGGATTCAAGGGAATATCTATTATTAGTATATCCTAGTTATTTTACTCCGAATAATGATGGTTTTCATGAGTTGTGGCAGGTAGAAGGTATAGAAAGTTTTCCGACAGCTTCGATTTATATATTTGATCGATATGGTAAATTGCTGAAACAATTACTCCCAAATAGCAATGGATGGGATGGAACGTACCAAGGCAGGCACATGCCATCATCAGAATATTGGTTCCGAGTGGATCTACAAAATGAATCCAGCGTTACAGGACATTTTTCATTGATTAGATGATAGTATTCTCAAATCACTCTCGGAAAACCTTTTACACCATACGTATTTTTTCAAATGGATACTAAAGAACCTGGTTTTTTTTGGTCTATATCAGTTAACACTAATTTTTTTACCTATTCGATACTGCCCAAAATCAAGTTCTAGAATATAAAAACCTTTGGATAGTGATCTCATATCTATTTCTAAACGTCCATTATCTAATGATTTACTCATTAATTTTTGACCTGAGATAGAAATTACATGTACAGTCTTTAATGTATCTTTATTGGATAATTCTTCTATATAAATAAAACCATTGTTGGTATATATAGCTATGTTTTCTAATAGCTCCTCTTCATTAATACTTAAGGTACATGCTGAGTCTTCAGTACAATTCCCTGTTTCTAACCAAACTGAGTTTTCTCCCGGAATTTCATTTGCATTAGCATACCATTGGTTTTCCCATATTTTGCAACTGTAATACACACTAGTATTAGGAGTAGGGTAATCCGCTGTATTATTATATTCGGTAACACCGCAATATACATCTCCTCCTCCGGTTGTGCATCCATCTGCTCCGCCACTATAAGGAGCCAAAGAGAATGAATTGGCTTCTGATATGGCTGTTGCTTCGGTGCTACCATTTAGCACCTTGCTAGCAACATTAAGGTAAGAATAAGCAGAACTATTAGCGGCTTCTAATAATAATTGCCAAATCATGATTCCGTCTTTTTTACCTTGACGATCTGGATGTGTTTTAATATGATTTGATAACGAGGCGACATTTTCATGTGTATATTCATAATACGGTCCCCAAGGTTCATTAGGATAGTGTATTCCTGCTACTACTTTAAAATCATATTGTTCCGCATAATAAGCGAATGCATCATACATAATGGATCTATTCATACTTCCTCCGGCATTATATCCTTGATACGCAATAATATCAATTTTGTTTCCTACACTCTGAATTACTGGTATCATATGTCCAGTAGCAGAAAACCCGAATAGATTGATTCCATTTGTTTGGGCGGGACCATTATAGAGTTCTGTGTCAGATTCTCCTGTTAGTGTATTTCTGTTTTCAAAAGCATAAGGTGAGGCGGTGTCATTATTACTTTGACCTCCTAATGCTCCGACACCACTAGGTGCACAAGCTAGAATATACCCTTCACTTCTGGGCATGATAGCTCTGGAGTTATTAAAAAAATCAATGAAATGCTGAACATTTTCCGGACTTCCTATATTAGCGAAAGATCCATTTGGTTCAAAATCCCAATCTATTCCTGCAAATCCAAAATCATCAACAAGATCCTTTATTTGTTGGTACTCTATTTGGTCATAAATCGTATTACTAGTCCAATAGGTTTCTCCACCGATTGATAAGATTACTTGTATACCTTTGTTTTTAAGCGCGGCAATACTTTCTTTAAGCGTGCATCCATCATACGACATCTCGATTCCCGTATTTGATATATCAAAGGAGTCTTTGGTATATCTTAAATCTGGTTTTGCAAAAGCTAAGAATACATAATTGACAAAAGGTGGGATCCTTCTCAATTTAGAATCTTGATTTGTCGAAGTGTAATTCTCAGACCAAGAAGGGAAATATGCAAGAATTATGGGATCATTAACAGTGACTTGAGCTGTAATGATTACTGTATGAGCGAATATAATAACTAGTAAAATAATTTTTTTCATTTCAAGGAATTCATGATGGGTTAGTGTTGTAGCAAATAAAAATGATATGTCTTACTAGTTATAAACGATAAAAGTATATGGTAATTGTGAAACAGATATTGTGTTGAAAAAAAATAAAAACATTTTTGATACTATTTTAATCAGTAGTGTTCTTATTCTAACCATTTTAAGAAATAATCTCTGGAAACTTCAATTTCTTGCACATTAAAAGAATGCCAGAGGAATAATTTATGGACATTATGAAAAGATACTTAAATAGCTTTTTAAGTAACCTAAAGTTCATTTTTGACGGTTCTCTTATTATTCTAGCCAATCTTTAAAGTCTTTAACTCGTTCTCTAGCCACAATAATCTCTTGTTCATTAAAATGATGCAACTTTATTTGAAGTCTAGAATTGGTGTAGGATATGATATCTTTAATGGCATTAATATTAATATAGAATTTGCGATTTACGCGATAGAATTGTTGTGGATTTAACTCATTTTCTAAGGATTCTAAGGTAGTGTCAATAAGGTAATTTCGGTTTTCGTTAGTATGAAGATAAGTGCCTTTGTTTTCCGAATAAAAACATTCAATTTCCTCCACAGAGAATATTTTAAGATGTTGGCCTACACGCGCTGTAAAACGTTTTTTATACACTCTATCCATAGGATTGACCAATAATTTTTTGATATCTTCAAAATCAACCTGTAATGATTGGGTAGAAGGTAATTGATCTTTGTATTTTTTTACTGCTGCTTCTAATTCTTCATCATCAATAGGTTTCAGTATATAATCTATACTATTTAGTTTAAAGGCCTTTAATGCATATTCATCATAGGCAGTTGTAAAAATAATAGAGCTTTTGATAGTAACGGTATCAAATATCTCGAATGAGAGACCGTCACTTAATTGAATATCTAAAAAGATAAGATCCGGATGCTCATTATTACTGAACCATTCGATAGATTCACTAACAGAATGTAGCATAGTATTCACCTTAATGCCGAGATCATCTAGCATACGACTTAATCTTCTGGCAGCAGGTTTTTCGTCTTCGATTATTATTACATTCATATTTTTAAGCTTCAAAGTTATAGAGTTTTAAAGAATCAAAGTTACAAAGGATTGAACTTTAAACATTTTAATTATTTAACTTGATTTTTAAATGTTTAAATGACTTCACTATCCAATTGATCTGATAATCCGATACGCTAATAATCTAATTTATTTTTATTGTTGTACTTTTTTTCCAGCTTTCCGTATAGATTCAATAGTATCTATATGCATAATATCCTCTATTGGATTTTTGCTAAGTAATAAAATGTCTGCGATATATCCTTCTTTTAAATACCCTATTTTATCAAGTTTAAATCGATCAGCTGGATAGGAGGTTGCTCCTTTTAGAACTTCTAAATTAGGTATTCCTGCTTCTGATACTAATATTAGTTCTTTATAGAGATCTGTACCATGATTGATATTAGCGTTTGGAGGATCGGTTCCCATTAATATGGGGATTCCTGCCTTGTATAATTTTTGTACTTCATTAAATAAAAATTCAGTTTTAGTTGCTACTTCCTCTTTGCTCTTTTTTCTGATAACTTCCGATACTTGTATAATTGTCAATAGGGTTGGGATAACAAAAAAATCTTTATTCTCTGATAGTTGTTTAAGTTGGTTATCGGCTAAAGCTTTATCTGTCCAAATATGCACCAAACCATCAGCATTATTATTTAGTACCTGGTACGCATCTTCGACTTTAGAAATGTGAACCACTGCTTTTTTGTTGTTTTTATGTGCTTCATCAATGACAGCCTTTACGGTTTCATGTGATAAGGTAGTTTTCCAGGGCTCTACAATTATTTTTATATGATCTACTCCAGCATTAATGCGATCTTCTACAAATTTAGTGGCATCTTCAGGTTTTGTTAATGTTGGTACTGGGAATCCATATTGTGTTCCATGTCCTTCTGGAGCTGTTGCGGCATAACCAGCAACATAAAATCGAGCGTAGTTAGTAGAATCTTTCATTGATTTCATCATCCCTTGATACGGTTCTACTCCATGCATATCAAGTAAGTTTAACACACCTGCTTGTGCTGCTTGTTTAAGTGAAGCAGGAGCCCACGCGTGAACATGAGAATTCGTCATTCCTGGCATTAGAAACTTTCCTGTTCCATCAACTGTAGTAGCTTCTTTTTTTATAATTGGAGCAATTTTAGAAATTTTTCCATTTTCGACAAGTATGGACGTTTTCGGGATTACTTTATCACCATCAAAAATGGTTACATCTTTTATAATAAAGGCTTCTTGAGCACTAAGTAGACCAATAAAAAATAGTAGAATAAGATTGATTAGTGTTTTCATTTTGATTGATGTTTTGACTTCTTTGATTATTGGATTTTTTGGATATTTAGAGGGTTAGGCCTTAGGAAAAAAAATAAAATAGTTGTTAATTGGAATACTTAAGGATCTAGTAATCCAATGATCTAATAATCCAGGAATCTAGATTACTGGAATTGTTAGACGATTAGATATATGATAGATTATAAAAAGCAGGATTAGACTAAAGATTTATTAATCTAACAATCCAATGATCTAATAATCCAGCAATCTAGATTACTCCCAAAGCTGTTTTTCTTTATCTTCTTCGTCCATGTATTTTCTGATTCTACGTTCTTCCCAATCTTTATCGAACATAGGATTGATTCTATAAGCTTTAACAGCATGGAAAGCTAAGCCAATTCCCCAGCCAAAAGCAGCCCATAAAAACCAGGCATAACGCCATTCATTTGTGTAATAATTTATTCCGGCAAGAAACCCAATAATAACAATATATGAAAATAGGTTGTTGTAAAATTTCTTTAGTTCGTCTACGCGTTCTTTGGCGCGTTCGTATCTTTTTTGTTCTTCAAAATCTTTCATCAGTTTATATTTTATTGTTTTTTAATCGTCAGATGGAATTCGCTATCAAACATTTTGCTTAATATAAACAATCTGTTATAGCTCATTTCATGATGATTAGTTTTTAGTTATTAGTTTTGATTGATTTTATAATAGATCTAGTGTATCATCCTCTTCCATTAGTTTCTCGATTTTTTTCTTTTCCCAATTTTTACCAAAAATAAAATTCTTTTTAAAGACTCTCAGACCGTGAAATAGCAATCCTATTCCCCAAAGTATTGGTGTGATGTATAAATGCCATTGGGACCAGTTTTTGAATCCTTGACTTTCAAAATTTGTATTGATAAAAAGTAGGACTAGGTTGATAACAACATAAAAGCTTAGATGTGTATAAAAACCTCTTTCATCATCCACTCTTTTTTTTGCTAACTTATATTTTTCCTCTTCTTCAAAATCTTGCATGTTATAAGTTTTAAATGATTGTTTTTTGATTGATGTATATTTTCTTAACTCGAACTAATGTTTTTAATATGGTTGATATCTATAAATAATCTATAGTATTATCCTTATCTATTATTTCTTTGATTTTTCGTTCTTCCCATTGTTTGCTAAAGATGATATTGGGATTAAAAACTTTTACCCAATGGCAGAATAAACCAATTCCCCAGAAAAAAGGAGTGATATATAGATTCCATCGTAACCAATTATTAAATCCTTCATCTATAAAGTCAGAATTTATAAACAATAAAAAAGCATTTACAATAAGATATGCTGTAAGATGGCTGTAAAACCCTTTTTCTGCTTCAACACGTTTTTTTGCTATTCTATATTTTTTTCGTTTTTCAAAATTTTCCATTTTAATTATTTTTTAAAAGTTATCATTATCATTCATCAACTCCTTAATTTTCTTTTCTTCCCATTTTTTGCTAAAAATGGATTTTTTGAACAGTTTTCCTAGTCCATTTTTTCCTCTAAAAGCCAATAATCCGTGACCTAGTAAAAAAATACCCCATAATAAAGGAGAGCTTATTAAATTAGGAATCAAGTAACCGTCATATATATAGTCTTTGAAATATAGAATCACAATAATAATAGCAATGTTTACAACGATGTATACGCTTAGGTGTGTATAGAAGGACTGTTCTTCTTCAACCCGTTTTTTTGCTTTTTTATATCTTTTGTGTAGCTCAGAATTTTCCATTGTCTATTCTTTTATAGGTTATCCTTCTCATTCATAAACTCTTTGATCTTCTGTTCTTCCCATTTTTTACTGAAAATGGATTTGCTAAACAGTTTCCCTAATCCGTTTTTTTCTCTAAAAGTCCATAATCCGTGCCCTAGTAGACCTAAACCCCATAATATTGGAGTGCTGATTAAATTCCACGGAAGGAAGTCGTTATAGCCGTCATCATTTACATAATCTCCAACTTTTATTTTAAAAATAAAGATGACAATATTCATAACGATATATACTACAACGTGAGAGTAAAAAGACCTTTCTTCAATGACTCGTTTTTTTGCTTTTTTGTAGGCTTTTATTTTATCAAGATCATTCATAATTTCTTCTATTAGATTCATCCATATACTTTCTGATTTTTTTCTTCTCCCAGTCTTTACCAAATATTGGGTGATGATCAAATGCTTCGGAATAATGAAAAAGTAAACCTAATCCCCATCCAGCCATTGGAAAAATAAACCAAGGCAAACTAAAACCGGTAGTTCTGTAATTGATAAATATTAAGAATGGGATAACAATACAATAAGCAGTTAGACTTCCGTAGAACTCCTTCATTTTTTTTACTCTATCCTTAGCTCTTTTATATTTTAAGTCCTTTACAATTTCTATATTTTGTGATGTTGTCATATCGATTGATGTTATTTTTTTTGTTAATATTGGAAGCTTTGCAACAAAAGTTGTTTCTGTTTTGTATACAGAGAACTCCCTTTTGGTAAGTAATCCGTATCGTTGCTTTACATTTCCTAAACCTACACCGCTACTTTGTTTTATTACTTCTTTATGCTGTAGGTTGTTCTCTACAATTAGAAAACTATCATCTTCATAAATTTTAATATGTAGGGGTCTGTCTGGCATGACCACATTATGTTTTATAGTATTCTCTAATAAAATTTGCAACGATAGAGGAACTACTTTTGCTTCTGGATTAGAGGCGGATTCAGGCATTTCAAAAATGATACTATCTTCAAACCTTAGTTTTAATAAGGTCATATAGGTTTTAGCAAATTTTAATTCCTCATCTATAGTTACTAATTCTTTATCTTTTTGTTCTAGAACATATCGGTAAACTTTTGATAACGATGTGGTAAACTTTTGAGCCATTCTAGGGTTTTCATCAATTAATGATGTCAACACATTTAAACTATTAAACAAAAAATGCGGATCTAATTGATTCTTTAAAGCTGCAAATTTTGCAGATGCCGTTCCAGCAATTATTTTTTGTTCAGTTACCTTTGATTCTTGCCTGTGTTTCCAATAGAAAGCTCCATAAAACATAAATGTAAGTACCGTTGCGATAGATAAAGAAACCAGGTAATATTGAGGTCTTTCTGCATTTAGAAATTCGAACAAGCTCTTTTCATATATAAATATGTTATAAAATAATCGTACAATAAAGATTGCAATAACCGATACTGCGGTTGCCAGAATAATGTTTATGGTTAAATTTTTTATTGAATAAAATTTTTCTTTGCATTTTTTTCTTCGAAATATAAAAAGGTATACATTGGCTAAATAAATAAAGATTGAGAACACAATATTCTCCAGATAGTTATTTAGCAATTTACGGTCGAAATTTATCTCAGTTCCCTGGAAATAATATACGATGAGAAACGCGATAAAAATTCCTGTTCCGATTAAGATTCCTTTTCCTATTTCTTTAAAAATGTTCATTAAGTCTTATTTACAATTCTGTTGTATTCTTGCTACCTGATCCTTTCCCCAATCTGGATAAAAAGGTGTGGTAGGTGATTCTTTTTCAAAGTACAAGATAGCTTTTTCTATTTCAGGACAAAAGGCTTTTGGGTCTTTACCCCAGAATTTTGCGGCTCCCATTTGCCAATCTGCGTGATATAATATTGCTCTTGGATTCTCTGGTTCCAGAGTTTTAGCTTTTTGATATAATTCTTCTACTTTACCAGAATGCGTCATTCCGTATTTAGCACCGTCATATACTACGTAGGCAGTGTTTAACATTGCTTCCATAATCATAATTTCTGCATTGTCTTTAGAAAAAGTTTTAGCTTCATTTAAATAATTCTGTGCTTTCACTAAACGAGATTCAATTTCCTCGGCATCTTTAGTATTAAAAGTCTTTACAATATGTATTTGTGCAGCATAATAATACGGAAGCCAGTTTTCTTTTTCTGCTTTACCAATTCGTTCAAACAAATTAGCAGCTTCATCGTTTTTTTGATTTCCCCATAGCTCAAAAGCTTTGCCCATACCTTTTTCATAAGCCGCTTGAGAAGTTGCTGTGGTAATTGTGAAAAAGGAAAGTATGATAATAATTGTTTTCATTTGTTGTGGTTTTTAAGGTTATGTCTATTTGTTGATTACACTTCGAATCAGTGTGATAACTATTTTTGTTTTACAGTATAAAGATCCTTTAATACTGCATCTTTTGGAATTAAATCTTACTGAATTGTAGTTTTTGTATACCGAATTGTATTACAAATTATCCAGTTGGTTATCTTTTTTATTATCACTGATAGTCCAGAAGAATCCAACGATAAAAAAGCGATCTGCAGTTGGTCTAATTGCGCGTCTGGCAAAGTTTCCGTTTACATTAGGTGTATTAGCATATTGATAATTAAATACATTATCAAAACCTAGTACGTTAGATACAGATACAAACAAGATCTTCTGTTGACTAATTAGATAAGCCCAACTCATATTCAAAGAATTAAAAGTCCTAGTTTTTTTGCCTAAAAAGGTATTGGTGTTTGGATCATTATAAGGACGACCTGATGCAAAATTATAGGTAGCGCTGATTAATGATTTCCAATCCTGAGCCCAATATTTTCCTACTAGAGATAGATTATGTTTTGCAGCAAAATTAGGTGTGGCCCGCTCAGGGTAATTTCTATAATTTCTTTTGGTATCCAAATAAGAATAACTTGCCCAATATTCAAAGTTCTTGATAGATTTGTTATCTCTCCAATAAAGATCCAATCCTGCAGCATATCCATCGCCATTACTATTGTAGGCACTACCAAATTCTGGTCGTTCAGTATCAAATTTCACCAGGCGATCGTAACTTTTGTAATATCCTTCTGCTCTTAAGGTTCTCCCATTGTTTTGATATAGGTAGTTAAGAATATAATGGGATGATTTTTCTGGATCTAAAGAGTTGTTATATTTAAGAACTTCTTGTTGAGGAGCTTGATAAAAATCTCCATAAGCCAGCGATATTTGAGATGTTGAGGCGATTTTATAAGCCAATGAAGCTCTTGGGGAAACTTTTGTGAAATCTAATAGCACATTATGCGTAGCTCGTATTCCTACCTGCATGGCAAGTTTCTTATTGAAAAATATACTAGCTTCAGAAAAAGCGGCAGTACTATTGTTATTAAAACCGCTTTGAAAACTTCCAAAGGAATTATCAGTAGCTTCTTCTTTAAAATCTCCAATAAATTGTTCTGCACCAAAACTTAGTTTGAAACGATTGCTAAATCTTTTCCTTAGTTTTACTTTTAGATGAGCCGCATTGTCGTCATTATCAACATTGGTTTCTATAATTTTTATGTCATTGTGATCATTAGCAAAACTTGCTCCAGTGGTTAATGTCCAATCATTTCCTAAATCACCTTTGTAAGAAGCATTGAGATATAAGTTTCTGTTTTTAAGGCCAAAATTAATACCTTCGGCTACGTTTATATCTTCCTGGATTAATTCGAAATCTGTATAATTAAGCCCTCCATATAATTTAAATAATCCATTATTAAATTGATGTCTATAAACTGCTTCGCCAGAAAAAGATTCAAACGGTTTTATCCAATCTACACGTTGAGATATTAGTTCCTGATATGGTTTTAAATTCAGATAGAATGCGTTGATGCTTAAAGAATTCTTTTTCCATTTTTGTGTATTTCCAACACCAAGACCAACACTAATAAAAGATAGATCTGTTTTTTCCTGTTCTGGCTCATCGATGGTGTTTAATAATAAAACACTAGATAAAGCATCACCATATTCTGCGGAATACCCTCCTGTAGAAAAATTAGTTCCTTTAAATAAGAAAGGGGAGAAGCGACCACGAGTTGGAATATTATTAGCGGTTGCCGAAAAAGGTTGAAAAACCCGAAGTCCATCAATATATACATTAGCCTCATTAGCATCGCCACCTCTCACAAAAAGTCTACCATCTTCTGCAACGGTAGATGTACCTGGTAATGTTTGGAACGCTCCTATATAATCTCCAGCTGCTCCAGCGGTTGTAACAATATCTAATGGAGTTAATACAGACGTTTTACTGTTGTCACCAGCAGAGAAGGTACCTGCGTTAAGAATAACACTGCCTAGAGAATTGACGTCCTCTTTCAATGCTATTTTTAGATTTTTCATTTCAGTTACGGAAGCAGTTAATAAATAGGTGTCAAAAGAAAGAAAAGAAACAACTAAAGTTTGTTCACCAGTTTCGGAAGTAGTAAAAGAAAAAGTTCCGTCATCTGTAGATGATGCACCGTCATAGGTTCCTTCTAAATAAATATTGGCACCGGGAATAGGAACTCCAGATGGTTCCGTAACAACTCCTGAAATTGTGATTTGAGCTTGTATGAATACTGTGGTGAAAAATAAGATTGTGGTTAGTAATGATTTCATCTGTTCGTTTTATGATTTTTGATTGATGACTCAAAAATGATGTAAAGAATCAGGTTTTAAAATTGAATACTACCGAACTGTAGAAAAATTAGGATGGATTGTGATAGTCGTATAAATCGATGAATTTTAAAATAAACTAAGAAGTTAGTTGAATGATTCAACTAATTTCTTAGTTTTATGCTTTACAACCAATAAAAGATATGAAAACTGTACTAATAATAGCTATTGCCTTGATTTCATTTGCTGCGAAAAGTCAGGAGATTACCGTTTTTTATAAAGAGAAAATGCAACCTGCTCAGGTTTCTACCCGACATGAACCTATTGATTTAGAAGAGCTTTCAGAATACAAAGCGGAAATTAGAAAGATAGTGGCTGCAATGAGTGCAGATAAGGATAAGGATTCTACAGAGATTTTTAGAAAAATGATGCAAGATCAAGCGGATAAAATGTCAGCTCATTCTATGAAAATAGCTAGAAAACCATTAAAAATTCCTACGTATGATTATATCACAGTTTTAAAAATTAATCATGAAAAATCTTTGTATTACCCACAAGAGAAGGTTAGTAATGATACCTTATCTGAAACAAGAACTAATAAGAATGGTAGTGAATTCACTAGAGAACGTATTAACTATAATAATTCTGAAATTATCTATATCGATCAATCTCAAAACAAAAAGATAAGTGCATTAAAAGTTCATGTGTTTGATAATCGAGGTAGATTGTTTTTGATAGAAGAAGTATTAGAAACTCAAGAATGGATATTGACAAAAGAAACAAAAAAGATCGATCAATATGTGTGTTATAAAGCGATACTAAATAACTCAGAAAGAAAAGTAGAAGCTTGGTATGCAAAAGAGATTAAGTCAACCAATGGACCTAAAGGATATCATGGGCTGCCTGGACTGATACTCGAATTAAAAGAAGGAAGGAAAACAATTAGGTTTCATGAAATTAACCTACTTTCTTCGGAATCTATGGATATTAAGCCACCTACAGAAGGAGAAAAGGTAACCAGACAAGAACTTGAAGATTTAC
This sequence comes from uncultured Aquimarina sp., assembly GCF_947500065.1. Classification (GTDB taxonomy): domain Bacteria; phylum Bacteroidota; class Bacteroidia; order Flavobacteriales; family Flavobacteriaceae; genus Aquimarina. The sequence goes on from NZ_CANMQT010000022.1 coordinate 28,517, forward strand.
CTTCAAAATTATTTAATCAGTATTAAAACTAAGCGTCATTATTAAACTCTTTCTACTTCATTCTCTTCCTTATTCTTAAATGGTCTTACAATCAACCTAGCAGCTTTATCATAATTGATATAGTTATACGTCCAGTTAAAGAAAGTTACAAAGCGATTTCTAAACCCTACTAAAAACCAAAGGTGAATAAACATCCAAACAAACCATGCAAAGAATCCTCCAAAACGAAATTTACCTAAATCTACAACCGCTTTATTACGACCAATCGTAGCCATGGATCCTTTATCAAAATACTTAAAAGGAATCATAGGTTTTCCTTTTAGGTGCAATTTTAGGTTTTTTACTAGGTGACTTCCTTGTTGGATTGCCGGTTGTGCAACCATAGGATGTCCTTTTGGGTACTCTTTAGTTTGCATCAGAGCAATATCTCCCAGCGCATAAATATCATCATACCCTTCGATTTGGTTAAACTGATTTACCTTATATCGATTGGCTCGTGGTATTAAAGAATCTGCTTGTAACCCTTTTACAGGAGCTCCGGTAACACCAGCTGACCAAATAAAAGTAGCAGTTTTTAGAGATAAATTAGTATTTGTGGATACCAGATTAGATTCATAATTTGTTACCTGCGTATTGGTATGAATATGGACTCCCATTTTTTCTAGGAACTTGGTAGCCTTTTCAGAAGCATGTTCACTCATAGGAGGCAAAACACGATCAGCTCCCTCTATTAGATGAATTTCCATATTACTAAAATCCATATCGGGATAATCTTTTGGAAGTACATTTAGCTGAAGTTCTGCGATTCCACCAGCTAATTCTACACCTGTAGGTCCAGCACCAGCTAATACAAAACGCAATAATTCTTTTCTTTTTTCAGGATCAATAGTAATTACTGCTTGCTCCAGATTTTCTAACATCAGACTTCGTAAATTTAATGCTTGGGGTAGGTTTTTCATCCGCATAGCATTTTTTTCTATAGTCTCATTCCCAAAGAAATTAGTACGAGCACCTGTTGCAATTACTAAATAATCATAAGTAACACTTCCGATAGGGGTATGTACTTCTTTAGTTTTAGGATCTATAGACTCAACCTCCGTCATCCTGAAATATGTATTCTTACCTCGTTTTACGATTTTTCGTAATGGATATGCAATAGAATCTGGTTCTAAAGAAGAAGTAGAAACTTGATATAATAAAGGTTGAAATGTGTGGTAATTATGTCTGTCTAATAGGATGAGTTGTACATTTTCTTTTACCATTTTTCTGGCAAGCGCAACTCCTGCAAAACCACCTCCGATAATCACTAATCTTGGTAAATTAGTATAAGGAATATTCATAAATAAAATCTTCTTTCACAAAGATAAAATGATAATATTAGATACGCTATACAAAATTTATTTTTGTTAAATTTTAATGAGAAACTTGTTGATTATCAAATGATAAAATCTATGGCTTTTGAGAAAAAACACTTAAGAATGAAAAAATTAATTTCTATTATGTAACGGATTCGTTTTATTATCTACTTATAAGGTGTAACTAACTAAAGTGAATAAAGAATTAGAACATAGTTTTGTAACGAATCTTGAGCAAAATCAAAATATTGTGCACAAGGTCTGTAGGATATATACGAATGATGCAGATTCACATAAAGATTTGTTTCAGGAGATAACTATCCAGTTGTGGAAGGCATATCCTAAGTTTAGAGGAGATGCTAAATTTAGTACCTGGATGTATAGGGTTTCATTAAATACAGCGATTACCTTATATCGTAAGTCTAAAAGAAGTATCAAAACTTCGGATTTTGATAGCATGGACTTCAAGATTAAGGCAGAGGAATATGATGATGAGGTAGAACAACAGCTTAAATTAATGTATGCAGCGGTAAAACAATTGAATGATATTGAGAAAGCACTGGTTTTCTTATATCTGGAAGATAAATCATATAGAGAAATTGCAGAGACAATGGGAATCTCTGAAGTAAATGCAAGAGTGAAAATGAACCGAGTGAAAACGAAGTTGAAAAAAATATTAAACCCATAAGTATGGATGAATTAGAATTATTAAAAAAAGACTGGAAGAAACAAGAAGAAGGGCTTCCTAAGTTATCATATGATGAGATATATAGAATGATCTTAAAGAAGTCGTCGTCTATAGTAAAATGGATTTTTGTCATAAGTATATTGGAGTTTATTTTGTGGGCTTCGATCGATGTCATCGCTCGATTAAGCGGTAAATACCAAGAAGCAGAAACTTTAGGTATGGAAAACTTTTTTATGATCTCAACGATAATATCTTATGGAGTTTTGGTCTATTTTATAGTGAGATTTTATTTAAATTATAGAAAAATTAAGGTAACCGATTCTGCTAAAGTTTTGATGCAGAATATTCTTAATACAAGAAAGACGGTTAAATATTATGTCTGGATTAATCTGACTGTTATCGGTTTATTGATAATTTCCACAACCTTATATATGTTGTTTTTCTCTAATGAACTTGCTGATAGTTTAGATGGTAAGGAGGTTCCGGTAGGACTTATTATAGTAGCTGCCATTGTGATGGCTATTATCTTCGTAGGATTTTTAGCACTGATATATAGATTAATATATGGGATATTGACCCGAAGGCTTAAACAGAATTATAAAGAACTTCAAAAATTAGAAGTATAATACACTACATAATCCCTGATAAACGTCAGGGATTTTTTATTTATTTTCATTAAAAGCTGAAGGCAATAACTGAGGAATAAACTTTATCAATAGAGGCATTAATAAACTTCCACCTGGTAAAATAAAAATTGCCAAAGAAGGAATGGTTTTACAAACATCCAATAATTGTTGTTTCATCTGTTGTTTCTCTTCTTTTGAAAGATCTCTCACCGCAGATTGACCTAATAAAATCATCAATTCCTTGCTTTCAGAAATTTCTTTGATTAGTCTCTTTTTATTTCTAAGGATTAAAATACTTACCGTTCTTGAAGTTTGCTTATAAAAGTGATGCGCAGGATTCGAATAATTAAAAAAAGAGATATCTTCTTTGTGTTCTTTTACAAACGACTGTACTGAATGTAAGGAGTCTTTCACCCATTGATTTGGTAACATAAGTTCTGCTCCCAAGGCACGTATAAAATCTTGCTCTCCTAGGTCAATTTCCTTATCATTCCATACCGCTAAACTGGTAAGATCCAGAATATATCTTTTCTCTAATTCATCTGTATAATTATCTAATCGAATTTGATCAAAACTAGCGTCTTCATCTGTATTAACTTCAGTATACCTAACAGAAGAAGCAAAAAGTTTGATCAATAATTCATCATGAGTATCTTTCTCTATTTTCGAGTTTAAGGCTAGAAAAACAATATTTGTTAAGGTTTCTTCTAGCGTTGCTGCATATTCTATTGGGTTTTTATCGTGAATTAGAAAATGCTCAAAAGCAAGTACATCTATAAATAATAATGCATTAGTTAATAAATGACTGAAGTTTTTCTTAAAAATAGATTCATTGGTTTGTATGCGAGTATTAATAATCTTTTCTAATTTTTCACTCTTACTAGTAGTTAATGTGTTTATAAAAGAAAAGAAAGATTTTTTGGTATCCAGGTACTCATAAAACTCAATCAATGCTTTAATACAATCCTTAGAATCACTATTATCTATAGTTTCATAATACGTAGTTACTAAAGCTGTAAAAAGATTGATTTTGGTTTTTTCTTCTTCAGAATATGTGATTTCCGAATCGTAGGGTAAGGCTATTTCTACAGAAGTACCATATATAAAACCTACCCTCTTCAGTTCTAGATATAATGCATCCAGTGATGATAAGGCAAGAGAGTCAATATTAAAATCTCTTAGAAATTTATCTATCCAACCTACAGTTGATGGGTTCATTGGTTAATAAGTTTATCACAAAGTTAAATTTATTTTCGATCTATTAGTATGCAATCGCCATCTAGATACCTATTTTTCTTAGTTAACAATTTTTTAACACCATTGAGAAAACCGTACTCTTTTTATCCTCGTATGTATTTCCGTAAACATTTAAAATTAAATAAAATGAACAAGATTAGAAAAACAAATTTATTCATCATCGGCGGACTTCTTAGTATCGGAGTTGTACTTATGGCAGCAGATCATATAGACGCTCCAGCTGTTGTAGGAACTACAGCAGACATTACAGATCTTTATGCTTTTGAGGGAGCAGATCCAGACAATACAGTTTTTGTAGCCAATGTGCAAGGATTGTTAGCACCAGGAAGCTCAGCTACTTTTGATGAAAATGTATTGGTAGAAATTAACATCGACAATGATGGTGATTTAGTAGAAGATTTGGTTATACAGGCAATACCTAGAGGCGGGATTATGTATTTCTTCGGACCATACGAGCCTTCACAAACTGGACTTAATAGTGTGATAGATGAAGATACACAATATCTAGGTCAGGTAGCTATCAGTTCAGGATCCAGTGCAACTACATCAGAAGCAAATGGGATCTCATATTTTGCAGGACTAAGAGAAGATCCTTTCTTTTTTGATTCCAGTCAATTCAATGCTATCGTAGGTGGAATGGCTCCTGGAGGTTTTAATAATCCAGGTAATGATGACTTTGATGGAACTAATGTCTTATCCATTGTTATAGAAGTACCCAATTCACTTTTAGGAGGAACATTTAGTCATCCTGCAGGAACTGGAGTAGAAGTATTTAATACGTGGGCAGAAGCAAAAAGAAAACAATAATTAAGAATTTTAAAAATGACAGATAGTATGAAACTTATTAATTTAAAAAATATATCCGCAGCCTTAGTAATAGTAATTGGGTTTGCAAGTTGTAGTAGTGATGATGATGCAATAGCAATAGATCCGCCTGTAGTGGTTGATTTTTCAGGAACGTTTTCTCAAGAAGATCAGATGGGACGTCCAGGAATTAATACCGTATTCAGTGCGACACCAGATATCGAAAATAGCTTTAACGTTACAATTCCTTCAGAGCAAGGTGCAGCTTTTCAATCTTTGTTTGAAACACAATTAGCAGGATTGCATGGTGCATTTGGCGTAAGCTATGAAAATAATATCCTTGGATTGGATATCACTACGCTTACAACTGTATTAGCATCAGATGTACTGCAAGTGGCTCCTGGAGTTCCAACGACGTACTTTGATGGTACCAATGTATTAACAGGTAGAACCTTAACAGATGATGTCATTGATGTTTCTTTGATATTATTATTTGGAGGTCAAAACGGTGATCGTTTTAATGGCCAAGATTTAGATGGTGATGGGACTCCCGATTTACCAATACTGGTAACGGATGGGGTTAGTGGTGCAGGAGAGACTCCATCAAGTACATTTCCTTATTTAGAAGCACCGCACAGTTCATAAATAAATAAAATCACTAACATTTTATTGTCAACCTGAGTCTATCTGTTATTATTAGAAGTCAGCCTTCAAATGACTTTACATGCCTTGCATAGGCTAGAAGGATAGACTCAGAACGACAAGTAACATCAAGTAAAACAAATTTCAAAAAACAAAATATTATGAGAGTATTAAAAGGAATCATCAGCATAATGATTGGGATACTCATTATTTCCTGTCAAAAAGAAAAAACTACAATTACCAACTCAAAAGATTATGCAATTTATCTTAAAGAACAAGATAATCAAACAGTCAAAGAAGCGATAAAGAAACTTCAGTTTTGGAACACTAAAATAAAAGAAGACAGTCTTCAGATCACAGCATTAGCAGCAGCGGCAGGAACATATACTGAGCTATTTCAATCAACAGGAGATATCCAATATTTGAAATTAGCCGAAAAAACATTGACTAAATCTACCAGCATAGCAGCTATAGGTAAGTCAAGTCATCTTTTAACATTAGCACATAATTATATCTCTCAGCATAGATTTAGAGAGGCTAAAGAAGCTGCTCAAGGAGCGTATCTTTTAAAAACCAATACCAAAGCGACAGAAATGGTGCTTTTTGATATCTCCATGGAATTAGGAGAATACAAAAATGCGGAGAAGTATTTAGGAAAAATTGCAAATTATAGTGATTATAATTTCCTAATTCGTTTGGCTAAATGGAATGACTATAAAGGAAATCTGGATGCTACCATAAGAAATATGGAAAAAGCCAGAGCGATTGCAGAAAGTAGTAAAAAAGAAAGTTTACTCCTATGGTCTTATACCAATTTAGCGGATTATTATGGTCATGCAGGACGAATTAAAGAATCTTATGATCATTATCTAAAAGCTTTGGCGATAGATCCTTCTAACGCATATGCGAAAAAAGGAATCGCCTGGATCGTATATTCTTATGAAAAAGATCCTGTAGAGGCATTAGAAATCTTAGATGCTATTGCGGGAAATCATCAAAGCCCTGATTACTTTCTCTTAAAAGCAGAGATAGCAGAGTTTCAAAAAGATGATCTTACTAAAAAAACAAACCTTAAAAAGTATGAAGGTGCGGTTAAAAATGAGCAATATGGAGCCATGTATAATGCTCATAATGCCTTATTACTGGCCGAAGAATATCAAAAATTTAAACAGGCGTTAGATATAGCCGAAGAAGAGATACAAAATCGTCCTACACCACAATCTTATGATCTAAAAGCGCATATTCTAAACCTGAAAGGAGATCATAAAGAAGCACTAGCAATTGTAGAAAAGTATATCCTACATAAGACTTATGAACCAGTAGCGAATTATCACATTGCGGAAATCTATAAGGCTAATAATATGCAAAAAGCTATGGATCCTATTAAAGAAGAGTTATTAGAAAGCGGTTATGAATTAGGACCAGTGACTTTCGGAAAAATATTAGAACTGTAGTATTATAAAAACGATTTATTGGTATGAAAACTTTTATAACCGTAATAACAGTTTTATTGGGATTTGGATTATTTGGTCAAAATCTAAATTTGAATAATCAGTTAGAGAATATAGTAAAAGATATTGACAATCAGTTTTTTAATATAAATTCGGAACGTTATTCTTATAACTATTTTGATGGGATTGTAACTGTAGATCAATATACCAATGAACCATTGGGCTATAAAGAACTAGAATTTACAATGAATGAATATATATATACGGATGCTTCTTTTAGTTTTGAAAATTTAAAAGTAACTCCTGCAATTAGGTTTGACTATTTTAGAGATAGTAGTGCGTCATCATTTTTTATAGATTCTCGGTTAACATCTAATATTAATACTATAGCAAAACTAGATGCGCTATACACCATATCTGAGGGATTCAATTTTTCTATGCAATCCGCTGTTGGGTTCCAAAATAGGTATATCGGTATTGAACAAATAGGGAAAATGCATCATAGTTATGCAATTGATATTGGTTTAGAATGGAATCCTTTTTATAATGTGTCGTTACAAACTACTTTTTGGATGTTTAATATGGATCAGGGATTTGTTTATGTTGATGAAGAAGGGTTGGTAGAAGCAAATGGAAAAGAACAAAGAGTAGGAGTAGATATGAGTATTACATATCATATAAATGATTGGTTATTTTTTAATTCTGATTTTTTCTATGCAAATGCTGATAATAACAATGAAAACATGAACTATGAATTGGCAGCAGAAGGAGGCTTGAATATAAATGGGATAAAAAATTTTTCAGGAGGAATAGGATGTAGATATGCTAATACAGGTGCAATAGAGGATACTAAAGCAAATACCTCCTATTTGGCAACGGATATGAATATTGAGTATAGTAAGAATGAATTTACTTTTGGTATAGCAATAGAAAACATATTTAATATTAACTGGGGAGAGCCAGAATTAGCTATGGCTTCTCGATTAACAGATAGATTGACGCCTGTTAATGGATCTTATTTTGTTCCTGATGACGGGGTATTTATTCAAGCTGGAATTAGCTATAGTTTTTGATTTTTGTTTTTTGATGTTTTTATGGAGAAAGCTTGTTTGCATATATACAGACAGGCTTTTTCTGTATTTTATGTAAAAACTAACCGTAGATTTAAACGTTTATTATACGTTTGTAAATAATTATATATGGAAAGTACGTATATAAACATGTTAGCAAACATTGATTGAGAATAACAAAATAATTAACGGAATTGGATAATAGTGTAATCGGAATTGGAGTTGCTTTGGGAGTTAGTTTTTTAATTCTGTATACTAGAAAAAAGAAATGGCTAAATCCAAAAATAGTGTGGCTGATTTGTATCGGACTCTTGACAATTGGACTTTTCGGAATTTTAAACTCTAAAAATGAATTCAGAAATGAACGTGTTATGTATTTTGGATTTTGTATACCAATAATTTACTGGATTTTTGATCGGATTTTTAAGCGAATTAGTGAGAATATACATAATAGAGATTTTATACTCTTTTTGAGGAATTCGGACGAAATAAATAGCGGATTTGAAGCTAAAAATACACACGTAAAAATATCAGATAAATTATTTTCGTTCGGACTTTTAATAATAATTATTGCGACTCTATTTATCGGAATACGAACTATATAAAAAACGATTTGCTAACATTATATATGAAATCAGAGCAAAATTTAGAGCCAGATCATAAGGTCATTTCCTTTTTGCAATGGCGCTAGATTTTTATAAATCAAACAAGAAATAAAAATGCGCAGATAAATCAATTGGTTTAGGCTTGCTTGCCTTGCTCCGATTCATATATTTGGCGTTGTAAGTAATGAAAAGAAACCTAATTCAAATATTTGCCATTTTTCTTTTGTTTTGTTCTTGTGACTTAAAAACA
>NZ_CANMQT010000023.1 GCF_947500065.1 uncultured Aquimarina sp.
CGGACTTCGGCTCCACGACTGCTGAGCCTGCCGAAGTACAGTCCTCGGATGAAGAATTTCTCGAACCCTGAGCGAAGCCGAAGGATGATTCTAGTTGAACCGGACTTCTGCTCCGCGAATGCAGAGCCTGTCGAAGTACAGTCCTCGGATAAAGAATTTCTCGAACCCTGAACCGGACTTCGGCTCCGCGAATGCTGAGCCTGTCGAAGTACAGTCCTCAGATGAAGAATTTCTCGAACCCTGAGCGAAGCCGAAGGGTGATTCCAGTTGAAACGGGTTTCGATTAAACACTTCTGGATACTATAGTTTATACATACAAAAGCTCCTCCTTTTGAAAAAGGGAGGTGTTTCGCTAGAGCGAAACGGAGGGTTTATACTCCCACACCCACAAACTCCCAAACTCAAAAACTTCCATCTGCCACAACGCCAGTTCTCTCGTAACCCTTGTCATAACTACTGTCAGTATCCATCTAACGAGTAACTGTAAAGACAAAAAATAGAAGCGTATCGATTTGTAAAGAAAGCGTAGATAATAGCTTGTAAATAAGTACTTTACTAAGAAGTCAAGGTGTCAGCAAGTATTTTCTGCGATTATATAATTAACAGGTGTTTGCGGAATTTGTTAAGAATTAATTAGTTATAGTTAAATTTTAACAGAATATTATCAGTAAAAACGGTAAAAAATAAAATTATCGGTATTGTAATTGACTATACATCAGCTCAAATGAATGTTTAATTAAAACAAATGAAGTATGACTAATGTATTAAACAACCGATTATCGGTTACCGTAGATCCAACAGTGATTACAGAAGTAAAAAACAGAATTGAGGAAATCAATACGCTGTTACCATTTTTAACCGGATTGACTAGAGACGAGCGTAGGACGCTCCCTAAGATCAATCGTAGTAATAAGATCTTTGTGGAAGACACATTAGATAGTATGCGACAGAACGGAGATATCCTACCCAATTTTATTAATGTAGAAGAAGTAGACAAAGACTACGCCTTATACAATGAGTTAAAGGTACTGGCACTAGAGCTAGCAGAATTATCAGAAAAGGTAAACGATACCCGTATCCTTGCCGGATCCGAAGCATATACTACCTCGTTGCTTGCCTATAAGATGTTTGGTGTGGCGGCCAATAGCGGTGTAGCAGGAGCAGAGGCATTACATAGTAGATTAAGAGAACGATTTGCCATCTCTGGTAACGCTACTGAGGATATTATAGATGATGAAACTGATCAGGGTACAGATGGTAGTGAGACATCGGACTTCGACTCCACGGATGCTGAGCAATCTTAATTTTCGGGCTTCGACTACGCTCAGCCCTCGTTCTGGAACGAACCCTGAGTACCCTGAGGTTACTCGAACCCTGAGCGTGTCGAAGGGTGATGAATCAGGTGTCGAAGTGTTACTCGAAGGGTCGAAGGGTGATGAACCGGGCTTCGACTACGCTCAGCCCTCGTTCTGGAACGAACCCTGAGGCACTCGAAGGGTAGCACCCAAACACCCCCAATAGTTGCGTCCAACTATTGGGGGTGTTTTTCATTATAAAAACCTAAGTATTTATCTTACTATAACTTTTATACGCTTTGTACATTGTTTTTTAGTTCATTTAAAGCGTTCTCTCTACTCGTATTTAAATCAATCAAAGCTTGTTTGTATGGGTTGATGAATATATTCATTTCATTAATTAGCTTTTTTAAATTAGCCTCTTCTATAATTACCTGATCAACAGCATTGTTATTTTTAAGTATTTTGATAGAATCTTTAAGTTTTCTTATGCCATTTTCATATTTATCTTGATAAGGTTTCATTAGTGCTTTAATATCATTTTCAGCTTTGTCAAAAGATTCATTGGTTAGCTGAATAGAAAGTGTATTCATTTCTGTTTCAAACGAAGCTGTCAACAGGTCTATTTTATGCTGTCCTTCGTTAATTTCGGATTCTGAATCTTCCATATTATCCTCTATATCCTGATAATTAATTTCGGTTAAAACTATTGAGTGAAACTTCACCAACTTCATTTCTACGGTTACACTTGGGACATGAAAGATAATACGTTGAGTTTCCATTCTTACCTCTGGAATATCTACTTTAATATCGATGGTTCTCATATAAGGTTCTGGAACGGATATAATTACTGGTTTATCCGTGATTTTACACGCCCAATATTTATGACGTATGCCCAAAGTTCTCCTTGTTTCCCAATCACAAGTTGTCACTGGTTTAATAGCTACCTGTCTATCCACCATTCTAACTGCAGGAACATCAAATGAAATATCTTTCGTTTTCATCGTGATACTTGGTATATCAAAAGATATGTTTTGTTCTAACATGCTAAAATGTGGTATGGGAACGTGAAACGAAACTTCTTTCCATTCAAAGTTATATGCATTACCATTTTCGTCTGTAATGGTAAAACCAACACCTTTGTCTTGCAATATTTCTGAATCTTCTTGAATATCTTCTGCTTTTTTAGATATTTCGCCAGAAAGATTGGCCATTTCTAATTCAAATCTTTTTGTTAACTCTTCAATTTTTTCTTCTATTGTCATTGTATGTTTTTTATGATTACCCACAATTCAAAAGTATTCATAGAACAATCATAATAGAATACCCATCAACAGGTATATTTAGAATTTAGGATTCATTATTAATTCTTATATTCGGGGAAATAATAACCCAATATAGAATATGTCTAATATTTTAAAAAGTGCCTCGAATAATTTATTATCAAACATAAAACCTATTGAAGTTAAAACTTTTACCATAAAAATAGAAGATATTAAGAAAGCAATGATAACCGAAAACACTTGGTTAGCTGAAGGTAGAAAGGAGGATGGGAGAGTTATGAAAGAACTTTTTACTGATTTAGATGAAATTATAAGTGATTGTCTTTATTGGTATGAAACAGAAAATGAAGAAATCGCTAAACAAATGGTAAGAGACTTGAATGAGTTTAAAGAAAGTAATAAAAAATATAGAAAAAGGAATAAAGAAAAATATAGAAGTGTTCCCGCTTATGGGAAATATACTGATACAGATAGTAAAGTATTATATGTGGGAACAGTTAAAGGGAGGGTTCGTAAAAGTGATGATTTAACAACTATAGCCTCCAGAACGTTTCAACATTTAGGCTTTTACGAAAAAGGAAGTACTGGCGCATTACATCTTTGGTATTGGGCTAAGCACTCTGTGAAATTGAACGTTATCGAATTAACTGGACAAAAGGAAGAATATAGAAATGTCTTTGAAAAATTATTAGCGATTGAGTTAAAACCTTTGATCGGAGTCCATAGATAAATCAAACTAAATAATTATTGTTAATAATTCAATTCTTTTCAAAACTACAAAGCACTCTACCAAATTTCTTTTCCGCTTTAGACTTACAGATGGAGCGAATAGTATCTTTACAATGTTTCAATCCACCACAATCTTTGGTATAATGATATTTCTTGCTAGCTGTACTATTACAGATAAAAACTTCTTTTTTACACTTTGTTTTTTTCTTTTCCTGATCAATAGAGGAGTTATCAAGAGATTTCGGTGACCAGATTCCAATACTGTTTTGTTTTGCTATATGTTCTAATGAGGCATAGCTTTTATCTTTAGAGTATTTTTTAAAATGAATGGCATATCCATTGGTAACTAATTCCTTGTTTAAGATCTTATCTTCATATTTAATCTCAGCAATTAACCTGCGATATCTATCGAATCTTCCTTTGGATATCACTTGCACTTTCTTACCAAAACAAAAATCAGAAGTAAATTGTTTAGCTTTTTGCCAATAAGCCTGTTTTTTCTCTGGGCAATCGATATGTTCTAATCGTATAACGACCGGTTCATTTTCATATAATACTTCGATAGTGTCTCCGTCCTTAATTCCTATAACTTTTGCTTCAAATTCTTTTGGGAGTTTTTCGGTTATAGGGATAACTAGGAAAGCTATGATTGATATAAAAGAGTGTAAGTAATAATAGCTCATGAATTCTTGGTTTTCCGTGTCTTAAGATAATAATTTTACGTATCAATTACATATACTTCGATCTACATATGTTTTATTGCCGTTAGAATTGATGTAATAACATCCACCTCTTGATCCTCGTATGTATCTTTTGGAGGTTTTGGGTTTGTTTCGCTTCTTTTTGGTAGCACTATTATTTAGAGAGCTATAGTTAACTGATTTTGTTAGGTATTGAGTATTGGATTTAGAACTACTTTTATTTCCTAATTTTTGATCGATGGAGTCAATTCGTTTTTGAATTTCCTTAGCTTGTTTTAGTAACTCATCTCGTTGTTTTACCAATTCTTCTTTAATATACAGGGTAGTTTCTATGCTTTGGGAATGACAAGGGTATGAGAGAATACTTAAAAGGAATAGTAGGATTATATATCTTTTCATAATGTATTATTAATTAGAAAATTATTCTTTGGCTTCAAGAAGTACAAGTGATATTGCAGCTTGGTCTGGAAAAGAGATTTGACGAGCTCCGTTTTTATTCATATGCTTAAGTATATCCATTTCTGATATACCTTTATCACTAGATTTTCTTAGAACGATAAGTGTACTGCCAACTCGATGCAAATTGGTTTCATTAATTTCTATTCCATGAAATATCATTACTTTTTCTAAAATAGGCTTAATTTTTTTTTTTGGAGGATTCCCTATAAATGCAACTTCCATTTTTTCGTAAGCATTTTTTTTTACAGAATTATTATTATGAATTACTTTCTTAGTAATATTATTTTCTTTCTCATCGGAAGTATAACAGCCTGTGAAAATTATTATACCAAAAATTATTATGTATTTCATAGTTTTTAATTATTTGTAATATTCAATTAAATATTGGACACGAGTATTCATAATTAGAGATTTAGTTATTCTGCTGTAGAATTCATTTCCTCATAAGTATTGATTGTACTTAGTAATTGTTCTTCAAAATCATAGATATTGTTAATTGATTCGATATGTTCCCTATGCACATTCTTATCCTGATCAAATAAGCTTATATATTTTTTGCTTCCATCGAGATGAAGTCGGCAAATAGGTTTTCTATTATTATCATCTAGTAAAATACCAAAATATGATTGAGTATCTCTATGAACAATTCTTTCGATTGATATTTTTCTACGCAGTATTGCTACTACAATTCTAAAACCTTCTAACTCTTCTTCTGTAGTAACAACTTTACTTACTTCCTCGTCAATTTCTGTAATTTCTTCGTGTTGTTTCTCTGCTTCCTTATTTAATGCTGAGTTTAAACGATCATTTACTTTTTCACTAATGGTTTGATTAAAAGCTTTCTGTACTAATTCTGTAAATTCTTCCATTACCCGTTCCGTAAGCCTTCCTGAGTATACTTGATTGGCAAACAAACGCACAAAGTCGTAAGATGGTTCTTGTAGTTTCTGACTGATTAACTTTTTAATTTCTTTGGTGTATTTTAGAGAACTGGCATTGTCAACTATCTTATCTACATCAAAATTAGATTTATGAAATTTAGCAATCTCCGGTATCGTGTTTTCTTTAAGATGCGCAATGTCAAATTCTAGAAAAGGTTTTTCATCCATGATATTTGTTTCCTCCAGGTCTGTATAAAACCTATATTCTATACCGTTGGTTAACAATGCAAATCGGGTATGAGTTACGTGAAAATATCTTGCTAGTTGAGAGTTATGAAGGTTTAGATCTTCTTTCCAGTTTTTACATTCAATAATCAATACAGGTTCTTCGTTCTGAAAGATTGCATAATCTACCTTTTCACCTTTTTTAAGACCTAAATCGGCAGTAAATTCTGGAACTACTTCAGTAGGGTCGAAGCTGTCATACCCCAATAGATTAATAAAAGGTAATACGAACGCGTGTTTGGTAGATTCTTCAGTTTCTATTTTATCTTTAAGCTGCTCGATCTTATCAGCAAGTGCTTTAATAGGGGTATGAACATCCATAATTAGCTTAATTTAGTTTTAGCTAGCTTTAATAATTCTAAAAGGTCTGCTAGTCCTTTTTCTTCCATCCTTACAATAGAATCACTTCCATATTTTTCAATTTGATAGTATACAATCCATTTATTCTTTCTTTTAGAGTAATAGCAACCAGCTTCAAAACCTCCACGGCTTTTAAATGTTATTTCTGTATAATTATCCGGAATAGTATTTAAAACACTTTCTTGAATTATTTCTAATGATTTAATTAAACCATCAACCTCATCAATATCTAGTGATGCAATCTTCGTATCGTTAGAATAGCTACTAACAACTGTTTTTGTAAACCTTAAAGCTTTGGCAGATTCACCAGAAATCATATCTGTGAATTTTGCTATTTTTAGTTTTGTAGATTTAATTGAACCAATTTCTATATATTGTTTTTCAATTAATGTACCTGACTTTGATGAAAAAATTTCTGCATTACTTTGCTTAGATTCTTTTTTTTGATCTTGCGATATTATTAGATTGCATATAAATATTGCTAATCCGAATAGAATTGTTCTTTTCATTTGTACGATTTTTAATTGTGGCTATAATTGCCATTTGTTTTGCTTGTTCTGTTTCTTTTTATTTAACTTCTATTTCATCATTCATAGTTATACCTATTTTGAATCTAATCTATTTTATCCCAAACGAATCCTATTTCATCACAAGCGAATTCTATATTTTTTCTCCTTTTTTTATATGATTTAGGAGCTACATCATATTCAGAGTTAAAAACATCAATGCTTATGCAAAAATTAAGGTTAGAGATTTCTTTTTTTACATCATTTAGTTCTTTATCTTCAATAACTTTATGGATCATTGTAGCAACGTTTTTTCGATTCTCACTGTTTAATGGATGTGTTTTTGAAATGTGAATTTTGATGCCTCCGACTATGTTTTTACCTCTATATTTGCCTCTAATTAGTAAATCTGGATTTATATTTACATTCAAGTCCTTAATTTTTAAGCTATACTTTTTCTTTGGTTTTGAGATCTTGAAGTCAAGAAGTGTATCTGGAAATTTAATTTCAAGGAAAGATTCGAGAGCTTCGATTGATGTATTTCTATCACTGATTTCAAAGTCAGAAGTACATTTCTTTTCATTAAGCATTTCTATAGTATTATCAATTATATTTTCATTATAATTGGATATAATAAAATTAATCATTGCATTTTTAGCTTCTTTATATCTTGTAACAATAAATGGCAGTGGTTCCTTTTGTTCTTGAATAATCCTTCTTCTTCTTAAAGCTTCAGAATCTAGATATTCAGCTAATTTATTTATTGATATTTTTTTCATTTTTACAGATTTTATTCTAGTGTGGTTCCATCAGAAAATATAACCTTAAGTGGCTCCCAAATTATTTTTAGATCTTTCAAATCTTTATTCTTTAACGCTCGATCTTCTTCTATAAATTGATTATAATCTGTAGTTGCATTATAATTGTTCTTTCTACCAGATTTAATAGGATCATCATAAACAAAACTTAGTGTATTGATTTTATCTCCAAAAAGGTTTGTGAATACAATATTTCCTTTTATTGCTCTGATATCTTTATTTGATTTATTTTCAATTAAAAATTTATAGGTTATGAATTCTTCATAATCATATTCTTGATACCCTTTTTGTACACATTGTACTTTTACAACATCTAAAAGGTTATCTGGGTTATTTATTTGAGTCCCCATAAGATTTCATATTTTTTAGATTAATACTCCTCAAACTTACCGCAACACTAAACCAATTCCTTGTGGTTTTCCACATAGACTCATATAGGTTTAAAACAAAGACCTGTTAAGTTTTTATACCTAACAGGTCAGCGTAAAAGCCCGTTACCCCATAACAAGCTTTATTTTGGATTCCAATAATTATAAAGTAAGATCTTCTATTTCTGCGATAGGAGCATTTTTTATTACCGAGTCTATTCCTTTTTCACATCCTTGTTTAGAGGAATACCCTTCGCTAGTTGCTATGATCTCTCCGTTACCAGCTTGGAGGTTAAATTGAAATTCACCATTTTTTCTTTTAGTAATTTTGAATTTTGGATTTGCCATAATAATTAGGTTTATATATTAATAGATAACAAACCTAATTTCATTTGAGAAGAATTCTTTGTGGATTACCACAATGGCAGAAATTTTATTAGTTCTTATATAGTATGTTTCAATATAAATATTCCAGGTAACCTATCTTTATCATTCAATTAACCCACGTTTTTTTAATCTTACAATATGTTTATTGAGATTTTTTTCTATTTGAAATAATCGCATAACAGGAGAAGTAAAAGCACTTGTAGTTTTGGATGCGAAATCTTTCAAGGAGTCTAATGCTTGAGCATAGTTTTCGTTGATTATAAGCTGGAGATCAAGTTGATATTCTGATTTAATCTTTTCTTTTAATCTTGTCAATTCAGAGTGAGTATTATATTTTGCAGTTTTGTTACTTATTTTGACAATTGGGGACCAAAGCATTGGGATAACCGTGAATCCTTCAAAATAGGTTTTTGCATATTCAATATCCTTTTTAAATTTAGAATAAAACCGATTATAGTCATCTGGCCTTTTATTAGTTACATATTGTAAACCTCCCGTATGTGTTGCAACCTCACATACATAAATTTTCTTGTCAATAAGTTTTATACCAACTACATCAATTTCTCCTTGTATATCAGGATTGACTATGTTGTAAGTAATAAAATCACAACCCAAAATGTTTTTTAAGAACTCTCCACAGATTTCTTCTCCTATGTTTTGCTTCATTTAATTATATAATTAAGAAATTAATCCCATCCCATCTACCAGATGAATTAATTGAACGGTAGTCTTAGCATCAAAGTCCTGTCGTAGTTTACGAATGCGATCCTCAATAGAGCGTTTACTATTAGGTTCAATGCCTTTTTCTGCGAATTGGTAACTTATTTCATCTTGCTTATACCCATTAGCTAATAGTCGGAGTAATTGTATTTCGTAGTGATCTAGTTGCGTCACATTTTTTTGATGTAAAGCATTTTTAGATACAGGACAACTAAAAGAGTTTCCTTCGTATACTTGGGTAATCCCTTTTTTTAACTCTGATAATCCATACAACCCTTTACAAACATAGCCGTCTATGTGATTGTTTTCAAAAAGGGATTTGATAATTGCAGGCTTGTCTTCACCGCTAAACACGATGATCTTTATATTGGGCTGAATATTTTTTACTACTTTAATAAGTTGTTTGCCTGTTTTGATTCTATGAGATATCCGAGTATCCAAATTAAATGACAAGTCACTAATTAATAGCTCATAGGGCTGATCATGTTTTATAGCTTCCTTTATTCTTGATAATGTTTTGTCACAAGATTGTGTAGTCTCTACAGCCGCTTGGGTGGATGTACTTATGGATGATACGATCCCAAGATTTTCACTATCAATATCCTCAGCAATAATAATTTTCTTAAACATGGTCTTTTGGTATTATGGGGCGAATTCAATACTAGCTTTAAAACCTTCTTGCGGTTTGGTGTCAAATGTAATTGTTCCTTTCATTTCTTTGATGCGGTTTTCCACATTATGTAGACCGTTTTTTCTTTTTTGAGGATCATTCATATTCATACCGATACCATTATCAGTATATTTCACAACAATATTCTTTTTCTCTTTTACAATACTCACAGAAACTACGGTAGCTTTACTATGTTTTTTCATATTGGTTAATAGTTCCTTTAGTGCCCAATACAATGCAACTTTTTTATGTTCGCTGATAGTGATCCAAAAATCATCATCAAGCTTTTTTGTAAATATTTTTATTTCCTGATTTCCATAGGAGTTTAGGAGGGATAATAATTCATCACCATATTCTGCACCTGTCTCTATAGTATGATCCCTAGAGAAATCTCTTACCTTATGGTAAACAGCATCCAATCCGTCAATTATGTTGATATCGTTTGAACTTTTTATGGAGTTATTTTCATTTTGCAATTGTGACATTAGATAAAAAACATCATTACCCACTTCGTCGTGTAACTTTTTGGAGAGTCTTTTTTCTGTAGTATGGCGTTCTAATATTTTTTCTTTTCGGTGCCTGGTTCTTAGGTAGAAGAATAGGTAAATAGAGGATATGATTACTAAAATAGTAGCACTTGCAAAAAGAAGTTTTTGTGAAGCTTCTTTTTGTCTTAATGCTTCCAAACGCAAGTTTTTATTTTCTTCTGTAATTCTTTTTTTATCTAAAATCAGGTTTTGTTCTCTTAACTCATCTGTTCGAAATTTTATTTTCGCAAATTGATTTTTAGCTTTATCTCTGGCCGTATATATACTATCCGTTAACCTTTCGAATTCAATTGCTTCTTTTTTAGGATTTTCCTTTAGGTCAATCAAATAGGAGAGTGCTTCTGTTTTTGATGTGGAATTTTTTAATATAATAGCAATTTGATAAGCCTTATTGGCATGGAACAATGCTTTTTTGTCCTCATTCCTTTCTTGATAATACTCTGTAAGATGAATATTGCTAGCAAATTGACCAGAGAGGTCTTTTATATCTACTCTAAGTTTTAATGCTTTTTTTAATTCTTTTTCTGCTTCTGGATAATTTAGTTTTGATTTAGCATATGCTAGATTTCCAATAAATTTAGCTTTTTGATTTAATTCTTTAGAGGGGATTGATACTTTAATAAGCTTTGATAAACTATCAATTGCTTTTTTATAGTTTCCAAGTTTAATATCTACATTAGCAATATTACCTTTAATAACGGCAATTTTCATTGGATCTATTGATATTTCTAACGCTTTCAAATACCATTCTTTAGAATCTTGATAATTTTTAAGCTCTTTTGTTGTAATACCTAGAATATTATATAATCCTAACCTGTGTTTATCTCCTATTGAATCAGGGAGTGATTTGCTTAAATTTAAAGCTTGTATTGTCGTGTTTTCACTAGAATTAAAATCACCTAATTTTTTTTGAATACTGCTGATAAATCTTAATTTATCAACTGCTCTGGACGTATCTCTGCGAATCAAGTTTAATTCTTTTGATCTAATATAGAATTGGGTAGATATAAATGAAGAATTGTTTAACCTATGATATTGAGCTAATTTATCATAAGATTTTAGAATATAGAAGGTATCCTTAATTAATAGAGCACCTTTTAATAAATCCTCTGCATAAATAATCGCGCTATCCATTTTATTCTGTTTTCTCAAAGAAGAACTCTTTTTAGAAAGAATTTTAAGATAATCTGAATCAATATCTTTTTGAGAATACGAAGCGATTGTTATAAAAAAGAGGAATGATACAATGATATGTTTCATTCCTCTAAATTAATAAAAGTATTGGGAATTATCCCGTTAATAGTTAATCTTCATCTTCTTCTTCAGGAAGGATTTCTCCATCTTCCCCTTCGGTGGCTAATTCTTCGATAGCAATTTCTTCTGCTAAATCAGAGGTTGTACAAGAAAATATTGACATGGTAAACATTACTATTGCTAAAATTACAAATGAATTTCTCATCTTTTTTTGTTTTAAAAAATTTGACAATAGTGTTGCTGTCCGGAGATTAAATCCAGAGAATTATTACCGGTAACAACACCGTTAAATGAGAAAAGGCCTTTTCTGTTTTTGAGAAGTATGTTTGGAAATAATCAGACAGAAAAAGCTTGTTGTACTTCTCGGATCAACTCACAGATCCTGTCTTATATTTCCAGTTTTGAATTAGTTTGTATACATTTGTCTTGATATCTATTCAAGACTTGAACTAAGTCTGAGACAAAGATATACCCACGTTACCCCACTACAGGCAAGTAATTCGGATCATTCGGATGAATTCGGATTATTAGTTCAAATTCGTATAAACTTTATTTAATAATTATGCCTGTACCTATATTTGAAGATTATAAAAAGGAAATTTTAAAGCATTATGTTAGAGTCAAAAATGATCCTAATCATCAATTAAATCGATTTTTAAATAAACTTACTCCTGGAAAAATTAAGAGTGCTAGTAGGATTGTTTTTGAAATAGAAAACAATACGCAAGACACTCATACATTATCTTCTTTTTTTAAAGTTCCAAAGGACAAAGATTTTTTAAAGCTTTTGGATACTGTAGACGCAGATAAACTTATTCCCGTTAGACAATTTCTTAATCAAAAGACGAAAGAACCGAGAGAAGAGGTAGTTGAATACGCAGCTTGGTTATTAGATTTTAAGCCAAGACCTTACTCTGAGTTTAGAAGAAATGATGATATAGATTTACCAAAAAAGGGTTTAGCCAAACTAAAAATTACTGAAGAGAAGCCTAAAGGCACTAAGGAAAATACTAGACGACCACCTCTAGATACTATTAAGATTACAATTAGTATTTTTTTTACTATCGTGGTTATAACATACTTAGGATATAACTGGCAAAAAAAGGAATGCATGACCTGGTCAGAGGATCATTATGAAAAAGTAGAATGTAATACAAAAGAGATTAGTATTAGTTATAATCAAGATTGGGTAGATAATTTCATAAAAGCAAAAAATGATACTATCGAAGATTTCTTTAAAGAAGGAGGAAAACCTTTATATTGGTACTATAAAGAAAATAATGAGATAGAACTTTTTACTTTATCAGGTAAACATCCTGAAAACGGAAAAGAGTTAAAACCGATTACAGAAAGGATCATACGTACATATATTCATAAAGAATAAGCCAATGAACAAACCACTCACATACATATTCCTGATAGCAGCTCAGATACTTATCGCCCAAGACGTCAAGACACTTACTCCCACTATAGAAAATTTAGATCATCTTAGTGTTGCAGGAGAGAAAGAATTTAATCGCAATCTAAAAGCCTGTGAAGCTATTTGGGAAAAGATGGAAAATGGGGTTGATTATACTGATTTAACAGCTGTAGAGAAAAAAACCATAGACAACGTAGATGAGACGATGGTAAACTATTGGGATATAGAAGGACAGGGATGTAGTTGGTATTGCGGAGGTGGTCCAGCTACTCAGACAGCTTCTTCTACATTGGATTCGCAGGGAGCAATCGATTATAAGGCAGATAACATACATGATCTCAATTATAAAAATGTTTGGGTAGAAGGTGTTGCTGGATATGGTGTTGGAGAATATATAACCTATGGATTTCCTCAATCAAGCCCCAGAATAACAGAAATTATTGTAGTTAACGGCCATGTAAAAAGTGAAAAAGCTTGGCGAAATAACAGTCGGGTAAAAAAGCTAAAAATGTACATAAAGGGACAGCCTTATGCGATACTAAATCTTACTGATCAGCGTGCAGCACAACATTTTAAAGTAGATACCATTGGCTTCTTGGATCGGGATATAGATTATGTAGCAGCTAAAAAACTCCCTCAATGGGAAATGAAATTCGAAATTCTGGAAGTATACCCAGGAGAAAAATATGAGGATACCGTGATCTCAGAAATCTATTTTGATGGGATTGATGTGCATTGTTTTGCAAAAGGAACCATGATTACCATGGCTGATCACACTCAGAAACCTATTGAGTTATTAGCATTGGGTGATAAAGTACTGTCTTACAATCAACAGACGCAGCAACAGCTAACTGCTAGCATAAAAGAATTGGCAAATCCCATACATGACAATCTGATTACAATTTCGTTAGAAGACGGAACCTCCATTACGTGTACTACCGATCATCCGTTAATGTCTGTTACCAGAACGTGGTTGTCCTATGATCCACAAAAAACCAAAGCGGACTACACCTATAATTCTGTTAATAAATTACAAGTAGGAGCTGTATTATTAGGTGTAGACAGAGCGCTTACAATTACTGCTATAACAGCTAACGATAAAACGCAACCTACCTATACTATAGTTAGATTAGATAAGGGGAATACTTTTTATGCAAATGGAATTCTGGTTGGTACAGAAGAACTGCGTGAACAAAAGGTTTGCGAGAAACACCAAATCACTAAATAGATGTGTTTGAGTATGAGTAAGCAATTCCCCTCTTGAGACCTGTGCTGAGCCCTTCGATAAACTCAGGACAAGCTCTGTCGAAGTAAGGGAAGCCGAAAGGAAGGGGTGTGTTAGTATGCGTAAACCAGTTTTCATGCTTCCATGAATAACACATCCAAGTATTTCTAATCCAGTAAGCTGAATTGAAGTACTATCCCTCACCAAACAAAAAAACTACACAAAAACACCGTATATTAGAGTAACATTTTAGTCAATTATGTTACTTACTAAAAGATACACTATTACATATGATATTAACGATACAAGACACGACCATAGGCGGTGATCTATTAAATGAAATAGAAATCGCTGTACAAAACGAAAGAACTACGGTAAAGGAAATCATTATGAGTCGGGTAGCGGCAGAGGTAAACAGTTATAACGATAAACTACCTGAGTATTTTAAAGGACTCGTACAACCTTCTGAGGCAGAAAAAACACTCAATGGATTTAAGCTAAAAACCAGAAAGAAAATAGATGCAGAACAGCAAGCATATATCGCTCTGGAAGCTTTTCAGCAGAATGGTTTTTTTGTACTTATCGATGATCAGCAAGCAGAGGACTTGGATCAGGAAGTATTGGTAGCAAAAGATACGAGCGTGAGTTTTGTGAAGTTAACAGCATTAGTAGGAGGATAGTATGGGGATCAAAGAAAGTTTTGGCAAGCTTTTTAGAAAAGAAGCAGCAGGATATACCAAAAATCCAGTGTTTGAGGAGCTATTGGATAATTTGATGAATGAGGCTTATGAAAAAAATCAATATGGTAGTTATGTAATGTTAACCTCTTTTAGTAAACTTAATAGCTATCAAACAATTAAATCCAAGAGTTCGGCTATTAAAAAACAATTGACATTATATCTTATCAACCCCATTAACAACTATGTAACGAAAGCAAAAAAACAGAATAGCTACAGTAGTAATGATGTGGCTTGGAGAAAACGATATGTGTATTCTGAATTGTTTCAGTTATTGATGAGGAGTAATCTGGGTTTTACGGAAGAGGATATTATCAGATTATTGAAAGACTATAAGACTTCAGACGAAGCTAATGTAAAGAAATTTGTGGATTGGCCCATTGGTTTTACGGTCCAGCAAATAGAAAGAATTGTTAAAAAAGAAGGGCTAACAACATCGTTTGGAGTTTTTCTGAAAGAGGTGTTGACCTGGCCACAATTAAAACAAACCAAATATTATTATGGTACCGATCTGGAAAAAGTACGTGTTAAGATCGAAAAAATACTTTTTGAAGGAGCTAATGAAGAAGGAAGAACGCCACCTTATGCCTTGCCAGATGATCGACTAGCAGCGGTAATAAATCCAGAGATCACAGAGCTATCATCAGAGGATCGGGATCATTGGTATGCGCTGTTTCATTTGTTTGCTAAAGTAACAGGCTCTAAACCTTCTCAGAAATTCAGCAAAAGCAGTAGTCAACTTGTTGATCAAATAGGGATACCATCCTATAAATCTAGGGTACATACTTGGTTAGAATTTGCAGTAAGTCTTAAAGAAATAGAAAAGCAACATTCACATACGTATGATAATGGTCATGTATATAACTACAGTAGTTATGAGTTTGTACATGAAAAAAACCTACTCTTCCTAAAAGGACTGGTATGGAGTATGGCGAAGTTTCATGATTCTAAAACGCTGGATCTGGTTGCTAAATTAACGGACAGATCTTTTAAAAAGATTCCTGGGGTTGGACCGACTGCTGCCGGAGTAGGGAATGCTTGTATTTACGTATTGGGAAATACCCGCGGATTAGAAGGGATCAGTCATTTATCTAGATTGAAGCTAAAGATAAAGCAGAATAATACGAAGAAGTTAATAGAAAAATACATTGAAACTTCTTCAGAAAAACTCGGGGTTTCTACTGCAGAAGTAGAGGAATTATCCATTCCGGATTTTGGACTAACACTTGGGGCAAAAAGCTATATGTTTGATGAATATACCCTTCAACTTACTATCGAAGGTTTAGGGAAAGTAGCATTAAGCTGGATCAAACCCGATGGGAAAACCCAGAAATCAGTTCCTTCTTTTGTCAAAGATTCTGCAAAACATAAACTACTGCTCAAAAAAGCAAAAGATGATGTAGCACAAATAAAAAAATACAGTTCTGCACAACGGGATCGCATCGATCGTTCGTATCTGCATGATCGAGTTTGGACCTATGAGAGCTTCGAAAAGTTTTATCATAACCATGGTTTGGTAAGTTATATATCGAGGGACCTGATATGGCAGTTCGAATTAGATGGAACGTATCAGTCTGCCTTATATCATGAGGATCAGTGGACGGATGTTCAAGGAACCGCTATTAATACGATCACTAATGAGACAAAAGTGCGATTATGGCATCCTATTTATGTAAGCATAGAAGAGGTAGTTGCTTGGCGTAATCGATTAGAAAACTTAGAGATTAAGCAAACATTAAAACAAGCCTACAGAGAGGTATATATTCTTACGGATGCAGAGATTACTACAAAAACGTATAGTAACCGTATGGCTGCTCACTTATTGAAACAACATCAGTTTAATGCGCTGACAGCAATCAGAGGATGGCGCTATTCGTTATTAGGATGTTATGATGATGGTCGAGATGGAGAAGTAGCCAAAATTCCTATAAAAACTCACGGATTAGAAGCGCAGTTTTGGATTAATGAAATTTATGCAGATGATGCCTTTAATGATGCTGGTATTTGGGATTATGTTGCTACAGATCAGGTACGATTTATAGATACTACCAAAGATGAAGTTGTAGATCTAATCGATGTGGATAAGATTGTTTTTTCCGAGATTATGAGAGATGTAGATCTCTTTGTAGGAGTTGCTAGTGTGGGTAATGATCCAGAATGGAGAGATAACGGTGGATTACCACAGTATCGTGATTATTGGACTAGTTTTTCTTTTGGAGAGCTTACAGAAGTTGCAAAAACCAGAAAGGATATTTTAGAAAAGATTGTTCCTCGCCTTAAAATCAATAAGGTTGCCAGTATTGAGGGCAAGTTTCTACGTATAAAAGGAACCAAGAGAACCTATAAAATTCATATCGGTAGTACCAATATTCTCATGGAGCCTAATGACCAATATTTATGTATTGTACCCGCAAGAGGTAAGGACAAAAATACAGATAACATATTTTTACCTTTTGAAGGTGATAAGGGATTATCAGTAGTACTCAGTAAAGCATTCTTACTAGCAGAAGATGATAAGATCACGGATACTACTATTTTGAGTCAGATAAGAAGATAAGAGGAGGTTAAAAACGATTAAGGTATGATACCAATAGCTTTACTGATAGGGATTTTAGTGTTTTTGGGCGCAAGTTCTAGAAACCCCAGATCCACTAAAAGATTTAAAAGACGGTATAAAAAGAAAGATAAGTAATAGGATGCTGTAGGTATTTAAAAGTAACATATAATAGGATGATTATATTAAGAAAATGGTGGTTACGGTGTATCGTTAGTTTGGTATTAGCAGCAATAGTATCAGAGATACTTTTTTTACTAGTAGGTTTTAGAATCAATAGTTTTATACTAGGATTAGGACTATATATAACGGTTAGTATTATCTATGGATTTATGATCATGGGAACTGGTAAAAAACAAAAATGATAGGTTCGTTTATTTTTTTAGAGTATTTAAAATAAAAGCGTGATCAAGCAATCAAAACACCTCCCGGTCTTCGACCGCCCTCCTCAAGGAGGGAATCTCAACTTTATGAAAAAAAGAAAAATAATTCCATATAATCCTAAATTAACTGAGTATGCTCGTCAACATAGAAACAATAGTACTAAATCTGAAATTTTACTATGGCAAAAGTTAAAGAGAAAACAAATGTACGGGTATGATTTTCATAGACAAAAACCTATTGATAATTATATTCTGGATTTCTTTTGTTATGAGTTGATGTTAGGAATAGAGGCGGATGGGTATTCCCACCAATTGATAGAGGTACAACAAAAAGATACGAGGAAAGAGAAAAGAATGAATCAATTGGGAATCACTGTACTTAGGTTTACGGATCAGCAAATTTTTAATGATATGTTTAATGTGTTATTGGTTATTGAAGATTTTATCCAAAAACATGAAGCAAATAATTCCCCTCATGAGAAATAAGGATGCTTACCGAATAGGTAAGGGCGTTAAAGTATGAGCAAACAATTCCCCTCTTGAGAGGGGCTAGGGGTGTGTTAGATATGAGTAAGCTAATTTTTATGTTTGTGTGAATAACACACCCAAGTACTTCTAATCCAGTAAACTGAATTGAAGTGCTATCCCTCTCGAGAGGGAAAGAGTTTAGATCAGCAAGTATACAATGATATGTTTAACGTACTATTGGTTATTGAAGATTTTATCCAAAAACATGAAGCAAATAATTCCCCTCATGAGAAATAAGGATGCTTACCGAATAGGTAAGGGCGTTAAAGTATGAGCAAACAATTCCCCTCTTGAGAGGGGCTAGGGGTGTGTTAGATATGAGTAAGCTAATTTTTATGTTTGTGTGAATAACACACCCAAGTACTTCTAATCCAGTAAACTGAATTGAAGTGCTATCCCTCTCGAGAGGGAAAGAGTTTAGATCAGCAAGTATACAATGATATGTTTAACGTACTATTGGTTATTGAAGATTTTATCCAAAAAGATGAAGCAAACAATTCCCTTCTTGAGACCTGTGCTGAGCCCTTCGATAAACTCAGGACAGGCTCTGTCGAAGTAGGGGTTAGGCTTGCCTGCCAAATCGGTAGGGGTGTGTTAGATATGAGTAAGCTATTTTTTATGTTTGGGTGAATAACACACCCAAGTACTTTTATCCAGTATACTGAATTGAAGTGCTATCCTCCTCCATAGGTGGACAGGTTCTCTATAGAGAAAGAGTTTAGATAAACTATATTGTTGTATTAAAAATAAAAATTTGTTTGATTAATGATATCCGAAAATTGGCTTTTTAGTATTGTTTTGATTGTTATTCTCGTATATATTATACTAGAATGGTATGGATTTTATAGAATACAATATCATTGCCCAAAATGTGATGCTAGAGGAAAAGATATAAAAAAAGTGGGTAAGGAAGATTTTGGTAGAAGTATCAAAAATCATAATGTTGTTAATTCCAGAAGCATTTATGTGTGTAAAAAATGTAGTTATAGCTGGACTGTTAGTAGTTCAAGAAATACAAGAAAAAAGTAATCACTAGTATTCATCTCTAAATACTATTAGATTTTAACTTTTTCTTAATAATAGTCATCGTAAAAAGCCTAAAACCCACTACCATAAGTGGGGAGGGGTACTTATATAAGTGGGTGTCTGAGTAGCAAAGCATCACTTGGGGTACTTGTACTAGTGGGTAAAAGTACCTAAAAGCTTCTCTTGGGGTAGTGCCAACAGTGGGTAGGGGTACTCTAAACAGGAGTGTTACCTGTGTCAGAGCTAGGATGCACTTGTGTTTGACACAGGACTAGCCTATATCAGAAGTAGGGAGAGGGGACTAAAGAAGTAGGTATGGGGTACCTCTTAAGTACCCCTTTGAGGAGCGTAGACTGTTAATTTTTTAACTACTGTAATTGGACTTCTATTATACAGATGCTTAGTTTACTGAAGAGTTATCTAACCCTGAGGCTCTCGAAGGGTGATTCAAGGTGAACCGGACTTCGACTACGCTCAGCTCTCGTATGAGAATACATTCGAACCCTGAGGCTCTCGAAGGGTGATTCCAGGTGAACCGGACTTCGACTACGCTCAGCCCTCGTATGAGAATACATTCGAGCCCTGAGGCTCTCGAAGGGTGATTCTAGGTGAACCGGACTTCGACTACGCTCAGCCCTCGTATGAGAATACATTCGAACCCTGAGGCTCTCGAAGGGTGATTCTAGGTGAACCGGACTTCGACTACGCTCAGCCCTCGTATGAGAATACATTCGAACCCTGAGGCTCTCGAAGGGTGATTCCATGTGAACCGGACTTCGACTACACTCAGCCCTCGAATGAGAATACATTCGAATCCTAAGGCTCTCGAAGGGTGATTCTAGGTGAACCGGACTTCGACTACGCTCAACCCTCGGATGAGAATACATTCGAACCCTGAGGCTCTCGAAGGGTGAGCGCGGTCGAAGCTTACAACCCTCTGTTTTACACCCTTGCTACCCTTGCTATAGTATGTATATTTACCTTTTCTTGTTTCCCTTTTAGTAAAACACTTCCTAAGAATGTAGAAGATAAGTGAGTGTTTATGGTAAGGTCTTGTAGTAATTTTTCTGAAATAAGGAGTTTTACCTTGTGGTTATTGCATTCTGCCTGAATGCGAGCAGATGTATTAATCACATCACCGTGATATGCTATTTCTTTTTTGATGACACCTACTTCGGTTACCATTAATTTACCACCGTGTAATCCTGCTTTAAATTCAGGAATTATTCCATATTTTTCTTGGTAGTAATTGGCTTTGCTCTGTTTTTTCTGTTGAAATGCAAAAAATAAGTCCACACAGTTATTATTAGCTAACCCTTTTTTATACGGCCAGCTTAATACCGCTTCATCTCCAACATATTGATAAATTTCTGCATCGTGTTTAGGAACTACTGTATTAAGATCATAAAAACAATCTTGTATAAATTGACTGTATTTAAAATGACCTAATTTTTCTGCGATAGTAGTAGAGTCTTTTAGATCCAAGAACATAAAGATTCGTTTCTCTTCCTGCGGTTTTTTGTATTTGCCTAATAGCATTTTTATAAATACACCTTTACCAAACTTTTCTGTAGCGATTTTTATAAATGAAAACACAAAAGAAATCATAACGATATATACTATGGTAGCCCAAAATGCTTTACTTTCTTTCCACCAACCTCTTTCTGTATTCAGATTTATATTATGAAGATCAGAAAATATATCCATTATTAAGGTAAAGATCATAACTGTAGTTATGAAATATAACAGCGTTCTGATAATCAGATTATAGACCAGTGATATTTTATTGGAAGTATATTTATCAAAAATAAAATCAATACTTGCATATACAATTCCGATTAATACACCAATACTCAAAAAGCCTCCTAAAGCGTGGAGTGTACCTTGATACCCTCTATATTGTTCAATAACAGTAACACCTTCTTCTTCATCAAGCCCGAAGTATCTGAATATAGAGAAAAGTCCCATAGCGATACACCAGAAGAGTACCGATTGCCATAACAGTTGCCAATATTTTTTTAAACTTCGTTTCATTTATATGGATGCTGATATCGTAAAATAAACTTAATTATTTTAGTCATATATAGATTTATTGACTTTTAACTAAAAATGTTAAGGAAATATAACTTATAATTCAATAATATCTTAAACTCTTGTGTTTACTAGTTAAGATTGTATAAGAATAAGTTTGATCATATGATACTTATTTTAATCGTTCATTTTAGAGATTCATATGATTTAAATTAAGTATCTTCCTGTAAAACTTAATATAACTAAAAATTAGATCAACTATGAAAAAACTATTTACTTTCATTATAGCTACACTACTACTATCCATAAACACGCATGGACAATCACCAGAAAAGGTGAACTATCAAGCGATGGTGAGAGGTACAGGAGACACTCCTTTAGTAAATACAATAATAGGGTTACAAATAAGCGTTTTACAAGGTTCTACTTCTGGGTCTCCAGTATATATAGAAACACAAACACCCACTACCAATGCTTATGGAGTAATAGCTATAGAAATTGGTGGAGGGACACCCATTGTCGGAAGTTTTGCTGCAATAGATTGGTCTAATGGCCCCTATTTTTTAAAAACAGAAATTGATATTGCTGGCGGCACAAATTATACTGTAACAGGAACGAGTCAGCTATTAAGTGTTCCTTATGCACAACATGCAAAGACAGCTGCTAATACTAAACCTACCACGATACTTTATGGAAATGGTTTTGTGATTTCTGCGATTCCTGCAAATGCCCCTCAGTTTGTGTTTTTTAATGCCAGAGTAGGTGCAGGTAAAGAACCTGAATGTCAGTTTGCAGTTACAAGAAGTGGAACAGTAAAGAATTTTATGATATCACTAGCAAGGAATACTATTGATCCTGGATCTGAGGTAACAGTAACATTTCGTGTGAATGGTACAGATACAGCATTCTCTAAAGTTATTACTAGTTCAGATCCAATAGGTACAGTGATTAGTGATCTTGTTACTACGGTAGATGTAAATCAAGGAGATTTATTGTCATTTTCGTATTCAACTCCCATAGATCCAGGTGCAGGTACTTTTATAAATATTACCTGCGAGTTAGAATAAATTATATAAATGCAGTTAAAAAGTGATGATTATATCAAGTTTTATATAGTGTATATCATGGAGTGTTAATTTCTGGGCCTATCAATTTGGTAGGCCTAAAACTTGCCAAAGTATCTCATCAGGTGAAAGCTAAAGGTATAAGAATAATTTTGACACTCATTGACTGTAGTCTGCATGATCGATGGCATAGTGATAAAGACAGTAACGATCACTGAGATCTTATACTGAGCCTGTC
This sequence comes from uncultured Aquimarina sp., assembly GCF_947500065.1. Lineage (GTDB taxonomy): Bacteria > Bacteroidota > Bacteroidia > Flavobacteriales > Flavobacteriaceae > Aquimarina. The sequence goes on from NZ_CANMQT010000023.1 coordinate 22,471, forward strand.
AAAAAACACTCGAAAGTGGGGCAAAAATACACAGTTGTGTAAAAAATACACACTTTTATTTTTTGGCATTATTCTTAAAACCTTGGTATTCAATAATGTTTATAAACGGTATCAATTTTGGTTATCCAGAGAGGTACTAAAAACATACTATGGAGCTATCAAAATCTTTAGAGATTACAGAAACACCAATTATGACCAACGCATTTGGTCATCGCTTAAAGAGTAGCATAGGCAATGCTTCTTCTTCTTTTATTTTGCTAGGAACATTTCTATTGTTGTTTGGTGCTGCATCATTATTCTATTTTTTACAACCATATTTTGAAGAAATTCATTTAGAAAGAATGAATACGGTTTGGGGAATTAGTTTGATGGTAGCTGGTATTTCTTTGTTATTGATTAAAGTTAGTTTTTTAGCCTATATTTTATATTTATATCTACGTTATAAAACGATCGATACAGTGTCTGATCAAGAATTACCTTTGTGTACAGTAATTGTTCCTGCTTATAATGAAGGAGAATTAGTATATAAAACACTTCATAGCCTAGCCGAAAGTGACTATCCGATCGAGAAATTACAGATTATTTCTATTGATGATGGCAGTCAGGATGATACTTGGCAATGGATGAAAAAAGCAAAAAGCGAATTAGGCAGTCGTGTTTCGATCTATCAACAACCAGAGAATAGAGGAAAAAGACATGCATTATACAGAGGGTTTAACCTTGGTACGGGCGATGTGTTTGTTACAGTGGATAGCGATTCTATAGTAAAAAAAGATACGCTACGTGTTATGACTTCTCCGTTTGTAACTAATGAGGAGTGTGGAGCAGTAGCTGGCAATGTACGTGTATTAAATAGAGATAAAGCATTGATCCCAAGAATGCTTAATGTTAGTTTTGCTTTTAGTTTTGAGTTCATTCGTTCTGCACAGAGTGCATTAGGTTCGGTACTATGTACACCAGGCGCTTTATCGGCGTATCGTAGAGAAGCGATTATGAACTGCCGAGCAGCTTGGATTACACAAACATTTATGGGGCAAGTTTCTAAAATAGGCGAAGACCGCGCCATGACAAATATGATCCTAAAACAAGGATATAAAGTATTATTCCAACGTAAAGCATACGTGTATACGAACTGTCCGGAACGCTATAAGAATTTATATAAAATGTTTATCCGTTGGGAACGAAGTAACATTCGAGAGAATCTTGCGATGAGCAAATTTGCATTTAGTAATTTTAGAGAAGGATCTAAAAATGGTACAAGAATTCTGTTATTAAACCAATGGTTAAAAATGACAATGGCATATCCTGCTACCTTATTAATGTTATTTTTTGTTTTTACATATCCAGTTTTGTTCTTTAGTTCTACACTAGTGAGTATTTTATTCTTTTCTAGTATTCAAGCATTTTTCTACGCTAAGAAACATAGTTTATCTGAATCCCTTTGGGCGTATCCGTATAGTATATTTTATGCTTTTACATTATTCTGGATCACTCCATATGCCATCGCAACAGCAGGAAGAAGCGGTTGGCTTACTCGTGACCTAACTAAAAAAGAATTAGAAGAACAACAACAAGTAGTTCCTGTATCCTAAACATATTAATTACCCTTTTATTTTGATTAACCAATCTGTTTATTTCCGTTTCAGGGTTCTGAAAATTTTACCCCCAATAAGTTTTTAGACCCTGAGGAGATATGCATATTATTCTTAATGAGATATTTTAAATAGTAACACCAAACTCAACTATATTTTTTTGCTTATCAAATTAACTATGATAACCAACCTACTAAAAACTCTTCCTTTCCCAAATTAGGAAGAGTTTTGCTATGTATACCGAAGGCATATTATAGCCATCTTTTCAGATGCTTTTCCATATACTTTGTGGTCTGGTTTTTTCTAGATCAGAAGGCTGTTTTTGGGTAAAAAAAACGCATACATATCATTATTATATGAGTAGTTTTTATCGTATATTTAGTAGACATATAAATCTTAAAATCATATCGATATGGAATTTATGGAAATTAAAGATAAGGAAGGTAAATTACACTATATCAATCCTGATCATATATCGGCTATTACGGAAGTTAATGGTCATTGTAAAATTAATTTAATGGGGCAGGATTATATTTTGACAGGAGAAAATCTAGAAACTGTGAAGCTACATTTAATGTCTTTTAAGCATTATTAGTTCTGTTAGTTTTCAATCCGTTATCTTTTTTAAAACTATCATCAAGCGATTAATTTTTTAGTTAGCTTCAAAGTACTATATAAAAACCTCTCCTTTTGTAAGTATCATAACATGCTTCTTGCATATGTCTATAAGTGCCATATAGGCTTGACCAATTTTTATTTTCTCAATTGAATGTCTCAATTATTATGATAGAATAATCACGTATTTATACTCATGAATTTACGTGGAATTCTCCCTATTTTTATACAAAGCTCATTATAAGTTTATAAGGAGAATTAATTGTATTAATAGTAGCGTCTATTTTATACAATTTCACGCAATAGTAAACGAATGTTCTTTTTATAAGAATACTTAAAAACACACTTTAGACATGGCTGATTCAACTCAAGAAAGTAGTAACGCATTAGATAGTTTCGATAATGTGGTCGTACTAATGCTAGAAAACCGATCCTTTGATAATTTACTAGGTAACCTTTATATAGACGGAGTACCTGAGGGTAAAACTTTTGAAGGTTTACAAAATTATCCTAATGAAATGCCAGTGCCTCCAAGGGCAGTTGATTATGATACACATAAAACTGTTCCGATACAAACTGCTCAGGATTTTCACCAACCTTTTCCGGATCCAGGAGAAGTATATCAGCATATAAATACTCAGCTATATAATTTTGTGAACCAGGATAATATAAATATTCCGGAACAAGATATGGTATCTCCTTATAATATTCCTAATCCAATCCCTCCGGATAATAAGCAAATGTTGGGCTTTGTGAATGATTACATTAACAGATTACAAGCGTTGGATAATAAAAAATACCCTCAGTTTGATAAAGCTACTTTTGATTTGTATAAGGTAATTATGCAAGTTTATATGCCTTCTCAGGTAAGTGTTCTTTCTACATTGGCAAAAGAATTTGCAGTATTTGATCATTGGTTTTGTTCAGTGCCCAGTCAGACTTGGTGTAATAGGGCTTTCTGGCACGCAGCAACTTCTGGTGGACAAGTAATTAATCCAGGAGAAGATAAAGGTATTATAGGAAATATAGAAGGTATGAAAGACTGGATTGAAAATGTCTGGTCTCAGAAAACCTTGTTTGAACTTATGGAAGATGCTAAAGTAAGTCATGGCATTTATACAGAAAACCCGGTTTCTCTTACTACTATTGTAAATGGACCTTTTAAAAATGAAAATGTAATTCATACTGGAGATGAACTTTCTGAATTTAAAGAGCACGTAGCGAATGGATCATTACCTCAGTATACATTTATTGAACCTAAGTTTTTTGGACAACATAATGATCAACATCCTTCTTCTCTTTCTGGTTTAATTGATGGGCCTACAAAAGTTGGTTCTGTACTTTTAGGAGAAAACTTGATTTGGGATGTGTATAATACGATTTTCATGAATGATACCTATAAAAACAATACCTTATTGATTATTACTCATGATGAACACGGAGGTTGTTTTGATCATGTGATTCCAGGACCTGCTATTCCTCCGGTTAAAGGAATGAAAGGACAAAAAGATTTTACTTTTGATAGACTTGGTGTTCGGGTTCCTATGGTAATGGTGTCTGCACATATTGCTCAGAATACTATTATGAATGATGTGTTTGATCATACTTCTTTTATTCGTACTATGTGTAAGAAATGGAATATGCCACATTTAACTGACAGAGATAAAAATGCTAAAAGTTTTGAGCAAGTTTTCAGCAGTTCAACAAGAAGTTTCCCTGTTATAGAAAAGCATGTAATTCCAGCAGTAGAAGAAAGTATCTATCATAAGGATGATTTGAATGATCTACAAAAATCAATTTTGTTAGGAGCTTCTTTCCTTGCAAAACGCAATTGTGAGGGATCATCACAAGAAGTTGATATCGATAGAGCAAAACAGATCTCGACAGTAGGTGACGCAATAAGTTTTTTAAAAGGAATAAAAGACTTGATATAAACCTGAATTCGACGTAAGAAAATATATGAAAACAAACTAAGAAACTGAAAATTAGTTCTTTTTAGTTTCCTCTCCCTCTGGGAGAGGATTAAGGTAAGGGTTTTTGATGTGAAAACCCTTTTCTTAACTCCAACGCTCCTTCCCGCCCATCGCTATGCGCTGTCGTCCAAGGAGAAGGGACTTGATTAGGTCTTAAGGTACTGAATAATAGTTGTTATTATATCGAATTCACGTTATAAATAGTGGTATTGATATCATTTTTTTTTGAATATTGAAATGAAGTTCACCTGGCAGTGAAAGAAGTGAAATTATGTTATTAATTACGAATCTTATATTTGTAATACCAACTAACCAATCTCATCTTTTATGAAAAATAGTATACTCTTTTTTCTTTTGCTACTTGCAATAAACGTGCAAGCCCAGTTAGAAGATTGTTCGGCTTGTGATACGATATCATATACATCAAAAGATATTTCAAAAAATAGTTTATATGACCTCCAATTGCTACGGAATGAGATTTTTGCAAGGCATCAGTATATTTTTAAAGATGAACGTTTGTTAGAATATTTTCAGGAATATTTGTGGTATCAACCTGATTATAACAATCCCGCAGAAGTACATCTGAACTCGATAGAGAATTCAAATATTACACTCTTTAAAAAAGCAGAGGGAAGTATTAAAAAGAAAAGGCAAAGATTATTCAGTGAATTAAGTGAGTTAAAAAGAGTGCTGAAACAAAAAGATACGATTACCATTAGTCTTTTTATGAACAATGCACTAGAAAAACAAGAAAACCTAGATGGTGTTATTAATGAGTTAAATACGATCTTTTCTAAAATAGAACTTAGAGATGTTAACTGGTATAGAGATACTGCTATTTATAGCGTATCAATAGATAATGGATTTTTAATTCGTAAAACAGAACTGCGTATTGATGGCGATGATGTTAGGCTGAGTACCGGAGATTTAACACATTCAGAAATTATGAAAGAGCCATTTAAATATGGGAGTAATTACTATTCTGAGAGCGAATACAGCTCTATCTGGATTTTTAAATTTGATGGACAGCAATTGAGGCTAGTGGAACATATTGTTGCTGGTTGATTAAATTACGATACTAAAATTCTCAGAATTGATGATTCCCAATGGTTTCAAAAAAAGATTTTCGATACGTATTTCCAATAGGTAATTCTTGATTTTTAATCCAGATAGTATCGTTGTCAATTTTATCAATGTGTTTTATGGAGATAATATAGGATTTATGTATTTGTATAAAACTGGAAGCGGGTAAAGTCTCTTTAAAATGTTTTAATGTATTATAGGTGATGATTTGTTGATCATGTAGATGTATCGCTATATAGTTTTTAAGACTTTCTATGTATCTAATATCTTTTAGAAACACCTTTGCGTACTTGTTCTTTCCATCTGTCTTAAAAAAGAAAAAATCATCTGTATGATCACTACTTATGGGAATATCTGTAGTATGAATTTCTTTTATTTTTGATACGGCTTTATAAAAACGTTCAAACTCTATAGGCTTTAATAAATAATCTATTGCAGCTACCTCATAGCTGTCTAAAGCAAATTGAGGATAGGCTGTACTAAAAATGATTTTGGTTTTTTTATCAATGATTTTCGAAAGCTGTATCCCAGTGATTTCTGGCATTTGTATATCCAATAAAACTAGATCAATGGATTCACTTTCTAAATATTTTAATCCTTCTAAAGGATTTGTAAAAGTGTTCTTTAGTTCTAAAAAAGAAACCTTGGTGATATACTTCTCTAATAACCGAATAGCTGCCGGTTCGTCATCAATGATTACACACGTAAATAGATTATTCATTATAAGAGAATTATACGCTTAGAGCGTAAGTTTTAAATAGGCCTCAAATTGGTTTTCACTTTTTTGATGCTCTAAAATAAAATTATCCTTGTAGATAACCTCAAGTCTTTGCCTAATATTTTTGGTTCCAATACCGGGTTCTGTATAGATCTCTGAGGTATTGATATAATTTTTAGTCCTTAATTCTAATATAGTATCATGGACTGTTAGCGTTATACTAGCTGGACGGTTCTTATCATTTATAATACCGTGTTTACAGACATTCTCTACAAAGTGTATTAATATAAGTGATGGTATTTTTTGAGTATGTATAAATCCATCAATATGCAGTAGTACATGAAAATTATCTTCATATCTACGCTTAAAGAAATATAGATAATCTTCAATAAAGGCTAATTCTTTATTTAAATCAGCCAGATCATCATTGGTTTCATAGGTAACGTATCTTAATAACTTTGATAGTTTTAGAATATCACTAGCAGTTTTTGGTTTATCATCATATAATTCTTCGTAAAAATTATTTAATGTATTGAATAAAAAGTGTGGACTTATTTGTGATTTTAGAACAGAGAGCTTCGCTTTTTCGTGTTCGATCTGTAAATGATGTATCTCTTCTTTATTCTCATTATATCTAAAAAATAAGCATATAACAGCACTTACCAGGCAAACTCTTAGTGTATAATAAAATGAATCAAAAGAGTAATTGAGGACAAGTTCTGATACTGGAATTCCAAAGAAGTAATTATGTATTCCTATAATATTATATAATATAATTTCTTCTAGCAGAAATCGTATTCCCGCGAATAAAACTATCATCGCGATAAAAGAAAAGAAGTAGTGCATATACTTTTTCTTAAATAAAAATCGAGGTACACTGTATATATAGTTTACAGCATAGACAATTAGCAATGAAATTGTAAATGTCGTTTTAAATAAAAATAAACCAAGGCTCGAAGAAAAAATAGCTTTATCAGCAATTATATAATCACCAAGAACATCTAAAATTAGTATCGTTATTATAATCAGTACGTTGTAAAGAAATTCCTTTTTTGTATTCATAGATCAAAAGTACTTCGAAAATTGTATTGTTTTTTAGAATTAATACGACTCCTTGTTTTTATGGGATGAATTATTGGTTTGGTACAACAAATACTATTGTTTTATAATATGTCTTATTCATATAATGATCATATATGTTGGTGTAAAATTTATATAGGACATAGGATAAGACGATAACATTGTATAGAATTTAATAAATAACATATAATGAAATACAGTCTATTATTACTCGCTAGTATCAGTATTGGTCTTTTTACAACCAAAACAACCGCTCAAAAAGTATCTAAGGAAAATGAAGGAATCCTGAAACCATATGCAAGCTATTATCCAAAACAGAAAACAAAAGTTCTGGTGGTGGGTACCTTTCATTTTTCATATCCAGGTTTGGATTATACCAAAACCAATGAAGATGATAAAATTGATGTTCTAAAAGAACCTAAAAAGTCAGAAGTAGCCGCATTAGTAGCATATATAAAGAAGTTCAAACCAACAAAAGTGGCTATAGAAGCAAAAGAAGATTGGGGAATGGATAAAAAATATGAAGAATATAAGGCAGGAAAACATAGAGATGTTAGAAATGAAAGTTATCAATTAGGAATGCGTATAGCAAATGACCTTAACCATGATAAGATATATTCTATAGATGCTAAAACCTTTAGCTCAGAATTAGAGGAAAAGTATCCAAAGATGATGAAGGAACTAACAGAAGAGTATGATTTTAAGTCAGAAGATCCTTATACAAAGATGGTTCAGAAGTCATTTGATGAATCCACTAAATTCCCTTCTAAAGTAAAGATCCTAGACTATATTAAATACATGAATACTATCGAAGGACATAGAAACAATTATGGCGCTTATTTAGTTGGTGATTTTAAGTTGAATGACAATAGAGGTGCAGATTTTTTATCAGTTTGGTGGTACAATAGAAACCTGAGGATATTTAGAAAAATTCAAGAGATAGATCAAACTAAAGAAGATAGAATACTGGTAATTGTAGGTAACGGACATGCGTCTGTATTAAGACATATGATTGAGTATTCTCCTGAGTATGATTTTATAGAGTTTAGTAGTTTGTAAATCTTACAATCTCAAAAAAATCTTATAATTACGATCATTCTTAACTTGTTTCAAAGACTCATTAATACTATACTTTAATGAGTCTTTGAAACAGGTTTAGGATGATATTTTCTTATACAATACTTTAGGCAAAATTAATTTCACCAATTAATCCACTATTTAACAGTAATAGCACTTTTCTTTAGCTTAATGATTCGTAATCGATCTAAGATTACCATTATAAAGTAGGTAGGATCAATCTCGTGCCATCTTACGCCACCAAAATTAGCTCTGCCGCTATGTTTATGATGGTTATTATGATAGCTTTCGCCCATCATTAAGAAATCAATTGGTAATAAGTTTTTAGAAGTATTATCAACCTTAAAATTTGTATATCCGATAATATGACCAAACCAATTAATAATAACTCCGTGTATTGGAGCCATAAAGAAAGCTACTGGTAGAAATAACCAATGCCACCATACGGTAGCAAAAAAGTAGAAAAACACAGTATATCCTAATCCCCATGCAATTCTAGAGAAATTAGAGCTAGCAAAAGCATCAAAAGATTTCCATTGAGGAGCATTTTTGGTGAATTTTGTATCCAGTGAAATTCTATTATTATTAATATCCTGGTAAATACTTTTAGTACGCCACATCATACTGAACATATTGCTATCATATTTAGGCGAATGCGGGTCTTTTTCTGTATCTACAAATGCATGATGCATGCGATGCATTACACCATATCCGTAGGCACTTAGGTAATTTGATCCTTGACAAATCCAAGTAAGAAAAAAACATGCTTTTTCAGTAAAATTAGACATGGTAAATGTTTGATGTGCTGCGTATCTATGTAAAAAGAAACTTTGAAAAAATAGACCTGTATACCATAATACAAGCATGAAAATTAGAATAGCCATTTTTTATTTATCGTTGAGTTCGTAATGATTTCGATTTCTGCGGATTCCTGTTAAATAAAATAATCTCCTTTTTAAGATTTTAATTTTAACGGAGCAAAAATACACATATATACTAGATGTATATTGTTATACTTTAGTTATATTTTTCATAATACGCGTTATTATGATATCAGTGAAAATACATCATCATTGATAGGAATGGTAACCAGAATCTTCTTAATTTTGGGAAACAACTTATATAACAAACCAATAAATATATGATACAATCCTATAAACAACGTCCAGATTTAGAAGATAATTATGATGCGATTATTATCGGATCTGGAATGGGAAGTCTCACTGTGGGAGCTATTTTGGCAAAAGAAGGGAAGAAGGTGCTTATACTAGAAAGTCATTATACAGCCGGCGGTTTCACACATATATTTAAACGTAAAGGGTATGAATGGGATGTTGGGATACATTATATTGGAGGAGTACAACAAGAAAATAGCCCTATAAGAAAGTTATTTGACTACGTGTCTGATAGCAAGTTAGAATGGGCCGATATGGGAGCGGTATATGATCGTATTATTATCGGTGATAAATCGTATGATTTTGTAAAAGGTGTTGAGAATTTTAGAAATAAAATGGTTCATTATTTCCCTAAAGAGGAAAAAGCAATTGATAGCTATATAGACTTGGTCTTTAAAGCGAATAAGGCTATGGGCTCTTTTTATAAAGAAAAGGCATTACCTGGTTTTTTACGTTTCTTAATAGGTAGATTCTTAAAAAACCCGTATTTAAAATATGCAGACCAAACTACATATCAGGTGCTTAGTGGACTCACGAGTAATCAGGAATTGATTAAAGTATTATCCGCTCAATATGGAGATTATGGGTTACCTCCTAAACAAAGTAGTTTTGCCATGCATGCTTCTGTAGCTAGACATTATTTTGGCGGTGGTAGTTTTCCTATTGGAGGGTCATCTAGAATTGTAGATACTATCGATCCTGTCATTGCTGCTGCTAATGGTACTATATTGATTAATGCAACTGTTGATGAAGTGATAATTGAAAAGGACAAAGCTAAAGGAGTGAGAATGATAGATGGTAAGGAGTTTTATGCAAATACAATTATAAGTGGAGCGGGTGTTTTTAATACTTTCCAAAAGTTAATTCCTGAAACTATAAGTAGTAAGTATAAACTACAAGAACAGCTTCAGAAAGTAAGACCTTCTGTATCTCATGCATGTTTATATATGGGATTTAAAAGTTCTCCAGAAGATTTAAAATTACCAAAAACTAATTTTTGGATTTATCCAGAGGATGTTGATCATGATACCTGCGTAGAACGATATTTAGAGGATCAAGATGCTCCTTTTCCTGTAGTGTATGTATCATTTCCTTCTGCTAAAGACCCTGATTGGTCTAATAGGTATCCAGGTCGTAGTACTATTGATATTATTACATTGGTTCCTTATGATACCGTTTCGCAATGGAAAGATACCAGATGGATGAAACGTGGAGAAGATTATGAAGCATGGAAGGAGAAGGTTTCTCAACGATTAATGAAGGAATTATTTAAGCAACTTCCGCATTTAGAAGGGCAAGTAGATCATTATGAGCTTTCTACACCATTGAGTACACAGCATTTTGTAAATTATGACAAAGGAGAAATCTATGGAATTGATCATACTCCTGAGCGTTTTCGCCAGAAGTTTCTACAACCTAGAACGCCAATAAAAGGACTGTATCTTACTGGACAGGATATTGTTACTGCTGGTGTTGGTGGAGCATTATTTGCAGGAGTTGTAACCGCATCCGCTGTTACTCGAACAAATTTTAAGGATAAGATTTTTGGATAGTTAAGGATTTAGAAAGCCTTTATTTATAATGGTTATATGGATGTTATTTAGGGAATAATATATAGATATTCTGTATCTTTAGAATTAACTCTTTAAATTTCAACGGAATGGCTACAAATGAGATTAGAAAAGAATACACAAATGGAGAACTTACTATTGTTTGGAAGCCCGGAAAATGTATTCATGCAGGGATTTGTGTTCAAAAATTACCTGAAGTGTATGATCCTAATGGAAAACCTTGGATTCAGCCAGAAAACGCGACCACAGAAAAATTAAAAAGCCAAATAACGCAATGTCCGTCTGGTGCATTGAGCTATTATATGAATACCGACTAGTGTTTTAGTTTTGTACATGATATATTATAAAAAAGAGGCTGTCTAAAAAGTAGTTTTCTCTGTCATTTCGATTTCTATGACGAAACCAAACGATTTTCAAATTTTTTATTTGATTTAATAATGGCAAAAATAAGATGAATA
>NZ_CANMQT010000024.1 GCF_947500065.1 uncultured Aquimarina sp.
CCGTGTATCATAACCTTAATTCTCTCTTTTGTTCTTTCTGATTATTTATACTAAAAGTTAAGCATTGTAAACTTAAGAGGTGTATAATTAATTACTACGGAATTTCCTCGCAGGAAATTCACTTGAATTAATTAACTTCGTCGTACGTCGGAAAACCCTAACGGATTTCCCGTAAATAACCATACACAAACCGATACACAACTAAGAAAATGAAATATTTATTAGGAATCTTTTTTTTATTAATCTGGTTAGAATCTAATAGTCAGAATCAAGATTTTTCACAAATTATTTTTGCAGATTTTCAATCTTGTAATGAACCAAGCCGATCCGCTTTTAAATCTTATAACCTTGGATTACAAATGGTATTGGACAAACAATATTCAAGAGCAATAAATTCTTTCAAAAAAGCTGTAGAGAAAGATTCTCTATTTTGTGGAGCTTGGAATTATTTAGCATATTGTTTAATCAAAAAAGAAAAACTTAAGGAATCAAAAAAATATGTAAAAAATTCTCTAGATATTGATTCCATAAATTCATCAGCAAGAATATTAAAAGCTTTTTATCTTATAAATGATTCTTTATTTATTGATGCTCAACGTGAGTTTGAACGAGTCAAAATCCAAAACCCCGATTATCCACACGGTTATTATGGAATAGCTTTAGCACTTTACTTAAATCAAGAGTATGAAAAATCGAAAAATGAAATCAATGAAGCGGAAAAGTTAATCGATAAACTTTTTTTTATACCAGAAAAGAAACTTATTAAAATACTAAAAGGTAAAATTCTTTACAGATTAAATGATGAAAATGGTATTAAATTGATTGAAAAAAAATTGACTAAATCAATAAAAGATCCAGAGGCTAATTACATATTAGCTAAATATTATTTTGATCAAAAGGAAATAAAAAAAGCAAGAAAATATATTATCAGAGCCAATGCTCTTGGATATAAAAATATAGATCCTGAATTAAAGAATATAATTTCTCAAAACTAAAATGTGTATAACATTATATAACAAAACATAGCTGCCCTCTGGGTCAGCAACGTTTGTTATATTTACCGTTGTACTACATTAACAAAATGAGATATTTCACAAAACAAAAAGTAATTATAGTCTTAACCTTTTTTATCGTGATTATCTTATGTAGAGAATTCTTATGGAAGACAAGAGCGACTTCTTACCTTGATGAAAACATCAAGGTGAATATTGTTTATAATCCTCATCTTGTTTTTGGAATTGATCCAATGGTAACAAAAAATATTACGATTGAAAATATAGAGACGAAAAAAACTTTAGAAGTTAAAATAATATCGCTTGAATGGGATTTAAAATTCTTTATTGAAAAGACTCCAAAAAATAAGAATTTGAAAATAGCAGATATGTATCTAGGACAAAACACATATGATTACGAAACTTTAAATTTAGATCCCAGTACTGAGGATTGCTTTAAATCTGAACTTCACTATTGTGGAGGGTTTAGCGAAAAAGCTTGGAAAGAACTAGGCATGTCAAACTTATATTTTGACGGAGATAATTTTGAAAAATAAACGTAGTACAACAACATATATGTGATCATAGCAACAAAGTGATCAATCCAATGGTTGTTTTATATTTATGAAGGCGCAATGCTTGATCATAGAAAAAGTAAGCAATCAATGCACTGAAAAAACGAAAAATAAGGTAACATTTTGCCCTGTTACGACACAATATATTAATAGCTGTAGTGCATTGAAAAAATGAGCGAAGTACTAAAAAATAGAGATTATAATCAACAGATCATCTGGGAAGGTGATTTAAAGGATGACTGTACTGCTAAATGGTCTGGATTAATGCTTCGAGCTGAATGGATGGACGAAGATTATTGGTGGTGGTGTGTCTATGATAACCTGAATAGTGATATCCAAATTGACAGTTCAAATGAATATGACGAAAAGTTTATTGGTGGAGAGATTGTAAGAAATAAAGCAGAGGAAATAGCAAAAGAATATTTAAAAATCGAATTGATTTCGGAGCTTAAAAAATCTTTAGAAAAGGCGGATATTGATAAACTAATATCTGATTTAAAAACTATAGGGATTTCACCAATGCAATCAATTATGGTTTTAATAAAAGACTTTGATTTTGAATACTCTGAGGCAAAAAAAAACGTCTTCGATTCACCCGTTTGGAAAGGTTTACGGGAACAATCTGAAAATATGACTCAAGCCTTTTTAGATATTGGAGCGGAAGATGCTGATAATGTAGAATATTATAAGGATGGACACGTAAGTTCAATAACTTTTAATTTGACAAAAGAAAACTCAGAGAAAAAACAAACTTTTTGGAATAGATTAAAAACAAGAATTAAAAAATAAACGTACGACAACTACAACAATTTGTCCAATTAATATACGTATGCCCTTCGGGAAGTAAACGCAACATAAGAAACGTTATCTGTAATAGAAACCAAATGAAAAAACTAATAATATTCTTAAGTTCTTCCCTGATGTTTTTGGGATGCCAAAAGATGGATAATAAACATCAAAACTTAGAAGGAGATTTATACTATAAAACATGGTTAAATTTCGCAAGCTTTTATGGACGACAAGACAGCCTTTATCTGCACTATATTGAATTAAGAGATAGTCTTGGAATAGAAGAATTGAGAAAACAAGATTCTATAATAATTCCTCATATTGAATTATTAGAAGAACACAAGTTGTTAAAGAGTCCATTTATTTACCTTAAAACAGATTCAGATTCGACCTTTATTGTTTATATGTCGAAAAAAGATTATGAACCAATTACTAAATATTCATATCAAAACCTAATTGATTCAGGGCAAAAAATCAGATTGAAATTGGTAACCGAATCACTCACGGATAAGTTACAGATTTGTAAGAAAGTTATTTCTATTGAAAAAATAGGAGGTGAAACTTTGCGAAAACAAAAGAAACTTAAAATAGAAGAATATAGATAACACGATGTCTGTCATCATAGCAACTAAGTTATAGGAAAAATGGTTTTTCTATATTTGCTATGCCGCCAAGATCTTATTGATTTGGTATTAAAAGAAATGAGCTAAAACACAAAAGTTTTGGTTTATGGTTAATCCGAAAATAATCACTTGTTTTCAGGCCTACTTACATATATTTATCGTTAGGTATAAGCTACTTTTAATTCCCTTATTAATCATCGTTCAAACATAGCACATATGAAAAGACGTATACGACTACTATTACTTATCTTTTTTAGTACACTCAACTTATTATCACAAGAATGTGAATACCAAGAATATTATAATATAATAGATGTAGCACGTAAACAATACTCCAAAAAGAGATATAAAGAAGCTAGTAAAGAACTTAAACTTGCTTTTTCTAAAGTAGACTTTCCACTCGGACATGATTTGAGTTTTGCTTTAACTATTGCTCATAAAACAAAAGATGATTCATGGGCTGGATTTATTGCAGAGAAACTCGCAAAAGGAGGTGTTCCATTGAGATTTTTCGTGAAATATGAAAGAAAAAAATGGTACCATACATTCTTACAAGAATTCCCAAAACATAACGAATACTATAATAAAAATTTTAAGCCCGAATTAAAAAATAAGTTTAATTCTTTGAATAATAGAGATGCTATATTTTCAAGAAAACTAATGGACTGGTATTATGGTACAATTGAGATAACAGTCGAAAATGCGTCTATTGAAGCGAATGCTATTTTATCTGAATTAAAAAAATTAACGGAACAATACGGTTTTCCTAGTGAACATAATATGGGATATAACTATGTAAAAAGATTAAATCGAGTGGAAAGAACCAATAATATTGCATTATTGATTCATAGCTATAAACATGGAGAACGAATTTATGAAGAAGAAATACCTAATTTAATTTGTAATGGAGTCTTATTCCCTAATTGCGAGAATATATTGAAAAATAGTAGAGGGTTTGGAATCGGTACTGGAATTGAACAAGAAATGAAAACTCGTTACGAAATGTATAAAAAGAAAAAAAAATAAGCACTTAGTCCAACAAAACAAACACAGCCATAATTAACTACTAATCAAACAATTGTCTATTTCAGACTCATAACACCACAGTGATGTTAATCTAAAAACCGTATAAAATCCACAAAGAAATATCAATATTTAGGTAACAATTTACACCGCTATGATACATATATTAAACGTTGGCAGTAATGCCGAATAATAAAACATCAAATGAATAGCGAAATAAAAAGTACTAACAACCTTGAGAGTATTTCTGATAAAGAAATTTTTTCAAAAATATGGACTAAACCTAGGAAGGTTTTTAAGTTTATTAATGATAAACATTATGGCAAATATGTGAATCTATTGTTAGTACTTGCCGGGATTTCTAGAGCATTTGATAGAGCATCAACGAAAAATATGGGTGATCAAATGTCCATATGGGCGATTTTAGGTATGTGTATTATATTTGGTGGGCTTTTAGGCTGGATATCCTATTACCTTTATGCCGCATTATTAAGTTGGACAGGAAAATGGTTAGATGGAAAAGGTGACACTACTTCTATTGTACGAATCCTTTCATACGCAATGACACCCGCGATCATAGCTTTATTATTCCTCATCCCTCAGATCGGAATTTATGGTAATGAAATATTTAAAGCAGATGGTGATATTACCAGTGCAGGGCTTATTTCAAACATTATTGTTTATGGCTCTATGATTTTAGAGTTTATTTTAGGTATTTGGACCGTTGTTTTTTGTGTAATTGGAGTATCAGAAGTTCAAAAGTTATCGATTGGTAAATCCATTTTAAATTTGCTATTACCCATGTTGGTTTTTGCTGTTCCAATCATCATACTCGTTTTGATTTTTCAAGCTATCTAAAAAAACATTTCGTAAAAATCACTTCAATTGCTACAGTTCATGTGGACAAAAGATTATCCTATCACGAACGAGGGATACACAATAATAATTCGAATAGAACTAAACATACCAACTTCTCTTATTTAACTAGTTAGGTTTTATCTAACAAAACGTCTAATAACTCTTTTAAAAGATCGCTAATTAATATATATTAACGGCCTCCTAAAGGTGATAATAATGGAAGACAATAAAATGCTGAATTATATTAAGGATGTATTAGAAAACATGCCTACTGATTGGCTAACTCTAACAACCCATCGACTAGATATTTATGATGAAGAATTAGCTAAAACTCAATTTTTAAAAGAATTTGAAACCCTATTTAATCAGAATATTTCTGAAACGTCATCACTAAGTGAATTACCAACTGCTTTTGACTATATTAGATTAGGTCATCCATTATCTTGTGTTTTAGAATGGGTTATTGGGAATTTAAATAATCTAAATGCAGAAAATGTAATAAGTTTTTCGTCAAGAACGATTCCTATTATGGCAGTTCTAAGAAAAAACCTGTTAGCAAATAAAAATACTCAAATCATTTATTCAGGTGAATTACCAGACTTTTTTGATACTGAAATACTAAGGAGTATTTATGGCTATAAGTTTGATTTAAAAAATGTAGTGCAAGTTGAAGAGGTTTCTGAATTTAATGGCAGTACCATTTTCATTACACAACAAGATGATGTTTGTAATTTTAATCTCGCTCCAAATGTTGACTTTTTTATCAATGTTCATGATACCTTAGGAAGTGTTTTAGTAGTAAATGGTAAACAAAATGAAAGTTATATCTCAGAAATTCAGCATGTAAGAAGAAGAGAAACTATCGCAATGACTCCTGCCAATACACTAGTTGCATTAAAATATCTATTAGATAAATCTTCTTCTTATAATAAAACACATGATGTAGAGACAAACAAAACGCAGGTCTTAAATTCAATAAAGGATATTACTGGAACAAATATAAAGGCACTGGTTGGTTCTAGTGGACTATCCATGCAATATGCTATTGTAATGGGACTGGTTCATGAAGCACTAGAAAAGCATAAAGGAAAGGCTATCAAAATTATTGTTCCTCCAAATTGTTATGGTGGAACAAATGATCAGGCAAGACGAGTTGCTGCTTGTATTGATAATACTGAAGTCATGGATTTACCTGTTGATGGTGGTCAAGACATGGTACAAAGCATTGATATCGTTTTAGATAAAATTGCTAAAGAAGATGCTATACCATACATAATCGCAGAAATCCCAACAAACCCTAGAGTTGAAGTTCCAGATCTTATAAAATTAAAAGATGTTTTAAGTAAAGAGCGTACAACTAAAAATGGAGAAATTGCTATCGATCCAGTTTTTATCTTAGACCAAACATTTTGCCCTAATGTGCACTTTTTAGGCGAAAATGAAATACTTTCTTCAGTTAGAACTATTGCCTATGTTAGTGGTTCTAAATTTCCGAGTGGCGGAAAATGCACTGCTGGATACTGCGTTTCTAATAAAAAATCCGAAGCTTTGATGGAGAAAATAGCGCTTCACCTAAGACTTTGTGATAATGAGGCTACAGATCTTCAAATGGAAATATTAGCAAAACAATTACCTTCAATGATTCAGAGGATTGATGATGCATATAAGAATACGCGTGAATTTGTAACCTTTATCGAAGATAATTTACCCGAAGCAAAAATCAATTTTGTTTCTTCAACATTAGCAAATCAAGGATTTACTCCATCCGTATTTTCATTAGATCTTCCTACTAAAGGTGCTACTGATGAAGAAAAAGAATCCCATAAAAGAGCATTAAATCTTAAATTAATCAATTTAATGATTAAAGAAATTCCTAATGAAAGTAAGTTCTGTGTGAGCTATGGACAGTTAAAAGGTTGTTACTGGACGATTCCCGCTACTTCTACTCAAGGAACGACTAAAGAAGGTGACAAAGATTATATTGTGCGGGTAGCACTTTCTCCAAATTTGGATTTAGAACTTCATAAAAAAGTGTTTTTAGATTTCATTGGAAAAATGTGAGATTGCTAAGGACGGTGAGAACCTCCATACGCATTGCTATAAAACAAACAAATACAACACGAAATCATATCTAAATACGTTAGCAATACTTCGCAAATGATTGACATTAAACAAAAATCAGATATTATCATTCCATTTGAAAAAATAGGTGATGATAACTGGTCGGATAAGACTGAATTAATAATAAATGAACTAGCTGATAATTGGGGGGATGAATTACAAGAACCAATAACAATAGAAGCTATATCCGAATTAGAAAAGAGTTTAAAAACGACATTACCTAATAGCCTGAAATTGTTTTACCAAAAATTCGGTATTGCCGGAATTGGAGAACAGCTACAAAATTTCAATGAAATTGGCTGGATTAAAGATATTTGGAAGGACAACCCGCAATATGGGCCCGATTTCACCAAAGAAGATAAAAAACACCTCCCTTTCTTAATCTCTTTCAGTGACTATTTAGGAAACGGAAATATGTTCTGTTTTCATAGTGAAACTAAAGAAATTTACTATTATGATCACGACACACAACCATACTTAACAAAACTATTTGATGATGCAAGTGAATACATAAAAGGATGTTTAATTTCCTGTCAATCAGATTTATTCAATCGAGAGATTGGACAAGAAAAAGTTGAAGAATGGTGCGAAGAAATTTTAGATGAACTGTTCGGAAAAAATATTATAGAAAAGTGGAAATATTAAAACAAATAGTAACATCTGATCTATTTAAGTAAAATATAATTTATCTATAAAAACAATATATTTATCGTTTATCAATAAATTTTTATCTATATTTGTGATGTAACTCAAACACATCCTAATTATGTCGCAAACAAATAACTTCGTATTTAAAGGTTTAAAAATTATTACTTGGATAATTTTCGTTGGTTTATGTATAGAAGCAGGAAGCTTGATTGTAAATTTTATTTTCAGTTTGTATAATCCTGATTTTGTCCAAAATCTATATCAAAAATTGGACTTAAGTGAAATGTATGAACGCAGCACATGGGCCTTTTTTAGTGTTTATAGTTTTATATTGACGATCTCAATTCTAAAAGCATTCTTATTTTATCTAGTCATCATATTAGTAACCAAAATTAATCTGTCTAAACCATTCAACCATGCTGTATCAAAACAGATTTCTAAAATTAGTTACTACACGCTTGCAATTGGGTTATTGAGCTACCTAGGACAACGGACCGCCAAAAACTTACAACATCATGGATATAATATTGATACACTACACCAATTTTGGGCAGACAGTCATGCATTTATTTTAATGGCAGCTGTAATATATATTATTGCAACTATTTTTTCAAAAGGAGTTGAATATCAAGAAGAACTAGAAGAAACTGTATAAGCTATGGCAATTATTGTAAACCTTGATGTAATGATGGCAAAACGTAAAATGTCACTCAATGAGCTATCAGAAACCGTTAATATTTCACTTGCAAACCTTTCGAAACTAAAGACAGGCAAAGTCAAAGCTATAAGATTTAGTACTCTTAATGCTGTTTGTAATGCATTAGATTGCCAACCAGGAGATTTATTAGAATACTCGAAAGAGGATTAAAATTATATCAACTACATACAAAAATTTACACTTGAATTGCTTTCTTGTAACCTATTCAGAAAATGAATAGGTTTTTCCTTTGATTCCTTTTCTTTTTCCTAAATTAGTTCAAGCAAGTATTAATCGTAATTGGCAAAATGTTATCTCCAATTTCAATAACACTTTCAACTTAAACAATAGCTAATAGAGCCTTAATCACCACAAATAAGAATTACAATTCCTTCTCTTATGTCATTTAATAATGCATTTCCATATAATTCTTCTTATAAAATTCACATTATTATAGGAATAATTCTTGGCCTTTTATTAGGGTTTATTCTTATTGCACTACAACCTTTTAACATTAATAATTATGAACATGAATATGGCGAGGTTTTATTAATGGGGTTTGGTGTTGTTAAATTTGTGAATTATCTATTAGCACATGTTGTAGCAAATTATTTCTATAAACAAAAAAACAATTGGACCTTATGGAATGAAATTACATTCCTTATCCTATCCTCCTTATCAGCAACTATTTTAGGATATATATACTTGGATACGATTTTTGAAAAACAACCATTATCATTTCTACGATTAGTACTGTTTTTGTATTATTTGGTTTTGCCTATATTTCCTTTAATAGTTTTCCCAAAATCCGTACTACGTTATTTGCTTATTAAAAACATAATCAAACATCCCCAAAAAAACACTTCCGAAATGGAGAGTTCGAGTTCTGAAAGATTAACCTTAATGGGACAAAATGCAAAAGATAAATTGGTCATTTCTAAAGAGGACTTGTTATATATAAAATCCATCGATAACTACGTAATGGTTTATTATACAAATGAGCAGATAAAAAGTATCATGCTAAGAGCTAAATTATCTGAAATATTAACTCAAGCATCCTTCTTAATTCAACCACATCGTTCTTATTTAATAAATCCTATGCACTCTTTTAAAGTCAAAGGAAATTCTCAAAAAGCCGTTCTTATTTCTCAAGAATTTGAAGAAGTAATTCCTATAGCAAGAACCTCTTACAAAAAAATAAAAGACCTATTCCATTAGCCCCTTTTCCCTAGTCAATTCATACCAAAACTTTCTGTTTAACCACTAAATCTGGCTATCCATAACTTTATTTTTCCAGTCATTTAGTTATGTCTTTTGTTTGTTTCAAAATAAAACATAAATAGATGAAAAAAATAGTAAAGATTACCGGTTGGACATTATTAATAATACTCTTTTCAGGATTTGGATTCGGTATTTATACATATCAAACAGACGACATGTTAAGAGCCATGATTCAACAAGATGAATCTAAGCTTTCTTATGGACCTTTAAAGGAAAATGTTTCTTTAGAGCATTTTGATTTTGAGGAATATGAATTACAAGTAAACGATTCCATAAAAATATATACCTATCTCTTTAAACCTTCTATTAAGCGTAAGGGATACGTTTTCTATATACACGGATCTGGTGGAAATGCTACATATTGGTCTCAATTGTATAAACCTTTAATTGATGATGGGTATGCAGTTTATGCCGCAGACTGGCGTGGATACGGTAAAGCAAATGGTTCTCCTAATTACAGAGGCGTCTTAGAAGATACTGAGGCGGCGTTCAAAGATTTTATAAATAAAACTAAAAATGATAGCTTGAAAACTATCGTTTATGGCATGTCTCTAGGTGGACAATTGGCTATTAAGATAACAATGGATAATCAAAATGAAGTAGATGCTTTAGTACTTGATAGTGCTTTTGAATCAGCACAACAAATAGCTATAGATTATGCTCCTTTTGAGTTTCTGAAGAATAGAGCTAGAAAACATCCTGGAAATTTTAACCAACTATATGTGGGTTCTAGAGATATCAAAGAGATCAAAAACATCCCTAAACTTATCATTCATAGTATTAATGATGTGCAAGTCTCAATTAGTCACGGAAAAAACCTATTTAAAAACGCTCAGGAGCCTAAAGAGTTTTGGGAAACTAAAACACCGCATATTATGACTTTGAGAGACATCCCTGGACAAGCTATAAAAAAGATCAATAATCTAACACTGTAATTAATAACGTAACTTCTATAAGATATCTTTAATAAATTGAATGTAAGACAATAAACAAAAATTAATATCTAGAAGTTTGTCCTTTTTCATATGTTAAACCAATTCATTGGTATGTTTAAAGAAAACTGTAACAAATAACAAAATCCTATATCTTTAGAATTGAACAGTAATGGTTAAATAATGAAATCCTTCTTACTAACAATCTTTGTTTTTTTTCAAATACATGTAATTATAGGGCAAACTTCTTTACAGGAAATTGCTTTAAAAAACGGAAAATTCAAGGTTGGTTTTCTACACTACACCGTTAGTGATAGCGCAAGAACATATAGTAGAATTAACGATTTCAATAATCAAACAATTCCAAGGCCAATTCTTGTCAGTTTATGGTATCCATCTACACAAAACACCATAGCTACAACACCTATGAAAATTGTAAATTACTTTGAAATTTTAAAAAAAGAAGAGGAATGGGAATATTTACCCAACGAACAATTATTAAATTGGTTTTATTATCATAATACGCCAGCAAATCAAAAGCATCTTCAAGAACAAACAACAGCATATCCCAAAATTGAATTTGCAAATGATAAATTCCCTATCATCATCTACACCCCTAGTCTTCATGCTTCTGCTATAGAAAACTTTGCGCTTTGCGAATACTTGGCCAGCAATGGGTATATCGTTATTGCTAGCACAAGTCGAGGAACTGAAAGCCGTTGGTTTAACAGAAATCATGAAAAAAACATTGAGACCCAAGCAAGAGATATAGAATTTTTGATATGGGAAATAACTAAATCTCCAAACGCAGATACTAATCAAATAGCTCTAATGGGGTTTAGTTTTGGTGGATTATCAAATATCCAAGTCCAAATGCGAAATACAAATATAAAAGCTATTGTAAGTCTTGATGGTACAGAACGGTATCAATATGCATTATTAAAGAAATCTCCTTTTTTCAATATCAAAAAAATGAATGTCCCTTATATTCATATGGCACAAAAAGATATTCCAGAAAAAGTTCTCAAAGAAGACAATATAAACTCCGAGCTCAATACTCAATTTAAATTATATGATAGTCTATCTAAAAGCAAGGCATACCGTTTAAAATTTAAAAATTTAACCCATTCATATTTTAGCACGCTGGGTGTTCTTTTCGAAAAAAGAGATAAAAGACAAGACAAAAGTGATTCTGAAATTATGGAATCTTATAAATGGGCTTCAGTATATACGCTAAATTTTCTAGATGCATTTTTAAAAAACAATACAAGTGCATTACAGTTTATGAATAATACACCTTTGGATAACGGAATAAAAAATGCTCTTCTTTTACAAAGCACCAAACAGCCCGAAAAAGATGTATTCACATTTCAGGATTTTAATGAGCTAGCTTCAAATAAGAATTATGAAAATCTTTTATCGTTATATAAAGCAACTAAGAAAAAGCATCCTACATTAGAACTTCCTGAAGGGAATCTTAACACGCTGGGACTTCAATTGGTTTTCAGACCAGACAGTTCAGAAAAAGGGATACTTATTTTGTTGTTTGCCACGAAACTTTATCCAGATTCTGCAAACCTTTTTGATAGTTTAGCTGAAGCATATTTATTTCTTAAAAATAGAGAAAAAGCTATTGAGAATTTTGAAAAATCGTTAGAACTAAATTCTCAAAATCAAAATGCGATTAACCGACTACAACAACTTAAGGAATAGGTAATGTCACTAAAAACGTGTTTTACATAAATTAATTCACTCAAACGCTCTATTTATATGCTATATTTTTTAGTTAGAAAGGAAAAGATGTAGTAAGATTGTATTTTTCTAATCACAATCAATAGGAAACACAAAATGACTCATATAGAAAAACGCCATTGGAGCACATCAAGTAGGATTTTTCTTAGATTTATATTTCTTTATCTGCTACTCTACATATATCCTTATGGTTTTGAATACATTAGAGAGCTTGACACATCAGATATTTCTTTTTGGAAAGAGATTACTATTTGGTTTGGTGAGGTCTTCCTTGGCTGGGAGTTTGATAAACGGAATCTTCTCAATGGTTTCGATTCTAAGTATGATTACAGCAGGTTTTTATTAATTATCGTCCTTTCTTTAATCGGTACCACAATCTGGATGATTATAGATTCAAAATTTAGGTTTAATTATAATTCAAAGTTAAAAAGGCTAACCAGAACAATTCTTAGATACCATATTGGGTTAACGCTAATAATTTATGGATTATCAAAAGTATTTATGCTCCAATTTGGTGAAATGGATTTAGACAGACTAGAAAACACAATAGGCAACCATAACGGAATGAGTTATTTATGGACATTTATGAGTTATTCTAAGTTCTATACCATGAGTACAGGTTGGGTAGAAGTGATAGGCGGTGTTCTTTTATTATTCAGAAGATCTACTTTTATTGGTTCTTTTATTTTATTCATAGCTATGCTAAATGTAGTCATAATCGATATTGGTTATGATGTAAGAGTAAAAATGTTTGCCATTCATCTATTATTAATGACACTATTATTAATAAGCAATGATCTTAGAAGAATGATGAATTTCTTTGTACTAAATAAACCTACAAAATCGATTATTGAGCAACCGTTATTTTCTGGTCAAAAGAGTAAAAAAGTAGGCTATATTCTTAAAAGTAGCATATTATTATATTTCACCATTTCTTGTTTCATAAACTTCTCTGAAAGGATTCATTCTCAGACGACAAACAGGTATCCTTCTTTGACTGGATTTCATGAAGTTGAAACTCAAATAGTAAATGGGGATACTATACCTAAATCTATTACTATCAGGTGGAAAAACATCTCAATTAATGGAAGTTCTTATAGACCAGAATCTATAAAAATCACTCACATGGATAAGCAGGAACATTATTATTCATTTAAAGCAGATACGATAAAGAAAATAATTGATTTCCATTCATTGAATGATTTAGAAAATGGTTCAGAAAATGATTTGTACAAATTCACTTATGATAAACTAGAGGATAACGTATACATTTTTCAAGGTACTTATAAGGAGGATACTTTTTGGATTAAAACCAAAGTAAAAACACCTAAAGACTATCGATTAACAAAGAGTGGGATGAGATGGATTACGGATTTAAAATAATGTATTTATTTAGTATAATTAATATGTGCTCTTTATAAAATCTAAAAGAAAATAAACCATTTACATCATTATTAACTTCGTTAAATAATTTCTATGTAAATAACTTTGCTAAACTAAGGGTTCTAGGAAGTTTATAACTTCGTAGCACTATTACCTATTATTTTGTAAATTACTTTCTTAAAAAGTAGTAGCTATAAACCCGCTACTAATCATACAAAAAACACCTTAGCAACTAGCTAAAAAAACATTTTGCAAAAAATAGCAGTTCTATATCAAGCACAACTCCCACCGATTAAAAACGGAGCTCAAAAGCCAATGAAACCAAATGGGTATGCTGATAGTGGAGCAGACATTGTGTATGAATTAAAAAAGAATGGAATCGACGTCATAACACCTTCTGAAAACCCAGCTATTGAAAACGATAAAGATTGGGTATTTCCGGATACTAAAAAAGGAATTCAAAACGCATTAGACAAAGGAGCAAATATCTTCTGGTTGAATACCGTTTTATTCAAGAATCACTCAATTGAAAATGTATTTAAACTGAATATTGAATTTGTAGGACAATTACCAAATCAAGTAGATATTTATGATGACAAATTTCATACAAACAATTTTTTAAAAGAAAATCAAATTCCAATACCTGAAACTCAACTAATTTCATTTCAGAATTTAGCAGATTACACCCTAGGTATTGATTTTCCTTTAGTTATAAAACCATTAAGAGGTAGAGGTAGTCAAGGCATTTCTTTAGTTAAAACCAAAGAAGAATTAGACAATTCACTAAAAATTCTTTTTTCTAATAATACATATGGGAAATCAATATATTTAGAACAGTATTTAAGTGGTCAAGAGATAACTATTACTGTGATGCCTGCAGGAATTTATACGATACAAAATCAATCACAGGAGATGCTAAAACCGTGGTGTCTTCCTGCTGTTAAAAGATTTAATCATCATCACGGAATAGTTCCGTACAACGGTATTGTAGCCGTAATGGAAAATAGTTCTATACTCGAAAATGATGAATTGAATTCTGATGCAGTTCTTCAAACTTATCGTGCATGTGAGAAGGCAGCCGAATTACTTAAGATCAAAGCACCGATAAGGATAGATTGTCGTGCAGATGAAAATGGCAAATACTTCCTGTTTGATGTAAATATGAAACCAAACATGACTGGACCATCACGACCGCAAAGAAAAAATCAAGATAGTCTAACCTTGTTAGCAGCAAGAAAAATAGGTTGGGAGTATATTGACTTATTAAAAAATATGCTTAATCAGCGTTGGACGGGTATTCCTTAACAACGTATCCTATACAAAACATTTTCTAGGCTATAAGTTAAAGATAATAAGCTGGCTATTTCTAAGCGTTCTAATCCGTAACTAACGGATTGAACTAAAAAGTTGTCTATTAGTTTTTCGAAGTTGCAAACTTCCAAAAAGCAGTGTGTCAAATAAATAAAGAATAGATATTACTATAATTCATATCTTTAATTTCAGAAAATTGGAATATATAAATGTTATTGAGCAAAAAAGCGGCCTTGAAAATATCGATTAACACTCTCAAGGCAACTCAGTATTTATAATTATTTTCAGATTTTTTACCCTCCAATAACAACTTCGATTATACTTGGCTCTGGACCTCCATGATTCCAAACATAGCCATATTTTGCAGCGGCCTGACCATTCAATAATTTAAACGTTTCTCCGTTCAAAGTGAACTCGAAATTGTAAGGTCCATAAGCATTAAAACCAGAATAATAAATTATATATTTTCCTGCCGGAAGACCAATACTTGTCGTTGATGGTTGAGGTGAAGTTGAAGTTGAATTGGTATACGGTACAGGACGAACATATGTTCCCTCCTTCAAGTTAATCGTGAAGTCCACTGCTGGCCCACTTCCTACATTAGCAACTTCATAAAATATCTGTGTTTCTACTGATACTGCAACAATTACCAATTGATTGTCGCACTTTGTAATGTTAATTGAATTTTTCATTTTATATAAGATTATAAATCACCTACTCTATTAAAGGCTTTTCGGGTTCCACCTTTGTAATCATAAACTAATAGTAGCTACTCAATCGAATTATTTGTTTCTAATTACATTACAAATGTCTAATGATACTGCCACTCTTTCTAGGTAGCAATTACCTAGTCCTATTATTACATATTATTGGACAATTCAAAGTTGAGAAATAAATGAGTGGAATTCCGATAAAATGCCATAAGCACCTGATATTCCTACATGAAAGTAAAAAAAGTGGGTACAAACGAGAAAAGGCATAATAAAATAATAGCGGTTTAGTGCTTCATCTTAATTTTTATACTTTTTTCAAAGTCCAGTGATTACTTACCGGAAATGTTACAACTTTTAATTTCGTTACTACGCTTATACAATCCGTTAACAACAACCTTAACTAGTAATGCAACTAAATATAACTTATCAAATTATGAATACTGGTTGGCATTTCCCATAATGATACTAGCCTTCTTTTTTATTTGGTCATTCGAATAGTTATAGGAGAAAGGGAATTTAATGAGACGATAAAACCGGTCATGATTTACGTATTGTTACTCCTAAAATTTAATCAGAGGAACCTCCACTAGTAAACGGTTATCTTGAATTAATGAAAAATTAAATGAATTATAAGAATTTCAAATACAGAACCAACTTCAGTTCAAAAAACCTTTATAATAGTATTCGTTTGTAAAACAAGCCTCCTGAACATACATATAATAGATAAACTATAGTATGCCTACTATATTATTAAGTAAACACATTACCCTATTACCAATGATAAGGTATCAATTTTCTTCAACTCATCTCTAAAAACATCCCAAAAAACTCCTGTTTTAGTTAAAAAACGTTAAAATAGTACCTTTTTATGCATAGTACTGTAACGAAATCGAAACCTATACGTCTAGTAAGTATATAACAATCTAAAACAATAGAAATAATGAGAACATTAAACAGCAATCAAATCACAAAAAAATTAAACAATACAAACGGAAATATTTGGAACGCTAAAAGACGTTTTAGGTAGTCCAACAAAAAAAATCATCAATCAACCTGTCCGCCTCTGGTGGATCAAAAAAACAAAATCATGAGAACTTTAGACAACAATCAAATTACTAAAAAACTAAAAACAACAAACGGAAATATCTGGAACGCTAAAAGACGTTTTAGGTAGTCCAACAAAAAAATATTCATCAATCAACCTGTCCACCTCTGGTGGATCAAAAATCAAAATCATGAGAACTTTAGACAACAATCAAATTACGAAAAAATTAAAAACAACAAACGGAAATATCTGGAACGCCAAAAGACGTTTTAGATAGTCCAACAAAAAAATATTCATCAATCAACCTGTCCGCCTCTGGTGGATCAAAAATCAAAATCATGAGAACTTTAGACAACAATCAAATTACTAAAAAATTAAAAACAACAAACGGAAATATCTGGA
>NZ_CANMQT010000025.1 GCF_947500065.1 uncultured Aquimarina sp.
GGCAAATTGAAGGAATGACAGTCGAATATCTAATATGGCGGAAATAAAAAGCGTGTAGTAACATCATCTATTAAATCGGAGCAAAGTTTAGTGCTGAATCGAAAGGTCATTCCCTTTTGCAGTGTCGCTGAATACCCGGTTAATCTGAGCACAAGCTTTTATAAATTTAATAAGAAAGAAACATATAAAAATCAAAAAATACAATAACATTTTTCCCTGCTACAACACAAGTATTAAACATTATTGGCAATACAACAACAACCGTACAAATATTTAAATAATCGTTAATAATCGACATTTCATACCTCACTCATACCTTTTTCCTACCCTAATTATACTCTAATCCTTGAAAACTCAAATTAGATTTGCTCTGAAAGAAATTTTTAATATTAATTTTAGAGGTATGAAAACGAATACAATTTTATTATTCATTTTACTTGCAAGCAGCAATTTTATGTTCAGTCAAGTAGCACAAGATTCTTTGAGTGTAAATTACATTTATGCTCCAAATCATTTTAACAATAGTTTTTCAGCAGAAGAAAGTTGGGAAATCCATAAAGCAGCTTATATAAAACAATTAGAGTCTAAAGGATTGACAGATGATGAAATTAAAAGAAGTATGGTTACTTATGAGAAAGACAAAGAAGAATTTATTGCACGAGTAAAAGAACAACATAGATTAGCAGCAATTCAGAGACAAAAAGCTACTGAACAGAGAAAGTTAGCAGCAATTCAAAGAAAGAAAGCGGCTGAGCAGAGAAGGTTAGCTGCTATTCAGAGACAAAAAGCTGATGAATTAAGAGAGTTAGCAAATATTGAAAGGAAAAAGGCAGACGAGCAAAGAGGAAAAAGCGCAATTCAAAGAGAAAAGGCTAATGAATTAAGAAAACAAGCTGCTATACAAAGAGCAAAAGCTGATGAGCAACGAAAATTAGCTGATATACAAAGAGCAAAGGCCGAAGTGCAAAGAAAGAAGGCTCAAGAATGGAGAAAGAGTTTTAAAAACATTCTCACAAAGAATATAACACTCACAAATCAATCAAATACTAGCAAACCAATAACTTTTAAAGTCATTTCCAAAACAACCTTGCGCATTGGCATCAGAGCACACATAAGTTCAGGAACTACTTTAATTGAAATCTATAATCCTAAAGGGAGTAAAGAGGGCGAACTATCATTAAATTTCAAATCAAAATCTGATTCAAATGAAGAGGGAGAAGGGTTGGAATATACCTCAGGTGTTCTTGATAAAACAATTTCTGGTGCTGAAGTTGGGGAATGGCAAATAAAAATCTCATCACAAAAACCGGAAGGCACTGTGGCTATGTCAGTTGCTCAATATATAAAACCAACTATGGATGAATAAAGTATTAAAAAACACTATAGTCGTTCTCTTTCTAATATTGTGTGGTCAAGCTAAAGCGTTTTCTGAAAGAACTGGTCAAATATCTGGCAAATTGATATTAGACGATTCTTGGGAAAGAAAAATATATGTTTCATATATTAAAACATTCGAGAAAGAATACGCTGTTTCAAATGATTTAATAATTACAAGCGCGGTCATTGACAGTCTTGGTAACTTCAAAATTGATTTGAACAAGATACCAGCTAAATGGTCTTTACTGCGTTTACACGTTGTTAAAAAAGGTGTTTCACCAAACTCTTTGGTCATTGGTAGCAGAGACGAAAACTTTATGTTCTTAATAGCGAAACGAGATTCTGAATTAGAACTATTCAATACGGAAGGTGTACCAATATTCTCGAATACAAAAGTAAGAGGAGCCGATTATATGAATACGTTTGACCACATTAAAAAATTCTCTAATTACCCAAATTCCATAGACTATGAAAATTCAGTAATAGAAAAGGAATTTATAAAGGAGGTCGTTTCAGAAAAGCTGAAAGTGGTGGCAGATACCTGTTCAAATCCTTTGGTATCTCTTTATGCAATCTACCAGACCGATTTTCAATCAGATTACTTAGAAAATCCAAAATTTTATGAAATTTATTTATCGAAATGGGAAAATGAAAACAGTTCATATTTCAAATCTTTTCGACAGAAATTTCCAATTGCTAATAATAGTTTTGCAAACAACAAAAACACAAAATACATTATTTTTTTAGTGAGTATTGTTTGCATTCTTTTGATAAGTGTTCTTATTTATTTTAAAAAGAAGAACGAAAAAATCAAACAATTAAGCGTTCAAGAACGAAAAATCTTTGATTTAATACGAAATGGATTGAGTAATAAAGAAATATCAGCTGAATGTAATATTGAGTTGACCACCGTGAAATCTCACGTAGGAAGTATTTACTCTAAACTAAAAATAAAGTCTCGAAAGGAAGCAATGAATTTAAAAATAAAATCATTGTGAAATTGAAGATGCAAAAATGAGAAAAATTCAACGATGCGTTTAAACGATGTAACAACAATTGAGCAAGAATTAATGTATAAGTTTGGAAACAAAAAAGAGACAAGAAGAATTGATTAATCAACTATAGATACCAATCAGTAAATAAGATGAAAAACCGAAGAAAAGCATAGCTGCTAGCATCGTATAAAATTTATTGCTAGTTCTAGTTACTTACGAAAATTCTTGCAGATTTTTTATTCGGTTTTTATTTGCTAAATTCCATCCTTAACCAAGCAACAAACCTTATACAAACCATTCTATGCAATACAAGAGAAATCCCGATAATCGATGAAAATGAATCAACTTTGGATTAGAGTTTTGGGAATATTCGGAATATTGGGCGGATTAATTTTGTTTGCTGGGGATATGCTTTTATATTATCACCCAACTAGCATGAGTCTAAAACAGAATATGGGTAATGCGTCTGATTTTAGAATTATCGCAAGCGGAGTTTGTGCTTTATTTGCAACTTGGTTTTATATGCTCGGGTTAGGTCAAGTATATTATGCTTTTAAGACGACAAAACCGATTTTCAGAAATGGCGTATTGATTTTTTTTGGAAGTATCTTAATAGCATTTGGGATTGTTCACGGAGCTTTTCTTGCTATTGCAACTGCTTCAAAATTGGCAACAGAACATAATCTTGACATAAAGAAAGCTGCTTTGCTCTCTGAAAAAATAAACGAAATATTGAGATTATTCGTTTATCCAATGGTCAGTATTTTATCTATTCTTTTTATTAGTCAAGTTTGGAAAAGAAAAACTTTATATCCGAGATGGATTATTATTTTTTTTCCGCTCATTCCATTTTTGATCGAAGATTTAGTTACAAAATATTTACCAGGAAATATTTGGATTATAATTAAAGGAGGCTACTTAAATATAATCTTGACAATATTTTTTATCGCATCAACTGCTGCTTTGTGGAATATTAAGAAATCTGAAGCGAATAGCAAATAAAGTATCACGTACAACAATCTACAGAGTTAGAAACTAACTTCGTGTAAAGTCTAATCTTTAACTTGTGTAAACCATGTATCTTAACTAACATAAAAGAGAACTTTGATAAATAGAAAAATTAATTTTAGAACCATTTGGCAAAGAGCTAAGCTCAGACCAAGACTATTACTCTTTGCAGCTCAAGGAGTTTTATTTTCATTATTTCTTTTCATTCCTATCACTTTAATGATGAACTCTCTAAAAGAAAACTTCCCGTATGTTGAGAACATTGAAGAAATAAAATCTAACGGAATAAAAGAAAGTGCAATTCTGACCGAAATTGAGCCAATCGAAAATGTTACTATCAATGGTAATAACCCAACAATATTAACCTATGAATTTGAACTAAATGCACAAAAAGTGCAATCTAAGTTTAGTGTTTTTGACCCAAAAAAAATCCGAAATTTAAAAGAAGGTGATATCATTTCAATTAAACATTTAAAAGAAGATTCAATTGTTTTAGGATATGAACAATACTCTTTTAGTATGGATTTTATGAATTATATCGCAGGCATTTTTTTGCTAATAGGTCTAACCCTATCTTATTTCTTGTATTTTAGAATTAAAAAAGAAATTGACCTATATAAAAAAGGTGAAATTAAAGAGGGTAAAATTGTTTCTATAAGCTACAATAAGGGATTTACATTTTCAAAATTCGGAATATCAATGGATGTTCATTACGAATATGAAAGCCCAAATGGAAATAATAATATCGGCAAATCTCGAACGAATAATTTTGCTTTGACCAATAATAAATCACTTGGAGACACAGTTCGGATTTTGGTTTCAAAAGACGGAAAATCCTCTTGCCTTTATCCTGAACTAATATCTAAAACTAATGGTTGGAAAGAAAAAAACGTATCCAAAAATGGTGTATGAAATATAGTTATTAGAGGCTTCCAAAGAAGTTTAGAGCTTACAACCAAGTTTCTCAAATTCAAAAATTTGGCTTCGTAAAAAATGATAAATTAAAAACAGAACATAAAAATTCGGATCTGTGTTAACCCGAAAAGTTAATATCTTTTCACACGCTACGTTTCATACACAAACCGATAGTTATAATAAGAAAAAATGAAGATTGCATATATACTATTTGATGAAATAACTCTTTTAGATTTTATTGGATTTTATGACCCTATAAAGAATATAAAAACCAAAGGGTTTATGGAAAACCTTAATTGGGATTTGTGCGCCACTAAAAAATCGATAAAAGATAGTTTTGGCCTAGAAATCATTGTCGATAAAATTAAACCTGATTTATCAGATTATGATATGATAGTAGTTCCAGGTGGATATGGAACAAGAAAACTTCAATACAACACAGAATTCATTGAATGGATGAGAACTGGAGAGCACGTTGATTATATAGTCTCAATTTGCACCGGTAGCTTATTAATTGGTGCAGCTGGATTTTTAAAAAACAAAATTGCAACGACCAACTTTAATGAATATAAATCATTGGAAAAGTATTGTGAAAGAGTTGCTCAAGCAAGAATTGTTGATGACAATAATACTATAACAGCGGGTGCAGTCGCATCTTCATTGGATTTAGGCTTGTACGTATCTGAGAAACTTATCGGAAAAGAAAAAACCGAAGAAATAAAAGTAGGAATGGACTATCATCCAGAAAAATTCGAAATAATTACTGTAGCTAACAAAGAACTGAGGTGAAAAACCAACTTTTTCTTCATTAATTTGATACACTATTATTCTAAACTCAAGGAAATCTTAAACAAGTTTATGAGAAGTATAATTTACCAAACGAAAATAGATTATCTATGGTGATCTTGAAAGAGGATGCTCATAAATGTTGAAAAAATTAGAAAAGAATAATGCTTCCTATTAGAAAACAAAACAGCGTACATTATGGATGAAATTATATCAGATTTTAAGAACTTTATGGAATTATATCCTCATTACGGGTATCTAATCGCCGCTATCGGTTTTGGTATTTTCTTAATAGGGTACATCAAAAACTGGAATTGGGTTATGGAATCAGGAGGTGGCTGGAGGAACATAGCATATTGGGAAACCAAATTTGGTAACAAAGCAGTTAGATGGTGTATGGGAATTATAAGTTTCATAGGGATTGGAACTACCTTATTATTATTTACCTATTATGAATTGTACACATAACTATAAAAACACGTTCTTAATAAAATAAAAGTATTTAGAATAAACCACTATGGAACCGGAACACTTAAATAAAAAGGACAAGGAACAGATTGACTTACTAACAAAACGTTTCTTTGATTTATTCACAAATACTGATGATAAAATTCCGAATGTAAAAGCATTAAAAAGTTTCTTCATAAAAGAAGGAATAATCATCAATAACTCCTTCGAAAATCCGCTGATTTATAATTTAGATAATTTTATTACACCTAGAGAAGAAATCTTAACTAATGGAACATTAACAGATTTTAGAGAACATGAGATTTCGGAGAAGACAGAAATATTTAGAAACATTGCTCAACGATTTTGTCATTATAAAAAATCAGGAAAACTAAACGAAAAACCCTTTACGTCTGAAGGAATGAAAACCATTCAATTTATCAAAACTGCTAACCAATGGAAAATATCTTCAGTAACTTGGAGTGATATAGAATAAGACATATCTAATACAAATCTTACAAGATCATAATCAACAAGTTACTAAGACATTACTTTCTTTAGAAACCCATTTTATCGTCAGAAATCAACAAAAACACGATGATTATGTTAAAATTACGGAAAAAGCATTCAAAAATGAAGGAATAAGACTACAAACAAGTAATTGTTTTAATTATTACATGTATTTTGCAGACCTAAATTGCATTTAATCTATTATCCCCAAAATAGAATATATGAAAAAAACTACTTTTGCTATATATTTATTGACTCTTTGGAGTCTCTGTTGTTTTTCTCAAGAAAAATCCATTGATAGTATACTTCCTACAATCAAAACTCCAAAAGATTCTATTGCTTTTGATAGCGCCATGAAACACTTCAAACAACTTTGGGTGCAAGGAAAGTATGAAATTGCATTATCCTATGAGGATAAACTATTGCCTCTTTCTAAAAAAATACATTATAACAAAGGAATTGGAGATGTATACACTCAAATTGGGAATGTTTATAATTTCACCCAAAAACACATAAAAGCATTTCATAATTATGATAAAGCCATTATCTATTACAAAATAGCTAATTATCCGAGAGGTCTGGCGATCATAAATAATAACAAATCTACAATAGAACAAGGAAGAGGGAATGCTGAACAAGCAATACATTATATCTTAGAAGCTAACTTATATTTCGAGAAGGTAAAAGATGGTTTAGTTTTATCTAGCACATACAATAATATGGCTAATATCTATTCCGACATTGATGATTTTGAACTGGCAGAGAAATATTATAAAAAATCAATCGCTTTAAAGAAAAAACATAATTCAAAAAAGCTAGGAGCTTCTCTTAATAATTTAGCTTTAGTTTATATTGCTCAGAAAAGAATGGATAGTGCTGAAGTACTAACTAAAGAATCTCTAAAAATTAGTAAAAGAAACAAAAGTACATTAAGTGAATCATTAGCTTATAATAGACTAGCATCTTTAGCATTAGACAAAAAA
This sequence comes from uncultured Aquimarina sp., assembly GCF_947500065.1. Classification (GTDB taxonomy): domain Bacteria; phylum Bacteroidota; class Bacteroidia; order Flavobacteriales; family Flavobacteriaceae; genus Aquimarina. Next base: position 7,022 of record NZ_CANMQT010000025.1, read on the forward strand.
GAATATCAAAAATCAAAAAAATATTACGACTCTTCATACAACGCCGCTCTAAAGGCACAAAATAAGAAAGTTGCAGCTAATGTAAAACAACAGTTAGCTTTGATTGCTATAAAGCTAAAAAATTATGAAGAAGCAGAAACTCTTCTAAGAGATGCTCGCAAAGAACTAATAAAGCTAAAAACCACCCCCTTATTACTTACGAATTATCAATATTCGGCCTCATTAGATTCAGCGAGAAATAATTTTACAGGAGCATTTAACTGGCAAAAAAAATATCAAGAAATAGCGGATCAAAACTCATCTAATGAAACCGTAGAAAAAATCACGCAAGCAGAAGCGCGTTTCAAATCTGAATTGGATCAACTTAAACTTCTTGAAGCTCAAGAAAAAAGAGAACTTCAGACTAAAGAAGAATTATTTCGTTACAGAATATTTACTTTTATTAGCCTAGGAGTTTCGATACTCATATTGGTATTTTTAATATTCTTTATCAAAACCCGTAGAGAGAGAAAAAGATATATTAAGGAATTAAACGAATCTAATCAGGTAAAAAACAAATTATTCTCAATCATCTCCCATGATCTCAAAAATGAAATCCATGGCTTAGACGGAACACTAAACTTACTAAAGGAAAATGCTATTAGTACGGAAGAGTTTCAGGAAATTGTTCCTTTGCTTGCGAATAGAACGCACCAAACCTCTATCATGTTGAACAATTTACTGAATTGGTCAAAATCACAAATGAAAGAACTAAATGTAAAGCCTACAGAATTTAACATCGAAGATGTGATTCATAGCAAGTTTACTTTTTTTGAACCTAAAGCAGAACTTAAAGATATCAAACTCAATAATCAACTTGATCCCACGATGGTATTTGCAGATAAAGATATGTTTTCTATTGTATCCCAAAACCTAATCGCTAATGCAATCAAGTTCTGTAATCCTGGAGATTCGATTACACTACTTTCTAAAGAGAAAGAAGAACATTACGAAATTTGCTTTCAAGATACTGGAGTTGGCATCCCTGAAGAAAATCTGGGGAGGCTTTTTGCAGAAGACACATTTACCACAGAAGGAACACAACAGGAAACAGGAACGGGACTTGGCCTAAGAATATGTAAAGAACTCATAGAACTTAATGAAGGTGAAATCAATGTAAAAAGCATCCTCGGTGAAGGAAGTACTTTTTGTATCACCTTACCTAAAGCTTCTTAGATAATTGAACACATTGTCTATTTCTAAAAGTCTCTAATTTTATATATAACAAGTATTCTATTTTTCATCTTAAAAGAAAAAATAGTATTTTTACAACATTACATTGTTATTTTTTACCGAAATAACTTAAAATGCTCCAAACATGAACAAGATTTTTTTAACCTTATTAGCCGGAATGTTATTCTTAACATCCGCATCTGCTATCGCGCAGAAAAAGACACTACATGACAATAGTTATCATAAAATCTCGGGAACTACCCAAGAAATTACTGATGAACTCACAAATATGTTAGGCCTGTCTAAACAACAACAAGCAGCTGTTTATCAACTTTTTGAGAAACGAAAAAATAATGCTAAATCTGGAAGTGGCAACGCTATTAGTAAGGGAGAATCACTTGATAAAGAAATGGAAAAATTATTAAGACCTAAACAGTACAAAATCTATTATAGAGAAACCAGACAAGGTAGAACGTAGTATATAAAAAATCAAAATATATAAAAGCCGATCTTATAGGATCGGCTTTTACTTTTTATAAACTTTTTGCAGTGATTGAAACAGCTTTTATAGTTTCATCAAGATCCTGATAGGTCAATGCCTCTGTAATGAACCAAGTTTCAAAAGCACTTGGTGCAATATAAATTCCTTGATCTAACATTCCATGAAAGAATTTCTTAAAGGTATCATTATTTCCTTCTGCGGCGCTTTCAAAATCAACAACAGGATTCTCAGAAAAATGAACCGAAATCATAGATCCTACTCTGTTTATAGTATGGACTACATTATTCTCTTCTAAAACCTTAGCGATCCCTTTATGAAGATATTCCGTCTTTTTAGCAATACTATCAAAAATTTTAGTTTGATCATTTAATTCAGTGAGCATGGCTAATCCTGCAGCCATTGCCAATGGATTACCACTTAAAGTTCCTGCTTGATACACTGGGCCTAAAGGCGCTAAATGATTCATAATCTCGGTTCTTGCCGCAAAAGCACCAACCGGTAATCCTCCTCCTATTACTTTACCAAAAGTTACAATATCAGCATCTACTTCAAATAATTCCTGTACTCCTCCTTTTGCCAATCTAAAGCCTGTCATTACTTCGTCAAAAATCAAAAGAATATCATGAGCATCACAAAGAGAACGTAAACCTTCTAAAAAACCTTTAACAGGTGGAATACATCCCATATTACCTGCAACTGGTTCAATAATAATACAGGCTATTTCATCTTTATTAGATTTGATAATGCTTTCTACATTTTCTAAATCATTGTATCTGGCAAGCAATGTATCTTTTGCAGTTCCTTCTGTCACTCCAGGGCTATTAGGGCTACCAAAAGTAACCGCTCCACTACCTGCCTGAATCAGAAAAGAATCACTATGTCCGTGATAACACCCAGCAAATTTGATGATCTTATCTTTTTTAGTAAACCCTCGCGCCAATCTCACCGCACTCATACAGGCTTCAGTTCCAGAATTTACAAATCGTATTTTATCAATATTAGGTACCATAGATACCGCTAACTCGGCAATCTTAGTTTCGATTTCCGTAGGCATTCCAAAACTGGTTCCTTTTTTTGCTTTTTCAATAACAGCATTCACCACCGGTGGATGTGCATGACCCAAAATCATTGGACCCCAGGAATTGATATAATCTATCAGACGATTTCCATCTTCATCATATAAATATGCGCCTTTTGCCTCTTTTACAAAAATAGGATCACCTCCAACTGCTTTAAATGCACGAACTGGTGAGTTAACTCCTCCAGGAATCACTTTCTGAGCCGCTCCAAACAGAGCACTACTTCTTTTATAAATCATATTGGATTAAAATTCTTCAGAATCATCATCTGGTTCTTCTACCTTCAGTACTTGTCCGATGACGATTGCATTATCTTTTAAATTATTATACGCTTTAAGTTCCTCAACTTTAATATTATATCTTCTGGAAATAGAATATAACGTATCTCCCTTTTTAACAACATACGCTCCTTTTTCTACCTTAAAAACTTTTGGTGCTTTTGGTGCTTTTTCTGTTTTAGGTCTTTCCGCAGTATTTGTTTTTCCTAAGACCTCTGCATCATAGGTATACAGATTATACCTCTCTATAATACTTATTAACTTAACCGGATATTTTTTATCTGTAGCATATCCAGCCGCACGAAGACCGTATGCCCAAGATTTATAATCATCTTGTTTATAGGTAAAAAGCTTTGCATAGCGTTTCCTGTTTTTTAAAAACAATGAATGATCTCTAAACGAGTGACTAGCTTTTTCGTATTTTCTAAAACATTCCTGAGAACGATCATCATCATGATATACTCTATCTCCAGTCCAGTCGTGACATTTGATCCCGAAATGATTATTAGCTTTCCCAGTCAGTTCACCATAACCCGCTCCAGATTCTAAGATTCCTTGGGCTAAAGTTATACTAGCAGGAATTCCATATTCAGTCATCTCATGCTTAGCGATGCTGGCATATTCAAAAATATAATTCTGAACTTTTTCTTTGTAAGAAACCGCAGCAAGTGGTTTTTTGGGTTCCTCTTTTGTCCTTTTTACTTCTTTTACCTCTCTATGTACCTCAGCCTTTCTCGGAGAATGAGTATTCGTCTTTCTTGTAGTAGTTGCTTTTTTACTACCTCCACACGAAATCAAGAGTGTAGTAACACAAAACAACATTATAATTTTCCTCATGTTCATATCAAATCATAATAAGGGGAAATTCCTTTTTTTCTAACTTCTTATTCATCCCCGCAATACCTTGTAATCCTCCGGTATGAACGGCTAAAATACGAGTATTTTTTGTAAAAGCCCCGTTCTTTATCCTATCAAAAAGTCCATACATCATCTTTCCGGTATAAATGGGATCTAAGGCTATATTTTGTTCTTCTCTGAACTTATTTATAAACTCTATTAACTCTAAATTTATTTTACCATATCCCCCAAAATGATATTCTTCAATTAAATTCCAGTTAGTTTTTCGGGTGTATTTTTCAATTTCTTCAGAAAGAAAACTTCCTTTTAAAGCTGGGAATCCAATAATGTTCTGATGCCCTACACTGGCATTAATAATGCCCGAAATCGTTCCTCCAGTTCCAACAGCACAACAGATATAGTCAAAAATTTCATCCCTAGTTGTTAAAATTTCTTCACATCCTTTGACAGCTAAAACATTTGTTCCTCCTTCGGGAATACAATAAAATGAACCAAATTCCTTTTTTAATTCCTCTAAAAAGGATTCTGAAGCTTTTTCTTTATAATTTGCTCTACTAACAAATTTTAATTTCATCCTATTATCGGTTGCAAACCGCAGTGTGTCATTTTCTGATAAGGTATGATTTAAATCTTTTGCTAATTCTTCTCCTCTGATAACGCCAATAGTTTGTAATCCAACTATTTTTCCTGCTGCTGCAGTTGCCGCAATATGATTACTATATGCTCCTCCGAAAGTAAGAATGGTTTCAAACCCTAATTTTTGGGCTTCTATAAGATTATATTTCAGTTTTCTAAACTTATTCCCAGAAACATAGTCATGGATTTGATCTTCACGTTTTATAAATAATGATACTTCAGCCTCCTTTAAGATAGGGTCAATTATTTCCTGATTTCTAGACGCTTGTACTTCCGAAGAAAAAAAATCCATGTAACCGTTTTATACGAAGTTGTGCAAAATTACGATTAATAATCTGATAAAGTATCCCCTACAAATATTTGATAAAGCTCCAGAGTTTTCGATTTTTTAAATAAGAAAGTTCTGTTTCCATCTCATATGCTTCTCGCTCAAAAGAAATATTGCGATATGCTTCTCGTGAATTTCGATACTGAAATAATCGAATAATATACTCTGTGAGATACACGAAATAAAATGGGATCACCAATAACTCTAACTGTTGTTTTAAGTGAATTCTTTCGTGATTTATAAAAACCTTATCTTTTTTTAGATGATGATCTTTTACCACAATAAAAGGCCAAAGTGCGATTCCCACAAAATGACGTCCTATCAAATATTTGTTAACTACAATTGGCATCTTACCGCAAGATAGTATTTTTGTGGCGATGAACAACCCAAAAAAAATACTAAAACCAGAAGAAGGAGATTACTATCTTACTCCTGAAGGGTATCGATGTTTTACAGAACAGTATCACCTAAAAAGAGGGTATTGCTGTGAGAGTGGATGCAGGCATTGTCCATATGGTTATGATAAAAAGACAAATAAATATACTAAAGAGTAGCTTCTATAGTACTCATGGTATGATTGTTGTGCCTATTTTATTAAAAAAATATTGTTGAACATACAAAATATAGGACTATGAAATTTTTCTCTCTTTTATCATTAATCCTTATCATAACCCTTAGCTCTTGTTCTAGTGTTCGGGTGGCTTCTGATTATGATAAGCAAGCTAATTTTGACGGTTATAAAAGCTATGCCTTTTTTAAACCGGGAATTGACAAAGCTGAAATTAGTGACCTAGACAAAAAACGCATTTTAAGAGCTATAGAAGCAGATATGACTGCGAAAGGATTTACTAAATCTGCAAATCCAGATGTATTGGTTAGTATTTTTACTAAGACCAAAGAAAATGTAAACATATACCAGAATAATTTTGGATTTGGTTACGGATGGGGATGGAATCCTTGGTTTTGGGGAGCAGGTCAAAATACTGTTTCCAGAACTACTGAAGGCACATTATACATTGACTTGATAGATGCTTCAAAAAAAGAATTAATCTGGCAAGGTATGGGGACAGCTGCTTTAACCAAAAACGTAGACAAGAAGCAGGAAAAAATGAATCAGATTGTAACTGCAATATTAGAAAAATATCCACCTCAGGCAAGATAACAAGGCTTGTGTTTTATAAAATCAAGAGAGGCTGTCTGAAAAGTAGTTTTCTCTGTCATTTCGATTTCTATGACGAAACCAAACGATTTTCAAATTTTTTATTTGATTTAATAAT
>NZ_CANMQT010000026.1 GCF_947500065.1 uncultured Aquimarina sp.
ATAAAAACACTACTTACAACAATTTGTATAGTTCATTTGCTCCCTTCGGGAAGCAAACGCACCATACAAGAAACGTTAGGGCACATATTAATAGAATGTATAAAAAAGTAATACTATTGATATTCATTGCAGGAGTTGTTTCCTGTAATCGGACTTATAAAATTGATGAATCAGATCTTGAATTAATCCCTTATTCCGGAAACGAAAGCCTAGTATTCAAATCTTCAAAAAACGAATTAGACACTATATTTCTTAAGGGATTTGGGCAATTTGAAGTTGATTCTGATCCTTTGGAATTTTTCCCTGACAAACTTGAATTTTATAGATTAACATGCAAACATTCAAATCCAAATCCAAAATATAAGGGTTACATTGAGAACAGTTTAATGCAAATTCATAGATTTTCAGATTCACAAACATATATTGAGTTTGAACTTTCTCTAAAAGGTACTATGGGAAGTTGTAATATGAGTAAAACCGACTTTGAAAAAATACCTATTACAAATTTAAACATTAATGGAAAATTATATAATGATATAAAAACATTCACTTCCGATATACATACGAAAGGAAAATTACCTGAAAAGTATTATTGGAGTATTAGTGAAGGGCTGATAGGAATTGACGATAATGATGTCAAATGGAGATTGATAAAAAAATACGTGCCCTAACACGATATATATGTCATAGCAGTTAGGTGACGAGTTGAAAGGTTCTGGTATATTTGGTAAGGCGCAATGCTTGCAGAAAGTTAAAGTTTGCAACCAATGCGCAGAAAAATCATAAAACAGGGTAACATTTTGCCCTGCTAAGACACATATATTAAACGTTGTAACCAATTACCTTAAATTAATTGAAAACTTTTAACTAAAATGAAAATGAACTTTATTCTAATAATATTACTATCAATTTTGTCCTGTAAATCTACTGACAAAAAAAATGAAGATACTATTCCAGATTTTATGGAATTGAAAGATGATTTTTTTTGTTTTGACCAAATTTCAATAAACAAGTCTTTTCAAATTGAAAAAAAACTTAACTCAAAAGAATATACTCCCCCATTTGAAATGTCTGTCTCCGATGATTATTTCCCAAATGCTGATAAGTTTAATTTAGCACAACCAAAAGTTTTTAATCGGACAAAAGCTAATAGTATACCTATTCAAGTTCATTATTACTATACTAAAGAGGACAACGTAGTAAGGTTAATAACGTATGATTGGGATACAAAAAATAGTATGGAGTCTATTGATGACCTTTTAAAGAAAGAAAATGACCAATCAGGTAAATTTGATGATTATAACAAAAAGTTTGATGAAATTTCAAAGATCATATCCAAACATTTATCCAAACCCGAACCAAATCAGGGAAAAATCATTAAAAAAAAGGAAGAGGGTTATGGAGAATGGCTAGAACGTAAAATAGTTTGGCAGACAGAAAAATGTAATACAGAACTCATAATGATATGGACTGAGGGAGCAGATGAATTTGGAACATATCAAATAACAACAAAAATATATTGGAATTAAACTGGTTACAACATTATATATGAAATCAGAGCAATTTAATGCTAGATCAAAAGGTCATTCCCTTTTTGAAAAGGCGCTAGATTTTTATAAATTAAACAAGAAATAAAAATGCGCAGATAGATCAATTGGTTCAGGTATGTTTGCCTTGCTCCGATTCATATATTTGGCGTTGTGCATAATTGTGAAAAATAATAGTTGACTAACTCAAAAGAATAGTTTACTCATTCTGATTTACATAATTGACTTAATAAACTTAGTTTCGAGCAAACTAATTCAATAGATGAAAAACATAATATTATTTTTGATCCCACTATTAAGCCTTAGTTTATATTCCCAAAATCTTTCCGAAATTAATTCTGACTTTAATATAACTGACTCTCTAACTTACGAAACTGAAGTTAGAATTTATCAAGATGACGGAATAACTAATTACTCATCACTTTTTAGAATGTTTAAGGATAAATCTAAGAAATGGACAGCGGAATTTCACGAGCATTACGCAAAAGTTAATGGACAAGTAGAAATGCGAACAGAAAAGCAAACTCTAAAATCGAAAAGTGATTTGGAATTCGTTTTTCAAAACTTTCTACGAAGTCACATTTTGAACTTGCCAAGTTTAAGTGAAATCCAATGGAAATTAGTTACTCGCGGAGATGTGGAAAAAGTAAAAAGAAAATATCGAGGTAAAGAGATTGAGGAATATGAATTGATGAGCAAGCAGATTGCAATTGTAGATGGAGAGGGATTTAAGGTTCAAGTCAAAGGATGGGATAAGGTAAAAGAATTTGAGTTTTCTAATCCCGACGGATATTTAAAACATTATCCAGAAATTGACGAATTGATTTATATGTGCGAGATTTTAAACTTAATCCGAAATGAATTTGGAATATGGAAAAAATAACTATGCACAACAACATATATGTGATCATAGCAGCTAAGTGATTAATCGATTGGTCTTTGTATATTTGGTAATGCGCAATGTTTGCAAAAAGTAAAAGTTAGCAACCAATGCGAAGAAAAATCAATAAGCAAGGTAACATTTTGACCTGCTACGACACATATATTTAACGTTGTAGGCAATTTGAAAACCATCCAAGAAGAAATATTTAAATAGAATGAAAAATTTTGACAGTAGAACATATAGTATTAATGATTTTCTTGAATGGAATGATAAGAAACAATTAATACTTTCCCCTAAATTTCAAAGAAAAGCGATTTGGGCAGACGATGCTAAATCGTACTTAATGGATACAATAATTAGAGGAAAACCCATTCCCAAAATATTTATTAGACAAACTTTAAATATTGAAAATAGACAATCGATACGTGAAGTAGTTGATGGTCAACAAAGACTTAGAACTATTTTATCATTTATTAATGATGGCTTTACTATTAAGAAAAAGCACAATCAAAAATACGGTGGTTTCTTTTTTAGTCAACTAAGCAATATTGACCCTGATATTCAATCAACAATTCTGAATTATGAAATTTCTGTGGATTTATTAGTTAACCTTCCTGATAATGAAATTCTAGACATTTTTGCTAGATTAAATTCTTATTCTGTTGTACTTAACCAGCAAGAAAAAATTAATGCTAATCATTTCAGTGAATTTAAGATATTAGTTGACAGACTATCACATAAGCATAATGATTTTTGGTCAGATAATAAAATCCTAACAAATCAGAATGTACTAAGAATGGCTGACGCTACTTTAGTAGCTGATTTAGTAATTTCAATGATTGAGGGAATACAATCTAAAAAGCAAATCAAATCTTTCTACAGTAAATACGAGAAAGAATTCAATTACGATACAGATTTAATAGAAAATCAATTTGATGAAACAATTGAGCTAATAAAAATTGTTTTTGATGAATCATTAAAAAACACTCAATTTAGAAGAGTTCATTTATTTTACACATTATTTACAAGCTTTTTCCATACCAAATTTGGTTTAAAAAATCTCAATATAGATAAAACTGAGATTGAAATTAACAAATACGAAAGAACTAAAATAGCTCTTACTGAATTAAACATTCTTTTCGGAACAGTTCCTTTCCAAAATATGTCGGTTGAACAAATACAGTTTTTAGAAGATAGTAGAAGAGCTACAACTGACACTAAGGTTAGAATAAGAAGAACTGAGTTTATTCTTAATATTATAAATTCAATCTAAAATATGGCTTTATCACAAAATTTAATTGATTTTAGAGCCACAACAACAACTCTAGTTTCTCATATCACATTTGCACATCAAAAATATGCAAGTGGCTCATACAAAATAGCAAGAGATATGAGAGAGTTTATTAGTGAATCTGCATTTTTAAGAATTTATATCGCTTGGGAAACATTTATTGAGAATTCTTTCGTAGATTATTTACTAAATGAGCCATCTATTCTAAACAACAGACCCGCTAAATGGGTAAATCCTATTGATGCTGAACACGCACATAAGATCATTATTGGAAATCAACGTCATATGGATTGGTCAAATCCTGAAAAAATAAGGAACATAAGTAAAATATTTTTTCATCAAGGTTATGTTTTCAATACTGCATTAAGTTCCATCAATAATGATTTAATGGATTTAAAAACTATTAGGAATTCTGCAGCACATATCTCATCTACAACAACTAGTAAATTAGACGGATTAAGTACAAGAATTTTAGGTACTGCAGTATCCAATTATACAGCATATAAATTATTATTTTCAATTGACCCAAGGTCAACAGTTCCAAATACAACAGTACTCGATAGATATTTACAAATACTTGATGTCGCAGCTGAAGAAATTGCAAATGGATAAAAAACTGCCTACAACAATAAATATGAAATTATGATGGCTTTCAGCACATCACAATTCATATTCGGAACGTTGTAAACAATTCCCTCTATTCTTGAAAATTAATTGATTTGAGGAAACATTTTACGGAGCGAATTGCACTAAAAAATTGATTATCAATATGTAAAAACTTTACTTAGAATTCATATTAAACTGAAAGAAAATGAAATTTATTCTTAATCTATTATTTATCGTTCTATTATTTACTTGTTGTAATAATGTAACACAAGTAAAACAAGACAATGAATTGACAGAATTTATTATTGAGACATTTAAAGATCAAGATAATATTATAGACTTAAGCAATAATAAAAGTTTTGAATGGGACGAATTATTAATACTAAGACCTGAATCTGACATTCATAAAGTAGAAAAAAAATACAATCTAAATCTATTAGACTTAAACAGAATAAATTCGAAAAAAGATATCAATTTAATGATATTCTTAAAAAATAAAAAAGCTATACGATTTTGTAAAATTCCAATTAGTTCAGGTAAGCTATTAATGAATGATAAATTATTAAAAAAAGCTGATGTTTCCATTGGATTAAGTACTGACAATGAATTTCATTTTTTTTAAAACTGTTTACAACAATGTATAAGAAAACATAGGGCTTTTGGGCTCAATCGAAAGGTCTGTGTTTATTTGAAAAGTCACCAACTATAAAATTTGGCGTTTATGAGAAAAAAGATAAAAGCAAAATATTTATATTTGGCTTAGTACCAATTCGAAACGTATCGCTTACCCCTGCCCTACGTTTCTTATACTTAACGTTGTGGTTAATTAAAAAAAATGACAATAGAAGAATTAAAATCGAACATAAAATGGTGGGAATCCAAGAGGTGGATTTATAATGTAGCTGTTGGACTTTTTGGGGTTTTTGCTATTTATGACGGACTTTCAAGAGGAGAATATTCTTGGACTATAGATGACACAATTGGAATTATAATTTGGGGAATTGGCGCAAATATCTTTTACTCATTAGGAATTTTATTGGAATTATTTGACTGGTACTATTTAAAAAATAAAATCAGAATTAAAAGATTAAGAATATTATTTTTCATAGGCGGACTTTTATTCAGTTGCTTTTGGACTTTATGGTGTGGTTGGATTTATTTCGCAAAACCTTACTTATGGTAAGAAAAATTATTTTTACACTTCTGACTTTGACTCTAATCTGTTGCAAAAAAGGAAAAATTGATGAAGTAATAATTGGAGACACTTTACTTGTTCATCAATCTTTGTCAGAAAACCGAAAATTAGAAAACCTTATTTATAAATCTCTGGAAAAAGATAAAAATTCAATCATTGAATTAAAAAATTTTCCGAATGGAGGCGCGGCTGGTTCTTATGATTTAGGTTACATTTTGACACAAATAATATACAGAATCGGAGAAAACGATTTTGCAAAAATTTTGAAAGAAATACCGAAACCTGAACGAAATGGAATGGAAGGACTAATTGCAGTCGGACTTGAATACGGAGACAATGATTACGATGGAAAGAGGGATAATAAAAAAGTGGAATCTGAATTCCCTATTTTGATCGAAATATTGAATGAATAAATACTAACCACAACAGTTTGTATATTGCATGTGCTCCCTTCGGGAAGCAAACGCAACATACAAGAGACGTTAGACTCAAGCATAAATAATATGGCTAATACAATCTCTAAAATTCCAAACAATTTTCAAAATAGAGACTCTGTCGCTTGGCAAAAATTATGTGAATATGTTGAGCTGATAGCTAAAAACGGATCTGATGAATTTGTTCCCAAAGAGTATCTAGGTGATGAATTATTCTCTCAAATATATACGCTTCCAAAATCTATATCCAAACTCAAAAGAGTGAAAAAAATCGGGCTTTATGGAAGTAACTTAAAAAGAATACCTCCTGAAATTGGAGAAATGGAATCTCTTGAATATTTTGACCCTTACGGTTCTTACGATTTAAATTGGCTTCCTTATGAAATAACTAATTGTAAAAATTTAAAAGACAGCAGAATAAGCACTAGAGCATTATACGGGAACTATAAAAACAGAAAGGGATTCCCTAGATTAAATCATAATCCTGTAAAATATACTTCTGATATAATTAATTGTAGTATTTGTAAAAGAGAAATGTCTTTTATCAACAATAGTCAATATTGGATAACATTAGGTGTAGCTACCGATATAGTTCCTTTGTTAGTAAATGTTTGTTCAGATTCTTGCAAAGAAAGTTTACCAAAACCTCCTGAAGATTATGTTCAACATCCTCATAGAGGTGGATCAGACTTAAAACAACCTGATATGGATGAATGGGATTATATTGAGAAAAATTACAAAAAGGTTACCATAAGTGATGAGCCTAAGGAAGAGAAAAAAAACTCACCTGGCAAACTACCAATAATCAAATTAATACGGAAGATATGGGAAAAATAGCCTGTGTCTAACATTATATATGAAATCAAAGCAAAGTTTAGTGCCAATCGAAAGGTCATTTCCTTTTTGCGATGGCGCTAGGTTTTTATAAATTGAATAAGAAATAAAAATGCGCAAATAGATCGATTGGTTCTGGCTTACTTGCCTTGCTCCGATTCATATATTTGGCGTTGTAGCCAATTAAACTGAATGCGAAAAACAGTCGAATTTATAGAAGATAGAATTAAGTGGAGAGCTTCTCAACATAATCTGCCGAATAAAACTGTATTTTTATTTGAGAACTTGACTGACGAAGTCAAAATGAAATACTTAAATCATTTTGACGAAAAAGATAGCGGAAAAATAATCTTACTATTTACGGATTCGAAGAATAATTGGACAGCATTGGGAACAAAAAGAATTATTGGGTATGATGGAACAAAACTCAACTCTGTAAAATTAGATGCAATTGAAGATGTGGATTCTAAAAATCGGAAAGAATATTTCGAAAAAGCAGAAGCTGGTGAAACTAAACTCAAAAAAATTAAAAAACGCAACGAACGCGAATTGTTAATTACTGAATTTGACGGAAAAGAAACGATTTTTATTACGAAAAAAGGAAGTGACTTATTCTCTCTCTGGAATATTATGATTATGATAACGAGATTAAATAAATAAACTGGCCACAACAACATATATGTGATCATAGCAGCTAAGTAATGAATCGAATGGTTGTTGTATTTTTGGTAAAGCGCAATGCTTGCAGAAAGGAAAAGTTAACAACCAATGCGCAGAAAAAACGAAAAACAGGGTAACATTTTGCCCTGCTACGACACATATATTAAACGTTAGCAACAAGCAAAAGAATTAAAAATGTTTAAGAGACTCTTCAAAAAGAAAAAGAACCAACTCTCCAAAATTGAATATTGGAAGAAATGGGAACTTTCGGAGTTGATTGCGGACTTGCATAAAGCAGAAAAATTGTTATCTAAGTATAAAGGCGGTTATTCAAATAACTTTCTGTCTGCCGAAGAATTCCATAAAGTACTTGTAGAGGAAATTTACGAGGTCGAATCTGATAACGTAGCAGATTTTACCCAAATATGGTATTGGTTTTCTCCAACTTGTGATTGGGATGATTTGACTGGAATTGATGGATTGGAATTAGGTAATCAAATATTTGACCGTGTAGATAATTGGAAACGAAACCACGATTTTGTTCACGGAACTAAAGTTTCTTTAAACGATGAATTTGGAGTCGTTATAATATCGCAATCGGACGAGCCAAACTTTTGTGGAATGATTCGATGGGATACTCCCAAAGAATCAGATAATGAAGACTGGAGAGGAATGTTTGGAACCTTTCTAAGCGAAGGCGGACAAATAATTAACCAAGATTATGAGTTCAAATTTATAAATGATGATGGAACTTTAAAACAATGAATTCACAGACTATAATTACAATTTTAACAATCACTCTTCCCGTTCTCGGTGCTGGAATAGGTTATTTACTTAAAACCAATATTGAAAAAAAGAAAGCTCTAACAAGTGAAGTGACTAAAGAAAGAAGAGAAATATACCAAAAGTATGTGAACTTAATGATTGGTTTTTTTGACCATACAAAGGAGAAAAAGAAAAACTCTGACAAAGAAATGATATCTGAATTATTTGATTTTTATAAAAAATACGTCTTATATGCTTCACCTTCTGTAATAAAATCATTTTCTGATTATTTTCAATTTTTATATAAAAACAATGGAAATGAGAATTTTGACTCAAAAAAGAATCTGAATTTTATGACGAAGATAATGCTAGAAATGAGAAAAGACTTAGGACTCAAAAACAAAGGATTAGGTAAAAATGGAGAGATGTTAATGAGAGCATTAATAACTGACTATGATTCAATAATAAAATAGCCTGTTGCTAACATTATATATGAAATCAGAGCAAAGTTTAGTGCCAGATCGAAAGGTAATTTCCTTTTTGCAAAGGCGCTAGATTTTTATAAATTGAATAAGAAATAAAAATGCACAGATAAATCGATTGGTTCAGGTATGTTTGCCTTGCTCCGATTCATATATTTGGCGTTAGCCTACATATAAAATATGACAGAAAGTATCGACGAATTAAAACAAACTTTAGAATCGATTATCCTTTCAGGACCTTTAATGGGAATAAACTTCTATCAGGTTAATGACAACTTTTTTGAATTGTCGAACGAAGGTATTTGGATAATCGATGCTGGAATTGAATTGAAATTCCCTTCCGGAATTATTTCCACAGCTTGGAATTCTAAACTCGAATGCTATGTTATGGAAAACAAATCTGTCGAAACTATATACGGACAAGATAATTTGCATCAACTGGACAATGAAAACATCTCTGAATTAAAAAAATATGTTGGATTAAATGTTGTGAATTCCAGTTTTAAAAGTATGGGATTTGAGTATGTTGTCGACTACACAATGAGAACGGAAAAAGAAGAGCGTTTTGTAGAACTAATTCTTGAATTTCAGAACAAATCCAAAATCCAAATAGCGTTTATACACTATACTCTGGAAGGAAATAAAGAACCAAGTAATTTTTCGTTTAGCATCATAACGGAATTACTAATCTCTACGGAAAAGATTGTGGAAATAAAAAACGTAGGCTAACAACATATATGTGATCATAGCAGCCAAGTGATGAATCGAATGGTCTTAGTATATTTATGAAGGCGCAATGCTTGCAAAAAGCAAAAGTTAGCAATCAATGCACGGAAAAATCGAAAAGCAAGGTAACATTTTACTCTGCTACGACACATATATTAAACGTTAGGGCACATACTTGTTATCTAAAAAGCAAAACGCAATCTGAACCTGTCTGCGGACGAACCTCGATCGTTTGAACTGAGAATTTTTGCAGTGGTTTGTATCGGATCAAAAGTAAAAAAGCGATGAAAAAATAACTCAAAAGGAGTATTTCGGAGCAGTAACGTGCTGAAAAATCGCTTTTTTTTGGCTCATCACGATAATTTTAACGGAAAAAGGATTTGTGTTTTTTTAGTTTGGTAAGTGATAAATCCAAAGGCAGCAAAGTGATCGCTGGAGATTAAGAAAAATAATACGGAGCAATTCCTGCCAGAGGCAGGCAGGCGCAATCTGATATCACTTTACTGCGGCTTGTTTACCAAGTTCAGGCTTGTAAAAGTGGTACGTGCCATAACACTATATATGTGTTCATAGCAGTTAAGTGATGATTCGAAAAGTCTGTGTATTTTTACAGTGGCGCAATGCTTGCAAAAAGTAAAAGTTAGCAACCAATGCGCAGTTTTTGTCGAAAATAGGGTAACATTTTGCCCTGCTACGACACATATATT
>NZ_CANMQT010000027.1 GCF_947500065.1 uncultured Aquimarina sp.
TGATTAGGTTCATTTTTAGGGTTCGATTCCTTAATAATTAGCGATTAACGACCGGCAATGAAGATTGTGTTAGGTTAGTTAAAAGAGTTCATTGATATATTGATTGACAGCGCGTATTATGGTTGTATTTATTTACGATTATATATACGAATAAGAATTAAGACTAGAAGCATTTTTGAGATTACGATTAAAATTCCTGTGTTATTGTTAAATAATATTTAAGATTACACGATGAAGAGTTTGATCCTGGCTCAGGATGAACGCTAGCGGCAGGCTTAACACATGCAAGTCGAGGGGTAACATTGTAGCTTGCTACAGATGACGACCGGCGCACGGGTGCGTAACGCGTATAGAACCTACCTTATAGTAAGGGATAGCCCAGAGAAATTTGGATTAATACCTTATAGTATCCTAAGTGAGCATTCATTAAGGATTAAAGATTTATTGCTATAAGATGGCTATGCGTTCTATTAGTTAGTTGGTAAGGTAACGGCTTACCAAGACATCGATAGATAGGGGCCCTGAGAGGGGGATCCCCCACACTGGTACTGAGACACGGACCAGACTCCTACGGGAGGCAGCAGTGAGGAATATTGGACAATGGAGGCAACTCTGATCCAGCCATGCCGCGTGTAGGAAGACTGCCCTATGGGTTGTAAACTACTTTTATAGAGGAAGAAACCCCGATATGTATATCGGTTTGACGGTACTCTACGAATAAGGATCGGCTAACTCCGTGCCAGCAGCCGCGGTAATACGGAGGATCCAAGCGTTATCCGGAATCATTGGGTTTAAAGGGTCCGTAGGCGGGTTTGTAAGTCAGTGGTGAAAGTTTTCGGCTCAACCGGAAAATTGCCATTGATACTGCAAGTCTTGAATCATTATGAAGTGGTTAGAATAAGTAGTGTAGCGGTGAAATGCATAGATATTACTTAGAATACCGATTGCGAAGGCAGATCACTAATAATGTATTGACGCTAAGGGACGAAAGCGTGGGTAGCGAACAGGATTAGATACCCTGGTAGTCCACGCCGTAAACGATGGTTACTAGCTGTTCGGACTTCGGTCTGAGTGGCTAAGCGAAAGTGATAAGTAACCCACCTGGGGAGTACGTTCGCAAGAATGAAACTCAAAGGAATTGACGGGGGCCCGCACAAGCGGTGGAGCATGTGGTTTAATTCGATGATACGCGAGGAACCTTACCAGGGCTTAAATGTAGATTGACAGGTTTAGAGATAGACTTTTCTTCGGACAATTTACAAGGTGCTGCATGGTTGTCGTCAGCTCGTGCCGTGAGGTGTCAGGTTAAGTCCTATAACGAGCGCAACCCCTGTTGTTAGTTGCCAGCGAGTAATGTCGGGAACTCTAACAAGACTGCCGGTGCAAACCGCGAGGAAGGTGGGGATGACGTCAAATCATCACGGCCCTTACGTCCTGGGCCACACACGTGCTACAATGGTAGGTACAGAGAGCAGCCACTTGGTGACAAGGAGCGAATCTATAAAACCTATCACAGTTCGGATCGGAGTCTGCAACTCGACTCCGTGAAGCTGGAATCGCTAGTAATCGGATATCAGCCATGATCCGGTGAATACGTTCCCGGGCCTTGTACACACCGCCCGTCAAGCCATGGAAGCTGGGGGTACCTGAAGTCCGTCACCGTAAGGAGCGGCCTAGGGTAAAACTGGTAACTGGGGCTAAGTCGTAACAAGGTAGCCGTACCGGAAGGTGCGGCTGGAACACCTCCTTTCTAGAGAAAGACGATACTCAGGAATTGTTATTTCGGAGTGTTTTTAGTCTTAAGCTGTTAATTAATTATTTTGTTTAGTATTGAGTACCGAGTATTAAGTATTAAGTGTCATTAAGTTAGGTTTTATCTAATTACTGACTACTAATTACTCATTACTATAGTAAAGTCTCATAGCTCAGCTGGTTAGAGCGCTACACTGATAATGTAGAGGTCGGCAGTTCGAGTCTGCCTGAGACTACAAAGTCGCAAGACTTAAAATACGTTCATAATTATATTATTGAAAAGGAAATTCTAGAAGATAGAGTTTAAGTCACATTATTCGTAATTCTAAATTCGTAATTCTGAATTTCAAATAATGGGGGATTAGCTCAGCTGGCTAGAGCGCCTGCCTTGCACGCAGGAGGTCATCGGTTCGACTCCGATATTCTCCACAATTCTTTAGGTGTAGTAGTTGATAGTTTATAAATCACAGGATTCATTCAATTGAAAAAGTATTTATGATCATCATTTTTATGCTGTTTGACAAGAAAAACGTTCATTGACATATTGATTTAAAGAATACGAGCATTAATTGTTCTTGAGAGAGAATAATTAGTGATACAAATTAAAGAGTGATGATATTTATTTATCATCAAAAACTAAAAGAGCAAGTTAAAGCAAAGACGCATAAGCTAATTAAGGGCGTATGGGGAATGCCTAGGCTCTCAGAGGCGATGAAGGACGTGATAAGCTGCGAAAAGCTGTGGGGAGTGGCACATACACTATGATCCGCAGATATCCGAATGGGGCAACCCGGTATATTGAAGATATATCACCTAGCAATAGGAGCGAACCCGGAGAACTGAAACATCTAAGTACCCGGAGGAGAAGAAAACAATAGTGATTCCGTTAGTAGTGGCGAGCGAACGCGGATTAGCCCAAACCAGTATTGTTACGGCAATGCTGGGGTTGTAGGACCACGATATAAGATGTATATTGAATTAGAACGCTTTGGAAAGAGCGACCAAAGAGGGTGATAGTCCCGTATAGGTAAGATATATTGATTTAGTGGTATCCTGAGTAGTGCGGGACACGTGTAATCCTGTATGAATCAGTGGGGACCATCCCATAAGGCTAAATACTCCTGAGAGACCGATAGTGAACCAGTACCGTGAGGGAAAGGTGAAAAGAACCCTGAATAAGGGAGTGAAATAGATCCTGAAACCATACGCTTACAAGCGGTCGGAGGCCTTCGGGCTGACGGCGTGCCTTTTGCATAATGAGCCTACGAGTTACTTTTACTAGCAAGGTTAAGGTTTTAAGAACCGCAGCCGTAGCGAAAGCGAGTCTGAATAGGGCGACTGAGTTAGTAGTAGTAGACGCGAAACCGTGTGATCTACCCTTGGGCAGGTTGAAGCTTTGTTAACCCAAAGTGGAGGACCGAACCCGTTGACGTTGAAAAGTCTTGGGATGACCTGAGGGTAGGGGTGAAAGGCCAATCAAACTCGGAAATAGCTCGTACTCCCCGAAATGCATTTAGGTGCAGCGTTGATTTATAGTTTTATAGAGGTAGAGCTACTGATTGGATGCGGGGGCTTCACCGCCTACCAATTCCTGACAAACTCCGAATGCTATAAAATGTTAATCAGCAGTGAGGGCATGGGTGCTAAGGTCCATGTCCGAGAGGGAAAGAACCCAGACCATCAGCTAAGGTCCCTAAATATATGTTAAGTTGAATAAACGAGGTTGAACTGCTTAGACAGCTAGGATGTTGGCTTGGAAGCAGCCATTCATTTAAAGAGTGCGTAACAGCTCACTAGTCGAGCGGTTCGGCATGGATAATAATCGGGCATAAACATATTACCGAAGCTATGGACTTCGTAAGAAGTGGTAGGGGAGCATTGTAGTGGCGTTGAAGGTGAGAGGCGATTCTTGCTGGAGCAGCTACAAAAGAAAATGTAGGCATAAGTAACGATAATGCGGGCGAGAAACCCGCACACCGAAAGACTAAGGTTTCCTCAGCTATGCTAATCAGCTGAGGGTTAGTCGGGACCTAACGCGAACCCGAAAGGGGTAGTGGATGGACAACAGGTTAATATTCCTGTACCTGCTCACGCTAAAAGTGACGGAGGCGTATATTTGGTGCGAACTGACGGAATAGTTCGTTGAAGCCAGTGGTAACACGGCGATAGTACACAGAGACTTCGGTCAATGTGATAATCCAGAGAAGCGACTTCCAAGAAAAACAAGTGAAGCAGCCCGTACCCTAAACCGACACAGGTAGTTGGGATGAGAATTCTAAGGTGCTCGAGAGATTCATGGCTAAGGAACTAGGCAAAATCGACCCGTAACTTCGGGAGAAGGGTCGCCCCACTTCGGTGGGGCCGCAGTGAAGAGGTCCAGGCGACTGTTTATCAAAAACACAGGGCTATGCTAAATAGAAATATGATGTATATGGCCTGACACCTGCCCGGTGCCGGAAGGTTAAGAGGAGGGTTTAGCTTCGGCGAAGATCTGAATTGAAGCCCCGGTAAACGGCGGCCGTAACTATAACGGTCCTAAGGTAGCGAAATTCCTTGTCGGGTAAGTTCCGACCTGCACGAATGGTGCAACGATCTGGACACTGTCTCAGCCATGAGCTCGGTGAAATTGTAGTATCGGTGAAGATGCCGGTTACCCGCTGTGGGACGAAAAGACCCTGTGAACCTTTACTATAGCTTAGTATTGACTTTGGATAAGTAATGTGTAGGATAGGTGGGAGACTTTGAATTGGCGTCGCCAGGCGTTGAGGAGTCATTGTTGAAATACCACCCTTTGCTTATTCGAAGCCTAACATCGTGAGATGGACAGTGCTTGGTGGGTAGTTTGACTGGGGTGGTCGCCTCCAAAAGAGTAACGGAGGCTTCTAAAGGTCTGCTCAGTACGGTTGGTAATCGTGCGTAGAGTGCAATGGCATAAGCAGGCTTGACTGAGAGACATACAGGTCGATCAGGTACGAAAGTAGAGCATAGTGATCCGGTGGTTCCGCATGGAAGGGCCATCGCTCAAAGGATAAAAGGTACTCCGGGGATAACAGGCTGATCTCCCCCAAGAGCTCACATCGACGGGGGGGTTTGGCACCTCGATGTCGGCTCGTCACATCCTGGGGCTGGAGAAGGTCCCAAGGGTTGGGCTGTTCGCCCATTAAAGTGGCACGCGAGCTGGGTTCAGAACGTCGTGAGACAGTTCGGTCTCTATCTACAGTGGGCGTTAGAAATTTGAGTGGATCTGACTTTAGTACGAGAGGACCGAGTTGGACGAACCGCTGGTGTATCTGTTGTTCCGCCAGGAGCATTGCAGAGTAGCTACGTTCGGAAGGGATAAGCGCTGAAAGCATATAAGCGCGAAACCCACCACAAGATGAGATTTCTTTAAAGGGTCGTGGGAGACTACCACGTTGATAGGCTATAGGTGTAAAGGCAGTAATGTCATAGCCGAGTAGTACTAATAACCCATAGGCTTATGCGCACACCTTGGTATTGAGCAATCGATACCAAGGTGGAGAATTGCTTTGATAGCTTCTTTTTAGTGATACAGCTCTTTAATACAATAAACTCGATTCAATTTAAATCAATATGTTAACTTATTATCTTAGTAGTAAGTGCTTAGTATAAAGTAATAAGTTGTAAAACTTAAT
>NZ_CANMQT010000028.1 GCF_947500065.1 uncultured Aquimarina sp.
GAATTAGAGTTTCATCTAAATCCAATACTAATAATATTTTATTTTCAATTTCCAAATTTCGGTAATGGCTTAGAACGGTTTTGTGTATGGTTAGTTGCGTATTTCAAGTAACTAAGTTAGTAAATAAAAAACAAGTAGAAAGCACGCGACGGATTTCATAAGTAGGCTAGAACTAGCAATTAATTATACATGTTGTTACCCAACGTTTTCTGTTATTTCCAATGTTAAAAAAAAGAAAAGCCAAGAAAAATATTTTTCTTGGCTTTTCTTAAAATTGACTGCTAGCGGTTTTAATAGTTAAAAAGCCCTAACACCTCGAACACTAAGCCCAACGAACTTGTTGAAGAAGGTGCTCGAACTACCACTGACGAAAAAAAAGCTGAGCGCTTTGTCCGAATTAACCTCCGTACTAGTCCAATAGCTACCTTCAAATCCAGTACTAGTATTAATAACTGTTCCTCCATTTAAAGTTATTGCTGCATTAATTGTAGTTATGTTATTACTAATTTCTGTCATTGCATCAGTACTTGGTAAAAACCAATCGTTAAACCCTCCATTAGTAGATGCATTACATAATGCTGCTCCTCCTCCACAACCTGCTGCTAATATATCCATTGTGTTTTGTGCGCCTGTCCCTATAGCACTTCCATCTGCTCCTGTTATATCTATTCCATTACATCCCCATTCTGCCTGTGCCAGTGCTAAATCATTTAAATCTACTACTAAACCTTTGGTGTTATCCATAGGGTCTATCCAAAATACAATACCTCCTTCTCTAAAACCTCCTACTG
The DNA here is from genome assembly GCF_947500065.1 of uncultured Aquimarina sp. Classification (GTDB taxonomy): domain Bacteria; phylum Bacteroidota; class Bacteroidia; order Flavobacteriales; family Flavobacteriaceae; genus Aquimarina. The sequence goes on from NZ_CANMQT010000028.1 coordinate 792, forward strand.
CTGGTGGTGGGTTTTCTAAAGCTGTAATTCTAACTTCTAAGGCTGCTATTAAAACTGCATTAGAAGTAATACCTGTAATATCTTGATCACCAGTGTTAGTTCCACTTGTGTTTCCTAAAATAGTTGCTTGTGCTGTAGTAATTCCATTGGTTGCTGTTTTTGCGTGTAAAGCATAAGGAACACTTAATAATTGGGTTGTTCCTATGGTTACATAAGTACTCCCATTTGCCAGATCAATACTCGTTTCTATAAAATGTAAATCCGTTGCCCAATCTACCAAATTAAAAGTATCTGTGCTTGTACCCTGGCCAACAATTAAATTAAAAATACCGTAAGCATTTGTTGTAGGACTATGTGTTTCTGTATAAATAACGGGCCCATCAATAGTTGTTTCATGTAGCTGAAACTCAACTCCAATTGTTGTATTAACAATAATATCTCCCATAGCATCTCTTGCTACAGCTTGGTAATTAAAGCCCTCTGGTGCTTGTGCAAAAGTGATTGTAACCACTATAAGTGCTAAAAGTGTAATTATATTTTTCATTAGTTTAGTGTTTTTTGATTTTAAAAATGGTAAGATACTTTTTTAGGATGTTTATAAATAATAAACACACCTATTTAAATTTTGCATTGGTACAATTTACATTCTAAACCAAATAATTGGTATACATTAATGTGCTACTTTTTTCTCGTAAAAGCGTAATTATATTTTTCAATGATTTAGTTTTTTTAATTACTGTCTTTTTCTTTTTACAAAGTATGTTTTTTTTAATGTTGGGTAACGTTTAATATATGTGTCGTAGCAGAGCAAAATGTTACCCTGCTTTTCGACTTTTCTGCGCATTGGTTGCTAACTTTTACTTTCTGCAAGCATTGCGCCTTACCAAAAATACAACAACCATTCGATTGATCACTTAGCTGCTATGATCACATATATCGTGTTAGGCACTTTTGTTATTTTATACTTTTCAATTCCAATTCAATTGACCTTTCCATAATTAAATTTTCAAAAGCCTTTTTATCCAAAGGGCCTTTCGTATTCAATTTAACCGTTTCAGCGTCCGGTGTATTCGAGTATGAGTTTTGAATAATCCAGTATTTGAAATCCGAGTTACTTCTTTTATTCCCTGATTTTGCAATAATCCATTCAGAATTATGTGCTATTTCGAGAATAGTCATCGGAACTATTTCCACACCAGATTGAGCACAGCTTTCTTTTTGATAAAGAATCCGTAAATCCACGTTGTCGTATTCAGATAGATAAATATTATTCCCTAGATGATTTTCTTTCGCTTCGAAACAACACGAATTTAGTACAAATAACAAACTCAAGCTTATAAACATTAATCTTACTTTCATAGTTTATCTAATTGTGCCTAACGTTTAGTATAAGAAACGTAGGGCAGGTGATAAGCGATACGTTTCGGATTGGTACTAAGCCAAATATAAATATTTTGCTTTTACCTTTTTTCTCATAAATGTCAAATTTTATAGTTGGCTACTTTGCAAATAAGCACAGATCTTTCGATTAAGCGCAAAAGCCCTATGTTTTCTTATACATTGTTAGGCTTCGTAATTTTTTAATTTTGAGAAATATACTTGATATCCGATTTCAGATTCCTTTTTAAATTTACTTGTTTTATCCTCAGAGTTAATTTTTGAAATGAACCATTCTCTTTCTTCTTCCGATTGATCACCTTTCCAAACTCCAAAGATTAGCTCTTCGTAACCACCACTGATTGTTGTCATATTTTTGAGAATTGAGACGAAAAGATTATTAAATCTAGATATGATCAGTTTATCTATCATCTCTAAAGCTTCATCTTTATCAGATAGCGAGTCATATAACAAATCACTTAATTCAAAGATTTCATCTAAAAAAGATTGTATAGTATCTGAATCAGGAATTTCTACTTTACAATGATACTTCCAATCGCAAGGAGACCATTTTAATTCCATTTCTAACTCCTTAATAGTTCTGTTTTTATATGAATCTATTTTGGCATATTCCAAAGATTTATCGTGTAGTCCCTCATGTGTATTCCCCGTTATTTCAATATAATTATATTCACCTGAAGTATATATTCCAAATGAGTATAGTTCTTCGTTTTTTATCAGTTTTAATATTGAATTGAAAGATGATTTAATTGCTGAAGTTAGTAGTTCAGATAATTTGGAATTATCAAAAATCTCAAGAATTTTATTTTTTATTTTACTTGTTTTCATATGAAGCCTAACGTGTTTGTGTATGATTAGTTGCTTGTTTTAAGCACTAAAGTTAGTAAATAAAACACAGATAGAAAGTCTGCGAGGACTTTCGTAAATTGACTAAAACCAAGCAATTAATTATACATGGTGTTGGCATTTCGTAGTTTTTCATAGTTCAAATTATTCGGTTTAGTTAGGTTTTCTTTTTTTAGCATTTGAGAAAGAAATGAATTTTATCTTTTTTATTGCGGTAATTGTCAAAGTAAATTACTTTATAAAATTTGCATCCAAACTAAACAGGTATTTATACGCTTAAATTTCAGTAAATTATTATTTAATTTTGTATTTAATCAAATAAATAGACATTTTATGAAAAAAGTATTAAATCTTTCTATGTTTTTAACAGTGGTGTTTTTCCTTGTATCATGTAGTAGTGATGATGATTCAGTTGAAGTTACTGATGTTCACGCCGATCTTTATGGGACTTGGGTTTCGAATAGAGTAGCGATTAGTGGTTTTGGATACCTAGATGGCACTTCAAAGGTAAGTTTTGATTCAGATGGTGGTTATCGGTCTGACATATCCTTTACTGTTAGCAGTACAGGGTGTGATTATACTCTCTTTTTAGTGGGAACTTTTACAGGGGATGAGACGAATGTTAGTTCTAATATGAATCGAGGAGAAGTTGAAATCACTGGATGTACTAACCCTACAGAGAATTCAACTAGAGACTATACTACTGCGGAATTGGAAGCTTCCGGAACTTCTTTAAATTGGGAAATTGTTGGGAATACTCTTGAACTTATTCACACTGATGGACTAAACAGAATTTATGTGAGGCAATAGTGTCTCTCTAAAAACAAACCCACATATTTATTTATAAACGTAGGTTAGTTTTTTTATCACAATTAATTTGTAACGAAATTTATGCATTTAATTATTTTGATTAGAAAATTTTATACGTATAAAATTAATACAAATCATAAATTACTGAATACAACTATTTTTTTCGCAATGAATGCCAACGCTTGATGTATGAATCGGGGCCCGCAAAAATGCCTATGCCAATCGATCCAACTGCGTTTGTTTTTAATTTATTGTAAACTTATTAAAAATCAGCGCCATTGCAAACAAAAACCAGCCATTGGTCTTGACCTAACTGCCCTGATTTCATACATCGTGTTATGGCGCGTACCACTTTTACAAGCCTGTACTTGGCAAATACGCTGCAACAAGGCAATATCACTTGCGTAATGATCCGTTTTGTTATTTTTTCCTCCCCGCGATTGCCTTTTTGCCTTTGGATTAATCGCTAACCAAACCAAAAATCACCGACCTTTTTTCGCAATTTCTTTCGGATTAGCCTTCAAAAAGCGATTTTTCCCTGCGTTTTGCTCCGTAATCCTCCTTATTTTTTTGATTTTTCTCATCGCTTTTTTCATTGGATTCGGTACTAGCCTCCAAAAATAAGCTCAGATCACTGATTCGCCTTTCGTCCGCTGTTGAGTTCTGGTTGCGTACAGCTTTTTACATCTAGAGTATGCGCCATAACACTAAGTGTAAGATGAGCTTAAGCGTCGTTGGTTAAATCGTTTGCGTAGCGTTAGCGAAGACAAACTATTTGA
>NZ_CANMQT010000029.1 GCF_947500065.1 uncultured Aquimarina sp.
TTTTTTCTAACAGAAAAAACTTTTTTGTCATTGATCAATATCTCAAAATTACAATTTGCAGATTTGATTCTTATCCCGTAGTGCGTTTCTTCTTCATAGTGCTTTACGGTTTTATATAATTCTAAGATGTCTTGCTGGGTGTATTGTGTTCCTATCATTGTTGTTTCTTTATTTTTTTGCGCAAAAACAAAAAGACTAACCAAGAATAGAAAAAAAGTAAGAATGTTTTTCATTTATATAACTATTTTTTTTCCGAAGCTTTTCCTATTTTCCATAATCTATCGGCATAATGTAAACAGAAAGCATAACATGCTATTGAGATAAAAAGGCCACTATACAAAATAATTTCTGTGGTTATATCTATACTAAGAAGTATACCTAAAAAAAGAAGATTTACAAAAGCTGCCATTAATGTGCCCGCAGAAATAGCACCTAATGTATTATAAAGTATTTTAATTGGTTTAAGAATATAACACAAAATGCTTAATGCAATACCTAATCCAATGTTGCCAAACGTAAAAATAAGTACAAGAACTACTTTATGCATGTTTTGGATTTCTATATATTTTAGAAAATCATCTAACCCCATCTTAATTGGTAATAGATTTATAAACGATAAAAATAATAATGCACACTACCAGAAAGATGATAAAAAAACCAGCTTTTTTTTTCATAAATGGAATATCTTCAAATGCAAACTCATAAAAAGCTTTATCCATTATAACGAATTCTTTTGTCCCTTTTACAATTTCTATACTATTGTTTTTATTCTTATTTAGTGTACCTGTAAGGATATATTCTGTATCATCTTCTAGCAATAAATTTTCTACATCAATAAGTGTTTTAGAAAGCTTTTTTTCTGATCTGTTTACATTAAGCTGTATAGAAATATCTTTAGCATTTATTTTTATTTTCCCTGTATCATCTTGGATATAGAAATCTGCACTTTTGGATTCAGTACGGTACGTTCTCCATTTTTTACTTCCTTTTACTCTTCTTGCTCCTGCAGATCTATATGAAAGCTGACTGTAATTATAACCAATACACTTAGTTTCCGAGATAGGTGATGTTATATGATTTATTGACTTTAATTTACCTCTAATTTTGACAAATCCGTTGGAAAGTGTGTTTATTTTGGAAACTTCAAGAGTTTCAATCAGGTTTGGCTTTTTCTTTTTAAGAACACTATATAAAATCATTCCTCCAATCAAAAGAAAGAATAGGATGTCCGAAAAGTCAAAAGAAACTAAAGGTAGTAATATTATGATAAGTTTCACCGGATAAAGTTAATATAGGATAAATTCATCGCTTCCTACAGGTCTATAAAAAAGGGAATAATAACTTTTTCTTGATTCTCCGGAAGAACGCAATACCGATTTGTTTCTTCCCACTTGACCTAATTTATCATATACTAATGTTATTATTTTACCATTTGCATAAAAGCGTAGTTTAAAATCTTCAAAAGGCATCATTTCATATCCGTCTTTAACTATTTTGCCAGAAGTTAATAGTTTTCCTATCCTTTTTTTACTGTCAGATTCTGTAAAAAATAACTGTTGAGCAGTTCTTTTTTCTTTATTATAAATTAAATCAGCATATTCAGAAATATTATTTTGATCATAAACCTCAAACATTTCATTATAACTTATTAGTAGTTGTTCTGTGAGTTCCATTATTTCTTCTGGATCAGTAGTTAATAGGTTTTGAGCTTTCTCTAATGTTTTTATACCATAAGGAACCAATGCCTCAAAAGTTCCATCAAAAGAATATTCAGTACGTTCCGGATAAATAAATTTGGTTTTTTTACTTACTTCATTTTTTTCTGTAGGTGAAGCAAGATTTAGGATTACTTCTTCTTCGCTGTATTCTTTTTTTACTGTGTTATATTCTCTTTTTACAACATCTACTTTTACTTGTGCATTCTTTAAGCTAGGTTCTAATTGTTGTGTTTCTCTGTTGTACGAAGGAAACATTCGTACTTCAATAGTTTGGATACCTGATTTTGATATAGCTAGGTTAATCGGAAAATAACTTCCTTTAGGAGAAACATCATTAGTAATAAATTCGTAACCAATGAATACCGGAATGTCATTAACTCTTACCTCAAAATTAGTGTTTGAGGAACTTATATATACCCCGTAATTTGGTTCTAGCGGAAAATGTTCAACTTCTTTATAGATGTTACTTATATCTTCTATGGTTTTCATGTTATTTTCTTGCTCTTGTTGAGCAAAAAGAGATAGGGAAATAAAAAGCGTAAAAAAGAAGATATATTTCATAAGAAGATAAGTTTAGAATAATTTTTCAATTAATCCTTTCAACGCTTCGTCAAATACTATGGCAAAGAAAATTATGGCAATTATAATCAAGAAAACTGCACAACCGATACGATACCATTTTGGAATATCTACAAATAGATCATAGGACTTCAGATCAAAAATTGAGAGTTCATTATCCATCACGCTTTTTCGTATAATAATTTCATTTTCATCCTTTTCTATGGATCCAACAATATAATATTCGTCTGTATTGGGTAAAAGAAGATTTTCATAATAGCTAATTTGACCTTTTTTTATTTTTTTTTCATTATTGTAACTAACTATCGAGATATCTTCTGCTTCTACTTTAATCTTTCCCGTATGGTCTTGGATATAAAAATCATAACATTCTTCTATAGATTCTATGGTTTTCCATCGTTTTGAAGAACGATCGTTATCAAAACGATCCGAAGAAACCCATTTTTTTGCTTTATAGTCATATCCAATACATTGTGTTTTGGTTAAATAAGATTGAATGATTTTTATTTTTATTAAAGTACCTTTAACTTTAATAAGATCGGAAATTTTTTCGGCATCTTTAATGTCGGTAATAGGAAGGTTTTTGATTCTTTCTCGATTATCCTTTTTCTTTTTCTTGAAAACACTAGTGATAATAAATAATAGTACAAAAACAAATAATGGAATTAGTATTAAACAGGATTCACTCATAGGAACTATTTATATTTAATTAGAGTAAAATTGTTAAATCATTTCTAACAGTGCCCTTAGTTGAGATTGATATAAAAACATACTTCACTGCAGTTACTTAAGAAAACCATTTACAAATAAAAGGATTAAACCAATAAGTAATAACATAAAAATTAAACCATATTTACTTATTTTATCTGGGAGGTCGCTTTTATATATTTTATCAAAATATGGGTCTCTAACAGAGAATTCATTGTCTCCTTTTTTTATAATTAATTCATTGTTTTTGTTATATGTTGCTGTACCAATTAAGGTATACTCTTTATCATCTTGTAGCAATAGATTTTCTGTATGTGTATTACTTGATATTTTTTTATCTGTTTGATTGACGTTCAAAAGTGAGATCGAAATCTCTTTAGCTATTACTTTAATCTTACCAGTGTGATCTTCTATATAAAAATCATTACAAGCTGTATCAGACGATATCGTCTTCCATTTCATATGCCTATCACGTTCTTTTGATTCTGATATTCCTCTATCTATAGAACTTACACTTCTTTTTCTTGAAGAATTAAAACGCATAATAGAATAGCTGTATCCTATGCATTCTGATCTCGTCATCGGAGAAGTCATTGTATTGATTTGTTTTAGTTTTCCTTTTATTTCAACAAATCCAGTTGATATATCTTTGATATCTGAGATTATTGGCTTTATTCTGTTTTTCCTTTTTTTCCGCTTTTGAGATTCTCCTATAATTATTATGATTGCGAGAAATAAGAAAAATAATATCGTAAGAAAGTCCACTTATTATAATTTTAAAATTTAATACTTACCCATCAGTTTACGAAAATCCGGAAACCATTTAGGTAATTTTAGATCAAAAGCAAAACATATTCCATACACTAAAAAATACAAGGGAATCAAGCCTATAACTATAAGTAAAAGGTTTGGGTTTGTTTCTGAATTTGATATTGCTATTGATGTTTTTTGGTTGTATCGAATTTCATATGGCTTTTGCATATTTGGAGGTGCGTCTGATCTAATACTAAGTTGGGATGTAATAGAATCAATAGATTTTTTAGGTTTAAATTTTACGGTTATTTGTTGTATAGTTGCTGGTGTTTTACCTCTCCGTTCCTTTTTATAGGTATCTAATGCTACAATTTTGGCTTGATATTTATCCATAGTTACGTTTTGGTACAAACCTTCTACGGATGGACCAAAAAGAAAAACGCATAAATAGCATAGAACGGTATAGCTACTATATAT
>NZ_CANMQT010000030.1 GCF_947500065.1 uncultured Aquimarina sp.
TCAGGAAGACCATACGATGAAAACTTCATTTCTAAATTAGGCTAAAAAGACTTGTTTTTTAACTCAGTTCTTTGTTACCTGCTGGCTTTTTTGCCTTATTCGCCCCATAATTAATTAAAACTCCTTGCTTCTATGAGTAGTTCTAGTCGAATAAATTAATATTTTTTCTGAAAGTTAAAACCCAAGCTATAAAAGGGTATTTCAATGAATATTTTAATCTATCCTTTCGAACATATTACTAGCTCCAAATGCCATGTGGGTGATTTTTCCTTTATTATTTTCCAGGAAACCAAGCGTTCTTCTTCCGCTTTCATTTTTAAACAATAAAGACTCTACTTGATGAAACTTTTCTCCAAATACGGTTATCGTGTAATCATTATTAACTTTTATTTGTTCAGGATTAGGTTTCCAGGCATTTTCGCACGTATGGCAATAGGTAGACCACATATAGGTACCTGCAAATTTCGATAAGTCATTTTTTAAGCGAGTATATTTAAATTTCTCTTTTGGATTCGGGTTGAAAAATTGAAGTATAGCATTAAGCACCGTATATCTAATTCGACTTCCTTCATGGTGATTGACTACATATATGCCCATGTTTTTATCTGGGACTAATGCCATATAACCACTAAATCCAAGCATATCACCACCATGACTTACTGTCCTTAAATCTTCAGCATATTCTTCATAAAATCCATAACAAAACGATTCGATTTCTGGATGTATTGCTAACTGTGGCCTTTGCATGGCCAATGCATTTTTCTTTGACAATACCTGTTTTCCTTTATACTTCCCTAAGTTTAAATACATTTGGATATATTTCCCCATATCTGTAACGGTACTATTTATTTCAGATGCAGGATAAGTATGATAAAATTCCCATGGCATTGGTAGATTAATTCCATCCCTATATTCATAACCTATAGACGCATAGTCTTCATTTTTTTCATTGAGTGTAATGCAAGTCATATCCATATTTAAAGGGTTCCATATGTTTTCTTGCATATATGCCTCTAAAGACATGCCGCTGATATCTTCGACTAATAAACCCGCTAAGGCAATTCCAAAAGTAGAATATGATGAAACAATACCAGGTTCTCTTAAACGGACAAGTTTATCTTTTAAAAATTGGTTTAGAGGTATTTGCTCTTCCTTATCATACACGACTCGACCGCGTAATTCATCAAAACCAGCACTATGATTTAATAAATGAGTTGTGGTGACTGGTTTCTTGAAGGTGTTTGGAACTTTAACCGATTTTAAATAGATATTTACATCTTTATCTAAGTCTATTTTCTTGTCATCTGCCAATTGAAGTAACGCCAAAGCAGTGAATGTCTTTGTTATAGAACCGATTCTGAAAATGGTAGAATCTGGGTCTACTTGTTTAATATTATCTCCTAATGATGTATAGCCATAGCCTTTTTTTAGAAGTGTTTTTCCATCTTTAACAATGATAAACGCCAAGCCAGGTACATGCCGAGATTCCATACTAGATTGAATCACAGAATCTAGTTTGGTTTCTAGTAGTTCTACTGAATATGAATTGGTTTGACTTATTAAAGGTGTTGTGAATAGTGTTACAATTGCTATAAGGACTAGACTTGTAGTTTTTAATTTTATTGAATTTGATTTCATTTTTTAAGTTGCTATTTGTGATTTATAGCAATACTACAGAAATGAACTAAAAAAAAATGACGAATAAAATATTCGAACCAAAAATAATATGAAGAAAAAAGTTTTGGTATGTATAGAAAATATATTGTTTTTTTATAATCAATTCAATTATAGGGTTTTATTTTTATACTGACTAGGCGTTAAGCCTGTGAGGCTTTTAAAGCTAACATTGAAAGAAGATTTTGAATTGAAGCCCACTTTGTATAAAATTTCCTGAATGTTGTAGTTATTTGATACATCGCTTAATAATTCTTTGGCTTTGTGTATTCTATATTGATTTACAAACAAATGGAAGTTTTGAGATAAATGATGATTTATCAAGGTAGATAACTCTGTAACATTAATATCTAATTCGGTGGCCAATTCAGCAATGGTAAGTTCGGGGTTTAAATAGGGTTCTTTATGATCCATATACGTCTTTAACTTTTCAATTTTTTGCAGGGTCAGCTTACTTTCATTTGTTTCTTCAAAAAGTTTTGGTCCATCGTTTACGTTTACCAATTGTAAACTAGAATCAATACCTCTAAATAATTTGGGTGCCATCAACGCCTTAAATACCAACCAACAAATAAATAGTAAAGAGATAGTCATTACTAGAATCCTAAGTTGCATAATAAATTGAGGGTTTTCTTGGTACTTATGAACGTTCTTAATCAATGCCGCAAAAAACAGAAAACTGCTTATCACATTCATTTGAAGCAACCAACGATGGTTATCATTGTCGGTCTTGGAAAAATTCTCCATCATGATTCTTTTATACCGTTTTAAAATAACAAATGTTAGTACAATTAAACTTAGATTTTGAATAAAATTCAGGCTATATGTAAACGAAATTTCAAAGCTTAACGGCAAACCATCAAAGAGCGAGTTCCTAAACCCTAAATACTCAAGGTAGTATCGAGGAATAGCTACTAATGTGCTCAACAAAAAAGGAATTAATAGTAACAGGTACTTTCGCTTTAACCTAAAATCTCTATAGATAATAGATAGTACAAAGAGAAACAATAGCGGTAATTGTAGAAATCCACCAGCATCATGCCTAAAAACATCCAAAGCAGGATGCACTGCTATATAATTGATATAGATAATAACACTTGCATCAATGGCTCTGACAATTAAAAATAAAGCAAGAATTCTATTCCCTAACTTATTTTTTGATTCTACAAATAATAGAAATATTGCAAATAATATAGATACAAAACACAAAATGGCTGTTATTATTTGTAATATAAAATCGTTACTCATTAATGTTTTTTGTATTTACTTTTAGTTTGATCGAGCTTGCAGGTAACACTAAGTGTAAGATGAGCTTAAGCGTCGTTGGTTAAATCGTTTGCGTAGCGTTAGCGAAGACAAACTATTTGA
>NZ_CANMQT010000031.1 GCF_947500065.1 uncultured Aquimarina sp.
GGTGCGCAGGGAATACAAGGAATAACCGGAGCGCAAGGAATAACTGGAGCACAGGGAATTCAAGGAATTACTGGAGCGCAAGGGGTAACTGGAGCGCAGGGAATTCAAGGAATCACTGGAGCACAAGGTGTAACAGGAGCGCAGGGAATACAAGGAATCACTGGAGCGCAAGGTGTAACTGGAGCACAGGGAATACAAGGAATCACTGGAGCACAAGGAATCCAAGGAATCACCGGAGCACAAGGAATACAGGGTATCACTGGAGCGCAAGGAATACAAGGTATCACTGGAGCACAGGGAATACAAGGTATCACTGGAGCACAGGGAATACAAGGTATCACTGGAGCACAGGGAATACAAGGTATCACTGGAGCGCAAGGTATCCAAGGTGTAACTGGAGCACAAGGAATACAAGGTATCACCGGAGCACAGGGAATACAAGGAGTTACTGGAGCGCAAGGAATTCAAGGAGTTACTGGAGCACAAGGAATCACTGGAGCACAAGGAATACAAGGTGTAACCGGAGCACAAGGAATCCAAGGAATCACCGGAGCACAAGGAATACAGGGTATCACTGGAGCGCAAGGAATACAAGGTATCACTGGAGCACAGGGAATACAAGGTATCACTGGAGCACAGGGAATACAAGGAATCACTGGAGCACAGGGAATACAAGGTATCACTGGAGCGCAAGGTATCCAAGGTGTAACTGGAGCACAAGGAATACAAGGTATCACCGGAGCACAGGGAATTCAAGGAGTTACTGGAGCACAAGGAGTAACTGGAGCGCAGGGAATACAAGGAATCACTGGAGCACAAGGTGTAACTGGAGCTCAGGGAATACAAGGAATCACCGGAGCACAAGGAATCACAGGTGCACAAGGAGTAACCGGAGCACAGGGAATACAAGGAATTACTGGAGCGCAAGGGGTAACTGGAGCTCAGGGAATACAAGGAATTACTGGTGCACAAGGAATCACTGGAGCACAGGGAATACAAGGAATTACTGGTGCACAAGGTGTAACTGGAGCTCAGGGAATTCAAGGAATTACTGGTGCACAAGGTGTAACTGGAGCTCAGGGAATACAAGGAATCACTGGTGCGCAAGGGATAACTGGAGCACAGGGAATTCAAGGAATTACTGGAGCGCAAGGTGTAACTGGAGCGCAGGGAATTCAAGGAATTACTGGTGCACAAGGTATCCAAGGAGTTACTGGAGCGCAAGGAATACAAGGAATCACTGGAGTCCAAGGTGTAACTGGAGCTCAGGGAATACAAGGAATCACTGGAGCGCAAGGTGTAACTGGAGCTCAGGGAATACAAGGAATCACTGGAGCGCAAGGAGTAACTGGAGCACAAGGTGTAACTGGAGCACAGGGAATTCAAGGAGTTACTGGAGCACAGGGAATACAAGGTGTAACCGGAGCACAAGGAATCCAAGGAATCACTGGAGCGCAAGGTATCCAAGGTGTAACTGGAGCACAAGGAATACAAGGTATCACCGGAGCACAAGGAGTAACTGGAGCGCAGGGAATACAAGGAATCACTGGAGCACAAGGTGTAACTGGAGCTCAGGGAATACAAGGAATCACTGGAGCACAAGGTGTAACTGGAGCACAAGGAATCACAGGTGCACAAGGAGTAACCGGAGCACAGGGAATACAAGGAATTACTGGTGAACAAGGAGTAACCGGAGCACAGGGAATACAAGGAATTACTGGAGCGCAAGGGGTAACTGGAGCTCAGGGAATACAAGGAATTACTGGTGCACAAGGAATCACTGGAGCACAGGGAATACAAGGAATTACTGGTGCACAAGGTGTAACTGGAGCTCAGGGAATTCAAGGAATTACTGGTGCACAAGGTGTAACTGGAGCTCAGGGAATTCAAGGAATCACTGGTGCGCAAGGGATAACTGGAGCACAGGGAATTCAAGGAATTACTGGAGCGCAAGGAATTACTGGAGCGCAGGGAATTCAAGGAATTACTGGTGCACAAGGTGTAACTGGAGCGCAAGGAATACAAGGAATCACTGGAGCCCAAGGTGTAACTGGAGCTCAGGGAATACAAGGAATCACTGGAGCGCAAGGAGTAACTGGAGCACAGGGAATACAAGGAATCACTGGAGCGCAAGGAGTAACTGGAGCACAAGGTGTAACTGGAGCACAGGGAATTCAAGGAGTTACTGGAGCACAGGGAATACAAGGTGTAACCGGAGCACAAGGAATCCAAGGAATCACTGGAGCACAAGGAGTAACCGGAGCACAGGGAACACAAGGAATCACAGGTGCACAAGGGGTAACTGGAGCACAGGGAATACAAGGAATCACTGGAGCGCAGGGAATACAAGGAATCACTGGAGCGCAAGG
>NZ_CANMQT010000032.1 GCF_947500065.1 uncultured Aquimarina sp.
GGCAAATTGAAGGAATGACAGTCGAATATCTAATATGGCGGAAATAAAAAGCGTGTAGTAACATCATCTATTAAATCAGAGTAAAGTTTAGTGCTGAATCGAAAGGTTATTTCCTTTTTGCGGTGGCGCTAAATTTTCATAAATTAAACAAGAAATAAATATACGCACCTGCCTGCCATCCAAGGGTAGGCAGGGATAGATCGATTGGTTCAGGCATACTTACCTTGCTCCTATTCATATATTTGGCGTTGTGAGCAAGCAAAAAAAATGAAAATAGAGAAAGCTATAAAGAATGACTCAAATGATTTAACGGAATTAACTATTCGGTCAAAATCTCATTGGAATTATAGCAAAGAACAAATTGAGGAATGGCGAGACGACTTAACTGTTTCAGAAATTTATATCCTTGAAAAGGAAGTCTACAAGTTGATTAATAGAAATGATTTAATTGGGTATTACTCATATTTTAGAATAAATGATTTAGACGTAAAATTGGAGAATTTATTTATTGAACCTGAATTTATTAGAAAAGGATTCGGCAAAATGCTAATGAATGATTTTCTGCAACGGATTCAAAATGCAAAATTCGAAAGAATTATTTTAGATGCTGATCCTAATGTTGAAAAATTCTATGAAAAGATTGGATTTAAGGTAATTGGGAAATTAGAAACTTCAATTAAAAATAGATTTTTGCCAATAATGGAAATGAAAATAAAGCCAGCTCACAACAATGGCTATAGTTAATACGGGCTTAGTGCTAAACCCATAGTTTATAGCTTTAAACTAAGTCCGCCAAATCTTTTGATTTGGCTTTAATAACAAAAAAGATAAAACAAAATAAAAAATTTTGGCTAAGTGCTTAATCGGAAATTCAATAATTTTAATTCCAGTACTAACCATAGCCGGGTCGTTGTGCAACATTAAAAAACAGCCTGTCACTAATATTTAACAATTCAGAATTAAAATATTTACAGAACTTTAAAAAGGTTGGAATTTTGAAAATATTAACCAGCCAAATAGGTGTTTAAACCAAAAAAATGAAATTAAAGATTTTTGCAATACTCGGACTCGTATTTTTGATTATCAACCAAATAATGCTCTTAGGTGGAAATGAATTTATACAAAAACAAGAACCGATTGATTATGCTCATTGGTTATTATTAATTGGAGCATTACTCTGTTTGACCTTGAACTATATTTTCTCAGATAATATTTTCAGCAATTTAGCAACAGTTTTAACTTCTTTAGGTGTAGTTGCTCTAATCGGACAAGCAACAATTGATTTTTTATGGTGGAGCTATGGAACTGATTTCGAAGGAATGGAGAAATTGACACGTCAAATAATGGAAAGACCATCTATCCGAATTCCGTTTATGACTATCGGACCTGCGTTATTTTATTTTGGACTGATAGCTCACTGTGTTAAATTTATAAAAAAACATACGTTATGGTCAATATTAGTAATTCTTGGAGTTATTGGAATTGGCATAGGCGCATTTGCTTTGGATAGCAGAATGATTATTGTTTGGAGTCATATTTTACTGACAATCGGAATTGCAATGTTAATTTTCAAGAAAAACAACGGAATTCCAATTCAAACGGGATAAATATTGCGAAACAACAAAGATGTGTGTATAAGTAATAACGGTTAAAGTGATAAAACGAAAGTATGAATACAAAACAAAGGTCAGTGCAAAACCGAAAGGTTTGTGAGTAGAAATCCTCTACTCCTCATACACGAGACCGGTTCGAACACACTCAAGAAAATCAATGAAAAGAGAAGTTTTAATAGTACTAATTGGAATTATTTTAATAGGAACTGGTTATT
>NZ_CANMQT010000033.1 GCF_947500065.1 uncultured Aquimarina sp.
TAGGTATCTGTCTTGGTGATATCCAATAGTCCTTGTCTAAGATCCGTTACCGTTGGATCATCTGGACTACCATCATTATCTGGATCAACATCAGTCGTGTTATCTGGATCATCAGAATCGTCTGTGATATCTGGACCACCTAATGGATCTGTAGCAGTAGCCACCGCAGTATTGCTAAAGGTACCCGCAGTAATATCTGCTGGCGTGATCACATAACTTGCTGTATAAGTACTGTTGTCACTCGCGCCTACTACCAAGTCTATCGTCGTAGCTGGTGTCACTGTAGCCAAGGCATCGGTTACACTGATACCTGTTAGATCTATATTACCTGTATTACTAACCGTAAATACATAGTTGATCGTATCACCAGCATCAATAATACCGTTTGCGTTCGTATCTACATAGGTATCGGTCTTAGTGATATCTAATAGTCCTTGTCTTAAGTCCGTTACTGTTGGATCATCTGGACTACCATCATTGTCTGGATCTACATCTGTCGCATCATCCGGATCATCAGAATCATCCTCTATCGGTGGACCTAGTGGATCTAATGGATTAATCGCACTCACCACAGCTGTGTTAGCAAAACTACCTGCTGTAATATCGGCTGCAGTAATTACATAACTTGCTGTATACGTACTGTTGTCACTCGCCCCTACTACTAAATCAATCGTAGTGGCTGGTGTTACTGTAGCTAATGCATCCGTAACACTGATTCCTGTTAGATCTATATTACCTGTATTACTCACTGTAAATACATAGTTGATCGTATCTCCAGCATCAATGATACTGTTACCGTTCGTATCTACATAGGTATCTGTCTTAGTGATATCCAATAGTCCTTGTCTAAGATCCGTTACTGTTGGATCATCTGGACTACCATCATTGTCTGGATCAACATCAGTCGTGTTATCTGGATCATCAGAATCGTCTGTGATATCTGGACCACCTAATGGATCTGTCGCAGTAGCAACAGCAGTGTTTGCAAAGGTACCTGCAGTAATATCTGCTGGGCTAATCACATAACTAGCTGTATAAGTGCTACTATCACTCGCGCCTACTACCAAGTCAATCGTAGTCGCTGGTGTTACTGTAGCCAAGGCATCGGTTACACTGATACCTGTTAGATCTATATTACCTGTATTACTCACTGTAAATACATAGTTGATCGTATCTCCGGCATCAATGATACCATTACCGTTCGTATCTACATAGGTATCTGTCTTGGTGATATCTAATAGTCCTTGTCTAAGGTCCGTTACTGTTGGGTCATCTGGACTGCCATCGTTGTCTGGATCTACATCCGTTGTATTATCTGGATCATCAGAATCATCTTCAATCGGTGGACCTAGTGGATCTAATGGATTGATCGCACTCACTACAGCAGTGTTGGCAAAGGTGCCGGCTGTAATATCTGCTGGGGTGATCACATAACTAGCTGTATAAGTACTGTTGTCACTCGCGCCTACTACTAAATCAATCGTAGTGGCTGGTGTAACTGTTACCTGTGCATCCGTTACACTAATTCCGGTTAAATCTATATTACCTGTATTACTCACTGTAAATACATAGTTGATCGTATCTCCGGCATCGATGATACCGTTACCGTTTGTATCAACATAGGTATCTGTC
>NZ_CANMQT010000034.1 GCF_947500065.1 uncultured Aquimarina sp.
GTGAGCTTATATACTATTATATAATTACCAGAAATAGCGCAGTAGTCAGAAAAGGAACAATTACCGTAATGAGATAAATGTGTTTTAAAAACCTTTTATTTGGTAGGTAAAAATTTGGTTAATTCTGATCTTTAAATAATCTATGCTAAAACAATAATTTTCAGTTGATAAAATTACTTTAAGGTACAAGTAAAAAATTAAAATTTGAGCAAAAAAAGTACACTTAATCGGTAAAAGCTGCCGTTTTTAGGTGTTTTTTGATTCATATAAACAGCTCGTTTTTAGTTAAATTTTTTGTTTTTTATTCCAAAAGTTTTAATTTTTGGATGCTTTTAAATTAAAATTTGAACGTTTTTCCTAGATTTTAGTTCTTTTTTGTTTGTATATAACTATTTGATTTATAGTTTATTATAAGTAACTTATAACCCTTTTGCCAGGCATATTCACATATGTAATTATTGTCTTCAAAATTAGGTAAGAATATTATTACAAAAAAAAACGAAAAATTGGTTTGATATAAACATTTAATTCATAATTTTATGACTTTACAATATTTATATTAACAACATTATTAACAAGCGCCCCAAATCGCTTGATTAATTGTGCATCTATTCACATAACAATAACAAGTGTGATTGCTATGAAAAGAAAACTTAACCTATCGTTACTTGCCTTTGTGCTTATCCTCCTTTCTTTCCCTGAGGCTATTGCGCAACAAATCGCAGGACCTGAGTTTTATATTAATGATAGCAATGCCACAGATAAGAACGCTTGTGTAAATCAGAATGTCCCCAATCGATCAGCTATAGCGGAGTATAACGGTCCATCGGGCTTTTTAGGTGCAGGAACAGAATTTTTTCTAGAAATATCAGATGATACAGGAGTGTTTTCTGATGAAACAACGGAGATATTGGATAGTTTTATTTCCAATACGGCTATTGGTGCTAGTGCGGATATTGAGTTTATAGATTTCCCTATACCAACAGATCTTAGAAGTGATAACTATAGTTTAAGAATACGAGCAGAACTTCCGGATGGTTCAGAGTTTATAGGTCTTTCTACTACTCAAGCTGCGATTTATTATTTTGATTTTAGTGAAGGAGTTACCTTAACAGGTCCTAATATTGAAGCAAATAATGTAGCACTTTGTCAAGGTGAACCCGTAACGTTAACAGCGTTACCAGAAGGTTTTCCTGCCTATATTTGGAGTCGTGATGGAACGGTTATTTCCGGAGAGTCTTCTAATATATTAGAAAATGTAACACAACCAGGATTTTATAATGTAAAAATTGATTTTGGTTTTTGTAATTCATTTTTCAATTTTGATTCGGCGAACACCAATGTTTTTCTTTTTGATACGAACAATGTTTTTATTAATGAGGAAGGCGCAGCACCACTATCATTTTGTCCAGA
>NZ_CANMQT010000035.1 GCF_947500065.1 uncultured Aquimarina sp.
TGTTTTTAAGTCACAAGAACAAAACAAAAGAAAAATGGCAAATATTTGAATTAGGTTTCTTTTCATTACTTACAACGTTTAATATATGTGTCGTAGCAGGGCAAAATGTTACCTTGCTTTTTAATTTTTCTGCGCATTGGTTGCTAACTTTTTCATTCTGCAAGCATTGCGCCATTGCAAAAATACACAGACTTTTAGATTCTTCATCTAGCTGCTATGACATATATATAGTGTTATGGCACGTACCACTTTTACAAGCCTGAACTTGGTAAACAAGCCGCAATAAAGTGATATCAGATTGCGAATTGCTCCGTATTATTTTTCATAATCTCCAGCGATCACTTTGCTGCTTTTGGATATATCACTTAACAAACTAAAAAAACACAAACCCTTTTTCCGTCAAAATTATCGTGATAAGCCAAAAAAAAGCGATTTTTCAGCACTCTACTACTTCGAAATATTCCTTTTGAGTGATTTTTTTATTGCTTTTTTACTTTGGATCCGATACAAACCACTGCAAAAACTCTCAGTTCATACGATCGAGGTTCGTCCGCAGACAGGTTCAGATTGCGTTTTGCTTTTCAGATAACAAGTATGTGCCCTAACGGTTATTGTATGGTGCGTTTGCTTCCCGAAGGGAGCATATGCATTATACAAAATGTTAGGTTTTCGTACTATTTTAATTGCTTTTTAAGTTTGCTTGGGTCCTGCCTTGTATCAAAGAGAGTAATTATTTCGATTTCTTTTTTTTCAAAATTAACTCTGTAATAAAAAGTCGTTTGTTTTGTAACAACACATTTATAAAGTCCGTTTAACTCCTTAGATCTTGGACAACTATCGGGTTGTAAAGTTATTTGATTAATTTTTTCAGTTAATTTAGCAACAAACTCGTTTTTAACTTTTAGATTCCATTTTTCTATAAGATATTCAGTGAGTTTTAAAAGTTTAGATTCGGCAAGTTCGGATAAGTAAACTTTCATTAAGAAATCTTTTTCAAAACATCATCATAGGAAATTCGTTGACCTTTTTCGAGTTCTTCAATCCCTCTTTTAATTTCTTTTTTTTCTGATGCACTTAAATCATTCCAAAAATCTGCTTTTTCATTATTAATATAGTCAGTCACTTTTTTAATGAATTCACTACTATCGATATTCAAAATCATTTTAACCAACTCAATTTTAGAAGCTTTAATATCCATTTCCTTTCCTTTATTTCAAAAATACGAAAAAATTAAGTTTGATAGTTTTTTGGGTATGAAACCTAACGTTTAGCTATGCGTAGTGCGGAAGCAAAAAATCACTGTTCTTCGATCCAGCACTTAGCCAAAGTTTATGTTT
>NZ_CANMQT010000036.1 GCF_947500065.1 uncultured Aquimarina sp.
TAACAAAGAACTGAGTTAAAAAACAAGTCTTTTTAGCCTAATTTAGAAATGAAGTTTTCATCGTATGGTCTTCCTGATTTTGTTATAGCAAATGCCTGTTTTAATAATTTATTTGCTACTGCTATTAATGCTAATTTTTTACTCTTTCCTTTGTTCACTAATCGTTCATAAATCTCTCTACAAGCCTTATTGTGTTTACAGGCCGAAAAAGCACATAGAAATAGTAAATTTCTTAACTTTTTGTTACCAATCTTACTTATCCTACTTCGCCCTCTAACACTACTTCCTGATTCTCGTATGGTTGGAGTAATACCAACATAACTACATAGCTGTGATGCCGTTTCAAACTTCTTAAATCCATCGGTTACTACTATTAAAAACAATGCCGTCTTTACACCCAAGCCCGGGATACTCTTTAATAATGTAAGTTGATGTTGCTGGTCTTGTTTTACTAACGCTAACAATCGAGATTCTAAGACATCCAATTCTTTGTTTAAATGCTTTAAATTTCGCTTTAAAGAGCTATAAACAAACTTTGATGGAACACCCAATACCTCCTCGCCTTTTAGCTTATTCTTTGTCGCTGTTCTGTGTTTTAAATAATTGTCTAATAATCTAAACAATTGTAAACACTCACTCTGAACTTCTGTTAAAGCATTATACAATGGAACATCATTCATCTGTCCATACTCACATATTAATTTTGCATCACTCTTATCGGTCTTTACCTTGGCTAGCTTCATCTGTATAAAACGCTTTACTGACAAAGGATTTACTACAGATACTGCTACGCCTTTTTTATGCAAATACTGTGCTAATCGATAGTGATAATAACCTGTGGCTTCCATAACAACTAAAGCGTCGTTAGCTAGGTGTTTTACTAATGATTTAAAACCTTTCTCGTCATTCTTAAATTCAATATGGCCTTGGGTATTACCGTAAACATCGAAGACATCTTTACTAATATCAATACCATAAATTTCTTTATATTTATACATAAAAAATGAAATTTGGAAAGAACGAGCTACCACTGTTTCAACAACTTGAAATCGAGGTCTAAGCCTCACAGAACTGAACGAAATAAGAGTAGTAAAAAAGAGAGGATTATCTATGTTGTCGAAGTCTAAGCTTCACCGTGTATCATAACCTTAATTCTCTCTTTTGTTCTTTCTGATTATTTATACTAAAAGTTAAGCATTGTAAACTTAAG
>NZ_CANMQT010000037.1 GCF_947500065.1 uncultured Aquimarina sp.
GTAGTTTCTCCTTCTATTACTACAAAATCTCCTCCTGTTTCTACAAACCACTCATAGGTATATAAACTACTCAGAGGAACACTTAGTGTTACTTCTCCTCCAAACGGTAAAAATGGTGGGTCCGACACAATCTCAACAGCATCAGTCAAAAACTCAATCATAACAGGAGCCGAAACAGCTGTTGCAAATCCTCCTGGTCTAAATGTAGCTTCTAGCGTATAAGAATCATTCTCATTGGCTCCATTAACTGTATATGTTATATCCGTTTCTCCTAAACTCGTCCCATCTCGAAACCATTCAAAATCAAAAAAACTATATTGTTCTGTTGTTAACGGAATTTCTAAACCTCCAGCGGTAATTCCAAACAAATCCTCTAATGCTAATGTCGCAAGATTATCATCACAATCTATTACTTGAGATACCGTAGGTAAGAAACTTACAGCTTCAAAAACTTCTGTCTCAGCAACTAAAGTACTCACACAAACATCATTGGTAATAACTTCTGCTCTATATACTCCAGTGGTAGTGATATCTATTGATAGGCCCGTAGCTCCTGGAATAGCCACATTATTCTCAAACCATTGTATCGTGCTTCCTGCTGGTGCATTGGTAGTAATAGCCAACGTAATCGTTTCAGTAAGTAAAAGAATAAGTTGCGGTGGTGGTTGGGTCAAAATATCTGACCCCAAATTGATCACCTCTACAGGGTTAGTCATTATAGAACAACCATCTCTTGCAGTAACCATTACTGTATAATCTCCCCCAAAATTACTCTGTGGTAATTCGTAAGAGGATGCATTAGAATCCGCAATAGCCACACCATCTAAAAACCATTCATATGTATATGCAGGATCACTGATACTACAGGTAAGAAAATTACCCGGCTCTGGACAAAATGATAGTGGTGCTGCGCCTTCCTCATTAATAAAAACATTGTTCGTATCAAAAAGAAAAACATTGGT
>NZ_CANMQT010000038.1 GCF_947500065.1 uncultured Aquimarina sp.
TAAAGACTTAGCTTATTATCAGATTAATAATGATAAGAAAGCTATAGAAAAGTTCTTTAATTCATACTCAGATCAGCAGGTAATTGTAGCTATGGAAAATACTGGCAGGTACAATTGGTCATTATATGACGCTATCGCTGATTTTCATTTCAAAGTATATGTTTTAAATCCAATACATTTCTCAAAAAGTCAGGGATTAGCACGAGGCAAAGATGATAAAACAGATTCATATAGAATAGCTCTTTTTGTAGAGAAATATGCAGATGAACTTCCTATTTGGAAGCCTGTAACCAATACTATAAAAGAGCTTAAAATACTTTTAACCGAACGCAATGCCAGAATAAAATCTAAGAAAAGACTCTTAAAACAAAGTCACGATTATAAAAAAATGAAAGACTTGAATTTTCATAAAGAACTTAAATCTTGGAACAAACAGCAAATAAAACAATTGGATAATCAAATCGCTAAAATTGAAGTATTGATTGAAAAAATAATTCAAATAGATACACAACTAAACAAATACTACAAACTTATCCAGAGTATACCAGGTGTAGGTAAAATTACCTCTTGGTATATGCTAGCTAAAACTGAAGGTTTTACTAAAATAAGTTGCCCAAGAAAGATGGCTTGCTATAGCGGTGTTGTTCCTTTTAAACATCAATCTGGAAGTTCTATTTTTAAAAAACCTAAGGTATCGATATATGCAGATAAACAAATGAAATCTATATTACATTTAGCCGCCATGAGTGCTATTCGATTAAAAAATGATCTGCAAATTTATTACAAAAGAAAAGTAGAAGAAGGCAAAAATAAAATGAGTGTTTTAAATGCTGTAAGAAACAAAATTATTCATCTTATTTTTGCCATTATTAAATCAAATAAAAAATTTGAAAATCGTTTGGTTTCGTCATAGAAATCGA
>NZ_CANMQT010000039.1 GCF_947500065.1 uncultured Aquimarina sp.
CGTTGTAAGTAATGAAAAGAAACCTAATTCAAATATTTGCCATTTTTCTTTTGTTTTGTTCTTGTGACTTAAAAACAGCTGAACAGTATTATGATTTGGCATTTGAATTAGAGGAAAAAGGAAAATATGCTGAAGCCATACCTTATTTGGACAAAGCGATTGAGAAAAAGCCAGATTTTAAACCAGCATTGTTGAATCGTGGAGCGGATAAGTCGATTTTAAAAAATTATGATGGAGCAATTGATGATTATAAACAAATTTTAAAATACGACTCTGATAACACAATTGCACTAATGAACATTGGGAATAATTATAAGCGCCTTAAAGATTATAAAAAATCCGTAGAATTTTATAATAAAGCACTTAAAACAAAAGGAGCAATTAAATCTGATAGTACTTATTTAGTGATCAATTTCACAAATTACAAGGAAAAGGAATCCGACTATTATGTTCGGAAATACGAAATTGAATATGAACGTGGAATCTCCCATGCATATTTAAAAAATTATGAACTTGCTATAAAAGATTTAGAACAATCTATTAAATATAATTATGAATTACCTGACGCGCTTAGCTGGATTGGTGAAGTATATTATCAATTGAATGATACAATAAATGCAAGAAAATTTTTGGCAATGGCATCCGATTATGGAATGTTGGACGCCAAA
>NZ_CANMQT010000040.1 GCF_947500065.1 uncultured Aquimarina sp.
CGTTCTAAGCCATTACCGAAATTTGGAAATTGAAAATAAAATATTATTAGTATTGGATTTAGATGAAACTCTAATTCACGCAACTGAGCGAAAACTCGAAATTGACTTTGACTTTCAGTATGCGGATTATTTCATTTATAGAAGACCAAATCTTAAATGGTTTCTGGAATCTATGAGTGCTGATTTTAAATTAGCCGTTTGGTCTTCTGCTGACGATAAATACGTTGAGGAAATAGTTGAAAAAATTAAACCTGAAAATATTGAATTCGAATTTGTTTGGGGTAGAACCCGTTGTACAACAAAAAGAGATTATGAACTTGATGAATATGTTCACGAAAAAAGACTTAAAAAAGTAAAAAAGAAAGGCTTCTCAATTGAACGGATATTAATGATTGATGATTCTCCTGAAAAAACAAAAGACAATTACGGAAATGCAGTTTATGTGAGTGCATTTGAAGGAGACCAAAATGACTCTGAATTGAAAACTCTTGCGGAATATCTGAGCTCAATAAAAGATAGCCATAATGTGAGAAGTTTTGAAAAAAGAGGATGGAAAAATAAAAAAACGGCTTAGAACAACACCTATGCGATAATGCGGAGTTTAAGCTTAATCGAAAAGATATTGCCTATTTTGGTTTGTCGCCAAAG
>NZ_CANMQT010000041.1 GCF_947500065.1 uncultured Aquimarina sp.
GCAAAACCTGCTAAAGGACTGAAGGTAGCACTAAATTTATATGCGCAGACAGGAAAATTCACTGAAACTGTTGATTTATCAGCTTATAATGCTGGTCTAGAAGTTACCTATAAGCCCGGAAAAACATTATTCGGTATTGGAGCAGAATTACTTAGTGGAGATGATAATGGAGGAAGCGATGGAGAGATCAAGTCTTTTTTCCCGATTTTTGGAACAAACCATAAATTCAATGGATATATGGATTATTTCTATGTGGGTAATCATGCTAACAATGTTGGATTACAAGATATATATGCTAAAGCGGTTATTAAAACAGGGAAATCCAATAGCTTACTAGCTAAACTTCATTATTTCTCTGCTGCAGAAGACATTGCAGGAACGGATGATAAATACTTAGGCACGGAACTGGATCTTGTATTTACCCAAAAAATATTACCATATGCTACCTTAAAAATAGGATACTCTCATATGTTCGCTGGTGATAGTATGGAGATTCTTAAAGGAGTTGCTACTCCTAGTGGAGTACAAAACTGGGGATGGGCGATGTTAGTAGTAAAACCTAACTTCTTAAAATGGAGTCCTAAACCAACAGAA
>NZ_CANMQT010000042.1 GCF_947500065.1 uncultured Aquimarina sp.
TAGTCTTCAATGTAATAATCCCAATTTTCTTTGCTGTCAGCCTCTAAATGATAAAATTGCTGTGCAACTCTTTTTTCTTTGTTAAAAACTAAATTTGCTAAACTATTTAATTTATTATTTTGAATATATTTATGTAATTCTGAATACAGAGCGATTACTTCTTTAGTTAAAACCTCTAGCTCTTCTTTATCATCTGTAAATAATTTTACGGATTTACTCCAACCATCTATGGAATAAGGGATTTCAGCTTCAAAAGTAGCTTTATGCTCATAAATAGGTAGTTCGGGTTCCGTAAAATAGGGCATTTCAATCCCTTCGGATTTTATAAACTTCACTTCTTTAGGAGATTCCCATTCATAGATTGAATATTCTCCTGTAGACTCACCTTCGATAAAGTCATCAGCTACGATTTCTATATCTAATTGAGAATTTCCCAAGTTAGGACGTTTAATTTCTGTTTTACGATCTATAACGGGAGGTAGTATTTTAATAGTAACTTGTTGTATTCCACTTTTAAGTATTCCATAATTAATAGGTGCATAACCT
>NZ_CANMQT010000043.1 GCF_947500065.1 uncultured Aquimarina sp.
CAAGGGGTAACTGGAGCACAGGGAATACAAGGAATCACTGGAGCGCAGGGAATACAAGGAATCACTGGAGCGCAAGGAGTAACTGGAGCACAGGGAATACAAGGAATCACTGGTGCACAAGGAGTAACTGGAGCACAGGGAATTCAAGGAATTACTGGAGCGCAAGGTGTAACTGGAGCGCAGGGAATTCAAGGAATCACTGGAGCTCAAGGTGTAACTGGAACTCAGGGAATACAAGGAATCACTGGAGCACAAGGAATACAAGGAATCACTGGAACACAGGGAATACAAGGAATCACAGGTGCACAAGGTGCACAAGGTGTAACTGGAGCTCAGGGAATACAAGGAATCACTGGAGCACAAGGAGTAACCGGAGCTCAGGGAATTCAAGGAATCACTGGAGCACAGGGAATACAAGGAATCACTGGTGCGCAAGGAATACAAGGTGTAACTGGAGCACAAGGAATCACTGGAGCACAAGGAATACAAGGTGTAACCGGAGCACAAGGAATCCAAGGAATCACTGGAGCACAAG
>NZ_CANMQT010000044.1 GCF_947500065.1 uncultured Aquimarina sp.
CCTTGCGCTCCAGTGATTCCTTGTATTCCCTGCGCTCCAGTGATTCCTTGTATTCCCTGTGCTCCAGTTACCCCTTGCGCTCCAGTGATTCCTTGTGTTCCCTGTGCTCCGGTTACTCCTTGTGCTCCAGTTATTCCTTGCGCTCCAGTGATTCCTTGTATTCCCTGTGCTCCAGTTACCCCTTGCGCTCCAGTGATTCCTTGTATTCCCTGAGCTCCAGTTACACCTTGCGCTCCAGTGATTCCTTGTGTTCCCTGTGCTCCGGTGATTCCTTGTATTCCTTGTGCTCCAGTGATACCTTGTATTCCTTGCGCTCCAGTAACTCCTTGGATACCTTGTGCTCCAGTGATACCTTGTATTCCTTGTGCTCCAGTGATACCTTGAATTCCTTGTGCTCCGGTAACTCCTTGTATTCCCTGTGCTCCGGTGATACCTTGTATTCCCTGTGCTCCAGTTACACCTTGGATACCTTGCGCTCCAGTGATACCTTGTATTCCCTGTGCTCCAGTGATACCTTGTAT
>NZ_CANMQT010000045.1 GCF_947500065.1 uncultured Aquimarina sp.
TAACACTAAGTGTAAGATGAGCTTAAGCGTCGTTGGTTAAATCGTTTGCGTAGCGTTAGCGAAGACAAACTATTTGATCAATGCAATCTTACACAATGTTATGTGCTTTTCTTTTTTGATTAATTTATTATAAAATTAAAAAATAAAATCTCAGTTGTTCTATTTTGGCAGTCAAAAAACTCCCAACTTTTTCGGAGCCACCCAAACCTATGGAATATACATATCCATGTATGGTTCGTCGGTGAAGGGAACTCAAGGTGTGCGTTTTCCATTCTGATAAACATTCTACAATTCCGTTTCTAATTTGACTTTGTAAAAAAATTTCGCGACCTTGATCAAGTATTTTATAACGTGCTAACGTTTGGATAGTAAAACTCTCCACGATATCATCGCAAAATACTTGGGTAATTCCTTTTCGCAAAGTATTTGTCCGTGCTGTTTATCAGAATAAAACTCCATAATTCCAGCGTATCCCTCCGAAAAAATTGTCCGATCAAAATGGACAATTGCACCTAAC
>NZ_CANMQT010000046.1 GCF_947500065.1 uncultured Aquimarina sp.
AAAAATATCAAACGTGAACTTGAACTAACGTTCCCTAAATTTAAAGTACAAAAGGAAATTGGACAACAAGACGGACCTAACTTCAATCTTTATGAGGTAACATATCTAAATGAACAAATTTTCTTTGTTTCTATGGACTCTTATGATTCGAATATCGTTCAAGATCTATCAACAAAACATGTAAAAATAAAAGATGAATATGATGTATCGATTGGATTAACTGTTGACTCTCTTATTATAAACCGACCAAATCTGAGTTTCCGCGCTGATCTTCATTATAATATTTATGCAAGTCAAAAAAACTCTAAAATAGAATATCGATTAAAAGGAAACTTAAAGACTTTAAATGACTCTTTAATAACAGCAGATGACTATTCCGTGAAAAAATGGCAAATTGAAGGAATGACAGTCGAATATCTAATATGGCGGAAATAAAAAGCGTGTAGTAACATCATCTATTAAATC
>NZ_CANMQT010000047.1 GCF_947500065.1 uncultured Aquimarina sp.
ACTTATACAGCAAGTTATGTGATCACGCCAGCAGATATTACTGCGGGTACCTTTAGCAATACTGCGGTGGCTACTGCGACAGATCCATTAGGCGGTCCAGATATCACGGACGATTCTGATGATCCTGATAACACGACTGATGTTGATCCAGATAATGATGGTAGTCCAGATGATGCAACGGTAACGGATCTTAGACAAGGACTATTGGATATCACCAAGACAGATACCTATGTAGATACGAACGCAAATGGTATCATTGATGCTGGAGATACGATCAACTATGCATTTACGGTTAGCAATACCGGTAATATAGACCTTACAGGAATTAGTGTAACCGATGCATTGGTAACAGTTACACCAGCCACTACGATTGATTTAGTAGTAGGGGCGAGTGACAACAGTACGTATACAGCAAGTTATGTAATTACTGC
>NZ_CANMQT010000048.1 GCF_947500065.1 uncultured Aquimarina sp.
AGTCCAGATGATCCAACAGTAACGGACCTTAGACAAGGACTATTAGATATCACCAAGACAGATACCTATGTAGATACAAACGGTAACGGTATCATTGATGCCGGAGATACGATCAACTATGTATTTACGGTGAGTAATACAGGTAATATAGATTTAACAGGTATTAGTGTAACCGATGCCTTGGCTACAGTGACACCAGCCACTACGATTGATTTAGTAGTAGGCGCGAGTGATAGTAGCACTTATACAGCTAGTTATGTGATCACGCCAGCAGATATTACTGCGGGTACCTTTAGCAACACTGCGGTGGCTACTGCGACAGATCCATTAGGTGGTCCAGATATCACAGACGATTCTGATGATCCAGATAACACGACTGATGTTGA
>NZ_CANMQT010000049.1 GCF_947500065.1 uncultured Aquimarina sp.
CAGGGAATACAAGGAATCACTGGAGCGCAAGGTGTAACTGGAGCACAGGGAATACAAGGAATCACTGGAGCACAAGGTGTAACTGGAGCTCAGGGAATTCAAGGAATTACTGGAACACAAGGTGTAACTGGAGCTCAGGGAATTCAAGGAATCACTGGAGCGCAAGGGGTAACTGGAGCACAGGGAATACAAGGAATAACTGGAGCACAGGGAATACAAGGAATCACTGGTGCGCAAGGAGTAACTGGAGCTCAGGGAATACAAGGAATTACTGGAGCGCAGGGAATACAAGGAATCACTGGAGCACAAGGTGTAACTGGAGCACAGGGAATACAAGGAATCACTGGAGCGCAAGGAGTAACTGGAGCTCAGGG
>NZ_CANMQT010000050.1 GCF_947500065.1 uncultured Aquimarina sp.
ATTACTGGTGCACAAGGTGTAACTGGAGCTCAGGGAATTCAAGGAATCACTGGTGCGCAAGGGATAACTGGAGCACAAGGAATTCAAGGAATCACTGGTGCACAAGGTGTAACTGGAGCTCAGGGAATACAAGGAATCACTGGTGCACAAGGTGTAACTGGAGCTCAGGGAATTCAAGGAATCACAGGTGCACAAGGTGTAACTGGAGCACAGGGAATTCAAGGAATCACTGGAGCGCAAGGAGTAACCGGAGCACAGGGAATTCAAGGAATCACTGGAGCGCAAGGTGTAACTGGAGCTCAGGGAATACAAGGAATCACTGGAGCGCAAGGTGTAACTGGAGCACAGGGAATACAAGG
>NZ_CANMQT010000051.1 GCF_947500065.1 uncultured Aquimarina sp.
AGTCCAGATGATCCAACAGTAACGGACCTTAGACAAGGACTATTAGATATCACCAAGACAGATACCTATGTAGATACGAACGGTAACGGTATCATTGATGCCGGAGATACGATCAACTATGTATTTACAGTGACTAATACAGGTAATATAGATCTAACAGGTATCAGTGTAACCGATGCACTAGCAACCGTCACTCCAGCAACTACGATTGATTTAGTAGTAGGCGCGAGTGATAGTAGCACTTATACAGCAAGTTATGTGATCACACCAGCAGATATTACTGCGGGTACCTTTAGCAATACTGCGGTGGCTACTGCTACAGATCCATTAGGTGGTCCAGATAT
>NZ_CANMQT010000052.1 GCF_947500065.1 uncultured Aquimarina sp.
GGAATCACTGGAGCACAAGGAATACAAGGTGTAACCGGAGCACAAGGAATCCAAGGAATCACTGGAGCACAAGGAATACAAGGTATCACCGGAGCACAGGGAATACAAGGAGTTACTGGAGCGCAAGGGGTAACTGGAGCTCAGGGAATACAGGGTATCACTGGAGCACAAGGAATACAAGGAATCACTGGAGCGCAAGGTTTAACTGGAGCACAGGGAATTCAAGGAATTACTGGAGCACAAGGTGTAACTGGAGCACAGGGAATACAAGGAATCACTGGAGCGCAAGGAGTAACTGGAGCTCAGGG
>NZ_CANMQT010000053.1 GCF_947500065.1 uncultured Aquimarina sp.
GGAGCACAGGGAATACAAGGAATCACTGGAGCGCAAGGAGTAACTGGAGCTCAGGGAATACAAGGAATCACTGGAGCGCAAGGAGTAACTGGAGCTCAGGGAATACAAGGAATTACTGGAGCACAAGGAGTAACTGGTGCGCAGGGAATACAAGGAATAACCGGAGCGCAAGGTGTAACTGGAGCACAGGGAATCACTGGAGCACAAGGAGTACAAGGAATCACTGGAGCACAAGGAGTAACTGGTGCGCAGGGAATACAAGGAATAACCGGAGCGCAAGGAATAACTGGAGCACAGGGAATTCA
>NZ_CANMQT010000054.1 GCF_947500065.1 uncultured Aquimarina sp.
CCTCTGAGTAGTTTATATACCTATGAGTGGTTTGTAGAAACAGGAGGAGATTTTGTAGTAATAGAAGGAGAAACTACGAACCAGATAGTGGTTAGAGCAGAAGGAAATTACAGAGTGATTATTACGTATCAGGAATGTGTTGTTCAGCGAGAAATTACTGTTAGTGAAGAGTCCGGTGTTTCTGCTGTCATTCCAAATGTAATACGACAAAATGGAGGTAATGGTCTTGGTAATAGATGGACATTACCGGATGAATTTTCTGAACAAGATGTACAAGTGACTATATATAGCTCAAGTGGTAAGT
>NZ_CANMQT010000055.1 GCF_947500065.1 uncultured Aquimarina sp.
AAATCAACAGTTTCAGTGAATTTTCCTGTCTGCGCATATAAATTTAGTGCTACCTTCAGTCCTTTAGCAGGTTTTGCCACTAAATGTGTTCCAAAAGTCTGTCTGTTTACTGTTCCGTCTATTGGAGTTTGACCATCGGTATCCAAATTCTGATAAGAGTTGTTTACAAATAAAAAACTACCTGAAAACTTTGCCCAATCTTTATGTAACCAAGCATATGCCATTCCTTTATAATCAAAAACAGCTCTTACATTACCTCCATTATTAGGATCAAATAATGTATTTACAGT
>NZ_CANMQT010000056.1 GCF_947500065.1 uncultured Aquimarina sp.
GATACTCCTCAGATTGCTGCAGCAGACAACAATAATAGTTTCTCATTAGCACAGGCTTGGATCAATTTTAAGTTTGGCAGTGGTTGGTCTACTAAATTAGGAAGACAAGCACTCTCTTATGATGATCAAAGAATCCTGGGCGGATTGGATTGGGCAATGCAAGGAAGGTTTCACGATGCTGCTCTAGTACAGTATAAGAATGAAAGTGGCTTAAAGTTAGATCTTGGTTTTTCATTTAATCAAAATGGAGTAAGTACTGTAAATACATTATTTGATCCTAATA
>NZ_CANMQT010000057.1 GCF_947500065.1 uncultured Aquimarina sp.
CCTTGTATTCCCTGTGCTCCAGTTACACCTTGCGCTCCAGTGATTCCTTGTATTCCCTGAGCTCCAGTTACACCTTGTGCACCAGTGATTCCTTGTATTCCCTGAGCTCCAGTTACTCCTTGTGCACCAGTGATTCCTTGAATTCCCTGCGCTCCAGTTACTCCTTGCGCTCCAGTAATTCCTTGTATTCCCTGTGCTCCAGTTACTCCTTGCGCTCCAGTGATTCCTTGTATTCCCTGTGCTCCAGTTACACCTTGTGCACCAGTAATTCC
>NZ_CANMQT010000058.1 GCF_947500065.1 uncultured Aquimarina sp.
GGTCCGTCTTGTTGTCCAATTTCCTTTTGTACTTTAAATTTAGGGAACGTTAGTTCAAGTTCACGTTTGATATTTTTTTCAGTTAGTTCGTTGAGGTTTAGGTTTCCTAATTTAGATTCTGTTAGTAACATTTGTTTTAATTCTTCAGTTTCAATAATCGGTTTTTTAATAATTAATTCTTCCTCAGTTTTAAGACGTTCGTTGAGTTTTTCTGAGGTTGTTGTATTCTCAGTAATTCCTTTTGCAAAGCCAAACATTTCAAGT
>NZ_CANMQT010000059.1 GCF_947500065.1 uncultured Aquimarina sp.
ATCGGTGGACCTAGTGGATCTAATGGATTGATCGCACTCACTACAGCAGTGTTGGCAAAGGTGCCAGCTGTAATATCGGCTGCAGTAATTACATAACTTGCTGTATACGTACTGTTGTCACTCGCCCCTACTACTAAGTCTATCGTCGTAGCTGGTGTAACTGTTACCAATGCATCGGTTACACTAATTCCGGTTAAATCTATATTACCTGTATTACTCACTGTAAATACATAGTTGATCGTATCTC
>NZ_CANMQT010000060.1 GCF_947500065.1 uncultured Aquimarina sp.
CCAGTTATCCCTTGCGCACCAGTGATTCCTTGAATTCCCTGAGCTCCAGTTACACCTTGTGCACCAGTAATTCCTTGTATTCCCTGAGCTCCAGTTACTCCTTGTGCACCAGTGATTCCTTGAATTCCCTGAGCTCCAGTTACACCTTGCGCTCCAGTAATTCCTTGTATTCCCTGAGCTCCAGTTACTCCTTGCGCTCCAGTGATTCCTTGTATTCCCTGTGCTCCAGTTACACC
>NZ_CANMQT010000061.1 GCF_947500065.1 uncultured Aquimarina sp.
TAAAAATCCTTACCTTCTTTTATATATCTAGACCATAAAACTGATTCTCCTTGATATTTAGGACCTATTTGCTCCAACGCAACCATTTTTCCATTACCATAAAAAACTAATCTAAAATTTTCTATTGGCATCATTTTAAAGTCTTTATGTTTGTAGTCTTCAATGTAATAATCCCAATTTTCTTTGCTGTCAGCCTCTAAATGATAAAATTGCTGTGCAACTCTTTTTTC
>NZ_CANMQT010000062.1 GCF_947500065.1 uncultured Aquimarina sp.
TTGTTCACCAGTAATTCCTTGTATTCCCTGTGCTCCGGTTACTCCTTGTGCACCTGTGATTCCTTGTGCTCCAGTTATTCCTTGTATTCCCTGAGCTCCAGTTACTCCTTGTGCTCCAGTGATTCCTTGTATTCCCTGAGCTCCAGTTACACCTTGTGCTCCAGTGATTCCTTGTGCTCCAGTTACTCCTTGCGCACCAGTAACTCCTTGAATTCCCTGTGCTCCAGT
>NZ_CANMQT010000063.1 GCF_947500065.1 uncultured Aquimarina sp.
GAATTTCTCGAACCCTGAGCGAAGCCGAAGGATGATTCTAGTTGAACCGGACTTCGGCTCCACGAATGCTGAGCCTGCCGAAGTACAGTCCTCGGATGAAGAATTTCTCGAACCCTGAGCGAAGCCGAAGGATTATTCTAGTTGAACCGGACTTCGGCTCCACGACTGCTGAGCCTGCCGAAGTACAGTCCTCGGATGAAGAATTTCTCGAACCCTGAGCGA
>NZ_CANMQT010000064.1 GCF_947500065.1 uncultured Aquimarina sp.
GCTCCAGTGATTCCTTGTATTCCCTGTGCTCCAGTTACACCTTGCGCTCCAGTGATTCCTTGTATTCCCTGCGCTCCAGTTACACCTTGTGCACCTGTGATTCCTTGTATTCCCTGCGCTCCAGTTACTCCTTGTGCTCCAGTAATTCCTTGTATTCCCTGTGCTCCAGTTACACCTTGCGCTCCAGTGATTCCTTGTATTCCCTGAGCTCCAGTTACACC
>NZ_CANMQT010000065.1 GCF_947500065.1 uncultured Aquimarina sp.
GACAGATACCTATGTTGATACAAACGGTAACGGTATCATCGATGCCGGAGATACGATCAACTATGTATTTACAGTGACTAATACAGGTAATATAGATTTAACAGGTATCAGTGTAACCGATGCCTTGGCTACAGTGACACCAGCAACTACGATTGACTTGGTAGTAGGCGCGAGTGATAGTAGCACTTATACAGCTAGTTATGTGATCACCCCAGC
>NZ_CANMQT010000066.1 GCF_947500065.1 uncultured Aquimarina sp.
GATGCACAGGTAACAGTGACACCAGCCACTACGATTGATTTAGTAGTAGGGGCGAGTGACAACAGTACTTATACAGCGAGTTATGTGATCACGCCAGCAGATATTACAGCTGGCACCTTTGCCAACACTGCTGTAGTGAGTGCGATTAATCCATTAGATCCACTAGGTCCACCGATTGAGGATGATTCTGATGATCCGGACGATGTTACGGA
>NZ_CANMQT010000067.1 GCF_947500065.1 uncultured Aquimarina sp.
CCTTGTGCTCCAGTGATTCCTTGTGCTCCAGTTACTCCTTGCGCACCAGTAACTCCTTGAATTCCCTGTGCTCCAGTTACACCTTGTGCTCCAGTGATTCCTTGTATTCCCTGAGCTCCGGTTACACCTTGTGCTCCAGTAATTCCTTGAATTCCCTGTGCTCCAGTTATTCCTTGCGCTCCGGTTATTCCTTGTATTCCCTGCGCACC
>NZ_CANMQT010000068.1 GCF_947500065.1 uncultured Aquimarina sp.
AAGGAATCCAAGGAATCACCGGAGCACAAGGAATACAGGGTATCACTGGAGCGCAAGGAATACAAGGTATCACTGGAACACAGGGAATACAAGGAATCACTGGAGCACAGGGAATACAAGGTATCACTGGAGCACAGGGAATTCAAGGAGTTACTGGTGCGCAAGGAGTAACTGGAGCACAAGGAATCACTGGAGCACAAGG
>NZ_CANMQT010000069.1 GCF_947500065.1 uncultured Aquimarina sp.
CTAACGGGCTTAACTTCTCTGTTCGGAATGGTAAGAGGTGAGCCCCGATGCTATAACCACCTTAAGCTGTTAATCCTGAACTTGTTTCAAGATCTATTAGTACCTAAGTCTCAAGTAATCAGTATTAAGTTTTACAACTTATTACTTTATACTAAGCACTTACTACTAAGATAATAAGTTAACATATTGATTTAAATTGA